>NZ_CP108256.1:0-5635000 GCF_045041165.1 Streptomyces sp. NBC_00057 | reverse complement strand
TGCGCGGGCCCGGGTCGATGACCGTCCAGCCCAGGCGCAGGCCCGTACCCGCTGCGACAAAGACGGCAGTGAGTTCGAGCAGGCCGTGTGGGAGAACCAGCCCCAGGAAGGTGTCGAGCCGGCCGGCTGAGGACATCAGGCCGAGGCCGACGCCAAGGTTGAGCACGTTGACGAAGAGGATCCAGATCACCGGGATGCCGAGGAACGCTCCCAGGACCAGGCACATGGCTGCGGCCTGGGCGTTGTTCGTCCATACCTGGGCGGCGAACGAAGCGGCCGGGTGGCTGGAGTAGTAGGACTCGTACTCCCCGCCCGGGCTGGTCAGGCGGCGGAGGTCGTCCGGAGCCGCGATGGCCGACTGGACTTCCGGATGCGTGCCGATCCACCAGCCGATGACTGCGGCCAGCAGCGTGGAGAGGACGGCCGTGGGTATCCACCAGTGCCTGGACCGATAGACGGCGGCGGGGAAGCCGGCGGTCAGGAAGCGTGTGGCGTCTCGCCAGGAGGCTCGGCGGGTGCCTGTGACCGTGGATCGGGCACGGGCCACGAGCTGGGTGAGGCGCGCGGTGAGCATCGGGTCCGGGGCGCTGGACTGGAGGAGGGAGAGATGGGTGGCCGTGCGCTGATAGAGCTCGACGAGTTCGTCGGCTTCCGCGCCGCTGAGCCGGCGCCCGCGGTGCAGGAGATGGTCCAGGCGGTCCCACTCGGTGCGGTGGGCGGTCACGAAGACGTCGAGGTCCATGGTCGGCTGCTGCTCCAGGCATGGGTGCGTACGGGTTCGTACTATGGCGGCGCGCTGCGGGTCAGCTTGGCAGACTGAGGTCCCGAGGGGCAGGGAAGATCGGCGAAGGGTGGGGCGGCGATGAGTGAGCTCGTGACCGGGGACGCGGTCGTGCTGGGGCTGCGTCCGGCGAAATTGCCTAGTCGAGCGCTGGCGCTGGCCATCGATCTTGCCGTGGTGGGGGCGACGTTCGTTCTGGTGTCGATCGGGTTGGCCATTGCGACGGCGACGCTGGATGACGCGGCACTCGCGGCCGTATCCGTCGCGTCCTTTCTGTTGGTGCTGGTGGGCGGGCCGATCGCGGTGGAGACGCTCAGCCATGGGCGTTCGCTGGGGAAGCTGGCGTGCGGGCTGCGGGTGGTCCGGGACGACGGGGGGCCGATCCGTTTTCGGCATGCGCTGGTGCGCGGGGCCATGGGGGTCGTCGAGATTCTGATGACGCTCGGGGTTGTCGCCTGTATCGCCTCGCTGGTGTCGGCGCGGGGGCGGCGGCTCGGGGACGTGTTCGCTGGGACGCTTGTCGTACGGGAGCGAGTGTCGGCGGGACGAGTTGCTGCTGTGCCACCTCCGCCGCCCTGGCTGGTCGGGCGGTTCGCGGGACTGGATCTGTCGGCGGTGCCGGACGGTCTTTGGCTGGCGATACGCCAGTACCTGACGCGAATGCATCAGCTCGACGCGCAGGTGGGCCGGTCGATGGCGGAGCGGCTGGCCGTGGAGCTGGCGACGAGGACCGGGGTTCCGGTGCCCGAGGGGGTCCCCGCCGGGGCGTATCTGGCGGCGGTGGTGAACGAGCGGCAGGCGCGGGATGCGCGGCGGGTGTTCGTCGCTGCGCAGGCGGGGAGCGGAGTACCGGCGGGTGGGGCTGTTGCTTCCGTGCCAGGTGGGTCCGGGCCGTCCGTGGGGGGTGCGGGGGCGGGTGTTCCCGGGGTCCCGGCAGTGGAGGAGGGCGGAGCAGCACCCGCTGCGACGGGGTTCGCGCCGCCTGCCTAGCGAGGCGAGGGCGGGGACTCCAGGTCTTCGAGCTCGACTCCGGGGGCTGACAGGACCACGTCGCCTGCGATGTGAATGGTGTGCTGCTCACCGGTGTCCAGGGCGCTGACCTGGTATTCGTCCACCGTCAGAGGGCCGTTGTCAGTGGCGTGCGCTTCACTGTTGATCAGGGCCCAGGACTGGTCGACGGTGCGGGGAGCGAGGACCGGGTCCGTGAAGGCGACCAGGCGGACGCGGGTCGCGGGGGAATCGGGGGTGAGGCGCAGCAGTCGTGAGGTCGCGATGAGGAATGCGGGGGATGTACCGGTGAAGGCATGGGCGCGCACATTGCCTTCGGTGGCATGAGTGCCGATCGGGTCGGTACGGACCCAGGTGACGCCTTCGAGGGCGGCGCCGCGGACCTGCCAGCTCGCGGCGTGGAGTTCGAGCCGGACGGGGCGGCCCAGTTCGTCGAGAGTGAGGTCGACGGAGCCGAGGTGGTCGCCGGAAGGGGCGGTGGTCTGGGAGACATAGCGCCAGCCGGAGGGGCCGGGGGCGCACTGGAAGTGTTCTTCGCCGAGGAGGGTGTGATCGTGAAGATCATGGAGCGAATATCGGCCGCGGGGCATGGGGTCCTTCGAGGTTCCTCGGGCTGAGCGGGTGCGGTACGGGGCAGGCCCCCGACACGGGGGTGCGGGGGCCTGCGGTCGTAGCTGCTGCTGAGGCTGTTCCGTCTGTCAGCGGCCGGTCGTCACTGACCGGTGGTGACGTGCGCGGTCGCTGGCGGGCGGGATCAGTAGCGGTAGTGGTCGGGCTTGTACGGGCCTTCGACCTCGACGCCGATGTAGGCCGCCTGCTCGGGGCGGAGCGTCGTGAGCTTCACGCCGAGCGCGGCGAGGTGGAGGCGGGCGACCTTCTCGTCGAGGTGCTTGGGCAGCACGTAGACGTCGGTCGGGTACTCCTCGGGCTTGGTGAAAAGCTCGATCTGGGCCAGGGTCTGGTCCGCGAACGAGTTGGACATGACGAACGAGGGGTGGCCTGTGGCGTTGCCCAGGTTCAGCAGGCGGCCCTCGGACAGCACGATGAGGACCTTGCCGTCGGGGAACGTCCAGGTGTGGACCTGCGGCTTGACTTCGTCCTTGACGATGCCGTCGATCTTCGCCAGGCCGGCCATGTCGATCTCGTTGTCGAAGTGGCCGATGTTCCCGACGATGGCCTGGTGCTTCATCTTGGCCATGTCGGCGGCCATGATGATGTCCTTGTTGCCCGTCGTGGTGACGAAGATGTCGGCCTGGGCCACGACGTCGTCGAGCGTGGCGACCTGGTAGCCGTCCATCGCCGCCTGCAGCGCGCAGATGGGGTCGATCTCGGTGATGATGACGCGGGCGCCCTGGCCGCGCAGGGACTCCGCGCAGCCCTTGCCCACGTCGCCGTAGCCGCAGACGACGGCGGTCTTGCCGCCGATGAGCACGTCGGTGGCACGGTTGATGCCGTCGATCAGGGAGTGGCGGCAGCCGTACTTGTTGTCGAACTTGGACTTGGTGACGGCGTCGTTGACGTTGATCGCCGGGAAGAGGAGGGTGCCGTCGCGGTGCATCTCGTACAGCCGGTGCACACCGGTCGTGGTCTCTTCGGTGACGCCGCGGATCTCGGACGCCAGCTGAGTCCACTTCTGCGGGGACTCGCCGAGGGTGCGGTTCAGCAGGGTGAGGATGTGGGCGTACTCCTCGCTGTCCGCAGTCGACGGGTCCGGGGCCGCGCCGGCCTTCTCGAACTCGACGCCCTTGTGGACGAGGAGGGTGGCGTCACCACCGTCGTCGAGGATCATGTTCGGGCCGCCGGTGGGGGTGTTCGGCCAGGTCAGTGCCTGCTCCGTGCACCACCAGTACTCTTCGAGCGTCTCGCCCTTCCAGGCGAAGACCGGGACGCCCGCGGGGGCGTCCGGGGTGCCGTTCGGGCCGACGGCGATGGCCGCGGCGGCGTGGTCCTGGGTGGAGAAAATGTTGCAGGAGGCCCAGCGGACCTCTGCGCCGAGGGCGACCAGGGTCTCGATCAGCACGGCCGTCTGCACGGTCATGTGCAGCGAACCGGTGATGCGGGCGCCGGCCAGCGGCTGCGCGGCGGCGTACTCCTTGCGGATCGACATCAGGCCGGGCATCTCGTGCTCGGCGAGGGTGATCTCCTTGCGGCCGAACGCCGCGAGGGAGAGGTCTGCGACCTTGAAGTCCTGTCGATTGGCGACCGTCGTCATAACGGGCTGCTCCTCGTGATGGGTGTCGAGGTGGGCACGGCTGGCTCTGCGGCGGCGGGCACACGAATGCCCGGGCGCTCGCATAGCGCAGTCCGTCGGAGGCCCTCTCTCCCTCGGCCGGTCCGCGTATGAGGACCGATCGACCGCCATCAGCAGCGACGTCTGACACTGCCATCGAATCTACACCGATCGGCCCAGTCGCTCCCAGCCCGCCCTGGACGGGGAGTGGCTGGGAGGGCAATGCCGGGAGCGGGCGGGAGGGACTGTCGGAGGCGGTTGGGAGGTGTACGTGGGTGGGTCAGTGGCCGGAATCCGTCGAGGTGTCCGGGGTTCCGTCGCGGGTCGTTCGGGGAGCGTTTTCGGGCGCTCCACCTGGGTTCTTGCCGGGGTTGGTGCCGGCTGCGGCGGCGGCCTCGCTGTAGATGTCCGGTTCCAGATAGATGACCCGGGCGATCGGGACGGCTGCGCGGATGCGGGTCTCGGCGGCGTTGATGGCGTTGGCCACGTCGGTGGCCGTGTTTTCGTGATGCACCGCGATCTTGGCGGCGACCAGCAGCTCTTCCGGGCCGAGGTGGAGCGTACGCATGTGGATGACGGCGGTGACCGTGTCCCCGTCGACGACCGCGGCCTTGATCTTCTCGACCTGGTCGGCGCCGGCGGCCTCGCCGAGCAGCAGGGACTTCGTCTCGGCGGCGAGCACGATCGCGATGACGATCAGAAGGATGCCGATGCAGAGGGTGCCGATTCCGTCCCAGACGCCGTTGCCCGTCCCGAGGGCCAGGCCGACACCTGCGAGGGCGAGCACCAGACCGATCAGCGCACCGAGGTCCTCCAGGAGGACGACGGGGAGCTCGGGGGCCTTCGCCCGGCGGACGAACTCCTTCCAGGAGAGCGATCCGCGGGTCTCGTTGGACTCCTTGATGGCCGTACGGAAGGAGAAACCCTCGGCGATGATCGCGAAGACGAGCACACCGACCGGCCAGTACCAGGCCTCGATCTCGTGCGGGTGCTTGATCTTCTCGTAGCCCTCGTACACCGCGAACATGCCACCGACCGAGAACAGCACGATGGAGACGAGGAAGGCGTAGATATAGCGCTCGCGGCCGTAGCCGAAGGGGTGCTGGGGGGTGGCCTCGCGCTGGGCCTTCTTGCCGCCGAGCAGCAGCAGGCCCTGGTTGCCCGAGTCTGCGACCGAGTGGACGCTCTCCGCGAGCATCGACGACGAGCCACTGAACAGGAACGCCACGAATTTGGCCACTGCGATCGCGAGGTTGGCGCCGAGTGCCGCCACGATCGCCTTGGTTCCGCCTGACGCACTCATGGGTGCCTGGTGTCCCTTCTTCGGTACTGCGGCCCTGGCGCCGCGGTACGGCCGGACATTGTTGCAGCCGCTGATGGGGACGGTACGTCAGGCCACCACTGTGGCGCGGAACAGAGTTCCCGTACCGGACACTTCGGCCTTCTCGCCGGAGGGTACGAAGACCGAGGCCCCGGGGGTGAGACCGAGCGTGCCCGCCTTCGGGGCGCCCGCGGTGCAGAGCAGGATCTGCGGGGTGTCCCTGGTCAGGTCGACGGGGTCGGCGCCGGGCGACAGATCGAAGCGCGAGAGCCGGAATTCGTCCACGGGCGTCTCGTACAGCTCCTCGCCGGACGGGGACGCCTCAGGGCGCAGGACGCCGGGGTCGGTCGCCTCGAAGCGGACGATGCGCAGGAGTTCCGGCACGTCGATGTGCTTGGGCGTGAGTCCGCAACGCAGCACATTGTCCGAGTTGGCCATGATCTCGACGCCGAGGCCGTCGAGGTAGGCGTGCGGAACACCCGCACCGAGGAACAGGGCTTCGCCGGGCTGGAGTTCTACGTAGTTCAGCAGCATCGCCGCGATGACACCGGGGTCGCCGGGGAAGTGGTGGGCGATCCGGGCGTACGGGGCGTGGGCGCCGCCGAGGCGTTCGGCGGCAGCGGCCGCCAGGTTCACCGTTTCGGCCGTCTCCGTCGGGTCGGCGCTGAGGATCGCGGTGAGGACCTCGCGCAGGGCTGCCTCTTCGGGGTGGGCGCCGAGGAGGTCGACGTACGGCTTGAGGGAGTCGACGCCGAGTGCCGCCATCGCCTCGGCGGCCTCGGTGGGCCTGCGGAAGCCGCACAGGCCGGCGAAGGGGGTGAGCGCGCAGATCAGCTCGGGCTTGTGGTTGGCGTCCTTGTACGTGCGATGGGGTGCGTCGATCGGGACGGATCGGCGCTCCTCGTCCTCGTAGCCCTGCTTGGCCTGTGCGAGGTCGGGGTGGACCTGGAGGGAGAGTGGGGCGCCTGCCGCGAGCAGTTTGAGGAGAAAGGGCAGGCGGGGGCCGAACTTTTCGACGGTGGCCCGGCCCAGTTCGCGCTCCGGGTCGGCGGCGATGACGTCGGTGAGAGGCTGCTCGGGGCCGGCCTCTTTGGTGCCGGTTGCACGGGTGAGGCGGGAGGGGGCTCCGGGGTGGGCGCCCATCCACATCTCGGCCTGGGGTTCGCCGGTGGGGGCGATGCCGAGCAGCTCGGGAATGGCGGTGGTGGAGCCCCAGGCGTAAGGGCGCACGGTGTTGGAGAGCCGGTCCATGAGTTCGTCCTTGTGAGATGCGTGGATCGGGGGGGGGTGGTGTGCGTGGTGCGGGTCGGCCCGGGCGGTCAGGCGCGGGCTGCCGAGGCGAGTGCCAGGTAGACGGCGGCGAAGTCGGTGACCGCGAGGAGTTCGGCGAGGGCTTCGAGCTCGGTGCCCTCGTCCGGTTCGAGTTCGCTGATCGCCGTGTCGTGGCCGAGGGCCAGTTCGCGGGCGGCGGGCCCGGCGCTCAGGCCGCCGGTGGGGCGGTCGCGGAGCAGTACGACGCGGGCGTGCAGGGGCTCCGGCTCGTCGACCCGGTCGCGGAAGAAGTCGTCGGGGTCGGCCCCGGCGGCGAATGTGCCCGCCAGCAGTGCGCCGTGAGCGGGAAGGGCCTCGGGGAGTTCGGCGGCGAGGGCCGGGCGGCCGGACAGTTCGGCGAGGACGGCGGCGAATCTGCGGCCGACCGGGGCTGCGGCTTCGCCCTCCGTCCAGATGAGGGGCAGGCTGTCGGCAAGTTCGGCAGCGAGCGTCTTGGCCGGGTTGCTGTACGTGGCGATGGCCGGACCGCAGCGTTCCGCGGTGCGGTCGAGGCGGTCGGCGACGCCCTGCAGCGCCTCGGCGGGCGCGGTGACCAGGCCGACCCGGTCGAGCAGCGCGAGCAGCGGGGTGAACAGGGCCCAGAGCGTGCCGGGGCCTGCGGCCGATGTCTCGGCGTCGTACTCGCCGTGCGGGGCGGAGGCCATCGGTACGACGAGTCCGTGCGCCCCGTCGATCGCCTCGCGCAGCGGTGACTGGCGGGGGGCGACGGCCACGACGCTGCAGCCGCGGCGGTACGCCTGTTCGGCGAGAAGGGAGAGGCCCGGCTCGGAACCGTCGGCCGTGACGATGAGCAGCAGGTCCACGGAGCCGGCCCAGCCGGGCAGCGTCCAGCGCATCGCGCCCGCGGCGGGGGCGACCCCGGTGGGGTGGATACGGGTGACGGGCGCGGAGGCGCCTGCCAGGGCCGTGATCAGGTCGGCGACGCCGGACGCGGCGGTGCCGGAGCCCGCGACGAGTACGGCGCGGGGGCGGCCTTCCGGGTTCAGCTCGGCGATCCCGGCCTCCGCCGCGTGCCGGGCGGCGGTACGGACCCGGGCCCCGGCCTCGGCGGCGCCGCGGAGCAGGCCGCGGCGGTCGGCTCGGGCCAGGGCTTCCGGGGCGTCGAGCAGCGACTCGTCGAGCATGGGGACGGTCCTCCGATCACGTGCTGATCACCGTGCGGGGCGCGGGGTGCGAATGCCGTTACGCGGGACGGCGGGCCTCGTCGACGAGGAGGACCGGGATGCCGTCCCGTACCGGGTAGGCCAGGCCGCAATCCGTGCCGGTGCAGACCAGCTCAGGGCTGTCCGCTGCCGACCGGTCGTCGAGCGGAGAGTGACAGGCCGGGCAGGCGAGGATCTCCAGAAGGCCGGCTTCGAGCGGCATGGGGTGAGTCCCTTCAAGCATTCGAACAAGCGGTTCGGGTTCGCGCGGATCGGGCGACGTCAGCCTACCGCCGGGGTACGGGGGGCGCGGCCCGGGCCGGGGTGGGCGCCTGCGGCGGGGCCGTTCCCCTACCCACCCCTTCCCGAACCGCCCCGGGCCGGACCCCGCTCCTCAAACGCCGGAGGGGCTGACATTGCCGGGCGGGCCGGAAGCGCTGGGCAGGGCGGAACCGCCGGACTCCCTACGAGGCCCGTTCCCGGACCAGTGCCAGCACCTCGTCCCGTACCGCCGTCATCGTCTGCTCGTCTCGGGCCTCGACGTTCAGGCGCAGCAGAGGCTCCGTGTTGGAGGCTCGGAGGTTGAACCACCAGTCCGGTCCCGTGACCGTCAGGCCGTCCAGGTCGTCGGTCGTGACACCGTCGCGGGGTGCGAAGGATTCACATACCGCTGCCGTGCGGCCCGGCTGGTCGGCGACCGTGGAGTTGATCTCGCCGGATCCGGTGTAGCGGTCGTACTGGGCGACCAGTTCCGACAGTGTGCCCGGCTGGCCGCCCAGCGCGGCCAGGACGTGGAGCGCGGCAAGCATGCCCGTATCGGCGTTCCAGAAGTCGCGGAAGTAGTAGTGCGCGGAGTGTTCGCCGCCGAAGATCGCGCCGTGCTCGGCCATCTCCGCCTTGATGAAGGAGTGGCCCACGCGAGTACGGACCGGGGTCCCGCCGTTCTCGCGGACGACCTCGGGGACCGAGAGGGACGTGATCAGGTTGTGAATGACGGTGCCCTTGCCGCCGTTACGGGCGAGTTCGCGGGCCGCGACCAGGGCGGTGATCGCGGACGGGGAGACGCCCGCGCCCCGCTCGTCGACGACGAAGCAGCGGTCGGCGTCGCCGTCGAAGGCGAGGCCCAGATCGGCGCCCTCGGCCACGACGCGGGCCTGGAGGTCGACGAGGTTCTTCGGGTCGAGGGGGTTGGCCTCGTGGTTGGGGAACGTGCCGTCGAGCTCGAAGTACATCGGCACGAGGTCGACGGGGAGCTCCGCGAAGACGGCGGGGACGGTGTGGCCGCCCATGCCGTTGCCCGCGTCGACGACGACCTTCAGCGGGCGGATCGATGCGAGGTCGACCAGGGACAGCAGGTGCGCGGCGTAGTCGGGGAGCGTCTCGCGCTCGGTGACGGTTCCGGGGGTGGCGGCCGGTGGCGGTGTGCCGGTCTCGGACCACTTCTCGACCAGGGCGCGGATCTCGGAGAGCCCGGTGTCCTGGCCCACGGGTGCGGCGCCCGCCCGGCACAGCTTGATGCCGTTGTACTGCGCCGGGTTGTGCGAGGCGGTGAACATCGCGCCGGGGAGACCGAGGCTGCCGGAGGCGAAGTACAGCTGGTCGGTCGAGCAGAGGCCGATCAGTGTGACGTCCGCGCCGCGCGCCGCGGCGCCGCGTGCGAAGGCTCCCGAGAGACCGGGCGACGAGGGCCGCATGTCGTGGCCGATCACGATCGCGTCCGCACCCGTCACCTCGACGAACGCCGCCCCGAACTGCTCGGCCAGCGATTCGTCCCACTGGTCGGGCACCACTCCGCGCACGTCGTACGCCTTGACGATCTGCGACAGATCAGCAGCCACGGGCCGGTCCTCCTGAGATTTCTGCGGACCGCCCAAACTACCCGGCGGCCGTTCGGGCGGGCCGTGGGGTCTTACGGCTGTGCGGTTGCCCGGCTGTGCGTACGGAGACCGGGGGCGGCCGGTTGCCGCTTGTCCTCATTGCCGGGCCGGGTTGAGTGCCGTGCCGCTCAAGGCAGCATCCAGCCCGACGCCGTCGTGCTCTGTGCCAGCACGATCAGGCACATCACAAGCAGCAGTCCCAGGCTCCACGGAAGCACCTTGCGCAGCAGATCCCCCTCGCGTCCGGCCAGGCCGACCGCCGCGCACGCGATCGTCAGGTTCTGCGGGGAGACCATCTTGCCGAGCACCCCGCCGGAGCTGTTCGCCGCGGCCAGCAGCTCCGGTGAGAGGCCCGATTCGCGCGCCGCCGAGACCTGGAGTGCGCCGAAGAGGGCGTTCGCGGAGGTGTCGGAGCCGGAGACCGCGACGCCGAACCAGCCGAGCACCGGCGAGAGGAAGGCCAGTCCGGCACCTGCCGCGGCCACGAACTGGCCGATCGTGGCGGCCTGCCCGGAGAGGTTCATGACGTACGCGAGTGCCAGTACGGAGGTCACGGTGAGAATCGCGTACCGCAGTTCATGCACCGTGCCCGCCCACTCGCGCGCCGCGTCCCGGGGCCGTACGCGGAGCACGACGGTGGTGGCCAGGCCGGCCAGCAGGACGAGGGTGGCGATGGCCGGGAGCGTGAAGAGGTTGGCGCCGATCGGCTTGCCCGCCGGGTTCGCGACAGCGAGGAAGGGCCAGTCGAAGACCCGGGTCGCCTCGGCCAGCAACTCCTTGGCCGGCGGGATCTGGGCGACTGAGAAGACGGCGACGATGAGGGCGTACGGGGCGTAGGCGCGCAGCACCTCGCGGTGCGGGTCCTCGTGATCGAGGTCCTCACTCCGTACGCCTGTCAGGACTGTCGTGCGCACCGGCTCCTCGGCCGGCCTGCGCACCCCGGGGACGGCCATCAGCGCTGCCGCACCCACGAGCGCGGCGGCGATGTCCGCGAGTTGGGCGGAGACGTAATTGGACGCGGCGAACTGGGCCGCGGCGAAGGCGACTCCGCAGACGAGTGCGGGCAGCCAGGTCTCGCGCAGCCCGCGCCTTCCGTCCACCAGGAAGACCAGGATCAGGGGTACGAGGAGGGCCGGCAGCGGGGTCTGGCGGCCCACGACGGAGGCCACATCGTCCAGCGGCAGCCCGGTGATCTGGGCGAGCGTCACCACGGGGGTGCCCATGGCACCGAACGCGACCGGCGCGGTGTTGGCCACGAGCGAGACGACGGCCGCCTTCACCGGGGTCGAAGCCGAGCGCCACCAGCATCACGGAGGAGATCGCGACGGGCGCACCGAATCCGGCGAGAGCTTCGAGGAGCGCACCGAAGCAGAAGGCGATGACCAGCGCCTGGATGCGAGGGTCGTCCGAGAGCCTGCCGAAGGAGCGGCGGAGGATGTCGAAGTGCTGGGTACGTACGGTCATCCGGTACACACAGAGGGCGTTGACGACGATCCACATGATGGGGAAGAGCCCGAAGAGCACGCCCTGGGCGCCTGCGGAGAGGGTCTGGCCGAGGGGCATGCCGTACGCGAGCGAGCCGACGACGACCGCGACGGCAAGGCCGATGAGTCCGGCGCGGTGTGCCCGCATCCGGACCGCCCCGAGCAGCACCAGCACGGTGACCAGGGGGAGCGCCGCGACCCGAGCGGACAGGACGAGCGAATCGGCTACGAGTTCGAGTTGCTGGACAAACACACAGGCCTCCCCGGATTCCGTGATGCGGAAAGCTGATTCTCACGAGCGAGGAAATAGTCGTGTCCACGACAAGTTTGGGTCAATGACCCGTACACGGAAACTTGAACGGGAGATCACGGGCGGGACGCGCCGAACGGCACGGCGTGCTCAGGAGTCCGGTGAGCGCAGCACCCGCAGATGGCCGCGGCGAGCGACCTCCATCGGGTCCGCGGTCCGCGGGCCGCCGCCCCTGCCGTCGGCTCCGCGGTCGTGCGGCCGCGCCGCTTCCCGTACGGCATTGGCAAGCGCTTCGAGGTCGTCGCCGCTGGGGCGCGTGGGAGCGGAGGGGTCGGAGAGCCTGACGACCTCCCAGCCACGTGGTGCGGTGAGCCGCTCACTGTGCTCGGCACAGAGGTCGTAGCAGTGGGGCTCGGCGTAGGTGGCGAGCGGGCCGAGGACCGCAGTCGAGTCGGCATAGACGTACGTCAGTGTCGCGACGGCAGGGCGGCCGCACGCGGTGCGCGAACAGCGACGTACAGGGCTCACGATGTTGGACGGTACCGCACTCTTGAGCGGGCTGCGACGACTCTCCCTCAGGTCACCCCACCGTGTCGCCCTGTGACCTCCGGCACAACCTCCTTCCGGGCAGTCCTTCCGACCTGCGGAGGAACCCGGAGGCGCAGACCGTATCGGCAACGATTCCGGTCACCACTCGGCACAAAAGCTGTCATTCAGCAGGAGATCAATAGTCAGGAGCTGGGCCTGAAACGGGCTCCCGTTTGGCCGGATTGTTCAGGATTGGACATGCCGATGCCCTGTCAGGGAGCAGCGATCCACCTGCGCCGCAGAGAGTTACCCTGCGTCAGTGATGGACAGTCCCGTACCTCCCCAGCCGTCCGAGCCACGCCCACGCCGTCGTGACCGCCATGGCCGCGGCATGCGCGGGCCCGTCGCCCCGCCCCAGGTGCCGCTCTCGGCCAGCAGGGCGGAGAACTTCCGTGATCTCGTGCAGGATTCGGTGGAACGGCTGGAGCGGCGCTGGCCGCAGCTGGCCGATGTCGACTTCATGGTGCTCGATGTGCCGGGGACTCAGGAGGAGACCGTACCGCTGGGGCGTGCGGTCTCGGCGGAGAAGGACCGGCCCGCGCAGGTCATCGTCTACCGGCGGCCCGTCGAGATCCGCACCAAGAGCCGCGACGAGCGCGCCCTGCTGGTGCACGAGGTCGTGGTGGAGCAGGTCGCGGACCTGCTCGGTCTTTCGCCGGAGTCGGTCGATCCGCGGTACGGGCAGGAGTAGGAGCGGCGGTACGAGCGGGCCCGGCGCCCGGTCCCACCCGTACCGCCCGCCCGCTCAGTCGTCCAGGACCGACAGGTCCTGCTCGGCCGCGGGCACCTCGACCGTTCCGCCGTCGTCCGGCAGGGTCTGCACGGTGAACATCTGGATGCCGTCCTGCGGCAGGGCGAGCGTGCGTGCGGCGTGGACCGGGCCGCCCGACTGTGTCTCCACCGTCAGCGCGTAGCCGCCCTTGAGCCCGGACGGTACGGGCGGGGTGACCGCGAGCGTCGTACCGCCCTTGACCGTGTAAGTCTTGACGGTCTGTTCGCCGCCCTCGCTGCCCGCGGAGGCGGTGACCTTCACGGTGGCGGTGGCACCCGGCGCGGTGAGCGAGAGGGTGGAGCCCTCGGCCCGGTTGTCGGCCGCGGTCGCCTGTGCACCCACCGGGCCGGTCGCCGGGATGTAGCCGACCTCCTGCGCGTCGCCCTTGCCGCGGACCACACGCAACGCGGCCACCACCGGGGTGCCCTTTCCGCCCTGGGCCGGGGTGAGCAGCAGGGAGCCGGCTTCGCCCCTGGTGATGTCCTTCAGGTCGATGCCCGCGGTCATCCTCGACTTGACGTAGAGGTCCTCGCGTCCGGCCGGGGAGATCGCACCGGTCTTGCCGAGCAGTTTCACCTTCAGATCGGCGTCGTCGTCGCCGGGTGCGAAGGCCACCAGACGGACCGAGGTGGCGTCCGCCGGGATGCCGGGGAGCACCAGGGTGCCCGTCGGGTCGGTCGAGGCGGCCAGCCAGTCGCTGCCGGTCTCTTCGTCCGCGGTCCTGACGACCGCGCCGACGCGTCCGGTACGGGTGGTGACGTGGACGGTCACGTCCTCGGCCACCGCGCTGGTCAGCGTGGAGATCAGGACCGGGACGCTGGACCGGGCGGGCACCGTGATGCCCTCGCCCACATCGGACTTGAGGGTGCCGTCCGGTCCGTACAGCTCGATGTCGGCGACGGCCGCGGTGTCGTCCGGGTTGGTGAGGTGGACGTAGTCCTCGCGGGACTTCGCGGTGCTCGCGGCCGGGAACCAGAAGTCCGTGTCGGGTCCGGTGCAGCTGACGCCGAGCAGGCCGCGGGCGCCACCCGCCTCGACCGTGGTGGTCTGCTGGGTGGTCCAGCCAGGGGCCAGGCGGCCGGTGGCGGTGCCGACCAGCGCGGGGGCGTCGGCGCCGGACTCGTCGGCGGTGGCCGGCTTGCCGGGCTCCTTGAGGGAGACGACCGGCTTTCCGGAATCCGCCTTCGCCTTGTCCTTCTTCTCCTTGTTCCCGTCCTTGCCCGTGGCGTCGTCGGCCGTCGTGGACGTGGACTCCTTCAGTTCGGCCGTACCGGCCTCCCCGCCGCTGCCGCCCGCCGGGGTGAACGACGTGTATGTCGTCTCCGCGAGGTCCGAGAGACCGGGCGCCGGGCAGAGCAGGCTGGACCGTTCCACCGGCAGCCGGGTGGCGGCCTTCGCCTCCGTCGTGCCCCCGTCGCCGGGCGCGGTGAGCGCGGCGAAGCCGGTGACAGCGGCGAGGGCGACGGTGCCCGCGATGAGGGACAGGCTGGTGGACTTCACTCGGACTCGCCTCGCGATGCGTTACCGGTCGGCCACGGGTTCTGGCCCGGGACGGGGTTCTCGTCGGGGTTCTGCGGGTCGTACTGGCCCTGTTGGCCGCCCTGTTGGCCGTAGTGGACCTGAGGGTCGTACGGAGCCTGCGGGTCGTACTGGGGGGGGTGGGAGGCGTACTGGGCCTGCGGGTCGTACTGCTGTTGCTGCTGCGCGTAGCCGTACGGGTCGTAGGCGTTCTGCTGGTACGGGTCGGCGGTCGCCCGGTGCTCCTGCTGCGTGCCGTACTGGTCGTCCTGGTACTGCTCGCCCTGGTACTGCTGGTAGTCGGCGCCCCGGTACTGCTGCGCGTCCCATTCGCCGTACTGCTGCTGCGGCACCGCCGGGTACTGACCGCTGTCGGCCTGCGGGGCGAACACTTCCTGGTCGTCGGTCTGCTGCGGATGCGGTTCGGCCGTCTGCTGTGCGGGGATGTACTCCCCCGCCGACTCCTCGGCGCTCCCGCCCGGCTCCGACTCGGCCTCCGCCTCCGCCTGGGCGGCCGCGCGCAGCCTGCGTGCCCGGCGCCCCTCGCCCGCGACCGGCTCCGCGGGGACTGCCATGTCCTCCTCGGGCAGGTCGTCGTCGATCTCCCGGCGGCGGCCGGGCAGGGCGAGGACCACCAGGACCACGGCCAGCGCGGCCTGGGCCCAGATCCAGGCGGTGTGGGTGAGCGGGGTGTTGTACGTGAGGTCCAGGGTGCCTCCCTCGGCGGGGAGCTCGAAGCCCTGGGCCCAGCCGTCGACGGTCTTCCGGGTCAGGGCGCGCCCGTTGAGCGTGGCCTCCCAACCGGGGTCGGCAGCATCGGCGATCCGCAGCACCCGGCCGGAGCCGCCTGCCGGAATCTTTGTGTGCGCCTCGACGGGGAGGGAACCCACGGGCAGCGGTTCGTCGTCGGCGCCGGACGGGATGATCATGACGCGGGCGACCTGCCGGTCGACCCGCCACAGCGCACTGCCGTCCAGCTGGCTCAGCCGGCTGAGGCCCGGGGTCGCGTCGAGGACCCGGCTCATCTCCTTCGGAGCGCCGTCCCGGACCAGTACGTAACGGATCGCGAATCCGCTGAGCTGGCTGCCCTGGTCGGCGCCGGAGCCCGCGACCAGATTGGCGACGACCTTGTCGAGGTGGCTGTTGCTGCCGCCCGCCTCGACCAGTTCCGCGTCACCGAGCCGCGCGCCGGAGCCGCGCACCAGGGTGTACGAAACAGCGGCGGGCGATGTGCCGCCGAGGACCAGGGTGCGCGGCTGGTCGCGGGTGGTGCTCTCCTCCGCGACGAATGCGGGCACCTGCACCGGGTCGCGGCGCTCCAGCGGGCCCGCGGCGCCGCCGATCATCCAGCCGGCGGCGGCCACCACCGGGGCGAGGCCCGCGGCGAGAGCGATCAGTGCGGCGACGGGCTGGCGCCAGCCGAAGCTGAGCTCGGCGACGCGCACCCGGGCGCCGTCCGCGCCGACCAGCGCCGCGACGATCAGTGCGATGCCGTAGACGAGGGTGGCGGGGCCCGCCCAGCCCGAGCCGTTGGCGAGAGCGGCGAAGACCAGTGCCACGAGCGCGACCGCCCACGCGGTGCGTACCGCGAACTGCCGCTCCCCGCGCAGCAGCGCCGCCAGCGCGGCCAACACGATGCCGAGCAGCAGCACACCGCCCGCGGCCTTGGGGCCGCCGGGGCTGATGCCTAGCAGGTCGAGTGCGGAGGCCGTGCCCGTATCGATGTCCAGGCCCGCCTCCTTCAGGAAGCCGGACGGGTTGGTGAGGAGCGAGAGCGACCAGGGCGCGAGAACCAGCAGCGGGGTGCCGATCGCGGCGAGGAAGCGGAGCCCGTACGCGGCGATGTCGTCGCGGCGCAGTGCGAGCACCCCGATGCCGAGGACCACGGCGATCGGCCAGACGATGGGCGTGAAGGCCATCGCGAAGGTGAGGAGCAGGGTGTACGCCCAGGTGGCGCGCCAGCTGCCGCGGGCGTCGCCGGCGGCGCGCATGCCGTGCGCGGAGACGGCGGCGCGGGCGATCAGGGGGAGCAGGACGGCCAGTACGGCGGTGCCGAGGCGGCCCGTCGCCAGTGCGCCGGTCGCGGCGGGCAGGAAGGCGTACGCGATGCTCGCCCAGGCCCGCAGCAGCCTTGATTCGAGCAGCGGCCGGGAGACGAAGTACGCGGTGAGCCCGGCGAGCGGGACCGAGCAGACCAGCAGCAGAGTGAGCGCGAAACCGGTCGAGCCGAGGAACAGCGCGGACAGGGCCGAGATGACGGCGAGGTAGGGCGGTGCGGTCTGCGTGCCGCCGGTACCGACCGCGTGCCAGCCGTCCGCGTACTTGCCCCACAGGTCGGAGACGTCGGCGGGCGCGGGCAGCAGTGCGCCGCCCGCCAGCGCTCCGCCACCGAGCAGGCTGCGGCAGGCGACGAGCGAGACGAGCAGCAGAAGGGCGAAGAGCACCGGGCCCGGCTTGCGCCCGATCCGCTTCAGCCGTGCGAACTGCTCGATCTCCAGGAAGTCGGCGTCGTCGCCACCGGGACCGGACTCCACGGCACCGTGCCGTGAGCCGCCCGAGTCGGCATCGGAACCGTCGCCGAAGTTTCCTGCGACCTGCTCGACGGTGGCACGGACGGTGGCGCCGGGCGGCGGGAAGAGGCCGTGCAGTTCGGCCTGGTCGACGGCGCCCTTGCCGCGGCTGCGCCTGGCCGAGAGGATCCGCCCGGGGCGCAGCAGGGTGCCGAAGAGCCCGGCGACCTCGTCGAGGGCCTGGCCGGGCACCTTGCCGACGAGATAGGCGAGGGTACGCAGCAGGGTGCCGAGGACAAGCCGGAGCATCACCCAGGGCAGGGCCTTGGCGCGCGCGTTGACCAGCATCGTGTAGACGGCGCCGGCCTTGTCGACACGGTGCGGGGAGGCGACCGAACGTCCTGCGCAGTCGATGGGGCGGCGCTCGCGGGCGGAGGCCTCGGCGTGCCTGAGGACGGCGTCGGGGGCGACGAGCACCCGGTGTCCGGCGGTGTGCGCGCGCCAGCACAGGTCGACGTCGTCACGCATCAGCGGGAGCCTACGGTCGAACCCGCCGAGCTCCTCCCAGATGTCACGGCGGATCAGCATGCCCGCGGTGGAGACGGAGAGCACGGTACGGACCTGGTCGTGCTGGCCCTGGTCCTGCTCGCGCCGGTCGAGTCCGGTCCAGCGGCGACCGCTGTTGGCGATGGAGACGCCGACTTCGAGCAGTTGCTTGCGGTCGTACCAGCCGCGGAGCTTGGGGCCGACGATCGCGGCGTGCGGGTCGGTGTCGACGACGCGCAGCAGCTCGGCGAGCGCGTCGGGTTCGGGTGCGCAGTCGTCGTGGAGCAGCCAGAGCCACTGCACAGGTTCGCCGTGCGGCAGTTCGGGCAGGTCGTACGCGTCGTCGCGCCAGGACCTGCTGACGGGGTCCCAGCTGCTGGGGCGCTTCAGGTACGGCAGGTCCTCGGGGGTGAGGAGGCCGGCCGTGCGGGTCGCCTCGTCGACGGCGGTACCGAAGCTCGTACGGCGCGCGAGGTGCAGGACGCGTTCGGCGCCGAGCGCCTCGGTGACCAGCCGCGCGGAGTCGTCGGCGCTGCCGGTGTCGGCGGCGACGACGTTCTGTACGGGGCGTTCCTGCCCGAGCAGCCCGGCGAGCGCGTCGGGCAGCCAGCGCGCGCCGTCATGGGAGACGAGCACGGCGGTGACGACATGCCGGGGGAACTCTGGGGCGGCGGCAGCCGCGTACGGCGCCGTCGATTGGCTGTGCACGGACATCGAGGTACGGGCCCTCCGGCCGGGTCCGGGGGGCGTCCCCCCGGGGGCTGCATCGGTGTACACGCGCGCTCCGTCGGGGCGTTGGCGCGTCTCGGACGGAGCCCCACACTAACGGTACGGATAACCGCGGTGCCGCCGAGCGGTTGAACGAGAGCGGCGACGGGGCGGTGATGGAGCGGCGACGGGCACAGCGATGGCCCGTCGCCTGCGGGGGGAGCCGGCGACGGGCCATGATCGGTCGCGGTCCGGTGGGGGGCCGGTGCGCGCTTCGTATGCGGGTGTTCTGTTGTTCCGGTGGTCCGCGGTCAGACGGCGGCCTTCTTCAGGCGGCGCCGTTCACGTTCCGAGAGGCCGCCCCAGATTCCGAACCGTTCATCATTGGAAAGCGCGTACTCAAGGCATTCGGAACGGACTTCACAGGCGAGACAGACCTTCTTGGCCTCGCGGGTGGATCCGCCCTTCTCGGGGAAGAAGGACTCGGGATCGGTCTGGGCGCACAGTGCGCGCTCCTGCCAGCCGAGTTCCTCGTCCGCGTCCTCGACCAGCAGTTGCTGGAACAGCTCGGTCATGTGCGCCCCTCGTCTGTCTCTTGCGTCCCCGTGATGCAGCCGTTACTGATTGCGGCCGAACGACACGAGTGAAATTACAAGTGTGTAGCTCCAGGCCAGTCAAGCGAAGATCTGCTATTGGCCCCGGTATTCACTCTGCGGAACCAAGGGTATGCGGAAAGTGTGCAAATCACCAAAAACCTGACATATGCCACAGGGCTCGCCACGCCCCCTCCTCTCACTGAGTGAGACGACCCGCGCCACCCTCATGTTTCGATTCGATCACCGAAGCGATCGAGATCACAGTCGGGTCACGAGGCCTCAACAACGTTTGCGGACGCGGTTGATGCGCCACATCTCCACCGCGACGGCTACACAAACCTTTCCCTGTCCGCAGTAACCGGATGAGGTGAAACATTACCCCCAAATCGGGCATTGAGTTGACAGCAGAGGATCGAGCCGGTCTCCTTGACTGCATGCCAGCGACCGCAGCGATGTACGCCACCCACGTCCGTGGGTTCCGCACCGCTGTCCAGGCGCGCTGTTGCTGTTCCAGCTGTCACAGCTGTTGATGCCGTAGGGCACCGGCTCTGATCCAGCTCCTCCTTTGCAGAGCTTCTCGCAGAGCGTCTCCGTAGAGCTTCTTCTCTGCGCCTCCGCAGCTCTCCGGTCTCCGAGACACCCCGCACATGCACCCCCCATGCCGAGGAACCACCGCTTCCATGAACAGCGACAGCGACCTTCAGATCGCCGGCGACATCCTTGAGGTCCAGCACCTCCTCCAGCCGGCCCGCGAGCACCCCTCCACCGTGGCCGAGTTCGTCGGACTCGCCCGCAGCATCGCCGCCGACCGCGCGCAGTGGGCGCCGCTCGTCCGGTACGACGCCACCACCCGCTGGTACCACCGGCTGCGCGCCGTTCCCCAAGCTCTCGGCTCCGCTCGAGCAGGGGAGACCCCACTTGGTTACGAGGTCTGGCTGCTCAGTTGGGTGCCCGGCCAGGGCAGCGGGCGCCACGACCACGGTCCGTCCTCCGGCGTACTGACCGTCCTGGACGGTCGGTTGACCGAGCGAACCGAGCGCGGGACGCGGGCGCTGGACTCGGGCGCGCAGCGCGTCTTCGCGCCCGGCTATGTGCACGAAGTGGTCAACGACTCTCTCGAACCGGCCGTCAGTCTGCACATCTACTACCCGGGTCTGACCGAGATGCCGATGCACGCGGCGCAATGCGCCCCGGCGGCCATGGATGTCGTACCCGCCTGACAAACTGCTGTACATGCGCATTGTGGTTCTGGCCGGCGGTATCGGTGGTGCTCGTTTTCTGCGTGGCCTCAAGCAGGCCGCGCCCGACGCGGACATCACGGTGATCGGCAACACCGGTGACGACATCCATCTGTTCGGGCTGAAGGTCTGCCCCGACCTCGACACCGTGATGTACACCCTCGGCGGTGGCATCAACGAGGAGCAGGGCTGGGGGCGTACGGACGAGAGCTTCCAGGTCAAGGAGGAGCTCGCGGCCTACGGCGTGGGGCCCGAATGGTTCGGGCTCGGCGACCGGGACTTCGCGACGCATATCGTCCGTACTCAGATGCTGGGCGCGGGCTATCCGCTGAGCGCCGTCACCGAGGCGCTCTGTGCGCGCTGGAAGCCGGGGGTCCGGCTGCTGCCGATGTCGGACGACCGGGTCGAAACGCATGTAGCGGTCGACATGGACGGCGAGCGCAGGGCGATCCACTTCCAGGAGTACTGGGTGAAGCTGCGCGCCTCGGTCGAGGCGCAGGCGATCGTGCCGGTCGGCGCCGAGCAGGCCAAACCGGCGCCGGGCGTGCTGGAGGCCATCGCCGAGGCCGATGTCATCCTCTTCCCGCCGTCCAACCCCGTCGTGTCGGTGGGGACGATTCTTGCCGTGCCCGGCATCCGGGAGGCGATCGCCGAGGCCGGGGTGCCGGTCGTCGGCCTCTCCCCCATCGTCGGGGACGCGCCCGTGCGCGGTATGGCGGACAAGGTACTCGCCGCAGTGGGCGTCGAGTCGACGGCTTCGGCCGTGGCCACGCACTACGGTTCCGGGCTGCTCGACGGGTGGCTCGTCGACACGGTGGACGCCGGGGCGGTCGACGAGGTGGAGGCCGCGGGCATCCGCTGCCGTTCCGTGCCGCTGATGATGACCGATGTCGACGCGACGGCGGAGATGGCCCAGCAGGCGTTGGTGCTGGCCGAGGAGGTACGGGCGTGAGCGCCGAGTCCCTCGGTTCTTCCCCGGCGCCGTCCTACCGGGTCTGGGCGCTGCCCGGGATGCCCGAGGTGCGGACCGGGGACGATCTGGCGAAGCTGATCGCCGCCACCGAGCCGGGGCTGGCCGACGGCGACGTCCTGCTGGTCACCTCGAAGATCGTCTCCAAGGCGGAGGGCCGGATCGTCGAGGCCGCCGACCGTGAGGCGGCGATCGACGCCGAGACAGTACGGGTGGTGGCGCGACGCGGCACGCTGCGGATCGTCGAGAACCGGCAGGGGCTCGTCATGGCCGCAGCCGGGGTCGATGCCTCGAACACCCCCACCGGAACGGTGCTGTTGCTGCCCGAGGACCCGGACGCTTCGGCGCGCGCCATCCGGGACGGGCTGCGGGACACCCTCGGCGTCGAGGTCGGCGTCGTCGTCACGGACACCTTCGGGCGCCCGTGGCGCAACGGGCTGACCGATGTCGCGATCGGGGCGGCCGGGGTCCTGGTGCTGGACGATCTGCGCGGCGGTACGGATGCGTACGGCAATCCGCTGAGCGCGACCGTGGTCGCCACCGCCGATGAGCTGGCCTCGGCCGGTGATCTGGTCAAGGGCAAGGCTTCGGGGCTGCCGGTCGCCGTGGTGCGGGGGCTCGGTCATGTCGTGGACCCGTCGGATTCCGCGGGCGGTGCCCGGGCGATGGTGCGGGTCGCGGCCGACGACATGTTCCGGCTCGGTACGTCGGAAGCGGTACGGGAAGCGATGACCCTGCGGCGTACGGTGCGCGAGTTCACCGACGAGCCGGTGGACCCTGGGGCGGTGCGGCGGGCCGTGGCCGCGGCGGTGACGGCACCGGCGCCGCATCACACGACGCCGTGGCGGTTCGTCCTGCTGGAGTCCGAGGAGTCGCGGACCCGGCTTCTCGACGCGATGCGGGACGCCTGGATCGCGGATCTTCGCCGGGACGGCCGGAACGAGGAGTCGATCGCGAAGCGGGTGCGGCGGGGCGATGTGCTGCGCCGGGCGCCGTATCTGGTGGTGCCGTGTCTGGTGATGGACGGCTCCCACACGTACGGGGACGAGCGGCGGGACACCGCGGAGCGCGAGATGTTCGTGGTCGCCGCGGGTGCGGGTATCCAGAACTTCCTGGTGGCGCTGGCGGGCGAACGGCTCGGCTCGGCGTGGGTGTCGTCGACGATGTTCTGCCGCGATGTGGTGCGTGAGGTGCTGGATCTGCCGGGGTCGTGGGATCCGTTGGGCGCGGTCGCGGTGGGGCGGGCGGCGGCCCAGCCCGTGGCTCGGGTGGGGCGGGATGCGGAGGGGTTTGTCGCGGTGCGGTGAGGTGGTGGGGGTGAGTGTTTCTTCTACCCGCCCCTTCCGTGAACCGGGGCTCTGCCCCGGGGCCCGGACCTCAAGCGCCGGACGGGCTGGGTGCATGCTCGGGGCTCCGCCCCGAACCTCGGTCCTCAAACGCCGGACGGGCTGAGGGGGCCTCTGCCGTTACAGGCGGGCGATGTCGCCTCGGGTCATTCGAGGGGCCCGACGGGGTGGGGTGTGGCCCGATAGGAGGATGAGGCGGGTGGCTCGGTGGCGTTGGCCCTCGTAGGGGGTGAGGAGGGCCAGCATTTCTTCGTCGTCGGCGTTTCTGTTGCCTGCCAGGGCGTGGCCGACGATGCCGGGGAGATGGAGATCGCCGACCGTGACCGCGTCCGCCGCGCCGTTTGACCGTTGGAGGGTCTCGGCCGAGGTCCAGGGGCCGATGCCAGGGATGAGTTCCAGGCGGGCCATGGCCTCCGGGAGCTCCATGACGGCCGCCTCCTCCAGGCGGCGGGCCACGCGTACCGCGCGCAGGATCGTGGCCGAGCGTTTGGCGTCGACGCCTGCACGGTGCCATTCCCAGGACGGGATCAGGGACCAGGTGCGGGCGTCCGGCATGACATGCAGGCCGAGGGCGGTGAACGCGGCGTGGTCCGTGGGGCCGGGCGCCGGGGTGCCGTGCTCGCGGACCAGGTAGCGCCAGGCGCGGTAGGCCTCGTCCGTGGTGACCTTCTGTTCGAGGATCGACGGGATCAGGGACTCCATGACCAGGCCGGTGCGCAGCAGGCGCAGGCCGGGGCGGCGGTGCCGGGTCAGGGCGAGCAGCCGGTGGCGCGGGCGGAAGGCGTCCGGGTCGTCCGTCGCGCCGAGCAGCGTCGGGAGCTGGTCCAGCAGCCAGGGTGCGCCCGGTCCCCAGGCCGCTGCCTCGATCCGGCCGCCCCGGGCCGTGACGCGGAGGGTTCCGGGGCCCGCGGGTGTGCGGCCGGCCCGCCAGACCGCGCCGTCCCGGGTCAACCGGAAGGTGGGGTCGGCGGGGCCGCGGCGCAGCGGGCCGAGGACCAGGCGCAGGTCGAGCGGGCCGGGCGGGGTCCAGTCGCGGGTCAGCGCGTCCGTCGCCGGAGCCGCCGCCTGGTGGGGGACGGCCGCGCGAGGGGCGCTGCGGGGTGCGAATCGTCCTGCCACGATGAGGTCCTCGGTCGTCGGGGGTGCCTGTCGAGGGTAAGCGCAGTGGCGGGTGCCCGGTTATTCGTCGGACGAGAAGCGCACCGCGGCGTCCGGCAGGACCGCCCCGCACCAGATGCGGATGCCGTCGCGCAGTTCGTTGTCGGCGCCGACCCGGGCCCCGTCCCCGATGACCGCGCCGTTCAGCACCGTACGGCTGCCGATCCTGGCACTGGCTCCGACCAGCGAGTCCGTGATCACGGCTCCCGGTTCGACGACCGCGCCGGCCAGGACCGCGGAGCCGTCGATCCGGGCTCCTTCGCCGATCAGGGCGCCCTCCCCGATGACCGTACCGCCGCTGAGTTTGGCATCGGCGGCGACGGAGGCCGTCCGCAGGACGAGCTGGTCGCCGCACCGGCCGGGGACGGCCGGGGAGGGAGCGTGGCCCAGGACCAGGTCGGCGGAGCCGCGCACGAAGGCCTGCGGGGTGCCGAGGTCCAGCCAGTACGTGGAGTCGACCATTCCTTGAAGGTGTGCGCCGGAGGCGAGCAGCCCGGGGAAGGTCTCGCGCTCGACGGAGACCGGGCGGCCGGCCGGGATGGTGTCGATGACCGACCGGCGGAAGATGTACGCCCCCGCGTTGATCTGGTCGGTGACGATCTCCTCGGGCGTCTCGGGCTTCTCCAGGAACGCGGTGACCCTGCCGCTGCCGTCCGTCGGTACGAGACCGAAGGCGCGCGGGTCCTCGACCCGGGTGAGGTGGAGGGAGACATCCGCTCCGGATGTGGTGTGCGAGGCGACCAGCGTCCGGATGTCGAGGCCGGTGAGGATGTCGCCGTTGAAGATGAGCACCGGTTCATCGGGGCCTGCGGTGAGCCGGGACGCCACGTTCCGTATCGCTCCGCCGGTGCCGAGCGGTTCGCGTTCGGTGACGTACTCGATGTGGAGACCGAGCGACGAACCGTCCCCGAAGTACGGTTCGAAGACCTCCGCCAGATATGACGTCGCGAGCACGATGTGCTCGACCCCGGCGGCCCGGGCGCGCGCCAGTTGGTGCTTGAGGAACGGGACGCCCGCCGCCGGAACCATGGGCTTGGGAGTGTGCACCGTGAGCGGGCGCAGTCTGGTTCCCTTGCCGCCGACCAGGAGGATCGCTTCTCTTGCCTCTGTCACAGCGCTGACTCTGCTTCCTGGTGGGGCCTGGCCTGGTTTCGGCTGGCCAGTGTATGCAGACCGGTCCGATTCGTCCCCGGTCAGCAGCTCGCAGCGGTCCGCAGCTGCCTTCCGCGGTGTTCCGTTCAGCGGCCCTGCAGTTGGGCGGAGCTGGTCCGGGCCGAGCCGAGCTTCTTGTAGAGAAGCGCTCCGGGGCATTCGGTTGCGAAGCCGTCCCGATGGCCGGAGATGACGTCGAGCTTGACCTTCTTTCCCTTCTTGAACTTGTTCCCGCCGCCCGAGACGAGTGTGGTCCTGCCCTGCGGGTTGGCTCCGAACAGGCCGAGCTTCCATGCGGTGAGCTTCGCGATGGCGTTCACCGCGGCGGCGGGCGGGTTCGAACCGGTGAAGGTTCCGAGCACCGCGATGCCCGTGCTGTTGCTGTTGAAGCCGCGCGTGTGCGCGCCCAGGACGGCCTTCGTCACGCCTCCGGCACGTCCTTCGTAGATGTTTCCGCACTTGTCGACGGCGAAGTTGTAGGCGATGTCGTGCAAGCCGCCGCTCTTGACGTGGTAGCGGTAGATGCCTCGCAGGACGGAGGGCGCCTGGGTGCACTTGTAGTTGTTGCCCGTGGCGCTGTGGTGGATGAACGCGACCTTGACGCTCTTGGTGTACACGAAGGCGCGCTCCCTGAGCTTCTCGTCGGCTCCCCAGCCCTTGCGGGTGATGATGCGCGGCCGGGGTCCGATGTACGGCTGGGCGCCGGGCGCGAGTCCGGCCTCCGCCTCGCTGCGTGCCTCGGTCTGCGCCTTGCTCAGGGCGGGGAGCACCCTCCCGTCGAGCGGTGTGGTTCGGTCGTCGCCGGTATCCCGGGCCTCGGCGCCCGCCGCGGGGAGTGGTTGCGGGTCCTTGTCGGGGTCGATGAGTTCGAGGCGCAGACCGGTGGGCAGCGGTACGGCGGGGGCGTTCCGGTCCTGCGGGTCGGTGGATTCCGGGCGTACGCGGACCGCGACGCCGTCCGAGTCGCCCACCCAGAGGGGGGCGGTGGAGCCCCGGACGGTCCCGGACTCACGCTCGGCGCTCCCGGGGTCCGCGGCGTGCTCGGCGTTGTGCGTCTCCAGGTCCTGCCAGTCCGACCAGCGGGTGGTGCCGATGGCACGGGTGCGGACCTGGACGGTGCCGTGGAGCTCGGTGTCCACGTCGTCCCAGACGACGCCGACCATGGAGAAGGGACGGACCTCGCGCTCGGACAGCCCCTGTTCGGCGACCTCGGCGGTCCGGGTGGGTTCGCCGGTGGCCCGGCCGGACGGTGCCGACAGCGGCAACAGCGGCAGGGACTGCGTCGAGCCCGGCACATCGGGCGGCTCGACGAAGGCGGTGGTGGTGTCGGGGGCGGCGCCCGCCGGCACGGCCGGCGGCAGTACGAGAACGGCCGCACAGGTGACACCGATCGAGGATGCAATGAAGGCACGCATACGAACGATCCTGGGCACATTCTGACAACTCCGGCTACCGGGGCGTCTCGGCGCAATTGACAGGCCGTCTGCCGAACCGGTGCACCCGGCGCCCGTCGACCCCAACCGGCCCGGCACCGCCGCGTACCCTTGCGCGGATGAACGCCACCGACCGCACCCCCGCCGACCTGCTGCGTTCCGCGCTTGCCGCGGACCCGGCCCGCCCCTTGGTCACTTTCTACGACGACGCCACCGGAGAACGCGTCGAACTGTCGGTGGCCACCTTCGCCAATTGGGTGGCCAAGACCGCCAACCTTCTGCAGGGCGACCTCGCCGCGGAACCCGGCGACCGGCTCGCCCTTCTGCTGCCCGCGCACTGGCAGTCCGCGGTCTGGCTGCTCGCCTGTTCCTCGGTCGGCGTGATCGCCGATGTGCAGGGCGACCCGGCCGGCGCCGACCTGGTCGTCAGCGGCCCGGACACGTTGGAGGCCGCGCGCGCCTGCCGCGGCGAGCGGGTCGCCCTGGCGCTGCGCCCACTGGGTGGCAGATTCCCGCAGGCACCCGAGGGTTTTGCGGACTACGCGGTCGAGGTGCCGAGCCAGGGCGACCGGTTCGCCCCGTTCGCACCCGTGGACCCGGACGCCCCCGCGCTGGCGGTGGGCGGTGTCGAGTTGACGGCGGCGCAACTGTTGGCGCGGGCCCGCGAGGATGCGGCCGGTCTCGGCCTGACCGCAGGGTCGCGGCTGCTGACGGGACGTACGTACGACACCTGGGAAGGCCTGAGCGCGGGGCTGTTCGCGCCGCTGGCGGCCGGTGGCTCCGTGGTCCTGTGCCGGCATCTGGGGCAGCTGGGCGAGGACGGTCTGGCGAAGCGCGTCGAGAGTGAACGGGTCACCAACACCGCGGCATGACAAGCACCCTGAGGACCACTCGTCCGGCCCATACCGGGTCGAGCCCTCAGGACTGCGCGTCAACTCCGGTACATGATCGGCGGTACAGACCACTCGGGACACAACCAAGCGTGAGGTTCAGCCGTCTACTCCTGCGACCGGCGGCCCAGCGCGCCGCCGAACGTGAAGGATGGACGCAGACGTGAGCGAAAGCGCCGGCCCGCCGGACGACTCCGACGACTCCGACGGCTCGGCTGCGGGCAAGGGCAAGTCGCAGGCCGGGGACGGCTCCGGCGCCGCCCCGGAGCCCGTCGCCGGGCACAGGCGCCGCTGGCTGCGCTGGACCGCGCTCGGCGTCTCGTTCGTGGTCCTGGCCTCCGCGGGCGCCGGCTGGTGGCTGTACAGGAAGCTCGACGGAAACATCAGGACCGACACCTCGGCGGCCGCCGAACTGAAGGTGTACGAGCGGGAGCGGCCCGCCTCCGTGGTGCACGGCGCGGAGAACATTCTGCTCATCGGCTCCGACAGCCGGGCCGGCGACAACCGTGAGTACGGTCGTGACGACGGCGGCAGCCAGCGCTCGGACACCACGATCCTGCTGCACCTCGCCGCGGACCGGAAGAGCGTCACAGCGATGTCCCTGCCGCGCGATCTGATGGTGGAGATCCCGGTCTGCCACAAAGCGGACGGTACGGCCACGAAGAAACAATTCGCCCAGTTCAACTGGGCCTTCGAGTTCGGTGGCACCGCCTGCACGATCCGTACGGTCGAGAAGTTGACCGGCGTCCGGATCGACCACCAGATGGTCGTCGACTTCAACGGCTTCAAGGACATGGTCGACGCCGTGCACGGTGTCGAGGTCTGCCTGAAGAAGCCGGTCGATGACGCCGACGCCCATCTGAAGCTCCCAGCCGGGCGCCAGAAGCTCAACGGTGAGCAGGCGCTGGGGTATGTACGGGCCCGCAAGTCCATCGGCAACGGCAGCGACACCGAACGGATGGACCGCCAGCAGCAGTTCCTGGGCGCGCTGGTGAACAAGGTGCAGAGCAACGGCGTCCTGCTCAATCCGACCCGTCTCTACCCGGTGCTGGACGCGGCCACCAAGGCACTGACCACGGACCCGGGCCTGGACAGCCTCAAGGACCTGTACGAGCTGGTGCGCGGCCTGCGCGAAGTACCGACCGACAAGGTGCAGTTCCTGACCGTGCCCCGGCAGCCGTACGCCGCCGACCCGAACCGGGACGAACTCGTCCAGCCCGACGCGAAACGTCTTTTCAAGCGGCTGCGCGAGGACACTCCGGTCGCCGTGGTCCCGGCGGACCGGCTCAAAGGTGACGACGGGAAGAACAACGGGAAAAACAATGCCGCGACCGATACACAGGACGCTGCGGGCCCGAGTCCCACACCGACCTATTCGGGCAACAACGCGGCAGCCGACCTGTGCAAGCAGTAAAGCAATTCCCAAGCAGAAGCCGGTGATCGGCATGTAATGAGCAGAATGACCACTTGTAAGGACCGTGGAATTTGTCACGCTCGTCGCTCGACGCCGAACCGGGCCGATAGTGTGACGCGATCCAGTGCTTCCGGCCGCCAGGCCGCGCACTTCTGGAGCGAAAGATCGAGCGCCTGATCGGGGGAGGCGCCTCGGGTGGCACCGACGGAGGACTCAAGCAACCGTGGATGCGCAAAGCCGTGGGCGGGCGGATGAATTCGACCCCGCAGACCAGTGGATCCTCAACCCGCACACCGGCGATTACGAACTGCGACTGAATAATTCCGGAGCGGATTCGGCCGGCGCTTCCCAGGCGTCGGGCCCGCGCATCCCCCGTCGCAGAGAACCGGTCCGCGACGGTGGCGGCGAGCGCAGAGCCACGACTCGTGACGGCGGTGGTGAGCGCCGGGGTCCGGCCCGTGACAGGCACGGGTCCGCTCCGCGCCGCGAGGTGCCGGGGCAGCGAAGCCGCCGTTCGGCCAATGGCCCGCGCGGCCAGGAGGGTTCGGGCCCCGGCGAGAGCACGGGCCGCCGCAGCCGCAAGGCCCCCAAGGCGCGCCGCAAGAAGGCGCTGTTGTGGACGGTCGGCACGATGGCCTTCGTGCTCGTCGGCCTGTCGGTGGGCGGGTACTCGCTCTACCAGCACTTCAACGGCAATCTGGGCACCGTCGACATCGGCGGCGCCGGCAACAAGAACGTCGTCGATGCCGATGCCCCGGTCGACATATTGATCATCGGGACCGACAAGCGCACCGGTAAGGGCAACGAGGGATACGGCGACAAGGGCAGCGTGGGCCACGCCGACACCAACATCCTCTTCCATGTCTCCAAGGACCGCACCAACGCGACGGCGCTCAGCATCCCCCGCGACATGATCACCGACATCCCGGACTGCACCGCCAAGCAGCCGGACGGCTCGGAGAAGGTCATTCCGGGGACACAGAACGTCCGCTTCAACCAAAGCCTCGGCCAGGACGGCCGCAACCCGGGCTGCACCATGCGCACGGTCGAGGAGATCACCGGCCTGAAGCCCGACCACGTCATGATGGTCGACTTCAACGCGGTGAAGGAACTGTCCACCGCGGTCGGCGGCGTCAAGGTCTGTCTGGCCAAGCCGGTCAAGGACCCGGACTCGCATCTGGACCTGCCGGAGGGTGAGCACCGGATCCAGGGCGAGGAAGCTCTGGCGTTCGTACGGACCCGGCACAGCTTCGGCAACGAGAGCGACCTGGACCGGATCAAGGTCCAGCAGCAGTTCCTCGCCTCGATGATGCGGGAGATGCAGTCGAACGACACCCTGACCAGCCCGACCAAGCTGTACAGCCTGGCGGACGCGGCGACCAAGGCGCTCACCGTGGACCCCGGCATCGGCTCGGTGACGAAGCTGGCCACGCTGGCCCAGGAACTCGGCAAGGTCGACACCAAGAACATCACCTTCACGACGGTGCCGGTCATGGACAACCCGGCCGAGAAGGTGAAGGCCACGGTCGTGCTGGACACGGCCAAGGCCGAACCGCTGTTCGCCATGATGCGTGAGGACACCTCGCTGACCGAGGTGAAGGCGCAGAAGAAGGCCGCGAAGAGCAAGCAGGACGCGCTCCTCAAGGGTCCCAAGGCCGCCGCGGCCGAGATACGTGTCGATGTGTTCAACGGCGGCAAGGTCGCCGGTGCCGCGCAGACGACCGTGGCCTGGCTGCAGAACAACCAGGGCGTGCTCAAGTCCACGAACAAGGCCAACGCCCCGGCGAAGATCGACAAGACGACGCTGGAGTACGCGCCGAACCAGGCGGACCAGGCCCGTGCGCTGGCCGCCATGATGGGCCTGCCCGGCTCCGCCATGAAGAAGGGCACCACGGACGCCGAGGGGCTCCAGGCGATGGTGCTGACGCTGGGCGCCGACTTCAAGGGCGCGGGCATTCCCATCACGGGACCGGCGAAGGTGCCGGACGGTATTCAGCAGGCAAACGCCGACAAGGCAGAGTGCGCCAAGTGACACCGGGTCACTGCGCCAATCCACGAGTCTGAGCAGCAGGGGGGTCCTGGTGGGACGGAGCAGTACACCCGGGGAGGGGACGCGACCACGCGTCCGGCACACCGGCCAACTCGGCCGGGACGACGGGGTCTACGAGGACGCCCCGGAGAAGGGTCCGGACTCCGGCGGACGGTCCGCCCCGGCGGACAGCGGCCATCGGCGCGGCGGCCCCAAGCGGCACGGCAAGAAGGGCAAGCGCCGGGCGCTGCGCTGGGGCGCTGCGGTTCTCGCGCTGCTCATAGTCGGCGGCGCGGGCGCCGGATATCTCTATTACGAGCACCTCAACGGGAACCTCAAGAAGGAGGACCTGACGCTCGGCGACAAGAAGATGGCCGACCACAAGGCCAATGCCGCCGGTCAGACCCCGATGAACATCCTGCTCATCGGCTCGGACGCGCGGAACTCCAAGGAGAACCAGAAGCTCGGCGGGGGCAAGAACACCTTCGGGGCGCCGCCGCTGGCCGATGTGCAGATGCTGCTCCATCTCTCCGCCGACCGCAGCAACATGTCGGTGATCAGCATGCCGCGCGACACGCTGCTGAAGATCCCGAAGTGCACCGACCCGAAGACGAAGCACGTCTACCCCGCGACCACGGGCCTGGCGATGACCAACGAGACGCTCGGCCGCGGCGGTCCCGGATGCACCGTGGCCACCTGGTACGAGCTCACCGGCATCACCATCGACCACTTCATGATGATCGACTTCGCCGGTGTGGTCTCGATGGCCGACGCGATCGGCGGTGTCCCGGTCTGTGTCAAGGGCAACGTCTACTCCCACACGAGCACCGGCAAGGGCTCCGGGCTGAAGCTGGAGGAGGGCACCACCAAGGTCAAGGGCAAGCAGGCCCTCCAGTGGCTGCGGACCCGCTACGGCTTCGAGGACGGCACCGACCTCGGCCGCACCCACGCCCAGCACATGTACATGAACTCGATGGTCCGTGAGCTGCGCAAGGGCACCAAGCTCACCGACCCGGGCAAGCTGATGGGCCTCGCCGAGGCGGCGACCGACGCGCTGACGGTCGACAAGGGCGACAAGGGCCTCGGCAGCGTCACGAAGCTGTACGACCTCGCGGGCGAGCTCAAGAAGGTGCCCACCAAGCGCATCACGATGACGACGATGCCGAACGTCCTCGGAACGGGTCCGAACGAGGGCCGGGTGCTCCCCACCGCCGAGGCCGATCAGCTGTTCCAGATGGTCCGCGACGACATCCCGCTCGACGGCAAGGCGTCCAAGCGCAAGGCCCCGGCCGCCAAGGAGGCCACGGCGCCCATCGCCGAGATCCCGGTCAGCGTCCGTAACGGAACCCGCACCGACACCGAGTACCCGGTCAAGGGCCGGGCCTCGGCGGTCCAGGAGCTGCTGAACGGGAAGGGCTTCACCCAGGCCACGGTCGACGCACAGAACACCGATGCGACGGCGCACACCGGGGTGCTCTTCCCCAGCGTGGACATGGAGGGCAATGCCCAGGCCGTCGCCAAGGCGCTCGGCATCCCGCTCACGGCGGTGAAGAAGTCGACCGACGTCTCGGGCATCACGCTGACCGTGGGGGGCGACTGGCGCGAGAGCGGGGACTATCCCGCGTCCAAGGCCAAGGAGAAGACCCCGGAGAGCGCGCGCGCCCTGAACGGCGACGACGAAACGGCCTGCATGAAAATCCAGCCGGGCTTCGGCTGGTAGCTCCGGACCGGGCACAACGCACTGTGGGGGCCTTCCGGCACATCGGAAGGCCCCCACACCGCGTCGGCGGCTGCCCCTACACCGTGACAGCCGGGCGACGGCTGGCGATGACCTTCTTCGCCAGCGAGCGCGGGCTGGTCAGGAAGCCGTACCCCCACGACATGTGCATGGTCGCGAGGGCCACCGGGATCTGTGCCCGCGCCTTCAGCGACAGGCCCTTGCCGGCCGGGACGGACCCGGCGACGATCGCCGCGACGTACCCGGCGGGGACAACGAAGGCCCACGGGGTGACGGCCGCACCGACCACGATGCCCGCCGCGATCGCGCAGACGGCGGTGGGCGGCGCCAGGTAGCGCAGATTGATCGAGCCGGAGTGGTAGCGGGCGACGACGTGCCGCCAGCGGCCGTAGTCCTTGTACTGCTTGGCGAGCGCCTTGATGGAGGGCCGCGGCCGGTACTGCACCTTCAGCTCGGGCGAGAACCAGATCAGACCGCCCGCCTCGCGGATGCGGAAGTTCAGCTCCCAGTCCTGGGCGCGGATGAACTCCACGTTGTAGCCGTCCGCCTTCTCCAGGGCCTCACGGCGGAACACTCCAAGATATACGGTCTCCGCAGGGCCTGCCTGGCCGCCGGTGTGGAAGGCCGCGTTGCCGACGCCGATCTTCGACGTCATGGCCGCGGCCACGGCGTCCTCCCAGGCGTTCTCGCCCTCGGCGTGCATGATGCCGCCGACGTTCTGCGCACCGGTCTCCTCCAGGAGGCGGACGGCGGTCGCGATGTAGTTCGGCGAGAGCATGCCGTGACCGTCGACCCGCACGACTATGGGGTGGCGGGAGGCCTTGATCGCGGCGTTGAGGGCGGCGGGAGTGCGGCCGGTCGGGTTCGGGACGGTGTGGACCCGGGGGTCCTCGCGTACCAGCTCCGCGGCGATCTCGTCCGTACGGTCCGTGGAGGGGCCCAGCGCGATCACCACCTCCATCTCACCTGCGTACTCCTGCTCCAGGATGTGCCGGACGGAGTTCCTGAGATGGCGTTCCTCGTTGAGCACCGGCATGATCACGGAGACGGCGGGATGCTGCGCGGCAGACATGGTGGTCCTCGGGTGGTCCTCGGGGGCGCCGGGGGTTCGCACCCCACCAGGCGGCGTTATTCGGCCGCCACGTTACCGCGAATGGGGGACACCGGCGCGCGCCACCGGGTTGCTTCGCGGGCTGCAGATCGTATGGGCCTACTGTGCGAACGGTCCCCCTTGCACCGCGGAGGTTCCCCCCGTGCCCACGCCGCACCCCTCCCCCCGTTCGCCGCGCTCCCGCCCGGTTCCGCCGCAGCGCAGGTCCAGAAAGCAGGGCGGACGGCCGCGCTGGGGCATGCGGGTGGTGACCGGCATTTCCGTGCTGGTGCTCGGGGCCGGCGGCATCGGCCATGCGGTGGTGACCAGCCTGGAGACCGGGATCGACCGGATCGACCCGTTCAAGGACATGAAGAACCGGCCCCGGGCCGGCTATGGCACGAATCTGCTGCTCGTGGGCACCGACGGCCGCGACAGGATCACCCGGGAGGAGAAGGAGAAATACCGGCTGGGCGGTGTGCCCTGCAACTGCACCGACACGGTCATGCTGGTGCATCTGTCGGCGGACAAGGAGCGCGCGAGTGTCGTCTCGCTGCCGCGGGACAGCTATGCCGTGATCCCCGAGCACAAGGACCGGAGCACCGGCCGGATCCGCGCCGCCCACCCGGTGAAGCTGAACGCCGCCTACGCCGAGGGCGGGCCCGGTCTGACCGTGCGGACCGTCGAGCACATGACCGGCATCAAGATCGACCACTACCTGGAGGTCGACTTCACCAGCTTCATGAAGACGGTGGACACCCTGGGCGGGGTGCAGATCTGTACGGCCCTGCCGCTGAAGGACTCGTACACCGGTCTCGTTCTCCCCGCGGGCACCCATGATCTGGACGGCGGACAGGCGCTCCAGTACGTGCGCTCCCGGCATATCGACGGGGCCTCCGACCTGGGCCGGATGCAGCGCCAGCAGAAGTTCCTCGCCTCGCTGATCAAGCAGGCGACCCGCAGCGGTGTGCTGCTGAATCCGGTGAAGTTCCGGGACGTCGCCTCGACGATGCTGAGGTCGGTCCGGGCCGACAAGGGGTTCGGTACGGAGCAGATGCTGGAACTCGGCCAGGCGATGCGCGGCTTCTCCCCCGCCTCGTCCGAGTTCGCCTCCGTACCGATGGGGAACGTCGCCTACCCGGTCAAGGGCATCGGCACCACGGTCAAGTGGGACGAGCGGAAGTCGAAGAAGCTCTTCCAGGCACTGCGCGACGACCGGCCGCTCGCCCCGGTGCGGCCCGAGGAGCCGAAGGACGTGACGAAGGTCGGTGTCGCCCCGCGGCAGATCCGGGTCCAGGTCTACAACGGGACCTCGAAGGACGGGCTCGGCAAGACGGTCGACGACGCACTGCACGCCACCGGCTTCAACACCACGCGGGCCCCGCTGAACGGGGAGCCGCAGGATCTCAAGCGCACCCTGATCACCTACGACCCGCGCTGGGACCTGTCCGCGAAGTCCCTGGCCGTGGCATTGCCCGGGGCCGAGCTACGGGCGGTGCGGGGGCAGGGCCCCACGATGAAGGTGACGGCGGGCCCGGACTTCGAGAAGGTGCGGCGGGTGCGGGCCGAGGAGACGAACCGGGGCAAGTTCGGTACGGTCACGGGCGACCAGGTGGTCTGCCCATGACCGCGGGTACGTCGGGGCTCAGTCCTCGATGCCGTCCGCCACGCGCTTCTCGCGCAGTTCCTTGATCGCGCGGCGACGGGCGAGGCGGTGGGTGCGCCGGATCTGCGCCTCCTGGTAGCGCCGCTTGTCGCGCTCCGTCTCCGGTATCACGTGCGGTACGGGGCGGGGCTTGCCGTCCGCGTCGACCGCGGCGAACACCAGATACGCGCTGCCGACCTGCTGGGCGGGGGTGGATTCGTTCCACCGCTCGGCCATGACCCGGACGCCGACCTCCATCGAGGAGCGGCCCGTCCAGTTCACCTGGGCTCGGACGTGAACAAGGTCACCCACGCGGACCGGCTCCAGGAAGACCATCTCGTCCATCGAGGCCGTTACCGCGGGTCCGCCGGAGTGCCGGCCGGCCACGGCGCCCGCCGCGTCGTCGACCAGTTTCATGATCACGCCACCGTGCACCGTACCCAGCAGGTTGGTGTCGTTGCCGGTCATGATGTGGCTGAGGGTGGTCCGGGAAGCGGCGGTCGGCTTGCCCGGAATATCGCACTTGGGACGCGGGGCCTGATCTGTCATACCGTCCACCTTATGCGGGGGCTTCCGCCCGGCAGCAATGCATCAGCTTCGCAACAGCCCCGATGCGATTTCCCGCACCCCCTGTAATAGCAGGGCGCGCGGCCTGCACACTGGATCGCATGAACGATTGGCCCGAGGGCTGGACCGACGACAACCGCAGCGGCAACCGCTACGGACAGGGCAGCGACAGCGACCGGCCCGAGGGCGCCCGTGTGATGCGGCATGTCCAGCGGCGTCCCGCGCCGCCGCAGCAGCGCCCCGCACCGCCCCGGCAGCGGCAGCCGGAGCAGCAGCAGTACTCCGGCGGCTACGACGGCAACGCAGGGTACGACAGCGGTTACAACACGGGCCAGGTCTACGGCGGCGGTGGCAACGGCGGCGGCCGGGGCAACGGTCACGGCGGCGACGGCCGGGGCAACGGCGGTTACGCCCAGGGGCGCCCGGCGGCCGACTGGGGCCGCCGGATAAAGATAGGCGCGCTGTCCCTGGTCGTCGTGGTGCTCACGGTCTCCATCGGCACGTACTTCTGGGCCGACTCCAAGCTCAAGCGCGAGGTGGACCTCTCCAAGGTCATCGAGCGGCCGGAAAGCGGCGACGGCACCAACTACCTGATCGTCGGTTCCGACAGCCGCGCGGGCATGACCGCCGAGGACAAGAAGAAGCTCCACACCGGCTCCGCCGAGGGCAAGCGGACCGACTCCATGATGATCCTGCACGACGGATCGAACGGGCCGACGCTGATCTCCCTGCCGCGTGACTCGAACGTCGAGATCCCCTCGTTCAAGGGCTCCGACTCCGGCAAGCTCTACCCGGCCCGCGGCCAGCACACCAAGCTGAACGCCGCGTACGCCATGGACGGGCCCGAACTCCTCGTCCGTACCGTCGAGTTCAACACCGGACTCCACATCGACCACTACGTCGAGATCGGCTTCGGCGGCTTCGCCAAGATCGTGGACGCGATCGGCGGGGTGGAACTGGACATCCCCAAGGCGTTCAAGGACAAGAAGTCCGGCGCCGACTTCGAGGCGGGCAAGCAGACGCTGAACGGCGAGCAGTCCCTCGCCTTCGTGCGGACCCGGTACGCCTTCGCGGGCAGCGACCTGGACCGTACGAAGAACCAGCAGAAGTTCCTCGCGGCGCTGGCGAGCCAGACGGCGACGGCGTCCACGATCCTCAACCCGTTCAAGCTGTACCCGACGATGAGCGCCGGCCTGGACACCCTGATCGTGGACAAGGACATGTCGCTCTGGTCCCTGGGGCAGATGTTCTTCGCCATGAAGGGCGTCACCGGCGGTGACGGCACGTCGATGAACATGCCGATCTCGGGCTCCACCGGTGGCAATCTGGTCTGGGACAAGGCCAAGGTCAAGCAGCTGGTGGAACAGCTCAACAACGACGAGAAGGTCACCGTCTCCGACAACTGACGACAGACGGACGCAGGGCCCGGACGGTTCGCCGTCCGGGCCCTGCTCCATGCCGGGCGCGGGCCGGGGGATCCGGCCCGGCCGCGCCATCACCCTCCCGGCCTGCTCCCCCGGGCCAGCAACGCCACATGCGGGAGCGCCAACCGGCCGTCGTCCGCCGCGAATTCGGTGCACAGCGCGTCGTACTCCCGCTTGGCCGCGGCCACCCCCGCCGGCCCCCGGCTGTTGACCAGCTGCCCGATCGCGGCCACACCGGCGGCCGGCCCGGCCCACCAGTCCTCCGCCCCGACGCGGTGGTCCCAGGCCAGCGACTCACTCCGTACGTCCCCGAGGCCGACCGTCTCCAGCAGCGTGCCCAGCCCCTCCCGGGTGCGCGGAAAGTTGTGCTCGGGATCGACGGTGGCCATCCACTGGGGCCGGGTCAGCCCCGCCGCCTCTACGGCCCGCCCGATCAGCGCCTGACCGGGGGCGCCCGGCGCCCGCCAGATGGTGACGGAGACCCGGCCGCCGGGACGCGTGATCCGGCGCATCTCGGCCAGGGCGTCCAGCGGTCGGCCGACATGATTGAGCACGAAGTTCGCCACGACGGCATCGAACTCGCCGTCTTCATAAGGGAGTTGCGGAAGCGACCCACACCGGACATCGACCCCTGGCGCGGTACGCCGGGTCATCTCCACCATTCCGGGTTCGGCGTCCACGGCCCGTACGAGCGCACCGCGCCCGACGGCCGCCGCCGTCACGATGCCGCTACCGCACCCCACATCGAGCATCCGCGTGCCCGGCCCGACCGCGGCAGCATCCAGCAGTGCGGGCACCGCATGGGCGCACAGCCGCGCGAAGGTCCGGGCGTAGCTCTCGGCCCGCCCGTCCCAGATCCGCCGCTCGCTCACGTCGAACGCGGTCATCGCAGGCCTCCCGCGGGCCCCTGCGGCTCGACCTCGTCCAGGTCCTCGTACAGCGCGTCCAGAATCCGTCCTGTGGGCTCGCCCTGTGGTGTCAGCTCGGCCAGGCACCAGCCGGGCAGCTGCTGCTCCACCTCGGGCGGAAGGTCGCCGTCGGCCGGGTCAGCCAGTCCGTAAAGAAGGCCGAACGCGGTCTCCTTCGCCACCTCGCGGGCTATCTCCCCCAGGTCGCCGGGGGTCAGACCGAGAGCCAGCGCCCGCTCGACGGCGCCGCCCGCGAGTCCGTCCTTCCGGTAGGCCTCGACCCAGTCGGGGGCCGCCGAACTCCAGCCGTCGATGTCTTGCCAGACCATGCGCAGGAACCGGTAGCGGGCGAGCTGCGGAATGTTCTCCTCGGCCTCGGAGTCGGCCCAGCCCTCGGCGTCGTCGGCACCGGGCGCGGTGAACAGGCCGGTGAGTGCGGTGATGTCGGTCATGGAAGGGGAAGGTACGCCATGGCGCCCGCCACATCGATCAGATGCGGGCCCCCGTCCCGCCGCTGCGCGCTGTGGCTGACGGTGCCTCACCCGTCCGTCGCGGGGCGGTCTTCGTGGGCTCGCGCCCCCGGTCTGGCAACAACCGGGCTCGGGGCACGAATGCGTGTGGGATCAGTGCCCGGCGGCGTACGAGACGAAGTCCGCCCATGCACCGGGCGCGAAGGCGACGCGAGGGCCCTGAGCGTTCTTTGAGTCGCGGACATGGACCGTGCCGGGGGCACTCGCCACCTCAACGCACTCGCTACTGTTACTGCTGTCGCTGTAACTGCTCTTGAACCACTCCAGCGTGGAATCGCCCTCAGCAGATGCCTTGCGGATCATGTTTCTCCCAGCACTTGCTCGATGAAGGCCAGCGACTCCCTTGGCGTGAGAGCCTGGGCCCGGATCATGCCATACCGCAGCTCAAGGATTCGGAGCTGTTTCGGATCGGAGATCGCGCGGCCTGCGAACGCCCCCTCCGAGCGTCCCACCGCCGTTCCGTCCCCGAACTTCAGCACCTGCGTCTCCCCCTGCATTCCGGCGTGCTCCTCGCGTGCGGTCGGCATGACCTGGATCGCGACGTTACGCAACTGCCCAACCTCCAAGAGACGTTCGAGCTGTCGCCGAAGCACCATTCTGCCTCCGAGTGGGCGGCGTAGTGTTACCTCTTCCTGCACAAAGCTCATCGCCGGGGCGGGCACCCGCTCAAAGATGGACCGCCTGGCCCCACGGGCCGCAACCGCCCGTTCGATCTCATCCTGCTCATACGCAGGCTGGCGCATCTCGAAGAGCGCCCGCGCGTAGTCGTCCGTCTGCAACAGCCCATGCAGGTTGTGGTCGCCATACGCCAGCAGTTCGACCGCCCGCTCCTCCATCTTCGCCAGTTCCCGAACCTTCTTCGGGTACCGGACCTCCGCCACATCCCGTTTCATCGCAGCGAGCTTCCCGCCCGCGCCGAGCACTTCGTCCGCCCGGTCCAGGAACTCGGGCCGGGGGATGCGGCGCCCGCTCTCCACCTTGTAGACCAGGTCCTCCCCGTACCCGATCGCAGCCCCGAACTCGCCGGCCCGCAGCCCCGCCGACTCCCGCCACGCCTTGATCTGGCGGCCCACCGCAGCGACCACCGCAACCCCCGACTCGTCGTCGGGATCGACGTCCCAGCCGGGCTCGTCCGCTCCGCCGTCCCCGCACTCCGTACCGGTCCCATCCACGCTCATCCGTGCCCCACTTCCGACGTGCATGCCGTTCTTGCTCAACCCCTGGTGTCCCCAGCACGTCACCCCGGACAGCCGGGACAGCACTGGACAAGCACGGGACAATCGCCGTACATACGGGGCTCGTCGCTATTCACGGTACGCAGGCACGGCCACGCTGAGTGACGTGAACCAACAAATCACCCGAACCGAACGTTCCGCTCCCACCCGGCAGTTCACCGTGCCGCTCTCCCCCACCCGCCGGGGTGCGCGGCTCGCCCGTCTGCTCACCACCGCGTGTCCGTCCCCGCCGACGACGCGGAAACACGGCGCGGCCTGCTGATCGTCGAGGCACTCGCCGACCGCTGGGGCATCGACGTCGGGCCCATCCCTCGCAAGACGATCTGGGCCGAACTCAGCCTCGTACCGTGACCGTCTCCACCGGGTCGCGGAGAACCACGACCCGGTAAGCCACGTTGCCGCGTCCCACGACACATAAAGCTTTGAAGAACCTGGGGAAATCACCCTCCCCACCCAAACCCGACCCCACCCCGGCCCCCGTCACCCGCGCGGGTGACATAGGGCAACTGAGCTGGATTTCACACGGGTTGGCAGGCATATGCTCGCCGCGACAACTGCAGACATGCGACGGCCCCCGACGAGACGCCAATCTCGACCGAGGGCCTGACCACCGAGGAAGTTCGGAGCTTCCCGATGGATACCCAGCAGATTACCGCGCCCCCGTGCGCCCCGTCCCCCGCATCCGGGGGCGACACACCGTCATCCGGTGTCATCCACATCAACTTCCGGCATGCCGCAGGCTTCACGGTCATCGGCAACCACCTCGCCCAGCACCGCGGACTCTCCCTCGTCGCAATCGGCCTTGCCGTGCACATCCAGTCGCTTCCCGCCGGAGCCAAGATCGGCATCAAACACCTCGCCGACCGCTTCCCCGAGAGCGAGACCCGCATCGCTGCCGCCCTGCGCGAACTCGAAGCCACCGGCTACCTCCACCGCAGCCGCGTACGCCTCCCCAACGGCCGCATCGTCACCCGCACCATCTCCTACAACCAGCCCGGCACCGACCCGGCCGCCATCACCACACCTCAGCCACGAACCAGGCCCAGCACACCGGCAGCCCCGCTGCCCCCACCACCGCCACGCGAGCCCACGCCCGAACCGGAGCCCACCCAGGCACCACAACCGCCCGCACCACAACCGGCAGCCGCACCACGACCCGTACCCACACCACGACCCGTGCCCACACCGCAGCCGACACCCGCCCCCGTCCTCGTACCAGCCCCCACCGCACGCAAGGCACCACCCCCGCCGCTTCCCCAGCCGCATTCACCCACCCCGGAACTCCACCGCACCGCAGCCGCACTCCTCGCCGACCTGCGCCGCCACACACCCCAACTCACCCTCTCCGAGGACGACATCCACACCCTCACCCCCGGTGTCGCCACCTGGCTCGAACGCGACGCCCACCCCGACACCATCCGCCACGCCCTCACCACCGACCTCCCGGCTCCCCTCAAACAACCGGCCAAGCTCCTCCGCCACCGGATCACGACACTCCTGCCGCCCCCGCTGCCCGGAGCCCAGGACCTCGCACCCGCACACCGCAGCGTCGTCGCCATCCCCCTCCAGAACTGCGACCACTGCGACCGCGCCTTCCGCTCCCGCCACCCCGGCCACTGCCGCGACTGCCGCACCGAACTGCACACAGCCGCCTGACCGAAACGCCACCCAACCCGAACGGACGTACATGGTCAGCTCGCCCCACGAGGCAATGCACCGCATCTTCCAGGAGTACCCCGGCCTCTTCTCCCGCGTCTCCGAAGTACTCGGAGTCGACATCCCGCCACCCTCCTCAGCGACCGCCCTGCCCACCGACCTCACCGAAACCCGGCCCCTCGAACGCCGGGTAGACACCCTCCTGCGCATCGAAACAGAGCACGACGGGCCCTTCCTCCTCGCCATCGAAGCCCAGGGCAAGAAGGACCCACGCAAAACCGCCAGCTGGCCGTATTACGTCGCCTACCTCAACAACAGATACAGGCTGCCCATCCTGCTGCTGGTCGTCTGCCAGGACCGAGCCACAGCCGAATGGGCCGCACGCCCCATCTCCATCGGCCTCCGCCAATGGCAGACACTCGCGCTGAACCCCCTCGTCGCCGGCCCGCACAACATGCCCGTCATCACCGATGTGGCCGAGGCCCGCAAAGACCTCGCACTCGCCACCCTGGCCGCCATCACACACGCCGACAATCCGGACGTCGGTGCCATACTGAAAACACTGTCCGCCGCACTGCGGGACACACCGGAAACCATCGCCGACCCCATCGTCGAACTCATCGCACAGGGCCTGGGCGACCGCCCGGCCGCACAACAGTGGAGGAACCTGGTGGCCGTGGACCTTTCTTTCTACAAGTCGCCCCTCTCGGAAGAAATCCGGGACGAAGGCCGCGCAGAAGGCCGAGCCCAAGGCCGAGCCGAAGGACTCCTACTCATCCTCGACGTGCGCGGTATCGCCATCACCGACGAGACCCGCGAGAAGATCACCAGCTGCGACGACCCTCAGCTCCTGCACCAGTGGCTCAACCGCGCCGCCACCGCCGCTACCGCCGAGGAACTCTTCGCCGAGGAGTAGCCCCGCCCCGGTGGCTCACGGTGGCTTCGCCCCTCCTGCCCGCAGGCCCGCATACCGTTCACGGCTCCCCGCACGTCCGAGGGCCGGAGCAGGACGCGGGCCGGCACCGACTCCAACCGCTGCCAGGCCACCGAAGCAGAAACGTCAGGCCAGGACATCTGAGCGATAGCAAAGCCAATCACGCAGGGCGAACTGACCTGCCCGCCCTGACCGGCGCCCACTGGTGGTGGCTTCCGAGCAGAGCCCACTCAATACACGATCGCGTCCCACCGATACCGTGTTGCGTTTGAAGTGCAGGGGTGACAGCGCCTGCACTCGATCGAAGGGGTGGGAGCCATGAGGGACATGTGGACTGGTGGGAAGCTACGTCTGCGGGGTGTCGAGCCGGAAGACTGGGAAGGCTTTCGAGACCTGGCCCAGAATACGGTCGATGTCCGCAACACCGACCTGGTTGAGCCTCCACGTTCTGACGAGAGTTTTCGTTCCTGGACTGCAGAGCGTGCTGGGCGTCCGCCGGGCGGTGAAGCATTCCGCCTGGTCATCGAGGGGCTGGCTGATCGTGTGTTCGCGGGTTCTGTGACCGTCGCAGAGACCGACAGCCGTGCAGGACGGTTCAGGATGGGCATCGTGATCACCCGCGATCACCGCCGCAAGGGATACGCGGCCGAGGCCACTGAACTGGTCCTCACCTACATGTTCGCCGAGCAGCGCTACAACAAGTGCGAAGTGGAGGTCCACGCATTCAACGACGCCTCCCTCGCCCTCTACCGCAAGCTGGGCTTCGTCGAGGAGGGGCGGCTCCGCCAGCACGAATTCTTCGCCGGTAGCCACCACGACGTCGTGCTGCTCGGCATCACCGCCGGCGAATACTGGGCCAGTCACCAGCAGCCATCGGTGCGGTAAGGCCTTGGGCGTCCTGCTTCTCCTCGCTCAGACCGGCCTCCACGTACCCGACGAGGCCCGCGACCGCATCACGGACTGCGACGACATGGACATCTGACCCGCTGGCTCCTCCATGCCCCCACTGCCTCATGCGTCGATGAGCTCTTCGAGGAGCAACGCTCGACGCTGTAACTCCGCTCCGGGTTTGTGCCCGTCCGGAAGCCCCGGGCCCAGGTAAAGAGACCCGGCAGCCACTGATCGCTCAGCTCGTCAAAGTGCCCTGGTGGAAGTACATGCGCCAGCCCGCTTCCGTCAGACGCCACACGGAGCTCCGCCATGCTCGGCGCCCGCTGTGGTCGGCGAAGTACGTCAGATGAACGATGCCGGGAGCGAGTACGGCCCCCGACATATCGCTGACCTTGACCGGAGCTTCCGGGGCCACCGAACCGTCACTCGTCACCGTGAGAATCGACGTCGCGTCCCAGCGCCGCCCCGACGCTCCGATCTCGAGGAACTCCGGGTCCAGGAGCTCCGAGACCAGGGCCGACGAAGCACGCACGTCAGGGTCGAGAAGCCGCATCTCTGCCTCAATGGCCGCTTGAACGGCCCGCTCACTCTCGTCTGCCATGCACGAACCCTACGGACGTTCCTCGTCACGTCACAGCGAATAGTTCACGCAACGCAAGCAGCGACACCGGCGATGACGTCGTCTCCCGTCAACATTTATGGCTGGGTTGAGCGCGACACAAGGACAGTCGGCCGGCTGGTCGACCACCTGCACTGGCTCACGGGCCCGGAAGCCCGCTGTCTGCGGCCCGGCTGACTCATCTCGCGCGGTCTCTTGGCTGCCTGCACACGTCTGGCCCCCGGTGTGCCACCGGGGGCCAGAACGTGTGCAGGCAATAACCGTTACGGCAGGTTCCGCGCCATGACGATGCGCTGGACCTGGTTCGTGCCCTCGTAGATCTGCGTGATCTTCGCGTCGCGCATCATCCGCTCCACCGGGTAGTCCCGCGTGTAGCCGTAGCCGCCGAGCAGCTGGACCGCGTCCGTGGTGATCTCCATCGCGGCGTCGGAGGCGAAGCACTTGGCCGCGGCGCCGAAGAAGGTGAGGTCGCCGTCGAGGCGCTCGGACTTGGCCGCGGCCGAGTAGGTGAGCTGGCGGGCCGCCTCCAGCTTCATGGCCATGTCGGCGAGCATGAACTGGACGCCCTGGAAGTCGCCGATCGGCTTGCCGAACTGCTTGCGCTCCTGGACGTAGCCCTTGGCGTAGTCGAGGGCGCCCTGGGCGATACCGAGGGCCTGGGCCGCGATCGTGATGCGGGTGTGGTCCAGGGTCTTCATCGCGGTGGCGAAGCCGGTGCCCTCCTCGCCGATGATGCGGTCGGCGGGGATACGGACGTTGTCGAAGTAGACCTCGCGGGTCGGGGAGCCCTTGATGCCGAGCTTCTTCTCCGGGGCGCCGAAGGAGACACCCTCGTCCGACTTCTCGACGACGAAGGCGGAGATGCCCTTGGAGCGCTTGGTCGGGTCGGTGACGGCCATGACCGTGTAGTACTCGGAGACGCCCGCGTTGGTGATCCAGCGCTTCACACCGTTGAGCACCCAGAAGTCGCCGTCGCGCACGGCCCTGGTCTTCATGCCTGCCGCGTCGGAACCCGCGTCGGGCTCGGAGAGGCAGTACGAGAACATGCCGTCGCCCTTGGCGAGCGGGCCCAGGTACTTCTTCTTCAGGTCCTCGGAGCCGGAGAGGACGACGGGGAGCGAGCCGAGCTTGTTCACGGCAGGGATCAGGGAGGAGGAGGCGCAGACGCGGGCCACCTCCTCGATCACAATGACCGTGGCGAGGGCGTCGGCGCCCGCGCCGCCGTACTCCTCGGGTACGTGCACCGCGTGCAGGTCCGCGGCAGTCAGGGCGTCCAGCGCCTCCTGCGGGAAGCGCGCCTCCTCGTCGACCGCTGCCGCGTACGGGGCGATCTTCGCCTCGGCGAGCGCGCGCACCGTCTCGCGGAGCATCTCGTGCTCCTCGGCCGGACGGTACAGGTCGAAATCGGTGGAACCCGCCAAGACGCTCACTCCCCAAAGACGCTAACTACCGTTAAGTAACCCGATTTTAGAGCTCCGCTCCCGCGATGGCCTATGCAATGCGTGCGTGAGCTTCGCGACAGGGGTGGGAGAAGCTGCGCAGGCAGCCTCAAACCGGGCCTCCACAGGCACGACTATGCTCGTTCACCGCACGTCCGTCCGCATCTCCCAGGAGCACTACATGGCCCTCAGGATCACTGTGATCGGCACCGGCTATCTCGGCGCCACCCACGCCGCGGCCATGGCGGAACTGGGCTTCGAAGTGCTCGGCCTCGATGTCGTGCCCGAGAAGATCGAGATGCTGAGCGCCGGCAAGGTCCCGATGTACGAGCCGGGCCTCGAAGAACTGCTCCGCAAGCATGTGGAGGGCATCGAGGGAGCCACCGGACGGCTGCGGTTCACCACCTCGTGGGAAGAGGTGGCGGCCTTCGGCGATGTGCACTTCGTCTGCGTGAACACTCCGCAGAAGCACGGCGAGTACGCCTGCGACATGAGCTACGTCGACAGCGCCTTCGAGTCACTGGCACCGCATCTGACCCGGCCCGCCCTGGTCGTCGGGAAGTCGACCGTGCCGGTGGGTTCGGCGGCCCGGCTCGCGGCGAGGCTGGCGGAGCTGGCGCCGGTGGGTGCGGAAGCGGAGCTTGCCTGGAACCCGGAGTTCCTGCGCGAGGGCTTCGCCGTGAAGGACACCCTGCACCCGGACCGGATCGTCGTCGGCGTGGCGAGCGAGCGGGCCGAGAAGCTGCTGCGCGAGGTGTACGCGGTGCCGGTCGCCGAGGGGTCGCCGTTCGTGGTGACGGACTTCCCGACCGCCGAGCTGGTGAAGACCGCGGCCAATTCCTTCCTGGCCACGAAGATCTCGTTCATCAACGCCATGGCCGAGGTCTGCGAGGCCGCCGACGGCGATGTGAAGAAGCTGGCCGAGGCGATCGGGCACGACGAGCGGATCGGGTCCAAGTTCCTGCGGGCCGGGATCGGCTTCGGCGGCGGCTGTCTGCCGAAGGACATCCGGGCCTTCATGGCGCGCGCCGGTGAGCTGGGCGCGGACCAGGCGCTGACCTTCCTCCGCGAGGTCGACTCGATCAACATGCGGCGCCGCGGCCACATGGTGGAGCTGGCCCGGGAGGCCGTGGGCGGCGATTCGTTCCTCGGCAAGCGGGTGGCGGTCCTGGGTGCGACGTTCAAGCCGGACTCGGACGACGTACGGGACTCGCCGGCGCTGAACGTGGCCGGGCAGATACATCTGCAGGGCGGCCAGGTCACGGTCTTCGACCCGAAGGGCATGGACAACGCCCGGCGACTCTTCCCGACCCTCGGTTACGCGGACTCGGCGCTGGACGCGGTGCGCGGCGCGGATGTGGTGCTGCATCTGACGGAGTGGCGCGAGTTCCGTGAGCTGGACCCGGCGGCGCTCGGCGAGGTCGCGTCCCGCCGGATCATCCTGGACGGCCGCAACGCGCTCGACAGCGAACTGTGGCGCGAGGCCGGCTGGACGTACCGGGCGATGGGGCGCCCGAAGGCCTGACGTATCCGGTCTTCGGACCGGTCTCAGCCGCGCTTCGCGCGGTAGGTGCGCATTTTGGCGCGGGCGCCGCACACCGACATGGAGCACCAGCGGCGGCGTCCCGCCGGGCTGCGGGGCACCCGTTCTGTCTGTGCGCGGGTTAGAAAACGTGCGGGGCACCCCTGGGGGTGCCCCGCACGCGACAGCTCCGGCTCAGCCGGCCCGGTCGTCCAGCTGCCCGATCGTGGCGTGGGACGGGGCCCGGTGCGTGCTCAGCTCGCGTGCGACGTCCTCGGCGTCGCGCAGCACCCGTACCGCGTTCTGCCAGGTGAGCTTGGCGAGATCGGCGGTGGACCAGCTCCGGCCGAGCAGCTCCGCGATCAGGTTCGGGTAGCCCGCGACGTCCCTGAGGCCCTCCGGGAGGAAGGCGGTGCCGTCGTAGTCGCCGCCGATGCCGATGTGGTCGATCCCGGCGACCTCGCGCATGTGGTCGAGGTGGTCGGCGATCGTCGCCACGGTGGCCATCGGGCGCGGGTTGGCCGCTTCGAAGGCTGCGTGGATCTTCATGGCCTGCGCGGTGGTGTCGAGGTGGTGCAGGCCGTGGGCGCGCATGTTCTCGTCCGCGGCATGGGTCCAGGCGACGGCTGCCGGGAGGACGAACTTCGGCACGAAGGTCGCCATGGCGATGCCGCCGTTGGCCGGGAGCCGGCCGAGGACGTCGTCGGGGATGTTGCGCGGGTGGTCGCAGATCGCGCGCGACGAGGAGTGCGAGAAGATCACCGGCGCGGTGGAGGTGTCGAGCGCGTCGCGCATCGTGGTGGCCGCCACGTGGGAGAGGTCGACCAGCATGCCGGTGCGGTTCATCTCCCGTACGACCTCGTGGCCGAAGGGCGAGAGACCACCGACGCCCGGCTCGTCGGTCGCCGAGTCCGCCCACGCGATGTTGTCGTTGTGGGTGAGCGTCATGTAGCGGACGCCCAGGGCGTGCAGCGCGCGCAGGGTGCCCAGCGAGTTGTTGATGGAGTGGCCGCCCTCGGCGCCCATCAGGGAGGCGATACGGCCCTCGGCGCGGGCCGTCTCCATGTCGTCGGCGGTCAGGGCGCGCCGCAGGTCCGCGGGGTGGCGCTCCAGCAGCTCGGTGACCACGTCGATCTGTTCGAGGGTGGCGCTGACGGCTTCGTCGCCCGCCATGTCGGACCGTACGTAGACGGACCAGAACTGGGCGCCGACGCCGCCCGCGCGCAGCCGCGGGATGTCGGTGTGCAGATGGGCCGACTGGTCGGTGGCGATGTCGCGGGCGTCCAGGTCGTAGCCGACCTGTTCGCGCAGCGCCCACGGCAGATCGTTGTGACCGTCGACGACGGGGTACTCGGCGAGGAGTTCCGCGGCCCGCTTCAGCTGGTCCACGGGGCCTACTTCCCGAAGCCGAAGGAGTCGCTGCCCTCGACCTTGCTGCGCAGCCGCTTGCCCTTCTCCGTCGCCTGGTCGTTCAGCTCCTGCAGGAACTCGGCCATGCGGGCCTGCAGCTCACTGTCGTGGGCGGCGAGGATACGCGCGGCGAGCAGGCCCGCGTTGCGTGCGCCGCCGACCGAGACGGTGGCGACGGGGACACCGGCGGGCATCTGCACGATGGAGAGCAGGCTGTCCATGCCGTCCAGGTACTTCAGCGGGACCGGGACGCCGATGACGGGCAGGGGGGTGACGGAGGCGAGCATGCCGGGCAGGTGGGCGGCGCCGCCCGCGCCCGCGATGATCGCCTTGAGGCCGCGGTCCGCCGCCTGCTCGCCGTACGCGATCATTTCGCGCGGCATGCGGTGGGCGGAGACGACGTCGACCTCGTAGGGGATCTCGAACTCGTCGAGGGCCTTGGCCGCTGCTTCCATGACGGGCCAGTCGGAGTCCGAGCCCATGACGATGCCGACGACCGGCGCGGCGGAGGCGGGGGAAGTCATTCGGTGATCGTTCCTCTGAGGTAGTCAGCTGCATGACGGGCTCGGTCTCGCACGTCCGCCAGGTCGTCGCCGTAGGTGTTGACGTGTCCGACCTTGCGGCCGGGCTTCACGTCCTTGCCGTACATGTGGATCTTGAGCTGCGGGTCGCGGGCCATGCAGTGCAGATACGCCTGGTACATGTCCGGGTAGTCGCCGCCGAGCACATTGGACATGACCGTCCAGGTGGCGCGTGGGCGCGGGTCGCCGAGCGGGAGGTCGAGGACGGCCCGGACGTGGTTGGCGAACTGCGAGGTGATCGCGCCGTCCTGGGTCCAGTGCCCGGAGTTGTGCGGGCGCATCGCGAGCTCGTTGACCAGGATGCCGGGCTTCCCGTCGGGTCCACGGGTCTCGAAGAGTTCGACGGCGAGATGGCCGACGACGCCGAGCTCGGAGGCGATACGGAGAGCGAGCTGCTGAGCCTCGCCCGCGAGCCGCTCGTCCAGCTCCGGGGCCGGGGCTATGACCGTGTCGCAGACCCCGTCGACCTGGATCGACTCGACGACCGGGTACGCGACGGCCTGGCCGTGCGGCGAGCGGACGATATTGGCCGCCAGCTCCCGTACGAAGTCGACCTTTTCCTCGGCGAGGACCGCGACACCGGCCCGGAAGGGGTCGGCCGCGTCCGCCTCGGAGCGGACCACCCAGACGCCCTTGCCGTCGTAGCCGCCGCGGACCGTCTTGAGGATGACGGGGAAGCCCCCGACCTCTTCCGCGAACGCCGCGACGTCGGCCGGGTCCTTCACGATGCGGTGGCGGGGGCAGGGTGCGCCGACCTCGGTGAGCTTCGCGCGCATCACCCCCTTGTCCTGGGCGTGCACCAGCGCATCGGGTCCGGGGCGTACGGGAATGCCGTCCGCCTCCAGGGCCCGCAGGTGTTCGGTCGGTACATGCTCGTGATCGAAGGTGATCACGTCACAGCCGCGCGCGAAGGCACGCAGCGTGTCCAGGTCGCGATAGTCGCCGACGACGACTTCGCTCACCACCTGGGCCGCCGAGTCCTGGGGGGTGTCACTGAGGAGCTTGAACTTGATGCCGAGGGGGATACCCGCCTCGTGGGTCATACGGGCGAGCTGACCGCCGCCGACCATACCGACTACCGGGAACGTCACTCCTCCAGGGTATCCGCCGCTCCGGGGGCCGCCCGACGATGCCCTCCGCCCGCCCCGCCGGGTCGGGCACGTCACAGCATCGCCACGCCTGACAGGACATCCACAGGCAACTCATAGACGGGCTGGATAGCATGACTGGGTTGACGTATCCGACAGACGGGCTGAGCGATCACGATGAGCGAACGGGGCGCACTGCGAACCCGGCTGGATCTGCTGGCCCGGGAAGTCGCCAAGTTCGGCGCGGTCGGCGCACTCGGCCTGGTCGTCAATATCGCGGTATCCAACGTCCTCTGGCGCACCACGGACCTTCAGGTGGTGCGGGCAGGTCTGCTGGGCACGTTCGTCGCCGTCCTCTTCAACTACGTCGGCTTCCGCTACTGGACGTACCGGGACCGTGACAAGACCGGGCGGACCCGGGAGCTGACGCTGTTCCTGCTGTTCAGCGCGGTGGGTGCGGTCATCGAGACCGGTGTGCTGTACGTGGCGACGTACGGGTTCGGGTGGAACAGCCCGTTCCAGAGCAATGTCTTCAAGATCCTCGGGATCGGCATCGCGACGATGTTCCGTTTCTGGTCCTACCGGACGTGGGTATTCAAGGCGCTGCCCGCGAAGGAGACCGTGCTGAGCGCGGAGGGGTTCCTGAAGCAGGGACGTACGGAGCAGATGCCGCAGGTCGAGGCGGATTCGGTGCGGCGGTAGCCACCCACCGCACACGCTCACCGCACCGGGCGTTCCGGTTCCTGTCTGTTCAGGGCCACCCGGCTGAGGAACAGGGCGAAGACCGGTGGCTGCTGCTGGAGCAGTTCGAGGCGGCCGCCGTCCGCCTCCGCGAGGTCCCTGGCGACCGCGAGGCCGATGCCGGTGGAGTTGCGGCCGCTGATCGTCCGCTCGAAGATCCTGGCGCCGAGGTCGGGCGGCACGCCCGGGCCCTCGTCCGTGACCTCGATCACCGCCTGATTGCCGGTGACCCGGGTGCGCAGCGCGACCGTACCGCCGCCGTGCATCAGTGAGTTCTCGATCAGTGCAGCCAGCACCTGGGCGACCGCGCCCGGCGTACCGACGGCCCGCAGCCCCTGCTTCCCGGAGCAGACGATGGCGCGGCCCTCGCCCCGGTAGGCCGGGCGCCACTCCTCGATCTGCTGCTTGACGACCTCGTCGAGATCGAAGACGACGGCGGAGCCGGTACGCGGATCGCGGGCGTTGGTCAGCAGCCGCTCCACCACATCGGTGAGCCGCTCGACCTGGGTGAGGGCGATGTTCGCCTCCTCCTTCACCGTGTCCGGGTCGTCGGTGACCGAGATCTCCTCGATCCGCATGGAGAGCGCGGTCAGCGGCGTACGGAGCTGGTGCGAGGCGTCGGCGGCCAGCCGGCGTTCCGCGGTCAGCATCCGGGCGATCCGCTCGGCGGAGGAGTCCAGGACGTCGGCGACCCGGTCCAGCTCCGGCACTCCGTACCGCTTGTGGCGCGGGCGCGGATCGCCGGAGCCCAGGCGTTCGGCGGTCTCGGCGAGGTCCGTCAGCGGCGAGGCAAGTTTGTTGGCCTGGCGTACGGCGAGGAGCACGGCCGAGACGATGGCCAGCAGCGCCACCGCGCCGATGATCATCAGGGTGTGGCCGACCTCACTGGTGACGGCGGAGCTGGACTCCTCGACGGTGACGCGCTCACCGTGCTCCCCCTCGGCCGTGCCGCTGATCACCCTGCCGGTGGGGCGCGTACCGACTTCGAGGGGGGCGCGTCCGGGGATCTCGACCAGTGCGTAGCGCTTGGTGGAGATCTGTTCGGCCAGCAGCGCGGGATTGATCCGCTCCGCCTCCAGGAGCCTGCTCTCGACGACGCTGATCAGCCGCAGCGCCTCGGAGTCGACGCTCTCCTGGGCGCTGTTGCTGATGGTGCGGCTCTCGACGATGACGAGGGAGACGCCGAAGACGGCGATCACCACGAGCACCACGGCGAGCGTGGAGTTGATCAGTCTGCGGCGCATGAGTGCTTCTGTACGTCAGCTCTTCTCGAAGCGGAAGCCGACGCCCCGTACGGTCGCGATGTAGCGGGGGTTGGCCGCGTCGTCCCCGAGCTTCTTGCGGAGCCAGGAGATGTGCATGTCGAGGGTCTTGGTCGACGACCACCAGGTGGTGTCCCAGACCTCGCGCATCAGCTGGTCACGGGTGACGACCCGGCCGGCGTCGCGGACCAGGACCCGCAGCAGGTCGAACTCCTTGGCGGTGAGCTGGAGTTCCTCGTCGCCCATCCAGGCCCGGTGCGACTCGACGTCGATCCTGACGCCGTGGGTGGCGGGCTGCGGGGCGGGCTCGGTGGCGCCGCGGCGCAGCAGGGCCCGGACGCGGGCGAGCAGTTCGGCCAGGCGGAAGGGCTTGGTGACGTAGTCGTCGGCGCCCGCGTCCAGGCCGACGACCGTGTCCACCTCGTCGGCGCGGGCGGTCAGCACCAGGATCGGCGCGGTGTGGCCTTCGGCACGGAGCCTGCGGGCAACTTCGAGGCCGTCCATCCCGGGCAGGCCCAGGTCGAGTACGACCAGGTCGATTCCGCCCTGGAGGCCGGCGTCGAGAGCGGTCGGACCGTCTTCGCGGACCTCGACCTCGTAACCCTCCCGACGCAGGGCGCGGGCCAGCGGCTCCGAGATGGATGCGTCGTCCTCGGCGAGCAGTACACGGGTCATGGAGTGATGGTAGTCCGCGCGGAGCGGATGCTGTGAGGTGATCAAAAAGCCCTGCGGGTCCACGAGGAAAGCGGAGAGGGGCCTTCGAATATGGGAGTGCGGCTCCACCGCGACCTGTGATCCATCTCTCAAGTCCATTCATATCCGGCAGTGTCGTGTCGTATGGTTGCTCGACGCCTGTTGCACTACTCAAGGACCCTTGGGCAGCTTTTAGCGCCGAGGGTCTTTTTGTTCTGCCGGCTGGTGCCCGCCAGTCGTGAATTCAGTGAATGACCTGTGGCCGGGCCCGGAGCGCTGAGGATGCGCACCGGGCGTGGATCCCGATGCGGTCGGTCCCCGTCTTCTTCGGTCGGCTCCTCGATGAGTCCGGCGGTCAGGACGAATCCCCTGTGAGGCGTTGGGGTGGGGCATGGCCGTGCCGGTGCCGGCCTCCCCCCACCGGGCGCGAAACGCTCACGAGGCGTCGCGTCCCGAGCAAGCAAGGATCGACCATGGCGTCCAGCCTGACGAAGGACCCGGCCAGTACTTCTGGATCCGAGAAGACCTTCTTCGGCCACCCCCGCGGCCTGGCCACTCTCTTCATGACCGAGATGTGGGAGCGTTTCAGCTACTACGGCATGAGGGCTCTGCTCCCCCTCTACTTGATAGCCCCCAACGGGCTTCACATGAATCCGGCCACGGCCACGGCGATCTACTCGGTCTACGTGTCGCTGGTCTACCTGCTCGCCATGCCCGGCGGCTGGTTCGGCGACCGTGTCTGGGGTCCCCGCAAGACCGTCGCCATCGCCGGTGCGGTCATCATGACCGGCCACCTGGCGCTGGCACTGCCCTCACAGGGCACCTTCTTCGCCGGTCTCGGGCTGGTGGCCATCGGCTCCGGTCTGCTGAAGTCCAACATCTCGACGATGGTCGGCCACCTCTACGACGGCCCGGACGACCCGCGCCGCGACGGTGGCTTCACGGTCTTCTACATGGGCATCAACGTGGGTGCCTTCGCGGCGCCGCTGATCATCGGCACCATCGGTGAGAGCGTCAACTGGCACCTGGGCTTCGCGCTCGCCGCGGTCGGCATGGGGCTGGGCCTCGCCCAGTTCCTGATGGGCACCCGCCACCTGAACGAGCGCAGCCTCGTCGTCCCGAAGCCGCTGTCCGCCGCCGAGCGGGCGAGCACGCTGCGCAAGGGCCTGATCTGGCTGGCCGTCGCGGCCGTCTTCTACACCATCACGGTCGTCACCGGCGTCTACACGCTCAAGTGGATCCTGGTCCCCATCACCATCGCGGGCCTGGCCATCCCGGTCGTCGTCCTGGCGCGCATCAAGCGCGACAAGGAGCTCAGCGCCACCGAGCAGTCGAAGATGTCCGGCTACATCTGGTTCTTCGTCGCCGCCGCCGTCTTCTGGATGATCTACGACCAGGGCGGTTCGACGGTCGCGATCTTCGCCAAGACCTCGGCCGACAACAGTGTCTTCGGCTGGGACTTCCCGGTCTCCTGGTACCAGTCGGTCAACCCGGTCCTGATCATGGCGCTGGCCCCGCTCTTCGCCGCCTTCTGGCTGGCGCTGAACCGCCGCGGCAAGGAGCCCAGCACCATCGTGAAGTTCAGCTCCGGCCTGGTGCTGGTCGGCGCGTCGTTCTTCCTCTTCCTGATGCCGCTGACGATCGCGACCGACGGCCACAAGGCTGCCGCGATGTGGCTGGTCGCGATCTACTTCGTCCAGACGGTCGCCGAGCTGACCCTGTCCCCGGTGGGTCTCTCCGTCACCACGAAGATGGCTCCGGCCAAGTACGCCAGCCAGATGATGGGTGTCTGGTTCCTGGCCGTCACTGCCGGTGACTGCGTCACGGGTCTGCTCTCCATCGCGGGTGTGGAGCTCAACGGCACCGGCGTGGTCACACTTGAGGCCGTCCTCGCCGTTGCCGCGGGTGCCGCGGTCTTCATGTACCGCGGCAAGGTCAAGCAGCTCATGGGCGACGTGCGCTGACGCACCCAACCCGGCTGTACGAAGGGCGGCTGCACCGACACGTCGGTGCAGCCGCCCTTCGCGTGCATCCGTACGGAACTCAGCTCACCTGGTGCCGCGCAGCCTGCGCCACGGGGTGAAGGTGAACACGGCGCCGCCCAGCAGGATCGCAGTCCCCGCGACCAGGCCGAGTGCGCGCAGGGTGCCGTTGTCCTCGGCCCCGGTGGCGGCCAGTCCGCCGCCGGAGTCCGTGCCGCCTGCCGTGGAGCCCGTGGAGCCCGTGGAGCCCTTGGTGGTTCCTCCGGAGGCGCCGCCCTGCTGGGCTGTGGTGTCGAGTTCGAGCGACGGGGTCACCGAACCCTTGACCTTGCAGGGGATGTTGATCTTCGAGGAGCCCAGGGTGACATCGATCGTCAGGGCGCCGGGGCTGAGCGTGGATTTCCCGGACGCGCCCGGCTTGTAGGTGCCGGTCATGTCGGACAGATCGACCGGCTTGCCCTGCTCCAGCGGTTCGGCGTTGGCGGGTCCGGTGACCTTCACCGAGCCCTTGTCGGCGCCGCCGATGACGACGTCCATGGACGGCTTGAGCGCACCGGCGGGCAGCGCGGCGGGGCTGTCCATCACGCCCTTGGCCGTCTTGACCGTGAGCGCGTAACTCCCGCCGCTCTTCTTCGCGTTGATCGTCACCTTGGAGGCGATGCCGGGCGGTCCCGGGGACGTACAGGCGAAGTTGACCGAGACCTCCTTGCCGGGGAAGTCGGTCTGGCCGCCGCCGGAGCCCGAGGTGGTGCCGCCCGTGGTCGTCGTGCCGCCCGCGGTGGTGGAACCGGTGGTCGTACCGCCCGTGGTCGTCGTGCCACCCGCGGTCGTGGAACCGGTGGTCGTACCGCCCGCGGTCGTCGTACCGCCCGCGGTGGTCGAACCGGTGGTCGTGCCGGTGGTCGTGCCGCCCGCGGTCGTGGATCCGCCGCCGTCCGTGACCTTGATGGTCGCGCCCGGCTGCACCGTCTCCTTCGGGGTGCACTTGGTGTCCGTGGAGATCGGCTTGGAGACGTTGATGTTGTAGGCGTCCGGTGTCAGCGTGATCTCACCGGCCTTCTCCAGCTTCAGTGTGCCCTTCATGTCGGGCAGCACCATGGCGCTGTTCTTGGGGATCGGCGGGTTCTGCCGCGGCCCTTCCATCTGCAGGGTGCCCGTGGCCGCGCCGCCCACCTTGATGGTGCCGGTCGGCTTGACCGTGTCCTTCTCCAGGTCGAGGACGTCGGGGTTCTTGGAAGCGGCCTCGACCGTCTTCCACACCACCTCGACGGTGTCCCCGACCTTCGCCTCGGCCGGCGCGGTCAGCTGCGCCTTGGTGGTGCCCTGCACGGGCGGCAGCCCGGAGATGGGCGGGGGAATGCACTCCGTCTTGTACGAGATGTCGGCGGCCTGGGCCGGGCTCGCGGCCAGCAGCATGCCCGCGCCGCCGAGCATCATCGCGACTCCCGCCGCGACCGTCCTGCGTTGCGTACTCACGAATGTCCCTTCGTCGTCGGTCTGTTCTCTGACGGTGCGGAATCGGGTGTGAACCATGGCAGCGCTGCCGTGGTGGTGGGCGCTGCCGCGGGGCTCTCAGCGGGCGCCGGTGCGCGGCGCAGCTTCGGGAGCCTGGCGGTCACATCGGCCAGTTGTGGATGGTGGTGGCGCCCGGCGCGGACCGGGGTGCGCGAGGTGCGAGGACGCACTTTGTCGACGATCGCCATGCCGATCCGGAACACGGCGGCCGGTACGACGACGCACAGCAGGATCCAGAAGAGCGTGACTCCCCAGGGGCGTCCGACCCCCCACGGCTGCTCGGCCAGCACCTTGCTGCCGTACTTCAGCGAGACCTGGTAGTCACCGTGGGCGCCCGCCGTCAGTTCGACCGGCAGCTTGATCTGCGCCTTGCGGCCGGACTCGATGGTGCCGCGCCACTGCCGCTCCTCCCACTGCGGGGCGAAGACGCCGTGCGAGGTGCCGATCCGGAAGACCGGGTCCTTGACGGGAGCGGAGCCGAGGTTGCCCACGGTGAAGACCAGTTGCCGGGAGGGCGGGGCGCCGAACCAGGTGAGGATTCCGCTGTCGCCCTCGAGCCGGGTGGTGGCCAGCACCGCGAGCCTGCCCCCCTCGCTCTCCTTCGGCAGCGCGGCGACCGGGTGGCCGGCGACGACGAACACGGCGTCGGCGGTGGCCTGTTCCCCGGTGACGGTGGCGACATGCACCACGCAGGGGCAGGGTGCGGGCGGCTCGGCGATCGGCATCTTCTTGCTGAAGTCGCCCTCGGTTCCGGTGGTGACGGCACGGCCCTCTGCATTGGCGCAGGAGTTGGTGCCGCCGATCACGCCCCGGTCCGGCGTGGACTGTCCGCAGATCAGCATCATCAGCAGCGTGTTCGGGCGCCAGCCGCTGCCCTTGACGGTGATGTCACCCCCCTTGCCCGCCTGCTGCTTGGAGAGGGTGACCACGGGCTTCGCGTCCGCGGCCCTCGCACCCGCCGCGTCGGCGCCGGTCGCGGAGAGCATCAGCAGGGCGGGCAGCAGGGCGCCGAGCAGCGCGGCCGCCCACCGGTGGCTGCCGCTCCGGAGTGATGCCGGTCCGGCCTGTCCAGTCACGATTCCGCTCCCGCCTTCACCAAGTGCCTTCTCTCCGCATGCCGTTGATCGCCCGAGGACTGTCCGGGCCTGTCGTCGTCCGGTGGCCGTCTGCGTGAGCGCCGGACCCGGTACGCGTACGCGCCCGCGGCAACGGCGGCCAGGAACAGCAGTGCGCCGCCGGTCACCGACGCCCACGGGACGAAGGCCGCACGGGCCGTCGCCTCGCTGTGCGCGCCGCCCGCCGCCGTGACGCGCAGCCGTACGGTCACCGAGTCGAGGGCCGGGGCATCCCGCCACGGTTCGCTGAGCCTGACGCGCTGTCCGGGCAGCAGCTCCACCGGCAGCGTGCGCGCCTCGCGCCGCAGCAGTGTCCCGAACACTCCGTCGGCGCCGACGGCGATCCGCGGGGCCAGCGCCGTATTGCCGCGGTTGACCAGCGTGTAGTGGATGGTCTGCCCGGACACGGTGACGTCCTCGACGGTGAGCGCGGCCAGCGTCGGCCCGCCGACCCGCAGTTGGACCCGTACGCCCACCGAGCGGTCGCCGCTCTGCACGACGATCGCACCGGGGTGGTCGCCGGGCGTCGCGCCCGTCGGCACCGTGACGGAGAACGGCACATCGGCGCGGGTTCGGGCCGGCACGGTCACCTCGGCGGCGGTCCGCAGCCAGGCGCCGGTCCCGGTGAAGCCCTTGCCACCGCGTACCGCGAAGTCGCCGTCCTCGGCGTTGTACGCGTCGGCGCCGCGCAGCCGCACGGTGACCGGGGCCGTACTGGAGTTGGTGACGGAGAGCCGGTCCTGGAGAACGGTGCCGGGCGGGCCCTCCAGATAGAAGTACGGTCTGCCGCCGGCTGTGCCGGGACCGCTCACCGCGGGCTGCGCCGTCCATGACGCGGTGCTCGCGGGCGTCGGCGTCCGGACCGCGGCGCCGGCCACCGGAGTCATGGCGAAGGTGAACAGCAGTACGGCGAGGGCGAGTCGGGCGGCGTGACCGGTCGGCGACGGCATGGGCAGCTCCCTGGTGCGTGACGGCGGCGGGATCGTGGGGCCGGGGCCTTCCTTCCGGATCCGGCCCGATCCGGAGGAAACGCCCTATCGGCGCACGGCCCCCTGCCCGCGCCTGGTCAGCCAGAGCACCCCGGCCGCACCGGTCAGCAGCACCGTGCCGCCGAGCGTGCCGAGCGCCACGGCCGAGTCGAGCGGACCGGTCTTCGGCAGCTGCCCGCCGTTGTCCGGGGTGCTCTGCGCGTTGCCCGCGGCCGTCACATCGAGCTGGAGCGCCGGCCCCGGATTGTTGGAGGGGGTGCAGGTCGTGGTCGTACCCAGCGCCTTGATGGTCAGCACACCGGCGGTGAAGTCGACCTTGCCGCTCTTCTTCGGGGTGTACGTACCCGACAAGTCACTGATCTTGATGGGGGTGTTGGCGGGGATGGCGGCGGAGTTCGGCGCACCGGAGACCTGGACCTGGCCCGAGTCCGCGCCCCCCACCTTGATGACCGCGCTGGGGCTCATCGCACCCTTGCCCAGCTCGACGGGGCTGGACGAGACGCCCTTCTGGAAGGACATCGTGAGCTTGTAGCCGCCGCCGCTCTTGACGCTCTTGATGTCGATGGGAGACACGGCGCTCTTGTCCCCGATCGGGGTCTTGCACTGGTAGTCGACGTCCACGACCGTTGCGTGGGCGGCGGGCGCGGCCATCAGCACCACCGTGCCCGCCAGCGCGGACGCCAGCGCGAGAGCTGTTCGCTTCTGGTAGGACACCTCGAGTTCCCCTCATGCCGGAAGTCGCCGCGCGCCGTCTCTCACCGACGCAAGTTACTGACGACACATCAGATCGGCGCTCAAGGTACGCCCGGGGCCTTGTGGAGGGAAGACAAAGAGCGCGCCGATCCGGCGCGCTCCTCAAAGGTGCAAATGCGGGGCCATGCGCCCCCATGTCCCGAACCAGCAACTACGCGGGGGCGGCCAGCTCCGCCCAGACGGTTTTGCCTGCTCTGCCCGCCACTCGCAGGACACCCCAGTCCAGGCAGAGCCGCTGCACGATGAACATGCCGTGCCCGCCGGGCCGGCCGGCCCGGTGCGGGGTGCGCGGCGCGGGCTGTCCCGCACCCCCGTCGACGACCTCCACCCGCAGCACCTTCGCCGTGCAGGCGATACGCAGTTCCTCGGGACCGTCCGCGTGCAGACAGGCGTTGGTGACCAACTCGGAGACGACCAGCAGGACGTCCTCGGCGGCGGCCCGTCCGTCGGCGCTCGTCGCAGGGAGCCAGCCCCAGTCGTGAAGCGCCTGGCGGGCGAAGTCGCGGGCCGTCGGCACGATGCCGCCGACTCCCCGCAGCGACAACGTGCGCCACTGCCGCTCGACCGTCTCGGGGGAGGCCGCGCCGGCGCCCGCGTCCGCGCGTGCGCCCACGCCGGCGTCCTCCGGCTCGCGGCCGAGGTCGCCCGGCGGATGCTGCCGGGTGGTGCTCATCAGCGCTTCACCTCACCGATTCACCATGTCGCCATTGAACAGTTACAAGTACAGATACAGAGTGCGCGGGCCGCCCACGACTCCACCGGATGTCTCCTGCCCGGCCGAATCGTGACAACACCCGCTTCGTCTACGCGGATCGCGTGACACGGGCAACACATGAGGTACCCGGGGCCGCGAAACGCGCCACGATCATGCGTCCAGGGCCGCTTCCAGGGAGTCGTGGACGGTGAAGACCGCCTCGGCCCCGGTGATCTCGAAGACCCGCGCCACCACCGGCAGCATTCCGGCCAAATGGACCCCTCCCCCGGCCGCCTCCGCCTTGAGGCGGGCACCGAGCAGCACATTGAGCCCGGTGGAATCACAGAATTCGAGCCGCGAGCAGTCGACCACCAGGCGTACTCGCCCTTGCTCGACCGCGCTCTCCAGGGGTTCCCGCAGCAGATCCGCCGTGTGGTGATCCAGCTCACCCACCGGCGTCACGACCTCGCTGCGCCCCTCGGTACGGGCCTCGACCTGAAGCCGACCCCGGTTCGCACTGCCGACCGTCCCGCGGTCCATGCCCGTCCCTCTTCGTCGTCGTCACTGCCTGCGTCTCAGCGTGCGCAGATTCGTTGTAGCCGTCGCTGACGTTCTTGAAACAGTACGCGTTCCGTACGCCACGTGGTACCCGAAGACCCCAACGAACCGGACATATGCGCCTATTTAGAGCTTGTAAGTGCCCGTCCGAACCGGGTAAGGGTAGGGGGACACCCAAAACACGGCCGGCTTTGGAGGCGCCGCTTCACCGCAGGAAACACGTATGGGCATCGGCAGCCATATGCCGAGAACGATGGAGGCGATCATGTCACCCCGGCTCGACGGACCGCGTACCCACGACGCGACGTCAGCATGTCCTCAGGGACCGACCCACTCGGACTCCCCTGCCGCGAACGCCGGAGACGGCACGCACAGCAACACCAGCAGCACCGCCGTCGACAGCGTCGACAACTACGGCGTCACCGACGGTCTCGAAGGACTTCCCGAGATCCCGCCCTACGACGAAGTGGGGCCGCTGGACGCCAGGGCCCTGTCGAAGACGCTCTTTGCGCGGCTCGAATCCCTCGAAGAGGGCACCCACCAGTACTCGTACGTCCGCAATACGCTCGTCGAACTGAACCTGGCCCTGGTCAAGTTCGCCGCCTCCCGGTTCCGCTCCCGCAGCGAACCGATGGAGGACATCATCCAGGTCGGCACCATCGGCCTGATCAAGGCGATCGACCGCTTCGAGCTCAGCCGGGGCGTGGAGTTCCCGACGTTCGCGATGCCGACCATCGTCGGCGAGATCAAGCGCTTCTTCCGCGACACCAGTTGGTCCGTGCGCGTACCGCGCCGACTGCAGGAGCTGCGGCTCGACCTGGCCAAGGCGGGCGACGAGCTCGCCCAGAAGCTGGATCGTTCACCCACTGTGGGCGAGCTCGCCGACCGCCTCGGCATCACCAACGACGAGGTCGTCGAGGGCATGGCCGCGAGCAACGCGTACACCGCGAGTTCGCTGGACGCCAAGCCCGAGGAGGACGAGCACGAAAGCGCGCTGGCGGACCGTATCGGTTACGAGGACCACGGACTCGAAGGCATCGAGTACGTCGAGTCCCTGAAGCCTCTGATCGCCTCGCTGCCGGGCCGCGACCGCACCATCCTCTCGCTCCGGTTCGTCGCCAATATGACGCAGTCGGAGATCGGTGAGGAACTGGGCATCTCCCAGATGCATGTGTCGCGACTGCTCTCCCGCACGCTGGTCAAGCTCCGCAAGGGCCTGACGCTGGAGGAGTGAGCGGGCATATCGCGCGCCCGCGGAACACCCGCACGGCGCACCGCGAGCCCCTTGCGGAAGGACCTGCCCGGCAAAGGGCGGGTCCTTCCGCATATTTGACGCCATGTCATGGACGTCTTGCCGCAGACGCCGTGCTGTGTCGGCCGGCGCTCAGACGACGCGCTCGCCGTGCTGCCAGACCGCGTGGACCAGCGGGACGCCCGGCCGGTAGGCGAGGTGGACATGGCTGGGTGCGTCGAGGAGGACCAGGTCGGCGCGGGCGCCGGGGGTGATGCGGCCGATGTCCGTACGGCGCAGGGCCGCCGCGCCGCCCGCGGTGGCGGACCAGAGGGCTTCGTCCGGGGTCATGCCCATGTCGCGTACGGCGAGGGCGATGCAGAAGGGCATGGAGGACGTGAACGACGAGCCCGGGTTGCAGTCGGTGGAGAGCGCGACAGTGGCGCCCGCGTCGAGGATGCGGCGGGCGTCCGGCCACTTGGCGCGGGTGGAGAACTCGGCACCGGGAAGCAGGGTGGCGACGGTGTTGCCCTGCGCCAGGGCGTCGACGTCCGCATCGGTGAGGTGGGTGCAGTGGTCGGCGGACGCGGCGTCGAGTTCGACGGCGAGCTGGACCCCGGGGCCGTGGCCCAGCTGGTTGGCGTGGACACGGGGGTGCAGGCCCTTGGCGCGGCCGGCGGTGAGGATGGCGCGGGCCTGGTCGCCGTCGAAGGCGCCCTTCTCGCAGAAGACGTCGACCCAACGCGCGTACGGGGCACAGGCGTCGAGCATCGCTCCGGTGACCAGGTCGACGTAGCCGGCCGGGTCGTCGGCGTAGTCCGGGGAGACGATGTGGGCACCGAGGTAGGTGACCTCTTCGGTGTGCTGAGCCGCGATGCGCAGGGCGCGGGCCTCGTCCTCGACGGTGAGGCCGTAGCCGGACTTGGTCTCGAAGGTGGTGGTGCCCTGGCGCAGCGCCTCGGCGAGGTAGCGGGCGACGTTGGCGGAGAGTTCGTCGTCGGTGGCGGCGCGGGTGGCGGCGACCGTGGTCCTGATACCGCCCGCGCTGTAGGGGCGGCCGGACATCCGGGCGTTGAACTCCTCGGTGCGGTCGCCCGCGAACAGGAGGTGGGAGTGGGAGTCGACGAAGCCGGGGATCGCCGCCCGGCCGCCCGCGTCGACGGCGTTGTCAGTGGCGGGTGCTTTGCTTGACTCACCGGTCCAGACGACCCGGTCGCCCTCGATGACGACGGCCGCGTCCCGGATCAGACCCAGGGGGGAATCCACGCGGAGGGAGGGGTCGTTGGTGACCAGACTGGCGATGTTGGTGATGGCGGTCGTCGTCATCGGGAGACTGCTCTCCTTGTGTATCGGTTTGCGGGGCGGCCCGTCGGTGGGCCTGCGGGGCGCCGGTCAGCGCGCCCCGCACGGCGGTCTCCGGATCGACGGTATCCGGGGCGGTGCGCTCAGCGGTGCAGTGCGCCGATGGCCGAGGCGAGCGCCGCGGGGACGTCCTCGACCAGCGTGTGCTGCCCGTCACGGACGATGTGCCGGCCTGCCACAACCGTGTGCCGCACATCAGCTGCGGAGGCGGCGAATACGGCTGCTTCGGCAGCAAGCCGGGGCACCGGCCCCGCAGTTCTGACGGAGTCCAGGGCAACGGTCGCCAGATCGGCGGGGGCACCGGGTTCGATGATGCCCGCCCGGGGCCGGCCGAGCGCGGCATGTCCGTCGACGGTCGCGGCGCGCAGCAGGGCGGCCGCCGTCCAGTGGCCGCGCGCCCGGGTGCGCAGCCGCTCGTTGAGCTCCATCGCCCGGGCCTCTTCGAACAGGTCGATCACGGCATGGCTGTCGCTGCCGAGGGAGAGCGGAGAGCCGGCGCGCTGGAGGGCGGCGGCCGGACCGATTCCGTCGGCGAGGTCGCGTTCCGTGGTGGGGCACATGCAGGTGCCGGTCGCCGAGGAGCCGAGGAGCGTGATGTCCTCGCCGGTGAGGTGGGTGTTGTGGATGCCGGTGGTGCGCGGGCCGAGGACCCCGTGGTCGGCGAGGAGCCGGGTGGGCGTGCAGCCGTGGGCGGCGAGGCAGGCGTCGTTCTCCGCGGTCTGTTCGGAGAGGTGGACATGGAGCGGTGCCTGCCGCGCCTCGGCCCAGGCGGCCACGGTGGCGAGCTGCGCGGCGGGGACGGCGCGTACGGAGTGGATGGCCGCGCCGATCAGTGCGTGGTCACTGCCCTTGAGGAGGGAGGCGCGTTCGGCCCAGGCGTCCGCGGTGGTGTCGGAGAAGCGCAGCTGGTGCTGGTCGGGCTCCTGGTACTGGGTGGGGCGCCGGCCGAATCCGGCGGAGAGATAGGCGGTGTCCAGCAGCGTGATCCGGATACCGGCCTCGCCCGCCGCCGCGATCAGTGCCTCGCCCATCGCGTTCGGGTTGTTGTACGGGGTGCCGCCCGGAGCGTGGTGCAGATAGTGGAATTCGCCGACCGCGGTGATACCGGCCAGAGCCATTTCGGCATACACGGCACGGGCGAGGTCGTAGTACGAATCGGGGGTGAGCCGGGAGGCGATCTGGTACATGGTCTCGCGCCACGTCCAGAAGGTGCCGGAGCCGACCTGGACGGTGGAGCGCAGGGCGCGGTGAAAGGCGTGCGAGTGGGTGTTGGCGAGCCCGGGAAGGGTGAGCCCGCGCAGCACGATGGCGCCCGGCGGCGGGGTGGCGACGCCGGTGCGGACGCCCGCGACGATCCCGCCGGACACGTCCAGGGCGACGCCCGGCTCGACATGGGTGCCGAGCCAGGCGTGGGACAACCAGTACGTCACGGTGACGGGCCTGCCCGTCGGTTCCGTTGTCAGCTGCACGCGAGACCTTCCAGTACATCGGCGAGAGCGATCACCCCGGCCACGCAGTCGTCCTCGGCGGCGTGCTCGGCCGGCGAGTGCGAGATCCCGGTGGGGTTCCGTACGAACAGCATGGCGGTAGGGACTGAAGCGGACAAAATACCCGCGTCGTGTCCGGCGCCGGTGCCGAGGACGGGTACGGCGCGATCGGCGTCGGCCCGGCCCGTCAGGATCTTTCCGAGCTCGTCACGCAGGGCGTGCTCGAACTCCACTACGGGCGTGAAGGACTCCCGCACGACATCGAGGTCGATCCCGGCCCGCTCGGCGTGTTCCCGGGCGGCCCGCTCGATGCCGCCGACCACGGCGTCGAGGCGGTCCTGGTCGGCGGCGCGGGAGTCGAGCCAGCCGCGGACGAGGGAGGGGATGGCGTTGACACCGTTCGGCTCGACGCTGATCTTGCCGAAGGTGGCGACGGCTCCGGCGAGCTCCGCCTCGCGGCGGGCGGCCAGCACCGTCTCGGCGTACGTGAGCATCGGGTCGCGCCGGTCGACCAGCCGGGTGGTGCCCGCGTGGTTGGCCTCGCCCCGGAAGTCGAACCTCCAGCGCCCGTGCGGCCAGATCGCGGAAGCGATGCCGACCGGGTCACCGGTGAGGTCGAGGGCGCGCCCCTGCTCGACATGGAGCTCGACGAACGCACCGATTCGGGCGAGCCGTTCGGGGTCGGGGCCGATGGCGTCGGGGTCGTATCCGGCCGCCTCCATGGCCTGCGGCAGGGTGATGCCGTCACCGTCGCGGAGCCGGTGTGCCGCCTCGACGGTCAGCTGTCCGGCGGCGAGCCGGGAGCCCACACAGGCGAGCCCGAAGCGGGCCCCCTCCTCGTCACCGAAGTTGCTGATGGCCAGCGGCCGGGTGAACTCCGCTCCCCTGCGGCGAAGTTCATCGAGTGCGGCGAAGGAGGAGACCACACCGAGCGGCCCGTCGAAGGCGCCGCCGTCCGGTACGGAGTCGAGATGCGATCCGGTGACTACGGCATCCCCCGCGAGGGGGTCACCGAGCCAGGCCCACTGATTGCCGTTCCGGTCGACCTCGTAGGTGAGCCCGCGCGCCTCGGCCTGCGCCCGGAACCAGGCACGGCAGTCGGCATCGGCCCCGGTCCAGGCGTAGCGGCGGTAGCCCCCGCTGTCCTGATGCCGGCCGACCGGCAGGAGCTCCCGCCACATGGCCTGGAACGACGGTGCGTCGCCCCCGCCCCCGTCCCTCTCCCGGGTCACTGCCCCACCGCCGTTCTCCCGGGTCACTGCCCCTCCGTCATCGGTACGCGCACGCCCTTGTCCGCGGCGACGGACTCCGCGATGTCGTACCCGGCGTCGACGTGCCGGATGACGCCCATGCCCGGGTCGTTGGTGAGCACCCGGCGGATCTTCTCGCCCGCCAGCTTCGTACCGTCGGCGACGGTCACCTGCCCGGCGTGGATGGAGCGCCCCATCCCGACGCCGCCGCCGTGGTGGATGGAGACCCAGGAGGCCCCCGACGCCACATTGACCATGGCGTTCAGCAGCGGCCAGTCGGCGATCGCGTCGGACCCGTCGAGCATGGCCTCGGTCTCCCGGTACGGGGAGGCCACGGAGCCGCAGTCCAGGTGGTCGCGCCCGATGGCCAGCGGAGCGGCCAGCTCGCCGGAGGCCACCATGTCGTTGAACCGCTCGCCGGCCCGGTCGCGCTCGCCGTAACCGAGCCAGCAGATCCGGGCGGGCAGTCCCTGGAAGTGGACGCGTTCACCGGCCATCTTGATCCAGCGGTGCAGGGACTCGTTCTCCGGGAAGAGTTCGAGCATCGCCTTGTCGGTCTTGTGGATGTCGGACGCCTCACCGGAGAGCGCCGCCCAGCGGAACGGGCCCTTGCCCTCGCAGAAGAGCGGCCTGATGTAGGCGGGAACGAAGCCCGGGAAGTCGAAGGCCCTTGCATACCCGGCGAGTTGAGCCTCGCCACGGATCGAGTTTCCGTAGTCGAAGACCTCGGCCCCGGCGTCCATGAAGCCGACCATCGCCTCGACGTGCTTGGCCATCGACTCCCGCGCGCGCTGGGTGAAGTCGGCGGGCTTCTCGGCGGCGTACGAGGCCATGTCATCGAAGTCGACACCGAGCGGAAGGTACGAGAGCGGGTCGTGCGCGCTGGTCTGGTCGGTGACGATGTCGATCGGTGCACCCTCGGCGAGCATCCGCGGCAGCAGCTCCGCCGCGTTGCCCAGCAGACCGATGGAGAGCGGCTTGCGGGCGTCCCGGGCCTCGGTGGCCAGCTGGAGCGCGTGCTCCAGGGAGTCGGCGCGCACGTCCAGGTAGCGGTGCTCGATCCGGCGCTCGATGGCGCGCGGGTCGCAGTCGATACAGATCGCGACACCGTCGTTCATGGTCACGGCGAGCGGCTGGGCGCCGCCCATGCCGCCGAGTCCGGCGGTCAGGGTGATCGTGCCGGCCAGCGTCCCGTTGAACTTCTTCGCCGCGACGGCGGCGAACGTCTCGTACGTGCCCTGCAGGATGCCCTGCGTGCCGATGTAGATCCACGATCCGGCGGTCATCTGGCCGTACATGGTGAGCCCGAGCGCCTCCAGGCGACGGAACTCCTCCCAGTTCGCCCAGTCACCCACCAGGTTGGAGTTGGCGATCAGTACGCGCGGCGCCCACTCGTGCGTCTGCATGACGCCGACCGGACGCCCGGACTGGACGAGCATCGTCTCGTCCTGCTTGAGCGTCCGCAGCGTGCGCACCATCGCGTCGAACGAGCGCCAGTCGCGGGCCGCCTTGCCGGTGCCGCCGTAGACGACGAGCTTGTCGGGGTGCTCGGCGACCTCGGGGTCGAGGTTGTTCTGCAGCATGCGCAGGGCGGCCTCCTGCTGCCATCCCAGGGCGCTCAGTTCCGTACCGCGCGGTGCCCGTACGGGGCGGGGTCCTGACATGGCGATGCCTCCTCGCAACTTGTAAATCTTCTATTCACATCCTGATGGCCTGAATACTCGCAGTCAACAGCTCCGCGCCGACGGCTGGACGAACAGCCCCCGGGGCGCCCCGCGCGCGGGGCGCCCCGGCACACCTCCAGCACACGCTTTGAAGATCCCTTACGCATGTACCCATGGAAAATGCCAGAACCCCCACCTGGGTCGAGCACGTTGCGTAGCCTCTGGGTCACAGCCGTACGCCACGTCGGGAGGGGAGTGCGCGTGCCCGGAATCGACGAGTGCCTGCTCGAAGTCATGAGGCTGCCCGGCGCCCGCGGCGCCGCGGTGGTCGACTGGACGAGCGGCCTCGCCCTCGGCACCATCGGCGAATCGCCCAACGGCGATCACGAGGCCACCGCTGCGGAGACGGCCGAGGTCGCGAGGATGGCGGCCGAGCAGCCGGCCTTCGCACTGGAGGCCACGGGACCGTCAACCGCGTTACCGGAAAAGGCCGTTGCGGGAGCGCCGCCGCCGGTGGAGGACGTCATCGTCACCACCCGCGCCGGGTACCACATCCTCCGTTTCGTCGAGACGGCCTTCGACAGCAGCGTCTTCGTCCATCTGTGGCTCGACCGCGCGGAGGGCAATCTGGCCCTCGCCCGGATACGGCTGGGCGAGACGGCCGAGCGGCTGGTCCTTGCATGAGAACCGCCCCCGCCCCGGTCACGGCCCTCTCCCCCATGCTGCAGCGCCTCGCCGACGAACGCGCCACCGGCGCCCTGATGCGCGACCGCGGCACCCTCTATCTCGCCGAGGGCCAGGTGGTGCACGCCGAGAGCCCGGCGACGCCCGGTATAGACGTCCTGCTCACCGCCGGCGGCGCCCTGCACCGCGACGGCTGGTGGGAGGCGGTCGCCAGGGCGGGCGCCGGGCAGCGGGTCGGCCGCTACCTGGTGGACAGCGGGCGGGTGCCGGGCGGGGCGCTGGAGCTGTGCCACCTCGGCGCGCTGTACGACGCGGCGTTCTTCGCGCTCGCCCCCACCCGGACCCCGGCCCGCTTCCGCTACGGGGTCTCCCATTGGATCGGCCCCGTCCGCCCCGTCCCCGTCGATGCCGTGCAGCGCGAGACGCTCCGGCGCCGGGAGTTGCTGGAGCGGATCTGGCCCGACGCGGCGGGCGACAGCGCGCCGCTCGTACGGACGGCCCGTCCCGTCGACGCACCCGTTCCGCCGGGCCGGCGCCGCGTGCTCGATCTCGTGGACGGGGTGCGTACCGCATCGGACATCGCCCAGGAGCTGGGCAGGCCGGCGTTCCACGTACTGGTCGATCTGCGGCGCCTGGCCGCGGCCGGACTGGTCGAAGCGGTACGGGAGCTGCAGGCCGCGACCGCCCCCGGCCGGGTCGCGCTTCCCGGGGTCACGGCCGACCCCGACGTCGCCCTGCTGCGCCGGCTCCGAGACGCATTGGAGGCCCTGTGATACGCGCGCTCAGACAGCGTGCCGGGAGGAGACAGCTGATGGTGCCGGAGGCCGAAGTACAGGACGTCCTGGCCGAGCTCCAGCGGTTACGGGCCCGGGTCCCGCTCCTCTCCGGCGCCCTGGCGGCCAGCACCGACGGTCTCGTCCTGGCCCATGACACCCCGGGCGTGGAGGCGGAGGGCGTCGCCGCACTGACCGCGGCCGCGCTCGGCGTCGCGATCCGGATGGCGGACGCGACCGGCCGGGGCGGCTTCCGTGAACTTCTCGTACGGGGCGAGACCGGCTACATCGCGACGTACGCCGCAGGCTCCTCGGCCGTCCTCACACTGCTGGCCGAGGACCGGATCAACGTCGGCAGGCTCCATCTGGAGGGCCGCCGGGCAGGCACCCGCATCGGCGAACTGGTCGACACCGCGCTGGAACGCGCCGCACAGCCGACGCACCCGGCCCACGCCCCCGAGCAGCGCCCCGTACAGCCCGGACCGCTGCCTCACCGCACGTAACACCACATACCCCGGAAACAACCCACGGATCCGGTCGTCCCGGCCGGCCAGGAAAGGAAACGAGCACTCATGGCGAACACCGAAGCGTCACTGAAGGAAGCGATGACGTCCATCGAGGGCACCCTCGGTGTCGCCCTCGTCGACTACACCAGCGGAATGGCGCTGGGCACCCTCGGCGGCGGCAAGGACTTCAACCTGGAGGTCGCGGCCGCGGGCAACACCGATGTCGTACGCGCCAAGCTCCGCACGATGGAGCACCTGGGCCTCCAGGACGAGATCGAGGACATCCTGATCACACTCGGCGGGCAGTACCACCTGATCCGGCTGCTCCAGGCCCGCGGCAGCAACGGCCTTTTCCTGTACCTGGTGCTGGACAAGGGCCGCGCCAACCTGGCGATGGCCCGCCACCAGCTGAAGCGGATCGAGGCCGAGCTGGAGGTCTGACCCGGCGGCCTCAGCGCCGACGCCGCGCCCCGCCGGGCGCGGCGTCACCCGCCATCGGCCCGGTCGTCCGATACCCCTTCACCCGCTTGCCCGCGGGCCGTCCGCGCTCCACCCAGTCGGTCCGCACCCAATACAGGGTGTCGTCCCGGCGCTCACGCTGCCCGATCCTGACGGCCTTGATCCAGAGCCCGGCCCCCGCGCCCGCGAGCACCATCCCGCCGGCCGCGGGCATCAGGAACGCGCTCGCCACCGCCGTGCAGAACGCCCCGAGCAGCCACCACCGGTGCCCGCGTCGCCAGTTGCGTACGGTCACGGCCCGGTCCTGGAGAAAGTCGGACCGCCCGGCGCGGGTGGCGCCCCTGGCCAGTTCCGCGTACCGCCGACCGCGTACGAGCGCCACCGAGGCCGCGGTGACCAGGAACAGCGCCGCTCCGGCCAGCAGCCCGATCCGGCGTCCGGTGAGCCCGGGCACCAGTGCGCCGATCGCTGCGGCAAGCAGCCCCGGCCACCACAGCAGTGCGGCTCCGGCCCGTACGATCACGGCCACCCTCGCCAACGACTGCGCTCCGCGCCCCACGTCCGTACCCCTCTCCGCAGCTCTTTCTGATCCTTCTTGGCCCGGAGATTAATAGCCGTAAATGAGCGATACCTGAGAATCGTCGAGGTCGGTGGGGCCGCGCTCAGTACGTGATCCCCATCAGGCAGTCGCCGCGACCCGTCACTCGACGAACAGCCCCCGCGCCACCGCCCGCGCGTCGAACTCCTCCAACCGCGCCTGCGCATCGGGCAGGTCGTCGCACATCGCCTCCAGCAGCACCCGGCCCAGCAGCATGGGTGCACACGCCGTGTCGAAGGCGAGCCCGGTGCCGACGGCGGCCGGGATCAGCAGGTCACTGTGCTTGGCCACCGGAGCGAACGCCGAATCGGCGACCGACACCACGGTCAGCCCCTGTTCCTGCGCATACGCGAGGGCGTCCACGACCTCCTTCGGATGCCGGGGCAGCGCGAAACAGATCAGCGCTGTGGCACCCGCCCGCCGCGCGGCGTCGATCCGGTCGTGCAGCATGCTGCCGCCCTCGTCGAGCACCCGGACATCGGGATGGACCTTGGCTGCGAAGTACCCGAACCCGCGAGCCTGAGAGGAAGCGGCCCGCAGTCCGAGCACGGGGAGCGGCCGGGAGGCGGCGAGCAGCCGCCCCGCCCGCTCGACGGGGCCGGGGTCGGCGAGCAGCTCGGCGAGGTGCTGCAGATTCTCGATCTCGCCGAGGACAGCCTGCTGGTATTCGTTGTACGCACGTTCACCCGCCCCCCCACCCGGCTCGGCGGGCCCCGGCGCGACATCCCGCAGATACCTCCGCAGCGCCGGATAGCCGTCGAATCCGAGAGCGACGGCGAACCGGGTGACGGACGGCTGACTGACCCCGGCCAGCTCGGCCAGCTCGACGCTCGACAGGAACGGCACCTCGGCGGCCCTGCGCACCATGGAGTGCGCGATGCGCCGTTGCGTCGGTGTCAGCCGGTGCCCCTCGAAGAGCTGCTGCAGTCGTGCGGCAGGGCTGCTCTCGCTCATACCGTCCCCCTCCAAAGTTCTGTGTACTGGTCGAGCAGCTCCCCGGCCGCGACCTCTACATCATCGGTGAGCGGCCGGTCCGCGAGGTCGTCGTTGAGCAGAGAATCGGCGAGCACGAAGGCACGGCCCACCGGAAAATCCGGATCGGGGCGCAGATCCCGCCGGCGCAACGCCCTTACGGCGGCGCTCCAGGAGCGGTCGACGCGCTTCATCGCTTCGTCGGCGGGGACGGGGCGTGCGGTGCCGTGGGCGAGCCGGACGGCATCGGAGACCGGCAGGGTCTGGCCGTCGAGCACGACGACGCCGACGGAGCCGGGAGCTCCGGAAGAGCCGACGGTCCCGGACACGGAGTCCTCGGAGTGCACCAAGTGGGACGACATCATGCGCAAACTCCTCCTGTCCGGACACCTCGTCTCGCCCTTCGGGCCTCTGTAACCAGTGTTTTACCCCGAGACATTGACAACCTATTCAGTAACAGAGAACCCTGCATGACTATATGCAGCCGGGGCAAGGGACGACTGTTGATCAAATTCGACGCAGCGAACAAGCGCCTCCCGAACGGCACGACGGCAGTTCACGACCTCAGCCTCGGCTCGGCTCTCGCCTCCCGGTGGTCCATGGTCTTCGGCGTGCTGGTCGCGGCCGCCGCCGGGGACACCTTCCTGGCGGGCCGGGTCGGCTATGTCGTCGCCCTGGGCGGGACCGGCCTGATCGCCTCGTTCCTGTACTTCGCGATCCTCCCCGCCCAGGTACCAGCAGGCGAGTACGGCGGGGCCGGCACCACACGGCGGAGCCCGCACGCCGCAGCGGCTGCGAGGAAGCCCGCGACGGGCCGTCGTGGCCCACCACCATCGGATCCACCGCGTCCGGCGGAAGAGGGGGGTTAGCCCCACTGCCCGGGGCGCTCCCGATTCGTACCGTAAAGGACATGGAAACCCGTGACCCTGAGCTCAAGAGCGAGCTCGATGCCACCCTGCATGCCCGTAGTGAGCTGGGTTCGGATTACGAGTCCGCGCTCGTCGAATCGTTCCTGGAGAAGGTCGAGCAGCGTCTCGACACCACGCTCGACCGCCGTGTCCGGCGCCATCTCGCCGAGCAGCAGGTGAGCGTCGCCAGGGGTGCGCGCCCGCCGCAGCCCATGGGGAACTTCGGCGAGCGCTACGGCTTCGGGATCATCTCGCTGATCCTGGCCATCCCGCTGTCGGCGATCGGCGCCGCGGCCGCCCATACCGGGGGGCTGGTCGTCGCCTGGCTCGGCATCGTCGCCGTCAATGCCGTGCACGCCGCCCGCAGCCGGCCCTGGATCCGGCACCGTTCCGGGCGCACGGGGTCCGACTGGGAGGACTGAGGGCCGCGGGCCGGACCCGCGGACACGGGGCGCTACGCCTGGCGTAGCTGCGGTCGTCGGCTACTCGCGGATGCCCCCGGCAGAGCTGAACATCCCGCGCCAGGTCTTCCTCGCCCCGGCGACGCGCGAGCTCCATCCGGAGTGGGCCGCGGTGGCGGCGGAGACGGTCGCACATCTGCGACTGGACACGGGACCGCACCCCGATGACAAGCAACTGGCGGGGACCGCCGCACCCCCGGTTTCCCAAGGGGCGGGACGACGGCGGTCCCCGCGAGGGACACGGTCCGGGTCAGGGCCGGTCACCGCGTCCTGGCGACGGTGGAGATCCGGGAGCCGCTCCGTAGTCCGTGTCGCCGTATCGGGTGTCGGCGGGTTTCCCTGCCGACACCCATCAATGTGCCGGACTCGTGTTAAGCCGGTGCTGCGCGTACGTGTCGCGCTCGTACCGTTTTCGCGAAGCCCGGCCTCCCGGCCGGCTACGGCTTGCCGGTCGCCGCGTCCTTGGCGAGGAACGCCAGCAGGTCCTGCCTGCTGACGACGCCCTTCGGCTTGCCCTCCACCAGCACGATCGCCGCGTCCGCCGCGTTCGTGCCGCCGAGCACCGCCATCAGGTCCTCGACCGGTTCGCCGGAGCCGACCTGCGGCAGCGGCGGCGACATGTGCTTCTCCAGCGGGTCGGAGAGCGAGGCGCGCTGAGCGAACAGGGCGTTCAGCAGCTCCCGCTCCACCACCGAACCGATGACCTCGGCGGCCATCACGTCCGGGTGGCCCGCGCCCGGCTTCACGATCGGCATCTGCGAGACGCCGTACTCGCGCAGGACGTCGATCGCCTCGCCGACGGTCTCCTCGGGGTGCATGTGGACGAGCGTCGGGATCGGGCCGTCCTTGTGGTCGAGCACGTCCCCGACGCGTGCGGACGGGCCGGTGCCCTCCAGGAAGCCGTAGTCGGCCATCCACTCGTCGTTGAAGATCTTGCTCAGGTAGCCGCGGCCGCTGTCGGGCAGCAGGACGACGACCACGTCGTCCGGGCCCAGTCGCTTCGCGACCTCCAGGGCGGCGACGACCGCCATGCCGCAGGAGCCGCCCACCAGCAGGCCCTCCTCCTTGGCGAGGCGGCGGGTCATCTGGAAGGAGTCCTTGTCGGACACGGCGACGATCTCGTCCGTGACGGTCCGGTCGTACGCGGTCGGCCAGAAGTCCTCGCCGACGCCCTCGACGAGGTACGGGCGTCCGGAGCCGCCGGAGTAGACCGAGCCCTCCGGGTCCGCGCCGACGATCTCGACCGAGCCGCCGCTGATCTCCTTCAGATAGCGGCCGGTGCCGCTGATCGTGCCGCCGGTGCCGACACCCGCGACGAAATGGGTGATCTTCCCGTCCGTCTGCTCCCACAGCTCCGGACCGGTGGTCTCGTAGTGCGAGCGCGGGTTGTTCGGGTTGGAGTACTGGTCGGGCTTCCAGGCACCCGGCGTTTCCCTGACCAGCCGGTCCGAGACGTTGTAGTAGGAGTCCGGGTGCTCGGGGTCAACGGCCGTCGGGCAGACGACGACCTCCGCACCGTAGGCCCGCAGCACATTGATCTTGTCCGTGGACACCTTGTCCGGGCAGACGAAGATGCACTTGTAGCCCTTCTGCTGCGCGACGATCGCCAGGCCGACGCCGGTGTTGCCGCTCGTCGGCTCGACGATCGTGCCGCCGGGCTGCAGCTCGCCGCTCTGTTCGGCGGCCTCGATCATGCGCAGGGCGATGCGGTCCTTGACCGAACCGCCGGGATTGAAGTACTCGACCTTGGCCAGCACCGTCGCCTGGATGCCGGCCGTGACACTGCGCAGCCTCACCAGCGGGGTATTGCCAACGAGACTGATCATCGAATCGTGAAATTGCACCGTGTACTCCGGGGTCTCCGAGATGGTGCGGCAAGCGTATGCGTACGGGCACGGGATTGGGCGAAGCGATTGAGCGACGGTCGCTGCGGGGCAGTTAGCTGTATGTACGGCGGTACGGCAACGAGGAGGTGGACCGGACTGTGTCGAGGGCAAGGGTGGCACGGCGGATCGCAGCAGGCGCGGCCTACGGCGGCGGCAGCATCGGGCTGCTCGGCGCGGCGGCGGTAGGCGTACTGCTGGCGGAGGTCCAGCTGGCGAAACGACAGGTGGGCGGCGGTATCGCACCGGTTCCGCCGAGCGCGGACGGGCGGTACGGGGTAGCGTTCACCGGCCCTGCGGACCCGTTGCGGCTGGGGTTGCTCGGTGATTCGACGGCGGCCGGGCAGGGGGTGCGCCGGGCCGGGCAGACACCGGGGGCGCTGCTCGCATCGGGGCTCGCGGCGGTGTCCGAGCGGCCGGTGGATCTGCGCACTGTGGCGCAGCCGGGCGCCCGGTCGGACGATCTGGAGCGGCAGGTATCGCTGCTGCTCGCCGACCCGTGCAGTACGCCCGACGTGTGCGTGATCATGATCGGGGCGAACGATGTGACGCATCGGATGCCCGCCACCCAGTCGGTGCGCTGTCTGACCACCGCCGTGCGCAGGCTGCGTACGACGGGTGCGGAGGTGGTGGTCGGCACGTGCCCGGATCTCGGCACGATCGAGCCGGTCTACCAGCCGCTGCGCTGGCTGGCCCGGCGGGTGAGCCGGCAGCTGGCGGCGGCCCAGACGATCGGTTCGGTGGAGCAGGGCGGGCGGACGGTGTCGCTGGGCGACCTGCTGGGGCCGGAGTTCGAGGCGAATCCGCGGGAGCTGTTCGGTCCGGACAACTACCACCCGTCGGCGGAGGGGTACGCCACGGCGGCGATGGCGGTCCTGCCCACGCTCTGTGCGGTGCTCGGGCTGTGGCCGGAGTCCGACCGTCTGGACGGGGCCCGGCGCGAGGACATGCTGCCGGTGGCCAAGGCGGCCTCCCAGGCGGCCAGGGAGGCCGGTACGGAGGTCACGGGGGCCCGGGCACCCTGGGCACTCCTCAAGCACCGCAGGCGGCGGCGTCTGCCCGCGGCCACGGAGCCCCATCCGCACCCGGAGACGCAGGGCGAGGCGCCCCCGGAGACGCTTGGGGAGCCGCACCTGGAGACGCGCGGGGAACCACAGGGGGACTCGCACGAGGAGGCATACAAGGACACACCCAAGGAGCCTTATGGAGAGTCGCACGGGGAGTCGCACAACCTGCCCGCCAATTGATCGACTGAGCGGTCGCTTAGAAAAGAGGTCGGCGTCACATGCGCTGCCCGGTGACCCAGCACCTACGTACAGGTAACTTCCAAGTCAGCACCTGCCAGAACCCGCCTTCCAGCCCTCATGGAGCCGCGTGATGCCCGAAGCCGTGATCGTCTCTGCTGCCCGTTCCCCCATCGGCCGGGCCTTCAAGGGTTCGCTGAAGGACCTGCGCGCGGACGACCTGACCGCCACGATCATCCAGACCGCGCTGGCCAAGGTGCCCGAGCTGGACCCGAAGGACATCGACGACCTGATGCTCGGCTGCGGCCTCCCCGGCGGCGAGCAGGGCAACAACCTGGGCCGCATCATCGCCGTACAGATGGGGATGGACCACCTTCCCGGCTGTACGGTCACCCGCTACTGCTCGTCCTCCCTCCAGACCAGCCGGATGGCGCTGCACGCCATCAAGGCCGGCGAGGGCGACGTCTTCGTCTCGGCCGGTGTCGAGATGGTGTCCCGCTTCGTGAAGGGCAACTCCGACAGCCTCCCGGACACGCACAACCCGCTGTTCGCCGACGCCGAGGCCCGCACCGCGGCCCGCGCCGAGCGGGGCGGCGACGACTGGCACGACCCGCGCGAGGACGGCCTGGCCCCGGACGCGTACATCGCGATGGGGCAGACCGCGGAGAACCTGGCCCGGCTCAAGGGCGTCACCCGCCAGGACATGGACGAGTTCGGCGTCCGCTCGCAGAACCTCGCCGAGGAAGCCATCAAGAACGGCTTCTGGGAGCGCGAGATCACCCCGGTCACCACCCCGGACGGCACGGTCGTCTCGAAGGACGACGGCCCGCGCGCGGGCGTCACCCTGGAGGGCGTGCAGGGCCTGAAGCCGGTCTTCCGCCCCGACGGCCTGGTCACCGCGGGCAACTGCTGCCCGCTCAACGACGGCGCCGCAGCGCTCGTGATCATGTCCGACACCAAGGCGCGCGAGCTGGGCCTGACCCCGCTGGCCCGGATCGTCTCGACCGGTGTCTCCGGCCTCTCCCCCGAGATCATGGGATACGGACCGGTGGAGGCCAGCAAGCAGGCGCTGAGGCGCGCCGGGCTGACCATCGAGGACATCGACCTGGCCGAGATCAACGAGGCGTTCGCCGCCCAGGTGATCCCCTCCTATCGCGACCTCGGCCTGCCGCTGGAGAAGGTCAACGTCAACGGCGGCGCCATCGCCGTCGGCCACCCCTTCGGCATGACCGGCGCCCGGATCACCGGCACGCTGATCAACAGCCTGCAGTTCCACGACAAGCAGTTCGGTCTGGAGACCATGTGCGTGGGCGGCGGCCAGGGCATGGCGATGGTCATCGAGCGGCTGAGCTGAGCTGCAGCGGAGGGTAGGGACCGCCTGAGGTACGAAGGCGGTCCCTACCCGCAGCGGAAGCGAAGCGAACGCGACCACAAGGCCGAGCGGCTGAGCTGAGCTGCAGCGGAGGGTAGGGACCGCCTGAGGTACGAAGGCGGCACCTGCCCGCAGCGGAAGCGAAGCGAACGCGACCACAAGGCCGGCGGCTGAGCCGACCCCGGCATAGCCGCCGACCGGTTCCCGACCGAGGGCATGGCCGGTTCCGAGCCCCGACCGTGACCGAATCTCCCCCAGGATGTGACCTATCTCCTGGGGGAGAGTCATTCCCGCAGGTCACACCCGTAGCAGGGTTAAACCCCAGACTCAAAGACATGTCCAATTCGTGACGTAATGCACTGACACCGGGCGCAGGTAGGGGACAAGCTGAGGTAGGAAGTCGGGGGATCGATTGAAACCGGGAGTATGTCAGTGAGCGCCATGTCTCTTGCCCTGTTGCTGACCACCGCCGCTGCCACGGCCGTCGGCGCCGCTGCTCTGCACGCTGCTCACGGGCTGCGCAAGCAGATCACGGCCCTTCGTACGGAGCTGGCCGTGGCCCGCGTCCACGGTGCCGCCGTGCCCGCGCAGGGCCGCAACGACGTGTCCCTCCCAGCCGCCGAGATACGCGCGGCCGTGGCCGAGGCGCTCGCCGAGGAGCGGGAGCGCGAGCTCGCCGAGGCCCGCGCCTTCTGGGCCACCCAGGAAGCGCGCGATGCCGCCGACGCCCCGTCCCTGCTGGGCGGACTCGCCGGGATCGGCGAGGACGCGCCGTTCTTCATGCCTCGCCAGGCCGACTTCGCGGGCCTTGAGGCGATGGACCTCGACGCCGCCGAGGCGCTCGAAGAGCTGACGGAGCTGGCCGAGCTGGCGGACATGACCGAGCTGCCCGAGACGGCGGAGTTCGCCGAGGACTCCCCCGAGCTGGCCGCGGCCCGGCGCCGTCACCCCTCACACCCCGACTTCATTCCGGTGCAGCCCCCGGTCGTCACCGACCACGAGCGCACCGTGAACCGCCTCGAAGAGCTCGCCGACAGCCGTACGGAACTCGCCGATGTGCGCCCCGGCCCGCTCGGCACCCTCGACGTCTATGTCTTCGCCGACGGCACCACGCTCTGTCTGACCCCCGGCCACCGCGAGACGGCCGAGCGCCTCGCCGAGTCTCTGCTCGCGGGTGAGCACCCGGTACTGCTGGGTGGCTCCGGCGTCTCCGGCGCGTACGCCCTGACCTTCTCCTGCGGCAAGGAGAACGTCTACATCCTCGCCGACCGCGTCATCGCCTCGTCCTAGCCCCCGGCACATCCGGGCAGAGCGGCTCTCGGGGCCCCTGCCCCCGGGCCACCGCCCGCCCGCCGCTACGCGAACGCCCGCGCAGCGGCCTCCGCCGCGAATTGCACGGCCTCGTCCAGCTCAGCCGACGGGGCCGTTTCCAGCGCCACCGCCAAGTCACGCCCCGCTACGGCAAGTTGGTCGCCGATCGCGAAGATCCCGGCGTCCGGCATGATCCGCGGTTCCCGGTCCGGCGCCTCGATGCGCTGGGCCCGCAGAGCCAATTCCCTGGCCGTGGCCAGCCCTTCTGCAGCCGCGCCGCGCTGCAGACGGCTCTGCGGCGCGGCGCGCAGCCGGTCGGCGAATCGGTCCACGGCGGTGATCAGCGGGGTCGTATCGAGCACTCCGCGACCCTACGCGCCCTCCCGGGATGGTTGCCAACGGGCCGTTGCTCGGGCACGGTGTCGGGAAGGACCAGCAACGCGCAATGCGTCAAAGGCGCCGATGTCCCAAGTCTTCTCCGAAGAGACCCATCGCAATCTGCTCTCCCGAATCCCCCGCTGCACCGGTCGTGAAGTCTCCGACTGGCTCCGCACCGTAGAGGAAGGCCCCGCTCTCCGCTTCGAGGAGAAGGTCAGCTGGCTGCGGAGCGAACACGACCTCGCCTACGGACACGCGAAGGCCCTCATCCACGAGTACGACCTGAGAAGGGCCGCGCGCAAGCTGCTCTAGGCACACGTGAGAAAGGGGAACGGCCCGCAGGCAGTGCCTGCGGGCCGTTCCGTTCCCGTTGCGGGGCGGTGCGTCAGTCGTCGCCGCTGAGGATGGAGAACAGACGCAGCATCTCCAGGTAGATCCACACCAGGGTCATGGTGAGGCCGAAGGCCGCCAGCCAGGACTCCTCGCGCGGGGCGCCGAACGCGATGCCGTCCTCGACCTGCTTGAAGTCCAGGGCCAGGAAGCACGCACCGAGGATGATCCCGATGACGCCGAAGAGGATGCCGAGGCCGCCGCTGCGGAGGCCCAGGCCGTCGCCGCCGCCGAAGACGGCGAACAGCATGTTGACCACCATCAGGAGCATGAAGCCCATGGCGGCGGCCATCACGAAGCCGTAGAAGCGGCGGGTGACGCGGATCCAGCGCATCTTGTACGCGAGAAGCACACCGGCGAAGACACACATGGTGCCCATCACCGCCTGCATCACGACGCCCGGCGCGATGTACGTGCTGACCGCGCTGGAGATCACTCCGAGGAAGACACCCTCGAAGGCCGCGTACGCGACGATCAGCGCCGGGACCGGCTTGCGCTTGAAGGACTGGACGAGCGACAGGACGAACGCCACCAGGGCGGCGCCGATCGCGATGCCGTAGGACTTGCCGAGGTTGGCCTCGTCGACCGGCAGCAGGGCCCAGGCGAACACGGCGCCGAGCACCACGGTGCCGAGCGTGAGCGCCGTGCGCGTGACGACGTCGTCGATCGTCATCGCACCGGAACGCGCCGGTGCCTGCGGGACGCCGTACTGGGTGTCCTGCTGGGCGTAGGGGTTAGTGGCGTACGGGTTGGCGGCGGTGCCCTGCGCGTACGGGTTGGCGCCCGCTGCGGGGGCCCCGGCCTGCGGCGCCGCGTTGAAGCCCGCGTATCCGTTGTCGCGGCTGAAGCCCCGTCGCGAGAAGACCGGGTTGCTGCTCCTCATCTCACTCCTCCATGGCCACCCTGCGTGGCCTTCCCACAAGAGTAATGGGTAGGCAAAAGAAACAGGCTCGTGCTTGGGGAGGATCTTTATGGAAGCCGGCGGCCGAGGCGCCGCCCGACCTGCACCCCCACAGGCGACCCGAACGAACCGCCCTGCAGGATCCCACCGGAGCCGGTGGCACACGGCCTGCCCGGGGCTGCGGACCGGCCGGGTGAGGGTGCCCGGTCCCGAAGCGGCTGCATGACGAGGTCCGTTTCAAGCGCCTGACCGTACGGGACCTCGAGGACCGCGTCCGGCACGCGACCGTCACGCCCTCCCGCCCGCTCAGCCTCATGCGCGAAGTGGTGCCCGGAACCGGACTCGAACCGGTACGCCCCCGAGGGGCAGCGAGGTTTAAGCTCGCCGTGTCTGCATTCCACCATCCGGGCCTGGCGCGCGGCTCCGCGTTGGCACATGACCCTATCCGGGGGCTTCCTCCGATCAGCGGGTCAGGGCGCGATGTTGTCTTATTTTATTGACTGTTTGAGGGGTCGTCAGCACTCGCGAGAGGGCATCGTCACATGCCTGGGCGGGGTAGCGGGCACGGCGACCGGTAATCCGGATTGACGTAAAGTCGCCGCACCCGGACGGCGCATTCGCCAGGCGCGGGCCAGTGATCGCCATGGGCATGCCACCCGGCCGGAACGGGGAGGGCCGTGCCGATGTCCTCAGGGTCGATGTCATACCGAAGGAGGACACCGGGGGCCCTCGGTGCGACTCAAGACGGCCACTGAAACGGGCAAAGGGTCTGACGACCTGCGGCAACACGGCCGTGACGATGGAGGAGTTCCGAACACACCCCCGGACGAAGCCCTCGGCCGGAGCCCCGAATCAGGAGATTCCCGTGACCACCACTTCCACCGCACACCGCGTCACCACGGTGGCTGCCCGCGCCACGGATCTGTCGAAGGTCTACGGAGAGGGCGAGACCAGGGTCACGGCCCTGGACCGGGTCTCCGTGGACTTCCCGCGGGGCGAGTTCACCGCGATCATGGGCCCGTCCGGCTCCGGCAAGTCCACGCTGATGCACTGCGTGGCCGGCCTCGACAGCTTCAGCAGCGGTTCGGTACGGATCGGTGAGACGGAGCTGGGCTCCCTGAAGGACAAGCAGCTCACCCAGCTCCGCCGGGACAAGATCGGCTTCATCTTCCAGGCGTTCAACCTGCTGCCGACCCTGACTGCGCAGGAGAACATCACGCTTCCCATGGACATCGCGGGCCGCAAGCCCGACGCCGAATGGATGCGCAAGGTCATCGACATGGTGGGCCTCTCCGACCGGCTGACCCACCGGCCGACCGAACTCTCCGGCGGCCAGCAGCAGCGCGTCGCGGTGGCCCGCGCCCTGGCCTCGCAGCCGGAGATCATCTTCGGTGACGAGCCGACCGGGAACCTGGACTCCCGCTCCGGCGCCGAGGTCCTCGGCTTCCTGCGCAACTCGGTGCGCGAGCTGGGGCAGACCGTGGTGATGGTCACCCACGACCCGGCGGCGGCCTCCTACGCGGACCGGGTCGTCTTCCTCGCGGACGGCCGGATCGTCGACCAGATGATGCACCCCACCGCGGACGGGGTCCTCGACCGGATGAAGGCGTTCGACGCCAAGGGCCGCACCAGCTGAGCCCGCCCGGCCGCCTCCGATCCCGCTTCCGGAACCCATCCCAGGACTGACAGACATGTTCCGTACCGCCCTGCGCAATGTGCTCGCGCACAAGGCCAGACTCCTGATGACCGTGCTCGCCGTCGTACTCGGCGTGGCCTTCGTCTCCGGCACCCTGGTCTTCACCGACACCCTCGGCAACGCCTTCCGCAACCAGTCGGCGAAGAGCTACGACGACGTCGCCGTCGCCGTCACCACCTACGCCGACCAGCGCGACGAGAAGACGCCCGCCATCACCGCCGCCACCCTGAAGAAGATCCAGGGCCTGGACGGCGTGGACACCGCCACCGGCCGGGTCTCCGGCTTCGCCGGGGTCGCCGACCCGGACGGCAAGCTGATCGGCAACGGCTGGTCCAACACCGGAGGGAACTACTCCCCCGGCAAGAACGGCAAGGACTCCGCGTACACCTTCGTCGACGGCAAGGGCCCGGACGCGGCCGACCGGATCGCACTCGACGAGCAGACCGCGAAAAAGGGCGAGTACCAGGTCGGTGACCGGGTGCGGGTCGCCACGAACGGACCGGTGAAGGAGTACACCCTCTCCGGTGTCTTCACCACCGAGGACGGCGCGGTCAACGCGGGCGGCAGCCTGGTCCTCTTCGACACCCCGGTCGCCCAGAAGCTCTACCTCAGGGCCGGTGAGTTCCAGGACGTCACCATCGCCGCAGCGGCCGGCGCCTCGGACCAGAAGCTGCTCGCCGAGGTGAAGCCGCTGCTACCCAAGGACGCCGAGGCCAGGACCGGCAAGGCCCTCGCCGATGAGCAGGCCAAGCAGATCGAGAGCGGTCTGAGCAACCTCAACGGGATGCTGCTCGCCTTCGCGGCGATCGCCCTCTTCGTCGGCATCTTCCTGATCGCCAACACCTTCACCATGCTGGTCGCCCAGCGCACCAAGGAGCTGGCCCTGATGCGCGCCGTCGGCGCCTCCCGTCGCCAGGTCAAGCGCTCCGTGCTCCTGGAGGCGGCGGTGGTCGGCGCGATCGCGTCGGTCGTCGGGTTCGTGCTCGGCCTCGGTCTCGCCACCGGACTGCGCTCCGCGATGAGCCTGTTCGGCGGGAACATCCCGGCCGGACCGCTGGTCATCTCGCCCACCCCGGTCGTTGCCGCGTTCGGCGTCGGCGTCCTGATCACCGTGCTGGCCGCCTGGCTGCCCGCCCGCCGGGCCGCGAAGATCCCGCCGGTAGCCGCGATGAGCAGCGTCCACGCGGTGGCGACCGTCAAGTCCCTGGTGCTGCGCAACTCGATCGGTGCGGTGCTCACCCTGCTCGGCGGCGTGGCGATCGTCGCAGGCGCGGCCAAGGCCGGATCGACCGGCCGGTACGTCGTCGGCTTCGGCGCGTTCCTCGCGCTGGTCGGTGTCATCGTGCTCATCCCGCTGCTGTCGCGGCCGGTGATCGCACTGGTCCGCCCGCTGCTGCAGCGTCTGTTCGGAGTCTCCGGCAAGCTGGCTGCGCAGAACGCGGTCCGTAACCCGCGGCGTACCGGAGCCACCGCCTCGGCGCTGGCGATCGGCCTCACCCTGGTCACCGGTATCTCGGTGCTGGGTGTCACCCTCGGCCAGGCGATCGACCGGGCCACGACGGACAACATCAAGGCCGACTACATGGTCTCGATGGCGAGCGGCAGGCCGCTCGACGAGTCGGCACTCACCGCCCTGGAAAAGGCCGACGGCGTCGTCGCGGTCTCGCCCCAGCAGGCCGCCTCCATAACGGTCAAGGACACGTATCACTCGGCCTCCGGAGTCACGCCGGGCGATGTCCAGAAGGTCTTCTCCGTGAAGACGGTCTCCGGTTCGCTGGACTCGCTGGGCAACGGCGAGATCGCCGTCGACGACAAGACCGCGAAGTCGAACGGCTGGAAGACCGGCGACACTCTGCCGGTGACGTACGAGGACGACAAGAAGGGCACCCTGAAGGTCGGCGCAATCTACGAGGAGAGCGAATTCCTCGCGTCGATCCTGATGCCCAAGAACATCGTGAACGCGCACCAGAGCTACCCGGAGATCCGCGAGATCTGGCTGAAGATGGACGGCGGCGCGTCGAAGGCCAATGAGCAGGCCGTGGTCGACGCCCTGGGAGACAACCCGGCGATGTCCGTCATGGACCAAAAGGACATCAGGAACACGTTCGGCGGCTTCATCAACCAGGCCCTGAACATCATGTACGGACTGCTGGCGATGGCCCTGATCATCGCGGTGCTCGGGGTCGTCAACACCCTGGCCATGTCGGTCTTCGAGCGTCAGCAGGAGATCGGCATGCTGCGGGCGATCGGCCTGGACCGGCGCAGGGTGAAGCGCATGATCCGGCTGGAGGCCGTGGTCATCTCGCTCTTCGGTGCGCTGGTCGGTGTCGGGCTCGGCATGTTCCTCGGCTGGGCGGTCGGCGAGACCATCGCGTCGTCGATCCCGGACTACACGCTGGTCATCCCGTGGGACCGGATCGCGCTCTTCCTGGCGCTGGCAGGACTGGTGGGTGTGCTGGCCGCGCTCTGGCCGGCCCGCAGCGCCGCGAAGCTGAACATGCTGACGGCGATCAAGACCGAGTAGCGGTCGGCACCGGGACACAACGGCAGAGGGCCGGTACGCGCAGTCTGGAGCTGCGGGTACCGGCCCTCGGTCCGTCCCGGTGTCAGCCGGTCGCCGATGCCTTCCAGTCGCGCGCCCGCAGCGGCATGCGGGCGGCCCCGCCCTGTGCCGGGCGCACCACGAGGATCTGGTTGACGCCGATCTTGTTGTGTTCGAAGGAGAGGGCGGAGGCGGCCATGTAGAGGCGCCAGACCCTGGCCCGTCCCGGCGAGGTCATCCGGACCGCCCGGTCCCAGTTCTTCTCCAGGTTGGTGACCCAACTGCGCAGGGTCAGTGCGTAGTGTTCGCGGATCGACTCGACGTCACGTGCCTCGAAGCCGGCTTCCTCGAGGGTGGCCACGGTCCGTCCCACCGGGGCCAGTTCGCCGTCCGGGAAGACATAGGCGTCGATGAACTCGTCCACGTGGTATGCGGACTCGTCCTTCTCGGGGCGGCGGGCGATCTGGTGGTTGAGCAGCCGGCCGCCGGGCTTGAGGAGTGCGTAGAGGTCGTCGGCGTATTCGCGGAAGCGGACCGAGCCGACATGTTCCGCCATGCCGATGGACGAGATGGCGTCGTACGGGCCGTCCCTGACGTCCCGGTAGTCCTGGACCCGGATCTCGATCCGGTCGGTCAGGCCCTCTTCCGCGATGCGCTTCCTGGCGTAGGCGGCCTGTGCGACGGAGAGGGTCACTCCGGTGACCCGGGCACCGTACTCGCGGGCCGCGTGGATGGCCATGGAGCCCCAGCCGCAGCCGACGTCGAGAAGGCGGTCGCCCTCCTTCAGCGCGAGCTTGCGGCAGACCAGGTCGAGCTTGTCGCACTGGGCGTCCTCGAGATTCCCGTCGTCCTCCCAGTAGGCGCAGGAGTAGACCATGGACGGGCCGAGGACCAGTTCGTAGAAGTCATTGCCCACGTCGTAGTGGTGGCTGATGGCCTCCTTGTCGCGGCGCTTGGTGTGGAGGGTGCCGGTGCGGCGGCGTACCTCCTCGGGTGGCGGGGTCGGCGGGAGCCAGGGGCCGGCGAGCTGCAACAGCCCTTTGGCGAAGGCCCGCACCTTCGGGTCGCGGACCGGGTGGACGCTGTCCTTGGCCTCCACGCCCCGGTCCCAGATCAGCGAGGCCATCAGATCCAGGGCCTCGTACAGATCACCTTCGATGTCGAGTTCGCCCGCCACCCAGGCGCGGGCCAGGCCCAGCTCACCCGGTTTCCAGAGCAGTCGGCGCAGCGCGCGGCGGCTGTGGACGACGAGGACGGGGGCACCGGGCGGTCCGGATTCGCTGCCGTCCCAGGCCCGGATACGGACCGACAGCTTTTCTCCTAGCAACTCCTCGGCGAGAGCGGTCAGCCGCAATGCGGCGTCTGCCATGGCGCACACCTCCGTGATGGTGTTCCCAATGTGCCCAAACATGTCCAAACATGCCTGCAACCACGCCGAGCACCCGCGGCGCCACGGCGAGGTACTACACCGTCAACAGTCTGCGGAGCGCACACCATCCCGCTACAGCGCAACGGAACGACAAAATATCTGCACGACACACGTATCTGTTGATGCGCCGTCATCGGCGCCCCGTCACGCGGCGGCCGGACACGCCGAAGGGGCCGCCCGCACCACGGATGGCGGACGGCCCCTTCGGGCGTTGTGCACGTACTGCGCGGGCGAGTGGACCCGCGGGCGGACTAGGAGGCCTTGGCCTTCTCGCCCTCGGCCTTGGCGGCGGCCGGTGCCGGGGCCGGCTTGGCGGCCTCGTAGAACTCCTCGCGCGGCGTCTCCATGGCGCCGAGAGAGACGACCTCGCGCTTGAGGAACATCGCAAGGGTCCAGTCGGCGAAGATCCGGATCTTACGGTTCCAGGTCGGCATCGCCAGACCGTGGTAGCCACGGTGCATGTACCAGGCGAGACGGCCCTTGAGCTTGATCTTCATCTTGCCCATGACGATCATCGCAACGCCCTTGTGCAGCCCCAGACCGGCGACCGCACCCTTGTTGGCGTGGCTGTATTCCTTCTGCGGGAAGCCGCGCATCCCGGAGATGACGTTGTCACCGAGGACCTTGGCCTGACGCAGCGCGTGCTGGGCGTTCGGCGGGCACCAGGCGTTCGGGTTGCCGGCCCTGCGGCCGACCATGTCCGGGACCTGGGCGTTGTCGCCCGCGGCCCAGATGTAGTCGGTGCCCTGCACCTGGAGCTTCTCGGAGGTGTCCACGTGACCGCGCGGACCGAGCGGCAGACCGAAGCGGGCCAGCGCCGGGTTCGGCTTCACGCCGGCCGTCCACACGATCGTGTTGGAGTCGACCTCGAGGCCGTTCTTCAGCACGACATGACCGTCGACGCAGGAGTCCATGGAGGTCGAGAGGAAGACCTCGACGCCCCGGGACTCCAGGTGCTCCCGGCCCCAGGTGCCCAACTTCGGGCCGACCTCGGGAAGGATCTTGTCGGCGGCGTCGACGAGGATGAAGCGCATGTCCTCGCGCTTCACGTTCGTGTAGTACTTCGCCGCGTCGCGGGCCATGTCCTCGACCTCGCCGATGGTCTCCGCACCGGCGAACCCGCCGCCCACGAAGACGAACGTCAACGCCCGGCGACGGACGTCCTCATCGGTCGTCGAGTCGGCCTTGTCCAACTGCTCGAGGACGTGGTTGCGCAGGCCGATGGCCTCCTCGATGCCCTTCATACCGATGCCCTGTTCGGCGAGGCCGGGGATCGGGAAGGTGCGGGAGACCGCGCCCATCGCGATGACCAGGTAGTCGAAGGGCAGCTCGTAGGCCTCGCCGACGAGCGGCGCGACCGTGGCGACCTTGCGGTCCTGATCGATGGTCGTGACGCGGCCGGTGAGAACCTCGGCCTTCGGCAGTACGCGTCGCAGCGGGACGACGACATGCCGAGGCGAGATGCTGCCGGCGGCGGCTTCGGGGAGGAAGGGCTGGTAGGTCATGTACGACCGGGGGTCGACGACCGTGACGGTCGCCTCGCCGTAGCGCATCTTCTTGAGAATGCGCCGAGCTGCGTACAGGCCTACGTACCCACCGCCTACTACGAGGATCCTGGGACGCTCCGTGGTGCTCATGCCATCGAGTATCCACCCCCCTCCGAGGGCATGCTCGTGAGCCCCTTCACAAGGTTTGGCCCACCCTCTGCTACACTTCGCCGCCCGCGTGACCGAGGTCATGACACCGGAGGGGAACCACGGTGTGGCGGCGAACGTTACTCACCGCCTGTGAGCTGGCCCTTGGGCCTCCGAGCCGGGTGAACCACCGCTCCGATTCACACGCCGGCAACGCATCCGGAACAGTCCCGTATCGACGCGGAACGCCCCCGCGAGCGACCCTGGATGCCCATACGGACCAGAACTGCCCCCCGCGGGGCCGAATTCCTTGTGAAGAAGTTCACGAACTTCGTTGCGACGTGTCCCTCGAGGCACCCCCCGAGTGGCCCACGAAGGCTCAAAAGTGCAGGCCGGAGTGCGCATGAGCACCGTTCTCGCACCCTGGGGGAGGCCCCCTGCGCGCCTCCTCCGCACGAGCGGACCTACGCGATCGACCAGCCGATTCCGTCGAGGATGTCGTGCTCGCTGACGACGATCTCCTGGGCCCCGGTCCGCTTCATCACGGCGAGCAGGATCAGCGCTCCCGAGGTGATCACATCGACCCGTCCCGGATGCATCGCACCGATCGCGGCACGCTCGGCGTGGGTGGAGGTGAGGAGCCGTCCGGTGATCTCCTGGACCTGGTCGAGGGAGATCCGGGAGTGGTGGATCGCCTCGGAGTCGTACACGTCCAGCCCCAGGGCGATCGCGGCGACCGTGGTGACCGTCCCGGCGAGGCCGACGAGGGTGGCGGCCCCGGTGAGCGGGACGCTCTCCTCGGCGAGATCGAGGGCGGCGTCGATGTCGGCGCGGATCGCGGTGATCTGACCGGGGGTCGGCGGATCGCTCACGACACCGTCGTGCACGAGATGCCGCTCGGTCATCCGTACGCAGCCGATGTCCACGGACCGCGCGGCCCGCACATGGTCGTCGCCGACGACGAACTCGGTGGAGCCGCCGCCGATGTCCACGACGAGATACGGCTTCGCGAGGTGATCTCGGCCCGCGAGCTCCTTGGTGGCGCCGGTGAAGGAGAACTCCGCCTCCTGGTCGCCGCTGATCACCTCGGGCTCGACGCCCAGGATGTCCAGCACGCCGCGGACGAACTCGTCCCTGTTCTCCGCGTCGCGGGAGGCGGAGGTGGCGACGAAGCGTATCTTCTGCGCCCCGTGCTCCTTGATCACCTCCGCGTACTGGCGGCATGCGGCGAACGTCCGCTCCAGGGCCTCGGGCGCGAGCCGGCCGGTGCGGTCGACGCCCTGGCCGAGGCGGACGATCTCCATCCGGCGGTCGAGCTCGACGAGCTCACCGGTGGACGGGTCCGCGTCGGCGACGAGCAGACGGATGGAGTTGGTACCGCAGTCGATGGCGGCCACGCGAGTCATGAATGCTCCTGTGGAATCAAGCCCCTCCGGCGATCGAGGAGCGGGGTCCGGGGACGGAGCCCCCGGGAACGGTCAGGCCTCGTCGCCCGCGTCCTCGGACTGGCAGGGCGTCACGCACGGCCCCTTGCGCCACCACTCCGGCAGCATCGCGATCGCCTCGTCGCCGAGCGGGTTCACCCCGGGCCCCGCGGCCAGCGAGTGCCCGACCAGCACGTGCAGGCACTTCACCCGGTCCGGCATGCCCCCCGCACTCGGGAAGCCCTCAAGGACCTCGATGGCATCGCGCCGGGCGATGTAGTCCTCGTGCGCGGCCCGGTACGCGGCGGCCAGCTCGGGGTCCGTACCGAGGCGCTCGGTCATCTCCTTCATGACGCCGTTCGCCTCCAGCGTGCCGATCGCGGACGCGGCACGCGGGCACGTCAGGTAGTACGTCGTCGGGAACGGCGTACCGTCCTCCAGCCGGGGCTGCGTCTCGACCACGTCCGGGTTGCCGCACGGGCAGCGGTGCGCGATCGCGCGCAGCCCGCGCGGCGGGCGGCCCAGCTGCTGCTGGAACGCGGCGATGTCCGCCTCGGTGGGCGCGGTGGACTCGGTCTGCGGAGGGGGGGTTTCCATGCCTGCCTAGGTTCTGATCGGGCTGCTCGAACTGCGGTTCTGCAGATGGATGAAGAGAGTCAGTCGCGGTCGGCGCTGTCGACGCCGTCCCAGAGGTTGGAGTGCCACGGCCGGCCGGACTCGTCCGTCTCGCCGTTGCGCTCCTTGACCGCGTCGGGGTCGATCACCGTGTAACCGGTCTCCCCGGGGAGAAGGTAGTGCAGGTGCGTGCGGGCCAGCTGCCTGATGTACGCATCGTCCTGGAGGCGCGCCTTCTCGTCGCGCAGCTCCTCGGTGCGGGCCGCGGCCTCCTGCGCCATACGCTCCTGGTCGGCGATCTCGTCCCGCTGCGACACGTACTGCCGCATCGGGTACGCCAGCGCGACCACCAGGGAGCAGACGACGAGGGCGAGGAAGGCCGCCCGGCCGGTGAGCCGGGAGCGGCGGGCCTGACGCCGGTTCTGCGACCGGTAGACGCGGGCGGCGGTCTGCTCGCCGAGCAGCCGCAGCCGGGTCGCGGTGGAGAACCGGTCCCGGTCCTTCGCGGCCATGTCTCCGCCTCCCCATTACGCACGTCCGTCCCCGCACACGGTACGGGACCGAGTGCGGGGACGGACGGAGGCCGGGGCCTTCGGCCCTCGAAGGGCCGGTGCTCAGCCCTTGAAACGCGGGAACGCCGAGCGGCCCGCGTACACCGCGGCGTCGTCGAGGATCTCCTCGATGCGCAGCAGCTGGTTGTACTTGGCGACGCGGTCCGAGCGGGCCGGGGCGCCGGTCTTGATCTGACCGCAGTTCACCGCGACGGCGAGGTCGGCGATGGTGACGTCCTCGGTCTCGCCGGAGCGGTGGGACATCATGCACTTGAAGCCGTTGCGCTGGGCCAGCTCGACGGCGTCCAGGGTCTCGGTCAGCGAACCGATCTGGTTGACCTTGACGAGCAGGGCGTTGGCGGAGCCCTCCTCGATGCCGCGGGCCAGACGCTCCGGGTTGGTGACGAACAGGTCGTCGCCGACGATCTGCACCTTGGCGCCGAGCTTCTGGGTGATGACGTTCCAGCCGGCCCAGTCGTCCTCGTACAGCGGGTCCTCGATGGAGACCAGCGGGTACGCGGAGACGAGCTCCTCGTAGTACTCGGTCATCTCGGCGGCCGAGCGGGACTTGCCCTCGAACTCGTACTTGCCGTCCTTGTAGAACTCGGACGCGGCGACGTCGAGCGCGAGCGCGATGTCCTTGCCCGGGGCGTAGCCGGCTTCCTTGATGGCCTCGAGGATGAGGTCGAGGGCGGCGCGGTTCGACTCCAGGTTCGGCGCGAAGCCGCCCTCGTCGCCGAGACCGGTCGAAAGACCCTTGGTCTTCAGGACCTTCTTCAGCGTGTGGTAGACCTCGGCGCCCCAGCGCAGGGCCTCGGAGAAGGACTCCGCGCCGATCGGGGCGATCATGAACTCCTGGATGTCCACGTTGGAGTCGGCGTGCGACCCACCGTTGAGGATGTTCATCATCGGGACGGGCAGCAGGTGCGCGTTCGGGCCACCGAGGTAGCGGAACAGCGGCAGGTCCGAGGCCTCGGAGGCGGCGTGGGCGACGGCCAGCGAGACGCCGAGGATGGCGTTGGCGCCGAGCGAACCCTTGTTCTCGGTGGCGTCCAGGTCGAACATCGCCTGGTCGATCAGTCGCTGCTCCGTCGCGTCGTAGCCGACGAGCTCCGGGCCGATCTGCTCGATCACGGCGAGGACGGCCTTCTCGACGCCCTTGCCCTGGTAACGGTTGGGGTCACCGTCGCGAAGCTCAATGGCCTCGAACGCACCGGTGGAGGCGCCGGACGGCACGGCAGCACGACCCGTGCTGCCGTCGTCGAGGCCAACCTCGACCTCGACCGTGGGGTTCCCCCGGGAGTCGAGGATTTCCCGGGCTACGACGACGTCGATGGACGGCACGAGGCATCTCCTTCTGGGATATGACACTGGTTGTGCAGGGTCACTTTGGCCTTGCGACAAGAGCCTAACCGGCCCGGCCCGCTCAGTCGGACGACCGCCCGCCCCCTGGGACGAAAAAGGGCCCAAGAGCGCGCATCGCCGGGCAAACGGTCAGAATTTTACTGGCCAGTAACTACAACAGTTGAACGATCACCCATAGTCGGCACTCCCAGTGCGACAGACGGCGCTCCCCCTATATAGGGATGACGCACATATAGGGGCGACGCACCACACATGGAGGTGGCGCGTCGCACAGAGGTGAACGCGTCACGCAGAAACCCCAGCCCGGCGCGTATGGGGGATTGCGCGCCGGGCCGGGGGGCTCGGGGAGGAGAGACCCTGGACTACTTCGTCAGGTGGAGCTGCTGACCCGGGTAGATCAGGTCGGCGTCCTCGACGATGTCCTTGTTCAGCTCGAACAGCTGCTGCCAGCCGCCCTTGACCTTGTGGTCGGCGGCGATCTTGCTCAGGGAGTCGCCGGAGGCGACCTTGTACTCGCCGTCGCCCTTCTTGACCTTCTCGCCGGTCGGGGTGGTGACGGTCTTCTTCGACTCGGCCTGCGGGGCGGCGGAGCGGTCCGAGCGGGAGGCGGCCGGGGCCTCGGTGCGCTCGGCCTTCTCCGACTGGGCCTGCTGCTTCGGCGCGACCGGGGTGCTCTTCTGCTCGGTTGCGTTGGAGCTGGAGGTGGAGTTCGAGGAGGAGCCGGTGTCGACGCCCGGGTCGACACCGTCATTGGTCAGGTTGCCGGCGCCGGCACAGCCCCAGGCACCCGGACCCTGCATGTCGAGGAGCTTCTCGGCGGCGGCGATCTGCTGAGCCTTGGTGGCCAGGTCGGCACGCGGGGCGTACTGCGTACCACCGGCGGCGGCCCAGCTGGACTGCGAGAACTGCAGACCGCCGTAGTAGCCGTTACCGGTGTTGATGGACCAGTTGCCACCGGACTCGCACTGGGCGACTGCGTCCCAGGTGGCGACGGAGGCGGCGGAGGCGCTGGTCGCGCCCATCAGCGGTACGGCGACAGCGGTACCGGCAACACCGGCGAGCGTGGCGATGCGGACGGCCTTGGACGGGCGGCGGTGCTTGCCCTTGCTGGAAAACAGCATGGAACTTCTCCTCACCGACGCCTACGAGGTGAGCTGTCGGGTTCGGGCCAAGTGAGTTGCCCGGTCGCACGTCCTAGCACGCGACTTCACCCCAAGCCGGTCCTGATGCGTCTTTCGACGATCGGGCCCGGCGGCTTACCTGGGTCCCCCGCTCCTGCCAACGGCGCTTTACGCGTCTGTTTCCCTTCGACCGACGGCAGGATTCGGCGTGACGGTCGACGGGGCCCGCGGTGCGAGCGGCTCCGACCGTAAACATACGCAACCCCCACATTCAAAGACGGACACATCGGACAATCTTCCTCTACTTGCATCTGAGGAACCGTCGTTTTCGCAGGTGGGGGCGGTGCAGAAGGGTTACCCGGGCGCGACACGCCAGTTGACGCAAAGAGACCCATGTCTCACTTACACATAAGCGGACATAGGTCTCTGAACTACCCCAGTTTTTGAGGCACTTTTAACCGATTTTCAGACTGCCCTCACTCGGCCTTCACGTCGAGATCGAGGCTCCGGCCGGGGAGGATGAGGTCCGGGTCGGAGCCGACGGCCTCCTTGTTGGCCTCATAGAGTGCGGGCCAGCCACCGGAAACCTTCTGTGCGTCAGCAATCGCCCAGAGGCTGTCGCCGGGGTGCACGGTGTACGTACCGTCGGCGACCGAAGCGCCCGCGTCGCGCGCGTCGGCGTCACCGCGGGAGGCATGGCGGCCCGACTCACGGTCACCGCCGTTCGCGCCCCGACTCCCTTCGGGGGCCGGCGCACCGCGGTGCTTGCCACCGACATCGCCGGACGAATCGGATGAGCCGGGCGAGCCGGATGAATCGGGCGCCCCGGAGGACGGATTGGCCGACGCGGTGGCCGAAGGCTTCGCGGACGTCTTGGCCTTGTCGGCCGACTTGTCGGCACCGCTCGAGCCCTTCGAGCCGCCCGTAACGTCCGAGGCCCTGTCCGACGGCGTGGCGTCATCGGACGGGGCCGCCGACGCACCGCCAGCCGGCTCCGCGCCCCGCGTCGGCTCGGAGGAGGGCGCGGACCCCGGGTCGACACCCGGCAGCGTCCCGTCCACCGCGAGGCCGGAGATGACCGCACAACTGGGCCACGCCTTCGGGCCCTTGTCGTCCAGGACCTTCTGGGCCACGGCTATCTGCTGCGCGCGGCTGGCGAGGTCGGCACGCGGGGCGTACGTCTCGCCGCCGTACGCCTTCCAGGTCTCCTGCGAGAACTGCAGACCGCCGTAGAAGCCGTTGCCGAGGTCGGCGCTCCACATGCCGCCGCTCTCGCACTCGGCCACCCGGTCCCAGGTCGTGGCGTCGGCCGCGTGCGCACCGGTCGCGCCGAGCAGCGGGATGGCGATGGCCGATCCGGTCACGCCCGCGGCGACGACGATGGCGGGTGCCTGACGAGGGCGGCGGTGCTTGCCGTTCGCGGAGCCCATGGGGTTGCCTTCCGTGTGACTGACGAGTGACTGGTGAGTCGAACGGTGAACCTAGCGGGACTCGAACGTGTGTCACAAGTCGATGCAGCACAGATCACGTGAAAGTCACGGAGTTGACGGAGCGTCACCTTGCGCCGTGACGGCCCCCGGTGCGAACTCCACGGGCAGAGTGCGCAGTCCACGCATGATGAGCCCGCCACGCCACCGCAAATCAGTAGGTTCTACCGCAAGTCGCAGATCCGGAAGGCGACTCAGAAGCGTCGCGAGCGCGGTCTGTCCCTCCAGTCGGGCGAGCGGTGCTCCCAGGCAGTAGTGGATGCCGTGCCCGTATCCGAGGTGCTGATTGTCACGCCGTGCGAGGTCGAGCGTGTCGGGGTCCTCGAAGCGCTCCGGGTCGCGGTCGGCTGCGGCGAGTACGACGAGTACAGGGTCGCCGGCCGCGATGTCCTGTCCGCCGAGCGTCAGCGGCTCGGTGGCGAACCGCCAGGTCGCCAGCTCCACCGGGCCGTCGTACCGCAGCAGTTCCTCGATCCCGGTCTCCAGCAGATCGCTCTCCCCCGCGTCGAGGGAGCGCTGCAGCCGCTCGCGCTGCGCGGGGTCGCGCAGCAGTGCGTACACCCCGTTGCCGATGAGGTTGACCGTCGTCTCGAACCCGGCGAAGAGAAGGATGAAGGCCATGGCCGCGGCCTCGTTCTCGGTGAGGTGCTCGCCGTGGTCGCTGGCCCGGATCAGCCCCGAGATCAGGTCGTCCCCCGGGTTCTCCCGCTTGCGGTGGATCAGTTCGGCGAGATAGCCGCGCATCTTCTTCACCGACCTGGCCACCCCGCCGCGCGGGCCGCCGCCGTGGCGGATCATCATGCCCGCCCAGTCCCGGAAGTCGTCCTGGTCCTCGCGCGGGACGCCGAGCAGATCGCAGATCGCGTAGATGGGCAGCGGGAACGCGAAGTCGTGGATGAGGTCCGCCTTCCCCTCCGCGATGAAGCGGTCGATGAGGCGGTCCGTCAGTTCCTGCACCCGCGGCGCGAACTCGGCAACTCGGCGCGGAGTGAACGCCTTGGAGACGAGGCGGCGCAGCCGGGTGTGGTCGGGCGGGTCGATGTTCAGCAGATGCGTCATCAGCTCCGCCTTGCGCTCGCCCGGGATGCCCGTCTTCCCCTTGGCGTGCGCCGGCTCGGCGTGGTGCGCCGGGTTCTTGGAGAGCCGGGTGTCGGCGAGCGCCTGCCGGGCGTCGGCGTACCGGGTCACGAGCCAGGCCTCGACACCGCTGGGCAGCGCGGTCCGGTGCACGGGACTGTGCTCGCGCAGCCAGGCGTAGGCCGGGTACGGGTCGGTGGCGAACTCCCAGGTGAAGAGTTCGGGGGCGCCTGCGGGGCAGGCGGCGGGATGATCGGCTGGGCGGTCGGCGGGGCTGTGGTTCACCCCCCGACGTTACCCGTTGCCCTCCGCCGCCCTGATGGCGTCCCGGTAGGCGCGGCCCGCGGCCCGCAGTGCGGCTTCGGGGTCGACGCCGTCCTGTTCGGCGCGTACGGCGAGGGCGAGGAGCTCGTAACCGATGCCATCGCCCGTGGGGAGCGCCACATCGAGTCCTGCGGTTCGGACCCGGCCGGCCAGCTTCGCCGCGAGCGCCAGTCCGGGCTGGCCGAGCGGGACTCCGTCGGTGACCGAGTCGCGCTGCTTCTCGATGGCCTTGGTCCGCAGCCAGTGGGCGTGCACGTCCTCCGGGGTCTCGGCACTCTCGTCGCCGAAGACGTGCGGGTGGCGGTGGATCAGCTTCTCGACGAGGGTCGCGGCCACGTCGTCGACGGAGAACGGCTCTGCTCCGTCCTCGGGGCGGCCCTCCTCGGCGATCCGGGCGTGGAAGACGACCTGGAGGAGTACGTCCCCGAGCTCCTCGCGCAGCTCGTCGCGGTCGCCGTCCTCGATCGCCTCGACGAGTTCGTACGCCTCCTCGATGGCGTACTTGGCGAGGCCCTTGTGGGTCTTCTGTGAGGTCCAGGGGCATTCGACCCGGATCCGGTCCATGACCTGGACCAGATCGAGGAGCCGGGCGCCCGGCAGATCGTACGAACCGGGCAGCAGCTCCAGGTCCGGCATCTGTACCCGGCCCGAACCGGCGAGCCGGGCCAGCCCGTCGGTCAGCGGCTGGCTGCCCTCGCCGCCCGTGAGAACGACGACGCTCCGGCCGCCCGCGCAGGCGTCGACGAGCTCCTGCGCGGTGGGCGCGGAATGCTCGACGCTGACGCCCGCCTCGCGCAGATACGGCAGCTGCGGGTGGTCCTGCTCGGCGCAGAGCACCCGGTCGGCGGCGTGCAGCGTCTGCCAGGCGGGCCAGGACAGAAGTCCGGGCGCGACGCGGTGGCTGGCGGTGAGCAGGACGATACGGCCGGGGTCTTCAGCGTTCACCGTTCGAATCTACCGCGGTCGGTCCGGTCGCCGTTTTCCACGGTCTTCTAGGCGCCGGCCCCGTCGCCCGTCCCTGCGGGCTTGGTGACCTGGGTGATCCAGGGGGCCTTGTAGTTGGCGAGCTGGGTCTGCTTGTCGTCCCAGGCGCCGTAACGCGGATTGACGTCGACCTTCAGTGCTTTCGACGCCTTGCTGAGGGCATCGCCGACGGCCTTCTGCCCCTCGGGCTGCTGCAGGTCGGCGCCGAGCGCCTGGGCCAGCTTCGTCAGCTGGACCTGCTCACGCAGGACGGCATCGATCTGGTCGGGGGCGACCCAGCTCTGCTGGAGCATCGCCGTCCGCAGCTGCGTCTCTCCGCCGGACTGGGCGGCCGCCGCCTTCCGCATCTGCTGGATCTCGTTGCGGCTGACGGTCACGCCCGCGTCCTGCGCGGCCCGGTCCAGGACCCGGTCGAAGATCATGCCGTGCAGCTTGGCCCGGCTGAGCTGCCCGGACTTGTCGATGAGCTGGGACGCGTCCTTCGAATCACGCTGGGCCTCGCGTACGGCCGCCACCTGGCCCTGCAGCGTGGACACCTCGATCCGGTCCCCGCCGACGAGGGCCGCGGCGCCCGGGTGGGCCTGGCCGCCGCAGGCGGTCAGGAGTGGGGCGCCGGCGAGCAGGGCGGCGGAGACGGTGAGCGCGGTGCGACGGCGGCGGTGCAAAGGAACCTCCCGGGGAGAGTTTGTGCATCAGTGCACAAGACCTTGCGTTGATCGATGTTAGGCAGTGGATGTGGTTGGGGCCACTGGTTCGACCAACGATTCGGAAGGAGTTGGGGATGTGGGCCCGCTCGGGGGTGCCCGGCGGCGCTCAGGACAGGCGTTCGGCTGCCGGAACCTTGCTGTCCGGGCGCAGCATGATCGTGCGCGACACGACGAATGTGATCGGGATGGCCGCCGCGGCCGCGACCAGCGGCGCGTACCGGCTGCTGAAACCGGCGAGATCGACCAGCAGATAGACACCGCCCGTCGTGATGACGAAGTTGGCGGCGTTGGTGAGCGGGAAGAGCAGGAACTTCCGCCAGGTCGGACGGGTCCGGTAGGTGAAGTAGGAGTTCAGGAAGAAGGAGCCGGTCATGCTCAGCGCGAAGGCGACCACATGGGCGGCGATGTACGGCAGCCAGGTCAGCAGGACGAGGTAGCAGCCGTAGTACGTGCCGGTGTTCACGACTCCCACGAGGGCGAATCGGGCCATCTGTGCCTTGACCGTCATCGGCGTACGAACTCCCGGGGCTCCCGTATCGGCTGCGGCGCCGCTTGGGTGTTCGTGGCCTTCACCAGGAAGTGCGGGCGCCGCTTCACCTCGTAGTAAATACGGCCGACGTACTCGCCGACCACCCCGACCATCACCATCTGGACCCCGGCAAGGGCGGTGACCACGACGAGCAGGGTGACATAGCCGGGGGTGTCGACCCCTCTCACCAGCGCGACGCCGACGATCCACGCCGCATAGGCGAAGGCGACGGACAGCAGCAGCATGCCCAGATAGAGCGCGGCTCGCAGCGGTTTGTTGTTGAAGGAGAGAAGTCCGTCGAGACCGTAATTGAGTAGTTTTCCGAAGGTCCAGGCGGAACGGCCCTGCTCGCGGACGGCATTCTCGTAACTGAAGGTCGTGGTACGGAATCCCACCCAGGCGAAAAGGCCTTTGGAGAACCGGTTGTATTCGGTGAGTTCCAGTACGGCGTCGACCGTGCGGCGGGACAGCAGCCTGAAGTCACCGACGCCGTCGACCAGTTCCACGTCCACCAGGCGGTTGATCAGCCAGTAGTAGGCGCGGGCGCTGACGGTGCGGGTGACGCGGTCACCCTTGCGGGTGCGGCGGGCGATCACCTGGTCGTAGCCGTCCGCGTGCTCCTGGAGCATCCGGCCCACGAGCTCCGGCGGGTGCTGGAGATCGGCGTCCATGATGACGACCGCGTCGCCCTCGGCGTGCTGGAGGCCGGCCAGCATGGCGGCCTCCTTGCCGAAGTTCCGGCTGAAGGAGACATAGCGGGCCCGCGGGTCGGCGGCGGCCAGCTTCTGGAGGATCACCAGGGTCCGGTCCGCGCTGCCGTCGTCGACGTACACCAGCTGGAATTCATGTCCCAGCCTGGTCATTTCGTCCGTGACGCGTTCATGGAAGCGTTCGAGGATCTCTTCCTCGTTGAAACAAGGCACCACCAGCGAGATCAGCACGGATGTACATCACCCCGTCCACGTGTCGGAATCCGATGCTTCATATGACCGATGGGCGTCCATCACGTGAACTGACCCATTTCGACAGGGGTTTATGCGTTCGAGGCTGGCATATTCCTGCGCATGCCGACTTTCCGTCCCCGCCTGCGTGCGGGCTCGCTCGCCGCGCTGCTCACCGTCGCCGCCGTCTGTGCGGGTGATGCCTGGGCGCGCAGCTTTCCGTTCGGGCCGCACACCCGGAGTGTCAACGACCTGGGCAATCAGTTCGTGCCGTTCCACGCCCGGCTGTGGGACCTGCTGCACGGGAGCGCCGACGGCGGAGTACTGCTCAACTGGTCGTCCGGGTACGGGACAAGCTTTCTGCCGGATCTCGGCACCTATCTGACCAGCCCGTTCGCCCTGCTCGTCGGGGTCTTCCCACGTGACCGGATGGATCTCGCGGTCTATGTGGTGACGGTGCTGAAAATGGCGTCGGCCGCGGCGCTCATGGCCCTGTTGCTACTGACGCTGCGCGGCGGTCGCTGGTGGGTGGCGGGCGTGCTCGGTGGTTCGTACGCGCTGTGCGGCTGGTCGGTCGTCGAGGCGTCGTACAACCCGATGTGGCTGGACGGTCTGGTCGCCCTGCCGCTGCTCTGCCTGGCCGCCGAGTGGGCCCGGACGGGACGGCACCGCATCGCCGCGCCGTTGCTCGTCGCGGTGGTGTGGGCGGCCAACTTCTACACGGCCTACATGGCGACGCTCGGGGCCGCTCTGGTCCTTGTGGTCCGGCTCTTCACGGAGCGGGAGGACCGGCGGGCGGCGGTCCGGGGGCTGGTGCGGGCGGTCTGCACGGTCGGGGTGGGTGTCGGTCTCGCGGCGCCCGTCCTGATTCCCGTCTACTTGGGGACGAAGCATGCCTACCCGGGCTGGGACCGGACGTTCGCGCCCGCCGCCTGGCCCGATGTGCTCGCCCGGCTGCTGCCCAACACGTACAGCTTCTTCACCCCGGCTCTCTTCCTCGGCACGGGCACCCTGCTCCTGGCCTGTGCGCTGGCCTTCCAGCGGTCCGTGCCGCGGCGCGAGCGGTGGGCGTGGGCGGGGCTGGTGGCGGGGGTCGCGCTGTCGTTGCAGTGGGGGCCGACGCATCTGCTCTGGCATGCGTTCGCCACACCCAACGGCAGTCCGTACCGGCAGACGTTCGTGCTGGCCGGGCTGGTGGTGATCGCCGCCTGGATCTCGGTCTCGTACGACTGGCCACAGTGGCGGGCAGTGCTCGGCGGCGGCGCGGTGCTGGTGCTGATCGCGGTCGGGGCCGGCTTCAGCGGTCTGGTCACGCGGTGGACGTATCCGCTGTTCGCGGCCGGTCTGGTGGCTGCGGTGGGCGCTCTGCTGCTGGTCGGGCGCGGCCGGAGGTTCGCGGTGCTCGCCGCCGTGCTGCTGATCGGCGCGCAGGCGGGGCAGGCCGCCGCGACCACCGCGTTCGCCGACCGGCAGAAGCTGAACCGGCTGGACCACTACGCGCCCTGGGGCGAGCGGCAACGGATACAGGCGGCGGCGGTCGCGGGCGCCGACGGCTGGCCGCGCTATCGCACCGACCCCGGCCGGGAGCAGACCACCGCGAACGATCCGCTGCTGGTGGGCGGGCAGGGCGCCGCGTACTACAGCAGCCATACGCCCGCCGTGCTGACCCGCACGCTGCGTGCGCTGGGCGGCGGGTGGACGTCGAACGGCCGGGCCGTGCAGAGCCTCGACAACCCGGTCACGGACGCGATCTTCTCGGTCGGTGCGCGGGTGCGGGGGCCGCGCGACCCGTATCAGGTGTGGAACGCCCCGGACGACCGGCCGGTGACGGTGAGCCGTGAGGAGGCGCCGCCGCTGGTGACGGTACGGCCGCCGGGCGGCCCCGTGCCGTACGGCCGGTCGCCGTACCGCAACCAGGAGGAACTGCTGGGTTCGCGGGTCTATACGGTGCCGACGACGGTGCTGCGCGCGCGGGACGGTGGCGCGGTGGCGGACCGGGGTGCGTACGACTACCGGGTGGGACGCGGTACGTACACGCTGACCGCCCACTGTCCGGCCGCCTCGGAGGCGTATCTGTGGACGCCCGACCTGTTCGGCTCCGCGCGGCTCGGCAAGGGCCCGGAGGTCGAACTCAAGGGGCAGCTCCCGGCCCGCCGCGCCCCGATGGAGCGCCTGGGAACGGCGGGCGGGAGTGCGCCGGTGGTGGTCACGCTGACCTCCGTACGCGAGGGGACCGTGCCGCACGAGGCGATCGGCTGCCTGGACCGGTCCCGGCTGGCCTCGGCGGTCGCCGGTCTGAAGCGCACAGGTGCGACCGCCGTCCATGTCACCGCCAACGGCATACGGGCCGAACTGCCGCCCGGCAGCACCGGAACGGTCGTGATCGCAGCGCCCCGCATCGCGGGCTGGAGCTGCCAGGGCCGGCCCGCCGACAGCTATCTGGGCCTGGTCGCCACCCCGGCCCCCGCCCACGGCACCGCCGTCGACTGCACCTTCCGCCCGCCGGGCCTGCGGGCGGGTGCGGCGGTGGGCGGGGGCGCGGTGCTCGCCCTGCTGGTGGCGGGGGTGTGGGGGGCGCGGCGACGACGGCGGGACCCCGCCTCCGGGAACTAGCCCACGATCGCGACCGGGGCGTCCCAGGCGTTCCGGTCGATCGTGAGCGTGCCGCCGGTGTGCGTCACCTTCTTGTTGACGGCGTACTGGTGACCGCGGCGGTGCCCGGTGTACAGCGTCGAGGCGTACGGGAAGCCCGTGGTGGTGGAGTACACATCGTCGTAACGGGCGTACCAGAGGATCTCCGGCAGGTCCGTACGGTTCGTGGCGTTGGCCACGACGGCGGCGCTGGAGTTGCTGAAGCCGTAGAAGCCGGACCAGTACCCCTTGGCCTTGACCGTCTTGTCGAACGACCGGATGTAGGTGAGCACCGTGTTCACGCAGGAGGTGTTCTTCGGGTCGAAGTACTCCATGTCGAGGTAGACGGGGCTGCCCGGCTTCATACCGAGCGCGGCCTCCTTCGCCACGGCGTCGTTGGCGTCGGTGACGGCCAGTGAGGCGGCGTTGGCGGCGGTCATCTTCTCCGGGTTGGCGCTCGTCTGGCACGGCGGCTGCGCACCGACGTACAGCGGGACCAGCTTCCAGCCGATGGCGCTGACGGACTTCACCCAGGAGGCGGTGAGGTTGGGCTGAGCGCAGCCGCGGTTCTTCCCGCCGACGTACACGGCGGCACCGTGGTAGACGGAGGAGCTGTACCAGCCCTTCATGGTGGTCAGCGACGGTGCGGTGCAGGTGTCGAAGACATGCCCGGTGTAGATCTTCGGCGCGGGCCTGGAGACGGTGGTGGCGATGGCGGCCTCGGCGGCGAACGCGCCACCGGCGAGTACGGCCACGCCTGCCACGGCCAGGGAGATGCGGCGACGCTTCTTGGATATGCGGTGAGAAGGCACAGAGACCTCGACAGTGCTCGAAAGAAGTGTGAGGCCGACGGGGCAGGCGAGTCGTCAGCCGCCCCGGCGGCAGATCACGGTCTCACGCCGGAGTCGGCCTTTGCCCCCGGCTGCGGTCTCCGTGACAATCCATTGCGGAAGCTTGGTGTGTCCATTACTCGCCCTCGTCGGGACCGTCACCGGCTCCGCCGCCCTGTCAGCCGCCGTGCACCTCCACCTGGCGGTCGAGGCGGCGGCGCAGCTCCACCGGCAGCGGATGGTGCGGCCCGTACGCCCGCTCCGTGTCGTACAGCAGCCCCTGCAGCTGTACGCGCGCCGCCACATGGTCGCCGACCGCGAGCAGCAGGTGCCCGATGCGGTTGCGGATCTCGAAGGAGCGGGCCGGGTCGTTGCCCATGGCGTGGTGGTTCTCGTAGTACGGGAGAACCGCGCGGTACTCCGCGAGCGCGGCGGCCGGTTCGCCGAGCTGCTCCAGGCACTGGGCCGCGTCGTAGCGGAACTGGAGGGTCTGGGCGTCGGCCGGGCCGGCCTGCGCCGCGCGGTCGTCGGCGAGGCGGCGCAGTTCGGGCAGGGCGCGGCGGTACTGGCCGTCGTCCATCAGCGTCGCCGCGTACTGCTTGCGCAGGATGCGGACCACGGCGGAGTCCTCACCGTGCTGTTCGGCCGCGACCGGGAGGATGGAGCCGAGGATGTCCACGGCCTGGGTGATGCGGCCTTCGCCGAGCAGCTTCTTGACGTCATCGACGGCGGCGGCGACATCGGGCCGGGCTGCGGCCGGGGCGGGCGGGGCCGGAGACGGGGGCGGGGTGGTCGCGCGGTCGGGCCACGGGGCGTGCGGGCGCAGGAAGGGGCGGGTCGGGTCGAGCGGCCCTGTCGGGTGACCGGTGCCCCGGGTGGGGAGCAGCGGGGCAAGGTGTTCGTACACCTCCTGAGCGCCGGACGGGCGGTGCTGCGGGTCCTTGGCCAGCAGCCGCAGCACCAGCGCTTCGAGCGGTTCGGGGATGTCGGGCCGGATCCGGCGGACCGGGAGCGGTGGCTCGTAGAGGTGGCGGTGCAGCACACCGAGGGCGGTCGACCCCGCGAACGGCACGTCGCCACTGAGCAGTTCATGAAGGAGCACACCGAGTGCGTACAGATCGGTATACGGGCCGACAGCACCACCCATCGCCTGCTCGGGAGCCATGTATGCCGGGGAGCCGATCGGTGAACCGGTGTGGGTGAGACGGGTGGTGTCGGTGTCCAGGACGGAGGCGACGCCCAGGTCGAGGACGGTGACGGTGCCGTCCGGACGCACCATCACATTGCGGGGCTTGAGGTCGCGGTGGACGATCGGCACCGCGTGCACGGCACAGAGGACGGCGCAGAGCTGGGCGGCGACCGCGACGGACCACTGCCAGGGGTACGGGTCGTGCTCGGCGAGATGGTCGGCGAGGTCGGCGCCCTCTACGTACTGCATGACGAGGTACAGGTCGTCGCCGTCGCTGCCCGCGTCGTGGACGGTGACCAGGCCCGGGTGGTCGACCTGGGCGGTGACCCGGCACTCGCGGACGAAGCGGCGGCGCAGCTCGCCCGCGGCCTCGCTGCCGATGGGGCCGGTGACCCGGTCGGGGCGGAGCAGCTTCACCGCGACCCGGCGGTCCAGTCGCTGGTCGTAGGCCGTCCAGACCTGGCCCATGCCGCCCTGGCCGAGGATGGTCGCCAGCTGGTACCGCCCGCCGATGAGGCGTCCGCTCACCGTCCCTCCTCCTTGCGGAGGTAGTCGCTCAGCTCGTCGAGCTCGGCACGGACCTGGTCGATGCGCTGGGGCTGGGGGTGCGGTTGAGGGTGCGGCCGGGGGCTCGGTTGAGGGGGAGCCGAAGGGTGAGGCTGGGGCTGCTGGTACTGCTGCGGTGGTGCGGCGGGCGGCTGCATCGGCTGCCCTGCCTGCATCGGCTGACGCAGCGGCGGCTGTTGTACGGGCATGGGCGCGGGGGCGGGCACACGCATCGGCACCGTGGGCGCGTATCCGTACCCCGGCGCCGAGGGCGCGTAACCGCCCATGAGGTTCCGCTTCGTGAGCTGTTCGTAGTGGCGGATGTCCCCGACCAGGTAGTAGGCGGAAGCGGCCGCCATCGCCAGCAACAGCAGCGGTATGAGGACGTTGTCGATGCCTGTGGGCTCGTCATTGCCGTCCCTGCCGAGGATCGGCAGGAGCACACAGACGAACACGAACCCGGCCCCGGTCAGCCACCAGTCGGACGTCCGGCGGCGCACGATCGCGAGGCGGAGCAGCGGGCTCCACAGCAGCAGTCCGAGCGAGCACACCGAGAGCACGACGAACAGCACACGCATCGAGACGATCCAGGCCCGGCTGGGAACCCGGCGCGGCGGCGTCGGCGGATGACCCGGGGCGTACATGGCTGCTCCTGGAGACCTGGTCGTTGAACGTCCACGCACACGCTCGATGCACGCAGATCAGAGCGTAAAGGGCGACACCGACAACCGGCCCCGGGTTGTACGGAACCGTTGTGGTTCACCTCACTTCGGCGCGACCGTGCCGTCCGTCAGTCCGTCGTACATCCCCTGGACCAGTTGTCCGCCGAGCCGGCCGGCCAGCCGGAGCGCGTCCTCGAAATCGGCCAGGGCGCGGAACCGTTCCCCGTACCTCTGCTGCTCCGCGAGCGGCAGCCGGGGCAGTTGGAGGCGGCGGGCGTCCAGCCGGGTGGCGGTGGAGGCGTAACTGCTGGCCTGGCGGTTGTTGGCGGTGCCGCGCAGGAAACCGGCGAGGAACCAGGGGTCGAGGGCGGCCGGATCGGGGCGCAGCAACTGGAGGTTGCGGCCCAGTGCGGCGCCCGCGGTGGCGTCGTCGATGACACGGGCGACGGAGCCGCCGCCGAGCACGGGGACGACGACATCGCCCGGTTCGACGAGGACCGGCTCCTCGGGGGGCCCGTCGACGGGGAGACTTCCCGAAGGGGCGGTGGAGCCGAGGACGTCGTGTTCCGTGAGGACGGGGACCGGGCCGGTGCCGGGGCCGCCGGTGCGGAGCTGGAGGGCGCCGGCGCGGGCGAGTTCACCGACGGTGGTGAGCGGCCAGTGGGCCGGGTCGGAGAGGGTCACGGCCGGGGGGGTGAGGGTGCCGGTGAGACCGAGCGTCTCGGTGAGCCGTTCCCGTACGCGAATCAGTTCGGCCGGTCCGCCCGCGGCTGCCGGGGGCGGCAGATGGCGGGCGGGGGCCAGGTCCACGTCGTCGTCGAGGAGTTCGATGACGGGGACGGCGCGGCTGACGCCCGGGCGGGTCCCGAGCGGGTGGCAGGGACCGGTCCGGTCCGCCCGGCCGGGCCTGCCCGTGCCTGCGCCCTCGACCTCGCCCTCGCCCTCGCCCTCGAACGACTGCCAGGCGTCGAGTACGGCGCTGCGCACCGCCTGCCAGTCGAGCCGGTCGCGTCCGCCTGACGGGGCGGCGGCTGCCGGGCCCGCCGAGGGGGATTCGGCGGGTTCGGCGGTGTCGACGAGCAGCAGTTCGGGCGAGGGATGCAGGCCGCTGCCCGGCTTGCGCAGCACCCAGAGATGGAGCGGGATGCCGTACGGGGGTGCGGCGCCGGCGGGGAGTGCGATGACGGCGCGCAGGGCGCCGCGGCGCAGCAGATCGGCGCGGATCCGGCGGCCGGAACGGCGCGACGCGGCGGCCGGGGGCATCAGGAGTACGGCGGTGCCGCCCTCGCGCAGATGGGCCAGGGCGTGCTGGACCCAGGCGAGTTCGGACTCGGTGCGGGCCGGGAAGCCGTACTCCCAGCGCGGGTCGTAGGCGAGCTCGTCGTGGCCCCAGTTGCGTTCGTTGAACGGCGGGTGGCAGAGCACGGCGTCGGCGGCGAGGTGCGGGAAGGCGTCGGCGCGCAGGGTGTCGCCGGTCCGTACCGCAAGGGCGCAGCTGTTGTCGGGGTCGGTGAGCAGGGCGAGCCTCAGTGCGGTGAGCGCGGCGAGGTCGGGGTCGGTCTCCTGCGCGTACAGGGCGGTCGGGCGGCCGACGGCGCGCAGCAGGGCGCCGGTGCCCGCGGCGGGGTCGAGGACCGTGCGGGCGGGCTGTTTCCCGGTCTCCACCAGGGCGGCCATCAGTTCGGCGAGTCCGGTCGGGGTGAGTGTGTACTGGCGCGGGTTGGCGTCCAGTTGGCGGCCGAGCAGGAACTCGAAGGTCTGCCGGGCCCCGGTCTCGGCAGCGAGTTCCGCGGCGCCGCGGAGCAGCGGAATGGACGGCAGCAGTTCCGCGCGGCTGGGGGTGTGAACAGCCCGTCCGGCTTCCGCGGCCGGTCCGAAGCGGGCGGCGAGCACGTCGTTGAGGGCGAGGGACAGCACACCGGCCATCCGCTCGTCCGACACGGCGGTGATCTCGGGCCAGACGGTGGGGCTGTTCCGCAGGAGCAGCAGGGCGCAGCCCGCGTGGACCAGGGCGGGGACCGCGCCGGCCGGGTGTCCCGCGAGTTGCTGCCAGACCCGTTCACGGAGTGGGACCTCGGCGAGTTTCCCCTGGTCGCGCAGCCACTGCTCGACCTCGGGCAGCGCGAAGGACGGGCTCGTCTCAGTGCCGCCGACGGGCTTGGGGAAGTCGGCATGGCGACGGCGCCAGTTGCTGACGGCGGCGCGCCCCACACCCGCGAGCCGGGCGATCCCGGCCGCGGTCACCTCTGTCGAGTTCTCCGGCACTGACTGTCTCCCTGGTCCTGATCCTGGCGGTCCTGGCGGTCCTGGCGGTCCTGGCGGTCCTGGCGGTCCTGGCGGTCCTGGCGCTCGTCCCCGTACTGGTTTGTCGGCGAGCATACCGACCGCGTTCACGCGACATTGATTCACGGCGTGCATCAACCCATCAAGCGTGAACAGTGTTGACTCGGTTCACAAGCTCTGCTGTTATTGACCCGTCGCTACACGAAAGCGATGCACGGAACCGCTCACCACCCATCTCTGCATTTGCCGGAGGGCACAGCCATGTCCCAGTTCACGCAGCCGCCGCAGTCCCCGCAGCCCCAGCAGCCGTACGCCCCCGCCCAGACGCCGGGCGTGCGCCCGGCCCGTAACGGACTGGGCATCGCCGCTCTCGTCCTGGGTGTCATCGGCGCCGTCTCGGGCCTGATCCCGTTCCTGTTCTGGCTGGCGGGCATCCTCGGCGTCATCGCCCTGATCCTGGGCCTGGCGGGCCGGGGCCGGGCCAAGCGCGGCGAGGCCACCAACAAGGGAATGACGACCTTCGGCGCCGTCCTCGGCCTCATCTCGCTGATCCTCGCGGTGGTGGGTGCGGTGATCACGTTCAAGGCCGTGGACGATGCGGTGAACGACCTCAACAAGGCGGTGTCCGACACCACGGCCTCCGCGAAGCCGAAGCCCGGCAGCGACTCCGCGAAGGACGGGGACGCGGCGAAGAAGAAGGACACCGGCAAGGCGCTGGAGGCCGGGGACTCGGCCGTGTACGACGACGATCTGACGGTCACGGTCGGCGACGCCACCTCGTACACCCCGGACACGTACGCCGCCGGGCACACCAAGGGCAACAAGGCCTATCGGGTCGCCGTCGTCATCGAGAACGCGGGCAAGGAGAAGTTCGACTCCGCGCTCGTCAGCGTCACGGCCCGCGCCGGCCAGGACGGTGTGGACGCCGATCAGATCTTCGACGGCAAGGTCGGCGAGGGCTTCAGCGGCACGGTACTGCCGGGCAAGAAGGTCACGGTCCAGTTCGCCTTCGACGCCCCCTCGGACGCCAAGAACCTGACCGTCGAGGTCAACCCCGGGTTTACGTACGACGCCACCCAGTGGGACCTGAAGCTCTGACCTTCCCCCTCGACCGGAGCCGACCACCATGCGCCCACTCGCCCGCACCGCGGCAGCCGCTCTCTGCACCGTGACAGCCCTCGGCCCCACGGCGGCCTGTGACACGCTCTTCGACGATGCACGAAGCGCCGCTCCCTATGCACGGCTGACCGGCCCCGAGATCGTCAACAAGGCCCTCGCGGCGACCCGGGGCGCCAAGTCGGTACGTATGACGGTGGAGACGACCTCCCCCGAGGGCCCGGTCGAGGCGTTCGTCGCCACGGACGTCAGGGGCGAGTGCATGGTCACGCTGTCCATGGGCGCGGCGGGCACGATGGAGCTGGTGCGGACGGGCGGCACGGTCTACACCCTGTCCGACGCCGCGATGCTGCGAGCGGCCGCCGCCGCCGACATCAAGAAGCTCACGGGCCGCTGGGTGAAGCCTTCCACCGGCGACCGGCACGCAGAACTCGCCGAGCGCCTCTGCGACCGGGAGTCGTTCCTCGGCCTCCTCGCAGCGAAGAGCGCAACGGCCCGCAAGGGAAGAACGGCGACGGTCGGCTCCTACGTACCCACCCTGACCGTCACCGGTACGACGGACGGCGGAAAGTGGACAGCGAACGTCGCGACCGAAGGCAGGCCCTGTCTGATGAAGCTGCACTTCCCGCACAGCGGAACAGGACACGCCGCCGGCCCCATAACGGTCGAGTTCTCCGAGTTCGACAAGCCGTTCACGGCGAAGAGACCGAAGACCTGACGCACCCGGACCGCCTGACCGGACAACGGAACCCGCCCCACCCCGGGGCGGGTTCCGTCCGCGCGTTCACTGCACACGGCGCAGAATCAGCCGCCGCACTGCTCGGATCACCTCAACGAGTTATTCAGCACGCCGGACGGGCTCTACGTTCCCTTGGCGACGGCGACTCCGTACGACGCAGTCCCGGACACAGATGACGACGCGGAGACCACCGCCCTCCCCTGGGCTTTCGACACCCGGCAGTTCCGGCGGACCCTCGTACTACAGGTCCCCTGTCGCAAGGGTCATCAGCTCGCCTGACGCCCGGCGTCCCGAAACAGACGAACTCAGGCAGGAGATCACTTCGCTGAAGCAGTCCGAGGCCCAGCTCCGCCGGGAGAAGGCAGCCGAAATTCGGGAGCTGTGCGCGACTGTGGCGGCGTACGCGAATCGGATTCAAGTACTGGCTCTCAGGAACGCCGAGTTGGAAGCGGACGTCCGCCGACTGCACACCCAGCTCGACGGGCGGCAAGGAGGAGTGATCAAGCAGCTCAAACGCTCGGGGACAGCGGGTGTGAGTAGTTGAGGTGCAGCAAATCCCGGTGAGATTGTGCTTGATGTTCGGTCCGGCCGTGTTGGGCCCGTTGTCAACGCATCGAAGTGCGATCCGGATCACTCTGTTGCCTTCTTGCATGCTGAAGACGGTAGAGAGGTGGTTGTCGTTGGGCGAGAGGACGAGAAGACGTGGATGTATATGAAGCCGTGGACAGTCGCCGGGCCGTGCGAGCGTTCAGCGATGAGCCGGTACCCAAAGAGGTACTCGAACGAGTGCTGGCCGCAGCGACGCGGGCTCCGTCGAGTGGGAACCTCCAGCCGTGGCATGTGTATGTCGTGACCGGCGAACCCTTGGCCGAACTGAAGAAGCGCGCGACGGCCAGGGCACTGGCGGGAGACCCTGGTGATGAGCGGGAATATCCGATGTACCCGGCCGAACTGACCTCGCCGTATCTGGACCGCTTTTCCGCCGCGGCCGCCCAGCGGTACAAAGCGCTGGGGATCGAGCGCGACGACCTCGACAGACCCACAAAGATCGCCGCCTTGAACTCGGAGGCCTTCGGGGCGCCGGTCGTGCTGTTCTGCTACCTCGACCGGACGATGGGGCCTGGGCAGTGGGGGGACGCAGGGATGTACTTGCAGACGGTCATGCTGTTACTGAGGGCGGAAGGCCTGCACAGCTGCCCCCAGGTGATGTGGACGATGTATCGCAAGACCGTCAGCCAGATAGTCGGGGCTGATGACGGGCTCGTGCTGTTCTGTGGTGTCGCGGCGGGATTCGAGAGGGAAGGCGCCCCACGGCTGCGTACCGGGCGGGCGGACATGACAGAAACAGTGAGTTTCATCGGGGTGTGACAGCTTGGCGGTCAGGATCCACAGGAGACCCCAGCCAAGCAGTCGGTGACCCATACGGTCACCATCCCATCGAAGGCTGGCACAGGTCGCGGAACTGGGCGGCGTGGCCTGACAACAGGCAGCAGGGCGAAGGGCCGAAGGCAACAGAGCGGTGGATGTGCCGGGGCGGCCACCCTCGCTACGACCAGGACCACCACGCCCGCACCCGGGCCGAAGCCCGCCGCGCCGCGCCGCGCTCGAAGCCGCAGGCCGGATGACGTTCGAGCCGTAACACCTGCGGCTCAAGCACCGCACTGGCGAAGCATCATGCTCTTGTCCGCCGCCGTCACAGGAAGCTCGTACTTCTCCGCCACCTGCGCGAACCGCACCGAGTACGAGCACCGAATCGCCCTACTCGGCGGCAGCCAAGACGCGGGTCCTGAGTCCCCCTTGGCCGAATTCGTGGAGCCCGACACCGGCAGCAGATTGAGGACGTCATTCGCCAGTCGCTGCCGCTTCTGCTTGTCCCAGCGTGCGGCACCCATCTGCCAGGCGTACGACAACGGCACCACGTGGTCTATCTGTACCTCCGTGGCCTTCGCTTTCTTCCAGGAGATGTCCTTGCCCGTGTACGGGTCGTACAGGTTCATCGACACGACCACGCAGTCCGAACCGGAGCGGAACTTCACGTCCTTGCCGTCCCTGGCGAGGAGATCGTTACGGGTGTCGCAGCCGTTCCTCGCGAGCGGTATCCCGTCGACCGAGTCCTTCCACGCGTAGCCGAACTTGTCGCGCGCGTACCCGGTCTTCGGCCCCCGCCCCTTCGTCGCCACCTTTTCGATGATCTTCCGGCCGGCTGCCCTGTCCGCCTCGGACGTGAGCGGCGCGAGCCCCGGCTTCGTACCGTCGGCATTGTCGAGCGGACTGGCCCCGAATCCGGTGACGGCCTGACCGCCGCCCTGCCGCCCGGCCCCGGAGGACGTCTGCTCGGGGTCACAGCCGACCAGAGCCAGCACCGCCGCCGCGCTGAGGGCGGGCAGCATCACTCGGTACGTGCGGGGAGGTATCACTCGAAGCCGTCCTGACGGGGAGAAAGCCGAACCCGGGAATCCTACGGAGGCCTATCCCTGGGAGGCATGCACATGGCTACGGTTCGGGCCGGATGCGGCCTGAATCACACTCCCGTCGAACCACCGAACCACGGCAGGTTCACCACCGGGGGCTACAGCCTGTTCACCGATACCCGCGATCACAGCTCCGGTTAACATGCATCTATGTATGTTTCCTCGACGTATGATTCATCCATGCATGTTTCGCCGAGGTCCGGGAGGTAGACGCATGGGCTTCTACGGCCGTCAACGCACACTCGCCGATCTGGAACGCCGCATGCTGCGCATCCGGGAGTCCGGAACCGGGCAGCTGCTCGCCGTGCGCGGGCGTCGGCAGGTGGGAAAATCCCGGCTCTTCACACGCTTCGTCGAGCAGTCGGGGCTGCCCTACCTCTACTTCTCCGCCGTGAAGAACGCACCGCCCGCCCTCCAGCTCCAGACCCTCACAGCCGAGCTGCACACCTCGACGACCCCGCTCGCCGATGCCGGTTCGCTCTTCTCCGCTCCTCCCGGCGACTGGCGGGACGCACTGGGCCGGATCGCCGTCGCCTGCCGCAGCACCCCCTCCGTCGTCGTCATCGACGAGTTCCCGTGGGCTGCCGCGGCGGATCCGACCCTGGAGGGACAGCTCCAGAACGCCTGGGACCGACAGCTGGAGAACACTCCCGTTCTCTTCGTACTGATCGGCTCCGACGTCGGGATGATGGAGCGGCTGACCGAACACGACGGGCCGCTCTACGGCCGGGCCAGGAGCAGCACTGTCGCTCCCTTCGATCCCGCCGAGTGCGCCGAGGCCCTGGGCGGCGGCGGGAACCCTCTGGCCGCTTTCGATACCGCACTCATCACCGGGGGCTACCCACGCCTGGTGCTGGACCGAGCACGCGCGCGCAGCACTCGGGCGTTCGTGCACGAACAGCTCGGTGACGAGAACAGCGATCTGGCGGTCATGGGACAGCGGTCTCTCGACGCCGAATTCCCCGACGCGCAGCAGGCGCGGCGCGTCCTGTCCGCGATGGGGGGTGCCGATATCGGAGTCAGCACGTTCACCCAGGTCGTCGGAAGGCTTCCCGAGGAAGGAAGCACCGCGCACACAGCGGTCACCAGGGCCATAAAGGTGCTCGCCGGCAAGGGAGCGGTCAGCGTCGACGTACCGGTGGGCGCGCCCGCGAACAGCAGGCTGCGGCGCTACCGCATCGACGACCCGTACCTGCGCTTCTGGTTCCGCTTCGTCGAGGAACAGCAGGCCCACATCGCCCGCGGCCGGGCGGACATCGCCCGCGGCGCCTTCGACCGGGGCTGGCCGAGCTGGCGGGGCCGCGCCATCGAGCCACTCGTCCAGGAGGCGGTGTACCGGCTCGCCCCGGAGCTACCGGGGCTGGAGGACACCGGACAGGTGGGGAGCTGGTGGAACCGTGACAACAGCCAGGAGTACGACATCGTCGTCCCCGCCGCCTCGGGGAAGCGCACGCTCCTCCTCGGCTCGGTCAAGTGGCGCGAGACCAAGCGCTTCAGCGACCGTGAGCTCTCCCGCCTCACCGAGGCCCGGTCCGCCGTACCGGGCGCGTCGGCGGCCCCTCTGCTTGCGGTGTGCCCGGCGGGGGTTGAGGACGGCGTACACCCGGATCTGACACTCACCCCTGCGGATCTGCTGGCCGCCTGGCGCGCGTGAAAAGCCCTTCCCCCGAGGTGGCGCAGTCACGTTCCGCACACTCGTGGACTGCCGTGGGTAGCCGTCCCTCTGGCGCGGCAGACCACAGCATCGATCTCAATCCGGAAACGTTGCTCGGTTCCGCTCCGCACGAGTTGCCCCGCCCGAACGGCCATGCATGGAATGGAACCGAGTCAACCCCTGCCACAGAGAACGCCTTTGAAAGGGAAAATCGCTAACCACCCTTGGAATAAAAGACCTTGACCGCGCCCGCTCTGCGGGGCACGAGCGACCGCATTCGCCGCACTCCTTGGATGCATGTGCGAACCGGTAGATCCGTCGGAGCGGGATGTCAGTGCCGGGTGGAAGACTGCCGGCATGATCGAGCCGAACCCGAAAGCGGACCTTCTCCACTACCTGCAACAGGGGCGTGACGCCCTCGTATGGAAGCTCGAAGGGCTCTCCGAGTACGACGTACGCCGTCCTCTGACGCCCACGGGCACGAACCTGCTCGGTCTGCTCAAGCACCTCGCCGGTGTAGAGCTGGGCTACTTCGGCGACACGTTCGGGCGGCCGTACTTCACCGGGGAGCCGCCGTCCTGGTGGTACACGCGGGATGCGGAGCCCAATGCGGACATGTGGGCCGCCGCGGACGAGTCCCGCGAGGACATCGTCGGGCTGTACCGCCGCGCCTGGGCGCACTCCGACAGCACGATCGAGGCCCTCGACCTCGACGCCACCGGCCACGTCCCGTGGTGGCCCGAGGAGCGCCGGGAGGCGACGCTGCAGCACATCCTGCTCCGCGTGATCTCCGATACCCAGCGCCACGCCGGCCACGCCGACGTGGTGCGGGAACTCATCGACGGAGCCACCGGCTATACCCCAACCCAGGACAGCCTGCCGTCCAGCGACCTGACCTGGTGGAAGGACCACCACGCCCGCCTGGAACGGGTGGCCCGGGAGGCCGGCGACTGACCGCCCCGCCTCTTCCTGTCTCCTGGGGTGCTCACTCGGGGACGAACGCGTACTGCACCTCGTACAGATGGCCCGCCTTGACCATCACCGTCGCTTCGATGGGCCGGTCGTCATCGCTATGGACGATGCGCAAGGTGCGCAGTACGGGCAGGTCGCCGGGGAGTCGGAGCAATCGGTACTGATCCTGGGTGGCGACACGCGCGGACACTCGGTCCACGCTGATCCGAGGTGGATAGCCCAGTGACGTGAGGAGGGTAGGCGTACCACCGGCGATTCTGCGGCGTTCGGTGAGGGCGGTGCCGCGGGCGATGTCCAACGGGTAGTAGGAGGCGACGAGTTCCGCCGGTTCATCGTCGATCGACAGCACCTGGCGCCGGAGGACCGCAGTGCCACCCGACTGGAGACCCAGCGCCACAGCGACGTCTGCCGGAGGCTTCTCCTCGGCCACCTCGATCAAGGTGCTGTGGGCGCGCGCACCCGAGTTCACCGCTTCGCTCAGCCAACGGTAAGGCTCGCCGGAGGCCGCCGGGGCCATGTATGCGGCCGGACGTATCGTCCGCTGCCGGTGCTCGCGAACCGTCACCGACGCGCCCGGACGTCCGATGACCAATCGTTCGCCCTTGAGGAGTTGCAACGCCTTCTGCACGGTGGCATTCGAAGCGGAGAACCGTTCCTTGAGTTGCGCGGTGGAGGGAAGACCGGCTCCCGGGGCCAGATCCCCGGACATGATCTCGTCGCGCAGATCCGCCGCGATCCGCTCATGCAGGGAGCGGCGGTCCAATGTCTCGTCGTCCACTCTGGGCACAGTCATCCGATCCTGATCTCGTACCGCAGGTTCTGGCCTCGTGGAGACATGACCATCACATCGGCCTGGATGGGGCGGTCATCCCCGCTCAGCGTGAGCCGCGTCAGCTCGAGCACCGGCTCACCCGCCTCCAGCGACAAGGACGCCCTCTCGCCTTCGGACGGCATACGGGCCACCACATCCTCTCGCGCCCGGACACCTGCATAGCCGAGATCGGCAAGCAGCCGGATGGCCCCTCCCCGGATTTTGCCCGCTGCGGCCAGCCCGGTTCCCCGAGCGATCTCCAACGGGTAGTAGGTGTCGGTCAACTCGCACGGCTCACCATCGAGGTACATGATCCGCCGTCGCTCGACGACACGACCGCCACGCTCCACCAGGAGGAGGTCGGCCACTCTGTCCGGTGCGACCACCTCCCCCGCGCACACGATCCGCTGGGTACCTCGTCGCCCTTCGGCCGCCGACTCGGTCCCCCAGGCATCGCTTTCACCCCGGGCGGGTGGCGCCAGGTACCGAGCGGATGTACCGGCCCTCTCTTCACCCACGACCTTCTCCTTCGCAGTCGACGCCCGAGACACCCTGCCGCTGCACACGGTAGGCGAAGCATTCGATCCCCCCAAAGGATACCTTGCCGCCTTTCGCGAATAGCAGTACGGTGTGCGCGTCATGCCCCACGAGCAAGGCGGTGGACCACCGCGTCTCTGTCGCAGCAACGGCGCTTTCCCCGACGACGCACCTCTGTCGGTGCCTCACGCGACTTCGTCGTCGATGTCCTCACGGAGTGGCAGCTCACACCCTTGATCGAGGACATAAAGCTCTGCGTCTCGGAACTGGCGACCAATGCCCTCCTGCACGGCGTCCCGCCGGGAAGGGAGTTCGCCGTCGGCCTCCGCGCAACAGAGGATCTTGTGCGCCTGGAGGTGCGGGACAGCGGCGGCGGACGACCGGCGGTCCAGCACGCGGAAGATGACTGCTGCTCGGGACGCGGCTTATTCCTGGCCGGTGAACTGGCCGCGGAGTTCGGCATCGATCACCACATCGTCGGCAAGACCGTCTGGCTCACATTCAAGAGGCCTGCCGCTCCATTCGTCCCGTGAAAAGGATCGGCCCCGCCGGACATCCGACGGGGCCGAGACAGGAGGCGTTCCGGGGCTACGACCCCAGGATCGTCGTGAGGAACTCCCCCGTCCACGCCAGCAGTTCGCGGCCGACGACCGGCTTGCCGCCGATCCTGCCGGTGGTGGGGCGCGGGACCAGGACCTGGTGGACGGCCGGCTTGATGATCGTCTTCGGGTAGAGGCGCTTCAGGCGGAGCTCCTGCGATTCACGAAGCTCGACCGGGGCGAACCGGATGTTCGAGCCCTGGAGCACGATCTCGCCGACGCCGCAGGCGCGGGCCAGCATGCGCAGGCCCGCGACCAGGAGCAGGTTCTCGACCGGCTCGGGGAGCTTGCCGTAGCGGTCGGTGAGTTCCTCCCGGACCGCCCTGATGTCGTCCTCCGTGTTGGCGGAGGCGATGGCGCGGTACGCCTGGAGGCGCAGCCGCTCGCCCGGGGCGTAGTCGTGGGGGACGTGTGCGTCGACCGGGAGCTCGATCTTGACCTCCAGGGGCGGCTCCTCCTCCACGCCGCCTTCGAGGGAGGCCCGGTAGTCGGCCACCGCCTCGCCGACCATGCGTACGTACAGGTCGAAGCCGACGCCCGCGATGTGGCCGGACTGCTCGCCGCCCAGGAGGTTTCCGGCGCCCCGGATTTCGAGGTCCTTCATCGCCACGTACATGCCCGCGCCCATCTCGGTGTGCTGGGCGATCGTGGCCAGGCGCTCGTGGGCCGTCTCGGTGAGCGGCTTCTCCGGGGGGTAGAGGAAGTAGGCGTAACCGCGCTCGCGGCCACGGCCCACGCGGCCGCGCAACTGGTGGAGCTGGGAGAGGCCGAAGTTGTCTCCGCGCTCCACGATCAGGGTGTTGGCGTTGGAGATGTCGATGCCGGACTCGACGATCGTCGTGGAGACCAGGACGTCGAACTTCTTCTCCCAGAAGTCCACCACCACCTGTTCCAGGGCCTGTTCGGACATCTGGCCGTGGGCGGTCGCGATCCTGGCCTCGGGGACGATCTCGCGCAGGCGGGCGGCGGCCCGGTCGATCGACTCGACGCGGTTGTGGATGTAGAACGCCTGGCCCTCGCGGAGCAGTTCACGGCGGATCGCCGCCCCGATCTGCTTCTCCTCGTACGGGCCGACGAAGGTGAGGACCGGGTGGCGCTCCTCGGGGGGCGTGGTGATCGTCGACATCTCGCGGATGCCCGTCACGGCCATTTCGAGCGTACGGGGGATGGGCGTCGCGGACATGGTGAGGACGTCCACGTTGGCGCGGAGCTTCTTCAGCTGCTCCTTGTGCTCGACGCCGAAGCGCTGCTCCTCGTCGACGATGACCAGGCCCAGGTCCTTGAACTTCGTCTCGGAGGAGAAGAGGCGGTGGGTGCCGATGACCAGGTCGACGGAGCCCTCGCGGAGTCCTTCCAGGGTCGACTTGGACTCGGACTCGGACTGGAATCGGCTCAGTGCCCGTACGTTGACCGGGAATTGGGAGTAGCGCTCGGTGAACGTGCCGTGGTGCTGCTGGACCAGGAGGGTGGTGGGTACGAGGACGGCGACCTGCTTGCCGTCCTGGACCGCCTTGAAGGCCGCCCGTACCGCGATCTCCGTCTTGCCGTAGCCGACGTCGCCGCAGATCAGCCGGTCCATCGGGACGGACTTCTCCATGTCCTCCTTGACCTCGGCGATGGTGGTGAGCTGGTCGGGCGTCTCCGCGTACGGGAAGGCGTCCTCCAGTTCGCGCTGCCACGGGGTGTCGGGGCCGAAGACATGGCCGGGCGCCGCCATCCGCGCCGAGTACAGCTTGATCAGGTCGGCGGCGATCTCCTTGACGGCCTTCTTGGCGCGCGCCTTGGTCTTCGTCCAGTCGGCGCCGCCGAGCCGGTGCAGGGTGGGTGCCTCGCCGCCGACGTACTTGGTGACCTGTTCCAGCTGGTCGGTCGGAATGTAGAGGCGGTCGCCGGGCTGGCCACGCTTGGCGGGGGCGTACTCGACGAGGAGGTACTCGCGGGTGGCGCCCTGCACCGTACGCTGCACCATTTCGATGTAGCGGCCCACACCGTGCTGTTCGTGGACGATGTAGTCGCCCGTCTCCAGCGTCAGCGGGTCGATCGTCTTGCGGCGGCGGGCCGGCATCCGGCCCAGGTCCTTGGTGGCGGTGCGCTGGCCGGTCAGATCCGTCTCGGTCAGTACGGCGAGCTTGAGCGCCGGGTCGACGAAGCCTTGGTCGATCGCGCCGCAGGAGACGTGGACCAGCGACGGGGAGATCTCCGCCAGGTCGGGGTCCAGGCGGGCCGCGATGCCCTCGCCGCTCAGCACCTCGACGGTACGGGAGGCGAGCCCCTGGCCCTCGGTGACGTACACCGTGCGCCAGCCGTCGGCGATCCAGCCCTTGGTGTCGGCGAGCGCGCGGGCGGTGTCGCCGCGGTACGACTCCGGGGCGTGCATCGTGAGCTTGAGGGTGTCCTCGTCGAGCTCGTCGTCCGCGGCGAACGGGGAGACCGACCACCACATCATCTCCAGCTCGCGGGCCCGGTCACGGACGTCCGCGATGCCCCACAGGGAGGCCGCGCCGACATCGATCGGGGCCTCGCCGCCGCCCGCGGTGGCCGCCCAGGACGCCTGGAGGAACTCCTGGCTGGTGGCGACCAGGTCGGCCGCCCTGGTGCGGACCCGCTCCGGGTCGCAGACCAGCGCCATCGAGCCCTTGGGCAGCACGTCGAGCAGCAGCTCCATGTCGTCGACGAGGACCGGGGCGAGGGACTCCATGCCCTCCACCGCGATCCCCTCGGCGATCTTGCCGAGCAGTTCGCCCAGCTCCGGGTGGAGTTCGGCGAGGGCGGCGGCCCGCTCGCGCACCTCGTCGGTCAGCAGCAGCTCGCGGCAGGGCGGCGCCCACAGCCCGTGCTGGGCGATCTCCAGCGACCGCTGGTCGGCGATCTTGAAGTAGCGGATCTCCTCGACGTCGTCACCCCAGAACTCCACTCGAAGGGGGTGCTCCTCGGTCGGCGGGAAGACGTCCAGGATGCCGCCGCGCACGGCGAACTCGCCGCGCTTCTCGACCAGTTCGACCCTGGAGTACGCGGCTGCCGCGAGCGCGTCGACCGTCTTGCCGAGGTCGGCGCTCTGTCCGATGCGCAGCGCTACGGGTTCCAGGTCGCCGAGCCCCTTGACCTGCGGCTGGAGCACGGAGCGGACCGGCGCGACGACGACCTTGACCGGGCCGGTCTCCGGGTCGTCCTTCCTCGGGTGTGCCAGGCGCCGCAGCACGGCGAGGCGGCGGCCCACGGTGTCGGAGCGGGGCGAGAGCCGCTCGTGCGGCAGGGTCTCCCAGGACGGGAACTCGGCGATCGTGTCCGGCGGCAGCAGGGTACGCAGCGCGGCCGCCAGGTCCTCGGCCTCCCGACCGGTCGCGGTGACGGCGAGCACGGTCCGCCCGGCCTCACGGGCCAGCGCGGCCACGGCGAAGGGGCGGGCGGCGGGCGGACCGACGAGGTCGACGTGCATCCGGTGACCGTCGGTGGCGGCCTTCACCGCTTCGGAGAGTGCCGGGTCACGTACGACGACATCCAGCAGGCCGTGCAGGCTCATGAAGGGCTTCCGTCCGGGTAACGAGGGCGAGGTCTGACAGCCGGCTGCTGCCAGGGGGCAACACGAAGGACCCGACACGTCTCACGGGCCGGGGGTTCCAGCGTACGACTCCGCTGTGACAGCCGCGCCCGCAATCCGGCTCCGCAGGTCGGATCCGGCCCGGTCCGTGCGCCGGGCACACACCGGGACCGCAGCCCTGCCCCGCGCGCCCGCGGTCCGCGCCCCACGCCGTACGGACACGAATCCGGCCCCGGAGTGTTTGGAGGAACACCCGGGGCCGGATCAGTCATCCTACGTCGGTCGTCACCCTCGCTATTCCGTGGCGATCGCGTTCAGGACGTTCATCCTGCCCGCCCGGAACGCCGGGACCAGGGCCGCGAACAGGCCGACGAATGCCGAGGCGACGAAGACCGTGAGGATCGTCGGCCACGGGATCTCCAGGACGCCGAGGCCCTCCAGGGCCAGCAGCTTCTGGGCCGCCGTGCCCCAGCCCATGCCGAGGCCGAGCCCGAGCAGGGCGCCGAAGACCGCGATGACCACCGACTCCAGGCGGATCATCCGGCGCAGCTGGCGGCGGGAGAGGCCGATGGCGCGCATCAGGCCGATCTCACGGGTCCGCTCGACCACCGACAGGGCCAGGGTGTTCACCACACCGAGCACCGCGACGATGATCGCGAGCGCCAGCAGGCCGTAGACGATGTTCAGCAGCTGGCCGATCTGGTCCTTCAGCTGCTGCTTGAAGTCGGCCTGGTTCTTCACCTCGTACTGCGGGTACTTGACGAGGGCGGCCTTGAGCGCGGCGTACGCCTCCTTCTCCTTGCCGTCCTCGGCCTTCGCGAACATCATCATGTTCTTAGGCAGGCTGTCGGCGGGGACGTACCGCGCGGCGGTCGCGATGTTCGTGTACATCGCGCCCTTGTCGATGTTCACGTCGTCCGAGGTGATCGCGGCAAGCCTCAGCTTCGCGGTCTCGCCGCCCTTGAACGCGACGGTGAGCCGGTCGCCGACCTTGAGGTGGTGCTTGGTGGCGTACGTGTCGCCGACGGACATGGCGTCCTTGCCGTACGCGTCGGCCAGCTTCCCGGCGACCGTCTCGCGCCGGACGTCCTCCTGGTATGTGGGATCGACGGCGGCCAGGACCTTGCTCTCGGTGGTGCCGTCGGGGGCCGTGAGCCCGGCGCCGACGACTTTGTAGCCGGTGAGGTGCTCGATGTCCGGCACGGACTCCAGGGACTTCACCGCCTGGTCCACGAGGGGCGTCGGGTTGCCGCCGGACGGCTGGACGATGAAGTCGGCGCCGACCGACTTGTCGAGCTCCTCGGTGGCCGAGGCGACCATGGAGGAGCCGACGACCGAGAGGCAGGCGACCAGGGCGAGGCCGATCATCAGGGCGGCGCCGGTCGCTCCGGTGCGGCGCGGGTTGCGCAGGGCGTTGCGCTCCGCGAGCCGTCCCACGGGGCCGAACATCCGCAGCATGACCGCGCTCAGCACCCGGACCACGACGCCGGCCAGCAGCGGGCCGATCACGATGAAGCCGATCAGGGTGAGGACCACGCCCGCACCGAGGAAGAGCGAACCTTCGCTCGACTTGTCGGCCCGGGTCGCGGCGAGGAGCGCTGCGCCACCGGCGAGCGTGAGGACCAGGCCGATCGCGGCCCTGACCCGGCCGGCCCGGCCGTCCGCCGGGGTTCCGGCGTCGCGCAGGGCGGCCATCGGGGAGATCTTCCCGGCCCGGCGGGCCGGGATGTACGCGGCGACGACGGTCACGATGATGCCGAGCCCGAGGCCGACGACCGGGGTCGTCCAGGCGACCGTGAGGTCGTCGGTGGACAGCTCCATGCCCATGGCGCCCATGAGCTTCATCAGGCCGACGGCGAGGCCGATGCCCGCGCCGACGCCGAGGACGGAGCCGAGGATGCCGAGGAACAGTGCCTCGATGAGCACGGAACGGTTGACCTGCTTGCGGCTGGAGCCGATGGCGCGCATCAGGCCGATCTCACGGGTGCGCTGGGCGACCAGCATCGAGAAGGTGTTGACGATCAGGAAGATGCCGACGAGGAAGGCGATCCCGGCGAAGCCGAGCATCGCGTACTTCATGACGTCGAGGAAGGAACCCATCGAGTTCTTGTTGGCGTCCGCGGCCTCCTTCTGCGTCTGGAGCTTGTACGCGGAGGTGTCACCGAGCGCCGTGGCGACGTGTCGCTTCAACTGCGTGTCGCTGACGCCCTGTTCTGCGGTGACGGAGATGAGGCTGAAGACGTCCGGCTTGCCGAGCAGCTTCGTCTGCGCGGTGACGGTGTCGAAGTAGACGATCGCCGCACCGGGGTTGGTGACCTTGAAGGTGGCGATGCCGCTGATCTTCGCGTTGATGTCGCCGGTGGCGGCGATGGTGCGCAGCTCGTCACCGATCTTCAGGTCGTGCTTGTCGGCGGTGTCGGCGTCGACCATCACCTCGGTCGGGCCGCGCGGTGCGTGGCCGGAGGTGATCTCCATCGAACGCAGTTCGTTCTTCGTCCAGTTGCCCGCGATCGTCGGGGCGCCCGTCGTCGAGCCCATGTTCTTGTTGTGGCTGTCGACGACGGTGACGGACATGCTGGTGACCGCGCCCTCGGCGTCCTTGACACCGGTGGCCTTGCCGACCTGCTCGACGGCGGAGGCGGGGAGCGTGACGGGCTTGCCGTTCCCCGGGAGCCGGTCGTCGTCCTCGGGCGTCTTCGGGCTGACGGTGACATCGGCCGACGTCGCGGCGAAGAGCTTGTCGAACGTGGTGTTCATGGTGTCGGTGAAGACGAGCGTGCCGCACACGAACGCCACCGACAGCAGGACCGCGACGGCGGAGAGCGCCATGCGTCCCTTGTGCGCGAAGAAGTTGCGCCTCGATGTCTTCCAGACGGTCATGACGTCCGCCCGCGCGAGTCGAAGTCCTTCATGCGGTCGAGGACCTGGTCGGCCGTCGGGCCCAGCATCTCGTCGACGATGCGTCCGTCGGCGAGGTACAGCACCCGGTCCGCGTAGGAGGCGGCGACCGGGTCGTGGGTGACCATGACGATGGTCTGGCCCAGCTCGTCGACCGACCTGCGCAGGAAGCTCAGCACCTCGGCGCCGGCCCGCGAGTCCAGGTTCCCGGTGGGCTCGTCACCGAAGATGATCTCCGGCCGGGCGGCGAGCGCCCTGGCCACCGCGACGCGCTGCTGCTGGCCGCCGGAGAGCTCGGTGGGCCGGTGCTTCAGCCGCTCGGCGAGACCGACCGTCTCCACGACCTGCCGCAGCCAGGCCGCGTCGGGCTTGCGGCCCGCGATGTCCATCGGCAGCGTGATGTTCTCCAGGGCGTTGAGCGTCGGGAGCAGGTTGAACGCCTGGAAGATGAAGCCGATCCGGTCCCGGCGGAGCTGGGTGAGCTTCTTGTCCTTGAGCCCGGTGATCTCGGTCTCGTCGAGGTGGATCTGACCCGAGGTCACGGTGTCCAGGCCGGCCAGGCAGTGCATCAGGGTCGACTTGCCGGAGCCGGACGGTCCCATGATCGCCGTGAACTGCCCGCGGGCGATGTCCACATCGACATGGTCGAGCGCGACGACCCGGGTCTCCCCCGCCCCGTACGCCTTGACGACCTGCCGCGCTCGCGCGGCGACGGCCGTACGCCCTCCAGTGCCCCCGTGCCTGGGAATGGTTACAGCCGTTGTCACGGTTTTTCTCCTATGTCGGTCAGCGTTTGAGATGTCGCGGTGTACGCGTGAAGTCTGGTGTTCCGAGGGGGTCCGGCGCGCTGGTGCCCGGCACAGTCTTCGGGTGGGGCTTTCCCCACCCCGCCCCCTGCGGTCAGCCGCACTCGCGGTGGGAATCAGCCGCTTTCTGCGGTGTAGGAACACGCTAAGGAACGGGCCCCCGCCGTCACGTCCTCCGCCGGGAGGAACCACCCCTGGGCAGAACTGAGGAGCGTCCCCTAGGGGTCTCGGCCCGCGGGTGGAGACCCGTCTCGGGGACTGGACCCATGGGTGCACGCGCCGGGGTCCGCGGAGGTCTTCGGACACATCCCCGAGCAGCGACACTCTCCCCGCCGGGATCCGCGGGTGAGACAGTGTCACGAGAAAATACGTGCAGGGGGAAGGAATCTTGGTGAGCGGCGCGGGCGGCAATACCGAAGCGATGTCCGGGACCGGGGCCGGCCCGTCCCCCGCCCCCGCGGCGCCGCGCGGACGCGGCCCGGTGGTCGCCGCCCTGATGCTCGGCATGGCCCTGTCGGCCATCGACGGCACCATCGTCTCGACCGCCGTTCCGCAGATCGTCGGCGACCTCGGCGGCTTCTCCGTCTTCTCGTGGCTGTTCTCCGGCTACCTGCTGGCCGTGACGGTCTCCCTGCCGGTGTACGGGAAGCTCTCCGACACCTTCGGCCGCAAGCCGGTCCTGATCGCCGGCATCGCCCTCTTCCTGTTCGGTTCGGTACTCTGCGCCGCCGCCTGGAACATGGCCGCGCTGATCGCCTTCCGGGTCGTCCAGGGCCTGGGCGGCGGCGCCCTGCAAGGCACCGTGCAGACCATCGCCGCGGACCTGTATCCGCTCAAGGAACGTCCGAAGATCCAGGCCAAGCTGTCGACCGTATGGGCCACGTCGGCGGTCGCGGGGCCGGTGATCGGCGGGCTGTTCGCGGTGTACGCCGACTGGCGCTGGATCTTCCTGATCAATCTACCGGTCGGGGCCCTCGCGCTCTGGCTCGTCGTACGCCACCTCCACGAGCCGTCCCGCACCCGCCGGGCGGCCGGCACGCCCCGCCCCCGCACCGACTGGGCGGGCGCCCTCGCCGTCTTCGCCACCGGCACCCTGCTGCTGACCGCGCTCGTCCAGGGCGGGGTCGCCTGGCCCTGGCTCTCCGCCCCGTCCCTCGGACTGCTGGCCGGCAGCGTCGTGCTCGGCGCGCTGACCGTCGTCATCGAGCGGCGGGCCGCCGAGCCGATCATTCCCGGCTGGATCTGGCGGCGGCGGACCATCGCCTCGGTCAATCTGGCGCTGGGCGCGATGGGGCTGCTGATGGTCGCCCCCACGGTCTTCCTGCCGACGTACGCCCAGTCGGTGCTGGGTCTCGGCCCGATCGCCGCCGGTTTCGTACTGTCCGTGATGACCCTGAGCTGGCCGGTGTCGGCGGCCTTCTCCAACCGCGTCTACAACCGCATCGGCTTCCGCCGCACCGCGATCATCGGCATGAGCTGCGCCCTGCTGATACTGCTCGCCTTCCCGTTGCTGCCGTATCCGGGCGAGCCCTGGCAGCCCGCCCTGATCATGCTGCTGCTCGGTGCGGCGCTCGGGCTGTTCCAGCTGCCGCTGATCGTCGGGGTCCAGTCGACGGTCGGCTGGGCCGAGCGCGGCACGACGACCGCCTCCGTACTCTTCTGCCGCCAGGTCGGCCAGAGCGTCGGCGCCGCGCTCTTCGGGGCCGTCGCCAACGGGGTCCTCGCCTCCCGGCTGGCCGCCGCCCCGGTCCCCGGGCTGCCGGGCGACCTGGACGCGATCTCGCACGCCCTGGACGACCCGGGCAGGCTCTCGGCCGCGGCGACGGACTATCTGCGGCGGGCCGTCGACGCCGCCGTCGACCACGTCTACCTGGGTGCCGCCGGGGCTGCGGCGCTCGCCCTGCTGGTGCTGGTCTTCGTGGCCCCGCGCCGTTTCCCGGTCCTCACCGAGGAGTCCGGGAACGACGCCCCGGCGCCGTAGACGTCCGCATCGCGCAGCGGGGCAAAGAGACTCCGTTCCGCAAGATCTCATGCAACTGAGCCATTACCGTGGGTAGTTCAGGCCAACCACTCCCCAACCGCCATACCCACGAGTAATGTTCGCGCTTCCGACAGCACACCCGCACTCCTGCCTTGCCGTCCAGCCCAGGACCCGAGCCATGCAAGGAGCAGCACCCAGATGTCGTACGGAAGCCCGCCCCCGTCCCCGCACTCCTCCTGGCCCGGACGGCTGCCGAAGCCGTCCCGGCGGCATCAGCCCCCGCCTCCGCATGACCCCGAACACCTGCTGCCCTGGCAGAGTCCGGAGCCCTCACCACCCCCAAAACGGCCGGGCGCTCCCACCGCTCCCGTGCCCGTCCCGGGCCGTCACGGCGATCTGCGCCGGCTGCGCACCGCGTACCGGCTGCTGCGGCGCATCACGATCCTGATCGCACTCGGCTACTTCGTCGTCTTCCTGCTGCTCTCCGGATTCGCCAAGGACCTGACGGACCGCCCCCTGTTCGGCGGTCTCAACATCGGCCTGGTACTGGGGCTCTTTCAGCTCCCCGTGACACTGCTCGCCATCGTCCTGTACGAGCGGACCGCCCGGAGCACGGTCGATCCGCTCGCCGCACGGCTCCGAAGAACAGGAGCGGCCCAGTGAACGGATTCGACAATTCCGCGCAGTCGATGTCCCTGGTGGCCTTCCTCGCCGTGGCCACCGTGGCCCTGCTGCTCTGTGTGATGACCGGTCCGGACCGCGACGACCTCGACGAGTTCTACACCGGCCCCCGCTCGCTCTCGCCCCTGCAGAACGGCCTCGCACTCGCCGGCGACTATCTCTCCGCGGCCACGGTTCTCGGCACCACCGGCATCATCGCCCTCACCGGCTACGACGGGATGATCCTCGCCCTGAGCATCACCCTCTCGCTCGTCCTGCTGATGTTCCTGCTGGCCGAACCGCTGCGCAACGCGGGCGGGTTCACCATGGGCGACCTGCTCGTGCGCCGCGCCCCCGGCCGCGCGGTCCGTATCACCGCCTGCGCGGCCACCATCGCCGCGCTCGTTCCGATGATGGTTGTCCAGCTCGCGAGCAGCGGCGACCTGCTCTCCTTCATCCTGGGGTTCGACAGCTCCGGGTTCCGCACCGGCGCCATCATCGGGCTCGGGATCCTGATGATCGGTTACTCGGCGATCGGCGGCATGAAGGGCACCGCGCTGATCCAGATCGTGAAGACCGTGGTCCTCTTCGTCGCCGCGTTCACCATCTCCGTACTGATCATGAACCGCTTCGACTGGGACACCGGCGCCCTGCTCTCGGCCGCCCGGCAGGGCAGCGGCGAGGGGGCCGCGTATCTGCGCTCGGGGCTCCAGTTCGACGGCAGCGGACTCGACATGGTCAGCTCCGAACTGACCGTGGTCCTCGGCGCCGCCTGTCTGCCACACGTCACCATGCGCATGACGAGCGCCCGCTCCACGCAGGCCGTCCGCCGCTCGCTGTCCTGGGCGGTCGCCGTGGTCGCCGGGCTCTGTCTGCTGCTCGTCGTGATCGGTTTCGGCGCGGGGGCGCTCGTCGGCCACGACCGCATCACCGCCGCCGGGGCGTCCGGAAACAGCTCGATCCTGCAGATCAGCGGTGTGGTGGCGGGCGGCGGCCAGCTGGGCGCGCTGGTCGTCACGACGATGACGACGGCGATCTTCCTGACTCTGCTCGCCTCGGTCGCCGGAATGATCCTGGCCTGCGCGAACTCCCTCGCGCACGATCTCTTCGCCCACGGCCTGCACGGGGTGCGCGACCCGGACAGGAAGCCGCTGCCGGGCCTGTCCGAAATGCGTACGGCACAGGCCGCGGCGGTCGTCGTCGGGCTGCTCGCCACCACGCTCGCCGTCGTGGCCAGGCACTGGAACGTACAGGCGCTGGCGACGCTCTCGTTCTGTGTCGGCGCGTCGGCGCTGGCCCCGGCGCTCATCTACAGCATGTTCTGGCGGCGCTTCACCCGTACCGGACTGCTCAGCACCCTGATCGTCGGCACCGTCACCGTCATGGTCCTGATCACCGGCACCAATCTCGTCTCGGGCTCACCGTCTTCGGTCTTCCCAAAGTACGACTTCAACTGGTTCCCGTTCACCACGACCGGGCTCGTCTCCATCCCGGCCGGCTTCCTGGCGGGATGGCTGGGAACAGTGCTCGAGCGGCGCACGGCGGCCGAAGAACGCCGACTGTACGAGGCCGAGGAACCGCGAATCCTGGCGGGCGCACCGCAGAATACGGCGGCACGCCCCTGAGCAACCGTGTCCGAAGGCGAAGATCCCGGCAGTCGGTCTCAGTCCTCCGCCGGGGCCACCCGCCCGGTGAGCGCCGCAAGTGAGTTCCGCACATGCGCCATGTGCGCCTGGACCTCCTCGCGGCCCTCCTCGTGCTCCCTCAGGATCCGCTCCGTCTCCCGGACCACCCGCTCCTCACGGACCCTGGCCGCCGCGATCAGCTCCGCACCCTGTGCCTCGGCATCCTCCTGGCCGTGCCGTGCGGCCTCCTCGGTCTGAGCGAGCGCCCGCCGCGCCTCGGCCAGGCGGGCCTCCGCCTGCTCGGTCAGCTCGTCGTGGTACGCGGCCTGCGCGGCCTCGGCCTCCGCCAGCTCGCGTTCGGCCGTCTTCCACCGCTCGGAGTGCTCCTGCTCCTGGTGCGCGAGGACGCTCGCGGTACGGCGACACGTCTCGGCCATCGCGGACTCCGCCTGCTCCCGCACCTCCGCGGCCTCCTTGCGGGCCTCGGCGACAGTCTCCTCGGCGGTGCCCCCGGCCGTGATCAGCGTGGTGTCGGCGTACTTCTCGGCCGCTGCCCGCATCGCCTCGGAGTCCGCGCGCGCCGACTCGCGGAGCCTGCGGCCCGCCTCGTCCGCCGCGTCCCGCAGCGCCTGCGCCTCCTCCTGGGCGGCGCCCCATACGTCCCGGGCCTCGCTCTCGGCGAGCGCCAGGATCTGCCGGGCGCGCTCACCGAGCGATTCGTAGTTCTGCGGGGCGAGCTTGGCGACGGCCTCGCTCAGCCGGACCGACTCGGCCGAAAGCTCCTCCACCAGCGCGGTCAGCCGGGACACCTGCTCCCACGCCTCGTTCCGCTCGGTCGACAGCCCGGCCACGGTGCGGTCCACCTGCTCCGGACGGTAGCCACGTCCTCGTACGCCGACGAAGCCATGCGTGGACACCGGTGCAGAACTCATCCTTGAAGCCTCTTTCCGATTCTCCAACCACCAGCAATACGTCAAGGATGCGGCAATTGCCACAGAAGTCGGAATCGTTTCGCTGCTTTCCGGACGGAAGCGACGGGCATCACAGGCCGCACATGGCGCGGCGCCCGGCCCCCCTTCTCGGGGAGCCGGGCGCCGTCCGCAGAGCCTGCCGGGTCAGATCAGCCCGTCCCACATCTGCTCAAGAAGTACCGACCACCAGCTCTCCGGCGACGCCAGCGCCGCCGCGTCCAGCGCCACCAGCTGGGCCTGGAAGTCGACCGTCCAGCGGCCCGCCTGCTCCGGGTTGAGCCCGAAGCGCAGCCGCCACATCCGGCCGAGCAGCGCCATCGAGCGCTGGAACTCCGGCAGCCCGGTGTTCACGAACTGCGGCGGCACCGACTGCCCGCCAGGTCCTGCCTCGACCGGCACGGCCACGATGTTCGCCGTGCCGTACTGCACACAGATCGCCCGCCCGAAGTCGGACCCCATGACGAGGTACGACCCCGCGTCGGGGGCTGCCTGCACCTGCCGCTGTGCGGCCAGCTCGGCCAGCGTCGGCACCACCGGCTGTCCCGGCTGCGCCCAGAAGAACGGCCCGAAGTCGGCGGGCAGCCCCGCCCACACCAGCGTCCGCGCCACGGCGTCGGGCACACCCTGGCGGGACACCGCGCGCTGATCGAAGCGGAGGATGCCCTGCGGACCGAAGGTCTGCAGCAGCTCCTGGGCGATGGCCTCCGGCGGCACCGGCGGCGCGGGCGGCATCTGCGGCAGCGGAGCCCGAACCGGCGCGGGACGAGCCGGCCCGTCCGCGACCTGGTGCAGCTCCCCCTGATGGGTGAGCAGATGCTGCATGCCCTGCTGGCGACTGGCGTGATCGGTGCCGTACGGGGCAACGCTGGTGATCCGCACCTGCGGCCAGGTCTCACGGATCATCCGCGCGCAGTAGCCACCGGGCAGCTCGCACGACTCCAGCTCGGTGTGCAGCTCGATGACCTGCTGCGGCGGCACGTTCATGGCCCGCAGCTCGTGCAGCATCTGCCACTCGGGGTGCGGGGTGCCGGGCGCCGAGCGGCGGATCAGCTGCTGTTCACTGCCGTCGGGCGCGCGGTAGCGCAGCACGGCCTGGTAGCCGGGGCCGACGGCCGGCTGACCGGTCGGCGCCTGCGGATATCCGTTCGCCGGGGGCGGCGGGGTGTGCGGATTCGGCGGTACGGGGCCCGGGGCGCCGCCCTGCGGCATTCCCGGCGGACCGGGCGGACCGGGAGGCTGTGGCGCGGACGGCCCGACCCGGCCGGGGCCCGCCAGCATCGTCGCGGCATGGTGAACACCGCCACCGGGCGGCGGAGGCGTCGAACCAGGAGGAACGGGGGGCGCCGGGGGCCCGGGAGGGCCGGGCGGCTGCGGGGCGCCGGGGACTCCGGGCGGACCCGGAGGCTGCGGCACACCCGGACCGCCCATGCTCGGGTCCGCGAGCATCGTCGCGGCATGGTGAACACCGCCACCGGGCGGAGGCGTCGAACCAGGAGGAACGGGGGGCGCCGGGGGCCCGGGAGGGCCGGGCGGCTGCGGGGCGCCGGGCGGGCCCTGCTGGGGAACGAGCTGCGTCGGCAGGTACCCGCCCGCCGGAGCACCGGGCGCACCCGGTCCCGAGGGCGGTGGCACGGGCGCGCCCGGCCTGGCGCCCGGGGTGCCGGGGGCACCGGGCGGCGGCGGGGTCGTCGAACCACCCCCGCGCGCACCGCGCGGCGGCACGACGGCCTTGCTGGTGGCCGCATCCGCGATGTCACCGGCGCCGGGGCCGAGAGCACTCGGGGCACTCGGGGCAGGTGTTCCGGGTGCGGGGGGTGTGCCGATTCCCTGCTGGTCCAGGCCGGGGACGACCGCCGTCCGGGGCAGCCGGCTGCCACCGGACATCAGGGCGGTCGGCGCATCGGCCGGTACGACCGGTGGCGGGGTTCCGTCGTCGTCGGCGCCCGAGAGCGGAGGTGCGAACACCGTGGCCGGCAGGGGCACCGCACCGTCGTCGGAGCCCGCGTTGGTGTCGGTCCCGGCCCAGGGGGTCGACCCGACGGGCACGTTGGGCGGGGATGCCGGAACGCCGTCGTTGGCGGTGGGCTCGTACGCGACCGGCCCGCCCGGCGAACCCTGCGCAGCCGCGGGCGCGGGAGCAGCAGGGGCGACGGGGGGCGGAGTGGTCGAAGGGGCTGAAGGGGCTGAAGGGGCCGCGTCCCGCTCCGCCCGACGGTCCGGGATGCCCAGCTTGTCAGCCGCTTCCTGGAGCCACTCCGGGGGGCTCAACAGGAAGGACGTCTGATTCAGATCGATGCGCTGCGGCGGCTCCGGAGCGGCCGGTGCCGCATCATGTGCGCCGTACTCCTCCTCGTACCGCCGGATCACCTCGCCCACCGGCAGCCCCGGCCACAGGGTGGCCTCACCGCTGTCCCTGGCGATCACGAGCCGCTGACGACCGCCGTCCGAGACGGGACCCTCGGCACGGTCCTCGCCCCACACCACGAAGCCCAGCTCGAACTCCCGTACCCGCACCTCGCGGTGCTGGTACGCGGGCACGTCGCCGTTGATCCACTCGTCCGCGCGCTCCTGCGCCTGCGCAAAGGTCACCATCGCGCTCACCCCTCCACCGGGACGGCCCGCGCGAAGCCGCCGTCCACCATCAGGTTCGCCACGGTCTCCAGCTCCGGCGGATTGCCCGCCAGACGCTGCAGGAAGGCGTCGAAGTCACCGCCGCACGGCAGCAGCAGCCGGTCCACCCGCTCCTGCACGTTCCAGCCGTCCTGGTCCCGGGCGTCGTCGTACGCGCAGAACCAGACCGAGCCGACACCGTTGCCCTTCACCTTCACCGCGAGGATGCCGCCCTGGACGAAGCCGACGCCCAGGTAGTCCTTGGTGAGGTGGTCCCGCAGGCACTTGTTGACGTACACCAGGTCGTTCACGGCGGCCTCCTCACGCACCGTGAAGAACGGCTGGTCGACCAGGAGACCGAGCTCCGCGTCGAGCGCCGCACCGACCGGGGCCGAGCCGCCCGCCGCCTTGAGGAAGGAGCGGTAGGCACCGGGCAGCCGGTAGCCGAGGTCCTCCTCGACGCCCAGGATCTGCTGCTCGTTCACCGCGACGGCGCCCTTGGGCAACCGGAAGTGCGGGGGCCGGGTCTCCTGCAGCGGGCGGGTGCCGCGCTTGTTCTGGTCGACCGCGGTGGCGGCGAGGCCGCCGTGGTGCCTGAGCAGCGCCTTGACCTCGACCGGGATCAGCTCCATGCGCCGGCCGCCGGGTACGTGGTGCCAGGTCCAGCCGTGCGGGGTGGCGACGGCGGGAATCGTGTCCCACAGCTCATGGCCGCTCGCCGCCAGCGCCGCGTTGGCCGAGACATAGTCGGTGAGCCGCAGTTCGTCGACGCCGAAGCCCTGCGGGGGCTCGGCGATCTCGGCGGCGGCGCGCGCATACGGCGCGAAGTCCGGGCTGCCGTTCTCGTCCATGCGCACACCTCTGGGGTGGCGGGACGCCCGGACCGGGTCCGGGAAATGCACGAGCTGCCCGGCGTAGGCCGCGTTCGGTGGCGCGGCTTGCTGCCCGAGCCGACCTGTCGTCATGGCGGTTGCCCCCTGCTGCGTCTGACTGGTGAGGACCGACCTGCCCAAGGGGGCGGTCCGGGCACAGCCTATGCGGTGGCGCAAGAGCGGGTCTCGCCCCTACGCCACCCCTCTCCTCTTCCGTCACGAACCGTCACAGCGACGTGACTGACGAGCGATGCTCCTGCCGCTGCCGGGCGACACGGAGGCGCGTTTCCCCGCCCCAGCTTCCCCACCAGCCGGGACATTTGGCAGGCTGTCACCGCAACTCGGGGGCGTGCACATCGCGCAGCTACCGCTGCGGGCACGGGAGGGAAAAGCACCATGCACAGCGCACAAACAGTCACATCCGGGGATCCACGCCTCAGCTGGAGCGCCACCGGAGCCAGCCTCACACCCCGGCTGCACCACCGCCGCGACGGCATCCTGCCCGCGGTGGCCGCAGCGCTGTCCGTACGCGGTGAGACGCTCACCTGCACGGCGGGCAAGGGCGACCAGCCGCCCGTACTGCACCCGCTGGTCCAGGACTTCCTCGACACCCTCACCAGCGGCCAGCGTGAACGCTTCACCGGACGCTGCCCCGAGGCGATACTGCTCTCCCGGCAGCTCACCGCGGCCGAAGCCGGCCGTTCCAAGCGGGCCCAGCGCAAGCCGCTGACCAACGGCGAGGCCCGCCGCGCCCTGAAGCACTCGCGGCTCACCACACGGCGCATCCGTGAGGACGGCGACCCGATGCACGGCAGTTACGCGCCGCCGTGCCGCTCCTGCGAGGCGATGCTCGCCCACTTCGGCGTACGTCCCATCGACCTCACGACCACCGGGGCGGCGACCACCGCCGAGAAGGGCTGACCGCGCGCCGATGCACGACCGAACCGACCTACCCGAACAGGCGGGCCCCGCGGGCCGCGACCGCCTCGCCTCGACCCGCTTCCCCGTCGCCGTCGACGCCGCCTTGCGCGCCGCGGGCTGGCAGCCCGGCCGCTGGGACATCCGGCAGGCCGAGGCGTGGGCCGACGCACTGCGCTCGCACGCGTCGCCCGCCGGTCATCAGCACGCGGTCTTCCCGGCGGCCGTCGAGGCATGGGCGGAGTTCGGCGGACTGCACATCACGGCGTCCGCGCCGGGCCGGCAGATCGCACCGGCCTCGGTGCGCATCGATCCGCTGAGCGGACTGCATCTCGCCCGCACTCTCGGCGACCTCGGCCGGGCGCTGGAGACCGAGGTCAGCCCGCTGGGCGAGGAGGGGGACGGACAGGCTGTCCTCGCGATCGACACGCAGGGGCGCGTGTACAGCATCGATCACACCGGGGACTGGTACCTCGGCCCGGACATCGACCAGGCGCTGGCAACGCTGGTCGTCGGCATCCAGCCGGAGCGCCTCGTCCTGGGCTGAGCGGCCCGATATTCCGGCCTGTCCGGCGATCGAGGACAAGACGGCTCCCGGCCGTGCCCGGTCACGATTCCGCCCCGGCAACCCACCGTCCCGGTTCCGTCCTCAGACGCCGGACGGGCTGGAATCGCCCGCCTGGCGATCCAGGACGAAGCGAGGCCGCAGGGCGGGTCAGGCCGCCCCCCGGTCCGGCAGTACCGCCGACACCCGGAAGCCGCCCGCATCCGTCGGGCCGGAGACGAAGACGCCGCCGAGGCCCAGCACCCGCTCCCGCATGCCGACCAGCCCGTTGCCCCCGCTCGGCAGCCCCGCGTCCGCCGTGGCCGCGTCCGACGGGCCGTTCTCCACCTGCATCGCGACTTCCGAGCCCCGGTGCGCAAGCCTCACCCATGTCTTCGCCCCCGCCGCGTGCTTGTGCACGTTCGTCAGGGCCTCCTGCACCACCCGGTACGCGGTCTGCTCGACCTCGGGCGCGTACGGGCGGGCCTCGCCGTCCACCGAGAGTTCCACCGTCATGCCGGCCGCCCTGGATTCCCCGACCAGGGTCTCCACCTCGTGCAGCCGGGGCCCGTCCTCCGTGGCGGCGGCCGCCGCGGCTGCCGCCGCCCGGCCGACCGAGGCGAGGGGCGGCTTCGCGGACCGGGCCGCCGCGGGCTCCCCGCTCCGCAGCACCCCGAGCATCTCGCGGAGTTCGGTCAGCGCCTGACGGCCCATGTCGCCGACCAGGGCGGCGTTCCGCACCGCTTTCGCCGGGTCCTTCGGCGCGACGGCCTGGAGCGCGGCGGCGTGCACGACCATCAGGCTGACCCGGTGGGCGACCACGTCGTGCATCTCGCGGGCGATCCGGTGGCGCTCCTCCGTACGCGCCCACTCGGCCCGCTCCTCGGCCCGGTCGGCGAGCAGCGACAGCTCCCGCTCCAGCGAGTCCGCCCGCTCCCGAAGGCTCTCCATCAGCCGCCGCCTGGCCCCTATGTAGAGGCCGAACAGCACGGGCGGTGCGGTGAGCCCGAGCGACATGAAGAGGGACAGCAGCGGTACGTACCAGTCGTCGCGCCCGAAGTCGGTCTGCTGGGAGACGCTCTGCCGCAGCCGTACGTACGTGACGATGAACGTCCCCATGAAGGACATCCCCATCAGCACCGCGGTGATTCTGCGCGGTACGTCGGAGGCGGCCAGCGTGTAGAGGCCGACCAGGCCCATCAGGAAGCCCATCTCGGCGGGCGTCGTCGCGATCGACACCAGCACCACGGCGATCGGCCAGCGCCGCCGCACCACCAGCACGGACCCTGCGAGCAGCCCGAACACGACGCCGACCGGCACCGGCAGCCCCGTGCCCCCGGCGAACTCCACCCCTTCCAGTGCGCATTCCAGCGCCGACAGGAGCGCGAGCCCCACGTCCAGGGCGACACTGCGCCGTCGTTCCCACCACCAATAGCCGCGGGTGGTCGTACCCGCGGCTTCCCGGTATGCCCCCGTTGCGGTCATGCCGTCCACCCTACGGGCGGGCGCACCTCATTTTCGGGCGACCTGGACAGCACGCGCATCCGCCGAACAGAGACAGAACAACCACTTATCGCTTGAAATGGTGAATCGATCAGGCTTTCGCACCGGACGTCCGCATTCCGGACGACGCTCGTCGCATGACGGAAATCACGAGCAAGTACGCCGACTTCGAAGGCCTGCGCGAGCAGGCGATCGCCCTGCGCCGGGAGGGCCTCAGCCGCCGCCAGATCCGCGACCGGCTGTTCGTGGACAACAACGACATCCTGAACCGCCTCCTGGAGGGCGAGCCCGCCCCGGAGTGGACGAAGCGCCCGAACGCCAAGGACGACCTTCGCGACAAGGCGCGGGAACTGCGACTCCAGGGCATGACGTACGACCAGATCCAGGTGGAGCTGGGGTGCTCGAAGAGCTCGATCTCGCTGTGGGTGCGGGACCTGCCGAAACCGGAGCCGCGATACACGGACGAGGAACGCCGCGCACTCATGAACGCCGGCCTCTCGCGCCTGCGCGCCACCCAGGACGAAGAACGACGGGAGGCCAAGGCTCGCGCACGCGCCGCGGTCGGCCAGTTGTCGGACCGGGAACTATTCCTCGCCGGAGTAACGCTCTACTGGGCCGAAGGCGCCAAAGACAAGACGTACAGCCGCCGAGAAAGCCTCCAGTTCATCAACAGCGACCCCAACGTGATCGCGCTGTACCTGCACTGGCTCGAACTACTCGGGGTCTCACGCGAGCGCATGCACTTCCGGGTCAGCATCCACGAGTCGGGGGACGTCGCCAAGGCCGAGCGGTTCTGGGCCGAGCTAGCAGGCGTTCCCGCCTCCGTATTCCAGAGGGCGACCCTGAAAAAGCACAACCCCAAGACCATCCGCAAGAACACCACCGAGGCGTACCACGGCTGTCTGGTCATCTACGTCACCAAGAGCGCCGACCTCTACCGTCGCGTAGAAGGCGCTTGGTACGGCATAGTGTTGGGTGCTGGCCCAGCGACCTGACGCAATGTCCGGTTCGGTCCGGTTTTATCCCCCATGGTGTAATCAGGCAGCACTACGGTTTTTGGTACCGTCTGTTCAGGTTCAAATCCTGATGGGGGAGCTTTCGTCCGCGGGCCCCGACCTCACAGGTCGGGGCCCGCACGCATGTCCGCCCCATACCCCCCCGGTATCCTTCGGGTGTCCACCACCCGAAGCCGAAGGGCATTTCCGTGAGCTCCGAACGCCCGGCAGCCGTCGTCGTCCTCGCAGCGGGTGAGGGCACCCGCATGAAGTCGAAGACCCCCAAGGTTCTGCACGAGATCTCCGGGCGCTCGCTCGTCGGACATGTCGTCGCCTCCTCCCGTGAACTGGACCCAGAGCACCTCGTCGTGGTCGTCGGCCACGGGAGTGAGCAGGTCAGCGCGCATCTCACCGCCGTCGACGACCGGCTGCGGACCGCCTACCAGGCCCAGCAGAAGGGCACCGGAAACGCGGTGCGCGTCGGTCTCGACGAGCTCGGCGGGACCGTCGAGGGCACCGTGATCGTCGTCTGCGGCGACACCCCGCTGCTCTCCGGCGAGACGCTCACCGCGCTCGCCGCCACCCACACGGCCGACTCCAACGCCGTCACCGTGCTGACCGCCGAGGTCCCGGACTCCACCGGCTACGGCCGGATCGTCCGCGACCCGGCCAGCGGCGCGGTCACCGAGATCGTCGAGCACAAGGACGCGACCGACGCCCAGCGTGCGATCCGGGAGATCAACTCCGGGGTCTTCGCCTTCGACGGCCGGCTGCTCACGGACGCCCTCGGCAAGGTCCGTACCGACAACAGCCAGGGCGAGGAGTACCTCACCGATGTGCTCTCCATCCTGCGCGAGGCCGGACACCGGGTCGGCGCCTGTGTCGCCGACGACCACCGTGAGATCCTCGGCATCAACAACCGGGTCCAGCTGGCCGAGGCCCGGCGGCTGCTGAACCAGCGGCTGCTGGAGCGGGCCATGCTCGCCGGTGTGACCGTCGTGGACCCGGCGTCCACACTGATCGACGCCACCGTCACCTACGAGCGGGACGCGATCGTGCACCCGGGCACCCAGCTGCTCGGCAGCACGCATCTCGCCGAGGACGCCGAGGTCGGCCCCAACTCCCGGCTCGCGGACACCGTTGTGCACGCGGGCGCCCGCGTGGACAACACGGTCGCGGACCGGGCCGAGGTCGGCGAGGGCGCGACGGTCGGCCCGTACGCCTATCTGCGGCCCGGCACCAAGCTCGGCCCGAAGGCCAAGGCCGGCACTTATGTGGAGATGAAGAACGCCACGATCGGCGAGGGCACCAAGGTCCCGCACCTGAGCTATGTCGGCGACGCGACGATCGGCGATCACACCAACATCGGTGCCGCCAGTGTCTTCGTGAACTACGACGGTGTGGCCAAGCACCACACGACGATCGGCTCACACTGCCGTACCGGGTCGGACAATATGTTTGTGGCGCCCGTCACGGTCGGGGACGGCGTCTACACCGCGGCCGGCTCGGTCATCACCAAGGACGTACCGTCCGGTTCGCTGGCTGTCGCCCGCGGCCAGCAAAGGAATATCGAGGGCTGGGTGGCCCGCAAGCGTCCGGGAAGTGCCGCCGCGCAGGCAGCTCAGGCCGCCTCCCCGGAGCACGACGGCGAAAGCTGACCGGAAACAGGTACGCCACGTACGGCGTACCGTGATAGATGCTCACCCCATTTCGGCTGGCTCGTTGCACATCGGGACGCATGCGTGCAGCGCCAGGAACACGTCTGAGGAGACTGTGCTGTGACCGGGATCAAGACGACCGGCGAGAAGAAACTGATGCTCTTCTCCGGCCGCGCCCACCCCGAGCTGGCCGAGGAGGTTGCACACCAACTGGGTGTCGGCCTCGTGCCGACGAAGGCCTTCGATTTCGCCAACGGTGAGATCTACGTCCGCTTCCAGGAGTCCGCCCGCGGCGCCGACTGCTTCCTGATCCAGAGCCACACCGCTCCGATCAACAAGTGGATCATGGAGCAGCTCATCATGCTGGACGCGCTGAAGCGCGCCTCGGCCCGCTCCATCACGGTGATCGTGCCGTTCTACGGCTACGCCCGCCAGGACAAGAAGCACCGCGGCCGCGAGCCGATCTCGGCCCGTCTGGTCGCCGACCTGATGAAGACGGCGGGTGCGGACCGCATCCTCACCGTCGACCTGCACACCGACCAGATCCAGGGCTTCTTCGACGGCCCGGTCGACCACCTCTTCGCGCTGCCGATCCTGGCCGACTACGTCGGCGCCAAGGTCGACCGCTCGAAGCTGACGATCGTCTCGCCGGACGCCGGCCGCGTGCGCGTCGCCGACCGCTGGTGCGACCGCCTGGACGCCCCGCTGGCGATCGTCCACAAGCGCCGTGACAAGGACGTCGCCAACCAGGTGACGGTCCACGAGGTCGTCGGCAACGTCAAGGGCCGGGTCTGTGTCCTGGTCGACGACATGATCGACACCGGTGGCACGATCTGCGCCGCCGCCGACGCCCTGTTCGCGCACGGTGCCGAGGACGTCATAGTGACGGCCACGCACGGCGTGCTCTCCGGTCCGGCCGCGGACCGTCTGAAGAACTCCAAGGTCAGCGAGTTCGTCTTCACGGACACCCTGCCGACCCCGGGCGAGCTGGAGCTCGACAAGCTCACGGTGCTCTCGATCGCCCCGACGATCGCCCGCGCGGTGCGCGAGGTCTTCGAGGACGGCTCGGTAACCAGCCTCTTCGAAGAGCAGTAGGCAGCACCGCTCGGAAGATCCACTTTGGGCACGGCCTCCCCGCCGGGTAGACTCACTGAGTTGCTCGGCGAGGGAGGCCGTACTCATGTGTACGGCGGTCCGTTATCGACGCGCTCTTCGTAGCAGGCCTGTCGTGGGCCGGGTGACCGTCCAAGTTCCGTCACCCTACGAGGAGTGCAGTCATGGCTGAGGTCAAGCTCGCCGCCCAGGTCCGTACCGAGTTCGGCAAGGGCGCCGCCCGCCGCACCCGCCGCGCCAACCTGGTTCCCGCGGTCGTCTACGGCCACGGTGCCGAGCCGGTTCACATCAACCTGCCGGGCCACGACCTGATGATGGCGCTCAAGACCGCCAACGTCCTGATCGGTCTGGAGATCGACGGCAAGGACGCCCTGGTCATCCCCAAGGCCGTGCAGCGCAACGCGCTCAAGGGCAACATCGAGCACGTCGACCTGCTGACCGTCAAGCGCGGCGAGAAGGTCAACGTCGAGGTCGCCGTGCACGTCGAGGGCGAGCTGGCCCCGGGCGGCAACCTCCTGGAGTACGTGCAGAACACCCTGCTCGTCGAGGCCGAGGCCACCCACATCCCCGAGTCCGTCACGGTCTCCGTCGCGGGCCTGGACGCCGGCGACTCGATCCTCGCCAAGGACGTCCCGCTGCCCAAGGGCTCCGTGCTGGCCGGTGACGAGGACGCCATCGTGCTCCAGGTCGTCGCCGCGCAGGCCGAGGAGCCGGCCGCCGAGGCCGCCGAGGGCACCGAGGGCTGAGCCTCGCCTTCCCTGCTTCACTGACGGGGCGGCGGTTCCTTCTTCGAGGGCCCGCCGCCCCGTTTCCCTGTAACCGGGCCATCCGGAACCATCCGTACGCGAGGAGACCGAGCGCAGATGTCCGACGCCACCGAACCCTGGCTCATCGTGGGCCTCGGCAACCCCGGTCCCGAGTACGCGGCGAACCGGCACAACGTCGGTTTCATGGTCGCCGACCTCCTCGCCGAGCGGATCGGCGGGAAGTTCAAGCGTGCGCAGAAGGCCCAGGCTCAGGTCGTCGAGGGCCGCATGGGACCGCCGGGACCGGAGAACCGCCGGGTGATCCTGGCCAAGCCGATGTCGTACATGAACCTCTCCGGCGGCCCCGTCACCGTGCTGCGCGACTTCTACAAGGTGCCGACCGACCACATCGTGGCGATCCACGACGAGCTGGACATCGACTACGGGGCACTCCGGCTGAAGCTGGGCGGCGGCGACAACGGACACAACGGGCTCAAGTCGATGACCAAGTCGATGGGCGCCGACTACCACCGGGTCCGGTTCGGGATCGGCCGGCCGCCGGGCCGGATGCAGGTCGCGGACTTCGTGCTGAAGGACTTCTCGTCCACCGAGCGCAAGGAGCTCGCCTACCTCGTGGACCGGGCCGCCGACTCGGTGGAGTGCCTGCTCGCGGAGGGTCTGGAGCGCGCGCAGAGCGCATACAACTCCTGAACACCCGCAGCAACGGTCGCAGCACGCACAACTCTGACATTCCCGCCGGTACCCCGGCGAATTTCGGCCACAAGTTGACCAAGTGTGCCGCTCTGCCCAAGGATCGCTCCCCATGAAGCGGAGTTCCCCCCACCGCGCCCTGGTCCATGCCCGCAGCGCCGCCATGGGCTGTGTCGTCCTGCTGCTGCTCGTCGCGGGCGTGCTGTCCTCCTGGGACTCGGCGCACCACATCGTTCTGGCCAAGGGCCGTGAGCACGGCACGATGACCGTCACGGGCTGCGGCGCCGATGTCTGCACCGGGCCGTTCGCGCCGTCCGGTCAGGCCGCCGCGCGCCCCCGGGTGACGATCGAGAAGTCCGTCGCGGCGCGGAGGGGCGATCGCTTCCCCGTCGTCGTGAAGCCCGGCACGGACGATGTCGTACGCACCGGAACACCCGGCTTCCTGCATGCCTGGGTGCCGCTGGGCGGTGCGCTGTTGCTGGCCGCCCTGGTCATCGGCGGCGGTATGCGGCTGCCCCGGATCGCCTGGGGCACCGGGGTCGCGGGCGCGACCCTGCTGGTGGCGACGTTCTTCGCCCTCTGAGCAGGGCCGCACCCGCGTCCGGGGACTCAGCCGGTGTTGCGCAGACCCGCGGCGACACCGTTCACGGTGAGCAGCAGGGCCCTGGCGAGCAGCGGGTCCGCTTCCGCGCCGCGTGCCGCCGCCTCGCGCTGGCGGGCCAGCAGCGAGACCTGGAGATAGGAGATCGGGTCCAGGTAGGCGTCCCGGATGGAGAAGGTCTGCTGGAGCACCGGGCTGGTGCCGAGCAGTTCGGAACTGCCGGTGACCCTCAGGACCTCCTGGACCGTGAGCGCGTGCTCGGCCTCGATGTCGGCGAAGACATGCTTCAGCTCGTCCGGGACGAGTGTGTCGACATAGTGGCGGGCGATCCGCAGATCGGTCTTGGCGAGCGTCATCTCCACGTTCGAGATGAAGTTCCGGAAGAAGTGCCACTGCTCGTGCATCTCGTCCAGAACGGTGTCCAGACCGGCCTCGCGCAGCGCCTTGAGCCCGGAGCCGACGCCGTACCAGCCGGGCACGATCTGCCGTGACTGGGTCCAGCCGAAGACCCACGGGATGGCCCGCAGCCCGTCCAGACCGGCGCCGGAGTCCGGACGCCGCGACGGACGCGACCCGAGGTGCAGCTCGGCGAGCTGGTCGACCGGGGTGGAGGCGAAGAAGTACGCGGGCAGGTCCGGGTCCTCGACCAGCCTGCGGTACGCGGCGTGCGCGGCGTCGGAGACGGTGTCCATCGCCGCGTCCCAGCGGGCCAGGGCCTCGTCGGACTGGCGGGGCGCGGTGTGCAGCGCGGAGGCCTGGAGGGTGGCCGCGACGGTCAGCTCCAGGTTCTCCCTGGCGAGCGCCGGGATGAGGTACTTGTCGGAGATGACCTCGCCCTGCTCGGTCACCTTGATCTCGCCTTCGAGGGTGCCCCACGGCTGCGCGAGGATCGCGTCGTGCGAGGGGCCGCCGCCGCGGCCGACGGTGCCGCCGCGGCCGTGGAAGAGCCGCAGCCGTACGCCGTAGCGGTGCGCGACGTCACGCAGTCGGCGCTGCGCCCGGTGGATCTCCCACTGCGAGGTGGTGATGCCGCCGAACTTGGAGGAGTCGGAGTACCCGAGCATGACCTCCTGCACATCGCCGCGCAGCGAGACGAGGCGGCGGTACGACGGGTCGGCGAGCATCTCGTCGAGGATGACGTCTGCGGCGCGCAGTTCGTCGGTGGTCTCCAGGAGCGGCACGATGCCGATCTTGGCCCAGCCGCCGTGCAGGTCGAGCAGTCCGGCCTCGCGGGCCAGGACGGCGGCCGCGAAGACGTCGTCGGCGCCCTGGCACATCGAGATGATGTACGACTCGATGACCTCGGGGCCGAACCGCTCGAAGGCTTCCTTGATGGTGTGGAAGACGCCGAGGGTCTTCTCGCCCGCGGCGTCCAGCGGGGCCGGGGTCGGGGCGAGCGGGCGGCGCGAGCGCAGCTCCTTGGCGAGCAGCTTCTGCCGGTAGTCGCGCGGCATGTCGGCGTAGCGCCAGGACTCCTCGCCGAGCCGGTCGAAGAGCTGGCCGAGGGCGTGGTGGTGGGCGTCCGCGTGCTCGCGTACGTCCATGGTGGCGAGCTGCAGGCCGAACGCGGCGAGCGTGCGGATCGTGCGGTCCATCCGCCCGTCGGCGAACAGGCCGCCGCGGTGCTCGCGCAGCGAGGTCTGGATGAGTTCCAGGTCGGCGATGAGCTCGGCGGTGCCGAGGTAGTCGCAGCCGGGGCGGTGCGGGGTGCCGCCGGCGAGGCGCTCGCGGGTGTTGACGAGCTTCTGCCGGATGCAGGTGGCCTTGAGGCGGTACGGCTCCTCGGCGTTCAGCCGCTTGTAGCGCGGGCTGATCTCGGGGAGGCGCTCCAGGTCGGCCTGGAGCGAGGTCAGCAGCTCGTCGGTGGCGCCGGTGTAGCGGATGGAATTGGACAGCTGCCCGCGCAGGTGGTCGATGAGCTCCAGCGCGTCGGTGATGCCGTGCTCGTGCTGGAGGATCAGCACTTCCCGGGTGACGGCGGGCGTCACGTTGGGGTTGCCGTCGCGGTCGCCGCCGATCCACGTACCGAAGGTGAGGGGGCGGGTGCCCGCGGGCAGCTCGACGCCGACTCGCTCCAGCTCGGCCGCCAGGTCTTCGAGTACGTCCCCGACGGCGCCCGTGTGCAGCTCGTCGAGGTAGTAGATGGCGTTACGGGCCTCGTCGGCCGGCTCGGGCCGGACCACGCGCAGCTCGTCGGTCTGCCAGATGAGGTCGATGTTCTCGGCGAGCCGAAGATCCTGGCGGCGCCGGTCGGCGTCGATGACGGGCGTCTCCAGCAGCTCGGCGATGCGGCGGAGCTTGTTCAGCACGGAGCGCCGCGCGGCCTCGGTCGGGTGCGCGGTGAAGACGGGCCGTACGTTGAGGTTCTTGACGGTCTCGCGCAGGTGGACCGGGTCCGCGTCCTTCAGCCGGTCGGCGGTACGGGCGAGGAGACCGCCCTCGGCGGCGCGCCGGTCACGCATCTCGTGGGCGCGGTGCACCTGCTCGGTGACGTTGGCGAGGTGGAAGTAGGTGGAGAAGGCGCGCACGAGCTGCGCGGCGGTCTCCAGGTCCGTGTCGCCGAGGAGCTCGGCCGCGGCCTCACCGTCGGTGCGGGTCAGGGCGCGGACCCGCTCGACGAGGTCGAGGAGCTCCTGGCCCTCCTGGCGTACGAGGGTCTCGCCCAGCAGATCACCGAGGCGGCGGATGTCGGCGCGCAGCTCGGGGCTGGCGGCGGGGGTCTGGTCGGCACTGCTCACGGTGTGCGGCTCCTTGCAGTGGTTGAGCACGGGGATCTCCGGGGCCTGGTGCTGACGACACCCCGGGAAGCAGAGTGCGGACCGCGCTGTCCGACCCCACCAGGATAGGTGTCCACGCCGTCGGCACCGCTCGCGCCCCGATCGGGTTTCCCCTTCACGGGCGGCCCGTCGCGCTCTCGTACAGCGGGCCTCCGCGCTGCCATACTTACGTAGCCGTAGGTTACGGATGCGTAGCCAGAGCTGTCCGTCGTATTCCTCATCCCCAGGGGACTCCCCATGAACACCCGCCCCGCTGTGATCGACGACACCCAGCCATCGGCGGCCGACGGTCAGGTCCTTCCCTCGGCCACGCTCGGCGGGGACAACAAGCGGTCGGTCGAACAGATCGCCCTTCTGCTGTTCATCGTGGTGCCGTTCGTGGCGCTGGTCGCCGCGGTGCCGCTGGCCTGGGGCCGAGGCGTGAGCCGGCTCGATCTGGGTCTGCTCGTGGCGATGTACTTCATCGGCTGCCACGGCATCACGATCGGCTTCCACCGCTACTTCACCCATGGCTCCTTCAAGGCGAAGCGCCCGCTCCGCATCGCCCTGGCCGTCGCGGGTTCGCTGGCCGTGGAGGGCCCGCTGGTGCGCTGGGTGGCCGACCACCGCAAGCACCACCACTTCTCCGACGCCGAGGGCGATCCGCACTCGCCGTGGCGTTTCGGCGAGACCCTCCCCGCCCTGATGAAGGGCCTGTGGTGGGCGCACATCGGCTGGATGTTCGACGAGGAGCAGACCCCGCAGCAGAAGTACGCCCCCGATCTGATCAAGGACCCGGCGATCCGCGGGATCTCCCGCCACTTCCCCACCTTCACGATCGTGTCGCTGGCGTTCCCGCCGCTGGTCGGCGGTCTGGTGACGATGTCGTGGTGGGGCGCGGCGACCGCCTTCTTCTGGGGTTCTCTCGTACGGGTGGCCCTGCTGCACCACGTCACCTGGTCGATCAACTCCATCTGCCACGCGGTCGGCAAGCGCCCCTTCAAGTCCCGTGACCGGTCCGGCAACGTGTGGTGGCTCGCGGTCCTGTCCTGCGGCGAGTCCTGGCACAACCTGCACCACGCGGACCCGACGAGCGCGCGCCACGGCGTGATGAAGGGCCAGACCGATTCGAGCGCCCGGCTGATCCGCTGGTTCGAGAAACTGGGCTGGGCGCACGACGTGCGCTGGCCGGACTCCGCCCGGATCGACTCCCGCCGTATCGACTCCCGGCGCGACGCCGCGCGCGCCGACGCGGCATGATTGACGACGTGGCGACCGACTCCAGCACCAGCAGCGAGAAAAACCGTCCCCCCTCCGCCCGGCGCACCCGCCGGGTGAGGATGACCGGCAAGGAACGCCGCGAGCAGCTGCTGGACATCGGCCGCACCCTCTTCGCCGACAAGGGCTTCGAGGGCACCTCGGTCGAGGAGATCGCGGCCCGGGCCGGCGTCTCCAAGCCGGTCGTCTACGAGCACTTCGGCGGCAAGGAGGGCCTGTACGCCGTCGTGGTCGACCGCGAGATGCGCCAGCTCCTGGACATGGTCACCGGCGCCCTGACCGCGGGCCACCCCCGCGAACTCCTGGAACAGGCGGCGTTCGCCCTGCTCGACTACATCGAGACGTACACGGACGGCTTCCGTATCCTGGTCCGCGACTCCCCCGTCGCCCAGTCCACGGGTACCTTCGCCTCCCTCATCAGCGACATCGCCACCCAGGTGGAGGACATCCTGGGCCTGGAGTTCAAGGCCCGCGGCTTCGACCCGAAGCTGGCCCCGCTGTACGCGCAGGCACTGGTCGGCATGGTCGCCCTGACCGGCCAGTGGTGGGTCAACGCCCGCAAGCCGGAGAAGGCGGAGGTCGCGGCTCATCTGGTGAACCTGGCCTGGCACGGCCTGGAGAACCTGGAGTCGAAGCCGCGGCTGATGGGGCACCGCAAGAGCTGAGGGGGCGGCGCGCAAGGGCCGTCCCGAGCGGTCAGCCGGATCAGTTCGAACGGGGCAACCGGAGCTCAGTGGGACCTTCAAGGCCGAAGTGATCGCGGCCGCGAGGGCTCACGCAATGGCGGCGATGTCACCGTTGTCGAAGTAGATCGCCTGATGCAGCTGCCCGCCGAGGGCTGCGGCGTACCGGGCGAGTACTTCCTGTCCGGAAATCTTGCCCTGTTCGATCTGGGAAACACGCCCCTTGGTGACCTCCATCCTCTCGGCGACCTGCTCCTGTGTGAGGCCACGCGCCCGTCGGATCTCAGCCAGCCGGTACCCGAGGACCTCGGCCAGAAGCTCCTGCTTCCCCTTCGCCACAGCAGCCTCACCGCCGGCACGTTCGACGTGCTCGGCGCGGATGTCCTTCCAACGTGCATAACCAGTCATGCCGTGTCCCCTTCCTCTTCCTCTGTACGGGACTGCAAATAGATCGCGTAGCGCTGCTCAGCCAGCGGGATCGCTTCGTCGTACCACTCATTCCAACGACCGCGCTTGTCTCCCGCCACCAGCAGAATGCTGCATCTCCACGGATCGAAGGCGAACAAGATTCTCGCCGTGCCCGGGCGCAGCTCCTTGAGATTCTTCACCGTGGAATCGGTGATCGTGTCGACCAGCGGGCGCCCCAGGCCGGGGCCACCCTCGGCCAGAGCGTCGATCGCTTGCACCACCCGGGTGTGCGCAGCGTCGTCGAGGCGATCGATCCACTCGCGCACCTCATCGACGATGTAGATCTCCCACTCGTCCTCCGTCATACAGAAAGTATAGCGATAGGTATACCCGGGTCGGGGTGCTGAAGGGGTGGACGGGGCGGGTGATCCCGGCAGGACGCTCCGCGCTGGGCCGTACGCCACCGATCACCCCCCATCGACGACCAGGCCACCGCCCTGGCGCGGCCCCATCCGGGTCTTCGACGGCGCAAAGAGGTCAACCTCGAGATCGCGCTGATGGACGCCTCCGCGACGGAGGCGGCGGAGGCCAAGTCCCCCGGCGAGCTGGTTCGGGAGATCGCGGTCGACCTGCACGAGGCGCTCACGGAGATCGACGCACCGGCCAAGTCCCTGGGCGTGAAACTGCCCGCCCCGGCCGCCCGCGAGTGACACAGGACAACGAAGCGGACCGCCCCGGCTGGGGCGGTCCGCTTCGTGTTGTTCCAGAGGCGGTCGCGTCAGACGGTCCGGTCCAGCCCACTGCCCTTGGCTCCGCCAAGAAACGCAGCAAACGCGTCGCCGGGTGTAGCCGGCACAGGGCTGCGCGCGACCTTCGAATCCCGGATACCGGTCATGCCTGCCACGAAGGCCACGTCGACGCATTCCCTGTCGCCCGAGCTGTAAGTGCTCGTGGCCCAGCGCGATCCGCGCGAGTCAGCTTGCGCTCTCACGTCAGCTCCTCGCCCTTCACACCGTTCACGAACGCGGTGAACGCTTCCGCAGTCACAGGGAGTACGGGCCCCCGCGTTGCTTTCGAGTCCCGGACCCCGACCCACAACCTGGCGAATGCGACCTCCACACACTCGTTGTCGGCTGCGCTGTAGCTGCTCTTCGTCCAGTCCGTAGCAGCGAACTGAGCATCGGTTGGTGCGTTGTTCATCGGATCAGCTCCTGTCGTGCTGCGGCCAGCAGTTCGACGCTGTTCGACGTATCGGCCGCTTGGGATCGCAAGTAATCAAACATCAGCTTGTAGCTCTGCACTTCGGTGGGTGCGTCGAGATACAAGCCGCGCTTGTGCAGTTCGAGGTAGACCACGTTCATGCTGTTGAGCGGATTCTTCTCGTCGTCCCGTCCAAGGATCAGAAAGTGTCCGCCGGACCCTGCGGCGTGAGCCCCCGCGGCAAACTTGAGCACCTGGATGTCCACGTTGGGACGCTGGGCCATGGCGCTCAGGTGGTCGATCTGCGCGGACATCACGTCCGGACCCCCGATAGGGCGGCGGAGAACAGCGTCGTCAAGAACGACCCACAAGTGAAGGGCGGGCGAGCGCTCCAGAATCGCCTGACGCTTGATTCGTGCGTCGACCTTGTCTGCGATCACGTCCGCGTCCGCCCGGACGTCCTGCACCCGGTGGAGCGCAAGCGCGTAGTCAGGCGTCTGGAGCAGCCCGGGAACCAGTGCGTTGGCGTAGACGTGCTCGTACTCGGCCACGTCTTCAAAGGACATCAGCGGGTCCATGACTTCAGGCAAACCGGGGTGATCCATCCACCAGCCGTTCTGCTGGTTGCGGGACCAGCCTCGCCACCCGCGCCACCGCCCTGCTGCGAAGCCTCTTCGCCCCACGCGGCCGGCACCGTGCCCTGCACCCCTCCCCCACACCCCCGCAGGCCGCCTCCCCAGGCTCCCGGCCCGGGCCGTACGCCACCGACACCCCCATCGACGGCCGGGCCACCGCCCTGGTCCGCCCCTACCTGCTCACCCCCGAGCAGCGCAGCCGCCGCCGGGCGCTCTGGCTCGCGACGTACGGCATCGACGTCGGCCCGCGCCGCATCCACGGTATGGAGGTGGCGCGGTGATCCGGCTGCTGCCCTGGACCGGGGCAGACGGGAAGCCCAACTACCTCTCCACTGACGGCACCGGCCCGTTGTCCCGGCTCGCCGACCAGATCGAGTACGTACAGCTCGGCCTCGCGGGCAAGCTCCTCGACCACGTACGAGTCGTACTCTCCGGCGCCACACCGGAGACCTCGGAACTCAGGCTCCTGACCTCCCAGTTGGCCGACGCACTGCGCGACGCCCTGCTCATCGCCGAGAGCCGAGGCGCCCGCCTCGCCCCGGTGGACACCAATGAGGACCAGTGAAGGAGGTGCGGTCATGCCGCCGCTCATCGAGATCGTCCACAACACCCTCGCGCACTGCGCCACCGCTCCACAGGCCCTGGGCCTGGTCTCCTTACCCGGCGGAACCCTCGCGTCAGCGAGCGCGGCCCGCTGTTACGTAACGACGACGGCCCGGACCTGGAGACTGCCGCCGGATGCGGTGGAAGCTCTGGAACTGATCACCGGAGAGCTCGCCGCCAACGCCCTGGAGCACAGCGCAAGCCGCTCCATCACCGTTGTGCTGTCCCGTACCGCCCGGACGGTCGTCGTCGGAGTGATCGACGAAGGGCGGGGCAGCGCCACCGCAGCGGGCACACCACCGCCGGATCAGGAGGACGGACGCGGGCTGCTGATCGTCGGCGCGCTGGCCTCCCGTTGGGGTCAGCGTCGCGCATGCAGCGGTCTCATGGTCTGGGCCGAGGTCGACACCGGCCCGGCGTCACTCCTTGTGATGACGCCGCTCGATTCCGACCGCTACCGTGAGGGAGCAGGCCCAGAATCCCGCCCATGGGAGGAATCATGACCGCCGAGCCGATCGCCGGGCACAGCAGCCGCTGGCCGGTGCCACCCCAGGACGGATACACGGTGGACGATCTGTTCACCTTGCCCGATCTCCCGCCGCACACGGAGCTGATCGACGGGAGCCTGGTTTTTGTGAGTCCACAGCGAGACTTTCACGGCACGGTGATCGATCTGTTGATGGCCGGGCTGCGTGGCACGGCGTCACCCGCGGTGAAGATTCGCCGCGAGATGACCGTCGTGCTCGACCGACGCAACGGCCCGGAGCCGGATATCTCCGTCGTCCGTGCCGAAGCCGTCACCGGCCCCGAACTGACCCGCTTCCGGGCCGCCGACGTCCTCCTCGCCGTCGAGGTCGTCTCCCCCGACTCCGAGGCCCGCGACCGCAACGCCAAGCCGCAGAAGTACGCCGCGGCCGGTATCCCGAACTTCTGGCTGGTCGAGATGGCCGGCACCGACCAGCACCCGGTGGTGCGGGTCTACGAGCTGGACCCGGTCTCCAAGGCGTACGCCCTGACGGGAATCCACCACGACCGGCTCAAGACGGGTGTTCCGTTCCCGATCGACATCGACATCACACGGGACGCACTCAAACAGCTCTGACCGCCGGGCACGGGCCACTGTGCCCCGCCGGCCTTACTGGGCGAACACCGCACCGGCACCTCTGTCGGTACCGTACGAAGACCGAACCACCCGCACCGGAGGTCACCGTGAGCGCCCAGCCCGACAGCCCATACGGACCGCTGATTCCCATGCCTGAACTCACGCCTGATGCCCTGCGGGCTGCGGTTGCCCGGATCGCCCCCAGCCGCATTCCCGCGCTCACTCAACACCTTTTCGAGGCTACGACGAACGCACAGCAGACGCAGAGCCTCGCTCCGCTACGGGCGTTCGTCCACTCCTGGGCCGTGTTCGTGGCAATCGAGCGGCATCCCGTGCACGCCGCCCGGCTGCATGCACTGGAGCGGGTTGTGAACGCGGGCGAGGAAGACCCGACCGAAGCAATCACCGAGATACAGCGTATCCGTGAGACAGCCGAGGCGGAGGCCGGACTGCGGTGACCGGCTGGACGTGGGACTACAACCCCAGCGCGGAGTACATCACTGGTGGACTACCGCCCGGCGTCGTGGCGGAAGTCGAGCGGCTCGCCACTGAGCTCACCGCGCTCGGGCACGACGCGGTGAAGGTCGGAAGGCCGCTCGACAAGGAAGGAGGTCTCAGAGAGTTCGACCTCATGGGCGGGCGCGGATTCATCAGCTTCCTCGCCGTCCCGCGCCACGAGTGCGTCTACATCTGCAACGTCACCTGGTACGGCTGAGCCCTGCCGCTCGTCAGGCAACCGGCTCCAGGAACTCCAGCCGGTTGCCCACCGGGTCGTGGCTGAAGAAGCGCCGGTGCCCCGGCAGTTCGTCGTCCCAGCGCACCTCGGCGCCGTGCTTCTCCAGTCGCGTCGCGTATGTCTCGATGTCCGTGACGCGCAGGCCCGGGTGGGCCTTCCTCGCCGGGTGGAAGTCGGGGTCGATGCCCACGTGGAGCTGGACCGGGCCCGCCTCGAACCAGCAGCCGCCGCGGGCCGCGAGGGCGGGGGGTTTGGCGATTTCCGTCATGCCGAGGGTGTCCGCGTAGTACGTGCGCAGCGCATCCTCCGAGCCTTCGGGGGCGGCCAGCTGGACGTGGTCGACGGCGGCGATCATCGCGTCTCCTTGCGGGCCACGGCGAAGATGCGGCGGAACGGGAACACCGTGCCGTGCGGGCCCTTGGGGTAGGCGGTGCGGAGCTGGTCGCGGTATTCGGCGAGGAACGCTTCGCGGGCCTCGGGGTCGTCGGCGAGGGCGGTCAGGACGGGGCGCAGGCCGGTTCCCTTGACCCAGTCGAGTACCGGGTCCTCGCCGGGCAGCAGATGCAGGTACGTGGTCTCCCAGACGTCCGCCGTGATGCCGGGGGCCGTCAGCGCGTCGAGGTAGGCGGCGGGGCTGAGCACCGCGTCGGCGTGGCGCAGCTCGCCGGCCAGACGGTCGCGCCAGCGCGGGGACCCGGCGAGTTCCCGCATCAGGACATGGCTGGGCTGGTCGAAGTTGCCGGGGACCTGGAAGGCGAACGTGCCGCCGGGGGTGATCGCGTCCAGCCAGGCCGGGAAGCGGGTGGTGTGGTCCGGGACCCACTGGAGCAGGGCGTTGGAGACGATCAGGTCGTACGGCTCCGCGGGGGTCCAGGTCGTGGCGTCGGCCTCGGCGAAGTCCAGGAGGGGGCCGGCGTGCGCCCGGGCCCGCTCCAGCATCTGCGGGGAGTTGTCGTAGCCGGTGATCCGGGCCTTCGGCCAGCGGTCGGCGAGGAGGGCGGTGACGTTTCCCGCTCCGCAGCCGAGGTCGGCGACACGGGGCGTGGCGGCGGCGGCCGGAGGCTCGGCGATGCGGGCCAGGAGGTCGTGGAAGGGGCGGGTGCGATGGTCCGCGTGGCGCAGGTACTGCTGCGGATCCCAGGTGGGTGCGGTCATGGAACAAGGATCACGCCGGAAGTATCTTGATGTCAAGACACTCGAATTCAAGAGACTTCATGTCGACAGACCCTCTACACTGATCCACATGGAGGACGAGGTCGACCGACTGGTTGCTGCATGGCGCCGCGAGCGCCCCGACCTCGACGTGGAACCACTCGAGGTGCTCAGCCGCGTCTCCCGCCTGGCCCGCCATCTGGACCGGGCCCGCCGGATCGCCTTCTTTGAGCACAATCTGGAGCCGTGGGAGTTCGACGTACTGACGTCGCTGCGCCGTGCGGGTGATCCTTATCAGCTGTCCCCCGGCCAGCTGCTCACCCAGACCCTGGTCACCTCGGGCACGATGACCAACCGCATCGACCGGCTGACCAAGAAGAACCTCGTCGAGCGGCTCCCCGACCCCAGCGACCGCCGCGGCGTGCTGGTCCGGCTCACCGCCGAGGGGCGCGACAAGGCCGACCAGTCACTGGCCGGCCTGCTCGCCCAGGAGCGCGCCATCCTGGCTGAACTCTCCACCCGGCAGCGCGGTGAACTGGCTGGACTGCTACGCCAGTTGACTGCTCCGTTCGACAACATCCCCTAGGCCCCGGGCCGGTTCCAGATCGACCGGTCCGACACCCGCCCGCCGGGCCAGCGCGACCGCCGCCAGCGTGGAGTGCACGCCGAGCTTCCCCAGCACGTTCTGCATGTGCGTACGCACCGTGTGCGGGGAGAGGTAGAGCCGCTCCGCCACTGCCTTGCGGCCCAGGCCCGCCACCATGCAGCGCAGCACCTCGCGCTCGCGCGGGGTCAGTGACTCGACCAGCTCCTCGCTCTCGGTGCGGTGCTTGCGCGCTGCCGTCAGCTCCCGCAGCACGCCCGTGAGCAGGGCCGGGGGCAGATGTGTCTCGTCCCGCAGCACCCCCCGGATGACCGTGAGCAGCCGTTGCAGCGAGCAGTCCTTGGCGACCCATCCCGAGGCCCCGGCCTGCAGCGCCAGCGCGGCCCGGTGCGGGTCGTCCTTCTCGGCGAGCACCACCGTATGCACGGAAGGCCGGCCCGAACGGACCCCGGCGACCAGCGAGATGCCGTCCACCGGGCCGTTCTCCCCGCTGCGGGGGACCGGGACGGGTGCCCGGCGCTCCCTCGCCGCGGCCAGGATGCCCAGTTCGGCATCGACCAGCATCACGTCATAGCCTCGCCCCTCGGCGGCCGCCCGTTCCAGACATCGCAGCGCGGCGGGGCCACTGCCCGCCGCCGCCACCTCGACGTCCGGCTCGGCCGCGAGCGCCGCTGCGAGCGACTCGGCGAAAATGCGGTGGTCGTCCACCACGAGAACCCGGATACGAACCACAGGCACCCCCATGCTGCCTCTGTTGCTGGGCCACCCCCGGCCCACCGAAGGGACGGAACGGCGCGGGTACGGCCGCCCGGATCGGGGAAATGGACCGCAGTCCCACGGCCGCCGCCGTGTTTCGACTGCAACCCGCCCCGGGCGCCGTACCCGACTGTCTCGTACCCCTGAATCAGCACCGGCCCCCACCGGTGCTGTGCATCAGGGTACGTCCGGGGCGCCGGTACGGAAGGAAATTCGCAGAACTGACAGGCTCTGCTCCGTAGGCTGTGTTACATGTTCCGTCTTGAGACAGAAGTGGACAAAGGGCGGCGCACCCTGCTCAGCCGGCGACTGCGCGACGACAACACAGCCGGCTCCCCTGAGCTCCGCGTGCTGCGCACCGACCCCGCCGGGCAGGAACTCCCGCTGGAAGTGTGGGTACTTGACGAGCTGGGCGCCGTCGCCGGTGGTCTGACCGGCCGCACCTGGGCGTACTGGCTTCATGTGGACCAGCTCTGGGTCGATGCCCGCCACCGCGGCTGCGGCCTCGGCTCACGGCTGCTCGCCGAGGCGGAACGGGTGGCCGGGGCCGACCGGGCCTGCACCCGCTCCCGGCTGGAGACCTGGGGTTTCCAGGCGCCGGACTTCTACCGGAAGCGGGGCTACGAGGTGAGCGGGCAGGTCGAGAACTACCCGCCCGGAGTCACCGAATTCATCCTGACCAAGAACCTCAGCTGAGGCGTCGGGCACCCGCCGAAGGAACGGCGGGGAAGATCCGCGGCGCCGCGTACCCCGCCGAAGCGAACGCCTCCAGCACGGACTTGGCGACCGTGTCCGCCTGCGCCTCGTCCACCAGCACGATCGCCGAGCCGCCGAAGCCACCGCCGGTCATCCGCGCACCGAGAGCCCCGGCCTCGCCCGCCGCCGAAACCACCAGGTCCAACTCCGGGCAGGAGACCCGCAGATCGTCGCGGAGCGAGACGTGCCCCGCGTCGAGGACCGGGCCCGCGCCCCGCACATCGCCCGCGTCGAGCAGCGCGATGACCTGCTCCACCCGCTCGTTGTCGCTGACCACATGGCGTACGTATCGCACCACGGACTCGTCGACCCCGGCCTCGGCCAGGGTGTCCAGGGCCGCGCCGAGACCCTCGTACGGGAGCTCGCGCAGCGTTCGCAGGCCGAGCGCGGCCGCTCCCGCCTCGCAGCCGGCCCGCCGCTCGGCGTACGCGCCGTCGCCGAGCGCGTGCTTGACCTGGGTGTCCACGACCAGCAGCCGCAGCCCGTGGGCGGCCAGGTCGAAGGGGACCTGGCGCTGAGTGAGGTCGCGGGTGTCGAGGTACAGCGCGTGGCCCTCGGTGCAGCAGGCGGATGCCATCTGGTCCATGACCCCGCACGGCACGCCGACGAACGCGTTCTCGGCGCGCTGGCCGATGACCGCCATCTCCGAGGCTGAGAGCCCCAGTTCGAAGAGGTCGTTCAGGGCCAGCGCGGTGACGACTTCGAGGGCCGCGGAGGAGGAGAGCCCGGCGCCGGTGGGGACGGTGGAGGTCAGCTGGATGTCCGCCCCGGTGACCGGGTGACCGGCCTCGCGCAGCGCCCAGACGACTCCGGCCGGGTACGCCGCCCAGCCGTGCCCCTGGTGCGGGGCCAGTTCGTCGACCCGGAGCCGGACGACACCGCCCGGTACGTCGGTCGAGTGGAGCCGCAGCTCGCCGTCGGTGCGGCGGGCGACGGCGGCCCGCGCGGTGTGCGGCAGCGCGAGCGGCATCACGAAACCGTCGTTGAAGTCGGTGTACTCGCCGATCAGATTCACTCGGCCGGGCGCCGCCCAGACCCCTTCGGGGGCACTCCCGTACAGCTCGGTGAAGGCGGCGGCCGGCTCACTGTTCTCGGTCATGGGGTGGTGGACTCCTCTCGGCGGGCGAACGTCCAGGCGTCGGAGACGATTCCGGCCAGGTCCGCGCGCGACGGCGTCCAGCCGAGCCGCTCCCTGGCAGTGGTGGCGGAGGCGACCAGCACTGCGGGGTCACCGGTGCGGCGCGGGGCCGCGGTCTCGGGGACCGGGTGGCCGGTGACCTCGCGGACTGTCTCGATGACCTCGCGCACCGAGAAGCCGTTGCCGTTGCCGAGGTTGCAGATCAGGTGCTCGCCCTCGGTGGCCGCGTCCAGGGCCAGCAGGTGGGCCTCGGCGAGATCGGCGACATGGATGTAGTCGCGGACGCAGGTGCCGTCGGGGGTCGGGTAGTCGTCGCCGTACACGGAGATCGACTCGCGCTGTCCGAGGGCGACCTGGAGGACCAGCGGGATGAGGTGCGACTCGGGACTGTGTCGCTCCCCGCAACTGCCGTACGCCCCGGCCACGTTGAAGTAGCGCAGCGAGACGGCGGCCAGTCCGTGCGCGGCCGCCTCGCCGCTGATCATGTGGTCGACGGCGAGCTTGGTGGCGCCGTAGGGGTTGGTGGGCGCGGTCGCGTCGGACTCCGTGATGGGGGTGGTGACCGGTTCGCCATAGGTCGCGGCGGTGGAGGAGAAGACCAGGGTCCGCACCCCGGCGTCCCGCATCGCGGCGAGCAGCGCCACGGAGCCCCCGACGTTGTTCACCCAGTACTTCTCCGGGTCCACGACGGACTCGCCGACCTGCGAGTACGCGGCGAAGTGCAGCACCCCGTCGTAGGAGGGGTCCAGCCACTTCGCCGCGTCCTGGATGCGGCCCTCGATGAACTCGGCCCCGGCCGGGACGCCCTCCCGGAACCCGGTCGAGAGGTCGTCGAGGACGGTGACCGCGTGACCGGCCTCCAGCAGATGCTGGGCGACCACGCTGCCGACATAACCCGCGCCACCCGTGACCAGGTACTTCTTCTGGGGCTTGCTCACTCGCTCGCTACCTCTCGCAGTCGCTGGGCCGCGGCCTCCGGCGGCACATCGTTGATGAACACATTCATGCCGGATTCGGAACCCGCGAGGAACTTCAGCTTGCCGGAGGTGCGTCGAATGGTGAAAAGCTCCAGATGGAGCCCGAAGTCCTGCCGCCCCGGGACACGGAACGGCGCCTGGTGCCAGGCCGAGATGTACGGGGTCGGCGGCTCGCCGGGGCCGAAGATCCGGTCGAATCGCCTCAAGAGTTCCAGATAGATCTGTGGGAACTCCGTGCGCGCGGCCTCGTCGAGTTCCCTCAGGTCGGGGACGCGGCGGCGGGGGTGGAGGTGGACCTCGTACGGCCAGTGCGCCGCGTACGGCACGAAGGCGACCCAGTGCTCGCCACTGATCACGATCCGCGAGCCTTCCTTCTCCTCGCGGGCCACGACGTCGTCGAAGAGGTTGCGGCCGGTCTCGGCGCGGTGGGCCTCCATCGAGCGGAGCATCAGCTCGGTGCGCGGGGTGACGAAGGGATAGCCGTAGATCTGACCGTGCGGATGGCCGAGCGTGACGCCGATCTCGGCGCCCCGGTTCTCGAAGCAGAACACCTGCTTGACCTGCGGCAGCTCGGCGAGTTCGGCGGTGCGGTCGGTCCATGCCTCCAGGACCAGGGCGGCCTGGTCCTCGGTGAGGTCCGCGAACGACGCGTCGTGGTCGGAGGTGAAGCACACGACCTCGCAGCGGCCGGAGTCACCGGCGAGCGAGGGGAAGCGGTTCTCGAAGACGGCGACGTCGTAGTCCGCCTCGGGGATCTCACTCAGCCGACCGTCCCGCGAGGGGCAGAGCGGGCACTCGTCGGCCGGCGGGTGGTAGATGCGGCCCTGGCGGTGCGAGGCGATGGCGACGCTGTCACCGCGAAACGGGTCACGGCGAATCTCGGAAGAGGTCGAGACGGCATCGAGGGGCCGCCGGTCGACGGCGTCGCGCACGACATCGTCACGACTGTCGTAGTAGAGCAGCTCCCGGCCGTCGGCGAGCGTCGTAGCCGTCTTCTTCACCAGATTCCTCCAAACACAACCAAACACAATGAATCACAAGTCAACATACGCGTCAATGGTGATCACGGCTCGAGAGATGCGCGCACAGGGGTCCGGAATCCGGGTCTGCCCGTGCGTGTGAGCTGAGGGAAAGTGTTCAGTTCTTGAACACAAACGGGGTGATCGTCACCATCGCCGGGATCAACCCGTCCGAGGCGGCCAGGGAGTCCACATCAACCTGTAGACCGGCTGGGAGGGGCGGTTGCCGCGTTCGACGTGATGACAGTGCGAGACGCACCGCCTTCAGCAGAGGCCCGGCGACATCACCCGATGCCGTCGGGCCCCTGCTTGTCCAGCGGCACCGCCCGGTCCAGCAGCCCCGTGCGGGCCGCGAGCGCCGCGGCCTCCAGCCGGGAGCCGACGCCCAGCTTCATCAACACCCGCTGCACATGTGTACGCGCGGTGCTCGACGCGATCCGCATCCCGGCCGCGATCAGCCGGGTGTCCTCGCCCTCGGCGACCCGGATCAGGACCTCGACCTCGCGCGGGGTGAGCATCTGCAGCAGCCGCTGCCCCTCGTCGTCCGGCGCCGCGACCGGATTGAGCAGCTCGGCGAAGGCGCCCTGGAGCATTTGCGGCGCCACCGCGGCCTCTCCGGCTCGCGCCTTGACCATCGCCCGTTCGACGCCCTCCATGCGCTCGTCGTGCCGGACATATCCCGCGGCGCCTGCCGCGAAAGCCGCCGCGATCCCGCGCGGGCTGGGCACGGGCCCGAGCACCACCACGGCCACCTGAGGGCGCTCGCGCCGGATCCGTACGATCGGGTCGAAGGCGCCGGGTTCGGCAGGTGCCGCGGTGCCGAACAGGCAGACCTCCGGCGCTCTGCTGACCACCAGCTCCGCCGCCCCCGAAGTCGGCGCGGCCGCCGCGAGCACTCGGTGGCCCCGCAGTTTCAACGCCGAGGCGAGCGCCTCGGCGAGCAGTCGGTGATCATCGACCACCATGAGCCGCACGCCCATCGAGCACACCCCCATAGCAACGGCACCAGGCCCCCCGGCCCGCCCTGACCCGGCAAGCTACACGCTTGTTCGACGTTCCGGACCCCTAACCCGGCAGAAGGCCCCCGGAGTGTCGGATTATGTGCCATTCAGGGCCGCTCGACGGGCGGAAAACGATCGGCCCTGCCGGTCGAATGATCGACCGGCAGGGCCGGGTCACAGGTACTGCGTACGGATCAACTGGTGCCGAAGGAGACGGCGAGGTACTCCTTGTCGGTCAGCGAGGCCCCGCCCCCCTTGCTGATCATCGTCTGGGAGATGCACAGCCGGCCACCGGAGTAGAGCATCTCGGAGTACTCCCCGGTAAAGCTGGTCTCGGCGTCGCGGGCGGACTTCTCGCTCGGGTTCTCCATCAGCACGGTCTGCTTGAAGGTGGCGCCGTCGATGGAGATGATCTGGCCGCCCTTGTCGTACGGGGGCGTCTTGTACGCGATGATGTTGCCGCCGTCCATGCGGAGCGGGAACATCGTGTAGCGCTCGCCCGCATCTGCCCGGTCACTGGTCGGCTTGCCCGTGGTGAGGTCGAAGGAGACGATCTCGTTGGTGTCGCCGTACTCGCCGGTGCCCTCGTGGCCCTCGGTCGGCACGTAGATGCGGTTGTTGCCAACGGCCAGTTTCCGGCAGCTCTCGACCTCGGTGGATTCGCAGCGCGCGGCGTACTTCTCGCCGCCCGCCGCGATCCTGGTGAGCAGTTTGCCGGTGGAGGCGTCGATCGAGAAGAAGTCCGAGATGCCGCTGCCGTCACCGGCGGTGCCGCCGACGTCGGCCGCGACGACCAGCGGCTTGGTGGAGACGATACTCGCGTATTCGACACCGGGTGGCATCTTGTAGGAGGAGAGCGGGGCGCCGGTGGTCGGGTTCAGCGCCTGGATGACGAGCTGCGGGTCGTCGTGCGCACCGCACCTGCGGACGGCGGCGAGCGCCTCGCCACCGGCGTAGCCCGCGTCCAAGCAGCCGTCGGTGGAGACCTTGGGCTTCCAGCGCTCGGCACCGGTGTTCAGGTCGAACGCCGCGCCGCCCTCCAGGCCGGCCGCGGCGACCGTGGTGCCGCTGAGCGTGACCCCGTGGTACCTGACCGGCTCGTCACCGCTGGTGGAGGCGGTCACCGACTTGCTCCACATCAGCTTGCCGGTGTTCAGGTCGATCGCACCGACCTGGTTGCACGGCTGGTACTTCTTGGCCTTGGTCGGCTTGGCCTCCTCGAAGGCGATGGCCGTCTTGTAGTCCTTGGACATGTGCCGGGAGGCGGCGCAGACCTGGCCCGCCAGCGGGATGGACCACAGCTTGGTGCCCTTGACCGCGTCATAGCCGACGATCTCGTTCAAGCCGGTCTTCACATACGCCTTGTCGGTCAGCCAGGAACCGTCGACCATGGTGATGTCATCGACCTTCGGCTCCGGCAACTGGAACACGACCCTGGACTTGGGGTCCGCCGGTGCCTTCTCCTTGCCTCCGCCACCGACAGCGCCGCCCTGGCCGCCGTCCTTGCCCTCGGCGGTGCCGCCGCTGGACTGGGCCGCCTCGTCCTTCTTGCCGTCGTCACCACCGCTGGAGGAGAACCATATGCCCGCGGCGACTATCAGCACGATGGCGACCGACGCGGCGACGATGATCTGCATCTGGGTGGTGAACTTCTTGCCCCCGTTCCCGTTCTGCTGCGGCGGGTACGGCTGCTGCATCGGGCTGGTCGGGTATCCGTACCCCTGCTGCGGCGGCTGGCCGGGCGGCAGGCCCTGCGGGAATCCGTAACCCTGCTGCGGCTGGCCGGGCACGGGCGACTGCGGGTAGCCGTAACCGGGCTGCGGGGGCCGGCCCTGCGGGTAGCCGTAGCCCGGCTGCGGCGGCTGGCCCTGCGGGTAGCCGTAACCCGGGCCCGGCTGCTGCGGGGTGCCTGCGGGCGGCGGGGTCTGCGGGGCGCCGAATCCGCCCGCGGGCAGGGTGGCCGGCTGCTTGCCGAACGGGTCGGCGGGCGGCGGGGTCGGTGCGCCGAACCCGCCCGGCGGGGGGTCCTGCGGGGCACCGAATCCGCCCTGGGGCGGCTCATTGGGCGGCTGGGGGGGCTGCGTCATGGCGTACGTACCTCTGGGGAAAGGGAGTTGGTGGGTCGGGGCCGTCGAATGCCTGCGTGTGCCGTCAGTTGCCGAAGGCCATCATGGTCTTCGTCTCCAGCTCTTCCTCGTCGTTGCTCGCGCTGACCCGTCCGCTCGCGATGAAGGAACGGCCGTCCGCGTAGACGATCTTCGAGTTGTAGAAGAAGTTCTCGATCTGGGCCGTCGACACCGGATGCCGCAGCACCATCTGCGGCGTGCCACCGGTCGGTGCGAGGGTGGCGATCCCGCCGCCCTTGTTGTACCCGGCCTTCACGTAGAGCAGCACATTGCCGCCCTCCATGCGCAGTGGCTTCACCACGCGCCCGGCCGGGGCCGCGACCTTCCACTTGGACTTGCCGGTGTTCAGGTTGAACGCCACGACCTTGTTCGTGTCGGTGATGCCGCTGGAGTTCGGCGTGGTCGACATGTAAAACGTGTTGGCGTCGGCGGCGACACCGGTGCAACCGTCCAGGGACTTGCCGAAGATGGCGAAGGCATTGCCGCAGTCCGGCGCGAATTTGTCGCCCTTGTCACTGACGAGTCCGGAGCGGAGCGAGCCGTTCTCCTTGAGGGAGAGGACACTCCATTCCTTGTCCTTCTTCAGGGAAACCACCAGCGGGCTCACCGAGAAGACCCGGTCGATCTCCCATCCGCGCTTGGGCCGGTACGTCCACCGGGGCTTCCCCGTGACCGGGTCGAGCTCCTGGATCTGATGCTGGGGATTGTTGACGTCATCGGTGCGGCAGCTGGAGGCGGCGATCAGCTTGGGCCCGCCCGCGAAGGCGAACGGCTGGCAGTTGCCCGGCTGGTTGCCGAACAGCTCCTTGCCGTCACTGACCCGGAAGGCGTTGGAGTTGCCGGTGCGCCCGACCGCCACGGTGTCGCCGCTGATGGCCAGCGAGATGTCCGACATCATGTCCCAGATGCCGTTCTGTTTGATCGACTTCTTCCAGCCGGCCTTGCCGGTGTCGAGGTCGATCATCTGGAGGTCCGCGCAGTCCGCCTTGTCGGTGGTGCCGTTCTCGACCCCGATGACGATCTTGCCGTCGGTGGTGGGCTGCGAGGGCGCCGCGCACAGGTCGGCGGGCAGCTTCAGCGTCCACTTCCGCTTGCCGTCGGCCACGGAGTAGCCGGAGACGGTGCGGTACATGGCCTTGACGACCGTGTCGCCGACGACCCAGGGGCCGTACACGTCCGAGCCGTTGCCCGGCAGGTCGATGTCGTTCTTCTGCAGCCAGAGAACCTTCGCCTCACCCTCCTTGCGCCCGGCGTTGAGGTCGTCATCGGCTTCTCGGCCGTCGCCGTTGCCGTCGCCCTCGTTGACGGAGGGCGAGCTGCTCGGCTCGGCGTCGCCGCTCTTCTCCGCGACGGGCTTCTTGTCGTCGTCGCCCCCGCTCGTGGCGATGAAGATGCCGCCGCCGATCACCAGGAGCGCGACGGCCGCGGCGCCGATTATCAACGCGGGCTTACGCTTGGAGGAGTTGCCACCGCCCTGACCACCGGGGCCGCCGGGGGCCGGTGCGCCGGGGTACTGCTGCTGCGGGTAGCCGTAACCGGGCTGCGTCGGCTGACCGTACGGACCGGGCTGCTGGTTGTACGGACCCGGCTGCTGGGCATAGGGCCCCGGCTGCTGCTGGTTGTACGGGCCGGGCTGCTGGGGGTAGCCGTAACCGGGGGCCTGGCCCGGCGCCTGACCGGGCGTCTGCGAGTAGCCGTAGCCGGGCTGCGCGGGCGGCGGGGACTGCGGCGGACCACTCGGCGGCGGACCCTGGGGCGGCTGAGGACTCCCCTGCGGCAGCTCCTGCGGTGCGCCGAAGCCTCCCTGCGGCGGTTGCTGGCTGGGCGGCTGGGTCATCAGCACGTCCCCCTTCGTGCGGTCCGGTGCCCGTTCCGTTCTCCCCCGCGATTCCGCAGGGCTCGAAGAGTCCGACAGACCCCCTGAACTCCCCGGAAAGGAGCGAATCGGGCATGAATCCCGCGGCGTTACGACAGTCGAGCGGGGCTTCTTTGTACCACCCGCAACACCTCGGACACCGGGGCGGTCCATCCCCTGTTCCCAAGGGAGAACCGGCCCGTGATGCCCCCGTTACGCCTCGGGCCGTCAGCTGCCGAAGCCCACGATCGACCTCATCGACTTCTCCGCCTCGTCGTCGATCCCGCTGATCCTCGCCTGCACAAGGAAACAGCGCCCGTTCTCATAGGCGACCCGGGAACGGGAGAAGTCCCTTTCGACCGCGGCGGCCACCGCCGGGTGCCGCAGCACCATCTGCGGCGTACCACCCGTCGGCGGGAGGGACGCGATACCGCCGCCCTTGTTCTTCTCCGCCCCCACGTAGAGCAGCACATTGCCGCCCTCCATCCGCACCGGCATCATGGTCTGACCGGCCGGCGCCGCAGCCTTCCACTTGGTCCGACCGGTGTTCAGGTCGAAGGCCACGACGTTGTTGGTGGGATGGTCGGCCGCCGGGTCGGCCTTCGTCGCGAGGTAGACCGCCCGGTCGTCGGCCGTCACGCCGAGGCAGTTGTCGAGACTCTGGCCGTCGGTGAGGAGTTCATCGTCGCACTCCGTCACGTAGTCCTCGGTGCCACCGATCAGTTGGGAGCGGTAGGTGCCGTTCTCGTTGAGCACGAGGATGGCCCACTTGTCGTCCTGCTTCAGCGAGACGACCGGTGGGCTCGCCGAGTAGAACTGCGCGACCTGCCAGCCCTTCTTGACCTTGTACGTCCACCGGACCTTGCCGGTGACCGGGTCGATCCGCTGCACCTGCTGTTCCTTGTGGTCGTCGGCCGCCGTCTGACAACTGGCCGCGGCGATCCCCTGCGGGCCACTGGCGAAGCCGAACGGCTGGCAGTTCCCCGGCAGTTCGCCCCAGAGCACCTTGCCGTCACTGACCCGGTAGGCATCCGTCCTGGTGGTGCGCCCCACGGTCACGGTGTCGCCGTTGATCGCCATCGCGACATGGGAGAGCCCGTCCCAGAGGCCCTGGCGCTCGTACGTCTTGTGCCAGCCGGCCTTGCCGGTCGTGAGGTCGACCATCTGGAGCGCTTCGCAGGACGCCTGGTCCCCGTTGCCGGACTTGATCCCGAGGACGATCTTGCCGTCGGCGGTGGCCTGCGAGGGCGCCGCGCACAGGTCCGACGGCATACGCAGGCTCCACTTCTGGCTGCCGTCGGTGACCGAATAACCGGAGAGCGTGTGGAACATGGCCTTGACGATGGTGTCGCCGACGATCCAGGGGCCGTACACGTCCGAGCCGTTGAGCGGCAGGTCGACGCCGCCCTCCTGGAGCCAGAGGACCTTCGCCTCGCCCGGCTTGCGCTTGGCGTTGAGCGCGTCGGCCTCCGCACGGAGGTCGTGCGTGCCCTGGTCCTGGCCCTTGGCCTTGCCGTCGCCCCCGCCGCCGGTGGAGTCCGGCCCGGGGTCGGTGCTCGCCTTTGCCGTGGGCTTCGACCCGTCGTCGCCCCCACTCGTGACGAACCAGATGCCACCGCCGGCCAGCAGCACCACCGCGAGCGCGGCAGCGATGACCGCACCGCGCCTGCGCCGGAAGAACCCTCCGCCACCGGGCTGCGGAGGCTGCTGCGACTGCTGCTGCTGCTGCGGGTAGCCGTATCCGGGCTGCGGCTGCCCCGGATAGCCGTACGGACCCGGCTGCGTGGGTGCGTCGTACGGACCGGGCTGCTGAACGCCGTACGGGCCCGGCTGCGCGGGCGCACCGTACGGACCCGGCTGCGCAGGCGCACCGTACGGACCCGGCTGCGCGGGCGCACCGTACGGCCCCGCGGCCTGAACGGGCGGCGGCACGGGGCCGTATCCGGAAGGTGGTGGTGGCGACGGCTGAACCGCCCCCGGCGGCGGATCGTACGGAGCCCCAAAGCCTCCCTGCGGCGGTTGCTGGCCGGGCGGCTGGGTCATCAGCACATCCCCCTTCGTGCGGACCGATCCGGCATCTGTACCTGTGCCGGGCGAGCTTTCTTTCTATCACCCGCCCCCACAGGCCCCACCGGTCACGCCGAAGGCACCGCAGCGGTCAGGCGTCCTCGGCCAGTTCCAGCCAGCGCATCTCCAACTCATCGCGCTCAGAAACCAGTTCACGCAGCTCCGCGTCCAGCTTCGCCACCTTCTCGAAGTCCGTGGCGTTCTCCGCGATCTGTGCGTGCAGCACGGTCTCCCGCGTCGACATCTTGTCGAGCTGCCGCTCCACCTTCTGCAGTTCCTTCTTCGCCGCACGTGCGGCCTGCGGGGAGACGCTCGCGGCCGGCGCGGCCTTCTCCTTCGCCGCCGCGGGTGCGGCGGAGGGGGTGGCCGCCTCCTCCATCCGCTGCCTGCGCTCCAGGTACTCGTCGATCCCGCGCGGCAGCATCCGCAGCGTGCGGTCGCCGAGCAGCGCCATCACCCGGTCCGTGGTCCGCTCGATGAAGAACCGGTCGTGGGAGATCACGATCATCGATCCGGGCCAGCCGTCGAGGAGGTCCTCCAGCTGGGTCAGGGTCTCGATGTCGAGGTCGTTGGTGGGCTCGTCGAGGAAGAGGACGTTCGGCTCGTCCATCAGCAGGCGCAGGATCTGGAGCCGGCGCCGCTCACCGCCCGAGAGGTCACCGACCGGGGTCCACTGCTTCTCCTTCGAGAAGCCGAACTGCTCGCAGAGCTGGCCCGCGGTCATCTCCCGGCCCTTGCCCAGGTCGACCCGGTCCCGTACCTGCTGGACCGCTTCGAGCACCCGCAGGTTCGGGTTGAGCTCGTGGACCTCCTGGGAGAGGTAGGCCAGCTTGACGGTCTTGCCGACGACGACCTTCCCGGCGGCGGGCTGCGCGTCGCCCTGTGTGCGGGCCGCTTCGGCGAGCGCCCGCAGCAGCGAGGTCTTGCCCGCGCCGTTGACCCCGACCAGGCCGATCCGGTCGCCGGGGCCGAGCTGCCAGGTGAGGTGGGTGAGCAGCGTCTTGGGTCCTGCCTGGACGGTCACGTCCTCCAGGTCGAAGACGGTCTTGCCGAGCCGGGCGTTGGCGAACTTCATCAGCTCGCTGGTGTCGCGCGGCGGCGGCACATCGGCGATCAGTTCATTGGCCGCCTCGATGCGGTAGCGCGGCTTGGAGGTACGGGCGGGGGCGCCGCGGCGCAGCCAGGCCAGCTCCTTGCGCATCAGGTTCTGCCGCTTGGACTCCTCGGTCGCGGCGATGCGCTCCCGCTCGGCCCGCGCGAAGACGTAGTCGCTGTAGCCGCCCTCGTACTCATGGACCGTGCCGCGCTGGACGTCCCACATGCGCGTACAGACCTGGTCGAGGAACCAGCGGTCGTGGGTGACGCAGACGAGCGCCGAGCGGCGTGCCCGCAGATGGCCGGCCAGCCAGGAGATGCCTTCGACGTCGAGGTGGTTGGTCGGCTCGTCGAGGACGATCAGGTCCTGCTCGGCGATGAGCAGCTTTGCCAGCGCGATCCGGCGCCGCTCGCCTCCGGAGAGCGGGGCGATGACGGTGTCCAGGCCGTGCTCGAAGCCCGGCAGGGCGAGCCCGCCGAAGAGTCCGGTGAGCACATCGCGGATCTTTGCGCTGCCCGCCCACTCGTGGTCGGCAAGGTCGCCGATCACCTCGTGGCGGATGGTCGCCTCGGGGTCGAGCGAGTCGTGCTGGGTGAGGACGCCGAGGCGCAGCCCGCCACTGTGGGTGACGCGGCCGCTGTCCGCGTCCTCCAGCCTGGCGAGCATCCGGATGAGGGTCGTCTTGCCGTCGCCGTTACGGCCCACGACACCGATCCGGTCCCCCTCGGACACACCCAGGGACACACCATCGAGCAGGGCACGGGTGCCGTACACCTTGCTGACCTGCTCGACATTGACCAGATTGACGGCCATTTCACTCCTGCCCGGGGGGTCGATCGACGTCCCAGGGTAGTCGGCTCGCGGCTGCGATAGCGTGCGGCAATCGATCAAGGGGCGGGGGCCCCGGTCGGAAGATCTTCGAACATCTCAGGGGTGGGGATTCCAGTGGGGACTTCAATGGGGACTTCGACGGTGCGTGACACCGTGCGGAACGCTGTCCGAGGGCCGGTGCGGGGCATGGTTCCGGCGGCACTGCTGGCGACGCTTGTGCTGGCCGGCTGTTCGTCGGCGTCGCAGGATGCGGGGGCCGTGGCCGAGAAGCCCGGCAGCGGGAAGCCGTCGCAGAAGACCGGGGCGGCCGGGAAGACCGCCGTCGAGGGAGGCACGGTCGGCAGCCGCGGCTCGGCCTGCCCGCTGCCCGTGACCTTCGACCTCGCGGCATCGTGGAAGCCGAAGGCCGTCCACGTCGATCCGGACTCCGAGCTCGGGGCCGCGCTCGGCGTGCAGGGCGGGGTCACCATGGTCTGCGAGATCGACGCGAAGCCGGCGGGGAACATCGGGTATCTGCGGGTGTGGCAGGGCGAGAAGCCCGGCCGCACCCCGCGCCAGGTCCTGGAGGCGTTCATCGCCGACGAGGACAGCGCCGAAAAGGTCACGTACGGCGAGACCAGGGTCGGTGACCTGGCCGCGGCCGAGGTCGGCTACACGGTCAGGAGCAAGCTGCTGGACGAGCTCAAGAAGCAGCGGGCCTTCGCCGTCGCCACCCCGGACGGGCCGGTCGTGGTCCATCTGGGCGGGATGGACTCCGAGGAGCACGAGGCGATGCTCCCGGCGTACGAGCTGGCCAAGAAGAGCCTGCGACTCGGCTGACCGGCCGGGCGGCGCCGCCCGGCCGGCCCGGCTCACAGGACCGTGGCGCCCGGCGCCGGGGACACCGCGGCCCGTGCGTTCCTGCATGTCCCCGAGGTGATCAGCGCCTCGGCCACCTTCCGCGCCGACTCCGCGTCCGCCACCAGGAACGCGGTGGTCGGCCCGGAGCCCGAGACCAGGGCAGCCAGGGCGCCGGCCTCGGTGCCCGCGGCGAGGGTGTCGGCGAGGGAGGGGCGCAGGGAGAGCGCGGCGGGCTGGAGGTCGTTGCTCAGGGCGCCCGCGAGAGCCGTGGCGTCACCGGTCCGCAGCGCGTCCAGAAGTGCGGCGGACGCGGCAGGATCCGGGACGTCCGTACCGGCCGTGAGCCGGTCGAACTCGCCGTAGACGGCCGGGGTGGAGAGCCCGCCGTCGGCAACCGCGAAGACCCAGTGGAAGGTTCCGCCGACGTCGATCGCGGTCAACTGCTCGCCGCGTCCGACGCCGAGAGCCGCGCCGCCGACCAGGCTGAACGGCACGTCACTGCCCAGCTCCGCGCAGATGGCGAGGAGCTCCTCCCGGCCGGCACCGGTGGACCAGAGGGTGTCGCAGGCCAGCAGGGCGGCCGCACCGTCGGCGCTGCCGCCCGCCATGCCGCCCGCGACGGGTATGTCCTTGGCGATGTGGATGTGCACATCGGGTGCGATGCCGTGCCGTTCGGCCAGTGCGATCGCGGCGCGGGCGGCGAGGTTCGTCGCGTCCAGCGGGACCTTGGCGGCGTCCGGGCCCGAGCAGGTGACGCGCAGTTCGTCGGCGGGGGTGACGGTGACCTCGTCGTACAGGCCGACGGCGAGGAAGACATTGGCCAGGTCGTGGAAGCCGTCGGGGCGCGGGGCGCCGACCGCGAGCTGGACGTTGACCTTGGCGGGTACGCGGACGGTGACGCTCACTCGCCACTCCCGGAGGGCTTGTTCTCGGCAATGGCGGCGAACTCCTCGACCGTCAGCGCCTCGCCGCGGGCCTGCGGCGAGATCCCGGCCGCGACCAGGGCCGCTTCTGCGGCGGGCGCGGAGCCCGCCCAGCCGGCCAGGGCCGCCCGCAGCGTCTTGCGGCGCTGGGCGAAGGCCGCGTCGACAACCGCGAAGACCTCGCTCCTGCTCGCACTCGTCGTGATCGGCTCGGTGCGCCGGACCAGCGAGACCAGACCGGAGTCGACGTTCGGGGCGGGCCAGAAGACATTGCGGCCGATGGACCCGGCCCGCTTGACGTTCGCGTACCAGTTGGCCTTCACCGACGGCACGCCGTAGACCTTGTTGCCCGGCCTGGCGGCCAGCCGGTCGGCGACCTCGGCCTGGACCATGACGAGGGTCCGTTCGATGGACGGGAAGCGCTCCAGCATGGTCAGCAGGACCGGCACGGCGACGTTGTACGGAAGGTTCGCGACCAGCGCGGTCGGCGCCGGGCCCGGCAGCTCCCGGACCAGCATCGCGTCGGAGTGCACCAGGGCGAACCGGTCGGCGCGCCCCGGCATCCGGGCGGCGACCGTGGCCGGCAGGGCGCCCGCCAGCACGTCGTCGATCTCGACGGCGACGACCCGGTCCGCCGCCTCCAGCAGCGCCAGGGTCAACGAGCCGAGCCCCGGACCGACCTCGACGACGACATCGTCCGGGCGCACCTCCGCCGTCCGCACGATCCTGCGGACCGTGTTGGCGTCGATGACGAAGTTCTGACCGCGCTGCTTGGTCGGGCGTACGCCCAGCTTGGCGGCCAGTTCGCGGATGTCTGCGGGGCCCAGGAGGGCATCGGGCTCAGTGGTGCTCACCCGGTAAGCCTACGGCCGCGGCGCGGCCGGGGGCTCGCCCCCGTTGCGCGTACGGCCTCCCGCTCCGCCGCCTCCGCTACCTCCACGCCCGGACGACGACCTCGTCGCCGTCCGCGAGTGAGCTGCCGAGGGCAGGGGTGACGGAGTCGTGGGCGGTGAGGGTGACCCCCTGGTCGGCGAGGAGTTCGTCGACGTCGTCCGCGAAGGTGTGCAGGGTGCGGGGCGTGCCGTCGACGTCGAGCGTCACCGCCTTGTCGCAGGCCACGAACGCGGTGGTGCCACCGGCCAGGAACGCGACGACGAGGGCCTGCGGGACGAGGCGGCGCAGGCTCTCGGGGCGGACGGGGACCTTGCGCCGCCGGGCGGCCCGGCGCGCCTCCGCCCGGCCGCCGTTGGTGCCGGGGAGGGCCGGCCGGCCGGGCAGGGGCGTATCGACGACTGTCGGGACACGGACCGCCCAGGCGGCGAGCGTCAGCTGCTCATGGAGCGGTACGGATGCGGCGGCCGGGAGACGGGCGGGCGGCATCGCCACCGCCGTACGCCCCCTGCCGCGTGCTGCACGGTGACTGCCCTTCGAATTGCTCACGACGCTCCAGAGGATCCGATCGGCCGGCTCGCCTGATGGCGCCCGGGACGATAGCGGAGCATCGGCAACTCTCCAAAACGGCTCAACTACACACCGTAGCAGCGGAGTCGGCCGGCACCGGCCCGTACCGGTCAGTAGTCGAATGCGCGGGCGGTGTTGTCGGAGATGGCCGACGCCAGGGTGTCCTCGTCCACGCCCTTCACCTCCGCCATGGCACGCAGCGTGACCGGAATGAGGTAGGGCGCGTTAGGCCGTCCGCGGTACGGGGCAGGGGTCAGGAACGGTGCGTCCGTCTCGACCAGGACCAGTTCCATCGGCGCGACGGCCAGTGCGTCACGCAGCGGCTGGGCGTTCTTGAAGGTGACATTGCCCGCGAAGGACATGAAGTACCCGGCGTCCGCGCAGATCCGGGCCATGTCGGCGTCGCCGGAGTAGCAGTGGAACACGGTCCGCTCGGGGGCACCCGCGTCGGCGAGGATGCGCAGCACATCCGCGTGCGCCTCGCGATCGTGGATGACCAGCGCCTTGCCGTGCCGTTTGGCGATCTCGATGTGGGCCCGGAAGGACTCCTCCTGCGCGGCCATTCCCTCCGGGCCGGTACGGAAGCAGTCGAGCCCGGTCTCGCCGACACCTCGTACGTGGTCGAGTGCGGCCAGCGCGTCGATCTCCGCGAGGGCCTCGTGCAGCGCCGCCCGGCCGCCCGCCTCACGCGCCCCCTGCCGCGACCGGCCATCGGGGTCGCCGTGCACGATGCGCGGCGCCTCGTTGGGGTGGAGGGCCACCGCCGCGTGCACGTTCGCATGCGCGGCGGCGGTCTCGGCGGCCCAGCGCGAACCGGCCACGTCGCAGCCCACCTGGATCACGGTGGTCACATTGACCGCCGAGGCCCTGGCCAGGCCCTCCTCGACAGTTACGTCCTGCATGTCCAGGTGGGTGTGCGAATCGGCGACCGGTACCCGGAGGGGTTCGGGCAGCGGCGGGGCGTCCTTGGAGCTCATAGGGCGATCCTATGAGAGCCCGGTGTCACCGGGCCCGGACCTCACTTACGGCGCTGCCGCGCACGAAACCGCTGCACGATATGCCACTGGCGCGGGCGGTGCTCCGACGCGCTCTCCGAGGACGGTATGGGCCCGGCGGTGGCGCCGGTCGGGGTCGCGAAGTGCAGGCGTCGCAGGGTTTCCGCGATGGAGGAGACCTGCCCGGCGCGCATGATGCGGACTTTGTGCCCACTGCAGTTGAGGCAGGTGAGCCGGTTCAGCGGCGAGGGAACGAGCTGCCCCTGCACGCGGTACACAACGAAGGGCTGGCCGCGGCCGTCCGTGTGGTGCTCGATGTCGTAGACCTGTTCCCAGCCGTATCCACAACTCATGCAGGCGAAGGCATACGCCTCATGCACGGTTGCTGCGATCTCGCTCATGCCTGCTCCTCTTGTCCGCCGGACAAGCGCTCCGGAGAATGCGTCCCTGGTCCAGTGGACGCCGTTACCGGCGGGAGCGCATCAGGTCCTGTCGAGTGTTGGAGCGAATTTGGCCTTCTCGTGGCAGAAAGGCCCGGTGCGCGGCTCGCACTTTGCCTTTTACGATAGTCCCTTGCCCTCAGCCAGGCCGGTTCGCGCCGCATTCTTTGCCGCAACGACCGCATCGAAGACTTCGCGCTTGGGCAGCCCCGCATCTGCGGCAACAGCGGCAATGGCCTCCTTGCGCCGTTCCCCCGCCTCCTCGCGCACCTGCACCCTGCGTACCAGCTCCGCGGCGTCCAGTTCTTCGGGCCCGGAGTCGGCAGCGCCCTCGACGACCACGGTGATCTCGCCGCGAACCCCCTCGGCCGCCCAGACCGCCAGCTCGCCCAGCGGGCCGCGTTTCACTTCCTCGTACGTCTTGGTCAGCTCTCGGCACACGGCCGCCCGGCGGTCGGCGCCGAAGACCTCGGCCATCGCCGCGAGGGTGTCGTCGAGCCGGTGCGGGGCCTCGAAGAAGACCATGGTGCGGCGCTCGTCGGCGACCTCGCGCAGTCTGCCGAGACGTTCGCCCGCCTTTCGCGGAAGGAAGCCCTCGAAGCAGAAACGGTCGACGGGCAGCGCGGACAGGGCAAGAGCCGTGAGCACTGCGGACGGGCCGGGGACCGCGGTGACCTTGATGTCCTTCTCCACGGCTGCGGCCACGAGCCGGTAGCCGGGATCGGAGACGGACGGCATCCCGGCGTCCGTGACCAGCAGGACGCGGGCACCGCCGGTCAGTGCCTCGACGAGTTCGGGCGTACGGGCCGACTCATTGCCCTCGAAGTAGGACACGACCCGCCCCGTGGTGTGGATGCCGAGCGCCTGCGTGAGGCGGCGCAGCCGTCGGGTGTCCTCGGCGGCGACCACATCGGCCGTCTCCAGTTCGGCGGCGAGGCGTGGCGGGGCGTCCGCCACATCGCCGATGGGGGTTCCTGCGAGTACCAGCGTTCCAGTCGTTCCAGTCACATGAGTCATCCTCCCAGCACGGGCGACAGCGCTCGCACAGATGCGTTCCCTACGATGGCGCGGTGACGAGTACTGCGCCCGAAGCCCGGCAGGGCCAAGACGCCGGGGAACCGCACGGCGAAGAGCCGGCATCCTGGCAGCAGCGGCTGCGCCGCTTCGGCCATTCACCCCGGCCCGGAATCGGGCTGCGTGAACGGCTGGTTCCGCCGTACACCCGCCCCGGCGCCCAGTTGTGGGCGGTGCTCGGGATCTCTCCGCCCATGGCCGAGCGCCTGGTGCGGTGGTCCGCCTGGGGCGGTCCGCTGCTGGTGGCGCTGCTCGCCGGGGTGCTGCGGTTCTGGGACCTGGGCAGCCCGCACGCGCTGATATTCGACGAGACGTACTACGCCAAGGATGCCTGGGCGCTGATCAACCAGGGCTACGAGGGGGACTGGCCCAAGGACATCGACAAGCTGATCCTCGACGATCCGTCCAAGGTGAGTGTCCCGGTGGATCCGGGCTATGTGGTGCACCCGCCGGTCGGCAAGTGGATCATCGGGATCGGTGAGAAGATCTTCGGTTTCACGCCGTTCGGCTGGCGGTTCATGGTGGCGGTGCTCGGCACGCTGTCGGTGCTGATGCTGTGCCGGATCGGGCGGCGGATGTTCCGCTCGACGTTCCTGGGGTGTCTGGCCGGCACGCTGCTCGCCGTCGACGGTCTGCATTTCGTGATGAGCCGCGCCGCGCTGCTCGACATGGTGCTGATGTTCTTCGTACTGGCGGCTTTCGGCGCTCTGCTGATCGACCGCGACTGGGCGCGGCGCAGACTCGCCGCCGCGCTGCCGGTCGACGAGGAGGGGGTACTGCGCCCGGATGCCGGGGTCGCGGAAAATCTGCGGCTGGGCTGGCGCCCCTGGCGGCTCACCGCCGGCCTGATGCTGGGGCTGGCCTTCGCCACCAAGTGGAACGGCCTGTACATCCTGGCCGCCTTCGGTCTGATGACGGTGCTGTGGGACGTGGGCGCGCGACGGACCGCGGGTGCGGTTCGGCCGTACACGGCGGTGCTCAAACGGGATCTGCTGCCGGCGTTCGTCTCGACGGTCCCGGTCGCGATCCTCACCTATATCGCCTCCTGGACCGGCTGGATCGTCACCGACAAGGGCTACTACCGGAACTGGGCGGAAACCGACGGCAGCGGCGGCAACTGGACGTGGTTGCCGGACTGGCTGCGCAGCCTGTGGCATTACGAGTACCAGGTCTACGAATTCCATGTGGGTCTGACGTCCGGCCACACCTACGAGTCCAATCCCTGGAGCTGGATCGTGCTCGGCCGGCCCGTCTCGTACTTCTGGGAGGAGCAGCCGGGCTGCGCGGCGTCGGAAACCGGCAAGTGCTCCCGCGAGGTGCTGGCCATCGGGACACCGCTGCTGTGGTGGGCGGCGTGCTTCGCCCTGGTGTACGTGCTGTGGCGCTGGTTCTTCCGGCGCGACTGGCGGGCGGGGGCGATCGCCTGCGGTGTGGCGGCGGGCTGGCTGCCCTGGTTCTTCTACCAGGAGCGGACGATCTTCCTCTTCTACGCGGTCGTGTTCGTGCCGTTCCTGTGTCTGGCGGTCACGATGATGATCGGCGCGATGCTGGGTCCGGCGGCGGGGACCGGGGCCAAACGGGAACTCGACCTGGTGACCGGCGATCTGTCGGGGGAACGGCGGCGGACGCTGGGGGCGATCGCGGCGGGTGTGCTGGTGTTGCTGATCATCTGGAATTTCATCTATTTCTGGCCCATTTATACGGGAACACCCATTCCCGACGGGTCCTGGCGGGACCGAATGTGGCTGGATACCTGGATTTGACCGGCACACCTTGATTTGACCGGCATATTCACGCCGCACGTATCGCATTCCGATAACAACCGTCTCGGCTGTCACCATCGTCCCTTAGTGTGCCCAGCAGCATTCCCTTGAACGCGTTCAAGGGAACTCCTGGGGAGGGGGACTGCAAGGATGCGCAGTGGAGCGAAGGTTGCGATAGTCGGCGGAGTGTTCGCGGTCGTGGTCGGCGGGGTGGGCTACGGGGCGTACAACGTCCTGGACGACCTGAACGGCGGTGGCGGCGGCACGGACAGCAAGTCCACCTCGGCCGAAGTGAAGACGGGGCCGGTCACCAAGGCGGAGATCGACGACACGTCGAAGAAGTTCCTCAAGGCCTGGGCGAGCGGCGACGCGGCCGTCGCGTCCCAGCTCACCAACAACGCGGCCGAGGCCGAACCGGCCCTGACCGGCTACCGCGAGAGCGCCCATGTCACCGAGGCGGTGATCACTCCGGGCCCGGCGGTCGGCACGAAGGTGCCGTACACGGTGAAGGCGACCGTGTCGTTCGAGGGGAAGTCCAAGCCCTGGTCGTACTCCTCCGAACTGACCGTGGTGCGTGGCCTGACCACCGGCAGGCCGCTGGTCGACTGGGCCCCCACCGTGATCCACCCGGATCTCACGGCCGGTGCGTCGCTCAAGACGGGTGAGGCGTCGACGCCGTCGATCGAGGCGGTCGACCACAACAACAAGGTGCTCACCAAGGAGGACTATCCCTCCCTGGGGCCGATCCTGGACGCACTGCGCGAGAAGTACGGGGAGAAGGCCGGCGGCACCGCGGGCATCGAGACCTGGATCGAGAGCGCGGACGCGGGCGGCCCGGACAAGACTCTGCTGACGCTCACCAAGGGCAGGCCGGGCAGGCTGCAGACCACGCTGGACGCGAACGCCCAGGCGGCGGCCGAGGTGGCCGTGAAGAAGTTCAGCCAGGCCTCGGTGGTCGCGGTCCGGCCGTCCACGGGCGCGATCCGCGCGGTCGCCAACAATCCGGCCACCGGGTTCAACGCGGCGATGCAGGGCAAGCAGGCGCCCGGTTCGACGATGAAGATCGTGACGGCGGCGATGCTGATCGAGAAGGGCCTCGCCTCGGCCAACCAGAAGATCGAGTGCCCGCCCACCGCGATGTACCAGAGCGTCACCTTCCAGAACCTGGAAGGCTTCTCCATTCCCGACGGCACCCTGACGACCAGCTTCGCCCGGTCCTGCAACACCGCCTTCATCAAGCTGATCGACGACACGAAGGACGACGCGGCGCTCACCAAGGAGGCCCGCGACGTCTTCGGAATCGGCCTGGACTGGCAGACCGGCGTCGTGTCCTTCGACGGCAGCGTGCCCGAGGCCACGGGAGGCGAGGCGGCCGCCCAGTACATCGGTCAGGGCACGGTCCAGATGAACGCCCTCAACATGGCATCCATCACCGCCACCGCGAAGAACGGCACCTTCCGCCAGCCGATCCTCGTGGACCGGGACCTCGACGGCCGACAACTCGCCACCGCCTCCCGGTCGCTGTCCCCGTCCGTCTCCCAGCAGCTCACCAACATGATGCGCCAGACCGCGAGTTGGGGCACCGGAAAGGCCGCGATGGCCTCGGTCGGAGGCGACAAGGGCGCCAAGACGGGCTCGGCGGAGGTGGACGGCCAGGCCACGTCCAACAGCTGGTTCACCGGCTTCAGCAACGACCTGGCCGCAGCGGCGGTCGTCCAGTCCGGCGGCCACGGCGGGGACGCGGCAGGACCGGTGGTGGCGGCGGTGCTGCGCGCGGGGTCGTGACGCCCCACTCGCCGAGGCCGTCGGCCCGCCCGGTCTCGGCGAGTGCCTCGGCCCCGGCCCGCTCGGGCCTGCTTCATGCAAAAGTGCCCTCCTGCTCGGACTGCAAAGGCCTTGGGTAAGACAGGCCTCATCGTCCCGGTTCAGAAGGCACTCTTGCTTTCCCGATCAGCATCGAGGCATTGGCCACCGCGAGCTACAGCCCTAGAACGGGAGGGGGAAGGGGAAGGGGAGGGGGGGGAGGGGAAGGGGGAGGGGGATCTGCGGGATCGGGATCTGCGGGATCGGGATCTGCGGGATCGGGATCTGCGGGATCGGGATCTGCGGAACCGGGACCTCCGGAACGGGGACCTGCGGAACCGGGACCTGCGGAACCGGGACCTGCGGAACCGGAACCTGCGGAACCGGGACCTCCGGAACGGGGACCTGCGGAACCGGAACCTGCGGAGCCGGGGGCGTCTGCGGGGTCTGCGGGTTCTGAGGTGTCTGCGGCGTCTGAGGTGTCTGAGGTGTCTGCGGGGTCTGGGGCGTCTGCGGGGTCTGCGGCGTCTGCGGGGTCTGCGGCGTCTGCGGCGTCTGCGGCGTCTGCGGCGTCTGCGGGGTCTGCGGCGTCTGCGGGGTCTGCGGCGTCTGAAGAACCCGCGACGTCTGAGAAACCCGCGGCGTGAGCACCGTCACTGAACGAATCGGTGCCGATGCCCTACACGTCGTGTTGAACCCCGCCCGATAACCGCTCTCGAACGCCACCAGCTGCCCCCGAGGGAGGTCGAACCTGCAGTTCCTGCCGTCGATCAGGCCCAGGCCGTAGCCATTGCTGTAACCGGGATCGCCCGGTCCCACTGCAGGGGCCGTTACCGCCGTATGGGCTGGGGACGGGGCGGCGAAGGCTTCCCCGGCAAGAGCCGATGGGAGTGCTAGAGCGGCCAGAACCACTGGACTGATCCGGATGACGTATCGCTTGCCACGCATGGCATTCTCCGTTCCGTCTTCGGAATGAAAGACACGCGCCGTCGATGAACGATGAACGATGAGCGGTATTCATTTTCCACACTTCAGCGCGGCGCTGCCTTTTTCAGCAGCGTCACACACGCCAGATGCGCGCAGCAAGAAAGCCGCTATCCTAGGAGTGGGGATCGTAGGGTAATGAATATCCGTAACTGTCCGCCCAGCAAAGGGGACAACGGATGAGTCACGACCAACGGCGAGCAGAGCTCGCGGACTTCCTCAGGACACGACGGCTGGCCCTTCAACCGGAAGCGGTCGGCCTGACATCTCGGGCGTCACATCGGCGCACCCCCGGCCTGCGGCGGGAAGACGTCGCAGACCTCGCGAGCATCAGCGTCTCCTGGTACTCCTCCCTCGAGCAGGCCCGGAACATCCGGGTGTCCGACCACGTTCTGACCTCGCTGGCAGAGGCGCTGCGCCTCAGCGCCGAAGAGCGTGACTACTTCTTCGCCCTGGCGAGCGAGGGCGACGCGCGTTCCAGCGCCGACGTTCCCACGGACGGTGTACCCCCGACGCTCCAGCGCATCCTGGACAGCCAGCAACCTCATCCGGCATTCGTCCTCGGCCCCCGTTTCGACATTCTCGCCTGGAACCGGGCCACCACCGATGTCTACGGAGATCCGACCGCCATTCCTCCCGAGCATCGCCACCTGGTGTGGCTTTTCTTCGGAGGCTATCTGCGCGATCTGATCCTGAACTGGGAGCCGAGTGCGCGCTCCCTGCTGGCCGAATTCCGCGCGGCCACTGGAATGTACGTCCACGAACCGTGGTTCATCACTCTGGTCGGCGAACTGAGCCGGAACAGCAGGGAATTCTGCCGATGGTGGCAACAGCACGAGGTCGAACGACACCACGTCACCGCGCGAGAAGTGAAACACCCCCGGGTCGGCCGGTTGGTATTGGAGGAGACGGCACTCGTTGTCGACGACCGCTCGGGGCGGCGGATCGTTGTCGAGATTCCGCGACCCGGTACCGAGACCGAGAGCAGGCTGGCAGCGCTCTCCTGGCGTCCCCGCGGGGTACAAGGTGCACCGCGGCAGGCGCATCCGACGCCGCCTCCAGCGGATCGACGGGACAGTCACTGACCCGGGGCCGTCCGGCACGTCCGTACGCAGTGGCATGCCGGCCATCGGGCTCATTCCTGCGCGATCGCCCTGCGGAAGCCTGCGTTCACCGCGGTCAGCCCGCCGTCCACGCGCAGCGTCGTCCCCGTGATCCAGGCCGCGTCCCGCGAGGCGAGGAAGGCGACGGCGGACGCGATGTCGTCGGGCTCGCCGACCCGGCCGAGCGGGTAGAGGCCGCTCAGCCGGGACAGTTCCGCGTCGCGGCCCGCCCAGGCGTCGGTGCGGATCGTGCCGGGTGCGACCAGGTTGACGCGTACGCCGCGCGGTCCCGCATGGCCCGCGAGGGTACGGGTCAGGCTGCCCAGACCGGCCTTGGCCGCGCTGTAGGCATGGTTACCGAAGTCCTGTTCGCCGTTGACCGAGCCGATGTTGACGATCGCGCCCCGGCCGGAGGCCACCAGGTGCGGGAGGGCGGCGCGGGCGCAGCGGTAGGGGCCGGTGAGTGTGATGTCCAGGTCGCGCTGCCAGACCTCGTCGGGCTCGTCCTCGAAGAGTGGGGCGTCGCCGGTACAGGCGTACGCGTTGTTCACCAGTACATCGAGGGAGCCGAAGGCGGCGACGGCGTGGGCCACCGCGGCCTCGACCACGGCCCGGTCGCCCACGTCGCAGGGCAGCGACTCGGCCGTCGCACCCGTCTCGCGTATCTCCGCGGCGGTGTGTCCGGCGCGGTCGCCGTCCAGGTCGGTGACCAGGACGCGCGCACCCTCCGAGGCCAGTCGACGGGCCGTGGCCGCACCGATGCCCCGGCCCGCTCCGGTGATGAGTACGCCGTAACCGTCGAACCGTGAACCAGCAGAGCGAGGAGGAGTCATAGCGCCGACCGTACTGCCCTGACCAAGGCCTGCGCACGGGGATCGGCGGTGACTCCCTTCTGCAGACCGTTCGTCACATAGCCCAGCGCGATACCGGATTCGGGGTCGGCGAATCCGAGCGAGCCGCCCCGGCCGGGGTGGCCGAACGAGCCGGGGGCCAGCAGCGGGGCCGCCGGGCCGTGCAGCATGTAGCCGAGGCCGAAGCGGGTGCTGACGACCAGGACCCGGTCCGGGCCCGCCGACTCCTCGGTGCGGGCGAGGGTGAGCGTGGCCGGGGCGAACAGTCGGTGGCCGTCGACCGGGCCGATCATCGCGGCGTAGCAGCGGGCCAGCGCGCGGGCGGTGGCGATGCCGTTGGAGGCGGGGAGTTCGGCCACCCGGTAGGCGGGGTCGTTCTCGTCGGGGAGGGGGTCGATGGCCCCGAAGGCGCGGCGGGTGAGGGACTCCGGGTCGCGGTACGCCTCGACGACGGACCGCTTGGGGCGCATCCTCAGGGCGCCGCCGTTGCCCGCGTCGGCCGGGGGGTCGACGGGCCCGATCCGGCCCACCCGGTGCGCCTCGTCCGCCGGGAGGCCGAACCAGAAGTCCAGGCCGAGCGGGCGGGCGATCTCCTCGGCGACCCAGCGGCCGACGGTGCGGCCGGTGACCCGGCGCACCAGTTCACCTATGAGCCAGCTGTAGGTCTGGGCGTGGTAGCCGTGGTCGGTGCCGGGTTCCCACTGAGGGCGCTGGGCCGCGACGGCCTGTGGCCCGGAGATCTCGTCGGCCGCCTCGGAGGGGGTCAGCGGGCAGTCGAGGGCGGGGATGCCGGCCCGGTGGGCGAGGAGGTGGCGGACAAGCACACGCTCCTTGCCGGCCGCCTTGAACTCCGGCCAGTACGTGCCGACCGGGGCGTCGAGGTCGACCTGGCCGCGCTGATGCAGCATCAGCGGTACGGCGGCGGCGATGCCCTTGCCCGCCGAGCGGACGATCTGCACGGTGTCGACGGCCCACGGTTCCACGCCGTCGACGTCTCTCGTACCGGCCCACAGATCGACGACCTTGCGGCCGTCCCGGTAGACCGCGACGGCCGCACCGCGTTCGCCGCGCTGCTCGAAGTTACGGACGAAAGCATCCCGGACCGGTTCGAATCCGGCCGCCACCGTGCCCCGTACGTCCACGCCTGCTCCTGCGCTCCCGCTCATCCCCCCATGGTGCATCCCGTCGCAGGTCGGACGCGGGGCGGGTCACCCCATGTTCACAGTCACGGAACGCGGGTCGAAGCCGAAGGGCAGCTCCAGACGGTGGGCGCGCATCAACTCCCCGTCGCAGAGCAGATCCTGGGTACGGTCATCGGCGGCGATGACGCCCTCGCTCAGGACGACCGCGCGCGGGCAGAGCTCCAGGGCGTACGGCAGGTCGTGCGTGACCATGAGCACGGTGACGTCCAGGGACCGCAGGATGTCGGCGAGCTCGCGCCGCGAGGCCGGGTCCAGGTTGGAGGACGGCTCGTCCAGCACCAGGATCTCCGGCCGCATGGCGAGGACGGTGGCGACGGCGACGCGGCGGCGCTGGCCGAAGGAAAGGTGGTGCGGCGGCCGGTTCGCGTACTCCTCCATGCCGACCTGCCGCAGGGCTTCGGTGACGCGTTCCTCCAGTTCGGCGCCGCGCAGCCCGGAGGCGGCGGGACCGAAGGCGACGTCCTCGCGGACGGTGGGCATGAAGAGCTGGTCGTCGGGGTCCTGGAAGACGATGCCGACGCGGCGGCGGATCTCGGCGAGGTTGCGCTTCTCGACCGGGAGACCGGCGACCCGGACGGTGCCCGCGCCGGCGTCGAGGATGCCGTTGAGGTGGAGGACGAGGGTGGTCTTACCGGCTCCGTTCGGGCCGAGCAGGGCGACGCGTTCGCCTCGGGCGACCGTCAGGTCCACCCCGAAGAGCGCCTGGTGGCCGTCGGGGTAGGCGTAGGCGAGGCCACTGACTTCCAGGGACGGCGCGGGGGCGGTGGGCATGCTCATACGGTCCATCCCAGCAGACAGATGATGAGGGCGAGTACGGGGAGTGCCGAGGCGTGCGCCCACTGGGTCCTGGAGGCCGTCACCTCGTCGATGACCGGCATGGAACCGGCGTAGCCGCGGCTGACCATCGCGAGGTGGACGCGTTCGCCGCGCTCGTACGACCTGATGAAGAGCGCGCCCGCCGATTTGGCCAGGACACCCCACTGACGTACCCCGCGCGCCTCGAAACCGCGGGAGCGGCGGGCGATCGACATCCGGCGCATCTCGTCGGTGATCACATCGCCGTACCGGATCATGAAGGAGGCGATCTGGACGAGCAGCGGCGGCAGCTTGAGCCGCTGGAGGCCGAGCAGCAGCGAGCGCAGTTCGGTGGTGGAGGCGAGGAGCACGGACGCGGCGACGCCGAGGGTGCCCTTGGCAAGGACGTTCCAGGCGCCCCAGAGGCCGGGGACACTGACGGAGAGGCCGAGGACGTGGGTCTGCTCGCCGGGCACCACGAGCGGCATGAGCAGCGCGAACGCGACGAACGGCACCTCGATGAGCAACCGCTTGAGCAGGAAGCCTGCGGGAATGCGGGCCAGGGCGGTGACGGCGCCGATCAGTGCCGCGTACAGCGCGAACGCCCACACCGCCTCGCGCGGCGTCGAGACGACGACCACGACGAAGCAGAAGGCGGCGGCGAGCTTGCAGTGCGGCGGCAGGTCGTGGACGGGCGAGTGCCCGTGCCGATAGAGCCTGTGCGCATGTCCGGCGCCCATGTCAGACGGTCTCCTCGGTGCGTGGGGTGCCGACGGGCGCGTCCGGCGTGCGGCGGCGGCGGACCACGTAGAAGACTCCGCTGCCGACCACGATCGTGGCACCGACACCGATCACTCCGGCGAGGCCGCCCGAGATCCGGGCGTCGGAGACGTCCTTGACGCCGTAGTCGGCGAGCGGGGAGTCCTTGGCGGCGTGCTCCTCGGTCTTCTTGTCGATGCCCTGGTCGGCGGCGACCTTCTCCAGGCCGTCGGGGTCTGCGGAGGCGTAGAAGGAGACGAAGCCCGCCAGGACGAGGGCGGTGACCAGGCCGGTGGCCCAGATTCCCCGGGTGGAGCGGGCGGCGACGGGGGCGACGGACTGCCGGGCGGGGGCGTCGACGAGCTCGCCGTCGACCCGGAGCTTGAGCGGGGCGGTGAGTCCGCGGGCGCCGTGGACCAGATCGGGACGTACGGCGACGACGGCGCCGACGGTCAGAGCGGTGATCACGGCTTCGCCGATACCGATCAGTGCGTGGACCCCGACCATGGCGGTGAAGACCTGGCCGATCGGTATGTCGGTGGTGCCGCCGATCCAGTAGATGAACGTGAACGCACAGGCCGCAGCCGGTACGGAGACCAGAGCGGCGACGAAGGACGCGGCCGTCATGGAGCGACGGGTGCGCGGCAGCACACGGACCAGCCCGCGGAAGAGGGCGTACGCGACAACGGTGGTCGTGATGCCCATGTCGAGCACGTTCACGCCGAGCGCGGTGAGGCCGCCGTCGGCGAAGAGGATGCCCTGCATGAGCAGTACGACGGAGATGCAGAGCACCCCCGTGTAGGGCCCGACCAGGATCGCGGCGAGCGCACCGCCCAGCAGATGCCCGCTGGTGCCCGCCGCGACCGGGAAGTTCAGCATCTGTACGGCGAAGATGAACGCGGCGACCAGGCCGGCGAGCGGAGCGGTGCGTTCATCGAGTTCGCGGCGGGCGCCCCGCAGGCTGACGGCGACGGCACCCGCGGCGACGACTCCAGCGGCGGCGGAGACGGGTGCGTCGATGAATCCGTCGGGTACATGCATGGGGAGGCTCCGCTTCCTGCGATCCTGCGTTGCCGCGGACGGTGTCGTGAACCGTTCGATGATAGGGCCTTGTTGCAAACACATCGCAAGAGCGGGAATGTCACAGCTGGCCGCTCGCCGTGCCCATATCTGAAAATATGCGACATTGGATGACGAAGCAGAATGCACAGGAGGAGTCGGCCCATGCCCCCCGTGATCCATGAGCAGGCCGAGGCCTGGCTCGTCAATGACACCCCTGACCTGCCGGCGGTGCCGGTCGACCTGCTGTACGACGCCGACGACGACCCGCGTACCGTCCATGTCGCCTTCCCCGGCGGCATCGACTGGGCGTTCGGCCGCGACCTGCTCGAACGCGGACTGCGCTCCCCCGCCGAGCGCGGCGGCATCCGGGTGTGGCCGTGCGGACGGACGCAGGTGGTCGTGGAGCTCCGCTCGAAGGAAGGCGTGGAGGTGGTTCAGTTCGACAACGCGCCACTGATCCGTTTTCTGCACCGCACACACGACGAGAACCCCGCCGGTCCCGCACCCATGACACACACGCACGCATGACACCACACGCACGACAGAAGCCCCCGTGCCGCTCGCACGGGGGCTTCTGTCATGGCCCCGGCCCCCGTCCCCACAGGTAACCGGCGCATCCTGGGCCGCGCTCCGCTCAGACGCGGACCCCGGAGGCTCTACGGCCCGGCCGTGCGGCTCGGACTCGGGCAGGGCCCGGCTCAGACGCGGGTCAGCTCACGCTCACCCCCGGCGTCACCGCCGTGTCCGTCGCGGCCGGTACCGCCCTCGGGCGTCTCGCCGAGCTCCTTGCGCAGCCCCTCACCCTCCACGTCCACGTTCGGCAGGAGGCGGTCCAGCCGGCGCGGCAGCCACCAGGCACGCTTGCCGAGCAGGGCGAGAACCGCGGGCACGATCGCCATCCGGACGACGAACGCGTCGAAGAGGACGGCGATGGCGAGCCCGAAGCCGATCATCTTGATCATCTGCTCGCTGGAGCCGATGAAGCCGGCGAAGACCGCCATCATGATCACGGCCGCGGCCGTGACGACCCGGGCGCCGTGGTTGAAGCCGGTGACGATCGCCTGGCCGGGCTTCTCGCCGTGGACGTACGCCTCCCGCATCCGGGTCACGAGGAAGACCTCGTAGTCCATGGCGAGGCCGAAGACCACACCCACCAAGAAGATCGGCATCATGGACATGATCGGGCCGGGCTGTTCCACACCGAAGAGCGAGCCGAGCCAGCCCCACTGGAAGACCGCGACGACCGCGCCCAGGGCCGCGACGACCGAGAGCAGGAAGCCGAGGGCCGCCTTCAGCGGCACCAGCACCGACCGGAAGACCACCATCAGCAGCAGGAAGGCCAGGCCGACGACGAGCGCCAGGTAGGGCAGCAGTGCGTCGTTCATCTTCTGCGAGAAGTCGATGTTCATCGCCGTGGCGCCGGTGACCAGGACCTCGGCGCCGGTGTCGGACTTGATGTCCTTGCCCGTGTCACGGATCGCGTGGACCACGTTCTCGGTCTCGGTGGAGCTCGGCCGGTCCTTCGGGACGACGGTGATCATCGCGGTGTCGCCGGCCTTGTTGAACTGGGCCGGGGTGACGGCGACGACGCCCGGGATGCCCGCGATCTCGTCGGAGACCTGCTTGACCGCGGTCTTGCCGTCGGAGCTGTCCGCGGTGTCGACGACAACCATCAGCGGCCCGTTGAAGCCGGGGCCGAAGCCTTCGGAGAGCAGGTCGTAGGCGCGCCGCTGGGTGGTGCTGGTGGGCTGGGAGCCGTCGTCGGGCAGGCCCATCTCCAGGGATGCGGCGGGTACGGCGATCGCACCGAGGCCGATGACTCCGGCCAGCAGCACCCACACCGGCCTGCGCAGCACGAACCGCGCCCAGCGGGTGCCCATGTTCGGCTTCGCCTCGGGCCGGTCGGAAGCGTCGGCGGCCTTGCGGACCTTGCGTCCCATGACGCGCTTTCCCGCGAAGCCCATCAAGGCCGGGACCAGGGTGAGCGCGATGAGGACGGCGATCACGACCGTGCCGGCCGCGGCGAAGCCCATCTTCGACAGCATCGGGATGTTCACGACGGCGAGGCCGCCCAGCGCGATGACGACCGTGAGACCGGCGAAGACAACCGCGGAACCGGCCGTGCCGACGGCCCGTCCGGCCGCTTCCTCGCACTCCCGACCCTCGGCCAGCTCGGCGCGGTAGCGGGAGACGATGAACAGCGCGTAGTCGATGCCGACCGCGAGGCCGATCATCATCGCGAGAATGGCGGTGGTGGAGTCCAGGTCGAGTACGTTCGCCAGTGCCGTGATCGTCGAGACCCCGATCCCGACCCCGATCAGGGCGGTGAGCAGCGGCAGTCCGGCGGCGATGAGCGAGCCGAAGGTGATGACCAGCACCACCGCGGCGATCGCGACACCGATGATCTCGGTGACCCCGATCTCCGGAATCACCAGGAGCGCGTCACCGCCGATCTCCACGGTCATCCCGCTCTTCTGCGCCGTGTGGCCCACATCCTTCAGGGCGTCCCGGGTCGCATCGGTCAGCTCCATCGTGTTGACCTTGTAGGACACGGAGATGTACGCCGTGGAGCCGTCCCTGCTGACGGCGTCGACGGTGTACGGGTCGGTGACCGAGGCGATCTGGTCCGAGCCGGACTTCAGCTCGCCGGCGATCTTGTTCACCTCGGCCTTGTTCGCCGGGTCCGTCATCTTCTGGCCGTCGGGGGCCTTGAAGACGACCCGTGCGGTCGCGCCGTCGGCGCTGCTGCCGGGGAAGCGCTGTTCCAGCAGGTCGAAGGCCTTCTGCGCCTCCGTACCCGGGATCGAGAAGGAGCTGGAGGCGGCGGTGGACGCGGAGGCCGCGCCGATTCCGGCGAGTGCCAGCAGTGCCACCCAGATCAGGGCGACGTAGCGGCGGCGCCGGAAGGCGAGCCGTCCGAGCTTGTAGAGGAATGTGGCCACGGAGGCGTACTCCCGGTCAGGTCGTGTGAGTGGAAAAGGGCGTGAGGAACCGGCCCGACGACGAGAGCGGCGTGTCAGGTGGGGCTTGGGGAGGGGCGGCGCGAAGGGGACGGGAGGGGTCAGACTCCGAGTGCGGGGAGAATCACGGAGTCGACGTAGTCGGCGAGGAACGCCTGGTCGACGGGGCGGCCCTCGACCAGCTGCCGAGCGGTGAAGGCACCGATCAGCATGTGCGATACATATTTCAGCGCCGGATGGTCCGGACGCAGTTCACCCCGGTCCACGGCTCGGCGCAGCAGTGTGTCGAGGCCGGTCATCTCCGGCTCGATCAGCAGTTCGCGCAGGGCCTGGAGCAGATCGGGATTGTCGTGGGCGGCATGGCTCAGGCCCCGCATCAGCGCGGAGTCCTTCTCCATCTGGCAGTCGTCGGAACGGCTCAGTGCGGCGTGGAAGTCGCCGCGCAGCGATCCGGTGTCGATCTCTGCGAGGGACACCGGCTTGTCGTGCCGCAGGGCCATGACGACCAGCTCGGGCTTGCTCCCCCACTGGCGGTAGAGGGTGGCCTTGCTGGAACGGGTGCGGGCGGCGACGGCGTCCATGGTCAGGGCGTCGTAGCCGACCTCGCGGAGCAGGTCGAGCACGGCGCCGTACAGCTCGCTCTCGCGCTCGGGCGTGAGCCGGGTGCGCGCCATGTGTCGACCTCCTGTTCGCGCTTCCGTTCGCGACTCCCGTACAGAGTCAATCGAACGAAACTGTTTCGTACACATCGACGCTACTCCGCCCGCCCAGCGAAACGAAATCGTTTCGCTTGTGTTCCGCACCACAAGTTGCCGGGGCTCTCCAGCGCGGAAAGCATTGGAGGGTGAGTGACGACGTCGCGTATCTCCGTTTCCCGCACCTCCACGAGGATCTGCTCTGCTTCGCGGCCGAGGACGACCTCTGGGTCGCTCCCCTCGCGGCCGAGGGGCAGCGGCCCGGCCGCGCGTGGCGGGTGACCGTCGACCGGACCAGAGTCGGCCACCCGCGGTTCTCCCCCGACGGGAGCCGTATCGCGTACACGACCTGGCGCAGCCTCGACCCCGAGATCCATCTCGCGCCGGTCGAAGGCGGCCCGGCGCGCCGGCTCACCTACTGGGGGTCGACGGACGCCCGGGTCTGCGGCTGGACCCCCGATCCGGGCGACGCCGCCCAGATCCTCGCCGTGTCCTCGCACAACCAGCCGTTCTCGTACGTCTCCTGGGCCTACGGCCTCCCCACGGACGGAAGCCCCGGCGGCAAGCTGCCCTGGGGGCCGGTCTCCGACATCGCGGTCTCCGACATCGACGGCGAGCGGCGCACCCTGCTGCTCACCGGCAAACCACCGCACGAACCGGCCTCCTGGAAGCGGTACCGGGGCGGCGCGATGGGGCGGCTGTGGCTGCACGGCGAACGGCTGCTCCCGGACATCGGCGGCCACCTCGACTCGCCCATGTTCGTCGGCGGCCGGATCGCGTTCCTCTCCGACCACGAGGGCGTCGGCAATCTGTACTCCTGCCTGCCCGACGGCAGCGATCTGCGCCGCCACACGGATCACGACGCCTTCTACGCCCGGCACGCGTCCAGCGACGGCAGCCGGGTCGTCTACCAGTGCGCGGGCGATGTGTGGCTGGTGGACGACCTGGAGTCACCGGACGCGGTGCCACGGAAGCTGGAGGTACGGCTCGGCGGTCCGCGTGCCGGACGGCGTACGTACCAGGTGCCGGCCGCCAGCAATGTCGACTCGCTGTCCGTGGACGAGACGGGCCGGGCCAGCGCCGTGTCCGTACGCGGCAGCCTGTACTGGCTCACCCACCGCGACGGCCCCGCCCGGACGATCTCCGGCACCCCGGGGGTCCGGGTCCGGCTGCCCGAGATGCTCGGCAGCGGCGGCCAGGTCGCCTACGTCACGGACGCGGACGGCGAGGACGCGATCGAGATCGCCTACCTGCCGCGCGCCAGCGGCGACCGCGAACCGCGCCGGCTGGCCTCCGGACAGGTCGGCAGGGTCCAGGAGCTGATCGCCGACCCGGACGGCGAGCGCCTGGCGATCGCCACGAACGACGGGCGGCTGCTGCTCCTGGACACGGACGAGGAGGAATCCACCGGCGAACCCACCGAACTGATCCGCTCCGTCAACGGCCCGGTCCGGGACATGGCGTTCTCGCCGGACGGCGCCTGGCTGACCTGGTCGCACCCCGGGATCGGCCGTTCGCTGCGCCAGATCAAACTGGCGCGCATCCTGGGGTCCGGCGCTCCGGTGATCGTCGATGTCACCAACGGCCGCTTCGAGGACGAGAATCCCGTCTTCACGGGCGACGGACGCTACCTCGCCTTCCTCTCCTGGCGCGGTTTCGACCCGGTGTACGACGTCCACACCGGGGACCTTTCCTTCCCGCTGGGCTGCCGCCCGTATCTGGTGCCGCTCTCCTCGGCCACGCCCTCCCCGTTCGCCCTGTCGCCGGAGGGCCGCCCGGCGGCGGGCGGTCTCGACCCGGCCGACGACGTCGTCGTCGAGGCCGGTACGGGCGAGGGGCCGTCCACGGTCACGGTCGAGTTCGAGGGCCTGGAGAACCGGGTGACACCGTTCCCGGTCTCCGCGTCGAAGTACTCGGCCCTTCATCCGGTCAGTGGTGGCGGCCTCGTCTGGCTGCGCTGGCCGATCTCGGGCGCGCTCGGCGAGACGTTCGCCAACCCGGCGGACATGTCGGGCCGCCCCACGCTCGAACACTTCAACATCTCCAAGGCCAGGAAGACCGAACTCGTCGGCCATCTGGACCGGTTCGCGGTCAGCGGCGACGCGACGCGGCTGGTCGTCATGGACGAGGGCGAGCTGCGCGCCGTCCCCGCCACCGAGACCGGCGACAGCGACTCGACGGTCTACATCGACCTGCGCCGCATCCTGCACGAGGTCGACCCGGGGGCCGAGTGGCGGCAGGCGTACGGGGAGGGCGGCCGCATCATCCGCTCGCACTTCTGGGAACCGGACATGTGCGGCATCGACTGGGACGGCGTGCTCGACCAGTACCGCCCGCTGGTCGAACGGGTCGCCTCCCCCGACGAGTTCGCCGATCTGATGCGCGAGGTCCTGGGCGAACTGGGCACCTCGCACGCGTACGTGGCCCCGGCCCGGCGCAACGAGGGCCCGCCGCACTACCAGCGGGCGATCGGGATGCTCGGCGCGAACCTGGTGTGCCGGGACGGCGACTGGACGATCCGGCGCATCCTGCCCGGCGACTCCTCCGACTCCAAGGCCCGTTCCCCGCTGGCCGGTACGGGCATCCGGGAGGGCGCGGCCCTCACCCATGTCGACGGCCGCCCGGTCGACCCGGTGACGGGCCCGTACCCCCTCCTCTCCGCAGCAGGCGGCACTACGGTAGAACTCACCTTTCGCCCGTCCGACAGCGAGGGCCACTCCCGCCGGGTCGCGGTTGTCCCCCTGGTCGACGAACGGCCTCTGCGCTACCAGGACTGGGTGGCCAAACGCCGTGAAGTCGTACGGGAGTTGAGCGGCGGCAAGTGCGGGTATCTGCACATCCCCGACATGGGCGGCTCGGGCTGGGCCCAGTTCAACCGGGACCTGCGCATGGAGGTCTCCCGCCCGGCCCTGATCGTCGACGTACGCGGCAACGCGGGCGGCCACATCAGCGAGTTGGTGGTCGAGCAGCTCACCCGCACGATCCTCGGCTGGGACCTGACCCGCAACGCCCAGCCGGTCAGTTACGCCTCCAACGCCCCCCGGGGCCCGGTGGTCGCCCTGGCCGACGAGGCGACGTCCTCCGACGGCGACATGATCACCGCCGTGTTCCGCCTGCTGAAACTGGGCCCGGTGGTGGGCCAGCGGACATGGGGCGGCGTGGTCGGCATGACCGGCCGGCACCGACTGGGCGACGGCACGGTGATCACGGTGCCGATGAACGCGGCCTGGTTCGACACATACGGCTGGACGGTCGAGAACTACGGCGTCGAACCGGACCTGGAGGCCCTGCGCACCCCGCTCGACTGGGCCGAGGGCCGGTACGCGGTACTGGACGACGCGGTGCGGGTGGCGCTGGACCTCCTGGAAGCGCACCCGGCGGCAACCCCTCCGACCTACGAGTCGGTCCCGGACCGGCGGCGTCCGCCCTTGCCACCACGGTAGAAGGACCACCGCGGCGGCACACCGCACACCGCTGCTCAGCGCGTCGGGTCGACTCCGGCGTCGGCCCCGCCATCGACGATCCGGCACTCGTGATGCAGTACCGCAAGACATACGATCGGCTGAGGGCCGCCGCATTGCCGCCGGAGGTGTCCCTCGCCCTGATCGAAAAGGCGGCTGAGGAGTACCGGCATGGCCAGCATCGACCTTGACCTCAGCATGGCGACCCGGCGCAAGAGCAGCTACAGCAACGGCAGTGGCGGCGACTGCCTCGAAGTCGCGGACGGCCACCCCGGCATCGTCCCCGTCCGCGACTCCAAGCGCCCCGAAGGCCCGGCGCTCGTCATCCCCGCGTCCGCCCGGACACCGTTCGTCGAGGCCGTCAAGGCGTCCTGACCGCCGCGCCGTTCGCCGCCGGGTCTGTGGGCGTCCCACCACGCGAGGGAACGGATCGCGGGCGGGCGGCGGATCGCCTTCGCGTACTTCCTCGCCCCACCACCACCGGCCGGCTCGTCGCCCGGCCGTGAACCTCTCTCGGCAGGAGCAACGACGTGCACCAGCTCACGTACGACGACATCAAGGCCGCCACCGACCGGATCGCCGGACACGTCCGCCCGGTCACCGTCGCCCCCGTCGACCAGGGAACGATCCGCACGGCACACCGCGGTCCCCTCGGCGCCCGGTCCGAGGAGCCCTGCGAGGTCTGGTTCGCGCTGGAGTTCATGCAGCACACCGGCTCCTTCAAGGCGCGCGGCGCGCAGAACTTCATCCAGGCCCACCGCGAGGCCGGCACCCTGCCGGGCGCGGGGGTGACCATCGCCTCCGGCGGCAACGCCGGGCTGGCCTGCGCGTGGGCCGCCCAGCAGCAGGGCGTGCGCGCCACGGTGTTCCTGCCGACCGTCGCCCCGGCGGTGAAGGTGGCCAAGCTGCGCGACTTCGGGGCGGACGTGCGGGTGGTCGGCGCGGAGTACGCCGAAGCCCTCGAAGCGTGCGAGGAGTTCGCCGCCTCGTCCGGCGCGCTCGCCGCGCACGCCTACGATCACCCGCTGATCGCCGCCGGGGCCGGCACCTTGCTGGAGGAGATCCACGCCCGGATCCCCGGTCTGGACACCGTGGTGGTCTCGGTCGGCGGCGGCGGCCTGTTCGCCGGTGTCGCCACCGCCGCCCAGCACCACGGAATCCGCACGGTCGCCGTCGAGCCGGAGAACTGCCGGGCGCTGAACGCCGCCATCGAGGCCGGTCACCCGGTCGACGTTCCCGTCGACTCGGTCGCCATCGACGCCCTCGGCGCCCGCCGCGCCACCGCGCTGGCCCTGGACGCCGCCCGCCGGGACGACGTCCGCTCCGTCCTGGTACCGGACGGCGAAATCGTCCGCGCCCGCCAGGAGTTGTGGGACCACCGCCGCGTCGCCGTCGAGCACGCCGCCGCCACCGCACTGGCCGCGCTCACCGCCCCGGACCTCCCGACCGGGCCGACAGCGCCGAGCCTCGGCTACCGGCCGGGCAGCGGCGAGCGAGTCGCCGTCGTGCTGTGCGGGGCGAACACCGACCCGAGCGATCTGGTGCACCCGGCCGGGAGCTGACCTCCGGTCGCCGGACAGGCTACAGACAGCTGAGCCGAAGCGCGGCAGCCGACACGGCGTCAGGTCTGCCCGCACAGGGGAATGGCCGGCCGGGTAGCTGCTCGCGTGACGGCCAGCCGCGGATGCCGGAGCGGCATGGCGCCACGCGCAAGGGGCGCACCCGGTCACCCGGGCACGCCCCTCACGGACAACGCGCAGAGTCGCGAAACGCGTCAGCGGTCGTACTCGTCGCGGACGTCTTGCGTCGTCTGCTGGGCCTTGTTACGGCCCTGCTGCGACGTCTTCGAGGCCCGCTCGGACGCGCCCTGCGTCCGCTCCCGGCTCTCGTTCCGACCCTCGCTCTGCTTGCTCTTCGCCTGGTCGGCGAGCTCCTGCGCCTTGTCCTTGAACTGGTCTGCGATACCCATGCTGTTCACTCCTAGTGGGTGCGTGGGGGACGGCCTGTAACGGCCTCGACCAGAGTTACACGCCCCGACATTCATCGCATTTCGATCACTTACTCTGCGTACGCACCGCCCGCGCATCCTGATCCGCCGCGCCTCCTGCGCCCACGAGTCCCTTGCTCACGCCCTCCAGCCGCGCCCCGAACCGCCGCATCTCGCGCTGTCCGACGACACCGATCACCGCGGGGAGGTATCCCCGCACGGACTGCATCCCGCGCAGCCACCACTGCGCGTACACATGCGCCGACCGCCGCTCGATACCGGCCACGATCCGGTCGACCGCCGGGCCCAGCGGATACGTACGGTTCGACGGCCGGGGCAGCCGCTGCCGCAGTTCCCGCATCACGTCGTCCTGGTCGGCGCCCCGCACCATGTCCGTGTCGGTCCAGGACAGATAGCCGACCCCGACCTTCACCCCGCGGTAGCCGACCTCGGCCCGCAGGCTGTGCGCGAACGCCTCCACGCCCGACTTGGACGCGCAGTACGCGGTCATCATCGGCGCCGGCGTCATCGCCGCGAGCGAGGCGATCTGCAGGAAGTACCCGCGGCTCTCCATGAGCACCGGCAGGAAGGCCCGCCCCGTCACCGCGCCGCCGATCAGATTGACCTCGATGACCCGGCGCCACGCCTCCGGGTCCGAGTCGACGAACGGACCGCCCGACGCGACTCCGGCGTTGGCGACGACGACGTCGACCTTCCCGAACCGCTCCTTGACCTGCTCGACGACGCGCGCCATCGCCTCGTGGTCGGTGACATCCGCGAACCAGTGGTCGCTCTCCGAGTGCAGCCGCTCGGAGACCTTCTTCAGCTCGTCCGGTTCCAGGCCCACCAGCGCGAGCTTGGCTCCGCGCGCCGAGAGCTTGCGCGCCAGCAGTTCGCCCACGCCACGCGCCGCGCCCGTGACGACGACGACCTGTCCTTCGAGACTCCGCCTGTCGCTCATGCGACATCCTCCTTCTCGGCCGTACCGTCCACACCGTCCGCGCCGCCCGCCGGGACGTACGCGGTGACGAGCTCCCGGATCTTCGCGGCGACCGTCTCCGGCGCCTCCACCGGTGTCATGTGGCCCATACCCGCCAGCTCGGTGAGCCCCAGGCAGTCGGGCAGCGCCGCCGCGATGGCACGGGCGTGCACGAGCGGCGTCAGCCGGTCCTCCGTGCCCGCGATCAACGCCGTGGGAACTCGCAACTCCCGTACCCCCGCATCGAGATCGAGCTCCGCGAGGACATGCCCCCAGGCGACTCTGGCCGCCCGCGGGCACGCGTGCACGATCCTGGCGCAGAACTCGACCCGTTCGGGTGCCGAACCCGCCCCCATCGTGCCGTACTTGAGTATCCGCCTGGAGACCGGTGTGACCGGCCCCAGCGGGGCACGCGCCCCGAGAATCGCGCGGGTCATCCGGGTACGGACGGCCCCGGCCCGCAACGGCACCACCAGCGACTCGGCGATCAGCCGCGAACTGCCGGTGCTGCACAGAAGTACGGCCGCCGCGTGCTCGCGCAGCCCGGCCCGCCGCGAGGCGGCCATCATCGTCATCCCACCCATGGAGTGCCCGGCGAGCACGGCCTTCTCGCCCGGTTCGAGGGCGACGGCCAGCACCGCTTCGAGGTCGTCGGCGAGGGCGCTTGTGCTGTACCCGTCGCGGCCGACCGCGGGCGAACGGCCGTGGCCCCGCTGGTCGTAGACGACGACCCGGTGGTCCACCGCAAGGTCCCGGATCTGCGCGGTCCAGAAATGGGTGTTGCAGGTCCAGCCGTGCGACAGGACCACCGCGGGGGCGCCGTCCTGCCCGTACACCTCGACACGGATCCGGGCGCCGTCGGCGGAGATCGCGGTCAGTTCGCGCGCGGGGACCGGCGGGGCGTCGTCGCGCCGCAGCAGCCGGCTCATCCCACGATCTCCTCGACGACGGGCCGCTCGGGGGCAGCGGCCTGCTTCGGTGCCCGGACGACCTCGTACTCCTCGAGATCGACCGACCGCGTCCCCTTGCGGAATTCGGAGGTGGTGCCCGGCCAGACCGTCGTGTTGCGACCGTTGGCGTCCAGGTACCAGCTGTTGCAACCGCCGGTGTTCCACACGGTGCGCTTCATCCGCTCCTGCACCCGGCGGTTCCAGGACCCGACCGCAGAGGCCCGCGCGTCGAGTGCGACACGGCCGCCCAGCACGTTCAGCCGGCGCAGATAGTCGGCCATGTAGTTCAGCTGGGACTCGATCATGAGGATCATCGAGGAGTTCCCGAGCCCCGTGTTGGGGCCGATGATCGTCATCCAGTTGGGGAAGCCGGACGCGCTCGCACCGCGCAGCGCCTGCATGCCGTCCTTCCAGGATTCTGCGAGCGTGATGCCTTCCGCGCCCACCACCCGGTCGGCGATCGGCATGTCGGTCACATGGAAGCCGGTGCCGAAGATGATCGCGTCGACGTCGGCCTCCGTACCGTCGGAGGCGACGACCGTGGAGCCGCGCACCTCGGCCAGACCGGAGGCGACCACCTCCACATTGGGCTGGGCGAGCGCCGGGTAGTAGGCGCTGGAGAGCAGGATGCGCTTGCAGCCGATGCGGTACGAGGGGGTCAGCTTGGCCCGCAGCGCCGGGTCCTTGATGGACCGCGCCATGTTGGACTTGGCTATCGCCTCGACCGGGCCCAGCTCGTTCGGGCGCTTGGTGAAGGCGCTGACCTGCAACTCCCTTATGCCCCAGAGCAGTCCGCGGCGCGCGGTACCGGTGAAGGGGAGCGTGCGGTGCAGCCAGCGCTCGGCGCCGCTGATCCTGCGGTCCATGCGCGGCATGACCCATGGCGGGGTGCGCTGGAAGAGCGTCAGCTCGGCAGCCTTCGGCTGGATCGAGGGCACGATCTGGATGGCGGAGGCTCCGGTGCCGATCATCGCGACGCGCTTGCCGGTCAGGTCGTAGTCGTGGTCCCAGCGGGCCGAGTGGAAGACCTTGCCGGGGAAGCCGTCGAGCCCGGGTATGTCCGGCATCTTCGGGTCGGAGAGCGGGCCGGTCGCGGAGACGACGACATCGGCGGTGAACGTGGCCCCGCCCGCGGTCTCGATGACCCAGTGGAGCTCGTCGCGCTCCCAACGCATCATCTTCACTTCATGGCCCAGCCTGATGTGCGGGCGCAGCCCGAAGGTGTCCGCGACATGCTCCAGGTAGGCACGGATGTGCTCCTGCCCGGAAAAGGTGCGCGGCCACTCGGGGTTGGGGGCGAACGAGAACGAGTAGAGATGGGACGGTACGTCGCAGGCGCAGCCCGGATAGCTGTTGTCGCGCCAGGTGCCGCCGACGGAGTCGGCCCGTTCCAGGACGACGAAGTCCGTGATGCCTTCGCGGCGCAGCCGGACCGCGGCCCCGAGGCCCCCGAATCCGGATCCGATCACCGCCACTCGTACGTGCTCGTGTTGGGCCATGCTGCCGCCTCCCGCGGTACGCCACACGACTCCGCCAGCAATCACTGGCATTGTTGGGAGAGTAGAACAGCTCCGTACCGATGGGTAGGGGGGAGACGAGGGAAAGTTACCGGCGGTACAACATAGGGTGCGGGTGTGGCTGAAGGACGCGAGCACCGTGAATACCGGATGGAAGAGCTGGCCAAGGAGGCCGGCATCCCCGTGCGGACCGTGCGCTTCTACCGGGAGCGCGGCCTGATCTCGCCACCCCGGCGCGAGGGGCGCATCGCCTGGTACGACGACCACCACCTGGCCCGGTTGCGCACCATCGCGGGCCTGCTGGAGCGTGGCCACACCCTCACCGGCATCGCCGATCTCGCCCGCACCTTCGAGAGCGGCCGCGATGTCGCCGAGGTGCTGGGCCTGGGCGAACCGACCGAGGAGACCCCGGTACGCCTCACCCCCGAACAGCTCGCGGACTACTTCGAGGGCGAGGTCACCCCGGAGAATCTGGCCGCCGCCCTCGACCTGGGCTATCTCGCCACCGACGGCGACGAGATCGTCCACATCAGCCGACGCCTCCTGGATGTATCGGCGGAGCTGGTACGGGAAGGGGTACCGCTCGCCACGGTGCTCTCGGCCGGCCGCCGGGTCCGCGAGCACGCGGACGCGCTCGCCGAACTCTTCGTCAGCGTCCTCGAAGCCCACAGCGACGGAACGGAACCGCCCCAACTGCGCCCGCTGGCCCGCGCGGTGGTGGACGCCGAGCTCTCCATGGCCCTGGACCGCCGCCTGCGCCGCGAGAACACCGACCGCCCGCCGCGGGGACCCGCCTCCTGACGGGACGGGCCAAGGCCCCCGCCACCTGCCCCGCGCCCCTGAACACGCCTGACGGAGGGCTCCTGATCAGCGCGCCCCCGCACGCCCTACAGGTCGAAGACCACCGTCACCGGCGCATGGTCGCTCCACCGCTCGCCGTGCGTCGCAGCCCGCTCGACCCAGCCCTTCACCGCACGCCCGGCCAGCCCCGGCGTCGCCACCTGGTAGTCGATCCGCCAGCCCGTGTCGTTGTCGAAGGCCCGCCCGCGGTAGGACCACCACGAGTACGGCCCCTCCTCCTCCGGGTGCAGCGCCCGCACGACATCGACGTACTCCGCCTCGTCGAAGACCCGGGTCAGCCACTCCCGCTCCTCGGGGAGGAAGCCGGAGTTCTTCTTGTTGCCCTTCCAGTTCTTCAGGTCGGCCTCCTGGTGGGCGATGTTCCAGTCGCCGCACACCACGACCTCACGGCCGTCGGCCGCCGCCCGCTTCCTGAGGCCCTTCAGATACGGGAGGAACGCGGCCATGAACCGTTCCTTCTCGTCCTGCTTCTCCGTGCCGACCTCGCCGGAGGGCAGATACAGGCTCGCGACCGTGACACCGGGCAGGTCGACCTCGATATAGCGGCCGCTCGCGTCGAACTCCTCGCTCCCGGCGTCCCCGAAGCCGCCGAACCCGATCTGCACGCGCTCGGGCGCCCGCCTCGTGTAGAGGGAGACGCCGGCCCGCCCCTTGGCGGCGGCCGGTGCGTGCACGGTGTGCCAGCCCTCGGGGTCGCGCACCCCGTCGGGCAGCTGCTGCGGCTCGGCCCGCACCTCCTGCAGGCAGATCACATCGGCTTCGGTCCCGGCCAGCCACTCGACGAAGCCCTTCTTGGCGGCGGCGCGGAGCCCATTTACATTGACGCTGGTCACAGTGAGCATTACGGCACGATACCGACAGACAGTGGGCGCATACCTGTACCATTTCCCGCATGAATATCCACTCTCGGCCCTTCGATCACGCCGATGCCGTCGAACTCAACGACCAGGTGCAGCTCGAATACGCCGAGCGATACGGCGACGAGGGCGATGTCACACCGCTCGACGCGTCGATGTTCGAGCCGCCGAACGGTCTGTATCTCCTCGCCTACGATGCGCAGGACCGCCCGGTCGCCACCGGCGGCTGGCGCTCCCAGGAGCAGAACGACGAGGGCTACTCCGACGGAGACGCCGAGATCAAGCGGATGTTCGTGATACCCGAAGGCCGCGGCAACGGGCTGGCGCGCCGCATCCTGGCCGCCCTGGAGGCCGACGCGCGGGCGGCGGGCCGTAGTCGCATGGTGCTGGAGACCGGGGACAAGCAGCCCGAGGCGATCGCGCTGTACACGTCGAGCGGTTACAGCCCGTGCGAGAAGTTCGGCCACTACCGCACGTACGAGAACAGCATCTGCCTCGCGAAGCCGCTGCAGTAGTCCGCGGGTGGCGGCCGCGGACAGGCCTCAGGCCTCGGCCGCGTACCGCCAGAACTCCCGCATCACCGCGGGCGGGGTCGGTCCGGCCATTTCCAGCTGAGTGAGCAGGACGGTGACCGTGCCGGTGGACGGGGTGAGGTGCGCCGCCGTACCGGTGCCGCCCACCCAGCCGTAGCGTCCCGGTACGTTCCAGGGGTCGATGGCCTCGACATCGACCGAGCCGCCGAAGCCCCAGCCCTGCCCCTCCAGGAACAGCGTGCTGTCGTCACGCTGCGCCTGCGTCAGATGGTCGGTGGTCATCTGCCGCACCGACTCGGCCGACAGCACCCGCTGTCCGTCGGCACTGCCCTCGGCGAGCAGCATCCGGGCGAAGGAGTACCAGTCGTCCACGGTCGAGACCAGTCCGCCGGCACCGGACGGAAACGCCGGCACGCTGCTCCACTGCCCGTCGGGCGCGTCGACCAGTTGGAGACCGCCGCCCTCCGGGTCGGTCCGGTAGTAGCTGGTGAACCGGTCGAGCTTGTCGGCCGGTACCGCGAATCCGGTGTCGGCCATGCCCAGCGGCGCGAACAGTCGCTCGGCCAGGAACTCGGGCAACGGCCGGCCCGAGACCCTGGCGATCAGCACGCCCAGGATGTCGGAGCAGGTGTTGTACAGCCAGGCCTCGCCCGGCTGGTGCAGCAGCGGAATGCGGGACAGGGTGGCCATCCACGCGTCCGGCGCCTCGATGAGCCGGGGCTGCGGCGGTCCTTGTTTCAGCTCGCTGAACAGCAGTCCGACCACCGGCAGCGAGAAGTCGGACGGGAAGCCGCACCCGGCCCGGAAGGTGAGCAGATCGGCCACCGTGATCGCCCTGGCAGCCAGGACCACGTCGTCGACCGGGGAGGCCGGGGTGCGGACCACGTTCGGTGCCGCCAGTTCCGGCAGCCACTGCCCGACCGGGTCGTCCAACGCGATCCGGCCGTCCTCGACCAGCATCATGACGGCCGCGGCGATGACGGGCTTGGTGAGGGATGCGATGCGGAAGATCGAGTCCCTGGCCATCGGGGCCGTGCCGTCCGCATCGGCGGAGCCGACCGCCGTCACCTCGACCCGGTCACCACGGGCGACCAGGCCCACGGCTCCCGGCGCCGCCCCGCCGCCGACATGCTTCTCCAAGAGGTCGTGCAGAGTGCTCATCGGTCCACCCTCTCGCCAGTGCGCTCAGAATTAGGACTGCCGCACCGCCCCGGACTCATCGGTCCCGGACATCACTCCCCCCGGATCGGCGCACCCGCCCGACACCCACGTAGAAGCCGCTGCGTTCCCGCACCGGTGCGGGCTCCTCCTGGTACCACTCCGTGGCGAACACCAGCCCGGGCTCGACGAGGTCCAGGCCGTCGAAGAAGGGCTCGACCTCGCTTCGGGTACGCATCCGCAGCGGGATCGCCCCCTTCCTGTACGCGGTCTCGGTCTCCTGCCGGAGCTCGGGATGCTGGTCGGCCGTGCCGTGCGAGAGCACCAGGAAGCTGCCCGCGGGCAGGGCGTCGACCAGGGTGCGGGTGATGCCGTACGGGTCCTGGTCGTCGGGCAGGAAGTGCATCAGGGCGATCAGGGACAGCGCGATGGGCCTGCTGAAGTCCAGCCGCTCACGGGCGTGTTCGAGGATCGCCTTCGGCTGCCGTACATCCGCGTGGATGTAGTCGGTGGCACCCTGTGAGCTGCTGATCAGCAACGCTTCCGCGTGGCGCAGGACTATCGGGTCGTTGTCCGCGTAGACGATCCGGGCGGTCGGTGTGATGGCCTGGACGACCTGGTGCAGATTGGGCGCCGTGGGGATGCCGGTGCCGATGTCGAGGAACTGGTCGATCCCGCCCAGCGCCAGCCAGGCGGAGGCCCGGTGCATGAAGGCCCGGTTCCGCGCCGCGTTGCCCCGCGCCTCCTCGGGCAGTGTCTCCCCCACCTGTTGGTCGACCGGGTAATTGTCCTTGCCGCCGAGCAGCCAGTCGTAGACGCGCGCGGGGTGGGGCTTGCTGGCGTCGATCTGAGGCCTGGGTATTCCGGCCGTCACAGGACACTCCTCCGTACGGTGAAATCACGAGCAGCTGAGAAACCCGGACCGACACGGGAGCACCCCTGGCAGGAGCCACGGAACGGGCGAGCAGTGCCAGCGTAGTTGGCCCCGCCCGCACCGTCCCGCCCCGGGCACCGGGGAACTGCCGACGAACGCTCTGCGGCCTCGCACGGCGGTCCCCGCCCTCACCCGTCGTCGGCCAGTGGCGCGGCGCCGCGGCCGTCATCGGGCAGCACCATCAGGCGTACGGCCATCTGGCCTGCGCCCGGCGGGTGTTAACCGGGCTCGCTCGCGTACTTGTGCAGCAGCACCTGGTACTCCTCGGTGAACGCGGCGACCTGTTCCTTCGTCATCCGCAGCCCGGCGCGGTGGATCTGGTTCCAGGCCGGCAGGGCGGGGCGGCCACGTGAGTGGATGAGCCCCTACGACGGCCCCACGTCCAGTACGGCCCACACCGTTTTGCCCGGTCCGTCGACGCACGGATACCAGCCCCAGCGGTCCGTGAGCGCAGCCACCAGGAGGAGGCCGCGGCCTGCATCCAGGTCGTTCGACGGTTCCGTGAGGGCGGGGATGCTCTCGCCGCGTGAGTCGGTGACCTCCACGCGCAGGGTCGCGCCCTCGGCGGAGAGCCGGAGGCGGAAGTCGCGTCCGGGTACGCGCCCGTGGCGTACGGCGTTCGCGCTGAGTTCCGCCACGATCAGCGTCAACTCGTCGTGGGCGTCGCTTCCGTAAGCGATGCCCCAGGCGTCGAGGCGTTCCCCGGCCAGGCGTCGGGCGAGTCGGGCACCGCGTGGGGTGGAGCTGAACCGCATGGTGAAGTGGTGCCAGGGGAAGCGGGGTTGGGCGGGACGGACGGGACGGACGGGACGCACGGGGAGGGGTGACTGGTCGCTGTTCATGCCTTCACGTTGCCGCTCAGTGGCGTAGCGTGACCAGGAGTGACGCGCCGTCGCGGGGTGGTTGTACGCGGCGGCCGTACGGCGTGTACGTGCATGGAACAGGCAGTGGCGATGACGCAGGACGAGGCGGTTGCGGGGGATTCGGGGAAGCGGCCGGAGGACGAGCCGGGCTCGGGCGTGGTGACTGCGTTCGGGCGGCAGTTGAAGCTGCTGAGGATGAGAGCGGGGCTGGAGCGGCCCGAGTTCGGGAAGCGCGTGGGCTACGCGGGGCAGTCGGTCGCGTCCTTCGAGCAGGGGCGGCGTATCCCGCCGCCGACGTTCATCGACCAGGCGGACGAGGTACTGGGTGCCGGAGGCGTGCTCAAGGCACTGAAGGAGGAGGTGGGGCGGGCGCAGTACCCGGCCTTCTTCCGGGATATGGCGCGCTTGGAGGCGGAGGCGGTCGAGCTATGCGCCTATGACACGCACGTGATCAAGGGACTATTGCAGACGGAGGAGTACACGCGAGCCTTGCTCGCAATGCGGCGCCCGCTGCTGGACGAGGAGACGATCGAGTTGCGAGTGGCAGGCCGTCTCGCTCGGCAGGAGATCTTCAACCGCTGGCCTGCGCCGCTGCTCAGCTTCGTACTTGAAGAGACCGCTCTGCGTAGGCCACTTGGCGGGACTGTGGTCCTGCGAGGGCAGCTCGAACAGCTGCTGCTCATCGGTCAGAAGCGCAATGTCGAGATCCAGGTCATGCCCCTCGACCGTGAGGACAATGCAGGCGTGGATGGCCCGTTCACAGTCATCACGCGCAAGGGTGGAGAGCAGCTCACGTACATGGAGGTCCAAGGGCGAAGTAGCCTGCTGACGGATCGCGAAGAGGTCCGTCTCGCGGCCGCGCGCTATGGGATCATCCGGTCCCAGGCTCTTACTCCGCGCGAGACCCTGAGATTCGTCGAGAAGTTGCTGGGAGAGCTATGAACATCGCAGAGACCTCGGTCGCAGCTCCGGAACTTGCGTGGTTCAAGAGCAGCTACAGCGGTGCTGAGGGGGGCGACTGTGTAGAGGTTGCTTGGTTCAAGAGCAGCTATAGCACTGGCAATGGCGGGGAGTGCGTGGAGGTGGCCAACGCCACCGGAGCCGTACACATCCGGGACTCCAAGGTCCCCGCTGGCCCGATCCTGACCGTCGCCCCCCAAGCCTGGGCCGGGTTCGTCGGGCTTGCCGCCGACCGTTCGGCCTGAGCCGTACTCAACCCCCGTGGGACCTGCCGCGCACCACTGGCGACAGGTCCCACGAGTGCGTCCGGGCCCCGGCCGTCAGGCCGCTTCGTCCACGCCCTCCTCACGGCGGATCATCCGCCACGCCGCGCGGCGGGCGCTGCGGTTGAGGGAGGACCGGAAGCCCTTGTCCAGGGCGAAGTACCGCTTGCCGAGGTCAGTGATGAGGCCCACGCGCTCCTCCACCTTGTTGGCGAAGACCTCGTCGAAGACTTCACCGAAGTTCGCCTCGTCGTTGACGCGCGCCACCTCGCGTACATCCGGGTCGGCGACGGCCGCCTGCCCCGGAGGTCACACTCATACGGCCACTGCGGCCGGCGGCCATCTTCAGCGCGTCCACAACCATCTCGGCACGGTGGTGCTCGGCCATCCTGTACCCGACCACCTCGCGCGTGGTCAGGTCGAGGACCGAGGCTCAATATCACCAGCCAGCCAGCATGGGCAGGTAGGTAATGTCCGAAACCAGCTTGATGCCCGGCTCGACGGCGGTTAAGTCGCGCCGACCGGGTCCCGCGACGGGGCCGCTCACGGTCCGGCCGGTTCGAACCGCAGCGCTCGCGGCGAGTGATGTGGCGGATGTTGCACTCGCGCATCAGCCGCTCGGCCCTCTTGGAGAATTGCCGCGCGGCGCTCCCCGCATGCGCGGAGCGGGCGCAGGTCCGGACGCTGGCCGGCTGGCCATTCCTGTCCGTTGCTCCCGGGAAGCGCACCATGACAACATTCGACGCGTGTTCGATAACGGGGATGACATAGCAGGGCCGCCTACTCGGCGTTCGAAGATTGCCGACTTGGCCGACTGGCCTGCTGACCAGGCGCCTTCCGCACCGCTTGAGGTGCCGGAGCCGGCCCGTGCCATGACGCCGGACGATGATCCGACGGCAGCGGCCCGGCATGAGTTTGCTGTGTTGCTGGGTGAGTTCCGGCGTACGGCGGTGCTGGTGCCGCTGGATGAGGCCGGGGATCTGTGGTCGGCGGAGCAGAACGGGGTGCGGTGGATCTGTGCGTTCTCGGACGAGGAGGCGCTGGCCCGGTTCGCGCGGGCTCGGGGGGATGCCGGGCGGGAGTGGACGTATCAGGCGGTGTTGGGCGCGCGGTTGCTGGATGTGATGGTGCCGATGCTGCCGGGGCCGGCGGGGGTGGCGCTGGATGCGGGCAGTGAGGACGGGATGTTGTTTCCGCCGGTGGCGGGCATCGTGCCGGACGCGGTGGCTGTGGATCTCGGGGGGATGCAGTGAGTGGGGATGGCGCTGATCTTCAGGTGCCGCCGGAGGCGTTGGCTGCGATCGCGAAGGGGATCGATCTGGCGCATGCCGAGTTGAAGGATCTCGGGTTCATCGGCCAGGCGTCGACAGGCCGGGGTTTCTCGGATCTGGCCTTGTCGGGGCTGGAGTTGGGGCACGGCGGGCTGACGTCGCAGTTCGAGACGTTCTGCAACCGCTGGGAGTGGGGTGTGCGGGCGCTGACGCAGAAGGGGAACGGCTTCGCGCTCGGGGTCGGCTTGTCGGCGGGTTCCTTTGCGGAGCAGGAGCAGTACATCAAGGACTCGTTCAAGGTCGGCGTGAACTCCCTGAACGGGAACCCGCACCTGTCCGAGGACGAGGTCAAGACGATGAGCTGGGACACGATCAGCAAGCAGTCCGCGTACGACGACCCGGACTGGAGCGGGGAGTCGATGCTGAAGGCGAATGAAGAGGTTAAGCAGAACTGGCAGAACACCGCCTACGACGTGGAGGACGCCGCGCTCGACTCGATGGAACGCTCCGGGCTGGTGGACCCGGCGGTGCGGGCAGCGGCGGATGAACGGCTCAAGGAGCAGCTTGATCCGTCGCAGGAAACGATCGATCAGGCCGAGCAGCCGCGGTGGGGGGAGAGCCGCTGATGGTGGACTGGGGGAAGCTCGGCGGAGACCTTTACGACGGTGCGGGCAAGCTGGTCGACAAGGGCAAGGAGATCGTCGGCGAGGGGATCGACAAGGGCACCGATTTCATCGGTGCCGGTCTGGAGAAGGTCGGCGCCGATGACTGGGCGGATGCGGTCGAGGACTGGGGCGATGAGACCGCGTCGTCCCTGGGTGCGGAGGTCGGTGAGCAGCAGCTCGGGCAGACCGAGGAAGCGAACGAGCTGATCCACGGCAGGCCGGAGAAGATCGCCGCCACGGTGAAGAACCTCCGGGACTTCCAGAAGGCGTTCGATCTCGTCGGCGGCGGGATGAAGAAGCTCGACTCCGGTCACTGGAAGGGTGAGGCCGCAGACGCCTTCCGGGCGAAGTTCGAGACCCTGCCCACGGACTGGCTGCGCGCGGCGGATGCGTTCGAGGACGCGGCCAAGGCGTTGGAGACGTATGCCGGGACGGTCACCAGCGCGCAGGCCAAGGCCGGTGAGGCGATCGCTCTCTACAAGGAGGGCAAGCAGGACTACGAGACAGCTGCTGCCGCGTTCCGGGAGAAGGCCGAGGCATACAACGCGGTCCGCACCACCGATCATCCGCTCCCGCATCCGGGAACGTTCTCCGATCCGAGCGTGGCCAAACGACAGCACGCTCAGGAGATGCTGGAGCACGCCAGGCGGGCGCGCAACGAGGCCGCCGAAGCGGCCAAAGGCGCGATCACCGCGGCGATGGCACACGCCCCGAAGGAACCCACCGGCCTGGACCGGGCCAAGCAGGAGTTCTTCGACTACGGCGTCGGCCAGGGCATCGAGCTGGCCCACTTCGGCGGCGGAATCATCAAGGGCACCGCGGCAGGGCCTCGGCGAAGTCGCGTGATGCCCGGTTTGTGATCGTGGGGTCCCAGGAGGTGAGGGGCGCCGAACGTCGCAGGCCCCACGAACTCGAGTGCTGATAGCTTCGTGCCCGTGATCGTGTATCCGCTGTGGCATGTCGGCCACCAGAACGAAGCCGGCGACGACGGCTCGACAGTGCACGTCGATGAGAGCGGCGTGTTCTGCGACGAGTCAGACGGCGACGACGTAAAGCTGCTCGGCATCTACTCAACCCTTGAACGGGTTGAAGAGCGTGTGCGGCAGGCTCGACTGCTACCGGGCTTCCGTGATGAACCGGAGTGCTTCTGCTTCGACCCGTACGAGCTCGATGCGGACGAATGGACCGAGGGCTTCGTTCGAGTTCCGCCGGGCGAGTAGGCCCGTGGGCAGAGTCTCGGCGGGATGCCGTTCCGTGGTCACGTAAGCCCCAGGGTTTCGGCATAGTCGGGTTGTGGCTATGTGAGTCCCAGGAGGGCGAGGGGGCGTCGTGCGTCGCGGGCGTTGTATCGCAGGCCGGCGGCGATGTTGGTGCTCCCTGCGAGGCGGAGGGCGCCGATGGCGAGGTTGCGCCAGGTGGCCATGGCGCGAGGGGCGGTGCCGGTCCGCAGTTGGGAAGCGTCCTCGGCGAACGTCACGTCTCGGACATGGTGTAGGGCCTCGACCTTCCAGTGGTCGCGGATCAAGCTCGCGAGGTCGGCGGGTGTGGTCTGTTCGGCGGTGAGGCTGGTGACGGCGTAGACGGTCTTGATGCTGATCCTGCCGGTCTTGCGATCCACGCGGCGACGCTTGAGCTGGACGGCCTGGCGGGCCCCAGGGAAGAGCAGGTTGTTCACCGTGCAGACCTTGATCCGGCGGATCTCGCCCCGGCCGTGTCCGGCGTCGCGGGTGCGTGACTGCAGCGGAATCTGCTTCCACGGAAGGGACTTGAGCTGCTTGCGGAGCTTCTTCTGGTTACCTTTCACGATCACGATGTAGTGCGCGTCCCGGCCGAGCAGGTACTGAGCGTGCTCGCGCTGGGTGTGCATCGCGTCGCTGGTCACGACCACGCCCGCCAGGTCGGCGATGGTCTCGAGCAGCGGCTGGAAGCAGGTGATCTCGTTGGTCTTCTCGCCCACGTCGAGCTGGGCCAGGACCAGGCCGCGGACGTGGTCGCATGCGGCGAGCAGGTGGATCTTCCGCCCCCTGGACCTGGCCGCTCCGCGCAGGCTCTTGCCGTCGACCGCCAGACCGCGCAATTGACCGTCGGTGCTGGTGCGCCGGTCGGCCAGCCAGTGACCCACCGCCTGGTCCAACGCGTCGCCGTCGATGCGGCCCAGCAGCCGCCGTACCGTCGTTTCCGCAGGCAGGCACCGCTTCGGGAACAGCGGATCAGGTCGTATGCCAAGGTGTTCCAGGACAGAGGGCGGAGCGTCAGCGATCCACTCGCCGACTGCGAGCAGGGAGGTTGCTCCGGCCAAAACCGCGCACGCGGTCAGCGCGAGCACGACGACCAGAGCATGCCGTACACCGCGCGGATCTCGCGGGTCGGGCACCTCGTGCAGTCGCTCCAGCAGGCCCGGGATCTCCCCGGGAACGGCCTGGGGCTGCTGGCGGAGTTGGTCAAAGGCAGGCGGGATCGGCAATGATGCGTCGGCAGGCACGGTCTTCCACCCGGATCACAGAGCGTCGAGAACTCCATGATCTTGGAAGTCCGTGCCTGTCACGTTCCCGGAACCCCGCCGAACCGGCAGATCATCACGAACCGGACGTCAAGCGACTACGCCGAAGCCCTGGGCACCGCGGGACTGCTGAACTTCGTCCGCTCGGTCAACCCGACCGACCCGTACAACCTGACTCACCCCGCCGAGTACTACAAGGGCGTCAACATGACGCTCGCCGGCCTCGCCTCCACCGCCGCCAACCCCGACCGCGCCCTCAAGAACGCCTGGGACGCCGCCAAGGGCGACCCCTCCGAATTCATCGGCCGACTCGTCCCGGAACTGGCCGGCACCAAGGGCGGCGGTCTGATCAAGGGCGGCCTGCGGGCCGGAATGAAGGACCTCCTCAAACACCCGACGGGCAAGAACCGGCACGGCCACGAGAAGAACCCCGACTCCAACGCCAAGAAGTGCAGCGAGGTCAAATGCGCCGGAGACCCCGTCGATGTCGCCACCGGGCGCATGCTGCTCCCTCAGACGGACATCGGGCTGCCGGGATCGCTGCCCCTTGTCTTCGAGCGAGTCTTCGACTCCTCGTACCGAGCCGGCCGCTGGTTCGGCACCGGATGGTCGAGCACGGTCGACCAGCGCCTCGAGATCGACGCGGAAGGCGTGGTGTTCAGCTGCGACGAGGGCAGCCTGCTCGCCTACCCACACCCCGCGCCCGGCGTTCCCGTCATGCCCACGCACGGCCGACGCTGGCCCCTTGACCGGGTGGACGACGGCTACACCGTCACCGACCCGGAAACCGGCAGGGTCCGGCACTTCGTCGACCACCCCAACGGAGAGCTGGCGCTCCTGGCCCAGATCGACGACCGCAACGGCCGATGGATCACCTTCGAGTACGACGAGGCCGGTGCCCCGACGTCGATCGTGCACAACGGCGGCTACCACCTGAAGCTCACCACGAACGACGGAAGGGTCACCGCCCTGCACCTGGCGGGCGCCGCACCGGACGGCACCGATCAGGAGATCCTCCGCTACGGCTACATGAACGGCCACCTCACCGAAGTCACCAATTCCTCAGGCAAGCCCCTGCGGTTCGGCTGCGACGAGCTGGGCCGCATCACGTCGTGGACGGACACCAACGGGAGCCGGTACGAGTACGTCTACGACGAGCACGACCGCTGCGTATACCAGGCAGGAACCAACGGACACCTCGAAGCCCACTTCACCTGGGACGACACCGACCCCGACACCGGCCTGCGCATGACGTCCATGACTGACGGCCTCGGCCACACCAAGCGGTATGTGATCAACGACCGCTCCCAGGTCGTCGCCGAGATTGACGACTTGGGAGCGGTGACCCGCTTCGAGCGCGACCGCCACCACCGGCTGCTGTCCGTCACGGACCCGCTCGGACACCTCAGCCGCTCCACATACGACGAGCACGGCCGCCTCACCTCGGTAGTCCGCCCGGACGGGCGGGAACTGACCGCCGACTACAACGCCCTCGGCCTACCAGTGCGCGTCAAGGGCGCGGACGGGACGATCAATCGGCAGACCTACGACGAGCGCGGCAACCGTACGTCGGTCACTGACGCTTCCGGCGCGACGACGGCCTACACGTACGACGAGGCCGGACACCTCACATCCGTGACGGATGCACTCGGACACCGCTCCACGGTGCGGTGCGACATGTCTGGCCTGCCCGCCGAGATCACCGACCCGCTGGGCGCAACGACGCGCTACGAGCGCGACGCCTACGGCCGCCCGGCATCAATAACCGACGCCCTGGGAGCTGTCACCCGGTTCGCCTGGACCACGGAGGGAAAACTCACTCACCGGATCGATGCCTACGGCAGCGAACAGTTCTGGACATACGACGGCGAAAGCAACTGCCTCACTCACACCGACGCCATGGGCGGCGTCACCACCTTCGAGTACACAGACTTCGACCTGCTCGTGGCACGGACCGGCCCGGACCGGGCGCGGTACGAATTCCGCCACGACCCGCTGCTCCGGCTTACCGAAGTCACGGACCCACGAGGGCTGACCTGGACCTACCAATACGATCCAGCCGGTCGGCTCACTACGGAGAACGACTTCGACGACCGGGCGATCACGTACACGTACGACGCCGCGAACCACTTGGCTTCCCGCACGAATGGTGTCGGTCAGACCATCCGGTTCGAGCGCAACGAACTCGGCCAACTGCTCCGCAAGGACGCGGACGGCGCACTCACCCACTACGAGTACGACATCTTCGACCAACTGGCCGTCGCGGCAGGACCGGACGTCACTCTGACCCGGATGCGGGACCGGTACGGTCGTCTGCAGTATGAGACAGTCAATGGTCGACGTCTCTCCTTCGAGCATGACGCCCTCGGACGCCGCACCAGCAGGAAAACCCCCGGCGGAGCCGTCAGCGCCTGGACCTACGATTCGGCAGGCCGACGCAGTGAGCTCACGACGTCAGGCCGCACGCTCACTTTCGAACGGGACGCGGCAGGCCAGGAGCTGACCCGGCACATCGGCGACGCGGTCACGCTCAGGCACGAGTTCGACGTCATGGGCCGCCTCACCAGCCAGTACGTGACGGGGACAAACCGCCTCCTTCAGCGCCGCGCCTACTCATATCGTGCTGACGGCAACCTCGCTGGCATTGACGACCAGCTCCGCGGCATCCGGACCTTCGATTTGGACGCACTCGGTCGGGTCACCGCCGTGCACGCCTCGGACTGGACCGAGCGATACACGTACGACGCAGCCGGCAACCAGACAGACGCGACCTGGCCCGCGTCACACCCGAGCCAGGAAGCAACGGGTGCACGCACCTACACCGGCACACGCATCAACACAGCAGGAAACGTCCGCTACGAGCACGATGGGCAGGGGCGGATCGTGCTCCGCCAGAAGCGGCGGCTTTCCCGGAAACCGGAGACGTGGCGGTACACATGGGATGCCGAGGACCGGCTCACTTCAGTGACAACGCCGGACGGCGTGGTGTGGCGCTACCAGTACGACCCGCTGGGCCGTCGCACGGCCAAGCATCGGCTCGCCGACGACGCTGACGCCATCCTGGAACAGACTTCCTTCACTTGGGACGAAGCGAACCTCTGCGAGCAGTTGACCAAGGGAGAGGGCCTACCGAACCCCGTAACGCTCACCTGGGACCACGAAGGCACGCGACCCCTGACCCAATCGGAACGCATACTTTCAGGGGAGTCATCGCAAGAAACCGTCGACGAACGATTCTTCTCCATCGTCACGGACCTGATCGGCACTCCCAGCGAGCTCATCGACGAGTCGGGTGAACTGGCCTGGCGGACGCGTACAACGCTGTGGGGCACGACGACCTGGGCGACAACGAGCACGGCATACACGCCTCTTCGATTCCCCGGCCAGTACTTCGATCCCGAAACAGGTCTTCACTACAACGTTCACAGGTACTACGACCCCTCCGCTGGCAGATATCTGAGTCAGGACCCGCTGGGTCTCGCTCCGGACCCCAACCCGGCGGTATACGTCTCGAATCCGCTTCTCGGATCGGATCCGCTCGGGCTGTTCGACTGCAAGAAGGTCAACAAGGTCATCGATCAGGCGATCGAGCGCGCGGAGGGCGGACGCCGCCGTACCTCAAGCATCTACCATGGGCACCTTTCACCGGAACGCGAGTTGGAAATCATTTCCAATCCCGATGGTGTATACCTTTCCACGGGCGGCGCCGAGCGACTCCTGTTCCACCAAGGCGAAGACATCGTGGTGATGGAGAGCAAGGGTGGCGGAAGGGGAAATTTGGTCACCAGCTACGGCCCTTCCGGCCCGAAGAACGCCAGCGGCGCCGCAGCATGGGGTGGATCTCCGGCGGATCCCGGACCGCCGGTCACTCGCGAACAGATTATCAATGGGGAAATTCCAACTCCTAAAGGAAACACGTTGCCACCCGCTACCCAAATTCGCTGAGGAGAATAATGGCCGCCGGAACAAAAATTACTGCAGGGCGAGAGTTGAAATTCACGGACGATCTCGTCGTCACCACGACCAACAAATCAGTCTCTCATCCAGCCTGCTACTCACTCTCCGGTGGCGTCGTCACGGCGTCTCCCCACACCGATCAGGCCAGCCATGAAGTGCTGCTTTCTGAGACGTTCGGCAGCGTGGACTGGCTGTGGTCGGCGGATGACGAGTTCCGCTTCGGTAAAACAGAAGGAGAGCTTCGTGGGCTGATGCTCGCGGTGCCCGAGGAAGTTCCGGGGGAGGGGGGATACCCGGAGAGGTGGCTGCAGGCGCGCCCGGTTCTGGGGGGTATGCAATTGTCCACGCGGAACAATTTCGATGCGAGGCGGACCGACCTGCGATGGATTAGCGCTTCGGGCGACCTTCTGCTGTGTTTCTTCGCCGATGCCCCGATGGCATCCAATGACATCCTGAGGCTTCGCGTAGCTCCGCACTTGGACCTGGTTTTCGCCGACCATGTCTATACAGGATGGATCCTGGAAAACCCCGCCAACCATCTCGTACACGCCTGGGAACCCGCGCCCCCCGGCGAAGCCCCGGACGGTTTGAGTATTGCGCTGCGGGACTACCTGATCCTGTTCAGCGAGCCGAAGATCGACATGATGCAGGACGGCGACACCGCTCTCCTCGCGGAACTGGACGCCCTCCTCGACCAACTTGCCGCACTTCCGGCCGACCCGCGACGCACGGTCATCCACGATCAGGTAGCCGACTTGCGCGAGAACTGGTACGGCGACTGAGGTCGCGCCTCAAGCCAGGCCTCAGCCCCCGGCCACCGGGCCTTGTCAGTCCGTCTTCTCCCACGTCCCCGACTTCAGCTCCTTCAGGAACAGCTCGTCGAGCACCACCAACCCGGCTGCCCTGTCCACCACGTCCACCGTGCGGCCGTCCAGGGCGGGTGAGGCCTCGGGGTCCTCCATGGGGACGAGGAGCCACAGGCCGTGCGGGGCGTCGGCGGGGCGTCCTGCGGCGTTCTGCAGCGCGACCAGCAACTCCCGTCCCCCCATCTCCCAGTAGCGGGCGACCAGCCCGGCCCGGTGAGCGAGAAGCACCGTGCGCGGGCCTGAAGCGGCCGCCAGCTCCGCGACATGGGCCACGAACCGCTCCAACGCCAGTCGCGTGTAGGAGGCGAGGCCCGCGCCGATGCTTCCCGAGGCGGCGAACGCGGCATCCGCCTTCAGTAGCGCCTGCCAGGGCGCCCGCTGCTCCTGAGCCAGCTCCCGCAGCGTCGTGAGGAGGAGCTCGTCCAGGGCCGGCGGCGTCACATCGAAGCGCTCCGCCAAGCGTTCTGCCACACCGGGGAGTTCGGGCCCTTTGACCGTGAGAGTGACGAATCCGCCCCGTCGGCGGGCCGCCTGGAGGCGGGCGGGCCGGACCCGTCGGGGATCGCGGCCGAGCGACAGTTCGCTCTGCGCGTCCTCGATCAGCGTCCGCGTACTGGCCGGCACGGAAACCGTCTGCTCGGTGTGCCAGGTGACGGTCTCCCGGGCGCGTGGCAGGAAACGCTTGCGCTGCTGGTCGTAGGCGAGCGGGAAGCCGGCCCGGTCCAGGGCCTCTTCCAACTCCACGTACGTGGTGTCGGCAAGCACCGCCAGCGCGGGGAAACGGGCACGGACCCGGGCCAGCAGGTCGTCGGTGCCGATCCCGGTGTCGGGCCGCACCCCTGCGGCGGCCTGCGAGATGCGCAGCGCCTGGACCAGATCCAGGCCCAGCGGGTAGAGCTCCAGCCGCGGAGAGACACGGACGTCCCGTGCCATGGCAGCGGCCAGGTCGACGAGCCGGTCGTCGGCCAGCGGGATCATGCCCTCGGGTACACCGACCGCGCGGAGTTCCCGCAGCACCGTCACCCGGCCGGGCAGCGGATCGCGGACAGCGAGTCGGCCGCCACGACGCCCAGTGCCGCGGCGTAGTCGGCAAGTTCGGCGGGCGTCGGCTCGTCCGCGCCGGGCTGGTCCTCCAGCGCCAGCAGCACGCGACCGTCGCGCCGCAGCAAGGCCAGTCGGGCTGAAGGCTCGGAGCCGGCGTCCTCGTCCCGCTTGCGGGCCTCCGTGTCCACCGCCGCGCGGACCACGGCCAGCGACCGGGCCGGCGTATCGGCCGCATCGCCGTCACCGGCCCCGTGCCGGACGCGCAGCTCGTCCGCCGGCTCCACGGCGGTCATCACTCTGCCCTGCTCGGACAGTATCGCCGCCAGTTCGTCCCGGATCCGGTCCATCCACGGCAGGCCCGCCCATCGCTCGACCGCAGCGAGCTGGTGCTGGTAGACCGTGTTCTGACTGATGTCGAGGGGGCGATGACGGTCTGCAGCGCCCGCTCGAAGAAGTGGGCCAGGCCCTCGCTCAGTGCCTGGTCGAACAGCTCGGCGGCGACGCACAACTTGGCCTTCGTGACCGTCAGCGGGTCGATCGTGCCGTCGCCCCACACCGGGCGTTCACCGGACGCCATCTCGTGCAGGGTGACCGCGGCGGCGTACCACTCGGCGTGGTCGTCGTAGCGGGCACGTCGGCTTCCGCCGAGGAACGGGTCGAGGTAGCCGCGCGTACCCGCCTGCACATCCCCGTCCGGCACGTCGGCCAGGGAGTAGTCGAACAACATCAGTTGCCAGGAACCGTCACTACGCCGGAACAGCCCGAGGTTGTCCGGTTTGATATCACGGTGGCGCACCCCCCGGGCTGCCAGGGCGTCCAAAGCCGCGAAGAGGTAGTTACCGAAACGCTCCAGCTGGTCATAGCCCAGTCGGCCCTCGCCACGCAGACGCGAACCGAGACTGACCGGGTCCCGGTCGACGGCCGGGCGGAACCCTACTGCGTACTCGATCTCCAGCACCGTACGGCCGCCGAGCTCCCGGGAATCGGCCAGCAACTTGACGATCTGTCCGCCGCCGACCTCCTTCAGGGCCGCGGCCTCTGCGTGCAGGCGTGCGTCCTTCTCATGGTCAAGAGCGACCTTGAAGACCCTCGGGGAGTCCGCCTGGCCCTCGGGGTCGTCACCGGTCCGGCCCACGAGTAGCGCGCGAGCCGTGGCACCGGTACCGAGGACCCGGGTGACCGTCCAGGTTCCGTCCAGTGGTTGTCCGGGCTGCACCGTCAACGGATCCGCGACCTCGCCTGAAACGAAAGGATCCCGGCCCGACGATGATCGTCGGACCGGGATCCTTTATGTGCGGTGGGGTGTTCACGAGTAGTTCTGAGCAGCTACGTCCGAGCCCTTCGGAGATCGCTTCCCAGATTGCTGGAGATCGTTTCCCAGAGGGCTGCGGAGCCGTCGGCAGGAGGTTTCGGATACTCCTGGTGCTCTTTCCTGCCGACGGCATCGTTCATCGTGGTCGGTAGACCGACACGATGAAGGAGGCGGTTACTTGCAGGAGGGCGTCGAGGCGAGCGATGCGTTGTTGTAGTTCGTCAGGGTTGATGTGGCGGGCGGTGGGCCCCATGGACACGATGTCGTGCGTCTCCTGAGTGGTCAGCGTGATGGGGTACTCCAGCAGTTCGGTGTGTTCTGGTCGGAAGTGGGCGTTCAGCGTGCGGTGCAGACGTTCTTCTTTGGCTGCGTCGACCGACAACAGGCCGAGCGGGTGGCGTAGTTCGGAGAGGTGCCGGGATGTGGGGGTGACGACCAGGAGTGCTCCGCCAGGTCGCAGGACGCGACGGAATTCGGGGCCGTTGCGGGGAGCGAAGACGTTCAGCAGGACGTCGACGGATCCGGTCCGGGCGGGGAAGGGCTGCCAGAGGTCCCACACTGCGGCGCCCGCGCGGATGTGAGCTCGTGCTGCGCGTCGGAGGGCGAATTTGGAGGCGTCCAGTCCCAGGCCGACCGCTCCGGGGAGTGTGTCCAGGACGGTGGCGAGGTAGTAGCCGGTGCCGGCTCCGGCGTCCAGGACAGTGCCGCCGGGCCTGCACCACCGGACAGCGAGGTCGGCCAGGGCGCATGCCAGTGGTGCGTAATGGCCGGCATGAAGGAACGTGGCACGGGCCTGGACCATGGCTGCCGTGTCGGCGCTCGCGGCGCGCATGTTCCCGGCCAGGAGACTGACGTATCCGTGGCGGGCGATGTCGAAGGCGTGCTGATGCGGGCATCGCAGGGTGCGTCCGGAGGGTTCGAGGCGGTCGCGGCACACTGGGCAGAGCAGGACGTCGAGAAGTTTGCACCGTGGGTCGCGGTGCTGGGCAGCCGTTTTTGGCATGGTTGTTCCTCGGCAGCGGGTCGGCTGCGGGTTCGGCGGTGGACGATCGGAGTCGTCGGCGTCCGTGGGTCGACTGCGACGGCATCAGGCCGTGCCGGGGAACGATGTGTTCATTCCCGGGCTCCCGCCGCCACGTCGAATGCCCGCTCATGCGGGGGATGTGGTGGAGCGGTTTGGGCGAACAGTGCAGTCGACAGCGGGTACGCCAAGGACAGCGGCGCCGTGGGACCGCTTATCGGGTCCGGCGGTCACGCCGCTGTGCCTACCGCCGCTTTAGAGGAACGAGTGCGGACTGCTGGTGAATGCCATGCCACGAGGCTACAGGGGTCCTCAGCGGGGCCGCGAAGAGCCCGTTTCCTGATGGGAGATGGGCTTCAGTAGCGCTTTGCGTTCGCGGCTACGACACGAACACGAAGTTGTCCGTATGTCGTGAGAGGTGAGCGCAAGGCGGGCGTGAGTTGTCGGTTGGGGGCATTGGCGGTCACCTTCTGCGATCTTGCTGTGGTCCCCCCTACCTTTGCCTGGAGCTTCAGGAGTCATGAAGCCAGTTGTTGGCTGCGGGGATTGGCAGGGACGAGATGACGTCGCTGTTTCAGCGTCTGGACGAGGAAGAAGCAGTCGTGCGCGGGGAGTTGTCCGCGTTGCGGGAGAAGATCACAGCAGCGGAGGAGCGGCTGGCACGGCTGACCATCACGCGGGAGACGGCGTCATCGCTTCTGGCCGGCGGCATCGCTGGGGATGCGGGAGACGAGGCGGAAAAGCCCGTGTGGGTGCCGACTCCTGGAACCTCGCCCCGTGACTCGGCCTCTTCCTCCGCTTCGGGTGATGGTGCGGGCTCGGACGCGTCTGCTCCGCCTGCGGATCCCGTGGGCTGGGAGGTGGCGCGCGAGCGGATGCTGGTGCTGCTGGCGGGTGCTGGGCGGGCCATGAAGGTGCAGGACATCTGCGCGGCGATCGGCGAGGACATCACGAACGCGCGGCGGGTGGAGACGACCCGTTCCCGGCTGAAGCGGCTGGCGAAGGAGGGCCGAGTGGCCGAAGGGCCGACAGCGTATTTCGCGATCGTGCCCACCGACAGCGGACACCGCCAGGAAGGAGTCGGCATGAGGTGAGAAATCGGCCGCCAGTTGGCGGCCGAGGAGGGTGGCACCGCCGAGGGTTCAGCTCGGCGGTGCCGGATGTGCGTGAGCGCCCATGTGAACGGTGGCTCCCGCGTTTTCGAGCGTAGTAGATGCTTTTCTCGCTCGAAGCGCGGAGTCACGAAGTCGTCATGCCCGGTCGCCGTTGTGCGGTTCCGGGTGCGAATCGAGGCTCAATGCGTCCCAGTTCGATCGGTAGTGACATTTCGCGGCCACAGCGGCCCTCCGGTGAACGCGGTCAGGCGGGCGACGGTGGCCACGTCGGGCCAAGACCGGCCGGCGAGCAGATCCGCGATGGCCTGCCGGTTGACTCCGGAGCCGGTCGCCGTCGCCCGCAGGCTCAGTCCCTGATCGGCCAGCGCCCGGGTGAGGGCTCGGGCGATCTGGCGGACCGCCTCGGCTCCGGGCTCGGGGCTGGGCTGTTCGGGCCAGGCTTCCGGATTGTCGGTCAGTTCCCGAGGGGAGCGTGCGCGGGCGTGTCCGCCGACCATGCGCACACCACCTTGTCTGTTGAAGTTGATCAGCTGTGGAATGGCTGCTTGTCCAGCCGGTATGCATGGACCGTGGTTCTTGATCCCGTGACATCCGCGAAGATCACCAGGTATCGGCCGCGGGCCGCGCCGCCGCTCTGGGAGGAGGTTGCGCCGCTGGTCAGATCGGTGGTCACCGCGGCCGTGATGGCGGTCCCCTATGACGTGGAGAGGCTGCTGCACGTCATAGGCCGGCTGGCGTTGTGGGCCGAGGCAGCGGGGACCGAGCGGTCTGCGGACGCGTGGTTGCGCAACGAGGTGATCGACGCGTTCGTTCTCTCGCGCGCCGGGGACATCGAAGCGTCGTCCGTGCGGACGTACCGGACATGGCTGCTGCGGGTGCGCGATGCCCTGGCCTGGAGCGAGCGCGGCGAGGCTGCCCCGGCGCGGATGCATGCCGAGGTCAGTCCGCACCAGCCCTACTCCGCAGCCGAGTTGGCGGGCTTGCGGCACTGGGCCACTCATCTGCCCGGGCAGCAGAGGACCGATGCGCTCGCCCTGCTGAGCCTGGGTGCCGGGCTGGGGCTGACACCGAAGGAGGTCGCGGCCAGTCGTGGTCTCGATCTGCGACGTCCGAGCCGGGACGGGCCGCTGATGCACCAGGGCGTCGAGCGGCTGGTCCCGCTTGTTACCCGGGCCGCTTGGGACACGGTTCTGGGTGAGCTGGCGGAAAGAGCGGGTGGCGGCTACTTGTTCCGGCCCCGGCGGACTGTCGAGTACGCGAAGAACCTGATCGGCTCCTGGTCCCTGATCCATCAGCCGCCGCGGGATCTGCCCGTGGTGTCGGTGGGCCGGCTGCGGGCGACGTGGATCGTCGAGCTGATGCGCGCACATATCGATCACCACCTCATCGCCCAGGCGGCCGGACTCGCTTCCGCCGCGTCCCTGGCCCGCTGGCAGCACCTGGTGCCGCCCGTGGACGACGTCACAGCGGCCCGGCTCCTGCGAGGTTCGGAGGAGAGGTGACCAAGCCCCGGGCCTGGCGAAGCCCGGAAAAAATCAAGCGGTGTCGGCCACGGCCGGTCACCGACGCCCCCGCCCGGATCCCCGACTCCAAGGTCGGACAGCTCGATGCGCTCCTCCATGAGTCCGGAGTCCTCGCACTGATCGACGGCGAGCTGGAAGGCCGACCGGGGCCGAAGGGGCTCCCGGTCCGGACCGTGCTGGTGGGGTTGTTGCTGGCGTTGCATTACCACCAGAGCGCCAGCCTCGCGGATGTCTGCCGGGTGTTGCTCGATGAGATCCGGGCCCCTGCGCGGTCCTGGCTCGGTGTCCCGAAGGGCAGTTGTGGCGACGAGCACGCCAGGATCGCGTTCTCCCGCCGTGTCTACCGTTCCTTCGACCGGCTGACCACAGTCCTCGACCCGCACCGCTGCGACCGGCGCCGTCGGCTGCCCGCGGATGAGGCCAGAGACGTGGCAGCCGCCTGGGAGGACACGGACGCCGAGCGCAAACGCCGCCGGGACCTGCTGCAGGAGGTCAGCGACCGTCTGGTGCTGATCACCGTCCGCCTCGCACATCGCCGGGGCCTGTTCAAGGGCTGGCGGGGCGACATCGCCGCCGACACCACTCCGATTCCCGCCTGGCACCAGCCGGCCCGCGAACGACGGGGCCTGGCCTCCGTCGAGCTCACCGCTGGCTGGCACTACTGCGGAGGCTCCGAGGAAGGAATCTTCGGACACTCCGCCAGCCTCCTGGTCGCTGCCAGCCGACGTCACCCCGGCGGCCATCGGCAGGCTGGTGAGCGTGTCAGCCGTCATCCGCAGCTCGCGCTCGGCCTCGTCCTGGACACCCCGGGCAAACGTATCGGCCCGAACGCGGTCCACTCCCTCACCCAGCTTGCCCCGTTCGGCTTCCCGACTGGGCTGCTGGCGGCTGACCGCGCCTACACCGACCAGATCACCGAGCACTTCGCCCAGCCGGTCCGTACCATGGGCTACCAGCTGGTTCTCGACTACAAGCAGCAACACCGGGGCGTCCAGGGCACCCACCAAGGCGCCCTCCTCGTCGACGGATCGCTCGCCTGCCCCGCCATGCCGGACGCGCTGGCCCACGCGACCACTGGACTCGACGACAAAGCCGTACGCGGCATCGACGACAGCCGCGAGCTCCGCGATCTGATCACCGCCCGCGAGCCGTACTTCCTCAGGCTCAAGGAGTCCGCGGACGAGCGGGGCGCGGTCAGGCTCCAGTGCCCGGCCAGCGGGCCTTCTCCCGCTGTGTCGTGTCCCCGCTTCAACCAGGTCCACCGCGTCCCGGCACCACGGCCGGCCGTGGTGGACCTCACCGACAAGCGGGCCACCGCCGCACACAGCGCGGCCAAACCCAACGTCCCAATCCCCCAAGGCGAACGACTGCGGCCCCTGCCCAAGAGCGAGCTTCCGCGGATCTGCCAGAAGCCCACGATCACCGTCCGGCCCGGCGACCTCGGCAAGCTCGACAAGTTCCGCCAGGACCGGCACTACCTCCACCCCACCTGGCAGGACGTCTACCGGCCCGAGCGGGCGAACATCGAAGGTCTCAACGGTAGGGCCAAGAGCCACGGCATCGACATCTCCGACCCCACGAAGCGGCTCGCTCACGGACGAGTCGCACAGACCATCCTGCTCGCGCTGATGATCTGCAGCATCAACCTGCACATCCTCTTCAGCTGGCAACAGACCACCGGCGCCCAAGCAACCGACGCCCTTCATGAAGTCGCCACGCTCATCGGACCTGCGGCACGGCCGCCCGACGCCACCGGGCTCTCCCCGCCCATGGAGCCCGGGATCCGCGAGACCACCTGAGACCCAGCACCACAGGGCCGGATCACGCACGCCCGCCCACAGCCCCAGAGCCCCCTCAAACACCCGAACCACCCGAGACTTCAGGCAGACGACCACCAGACAACCGCCTCTGGCACCGGCCTCATTCGGACACCACCTCGAACAGACCCCTCAAACGCCGAGAACCCGCCCGATCAATCAGATCGGACGGGAACTCGTCAACCATTCCCGAGCTAACTCAAGAACAGTCGTGCGGTGGACCTGTGGGGATTTGAACCCCAGACCCCCTCGATGCGAACGAGGTGCGCTACCAGACTGCGCCACAGGCCCTTGCAACGAGTGAAACTTTAGCACCCCTGGGGGGGTGCTCGGAAATCCGGTCCGTGCTGGTCAGCCGAGTCGGTGTCGCAGCGAGGCCCGAAGGGGCTCACTCGTTGGCGGCACGGGGACGTTCCCCGTCCTCGTACTGGTCGAAGAGCGGGGTCCGGCCGCGGTCGCGGGTGCGGCGGGACTGGTTGGTGCGCTGGCGCGGCGCCGGGTCGACGGGGGGTGCCACGCGGTGCGAGGTACCCGTCTGGGTGGGCTCGGCGGTGCTGGAGCGGGCCGAGCTCCAGGTCTCCGGGTTGCCGACCTCGACGCCGCCCGTGGCGCGCGGGGCGACCGGCGCGGTGACGTACGTCGGCAGGGGGACCGGGACCGGCTCCCAGCTGTCGCCCTGGACCCGGCCGCGTTCGCGCTGCTGGTCGACCCATTCCGCGTGGTCCGTCTGCTCGACCAGGGCGCGGCGGCCGGCCTCCTGTGGGGAGACCGCCGGTGCGGGCGCGGGCTCGGGGCGGCGCCCTTCAGGCTCCTCGTCGGCCTCGGCGGGGGCCGCCGCGGCCGACTGGTGCCTGCGGGGGCGGCTCTCGCGCAGATGCTGCGCCGCCACTTCGGCCCGGCGCCGGTCCATGGTGAAGGCGAACCGGCGTCGCTCCTGGGCGCGCAGATGCACGATGTACGTGCTCAGCAGCACCGCCGGAACCGCGGGTGCCCAGAGGAAGCCGAGGCCACCGACCGCCGCGACGACTGCGCCGAGGGTGAAGGCGAGGAAGAGGACGACGGTGGTACGCCGACGGCGCGCGAGGACCTGGAGCCGCTGGGCACGCCGGACGCGCTCGGCGTCCGTCCCGCCGGTGCGCGGGCGCCGCGCGGGACCGGGTTCGGGGCGTTCCCGGTCCGGGCGCTCGGGCGTGCGCGCCGGGTCGTACACCCGGGCTTCGGTATGCGCCTCAGGCGCGGCGAAGGCCCGGACGTCCACGGAATCCATTCGGTCCGTGACGACGTCCGGGTCGGCGTCGGGCCCCGCCTCCTCGGTGGTGCGCTCCCGCAGCTCCTTGGCATACCGGCGCTCCATGGCCGCCCGTCCGGACAGCAGCCGGATGGCGGTGCTGAAGCGTTCCGTCGGACGGGCTTCATTGAGCTCGTCCTGCCTGCGGAGCCACATCGGCACCAAGTAGGCGGCCCAGGCCCCGACGATGACTGCATAGATGAGGCCGCTGCTGCTCACGTCTCACACCGTAGAGGGGTTTGCGCGGGGACATCCGCCAATTGGCCCGGTGTGTCGCACGATCCGGCTGATATCAAGGACTTTTTTTGTGATTGTTCAGATCGGCAGTGGGTGTTTGCGCGTTCATTTGCGGTCACGTGCCGGATTAATATCGAACACTTATTTTATTTCTGGTGGCGTTCCGGGTCGTGCCTGGTGCCAGCGCCGGAGCAGCCCGTCGGGTACTTCCTCCACGGTGAGCGCGTAGATCAGATGGTCCCGCCAGGCGCCGTCGATGTGGAGATAGCGCGGACGCAGACCTTCCTCACGGATTCCCAGTTTCTCGACAACCCTTCTGCTGGGCCCGTTCTCCGGCCGGATGCACACCTCGATGCGGTGCAGTCCGACCCTGTGGAAGCAGTGATCGACAGCGAGGGCGACCGCGGTCGGCATCACACCGCGGCCCGCCACGTCCTGGTCGACCCAGTAGCCGATGTGCCCCGAGCACATCGAGCCCCAGGTGATCCCGGCGACCGTCAGCTGACCGACCAGACGGCCCTCGTACTCGATGGCGAAGGGCAGCATCCGGCCCGCGGCGGCCTCGGAGCGCAGATGACGGACCATCTGGCGGTAGGTGGGGCGCTGGGCCACCGGGCCGCCCGGGGCGGGCGGCGGCACGGTCGCCTCCCAGGGGCGCAGCCAGTCACGGTTGCGCCGGTTGACCTCGCGCCACATGCGCTGGTCGCGCATCTTTACCGGGCGGAGGGTGATCTCGCCGTCCTTGAGGACCACCGGCCAGGTCGGGACGTTCAGCTCGGGCTCCCGGGTCGGGGGTGATCGCCGCCGCGAAGCTGGTCGACGGCGTGCACCAGGAGACGTGCGAGGACGGCGAGGCCGTCGCGCACCCCGCCGGTGGAGCCCGGCAGGTTCACGATGAGTGTGCGGCCGGCGACGCCCGCGAGGCCACGCGAGAGCGCGGCGGTGGGCACCTTGTCGCGGCCCTCGGCGCGGATCGCCTCGGGGATGCCGGGGATCTCGTGGTCGAGGACGCGGCGGGTGGCGTCGGGGGTGCGGTCGGTGGGCGAGATGCCCGTACCGCCGGTCGTGACGATGACGTCGTACCCGGCGGCCACCCCGTCGCGCAGCGCCTGTTCGACCGGGTCGCCGTCGGGCACGACCCGGGGGCCGTCGACGGCGAAGCCGAGCTGCGTGAGCGCCTCGGAGATCAGGGGGCCGCCCTTGTCCGCGTAGACCCCGGCGGAGGCCCGGTTGGATGCGGTGACGACGAGAGCGGCGTACGGGGTGGTCAGCGCGCCACCGAGCGGAGGCTCGGCCGACCGGTCATCACCGGATTGCCCGGTTCCGGACGCCGCGTTCTCGTCCGGCCCGCCGGGGGCCACCGTGTCGGGTGTCGTCATGCGTCCGCTCCCTCCGGTGCGGTGCGCCGGTACTCGCCGGACTTGCCGCCCGACTTCGACTCGACCCGTACGTCCGTGATGACTGCCGCCTTGTCGACCGCCTTGATCATGTCGATCACGGTGAGCGCGGCGACCGAGACGGCGGTCAGGGCCTCCATCTCGACGCCGGTGCGGTCGGTGGTCTTCACCGTGGCGGTGATCTCCACCGCGTCGTCGGCGACGCTCAGGCCGACCTCGACGCCGGAGACGGCGAGCGGGTGGCAGAGCGGGATCAGGTCGGGGGTGCGTTTGGCGCCCATGATCCCGGCGATGCGGGCGGTGGCGAGGGCGTCGCCCTTGGGGACTCCTTCGCCGCGGAGCAGCTCGACGACGCGCGGCGAGACGAGGACCCGGCCGCTCGCGCGGGCCACCCGCGCGGTGACGTCCTTCTCCGAGACATCGACCATACGGGCCGCGCCCGCCTCGTCGATGTGCGTCAGCCTGTTCTGCGTACTCAACTAACTCCGCCTCGCGGTAGGGCGCCGGTTGCCCGCTCGGCCCGCACCGGGGTGCGGGCCGGGGGCCCGGGGGTGTCCCCGGGAAGGCACAGCGGCAGATACCGTACCGCCACCGCCCGGGGATCAGCGGAGCAGGATCACCTCGGTGTCCGTGCCGGGCTCGGCGGAGGTGACGTCCTCGGGCAGCACGATCAGCGCATCCGCCTGGGCGAGAGCGGCGATCAGATGCGATCCGGAGCCGCCGACAGGGGTGACGGTGCCGGCCTCCGCGTCGTACGTACCGCGCAGGAACTGGCGCTTGCCGGACGGCGAGGTGAGTGCCTTGTCGGTGTTCAACCTGGCCCGGACGGTGGGGCGGTTCACGTCCTGAAGTCCCATCAGGGCGCGGATCGCGGGGCGTACGAACAGCTCGAAGGAGACGTACGACGAAACGGGGTTGCCCGGGAGCGCCAGCAGCGGCGTGTGCTCGGGGCCGATCGAGCCGAAGCCCTGCGGCTTGCCGGGCTGCATGGCGAGCTTGCGGAAGTCGATGCCGCTGCCGGGCTCGTCCTCGTCGCCCACCGACGAAAGGGCTTCCTTGACGACGTCGTACGCGCCGACACTGACGCCTCCGGTGGTGACGACGATGTCGGCCCGGATCAGCTGGTCCTCGATCGTGGCGCGGAGCGTGTCGGCGTCGTCGGTGACGGCGCCGACCCGGTAGGCGATCGCTCCGGCGTCCCGGGCGGCGGCCGTGAGCGCGAAGCTGTTCGAGTCGTAGATCCGGCCGCCGGTCAGCTCCTCGCCGGGCTGCACCAGTTCGCTGCCGGTCGAGATGACGACGACGCGCGGCCGGGGCCGTACCTTCACCGTCGAACGGCCGATCGCGGCGAGCAGCCCGATCTGCGCCGGACCGATCACCGATCCGGCGCACAGGGCCAGATCGCCCGGCTTCACGTCGCTGCCGCGGGCCCTGACATGGGCGCGGGCCTCGACGGGACGGTGCACGCGGACCTCGCCGCCCGCGCCCTCGGGGGCGTCGCGATGGGCGCGCATGGTGTCGGCGGCGCCGCCGCCCGTGCCGCCGTCGGTCCACTCGACCGGGATCACGGCCTCGGCGCCGGCCGGCAACGGGGCGCCGGTCATGATGCGGGCGGCCTCGCCCGGGCCGACGCTGCGGCCGTCGGGCAGCCCGTCGCTGCCCGCCGCGACGTCACCGATGACGGTGAGCACCGCGGGGAACTCCTCGTCGGCGCCCTCGACATCGGCCACACGGACCGCGTACCCGTCCATCGAGCTGTTGTCGAAGGGCGGCAGGGCGATCTGCACGATGACGTCCTCGACGAGGACGCAGCCCTGTGCGTCGTGCAGTTGCAGCTCGATGGGTTCGAGCGGTCGCACTGCGCCGAGGATGTCTTCCAGGTGCTCGTCCACCGACCAGATCGTGCTGCTCAAAGTGCTACATCTCCTCGGTGACGTAACTGCGGAGCCAGGTCCGGAAGTCCGGGCCCAGGTCTTCACGTTCGCACGCGAGTCTGACAATGGCACGGAGATAATCGCCCCGGTCACCGGTGTCATAGCGGCGCCCCTTGAAGACGACGCCGTGCACGGGGCCGCCGATCTTCTCGTCCTCGGCGAGGAGTTGAAGGGCGTCGGTGAGCTGGATCTCGCCGCCGCGGCCCGGCTCGGTCTTACGCAGTATGTCGAAGACGGCCGGGTCCAGGACATAGCGGCCGATGACGGCGAGGTTGCTGGGCGCCTCGGCCGCGTCGGGCTTCTCGACCAGACCGGTGACGCGCACCACATCGCCCTGGCCGGTGGGCTCGACGGCCGCGCAGCCATACATGTGGATCTGCTCCGGTGCGACCTCCATCAGCGCGATGACACTGCCGCCCTCGCGCTCCTGGATCTCGACCATGCGGGCCAGCAGCGGGTCGCGCGGGTCGATCAGGTCGTCGCCGAGGAGGACCGCGAACGGCTGGTCGCCGACGTGCGGTGCGGCGCACAGCACGGCGTGGCCGAGGCCGCGCGGGTCGCCCTGCCGGACGTAGTGCATGGTGGCCAGGTCGCTCGACTCCTGGACCTTCTGGAGCCGTTCGGCATCTCCCTTGCGGGTGAGCGCGGACTCCAGTTCGTAATTGCGGTCGAAGTGGTCCTCAAGGGGACGCTTGTTGCGGCCGGTGATCATCAGGACGTCGGAAAGACCGGCGGCCACCGCTTCCTCGACGACGTACTGGATCGCAGGCTTGTCGACGACAGGCAGCATCTCCTTGGGAGTGGCTTTGGTGGCCGGCAGGAAGCGGGTACCGAGGCCTGCGGCCGGGATGACAGCCTTGCTGATCCTGGTGTGCGACTGAGTCATGCGCAGAACCATAACCGGTGCGTATGGGCGGAAGATGAGGCTCCGGTTAACTTTGTACGCCTATATGCGCATACAAGAGATTCAAGGTGCCCAATGAATAGCAATATGTCCCAAAAGGCGCTTCTCAGAGGTGAACTGCTGGCCGCGCGACGCCTCCTGTCTCGGGAGGACGTGGAAAACGCCGCGTTGGTTCTGTCCCGGGGCGCATTGAGCCTTCCGGAGTTGTCCGGGGCCCGAACCGTCGCCGCGTACGTCTCCGTGGGGAGCGAGCCGGGCACCCGCACTCTGCTGGACGCGCTGCGTGAGCGGGGCGTACGGGTGCTGCTGCCGGTGCTCCTCGCGGACAACGATCTGGACTGGGCGCCGTACGAAGGAGCCGGTCGTCTGGTCCGGACCGGCCGCGGGCTGCTGGAGCCGGACGGGGAGCGCCTCGGTCCCGACGCTGTCCTGGACGCCGACGCGGTCCTGCTGCCGGGCCTCGCGGTGGACGCGCGCGGCATGCGGCTCGGTCGGGGCGGCGGCAGTTACGACCGGGTGCTGGCCCGGCTCGCCTCGGCGGGGGCGCATCCGGCGCTGGTCGTCCTCCTGTACGACAACGAGGTGGTCGCGCAGGTCCCTGAGGAACCGCACGACCACCCCGTCGACGTGGTGGTGACACCGGCCGTGACCCGCCGGATGGGCCCTACGGTTTGAGGGTCAGGGTGTCGGTCGTCGACTTGGCGACGGCGTTCGTCCCGAAGGACCAGTCGAGCAGTTCACCGTTGACCCATTTGTCGGTCTGATCGGTGTAGTGCGCGCTGAACGCGTGCCCGGAGGCGCCGGTGAGGTTGATCCAGCGGGACTTGTCCCAGTCCCCCACGTTGACGACCATCCGCATCGACGGAACCCAGACGACCTCGTAGCCGCCCGCCGCGTTCCAGCCGGTGGCGTTCACCGCGGCCTCGCCGCCGCCGAGGTTCCACGGGCCGCGGTTGAGGGCCCACTGGAGCAGACCGGGGCCCTCGGTGCCCAGGGTCTGGTTCTTCAGGGTCAGCTGGTGCAGTCGGCCCCAGCTCCAGGTGGAGATGTCCTTGCCGAGCTTGGCGGTCAGCTCCCAGCGGGCGTCCTCCATGGCACGGGCGAAGAGTTCGTCCCGGTTGTCGGTCGCCTCGTCCCGGCCGCTCGCCGGTGACTTCCACCAGTCGCTGTTCTCGTCGTCCATCAGGTTGGCGACCACCTGGTACCAGCGGTCACCGCCGTCCGGCTGCGCCGTGTCCGCGTCGCGCCGGCCGCACTCGCGCACCAGCTTGTGCTGCTCGTCGACCGGGCCGGAGGTGTCGGCCCGGGGCACGTTGAGGCACTCGCCCTTGACCCGCAGTTCCTTGGGCAGCTTGTCGCCGAAAGCCAGCTTGAGGATGTTGCGCCAGACCGCGTTGAAGTACGCGGCCGCGGCCGAGTCGGGCTCCTGGGTGTAGTCCCAGCCCTCCAGGAGCTTCTGTGCCTCGCGGACGTTCTTGTCCGAGACATTGATCTTCATCAGCTCGGGCACCAGCAGCGCGGCGATCTCGCTGGTGTTGTCCATCTGCATCTTCTGCATGTCTTCGGTCGAGATCTTCCCGCCGCCCTTGATCTTCGACTCGATGAGGTCGCTGATCCGCTGGCTGCGGGTGCCGTAGCCCCAGTCCTTGGTGAGCAGGTGGGGGTACTTCTCCTCGTCGATGACGGCCTGGTTGGCGGTGACGATGTAGCCGCGCTTCGGGTCGTACTCGTAGGGCAGCTCGTCGAACGGGACGGGGTCCTTCTTCCAGCCGTACGCCGAGGACCAGCCGGGGCTGGGCATCGTGCCGTCGCCCTGGAGGCGGACCGGGATCTTCCCGGGTGCCTGGTAGCCGATGTGATTCTCGGTGTCGGCGTAGATGAGGTTCTGCGAGGGAACCTCGAAGTGCTCGGCCGCCGCCCGGAAGGTCTTGAAGTCCTTGGCCCGGTTGAGCTCGAAGACCGCGTCCATGGACTTGCCGGGTTCCAGAGCGGTCCACTTCAGGGCGACCGCGTAACCGTCGGCCCGGTCCGGGGCCGAGTTGCCGACGGGGGCCTTCTGGCCGACCTTCTCCATTTCGCTGCTGCGGTCGGAGACCAGCGGACCGTTGTTGGTCTCGCGGACGGTGATGTGCCGACTCTTGCCGCCCGCGACCTTGATGGTCTCCTCGCGGACGGTGAAGGGCTTGACCTTGCCGTCGTACAGGTAACCGTCGCCGGAGACCTTCTCCAGGAAGAGGTCGGTGACGTCCGCGCCGAGGTTGGTGAAGCCCCAGGCGATGTCCTGGTTGTGACCGATTATCACGCCGGGCATCCCGGCGAAGGTGTAGCCCGCGGTGTCGTACTGGCAGGTCTTCGTGATCTCGCGGCAGTGCAGCCCCATCTGGTACCAGAGCGAGGGCAGTTGCGGCGCCAGATGCGGGTCGTTGGCGAGCAGCGGCTTACCGGTCGTCGTGTAGTCGCCGGAGACCACCCAGGAGTTGGAGCCGATGCCGTTGCCGTTCGGGCCGAGCAGTGCCGGGATCTGGTCGAGGGTGTCGGAGAGCGAGGAGAGCTGGGCGTTCAGGCCCTCGGTGGCGCCCACCACGGTGTCCGAGCCGACGTTGCCGGACGGTGTCGCGTCCGGGTCGAACATCCCGGTGACCGGGGAGATCGCGCCCCCGCTGACGATCGGCTTGTGCTTGTCGTACGGATAGGGCGGGTAGAGGTCCTCGATCTGCTTCGCGTCGAGCCTGCTGCTCATCAGCGAGCGGTCGATCTCCTCCTGCATGTTGCCGCGCAGGTCCCAGGCCATGGCCTTGAGCCAGGCGACCGAGTCGACCGGGGTCCACTCGGTCGGCTTGTAGTCGTTGGTGAAGCCGAGGGCGGCGTACTCGACGGAGATGTCCTTGCCGTCGCGCCCCTTGAGGTAGGCGTTCACGCCGTCCGCGTACGCCTGGAGGTTCTTCTTGGTCTCCGCGGACAGGACGTTGTCGTACTCCTCCTGCGCGACCTCGTGCCAGCCGAGCGTGCGCAGGAAGGAGTCCGTCTCGACCTGTCCGGAGCCGAACATCTCGGAGAGCCGACCTGCCGTCATATGACGGCGGACGTCCATCTCCCAGAAGCGGTCCTGCGCCTGCACGAAGCCCTGGGCGCGGAACAGGTCGGCATCGGAGTCCGCGTACAGCTGCGGGATTCCGTAGCTGTCGCGCTTGACGTCGACGTTGCCGTCGAGGCCGTCGAGCTTGATGGAACCAGTCGTCTGCGGGTACGAGGCCCGCACGGTCGATACGGACCAGAACGCGCCGTAACCGATACCCGCGACAAGCGCCAGCACCAGAACGATCACGATCAGGCGGGCACGTCGCCCCTTCTTCCTGCCGGTCTTCCCACCGGCGGAACCGGTGGTGCCGGAAGAGGCGGTTGTGTTGGCGGGCATCGCTGTCCTTCGAGGGGCAGGTGGTCCTGGGAGTGCAGGAGCAACCATAGGCGCAGCGCCTGGGCGGCTCTGACGCGGCATCGGCATGGTTCGCATTGCGCAGCGATCGTACGAACGATCGAGCGCGTCAAGAAAACGTTAAAGATTAGGTAAGGTAACGAAGTACCGACCGTCAACGGCCGATGCCGAGGGTCGAATCCGGCAGGCGTACGCAGGGAAGGAACGGCCACTGACTGTCCACACGCTCAACGAACTCCTGCTCGTCTGCTCACTCGTCCTGCTCGTCGCCGTGGCGGCGGTACGCATCTCGTCCCGCAGCGGGCTCCCCAGCCTGCTCCTGTACCTCGGCATCGGGATCGCCATAGGGCAGGACGGCATCTTCGACGTCAAGTTCGACAATGCGGAACTGACCCAGGTGATCGGCTATGCCGCACTTGTCGTGATCCTTGCCGAGGGTGGCCTGGGCACGAAGTGGAAAGAGATCAAACCCGCGCTGCCGGCTGCCGCGATGCTCTCGATCGTCGGCGTCGCGGTGAGCGTCGGCGTCACCGCGGCCGGGGCGCACTACCTGGTCGGCCTGGACTGGCGGCAGTCGCTGATCATCGGCGCGGTCGTCTCGTCGACGGACGCCGCCGCGGTCTTCTCCGTGCTGCGCAAGGTGCCGCTGCCCGCCCGGGTCACCGGAGTACTGGAGGCCGAGTCCGGCTTCAACGACGCGCCCGTCGTGATCCTCGTGGTGGCCTTCTCGACCAGGGGACCGGTGGAGAGCTGGTACGTACTGGTCGGCGAGATAGCCCTGGAACTCGCGATCGGTGCGGCCGTCGGTCTCGCCGTCGGCTGGCTCGGCTCGTTCGGTCTGCGCCATGTGGCACTGCCCGCGTCCGGTCTGTATCCGATCGCCGTGATGGCGATCGCGGTGTCCGCGTACGCGGCAGGCGCCCTGGCCCACGGCAGTGGCTTCCTCGCCGTCTATCTGGCCGCGATGATCCTCGGCAACGCCAAACTGCCGCACTGGCCCGCCACCCGCGGCTTCGCCGACGGGCTCGGCTGGCTGGCCCAGATCGGCATGTTCGTGCTGCTCGGACTCCTGGTCACCCCGCACGATCTGTACGACGACTTCTGGCCCGCGGTCATCGTGGGACTGGTACTGACCGTGGTGGCGCGTCCGCTGGAGGTCTTCATCTCGCTGGCGCCGTTCCGGCTGCCCTGGCAGGAGAAGGCGTTCATGTCCTGGGCGGGGCTGCGCGGCGCCGTACCCATCATCCTGGCGACCATTCCGATGGTGTCCGGAATCGAGGGCTCCACCCGGGTCTTCAACATCGTCTTCGTGCTCGTCGTCGTGTACACCCTCATCCAGGGGCCGACCCTGCCCTGGATGGCGAAGGCCCTGAAGATCGCCGACGATCCGGCCGAGGCCGCCGACCTGGGCATCGAGTCGGCGCCGCTGGAGCGGCTGCGCGGCCATCTGCTGTCGGTGGCGATCCCCGGGAAGTCGAAGATGCACGGCGTGGAGGTCGGGGAGCTGCGACTGCCCGCCGGGGCCGCGGTCACCCTGGTCGTACGGGACCAGAAGAGCTTCGTACCGGCGCCTTCGACCGTACTGCGGCGCGGCGACGAACTGCTGGTGGTCACCACCGACCCGGTACGCGACGCGGCGGAGGAACGGCTGCGCGCGGTCGGCGAAGGCGGCAAGCTCGCGGGCTGGCTGGGGACGAGCGGCAGCGGTGGCAAGGGCCTCGCCGGGCCCCATGTGGCACATGATGTGGCGCACGCGCTGAAGGCCGTGAAGAAGCTGGGGAAGGCCGACGGGCCGAAAGCGCACCGCTGAGAGGGCCGCGGGGGCTGCGCACTGTCGATCCGAGGCGGGGGCGGACGTCCTTGCGCACAATCAGAGGTGTGCAAAGACGTCCGCCTGTATCATGAAGGAAACCTGATCGGCCTCCACAGTGGGGTCGGCCAACCCGATCGACCAACCCGAACGACCAACTCTGCCTGATGCAGAGCTGGCGCGACCGTATGGCGGTCGTGGCGTCCTCCGCCTCTGCTGAGCGCCCGGCATCTACCGCAGTTCCGCGCGAAGAGGACAGCTCTCGGCAGCACCCGCACGAGCCCGCACCACCTGTGCCGGCCCGGATCTGCGGGAGCTCGGCCACCAGGCGGCAGAAAGGCATGGACCGTGGCGTCCACGGTCTCCGACCGCCCCGGTTACGGGCAGTTGCTGCGCACCCCTGGTGCGTGGACGTTTCTCCTGCCGGGCTTCGCCGCACGGCAGCCCTTCGCGATGCTGACGATCGGCATCGTGCTACTGGTTCAGCACACCACCGGCTCTTACGGCAGCGCGGGCTCCGTCGCCGCCGTGACCGGTGTCTCCATGGCCCTGTTCGCACCGCAGACCGGCAAGCTCGCCGACCGTTTCGGCCAGCGCGCCGTGCTGCTGCCCGGTGTCCTGGTGCACGCGGCGTCCGTATCGGCGCTGACGGCGCTGGCGCTGGCGGACGCGCCCCTGTGGGCCCTGTTCGCGGCGGCCGTGCCGACCGGTGCGTCCGTTCCGCAGATCGGGCCGATGGTACGGGCCCGCTGGGCGGCCGTACTGGGCGCGGCACCGGGCCGCAAGGCCTCACCGCTGATGTCCACCGCGGCCGCCTTCGAATCGGTGACGGACGAGTTCACCTTCGTCATCGGCCCGGTGCTCACCACCGCACTGTGCACGGGAGTGCACCCGGCGGCCGGCCTGATCACGGAGGCCGGGCTGACCCTGGTCGGCGGACTGCTCTTCGCCGCACAGCGCCGCACGCAGCCCACGGTGCGCAGCACCGAGTCCGGCACCTCCCAGCAACATGCGTCCGCTCTGTCCGTACCGGGTGTGCGGGTGCTCGCGGTGGCCTTCCTGGGCATCGGCGCAGTCTTCGGCGGCATGCAGGTCTCGCTGACCGCCTTCGCCGAGGAGATCGGCCGGCCCGGGGCGAACGGTCTGTTGTACGGGGTCTTCGCGGCCGGCAACATGCTGGCCGGGATCGCCTGCGGCGCCGTCGCCTGGAAGAGCGGGCCGCGGCGGCGTCTGATCGTCGGATACGCGGCCCTGACCCTGACCGCGTCCGGACTGTGGGCCGTGCACTCCGTGCCCCTGCTGGCCGGGCTCGGACTGCTGGTCGGACTCTCCATCGCCCCGGCCTTGATCAGCGGCTACACGCTGGTCGAGGCGCTGGTGCCGGGGTCCGCACGGACCGAGGCGTTCACCTGGCTGACGAGCTCGGTCGCCCTCGGCCAGGCGGCCGCGGTGACGGTCGCCGGGCGGCTCGCCGACGCCCACGGCGCGAGCACCGGTTTTGTGGTGCCGCTGGTGGGGACTGTGCTGGCGCTGGTCACCCTGGTGGCACTGCGCTCGAGACTGACACCGGCCCGCGCGACCATCACGGCCGCACGCGGCGCGGTTCACCGCGATCCTGTCGCGGCCGGAGAGTGACGATTCATGCGCTCGCATCAGCATCAGCGGAATACGTCACTGTGACTCCTCCGCCACATAATGTGGCAGCTTTTCACTCAGGCCGGCGGCCCTCATGACGGCCAAGCCCTGACCGCTGCCCTCCGGGCAGGTGACAGGCATTACTGCAAACAGCGGCCCGTAGCAGCTACCATTGACGACTGTTAGCACTCATCGAGTGAGAGTGCCAGGAGGAAGACAAGTGCCGACCTATCAGTACCAGTGCACCGAATGTGGCGAGGGCCTCGAGGCGGTGCAGAAGTTCACCGATGATGCCCTGACCGTGTGCCCGAGCTGCGAAGGACGCCTGAAGAAGGTGTTCTCGGCGGTCGGCATTGTCTTCAAGGGTTCCGGTTTCTACCGGAACGACAGCCGTGGCTCCTCGTCGAGCAGCACGCCGGCCTCGGCGAAGGCGTCCGGTTCCGCTTCGTCCGATTCGTCGTCGACGGGGTCGGGTTCGGACACGAAGTCGTCCGCTTCCTCCTCGTCCGCTGCGTCTTCTTCTTCCTCGTCCTCCTCGTCGTCCTCGACGAGTGGCACGTCGGCCGCCTGAGCCGAACCGCACTTCCCCGAGGACCCCACCGATCCGTTCGGCGGGGTCCTCGGCGTTTTCCCGCGCCGCTAGTGTGATCGCATGGCGAACGCAGAGATCGGTGTCATCGGCGGCTCGGGCTTGTACTCCTTCCTGGAGGACGTCACGGAGGTGCGTGTGGACACCCCGTACGGACAGCCGAGCGACTCCCTGTTCCTCGGCAAGGTCGGCGGCCGCCGGGTCGCCTTCCTGCCCCGCCATGGACGCGGCCACCATCTGCCGCCGCACCGCATCAACTACCGGGCCAACCTGTGGGCGCTGCGCTCCGTCGGCGTACGCCAGGTGCTCGGCCCGTGCGCGGTGGGCGGCCTGCGTCCGGAGTACGGGCCGGGCACCCTGCTCGTGCCCGACCAGTTGGTGGACCGCACCAAGGCCCGGACGCAGACGTACTACGACGGGGAGATCCGGGCCGATGGCGCGGAGCCGAACGTCCTGCATCTGGGCTTCGCCGATCCGTACTGCCCCGATGGGCGCAGGGCCGCGCTGGCGGCGGCTCGCGCGAAGAGCTGGGAGCCGGTGGACGGGGGGACGCTGGTGGTGGTCGAGGGGCCGCGCTTCTCGACCCGGGCTGAATCGCGCTGGCATGCGGCTATGGGCTGGTCGGTGGTCGGGATGACCGGGCACCCGGAGGCGGTCCTCGCCCGCGAACTGGGCCTCTGCTACACAACGATGACGCTGGTGACGGACCTCGACGCGGGCGCGGAGGCCGGGGAGGGCGTCTCGCACGGGGAGGTACTGAAGGTGTTCGCGGCCAACGTGGACCGGCTGCGCGCGGTGCTCTTCGACGTGGTGGCCGCGCTGCCTGCGGAGACGGACCGCGACTGCCCGTGCTCGCATGCGCTGGACGGGCTCGAGACGGGGATCGAGCTTCCTTAGCGGGGTGGGTGACGGTTGCGGCGTGGGTGGGTGACGGGCTTTTCCACAACGCCGGGGCCGTCCACAGGCTTCGGCGGGAAACTCGTGGCAGGTGGATCGTGAGGGGTGTTCGTCCGAAACTCCTCACGGCAGGTGGTGTTGGCCATGTTCGCGTCGTCCCAGTCGTTCACGTCGTCCCAGTCGTCCCCGTCGTCCCCGTGTGTGCCCTCTGAACGATCCGCTCCGGCCATGGCTCCAGGACCTCCGGCGTCGGCTCCCCCGCCCTGTGGTGTGCCCGCGTTCGAACCGTTGCGGGTACGCGGAGGCGGTGGGCACCGGCTGCGGCGGGCTCTGTGGCGGCAGCGCCACGCGCTGGCCGCCGGGCTGGCCCTGACGGCTGCCGCGCTGGCCGCGACGGGTCTGGGCGGGAGCGGCGCGGGCGGCGACGCGGCGCATGGGGCAGGGGCGGGGGGTACGGCCGGGTCGGCGCCGGAGCGGGCGCGGCGGCCGGTCCCCTTGGTGTCCGCGCCGGTCCGGATCGCGGATGCGGGGACGGTGCGGCTGTTACGGCCGGGGGACCGCGTCGACGTGATCGCCGCCGAAGGGGCCGGAGCCGATGCCCGGGTGCTGGCGAAGGGCGCGCGGGTGGCAGATGTACCGCAGCCCTCGACCGAAGGCCCCGCGGAGGACGGTGCGCTGATCGTGCTGTCAGTCCCCCGGGGCACGGCCACATCGCTGGCCGGTGCGGGTATCTCGGCCAGGCTGGCGGTGACCCTGTGCTGATTCGTACTGATGAACTGTCACGTCACCTGACCAAAGGCGCAGATCGGGAGGTTCCATCGCTTACTGCCGTAAGTTGCGGAGAAGTTTGCTCCGCCTACGGCACATGTGAAGAAACGCTCACCCGTGAGCGAGAAGAAGAAGGTCAGTCTGCTGGAAGGGTTCAAAGCCTTCCTGCTGCGCGGCAACGTGATCGACCTGGCGATCGCCGTCGTCATCGGCGCCGCGTTCACACAGATAGTGAACGCTGTCGTCAAGGGCGTCATCAGCGCCCTGGTCGGTGCGTTCGGCACCAAGGACCTGGAAAGCTACAGCTCCTGCCTCAAGGGGCCCTGCGTCACGGACCCGAAGACGGGCGAGACGACCGAGGGCATCCGGACCCTGTGGGGCTCGGTGCTCAGCGCCACTCTCAGCTTTGTGATCACGGCGGCCGTCGTCTACTTCCTGATGGTGCTGCCCATGGCCAAGTACCTTGCCAGGCGGGCGGCCATGCAGGCCGCGAAGGAGGGCGTGCAGGAGACGCTGGAGGTCAGCGAGCTGGAGGTGCTGAAGGAGATCCGAGACGCCCTCGTCTCACAGCGCGGCGGCCCGGGCGCCGGGCCCCTCGGGCAGGACCCCGGCCGAGGTCACGACCAGTAGCGGGACGCGCGGCAGGAAGACCGGCAGGCAGCGTCGTCGGACCACCACGGAGCGGGGGCTCAGATGTGGTGGGGCGGCTTCTCGTCGAGAAAGCGCGCCAGATCGGCGGCGCTGCCGCCGGCCGGGGCCCGCTCGCCCCACCCCCGGTCCGTATCGTCCGCGGACTGCTGGTCCAGCGGATCGTCGAAGATCAGAGCCGGTTTGGGTTTCGTCTGTTCCGGCTGGGTCGTCTTCGAATCGCGCGGGCCGGGGGCGGGGGCGGTGCTCATATGTCAAGGGTACGGCCGTGGTCAGCGATCCTTCGGGTCGAGCCACAGGCCGTGCTCGATGCTCTCGCCCGAGCGGGTCGTGCCGACCGCCCAGATGCTGCCGTCGGTCTGCTCGGTGAGCACCACCTTGGGCAGGGCACGGGGCAGTGGCCCGGCAGTGACCTCGCCGGTGCCGGCGTCGAAGATGCCCTCGTGGCAGGGGCAGTACAGCTCGCCCTCGGGGCCGCGGTCCTTGCGCCAGAGCACGGCGCAGGCGAGATGGGTACAGATCGCGGAGTAGCCGACGAGGGTGCCGTCGTCGAACCGAACGGCGACCGGGCGATCAGCGGCACCATGTCATAGGCGAAGCGCTGGCCGGTGATGGCGCCGCGGTCCTTCATCCGCCGCCAGAGGAAGTACGAGGCGCTGGGGATGACGAGCACGGCGGCGATGTCCAGGCCGTGGAACATCAGCCAGCCCAGGATGTCCAGGGAATCGAAGCCGATGATCTTGAAGCCCCAGATGCGCATCTCGTAGCCGGGGCCCGAGCCGGAGGCGGAGCCGGAGGCGGAGGCGGAGGCGGAGCCGGAGGCGGAGGCGGAGGCGGAGCCGGAGGCGGAGGCGGAGGCGGAGCCGGAGGCGGAGGCGGAGGCGGAGGCGGAGCCGGAGGCGGAGGCGGAGGCGGAGCCGGAGGCGGAGGCGGAGCCGGAGGCGGAGGCGGAGGCGGAGCCGGAGGCGGAGGCGGAGGCGGAGGCGGAGGCGGAGGCGGAGGCGGAGGCGGAGGTGAAGGTGAACCAGCCCCAGGTCAGCGGGAAGGTGATCAGGGAGGCGAGGATGCAGCCCCAGAAGATCAGTTGGTGGGCGGCCCAGCGGGCGTGGGAGCGGGCGCCGAGGAATTTCTGGAATCCCGGATAGGTGGCGATCATCCTGGGCAGGGCGGTGGGGGCCCGGCGGAAGTTGGCCACGGAGAAGAAGCTCCGCCACCCCTGCTTGAACAGGCGCCGGGCACCGGGCGCGGAGACCCAGACCGTGTAGCGGTAGGCGAGGAAGACGGTGGCGACGGCGTACGGGAGAAGGGCGGAGTCGAAGTTCTCCAGAAGCCGGCTGCCGAACACGATCGCGAGGATCAGCAGGGCGGAGACGATGACGCCGGCCGCGGTCGCGAGGGCGGTGACGGACCGGGGCGCGGCAGCCCGGGGCCCGGTGGCCCGGGGGGCGGCGGGCACTCCGGCGGAGCCAGTGTGTGCACCGGGGGCGGGCTGCGCGACGGAGGCGTCTGGTGGCTCGGCCACCCCGTCACCGTAGGGCCGTATGGGGTAGTTGGTCCTGTTTTACGGCTCGGTGGGGTGAGCCCGTTCGTCCGACCGGCTCGAAGCCCGTCGGACGGCTCGCAGTGCGTCAGACGGCCCGCAGTCCGTGGGACGTGAAGATCTCGCAGGCCGAGGCGGTCTGCTCGGGGGTGGGTGACGGGGTGTCGTGCAGGGTGAAGGGCTTGCCCAGCGCCTGCCACTTCGCCTCGCCGAGCTTGTGGAAGGGGAGGACATCGACACGGGAGACATTGCCGAGGGAGGCGGCGAAGGAGGCGACACCGTCGACGTTGGCCGGGTCGTCGGTCAGTCCCGGCACCAGTACGAAGCGGACGTGCACCTCTTTGCCGAGGTCGGCGAGGCGGCGGGCGAAGTCCAGGGTCGGCTCCAGCGGTCGGCCGGTGACCTTGCGGTACGTGGCCCGGTCCCAGGACTTGATGTCGAGCAGGACCAGATCGACGTCGCGCAGCAGGGCGTCGGTGGCGCGGGCGCCCAGGAAGCCGGAGGTGTCCAGGGCGGTGTGCAGCCCCAGCCCGTGCTTGAAGCGGTGGAAGAGCTCACCGGCGAAGACCGGCTGCAGCAGTGGTTCGCCGCCGCTGATGGTGGCGCCGCCGCTCGCGGCCCGGATGAACGTCGTGTACTTGCCCGCTTCGGCAACGAGGTCCTCCACCGACATCCGGGTGCCGCTACGCATCCGCAGGGTGTCGACGTTGTGGCAGTAGAGGCAAGTCAGTGGACAGCCGGCCAGGAAGGCGACGAAGCGGGTGCCGGGGCCGTCGACGCCAGTCGACAGGTCCCAGGAGTGGACCGCTCCGGAGACCGGCCGACGGGTGGCCGCACCCGCCGGAGTGACGGAGGTGCCGATGTTGTCGATGTTGTCGATGTTGTCGATGTCGCCGATGTTGTCGATGTTGTCGATAGGTGGGGCCATGGCAGGGCCTCCTGTGCGGGCGGGGCGTTCGGTGGCCGGGCGCGACGGGTGCGGAGCGCGCGGCGCCGGGGCCCTACGGGGGATGGGCTCCCGACGCCGCGCGGTTCAGGGGGCTCGGAACGATCGGGGAGGATCAGAGCGAGCCGTGGAAAGTGCGGTTGATGACGTCGAGCTGCTGCTCGCGGGTCAGCCGCACGAAGTTGACCGCGTATCCGGAGACCCGGATGGTCAGCTGCGGGTAGTGCTCCGGGTGCTCCATGGCGTCTTCCAGAGTCGCCCTGTCGAGCACGTTGACGTTCATGTGGAAGCCGCCGCTCGCCATGAATCCGTCCAGAACGCCGGCGAGGTTCCGGATCCGCTCCTCGGGGGTGCGGCCGAGTGCGTCCGGCGTGATGGTGTTGGTCAGCGAGATGCCGTCCTCGGCGTCGTCGTACGGCAGCTTGGCGACCGACAGTGCGGAGGCGATGTAGCCGTGCTCGTCGCGCCCGTTCATCGGGTTGGCACCCGGGGCGAACGGGGCGCCGGAGCGGCGGCCGTCGGGGGTGTTGCCGGTCTTCTTGCCGTAGACGACGTTGGAGGTGATGGTCAGCACCGACTGGGTGTGCGCCGCGCCCCGGTACGTCGGGTGCTTGCGGACCTTCTCCATGAAGTCGTGGACGATGCCGCGGGCGATGGCGTCGGCACGGTCGTCGTTGTTGCCGTACGCAGGGTAGTCGCCCTCGATCTCGTAGTCCGTCGCGAGACCCGTCTCGTCCCGGATCACCCTGACCCGGGCGTGCTTGATGGCGGAGAGCGAGTCGGCGGCGACCGACAGACCTGCGATGCCGCAGGCCATGGTGCGCAGGATCTCCCGGTCGTGGAGGGCCATCTCCAGGCGCTCATACGCGTACTTGTCATGCATGTAGTGGATGACATCGAGCGCGTGCACATACGTCCTGGCCAGCCAGTCGAGCATCGCGTCGTACCGCTCGGCGACGGTCGCGTGGTCGAGGTACTCGTCGGTGACCGGCTCGAAGCCGCTCACCACGAGCTTGCCCGTCCTCTCGTCACGGCCGCCGTTGATCGCGTACAGCAGCGCCTTGGCGACGTTCACACGGGCGCCGAAGAACTGCATCTGCTTGCCCACCGCCATCGCGGAGACGCAGCAGGCGATCGCCGTGTCGTCGCCGTACTTCGGGCGCATCAGCTCGTCCGACTCGAACTGGAGCGCCGAGGTGTCGATGGCGACCTTCGAGGCGAACTCCTTGAATCCGGCGGGGAGTCGCTGCGACCAGAAAACCGTGAGGTTCGGCTCGGGGGCCGGGCCCAGGTTGTAGAGGGTCTGCAGGGCCCGAAAGGTCGTACGGGAGACGAGCGGGCGGCCGTCCTCACCGATGCCGGCCATCGACCAGGTGACCCAGGTCGGGTCGCCGGAGTACAGCTCGTTGTACTCCGGGGTGCGCAGGAAGCGGACGATACGGAGCTTGATGACGAAGTCGTCGATGAGCTCCTGTGCCCGCTCCTCCGTGATGAGTCCGCGCTCGATGTCGCGCCGGAGGTAGATGTCGAGGAAGTTGTCGATGCGGCCGATCGACATGGCCGCACCGTTCTGCTCCTTCACGGCACCGAGGTAGCCGAAGTACAGCCACTGCACGGCTTCACGGCCGGTGCGGGCGGGCCCGGAGATGTCGTGGCCGTACGACATCGCCATCGCCTTGAGCTCGTTCAGGGCCTTGATCTGCTCAGTGGTCTCCTCGCGGTCCCTGATGACGTGCTCGGTCGGCCACTGCTCGCCGAGGGCGGCCCTGTCGGCCTCCTTGGCTGCGATCAGCCGGTCGACGCCGTAGAGGGCGACGCGGCGGTAGTCGCCGATGATGCGGCCGCGGCCGTAGGCGTCCGGCAGTCCGGTGATGATGCCGGAGGAGCGGCAGGCCCGGATTTCGGGTGTGTACGCGTCGAAGACCCCCTCGTTGTGGGTCTTGCGCAGACGGGTGTAGATCTCCCTGACCTCGGAGTCGGCCTCGTAGCCGTACGCGTTCAGCGCGCCCTCGACCATCCGCCAGCCCCCGTTCGGCATGATCGCGCGCTTGAGCGGGGCATTCGTCTGGAGGCCGACGATCAGATCGCGGTCGGCGTCGATGTAGCCGGGCTCGAAGGCGTCGATCCGGGACGGGGTCTTCACGTCCACGTCGTGAACACCGCGGGCGATCTCGTCCGGGAACATCGCAAGGAGCTTCTCCCAGACCGCGGTTGTCCGGGCGGTGGGGCCGGTGAGGAAGGAACTGTCGCCCTCGTACGGGGTGTAGTTCTGTTGGACGAAGTCGCGGACGTCGATGGCGTCGCGCCACAGCCCGCCCCTGAAGCCGTCCCAGGCCCCGCTGTCCGTCGTCACCTCTGCCGCAGTCGCCGTCATGGCCCGCACCTTCCGAGATCGTCCGTGCGCCTCATTGCCGCTGCGTCCATTGCACTCCCGATTTCCGCAGTCCCGGGCCCGCAATGGTCCCTGCCGAAGGGCCCAAGGTCCCGTCAGATATCGGACCCGGTCCGACATCACCGCGCTGACCTGTGGTTTCTCCGAGGGCTTTGGACCCTTAGCGCTTGTGAATGCTTTCACAAGATTTTCCCGACCCGCGTCGGGGCGCGCCCCCCTGTGCGCCGCCGATCCTCGTCTGGTCTGCTGGTCCCCATGCCCGGAATGACTGCCCGCAGCCGCACTGAGAGACATCGCGCGTCGACCCCGCTGGAACTCTTCTTCGACCTCTGCTTCGTCGTCGCCGTGGCGCAGGCCGGCGGGCGGCTGCTGCACGCCGTCGCCGAGGGCCACGCCGCCACCGGAATCGTCAGCTACGCGGCTGTCTTCTTCGCGATCTGGTGGGCCTGGGTCAACTTCACCTGGTTCGCCTCGGCCTACGACACCGACGACCCGCTGTACCGCGTGGTCACGTTCGTCCAGATCACCGGTGTGCTCATCTTCGCCGCCGGGGTGCCGCGCGCCTTCGACGCGGGCGACTGGACAATCGGCGTCGTCGGCTACGTCGTGATGCGGCTCGCCCTCACCAGCCAGTGGCTGCGCGCCGCGTACTGCACCCGGGGCGCCGAGCGGCGCGTCGCGCTGCGGTACGCCATCGGGATCACCATGGTGCAGCTGGGCTGGATCGGCATGCTCCTGCTGACCGACGACACGGGCTGGGCGCGTGCCGCCGTCTTCGTCGTGCTCGCGCTCGCCGAGATGTCCGTTCCGGCGATCGCCGAGCGCGACCGCGCGACGAGCTGGCATCCGCGCCATATCGGTGAGCGGTACGGCCTGTTCACGATCATCGTGCTGGGCGAGACGATCGCGGCGGCCACGGTCGCGGTCCAGGAGGCGGTGGACGAACACCAAGCGCTCGGTGAGCTGCTGCCGATCGCCGCGGGCGGGCTTCTGATCGTCTTCTCCGCCTGGTGGATCTATTTCGCCGTGCCGATCCATGACTACCTCCGCGGCAGCAGGGAAGCGTTCGTCTGGGGATACGGGCACTACCTGATCCTCGGCTCCGCGGCCGCGATCGGCTCGGGCATCGAGGTCGCGGTGGAGGAGGCCGTGGGCAAGGCCCATGTCTCGGACACGGTGGCCGCCGCCGCGGTGACCGTGCCCTCCGCACTCTTCCTGCTGACGGTGTGGGCGCTGCACACCCGCCACTTCAAACGCGATCTCGCGGAGCAACTGTCGCTCCCTGTGGCCGCGCTGGCCATCCTGGCCTGTACGTTCGCCGGGGGGTGGGCGGTTCTCGCGGCCGGCCTGGTGGCAGCGGCGACCGTGACCGTGGGGGTGATGCTGTCCCGACGGCCCGCTGTGACGGGATGAGCGCACGGGGCGGTGAGCGATGAGTCGCAAGTGGCACGTCGTGAGTGGTGAATCCAGTGAGGAGCACGCAATGACGGAAGAACCACGGAAGCCGGCAGACCTCTCCGTCGCGCAGCGCACATCGCCCACATCGTCCGGGCCGCTCGACGCGTCGGCCGATATCACCGGGCCGCTCGACGCACTGACCGATGTCACCGGGCTGCGCGTCGGCCATGCGCAGGTGACGGGCGCGGGCGCACTGAGCGGCACCACCGTGGTCCTCGCCCCCGAGGGCGGTGCGATCGCGGCCGTCGACGTACGCGGCGGCGGCCCCGGCACCCGGGAGACGGACGCGCTCGATCCGCGCAATCTGGTGCAGCGCGTGGATGCCGTCGTCCTGACGGGCGGCAGCGCGTACGGCCTGGATGCGGCGTCCGGCGTGATGGCCTGGCTGGAGGAACAGGGGCGCGGGGTGCGGGTCGGCCCCGATCCGGCGCACGTGGTGCCGGTGGTCCCTGCCGCATGCATCTTCGACCTGGGGCGGGGCGGTGACTGGCGGGCCCGCCCGGACGCCTCGACCGGCCGCGCGGCGGTGGAGGACGCGGCGGGTACGGAGCCGGGGGCGCCGGTCGTCGAGGGAGGTGTCGGCGCCGGTACGGGCGCGGTCGCCGGGCAGCTCAAGGGCGGGGTGGGCACAGCGAGCGTGCGGCTGGCGTCCGGGATCACGGTGGGCGCGCTCGTCGTGGTGAACGCGGCAGGCTCGGTCGTCGATCCGCGTACCGGAGTGCTGTACGGGGAGTACGGCGTCGCGGAACCGCCGGTGTACCCCGCGCCCGAGGTCCACCTGGCGGCGCAGCAGCGCCTGGCCGAGGCGCGGGAGGCGAACACGCGGCCCCCGCTCAACACCACACTCGCCGTCGTCGCCACGGACGCCGATCTCACCCGGGCCCAGGCGCAGAAGCTCGCGGGTACGGCGCACGACGGACTGGCGCGCGCCGTCCGCCCCGTACATCTGCTGACCGACGGGGACACCGTTTTCGCGCTGGCCACCGGCGCCCGGCCGCTGGATCCGCAGAACCCGATCGCGCTCAACGACCTGCTGGCGGCCGGTGCGGACACCCTGACCCGTGCCATCGTGAAGGCCGTCCGGGCAGCTCGGAGCGTCAACGGCCGCCCCGGCGGCAGCAGCTGTCCCGCGTACAGCGATCTCTACGGCGCTCGTGGGAACCCCTCACGGCCGTCGCCGCACAGCCACCCGGACCCCGACTCGCCTCCCGGGTAAGGAAGTTCGGACGAACCGCCAGGAACCATCTGCGTGTGTCATACGTTTTCCTGAACCCCGGTCACGATGTCGGACCCAGGGACTACGTTAAGCACGCACCAAGTAACACGCGGCGACGGCCTGGAGACAGCACCTTGAGCGATCCGTACGAGACAACCGAGCAGCACCTCGAGCGACTCCTGCGACGGGCACTCAACTCTTTCGACCTGCCCGACAGTACGGTCGAGAGACTCGGTACCGCGCTCGCCCACAGCAGTTCCCTGCACTCCTCGCACCACAGTTCCGTACTTCACCGCGAGACCTACCGGCATACGTATCTGCTGTCCGACGGCACCCCCTTCACCCTGTGGGAGCTGGTGCACGGCGGTCCACGGAGCACGAGGGACCCGCGGCCGGGGACGGAGCCCGACCTCCGGCACCACGAGCTGTACGACGACGAGGCCGATATCCAGATCGCCGCCGCCCGGCTGGCCGGCGGCTTCGGTGAGGTCCCGGTGTTCGGGGACGACGGGCCGCACGCCGACCTGGAGCTACTCACGGTTCTGATGGCGGCTCCCCCGGTCCCGCTGCCCCGGATGTACGCCCCGGACAATTCCGCCGACCATGCCCGCCGCGTCCTGCGCCGCGCGGAGAACAGCGACGGCCCCGGCGAGGAGACCGCCCGGCTGCTGCGCGCCGCCTTCGCCCACCACATCACCCAGGTCTTCGGCCGACAGTGCCGGGTGGACGGGCGGGACGCCGGATTCACGCTCTACGAGCATGCCTTCCTGCTCCTCGACGGCAGCGAGACGAGCCTGTGGGAGGTCGAGCACACGGCCACGCCGGACGGCCGCCACATGTGCGAGGTGTACGGCGACGAGGACGCCGCACGCGGAGCCATGGAGAGCCGTACACGCATCTGCTGACCGTGGGGGGCGGGGGCCCACGCTCGCACCCGCACACGCAGGTGCCCGCACCCCCGAGGGGTGCGGGCACCGTCGCGCTTCAGGGCATCACGGCGTCAGCGCGGGCTCCTTGCCGAGCTCGACCTCGGGCTCGGTGTCCATGACCTCGTCGCCATCCTCCACGTGCTGCCGCGGCCGCGCGGGCAGCGCGAACATCACCAGGAAGATCACTGCGAGCACCCCGGCCACCCACCAGAGCGAGTGCTGGAACGCCTCCGCGAACGCCGGGCCCACCTCCTGCGGCGCCAGCCGGTCGCCGATCGAGCCGAAGAAGACGACCGAGACCAGTCCGAGCCCGAGCGCATTGCCCATCTGCTGCACGGTGTTGATCAGCCCGGAGGCCGAACCCGAGTGCTCCTTCGGCACCTCGGACAGCACCGCTTCCGTCAGCGGGGCCACGATCAGGCCCATGCCGGTGCCCATGACCACCAGCGGCAGGACCATCTGCCAGGACGTGATGCCCATGCCGTACCGGTCGGACTCCCAGATGTAGAGGAGCAGACCGACGATCATCAGCAGCGCACCCGCCTGGAGGACCTTGCGGCCGAAGCGGGGCACCAGCTTCTGTACGGAGATCCCGGCGGCGACCGAGACGGCAATCGAGAACGGGATACCGGTCGTGCCGGCCCGCAGCTCGCTCCAGCCGAGACCCATCTGCATGTAGAGCGTCCAGACCAGGAAGAAGATGCCGAGGCCGATGCCGAAGGTCAGCTGCACGGCGATGCCCGCCGCGAAGCTCTTGACCCGGAACAGCGACAGCTCGACCAGCGGCGAACCGTCCTTGCTCGCCTTCTTCCGCTCGAACACCACCAGGACCAGGAACACCAGCAGGCTGCCGACCATCGACACATAGCCCCAGACCGGCCAGCCCAGCTCGCGCCCGCGGGTGAGCGGGTAGATCAGCATCAGCATCCCCAGCGTCACCAGGGCGACACCGATCAGGTCGAGCCGGAGCGCCTTGGGGGCCTTGGACTCGGTGATGAACTTCCGCCCCAGGATCAGGCCGGCGATGCCGACCGGCAGGTTGATCAGGAAGATCGGCCGCCATTCGAGACCGGCGATGTTCCACTCGGTGAGCAGCGCGCCCAGCAGCGGTCCCGAGACGGCGCCGAGACCGACTATCGCGCCGAAGAGACCGAAGACCTTGCCGCGCTCGTGCGCCGGGAAGGTGGCGTGCACGATCGACAGCACCTGCGGAACCATCAGCGCGGCGGTGCCGCCCTGAAGGATGCGGGAGGCGACCAGCATCTCCGGGTTCGCGGCGAAGCCGCAGAGCGCGGAGGCCAGCGTGAAGCCGCCGATACCGATGAGGAAGAGCCGCTTGCGGCCGTAGATGTCGCCGAGCCGGCCGCCGGTGATCAGACCGGCCGCGAAGGCCAGGGCGTATCCGGCGGTGATCCACTGGATCGAGCTGAACGAGGCGCCGGTGTCGCGCTTGATGCTCGGGATGGCGATGTTGACGATCGTGACGTCGACCAGGTCCATGAAGGCCGCGGTCATGACGATGGCGAGGGCGAACCAGCGTCGCCGGTCCGACGGGTCCGAGGACACCGTGGGCCCGGATGCCGTGGACGGCAGAGATGCGGAAGAAGTCATAGGAAGAAGCTAAACAGCCATTAGGTCAGTTCATGACCCAATGGGTGGGCATCCTGATGAGATGACCCACACCCCGGCACGAGGCTGAGCCCATGACCGACACCCCGGCACGACTGCTGAATCTGCTGTCGCTCCTCCAGACACCCCGCGAGTGGCCGGGCAGCGAGCTCGCCGAGCGGCTCGACGTCAGCCCGCGCACCATCCGCCGCGACATCGACCGGCTCCGCGAGCTCGGCTATCCGGTCGAGGCCTCGCGCGGATCGGTCGGCGGCTACCGCCTCGTCGCGGGCACCGCCATGCCGCCGCTGCTCCTCGACGACGAGGAGGCGGTGGCCATCGCGGTGGGCCTGCGGGCGGGTGCCGGCCATGCCATCGAGGGGGTCGACGAGGCGTCCGTACGGGCTCTGGCGAAGCTGGAGCAGGTGCTGCCGTCACGATTGCGGCACCGGGTCTCGACCCTGCAGAACGCGACGATGCCGCTGACCCGCGGCGACGGCTCGACGATCGATCCGCACACGCTGACGGTGATGGCGGCGGCGGTCACCGGGCGGGAGCGGCTGCGGTTCGCCTACCGTGCGGGCGACGGCGCCGAGACGAAGCGGCAGGCCGAGCCGTACCGGCTGGTGAGCACCGGGTGGCGCTGGTATCTCGTCGCGTACGACCTCGGGCGCGAGGACTGGCGTACGTTCCGGGTCGACCGGGTCAGCGAGCCGTTCGCGACCGGGGCCCGGTTCACACCGCGCGAGCTGCCGACGGGTGATGCGGCAAAGTTCCTCAGCGGCTCCATCGCCCGACGGCAGCCGGAGCTGGCGGTCGATGTGAGCTTCGCGGCCCCGGCGGACTTCGTGTCCGCGCGGCTGCCGACCTCGATCGGCCCGTTGGAGCGGACCGGCGAGAACAGCTGTCGGCTGCGGGCGGTCCTGTCGGACTCGCTGGAGTGGGTGGCGCTCCGGCTGGCGCTGGTGGACTGCGAGTTCACCGCGCACGAGCCACCACAGCTGGTGGAGCACCTGAGGCATCTGGGCGCCCGGCTGACCCGCGCGACAGCACACTGACACGTCACCGCCCGGACGACGACCGCCCCGGCCGCCACCGAACGCACAGAAGGCCGGCTTCCACCGAGCGCGCAAAAAGAATGAGCCCCGGCGCCAGGGGGGGGTGGGCGCCGGGACTCAGTTCAGGGGGTCACACGAAGCGACCTATTTCGGAGGTTACTGGACGATGGCTCACGCCGCAGCGTCAAAACCCGTGTCGTGGGCCATTCGCTTCAGTTCGAGCAGCGCGTGCTTCTCGATCTGGCGAATCCGCTCACGGGTCAGCCCGTGCTGCTTGCCCACCTCGGTGAGGGTCCGCTCACGGCCGTCCTCGATGCCGTACCGCATACGGATGATCGATGCGGTGCGGTTGTCGAGCTTGCCGATCAGGTCCTCCAGCTCCTCGCTGCGCAGCAGCGTCATCACCGACTGCTCGGGCGACACCGCGGAGGTGTCCTCCAGCAGATCACCGAACTGCGTCTCGCCCTCGTCGTCCACGGACATGTTGAGGCTGACCGGGTCACGGGCCCAGTCCAGGACATCGCCCACGCGCTCCGGCGTGGAGTCCAGCTCGGCGGCTATCTCCGTGTGCTCCGGCTCGCGCCCGTGCTCACGGTTGAACTCGCGCTGCACCCGTCGGATCCGGCCGAGTTCCTCCACCAGGTGGACGGGGAGCCGGATCGTGCGGGACTGGTCGGCTATGGAACGGGTGATGGCCTGACGGATCCACCACGTCGCATACGTGGAGAACTTGAAGCCCTTGGCGTAGTCGAACTTCTCGACCGCGCGCACCAGGCCCGCGTTGCCCTCCTGGATCAGGTCGAGCAGGGGCAGCCCGGCCCGCGGATAGCGGCGGGCGACGGCAACGACGAGCCGAAGGTTGGAACGGATGAATATGTCCTTGGCGCGCTCGCCCTCGGCGACCAGCGCCTCCAGCTCCTCGCGCGTGGCTCCACCGGCTTCGCTCTCCACCGCACCGTCGAGAATCTGCCCTGCGTAAACACCCGCCTCGACGGTTTGCGACAGCTCGACCTCCTTTGCGGCATCGAGCAGCGGCGTACGCGCGATCTCGTCCAGGTACATGCCGACCAGGTCGCGATCGGCGATCTCTCCGCCAGAGGCGCGAACACTGCTTGCCCGGCTGGACCCGCCGGTGGCGGACGAACGTCGGGCGACGGCACGGGTTGCCATGCGTGCTCCCTTGCTGAGTAGGTCGCGACACCCTCTCGGGTGCCCTGCATCCGATGGAAACAACGACTGGAATCCGGACAGAATTCCCATGCATGGCATTCACTTTCGCGATCATGCAGTACCCTGTGCCGCCGCGAAGGGAGCGCGCATGCCGAGCATCCAGACAGAAGTGCAGGTCAGGCCGGGCACCGAAGGTGATTTGGTGGCGCTCACGGACATCTACAACCATTACGTACGTGAGACCGCGCTCACATTCGATACGGCCCCCTTTACACCCGAACAGCGGCTGCCGTGGCTTCGTTCCCATTCTGAAGACGGCCCGCACCGTCTTCTGGTTGCTCAGGATGTCCGCATTGTCGGCCCCGCCTCGGTCCTGGGGTACGCCACCAGCAGCGCCTTCCGTCCCAAGGCGGCGTACGCGACCTCGGTCGAGGTGAGCGTGTACTGCGCCCCGTGGGCCACCGGCCGCGGCATCGGCACGCTCCTCTACTCATCCCTGTTCGAGGCGCTCGCCGGCGAGGACGTGCATCGCGCGTATGCGGGCATCACCCAGCCCAACGACGCCTCGGCCCGACTGCACGAGCGCTTCGGTTTCCGCCATGTCGGTACGTACGCCGAGGTGGGCCGGAAGTTCGACACGTACTGGGACGTGGCCTGGTGCGAGAAGCGGCTGGGGCCGCAGTCCTAGGGCTCGGCCCGGTCGCGGCCTAGGCCCACGGCCCGTTACGCACCGCGGGCGCCGCGCCTAGCGTGCTGCCGTATGAACGACACGACGAGCAGGAACGGCACACCCGGCAGGGACGGCACAACCAGCGGGAACGGCACACCCGACACCACCGGTGCCACCGACGACACCACGGGCACGCTCGACGAGGCTCTGGAACGTCTCCACACCGCGGGCCCCGAGCGGAACGGCTGGCTGAGCAATCACGGCCCGATGGCCGTCGAGGCGCTGGTCCGGCACGGTCAGGCACCGGCCGTCCACCGGTGGCTCGACCACTACAGCCACAAGCTGGAGGACATGCCGGACACCGCGTCCCGGGTGACCGCGGAGAACTGGCGCGAGGCCCTGGGCGACCCGCGCCGGATCGCGGACTGGACTGTGTATTTCGAGCGGGAGACGGCCGAGCGCCCCTGGCGGGACGTCCTGACCGAGTGGTGGCCGCGGCTGCTGCCCGGCATCGCGGCGGGCGCCACCCACCCCGTGATCCGGGTCGGCCACTCCGTACGCACTCTGCTCGCCGGCGAGTCGAGCGCGCCCCGGATCACCGAACTCGCCCACGGCCTCGGCTACTGGGCCGCCCGCCACCAGCCGCTTGCCACGTTGACACCGCTGGCGCCCGCACCGAGCGCCGCGGCCGCGCTGGACGCCGTGCCGCCGGTGCCCGAGCAGAGCGGCGGCATCCGGGACCGGCTGGCGCAGCTCACCGCGTTCCCGGTGTGGCCGCAGCGGTTCACCGACGACCCGGACGAGGCGCGGGCCCGGCTGGAGGAACTGGTGCGGGCCGCGACCCACCGCTATGCCACGCACGGGCACGGCGAACCGATCATGCTGGTGCATGCCGCGACCGCACCCAATGCCGTGCTGCGCACGCTGCCCGCGCTCCCCCGCGCACTGTGGGTGCCGAGCCTGGAGGCCGCCTGGGCGGCGAGCGCCGCGGTCACCGCCGCGTACGGCCCGGCCGAGCCGGCCCCGTACACACCGGCGACAGCGTCCGCCGAGGAGCTCTTCGCACGGGCGGCGGCGCACGGCGACGATCACACCATCAAGTTCACGGACACCGCACTGGACATCGGCGATGCGACGGCCCTCGCCGCCGCACTCCGCTCGATCGAGCTGAACCCGCCGGCCCTGTGACAGGACCCTGGACAGAGCTCAGCCGAACTGCACCGACCGCTTCGCGAGTCCCATCCAGAATCCGTCGATGACGCTGCGGCCCCGGTCCAGCTCGCCCTCCGAGGCGCCGAGCGTCACGAAGAGCGGCGCGAAGTGCTCGGTGCGCGGGTGGGCCAGCCGGCCGGCCGGGGACTTGCGCTCGAAGTCCAGCAGCGCGTCGATGTCCTGCGCCTGGAGTGCCCGGTCCCCCCAGTCGTCGAACTCCGCCGACCAGCCGGGGGTGCCGCCGCCCGCATGCCGCAGGGCGGCCAGGTTGTGGGTGAAGAAGCCGCTGCCGACGATCAGGACGCCCTCGTCGCGCAGCGGTGCGAGCTTGCGCCCGATGTCCATCAGCTTCTGCGGGTCCAGCGTCGGCATGGAGATCTGGAGTACGGGGATATCGGCACCGGGGAACATCTCGACCAGCGGGACGTACGCCCCGTGGTCGAGCCCGCGGTCCGGGATGTCCTGGACCGGCGTACCGGCTCCGCGCAGCAGTTTGCGTACGTTCTCCGCCAGCGCCGGGGCGCCCGGGGCGGCGTACTGCACCTGGTAGTAGCGCTCGGGGAAGCCCCAGAAGTCGTGGACGAGCGGGACGGGCTCCGTCGCGCCGAGAGCGAGCGGGGCCTCCTCCCAGTGCGCGGAGACCATCAGAATCGCACGGGGGCGGGGCAACTGCGCGGACCAGGCGGCCAGTTCGCCGGGCCAGACCGGGTCGTCGGCCAGCGGCGGTGCGCCGTGGGAGAGATAGAGGGCGGGCATGCGCTCCGCGGTGACAGTCATGGCACTCCCCATCCGCTGCTGATCGGGGTAGGTCTTTTACTGGCTCTCTTCGAAAAAGAAGGGTTCTTTAATCTTCAAGCTCCCATCTCCCGAGACCTTAGCTCTATCTAGTTAAACTTTCAAGAAAAGGTCGTACAGTGGAGTACATGACCACGGCATCCCCCGGCGAGCCCCGCTGGCTCTCCGACGAAGAGCAGAGCGTCTGGCGTGCGTACCTCCACGCCACCACGCTCATGGAGGACCACCTCGACCGCCAGCTGCAGCGCGATGCCGGTATGCCGCACATCTATTACGGACTGCTCGTCCAGCTCTCCCAGGCGCCCCGCCGCCGGAAGCGGATGACCGAGCTCGCCAAGGACGCCAAGATCACCCGCTCCCGGCTCTCGCATGCCGTCGCGCGGCTGGAGAAGAGCGGCTGGGTGCGCCGCGAGGACTGCCCGTCCGACAAGCGCGGCCAGAACGCGGTCCTCACCGACGAGGGCTACGAGATGCTCCGCCGGTCCGCGCCGGGCCATGTCAGCGCCGTACGCCAGGCGATGTTCGACCGGCTCACACCCGAGCAGATGCGCTCGCTCGGCGAGATCATGCAGGTCGTCGCCACCGGACTGCAGCCGGAAGGCACGGACGCGGACCTGCCCTGGCTGCGCTGAACAGTCGTCGAACGCGGCTCTGCCCCGGTTCCGTCGAGCGGAACCGGGGCAGAGCCGCGTTCACCTCACTTCACGTCACGCGTTACGCGACCCACGTCGGTGTTCAGTCCTCAGTGGGCGAGGACCGGGACCTTGAACTCGTCCTCGACACCGTCGGCGTCACCCGAACCGGAGGTTCCGGTCGCCGAGGGACGCCCGGCGTTGACGAAGGTCACCGCGATCGCGGCAGCCACCACCAGGATGCCGACGGCCCACCAGATGGCACCGGTGAAGCCGTGCACCATCGACTGGAGCTTCAGCAGCTCCGGGTCGGTGGCGCCGAGTGCGGCGTGCGAGGTGGCGTACGCCGTCGCGGCCGAGGCGGCAATGGTGTTCAGCAGCGCCGTACCGATCGCGCCGCCCACCTGCTGCGAGGTGTTGACCATCGCGGAGGCGACACCCGAGTCCCGCGGCTCGACGCCGTGCGTGGCCAGCGACATGGCCGGCATGAACGCCGTACCCATGCCCAGCCCCAGCAGGAGCTGTGCGGGCAGGATGAGCGTGGTGTAGGAGGAGTCGATCTCCAGCTGCGTCAGAAGCAGCATGCCGACGGCAGCGGTCAGGAAGCCGGGGCCCATGAGCTTGCGCGCCGGAACCCGGGTCATCAGCCGGGCACCGATCTGCGTCGAGCCGGTGATCATGCCCGCGATCATCGGGAGGAAGGCGAAGCCCGTCCTGATCGGCGAGTAGCCCTTCACGACCTGCAGGTAGTACGTCAGGAAGAGGAACAGCCCGAACATCCCGATGGTGGCCAGACCCAGCGAGAGGTAGATACCACCGCGGTTGCGGTCCAGCAGGACGCGCAGCGGCAGCAGCGGCGACTTGACCCGGGCCTCGGTCAGGACGAATGCCAGGAGCAGCGCACCGGACGCGACGAACATGCCGATGGTCAGCGCGTCCGACCAGCCGGCGGACTCGGCGCGGGTGAATCCGTACACCAGAGAGACCAGACCCAGCGCCGACAGGACGACGCCCGGGATGTCGAGGGACGAGCGGTTGCGGCTGCCGGCCGGCTCACGGATCACGAAGTACGCGCCCGCGGCCGCGACGACCGCGAACGGGATGTTGACGAAGAACGTCCAGCGCCAGTTCAGCGCCTGGGTGAGGAAGCCGCCGAGGATCAGGCCGACGGCGCCACCGCCACCGGCGATCGCACCGTAGATGCCGAACGCCTTGGCGCGCTCCTTGGCATCGGTGAACATCACGGCGAGCAGCGACAGGGCCGCAGGGGCGAGCAGCGCGCCGAAGGCACCCTGGAGGGCACGCGAACCGAAGAGCATGCCCTGGTTCTGCGCCGCACCACCGAGCGCGGAGGCCAGTGCGAAGCCGATCAGGCCGACGACAAAGGTCCGCTTACGGCCCCAGAGGTCGGCGATCCGGCCCCCGAAGAGCAGCAGGCCGCCGAAGGCGAGGGCATAGGCCGTGATGACCCACTGCTTGTTGGCATCGGAAATGCCCAGGGCCGTCTGGGCGTGCGGCAGCGCGATGTTCACGATCGTGGCATCGAGCACGACCATCAGCTGCGCAAGGGCGATGAACGCCAGCGCTTTCCAGCGACTGGGGTCCGGGAGTCGGATATCAGCTGTTTTTGACATGGAGGTATCCACCTAGGGACGCGCGTGGGCGCGCGAAGTCGTGAACCGAGAGGTCGGTGAACGGGCAGTCGGTCGAGGACGGTCGGCGAGACGACCGTCGACTGAAGGGAGCGCGGCGAAAGGGAGCGCGGTGAAAGGGAAGGGATGGTCAAGGCATGGCGGGCGCGCCACCGGGCACCCGGCTCAGGGGCCCGGTGCGGGCGTCATGGCCGGCGCCGCAGATCCTCCAAGGTCGCAGCCGTTCCGGGCAGTTGGGACCGGCCCGGAGCCTCCAGCCCGTCCAGGAACAGCTGTAGATGGCGGTGGGTGAACCGGTCGATGTCCAGGCAGCCGGTGCCGGGCAGTGGCCGGGTGAGCTGGGAGAGGGCGACCAGCACGTCACCGACGGCGATGTCGGCACGCAGGCGCCCCGCGGACATGGCGCGCGCCACGAGCCCTTCGGCGGCCTCTTCGAGGCGCCGACGCTCAGCGAGCAATTCGGGATGATCCCTGTCGAAGACGCCGGACAGCATCGGACACAGCGCCCCGATCCGTTCGTCGGCCGCCGCGTGCACAAAGCGGCTGAGCGCGGCAAAGGGATCGGCCTCTTCGGCCGTCGCCTCCTCCGCACGGTCGATGGTGCGGGAGGTGACCGCGAGCACGACCTCGTGCGTCAGCGCGGCCCGGTCGGGGAAGTTCCGGTAGAGCGTGGCGTTGCCGACGCCGGCGCGGCGGGCGACCTCGTCGAGCGGCACATCAGGCCCGAACTCGACGAACATCTCGCGCGCGGCCGTCACGATCCGCTCCCGGTTGCGCAGCGCGTCGGCCCGCGGACGGGTCGTCCGGGGCTGCACTGCCCCCGTGGCGGTGCGGGTGACGGTATCCACGACGGTTGCCCCTGCCTTCCGGCTCTTTTGGCCCTCATCACGACGCTGTTGGCCATTGCGACGCTCTTCGTTCTTCATGGCGCCCCCTTCCCGTAACCGGGGACCATCTCCCCGCTTTCGCGGGGACACAGGTTCAAACGGGGAAAGGATCCCCGGTTATTTCCCACCACGACGTGACCTGACCCACACCACCAGAACGGGAAAACCAACCGATCGGCGCACCCAACGAGCGGTGCCGCACCACCCGTCACAGGCTGATCCGCAGAGGGCAGTCGGGGTCGGCCGGCTGCCGCGGACCCCGAGGCGCCTATATGCAAAAGACCCGCCACCGGATACGCAGGCACCGTCACCCGATCGCTCTCGGCTCGGCAACAGCCCTGGTCATTGCCGCAACGACCACGGCCAGCAGCAATCTCCCGATACCCAGCCGGGCCTCGGCCGGCCCGGTGACCACGGCCCGCTCGGCGGGGATCGCCCCGTGCCGGATACCGGTGACCATGGGCGTGCAGATGTCGGAAGGCATACCGACTCCGGCGGGCTACGCCCGCTCCACGGGCAGGATTCACGCCCTCAACCTGATGATCGACTTCCCGGACGCGCCGGGCCCCGAGTCGGCGATGGACCGGTACGCCGAATTCTTCCCGCAGACGGCCAAGTGGTTCCGGACCGGTTCGTACGGGCGACTCACCTACATCCCCGACGCTCCTGTGAAGTCCTGGCTGCGGATGCCCCTGTCGTTCTCGGAGTACGGGATAGACCGCGGATCACCGTACGAGCCGGGCTACCACCGCCTCGCCGAGGACATAGTCGCCGCAGCCGACCCGAAGGTCGACTTCAGTACGTACGACCTGGTCAACATCCTGGTCACCCCGAACGCCGGGCCCTCCGCCCTGGACACCGTTCTGTCCGTGACATTCTCCGGCAATGACGACGCCCCGCACGCGGACGGTGTCCCGCTCACCAATGCGTCCTTCATCTACAGCCGCCAGGACGACGGCTCCGGGTCGTACGCGCAGACCGGATACCGCGTCCTGCCGCACGAGAACGGCCATATCTTCGGCCTTCCCGACCTCTACACCCTGGAGGGCGGCGGCTCGGTGGGGCACTGGGACATCATGTCCGAGGACTGGGGGGTCAATAACGATCTGCTGGGCTGGCACAAGTGGAAGCTCGGCTGGCTGGACAACAAGCAGATCAGCTGCGCCTCCAAGCCCGGCACCAGCGACCACGTCCTGAAACCGCTGGCCACCAAGGGCGGCACGAAACTGGCGTTCATACCGCTGAGCAGTGAGTCCGGCTACGCGGTGGAGGTACGGACCCGGGCGGGCAACGACCAGGCGGTCTGCCGGCCCGGCGTGCTGATCTACAAGGTGAGCTCGGACGTCGACACCGGTCAGGGACCGGTGTCCGTGGCGGACAGCACCAAGGACAGCAGCGGCTGCACCCGGCAGCCCAATGTGCACTCCGAGCTCTCCGACGCCCCCTACGAGCCGGGCGAGACCTTCACCGACCGGGCCGGTGGGATACGCATATCCGTGATCGACAAAGACGACAAGGGGGACTACCGCGTCCGGATCACTCGCCCCTGACCACAATGATCACTCGCCCCGACCGCCCGTGATCACTCTCTCCCGCCCATTGGCGTCCACTCATCCGACCGCCCGTGATCACTCGCCCGACCGCCGGTGATCACTCGCCCCCGACCGCCCGCCGCACCTCCGCCTCGACAGGCCCGCGCAACTCCCGCTTGAGGATCTTCCCGGTCGGATTCCGGGGCAACGGTTCATCGCGTACGAGCACATGGGCCGGGATTTTGAACGCGGCCAGACTCCGCCCGACGTGCGCCCGCAGCTCCTCGACCGTGACCGTGGCACCGGCCCGCAGCCGGACGACGGCGGCGACCTCCTCGCCCAGGACCGGGTGCGCCACCCCCAGCACCGCCGCGTCCTCGACGTCCGGGTGGTCGTGCAGCGCTGCCTCGACCTCCACGCAGTACACGTTCTCCCCGCCGCGGATCACCATGTCCTTGATCCGGTCGACGACACTGACCCGCCCCTCGTGCACCACCGCGAGATCACCGGTCCGGAACCAGCCGTCGGTGAACGCCTGCGCGGTCGCCGCCTCGTCCCGCCAGTAGCCGCGGACCAGGGACTGGCCACGCAGCCACAGCTCACCGACCTCGCCCTCGGGCAGCGCCTCGCCCGCAGGACCGGCGATCCGCACCTCGGTGGTGGGCGTCGGACGGCCGACGCTGCCGGGGTGGAGCCGGTATTCGGCGCCGAAGTTCGCCAGGACACCACCGCTGGTCTCGGTCAGGCCGTAGCCGTTGCGGGGCTCGATCCGGTCACCGTGACGGGCGGTCAGCTGCGCGACGAGGTCGGGCGGGGCGGCGGCACCGCCGGTGTTCAGCATCCGGAGGCTCTCCAGGCCGTCGCCCGCGCGCTCGGCCGCGGCGAGCAGCTGGAGCGCGGTCGCCGGGACGCCCGCGTAGTGCGTGACGCGGTGCTCACGGATCAGCCGCAGCGCCTCCTCGGCATCCCATTTCCGCATCAGGACGAGCGTGCCGCCCGCCGCCATCGCCGCGTAGAAGCCGGTGAACGCGGCGACATGGAAGAACGGGAACGTCAGCAGCGACACCGGGGCGGGCCCCTGCCCCGGGATGATCCCGCGCCCGAGCATGGAGGCTGCTGCGTGGTACCGCGGGTTGAGTGCGGCCCCCACCTGGGCGAGATGCGTGGCGACCGCGCCCTTGGGCCGGCCGGTGGTGCCGGAGGTGTAGATGATCGTCGCGTCGTCCTCGGGCCGGATCTCGACCTCGGGGGGCGCGGCGAGCGGATCGGGCGCGGGCAGGTCCTCGTACCGCTCGGCGCCGTCCGGAACCGCGCCCTCCTCGTGGAGGACGACCACGCGCGCCCCGTTCTTCGCCGCCCACCCGGCGACCCTGGGCAGACGCTCGCCGTCCACCAGGAGCACCCTCGGCTCGGAATCGTCCAGCGCGTACGTGAACTCGTCCTCGGTCCACCAGGCATTGAGCGGTACGGCGACCAGACCGGCCAGCTGCGCGGCCCAGAAGGCGATCTGCCACTCCGGGTGGTTACGCATCGCGACGACGGCCCGGTCACCCCGGCGGAGCCCGTACTCCCCGGTCATCCGGCACGCCAGCGCGGACGCGGCGGCGAAGAACTCGGCGTACGAGTAGCTGCGCTCCCCCGCGATCAGGAACGGCCGGTCCCCGAAGGCCCAGGTGGCCTCCACGAACTCACGGAGCGTCCTGGGCCCGTCCGCGTACACGAGTGAGCCCGCATGCACCCCGTCCTCCACCCGCACCACGGCGAACGGGGCTCCCGGACCGGTGAGCGCGGCTTCGATACGAGCGACGGCCTCCGAGGCGGCTTCTGCGGCAGCGGCCGGTGCCTGGGCGTCCGGGTCGGGAGTGGCGGGGGTCGGGTCGGTGTGCGGCACGAACGACCTCTCCAAGCGCTTGCTCAGTACATTCGCGACGGTATGCCCGCCCCCGCCCCTCGTCAAGACACCGTCCCGCCCCGCCTCACCACCCCACGGGCAGGCTGCGCGGGGCCCGCGTGACCTGCCCGCTCGTCCAGTCGGCCGGGCCGGCCGCATGGAGTGCGGGGAAACGGCCGACCAGGGCGGCCAGGGCCTCCTGGAGCTGCACCCGGGCAAGTTGCGCACCGACACAGAAGTGGACGCCGTGTCCGAAGGCCAGGTGCGAGGAGACGTGGCGGGTGAGGTCGAGCACCTCGGGCTCGGGGTGGACACGCTCGTCGTGGTTGGCCGACGCGGTCAGCGCGATCACCGCATCCCCCTCCTTGACCGTCACGCCGGACAGCACCACGTCCTCGGTGGCCACCCGGAGGTTGGCGCCCACGGTGGCCTGGGCGTACCGCAGCAGTTCCTCGACCGCGCCGGGGATCGACGCGGGCTCGCGGCACAGCAGTTCGTAGCGCTCCGGCTGTTGCAGCAGCAGGTGGATCAGACCGGCGAGGCGGTTCGAGGTGGTGCCGTAACCCCCCGAGAGCAGGACGATGCAGAAAGAAATGAGTTCGCCCTCGCTCAGCCGGTCACCCTCGTCACGCGCCGCGATGAGGACGCTCAGCATGTCGTCGGCCGGGTGGGATCGTTTGGCGGCGATGAGTCCGGTGAGATAGCCGGTCATCTCGTCGACCGCCGCCGTCACTTCGGCATTCGTCAGGGCGGTGACGCTGCGCATCGCGCTGTTCCAGGCGTCGAGCCGGTCGCCGTCCACGCGGGGCGTGCCCAGCAGATCGCAGATGACGGCCAGCGGGAGCGGCCGGGTGAAGTGCGCGACGAGATCGGCGGGGCGGTCCTGCCCCGCCAGTTCCGCCAGCAGACCGTCGGCCAGGATCGCGATGTCGCGGCGCATCGCCTCCGCCCGGCGCACCGTGAGCGCGGGGGCGATGAGCCTGCGCAGCCGGGAGTGCTCGGGCGGGTCGGCGGCCAGGATCGAGTCGGGCAGGGTGGTCGTGCGGTTGATCCGGGGGCCGCTCCCCCGGGTCGCACGGGCGCGGCTGAAGGAGGAACCGGCCAGGACGCGGCGGACGTCGGCGTTGCGGGTGACGAGCCATGCGGTGTCGCCGCTGGGCAGCCGGACCCTGACGACGGGAGCGTCGCGGCGCAGTTCGGCGAACTCGGGGACCGGTTCGAGCCCGTCCGCGTAGTCGAAGGGGAACGACAGGAGGTTCTCTGTCCGGCCCATGAGGTTCTCTGCCTGTTCCATACGGCCCTCCATCAGCGCCGGTCAGGGGCGTTCGTACACGGAGACGTGGTGGGCGCTGTCGCGGGTGAAGGGCGCTCCCGCCCAGTCGCCCCAGCGTTCCTTGAGCCGCAGACCGGCCCGGTCGGCCATCAGGTCGAGCTCGCCGCAGCCGGCGTAACGGAACTCGACGCGCAGATGCCGGGTGCCGCCGTCCTCGTGGATGACGTAGTGCGAGCGGTAGCGCTGGGCCGAAGGGTCCAGCCGCCGGTAGCACAGGACCAGATGGTTGTCGCCCTCCATGACGATCTCGGGCCCGGTCGCCGCTGCGAGGGCTTCGGGCACATGGGAGTCGAAGACGAAGAGGCCGCCCGGGGCGAGGTGCTCCGCCACATTGGCGAAGCAGCGCAGCTGGCTCGACTGGTCCGGCAGTTCGAAGAACGTGCCACCGGCCAGGAAGACCAGCGTGAAATCCCCGGTCACCGGAACGTCGGCGAAGTCCCCGACGGTCACGGGCATCCGGTCTCCACCGAGCTTGGCGTGCAGACGGCGGACCATCGCTTCGGAGCCGTCGACACCGTGCACATCGATGCCGCGCTCCCGCAGGGGCAGGGATATCCGGCCGGTTCCTACGCCGAGTTCGAGTACGGGCCCTTCACCGGCGAGGGCGGCGAGGGCCTCGATCGTCGTACCGCTGGTGCGCCGTTTGCCGAACCAGCGGTCGTACTCGTCGGCGAACTCGGTGGCGTAGCCGGGCCGGGGGCGTGGACGGTCGCCGTTCATGTCGGCTCCTAACCGAACGGATGGGGGTGGCCGGAAGTGGTGCGGGAGGGCAGCGGAAGCGCTCCGGGGGCAAGCACCCGGACCACCCGCACCCCCGCGTCGCGGGCGGATTTCGCGGTGGTCTCGACGAGGATCACGTCCTGACCTGTGTGCTCGGCGAGGACCGGCAGCGGATCGGTCCGCACGGTGATCTCCCCCGCACCGTCCGGGCAGGGCCGCACGCCGTCCGTCCGCACAGCGGTCTCCCCGGCGCCGTCCGGGCGGGGCCGCACGGCCCACAGCCCGAGGCTGTCCTGCCGGTGGTACGCCCACAGCGCGTGCTGCACGGCGGTGGCGGGCGGCCCGGAGCCGTGCCACCGGTCCCAGGTGGCGCGGGCGACCGGCGTCCGCATGCTCCACCGCACCATGAGCGCTTCGTACGTCGCCTTCTCGACCAGGGCCGGGACCGTGTCCGCCGGACCGCACCGGGCCCCGAACGCCTGACCCGTACCGTCCGGGCGGTGGAGGCACACGACGGCGCAGACGGTTCCGGCGGGAGAAGGCACACCGAACGCCGTCGCCCGCAGCCGCCCGGCCCGGACGAAGTCGGCCAGCGGCGACGACACCGGCGCCTGGATCACGGTCGGCGGCCGGTCGGCGAGCCCGTACCAGCTGCGCCGCACCAGGTCGCGTTCGAGCACCTCCCATGCCGCGTGCCGCGCCGCCGACGCGAGGTCGGGGTGCGCGGCGACTCCGGTGGAGCCGGCGGACGGTGCCGCGTCGCATCCGGCCGGTGGGCGGTGGTGCAGAAACGCGGAGCCCGCCGGTACGAGCAGCTCCGCGCCCCGGGTCGTACGGCCGCGGACCCACAGCCGCCGGGTGTCGGGCCGCGTCCGCGGTTCGAGGGCCGGTATCCCCTTGCGGCGCAATTCCCCGTAGGCCGCGACGACTTCGGCGGCGTCCTCGGCCTCCCGGCCCGCCATCACGTTCCCCAGTCGCTCCAGAAGCTCGCCTCGCGCACCGATGGCGACCTGCTCCCGGTCGTGCCCGGCAGCACTCCCGACGAGTACCGGTGCGCCTCCGGCCGCGCTGGTCCCCGCGAACGCCGCCGACCTGGCGGCGACCCGGGCGATCAGGATGTCCGGCTGGTCCCGGTACGGAGTGAAGACCTGGGGCGTCCAGGCACTCACGCGGGCTCCTTGAGCACTGCGGCGCACTCCGCGAGCACCTGGCGCCCGTGCGCGGTCAGCGCCTCGGCGTGGGCGGTCAGAGTGTTCACGGCCTGGTGTGCGGAGCCCAGCAGCCGTTCGTGCCGGGCCTCCACCGCCGGGCCCAGACCGTCGAGCCTCCGGTACAGCAGCACGCTGCGCGCCAGAACCACGGTCTGCTGGAACAGTCCGGTCAGCGGCCGGGGATCGGCCCGCAGCGGGGTGGCGACCAGCAGATGCCCGCGCCGGCCCGACGCGTCCGACCCTGCGGAGCCGGTCGGCCGATCGGGCAGCAGGAACGGTTCTTTCAGGGCGGCGGCGTTGCACCGGGTGTGCGCCCCCTCGTGCACCAGCGCCTCGGCACATCGCACGGGACCGGGGAGTCCGGCATCACTCGTCGCCAGACGCTTCCGGTTGATGAGAACGGCGCCGTGAACGGTGAAATCCGTGAACCCGTCGATCGATCGGCCTTCGAGCAGCGCGATTTCCACCACCGTTTCCCGCGTCTCCGCGGCGCTCTCGGGCCAGACGCCGGTCAGCAGGGAGACGGCCTCCGCCAGTACCGCACGCTCGGCAGCGTGCCAGGCGGCTACTTCGACACCGGCCGGCCGGGCGTCCACGCCCTCGGCGGCCGGTATGGCCCTCAGCGCACGGGTCACACTGCGGCGCAGGTGATCCCGCGGGCCGGCCGGTCCGAACGCCGGCGGTGTCATCCGGTCGAACAGATCGGCCAAGGTCCGCCGCCGGTCCGGGGCGAGCGGTCCGGACCGCAGCGCCCGCTGCACAGTGTGCACAGCCTCGACGGCAGCCGGTCTGCGCAGACCCTCGCCAGGCGGTGGCGCCAGTTCCGCCCGGTCGAGCACCCCACGCATGCGCTCCAGCAGTCCCGTTCGGTCGTCGACGGCTCCCTGTGCATCGGGCTCGACCCGCATCCTGTCCCCTCCCCAGCTCCCCGGCAGCGACATGCGGCGGACCGGAAGGTCCGCCGCACGGCGTTCTGTTGATGCGTCAGGTTCTAGTCGGGAAGGTCGACCATCAGCGCGAACTCGGGCAGTTCCGCGTCATCGACCTGCTCGATCTCCTCGTTGTTCATCGAGACTCCCTTCACCTCACCGGCCCCACCGTTGTCGGCAGAGGCTCACCGGCGGCCCCATCGTCAGCCAAGGGATCCACACGTCGCCATGGGTGAACGGGCGGCCACGGCGCGTACCGGCCGACGTCGCGAGGGCCGGAAAGCGGCTTGCCGGGCAGGCCGGAAAGCCGGGTTCCGTATCAACACCCCGTCCAGCACAGTGCGTACCGACGCCGAAGGGCGCCCCACACCCCCGGCCCAACCGCTGGAAACCTGGCAGTTTCCGCCCACCCGCGTGACTGTCCACCCCGCAAACAGTCCGGAAACCGCGACACTCCTCTCACTCCCGTCCCGCAGGTACGAGCGGACGGCCTCCCACCTGCCCGGCCGCGATGGCGCGATCCTCCGCCGCGTAGTCGAAGGCGGTCGGCCCCCAGCGCGCAGCGAGGCGGGGAAACGCCTCGCGCCAGTCGCGTCCACGAGCTGTCTCCACCAGCCAGGCCACCGTCTCGGGCAGCGAGCCCGCGTAGTCGCAGACGGGGCGATATCCCAGCTCGCGCCCGGCCAGACCCATGTCCATCACGAAGCTGCGCCGCAGCGACCAAGGGGTCTGTCCGAGTCCGGGCTCGCCGGGGCCGTCGATCAGATACTCCTCGGCCTCGTGCCCGAGCACCTCGTCCACGGCGGCCGCCATGGCCCGTACGGTCGGCGGCGCGGGATCTCCGACATTCAGCACCCGGTCACCGGGCCGCACCGCCGCCGCGAGCACCAGCTCAGCCAGGTTGCGGGCGGCCGACGGATGGCAGATGCCCGCTCCCCGATGGGCCAGCAGGCGCACGGGGCGCCGGTCGAGGGCCCGTTTGACGAAGTACCACTCCCTGGGAGCCGCCGACCCCGCCCCGTGCACCATCCCGGCGCGCAACAGCGTCACCGGAAACGGCGCCGACTCCAGCAACACACGTTCCAGAGCGACCTTGCCGCCCGCGTACGTGGTGTCATCGGGCGCGACCGTGGCCTGCTCCTCCGTCACCGGACCGGTAAATCGGGGGCACGCCCCAGGCAGCGCGTCGAAGCCGACCCCGTCGTCGTCCCGGTACACCATGCACGTCGAGATCACGGCGGCCGAACCCACCCGGTCACCCAGCGCGGCGAGTTGTGCCCCATGACGGGAGCCGAAGGCGACACAGTCCACGAGGACATCACACCCCTCGCCGACCACCCGGACCAGCGCCCGGTCGTCGTTCCGGTCCAGGTGGACCGTACGCACACCGGATCCCACCGGCCACACCACCCGCGGCCCGCCACCCCGGCTGACGGCCCGCACCTCCCACCCGTCCCGCACCAGCCGCTCCACCACGGCGACACCGATCTGCCCGGTGGCCCCGAGGACCACAGCGCTCTTCCCCATACCGACTCCCCCCCAGGTCGCGCGCCGCGAAGCTGCCGGAGATCCTGCTGCGCCGCGTGGCGCGGGATCCTACCGCTGCTGCCGCAACTCGCCATGACGTGGCAGGGCTTGGACATGGGCGAAGTCCTCGGGCACTCCGGTCCTCTCCATCCCGTCGTCGTCGCGGTAGAGCCGTTTGCGGCACCTCAGTTGACGACGCGTCCGGCCGCTCAATTGCGCGCTGGACTCACAGCGATTTCGCCGAGAACGTCGACCCCGCCTGCTGGTACACCTCTACCCGCTTTACCTTCCATTGACCATTGCTTTACAGTCGCCGGACGTCCTCGCGTGAGAGGAAGAGACCTCCGAAAGGCTGCGAGCCGAGTCCCCACCCTCCGGTACGGGCCACACCCACCCGCTACACTGTTCGCGGCGGCCCGGCTCTCACCGGCTGGACCACCACAACCCTGTCGGCAGTCCATCTGAAGTCCACCGCCCACCCGGGCCGGGTTCCAGACACGTTTTCCGACAGATCCCCGCCTTCGTAGCTCAGGGGATAGAGCACCGCTCTCCTAAAGCGGGTGTCGCAGGTTCGAATCCTGCCGGGGGCACAAGCGGGGGCCACCTAGTGACGTCACTAGGTGGCCTTTGACATCTACTCCTGACATCAACGGCAGCGGTCACTCACGGCCGGGCCGCCTCTTGAGCAGCCGGTCCATGTAGCTGATCGCCTCACGCTGTGTGTCCTGGACGACGTGCGTATAGACATCCATGGTGATGCTGATCTGGCTGTGCCCGAGGATCTCCATCACCACGCGGGGAGCGACCCGGCCGCGGTCAACAGCGTCGCGCAGCCGTGCCGGGCATCGTGCAGCCTGATCACGCGGAGGCCGGCGGATTCGGCGATGCGAGTGAAGGAGCGGTAGACGTTCCGCGGCTCGACCGGGCGACCGGTCCGGGTGACGAACACGTGCCCACCTTCCTGCCACGACTCCCCCGCACGAGCCTTGACATCAACCTGCCGCATTCGGTGCCAGCGAAGCGGAGCGATGCACATTGCCGGGAGCGGCGCAGCCCGTCGGCGTCGTCCATTGAGGTCGTCGTCGTAGAGAACGCCACGACGCCGTTGGGTCTGCTGACGAACGTAGAGGACCCGGTTGTCCAGGTCCACGTCAGTCCATCGGAGGCCGGCGAGTTCCCCGCGCCGCAGGCCCACCACCGACAAGCCTTCCGGCTGAGCGATCCGGGTTCTGGATGCCCTCGACCAACCCTCGGTCCATGCGCGCTCCCATGACGGCCGGAAGGTCACGGCCACGCCTTCCAGCGGCCGAGCTGTTACAGGTTTCTCTACCTCATCAAGGCACCCGGCTGCGCTCCGCTCCGCCGGGCGCGCTTCCCGGCTCTGGCTGCGCCCGCGCTCCTGCCTTCGGCCCGCTCGGCGCTGCCGCCGCCGACGCGCGCCCACGATGGATAGGCCAGGGGGCATGAGACGAGAACCAAGCCCGCGGCTTCAGACATGCCTCCGGCGGGGGCGCTCAGACTCCGGGATGGACGGGGCGCCGTTCGCGAGTGCCGGCCGGAGCATGGCGAGCGTCGTGGGCTCCCATCCCGGCCACCTTCGACCCAGGCAGAGCCGAGCAGTCGCGGCCCAGGGCGTCAAGGTCGTTCGTACAGTGGTGGGTTGGGATGGGTGGGGCCACCGACTTGCACGGCATCAGGCGCACACAGGTTCTGAGCTAGTCGGCAATGAGCTGCCAAGACGTCGCGAGGAACCCCCACAGGCCTCCCAGCGCCATCCAAGCGCCGATGTGCCGCTGAAAACCGAAGGAGGCAAGGCGGCCTTGCTGACCTCCGCGCCAGTGTTCGTGCAGCCGTTCTGGCACGCCCCGGAAGTTCACCAACACGGCCAGCCCCACAACAGCGACGACCGCGCTAAGTGGCAACACGACCCAAGGCGGGGCAGGGTCACGACTTGCCCCAGCGAGTTTGAACAAGTGCTGCTCCACCCCAGGCTGCATGACCCGATCATCGCAGCTGCGTGCCCCTTGCGTGCCCGATCGGTCGGTAGCGAGGGGGAAGCAGCGGCGAACTACAGGGAACTGGCAACTCCCTCGCAGGTCGGAGTCCTCGTAGGTCAGAGGTCATCCGCGTACGGGATCCTCCAAACTGGTGCTCCAAAGCCCTCGCGCCGGCGCTTGACTGAGCCGTCAACGGCGACTCGGGGGGCCTTCTCGTTTCACATAGGCGATCACGACGGATACGACGGTGGTCACGACGAGGCTCCCCACCATGACCATCCCCACGCCGACCATGAAGAGGCCGCTGGAGTCGTCCGACCAGTCGTAATAGGCGGCAATGGTCAGGCCGACCGTGATGCCGAGCACAGCACCTGCGATGTAGCGCCGGGATGCCGCCCAGTACACCAGCGCCAGCAGAGTCAACACCAGCCCGATCACCTGCCACGCCTCGTACGGGCCGGTCGTCGAACCATCAGGGTGCACGTCACGCTGCTGGTCCCAGCCCAGCCAGGCAGCCCACGCCCCTAGCGTCACCACAGCCAGCACGAGGACCGCCAACAGCTGGGGAACGAGTTTCAGTAGTCGTTGTCGCATGGCCCAAGCGTTCCGGCTCGCCCCATAACCGACCAGAGCGCAAGTACTCAACTCTGCCCGAGTGCCTTGGCCAACATCTGATGCTGGTCGGGCTTCGGAAGCTGCCGTGCGACGCTCATCGGAGCCCACCCCTGTTCCGTAGCCGCGGTACAGGGGTGAAGTACAGAAACCCCGCCGACCGTCAGCACCCACTCTTGATCCTCAGAGCCCGTCTGACCCTCAGTGCGAACAGCCGATGCGGTTCGGTGGGTTGGCACGCTGCCAGCGGGAGGATGACGGCAAGAGGATCCACCGAGGCACATGGGGCTGCCCACGGCGGCACGTCTGGTGGCAGTGGGCCGACCGGCCGGACGGGCTCTGGAGCCCTGCCCCTGTCCGGGGCTGTTCAGCGACTGACATCAGTAGCTGACAACAACGAACCGAACGTCGGCCTGATGTGTAGCCGGATCACCGCCTCGTTCCGTTCCCTGCTGCGGTCGGCCAGCTTGCGGTCCCGAAGCCACGCATCGGCGTACTCGATGAAAGGAACAGCACCCTTGTCCGGGTCTTCCCACTGGCCGCGCGAGATGTCCGCCTCGATGTGCGTCAGCGCGACTTCGGCGTCCGTCTTGGCCGCGTAGGTCTGCTCGGCGCTGCGGAGCTGCCCTGTCGCAGGATCACGGTACCGAGCCTGCCAACGACCGGACCGCAGTTGCCGAACCGAGCCGAAGCGCCGGCGGTTGCCCTTCTTGTTGACCATCAGGCAACCCTCCGCAGCCCGGCTCGCCGGATCGTCACCGGCTCAACGGTATTGGCGGCGACGAAGGCCGCTACAGCGGTCTCGGGGATACGTACGTGTCGGCCGACCTTGACGAAGGTGATCCGGCGTTCCTCGATCAGCCACCGAGGGAACCGGACGGTCGTACCGAGGAGTTCGGCGACCTGGTCAACACTGAGCAGACGTTCCGTGGTCACCACTCCCCTGTGGCGTCGAGTTCGGTGCGGTGTTCGCGGGCGGTGTCACGGTTGTGTTGGATGTCGCGGTGGATGTTGGCGGCGAGCCAGGATTCGCCAGGGGTGTGTCCGTGGCCGGCGTAGGCCCAGTGGGCGAAGGTCAGGGGGTTGCTTCGGGGCGGTCGTCCGGGTCCGGCAGGCCGACGGCGGCGCGTTGCTGGGCGGCGCGATAGTCGGCGCGGACCTGTCGGAGTGCGCCGAGGGTGGTGGAGTAGCGGCGGGATTTGGTCGAGAAGTGGCCGCGGAAGCCGAACATGTGGGCCCAGTCCCGGAGCTTGCGATCGGGGTAGGCGTGGTGGAGGTCGAGGCAGGCTTCGATCAGGCGCCGGGGGTGCTCGGGCACGCCGAGCAGGAGGAGGGCTTCTTTGTTACCGATGCGGTGGTCCACGGTGCCGGTCGTTTCGGCTGCTTTGGTGGCGTACTTGGCGACGTAGGAGGCGACGGCTTGTTCGGTGAGGCCTTCGCCGTTCCCGAAGGCGCCGATGGGCTGGACGTCGAGCTGTGTGCCCCAGCGCAGCACCCACTCATTGACGAACCCAGCCTCCTCGTTGGCCGGCACGGTGACTTCGACCCGGGCGGCAGCAGCGTGGATGGCGTCGGTGAGCAGGTCGAGGGTGGCCCAGGCCGGGGGTGGGGAGTCGGGCCCGTCGGGTCCGTCGAAGCGGATCACGGCGTGGAAGTGGACCGCGCCGCGCTTTTGGTACTCGGCGACCTTGCCGAATGACAGGCGGGACTGTTCGCGGGCCGCCTTCTGGGTGAGGTCGGCTCGGCGGGCGATCTCTCGGCGCAGGTAGATCGTGAAGTAACGCCACAGGTCGGAGGCGTGGTTGTTCCACAGCACCGCGCCGGCGGGCCAGCGTAAGGGGCCGTGATCACTCGCGCCAAAGCGACTCCCGGCCAAAGTCGCTGCGCCGCCCGCGCTGTACAGTCCGGGCTGGGGGTTCGATGACTGACAAAGACTCGGTACCGGGCAGACTTCTCAGGGCCGGTAGCCGTTTTGGGTGGACACTCGTGGTGATCCTGTTGATCACCCTCGTGGCACTCGCCCTCATGGGCATCCTGAGCCTTTTCGTCCCGCTCTTTGTCATCCTGGGCGGCACCATCGACCATTGATCGAGCCCGTAGGTGTTGACGCGGTCAAGCACCGGCGGGAGGGCAAGTGAGCGACGGGGCAGGGTCTGGCCGTGCCACTCTCGTGCCAGAACGGACGGGGGCTCACGGGGAATCGGGGTCCGCAGGGGTGAGTTCGGCCGGAGTCTGCCCAAGGTAGGGAATCCGCAGGTCACACGTATGATCGCCCAACCTCGCTCCTACAGCGGGTGTCGCAGGTTCGAATCCTGCCGGGGGCACAGAGAAACATGAGGTCAGGAGCCCGTCCGTCCGGTGGACGGGAGGGCTCCTGCGTTTGCGGCACACGGCGCACATGCCATGCGTGGGGATGACGGGGAGCCGTGCAGCATGCCCGTCAAGGGTGATCTGGCACCGGCACCGGCACCGGCACGAGAGTTGATCGACCGCCTTGCGTCGCTCATGCGGGCTGTCCTCAAGCCTGAGTACCGGGGCTGCTGAGGACAACTGGCCCCGAGCACTGATGACCTCGCGAAGTTGGGCGAGCTCAAGAACGTCCGGCCCGCTGCTCAGGAGGCGGGGCGCCGTCTTGGTTGGAGGATTCCCACACTCAATCGGGCCGGCAAGCCGTCAAACCCATCCGGTGTTCTTGCGGGACGCGGCTGCGCACCCCACCACACCCCACCCAAGAGACTCCTGCCCGAGCCACCCGCTCCTCCCCGCCATCGGCTTCGACACCCTGGTCGTCTCCATCGTTGCCCCGCCGACCAGCCACGCCGAGGCCCTCGCGGCCGGGCACTTCACCTTCTGCCCGGGCAACGTCACCCAAGGTGGTCCGAACAGTATCGCCGCCTATGCCAAGCACCTGATTGGGCAGCCCACTTGGGCCCTCTGGTGGGACTGACCCAGCCAGGCCGCATCGCCCGCCCGTACACCACCTTCGTAGAGTCGGAGAAATGAACCCGGACCACACTCCCGACACCGACGAACTGCTGCGCTGCACGTACGCCCGGTTGCTGCCCGCCGACTCGATCACCTCTGAGATCACCGGCTCCCTACGCTACGCGCGTCTCGTGGCCGACGGCCTCGTCTTCGCCTATGCCCTCGACCGGCCCACCGACGTACGGATCCTCACCGACCCGGACGTGGAGCGCGTCGGCCTGGAGGAGCTGGGGCAGGCGGCATTCAGGAACCTGATGCGCATACCCGTCACACACGAGGAGATCCCCTTCGAGGGGACGATCCTGCACTCCTTCTACGGCGACTCGCACTTCGTCGGCAGCCAGGCTCTGTTCCTGTCCGCCGCGGTCCAGCAGGTAACCGGCGAGTCGCTTCCGCACGCTGGTGCCCTTGTCGTCATGCCGAGCCGCTACAACCTGGTGTACCACCCGATCGCCGACGGCACGGTGGTCAACGCCGTCAACGGCCTCGCCGCCTACGCGCTGGGTGCCTTCGAGGACAGGCCGGGCGCACTGTCCCCGCGGGTCTACTGGTGGAACCGCAGCAGCCTGAAGTCGCTCACGGTCATCGACGAGGACACCCGATCCTTCTCCATCCAGCCGCCGCCACGACTGCTCGGACTGATGAAGGGCTTGGTCCGCCTCGACCGCGCCGGCCGACTCGCCACCCGTACCGCCGCCGAGGCGCCCGCTCCCGACCTCGCCGAACTCACCCGTGCCACAGCCGAGTCCATAGCAGGTCTCTCCCAGGACCCGGCCGTCGGCCTGGGAGACACTTTCGCCTCCGCCGTCGCCCACGCCCACGCCCGCTGCGCCACCGATCCCAGGGCAGCGCGCATCAACACATGGGACGCCTGGGCCACCGCCGTACAACTCGGCTCCGCCCTGTTCACCGGTGCCCAGCCGCAGGACTGCCGACTGGGCGAGGAACTCATCCGGCAGCTGCCGGCCACACCCGCCGCACCGCCCGCGGACGCCCGTGCCTGGCTCGATGCCCTCTACCTGGCGATCGTGTGCCGGGAGGGGGAGCGGATCCGCCGACTGTGCCAGGTGCCGCTGGAGACGCTGCGGCAGGACGACTCCGTCGACTCGTACGTGCTGAGCTGGATCGACACCCTGCAGACCTACTTCTCCGAACGCGACTCCATGGACGGGGTCGTGGAGAAGCTGGTCGCCGCCATGAAGACGTCCGGGCCCGAAGACGTGACCCACGCGCCGTTGGAGTTCGTGAACGGGATCGACTATCAGCCGATCACGCTCTTCCACCGTCTCATCGCACGGGACCACGACACCTTCGCCAAGGCACTCGCCGAAGCCCTCGCGGAACACGACGCCTACTGGGCCGAGTCGGCGGCACCGCGCGCCCAAGTGGCCCTGGGACCGCTGGCGATTGCGAGCCTCGCCTTCGACCACGGGTTCCCCATCGCTCCGGCCCAGCCACACCTGCCCTTGTTCCTGCTGAACCGCGAACGGATCGAGGAGATCCCCAGCCCCTGACCCTGCCCCCGGCCCGGCAGCGACCGTAAGCTGCATCGGCGCTCGCCAGACCGCGACACGAGTGGCAGGGCCTCTCGTATTTGCCGCACAGGGCGGACCGGTGGCTGTCTTCGGGGCAGCCTCGCGGAACGGATTCAGCACACATGAGGCCGGGAAACCTCGTGAACACGCGAGAACTACGGAGGTGTATTTTCCCCGGCCAGGCACCCCATTGCCGAAGTTTTCGCAGGTCACAGCCCCGCCCAGGGAAAACTCCTGAAGCGGGTGCCGCAGGTTCGAATCCTGCCGGGGGCACCGGGCAACAGGCCCCGGACCGATCACGGTCCGGGGCCTGTTGACGGCACCGTTGGACGGCAGTCGCGTCTCAGGTCCCCGGCAGACGGCGCTTGAGCAGGCAGTCCATGTGGCTGATCGCCTCCCGCTGGGTGTCGTGGGCGACGTGGGTATAGACGTCCATCGTGATGCTGATCTGGCTTGACCAGGTAGAGCCGCACGTGCGCTTCGTACTTGTCGTACGTACTGAGCTTGCGACGCGGCCGAACGTCCGCGGTTGTTTCGCTGGTGCAGCGGATGGGGCGCGGCGGGTCGACAGGCGAGCCGTAGCCGCTCGGGTCCCGCAAGTCCAGTCGGCCCGGTACTGCAGGGACACATCTGGTTGCGACCTGCGGCGATGCGCAAGGGCCGCCGCCTGGTCGCCTCTACCACCTGGCCCCTTCCCGTGTGGCCAGGCTGATGTGTCCCTGTAGTACTCGTTAGCCGTGCATCGCGGTGCTGTAGACGTACAGGGCGATCACACCGGCGACGCAGGCGAGGATCACCCATGAACCGAAACTGGTGTGTTTCCCGCTGCCTTTGGGCCGCGCGGCTTTCCCGGACTGATTGGACCGCTTGGACCGCCCGGGCGCTGCCCGTCCTGGCGCGACCGGCGCCACATCGGCCGCCGCCTCGGCGAGCAGGCGACGGCAGGTCGCGGCGAGCACGCCTGTGCCGGCGGAGAGGGGCACCACGGCCTCCGAACGCGCCGGAGCGGTGGTGCCGCCGTCCAGGATGCGCCCCGCGCGTACGAGGACCTCGTCCCGGCCGCCCGCCGGAGCGAGGCTGATCCACCGCCGTACATGCTCACCCCGGATGACCACACCGCCGGACCGCTCCCGGTACACGGTGTGTTCCCGCCACAATATCTCCGCCAACTCTCCGGCGGTGTCCCTCAGTTGTGCGCTCACAGCGACTCCCCCTCCGCCCCGCGGCGAATCGAACAAGCATCGCACTCTAGCGGCAGGCGCAGAGCGGGGGTCCAGCAGTCCCCCCGGCGGCCGTTCCCGCCCCCGGGCATGGATCCAGTACTACGGGGACACATCAGCGTCCAGGCGGGCCAGCCGCCGACCTTCGTCCCGACGATGTCGGAGTCGGGTGGCCACACGGAGCCGCCCGTCGGCAACCCCGCTGCAAAAATCTGCCGGCCTCAGCAAATCGGCGTCGTGCCTGCCGTGCGCGTGTGCGACGTCCCGCTCAGCCGTCACGCGGGCCCTCTACGAGTCGAATGACGGCAGTCTCTGACGGCAACGTCGGCAGACCGGAGCGGTCTTGATCGCACCCCGAGGTGCGCACTGCACCGTGCCATAGGTTCGCCACCCAGGCGAGCGGATGGCGCGGTCGAACTCCTGAAGCGGGTGTCGCAGGTTCGAATCCTGTGCACCTGGCTCGACTTGGCCATTGAGACTCCACCGCCCGCGCCGACACACTCCCGCCGGCGTTCGTAGCCGCCGTAACCCTCTCCGGATAGGGCTGCGGCGCCGGCGACCGGCCGGTGCCCGCTCCCCCTTCCAGGGTCGGGTGGACTATGGCTGCTTTTTCTGCAGGACGTATGTACTGCGGGAGTCGGGGTCGCCGAAGAAGAAGTAGAGCTCCAGCTCTTCCCTGTTGTCGCGCCGCAACTCGAACGTCCACGTGTAGGCATCAGGTGCCGGGGCACGTTCGGTCAGCCCGTCGAGCGGCTCAGCCGGATCCGGCGCACGAGTGGCCGATGCCGTGCGCGAAGTGAGAGCCACGCGGACATGCTGACCGTCATTCCATCCCATGCGCTCGTCGGTCAACTCCCACGTCCCCGTGCCCGACAGCCGCCACCTGTCGTCGAAGTCGAATTCCTGCCCGTCCAGGAGGTGGATGACGGCCTTTCCATCAGGCCGGAGAGTGACCTCGGTGTGGTCCACGCAGAGCCACGAACCCGCAATGTCCGCCCGCTTCGCGTCACGCAGTGCGGGTACCTCGTCGTACATGTGTGGATTGCATCCCACCAATGCGAGCAGGCAGGCGACAAAACTCACCGTCCGGCACCTTGCCAGGCCAGGTGACTTGGTCTTCACGATCCGGCCCCCGTCGCGCCGCTACGAATGACTGCGGTTCGACCAGCCGTCGAGCACGTGCTCGTCATCCTGTCAGCATTAATGAACAGGTTCAACTTCTTCGTCAGGCTGCGCGCGTGAGTGCGTACGGCCGGCCTCCCATGCGCAGGTCCGTGCGGTGGACTGTGCCACAACCGCGCCGGATAGCGCGGGGATTCAGGGCGAACCACAGCAGCTGACAGGGGATGCGACCAGCCTCGGCCGGAGTCGGCGAGCCACAGGTCAGCCCCCAACTCGCCCCACCTCGCTCCTAAAGCGGTGATTGCTCGCCCGCCGTACGCCAGTGCAGGCCACCAGTGCGCCGCCGTCTTCGGTGAGGAAGAGCATGAAGACCCATGCCCCATCGGCAGCTGTGACCTGCCCAAGGCGCACCGGCTGGTCCTGCCGGCCGAGCCTCCAGGGCCGCGCAGCGACCGGAATGGCCGTCGCTGACCAATTCGGCTACAGCTACGGATCAGAACGTGACGAGCCGTCTGCTGGGGCGTCTGCGGGCCGTCCGTGGACACTCAGCAACGGCCACGGATGACCAATGACGGCCACTGCACAGTGCGTCGGACCCATCTGGGCCTGCAAAGAACCTGGTCGCCGAGATCTTCAGCAGGACCAGGGCAAGAAGAAGTACGCGCAAGGCGAGGCGGATCAGCCGGGCTGGGCCGTATCAGGCTCCGTCTCACTCAGCGCAGTTCACAGCCGTCCACGGCGATCCGATGACGCTGACCGAGCAGGTGGTAGACCTGACATGTACGCAGGTGGCCGGCTCAGGCCCCCCCAGCAGAATTGTAAGGCGGGCTGCTCAGCCGGCTCGCCAGACGTCTTCGCTTGCAGTGTGTGGAAGTCGTCAGCCGGCGGCCTCGCCGATGATGCGATCCATCTCTTCTCGACCGAAGGCCCGCAGAGTCGTCGTACGGACGTTGCCCACCCCGCCGAGCTGTAGGAGTACTGCGGTAGCGGTTTCGTCGTCGGGCGCCTCGACGACGGCCACGAGGTCGTATGGACCGACGGTCCAGTAGAGGTTCAGCAGCTTCGCCCCGAGCTTCTGTGCCGCTGCACCGAAGGCCTCGGCGCGCTTCGCGGTGTCCTTGTAATCCCGGATCCCTTGATCGGTCCAGTTCAGCAATGCGACGTACGTCAGCATGTTTTTTTCACCTTCACGAGGAAACAGATCGCGAGGTCAATCCTGGGCATCAGGACTGAAGCCTGCACGAGGTACGCACCCGAACGAGCTACGGCCGACCACAGACGGTTGATCACGGTGGTTGGAACCATCGAGGCGCTCGCACAACAGCCACGCTGACCTGCGATGTGACACTTGGCAGCTCTCGAGGTCCGGCCTCGTCCACCCCGCTCCACCGCTCCGCCGGAGTGCGCATCGAGGGACAGGCTGACATCCACGCCTGACATCAACGACAGCCGTAGCGATCCAGGGCCGCAACCATCGTCGGATCGAACTCCTGAAGCGGGTGTCGCAGGTTCGAATCCTGCCAGGGGCACCACGCATTACCACTCGGACCTGGGGATTCTCCCCCAGGGAGGCGTTCCGTTCGGCCTCGGACTCCTCGTCCGGGGCCGATTGCGTGAACGGTGCCGCTCGTCGTCCTGCACCCGTCGGCGCATCCGTCCTCCACGAGAAGAGCAAGCGCACTACAACCCTCGATGACGACGACCGTCACCCCCACCCCAGGGTGTCCACCGCCCACCCGGCCCCCACCGCGCACACCACCGGAATCACCAGCAGCGCCACACCCATCAGCAACGGGAACTCACCTCGCGCCCTTACCACCTGACGCACCGCGAAAGCCTCTTCCATCGCCGCCTCCGACCGCTTCGTCGTCAGCGGCGTCATAACGCCGAGCACCACCAAGGCCACACCGCGCCACCCCAAGTTCCCCTGGCCGCGGGCGGGCAGCGTCCACGAAGACACCCACCCACGAAACGGCACCAGCGCTACTGCAACTCCCCATAGCAGCCCGGCGCATGCGGCAAGGACGCCAGGCCACGGCGCCTGCGCGACGAACCGCAGCGCCAGCGCCATCACGACGACCACCGGAAACGGTAGCGCCGCTATCCACCGCTCCTGTTTGACCGGCAGCCACCGCAGCACCGAGCACGTCACCACGAGCTCGGGAATCACCACCGCAAGGACCCACAGAGGAACAACCATCAGAGCCCCCTCTTCACTCAGGCAACTGCGGCCTCACAGAATGACAGCCATGGCCATCACGACGGCCGCGAAGGTGAGAAGAAAGATCGCAGTCTGCTTGCCCGTCGCTTCCTCCATCGGCTTACCTGCATGTTTCAAATCGAGCTGACGCTTGACGTATTTAGCAAAAATGACCCTCAAAACTGCCAGTCCCATCGCGGTCGCCGTGTACAGCATCAGCGGCGTCAGCCCTGTATAGCCACGTGCCAACGAATTCACGGCGATGCAGGCCGCACCCACAAGGGGAAGCGATACCGCGATCAGCTTGTCCCTTCTCGTAGTGGCCATGGACTGCGCCGCCACCGCGAGGGCGATGCCGGACACAACGGCGACTGTCCACCACTCGGTGACGGTAAATGTAGATGTCAGCATGCATCTTCCTTCTCCAGCATTACGGATGAACATGCCGGGTGGGGTGGCACGAGATGTCGTCTCGCCCCACCCCACCCGCCTGCACGGACTTCCTACCAGGTGAGCCAGCCGATCACCGTGGTTGTCGCATCACTGACGACACTCGACACCTTCGCACCGACTTCCTCTGCCAAACCGAACTTCTTGAACACACTTGCCTTGCCGAAGAAGGCTCCGCCGAGCACGAAGAGCCCGAGCGCTGATTGGAACTCGCTGCTGTCCCAGCCGTACCCGAATCCGCTGAGGACGGCACTCACTCCCTGCAGGCCCCAGGACACGTAACCGGCCCCTACGGCAAACGGTGCGAGCGGCGGGAAGAAGAAGGAACCGACTCCCAGCACGACTGCGCCTGCTCCGAAAACCGTGCTCCAGTGCCCGGTGACCGTCGCCCAGTCCTTGGTGTCCGAAATATCTTCCGGCCACAGGCCCCAGAACTTGGTATCGCCGTCGTCGTCGTTCTCGGGACTGTCGGAGGGGTTGGTGCCGTTCTGCTCGTGCTGCTTCGCCTCTTCGGCCGCCTTCTTCGCCGCCTCGATAACCTCGGCCTGCCGCTTCGCGGCGGCGATCGCGTGGGCTTCGCTCGCAGCTGCTGCGGCGCCCTGCGCGTCCTGGCCGGCCTGCTCGGCTGCGGCACGCGCCTGGGAAGCCGAGGCCTGCGCGTCCACCGCGAACGAGACCGCCTGCTTCGCCGACCCCACCGCCTGCCGCATCGAGTAGTTTGCGCTCCGGGCCGCACCGCGCGCGGTGGCCGCCGCCGCCAGTGCGTCCTTCGCCGACTGGGCTGCGGCGGCCGCAGACTTGTCGGCAGCGTCCGCGTTGGTCTTCGCCTCGTCAGCCGAGTCGGCGGCGTCCTGGGCGTAGCCCTGCGCCTTCGCCGCCCACTCGCTTGCCTCCTGCGCGGCTTGGCGGGCCTCGGCCGCTGCCTTGGAGGCCAGGGCGGCGTACTGCAGCGCCTGCGCGGCGACCTTCGCAGCGTGGGCGATGGCGGCGCGGATGGCAGAAACGTGGGTGGCCCGGTCGAGGTCGAGACGGGCGACGTTGAACTGGTCGCGGACGACGAAGGCACGCCGCATCCGCGAGGAGCCTTCCAGGACGATCTGCGCGGCCGACCGTATGTAGGGGCCACCGGAGTTGAGGAGGCTGAACACCTCGACCTGGTCGTCCTCCTTCATCGCCTCCGCCAGCTCGACGGCGAGGAACCGGTGGAGGGCCTGGGCGCTTCCGTCGCTCAGCGCCGCGGTGGCCTTCTCCTTCACAGCCTGACCCGGGTTCTCGTTCAGAACCGTGAACACCGTGACGCGGTTGTCTGTCGCCGCCGCTTCGATGACCCCGTTCTCGAGGAATTTGCGGGCGGCGTCCGGATCGTCGCCGGCCAACGCCTGGTGGGCGGCCTCAGCTACGGCGGCCGGGGCGGACTTTGCGAGGGCCAGGACATTTTCCCGGTCGTCCTGCCTCTGAGCGAGGAGGCGGTCGACGCTGATCCAGTTGACCATGTCGTGGTCGGATCCGGCGAGGGCGAACTCCACAGCCTGGCGGGTCCAGGTGCCGTTCGATTCGAGGAGTTTGACAGCAGCCTTCCGGCCGGACGCGACGCCGCCGGCGGTGTCGCCGGACTGCACGGCCGCCTCGGCGGCGACGATGAGGTTCTTGATCTCCTGGGCGGTCTGGTCCGCTTGCGTGCGCTCCTTCTCGGCTCGCGCGGCGTCGTCGACCTCGGCCTGCGCTCTGAGCTGGGCCTCCTTGACGCCGAGTTCGGTGTCCTCAGCGATCTGGGCGCTCTCCGACTCGCGGGCCGCCTTCTCCACCTCCTGGGCTTCCTTGACAGCGTTGGCAGCCGTGGTGGCCGCCTCCACGGCGGCGGCGGCGAAGGCGGTGGAGCGCTTGGCATACTCGATTGCCTTGCCCGCGTTGTTCGCTGCCTCTTCGGCTGCGTCCGCGGCCTTGTCGGCGTGAGCGGCGGCGCTGTTGGCGGCGTCGCGGGCCACGGCGGCCGCGGCGGCGGCCCGCTTCGCCAGCGTCTGGGCCGTGCCCGCGGCGCGGGTGGCCCGTGCCGCAGCGGCGTTGGCCTCGGCGGCTGCCTGCTTCGCCTTCGCCGCCTGGGACTGGGCGGCGCCCGCGGAAGCAGCGGCGTCGGCGGCGGCGTTGGCGGCCGCGGCAGCATTCTGGGCCGCGCTCGCGGCAGCGGAGCCGGCTGCGGAGGCCTGGCTGGAGGCGATGGCAGCCTGGTCGGCGGCCTTGGCTGCGGTGCGTGCGCGGGAGGCGGCGTTCCGGGCACCCACGGCGGCCGAGCGGGCCGCAGAGGCCTTGGAGGCGTCCTTGGAGGCCGCGATGGCGGCGCTGTAGGCGCGGGAGGCGGCGTTTCCGGCCGATGCGGCGGCAGCAGCGGCGGCCTGCGCGGCCAGCGCAGCGCGATGGGAGGCCGACTGGGCAGTACGGGAGGCGGCGATCGCGACGTTGGCTGCGTCGGCGGCTCCGCGTGCGGCACCGGCTGCGTTGTTCGCCGCCCTGGCCGACTTCTGCACGTCCTCCTGGGCCGCCTTCGCCTCGTCTGCGGCCTTCAATGCGGCGGCCTTGGCCTGCGCGGCAGCCTCCTTGGCACTGTCGGAGGCGGCCACGGCCTGCTCTGTCGTCAGCTTCGCCCGCTGACCCTCGCGCTCGACGATCTCGACCAACTGGTCGATCGTCGCGGATTCCTCGTCGCGGGCTCGGGCGATGTACTGGCCGGAGACGAGGAACTGGTGGATCGCCTCGGGCGAGCCGTCCTCCAGGGCGCGCTGCGCGTACTTCTTCACCTCCGGGGAGGCGGTGTTGAGGATGGAGAAGACCTCCACCTGCTCATCTTCCTGCTGCGCGGTGTACTGGGTTTGTTCCAGGAATTTCTTCAGAGATGCCCGGGTGTCCAGCTCCAGCGCCTTGGACGCCTCCCGCTTCACAGCGGGGCCGCTGTTGTTCATGACGGTGAAGACCGCCACGCGCAGATCCTCGTCGACGGAGTTGCCGTATCCGTCGAGCAGGTAGGCGGCGATCGCGTCGTCCCCTGCGGCCAACGCGGCGTTGGCCGTTTCGCGAACTGCCTGACCGGCATAGGGGAGGCTGCTGAAGATGGCATAGCGGTTGTCATCCGCCTTGGCAGCCGGCAGTCCGCGGGTGAGGAAGTCGGAGACAGCGGCCGAGGTGCCGAGGAGGGCGGCTGCGGCTGCCTCGCGGGCTGCGAGGCCTCCGATCTTGTATGCCCATACGGCCTTGCCTCGATCGGTGTCCGGCAGGCCGTTCGCCGAGCCGCTGGGATCGGTGTCGGCAGCGTAGGCGGGGCCGGCGGCCAGGGTCAGAATGGAGGGCAGGGCGGGGGCGGCAGTGACCCCGGCGAGGGTGGTGAGCAGGCGTCGTCTACTCCACAACGCAGGAGACATAACGTGCATCCTTTCTGTAAGGGGTTTGAGTTACAGAAATGGATGCAGCACCTCAATTAACCGTAATTTAGGCAACATTGGGTGCAGCATCTCATTTTGGGGCGCATGTGGGCCCACCATTCGTCGGCCTCACTCCAGCAGCGAAGGGCGTTTGTTGATCAGTCCGGTGATTCGCTCTTGATGTCCTGGCATCGTGCGCTACGGGCAGCGGCCAGCCATATCGGCCATTTCGTGTGTGTCGCCCACGCAGCGACCGCGCGGGCAGGCAAGGAATGTGAAGCCGTCGAGGTGAGGACTTCGGTCCCGCGCCGCTTACCGTCCGGAACGGACTTCCGCGGGCAGACGGGCGGGGTGGCGACACCACCCCGCCCCCGGGCAGGAGCCTGGCTACCCGCGCCGGCCCGGCTGAACGGCTGCCGGCGTCCGCGGTGAACTACTGCTGGTTGTAGCGCTCCAGCAGGTGCACATTGGCGAAGGTCCAGTTGGATCCGGTGGAGGACCAGCTGCCGACATGGCCGTTGAACGTGCCATCGGCCTTGGCTGCCATGGTGAACATCTTGACGGTCCCGGCGTCGTACCCGTACATGAATCCCAGGTCGTCGCGGCCGTCGCCGTTGTAGTCGCCGGCGACGACCTTCATGTGCTCGCGCCAGAGGTTCCCGGCCGCGATGGTCGCCGCGACGGTGCGGGTCTTGAACGTGCCATTGGGCTCCGCGAGCCAGGTCGAGACGCCGTCGGAGCCGTCGCCATAGTCGTACCAGACGGACAGATCGTCCCGGCCGTCACCATTGAAGTCACCGGAGTTGACGGTGGAGCGGGCACCGTCTCCCCAGGTTACGGACTCCCAGCCGGCGACCGGGGAGGCGAAACCACCGTCGGGCTTGGCGGCGAAGGTGAACAGGCGGGCTGTCTTCTTGTCGCTGTAGCCGTAGAAGACGCCGAGGTCGTCACGGCCGTCGCCGTTGAAGTCACCGGTGGCGAACTTCATGTTCTCCGAGTACCAGTTGCCCGCAAGGCTGGAGAAGGACGCGACCGGGGCGGCGAAGCCGCCGTCGGAGTTGGCGGCGAAGGTGAACAGCTTGTCGCTGCCGTCGGAGTAGTCGTACCAGACGGAGATGTCGTCACGGCCGTCGCCGTTGAAGTCACCGCTCTGCGGATTCACGTTCGCCGCAGTCCAGTTGCCGGCCGCAACCTTCCACGACGAGAGCGGCTCGGCGAAGCTGCCGTCGCCCTTGCCGAGCCAGGTGAACAGGGCCATCGAGCCGTCGGTGTAGCCGTAGAAGGCCGCCACGTCGCCGGTGCCGTCACCGTTGTAATCCCCGGTGAGGAACTTCATCTTGTCGGCGGTGAAGCCCCCCGCCGCCCGGGTCCAGCTGGTGGCCGGTGGCAGGAAGGTTCCGTCGGGACCCGCGATGAAGCGGTGCAACGCATCGTGGCCGTCGCCATAGTCGTACCAGTCGGCGATGTCACTGCGGCCGTCGCCGTTGTAGTCATTGCGGACGACAGTTCCGCTGGACCAGCGGGACTCGTTCTTGTCGGTGTAGACGACGAAGTTGCCGCGATCGGTGAGCACGGCCGAGCCACCAGGGGCGTCGGTCTTGGACTCCCACAACTTGGTGGTGCCATCCGCCTTGAGCACGACCAGGTTTCCGCTCGCATCGAGGCGCACGGTAGCGCCCGCATTGCCGCCGGTCCCGGTCGACCACAGGGTTTTGCCCGCGTTGGAGGTAATGACGAAGTCACCGTCGGCCTGCAGGGTCGCCTTGGCAGAGTTGGAGACCAGCGAGTCACCGGGCAGAAGTTGCTGACCCGGCCGAAGGTCCGCGCCGAGTGCGGAACTGTCCGCACGGGCGGCGATTGCCCCGTTGCGGGTTTCGGTGCTGCCGAAGCAACCACCCTGCCAGGAACGGCTGCTGACGCCGACCAGTTCGTACGCCCCGCTGCCCGCAGCGCGCAGCACGGGGCCGCCGGTGTCACCCATGCAGATCGCGTCGTCGGCAGTCTTGCCGGCAATGTTCAGGGCACCGTCGGCGAGGGACTCGACCGTGAAGGCAGCCTCGTGGAGCTTGTCCGGCACCCACTGCGTCTTGGTGCGACCGTATCCGGCCACCTTCAGGACATCTCCGGTCCGAGGCGGCGTGGTGGCCAATTTGACGGGGGTGATGCCGGTAGCGGGGGTAGCCAGGCGGGCCATGACCATGTCGCGGCCCGTGCGCGGTACCAGCTGCACGATCTCGCTGACGTGACCGCCGGTGGTGGCGGTCAGATCAGTGCGGCCGATCGTGGCAACCGTTTTCAGCGACGGCTTCCCGACGGGCACTTCGGAACCCGCCTGCGGGTCGGCGGCGAAACATGAGGCGGCGGTCACCACCCACTGGGGGGCGACCAGGGCCCCGGTACAGGCTCGCTGGCCATCACCGATGTCGAGGTGCGCGGTGAAGGAGTATCCGCCGCTCGCAACGGGGGTGCCGGCGACCGCGTGGGCCGCGGGGGCGGTGAGGAAGGTGGAGCCTGCGGCTGCGGCACATGCGAGCAACGCCATGCCGCGCACCGCACCAGAACGTCTTCCGGACACGAATCGTCTCAACTCTCTGTTGGAGAAGGGGTCTTGGCGATGGCTCCTGACGAAACCTCTTCGCGGAAGGCCCCTGATCAACTGCTACTTGGTGGCGTGTACCTCAAGGAGCGTGTGGTCACGGTGCTGCGGGTCCGCGCTCTGACCGACCGAGGCATAGGTGTTCTTGGCAACGTCGAACGACGCCGCCGTGCCCTCGACCTCCATGTCGAGCTTCAGCGCGTAGTCGTTGGTCTTGACGCCGTAGACCTGCGGGATCTCCAGAGACAGGTAGCCGCTGTTGCCTGTGAGCTGAAGGCAGATCTTGCCCTTGCCGCGCGAATAGAGCTCGACCGGCGCGGTCGCGGTCGCGCAGTCGGTGAGCACGATGTGGCCGTCGCCGCGCTTCAAGCGGATGCCCTTCTCGGCGAAGATCTTGTCGGCCTCCGGATAGGCAAAGTCCTCCACCGCCACCGGCGGCACATCATCGGCGGCCACCGCGGTCCGGGGGCCGGCTCCCGCGAAGGGGGCTGCCACCGCCAACGCGCCGACGGCGACGCCCGCCGCCAGGGCGAAGGACAGAAAGGAACGGGCTCTCATGGTTTTCGTCAACCTCTCATGGCCGGACATCAAAGACGCATAAGACGTCGCGTGCGAGACGGCGCAGTTGTGCACCGCTCGACGAAAACCGAGACCGCACCCCCCAGCACGTGACACGCCCCTTGGTGTGCCAACTCTCCACACCGGGCTGCATATTCATATCACTGGGCGCAGGAAATATGCAGGCTCATTGACACTTTCAATGCGCATGCATGCGCCTCACCTGCCACCATCGGCAATGGCCGAAGATTTGCTGATGGAATTCCACCACGCAATTCGCCGCCCTTGATATACGTCCGCGGATCCTAAAGCGCGGGCCCGCTCGGGCCGTGACGCAAGGGAGTCACGGCCTGACGGACAGTCACATCATGGCGAAGTGACGGATGTTGTGAACAGATTGCGGACGGGAAGATCCGCCTGCCACCCTGCGTGCGCGCTCCATCATGCGCCGACCTCAGCTACCGCACCGGGTACTCGGGGCGTTCAGCGACGAAGGCAATGAGGAGGTGATATCGGCAGTCAGAGACGGATAAATTTGGTGATATCGCCAGGTAGATCGCCGATGCGGGCAGCGACGACCGGCGACATCGCACTCACTCCCAATCCCGGGGCACTCGGCCCGTTACCCGGAACGGGGAGGCGTCGAGTTACCCCGAGGTGTACGCACTTCGAGAGGTTCCAGCCACCACAATGCAGAAACAGGCCATCACTTGGGTATTTTCAGGCCAACGACATGAAGAAACCGCCAATGGCGCGGACGAGAACAAAGATGCCGAGAACTCCGCCTTCGGCTGCGGGTAAACCGACATCGAACGGTTTTGAGCCATTCTCACCGGCCGCTAAATGACCTGAGTATCAACGATACCCAGAAACCGACTACACACATAACCGACGTTACTGACCACGTACTGCGCTCCGGAGGCGTTCTACTCACGCAATTTGTCCGCCTATAGCCTGCCTCACCGGCGCTGGAGCCTGCGGCCAGAACCTGTTCATCATGGTGCCCTCGCCCTGGACGAAATGACCAACGGCGGATCGCGAAGCGCCCGTTTCGGGCACCCCTGGTGATCTGGTGGTGAGTTGGTGCGGCGCATCGGGAGTCGATTGGGGTGGGCTCGGCGCCCGGGGCGAGCGGGAGGCGCGCGGACACCTCGTAGCCACCGGCCGAGGGGCCTGCGCGGAGGGTGCCGCCGGCGAGACGGACTCGTTCGTCGAGGCCCACGAGTCCGTAGCCGCCCAGGCTCGGCCCCGGGTCCGGGTCCGGGTCCGACCCCGGCCCGGGGAGTGGGGCCGGCGGGGGTGTTTCGTTGGTGACAGTGATCTCGACCGTCTCGGCCTGCCACACCAGCGTGACGGTGACGGGTGCGCCCGGAGCGTGTTTGGTGGCGTTGGCGAGTGCCTCCTGCACCACGCGGTGGACGGCCCGGTCGGCCATCGGTGACAGAGGTCCGCCCGACCCTTCCCATATGAGTTCCACGGCTACCCCCGAGGCGGCCGCCCGCGCCACCAACACCTCGACGGGGTTCGGTCGGGCCGGGCCGGCCGGGAGGCGGATGCCCCGTCCGCCGTCAGGTCCCCCACGGAGTCCGCGTAGTACGCCGACCCCTCCAGGTGGAAGGCGAGTTGGCGGAAGGTCCACCCCGTTCCGGGCGACTTGTCGAGCTGGTCGGGCGTCAGGGCATCCAGGCGGTTCACCCAGATCCTGGCCAGCCGGGTGAGCCGGCTGCGCGCCTCGTCGAGGTCGGCCTCGGCGAACGGGGCGAGGTCCGCCTCGGTGGTGGTCGCCGAGGCGTGCCAGTGGTCGGGCTGTGTCTCCTCTCCTGCGAGCCTGGCCTCCATCTCCGCGAGATGGTCGACCATGTGGTCGGCGACGCGGCGGATCGCCTTGTGCGGGGTGTAGATCCGGTCGTCGGCGGGGACCGGGCGGCCGTCCCAGGCGGTCCAGGTCGAGGCGAGGGCCAGGACGTGGTCGACCATGGCCGTCAGGATCTGCGCGGGGTCGCGGTCGTCCGTCGCCGGGGCGTCTTCGAGGATGTCGGGGGCGTCGTGGATATCGGGGGCGCCAGGTGCGTCGAGCATGTCTGCGTGCTTCTTTTCCGTCATGGTCCGACGCTGGATCCAGGAAGCTTCGGTCCCGGCCGAACCGTTGCGGACCCTTCTCGGGTTCAGGACGACGTGACGTCCCTCGACCTCGGACGCCGGCCCGGTGAGGCGCAGTTCGGGCACCAGTAGCCCTCCTGCTGGATGAATATCCACCCGAGCTGCTCGATGTACGGGGAGGCAACGGTCGCACTGTGCAGCACATGGCCGAACAGGTCGGTCTCGATGTCCGGCGGTGGCTCCGCGATGACCAGGTCGAACACGGCCCGTGCCCGGCAGCCGCTGCGGTCGCACGCGAGGTAGAACCGCACAGGGCCGGGTGGCTCTCCGTCTGTGGTCAGGCTCATACGTCAACTATGGACGCAGAGTCGGCCCCGCGGTGGCGTTTCCCGGCCATCGAGCCGCCGGACCCCCCGAACCCCCCGAACCGGATCAGCGTCAGGAGACCTTCAGCTGCGCCGCCGTGTGATGCGCGCCCGTCCTCTCCTCGCGCTGCGGCGGCGGCCGGGTTCAGCGCAGTTCCTCCGGGCACGGCGTGCCGGGTGACAACTGGTAGGGCGCGGCCAGCCGGTACACGCCCGGCCGCGGCGCGAGCAGTTCCGTCCACTCGTCGCCGTCCTCGTCCTCCTCGACCTTGTTCAGACAGCCGTTGGTGTTGAGATACGTCCGCGGGCTGTTCTCGTCCTCGCGCTGCTTGGACTCCTCGGTCTCCTGCGGCCGCTCCACGCTCTTGCCCTTGTCGTCGACCAGGGCGAGCCAGGGCGAGTACGGGATACGGATCAGGATCCGGCCGGCCGTCTTCACATGGATGGTCAGCTCATCCGCACCTGCCCGGTCCACCGTGGCCGGCGGATCGGCCAGCGGCACCGGGCTGTCGACCTCGAAGAGCCGCCAGTTGGCGTCCGACCAGACCGGCTTGAGATACGGCAGCCCCTGCTCGACCAGCTCCGCCTCCTGCACCGCGCCGGTGGAGTCCGGTGGCCCCTTGGGCAGCACCACGTAGTGCACGGCCCAGCGATCGAGCCACTCGTGGTAGCCGGCGCTGTCCAGGGTGTCGTCGTAGAAGAGCGGGTTGCGCTCCATGTCCGCCTGGCGGTTCCAGCCACGGGCCAGATTGACGTACGGCGCGAGCGCGGACGCCTCCCGGTGGCTGCTCGCGGGCACGACCTCGACCCTGCCGCGCTCCGCGCCGACCTTCTGCAACTCGTTGACCAGCGGGGCCAGCTCACGTGTCCAGGAGGCAGCGGGGGCGGTCCGGATGATGTCGTCGACGCCCTTGAAGCCGATCCAGAAGTTCAGCCCGACGAACGCGAGAACCAGCGCGTACCAGCGCCGGGAGCGCGGCTGCGTGTACGGCAGCGCGGCGAGCAGCACCACGCCGGCGAACAGCATCGCCATCCGCGTCACGTTCGAGCCGATCTGCGAGTCGATCACATAGGTCAGCAGCGTCCCGACGCCGTACACGCCGGCTGCGGTACGGACCGTCTTCCAGTCGCGCGGCACGAGGACGAAGATGAGGACCGCGAAGAGGAACGGCAGCGACAGGGTCGCGATCGACATCGGCTGCGTACCGGAGAAGGGGAACAGCCACGCGGACAGCGCCACGACCGCGACCGGGGCCAGGCCCAGCGCGTACGCCCCGGGGCGCCGCCTGTTCAGGAAGAGCGCGGCGGCGACCACCCCCAGGAACAGTCCGGCCACGGGGCTGCTCGCCGTCGCGAGCCCGGCGAGCGGGGCGGCGACGGCCGCCTTCGCCCACCTCCTACGGGGGGCACAGCGACAGCTGCTCCGGTGGAGCCGGTGCTCGCACCGGAGGTATGGCCAGCAGAACACCGCGGCCACCGCACCCACCGCGAACATCATGCCGAGCCCGAACGTCACCCGCCCGGACAGTGCGTTGCACAGATACGCGAACACCCCGGCGAGCGAGCAGGCGAGCGGATTGCGGACGGCCCGGACCCGGACCAGGATCAGCGCGGTCAGCGCCGCCGACACGGTCCCGGCGATCATCATCGTCGTACGCACGCCGAGCACCGACATCAGATACGGCGACACGACGCTGTACGAGACGGGGTGCATGCCCCCGTACCAGGCGAGGTTGTACGCCGTACCGGGGTGCCGGCCGACGAATTCGGCCCAGGCGTCCTGGGCCGCGAGGTCGCCGCCACTGTTCGCGAAGAAGAAGAACCAGAGCACGTGGGTGACCGCGGCGGCTGCCGTCGCGATCGTCACCGGGTGCCGGAGCAGTCGCTCGGCGCGGGTCCGCCGGGACGGGGCGGTGCGTGGCTCGGGGGTGTCCGGGTCGGGCGCGGCTGTCCGCGTGTTGCCGCTGCTGCCCCTCATGCCTGTGCTGTCGGCCGCCTCATGGCCGGACTTCGGCTCCGCGGTGGTCACTACGGCTCTCCCCGTCTCCCCGTGCCCGCCGGCCCCGTATCCCGTACGCCTGTGAGGACGCCTTCCGAGCATCCTTGAGTTGCTCCGGGACGCTAACACGTGCGCAGTCGAGAAGAGGGTGCCGGGATCGGCACCCTCTTCCCGCTACGGGGCGGTTTCGGCCATTCGGCCGGTCAGCCGATCCGGGTCAGCTTGTCCTCGAACGTCGGCTCCGCCAGATCGCTCTGCAGCGCGACGGGCACCTTCACCTGACTGGCGCCCTCGCCCACGGTGAGCGTGCCGACGTGAGTGCCGGCCGCCGCCGAGTGCGGGATCGTCTTTCCGTCGTCGGTCAGTTCGAGCTTGACCGTGAGACCGGGCCAGCCGACCGCCGCCACGTCCTTGGTCGCGACCACCGGGGTGCTGCCGCCCAGTCCGTCGGAGACGGTGCCGACGACATCGCCCTTCTTCACGACCTTGGCGCTCGTCAGCAGATCCTGGGTGGCGATCATGGCTTCCTTGCTCACCGCGTTGGCGGTGTCGATGGACCCTCGGCGCTCTCGTCGTCATCCTTCGCCACCCGGGCGGCAACCGCCCCGCGCAGCCGCGCATCGGCCTCCTCGGCGCTGCGGCGTCGGCGGGCTCGGCAGCATCCGTACCCTTCGCGGACCCGGCAACTCCTACGCCGGGCCCGTCCGCGTCGCAGCGAACGGCAAGTGCGTGATGTGGGGCGGCGGCATCAACGAGGCGTCCTACACGAGCGGATGGAGCCACTGCGGCTGACCGGTACGCCGTCAGCTCCCAGGACAGACCCGTGCCCCGCAGCGCTTGCCGTGCTGCGGGGCACAGGCGTGACCCGGACGTCGAGCCGTACGCCAATCTGCTTGGTCAGCTGATTCGCATCATTTTCTCGCCGAAGGTCGGGGCCTCCAGATCCTGCTGAAGGGCCACGGGGGCGCTGACCTTGCCGCTCCCCGTCCCCACGGTGACTACGCCCACCTCTGTGCCCGCTGCCGCGCTGTTCGGGATGTCCTTGCCGTTGCCCGTCACCGAAAGTTCAACCTTGAGGCCCGGCCAGCCCATCGCCTTCAGGCTCTTCGTGGCGACCACCGGAGTCCTGCCGCCGTACCCATCGTCCACGTACCCGACGACGTCGCCCTTCTTGACGACCCTGGCGGAAGTGACGGTCTTCTGCACGTCCTGAATCAGCTTGAGACTCCTGTTCAGCGACTGCTCAAGACTGTCGTAGACCCGGCCGGTGCCGGCCTGCTGGCCCATGACGGCTCCGTAGACCCAGAGCTTCTTGCCATCCACGACTGTGTTGGCGGACCAGAGCAGGTTGCCGCCCGCCGGGGTGGAGGAGCCCGTCTTGATGCCGCTCACACCGGGTTGCAGCAGGATGGTGTTGTTGTTGTAGATCTTGCCGTCGATGCCGTCGATCTCGACCTCGGGCGTATCGACAATCTCCCGGAACACCTCGTTCTGCATAACCGCCTTGGCCAGCTTGACCTGGTCGGTCGCGGTGGACACCGTGGTCTTCTCCAGACCGCTCGGGTCCGTGTACGTGGTGTTGGTCATCCCGAGCGCCTTGGCCGCGTCGTTCATCTTTGTCACGAAGGCGGCTTCACTCCCCGAGTCCCAACGCGCCAAGAGCCGCGCCGCATTGTTCCCGGAGGGAATCATCAACAGCTGGAGCATCTGCTTCTCGGTGAGCCGCTGCCCCTTCTGCAGCGGAGCCGTCGACTCGTCCGGACGCTTGGACTCGTCCTCCGCCTTCTGGTCGACAGTGATCTTCTCGCCATTGTCCTTGGCGGTGAGGGGGTGCTCCTTGAGAATCACGTACGCCGTCATGACCTTGGCGACGCTGGCGATCGGCACGGGCTTCTGGGCCCCGTCCGTGCCGAGGGATCCGACACCGTCAACCACCACCGCGGACTGGCCCTGGCCCGGCCAGGTCAGGTTCGGTGCACCCCCCTCGAAGGTGTACGTCGGGTCGGCCGAGAGTCCGAGGGCGGGCTCCGGAAGCGGGCGCACTATCTGCGCGATCGCAAAGATGATCAGCAGCAGCAGGACCAGCGGGGTCCAGATCTTGACCCGGCGGACAGCGGTGCGGACCGGCGTCTCAGGCGGCGGAGGCGTGTTCGTCAGCTCGGCCAGCAGGTCGAGCGGCGGCTTGGGCGGCATCGGCTGCTGCGTGGTCCGCTCGGCTCCGGAGAGGGAGACGGCGGGGGGCGGCGGGGTGCCGGGCGCCGAGGCGGAGGCGGCTGCCGGTGCCTTGGGCTTGCGGGGCACGGGAGCCGGTGCCGGTCGTATGTCGTCCCCGCGCAGCGGTACGAACTTGCTGGTCCGCTCGGCGGCGGACTCGGGCTTCGACTCCGAGTCCGAGTCCGGCTTCGCTGCGGGCGGAATGATCTTCAGCGCGGTCGTCGGCTGATCGACCTTGGCCGCGGCGGGCGCCCTGAAGACGGCGGTCGGCTGATCGATTCCGCGCTCGCCCTCGGCGGTGTCCGGCTTGTCAGCCTTGCCCGCCTTGCCTGCTTTGCCTGCCTTGCTGTCGGCGTCAGCGGTGTCCTCGGGGTCGGCTTCTGAAGCTTCGGCGTCTTCGGATGCGTCATCGGACAGCTCGTCTGCGGCATCGGCATCGTCTGCGGCATCGGCATCGGCATCGGCATCCGCATCATTCGACGCGGTCGCCTTGTCCGAGGCTCCGTCGGCCGGAGTGACCGACTCTGGCGCGTCGCCCTCCGACACGGCGTCAGTGCCCGCGTCGGTGTCCGCATCCGCGTCGATCTCAGTCTCGTCCCCGGACGTGGCGACCTTCGCGTCGTCGCCCTTCGGGTCCTCGTCGCTCTGGTCGTCATCCTTCGTCACCCACGCAGCGACCGCCGCACGCAGCCGAGCGTCGCCCTCCTCGGGCGCAGCGGCATCAGCGGGCTCGGTGACATCCGCGTCCTCCGAGGAATCGGCGACGTCCACGCCCTCCGCGCTCTCCACGCCCTTCGAGGACCCGGCGGCCTCGGCGGAGTCATCGGAGGACTCAGAGGCCCCGTCCGGGCCCTCAGTGGCCTCCCCCGCCCCCTTGACGGCCTCAGCGCCCTCAGCGCCCGAGGAGCCACCCTGAGCCCCGGAGGCCTCCGGCTGCCCCGAGCCCTGGCCCGCCTCGCCGTCCTCGCCGTCCCCGGACGGCCGCGCCCGGAAGACGGCCGTCGCCGAATCCGTCCCGACGCTCTCGGAGCCCTCGCCGTCGCTCGACGGGACCGGCTCCGTGCGGAAAGCGGCCGTCGCTGTGTCCGTCCCGCCGCCGGCTTCGGCCCCGGCGGGCGGTTCACGGAGGACGGCAAGCCGCGGATCGCTCTCACTCCGCGCCGTCCCCGACGACTTCTGCTGCTTCGACTTGTCGGGGGACTCGCCCGCCACCGATGCCTCCTCCATGCGGCGCGGGGACATCCCCGCGCTGTCCGAACCATCTACCAGTGTCCCGTGTGAACCACCGGCCCGGCTGCTAGACGAGAACGACATACCTACTGGTTCCCGCACAAAGCACCCAGGCGCCCTCGACAGACCAATGTGAGAGGGGTCACCCTGTCATTCATCCACGCGGGGAGGCATGGATGGGCAGGAGCCGCAGAACAATTCCGGAGGAGCTTCTGCTGCTCGCTCTGGACCCGGCCACGGGTACCACAGCGCAGCCGCAGTCGCTCGACCTCGGCCTCGCCGGAGCTCAGCTAGTGGAGCTGGCTCTGGCAGGACGGATAGCCCCTGACGGGGATCGTATCGCCGTGGTGATGCCACGGCCGACAGGAGATCCGACTCTGGACTCCGCACTGGAACTGCTGCGCCGACGCGGCAGCCCGGTTCGGGCGGTCCACTGGATTGGCGGGCCCCGGCTGGGGCTGCGTCAGATCTACCTCGCTCATCTGGAGCGATGCGGCATGGTGCATGCCGTGGCGGGCCAGATGTGCGGAGTGCTGCCGACAACTCGCTACCAGGCGACGGACACGGCAATCAGCCGGGACATCAGATCCAGGCTGGACAGTGCGATCCGCACCGGCGTACCGCCGGACCCGCGGACCGCGGCGCTCGCCGCGCTGGCCCACGCGGTCGGACTCGGCAAGCACCTGTATCCCGGGAACGAGGGGCGTTCATCGCGCTCCCGGCTCCGGGACCTGATCAGGCACGACCCGATGGGCGGACTCGTGGCGCATGCCGTGATGGACGTCCAGAACGGTGCGGTCGCACAGCCGCGCCGTAACCAGGCGGCCGGAGTGCCGTTGCAACCGCAAGTGCAGTCGCAGTCACGCCGCGGCAGCATGGCGCACACCGCGGCCCACTAGGACCGCACCCGTCGCCACACGCACCGCAGCACCGCAGCACCGCAGCACCGCAGCACCAACCGAATACCGCCGCACCGTCGTCCCCAAGACCCGGTTCGGGAGCCGCACCATGCGCGGGGCAGCCGGAATCATGGCTGCCCCGCGCGCCTGCGTGTCGCCATTTCCCAGCGCGGCCGGGGGCATGGGTGGCAATCTGCTCAGCAGTAGATACGCACAGCTACACAGCCGGAGGTGCCGTTTCCGTGCCGTCCAACGTCAATCCCACCGTCAGACGACGCCGGTTGGGCCAGGAATTGCGCCGACTGCGCGAGCTCAAGGGCATGACGGCCGAGGAGGTGGCGGAGCGGCTGCTGGTCTCGCAGTCGAAGATCAGCCGCCTGGAGAACGGCCGCCGCTCCATCAGCCAGCGCGATGTACGTGATCTCTGCGGGGTGTACGAGGTCGAGGACCACCGGATCGTCGACTCGCTCATGCAGATGGCCAAGGACTCGCGCCAGCAGGGCTGGTGGCATGCCTTCGGTGACATCCCGTACAGCGTCTACATCGGCCTGGAGACCGATGCCGAATCGCTGCGGGTGTACGAACCCCAGGTGGTGCCGGGCCTGTTGCAGACCCGGAGTTACGCCGAGGCGCTGATCCACGGCGCGCTGCCGGAGGCCCCACCTGCCGACATCGACAAGCGCGTCAGCGTCCGGGCCCGCCGCCAGGACCGGATCACCTCCCCGGAGAATCCGCTGCGGCTGTGGGCGGTGATCGACGAGTCCGCGCTGCACCGGCTGGTCGGCGGCAAGCAGGTGATGATCGAGCAGCTGGAGCAACTGGTCGAGCTCTCGCACCTGCCGCACGTGACCGTGCAGGTGCTGCCGTTCGAGATGGGCGCGCACCCCGGCATCAACGGGCAGTACGCCATTTTGGAATTCCCGGACGCCGCGGACTCCAGTGTCGTCTATATCGAAGGCGTCACCAGTGACCTGTATCTGGAGAAAGCCAATGATGTGCAGCGGTACAGCGTCATGTACGAGCACCTGCGGGCACAAGCGCTGAATGTGGAACAGACCCGGCACTTCATCAGCAACATGGCGAAGGAGTACACCGGGCGCTCGGGTGCGTAAAACCGGACAGCCCACAAAGTCCGGTATGCGGGAAATGGAGCGATGTTACGGACGGGCGGCGGCAAGGTACACCGCCGCCCGTCCGCAGTGGAAGACTTGATGGTTTATACCATCCGGTCGAGTGAACGCCCCCTTCACTCAAGAGCCTTGGCGAGTAGCGTCGATCACGCCAACCGGAACGCTGTTGGTGTCTTTCACACGACTCTCTGAACCGGAGTGAACATGGCCATTCGTCAGGGTGCTACGGACAAGTGGACGAAGTCCTCGTATTCCGGGGGCAACGGCGCCTGCGTCGAAGTCAAGTCTCCTCTCGCCCAAGCCATTGCCGTACGCGACTCGAAGGCTCCCGAGGGCCCTTCGATCACGTTCGTCCCCGCCGCGTGGAACGCCTTCGTACGTGACGTCGGCAAGGGCGCCGTCGACGCCTGACCGATACTTTCCGCCGTTCGCATCGCAGCATCGATTCCGGTGTTGCCGGTAGCCCTCTCGACCGGTCCGCCGTCCTGGCCGAGGGGGCTCGATGCCCGACCCGGAGCATGCTTGACCGGGAAATACCCGGCCGGGAAATGCCTCCCCCGGAGTTCCGGGGATCTCAGCGCAACTGGTCGACGTACCGGTCGGTGCCGGGCACGGTCGGAATGAACGGCGCCATCAACTCCACCCGCCCCAGGCCGGATTCCTCGACCATCGCGTCGAGCCCGGTGAAATGCCCGTCCCAGCAGTCCCGCGGGTCCTCCTGAAGGAACCACAGCAGGGTCAGCCGGGTGTCGACGCCCTCGACCTGCTTCACGTAGGTCATCCGGTCGCCCGGCAGCGGCGTGGGGCGGAAGACGGTCACCATCGCCACCGGGGAGCCGCCCAGCCGCTCCGGAAGATGCCGCGAGCGCAGCCATTCCAGCAACTCGGCCCGCTGCGCCGCCCCTTCGGTGTCGATCACCTGAAGGACCAGCCCACGGTAGGGGTGGTCGAGTGCGTGGAAGTCCCGGGGCCCCGCGGCGCCGTCCCGGTAGACCGTCGCCTCGTGGTCCTGGAACGACGTGAACACATGGGTGCGGTCCTGGTAGACCCGGCCGTCCCGGTTCAGCCGCTTGTTGATCCCGACGGTCCACCTCATGTGGTCGTCGTAGCGCCCGTCCGTCACCCAGTACGTGGACAGGTAGCACCCCGCGCCGAGCGGCTGCGCGACCGCGGAATTCTCCGGGTAGCGCAACTCCTGGAGCTCCCGGGTGGCCACCCAGCGCCGCCCGGCGAACATCCAGGGCATCGCCATCGCGCCTGCGTAGTAATGATCGTCTTCGTACCAGCGGTTGTACGCGTACTCATGGCCCGGGTGCGGTTCGACCATGGTGATCAGCGCGTGGCCGGGATGGACTCCGTACGGTCCCAGCGCGGCCAGTTCGGCGTACGTGTCACTCCGCGTCTCGTCGCTCATGCCGTTCCCCTTCCGTACTCCGCAGCGGCGTCCTACTCTGACGCCCCGTCAGAAGAACTGCCAGAGCCGGGAGGCCACCGATGTTGCTCGCGGGGAAGACCGTCATCGTGTCCGGGGTGGGCGCCGGGCTCGGACACCAGGTCGCGGCGACGGTCGTACGGGACGGCGGCAGCGCGGTACTCGGGGCGCGTACCGCCGCCAATCTCGCCAAGTCGGCCGCGGAGATCGACCCGGAAGGCCGGCGCACCGCCCATCTGGCCACCGACATCACGGACGAGACGCAGTGCGAGGCGCTCGCCGCACTGACGCTGGAGCGGTTCGGACGGATCGACGCGGTGGTCCATGTCGCCGCCTGGGACAGCTGCTTCGGCGGGATCGAGGACGCCGACTTCGCCACCTGGCAGTCGGTCATCGACGTCAATCTGCTCGGCACGCTACGGATGACCCGCGCCTGCCTGCCCGGCCTCAAGGAGCGGGGCGGCTCGGTGGTCGTCATCGGCACGCAGTCCTCGGTGGCCGCACCGTCCCAGGTGCAGCAGGCGGCGTACGCGGCCTCGAAGGGTGCGCTCACCTCGGCGATGTACTCCATGGCACGGGAGTTCGGCCCGCACCGGATCCGGGTGAACACGGTGCTGCCCGGCTGGATGTGGGGTCCGCCGGTGCAGGCGTACGTACGGTTCACGGCGCACACCGAGGGCGTGCCCGAGGCCGAGGTGCTGGGCAGGCTCACCGAGCGTATGGCGCTTCCGGACCTTGCCACGGACGGCGATGTGGCCGAGGCCGTCGCATTCCTGGCCTCGGACCGGGCGCGAGCGATCACCGGGCAGTCCCTGCTGGTCAACGCCGGCGAGCTGATGCGGTAGGACCAGTTCGCAGGGCCGAATCATAGGTCCGTTCACAGGGCCGTTCACAGGGCCGTTCACCCGGGACGGTTGTCAGCCGCGCGGATAGCGGGTCAGCCAGCCCGGTGCGGCGGCCGACGGGCTGTGCAGGGCGGGGCCCTGGGTCATCTCCATCGCGAAGTCGTCGGCGAGTTCCAGGAGCGTGGCCCGGCCCTCCAGTTCGGCGAGCCAGGCCGGTGGCAGCGCGGTCTCGCCGTGCAGCGCGCCGAGCAGTGCCCCGCACAGGGCTCCGGTGGCCGCGGAAGGTCCGCCGTGGTTGACGGCCAGCCGCAGCCCGTGCCGCACGTCCTCGCCGACCAGGGCGCAGTACACGGCGACGGCGAGGACTTCCTCGGCGGAGTCCGTGGCCCCCAGCGACTCGATCAGGGCCGGTCCCGGAATGCCCTGGCGTACGGTGCCGAGGGCCTGCTTCAGCGCCTCGGTGACCGGTTCGTGCCCGGGGCGCTCGGTGAGCAGGGCCAGGGCGTGCTGGACGGAGCCGTCCAGGGTCTCGCTGCGGGCCAGCCCGTGCACGATGACGGCCAGGGCGCCCGCGGAGAGCAGCGCGGCAGGGTGGCCGTGGGTCTGGGCGGCGCATTCGACGGCGAGTTGGAGGACGAGCTGGGGCTCCCAGCCGACGAGCAGCCCGAACGGCGCGGACCGGGTGAGGGCCGCCGAGTCCCGTGCGGTGGGGTTCTTGGGCTTGTCGAGTGTGCCCATGGTGGTGTCGCCGAGGCCGGTCAGGCATTCCCGGGTGGGGGCGCGGCGGGCGTAGAGCCACTCCTGCTGAGCGAGCCAGCCGTTGTCCTTGCGGCGCTCGTCGGGCCCCCAGTCGTGCTGGGTGGCCGCCCACCGCCGATGGGCCCGGTGCACATCGGTGGGCGGGTGCCAGGCGCCGGTGTCGCGGCGGACCTGGGCGCGGATCAGCCCGTCGACGGTGAACAGGGTGAGCTGGGTGACCGCGGTGACGGTGCCGCGTCCGCCGTGCGCGGGTACGAAGTCGGTGACGGCTTCGGCGCCGTGGGCCACCCGGATCTCTTCGAGCGTGAGCCCGTCGACACCCGCGCCGAGCGCGTCGCCGATGGCCCCGCCCAGCAGAGCGCCGCGCACCCGGCTGCGGAAGTCCTGCTGCTCGGCACGGCCCCAGACAGCTGTGGTCCCTGTGCTCACCGTGCCCCTCCCCCGTCGGCCCACCCGCCTGCGACTGCGCAGCACTGTAATCGAACGGGAACGGGCGGTTGAGGGGGCGGAATTGGGTACGAGCGGGTATGTGGACGGACGTCCCGCAGGTCGTTTTTGACCGGTCGGGCGCCGGTCGGGGCCGGGCCGGAGGCGTACGGCACCCCCGCGTCGCCATAAGCGTTCTATAGTGAACCTATGGCAACCACGACTATCCAGGTCCCCAAAGAGACCCGCGACCACCTCGCTCAGCTCGCCAAGGAGCGCGGCCTGAGCCTGGGCCAGCTCGTCGATCAGCTGGCCGCGCAGCAACCCACCGCCGCCCAGATCGCCGAGCGCGTCGCGACCACCCGACGCGTCCTGCGGGAGCGCATGGGGTGCACCTTGACCGACGAGGAATTCGAACAGGGTCCGAACGTGCTGGCCAATGTGTACGCGATGGCTGCCGAGAAGATGCACGCCGGGCGGGACAAGGCGGCGTGATCATCCTCGACACCAGTGCGGTCACGGCACTCGCACAGGGTCATCGCGCCCTGCACCTTCTCGCCGACAATGTCGCCCACACGCCCGGAGACCGGCTGCACATCCCGGCCTTGTGCCTCATGCAGGGCGAAGCGGCATCGGAGGGGCTGGCACGCGATGTGCTGGCGCTCCCGGGAGTCTTCGTCGACCCACTCGACCAAGCGGCAGCAGCCACCATCGGCGGCATGGTACGCGACGGCTGGGGAGGGCCCGACACCTGTCACGCGTTGTACGTCGCGACGCCTCACCAGGAAAGCGGTGGCATGTCGATCATTCTGACCGGACGTGAAGGTGACTATCCGCCCGGCATCCTCACCGTCGACATCGACTCGCCCGGGATGCTCGGCTTCCACTGAGCCCCGGCGGCACAGACCTCCGCAGCGTCGCGTTCAGCAGTGCTGGCGCCCGCCCCGGCTGTGCGCGACGGCCAGCACCTCCCGTCCGACGGGCGACCACCGCGGCACCGCTCAGATCGCGATGGACTCCCAGAGGGCGATCAGTTTCCGGGCGAGCGATGGGGCACCTGCGGCCAGGACCATGGCCACACCTACCTCGGGCCCGTCCCCGGCGGCGCGACGGAGTAAAGCTTGCCGGTGGGGGCACTAGGCGAAGGCGAAGGCGAGGACGATCAGTACGGCGAGCACGGCAAACGTCTCCCACCGGTCCGCGCGCAACAGTGTGCTCAACGACAGGGATTTCCCGGACCGTTGGGCCCGTGAGCCGCTGGAGGCCGAGTTGTCGTCGGACGTGTCATCGCTCATCGGGCCCATCGTAGCGACCGTTTCCGCGTGCACCCCGCCCGCTGGTCCCGCGGACCGTATGCATGGCCGGTCGGTGAAGACATACGGCTCAGTCCGGCAGCACGGGAAGCAGCTCCGGAAGGTGTCCGTCGGACGCGGCAGCCGCCGCCACCCGCTCCTGCGGCACCTCCCCGTACAGCGTCGTACGCGGCTTCGCCGGGCGGCCGGCCAGCTCGGCGATGGCGACCAGGTCCTGGATCGACCGGTACGAGCCGTAACTCGACCCTGCCATCCGGGAGATGGTCTCCTCCATCAGCGTGCCGCCCAGGTCGTTGGCGCCCGAGCGCAGCATCTCGGCCGCGCCCTGTGTGCCGAGCTTCACCCAGCTGGTCTGGATGTTGGTGATGTGCGGGTGGAGCAGGAGCCGGGCCATGGCGGTGACGGCCCGGTTGTCGCGGTCGGTCGGGCCTGGGCGGGCGATGCCTGCCAGGTAGACCGGGGCGTTGGTGTGGATGAAGGGGAGGGTGACGAACTCCGTGAAGCCGCCGGTCTCCTGCTGGAGGTTCGCCAGGGTCCTCAGGTGGCCGAGCCAGTGGCGGGGCTGGTCGACATGGCCGTACATCATCGTCGACGACGATCGCAGGCCCACCTCGTGGGCGGTCCCGATGACCTCCAGCCAGGTCGCCGTGGGCAGCTTGCCCTTGGTGAGGACCCAGCGGACCTCGTCGTCCAGGATCTCGGCCGCCGTACCGGGGATCGAACCGAGCCCGGCCTCCTTCGCGGCGATCAGCCAGTCGCGGATGGACATGCCGGTGCGGGTCGCCCCGTTGACGACCTCCATCGGGGAGAAGGCGTGCACATGCATGCCGGGTACGCGTTCCTTCACCGCCCGCGCGATGTCGAAGTACGCGGTGCCCGGCAGGTCCGGGTGGATGCCGCCCTGCATGCAGACCTCGACCGCGCCGACGTCCCACGCCTGCGCGGCCCGGTCGGCGACCTGGTCCAGGGAGAGGGTGTACGCGTCGGCGTCGGTGCGCCGCTGGGCGAAGGCGCAGAAGCGGCAGCCGGTGTAGCAGACGTTGGTGAAGTTGATGTTCCTGGTGACGATGTACGTGACGTCGTCACCGACCACGTCACGGCGCAGGGTGTCGGCGATCCGGCACAGTTCGTCGAGCGCCGGGCCGTCCGCGTGGAGCAGGGCGAGCGCCTGGTCGTCGGTGAGTTTCGTCGGATCGTCGGCGGCCTGGCCGAGCGCCTGGCGTACGTCGGCGTCGATGCGGGACGGGACCATGCCGGGGGCCGCCGCCTCGCGCAGCGCCTCCCAGTCCCCGTACACCTCGTCGAAGTCTTCGCGGCGGTCGCCGGTGCGGCCCTGGGTGTCGATGGTGCGGTGCAGATCGGTGCGGCCGGTGGCGCCGAACTCCTCGTCGGGCTCCTGCCAGGGCAGGCCGACGGGGATCGCGCCTTCCTTCGCGAGGCCCGTCTCCGGATCGGCGAGGGCGCGGACGTGCGGGAGCAGGCGGGGGTCGAGCCAGGGCTCGCCGCGCTGGATGAACTCCGGGTAGATGGTGAGGCGTTCGCGGAGCGCGAAGCCCGACTCGGCGGTCTTCGCAGCCAGTTCGTCGATGTGGGGCCAGGGGCGTTCGGGGTTCACATGGTCGGGGGTGAGCGGGGAGACGCCGCCCCAGTCGTCGATGCCCGCGCCGATGAGCAGCGCGTACTCGGCGTCGACGAGGTTCGGCGGCGCCTGGATGCGGGCGGACGGGCCGAGGATGTGCCGGGCGACGGCGATGGCCGCGGCCAGTTCCTCCAGCTCGGCGTCCGGCATGCCGCGCATCGCGGTGTCCGGCTTGGCGCGGAAGTTCTGGACGATGACTTCCTGGATGCCGTGGTAGGCGCGGGCGGTCTTGCGCAGCTCGAAGAGGGAGTCGGCGCGCTCCTCGTACGATTCGCCGATCCCGATCAGGATGCCGGTCGTGAACGGGACGTTGGAGCGGCCCGCGTCTTCGAGGACGCGGAGGCGTACGGCCGGTTCCTTGTCCGGGGAGCCGTGGTGCGGGCCGCCCGGTTCGGACCACAGGCGGGTCGCCGTCGTCTCCAGCATCATGCCCATGGAGGGGGCGACGGGCTTGAGCCGCTGGAGGTCGGTCCAGGTCAGCACGCCCGGGTTGAGGTGCGGGAGGAGGCCGGTCTCCTCCAGGACACGGATCGCCATGGCGCGTACGTACGCGAGGGTGTCGTCGTACCCCTCGGCCTCCAGCCACTCCCGTGCCTCGGGCCAGCGGTCCTCGGGCCGGTCGCCGAGCGTGAACAGCGCTTCCTTGCAGCCCATGGCCGCGCCCTTGCGGGCGATGTCCAGCACCTCGTCGGGCGACAGGAACATCCCGTGGCCCGCGCGCCGGAGCTTGCCGGGGACGGTGACGAAGGTGCAGTAGTGGCACTTGTCGCGGCAGAGCCGGGTCAGCGGGATGAAGACCTTGCGGGAGTACGTGATGACACGCGGCCGGCCGGCGGCTTCGAGGCCGGCGTCGCGCACCCGGGCGGCCGAGGCCGCAAGATCCGTCAGATCGTCACCTCGTGCCTGGAGCAGCACGGCGGCCTCGGTCACATCGAGAGCGACACCGTCGCGGGCCCGCTTGAGGGCGCGCCGCATGGAATTGGTGGTCGGACGTCCGCGCTGAGGATCGGTCATGGAGCGAGCATACGAGCGAGGCGCGCGCCCCGGACCAGGGCCTCCGCCGGGAGTGACCGTGACCGCCGGGCATCCGTCGTCACCCACGACCGCCGCATGCGAGCCCGCTTCACCGGCAACCACCTGGAGCTGAGCGCAGGCCGCATCACACAGCACCGGTCACTCGCGGCGACAGAGCGGGCCGCCCCCGCCCGGAGCCCGATCCACCCGCCGACTCACTCCTGAGCACGCACCTTCCCCTGCCCGGGGTGGCCCGGCCCGCTCTTCGGCCGGGCCGGGCCACCCCACCCGTATCCGCGCGGCCCGATAATCGCTGGATCCGGCCCGGGCGCATTGTTACGGTCACCTCGACCACGGTGTCGACCGTCGCCGAACCATGGGCGCTTGCCCTGGAAAGAAGTTGATGTATGCCCCGGCCAGTAGTTCCGAGCTTCCCTCGTCGCGCCTCCATCCGCGCCGGGGCCATCGGAGCTGCGTGCATGCGCACGCCCGCGGCATCGTGCTGACCCGCGTTCCCTGACCGGTACGCGTTTCCGCCTCGTCAGTACGTGATCCCGGCTGACGACTCACGCCTCTGAGGCCCATGCCCCCGAGGGCTGCTCGGTACTTCCCTGCTGCATTGCTCATCCTCTTCGGCAAGGAGAAAACCGGGTGTCCACCGACAACCCCCAGAACCGTTCGACCAAGTCCTCCGCCAGCAGCGCCGGCGCCTATCTGAGGACCGACACCTTCATCTGCCTGTGGTGCGGGCTGACCGTCGCCACGCTCGCGCCCGACGGCAGCCGTCACAACCATTGCCCCAGCTGCTTGCACTCGCAGCACTGCCTCGACCACATCGAGGGCGGACCGTCCGACTGCGGGGCGCGTATGACCCCGATCTCCATCGCGGTGCTCCGCACCGGTGGCTGGATGGTCATCCACCGGTGCACGCGCTGCGACGAGCTGACCTCGAACCCGGTCTGCGGAGACGACAACCAGCTGATCCTGATGCGGATGGCCGTACGCCCACTGGCCCAACCGCCTTTCCCGCTCGAAGCGTTCGGTGACCTGTGAGCCGGCGGCGACGACCGAGAACAGGACGGAGGACCCCCCGTGCCACGGCGTAGACCCCGACGACCGTCCCACCGCCCGCAGAGACGCAAGGACGTTCTGCACGGACCGGGCGGCGCTCATGGCGACGCGTTCCGTTGCGTCGGCTGCCGGCTCGACGTGCCGCTGATCGCACCGGGCACCGCCCATCGCAACCACTGCCCGCACTGCCTGACCAGCCTGCACGTCGATCTGCGGATTCCGGGAGACCGGGCCGCCGACTGCCGCGGGCGGATGACGGCGCTCAGCCTGTCCGTGCGGCAGAACGGGGAGTGGTCGATCATCCACGAGTGCCTGACCTGCGGCGAGCTCAGCGCCAACCGCATCGCGGGAGACGACAACGCCCTGGCGCTGATGCGCATGGCCGTACGTCCCCTGTCGGACACCGTCGTCCCCGTGCGAGCACTGCTCGCGCTGTGACACGGGGGCGCCCGGTCACCGCCGTGATGACGACGGCGACCGGGCGCCGAGGCACCGATACCGCCGCCAACTGGACACAAGATGCAACAAGTGTACACTTCCGTGTATGAGTGACACGTTGCCGATCACTGAAGCCCGCGCCCGCTTCGGCTCGCTCGTCCGCAGAGCCTCGAATGCCCGGGAACGCATCACGATCACCGACCACGGTCAGCCTGCGGCCATACTGATCAATCCTCAGGAACTGGCCGAACTGGAGGATGCTCTGGCCCTCGCCCAGTACCAGGCACGCCAGGCCGCCGGCACCGTGGAAACCGTTCCGCATGACCAGGTCCGTGCACGACTTGGCCTGGAGCAGCGTTGACGTATCTGATCACGTGGGACGAGCACGCCATCGACCAGGCTGCCCGGTTCCTCAAGGACGATCCCGACGGCTTGCGCCAGTTAATGGATGCCGTCGACCTCGTCGCCGACAACCCTCTGCCTCAAGGATCTGCACCATACGGCTCCCACACGCTGCGACGCGTGCACGTCGGGCGCTACCGAGTGCTGTACGAGATCGCAGAAACCCAGGTCACCATTATCGTGATCCACCTCGGCCGCGTCGGCTGACCGTCACGGAGTCGTGGCCAACTGGGCCCACACCGTCTTGCCCACAACCCACTCCGTCACGCCGGGCACGGCGCGGTGCTGGACGCATGGGGCGAGGACCTGGAACTGATGCGACCGCAATAACCGCAATAGCGGGGTCACACGCGGGGTGCAGGCCATTCCTGGGCGTCCACCCATGCGCCGTACGGAGTCCAGGGGACGGTGGGGAACTGCGTCCGCAACGCCTCCAGGTCCACCTGGTAACCGGTGTCCGCCAGAAAGCTGTACATGGCGAACATGTCGGGGTTGGTGCTACGCAGGTCCGCCAGCGGCGTCTGCCGGAACGCGACCGTGCCGCCCGCGGCCCGTCCGATCTCCTCGGCCATCCGGACCGGCGTGGGATCGTCGCCCGCCACCTCGATCCGCTGCCCGATCCAGCGGTCCGGATCGGCCACGACCGCGGCCACGACACGGCCCAGGTCCTGCCGTGCCACCTGCTGGAGGGGGGTGTCGCCGGGAAGCGGCATGGTGAGGAGGCCGGCGGCGACCTCGTCCAGCGCGCCCAGCGCGTTGTCGTAGAAGTAGGTCGGTGCCACCACCGTTGCCGGAAGTCCGGAGCCGGCGAGCAGTTCCTCGGTCCTGGCCTTGGTCTCGAAGTGCGGGATGCCGGTGCCACGGTCCGCACTGGCGACGGAGGCCAGCACCAGATGCGGCAGTGCGGCGTCCTCGGCGGCCCGCACGATCGCCGCGCCCTGGGCCACCTCCGCGTCCAGACCGTCCTGGAACGGTGTGGTGACGGCGAACGCGGCCGTCGTGCCCCGGAACGCCTCGGCGAGCGAGCCCGCGTCGAACAGATCCCCGGGGACGACCTCCGCTCCGGCCGCCGCCAGCGCCTTGGCCCGCCCGCTGCCGGGATCACGCACCACGGCGCGCACGGCACGCCCTGCCTCCAGCAGGGCGGCGGCCACCGCGCCGCCCTGGCCGCCGGTCGCTCCGAGTACCGCGATGGACATGAGGTCTCCCTGGTCGACGGATATGGGTCCATGCTGACCAGCGGCGGCCGGACCTGCCACCAGGAGGGCCCCGGGTGGTGGGCGTCGGCCCTGCCGCGAATCCGTCTCAAGGATGACAGGCGAGCAACTCGGCCCAGACCGTCTTGCCCACGACCCGGCCGGTGATTCCCCAGGACGTGGCCAGCGCCTCGACCAGGTGGAGGCCGTACCCCGACTCTGCGCCACTCGTCGGCGCACACCGCTGCGGCCCCCGCTCACCCAGTGCGTCCGACACCTCGACACGGAGCGTGTCCGCCAGGCTGAGAAGCCTCAGCTCGAAGTCCCGCCCCTTCACGTGCCCGTGCAGCACCGCATTCGCCGCCAGCTCGGCCACGACCAGGGCGGCATTGTCGGAGAGCTCGCTCCCGTACGGCACACCCCACTCGTCGAGTTGATGCACAGCGAGCCGACGGGCGAGCCGCGCGCCTCGGCGGGTGGCGCTGAAGCGTTGGACGAACTCGGCGCCCACAAGAGTGATTTCGGCGTTCATGTGACTCAGCGTGTCCGGTTACTCGTACGCTGACCAGGAGTGACACCACGACTCCGAGGAGCTGTACGGGCACGCCCGGTCGGCTGTACGGGGCGTCGGCCGTGACCGGGCGGACAGAGGGCGGTGCGGGGCGGATGGCAAATGCGGAACGCGAAGAACGACCGGAGCGACCGGCCGAGTCGGACGGGACGGCGCACCTGTTCAGGGCGCTGGGCAAGCAGATCAAGGTGCTGCGAGAACGCGCGGGCCTGAGCCAGAAGGATCTGGGCACGGCGACACACTGCGGCGAAGACCTGATCTCAGCGATGGAACGGGGTGTACGGACACCTCAGCCGGACTTCCTGGGCCGCGCGGACCAGGTGCTGGACGCGGGCGGGGTGCTTCGAGCAGCGGTCGACGAGGTGCGGGAGGCACTGTCACGGTCACGGACGCGGCACCCGGACTGGTTCCGGGACTTTGCGCGGGTGGAAGCCGATTCCGTGGCGCTCCACGAGTACAGCAACCAGGCGATTCCCGGCCTGCTCCAGACAGAGGAGTATGCGCGGGCAGTGTTCACGAAGCGCCGCCCTCTGCTGGACGAGCAGACAGTAGAGAATCGGGTCGCGGATCGACTCGCCCGCCAGCAGATTTTTGAACGCTGGCCCGCGCCGACCTTCAGCTTCGTGGTTGAGGAAGCAGTCCTTCAACGCCCGCTCGGCGGACGTACCGTCCACGTCGGCCAACTGCTTCGGCTGAGCCAGGTCGGCCGCATGCGAACGGTAGAACTTCAGGTCATGCCAATCGACCGAGACGAACATCCCTCGATGGATGGCCCATTCACCCTTCTCACCCCCAAGGGCCGTAGCGAGGCGGCGTACACAGAGATTCAGGGGCATGCCCGCCTCGTCACCGATCCAGACGAGGTCCGCTTGTTCAACGAACGCTATGGAATCATGCGGGCGCAGGCTCTCACCCCCAGGGAGTCCTTGACGCTGATCGAGAAGATGCTGGGAGAGCGATGAACACCGAGCAACTGCGCTGGTTCAAGAGCAGCTACAGCGGCGGCGAGGGCGGAACCTGCGTCGAGGTGGCCTACGACTGGCGCAAGTCCAGTTACAGCAGCGGCGAGGGCGGCGCGTGCATCGAGGTCGCGACCTGCCCCACCACCATCCACATCCGCGACTCCAAGAACGTCCAGGGCCCCCACCTCGACGTCGCCCCCGCCGCCTGGTCCGCCTTCGTCTCGTACGCGCGCCAGGGCTGAGCGCGGCCCGATCCGCCTGGCACACCTGGTCCCGCACCGGATCGCGACAGCCGCGACCCGGTGCGCCGCGACCCGGTCGACCGCGACGCGGCGGCCCCCGACGTAAAGGCTTTAAAGGCTTTGGGGAGAAGGAACTTCCCAACCAAACCCCTCCCCCGGCCTCAACCAGCGGCCCGTCACTCACACGGGTGAGGTTTGCCAACTGAGCTGGATTTCATAGCGGTTGGCTGGCATATGCTCGCCGCGACAACCGCAAACATGCGTCGGCCCCCGGCCGGGACTCGCAATCCCGATCGAGGGCCTGACCACCGAGGAAGACGAGACCTTCCCGATGGATACCCAGCAGATTAGCGCGCCCTCGCGCGCCCCGTCTCCCGTTCGCGGGGACGCCACGCCGTCATCCGGTGTCGTACACATCAATTCCCGGCACACCAGCCGCTTCACGGTCGTCGGCAACCACCTCGCCCAACACCGCGAGCTCTCCCTCCTCGCGATCGGCCTCGCCACCCACATCCAATCGCTCCCCGCCGGGGCAAAGGTCGGGATCAAAGCTCTCGCCGAACGCTTCCCGGACAGCGAGGCCCGCATCGCCGCCGCACTGCGCGAACTGGAAGTCCACGGCTACCTGCACCGCACCCGCGAACGCCTCCCCAACGGCCACGTCGTCACCCGCACGTGCTCGTAAAACCAACCGGGCTCCATCGACGCCCACCCCGCCCCGGCCCGCAAGCGGGGCACCAAGCCGGATGATTGCGTCGAAGGAAGCCGTGGTGTGGAGCGCGACGTCGGCGGTCCCGGTCCGGTTCGTCAGGCGATGACGGGGACGGCCTCGGCGCGGTTGGTGGCCCAGTTGGTGACGATGGGCTTGTCGACGTTGGCAGTGTCGGGGAGCTTGAGTTCGGCGGGGTTGGGATCGTCGTCGGTGGTGGCGATGATGACGTTCTCGAACTCCTTGCCGGCATTGCTGTTGGTGGTCTTGGGGCTGATACCGGTGTATGCGACGGTGGAGCCCGTGAGCTTGATGGGGTCTTCGCCACCCTGTCCGACGGGGGAGGCGACGCCGTCGGCGCCGGAGCCGAAGGACACGCTGGGGGTGTTGATCTCCAGGTAGCAGGTGATGCCGGACTTGGCCTTGGCGGTGACGAGGTAGTAGCCGCCGGCCTGGGACTCCGAGGTGACCGTGAAGTCCAGGTCGTTGGTGCCGCAGGACTGCCCGTAGCCGCTCTTCCCGCCGTCGCCGGAGTCGGTCTTGTCGGTGGAGCCGCTGGAATTGGAGCCGCTGGAGTTGGAGCCGCCGGTGGAGGAGCCGCTGGTGGAGGGGCTGTCGCTGGAGGGGCTGTCGCTCCCGCCGCTGCCGGCGGAGGCGACGGCGGAGGGGGCCGCGGAGCTGCCGGCGTCCGCGACGTCGTCGGGGTCGCAGGCGGTGGTGGTGGCGGCGAGGGCCGTCACGGCCACGGCGGCCAGGACGAGACGGGCGGAACGGGCGGCGAGACGCGAACGCATCGTGATCTCCAGCGACTGTCGGTTGCGGTGTTTCCTGCTGACACCGATCACACTAGGGCCGATTCGATCCTGAAATGATCCTGTGAATGTCCGGGTCCTGTCTCAGCAACTTCGGTTCCAAGAAATGGCGTTGGATTGCACCAACCCCAGCTCAAGGGGCATGTCCGGGACCAAGCGTCAGAACTGCGACATCGCGAGATCAAGTGGCTTCGCGATCACGGCACCCGCGTCCATTGCTCCTGGGGACCACTGGCCGCCGCCAGCAATGAAGAGACCAGCTGAACACCAGACAGCGGCCCCGGACCTCACCCGGTGCCGCGCAGTACTTCACCCATGGACCGGTGTACCCGGCCGTCGCGCCAGGCCCGGTAGGCCCGGTAGGCCCGGTAGGCCACGGTCCCGTCGGCCGCCTCCTCGCGCGGCAATCGTGCCGCGCCGAGGAGCAGGCGGAAGCAGTTCACGCAGGGCGCCCCGTGCCCCAGGCCCTCCTCTGCCTCGCCAGACGCCGAGCCGACGTGCTGTTCGCGATGCTCCGCGACGGCACCTTCTACGAACCCCACCCCTCCCCAACGGGTTGACGAAACCCATAGGGGCACCCCCGGCCAGGGCGTTTCCCTGGCCGCAGGGGGCACTCGCGTATCAGCCTGCGGGGGAGTCGCTGACCTTGCCGAGCGGGCTGATCCGGATCGGCCGGTTGGTGCTTTGGGAGTCCGGGTTCTCGGCCGGGAGGGAGCCTGCGGGCCAGGCGATGGTGACGGTCTTCGTCTCGTTCGGCGGAGCTTTCCCGGCCGGGTCGCGCTCGGTATGCATGTGCTCGACTGCGTAGTCCACGGCTGGGACGTCGCTCAGACCATCGGTGTTGCCTTCGATCCGGGCGCCGACCTCGTCCGCTACTCACTCAAGGTCGCGGCGCTGATCCCGACCGGAGCAGCATCCGGCGACCGGCCAAGGACTGCGTTCGCCCCGGCGGTCGAGATCTCCGCGAGCTCTCCCGCCCTGGAGCGGCTGCTCGGACTCGTCGGCCGTCGTCCAGCGGCAAGCTGAGCGACGGCTCATAGGCAAAGCTGTTCTGAACGCCCAGATCAAAAACGATCAGTTGCTCGATGAGGTCCTCGAAGTGCTGTGGCTTGGGCTCAGCGAGGAGGAAGTCCGCGTGTTCAGCGAGCGTTATGGGATCATCCGCTCGCGGGCTCTCACCCCCACGGAGTCCTTGACGCTCATCGAGAAGATGCTGGGAGAGCGATGAACACCGAGCAACTGCACTGGTTCAAAAGCAGCTACAGCAGCGGCGAGGGCGGCGAGTGCATCGAAGTCGCCTACGACTGGCACAAGTCCAGTTACAGCACGGGCGAAGGCGGCAACTGCGTCGAGGTCGCAACCTGCCCCACCACCATCCACATCCGCGACTCCAAGAACATCCAGGGCCCCCACCTCGACGTCGCCCCCGCCACCTGGTCCGCCTTCGTCTCGTACGCGCGCCAGGGCTGAGCGCGGCCCGATCCGCCTGGCATGCCTGGTCCCGCACCGGATCGCGACAGCCGCGACCCGGTGCGCCGCAACCCGGTCGACCACGACGCGGCGACCCCCGACGTAAAGGCTTTAAAGGCTTTGGGAAGAAGGAACTTCCCAACCAAACCCGCTCCCCGGCCTCAACCAGAGCCCCGTCACTCACACGGGTGAAATTTGCCAACTGAGCTGGATTTCAAAGTGGTTGGCTGGCATATGCTCGCCCCCACAACCACAGACATGCGTCGGCCCCCGGCCGGGACTGCAATCCCGATCGAGGGCCTGACCACCGAGGAAGACGAGACCTTCCCGATGGATACCCAGCAGATTAGCGCGCCCTCGCGCACCCCGTCTCCCGTTCGCGGGGACGCCACGCCGTCATCCGGTGTCGTACACATCAATTCCCGGCACACCAGCCGCTTCACCGTGGTCGGCAACCACCTCGCCCAACACCGCGAGCTGTCCCTCCTCGCGATCGGCCTCGGCACCCACATCCAGTCGCTGCCCACCGGTGCGAAGATCGGTATCAGGTTCCTCGCCGACCGCTTCCCGGAGAGCGAAGCCCGTATCGCCGCCGCCCTGCGCGAACTGGAACTCCACGGCTACCTGCGCCGCACCCGCGAACGCCTCCCCAACGGCCGCGTCGTCACCCGCACCTGCTCGTACAACCAACCGGGCTCCATCGACGCCCACCCCGTCCCGGCCCCCAAACGACGCCCCAAACCCACCCATCCAGCCCCGGTCGCTGCCCCGGCCCCAGCTTCGGTCGCCACTCCCGCGCCACCCGAGGCGCCCGCACCCACACCCGTGGCCGCCGCACCGCCCTACGTCCCCGCCCCCACCGCGCCCAAGCCCCCACCCCCACCACTCCCCCAACCCACCAAACCCCTCCCCCAACTTCTCCGCGCCGCCACCGCGCTCCTCACCGACATCCACCGCCGAACACCCCACATCGCCCTCACCGAAAGCGACATCCACCACCTCGCCCCCGCCGTCGCCACCTGGTTCGAACGCGGCACCACGCCCGCCGCCGTCCGTCAGGCCCTCACCAACGACCTCCCCCACCCCCTCAAATTCCCGGCCAAATTCTTGAGGCACCGCCTCATCGCCCTCCTCCCACCCCCGACCACTCCCGCCTACCAGCCCACCCCACTCCAGAACTGCGACCGCTGCGACCGCGCCTTCCGCTCCCCCACCCCCGGCCACTGCCACGACTGCGCAGCCGACGAGCCGCACCTCCTGTCGGCCTGAACAAGTGAGATCTCTACCCTGTGGTGATCACTGCTGCAGGAAGGTGCCCGGCTGGTCGGGGTCCGGCCTGGAGGTGGGGGCCCTGCTCATGTTGCGCCTGGGCCGCGTTCGGGTGCCCCAGCTCGGGGCCGGCAGACCCCGTACCCGGCCCCGGCGAGTGCGGGCCGACAAGGCGTACACCTCCCGAAAGAACCGCGCCTACCTGCGCAGACGCGGGATCCGCTGCACCATCCCGGACAAGGCCGATCACGTCCGCAACCGCAAGAAGCTCGACTCCCGCGGCGGCCGTCCGCCGAAGTTCGACAAGACCGGCTACCGCGAGCGCCATGCGGTCGAGTGCGGCATCAACCGCCTCAAGAGGCACCGGGCCGTAGCTACGAGGTACGGCAAGCTCGCGGTCCGCTACGAGGCGACCGTTCTCATCGCGGCCATCAATGAGTGGCTATGACCAGCCGTTATACGCAATCGGCCAGGGTGGCGTGAGCGTCAGGAAGTCATCGCGGCTTGGTCGGACTCGCTGTGAAGAACGCAGAATTCGTTGCCTTCGGGGTCAGCAAGGACTGCCCAGCCCGAGCCATCGGGATTCCGGTGATCGGTTACAAAGGTGGCACCGAGGCCCAGCAGCCGTTCCACCTCCCGCTCACGCGAGGTCTCAGGGCGCAAGCACAGGTGAATCCGGTTCTTGATCGTCTTGGACTCGGGCACCTGGTTGAAGTACAGGACTGGGCCCTCCGCCAGCAGCACCAGAGTCTCCCGGTCACCTGGTTTGACCTCCGGATGCAGCGGACGGCCAGTCACCCTGCTCCAGAACTGGGCCAGTTCGTAGGCATCCGCACAGTCAATCGCCACGTTCTGCAATACCGAAACCATGCGCGCGAGCTTTCCTGACTTCCATTCCAGTCGCAACCGAGTTGCGCTCAGCCTTCGCGCACACATAGCTCAGGCGCATGGCGGCACTTTCGACGCACGCCCTACACGAGGGCCACGGCGAACAGCGTGAAGGCGAGCACGATGACGCCCACGCGGACGTAGTGGAACCGGTCCCAACGCCCCACCTGCTGCTTCCAGTCCGCGGGCACGCCTTCCTGTGACCAGGTCGCGACGCGTGAGTTGATCGGCACGAGCAGCAGGATCGACATCACCACGCTCACCACGAGCAGCACTGCGCCCGCGGCGACGAGCGACGCGCCCGCGTCGCCCCACGCCAGCGTGGACCACACCGCGCCGAGGACGACCGAGCCGATGTACCAGAACGGCATGACCCGGCCCAGGACGCGCGCCCCGTCGCTTCGCGCTTCGACCCCGCCGTCGTTCGGAAGCCGGTCGAGGATCGGGTTCACGAACACCGCCACCGCGAACTCCACGCCCACCATCAGCCCGACCACAACGACCGTGACGACGGCCAGTACGTCCTGCATGACGCCTCCAAAGCCTGAGCGACCTAGCGGCGCTAGGTTCTGATGCGATGCTAGGCATGCCATCGCTCCATTGTCTAGCAGTGCTAGAATCTGCTTATGTCAGTACACGAACGCAAGGAACGCGAGCGGGCCGACCGCCACAGGCTGATCGTCTCCACGGCCCGCGAACTCGCCGAGGCCCACGGCTGGGACGCCGTCACCACGCGCCGGCTCGCCGAGCGGATCGAGTACAGCCAGCCCGTGCTCTACAGCCACTTCCGGGGCAAGAACGAGATCGTGGGAGCGGTTGCGCTGGAGGGGTTCGCCGAGCTGACGACCGCGCTGCGCGTCGCGGTGCCGGAGGGGCCCGCCGGCCGGGAGGCGGTGGCCGAGCTGGCCCGCGCCTACACCGACTTCGCCGCGCACAATCCCGCCCTGTACGACGCGATGTTCAGCCTCGACAACGGCCTCCCCTTCGCCGATGAGACCACCCCCGCTCCACTGCGCGAAGCGTTCCAGGCCCTGCTGGACCCGCTCGTCGACCACGCGCACCCCGATGAACCGGGGTTGTTCGTCGAGACGTTCTGGGCCGCGCTGCACGGACTGGTCACCCTCACCCGCGCCGGACGCCTGCCCGCCGACCGGGTCCCCGACCGCCTCGCGCTCCTGGTCGACCGCTTCGTCCCCCGCTAGGGTCCACGCCGGCCCGGCTCGCCGCCTGTTCTCCGGATCACCACGTCCGGGCTCAGATCGAGTGGGGGTGTCCGCATCAGGATTCATGACGCCCCCTCACACGGCACTCGTGCCCGATGCGGACGATGCCGAGCGCCATCCCTGCCCGCGCCGCCAGACTCATCCCGCCCCCGTTGAAGTGCAGGTTTCCTTATCCTGGCCGGATGACCACTCCTCCTGAACTCGTCATATTCGACTGCGACGGCGTACTCGTCGACAGCGAACGCATCGCCGTGCGCATCCACGTCGAAGTGGGCGCCGAGCTGGGGTGGCCGCTGACTGCGGACGAGGTCGTCGAGAAGTTCGTGGGCCGGTCCAACAAGTCGATCGGTGTGTTGATCGAGGCCCACCTGCCCGGCCGGTCCGCCGCCTGGCAGCGGCGCTTCGAGGACCTCCACCGCGCCGCCGTCGACACCGAACTCGTCGCGGTCGAAGGCATCCACGAGGCGCTGGCCGCCCTCGGGCTCCCCACCTGTGTGGCATCGAGCGGCAGCCACGAGAAGATGCGCCACACTCTCGGCCACACCGGACTCCACTCCCACTTCGAGGGCCGCATCTTCAGCGCCAGTGAGGTCGCGCACGGCAAGCCCGCACCAGATCTCTTCCTCCACGCGGCACGGCAGATGGGCGTCGAGCCCGCAGCCTGCGTCGTCGTCGAGGACAGCAAGTACGGCGTGCAGGCGGCCCGTTCGGCCGGGATGCGGTCGCTCGGCTACGCGGGCGGGCTGACTCCGGCGCACTGGCTGGAAGGCCCGGACACTGTGGTCTTCGACGACATGCGCAAACTGCCGACACTCTTGGTGGAAATCTGACTCCTGATCAACTCGGCTCCTCGCAAGTAAGGCACGTCAGGGTGACCGCTACTCTGTCCTCCCCCTGCCACGAGGCGGGGAGAACAGGGGTGGGACATGCGCAGAAGAATCGCTGCGGCCTCCGTGGTCGCGGCAGTGGCCACCGGGATCGCGGTGGCGCCGGCCGCTCACGCGGAGGGGCGGGGTGACATCCGGGTCACCAAGACCGTCGTGAACGGTGGCAGCAACGTGATCGTCGGAGTCAAGAACGTCAAGCGGTTCCCGATCACCATGACGATCAAGGACAACTCGGGGGTGAAGGGGGTCGCCGATGTGTCCGCGTACAACACGACCAATGGTCATGGGCCGGTAGACCACCTCGGCACGACGTGCAAGAAGGTCAGCACGACGACGTCCGTGTGCACCGCGACGATGGAGATCGACCCAACGTGGATCGACTCGTACGGAAGCGGCAACGAGGGCTGGGACGCCAACGCGGTCGCGGGGAACTGGCAGGTCAACGCCACGGTCCAGGCCAATGACCGCGACTACTGGATCTCCGACCGCATCGCCCTTTTCAAGGTGAAGCGCGCCGCGACCCTGACCACGGACGCCACGCCCGAGCCGGTCAGGAAGGGGGGCACGCTGACCGTCACCGGAAAGCTGTCGCGGGCCAACTGGACGGACCTCAAGTACCACGCGTTCACCAAGCAGGTGGTGAAGCTGCAGCACAAGAAGCCCGGCGGCGCGTACAGCACCGTGACGACGGCGACCACGGACAGCAAGGGCCATCTCCGCGCGACGGTGAAGGCCACTGCTTCGGGCAGCTGGCGCTGGGCGTTCCTCGGTACGACCACGACCATGAAGGTCGTCTCCACCGGCGACGCCGTAACGGCGAAGTGACCTCGTGACCCGTCGGCGGGCCGTTTCCGGCCCGCCGACGGGTCACATTTTTGCGGGACCTTGCCACCCCTCAAGGAATATGGCGGGCGAGCCGACTACTCCACGAAACTCCAAGTGACGTCGATGCCCCCCAGATCGAGGGGGGCGAGCGCCTCGAATGCGGCCCGCGTCAGACTGAGGCCATACCTTCCCGACCCTGGGCTTTCGTCAAGAACCGTCGCGATTATGGACTCTCCGTTGTGCGTGACCACGACCTTCCTTCCGCAGTGAGGAGCCGGGTATCCGGATCCAAACATGCTGGGGCCGAGCGCAACAACGAAGTCGCTGTCTCTGAAGACTTGGCCGCACGCCCCCACACCGGCGTCGTAGTAAGTCGCCGTTCCGTTGTAGCCCAGCGGCGGCTGTTCCGCTGACTTGCCCTGCTCCGGAGGCGGTGTCGTTGTCTGGTCCGGCTCTGGGGGCGATGCCGTTGTCGTGCTCTGCTCCGGGGGCGGCGTTGTTGTGCTGCCCGGCCCCGGAGGTGGTGCGGTTGTGCTGCCCGGTTCCGGGGCAGGAGTGGAACCGGGCAACTCGGTCAGGGTGGGGGCGGGTTCCTCCGGTAGCCCTGAAGCGCTCAATGCCGGGATGGGGGTGCCGGTGTCCTCCGATGCGGAGGCGGTGGCGACGGTGATCACGGCAGCGGAGCCGACGGCCAGCAGTGCGGCCACGGCGATTTTGGCGATTCTTGCTCTCAACGTTCCCTCTCTGAATGTCACATTCCGGACGGCGCGCATTCGGGGCATTCGTGACGGGGTGTTCCACGCGACGATTCCTCGCCATCACGCCACCGCGATGCTCGCCAGCATGGGCGGTGATCGCAGCGGCCCCATGATGACCAATCCCGCTGACGCTCCACTAACGCCCCGCTGACGTTCGGCAACAGGCCGCGAAAGCCACGCCCGGCCACTGCCGTGACTGCCGCACCGCCGCGCTCCACCCGCCGTCCCGTGCGACGGTTCAAGGCTGCGCCAGGTGAAGGCGGAGCTACTCCCCCAGCACCGCCCGCATCACGCTCTTCGCAATCGGTGCACCCAGCCGGCCGCCCGAGATGTCCGCGCGGGAGATGTCCATGTCCGTCGGGTCGATGAACACCGCGACCGCCACCGACTGCCCGTCGGACTTCTTTCCGTACGAGACGAACCAGCCGTACGGCACCTCGTCCCTCACGTTCACGCCGCGCTGCGCCGTGCCGGTCTTGCCACCGACCGTGACACCGTCGATCAGGGCTCGTTGGGCGCTGCCCTCCTTGGCGGTGAACTCCATCATTTCCTGGACCTTCTTCGCCGTTTCCTCCGACACGGCCTGGCTCTTGAGCTTCGGCTCGTTCTTCTCCAGGACCGAGAGGTCCGGGCCGCGCAGCTCGTCCACGATGTACGGCTGCATCAGCTTGCCGTCGTTGGCGAGGGCGGCCGTCACCATGGCCATCTGCATCGGTGTGCTGGTGAGGCTGCCCTGGCCCATGCCCGTCAACGCGGTCCCCGGCTTGTCCAGTTGGCTCGGATAGAGGCTCTTGGTGGCGAGCATGTCGCCGAACTCCTCCGAGTAGACGCCGGAGTTGAAGCCGAATTTCTCCGCCGTCTCGCGCATCTTGTCGGCGCCGACCTTGGACGCCGCGTCGAGGAAGACATTGTTGCAGGAGTACTGCATCGCGGTCTTCATGGACGCCTTGTTGCACAGCGCGTCGCCCGCCTCGCTGCCGATCTTGTTCGTGGACAGTGGCAGGGGGTACGGGGAGACGGCGTCGGATGCCGCGTCGACATCGGTGACCACGCCGTTCTCCAGGGCCGCGGCCGCCGTGAGGATCTTGAACGTCGAGCCGGGCGGGTAGGTCTCACGCAGTGGACGGTTGGCCAGCGGCTTGCTCTTGTCGTCGACGAGCGCCTGGAATTTATCCCCCTCCTTGAACGAGTTCCCGGCGAAGACGGACGGGTCGTACGAGGGCGTGGAGACAAGGGCCAGGACCTTTCCCGTAGGCGGGTCCAGCGCGACGACCGCGCCCCGCGCGCCGAGATCGGTGAGCCCCTTGTAGCCGGCCTTCTGCGCCTTCGGGTCGATCGTGGTGATCACATCGCCGCCGCGCCGCTGCTCACCGGTGAGGATGTCCTTGGCATGTCCGAACGCGAACCGGTCGTCCTGGCCGCTGAGGACGCTGTCGTACGTCTTCTCCAGCAGGGACATGCCCTGCGCCTGCGAGGCGTAGCCGGTGACCGGGGCGTACATCGCGCCCTGCTTGAAGGTCCGCTGGTACTTGAAGTCTGTGCCGTCGACCGCCTTGGAGCCGGTGATCGCCCGGCTGCCGACGACGATGTCGCCGCGCGGGGTGGCGAACTGCTCGATCTTCACCCGGCGATTGTGTTCATCGGTGGCCAGCGACTCGCTCTGGAAGTACTGGAGCCAGTTGGCCCGCAGCAGCAGCGCCATCACCAACAGCCCGCAGAAGATGGCTATGTGCCGCAACGGCCTGTTCATCGTGGATCCACTCCCGTGCTCACAAATCTATTCGGTTCTTGGACCGACCGGTCCATAGGGGGCGGCGTGGCGGGGCTGGGCACGCATCTGCCGCCCCCCCCATTCGCCGGACAGTATTAAATATTGAAGATGCTTCGCTCCGGGCAGGTGGTTGCATCCGGGAGCAACCTGCGGAGTGGGCTCATGGCCGGGCGCGAGCCCTTACAGGTACTCCGCGTACGCGTCCAGCGCCCGCAGCACCGCCGTCTCCTCGGCCGGAGGCAGCTGGAGCACGACCTCCTCGATGCCCAACTCCGCGTAGTGCGCCAGCTTCCCCGGGCTGGGGAGCACCGCGTACGGGACCACCTGGAGCTGCTTCGGGTCGCGGCCGGCCGACTCCCAGGCCTCGCGCAGCTTCGGTACGGACTCCGTCAGGCCGCGCCCGCCGATCGGCAGCCAGCCGTCGGCGTACTGCGCGATGTGCGCGAACAGCTTCGGGCCTGCCGCGCCGCCGATCAGGGTGCGGGGGCCGTTCACCGGGCCGCGGGGCCGCTGGACCGGCTTCGGGTACGCGTGGCTGGCCCGGACCGAGCCGAACTCGCCCTCGTACGCCCTCGGTTCGTCCGACCACAGGGCGCGCATCAGGGCCATGCGGTCGCGGACGAGTTCCCGGCGCGTCGACCAGTTCACCCCGTGGTCCGCGGCTTCCTCGATGTTCCAGCCGTAGCCGAGGCCCAGCGTGAAGCGGCCGTCGGAGAGATGGTCGAGGGTGGCGATCTGCTTCGCCAGGTCGATCGGGTCGTGCTGGGCGATGAGCGTGATGCCGGTGCCGAGGGTGAGGCGTTCGGTGACGGCGGCGGCCTGGGCGAGGGCGATGAAGGGGTCGAGGGTGCGGCCGTACTCGGGCGGGAGTTCGCCGCCCGCCGGGTAGGGGGTGTCCCTGCTCACCGGGATGTGGGTGTGCTCGGGCAGATAGAGCCCGGCGAACCCGCGCTGTTCGAGCTCGCGGGCGAGCCGCAGCGGCGTGATCGTCTCATCGGTGAGGAAGATCGTTGTGGCGATCCGCATATGAGGAAACCTCCGTCGTGATCCGCTGAGGGCCCCAACGTATGCCGTGGCGGTGCGCAAAGCCGAGTGTCCGGGACTCCGGGCCCCGGTCATGCCTCCCGCCGTTTCCCCGGAGTTCATGGCTCCCGGCCAGGGTCGGGTACGTCACCCCTCGCCAGTCACGACACCCCGGGGAGCCACTCGTATGTCCGCATCGCAATCCGCCCACGGCCGCCCGATGGCCAGGCGCGGCCTTCTCATCGGTACGGCCGCCACCGCTCTGACGTTGGGCACTGTGAGCTTCGCCGACGCCGCGACCGGGGACGACGCCCCGGACCGGACCAGGACCGTGCGCGGCACCCTGCCGACCGGGTCGCCCGACTATGTGTATCTGCCGGTCGAAGTACCGCGCGGGGTACGGGAGATCGCCGTCTCGTACACGTACGAGAAGACGCCCGTGCCGGCCGGGACCCAGGGCAACGCCCTCGACATCGGAATCTTCGACGAGCGCGGCACGGAGCTGGGCGGGCGCGGGTTCCGGGGGTGGTCCGGCGGTGCGCGCAGCAGCTTCTTCATCCGGGCGGACGAGGCGACGCCCGGCTACATCGCGGGGCCGGTAGGGGCCGGGACCTGGAACATCGCCCTCGGGCCGTACACCGTCGCCCCGGAAGGGCTCCCGTACGAGGTGACGATCACCCTGCGCTTCGGGCCCACCGGGTCCAGGCCGAAGCCCCTATACCCGCCGGAGCGGGTGAAAGGGCGCGGGCGCGCCTGGTACCGCGGGGACTGCCATCTCCACTCCGTCCACTCGGACGGCAAGCGCACCCCGGCCGAGATCGCCGCCGCCGCACGCGCGGCCGGGCTCGACTTCATCAACAGCAGCGAGCACAACACGTACTCCGCGCACAGCGCGTGGGACGGGCTGTGGGGTGACGATCTGCTCGTCCTCACGGGCGAGGAGGTCACCACCCGCAACGGGCATGTGATCGCGCTCGCCACCGACCCGGGAACGTTCGTCGACTGGCGCTACCGGGCCCGTGACAACCGGTTCGGGCACTACGCGAAGGCCGTGCGCCGGGCCGGTGGTCTGGTCGTGCCCGCTCATCCGCATGCCACGTGCATCGGCTGCCACTGGAAGTTCGGCTTCGGCGAGGCGGACGCGGTGGAGGTGTGGAACGGGGCGTACACCCCGGAGGACGAGATCGCCCTCGCCGAGTGGGACAACTCCCTTGTGGCGGCCGTCCGTACGTCGAAGCCGTGGGTTCCGGCGATGGGCAACAGCGACGCGCACCGGGAGCCGGACAAGGTGGGGCTGCCGCAGACCGTCGTCCTCGCCGACGATCTGTCGCGCGAGGCGATCACGGCCGGAATCCGGGCCGGGCACTCCTACATCGCCGAGTCGTCCGCCGTCACCCTGTCCTTCGGGGCGTCGGGCGGGCGCGGCCTGCACGCGGGGATCGGTGAACGGCTGCGGGTGGACGGGGACGACACCCCGGTCACCGTACGGCTGGAGGTGACCGGGGCACCGGGCTGCACCGCGCACTTCGTCACCGACCAGGGCACGCTGTTCACGGCCACGCTGCCGAAGTCGGGGACGGGGGTGGTGGAGTGGCGTACGACGCCGGTGTACGCCACCTATGTGCGGGCCGAGGTCCGGCACCCGGCGACGGTGCCGGGGCTGCCGGGGGCACTGGCGGCGCTCACCAATCCGGTGTTCCTGGAGGGTTAGGGGCAGCCGCTGGGTTGCCCGGTGCGCACCCCGCTCCCGTCCGGGGACCGTCCTGCAGCTTCCCCTCGCCCGAGGCCGCGTACTCGCCGGCCTCGGGCCCGCCGTCCGCCGTGCGCTGTTCGTTCATGCGTCGACGAACGTGACGGAAGCCGAAGGTCTCACGCGCCGTTCGTCTGCCCGGATTACGGGGTCACTGCGTGCGGTAGGCGTCGACGATGGTCTGCGTGAGGGTGTTCCCGGCAGTGTCGGTCAGCTCTGCGCGCAGGGAGACGCCGGTGCCCGCGCGTGGGTTGCGGATCGTCACGGCACCGTTCTCGGCCGGGACCCGGGTCCACGAGGCTCCGCCGTTCACGGATACCGAGACGGCCAGCGAGCGTGTGCGTCCGTCCGCGGCGGCGCCCTGCACGGTGACGGGGACACGGAGTGCCGTGTCCGCCGCTGCGGTGCCGGTCGGGCTGAGCGCGGGCGAGAATCGCACGGCGCTCACCGGCACCGGGGCCGGACCGGCCGTCGTGTCCGAGGTGAAGGTCCACGACGCGGTCACACGGGTAGCGGTGCCGGGCGCACCGCCGCGCTTCACCGTGCTGGTGACGCGGTACGCCGCGCGCCCCGGTGGCACGGTGAACTCGGCTCGTCCGGGGGCACCGGTCTGTGTCCCGACGAGCACCCCGTTGCGGTGCAGAGTGGTCGAGGCCGCGCCGTACGGCGGTGACGACGGCACGTGGCCGTCGCCGTCGGCGAGCAGCGGGACATCGACGGTGACGCTGTCGCCGTCGCGTACGACGCCGGGGCGGCCGGTGAGGTGGGGGCCGAAGACGGCGTTGTCGAAGGTGTGCGTGGTCGTGGCCCCGGCGCGCACGGCGATGCCGTCGGCGCTGTAGCGGTTCGCTGCCGTGCCTGGCTCAGCGGGGGCCCAGTAGGTGACGTCCCAGGTGCCGCGTTCGGGTGTCACGAGGTAGGTGGCTGTGCCGGGGGTCGTCAGTTTCTGCGTGACGCCGATGGTCGGTCCGGCACTCGGTGCCAGGTCGATGGTCGCGGCGCCGGCGGTGCCCGGCCGGGCCGCGCCGCGGATCTGCACGGTGGCCAGGTCCTTCGCGGAGGGGTGCCGGGTGAGCCCGGTCAGGGCGCGGGTGCCGGTGAAGGTGTAGCCGAGCGCGTAACCGGTGGCCTCGGTCGTCCAGTGCGAGTCGTACCACTGCTTCACCGAGCCGGGTTCGGCGGCGGGGCCCAGGTGGGCGACGCGCAGGTTCGGAGCGGCGATGACCTGGTTGATGAAGCGGGTGGTGCCGCCGTGTGTGACCTCGACGAACATCCCGCCGTTCAGGAAGCCCGCGGCGCGGTCGGGCGGAGTCACGTCGACGGGGGCGGTGGTCCGCGCGTCGACGGTGACGGTGGTGTCGTGATCGAGGTCGAGGCGCGGCTGGACGATCCAGTCCATCCCGTCCGCGCCCTTGCCGCCGGTCAGGAGACTGTCCAGCAGGTACCGGCCCTTGGGCAGGCGCACGGTGGTCGTGCCGGAGGCGTCGTGCGGCTTGACGGACTCATCGGCACCCGCGCCGGAGATCCCGGTCACGGTGGTTTCGTAGTCCCCCGTCGAGCGGCCGGCGCGGTCGAGGTGGTTGATCGTGAGCGCGTACGTCTCCGGCTCTGCGGCGAAGGCCGCGGTGTCCCAGGCGGGCGTCGCGCTGCCGACCAGGGCGACGGCGAGAGCCAGAGTCCGCAGGACGCTCCGGCGGGATACGCGGGATACGGAAGAACTGTTCATGACTTGCACTGCGCTGCCGAGCGCCGGCGTTCCCGTGAGCCGCGTCACACCGCGCACGAGGTCGCGACCCCGGGCCGCATATGTGGCGCACGTCACGGGAACCGGCGCAACGGACGCGGCAGAGCAGAGTGTGGAATCACTCATGAGGAATCGCTTCCGCCGCGGAGACCGCGATGCCCTGGGAGAGCTGTACGACGAGCACGCCCAGGTGCTGTACCGCTATGCGCTGCGGGTGACGGGCGACTGGGCGGATGCCGAGGACGTCGCCTCGGCGACCTTCCTGGAGGCATGGCACAGCCGGGAGAAGCTGCACCCCGACGGGGACAGTCTGCGCCCATGGCTGCTGGGAATCGCCACCAACATCATGCGCCGCAACGCACGCGCACGCCGACGCCGCGAGATCGCGCTCGCCCGCGTCCCGGAACGCGGCTCCATTCCGGACTTCACCGACGATCTCGTCACGCACCTCGCGGATGCCGAGCAACTGCGCGCCGCGCACACCGCACTCGCCCGCCTGCGGCGGCGCGATCGGGAGGTCTTCACCCTCGTGGTGTGGGCCGGCCTGGACTACGCGGCCGCGGCCGAGGCACTCGGCGTGCCGGTCGGCACCGTCCGCTCACGCCTGTCCCGCGCCCGTACCCGACTGCGCGAACTCACCGAAGCCGAAGCCCGCGCCACACGCTCGCAAGGCACGCGGGCCGGAGCCGAACGGCCCCCCGCGGCGGACAACAGGGAACCCTCCGCCACCCCGACAAGCCAGTACCGGGCCGCTTCCCTGCCGCCCGGTCGTTGACCCAGGAGAACCACGGATGAACACCACCCCGCGACGCCGTACGCACCACCGGTCCGAGGAGACCGAACGCCTCGGCCTCACCGACCTGCTGCCCCCGCCGCCGGTCCCCGGCCTGGGCCCCGACCGTGAACTGCTGCTGAAGGAAGAACTGCTGCACAAGGCCACCCTCGTCGAACCGCCCGGCAGCCTCATCACCCGGGCCCCACGCCCGCGTCGGCGTCTGGTCCGGTTCGCGGCGCCGGCTGTCGCCTGCGCCCTGGCGGTCGGCGGCATCATGGTGGTGAACCTCGCGGACACCCCCGGGCACGGAACCACCGCGGTCAAGAAGGGCAGCGCCACCGGCGCACCCGAGGCGACACAGCTCCTCGACCGCATCGCACTCGCCGCCGCCGGGACGAAGCAACCGGCGGTCCGCGCCGACCAGTTCCTGTACATCGAGAGCAAGGTCGCCTACGCCGCGCAGAGCGCCGCGGGAGGCCCCGTGACCATGGCTCCCGCGCACACGCGGCAGGTGTGGTCGTCCGCCGACGGCAGTCGCCCCGGCCTGCTGCGCGAGGAGGGCGAGCCCGACAGTCGGCTCGACGACGACGCACCCGTTTACCACCTCGACGGCCCGGGGGCGACACCCCGGCCGGGAACCCTGCACAAGAAGGGCCCGTCGATCAGCGACCCGACCCACGAGTACGTCGCGTCGCTGCCCACCGACCCCGACGCCCTGCTGAAGCTGATCCGGGACGAGACCCGCGGACAGGGCCAGGACCCGGACCAGCGAGCATTTACCGCGATCGGCGACCTGCTGGCCGAGACCTGGGCACCACCGAAGGTCAGCGCCGCGCTCTACAAGGCCGCCGCGAAGATCCCCGGAGTCACGGTGATCCATGAGGCCGCCGACGCCACGGGACGCGAAGGCGTTGCCGTCGCCCGTACGGCACACGGGCAGCAAACGCAGTGGGTCTTCGACCGGACCACGTACGCATTCCTCGGTGAACGCACGGTCCTCACCGAAGCCGGCGACGCCGGCCCGGCCGGGACCGTGGTCGGCACCTCCGCGATCCTCACCAAGGCCGCAGTCGACCGAGTCGGCGAGACTCCCGCGCCGACGACGACGTAGCGCGGCAACCATACGCATCGTCCGCCCCGGGTCACGGTCCCACCGGGGCGGCCGATGCGCCGCGCCCTTCGGCTCACACCCTGGAGCCCGTCGGGCGACCTCTGATCGGGCGGCCACTCCCTGGCACGGATCAATGGATCAAGGGGGAAGCCTGGAGAGTCGTCTCGATGTCAAGATACTTGATGTCGACATACCTGTCGTCCGTGCCGACGCACCCCGCCCCTGTGCGCTTCACGGCCGGGAGCGTCACAGTGGAAGGGGGGACACCGGGCGGGCCTGCCGGAGGAGGTGTCCGGATGGATATGACCGGCGAAAGCGACGACCGGCTCCGGGACTACCGCAGCGAACGGCACTTCGACGCGACGACGGAGCCGCGCGGCGACGGCGGGCGGACGGGTGCGGCGCCCTGTTTCGTCGTACAGATCCACCAGGCGCGGCGCATGCACTTCGACTTCCGGCTGGAGGTCGGCGGCGTACTGAAGTCCTGGGCGGTGCCGCGCGGACCTTCGGAGAACCCGCGCGAGAGGCGGCTGGCCGTCCCCACGGAGGACCATCCGCTGGAGTACCGCACGTTCGAGGGAGTCATCGCGAAGGGCAAGTCCGGCGGCGGCACGGTGATCGTCTGGGACCAGGGCACCTACCGGCCGCTCAGCCACGACCGCTGGGGCGCGCCCGTGCCGTTCGAGCAGTCCCTGGAGGACGGGCACGCGACCTTCTGGCTCGACGGCACCAAGCTGCACGGCGAGTTCGCCCTCACCCGCTTCAAGGGAGGCGGTGCGGACGACGCCCCGGGCGAGGAGATATGGCTGCTGATCAAGGCCAAGGACGGGCGCGCCACCCATGACGGGCCGGACGCACCGGACCCGTACCGGGCACGTTCGGCCCGTACGGGGCGCACCCTGCAGCAGGTCGCCGCCGAGGAAGGGGGCGGGCCCTCGTGACCGCCCGCAGAACCGTGGAGGTTCTTCTCAGCCGCTACGGCACCACCTATGCCGCCGAGGCCGGCATCCGGCTGCGGAACGCACCGCAACCCCTGTACCAACTCCTCGTGCTCAGCGATCTGTTGAGCGCCCGCATCCGGGCGTCCGTGGCGGTGGCGGCGGCACGCGCGCTGTTCGCCCACGGCATGCGGACCCCGGACCGGATGATCGGGGCGACATGGCAGCAGCGTGTCGACGCGCTGGGCGAGGGCGGCTACCGGCGCTACGACGAACGGACCGCCACCCAGCTCGGCGACGGGGCGGAGCTCCTGCTGGTCGAGTACGGGGGCGATCTGCGGCGGCTGCGCAAGGAGGCCGACGGCGACCTGGACATCCTGCGGTCCGGGCTGCGCAGAACCCCGGGCATGGGCCCGGCCGGTGCGGACATCTTCGTACGCGAGGTGCAGACCGTGTGGCCGGAGACGGCACCGTTCCTGGACGGAAAGGCTCTCCAGGGCGCCGAGAAGCTGGGGCTGCCCGCCTCGTCGGCGAAGCTCGCACGGCTGGCGGAGCAGGCCGAGCAGGCCGACGACGACCACGGTCCCGCCGTGCTCGCGGCGGCCCTGGTGCGCGCCGCGCTGGACAAGCACGTCGTGGACGATGTCGCAGCGCGTGCCTGAGGGAACGGCCCACCGCCCCGGCCCGTCGGCCGGCTGCTCCCCTACACCCCCGCGGCGGCCGTCCGGCTCAGGAACGCCGGCCGGGCCCGCTTCTCCGGCTTGTCGATCTCCGGCCCCCTGCCCTCAGCCCGAAGTCCCGGTCCTCGGTCCTCAGTCCTCCACGACCAGCGCCGGAGTCTCCTTCGTCAGCACCTCGCCGCGGAAGAACGCCGGGCTGCGGCGCTGCATCACCAGCATCAGCACCACACCGAGCAGCAGCAGCCCGACGCCGATCACGAACACCGAGCCGACCCCGAAGACCGCCGAGCCGGAGCCGTACGCCGGATCCCACATGTCGTAGAGGGTCTTGCCGAAGACCGCGGTGAGCAGGATGCCGCCGACGACCGGGAAGAGGCCCTTGAAGACCAGGTCGCGGACGGAGCGGGTCAGGTCCGCGCGGAAGTACCAGGCGCAGGCGAACGCCGTCAGCGCGTAGTAGAAGCAGATCATCAGGCCGAGCGCGTAGATCGTGTCGACCAGGACGTGCTCGCTGACCAGGGTCATGACCGTGTAGAAGACGCCGGTCGCCACGCCCGCCGTGACGGTGGCCTTCCCCGGGGTCCTGAAGCGCGGGTGGACGCGGGCGTACGAGGCGGGCAGGGCCTCGTACGTGGACATCGCCAGGACCGTGCGGGCCACCGGGATGAAGGTGGTCTGCAGGCTCGCGGCGGCGGAGGCGAGCACGGCGATGAAGAGCAGGACGCCGAGGCCCGGGCCCATGACCGGGCCGGCGAGTGCGGCGAAGACGTTGTCGGAGGTGTCCGGGTTGGCCAGGCCGAGACCCGAGTCGCCGGAGCCGACGGCCATCTGGGCGGCGATGGCGGTCGCCAGGTAGGAGCCGACGAGCACGACCATGGCGATGAGGGAGGCGCGCCCGGGGGTCTTCTCGCTGCCGATGGTCTCCTCGTTGGCGGTCAGACAGGTGTCCCATCCCCAGAACATGAAGATCGACAACGACAGACCCGCCGTGAACGCCCCGAACGACTGCACCGCGAACGGGTTCAGCCAGGACCAGGAGAAGTCCAGCGACGAGGCGAACTCCCCACTGTTCGCCTTCTGTACGGCCATCGCCACGAACAGCGCGAGGACGACGAGCTGAAGGCCCACCAAGGTGTACTGGACGCCCTTGGTGGCCGTCATCCCCCGGTAGCTGATCGCCGTGGCGATCGCGATCAGGATCAGACAGGTGAGGATGTGGACGGGCTTGCTGTCGTCCAGGGCGGCGATCGAACCGTTGCCCGTGACCTCGCCCGCGAGGAGCCAGAAGTACGAGGTGGCGACGCCCGCCAGGTTCGACAGGACGATGATCGTCGCAATGACCAGGCCCCAGCCGCACATCCAGCCGAGGCGCGGGCCGAATGCCTTCACGGTCCAGGTGAAGGAGGTGCCGCAGTCCGGCATGGCCTTGTTGAGTTCGCGGTACGCGAATGCGACGAGCAGCATCGGCAGGAAGCCGGCCAGGAAGACGGCGGGCATCTGCACGCCGACCTCGCCCGCGGTGGAGCCGAGGGTGGAGGTGAGGCAGTAGACGGGGGCGACGGTGGAGATGCCGATGACGGCACTGCCCATCAGGCCGACGGAGTTCCCGCCCAGGCCCTTGCCACGTACACCGCCGTCGGCCGGGGCTGTGCCCCGTACCGGGTCTCCGGCCTGCGGCCGCGCATCCAGCTGTGTCATGTAGAGGACGTTATGCGCTGCGATATCCACATTCGGAGGATGAGACTCCGGCACCTCCCCCTTGAATTCCTGGTTACAGAACGGCCACTTGGAAATTAATCGAAGGCGATTGACGACCACGACCTGCCAATGAGGGGCCAACGCTCGACCACAGCGACGTACGAGAATCGCAGCACTGTCCGTTTTGTGGGGGTTCAAAATTTTCCCGCGGGTGTCCGCTCAGCGGACACCCACGAGGTGTGCCGGTTCAGCCCGGCCAGACGATCGCCTGGAGTTCGCTGTATGCGTGCAGGGCGTACGAGCCGACATCGCGCCCGACTCCGCTCTTCTTGAACCCGCCGAACGGGGCCTCCATGTTCCGCCCGATGGTGTTCACACCGACCCCGCCGGCGCGCAGCTGCCGGGCCACCCGGAAGGCGCGTGCCACGTCCGAGGACCAGACGTAGTCGATCAGTCCGTAGTCGCTGTCGTTGGCGAGTGCGATGCCCTCGTCCTCGTCGTCGAAGGGGACGACCACGACTACGGGGCCGAAGATCTCCTCACGGACGACGCGCATGTCGTTGGTGCAGTCGGCGAGGAGGGTGGGCGCGACGTAGAAGCCCCGGTCGAGTCCGGCCGGGCGTTCGCCGCCCGTGACGATCCTCGCCCCCTCCTTCCGGCCGAGCTCGATGTACGACTCGATGCGGTCGCGGTGGGCGGCGGAGATGACCGGGCCGACGACCGTGCCCCGGTCCGTCGGATCGCCCACCTTCAGGTGACCCGCGTACGCGGTGAGTTTCTCGATCAGGGCGTCGTGGGCTGCGCGCTGCACGAGGACGCGGGTCGGGGCCGTACAGATCTGGCCGCTGTAGAAGGAGAACGTGGTGCCGATGCCCGCCGCCGCGGAGTCGAGGTCCGCGTCGCCGAGGACGACGGCGGCCCCCTTCCCGCCCAGCTCCATCAGCTGCCGCTTCATGGAGCGCCCGCACACCTCGGCGATGCGCTGTCCGACGGCCGTGGAGCCGGTGAAGCTGACCATGTCGATGTCCGGTGAGTCGACGGCGGCCTCGCCCGCCCCGGGGCCCGATGCGGTGACCACATTGACGACGCCCGCCGGAACGCCCGCCTCTTCGAGCGCCTCGGCCATCCGGTAGACGGAGAGCGGGTCCTGCGGTGCGGGTTTCACGACGACCGTGTTGCCCATGGCGAGTGCGGGGGCGACCTTGCCGGCCGGGTTGGCCCAGGGGTTGTTGTACGAGGTGATGCAGGTGACGACGCCGACCGGCCGGCGTACGGCGAGCGCCCCGAAGACACCGGCCCGTCCCATCGGCCCGGCCTCGTTGATCTGTGGTGCGATCGGCTCCTCGACCGGTTCCAGGGCGCCCCTGGCGTACCGGCGGAAGCGGGCGGCGCCGACGGCGGCCTGCATGGCCCTGGCCGTGGACGTGGTGGCGCCGCTCTCCGCCTGGGCGAGTGCGGCGTTGGCGGTGAAATCGCGCTGCATCAGATCGGCGGCGCGGTCGAGGATCGCGGCGCGCTCCTCGGGGCGGGTGCGGGACCAGGTGGCGAAGGCCTCGCGGGCCGCGGCCGCCGCGGCGTACACCTGCTCGCGGCTCGCCTCGGGGGCGAGGCCGACGACCTCCTCGGTGGCCGGGTTGATCACCTCGTAGTGGCCGTGGTCGGGTTCGGTCCACTCGCCGCCGATGAAGAGGCGCCGGTTTCTGTCGCTCATACGGTGCTCACCGTCCGGGTGTCGCGGCCGGAGCGGAGCACCGTACCGGGGACCGCGCCGGTCACCTTGTCGTCGCGCAGGGTCTCCACGCCGTTGACGCGGACGGACACGATGCCGATGGCCTTGGAGTCGAGGCGGGGGCTGTCGCCGGGCAGATCGTGTACGAGGGTGGCGGGCCCGGCGTCGATGCGTTCGGGATCGAAGAGGACGAGGTCGGCGTGGAAGCTCTCTTCGATGCGGCCGCGGTCGCGTAGCCCGAAGAGCCGGGCGGGGTCGTCGGTGAGCATCTTGACGGCCTGTTCGAGGGGGAGGAGTTTGCGTCGGCGCAGGCAGTCGCCGAGGAAGCGGGTGGTGTACGGGGCGCCGCACATCCGGTCCAGGTGCGCGCCCGCGTCGGAGCCGCCGAGCATGACGTCCTCGTGCTGCCAGGTCTGCCGTCGCAGCGCCCAGGAGTCGGGGTCGTTGTCGGTGGGCATGGGCCACAACACCGTGCGCAGCTCGTCGTCGGCGCAGATCTCGACGAGGCAGTGGAAGGGGTCCTGCCCGCGTTCGGCGGCTATGTCGCCCACGACGCGGCCGCTCAGTCCTTCGTTGGCCGCGCTGTACGTGTCCCCGATGACGTACCGGCCGAAGTCGGCGAGGCGGCGGAAGACGCCGGCCTCCTTGCTGTCGGCGCGGCGGAGCATTTCGGCGCGGGTGCCGGCGTCGCGGAGCCGTTCGATGCGTTCGGGGACGGGGAGGGCGAGGATGTCGCCCCAGCCGGGGATGAGGTTGAGGGCGCAGAAGGTGCCGAGCGACATGTTCATGGGGGTGAGGATCGGCATGGTGAGTGCGACGATCCGGCCGCCGGCCCGGCGGGCCCGTTCGCTGGGGACGAGCTGGCGGGGTACGCGTTCGGGGACGGCGGCGTCGATGGTGAGGACGTTCCAGTTCAGTGGGCGGCCCGCGGTGGCGGTCATGTCGACGAGGAGCTCGATCTCTTCGTCGGAGAACTGGTCGAGGCAGCCCGCGACGATCGCTTCGAGCTGGGTGCCTTCGTGTTCGCCGACGGCGCGGGAGAGGGCGAGGAGCTCCTCGGGGAGCGCGTACCGGGAGGCGACGGGCTGTCCGTCGCCGTCGGAGTGGGTGGAGGACTGGGTGGTGGACAGCCCCCAGGCTCCGGCGTCCATCGCGTCGTGGAACAACGCGAGCATGGCGTCGAGCTGTTCGGGGGTGGGCTGCCCGCCGATCGCGTCGGCGCCCATGACGTGTCTGCGCAGGGCGCAGTGGCCGACCATGAACCCGGCGTTGACGGCGATCCGTCCTTCGAGGGCGTCGAGGTATTCGCGGAAGCTGGACCAGGTCCATTCGACGCCCTCCTCCAACGCCTTGAGAGCCATGCCCTCCACCCGCGACATCATGCGGCGGGTGTAGTCGGCGTCCTCGGGGCGTTCGGGGTGGAGCGGGGCGAGGGTGAATCCGCAGTTGCCCCCGGCGACGGTGGTGACGCCGTGGTTCATGGAGGGTGTGGCGTACGGGTCCCAGAAGAGTTGTGCGTCGTAGTGGGTGTGGGGGTCGACGAAGCCGGGGGCGAGGACGAGGCCGGTGGCGTCCTCGGTGGTGACGGCTTCCTCGGCGATCCTGCCCGGTTCGGCGATGACGGCTATGCGGCCGTCGCGGATACCGATGTCGGCGGGGTACGAGGGTCCGCCGGTGCCGTCCACGACGGTGGCTCCGCGGATGAGGTGGTCGAGCATGACGGGGATTCCCTTCTGTGTTTCCCGCCGCGGGTACGTGGGTGTGCAGCCGGGGTGCGCACGACCGCGGTACGCACCCCGGCTCCACGGAGCGGCGGTCCGGGAAGACGCCGCTGGTCTCTTGAGCCCCTCCGGCTTTCGAGGAGCGGGAACAGCTTTCAGCCCCGCCGGCGATTGAGGCGCGGGGTCCGGGGCGGAGCCCCGGTCAGGGAAGGGGCGGGCAGGGGACAACGCCCGCCGCAGGCGCACCGCACCCGCACCGCACCCGCACCCCGCCCCCGCCCCTACGCCCCCGCCGCCCCCCGGAACCGCGAGGTCCGGTGCACCGGATCCGTGTCGATCTTCGGGATCACGTGCTCACCGATCAGCTTGATCGAGTTCAGCGTGTCCTCGCGGCTCATCCCGATCGGCAGCCCGAAGCTCAGCTGATCCGCCCCCGCCTGCTCCCACCGCTTGCACTGCCGCAGCACCTCGTCCGGATCACCGCAGATCATCAGCTCCTCGGCGATCAACAGCTCGATGATCTCCTCGGAGTACTCCGGCAGCAGTTCGGGCCACTCCGGGATGCCCTCGGGCCGGGGGAACGTGTCGTGATAGCGGAACAGCAGCGACTGCAGATAGTTCAGCCCGCCGCCCACCGCGATCTCGACGGCTTTCGCGTGCGTCTCGGCGCAGATGGCGGTGGAGGTGACCATGACGTTGTCGTTGACGAAGTCGCCGACGGGTTCGGCCTCCTTGACGGCCGTCTTGTAGGACTCGACGACCCACTCCATGTCGGAGACCTTCTGCACGCTGAAGCCCAGCACGCCGAGCCCCTTCTTGCCCGCCATCGCGTACGAGGACGGCGATCCGGCCGCGTACCACATCGCCGGGTGCGACTTCCCGTACGGCTTGGGCAGGATCTTGCGCGGCGGCAGCGACCAGTGCTTGCCCTGGAAGCCGGCGTACTCGTCCTGGAGCCACATCTTGGGGAACTCGGCGATGGTCTCTTCCCAGAGTTCCTTGGTGTGGTTCATGTCGGTGATGCCCGGCATGAAGCCCAGGATCTCGTGGCTGCCGGCCCCGCGCCCGGAGCCGAATTCGAAGCGGCCCTCGGAGAGGTGGTCGAGCATGGCGACCTTCTCGGCCACCTTCACCGGGTGGTTGACGGGGGCGAGCGGGTTGAAGATGCCGGATCCGAGGTGGATACGGTCGGTGGCGTGTGCGAGGTAGCCCAGGTACACATCGTTGGCCGAGAGATGCGAGTACTCCTCCAGGAAGTGGTGCTCGGAGGCCCAGGCGTACTTGAAGCCGGACTTGTCCGCCTGGATGACGTACTCGGTCTCCTCGATCAGCGCCTTGTGCTCTGCCCCGGGGTCGACCTTGGCCCGTGCGGCTGGCACGTACCCCTGCACAAAGAGCCCGAATTCCAAGGGGGTTCACCGTCCTCATTCATTTCTGACACACCGTCAGATTGCGATGCGTCCGACTGTTCCACCGGCACCCGCACCCGTCAATACCTGATACATCGTCAGAACAGGCTGACACCAGCCAGCCAGCCCCCGTCGATGACGAACGGCTGCCCCGTGATGTACGAGGAGTCGTCCGAGGTCAGGAAGAGCGCCAGCGCCGCCACCTCCTCCGGCTGCCCGATCCGCCCCAGCGGTACGAGCTTCCGGTACAGCTCGGCCACCGCCGCTTTGGACTCCTCCGGGTCCGCGGTCGGGTCCAGCGCCGCCGGGTTGGTCATCGCGGTGTCCACAGCGCCGGGACAGACGGCGTTGACCCGTATCCCCTTCGCGGCCAGCTCCACCGCCGCCACCTTGGTCAGCCCGAGCACCGCATGCTTGGTGGCGGCGTACGCGCCCACGAACGCCATGCCCGTGAGCCCTGTGTACGAGGCGGTGTTGACGATGGTCCCGCCGCCCGCGGCCTCGATCTCGGGCGCGACGTTCTTGATCCCGAGGAACGCGCCCACCTGGTTGACCTGCACCACCTGCTGGAACTCCTCCAGCGGTGTGGTCACCAGCTCGTTGAAGCGGAGAATCCCCGCATTGTTGACCAGTCCGTCGATCCTTCCGAAGGTGTCCTTCGCGGCGGCGACGGCGGCCTGCCACTCGTCCTCCCGGCTCACATCCAGATGGACGAACCGGGCGACGCCCTCCCCCAGCTCCTTGGCCAGCGCCTCACCCTGCTCGTCGAGCACATCGGCGATCACCACCCGCGCGCCCTCCGCGGCGAAGAGCCGCGCCTCCTGCTCGCCCTGTCCGCGCGCCGCGCCGCTGATCAGCACGACCCGCCCGTCCAGCTTGCCCATGGCCTGACTCCTACCTGTCGAGATGGGGTGCGACCTCGGCGGCGAACGCCGCCATCTGGTCGGTCAGCTCGCTGCGGCTCCGACTGCGGAACCGCACCTGGATCTGGTGGACGCCCATGGCCCCGTACTCGCGCAGCGACTCGGCGAGGACCTCCGGCTTTCCGGTGAGAGTGCGCCGCCCGACGGACCACTCCGGCTCACCGACGTACAACGGCTCGGTGATCGCGCCGATGACGATCGGGGCCTCGATCCCGGCCGCCTCGCGCAACTCCTTCACCCTGGCGATCTGTGCGGGCAGCTTCTCCCGCGGATCGCCCTGCGGCAGCCAGCCGTCCCCCCGCACCGCGGCCCGCCGCACGGCGGCGCGCGAGGAGCCGCCCACCCAGACCGGCACCCGCTCCTGGGCCGGGCGCGGCAGCTGCCCGAGCCCGGCGAAGGAGAACCGTTCCCCCGCGAACTCCGGGTACTCCTCAGGGCCTAGCGCCGCCTTCAGTGCGTCGATGGTCTCGTCGAGGACCCCGCCCCGCCCCTCGAAATCCGCCCCGAGCGCCTGGAACTCCTCCGGTACGTGCCCGGCCCCGACCCCGAGGATCAGCCGGCCGCCGCAGAGGTGGTCGAGGGTGGCGTACTGCTTGGCGGTGGCCAGCGGGTGCCGCAGGCCGACGACGGCGACATGGCTCATCAGCAGCACCCGCTCGGTGATGCCGGCGAGAAAGGCGAGAGTGGCGACCGGGTCGTACCAGACGGTGCTCATGACCCCGGCGAGCCGCCGCGGGATCGCGACATGGTCGCAGCTCGCGAGGTAGGCGAAGCCGGTACGGTCGGCGGTGCGGGCGATCTCTGCGAGGTCCAAGGGGGTGGCCTCGACCTCCCACCCCTCCGCGTAAATGGTGCTCTGCGACTGGATCGGCAGCTGCATCCCGTACGACAGCGGCCCGGTGGGCAGTATCGGCACCGGACGGCCTCCTTCCCGAGGGAATCTGACGCATCGTCACCTGACGGCGCGGGGGCCATCGTCGTACCTGACGTCACATCAGACAAGAGGCGGGCGCGAACCGGGCGGCCTGCCGGCCGGGTCGAGCAGCGGCGTCCGGCACCGACGAGCCCGTCGGACGGGCGGCATCATCGCCGGCATCGCCCGTCGGGGGCGTCGGCCCAGGCGTTACCGGCGGCCAACTGGCCCTGGCAGAAGGCACCGAGGACGTCCACCGGGGCCGCACGCGCCTTCGACGAGGCGAATCCCGCGATCCGACTCTCTCCCGGTCGCACGGTCCGGTCCGGACACGGCCCGTTTCGCTGTGGTTCGCGTGCGCCGGGGCCCCGGTGGCGCGTGGGGGTGCGCCACCGAGGCCCCTGCGTTCGGGATGAACAGTGACGAGGCGGGCGCGGCCCGCTCCCGGCGCACCGTTCGCGTCAGACGGACACGGGCTCACGGACGGTGTGGTGCCTGCTGATGTTCTTCTCCAGCAGTTCCGTCGAACGCCGCACTCCGATTCCGCCGGAGGGCGCGAGCTCGGGGAGCCGTCCGTCGGACTGCTTGAGGTCCGTCGGCGCGGCATCGATGGCGGCATGTGCGGCAAAGAGGCAGGGAGTGCTGTAGATGGCCGCCTGGCACTCCAGCTCGGTCAGTTCGGAGAGCGAGAGCCTGGGCGACTTTCCGCCCGCGATCTGGTTGAAGAGCAGCGGCTTGTCACCGACCACCTTCCGGATGCGCCGGATCCATTCGACGCTGCGCACCCCGTCGACCAGGACGACGTCGGCGTCCGTCCCGGCCAGCGCCTCGGCCCGGCGCAGGATGTCGTCCTCCTCCGTGGCGTCCGTCCGGGCGACGACCACCAGATCCTGCCTGCTCTCCAGCACGAGGTTGAGCTTCTCCAGATACTCCTCCAGCGGAAGCACGCGAGTCGTTCCCGGAGATCGGACTTCTTCCCTCAGCGCACTTCCGTATCGCACAGCGTCTCCTTGCCAATGAGTCATTGATTCGCGAATCAATGTCCGGCACATCGCTGATGCGTCGAATTTCTGATTCGGTGATTCCATTGCGAGGAAAAGGTGTCGAGCGACGCCTTCTCAGATGATGCGGAATTCGGCGCCACCGGGACCGGGAGTCACCGAGACACCGGTGGCCGAATCGGGGGCATGCGGATCGGCGATTCAGCAATCCACTGATGCGACGAATACGGAAACACCACGCGCAGTGCTCACTTGCGGAAGAGGTGACGGCACCCATGCCGCGCAGGAAGTGAAGAACTGCCCTCTTCGCGAAGACGCGTATATCTATACAGGCATGACCGTCCCTTCACTTCGGGACACGCCGCGTTCGACCCTGCATACGAAACCGGAGGGTCGTTTTCCTGCGGATCATCCGACGCATCGCCGGAAGGACCGTCGACTGCCCGACAGCGACGTCCTGTTGGGGCGCTGTGGCAATGACCGCCGATCAGGCGAACCGGTCGAGCAGGCACTCCACATAGCCCTCCAGGCGCGCCGTCAGCACCTCGGGCGTCAGATCGGTCCGCCCCAGCTCCCGCCACGGGACCGCGACCTTCTCCGCGTCCGGCGCGTAGGCCAGCGCGTCCAGCAGCCGCCAGTACAGGTGGTCCGCACCGCTCGCGGCCAACCGCCCGCCCGCACCCGTGTACTCCTCGGCAAAACTCATCCCGGCCGGGACACCGTGCAGAAGCGCCAGTGCCGTCGAGCAGTGGGCGACGTCGAGGTCGGCGGGGCCCCAGGAGGTCTCGACCCAGTCGACGACCCCGCTGATACGGAGATCCGCACCGACACCGGTGAAGAGCACGTTGCCCGGGTGGAAGTCGCGGTGCAGGAACCGGGGAGTGTACGTCGGCGGCTCGCGGCGGATCACATCCACCGCCCGCTGCCAGAGCCGCGCCTGCCCGGTCGACCCGGGTACCCGCACCCGGTCCGGCGCGGTCCACGCCTCGTAGTCGCGCGGGCGGGTCGCCTCCGTCACCCGCACCCGGTGGATGTCGGTCAACTGCCGAGCCAGCAAACCGATGCGCTGTTCTGCCCCGGCATCGTCCACTCGCACCTGCCCGGGCAGCAGGGTCATCAACAACGAAGGGTGGTCGCAGTGTTCAGCCCTGGCATCGACGGCCACGAGCCGGGCCGCCGGGACATCGGTTCCGGCCAACTGCCGCAGGACGTCCGCCTCCCGGGTGAGCAGCCCCGGCGCATGACGTACGAAGAAGGGCTTGACGAAGGACCTCAGCACGAGCGAACGCCCGCCCTGCGGCCCGGAGACGTCCAGCCGTCGCGTCTGCGAGGTCCATCCGCCGCGCAGTCGCTCCACGCTCTCGATCCGCTCCCCCGGCGCAAGGGCCTTCTCCACCCACGTACGCGTCGCCGCCCGGTCGAGTTCGCCGCCTGCCGCTTCACCCATACGTGGAGCGTACTGATCTCACTGATGCGGAGAACAGCCGGCAGAGGTTGCCGGTAACGGAGGCGACAGGTGGGACGGCGTCCACTTCGACGCGTTCCTTTCACCTGAAGGGTGGATACGCAGGTAGTTCGCCGCTGGGCAGGCTTCCCGCGCTTGGAAAGCCACACAGCCAAGCAGCGTTCGAACTCGTAAGACAGACAAGGAGCACGTCTTGAAGCGCATGGGACTTCTGTCCGCCCGCATGGTGATCGCCGCTACCGCTTCGGTCCTGTTGGTGGCCGGTACCGCACAGGCCGCACCGGCGAAGTACGCGCGGCACGCGGATGCCGCCGCCCAGTTGAAGAAGGCGGGCATCACCTGGACGTCCAGCGGCAACTGCTCCGACTGGAACAAGAAGTCGTGTACGTCATTCACCCAGATCAACAAGGCGACCATCGCGGGCACGATCGCCTTCAAGAAGGTCAGCGGCTGCAAGGTGATCGTCACCGGCGGCACCGAGAAGGGCCACAGCTCCGGCACGTACAGTCATCGCAACGGGTACAAGACGGACATCTCCACCAAGGTCTCGTGCGTCAACGACTACATCACCCACAAGTTCGCCAAGGCAGGGCAGCGTAGCGACGGGGCCGCTCTGTACAAGTCCCCCGCCGGCAACGTCTACGCGCGGGAAGGCAGCCACTGGGACATCACGCACTACAACAGCAAGGCGTAGCGGACACTGCCGCTTCTGGACGGGGTCTTCCGGCATCGGACAGCGGCACGCATGTGAAGGAAGCAGCCGCCTCCTTCACATGCGTGCCGCGACGCCGGATGCCACTCCCGTCCGTCCTCGACCGGCGGACGGGAGTGGCATCGGCCAGGCGTGCCGGTCAGCAGTCCGGGATCACGGTCCCGTTGTTGTCCCGCGCCTCGTCGTTGCCCCAGCGGGACAGGTAGTACGCCGAGACATACGCGCCGCGCCCGTTCTTGCCCGCGTACACCGTGTCCAGGTCCGTCTTCAGCCACCAGTGGTTGTAGCTGGAGCCGGAGCCGACCTGGGCGCCCCACACCTTGCAGTAGACGTAGTTCGTGCCCGCGTTGAGGACGCCCTGCGCGTCGCCCGTGCCGGCCGCCGCGTAGCCCGTGGCATCGGCGAACGTGTCGACCCAGTACTTGCCGCCACCGCCACCTCCGCAGCCGTTGTCGCTGGTCAGGTACTTGCTGTAGTACGAGCCGGGGTACGGAGCGAGTGACTGGCCGTTGATCGCGATGGTCTGACCGACGCCGTTGTACAGCTGCTCGTAGTGGATGTGGGCGCCGCTGCTGTTGCCGGTGGAGCCGGTGACGCCGATCTGCTGGCCCTGGGAGACGGAGGCGCCGTCGGCGACGGAGTACGAGGCGAGGTGGAAGTAGTAGGTCTGCCAGCCGCCGCCATGGTCGATGGCGATGTAGTTGCCCGCACCGCTGGGCTGGGAGTAGCGGTGGGCCGTCCCGCCGGACGAGGCGAGGACGGGGGTGCCGGCCGTGGCGCCGCCGTCGGTGCGGACGAAGTCGAGGGCCTGTCTTACTTCCGCCGAGTGATGACTGTAGGTCCAGGTCTGGCCGCAGGGGAACGGTGCCTTGAAGTTCGGGGCCGCGGCGGCGGGGGTCGCGGTCAGCAGTCCTGCGACGAGAGCCACCAGGCCCAGCAGGGCGATGCGTATCGAGCGCATGCGCGGTCAACCTCCGAGTCGAATCCGAGTGGAGTACCGGGGTACGGGGAACAGCAATCCGGGTTGAACGGACCCAAAAGTGCCGGAAGTTCAGCTGCCCCAGTAGACCCAAACGCCCCGAGAACCGAGCCGGCCGCTTCGGAGAAGTGCGGCCGGCGTGCGCCGGTGCGATGGCACCGGATGGGAACCCGGGGGCTGTGGAACTCGACGGAAACGACATGGAGCTGCCGCAGCAGAAGACCCTTCATCTGCTGCGGCAGCGATCACAGGGACTGTCCCGAACCCTGAGCGGGTTCCCGTCCATTCCCCTTGGAACTAGTTACCTCACGGTCCAACGTTGCCAGGAATGCAGACCGCGTACGACTGGACGGTCTGCGCGGTGGCGCCGTTGTTGTATGCGGAGACGTGCCAGGTGTTGGTGGCGGTGTCCGGGTAACTCGCGGTCCAGATGATGTCCGGGTTCTGGAACTGGCTCACGGCGCCTCCCCCGGTCAGCACGGTTCCGGCAGGGCACACGGCCACGATGTCCGTGGTGCTGCCCCCAGCGGGCACAGACGTGACGTTGCTGTTGGCCTGCTGGGACGGGCCAACAGGTCCCGTCGGGCCGGTGGCACCCGTCGGGCCAGTAGCACCGGTGGCACCGTTGGTGCCGTTGGTGCCGTTGGTGCCGGCCGGACCCGTGGGACCGGCAGGACCGGTCGCGCCGTCAGCACCATTGGTACCGGCCGCACCCGTGGCACCCGTCGGACCCGCAGGACCCGTCGCGCCATCAGCACCATTGGTACCGGCCGCACCCGTGGCACCCGTCGGACCCGCAGGACCCGTCGCACCATCAGCACCATCAGCACCATTGGTACCCGCCGCACCCGTGGCACCCGTCAGACCCGCAGGACCCGTCGCACCATCAGCACCATCAGCACCATTGGTACCCGCCGCACCCGTGGCACCCGTCAGACCCGCAGGACCCGTCGCACCATCAGCACCATCAGCACCATTGGTACCCGCCGCACCCGTGGCACCCGTCAGACCCGCAGGACCCGTCGCACCATCAGCACCATTGGTACCGGCCGCACCCGTGGCACCCGTCGGACCCGCAGGACCCGTCGCACCATCAGCACCATTGGTACCGGCCGCACCCGTGGCACCCGTCGGACCCGCAGGACCCGTCGCACCATCAGCACCATCGGTACCATTGGTACCATTGGTACCATTGGTACCGGCCGCACCCGTGGCACCCGTCGGACCTGCAGGACCGGTCGCACCATCAGCACCATCGGTACCCGCCGCACCCGTGGCACCCTGCAGACCCGCCGCACCCGTCGGACCAACAGGCCCCATAGGACCGGTGGCACCCGTAGCACCGTTAGCGCCGGACGCACCGGTAGCACCGGTGGCGCCCTGCAGACCCGTCGCACCCGTCGGACCGGTCGCACCGGTCGGACCGTGAGCACCAACAGCACCGGACGCACCGGTGGCACCGGTGGCGCCCTGCAGACCCGTCGCACCCGTCGGACCCATCGGCCCCATAGCGCCGGTGGCACCATTAGCACCATTGGCACCCGCCGCACCCGTGGCGCCCTGCAGACCCGTCAGACCCGTCGCACCCGTCGGACCCATCGGACCCATAGCGCCGGTGGCACCGTCAGCACCATTGGCACCCGCCGCACCCGTGGCACCCGTGGCGCCCTGCAGACCCGTCAGACCCGTCGCACCCGTCGGACCCATCGGACCCATAGCGCCGGTGGCACCATTGGCACCCGCCGCACCCGTGGCGCCCTGCAGACCCGTCAGACCCGTCGCACCCGTCGGACCCATAGCGCCGGTGGCACCATTAGCACCATTGGCACCCGCCGCACCCGTGGCACCCGTGGCGCCCTGCAGACCCTGCAGACCCGTCAGACCCGTCGCACCCGTCGGACCCATCGGACCCATAGCGCCGGTGGCACCATTAGCACCCGCCGGACCCGTCGGACCCATCGGCCCCGTCGGGCCGGTGTCGCCCGATCCCGGGAAGTCGTCACAGAACGGCACGGTGGTCTGCGTCGAGATGAAGCGGGCGGTCATCCAGCCGCTGCCGTTGGACAGCAGGTACCAGAATGAGTTCCCGCCGACGTTCTGGCCGACCACCTTGCAGGCGATGGACACCGTGCCGCCGGACGGCACGGTGCCCACGATCTGCGACTGGGTGGTGGGAGCGCTACGGATGTTCTGAGAGGACTGGGAGGTGACTGTCCCGGACACGCTGGCCGCCACCCGGCCGGCCATCACTCGGTTGGCCGCCTGCGAACCCGTGGGGTTCGGCGCTCCGTGAGCGATGTCCATGGGGCACAGCGTCAGGGTCACACCCAGCGACATGGCACCCAGGGTTGAACGGGACAGAATGTCCCAGCTTCTCGATTTATGCATCTCGGATTCCTTACCGGGTCTGCGTGGATCGGAGCCGTGACTGTGACAGCCGCAACTGGGCAAGGGCATATGCGCCACGCCGATGATCTACCGTCTGAGTACTGACAGCTCCCCTTGTGAGTGAGTAGAGCTTCGACCATCTGCCCCTATTCACATATTGGTTAGGTCCGTTGGCCATTCCGGCCCCGCCGCCTACGCACCCCCGAGAACTCCGTGTCGCGCCGGGGCCCCCGGATTCCGGCGCACTAGCGTCGCTTTCCTCGGTGACCGGATCGGCCGATCCCGTACACCGCACCAATTCGCCGTGGGGTGTTACTCCATAGAAGCCAGATTGGGAGATGTATATGACAAATCTGATCGACCGTCCTACCGAAGAACGGCCACCCACGCTGCACCGCAAGCCGTCGATCTGCCTGTGCATGATTGTCAAGGACGAGGCGAAGGTCATCGAGCGATGCCTGAACTCCGTACGCGACCTGGTGGACACATGGGTCATCTCCGACACCGGCTCCCGTGACGGAACACAGGAACTGATCCGCGCCACGATGAAGGGGATTCCGGGAGAACTCCACGAGGACCTCTGGGCCGACTTCGGCCACAACCGCACCCTGAACATCCAGCGCGCACGCGGCAAGGCCGACTACCTCCTGCTCATCGACGCCGACATGGCCGTTCGACGGGAGGGCTCACTGTCCGAACTGTCCGAACTGAGCGCCGATTCCTACATGTTGCGCCATCTCGGTTCTCTCGAATACCGAATCCCCCGGCTGGTCAAGGGGGACATCCCATGGCGCTACGAGGGCGCGACCCACGAATTTCTGACCACCGCTCAGCAGCACACGGTTGCCGATCTCTCGGCCCTCAGCATCGAGCATTTCGCCGACGGCGGCTCGCGCGGGGACAAGTTCACCCGGGATGCCCGCCTGCTGCGCGAGGACCTCAAGCGCAACCCCGGCAATCCCCGCACGGTCTTCTACCTCGCGCAGACTCTCCGTGACATGGGTGAGACCCGAGAAGCGATCGCGACGTACGAACGTCGGGCCGGCATGGGCGGATGGGACGAGGAGGTGTACTACGCCCTGCTGCAAGTGGGAGTGCTCAAAGCCGACTCCGGTGACTGGCCCGGCGGCATGGACACTCTCACCCGCGCATGGGAGAGCCGGCCGCAGCGATTGGAGGCCTGCTACGAACTGACCTGTCGGCTGAGGAAGATGGGACGCTATCAGGCGGCCAACGCAGTCGCCGTCGCCGGTATCAATCGCCCCACCCCCAAGGACTGGCTGTTCATGGAGCCCTGGATCTACAGCTGGGGCCTGCTCTTCGAGCACTCCATCACCTCCTACTGGACCGGCGACGCGCGCGGATCACTGGCTTCCTGCGATCGCCTCCTCGCCCTGCCGGACCTTCCGGCCGACTACCGCGAACAGACCATCAGCAACCGTAAGTTCGCGTCCGACCTTGTCGCAGCACGCTCCAGCCGGTCAGCACCCGCCACCTTTGCCCGCCCGAAGACCGCATGACAGGCGCGCGGGACGGCTGAGGGTGGGCGCGCAGCCAGTCCTCCAGTGGTGCCGGGGTGACGTTCTTGCTTCCGGAGGTGATGACGATGTCCTTCTTGCGGCCGGTGATCGTGAGGTAGCCGTCCTCGTCCAGCGCGCCGAGGTCGCCGGTGGCGAACCAGCCTCCCTCCTGTACGGGCACGACAGCGCGCCCGGCCCGCAGACGGGGCCGGCGGCTGCCACGGACGGCCCTTCATAAGGTTCTCCAGACCCGCCCAGGCGAAGTTCATCAGCGTGGCCGCGGCTTCCTTCGCCGAGACGCCCGGGGTGTCGTTGGCCCAGCCGGCGAGCGACTCCGCGGCCCCCACGAGGGCCTGCGCCAGACCCGCCACATCGCGGTCCGGGAGTGCCGGATCACGGTGGGCCTCACGGGCCGCCGCACCGATCAGACCCGTCACGAACGCAACGATCTCGTCGCGCATCACCATGACCTCGGTGGCGAACGGCTCCCCGTGCGTACGCGCCTGCCGGTGCAGCACCGCCCAGCCGTCCGGGTTCTCCGCGGTGTGCGTGAAGAATGCCCGCAGCCCGGCCCACAGTTGCCGATCGGCCAAAAGCCCCGGCTCCACCCCCGACTGCACCGCTGCGACCAGCGCTTTCGCCTCGCGCTGGATGCAGGCGGTGAAGAGCTCCTCCTTGGAATTCAGATACAGATGGACCAGCGGCTTGGACACCTCGGCCAGCTCCGCGATCTAGTCCATCGAAGCGGCCCGGTATCCACGCTGCCCGAACGTCTGTACCGCTGCGTCCATCATCTACTGCTCGCGCACGGCACGCGGCATCCGTTTGCTCTTCACAGCACCCACGTCCGACTTCCTCCGGCCCCCACTGCCCTACTCCTCGGTAAGAGTACGGCGCAGAACCCTGGCCCGTCGTACGGAGAGGGCTTCCGCAGCCGCCGAGTGGCCGGTTGTACACCCACCGGAAGTCATGTCTCCCGGGGCCCGGGATCACCCTGTGGTGGGAGAACGGTCCCCCCTGCGCACGATGTACCCGCACGGCCGGATCCGTAGCGTCTTCACCATGATCAGTCTTTGCAGCCGGGCCACGGCCACGGCGATCACCCTGGCCGTCCTGCTCGCCTCACCCGCGACCGCCTTAGCCGCCCCGGGGCCCGGAACCCGTCCCGGTGCACCCCCTGCGGCACACGCCGCCACCGGACCGTCGCTGGAAGTCCCCCGGCCGACCGGACCCTACGCAACAGGCCGGGACACCCTGCATCTGACCGACAGGAGCCGCCCGGACCCCTGGGTCCCGGCGGCCGGCGCCCGGCAGTTGATGGTGTCGGTCCACTACCCGGCCCGCCCCGGCGGCGGCACGACGACCGCGCCCTACATGACCACGGACGAAGCCCGGCTGATGCTGGCGTCCCGGGGGCTGGAGGACGTGATCCCCGCGACCACGGTCAGCGCCACCCTCACCCACGCCCGCCTGGCCGCCCGCCCGGCACCCGGCAGGTTCCCGCTGGTGGTGCTCTCCCCCGGCTTCGGCACTCCGCGGACAACGCTGACCGGCCTGGCCGAGGACCTGGCCAGCCGTGGATACGTCGTCGCGACGGTCGACCACGCCTACGAGTCCACCGGCACCACCTTCCCCGGCGGGCGCCTGCTCACCTGCGCCGCCTGCGAACAGACCGCGACGACGACGGGCATGGCAGCCGTGGCCACGGGGCGGGCCAAGGACCTCTCCTTCGTACTGGACCGACTGACCGGCCGTCACCCGGCCTGGCGTCACGCCCACATGATCGACCCGCACCGGATCGGCATGGCCGGCCATTCCATCGGCGGCAACGCCACCGCCTCGACCATGGCCGCCGACCACCGCGTGCGCGCCGGGGTCGACATGGACGGCACCTTCTTCGACCCGATCCCCGCCGGCGGACTCGGCGGCAGACCGTTCCTGATGCTCGGCACCGCCTCCGACCACCATCCCGGCGGTGAGGACGAGAGCTGGGACGAGGGCTGGGCGCGGCTGGACGGCTGGAAGCGCTGGCTGACCGTCACCGACTCCGGCCACTTCACCTTCACCGATGTCCCCGCACTGGGAGGCCAGTTGGGCATGGTCGACCCCGAGGCGCCGCTCTCCGGTGAACGCTCGATGCGGATCACCCGGGACTATGTCGCGGCCTTCTTCGATCTGCATCTGCGGGGCACGCCCCAGCCGCTCCTGGACGGCCCGACACCGGACAACCCCGAGGTCGGGTTCCAGCAGCCCTGACCCGCCCCGGACGGAACGGGGGGCACGTCGCGTCGCATACGCACGTGGTGCTCAGAGCCCGAGTGCCACGTGCGTGCGGTAGTGCGGGCACCGGCTGAAGTCGTCGTGCTCGCAGCCCAGCGCGCACTCGACCAGGTCCAGCGAGGCCTGCACGGCAGCAATACGGGTCCGCAGCCGCGCCGCCTCACCGACGAGCACCACCCGACGCTCGGCGGGGTCCGCGGCGGAGACCAGAACCCGGATCGCATCCAGGCCGAGACCCGCCTGCTCGGCCCGGACAAGGACCGCGACCCGGGCGAGGTCGTCCGTACCGTAACGCCGTCCCCCCGAGGAGGCCGCGGCCTGGACCACGGACCAGCGCGCACGCGCCCGAACAGGGCGGCTGTTCCTCGCCCTCCCCCTCTTCGTCGCCTCAGGCACCGCTCCCTGAGGTGCCGGCCGGCGCCCGCGCAACGGCGAGCGCCCCCGGTCCGTCGACGGACGGACCGGGGGCGCTCGGTGCACGCTTCGGTCGTTACGCGGCGACCGGCACGCGCTGCGGCTCGGCGTCGCGCACCTCGGCGTCGCGCACCTCGGCGTCGTCGACCGGGGAGGACGAGGCCGAGTTGTACGCGTCGCGGTCGAGGATCTTCTCCCGCGAAGCCACAATCAACGGGGTTACAACCTGACCAGCAACGTTGGTGGCCGTACGCATCATGTCCAGGATCGGATCGATGGCCATGAGCAGACCGACGCCCTCCAGGGGGAGGCCCAGCGTCGACAGTGTGAGGGTCAGCATGACCGTCGCACCGGTGAGACCGGCGGTGGCCGCGGAACCGATCACCGAGACGAACGCGATCAGGACGTAGTCACCGACACCCAGCTGGACGTCGAAGATCTGCGCGATGAAGATCGCCGCCAGCGCCGGGTAGATCGCGGCGCAGCCGTCCATCTTGGTGGTCGCGCCGAACGGGACCGCGAAGGAGGCGTACTCCTTCGGGACGCCGAGGCGCTCGGTGACCTTCTGGGTGACCGGCATCGTGCCGACAGAGGAGCGGGAGACGAAGGCCAGCTGGATCGCCGGCCAGGCGCCCTTGAAGAACTGCAGCGGACTGAGCTTGGCGACGGTGACGAGCAGCAGCGGGTACACACCGAACAGCACCAGGGCGCAGCCGATGTAGACGTCGGCGGCGAACGTCGCGTACTTGCCGATCAGGTCCCAGCCGTAGTCGGCGATCGCGTAGCCGATGAGGCCGATGGTGCCGATGGGGGCGAGGCGGATGACCCACCACAGGGCCTTCTGGAGCAGCTCCAGGACGGACTCGCTGAGGGTGAGGATCGGCTGGGCCTTCTCACCGAGCTGGAGAGCTGCGATACCGGCGACGGCCGCCATGAAGACGATCTGGAGCACGTTCAGCTCGGTGAACGGCGTGATCACGTTGTCCGGGACGATGCCGGTGAGGAAGTCGAGCCAGGAGCCCGCGTGCTCCGGCAGCTTGCCGTCCTTCGGGGTCAGTCCCGTGCCGGAACCCGGGTTGGTGATCAGGCCGATCGCGAGGCCGATGGCGACCGCGATCAGCGAGGTGATCATGAACCAGAGCAGGGTACGGGTGGCCAGCCGGGCGGCGTTGTTGACCTTGCGCAGGTTGGTGATCGACACCAGGATCGCGAAGAAGACGAGCGGCGCGACGGCCAGCTTCAGCAGCTGGACGAAGATGTGGCCGATCTTGTCGAGCGTGGTGTAGAGCCAGTTGACGTCGTATGTACGGGCAAGCCACCCGAGTATGACGCCGAGGACGAGACCGGCGACTATCTGGGCCCAGAACGGGACCTTGGGTATACGGAAACCGGAGCCGGAGCCGGACGGGCTGTCGGTCGCGGCGGCGGACGCGGGATTCGCGGACACGGACACACTCCAGATGTGACGCATCGGGGCGCACGGGGACGTCGTGCGGGGGGACGGGGGTGCGGCGCCCGCGTCAGGGGCGGCGCCGCTGCATGGTGCCGGTTCAGACGTTGCGGCAACAGACCGCGGACATACAGCGGCATAGATCGACATGCAGGCGCTCCACGAGCGGGACGCTCGCGGCGAATCGATGGCGCACCGCTGTCTTCATGTCGAACACGTTAACACTTGAACTTTGAGAACCTCAAAGGTCTTCTTTGGGTGAGAACACAGGTCCCGGAGCACCCGTAACACGTCCGGGAACGACGAAACCCCAGTACAGGAGCGCTCGCTCCGGCACCGGGGTTTCACACGGAAACTGTGCGGGGTGTGAGGAACCTTACGTAGCCCTTACGTCATCCTCACCAGGTCGTCACTGGGTGACGTGGTCCTCGCGGGTCCGGTTCGCGTCGAGTCGCGCCTTCGTGCGGTCGACCCTGGACACGATCTGCGCGGACATCTCGTCACGCTGCTTGCGCAGCAGCACGTAGCTGAGCGGCGCGGACAGGATCAGCGCGAGCAGGATCACCCAGATGAAATTGGAGCCACCCACCCCCGAGGGAAACAGACCGAAGTGGACGGCCACGGCTACGACGGCGAAGCAGCCCACGAAGATGCTGAGGCGCATCGCGGTGTACCGAATCGTCGCGCTCGGCTTGGCAGCGGACACAGTTGGCCCCTCTCTCTACGTACGGCAGTCCTGCGATCCTGCCCGACCAGTGAAGCATGCCCCGGAATCGATCACTTCGGAGGGCTGCACCAAAGGGGTTCGACGGGGCCGCCGGCCTCTCCGGCGAATCAGGGCCGAGGACCTCGGTCGAGCGGCAGCAGCATGATGATGTCGTCGCGGTCGTCCCCGTCGGCCACCCGTATCGCGTCGGGCACCCGCCCGACCTCCTTGTACCCGCACGAGGCGTAGAACCGGTCGACATCGGTGCCGCCACGGCAGGTGAGGCGGATCGCCTCCATCCCCTCCATCCCGCGCACGGCCTCCGCCACGGCGTCCATCAGGTCGCGCCCATAACCCTTGCCCTGGTGGCGGGGATGGACCATCACCGTGTACAGCCAGAGCCAGTGGGTCATCAGCCGGTGTGTGTTGAAGGCCAGGAAGGCCGTGGCCGCGACGGCGCCCTCCTCGTCGTAACCGACCAGCAGCCGGGTCCTCCCCTCTGCCATGGCGATCAGGTGCTTGACCAGTTCGGGCCGGACGTCGTCGGCCGTGACGGGCGGCACGAAGCCGACCGCACCGCCCGCGTTGGAGACATCGGTCCACAGCTCGGCGATGCCGTCCCGCAGGGTGCGGTCGAACTTGGGATCCAGCTCAAAAGTAAGCGTCATAAATGCAGATTAACTATTACCGATCCATCACCTCAAGCCTTGCCCGGTACGCGAGAAAGCCCCGGCCGGCGGCCGGGGCTCTCGTGCACCTGAACTACTGACGACGCGACAGGTCGGACGGGTCAGACGCGCATCGGCTGCGGCGACTCGCGCCGCCCGGCGTCCGGGCCCGGGTACTCGCGGATGATCTCGTACCGCGTGTTGCGCTCGACGGGCCGGAAGCCCGCGTCACGGATCAGTTCCAGCAGATCCTCACGGCCGAGCTTGTTCGGCGTGCCGTAGTTGTCCGCATCGTGCGTGATCTTGTACTCGACGACCGAGCCGTCCATGTCGTCCGCGCCGTGCTGCAGCGCGAGTTGGGCGGTCTGCACACCGTGCATCACCCAGAAGACCTTGACGTGCGGGACGTTGTCGAAGAGGAGCCGCGAGACCGCGAAAGTCTTCAGCGCCTCGGCGCCGGTCGCCATCGTCGTCCGCGCCTGGAGCTTGTTGCGGACCTTGCCGTCCTTCATGTCCACGAAGTCGTGCTGGTAGCGCAGCGGGATGAAGACCTGGAAACCGCCGGTCTCGTCCTGCAGCTCGCGCAGTCGCAACACGTGGTCGACGCGATGACGCGGCTCCTCGATGTGCCCGTACAGCATCGTCGCCGGGGTCTTCAGGCCCTTCTCGTGGGCGAGGCGGTGGATGCGCGACCAGTCTTCCCAGTGGGTGTTGTGGTCCACGATGTGCTGGCGGACCTCCCAGTCGAAGATCTCCGCGCCGCCACCGGTCAGCGACTCCAGACCGGCCTCGATCAGCTCGTCGAGGATCTCGGAGGCCGAGAGCCCGGAGATGGTCTCGAAGTGGTGGATCTCGGTGGCGGTGAACGCCTTGAGGGAGACCTGCGGCAAGGCCTCCTTCAGCGCACTGAGCGAGCGCGGGTAGTAACGCCACGGCAGGGTGGGGTGCAGCCCGTTGACGATGTGCAGCTCGGTGAGGTTCTCGCCCTCCATCGCCTTCGCCAGCCGGACGGCCTCCTCGATGCGCATGGTGTACGCGTCCTTCTCGCCAGGCTTGCGCTGGAACGAGCAGTACGCGCACGACGCGGTGCACACATTGGTCATGTTGAGGTGCCGGTTGACGTTGAAGTGCACGACGTCGCCGTTCTTGCGCGTACGCACCTCGTGCGCGAGGCCGCCGAGCCAGGCCAGGTCGTCCGACTCGTAGAGGGCGATGCCGTCCTCACGGGTCAGCCGCTCCCCTGCGCGGACCTTCTCCTCCAGCTCGCGCTTGAGCCCAACGTCCATGCGGCTGCCTCCCAGTTGTCGACGCGCTGTACCTTCCCGGCGATACCGGGCGAAACCCCCGGTCACCCGGGGGCCCCACCACGTTACGCCTACGCCTCCTCGGGAAGTTCCCCGACCCGGTTCTCCCACTTGGTGGAGAGCACGATCGTGGTACGCGTGCGCGAGACCCCCCTCGTACCGCTGATCCGGCGAATGGTCTTCTCCAGACCGTCCACGTCACCGACCCGCACCTTGAGCATGTACGAATCGTCGCCCGCGATGAACCAGGCGTCCTCGATCTCCGCAACGTCCTTCAGCCGGCGCGCCACGTCCTCATGATCGGCCGCGTCGGAGAGCGAGATGCCGATCAGGGCCGTGACCCCGAGACCCAGGGACGCGGCGTCGACGGTGGCGCGGTAACCGGTGATGACACCGGCGGTTTCCAGCCGGTTGATGCGGTCGGTGACGCTTGGCCCGGAGAGCCCGACGAGCCGCCCCAGCTCGGCGTACGAGGCCCTGCCGTTCTCCCTGAGGGCCTGAATGAGCTGCCTGTCCACCGCGTCCATGTGACTGAAACCTTCCATTGTTCAGCAGTATCGCGAGTTTACGTGTAGAATCTAAGGCACGCAGGCTTCAACGCCTGCAAATCTTCCCGAACATCCAAAAAACGCTTTCGAATCTTCAGGAGTGAGAACACCGTGTACACGATCGAGATGGCCTACGCCCGGATGCGCGAGCTGCAGGACCTGGCCAACCGCTCGCGTGCCCACCAGCCCGCCGCCGCGCACCGGGTCGACAAGACCCGCACCTCGCGCGCCAAGAAGAAGCGCTGACCACAGGCTCAGTCTCCGGAGCCGCGAGAGCCGCCACCGAGCTCTCCCTCCCATCGGCGGTACAGGTCGTGCGGCACCCCCGCCGCATCCAGCACCCGCCCCGCGACGAAGTCCACCAGATCCTGGATGTGCGTCGCCCCCGCATAGAACGCCGGAGAGGCGGGCAGCACGACGGCGCCCGCCTCGTCCAGGCTCACCAGATGCTTCAGCGTCTGCCCGTTCAGCGGCGTCTCCCGCACCGCTACGACCAGCTTCCGCCGCTCCTTGAGCGTCACGCTCGCGGCCCGCTGGAGCAGATCCTTCGAGAGTCCGAGCGCCACCCCGGCCACGCATGCCGTCGAAGCCGGGACGATCAGCATCCCCTTCGCCGGGTACGACCCCGAGGACGGCCCGGCGGCGAGATCACCGGCCGCCCAGTGCCGTACGCCCTCGATGTCCACATCGAAGGTGTGCGGCTTCCCGTCCGCCCCTCGCGCCAGCCAGCTGCACAGATCCTCCTGCCAGTGCGCGTCGCGGAACGCGATCCCGGTCTCGTCCAGCAGCGTCAGCCGCGACGCCCGGCTCACCACCAGATCGACGCTCTCCCCCGCGGCCAGCAGACCGCGCAGCACGGCGGCGGCGAATGGGGTGCCCGAAGCGCCTGAAACCCCGACAATCCAAGGCTGCCGCTGGTGCTGACTCACTGAAGTCCCGGAATCCACACAGCCGAGCCTATCCGGCTGCCCGAACCCGGAACCGAGTAAGGTGCCTCAGCCGTTTCGAGGGGTGGAAACAGGGGCGACCCAGGAGACCGGCAGGGGACCACGATGGCCGCATCGTCAGATCGAATTGCACCGGCGTGGAGCACGGGCGACCGCGCGAAGGCCGCGGCCAAGCTGATGCTGGGCTGGGTGGCGTTCCTCTGGATACTCGAAGTCGTCGACGTGTCGACCGGCCACTCACTGGACACGTACGGGATCGAGCCGCGCCGGCCCGGCGAATTGCTGGACGTCGTGCCCGCGTCCTTCATCCACTTCGGCTTCGGCCATGTCGCCTCCAACAGCGTGCCGCTGCTGGTCTTCGGCTTCCTGGCCGCGCTGGGCGGCATACGCCGGTTCGTGGCCGTGGCCGCGCTGATCATCGTGGTCGACGGTCTCGGGGTCTGGCTGGTCTCGCCGGCCGACTCCAACACGGCGGGCGCGTCCGGACTGGTCTTCGGCCTCTTCGGCTATCTGCTGGTCCGCGGCTTCGTGGACCGCAGAGTGCTGGACATCGGCGCCGGGCTGGTGATCGGCGCGATATGGGGCTCGTCGATCCTGCTGGGGATCTCCCCCGCCAACACCTCGGTCAGCTGGCAGGGCCACCTGTTCGGACTGGCGGCGGGTGTGGCGGCGGCGTTCGTCTTCCGCCGCCGGAGCACGGCGACACCCGCCCAACCGCTCGTGCCGTAGGGCCTGTCCGGCTCAGACCGTCAGACCCCGCACCAGCAGATCCATCAGCGCGCACGCGAACAGCGCTATTCCGATGAACCCGTTGACCGAGAAGAACGCCCGGTTCAGCCGGGACAGATCGTGCGGCCGCACCACCCGGTGCTCGTACACGAAGGCGACGGTGACGATCACCATGCCGATCCAGTAGAACAGTCCGGCCTCCGTGGCCAGCCCGAACCAGACGAGCAGCCCGGTCGTCACCGCATGGCAGACCCGCGCACCCCACAGCGCGGCCGGAATCCCGAACCGGGCCGGCACCGACAGCACCCCCTGCGCCCGGTCTGCCTGGACGTCCTGGCAGCCGAAGATCAGGTCGAATCCACCGATCCAGATCCCGACCGCGAGACCGAGGATCACCGCCTCCCACGACCAGCTGCCGGTCACGGCCAGCCAGGCACCGATCGGCCCTATGGCCTGCGCGATCCCCAGGATGGCGTGCGGGTAGTGGGTGAACCGCTTCCCGTACGGATAGACCACCATCGGCACGACGGCGACCGGCGCGAGCGCCAGACAGAGCGGGTTCAGCAGAGCCGCCGCCCCGAGGAAGACGACAACGGCGACGAGCGCCCCCGTCCACGCAGACTTCACGGACACCGCCCCGGTGACCAGCTCCCGGCTCGCGGTGCGCGGGTTACGGGCGTCGATCTCCCGGTCGATGATCCGGTTGCAGGCCATCGCGAACGTCCGCAGCCCCACCATCGCGATGGTGACGAGCAGCAGCGTGACCCAGTGGATGGACTTGTCCGCCCGGAACATCGCGGTCAGGGCGGCGATGTACGCGAAGGGCAGCGCGAAGACCGAGTGTTCGATCATCACGAGCCGCAGAAACGCCTTGACCTTGCTGTTCGGTTGTACGGGCTCTGAGCCCAGTGCTGCTTCGGCGGCGCTCACAGTCCGTATTCCTTCCACCGGCGGTCGACCTTCGCCGCCGTCTCCGGGTCGGACTCGACCATGTTCGGCCAGCCCCCGTCCCGGGTGTACCCCTCCTCGGGCCACTTCTTCGTCGCGTCGATGCCCGCCTTGCCACCCCAGAACTGCTGGTAGGAAGCATGGTCGAGATGATCGACGGGCCCCTCGGTGACGGTGAGGTCACGCGCGTAGTCCGTATTGCCGAGCGCCCGCCACGCCACCTCGTGCAGATCGTGGACGTCGCAGTCGGAGTCCACGACGACGATCAGCTTGGTCAGCGACATCATGTGCGCACCCCAGATGGCACTCATCACCTTCTGGGCGTGCTTCGGGTACTTCTTGTCGATCGAGACGATCGCACAGTTGTGGAAGCCGCCCGCCTCCGGCAGGTGGTAGTCCACGATGTCCGGCACGATGATCTTGAGGAGCGGCAGGAAGAACCGCTCCGTGGCCCGCCCCAGCGGCCCGTCCTCGGTCGGCGGCCGGCCCACCACGATCGACTGCAGCAGCGGACGTTTCCGCATGGTCACGCAGTCGATGGTCAGTGCGGGGAACGGTTCCTGCGGCGTGTAGAAGCCGGTGTGGTCGCCGAACGGCCCCTCGGGAAGCATCTTCCCGGGCTCCAGCCACCCCTCGATGACCACCTCCGCCTGTGCCGGGACCTGCAACGGCACGGTCTTGCAGTCGACCATCTCGATCCGCTTGCCCTGGATGAACCCGGCGAAGAGGTACTCGTCGATGTCCCCCGGCAGCGGCGCGGTGGAGGCGTACGTCACCGCGGGCGGCGCCCCGAACGCGATCGCGACCGGCAGCCGCTCCCCGCGCTTGGCGGCGACCTGGTAGTGGTTGCGGCTGTCCTTGTGGATCTGCCAGTGCATCCCGATGGTGCGCCGGTCGTGACGCTGGAGCCGGTACAGACCGAGGTTCCGCACACCCGTCTCCGGGTGCTTGGTATGGGTGAGCCCCAGGTTGAAGAACGATCCGCCGTCCTCGGGCCAGGTGAAGAGCGCGGGCAGCTGATCCAGATCCACGTCGTCGCCGGTGAGCACGACCTCCTGCACGGGCGCGCTCTCGGACTTCACCTTCTTCGGCGGCACATGCACCATCGAGCCGAGCTTCCCGAAGGCCTCCCGCACCCCGACGAAACCGTGCGGCAGCTCCGGCTTGAGCAGCCCGCCGATCTTGTCGCTGATATCGGCGTACGACTTCAGCCCGAGCGCCTTGAGCAGCCGCCTGTCGGTCCCGAAGACATTCATGGCCAGGGGCATCGAGGACCCCTTGATGTTCTCGAAGAGCAACGCGGGCCCGCCCGCCTTGTTCACCCGGTCGACGATCTCGCCGACCTCCAGATACGGGTCGACCTCGGCCTTGATGCGCTTGAGCTCGCCCTCGCGCTCCAGGGCCCGGAGGAGGGAACGAAGATCGTCGTAAGCCATGCCGTCCAGTTTGTCATCACCGTTGGCGATCACCTGGGGTGCCCCACCTCGGCGGCCCTCACGGAACGCGGACGCGCCCACGTCCGCCCGGGACGGTACGGCGGAAGTTGACTGCTCCCCTCCCTGAAGGAAGGGGATTCCCTCCTTCGGGGTTAAGCGGGGATTTCTAGCTCACGCTGCCTGGCCAGGCAGCGCCTGGTCAGGTCTTCCACGATCAGCACCAGCCGGGTCCAGACCAGCCCGGACAAGCATCACACCTGCGGAGTTCTTGTCCCTTGGGGATACGGCTCCGCAGGCGGTGCAGGTGTAGGTGCGCTCTCCCAGCGGCAGTGCGTGCTTGGCTCTCGCTCCGCAGTGCGCGCAGTCCATCGTGGAGTACGCAGGGTGGATCAGGTGCACGGACCGTCCGTGCTTGCGGCCCATCTCGATCAGGGCTTGTTTGGTCGCGCCGATGGCGGCGTCAGCAGCCTTGCGGGCCATGGTGGTCCGGCTGAGGAACTTCGGCTTGAAGTCCTCGACAGCGAGCGCGTCATGGTCGCGGACAACCCTCTTGGCCCACTTGCGGGCGGTGTCCTGGCGCTGCCGGGCCACTTTCTTGTGCAGCCTGGCACGCAGCCGCTTCGCCTCGCGGTATCCCTTCGACCCGGCGTGGCCCTTCTGCGGCTTGCGTCGGGCCATCATCCGGTCGTACCGGGTCAGCTTCTCCCTAGCCTTCCGCCCATGCCCGGCATGGGGGAGATCATGGGCACTACTGGTGGTGGTCGCGGTCTCCTTCACACCCCAGTCGATGCCGATCACGCGCCCGGTCCCGGGCATCGGCCGGATCTGGGCAGGGACGACAAAGCTGGCGTACCAGTGCCCGATACCGTCCTGATAAACACGCACGGACGATGGGTCGGCGGGCAGCTCCCGCGACCACACCACCGTCAGCACAACGCCTCCGGCCAGATGCAGTTTCCCGTCGTTGAGCCGGAAGCCGCGCCGCGTGTAGTTGAGGGAGGGCAGGGCTTCACACTTCTTCTTGTACTTCGGCATCCCGGCCCGGCGGTGCATGGGCAGCCGTTCCCTGATGTCTTTCTGCGCCTTGGCCTTGGACTTCCCGAAATCACGGATGACCTGCTGCTGGGGAACCGAGCTGCCCTCCCGCAGCCACGCAGCACTCTTCCTGGCCTCGGTCAGCATCTTGTCGAGCTGCGCCGGGCCACAGGTCCGCTTGTCGGCACCCGCGGGCTGGGCCTTGTTCCAGGCGTGGACCTGCTTGGACTTCGCCACGCACTCGTTCCAGATCCACCGGCACCGGTCCCACTCGGTGAGTAGCGCGGTACGGGCGGTGGACGACACACGGAGCCGGAAGGTCCACCGTGCGCGCTCCGCACCCTCGGTTTCCTTTAGTGTCGTCACGACGTCATACTAGCACCATGATGAATGAAGTCCGCATGACCCTGCGTCTCCCCCAAGACCTCCGCGACCGGCTGAGCGCTCACGCCAAGTCCGAGCGGCGGTCCCTCAACTCCGAACTGGTCTACATGCTTGAGGTCGGCCTCCGCGCCACTGGAGTGGACGCCGAATCGCCCGGCGGCGATTCGACTTCTCCTGCCCCGCTACGCGGGAAACCGGATTCCTCCCCAGCCTGAAGGCCGGGGCATCCTCCGGCTATCAGGTGACCTGTGCCGTGTCCAGAAGGTGGCGCAGGCGAAGTCCGTCCGGGGCGACGGCGGTGACCAGCGCGGCAGGACCGGCGAGTGGTGTCAGTACGGCTTGGCCGTCTTCCGGGGAGCCGCCGAGCAGTTGAACTTCGAGGGGCGTCTCCTCCAAGGCCGGGTCGACGATCAGGAGCTGCCCGGCCGCGCGGTGGCCGGCGAGGACGGCGGGGCCGTCCCAGCCGGGTGCACCCGGACCTGTTCTCTCCCGGCCGACTTGAGAGTTGGCCCCCTCAGTCTCTGTCAGTGCTCTCGTCTAGATTCGCGGCGTGACTGAACTCGCCTGCCTTGCTGCGATCCGAGAGTCGTACGACACCGTCGCCGCCGCCTATGCCGCCCGCGTCCCGCCCCCCGCCGAGCTTGATCCCTTGTCGCGCGCGATGCTGGCAGCATTCGCCGAAATCGTGGAGGCCTCTGATCGAGGACCAGTCGCGGATCTGGGCTGCGGCCCAGGCAAGGTGACAGCACACTTGGCCGAGCTGGGCGTGTCAGCTTTCGGTGTCGATGTGTCGCCGAAGATGATCGACCTGGCCCGAGAGGCTTATCCGGACCTGCGGTTCACTGTGGGCTCAATGACCGAGCTGGAGCTCGACGACGACGAACTCGGCGGCATCCTGGCCTACTACTCCACCCACCACACGCCGCCTGAATTGCTCCCAGTTGTGTTCGCCGAGTTCCATCGCACTTTGGCGCCCGGTGGCCATCTGATGTTGGTCGGCCACGTGGGAAACGGCGAGCGTCGGCGTCCAACGCAGGCTTATGGCGGCCACCCCGTGACCTACGAGTCCCACCTGCTGCCACCAGCCCAGATCGCCGAAATGCTGGGGCGGACTGGACTGGCCGTCAGTGCGCAACTGGTGGAGGAACCCGACGCAGGGGCAACGAGGACGTTCGCTACCTTCATGGCCCGCAAGTCGGAAGTAGTTTCTGAGCCCCAACCCCGTTGATTCCGATCCCAGGCTGCCCAGATCAGGGCACGAGGGACTTACCTTGATGCCGTGATGAGACGGCGCTGGTGGCCATCGTCGACGGCCTCGTCAACGGCACGGTCATCGAGCCGGCACCGACTCCTACCGCTTCGCCAGCACCCGAGCACGAGCCGAAAAGGTTCGAGCCGACTGACGAGAGGGGGACGCAAAGGGCGCCGCCTACTGCCGGTTGAGCTGCTTCAAGACGCGGTCGCGGAGAAGCTCGTACTCCTCCCGGAGCCTGCGCCACTCGGTCACAGGCGGGCGGGGAATGACGATGCCCTCGGTGACAGTCTCCCCCTGCCCAAATTGCTCGCGGGTGAGGTCGATCTCAATGCCCATGCCCAGGCGGTTCCACCAGTGATAGTCCACTTGCTCTCCGTCGACATGGACCTCCCCCCGAAGCAGCTCGCCTCCCAGCAGATCATTGAGGACCATGACGGTCACCCCGCACTGGTCCCGAGCCGGGTTGTCCTTGGTCCAGCGCGATCGGAACTCAGGCGTGCACGTCTCGGCACTCCAGCTGCTGCGAACGGCTCGTTCGATGTCGGTGAGAAGCAACGGTGTCATGCCAGTGATCCTGCCGGTAAGCACTGACAGTGGCCGGGACACCGAGCACTATCGGGGACATGCCAAAAGTTACCCGGAGGCCCGTAGCGCGGCGCGGTCGCGGAACCGCCACAAGGTCAGCAGGACCCGGATGGCGAGGTTGAGCGGCACCAGGAGCCGGGGCGGGTTCCGGCGCGCCGGCCAAACCCGGTTTGCATACCGGTGAGGCACTCACCGGATCACGGATGTTCGCCTCCGCGCCGGCCGCGGCCCGCATGGCGGAGCCGTACCCCGACCTGCTCGCCGCCAGTTCCCACCTGCTCGCCGTGGGACGTAATTGACACCGGCTACTCTGGGCCCGTCACCGGGGCGGGACAAGCCCCGCCATCTCTCCGCAGGGGGACCTTTCCATCATGTTCCGGGCCCTGATCTATCTCCTGCCTCTGGCACTGACGATCTACGCGTTCATCGACTGCCTGAACACCCCCGAGGACGAGGCGAAGCACCTGCCGAAGATCGCCTGGGTCTTCATCATCCTGCTGTTCTGGATCGTGGGCCCGATCGTCTGGCTCGCCGCGGGCAAGATGCGCACCGTGCCCGCCGGAGGCCGTACGCCGTCGGAATGGCACCGCAATCACCGCTCGCAGTGGGTGGCGCCGGACGACAATCCGGAGTTCCTGAAGGCGCTGAAGGAAGAGAACAAGAAGGACGAGTCGCTCCTCAAGGACTGGGAGGCGGATCTGCGCCGCCGCGAGGAGGAGCTCAAGCGCCGCGAGAGCGGGGAGAGCTCAAGCCCCTCCGGCGAGTGAGGAACGAGCGTCCGGGGGTGACAGCGCCCCCGGCAACGGCGATCTGGAGCACGTACACGTGAACGACAGCGCCATGCTCGCCACCGCCCTCGCCGAGGCCCGTGCCGGGCTCGCCGAGGGCGGTATCCCCATCGGTGCCGCGCTCTACGGGCCAAACGGCAGCCTCCTCGGCCGCGGCCACAACCGCCGTGTCCAGGACGGCGATCCGTCCATGCACGCGGAGACGGCGGCGTTCCGAGCGGCCGGACGGCAGCGCTCGTACCGGGGCACGACGATGGTGACGACGCTCTCCCCGTGCTGGTACTGCTCCGGCCTCGTGCGGCAGTTCGGGATCTCGCGGGTGGTGATCGGCGAGGCGGAGACCTATCCCGGCGGGCACGACTGGCTGGCCCGGCACGGGGTGGAGATCGTGCTGCTCGACGATGCCGAATGCATCGCACTCATGCGGGACTTCGTACGGGACCATCCCGACGTGTGGAACGAGGACATCGGCGTTGACTGATTTACCGACCCGCGTCCCCGATCGTTCGAAAATCTTCATCTTTCTCCAACACCCTGCCGATATCCTTCTGTTGACGGCGTGACAGATCTGGTGGGGCATCGGCGCTGGGGGTGCTGTGGAGAGAGAGCTGTACGGGCGCGAGGCGATCTTCGGCAACGACGGACTTGCGGCGCGTCTGACAGGTCTCACTCCGTACGGCTCCGCCCGGGTCGCCTACGAGCACCGTGAAGATCCGCCGGTCGCCGTGCTGACCGGCGGCCGCGGCATGGGAAAGACGGCTGCGCTCAAGCAACTGCGCCATCTGTACCGGGAGATCACCCCGGTAGCCCTGATCGACTGCGAGGCCGTCGTGCCGCCCGCGGACCCGGGCCCCGGCTGGACTCCGGTCACCGGCGCGCTGCCGGAGCTCGCCACCCAGCTGACGGCGAAGGTGCGTGCCGCGCGGCCGGTGCAGTTTCCCCGGCTGAGTCTCGGGCTCGTGGCGGTCGCCTCGATCTCCTGGACGCGGGAGGACGAGACGCGGGCGCAGCGGGATCTGCAGTCGCTCGGCCCGGTGCTGGCGACCGTCGACACCCGTGGGGACGCGGCGACGGGCTGGGTCACCAAGGTGCTGACGAAGCTGGCCGCAAGTGCCTTCGACTCGGTGGTCCCGCTGGCCGGGATGGTCGCCGAGGCCACGATCGAGACGGTGCTGGAGGAGACGTTCAGCCGGTTCCAGCGGCGCTCGGCGGACTGGTACGGGAGTTATCCGCACGCGGGCGGCAACGGCAGGATCGGGCTGAGGCAGCTGGCGGTCGATTTCGAGCGCGGCGGCGATCTGCGCCGCCGGGCCGAGGATCATCTGGTGCTCGCGCTGGTCGCGGATCTGGTGCGGGCGTACGGGGGTCTGGCGCGGGGTGCCCGCCGGGGCCGTCCTGTGCTGCTGCTGGACAACGCGCACACGTTGCTGGGCCGGCAGCTGGTCGAGCCGGTGCTGCGGCAGCGGGCCTCCGGGGTGCGCGATCAGATCGCCCTGTTCGCGTCCTCGCGCGCCCGTGACCACGAGGGGCTGAGCCATGCGGTGCGCCGGCGGCTGCCCGAGGTGGCGCACGGCTCGCACTGGGCCCGCGGTTCGGAGGTGACGTCCGGGATTCTGGCCGTGGAGCTCACCGCGCTGGGCCCGGCGCACGTACAGGCGGCGTTCGACCGGCACGATCCGGTGGGCCGTACCCCGGCCGGGCTGGCACGTGGGGTGCACCGGCTGACGGGTGGGCGCCCGCTGGGTGTGGCGCTGTTGGCGCAGGCGGCGGGCGAGGCGCTGGTGCCGGGGGCGCCGCGGCCGGGGTCGTCGCAGCCGGGTGCGTCGCAGCCGGGTTCGCTGGTGCCGGGGGCGCTGCTGGACCGCGCGGTGGAGCTGCGTGAGGACCGGGCGCCGGTGCGGGTCGCGGACGAGCTGTTGGCTCAGCTGCTGCCGGGGCAGCAGCTCGACGTACTGAGTGTGCTGGCCGCCGCGCACGGTGAGGACTCGGCGCGACTGCTGGCCACGGCCCGGCTGCGCGGCCGGTCGCTGGACGGCGATGTGGCGCTGCAGGTGCGGGACGTGCTGCGGGCGCAGGACTGGCCGGTCGGTCCCGAGTACTTCGTCGCCGATCCGCTGCTGCGTGCGCTGCTGCTGCACCGGCTGCGTTTCCAGGACGACGACCATCCGTACTACGCGGTGTGGCGTGCGGTGCACGAGACGCTGCGCACGGCGTACGCGCCCGGGGGCCGCTGCCCGAGCGTCCCGCACCGGCTGCACCAGGAGCTGGTGCTGGGCAGGACGAGGGACTGCGTGACGCATCTGCGGGAGCGGTTCACCGACGGGGATGTCACCGCCTGGCTCGGCTCGTTGCGGTTCATCGCCTCGGCCCCGTATCCGCGTCCGCCCGGTTACGCCGGCCCCGATCCGCGGCAGGCGGTCGCGCTCGGCCGCGAGGCGGCCGGTTCGCTGCCGGACGGGGAGACGGGGCTCGCGGGGCTCGGCGAGCGGGCCGTGGAGCTCCAGTTGCAGCTGCGTCGGCTGCTGCACGCCGTATGGCTGCTGTCCGATCCACTGGCTCTGCCGGACGAAGAGGTGATCGACAAGATGGCGCACGAACTGCGACAACTGTCCGGCAGACATCCGACGGGCAACAGCGTGCTGTGGGACGCGGCGACGCACTGGCCGCAGGACATCAGGGCCTGGCGGCCGCTGTCCATGCCGCCGGGATCGCCGGACACGGGCGGACCGGGCACGGGCGGAAGCGGGCAGAGGCGGGGGAACGGTGGCTCGGATGCTTAATCCACTGCGTTATCGCGTCTGGTACACGGCGAGGCAGAAGGTGGTCACCACGGTGGTGGTCGGCGCCCTGGTCGTCACGTCCGGCTGGTACGGCATCGGCCGGCTGACCGCCCCCGAGGACCGCTCGTGCGCGAAGGGTGTCGAGCGGCCGCAGGGCAGCGACGAGTGCATAGGTGTCTCCGGCGACGGCTACGACTTCGGGCGGCCGAAGCTGACCGAGGTCGCCGCGGCCATCGCCCGGGAGAACAACACCCTGAAGCCCGGCCGGTACGCGACGGTCGCGCTGCTGCTGCCGCTGACGTCGACGGACGAAGCCATGCAGACGAAGATGCAGCGCGAGCTGCAGGGTGCGTTCGCCGAGCAGTACCGGGCCAACCATCTGTCGAACGAGCAGGTGCCGGGGATCCGGCTGGTTCTCGCCAACACGGGGAAGAACAACCTGCTGTGGCAGCCGACGGTGGACCGGCTGAAGAAGATGACCGGGGCCCCGGACCATCTGCGGGCCGTGTCGGGGGTCGCCACCAGCAGTACGCAGGTCAGGTCGGCGGTCAAGGAGCTGACCGCCGCGCACATCGCGGTCGTCGGTACCACGATCACCGCCGACGACATCGCCAACGGCCCGGGCGGCGACCCGTTCCCCGGTCTGGCGCGGGTGTCGCCGACGAACCGGGACGAGGCGCGGGCGCTGGCGCACTTCGGGAAGGTGAAGGCGAACAAGGCGCTGCTGGTGCAGGACACCCGTACCGGGGACCACTACACGGACACGCTGCGGGCGGCGTTCACCTCGCTGGTGAAGGGCACGCAGTACGAGCCGCAGCTGTTCACCTCGCGCAAGGACCCCAACGACGAGGGCACCACGGCCAACACGTTCCAGCAGATCACGCACCTCATCTGCGACACGGATGCGGAGACGGTGTTCTTCGCCGGACGCCACACCCAGCTACGGCAGTTCATCAACGCGCTCGGGGCCCGCGGCTGCCAGAGCCGCCCGTTCACGATCCTCACCGGCGACGAGGGCTCGTACCTCGGCAACGACAAGAAGCTCGACCGGGGCGCGCTGCGCCGCAAGGTGACGGTCCGCTACGCCTCGCTGGCGCACCCGGACGCCTGGGCGGCGGCGAAGGAGCAGGGCGGGGCGGCGACGGGCGGTTCCCCGGGGGACTACCGAAGCTTCCTGGACCTGCTGGCCACCGTGGCGAAGAAGCCCGTGGGCCCGATCGGTCCGACCGGTCACCAGGAGCTGACCGACGGCCAGGTCATCGTCGCGCACGACGCGATGTCACTGGCGGTGCACGGCATCAGGCAGGCGACCCCTGTCGGCAAGCAGCTTCCGCAGCCCTCGGACGTGGGTGAGCAGTGGCCGCGGGTGAAGGGTTCGCTGCGGGTATCGGGGGCCAGTGGCTGGATCTGCCTGGACAACCACGGGAACCCGTACAACAAGGCGGTGCCGGTGGTGGAGCTGGCGCCCGAGGACGCCCGTCAGCGGTTCGTGGCGATCGCCTGGCCGGAGCACACGCCGCCGGACCCGAAGTGCCTGCCGCCGTCCTCGGCACCGTGATGCCGCGTCACCGCTCGGCCGCCGCGTACTCCTCGCGCAGCCCCGCCCACCGGACCGGGGTCCACTTCGACCAGTCGGCGGGGTATCCGTCGAGCGCGTCGACGAGGTAGCGGAAGTGGTCGTGCCAGCCGGCGAGGCAGTCCAGGCGCAGCTCGTCGTCGCCCCGGAACTCGTTGGTGAAGCGCAGCAGCACATGGTCGCCGCGCGGTGGCTCCAGGTGGAAGCGGATGCGGCCGTGGAGTCCTTCGAGGGTGTATTCGGCGACCCGCTCGATGTCCCAGGCGGTGACGGTGCCGGAGGCGACCGTGGCATGCCCGTCCCGGTCGGTGTTCAGCCAGCGCAACGTGACGGCCCCGCCGATGCGCGGTTCGAACGGGTCGGCGGCGGCGAGCCAGCCGGGCAGCCCCTCGGAACTGGCAACGGCTGCCCACACCCGTGGGACGGGGTGGGGCAGCCGTAGCGTGAACCGCAGGGTGTGCCGGTCACCGTGGGTTTCACTGGTGCCACGCTCGATGACGGGGGTCGCATCGGTCATGGTTCCAGCGTGGCCCGGTGGTGCGGGATCCGCACCCGTACGGGGTGGGGCCGGTCAGACGCCCGCGTAGGAGTGCTTGCCGGTGACGAAGATGTTCACGCCGTAGTAGTTGAAGAGCCAGCAGCCGAAGGCGATCAGTGCCAGGTAGGCGGCCTTGCGGCCCTTCCAGCCTGCGGTGGCGCGGGCGTGCAGGTAGCAGGCGTACGCGACCCAGGTGATGAAGGACCAGACCTCCTTGGGGTCCCAGCCCCAGTAGCGGCCCCACGCGTCGCCCGCCCAGATGGCGCCCGCGATGATCGTGAACGTCCACAGCGGGAAGACCGCGGCGTTGATGCGGTACGAGAACTTGTCGAGCGTCGAGGCGGCAGGCAGCCGGGAGAGCACGGACTGGGCGAACGAACCGGGCTGCCCGCCATGGGCGAGCTTGTTCTCGTAGCTGTCGCGGAAGAGGTAGAGCAGGGTGCCGACCGCGCCGATGTAGAAGACGGCGCCGCAGAGGATGGCGGTGGAGACGTGGATCCACAGCCAGTACGAGTGCAGTGCGGGCACCAACTGGTCGCTGTCGGTGTAGAGCCACGTGGTCGCGATACCGAGGTCCAGCAGGACGGTGGTGACCAGGAGCAGCCCCATCCAGCGGACGTTCTTCTTCAGCGCGAGGAGGGTCAGGTACGCGCCGACCGCCACCGTGGAGAAGGTGATGGAGAACTCGTACATGTTGCCCCAGGGGGCACGCTGCACGGACAGTGCACGGGCGAGGACACCCGCGGCCTGCACGAGAAAGGCGAGCACGGTCATGGAGATCGCCATGCGTCCGTACAGGTCGCCCTTGAACGTGCCGCCGCCCGCGCCGGGCCCGTCCGGAACGTCGCGGGTACCGGCCGCGGAGCGAGTGATGATCTTCGGGCGGTCGAGTACGGCGGTGCCGCCGCCCTTCTGCGCGACCTGTACCTTCACCGTGGCGCCGCCGGCCGCGCCCTCGGCACCGGTCAGCGCGGCGGCGGTGCGGCCGACCTTGCTGCGGCTGCCGAAGACCCATTCCGCGATGTGCGCGAAGAAGGCCAGGGTGTAGACGGCCATCGACGAATAGATCAGCACATTGCTGGTGTGCGCCAGGTTCTCGTTGGTTGCGGCGGCGAGATTCACTTCTCAGCCCCTTCGGCAGGTTCTACGGAGGATTCTTCGACGGAGCCGGCATCGGATCCGGGGTCGGTGTCAGGACCGGGCGCTGTGGGCGCCACGGCGTTGAGCGTGACCGCGAGATCGGCCAGCTCCTCAGGAAGCTTCGCGGACTCGCTGCGGCCGAGACCCGCCATTTCGACGACGGTGACGCCGTCCGCTCCGCGTACGGCCCTCACCCAGACCCGGCGCCGCTGGATGAACAGCGAACCCACGAGTCCGACGATCGCGGCGATGGCTCCGGTGAGCGCCCAGCCGCTGGCGGGCTGCTCCGAGATCTGGAAGCTGGCCCACTCCTCGACGCCCTCGAAGGTGACCGAGCCGGCACCGTCGGGCAGCTGCATCGTGTCGCCGACCGCCAGCCGCTGCTTGAGCTGCTTGCCCTCGTCGTCCTTGAACTCCTTCATCTTGGAGGAGTCCAGCTGGTACACGTTCTGCGGCAGTCCCGAGTCGACGCCGAGGCTGCCGTAGAAACCGTTGAGGGCGAGTACGGGCATGTCGGCGGCCGGGAACTGGGAGAACATCGTGCCCTTGCCAGCACCCGCGAAGGTCGGCACGAAGAACGCCTGGAAGCCCAGCTGGGTCTTCTTGCCGTTCTTGTCGCGGTAGCCGTCCATCACCTTGATCGCACCAGTCGAGGTGACGTTGTTGTCGATGGGCAGCAGCGGCACGGCGTTCCGGTAGACCTCCTTGCCCCTGCCGTCCTTGACGGAGACGACCGGCGCGTAGCCGTGCGCGTTCAGATAGACCTTGGTGCCGTCGACGACCAGCGGCTCGTTGACCTTGATGACGGTCTTCTGCGGCTTGCCGTAGGCGCCCTTCGTGTACGTCACATGGGCCTCGTAGGTCCGGGGCGTACCGATCTGGGGGCCGCTGCGCTCGTACGTACCGATGAACTCGTCGAGGTTGAAGCTGAACGGGGCGAGCGAGTCGGCGTCGAACAACGAGCCGGACTTGAAGTCGTCGTACTGGGTCTGCGTGTTGGAGAAGCCGTCGCCCTCGACGATCAGCTTGCCGCCCTCGGACTTGAAGAGCTGCCCGAAGGCGAACGCCACCAGCATCACGATCAGGGCAATGTGGAAGATCAGGTTCCCGGCCTCGCGCAGATAGCCCTTCTCGGCGGCGACCGCGTCCCCCGCGATGTGCGCGCGGTAACGGCGCTTGCGCATCATCGCGAGTGCGGCCTCGCGGACCTGCTCGGGCTCGGCCTCGGTGCGCCAGGTGGTGTACGCGGGCAGCCGGGTCAGGCGCCTCGGGGCACCCGGCGGGCGGCTGCGCAGCTGGCCGACGAACTGGCTGGTGCGCGGGACGATGCAGCCGATGAGCGAGATGAACAGCAGGATGTAGATCGCGGAGAACCACACCGAGCTGTAGACGTCGAAGAACTGGAGCTTCTCGTAGATCGGCGTGACGGTGGTGTGGGCCTCCTTGAAGGCCTGCACCTTCAGTTCGTCCACGCTGTTCTGCGGGATCAGCGAGCCGGGGATGGCGCCGAGCGACAGCATGAAGAGCAGGATCAGCGCGACCCGCATCGAGGTGAGCTGCCGCCAGAACCAGCGGGCCCAGCCGATGACGCCCATGGCCGGCAGGTTGGCCGCGGTCTCCTCGCGCGGGGCGGTGGAGAGCTGGGAGCCGGCCGCACCGAGTTCGCGGGCGTTCTCCCGGTCCTGCTCGTCCCGGACCTCCCGCTCGTCCCGGTGCTCACGCTCCGGGGCCGGGTTGGACTTGGTATTGCTCATGGAACTCAGATCCCCACCGTGAAGCCGTCGGACCAGCCCTGCAATTCCTGCATCATGCTGTCCCACACACCGGTCAGCAGGAGCAGCCCGGTCGCGATCATCATGACGCCGCCGATCCGCATGACCCATGCGTAGTGGCGCTTGACCCAGCCGAAGGCGCCGAGCGCCTTGCGGAAGGCGACCGCCGCGAGCACGAAGGGCAGGCCGAGCCCGAGGCAGTACGCGACGGTCAGTATCGCCCCGCGTACGGCGGTGCCCTGCTCCAGCGCGAGGAAGGTCACCGAGCTGAGCGTCGGGCCGAGGCACGGAGTCCAGCCGATCCCGAAGAGCGCGCCGAGCAGCGGTGCGCCCACCAGCCCGGTCACCGGCCTCTTGTGGATACGGAATTCGCGCTGTGTCATCCACGGCATCAGGCCCATGTAGAAGATCCCCATCAGGATCATCAGCACACCGAGGACCTTGGAGAGCGTGGTGCTGTACTCCCGGAGGGTCTGGCCGAAGAAGCCGAAGAGCGCGCCGCCGGAGACGAACACGGCGGTGAAGCCGAGCACGAAGAGCGAGGCACCCGCGACCATGCGCCCCCGCCTGGCCTGCGCCAGGTCGGTGCCGCTGACGCCGGTGACGTAGGAGAGATAGCCGGGCACGAGCGGCAGGACGCACGGCGAGAAGAACGAGACGAGTCCAGCGAGTACGGCGATGGGCAGGGCGACGACCAGCGCCCCGTCCACGACGGTCGGGTTCACCGCGGCAAGGGTGAGCACGGAATCACTTCTCCGCGATCAGTGGGTCGATCATCTTGTGCAGCTGGGTGTCGTCGAGCGCGGCCAGGGAGCGGGCGGCGATCTTCCCGTCCCGGTCCAGGACCACGGTCGACGGAATGGCCTGCGGGTTCAGCGTGCCCTTGGGGAAGCGGAGCATGAGCTTGCCGGTCGGGTCGAAGATGCTCGGGTAGGGGACCCCGTAGTCCTTTTCGAAGCTGATCGCGGGGCCCTTCTGGGCATCGCGGGTGTTGATCCCGACGAACTGGACGCCCTTGTCCTTCGTCTCCTTCGCCACCCTCGCGAAGTACTGGGCCTCCAGACGGCAGGGGCCGCACCACGAGCCCCACACGTTCAGCACGACGACCTTGCCCTTGTAGTCGGCGACGTCCAACTGCTTGCCGTCGAGGGTCTCACCGTCGAGCTTCGGGGCGGCCTCGCGGTCGGCCTTGGCCACGGTGGAGATTCCGCCACTACCCGTGACGAAGTGGGTGTTGCCACCGCCGCCGGCCTTGTTGCCGTCCCCGCTGCACGCGGTCAGCGTCAGTGCGAGTGCGACGACCGCTGCAGGAGCGGCGAGCAGGGTGAAGCGGCGTCGGGGCGCGCGGCCATAGCTCATGTGAAAAGTTTCGCATGGCGGTTTCGGTGATCTCGGGCACCCCCCTCGGTGCCCGTAAAGCCCGTTGTCAGGCCTGCTTAAAGAAGGCGTTCCAGCCTCCTTCGGGCGACTGACCGACCTCCAGCGTACGGAGCTTGTCGAGCACGTCCGGGTTCTGGACGTCGAGCCAGTCGACGAACTGCTTGAAGGAGACGAGCCTCACATCCGGCTTCCCCGCGATCTTCTTGATCATTGCCTCGACCGCGTCCATATATATGCCGCCGTTCCACTCCTCGAAGTGGTTTCCGATGTAGAAGGGCGCGCGATTGGTCGTGTACGCACGGTTGAAACCGCCGAGATACGACTGGGTGGCCTGCTCGCGCCAGCCCGGATAACGCGAGGGCATGCCCTTGGTCGAATTCTGCGACTGGTTGGCGAGGATGTTGTAGTCCATCGAAAGGACTTCGAAGGTGTGCCCCGGGAACGGCATGCCCTGCAACGGCAGGTCCCAGACGCCCTGGCGCTTGCGGGGCCACACCTGGGTGCCGCCGGGCGAGCTGGCGTCGTAGCGCCAGCCGAGCCTGCTCGCCGTGGGCAGCAGATTGTCCTGGCCGAGCAGGCAGGGAGTGCGTCCGCCGACCAGTTCCTTGCGGTAGTCGAAAGGCAGCGGATCGAGGTCACTCCAGCCGGTGTTGGTGCGCCATTCGGTGACGAAGGAGACCGCCTGATCGATTTCGCTCTGCCACTGGGAGGCCGACCAGTTCGCAACCGATCCGGAACCGCCACAGAAATGCCCGTTGAAGTGGGTGCCTATCTCATGCCCGTCGAACCAGGCCTGACGGACGCACTTCAGTGTCTCCTTGATGTGGTCATCGGTGAGATAACCGATGTCGGAAGCACCGATCGGGTTGTTGGGCGGCCGGTACATGGACTTCTTCGACTCGGGCAGCAGATAGAGGCCGGAGAGGAAGAAGGTCATCGACGCTTCATGATCCTTGGCGAGTTCCAGAAAGCGTGGGAAGAGCCCGTTGCCGACCTCGCCCGCCCCGTCCCAGGAAAAGATCACGAACTGCGGTGGCGTCTGCCCGGGTTCGAGCGGAACCGGCGCGGAAGGCTGGTGCGGCTGCTTCCCGGTGTCCGCGGTGGAACCGTCCCCTATCTCGCGAACGTCCTTCTTCGCAGGTCCGGTCCCCCGGGTGTGCCCGTCGGCGCCCTTCTCCCCCGTGGTCCCCGCATCAGCGCCCGAGCGGACCGTATCGGAGGAACCGCACCCCGTCAGACCGATGGCGGCCGCGGCCCCGAGCCCGGCTCCGAGCAAACCCCTTCGGCTGATGTCGCGCATGAGTTCCCCATCTGCGGTCGATTTACCTCAAGTCCATACAAACTGACAAAGGCTTAGATGAGGGAAGCGGCACAGGGGTTCCGCGGATCAGCGGATTTTTCTTTGCGCGACCAGACCTCGGCCTCGGCCGCGCGCATGGCCGAGCAAGCTGGACGCCGCGGGAGCAGGGCTCAACCGCCGGCGGAGTGATCAATCGCTGAAGGGGAATCGGTCCCCGGCTTCGGGGCGCCGGTCCCGAGGCGGCAGCAGAATCGCCGGACGGGCCGAAAGATCAGGCCCGTCCGGCGATTGAGGACAGAACGGCAACCGGACGACCGGGAAGACCGGCGGGCCGGGGCACGGCGCACCCCCGCCGGCCCCGGGCCGGCTACGCGCCGAACGCCTTCGACTTCCCCTTCACCGGCTTCGCGCCGGCCCGCAGATGCGCCGGCACCAGATCCCGCGCCGGCTCCGTGTACCCGACCGACACGATCTTGTCGCCCTGGTACGTGAAGCTGGTCAGCGACGCGAGCGTGCACTGCCGCTTGCGCGGGTCGTGCCACAGCCGCCGCCGCTCCACGAAGCTGCGCACGATCCAGATCGGCAGCTGATGGCTGACGCACACCGCCTCGTGCCCGCGCGCCGCGTCACGCGCGGCGTCCAGGGCGCCCATCATCCGTACGACCTGCTCGATGTACGGCTCGCCCCACGACGGCCGGAACGGATTCGTCAGGTGCTTCCAGTTGTCCGGCTTGCGCAGCGCCCCGTCGCCGACCCCGAAGGTCTTGCCCTCGAAGACGTTGGCCGCCTCGATGAGCCGCTCGTCGGTGGCCAGGTCGAGGCTGTGCGTCTTGGCGATCGGTGCGGCCGTCTCCTGGGCGCGCTCCAGCGGGGAGGCGACGACATGGGTGATGTCACGGCCTTCCAGGTGCTCGGCGACCCGGTCGGCCATCTGCCGGCCGAGCTCGGAGAGGTGGTAGCCGGGGCGACGCCCGTAGAGCACGCCCTCCGGGTTGTGCACCTCGCCGTGCCGCATCAGATGGACGACGGTGATGTCCTTGCGGCTTCCGTTCTCGCTCATGCGGTGGCCTCCGATGCGGCACGGGCGGCGGCGGGCAGCGCGGCGGCGATGCGCTCGACGGCCTGCGTGTCGTGGGCGGTGGAGACGAACCAGGACTCGAAGGCGGACGGCGGCAGGTAGACGCCCTGCGACAGCAATGAGTGGAAGAAGGCGGTGAAGCGGAAAGCTTCCTGCTGCTTCGCGTCCTCGTAGTTCCGCACCGGCCGGTCGGTGAAGAAGACGGAGAACATGTTGCTCGCCGCCTGCACAGTGTGTGCCACACCTTCCTTGGCGAGCGCCTCGCCGACCAGGCCGCGGATCTCCGCGGAGACCGCGTCCACCTTCGCGTACGCGGCGTCGTCGAGCAGCCGCAGCTGGGCGAGACCGGCGGCGGTGGCGACCGGGTTACCGGAGAGGGTGCCCGCCTGGTAGACGGGACCGGCCGGGGCCAGGTGCGCCATCACGTCCGCACGCCCGCCGAAGGCCGCGGCCGGGAAGCCGCCGCCCATGACCTTGCCGAAGGTCATCAGGTCGGGCCGCACCCCGTCGACGCCGAACCAGCCGGCCTTCGAGGTACGGAAACCGGTCATGACCTCGTCGGAGATGTAGAGCGCACCGCCCGCGGCGCAGATCTCCTTGAGCCCGGCGTTGAAGCCGTCCAGCGGCGGTACGACGCCCATGTTGCCCGGCGACGCCTCGGTGATCACACAGGCGATCTCGCCGGGCTGCGCGGCGAACGCCTCCCGCACGGCGTCCAGGTCGTTGTACGGCAGCACGATCGTGTCGCCGGCCTGCGCACCGGTGACCCCGGGGGTGTCCGGAAGGCCGAAGGTCGCGACCCCGGACCCGGCGGCGGCGAGCAGTGCGTCGACGTGGCCGTGGTAGCAGCCGGCGAACTTCACCACCTTGGCCCGGCCGGTGAACCCGCGGGCGAGACGGATCGCGGACATGGTCGCCTCGGTGCCGGACGACACCAGCCGCACCTGCTCCACGGGCTCGACCCGGGCAACGATCTCCTCGGCGAGCGCGACCTCGCCCTCACCGGGCGTACCGAACGAGGTGCCGCGGGCGACAGCCTCCTGGACTGCGGCGATGACCTCGGGGTGGGAGTGGCCGAGGATCATCGGCCCCCACGAACAAACGAGGTCGACATACTCACGGCCGTCGGCGTCGGTGAGGTACGGACCGGTACCGGACACCATGAAGCGGGGCGTACCGCCCACGGCCCGGAAGGCACGGACGGGAGAGTTCACGCCGCCGGGCGTCACGAGGGACGCGCGGTCGAAAAGCGTCTGCGAAACTGGGGCGTCATAGGGAAAGCTCACACAAGCCATGGTGTCAGAGCCACGGACGGTCTTGCGGACAGGTGTTTCACCGCACGCCCGTGGGGGAGGTCACTGACACGATGATCGGGTTGCGCGGCGGGGGCTGTGTCTCCTAAGTAGTAGTCGGGTGGATGAGATATGCATCGCGGTGGCGGAGTGGGCGAAGGGACCGACGACCTGGGGCCCGAGCCTGCCCGGCGGGGTCGGCACCGGCGTGAGGCGGAACGCAAGCAGGGCATACAGGCCGGTGGTGCGCAGGGTGTCGGATCCGGAAGCAGGAGTGGTGGCCGGGTGGGGGTGACCTACAAGTATTTCGGTGCCCCCGACGGGGCGACCGCGGCACGCGTGCCCATTTCGATGCGCCCCGAGGAGCTCGGCGGCGACGAACTGGGCATGGGCGGCATGTTCACCAAGATCAAGCCGGAGACGGTGGCGGCGATGATCCTCACCGGCATCCAGGGCATACCCCTGCACAAGGTCCCACCGCTGGAACTGGTCGTACTGCACCCCGACTACGCGGTGGTCAGGCTCCCGATGACGGTCGTCGACCCGCTGCGCGGCGTCGGCGAGGAGTCGGTGGGTGCCGCAGCCTTCATCTGGTCCACGGTCCCGGACCGCGGCGGCCCGCGCGACGCGTTCAACGTCTACCAACTGCTGCACGAGTGGCAGGATTTCAGCCATCGTCTGCATGACGCGGGGCATCAGGCGTACTGCCTGGTCTGGCCCTGACCTGGGGTTTCTTGTTGTGTGGGCGGGGCTTTCGGGTCCCGCCCCCGTCATGTGCGGGGAGGGGCCGTCAGGCGGCCAGGGCACATTGAGGGCACATGGGTTTCGGCGAGGGCACCGATGTACCCCGGGCTTCTCCGGTGTCCGCCTCCGCTTCCGTGAAGGCGGAGGCGATCGCCTTGCGGGTACGGGTCTCGCTGGACGGCAGCGGGTGCGTGTACGTACGCAGCGTGAAGCCGGGGTCCGAGTGGCCGAGGTACTCGGAGAGCTCCTTGATGCTCTCCCCCGCGTCCAGGAGCACAGAGGCGTACGCGTGCCGGAGAGTCCCTGAGACTGATCGTCTCCTCACCCGGCATCCGCCGGTCTGACCGGCCCCGTTCCCGCGCCGCTGTCCGCGCGATCAAGGAGATGGCCTGATCAGGTCTGCTCGAAGTGGCTGGGCCTGTCGTCACAGCTCATCAGGCGCCCGAGTTGAGCGGCTTCGGCTCGGGGCATGAGGGTCCATGTGCCATCGGTACGGCGCAGAGCGGCCGAGTGCCAGGGGGTGGTCCAGGCGTCGGGGGCGTCGAGGAGTTGGATGCCGAACTTGGGGGCGCCGATGGGCTGGGGATGGATGGAGAGGCGTACGGCATGGGGGTGGTGCTCGGCGATCAGGTCGCCCCAGGCGCGGCTGCGCTGGATGACACCGTAGGCACGCTTTCGGCACTCGCGTTGCAGGGCGGAGCGGGTGCCGGAGTGGTCGGCGGTGTCCTCGACGAGGAAGCGGGTGATGCCTCGGTAGAGGGCGAGGGTCTGGTCCTCTGCACGGACTTCGGTACGCAGGGCGTCCAGGGTGGGTGCGTAGTGCTCGTGGACAAAGGCACGTTTCGTGTCGTGCGGGAGATCGCCGAGTACGTCACGCAGATCGAAGACGGACAATCTGTGCAGGCCCAGTTGGCCTATGAGTACGCGTAGTTCGTCAGCGTAGGAGTCGATGTGCTCGTCCGGGACGTGGATGAGGTCGCCGAAGACGTGGCCGTCGGAGCAGATGATCATGCGGGCGCCGGGTGGGTAGATCCGCTCGATCTCCGTGCAGAGGGTGTTCAGGAAGGTGAGGGAGAGGTGTTCTCCCCGGTCGGGTAGGTGGCCGAGGACCTTGGCCGGGTTGGGTGACTTACAGGGGAAGCCGGGCAGGGTGAACACGACCGGGGCGCCGACGCGCACGAATTCTGAGATGTGGCGCAGCTGGTGGGGGAACGCCTCCACAAGGGTGGCAGGGGCGCGGTCGGTCGTGCGGTGGTACGGCAGAAGCAGGTGCAGGATCGCGGCGCTGATGCTCGTGGGAAGGGTTTCCGGCGCGGTCGTCGGCGGCATGGCGTTCCTCCAGAAGGGCATGACGGCATGGCGCCTTGGCGGGCAGCCAAGACGCTGTCGGGCAGGTGGGGTTGGTCAGCCGAGGCCGGGTCGGGCGGGGAGCAGGGACCCGGTCACCCGGGAACTGGTGTCAGCGGCGTCGGTCGTAGCCGACGGGCAGGTGGTTGGTGCCGCGGCCGAGGACGGCCGGGATCCACTCGATGTCCTCGTCCCGGATGGCGAGGTGGAGACCGGGGAGCCGGATGAGCAGGGCGCTCAGGGCGATCTGGAGTTCGGCGCGGGCGAGGGCGGCGCCGGGGCAGAAGTGGATGCCGTGGCCGAAGGCGAGGTGGGGGTTGGGGCTGCGGTCGAGGTCGAGGGTGTCGGGGTCGGGGAAGCGGCGCGGGTCGCGGTTGGCGGCGCACAGGGAGACGATCACCGAGTCGCCGGCCGGGACCTCGGTGCCGTGCAGATCGCTGTCCTTGTCGAAGAAACGCCAGGTGGTCAGCTCGAAGGCGCTGTCGTAGCGGAGGAGTTCCTCGACCGCGCGGGGCAGGAGGTCCGGATCCTCGCGCAGGCGGGCCAGTTCGGCCGGGTTGCGGAAGAGGGCGATCAGGGCCGTGGTGATCTGGTTGGTGACCGGCTCCTGGCCGGCGACCAGGAGTTGGAAGATCACCGAGTCCAGCTCCTCCTGGGACAGTTCGCGCCGGTCACGAGCCACGACGAGGCGGCTGAGCAGGTCGTCTTCCCAGTGCTCGCGCTTGTGAGCGACGACGTCGGCTATGTAGCTCTGCAGGCCGTGCAGCCGGGCCTCGTACAGCGGCCGTCCGGGATCAGTGGGGCCGACCGGCTGGACGACCTTGCCCCAGTCCCGGTCGAAGCGGGCCGCCAGCTCCTGCGGGAGGCCGATGACCTCGGCCAGGACCTGGAAGGGGAAGTGAGCGGCGAAGCCGGTGACGAGGTCGGCGGGGCCGGTCTCGGGCAGAGCGTCGATCAGCGCATCCGCCAGTTCCTGGAACCGGGGCCGCAGGCTCTCGATCCGACGTGGCGTGAAGGCGTCGGTGACGAAGCTCCGCATCCGGGTGTGCTTCGGCGGGTCCTGGTGGAGGAGGTGGACCTGGAGCTGGGAGTGCTGGGGCTCGGGCATGATCGAGGCGCGGGCGCGCCAGCGGTCGTTCCCGCGGTCGTGGTTCTTGCCGAGGCGGTCGTCGTTGAGTGCGGCGTGGGCGGCGTCGTAGCCGGTGACGAGCCAGGCTTGTACACCGCTGGGGAAGAGGACGCGGTGGACCGGGCCGGCCTCGCGCATCCGCTCGTACAGGGGGTAGGGGTCGGCCTTGTAGGGGCAGCCCATCAGCGGCACGGGCTCGCTCAGTGCCCCGGTGGCCGTCTCGGGTTCCTGGATGGTCATGAACGAGGCTCCTCAGAGGGCGAGTTCGGGCTGGTAGTGGTCGATCCACAGGGCGAGGTCGACGACACGTTCGAGGCGCAGCCGGTGGCCCCAGTCCAATTGGCCGGGCGGGCTGTCCAGGCAGGGCTTGATGAGGGTCTCGTCGGCCAGGGCGCGGACCTGGTCGTTGGCAAGAGCGTCGCGGGCCATGCCCTGCAGGCCGCGGTTGTAGTCGGGGTGGTGGGTGGCCGGGTAGTGGTTCTTGGGCCGGTACAGCACCGATTCGGGCGCCAGCCCGGCGCCCGTGGCGCGCAGCAGGCTCTTCTCCCGGCCGTCGAAGCTCTTCAGCGCCCAGGGCGTGGTGAAGGCGTACTCGACGAGGCGGTGGTCGCAGTACGGGACGCGGACCTCCAGGCCCTGGGCCATGCTCAACCGGTCCTTGCGGTGCAGGAGTTGGCGCAGCCATCGGGTCAGGGACAGGTGCTGCACCTCGCGCTGCCGGTACTCGGTCGCGGTCTCACCGTCCAGGTGCGGTACGGCGGCCAGGGCGCTGCGGTAGATGTCGTCGCGGAACTCGCCGATACGAAGGTCGAGTTCCGGGTTGAGCGGCATGGCGGCCTCGTCGCCGGTGACCAGCAGCCACGGGAAGGTCTGAGCGGCGAGAGCCTTGGGGTTGTGGAACCAGGGGTAGCCGCCGAACACCTCGTCCGCCGCCTCGCCGGACAGGGCGACGGTCGAGTGCCGCCGTATCTCCCCGAACAGCAGGTACAGCGAGGTGTCCATGTCGCCGACGCCGATCGGCGAGTCGCGGGCCACGACGACCGCCTTGCGGTGCTCGAGGTCGAGCAGGGCGCGCGGGTCGAGTACGACAGTGCTGTGGTCGGTGCCGATGAAGGCGCCGGCCTCGGCGGCGAACGGGGTGTCGTGGCCGGTGCGCAGGACGTCGCCGGTGAACTGTTCGGCTTGGTCGCTGTAGTCGACGGCGTAGGAGCGGATACGGGCGTCCGGGCCCTCGCGCAGCCGGAGTTCATCGGCGAGCAGGGCGGTCAGGACGGTGGAGTCGAGGCCGCCGGAGAGCAGGCTGCACAGCGGGACATCGGCTTCCAGTTGGCTGCGCGCCGCCGTACCGACCAGCTGACGGATGCGCTCGACGGTCGCGTCCTGGTCGTCGTCGTGGGCGCCGGCCTCCAGCTGCCAGTAACGGCGTTCACGGATGCCGTCCCGGTCCAGGACGAGCATCCCGCCGGGCTCCACCTCCCGCACGCCGGACCACACCGTCGGCCCGGTGTTGAACAGCAGGCTGTACGCCTCTCGCAGCCCATCGGCGTCCACCCGGGGCCGTATCTCGGGGTGGGCGAACAACGCCTTCGGTTCGGAGGCGAAGGCGAGACCTCCGTCGACGGCCGCCCAGAACAGCGGCTTCACACCGAGCCGGTCGCGCACCAGCACCAGCCGCTGGGCGCGCTCGTCCCAGACGGCGAAGGCGAACATGCCTTCCAGATGGTCGGCGACGTTCTCGCCCCATTGGGCGTATGCGCGCAGCACGACCTCGGTGTCGCTGCGGGTGTGGAAGTGGTGTCCGCGGGAGCGGAGTTCGGCCCTCAGTGCATGGTGGTTGTAGACCTCGCCGCTGTAGCTGAGCACAGCCGTGGGCTCGTCGGACCGGTCGGTCATCGGCTGCCTGCCGCCTTCGATGTCGATGACGGCGAGGCGGCGATGGCCGATCGCGGCCCGCTCACCGAGCCAGACGCCTCCGGCGTCCGGGCCTCGTGGGGTGAGGGTGGCGGTCATGGCCTCGATGACGGGGGCCTGGGTGCGGGCGTCGTGGTGGTAGGACGCCCAGCCGGTGATTCCGCACATGGGGAGGTCTCCTGGGTCAGGTGTGGGCGGCGTCGGTGGTCTGCTCGGGCACGGGGGCGGGTGGCCGGCCGGGCAGTGCGATGAGAGGTACGGCGAGAGCGGCGGCGATGGCGGCCAGGGCGAGGCCGGCGTGCACGCCGTTGGCGGGACCGGTGAGGCCCCAGACGGCTGTGGCCAGGGCGGGGCCGAGGGTGAAGCCGAGGCTGCGAGCGAGTTGAACCGTGGAGCCGACGGTGGCGATACGGTCCGGCGGGGCCGTACTCATGACCAGGGCTTGGGTGGGGCCCCCGTTCAGGCCCATGCCGACGCCGGCCAGCGCCAGCCGCCAGGCCACCTGCCAGGGTGACCAGTCGGCGCCCAGCGGGACGAGCAGGAGCAACCCGGCGGCGGTGAGCGCGGCGCCGGTCACTGCGACCGGTCTCGCACCGTACCGGTCGGCCAGACGCCCGCCGAGCGGTCCGGCCAGCCCCATGCCGAGTGGGAAGGCGAGGACGATCAGACCGGTCGTGGTGGCACTGACTCCGTCGTCGCGCTGGAGGTGCAGAGCGACGACGTAATGCATCGCGGCGAAGCCGGCCGCCAGCGCCAGCACCGCCCCGTGCGCCCGAAACAGCCCCGAGGCACCCAGCACGCCCGTCACCGGACGCCCGCCTGGGCCGCGCAGCCACCACCACAGCGGCGGGATCGCTGCGAACACGAGCAGCAGCCACCATGGATCGTTCGAGGCCAGGGTGAGCGTGAGCAGGAGCACCGCCACACCGGCAGCCACCAGCAGGGCATCCGCCAGCGAACGGTGATCCGGCCGCCGCGGACGAGCGTCGCGCGGCATCGCCCTCCATGCCACGAGCAGGGCGAGCAGGCAGAAGGGGAGCTTGACGAGGAAGACGGCATGCCAGCCGAAGTGGTCGAGGAGCAGGCCGCCGACGGCCGGTCCGGTCACCGCGCCCAGTGGGCCCAGGGTCGCCGGCACGCTCATCGCCCGCCCCCGTAGCTGGGGTCGCACCGAGCGCATGGCGAGTACGGGCATCAGAACGAAGAGGGCTGCCCCGAACGCACCCTGCACGAGCCGGGCGGCGATGAGCCAGGCCGCCCAGGGTGCGGCGGCGGCCAGTGCGCTGGACAGACCGAAGCCGGCGGTGGAGACAAGCACGGCGGAACGCATCCCGCCGCCGTCCAGCCATCGGCCGACGGGCAACAGCAATGCGACAACGGGGAGTTGGTAGCCCAACACGGCCCACTGGGCGATCGCGGCGGACACGTGCAGCCCGTCGGCGATGTCGGCCAGGGCCACATTGACGATGTTCATGTCGAGCATCGCCACGAACGACAGCAGGCCCGCCACGGCCACCAGCAGCCAGCGATCCTCACCGAGAGATATGTGACCGGGCCGTTCCGAGCCGGAATCATGATGCGTCATCCATCCGCCCCTCACCGTCGCGGGTGGGCTGCCGGTCGGCAGCCTCGTCCCACAAGTCGGAGGGATGCCGGGATGAGTTCCCGATCCTGTCCACAAACGTGGCGGGTGAGGGGAGTTACCTGTGTTGGCGGCGGGGCGGACTGCCGCTCATGGCCGTTTCCACCGCCCAGTACAGCAGGACGCTCGTCACGGCTCCAGCGGCACAGCCGATCAGGGTGCCGGTCACATCACCGGCGACGGAACCCAGCCGGCCGTACCCGCCGACCGGAACAGCCGCCGTGGCCACCAGCAGCGGGTTGATGTGGACGTGCCGAATCTGCCAGGCGCCTGCGCACCGCGATCGTCGAGGCCGGGTTCGGCGTCGACGGCACGGTCGCCGCCTGAGTACGCGAAGAGGCCGGCAGGACACATAACCATCCCGCCCAGCCTCTTCGTCATCCGCCCGCGTGAGTCTCCGCGGCCGCGGGCGGCCCCGCCTGGGCCGGTGTCCGGTGGTCGAAGGCGATCAGCGGCTCCCCGGTCAGGGGGTGGTCGACCACCGCCGCCCGCACCCCGAACACCTCTGCCATCAGAGCGGGCGTGAGGACTTCGCGGGGCGGACCGGAAGCCACCACGGCTCCGGCATGCAGCACGTGCAGCCGGTCGCACACGGAGGCGGCGGCGTTGAGGTCGTGCAGCGACACGAGTGTCGTACGGCGCTGGGCGCGCAGCAGGGCGAGCAACTCGACCTGGTGGCGGACGTCGAGGTGGTTGGTCGGTTCGTCCAGGACCAGGACGTCGGGGTCCTGCGCGAACGCCCGTGCCAGCAAAACGCGTTGGCGCTCGCCACCGGACAGGGCCGTGAAGCGGCGTCCGGCGTACCCGTCCATGCCGACGTCGGTGAGGGCACGGGCGACAACGTTGCGGTCGGTGGCGTCCTCCCCGGCGAAGGCCCGCTTGTAGGGCGTACGGCCCATGGCGACGACCTCGCGCACGGTCAGCTCGAAATCGCTGCCCCGTTCCTGCGGAAGCGCGGCCACATGGCGGGCCGACCGGGCCGGGGTCATCTCCTGGATGTCGGTCCCGTCCAGCAGCACCCGCCCGGCCGCCGGCTTCAGATGCCGGTAGACCGTCCGCAGGAGCGTGGACTTGCCGCTGCCGTTGGGCCCGACCAGGCCCGCGATCTCGCCCTCGGCCGCGATCAGGTGGGCGCCGGACACGACCGTGCGGCCGGCGTAGGCGACGTGCAGGTCCTCGATGTCGATTCTCAACTGCCGCTCCCCAAGCGCCGGTCCAGCAGATACAGCAGGGTCGGAGCCCCGATGAGCGAGGTGACCACGCCGACCGGCAGCTCCTGCGTGTCCATTGCCGTACGGCAGACGATGTCGACCGCGACCAGCAGCAGGGCGCCGAACAGTGCCGAGATGGGCAGCAGGCGGCGGTGGTCGCCGCCGATGACCAGGCGGCAGACATGCGGCACCATCAGCGCGACGAAGGCGATCGCGCCCGAGACCGCGACCAGGACACCAGTCAGCACGCTGGTCACCGTGAACAGTTCGCGGCGCAACCGCGTCACATCGATCCCGACGCCGGCCGCCGTCTCGTCGCCCATCAGCAGTGCGTTCAGGCCGCGGGCGCGGGCCTGGAGCCAGAACCCGGCTGCCGGAACCACGACCGCGGGCACCGCGAGCAGCTCCCAGTTCGCCCCGCTGAGGCTGCCCATGAGCCAGAACAGCACGCTGTGGGTCTGCTGCTCGTCCCCGGCCTGGAGCACCAAGTAGCTGGTGAAGCCGGACAAGAACTGCCCGATCGCCACCCCGGCCAGGACCAGCCGGAGCGGGGCGAAGCCTCCGCCGCGGCGAGCGACCGCCCACACCAGTGCGAAGGTGGCCAGTGCGCCCGCAAAGGCGGCACCGGACAGGCCCAGCCCCAGCGCCCCGCCCGCCCCGAGGCCGAGCACGATGGCGGCGACCGCCCCGAGGGAGGCACCGTTGGAGATACCCAGCAGGTAGGGGTCGGCCAGCGGGTTGCGCACCAGCGCCTGCACCGCCGTACCGACCAGCCCGAGTCCCGCGCCGACGAGCGCGGCCAACAGGGCACGGGGCACACGGAGTTGCCACACGATGAGGTCGTCCGTGCCGGGGCGTGGCGCCTCTCCGGACAGCCGACGCCACACCACGCTCCACACCTCGCCGGGCGGGATGGACGTCGAGCCCCAGGCCACGGCAGCCGTCAGCGCGGCCAGGAGTGCCACGCCCAGGACGGCCGCCAGCGGTCCGGCGGGCAGACCGGCACGCGCCTCTGCCGTGGTGGCCTTCCGGCGCACCGGCGTGAAGGCCACGGTCAGCCGACCTTGCCCGGGTGGAGCGTCTTGGCGATCGTCTCCACGGTGTGGGCGTTCTCGACGCCCGCGATGGTGGTCTGCTCGGAGCCGATGCGCAGGAAATGGCCCTCCTTGACCGCCTTCAGCCCCTTGGTGGCCGCGTTGGACTTCAGCCACTTCTCGGCCTCGTCGAACGCCTTGTCGTTCGCCGCCTCGCTGCCCCGGTTGCGGACCCCGAGCTGGATCCAGTCCGGGTTCTTGGCGATGACGTCCTCCCAGCCGACCTGCTTGTAGTCGCCGTCGCAGTCGGCGAAGACGTTGCGGGCGCCGGCCAGGGTGATGACCGCGTTGGCGACCTGGCGGTTGCAGACGACGGTGGGCTGCTTGGTGCCGGCGTCGTAGTCGAAGAAGAAGTACGTGGGCCGCGCGCTCTGCGCCGTACCGCCGACCGCCTGCTGGACGGCGTCCGTCTTCTCCTTCATCCCTGCGACGAGTTCCTTGGCCTTGGCGCTGGTGCCGGTGACCGCGCCGAGGGTGGTGATGTCGGCCTCGACCGCCGACAGGTCGGTCACGGCGCTCTTGCTCGTCGCGGCGCAGGCGGTGGACTTGAGGTAGATGTGCCTGATCCCGGCGGCCTTGAACTCCTCCTCCGTCGGCGCGTCCCCCATCCCGCCGCCCATGTTCATGTTGGCGAAGGTGTCGATGTAGAGGTCGGCGCCGGAGCCGAGCAGCTTCTCCTTCGGGATGACGGTGTCGCTGAGCACCTTCACCTTCTGCGCCTGCGCGTCCAGGTCGTCGGGCAGGGTCCCCTTGCCCGGCGGGAAGCCGGTGCCGATCACCTCGTCACCGGCCCCGAGACGGAGCAGCAGCTCCAGGCTGGATGCGTTGCTGGTGACGATCCTTTTCGGAGCGCTGGAGAAGGTGGTTCTGGCGCCCATGCAGTCGGTGGCGGAAACGGGGTAGTCGCCAGAGACGGCCTTCCCGGCACTCTCGTCCGCCGTGTCCTTCTCCCCGCCGCCGCAGCCGGCTGCCAGCAGGCCGCCCAGCACGACGGCCGCCGTACCGCCCCACACACGAGAACGCATCGAACAACTCCCGGATCCACTCGGCACGCGGGCGAACCTCCGTCACCCGGTCCAGTAGTCGGGACGAACGCGCCCTGAGTTCCCGGCCAGTTGAAGATCGGACTCAGTTGAACCGCTCGCGGTGACTCGCGCGGCGAGACACGCAGCACCCGCAGGAAGGCGTGGCGCCCCAGAACCTCCGTTCCCACCCCCCGCACACCCACCGACAGGACCCACTCCCGCTCACCACGACTCACTTCAACGCAGCAAACCGGCAGCAGCTCGCAACCCCGTCAAAGAGTGGGATCACCACGACGTGCCGCTGTCCGCTCGCATGTGAATGTGCCGTCGGCCCTCGCTTCTGGATCAGGTGCTGACGAGGGTGCCGGTTCCGGCTGCTTCCCGCCGACGCCGACACCCTCGTACGGGTTGGGCTCAGGCCGCCGCCAGCGCGGTGGGCTCCTCCGCCTCGTCCAGCAGGCCCATCAGGGTCGCCCGGGCGCGGGCCACGCGGGAGCGGACCGTGCCGACCGGGCAGTCGCTGACCTCGGCCGCCTCCGCGTAGGGGAGACCGACCAGCTGAGTGAGGATGAACGCCTCCCGGCGTTCGTCGGGCAGAGCGGCCAGCAGGTCCAGAAGGGCGATGCCTTCGTCGAAGCCCGGCAGATCCTGGGGCTGGGCCAGTTCGACGGCCAGCTGCCAGTCCGGTGCGTCGGACAGCCGGGGCCGGGCGGCGGCGTACCGGTAGCTGTCGATGACGGCCCGGCGGGCGATGGACAGCAGCCACGCACGCGCCGAGGAACGGCCCTCGAACCGGTGCAGACTGCCGAGCGCGCGCAGGAACGTGTCCTGGGCGAGGTCGTCGACAGCCTGGGGGTCGCCGCACAGGTGGGCGACGAAACGCTGAACGTCGCGCTGCAGGGCGCGCACGAACTGCTCGACGGCGTCCGCGTCACCGCCTCGGGCGGCCAGCGCCCACGCGGTTATCGATTCGTCAATTGATGCCGCTTTATCCGTTTTGCTATGCAAATCAAGCGGGGCAGAGGTGATCACGTGGCGTCCTTCTCGGAATCCGTGATCCGGACCGGGGCGCGCAAGGGCGCGAGCGGTCCGGTGAGTGGGGAGACGGCCCTACAACGCGCGGGCGCGACGGCGTGATGACGCTACGGCGCCTGTGCGGGCGTACGGCCGAGGCCCGAGGCGCGCACGGGCAGCCTCGGGAAACCAGTTGTCTTTAGACGACAACCGTCCCCACAGGAGGACCCCGAGAAGAGATCGCGTAGGCGAGAAGGAGAAGGCTCGGTGCCCGGTCCGAGCGAGGACACGCGAGACGGACGCGAGGGCCACCCGGGGCGGCGGGCAGAGCAAGCAGCAGCCGAAGTGGTGCCGCCAGCCATCCGGCCACGGCCCGCAGGATGCGGAAGGCGGCCTTCTCCCCACACGCCAGCCACAAGCCGCTCAGAAGCGCGGCGAGGAGGTGGGCGGCGAGCATCCCGAACGACGACGAGCCGCCGCCACCGTCCATGGAGTGCCCCATGTGGGTCATGTGATCCATGGGGCCCATGCCCATGTGGGTCATGTCCATGGAGTCCATCTGCATCGACCCCATGCCCATGCCCATGTGCATGGACCCCATGTCGCTCATGTCCGTGGAGGCACTGCCGCCGGATGCCGACTGGGCCAGTGAGAACGCCCAGTGCAGCGCCGTCTGTGCGGCGACCACGACGGCCACGACCATCGGCAGCCCGCGCTCACGACCCGCCAGGCACCAGCCGACGGCACCGGTCACGGCAACACCGGCGGCCAGTGCCCACGCGGGCACGTAGGAGCCGGACATCATGACGTGGCCCAGGGCGGCAAGCAGCACACATACGGCCGCGAACACCGCGGCCCGTATCGTGCGAGAACACCACCCAGCGCTCATAGCGCCTCATCCTCGCATCCGGGCATCGCTCGTCATGTGTGGGTAGGGATATTGCCCCGCCCTCCGCATTCAACCGACCGGATGTGATCCAAGCCACTTCAGTGCGCTGGAACTGGCCGGCATTCCCATCCGACTTCTCTTGCTGACCAGGTCTGCGACCGGAGCCCGCGCACGCTCCGGTCAGGCCGCCCGCACGCCTCCCCGCTGGACCAGGTCTGCGCCGACGTCACCGCCGCCACCCGCCGTGTCCTCACCCGAGGCAGCAGCCCCGACCCAGCGCTCCTCACCGGCCCAGGCGCAGGCATGCCTGATCGCCTGCCGACGCAGCCGCGACCTGTGTGAGCAGCACGCCCAGCACCACGAGCACTGCCGCCTCTGCGCCGACGCGACCGGCCGGGCCGCCGATGCGTGCCGGGAGGTGCTGGTGGCCCTCGGTAGCTGACCGACCGGCCTGATGTTCAGGAGGCTCGGCCGCTCGGGCGGACCACGACTGCGAGGGTCTTGATCGCCCCGCTGCGCTCGAAGTGGAGTGTGAACGGGACGAGGCTGCCCGCCCGCCACCCCTCCTTGGGCCGCAGAGTGACGGCCGGCCCCTGGGGTGACATGGAGAGCTCGCTGCCCGCGCGGACAGTGGCCGAGGCCATGCTTTCCCGGTAGGCGGCTCCGCTTCCGGTCATGCGGTGGCGGCTGAGCTCGATCTCGCCTCCCGTCCCGGAGGACGTCACCCCGACCAGCCGGTCGTCGGCGCCGCCGGTGTTGGTGATGTCGAAGAAGGCAGCGGTCTGCGTGCTGTCGCCATACGGCAGGAAGACCCGCCCGGACGTGACGGCGATGCGGGCCGGGCTGCCCGCCTTCCCGGCCGTGGCCCAGGTCGTCAGTCCCCCGAGGGCGAGGCTGAACGCGGCGATGGGCGCGATGGCAGCGAGCAGGCTGTCGATGAGCCGGCGGCGGGTGGGCCGCCAGAGGTTCTGTCCGTTCATCGGGTACGCCTCCGGGCGGGCGAGGGCTGCCAGGCACGCAACCGCAGGCTGTTGGCGACCACCAGCACCGAGCTGGCCGACATCGCCGCCCCTGCGAGCATCGGATTCAACAGGCCGACCATGGCCAGCGGGACGGTGACGGCGTTGTAGCCGAACGCCCAGACCAGGTTGGCGCGGATCGTGCCCAGTGTGCGCCGGGCGAGACGGACCGCGTCCGCGAGCGCCTCGATGTCGCCGCGTACGAGCGTGACGTCGGCGGCCCCGATCGCCACGTCCGTGCCGCTGCCCATGGCGATGCCGAGGTCGGCAACGGCCAGGGCTGCGGCGTCGTTCACGCCGTCGCCGATGACCGCGACGCGGTAGCCCTCCTCCTGGAGATCCCGTACGAGGTCGGCCTTGTCCACCGGGGTGCAGCGGGCGTGCACCTCGTCGATGCCCAGGGCTTTCGCGACGGCCTGGGCAGGTGCCTCCCGGTCACCGGTGGCCAGCACGGGGCGTACGCCGAGACGCCGCAGCCGGTCGACCGCACGGTAGCTGCCGGGCCGTACGACGTCTCCGACCTCGATCAGGGCCTCCGTCACGCCGTCCACGAGGACGATCACGGGCGTGTGTGCGGCGGCTTCGGCGACCGCCATCGCGTCGACGAGCGCGGCGGGCAACTCGTCGTCCGGGGCGAGGACTTCGACCAGCCTCCCCTCGACCCGGCCGCGCACGCCTCGCCCCGGCAGCGCACGGAACCCGCCCACATCAGGCAGCTGCTCGTCCGACTCCCGCCGCGCATACGCGGTGATGGCCCGGCCCAACGGGTGTTCCGAGCCCTGCTCGACGGCTCCCGCCAGCCGCAGTACGACATCACGACCGAGCCCGTCCGACACAGCGGTGGCCCGGGCGACGTTCATGTGACCGGAGGTGAGCGTGCCGGTCTTGTCGAGGACCACGGCGTCGAGGTGCTGGAGTCCCTCCAGGGCCTGCGGACCGGTGACGAGCACGCCCAGTTGGGCCCCGCGCCCGGTCGCGGCCATCAGTGCGGTCGGGGTCGCCAGGCCGAGCGCGCACGGACAGGCCACGACCAGGACAGCCACGCACGCGGTGATCGCCGCCTGCGGATCGGCCCCTGCGCCCAGCCAGAACCCGAGCGTCGTGACGGCCAGCGCCAGCACGACGGGCACGAAGACACCGGCCACCGAGTCGGCCAGTCGCTGCGCCCGCGCCTTGCCCGCCTGCGCCTCGGTCACCAGCCGGGTGATCCGGGCCAGCTGCGTGTCCGCGCCGACCGCGGTGGCCCGCACGAGCAGCAGCCCGCCGGCATTCACGGCCCCACCGACCACGGCCGAGCCCGGCCCGACCTCGACGGGTTCGCTCTCCCCGGTGACAAGGGACAGGTCGACCGCTGAACTGCCCTCGGCCACCTGCCCGTCGGTGGCGACCCGCTCCCCGGGACGCACGACGAAGACCTGCCCGACGCCCAACTCCTCAATGGCGATGCGTCGTTCGTGGCCGCTCTCCCGTACGGAGACTTCCTTGGCGGCGAGCCCGGCGAGCGACCGCAGCGCCGACCCGGTCCCACGCCGGGCCCGTGCCTCCAGAAAACGGCCCGCCAGCACGAACAGCGTTACGCCGACGGCCGCTTCGAGGTAGATGTGCGCGACGCCCTCCGCAGCGGAGGGCACGAGGCTGAACGGCATCCGCATGCCGGGATCGCCGGCCCCGCCGAGGAACAGCGCGTACACCGACCAGGAGAAGGAGGCGGCCACGCCGAGCGAGACCAGGGTGTCCATGGTGGCCGCCGAGTGCCGCAACCCCCGGACCGCGCGCACATGGAAGGGCCAGGCGCCCCACACGGCGACGGGCGCGGCGAGAACGAAGCACAGCCACTGCCAGTTACGGAACTGCAGACCGGTCACCATCGACAGCACGAGCACCGGTAGCGCGAGCAACGCGGTGATCAGCAGCCGGTCGCGCTCCTGCCTGACGCCCTCGGACTCGTCACCGTCCTCGCCCTGTCGCTTCTTGGGCGGCTGGGGGAGCGCGGCCGTGTAGCCGGCCTTCTCCACGGTCTCGACGAGTTCCTGAACGCTGATCTCCACCGGATGGCTCACCCGGGCGCGCCCGGTGGCGAGATTGACCGTCGCCGTGACGCCGTCCAGCTTGCCGAGCTTCTTCTCGACGCGCTTCACACAGGCCGCACAGGTCATGCCGCCCACGGTCAGGTCGGTCGTCACCGGAGCGGTCACGGATTCCGCGCCCATCAGTGGCCTCCCCCGTGCGTGCCACCCATGTCCATGTCGTCCATGTCCGCGCCGCCGCCCCCGCCGCCGTCGCCCCGACCTCCGCCGGTGCTCGTTCCGGTGCCGTGCATGCCGGGCGCCACCGGACCGGCGACCGCCCCGACGGCGTACGACACCATGAACATCAGCGCCAGCAGCAGGAGGAAGCCGCAGAGCGCGGGCGGGGGCGCGAACCTGTGCAGCACCGCACCCGCGCCGGAAGAGGATTGCCGGGACTCGTCCATCAACCGCGTCTCCAGGTGACGTGGCACGGCGTCGGCCGATTCGAGCCGTGCTGTTTCAGGAGTCGGACGAGGCTGGAGGGAGGTTCCCGGGAACGGCATGTGGGGCGCATCACATGCCACTCCACGTTCGTGTGCGCACCGAACGGACCGGTGTCCTGCCGACGGGGCGTCGCTGCCGCCATGCACCGCCATCGCGGCGTGCGTCCGAACGGCATCGAAAGCAGTGGGTCAGCCGGCCCATCGTCCGGAGAGGAAGGTGACGGCGAAGACGGTCATCAGGGGTGCTGCGATGACGAGGTAGGCGGTCTTGACGCGGGCGTTTCGCAGGCTCCAGGCAGCGAGGCCGGTCCACAGGGGCCACCACAGGAGGGTCGCGCGGGGGATGGAGGTGTACCAGTAGGAAGTGCCAAGGGCCCACAGGCTGAGGCCGATGTACACGGCTTCCGGCCAGCGTCGCTGTCGGATCAGCAGGCCGCACAGGCCGATGCCGACCAGCATGGCGAGGAGTTCGGCCTGGCTCATCAGGGCGTACCCGGTGCTCTGGGAGTGCCCGAAGGCGGCGTGCCAGGTGTTCTGCCAGGCTTCCCAGGGGGCGTGGAAGTCGCGGTACCAACCGCGTTCCTCGGCGTGTTTCCAGGCCATCCAGTCGCCGGTGTGCGTGTGCAGGTACCAGCTGTAGAGAAACGGCGGGAGGGCGGGCAGGGTCAGCCAGGGAAGACGTCGCCAGTGGGCGGGGGTGCGGGCGGTGACCAGGAAGTGGACCGCGAGAGCCGCGGCGAGGAAGAGGCCGCTGACACGGACGGTGGTGGCCAGGCACGTCAGGACGGCTGCGAGCGGCCAGTTGAGGCGCTGGGCGGCCAGCCAGGCCGGCAGGGCCAGGGCGAGGAAGAGCGCTTCGGTGTACCCGGCGGCCAGGAAGACCGCGCACGGGGAGAGCAGGAAGAACAGGGCCGCGCGCTGGCCCGCGTCGTCCTGCGGCAGGTGCAGCCGGGCGATCCGGCCCAGGGCCAGCACGGCGACGCCTCCGGCAACGAGGGAGATCAGCGCACCGGCCGCGGGCCAGCTCGGAATGATGGTGTGGACGGCCCGCAGCACGAGGGGGAAGCCGGGGAAGAAGGCTTCCCTGTTGTCCCAGCCGGATATCCAGGGGCCGGACTGTCCCGGGAAGTAGCCGTCCTGGGCTATATGCAGGTAGTGCCACCAGTCCCACCGCTGCCACGGTGAGAAGAACGAGGCGGCGTGGCGGGTCTGGCGGTCGTCGGCGAACAGCCAGCGAGTGCAGTAAGCAATGATCCAGATGCCCACGCGCGTCAGCAGGTACAGCCACAGCACCTCGCGGTCGGCCGGCTTGAGCCGGAGAAACAGCCGCCGGAGAAACAGCCGGCCGAAGGATGTCGTGCTCGGTGACGGCGTATCGCGCGGCGGCCCGGGAGCGGGCCTGGTCCGGGCGGGCGGACGCTCACGCTGCCGGTGGGAGGATGAAAGGCTCACAACAAAATCTCCTGGGTCGGATGTGCGCGTGCCGAACAGCCCCGGGCAGGCGTCACCCGGGGCACGGGAGGCGGAGGTCAGCGGGGCGGGTCGCTCTGGCTGCGGGTGGGAGTGGCCAATGCCCCCGATGCGCTCCGACCGGGGGAAGGGCTCCCCATCGGCGGCAGGCTGGTGCGGGGCGAGGAGGGCAGGGAGGACGCAGGAGAGGGCCGGGGGGAGGAAGGGGTGGTGGCCGGGACGGTGGTGCTGGTGCTGGTGCTGTCGGGCAGGAGCGCGGCCACGGCCGCACCCGTGCCGGAGAAAACCAAACAGACTCCGACAGCCAGCGCAAGGATCCGGCGCCTGCGCACTTGCTCCGCGCGCTCGGTGATGATCGAGAGCGGAGCGGAACGGGCGCGGGACTGGCCGGTGGCGGCCGCCTCCTTGAACAGGGACCGCAGCGGGTCTTGGGGTTCAGACACGGGGCCCCTCCTCTGTACGCGGATCCTGCAGACGATGTGAGAGCGTGGCCCGGCCCCGGGCCAGATGCGTCTTGACGGTGCTGGCCGCCAGACCGGTCTCCGCGGCGATCTGCTCGACAGTCAGATCGCATACGTAGTGCAGGGCCAGCGTGCGGCGCTGTTTGGGCGGCAGATCCCGCAGCACTTCCACCAAGGCCACCGACTCCGGTCCGGGAGCCTCCACATGGGGCGGGGCACCACTGCGCTGCCAGGCATCCGCCATACGGCGCCGCCCGCGCCACCGGCTCACCGCCAGTCGCCAGGCGACCGTACGGATCCACGCCTCGGGCTGCCTGTCACGGTCGAGCTGACGCCGTCGGCTCCAGCCCTTGACGAAAGCTTCCTGCACCACGTCCTGCGCCTCGTGCTGGTCGCCGAGCATCACAAACAACTGCCCCGTCAGCCGGGCGGCCGTCTGCGCATAGAACTCTTCGAACTCCTCGACGGTCAACAATCAGCTCCTGGATCTCCTCGTTCTCACCGGGCATACGCCCGGCACCCCGCATCCGGACGACACCGAAACCGAAATGGTCAGCGTGACGGTCATCACACAGACCCGACGGTCCGGGGCATCGGATTGCGGTTCACTCAGCCGGCTCCCACAAATGATCGCCTGTGAGCGTTCCGTGAAGAACCCGGAACCCGCCCCGTTTCCGCAGGTGAGCGCATGCAGAAGTCCCCCGGAGCCCGCGCGTTGCGCGACGGGGTTCCGAGGGACTGCCGCCTTTCGAGGCCCTGGAAGCCCACTCCATGCCAGGCAGACGCCAAAGGGTCGTCGCAACACTCGAGTGTTGCGACGACCCTTTGGTGAGCCAGGGAAGTCCAGGGCTTCCGCCCCGGCGTCGGTCCGCACGGCGGTGACGGTGACGCCCCGACCGGCGCGGCCGGCCTTCGTCGGCGCCTCGACGAGGCGCACGCGGGGGTCAGACAGCCGCGGAAGCGGCCTGCGAGGTCACCTGCTGGATGACCTCGGTGAGCGCGGTGACGACCTCGGCGTCGTCGGCGGGGTGGGTGTCGGCGAAGCGCGTCACGGAGCCCGGGATGGACAGCTTGACGTCCTCCAGGACCACACCGCCCGCGATCCCGGCGGACTTGCGGGCGTCGTCCTGCGCCCATACGCCGCCGTACTGACCGAAGGCGGTGCCGACCACGGCGACCGGCTTGCCGGAGATGGCACCGGCACCGTACGGGCGGGACAGCCAGTCGATGACGTTCTTCAGGACGGCCGGCATGGTGCCGTTGTACTCGGGCGAGAACAGCAGGAACGCGTCGGCCCGGCCCGCCACCTCGCGCAGCCGGGCGGCAGCGGCCGGGACGCTTCCCTCGACGTCGACGTCCTCGTTGTAGAAGGGCACGTCGGCCAGGCCCTCGTACAGCTCGATGTCGGCACCCGCGGGGGCGTGCTTGACGGCGGCTTCGGCGAGCTGACGGTTGTGCGAGCCGACGCGGAGGCTGCCGACGAGCGCGAGGATGCGTACAGACATGAAGAACTCCCGGAAGGCGGAATCTGCGGAACAAGCGGACCGTGGTCCGTTGAAAGTTGTACCACTTAAGCGGACCGAGGTCCACTTAAGTCTTCCGGGCGCTACCCTGAGCCCATGACCGGTCACGTTCCCCCGCCGCTCAGGCCGCCCGACCCCGGCGAGGCGCGGACGAGTCTCCCGCTCGCCCCGACCGGTGAGCCGCCGCAGCTACGGGCGGACGCGGCACGCAATCGCACACGCCTGCTGGACGCCGCTTCCCGGCTTCTGACCGAGTGCGGAGCAGCGAACCTGACCATGGAGTCGGTGGCCGCCGCCGCAGGGGTGGGCAAAGGCACCGTCTTCCGGCGCTTCGGCGACCGAGCCGGACTCCTGCTCGCGCTCCTGGACCATCGGGAAGAGCAGCTCCAGGCCGCCTTCCTCTCGGGTCCGCCGCCCCTGGGCCCCGGCGCCCCCGCGGCGGAGCGTCTGCACGCCTTCGGGCCCGCCGTCCTGCGCCACGAACACGATCACCACCCCCTGATCCTGGCCAGCCGGACCGACCCGCTGCGCAACTACACCGTCCCGGCCCACCATCTGCGGCTCAGCCACATCACGATGCTGCTGCGTCGGGCGGACGTGGCCGGCGACCCGGAGCTGCTCGCACACACCCTGCTCGGATCCATCGACACCGCCCTGGTCCACCACCTCACCCAGGAGCGCGACATTCCGCTGGAGCGCCTGGAGGAGGGCTGGCACCACCTGGTCACGCGACTCGGGGCGACCCGGTAGGACGGCAGCGGCAGGTCTCCGAGCGACGCCTCACGGGCGCCCCGGTCCGCCGCAGCCAGGCTTGCGGGCGTACCGTTCGGGCCGACGGTCACGGGGCGGGGCACGATGCACCTCCGGTGAGCGACGTACCGCCTTCTTCCTCCACGGTCCCGCCTGTTCCTCGGCCGGGCGAGGGAGTGCTTCCGTGGCCGGGCGGGGGAGCGCCGTGCCGGACCGGGGGCAGATCGAGCCATCGGGCCGTACCGGGTGTGATCACATGGGTATGGCCTCCCAGGACGACCCGGACGGCCGGGTGGTGCGAGTCCGGTACGGCGATCCGTAGGCGCTGGGCACGGATGCGCAGGTCCACGTCCCAGTGGCGGCGGAATCTGATGCGTACCCCGAGTTTCGAGAGCTGTGGCAGCGTGGCCGGCGCGAGCCACAGTGCGTCGTCGCGGGTCTCCAGCCCCGTCATCCCGCGCTGTACGAAGTCGAGGGTGCCCGCCATCGCACCCAGATGGATGCCTTCCTCGGTGGTGCCGCCCTGGATGTCGGCCACGTCCCCGGTCAGCGCCTCCTCGCAGTACTTCCACGCCACCTCGCGGCGCACGCGGGCCAGCACCCAGGCATGGACCAGGGAGCTGAGCGTGGAGCCGTGGCTCGTACGGGCGAGGTAGTAGTCGACGGTGGCGCGCCAGATGTCTTCGTCCAGCACATGCCCGAGCTGCCGGAAGAGGCCTGTGAGTTCCTCCGGCGAGAAGAGGTAGCCGAGCATCAGTACATCGGCCTGTTTGGACGCCTGGTAACGATTGACGGTGTCGCCCTCCGCCTCCAGGATCCGGTCCAGCCGCCGGATGTCCCCGTACCGCCTCCGGTACCCCTCCCAGTCGAGCTCGGCCAGCTCCCCGTAACCGGCGAACTGGCTGATGACACCCCGGTGATACGGCACATGCAGCCGGTGGGAGATGTCCTCCCAGCGTTCCGGTTCATCGGGATCGAGCCGGATCCGGTCGAGGAGCTGCCGGCGTCGTGTCTCGGACAGGGCGCGGTACAGCTCCGTCGAACGTGACAGAACCCAGGCCGCTGTCACGTTCGTGTACGCGTTGTCGTCGAGGCCTGCCGCCTCGGTTCCCGGATAGGCGTCGTGGTACTCGTCCGGTCCGACGACACCGCGGATGCGATACCGGGCCAGGGACGCGTCCCATTCGGCGCTGTCCGCCCAGAACCTGGCGATCTGCAGCAGCATTTCCGCGCCCTTGGAGTGCAGGTACTCCGTGTCGCCGGTGGCCTGGCAGTACTGCCAGACGTTGTATGCGACGGCCGAGCCGACATGGTGCTGCAGCCGGGAGCGGTCGGGCAGCCAGCGCCCCGAGCGCGGGTTGAGATGGAGTTCCTGGGTCTCCTCACGTCCGTTGTCGGCGCTCTGCCAGGGATACATCGCCCCGGCCCTGCCCGCCTCGCTCGCCGCTCGGCAGGCTGCGGGCAGCCGCCTGTGGCGGTAGTCGAGAAGTCCTCGGGAGACTTCCGGGAGATGCAGATTCAGGAACGGCATCACGAACAGCTCGTCCCAGAAGACATGGCCCCGGTACGCCTCACCGTGCAGCCCTCTCGCCGGTACCCCCACATCGAGTCCGGCGGTGTGCGGGGAGAGCGTCTGCAGTACGTGGAAGAGGTGCAGCCGGAGAATGCGACCCGCTTCGCCCGGGACCTCCAGCCGGACCTGCTGCCACAGATCCGCCCAGGCCCGCTGGTGCGAGGAGAGCAGATGCGAGAAGTCCGGGGCTCTTCGAACCTCGGCCACGGCTGCCCGCAGGGGGCTGCCGATCGCCAGGTCGCGCGAGGTGTACAGCGCCACCGTCTTATCGACGACGGCGTCGGAGTCCGGGCTCAGCGGGAGCATCAGCCGTTGGAAGACCGCCTTCGCCGTGTGCCGGAAACCCGGGCCGACCGACTGTTCCTCCCCTTCACCGCCGCACCCGGCCAGTGTGCGGGCCGCCAGCGCGACACCGATGCCCGACTCCACCGTGCGGCACCTCAGCGACACCGCACCGTCCTCCTCCGCCGCGGTCACCCAGCCGGTCAGGTGCCGGTTCGACAGATCCCGGTACCGCGCGACGCCGGAGTTGCGGACGTCGCCGTCGATCCCCGCCTCCACCTCGATCGCGCCCTCCCATCCCTCCGCCCGGAACACCGTGTGCAGGGCGGCGAGATGCGGATCACCCATGTGCACCAAGCGGCACTGCTCCACATGCAGCCGCCGGCCCGCCCCGTCCTCGTAGACGGATCGGCGGGTCAGCGTGCCCCCGCGCAGATCGAGTGACTGGCGGTGTTCCACGAGGTGCTCGTGATCCGGGGAGAGCCATGGTCCCGGGGCGGTACCGGCGGGGTGGATGCGGTAGCGCAGCGGCAGCCAGTTCGGCAGGTTGACCAGGTCCTCGTTCTCCACCCGGCGGCCCCGGACCGAGGAGGTCAGCCGGTTGTAGCAGCCCGCCGCATAGGTGCCGGGGTAGTGCGACCGGCCCTCGGACGTCTCGGACGCGGCTCCGCGGGTGGCGAAGTATCCGTTGCCGAGCGTGCACAGCGCCTCGCGCAACCGTTCCTTCTGCGGGTCGTACCCCTCGTACGACCAGGTCCAGGCCCGCGCCATCAGTCGTCCCCGGCCGTCAGCAGGTCCCCCGGATCGGGCACCACGATGTCGGCACCGTGGCGGCGCAGCTCGGCGGCGCCGGCGGGGGTGCCTGTGCGGTTCACGCCGACCACGAGTCCGAAGCCGCCGCGGCGCCCGGCCTCGACCCCGGCCAGCGCGTCCTCCACCACGGCGGTGTCCCGGGCCGGGGTCCGCAGACGCCTCGCCGCTTCGACGAAGAGCGAGGGGTCCGGTTTCCCGGGCAGCCGCAGCCGACGCGCCTCGTTTCCGTCGACCACGGCGTCGAACCGGTCGATGAGGCCGGCCCGCGCCAGCAGTTCCGTCGCGTGCCGGGACGCGGAGACGGCGGCACAGGGCACCCGCTCGCCGCGCAGCACGCCGAGGAGACGGACCGTGCCGGGCCAGACGTCGACCGGGTCGGTGCGCAGGCTCTGCGTGAACAGCTCGTCCTTGCGGGCGGCGATCGCCCATATCGTCGCGGTTCCCGGTGGGTCGTCGGGGCTGCCTTCGGGAAGATCCAGTCCCCTCGATGCCAGGAAGGCCGCCGCGCCGTCCTTCCGCGACCGGCCGTCGACGTGGCGCAGATAGTCGTCGGCGGCGTCGAACGGCCGCTGCCCCTCGACGGCCGACAGACAGTCGTCGAACGCCTTCTTCCAGGCTGCGGCGTGTCTCCGGGCGGAGTCGGTGATCACTCCGTCGGTATCGAAGACCACGGCCCGCACGGAGCGCAGGCACGGTGCCAGGGACGGTGCGGCTGCCATGACCGGGGCGGTCCCTTCGTCAGGGGCTCCTCTTCATGGCACCACGGTTCCGGTGCACGGGCGCGTCGTGGACTCCGTACGGCATCGCGACCGAGCGGCCCCCCAAAACCGCGCATATCGTTCACAACAGGCAGTCGCGGCCGGGCACGTGCGGCCGCCGCAGCCCTCCGGGGACCCGCCACGGACGGAGGATTCCATGTCAACGACCAGGAGTCTGCTCGACGTGCTCCCGCCCGACGGCCGGACACGCCTGCTCGACGAGGCGGCCCGCGAAGTGCCTCTGGCCCTCGACGAACGCCTCTTCGAAGAGGGCAGACGGGCCGACCACTTCTGGATCATCCGCTCCGGACAGGTCGAGGTCGACATCCATGTGCCCGGCCGTCGTGCGGCGGTCATCGAGACGCTGGGCCAGGACGATCTGCTGGGCTGGTCCTGGCTGTTCACCCCGCACGTGTGGCACATGGGTGCGCACGTGATCCGGGCGGGACAGGCCGTGGAATTCGATGCCGCTGCCGTCCGCTCGTTGTGCGAGGCCGATGCGAAGCTGGGCCGGGCGGTGTACAAGTACGTCGCCGAGACGGTGGCGGAGCGCCTGTACGGAACACGGACAAGACTGCTGCAGCTGTACGGTCCCCGGAGCGAGGCCCTTGAGGACTGAAACGGTCCGAGGCGTGGGACCCTCCGGGGTGCGGGACCCTCCGGGGTGCGGGACCCTCCGGGGTGCGGGACCGTCCGGGAGCGGGACCCTCCGCGGCGTGACCGAGGGATGAAAGGCCCATACCACCCGGCCGGTATCTGTTCCATGCTGAAGAGACCATCGACCGTTCCCGATCTCCGGGAGTTCCGATGCTCAGCCAGACACTCGACGACGCAACGCTGGCCGGCCTCGTCGCCGATGCCACCGCCGCCCCGTCCATGCACAACGCCCAGCCCTGGCAGTTCCGCTACACACGCGCCGGCCGGACCCTCACCCTCGTGGCGGACCTCGACCGCGCGATGCCCGAGGCCGACCCCGCCACCCGTGCACTGCACGTGGGCTGCGGCGCGGCCCTGCTGAACCTGCGGGTGTCCGCCGCCCACCACGGCCTGGACGCGGTCACCGCACCGCTGCCCGACCCATCGGCCCCGGCCGTACTGGCCACCGTCCGTCTCGGCGTCCGCCCCGACGCTCCGCGGGAACCTGCGGATGAAGCGCTCGCCGCTCTCCACCCTGCGATCCGGGACCGGCACACCAGCCGCTATCCGTTCGACGAGCAGCCGATCCCCGAGGACATCCGTACGCAGTTCGCCGACGCGGCCCGTATCGAGGGCGCGGACTTCGCGTTCCTGGCCCCGCCGCATCTGCAGACCGTGCTCGAACTGATCCGGGACGCCGAGGGGTACGACCGCGGGGATCCGGCACGGGAGGCGGAGCAGGAGCACTGGACCCGGAACACGAAGACCGAGGCGCCCGTCGACGGAATCCCGGATTACGCCTTCGGCCCCCGCGACGCCTCCGAACGAGCGACCACCCGCGATTTCGCGGGAACCGGCGTCCTCCCGGGCCGGGCACGCGTCCGGTTCGAGAAGGAGCCGCAACTGGCCCTGCTGAGCACCCCGGGCGACCACCCCATGGACTGGCTGAGCGCAGGACAGGCGCTGGAGCGCGTACTGCTCACCGCCACGCTCCACCATGTGTCCACCTCGTTCGCGACCCAGCCCATCGAATGGCCGGACCTGCGGTGGCTCCTGCGCGACCCGGTCTTCGGCACGGGGCACGCCCAGATGATCCTCCGCCTGGGATACGGGCCCACGGGACCGCGCACACCACGCCGTCCCTTGGACCAGGTGCTGACGATCGAACCGTAGAAACATCCGGACATACGCCCGGACACGCGCCCGAGCAATTCGCCCGAGTCCGAGGTGGACCGAGCACGGAAGGCGGTGGGAGCGATGCAGCTCCCCGTAGTCGTCGGAGTGGACGGATCTCAGGGCAGTCTCCGTGCCCTGGACTGGGCAGCGGCGGAAGCGGCACGCTCGGGGCTTCCCCTGCGCGTCGTCCACGCGTCGCTGTGGGAGCGCTACGAAGGCATACGCCCCGCCTCCGACACCGAGCGTCCCACCGAACAGGTCCTCGCCGAGCATCTCGTCGCCGCCGCCCAAGAACGCGCGCAACGGCTCGGCCCCGAGGTGCGCGCGGTGGCTTCCGTGCAGCCCGAGGACCCGGTGGCCGCACTCGTCAGGGAGAGCCACGAGGCAGCCCTCGTCGTCCTCGGCTCCCGCGGCCGGGGCCGGATCGCCGGGATGCTCCTGGGGTCCGTCAGCCTCTCGCTCGCCGGCCGGTCCCACTGCCCGGTCGTGGTGGTCCAGGCAACGGCGCCGGGCATCCCGCCGAAATCCGGCCGCGTCGTCGTCGGGATCGGCGACGCCGCAGGGCCCTCGGCAGCCGCCGCCTTCGCACTCGCCCAGGCGGCATCGCGCCACGGTGAGCTGATCGCCGTGCGCGCCTGGCGCCGCCCCGCCCACGAGGCCATGACCCATCCGCTCCTCTCGGGTTCCCAGGCTTCCGCACACCACCAACAGGCCGAGGAACACCTCGAAGAGGTACTGGCGGTGCTGGACCGCACCGGTTCCTCCGACGTCACCATCCACAGGTCGGTGGTGCAGGGACCGACACACCAGGAATTGATCGAAGCCGCCGCAGGTGCCGAACTGCTGGTCGTCGGCGCCCGGCGGACCGGCGGATGGCACGGATTCCATCTGGGCCCGGTGAACCACGCGATGCTGCACTACGCGCCCTGCCCGGTCGCTGTCGTCCCCGATGCGTACCTTTCGTCCCGAGCCTGAGATGTACCGGACCTGACGCCGGTCGGGGAAGCGCTGCGGTCAGCAGTCGAGGAGTTCGGGCACGGCATGACCGACCCCATGGGCGCGAGCGAGTGTCGGTCCCCGGCCGTACGGTTCTCCTCGTACCGATGCACTCATGTACGAGTCGATGTACTCGTGTACGAGGGGGAGGGGCGATCCATGGCCAACAATGCCGCCGCACGTCTTGTCACCACGCTCACCGCACCGCTGGACAGCAATCAGGGCGCTGCGGACGCCCCGCACCTCCTGCAGTGGCCCGCGCATCAGGAGGACATGCGGCCCGCATCCGGCGACGAGCAGCCCGCCCCCGGCCGGCGTCTGCTCCTCCGGCGCAACGACACCGAGTTGGTCGCCGTCGACCCGGACACCGAGGGCGCCCCGGCGATCCGTTTCCCCGCGCCCTGGCCCCGCCGCTTCGGTACCTGCACGGTGGCGCCGAGCGGTGATCTCGCGGTCTTCGCCGGGGTGCACGCGCTGCGCGCGGTGGACCCGACGGGCGCGGTGCGCTGGGAGGTCCGGCACGGCTGCTGGGACGGCAGCTGCCGCACGCTCCACACCACGTACGAGGAGTACGCGGCCGGCCGTTCGCATCTGCACGCGGACAGCGGCTCGGCCGTGTTCTCGGCGGACGGGACACTGGTGTGGGCCCACATCCGCGGCCCCGTCGCGGCGGCCGGACCCGACCCGGAGGCCCTGGACGAGTGGCTGGTCGTCGACGCCGCCGACGGGCGGGTGCTCGGCCGGACGGACGCGGAGACCGTGGCTGCGGGTTCGGACCATGTCCCGCATCCGGACCCCTCCCGGATGGGGCTGAGCGTCGGCGAGGGCCAGGACGGGGTGCCGATGCTGTGGGGCCGGTGGGACGGCGAGAAGCTCTCCGTCGAGCGGTTCTGCGACGACAAGCGGATCCTGATGGCGGTGAGCCCGTCGGGCGAGCGCTTCCTGACGGTGACTCATTACGAGGAGACGCTCGGCGTGCACAGGGTCGACGACGGTTCCGTGCTGTGCGAACTCGACATCGAGAACGCCGTTCCCCGCCACCCCGGGGCCGATCCCGACGACCAGGACGCCAATGAGACGCTCTGGGACTACGAGTGCGGCTTCCTCGACGAAAAGACCGTCATCGCCGGTACGTCGGAGAGCGACGAGGAGTACGGCGAGCAGCGCCACTGGCTGGTGAGCACGGACGCGGCGCAGATGCGGGTGACCGCGCAGATCACGTACCCCTTCCCGATATCCGGCAGGGTCACGGCCCTCGGCGACGGCACCTGGTACACGGTGTCGGAGGCGGGCGACGCCGTGCATGTGTGGAGACGGTAGGCCGGGCCGGAGGCATCGGCCCAAGGCCCCCGCCCGCAATCACCCGCATTCGGCCATTCATTGGCCGAAGAATGATCTTCAGCTGACCTGCCGATCCTGCCGATGCAGAAGACATCTATGTTGTTCCGCGCCGTGAGGAGGCCTGCCATGGACGACACTCTGCTGGCCCTGTCCATCCCCGTGCTGGTCTTCGCCGGCGGTATCTACGCGGCGTGCGAGAGCTGGTGGCGGCGTCGGCACCCCGCGCCGCCGTCCCCGTACACACATCAGGCGGCGCGGCTGGCAGAGCGCGCGATGCTGGTGGACGCCGAGGACGTCGTCGACGGCGCTTACACGAGGCTGGGCGGCCTCTACGACAGCCCGGGTTCGCCGGACACGCACCCTCCGGCCCTCGGCGTCACGCGCCGGGAGGCCGCCGGCCCGGATCCCGGCCGGTCAGCGCCGGCACCTGCTCGAAGGGGCTGGCCCCGTCCGGTCGCCCCTGCATGCCGGAGCTGACCGGCGCTTGAAGAAACACGACACTGCCCCCACGGAGTTCCGCGCATCATAGGATCGCCGCCATGGCAGGTCCTCGACGCGACACCCGGGGCATCGTCGACGCCCCCGAACTCTTCGCGCAGGTACGTTTCCGCCGCCGCGAGCCCGCCCCCGCGCTGCGGCCGTACCTGGAGCACTACTGGCTCATCGACTGGGATCTGCCGAAGCCGTACGCCTCCCATCTGGTGCCGCACCCGTCCGTGAATCTGGTCTTCCAGCAGTACGGGACCGGCGAGGACCACGGCGCCGGGTTCGCAGAGGTCTCGGGCATCGGTCTGGAGCTCTTCACGCAGAAGCTGGAGGGCCGGGGTCGGGTCTGCGGGGTGCAGTTCCGGCCCGGCGGTTTCCGCCCCTTCGCACCGGACCGGCCGGTGTCTCAGTGGACGGGGCGGCGGCTCCCCGCGGACGAGGTGTTCGCCCCGCCCGCCCCGCCGTCGGCCGTGCTGGATCCGGCGGACGAGGGCGCGCGGGTGGCGGCACTCGACGCGTATCTGCTGGCGCTCGGCCCAAAACCGGACCCGCAGGCCGAACGTGCGATGGCCCTGGTCGACCTGGTACGCACTGACCGCACGGTGCGCCGCGTCGACGAGCTCGCCCGCATCGAAGGGCTGTCGTCGCGCTCGCTCCAGCGGCTCTTCGCCGCGTACGTCGGCGTCGGCCCCAAGTGGGTCATCCTTCGCTATCGCATCCACGAGGCGCTGGAGCGGGCCGAGTCGGACCCGGAGGTGGACTGGGCGGCACTCGCCGCGGAGCTCGGTTACAGCGACCAGGCCCACCTGATCAGAGACTTCACGGCCACGGTCGGTGTCCCGCCGACGGCGTTCGCCCCACGCTGACTGCCGGAGGGGCCCCTCTGATCACCCGAGCCCCATCCGGCTGTCAGTGCCGCGTCCTACAGTTTCGGCATGGAACGCACCGCTTCATCGTCCGTACGGATCGAGCCCTGGTCGGACGCCGACCTGGAGCTGCTCCGCCGTGCCAACGCACCGGAGCTGATGGACCATCTGGGCGGCCCCGAGACGGAGGAGCAGCTCATAGCGCGTCACGAGCGCTACGCGGCGATGAGCGCGGACCGGACGGGCAGGGGCAGGATGTTCCGCATCGCCCTGGCCGGCGGGGACGAGGCCGTGGGCACGATCGGTTTCTGGGAGCGGATCTGGCAGGGCCGGGAGGTGTACGAGACGGGATGGGCCGTCCTTCCCGGATACCAGGGCCTGGGCATCGCGACGGCCGCCACGACGGCCGTCGCCGAACAGGCCCGCGCCGAGCACAAGCACCGCTATCTGCACGCCTATCCGTCCGTCGACAACGGCGCGTCGAACGCGGTGTGCCGCAAGGCGGGCTTCACCCTGATCGGCACGTGCGACTTCGAGTACCCGCCCGGCAATGTGCTGCTGACGAACGACTGGCAGCTGGGCCTCACCCCGGACGCCCCGGACGCGGGACGCTGAACCTCGGCCCACGCCGAGGCCCACGCGGGGCCCGAGCCATGAGCTCAGTCCAGATCAAGGACCTTGTCGAAGTTGAACGCGACGATGCCCAGCCGCTCCCGCAGATAGAAACGGTGGGCGTCGGTGCGCTGCGTGCCCGAGTCCAGATTGAGGTGCAGACAGCCGGCCTCCCTGGCCCGCCCTTCGAGATGCCCGAGGAGCCGGCGGCCCACACCGGTGGAACGGGCGCCTTCGGCGGTGACCAGGTCGTCCACGTACAGCATCCGGATCTGGCTGGTGTTGTCGACGATGCGCCAGCCGGCCGCGCCCACGCAGGCGCCCTCGCCGTCGTAGGCGGCGCTGAACCTCAGTCCCTGTGCGTGCCCCTTCTCGTACACCTCCCGGAAGAGGTCCTCGGTGAGGTGCGGGCGGAGTTCGCGCAGGACGGGAAGCAGGTCGGCGGCCAGTCGGGCATCGCCGGGTTCGAGGTCGAGGATCTTCATGCGGGAACTGTAGGCGCCGGGCCGCCCGGTGCCGCCTTCCACGTCCTGGACGAGGACGACAGGGGCGTGGGCGGGCGCATCACCGCGCACTACCGCTTCGTGCCGTAGCCGCCCACGGCCCGCCCTCCGGAGCCCTGCCCCCGGGCCCGCCCGAAACCGTTTGACGGACCGGCGACGCGGAGAAGCTGACCGGCCACCCGGCCCGCACCTTCGCCACCAGGGCCGAGGAACACACGGCCGCCTTCCGCCCCTGACCGTGCACCCCGGCGCCGAAACCCCTGGCTGACGCACCCCGCGCGATGACATCCTGACGAGGTGAACGGACCGGAGATCCACCTCGAAGTCGACCCCGAACTGCGGCTCTTCGTCGCCCATGAACGCCGCAGGGGACGCTCTGCCGTGACCACCGACGGCTCCTCCACTCTCGGCCATGTCGTGGAGTCGCTCGGCATCCCGCTCACCGAGGCCGGACAGCTCCTGGTCGACGGCCGCCCCGTACCCGTCTCGCACATCCCGGGGGCGGGCGAACTGGTCGAGGTACGCGCCGTGGAACGCCCCCAGCGCGTCCCGGGCGCACCCCTGCGGTTCCTGCTCGACGTCCACCTCGGCACGCTCGCCCGGCGGCTTCGGCTGCTGGGTGTCGATGCGGCGTACGAGAACGAGGACATCGGTGATGCCGCGCTGGCCACCCGGTCGGCGGACGAACGCCGTGTACTGCTCTCCCGGGACCGCGGGCTTCTGCACCGGCGGGAGATCTGGGCCGGGGCGTACGTCTACAGCGACCGGCCGGAGGACCAACTGCGGGACGTGCTGGAGCGGTTCACACCGCATCTGGCCCCCTGGACCAGATGCACCGCCTGCAACGGCCCGCTGAAGGCGGCCGACAAGGACTCCGTCAGCGACCATCTGGAGCACGGCACCCGGCGCTCGTACGACGTCTTCGCACAGTGCACGGAGTGCAACCGCGTCTACTGGCGGGGTGCCCACCACTCCCGCCTGGACGCGATCGTCACGAAGGCGCTCCACGACTTCGCGCCCACTCCCCCGGACGACACCGAGGAGAACGAGCACGACCGGGCGCCGTCAAGCCCGTCCGGGGCCGGAGACTGACGGGGCCCCCTCCCGCAATGCCGTGACCTGCAGTGCACTCAGCTCGACCGTCCGCCGCATATGGGCAATGAGCAGAGCCACTTCGTCATCGTCGTACGCCTCGAACATCGCCGCCCATGCCCCGTTCAGCCGCTCCCACACCGCACCGATCTCCGCCATCCGCTCCGGGACGGTCGTGACGAGCACCCGCCGCCGGTCGGCCGTGTCACGCTCGCGCGTCACATAGCCACCGTTCCTAACCAGTGTGCGTAAGTGAGTCCTGGACCCACTGTTGCGTGCTGGGCGCGTCCCGAACGGTTTTGGATGCGCTGGGTTGCCGCTTTCTCGTCCCGTTCGGCGGCACGTCTCTGGGGGCGTGGTCCGTTGCGGGTGGGCGGGTTCCCTCGCGCCCCCGGGTGCCTGGTCCGGCCTGGACGGTCCGATGCCCCGCACGATCACTCCGGTCGTGTGGGGGCGGTGCCGTCCGACGCCGGACCGGGTGCCCGAGGGCGCGTCGTCCGATCGCGATGCCGGCGGCATCATGACGGGACATTCTGCGGTGCGGGGTGGCCAGTGGCTTCTGCCAGTGCTGGGCACCCCACTGGGAGGTGTAGGCGGGGTCGACCGCGATGATCGCGAGGCCCTGTTCGGCGGCCATGGAGACCAGCCGGGCCTTGAGCTTTCCGGTCGGGATGCCGGAGATCAGCTGCCTAAACCGCTTCCGGCGGCCGTGCTTCTCGCGGGTCTTCTCAGTGGTGAAGTCGAGGTCTTCGATGGCGATCGCGGTGACACCGGCCTGCTTGGCCCAGTGCAGCAACTGGGTCAGTGCGTGGCGGATCTGTGCGTCGCGGTGCGTGGTGGTGCCGGACAGGTCGTAGGGGAAGCGGTGCGGGTCGCCGACCGGATTGCCGTGCCGGTCAAGCCGGTAGGCGGCGAAGTGGTCGGCATTGGTGTCGACGCCGATCATGCCCCGGGCGCGGGCGGTGGCCAGCGGGATGGTCTTCACGACGGGGCGTTGCCAGGACGCGGTGGGGTACCAGCGGCCACGGTCGGTGTCGAGGTGGATTCGGTAGGCCACGGCCCGGTTCGCTTCGGTGCGGTCGGCCCACTCCACGCCCCGGTGCGCAAACGCCGCGGTCGAGGTGAGGGTGTACCGGCCGTGCTTGGCGTTGGCCAGGTGTGCGAGCGGGGCGGGCAGTTTGATGCTGACCTTGCCGTCCGGGGTGACGCGGATTGTTTCGTTCCCGTACCGTTTCCCGGACTCGCCGTCGGCGGCGATGAACCAGCGTTCAGCTTCCCAGCGCTCCCGCCACTGCTCTTCGGTCAGCCGGGCCCGAGTGAGGTGGTGGCGGGTGTTGAGAAGGCGTCTGCCGCCCCGCACGACCCGGACGCGTCCGGCCTGCCGGTCACGGACCGCGGTATCGTGCCGGGCTTCCAGCGCCGCGAGGCGGCGGGACTTGTGGAACCACTCGCCCTTGGAGCGGTAGCCACCGGCCGCCCGCTTCGTTCCCGGCGCGCCGATGGGGAGGGACAGGCGGTGCCGCAGCGTCCCGATCCCGGATTCCAGATTCCGGATGTGCGCCGCCTGGCAACGGCGCGCCAGCGCCCACTGATCGTGTGTGGCTTTGGTGATCGCACCGGCGATCCGCGACGACGACTGTGCGGTCAGGTCCCGCTTGCGCGACGCCCAGGTGTCCGCGCTGTGCTCCAGACCATCCGCACAACGGGCCCTGAGGTCGCGGGAAGCGAGCGCGCCCTGGTGCTCACCGACCGCACGCAGGACTATCTCGTCCTGGGGGGTGAGGTGCTTGAGACGGTCCCGGACCGCCACCCCACAGGGCCTGGGCGCCACGAAGGACCCGGCCAACTCCCGCACACCACCCACCACAACACCCCCTCCCCAGACTGGAAACCTGCCACCTGCCCAACGAGCAGCAGACGCCAAGGTCACCCATTCGGCCCCAGAACCCCCGTTCCCACCCCCACACACCCACCGACAGGACCCACTCCCGCTCACCACAACTCACTTCAACGCAGCAAACCGACAGCAGCTCACAACCCCGCTCCAGCCGGTCGACCAGCCGGGTCGCCGACCCCGTGGTGAGCCCGGTCATCTCCGCGATGCGGCCCGTGGTGACCGGCGCCGTCTCCAGACTGAGCAGATTGAGGCACTGCAGATCGGTCGGGTGGAGCCGCAGATGGTCCGCGACGGCCTGGTTGAAGAGGGCGTACGCGGCCATGTAGCGGCGCGACTCGACAGTCAGCTCGGCCATCAGCGCGCTGCGGCGGGACCGGGATTTCTGCGGCATGCAGAGAGTGTACGAAGCAGATAACACCCCTCGCGGCCGCGCTACGGCCGCTCGGCGGTCAGATAGCGCTGAAAGCCGCAGTTCAAGGGCGAACTGCAGCCCCTGCGCCGCGTCCGCGCGCAGCGCACCCGTCCGGCACAGCACGGTCAGCCGGTCCGCTTGCAAACAGCCCCCGGAAGCTCCTGCCGCACCGGGAGCCGCACCGGCGTACGCACCCGCACGGTCACACCGGCCGGGTTCGACGGACCGCGGTTCCGGCTCTCCGTCCGGACCCCCGAGCCCCGTACCCCGTGCCCTCTCCCTCGCCGCCCATGGCACGCTGATTCCATGGTCGTCGCCCGCTCTGTCGCTCTGTTCGTCATCGCCGCACTCTTCGAGATCGGCGGCGCCTGGCTCGTCTGGCAGGGCTTGCGTGAGCACCGGGGCTGGATCTGGATCGGCGCGGGCGTCATCGCGCTGGGTGCCTACGGTTTCGTCGCCACGCTCCAGCCGGACGGCGAGTTCGGCCGCATCCTCGCCGCGTACGGCGGTGTCTTCGTCGCGGGCTCGATCGCCTGGGGCATGGTCGCCGACGGCTACCGCCCCGACCGCTGGGACGTGATCGGCGCGCTGATCTGCCTGGCCGGCATGGCCGTGATCATGTACGCCCCGCGCAGCCGCTGACCGCGCACCTGCCTATCCTGGCCCCGTACCGATCAGCTGCCCGAGGAGTCCGCCATGGCCGCCGTCCCGATCGCCGTCATCACCGGAGCGAGCAGCGGCATCGGCGCCGCGACCGCCCGGCAGTTGGCCGCCGCCGGCTACCGCGTAGTCCTGACCGCCCGCCGCAAGGACCGCATCGAGGCGCTCGCCGCCGAGATCAACGAGGCGGGCCACCAGGCAACGGCCTACGCCCTGGATGTCACCGACCGCAATGCGGTGGACGAGTTCGCCACGGCGTTCCGTACCCTCGCCGTCCTCGTCAACAACGCCGGCGGCGCACTCGGCGCCGACCCCGTCGCCACCGGCGACCCCGCCGACTGGCGCCAGATGTACGAGACGAACGTCATCGGCACGCTCAACATCACCCAGGCCCTGCTCCCCGCCCTCACCGAGAGCGGCGACGGCACGATCGTGATCCTCTCCTCCACCGCAGGCCTCGCCACCTACGAGGGCGGCGGCGGCTACGTGGCTGCCAAGCACGGCGAACACGTCCTGGCCGAGACCCTTCGCCTGGAGATCGTCGGCACCCCGGTCCGCGTCATCGAGGTCGCCCCCGGCATGGTCAAGACGGAGGAGTTCGCCACGACCCGCTTCCGCGGTGACACCGAGAAGGCGGCAAAGGTGTACGCGGGCGTCGAGGCCCCCCTCACCGCCGACGACGTGGCCGACACCATCACCTGGGCCGTCACCCGCCCCAGCCACGTCAACATCGACCTCCTGGTGGTCCGCCCCCGCGCCCAGGCCTCCAACGCCAAGGTCCACCGCACCACCTGACCCGCACCGCCTGAGCCCGGCGAAGACCCGAAAGAGCCCGGAGACCGGAAGGAGCCCCGGACACACCACCCGCGTCCGGGACTCCTCCGTTCAGAGGTCCTTCCATCCGGAGGCCCTCCGTTCAGTCGCGCGCAAAAGGCCTCAACCCTTCACACACACAACCTGCTTGAGCTTGGCGACGACCTCCACCAGGTCCCGCTGCTGCTCGACGACCTGCTCGATCGGCTTGTACGCGGCCGGAATCTCATCCACGACGCCGGAGTCCTTGCGGCACTCCACGCCCCGCGTCTGATCCTCCAGGTCCCGCGTCGAGAAGCGCCGCTTCGCAGCGTTCCGGCTCATCTTCCGGCCGGCGCCGTGCGAGGCCGAGTTGAAGGACTTCTCGTTCCCGAGGCCCTTCACGATGTACGAGCCGGTGCCCATCGAGCCCGGGATGATCCCGAAGTCCCCGGAACCCGCACGGATCGCCCCCTTCCGCGTGACCAGCAGGTCCATGCCCTCGTACCGCTCCTCCGCCACATAGTTGTGGTGGCAGGAGATGACCGGATCGAAGGTGACCTTGGCCTTCTTGAACTCCTTGCGGACCACGTTCTGGAAGAGCGCCATCATGATGGCGCGGTTGTGCTTCGCGTACTCCTGCGCCCAGAAAAGGTCGTTCCGGTACGCCGCCATCTGCGGGGTGTCGGCGATGAATACGGCCAGGTCACGGTCGATCAGGTCCTGGTTGTGCGGCAGCTTCTGCGCCTGCCCGATGTGGAAGTCGGCCAGTTCCTTGCCGATGTTCCGCGATCCGGAGTGCAGCATCAGCCAGACCGAACCCGACTCATCGAGGCAGAACTCGATGAAATGGTTGCCCGATCCGAGCGTTCCCATCTGCTTCGTGGCACGTTCCTGACGGAACTTGACCGCATCGGCAACCCCGTCGAACCGCCCCCAGAAGTCGTCCCAGCCCGGCGCCCGGAAGCCGTACAGCCGGTCCGGCTCCACGGCCTCGTCATGCATGCCGCGGCCCACCGGAATCGCCTGCTCGATCTTCGACCGCAGCCGGGACAGGTCGCCCGGCAGGTCATTGGCCGTCAGGGAGGTCTTCACCGCGGACATTCCGCAGCCGATGTCCACGCCGACCGCCGCCGGACAGACCGCACCGTGCATCGCGATCACCGAACCGACCGTCGCCCCCTTGCCGAAGTGGACGTCCGGCATGACGGCGAGACCCTTGATCCAGGGCAGGGTGGCCACGTTGCGCAGCTGCTGCATCGCGACGTCCTCGACCGAGGCCGGGTCGGCCCACATGCGGATGGGAACCTTCGCGCCCGGCACCTCTACATACGACATAGTTCCTCGATTCCCCCGAAAAGCCTGAAAGCGCAAAACCGGTGCCAAGGTCGGCAAATGAGTCGGTCGACCGGCATTCACAGCGGCGCGTGCGATACACATTGTGTCCACCGGTCGCCATCGAGCGGCAACCGTTTTTCGCACGAAGGGAGCCCAGGACCGTGCGACGAATGGCGTACGTACCCGGCACCGCGCTACTGGCAGCGCTTGTCGTCGGCTGCAGTGCCAGCACCGGAACGGGTGGCTCCGCCCCCGACAGCAAGCCCGGCGAGGCGACCGTCGCCGCGGCGGCCCCCGGCAAGTACCGCACCCTCCCCGACCCTTGCCGCGCCGTTGCGCCGTCCGCGCTGAAGGACCTGCTTCCGGGCGCCGCCGAACTCCCCGAGGACCAGCAGAAGAAGGTGTACGAGGGCACAGCCACCGTCACCTACGACACGGACCGCAGGGTCGGCTGCCGCTGGAAGTCCGATGCCCCCGACTCCTCGCACACCCTCTTCATCGACTTCGAGCGTGTCGTGTCCTACGACCCCTCGGTGAGCGACGACGACCGCGCCCGGGAGGTGTACGCGAAGAAGGAGACCGCCGCCGGTCTGTCCTCGCCCTCCGCCACACCCAGCAGCACGAAGGACGCGGAGAAGCAGACATCCCCCTCCTCGGAGTCCGGGGCGGACTCCGCCTCGCACGCCCTGTCCGGCCCGGCCTCCGAAGACGGGAACGCGGACGAGCCCGCAGGCGAGAGCGCCGACGAGAACGGCAGCGCAGGCAGCGACACCGACGGCAGCGCAGGCAGCGCCGACGAGAGCCTTCTGCCACGCACCCTCGACAACCTCGGAGACAGTGCATTTCTGGACGATCTGCTCACTCGGGCAGGTTCCACCGCGCAGAACCGCACGGTGAGCGTGGTATTCCGCACATCGAACGTCATCGTGACCGTCAAGTACACCGAGCAGCCGGCCGTCTCCACCGTGCGCCCCGACAGCAAGGAACTGCAGGACAAGGCCCTGGCGCTGGCCCGGAAGCTGGTCGACAAGTTCAGCGAATAGCCCCGCCCGGGGCACCCCGGACCGGTGTCGCCCACACCCGCCGAGTGCCCGACCGAAGCGGCATCCGGTCGCCGTCCGTCGTACCGTGGCCCTCCGGAACACCCGCCGGACCACCCGCCGACCGCCCGCGCCGACCACCTGGCAGCCCGCCCGCCGCGCCACCCGAGTGAAGGAACCATGCACCGTTCAGCCCCGCGACTCTCCCGCATACTCGCCTGCGCCGCCGTTCCGGTGATGCTCGTCGTCGCCGGCTGCTCGTCGGACTCCGGCGACAAGAAGGACCCGGGTTCGTCCTCGTCGTCCGCCACGCCGAGCGCGAAGAAGTCGGAAGCGACCGTCGAGCCGGCGAAGTTCGCCGCGCTGCCCGACCCGTGCAAGTCGATCAGCACGAAGACGGTCACCTCCCTGGTCCCCAGGGCGAAGTCCAAGGGCGGCACGCCTGCCGAGTCCAGCGACACCGCGTACCGCGCGGGCTGCTCCTGGAACGGCCTCGACGACAACGGCGTGAAGGGTTCCCAGTACCGCTGGCTCGACGTCGGCTTCACCCGCTTCGACTCGGACCAGTCCCTGGGCAGCGGCGCCAAGCGCGCGCAGCAGGACTACGAGAAGCAGGTCGCCAAGGCCAAGGCGACCGAGGGTGCGAAGAAGGTCGCCGAGGCGCCCGTCTCCGGCATCGGCGAGCAGGCCACCAAGATCACGTATGACCTCACCAAGACGAGTGAGGACTTCAAGTACGCAACGGTCGTGGCCCGTACCGGGAACGTCGTCGTCACCCTCACCTACAACGGTGCGGGTTACGCGGGCTCGAAGACTCCGTCCGCCGACGACATCCTGAAGAGCGCCGAGAAGGCGGCCAAGGAGGCAGTGGCCTCGGTCGCCGCCGCCGACACGAAGTCGGACGCGCCGAGCGGGTCGGCCGAGCCCAGCGGGTCGGCCAAGTCGAGCGGGTCGGCCAAGTCGAGCGGGAAGGCCAAGCCCAGCGGGAAGGCCACGGAAAAGAAGACGAGCTAGCCGACGCGGCAGGGCCTGCCCCAACGCCCCTGCCCAGAAGCAGTTTCACGAAGCCCGGTCCTCCCCCGAGTACCGGGCTTCGCCCCTCCCCGCGCAACACGCCGCTCCCTCATGTGCCAGGCTGTGCCCGCCAGAAGTCGGAACAGGACATCGAAGCAGAGCTTCGGCGCAGGACGTCGGACAAGGGAAACGGGGAGGGGAACGCGGGTGGCCGCGATGCAGCTGACACGCACCCACCGGATACTCATCGGGCTCGTGGTCGCCGGTGCGGTGCTCATCGCCGCGATCGGTTTCGCGGGTTCGTACGCGGCGGTGCGCGAGCTCGCCCTGCAGAAGGGCTTCGGGAACTTCTCGCTGGTCTTCCCGATCGGCATCGACGCCGGCATCTGTGTCCTGCTCGCCCTGGACCTGCTGCTGACCTGGATGCGCATCCCGTTCCCGCTGCTGCGCCAGACGGCCTGGCTGCTGACCGCCGCGACGATCGCCTTCAACGGCGCCGCGGCCTGGCCCGACCCGCTCGGCGTCGGCATGCACGCGGTCATCCCGGTGCTGTTCGTGGTCTCCGTCGAGGCCGCCCGGCACGCCGTGGGCCGGATCGCCGACATCACGGCCGACAAGCACATGGAGGGCGTGCGGCTCACCCGCTGGCTGCTCTCCCCCGTGCCGACGTTCCGGCTGTGGCGGCGGATGAAGCTCTGGGAGCTCCGGTCGTACGAGCAGGTCATCAAGCTCGAACAGGACCGGCTCATCTACCAGGCCCGCCTCCAGGCCCGCTTCGGCCGCAACTGGCGCCGCAAGGCACCCGTCGAGTCCCTGATGCCGCTGCGCCTGGCGAAGTACGGCGTTCCGCTGGCCGAGACCGCCGGGGCCGGCCTCGCCGCCGCAGGCATCGAACCGGCCCTGCTGCCCCCGGCCCCCGCCCCGGTCGAACCGGGCGAGTTCCAGCCCGAGTTGCCGTACGCCGAGCCCCACCCCCAGCACCAGCACCAGCAGCAGCACCAGCAGTACGAGCAACAGCAGCAGCACACCCACCCCTCCGACCCGGCCGCCGCCGAGGAGTGGCCCCAGGAGGGCCCCGGCTCGCACGAGAGCCCGTGGTTCGCGGCGCCCCAGGTGCCGGACGACGCGTACGAGAGCGCGTACAACCCGACGTACGTCGAGGGCCTGGAGCCCACCCCGGTCATGGTCCCCTCGGGCCCCGGCGGCCGCACCCGCCCCCTGGGCAACGTGGGCACCATCGGCGCCGTCCCGGGCCCCCGCGCCGCGGAACCCCAGCCGGAGCCCCGGCCCGAGGGGCCCCAGCCGGAACCCCCGCCCGAGCGGCCCCAGCCGGAACCCCGGCCCGTGCAGCAGCAGGAGCCCGACCCTTCCGAATGGGCCGAGGCCGAAGTCGAGTTCAGCAAGATCGCGTACGAGGTGTTCACCGCGTACACGCACGCGCACCAGGACTACCCGAGTGCGGAGGTCCTCGACATACACCTCTCGGACGGCCACAACGTCAGGCACCCCCGCAGCGCGGCCCTGCTCCGCCGCCTCCTGCCGGGGTTCAAGCAGCGCTTCGACAACGAGATGGCGGAGAACCACATCGCGTAGGACCCCGCCCGGCCCGTCCGGCGTTCGAGGACGGAACCGGCAACGACAAAGGGCCGTCACCCGAATCACCGGGTGACGGCCCTCCGTATCGAGTACCCCCTACGCGCCCAGCAGCCTCCGCACCCGGTCCGCCCCCACGGCCAGCAGCAGCGTGGGCAGCCGCGGCCCCGTGTCCCGGCTGACCAGCAGCCGGTACAGCAGCGCGAAGAACGACCGCTGAGCGGCCTTCAGCTCGGGCGTCGGCTTGGCGTCCGGCTCCAGGCCCGCCAGGATCTTCGGCACGCCGTAGACCAGCGTGGTGAGCCCGTCCAGCGACCAGTGCGAGTCCAGCCCTTCCAGGAGCAGCCGCAGCGACTGACGGCCCTGCTCGTCCAGCGAGCCGAGCAACTCCTTGTCCGGCTCTTCGCGGACGATCGTGCGGGCCTCGGCCGGGACCTGGCTGGTGATCCAGTTCTCGGCGCGGTCGAGCCGGGGCCGGGCCTCGTCCAGCGCGGTCAGCGGGTTCTCCGGGTCCAGCTCGCTCAGGATGCGCAGCGTCTGCTCGTCGTGCCCGGCCGTGATGTCGACGACCGAAGCGAGCGTGCGGTACGGCAGCGGGCGCGGCGTACGCGGCAGCTCACCGGCGGCCGTGCCGATGGCCCTCGCGTACGCGGCGGCATCGGCCGCCAGCACCGAGCCGTCCGCGACCTTGCGCGCCAGCGAGTCCCACTCGTCGTAGAGCCGCTGGATCTCCTGGTCGAAGGCGATCTTGAAGGACTGGTTGGGCTTGCGGCGCGCGTACAGCCAGCGCAGCAGCGGCGCCTCCATGATCTTCAGCGCGTCGGCCGGGGTCGGCACGCCGCCCTTGCTGGAGGACATCTTCGCCATGCCGGAGATGCCGACGAAGGCGTACATCGGGCCGATCGGCTGTACGCCGTCGAAGACCTCGCGGACGATCTGGCCGCCGACGACGAACGAGGAGCCCGGCGAGGAGTGGTCCACGCCGCTCGGCTCGAAGATCACGCCTTCGTACGCCCAGCGCATCGGCCAGTCGACCTTCCAGACCAGCTTCCCGCGGTTGAACTCGCTCAGCCGGACGGTCTCGGCGAAGCCGCAGAACGTGCAGGTGTAGTTCAGCTCGGTGCTGTCGTCGTCGTACGACGTGACGGTCGTGAGGTCCTTCTCGCAGTTGCCGCAGTAGGGCTTGTACGGGAAGTAGCCGGCCGCGCCGCCGCTGCCGTCGTCCTCGCCGGCCGCGCCGGAGCCCGCCTCGGCCTCCAGCTCGGCCTCGTCGACCTTCTTCTGCTGCTGCGGCTTCTTGCCCTTGCCCGCGGCCGCCGGGTCCTTCTTCGTCCGGTACCGGTCGAGGACGGCGTCGATGTCGGCGCGGTGCCTCATCGCGTGCAGGATCTGCTCGCGGTACACGCCGGCCGTGTACTGCTCGGTCTGGCTGATGCCGTCGTACTCGACGCCCAGCTCGTCCAGCGCGGCGGTCATGGCGGCCTTGAAGTGCTCGGCCCAGTTCGGGTACGTGGACCCGGCCGGGGCGGGCACCGAGGTCAGCGGCTTGCCGATGTGCTCGGCCCAGGACTCGTCGACACCCGGGACACCGTTCGGAACCTTGCGGTAGCGGTCGTAGTCGTCCCAGGAGATCAGGTGCCGGACGGTGTATCCCCGGCGGCGGATCTCGTCGGCGACCAGGTGCGGGGTCATGACCTCGCGGAGGTTGCCCAGGTGGATCGGGCCCGACGGGGAGAGACCGGACGCGACGACGACCGGTTTGCCAGGCGCACGACGCTCCGATTCGGCGATGACATCGTCCGCGAAGCGGGAGACCCAGTCGGTCTCGGTGCTGCTCTGACTCTGAGCCACGGTCTGCACGTCCTTCTCTCTTGTAGGACTCGTAGGAACACCCTTGTGGGACTCGGTAGGGGCGCCACCCATTCTCCCAGGTCCCACCGGCAGCGCGAAAACGGCTTTGCTCGCCGTGGAATACTGGGTGTGATCCCTTGTACCCCTACGGAAACGGCAGCCAGCCCATGGCCTCGGTCAATTCCCTCGCTTCCACGCTCCAGCAGCAGCTGGCGGACGCCCTGACGGCAGCGCTGCCGGATGCCGGCACCGCGGACCCGCTGCTGCGACGAAGCGACCGGGCCGACTTCCAGGCCAACGGCATCCTGGCCCTCGCCAAGAAGCTCAAGGGCAACCCGCGCGAGCTGGCGTCCCAGGTCACGGCCGCGATCCCGGCGGGCGGCCTGATCAAGGAGATCGAGGTCTCCGGCCCCGGCTTCCTGAATGTGACGCTCTCCGACAGGGCGATCATCGAGACCCTCGCCGCGCGTGACGCGGACGACGAGGGCCGGCTCGGCGTCCCGTACAACAGCGCCGCGGGCACCACGGTCATCGACTTCGCGCAGCCGAACGTGGCCAAGGAGATGCACGTCGGCCACCTCCGTTCCGCGGTGATCGGTGCCGCGATGGCGCAGATCCTGGAGTTCACGGGCGAGACCGTGGTCCGGCGGCACCACATCGGCGACTGGGGCACCCAGTTCGGCATGCTCATCCAGTACCTGATCGAGCACCCGGGCGAGCTGAACCACGAGACCGACGGCGGCGCGGCGGACGGCGAAGCCGCCATGTCCTCCCTGAACCGGCTCTACAAGGCCTCGCGGGTGCTCTTCGACTCCGACGAGGAGTTCAAGGCCCGCTCCCGGGACCGGGTCGTCGCGCTCCAGGCCGGTGACGAGGAAACCCTCTCCCTGTGGCAGCGCTTCGTCGACGAGTCGAAGATCTACTTCTACTCGGTCTTCAACAAGCTCGACATGGAGATCCGCGACCCCGACATCGTCGGCGAGTCCGGCTACAACGCCATGCTGGAGGAGACCTGCCGCATCCTGGAGGAGTCGGGCGTCGCCGTCCGCTCCGAGGGTGCGCTGTGCGTGTTCTTCGACGATGTGAAGGGCACGGACGGCAACCCGGTGCCGCTGATCGTCAAGAAGTCGAACGGCGGCTACGGCTACGCGGCGACGGACCTCTCCGCGATCCGCGACCGGGTGCAGAACCTCAAGGCGTCCACCCTGCTGTACGTGGTGGACGCGCGGCAGGCCCTGCACTTCAAGATGGTCTTCGAGACGGCCCGCCGCGCCGGCTGGCTGAACGAGGACGTCAAGGCCGTGCATCTCGCCTTCGGCACGGTGCTCGGCAAGGACGGCAAGCCGTTCAAGACCCGTGAGGGCGAGACGGTCCGGCTGGAGGACCTGCTGGACGAGGCGATCGACCGGGCATCCACCGTCGTGCGCGAAAAGGCGAAGGACCTGACCGACGAGGAGATCACCGAGCGCGCCACTCAGGTCGGCATCGGCGCGGTGAAGTACGCGGACCTGTCGACGTCGGCCGCCCGCGACTACAAGTTCGACCTGGACCAGATGGTGTCGCTGACCGGCGACACGAGCGTGTACATCCAGTACGCGCACGCCCGGTCCCGCTCCATCAAGCGCAAGGCGGGCGAGCTGAAGTCCCAGCCGCACCCGGAGCTGGAGCTGGCCCCGGCCGAGCGCGCGCTGGGCCTGCACCTGGACCAGTTCGGCGAGGTCGTGGCCGAGGTCGCCGCCGCGTACGAGCCGCACAAGCTGGCCTCGTACCTCTACCAACTGTCGTCGCTCTTCACGACGTTCTACGACCAGTGCCCGGTGCTGAAGTCCGACGTCCCGGGCGATGTGGCCGAGAACCGCCTCTTCCTCTCGGACCTCACCGCCCGCACCCTGCACCAGGGCATGGAGCTGCTCGGCATCAGGACCCCCGAGCGCCTCTGAGCCCCGTCCGCACGTGCAGGCACCGGCCCAGTGGCCGTGACCGTTACTCCTTGGTCACCCACTGGGCCGTGTCGTGTCGGTACATGTACGTCGGCCGCGTCTTGATGCTGCTCGTACGGAACGGCTTCCCGCCGTCGTCGATGCGCAGCGTCCCCTCCCGGCCGCCGCTGCTCCACTCCAGCTCCAGGTACCAGCTGACGTCGTGCCCTTCGACGTGTGCGTTGAGGTCGAACACCTCCACATCGGTGGAGGACACCCGGAACGGGAAGTCCTTCGGCGGCACCCGCACGTCCCCCTGCTGCCCCGCCACCGGGGTGAGGGTCGGCCGGGTGTCGTCGAGGTCGACGTCGAAGGACTGCGGTGTGATGCCGCTCCCGCAGCCTTCCCCCATCGAGTACGCCGACCACGCCAGCGGCGCCTTCCGGGACAGCGTCCGCACATGCAGTCCGTTCAGCACGACGGCCTGCCCCGACTTCCCCTGCACGGTGAGTTCGAGCAGCAGGTTGCCGCCGTCCACCCCGCCGAGCGCCCTGGCCCAGCCGCGGGTGTCCTGTGGTGCGGGTGGCGGAGGCACGTCGTTCGGTTTCTGGTCCAGCACGTAGTACTTGCCGCAGGGCTCTTCCCAGTTGTACGAGCTGATCGTGGCGCTCAGCGGCACGCCCCCACCCGTCTGCGCACCCGGCCCTGCTCCCGGTCCCGCGCTGTGCCCGGTGGACGCTGAGGCGGAAGCGGCCCCCGGCCCCGGGGACGGAGTGGTCGCGGCACCGGACTTGCCGGGCTTGCCCGACGGATTCGGTTTGCTGGGCGACGCGGAGACGCTCTCGCCGTAACTGGGCAGTACGGGTACGCCGTTGTCCACGCCGTCCACGGCGGGAGCACGGCTGAGGCCGCCGGTGTCCGTGCCCGAGAGATTACTGAGGACGATCGTGGTGGGCACGGTGAGCGCGACGACGGCGACGGCCGCGAGCAGGACGCGCGCCCGCGGGGAGGACCAGAACCGCCGGGGCCGGCTCGCCCCGGCCATCACGACCTCGAGCGCGGGCGTGTGGCCGTCCTTGTCCTCGCCTCCGTCCCGGTCCTCGGGCGAAGCCACAGCCTCAGCCGCGGCTGCCTGCTCGGGAACAGACTCGGAATCAGAAACGGGAGCCGGAACGGAAACAGGAGCCGGAACAGAATCGGGAACGGAAGCAGGACGCCGTCTCGCCGCATCGGCCACGATCCACCGCCGGTGCAGCTCCACCAGCTCGTCCGGGCTCGCCCCGCACAGCCGACCCAGCCGCTCCACCGGCGCGTACTCATTGGGTACGGCGTCACCGTTGCAGTACCGGTGGAGCGTCGATGTGCTGACGTGCAGTCTTCCGGCGAGAACCCCGTAGCTGTGCCCCGAACGGTCCTTCAGTTTCTTCAGCAGAGCCGCGAATTCCTCGGCCTCCGGCGTCGCCACTACGGCGTTCCCCCTCCTGGTGCGTCCCGGAACACCGTTCCAGGGACGTGGAATCTGCCCAGGTCACAGTACGCGCAAGCATTCCAGCTTCCCCAATGGGCCGTTCGGCGTTGCGGCCGGAATCCGCCGTCCCGCAGTCTGTGACCACACCGCAGAGACCACCGGGACGACGCAGTGCGAACACATCTCCGCATCGAGCTGATCGATGCCGTGGCAATCGGCGTAGTGATCGTGTCGACCACGATCGTCATGGTCCTGATCTGCCATCACTGACTGAACAACCTCACCAACACATACGGGGAGTACCACCACCATGCGCAGCAACCGCATCCGCACCACCGTCCTCGCCGCGACCGCCCTCCTGGCCGCCCTCTCGCTCACCGCCTGCAGCGACAACGGCAGCGGTGACAACGGCAAGTCGGGAGCGGCGGCTCCGGCAGGGAGCACCGCCGACCAGCAGCCCCCGGCCGCCACCGCGCCGGACTCGGGCAAGGACACCAAGAACACCGGCGGCACGTCGTCCAACACCCCCGCCAAGAACACGGCGGCCGACTCCAAGGACTCCACCTCCGGCACGGGCGGCCAGAAGAGCAACACCGGCGCCACCGGCAACAAGGGCACCGGCAACAGCTCCCCCGTCACCTGCACCGGCTCGAACACCAAGGTCACCGTCAGCAAGGTGAGCCGCCCCATCAACCACCTGCTGCTCACGGCGACCAACACCGGCTCCGTACCCTGCTACGCGTACCACGCGCCGGCACTCCGCTTCGACGACGCCCAGGCCGCCTTCCCGGTCCTCCGTGACAGCATCCCGCAGGCCGTGGTCACCCTTGCGCCGGGCCAGTCCGCCTACGCCTCCATCGGACTGTTCGGTGAGCCCGACGGGCAGGAGCTGCACAAGGGCACCCACCTCACGGTGTACTTCACCGGCAAGAGCAACCAGGGCTCCACGGGCGCCCCCGCCGAGCTGACGCTCCCCGCCGGCACCTCCTGGGGCGACAACGGCTTCGTCACCTACTGGCAGAGCGACATGGCCGACGCCCTCATGTACTGATCCTTCAGCACGCGCGGGGCCCGCTTCCGGTGCCGTCACCGGGGGCGGGCCCTTGCTCACGTGCCGCGGATCACTTGTCCTTGGCAGCATCAGTACGATCCGCTCGTCCGCACCGCAGATCTCGCGCAGCAGGTGCACGGTCTCCGCCTGGTACACGTCCCGGGAGGAGGGCACCAGCTCGGGCAGACCGGGCTCGCGGTACTCAAGCAGTTCGCGCAACTGCTCGTCGATGCGCAGCGCACCCAGCGCGTGATGCCTGGCCACCATGTGCCGGTGCGGGTCGGGGCCGGGCCGCAGTGCGTCCAGCCGCAGCAGCAGCCTGGACAGCGCGGCGGTGGCGGTGGCGGTGGCGCGGACCGCGTCGCTCAGCTCGGAGTAACGTTCGGGCGCCACACCGTGTTGGCGCTCCGGTAGGGCGCGGTCGCCTCGATCGCGGCGTCGGCGAAGGGCGCCTGGCCGGGGTGGTGCGCCGCGAGGTACGCGCGCACCAGGCGCAACGCGGGAAGTCCCGAACCGCCCGAGCCCGGCACGTCCAGGCCGGCGCACCGCACCCGGCCACCGTCCGCGTTGTGAGCGCGCAGCAGGCGGAGCATGTCGTGCATCTCGCTGGACTCGCCGAACCGGAAGGTGAATCCGTCCCGCCCCACCGTCCCGACGTCGCCGGGGTCGCCGCGGATCCAGTCGTCGACGAGGTACCCCTCGGCAAATGCCCGGCGCCCCGACATGACACCGGGCCAAGTCTCCATCCTCGCAGGCTGGTTACGGATAGCATCGACTTAAACACAGGAGGCTATGAGCATGTCCGAACTCCTCAACCAAGCCGCACAGCTTGGCCCCTATCTGGCTACCGCGCTCGCTTCGTTCGGCCAGTCCGTACTCGCCGCCGCGCAGGACCGCGCGGCCGACGGAATCGTGGAGCGGGGCCGCGCCCTGCTCGGCCGGGCGCTGGACCGCACGCCGGACACCGCCGAGGCCGACACCATCCGCGCGCTGCCCCCCGCCGAGCACACGGCCCTCGCGACCGCGCTCGCCGAGTGGTACGACGCGCCGGACGGCGACCGGAGCGCGGCGTCCCTCACCGAGCACATCGAGCGCATCGCACGCGCCGCCACCCCCAGTACCACCGTCAACATCGGTACGGGCGGGACGGGCGGAGGGGCCGGGATCGGGCAGATCATCGGCAACGTCCAGTTCGGCACGGCGCGGGGCGGGAACGACCGGCCATGAGCCGGCAACAGCCCGGATCCCAGCACAACATCGGCACGGGTGGGACCGGAGGAGGGCCCGGGATCGGGCAGATCATCGGCAACCCCCTCTTCATCGGGACGAGCAGCCGGGAGCGCGATCACCGCTCACTCGTGTGGAACTGGGTGCCCAGTGCGCTCGTCTTTCTCTCGCTCGTCATCGCGCTGGCCCGTGAACCGGAGGGCCCCCGTGCCCAGTTCCTGCCGGTGTACGCGGTGTTGCTGGTGTCGTTCCTGATCGCGTTCCTCCGGGCCACCGTCGGTGTCGACTGGTCCCGGGCGGCGCGCGCGGCGGTCTCCTGGGTGTCGGTCGTCATCGCGGTCCTCGGCTGTCTGGCGATGGAGGACCTGCGGGAGCACGGAGAGGTCGATGTCATGGGCCGGATCACCCTCACGCCTTCGAAGAACCTGACGGACGGGGAGCAGTTCGTCGTCGTGATCAAGGACGGGCCACCCCGCGGCCGGCTGAGGCTCGCTCTCGACGCCGACGAGGCCAGGGGCGCGGGCGACGTCCAGCGATGCCGGCCCGACACCCGCTTCGTCCTGCCCGGCCCCGACGGCGGGACAGATGACGCCTCCGGACTCAACACCCGGCACGAACTGCCGGTCCGCGACACCCCCGCCCGGTTCTCCATCACGCTCAGAACCGGTGAGGACTGCCGGATGGACGTGTCGGCGGCCGAAGCCGTTCTGCATGACTGAACACGACTGGTCAAGGAGACATATGCGACGCCGGCACACCTGGCTCGCCGCCCTGGCAGCGAGCCTCGCGCTCACCGCGGCAGCCTGCTCACAGGCGCCCGAGCCCACCTTCCTCGGCAAGGACCGGATCAACATCGGCTTCAAGAGCGACCAGCCCGGCACGGGAGACGCACCGGAATACCACACCACCGGCTTCGACTACCGCGTCGGCAAGCGGATCACCGACAAGCTGGGCGTCGATATGGCCGAGCGGTACGTCTCCTCCGCCGACCGGATCCCCTCGCTGACCAAGACCAAGAAGAACGACCTGGTCATCGCGACGTTCTCGATCACATCGGTCCGAATGGAAGCGATCGACTTCGTCGGCCCCTATCTCAAGAACCAGCAAGGCATCCTGGTCGGCAAGTCCTCGGGCATCAAGGGCCTGTCGGATCTCAAGGACAAGCCGATCTGCACGTACAAGGGCACGACTTCCGCCACATTGCTCAGACAGCTGAACATTGGCATCCCGGTCGAGAAGGACACCGCGTCGCAGTGCATCAAAGCCATGCTCAACGGCCCGGAGGAGACCCGCCCCGTCGCCATGTCCACCGATCAGCTCATCCTCTACGGTTTCGCTGATCAGCACGCCTCGGAGGGGCTGCATGTCCTCCCGGACCTCACCTTCGGTCCCACCCAGATGTACGGCATCGCTCTGCCCAAGAAGCATCGCGACGACTGTGCCCGGCTGCTGGAGATCGTCAAGGACTATGTGGGCAGCAATGACTGGCTGGAAGACCTCAGAACGTCGCTGCCCCAGGCCATAGAGAACAACACGAGCTGGGCAACGGACTACCTGCCGTCCGAGGAGTCCATCCTGCAGAACTCCTGCACAGATCCCTCGGATTCATGACGCCCGCAGAAACCGCACGGCCGCACGGTTCGCCGCCCTCGTACGTCGCCGCAGCGGAGACAAGACCACCGATCCGTCCTGCCCCAGTTCATCGATGCTCTGAGGGGTGTCGCGCCGAGCTGGGCTGGGAGCCGGGCAAGGGCTCTCCGTCTGATCAGGCATCCCAGGCGCGAGGGCGGTTCAGCGCTTCCCATTCGGGGCGGAGTAGTGAGAACACGGCGAGGTCGTGGCGGCGGCCGCGATGGAGACAGGCGGCGCGGCTGATGCCTTCGTGTACGAAGCCGGATTTGGCGAGGACAGCGAGGGCGGGGGCGTTGTCAGTGTGGGTCTCTGCCGTGAGGCGGTGCATGGGGAGTTCGCCGAACGCCAGGTCCACCAGCGCGTCGAGGGCGTCGGTGCCGTGGCCGTGCCCGCGATGCTGAGGGGCCACCATCAGCTCGACCTGTGCTGTGCCGTTGACGATGTTCTGGCCGCTCAGTGCAATATGTCCGATAGGGGTGCTGTCAGGGAGCAGGATGAGGAAGTCGTCGCGATCGTCGTCACTGTCGCGCTCGATGCGCTCGCGCATCGCGGTGAGGGAGCGCGGCCAGATGCCGATTTCATAGGCGGTTACCGGGTCGGACCGCCAGCCGTGCAAGAGCTCGGCGTCGTCTATGTCGACTGCCGCGAGACCGACAGACTTGGCTCGCCAGGAAAGTTCCCTTTCAGCCTCTGCGTCATGCTCGTTGCCCGCGATCCCGGTGTCTTCGGTCATGGGCGGATGCTATGGGTGCTTTCAAGTCGGGACCACCGGATTTTTCTGTTCAGCAGCACATCCGATCAACTGACCAACCCATCAAAGAATCACGCTCCAGCGCCGTGACCGGCAATGTTTGCGACGGGGCAAAGCTTGCCGGGAGGGGCACTAGCATCGGCCGCATGGCGATGTTCGTACACCTGACACCCTCGGCGAACGCGGCGCGCATCCGCCGTTCCGGGATACGGGCCGTCAGCCACGGCCGCGAAGCATCACTGCCACGGGGCCTCTACTGCTTCCCCGTCCTGCCCTCGTACACCCTCACGCACCAGTGGCTGCGCGAACTGGCCAGGCGCGGCGGCCCACGCGGTCTCGTAGCCGTGCACATCCGCCTGCCGGACGACGAACCCGTCACCGTGGGCCGCTACAACGCCGACCCCGGAATCACCACAGCCGCCGAAGCCGTCCGCCGCGTCGCTGCCCTGGACGACCCGCGCGGCTGGGAAGTGTTCGTCCCCAGGACCGTCACCAGGCGCGAAGTGCACCGCATCCGGATGGTCAGCCAGGTCACCGGCTGGCGGTACTTCCCCGACTCGAACGGCAAGACGCCCTGCACCTGCTTCGGTTGCCGGATACGCGGCGAATACGGCTCACAACGCCTGCGGCAACGCCGCCCGCACCCCCTCGACGGCCCCGCCCCCGCCTCCCCGGTCCTCCTCCGCCGGATCGCCGCAGCGGGAAACCCCGGCGACCCGGCCCAACTAACCGAGACGCTCCGCTGGTTCGGGATGCGCCGACGCGGACCGGTCGACCAACTGGCCCACCTCGCGGACCACCCGGACCCACAGGTCCGCGTGGCCCTGGTCGAGGCGGTCGCCCACTGGTCGGCACCGGGCGTCGGCGTGCTCCTTCAACGCCTCTCCCAGGACCCCGAAGCGGATGTCCGGGAGGCCGTCGAGTTCGCCACGCCCGAGCAGGAGCCCTGACCGAACTCGCACCACACGATCTTGCCCGGGTTCCGCTCCCCGACCCCCCACACATCCGCCAGCGCTGCCACGATCACCAGCCCGCGCCCCGACTCCCCGTCCGGATCCCGCACGCCCGGCTGCCCGTCCCCGCTGTCGTGGACCTCCACCCGCATCAACCGCCCCTCCTCACGCAACAGCAGCCGCACCAGATACCCCCGCCCCGGCGGCACCCCGTGCACCAGCGCATTCGTGGCCAGCTCGCTCACACACAGCAGTACGTCATCCAGCCGCGCACCGAACCCCCAGTCGGCGACCGCTCCCCGTACGAACTCTCTCGCGGCAGACACCGATCGGCGCTCACGCCGGTAGAACCGCTCACGCAGCAGCGAGAGTTGCATCGTCTCGTTCATGGGACGAGAGTCACACTCTGTTACTACGCTGCCGCAGTATGCGCACCCGTACAGATTTCTTGTACGGGCCGTGCGCGCGTGACGTACGCATGTAGGTGGGAGTTCGATCCGTATGCACCCCAGGAAGCGGCAGCGCAAGAACGCGTCGGCAATGAAACTCGTGGGCAAACTGGTCGGCGTGTTCCGCGTCGCGGCCGGCCTGACCCAGGCCCAGCTCGCGGACCGGGTGGGCCACCAGGTGGAGACGATCGCCTCGATCGAGCAGGGCAGACGTGCGCTGTTGCCGGAACTGGCACGTCGATTGGACGAGTTGCTGGAGACCAAGGGGGCGCTGGAGACGGCGGTGGGCAACATGCCGGAGGTGGACCTGATCCCGGCGTGGGTCGAGCAGTACCTGGACCTGGAACGGGAAGCCCTGGCACTGTCCTGGTACGACAACCAGGTGCTCCCCGGACTCCTCCAGACGGAGCCTTACGCCCGAGCCGTCTTCCGCAACCGCGTACCGGTCTTCGGCGAGGACGAGATCGCCATCCAGACCGCGGGCCGCCTTGAGCGTCAGGAGATTCTGCACCGCACCACGCCCCCGACCATCAGCTTCGTCGTCTGGGAACCGGTCCTGATGCTTCAACTCCTGGACAACGAGGGGTATGCGGAGCAGCTACGCCACCTTCGGACGTGTGCCGCGCTCCCCGGCATCTGTCTCCAGGTCCTGCCGCTGAACAGCCGCACCCACGCCGGACTCGACGGCCCCTTCATCCTGCTGGAGACACCGGACTTCCAGCACGTCGCCTACTCCGAGACGCAGCGCGGCAGCTTGCTCGTCTCCGACCCCGACGAGGTCAGCATCCTCGCCCAGAAATATGCGATGCTGCGAGCTCAGGCCCTCAGCCCCGAAGACACCGTGGGCCTGTTGGACCGTCTGCTGGGAGAGCTATGAGCAGCACCGCACGTGAGTGGTTCAAGTCCAGCTACAGCGGCGATGAGGGCGGACAGTGCCTCGAAGTCGCCTACGAATGGCGCAAGTCGAGCTACAGCGGCAGCGAAGGCGGCGCCTGCGTCGAGATCGCCGCACACCCCACCGCCATCCACATCCGCGACTCCAAGAACCCCAACGGCCCCAGCCTCACCGTCGCGCCCGCCACCTGGACGGCCTTCGCCGGTTTCGCCGCCGACCGGCGACTCGTCTGAGCCCACCGGAGGGATACCACCGCCATGGCTGTCATCCACCACACCACCCTGACGCCCACCAAACTGGAACTCCTCGCCTCCTGGCTGCCCGCGCAGCCCTGGTACCGCGGCAAGTCGGGGCAGCAGCCCGAGCTGGCCAGGACCGGCGGATTCCGCCTGGACGACCCGGAGGGCGAGGTCGGCATCGAGTTCATGGCGGCCACCGACACCTCGGGCGACCAATCGGTCACGTATCACGTGCCGTTCAGCTATCGCGGCGCACCGATCCCGGGTGCCGACGAAGCGCTCATCGGCACGACCGAGCACGGGGTGCTGGGGAAGCGGTGGGTGTACGACGGGACGCGTGACCCGGTCCTCGTCGCCCAGCTGTTCGCGCTGATCGTCGGCGAGGCCGAGCCGCAGATGCAGGGCATGAGCGACACCCCCGACCCGTCCGTCACCGGTTGGTTCGCGGAGACCGGAGCCAGGGCGGCGATCGCCTCCACGACCGTGACCGACGACCCGAGCGGTACGGACATCCTGGTGGAGACGGCCGACGGACGCCGGCTGACCATCCACATCAACCGCGTTCTCCAGCCCGGCCAGGACATCGAGGGGCAGGCACTCGGCCACATCACCGCAGACGCGCCGCTGCCCGACGGCACCACGGCGCGCACCGCGTTCGCCGTCGTTCGCGCACACCCGTAGTCCAAGGCCCGCGCCACCGGCCGCGCCCCACCGCTGTCAGTGGCCGCGTCTAGAGTCGCGGTCATGGCGACGCTCCCGAACCCGCTCCCGTCCCTGGCCACGTCAGGGCTTCAACTCCCTCCCGGCTCACTGGTGGACGTCACGATCGACGGCACCTGGCACGAACCGCTGCTCTGGTACGCCGACGAGCCCGCGTCCCCCGGGACGTGGGCCGGGCTGCGCGATGCGGGACGGCCGGTCGGGCTGCTTCCCGTACTGATCGACGGCGGGAGACGCGACCAGTGGCCCGACACCTGGGACCTCGACCCGGACAGGACGTCATACCCGGGTGATCACGACGCCGAGGAGGTGCTCGGCGAGTACTGGGCGGACTGCGCGCCCGAAGAACTCGACGCCGCCGACGGCGAATGGCCGGGCCTGGCGCCCTCCCCGGCCGCCGACGGGCCCGACAACCCGGACCACCTGGCGGTCGAGATCGCGGACGAGTGCACCGGCCCGGACGGCTGGTTCCCCGGCACACGGGCGGCGCTCGTCCCGGCCCGGCGCAGTGCGGACATCCCGGCGGCGATCGGCTGGTCGGGCCCGGTCAACTACGAGGACGACGTGGCCCGGCTCTGTGCCGTGCTCCGCTCCTGGGAGGACCGCTTCGGCATACGGGTCGTAGTGATCGGCTTCGACACCCTGACCGTCTCGGTCGGACGGCCGCCCACCACCCTGGCGGAGGCACGGGCGCTCGCCGCCGAGCACTTCGCGTTCTGCCCGGACAACATCGATCAGAACCCGCCGTACGACCTGGACGTCTACGCCGAGAAGATGCTGCTGAACCAGGAGACCTGGTCCTTCTGGTGGGACTAGGGCCTGTCCGGCGGATCTTGCCGCGGTTGCGGGCCCTGGCACGCCCATCTGCACACAGAAGGTGACGGCCACCCGTCTCCGGCCTGATCCCGCCGGACAGACCCTAGCCAGCTCCCCCACCCACGCACGAAGATCGCTCAGTGACTGATGACGAACTGTTCGAGGCCGTCCGCGCTCGCGTGAAGGCGGGACAGCCCACCGACTTGACCTCAACTTTGACGACACCCGAACCCGCCGCGCTGGACACGGTTGAGGATGCGGAGCGCACTACCGGCTTTCGGCTACCGCCGCTGGTCCGTCGCCTTTACCTGGAGATCGCCGACGGCGGCGTCGGTCCGTTCGATGGTTTCTCGCCCCTGCACGACGAGGAGCTGGGTGTGTTCAACGGCTATCTCGACTACCTGAACGCCGAGCTGGCCCCGGAGGATCCGCCCGCCCCGCCGCCGGGCGTGCTGTTCTTCTGCGACTTCGGCTGCGCGATGTGGGCGCTGCTCGACTGCCGTCATCCCGAGGGCCAGATGTGGTGGTGGGAGGAAGGCGACCGCCACAAACTTGACCTGACCTTCCCCCAGTGGATCCAGGCATGGCTCGACGGGCACCTCACCCACAAATACATGGAGGCACGGAAGCTGCGGGACGAATCCTGGGTCGGACCGTGGGCCAACGAACAGCCCTAGTAGGGGCCGGTGTTAGGTTCTGTCCGGCGGATTAAGGCATCGTAGGCTCCAGGGCATGCACAGCACCCTGACGGCGCATGCCCGTTGTCTCTACGGAGACGAGTACCGACCCACGCCGGAGTGCGGCCTCGAACACCGAGAACTGGATGCCATGCCACCACGGCCATGATGACGTACCCGGGCGACCACGACGCCGAGGCCGTGCTCAGCGAGTTCTGGGAGGCGAACGCACCCGACGAACTCGACACGGAAAGCGAGTGGCCGGGCATGGCGCCCACCCCGTCCATGTCCAGCCCCGATGCCCCGGACGCACTCGCGGCCGCGGTCGCCGACCAATTCGCCGATCCGGGCGAGCCGTTGGCCCGGCTGCGGGTGGCTCTGGTCCCCGCAGCCGCAGCGCTGACATACCGGCGGCGACGCGGGCCCTGGCCGCCGAGCACTTCGCGTTCTGCCCGGACAACATCGACCAGTCCTCGCTGACCACCCTGGAGGCCTACGCCGAGAAGGCATTGCTGAACCAGGACACACATGGTCGTTCCGGTGGGACTGAGTACGACAACTCATGTGGCGCTCACGGGTGCCGAGTTGACTCGTACACATGCCCGAGACAGTCACGAGCACCCGCCCACCGCACACCTGGGTCGCCTCGCTGATCTCCACGATCGTGACGCTTCCGCTCGCGTTCTTCGCCCTGGTCCACGTCATGTTGTCGCCGATATCCTGCGACTACTGCGCTGAAGCAGAAGCCCACCGGTTCGATGCGAGTTTCCCTGCCGCGTGGACGGTGTTCGTCTGCGGCCTGGTGGTGGCGCTGATCGCGCTGGTCGCGAGCTGGATGTTCAGCAGGCGCAGGCCGCCGGCCAGTCTCGCGCTCGCCGTGCTCGCACCCGGCACGGTGTTCGTCGCGTGGGTGACATTCATGGCTCTGGTCGACTGGCCCTGAGTCCCCGGAGGCGTACCGCTGCCGCTCGGACAGCTGCGGCGTCACGGGACCTTGAGCAGGTCGCGAAGTTCGCTCACGTAGGCGCGGACATCACGTTCGATCGCGGGCTCGGTGACGGCATCCGGGGTGACGGCTGAGCCGTGGGCGGCCTGGCGGCAGGGGCGGCAGAGCCCGTCGGGAAGCGCGTCGGGGCGGCCGGGGGTGCCGCACTGGGTGCACTCGACCATGACGCGGTGGGCAGGGACGACGGGGGCTTCCGGGGCGGCGGGCAAGGCGGGTGGGATCTTGTCGTTGAGCCGACGGCGCAGGAAACCGACGGGCGAGTCGACCTGAGCGGGAAGTCCGGCGGTGAGGGCCTGGGTGAGGTAGTCCGTACTCACGCCGCGTGCAAGCCATTCGGTGGCGCGTCCCTCCAGCGCCTCGCAGTCAGCGGCGGACAGGGCCACCCTGTGGTCCAGGCGCCCGAGTTGCGCCAGGGCCAGGTACGCGGGCGACGGGTGCTCCGGCAAGGGGCAGCCCGGGTTCGGCCGCGAAAGTGCGGCAGGTTCGGAGAGTGCGGGCCCCGCTTCGGGCTGGGGCGCTGTGACCGGCACGGGGGCCGGAAGCGACTCGTCGGCAGCGGCCCCAGGTGCCGGAACCGGGGACTCCGTGAGAGCCCAGCGCGACGGGAATGTGGTCGTCGGCGGTTCAGGCTCACCCTCAGCCCCGGCCCGGTTGTCCTCGGCGGCAAGGTAGTCGGCCCACCATTCGTTGTCGCGCGCGGTGCGGGACCAGAACGTGCGGAAGACCCACCGAACCTGGTCGCCCTCGCCCACCAGGCGACGCACACGACGCAGGTGACCGGCCACCGACAGGGCGGTCAGGGCACTGCTGACGGCTTGCTGCCCGTAGAGCGGCAGCTGCTTGGCCAGGGCCTTCACATTCATCGCCGCGCCGTCGGGCAGGTGGTCGACAAACCCGGCGACATACCGCTCCCGCTCGGGCAGCAGCGCGAAGTCGTCGGCGCGACGGGGCTGTTGGTCCGGGGCGGACCGCTTGCCGTAACCGGGCTTGGCCATCGGGTACGGGAGCGAGGATGCGGGCGCGCACAGGGCAGGGCTAAAGTTCTGGGTAGCCACGAGATCGCTCTTTTCGATCTTGGGGTGAGACCCCGGCACGGTGCTGCTAACACCGCGTCGGGGTCGTTTAGTTCTCGCACCGTAAGCAGTCACAACGCCACGCTGCAAGTCGGTCACGATTAGTCATACTTGCTGGCCGTGACGGGTCAGGGAGGTGGGGAGGTTTTCCCAACCCCCCTTACCTGCCTACCGGTTACAGAAGCCGCTCGAATCCCGGAACCCGAATCCCGGAGCTCGCATCCCGACGCCCGGATCCCGAAGCTCAACGCTCGGCCACCGCCCCGCCTCGTCCCCCGCACGAGTGAACCGATACGCCCGGGTCTCGAAACCCGGGTCTCGGAGTCCGAGGCCCGGGTATCGAGCGCCGGCCCCCCAGCGCGACGTTCGACGCATACGTAACGTTTGCGGCCCCGGCCCGACGTCCCCGAGAGGAACTCAGCATGCCCCCGGCCCCGAGCCCGGACCACCCCCACCACCTCATCGAGGAGTTCCGCGCCCTGCCCGCCTCCAGCGACCGCAAGCGCGAGATCGTCGCGGAACTGAACGACACCCCCGACGCGCTGCCCTTCCTGATCGCGGTCGTCGCAGACCCGCAGGAGTACGACCTCGCCCGCGTCGAGGCCGCCACGACCCCGCGCCTTTGGCCCCCGTCGGACCCGGCCACCGCCCGCACCGCCGCCCGCGCCCTGCTGGCCGCCCTGAACGACCCCGAGGAGGACCTGGTCCGCCAGTACGCGGCCGAGGCGCTCGGCCCCTACGCCGACGAACCGGCGGTCCATGAGGCCCTGGCCGCCTCCCTGGAACCGGACGAGGACCCCCTCGTACGGGACAACGCCCTGGCCGCCGTCGCGGAGGCGGGCCCGAGCGATGCCCGTACCGACGTGCTGCGCGCCCTCACCCAGGACCGCGACCTCGGCCGTGCGGCGGCCCGCATCCTGACGGCGTGGGGCCGGAAGCCCGATGCGTAGGGCAGGCGTCCGCTACCCGATCGTGAAACTGTCCACGATCATGTAGTCGCCCGTCTTCATGACACCCCTGAGGGTGTGCGCCCCCGGGGCCAGCCCGGTCCTGCTGAAGACGGTCTTCTGATGCACGCGCGTGGCGTTGTAGGTGTCGATCGTGCCGACGGACCGGCCGTCGAGGAAGAGCTCGATCTCGCCCTCATCGGTGTTGACCTGGGTGAGGAGATCGATCGCGGTCCCGTTGAAGGCGAGCTCGAAGGAGTCCCCCTTGACCTGGGTGGCGTGCACATCGTCGGCCCAGCCGCCCGCGCCGCCCCGGAACCTGTTCTTCCAGTCCCAGCCGGTGCCGGTATAGACGACGCCGGAGGTGTTGTTGATCTGTTGGACTCCGGTGGGCTTGCGCACGGTCACCTGGGCGGACGACTGATTGCGCCAGACCTTCAGCGGGACATCGGCGCCGGGCGCGGCCTGGTTGTACACGAGCCAGAAACTGTTGCGGTCGGTGACCGGCCGGCCGTCGATCTCCCGGATGACGTCATTGGCGCGCAGCCCCTGCCGGTACGCCTCCGAGGTGCTCGGCACGGAGGCCAGATGCAGACCGTCGGTGTCGGTCAGCCCCGTGGCGGACTTGATCGCGTCGGAGTAGATCCGCGTCACCGGCACGCCCAGCAGCGGCTCCGGAAGGGCGTCGAGGGTGTCGGTGTCGGGGGTCTCCGTGGGCCAGGTGAGCGGCGGCGGGGTGGGGGCACCGGCCCTGCCGAAGCGGTCCATCGTGATGTTGTGGAAGCCGAGGGCCAGGGCGGGCGAGTCGGACTGGACGGTGTAGTCGAGCTTTGCCGGGTCGACGAAGGGAGAGGAGCCGGTGAACTTCGGGTCGGCGATCACCGAGCGGGTGTCCAGCCCGTTCGCCCGCCAGGCGTCGTTGACGCCCTGGACGGCCTTGCCGTTGTTCCAGAACAGGTTGTCGTTGATGGCGGGCCTGCTCCTGGCCATGTCGACCTGGATCAGGCTGTAGGGGGTGTCAGTGATGAAAATGTTCTTCTCTACGGCATCGCCGCTGTCCGCGAACCAGACGTGGAAGTGCGCGCCGCCGTTGACGAAGACGTTGTTGCGTACGGTCCGGTGGAAGCCCTCGCGGAGCTTGACCCCGCCGTTGAGCAGCAGGTTGTCCTCGATGAGGTAGTTCGAGCTGCCGTCGTCGAGGTCGATGTCCCAGTGCGAGGAGTGCCGGATCCGGTTGTGGCGGATGACGGTGGTCTCCATCGCGTCCAGCTTCGCGTACGACTTCTTCGTCGCGTCGTCGGCGGCCAGCGGCCAGAAGCGGTCCCGGCCCCAGGAGTTGAAGGGGCCGTGGTCGGACGTCTCCTTGACGCAGTTGAAGATGTCGTTGTTCTCGATGAGGTGGCCGCCCCAGGTGCCGTCGTTGATGTCGATGCAGGCGCGGGGACCGTCGTGAAGGGTGTTGCCGTCGACGTTGACGCGACGGCTCATCGAAATCTGCACGCCGGAGGTCTGCTTCTCGAACTGTCCGTTGTCGTGCAGGTAGTTGTCGCGGATGCTGATGTCGCGGGGGTAGTTCTCGGTCTTCGGGCCGGGCCGGGTGTCGCTGATGGTCCGGCGCATGCTGTCCCAGGTGGAGGGCTCTCGGACCGCGTCCGGGTTGCCGATGACCGCGACGTCGGAGGCCCCCGAGTGGCTGAACTCATTGCCCGAGACGATGTCGTGGCTGTTGTACCCGTCGATCAGGAGCGCGTTGCCGCCGAGCTGGTCGAAGTGTGAGTCGCGTACGGAGACGTTCTCGGTGTTCTTCAGATGGACCGCTGCCGCTCGCGCGAGAGCCCAGTCGCCGAGCTGGAGCTTCTCGTACGGCGTGTTGAAGAGCGTGCGGTGGGTCTGGGTGAAGGTGAAGCCGGAGAAGGTCAGATGGCGAACGGCGTCGCCCGGCCCGTTGCCCGCCACCCGGATCAGTTCGTTCTGCTCGGCCGTCTCGACACGGGCGCGGGCGGGGTCGACGCCCGCCGGGGGATAGAAGTAGAGCTTCCCGGCGGGTTTGTCGTAGAACCATTCGCCGGGTGCGTCGAGCTCCTCGAAGACGTTCTCGACCATGCGGTACGCGGCGTGCAGGCCGCTGCCCCGGTTGTTGTCGCCGACCCAGGCCAGCTCAGGTGTACCGTCCGCCTTCACACCGGTGACCTTGAAGGAGTTCCCGCCCCACATCCCGTCGTGCAGACCGCGTACGAGTGCCGTCGTCGGGTTCTTCCAACGAGCCACGCGCTCGGGGGAGATGGCGTCCGCCGCGTACCCGCCGAGGATCGCCGTGCTCGGGTCGTAGTCGGGGTAGCGGGCGAGCGTCTGCCGCTGCCCGTCGACGAAGAGCCCGTCGAAGTCGAGGCCGGCTCCGATGTCCGCGACCTTGACCGTGCCGGAGTAGGACCTCCAGCGAGGTGCGAGCGAACGGCCGCCACTGATGACGACGCGTTCGCCGGGCGCCGCGACGTACCGGACCGGAGCCTTGGCGGTACCGGAGTCGCCGGCGGTGAAATTCAGCGTGGACCGCAGCCGGTACGTACCACCGTGCACCACGACATCGACCGGTCTCCTCTCCCGCACGCCCTTGCGCAGCAATGTACGCACAGCCCTCTGGGCCCGTTCCAGTGTCCGGAACGGCTTCGCCGCCGATCCCTTGGCCCGGTCGCTGCCGGTGGGCGATACGTGGAAGACGACCGCTGCGTCGCCCTTGCCCTGGGCGGAGGCGGGGACGACCGGCAGTACGGCCAGCCCGGCGCCCAGCGCGGCGGTGGCCACGACGGCAGTCAGCGCCGAGGCCGGGTTTCGGCGGCTGGGACACGAACCTGGGACAGTGCGCACGGGCACTCCTCATCGACGGTCAGGCCTGATTGACGTACCACGAAGCCAGGCATCCCATGTCTGTGCGCAACTTTCCCGCATTACAGGGGACTACCGCGCCGAAAGCTATAAATACATCGGATGACCGTCAAGAGGTTGGGCCGCCTCAGTCCGCCGGAGGGACACGCCGAAGAGGAAAACCGGCACCGTTTCGTCCCGCGCCCAGGACCCCCACACACACGAAGGCCCGGCCCCGTAGTGAAGTCCACGGGCCGGGCCACTTCGACGAGACCGGGCTCAGCGCTGCCCCAGCCGCTGTGCGACCTCCGTCGCCCAGTACGTCAGGATCATCTGCGCACCCGCCCGGCGAATGCCGGTCAGGCTCTCCAGAATGGCCGCGTCCCGGTCGATCCAGCCCTTCTCGGCGGCGGCCTCGATCATCGCGTACTCACCACTGATCTGGTACGCGGCAACCGGCACGTCCACCGAGTCGGCGACCTTCGCGAGGACGTCGAGGTACGGTCCGGCCGGCTTGACCATGACCATGTCGGCGCCCTCCTCGAGGTCGAGCGCCAGCTCGCGCAGGGACTCACGGGCGTTCGCCGAGTCCTGCTGGTACGTCTTGCGGTCGCCCTCGAGCGAGGAGCCGACGGCCTCGCGGAACGGCCCGTAGAACGCCGACGAGTACTTCACCGTGTAGGCGAGGATCGAGACGTCCTCGTGGCCCGTCTGGTCGAGCGCGTCGCGGATGACGCCGACCTGGCCGTCCATCATGCCGCTGGGGCCGACCACATGGGCGCCCGCGTCGGCCTGGACCTGGGCCATCTCGGCGTACCGCTCCAGCGTCACGTCGTTGTCGACGCGGCCGTCGGCGGTCAGCACGCCACAGTGGCCGTGGTCGGTGTACTCGTCCAGGCACAGGTCCGACATGACGACGAGATCGTCACCGACCTCCTCGCGCACCGCGCGCAGAGCGACCTGAAGGATGCCGTCCGGGTCCGTGCCCGCCGTGCCCCGGGCGTCCTTCTTCTCGTCCGCGGGAACGCCGAAGAGCATGATCCCGGAGACCCCGGCCGACACCGCCTCGACGGCGGCCTTCCGCAGGGTGTCCAGGGTGTGCTGCTGGACGCCGGGCATGGCCGAGATGGCGACGGGCGCGTCGACACCCTCGCGTACGAACGCGGGCAGGATCAGATTCGCCGGGTCGAGCCGTGTCTCGGCGACCATGCGCCGCATCGCCGGGGTCGTCCGCAGCCGCCGGGGGCGGGAGCCGGGGAAGTTTCCGTACACAGTCATGCTTCGAGACTAGACCCGTACACATCACCGTCTTACCGACACCCGTGCCGGAAAAACGGGCAGGGGCCCGGCCGCCGAAGCAGCCGGACCCCTGACACCGTCAACCGGGCCGATCAGGTCGTCGTACGACGCCGCCGCGCACCGGGACGCCGCTCGCTCGGCCGCGTCACCGGGTCACCGGCCTCCTTCGCCGCCTCCCGGCGCTGCGCACCGAACTCGGCGAGGGCCTCGGCCAGCTTGTGCACCGAAGGCTCCGGCGACAGGACGTCGACGCGCAGGCCGTGCTCCTCGGCGGTCTTGGCCGTCGCCGGGCCGATACACGCGATGACCGTCACGTTGTGCGGCTTGCCCGCGATGCCGACGAGGTTCCGTACGGTCGACGACGAGGTGAAGAGCACCGCGTCGAAGCCGCCGCCCTTGATGGCTTCACGCGTGTCGGCGGGCGGCGGCGAGGCGCGGACCGTGCGGTACGCGGTGACGTCGTCGACCTCCCAGCCCAGCTCGATGAGCCCGGCCACCAGCGTCTCGGTGGCGATGTCGGCGCGCGGCAGGAAGACACGGTCGATCGGGTCGAAGACCGGGTCGTACGGCGGCCAGTCCTCCAGCAGACCGGCGGCGGACTGCTCACCGGACGGCACCAGATCCGGCTTCACACCGAAGTCGACGAGCGCGGCGGCGGTCTGCTCGCCGACTGCCGCGACCTTGATCCCGGCAAAGGCACGGGCGTCCAGCCCGTACTCCTCGAACTTCTCCCGGACTGCCTTCACGGCGTTGACGCTGGTGAAGGCGATCCACTCGTAGCGGCCCGTGACCAGGCCCTTGACCGCGCGCTCCATCTGCTGGGGCGTACGAGGCGGCTCGACGGCGATCGTCGGAACCTCGTACGGCACGGCACCGTACGAACGAAGCTGGTCGGAGAGCGACGCAGCCTGCTCCTTGGTACGCGGGACGAGCACCTTCCAGCCGAAGAGCGGCTTGGACTCGAACCACGCGAGCTGGTCGTGCTGGGCTGCGGAGCTGCGCTCACCGACCACGGCTATGACGGGCTGGTGCCCGTCCGGCGACGGGAGGACCTTCGCCTGCTTCAGGACCTGGGCGATCGTCCCGAGGGTCGCCGTCCAGGTGCGCTGGCGGGTGGTCGTACCGGCCACCGTCACGGTCAGCGGGGTGTCGGGCTTGCGGCCCGCCGAGACCAGTTCACCGGCGGCCGAGGCCACCGAGTCGAGGGTCGTCGAGACGACGGCCGTGGCATCGCTCGCGCCGACCTCGGTCCAGCAGCGGTCCGAGGCGGTACGGGCGTCGACGAACCGGACGTCGGCGCCCTGCGCGTCACGCAGCGGCACACCGGCGTACGCGGGCACGCCCACGGCGTTGGCGACACCCGGCACGACCTCGAAGGGGATACCGGCGGTGACGCAGGCGACCATCTCGGCGCCGGCGTTCCCGTCCAGTCCCGGGTCGCCCAGGACGGCACGGACGACCCGCCTGCCGCCCTTCGCTGCCTCCATGACAAGATTGACCGCATCCCTGAGAACGGGAACACCGGCGGCTGTTGACTGCGCGTCAACAACCGTCAGCTCAGGCGTGCTTACGCCTGCCCGCGCATGGCAGCGAACGACGCCGAGAACGTCCGGCTCGGCGACAAGGACGTCCGCGCTCGCGAGCGCCTCGACAGCGCGCAGAGTCAGCAGTCCCGGGTCGCCGGGACCGGCGCCGAGGAAGGTGACGTGCCCTTGTGCGGACAGGGCCGGAAAGTCGGATGCGGCGTGGCCGGTGGGGCTCAAAGTGCTCGCTCCCCCATAAGACCGGCCGCACCCTTGGCGAGCATCTCGGCCGCGAGTTCGCGACCGAGGGCCGCCGCGTCGTCGTGCGACGTGGGGACGGGACCGGTGGTGGACATCTGTACCAGCGAGGAACCGTCGGTGGAACCGACGACACCGCGCAGGCGCAGTTCGTTGACAGCCTGTCCGTCGACCAGGAGGTCGGCCAGCGCACCCACAGGTGCGGAGCAACCGGCCTCCAGGGCGGCGAGCAGGGCACGCTCGGCGGTCACGGCGGCCCGGGTGTACGGGTCGTCGAGCTCGGCGAGCGCGGCGGCGAGGTCTGCGCTGGTCGCAGCGCATTCGATCGCCAGTGCTCCCTGGCCGGGAGCGGGCAGGACGGTGTCGACCGACAGGAAGTCGGTCACCTCACCGATCCGGCCGAGGCGGCTGAGCCCGGCCGCGGCGAGTACCACCGCGTCCAGCTCCCCGCTTCGTACAAATCCGATACGCGTATCGACGTTCCCCCGGATCGGCACGGTCTCGATGTCGAGGCCGTGGTTACGGGCGTACGCGTTGAGCTGCGCCATGCGGCGCGGCGAGCCGGTGCCTACGCGGGCACCGGACGGCAGCTGCTCGAAGGTCAGCCCGTCCCGCGCCACCAGTACGTCGCGCGGGTCCTCGCGCACCGGTACGGCGGCCAGCACGAGGCCCTCGGGCTGGGCGGTCGGCAGGTCCTTGAGCGAGTGGACGGCGAAGTCCACCTCGCCGCGCAGCAGCGCGTCGCGCAGCGCCGCGACGAACACGCCGGTGCCGCCGATCTGCGCGAGGTGCTCCCGGGAGGTGTCGCCGTACGTGGTGATCTCGACGAGCTCGACGGCGCGCCCGGTCACCTCGCTGACCGCGTCGGCGACGAGGCCGGACTGCGCCATGGCGAGCTTGCTGCGCCGGGTCCCCAGCCTCAGCGGCTTGGTGGCCCCCGCGCCCAGGGGTGAGTTGTCGGTCATGACCGCCCTCGATTCGGGTCGTTCAGGTCTGCCCGGGAGACGGCGGCGACCGTCTGCGGGTCGAGGTCGAAGAGTTCCCGCAGCGCATCGGCGTACCCGGCGCCGCCGGGCTCGCTGGCGAGCTGCTTGACCCGCACGGTGGGCGCGTGCAGGAGCTTGTCGACGACGCGGCGCACGGTCTGCGTGATCTCGGCGCGCTGCTTCTCGTCCAGGTCGGGGAGGCGTCCGTCGAGCCGCGCGATCTCGCCCGCGACCACTCCGGCGGCCATCGTGCGCAGGGCGACGACGGTCGGGGTGATGTGGGCGGCGCGCTGGGCGGCGCCGAAGGCCGCGACCTCGTCGGCGACGATGGTGCGTACCTGGTCCACATCGGCGGCCATCGGGGCGTCCGCTGACGCCTCGGCGAGCGACTCGATGTCGACGAGACGCACACCGTCGAGGCGGGCGGTGGCTCCGTCGATGTCGCGCGGCATGGCGAGGTCGAGCAGGGCGAGGCGGACCGGGCCGGCGCCCTGGGCGGGCACGGTGGCCCGGCGGACGGCCTGGCGCACCGAACCGACGGTGCCGTTCTCCACCCAGGCGGCGTGCCGGTCGGGGTCGGCGGGCGGCGCGGGGACGGACGCGGCGGGCACCTCGTACGCGGGGTCGAAGGCCAGACCGAGCGCTCCGGCGACGGCCTCGGCGGTCAGCACGAGACCCGTCGCGCCGGTGCACGAGACGACGACATCGGCACGTGTCAGTTCGTCGGAGACCGCGGCCATCTCCACGGCGTGAGCGGCCACGCCCGTACTGCCGGGTTGGCCCAGGATCTCGACGAGCCGGTCGGCACGGGCCCGGGTCCGGTTGGCGACGACGATCTCGGCGACACCGGTACGGGCCAGGGTGGCGGCGGCCAGCGAGGACATCGAGCCGGCGCCGATCACCAGGGCACGCTTGCCCCTGGCCCAGTCGGCGACATCCGCACCGGCCGCGAGCTGTTCGAGACCGAAGGTGACGAGCGACTGCCCGGCCCGGTCGATCCCGGTCTCGCTGTGGGCGCGCTTGCCGACCCGCAGGGCCTGCTGGAACAGGTCGTTCAGCAGTCGGCCGGCGGTGTGGAGCTCCTGCCCCAGCGCCAGGGCGTCCTTGATCTGGCCGAGGATCTGGCCCTCGCCGACGACCATCGAGTCCAGCCCGCAGGCCACCGAGAAGAGGTGGTGGACGGCCCGGTCCTCGTAGTGCACATAGAGATACGGAGTGAGTTCGTCCAGCCCGACGCCACTGTGCTGGGCGAGGAGCGTGGACAGCTCGGCGACGCCCGCGTGGAACTTGTCCACGTCGGCGTACAGCTCGATGCGGTTGCAGGTGGCCAGCACGGCGGCCTCGGCCGCGGGCTCCGCGGCGAGGGTGTCCTGGAGGAGCTTGGCCTGCGTCTCGGCAGCCAGCGAGGCCCGCTCCAGTACGGAGACGGGGGCGCTGCGGTGGCTCAGCCCTACGACGAGAAGACTCATGCCGGCATCACGGCGGGCATGTCCCCGTCAGGTCCCTTCCGGCCGGCGGCGGCCGCGCGCACGGGCGGTGCGGACGGGTCCGGGCTGCTCTCGGTGACATCCTCGCCGGCCTTGCGCTGCTCGTGGAAGGCGAGGATCTGAAGCTCGATGGACAGGTCGACCTTGCGCACGTCGACGCCGTCGGGCACGGAGAGCACCGTCGGTGCGAAGTTCAGGATGGAGGTGACGCCCGCGGCGACGAGCCGGTCGCAGACCTGCTGAGCGGCACCGGCCGGGGTCGAGATGACACCGATCGACACGCCGTTGTCGCCGACGATCTTCTCCAGTTCGTCGGCGTGCTGGACGGGAATCCCGGCGACGGGCGTTCCGGCCATCGCGGGGTCGGCGTCGATGAGTGCGGCGACCCGGAAACCACGGGAGGCGAAGCCGCCGTAGTTGGCGAGCGCGGCGCCGAGGTTGCCGATACCGACGATCACGACCGGCCAGTCCTGGGTGAGCCCGAGTTCGCGGGAGATCTGGTAGACGAGATACTCGACGTCGTACCCGACACCACGCGTCCCGTAGGACCCGAGGTAGCTGAAGTCCTTGCGCAACTTGGCAGAGTTGACCCCCGCCGCCGCGGCGAGCTCCTCGGACGAGACCGTGGGGACCGAGCGCTCGGAGAGCGCGGTCAGTGCGCGCAGGTACAGCGGAAGTCGGGCGACGGTGGCCTCGGGAATTCCTCGGCTTCGGGTCGCCGGTCGGTGATTTCGGCCAGTTGCCACGGTGCTCCTGCGGGATGAGCGGGGCTGCAGGCGGCCGTATGTCCCAAGGCCGCCCCGTCGAATGCAGGCTATGTCTTTGTGAACGCGTGCACAAAGATGGTGTCCGTTTTGTCCGGTCAAAGTGACCGGGGTCACGCACATTCGTCGCGCGATCCCGGAACCAAGGATCGCATCAGCCCGTTGCAGGCCCGAAGGGGGCAAAGCAGTACACACTCCTCACAGCCACTCCCCCGAGAGCACTCAAAACGCCCATGATGGTAACCGCGTTTTCCTCACGAATGCAGTGCGCTGCGCAGCCTCGCCGGGTCCACCCGCCAGAACGTGTGCTGTTCGTTATCAATCAGGACAACCGGGATCTGCTCCCAGTACTCCCGGTACAGCTCCTCGTCCTGGGTGATGTCCTTCTCCTCCCAGGACGCGCCGGTCTCCGCACAGACCTCCCGCACCACCGCCCTCGCGTCGTCGCAGAGGTGACATCCGGGCTTCCCGACCAGGGTCACCACCCGGTCCGCGGGCTTCTTCTTCGTACGTCGCAGCAGGGCACTCATGCCCTCATTCTGCGCCGGAAGGGGACCGCCCCTCCGAGCCGGAAGGGGACCACTTCCACCCTTGATCCGAAACGCCCCGAATCGCCCGTTCGACAAATCGGCAGCCGAGAGTTCACGGCACGGCATCCCGGCAGGTCGGGAAGGGCCGAACCAACTGGCTATGCTCACGACATGGCCGCTCTTGGATGGCTCACACCCCGTAGGCGCCCCGCAACAGCACGGAGCGTGCTGGCAGGCGAGGCAGCAGCTGAGGCAGCGCGGAAGTCCTCCCTCCCCGACGATCAGTCCTTCGCCGCCGACCAGGACACCTCTGTCCTCACCACGACCGAGGAACCGCCCTTCCCCGTCGTCGGCGACGACCGGGCCGCCGCCTTCTTCGACCTGGACAACACCGTGATGCAGGGCGCGGCGATCTTCCACTTCGGCCGCGGCCTGTACAAGCGGAAGTTCTTCCAGCGCCGCGAGCTGACCAGGTTCGCCTGGCAGCAGGCCTGGTTCAGGCTGGCCGGCGTCGAGGACCCGGAACACATGCAGGACGCCCGCGACAGCGCCCTGTCCATCGTCAAGGGCCACCGCGTATCCGAGCTGATGTCCATCGGCGAGGAGATCTACGACGAGTACATGGCCGACCGGATCTGGCCCGGCACCCGCGCCCTCGCCCAGGCCCACCTCGACGCCGGACAGCGGGTCTGGCTGGTCACCGCAGCCCCGGTGGAGACCGCCACGATCATCGCCCGTCGCCTCGGCCTGACCGGCGCACTCGGCACGGTCGCCGAATCCGTCGACGGCGTCTACACCGGCCGTCTGGTCGGCGAGCCGCTGCATGGCCCCGCGAAGGCCGAGGCGGTCCGCGCCCTGGCGGCGGCCGAGGGTCTGGACCTCGACCGCTGCGCGGCGTACAGCGATTCGCACAACGACATCCCGATGCTGTCCCTGGTCGGACACCCGTACGCGATCAACCCGGACGCCAAGCTCCGCAAGCACGCCCGCGCGCTCGACTGGCGGCTGCGGGACTACCGGACGGGCCGCAAGGCGGCCAAGGTCGGCATCCCGGCCGCGGCCGGCGTGGGCGCCCTCGCAGGCGGCACCGCGGCCGCGGTCGCCCTGCACCGCCGCCGCCGCTGACGCACACCCGTTCGAGCCCCCGCCCGATCCCGCCGGGGGTCGCCGAGCCACGCCCGGACGCCTGCCGCCAATCGGGACCCCTTACCCACCGACCGCTCCCGCCAGTCGGATTGCTTGCACCCGACCACAACCCGTCGCGACCGCAGGCAGATCGCGAAGTAATCCGATCAATAACCGGTCACGATGTGCTACTTGATGCATCGATTAGTCGCTACAGAAACGACGTAATCGATGATTTTAGCAACTGGGCGTAGCACTGCTTGTACGAAGCGTTATTCTCCTCAGACGCATTCCGGAACCCACCACTCACTACGACGAGTGACGGTTTCGCACTGCACGTGATGGAAGCTCTGCCTCTGGGAGTCCCGTGTACCCACACGTCGGGGTTGACGCCTCGGGCCTGGCTACGCTGCGCGCAACGGTCGCCGACCGCTTGCGCGGCTTCGTCCCCACCGCGTACGCCGTACCCGCATTTGCCACCCCTGCACCTGTCGGCCCTTGCTACGCCCTGGCCGAACGCGGTGCGGCGGTCGGAAGACGCAGCAACCGCGGCGCAACTACTACGTCCACCGTTCGCCGGCCAACCGCCGACAGCGACAGCGCGCGCATGATGGATCTCGTCGAGCGCGCACAGGCCGGCGAGGCTGACGCCTTCGGCCGCCTCTACGACCAGTACAGCGACACCGTCTACCGCTACATCTACTACCGCGTGGGCGGCAAGGCGACGGCGGAGGACCTCACGAGTGAGACCTTCCTGCGCGCCCTGCGCCGCATCTCCACGTTCACCTGGCAGGGCCGCGACTTCGGTGCCTGGCTGGTCACGATCGCCCGCAACCTGGTCGCCGACCACTTCAAGTCCAGCCGATTCCGCCTGGAGGTGACCACCGGCGAAATGCTCGATGCCAACGAGGTCGAGCGCAGCCCGGAGGACTCCGTCCTGGAGTCTCTCTCCAACGCCGCACTGCTGCAGGCCGTGCGCCGACTCAACCCCCAGCAGCAGGAGTGCGTGACCCTGCGTTTCCTGCAGGGCCTCTCGGTCGCCGAGACCGCCCGGGTCATGGGCAAGAACGAGGGCGCGATCAAGACCCTCCAGTACCGCGCCGTCCGCACCCTGGCCCGGCTCCTTCCGGACGATGTCCGCTGACCCCACTCCCGGCCGAATCGCTCTCGGCGATATGTTCGTCACGCACTGGTCCGATCATCCTTCGTGCGTAACCCAAGTGCCGCGCCCCTCGTTGTGCCGGTTGCAGGCCCCCTGTCGTCACCCCATGTCCGCCGACACTCACTCTTTCGTGTGGAAGCGCTCAAGGTGTGCAACCATCCGGACCCTCAGGGGAGTCGACCGTCATGACGAGAGGAGGTGCCGCCAGTGATCGCAAACGTTTCGGCACACCGGCGGGCGAACGCCTTCGCCCAGGCCCTGGAGGAGCAGTCGCTCCGCGGTGCGGCGGCCGTACAGCCCGAGGAACCGGCCGAACCGGCCGCCCACGGAACGCTGTTGGCCCTGGCGAACGGCCTCGGTGAGCTGCCGCGGCCAGAGTTGGATCCCGAAGTCAAAGTGGTGCAGCGAACCCAGCTCGTCGCCGCCATGGAGGCCATGTTCGCCGAGGGCGGTGCGTCCTCGGGCCCTACGGTGCCCGAGCAACGGACCAAGGGGGCCCACCGGGCCTCCCCGCTCCGGAAATTGCGTCCGCGCTCACGCTGGACGAAGGGTCTCGCGGCCGGCGGACTCACCATCGGTGTGGCGGCGGGAGCCTTCGGCGGAGTGGCCGCTGCCAGTTCCGACGCCCTGCCGGGTGATTCGCTGTACGGGCTCAAGCGCGGCATGGAGGACATCCACCTCGGCATGGCCAGCGGCGATGCCGACCGCGGCGAGGTCTACCTCGACCAGGCATCGACCCGGCTCAGCGAAGCCCGCCGGCTGATGGAGCGCGCCCGCTCCGGCGATCTGGACCATGAACAGCTCGGCGAGGTCAGGCGCACACTCAACGGCATGACGCACGACGCCACCGAGGGCCACCGTCTGCTCCACTCCGCCTACCAGCGGGACGGCGCCATCGGCCCGATCCAGACCCTGGAGTCCTTCTCCCGCTCGCACCGCGACAGCTGGAGCAGCCTGCGCGACCGGCTGCCCGTACAGCTGACCGATGTCGGCGACCAGGTCAGCTCGGTCTTCGACGCCATAGACGAAGAGGTCGAACCGCTGCAGTCGCTGCTGCCCCGCACCCCGGACAGGAGCAGCGGTTCCCAGCAGTCGGACGAAACGGAACAGGGCACGGGACCGTCCCATACGGACCAGTCCTCGCCCTCGTCACCGGAGGCCTCACAGGGCCGTACGGGCGACAGTGCCTCGCCCCATCCGTCCGACTCCGGCAGCACCCCGTCCGACGGCCTGATCACCGGCACCACGGACGGTCTCCTCGGCTCCCCGCCCCCGGGCACCACCCCGTCCACCGACGGCCGTTCCAGCCCCCCGCCCACCCCGGACGTAACCCTGCCCCCGCTCCTCCCCGGCCTGCTGCCTGGCCTGGGAATCGACAGCGAGGACACGAACGACTAGCGCAACCCTCAGTCGCCGGACGGGCATTCAGCAACATCAAGCCCGCCCGGCGACTGAGGACATGGCGCCCCCGGTACTCCTCGCGCGCACCCCTCAGAAGAACACCGACCTCCGCTGCACCAACAACTTGTACAGCGTGTGCTGAATCTGTTCCCGCACCTGATCCGTCAGATTGAACATCAGCATCGGGTCCTCCGCCGCCTCCACCGGATACCCACTCGTGGAGATCGGCTCCCCGAACTGGATCGTCCACTTCGTCGGCAACGGCACCGCCCCGAGCGGCCCCAGCCAGGGAAACGTCGGCGTGATCGGGAAGTACGGAAACCCCAGCAGCCGCGCCAGCGTCTTCGAGTTGCCGATCATCGGGTAGATCTCCTCCGCCCCCACGATCGAGCACGGAACGATCGGCACCCCGGCCCGCAACGCCGTGGAGACAAAGCCACCCCGCCCGAAGCGCTGCAGCTTGTACCGCTCGCCGAACGGCTTGCCAATGCCCTTGAAGCCTTCCGGCATCACCCCGACGACCTCGCCCCGCCGCAGCAGCCGCTCCGCGTCCTCCGCACAGGCCAGCGTGTGCCCGGCCTTGCGGGCAAGCTCGTTGACCACCGGCAGCATGAAGACGAGATCGGCGGCGAGCAGCCGCAGATGCCGCCCCGCCGGATGGTTGTCATGCACGGCGACCTGGAGCATCAGCCCGTCGAGCGGCAGCGTCCCCGAGTGGTTGGACACGATGAGCGCCCCGCCGTCGGACGGGATGTTCTCAATGCCCCTCACCTCGACCCGGAAGTACTTCTCGTACATCGGCCGCAGCATCGACATCAGGACCTGATCGGTCAGCTCCTTGTCGTACCCGAACTCGTCGACGTCGTACTCACCGGTGACCCGCCGCCGCAGAAACGCGAGCCCGCCGGCGATCCGCCGGTCCCAGCCACCGCGCTCGGCCCCCTCCAGGGGCTGCCCGGCCTGCTGGGGCTCCTCCTGCGGCAGCGAGGCGTCCTGCTGCCCAGGAAGGGCGCTGACGGCCGCAGTGCCGACCACGGAGGCCGCCGAGGGCCCCTGGCCCCGGCTGCCACCCCCTGCGGACCGGCGTCGCGCAGAGCGCGGCGAGCCGCCCGACCGCGAACGGTCGTCGTCGAACGGAATGACCTTGGCATCCGCCATCGTCGGTGCGCTCCTCTACCTGGCGCTGGGGGTCGGGTGTGTGTCGCCCGCCCCGGTGGTCCCCGGAACATCGCCGGCCGCCCCGGCGAACGGCATGGCGGCCAGTCGGTCGACCGCCCTGCCCAGCGCCTCCGGCGGCAGCAGTCCCGGCCCCTGGCTGCGCGCAAACTCCGCAAACGTCTCCGCGGTACTGAACTGCGGGTGGAAACCCAGGGTCTCGCGCATCTGGACGGTGGAGACCACCCGGCCGTGGGTGAGCAGCCGGATCTGCTCCGGCGAGAAGTCCGTCATGCCGACCGTACGCAGCGCCTGGCCGACCCAGGTGACGGCGGGCAGCAGCAGCGGCATCGTCGGCCGCCCCAGCCGCCGCGAGCACTGCGAGAGCAGCAGCACACCGTCCCCGGCAATGTTGAAGGTGCCGCTGTTCAACGTCCCGCGCCTCGGTTCTCGCGAGGCGATTCCCAGTACGTCGACGACATCGTCCTCGTGCACGAACTGGAGCCTCGGGTCGTATCCGAACACCGTCGGCAGCACGGGCAGCGACAGATAGTCGGCGAGCGGTGAATCCGCCTCCGGCCCCAGGATGTTCGCGAACCTGAGCACGCACACGGCGACGTCCGGCCGACGGCGCGCGAAGCCCCGTACGTACCCCTCGACCTCCACCACGTCCTTGGCGAAGCCCCCGCTCGGCAGGGACTTGGGCGGGGTGGTCTCGGTGAAGACCGCAGGATCGCGGGGCGCGGAGCCATACACATTCGTACTGGATTTGATCACCATCCGCCGCACGCTCGGCGCCTTCTGGCAGGCACCGAGCAGTTGCATGGTGCCGATGACATTGGTCTCCTTGACCGTCGTCCGGCCACCCGTGCCGACCGTCTTGGCGGAGACATCCAGATGGACGACCGTGTCGACGGAGTGCTCGGCAAGGACTCTGGCGATCGCGGGCTGGCGGATGTCCGCGCGGACGAAGTCGGCGTCGCCCAACTGGTGTCCGGGCACGACCGCGTCCACGGCGATCACCCGGTCCACTTCCGGATCACGCTGGATGCGCCGCACGAAGCGGCCGCCCAGTTGCCGGGCCGCTCCCGTGACCAGCACGACCTTCCCCAAGATCAGCGCCTTCCGTCGAAAGGTTTCCCCTGGCCGTCACCGTAGCGGGTGGATGTTGCCCTGCGATGACCGCACGGCGGCCTTCTACCGAGTCTTTGGCCCGAATGCGCGTACGTGCCGCCCCACAACGCACCGCAGCCCTCCCGCCATGTCGGCGGGAGGGCTGCGGATTCACGAACTGCGTTCGCTTACTTCTTGTTGCGACGCTGAACGCGCGTGCGCTTGAGCAGCTTGCGGTGCTTCTTCTTGGCCATCCGCTTGCGCCGCTTCTTGATAACAGAGCCCACGACTACCCTCGCTCACTTCTTCTTCACTGGTGCGGGGCGTCTGGGCCCACACGACCTACGTCGGCCTAGCCTACCCGCCACCGCGTGAGGTACGTAATCCGAGGTGAACCTCAGGCGGACTCCACCCCCACAAAGGACTCGCGGAGATACTCGTGAACCGCTTGCTCCGGAACCCGGAAGGACCTTCCCACCCGGATCGCCGGCAGATGACCGCTGTGCACCAAGCGGTACACAGTCATCTTCGACACCCTCATGACCGAGGCGACTTCCGCCACAGTCAGAAACTTGACCTCGTTGAGAGGCCTCTCGCTGCCAGCAGCCATGACCCACCTGTACCTTCCGCACGAGACGCGCACCGGCTTCCCCTCCGGTGACTCTTCGTCGTTGTGCGCTCACTCCCCAGATTAGGGGCGTGTGATGCGAGTGGGGAAGAGGAGAGACGATCGGCCGCCTACTGTGACAGACACGCCCGATTGAGTACATAGCGAGTGAGCGGCCGGTAGTAGGCCGACCGCACGGCATCGTCGAGCGGAACGGCGACCGACACCCGCCCCTCGGCCTCCCCGACGAACAGCGCCGGATCGTCCGTATCCGCGAGCCCGATCGCCTCGATGCCCAGCTGACCTGCCCCGCAGACCCATCCGTGGTCCCCGACGACCAGTTCCGGCAGCCGCCCGCAACCTTCCGCGACCGCCTCCAGAGCTACCCGGACCGGCAACGGCGAATGGGTGTGTGCGCCGGTGTCACCACCGGGAGCCCGCACGCCGGGTTCGCGCACCATCGCGACACCTCGTACGTAGTCGAGGCTGTACCTGCGTACGCCGAACCGGGCCGTTATGTCGATACATCTCCCCTGCGCGGGGGTGAGTACGGGGCACCCGGCCGCCGACATGGCGTCTGCCAGCTCTGCGTAGAAGCCGAGCAGCCGGTGCGGATGACCGGTGCCGAACAGCACCGGCGCCCGCCGGACCGCCGCATACGACAGCCTCATGGCAAAGGCATCCAGACCTGCCAGAGTCCGCTCCGGATCAATCACATCAGGGCCCGAGACATGAGCAGGATCGTCCGAAACCCCGCACTTGTCGGCCATGAGACGAAGAAGATCGGCCTCTTTCCAGCCCCGTTCGGGGTCGAGGCCGAGCATCACCCGCGGGTCGCGGGCCGCGAAGAGCCGATAGCTCCGCAGACTCACTTCCCTCGATGTGGCCACGGACCCGGCCAGCCGGGCCGCCAGCAGATGCGCACGCAGCGCTCCGGTGCTCAACACCCCACCGATGCTCCCCGAATCACCCGGACGGGGGGCCAGAAGCCCGGTTACGCCCCACAGTTGGCGTAACCATTCCTCGCCACCGCACGGAAACGGGCACACCGCGACCGCCCCACCCGCCTCAGGTCAGCAGCCCCCGCAACGGGAACGCCGCCCGCCTGGTCGCCAGCACCGCCTGATCCAGCCGGTCCGCGGGGTCGTACCCCTCCTCCCACGACTTCCAGGAAGGAGTACGCCCGTCCGTCATCCGGGCCGGCCCCAGCTGCCGCGTCCGGGCATAGACCTCGTCCCGCCACGAGGACGGAATCACCGACTCCGGGTCCACCGGCGCATGCGCGGCGATCCCCACCAGATGCGTCCAGGACCGCGGCACCACATCGACCACCGCATATCCGCCCCCGCCGAGCGCCACCCAGCGCCCGCCCTCCGCGTACTCGTGGGCGAGATCGTGACAGGCCGCCATGACCACCCTCTGCGCGTCCAGCGACACCGCGAAATGAGCGAGGGGATCCTCGAAATGCGTATCGGCCCCGTGCTGACTCACCAGCACCTGCGGCCGGAAGTCCGCCAGCAGCTCCGGCACCACCGCATGGAACGCCCGCAGCCACCCCGCGTCCCCCGTACCGGCCGGCAGCGCCACATTCACCGCACTGCCCTCACCCGCCCCCGAGCCGGTCTCCTCCGGCCAGCCGGTCTGTGGGAAGAGCGTGCGCGGGTGCTCGTGCAGCGACACGGTCAGCACCCGCGGATCCTCCCAGAAGGCCGCCTGCACCCCGTCCCCGTGGTGGACGTCCACATCGATGTACGCAACCCGCTCGGCACCCAGCTCCAGCAGCCGCGCGATGGCGAGCGCCGGATCGTTGTAGATACAGAACCCCGCCGCACCGCCCGGCATGGCGTGGTGCAGCCCGCCCGCGAAGTTCACGGCATGCGCGGTGTCACCGCGCCACACCGCCTCGGCCGCAGCCACCGACTGCCCGGCGATCAGCGCCGACACCTCATGCATCCCCGCGAACGCGGGATCGTCCACCGTCCCGAGACCGTAGTTCTGGTCGGCGTGCTTCGGATCCGCCGAGGCGGCGCGTACGGCGGCCACATAGTCCTCGCGGTGCACGAGCCGCAGCGTGGACTCCCCGGCGGGCTTGGCCGCCACCACATCCACCGCACCGTCCAGCCCGAACGCCCGCACCAGCCCCATCGTCAGGGCGAGTCTGACGGGGTCCATCGGATGGCTTTCCCCGAAGTCGTATCCCGTTACTGCGTCATCCCACATCAACTGTGTGCGGCCGCTCATGCCCGCCACCGTATCGGGCACGCTCCGTACCGAACGACTTGGCGTACACGAGGGTCGCAAGCACCAACACCATCGGCACGAGCATCGCCCCCCGGTAGCTCCAGGCGTCCCCGAGCGCCCCCACCAGCGGCGACCCCACCAGGAATCCCACGTAGTTGAAGACATTCAGCCGCGCGATGGCCGTATCACTCGCCCCTGGGAACATCCGCCCGGCAGCGGCGAACGTCTGCGGCACGATCACACACAGCCCGAGCCCCAGCAGGGTGAACCCGAACATCCCGACCCACGCCCCACCGGCCACCGCCACCACACCGAACCCGGCAGCAGCCAGCACACTCCCGAACCGCACCACGGCCACAGCCCCGAACCGCCGCACCCCGAAGTCCCCGACAGCCCGCCCCAGCAGCGTCGTCACCATGTAGACGTTGTACGGAACGGTCGACAGCTGCTCCGAGCTCCCCAGCACGTCCTGCAGATACTTGGCGCTCCAGTTGGACACCGTCGAGTCCCCGATGTACGCGAAGCTCATCACCAGACAGAGCGGCATCAGCAACTTGAAGGAGACCGAGGCGGCCCCCTTCCCCGGCACCTCTCCCAGGCCCTTCTCCACCGACGCGCCGTCGACGTACCACCGGCTGCCGATGAACGCGACGGGCAGCAGCACAACAACCGCCGGCAGGTACGAGACCAGCAGCGAGAGATCCCAGTGCGCCCCGGCCCACGCCATGGACGCCCCGGCGATCCCGCCCAGGCTGTACGCGGCGTGGAACCCGAGCATGATGGAACGCCCGTACGCCCGCTGAAGACTGACCCCCATCATGTTCATGGAGGCATCGAGCGCCCCGACGGCAAGCCCGAACACACCGAGCGCCAGGGCCGCCTCCCACAACGCGTTCCCGGCCCCGACACCGAGCAGCGCAAGCAGCACAACGGGCTGCGCCCACCTCAGTACACCCCCGGGCCTCACCCGCGCGACCACCTTCTCGGTGACCACACTGCCCACCCCGGCCAGGATCGGCACCGCGGCCAGGAACAACGGCAACAGCCCGTCGGATATCCCGTACCGGTCCTGGATGGCGGGAATCCGCGTCACGAGCAGAGCAAAGGTGACTCCCTGCACGAAGAAGCTCAACGCGAGGGAGGCCCTGCCGTGCCGCAAACGAGCGTCTGTCATGGCCGCGAGCGTAGGGCCAGTCTCTACCCATGGGTAGATGGATCAGGCGAGCAATTCCCGCAGTTGACTCATGTCGGAGAAGTGCCCGATCACCCCGGCGAGCCGGTCCGCCGGCATCATCGATGTAAACCCGTACACATCCATCCCCGCGGCCCTGGCCGCCTCCACTCCGAGCGGGCTGTCTTCGATGACGACGCACCGCTCGGGAGGTACGCCCATCCGCTCGGCGGCGTGCAGGAACAGATCGGGCGCCGGCTTTCCCTGCCCCACATCCTCCGCGCTGAAGATCCACTCCTCCTCGAACCACTGGTCGAGCCCGGTCTTGCGATGCCCGACCCTGATCCGCTCATGGTTGCTGGAGGATGCGACGCAGTAGGCGACCCCGTCGGCGACAAGCTTGCCCAGCACATCTTCGACACCCGCCACCGGCTCCAGCTCCTGCTGGAACGCAGCGAAGACCCGCGAGTGAAGCGTTTCGTCGAAGTCCGCGGGCAGCTTCTCCCCGGTCCTCTCCTCGACGAGATCGTGCACCCGGTGCACGGCAGCCCCCATGTAGTCGCGAACACACTCCTGGTACGAGGTGGGGTGACCGAGCTCTGTGAGGTACTCGGCCAGGATGGTGTTGGAGATCGGCTCGCTGTCCACGAGCACACCGTCGTTGTCGAAGATGACCAGTTCGTAGCGCATGGTTCGAGCCTAGACGCTCAGAACGCAGAAAAGCCCCGTGCCACAAGGGCACGGGGCTTTCCCGTAAAAGGAGTTCGGCGGCGTCCTACTCTCCCACAGGGTCCCCCCTGCAGTACCATCGGCGCTGAAAGGCTTAGCTTCCGGGTTCGGAATGTAACCGGGCGTTTCCCTAACGCAATGACCACCGAAACACTATGAAATTAACCAACACCGGAACACAACACGGCCGTTCGTTATTTCAGAACTAACACAGTGGACGCGAGCAACTGAGGACAAGCCCTCGGCCTATTAGTACCAGTCAGCTCCACCCGTTACCGGGCTTCCACATCTGGCCTATCAACCCAGTCGTCTACTGGGAGCCTTAACCAATCAAGTTGGTGGGAATACTCATCTCGAAGCAGGCTTCCCGCTTAGATGCTTTCAGCGGTTATCCTTTCCGAACGTAGCCAACCAGCCATGCCCTTGGCAGAACAACTGGCACACCAGAGGTTCGTCCGTCCCGGTCCTCTCGTACTAGGGACAGCCCTTCTCAATATTCCTACGCGCACAGCGGATAGGGACCGAACTGTCTCACGACGTTCTAAACCCAGCTCGCGTACCGCTTTAATGGGCGAACAGCCCAACCCTTGGGACCGACTCCAGCCCCAGGATGCGACGAGCCGACATCGAGGTGCCAAACCATCCCGTCGATATGGACTCTTGGGGAAGATCAGCCTGTTATCCCCGGGGTACCTTTTATCCGTTGAGCGACAGCGCTTCCACAAGCCACTGCCGGATCACTAGTCCCGACTTTCGTCCCTGCTCGACCCGTCGGTCTCACAGTCAAGCTCCCTTGTGCACTTACACTCAACACCTGATTGCCAACCAGGCTGAGGGAACCTTTGGGCGCCTCCGTTACTCTTTAGGAGGCAACCGCCCCAGTTAAACTACCCATCAGACACTGTCCCTGATCCGGATCACGGACCCAGGTTAGACATCCAGCACGACCAGAGTGGTATTTCAACGACGACTCCACAACCACTGGCGTGGCTGCTTCAAAGTCTCCCACCTATCCTACACAAGCCGAACCGAACACCAATATCAAACTGTAGTAAAGGTCCCGGGGTCTTTCCGTCCTGCTGCGCGAAACGAGCATCTTTACTCGTAGTGCAATTTCACCGGGCCTATGGTTGAGACAGTCGAGAAGTCGTTACGCCATTCGTGCAGGTCGGAACTTACCCGACAAGGAATTTCGCTACCTTAGGATGGTTATAGTTACCACCGCCGTTTACTGGCGCTTAAGTTCTCAGCTTCGCCGACCCGAAAGTCAGCTAACCGGTCCCCTTAACGTTCCAGCACCGGGCAGGCGTCAGTCCGTATACATCGCCTTACGGCTTCGCACGGACCTGTGTTTTTAGTAAACAGTCGCTTCTCGCTGGTCTCTGCGGCCACCCCCAGCTCATGGAGTAAATCCAATCACCAGTGATGGCCCCCTTCTCCCGAAGTTACGGGGGCATTTTGCCGAGTTCCTTAACCATAGTTCACCCGAACGCCTCGGTATTCTCTACCTGACCACCTGAGTCGGTTTAGGGTACGGGCCGCCATGAAACTCGCTAGAGGCTTTTCTCGACAGCATAGGATCATCCACTTCACCACAATCGGCTCGGCATCAGGTCTCAGCCTTAACGTGTGACGGATTTACCTACCACACGGCCTACACCCTTACCCCGGGACAACCACCGCCCGGGCTGGACTACCTTCCTGCGTCACCCCATCGCTTACCTAGTACAAGTCTGGTTCGTCGGCTCCACCACTACCCTCAACTCCGAAGAGATCGGGCCGGCTTCACGGACTTAGCATCGCCTGATTCAGTATTGGGCGTTTCAAAGCGGGTACCGGAATATCAACCGGTTGTCCATCGACTACGCCTGTCGGCCTCGCCTTAGGTCCCGACTTACCCTGGGCAGATCAGCTTGACCCAGGAACCCTTAGTCAATCGGCGCACACGTTTCTCACGTGTGTATCGCTACTCATGCCTGCATTCTCACTCGTGAACCGTCCACAACTCGCTTCCGCGGCTGCTTCACCCGGCACACGACGCTCCCCTACCCATCCGTACTCCCGTTGGGGATACATGTACGAATGACACGACTTCGGCGGTACGCTTGAGCCCCGCTACATTGTCGGCGCGGAATCACTTGACCAGTGAGCTATTACGCACTCTTTCAAGGGTGGCTGCTTCTAAGCCAACCTCCTGGTTGTCTCTGCGACTCCACATCCTTTCCCACTTAGCGTACGCTTAGGGGCCTTAGTCGATGCTCTGGGCTGTTTCCCTCTCGACCATGGAGCTTATCCCCCACAGTCTCACTGCCGCGCTCTCACTTACCGGCATTCGGAGTTTGGCTAAGGTCAGTAACCCGGTAGGGCCCATCGCCTATCCAGTGCTCTACCTCCGGTAAGAAACACACGACGCTGCACCTAAATGCATTTCGGGGAGAACCAGCTATCACGGAGTTTGATTGGCCTTTCACCCCTAACCACAGGTCATCCCCCAGGTTTTCAACCCTGGTGGGTTCGGTCCTCCACGAAGTCTTACCTCCGCTTCAACCTGCCCATGGCTAGATCACTCCGCTTCGGGTCTTGAGCGTGCTACTGAAACGCCCTATTCGGACTCGCTTTCGCTACGGCTTCCCCACACGGGTTAACCTCGCAACACACCGCAAACTCGCAGGCTCATTCTTCAAAAGGCACGCAGTCACGACTGCATGTGCAAGCACATACAGCGACGCTCCCACGGCTTGTAGGCACACGGTTTCAGGTACTATTTCACTCCGCTCCCGCGGTACTTTTCACCATTCCCTCACGGTACTATCCGCTATCGGTCACCAGGGAATATTTAGGCTTAGCGGGTGGTCCCGCCAGATTCACACGGGATTTCTCGGGCCCCGTGCTACTTGGGTGTCTCTCAAACGAGCCGTTGATGTTTCAGCTACGGGGGTCTTACCCTCTACGCCGGACCTTTCGCATGTCCTTCGCCTACATCAACGGTTTCTGACTCGTCTCACGGCCGGCAGACCGTGAAAGAGAGATCCCACAACCCCGCATGCGCAACCCCTGCCGGGTATCACACGCATACGGTTTGGCCTCATCCAGTTTCGCTCGCCACTACTCCCGGAATCACGGTTGTTTTCTCTTCCTGAGGGTACTGAGATGTTTCACTTCCCCTCGTTCCCTCCACACTGCCTATGTGTTCAGCAGCGGGTGACAGCCCATGACGACTGCCGGGTTTCCCCATTCGGACACCCCCGGATCAAAGCTCGGTTGACAGCTCCCCGGGGCCTATCGTGGCCTCCCACGTCCTTCATCGGTTCCTGGTGCCAAGGCATCCACCGTGCGCCCTTAAAAACTTGGCCACAGATGCTCGCGTCCACTGTGCAGTTCTCAAACAACGACCAGCCACCCATCACCCCACCCCTGAGGGCGAGTTCACTGGGGCCGGCAACTGAAGGCGACCTCACGGCCGTACCCTCAGATACCCAACAACGTGCCCGGCACAACCGATCCCTTCCCACGTTCCACGCCGAAGCAGTACTAGTGAAAAACAACCTGTCGTGCCGAATAGTCAACGTTCCACCCATGAGCTGACCACCGTCGAACATTTGCCGACGTAGTGGCTCTGGATTCCTTACGGAATCTAGATGCTCCTTAGAAAGGAGGTGATCCAGCCGCACCTTCCGGTACGGCTACCTTGTTACGACTTCGTCCCAATCGCCAGTCCCACCTTCGACAGCTCCCTCCCACAAGGGGTTGGGCCACCGGCTTCGGGTGTTACCGACTTTCGTGACGTGACGGGCGGTGTGTACAAGGCCCGGGAACGTATTCACCGCAGCAATGCTGATCTGCGATTACTAGCAACTCCGACTTCATGGGGTCGAGTTGCAGACCCCAATCCGAACTGAGACCGGCTTTTTGAGATTCGCTCCGCCTCGCGGCATCGCAGCTCATTGTACCGGCCATTGTAGCACGTGTGCAGCCCAAGACATAAGGGGCATGATGACTTGACGTCGTCCCCACCTTCCTCCGAGTTGACCCCGGCAGTCTCCTGTGAGTCCCCATCACCCCGAAGGGCATGCTGGCAACACAGAACAAGGGTTGCGCTCGTTGCGGGACTTAACCCAACATCTCACGACACGAGCTGACGACAGCCATGCACCACCTGTATACCGACCACAAGGGGGGCACCATCTCTGATGCTTTCCGGTATATGTCAAGCCTTGGTAAGGTTCTTCGCGTTGCGTCGAATTAAGCCACATGCTCCGCTGCTTGTGCGGGCCCCCGTCAATTCCTTTGAGTTTTAGCCTTGCGGCCGTACTCCCCAGGCGGGGAACTTAATGCGTTAGCTGCGGCACCGACGACGTGGAATGTCGCCAACACCTAGTTCCCAACGTTTACGGCGTGGACTACCAGGGTATCTAATCCTGTTCGCTCCCCACGCTTTCGCTCCTCAGCGTCAGTAATGGCCCAGAGATCCGCCTTCGCCACCGGTGTTCCTCCTGATATCTGCGCATTTCACCGCTACACCAGGAATTCCGATCTCCCCTACCACACTCTAGCCTGCCCGTATCGACTGCAGACCCGGGGTTAAGCCCCGGGCTTTCACAACCGACGCAACAAGCCGCCTACGAGCTCTTTACGCCCAATAATTCCGGACAACGCTTGCGCCCTACGTATTACCGCGGCTGCTGGCACGTAGTTAGCCGGCGCTTCTTCTGCAGGTACCGTCACTCTCGCTTCTTCCCTGCTGAAAGAGGTTTACAACCCGAAGGCCGTCATCCCTCACGCGGCGTCGCTGCATCAGGCTTTCGCCCATTGTGCAATATTCCCCACTGCTGCCTCCCGTAGGAGTCTGGGCCGTGTCTCAGTCCCAGTGTGGCCGGTCGCCCTCTCAGGCCGGCTACCCGTCGTCGCCTTGGTAGGCCATCACCCCACCAACAAGCTGATAGGCCGCGGGCTCATCCTTCACCGCCGGAGCTTTCAACCCCGTCCCATGCGGGACAGAGTGTTATCCGGTATTAGACCCCGTTTCCAGGGCTTGTCCCAGAGTGAAGGGCAGATTGCCCACGTGTTACTCACCCGTTCGCCACTAATCCACCCCGAAGGGCTTCATCGTTCGACTTGCATGTGTTAAGCACGCCGCCAGCGTTCGTCCTGAGCCAGGATCAAACTCTCCGTGAATGTTTTCCCGTAATCGGGACACACATCACGAGAGCGGAACGATCAGCCGGAATAAGACCGATCGTTCACAGCGTCCTCGCTGTGTAAATTGCCTACCGGAACCGTGAGGCCCGGCAGGACTTTCAAAGGAACCACCAACCTGCCGAAGCAGGCCGGGGTATCAACATATCTGGCGTTGACTTTTGGCACGCTGTTGAGTTCTCAAGGAACGGACGCTTCCTTTGTACTCACCCTCTCGGGCTTTCCTCCGGGCTTTCCCTTCGGTCTTGCATTTCCGACTCTATCAGACTCTTTCGTGTCCGATTCCCGGTCGAAGCGGCCCCCTGCGGAGCAGGAGAATTTTTACTGCGCTTTCCAGTTCTTCGCTTTCGCGTTTCCCTTTCCGGCGAGTCCGACTCTATCAGATCCTTTCGGGCCTGATTCCCAGTCAGCGGGTTTCGTCTTCCCGGCTGTTGGGCCGTTCCGACGAGTGAGACTTTAGCGAATCCTGGGCCTCGACGCTAATCGGGGTCGCGCTCCTTCGAACGCGGATTCTTCATTTCGCAAATGCGCACAGAAAGTCTGGCGACAGATGTCGCTGACCAGATGTGGTTACTGCGGAATGGCTGCCCGGGGACCGACCGGAGTCGGCGCTCACGTCGGACAACCCGGAGAACACTACGGATGTGGGCGTGTCGTGTCAACCTCGGGCCTGCCCGGGTTCTGATGGGAGGCCAGGCGGTAGTCGCGGGGGCTGGTGGAGAGGTGGGTGGCGAAGTGCTGGCGCATGGTGATCTCGCTGCCGAAGCCGGTGCGGCGGGCGAAGGAGCGGGGGACATTCCGACGTGCGCGGCGAGGTCGGCGGCCGTGTGGGGTTCGGCCGGACGGGTCAGGGCGAGGGCCCGTACCGAGGCGAGGGTGTCGGCGTCGCGGTCGGTGTGGGGCGTGGGGTGCTCGATGAACTGGGCCTGGGTGCCGGTGCGGAAGGGGGCCGTGACCGTCGAGCGGGCGATCGTCGCGGCCGTCTCCGCACCGTGGGCCGTACGTACGAGATGGAGGCAGAGGTCGATGCCGGCCGCGGTGCCCGCTGACGTCCCGATGTTGTTGCCGTGGAGGAGAACGCGGCGCTGGTCGTGATGGAACGTGAACTCCGCCTTCTACGGGACGCCCGATCTCGGGGTGCGGCAGATCGTGGTGGCCGGGATCCAGACCAATATGTGCGCCGAGACGACGGCGCGGATGGGCGGGAACCTCGGGTACGAGGTGTTCTTCGCGCTGGATGCGACGTACACCTTCGACGGGGTGGGGCCGTGGGGGTGGACGCTGGACGCGGATGAGCCGGCGCGGGCCACCGCCGTGTCGTTGTACGGCGGTGGGTTCGCGAAGGTGGTGCGCAGTGCGGAGCTGATCGAGGCTGCCGGGTAGCTGTCAGCCGTTGCCGGAGGCGAGTTCGCGGCTGCGGTCGCGGGCTGCTTCGAGGGCGGCGATGAGGGCGGCTCGTACGCCGTGGTTCTCCAGTTCGCGGATGGCGCTGATGGTGGTGCCGGCCGGGCTGGTGACGGCTTCGCGGAGCTTGACCGGGTGTTCGCCGCTGTCGCGGAGCATCACGGCGGCGCCGATGGCGGCCTGGACGATCAGGTCGTGGGCCTGGGCGCGGGGCAGGCCGAGCAGGATGCCCGCGTCGGTCATCGCCTCGACGAGGAAGTAGAAGTACGCCGGGCCCGAACCGGAGAGGGCGGTGGCCGCGTCCTGCTGGGACTCGGGGACGCGCAGGGTCTTGCCAACGCCGCCGAAGATCGCCTCGGCGGTGGCGAGGTGTTCGGTGGTGGCGTGGCTGCCCGCGGAGATGACGGACATGCCCTCGTCGACGAGGACGGGGGTGTTCGGCATGACGCGTACGACCGGGGTGCTCGCGGTGAGGCGGTCCTCGATGAAGGCGGTTGTGATGCCTGCGGCGGCGCTGATGACCAGGCGGTCGGCGGTGACGTGCTCGGCGAGCTCGTCCAGGAGCCGGCCCATGTCCTGGGGCTTGACCGCGAGGATGAGGACGTCGGCGCGCTTGGCGGCCTCGGCGTTGGTGACGGAATCGACGCCGTAGCGGCTGTGGAGTTCCTCGGCACGCTCGGAGCGGCGGGTGGTGACCAGCAGGTTCGCCGGGCGCCAGCCTGCCCGGATCATGCCGCTGAGCAGGGCCTCGCCGATTTTTCCGGTGCCGAGGACGGCAACTGTCTGGGTCATGCGGTTCACCCTCCGGGCGGTGCTCGCGGTTCTCGGTGCGTCGTGCTGACGGTTCTCGGTGCTCGTGTCCGTCATCCTCGCACCGGGGCCGGTCAGGCGGTACGTCGGCGGAGCGTGGCCGCGCCGAGAGTGAGGACGAGCAAAGCGCAGCCCGCGACGACCAGGACGTCGCGGATGAAGTCGCCGGTGACGTCGGTGTGATGGAGGACCTCGTTCATGCCGTCGACCGCGTACGACATGGGCAGGACGTTCGAGATGGCTTCGAGGACGGTCGCCATCCGGTCGCGTGCGATGAACAGTCCGCAGAGCAGAAGCTGCGGGAAGATCACGGCCGGCATGAACTGGACGGCCTGGAACTCGGATGCGGCGAAGGCGGAGACGAAGAGGCCCAGTGCCGTGCCGAGCAGGGCGTCGAGCAGGGCGACCAGAAGCAGCAGCCACGGTGAGCCGGTTACCTCCAGGCCGAGCGCCCAGACCGAGAGTGCGGTGGCCAGGAGGGACTGGACGATCGCGACGGCGCCGAAGGCAAGGGCGTAGCCGCCGATCAGGTCGCCCTTGCCGAGCGGCATGGCGAGGAGGCGTTCGAGGGTGCCCGAGGTGCGTTCGCGCAGGGTGGCGATCGAGGTCACCAGGAACATCGTGATCAGCGGGAAGATGCCGAGGAGCGAGGCGCCTATGGCGTCGAAGGTTCGGGGGCTGCCGTCGAACACGTACCGGAGCAGCGTGATCATCACGACCGGGATCAGGAGGAGCAGCGCGACGGTGCGGGGGTCGTGGGTCAGCTGGCGCAGGACGCGGGCGGCGGTGGCGAGCGTGCGGGCGGGGCTGAGGGGTGGCGCGGCCGGATGGGGCTGCGGGTGCGGGGTGCTCATCGGACGGTCTCCTGACGGGTGGCGGCTTCGTCGACCAGGTGGAGGAACGCCTCTTCGACGGTGGCGGCGTGGGCGGCGGTGCGCAGCGCCTCGGGGGTGTCGTCGGCGAGGATCTCGCCCTCGCGCATGAGGAGCAGCCGGTGGCAGCGCTCGGCCTCGTCCATGACGTGGGAGGAGACGAGGAGTGTGGTGCCGCGGTCGGCGGCGAGGGCGTGAAAGAGGTTCCACAGGTCTCGGCGGAGTACCGGGTCCAGGCCGACGGTCGGTTCGTCGAGGACCAGGAGTTCGGGGGTGCCGAGCAGGGCCACGGCGAGGGAGACACGGGTGAGCTGGCCGCCGGAGAGGGTGCCGGCCAGCGCGTCGGCGTGGCTGGTCAGGTCGACCTCGGCAATCGCGCGGGTGACGGCGGCGCGGCGGGTGTCCCGGTGGCGGCGGCCCGGCTGGAGGATCGCCGCGAAGTAGTCGAGGTTCTGCCGGACGGTCAGGTCGGTGTAGACGGACGGGGCCTGGGTGACGTACCCGATGCGCGGGCGGAGGGTGGGGTGTCCGGCGGGGCTGCCGAGCACGTCGAGGGTGCCGGTGACCTTGGCCTGGGTGCCCACGACGGCACGCATCAGGGTGGATTTGCCGCAGCCGGAGGGGCCCAGGAGGCCGGTGATCCTGCCGGGTTCGACGGTGAAGTCGAGGTCGCGGAGGACGGTGCGGTTGCCTCGTACGACGGTGAGGCCGCGGGCCTCGATGGCGACGCCCGGAGAATTCATCATGTGATGAATTTTGATCCTGGCGGTGTCGGTCCGTCAAGGTTGCGTGCGGTCCGGCCTGTGGGGCGGTGGGGGTCTGCGCGGTGCGGCGTGGTCCTTTTCCGACTTCGTGTGCCGACTTTGCCGCTTCGCTCTACGGGCCCGGTGCAGTTCTTCCGCCATGCCGGGGCCCGGTTCGACTGCGGTGACCCGCGCGCCCCGGTCGTGGAGAAGTCGGGTGGAGATACCCGTGCCCGCGCCGACGTCGATGGTGCGGGCACCACGCAGGGGGCGGCCGGCCAGTTCCTCGACGGTGTCGAAGAGAGCGGGCGGGTAGCCGGGGCGGGCCGCGGCGTACTGGGCGGCTGCGCGGCCGAAGGAGAGGGCGCGGGGTGGGGCCGGGGAGACGGGTGAGGAGGTGCGTGCCCGGAAATCGGAGTCGGAGCCGGAAGGAAGCATGGGCCATCGTGACCCGCGCGGGGGCCTTGCGCCGGTGCTCGCGGGACGTGACCCGCGCTTGTGGGGCCCTGCGCTCGTGGGGCCCTACTTGCGCTTGGGCCGCTTTCCCTTGGTGGTCTTGCGGGCGGCCGGGTTTCCGGTGCGGGCCGAGCGGCGCTTCGCGTAGCGGGCCAGGGCCGTATCGAACTCCGTGCGGCGCAGTTGCTCGCCCGGTGCCTCCTTGAACGTACGGAGGAAGTACGCGATCAGTGAGCCGACGAAGCCGATGGTCTTGAGGCCGCGCAGATTGGCCTCGCGCGCCGGATCGGCCGGGCGGCGGCTGAAGCCTTCCCACGTCTTGCGGAAGGCGATGGCACTGCAGATGGCGAACATCAGGACGACCAGGATGCCGACGAGGTTGCCGACGCCGGCGATCTCCAGTCCCTGGAAGGCGAAGCGGAGTACGAAGCAGGCGGCGACCGCGGCCGCGAGGGAGCCCACCGCCGCCCCGACGCGTCGCAGCCCGTAGCCCCCGTCGTGGTCGACCCAGGTCGTACCGAAGAAGAGCAGGGGCTCGGGCTGCGGGCCGGGCGCGGTGCTGCCGGGCGTGGTGCCGGGGCCGGGGGCTTCGCTGTTCTCGCTCACGAGGTCGATTATCCCCGGGCGGTCCCGGTCCCGATCGCCGTCCCCGTCACAGTCCCGGTCGCCGTCCCGTCGCGGTCCGGGTCAGTCGCAGCGCGGGGCGATGTAGCCGTCGCTGCCCGTGTGGACGTAGGCGTCCGCCACGAACTGGCCGTTGGCGATGTTGTCCCAGAGGTTCGAGGTGCCGTACGGGCCGGTGACCCGCTCCCCCGGCTTCTGGCAGTAGACCGGAACGCTCATTCCGTACGGAAGCGTCCTGACGATGCCGTACTGGGTGCCCGGTCCCGTGCGGACGTTGACCCGGTAGCCCGGTGCGATGGGGTACCTGGTGACGTCGTCGGTGCCGGCGAGCGCGGCCACGTCCTCGGCCGCGTCGGTGGTGCCGGTGGTGATGTCGGTGTGCTCATCCATGGCCATGAGGCCCTCCCCCGTTGAGAGACGGTGTGTACGACGCGCAGGCTACAAGCCCCGCCCGTTTCGCACGCACCATCGACTAGGCTCCGTGCGTCGCGCTTGCGGACGAACACACGGGGGTGGGCGATGCCGCCGCTGCGAGGTACCGGAGCCAATCCGGAAGCGGAGCATCCGGAGTACGCCGGTCACTACCGCCTTGAGGCATGTCTCGGCGCGGGCGGCATGGGTGTCGTGCACCTGGCGCGCTCCGCCTCGGGGCTGCAGCTCGCCGTCAAGGTGGTGCACCGGCACTATTCGGCGAACCCTGAGTTCAGGGCACGCTTCCGGCAGGAGGTCGGGGCGGCGAGGCGGGTCAGCGGGGCCTTCACGGCACCGGTTGTCGATGCCGATCCGGACGCCGCACGGCCATGGATGGCCACTCTGTACGTACCCGGCCCCACGCTCTCCGACCAGGTGAAGCGGAACGGGCCGATGGCCCCCGCCGAACTGCGCAGACTGACGGCGGGACTTGCCGAGGCGCTGCGCGACATCCATCGGGCCGGAGTGATCCACCGTGACCTCAAGCCGAGCAATGTGCTGCTCTCCGACTCCGGGCCCAAGGTCATCGACTTCGGGATCTCCCGGCCGTACGACAGCGATCTGCGCACCGAGACGGGCAAGCTGATCGGCTCGCCGCCGTACATGGCGCCCGAGCAGTTCCAGCGGCCGCGTGAAGTCGGGCCCGCCGCGGACGTGTTCGCCCTGGGGGCCGTGCTCGTCCATGCGGCGACCGGCCGGGGGCCCTTCGACTCCGACAGCCCGTACATCGTGGCCTACCAGGTGGTGCACGACGAGGCCGACCTGGCAGGGGTGCCGACCGATCTGGCGCCACTGATCGGCCAGTGCCTGGCGAAGGACCCTGCGGAGCGGCCCACTCCGGACGGCATCATGGCGGCGCTGCGCCCTCCTTCGTACGACGCCGCCGCGTTCATACCGTCGCAACGGCGGGCGGGTGCTGTCGAAGCCCCGGCGGTGTCGGGGCCGGAGATCGCGACGGGGGCGGATGCGGATGCGGACACGCATGTGGGCGCGGGCGCGGCGGCGCGGGGCAGGAAGGCGACCGCGAGCGGCGGCGGCAAGCGGCGGTGGCTGGCAGCCGCTGCGGCGCTGCTCGTCATGGGTGCCGGTGGGGTGTGGGCTGCCGGGGTGGTGGGCGACTCAGGTGGCTCGGGTGAGTCGGGGGAGTCAGGCGGCACGAAGGGCTCGGCAGCGGCATTCGCGCCGTGGCGGACGCCGCTGCCGGCCTCGGGCAGCTCCACGCCGGTCTGTTCCTCGGCGGGCGGTGCCGGCGAGGAGGCGTCCGTCCCGTCCGCCGCGCTGTACTGCGCGGCGGACGGGATCGGCGCCGCGCGGTTGGACCCCGCGGACGGCCGGGTGCTGTGGTCCCGTCACGGCCCCGCCGTGGACACCCCGTCGGTCGGCGTGGTGTCGGTCTCCGGCGGTCTGGTGCATACGGCGGTGCCGGGCGGGAAGCTCCGGGCGTACGACCCGGCCCAGGGCGAACAGGTCTGGGAAGCGGATCTCTCCCCGTACCTCGGCGCCCCCTTCGCCGCGGGTGACACGCTGCTGCTGGTCAATGAGGACGGCACGACCGACGCGCTCGACTCCGCGACCGGCGTGTCCCTCTGGCGGCATCCGCTCACCGGGCACCAGCGGCCGGACTACGCGCTGTACGACGAAGGATCGGGGCTGGCCTACGCATTCGAGCACTCGGCCTACGGGTCCACCACGCTGGTCACGGCCGTCGATGCGGCAACGGGGCACGCGGCGTGGCAGCGGCGGCTGGACGGAATGCTCACTCCGGTGGGGACCTCGGACGGTGCCCTCGTCCTGACGTCCATGAACGGGGACGCCCAGACCGTCGGGCTCGTCCGCTACGACCCGGAAGGCAAGAGCGTCGCACGGGTGGCGCTGCCGTTCCGGATGAACGAACCGGAGGTCGTGGTGGGCGGGGACACCGCGTATCTGCTGGCACACGGCGGGACCCTGGTCGCCGTCGACACGCGCCCGGCAGGCGACGGAGCTGTTCGCTGGCAGCTGGAGACCGCTGCCGGGCGGACGTCGGCGCCCGTTCTCGCCTCCGGGAACCGGCTGTACTTCTCGGCGGCGGACGGACGGTTGCTCGCCGTGGACACCGAGCGCGGAACGCTGCTGGGCCAGACGAGCCCCCGGCTCCGGGACGGGAAGCTCACGTACGCATCGGCGCTGCCCGCCCCTGTCGCCGCCGGCCGGACCGTCTTCGGTACCGCGCCCGACGGGTCCGTGTTCGCCGTCGACGGACAGGACGCCGCTCACTGGTGAGAGCGGGGTCCTTCGACAGCGTCCGCGGCTGCCTCGGTCAGCCTTTGTTCAGCCGAGCTTGGACACGTCCCGCACCGCGCCCCGGTCCGCGCTCGTCGCCATCGCCGCGTACGCGCGCAGCGCCGCGCTGACCTTGCGGTCACGGTCCTTCGGCGCGTACACGCCGTTCAGCGCCTCGCGGCGGGTGGTCAGCTCGGCCTCGGGAACGAGGAGCTCGATCGAGCGGTTCGGGATGTCGATCCTGATCCGGTCGCCGTCCTCGACCAGCGCGATCGTGCCGCCCGACGCCGCCTCCGGCGATGCGTGGCCGATCGACAGGCCCGACGTGCCGCCGGAGAAGCGACCGTCGGTGACGAGCGCACAGCTCTTGCCGAGGCCGCGGCCCTTCAGGAAGGAGGTGGGGTAGAGCATCTCCTGCATGCCGGGACCGCCTCGCGGGCCCTCGTAACGGATGACGACGACGTCGCCCTCCTTGATCTCTTTGCGGAGGATCTTGTCGACGGCCTCGTCCTGCGACTCGCAGACGACCGCCGGGCCCTCGAAGGTCCAGATCGACTCGTCGACGCCCGCCGTCTTCACGACGCAGCCGTCCTCGGCAAGGTTTCCCTTCAGGACCGCGAGACCGCCATCCTTGGAGTACGCGTGCTCCAGGTCGCGGATGCAGCCACCCGCCGCGTCCAGGTCGAGGGTGTCCCAGCGCTCGGACTGCGAGAAGGCAGTCGCGGAACGTACGCATCCGGGGGCCGCGTGCCACAGCTCGACGGCCTCGGGGGACGGCGAGCCGCCTCGGACGTCCCAGTTCTTCAGCCACTCGCCGAGGGTGGCGGAGTGCACCGAATGCACGTCCTCGTTGAGCAGACCGCCGCGGTAGAGCTCACCGAGGATGGCCGGGACGCCGCCCGCCCGGTGGACGTCCTCCATGTAGTAGGTGCCGCCGGGGGCCACGTTGGGCGCAACCTTCGACAGGCAGGGGACGCGGCGCGAGACCTCGTTGATGTCGTCGAGGTCGTAGGCGAGCTCGGCCTCCTGCGCTGCGGCGAGCAGGTGCAGGATCGTGTTGGTGGAGCCGCCCATGGCGATGTCCAGCGCCATGGCGTTGTCGAACGCGGCGCGGGTGCCGATGGAGCGCGGCAGGACCGTCGTGTCGTCCTGCTCGTAGTAGCGCTTGGTGATCTCGACGACCGTGCGGCCGGCGTCCTCGTACAGCGCCTTGCGGGCGGTGTGTGTGGCAAGGACGGAGCCGTTGCCGGGGAGGGAGAGGCCGAGGACCTCGGTCAGACAGTTCATCGAGTTGGCGGTGAACATGCCGGAACAGCTGCCGCAGGTGGGACAGGCGTTCTCCTCGATACGGAGGATGTCCTCGTCCGAGACGTTCTCGTTGACGGCGTCGCTGATCGCGTTGATCAGGTCGAGTTTGCGGACCGTGCCGTCGACGAGGGTGGCCTGACCGGCCTCCATCGGACCGCCGGAGACGAAGACCGTCGGGATGTTCATGCGCATCGCGGCCATCAGCATGCCGGGCGTGATCTTGTCGCAGTTGGAGATGCAGATCAGCGCGTCCGCGCAGTGCGCCTCGACCATGTACTCGACGGAGTCGGCGATCAGGTCGCGGGAGGGGAGCGAGTAGAGCATCCCGGCGTGGCCCATCGCGATGCCGTCGTCGACGGCGATGGTGTTGAACTCACGGGGGACGGCGCCTGCGGCCCTGATGGCGTCGGAGACGATCCTGCCCACCGGGGCGAGGTGGGTGTGGCCGGGGACGAACTCGGTGAAGGAGTTGGCGACAGCGATGATCGGCTTGCCGATGTCCTCGCTCGCTACGCCCGAGGCCCGCATAAGGGCGCGGGCGCCCGCCATGTTGCGGCCGTGGGTGACAGTGCGGGACCTCAGCTGGGGCATCGTCTCTCGCTCCTTCGACAGAAAAGACTGCTTCCGAGCCTACGCCTCCGACTCCAAGATCTGGACACGGTGTCCGGTATGCGGGATGGGGTGCTCGGTGGGTGGGCCGGGGATTGGGGGTGCGGTGGGGGTGCGGTGGGGGTGCACGGCGAGTGGACCGCTGCGCGGGGCTGGTCCCCTACCCGCCCCTTTCCGGAACCGGGGCTCTGCCCCGGACCCCGGCCTCAAGTGCCGGGGGGCTCGATGTAGCTGGGGGCAGCCGACGAGGCTGAAGTGTCAGGGTTCCGTCAGGTAGCGCTGCAGTGTCGGTGCGACCATCTCGATGATCTTCTCCGGGGGCGCCGAAGCAAGTGGTTCCGCCCGGATGACGTAGCGCAGCATCGCGATCCCGAGCATGTGCGAGGCAGCCAGTTCCGCGCGGAACGTCGCGTCCGGTACGTCCAGTGCCTCCGCGATGCGTTCCAGGAGGCGGCGCAGGACGAAGCCGCGGAGGACCTTCGCCGCCGCCTCGTGCGTCAGTGCGGACCGCATGATCGCCAGCAGGGGTGCCCTGGACGCCGGGTTCTCCCATACGGCGATGAAGTAGCGGGCCAGCCGCTCCCCCAAGCCGTCCGTGCCGCTGCCGAGGATGGCCGGGATCACCAGGGCCGGCTCGAAGGAGAGCTCGATGGCGGCCGCGAAGACCTCGTCCTTCGTGCCGAAGTAGTGGTGGACGAGGGCGGAGTCGACGCCTGCCGCCTTGGCGATGCCCCGGATCGACGTCTTGTCGTAGCCGCACTCCGCGAACTCGGTGCGGGCCGCCTCCAGGATGCGGGTGCGGGCGTCGGGGCCGGTGGTCTCGGCCGTACGGGAGGGGCGGCCGCGGCGCTTGGGGGCGGGACCGGTGGGATCGGTGGGGTCGGTGGGGCCACCGGTCATGGGCGTGGCGCCTCGGCCGAGGGCGACGCCAGGTGGAGCCGGGTGAAGGCCAGCGCCTCCGCCAGGTCGGCCTCGCGTTCGGCGGTGGACATGGCGCGCCGGGTGTTGACCTCGATGACGACATGGCCGTCGAAGCCGGTGCGGGCCAGGTGTTCCAGGAGTTCGGCGCAGGGCTGGTCGCCGCGGCCGGGCACCAGGTGCTCGTCCTTGTTGGAGCCCTTGCCGTCGGCGAGATGGATGTGGGCGAGCCGGTCGCCCATCCGGTCGACCATCGCCATGCCGTCCGTGCGGGCCGTCGCGGTGTGCGACAGGTCCACGGTGAAGTGGCGGTAGTCGTTGTTGGTGACGTCCCAGTCGGGGGCGTACGCCAGCATCTCGCGGTCCCGGTAGCGCCAGGGGTACATGTTCTCGACGGCGAACCGCACATCGGTCTCGTCCGCCATGCGCCAGATCCCGGTGACGAAGTCGCGCGCGTAGTTGCGCTGCCAACGGAACGGCGGGTGGACGACGACGGTCGTCGCCCCGAGCTTCTCGGCGGCGGCACGGGCCCGCTGGAGCTTCACCCACGGATCGGTGGACCAGACGCGCTGCGTGATCAGCAGACAGGGCGCGTGGACGGCCAGGATCGGCATCCGGTGGTAGTCCGAGAGCCGTCGCAGCGCCTCGATGTCCTGGCTGACGGGGTCGGTCCACACCATGATCTCGACACCGTCGTAACCAAGACGCGCGGCGATCTCGAAGGCCGTCGCCGTCGACTCCGGATAGACCGAAGCCGTCGACAGGGCGACCTTCGCATCCGGGATGCGCACCACTGGTTCTGCCACTGGGACAGCGTACGGGCAGTGTGACGCCGCGCCGAGAGACCCGGGCGGGAAGTGAGGAGGGCCATGGCGGGCATCCGGCCGCCCCGGCGGTGCTCAGCTCGGCGCGGCCTACTCCGTCGGCTCCGTCGGCATGTGGTCCAGACGGCGCAGGATGACGCCCTCACGCAGCGCCCAGGGGCAGATCTCCAGCTCTTCGACCCCGAACAGATCCATGGCCCCCTCCGCCACCAGCGCCCCGGCCAGCAGCTGCGCGGCCCGGCCCTCGGAGACCCCGGGCAGGGTGCCGCGCTGCTCGACTGTCATCGCGGCCAGCTTCGGCACCCACTCCTCCAGCGCCTTGCGGGTGAGGGCGCGCTGCACGTACAGGCCGTCGGTGGAACGTGCGGCACCCGCGATCCTGGCGAGCTGCTTGAACGTCTTGGAGGTGCCGACGACATGGTCCGGGCGCCCGAGGCGGGTGAATTCCCCGACGCTCCGGGCGATCCTGGCCCGCACATGGCGGCGCAGCGCCTTCACCTCCGCCGGGTCCGGCGGATCGCCCGGCAGCCACCCGGCGGTGAGCCGGCCGGCCCCGAGCGGCAGCGACACCGCGGCGTCCGGCTCCTCGTCCATGCCGTACGCGATCTCCAGCGAGCCGCCCCCGATGTCCAGGACCAGCAGCCGCCCCGCCGACCAGCCGAACCAGCGGCGCGCGGCGAGGAAGGTGAGCCGGGCCTCCTCCGCACCGCTGAGGACGGCGAGGTCGATGCCCGTCTCTTCCCGCACCCGGGCCATCACCTGGTCGGCGTTGCTCGCCTCCCGTACCGCGGACGTGGCGAACGGCAGAACGTCCTCGCACCCCTTGTCCTCGGCGGCCTGGAGCGCATCGGTGATCGTCGCCACGAGCCTGTCCACACCGTCGGGGCCGATCGCCCCGTCCCCGTCGAGAAGTTCGGCCAGGCGCAGCTCCGCCTTGTGTGAGTGCGCGGGCAGGGGGCGGGCACCGGGGTGCGCGTCCACCACCAGCAGATGCACCGTGTTCGAACCCACGTCGAGGACTCCGAGTCTCATACCAGGAACGCTACCGGGACCGCGGACTTACTCTTGGCGCGTGCCAAAGACGAAAAAGGCGAAGCCGGGCAAAACCACGAAGAAGCAGAAAACGAAGCAGGAGATGCAGCAGCAGGAAGTGAACGGGCCGAACCGGTCCGAAGACGAGACGGGGATCGACTTCGCACGCGCCTGGGTCGAGTTCCCGGACCCCGCGGACGACGAACAGATCTTCCGCTGTGACCTGACCTGGCTGACGTCCAGGTGGACCTGCATCTTCGGCAGTGGCTGCCAGGGCATCCAGGCGGGCCGCGCGGACGACGGATGCTGCACGCTTGGCGCGCACTTCTCGGACGAGGACGACGAGAAGCGGGTGGCGAGCCATGTCGAACGGCTGACCCCTGATCTGTGGCAGTTCCACGAGGTCGGTACGGAGACGGGCTGGGTCGAGGTCGACGACGACGGGGAACGCCAGACGCGGCGCTGGAAGGGTTCGTGCATCTTCCAGAACCGTCCCGGGTTCGCGGCCGGCGCGGGCTGCTCGCTGCACATCCTGGCGCTGCGTGAGGGCAAGGAGCCCCTGGAGACCAAGCCGGACGTCTGCTGGCAGCTGCCGATCCGGCGTACGTACGACTGGATCGACCGGCCTGACGACACGCGCGTGCTCCAGGTCTCGATCGGCGAGTACGACCGCAGGGGCTGGGGTCCGGGCGGCCACGATCTGCACTGGTGGTGCACATCGGCGACTTCGGCGCACGGGGCCGGGGAGCCGGTGTACGTGTCGTACCGCCCGGAACTCATCGAGCTGATGGGCAAGAAGGGGTACGACCGGCTGGTCGAGCTGTGCGAGGAGCGCCTGTCCTCGCTGCTGCCGATGGCGCCGCACCCGGCGGATCCGGCGTGACGGCTGAGGCGTAGCAACTGGGGCGTGGCGGCTGAGGTGCCTTCCGGTGGCTCGGCCGGTCACGTCGCGCGGGCTGCCGCAGCCGCGGACGGACTGTTTCAGCCCATCGGTGTCGTGGCGCCCGTACCCGGGGCGGTCGGGGTCGTGGAGTCGGACGGGTCCGGGGACGGCGTCGGATCGGTCGGGGACGGATCCGTCGGGTCGGGGGTCGGGTCGGTCGGCTGTGAGGACGGGGGCGGATCCGACGGTACGGACGGGCCCGAGGGGGTGGAGGGGTCGGCCGTACCCGGGTGGCCGGGGCCGCCGGGTGACGGTGCCGTCGCCCCGTGTCCCCGGATCGCCACGACCGAACCGGAAGGGGAGAGGGCGATGCGTGCGCTCCAGGAACCGGCGGGTTCCCGCAGGTGGTCCACGAGGACGCGGATCGTGATGCTCGCGCCTGCGGCGAGCGTGCCCGAGGAGCTGCTGAGGCGCAGCCAGGACGCATCCGCGCGGGCCGACCAGGCGACGGGTGCGTCGCCCGAGGCGGTCAGGCGGATGAGTGTCGTGCCGCCGGACGAGCGGGCCTCGACGGCGAGCCCGCCGATGCCGCCCCGCACCGGACCCGAGCTGATCACCTCGGCCGAGACGTCCGGGGTGTGGCCGTCCTTGAAGCGGGCGCCGGGCTGGGGACGGGCATTGCCCGCGTTCTCGTAGTGGCCGTCCTGGGTGCCGTCGAGGTCGTGGCGGACGTCCGTCTCGGTCGCGGTGACCGAGGAGCCGTCGTGGCCCTCGCCGGTCTGCGGCGCGCCGCGGTAGGCCGTCCACAGCGCGATCACCGGGGCGGCGACGACCGTCGCCACCACCGTCGTCGTCACGACCCTGGCCCGCAGCCGGTCCCGGCGAGCGGCGTGGTCCTTCGGGTCCATGGGGAAGCCCGCCCGGTCGAAACGCGGGCCGGCGGACCGGTTCCGCTGGGCGTGGACCATCGCGACGTATGCGGAGGGCCGTGGCGCCTCGACGACCGGCAGCGCGGCAGCCGGGGTGACGGCCGCGCCCGGCCAGGGGCCCTCGGCGCCGGCCCGCTCGGCGGCGCGGCGGCAGCGGGGGCAGTCGTCGACATGACGGACGAGTTCGCAGCGCAGGGTCGCGGAGAGCAGGACGCGGTGGTCGCCGGTGAGCCGGGCGACGGTGAGGCAGTTGCCGCTCTCGACGACGGCGAGGGCTGCGCGGGTGCGTTCCACCTCGCAGGCCGCGGCGGCCAGGAGCTCGCGGGCGGTCGCCGGTTCGAGGCCCAGGACGGAGGCGACGGCGCGCGGGGCGAGGCGGTGGCGCACGGCGAGTTCGAGCGCTTCGCGCTGTTCGGGGGTGGTACCTGCGGCTTCCGGCCAGGCCAGCTGAGCGAGTTCACGGCGGTGCGCCTCGGCGGCGGCTTCGGATTCGGGGGCGTTGCCCGCGGGGCCGCCGCCCGGCGTGAACGGGGCGGCCTCAGTGGCCTTCGCGACGACGGCCGGGGACGTACGGCGACCCGCGCGCGCCCCCTGGGTGACCGTCCCGCCCGGCTGCTTGCCCGGAGGTCCTCCCCCCGCCCGCTTCGCCTCGCGCTGCGTCTCCTGCTCGGCCGACCGTCTTCCCGACAGCTTCCCGGCATTGTGGCGGTGCGCCTGACGGCCCTGTTTCTGCTCGGCGAGCTTGCGCAGACACGTCCATCTGGCCAGTGCATACAGCCAGGATTTACGTTCCTCCTCGCCCGCCGGGCACCGGCCGTCCTGCCGTTCCGCGATCGCGAGCACACCGCCGAGCGCCTCGGTGGCGGCATCGTGGTCGCAGAGCACGGAGAGGCAGTAGGTGAACAGGCCATCGAGATGCGGTTCGTAACGTGCAGGCGGCCGCCGCGGCGAAGGCTGCGCCGAAGAGTGGGGCGCACGGCGCCGCGCCCGGTGTGCGCCGGTGGTGTGCGTGGGGGGCTCCAGCCTGCTGCTCGTCACCTGGCGACCGTAGGCAGCACAGAGCATGCCCTCAGCGCCCCTGCGGCACATTTAATCCTTACGGGTGAACGTATCGCTCAAAGGGGGACAGGGATCCCCGGTCCAGGAGACGGAATCCCTTATTTCTCCGGAGCGCCGGGCCGATCCGGGGCCACTGACGGGCGCGCGCCCGCGCCGGGGCGGTGTCGGCGGACCGCGCCCGGCGGCATTGTCGGACCCCACCTATACGGTTGCGCCATGGCTGCCCGTACGAAATCCGCGAAGGACCGGCCGTCCTACCGCTGCACCGAATGCGGCTGGACGACCGCCAAATGGCTCGGCCGCTGCCCCGAATGCCAGGCATGGGGGACGGTCGAGGAGTTCGGCGGCGCCCCCGCCGTGCGGACCACCGCGGCCGGCCGGGTCAGCACCGCCGCACTCCCCATCGGCCAGGTCGACAGCCGGCAGGCCACCGCCCGGTCGACCGGTGTCGGCGAGCTGGACCGGGTGCTCGGCGGCGGTCTCGTGCCGGGTGCCGTCGTGCTGCTCGCGGGCGAGCCGGGCGTCGGGAAGTCGACGCTGCTGCTGGACGTGGCCGCGAAGGCGGCGAGCGACGACCACCGCACGCTCTATGTCACCGCCGAGGAGTCCGCGAGCCAGGTCCGCCTGCGCGCCGACCGGATCCGGGCGATCAACGACCATCTGTATCTCGCCGCGGAGACCGACCTGTCCGCGGTCCTCGGCCATCTGGACGCCGTCAAACCGTCGCTTCTCATCCTCGACTCCGTACAGACGGTCGCCTCGCCCGAGATCGACGGGGCGCCCGGCGGCATGGCACAGGTCCGGGAGGTCGCCGGTGCCCTCATCCGGGCCTCCAAGGAACGCGGTATGTCCACGCTGCTGGTCGGCCATGTCACCAAGGACGGGGCGATCGCCGGGCCGCGGCTGCTGGAGCATCTCGTCGATGTGGTGCTGTCCTTCGAGGGCGACCGCCATGCCCGCCTGCGGCTCGTACGGGGCGTCAAGAACAGGTACGGCGCGACCGACGAGGTCGGCTGCTTCGAGCTGCACGACGAGGGAATCACCGGCCTCGCCGACCCGTCCGGGCTGTTCCTCACCCGCCGCGACGAACCCGTGCCCGGCACCTGCCTGACCGTCACCCTGGAGGGCAAGCGGCCGCTCGTCGCCGAGGTGCAGGCGCTGACGGTCGATTCCCAGATCCCTTCGCCCCGGCGCACCACCTCGGGTCTGGAGACGTCCCGGGTGTCGATGATGCTGGCCGTTCTGGAGCAGCGCGGCCGGATCAGCTCGCTCGGCAAGCGGGACATCTACAGCGCGACGGTCGGCGGTGTGAAGCTCTCCGAGCCCGCCGCGGACCTCGCGGTCGCGCTGGCGCTGGCCAGTGCCGCGAGTGACACACCACTCCCCAAGAACCTGGTGGCGATCGGCGAAGTAGGTCTCGCGGGCGAGGTCAGAAGGGTTACGGGAGTCCAGCGCAGGCTGGCCGAGGCGTACCGTCTTGGCTTCACGCACGCGCTGGTTCCGACCGACCCGGGGAAGGTCCCGGCCGGTATGAAGGTCACGGAAGTCGCCAACATGGGTGATGCACTGAGAGTGCTCCCGCGCCGGTCTCACGCACAGGCCCCACAGGAGGAGAACGCGCGCCGGTAGACTTTGCCCTGGTCTCGCCCGTCCGTACGAACGGTATGAGGGACGTAAGGGCACCGCAAACCTGTGACCGGAGGAGTGCAGTGGCAGCCAGCGACCGGGCAGCATCGCCCGGAAAGTCCGGCCAAGGCACCGGTAACGAGGCGCTGATGCGCGCCTCGTTGACCGCCGTCGCGCCCGGAATGGCCCTGCGGGACGGCCTGGAGCGCATCCTCCGTGGCAACACCGGCGGGCTGATCGTCCTGGGCATGGACAGAACCGTCGAGTCGATGTGCACCGGCGGATTCGTGCTGGACGTGGAATTCACCGCGACGCGTCTGCGCGAGCTGGCCAAGCTCGACGGGGCACTGATCCTCGACAAGGACATGACCAAGATCCTGCGGGCCGGTGTGCAGCTGGTCCCGGACGCCTCCATCCCCACCGAGGAGACCGGCACCCGCCACCGCACGGCGGACCGGGTCTCCAAGCAGTGCAACTTCCCGGTCGTCTCGGTCTCGCAGTCGATGCACCTCATCGCGCTGTACGTGGACGGGGAGCGCCGGGTCCTGGAGGAGTCCGCCGCGATCCTCTCCCGCGCCAATCAGGCACTCGCCACCCTGGAGCGGTACAAGCTCCGGCTCGACGAGGTCGCGGGCACCCTCTCGGCTCTGGAGATCGAGGACCTGGTGACGGTCCGGGATGTGACGGCCGTCGCACAGCGGCTGGAGATGGTCCGCCGGATCGCGACCGAGATCGCGGAGTACGTGGTGGAGCTGGGCACCGACGGCCGACTCCTCTCGCTCCAGCTCGACGAGTTGATCGCGGGCGTCGAGCCGGAGCGAGAGCTGGTCGTGCGCGACTATGTGCCGGAGCCGACCGCGAAGCGGTCCCGTACGGTCGCCGAAGCACTGACCGAACTCGACGCGCTCTCCCACACGGAACTGCTCGAACTCCCCGTCGTGGCACGGGCACTGGGGTACAGCGGCTCGCCGGAGACGCTGGATTCGGCGGTCTCGCCGCGCGGCTTCCGGCTGCTGGCGAAGGTGCCGCGGCTGCCCGGGGCGATCATCGACCGGCTGGTGGAGCACTTCGGCGGCCTGCAGAAGCTCCTTGCCGCCAGCGTGGACGACCTCCAGACGGTGGACGGGGTCGGCGAGGCGCGTGCAAGGAGCGTGCGCGAGGGGCTGTCGCGACTGGCCGAGTCGTCGATTCTCGAGCGGTACGTGTAGCGGTACGCGCAGCAGACACAGGCGGTGTCGGGGCCCGGGAGGCCGGGCCCCGAAGTATTTTCCCGGGCCCGCTCCCATGGGTTCCCAGCCTTTTCCCAGCCCTTTTCTCAGTCCTTCGCGAGTACGAACGAGGCGCGCTGCACCGGTTCGCCCGGCGCCTTCGCCTCGACCAGGTACGTACCGGGCCCCGCGGTTTCCGCGAGCGGCGTCGCACACTGCGGGGCGCTCTTCTTGCGGTCCCACTCCACGGTGTGGACGATGGTCGAGCCCGCCGGGACCTTCAGCAGCAGGCTGCCCGCGTTGCGCGGGCAGTCCTTGGAGGACCACACCTGGCTGTCGTCGCCACCGGCCTCGGTGATGGTGAGTACCGCGCTCTTCGGCCCGAAGTCGGCCTTGCAGGTGGTGGACGAGGTGTTCTTGGCGATCAACCGGAACTTCGGCTTCTCGCCGGGGCTGTAGCTGAGTTCGGTGCTCAGGCTCAACTGCACTGCGTCGGCGGCGCAGTCGGGGAGCGAGGAGTCTGCCGGGACCTGCTGTCCGGTCGTCGCGCCGATTCCGCTCGCGCCGCCGGCTCCGGTGTCCGATCCGCTGCCGGTGTCCGTGCCGCCGTCACCGTTACCGCCGTCGCTCGCGCCACCGTCGGAGCCCGCGCCCGTACCGCTGTCGTCTCCGCCGCCGCTGCCCGAGTCGCCCGACTCGTCGCGCCCGCCCGGCTGTTGGCTGATGGCCGGACCCGACGGGGAGGGGCCGGGAGTGATGGAGCGTGCGGGACCCGATCCGCCGGGCCGGGAGTCGTCCGTGTTCCTCTTGCCGCCACCGGAGGTGACGGCCCACACGATCAGCAACGCGAGCAGCGCAACCAGCGTCGCCGCTACGGCCCTCCGTCGCCAGTAGATGGTGGAGGGAAGCGGCCCGATCGGATTACGCAAAGATCCCACGGCGCAAACTGTACGAGAGATCGGCGCCAACTCCCGCCCCACCCGCCGCCCGGCCCTGAAGTTTTGCGGATCATCATCTCGGGACGCTCTGCTCCAGCCCCGTACTTCCGCCGAGTTGGGCCCCGTGGATCGCCCAAGGTGACCACCCGGTTTTGTTGACTACCCTCTGTCACATGGATAGTTCATCTACTGCCCCGCTCTACCGGGACATCACCGACTTCGCGCATGACATGCCGTCATGGGTGCAACACCTGGCCGAGATATGGACGGAGCTCGGACTCCTGGTCTTCGGCGTCCTGTTCATCACCGGGTGGTGGCGTGCCCGACGGGCGGACGACGGCGCCCTGGCGCTGGCGGTGCTCGCACCCATTGCGACGGCCTTCGCCTATGTGGGCAGCGAGGTGCTCAAGTCGATGGTGGACGAGGAACGCCCGTGCCGGGCGGTCGTCGGGGCGGCGGCCTCGCTGGTGCCGTGTCCGCCGACGGGCGACTGGTCGTTCCCCAGCAACCACTCCGCGATCGCCGGCGCGGCCGCCGTCGCCCTGGCGATCGCCCGGCCCCGGCTGGCCTGGCTCACCGTGCCGCTGGCCCTGCTGATGGCCTTCTCGCGGGTCTTCGTCGGGGTGCACTATCCGCATGACGTGGCGGTCGGTCTGCTGCTGGGTGCGGTGGTGGCCGCCGTGGCGGTCGCTGTGCTGTACCGGCCGGCACGGTCGCTCGTCCGGACGGTGCGGGGCAGCGGGGCGCCCCTGGCCGTCTGGGCATCGGGCCCGGGGGCGGCGGCCGGCCGGTCCAGGCGGCGGGGCAAACGGCACTGACGGCCCGGGGGGAGTCTCCTTGGGCCGGTTGCCGGATATCGCGGGACAGACGGGTGGCAATATCACCCCAAGGGCCCTAAGGAGGAGCGACACCACCGTGCGCGGAGCCATCGTCTGCGCTTCCGTGTCAGGATCGGCGATGCGATGACTGCCATGACTGCGACACAGACGCCCCCCGCCTCCCTCCACGCTCCCGTCATCGGGTGGTTCGAACAGCACGCCCGCGATCTGCCCTGGCGCCGCCCCGAAGCGGGCGCCTGGGGTGTGATGGTGAGCGAGTTCATGCTGCAGCAGACCCCCGTCAGCCGGGTCCTCCCGGTGTACGAACAGTGGCTGGCCCGCTGGCCGCGCCCGGCCGATCTGGCCGCCGAGCCGCCCGGTGAGGCGGTCCGCGCCTGGGGCCGGCTCGGCTACCCCCGCCGGGCGCTCCGCCTGCACGGGGCCGCGCAGGCAATAACTGAACGGCACGGCGGCGACGTACCGAGCGAGCACGGTCAGCTGCTCGCACTGCCCGGGATCGGTGAGTACACCGCGGCGGCCGTGGCCTCGTTCGCGTACGGACAGCGGCATGCCGTACTCGACACGAACGTCCGCCGGGTGTTCGCCCGGGCCGCGACCGGCATCCAGTACCCGCCGAACGCGACCACCGCCGCCGAACGCAAGCTCGCCCGGGCCCTGCTCCCCGAGGAGGACGAGCGGGCCGCCCGCTGGGCCGCCGCGACTATGGAGCTCGGTGCCCTCATCTGCACCGCCAAGAACGAGGACTGCACACGGTGTCCGATCGCCGGGCAGTGCGCCTGGCGGCTGGCCGGGAAGCCCGCCCACCAGGGGCCCCCGCGGCGCGGTCAGACCTACGCCGGCACGGACCGGCAGGTGCGCGGACGGCTGCTCGCCGTGCTGCGCGAGGCCGTGGCACCGGTGCCGCAGTCGGCACTGGACGCGGTGTGGGACGAACCGGTGCAGCGAGCCCGGGCGCTGGACGGCCTGGTCGCGGACGGCCTGGTCGAGCCGCTGGCCGGCGGCCAGTACCGGCTGCCGCTGAGCTGAAGGTCCCTGCCGCCCTCTCCCCCGCTGTTACACAACCGATGGACAGCCGTGCGTCAGCGTATGGCTGCTCCGCACAGCCCCGTGACAACAGCTCCGTAGCGTCAGCGACGTCAGCCCGGCCGATCGATGGCTGACGGCGGTTCTACGGGGATCTACGGGGACGGAGGCGGTTGGAATGGCGCAGGGCGAGGTGCTCGAATTCGAGGAGTACGTACGCACTCGGCAGGAGGCACTGCTGCGCAGTGCACGCCGACTGGTCCCCGACCCCGTGGATGCGCAGGACCTGCTGCAGACCGCCCTGGTCCGTACGTACGGCCGCTGGGACGGCATCGCCGACAAGTCCCTCGCCGACGCGTATCTGCGCCGCGTCATGATCAACACCCGTACCGAGTGGTGGCGGGCCCGCAAGCTGGACGAGGTTCCCACCGAGCAGCTGCCCGACGCCAGCGTCGATGACGGCACCGAGCAGCGCGCCGACCGCGCCCTGCTGATGGATGTGCTGGGCGTACTGGCTCCCAAGCAGCGCAGCGTCGTCGTGCTGCGACACTGGGAGCAGATGAGTACGGAGGAGACGGCTGCGGCGCTCGGCATGTCGGCCGGTACGGTGAAGAGCACGCTGCACCGTGCGCTGGCGCGACTGCGCCAGGAGCTGGAGAGCCGTGAGGCAGCGAGCAGGGAGGCCCGGCTCCGGGAGGAGCGGGGCCTGACGGCGGCCGACCGTGCTCCGGCCGTCGGCGCTCCGGTGCGTGCGCGGGCAACGGCGCAGGTACGGGCGCAGGCGGGCAGGCGTATGGACGAACGGGGGCGGGAGCGGTGCGCGGCCTGACAGCCAGCGGTAACGGCGACGGGGACCGTGGCGGCGGAAGAGACGGCGGTGGCCGCTGGACCACCGGCAGTCGTGGCCGTGTCCTGACCGGCTGGGCGGCGAGCACCACGACCCTGGTCGGGCTCGCCGCTTTCGGGTTGCTCGCCGTCGGCTGCTCCACCGGCGGTACCGGCACCCGGGACGAGGGTCCGGCAGGCACCCAGTCGGTCGCTCAGGTCACGCCGAGCGCCGATCCGACGTCCACGGCGAAGCCCACGCCCCGGATCGATCCCGTGGCGCTGCTCAAGCGGGACACCAAGGTCAGCGAGCGGGTCAGGACGGATCTGAAGCCCTGCAGCGGCTCCGAGTACCCGGTGGACACCTCGTACGGCACCATGACCGGGGGCCCCTCGGCCGACGTCGTGGTGAACGTGATGACCTGCGGCGATTCGGTGGGCGTCGGAACCTACGTGTACCGCCAGCGGGGCAACGGCACGTACGCGAACGTGTTCGCCATCGAGCAGCCCGCGGTGTACGGCACCATCGACCGCGGTGATCTGGTGGTGACGGCCCAGGTGTACGAGAAGAAGGACTCGGTCGCGTACCCCTCCGGCGAGGAAGTGATCACCTACCGCTGGGCGGACAACCGGTTCAGCGAGCACGACCGGGTGCACAACGACTTCAACCGAGCCGTCGGCGATGGGGAAGCCGGTCTTCCGGAATCCGCCGGACCGGCGGGGAACTGAGAGCAGTCCGATGGCCGAGACCCACGTCCTGTTCGTCGAGGACGACGACGTCATCCGCGAGGCCACCCAGCTGGCGCTGGAGCGCGACGGCTTCGCGGTCACCGCGATGCCCGACGGACTGTCGGGTCTCGATGCGTTCCGGGCCGACCGTCCCGACATCGCCCTGCTCGATGTGATGGTGCCGGGGCTCGACGGGGTCAGCCTCTGCCGTCGTATCCGCGACGAGTCGACGGTCCCGGTGATCATGCTGTCGGCCCGGGCCGACTCGATCGATGTGGTGCTCGGCCTGGAGGCCGGCGCCGACGACTACGTCACCAAGCCCTTCGACGGGGCGGTCCTGGTCGCCCGGATCCGTGCCGTGCTGCGCCGCTTCGGTCATGCGTCGGGCGGGCAGCCGGGCAACGGGGAACCGGAGTCGCAGCCCGTCGGCGGGGTGCTGGTCTTCGGCGATCTGGAGATCGACACCGAGGGCATGGAGGTCCGCCGGGGCGGCCGGCAGGTGGCGCTGACCCCGACCGAGATGCGGCTGCTGCTGGAGTTCTCCGCCGCGCCCGGCACGGTGCTCTCCCGCGACAAGCTCCTGGAGCGGGTCTGGGACTACGGGTGGGGCGGTGACACCCGGGTCGTGGATGTCCATGTGCAGCGGCTGCGCACAAAGATCGGCCAGGACCGTATCGAGACGGTCCGCGGCTTCGGCTACAAACTCCGGCCATGAAGCGGTTCGCCCTGCGGACAGGTGTCCGCTGGAAGATCAGCATCGCGATCGCGGCGGTCGGCGCGCTGACCGCGGTCGCGCTCAGCTTCGTCGTCCACAACGCCGCCCGGGTCTCGATGCTGGAGAACGCGCGCGAGGTCCAGCTGGAGCGGCTGACGTACGCACAGCTGCTGTACGAGGCGAAGAAGACGCAGAAGGCCGATCCCCGGTTCGGAGCCAAGCTCAACGACCCGACGATGCCGCGCAGCCTGCGCGCGGAGACCAACAGGAACCGGCGCGCCACGCATGTCGAGGAGACCAGGAACGGGGTGCCCGATGTATGGGCGGCCGTGCCGGTCGGCAACGGCGATGTGCTCTCGCTTCACACCCGTTTCGCCGACCGCAGCGCCACGATCATGGGCGATCTCGACCGGGCGCTGATCATCGGCTCGGTCTCGGTGGTGTTCGGCGGCTGCGCGCTGGGCGTGCTGATCGGTGGGCAGCTGTCGCGCCGGCTGCGCAAGGCGGCGGCCGCGGCGGGCAGGGTCGCGCAGGGCAATACGGATGTACGTGTCAGGGAGGCCGTCGGCGGTGTCGTCCAGGACGAGACCGATGAGCTGGCCCGCGCGGTGGACGCGCTGACGGACGCGCTGAACGAACGCATCGAGGCGGAGCGCCGGGTCACCGCGGACATCGCGCACGAGCTGCGTACCCCGGTGACCGGTCTGCTGACGGCGGCCGAGCTGCTGCCGCCGGGCCGCCCCACCGAGCTCGTACGGGACCGGGCGCAGGCGATGCGCACCCTGGTCGAGGATGTGCTGGAGGTGGCTCGGCTGGACAGTGCGTCGGAGCGGGCCGAGCTGCAGGAGATCGCGCTGGGCGAGTTCGTCAGCCGGCGGATCGCGCTGCTGGACCCGGATGTGCGGGTGCAGGTCGTCCACGAGTCCTGGGTCAGCACCGATCCGCGCCGGCTGGAGCGGATCCTCGGCAATCTGCTGGGGAACGCCGCCAAGCACGGTGCCACTCCGGTGGAGGTCACGGTCGAGGGCCGGGTGGTGCGGATCCGCGATCACGGTTCCGGGTTCCCGGCGGCGCTGCTGCGTGAGGGCCCGAGCCGGTTCCGTACCGGAAGCAGCGACCGGGCCGGACACGGGCACGGCCTGGGGCTGACGATCGCGGCCGGTCAGGCGCGGGTCCTCGGGGCCCGGCTGACCTTCCGCAACGCGGCGCCGGAAGGGGCGGCGAACGGCGCGGGCGGGGCGATCGCCGTGCTGTGGCTGCCCGAGCACGCACCGACGAACACCGGCAGCTTCCCGATCCTGCGCCTGTCCGAACAGCGCACGCCGAACAGCGGCGACGGGCAGAGCGCGGAGTCCGGCCGCAGGCAGTCCGGCGGCTGAACCGGATACGGAAGGAGGCTCCCGGGGCGCGCGCCGGGAGCCTCCTCGTACACGGCTCGTGCACCGCTCGTGCGGCGCGACGGATCAGACGGCCTCGGGCTGCTTGGGGCCGGCGACCGCAGCCGGCTCCTGCGCACTGTCCGACGACACGGTTTCTGGGCCCGCTCCCCGCAGCGGGACCTCCTTGACGAACACCGACGCGAGCAGGGCGATCACTCCGACCGAGGCGCCCACCAGGAACGCGATGTGGGTGCCGGACGACACCGCGAACTGGTACGCCTCACGCATCTCGTCCGGCAGCTTAGCCAGGCTCGCCGCGTCCAGCTGCGCGGACTTCGCCGTGGCTCCCCCGCCGCCACGGGCCGCCATCTCGTCCTGCACCCGCCCGGTGAACAGCGCACCCATGATCGCGACACCGAAGGAGCTGCCGAGCGTACGGAAGAGGGTGGTCGCGGAGGAGGCGACTCCCATGTCCTTCATCTCGACGCTGTTCTGCGCGACGAGCATGGTGATCTGCATCAGGAAGCCCATGCCCGCACCGAGCACCGCCATGTAGATGCCCGAGGTGAACCGCGTGGTGCCGGTGTCCATCTGCGAGAGCAGGAACAGGCCGGTCACCATCAGGACCGAGCCCACCACGGGGAAGATCTTGTACTTGCCGGTGCTGGTGGTGACCCGTCCCGCGATCAGCGAGACGACCATCATCGACAGCAGCATCGGCAGGAGCAGCAGACCCGAGTTGGTCGCCGACGCGCCCTGGACGGACTGCTGGAACAGCGGCAGGAAGAGCACCGCACCGAACATCACGAAGCCCGACATGAAGCCGACGACGGACATCAGGGTGAAGTTGCGGTTGCGGAAGATGTGGAGCGGAATGATCGGTTCTGCAGCCTTCGTCTCGACGAAGAGGAAGCCGACGAGCGAGGCGACACCGATCGCCATGAGCTCCATGATCACAGCGGAGTTCCAGTCGTACTCCGAACCGCCCCAGGTGGTGACCAGCACGATCGCGGTGATGCCGAGGGTCAGCAGACCCGCGCCGAGGTAGTCGACCTTCGCCTTGGTGCGCTCCCGCTTGGGCAGATGAAGCACGGCGGTGACCATGACGAGGGCGACCGCGCCCAGCGGCAGGTTGATGTAGAAGCTCCAGCGCCAGCCGAGGTGGTCGGTTATGGTGCCGCCGACCAGCGGTCCGCCGATCATGGCGATCGCCATCACACCGGCCATCATCCCCTGGTACTTGCCTCGCTCGCGGGGCGGCACCAGGTCGCCGATGATCGCCATGACGCCGACCATCAGGCCGCCCGCGCCGAGTCCCTGGACCGCCCGGAAGCCGATCAGCTGACCCATGTCCTGGGCCATTCCGCTCAGTACCGAGCCGATCAGGAAGAGCACGATGGACGTGAGGAAGATGCCCTTGCGCCCGTACATGTCGCCGAGCTTGCCCCAGATGGGGGTGGAGGCCGCGGTGGCCAGGGTGTACGCGGTGACGACCCAGGACAGATGCTCCAGGCCGCCGAGATCACCGACGATGGTCGGCATGGCGGTGCCGACGATCAGGTTGTCCAGCATGGCGAGCAGCATCGTGATCATCAGGGCGAGCATCACCACCTGGACGCTGCGCTGCCGCTTCTCGGGTTTCTCGGCAGGCTGGTCATCCGCCTTTCCGTCCGCCGCCTTCTTCAGGTCCGACATGGTCCCCACTTCCCCTGATCCCCTGTGCGTGGCGGGCACTTACTTGCCGCCCGGCTAGTTGACTACACTGGGGAAAGTAGACCCGTAACTAGCCGGGCGTCAAGTAAGTATCGAGGAGAGCGCCATGGGCAGCACACCGCAGCCGCGCCGGGGCAACACGCGCCAGCGCATTCAGGACGTCGCCCTGGAACTCTTCGCCGAACAGGGCTACGAGAAGACCTCGCTGCGTGAAATCTCCGAACGGCTGGATGTCACCAAGGCCGCGCTGTATTACCACTTCAAGACCAAGGAAGACATCCTGGCCAGCATCTTCGACGACCTGAACCGGCCGGTCGAGGAGCTGATCGAGTGGGGCAGGGGCCAGCCCCACAGCCTGGAGACGAAGAAGGAGATCCTGCGCCGCTACAGCGACGCGCTGGCCGCCGCCGCCCCGCTCTTCCGGTTCATGCAGGAGAACCAGGCGACCGTGCGGGAGCTCAGCATCGGGAAGACCATCAAGGACCGTGTCGTCGGTCTGGTCGATCTGATCAAGGAACCTGATGCTCCGCTGACCGACCAGGTGCGCTGCTTCACCGCGCTCTTCACGATGCACGCGGGCATGTTCGCCCTCAAGGACTTCGAAGGCGACCCCGAGGAGAAGCGCAAGGCCGTCCTCGAAGTCGCCTTCGATCTGGTCACCCGGGCGCACAGCCCGGGGTCCGTCGAGTAGGGCCGGACAAGCCCTGAGGGGTGCGTCCCGGTCGGGTCAGACCATGACGCCTTCCTTGTGCAGGAACGAGACCGGGTTGATCGCGGAACCGTAGTTCGGCGTGGTCCGGATCTCGAAGTGCACGTGCGGGCCGCTGGAGTTTCCGGTGTTGCCGGAGAGGGCGATCTTCTCGCCCGTCTTCACGGTCTGGCCGATGTGCACATCGATCCGCGACAGGTGGGCGTACTGCGAGTACACGCCGTTGCCGTGGCTGATCACGATGGCATTGCCGTACGCGGGGCCGTCACCGCCGCCGTTCGGACCGGCCTTCACGACGGTGCCACTGTGCGCGGCCCCCACTTTGGTGCCGATCGGCACGGCGAAGTCCTGGCCGGAGTGCTTGTGGGCCCAGCGGGCGCCGTCATTGCCGAAGCTCGCGCTCAGCACGTAGTGACGCACCGGGGTCTCCCAGGCGGCAGCCTTCTTCACGGCCGCCGCCTTGACCGCCGCCCGTTCGGCCTTGGCCGCCTTGGCCGCTTTGCCCTGCACGGCCGCCTGCTTGGCGACCGACTCGGCCGCACTGGTGTTGATCAGGTTCGCGGCGTCGGGGGCACCCGCCGTGCCGGCCGCAAACGCAGCGCCCACACCGAGAACCATCGACGTCCCCAGACCGGCTGCCACGACGGCGCCACGGACACGGGACAGGGACGGGCGACGGGAGTGGAACGAAATGCGCTTCGACATAAGCGGAGAACCTCCGGAGATGACTGGACCCGACGCTTCCGCCGGGCTGGTCATCCCTTGGTAACCCGCACCCCCACCAATGCCCAAACACCCCATCTACGAACAAAAGCCGTAGCCGAGGCCTTGGGAATTCACGGGCACAGGTTTCGCGCACCCCGTTTCCGGACTCATCGAAACTCTTGTTCCGGACAGGTTTAACCCCAGCTCCAAACCGCCCTAATCGGACTAAACATAGCGATTCGGGCTTCTCTCCTTCCGTACCCGAAAACCCCTCTCCACCCAGGGGCAAAGGCCCCCGCCGCGATCACGGCATCTGCCTCTATCGCCCCTAGTAGGCCCCGAACGGACTGTGCGCCTTGTCACGGCCGGCGGGTCCTGAGGCCGTCCGATTCGGGACCTTCGGCCTGCAACCTGACTACGCTGACACGGCGACCAGCTCAGCTCCCTGGGGGACAGGCCATGGCCAGTGACGCCGCAGGCACCAGCGACATGGACGGTATCGAGCGCGCCGACGCCGTCGAGTCGATCCGCAACCAGCTCATCGACGCCGCGGGCCGCGCCACCGGCCGCCCCGTGGCCTTCGAGGTCGGCGACATCCAGATGGAGTTCACCCTCGAACTCCGCAAGGAGATCAAGGGCGGCGCCAAGGTGAAGGCCCGGGTGGTCGACGCCGGCGCCGATGCGTCCCGTACGACGGGCCGCACCCACAAGGTCGCGTTCACCCTGAACCGCGCGATGCCACGACCGGCGAGCCCTATCGGATCGGCCACCAGGACGAGGGCAGCACGGCGCACTTCGGCCGCGGGGCGGCGCAGCCATGAGCAGTACGCCGCCCACGGCTCCCGTGTCGCCGACGGCGCGTACGGTCGTCGTCCTCGGCTCCGGGGCCGTCCAGGGCAGCGGCGCCCTGCTCACCGACCGTCTCGTACTGACCTGCGCCCATATGGTGAAGGGAGGCATATCTGAGTCTGGAGGCCCAGCGAAACCCCACAGGACCGGCTTCGCAGGTTCTCCGGTCACCCGAGCGGATCGACGCGCTGCTCTCCGACCGCCCCGGGTACTGCTGCGGGACGACGCGGGCGCCGGGAAGACCACGCTGCTGTGGTGGCCGGCCGCACATGCCTCGGCCCGCACGCTGGGCCCACAGCTGGCCGAGCTCAACGGCCTGGTGCCGTTCGTCGTCCCGCTGCGCACCCTGCGCGCCCAGGGCGGCACCTTCCCGGCTCCACGCAGTTGCCCTCCGCGGCGCGGCCGGTGATCGACGAGGCCCCGGAGGGCTGGGCCGGCCGGGTCCTGGAGTCCGGCCCCCTCCGTCGAGGGCCTGATACTTCGTGCCGGCTCCGGTTCGGCCGCAGGGCTCGGGCAGATCCCCCGGATCTTCCCCTCACTCAGGACGTTTCTGTTCACCCCGCCCCTGCAGGACTCTGCCTCAGCAGCCAGGGGCGGAGAGATCGACCTCTCCCCGCTCGAAGTCCTGCCCGGCCTCCAAGTCACCGTCATCGGCAATCACGAACTGACCGGCGGCGAAGGACTCGATGTGCGCCACTGACGACAGCACCGCAGGCACGGCGGCGCGGCAAAAGGGGCTGCCCCGGACCGTTCTCACGGTTCCGGGGCAGCCCCTTCAGGTGCTCAGGCGCTCGGGGGCGTCCTTACACGTCCTTCGACATGTTCGGGCCCGCGCCGCCCGCCGCCTGCTCGATCGGGGGAACGTCCGGCAGAGCCGACTTCTCCTCGCCGCGGAAGGTGAACTTCTTCTCCTCACCCTCGCCCTCGGTGCCGACGACCACGATGTGACCGGGGCGCAGCTCACCGAAGAGGATCTTCTCGGAGAGGATGTCCTCGATCTCGCGCTGGATCGTCCGGCGCAGCGGCCGGGCGCCCATCACGGGGTCGTAGCCCTTCTTCGCCAGGAGCGACTTGGCTTCCGAGCTCAGCTCGATGCCCATGTCGCGGTCCTTCAGGCGCTCGTCCACCTTGGCCAGCATGAGGTCGACGATCTGGATGATGTCTTCTTCGGTGAGCTGGTGGAAGACGACCGTGTCGTCGACACGGTTGAGGAACTCGGGGCGGAAGTGCTGCTTGAGCTCTTCGTTGACCTTGTTCTTCATTCGCTCGTAGCCGGTCTTGACGTCGCCCTGGGCTGCGAAGCCCAGGTTGAAGCCCTTGGAGATGTCCCGGGTCCCGAGGTTGGTCGTCATGATGATGACCGTGTTCTTGAAGTCCACGACCCGGCCCTGGGAGTCGGTCAGGCGACCGTCTTCCAGAATCTGGAGCAGGGAATTGAAGATATCGGGGTGAGCCTTCTCGACCTCGTCGAAGAGGACGACGGAGAACGGCTTGCGGCGCACCTTCTCGGTGAGCTGGCCACCCTCTTCGTAACCCACGTAGCCGGGGGGAGAACCGAAGAGGCGGGAAACCGTGTGCTTCTCGCTGAACTCCGACATGTCGAGGGCGATCAGCGCGTCCTCGTCGCCGAAGAGGAATTCGGCGAGCGTCTTGGAGAGCTCCGTCTTACCGACACCGGACGGGCCGGCGAAGATGAACGAGCCACCGGGGCGCTTCGGGTCCTTCAGACCGGCTCGCGTACGACGGATCGCCTGCGAGAGGGCCTTGATGGCGTCCTTCTGGCCGATGACGCGCTTGTGGAGCTCGTCCTCCATGCGCAGCAGACGGGAGGACTCCTCCTCCGTCAGCTTGAAGACCGGAATGCCGGTCGCGGTGGCCAGGACTTCGGCGATCAGCTCGCCGTCGACCTCGGCCACGACGTCCATGTCGCCGGCCTTCCACTCCTTCTCGCGCTTGGTCTTCGCGGCGAGAAGCTGCTTCTCCTTGTCGCGCAGGGACGCGGCCTTCTCGAAGTCCTGCGAGTCGATCGCGGACTCCTTGTCGCGGCGGACGCCCGCGATCTTCTCGTCGAACTCGCGGAGGTCCGGCGGCGCGGTCATCCGGCGGATGCGCATCCGGGAACCGGCCTCGTCGATCAGGTCGATCGCCTTGTCCGGCAGGAAGCGGTCCGAGATGTACCGGTCAGCCAGCGTCGCGGCCTGGACCAGCGCCTCGTCCGTGATGGAGACGCGGTGGTGGGCCTCGTAGCGGTCGCGCAGACCCTTGAGGATCTCGATGGTGTGCGGCAGCGACGGCTCCGCTACCTGGATGGGCTGGAAGCGGCGCTCGAGAGCGGCGTCCTTCTCCAGGTGCTTACGGTACTCGTCGAGCGTCGTGGCGCCGATGGTCTGCAGCTCGCCGCGGGCCAGCATGGGCTTGAGGATGCTGGCGGCGTCGATCGCGCCCTCGGCGGCGCCCGCACCCACCAGGGTGTGGAGCTCGTCGATGAACAGGATGATGTCGCCGCGGGTGCGGATCTCCTTGAGGACCTTCTTCAGGCGCTCCTCGAAGTCACCGCGGTAGCGGGAGCCGGCGACCAGCGCACCGAGGTCGAGGGTGTAGAGGTGCTTGTCCTTGAGGGTCTCGGGCACCTCGCCCTTGACGATGGCCTGCGCCAGTCCTTCGACGACCGCCGTCTTGCCGACGCCGGGCTCGCCGATGAGAACCGGGTTGTTCTTGGTACGGCGGGACAGCACCTGCATGACCCGCTCGATCTCCTTCTCGCGCCCGATGACCGGGTCGAGCTTGGATTCGCGAGCGGCCTGGGTGAGATTCCGGCCGAACTGGTCGAGCACCAGGGACGTGGAGGGCGTGCCTTCCGCGGGGCCGCCCGCTGTTGCCGCCTCCTTGCCGCCCGAGTAGCCGGAGAGCAGCTGGATGACCTGCTGCCGCACCCGGTTCAGGTCGGCGCCCAGCTTCACGAGGACCTGGGCTGCGACACCCTCGCCCTCGCGGATCAGGCCGAGCAGGATGTGCTCGGTGCCGATGTAGTTGTGGCCGAGCTGGAGGGCCTCGCGGAGCGACAGCTCCAGGACCTTCTTGGCCCGGGGCGTGAAGGGGATGTGCCCGGACGGGGCCTGCTGGCCCTGGCCGATGATCTCCTCCACCTGCTGGCGGACCGCCTCGAGCGAAATCCCGAGGCTCTCCAGGGCCTTAGCGGCGACACCCTCACCCTCATGGATAAGGCCCAGGAGGATGTGCTCGGTGCCGATGTAGTTGTGGTTGAGCATCCGGGCTTCTTCCTGAGCCAGGACGACAACCCGCCGCGCGCGGTCGGTGAACCTCTCGAACATCGTTAATCGCTCCTCAGAGCGGTCAGGCAGTAAGGGGTCGGTCCCCTCCCTGTCCTTCCGCAGCTTAGTCCCGCAAGCGGGGACCGCTCATTCCAACTGCCGACACCGTCCTTGGCCTCCTGCCCCGAACGCCGACATCTGCTCCAACCCGATGGTGCGAGACGATGTTCCCGCAGGCCAGGCAGATACCCCTTTCACCAGTACGCCGATGGCGAACGTGAGATGCCCGAGCCTGCGTGTCGCCCCTCCCCACTAGGGATGTCTTACCCGCAATTACAGACAGTCCATGCGGCGCACGCCGGTTCCCTCCGCTACGGGCGAACATCTTCGCGCTCCCGAATACGTCTCTACGCCCCCATCTCGGACACACTGGGCACTCGACTGCAGACCCTGCGTAACCCCTGGGGTGACTCGGCCGTTCTCCTGACATGGCCATCACCGCCCCATCCACCCTGCCGTCGCTCGCCGACGAGCAGGAGGGCCACGCCGAGTGCGCACGGTGGGCGCAGTGGTACGAGCGCGAGCTCGGCTGGGCAACGGAGGGCACCACACCGGTGCGGTTGCTGACCGGGCTGCGGTTCGACGTCCTGGAGGTGCCTGCGGCCGCCGGCCATGCGGCGCTGCGGCGGGTGGGCCGCACCGGACCTGTGGCGCTGGCGGGCTCGCGGATGAGCCTGCTGGTGACAGCCGGAAGCGCCGACGAACTGCCCGGGCTGCTCGACTGGCTGGAGTGGGGCGGGGTCGCCCTCTCGCTGACCGCCATCGGTACGGGCGGTCGGATCACTGCGCCGACGCCGCCCGGTCGGGTGGCGGGCCGGTCGGGGGCCGCCGTATGGCTGCGGCCCCCCGGGCTGCGGCACGAGGGAGAGCCGGAGCTCCCGGCCCTCGTCGGCCTCGGGAGCAGGGGTGGGGATGCTCCCGATCTCGTACGGCTCGTGGACGCGGTGGCGACGGAATGCCACCGGGTCCGGTTGATGCGCGCCCGAACGGGGCGGTCGACCGATGAGTCGACAGCTCAGCCGTTGGCCTTCTCGTAAGCCTCACGGATCTCCGCGGGAACACGGCCGCGGTCATTCACATTGTGGCCGTTCTCGCGCGCCCACTTACGGATCTCCGCGGTGTCCTTGTTGCCACCCGTAACGGCACGGCCCTTGCCACGGCCGGCCGCTGCACGGCCACCCGTACGCCGGCCACCCTTGGTGTACGGCTCAAGAAGACCACGGAGCTTGTCCGCGTTGCTCGTGGTGAGGTCAATCTCGTACGTCTTGCCATCCAGAGCGAACGTGACTGTCTCGTCCGCCTCGCCACCGTCGAGGTCATCGACAAGAAGGACCTGAACCTTCTGTGCCACCAGATTTCCTTTCATCGAAAATGCAGTACGCGGAAAGGAAACCGCTTTTCCCCGGAAAACACAAACCCCCGGGAGAGGTTCAGGATCCCGAGAAGACGGGAAACATGTGCGATTCGGACATAGGGCTACGGCTTCTTGCGGCAGTCACAGGTGCAGAAGCATCCGACTGTTGCCCAAGGTGTTCGGCTTCACTCGTTCGAGACCCAGGAACTCTGCTACACCCTCGTCATAGGAACGCAGCAGCTCGCTGTAGACATCTCCGTCGACCGGTGTCTCTCCGATCTCCACGAAGCCGTGCTTCGCGAAGAAGTCGACTTCGAAGGTGAGGCAGAAAACCCGCCGTACGCCCAGCCAACGGGCGGTCTGCAACAACTTGTCCAGCACTTGATGCCCGACTCCCGCACCCCTGATGCTGTGATCGACCGCGAGAGTGCGCACTTCGGCGAGGTCTTCCCACATCACATGCAGCGCACCGCAGCCGATGACCCGGGCGTCCTCGTCGCGTTCTGCGATCCAGAACTCCTGGATGTCCTCGTAAAGCGTCACCGTGGCTTTGTCGAGCAGGATGCCTTCGCGTACGTACCCGTCGAGGAGACGGCGGACCGATGCCACATCGCTGGTCCTGGCACGGCGGACTGTGATGGCCATGTTTATAACCGACGGCTCGGTACGGAAATCGGTATGCGGAAGCTCTGAGGGCATACCCAGACGCTATCGCCCGGTCTCCGGGTCCGCGTCATCGGCCGGATCTTCGGCCGCTTCATGGGGCGCTTCATCCGCCGCTTCATCGGATGGCAGCTCGGAGGCCCCGTGCAGGTTGGGCAGAACGATCCGCATGGCGTCCTTGAGGGCCTCGCGCTGCTCGGCGGACATCATGCCGAAGAAGGCGACAAGAGCGGCGGCGGGGTTGTCGCTGTGCGACCAGGCCTCGTTCATCAGTGCGGCCGAGTAGGCGGCGCGGGTGGAGACCGCCGTATATCGATATGCGCGGCCGTCGACTTCCCTGCGCACCCAGCCCTTCTGATGGAGATTGTCCATTACCGTCATGACGGTGGTGTAGGCGATGGAGCGTTCCCGCTGAAGGTCCTCAAGGACTTCCCGCACGGTGACCGGACGGTTCCATTGCCAGACCCGCGTCATCACGGCGTCTTCCAGATCTCCCAATTGGCGGGGCACAATGTCACTTTAGTGCCAGATGCCGGGAATGCTCGGCTATTTACGCAGCAAAAGGGCACACGACTCTTGACAAGTCGTGCGCCCTTCGCATGCCGCGAGGTCCGGGGGGAAGTCAGACGCCGTCGCTACGCGGCGCCTGCTGGACCGACTCGGCGTGGCCGATCGCCATGTCCACGGCCGCGTCCTCCTTGGCCTTGTTGGGACCGCCCTGGCTCTTGACGATCGTCACGACGAGGCCGATGAAGAAGGCGGCCATCACCACGGGGGGCACGAGCGCGGATACGTAGTCCATGGCATCCAGAGTAGCGAGGCCGGTACCGACTTCCGCGCACCCCCTCCGCGTTACGACGGGGCTATCCCGCGGCCCGCTGCTGCGGTGGCGGAACCGGGCGGCGGGGCGGGAAGACCTCCGAGGGCTTCGGCGCCGGACGCTCGGACGGCGGGGCCGGCCGGGGCGGGGCCGCCGGGGTCTTCGGCCGTTCGGGTTCGGCGTCGGCGGCCCGGCCGCCGGGCAGGGCGAGGAGTCGGCTGCGGGGTGCGGGGGCCGCCGACGGTGCGGTACGTCCGGCGAGGCGGGCCCGTACCGACCGCTCCGCGAGCACCTGACAGCGCTCCAGAAGCGCGGCGGCCACCGGTCTGTGGCGCAGGGCGCGCAGCGCGGCCAGGTCATCGGGACGGGGGTCGTATCCGCCCGCCAGGGCGTCCTGGAGAAGCTCCAGATAGCCGCTGACGGAGCCGGGGAGGGCGTTGCGGTAGCGGACGAGGTCGGCGAGGAGGAACGTGCGCAGCCGTCCCGCCTCGCCGACCGCCTCGTCGACGGCGCCTGCCAGCCGCAGGCATTCCTGGACGTCCTCGTCGGGCAGGGGCGTGGGGTGAAGGGCGATGGCGAGGGCGCGTCGGAGCACACGCAGCTCGTCCGCGCTGAACGCCATACCGCCGCGTGATCCGTAAGGCGTGGGCATGACGCGACAATACGTGCTAAATGGACAAAATCGGCTTAACTGGTCGTTGACGGCGCGGCGGAGGCCCCCGTTCGACCGAACCGTTCCCGCAGGTACGCCCCGTATCCGCCTACATCCGGGACACGTTCCGCTCGTACACCAGGCGCAGACCGATGAGGGTGAGCCAGGGCTCGTGCTCGTCGATGACTGAGGACTCGCCCAACACCATCGGCGCAAGGCCGCCCGTCGCGATGACGGTGACGTCGTCGGGATCGGCCGCCAGCTCCTTCTTCATCCGTGCGACGACACCGTCGACCTGGCCCGCGAAGCCGTAGATGATGCCCGACTGCATCGCCTCGACCGTGTTCTTGCCGATCACGCTGCGCGGCCGGGCCAGCTCGATCTTGCGGAGCTGTGCGCCCTTGACGCCCAGTGCCTCGACCGAGATCTCGATGCCGGGGGCGATGACACCGCCGGTGTACTCGCCGCGGGCGGAGACCGCGTCGAAGGTGGTGGCCGTGCCGAAGTCGACGACGATCGCCGGACCGCCGTACAGGTCGACGGCGGCGACCGCGTTGATGATGCGGTCCGCGCCGACCTCCTTCGGGTTGTCCATCAGAATCGGCACCCCGGTCTTGATGCCCGGCTCGACGAGGACCGCGGGGACGTCGCCGTAGTAGCGGCGGGTCACCTCGCGCAGCTCGTGCAGGACGGCCGGGACCGTGGAACAGATCGCGATGCCCCCGATGCCGTCGCCCAGTTCCTCGCCGAGCAGCGGGTGCATGCCCATCAGGCCCTGGAGCAGCACCGCGAGCTCGTCCGCGGTGCGGCGGGCGTCGGTGGAGATCCGCCAGTGCTCGACGATCTCCTCACCGTCGAACAGGCCGAGGACGGTGTGGGTGTTGCCGACGTCGATGGTGAGCAGCATCAGACGCCGGCCCCGTCGGTGTCGCGGAAGTCCAGGCCGATGTCGAGGATCGGCGAGGAGTGGGTGAGCGCGCCGACCGCCAGGTAGTCGACGCCCGCTTCCGCGTAGGCGCGTGCGGTGTCGAGGGAGAGCCGGCCGGAGGACTCCAGGACCGCGCGGCCGCCCACCAGGGCAACCGCCTCGGCCGTCTGCAGCGGCGTGAAGTTGTCCAGCAGGATCAGGTCGGCGCCCGCGTCGAGGACCTCTCGGACCTGCTGCAGGGTGTCGACCTCGACCTCGATCGGTACGTCCGGGAACTCATCGCGCACACGCTTGAAGGCCTCGGCCACGCCGCCTGCCGCGACGACGTGGTTGTCCTTGACCAGCGCCGCGTCCGACAGCGACATGCGGTGGTTGACGCCGCCGCCGCAGCGCACCGCGTACTTCTCCATGGCGCGCAGGCCCGGGGTGGTCTTGCGGGTGTCGCGGACCTTGGCCTTCGTGCCTTCGAGCACATCGGCCCAGGCGCGGGTGGCGGTCGCGATGCCGGAGAGCCTGCACAGCAGGTTGAGTGCGCTGCGCTCGCCGGTGAGCAGGTCGCGGGTGCGAGTGGTGACGGTCAGCAGCTTCTGGCCGGGGGCGACACGGTCGCCGTCCTCGACGTGGCGCTCGACCGCGAACTCGTCCGTGCAGACGATGGACAGGACAGCCTCGGCGACGCGCAGACCGGCCACGACGCCCGCCTCACGGGCGGTGAAGTCGCCGGTGGCCACGGCGTCCTCGGAAACGGTCGCGACAGTGGTGACGTCGACACCGCCGTCGAGGTCCTCCTCGATGGCGACGTGCGCGACGTCCTCGACCTGGACCGGGTCCAGGCCCGCGTCGGCGAGGAGCTGGGCGAGGTCGGGGTCGAGGCCGCACTCCAGGGGGTCGAGCTCGTAGAACTCGTCCCCGCCGCAGCCGCAGCCGTCCCCGCAGCCGCCCGCGGACGGTGCGGGCGCGCCGATCTGGATCAGCGGTACGTCCACGGGTGTGGGGCGCGGATTCTCTTCGGGCGTGCTCACGGTTACGACTCCTCGGTGACGTCGGCGGGGTGAATCAGTGGTGCTGCTGCGCAGTCTGGTGCCTGCGCCGGGCGTACGGGCCCGAATGCCTCGGTCTCCGTCCGACGGAGGACCGGTTGACGCTCCGGGGTGAGCCGGACGACGAGGTGGCGGCGCCAGTTCTCGTCGTCGCGCTCGGGCCGGTCCTCGCGCCAGTGGCAGCCGCGGGTCTCCTCGCGTCGGCGGGCGGCGGCGACCAGGACTCGCGAGACGAGGAGCAGGTTGGTGGCCTCCCACGCCTCGACACCGGGCACCGCGACCTTGGGCTCGGCAGCCCCGGCGGCCTCGGCAGCGCTGTTGTGCAGGGCCTCCAGCTCCTCGGCGGCGACGGCCAGGCTCTCGGCGGAGCGTAGGACTCCGGCGCCCCGGGTCATGATCCGCTGGATCGTGGCGCGTGCCTCGGGGACGAGCAGCGGCGAGGGGGCGGGAAGGGTGCCGGTTGTCGCGGCGCCCGCGCTGGGCCGGTCCTCGACGATGTCCGCCGCGATGCGCTCGGCGAAGACGAGGCCCTCCAGGAGGGAGTTGGACGCCAGCCGGTTCGCGCCGTGCACGCCGGTGCAGGCGACCTCGCCGCAGGCGTACAGGCCGGGCACGGTCGTACGTCCCCGCAGGTCGGTGCGGATGCCGCCGGAGGCGTAGTGCGCGGCGGGGGCGACCGGGACGGGTTCGGTGATCGGGTCGATGCCGTGGGCGCGGCAGGCCGCCAGGATGGTGGGGAAGCGCTGTTCCCACATCCGGGCGCCGAAGTGGCGGGCGTCGAGATACATGTGCTCGGTGCCGTGCAGCTCCATCTGGCGCGTGATGGCCTTGGCGACGATGTCGCGCGGGGCCAGTTCCGCCAGTTCGTGCTGCCCGGCCATGAAGCGCGTACCGGACGCGTCGACGAGATGGGCGCCCTCGCCCCGTACCGCCTCCGACACCAGGGGCTGCTGGCCCTCGGAGTCGGCGCCGAGGAAGAGGACCGTCGGGTGGAACTGGACGAATTCGAGGTCGGAGACCTCCGCACCGGCCCGCAGCGCCAGGGCCACGCCATCGCCCGTGGAGACCGCCGGGTTGGTGGTGGCGGAGAAGACCTGGCCCATGCCGCCGGTGGCGAGGACCACCGCGGGGGCGCGGACCGCGCCGACACCGTCGTGCTGCCCCTCGCCCATGACGTGCAGGGTGACGCCCGCGGTACGGCCTTCGGCATCCGTGAGAAGGTCCAGGACGAGGGCGTTCTCGATAGTGCGCAGGGCGGCTTCGCGGACCGCTTCGACCAGGGCGCGGGAGATCTCGGCACCCGTCGCGTCACCGCCCGCGTGGGCGATACGGCGGCGGTGGTGGCCGCCCTCGCGGGTCAGCGCGATGTCGCCGCTGTCCGTGGTGTCGAAGTGGGCGCCGGTCTCGATCAGCCGACGTACGGCGTCGGGGCCCTCGGTGACCAGGGTCCGTACCGCGGCCTCGTCGCACAGGCCCGCGCCCGCGACCAGGGTGTCGTCCAGATGCTGCTCGGGGGTGTCGCCGTCGCCGAGGGCGGCCGCGATGCCACCCTGCGCCCAGCGGGTGGAGCCGTCGTCGAGGCGGGCCTTGGTGACCACGACGGTGGCGAGGCCCGCGGCTGCGCAGCGCAGCGCGGTGGTGAGACCGGCCACGCCGGAGCCGACCACCACGACGTCGGCGTCGATGGACCAGCCGGGGGCGGGGGCGGTCAGCCGTATTCCGGTCACGTGGTGGCTCCGAAGGTCAGCGGGATGTTGTCGATGAGGCGGGTCTTGCCGACCTTCGCGGCGATGGCGAGGATCGCGTCACCGGTGGTGCGGTCGTCGGGGATCTCGGTGAAGTCGGCCGGGTCCACGAGCGCGAGGTAGTCCAGGGCGAGCGGCGGCTGTTCGGCGGCCGCGTCGTCGAGGATCAACTGCGCCGCGGCGCGTACCGCCGCGGGTCCGTCCACGGGGCGGGCCAGCGCCACCGCCTGGGTGTCGGCGGCCGCGCGGGTCTCACCGAGCGCGGTGAGCGCGGCGGCCCTGCCGGTGGTCGCCGCGGTGGTCTGCGCGCGGGCGTGCAGCGCCTGCTGGGCGGCGAGCCTGTCCCGCGCGGCGAACAGGGCCCGGGACAGGGCGAGGGCGGTGTGCCGTTCCTCGACGTCCAGGAAGCGGTTGCGGCTGGAGAGCGCGAGGCCGTCCGCTTCGCGGACCGTCTCCACGCCGACGATCTCCACGGGGAAGTTCAGATCGCGCACCATGCGGCGGATCAGCGCCAGCTGCTGGGCGTCCTTCTGCCCGTAGAACGCGACGTCGGGGCGGGTGAGGTGCAGGAGCTTGGCGACGACGGTGAGCATCCCGTCGAAGTGCCCGGGGCGACAGGCCCCTTCGAACCGCTCGCCCATGGGGCCCGCCGAGATCCGGACCTGCGGTTCGCCGCCGGGGTAGACCTCGTCGACGGACGGCGCGAAGACCGCGTCCGCCCCGGCGGCGCCGGCCACGGCGAGATCGGCGTCGAGGGTACGGGGGTAGCGCTCCAGGTCGGCGGCCTCGCCGAACTGGAGCGGGTTGACGAAGACGGTGACGACGACCTGGCCGTCCGGGCCCGCGGCCGCACGTGCGGTACGGATCAGGGTGGCGTGGCCCTCGTGCAGGGCGCCCATGGTCATGACCACGGCCCGCTGCCCCTTGAGGGGGGCGACCGCGGCAAGTTCGGCGGCCGTACGGAGAAGGGTGGCCGCGGGGGCGGTGCCGCGCGTGCGGGGCGGGGCGGCGGTGTGGGGCGTACCGGACGTGCCGGGCCTGCCGGTCCTGTTTGTCATCGGGACTCCTGTGATCCGGTGCCGCCCGTGGTGCCGGCGCCGTCGGCCAGGACTCCGAGCAGGTCCTCGGCCAGCTCCGGCTTGAGCATGCCGTGGGCGAGTGCGCGGTCGGCGGTGGCGCGGGCCATCGCGACATAGCCGGCCACGGCCTGCGGAGCGTGCCTGCGCAGCTCGCCGATGTGCGCGGCGACCGTGCCCGCGTCGCCGCGGGCCACGGGGCCGGTCAGCGCGGCATCGCCGGAGCGCAGGGCATTGTCGAGCGCGGCGCCCAGGAGGGGGCCGAGCATCCGGTCGGGGGCGGCGACCCCGGCGGTACGCAACAGCTCCATCGACTGGGCGACCAGGGTGACCAGGTGGTTCGCGCCGAGGGCGAGCGCCGCGTGGTAGAGCGGGCGGGACTCCTCCGCGATCCATTCGGGCTCGCCGCCCATCTCGATGACCAGCGCCTCGGCCGCGAGCCGCAGCTCCTCGGGGGCGGTCACGCCGAAGGAGCAGCCGGCCAGCCGCTGGACGTCGACCGAGGTGCCGGTGAACGTCATCGCCGGGTGCAGGGCGAGCGGCAGGGCGCCGGCCCGCAGAGCCGGGTCCAGCACCTTCGTCCCGTAACGCCCCGACGTGTGGACGATCAGCTGTCCCGGCCGCACGGCGCCGGTCTCGGCGAGGCCCTCGACCAGGCCGGGCAGGGCGTCGTCGGGAACGGTCAGCAGCACCAGCTCGGCGCGCGCGAGGACTTCGGCGGGCGGCACCAGCGGTACGTCGGGGAGCAGGGCGGCCGCCCTGCGCACGGACGCGTCGGAGACGCCCGACACGGCTACCGGTCGGTGCCCGGCGAGCTGCAGGGACGCGGCGAGAGCGGGGCCGACGCGGCCCGCGCCCACGACGCCGACCGTGAGGCGGGCGGGGCGGTCCCTGGCTTCGAGGGGGTCATTGGGGGCTGTTGCATTCACGCGGCAGTGGCCTTCCGTTCCAGTCCGCGGGGGGTACCGGACGATTTCTCTGCATGCTACGCCAGCGTTTCGTCCTGGCTCCTGGCTGTCCACAGCCTGTGGGAAAAGTCCGGGCGGGGGCGCGGCCCGAGGCCCGGGTGAACCCGGAAATCGTTCGGGCCCGAGCTGCGCTCTGCGTGATGATCGTCCCATGACAGACATGGCAGACACCGACGAGCAGGCACGACGGCGGCAGGCGCAGGACGGGCCGCGGAGCGACGCGAACGAGCCGGAGCAACCGCAGGAGTATGCGCAGCGGCTGCGCAGGATAAATGCCTGGCGCGCGGCCGAGCGGGTCCTGATCAGGCCGCCCATGGACCTCTCGCTCGGTGAACGCCTGGCCTCGCTGGCGGCGGGGGCCGGATCGGTCACCGATCTCGACCGCCCTGCGGACATCTACGGCGATGGCGTCGTCGCCGAGCTGGAGGGACGGATCGCGGACCTGCTGGGCATGGAGGCCGCCGCGTTCTTCCCGACGGGGACGATGGCGCAGCAGGTCGCGCTGCGCTGCTGGGCCGGGCGGACCGGCAACTCCACGGTGGCGCTGCACCCTCTGGCCCACCCCGAGGTGCATGAGCGCGGGGCGCTGGGGGCGGTGAGCGGGCTGCGTACCGTCCACCCGACGTCCGAACCCCGGCTGCCCACGGCGCAGGAGATCCGTGACTTCGCCGAGCCGTTCGGCACGATGATGCTGGAGCTGCCGTTGCGCGATGCCGGTTTCGTCCTGCCGACGTGGGAGGAGCTGGAGGCCGTGGTGGCGGCCGCACGGGAACGCGATGCAGTGGTGCACGTCGACGGCGCGCGGCTGTGGGAGTGCGCCCCCCATTTCGGGCGGGAGCTGCCGGAGATCGCGGCGCTCGCGGACAGTGTGTACGTGTCGTTCTACAAGACCCTCGGCGGAATCTCCGGGGCCGCGCTGGCCGGTCCCGAGTCGCTGATCGAGGAGGCCCGCACCTGGCGCCACCGGTACGGCGGGCAGCTCTTCCAGCAGTTCCCTGCGGCGCTCGCCGCCCTGATCGGCCTGGAGCAGGAGCTGCCGCAGCTGCCGTCGTACGTGGCACAGGCGAAGGTGGTGGCCGGGGCGCTGGCCGAGGGCTTCTCGGCGGCCGGCGTCGGGTGGTTCCGGGTGCATCCGGAGCCGCCGCACACGCACCAGTTCCAGGTGTGGCTGCCTTACGAGGCGGATGTCCTGACGGAGGCCTCGGTACGGCAGACGGAGGAGACGGGCGTGGCGCTCTTCCGCGTCTGGCACCCCTCGGCTTCCGGGCCGCCCGGGGTGTCGTTCACCGAGGTCACGGTGGGGCGGGAAGGGCTGGAGTGGACGGCGGGGGATGTACGGGCAGCAGTGGGGGAGTTCGTGAAGCGGCTGGCTTAGACCGACCGGCAAATGGGGGGTGGGAGAAGGAGCGGGGCTGGGTGCGTGCAGCTGCAAGGCGGAGGAGGGAGGCAACGCGAAGGGGGTCCCCCCATGCCTTTAGGGCTATGGGGGAGTTGTCGACTGACGACAACGCCGCAGATGTGCGTGCCCAGCCCCGCGACGCCGCCCCCCCCCCATTTGCCGGTCGGTCTAAGCGGGGGTTGGCCGGGCCGGCCGGGGGTGCCGGACACGTTTGCCCCCGGGGCCCCGCCCGGACGGTTCCGTCCTCAGCCGACGGGCGGGCTGGAATTGCCGGGCCGGGCGGACCATTTGCGGCGGTAGCGGTCACGGATGGCCCGCAGCACGGACCAGTCGTGCCGACCCGGCAGTGGCGGCGGCAGTTCCCCATGCTGAGCTGCGCGATGACTGTCGATCATGTGCTGCTGAATGGCGTCCATGGCCATAGCGTGGGCCGGTCCCGGCGCGTCCGGCCCGTCGATTGACGACCCCCGTCAAACGGCGCGTGGCCTGCTGCGCACACCCCGCACCATGGAGGGGTGAGCGTGCACATCGACATCGCGGGGCTGGCGCCCGAGCGCATCGTTTTCGAGACCTCCCCCCTCGCCGAGCTGGGGCTGGCCCTGCACGCCCTCTCCGAACCGGGGCACCACCCGGGCCTGCACGGCTGGGCGACGGCGACCGCGAGCGCGCTGGAGCCCGATCTCGCCGACCGGCTGCACGAGGCCGACTTCCTGTGGCGCCACACGTTCTCGGACGTCTTCATGCCGTTCGCCGGAGTCCGTGGCGGCAACGGCAGGACGGGGGCGAACCTCGCCGAGGACCTGGACATCCTCGACCGGTTGGACGACGAGCGGTTCGTCTCCGCCGCCCTGGAATTCACCTGCCACAGCCTGTACGGGACGGGCGCGCCCTCGCCGCTCAGCGACGCGACGATGCGCGCCCGCGCCCTGGACATGGCAGCGGCGCGCGGCCCCCGGCAGGTGGAGTTCACCAAGCAGCTGCTGGCCGACCCCGCTTCCGTACGCCGCTGGGTCCGGCGCCTGTTCGAGGACTGCGACCAGGCGTTCTTCGCCGACACCTGGCGGCGGGTGCAGGTCCAGCTGGTCGCCGACGCCCGGCACAAGACGGATCTGCTGCGGCGCAAGGGGCTCGGCGAGGCGGTGGGCGCGGTGTCCCCGGCCCTGTCGCTCGACGAGGCCGAGACCCGGATCAGCGCCGACAAGCTGACCGAGGGCCGGACCGACGCTGCCGACCCCGCCGTCGGCCCCGGGCTCACCCTCATCCCGTCCACCTTCGGTTGGCCGCACCTGAATCTGCTGCACGCGCCGGGCTGGCGTCCGGTGATCCACTACCCGGTGCACCACCCCGAGCTGCCCTCCCCCGCCTCCGTGGAGCTGCTCCAACTGCGCATGGAGGCGCTGGCCCACCCGATGCGGATGCGCCTGTGCCGCCACCTCGCCCGTTCCGCGCACACGACCGGTGAACTCGCCGACACGCACGGCATCACGGCGCCCGAGGTCTCCCGGCATCTCACGGTGCTGAAGAAGGCCGGCCTGGTCACCACGCGGCGGCGCGGCCGGTACGTGCTGCACCAGCTGGACCTGACCGTGGTGGCACGGCTCGGCAGCGACTTCCTGGAGGGCATCCTGCGCTGAGCCGTGGCCGGTTCGCGCGAAGCGGATGTGCTTGATCCCCGTCCAGGTACGCCGCACCCGGTGCCGCAGCGCACTTTCCCTGTCCGGCAGCGCGGTCAGCCCGGCCGATCCCGCGATCCGGTCGGCGACCTGCGGGATCATCAGCCGGTCGGTATGGAGGCGCTCGGCGAACTCCGGCTCCGCGGGCCGCTCAAAGCAGTGATCCAGCTTCCGTACGGCGAAGAAACTCTCCCGCTTGAGCCCACGCCCGAGCCCGCGTTCGCTCAGCCGGCGCAGCACCGTGGCCCGCCCGCCGAGCAGCGCGAAGTGGTGCACCGTGTGCCCGTCGTCGCGCAGCCCGATGATCTCGGCGAAGTAGCGGGGGTCGACGAGCGCCATCGGAACGATCACCGGCCCCGGATGACCCCGCAACGCCAGTTCCAGTACCTCGCGAACGCCGTCGCGCCAGGCCGTCGGATCAGCCCACCCCGCCGCCGGCCCGGACCAGCCCCGTCTCGTACGCGAGGACGACGACCTGCACCCGGTCGCGCAGGCTCAGCTTGGTGAGGATGCGGCCCACGTGCGTCTTCACGGTCGCCTCGGAGAGCACCAGGCGGGCCGCGATCTCGCCGTTCGACAGGCCCTGCGCGACCAGCAGCATCACTTCGCGTTCGCGTTCGGTGAGCCTGCCGATGCCCTTGTGCTGCGGTTCGCTGTTGCCGCTCGGCAGCATCGGTGAGAAGCGGTCGAGCAGCCGGCGGGTGGTGGACGGGGCGACGACGGCGTCGCCGCTGTGCACGGAGCGGATGGCGGCGAGCAGTTCGGCGGGCGGCACATCCTTGAGCATGAAGCCGCTGGCCCCGGCCTTCAGCCCGGAGAAGGCGTACTCGTCGAGGTCGAACGTGGTCAGGATGAGCACCTTGGGCGCATCCGGCTGCGCACAGATGCGGCGGGTGGCCTCGACGCCGTCCAGCCTCGGCATCCGGACATCCATCAGCACCACATCGACGGCGGTGGAGCGCAGGATCTCGATCGCCTCCGCGCCGTCGCCGGCCTCGGCCACGACCTCCATGTCCGGCTGGGCGGCGAGCACCATCCGGAAGCCGGTGCGCAGCAGCACCTGGTCGTCGACGAGCATCACGCGGATGGCCATGAGGTGTCCTGTCTCCTGTCTGTCCTGCAAAAAAATCCGAAGACCTAGTGGGCCGGCTTGAGCGGCAGCAGTGCGCTGATCCGGAACCCGCCGCCGGGCCGCGGCCCGGCGTCCAGCGTGCCGCCGACCATGCCGACCCTCTCGCGCATACCGATCATTCCGTGGCCCGCGCCGTCGGCGCCGCCGTCCTCGTACAGCTCGTGCGCCGCGCCACGCCCGTCGTCCTCGACCAGCAGCCCGAGCCCGTCGTCGAAGTAGACCAGCCGCACACTGGCCCCGACGTCCGGACCACCGTGCTTGCGGGTGTTGGTCAGGGCCTCCTGCACGATGCGGTACGCGGTCAGCTCGACCCCGCTGGGCAGCGGGCGCGGCGTACCCTCGATCTTGAAGTCGACGGCCAGTCCGGTCTGCCTGACCTGCTCGATCAGGTCCTCGATCTGCTCGACATCGGGCTGCGGGACGTACTCCCCGCTCTCCTGGCTGTCGCCGGTCCGCAGCACCCCGAGCAGCCGCCGCATCTCGGCGAGAGCCTGCCTGCCTGTGCTGGAGATGGTCTCCAGGGCCTCCCGTGCCTGGTCGGGGGCCGCGTCCATGACGTACGCGGCACCGTCGGCCTGCACCACCATCACCGAGACATTGTGCGCGACGACGTCGTGGAGTTCGCGGGCGATACGGGCCCGCTCGGCGGCCACCGCGACCTTCGACTGCGCCTCGCGCTCCCGCTCCAGCCGGGCTGCGCGCTCCTCCAGCTGGCTGAAGTAGGCGCGCCGGGTCCGCATCGAGTCGCCGAGCACCCAGGCGAGCACGAACGGAACGGTCATCACGATGACGACGAAGACCTGCTGGGGCCAGCTGGTCTGCGGTACGTCCTGCGGCCAGCGCAGCTGGGAGACACCGGCCGCGCTCAGACTGCAGACCAGTGCGAGCCGGGACGCCCAGCGCTCCCCCACGGTGGCCACGGTGAAGACGATCACCAGCATCGCGAAGTTCGCGATGCCCGGCTTGACTCCGAACACCAACTGCGCGACGCCCATCGCGACGGCGAGCAGCAGCATCCTCTCCGGCGCGAGCCGGCGCAACGCGACGACGGTGCAGAGGCCGATGATGATCGGCACTGCGGGAAGCCGCTCACTGCCGCGGCTCGGGTCCGCCACCATGGACAAGCCGGAGAGCCCGAGGAGGAAGACAGCCCAGAAGCTGTCGACGCCCGTCGGGTGTCTGCGGATGAAGTCGTAGAGGCGCTGCACGTAGCCCAGCGTAGGGACAGGCGGGAGGTGCTTGGGTCAGCCGAAGGGCCGATCCAGTTGCTGGGACCGTACTCCCCAAGGTGGAGACTTGGAAACGTGACGGATGAGTGGCGTGGGTGGCAGGAGGCGGCAGAGACCGCTTTGTACGGAGACGGGGGGTTCTACCGGAGCCCTGAAGGACCGGCGGGCCACTTCCGTACCTCCGTCCACGCATCCCCGCTGTTCGCCTCCGCCGTCGCCCGGCTGCTGGTCAGGACGGCGCGGGAGCTGGGCACGGACTCGATCGACCTGGTGGACATGGGGGCGGGGCGGGGCGAACTGCTGACGGGGGTGCTGGCGGCGCTGCCGACCGTGGGTGCCGACGGTCTCGCCGTACGGGCATACGCCGTGGAGATCACCGCCCGGCCGGCCGGTCTGGACCCCAGGATCGAGTGGTGCGCCGAAGCGCCGCCGGGGACACGCGGTCTGCTGTTCGCCAACGAGTGGCTGGACAACGTCCCGACCGACGTCGCCGAGACCGACGCGGACGGTGTCGACCGGTATGTCCTTGTCCGGACGGCGGACGGTACGGAACGGCTGGGCGAGCCGGTGACCGGGGCGGACGCCGAGTGGCTGCGCCGCTGGTGGCCGTCGGCCGGACCGGGCAGCCGTGCGGAGATCGGCCGGCCGCGCGACGAGGCCTGGGCACGGGCGGTGTCCACGCTGTCCGGGGGGCTCGCGGTGGCGGTGGACTACGCCCACGTAAGGGAGGCACGGCCCCCCTTCGGCACGCTGACCGGCTTCCGGTCCGGCCGCGAGGTGCGGCCGGTGCCGGACGGCAGCTGCGACCTCACCTCACACGTGGCGCTGGACGCGTGCGCGGCGGCGGTGGACGCCGGGGCCGGCGCACCGCCCGAGGTGCTGACGCAACGCGAGGCGCTGCACCACCTCGGCATCAACGGCGAGCGCCCACCACTGACCCTCGCGTCGACCGACCCGGCCGGATACGTACGGGCCCTCGCCTCGGCGGGCGAGGCAGCGGAACTGACGGCCCGGGGCGGCCTGGGCGACTTCGGCTGGCTGCTGCACCGAAGAATCAGCCCCACCGGCGCTTGAGGCGCGGAGCGATATCCAGCCCCTCCGGCGCTTGACGAGCGGGGTCCGTGGCAGCGCCCCGGTCAGAACCGGCCCCGGCGGTGCTTGAGCCGCGGGGCCCGGGGCGGAGCCCCAGACGCTCAGGGAATACTGGCCGTATGACGGAGACGACAGTCGGCATCGGCGGCGCAGCGGAGAGCACCGACATGGTGCTCAACATCGGCCCCCAGCACCCCTCCACCCACGGCGTGCTCCGTCTGCGCATCGTCCTCGACGGCGAACGCATCCAGCACGCCGAACCGGTCATCGGTTACATGCACCGCGGCGCGGAGAAGCTGTTCGAGGCCCGCGACTACCGGCAGATCGTAATGCTCGCCAACCGCCACGACTGGCTGTCGGCGTTCTCCAACGAGCTGGGCGTCGTGATGGCCGTCGAGCGCATGCTCGGCATGGAGGTCCCGGAGCGCGCGGTCTGGACGCGCACCCTCCTCGCCGAGCTGAACCGGGTCCTGAACCATCTGATGTTCCTCGGTTCGTACCCGCTCGAACTCGGCGGGATCACCCCGGTGTTCTACGCCTTCCGCGAGCGCGAGGAGCTCCAGGCCGTGATGGAAGAGGTCTCCGGCGGCCGGATGCACTACATGTTCAACCGGGTCGGCGGCCTCAAGGAGGACCTCCCGGCGGGCTGGCTCGGCCGCGCCCGGGACGCCGTCGCCTCGATCCGGTCCCGGATGGACGTGTACGACGACCTGGTGCTCGGCAACGAGATCTTCCGGGGCCGTACCCGCGGTGTCGGCGTGCTGTCCGCCGACATCGTGCACGCGTACGGGGTGTCCGGGCCGATCGCCCGCGCCTCGGGGGTCGACTTCGATCTGCGCCGCGACGAGCCGTATCTCGCGTACGGGGAGCTCCAGGACACACTCAAGGTCGTCACCCGCACCGAGGGCGACTGCCTGGCCCGCTTCGAGTGCCTGCTGGAGCAGACGCACAACGCCCTGGATCTGGCGGACGCCTGCCTGGACCGGATGGCCGGCCTCGCGCCCGGCCCGATCAACCAGCGACTGCCAAAGGTGCTGAAGGCCCCCGAGGGCCACACCTACGCCTGGACCGAGAACCCGCTCGGCATCAACGGCTACTACCTGGTGTCCAAGGGCGAGAAGACCCCGTACCGGCTGAAGCTCCGATCCGCCTCGTACAACAACATCCAGGCGCTCACCGAGCTCCTGCCGGGCACGCTGGTCGCCGACATGGTGGCGATCCTGGGCTCGCTCTTCTTCGTCGTCGGCGACATCGACAAGTAGGCCGACACCCAGGACGACCCGCGCAGCGCCTGCGCGCCTACGAGATCGCGCCGCGCAGCTCCGCCAGGTCCAGCTGCTCGGTCTCGTCGTGCGCGGTCAGGTCGACGACCTTGCCGACGGCCCGGTTCTCGGCCGTGCCCGTGCGGTGCGCGGCCAGTGCCTCCTCGCCCACCACGTCCGCGAGGTCCTCGTTCTGCACCGACTCGATCGCGGCGCGCGCCTTCTGCGTACCGAAGAAGTCGAAGCTGCCCTGCGGCACCAGATGACGGCGGGACGCCGCGTACGGAGCGACGGCGCTGGCGGCCGGCACGGTGCGCGCCGCGGGCAGCTCGGGAGACGGCCGGGTCGCGGGAAGGGCGGTCGGCGGGCGGAGGTGCTGCGCCCCGGACACGTCCGCGGCCGCCGCGTGCTTCCCCTGCCGCTCCTCCGCCTCCCGTGCCCGCTCCGCGAGATCCCGCTTCCTGGCCTGCCCGGCGGTACGGCGCGCCTCCTGAAGCGCTCCGTTGCGCGAGAGGTCCTCCAGCGCCTGGGCGGCACGCAGATAGGCGGCCGGTGTCGGTGTGCTGCGTGCGGCGGGCAGCTCCCGGGGCGCGGCGGCTTCGAGCGCGAGTTGCCTACGGCCCTCCAGCGCGCTGGCCCGCTCGGTCTCGGCGTTGGCATACCGCCGCAGCAGCGCGGCGTGCTCCCCGCGCAGACCGGCGAGCTCCGCCCGCTTGCGGCGCAGCTTCGTCTCCAGCCGTACGCGCAGCTCCCGCGACTCCTCCAGGTCGGCCTCGAGCTCGGCCACGCGCTCCTCGGCCCGCCATTCGTCGTCGGCACGGGCACGCGTCAACTCCGCGACACGACGGCCCGCTTCCCGGTCCCAGCTGCGCATCAGATACGCACCGGTCACGGCAGCGGCCGCCGCGGCGGCCACCAGACCGCGCAGGACCAGGGGCTCGGCGAGCAGCCAGGCGCCCGCGGCACAGAGGATCGAGACTCCGACGACGGCCGAAGACGGAAGGATTCTGTGCAGAGGTGGCGAATGGCGATGACGTCCACGTGGCATGGCCTGAAATTTACAGTGCGTACGGGGCGCTTGGGGGGCCGCCCGCCAATCTGTTCCCGGCCGGTTACCTGACGGCCCCCGATCCCGCCATTCCCTACTTCTTGATGAGGCCCTTGGACTGCAGATAGTCCTTGGCCACATCGGCGGGCTTTGCGCGCTCGGCGTCGACCTTGCGGTTCAGTTCCGCCAGATCCTCGGTCGTGAGGGCCTTGGTGAGCTTGCCGAGTGCGTCGGCAATGTCCCTCGAACCCGCGTCCTTGGCATTGACGACCGGCAGAATGTTGTCCGCGTTCTGGAGCTTCTTGTCGTCCTCCAGGAACACCAGGCCGTAGCCGTCCAGCACCGCGTCCGTGGTGGTGGTGAGGACCAGTTGGTCCTTGCCGTCCTTCACGGCCTGCTTGGACTGCGGCGTACCGACTCCCTTGGGGTCGATACCGGTGACATCGATGCCGTACGTCTTCTTCAGACCCGGTGCGCAGAACGGCCGCACCTCGCACTCGTCGCCCGCCGCGATCTTAACTCCGGCCTTCGACCTGCCGAGATCCGAAAGGGTCTTGAGCTTGTTCTCGGCGGCGAATTCCTTGGTCACCGCGAAGGCGTTCTGGTCGACGGCCTCGCCGACCGGGAGCACCTTCAGCCCGCGCGGGGTGGCGAGCTTCTCCAGTGCCGCGACCGTGGCGGCCGCGTCACCGGAGGCGACCGGCTTCTTCTCGGCCTCCTTCGCCCCGTTCACCTTGGCATTGAGGAATTCGGCGATCGTCGCGGCATATTCGGGGACGACATCGATCTCGCCCTTCTCCAGGGACGGTTCGTACAGTTCCCGGTTGGCCACCGTGGTGACCGAGGTGCTGTATCCGGCGTCGCCCAGTATCTGTGCGTACAGCTCCGCGAGCACCTTGGACTCGGTGAAGGAGGCCGCGCCGACGACGAGCGAACCCTTCTTGCCGGAGCCGCCTGAGGATGCCGAGCCCCCCTTGTCCTTCTCCAGGCTGTCGCCACCACAGGCGGCGAGCGAGCCGGCCAGCGCGACCATGCCGATGACCGCGCCCGCCATTCGAGAGGTCTTGCTCATGAGTTGTTCTCCGTCCACAGCAACAGGGTCTGTTCGAGATGGGATACGGGGATCGAGGGGTGCGATGAAGTGGGCCCGACGGGCGGTCGTACCGCGCCGTCATGCCGTCCTGCGGCGGCGCAGCGGTGACAGCATCCGGTCCAGGCCCACCAGCACCGCCTCCACCAGCAGGGCGAGCACGGCGACCAGCAGCGCCCCCGCGACCACCTGCGGCGTGTTGTACGTGTTGAACCCGGCGGTGATGATCCGGCCCAGTCCGCCCTGGCCGGCCATCGCGGCGATCGTCGCCGTGGCGACCACCTGGACCGCGGCCGAGCGCAGCCCGGTCATGATCATCGGGTAGGCCAGCGGGAGTTCGACCCGTGCGAAGAGCTGGCCCCCGGACATTCCCATGCCCCGCGCCGCCTCGGTCACCGACCGGTCGACCTCCGTCATCCCGACATAGGCGTTGGTGAGCAGAGGCGGCACGGCGAACAGCACCAACGCAATGATCGTCGGCACATATCCGGCGTTGCGCAGCGGCGAGACCATGAAGAGGGCCAGCACCGCGAAGACCGGGATCGCCCGCCCCACATTGGAGATGTTGACGGCCAGCGCGCCCCCCTTCCCGATGTGTCCGAGGCAGAGCGCGATCGGCAGGGCTATGGCGCAGGCCAGGGCGAGCGCGACACCGCTGACGTACAGATGCTCACCGAGCCGGTGGGCCGCCCCGTTCTCCCCCGACCAGTTGGCGCCGGTGGTGAGCCAGGTCCAGGCCTCGCCGAGAACTCCCATGGTCAGACCGCCTCCGCCGTGGCGCCCGCGACCGCACCCGCGCCTGCGTGAGCGGTGCGTATTCGGGTCCAGGGGGTCAACAGTCGCTGGAGGCCCAGCAGCAGCAGATCGGCGACGACCGCGAGCAGTACGCACAGGACCGAGGCGGTGAGCACCTGGGCCTTGAAGAAGCTGGGCAGAGCGTCCCCTATGAGGTTGCCGAGACCGCCTCTGCCGATGATCGATCCGACCGTAGTCAGCGCGATCGTCGAGACCGTCGCGATCCGCACCCCTGCCATCAACGCGGGCATGGCAAGGGGGAGTTCGACCTCCCACAGCAGCCGGACCGGCCCGTATCCCATTCCCTTGGCGGCTTCCTTCGCCTCCCGCGGGACCGCTTCGAGGCCCTCCAGGATGTTCCGTACGAGAATGGTCAGCGAATACAGCACCAGGCCCGTGACGACCAGCGCCGCGGAAAGCCCGAACAGCGGCAGCAGCAGCGAGAACATGGCGAGCGAAGGCACGGTGTAGAGCACCGTCGTCAGCCCGAGGACCGGTCCGGCGAAGCGGCGGCTGCGGCGGGCGAGCAGCGCCAGCGGAAAGGCCACCAGGAGTCCGATCAGCACCGAGACCGCGGTGATCCAGATGTGCTGGACCGTCGCATCGGTCAACTCCTGGCTGCGGGAACGGAGATACTCCCCACAGATCCAGTCGTTCGTCACCATGCAGTTCTGTGCGGCAGCCATCCGTCCCCCTCCGATTACCGCCTCGTACCGATGTTCTGGTGACCCTATCCTCGACCACTGACAATCGCCGAGGCCGTTGTATCCCAGCAACATGTCCTTCACAGAACACGCGCGACAATGGGGAACCATGATCCGTTTCGAGCATGTCACCAAGCGGTACGCGGACGGCACCACCGCCGTCGACGACCTTTCCTTCGAGGTCGCCGAGGGTGAACTGGTCACGCTCGTCGGACCGTCGGGCTGCGGCAAGACGACCACCATGAAGATGGTGAACCGGTTGATCGAACCGACCGAGGGCCGGATATTCCTCGACGGGGACGACATATCCGCCATCGACCCCGTCCGACTGCGCCGCCGTATCGGCTATGTGATCCAGCAGGTGGGGCTCTTCCCGCATCGTACGGTCCTGGAAAACACCGCGACCGTTCCTCATCTACTCGGCTGGAAAAGGGGAAAGGGCCGTGAGCGCGCGGCGGAACTCCTCGACCTTGTCGGACTTGATCCTTCCGTTTATGGCGACCGCTATCCGGAACAGCTCTCCGGCGGTCAGCGTCAACGCGTGGGCGTGGCGAGGGCACTGGCCGCGGATCCGCCGGTGCTCCTGATGGACGAACCTTTCGGCGCGGTCGACCCGGTCGTACGGGAACGGCTGCAGAACGAATTCCTGAAACTCCAGGCGCAGGTCCGCAAAACCGTGCTGTTCGTCACGCACGACATCGAGGAAGCGGTCCGGCTCGGTGACCGTATCGCCGTCTACGGACAGGGCTCCATCGAGCAGTTCGACTCCCCGGCGACCGTGCTCGGCGCCCCCGCCACCTCCTATGTCGCGGACTTCGTCGGCGCCGACCGCGGCCTCAAGCGGCTCTCCGTGACCCCCATCGAGGAGGGCGACCTCGACCAGCCGCCGGTCGTCCACCTCGACGACTCCCTGGCGAGGGCGACCGAGCGGCTGCGGGCCGAGGGAGCACGCTGGGCCGTCGTGCTGGACGGCGAGGACAATCTGCACGGCTGGATCCCGGCCGACGGCTTCGCCACCGGGACCAAGGACACAGTGCGCGCCCACGCCCGCAGGATGGAGGCGTGGCTGCCCGTCGGCGCCCCGCTCAAGCAGGCGTTCGCCACCATGCTCCAGCACGACGCGGGCTGGATCGCCGTCATCGACAAGGAGAGCAACGGCCGCTTCCTCGGCGTACTCACCCCGGCCCGGCTCCATGAGGCGCTGCGCCGCTCGATCGACGCGGACGCCCAGGACGTCCCGCGCGCCGAGGTGGCCGTCGAGACGGTGGAGAGCGTCACCAAGACCGCCGCACGGTGAGCCGGTGAACGGAAGCCGGGAAGCGGGCCCTGAACCGGGCCCGTCTCAGTTCTCGCTCAGCCGGCTGCTCATCCAGTCCAGCGCCGAAGGAATCTCCCGCCGCCAGGTGTTGAAGTTGTGTCCGCCGCTGTCGAGCACGATCGACGACACCTGGGCGGGCGGCTTCACCTTGGCGATGAACTGCCGCGTGGTGCGGTAGTTCCCCTCGCCGTGCTTGGAGGTCGTGACGAGGAAGGACGAGTCGGGCTGCGGCAGATTGTCCAGGCTCCACATCAGATCGGAGCGGTCGCGCGCCCCCTGGTCGCCGTGGAAGAGATCGCCGGTCGTCGGGTCCTCGGCCGCCTTGTAGTACGCGGAGAGCCCGGCGCTCGCGGCGAACCGGTCCGGATGGTGGAGCCCGATCTTCAGCGCACAGTAGCCGCCGGTCGAATTGCCCATGATGCCCCAGTTACGGGCCAACTTGCCGACCCGGTACGTATCCGAGACCGCCCGCGGCAGATCCTCGGCAAAGAACGTCTCGGTCTTCGGTCCGCCCTTTATGTCCACACACTCGGTGTCCCGCGGCGGCGCCACCGTCGGCCGCAGCATCACCAGGATCATCGGCTGCGACCGGCCGGCCTTCACCCGCTCGTGCGCCGTCCGCGGGTACTGAAGGCCCTTCAGGAGGTTCTCCGAGACACCCGGGTAGCCGGTGAGGACGACGACCGCGGGGAACTTCCGGCGGGCGAAAGCCGCCTGGAAGTACTCCGGCGGGAGGTACACATACGCCGAACTCTCGATCTTCGACTTCCGCCCCGCTATCACGACCTTGTCGATCCGGCCGCCCAGCGTGGGCCGCGAGCCGCCCGGCACGTCCGGCCGCTGTATCCCGACCCGCACGATGTTTTTGGATGCCAGTGTTCCGGCCGCGTGGTCCGTGACCACGCCCAGATCCTGCTTCTGGCCGAACAGATCGGCCCAGGAGCCGTAGAAGAGGAACGAGTTGTTGGCCACCAGACCGACGGAGACGAAGACCGTCACCTGCGTCGCCAGCAGCAGGCCGACCCTGCCGAACACCGCGGACACGCTTCGCCGGGCCAACCGCGGCCAGAGCCAGACCGTGGCGGCGAAGAACACCACGGCCAGCACGATGGCCGTGGCCAGAAGCGTCTTGCTGGTAAGACCCATGGGGGTGAGCTTTCTTGTCGGGAATTTTCCGGCCGGCGGGTGAACCCTCGCCCCGGAAGCCTCGTCCTACAGATCGCACATCGTCCGGAAGGCCTCGGCCGAAGGACTCAAAAATCTCTCGCGGAACTACGGGAAGCGATGTCTGTCACGCTAGATGGGGATAAATCGGGATCGGTTCCGAGTCCTGTACGCAAGTTCGTACGCGGCCCGCGTCCCGAATCGGTACCGACGCTGGTCGGTACCGCCTGCACCGTCGTCGGCCTGATCGATGTCGCCGCAGGAGTCTTCCCGCGCTTCCGGCACAGCCGGATGCACACTCTCGCCGAGGTGCTCCCCGGCGCCCTCGGGCCGTTCGCGGCCGCCCTCTCCCTGAGTGCGGGCGTCCTGCTGCTGCTTCTCGCCCACGGGCTCAAGCGGCACAAGCGGCGGGCCTGGCGGGCGGCCGTCGTGCTGCTGCCCGCCGGTGCGCTGGCGCAGTTCGTCTACCGGCACTCGGTCATCGGCACGCTCGTCTCGCTGGCGCTCTGCCTGCTGCTGGTTCGCCATCGCGGTGAATTCGCCGCGCTCCCCGACCCCAGGAGCCGCTGGCGGGCCCTGGCCAACTTCGTGCTCCTCGGTGCGGGTTCGCTGGGTCTGGGCCTGATCATCGTCAGCGTCCACCCCGGCCGGGTCGTGGGGAGCCCCAGCATCGCCGACCGGCTCCAGCACGTGCTGTACGGGCTGTTCGGCTTCGAGGGCCCAGTCGAGTACGCCGAAGTCACCTCCTGGACCGTGGCGTTCTCGCTCGGCGCCCTCGGTCTGCTGACCGCTGTCACCACCATCTACCTCGCCTTCCGCCCCGAGCACCCGGCCGCCCGCCTCACCGAGGACGACGAGGCCCGGCTGCGCGCCCTGCTGGAGAAGCACGGCGACCGCGACTCGCTCGGCCACTTCGCGCTCCGCCGCGACAAGGGCGTCGTCTTCTCCCCCAGTGGCAAGGCCGCCGTCTGCTACCGCGTCGTGTCCGGGGTGATGCTGGCGAGCGGCGACCCGATAGGCGACGTGGAAGCCTGGCCCGGCGCCATCGAGCGCTTCATGGACGAGGCCAAGGCCCACTCCTGGACCCCCGCCGTGATGGGCTGCAGCGAGACCGGCGGCGAGGTCTGGACCCGCGAGACCGGACTCGACGCACTGGAACTCGGCGACGAGGCGGTGGTGGATGTCGCGGATTTCTCGCTCGCCGGGCGCGCGATGCGCAACGTACGCCAGATGGTGAAGCGCATTGAACGTCTTGGCTACGAGACCCGGGTCCGGCGCATCCGCGACATCGGCGAGGCCGAGCTGGCCCGCATCCGGCGGGCCGCCGACGACTGGCGCGGCACCGACAACGAGCGCGGCTTCTCCATGGCGCTCGGCCGGATAGGCGACCCGGCCGACGGGGACTGCATCATCGCCACCGCCCACAAGACCGACGAGCACACCGCCGACTCCCCGTACGGCGACCTGAAGGCCGTACTCCACTTCGTCCCGTGGGGCAGGGACGGCATGTCCCTCGATCTGATGCGCCGCGACCGCTCCGCCGACCCGGGCATGAACGAGTTGCTGATCGTCGCCGCCCTGCAGGCCGCCTCCCGGCTCTCCGTCGAGCGCGTCTCGCTGAACTTCGCGATGTTCCGCTCGGCACTCGCCCGCGGCGAGAAGCTGGGCGCGGGACCGGTGCTGCGGACCTGGCGCGGATTGCTGATCTTTCTGTCGCGCTGGTTCCAGATCGAGTCGCTGTACAAGTTCAACGCCAAGTTCCGGCCCCGCTGGGAGCCCCGCTTCGTCGTCTACCGCGCCGCCCGTGACCTGCCGCGCATCTCCCTCGCGGCCATGCAGGCCGAGGGCTTCGTGAACCTCGCGCTGCCCCGCCCCCTCGCCCGCCGATTCCCGGGACGTCGGCCGCGCCCCTGCGCCCACACCCGGGCGCCGGGCCAGGAGCACCACGCCCGCGCGGCGTAACAGCACGCCGTACGGGGCCTACGCTGGTCGCATGAGTACCTTGCGTGGACGAGGCACGGTCCAAGGCCTGCCGGAGTGGGACCGCTGTGCGGTCATGGGTGTCGTCAATGTGACCCCGGACTCCTTCTCCGACGGCGGCCACTGGTTCGACACCACGGCCGCGATCAAGCACGGCCTCGACCTGGTCGCCGAGGGCGCCGACCTGATCGATGTCGGCGGCGAGTCGACCCGCCCCGGCGCCAGCCGCGTGGACGCGTCGGAGGAGTTGCGGCGCGTGGTCCCGGTGGTCAAGGGCCTGGCGTCCGAAGGGGTCACGGTCTCCGTGGACACCATGCGGGCCCGTGTCGCCGAGGAGTCGGTCGCGGCCGGAGCCGCCCTGGTCAACGATGTGAGCGGCGGCCTCGCCGACCCGGACATGATCAGGGTCGTCGCCGCGGCCGGCACGCCGTTCGTCGTGATGCACTGGCGCGGCTTCAGCGAGTCCATGAACAGCCGGGCGGTGTACGAGGACGTCGTCGCCGAGGTCGTCGCGGAGCTGCGGGAGCGGATGGACGCCGTGATCGCGGGCGGCGTCGCCCCGGAACGGATCGTGATCGACCCCGGTCTCGGCTTCGCCAAGGACGCCGGCCACGATCTCTCCCTGGTCGCCCACCTCGACGAGCTGCGAGCCCTGGGCCGCCCGCTGCTGGTCGCCGCCTCCCGCAAGCGCTTCCTCGGCCATGTGCTGGCCGGCGAGGGTGCCGCGCCGCCGCCCGCCCGCGAACGCGACGCCGCCACTGCGGCGATCTCCGCGCTCTCCGCCCGCGCCGGTGCCTGGGCCGTCCGTGTCCACGAGGTACGGGCCACGGCCGACGCGGTACGGGTCGCCCGCGCCGTCGAGGGAGCCGCGTGAGCAGGCCCCGCGACGAGCACGCGGAGGCGGCCGCCGACATCGCGGCCGTCGAGCAGGCCAACACCGCCTTCTACGAGGCGATGGAGCGCGGCGACTTCGACGAGCTCTCCGGGCTCTGGCTGCCGGGCGAGGACCTCACCATCTCCTGCGTCCACCCCGGCTGGCCGGTGCTCACCGGCCGCGGCGAGGTGTTGCGCAGTTACGCCCTGATCATGGCGAACACCGAGTACATCCAGTTCTTCCTGACCGATGTCGGGGTCTCGATGACCGGCGACACGGCCCTGGTGACCTGCACGGAGAACATCCTCAGCGGCGGCCCCGCGGAGGACGGCAACGCGCTCGGACCGCTGGTCGGCCAACTCGTCGTGGCCACCAATGTGTTCCGGCGCACGCCGGACGGCTGGAAACTCTGGTCCCACCACGGCTCGCCCGTCCTCACCGAATCCGATGAGGACGAGGACGAGGACACATCCTCCTGACCGAGGCATCCACCCGACAGGGGTTGGAATCCGGAACCGCGGGTAGAAGCGGCTACCAGCCCCGCAAGGTCCTGTCCACAGCCCCCGCGGGCGGGCACTGTCGGTGCTCGCAGGTAGATTCGAAAGAGAGCACCCAGCCGTCAGCACGCGGCCCCGTGTCTCTACGCCCAACGACAGCAGGAGTGATTCGCGTGGATCGTGTCGCGCTGCGCGGCCTCAAGGCCCGTGGACACCATGGCGTCTTCCCCCGAGAACGGGAAGAGGGCCAGACGTTCATCGTCGACCTGGTGCTCGGCCTCGACACCCGCCCCGCGGCAGCCGCCGACGACCTGACGAAGACCGTGCACTACGGCATCGTCGCGGAGGAAGTCGTCGACGTGGTGCAGGGGGAACCGGTCGATCTGATCGAAACGCTCGCGGAGCGCATCGCCCAGAAGTGCCTCAAGCACGAAGGAGTCGAGGAGGTGGAGGTGGTGGTGCACAAGCCGGATGCGCCGATCACCGTCCCCTTCGACGATGTGACCATCACCATCACCCGGAGCCGAGTATGACTGCATTTTCTACCGAGGGGCAGAGCGACCCGACCGTACAGCCGGTTCCCGCCTCCGTGGTCGAGCAGGTGGACGCCGCGGACATCACCCTCTCCAACCCCAAACGCGCTGTGATCTCCCTGGGCTCCAATCTGGGCAACCGCCTGGAGACCCTCCAGAGCGCCATAGACGCCCTGGAGGACACCCCCGGCCTACGGGTCAAAGCGGTCTCCCCGGTGTACGAGACGGAGCCCTGGGGCGTCGCTCCCGGCTCCCAGCCCTCGTACTTCAACGCGGTGATCGTCGTGAAGACGACGCTCCCCCCGTCCTCCCTCCTGGAACGCGGCCAGGCCATCGAAGAGGCCTTCGACCGGGTCCGTGAGGAACGCTGGGGCCCGCGCACCATCGACGTCGACATCGTGGCGTACGCGGACGTCGTCTCCGACGACCCGGTGCTCACCCTCCCCCACCCCCGTGCCCATGAGCGCGCCTTCGTGCTCGCCCCTTGGCACGACGTCGACCCCGAGGCTCAGCTGCCCGGCGCCGGCCCCGTCGCGCAGCTGCTGGCCGGTGTCGGCCGGGAGGGCGTACTGCCCCGGGCCGATCTGGAACTCCGTCTGCCCGAGTAGTCGTTAGGCTCGACGGAAACGGATCACTGGCGACACGGACCACTGGTGACACGCACCACTGGCGGCGAAGGGCGGATCACTCGGTGAAGCAACTACGGCTCGGGGTACTGGTCGGCCTCTTCGCCGCTGCCGGGGTGCTCTCCTGGGGCGGTGCCCGCCTCTGGGACTCCCTGGGCAGTCTGCCGAGCGTTCCCCTCGCCGCGCCGATCGTGCTCGCGGTGATCGCCGCCATCCTGCTCGCGACGGCCCTCTCCATCCGTTCCCGGCTGCGCGCCCAGCGTGAGCGCCGGCCGGGAGCCAAGGGCGTCGAGCCGCTGATGGCGGCCCGCGCAGTCGTCTTCGGCCAGGCCAGCGCGCTGGTCGTCTCCCTGGTCTCCGGCATGTACGGCGGCACGGGCGTCTTCCTGCTCGGCTCCCTCGACATCCCGGCCCGCCGCGACCAGGCGATCTACGCGGGCTTCGCGGTCCTGGCCGGCATCGCGGTGGTTGCCGCGGCCCTCTGGCTGGAGCGCATCTGCAAGCTCCCGGAGGACGAGGACAACGACAAGAGCTCGGCGGCCGCGTAGCGGTCACCGAGCTCTCCCCTCACAGCCGCTCCGGAGCTCAGCGCGCCATGATCAGGCTCATGGCCTCGGCGCGCGTCGCGGGGTCGCGGAGCTGGCCGCGTACCGCCGAGGTCAGCGTCTTCGCACCGGGCTTGCGGATACCGCGCATCGACATGCACATGTGCTCGCACTCGACGACGACAACGACCCCGCGCGGCTCCAGAATCTCCATGAGTGAATCGGCGATCTGCGTGGTGAGCCGCTCCTGGACCTGCGGGCGGCGGGCGAAGACATCGACGAGGCGGGCCAGCTTCGACAAGCCGGTGATCTTGCCGCTGGTCGCCGGGATGTACCCGACATGCGCGACACCCCGGAACGGCACCAGGTGGTGTTCACAGGTGGAGAACACCTCGATGTCCTTGACCAGCACCATCTCGTCGTGGCCGAGGTCGAACGTGGTCGTCAGAACGTCCTCGGGCTCCTGGTAGAGGCCCGCGAATATCTCCTTGTACGCCCGTGCCACCCGCCCCGGCGTCTCGCGCAGCCCCTCACGGTCCGGGTCCTCGCCCACGGCGAAGAGGAGTTCGCGTACGGCCGCCTCGGCCCGCTTCTCGTCGAACTCACCGATCGAACCCTGGCCGTCCAACGTCACCGGGTCGGTCATCTGTGCCTCGTTCCTCTGAGCTGTCACCCGCGCATACCTCCGCACGGGCGTACGAAAAAGCCGCGCCCCCACAGGCTAGAACCTGCGGGGGCACGGCATCCATTCCGGGCCCGGTGCGGCTCCCGTGACAGGGGCCACACCGGGGTCGCGGGACCTCAGCTCTCGGGGCGGTCCTCCGGGAGCACCTCGGTGGCCGGGACGGTGTCCGTGGGGACGACCGAGCCGTTCGCCGTGGTGGCACCGTTGGTGAGGGCGAGCTCCTTCGGCGAGAGCACCGGCGGCCGCGTCGACGGGGTGCGTCGGGCGGAACCGGTCCATGCCGGACGGGACGGGCGCTTCACGATCGGGGCGAAGATCTCGGCGATCTCCTCCTTGCCGAGCGTCTCCTTCTCGAGGAGCTGGAGAACCAGGGCGTCCAGCACGTCGCGGTTCTCGACGAGGATCTCCCACGCGTCGTTGTGCGCGGTCTCGATGAGCTTCTTGACCTCTTCGTCGACGAGGGCCGCGACCTCTTCCGAGTAGTCGCGCTGGTGGCCCATCTCCCGGCCCACGAAGGGCTCGGTGTTGTCGCCGCCGAACTTGATCGCGCCGAGCCGCTCCGTCATGCCGTACTGCGTGACCATCGCGCGGGCCGTTGCGGTGGCCTTCTCGATGTCGTTCGCAGCGCCGGTGGTCGGGTCGTGGAAGACCAGCTCCTCGGCCGCGCGCCCACCCAGCATGTAGGCCAGCTGGTCGAGCATCTCGTTGCGCGTCGTGGAGTACTTGTCCTCCTCCGGGAGCACCATCGTGTAACCGAGGGCGCGGCCGCGGGAGAGGATCGTGATCTTGTGGACCGGGTCCGACTGGGGGGAAGCCGCCGCGACCAGGGCGTGTCCGCCCTCGTGGTACGCGGTGATCTTCTTCTCCTTCTCGGACATGATCCGGGTCCGCTTCTGCGGACCCGCCACGACGCGGTCGATGGCCTCGTCGAGCATCTTGTTGTCGATCAGCTTCAGGTTGCCGCGCGCCGTGAGGAGCGCCGCTTCGTTCAGCACGTTCGACAGGTCGGCACCGGTGAAGCCGGGCGTACGACGGGCAACGGCGCCGAGGTCGACGTCCTTTGCGACCGGCTTGCCCTTCTGGTGCACCTTGAGAATCTCGAGACGGCCCTGCATGTCCGGCCGGTCGACCGCGATCTGCCGGTCGAAACGGCCCGGTCGCAGCAGCGCCGGGTCGAGGATGTCCGGTCGGTTCGTGGCGGCGATCAGGATGACGCCGCCCTTCACGTCGAAGCCGTCCATCTCGACGAGCAGCTGGTTCAGCGTCTGCTCGCGCTCGTCGTGACCGCCGCCCATTCCGGCACCGCGGTGCCGGCCGACGGCGTCGATCTCGTCGACGAAAACAATCGCCGGAGCGTTCGCCTTGGCCTGCTCGAAAAGGTCACGGACCCGGCTGGCACCGACACCGACGAACATCTCGACGAAGTCGGAACCGGAGATCGAGTAGAACGGGACGCCCGCCTCACCCGCGACGGCGCGTGCGAGCAGCGTCTTGCCCGTACCGGGAGGCCCGTAGAGCAGGACACCCTTGGGGATCTTGGCGCCGACGGCCTGGAACTTCGCCGGCTCCTGGAGGAACTCCTTGATCTCCTCGAGCTCCTCGACAGCCTCGTCCGACCCCGCCACATCGGCGAACGTCGTCTTCGGGGTGTCCTTGGTGATCAGCTTCGCCTTGGACTTCCCGAACTGCATGACCCGGGAGCCGCCGCCCTGCATCTGATTCATCAGGAACAGGAAGACGACCACGATCAGGACGAAGGGCAGCAGCGAGAGGAGGATCGAGATGAACGGGGACTGCTTCGACGGCGCGACAGTGTAGCCCTTGTCGATCTTGCCGCTCTCGAACTTCTGCTGCAGCGTGTCGGCCAGCTGGACACCCTGGTCGCCGATATAGCTCGCCTGGAACTTGCTGCCGGACTCGCCCGAAAGCTTCTGGCCCTTGTTCAACTCGATCTTGATGATCTGTTCGTCACCGGTGGTCAGCTTGGCCTGCGCCACCTGGTCCTTGCTGATCGCCTGGATCACCTTGCCGGTGTCCACCGATTTGTAGCCGCCCGACGAGCCGACGACCTGCATCAACACGACCACGGCGAGGACGGCCAGCACGATCCACATGACCGGCCCACGGAAGTATCGCTTCACGTCCATCCATACGGGGCGATGACGCCCCGTCCCTCCTGCCCGTAGGTAAATGCTGCTGTGAGAAAAGACTGTTCTTCGGACGGTACCCCAGCATTGTCGCCTGCGGCTGCCGGGGACGTCTGTCAAAACCCGCCTTCAAGGGCTCAACGGCGGGAATCCGGTAAAAGGTTCCCGCCGTCCGCCCCCGGACGGGCCGGGCGAGAGGTGCCGGGAGGTGGTCAGCCCCCGTAGACGTGCGGAGCGAGCGTGCCGACGAAGGGCAGATTGCGGTACTTCTCCGCGTAATCCAGCCCATATCCGACGACGAACTCGTTGGGGATGTCGAAGCCGACCCACTTGCAGTCGAGCGCGACCTTGGCCGCGTCCGGCTTGCGCAGCAGGGTGCAGATCTCCAGGGACGCCGGCTCACGCGAGCCGAGGTTCGACATCAGCCAGGACAGCGTCAGGCCCGAGTCGATGATGTCCTCGACGATCAGGACGTGCTTGCCCTTGATGTCGGTGTCCAGGTCCTTGAGGATCCGGACCACTCCGGAGGACTGGGTGCCCGCGCCGTACGACGAGACGGCCATCCAGTCCATGGTGACGGGGGTGGACAGCGCGCGCGCCAGGTCCGCCATCACCATCACTGCGCCCTTGAGGACGCCGACGATGAGCAGGTCCTTGCCCGCGTACTCCGCGTCGATCTTCGCGGCCAGCTCGACGAGCTTCGCGTCGATCTCTTCCTTGGTGAGGAGCACCGACTGAAGGTCGGTGCCCATGTCCTTCTCGTTCACCCGCGTCTCTTTCTTTGCCTGCCGGATCCGGGGTATTGGCCCGGACCTGCGCGGCCGCTCGCCTGCATGTCAGCCGCTCGTGCTTCAGCTCTGCCGAATCACCAGTCTGCCACCCTGTCGCATGGCTTCGACCCGGCCGGGCAGGTTGATGGCCCGCTGGCCGCGCCAGCCGGTGATCAGACGGTCGACTTCCTCGATGTGCCGGGCGAAGAGCGAACCGGCCGGGGAGCCCGCCTCCATGGCGGCCCGGCGCAGTACCCGGCGGCGCACGGCGGGCGGCAGCGCGTACAGCTTGGCGCACTCCAGCCGGCCCGCGTCGTCCCGCACGGCGCGGTCGGCCTCGGCGGCCCAGGTGTCCAGGGCGTCGGCGTCGTCGCGGGAGAGCTGCGCCGTACGGGCCAGGGCCTCGACGACCCCTTTGCCCAGGGCCTTCTCCAGGGCGGGCAGGCCCTCGTGACGCAGTCGGGAGCGGGTGTAGGCGGGGTCGATGTTGTGCGGGTCGTCCCAGACGGGCAGCGACTGGACGAGGCAGGCCTTGCGGGCGGTCTGGCGGTCGAGCTGGAGGAAGGGGCGGCGGTAGCGGTCGGCCGGGCCGGATGCGGCGGCCATGCCGGAGAGGGAGCGGATGCCGGAGCCGCGGGCGAGGCCCAGCAGCACCGTCTCCGCCTGGTCGTCACGGGTGTGGCCGAGCAGGACGACGGCGGCGCCGTGCCGCTCGGCCGCCGCATCGAGGGCGGCGTAGCGGGCGTCGCGGGCCGCGGCCTCGGGTCCGCCTTCCTGGCCGACCTGCACGGCGACGGACTCGACCGGGTCGAGGTGCATGGCGGTGAGGCGGTCGACGACCTCGGCGGCCCGGGCGTCGGATCCGTCCTGGAGGCCGTGGTCGACGGTGATGCCGCCGGCCCGGACGTCGAGTTTGCGGGCCTCGAAGGCGAGGGCGGAGGCGAGTGCCATGGAATCGGCGCCGCCGGAGCATGCCACCAGCACCAGTGGGGTATCGGGGCGTTCGGGGAGTGCGGCGCGCTGCCTGCCCGCGCCGGCGTCGGCGAGCTCGGGGTGTGGGGTGCGCCGGGTGTGCTCGGCGGCCCGGGTGTGTTCGGTGAGTACGTCGTGGAGTACGCGGCGGACCGCCAGGCGTATCGCCGCGACCGCAGGATGGGGACCCATGTCCGGTGCCCTTCGTGAAGTTTTGGGAGGTGCCTCGGAGTGGCGGGACGGGAAGAGTGCCGTCACTCAGAGTGCGTCGATGGTGACAGAGGCAAGCCGTCCATCGAGCATTGCACGCCTTCCCATGCCTCTACGGTCCCTCGGATGGGTGAATACCGGCGCGTTCGTGTTCTGTCGTTCGCCGTCGGGCCCGTCGTGATCAGGACTCTGCCTTACGGTGCACCCTCGCGATCCAGTCCGTCGGTTTCGCGATCTCCGCCTTGGTCGGGAGGGTGTTCGGTGAGGTCCAGACCCGGTTGAAGCCGTCCATGCCGACCTCGTCGACCACGGCACGGACGAATCGCTCGCCGTCGCGGTACTGGCGCAGCTTGGCATCGAGCCCGAGAAGCTTGCGCAGCGCCTGGTCGAGACGGCTCGCACCGCGCGCCCTGCGCTGCTGGAACTTCTCCCGGATCTCGCCGACGGAGGAGACGACCTCGGGGCCGACGCCGTCCATCACGTAGTCGGCATGGCCTTCGAGCAGGGACATCACGGCGGTGAGCCGGCCGAGGATCTCGCGCTGGGCGGGTGTCTGGACCAGTTCGACGAGGCTGCGGCCGCCGTCCTCGCCGTCCTCGCCCTCGGGGCGGCCCCCGGCCAGGGACTGGGCTGCCTCGCGGAGCCGTTCCAGCACGGCCATCGGGTCGACGTCGGTCTCTTCGAGGAACGACTGGATCTCGCCCTGCAGATGGTCGCGAAGCCAGGGCACACCGGTGAACTGGGTGCGATGGGTCTCCTCGTGGAGGGCGACCCAGAGCCGGAAGTCGTGCGGGTCGACCTCGAGTTCGCGCTCGACGTGGACGATGTTCGGGGCGACGAGCAGCAGCCTGCCGCCGCCGTCGGCCGAGGCCGGGAGCTCACGGGTGGCGGGGGCGAACGTCTCGTACTGGCCGAGGACCCGGGAGGCCAGGAACGACAGCAGCATCCCCACCTCGACGCCGGTCACCTTGCCGCCGACCGCACCGAGCACGGCGCCGCCCGGGCCGTTGCCACGCCGGTCCTGCATCTTCCCCAGGAGCGGGCGGAGCAGTTCGCGGAAGCCCGCGACATTGGCCTTGATCCAGCCGGCCCGGTCCACGACCAGGACCGGGGTGTCCTCCGGTTCGGTCCCCTCGGGGATCATCCGGGTGAAGGAACGGACGTGCTCCTCCGCAGCCTTGGCATGCCGGCGCAGCTCCGCGACGACCTCGCGGGCGTCCTCGCGGCTGATCTCGGGCCCCGGCCGCACAAGTCGGGTCGCGGTCGCGACCGCGAGATTCCAGTCGACCATCTCGGCACCACCGATGCTCGTCATGCGTCAACCGTACGTGCTCGGGTGCGTCCGCGGTGTGGTGTTGACCGGCTCATCGGGTACGGGCGGCGAGGCTGGTGGCGAGGGCGTCGAGGGAGGACTGGGCCTCGGACGGAGATGTCGTACCGGATGCCAGGAAGGCGAAGGCGAGCAGCCGGCCCTGCGTGTCGACGACCGTCCCGGCGAGGGTGTTCACGCCGGTGAGGGTGCCGGTCTTGGCGCGGATCAGGCCGGTGCCTGCGGACTTCTGGGTGTAGCGGCCGCTGAGGGTGCCGCTGAATCCGGCCACCGGGAGGCCGGTGAGGACGGGGCGCAGTTCGGGGTGGTCGGGGTCGGCGGCGCGGGCGAGGAGGCCGGCCAGCAGTCCGGCGGTGACCTTGTCCTTGCGGTTCAGCCCGCTGCCGTCGGCGAAGTTCGCACCTTTCAGCGGCAGGTGGAGCTTCTTGAGCTGTGCGGTGACGGCCCGTCGGCCGCCGTCGAAGTCGGCCCGTTCGCCCGCGGCCAGGGCGGTCTGCCGGGCGAGTGCCTCGGCGATGTCGTTGTCGCTGTTGGTCAGGGCCCGTTCGACCAGCGCGGAGAGCGGGGCGGAGAGGTGTTCGGCGACCGGCCGGGACTTGGCGGCCGGCCTGCCGGGCGCCGGGCCGGACCGGGTGGCGATCCCGGCGTCGTGGAGCATTTCGCCGAAGGTCCGGGCGGCGTCACCGGCCGGGTCGTCGCTGCGTGGGGCGGGTCCGCTGTCGGTGCTGTCGAGCCTGCCTTCGTCGGTCATCAGGGCGCTGACGGGCGCGATGTTCTCGTTGGGGCCGATCGGGTGCCGGGCCGGGCCGGAGTAGCGGGAGGTGTCGTACGTGAGGCGGACCGTTTTTACGCCCCGGTCCTTCAGGGTGCGGGCGGTGTCGGCGGCCAGTGCGCGCAGAGCGGCCTTGTCGAGGGTGGGGTCGCCGCCGCCGACCAGGGCAATGCTGCGGGAGTCGGGGGACGCCCGGACCGTCGTGGCAATGCGGTGGTCGGGGCCGAGCGCGCTCAGGGCGGCGACCGCGGTGGCGATCTTGACGGTGGAGGCGGGTGTCATGGGCGTGTCGGCGCCCTGGCCGTACAGCCGCTCGCCGGTGGCGGTGTCGATGACGACGGCGGTACGCACGGTGCCCAGGGCGGGGGCCTTCAGCAGCGGGCCCAGGGTGGCACGGAGGGCGGCCGCTGCGCCGTCCGGAGCGTCTCGGGCGTCCGGGGCGGCGTTGTCGACGACGGAGGAGAGGGGCGCGAGGACGGCCGGGGCGCTGGGTGCGGGCTCCGGTCCGGACGGTGCGCCGGGTTCGTGATGTACGCCACCTGTACGGCTCCGGGCGGCTGCCCAGTCCTGCTCGGCCTTACGCTGACCCGAGTCCCAGGGGCCGGCGGCAAGGACGACGCCGGCTGCGAGCGCCAGGCCGAGGCCGGCGGAGACAGCCGTGAACTGCCGATCGTTCAGTCCCTTCAGCCTGACCACGCTGGCCTGCCGGGTGAGCCTGCTCAGCTTGTCGAGCGGATCGACCGACGGTCTTTTCACCGGCTCGTCCACCGTTGACCAGCCCCTTTCGCGAGCACACATCTGCGTGGGGGACACTTAATCACCAGTCGTATGTCTTGATCATGGAGGAGCCACCCGTGGAGTTCGACGTCACCATCGAGATCCCGAAGGGTTCGCGGAACAAGTACGAGGTGGACCACGAGACCGGTCGGATCCGCCTGGACCGTCGACTCTTCACCTCGACCAGCTACCCGGCGGACTACGGCTTCGTCGAGAACACCCTCGGCGAGGACGGTGACCCGCTGGACGCGCTGGTCATCCTGGACGAGCCGACCTTCCCCGGCTGCCTCATCAAGTGCCGCGCCATCGGCATGTTCCGGATGACGGACGAGGCCGGCGGCGACGACAAGCTGCTGTGCGTGCCGGCCTCCGACCCCCGGGTGGAACACCTGCGTGACATCCACCACGTGTCGGAGTTCGACCGCCTGGAGATCCAGCACTTCTTCGAGGTCTACAAGGACCTGGAGCCCGGCAAGTCCGTCGAGGGCGCCGACTGGGTCGGCCGCGCCGAGGCCGAGGCCGAGATCGAGGCCTCCTACAAGCGCCTTGAGGCACAGGGCGGCGCGCACTGACCCAAGGGTCGCGGCCGGATTCCGGCCGGGGTACATCGCACGGTTCCGTTTACGGTTCCGTGCCGGAGACGGGCGGCACTCCTTCCCACGGGGTGCCGCCCGTCTCGTCTGCCCGTCCGCGTGCCCGTCCGGTCCGTGGTTCCGCCCTCCTCGCATCCGCACCCTTGCCCGTGGCCATACTGGGCAGAAGCGCAACCGAAGACGCGCAGCCGATGAGGAGCGAGGTCGAGTGGTGGCGGAACCGGGCGGTCCGGAGGACCAGAAGCCCCAGTCCGACGAGGCGCGCAGCGCCTTCGTCCCGCCGGCCGGGGTGGGGAGGCCCACGTCTGCCTCCGACGACGATCACCCGACGTCGGAATTCGCCATTCCGACCGGTCTGACGACCGAGCCCCAGGGGTCGGGGACAGGCTCCGCTTCGGGCTCCGGACCCGGTTCCGGTCCGGCCTCCGGCTCGGACACGATCGGCTCCGCCTTCGCCCCGCCGCGCACCTACAGCGCCCAGCATCCGCCACCCGCGTTCACTCCGGCGCACGGCAGCCCGATGATCCGGCTGACCAAGGAGGCCCCTTGGCAGGACCGGATGCGCACGATGCTGCGGATGCCGGTCGCCGAGCGCCCGGCACCCGAGCCGGTGCAGAAGTCCGACGAGGCGGGGCCCGCGGTGCCGCGCGTGCTCGACCTGACGCTGCGTATCGGGGAGCTGCTGCTCGCCGGCGGTGAGGGCGCCGAGGACGTCGAGGCGGCGATGTTCGCGGTGACACGCAGCTACGGCCTGGACCGCTGCGAGCCCACGGTCACCTTCACCCTGCTGTCGATCTCGCACCAGCCGTCGCTGGTGGACGACCCGGTGACGGCGAGTCGTACCGTACGCCGTCGTGGCACCGACTACACCCGGCTGGCCGCCGTCTTCCGGCTCATCGACGACATCACCACCGAGGATGTCGAGGTCTCGCTGGAGGAGGCCTACCGGCGCCTGGCCGAGATCCGGCGCAACCGGCACCCGTACTCCGGCTGGGTGCTGACGCTGGCCGCCGGCGGTCTTGCGGGGGCGGCATCGGTGCTGGTCGGCGGTGGTCCACTGGTGTTCCTGGTGGCGGCGATCGGCGCGATGCTCGGCGACCGGCTCGCCTGGCTCTTTGCCGGGCGGGGGCTGCCGGAGTTCTATCAGTTCGTGGTGGCCGCGATGCCGCCCGCCGCGATGGGCGTGGCGCTGACCCTCACCCACTGGTCGGACGTACGGCCGTCCGCGGTCATCACCGGTGGGCTGTTCGCGCTGCTGCCGGGGCGGGCCCTGGTGGCGGGTGTGCAGGACGGGCTGACCGGTTACTACATCACCGCCGCCGCGCGCCTGCTCGAAGTCATGTACCTGTTCATCGGCATCGTCGTCGGTGTGCTCCTGGTCCTGTATCTGGGACTTCAGCTGGGCGCCCAGCTGAACCCCGAGGCCAGGTTCATCGCCAACGACCGGCCGGTGGTGCAGATCCTGGCATCGATGGCGCTCTGTTTCGCCTTCGCGATCCTGCTTCAGCAGGACCGGTCCACGGTGCTGGCGGTGACCCTCAACGGCGCCGTGGCCTGGGTGATCTACGGGGCGATGGCCAGGACCGGCGGTATCTCGCCGGTGGTGGCGACGGCGACAGCGGCCGGTCTGGTGGGCCTGTTCGGGCAGTTGCTCTCGCGCTACCGGTACACCTCGTCGCTGCCGTTCATCACGGCGGCGATCGGCCCGCTGCTGCCCGGCTCGGCCACGTACTTCGGTCTGCTCGGCATGGCACAGGGCAACGTGAACACCGGGCTCGCCTCGCTGTCGACCGCGGTGGCAACGGCGCTGGCCATCGCGATCGGGGTGAATCTGGGAAGCGAGATCTCCCGGCTGTTCATGCGGGTGCCGGGGGCGGTCGGCGGGGCGAATCGCCGCGCGGCCAAGCGGACACGCGGCTTCTGAGGCTGCCGCCGGTACGGCTCCGGGTCAGCGCTTGGCGTGGCGGCCGCGCTGCCCCGTGGCCGGGCTGCCCCCGGTGGACGGGCCGTGGCCCTCGCCGCCACCGGCCGCCGCTTCCTTCTTCGTCCTGGAGCGGGCCCGCAGGAACTCGATCGCGATCGGCACCACCGAGATGAGCACGATCAGGATGAGTATCGCCTCGATGTTCTTGCGGACGAACTCGATCTGCCCGAGCGCGGCCCCGAGCAGCGTGACCCCGACGCCCCAGAGCACACCGCCGATGACGTTGAACGTGATGAACGAGCGGTAGTTCATCCGGCTCACACCGGCGATGATCGGCGTGAACGTACGCACGACGGGCACGAAGCGGGCCAGGATCAGCGACTTCGGTCCGTACTTCTCGAAGAACTCGTGGGCCTTCTCGACGTTCTCCTGCTTGAAGAGGCGGGAGTCCGGGCGCTTGAAGAGCGACGGGCCGACCTTGCGGCCGAAGAGATAGCCCACCTGGTCGCCGATGATCGCCGCCAGCGCCACCAGGACGCAGACCAGCCAGAGCGGATACTTCAGCTGGCCCGTGGTCACCAGCAGACCCGTGGTGAACAGCAGGGAGTCGCCGGGCAGGAAGAAGCCGATCAGCAGTCCGGACTCGGCGAACACGATGAGGAGGACACCGATTAGTCCGAAGGTGCTGATCAGATAGTCCGGGTCCAGCCAGCTCGGTCCGAGCGCAAGCGTATTCAAGGGTCCGGGCTCCTGGATCGATCGATGGCGGCTGCGTGGCCGCCCAAAGCTATCAACGCAGGATGACGCCCCCGGGTTCCAGTGGCCCGCGCGAGGATACATACTCCGGCGAACCGGGGCAAAAGCTTTCCGCAGGAGGTGCCACGCGATGGGCATCGAGGAATACGGCGGCGGACAGACGGCCCAGTCCGACGGTGTGCGCGTACAAAACGGCCGCCGTGATCAGCAGGAGCTGAGCGACGCGGCTACGGGGGTGAGAGCGCCCCACCCCCGTGCCGGTTACGCGAGGCGCTCCGCGTTGGCGTCGATCGCGTCCCGCAGGTGCTCGGCCAGGCCCGGCCGCATCGACTCGTAGTACGCGCGGAACTGCGGGTCGGACACATACATCTCGCCGAGTCCCCGGTGGATCTCGGGGGTGCACTCGTAGAACCACTTGGTGATGTGGAGCCGGTGGGCCTCGGCGAGGTCCATCGCCCGTTCCCCGGTGGCCGGTTCACCGGTCTCCATCAGGGCGTTGTAGGCGGCGCCCCAGTCGGCGACCTCCGCCTGCATCCGCTTCCAGTCGTCCTTGGTGTACCGGGCGACCCGGCGCTGCGACTCGGCGTACGTGGCAGTGCCGCCCCAGCGGCGTTCGGCCTCCTCCGCGTGCTCCTCGGGGTCCTTGCCCCCGAAGACCTCGAACTTCTCCTCGGGCGTGAGGTTGATGCCCATCTTCCGTGCCTCCATGGCTGTTTCGACGGCGGCGGCCATCTTTCGCAGTTCGGCGATCCGGTCGGACAGCAGCCGGTGCCGGCGCCGCAGATGCTCCTGCGGGTCCGCGTCCGGGTCGTCGAGCAGTACCGCGATCTCGTCGAGCGGGAAGCCGAGCTCCCGGTAGAACAGGATCTGCTGCAGCCGGTCGAGGTCACCGTCGTCGTAGCGGCGGTGACCCGCGTGGCTGCGCCCGCCGGGCGAGAGCAGTCCGATGCCGTCGTAGTGATGCAGGGTGCGCACCGTGACTCCGGCGAATCCGGCGACCTGGCCCACGGAATAGTCCACGACTCCCCGCTCCCTTCTCCGTTCCGGGTACGTACTGAGCCTGCGTCCTGACGCGACGCGAGGTGCAAGCCCGAGGCGCCATCGCCGCCGGCGCCATGCGAGGGGAGTTATGCCGCTTGTGCATCGTTATGGTGATCCGATGGTCATAGATTCTCCCGATCCTGTCAGTACCGCTCCTGCCGATGCCGCTCCCGCCAGAGCCGATCCCGTCAGAGCCGATCCCGCCAAAACCGATCCCGCCAAAACCGATCCCGTACGCCGGCTGCTGCCCGTCATCGTGCCCGCACTGGCCGTCGGGGTCGTCTCGGCCCTCGTCCTGCTCGGCGTGAGCCTGCTCGCGGAGAAGCTGCAGGACGTGCTCTGGGGGACGCTCCCCGACGCGCTCTCCATCGGCCGCTACTCCACGCTCTGGATAGTCGTGGTGCTCACCGCGAGCGGGCTGGCGGCCGGGCTGCTCATCCGGGTGATGCCCGGCCATGCCGGTCCCGATCCGGCCACCAGCGGGCTGGTCGATCCGCCGCTCGCGCCGGGCGTGGTTCCGGGTCTGCTGCTCGTCACGGTCGTCACCCTGGCGGGCGGGATCAGCCTCGGTCCGGAGAATCCGATCACGGCCGTCAATATCGCGCTGGCCTTCTGGCTCGGCCGCCGGTTCGCTCCCGGCACGTCGGCGGAGCTGTGGGTCTCCCTCGCCGCGGCCGGCACCATCGGCGCGCTCTTCGGCACCCCGGTCGCCGCCGCACTGATCCTCTCCGAGATCCTCGCCTCCCGCGCCGGACCGGGTGCGCTCTGGGACCGGCTCTTCGGCCCACTCGCGGCGAGCGCCGCCGGTGCGCTCACCATGACGCTGCTGGCCCGCCCCAGCTTCGACCTGTCGCTGCCGCCCTACACCCACCCGCACTGGGGCGATCTGCTCTCCTCGGTCGTCATCGCTGCGGCGGGCGCGCTGCTCGGCCTGGCGGCGGTGTACGCCTTCCCGTACGTGCACCGGGCCTTCCGGGCCCTGAAGCACCCGGTCCTGGCACTGACCCTCGGCGGGCTGCTGCTCGGCCTGCTGGGCGCGCTGGGCGGCCGTCTCACCCTGTTCAAGGGGCTCGACGAGGTGATGGAGCTCGCCGCCGACCCGAGCGGCTGGTCGGCCGGGCAGTTCGCGGTCATGGCCGTGGTGAAGACGGCCGCGCTGCTGATCGCGGCGACCTGCGGCTTCCGGGGCGGGCGGATCTTCCCCGCCGTCTTCGTGGGTGTCGCACTGGGGTTGTGCGCCCATGCCCTGGTCACGTCCGTGCCGGTGACGCTGGCGGTGACCTGTGCGGTACTGGGGGTGCTGCTGGCCGTCACCCGGCAGGGCTGGCTGAGCCTGTTCACCGCGGCGGTGCTGGTCGGCGACACGGCTGTGCTCCCGATGCTGTGCATCGCCTCGTTGCCGGCCTGGCTGCTGGTGACCGGGCGGCCGCAGATGCAGTTGCACGAGGACGGTACGCCGCTGAGGTGAGCCCGGACCGGGCACCTTGCCCGACCCCCTGGTCCCCGCCGCTCGACGCGCCGGATGCCCCTGCTTTCCGTATCGTCACATCCGTATGGATTCGCATGGGTACGTCCCGTAAGGCCCTGTCGGAGGATTCCGCAATGCCCACGTCCGTCAACGTCGCCGTCATCTACTACTCCTCGACCGGCACAATCGCCGCGATGGCCAAGGCCACCGCGCAGGACGCCGAGAAGGCCGGTGCGGAGGTACGGCTGCGCAAGGCCGGCGAGCTCGCCCCGCAGGCGGCCATCGACTCCAACCCGGCCTGGGCCGCCAACGCGAAAGCGACCGCGGACATCGCCGAGGCGTCGAAGGACGACATGCTCTGGGCGGACGCCGTGATCTTCGGTACGCCGACCCGGTTCGGCAATGTCGCCGCCCAGCTCAAGCAGTTCATCGACACCCTCGGCAGCCTCTGGCAGGCAGGCCGTCTCGCCGACAAGGTCTACAGCGGCTTCACCTCCACCAGCACCGCGCACGGCGGCCAGGAGTCCACACTGCTCGCGCTCTACCACACGATCCACCACTTCGGCGGCATCCTGGTCGCCCCCGGCTACACGGACCCGTCGAAGTTCGTCGACGGCAATCCGTACGGCACTTCGCACGTCGCGGGGCAGGGCGACATCCCGGTCGGCGTGCAGACCCTGACCGCCGCCCGGGTCCAGGCCGAACGGGTCGTGAAGTTCACCCGGGCCATCAAGGACGGCCTCGCCGCCGAGAGCTGAACCACCGCACACCGACAGGACCGTCGCGGGTCACGATGACCGCCGAGAGCCGAGAAGGGCTGTCCGCCGATGCCTCTCCACAAAGGTTCGCCCCAGGGCACGGAACCGTCCGAGGAACGCCGCAGGCTGGCCCTCAACCCGTTCTTCGGGGAGGCCGACCCCACCGCCGGAATGGAGTCGGCACCGCCCCGGCACCGGCTGCCCGACGGGCCGATGCCGCCCTCGACCGCGTACGGCCTGGTCCATGACGAGCTGATGCTCGACGGCAATGCGCGGCTCAACCTCGCCACCTTCGTCACCACCTGGATGGAGCCCCAGGCCGGGGTGCTGATGGGCGAGTGCCGCGACAAGAACATGATCGACAAGGACGAGTACCCGCGCACCGCCGAGCTGGAGCGGCGCTGTGTGGCGATGCTCGCCGATCTCTGGAACGCCCCCGACCCTTCGGCCGTCGTGGGCTGTTCGACCACGGGCTCCAGCGAGGCCTGCATGCTCGCCGGCCTGGCGCTCAAACGCCGTTGGGCGGCCAGGAACCCCGACCGCTACCCGGCGACCGCCCGGCCGAACCTGGTCATGGGCATCAATGTGCAGGTCTGCTGGGACAAGTTCTGCAACTTCTGGGAGATCGAACCGCGCCTGGTCCCGATGGAGGGCGAGCGCTTCCACCTCGACCCGCAGGCCGCGGTCGACCTCTGCGACGAGAACACCATCGGCGTCGTCGGCATCCTCGGTTCCACCTTTGACGGTTCGTACGAGCCGGTCGCGGAGCTCTGCGCGGCCCTGGACGCCCTTCAGGAGCGCACCGGCCTCGACGTCCCCGTCCATGTGGACGGGGCGTCCGGCGCGATGGTGGCGCCGTTCCTGGACGAGGACCTGGTGTGGGACTTCCGGCTGCCCCGGGTCTCCTCCATCAACACCTCCGGGCACAAGTACGGCCTGGTCTACCCGGGCGTCGGCTGGGCACTGTGGCGCTCGCCCGCAGAGCTGCCCGAGGAGCTGGTCTTCCGGGTCAACTACCTGGGCGGCGACATGCCGACCTTCGCACTGAACTTCTCCCGGCCCGGCGCACAGGTGGTGGCGCAGTACTACACCTTCCTGCGGCTGGGCCGGGAGGGCTACCGGGCCGTTCAACAGGCGTCCCGGGACGTCGCCGGCGGGCTCGCAAAGCAGATCGAGGAGCTCGGGGACTTCCGGCTCCTCACCCGGGGCGACCAGCTGCCCGTCTTCGCGCTGACGACCGCGCCGGATGTGCAGGCGTACGACGTCTTCGACGTGTCGAGACGGCTGCGCGAGCACGGCTGGCTGGTGCCCGCGTACACCTTCCCCGCCAACCGGCAGGACCTGTCGGTGCTCCGGGTGGTGTGCCGCAACGGCTTCTCGTCGGACCTCGCCGACCTTCTGCTGGAGGACCTCAGGCTGATCCTGCCCGAACTGCGCCGCCAGCCGCACCCGTTGAGCCATGACAAGCAGGCGGCAACGTCCTTCCATCACTGAGAGCCGGGCAGCGGATCTCAGCGGTCGATCCGCCCGAACCTCCTTACCGCCAGCGGGAGGAACACCGCGATCAGCGCCAACGGCCAGGTCACCGCCAGCAGTTCGGCGTGGTCGGACGCCCAGGTGCCGCCGGGCCCGCCCGGGTTGCCGAACAGGCCGCGTACCGCCGTGGCCGTGGCCGACATCGGGTTCCATTCGACGACCGCGCCCAGCCAGCCCGGCATCGAGTCGGGGGTGGCGAAGACGTTGGAGAGGAAGCCGACCGGCCAGACCAGGATCTGCACCGCCTGCACCAGCTCCGGCTTCCCGGCCACCAGCGCCAGCTGGATGCCGATCCACAGCATCGCGAAGCGCAGCAGCAGAAGCAGCCCCAGCGCCCCCAGCGCCGCGGCCGGCCCGTGGTGCCAGCGCCAGCCGACCGCGTATCCGACGCCGGTCATCACGGCGAGCGCGGCGGCCGACTGGAGCATGTCCGCGACGCTGCGGCCGACCAGCACCGAACCGGAGACCATCGGCATGGCACGGAACCGGTCGATGACGCCCTTGTCGAGGTCCTGGGTGACCGCGAGCATGGTCGACTCCAGGCCGAAGGCCATGGTGAGCGCGAGCATGCCGGGCACCAGGAACTCGGTGTTGTCGCCGTCGACGCCCTGCCCGCCGCCGACCAGATAGTTGAACATCAGCAGCAGCATCACGGGGAAGACCAGGCCGACGACGATCCGCACCGGCTGCCGCGCCCAGTGCGCCAGTTCGCGTCGCGTCATCGTCCAGGAATCGGACACCGCCCAGCTCATCGCGCTCATGCCGCCGCCTCCGCGTGCTCCGGCCTCCGGTCGGTCAGCGAGAGGAAGACCTCGTCCAGTGTCGGGCGCCGCACCGCGATGTCCTCCGCCTCGATGCCCGCCTCCTCCAGCGCACGCACGACCCGGGTCAGGGTCGCCATCCGGTCCGGCGCCGGTGCCCCGATCAGCCGCCGGTCCGCGTCGACTACCGCGCCGTCACCCAACAGCAGGGCAGCGGCCGCCAGTTGCGAACCGTCCCGGATCACGACATCGATGCGGTCCCCGGCCACCATCGCCTTCAGCTCGTCGGCCGTCCCCTCGGCGGCCACCCGTCCGGCGTCGATCACCGAGATCCGGTCCGCCAGCTGATCGGCCTCCTCCAGATACTGCGTGGTCAGCAGTACGGTCGTGCCGCCGCCCACCAGTGAGCGCACCGCCGACCACACCTCGGCCCGGCCGCGCGGGTCGAGTCCGGTGGTCGGCTCGTCCAGGAAGAGCACCTCCGGGTCGGTGATCAGCGAGGCGGCAAGATCGAGCCGTCGCCGCATGCCGCCGCTGTACTCCTTGACCGGCCCCCGGCCGGTGTCCGCGAGCCCGAAGCGGGCCAGCAGTTCGTCCGCCCGCGCACCCGCCCGGCGTGCGCCCAGGTGGTACAGACGGCCGAACATCTCCAGGTTCTGCCGGCCACCGAGCTCCTCGTCGACCGCCGCGTACTGCCCGAGCAGTCCGATGCGGCGCCGGACCTCGCCGGCCCGGTCCCGTACGTCGAATCCCGCCACCTCGACCCGCCCCTCGTCGTGCCGCAGCAGCGTCGACAGAATGCGTACGGCCGTGGTCTTGCCCGCGCCGTTGGGGCCGAGCACGGCATGGACGGTGGAACGGCGGACCGTGAGGTCCAGGCCGTCCAGGGCGCGCTTCTCCCCGTATCGCTTGTGCACACCTTCGACAACGATCGCGTCGGTCAAAATCGCCACACCCTCTCGTAGTCAAACTTGACTAGCGGGTCGAAGGTAACCGCACCGACCCCATTCGTCAAACTTGATTACTCGTCGTCGCCCGGATCGTGGACACCCGTCGCGTACGGGTTCTCCTGCCCCTCGGCGAGCACGCCGACGAAGGGTTCACCCTCCCCCGCGAAGGTGTATGCCCCGTCCTCGATGCGGGCGATCAGCCCGCGCGTCCACTCGGCCCCGGCATCCGCCGAGTGGACCCACATGTTCATGATTTCGCCGATGTGACCGATCGACTCGGGCCCGGCCTCCGGCGTGTAGTACTCGGTGACCGAGGCCCGCCAGGCCGCGAGGCCGGCCACTCGCTCCTTGAGCAGCGCGATCGCCTCGGACCTCTCCAGGTCGACGATGCCACCGAGGCCCGCCGACAGCACGTCCAGCTTCTGGTCGTACGAGGTCAGCGCCGCGCGCAGCAGAGTGAGGTACTCCTCGTTGCCCCGATCGGTGATCTCGTACTCGGTACGGGGCGGGCCGCCCGCCGTACTCGGGGCGGTCTCATGGGCGACCAGCAGCCCCTGCTTCGCCATCTGCTTCAGTGCGTGGTACACCGACCCGGGTTTGGCGTTGGACCACTCGTGAGCGCCCCAGTACTCCAGGTCGTTGCGGACCTGATAGCCGTGCGCCCGGCCGTGCTGACGCACGGCACAGAGGACCAGCAGCCGGATCGCGGACATGTCGCGCACCCTTTCTATTCAACTTTGATGAGAGTATCCCCCCGCCTCGGCGACCAGCTCGAACGCGGTTCGGCCGTCCAAGGACTCCCGGATGATGTCGGCGTGCCCGGCGTGCCGGGCATGCTCCTCGACGAGATGGAGCAGCAGCCAGCGCATCGAGACCCGCCCCTCCTTCGGGAACCAGGGCGCGTCGGGCAGCGGGAAGGTGTCGTCCATGCCGGGCACCGAGCGGATGAACTTCTCCACCTCGACCGCGACGCCGTCCCAGAACTCCAGCATCCGCTCCACGGTCTCGTCGCCGACGAGCCGGAAGCTGTCCGCCCAGGTCTCCTCATTGCGGGATGTCTCGCTCGGCCGCTGCTGAGCCATCCGCAGCCAGTTCAGCTCGGTCTCGGCGACGTGCTTGAGCAGCCCGGAGAGGGAGAGCTCACTGGCGCTGGGCCGGCTCGCCGCCTGCTCCTCGGTCAGACCGATGAGCGAGCGCCGGATCGCGCCGCGCTGCGCCTCGACGAAGGAGAGGAGCGCGCCGCGCTCGTCGCCGGAGGCTTCTGCGGGAACGTGAGTGACCATGATGTCCGCCTTGGGGAACCGTGCCGGTTTCTTCCTGACACCGACCACGCTACGGACCCTTGCGGTCAGCTCCTGTCCTCAACCCATCGGTGTCAGAAGGGGAATGCGGTCCGGCCGTGCTGAATGGACATCCACTTCTGGGTGGTGAAGGCGTCCACGGTCGCCTCGCCGTTCAGTCGGCCGATCCCGGAGGACTTCTCGCCCCCGAAGGCCACCAGCGGATCGTCCTGGACAGTGGAGTCGTTGACGTGGAACATCCCGCTGACGACGCGCTGCGCGAACCGCACCCCTCGTTCGGTGCTGCGGGTGTGCACAGCGCCGCTGAGTCCGTACGGGGTGTCGTTGGCGATCCGTACGGCATCGTCCTCGCCGTCGAACGTCACCAGCAGCGCCACCGGGCCGAATATCTCCTGGGACAGCAGCGGGGAGCCCTCGGGGAGCCCGGTGAGCACGGTCGGTTCGACGAGGTTGCCGCGGGTCCGGCCCCGTACGAGCGCGGTGGCCCCCTCGGCGAGTGCCTGATCCACCAGGGCGGTGAGGGCGTCGGCCTGGAAGGTGTTGATGACCGGGCCGATCTGGGTCTCCGGGTCGCGCGGGTCGCCGGTCCGCAGCGCGGCCACCCTGGCGGTGAACTTCTCGGTGAACTCCCGCTCGACGCGGCGGTCGACCAGGATGCGGTTGGCGGCCATGCAGACCTGCCCCTGGTACACGAAGCGGCTGAAGACGGCCGCATCGACCGCGTAGCCGATGTCGGCGTCGTCCAGCACCACCAGGGCGCTGTTGCCGCTGAGTTCGAGGATCGTCCGCTTGAAGTGTCCGGCCGCGATCGCGCCGACGTGGCGGCCGACCCGGTCCGTGCCCGCGAAGGAGATCACCTTGGGCACGGGGTGCTCGATGAACGCGTCCCCTATCTCGGCGACATCGGTGATCAGGATGTTGAGCAGTCCGGCGGGCAGCCCGGCATCCTCGAAGATCTTGGCGATCAGCCCGCCGCCGACGACCGGGGCATTCTGGTTGGGCTTGACGACGACCGCGTTGCCGAGCGCGAGGGCCGGTGCGACGGACTTCATCGTCACCAGGAAAGGGAAGTTGAAGGGGCTGATCACCCCTATGACGCCGACTGGCTGCCGGTGGAGACGGTTCTCCTTGCCGTCCACCGGGGAGGGCAGGATGCGGCCCCGGGGGCGCAGCGCCTGCTGGATCGCGTCGCGCAGGAACTCCTTGGCGACGCGCACCTCGTACTGGGCCTTGAGTCGGGTGCCGCCCAGCTCGTCGACGATCGCCTCGACGATGTCGTCGTGCAGCTCCTCGGTGATGCGCAGGGCGCGCTCCAGGACGCTGCGGCGCTCGTACGGGCCGGTGGTGGCCCAGGACCGCTGGGCGCGCTCGGCGGCGCGGTAGGCCAGGTCGACCTCCTGCGCGGTCGCGATGGTGATCGCGGCGAGTTTCTCCCCGTTGTAGGGATTGAAATCGATGATGTCCCACGAGCCGGTGCCGGTCCGCCACTCACCGTCGATGTACTGGTCGGCCAGCTCGTAGAAGAAGGACATGCGATCCCTTAACTCAGGTGCAGACTCCGTCGAACCGTCATCGTACTTATGAATCAGATGAGTTGGAGTAGACCGCGGAGCAGATCGCGGCTCTCCTCGGGACCTGGGCTGTCCTCGTGCAGTCGCACCATGGCCTTTTCGTACTGAGCGACTTCTTCGGCCTTGTCCAGATAGAGCGCACTTGTCAGCTGCTCCAAATAGACGATGTCCGACAGATCGGATTCCGGGAATCGGAGCATCGTAAAAGAACCACCCTCCCCCGCATGCCCGCCAAAACTGAAGGGCATCACTTGAAGAGTGATGTTGGGCTGTTCCGACATTTCGATCAGATGCCGCAATTGTCCGCGCATCACTTCACGGTCGCCGTACGGCCGGCGCAGCGCCGCCTCGTCCAGCACGGCGTGGAAACGGGGTGAGCGTTCGGAGACGAGGGCCTTCTGGCGCTCCAGCCGCAACGCGACCCGGCGGTCGATCTCGACGGCCGGGGCGTCGCCCATGCCCCGGGTGACGACCGCGTGCGCGTAGGACTCGGTCTGCAACAGACCATGGACGAACTGGACTTCGTACACCCGGATGAGCGATGCCGCTCCCTCCAGACCGATGTACGTCTGGAACCACCCGGGCAGCACATCTCCGTAACTGTGCCACCAGCCCGCCACATTGGCCTCGCGGGCCAGGCCGAGCAGGGCGTCGCGCTCCGCCTCGTCCGTGACGCCGTAGAGCGTGAGCAGGTCCTCGACGTCCCTGGCCTTGAAGCTCACCCGTCCCAACTCCATGCGGCTGATCTTCGATTCGGAAGCCCGGATGGAGTAGCCGGCCGCCTCGCGGGTGATCCCGCGCGAGTCGCGCAGCCGCCTGAGCTGCGAGCCCAGCAGGATGCGCCGCACCACAGATCCACTCGACTCGCCTGCCGCCACCGGCCCGATCCTCCCCATCGCTTCCTGGACACCGGGGCTCCCCCTGAACCCCAAGTGCCGGATTCTGCCATCAAAACGCTTCAGCCCGTACTCGTTCGATTACGGAAATGAGAAGACTCCCAGAAAGCTACGAAAATGCACGCAGGAAGAAATGACCAAGAACCGGCACGGGTTCGGACAGGTCAGGCGCGTGCACGTGCATCTGCCCTTGCATCTGCCCTGCGCATTCGGAACCATGGTCCTCGCGCACCTGCGTGCTCGTTCGTGTTGTGCCGCTGTACCCCGCAGTACCGATACAGCCGCGAATCCCGGGAGTGCCTCGCATGGGGACGAATGGATCGACGATGCTCGAGCCGTTACGGCAGGGGCTTCCCCCCATCGATCCCTCAGCCGTCTCCGGATCGGCCACCTGCACCCTGCCCGCCCGCTACGAAGCCGTAGGCGGTGCACGGCAGTTCACCAGGACGACGCTGAGCGGCTGGGGACTGGACGAGCGCTTCGACGACGTCGCACTGGTCGTCTCCGAACTCGTGACCAACGCTCTGCGGCACGCCCTGCCCGCCGGCACCGCACCGGAGCCTCAGGAGCCGCCCGTACGGCTGCACTTGATGCGCTGGAGCTCGCGCCTGGTGTGCGCCGTGCGCGACCCCAGCCAGGAGAGCCCGGTGGCCTCCGAGGCTCCCGACTCGGCGGAGTCGGGCCGCGGCCTCTTCCTGGTGGAGTCCTTCAGCGACTCCTGGGGCTGGCACCCCTCTCCCGCTCCGGGAGCGGATCACCCGAACACCGCGGCGACACCGCGCGGCAAGGTGGTCTGGGCACTGTTCCGGCTGTCCGACGACGTGTGACCCGCGCGGCGGCCGCGCGGGCTGCCGACGGGTGGTCGGACACCGCCCCGCGGGACGCGGTCAGCCGCCCGCTACGAGGTGGTCGAACTCCCCGTCCTTCACCCCGAGCAGCAGCGCCTCTATCTCAGCCGGCGTATAGACCAGGGCCGGCCCGTCGGGGTGGCGTGAATTCCGCATCGCCACATCCCCGTCGGGCAGTTTCGCGAACTCCACGCAGGATCCCTGGGAGTTGCTGTGTCTGCTCTTCTGCCAGACGACTCCGCGAAGCTCTGTGGCCGCCATGCCGTTGTACACGTGGTGCACAGGACGCTCCCCGAGTTGCAAGGTGCAAGTGTCAACTGTCTCGGATCATAGCTCTGTTCAATTGTCCCCGCATGAGCAGATGCATGAGCGGATGCACGTGCACGCGGGGTGTTCCCGCGATTACAGCCTTGGACGCAGAGATAGACGTACGGGACGCCTGTTTGGCTCCGCCCAACCCGAGTCGGGCAGCCCATCCCCGTGGCACGCGCTGGTAGCTTGGCGCGGTCTTTTGCCAATAAGGGGGAATTCCGCATGCGCAAAGTCGTACGTACCGGCGCCGTGATCATCGCCGGACTCGTCACCGCCGCAGCACTGACCGGCTGCAGCAGCGACGGCAAGAAGAGCGACCCGGACGGCAGCTCCGACGCCGCGAAGTCCAGTCAGGCTCCCGGTGACAGCGGCAGCAGCAGCGACTCCGGGGCCGACGCCGCGGCGCTGGAGGGCGGCTGGGCCGGGAAGACCGATGGCAAGGCCGTGGTCCTGTCCGTCGCGTCCGGGAAGGCCGTGCTCGTCACCGAGCAGCGCGCCTGCACGGGCACCGTGAAGGACATGGGCAAGGTGATGCTGGCGCTGAAGTGCGCCGACGGCGACACCGACCGCACCATCGGGTCCATCGTGTCCAACGACGGCAAGACCGTCGTCGTGTCCTGGGACGGCGGGACGAAGGACACCCTGGCCAAGACCGACCCGGGTGCGATCCCGTCGGGTCTGCCGGACCTGCCGACCCCCTGACGGCAAGCCGTTCCGTCCCCTCAATCGGCTTGATCCGAGGGCGGGTTCGGCTTCGACGTCCCGTCCAGTCCCCGGGAGAACTCCTCCAGGGCTTCGAGGAGGAGGCCGGCCCCGTTCCGTACGAACGGGTCCTCCCCTTCGCCCGTCCGCTGCTGCGCGTCCCACTGCGCCAGCGCCTCGCGCACCTCCGCCCAGTCCGGTACACGCCTCTCCCGCAGTTCCTTCGCGCCCTGTTCGGTGGCCCGGCGCAGCGCTTGCGCCAGACGCGCGGCAGCCGGTACGGGGGTTGCGCTGCCGCACGGGAGGTGGGCCTCCAGCAGCATCGCGACCCGGCCGAGCTGGGCGAGGGCGTGCTGGGTGTCCTCGGCGGCGGCGCGGGAGAGGCCGCGGTTGCGCACCGGTTCGTGCTGGGCGGTGGCAAGCGTCTCCTGCCAGGCGACGCGGGCCTCGCGGGTGTCCAGCAGGGCGGAACGGACGTCGTCCTGGCCGCGCTCGGCCGGTTCGGCGTACTGGTCGACGACCGCGGCCGCGTACCGCCCGTCCGCCTCCAGCCAGTCGCCGAGCCTGCCGCGAAGCCTCGGGGTCTCCCACGCCGGGTAGGCAGCGTACGAGATCATCGCGAGGAGACCGCCGACGAGGGTGAGGACGACCCGTTCGTGTACGGTCTGCGACCAGTTGTCGCCCGCCATGCCGAGCAGAAAGACGACGTACGCGGAGACGCACGCCTGGCCGACCACGTACCCGGTGCGCATCAGCAGATACATCAGCAGGGCGCAGAGCACGGCGAGCAGCGCGGACCCGGTCACACCGGGGTCGGTGGTCCGGCCGATCGCGGTGGCGAGCGAGACGCCGACGATCGTGCCGCCGAAACGGGCCACGGAACGCCCGTACGTCTGGGAAAACTCCGGCCGCATCACCATGACGGCCGCCATGGGTGCCCAGTAGCCGTGGCCGAACGGCAGCGCGGCACCGATGAGATAGCCGACGGCGACGACGACGGAGACCCTCACGGCGTGCCGCAGGATCGGTGAACCGGGGCGCAGTTCGGCGCGCACCGCCCTCCCGACGACAGGGACCAGCCGCAGGAGGGTGGGGCGGCGGCGGTGCGGAGCGCCGGGGGCCCCGTCCCCGGTGGCCCTGATGGTCTCGGCGGCCTCCTCGGCCTCGGCCTGTTCCTCCTTCGTACCCTCGCCCTCGGCCGTCTCGATGACATCGGAGAGCAGCGCGCCGAGCCGGGCGGCGGCGCGGCGGGACGGGCCGGTGAGGAGAGTGCCGGTGTCGGGGGTCTTCAGCGCGGCGACGGCGGACGGGGAGAGCTTCACCGGGTCGCCGTTGCGGATCGCCCACGCCGCCGAATCGAGCACGGATCCGGCGGCGGCGAGGAGTTCGCAGACCCGGTCCCGCTCCGGCCCCTCGGACGGGACGCCCATCGCCGGGTCCGCGAGCGAGGCGAGCACCGGCCTGATCCGTTCGGCAACACCGCGGGAGCCATGCAGCTCGGGCGGCCGGCGGCGGGCCTGCCGCGGGGTGACCGCGGCTGCGCTGCGGGCCGTCATCAGCGGCACCGGATCGAAGGCGGCGAGCGGGTCATGGCGCAATCGGCGGGCGTAGTCGGCCTCGGCGACCAGGGCGTCGGCGAGGGCATCGCGCTGTGCGCCCCATCTCCGTACCGGGAACAGGACGATCAGCGCCGCCTGCACCACACCGCCGAACAGGATCATCACGACATGCACGGCGGAGTTCGCGACGGAGGTGGGCAGGGTGACCGTCACCAGCATGATCGCCACGTTGGACGACGCGATGAGGCCGCCCGTCGGTCCCGCCGCCCAGGCCAGGCCCGCGAGGAACGTCCAGAGCACCAGCAGGGCCAGGAACAGCGGCATTCGGGGGCCGGCGAGATAGCCGAGGAATGTCGATACGGCGAGGCTCGCCCCGGAGACCAGGGCGAGGACGGGCCGGGGACGCCAGCTGCGCTGGAACGTGGCGATGGCCGCCTGGAACGCACCGAACGCGGAGCTCGCGGCGACCACCGGCCCGAAGAGCGCGAGGCCTACCCCGATGACGAGGGCGAGACCGGCCGCACCGCGGATCGCGATGAGCGGTTCGAGACGCCGCCGCTCGATCGTCAGCCCCGAGCGGGCGGTCTCCTTCAGCGCCCGGAACCAGCTCATGCCCAGAGCCTAGCCGGAATGACCGATAAGCCCGAGTTGCCGTAATTCATAAGGCATCTACGGTTTCTACAGGTATCTACGGTTCCTAAGGTATCTACCGGTTCCTACAGGTTCCCGCGCCTGCCGTGGATCTCCGGCCCGCTCCCGCCCATCCTCGCCCGGTCCGCGGCGGCCGTTCCATGGGTCCAACCGTCGAGATCCGTGGCGCCCCGGACGCGCGTGGTCGTGGTCTCGGGGAACATCCGCTCGGCGGTGTCCGTGACGGCCATGTCGCGGGCGGCGAGGACCGGGAGCAGATGGGGTGCTGCCACCCCCGCGGCTTCGGATCCGGTCTCGGTTTCGGCGGCCGCCGTGACGCGGGCGGTGTCGGCGGCGAGCCGGCTGCCCAGGCGCTGGGCGTACGCCATCAGGAAGGACTGCCGGAACGTCTTGGTCCGCTTGCGTCCGCCGGCCCGCTGGCCCGCCTCCGCCTTCGTCATCGCCACCGTGCCCTGGACCAGCAGGGAGGTGTACAGCAGCTCCACGGCCTCCAGGTCCGGCTCGAAGCCGACCACCGTGGAGAAGCCGAGGTCACTGTTCCACACCGCACGGCAGCGGTTCGCGGAGGCGACCGCGTCGAGCAGGATCGCCTTCGCCGTCTCGTACGGGGCATCGACCCCGATCCGGCACGCTCCCGGCGCCTCCTTGCTGTGGGTTCGGGCGGCGAGCAGGGCCTCGTCGATGGAGTGCCGGGCCATCAGCTCCTGCGCCTTGGTGGTGAGGGCTTCCGCCTCCTCGGGGAAGCCGGTCGCCTCCGCCTTGGCGAGCAGGGCACGGATCCGGGTCAGCATCCGGGGTTCGTCGTGCACGGGCGGCAGGTGGAGCCCGTGCGGGGAGGTGCCGGGCGGTGGACCGACCGGTTCGAGGGCGGGGATCCTGAGCAACAGCCGGTACAGGCCGAGGAGCACGGAGGCGTAGGAGAACCGGTCGGGCCGGTTCCGGGGCGGCGCGGCGGGGAGCCCGTCGAGCTGGGACCGCCAGCGGGGCGGCAGCTGCTCGTACCGTCCGGTCTCCGATGCGATCAGCCCGGCGGCGAGGCCGACCGCGGTCTCGTCGAGTTCGCGGCGGACGATGCGTACGACATCGGCGGGCTGCCAGCCGCGCTCCCAGGCACGGCGGACGAACTCCTCGCCGCGCCGGAACAGTTCCGCGTCGGCCGCCGGATCGGCGGCCAGGAGGGAGGCTCCGGTGTCGAGACCGGCGTCGCCCTCGGAGTAGAGGGCTGCCGCGAATGCCTGGTCGATCACCGGTTCCATGAGGCCAGGGTAGGCAGGACGGTGCGACCGGGGTATGCCTGGCCCTACCCCGAGGACGGGCTCTGATGGTCGTGATCGCGGAGCGCGGAAACGGTTCGATCGAGGACATGACTCCCCCGCACGCATCCGCTGCATCCGCGCGTGCCACCGATGCCGTACGGCTCCGCTCCGTACGCCGTACCCATGGAGAGGTCGACGCCCTCGACGGCATCGACCTCACCGTCCGCCCCGGCACCTTCACCGCCGTCATGGGCCCGTCCGGCTCCGGCATGTCCACGCTGCTGCACTGCGCGGCCGGGCTGGACCGGCCGACATCCGGCACCGTCGAGGTGGGCGGGGTGGAGCTGACCGGGTTGAGCGAGCGCCGGCTGACACTGCTGCGCCGGGGCCGGATCGGCTTCGTCTTCCAGGCGTTCAACCTGGTCCCTTCGCTGACCACCGCACAGAATGTCGCGCTGCCGCTGCGGCTCGCGGGCCGCCGCCCGTCCCGTACCGAGGTGCGCGAATCCCTGGCCCGGGTCGGTCTCGCCGACCGGGCGGGGCACCGGCCGGCCGAAATGTCCGGCGGGCAACAGCAGCGGGTGGCCCTGGCGCGGGCCCTGATCACCCGGCCCGCGGTGCTCTTCGGCGACGAGCCGACCGGTGCACTGGACACCGCGACGAGCCAGGAGGTGATGGCGATGCTGCGGGAGCTGGTGGACCGGGAAGGGCAGACCTCACTCATCCACACCCTGTGGATATCGCACTCCTGCGCGACCTCCGGGCGCTCGGCCAGGTGACACGGGACGACGGAAACGGAGCGCACCGCGACCCGGACGCCGTAGGTGTGGACGCGCCCGTCGCCGAGGTGCGCCGCGTCGTCGGCGACCGCGCCCTGGCCGGGGCCACCCGGCCGCGGGTCCTCGCGGTGGTGGCCGGGGAGGCCCTGTTCGCGGTCGGGCTCGGGGCGCTGCTCGGACTGGCCGTGACCGCGGTCGACCTGGCGGGCCTCGCCGCCGCGCCGGCCTCGCTGTCCGCACCGGTGGCGATGTCGGCGCAGTGGCCGCTGACGGTCGGGGCGGCCGGGGTGTGCGCGGTGGTCTCGGTCGGGTCAGCGCTTTTGCCGAGAGCGGTGCGGGGCCGCTCGATGCCGGTGCACCGAAGGTCCGGATGGGCCGTACGGGACCGGGCCGGAGAGCGCGATTGGTCCATCCAGCCCCACCCGTTGACGATGCATTCGTTTTCACCCTTTCATCCAGGTTTCCCGTGGTTTCATCTCGCCATGGAGGCGATCAAGTGATGACCGGAGACCGACAGCAGGACACGAATACACGGGCGATCACGTCGCGGCGACGCGTACTGGCCGCGGCCGCACTCGCGCCGATGCTGACCGCGGCAGGGCCTGCCGCTGCTCGCGCGCTGCCCAACGGGATGCCCGGGCCGGGGCACGGCAGACGGGTCAAGCCGGTGCCGACCGGCCTGGCGGACTGGGCGGGCGTGGCGAAAGCACTGGGCCGCACCGGCGACATGCTGCGCGGAACGACCTACCACACGGCCTTCCCCCGGCGGGATCTTCTGGTGGTCTCCGACGGCGTCGTCGTCACACCGGGGCTCGCGCTGGGCACGCATGTGGCCTTCGTCCGTTACGCCGACGGCAGCACGATGCTGATGGGCGACGTGGTGGTCACCGAGGACGAACTGCAGTGGGTGACCGATGCCTGGCAGGCGCACGGAATCGAGCAGACCGCGCTCCACAAGCACCTGCTCGCCCAGACCCCCGACATCTGGTGGACCCACGTCCACGCACACGGTCACGACGCGGTTGCCCTGGCCCGCGGTCTGCGCGCCGGATTCGACCGCACCGGAACCCCGCCCGCCCTGCCGCCGGGCCCGCCGGCCCCGATCGACCTGGACATCGCCGGAATGGAGGCGGCGCTGGGCGCCAAGGGCGTCAGCGACGGCGAGGTCTACAAGTGCGTCTTCCTCCGCCGCGAGACCATCGCGGACGGCCATCTGGTCCTTCCCCCCGGCCTGGGATCGACCAGCGCGTTCACCTTCCAGCCGCTGGGCGGCGGCCGGGCCGCGCTCGCGGGCGACTGCGCCATGCTCGCCGGCGAGGTCCAGAACACGCTGAAGGCCCTGCGGCGCGGAGGGATCAAGCTCGTCGAGCTGCACAACCACCACCTGGCGGAGGACCCCCGCCTGTTCTTCACCCACTTCTGGGCCGTGGGCGACGCCGTCGAGCTCGCCCGGGCGCTGCGCCCCGCGGTGGAGGCCACCAACGTCGTACCGTCCCTCTGAGAACGGCTGTTCACGCCGAGCGCGCCTGAATCCGCCGAGTTCGTCGGGTCGCACCGGCCGAACAGGGTCGCTGGACCGATTGCGCCGGTCCAGCGACCAGGTCTGTCGAATCCGTTCTGCATATGGACCAATCGGCCCGGAGTGGCGCGTGCCTGTGCGGGTGACCGGGCACCCATGTCCCGTCCAGCCCGCAGATTCCTCGAACCACCCGTCAGATCCCCCCTCTGGAGCTCCGTATGGAACCAGTCGCCGGCGCACGGCACTGCCCGTTCGACTATGCCGAGGCCCTCGAATTCGACCCGGTGCTCAGGCACTTGATGACCGAAGAACCCGTCTCCCGCATCCGGCTGCCGCACGGCGACGGCGAGGCATGGCTCGTCACCGGCTACGACGACGTGCGCACGGTGACCACCGACCGGCGCTTCAGCCGGAGCGCCATCATCGGCCGGAACTTCCCGCGCATGACCCCTGAGCCGATCGTTCAGGACGAAGCGATCAACGTGATGGACCCGCCGGGCAGCAGCCGCCTGCGCAGCCTGATCTCCAAGGGCTTCGCGCCTCGTCACATGGAGCGCATGAAGGTACGTACCCAGCATGTCGTGGACGAGCTGCTGGACCGGATGGAGGAGCACGGAGCCCCCGCCGATCTCTTCGAGCATCTGGCGGCCCCGCTGCCGCTGACCACCATCTGCGAGGTCCTCGACATCCCCGAGGCGGACCGCGCACAGCTGCGCGCCCACGCCCGGACGATGATGGACACGACCGTCGAGAACAAGGACGCCGCGGTACGCGCCAAGGCCGATCTCCGCGCCTACTTCCAGAAGTTGACGGCCGAGCGGCGCGAGAACCCGGGCGACGACCTGATCAGCGCACTGGCCACGGCTCGCGACGGGGACGAGATCCTCAACGAGCAGGAACTGACCGTGATGGCCATGGTGCTGCTCATCACGGGCCAGGACACCACCACGTACGAGATCGGGAACATCGCCTACACGCTGCTCACCAGGCCCGACGAGCTCGCGATGCTGCGCGGTCGCCCCGACATGCTCCCGCAGGCCATCGAGGAGCTGCTGCGCTTCATTCCCTTCCGCAAGGGTGTCGGTATCCCCCGTGTCGCCACCGAGGACGTGGAACTGAGCGGCGTGGCGATCCGGGCGGGGGACATCGTGCATGTCTCCTATCTGACGGCCAACCGCGACGGCCGGAAGTTCGACCGGCCCGACGAGCTGGATCTGGAGCGCGAGGGTCCGTCCCATATGACCTTCGGCTGGGGCGGCCATCACTGTCTGGGTGCCCCGCTCGCAGCGACGGAACTCCAGGTCGCCATCGGAACTCTGCTGAAGCGCTTCCCCGCTCTGAAGCTGGCGACGCCGGCCGAGGAAGTGCGCTGGAACAAGACATCGATCTGGCGCTATCCCCTCGAACTGCCTGTCACCTGGTGACAGGGGTGGTCCGGCAACGCGCCGGGCCTCTGTGCACGGACAGTGATGCTCATTGATGATGCGTCGCACCAGGGCGCCCGGCAACCCGGAACAATCCCGGGGCGCCGGGCGCCTTGCTGTGCCCTGCTGCGCACCGGGCGCCTTGCTGTGCCCTGCTGCGGGCTGTGCGTCGGCTCGACATGCGGCCCCGATCCGCCTGCCGTAGCGTGATGCCGACGGCCACCCACCCAAGCCGTGGCGGATCAGTATCCGCCCACATACGGCTAGAACTTCAGTCTTCGACGGTCGGCCCGTCCGCGCCCGTATCAGGGGTACCGAACCCGGCGCAGGAATCCACCAGAGCTCTGTTTCGCACGGCACCGCGCGTGCGGAGCCGTGGTGGCCAATCCCGCGTCGGCGAACACCCCGTACCGTTCCGGGCCCGGCGGTGTGGACCAAAAGTCCGCTAGGAGGAGTTCCATGGCGGTTCTCTGCAAGCCGGCAATCGAGGTTCCCGAGTATGTCATCACCAACGAGGAAACCTTGGAGCTGGCTCAACGGTTGCACGGCGACCATCCGCAGATCGACCTGGTCCTTCGTCTGATCGAACATACCGGGGTGCAGAAACGGCACCTGATCCAACCGATCGAGAAGGTGCTGCAGCACCCGGGCTTCGACGCCCGCAGCATCACCTACGAACAACAGACCAAGGCCAGGGTGCCGGCGGTAGTACGCCGGGCACTCGATCAGGCCGGACTGGAGCCGCGGCAGATCGACTTGATCGTCTATGTCTCCTGCACCGGCTTCATGATGCCTCCGCCGACCGCGTGGCTCATCGGCAAGATGGGCTTCCGGCCGGAGACACGGCAGATGCCGATCGCCCAGCTCGGCTGCGCCGCGGGCGGCGCAGCCGTCAACCGGGCCCACGACTTCTGCACGGCGTACCCCGACGCCAATGTGCTGATCGTCGCCTGCGAGTTCTGCTCGCTGTGCTACCAGCCCACCGATCTGGGCGTCGGATCCCTGCTGTCCAACGGTCTGTTCGGCGACGGCATAGCCGCCGTCGTGGTCCGGGGCAGCGGTGGCACCGGAGTCCGCCTGGAAAGCAACGGCTCGTACATCATCCCGGACACCGAGGACTGGATCTCCTACGCGGTCCGGTCCACCGGATTCCACTTCCAGCTCGACAAGCGTGTGCCAGGAACCATGGAGCCCCTCGCCCCGGCCCTGAACGCCGTCGCGGAGGAGCACCAATGGAACGCCAGCAAGATGGACTTCTACATCATCCACGCGGGCGGCCCGCGCATCCTGGACGACCTGAGCCGCTTCCTCGACGTGCCACCAGAAGCATTCCGCTTCAGCCGCGCCACGCTCACCGAGTACGGCAACATAGCCAGCGCGGTGGTGCTCGACGCCCTTCGCCGCATGTTCGACGAGGCTTCGGCCCTTGACGGCCACCGCGGCCTGATGGCGGGCTTCGGCCCCGGCATCACCGCCGAAATCTCCCTGGGCACCTGGACGACGGACTCCGATTAGGTTTCGGTCCGTCCGGGGCTTGTGGCCCCCGCCCCCAGCCCGTCCGGCGTTCGAGGACCGGGGTCCGGGGCAGAGCCCCGGTTTCGGGAAGGGACGGGGGTGGGGTGAAATCCCGCGCAGCGGCCCACCCCACCCCCGCGCCCCACGCCCCTGTCAGTGCCGGGTGCCAGACTCGACAACATGACCGAACGTTGGGCTCTGGCCACCACGGAGACCGGCGGCGCCCTCCTCGCCCCGCTGGACTCCACCGGCCTGCCCACCGCCCCGGTCCTGACCGAACCCGACCTCGTGGAGGCGGTCCGCTCCCGCCCGGATGTCACACGCTGGGTCTGGCGGTCCACCGCCGAGATCTACCCGCGCCTGCTCTCGGCCGGCGTCCCCGTGGCCCGTTGTTACGACATCGAGGTCGCCGAGTCCCTTCTCCTCGCCCACGAGGGCCGTCTCGGCGAACCCCGTTCCGCAGCCGCCGCCCACGCCCGCCTGCGCAACGCCCCCGTACCCCCCGATCCTCCACCCCGCTCCGCCGAGCCCGGCTCGCAGTCCTCCCTCTTCGAACCGCAGTCCGGCACGGACCTGCCCTTCGACGACCTGCTCCAGGTGTACGCCGACCAGCTCCGCCGCCACGACGCCACCGCACACCCGGGCAGGATGCGCCTGCTGACGGCCGCCGAATCGGCCGGCATGCTGGTCGCCGCCGAGATGAACCGGTCAGGCCTCCCCTGGCGCGCCGACGTGCACCGGGGCGTGCTCCACGAACTGCTCGGCGAGCGTTACGCGGGCGGCGGCGAGCCCCGCAGGCTGGCCGAGCTGGCCGACGAGGTGTCGGCCGCCTTCGGCAGACGGGTCCGCCCCGACCTCCCCGCCGACGTGGTGAAGGCGTTCGCACAGGCCGGCATCAAGGTGAAGTCCACCCGGCGCTGGGAGCTGGAGGAGCTGGACCATCCGGCGGTGGAACCCCTCATCCAGTACAAGAAGCTGTACCGGATCTGGACGGCGCACGGCTGGAGCTGGCTCCAGGACTGGGTGCGCGACGGCCGCTTCCGCCCCGAGTACCAGCCGGGCGGCACGGTCAGCGGCCGCTGGACGACCAACGGCGGAGGAGCGCTGCAGATCCCCAAGGTGATACGGCAGGCGGTCGTCGCCGACGAAGGCTGGCGCCTCGTCGTCGCGGACGCCGACCAGATGGAGCCCAGAGTGCTGGCCGCGATCTCCCGCGATCGCGGTCTGATGGAGGTGGCGGGCCATGACGGCGATCTCTACACGTCGCTGTCCGACCGGGCCTTCCACGGCGACCGGGACCACGCCAAGCTCGCCCTGCTGGGCGCGATCTACGGCCAGACCTCGGGCGACGGCCTGAAGAACCTGGCAGCCCTGCGCCGGAGATTTCCGCTGGCCGTGGCGTATGTCGACGATGCGGCGAAGGCGGGCGAGGAGGGACGTCTCGTACGGACGTGGCTGGGCCGGACCAGTCCGCCCGCGGCCGGGAGCGGGGACGACGACGAGGCCGGCATCCCGCAGGAGAGCGCGGAACAGCCCACCGCCGACGGAGTGTTCACCCCTGGCTACGCATCGTCGAACGCCCGCGCGCGGGGTCGCTTCACCCGTAACTTCGTGGTGCAGGGCAGCGCAGCGGACTGGGCGCTACTGCTCCTGGCCGCCCTGCGCCAGTCGCTCGGCTCCGCGGGTCTCCGGGCGGAGCTGGTCTTCTTCCAGCATGACGAGGTGATCGTGCACTGCCCGCAGGAGGAGGCCGATGCGGTCGTGGAAGCGATCCGGGCGGCGGGTGATCTGGCCGGGCGGACCGCCTTCGGTGAGACGCCGGTGCGTTTTCCGTTCACGACGGCGGTGGTGGAGCGCTACTCGGACGCGAAGTAGCCCGCCGCCTGCGGATCACCCGCCGGAGCCGGGCGTACCGGACTCTCCGCTCCCCCGCTGTTCACCCGTTTCCGGCCCCGGGGCCGGCCCCGAAGCAGGCCGCGCGCCCGAACCGGGTCCCTCGCCGAACCCCGCCAGCCCGTGGTCGTAGTGCGCGGGGCGCAGATGCTGATGCCGATGCCTGGCATTGAGCATATGGATGACGAACGCCGCGATCGCGATCATCGCGAGGACGACCACGACAGTGACCAGGGTGTCCATGCGATACCGGCCCCCTTCGATGCGCAGGCCGACAACAGCGGCTCACCGGGAGCCGTACGTATTCAGGCTACTCCGCAGACCGGCAGCCGCCCGCCGGACCGGGCGCGGCCGCACCCGTTCGCGGAAGGGTCCGGACCGGTAGGAACGCTCCGGCCCGGACCGGGCGCGGCGCGAGATGCGGTCCGGGTCGATCCCGTGGCCGTCGGCGAGCCGCATGATGACCCTGGTTGGTCAGTGGTGCACGACCAGGTGCACCCACACCTCCTGCCGCACCAGCTCCGGCGTGGCCGACCGCAGGACTTCCTGCCGGCCGCGCTGGAAGGTCTTGATCTGCCGGTACGAAGATTCCGCCTCCTGGCTGCACCCCGGCCAGCCAACCGACCCGAATGGGCGCCGTTAGGGTTGCCCGAGTGACCAAAGACTCAAGAGGAGCACCGGGGCCGACCGGGCGGTCGGACTCGGCGCGGCGAAGCCTCCGGCCCGCCCTTACGACGCTGTGGCTCGGCCTGTTCACCTTATCCGCGCAGCCGGTCGGCCCACTGACGAATTCCCTGGACAAGGTCGCACGGCGACTGTTGGTGGGCGGCGCGGTCCTGATCGTGCTCCTCACGGCCGGGACCTGCACCAGCCTCATCATGGACGCAAGCCACCTCCCGTACGGGATGGCCATCGTCCTCGGTCTCGCCCAGACCACACCCGTCCTGCTCGCGTTGACCCGCCCGGTGACCGCCTGGTGGATCTCGCTGACGGCGGCGGTCGTGATCGCCCTGCTCACCACTCCCACCGAGGGCGGCGCCTGGCCGTGGACCCAGGCCGGTCTGGTGGCGTATCTGGCAGTCCTTCTCATGCTCGCCTGGAGTGCCACGCCGTTGGCGACCGCGGTGGTGTGGGGGGGCACCGTCCTCACCGGGTATCTCCTGGCCCTGCTGGCGGGGCATCTCTCATCCAGTCGCGATCTGCCGCTGGTCGCCGTCCTCTCCGCCTGCGGTCTCGGTCTGGTGGCCGGGCTGCGCGGGCGCAGCGAGGCGCGGCGGGAGTTGAAGCACCAGGAGGTCCTCACCGAGGCGGAACGCTCCCGTAACGCCCTTCTTGAGGAGCGCGCCCGGATCGCCCGGGAGCTGCATGACGTGGTCGCGCACCATATGTCCGTGATCGCCGTCCAGGCGGAGGCCGCTCCCTACCGGGTGGACGAGCCGCCGCAGGAGCTCACCGACAGCTTCGCGACGATCCGCGAGAACGCGCTCACCGCGCTGAACGAGCTGCGCCATCTCCTCGGGATGCTGCGGTCGGAAGAGGCGGGGGCCGGGGACACTACGCCTGATCGCGGTCCGCAGCCCACCATGGCCGACATCGAGCAACTGGTCGAGAACGTGCGTTCCGCCGGATCCGCCGTGGAGTTGACCGTCGAGGGGGCGGCCCGCACGCTGCCCCCGGGCGTGGGCCTCTCCGTCTTCCGCATCGTGCAGGAGGCGTTGAGCAACGCGCTGCGCCACGCGCCGGGTTCCCCGGTCAGCGTCGACATCGACTACCGAGGCGAGGGGATCCACGTGCGCGTGGTCAATGGCCCGTCGACCGAAACCGCCGCCCGGCCCGCCCTGAAGCGCAGTGGTTCGGGTCACGGGGTGCTCGGCATGCGGGAGCGCGCGGCGATGCTGGGCGGTACACTCCGGGCCGGTCCCGGCCCTGACGGACAGTTCGAGGTAGTGGCCCTGCTTCCCATCGGCGAAGGCGCGGACGTATGAGCATCCGAGTAGTGATCGCGGACGACCAGGCCCTGATCCGGGAGGGGTTCTCGGTTCTCCTGAACGCCCAGCCGGACATCGATGTCGTCGCCGAGGCGCAGGACGGTGAGGACGCGCTGGCCAAGGTGGCCGAGTTCGAGCCCGATGTCGTCCTGATGGACATCAGGATGCCGGTGGTGGACGGACTGGAAGCGACCCGACGGATTTCCGCCACCGGAGCCGAGACCAAGATCGTGGTCCTGACGACATTCGACTCCGACGAGTACGTCCATGAGGCGCTGCGGGCCGGGGCGAGCGGCTTCCTGCTCAAGGACACCTCGGCCCGTCAACTGGCGGAGGCCGTACGGACTGTGGCCTCCGGCGGGGCCATGCTGGCACCTGCCGTGACCAAGCGCCTCATCGCGGACTTCTCCCGCTTCGGCTCCCTGCAGGCGCCCCGCGTCCAGCGTCTGGAGAGCCTCACGGAGCGCGAGACGGAGGTCCTCTGTCTGATCGCCCAGGGCCTGTCGAACGCCGAGTTGGCGAACCACCTGGTGGTGGCGGAGCAGACCGTGAAGTCCCACGTCAGCCGCATCCTGGTGAAGCTCCAACTGCGGGACCGCACCCAGGCCGCGATCTACGCGTACGAGGCGGGCCTTGTGCAGCGCGGCAGTTGACGGGTGCGGCCCGGGGAGCCGGCCCTCCGTCGGTGCGGCCGACGGAGGGTGGGGCTCACATCGACCCGGTGCCCACGGCGAGTTCGTCGAGGACGTCGTCGCCGTACAGGCCCCGGACCCAGTCGCTCTGATACAGGGTGTCGAGGTAGCGCTCGCCCAGGTCGGGCGCGATGGCCACCGCCGTGAGCTCATCGCCCGCCGTGTGGTCGGCGAGCCACTTCCCTGCCGCGCCGACCACGGTCCCGGTGGAGCCACCGAAGAGGAAGCCACGCCGGGCCAGTTGGTGGCAGGTCCGCACGGTGTCCGCCTCGGGAACGTGGATCACCTCGTCGACCAGGGACTCATCCAGCAGGGCCGGGCGCACTCCGGTACCAAGGCCCGGGATCATCCGCGTCCCGGACGGGCCACCGAAGGTCACCGAGCCGACGCTGTCCACCGCGACGATGCGCACCCGCTTCTCGTACTCCCGGAAGAAACGGGAGCACCCCATGAGCGTGCCCGTGGTGCCCGCGCCCACGAAGAGGATATCGAGCTTGGGGAACTGCCGGGCGATGGCCGGCGCCGTGGTGCGGTAGTGGGCCACCCAGTTGTTCGGATTGCTGTGCTGGTTGAGCCATACGTAGCGGGGGTCGGAGGCAACCAACTGCCTTACGTAGTCGATGCGGGCGCCGAGGAAGCCGCTCTCGGCATCCGGCCCTGCGATGATGTGGACCTGGCTGCCCAGGGCCTCCATGAGGCGCCGCGTCGACCGGTTGCAGCGCGAGTCGGTGACGCACAGGAACTGGTAGCCCCGGTTGGCGGCGATCACGCTCAGCGCGACACCCAGGTTCCCGGAGGAGGACTCGACGAGGGTCGAACCAGGAGTGAGGATGCCGTCCTTCTCAGCCGCGGAGATCATCTCCTCCGCGGCCTTCAGCTTGACCGAGCCCGCGAAGTTGAACCCCTCGCACTTCAGGTACAGAGGGTGGCCGAGGACGGAGCGCAGGTCCACGTACAGCTCTTCCTCGTTGAACTCCTGCGGGGCAGATATCACGGGCATGGTGCCGTTCCTCCTTCAGAGCGAGCGGTGCGCCTGGACTTCGGCGGGATCATCCGTAGCGGCGCAGCTCGTGGAAGAAGTTGTCGACGGTGGCGAGCGAGCCCTTCCGTGTCACCTCGTCGTACACGTACTTACCGACGGCCAGGTCGAGTACCCCGAGGCCGAACGGCGAGAAGATCACGGTCCGGTCCTCGGGCACGTCCAGGCGGCCTTCGAGTACGTCGGCGAGGGTGCCGTCGAGGAAGTCCCTGTTGCCGGTGAGCTGTTCGGCCAGGTGCGGCGAGGTTTCCGCCTTCAGGCAGTGCTCCACGTCGTCGACGATGTTGACGGCGTCGAGGAGGATCTCCGGCGCCAGGTCGCGCAGCGACACGTGGAGTACGAGGGGGTGGTGGCCGAACCAGGTGGTGTCGGTGATGTGCGGGGTGCCCGCGACGGTCGCGAAGACCACGATGTCGGAGGAGCGGATCAGGCTCTCCGCGCTGTCGTGCACGGTGGTGCGCCCGGTGCGCCCGTCCCGTTCGAGGTAGGAACGGAAGTCGGCGGCGTGCTCGCCGGAGAGGTCGAACACGCCCGTTTCCTCGAACTTCCAGCCGGTACCCACCAGATAGGAGTGGATGAACCGGGCGATGAGGCCCGTGCCGACGAAACCGACACGGGTGGGCCTGCGGGCGCCGCTCAGGCGGTCGGCGGCCAGGGCCGCGGAGGCCGCCGTGCGGGTCGCGCTGATGATGGAGCTCTCCAGGCAGGCGAAGGGGTACCCGGTGAGGCGGTCGTTGAGGATCAGGACGGCCGAGGCGCGCGGAATGCCCGCTTCTACGTTCCCGGGGACACTGGAGATCCACTTCAGACCGTCCACCCCGACCTCGCCGCCGAGGGACGCGGGCAGCGCGATGATGCGGTCCGCCGGGCGGTCGGGGAACTTGAGGAAGTAGGACGGCGGATTGACGGAGTCGCCCGCGCCGTGCAGGCGGTAGGCGGCTTCCACCGCCTCGGTGACCTGGTTCTCCCGGCCGTGCAGTGCTTCGTGCACCTGGGCTCCGGGGATGACGGCGAACGACGGTGCCTCGCGGCGCTGCGACATGTGGGAATCCGTATCTGTGAAGCGAGTCGTGTGTCGTGGAAGGGAGAGCGCGCGGCGGGGCGGCGGCTCACGCACCGGAGGGCAGCGCGGGCAGGGAGACCGGGTCACCCAGTGCGGCGCAGATCTTGCGCGGTCCTTCGTAGGGCTCGCGCATGTGTGCCGTACGGAGGTTGTCGACCACCAAGACGTCGCCGGCCGCCCAGTGGTGATGGATGGTGTTCTCCTCGTACGCCTTGGCGATGACGTCGATGACGTCTTCGCCGATCGGTTCGCCGTCGCCGTAGAAGGTGGTGAAGGGCAGTCCGTCGGCTCCGTAGACGTCCATGAGGTACTCGCGGATCTCAGGGGCCATGGTCCATTCGCTGAGAAACGCGATCTGGTTGAACCAGCCGCGCTCGCCGGTGAGCGGGTGGCGCAGGACGGCGGCACGACGCTGGCGCGTGCGGAGCCGTCCGTCGTCGCTCCAGGCGAACTCGATGCCGTGGTCCCGGCAGTACCGCTCGGCCTCGGCCCGGTCCTCGGTGGCGAAGGCATCCTCCCAGCGCACGCCCAGGTCCTCGCCGTAGGTACGGGCCAGGATCCATCCGTCGCGCTCGAACCGGTCGACGACGTCGGCCGGGAGCGCCTTGAGCACGGCCGCGGAGTCGGCGATGCCGGTGGCTCCGCCGGTGGTGCCCGGGGCGAGGCAGGCGAACAGAACGAGGCCGGGCACCTCGCGCCGGTAGCTCAACTCGTGGTGCATGCACATCGGTTGGTCGGCGGGCCACACCGAGGCGGAGAGCACCCCGGCGGCGTACTCCTGGCGGGGAGCCACCGCCTCCCGTTCGGCCATCGCCTCGTGGCGGAGACGGTCGAGGACCGCGCCCGCCTCCTCGGCGGTGCGCAGGCCAAGCCCCCGGATGAGCAAGGCGCCGTGCCGGGCGACGGCGGCGTGCAGGTGGGCGCGCTGTTCGGCAGCCCAGTCGGCCGGGGAATCGGTGACCGCCCGGACGATGGGGATGGTGCCCACCTCCGCCGCCGGGCCGGGGATTCGAGCGGGTCCGGAGGCGGTCTCCGCCGTGGGGCTGTCCGACCGGCCCGCCATCTCGACAAGCCGCGCGAGGTCGGCCAGTACTGGGACCCGGTTGACGTCTCCGGGGCTGATCAGGCGCTCCAGCCGGATGACCAGACGTACCGAGGAGAGCGATGTGCCGCCCAGGTCGAAGAAGTTGGCGGTGCGGCTGATCTGTGCCACCGGGATGCCGAGCACGTGCGCCCAGTCGGCGGCGAGGCGCTGCTCGGCCGGTGTGTTCGGGGGCTCCCCCTGGCCGTCGGCCGGCTCGAGGTGGGCGGCGAGGCGGGTCAGGGCCTTCTTGTCGATCTTGCCGTTGCCGGTGAGCGGGAGTTCCGTGCGCCAGTGGAAGGACGCGGGGACCATGTACGAGGGCAGGGACTCGCCGAGCAGGGCGCGCAGGGTGTCCTGTGGCACCTCGCCGGCAGCGGAGTAGAAGGCCACCAGGTGCTTGCTGCCATCAGGGCGTGCCGCGACGACAACGGCGGCGTCGCGCACTCCGTCGACCCGCAGCAGGTGGTTGTCGACCTCGCCGACCTCGATGCGGAAGCCTCGGATCTTGACCTGGTCGTCCCTGCGGCCGAGGAACTCCAGCTTGCCGCCGGGCAGCCAGCGGCCGAAGTCGCCCGCGCGGTACAGGCGGTGGCCCGGCCGGTGCGGGTCCTCGCCGAAGGCCGCGCGGGTGCGCTCCTCGTCGTTGATGTAGCCACGGCCGACGCACACCCCGGAAAAGGCGATCTCGCCGGGGGCTCCCAGGGGCACGGGGAGGAGGTTCTCGTCGAGCACATACACCGTGGTGTTGGCGATGGGGCGACCGAGCGGCACCCGCTCCTCGTCCGGTACCCGCACCATGATCTCGTGGTTGGTGTCGTCCGACGTCTCGGTCAGGCCATAGGCGTTGGCGAGGGGAACGTCGGGCAGGGCGGCGAACCAGCGCTGCACGAGCTCCTTCTTGATCGCCTCGCCCGTGACCGACACACAGCGCAGGCGCGGAAGTCGGCGGGGCCGCACGCGCAGCGAGGACAGCACGACGTCCAGGTAGGACGGGACCAGTTGCAGGATCTCCGCCTCCCCTTCGGCGACGGTTTCGATGAACCGGTCGACGTCGAGGATGGCCTCCTGCTCCACGATGAGGGTGCGGCCGCCGACGAGCAGCGCGGACACCAGCTGCCACAGCGAGATATCGAAGCACTGGGGGGCGGTCTGGGCGACCACGGCACCCTCCTCGATCCCCAGGTCCTCGATCTTGGCGTAGAGATGGTTGAGCATCCCCGCCTGCTCGCACATGGCCCCCTTGGGTTCGCCGGTGGAACCGGAGGTGAAGTACACGTAGGCGAGTTGGCCGGCGCCGACCTCGACGGTCGGTGCGCTGTACGGGACGTCGCTCTCGCCGATCGTCTCGAGGGACAGGGTGGCGACCTCGGCTGTGCGGGCCGCCTCAAGGCCCGGGGCGCCGCTGGAGTCGGTGAGCGCATAGCGGCAGCCGCTGCGGGTGAGCATCGCGGCGATCCGGTCGGCCGGGAAGTGCGGTTCGACCGGCAGGTAAGCGCCTCCGGCCTTGAAGACACCGAGCACCGCCGCCATCCAGTCGAGCGTGCGCTCGGTCACTACCGCGACCACATCCTCGCGGCCAAGCCCCTTGTTCAGCAGCGCCCTTGCGACGGCGTTGGCCCGGTCGTCCAGTTCCCGGTACGTCCACTCGGTCGTGCGGTGGACGGCGGCGACGGCGTGCGGGTGTCGTTCGACGCGCTCCTCGAAGAGCTCGTGGAAGCGCCGGTCGGGCCGCTGCCGGTCAGCGCCCGCGAGGCCCTCCAACTGGAATGTCAGCTCCTGCCGCGACAGCAGGCTCTGCCGTCCGTGCGCCGCCTCGGGGTCGGCGGCGAGCAGGTCGAGCGCGGTGAGGTAGTAGCCGGATATGCGGGTGACGGCTTCCTCGTCGAGTGCCGTCGCATCGTATGCGTACCGGATAAGGACATGTCCGCCGTCATCCGCGAAGCTGGTCCGCAGGACGGTGCCCTCGGGCAGCGCGGCGTCCGGGGTGCCCTGTCCGGGCAGCTCGACGACGGTCTCGCAGAGCACATCCGCCGTGGGGTCGCGGAGCTCGGCCAGGGGGACGTCGGCGTACTGGCGCACCAGTCGGGCGCTGCGATCGGCGGCGCGGACGACCCCGCGCCACGAGGCGTCCTCGAGCGTGAGGGGGCACGGCAGGATCTTGCCCTGCCCCGTCGCCATAGCGGTGATCACGTCGGACTCGCTCGCGAGGCCTCCGAGGACCTTGGCGTGCCCGGCGAGCAGGACCGCGTCCAGCGGTACTCCCAGGTCGTCGGCGATGCGCCGCAGCGCCTGAGTCGTCCCGGGCGCGACCGCCCTCTCCAGGACGGCGCTGCCTGGCCGTGCGTCCGCTTCAAGGACGGCGTCACCATGCCGCGCGCCGGATATCCATCTCGGCACGGCGGTGAAGCCCCCGGCCGCGAACACGCCGCGCCAGAATTCCCGGCCGCCGGTCGCCTCAACACGGGCGACAGAGCCTCCAGACGTCTCCATCGAAGTCTCTCTCCCACTCGTTCCTGCGGATCGGGCCACGCCACATCGGCGAGACGCTCTGCGCCGTGAGCGAGTCGACCTTACGAGCGGAAGATTCTTCCCCGTTATCGAAGCATTTTCCCGACCACTGCGGGGCCGGCGAGCAGGGCATTCGCGTGAGGCGACGGGGTCGGCCCAATACGCGGCCAATAATCGATGTCACTAGCATCGGCGCCCGCACGCGGAATCAGGACGAACGACTGCGAGGCCCAATGAGCTCGGCGATTCTGACAGAGGGACTTTCCAAGAGTTTCGGAGATTTCCGAGCGGTGGACGGCGTCGATCTCGACGTGGCGGAGGGAACCGTTCTCGGTCTGCTCGGCCCGAACGGCGCGGGCAAGACCACCACGGTGCGGATTCTGTCGACCCTGCTCCGGCCGGACGGGGGCCGCGCCGAGATCCACGGCGTCGACGTGGTCCGGAATCCGCAACGGGTACGCCAGTTGATCGGTCTGACCGGCCAGTACGCCTCGGTCGACGAGGGCATCTCCGGTGCGGAGAACCTGTACATGATCGGCCGCCTCCTTGAGCTGTCCCGGCGGGACGCCCGCGACCGGGCCAACCAGCTCCTGGAGCGCTTCCGGCTCACCGAAGCGGCCGGACGCCTCGCCAAGACGTACTCCGGAGGCATGCGTCGCCGCCTGGACCTGGCGGCCAGCCTGATCAGCGAGCCCGCCGTCCTGTTCCTCGACGAGCCGACCACCGGCCTCGACCCGCGCAGCCGCAATGAGCTGTGGGACGAGGTGCGCGCCTGCGTCCGCAACGGCACGACGGTCCTTCTCACCACGCAGTACATGGAGGAGGCCGAGGCGCTCGCGGACTCCGTGGTGGTCGTCGACGGCGGCCGGGTGATCGCCTCCGGTTCCACCGCGGAGCTGCGGTCCCGGTTCGGCGGACAGGTACTCCATGTCCGACCGTTGAACCCGACCGACCTGCGGCGCGTTGCCGATGTACTGAGCCTCGCCGGTTCGAGCTCGGCGGACGTGGACGACGCCGACGGCTCGGTGACCCTGGCGATCGGCGATCCCTCCGCACTCACCAGGGCCGTAGGGGCGCTTGGTCAGTCGGAGCTGCCGATCGCCTCGGTCGAGACACGCACGCCGAGCTTGGACGAGACGTTCTTGAAGCTGACGGAACCCGCGACGGCCTGATTTCCGCAACCGGTGGGGCCCCGGCCTGTCAGGACAGGCCGGGGCCCCACCGGCGTTCTCAGCTCCCGGTCGGGGAGACGGCAGGGATCCGGTCGGCCAGGATGCGGGCGATCCGCTCGGCCGGCTCGGGTTCGAGCATCCGGGCGTGCACGCAGTCCACCTCCTCCAGCTCGATCCGGCCGCCGGTGAAGGGCCGCCAGGCCTCCGGGTCCGCCCAGTCCTTGCGGTCGCGGGTCGCCATCACCAGGAGCAGGTCGCCTTCGTGACGCGGAATCGGCTGCGGCACGACGATCTGCACAGTGTTGATCAGGACTTCGAGGACGAGGGCCCGCTGCTCCGCGTCGAGGGAGCCCAGTTCGCTCTCGCTGCGGCCCAGGAAGTGGACGATCCGAGCCAGCATGGCCGCTTCGTCGTCCGGGATCTCGGTGCTCTCACCCTCCTTGCCGTACACCTCGCCGTATCCCTTGCACATCTCGGCGAGCAGCGAGCGGCGGTCGGTGAATCCGGCGCCTTCCTGCGGCTCGCTCGGATAGGCGTCCAGAATGGCCAGCAGGCCCACCTCATCGCCCTGCACGGCGAGTTCGGCGGCGATCGCCTGCGCGATGGTGCCGCCGAGCGACCAGCCCGCCAGGTGGTAGGGCCCTTCGGGCTGCACGTGGCGGAGGTGCTCGATGTAGTCCTTCACCATGACGTCGAGCGACTCCGGGAGGGCCTCGCCGCCGTCGAGTCCCCTGGCCTGCAGGCCGTAGAGGGGGATGTCGGACGGCAGGTGCCGTAGGAGCGCGGAGTACCGCCAGCTGAGCCCCGCCACCGGGTGCACGCAGAAGAGCGGTGGCCGGTCCCCCGCCTTGCGCAGCGGCAGGAGTACGTCGGTGCCTCCGGTCCCACCGTCCATGCGCTCGGCGAGTTCGGCGACGGTCGGGGAGCGGAACAGGTCGCGTACGCCGACTTCGGCGCCCAGGAGCGTACGGATACGGGAGGTCAGGCGGGTGGCGAGCAGAGAGTGGCCGCCCAGTTCGAAGAAGTTGTCGTCGACTCCGACTCCGGCGACGCCGAGCGCCTCGGCGAACAGGCCGCACAGGATCTCCTCGCGAGGCGAACGGGCCGCCTTGCGCACCGCTCCGGCCGCCACCTCCGGTGCGGGCAGGGCGGACCGGTCGACCTTGCCGTTGGGCGTCAGGGGCAGGGTGTCGAGTACGACGAAGGCACTGGGCACCATGTACTCCGGTACCCGCTCGCCCATGAACGCCCGCAACTGACCGGACTCCACACCACCCGCACCGTCCGCGACGACGTAGGCGACGATCCGCCGGTCCCCCGGACGGTCCTCCCGCACCATCACAGCCGCCTGCGCGACCCCGCCATGGCGCGCAAGGACCGATTCGACCTCGCCGAGCTCCACGCGGAAGCCACGAATCTTCACCTGACCGTCGGCACGGCCCACGAACTCCAGCCGACCGTCCGCACGCCACCGCACCAGGTCACCGGTCCGGTACATACGCGTGCCCGCAACCCCGAACGGATCAGCCACAAACCGCTCGGCCGTCAGCGAGGCCCGCCCCAGATAGCCACGGGCAAGACCCGCCCCGGAGACATACAACTCACCCACGACACCCGGCGCCAGCAACTCCAGCCCGGCACCCAGGACATACAGCTCCACACCAGGCAGCGGCCGACCGATCGACACCGGCTCACCGGCGACCAGGGCGCCGCTCGCCGTCACACACACCGTCGCCTCGGTCGGCCCGTACTCGTTCACCAGGAGCCGGCCGGCCGCCCAGTTGCGCACGACATCGAAGGACGGCGTCTCGCCGCCTGTCAGGACCGCGCGCAGGGCGGGGAGGTCGGGGTCCGGGATGCTGGCGAGTACGGCCGACGGCAGGTAGAGGTGGGTGATGGCGTGGTTGGCCAGGAATACGCCCAGCTCCTCGCCCGCCAGCGCCTCCGGCGGCACCACCAGGCACGCACCCGAGAGGAGTGACAGGCACATCTCGGCCACTGACACGTCGAAGCTCAGCGACACGAACTGCATCACGCGGGAGTCGGCATCGGCCCCATACTGGGCTGCCTGATGGAATATCAAGCGCACGAGACCCTCGTGCGTGACGACGACGCCCTTGGGACGGCCCGTCGAACCCGACGTATAGATCACATACGCCGCACTGCCCACCGTGAGCGGACCACGACGCTCGTCCGCCGTGAGATCGCTACCCGGCAGACCTGCCCACTCCGCCTGGACAGCAGGGTCGTCGAGAATCAGCGAGGGCACATCCGCTCTCTCGAAGACACCCGCGACCCGAGAGAGCGTCACGCCGACGACCGGCCGCGCGTCACCCACCATGAAGGCCACCCGCTCCACCGGATACTCCGGGTCCACCGGCAGGAAGGCAGCGCCGGTCTTCGCCACCGCGAGAACCGAAACCACCGAATCAAGGGACCGGGGAACAGCGAGCGCCACGATGTCCTCGACGCCCACTCCCCGCGACACCAACAGCCTCGCAAGCCGGTTCGCCCGTGCGTTCACCTCGGCGAACGAGAACACCTCACCCGCGCACTCCACCGCCGCATGCTCCGGCGACGCCCGCACCTGCTCCTCGAACAGCTCCGGCAGAACCACTCCCGCAGGAGCCGCGCCACCGGACCCCCACCCGTCCGTCAACTCCTGCCGCTCGATGTCGGACATGATGTCCAGGCCGGCCAAGGGGGTGTTCGGCTCGGCGATCGCACTCTTCAGGAGCAAGGCGAGGCGGTCGAGGAGGGAGGCGACGGTGTCCTGGTCGAACAGGTCGGTCGCGTACTCCGCGACGCCGCCGAAGCCCGCCGGGGCGCCGTCCGCGGTGAAGCGCTCCTGCAGGCTCAGCGCGAGGTCGAACTTGGCGACCGCAGTGCCGAGTTGCTCGGACCGAACCCGAAGGCCCGGAAGGCGGAGGTCGCCGCTGGGGGCACTCTGGAGGGCGAGCATCACCTGGAAGAGCGGGTGGTGCGACAGGGAGCGGGTCGGGTTGACGACCTCGACGAGGCGCTCGAACGGCACATCACCGTGCGCGTACGCGGCCAGGTCCGTCTCCCGCACCTGGGCGAGCAGATCACGGAAGGTCGGATTGCCCGAGGTGTCCGCGCGCAGGACGAGTGTGTTGATGAAGAAGCCGATCAGGTCGTCGAGGGCCTCGTCCGTGCGCCCCGCGATCGGCGTGCCGATCGGGATGTCCGTGCCCGCGCCCAGGCGCGTGAGCAGGGCGGCGAAGGCGGCGTGCACGACCATGAAGACCGTGGTTCCGGTCTGCCTGGCCAACTTGACGGCGCCCCGGTGCAGTTCCACGTCCCACTCGATGGGCGCGAGCCCACCCCCGTATCCGGCCCGGGCGGGCCTCGCACGGTCGACGGGCAGCTCGAGCTGGTCCGGGAGTCCCTTCAACTGCTCCTGCCAGTAGGCAAGTTGACCTGCGAGGACACTGGTCGGGTCGTCCTCGGAGCCCAGGAGTTCGCGCTGCCACAGCGTGTAGTCCGCGTACTGCACCGGCAAGGGAGCCCACCCCGGTTCGCGCCCCTCGGCGCGTGCCGTGTAGGCCACCGACAGGTCCCAGGACAGCGGGGCGAGCGACCAGCCGTCACCGGCGATGTGGTGGATCAGGACCAGCATCACATGTTCGTTGGGGCCGACCTCGAACAGCCGGGCTCGCAGGGGAACTTCCGCCGTCAGGTCGAAGGAGTGGCCGACGGCGTCACGGAGCGCCGCGTCGAGTCCGGACTCCGGGACGGTGACGACCGCGAGGACGTCGTTCACGTGCTCCGGGCCGATCACCAGCTGCTCGCCGACCCCGTCCCGGTCGCAGAAGAGGGTGCGCAGCGACTCGTGCCGGGCCACCACGTCCAGGAAGGCCGCCGCCAGAGCCTCACGATCGAGGTCACCGGAGAGGCGCAGGGCGCCCGCCACGTTGTACGTCGCACTGGGGCCCTCAAGGAGATGCATGAACCAGAGCCGCTGCTGGGCGTAGGAGAGCGGGATCCGGTCGGGGCGCCGCGCGGGGAGCAGCGGCGGGCGTGCGCCGGAGGCGGAGCTGACGCGCTCGGCGAGCTGGGCCACGGTCGGCGCGTCGAAGACGGCGCGCACCGGCAGGGACACGCCGAACACCGAGCGGACCCGGCTGAGCAGCCGGACCGCGGCGAGCGAATGGCCGCCGAGATCGAAGAAGTTGTCGTCGACGGCGACCTGCGGCAGGCCGAGCAGTTCGGCGACCAGGCCGCGCAGGATGTCCTCCTGAGGGCTTGCCGTGTGCCGTCCGACGGTACGCGTTTGCGCCTGCGGCACCGGAAGGGCCCAGCGGTCCAGGGTCCCTCTGGTGGTCAGCGCAGGCTTGTCGAGGATCACGAGGTCGTCCGGGACCGCATGGGCGGGCAGCGCGGACGCGACATGCCTGCGCAGCACTTCGGCGCGCGGCGGGGCTTCGGACGCCTCGGGTACGAGGTATCCGATGAGCCGCGACTCGCCGGACACATCGGGGAGCTCGGTGGACAGGAACACGGCGGCGTATGCCACGGAGGGGTGTCCGGCCAGGCAGTCGGCGACGGGACCGAGGTCGATCGTCCGGCCGTCCGGCGCCTTGCGCACGGTGCGCGACAGGTGCTCGATCCGACCGTCGGTACGCCGCAGGGCGCGCAGACCGGTGCGGAACATCCGCCCACCCGCGCCGAGCGGGTCGGCGACGAACTCGGTCGCCGTGGCGGCGGGTCGGTCCAGATAGCCGCGAGCGAGCGCCGGTCCCGCCACATACAGGTCGCCCGGGGCTCCGGCGGGCAGCGGCCGCAGCGCCTGGTCGAGAACGTGAAGGCGCAGACCCGGCAGCGGGCCGGATTCGGCGAGGACCGGCAGGTCGTCCGCGCCGTGCCAGTGGACGAGCCGGGCGTCCGTCGCCGCGGCGAAGCGCCGGCGCAAGGCGTCGGGCAGCGGTTCGCCGCCGCTGAACACTTGGCGAAGGCCGGACAGGGCTCCACTCCCGGGGACACCGAGCAGCGCGGCGATCAGGGTGGGCGGCAGATGCGCGGAAGTCACACGCTCGGCCTGGATGAGGGTTTCCAGTCCTGCGGCCGGGTCGCTGAGCAGGTCCGCGGTCGGTAGCACGAGGGTTGCCCCGGCGGCGAGTGGGCCGTACAGCTCCCAGGCCGCCGCGGCCCCTGGCACGAGGACGCGCTCGCCGGAGGCATGCTGTGCCGCGGCCCATCCGGTGCGCGCGAGGAGGGCGGACCGGGTGAGGACGAGCGTCGTGCCGTCTGCGCGGCGGGTCAGGACTGCGGCACCGTCGGCCGCGTCCAGGCCTGTGGAGCGCACACCGCCCTCCGGTTCGCCGTCGCGCGCGGTGAACGGCAGGCAGGGCAGGTCCGTCGGCAGCACCTCCGTCTCGTCGTCGCAGACCAGGCACACCGGAATCCCGGTGTCGCGGAGCTCATCGCCGGACGACACCGCCAAGTGGGCCGCCCCGGTCCGGTGGACGGCCAGGAGCGCGGTCAGCGCGTCGAGCGGCTTGGCGAGGCGGACGGCGACCGTGCGCTCGGGACCCGCGCCCAGGCGGGTCAGCCGGTCGGCCAGTCGGTCGACAGCCGCGTCGAGTTGCCGGTACGTGAGGTGCGTACCGTCACAGACCACAGCAGTGCTGTCGGGCGCACCGCCGAGGAGACTCGCCGGGACCGGCAGCTCATCGCTCCCGGCGTCCAGCGCGGCGCGCTCTTCGGGCAGCAGCAGATCGACCCGCCCCAGCGGCACCTCCGGCGCGGCCGCGACCGCTGCCAGGCCGTGCGCGAGGCGTTCCGCGACGGTCCGCGCGGCGGCGGGCTCGACCAGGTCGGTGCGGTACTCCAGCTCCATGTGCAGGCGCGCGCCGTCGAGTCCGGCGATGAGCCGGAACGGATAGTGCGCGGCGTCGTGACCGCCCATGGCCGTCAGCCGCAGGCCGTCCTGCGGCTCGTCGCCGTCGCCGCCCGGGTAGTTCTCGACGGTGACGACGGTGTCGAACAGCTCGTCGAATCCGCTGAGTTGCTGCAGTCGGCCAAGGCGGACGTACTGGTGGGCGAGGAGCTCGGTCTGCTCCTCCTGCAGGCGCGCGAGGTTGCCGAGGAAGGAGTCCGCGGGGTCGAGCCGCACCCGTACCGGGATGGTGTTGATGAACATCCCGACCATCGTCTCGATGCCGGGCACCTCCGGTGGACGTCCCGAGGTCACGGCACCGAACACCACATCCTGCCGGCCCGTCACCTGACTGAGAAAGAGCGCCCAGGCGCCCTGCACCAGGGTGTTCGCGGTGATCTTCCGGCCGCGCACGGACTCGGTGAAGGCCAGCGCCACCTCGTCCTGCAGGTCCACGGCGACACGTTCCGGCATCGCCACCTGGGGCTGCGCGCTGCTCGACGCCACGAGAGTCGGCGCGTCGATGCCCTCCAGGGCCAGCTGCCAGGTGCGTTCGGTCTCGGCCTGGTCCTGGCGGCCGAGCCAGGCGAGGTAGTTCTTGAACGGAGTGACCCTCGGCAGGGCCCGGTCGTCGCCACCGCTGCGGTACGCGGTGAGCAGCTCGTTGACCACGACGGGCAACGACCACCCGTCGAGCAGAATGTGATGGTTGGTCACGACCAGGATGTGCCGCTCGGCGGCGAGCCTGATCAGTGCGAACCTCAGGGCAGGTGGCGCGGCCAGGTCGAAGCGGCGGTCGCGGTCCGCGCCGAGGAACTCGGCGAGCACGGCGTCCTGTTCGGCCCCGGCCGTGTGCCCGGCGAGGTCGAGCTCCCGCCACGGCGGGTCGACGTTCCGGTGCACGATCTGGATGGGCTGGCCCGACGCCCGCTGACGGAAGCTGACCCGCAGGTTGGCGTGCCGGCGCAGCAGGGTTCGCACGGATTCCCGGAGGACCGCGCTGTCCAGGGGGCCGTCCAGGTGCAGCAGGATCTGCACGTTGTAGACGTCCACCCCCTCGTTCTCGGACAGGGCGTGGAAAAGCAGTCCTTCCTGCAGCGGCGAAAGGGGCAGGACGTCCTCAAAGGCAGATGACTTCATTCCCAGGTCCTCAGTTCGTCTTCCAGGTCGTCGATCTCGTCCTGGGACAGCTCCAGGGAGAGGTCGGACGGGGTGTGACCGCCGATGCCGGCCTGCTCCGCGAGTCCGGCGAGTGCGTGCAGGGCGCGGAACCAGCCCTCGGCCAGGTCGAGCACCTCCGCCTCGGAGAACAGCTCCTGTGGCCAGGACCAGGTGGCGGCCAGGCGCGGGCCGTCCGCGTGGTCCCGGGTGGTGGCGTTGACCTCCAGGGCGTGCGGCAGCGGCATGTCCGCGTCCATCGGCGCGGGCACGGGCACTCCGGCCGCCGGTGACCAGTCCTCGCTCGCGCCGTCCGTCGCGGAGGCGAACCGGCCGAGGTAGTTGAACCCCAATTGCGGACCCGGCAGTTCGGCCAGGCGCTTTCCGGTGTCCGGGTTGAGGTGGCGGAGCAGTCCGTAACCGATGCCGTTGTCGGGGGTCACCCGCAGCTGCTCCTTGACCAGCTTCACCGCCTGTTCCAGCACGGATCCCACGGTGGCCTGCCGTCCGAGCGCCCCGAGGTCGAGCCGCACCGGGTAGAGGCTGGTGAACCATCCGACGGTGCGCGACAGATCGACCCGGTCGTCCAGCTCCTCACGGCCGTGGCCTTCGAGGTCGACCAGGACACCGCCGTCGGCGTCCCTCCCGCGCGCGCCCTGCCATTCGGCAAGGGCGAGCGCGAGGCCGGTGAGCAGGATGTCGTTGGCCCCGGCGTGGAACAGCGCGGGCACGCTGGTGAGCAGCGGCTCGGTGGCCTCGGGCGGCAGGGTCAGGGACACCTCGCGCCGGGCACTCGCCACATCGCGGGCCGGGTCCAGCTCGCGGCTTCCCAGAGCCCGTTCGCGTACATCGAGTACGTCCTCCCACAGGGCGGCCTCGGCGGCCCGCTCCGGCTTCGCGGCGTGCGTCGCCAGGAGGTGCGACCAATGCCGCATCGAGGTGGGCACCGGGTCGAGCAAGGGGTCGTCCCCGACGGCCAGGGCCTCCCAGGCCGTCCGCAGGTCGGGCAGGAGAACGCGCCAGGAGACCCCGTCCACGACCAGGTGGTGCGCGACCAGGAGCAGCAGCCCGGAGGCATCCTCCCCGGCGTCGAACCAGACGGCCTGCAGCATCGTCCCGTCGACGGGCGAGAGGCGGGTCCGCGCGGCCTCACCGTGCTCGGCGACCGCGGCGTTCACCGCGTCCGCGTCGAGCCCGGCGATGTCGACGGTGCGCAGGAACCGGTCCACGGCCGGTTCACCGGTGGGTGGCACTGTCAGATTCCACTGCCCCTCCGGTGTGACGGACATGCGGGTACGCAGTGCGTCGTGGTGGTCCACGAGCGTGCGCAGGGCGGCGTCCAGGTGGCGGCCGAGTCCGGCGGGCACCCGGAGCACGATCGACTGGTTGAACCCGTCGAAGGGGCCGCCCAGCTCTCGGAGCCAGTGCGTGATCGGCGTAGCCACCAGGTCGCCCACGCCACCGTCCGGCACGCGCTCCGCCGCGTCCGCCGTCTCGCCCGCCACGGAGGCCAGGGCGGCGACGGTCTGGTGCTGGAAAACATCCCGCGCGGTGAGCGCGAGCCCGGCCTTGCGGGCCCGGCTGACGAGTTGCAGCGAGAGGATGCTGTCGCCGCCGAGCGCGAAGAAGCTGTCGTCGATGCCGACGTCGGGCAGTCCGAGCACTTCGGCGATCAGTGCGCACAGGGCTTCCTCGCGCGGGGTGCGCGGGCCTCGGCCCGCCCGCTGCCGGGTGACCTGCGGGGCGGGAAGCGCCTTGCGGTCGAGCTTGCCGTTGACCGTGAGCGGCAGCGCCTCCATGACCACGAGGGCGGTCGGCACCATGTAGGCCGGCAGTTCCGCCGCCAGCCGGGCCCGCACCTCGTCGGTGTCCGGGGCGTTTTCGCGGGCCGGGACGAGATAGCCGACCAGGCGCCGGTCGCCGGGCGCGTCCTCGCGTACGACGACAGCGGCCTCGGCGACCTGCGGCTGCCGCAGGAGCGCCTCCTCGATCTCGCCGAGTTCGATGCGGAAGCCGCGCACCTTGACCTGGTCGTCGGAGCGGCCCAGGTACTCCAGGTGTCCGGCTGCGGTGTGCCGCGCCACGTCGCCGGTGCGGTACATCCGTTCACCGGCGGGCCCGAACGGGTCGGCGACGAACCGCTCGGCGCTCAGGCCCGGCCGGCCCAGGTAGCCGCGTGCCAGGCCGGGCCCCGCGACGTACATCTCGCCGGGCACTCCGGCCGGGACCGGCTCCAGGTTGCCGTCCAGGACGTAGACCCTGAGGTCGGGGATCGGCTCGCCGATGGTGCCGCGGCTCGCGCCCGGCGCGAGCGGGGCGTAGCTGACGTGCACCGTGGTCTCGGTGATGCCGTACATGTTGATCAGGCGCGGGCGGTCCGCGCCGTGCCTGCGGTACCAGTCCTCCAGTCGGGTCGTGTCCAGTGCCTCACCGCCGAACACGACGGTGTGCAGGGCCAGTTCGCAGCGCGGCCCTGTGCTCTCCTGCTCGGTGCGGGACAGCTGGTAGAAGGCCGACGGCGTCTGGTTGAGGACGGTGACGCGCTGCTCGGCAAGCAGGTCGAGGAAGTGCTCCGGGGAGCGGCTCACCTCGAAGGGCACCACGACCAGACGGCCGCCGTGCAGCAGGGCGCCCCACATCTCCCACACCGAGAAGTCGAAGGCGAAGGAGTGGAACAGCGTCCACACGTCGTCCGCCCCGAAGCCGAACCAGTCGCGGGTCGACTCGAAGAGCCGCACCACGTTGCCGTGCGGGACCGGCACGCCCTTGGGGCGGCCGGTGGAACCCGAGGTGTAGATGACGTAGGCCGGGTTGGCCGGGCGCAGCGGAGTCAGTCGCTCACCGTCGGTGATGTCATGACTCGCGTACCCCTCCAGGGACGTCACTGCCTCCGTCCCGTCCACGACCACGGTGGGCCTGTCCTCCACCGACGGCAGCTTGTCGGCGGCCGCCCGTGTGGTCAGTACGCAGACCGGGTCGCCGTCGGCGAACAGGTGGGCGAGCCGCTCGGCCGGGTACTCCGGGTCGACCGGCAGATACGCGGCGCCGGTCTTCAGGACGGCGAGCAGCGCGACGAGCATCTCCGTGGAACGCGGCGTGGCCACGGCCACCAGCTGTTCCGGGCCCGCGCCCTGGGCGATGAGCAGCCGCGCGAGGCGGTTGGCACGCTCATTGAGCTCCCGGTAGGTCGTCTCGGTACCCTCCTCGACCAGGGCTACCGCCTCGGGGGCGCGGGCCGCCTGGGCCTCGAAGAGTTCCGGGATGGTGCCCGTGGCGCCCGTCGGCCGGGCGGCGCTCCAGTCGGCGAGCAGGCGCTGCCGCTCGGCGGCCGCGAGCAGCGGGACCCTGGACACCTGCCGTGCGGGCTCGGCCACCAGCGCGGCAAGCAGGTCGCCGAAGCCGCCGGCGAGCCGCTCGGCGCTGCTCCGGTCGAACAGGTCGGCGGAGTACTCCAGGGAGCCGAGCAGACCGGCGGGCCTGCCCTCCTCGTCCTGGCACTCGCGTAGGCCGAAGGACAGGTCGACCTTGGCGATGTTGCCCCGCACGTCCTCCGGGCGGACCTCAAGTCCCGGGAACGAGACGCTCGGAGCGGCATCGTTGTGGACGTTCAGCATCACCTGGTACAGCGGCGAGTGGGACAGGGAGCGCGCCGGGCTGACCGCGTCCACGATCCGCTCGAAGGGCACGTCTGCGTGCGCGTACGCGGCCAGGTCGGTCTCCCGGACCCGGTCGAGCAGAGTACGGAAATCCGGTGCGCCGGAGACATCCGTGCGCAGGACCAGAGTGTTGACGAAGAACCCGACCAGATCGTCGAGGGCCTCGTCCGTCCGGCCGGCGATGGGAGTGCCGATGGGGATGTCCGTGCCCGCCCCGAGCCGGGACAGGTACGCGGCCACGGCGGCCTGGATCACCATGAAGGTGGTGGTTCGGGTCTCCCTGGCCAGGTTCAGGACGGCCTGGTGCACCTCGGCGCCGACGGACAGGGGGACCTGTCCGCCGCGGTGCGTGGCGACGGCGGGGCGCGGCCGGTCGGCGGGCAGCTCAAGGGCGTCCGGCACGGTGGCAAGGGCGTCCTGCCAGTACCGGATCTGCCCGGCGCTGACGCTGTCCTGGTCGTCCTCGTCGCCGAGCAGGTCGGGCTGCCACAGCGTGTAGTCGACGTACTGGAGCGGCGGCGGCGACCAGTCCGGCTCGCGTCCGGCGCACCGCGCGGCGTAGGCCTGGGACAGGTCGCGGGTCAGCGGGCCCATCGACCAGCCATCGGCCGCGATGTGGTGCACCAGGAGCAGGATGACCTGCTCGGTGGGGCTCGTGCTGAACAGAACGACCCGCAGGGGGAGTTCCTCGACCAGGTCGAAGGGGTACTCGATGGCGTCGTCGAGGATCTGCGGCAAATTCTCCTCGGTGCATTCGGTGTACGTCACCGGGGTGCGCGCCTCGGACGGGTCCAGGATCCGCTGGTAGGGCTGGCCGTCCTCTTCGGCCATGACGGTCCGCAGGGGCTCGTGACGGGCCATGACATCGCCGACGGCCGCCGTCAGGGCGGACCGGTCGAGCCGCCCCGAGAGCCGGAGGGTGAGCGGGATGTTGTACGTCCCGTCGGGGCCCTCGAGACGGTGCAGGAACCACAGGCGGCGCTGGGCGGCCGACAGCGGCGCGCGTTCCGGCCGCTCGGCGGGCACCAGCGGGACGCGGGCCCTTGCCGCACCGTCGAGGCGGCGGGCGAGTCCGGCCACCGTCGGCAGCTCGAAGACCTCACGGACGGACAGCTCCAGTCCGAGCACCGAACGTACCCGGCCGACCAGTTGGATGGCCATCAGGGAGTGTCCGCCGAGGTCGAAGAAGTTGTCGTCGACCCCGATCGCGGGCAGTCCGAGCACCTCGGCGAGCAGACCGCACAGGAGCTCCTCACGCGGCGTGCGCGGCCCGCGTCCGGCCGGCGTCGACTCCGCCTGCGGCACCGGGAGCGCCTTGCGGTCGAGCTTGCCCGCAGGGGTGGACGGCAGCGCGCCGAGGGTCACGAACGCGGCGGGCACCATGTAGTCGGGCAGCTGCTCGGCGACGTACCGGCGCAGCGCAGTCGGGTCCGGGCCGGGTCCGGCAGGCACGACATAGGCGACCAAACGCTTGTCGCCGGGCCGGTCCTCGCGTACGACGACCGCAGCGCCGGCGACCTCGGTGTGCTTGCGGACCACCGCTTCGATCTCGCCGAGTTCGATGCGGAAGCCGCGCACCTTCACCTGGTCGTCGACACGGCCGACGAACTCCAGCTGACCGTCGGAACGCCGGCGCACGGCGTCCCCGGTGCGGTACATGCGCTCGCCCGCGCCGCCGAAGGGGTCGGCCACGAACCGTTCGGCGGTCAGCGCGGCACGGTTGACGTAGCCGCGGGCGAGCCCGGGGCCCGCCGCGTACAGCTCGCCGACCACACCCGTCGGCACGGGGCGCAGAGCGCCGTCGAGGACGTACAGACGTGTGCCGTCGAGCGGGCGGCCGATCGGCGGCTGCCCGTCCCCGGCGAGCGCGCCACTGGTGGAGACCGCGACCGTCGCCTCGGTGGGCCCATAGGCATTGACCATGAGGCGGCCGTCCGACCAGGCGGAGACCAGATCACCGGTCGTGGCGTCGCCGCCGACGACGAGCGTGGCGAAGTCGGGCAGTTCGGCGGGCGGCATGCTCGCCAGGGCCACCGGCGGGATCAGCGCGTGGGTGACGCGTCGTACGGCGATGAGCTCGGCGAGGGCCTCACCCGCGAGGGGGCCGGCCTCCGGCACCACCAGGGCTCCGCCGGACGGCAGGGCCATGCAGAGTTCCAGGACCGACGCGTCGAAGCTCGGTGAGGAGAACTGCAGGACGCGGCTTCCGCCGTCGGCGCGGCACCGCTCGGCGAGCCCGGCCGCGAAGCCGGCGATGCCTTCGTGTGTGACGAGGACGCCCTTCGGCCTGCCGGTCGAGCCCGAGGTGTAGATGGTGTACGCCGGGTGGGCGGTCCGCAGCGGGCTCCTCCGGTCCGCGTCGGTGGGCGCGTCGTCCCGATGTGCGGACAGGTCGTCGCGAACGGCCTCGGTGTCGAGGAGCAGTCGCGGCACCTCAGTGGCAGGCAGCTGCTCGGCCGCCCCGGCATGGGTGAGGACGAGCGCGGGCCTGGCGTCGCTCAGCATGAACGAGATCCGGTCGTGCGGGTAGGCCGGGTCGACCGGCAGATAGGCGGCGCCCGCCTTCTGCACGGCGAGCGAGGCCACCACGATGTCCACGGAGCGCGGCAGGGCGAGCGCGACGATGTCCTCCGCGCCGATGCCGCGTCCGATGAGGAGATGGGCCAGCCGGTTGGCCCGGCGGTCCAGCTCGGCGTAGCTCAGCAGCTGTTGAGGGGCGTCGATGGCAAGCGCGTCCGGGGTGCGCCCGACCTGGGCCTCGAACAGTGCGGGAAGCGTCGCGGCCGGGCCCGCCGTGGCCGTCCCGCCCCACGCGGTGAGCTGTCCGCGCTCGTGCTCCGAAAGGAGGTCGGCGGCGCCGATCGGCTGCTCCGGGTCGCTCACCACGGCCTGCAGGAGGCGCGTGAAGCGCACGCCGATGGCCTGCGCGGTGTCCCGGTCGAAGAGGTCGGTGGCGAACTTGACGACACCGGCCATCCCGGCCGGGGTGCCGTCCTGCGAGAAGAACTCGGTCAGACCGAACCACAGGTCGAACTTGGCCGAGCCGGGGTCCGGACTCTCCACGTCCACGGTCAGGCCCGGCATGTGGATGCCGTCGACGGCCCCGTCCCGCTCCATGGTCAGGGACACCTGGAAGAGGGGCGCGTACGCGGTGGACCTGACGGGGTTGACCGCCTCGACGACCTGCTCGAAGGGCGCGTCGGCGTGGGAGTAGGCCGCGAGGTCCGCCTCCCTCACGCGGTCCAGGAGCTCACGGAATGCGGGGTCGCCCGAGGTGTCGGTACGCAGGGCCAGCATGTTGATGAAGAAGCCGACGACGTCGTCGAGCGCCTCGTCCCCGCGGCCCGCCGTGCCGGTGCCGATGACGATGTCGGTACCGGAGCCGAGCCTGGTCAGGAGGGCGGCGAGCGCGGCGTGCACCACCATGAAGAGCGTGGTGTCGGTGCGGCGTGCCAGGTCCACCAGGTCCCTGTGCAGACCGGCGTCCAGGTCGAAGCCGGTGCGCTCGGCGCAGTCGTCGCGGTGCGCGGTGCGGGGCCGGTCGGTGGGCAGCTGCAGCACGTCGGGGACACCGGCCAGGGCGTCCTTCCAGAACGCCAGCTGCCCGCCCAGGACGCTGCCGGCGTCGTCCGCGCTGCCGAGCAACTCCCGCTGCCACAGCGTGTAGTCGGCGTACTGCACCGGCAGCGGCGTCCACTCGGGGCTCGTACCCGAGCAGTGCGCCGCGTAGGCGCCGGCGAGATCGCGGCTGAGCGGCACCATGGACACGCCGTCGGTGGCGATGTGGTGCACCAGGACGAGCAGCGCGTGCTCGGTCGGCGACGCCGAGTACAGGATCACCCGGAACGGGCGCTCGACAGCCAGGTCGAAGGCGTACCGGGTGCCGTCCTGGAGCGCGTCGTCGAGCTCGCCGGCTGCCACCTCGACCGACTCGAAGTGCGGCGCCTGAACCCCTGGTTCGGCGATGTGCTGGTACGCGTCGCCCTCACTGTCGCGGAAGACCGTACGCAGCGGTTCGTGCCGCGCGACCAGGTCGGCCAGGGCCGCCCGCAGCGCGTCGTTGTCCACCGCGCCGTGCAGGCGCAGCACGAACGGCACGTTGTACGTGGGGCTCGGCCCCTCCAGCTGCTGGAGGAACCACAACCGTTGCTGGGAGTACGACAGCGGAACCCGCTCCGGACGCGGCATGGGCGTGAGCGGCGCCGTCTGCTGCCCGGTCCACGTGTCGAGCCGCTTGGCGAGTTCAGCGACGGTCGGGGCGCGGAACAAGTCGCGTACGCGCACCTGGGTGCCGAGGGCCCTACGGATACGGGAGGTCAGGCGGGTGGCGAGCAGAGAGTGGCCACCCAGTTCGAAGAAGTTGTCGTCGACTCCGACTCCGGCGACGCCGAGCGCCTCGGCGAACAGGCCGCACAGGATCTCCTCGCGAGGCGAACGGGCCGCCTTGCGCACCGCTCCGGCCGCCACCTCCGGTGCGGGCAGGGCGGACCGGTCGACCTTGCCGTTGGGCGTCAGGGGCAGGGCGTCGAGTACGACGAAGGCACTGGGCACCATGTACTCCGGTACCCGCTCGCCCATGAACGCCCGCAACTGACCGGACTCCACACCACCCGCACCGTCCGCGACGACGTAGGCGACGATCCGCCGGTCCCCCGGACGGTCCTCCCGCACCATCACAGCCGCCTGCGCGACCCCGCCATGGCGCGCAAGGACCGATTCGACCTCGCCGAGCTCCACGCGGAAGCCACGAATCTTCACCTGACCGTCGGCACGGCCCACGAACTCCAGCCGACCGTCCGCACGCCACCGCACCAGGTCACCGGTCCGGTACATGCGCGTGCCCGCAACCCCGAACGGATCAGCCACAAACCGCTCGGCCGTCAGCGAGGCCCGCCCCAGATAGCCACGGGCAAGACCCGCCCCGGAGACATACAACTCACCCACGACACCCGGCGCCAGCAACTCCAGCCCGGCACCCAGGACATACAGCTCCACACCAGGCAGCGGCCGACCGATCGACACCGGCTCACCGGCGACCAGGGCGCCGCTCGCCGTCACACACACCGTCGCCTCGGTCGGCCCGTAACCGTTGACGATGCGGCGGCCCCGGCTCCAGTGGTCGATGACCTCGACCGACGGCGACTCGCCACCGACGACAAAGGTCTCCAGGGCAGGCAGTTCCATGCGGGGAAGGCCGGCCAGTACGGCCGACGGCAGGATCGCGTGGGTGATGGCGTGCTCCGAAAGGAACGCGGCCAGCTCCTCGCCTGCCAGAGCCCCTTGCGGCACCACAAGGCAGGCCCCGGAGAGCACCGACAGGCACAGCTCCGAGATGGACACGTCGAAGCTCTGCGACACGAACTGCATGACGCGGGAGCGCCGGTCGGCCCCGTAGGACTCCACCTGATTGGCAAGCAGGCCGGCCAGTCCGGCGTGCGTGACGACGACGCCCTTGGGACGGCCCGTCGAACCCGACGTGTAGATCACGTACGCCGCGCTGCCCACGGTCAGCAGCCCCCGGCGCTCGTCCGCCGTGAGGCCGGAGCCCGACAGACCTGCCAACTCCCCCTTGACGGCCGGCTCGTCAAGGATCAGGGACGGCAGGTCCACGCCCTCGAAGACACCCGCGACGCGCGACAGCGCCACGCCCACGACCGGGCGCGCGTCCCCGACCATGAACGCCACGCGGTCCGCCGGATACTCCGGGTCCACCGGCAGGAAGGCGGCACCGGTCTTCGCGACCGCGAGGACGGAGACCACCATCTCCAGGGACCGCGGCACCGCGAGGGCCACGATGTCCTCCGCCCCCACTCCCCGCGCCACAAGGAGCCTTGCGAGACGGTTGGCCCGTTCGTTCACCTCGGCGTACGAGTACACTTCACCGGCGCACTCCACCGCCACGCTCTCGGGCGCGGTCCGTACCTGCTCCTCGAACAGCTCGGACAGCACGGCGCCTTCGGGAACCGGACCGCCAAAACCCCACACCTGGGTGAGCTCTCGCCGCTCGGCCGGCAGCAGCACGGGCAGCTGGTCCAATGGCGTCTCGATGTCGGCGAGTGCCGTGCCGAGGAGCCGGATGAAGCGCTCCGTGAGGCGCTCGACGGTGTCCCGGTCGAACAGGTCCGTCGCGTACTTGACATCCATCCTGATCCCGGCCGGCGCGCGGTCCGCCGAGTGCTGCTCCTCGAGGAAGAGCATCAGATCGTACTTGGCGGCCGCGAGGTCGACCTCGGGTGTGCCGACCTGGAGGCCGGGCATGGTGACGTCCGCGGTCTCGTAGTTCTGGACGCCCAGCGTCACCTGGAACAGCGGCGAATGAGCGAGCGAGCGAGTCGGGTTGGCGACCTCGACGAGCCGCTCGAACGGCACGTCGCCGTGCGCGTATCCGGCCAGGTCGGCCTCCCGCACACGGGCGAGCAGGTCGCGGAAGGTCGGGTTGCCCGAGGTGTCCGTGCGCAGAACGAGGGTGTTCACGAAGAACCCGACCAGGTCGTCGAGTGCCTCGTCCGTGCGGCCCGCGACCACGGTCCCGATCGGGACGTCCGTGCCCGCGCCGAGGCGGGTGAGCAGGGCGGCGAAGGCCGCGTGCGCGACCATGAACACGGTGACGCCCGCCCGGTGCGCGGCTGCGACCACCGCGCAGTGCAGCTCCGGGTCGATCCGCACGGAGAACATGTCGCCGCGGTGGCTCGCGACGGCGGGACGCGGACGGTCGGTGGGCAGTTCAAGGCACTCGGGGAGACCCTTCAACTGATCTTTCCAGTACGCGAGTTGCCCTGAGAGTGCGCTGCCCGGGTCGTTCTCGGAGCCGAGCAGCTCTCGCTGCCACAGCGTGTAGTCCACGTACTGCACCGGCAGCTGGTCCCAGCCGGGCGCGCCTCCCCGGGTGCGCGCCGAGTAGGCGTGTGCGAGGTCCGCCATCAGCGGGGCCATCGACCAGCCGTCACTGGCGATGTGGTGCACCACGGCGAGGAGTACGTGCTCGGTGGGGCTCGCCGAGAACAGGCAGGCGCGCACCGGCAGCGCATCGGCGAGGCGGAAGGGGCGGTGGCCGAACTCCAGGACAGCTGCTTCGAGTTCACCGGCGGCGATGTCCACGAAGGACAGCACCGGGGCGAGCCCTTCGGCGTCGATTACCTCCTGGTGGGGCTCCCCGTCGTGGAGAGGGAAGCGGGTGCGCAGGACCTCGTGGCGGGCCACCACGTCCTGGAAGGACCGCCACAGGGCGTCCCTGTCGACGGTACCGGAGAGGCGAATCATCGACGGGATGTTGTAGGTGGGGTCCTGCTCATTCAGGCGGTGCAGGAACCACACGCCCTGCTGAGCGTGGGACAGCGGCACCAGGTCGGGGCGCGGCAGCGGCTTCGGCTTCCGGCGGCCGCCGGCGGCGGCGCCGATGCGTTCCGCGATACGCGCAGGGGTCGTCGCCTCGAAGAGATCACGCACACCCATCTCGATGCCGAAGACCGACCGCATCCGGCTGACCAGACGGGTGGCGAGCAGCGAGTGGCCGCCCAGGTCGAAGAAGTTCTCGTCCGCGCCGACCTGCGGCAGGCCCAGCAGCTCGGCGAAGAGACCGCAGACGATCTCCTCCGCGGCGGTGCGCGGCGCGCGGCGCATCTCCGGGGCCGCCCCGTACTCGGGTGCGGGCAGGGACTTGCGGTCCAGCTTCCGGTTAGCGGTCAGCGGCAGTTCGTCCAGGAGCACGAAGGCGTTGGGGGCCATGTACTCGGGGATGCGCTCGGCGGTGTGCGTGCTCAGGACGGCCTCGAGCGGTACGGTGCCGGGCGCGGGCACGACGTACGCCACGATGCGCTTGTCGCCGGGCCGGTCCTCGCGGACGATGACAGCGCACTGCGCGACGTCAGGGTGCCCGCCGACCACTGCCTCGATCTCGCCGAGCTCGATACGGAAGCCGCGGACCTTCACCTGGTCGTCGACGCGGCCGACGAACTCCAACTGCCCGTCGGACCGCCGGCGGCCGAGGTCACCGGAGCGATACATGCGGGATCCGGGGGCGCCGTGCGGATCGGCCACGAAGCGCTGCGCGTTGAGACCCGGACGGTTCAGGTAGCCGCGGGTCACCAGGGACCCCGCGATGTAGAGCTCGCCGACGACGCCCGTCGGAACGGGCTGCAGCGCCCGGTCGAGGACATACATGCGGGTGTTCCAGACGGGGCGCCCGATGGTCACGACACCGGACTGCACAAAGTCCCCGGGGGCGATCCGGTACTCGGTGCAGCCGACCGTCGTCTCGGTCGGCCCGTACTCGTTGATCACGGTCGCACGGGGGTGACGGGCGCGCCACTCGTCGAGGACCTCGCCCATCAACGACTCGCCGCCCAGGACCAGTTCGCCGTCGGGCGAGAATCCGTCGGGCAGCGAGACGAGGAGCGGGAGGTGGCTCGGCGTCGCCTTGACGAAGGCGGGGCGGGGCGGTTCGTCCGCGCCGGTGGCGCCGTCCAGGTCCACCAGGTACGCGGAGCCGCCCGATGTCAGCGGCGCGAACAGGCCCGTCACCGTGAGGTCGAAGGAAACCGGCGAGTGCACGAGCGCGCTGTCCGCGGTGCCGGGGTAGGCGTGCCGGGCCCAGGCCAGGTAGGCGTCGAGCGAGCGGTGCTCGACGACGACGCCCTTGGGCCGGCCGGTGGAACCGGAGGTGTAGATGACGAAAGCCGGGTTGCGGGTGCTGAGGTGCCGCTTGGGCCGGTCGCACGACGCGGCGGCCAGCTCCGCCAGGGTCTCCGGGTCGTCGAGCGCGAGCCGGGGCTCCTCGCCCGGAACGCCGTCCAGGGTGCCGTCGCTGGTGACCGTCAGCACGGGCGCGGTGTCGTCGAGCATGAAGCGGAGGCGGTCGGCCGGGTAGGCCGGGTCGAGCGGCAGATAGGCGCCGCCCGCCTTCACCACGGCGAGCAGCGTGACCACGAGCTCCAGGGACTTCGGGACCGCCACAGCGACGAACCGCTCGGGCTTCACGCCTCGCGCGAGCAGGAGCCGGGCGAGCGCGTTGGCACGCTCGTCGAGCTCCCGATACGTCAGGCTCGCGCCCCCCGCGACCACGGCCACGGCGTCGGGCGTGCGATCCACCTGCAGCTCAAACTGGTCCGGGAGCGAAAGGCCCGGAACAGGGTGATCGGTGGCGTTCCAGTCGTCGAGCAACTGACGGCGCTCGTCGGCGTCGAGCATGTCGAGGCTCGCGATGGGCAGCTCCGGGTCCGCGACGGCCGACGCGAGCAGGCGCACCAGACGGGCGGCCAGAAGCTCGGCGGTCCGCGCGTCGAACAGGTCCTCGGCGTACTCGAGCCGACCGTCCAGACCGGCGGGTTCGGCGTTGTCGTCCTGCTCCTCGCGCAGGAAGAAGCTCAGGTCCACCTTGGCCGCTCCGGTGTGCACGCCCCGGTGGACGGCAACGTCGAGACCGGCGACGTCGTGGTCGACGCGCACGGTGTTCTCGTGCGTGAGCATCACCTGGTAGAGGGGGTGATGGGCCAGCGAGCGCTGAGGGCTGAGTTCCTCCACGAGCCGCTCGAAGGGCAGCTCCGCGTGCGAGTAGGCGGCCAGATTGGACTCGGCAACCCGGGTGAGCAGCGTCGCGAAGCTCGGATCTCCGCCCGTCCGGGTCCGCAGCACGAGGGTGTTGACGAAATTTCCGACCAGGCCGTCGAGCGACTCGTCGATACGTCCGGCGGACGCGGTCCCCATGGGGATGTCGTCGCCCGCGCCCATCCGCTGAAGGAGGGTGGCGATCGCGGCCTGAGCGACCATGAAGACGGTGCTGCCCGTCCGGCGCGCGACCAGCGCCATGTCGCGGTGCAGTTCTGCGGGGACACGGAAGGCGACCCGGGCGCCGCGATGGCCTGCGACGGGGGGACGGGGCCGGTCGGTGGGCAGCTCAAGGAGCCCCGGGGCACCGGCCAACGTCTCACACCAGTAGGCCAGTTGCTCGGCGGAACGGCTGCCTTGCTGCTCAGGGTCACCGAGCCTGCGGCGCTGCTCCAGGACATGGTCCATGTACTGCGCGGGCAGCGCGGCCCACTGCGGGGCCCCGCCTGCGCACCGGGCGCCGTATGCGGTCAACAGGTCGTCGAGCAACGGCTGTTCCGAAAGTCCGTCGGAAGCGATGTGATGCGAGAGGAGCAGGAGTACGGCCTCGTCGGCGCCGGTCGAGAACAGCGTGGCCCTGAAGGGCGGCCGGTCCGTGAAGTCGAAGTGGTGGGCCGCCGCACGCGCGAGGGCGGCGGGCAGTTCCAGCGGCGATACGTTCTCCACGGCCAGGTCGGGCGCCGCCTCGTCCAGGACACGCTGATACGGCTCACCTCCGACCTCGGGGTAGACCGTGCGCAGCGGCTCGTGACGGGCCGACACATCCGCCAGGGCGGCGCGCAGCGCGGGCACCTCCACGCGGCCGGTGAGGCGCAGCGCGAAGGGCAGGTTGTAGGTGGCGCTCGGCCCCTCGAGGCGGCGCAGGAACCACAGTCCACTCTGCCCGCCGGTCAGCGGGATGCGCTCCGGGCGCGGCGCGGGCTCGGCCGGCCCCGGCCACACCCGCTCCCACTGGTCCAGCCGGGCGTCGAGTTCGGCGATTCGGGGCGTCTCGAACAGGGCGCGCAGGGGCACCTCGATGTCCAGCTCGGCACGGATCCTGCCGACGAGCCGGGTCGCGAGCAGGGAGTCGCCGCCCAGCTCGAAGAAGTGGGCGTCGATGGTGACCGAGGGGACGCCGAGCACATCGGCGAACAACCGGCACAAAACCGCCTCGCGCTCGGTGCGCGGGGCCCGCCCGGTGGGGTCGACGGTGGCGACGGGCACCGGAAGGGCACGCCGGTCGAGCTTGCCGTTGGCGGTCAGCGGCAGCGCATCGAGCACCACGAAAGTGCCGGGCACCATGTAGTCGGGCAGCCGGTCCGCCACATGGGCGCGCAGCCCGGACTGTTCGGGCGTGGCCCCCGGGGCGGCCGTCACATAGCCGACGAGCCGCCGGTCGCCGGGCCGGTCCTCGCGCACCACGACGGCGACCGCGGCGACCTCGGGGTGCCCGTCGAGTACGGACTCGATCTCGCCGAGCTCGATGCGGTAGCCGCGCACCTTCACCTGGTCGTCGACCCGGCCCACGAACTCCAGGATCCCCTCGGCCGTCCAGCGGCCCAGGTCGCCGGTGCGGTACATGCGGTCGCCGGGCGCCCCGTACGGGTCGGCGATGAAGCGTCCGGCGGTCAGCGAGGGGCGGTTGATGTAGCCGCGCGCCAGGCAGTCGCCCGCGATGTAGATCTCTCCGGCAGTGCCCGGCACCGCCGGGCGCAGCACCTCATCAAGCACGTGGATACGGGTGTTGTCCATCGGGCGGCCGAGCGGCAGCGTACCTGACGGAATGTGCGCACCGGGCTCGACCCGGTACTCGGCAGCGTTGACGGTCACCTCGGTGGGCCCGTACACGTTCAGGACGGTGACGGAGGGGTGGCGTACACGCCACTCGCGCAGGGCGTCGCCGCGCAGCGCCTCGCCGCCGAACATCAGCTCCTGCGTCGGCGAGAAGCCCTCGGGCAGGGTGCCGAGGAGTGGCAGGTGGCTGGGGGTCGCCTTGAGGAAGGTGCACGAAACACCCTTCGCCCGGCCGTCGGTCATGCTCGCCACATGCACACAGCCACCGGCCGCGAGAGGCGCCCACAGCGACGTCACCGTCATGTCGAAGGAGACGGACGAGTGCCACAGGGACTCGCCGACGATGCTCGGATACGTCCGCAGTGACCAGCCCAGGTAGTCGGCGAGGGAGCGGTGTTCGATGACGACGCCCTTGGGCGTGCCGGTCGAGCCCGAGGTGTAGATGGTGTACGCGGTGTGGCGGCCGTCGAGTCGCACGCCCGGATCGGTGTCGGGGCAGGCGGCGAGCGCGGCCACGGTGTCCGGCGCGTCGAGAACCAGGCGCGGGCAGGAGGCGTCCGCCGGAAGGCGCTCCTCGGTGCTCCGCTCGGTCAGGACCAGGAGGGGTTCCGAGTCGGCCAGCATGAACGCGATGCGCTCACGCGGGTACTCGGTGTCCACCGGCAGATATGCGGCGCCCGCCTTGAGCACCGCGAGCAGCGCGACGACGAGGTCGGTGGAGCGCGGCAGGGCCACGGCGACGATCCGCTCGGGCGCGGCCCCTTGCGCCATCAGGTGCCGGGCGAGCCGGTTGACCCGCCGGTCGAGCTCCGCGTAGTTGAGCTCCTCGGCGCCGAAGCGGACGGCCGGCGCGTGCGGGGCGCGTCGGGCCTGCTCGGCGAAGAGCTCGGGCAGTAGCGGCGCCGGCGCCGTGTGCACGGCACCCTGCCAGTCGGTGGTCAGCTGCCGACGCTCCTCGCCGGAAAGCGCGTCCAGGTCGCCGATGGGGGCGTCCGGTGCGTCGAGCGCCGCCGTGAGCAGCCGCACCCAGCGGTCCACCAGGGTCCTGGCGGTGGCGTGGTCGAACAGGTCGGCGGCGTAACGGACCTGGCCGCTGAGGGCGTCAGCAGTGCGGGACAGCTCCCATCGGAGGCCCTGGGTCTCGCCCCGGGAGCCCTCCCCCGGGGCGAGGACGACCTCGGGTATCCGAAGGCCGCCCTCAGCCGGTTCGGTCAGCTCGCCGCAAGCCACCGGGTCCGCCTCGCCCAGCCGGTCGAGCAGCTCACGGAAGGCGGGGCAACCCGAGGTGTCGGCCCGCACGAACACGGGGTCCCGGCCGCCCTCGGCAGACCCGATGGCCAGGTCGTTGCCTGCGCCAACGCGGTTGAGCAGCACGGCGATCGACGCCACAAGGACCGTGTCGAGGCCGCGGCCGGCCTGCTCGGCAAGTGCGGCCGCGCGGCCCCGCACATCCGCGCCGAGGCTCACCGGGACCGCGCCACCGCACTCGCCGGTCGCCTTCTGCCGCGGCAGTTCGACCTGCGCGGGCTGATTTCCCAGGGCGCCGTTCTCGAACTCGGCGCGCAGGTCGAATACCCCGTCCATGCCACTAACTCCTCACACACGTCCGCCCGGCCCCCGGTCCCGCCTATCCGCCGGACGGAATCCGGCGGATACGGCCGAGGACATGGCGACCGGAGGAGGGGCCACATTTCAAGTAATTTTGGGTGAATTCCCGTCCGACAGGGGTCTGCCGATCGACAGGTCAGCGGGTCAGCCGGGCCGGAATTCCAGGATCGAGAGGTCCGTTTCCGGTGCCCCTTCGACGACGTTGATCTCAAAGCCACACCGGCCGGCCAGAACGCGCCACTCGGTCATGGTGCGTTCCCGTCCGCCAACGGCGGCGAGCATCAACAGATCGTTGTGGACCGCGAGGCCGCCACCCTGCTCCGGAAGCACCCGGTCCACCACAAGGAGCCGGGTCCCCGGACCGCAGACGGCCCGGCAGTTGGTGAGCATCTCCACGGCCTGCGCCTCGGGCCAGTCGTGCAGGACGCTGGCCAGCACGTACACATCCCCGGGCGGTAGCTCCCCGGAGAAGACGTCCCCGGGCGTGAGCCGCACCCTTCCGGCCAGTTGGGGGACGTTCGGCAGGGGCGAGAGCTCAAGGACTTCCGGCAGGTCGTGCAGCACACCCGACAGGCCGGGGCGCTCCGCGAGCAGCTGCTCAAGGAGCCCGCCGGTCCCGCCGCCCAGATCCACGAGGACACCCGTGTCCGGCCAGAGCGCAGATCGCACCAGGGGCGGGTACACCAAGTGAGCGCGTTCGTGCATGTGCTGATGGAAGAGCTGCCGCTCCGCAGGCTTCTCGCTCAGCCGCTCAAACAGAGTGCTGCCGAAGACCTCCTTGTAGCAGGACTCCCCGGTCCGCACGCTGTGCAGAAAGCCCGTCCACAGGGCGAACAGGTCGTTGTCGGCGAACTCGGCGCGCAGCCCGCCCCCCGTGCCGTCGCACAGGAGCCGACCGGCGGGGCGCAGGCCCCACCTGCCGGCCGTCACCTCCTCGACCACGTCGAGCTGCGCGGCGATCCGCAGGACCCGGGTGAGAGCGCCCTCCTCCGCACCCACCATGGCGGCCAGCCGAGCGGCGGTGAACGGCCCGTCGAGCAGGGCGTCGGGCACCCGCAGCTCGGACAGGACGTAAAGGACCCGGCCAGGCACAGGGCTCGCGAGGAGCTGCAACCGCTCGGCCTCGGCGGTCAGGTCCACCGGGTCGGCCGTGGCGTCCGTGGTCATATCGAAGCGCTGTCGTACGCCCGGCGGGCCGCTTCCTCGGCGCTCTCCAGGCGGCTTGGCCAGCTGCCCGTGAGGGTGTCGCCGAACAGCCGCCGGAAATGCTTCAGATACGTCAGCTGCGCCTCGGGATCCACGTGGTCGCCGCTGAGGAAGGCCAGGTCGGTGAGCATCATGTGACGCATGGCCAACAGCGGCAGCGGGCTGTCGAGCGGCCGGAAGGCCTCGTTGTGCAGGCCCGCCACATCGTGCCTGGGCCAGAACTCGCCCAGCATCAGACCCCGTTCGACGAAATCGCCCTTCAACTCGCCGTGCGCGCGTGCGATCAGCGCGACTATCTCGTCGTCCGGCAGGCCGTGCGGCACGATCACCGAGGTGAGGTACGCGCGCCTGTTTCCGGCCGACTCGCCCCGCCGTTCCAGCTCCGAGCGCAGTTCTCCGATTAATGCAAGCAGCGCCGTCAGACCCTCACGGGCGTCGAACGGCAGCAGCTTGGCATGCCCCTCCGAAAGCGACCGGGACATAAACGGGCAGACATCCCCCTCCCGGCCGAGTTCGGGGTGGGGATGTACCAGGAATTCATCCATCCATTTCCGGGCCATGGCAATTCGAATTTCCGACACGCCGCACCTCCCGCAAAACACGGCCAATAATGATCACAGGCTATCGCCCGCATTTATCGGACTCGTATTGGCCGAGTTTTATCGGTGGCCGCCCGGAATGGATGGGCAAATTCCGGGCGGCGCGCTCCTGACCCTGTGTCAGCGGCGGAGTTGCGGAAGGCCCAGGTGGTCGACCACATCGGCCACCAGGGCGCTCTCTTCGGTGACCAGGTAGAAGTGGTCACCAGGGAACACGTGCCGGCGAAATCCGGCTCCGCTTACGTCGGCCCAAGCCGCCAGGTCGGTGGCGGTGACGTCGGGGTCCTTCTCCCCGACGTAGGCGACGACCGGCATGTCCAGGCGCTCCGGCGCCTCGGGCCGGTAGCCCGAAGACAGCTTGAAGTCCGCACGGATGGCCGGGAGCACGAGCTCGCGCACGTCCGGGTCCGCCAGGGCCTCGCCGTCCACTCCCCCGAGGCGGCGGACCTCCTCGACCAGTGCCTCGTCGTCCATCAGGTGCGCAAAGCGGTCGCGCATCCGGTGCGGCGCCGTCTGCGACGACACGAAGAGCCGGACCGGCCCTCGCCCGTGCGCGCGCCACGTCCGCGCAGCGACCTCATAGGCGACCGAGGCACCCATGCTGTGCCCGAAGAAGGCCAACGGCTGCGCGACGTAGGGCTCCAGGGCGGCGGTGATCGCGCCCGCGAGCTCGTCCATCGCATCGACGCAGTCCTCGAGGAACCGGTCCTGCCGCCCGGGGTAGCGCACCGCGAGTACCTCGACATCGGCGGGGACCCTGTCGGGCCACGACCGGAACGCGCTCGCGGCGCCCCCTGCGTGCGGGAAGCACACCAGCCTCAGCGTCGGTCGGTCCACCGGCTTGAACCGCCTGAACCACTTCTGTGCGAGGGCGTTCGCCTCACTGCCCACCCTGTTCACCTCTCTGAAGTCCATTGACCCATCTGATACGTCGCATCGTTCACGCCTAGGCCTGCACGGCGGGGGACAGGCAGGGCGCTTGCTGCCACGGCGCCGCGATGCGGTAGAGGGCGAAGTCCGCGGCGTGGCCGTGCTCTTCACCCGTACCGGCACCCGTACCGGCACCCGCAGCGGTCTGGTCTCCGCCGTCCAGGGGCAGCTCCGGATGCCGGTTCGCCTGCTCCCTTGCGTGCAGCAGACGAAGGCCGAACAGCCGGTAGATAGTCTCCTTGCCCAGGCCGGACGCCGCGACGTCCACCAGACGCGCGTCGACCAGTTCGTCCACGAGCTGTTCCGCACCGATCTGGGTGGTGCGCATCAGGGTCGCCCCCGACTTCACGGAGAAGCACGACATGCGATGCTCCCCAAGTCGCTGGTACAGCAGGGCGGCCCAGGAGCTGAGCCTGCGGTAACTGGCGTCGTAACTGGCCCGCACCCCCTGCTCATCGCGACTGAGCTCGTCGAGCCGACGGTCCTCGTCCGCGAAGCGGTCGACCAGATGCCGGATCGTCCAGTGCGGCCGGGACGCGAGACGCGCTGCGGCGAGGTGCAGGGCGAGGGGCAACCGGTCGCATAGTTCAACGAGTTGCTCGGCGGCGCCCGGCTCCGCGGCCACCCGTTCCTGACCGGCCACCGCGCCCAGGAGTTGGACAGCGGACGACATGTCAAGGGCCTTCAGGGAGAGCTGTAAGGGACCGTACTTGCTGAGCAGTTCACTCAGTTGGCCTCTGCTGGTCACCAGGAGACAGCACTCCCGGTTGCCGGGAAGCAGAGGCTGGATCTGGGCGCTGGACTCGGCGTTGTCGAGCAGCACGAGGACCCGCCGACCGCGCAGAACGCTGCGGAACAGTGCGGCCCGCTCGTTCAGGCCGCTGGGTATCTCTGCGCTCGGCACGCCCAACGCCTGCAGGAATCCGCCGAGTACGTCGCCGGTGCGGACGGGTCCGCTGCCGTTGCCGCTGAGGTCTGCGAAGAGCTGCCCGTCGGGGAAGGAGTCCGCGGTGCGGTCCGCCCAGCGCACCGCGAGGCCGCTCTTCCCGACCCCGGCGGGTCCATGGATGATGCCCACGGCAAGCGACGAGCTCTCCGCGCTGACGTCAAGGAGGCCGTCGAGTAGTTCGAACTCGGCTTCCCGTCCGACGAACGCACTGACATCAGCCGGTAGTTGAGCGGGCGCCACTAGAGAGTTGGCTATGGCCGGCACGGTGTGCACCGGCATGAGCCCAGGGTCGTCCCTCAGGATCCTGTCGTGCAACTCACGTAGTGTGGGCCCCAGTTCCATGCCGAAAGCGTCGACGGAGATGCGCCAGCCCTCGCGGAAGGTCTGCAGGGCATCCGCCCGTCGCCCCAAGCGGTACTGCGCCAGCATCAGATGTGCGCGGGCCTGCTCCCGCAGCGGGTGTTCCCGCACGAGCGCGGACAGTTCACCGATCATGAGCCGGTGCTTTCCCAACTCGAGTTGGAGTCCTGCCTGTTGCTCGTACGCCGCGAGCCGCTGCTCCTCCAGGCGCACCGCCCAGGCCTCCGCCAGATGCCCCGAGACCCCCGCGAGCACCGGTCCGCGCCAGAGGCCCATCGCCTCTTCCAGGAGGGCGGCCGACTCCACGGCGCCCGCTTCCCGCTGAACCTGGGCCACGAGTCGTTCGAACTGGACCACGTCGTTGAGGTGCCCGTCGCCACGCAGGACGTAGCCCGGCGCCTGAGTGGCTATCACCTCGTCGCGGCAGCCGACGGATCTGAAGATCTTCCGCAGGCTCGCGATGCAGATCGCCACCTGGGTCCGGCCCGTGGTCGGCGGCTCACCGTTCCAGAGCGCTTCCATGAGGCTGTCCACGGAGACGATCCGGTCGGGGGAAAGCGCGAGTACGGCAAGCACCGTGCGCTGGCGTGGCCCGCCGACGGCCACCGGCTGGCCATCGGCGAGCACTTCCAACGGACCCAGCAAACGAAATTCCAGCTGAACAGTCATCGTTTCCCCCATGCAATATTTCGTTACTGCCAGTGAACGACTCCCGTGAGTGACCATCCCCGAAGGGGGCGCCTAATTCAGGCCAGATGTCCACCCCGGCGCCGCGTAGGCTAACACGCAGTCAGCCCGCGTTCCGGAGAGAATTTGCGATACCTTGACGGTCCGAATGGAACCCTCTGTGCCGGAGTCCACCAAGGCTCCGCAATTTCCTCACGGCGGGCCGGGCCGGATCGAGGACGATGAGCTTGGAGGATCGGCGCAGGAATAATTGCCTCTGCGGTCCCTAATTCCCCCGCAGGAAGCACTGCCCGTAGGACAAATGGGAAACCCGCACGGCCGCACACCCCCCGCCGAGCACACACGACACAGCCCAGCCGGGAGCTCATCCCGGTTGGGCTCGTCGGCTCGTGCTGCTACGGCAGGTTGAAGAAGATCATCGGGTTGTGCCGGCTGGTCCTGACCGGCGCACCGAGACCGACCCGCTTCTTCACCGCCGAGAGCCTGGCCTCGACCTGCGGGGCCTTGGCCGTCGACGGCGTGAAGAAGTCGACGTTCTGCTCGGCCAGCCACTTGACGAGGACGGATCCCTCGCTGAACGGCTTCGGCCGACGGCCGTGGTACACGTCGTGAACGCTGGTGAAAGTCTTCGGCGGCACCGCGGGGAAGAGGTTCTCGATGTACCAGCGGGCGAACCGCGCCCCGTGGTCCGCGTCGATGAACAGGTAGTCCACGTCCGACGGGATCTTGGGCAGGTTGGTGCGCGCGTCACCCCGGGTGAAGGTCCAGCGGCCCCGGGACAGCTCATCGGGCACATTGTGCACAACGTTGTCGACGATGTCGAAGGAATAGAGGTGCCCGGTGCCATTGTCCCTGAGGGCGCTCAGGATCCACATGGTGGACCACCCGTAGAACGTCCCGATTTCCACGACCTTTTCGGGACGCAGCTCACGCAGCATGAGATACGTTATCTCGGCTTCGAGGTCGTCGAGCTGCGCCTTCATCGAACTCCCGCGCTCCCGGAGGAGGTCGCGCTGAGTGTCACGCACCTTTCCCAGGGAATCTGCGTACTTCTCGTAAAGTTCACCAATGTATTCGATCGGAAATTTTTTCATGTTTCCCCCTGGGAAGATTTCGGCACATGCGCCCACTGCATTGAAATTAGCCAGGAAAAGTCCGTCAGGCATCTTATCCTTGATCGTTTTCAATCCGATATTGGGAATTCGCAACAAAGTGCGAGTTCCTCCTCGGATGCGGTTTCCGCGCCCCGTTGAACAGCGTGAGAAGCGCGACGAGCACGACGGCGAACACCGGGAGCCACGCGGCCCGGGCGAGCAGCCATCCCAGATGTTCCGCCGGGATGTGCAGGCCGGGAAGCAGTCGACCGCTGCCCAGGCCCGCGACGGTGACCAGGAGCAGAGCCGTCTGGTGCCATACCAAGACGGCGATGGCCGAGAAGTTGAGCGTCACGACCACCGTCCACAGCACATTGCCCACGGTGAGGCGCTCGTTGGCGGACAGGGACGGCCGCACCGCCCGGCGCAGCGCGGACCGCAGCACAAGAGCCGCTCCGCACTGGGCCACGCCGAAGGCCACAGCAGGCAGGGCCACCGGGCGGAGAGCGGAGGCGCCCTGGCTCAAGAGGTCCACCGGGTGGGCGGAGTAGGGCCCCCACAGGACCAGGGCGAGTGTGCACAGGCCGCCGCCGACGAGCATCAGGAGCGCGGGGCGCCGCCGGCTGAAGCCTCCGGCCGCCCAGTACACACCGATAGAGAACGGCACCCACCAGCCGACGATCACGTTCAACCCCTGTGCCTGCGCCGGCAGGCCACTGCCCGGGAGCATCGCGTGGGCCGCGTCGAGGGCGGCGACAAGCACGCATCCCGCCACCGCGCCCCACGCCCCGGCACGAAGGGCGAGCGGGGTCGCGGCCGTGAGCAGTCCGAGCACCAGCAGGAACCACAGCGGGGTGAGGGCCACCGTGAGCAGTGTCCGGATCGTCTCGTGGGAGATGTCGAAGGCGAAGAGGCCGACCACCACCAGGGCCCACAGCTGCAGCACGGGGGTCACCGGCCCGAAGCACCGTTTCGTCCGCCCGCTCAGCCAGTCACGGTAGCCGGTCCCACGCGAGCGGGCCGAGTCGTAGGCCTTCGCCGCGACGTACCCGCCGGCCAGGAAGAAGACCGGGAGGGTCGAAAGGGCCCAGGACACCGGGGCGAACACGGACGCTCCACCCTGCGGACTTGCCCCCAGGAGACGGTCGTTGGCGTACCGGACCACGGCGCTCACCAGCCAGTTGCCGACGACCACGCCGAGGACGGCGAGCGCCGCGAGTGCGTCGACGGACCGGTCTCGGTCGGACGGGGTCGTGGCGTCGGTGCGCCGCACCCACTCGCGTATTCGACCGGACTTCCGAGTCGGGACGACGGTGCTCGGGCGGACGGCCTGCTCGTCCGTCCGCGCGGCCCTTGTCCGCAGGTCGAGGTCAGACATGGGCGGCCTTCGGGTCCTTTCCGATTCCGATCAGCGCCAGGTGGCGCAGCGCGGCACTGCCCGGCTTGAAGTAGTCGCTGTGGCCGCCGGCGCCGGCGCCGAAGTCCCGGGCACCGAAGTCGTATGACGTCGGGTCCGTTCCGAGCCCGACCGTCACGCCGAAGGCGGCCACGCTCGTGTGGGGCACCCCCGCGATCCAGTCCTGTGCGCCACGGCCCGCCCACACCCTGGCGGAGGTCCGCAGGTCCGATGCGGATCGTACGATCACGCCCGGACTACCGAGGAAGGCCACGTCCTTCAGGTTCGGCCGGGTCCTGTCGGCCGTGCCGCTCAGCGCAGAAGCGCACACCGCCGTCCCGTAGGAGTGGCACAACATCGCGACCTGGGCCGAGGGGTTGATCTTCCGGACGGAGCCGAGCAGGGACCGGAGCCGGGGGCCGCCGTCCTCCGCGCGGCTCGTGGTCACGATGTCGGTGCTGAGGGTGCGGGGCGCGGGGTAGCCGAACCAGGCGACCACGGCGACCTTGCCGTCGGGGTCAAGTCGGCGTGTTTCGGCGGAGAGCGATTCGGCCGCCCCGTGCAGGGAAGCCCACGGGGCACCGAAGTGATCGTAGGTGTCAAGGGTCGTGTCCGACCCCGGGACCATGACCACCACGTGGTCGGCGCGCGCGAGGTCCCCGAGCACCTCCACCGCCTGCCCGTCGCCGCGCGCGTCGAAGGAGAGGAATTGCCTGCCGGGTGCGTCGAAGGCCGCGAGGCGCTGGGCCCGGCCGTCGTCCCCGAGTTGTCGGGCCGCACGCGCGGCATCCGCGATGTACCGGTGGTTGGCGTCGTAGCGGTCCGCGAGGGTATCGGCCCGGACCGCGTCGAGCCGCGGCGGTTCCGGTATCGGCGAGGAGTCGAGCCGTACCGCGGCGATGGTAAGGAACACGATCAACGCGGCTGCGAGGGCCGCGCGTATGCCTCGACCCGGCCGTAGGGCTCGCATCAGGGATGTTCTCCTTGTCCTCCTCGGGAGTTGAGCACTGAGAAGAACGGTAATGATCCATCCCCGTGGCGTGCGTCCCGCTCAGGAGTGCTCTTGCCCTGTAGCTCTCCAGTACGACGCCGCATCAGACCGCCAGCTGGTCGAGGAGCTCCTCGGTGTAGAAGTCGTCGATCTCGATGGCGCCGGAGAGCGTGGAGAAGTAGCCGTCCACCAGGTCCTGGTCGTGGGCGATGGCCCGCAGCATGGCGAGGTGCTCGGGCGACGTGGAGAGCCCGGCGACGGTGAGAGTGCCCTGGTAGCCGTCGATGAGCTGGTCGTCGCGATCCCGCTCATAGCGCGCGAGGCCCGCGGTGAGCCGCACCTCGTCGTGCAGGTCGGAACCGACGTGTCCGGCGAGCAACTCGGCCTGCAGGAAGGCGTCCATCATGCCGCGGGCGGTGATGGAGTCCTTGTGGTGGCCGGCGTCCCCGACCAGGGCCCAGCCTGCCCCGGCCGCCTTGCGGAAGAAGTTCTGCTGCTCGCCCGTTCCGTACAGGCGCTCCACCTGCCGCCCGGACCGCAGCCGCTCGTACAGGGCGGGCGCGTTCTCCCTAATACTCTCGATGTACGCCGCCGACGCGTCCGCCTTGACCCGGCCGAACTCGGCCTGCGGGAAGTAGGCGCCCACCAGGGTGAGGCCGTCGTTCGTCGGCAGGGTGCCGATCCACCGCGAGGGCGCCTCGGCGAGCTCGAAGTGGGCGGGCACGCCCTCCCAGTAGCTGTAGTAGGCGCAGGAGAGCCGGGGGTCCTCAACCGTCATCGGCGCCCCCACCTTCGCGGCGATGGTGGACCGCATGCCGTCCGCTCCGACGACGAGGCGGGCACGCTCCTCGACCACGCCTCCCCCGGGCGTCCGGTAGCGGACCCCGACGACTCGGTCGTCGGAGGTGAGGACGTCCTCGACCTGGCAGCCCTCCTGGAAGTCCACGCCCGCCCTGATCGCTGCCCCCGTCAGGACCGGATCGAGCAGGTGCCTTCGCGGTGCGTACGCCGCGCGGAAGCCATCCACCGGCTGTGAGCAGCCGGTCAGTTGGATGTCCTCGGTCCGGTAGGTCACACGGTCGACGGGCGGGCACCCGGTGGCCACCACGTCGTCGAGGACGCCCCAGCGGGCCAGGCGCGCCACTCCGGGCTGGTGGATGTAGTGCGTGGACAGCGTGTCCTTGGGCCACCGCGCCTTCTCAAGGAGCAGGACGCGATAGCCGTTGCGGGAGAAGAGCATGGCTGTCGGCGCACCGGCGCAACGGGCGCCGACGACGATGACGTCGTACATGATCGGGGCCTCCTGTACCGGAACTCGGCCGGCCCGACGGGCCTCTCCGCGTCGGACGGCACCGGCGCGCCCGGTCGAGGACCGATGGTAGGCAGCCGGAATATTGCGCCCTTATCGACCCGGTGGGAGCCCCGCACAAATGGATGCGATATGCCACCGATATCTCCGACTCCTATGGTCCGACAGACCAGCCGTCCCCGGCAGGTGCTCAGAGAAAGGCTCGCCATGGGCCGCTCAGGGCGACTTCGGACAGAGAAGAAGATGACGATCACTTCCGTGCCGACGAATGAGCGGAGCGGCGTGGGCGAACGGAGTCGGAAAGTCTCGCCGGTTGCCGCGGCACGCCATTCCCTGGTCATTGCCCGACGGAATCTCGTCAAGGTGATGAACGACCCGGAGCAGCTCGTCGACGCGGTAGTCATGCCGATGGTGCTCACCGTCGTCTTCGTCTACCTGCTCGGCGGCGCCATCGGGAACAACCGCGACGACTACCTGCAGTACCTGATGCCGGGGATCATGGCGCAGGCCATCGGCTTCTCGTCGCAGGCCACGGGCGTCGGCCTGAACGTGGACTTCAGCACGGGCGTGATGGACCGCTTCCGTTCGCTGCCCATCGCGCGCTCCGCGGTCCTGACCGGACGAGTCCTGTCCGACACGGTCCGGCTCCTGATCGGCCAAGTGTTCCTGCTCGCCTTCGCGTTCGCGATCGGCTTCCGCGTGCACACCGGCGTCCTGCCGGCCGCCGCCGCGGTGCTGCTCCTGATGTTCTACGGCATGGCGCTCGGCTGGGTGTCGGCGTACATCGGTCTCGTCCTGCGCAACCCGAGCACCGTGCAGTCGCTCGGCTTCATCTGGATGATGCCGCTGCAGTTCACCAGCTCGCTGTTCGTGCCGACCGACACCCTGCCGAGCTGGCTGCAGGTGGTCGCGGAGGTCAACCCGACGACCTTCGTCATCGACTCCTGCCGGGGTCTCCTCAACGGTGGCCTCTCCACGTCCGACCTGTTCGGCGCGATCGGCTGGCTGACGCTCCTCATAGCGATCTTCGCACCGCTCGCCGTCCGCCAGTACCGCCGCCGCTCCTGACCCCGAACCGGGTGCCCGCAGGGCCCGACGAGCGAGCCTGACCGAAGGATTGATTGACAGATGGCTGCCGTAATGGGTGACCGCGGCGTGTTGGGCGTCCTTGGCGGCATGGGGCCGCTGGCCTCGGCCGAGTTCATCAAGAACATCTACGCGCAACGTCGCGTGGACCGCGAACAGGACATGCCCCGGATCCTGTTGGACTCCGACCCGATGTTCCCCGACCGCACCCGGGCCATCCGGAGCGGCGTCGACGACTACCTCAAGGAACGCCTCTGCGCCCGCCTCGCGGGCCTGACGAGGCAGGGCGCGACCACGACCGTGGTCACCTGCTTCACCGCGCACCACTTCCTGCCCGAGGTCGAACCGGTACTGCGCCGGAACCTGGTGTCCCTCGTCGACGTCACCCTGGACGGACTCGTCTCGGCACCGGGCCGCTTCCTGCTCCTGTGCACATCGGGATCGCGCGAGGCGCGCATCTTCCAGAACGCGCCCTCCTGGCCCGCGGTGGAGAGCCAGATCGTCCTGCCGGACAGCAGGGACCAGGAGTTGGTGCACCAGATGGTGTACCGGATGAAGCTGCACGGGCCGATGCCCGGCATCGTGCCCACCATCGACCTCCTGGTCCAGCGGTACGACTGCACAGGCGTGGTGTGCGGCTGCACGGAGTTCCACCTGGTCTCCGGAGCACTCGCCGCCCGGTACGGCGAGGCCAACGTGATCGACGCGCTGCGCTCCATCGTGATCGGCCTGCCCGAACTGCTCGGCGACCGGCGCTCCCACAGCGGCCCGGAGCATGCCACGACCCGCTGATCGGCTCGGCGATATCGATTCGAAAGTGACACTCACTAACTTCTGCACTGTTACCGCATCACAATTTCTGTGCCATCGGCACCGGGTGCGGCATTCGGTATGGAGACTTTCCCCGGTGGAGGGCGGTTCGGAATGTCAACAACTATTGGAACGGAAGCCGGAGCACCGGCCCTGGTACTTGATCCGGTCGATTCCGCTGCCCTAGGCACATTGGCCGAGCAACTGTGCGGCCTGTCCACGGACCGCATCGACGACCCCGATTGGGTGGCTGCTGCCCGCAACGCCCTGCACGACACACCCGCCGCCTTCCGCAGGTCCCTCAGCAACTTCCGCCGCGACTCCGGCAGCAGCGGCTCGATGCTCCTCGGCGGACTCCCGGTGGACCCGGATACGGTGCCCGAAACGCCGACGGTCCCCGGCTCGGTCCAGCGGACGGCCACCGTCCCTGCGGCCCTGCTCATGCTGACGGCCTGCGCGCTCGGCGACCCGGGCGCGTTCCTGGCCGAGAAGAGCGGCGCGCTCGTCCAGGACGTCGTCCCGGTCCCGGCGCAGGAGGAGTTCCAGGGGAACGCGGGCTCGGTGGAGCTGTCGTTCCACAATGAGAACGCCTTCCACCCGCACCGCCCTGAGTACATCATGCTGCTCTGCCTGCGGGAGGACCACGAGCGCCGGGCGGGACTGCGCACGGTCTGCACCAGGGAGATCCTGCCGCTCCTCGACGACACGACCCGCGCGTGCCTGTCGAGCCCGGAGTTCGAGACGGCGCCCCCGCCGTCGTTCGGCGCCGGCACCGCGAGCGCCCCACCGCACGCGGTGCTCTTCGGCGACCCGTCGGACCCGGACCTGCGGGTCGACCTGGCGGCCACCAAGCCGCTGACCACGCGCGCCGCCGACGCCCTGGGGGAGCTGCAGCGCCTGTTCGCCGCGACCGCGCGCACGGCCTACCTCATGCCCGGCGACCTCGCCATCGTCGACAACCGAGTCACCGTGCACGGACGTACCGCGTTCACACCTCGCTACGACGGCCGGGACCGCTATGTGCAGCGCACGTTCGTTATGACGGATCTGCGCCGGTCCCGCGCCTACCGCCCGGGCGACGGCTACGTACTGGAAAACTGACCCCCTTCCCGACACCTGAGAGGTGCACACAGTGAGCAACCCCTTCGAGGACAATGACGGCCGCTACCTGGTGCTGACCAACGACGAGGGCCAGCACTCGATCTGGCCGGCGTTCGTCGCGGTCCCCGACGGCTGGACCGTGGCCCTGGCCGAGGACACCCGCCAGGCGTGCCTCGACTACGTCGAGCAGAACTGGACGGACATGCGCCCCAAGAGCCTGGCCGCGCAGATGGACGCCGCCGGCGCCTGATCCGGCGCACTCGCCTCAAGACGCCAAGGGCACCGGACGAAACCCCCGTCCGGTGCCCTTGGCGTCTTTTCCCCCGAGAAGCGTCATACGGAAGTATCACGGGACATCTCCCTCCCGCAGGTGATGCCCTGAGAAGGCCGTTTTTCTACCGTGGAGGTGTTGGCAGACCCCAAGCACCGAGGAATCGACATGGCCGGCTTCGCCCACCCCCGCTCTCTCGAGGTCCACGGACTACTGCGCCGGTGGGTGCGCGACCCGGCCACCTTCGGCCTGGCGAGCCTCCCTCTGGCCCTGATCGCCGTGCCGATGGCCCTCATCGGCCTGGGCCGCACCGCCGCGCGCTGGCAAGTGCGTCTGGCCGACCGTCACGCCTTCGCGCACTCCCCGAGGCCCGGCAAGTCCCCCGGCTTCCTGCGCGTGATCGGCCACAGCTTCGCGGTCCTGATCCCGGCGGTGGTGTGCTTCGTCGCCACCGCCATGCTCCTGGTGGGCTTCTACATGGGCTATCTCTACTTCCTGCGCCCCGACGCGATCAGCGCCATCGGCCACCCCTTCAGCGCGGACTCCCTCTTCGACACGTCCTGGGGCGGCCCCACCCTGGCCGGCGCCTGGCTCGCCCACTCCTCGGTTGTCTTCGCGGCCCAGATCGGCGGCTTCCCCCTGATCCGAGGCATCTCGGTCCTCCAGGCCCGGCTGACGCAGCGGATGCTGAACTGGCGCTGGTGATCCGGTCCCGAGATACACGTGCGGTAGCGGCAGATCCGGGCGGTGATCTCGTCGGCGGTTTCGGTTCACCTGAACGGGTGGGCCTCGACGGGCCGTTCCACCAGGAGGCTTAGCCTGCCGACAAAGGGAGCGAGAAAAGCAAAAGCCCCAGGTCACGGCGAGTGAGTCCTGGGGCTTTCACGGAGCCGCCTTCGGGATTCGAACCCGAGACCTACGCATTACGAGTGCGTTGCTCTGGCCAACTGAGCTAAGGCGGCACACCCTGTCGCACCATGGTGCGATCAGCAGCGTCGCCAAGTCTACACAGTTTCCGGGGGTGCTCCGTACCAGCCCGACTCTGGACCGTTTTCGCAGGTCAGTGGCGGGCCGGGTGGGATCAGGAGCACTGCTTGCCGTCGCTCGGCGGGGTGCCGTCCAGGAGGTAGGTGTTGATCGCCGTGTCGATGCAGTCACTGCCGCGGCCGTACGCCGTGTGGCCGTCGCCGCGGTAGGTGAGAAGGGTGCCGGAGGAGAGCTGGCCGGCCAGGGACTCGGCCCACTTGTACGGGGTGGCAGGGTCGCGGGTGGTGCCGACCACCAGGATCGGGTCGGCACCCTTCGCCTCGATGCGGTGGGGGGTGCCGGTGGGCCGAGCCGGCCAGTGGGCGCAGTTCAGGGCGGCCCAGGTAAAGGTCCTGCCGAAGACCGGGGACGCCTTCTCGAAGCCGGGAAGCGCCTGGGCGGCGGCATTGGCGTCGGCGAAGGCGGGCGGCAGGTCCAGGCAGTTCACGGCGGCGTTGGCGGACATCAGGTTCGCGTACGTGCCGTTCGGTTCTCGTTCGTAGTAGCTGTCCGCCAAGGAGAGCAGGCCGGAGCCGTCGCCCTGCTCGGCGCCGGTGAGGGCATCGCGGAGCTGGGGCCAGGCCGACTCGTCGTACATGGCGGCGATGACTCCCGTGGTGGCGAGGGACTCGGTGAGCTCGCGGGAGTCGCCGGTGGGGATCGGCCTGGCGTCGAGCCCGGCGAAGAGCTGCTTCAGGCGGGTGGCCGCGTCGGCGGTGGAGGTGGTGCCGAGCGGGCAGTCCGTGTTCTTCACGCAGTCGGCGGCGAAGGACTGGAACGCGGTCTCGAAGCCCGCGTTCTGGTCGCGGTTCACGTCCACGGCGGGGAGCGACGGATCCATCGCACCGTCCAGGACCAGGCGGCCGACCCGGGCGGGGAAGAGCTCGGCGTACGTCGCGCCGAGGTAGGTGCCGTACGACGCCCCGACGTAGTGCAGCTTCTCGTCACCGAGCAGGGACCGCAGCATGTCCATGTCGCGGGCCGTCTCGACGGTGGAGACATGCGGAAGGATCTCGCCGGAGCGCCGCTCGCAGCCGCTTGCGAACTCCTTGTAGGCGCCGCTCAGCTCGTCGACCTCGGTGGCGTCGTCCGGGGTCTGGTCGACCTGGGTGTAGGCGTCCATCTGCGGACCGGTGAGACATTCGACAGGTTCGCTGCGGGCCACTCCGCGCGGGTCGATGGCGACCATGTCGTAACGGGCCCGGACCTGGGCGGGGTAGCCGATGGCCGCGTAACTCTGGAGATAGCCGATGGCCGAACCGCCGGGGCCGCCCGGATTCACCAGGAGGGAACCGATCCGCTCGCCGGGTCCGGTGGCCTTCGTGCGGGAGACGGCCAGCTTGATGTCGCCGCCGTCCGGCTTCCCGTAGTCCAGGGGCGCCTTCATCGTCGTGCACTGGAATCCCTCGACGCCGCAGTCCCGCCAGTTCAGCTGTTGCGCGTAATACGGCTTGAGCGCGGCGGGGGCCGATGAGACGGACGGCGTGGCGTTCGTCGAACTTCCACTGCTGCAGCCGGAGATGAGGAGGCCGGCAGTGCCGAGCGCGGTGGCAAGGATACGGAGCGAGCGCCTGGTGTCCATCCCCGGAGCGTAGTCGCCGCATGACGGCTCGCCCGCTTCTCTGCTCGTACGGGTGAAAAAGCAGTGACAAGTGGCTTGAGCAGCGGCGATGAGTGACAAGACCAGTGGCGTCAGCCCGCGCGCAGCGCCATCGTCATCGCCTCCACCGCGAGCAGCGGCGCCACATTGCGGTCCAGCGCGCGGCGACAGGCGATCACCGCCTCTATCCGGCGCAGGGTTCGCTCGGGCGTGGAGGAGCGGGCGATGCGGTCGAGGGCGTCCTGTGCGTCCGCATTGGCGATGGCGATCCGCGAGCCCAGCTGGATGGCAAGTACGTCGCGGTAGAAGCCGGTCAGATCGGTGAGAGCGAGATCGAGGCTGTCGCGCTGGGTACGGGTCTTGCGGCGCTTCTGTCTGTCCTCCAGCTCCTTCATCACCCCCGCCGTGCCGCGCGGCATCCGCCCCCCGGCGGCAGCGCCGAGCGCGGCCTTCATCTCTTCCGTCTCCTTGGCGTCGACCTCCTCCGAGACCTGCTTGGCGTCATCGGTGGCGGTGTCGATCAGCTCCTGGGCGGCCTTGAGGCAGCCTCCGATGTCCTCGACCCGCAGCGGGAGCTTGAGCACGGCGACACGACGGGAGCGGGCCCTCTCGTCGGTGGCGAGGCGGCGGGCCCTGCCGATGTGGCCCTGGGTGGCACGGGCGGCGGACGCGGCCCGCTCCGGATCGATGCCGTCGCGCCGGATCAGGACGTCGGCGACAGCGTCGACCGGGGGCGTGCGCAGTGTGAGGTGACGGCAGCGGGAACGGATGGTGGGCAGCACATCTTCGAGGGAGGGTGCGCAGAGCAGCCACACCGTGCGCGGCGCGGGCTCCTCGACAGCCTTCAGCAGGACGTTCCCCGCGCCTTCGGTGAGCCGGTCGGCGTCCTCCAGAACGATGACCTGCCAGCGGCCGACGGCCGGGGAGAGCTGGGCGCGGCGGACCAGCTCGCGGGTCTCCTTCACACCGATGGAGAGCAGATCGGTACGGACCACCTCTACGTCGGCGTGCGTACCGATGAGGCTGGTGTGACAGCCGTCGCAGAAGCCGCAGCCCGGTGCGCCGCCCAGGGCGCGGTCGGGGCTGGTGCACTGGAGGGCGGCGGCGAAGGCCCGGGCGGCGGTGGAACAGCCGGAGCCCGGCGGGCCGGTGAACAGCCAGGCGTGGGTCATCTTCGACCCCGGAGGCACCGGCTCCCCCGCGGAGTGGGCGGTGACCAGCGCATCGGCGTCCCGGGCGGCGGCACCGAGCTGCTCCTGCACCCGATCCTGACCGACCAGGTCGTCCCATACGGTCATGGGTCACCGCCCTTCCGGTGGTGTGCGGCTGCGCGGCTGTCCTGTGATGCGGCCGCGCAGCTGTGATGTCACTGCTTGTCGATCCGGCTTACCCGATCCGACTCCCATTGTGGGGGACGGGTCTGACAATCCCGGCAGCACCGCAGTCCGGCTGCCGGGCAGGCCCGCCCGGCAGCCTCCGCGGATCAGCGGCGCGGGCGCCGTCCCCGGCCCGATGGGCCTGAGCCCTCGTCGTCGCGGTGGTCGCCCAGCAGCTCGTCCGCCAGCGTCGGAAGATCGTCCAGCGGGGTCTCCTCGGCCCAGTCGGGGCGAGGGCGCCGACCCCGGCGCTCCTGGTGTTCCTGACCGTCCCAGTGGTCCTGAACCGGCTGCGGGGCGACCGCATGCGGGTCGCCGATCTGCGGAAGCTCGCGCGTGCGCTCGTTCTCGCTCTCCCGGGCGGAGTCGACCGGGCGCTCGTCACGGAAGATGCCCCGCGGAACCCGGTCTGCCGGATTCGCGTACCGGGCGTCACGAGCAGCCCGGGCGTCGCGCACGTCCTGTACCGGAGGAAGAACCGCCGTCTCATCCGCGGCACCCGCCGCGCCAGGGCGCTCGGACCGGTCGGACCGGTCGGACCGGTCGGACCGGTCGTGGATCTTCGGAATCATCGCCGTCTCGGCCTCGTCGGAGGGCGAGGGCGGGGTGACCGGCGAAGGCACCGGCTGCGTCACATCGTTCGGGTTGACGATCGGTGTCGGCACCGTGATCTCGCTGTCCGGTACGGACGCTGCCGCAGCCGCCTCCGCCCGGGCCGCCTCCGCCTCGGCCTGCCGACGGGCTTCCTCGGCCCGCAGCAGCGCCTCTTCGGCCTTGCGCTGCTTCTCCAGCCGCCGCGCCTCGGCCTCCTTGCGCAGCCGGGCCTCCTCCTCGGCCTGCCTGCGCAGCCGGGCCTGCTCGGCCTCGCGGGCCGCTTCCTCGGCCTCCAGCCTGGCCCTCTCCTCCTCGGCCAGACGCCGGGCTTCCTCGGCCCGCTGCCGGGCCTCCTCCGCCTGGCGTTCGGCCTCACGCCGGCGTGCCTCCTCCAGCTCCCGACGCTTGCGCTCCTCCTCCTCGGCGCGGAGCTTGGCGAGCTGTTCCTGCCGCTCGCGCTCCAGCCGCTCCTCCTCGGCCTTGCGGGCCGCCTCTTCCTCGGCCTTGCGCCTGGCCTCTTCCTCGGCGGCCTTGCGCGCCTCCTCCTGGGCCTTGATCTCGGCCTCGGAGAGCGGGAGGAGCTGGTCGAGCCGGTGGCGTACGACCGTGGTGATCGATTCCGGATCCTGGCCCGCGTCCACCACCAGATAGCGGGTCGGGTCGGCCGCGGCCAGCGTCAGAAAGCCGGACCGCACCCGGGCATGGAACTCGGGCGGCTCGGACTCCAGCCGGTCGGGCGCCTCGGTGAACCGTTCCCGCGCGGTCTCCGGGTCGACGTCCAGCAGCACTGTCAGATGCGGTACGAGTCCACTCGTCGCCCAGCGCGAGATGCGGGCGATCTCGGTCGGGGAGAGGTCACGGCCCGCGCCCTGGTAGGCAACGGACGAGTCGATGTAGCGGTCGGAGATGACGATCGCGCCCCGCTCCAGCGCCGGACGGACGACCGAGTCGACGTGCTCGGCGCGGTCGGCGGCGTACAGCAGTGCCTCGGCCCGGTTGGAGAGCCCGGCCGACGACACATCGAGCAGGATCGAGCGCAGCCGCTTGCCGACCGGGGTCGCGCCCGGCTCGCGGGTGACGACGACCTCGTGGCCCTTGGCGCGGATCCACTCGGCGAGCGCCTCTACCTGGGTGGACTTGCCGGCGCCGTCGCCGCCCTCCAGGACGAGGAAGAAACCGGTCGCGGCGGGGGCGACGGCCGGGTCGCCGCCGCGCAGTGCCTCGCGCAGATCACGGCGCAGCGGCACTCCGGAGCGATCGTCCGTCTTGGCGAGGACGATCACGGCAACGGGCAGCAGCAATGCGCCGATCAGCATCAGCGCGAAGGCCGCTCCACCGTGGGCGAAGACGAAGTCACCGGAGGTCAGCCGGTGCTCGCCGATCGCGGCGGCCAGCAACGGGCCCGCGAGCGCGCCGAGCGCGATGAGGACTCGTACGACGGCCTGGAGGTGTTCGGTGGTCCTGGCTCGGCGGAACTCCTCGGTCTCCTGGTCGACCAGGACATGACCGGTGCCGGCCGCGACACCCGCCGAGTATCCGGCGAGCACCGCGATCATCAGCACGGTCGCCGTGTCCGGCACGAGTCCCATGGCAAGGAGTGCGACGCCCGTGACGGCGGTGGCCAGCGCGAGCAGCCGGCGCCGCGACAGCGCGGGCAGCACCTTCCCCGCGGTTCGGATGCCGACACCCGTGGCTCCGGTCAGGCCGAGGATCAACAGGGCGAAGGTGGCGGGGCCGCCGCCCAGGTCGGCGGCGTGCAGTACGGCGACGGCGGCAGCGGCGGCAATGGCTCCGGCGACTGCGGCAGAGGCGCCGACGATCAGCGGCACGGATCCGGTGCGGCCCTTGTCGGGTCCGCTGCCGGTCGACGGCCGGCGCAGGCCCTCCAGCGGCGAGCGCGGGCGGGGCGTCTGCGAACCGGGCAGTTCCAGGAAGTACAAGGTGGAGATCGAGGCCGAGAAGAGCCCGGCCGCGACGTACGAGCCGAGGGCCGCCTGGTGGAGCGAGAACCACTCCAGGCCCGAGCCCAGCAGGTTGCCGATGAGCGTGGCGATCAGCAGGACAGCGGCGGCGACCGGAATGGCGGCGAAGTCGGTACGGATGGAGAGCCGGCGCAGTGCGTCGAGGTGGTCGGGCAACGGACGTACAGCGGCGCCTTCGGGGGGCGGGGCGGGCAGCAGCGCGGGGGCGGCACCGTCCTTGGCGACCGTCCACAGGCGTTCGGCTGCGCCGACGACGAAGACGGTGATGAGGATCATCATGAGCGCCTTGTCGGGCATCCAGTCGATCCACAGCGGTGCGACGACCAGCAGCGCGAGCCGCAGCCCGTCCGTCCCGATCATCAGCCACCGCCGGTCCAGCGGTCCTCCTGGCGCGGTGAGCGTGGTCAGCGGCCCCAGGAGTACGGCCCCGAAGAGCAGGGTGGCAAGGATCCGGGCGCCGAACACCGCGGCGACGGCAAACGCCGCCCCTCGGTACCCGGCTCCGAATGAGCCCTCGAGGACCGCCGCTTGCAACGACATCAGCACCAGCACGAGAAGGGCGAGTGCATCGCCGATACCGCCGACGAGCTGGGCGCTCCACAACCGCTTCAGCGGGGGAACACGCAACAGGGCTCGTACGGCACGCTCGCGTGAGTCTGCGGCAAGTGTGTCGGAGGTGGGGCTCACGACCGTTGGCTGCTCGGCTCGCGTCATCCGCCCAGCCTATCCGGAGCGGCGGGGTCCCCGGAGGCCCCGCCCGAACATATGGGCGTCCGGGGGCGGGCATCTCCAGCCCCGCCGGCGATTGAGGGGGATTCCCGGCCCCTCCGGCGCTTGAGGAGCGGGGTCCGGGCAGAGCCCCGGTTCCGGGAAGGGGCGGGTAGGGAACCAGCCCCGCCACAGGCGCCCCGCCCTCGCCCACCCGACCCCGGTACGCAAACGCCGGAGGGGCTGGAAAACCCAGCCCCTCCGGCGATCGGTCGTGCGGTCAGTCCTCCACAGACGCCGCAGTCGTCTTCTTCGCCGCAGACGTCTTCTTCGCGGTCGTCGTCTTCTTCGCCGCGGTCTTCTTGGCTGCCGCAGTCGTCTTCTTGGCCGCCGTCTTCTTCGCGGTCGCCTTCTTGGCCGGGGCCTTCTTCGCCGTCTTCTTCTTGGCGGGCCCCTTGGCGCGCTTCTCGGCGAGCAGCTCGTAGCCGCGCTCCGGCGTGATGGTCTCGACGCTGTCGTCGGTCCGCAGCGTGGCGTTGGTCTCGCCGTCGGTGACGTACGCACCGAAGCGCCCGTCCTTGACCACGACCGGAGCCCCGCTCACCGGGTCGGTGCCCAGTTCCTTCAGCGGTGGCTTGGCGGCGGCGCGGCCGCGCTGCTTGGGCTGGGCGTAGATCGCGAGGGCCTCTTCGAGGGTGATGTCGAAGAGCTGTTCCTCGGAGGTCAGCGACCGCGAGTCCGTGCCCTTCTTCAGATACGGGCCGTAGCGGCCGTTCTGCGCGGTGATCTCGACGCCGTCGACGTCCTCACCGACGACACGCGGCAGCGACATCAGCCTGAGCGCGTCGGCCAGCGTCACCGTGTCCAGCGACATGGACTTGAAGAGCGAGGCCGTCCGCGGCTTGACCGCGTTCTTTCCGGTCTTCGGGGTGCCCTCGGGCAGCACCTCGGTGACGTACGGGCCGTAACGCCCGTCCTTGGCGATGATCTGGTGCCCGGTGATCGGGTCCGCACCGAGCTCGAAGTCGCCGCTCGGCTTGGCCAGCAGCTCCTCCGCGTACTCGACGGACAGCTCGTCGGGCGCCAGGTCCTCCGGCACGTCCGCGCGCTGGTGGCCCTCGGAGTCCTTCTCGCCGCGCTCGATGTACGGGCCGTAGCGGCCGACCCGGAGCTTGATGTCGTTGCCGACGGGGAAGGAGGAGATCTCACGCGCGTCGATCGCGCCGAGGTCGGTGACGAGCTCCTTCAGACCGCCGAGGTGGTCGCCGTCGCCGTTGCCCGCGTCGGAGGCCGCCCCCGCTCCGGCCGTGTCGCCGGCGCCCGCACCGAAGTAGAAGCGCTTCAGCCACGGCACGGACTGGGCCTCGCCGCGCGCGATGCGGTCGAGGTCGTCCTCCATCTTCGCGGTGAAGTCGTAGTCGACGAGCCGGCCGAAGTGCTTCTCCAGCAGGTTGACCACGGCGAAGGAGAGGAAGGACGGGACGAGCGCCGTGCCCTTCTTGAAGACGTAGCCGCGGTCCAGGATCGTGCCGATGATCGAGGCGTACGTCGACGGGCGGCCGATCTCGCGCTCTTCGAGCTCCTTGACCAGCGAGGCCTCGGTGTAGCGGGCCGGCGGCTTGGTGGCGTGGCCGTCGACCGAGATCTCCTCGGCGGACAGCGCATCGCCCTCGGCGACCTGCGGGAGGCGCCGCTCGCGGTCGTCGAGCTCGGCGTTCGGGTCGTCGGCGCCCTCGACGTACGCCTTCATGAAGCCGTGGAAGGTGATCGTCTTGCCGGACGCGGAGAACTCGGCGTCCCGGCCGTCGCTCGCCCGGCCACCGATCTTGACGGTGACGGAGTTACCGACCGCGTCCTTCATCTGGGAGGCGACGGTCCGCTTCCAGATCAGCTCGTAGAGCCGGAACTGGTCGCCGGTGAGGCCGGTCTCGGCAGGGGTGCGGAAGCGGTCGCCGGAGGGACGGATCGCCTCGTGCGCCTCCTGCGCGTTCTTGACCTTCCCGGCGTACGTGCGCGGCTTGTCCGGCAGGTAGTCGGCGCCGTACAGCTGCGTGACCTGGGCCCGGGCCGCGGAGACCGCGGTGTCCGAGAGGGTTGTGGAGTCCGTACGCATATAGGTGATGAAGCCGTTCTCATACAGCTTCTGCGCGACCTGCATGGTGGCCTTGGCCCCGAAGCCCAGCTTCCGGCTCGCCTCCTGCTGGAGGGTCGTCGTGCGGAACGGGGCGTACGGGGAGCGGCGGTACGGCTTCGACTCGACGGACCGTACGGCGAACGTGGCGTCGGCGAGCGCGGCGGCCAGGGCGCGGGCGTTCGTCTCGTCCAGGTGCAGCACCTGACCGGAGCCGGACTTCAGCTGCCCGTCCGGACCGAAGTCACGGCCCTGGGCGATGCGGCGGCCGTCGACCGCGCTGAGGCGGGCGGCGAGGGTCGACGGGTCGGAGGCATCACCGGCACGGCCGGTGGCGAACGTGCCGGTCAGGTCCCAGTACTCGGCGGAACGGAAGGCGATGCGCTCACGCTCCCGCTCGACGACGAGACGGGTCGCCACGGACTGGACGCGGCCGGCCGACAGGCGCGGCATGACCTTCTTCCACAGGACCGGCGAGACCTCGTAGCCGTAGAGACGGTCGAGGATTCGGCGGGTCTCCTGGGCGTCGACCATGCGCTGGTTGAGCTCGCGCGGGTTGGCGACGGCCTCCCGGATCGCGTCCTTGGTGATCTCGTGGAAGACCATCCGGTGGACCGGGACCTTGGGCTTCAGAACTTCCTGCAGGTGCCACGCGATGGCTTCGCCCTCGCGGTCCTCATCGGTGGCGAGGAAGAGTTCGTCGGACTCGGCCAGCAGCTGCTTGAGCTTCCTGACCTGCGCCTTCTTGTCCGCGTTGACGACGTAGATGGGCTGGAAGTCATGCTCGACGTCGACGCCGAGCCGACGGACCTCGCCGGTGTACTCGTCCGGGACCTCTGCGGCGCCGTTCGGCAGGTCGCGGATGTGCCCGACGCTCGCCTCGACGACGTATCCGGGGCCGAGGTAGCCCTTGATCGTCTTCGCCTTGGCAGGCGACTCGACGATGACGAGTCGGCGGCCGCCCTGTGCGGTCTCGCTGGTCGGGGACAACTTCGCTCTTCTCTCCGGTCGACACTCAGTGGGCATCCGGGCAGCGCGGTGACGCTGCCGACGGTGCTGTCGCTGCGGAGTGTGACGGTACAACCCGCCCCCGTGTCAAACGGCAAAAGCCCGCAACGGCCACTCGAACGGTAACCCGACTTCCGCCATTCCTGCCGCCCGGACTGCCCGGTCCGCCGCGCGCACGGCCGCTGCCTGCGGGTTTCTGGTTGCTGTGGCGGCGCTGCCGGCACCGGCGGTGAGGGACGGACGGTCCGGGCGTGTTCCCTGCCACTGGCCGCCGTGCCCTGCGGTTCCCGGCCCGGTCCGGCGGGGAGTGGATCAGATGCGGGTGAAGCACCACACACCGAGGACGAGAAAAAGTACGCCGAACACAGTGGCGAGAGCGGCTGAGGCGACGGGGCTCACACCATGCGCCACCGGCGCGCGGTGCAGCACGCGCGCCCCCGTCCACAGCAGCAGCGCGGCGCCGAACAGTGCGAATGCTGTTCCGGCGAAGACCGCAGGTCCGCTCTCCATGTCCGTACGCCTCCCTGTCCCTGCTCGTCCGGGGCCTGTGCCATCCGGTCAGGGGGAGGCTGCCACCCCAGGGCGTCGTGCACGCGAACCCTCGGTGAATGACCGGATTCACACATCCCGGAAGCGCGGGACCGAGGCCCCGGGCGCAGCACCGGTCCCCGAGCCAACCGGAATCCGCAGCCCCCGCGGCGGACTGTCGGCGGTGAGCGTGAAGACGCTGATGGCGGGCCCGTTCATTGCATACGCCAGCGCGCGCCCGAACCGGAACGGAGCCCGGTGCCGGAGACAGCCGCGGTGGCGGAGGAGTCGGCGGCCGCCCCACCCCGGGACCAGGGCCGGGGCTGGGACTGGAACCAGAGCAACGCCATCAACTCGCCGGCGACACCGGCTCCAGGAAGCCCTCCTCCACCAGCAGTCGGATCGCCTGCGGGGTGCGGTCGCGCAGCAGCACGGGGTCCTCGTTCATCAACTGGGCGATCGCGTCCAGGATCCGGCCCGCGGGCAGCGTTCCGTCGCACACGCCCGCGAAGCCCGCGCCGACGGCGTCGACCTTCGTCGCACGCCGCATGCCGCGGTTCTGACGGAGCACCACATGCTCGGGGTCCTCCGCGCCCGGCAGTCCGACCTGCTCCTGCACTACCTCGGCGGCGAGTGCGAAATGGCCGGCCAGGAGCGCCGCGTCGTCCTGTTCGCGGAGGTAGTCCTGGCGGGCGAAGTGGGCCTGGACGGCCGGTCCGAGCGGCTGCTCCACCGCGTGCGGCCACTCCTCGATCACGACGGACGGGTTCCCGGCGGCAGCCGCGGCGGACTTCCGCAGGGTGATCCAGCCGAAGCCGACGCCCTTGGTCTTGCGGGCCTCGAACTCGTCCAGCCAGGCGTCGTACCGTGCGGCGTACTCTGCGGGATCCGTGCGGTGGTCGCCGCTGTCGCGCAGCCACAGCTCCGCGTACTGCGTGACGTCCTGGACCTCGCGCTGCACGATCCAGGCGTCGCAGCCGTGAGGCACCCAGGAACTCAGCCGGTTCTGCCACTCCTCGCCCTCGATGTGCTGCCAGTTGGCGAGAAAGTGGGCGTATCCGCCTTCGTTCAACCGGTCGCCCGACTGCTGCACCAGGGTCCGGCACAGATCGTCGCCGCCCATGCCGCCGTCGCGGTAGGTGAGGCGGGCGCCGGGCGAGATGACGAACGGCGGGTTGGAGACGATCAGGTCGTACGTCTCGGTTCCGACCGGCTCGTACAGGGAACCCTGGCGCAGTTCGGCCGGGGCGGCGCCGGACAGGGCGAGCGTCAGCCGGGTGAAGTCCAGCGCACGCGGGTTGAGGTCGGTGGCCGTGACCCGGGTGGCGTGCTGCGAGGCGTGCAGCGCCTGGATGCCGGAGCCCGTACCGACATCGAGCGCGGAGGCGACAGGCGTACGGACGGTAATCCCGGCGAGCGTGGTGGACGCCCCGCCGACTCCGAGGACCACACCCTCCTCGCGCGAACCGATGCCGCCCGCGCCGCCGACCGCGCAGCCCAGGTCGGAGACGATGTACCAGTCCTGCCCCTCGGGCCCGCTGTACGGGCGTACGTCGACCGTGGCCCGCACCTCGTCGCCGGTTCGGGTCACCCAGCCGTCCTCGATGCACTCGGCCAGTGGGAGCGCGGCGCGGGCCCGCTCGTACGGGACGGGGTACTGGAGCAGGAAGAGACGCACCAGTATTTCGAGCGGCGAGTCCCCCCTGGTGGCACGCAGCGCCGGAACAGTCTCGCTGCGGGCGAGCGCGGCATAGGCCGGTGCACCGAGCAGGTCGAGGAGCCCGTCGGCGGTGAAGGCGGCGGCGAGCAGGGCTTCGCGGAGCCGGGGCGAACGGTCGGGCGCGGGGAGACTGGTCGTACTCACCCACCCATTGTGGCCGCTACCGCCGACAACGGCAGCGGCCCGGCGCCCACTGAGGCCGCCGGGCCGTCCGTACAACAGCTACTTCCGCTCGGTTACGGCTTCTTGCTGGGCGAGGCGGACGGGGAGGCCGACTTCGAGGAAGCGGTATTCGGCGGCACCGAGGCCGTCGGCTTCTGGCAGCCCTTCTGCTTCGCCATCGCGGTGCCGACCTCGCCGGACTGGAGCTTCTTCAGCGCGTCGTCACCGCTGGTGCTGATCTTGTTCAGCTCGTCCGCGATGCCCTTGAGACCGTCGGCGAACTTCGCCTGGTCCTTCGTGTCGAGGGCGTCGACCTTCTTCTGCAGGTTCGCGTACGCCGCGGAGGAGGCGTTGAGCTCCTTCACGGCCTCCTTCTGCGTGGTCTCGCCGCCGTCGACCGGCGGCGCGCCCGCCGAATCGACAGCCACGCCCAGTGCCTTGTACGCCTGCGAGATCTGCTGGAAGGCGACCGAGTCGGTCTTCTGAACGTCGGCGGGCTTGCTGTTGTCGGCGGTCTGCTGCTGGATGGCGGCGTTGGCGTTCGCGATCTTCTGCAGTTGGGGCTGGACCTGGTCGCAGACCTTCTTGGCCCAGGCGTTCACCTTGTCGCTGTTGTCGTCGCTGCTGCAGCCCGACAGCGTAAATACCAGTACCGCACCGCCGGACAGCGCGGCCGCAAGCTTCTTGTTCACCGGATCGGTCCCTTCCAAGGCTCTCGGCCCCGGAACTTACACGTCGAGCGCCCTCCATCCGGGTGCCGGACGTCCGATGAGTAGCCTTTTGTAGCCATTTGCACCAAGGGAAATGAGGGAGATACAACTCACCCACACAGCCCTCCACACGCTGGAACGCCTACACGAGCAAGCACACGGACGGGCGTACCGACCGGCATACCGACACCAGAACACGACCGGGCGAACGACGCACCAGAGTGCGTCGCCCGCCCGGTCGTCGAGCCGGGATCGGCTACATGCCACCGGCCCGTTCCCGTCGCCGTTTCACGAAACAGCCGCCTGGTCGGCCGATTTGGCAGGTCCCCCGCCGCTGTCAGCGGGGTCCTCCTCGTCCCCCACGGCGATCCCGCGCCGTTTGGAGACGTAGACCGCGCCGATGATGACGGCGACGGCGAGCACCGCCACCACCGCTCGTACGCCGACGCTCGCGTCCTGCCCGTAGCTGAACTGCACCACCGCCGGGGCGATGAGCAGCGCGACCAGGTTCATCACCTTGAGCAAGGGGTTGATCGCCGGTCCTGCCGTGTCCTTGAACGGGTCGCCGACCGTGTCCCCGATGACGGTCGCGGCATGGGCCTCGCTGCCCTTGCCGCCGTAATGACCGTCCTCGACGAGCTTCTTGGCGTTGTCCCACGCACCACCGGAGTTGGCCAGGAAGACCGCCATCAGTGTGCCGGTACCGATGGCACCCGCGAGATACGAACCCAGCGCCCCGACGCCGAGCGTGAACCCGACGGCGATCGGCGCCAGGACGGCGAGCAGGCCGGGCGTGGCGAGCTCGCGCAGGGCGTCCTTGGTGCAGATGTCGACGACGCGCCCGTACTCCGGCTTCTCGCTGTAGTCCATGATCCCGGGATGCTCGCGGAACTGCCGCCGCACCTCGTAGACCACGGATCCGGCAGACCGGGACACCGCGTTGATCGCCAGCCCGGAAAAGAGGAAGACGACCGCGGCACCGAGGATCAGGCCCACCAGGTTGTTGGGCTGCGAGATGTCCAGACTGAGTGTCATCTCCCCGGCCTTGGCCCCCACGTCGTCGACCGCCGTGGCGATCGCGTCACGGTACGAACCGAAGAGCGCCGACGCCGCCAGGACGGCCGTGGCGATGGCGATGCCCTTGGTGATGGCCTTCGTGGTGTTGCCGACGGCGTCCAGGTCGGTGAGGACCTGAGCACCGGCGCCCGTGACGTCACCGGACATCTCCGCGATGCCCTGCGCGTTGTCGGAGACCGGGCCGAAAGTGTCCATGGCAACGATGACACCGACGGTGGTGAGCAGCCCGGTCCCCGCCAGGGCCACCGCGAAGAGCGCCAGCATGATCGACGTACCGCCGAGCAGGAACGCCCCGTAGACGCCCAGACCGATCAGTAGTGCCGTGTAGACGGCGGACTCCAGACCGATGGAGATACCGGCGAGTACGACGGTGGCCGGACCGGTCAGCGAGGACTTGCCGATGTCCCTGACGGGCCGCCGGTTGGTCTCGGTGAAGTAGCCGGTCAGCTGCTGGATCAGAGCGGCCAGCACGATGCCGATGGCGACGGCGACCAGGGCGAAGACCTGCGGGTCGCCGCCGTGCGAGGAGATGGCGGTGTCGGTGACGCCGTCCAGATCCGCGTACGAGGACGGCAGGTAGACGAAGACCGCCACGGCCACCAGGGCGAGCGAGATCACCGCGGAGATGAAGAATCCGCGGTTGATGGCGGTCATTCCGCTGCGGTCGGCGCGCCGCGGGGCGACCGCGAAGATCCCGATCATCGCGGTGACCACACCGATCGCCGGAACGATCAGCGGGAAGGCCAGTCCGGAGTCGCCGAAGGCGGCCTTGCCGAGGATGAGCGCCGCGACGAGCGTCACGGCGTACGACTCGAAGAGGTCGGCCGCCATGCCCGCGCAGTCACCGACGTTGTCGCCCACGTTGTCGGCGATGGTGGCGGCATTGCGTGGGTCGTCCTCCGGGATGCCCTGCTCCACCTTGCCGACGAGGTCGGCGCCGACGTCCGCGGCTTTGGTGAAGATACCGCCTCCGACCCTCATGAACATGGCGATCAGCGCGGCACCGAGACCGAAGCCCTCCAGCACCTTGGGCGCGTCGGCGGCATAGACGAGGACGACACAGGAAGCACCGAGCAGCCCGAGGCCCACGGTGATCATGCCGACCACGCCACCGGTACGAAAAGCGATCTTCATCGCCTTGTGCGAAACAGCGGTGAGATCCCTTTCGGGTTCCCCTTCCGCGGGAGTCGCCTCACGCGCAGCGGCAGCCACACGGACATTACTGCGTACGGCAAGCCGCATCCCAATGTATCCGGTGGCCGCCGAGAAAAACGCACCCACCAGGAAGAACAACGAACGGCCCGCGCGCTGCGACCAGTTGTCGGCCGGAAGCAGCAGAAGCAGGAAGAAGACCACGACGGCAAAGGTGCCGACGGTGCGCAGCTGCCGGGCCAGATAGGCATTCGCGCCCTCCTGGACGGCTGCCGCGATCTCCTTCATACGGTCGGTGCCCTCACCGGCCGCCAGTACCTGGCGCACCAGCAGCCGGGCGACGACCAGTGCGGCGATGGCGACGACCGCGACGACGATCACGATGACGCGGTTGTCATCGGTGAGTACCGCGGCCGCCAGAGATGCGGGTCGACCGGAAGGTGTGGAAAGTGCGGAATCTTGCGTCAGTCCTGCCAGTGGGGTGTTGAAGAACTCCGCCATACGTCCTCCTTGACGCTCAGCGCTCAAGACGTGGACGGATTGTAGGGAGCGGAAGCTGATCAAAACAGTGCGCGGTAAATGTAATTGACCTTAACGGCGGATCGGCAAATGATCACGGCCGCGGATCGACCCGAATGCAGTAATGGGGCAGGAACATTTTCCGTAGATCAATGATCACACAGAAATGAAAAAAGGCCCTGCTCAGCAGGGCCCAAAAAGAGGGATCAAGAAATGGATCGGGGGATGGATTCGGGGGAATCAGGACGGCCGGACCGCCCGTGACGCCTGCGGCGCCTCAGGGGAGCACCGTCACGGGCGTCTTCGGCCAGCTCATGCGGATCACTCCGCCGTTGGCCCCCGATCTGACTTCCACATCATCGACGAGGCCGCTGATGACTGCGAGACCCATCTCGTCCTCGCCGTCGGCGTCGGCCTCGGAATCCGGACCATCGAGTCCCACGCCGGGCGTGGCGCCGCGTGTCGCGGAGACTCCGGCGGGTCCGCCGGGAGCAGGCTCGGCACCCGGCCCGGGCACCTCGTCGCCGACCTCGATGGAGAAGGACTTCTCCTCCTCGGTCAGGACGACCGAGACGGGAGCAGTGATGCCATGGCTGCGGTGCAGCCCGACTGCGCGGCTGCAGGCTTCACCGACGGCGAGTCTGACCTCGTCGAGCACGGCTTCATCGACCCCCGCCCGACGCGCCACGGCGGCTGCCACGAGGCGGGCCGTCCTGACGTGTTCGGGCTGGGCGCTGAAGCGGAGTTCAACGGTGGCCATGCGATCCCCCTCAGACGTACGGGCGTGCATCCCAGGGATCCGGGCGGGCTGCCCGACACCCCTGCTCTTCTTCCGGTCTTCATCCGGTCTTGTTCCGGTCTTCTTCCGGAACCGGCGAAGCTGTCGGCCGACCGGCCTGGTCGCCGATTGCGGGCCCACTGACGGACAGCTGCCGACTGACCGGCAGGCGCCCGAACCGGCAGACGGCCCACTCCCAAGCGGCCGAATACCGAACAGCCGACGGCGAGCAGCCGGCCGACAGACCGGACGCCGACCCGTTGCTCAGCGGTCGGGGCACTGGCTACCCAGGTCCCGACCGCTGACTGCCCGACCGGCCGACTACCTGACTGAGGCAGCCGACGGTCAGGCCGCCCGCCGGTCACGGCTAGCACCGGCCGCGCGCCGGACCGGCCGCGGACCGACCGTCAGTCGGTGGCCGCAACTGCCTCGTCGACCGTGGTGTGAATCGGGAACACCTTGGTCAGACCAGTGATCCGGAAGATCTTGAGAATGCGCTCCTGGTTGCAGACCAGGCGCAACGAGCCCTCATGGGCCCGGACACGCTTCAGGCCGCCCACGAGCACGCCGAGGCCGGTGGAGTCGAGAAAGTCGACGCCTTCCATGTCGACAACCAGGTGGTAGCTGCCGTCATTCACCAACTCGACCAACTGCTCGCGCAGCTTGGGCGCGGTATACACATCAATCTCGCCACCGACCTCGACGACCGTACGGTCGCCACCAGGGCCGGACACATTGCGAGTCGACAAGGACAGGTCCACGGATCCTCCAGCACCTTGCTATCGAGCGGTCGCCCCTCGGTCTCCCCGACGGAGCCAGGGGACGGATCGCCAGCCGCCATGGCATTCAATCACTTACCAGCAGCCATGCACGACGCCTTGGGACCATTGTCCGTCACGCCAGTGACACACTCGATGCCGATGGCCAAGAATCACCGCCCCAGTCGACCACCCGAGAACAGGGACTCCCGCCCCTCTCCCGCCATGGTCCTCGACCGGCTCGCCGCAGCGGCGGGCCGGTCCGCGCGCATCACTCATACGGAGCACTTGCCCCCGCGTACGGGAACCCATGCCATCTGGCCCGATCGCATCCGGCCAGAAGTGATCGCCGCGATCCAAAAAGCCGGAATCGACCACCCTTGGGCGCACCAGGCAGCCGCCGCCGAGCACGCCCTGGACGGCGAATCCGTGGTCATCGCCACCGGCACGGCGTCCGGCAAGTCACTCGCCTACCTCGCCCCGGTACTCACCGCACTGCTCGACGGCTCCGAGGCCCCGAACGGCCGTGGCGCGACCGCCCTGTATCTCGCCCCCACCAAGGCCCTGGCCGCCGATCAGAGGCGTGCGGTGAAAGAACTCGCGGCACCGCTCGGCAACGCCATCAGGCCCGCGGTCTACGACGGCGACACCCCGGTCGAGGAACGCGAGTGGGTGCGCCAGTACGCCAACTACGTCCTGACCAACCCCGACATGCTGCACCGCGGGATACTCCCGTCCCACCCCCACTGGTCCTCCTTCCTGCGCGCCCTGCGCTTCGTCGTCATCGACGAGTGCCACACCTACCGGGGTATCTTCGGCTCCCACGTCGCCCAGGTGGTGCGCCGACTACGCCGCCTGTGCGCCCGCTACGGAGCGAATCCGGTATTCCTCCTCGCCTCGGCCACCTCGGCGGAGCCCTCCGTCGCGGCGGGCCGCCTCACCGGTCTCCCGGTCAAGGAGGTCGCCGACGACGCCTCGCCGCGCGGCGAAATGGTCTTCGCCCTGTGGGAGCCGCCCCTCACCGAGTTGCACGGTGAGAAGGGCGCGCCCGTGCGCCGTACCGCCACTGCCGAGACAGCCGACCTCCTCACCGGTCTGACCGTCCAGGGCATCCGCTCGGTCGCCTTCGTACGCTCCCGGCGCGGCGCCGAACTGATCTCCGTCATCGCCAAGGAGCGCCTCGCCGAGGTGGACCGTTCCCTGCCCGCCCGGGTAGCCGCCTACCGCGGGGGTTATCTCCCCGAGGAACGCCGCGCCCTGGAGCGTGCCCTGCACTCCGGTCGGCTGCTCGGCCTTGCCACCACCACCGCTCTCGAACTCGGCGTCGATGTCTCCGGCCTGGACGCCGTCGTCATCGCAGGCTATCCCGGCACCAGGGCGTCGCTGTGGCAGCAGGCAGGCCGCGCCGGACGCTCCGGCCAGGGCGCCCTGGCCATCCTGGTGGCCCGCGACGACCCGCTGGACACCTTCCTCGTCCACCATCCCGAGGCGCTCTTCCAGCAGCCCGTGGAGTCGACCGTCCTCGACCCGGACAACCCGTACGTCCTCGCCCCGCACCTGTGTGCCGCCGCTGCGGAGCTCCCGCTCACCGAGCCCGATCTGGAGCTCTTCGGCCCGGCCGTGGCCGAACTGCTGCCGCAGCTGGAGGCCGCTAAGCTGCTGCGCAAACGCGCATCGGGCTGGCACTGGACCCGCCGCGAGCGCGCCGCCGATCTCACCGACATCCGCGGCGAGGGCGGCCGCCCCGTCCAGATCGTCGAGGAGGGCACCGGCCGACTGCTGGGCACCGTCGACGAATCGGCCGCGCACACCGCCGTCCACGAAGGCGCCGTCCACCTCCACCAGGGCCGCACCTATCTGGTCCGGAAGCTGGATCTGGAGGACTCGGTGGCCCTGGTCGAGGAGGCCAACCCGCCGTACTCGACGACCGCACGCGACACCACCGCCATCGCCGTCCTGGAGACCGACACCGAGATCCCGTGGGGTGACGGGCGGCTCTGCTACGGCTCCGTGGAAGTCACCAACCAGGTCGTCTCCTTCCTGCGTCGCAAACTGATCACCGGCGAGGTCCTCGGCGAGACCAAGCTGGATCTACCGCCCCGCACTCTGCGCACGCGCGCCGTGTGGTGGACGGTCACACAGGACCAACTCGACGCCGCCCGTATCAACCCGGAGATCCTGGGCGGCGCCTTGCACGCCGCGGAGCACGCATCGATCGGGATGCTGCCGCTCTTCGCCACCTGCGACCGATGGGACATCGGTGGCGTCTCCGTGCCGTTGCACCCGGACACCCTGCTGCCCACGGTCTTCGTGTACGACGGTCATCCGGGCGGTGCCGGATTCGCCGAGCGGGCCTTCCACACCGCCCGTACGTGGCTGACCGCGACCCGCCAGGCCATCGCGTCCTGCGAATGCGAGGCGGGCTGCCCGTCCTGCATCCAATCCCCCAAGTGCGGCAACGGCAACGATCCGCTGCACAAGCGGGGCGCCGTGCGCCTCCTCAGCGAACTCCTCCGGTCCGCGCCGCCGGACCCCGGGGAGCCGAGCCGTCCGGAACCGTCGGAGGCGACGGATCCGGAGAGCCGGGAGCAGCCGCCGGAGGGCCGGCCCGGGACCTGACCGCCGGTTCGTACGGCCCGAAACTCACCCGGGCCGTCACATCGGCGATCTCCCCACGCACCGTGCACCGCGCTACCACCGCCCCCTGTGCCGCGGCCACCTCCTCGGCCGCCCCGCACGCCTCCCCGGGCCCTTGCAGGGCCCGGTCGGCCGCGGCCAGGGCTGCCAGGTCCGCCGCACCGCCGGCCCGGTGCCGGACGACCACCACCTGTCCGAACGCCAGCACGACCGCAAACACCGCGCACAACGTGGCCGTGGTCATCGCCACCCACACCGTCGCCAGACCTCTGTCCCGGTCCGGGGCCCGACCTCGACTGCGACCGTGATCCCCGCTCCTGTGCAACCACCCGAGGACGGCCTTCCGGGCTCCCCCTCCTGTCCCGGTCACGGCGTCACCCCCACCGTGTCCTCTGCAAGTGCTGCCGCCTCCGCATGGAGCTTGAGGGCCAGTGGGCCGGGTCCGGGCATCGGCGCCGCCACTCGTACCCGCCACAGCTCCCCGGCCCGCTCCATCGCGACTTCAGCCCCGCCGGGTGCCGCCGAACGAGTGGCTTCCAGCACCTGCGCCTCCGGTTCCGAGCGGGCCGCCGCCCTCGCCCCGGCCCGGGCCGCGTCCACGCAGCGGATCTGGGCGGAGGCGGCCATCAGCGCCCAGACCAGCGCCAGGGCGAACACCACCAGCACCGGAATCGCCATGGCTGCTTCCGCCGTCACCGCCCCCCGGTCTCCGCCCCCGCACACGGTCCTGGAACGACCTCCGGCGCACGCCCCGGAGCTGCTCCTAGAACTTCGCATCGAGCGCGTCCTTGAGCAGTGACTGCAGTGCGGACATGACCGGCTGGCTGGTGACCACTTTGTAGAGCACCGCCGCGAACGCACAGGCCGCGATTGTCCCCACCGCATATTCGGATGTCGTCATTCCGTTGTCCGAGCGGACTCGGCGCACCATGCTCCGCACCCAGCCCCTGATTCGCTGTTCCATTTCAACCCCCGCGAAATTCATAATTCATATCGAATAGATACTCACTAGTACTTTTCTGTCACCCGTTGTGAAACAGGCCGGTCGCCAGACCGATCACCACCGGCGCCACTCCGACCGCCAGGAAAGCGGGCAGAAAGCAGAGCCCGACCGGTGCGGTGATCAGCACGCCTGCCCGCTGGGCACGCGCCACGGCCGCGCTCGCCCGCTCCGCCCGCATCGCCTCGGCCAACCGCGCCACCGGCTCCGCCGCCGGAGCCCCGGTCGATCCCGCCCGGTCCAGGCAGCGGGACAGCGCACCCGCGCCCGGTATCTCCCCGAACCGCCCCCAGGCCACAGCAGGTTCACCACCGAGCCGGATCTCCGCGGCCGTCCGCGCCAGACGCACGCCGACCGGCCCCCCCAGCGACTCCCCCACCGCCTCCGCTGCCTCTCGGGGCCCGGCTCCGGCAGAGATGCAGGCCGCCAAGAGGTCAGCTGCCAACGGGAGTTGCCGTGAGACCTGCGCCGCTTCCACAGCGCCGACCCCCGGTTCGCGGCTGCGCCGGGCCCGCTGCCACCTCCAGGCGCCGTACGCCCCTGCCAGCCCGGCCGCGAACCCCGGCAGGCCGCCGATCAGGACCACGCCTGTCGCCAAAGCCCCCAGTGGCGCAATCCATTCCTTCACCTGGGCGCCGGAAATCGTCCGCCCCCGCTGACGCTTCTCCAGGCCGATGGCCAGCAGCACCGCACCCCGACGGCGTACCGTCCGCCTCCGCCGCCGTCTCGCCAGGGCGAGGGCCAAATACGCGACCGTGCCCAGAACCGCCCACACTGCCGCCGCCCGGTGAACGACTTCGCCGGTGACCCCGTTCACGCCGCCTCCCCCGCCCGCACGATCCGGCCGGCCCAACAAAGCCCGGCCGCCTCCAGAAACCCACCCGCCACCAGACAGACCAGCCCGGCCGGCGTGTGCAGCAGAACCCTCAGCGGATCGGCTCCGAGCGCCGCCCCCAGCCCCAGACCCAGCACCGGCAGCAGCGCCAGCACCGCCACCGTCGACCAGGCTCCGGCCAGTTGGGCCCGTAACTCCTCCCGTCTGCGTCGCTCCGCCCGCAGCGCACCCTCCAGGCGGTCCAGGCCCGCCGCGAGCCCGGTCCCCCCGTCCACCGCCACCCGCCAGCAGGCCGCCACCCCGGCAAGCCCGTCCAGACCCGGCTCCCGAGCCGCCTGCCCCAGCGCCCCCGGCACATCGCCGCCGAACCGCGCCGCAGCGGACACAACAGCCTCCGCCGTTCCCATCGCCCCGGTCCCGCGGACAGCGACGAGCAACGCCTGCCCCGGCTCGTGCCCGGCCCGCAGCTCACCCACGACAGCACCGCACAGCGCCACCACCCCATCGGCCCGGCGTTCGCGCTCCTGCGTCAGGGCCCGTCTCCGCAACCACCGCCGCACCAGCGGCACCGCCACCGCCACCGCCAGCACCGGCAGCACGGATTCCCCCAGCACGGCGATGGCCAGCGCCACCGGCAGACAGAGCCACTCCCGCCGCGCCCGCAACCGCTCCTGGAACCAAGCCCGAATCCGCTCCCAGCGCTCACGCAGCGGCGACTCCACCACCCCGTCGACGAACAACACCCGCGCTCGCCGACGCCCCTGGTCCTGCACCACCACCAGCCAGGCCGCCACCCCGACACACAAGACCGCCGCACAGCTCACGCCGGCCGACAGACCCACCGTCGCGCCACCGCTCACAGCGCACCCCCGATCATCGACCGCAGCCGTTCCCAGCCCCGCTCCTGCACAAATCCGTCGGTGCCCCAGCGCAGTGCCGGCACGGTCACCACCAGCCCAGCCGCATCCCGCTCCAGGACCTGCACCTCGGCGATCCGCCGCTGGCCGGCCCGGTCCCGTACGAGATGGACCACCACCGACAGCGCGGCCGCCAACTGGCTGTGAAGCGCGGTCCGGTCCAGTCCCGCCGCCGTCCCCAACGCCTCGAGGCGGGCCGGGACGTGCTCGGCTGCATTGGCATGCACCGTCCCGCAGCCGCCTTCGTGGCCGGTGTTCAGCGCGGCCAGCAGTTCGGTGACCTCGGCGCCCCGCACCTCCCCGACCACCAGCCGGTCGGGCCGCATCCGCAACGCCTGCCGCACCAGGTCCCTCAGGGTCACTCGCCCCGCCCCCTCCTGGTTGGCAGGGCGCGACTCCAGACGCACCACATGCGGATGGTCCGGCCGCAGCTCCGCCGAGTCCTCGGCGAGCACGATTCGCTCACGCTCCCCGACCGCACCCAGCAGACTCGACAAGAGGGTCGTCTTCCCGGCCCCCGTCCCCCCACTGATCAGATACGAGACCCGGGCTTCCACCAACGCCCGCAGTACCCGGTCACCGCCCGGCGGCACGGTCCCCGCCGCGACCAGCTCCGCCAGCGAGAAGGCCCTGGGCCGCACCACCCGCAGCGACAGGCACGTCGAGCCGACGGACACCGGCGGCAGCACGGCATGCATACGGGTGCCATCCGGCAGCCGCGCGTCCACCCAGGGCCGGGCGTCGTCGAGCCGCCGCCCCGCCACGGCCGCCAGCCGCTGCGCCAGTCTGCGCACTGCGGCGGCGTCCGGAAAGGTCACCCCGGTGAGTTCGAGCCCGCCGCCCCGGTCCACCCACACCCGGTCCGGCGCGGAGACCAGGACATCCGTCACGGCCGCGTCGGCGAGCAGCGGTTCCAGCACCCCGGTGCCGACCAGTTCGCCACGCAACTCATCGGCTGCGCCGAGCACTTCGGCATCGCCGAGGAGCCGTCCCTGGGCCCGAAGAGCTGCCGCGACCCCGGCCGGGGTCGGCGCCGCGCCGCTCTCTGCCAGCCGTTGCCGTACGGCGTCGAGCAGCGTCTCCGTCATGACGCACCCCCACCGGCACGTCCCCCCGCAGCCTCCGGGGCGAGTGCCCGCTCCCAGAACGCCGCGCAGAACCTGGCCAGTGGACTGCGGGCACTGCCGCCGGGCGGTCCGCCGCCGTCCTGGGTGGCCAGCAGCCCGGCGTCGAGCGGGAGTTCACCGGCAAGCGGCAGCCCCAGCGCCTGCGCCACCCACCGTTCGTCGAGGCCTGCCGCGTACGGGCCGCGGGCCACCACTCGCAGGTCGTCCAGCACCATCCCGGCCATCGACGCCACCCGCTTCGCCGCCGCGACTGCGCGAAGCTCTCCGGGGACCACCAACAGCCCGAGGTCCAGCTGTGCGAGTGCCTCGGCCACCGCCTCGTCGACCCGGCGCGGCAGATCGACGACCACCACCCCGCCGAGTCGGCGCGCGGCGGCCAGCACGGCCTGTATGGCCTGTGGCGGGATGACCACCCAGTCGTCGCGGCCCCAGCTGAGCACCCGCAGACCGTGCAGTGCGGGCAGCGACTCCTCCAGTGCGCCTCCGCCGACCCGCCCTTTGGAATGGGCGAAATCCGGCCACCTCATTCCCTCGGCCCGTTCTCCGCCGAGCAGCACATCGATGCCCCCGCCGAGCGGGTCACCGTCGATCAGCATGGTCCGCCGTCCGGCCCTGGCCGCGGTCACCGAGAGGGCGCAGGCCAGCGTGGATGCGCCGGATCCGCCCCGTCCGCCGATCACACCGACGGTGAGTGCCGGCCGGCCCACGCCTTCCGCCGCATTGGCGATCTGATCGACGAGCCAGCCCTCCGAATCGGGCAGCCTCAGCACATATTCGGCCCCGATCTCCACGGCGCGGCGCCAGACATCCGGGGCGTCCTGGTCCCGGCCTACGAGCATCACGCCGCGCCTGCGCGTCGCTCCGCGGCACCGCCGGGCAGCATCGTCCCCCACGAGAACCATCGGGGCCTGCTCCCAGCCACCTCTGCGTTCGGGCAACGAGTGATGAACTTCTGGTTCCGCTCCGGCGGCCGCGCACAGCCGCAGCAGATCGTCGAGGAGTTCCGCATCCTCGGTCACGATCAACGGTCCGCCCCGCTGTACTCCGGCGGTCGGCAGACGATCCCGTGCGATGGATTCAGCCACGATCTCCGCCCCCTTCTCACTGCACCTTCGTCGCGGTTCGCGGTGATCTCGGAGCGTTCCGAGATCGGCGATTCCACAACCCGCGGACTTCGCGGCTGGAATCACCGTGCAGCGCTTCGGAAAATCGTGTGGATCTTGCTCAAAAACTGTGGATAACTCCGCCGTTGTGAATATCTCTGTCGCTCGTACCGGCGACTCCCGGAGAGCAGCACTTCCGCTACGCACCGTGACGAGTCAAGATGGTGAGGGACGGAACGAGAAGCGGGCCATCGCGGCCGAAATGGAGGCAGAATGCTTGATTCCGAACGGCAGAAACGCGTCCGGACATGCGACGACCCCCGCCGGGGGGGAGAGCGGGGGTCGTCCCCACGGCCGACTCGGGGGGGGAGGAGCCGGACCGGGTTAGCACGGTCGCGAACGATCCGTGACTTCCATGGTGTACCCGACAGCCTTCTCAGGCAAACCCACGCGCCAGAGTTTACGCCGAATGGTGGGCCCCTATGCTCAGCCTTGTGGAAAACCGCTTCTTGCCGCGCACAGCAGCCTTCTTTGACCTGGACAAGACGGTCATTGCGAAGTCTTCGACACTGACCTTCAGCAAGTCCTTCTACCAAGGCGGACTGATCAACCGCCGCGCTGTACTGCGCACTGCGTACGCACAGTTCGTGTTCCTTGCCGGGGGTGCAGATCACGACCAGATGGAGCGGATGCGGGAATATCTCTCCGCGCTCTGCAAGGGTTGGAACGTCCAGCAAGTGAAGGAAATCGTCGCCGAGACCCTGCACGATCTGATCGACCCGATCATCTACGACGAAGCGGCGACGCTCATCGAGGAGCATCACGCCGCCGGACGCGATGTGGTGATCGTCTCGACCTCGGGCGCCGAGGTCGTCGAACCGATCGGCGAGCTGCTCGGCGCCGACCGAGTCGTCGCCACCCGGATGGTCGTCGGTGACGACGGCTGCTTCACCGGCGAAGTGGAGTACTACGCGTACGGGCCGACGAAGGCCGAGGCGGTCAAGGCGCTCGCAGTGTCGGAGGGATACGACCTGTCGCGCTGCTACGCCTACAGCGATTCCGCGACCGATGTACCGATGCTCGAGTCGGTCGGCCACCCGTACGCAGTGAATCCGGACCGCGCTCTGCGGCGCGAAGCGACCCTTCGCGAGTGGCCGATTCTCGCCTTTGACCGACCGGTCCGACTCAAGGAACGACTGCCGACGTTCTCGATGCCGCCGCGCCCGGCGTTGGTCGCTGCGGCAGCGCTGGGCGCAGCCGCCGTCACAGCAGGACTGGTCTGGTACACCTCCCGCCGCCGCACCACCACGACCTCCGCCTGATGTATGAGCCGGGCGGCGGCGCCCCTACACACCCCCTGGACCCCGCCGCCCGGCCCGGTCAATGGGATCAAGCAGGGCGGCCGACCAGTCCAATTCATCCGGCCGAACCGAGTTGTCCAACTCACCCGTAATTGAACCTAAAAGTAAAGAAGTGCGGCCAGCACTACCGCTCGCCCCGGCTCTGGAGTACAAAGGACTCAACGGCCCGCGAGACCAAGGACATCCGAGAGGATTACCTGATAACGCAGAGAAGGCCCCACGGACCGAGCATGAAAACCGAGCACCCACGCGACGTCGACCCGTCGATTACGGGCCAGCCGCACCAGGGAACGGGCAAAGCCCCCGACCTGATGGGCACATATCGAGGACGCATGGTAACTGGGTAGACGTGCCAGCGGCGGTACCGAGGACGGTACCGCCGCAACCCTTTTACCGGGCAGTGAAGTTACGGCAGTGGAGTCGCCACGGTGATACCACGGTGAAGTCATCGATTCGCCGCACCCGCTTGCCGCATCCCAGCCCGCGGACCCCACCTTGCTACGCAGCGCCGCGCTGCAGCGCCTCGCACACCGCCGTCGATTCCCTGACGCCCAGCTCCACGGCGCGCCCGCAGTGCGCGATCCAGGCCGCCATCCCCTCCGGCGTCCCCGACAGATAGCCCTCGAACGCAGCGATGTATGCCGCCCGCCCCTGCTCGGCGTGGCCCACCTCGGCGGGGCAGATCGATTTGGGGTCGAGGCCGCTCCCGATCAGCACGATCCGCTCGGCGGTACGCGCGACGAGGCCGTTGTACGAACCGAAGGGACGCAGGGCCAGCAGTTCACCGTGCACGACTGCCGCCGTCACCAGCGCGGGTGCCGCAGTGCCCGAAAGGATCAATCCGGAGAGCCCTTCCAGCCGCCCCGCCACCTCCTCGGCGTCGGGCAGCGGCGCTTCGATCAGCGGCTCGTCCACGGGCTCGCCTGCCAGCCGGGGCCGGCCGACAGCGTCCTCGGGCGCCGCGCCGCCGGCCGCAACCAGATGCAGCCGCGCCAGGACACGCAGCGGCGACTGCCGCCAGATGGAGAGCAGTTGGCCCGCTTCGGCGGTGAGCCTCAGGGCCGCTCCGATCACATGCGCCTCACCGTCACCGCCGAAGTCGGTACGTCGGCGCACCTCCTCCAGATTCCAGTCGGCGCCGGACAGCGCGGCCGAGCCACGGGCACCGCGCAGCGCCGCTTCGGCGGTGACCTCGTTGCTGCGGCGCCGCATGACGCGGTGACCGTAGACCCGGTCGACGGCCTTGCGTACGGAGTCCACCACGTCGGCGACCCCCGGCAGGGTGCCCAGGGTGGCGAGCGGATCAGAGGCAGTCGTACTCATAAGTAGCGAGGCTACGCGCCCCCTACACCGATACCGCCCGGAAGTGGCCTTCTTCACGAAGCATGACAGCAGAACGCAATCACACCGCTACCCTAGGTGAACATGAAGATCGCTTTCGTAGGGAAGGGCGGCAGCGGCAAGACCACGCTGTCCTCGCTCTTCATCCGCCACCTTGCCGCCAATGAAGCCCATGTCGTCGCAGTGGACGCCGACATCAACCAGCACCTCGGGGCCGCGCTCGGCCTCGACGACCAAGAGGCTGCGGCGCTACCCGCCATGGGAGCCCAGCTTCCTCTGATCAAAGAGTATCTGCGCGGCAGCAATCCCCGCATCGCCTCCGTCGAGACGATGATCAAGACGACTCCGCCCGGCGAGGGCTCACGGCTGCTGCGGGTCCGCGAGAACAACCCGATCTACGACGCGTGCGCCCGCACGGTCCGGCTCGACGACGGGGAGATCCAGCTGATGGCCACCGGGCCGTTCACCGAGTCGGATCTGGGTGTGGCCTGCTACCACTCCAAGGTCGGTGCGGTCGAGCTCTGCCTCAACCATCTCGTCGATGGCCTCAACGACTATGTCGTCGTTGACATGACAGCAGGTTCGGACTCCTTCGCTTCCGGGATGTTCACCCGCTTCGACATGACGTTCCTGGTTGCCGAGCCCACTCGTAAGGGCGTCTCGGTCTACCGCCAGTACAAGGAGTACGCCCGGGACTTCGGGGTCGCGCTGAAGGTCATCGGCAACAAGGTGCAGGGCGAGGACGATCTGGACTTCCTGCGTGCCGAGGCGGGCGACGACCTGCTGGTCAGCGTCGGGCACTCCGACTGGGTACGGGCCATGGAGAAGGGCAGGCCGGCCCGCTTCGAGCTGCTGGAGGCGGACAACCGGATGGCCCTGCAGGCGCTGCAGAACGCCGCGGAGGATTCGTACGAGCAGCGGGACTGGCAGCGCTACACGCGGCAGATGGTGCACTTCCATCTGAAGAACGCGGAGAGCTGGGGCAATGAGAAGACGGGCGCCGACCTGGCCGCCCAGGTCGACCCGGCCTTCGTACTCGACGAACGGTACGTGCAGGACGGCGCCGCCCAGCCCGCCTGATCCGTCGGTGCCCGAACCGGGAGGGTGCCCCCGTTCCGGCCGGGGCACCATGGCGCCTTCAAGCGGCAGTCACAGCCGAAGGACGTGCAGCTCGGTGGCCGAGCGCGGTCACCGAGCTAGCGGCCGGCCTGATCCGCGCCGGACCCGGCATGAGCCTTGCCGGCCCCCGATGCCCGGTCCGCGTCCGCCCCCGAGGTCGCGGCTTCGTCGAGGAAGTCCGTCCAGCCCTTCGCCGGGGCCTGGCCGGCATCGAGCGTGCCGAGCTTCGCCAGCTTCTGACCGGGTGCCAGGCGCTGCGCCACGGGCTGCTTCGGCCGGCTGCCCATGAAGGCGGTGGAGCCGTCGCCGATGAGCCGGAACATGCTTTCGGGTGCGGCTCGGGGGACGTTCTTCTTCGCTCCGGCGTCTCGCTTCACGGCAGCGGGGCCGACGACTCCGGTCCTGGAATCCGCACGGGAGGAGCAGCCGACCACTCCCGCGGCCAGCGCAACGGCCATGACACCCGGGGCGCCCCGCTTGGCGGCGATCCTTTTCGCGGCGACTCTCTTCGTGGCGCCCATCATCCGCCCACCTTCTTCCTTGCGGGAAATTTGCGTTGCGGTGCAGACGCGGCGCGGTCAAGGTCACACACAGCAATGCCGGGATTAGCATGACAAGGCGAATGAAAAGCTGCCTATTCACCCGAACAGGTGATTGAATGAGTCATTTGATCTCAAGCATGGACAAAGATCTTTACTCTCCATTACGATCTGTTTACTGAGAGTTGAGAAAATCCCGCCGCTGCACGCCGTGACCCACGGCCGCGTCCCCCACGTTCCGCGACCGCGCTGCCCCGGAGGAGACGGGAACATGTCTGCTTGCGTCCCCACTCGTCATGACCACACATCCCGCAGTTCGCGCCCACCCCGCGCCTCGGGAATCAAACGACCGCACAGCCCGCCACCGCCGCCGCGCGGCGGCCGATTCCGCATCGCGGGCGCCGACCTGTCCGCATCGATCACGGTCTTCCTGCTCGCCGTCCCCATGTCGCTCGGCCTCGCCGTCGCCATGGACGCCCCGCTGGAGGCCGGCCTCATCTCCGCCGCGATCGGCGGAATCGTCGCCGGACTGCTCGGCGGCACACCCCTCCAGGTCAGCGGCCCGTCCGCCGGACTGACCGTGGTCACAGCCGAGTTGATCCAAATCTACGGCTGGCGCACCACCTGCGCGATCACCATCGGCGCGGGACTTCTGCAGATCCTGCTGGGCTCGTTGCGGGCGGCGCGCAGCGCCCTGGCCGTCAGCCCCGCCATCGTGCACGGCACCCTCGCCGGCATCGGCGTGGCCATCGCACTCGCCCAGCTGCACATCGTGCTCGGCGGCTCACCTCAGAGTTCGGCCGTCGCCAACGCCCTCGCCCTCCCGGACCAGTTGGGGCGGGTGAGTCCGGCCGCCCCGCTGGTCGGCTTGCTGACCATCACCATCCTGATCCTGTGGCCGCGGATTCCGGGGCGGATCGGCCGGGTGGTACGGCGGATTCCGGCTGCCCTCGCCGCGGTGGTGACCGCGACGGCGGTGGCCGCGATCACAGCGCCCGGGATCGCCCGGGTCGATCTGCCGTCCTGGCGCTCGCACGCTCTGCCGGAGATACCGCACGGCCCCGTACTCGCTCTGGCCACCGCTGTGTTAACAGTGATGTTGGTGGCCAGTCTGGAGTCGCTGCTCGCCGCGGTCGCCGTGGACAAGCTGTCGGCCGGCCGTGCCGGCGGGCAAGCGGCCGCCCGGTCCAAAGCCGACTTGACGTCGGCCTCTTCCTCGGCCTCGGGTCCGGCTTCGGTTTCGACTTCAGCCTCGGCCCAGGGCCGCCCTGGCGCGGCCTATCCGTCCCCGCCGGGCCCGCCCGTCGGGCGCTCCGATCTCGACCGTGAGCTGCGTGCCCAGGGCATCGCCAACACCCTGTCCGGACTTGTCGGCGGGCTGGCGGTGTCCGGCGGTGCGGTGCGCAGTTCGGCAAATGTGCGGGCCGGAGCGACGGGCCGCGCGTCCACCGTGCTGCACGGCGTCTGGGTGGTGCTCGCCGCAGGGCTGCTGGTCACCGCCCTGGAGCAGATCCCGCTGGCCGCACTCGCCGCGCTGGTCATGATGGTCGGCATCCAGATGGTGAGTTTCGCCCACATCCGCAATGTCCATAAGCACCGAGAATTCCTGGTGTATGGGGCGACAATCACCGGCGTGCTCCTCTTCGGTGTACTCAAGGGTGTAGTGATCGGCATCGCGGTGGCGGTGGCCGTCGCGCTGCACCGGCTGGCCCGGACCAGGATCACCGTGACCGAACAAGGCGGCCAGCATCTGGTGGTCGTACGAGGCCAGTTGACGTTTCTCGCGGTGCCCCGGCTCAGTCGGGCGCTCGCCCGGCTGCCCCAGGACGGGGATGCCGTCGTCGAGCTGGACGGCTTCTTCATGGACCATGCGGCGTACGAGACGATCCAGGACTGGAGCATTGCCCAGACGGCCCACGGCGGCCGGGTCGTCTTCACCGGCAGGTCCGGCGGCCGGATCGCCGAGCCCCCCTCGGCGGCGCATACCTGTTGCCGCCCCTGGACGCCGTGGCGCAACCATCACTGCCACGACCGGCCCGGCCAGACGCCCGAGACCCACCATGCCCGCCTCGACACGGGCCCCGCCCCCGACTCCGGATCCGGTTCCGTCGAGGAACGCTCCCCCGACCACCACACGTCCCACGACGCCCCCGGAGCCCACAGCACCCCCGGCCCGGCCGACTCACCCACCGCCGCCCCGCGCCGGACTGGCGGAAACCGCCTGTTCAGCGGCCTGAGTTCGTTCCAGCGGAACACCGCTCCGCTGGTGCGCGAGGAGCTGGCCCGGTTGGCCCGCGAGGGTCAACGCCCCTCCCAGCTCTTCATCACCTGCGCCGACTCCCGCCTGGTCACCAGCATGATCACGGCGAGCGGCCCGGGTGACCTGTTCACCGTACGGAACATCGGCAATCTGGTGCCCCCGCCGGACGCCGAGTCGAGTGACGACTCGGTGGGCGCCGCGATCGAGTACGCGGTGGATGTGCTGAAGGTGGAGTCCATCACCGTCTGCGGACACTCCGGCTGCGGCGCGATGCAGGCTCTGCTCGGCGCCAAGCCGGACCTGGACACTCCGCTGACGTCCCTGTGGCGCTGGCTGAGACACGGGCTGCCGAGTCTGGAGCGGATGGCGTCCCGGCATCATGCCTGGGCCCGGATCTCCGGCCGCCTTCCGACCGATGCGGTGGAGCAGCTCTGCCTCACCAATGTGGTCCAGCAGTTGGACCATCTGCGGGCCCATGGATCGGTGGCGCGGCGGCTCGCCGAGGGCACGCTCCAACTGCACGGGATGTACTTCCATGTGGGCGAGGCGCAGGCCTATCTGCTGACCGAGGGCGCGAGCGCCGGGCTCGCGCTCGACGAGGTATTCGACCGCGTGGACCCGGGCGACGCCCACGCCTCGTCCGATTCCCACGCCCCGGCTGACTCCCGCTCCCCCGGCTGACTCCCGCTCCCCCGGCGACGCCGACACCCCCAGGCCCGCCGCAGCCCCGGGTGATCCAGCCGTTTCCGGCGAGTTGGAACGTACCGGCGTCTGAACCACATTCGCCCCCGGTCCGTGAGACCTTGTGGTCCCGCCTCCGTGTCGCTCCGTACCGCTCCGTGTCGCTGTGCTCCGCACTGTGGTGCACCGCGCCGCACCGGACCGCGCGTGGAGGCGGGACCGTGTCTCCATACACGAGACACAGGTCTAAACCAATTCCGGGCAGACACTTGTCACCCGGCCTTTGGCCTGATGAGCTATGCCCCGGGACACAACGGACACCCTGGGAATGGGAGATGTCGTGAGCAACGAAAGCCTGGCCAATCTGCTCAAGGAGGAGAGGGGAGCATGAGCGAACCTTCCTCCCTCTCCAACCTGCTCAAGGAGGAGCGGCGGTTTGCACCGCCTGCCGATCTGGCCGCCAATGCCAACGTCAAAGCGGAGGCGTACGAGCAGGCCGAGGCGGACCGGCTGGGCTTCTGGGCCGAGCAGGCCCGTCGCCTGACCTGGGCCACGGAGCCGACCGAGACGCTCGACTGGAGCAACCCGCCCTTCGCGAAGTGGTTCGCGGACGGCAAGCTCAACGTCGCGTACAACTGCGTGGACCGCCATGTCGAGGCCGGCCATGGTGACCGGGTCGCCATCCACTTCGAGGGTGAGCCCGGCGACAGCCGCGCCATCACCTACGCCGACCTGAAGGACGAGGTCTCCCGCGCAGCGAACGCCCTCACCGAGCTCGGTGTCGGCAAGGGCGACCGGGTCGCCGTCTATCTGCCGATGATCCCCGAGGCCGCCATCGCGATGCTGGCCTGCGCCCGCATCGGCGCGGCGCACTCGGTGGTCTTCGGCGGCTTCTCCGCCGACGCCATCGCCGCCCGTATCCAGGACGCGGACGCCAAGGTCGTCATCACCGCCGACGGTGGCTACCGCCGCGGCAAGCCGTCCTCACTCAAGCCCGCCGTGGACGACGCCGTCTCCCGGTTCGACAGCGTCGAGCATGTCCTCGTGGTGCGGCGCACCGGCCAGGACACCGCATGGACCGAGGGCCGCGACGTCTGGTGGCACGAGATCACCGGCCGGCAGTCCGCCGAGCACACCCCCGAGGCGTTCGAGGCGGAGCAGCCGCTCTTCATCCTCTACACCTCTGGCACGACGGGTAAGCCGAAAGGCATCCTGCACACCTCCGGTGGCTACCTCACGCAGGCTGCGTACACCCACAACGCGGTCTTCGACCTCAAGCCGGAAACCGATGTCTTCTGGTGCACCGCCGACATCGGCTGGGTGACCGGCCACTCGTACATCGTCTACGGCCCGCTGGCCAACGGCGCGACGCAGGTCATGTACGAGGGCACGCCCGACTCCCCGCACCAGGGGCGTTTCTGGGAGATCGTGCAGAAGTACGGCGTCACGATCCTGTACACCGCGCCGACCGCGATCCGTACGTTCATGAAGTGGGGTGACGACATCCCCGCCAAGTTCGACCTGAGCAGTCTTCGGGTCCTCGGTTCGGTCGGTGAGCCGATCAACCCCGAGGCGTGGATGTGGTACCGCAAGCACATCGGCGCCGACAAGTGCCCGATCGTGGACACCTGGTGGCAGACCGAGACCGGCGCCATGATGATTTCGCCGCTGCCGGGCGTCACGGAGACCAAGCCGGGAAGCGCCCAGCGCGCCCTGCCCGGTATCTCCGCCACGGTCGTCGACGACGAGGCCAACGAGGTTCCGAACGGCGGGGGCGGTTACCTCGTCCTCACCGAGCCGTGGCCGTCGATGCTCCGCACCATCTGGGGCGACGACCAGCGCTTCATCGACACGTACTGGTCGCGCTTCGAGGGCAAGTACTTCGCGGGCGACGGCGCCAAGAAGGACGAGGACGGCGACATCTGGCTGCTCGGCCGGGTCGACGACGTGATGCTCGTGTCCGGGCACAACATCTCGACCACCGAGATCGAGTCGGCGCTCGTGTCGCACCCCTCGGTCGCCGAGGCTGCCGTGGTCGGCGCCGCCGACGAGACGACCGGCCAGGCCATCGTCGCCTTTGTGATACTGCGCGGTACGGCTGCCGCCTCGGACGAGCTTGTCGTAGAGCTGCGCAACCACGTCGGCGCCACGCTCGGCCCGATCGCCAAGCCGAAGCGGATCCTGCCGGTCGCCGAGCTGCCGAAGACCCGCTCCGGCAAGATCATGCGGCGTCTGCTGCGCGACGTCGCCGAAAACCGCGAGCTGGGCGATGTCACGACGCTCACCGACTCCTCGGTGATGGATCTCATCCAGACCCAGCTGCCGTCCTCCTCCTCATCAGAGGACTGACCGAGGGCGAGTACGTCCCCGAGGGGCATCCGGCAACGCGCCGGGTGCCCCTCGGGCATTTAAGGTGAAGATCACCGGATACCGCCCCGCGCACCCCGGGTACAGTGGCAGCCGCGTCAACAAAGCAATAAGAAATCTCCACAGGGTGTGCCGGGAAGTCTGGTCGGCAAGTGCATCAGCCATGCCATCGCTGCCGTACCGACCCGGAGGTCCTCACCCGTGGCCACCCCCACGTCCTCTTCCTCCCGCCGCACCTTTCTGGCGCGGCTGTCCCTCCCCGAGCGGAACTACCTCGCGGATGCCCTGCGCACCGAGACCGTCGGCGGAGTCATCCTGCTGGTCGCCGCGATAGCCGCCCTGGTGTGGGCCAACACCTTCGGTTCCAGTTACGCGGCCGTCAGCGACTTCCACTTCGGTCCCGGCGCACTTGGCCTCAACCTCTCCGTGGAGCACTGGGCGGCGGACGGGCTGCTCGCAATCTTCTTCTTCGTCGCGGGCGTCGAACTCAAGCGGGAACTGGTCGCGGGCGAACTGCGCGACCCCAGGGCGGCCGCCCTCCCGGTCGTCGCCGCACTGTGCGGAATGGCGGTTCCGGCCGTCGTCTACACACTCGTGGCCGTGACCGGCGGGGGTTCCACGGGCGGCTGGGCCGTCCCCACCGCCACCGATATCGCCTTCGCGCTCGCCGTCCTCGCGGTCATCGGCACCTCGCTGCCGAACGCGCTGCGCGCCTTCCTGCTGACCCTCGCCGTCGTCGACGACCTCTTCGCGATCCTGATCATCGCGGTCTTCTTCACCGAGCAGATCAACTTCATGGCGCTGACCGGCGCCTTCATCGGCCTCGCCGTCTTCTATCTGCTGCTGCGCAGGAATGTGCGCGGCTGGTACATCTACGTACCGCTCGCCCTGGTCATCTGGGGCCTGATGTACAACAGCGGCATCCACGCCACCATCGCCGGTGTCGCCATGGGTCTGATGCTCCGCTGCACCCGGCGGGACGGCGAGACCCACTCCCCCGGCGAGCACATCGAACACCTGATCCGCCCGCTGTCGGCCGGTATCGCCGTGCCGCTGTTCGCCCTCTTCTCAGCAGGTGTCTCCCTCTCCGGCGGCGCGCTGGCGGGCGTCTTCACCCGGCCCGAGACGCTCGGTGTCGTCCTGGGGCTCGTCGTCGGCAAGACGATAGGCATCTTCGGCGGTACCTGGCTGGCCACCCGCTTCACGAAGGCGGAGCTGAACAAGGACCTGGCCTGGGCGGATGTCTTCGCGGTCGCCTCGCTCGCCGGGATCGGCTTCACCGTCTCGCTGCTCATCGGTGAACTCGCCTTCGCCGGCGACGAGGACATGATCAACGAGATCAAGGCCGCCGTGCTGCTCGGCTCACTGACAGCCGCCGTGCTCTCCGGTGTACTGCTCAAACTCCGGGTACGCACATACCGGGCGCTGTACGAGGCGGAGGAGCTCGACGAGGACGAGGACGGCGTACCCGACGTCTACGAGCAGGACGACCCGGAGTACCACCTGCGGATGGCCGCGATCTACGAGAAGAAAGCGGCCGAGCACCGCCGCCTTGCCCAACGGGCGGGGGCGGCGAGCAGCAAGCCGGACAGTCCGGCATGATCTGACACCAGATGTGTTGAGCAGGAGAGCAGGAGAGGGAGTCAGGGATGAGCGACCCCGGCAACAACGCGGGCAGTGCCGACCGCAGTCTCGGGCAGCTGGTCGCCGCGGCGACGGCCGAGATGTCCGCATTGGTGCACGACGAGATCGCCCTGGCCAAGGCCGAGGTGCGGCAGGACGTCAGGCGTGGCGTGACCGGGAGCGTGGCGTTCATCATCGCGGGCGTGCTGGTTGTGTTCGCGATCCCGGTGCTGAGCTTCGCGGCGGCGTACGGAATCCACTACCTGGGGCTCGGCCTCGCCGTGTCGTTCACGATCGTGGGCGTCGCCTTCATCTTGCTGGGGGCGTTGCTCGCGCTGTTCGCCATCGCCAAGTTCAAGAAGGTGAAGCCGCCGGAGAAGTCCATCGCTTCGGCCAAGCAGACGGCGGCCGTGCTGCAGGGCGTCAAGCCGCACCCGCGCCCCGCCGTCACGGCGGGTGCGAGCCGTCCGGCCGCCGTGGGCAGCACGCCGGCGGACAAGGCTCTGGAGAAGTCTTCGGTCCAGGACAAGGCGTCCGGTGTGGCACGCTCGTCCACATGACGGTCCCCGATTCCAGTGCATCCGACCCAGTAGGCCCGGAAGGTCAGGCAGGTCCGGAAGGCCGGGTAAGCCCGAACGGCCAGGCGGGCCCGGACGGCTCCTCGGGCTCGACCGGCCGCTCAGGCCCCTCGGGCCCCTCGGGCCCCTCGGGCCCCTCCGACCTGTCGAGTTCACCCGGCCCGGCCGGCTCCGGTGGGCCTGTACGGCTCGACGGGCCGTGGACCCACCGGGACGTGGCGGCCAACGGCGCCCGCTTCCACATCGCCGAGCTCGGCGAGGGGCCGCTGGTGCTGCTGCTGCACGGCTTCCCGCAGTTCTGGTGGACCTGGCGCCATCAGCTCACCGCACTGGCCGACGCCGGTTTCCGGGCCGTGGCGATGGATCTGCGCGGGGTCGGCGGCAGTGACCGTACGCCCCGGGGATACGACCCCGCCAACCTGGCGCTCGACATCACCGGCGTGATCCGCTCGCTCGGCGAACCGGACGCCGCCCTGGTCGGCCACGACATGGGTGGCTACCTCGCCTGGACGGCCGCGGCGATGCGGCCGAAGCTGGTGCGCCGTCTCGTGGTCTCGTCGATGCCGCATCCGCGCCGCTGGCGTTCCTCGATGCTCTCCGACTTCGCGCAGTCCCGCGCGGGCTCGTACATCTGGGGCTTCCAGCGCCCGTGGGTGCCGGAGCGTCAGCTCGTCGCGGACGACGCGGCGTTGGTGGGCCGGCTGATCCATGACTGGGCAGGCCCCCGGACCCCTGAGTTCCCCGACGATGCGGCGGTCGACGTCTACCGGCGCGCGATGTGCATCCCGTCGACGGCGCACTGCTCGATCGAGCCGTACCGCTGGATGGTGCGCTCCATGGCCCGTCCGGACGGAATCCAGTTCAACCGGCGCATGAAGCGGCCGGTGCGGGTACCCACACTGCATCTTCACGGTTCACTCGATCCGGCGATCCGTACGCGGAGCGCGGCGGGGTCCGGCGAGTACGTCGAAGCGCCGTACCGTTGGCGACTTTTCGACGGCCTGGGGCACTTCCCCCACGAGGAGGATCCGGGCGGGTTCTCGACCGAACTCATCAACTGGCTCAAGGATCCCGAGCCCGACCGGTAGCCGTACGGGCACAGTTGTCCGACGAACAGCCAATTGCCCGGCGCATAGGCCAATTGGCTGACGGATGGGCGGTTACCGACCATGAGGCACGGGCAGACGTCGGGGTATGGGCTGGACGCACGACTTCGGTGACACAGCACGCAACCGGCGCTCGACCGCCACGGCGAGTCCGAGCACTCATGAGGGGGACGGCCCCCAGGGCCGGGTGCACGATATGCATGATCCCCGGCTCGGTATTCCGCGCATTCTGCGCCGTCGGGCCCGCTGGGTCTCGGCGCGGCTGCGCCATCCACGCGGATGATGTCCACCCCGGCCGACCGGTGAGCGTTCACCGGCCGGGCGGGATTTCCACGACTCTCCCGGCTGCCGCGGGGCAGTACGCCCAGGGCCTGTCCGGCGGATCAGGGCCGGAGAGGCTCTAGAGGGCGCACGCCTGACTGTCGACCTGCTGGTTGGCGGTGCGGCCGTGCGTGATGTCCTGGCGGATCTCGTCGGCCGTCAGCGCATAGCCGGTGTCGGGGTCGTCGAGCGACTTCGCGAAGACGACTCCGTACACCTTGCCGTCGGGGGTCAGCAGCGGTCCGCCGGAATTGCCCTGACGGACGGTCGCGAAGAGCGAGTACACATCACGGCGGACAGTGCCCCGGTGGTAGATGTCCGGTCCGTCGGCGTCGATACGGCCCCGGACGCGCGCGGCCCGAACGTCGTACGAGCCGTTCTCCGGGAAGCCCGCGACGATGGCGCTGTTCCCGGTGCCGGCGTCGTGATCGGTGTCGGTGAACTTCAGCGGCTTCGCGTCGAGGTCCGGTACGTCGAGTACCGCGATGTCGCGCTGCCAGTCGTAGAGGACGACCTTCGCGTCGTACACCCGCCCCTGGCCACCGATCTGGACGGTCGGCTCGTCGACGCCGCCGACGACATGGGCGTTGGTCATCACCCGGCGGTCGGAGAAGACGAAACCGGTGCCTTCGAGGACCTTGCCGCAGCTCGGTGCCGTACCGACGACCTTGACGATGGACTTCTTGGCGACGGCTGCCACGGGGCTGCCGACCAGCGCCGGGTCCGGGGCCCGGACCTCGGTGATCGGCTCGTTGGCGAAGGGGCTGAAGACCTGCGGGAAGCCGTTCTGCGCAAGGACCGAGGAGAAGTCCGTGAACCAGGTGGAGGCCTGGGTCGGCATCACCCGGGAGATGCCGAGCAGGACCGACGAGCTACGGACCTCCTTGCCCAGCGTAGGCAGTGAGGTACCGGCCAGTGCGGAGCCGATCAGCCAGGCGACCAGCAGCATCGCGACCACATTGACCAGGGCACCGCCGGTGGCATCGAGAGCGCGCGCGGGCGACCACGTGATGTACCGGCGGAGCTTGTTTCCGAGATGGGTGGTGAACGCCTGGCCCACCGAGGCACAGACGATCACGATGACGACGGCGACGATGGCGGCCGTCGATGAGATTTCGGAGCCGTCCGTCAGCTGGTCCCACAGGATCGGCAGCAGATAGACGGCTACGAGACCGCCGCCCAGGAACCCGATCACCGACAGGATGCCGACGACGAACCCCTGGCGATAGCCGATGACCGCGAACCACACGGCGCCGGCCAGCAGCAGGATGTCCAGCACGTTCACCGTCTATAGCCTCGCAGATTCGTCACCGGGCCTGTTCCTTCGACTGGGTCCGGGCAGGGCCGGACTGCGCAGCACGAGAGGCAGCCTGTCATGCGCGCCAGTCGAGCGGCACCTGCTTGGCGGTGTCCCACGGGCGTTCCCAGCCCGCGAAGTGCAGAATCCGGTCGATCACTCCTGCCGTGAAACCCCAGACCAAGGCGGATTCGACCAGAAATGCCGGGCCTCGGTGACCACTCGGATGGACCGTGGTCGCGCGATTGACCGGGTCCGTGAGATCCGCCACGGGGACGGTGAAGACCCGGGCTGTCTCACCCGGATCGACGACGCCCACCGGGCTCGGCGACCGCCACCAGCCGAGGACCGGTGTCACGACGAAGCCGCTCACGGGGATGTAGAGCCGGGGCAGCACTCCGAAGAGCTGCACTCCTCGCGGATCGAGGCCGGTCTCCTCCCGGGCCTCTCGCAGAGCGGCCCTGAGCGGCCCTGTAGTGGCTTGGTCGCCGTCCTCCGGGTCCAGGGCGCCGCCGGGGAAGGAAGGTTGCCCAGCGTGGGAACGCAGGCTTCCGGATCGCTCCATGAGGAGCAGCTCGGGACCGCGCTCGCCCTCCCCGAACAGTACGAGTACGGCGGACTGCCGCCCGGCGCCGCTCTCCGGCGGCAGAAAGCGGCTGAGCTGGTCCGGCTCGATCGTCCGCGCCGCACGGGCCACGGGGTCGAGCCAGTCCGGCAGGCCCTCGGTCGTGACGGTGATGGCCCCGTCGTGACCTGCGCCTGCCGTGGTGGCGGCGGCCGCTGCGGGGCTCACGGCCGCCGGGTTGACCACAGCGGGGCTGACCGCCGCGGGCGCGGCTGCCGCTTCCGCACTCTGTTCGTGCGTGCTCCCCGTGCTCTGTTCGTGCGTCTTCATAGGCACCCCTCGTCTCACAACGCCTGTCATCACGCATTTCGTTCCGGAGCGAGCGCCGTGCGTCAGTCGGCCCCCAGGGCCGGCGCGGGCTTGCCCGGGTAGTCCGCCGGCGGGCTCAGCCGCTGACCGGGCTGGCCGCCCATCTCGTACTTCAGCAGCTTCCTGGCCTTCTCCGGGTCCGTCTCGCCCTCCCCGTACGCCGGGCAGAGCGGGGCGATCGGACAGGCGCCGCAGGCGGGCTTGCGGGCATGGCAGATGCGGCGGCCGTGGAAGACGACGCGGTGCGAAAGCATCGTCCACTCGCTCTTGGGGAAGATCGCGGCGATCTCCGCCTCGACCTTCTCCGGGTCCTCCTGCTCCGTCCACTTCCAGCGCCGGACCAGTCGGCCGAAGTGGGTGTCGACCGTGATGCCGGGGACGCCGAAGGCATTCCCGAGCACGACATTGGCGGTCTTGCGGCCGACTCCCGGAAGCGTGACGAGATCGGCGAGCCGGCCCGGCACCTCGCCGCCGAACCTGTCCCTGATCGCCACGGAGAGGCCTATCAGCGACTTGGTCTTGGCCCGGAAGAAGCCGGTCGGCCGAATGAGCTCTTCCAATTCCTCCGGGACGGCCGCGGCCATGTCCTCAGGGGTGGGGTAGGCGGCGAAGAGGGCGGGGGTGGTCTGGTTGACCCTCAGATCGGTGGTCTGGGCTGAGAGGACCGTGGCGACGAGAAGCTCGAAGGGATTCCTGAAGTCCAGCTCGGGGTGGGCATACGGGTAGAGCTCGGCGAGCTCACGGTTGATCCTGCGGGCACGGCGGACCATCGCCAGATGCGATTCCGGTTTCACACCGGGCTTTGCTCCGGATTTCGCGGGTTTCGCGGTGGACGTCGACGCGGACTTCGCGGTGGCCTCGACTGCGGCCCGTGCGGCGGACTTCGACGCGGGCTTCGCCGCCGTCTTCACTCCGGCCCTCGGGGCCTGCTCACCCACAGGGCGTTTTGTCGCTTTTTTCGGGCGACTCGCAGCCTGTTCGCCCACAGCGGAATCACGGCCTTCCGACACCCCATCAGCCCCTTTGGCCTGCGCTCTCACCGGCGATTTGGACACCCGGCCAGCCTAGAGCCACACACCGACATCCGCCCCGGTCACCGCGTATCCACCCCCAATCGGCCCCCTGCCTCACGGTTCGGCACGCCCGTGCGTCAAACTGGTTTGTGATTGATCGCACTGTTTTACCGTCCGGCATGATGGGGACCACGGTTCCCTGAACAGGCCGACAAGGAGAGAACTCGTGGACGACGTTCTGCGGCGCGCCCCGCTTTTCGCGGCGCTCGATGATGAGCAGGCCGCGGAGCTCCGCGCCTCGATGAGTGAGGTGACCCTCGCACGCGGCGACGCGCTCTTCCACGAGGGCGACCCGGGCGACCGCCTCTATGTGGTCACCGAGGGCAAGGTGAAGCTCCACCGCACCTCCCCCGACGGGCGCGAGAACATGCTGGCGGTCCTCGGCCCCGGCGAGCTGATCGGCGAGCTGTCGCTCTTCGACCCGGGCCCGCGCACCGCCACCGCGACCGCGCTGACCGAGGTCAAGCTCCTCGGCCTCGGCCACGGCGACCTCCAGCCCTGGCTGAACGCCCGCCCCGAGGTGGCCACGGCCCTGCTGCGCGCCGTAGCGCGCCGACTGCGCAAGACCAACGACCAGATGTCCGATCTGGTCTTCTCGGACGTACCGGGCCGTGTCGCCCGCGCCCTCCTCGACCTGTCGCGCCGCTTCGGCGTCCAGTCCGAGGAAGGCATTCATGTCGTCCACGACCTGACCCAGGAAGAGCTGGCCCAGCTGGTCGGCGCCTCCCGCGAGACGGTCAACAAGGCACTCGCCGACTTCGCCGGACGCGGCTGGCTGCGCCTGGAGGCGCGCGCCGTGATCCTGCTGGACGTGGAGCGCCTGGCCAAGCGGTCCCGCTAGCCGGCCTGCCGGTCGGCCCCGACCGGACTCCATCTGCGTGCGCAAGGCCCTGCCGCACGGCGGGGCCTTGCGCATATCCGTTCCGGCCTAGATCAGCCCGTGCTCGCTCAGGTACTCCAGCTGCGCCAGAACCGAGAGTTCCGCCGCGGGCCACAGGGACCGGTCCACGTCCGCGTACACCTGCGCCACGACCTCCGACGCCGTCCGGTGTCCGGCCTCGACCGCCGTCTCCACCTGGGCCAGCCGGTGCGCGCGGTGTGCGAGGTAGAACTCGACCGCGCCCTGCGCGTCCTCCAGCACCGGGCCGTGCCCCGGCAGCACCGTGTGCACGCCGTCGTCGACCGTCAGTGAACGCAGCCTCCGCAGCGAGTCGAGGTAGTCGCCGAGCCGCCCGTCCGGATGCGCGACGACCGTGGTGCCGCGTCCGAGGATCGTGTCCCCCGTCAGCACCGCACGGTCGGCCGGCAGATGGAAGGAGAGCGAGTCCGCGGTGTGCCCGGGGGTCGGCACGACGTACAGCTCCAGGCCCCCGGTGGTGATCACATCGCCCGTGGTCAGGCCCTCGTCGCCGAGGCGCAGCGCCGGGTCCAGGGCGCGCACCGCGGTACGCGTCAGCTCGGCGAAGCGCGCCGCGCCCTCCGCATGGTCCGGGTGCCCGTGGGTGAGCAGGGTGACCGCGATCCGGCGGCCCGCTCGCTCGGCGGTGTCGATGACGGCCCGCAGGTGTGTGTCGTCCAGCGGGCCCGGGTCGATGACGACCGCGAGGTCGGAGTCGGGCTCGGCGACGATCCAGGTGTTGGTGCCGTCCAGCGTCATCGCCGAGGCGTTGGGGGCGAGGACGTTGACGGTACGGGTGGTGGCGGGGCCGGACAGCACCCCGCCGCGTGGCTGGCCGGGCAGCGCGGCCGCGTCGCTCATACGGCTTCACCTCCCGCGCCACCTGCACCTGTCGGCCCGCTCGGGATGTGCTTGGTGAACTCGTCGTGTCCCGGCCAGCTCAGCACCAACTCGTCACCCTCCAGCCGCGCCTGTGCCAGTACGGGGGTGAGGTCCTGGGAATCCGCCGCCTTCAGGGCCTCGGCGGCTGTCTTGTACGGCCTGAGCGCCCGCAGCGTCGACACGGTCGGCGGCATCATCAGCAGCTCACCCCTGTCGTACCCGTCGACGGCCTCTCCGGGCGCTGTCCACACCGTGCGGTCGGCCTCCGTGGAGGCGTTTCGGGTGCGCTGGCCCTCGGGGAGCGCGGCGACGAAGAACCAGGTGTCGTAGCGGCGCGGTTCGAACCCGGGGGTGATCCAGCGCGCCCACGCACCCAGCAGATCGGAGCGCAGCACCAGACCGCGCCGGTCCAGGAACTCAGCGAAGGAAAGCTCGCGGGCGACCAGTGCCTCGCGGTCGGCCTCCCAGCCGGCGCCGGTGGTGTCGCTGACGACCGTGTCGGCGGTCGGGCCGGCGAGGAGGACACCAGCCTCCTCGTACGTCTCACGGACCGCCGCGCAGACGATGGCCTGCGCCTCGGCCGGTGTATCGACGCCGAGCCGCTCGGCCCAGCTCTCCAGCGCGGGTCCGGCCCAGCCGACGAGCCGGTCGTCGTCACGCGGGTCGACCCCGCCCCCCGGATAGGCGTATGCCCCGCCGGCAAAGGCCATGGAGGCGCGGCGGCGCAGCATGTGGACGGCGGGGCCGCCCTCGGTGTCAGCGGCAGGATCCCGGAGCAGCATCACGGTGGCGGCCCGCTTCGGGGTCACGGCCGTCAGCTCGCCTGCGGCAAGTGCCCGGATCCGGTCGGGCCATTCCGGTGGGTACCACTGACCATTGGACATGGCCGGAGGCTATCCGGAACCGCGACGATGTTCGAGAGGTGCGTTGACCGTTGATCCGTACATGCCTCGTACACACCTGATCCCGCCCGGTCATCACGACCGGACGGGATCAGAGAATCGACAGCGGACGGCAGCGGCCGCCCAAGGACCACGGCGGGCGTACGGCTCAGGCCCTGAGGACCGCAGCGGCCCCCACGCCGGCGACCGCCTGCGACCCGCAGCAGACGCACGGCTCGGGCCCCGACAGACCGCCCGAAGCAGACCTACGGCTCAGGCCCCGACCAGCTCGACCTGCACCTCGACCTCCACCGGCGCGTCCAGCGGCAGCACCGCGACGCCCACCGCGCTGCGCGCGTGCACGCCCTTGTCGCCGAGGACCGCGCCCAGCAGCTCGCTGGCGCCGTTGATCACGGCGGGCTGCCCGGTGAAGTCGGATGCCGAGGCGACGAAGCCCACGACCTTCACGACTCGCGCGATCCGGTCCAGGTCGCCCGCGACGGACTTCACGGCGGCCAGCGCGTTGAGCGCGCAGGTCTTCGCCAGTTCCTTGGCCTCGTCGGGCGTGACCTCCGCACCGACCTTGCCGGTGACGGCGAGCTTGCCGTCCACCATCGGGAGCTGGCCGGAGGTGTACACGTACACCCCCGACTGCACGGCCGGCTGGTACGAGGCCAGCGGCGGCACGACGTCCGGCAGCGTCAGCCCGAGCTCGGCGAGCTTCGCCTCGACGGCGCCCGCCACTACGCCTTCTCCCGCTTCAGGTAGGCCACGAGCTGCTCGGGGTTGTTCGGGCCGGGAACGACCTGGACCAGCTCCCAGCCGTCCTCGCCCCAGGTGTCCAGAATCTGCTTGGTCGCGTGCACGAGAAGAGGCACGGTCGCGTATTCCCACTTGGTCATGGCCCGACTGTAGTGCCTGGCACGCGCAGCCTCGTGCGTAGCCCGCGGCCCGACTGGTTAGGCTCGAATGCGTGAGCAGGTTCCAGGTCGTCAGCGGCAAGGGTGGTACCGGTAAGACCACGGTCGCCGCCGCCCTCGCGCTCGCCCTCGCGACCGAGGGCAGGCGGACCCTCCTCGTGGAGGTCGAGGGCAGGCAGGGCATCGCCCAGCTCTTCGAGACGGAGTCCCTTCCGTATGAGGAGCGCAAGATCGCCGTCGCGCCGGGCGGTGGCGAGGTGTACGCCCTCGCGATCGACGCCGAACGCGCCCTACTCGACTACCTCCAGATGTTCTACAAGCTCGGCAGCGCGGGCCGGGCGCTCAAGAAGCTCGGCGCGATCGACTTCGCCACCACGATCGCGCCCGGTGTACGGGACGTGCTGCTGACCGGCAAGGCCTGCGAAGCCGTGCGCCGCAAGGACAAGCAGAACCGGTACGTCTACGACTACGTGATCATGGACGCCCCGCCCACCGGACGCATCACCCGCTTCCTCAACGTGAACGACGAGGTGGCGGGGCTGGCCCGGATCGGCCCGATACACAATCAGGCGCAGGCCGTGATGCGGGTGCTGAAGTCCCCGGAAACGGCTGTCCATCTGGTGACACTGCTCGAGGAGATGCCGGTCCAGGAGACCGCGGACGGCATCGCGGAGCTGCGGGCCGCCGAACTGCCGGTCGGCCGGGTCATCGTGAACATGGTGCGACCGCATCTGCTGGACGAGGACGCGCTGCGCACCGCCGCGGGCGGCCGCCGCAAGGAGATCGCCAAGGCGCTGACCCGGGCGGGCGTTACCGGCTCCGCGGGGCTCGTACGCCCCCTGGTCGAGCAGGCGGCCGAGCATGCCCAGCGGGTCGAGCTGGAGCGCGAGCAGCGCGAGGTGCTCACGGGCCTGGAGCTGCCGGGGTACGAACTCCCGCTGATCGGCGAGGGCATGGACCCGGCCGGGCTCTACGACCTGGCGACCGAACTCCGCAAGCAGGGCGTGGGTGACGGGGTGGGCGAAGGGGTGGGACAAGGGGTGGGTACATGACACAGGGCACGGACGCGGACGCGGCCACCGACACGGACTCGGCCACAGGCAGGGCCACCGCACCCGCACCCGCGCTGGATACCGACGCACTGCTCGACGACCCCGGCATCCGGATCATCGTGTGCTGCGGTTCGGGCGGGGTCGGCAAGACCACGACCGCCGCGGCGCTGGGCGTACGGGCGGCCGAGCGCGGCCGTAAGGTCGTCGTCCTCACCATCGACCCGGCGCGCAGGCTCGCCCAGTCCATGGGCATCGACTCGCTGGACAACATCCCGCGCCGGGTGTCGGGCATCGACGGCGGGGGCGCCGGGGAACTGCACGCCATGATGCTCGACATGAAGCGGACCTTCGACGAGATCGTCGAGGCGCACGCGGACGGCGAGCGGGCCCGCGCGATCCTGGAGAACCCCTTCTACCAGTCCCTGTCGGCCGGTTTCGCGGGCACACAGGAGTACATGGCGATGGAGAAGCTCGGGCAGCTGCGCGCGCGCAACGAGTGGGACCTGATCATCGTCGACACCCCGCCGTCTCGCTCCGCGCTGGACTTCCTGGACGCACCGAAGCGGCTCGGTTCGTTCCTGGACGGAAAGTTCATCAAGCTGCTGATGGCCCCGGCGAAGATGGGCGGCCGGGCAGGAATGAAGTTCCTCAACGTGGGCATGTCGATGATGACCGGCACCCTCGGCAAGTTGCTCGGCGGTCAGTTTCTGCGCGACGTACAGACCTTCGTGGCGGCGATGGACACCATGTTCGGTGGCTTCCGCACCCGGGCCGACGCCACGTACAAACTGCTGCAGGCGCCCGGTACGGCGTTCCTCGTCGTCGCGACACCGGAGCGGGACGCGCTGCGCGAGGCGGCGTACTTCGTGGAACGGCTGGCCGCGGAGGAAATGCCGCTGGCCGGTCTGGTGCTCAACCGTGTCCATGGCAGCGACGCCGCCCGGCTCTCCGCCGAGCTCGCACTTGCGGCCGCAGAAAATCTTGACGGGGTAGGCATTGTGGATCAGACGGCCGGGAAGGCTGGACTTCGTGACCCGGCCGACTGGTCGGTCGCCTCTCCTGAAGCCGTTGCCGATCCCGATCCCGATCCTTCCGAGCACGAGGACATCGAAGACCGCGAGCCGGATCCCGAACCGGCTCCCGAAGCCGCAACCAGGACCGAGACCGTGACTGAGGCCGCTTCCGTCGAACAGCTGACCGCAGGTCTGTTGCGGCTGCACGCGGAACGGATGCAGGTGGTCGCGCGCGAACAGCGCACACGCGACCGCTTCACCGCGCTGCACCCCGAGGTCGCCGTGACCCAAGTGGCCGCGCTGCCCGGTGACGTACATGACCTCGCGGGGCTTCGGGCCATCGGGGACCGGCTCGCGACCGGTTCCGCCCCGGCCGGAGCTGCGTAGCCGCCCGTCCGCTCTACCCCACCGCGGCGTACCTCTCGTGCAGTTCGTCGTCGTCCAGCCCGATCGCCACGGGCAGGATGCCCGTGGACTGCTCGTACTCGCTGCGCGCGGTCTCCAGCAGTCGGCGCCAGGACGTGACGGTGGGCCGCCTGCGCAGCAGTGCGCGGCGCTCCCGCTCCGTCATTCCGCCCCATACGCCGAATTCGACGCGATTGTCGAGCGCATCGGCCAGGCACTCGGTCCGCACCGGACATCCGGTACACACCGCCTTGGCCCTGTTCTGCGCTGCCCCTTGTACGAACAGTTCATCCGGATCGGTAGTGCGGCAGGCTGCCTGCGCACTCCAGTCGGTTACCCAGCCCATCACGGCGCCGTCCTCTCCCGAATCGAGGCTCCCCCACGGCGGTAGCGGCATATTCACCGCTGCCAGTTGAGGACGTTACGGAAGGCAGCGACAGCACAACACCCCCTTCGGGCCCAATCTTGAATGGCCCGAACGGACTATGCGTATGCGGCAGATCACCCAGGGGAGTGAGGTGAGGACATACCTGAGTGTCCCGGCAGAATCGGGATGGTTCACCCGGACCACAACGGACGTTCGATGACACAGGGGTCGAATTCGGGAGTGCCTGAACTCATGGCCGGATCGTGCACGGGAGTTGATGCGGAACGGGACTGCTGTGACAGTTGTGAGCAGCTTAGGCCAAGGCATATACGTGTGTCCGGCGAATGAGAACGTAGGCTGCCCCCATGCCAAAGAAGCGCTCGGGCGGGGGTCTCACGACGACCCAGCAGGCCGCCAAGTTCCTCGGTGTCGCCGCACTTTCCGGAGTTGTGCTCGCGGGCATCGCGCTGCCGGCCGCCGGAGCACTGGGTCTCGCCACCAAGGGGACGGTCGAGGGATTCGACGAGATCCCGGCCAATCTCCGTACTCCACCACTGAGTCAGCGCACCACGATCCTGGACAGCAAGGGCGGAATGATCGCCTCCGTCTATTCGCGCGACCGCACGGTGGTCGAGCTGAAGGACATCTCGCCGTACATGCAGAAGGCGATCGTGGCGATCGAGGACGCCCGCTTCTACGAGCACGGGGCGATCGACCTCAAGGGCATCCTGCGCGCACTGAACCGCAATGTGCAGGAGGGCGGGACCGCGCAGGGCGCCTCGACCCTCACACAGCAGTACGTCAAGAACGTCTTCGTCGAGGAGGCCGGCGACGACCCGGACAAGGTCGCACAAGCCACTCAGCAGACCATGGGCCGCAAGATCCAGGAGCTGAAGTACGCGATCCAGGTCGAGGAGAAGCTCGGCAAGAAGCGCATCCTGACGAACTACCTGAACATCACCTTCTTCGGGCAGCAGGCGTACGGCGTCGAGGCCGCCTCGCAGCGCTACTTCTCCAAGTCGGCGAAGGACCTGACGCTGGAGGAGTCCGCACTGCTGGCCGGCCTCGTCCAGTCGCCGAGCCGCTACGACCCGGTCAACGACCCCGCCGAGGCGACCAAGCGCCGCAACACCGTGCTCCAGCGCATGGCCGACGTCGGTGACATCTCGCAGGCCGAGGCCGACAAGGCGAAGTCGAACCCGATCAAGCTGAAGGTAAAGAAGCCGCAGAACGGCTGCATCACGGCCGTCAGCGGAGCCGGTTTCTTCTGCGACTACGTACGCCAGGTCTTTCTCTCCGACCCGGTCTTCGGCAAGACCAAGGAGGACCGGGCCAAGATCTGGAACCGGGGCGGTCTGACAGTCCGGACAACGCTCGACCCACAGTCCCAGCAGTCGGTGCAGAGCTCGATCAAGAGCCACGTCTACAAGTCGGACAAGGTCGCGACGGCCGTGACGCTGGTCCAGCCGGGCACCGGCAAGATCATGGGAATGGGCCAGTCCAAGCCGTACGGCTTCGGGTCCAACGAGACCCAGTACAACTACTCGGTCAACAAGAGCATGGGCGGCTCGAACTACGGCTTCCCGACCGGTTCGACGTTCAAGCCGTTCCTTGCCGCCGCGGCCATAGAGGGCGGCAAGCCGGCCACGCAGACCTACCCCTCCCCGTACGAGATGGACTACCCGGACACGGTGCAGTCCTGCGGGAAGCCGTGGGTCAACGACGGCGTGCCGAAGTATCACCTGGAGAACGAGAGCGAGTCCGAGAGGGGGCCGTACCCGCTGAAGGTCGCGATGGAGAAGTCCGTCAACACCTACTTCGTGCAGATGCTCCAGGACATCGGCATGTGTCCGGTCTCGAAGATGACCGACAAGCTGGGCGTGGTGCAGGGCGACGGCACCAAGCTGCCGCAGAACCCGTCCACACTGACCCTCGGTTCCAATGGCCTGTCGCCGCTGACGATGGCCAGTGCCTACGCCGCCTTCGCCAACCGCGGTACGTACTGCACACCGATAGCCATCGAGTCGGTGAAAACGGCGGACGGCACCTCGCTGCCCGTGCCGAAGACCACCTGCTCGCAGGCGATGTCGCAGACGACGGCGGACACCGTCAACACCCTGCTGCGCGGCGTGGTCGACTCCGGTACCGGTCAGGAGGCCGGCCTCCAGAGCCGCGACAACGCGGGCAAGACCGGTACGACCGACGCCCGTAAGAACGCCTGGTTCGTCGGCTATACGCCGAACATGTCCGGCGCGGTCTGGGTCGGCAGCCCGTCCCAGAGCGTCGAGATGGAGCACATCACCATCGGCGGCGTGTACCAGGACAAGGTGTACGGCGGACAGGTCCCCGGACCGATCTGGCGTGACGCGATGACGGGCGCCCTCAACGGAGTGCCCGCCCCCGCCTTCAACACCGTCAACATCCCGGACCCGCCGGAGCAGCACGGCGATGACGAGGACCACGGCAGGCCGGGTCCCGGGGACAAGAGGCCCGGCAAGAAGCCCGGCGACAAGAATCCGTTCCCCGGCATGAGCATCCCGCCGGACCTGATCGGCGGTAACACCGGCGGCCGCGGCGGTCGGACCGACGGCGATACGCAGGGTCCCTGACCCCTACGGTTCACGCACATGAAGGTGGGGCGCCCCGGATCGATCCCGATCCGGGGCGCCCCGCTTCGTACATCCCTGCCCGTGCGTCGCGCGACCTCAGCCCGCCAGGAGCTTCTTCACCGAGGCGGCCACCCGGCCGCCGTCCGCGCGCCCCGCGACCTTCGGGTTCACGATCTTCATGACGGCGCCCATCGCCCGTGGCCCCTCGGCCCCGGCGGCCTTCGCCTCCTCGACGGCGGACGTCACGATCGCACCCAGCTCGTCGTCGCTCAGCTGCTTCGGCAGGTATGCGTCGAGCAGCTCGCCCTCCGCCTTCTCGCGCTCGGCCTGCTCGGTCCGGCCGCCCTGGGCGAAGGCCTCGGCCGCCTCGCGGCGCTTCTTCGCCTCCTTGGCGATCACCTTCTGCACCTCGTCGTCGGAGAGCTCGCGCGCCGTCTTGCCGCTGACCTCCTCCTTCGTGATGGCGGTGAGGGTCAGCCGGAGCGTGGACGAGGTCAGTTCGTCACGCGCCTTCATGGCCGTGGTGAGGTCTTCCTTGAGCTTGGACTTGAGCGTGGTCATGTGCTGATTGTGGCAGGTACGGGGCGCCCACCGCCCGCCGGTTTTCTTCCCGCCGCACCGTGTCTGCGACGATGGGCACATGCGCGCACGCTACGGAGTACCCCTGAAAGTCACGGCAGTCGGCGCAGCGGTCGGCGCTGTCGGCCTCGCCTACGCCGCCGGATTCGAGGCCCGCTCGTTCCGCCTGCGACGGGTCACGATCCCCGTACTCCCGTACGGGGCACGACCGTTGCGCGTGCTCCAGGTCTCCGACATCCACATGGTGAGCGGCCAGCGCAAGAAGCGCGCCTGGCTGCAGTCGCTGGCCGGCCTGCGCCCGGACTTCGTCGTGAACACCGGCGACAACCTCTCGGACCCCGAGGCCGTACCCGAGCTGCTCGACGCGCTCGGTCCGCTGATGCAGTTCCCGGGTGTGTACGTCTTCGGCTCCAACGACTACTACGGCCCCAAGCTCCGCAACCCTGCCCGCTACCTCTTCGAGAAGGCCCAGGGCAAGCACGGCCTCAACGGGAACGCCCCTGCGGTCGGCGTCGTCCACAACCCGTGGGAGCCGATGCGCGACGCCTTCGACGAGGCGGGCTGGCTGGGCCTGTCCAACACCCGCGGCCGCCTCAAGGTCGACGGCCTGGAGATCGCCTTCACCGGCCTGGACGACCCGCACATCAAGCGCGACCGCTACGCGGAGGTGGCGGGCGGCCCCGAGACAGGCGCCGACCTCTCCATCGGCGTGGTCCACGCCCCCTACCTGCGCTCGCTGGACGCCTTCACGGCGGAGGGGTACCCCCTGATCCTGGCCGGTCACACCCACGGCGGCCAGCTCTGCATCCCCTTCTACGGTGCCCTGGTCACCAACTGCGACCTGGACACGGACCGGGTCAAGGGCCTCTCCACCCACTCCGTCGAGGACCACCGCGCCTACCTCCACGTCTCCGCAGGCTGCGGCACCAACCGCTACACCCCGGTCCGCTTCGCCTGCCCGCCCGAGGCGACCCTGCTGACCCTGACGCCCCGGGACTGAGCACCCACAGCCCCCTCGCCCTCAGCAGCACATAAACCGGATTTCGTCTGCGGGCGCGGGTGGGCTAAAGTAATCGATGTCGCCGGGATACCGGCGGCGATCGGGGTGTAGCGCAGCTTGGCAGCGCGCTTCGTTCGGGACGAAGAGGTCGTGGGTTCAAATCCCGCCACCCCGACAGCTGAAACACCAGGTGAGGCACCTACTAAATTTAGTAGGTGCCTCACCTGTTTTCGGATGCGTGACTATCTGCGTCACTACGGTTACGAATCTGCCTTGAAGATCCCGTCCATGGCCACTGCTCCCGTCTGGATCACCGGGCGGATCTGCTTCCGGTAGATCTCCTCGGTGACGGCCGTCCCGGAGTGCCCTACCAACCGCGAGATCTCTTCGAGTGGCACGCCACTGTCCGACAGCAGCGAAACGAAACTGTGCCGGAGTTCCCCCTCATTACGGCTGCTGACGCGCTCGGAGTCGATGTCACCCTGTGTGCCCGGGTCGGCGATTCGCTGACGGACATCCAGGCTGCTCACGCGGTCGGCTGCACTGCGATCGGGTACGCCAACAAGTCACGCAAACGCCAGGCATTCACCGAGGCGGGAGCTGAAGCGATCACTGAGTCCGTGCAGGCCATCGCCGAGGCGATCCGCCCCCAGCCGGACCTCGTCAAGGCACCCGGCTGCGCTCCGCTCCGCCGGGCGCGCTTCCCGGCTCTGGCTGCGCCCGCGCTCCTGTCTTCGGCCCGCTCGGCGCTGCCGCCGCCGACGCGCGCCCGCAGTGGATGGGCCGAAGGGCATGAGTCGAGACCGATCCGCGGGCCAAGGACATGCCTCCGGCGGGGGCGCTCAGACTCCGGGATGGGTCGGGGCGCCGTTCGCGGGTGCCGGCGGATTCGTGGTGAGCGTTGTGGGCTCCCATCCCGACCACCTTCGACCCAGGCAAGCCGAGCAGTCGCGGCCCAGGGCGTCAAGGTCGTTCGTACAGTGGCGCGCTCCACCTTGACGCCCTGAACCGCGACCGCTCCACGGTGTGTGGGTCGAAGGCGGACAGGATGGGAGCTGGGGTGAGTGGTGGGTTGAGGGGGAACTTCCGCAGCCATGATCACGCGCCCATAGCTGTTCCCTCGATCTCGCGGTACCGTGCCGCCGTCATCAGGGAGTGGAGGAGCCCGCCATGGGCGAAGGAACTCGCCAACAGCATTTCCGGATTGGCGACATTCTGCGGGTCAGCTGCCCGTCGGTGCGTGTACGAGTCGTTCAAGCGACTCGGTTCGATGTCGCGATCGAGTGGCCATGGGCCCAGATTGACCCGGAGTCCGAGATCCAGTGGAACGGTCTAAGGGGAATTCCGCGTACCGAGGGCGCCTACGAGTGGAACGGACTCTTTCGAACCGACCCAGAGCCGGGGCGTCTGGAGATCGGCGACTCCTGCCTTGTCGGCATTCCCGAAAGCCTCGTGCGGATCATCGACATCGGTCGCTACGACCCACCGGCGGATGTGGGGTGGTTGCCGCGGCCCCACACCATGCTGGTCGTGTTGCCAGCCGGTCGCCCACATGAACCTCACGCGGAGGAAGAAGGCGACACCATCGACCTCGATTCTGCGGCACCCATCAGGATTGATCTGATCTCCCGGAGCTGACGCGACCCGCGTGCCCCTCGTGTGCCCGATCGAGCGGGGAACCACGGGGAACGCCGGTCGATCACGGAGAGCAGAACGGATCAGCCCCCGACCGTGTTTCCTGGTCAGGGGCCGTTCATCTGCGGTGGGTGTGGGATTTGAACCCACGGTGACGTCGCCGCCACGACGGTTTTCTACTTCGTGTCCACGCAGGGGCACTGCCCCAGTTGGCCCCGCGTGTCCCTGGGCAACCTCAATCCGCACTTCTGACAGTGGGATGTGCCCCTCCGTATGTCACGCGACGGAGGCGTATGAGCCTTACCTTTTGGACGCTCTACGGGATACGACACGACCTGCCCCCCAGTCCTGCCCCGAGACTGCGTCCGTTGGAGTGGCGAAGCGTCAGCAACGAGGCCTATAACCAAAGTTTGGCAGGGCGACGAGCGGCGCGTAAGTAATTGGCAAACACAGAGCACTCCTGCCGCGTTCCAACCGTCTGGCAGGGGCGCGGGCAGGGCGAAGCTCGGTTTCGGGGCCCGGCGGCGACGGCTCTGGCCGACCAGGTCACTACTTCCCCGTGCCACAACCGCGCCAGATGGGGCGGGGACTCACGGGGAACTGGGGCTGCTGGCAGGGACCACAGCAGGCTGACGTCCAAGTCGGTACCCCGCAGGTCAGACCCCAACTCGCCCCACCTCGCTCCTAAAGCGGTGATCGCTCGACCCACCGCTGCAGGCGGGCGCAGGCCAGCAGTGCGCTGCCGTCTTCGGTGAGGTAGAGCAGGAAGGTCCATTTCTGATCGGCAGAATCGATCAGCCCTCCGCGCACCGGCCGGCCATGCTCTCTGAGAAGCTGCACCGCTCGTTCCAGCCCAAGAGGTTCGACTCCGTGCAGCCGCATGCGCCGAAGTCGGCGTGCAAAGACACCGGCATGCTGCTCTGCGGGATGCGTCGTATCCCACACGTGGTAAGTGGCGCCGCTGCGGAGGGCGGCCAGAGCAGCCGCGGACGCCTCGTCGTCACCGGCCAACATCCGCTCCAACGCCCCCACCGGGATCCTGCGGTACAGCAGCCAGGTACCGAAACCATCAACAACCGCCCGCGTCCGGTAGCGTCCCTCCGGGGCCTGGTAGCGGCCGGAATGGCCGTCACTGACCGATACGGCTAGAGCTACGGATCAGAAGGGTCGAGGGATCCCATGGGCTTCGAGCGCATCGGTGTAGCGCTGTAGCTTCGCGCCCAGATCGACATGGAGGAGGTTTGCTACTTGCCGGGCCTCCTCCAAGTCGCCGGCAGCGCACAGCTCGACGAGTTCAGTCACGTCCGTCTGGAGGATGTGGAGGGTGTCTCCTTGGACCAGGAAGCCTGGAGAACGGCGGCCCGGGAGGCGCACCACAGCATCGTTGCCGCCGTCGGTGAACAGCTCGGCCTCTACTCGTTCCATCGGAGCCCCCGTCTCAGTTTCCGTCTTGTTCAGCTCAGTTCAGGGGTGTCCAAGGCGGAACCGAAGCCGGAACCGGCTGAACCACCGAACGTGCGTGAACCCAGGTGGACAGCCTCGTACACGGCGCCGTGCGACGCCAACAGGCTTGGAAAGCGTGTTGGGGGTGCCGTAAGTACCACCTAATCCGCTTGACATGGTTAAACCGTCGTGAGGTGATCCAGCCACGCTGATCCACTGGGGGGAAGTTCTTGTGTCGTACGTAACCGTGACGCTTGCCGGCGCCGACTCACCGAGTGAGCATCTTCAACTCGCCGCCTTCACGGCGATGGCCGCGGTCGTCTTCATATGGTTGGGGCGGAGACAACGCCGCACAGGGCGCAGCCTGATCGCCCCGAACGAGACGGTGAGAGTGGGGAATCGGCTGATTCCACCGCCGCCGCCGAGCCGGGGCCGCCGCGTCGCCGGGACTGGATGGATCGGGGTCGGGAGTATCTTCGTCCTGCCGGCGGTGTTCAACTTCGTGGCGGCGATGCACGCTCTTGTCGGCTAGGGCCGTGCCAGACCCATGCCAGGTCGCTCGCCCGCAGGTCAGGCGCCCAGCCCCCTAGATCACCCGCGCTTCCCAAGCTGATGTCCCACCAGAAAGCAGTGGGACGGTCCGGCCACCGTCAGGGACGATGACGGCATGCGCTACTTCAACAGGACGGGTCGGCTCGCGATCTTCACCGGCACGGAGACGATGATCGGCCGGACCGTGGGCGTGGACGCTTGGGACGCGGCAACAGGCGTTGCCGTTGTCGTCGATCCCCAGCGAGGAACCCGCCGGCCGGTGACCGACTATCCGGACTTCTCACACCTGGAGCAGGCCGACCAGGTCGTGGCCGCCATACCTGGTGGCGGCTGGCGCGCGTACTGGAAAGACGAGGGACCCGACAACGGGCCGTTGACCGAGCAGGTGCTTGCTTGGCTCGTCACTTCCAAGGGACGAGCCACTCCGATCACCGTCGACGCGCGCGGACATGTGGACGACGCAGAGAGCGCCGATCGGCTCATTCCGCCCGGGGAGGAGTGAAGGAGCCCTCTGCCGTGTGAGTGTCTAACTGCGTGACAACGCCGACGAACAACGGCGGACAGGGTCGCATGCTTACGGACGAGCGCAGCGGCCCCGGCGCACACCAACTCAAGGCCGAGCGCCCATCCAAGTTGCTTCGGGACGAAGAGGTCGTGGGTTCGAATCCCGCCACCCCGACAGCTGAAACACCAGGTCAGCGATCCAGCGCACCTTCGGTGCGCGCCGGGGGCGTGGTAAATCCCGTGGCGCGCGCCGAAGGTACTTCTGTCTGCCCTTACGAGGGCTGGTTGCCGTCCGGGACGCTGGAGGAGTTCGTTCCGGCCGAAACCGATGCCTCTGTGATGCCAGTGAGCTCGCAGGTCAGCGTGGTGCTGGGGGCCATCCACGGGAACCGTGGAGTGTTGCTGCGAAGCACGTGCGTCAGAATTCCTGATTCACCCTGGCCCTCCCGGAACGGCATACGACGGTCGGTCCGGGAGGGCCAGGGAGGGAGCAAGGCCGTGGACGTACTGCACGAACGCTGCGCCGGCCTCGACATCAGCAAGAAGGACGCCAAGGTGTGTGTCCGAACCCCGAATACGAAGCGGCGGGGTTCCTTCACGACCGAGACCACGACGTGGGGATCGACCACGAACGCGGTCCTCGACCTGCGGGACCACCTGCTCTCCGCCGAGGTCACCCTGGTGGTGATCGAGGCGACCTCGGACTACTGGAAGCCCTTCTACTACGTGCTGGCCGAGGGCCTGAACGTGATCCTGGTCAACGCGCGGCAGGTCAAGAATCTACCCGGCCGCAAGACGGACGTCTCGGACGCGGCCTGGCTGGCCCAGCTCGGAGCCCACGGCCTGGTCAGGCCCTCCTTCGTGCCGCCCGAGCCGGTGCGCGAACTGCGGGACCTGACCCGCGCCCGGACCACCGCCACCCGTGAACGCGGCCGTGTGGTCCAGCGGGTGGAGAAGTTGCTTGAGGACACCGGCATCAAACTCTCCGCGGTCGCCTCCGACATCATGGGCGTCTCCGGGCGGGCCATGCTCGAAGCCCTCATCCGCGGCGAAGCCGACCCGCACATCCTCGCGGACCTGGCCAAACGCAAGCTCCGCAACAAGATCCCCGAACTTACCGAGGCCCTGACCGGACGCTTCCGCGAACACCACGCGTTCCTGACCCGCCTTCACCTGGACCAGTACGACCAGCTCACAACGGTGATCGACCAGCTCACCGGACGGATCGAAGAGGCGATGGCACCCTTTCGTGACGCCCTCGACCTGCTCGACACCATCCCCGGCATCAACCAGGCCACAGCCGAAGTGATCATCGCGGAGACCGGCGGGGACATGACGCGGTTCGCCACCGCCAAGCACCTCGCGTCCTGGGCCGGGGTCTGCCCCGGCCACCACGAGTCCGCCGGCCGCACCAAGAACACCAAGGTCCGGCCCGGCAACCCCTACCTCAAAGGCGCCCTCGGAATCGCGGCATTCGGCGCGGCTAGAACCAAGGACACCTACCTTGCCGCCCGCTACAAGCGGCTCACCGCACGCCGCGGCCCGCTCAGAGCACTCGTCGCCATCGAGCACTCGATCATCACCGCGATCTGGCACATGCTCACTGACAACGTCGCCTACCAGGAACTCGGCGGCACTTACTTCACCCAACGCGACCCCGAACGCGCCACCCGCCGGGCCATCACCCAACTCAACCAGCTCGGCTACACCGTCACCCTCAACCCGAGGGAGGACGCCGTCTGATCGACAACCCCGGACACCCGGCGGCCTCCGCGACCACCGGGCATCCAGCCATGCCCACACCCACCCTGACCTGCTGCTATTTACGCGTAAGAGGCCCATTCGCTTGATTGCGAATGGGCCTCTTCCGTGCTCGGGGGCCAAACAAGGGGCCACCCGAAACTGATCAAGCCTCGCCGGCGTCTACCTCGCGATCGCCGGCAAGGATCTCGTCCGTGGCCTCAGCGCCCTGAGTGATCACGGGCCGGAGCTGCTTGCGACGGACAGCCTCGGTCGTCGCCCGGCTGCTGTGGCCGACCAAGAGCGCGATGGTCCGGCGACTCTTCAGCGTCCTGGTCTCGCCATGCCTGTGGGCGGAACGCCACACCGCGACGTGCGGCGGAATGCCGTCCCGCGTCGACAGATAGACGTGGTCCCACCTGAGAGGGCGCGCCTCCTCGGTACGGACGCCACTCAGTAGCGAGAGACCCCATGGCAGCTCCCGCCCAAAGCCGCTACGCCGACCTCACGCCCGCCAACCGGTTGATCTCCATGGCGGGTCTCGGATCCGCCCTCCGGGGCGGCTGGGACGATTCGCCCATGGCACCCAGGGCAGGCACTGCTCCGAGTTCGGCAACGGCGCGACTCGTCCTGTTGACGCTCGCTGCCGGTCAGTTCCTGATGGCGCTCGACAGCTCCGTCATGAACGTCTCGATCGCGACTGTGGCCGACGACGTGGGCACAACGGTGACGGGTATCCAAGGGGCCATCACGGCGTACACCCTTGTGATGGCAATGTTCATGATCCCCGGAGGTAAGGTCGGGGCGCTGATCGGCCGCAAACGCGCGTTCGTGATCGGTTGCGGCATCTACGGCTGCGGATCCCTCACCACGGCGCTCGCGCCCAACCTGCCTGTGTTGCTGCTCGGCTGGTCGTTCCTCGAGGGGGTCGGAGCGGCGCTCATCCTCCCCGCGATCGTGGCGCTCGTGGCCGGCAACTTCGCCACGGAACGTCGTCCTGCGGCCTACGGACTCGTCGCGGCAGCAGGGGCCGTGGCGATCGCGCTCGGGCCGCTCATCGGGGGTGTCGCCACGACGTACTTCTCGTGGCGGTGGGTCTTCGCCGGGGAGGTCCTGGTGGTCCTCGGCATCCTGGTGCTTGCCCGTCGCATCGCTGACGCCGCGAGCGACGAACGTCCGCGCATCGATCTCGTCGGCGCCGTGCTCTCCGCGCTCGGGCTCGGGATCTTCGTCTACGGGGTGCTCCGCTCGGACGAATGGGGCTGGTTCAGGCCGAAGCCCGACGCGCCTTCGTGGCTCGGGGTTTCCCTGGTCGTGTGGTCGGTGCTGGCAGGGCTGCTTCTGGTCTGGCTCTTCCTCCGCTGGGAGGCCCGGCTCGTGCAGCGGCGCAGGGAGCCGCTCATTCACCCATCCATGTTGGAGAACAAACAGCTCACCGGCGGGCTGACGATGTTCTTCTTCCAGTACCTCGTGCAGATGGGCGTGTTCTTCGTCGTACCGCTCTATCTGTCGGTTGCCCTGGGCCTGTCCGCACTCACGACCGGTGCCCGCCTCCTGCCGCTCTCGATCACGCTGCTGGCTGCCGCGGTCCTGATCCCACGCTTCTTCCCCGACGTCTCGCCGCGGCGCGTGGTGCGGCTCGGGGTGCTCGCGTTGCTCACGGGCGCAGTCGCCCTGATGGCCGCGCTCGATGCGGACGCCGGTGCGGAAATCGTCACCATCCCACTCCTGTTGATCGGGCTCGGCATGGGATCGCTGGCGTCCCAGCTCGGGTCGGTCACCGTGTCCGCAGTGCCGGAGCAACAGAGCGCAGAAGTCGGCGGGGTCCAGAACGCCGTCACCAACCTCGGCGCCTCGATCGGAACCGCACTCGCCGGGTCGATCATGATCGCCGCGCTCACGTCTTCGTTCCTGACCAGCGTCGAGCAGAATCCGGCGGTCCCGGCCGGCGTCAAGAGCCAGACGACCGTCGAGCTCCGAAGCGGAGCGCCCTTCCTGTCGGACGCCCAGCTCAAGACCGCCCTCCAAGAGGCCGGCACAAGCACGGAGGTGGCTCGGGCGACGCTCGACGCGAACGCCGAAGCGAGACTCGACGGCCTGCGCGCCGCACTCGCCATCCTCGCCCTCGCCGCTCTCCTCGCGTTGTTCTTCACCCACCGGATCCCGACATCCCAGCCCCGGTCGACGGAGCCGGCAGCTGAAACACCAGGCCCCTGAGTGGCTTCCGAGGGCCGGCTCCTCGCCGTACGGAGGCTCCCTCAACGACGCCGGAGCTGAAGGAACCAACGGTCCTCGGCCTGCCACGAACCGTCCGCCGTCCAGCCCGCGGCCTCCGTGTACGCCGACAGGGCCCGTATCCCTACGCGGGCCCAGGGAAACGCGGCTCCCCGCGCTCCCCGGCCGTCGACGACCCGTACGTCGACCCGCTCGTCCACATCGGGGGCGGCGGCCTCCACGATGGCCACGCCGTCGGGGCCCACCAGCTCGCCCGTTCGCGCGAGCAGAGCCTCGGGGTCACCACCGATGCCGATGTTGCCGTCGACGAGCAGCACCGTCCCCCACCGTCCCTCGCTGGGCAGTGGATCGAAGACGGAGCGGCACAGCGCCGTCCCGCCGCCCCGGACCGTACGGTCGACCGCCTCCTGACTCACATCGATGCCGAGCGCTGGACGGCCGAGCGCGGCCAGAGCCGTCACCAGCCGCCCCGGCCCGCACCCGATGTCGAGCACCGGGCCCCTGCACCGCGCCAGCACGGTGCTGTCGGCGCTGTCCGCCGCCGCACACCAGCGCTCGATCTCCAGCGGCAGCAACCAGCCGTCACCGCGCCGCAGGAAGAGTGGTCCACGCCCGGAACGGAGGGCGTCGGTGTACGGGTCGGCCCGCCAGGCCCGAAGCGAATCCAAGGACCGCCCGGATGCCAGGGACCCGACGGGCTCGACGGATTCCACCGGCCGCGCCGACTCCAGGGCGCTCACCTGACACCTGTCCCCGTCAGTGCCACGTGCAGCACGGCGAAACGGCTGCCCGGGACCTTCCCGGCCACCGCCAGGGCGTCGGCGGCGGTATCCACGTCCCGCAGCGTCGGCAGGTCCCGGACGGTGAGGCCGGCCTCCGTCAGCCGCCGGCGCTGCACCCTCCCGGTCTCCGGTACGGACATGGGGACGCCGCGCAGCAGTTCCGGGTCCGGCGCGGCGAGCCCGAGGGCCCAGAATCCGCCGTCGTCCGCCGGCCCGAACCAGGCGTCGCAACGACCGAATTCCAGTCCGGTGGCCAGGAGTGCCGGAGTCACCTGCGGGGTGTCCATGCCGATCAGCAGTGTCGGCCCGGTACATCGGGCGAAGGCCGCGGCCAGCCGTTCGTCCAGCCCGCCCGGACACTGCGGCACCACCTCGAAGCCGACGGGCAGCCAGGCTCCGGGATTCCCCGCCAGGACCAGGACTCGGCGGTCGGCGGGCGTGGCGAGCACCGCCTCCAGAGTGTCGGCGAGCGCGGCCTCGGCGAGCCGGGCCGCCTCCGAGGGGCTGAAGGGCGGAGTGAGCCGGGTCTTCACCCGGCCCGGCACCGGCTCCTTGGCGATGACCAGCAAGGTGCTCACCGGGCCGCCTCCAGCGGCTCCTCGCCCAGCACCTTCCGCATGTCCTGTACCGCGTGCCAGGTGCCCCGCCACGTTCCGGTGACCTTCGACTTCCCCGTGCGTGGCAGATACGGGACGTCCCTCTCCCGCACCCGCCAGCCGGCGTCGGCGGCGCGCACCACCATCTGGAGCGGGTAGCCACTGCGACGGTCGGTGAGGCCGAGGGAAAGCAGCGCCTCGCGGCGTGCGGCGCGCATCGGGCCGAGGTCGTGCAGGCGCAGACCGGTGCGACGGCGCAGCATCCGGGCGAGAGCGAGGTTGCCCGCGCGGGCGTGCGGAGGCCAGGCCCCGCGAGACTGCGGACGCCGCCGCCCCAGAACCAGGTCGGCTTCTCCCGAGGCCACTTGGGCCGCGAAGGAGGTGAGCAGGCCGGGGTCGAGCGAGGCGTCGCAGTCACAGAAGCAGACGATGTCCGCGTCCGCCGCGAGCAGACCCGCATGGCAGGCGGCGCCGAAGCCCTGCCTCGGCTCGCTCACCACGGTGGCGCCGAGAGAACGGGCGATCTCCGGGGATCCGTCGGTCGATCCGTTGTCGACGACGATCGGCCGCCAGCCGGGCGGGATCCGTTCCAGGACCCAAGGCAGGGCTCCTGCCTCGTCCAGACAGGGCAGGACAACGTTCACCGCGTACGGGGCCGCGGAATTCGAGTCGGTCACGGATTTCACCGTACGAACCCGAACCGGGCATAAGGGATCCGAAGTCCTTGCGAAACGCGGACATCGCTCCCCTGCGCCACTTCGGGGCGCCCGTCGGCCGGAGCCCGGTGCGCGGCCGGCCCCATGCACACAGCGCAGCGCGTCCTGGTCGTGGACGACGGTCCGACCGTCGCCGAAGTGGTGACCGGCTGTCCGGAGCGCGCGGGCTTCACCGTGGACCGGGCCGCCGACGGCCCGGCCGCGCCGGCGGCGGCCGGCGCACGGTGGCCGGACCTGGTGGTCCTCGACCCGATGCTGCCCGGCACGGACGGCCTGGAGGCCTGCCGCGAGTTGCGCGGCCACGGACCGGTACCCGTGATCACGCTGACGGCCGCCGTCGCGAACTCGTCGCCTGGATCTCCCACGATCTGCGCACCCCGCTCGCCGGTCTGCGCGCCATGTCCGAGGCCCTGGAGGACGGCGTGGTCAGCGACCCGGCCCGCTGCCACCGCCGGATCGAGGCCCACGCGGGCCGCGCCGACCTGCGAAACGGGACGGACGGCTGCCGCTTCGAGGTCACGCTCCCCGCAGCCGGCTCGTAGCGAACTCGGCCATGCCCTCGGCGAATCCGACCTCGGGCCGCCAGCCCAGCTCCGACTTCAGACGACTGGAGTCGGCCGTGATGTGCCGTACGTCCCCGAGCCGGAACTCCCCGGTCACCACCGGGGACGGCCCGCCGTGCCCGGCCGCCAGGGCCGCCGCCATCTCTCCCACCGTGTGCGGCTCGCCGCTGCCGGTGTTGTACGAGGTCAGGGCTCCGGGCGCCCGGACGTCGAAGGCTTCGAGCACCACCGCGTTGGCTGCGGCCACGTCCCGGACATGGACGAAGTCCCGGCGCTGTCCGCCGTCCTCGAAGACCCTGGGCGCCTCCCCCCGCGCGAGTGCCGAACGGAAGAGGGAAGCCACTCCGGCGTAGGGGGTGTCGCGGGGCATCCGAGGGCCGTACACGTTGTGGTAGCGCAAGGACACCGCACGACCGCCGGTGGTACGGGCCCATGCGGCCGCCAGGTGTTCCTGGGCCAGCTTGGTCGTCGCGTAGACATTGCGCGGATCAGCCGGCGCGTCCTCCCCCACCAGCCCGGGCGACAGCTCCGCACCGCACTGTGGGCACAGAGGCTCGAACCGCCCCGACACCAGATCCTGCTCGGCGCGCGGACCGGGCCGCACCCACCCGTGGTTCGGGCACTCGTAGCGCCCCTCGCCGTACACGACCATCGACCCGGCGAACACCAGCCGCTCCACCCTCGTCTCCGCCATCGCGGCGAGCAGCACGGCGGTCCCGAGATCGTTGCAACCCACGTAGTCGGGCGCGTCCGCGAAGTCCTTTCCGAGACCGACCATCGCGGCCTGATGGCACACCGCGTCCACCCCGCTCAACGCCTGCCGCACCACGTCCCGGTCTCGTACGTCCCCGCGCACCCACGCGGCACCGCCCAGCTCCGGCGGCCCGGTCACGCTCCGGTGCGCGGTCGGGAGCAGACTGTCCAGCACGACCGGTTCGTGCCCACGGGAGATCAGGGCCTCGACGATGTGCGAGCCGATGAACCCCGCGCCGCCCGTCACAAGTACACGCATGCGCCCCACCGTACGGACCGGGCGGCGCCGCGTCCCGGTACGCGCGCACATCGGAGAGCCGTAAGAAAGCGGGCCGTCACGACCCCGGCCCCGGCTCGCTGCGGCCCGGTCGGGACGGGCCACCCCCTCCCCCGTCGGACGTTTCTGCTTCCTTGCGGGGTGACGGGCTGTGCTCGTGAGGGCTTACGCCGCGGCGACCTTGGCCGCGAAGGCATCCAGGTTGCCCGACATGCGCGCGAGGCGCTCATCCAGCGTCAGGGACTCCTCGTACCGCCCGGAACGCAGCTTCGGCTGCCGCTTGCCCCGCACATACAGGGGGCAGGCGAGGTCCGCGCAGATGTAGATACCGACCGTGTTGCCCTCGCGGCCCCGGGCACCCGCCAAGGGGGCAGCGAGCAGGCTGACCCCGGAGGAGGCGTGACCTGTCAGGCAGATCTGGCACATGCTGGACTTCACGGCGCTGGTACGCCTCACGGAGGGTATACGCAGAGATATCCCCAGCGGACCCTGTGCGCGGGACACCACGAGGTGTGCCTGCAGCGGCGCTCCAGGATCCACCCATCCCAAGAAGTCCAGGTCCTCCCAGGGCAGTTCGGCGAAGTCGAGCGGCAGCCGGAGCCGCGCCGCCGCACCCTTGGTGCAATTCACGAAGGATGAGCGGATCTGTTTCTCACTGAGCGGTTCCACGGGCATCGACCCTATGTCCGCCCCGACCGGCCCGCATCTCAATATTCGAGCGATCCGCCGGACAGGACCTGCATCGCCCATGGGCTCCCGGTCGAGGAAGCGGTCGGCTTCCTCCTGGGCGGTGCCCCGCCGACGCATGCCCCTGCGACGCGGATCGGATCCGTGAAGGGGCGGACACCCGGCCTGCGGCCAGTCCCTGCCTCCTGCCTCGGCATAAGCGCACTCGACAGCGAGAGCCTGAGATGCACCATTCGCACTCAAATGCGAATCTGGTACTGGCCCATCGTCCGATATCCGCTACAGGAGGCACGATCGTGGGCAAGAAGCAGAGTCGGCAGAACCGAGGTGCCCGCACCGGCGGCCACGAACGCAGCGCTGCTCCGGAGACGAAGGAACAGCCGACGCGGCCAACGGCTGCCCAGGACACGGTGCACTCGATCTCGGAACAGGTCTCCCACCGGAAGCAGCGGAGGTTCGGCCACAACTGACCCTCGTAGATCTACGACAACCGCCCCCTGTGGTGGCAACCCCGCGTCGGGGTTGCCACCACAGAGGGCGGCTGTCGTCAGGGCCTACGGTGTGGCCGTCCGCCGGCCCGGAGCGGTTCCGGAAGAGTTCTTGATGGCTTCTTCATAGGTCCTTCATGGGCGCGGTCCTACATTCGTCGCCGTCCGGCCGGAGCGGGAGCCGGGCGACGGCCAATGTGCGAGGAGCCCATGAGCATGAGTCCGCGTCGGTGGTACGGGGAAAGGCTGCTGATCGGGATGGTGTCGGTGGTGACGTTGACCGTGACCGGCTGCGGAGGCGGCGGAAACAGCGGGAACGAGGTCGCCTCGGCGTCGAACGGCAAGACCGGCGCTACGGCCTCCAAGAGCAGTTCGAGCGAGCTGGCCGACTACGTCGAGGGGCAGCGGAAGTGGGTCGAATGCCTGCGTGACGAGGGGTTCGACACCCCCGATCCCGACTCCAGGGGCAAGGTCGAATTCGGCGACAATTCCAAGTGGAAGCGTGATCCGAAAGCCCTCAGGGCTCAGGAGAAGTGCGCAAGCCTCAGCCTGCCCATCCCTGAGAGCGTCCTCAAGGAGCAGCGGCCCGAACTCTCCGAGGAGGAGATCGGGAAGAACCGGCGGTACGCGAAGTGCATGCAGGAGCACGGGGCGCCCGACTTCCCCGACACCGTTGCCGACGGCCACTTCCAGGAATCCCCCTGGGACTCGGCGTCGGCGGGTGCCAAGCGGGCCGCGCGCGTGTGCGCCCCGATCATCGGTATCCCGGACGACGCACTCACGCCCGAGGGCTGATGGAACCGGGCGCCGTGAACGTCGTGAAGGGAACTGGCAATCAGCCGACAGCGGTGGGGAAAGACGTGACGGAGAGGGGCGCGGACGGCCGGGGGGTCGGACGGCGCGGGCGCGGACCCGTCATCCTGGGGTCCGGGATTCTGCTGGTCGCCGCGGTCGGCGTGGTCGGAGCCCTGGGGCTGGGCGGGGGCGGCGCGGGCGGTCGGGGGACCGGCGGCCAGGCGGTACGGGTCGCTCGGGGCACGCTGACCGACCAGACCGAGATCGACGGCCGCCTCGGGCACGGGCCTGAAGTTCCGTTCCAGATCAAGACGAGCGGAACGGTGACCTGGCTGCCCGAATCGGACAAGATCGTGCGGCGCGGCGAGACGGTGCTGCGTGTCGACGACCGCCCGGTGGTGCTGCTGTACGGCAGTCTGCCCATGTATCGCGGCCTGGGCATGACGGAAGCCGAAGGTGCGGCCGCCGGAAGCGGCGACAGCGGGGGCGACGGCGGCGCCCCGGGCAGCGAGACCGCTGAGAGCCGTGGCGCAGACGGCCGACGCTCAAATGGTGCCGGCGGTGCCGCAGCCGGTCGGGGCGGCGACGCGCAGCAGCAGCCCGGGCCGCTGCACGGTATGGACGTCAACCAGTTCGAGACCAACCTCAGCGCCCTCGGCTACTCGGGCTTCACCGTGGACGAGACGTACTCCTCGCTGACCGCTGCCGCAGTCAAGCGCTGGCAGAAGGATCTCGGCCTGCCGCAGACCGGCAAGGTCGACGCCGGGGACGTCGTCTACGCACCCGGTCCGGTCCGTATCGCGAGCACCGGTGTGCGGGTCGGGGCCGATGCCGTCGGCAATCCGCTGAGTTACACGAGCACCTCGCGCATGGTCGACGTGGATGCCCCCGCCTCCGACATGAACTGGGCGCGGCGGGGCAGCGAGGTCACGGTGGAGCTCCCCGACGGGCGTTCGGTCAAGGGGAAGGTCACCCGCGTGGGCAAGGACGCGTCCGCGCCCGGTGGCGGGGGCGCGGACGGTTCGGGCGGCACGGACGGAGGCGGGGGCGGCGGCTCCGGCGCGAAGGCGGCCACCGTATCCGTCGTGATCGCCTTCGACGACCAGAGCTCTCTGGGCAGGCTGGAGAGCGGGCCTGTCACGGTCCGCCATGTGGTCACCCAGCACAAGGACGTGCTCACCGTTCCCGTCGCCGCCCTGGTGGCCCTGGCCGAGGGCGGCTACGGACTGGAACTCGCCGAAGGCAGCGAGGGCGGCGATACCGGCCGCTTCGTACCGGTCAAGACCGGTCTGTTCGCCAACGGCCGGGTCGAGGTGAGCGGCCCCCAGGTCCACGAGGGCATGAAGGTGAGGATCCCCAGGTGACCTCGGCAAGACCGTCCCGCCCATCCAGCCCGCTCTCCGGCACACCCGTCGTCGAGTTCGCGGCCGTGTCGAAGACCTACCCCGGCCACGTCACCGCGGTCAGCGAGGTCGACCTCGTCATTACGTACGGAGAACTCGTCGCCGTCGTCGGCCACTCCGGTTCGGGGAAGTCGACCGTGCTCCATCTGATGGGCACCCTCGACCGGCCGTCGAGCGGCCGGGTGGCCGTGGACGGCTACGACATCGCCGGGCTGTCCGACGGTGAAATCTCCGCACTGCGGGCGCAGCGGATCGGCTTTGTGTTCCAGCAGTTCCACCTGGCCGTGGGGGTGCCCGTGCTCGACACCGTCGCCGACGGCCTGCTGTACGCAGGCGTGCCGTTGCGGGAGCGCCGGCGCAAGGCGGCTCAGGCGCTGGCCCGTGTGGGGCTCGACCACCGGATCGGCCACCTCCCCCACCAGCTCTCCGGTGGCGAACGGCAGCGGGCCGCAGTCGCCCGGGCAGTGATCGGCGAGCCGGCCCTTCTGCTCGCCGACGAGCCCACCGGCAACCTCGACTCCGCCTCCGGTGTGGCGGTGCTGGAGCTCCTGTGCGAGCTGCACGCGGCCGGCACCACGGTGGTGGTCATCACGCACGACCGGGAGATGGCCGCGGTGTTCGACCGGCGGGTGGAGATGCGCGACGGCCGGATAGTCGCCGACAGCGGTCTCGTCCTGACCCGCCTGCCCCGTACGGGAGCTGAGCGATGAGCCGCCCGAGGCACGTCACCACGCTGCGCCCCGCCCGGCTGCGCCCCGCCGACATCTTCCGGCTCGGCGGAACCGGTCTGCGTACCCGCCCCCTGCGGGTGTTCCTTTCAGCGCTGGGCATTGCGATCGGTGTCGCCGCGATGGTCGCCGTCGTCGGTATCTCCAGCTCCAGCCGGGCCGAGGTCGACCGCAGACTCGACAAGCTGGGGACCAATCTGTTGCGGGTCGCCCCCGGGCAGACTCCCGATGGCAGGAAGGGCAGCCTCCCCAAGGAGGCGGTGCCCATGATCGGGCGCATCGGACCGGTGCAGCAGGTGGCGGCGGTCGGGCGATCGAGGACGCTGCGGTCTACCGCAATGAGCATGTGCCGGTCGGACGCACCAGCAGTGTTCAGGTGGCCGCGGCCGGGCCGCGGCTCCTGCCCGCGATCGGCGGACACGTCGACAGGGGCAGATGGCTCGAGTCGGCAACCGAGGACTACCCGGCTGTGGTCCTCGGCTCCCGGGCGGCCCGGCGGCTGGACGCGTACACGCCCGGGATGCGCCTGTGGCTGGGCGGGAAGTGGTTCTCCCTGGTCGGTGTGCTCGATCCGGTGCCGCTGGCGCCGGAGATCGACAGCTCGGCGCTGGTCGGCTGGCGGGCCGCTCAGACGTATCTGCGCTTCGACGGTCACCCGTCGAACATCTACATACGCGCCCGGAACAACCAGGTGACGGCCGTGCGCGATGTGCTCGCGGCGACGGCGAATCCGGCCGGGCCGAACGAGGTGATGGTCTCCCGGCCCTCCGATGCGCTGGCCGCACGGGAGGCCACCGAGTCCGCGCTGACCGGGCTGCTGCTGGGCCTCGGCGGGGTCGCGCTGCTGGTGGGCGGGGTCGGCGTGGGCAACACCATGATCATTTCCGTGCTGGAGAGGCGTCCGGAGATCGGTCTGCGCAGGGCGCTGGGCGCCACCGGCGGCCAGATCCGGGGCCAGTTCGTCACCGAGTCGCTGCTGCTGTCCGTGCTGGGCGGGCTCGGCGGCATGGTGCTGGGTACTGTCATCACCGCCGGGTACGCGTATGCCCGGGGCTGGCCGACCGAGGTGCCGATGTGGTCCGCGGCGGCGGGCATCGGCGTCACACTGGTGATCGGGGGGATCGCGGGCCTCTACCCGGCGGTGCGGGCCGGACGTCTCGCCCCCACCGAGGCGCTCGCGGGGGTGTGACGGGCCCGGGCCGGCCGTGCAGCTGCGGCGGCGTCTCCGGCCGTCCGCCCGGTGCCGGTCAGCCTGTGCCCGCCGCGTGCCGATTGGCCGCCTCCGCTCACCCCGCAATACCCCCCGGGCCCGTGGAGAGCACGACGCTGAACGTCGTGCCGACCCCCACCGTGCTCTCCACATCGATCGTCCCCCGGTGGTCGGTCACGATCTGGCGGGCGATGGACAGCCCCAGGCCACTGCCACCCGTGGCGCGGCCCCGTGCCGCGTCCGCGCGCCAGAAGCGGTCGAAGAGGTACGGCAGGTCCTCGGGAGGTATCCCCCTCCCGGTGTCCCGCACCTGAATGATCGCCAGGTTGCCGTGCCGGGCCAGCGCAAGGGTCACGACGCCACCCGGTGCCGTGACCCTTACCGCGTTCACGACCAGGTTGCCGACGACCTGGCGCAGCCGGTCGGCGTCGGCGAACACACGTACCGACTGCGGTACATCGAGTTCCAACACGACGCCGGACGTCTCGGCCCGGGCGCGATGGGCGGTGCGGCAGGTCTCCAGCACTTCGCCCAGATCCACATCGGCGCGGTGGTAGGTGAGCGTACCTGCCTCGGCCAGGGCCAGATCCTGCAGATCGTCCACGATCCGCTGCTGCAGCATCGCCTCCTCGTGGAGGGATTCCAGCAGTTCGGGGGTCGGCTCGACGTAGCCGTCCTGCAGCGCCTCCAGATAGCCGCGCAGATTGGCCAGCGGGGTGCGCAGCTCATGTGCGATGTCGCCGGTGAGGCGGCGCTGGCGGTCCTCGCCCGCCTGGATGGAGTCGGCCATCCGGTTGAAGGCACCACCGAGTTCGGCGATCTCGTCCCGGCCGGAGACGACGACCCTCCGCCCCAGGTCGCCTTCTTCCAGCCCCCGCGCCGCCATGGTCAGGGCCCGGATCGGGCGCAGTACGGCCCTGGACAGGAGCAGGGCGCCGAGTACGGCCGCGAGAAAGACGCCCGACGCGACGGCAATCGTGGGTGCGGCGGCCAGGGTGGGTGGGGATTCGTCCTCGGCCCCGAGACGGACCTGGAGTCGGGGTGGCGCAGCGGCCGCGATCTGCTCGTTGAAGGCTCGCTGGAGACAGGCGGCGAGCCGCGGATCGGACTCGCACGTCTGCACCGCTTCGTGATCCTGGGTGATCCGAGGATCCGAGTCGGCTGACGGCTCCCTGCACTGAGAGGACCGGCGCTCCGTGCTGATCACGGGGATGCCGATACCGTTGGGCCGGGCCGTCACCGCGACCCCCGCACGTGTCAGGCATGCGGCGTACGTCGCGGCAGCCCGGTACTCGGCGATCGCGGTCACTGTGAGCTTGGCCGAGACCCGCGGCACTTTCTCCGTGGGCAACCGCAGGGTGGGGCGCGGATCGACCAGGACCGGGGGCCGACTGCCGGCCGTGCGGGGTTCGCGACCCGCAAGGGCGTCGGAGTCGACGACCAGAACATCGGCCTCCGTGGCGACGCGGATGCGCTGGCCGGTGTCCTTCGCCAGCGCGCCCACCGTCGGCGAGACGCCGTCCCAAGTGCCGTGCGCGAAGCCGTACGCGTACAGTTCGCCGGTGATCCGGGAGACCTCCTGCTGCCCGGCGGCGACGGAATCGCGGACCTGGAGGTTCGCCTGCCGCAAAGTCAGCCAGGCAGTCGCCGCCGTGGCGGCCATCGCAACAAGCATCAGCAGGCCGAGCACCCGCAGTCTGAAGCTCACTGCCCCGCACCGGGCCCGTTCGCCAATCGGTATCCCCGGCCGTAGACGGTCTCCACGTACCTCCGGTCCGCTCGCCCCCGCTCCAGCTTCCGTCGCAGGTTCATCACGTGGGCATCGACGGTGCGTTCCAGTACGTTCTGGTCGAACCCGAAGACCTGGTCGATGATCTGTGCCCGGGTGAAGGCCCGTCCGGGCTCCCCCGCGAGCACGGTCAGGATGGCGAACTCCTTGCCGGTCAACACCACCGGCGCCCCGGCCACCCGTACCTCGAAACGGGCGGTGTCGATCTCCAGGTCGCCGACCGTCAGCACCGCTGGACCGGTACGCCCGGCCGCCTTCGACCGGCGCAGCAGCGCCCTGACCCGAGCTGTCAGCTCCCTGGGGCTGTACGGCTTGGCCATGTAGTCGTCGGCCCCCAGGTCCAGCCCCAGAAGCATGTCCTCCTCCGTGGTGCGTGCCGTGAGCAGCAGGATGGGGACCTGGGATTCGGCGCGCAGGATCCGGCATACGTCGAGGCCGTCGACGTTCGGCATCATCACATCGAGCACGATGAGGTCGGCCCGGGAGGACCTTGCCCGGTCGATCGCCGAGCGGCCGTCGGCGACGATCTGGACCTCGTTCCCCTCACGCTCCAGATAGATGCCTATCAACCGCGCCTGCTTCACGTCGTCCTCGGCAACCAGTATGCGTGCGCTCAACGAGACTCCTCGTCCGGGCTCCGTCGTGACAGGGGTACCAGTATCCGTATGAGCCGCTGACGCGGAGCCGGACTCCGGAAGCAGAAACCGGATCACTCAAGGTGACTGATGGCCCGCCATACAGCAGCCCTCGTCGGCCCGTTCAGGCGTCGGCGACCGGCCACGCGGGGCCGGCTCCCGCACCACAGGGGCCGTAGCGCAGGACCTCGCCGCCGCCCGAACACGCAGGCCCCACAAGGAGATTCAGGTATCCCGAGAGGTTTATCTACGCGCGGAGCTATCGCGGCCGAACGATCATTCGGGCATATCAGACCAGTTCTCACCCAGCTATTACCGGCGAGTACCAACAGCTGCTAGAAACGTGGCGCTCCAACACCCCCCACCCACCCCCCACACTTCGGAGGGCTGACAGCCATGTCAGTACGGAGATTCTGGGCGTCCGCATCCACTCTGGTCCTCGCCGCCGTGGCCGCTCTGGGCGTCGCCCAGCCGGCCTCGGCATCCTCGGCCGCCGCCGGCGGGTACGTCGCGCTCGGCGACTCGTACTCGTCCGGCGTCGGCGCGGGGAGCTATCTCTCCGACAGCGGCGACTGCCGCCGCAGCACCAACGCCTACCCCTACCTCTGGGCAGCTGCGAACTCACCTTCCTCTTTCGCCTTCGTCGCCTGTTCGGGCGCCACGACGAGTTCGGTGGCCGGCGGCCAGCTGGGCGCACTGAGCTCGTCCACCGGCCTGGTCAGCGTCACGGCCGGCGGCAACGACGTCGGCTTCGCCGATGTCATGCAGGACTGCGTGCTGTCCGGCGAGGCCACCTGCCTGAGCAGCGTGAGCTCGGCCGTTTCACAGATGCAGAACTCACTTCCGTCCGGCCTGAGTTCGCTCTACGGCTCCATCCGGTCACGGGCCCCGCAGGCACATGTCGTGGTGCTGGGATACCCGCGCTTCTACCAGCTGAGCGGCAGCTGTGTCGCCGGGCTCTCGGAGAAGGAGCGGGCGGCCATCAACAACGCGTCCGACGTCCTGAACGGTGTCATCGCCAATCAGGCGGCCGACGCCGGGTTCACGTTCTCCAGCGTGGTGGACGAGTTCACGGGGCATGAGCTGTGCTCCGGTGCCGCATGGCTCAACAGTGTGACGCTCCCCGTCTACAACTCGTACCACCCCAAGGCCGCCGGGCAGTCGGGCGGCTATCTTCCGGCCTTCCGCTCGGCCGCGTAGGACGCGGACGACGGAGGTACAGAAGCGCGGCGGGCCGCCGGGGGTGTTCCGGCCACCCACCGCGCTTCTGTTGCGTTCAGGCACGGGCATATTGCCTCAGACGCAGGCGACGTTGCTTCACGCGCGGGCGTCTCGCTTCAGGCGCGGGCAGCGGCGTCCCGCCGATGCAGGGCGAGGGCGGTCGCAGCGGCGACTACGGCGGTGGCTGCGGCCGCCCACCAGCCGTGCCGGAATGCGTCGAGCGCCTCGGCCGGTCCGTCAGGGGCGCCGAGCAGCGTGACCATCAGGGCGACACCCAGCACCGAACCCGTCTGGCAGGCCATTGTGGCGACCGCTGATCCGGTGGCGGAACGAGTGGGCGGGAGAGCCGCAGCGGCCGCGCCCACCAAGGTGGGGAGGGCGAAGCCGACGCCGATGCCGGTGATCACCATGCCGGGGAGGAAACCGCTCGCGTAGTGCGGAGCCGTATCGAGTGCGACGGCCCACCAGGCCAGCCCGACAGCGAACAGCAGGCAGCCGAGTGCGGCGGTGCGGCCCGCTCCGACGCGCCTGACGACCGGACCCGAGAGAACGGCGAGCGCGGGTACGACCAACGGCCCCGGGGCGATGGCGAGTCCGGTACGGATCGCCGAGTATCCCCACACCTGCTGGCACCGGAGCACCGACGTCAGCAGCATCGCCGCGAACGCGACGGTGAAGAGCAGAGCTGCGAGAGTGGCCGCCGCGAAGGCCCGGGTACGCAGCATCGGCAGTTCGACGACCGGGGCCGGGTGCCGGGCGGAGCGCAGCCAGAAGCCCGCGGCGAGGACGGCAGTCGCGACCAGAGGGCCGAGGACACCCGGCGAACTCCAGCCCCAGGCATCGGTCTTGACCAGGGCGAGCGCCGGTGCGCCGGGGTGGTCGAGCGGCGGCCCTACAACGAACGGCCGCCGCGCTACGAGTACCACCTGACCGAGTCCGGTCGTGATCTCGCGCCGGTGATCCGGGCCCTGCTGGACTGGGGCGACCGGTGGGTGCTGGAGGAGCAGCCGGTGGTCATGATCCATGAACCGGCGGCGGAGGCCGGTCGCGAGGACTCGCACGCGCACGATCTCGATGCGGCGTGGATCTGCCGCACGTGCGGCGAAGAGGTCGTGATGAACACGCTGACGGTCGATGTCCGCGCCCCGGGGCGGGACTGCGCGGGGCACAAGGAATCAAGCCCGTCCGGCAATTGAGGGCGAGGGAGTCGAAAGCAGGGGTCAGGCAAGGGCAAGGAAGAAGGCAGAGGCGAGAGGGCGACCGGAGCACCCGCGGCCCGGCTGACGCCCACCGCCGCCACGGCCTTCGGTCAGGAGCCGGCCGGGCGCGACGCCTTGACCGAGTACATCAGCGGGATGCGCGGACGCTCGGCGGGGAAGCGGTAGAAGCCGTCGCCGTGCCGCTCCAGCGCCGAGAAGCGGGCGAAGAGCGAGACGTCGTGCTCGTGCAGGAACTCGATCCGCAGCCCGGCGGCGGCCAGCGCCGACACCACGTCGCCGATCGGGTGCTGCCATTCGACGCTGCGGTTGTGGACGGTCGGTGCGTCGAAGTCCGCGTAAGTGCCCGGCGTCTCGTCCACCCATGCGTCCCGGCTGAAGTAGTCGTGGACGACCTTCGCGCCGGTCGAGTCGTCGAGGCAGTCCGTGAGCGGATGGAACTCCGCGAGGTAGAGGAAGCCGCCGGGCGCCACGAGCGATGCGGCGGTCTCGGCCCAGCGCCGGGTGTCGGGCAGCCAGTTCAGCGCGCCGACGCCGGTGTAGACGATGTCGTACGACGAGTCCGGGACGGCCTGCGCGGCGTCATGGACATCGGCGGCGACGAACGCTGCCCGGTCCTGGGTGAACCCCAGCTCGCGGGCCAGCCCGCGCGCGGTCTCCACGGCCGGTTCGGAGAAGTCCAGACCGACGACGTGTGCGGCGCCGTGCCGGGCCCAGGAGAGGGTGTCGACCCCGATGTGGCACTGCAGATGCAGCAGCGACTTGCCCGTGACGTCCCCGACCTCGGCGAGTTCGAAGTCGCGCAGGGCGTCCTTGCCGGCGCGGAAGGAATCCAGGTCGTAGAAGTCGCTCCCGGCGTGGATGGGGACCCGCTCGTCCCAGTGCGCGCGGTTGGCCTCGCGCCAGTCGGCAGGGCTCGGTGCATTCATGCCCGGGAGGTTATCCACAGGCTGCGGGCGACGCGAACGAATTGTTGGCGTTCCGGCGCAGAATGGGGGACATGACTGAGATCACTGGCTCGACGGCCCCCACCGCATTGGCGACCGGTTCCGCTCCGGCGACCGCTTCCGTCCCGGAGTGGGAGCAGCGTTTCCGGGCGCCTCGGGTGTCGTTGCCCGACTGGGCGGAAGATGCGCCGGACCGCGCGCTGTTCGTCTCCAATGCCACGGGGACGTACGAGCTGTATGCATGGGACCGCGCGACCGGCAAGCAGCGTCAGGTGACCGACCGGCCGAACGGGACGACTGACGGCGTGGTGACACCGGACGGCGAGTCGATCTGGTGGTTCAGCGACACCGACGGGGACGAGTTCGGGGTGTGGATGCGCCAGCCGTTCCACGGCGGCGAGGGCGAGGAGGCGGTGGACGAGCCGGCGGCACCCGGTCTCGGTGCCTCGTACCCGGCCGGGCTCGCGATCGGGCGTGACGGTACGGCGGTGGTCGGCCGTTCGACCGACGAGGACGGGACGACGATCCATGTCGTACGGCCCGGGGCCGCGCCCGTCGAGATCTACCGCCACCGCGAGTCGGCGGGCGTCGGTGACCTGTCGTACGACGGGACGCTGATCGCCCTGGAGCACACCGAGCACGGCGATGCGATGCACTCCGCGCTGCGCGTGGTGCGGCCCGACGGGTCGACGGTCGCCGAGCTGGACGACACCGAGGGCGGTACGAAGGAGCTGGGCCTGTCCGTGCTGGGCTTCGCCCCCGTCGCCGGGGACACGAGGCTGCTGGTCGGGCATCAGCGGCGGGGCCACTGGGAGCCGATGATCTGGGATCCGATGACGGGCACGGAGACGGACCTCGCGATCGACCTGCCCGGTGATGTGGGCGCCGAGTGGTATCCGGACGCCTCCGCGCTGCTGATCGTGCACGGCTTCGAGGCCCGCAGCGACCTGTGGCGGTACGAGCCGGGGGCGGGCGGCGCTCCCGTCCGGGTGGACACCCCCGCGGGTTCGGTGTCGGGAGCGACGGCCCGGCCCGACGGCACGGTGGAGTACCAGTGGTCGTCGGCCGCGCAGCCGCCCGTCATCCGGTCCACCTCGGGTGCGGTGGTGCTCGATCCGCCCGGCTTGGAGGCTCCGGCGTCCGTGCCGGTGGAGGACGTGTGGGTGGACGGGCCCGGGGGCCGCGTCCACGCTCTCGTGCAGCGGCCCGCCGCCCCGGCAAAGGGCCCGTTTCCCACCGTCTTCGAGATCCACGGCGGCCCGACCTGGCACGACAGCGACGCCTTCGCCTCCGGCCCCGCCGCCTGGGTGGACCACGGCTACGCGGTCGTCCGGGTCAACTACCGCGGCTCCACCGGATACGGCCGCGCCTGGACGGACGCGCTCAAGCACCGGGTCGGTCTGATCGAGCTGGAGGACATCGCCGCGGTACGGGAGTGGGCGGTGAAGTCCGGGCTCGCGGACCCGGCGAAGCTGGTCCTGGCGGGTGGCTCCTGGGGCGGCTATCTGACCCTGCTCGGCCTCGGTACGCAGCCGGACGACTGGGCCCTGGGCCTGGCGGCGGTCCCGGTCGCCGACTACGTCACGGCGTATCACGACGAGATGGAGGACCTGAAGGCGATGGACCGCACACTGCTGGGCGGCACGCCGGAGGAGGTTCCCGAGCGCTTCGAGGCCTCGTCCCCGCTGACGTACGTCGACGCCGTACGGGCGCCGGTCTACATCTCGGCGGGCGTCAACGACCCGCGCTGCCCGATCCGCCAGGTCGAGAATTACGTGGACCGGCTGAAGGGCCGTGACGCGGTGCACGAGGTCTACCGGTACGACGCGGGACACGGTTCGCTCGTCGTGGAGGAGCGGATCAAACAGTTCCGGCTGGAACTCGACTTCGCCCAGCGCCACCTGGCCACGGGTAGCGCCCCCGCCTCTTCGAGCCTGTCCGGCGAATAGGAGCGTCTGCCCCCTCCTGCACGAATCCCGCGCGAAACCACCGCCACCGGCTGTCGTGAGCCTTTCCGGCGATCGAGGACGGAACCGCCGACCCCGTCGGCACCGCGGGCGCGCCCCACCCGGCACCCCGCTCCGGGCGACCGGAGCGGGGACCGTACCGTGGAGGGGTGTACCGGTTCCTGCTGACCCCGCGATGGTGGGGGATCAACCTCTTCGTCGTGCTGGCCATCCCGTTCTGCATCTTCATGGGCACTTGGCAGCTCGGCCGCTTCGAGGATCGCGTGCAGACGCACGCCGCCGCCGAGAAGCAGCCCGCCCCGGGCACGAGGGCCGCCAAGCCGATCGACGACCTCCTGCCCGTCGACACGGTGACCTCGGGCCGCCCCGCCACCGCCACCGGCCGGTACGCCGACCAGTTCCTGGTACCCGGCAGGGAGTTGGACGACAAGAGCGGCTTCTATGTCCTGAACATGCTCCGCACGGACAGCGGCAAGGCCCTGCCGGTGGTACGCGGCTGGCTGCCCGGCAAGCCCGGCCACACCGCCGTGCCCGCCGCACCGACGGGCGAGGTCACGGTGACCGGCGACCTCCAGGCGTCCGAGAACGCCGGCACCGCGGGCGTCGACACGGCGGGTGGGCTCCCGGACGGTCAGCTCGGCATGATCAGCGCCGCGTCCCTGGTCAACCTCGTCCCGTACGACGTCTACGACGCGTGGGTGACGCTCCAGGACACCGGTTCCAGCGGCGCGCTGCGTCCCGTACCGGCCGCCGTACCGCAGGGCACCGGGCTCGATCTGAAGGCCTTCCAGAACCTCGGCTACACCGGCGAGTGGTTCGTCTTCGCCGGGTTCGTGCTCTTCATGTGGTTCCGGCTGGTCCGCCGCGAGGCCGAAGCAGCGCGGGACCTGAAGCTGGGCCTCGTCGACGGCACGGATGCGAATGCGGACACGAATGCAGATGCGGATGCGGGCGCGAACACCGGCCCCACCGATCCCGCCGACTCCAACGTGAGCGCCGGCACGGCCTGAGACAGACATATGTGAGGGGGCCTGCCGAATCGACCGGCGGGCCCCCTCACGTATGCGTCGTACGCCGCCGCCCCTGCGTCACATCGCGGGGGCCAGCACCCCGGTCCGGTAGATCGTGCCCGCGCAGGCGTTGGCGATCTTCGTCTCCGCTACCGGCGACCCCGCCTCCGGCGTGTGCGTCACGGCGACGCTGCCGTCCGGCGCCCCGCCGCCGTCCTCGCTGCCGAGCTGCGCAGCCGTATCCGAAATCCCGTCAGTGGTACTCGTACCGGTACCGGCGGCAGCGGCGCCGCCCGCGCCGCCCACGCCGTCCGTGCCGCCCGTCGGTGTCGGGCTCGGTGAACCTCCGGAGATCGGACATGTGTCCTTCGGCACCCAGGCGAACTTCACCTCGTACGCCATGGATGGTTTCAGCAGCACCGTCCCCTGCTCCTGCGAGGGGTCGGGCAGTCCGGCCGCCGCGTCACCCGCGGTGTGCTGGACGACCGTGATCTGGGCCGGGTCGGCCGCGCCCATCGCCTGGAAGCCCACGCTGCCGCTGCCGGCCACCGAACAGTCCGTGCCGGAGACATTGGCGATCCGGAACGTGCCGTACACCGTGCCGTCTGCACCCGCCGCGCCCGTCTCGGCCGAGGCGACACCGAGCTGCCCCGGATCGCAGGTCGGCACGGAGGCCGCCGCGGAGTTGGCCGGGTCGGCGCCCCCGCCGACCCGGTTGCCGTCGGCGCCCTGGCCACGGCTGTCGGACGGGCTGCTCGTGCTCTCCGGCTGGTTCCGGCCGCCGTCGCCCTGCCCGTCGGTGCTGCCGCCGCTGTTCTTCCCGCCGGTTCCCGAGCCGTTGTCGGTGCCGCTGCCGCCCTGCGCCTGCTCGCCGTGTCCGGCTATCGCTGGGTTGGCGGTGCTCGAACCGTCGGAGTTCGCGACATGGACAAAGGCGGGGACCGCGGTACCGATGAGCAGCGCCGCTGCCGCCATACCGACGACGGCCTGCCGCCGCCTGGCGCGCCGGGCGGGCACCGCGCGGTACAGATGGTCGAGGGTGCCGTCGCGGGGTTCGATGTGCTGGACAGCCCCGCGCAGCATGCTGCGCAGCACGACCTCGTCCACGTCCGGGCCGCCACCGCCCCCCGAACCGGAACCCGCGCCCGGGCCCTCGCCGAAGAGGCTGCTCAGCCCCCCGAGCTCGGCCGTCTCAGCGGCTGCGTCGCCCTCACAGGGGCCGCCCGCACCTCCCACGGACGCGAGTTCCCGATCCGCGAGATCCCGATCCGCGAGGTCCCGATCCGCGTGATCCGTATCCGTATCCGTATCCGGGTTCGCGTCCGACTTCACGTCCGGGTTCACATGCGAGGCGCTCTCCGGCCCGTCGTTCACAGTTCCGTTTCCAGTCCGGTCAATCCAATGCTCACGCTCGTGGCTGTTCTCGTTCCTGCGGTAGTGCCGGCTCATCCCTGCGCCTCCATCACGACGCGCAGCGCCGCGATCCCACGGGAGCCGTAGGCCTTGACCGAGCCCAGGGATATGCCCAGCGTCTCGGCCACCTGGGCCTCCGTCATGTCCGCGAAGTAACGCAGCACCAGCACCTCCCGCTGGCGCCGTTGCAGCCCCCGCATCGCTTTGATCAGCGCGTCCCGCTCCAGCTGGTCGTACGCGCCCTCTTCCGCGCTCGCCATGTCCGGCATGGGTTTGGAGAGCAGCTTCAGCCCGAGGATGCGGCGGCGCAGCGCGGAGCGCGACAGGTTGACGACGGTCTGACGCAGATACGCGAGTGTCTTCTCGGGGTCCCGTACCCGGCTGCGCGCCGAGTGCACGCGGATGAACGCCTCCTGCACGACGTCCTCGCATGAAGCGGTGTCGTCCAGGAGCAGAGCCGCGAGGCCCAGCAGCGAACGGTAGTGGGCCCGATAGGTCTCGGTGAGATGGTCGACCGTGGTTCCGGCCGCCACGCTCACCTCAGCGCCCTCGCGCTGCGACGGCAGCCGTGCGGGACGTGCAGCGGGCATGGGCGCAATCACCGGCATACCGCCGGGTGCGCGGGGCCGTCTGAGCGGACGCACCGAAGCGCCGCGCAAGGGGCCCACCACTGTGATATCGAGAACCTCTGCCACGCCAGTTGGACACGCTTCCCCCCGTCAGGGTTGTACGCGCGCGGCACCGCGTTCGTCGCAGTGCGACATGCCCTCATACGTACCTGCTCTTCCCCAAATGCCCCGACTGTGCGCCCCGCCGCGCAAGAAGTGACCGCAAAGACGCGTACTCTCCGGCCGACGGTTGCACCAGGCCGGAAAGGTCATCGTCGGTTACCCGACACCCCAGCTCAAGAGGTTCAGACCTTCAACTTGCTCACAGGGGATTCACAGAAAGTGCAAAACAGGTTCGAATCAGACCCGGGGAAATTCGGCAGCCACCGATTCGGCGATCTGCGCCACGTTCAACGCCGCTCCCTTGCGGAGATTGTCGCCGCAGACGAACAGTTCCAGGCTCCGGGGATCGTCCAGAGACCTGCGCACCCGTCCGACCCAGGTCGGATCGGTGCCGACGACATCGGAGGGCGTCGGGAAGTCCCCCGCCGCCGGGTTGTCGTACAGCACCACGGCCGGTGCCGTCGCCAGGATCTCGTGGGCCCGGTCGACCGCGATCTCGTTCTCGAACCGTGCGTGCACGGACATCGAGTGCGTCGCGATGACGGGTACGTAGACACAGGTCGCCGCCACCCGCAGGCTCGGCAGGTCCAGGACCTTGCGGCATTCCTCGCGGATCGCCAGCTCCTCCGACGACCAGCCGTCCCCGGCCTCGGTCCCGGCCCAGGGCACCACATTGAGGGCCACCGGCGCGGCAAAGGGGCTGCCTTCCGTGTCTCCCAGGGCCCGTCGTACGTCCCCGGGCTTCGTACCCAGTTCCGTACCGGCCACCATCGACAGCTGTTCGCGCAGCGCCGCGACACCGTCCCGGCCCGCCCCGCTCACCGCCTGGTACGACGAGACGACCAGTTCCCGTACCCCGTATTCGGCATGGAGCGCGCCGACCGCGACGATCAGCGAGAGTGTCGTGCAGTTCGGGCTCGCGACGATGCCGCGCGGCCTGATCCGCGCGGCATGCGGATTGATCTCGGGCACGACCAGCGGAACGTCCGGGTCCAGCCGGAACGCGGCGGAGTCGTCGATGACGACCGTGCCCTTGGCGGCAGCGATCGGCGCCCACTGCGCGGAAACGGCGTCGGGCACCAGGAACAGCGCCACGTCGACGTCGTCGAAGACTTCCTCGGCGAGTTCGAGGACTTCGCTCTCCTCGCCGCGCACGATCAGCTTGCGGCCGGCCGAACGCGGCGAGGCGATCAGCTTCACCTCGCCCCAGACATCCGCGTGCTGCGAAAGGATCTGGAGCATGACGCCGCCGATCACCCCGGTCGCTCCGACGACCGCGAGCGAAGGACGGCGGGCGGTCATCGGCCGGTGCCCCCGTAGACGACGGCCTCGTCGGAATCGCTGTCGAGACCGAAGGCGGTGTGCACGGCACGCACGGCCTCGTTGACGTCGTCGGCGCGGGTGACCACCGAGATGCGGATCTCGGATGTCGAGATGAGCTCGATGTTCACACCGGCGTCCGACAGCGCCTCGAAGAAGCCCGCCGTAACACCCGGGTTGGTCTTCATACCGGCGCCGACCAGGGAGATCTTCGCGATCTGGTCGTCGTAGCGCAGCGACTCGAAGCCGATGGTGCCGCGGTTGCGCTCCAGGGCGTCGATGGCCTTGCGGCCCTCGGACTTCGGCAGCGTGAACGAGATGTCGGTCAGACCGGTCGACGCGGCGGAGACGTTCTGCACCACCATGTCGATATTGATTTCCGCGTTCGCGATGGTGCGGAAGATCGCGGCGGCCTCACCCGGCTTGTCGGGCACGCCGACGACGGTGATCTTGGCCTCGGAGACGTCATGGGCGACTCCGGAGATGATCGCGTGCTCCACCTTCTGGTCCCCTTGCGGCTCGTTGCTGACCCAGGTTCCGCGCAGTCCGGAGAAGGACGAGCGGACGTGGATCGGGATGTTGTAGCGGCGTGCGTACTCCACGCACCGGTGCAGCAGCACCTTGGAGCCGGACGCGGCCAGCTCCAGCATGTCCTCGAAGGAGATCCAGTCGATCTTCCGGGCCTTCTTCACGACCCGCGGGTCGGCGGTGAAGACACCGTCCACATCGGTGTAGATCTCACAGACCTCGGCATCCAGCGCGGCCGCGAGCGCGACCGCAGTGGTGTCGGACCCGCCGCGACCGAGGGTGGTGATGTCCTTCTTGTCCTGGGACACGCCCTGGAACCCCGCGACGATCGCGATGTTCCCCTCGTCCAGCGCCGTACGGATACGGCCCGGCGTCACATCGATGATGCGCGCTTTGTTGTGGACCGAGTCGGTGATGACGCCTGCCTGGCTACCTGTGAACGACTGGGCCTCGTGGCCCAGGTTTTTGATCGCCATCGCCAGCAGGGCCATGGAGATCCGCTCTCCGGCGGTCAGCAGCATGTCGAACTCACGCCCGGCAGGTATCGGGGATACCTGCTCGGCGAGATCGATCAACTCGTCCGTCGTGTCGCCCATCGCCGACACCACGACAACCACCTGGTTGCCGTTCTTCTTGGCATCGACGATTCGCTTGGCGACGCGCTTGATGCCCTCGGCATCGGCTACGGAGGAGCCTCCGTACTTCTGCACGACAAGGCCCACGTGCGCTCCTCGCTCAGTCCATTACTGCGGTCGACTCAGTTTAACGAGCAGTCCGGAAACGCCCCGCCGATACCACATGGTGAGATGTCCCGCTCAGCACGTGATCATCGGTGTGTCGCCCCGAACTGCTCGTACGGGGCTGCTGCCCGCCGATCGGGCCCTTACTCCCGTATGTGGCCCGGCCCACACGCGCCGCGAGCCGAGTCCACGATTCATGGCCCACCCACCTCTAGCGTGAACCGGAACCCCGCGGTCCGCTCTTCGGAGGCCCCCGCCATGCGTAAGCCGCTCCGCGTGCTCCCCGTACTCCTGGTCCTGTCCGCCGTCCCCCTGGCCGCCGCCCCCGCCCACGCGGACCGACATCGTCGGCTACCTGGACCCGGGCACCCCGGTGAACGGCACCTGCCAGGGCGCGGACGAACTGTGGCGCGTGTCGCGCACGGACAACGATGCGCAGCTGGGGTTCATGCGGGCGGGTGATCTGCGGTGCGACGAGGGGTGAGGGCGGGGAGGTGCGGGCGAGGAGGTGAGGGCGGGCTACTCGGTCCGGTCCGCCATTCCGGGTTCGACGACCCAGCGGCTCGGATGCCCGGTGATCTCGGCGATCCGGTCGTAGTCCTCGTCGTAGTACAGGACGGTGTCGCCGTGCCGCTGTGCGGTCGACGCGATCAGCAGGTCCGCGAGCGAGAACGCCGCTCATAGCTCGCCCACCATCCGCTCGATGAAGTCGGTCGACTCCCTCACCCCAAGAGCCGACGACACCGAATGTGGATGTGGAACAGCTCCAGAAGGCCCTGGAAGCAGCGCGACTTGGCTGTGCGCACCAGCGCCCCTCACCCGATCGCCCCACAACGTGACACCCACCCCCTCACTCGCCTCCCGGCTGCGCCCGCTACCCCAGCATGCTGACCTCCCTTTCGCTGAGCGCACCGGAGAAGGCCCGGACCTGGTCGACGGCCCCGTGCAGGAACTCGCCCCACCCGTCGGCCGTACGTCCGCGGCCGACCTGGAGGCCGCCGCCACTCGTCCAGCTGTCATGGAACTCGGCGATACCCGCGGTCCCGGCATAGCCGTCCACGAAGAGCGAGATCCGGTCCGTCGCATCGTCGTAGACGACAGCGATCAGGTGCCCCGTGCCCTGGCCGCCGTCCGGCCACTCGATCCGGGCGACCACCGTCTCGGCAGCTCCCGGCTCGTCCGCGTGGGACATCACCAGTTCCCAGCTGTGTGTCGAGGGCGCATAGCGAACCTTGAAGGCGTCACCGTGTACGCCGCCCTGGGAGAGGGCCGTCATCGGATGGTCCGGCTCCTGGTCGGCCAGCCGCACCCTCGCGCTCACGCTGAAGCTGTCGCCGGTGTCGACGACCGGCTTCTCCGTGGCCGCGTAGCCCGAGACGCCGTCCAGGTTCAGGTGGCCCTCGCCGTCGAGCACCAGGTCCGAAGGTGGGACGCACTCCGGGTCCGCCGCCGGGTCGCACGCGTCGTCGGTCCGGTGGATCGACGCGCCCGGACCGAGCGTCAGCGGCTGCCCGCCGCTCGACTCGGCGCTGACACCTTCCGGGGCGGTCTCCAGCGCCCAGTGGCCCAGCAGTTGCGCCTTCCGGATGCCGAGCTCCGCGATCTCGGACGTCGAGTGTCACGTTGCCGCGAGGGGCAGGTGGGCGCCGGGCGCTACTGCACCGGTCGCAGCCCCAGCGGTCCCGCGATCTCCTCAGCCATCACCCGGCCCGCCTCCTCGGCCAGCTCGTCGTCGGCCGTCTCCGAGTCCGTGTCCAGGCCGTCCAGCTCCTGGAGGGGCTGGTTGAGGCGGATGTGGGCGATGAGGGACTGGAGGGCGCGCAGGGTGGCGGATGCGGTGGAGCCCCAGTTGGAGAAGTAGGAGAACTGCCACCACCACAGGGCCTCGGTCGTGCGGTCCTCTTCGTAGTGGGCCAGACCGTGGCGCAGGTCGGTGACCAGGTCGGCCAGGTCGTCGGAGATACGGGCCGGCACCGGGGCCTTGCGGGGCTCGTACGGGTCGAAGACCTCGGAGTAGACGTCGATCGGCTCCAGCAGGGCGGCGAACCGCTCGCGCAGGCCGTCGGCGTCCGGCTCGGCGCCCAGATCCGGCTCGTAGCGCTCGTCGGGGACGATGTCCTCGTACGCACCGAGCCTGCCGCCCGCAAGCAGCAGCTGAGAGATCTGGAGCAGCAGGACGGGGACGGCCTCCTCGGGCTCCTCGACCTTGGACACCTCGGTGACCGCGACGATGAACGTCTTGATCTGGTCGGCGATCTGGACGGCGAAGTCGTCCGGGTCCTGCGTGACGGAGTTCAGCGTGGCGTCAGACATCGAGGGGACCTCCCGTGGGCACGGTCGCGAACGGTGAGTAGAACATAGCGTCGCTGAACGTAAAGCCGTCGTGAGCCGATGCAAGAACATCGGACGTCGTCATCATGAAGGCATCAGACATCGAGCAGGCGCCTCCCCTCGAAGGCGCGGCCCAGGGTGACCTCGTCCGCGTACTCCAGGTCGCCGCCCACCGGCAGGCCGCTGGCCAGCCTGGTGACCCGCAGGCCCATCGGCTTGACCATCCGCGCCAGGTACGTCGCGGTGGCCTCGCCCTCCAGGTTGGGGTCGGTCGCCAGGATCAGCTCCGTGATCGAGCCGTCGGCAAGACGGGCGAGCAGTTCGCGGATGCGCAGATCGTCGGGGCCGACGCCCTCGATCGGGCTGATCGCGCCGCCGAGCACGTGGTACCGGCCCCGGAACTCACGGGTCCGCTCGATCGCGACGACATCCTTCGGCTCCTCGACCACACAGATGACCGTCTGGTCGCGGCGCGCGTCGCGGCAGATGTTGCACTGTTCCTGCTGGGCGACATTGCCGCAGACCGAACAGAACCGGACCTTGTCCTTGACCTCCAGGAGGGCATGGGCAAGGCGGCGCACATCGGTCGGCTCGGCCTGCAGGATGTGGAAAGCGATCCGCTGCGCGCTCTTGGGACCGACGCCGGGCAGCCTGCCCAACTCGTCGATGAGGTCCTGAACCACGCCTTCGTACAACGGAACGCCTTCCTGGAACGAGCTATGAATACAACTTACGAGTTCGGATCGCAGGTCAGAAGAGATCTGAAGGATCAGAAGCGTCAGAAGGGGAGGCCGGGCATGCCGCCCAGACCCTGGGCCAGCGGGCCCAGCTTCTGCTGCTGGAGCTGCTGCGCGTTCTCGTTCGCCGCCTGGACTGCGGCGACGACGAGGTCCGCGAGCGTCTCGGTGTCCTCCGGGTCGACGGCCTTGGGGTCGATCACCAGACCACGGAGCTCGCCGGAGCCGGTCACGGTCGCTTTCACCAGACCGCCACCCGCCTGACCCTCGACCTCGGTCCTGGCCAATTCCTCCTGGGCCGCGGCGAGATCCTGCTGCATCTTCTGGGCCTGCTGCAGCAACTGCTGCATATTGGGCTGACCACCACCGGGAATCACGGTCACTCCTGGCAATTCGACGACAAAATGTTTCGGTACGCCGAGCCTACGTGGTCGCCGTGCAGCGCGCCCCACCCACTGGCGAGCAACTCTTTCGAGTGAGTTCCAGGCAGCGTCGGCGAGACTCCTATACCTGATCACAGACCCTGTACACCCGGGAATACCGCGATTTCGACCCCACGGCCCACCATTCGGCGGTAGGAAGGGCATGCGCTCAGGACACACAGGTGCACCGCTCGTCACGCAAGGTTACGTACGCGGGACAGTCGGCCACGCCGGAGAGCAGTGATCAGCCCACCGTCGAACACACCGCCACACATCAGGCGTCGCTACGCAGAATGCAGAGGAGTACCCCGGTGAGTCAGCCGGAGATGCAGCCCGAAGGGCCGCCCCGCAACGAGCCCGGCTCGGCCGGCTCGGGCTCCGGCGCACGCGGCCGGGATGCGGGGGGCCGGGATCTGACCGGTACGCCGTTCCCGCTCGGCGACTGGGGCGAACCCGCCGAACGCCTCGACGAGCTGTACCGCTGGGTCGAGGCCAATGCGCTGCACACCGCCCGCTGGTATCTGCGCGACCGGATGTGGAAGCGGCGCGGGGCCAGGGCGCTGCGGATCGGTACGGCGGCCGGGGCGGTGGCGGGCGCCGCGCTGCCGCTGCTCGATCTCACCGGGGCGCTGGGCGGGGCGGCGGGCTGGGGCTATCTGTCGCTGCTGCTGGGCGCCGCGTGCATGGCGTGCGACCGGTACTTCGGCCTGACCTCGGGCTGGATAAGAAACCTCGCCACCGCCCAGGCCGTGCAGCGGCGCCTTCAGGTGCTGCAGTTCGACTGGGCGTCGGAGTGTGTGCGGGAGGTGCTCGGCCCGACCGAGGGGACGGCCAGCGAGGCCGCCGAGCGGTGTCTGGGGGTGCTGCGGCGGTTCTCGGAGGACATCACGGAACTCGTACGGACCGAGACCGCGGACTGGATGGTGGAGTTCCGGGCCGGGCCCGCACCGATGGGCATGCAGGCGCTGTCGTCGGGCAGCGGGGGCGGCGGCCGTACGGACCAGGGCGCGCCGCCGGGACGGTTCCCGATGCAGACGATGGCCCGGCCGAACATGCCGCGGCAGCGGCCCCCGGAGTCCCCCCGGTGATCCCACCGCGGTGACACCGGGGGCGCGTGACTGCCTTGATGCCGGTACTCGTACCTGTACCGGCACCTGCACCCTGTACCGGTATCTGCTCAGCTGAAGATGATCATGGAGCCTTGGGCGAGGCTGCGGGTGGCCGCCGCGTGCAGGCCCAGCCAGACGTGCCGCTCACGGGCGAACGGACTGCCGTCGTACGGAATCGGGCCCGCCGGCTCCTCCAGGGAGGTCGGTGCGGCAGGCGGCAGCGGGGCGGCCGGCGGGTTCGCCGGATCGATGCCGATGGACGGGGCGACGAACGCCAGCTCCCGCAGCAGCCCGTGCGCCGAGCCGAGCGGGCCGCCGCCCCCCAGCAGGTCGTCGTTGGAGAGCGGGAAGGCAAAGTCCAGCGGAACGTACGCCCCCGCATGGTCGTAGTGCCAGACCAGGTGGGATTGCTGGGCTGTAGCCCCGAACATCTCCAGCAACTGCTCGTAGTCCCCGCCCAGTTCGTCGACGGGCGTGACGGCGAGGCCGCTGAGCTGGAGCAGATGAGCGCGGCGCAGAAAGTGCAGTGCGTCGTAGTCGAAGCCCGCAACCGGGGCGACTTCGCCGGTCAGGCCCGGCATATAGGCGTACACGGGGACGGGCGGCAGTCCGGCCTCGCCCAGTGCCTTGTCGTAGACGGCAATCTCTTCGGCGAACGGGTTGTCGGGGCTGTGGCACAGCACATCGACGAGGGGGACCAGCCACAGGTCACAGGCCACGAAGTCTCGCTCTCCCACAGGTGCGCATCGGAATATTCACAACGGTCGGGACAGCGTAATGCGGTGGGCTCGTCGCGCACAGTGGCCGAGGGTCACGGGTAGGGGCCGGTCGTGGCCCGTGGCCCCGGCCGACGCGGTCGGCGCGTGGGGGCTGCGGCTCCTGACGTGCGGTCAGCGTATCGGGGGCATCGGCTCCTGACGTGCGGTCAGCGTATCGGGGCGGCGGCTCCTGACGCGCGGTCAGCGTATCGGGGCCGACGGCTTCTGACGTGCGGTCAGCGCGTCGGGGGCTCTGGCTCCGGTGACCCGGGGGGCGGTGCCTGCCCGGTCGGCTGCGGGTCGTGGCCCGGGTGCGTGGGGTTTCCGGCCGCGAGCCGGTCCGCCCAGCTCAGCGCGTGTGCGTTGAAGTCGTCAATCACCGCACGCACCGCGTCGTGGCTGCCGAGCGTGATCGCCGCGACCAGTTCCGGATGGCCGTGCCAGAGCCAGTCCCGGGCGCCCGCGTCATGGCGCAGGTACGGCACCGCGAACACCCAGGCCTGGACGCGCAGCCGGTGCAGGAAATCGTTGATGTACGTGTTGCCCACGAGCGCGCCTAGCTCGCGCCAGAAACGCAGGTCGTAGCCGATGAGGATGTCGAGGTCGCCGCCCTGCGCCGCCCGTGCGGCCTCCTGGGCCCTGCGGCGTACGGAGACCAGGCAGTCCGGGTACGTCGCCGTCTGCGCGGACGACAGCGCGGACCCGTGGAAGATGCCGCGGATGACTCCGTCCATGACCAGGGTGCGGGCCTCGACCATCGACCGGTAGCCGGCGACGGTGAACTCACGCACCCGGAAACCGCGGTGCTGATCCGATTCGAGCAGGCCCTGCGCGGAGAGATCGAAGAGCGCCTCACGTACCGGAGTCGCCGAGACACCGTACTGCTCGGCGATCTGCTTGACGGTGAACTCCCGTCCCGGTTGCAAACGCCCGGCAAGCACTTCGTCACGCAGCGCGTCCGCGATCTGCTGCCGCAGCGTACTGCGGGTTACAGCTCCGCTCGCGCGCATGGCGCCCCTTCCCCATTTTTCGGCTTGGGTCACCTTAAGCCAGGGTCGCCGTGCCCGGATCCGGGCAGGGGAGGGGCGCCGTACTGCTGGGTAGCGCGGGCCCGCGCTACACGGTGTACTCGTCCGCGACCGACAGCGCCACGTCGAGAGCGGCGAGGCCCTCCTTGGCCTCGGCCTCGGTGACGTTGCAGGCCGGAACGGCGTGGGTGCGGTTCATGTTGATGAAGGGCCACAGGCCGTTCTTCTTCGCCGCCGCGCCGAAGGCCGCCATGGCCGCGTTGGCCTCGCCCGCAGCGTTGTACGGGACCAGCGGCTCGCGGGTCTCCTTGTTGCGGACCAGGTCCAGCGCCCAGAAGGCACCGAGGCCGCGGACCTCGCCGACCGACGGGTGGCGTTCGGCGAGTTCGCGCAGGCCGGGGCCGAGGACCGTCTCGCCGATGTGGGCGGCGTTCTCGATGACCTTCTCGTCCTCCATCACATGAATGGTGGCAACAGCGGCGGCGCAGGCCAGCGGGTGACCGGAGTAGGTCAGTCCGCCCGGGTAGGGGCGGGTCTCGAAAGTGGCGGCGATCTCGGCGGAGATGGCGACACCGCCGAGCGGTACGTAACCGGAGTTGACGCCCTTGGCGAACGTCATCAGGTCCGGCACCACGTCGAAGTGGTCGGCGGCGAACCACTTGCCGGTGCGCCCGAAGCCGGCCATCACCTCGTCGAGGATGAAGACGATTCCGTACCGGTCGCAGATCTCGCGTACGCCCGCGAGATAGCCGGGCGGCGGCGTCATGATGCCCGCCGTGCCGGGGATCGTCTCCAGAATGATCGCGGCGATGGTGGCAGGGCCCTCGAAGGCGAGGGTGTCCTCCAGGTGTTGGAGCGCGCGGGCGCACTCCTCGGCCTCGGTCTCGGCGTGGAACGGCGAGCGGTAGAGGAACGGGGCCCAGAAGCGGACGACGCCCGCCGAGCCGTTGTCGGACGGCCAGCGGCGCGGGTCACCGGTCAGGTTGATCGCGGTGGAGGTGGCACCGTGGTACGAGCGGTAGGCGGAGAGCACCTTCGTACGGCCGGTGTGCAGCCGGGCCATCCGGACGGCGTTCTCGACGGCCTCCGCGCCGCCGTTGGTGAAGAAGATCTTGTCCAGGTCACCGGGGGTGCGCTCGGCGATGAGGCGTGCGGCCTCGGAACGCGCCTCGATCGCGAACGCGGGGGCGAAGGTGGCGAGCTTGCCCGCCTGCTCCTGGATCGCGGCGACGACGGTGGGGTGCTGGTAGCCGATGTTGGTGTAGACGAGGCCGCTGGTGAAGTCCAGGTAGCGGTTGCCGTCGTAGTCCCAGAAGTACGCCCCCTCGGCGCCGGCGACGGCGAGCGGGTCGATCAGGCCCTGGGCGGACCAGGAGTGGAACACGTGCGCGCGGTCGGCGGCCTTCACGGCCGCACCGGCAGCGGGGTCGACATGCGGGGCATGCGGGGCATGAGGGGTCATGCGGTGAGCGTAGGTCGCGCCGGGAGCGGCTCGACATGGCCACCTTGTATGGCGTGGGGCGCTTTGGTGGGCAGGGTGTCGGGTCGGGCGCGGTGGGTGGCGGCGGGGCGGGCAGCGGGAACCGGGGGCCGTCCGGTGACCGTCTCTGTGACGGGCGCCGAATCAAGCTTGTCCGGCGATTGAGGACAGAGCAGGAGGCAGGACCGGGGGCACCCCACGGACGGGCCTGAAAACCACGCCCGCCGGGGCACACCACGCGCCGCTATTCTCAACGCGTTCCGGCGTATCGCCGCGCGGGGGAGGACGCACACCATGGAAAAGCTCGGGCCCACCGACCCACAACGCATCGGCGCCTACCGCCTGCTGGGCCGGCTCGGCGCAGGCGGCATGGGCCAGGTCTATCTGGCCCGCTCCGACCGCGGCCGCACCGTGGCGATCAAGCTGGTACGCGGTGAGCTAGCCGAACAGCAGGAATTCCACGACCGCTTCCGCCAGGAAGTGCACGCCGCCCGCCAGGTCGGCTCCGCCTGGACCGCCCCCGTGCTGGACGCCGACACCGAGGCCGCCGTGCCCTGGGTCGCGACCGGATACGTCGCCGGGCCCTCCCTCCAGGCCACCGTCGCCGGCCGCGCGGGCACCCCCGTGGGACCGGCTTCCGGCGCGTACGGCCCCCTGCCCGAGCGTTCGGTTCACATCCTGGGTGCCGGTCTCACCCACGCCCTCCAGGCCATCCACGCCGCCGGGCTCATCCATCGCGACCTCAAGCCCTCCAACATCCTGCTGACGATCGACGGACCGCGCGTCATCGACTTCGGTATAGCCCGGGCACTCGACACCGTCGCCGAAGGCGGCGGCCTCACCCGCACCGGGGCACTGGTCGGTTCGCCCGGCTTCATGGCGCCCGAGCAGGTGCGGGGCGAGCGGGTGACCCCGGCGTGCGACGTGTTCTGTCTCGGCTCGGTACTGGCGTACGCGTCGACAGGCCGGCTTCCGTTCGGGGCGTCCGACAGCGGCGTGCACGCGCAGATGTTCCGGATCGCGCAGGAGGACCCGGACCTGACCGGTGTCCCGGTGGACCTCGTCGAACTGGTCAGGGACTGCCTGCACAAGGACCCGGCCGCCCGTCCGACGACGGACGCGATCCTGGAACGCCTGGCCGACGGCGACACGACGGAGCCCTGGCTCCCGGGCGCACTCATCGCCCAACTCGGCCGCCACGCCGTGGAACTGCTGGACTCCGAGGACCCGGAGGAAGCCACCGAGGCGGCGGGCGCGGCACCGGCAATACCCGCAGCGCCCCCAGCACCCGAGGCGCCCGAAGCACCCACGGACCGCCCCGCCCCGCAGACGCCCGGCGCCGGGCACACGCTCTCCCCGATGGCCGGCACCCCGACGACACCCGCCCCCGCGCCCGCCCCGCCCCACGGGCCGTCCTCCCCCGCGTACGGCTATCCACAGCTGCCCGCCCAGCCGCACCCCGGCCAGGCCTTCGGCACCCAGCAGAACTACGCCGGATACGGATATCCGCAGCAGCAACAACCCGTCTTCGGCGCCACACCCCCGTACGGCCCCGGCTACCCCGCCGTCCCGCAGCCCGGCCCCGAACCCGCCCGCCGCGGAAGGGGTTCGACCATCGCCCTCGTCGCGGTCGCCGTGCTTGTCGCCATCGGTGCGGGCGGCTCCGTCTACGCGCTCATGAACGAAAAGGGGCCGACGCACAACCCGTCCCCCACCGCCTCGCCGTCCCCTTCCCCCTCGAACTCCCCCGTCACCGACGATCCGTCGTCCCCGGAGGCGGACCCCTCCCCCTCCGACGAAAAGAAGAACAGCGACGGCCCCATACCCGCCGGCTACCTGGGCACCTGGTCGGGCTCCATCGACAACCGTTCCTAGCCAGTGTGCATGAGTGAGTCCTGGACCCACCGATGTGTACTGGGTGCATCCCGAACGGTGTTGGATGCACTGGGTTGCCGCTTTCGCGTCCCGTTCGGTGGCACGTCTCTGGGGGCGTGATCCGTTGCGGGTGGGCGGGTTCCCTCACGCCCCCGGTCACCTGGTCCGGCCTGGACGGTCCGATGCCCCGCACGATCACTCCGGTCGTGTGGGGGCGGTGCCGTCCGACGCCGGACCGGGTGCCCGAGGGCGCGTCGTCCGATCGCGATACCAGCGGCATCATGACGGGACATCTTTCGCTTGGGGGTGGCCAGTGGTTTCTGCCAGTGCTGGGCACCCCACATCGAGGTGTAGGCGGGGTCGACCGCGACAATGCTCAGGCCCTGTTCGGCGGCCATGGAGACCAGCCGGGCCTTGAGCCTGCCGGTCGGAATACCGGAGATCAGCTGCCGGAACCGCTTCCTGCGGCCGTGCTTCTCCCGGGTCTTCTCGGCGGTGAAGTCGAGGTCCTCGATGCCGATCGCGGCGACACCGGCCTGCTTGGCCCAGTGGATCAGCCGGGTCAGTGCGTGGCGGATCTGTGCGTCTCGGTGAGCGGTGGTGCCGGAGAGGTCGTAGGGGAAGCGGTGCGGGTCACCGACCGGGTTGCCGTGCGGGTCGAGGTGGTAGGCGGCGAAGTGGTCGGCGTTGGTGTCGACGCCGATCATGCCTCGGGCGCGGGCGGCCTCCAGCGGGATGGTCTGGACGGCGGGGCGTTGCCAGAAGGCGGTGAGGTACCAGCGGCTGCGGTCGGTGTCAAGGTGGATGCGGTAGGCGACGGCCCGGTTCGCTTCGGTGCGGTCGGCCCACTCCACGCCCCGGTGCGCGAACGCCACGGTCGAGGTGAGGGTGTACCGGCCGTGCTTGGCGTTGGCCAGGTGCGCGAGCGGAGCAGGCAGTCTGATCGATACTTCGCCGTCCGGGGTGACGCGGATGGTCTCGTTCCCGAACCGTTTCCCGGACTCGCCGTCGGCGGCGATGAACCAGCGTTCCGCCTCCCAGCGCTCCCGCCACCGCTCCTCGGTCAGCCGGGCCCGGGTGAGGTGGTGGCGGGTGTTGAGGAGGCGTTTACCGCCCCGCACGACCCGGACGCGTCCGGCCTGCCGGTCACGGACCGCGGCATCATGCCGGGCTTCCAGCGCCACGAGACGGCGGGACTTGTGGAACCACTCACCCTTGGAACGGTAGCCACCGGCTGCCCGCTTCGTTCCCGGCGCGCCGATGGGGAGGGACAGGCGGTGCCGCAGCGTCCCGATCCCGGCTTCCAGATTCCGGATGTGCGCCGCCTGACAACGGCGCGCCAGCGCCCACTGATCGTGCGTGGCCTTCGTGATCGCACCCGCGATCCGCGACGACGACAGCGCGGTCAGGTCCCGCTTGCGCGACGCCCACGTGTCCGCACTGTGCTCCAGACCATCCGCACAACGGGCCCTGAGATCACGCGAAGCCAGCGCACCCTGATGCTCACCGACCGCACGCAGGACCATCTCGTCCTGGGGCGTGAGGTGCTTCAGACGGTCCCGGGCCGCCACCCCGCACGGCCCGGGCACCACGAAGGGCGCCGCCAACTCCCGCACACCACCCACCACAACACCCCTTCCCCAAGACTGGAAACCTGCCACCTGCCCAACGAGCAGCAGACGCCAAGGTCACCCATTCGACCCCAGAACTTCCGTTCCCACTCGGTGAACCCGCCGACAGGACTCACTCCTGCTCACTCCAACGCACTTCAACACAGCAAACCGACAGCAGCTCACAACCCCTCGGGCCACTCCACCCGGGAACTCGTGATCCAGCAGGGCACGGTCGGCCAGACCGTCCTCACCCTCACCGCGGACGGCCCGCTCGACAGCGGCGGCTCCTACCACTGCGTCTTCCGGGCGGACCTGACCGCGGAGCCGTCCCCGAACGGCCCCGTGGAGGCCGGCCCCTCCACAGTCGTCGTCGGCGAACCCATGTCGTCCTGCACCGCGGGCAAACCCACCACGCTCACCCTGCTCTTGGACGGCTCCCTGCGCCGCGAGAACACGGACACCGGCGAGCAGCTCACGTACACCAAGGCCGACTGATCAGCCCAGCAGAGCGGATGCCGCGTTCAGCAGCAGCAGGGTGTGGACGAACCGGTCCGGCGCGGTCGGCGGGAAGTGCCACACCAGCGGCCAGGTACGGCCGGTCAGGGCGGGGATGGGCACGTAACTGATCCGGCCCACCGCCGCGTTCAACGGAGTCGCCCCGGTCGGCCAGGACTTGCGTACGGTGCTTCCGGCCGGGACCAGGAAGTACACCGCCCGCCGCCCGTTCGCCTCGGTGACGACGGGGCCCGGCTCGCCGCCGGTGATCGCCTCCATCAGGAGAGCGAGCTGCCGCCCCTCGTCGCCGTCCACACGTACGGCGTCGAATTGCACGCCCGCCTTGCGGAGTTGAAATCCGGAGGCCGGAATCCATTCAAATTTCAGTTCACTTTTCGGCGCATTCACGGGACCAGTCTGCCCCCGGTTGACTAGCGTTTCCCTTAACTGACGAGGGGCGTCGCAAACCCGTTGACCTGCGCGAACTCCCCTGACCCTCAGTTGAGTTCGGTCGGGCCGGGTAGTGACCGGTTGAGACCGGTTGAGTCGAAAAGGGATCGCAATGGCGCGAGCGGAAAACAAGGAAATGGCGAGTCCGACGGCGCAGATGATGGCCGAGGTGGCCCGCACAATGCGTATCAAGCGAAAGTGGACACAGGAACACCTGGGCAACGAAATCGGCTACTCGGCGGCGGCGGTGAGCGCGATGGAAACCTGCGCGCAGCCCGCGAGCGACGACATGCTGGCGGCGTTGGAACGGGTACTCGGCGACGGCATGGGGATCTTCGAGAGCGCACGCCGATACACGCGGATGGAGAAGTACCCCGAACAGTTCAAGAACTACGCGCTGCTGGAGCAGGACGCGGTGGGGCTCCAGTTGTACGCGACGTTCGTCGTCCATGGCCTCTTCCAGACAGAGGCGTACGCGCGGGCGCTGATCGGAGGCGGATATCCACCGCTGTCCGACGCGCGAGTGGAGGAACTGGTCGAGGCGCGGATGGCGCGGAAGGCACTCTTCGACCGGGAGCTGGTGGCGCTGATCGAGCTGGTCCTGGAGGAGTCCGTACTCACCCGGGGAATCGGCAGCCAGGAGATCATGCGGGACCAGATGCGGTACCTCGCGGAGTGCGCGCGGCGGCGCAACGTCACCCTTCAGGTACTCCCGCTGGACTGCGGTCTGGGCGGAGAGCACGCGGGTGACCGTGGAGACATCAATCTGGTGGAAAGGCCTGCCCACGACCGCCTCCTGTTCCTGGAAGTGCAGGATGAAAGCCTGCTGATCAGCGATCCTGCCGAGGTGAGCACACGAGCCCAGCGATATGCGAAGATCCGAGCACAGGCCCTGGATCCTCGTAAATCGCTGGGCCTCATCGAGCGGTTGGCAGGAGACGAGGAATGAGCAACACCCTGCGGTGGTTCAAGTCCAGCTACAGCGACAGCGGCGGCGGCAACTGCATCGAAGTGGCCTTCGACTGGCGCAAGTCCTCGTACAGCAGCGACAGCGGCGGCGAATGCATCGAGGTCGCCACCTGCCCCCACGCCGTCCACGTCCGGGACTCCAAGGTGCCCGAAGGGCCCACCTTCGCGGTCGCTCCCGACGCCTGGTCGGCGTTCCTCACCTGGGCGAACTGACGGTTCACGGGGCCGGGCACACCCCGGCCCCGCGCCCCTGTCAGGGACGGCGGTTGTGGGTTCCGGGGGTGTAGCCGAAGGCTCGGCGGAAGACGTCGATGAAGGCGCTGCTGGAGGACCAGCCGCAGCGATGGGCGACCGTGGTGACCGGCATGTCCTCGGCCAGCATGCGCAGGGCGTGGTAGAGGCGTAGCTGGGTGCGCCACTGGGGGAAGGTCATGCCCAGCTCGCGTCGGAAGAGGCGGCTGAGGGTGCGTTCGCCGGCTCCCGCCGTGGTTGCCAGGGCGGCCAGAGGGCGCGGGTCTGCGGGGTCGTGGTGCAGGAGTTCACAGACGGCCGCGAGACGGGCGTCCGTGGGCGCGGGCAACTGGACGGGCTGCTGGGGCGACGCGCGCAACTGATCGAGAAGGACAGCGCGCAGGCGGCATCGTTCGGGGGTGTCGTCGTGTGGGCTGCGTGTGGAGGCGAGGATCAGTTCGCGCAGCAGGGGGCTGACGGCAAGGACGGATGGGTCGTCGAGGCCCAGGGGGTTGGTGCCGGCGGGCAGGCCGAGCAGGTGCAGATCGAGGCGGCCGTGGGCGCGGTGGGCGCGGACACATCCTGCGGGCACCCAGATGGCGCGCGTCCCGGGGGCGAACCAGGTGCCGGCGGCGGTTGTCACGGCCAGGACACCGGAGCCCGCGTAGATGATCTGGTGGTCGTCGTGGCGGTGCTTGAAACGGCCACCGACCGCCCGTCGGCCACGGCGCGTCCGGAACCCACCGCCGACACCGCGTCCTAGACCAGCGGCTTGGCCGACATCAGCAGGTGCTGGTGAGCGGGGTGCGACGCATCGTCCGCCGCGTCCTCCCGGGACGCCCGGCCGGTGACCATGGCGCGCTGGCCGGGGCCCATCAGGTCGAACCGCACCACGGGTGCGTCGAACGAGGCCAGGGCGTCCATCAGGTACGAGGGGTTGAAGGCGACCGTCAGCTCATCGGTGCCCTCGAGGACGGCAGGCAGACGCTGGGAGGCGACGTCGTCCTCGTAACCCGCCTGCAACAGCACCGAGCCACCGGAGAAAGTCAGTTGGAGCGGGCTGCCGCCCTCCGCGACCACGGCGACGCGCTTGACGGCCTCGACCAGGGGTGCCCGGTCCGTCACCGCGGAGACGGGATCCACCATGGCGAACAGCTTGTCGTGGCGCGGCAGTCGACCGTCGAGCAGACGCACCGTGGTGCGCATCCCGGCCAGTTCGAAACCGGCCGAACCACCGTCCAGCGCGAGTTGGACCATTCCGGCCCGGCCGAAGGAGCGGGCGATCTCGGTCAGCCTGCGGGCGGAGACCACGACGTCGGCCGAGACGCCGTCCTTCCCGGGCTTCCAGAGGAGCGTGCGTACCGCGAACCGGTAGCGGTCCGTGGCGGCGAGCGTCATCGTGTCGCCGTCGAGCGCCAGCCGGATACCGGTCAGAATCGGCAGCGTTTCGTCCCGGCCCGCCGCCACCGACACATGGGCGACGGCCGCGGCGAACTCCTCCGCGTCCACCGCGCCGAGCACCTCCGGCAGCGAGGGCAGCGCCGGATAGTCGTCGAACGGCAGCACCGACAGTCCGAACCGGGCACTGTCGCTCGTCAGCGAGAACCGCGAACCCTCGACCGCGCACTGCACCGCACCCTCGGGCAGCACGCGGCAGACATCGAGCAGCCGACGGCCCATGACCAGCACCTTCCCGGCCCGTACGGTCTCCGCCTCCACCTCGATGCACGCGGACGCCTCGTAATCGAGGCCCGAGATGCGCAGCCGGCCGTCGGAAGCCTCCAACAGCAGCCCGCCCAGCACAGGAACGGGCGAGCGCGTGGGCAGCACCCGGGCCGCCCAGGCCACGGCGTCGGTCAGTGCGCTGCGCTCAATGCGGAACTCCATGGCGGCGGCCTCTCCCGGTCGTCTCTGATCGTGGTCGTGATCGTGAGCCGACACTAGGGGCCACCACTGACAACGGGAGAAAGAAGGACGGTCGCGGCCGGCGACAGCGGCCACCCCCGTGAGCCGCTGCCGCCGTCCCCGTGCCCCTCCCCCGAGGGGCCCCGCAACCGTGTTCGGACTCTAGGACTTCGGGGTACGCGACAGAAAGATTCAGTTCGCACTGTGTGGGCCGTCAGGGGTATCAGTCCGCACAGCCGGACCAGTACGCTGCACACCGGTCTTTGACAGGAGCGCAGGAGCGCCGGGACACAGAAGCAGAGGACGCGTGCACGCGCGGGAACGGGCCGACGACGTACTGCGGATGTACCGGCTGGCCCGATCCGGCGGATCGCAGGAGCTCCTGCGCTGGGTGTCCGGCCGGGCGGAGGGCTGGGCCGGGCTGCTCGACGGTGACGGCACCGTTCTGCACGGCGTGACCCGGACCCCGGACCGTACGGGCGTCGAGGCCGCCGCGCTGGCCACCGAGGGCGTGAGGGAACTGGCGTCACTCGGCGCACACTCCTTCTCTTTCGACAGGGGGCCGCACACCGCGTTGTTGTTCCCGCTGGACGGCACGCCGAGCGCCTCTCCCCCGGTCCTTGCCGTCGTCGCCCCTCGCCCGCTGCCGGACGGACTCGTCACGCTTCTCTCCGACGTGGCGTTGCCTCTCGCCATGTGCTGGGCCGCGGAGACCGTGGAACGCAAGCGCCGCCGGGTGGACCTCGCGGAGTCCCGCAGCCGGGAAGCGGTGCTGCATCTGCTCATGACCGGCCAGCTGTCCATCGCCCATCAGGTGGCGGGCGCGCTGAAGCCCACGCTCCCCGACCCCGTCCGGGTGTGCGTCGTGGAGTGCCCGGGCGGGCGCCGGGACGAGGTGGCACGGATCTGCGCGGAACTCTCCGGCGGCCGGTCCTGGATCGTGCGGTGTCCGGTGTACGCACGCCACCTGATCCTCGTCGTGCCGGCGGACCCGGACGTGGCCGAACAGCAGCTCGGGCGCCGGGTCGCCGACGTGGTGGACGAGTGTGTCGTGGGGGCGAGCGAGGACGTACCGCTGTCCGACACGGCGACCGGGTACCGCCAGGCGTTCCATGCCCTGGCCGTGGCCCGCGGGCTGCCCGCCCGGCATGCCCGCTTCGGCTCGGCGCCGGAGGCCGCCCTGGTCGTCGGCGCGGCCGGCGCGCAGTGGGCGGATGCGCTGCTGAACCCGTTGCTCACGCATCTGCCGCGGCGCAGCCATGACCCGGGCAGCCAGGAGCTCGCGGCGACCCTCTCCTCCTGGCTCGCGTTCTCCTCGCACGCGACCCAGCATCTGAAGATCCACCGGAACACGCTGGCCGCACGGCTCCGGCTGATCGGCGAACTGCTCGGTCGCGACCTGAACCGGCTCGCCGACCAGGCCGCCCTCGACCTGGCCCTGCGCATCCGCGCCACGCCCACCGTGCCCCGGACGGTCGGCCCGGCCGGGGCAACGCCTGCGCCGCCCCACCGGCTGGACGACATCCTGCGCGGCCCGGCCGTCCAGGAATGGGCGGCCCAGCAGCTGCGCCCGCTCACCGCGTCCAGCTCTTCCCGGACCGCCGCCGACCCGCGGGCAACGCTCCGCACCTGGCTGGAGCACGAGGCCCAACTTGGCCCGACGGCCGCCGCGTTGGGCATTTCGGTGCCGGGGGCCCGTAAACGCCTCGCGCGGCTTGAGTCGATTCTTCAGCGCTCGCTGCTGCAGGCGCCGAGTGCTCGTTACGACCTGTGGCTGGCCTTCCGGGCCCTGGACGTCGCGGGAGCGGACGCCGCCCGGTGAACCGAAACGGGGGGCGTGTCCGGCCGGGGCCGGGCACGCCGCCGGCTCGACGGCGCGATCGGCTACAGCGAACTGCGCACCGGAACCAAGCTGTCGGGAGCGCACCAGCTCGCCATCGACTCCACCGTCCCGGCCGTCGACACGATCGGCTCCAGCACGTACCCGTACCGGGAGATCGAGTACGCCTACACCTACGGCCGGCCGCCCGCCGACTCCCTGGCCTCCAGCTTCCTGGGCCATCTGAGCCGGGGGGAACGGCCAGGACGTGATCCGTACGCACGGACATCTGTCGTGCGCGACGCCGAAGGGGCTGCGGGTCTGCGGCGAGGACTGACCGGATGCCGAGAGGGCCGGGACTCAACGTCCCGGCCCTCTCGGCGCGTTCGCAGCTCCTGCGGAAACTCCTACAGGAAGGAGTTGATCTCGATGGTCTCGGTGCGGCCGGGGCCGACACCGATCGCGGAGATCGGGGCGCCGGACATCTCCTCCAGCGCCTTCACGTACGCCTGCGCGTTCTTCGGCAGATCAGCGAAGGTCTTGGCCTTCGTGATGTCCTCGGACCAGCCCGGCAGCATCTCGTAGACCGGCTTCGCGTGGTGGAAGTCGGTCTGGCTGTACGGGAGCTCCTCGACGCGCTTGCCGTCGATCTCGTACGCGACGCACACCGGGATCTGCTCCCAGCCGGTCAGCACGTCCAGCTTGGTGAGGAAGAAGTCGGTGAGACCGTTGACCCGGGTCGCGTACCGCGCGATCACCGCGTCGAACCAGCCGCAGCGACGGTCGCGGCCGGTGGTGACACCGCGCTCGCCACCGATCCGGCGCAGCGCCTCGCCGTCCTCGTCGAGCAGCTCCGTCGGGAACGGGCCGGCGCCGACGCGGGTGGTGTACGCCTTGAGGATGCCGATGACCCGGCTGATCTTCGTCGGTCCCACGCCGGCACCGGTGCAGGCGCCGCCCGCGGTCGGGTTCGACGAGGTGACGAAGGGGTACGTGCCGTGGTCGACGTCGAGCAGCGTGCCCTGACCGCCCTCGAAGAGGACGACCTTGCCCGCGTCGATGGCGTTGTTCAGGACCAGCGTCGTGTCGGCGACGTACGGCTTGATCTGCTCCGCGTACTGGAGCATCTCCTCGACGATCTTGCCGGACTCGATGGCGCGGCGGTTGAAGACCTTGGCGAGGAGCTGGTTCTTCTGCTCCAGGGCCGCCTCGACCTTCTGCTCCAGGATCGACTCGTCGTAGAGGTCCTGGACGCGGATGCCCACACGGTTGATCTTGTCGGCGTACGTCGGGCCGATACCCCGGCCGGTCGTGCCGATCTTGCGCTTGCCGAGGAACCGTTCCGTCACCTTGTCGATCGTGACGTTGTACGGAGTGATCAAATGGGCATTACCGCTGATCAGCAGCTTGGACGTGTCCACGCCGCGATCGTTCAGCCCACTCAGCTCGGAGAGCAGGACGGCCGGGTCGACGACGACACCGTTTCCGATGACCGGGGTACACCCCGGCGAAAGGATTCCGGAGGGGAGGAGATGAAGTGCGTACTTCTGGTCACCGACGACCACCGTGTGGCCGGCATTGTTGCCGCCTTGGTAGCGCACCACATAGTCCACGGATCCACCGAGGAGGTCGGTGGCCTTTCCCTTGCCCTCGTCACCCCACTGAGCACCGAGCAGCACAAGTGCGGGCACAGGCGTACACCCCTTCCGGGCGGGGCATGTCCAAGGTCAGGGGGCGTACGTAAACGTCGTACATGCCGTACGACGATGTACGACAAGGCCTGAACCGTCGAACCGGGTGCCCCGGAATAGACGAAGCCCCTGGCGCAATAGCGCAAGGGGCTCTTGCACCAAGATGCTACCCGAGGAAGGACCGAGGTGTCGGCTGCCCAGCCCCCCGGCGACGATGCGCACCAGCTGCTGGTGGTCATCGACCCGGTAGCCCGCCGGACCGACGGCGAGTCCGTCCGTATCGCGAAGGACGTGCTCAGCGCCGGTTCGCACGCCAAGATCTGTCTGCCCGACGGGCCCGAGGAGTTCGCGCGGGCCTTGTCCCGCCGGGGCAGTCGGCGGCCGGTGGTGGTCGGCGACGACCGGGCGCTGCGGCGGGCGGTGTCCCTGCTGCACCGGGAGCGGGAGCCGGCCCAGGCCGCACTCTCGCTGATCCCGGTCGGCGCCGCGGCCGCGCTGGAACTCGCCCATTCGCTCGGCGTGCCCCTTGGCGCGGTGGCGGCGGCGCGCACCGCGCTGGACGGCGCCGTGCGCAGGCTCGACCTGCTGGTCGACGACAGCGACGGCGTCGTCCTGGGCGCGCTGCACATCCCGGCCCTGGGTGCTCTGCCGGGCGCGGTGGCCGCCCATACGGGGGTCACGGCGGTCTGGGACACCTGCCGCACCCTGGTCCGCACCCTGGTGCACCCCACCCCGCCGACGCCCCCCGCCCCGCCGCGCACGCACCGGCTGCGGGTCGAGGCGGACGGCGTCCTGCTGAACGATCTGGACTGCCCGGTCGAGTCGGTGACGGTGACCTCGCAGGGCGGCGACGGGGGCCTCGCGGAGGTGGTGATCCGCACTCCGGCGTCCGAACCGGTCACGGCGGAGGCGAAGGCCGTCACGGTCTCGGGCGCGGACTTCCGCTACCGCGCGGACATACAGGTCGGCGGCCCGGTCCGGACAAGGACCTGGACGGTACGGGCGGGGGCCTGGGGGCTGATGCTGCCGGTGGGCAAGGGGTAGCCTCCGAGCGGGCTGGGCGGGGCCGCGCGGAAGGGCGGGGCCGGAGATGTCCGACAGTTGACGACCGGCCCGTCACGGAGTCCGTGCAGCCCGCACCCGCCACCTGCACCGCGTTCGCCGCCGTGGCGGAACGGCAGGCCGGGCTGCGGGGCCCGGACCCGGTGAAGCCGCGGGCGGCGGGCGATGTGCTGGTGGGGCGGGAGGTGATCTGGTGGCGGGTGCCCATGCTGCGGTACGTCGCCGGAGCCGCGGGGACCCTGTGGTCACTGGGGTACGCGAGCGCCATCGCCGCGCTGTGCTGGGTTCTGGGCGCCGACATGGTCCCGGACCTGTTGCAGGGCCTCGCCGCCCGGGCCGGTGCGACGGGCGTCGTGCGGGGCCGTCAGGCGTGGCTGCGGCCGTCGGCCATCGGCAGGTCGAGCGTCTTGCGGTGCTCGCGCCAGCGGTCCATCATGCCGCTCAGCTCCGACTGCACGAACTCGAAGAACGCCGCGGTCTCGGCGAGCCGGGCGCCGGCCGGGGTGTGCTCGCCCAGGGTGCGGGCGCCGTCCTTGAGGGTGTTCTCCCAGCGGGTGATCACCCGGTCGCGCTGGGTGAAGGTGGTGTACCAGACCTCGTCGTGCAGGCGGTAGCGGTCCCGGCGCGAGCCGGGGTCGCGCTCGCGGCCGATCATGCTGACCTGCGTGAGGTAATTGACCGCACCGGACACGGCCGCCGGGCTGATCTGCAGCGCCACGGCGAGCTCGGCGGAGGTCATCGACCCTTCGTCGTCCGCGAGAAGCGCGGCGAAGACACGGGATGCCATCCGCTGCATCCCCGCCTCGGTCATGTCGGACGCGAACCGCTCCACGAACCGCGACACGGCCTCCGCGTCCCGCTCGTCGCGCATGCTCTGTTCGGTTTCGCTGGTCATGACCCGATCGTCTCCCCTGATTCCCCGGCCCCCGCCGCGCCCCCAACTTTATACGCTTCCTTAACTTCACAAGTTTATGAAAGTAGCGTACCTTCAAAAACATGACGAAGGCAATCACGGTGGCCGGGCTGCACAAGTCGTTCGGCCGGACGCATGCGCTGGACGGCCTCGACCTCACGGTCGAGACCGGTGAGGTCCACGGCTTCCTGGGACCCAACGGGTCCGGGAAGTCCACCACCATCCGGGTGCTGCTGGGGCTGCTGCGGGCCGATTCCGGCGCCGCACAGCTGCTCGGCCGCGACCCGTGGAACGACGCGGTCGAGCTCCACCGGCGGGTGGCGTACGTCCCGGGTGACGTCACGCTGTGGCGCAACCTCTCCGGCGGCGAGGTGATCGATCTGTACGGGCGGCTGCGCGGCGGCCTCGACCGGACCCGGCGCGCCGACCTCGTCGAACGGTTCGAGCTCGACCCGACGAAGAAGGGCCGTACGTACTCCAAGGGAAACCGGCAGAAGGTCGCCCTCGTCGCCGCGTTCGCCTCCGATGTGGATCTGCTGATCCTGGACGAGCCGACGAGCGGTCTCGATCCGCTGATGGAGGAGGTCTTCCAGGACTGCGTCGCCGAGGAGCGTGCGCGCGGGCGGACGATCCTGCTGTCCAGCCACATCCTCAGCGAGGTCGAATCGCTCTGCGACCGGGTCAGCATCATCCGCCAGGGGCAGACGGTGGAGACGGGTTCGCTGGCGGACATGCGCCATCTGACCCGTACGAACATCAGCGCCGAGCTGGCCGGTGCCCCCAACGGGCTCGCGCAGCTGCCCGGCGTCCATGACCTCGACGTCCAGGGCCTGCGGGTCACGCTCCAGGTCGACACGGACAGGCTGGACGCGGTCCTCAAGTCGCTCTCCGCATCGGGGGTACGGACGCTGACCAGCACCCCGCCCACGCTGGAGGAGCTCTTCCTGCGTCACTACGCGGCCGACGCAACGGGCGCGACCGGCACGACGGACAGCGGCGAGGGTGTGGGGGTGGCGGCGCGATGACCGCCGTGACCATGACCGCACCGGTCGGCGCGGGACGCCGGACCGGGTCCGCTACCGGGCAGCTCGCCGGCACCCGGCCCCTGCTGAGGCTCGCGCTGCGGCGCGACCGGATCATGATGCCGATCTGGGTGATCGTGCTCGGCGCTTCCTTCTCCTCCGTCGGGAAGTCCTTCTCCTCGCTGTACGACACGGCCGCCCAGCGCGCCGAGCTCGCCGCTTCTATGAACGCCAACAGCTCGCTCCGGGCGCTGTACGGACCGGTCTTCAACGACTCCGTCGGCGGGCTCGTCAGCTGGCGGATGGTCGGCTTCGGCGGAGCGCTGGCAGCCGTGATGAGCCTGATCGTCGTCATCCGGCACACCCGGGAGGAAGAGGAGACCGGCCGTCAGGAGATGCTCTCCTCCGCCATGGTGGGCCGCCGTGCCCCGCTGACCGCCGCACTCCTCGCCGCGCTGATCGCCAACGCCGCGCTGGCTCTGATGATCGCGGCAGGTATGGCCGGGTCCGGCGGGGGCGGCGCGGGAGCGGTGGCGCTCGCGCTGGCGATCGCCGGGATCGGCATGCTGTTCGCCTGCACCGCCGCGATCGCCGCACAGTTCACCGAGAGCGCACGGCTCGCGAAGGGACTCACAGCGGCAGTGATCGGTGCCGCTTTCGTACTGAAGGCGGCGGGCGACTCGGCGACGGACGACGGCTCGTCCGTACTGACCTGGCTCTCCCCCATCGGCTGGGCGGAGAACGTGCGCGCGTACGCGGACGAGCGCTGGTGGGTGCTGCTCGTCATCGCGGCGGCCGTCGCGGTCCAGGCCGCCCTCGCGTACACCCTGGCGGGTCGGCGCGATGTCGGCATGAGCTTCCTGGCGACCCGGCCCGGGCCCGCGCAGGGGCGGATCTCCACGGCGTTCGGTCTTGCGCTGCGGCTCCAGCGCGGTTCGCTGATCGGGTGGACGCTGTCCTTCGCCGTGGTCGGTGTCGTCTTCGGCGGGCTGACCGGCGGGGCGGCGGATCTCGTCGGCGACAACGCGAAGACGCAGGAGATCTTCGAGCGGATGGGCGGACAGTCCGGGCTGACCGACGCGTTCCTCGCGGCGATGGTCTCGATGCTCGGGATGGTCACGGCGCTGTACATCGTCGCGACGGTGCTGCGGCTGCACGGCGAGGAGACCGCCGGGCGCGCCGAACCGGTGCTGGCGGGCGGGGTGAGCCGGATCGGGTGGGCGGCCGGTCATCTGGCCATCGCCTTCGGCGGCGCCGCCCTGATCATGGCGGTCGGCGGCCTCGGCCTGGCCGTCGGCTACGGCCACGAGCTCCCGGCCGTGCTGGGTGCGTCGCTGGTGCAGTTGCCTGCGATCTGGCTCCTGGGCGGAGTGGCGGTCCTGCTGTACGGGGCGCTCCCGAAGGCGGCGGTGGCGTCCTGGGGCGTGGCCGGGATCTGCCTGGCACTGGGGTGGATCGGGCCCGCCATCGATCTGCCGCAGCCGGTGATGGACGTATCACCGTTCACGCATCTGCCGAAGCTGCCGGGTGGTACGGGGATGGAATGGGGCCCGGTGCTGGCGCTCACCGCGACCGCGGTGGTGCTGGTGGGAGCCGGGGTGGCGGCGCTGCGGCGACGCGATGTCCTGACGTGACGCGAGGGCGGGGCCGCCCCGGGTGCAACCTCCCCCTGGTGCACCCGCGTCACCCTGACCATGGAGAACCGAAGCGAAGCCATCCGCGGGGTCGCCGGATGCATGGTCGCCGCCGCCGGCGGGGCCACCGGGATGCTCGCCTGGGCCCCCTACGGCCGGCGCGGGATCTTCGGTGGCTTCGAGGGCGAGTCGGAGTGGAACGTGCTCCTGCTCGGCCTGCCGGTCATGACTCTCGGCGGCATCGCGGCCGGGCTCGCGCTCTTCGCCCTCGTACAGGGGAAGTGGCGGCAGGCGCTCGGGGCGGCGGCGTTCCTGACGGCCCTTGCCGGCTTCGGGGTGGCGTTCGACGTACTGGAAGGACCGCCGCTGAACTGCGGGCCGGGGTGCTGACTCCCGGCCCGCACCGTGCCCGGCGCGTCGGCCCGCACCGTGCCCGACCCGCCCCCCTGCTCACCCCGTCACAGCTCGACGCGCAGTTCCTTCAGGCCCCTGATCACATAACCCGGGTTCCACTCCGGCTCGGCCGCCAGTCTCAGGTTCGGGGCGCGGCGCAGCAACTCACCGAAGGAAGCGGCCAGTTCGACCCGGGCCAGCGGGGCGCCCAGGCAGAAGTGGATGCCGGCGCCGAAGGTGATGTGGGGGTTCTCCCGGCGGGCCAGGTCCAGGGTGTCCGGGGCCGGGAAGCGGGCCGGGTCGCGGTTGGCGGAGCCGAAGAGCAGGGCCACCTCGGAGCCGCGCGGAATGACTGTGCCGTCGATCTCGATGTCGTCGAGGACCCAGCGCTCGAACATCTGCAGCGGAGTGTCGTACCGCATCAGTTCCTCGATCGCCGTCGGCAGCAGCCCGTGGTCGGTGCGCAGGGCGGCCAACTGCTCGGGGTGGCGCAGCAGCGTCCACCAGCCGTTCACCGTGGTGTTGACGGTCGCCTCATGGCCCGCGTTGAGCAGCAGCACACAGGTGGAGATCATCTCCTGCTCGCTCAGCCGCTCCCCCTCGTCGTGGGCGGCGATGAGCGCGGAGATCAGATCCGTACCGGGGTTCTTGCGCCGCTCCTTGATCAGCTCGCGCAGATACGCGGAGAAGTCGAGCGAGGCGCGGACGGCGGCACGGGCGGTGTCGTCGGACGGATTCAGTTCAAACATTCCGCAGATCGCCGCCGACCAGGGCCGTAGCGGGGCACGGTCGGACTCCGGGATGCCGAGCATCTCGGCGATGACGGCCACGGGCAGCGGTTCGGCGACGGCCGTCAGCAGATCGCCGCCGCCCGCCTCGACGAACGAGTCGACCAGCCCGGCGGCCAGCCGCCGCACGGTCGGGACGAGCTGCTCGACCGTACGCGGAGTGAACGCCTTGGAGACCAGGCGCCGGATCCGGGTGTGGTCGGGGGCCTCCAGGTCGAGGAGCCCCTGCCCGTTGAGGGTGTGGAAGGGCTCGTGCTCGGCGGGCGGCGGCGTACGGCCGAACTCCTCGTGGGTGAAGCGGTGGAGATACGTACGGCCCAGGCGGCGGTCGCGCAGCAGCGCGGACACATCGAAGTGGTGCGGGACGAGCCACTGGTCGGTCGGCTCGAAGTAGTGCACCCGGCCGGCTGCACGCAGCGCGGCGTAGGCCGGGTACGGGTCGGCGACGAACGCCGGGGACCAGGGGTCGAAGAGGGCGAAGGGGGCGTCGGCCCCGGAACGTGAGGACGGGTGCATATAGGGACGCTAACCGGACGCGACGGCCGCCGACCACCCACCCCTGGGTCCCGGCAGCCGCCTGCCCCGGGCCCCGTCGCCGACCAGCGACCCCGAACTCCCCGGGCTTCTCAGGACGGCGTGACCAGCCGGGCCTCGTACGCGAAGACCGCCGCCTGCGTGCGGTCGCGCAGCCCCAGCTTCACCAGGATGCGGCTCACATGCGTCTTGATGGTGGACTCGGCAACCACCAGATGCGAGGCGATCTCGGCGTTGGACCGGCCCTGCGCAATGAGGACGAGCACCTCCGTCTCGCGCTCCGTGAGGTCGCCGATCCGGGCGAAGGCGGGCAGGCGCGGGGTCTCGGCGAGCTTCGAGAACTCATTGATCAGCCGCTTGGTGACGGTCGGGGCGAGCAGCGCCTCGCCGGCGGCCACCACCCGTACTCCGTCGGCGAGTTGGCGGGCGGAGGCGTCCTTGAGGAGGAAGCCGGACGCCCCGGCGCGCAGCGCCTGGTACACGTACTCGTCGAGGTCGAAGGTGGTCAGTACCAGCACCTTGGCGTCCGCGTCGGCGGCGACGATCTCGCGGGTGGCCTCGATGCCATTGAGCTCCGGCATCCGGATGTCCATCAGCACCACGTCGGGGCGCAGCGCCGCGACCTGCGCGATGGCCTGTCGGCCGTCGACGGCCTCGCCGACGACCTCGATCCCCGGCATGGCGTTGAGCAGCACCGAGAAGCCCTCGCGGACCATCATCTGGTCGTCGACGATCAGCACCCGGATGGCGGGGGCGGTGGGGATGGTCATGCCTTCTCTCCCTGTTCCGCCTGCGCCTTGTGCGACTCGTGCGACTTGTGCGTCCCGTTCGGCTCGTCCGTGTCGCAGGTGAGTTGGACGGGGATGAACGCGGTGATCTCGTAACCGCCCTCCTCCGTCGCCTCGGCCGTCATGTCGCCGTTCAGCATCGCGACCCGCTCCCGCATCCCCGTGATCCCGTGACCGGCCCCCGGCGAGGGCTTGACCGGACCGGTCGGCGGCCCGTTGACGACGCGCAGACCGAGTCCGCCCAGCACATAGCCGATCTCCACCTTGGCGGTGGCGCCCGGTGCGTGCCGCAGCGTGTTGCTGAGGGCCTCCTGAATGATCCGGTACGCCGACAGCTCGACGCCCTGCGGCAGTTCACGTACCGCGCCGGTGACCGTCTTCTCCGTCTCCAGACCGGCCTCGCGCACATTGGCGAGGAGCCCGTCGAGCTGGGCGAGGGTGGGCTGCGGGGCGTCCGGCGCCTGGTAGTCCTCGGCCCGTACGACGCCGAGGACCCGGCGCAGTTCGGTGAGGGCGGCGACCGCGTTCTCCCGGATCGTGACGAAGGCCTGCTCCAGCTCGGGCGGCGGATTCTCCACCCGGTACGGGGCGGCCTCGGCCTGGATCGCGACGACCGACATGTGGTGGGCGACCACGTCGTGCAGCTCACGGGCGATGGTGGTGCGCTCCTCGAGCAGTGTGCGCCGGTCGCGTTCGACAGCGGTCACGGTGCGCTGCACGGTGACCTCGCGCTCCGCGTCGCGACGGATCTGCACCACGGCCACCACCAGCAGCGCGAACGCGGAGGCCATGGCAAAGGCGGCGGTGGTCGAGGTGGAGCGCCAGCCGCCGAAGTTCTCCAGCACGGTGCCGAACACCACGGTGAAGCCCCACATCCAGGCGGCGGTACGGGGCCGGGTCCGGGCCGCGACCACGACCAGCACCGTCAGATGCGAGACGAAGGTGCTCGGCGCCCATGGCCAGTAACCACCGCTGGCGACCGCCGCGAACGGGGTGAGCGCCATCGAAATCCAGAACGCGCCGACCGGCCTGACCAGCGTCATCAGTACGGAGACCACAGGGAGCAGCACGATCAGGACGAGGTCGACCACGGAACGCAGACCGAAGGAGTCCGACGAGACGAGGCCTATGAAGGCCGTGAGCAGTGCGGCGGCCCCGACCAGCGCGTGAGGTGTCCGGGCGGCACGCTCACGCATCCGCTCCGGCAGCTGTCGCAGCAGCGGCCCGTCGGTCCGTATCCGCTCCAACGGACGGTATTCGAAGGCGTTGCGGAAAAGGTCCTGCCGCAGGCCGCCCAACGCCCCTGCGGCCAGTCGGAACTCGGGGCTTCTGCTCTTGGTCTCGGTCACGTTTCCAAAGGTAGGGGCCGGTGCGGCCCGGGTCGTCAGCAGTGATACGGATCCTGCGCCGTCCGTCGCAAGTACTACGGGGCCCCACCGGCGCCGGACCGCCCGCTCACCAGGCGAGCTGGGCGAGCTCCTCCGCCACCACCGCGCACGCGTCGCTGGCCGGGTCGATCAGCGGGTAGTGACCGACGTCGGGCAGCAGGGTCAGGCCCACCGTCTCCCCCGCCTTCGCCGCCGCGTCGACGAACGCCTCCGAGACGGCCTGCGGCACATCGATGTCGGTGGTGCCCTGCACCACCGTGGTCGCGATCCCGGTGGGCAGCAGCACGGCCGGGTCGGCGTGCGGGGCCCGCTCCTCGAAGTCCTCCTCGCGGCCGAGGAATTGACCGACCGCCCCCGAGCACACGTCCAGCTCTACGGCCGTGGTGAAGTCGGCGATCGGCGCGAGGGCGACGACACCCCGCAGCGGCGGCGGCGCGGGCAGCCGCCACGGCGAGCCCTCGGCCAGTACGTGCCGGGCGGCGGCCCACAGGGCGAGCTGCCCGCCGGCGGAGTGCCCGGTGACGACGATCCGCCGGGCGTCGGCCTGCGGAAGTTCCCGGGCCAGCAGGGCCGGCAGCGCGTCCATCGCCGCGGCGACGTCGTCGAAGGTCTCCGGCCAACGGCCCGCGACCGGACCGGAACCCCGCTGCTGCGGGATCTCGCTGCCGCACCGGTACTCGACGCTGGCGACGGCGAACCCGCGCCGGGCCAGGAAGTCCGCGAACGGCGACACGTGCTGCCGGTCGTACGGCGCCCGCCACGCCCCGCCGTGCATGACGACCACGACGGGCGCACCGGTCCGGCCGTCGCGCGGGGCGTAGAAGTCGATCACCTGGTCGGGATGGTTGCCGTAGGCGGCCGATGCATCGGGAGCGACCGGTGGATGCGAGAGTGCCGACTCGGTCTCGGCTGCGTCACGATCACGCGCGGCAGAATCCGACATGCTGCTCCAACCGTCCTGTATCCGAGCCCAACAGCTCAACAACCCAACAGCCCAACTGGCCTGACCTGCGGGGACGGTACCAGTACGGAAGGTTCCCGTCCCCGCCGACGGATCACGCGGGGGCCCCTGGGTCCCAGCTGCTAGGGCTTCAGCACCTCACCCAGTACGCGCGCCGCCCGTTCCACGTCCGCGAACCCCACGTACAGCGGCGTGAACCCGAACCGCAGCACGTCCGGTCGCCGCAGATCCCCGACGACACCCCGCGCGATGAGCGCGCTCATCACCGGTTCCGCGTCCTCGCAGCGCAGCGCGACCTGGCTGCCGCGCTCCGCGTGCGCGGTCGGGGTGACGGAGGTGACCCGGCCCTCGGACACATGCTCGGCGACGCACTCCAGGAAGAAGTCCGTCAGCGCCAGGGACTTGGCCCGTACCGCCTCGATCGACACCCCGTTCCACACGTCCAGCGACGCTTCGAGCGCCAGCATGGAGAGGATGTCGGGGGTGCCGACCCTGCCCCGTACGGCACCGTCCGCCGGGGCGTACCCCGGTGTCATGCCGAACGGGTCGGCGTGCGACGTCCACCCCGGCAGGGGCGAGTCGAAGGCTGCCTGGTGGCGCTCGGCGACGTACAGGTAGGCGGGCGAACCGGGGCCGCCGTTCAGGTACTTGTACGTGCAGCCGACCGCGAGGTCCACGCCGTGCGCGTCGAGGCCGACGGGCAGGGCGCCCGCGCTGTGGCACAGGTCCCAGACGGCGAGGCCGCCCGCCGCGTGCACGGCGGCGGTGAGTCCGGGCAGGTCGTGGAGCCTGCCGGTGCGGTAGTCGACATGGTTGAGCAGAACGGCCGCGGTACGGGGGCCGAGGGCGTCCGGCACCTCGGCGGGGACGACCGGGACGAGCCGGTGGCCGGTCATCCGGGCCGCGGATGCGGCGATGTATCCGTCCGTGGGAAATGTCGTCGCGTCGACGAGGATCTCGTCGCGGCCCTCCGCCGCCAGCCGGCTCGCGGCGACGACGGCCTTGAAGACGTTCACACTGGTCGAGTCGCCGACGACGATCTGCCCGGCGGCGGCCCCGACGAGCGGGGCGATGCGGTCGCCGATCCGCTCGGGCGCGGTCCACCAGCCGCTCTCGCCCCAGGACCGGATGCGTAGCTCGCCCCACTCGCGGGTGAGGACCTCCTGCACCCGGGCGGGTACATGAGCGGGCAGCGCACCGAGCGAGTTGCCGTCGAGGTAGACGGTGTCGTCGAGGGTGAACAGCTTGCGCAGATCGGCGAGCCGGTCGGCGGCGTCGAGTGCCGCGGCCCGCGCGGCGAAGGTCTCAGACATGGCTGCGCGCCGTCCACAGCTCGGGGAAGACGTTCTTCGTGGCCCGTTTCTCCAGCCACGCGACCCCGGCGGAACCGCCGGTCCCGGTCTTCGAGCCCATCGCGCGCCGGGTGGCGACGAGATGGTCGTTGCGCCAGCGCCACACCAGTTCACCGACGTCGGTGAGCGCCTCGCCGAGCCGGACCAGCTCGTCGTGCTGGTCGGGGTTGGCGTAGATCTCCGCCCAGACGGCCTCGACCTCGGGGGACGACTCGTACTTCTGTGTCAGGTCCCGGCCGAGCACGGCCTGCGGCACGGCGTGGCCGCGCCGGGCGAGCAGGGCGAGCGTCTCGTCGTACAGACTCGGTTCGCCGAGCGCCTTCTCCAGCTCGGCGTGGACGCGGGGCGCGCCCCGGTGCGGCACGAGCATGGACGCGGACTTGTCGCCGAGCAGGAACTCCATCCGCCGGTACATCGCCGACTGGAAGCCGGATCCCTCACCGAGGGCGGCACGGTAGGAGTTGAACTGGGCGGGGGTGAGCTGGGCGAGCGGCGTCCAGGAGGCGTTGAGCGCCTCCAGTTCCCGCACCGACCGCTTGAGCGCGTCGCGTGCGACGGGCAGCCGGTCCTCGCGCAGGGCGTGCGCGGCGGTCTCCCACTCGTGGACGATGACGGTGAACCACAGTTCCATGACCTGGGTGGTGACCAGGAAGACCATTTCGCCCGGATCGTCGGAGCGAAGGTGCTGGAGATGGGTCAGGACATCCGCCTGGACATAGTCCTCGTACGGAGTCGTTCCCGCGAAGTCGAGGTGCGGGGTCTGCGCACCGGTGGCTTCGGGGTCGGGGTGGATCGTCGACATTGCTGTCTCCTCGACACAAGCTTCCGGGTAGCGGTCCGCCCCTTCCGTGAGGTGGTGGAGCTCCGGTCCCCTGCCCGCATCCTAAACGGAGCCCGCAGGAGCGCGCAGACCCCGCAGATACCGGTACATCTGCGGGGTCCGGAACGTCACAAGGTGTACGTGTACGTCTGGCCGAGGGGCTCGGTCGCCCCCGGCCGAGGGCCTCGGTCGCCTCTAGCCGAGCGTCTCGGCGGCGGTCGGCGAGGAGTCGCGCAGAAACGTCGAGCAGCGCTCGTACTCCTCCTGCTCGCCGATCGCCTGGGCGGCCCGCGCCAGGGCGTGCAGGGCGCGCAGGAAGCCGCGGTTCGGCTCGTGCTCGAACGGTACGGGGCCGTGGCCCTTCCAGCCGGCCCTGCGCAGCGCGTCGAGGCCGCGGTGGTAGCCGGTGCGGGCGTAGGCGTACGACTCGATGACGCGGCCGCCCTCGAACGCCTCGTCGGCGAGCTGTGCCCAGGCCAGGGAGGAGGTCGGGTACTTCGCGGCGACGTCGGCGGGGGCCGTGCCGTTCGCGAGCAGCTCGCGCGGCTCCGGGTCGTCGGGCAGGTGGGTCGGGGGAGGCCCCCCGAGCAGGTTCTCGTGGATCGACATGGGTTCAAGTGTGCCTGGCAGATGCGCGCCGGGGGTACTCGGACGCCGTGCGGTGGGTCAGTTCGCGCCGGGAGTACCCGGGCGCCCCGGGGAGGGCCGGTTCGCGCCCGGCTTCCCCGCCTCCTCGTGCGTGGGTTCCAGGGGCGGCGCGACGACACCGCAGTGCACCGTGCACTCGGGGCGCGCCTTCTCCTTCTCGTCCGCCGTGACGGGGGGCTTGCGTACGGTCGCCCAGGCGATCAACGAGCCCAGCACGAGCAGCCCGGCACACATCGGCATGGCCCGCCGGAACGTCGCGGCGAACTCGTCGGCGTTCCGGTAGGCCTCCGGGCCCATCCCGGCGAGCAGCGGCAGCGCGGCCACCGCGATCAGCCCGGCGGCGCGGGCGGCCGCATTGTTGATCCCGCTGGCGAGGCCGGCCCGTGCGGTGTCCACGGAGGCCAGGACGGTCGCGGTGAGCGGTGCCACCAGGGTGACGAGTCCGACGCCGAGCACACCGACCGCGGGGAGCACATCGGTGAGGTAGGCGGAGACGGAGTTCGACCCCGGCCCGACCCGCAGCATCAGGAGCATCCCGGTGGCGGCCACCAGTGGGCCGACGGTGAGCGGAATGCGGGGCCCGATGCGCTGCCCGAGTTCGCCCGAGGAGGCCGAGAAGAGCAGCATCAGCACGGTCGTGGGCAGCAGGGCCGTGCCGGCGCCGAGGGCCGAGTACCCGGCCACGACCTGGAGCTGGATCGCGGAGAGGAAGAAGTAACCGCCGAGCGCCGCGTACACACAGAGGGTGATGATGTTGACGACGGTGAACTGCCGGGAAGCGAACACCGAAGGCGGCAGCATCGGGTCCGCCCGCCTCCGCTCCACCTGCACGAACACCACCCCGAGGACGATCCCGCCGACGGCCGCCCCGATCACCACCGCGGACGCCCCCTGTCCCGGCGCCTCGATCAGCGCATAGGTCACCAGGGCGAGGGCGAGCGCGCCGAGCACGGCGCCCAGCACGTCGAAGCGCCCGTGTGCGTCGGGGTCGCGCGATTCCGGTACGTGGCGCAGCGCCACCGGCAGACAGACCGCGGCGACCGGTATGTTGAGCAGGAAAACCCATCGCCAGCCGGGCCCGTCGACGAGCCAGCCGCCGACGAACGGCCCGATGGCGGCGCCGACCCCGCCGAGCCCCGACCACAGTCCGACCGCGCGGGCCCGGTCGTCCGGATGGAAGCTCGCCTGGATCAGTGCCAGCGAACCGGGTGTGAGGAGAGCCCCGCCGATGCCCTGGAGGGCGCGGGCGGCGATCAGGACGGCGGAGTTCGGCGCGATGCCGCAGATCACGGACGCGGCGGCGAACCAGACGACTCCGACGACGAAGACCCGCCGCCGGCCGTACCGGTCGCCGAGGGCGCCACCGAGAAGGATCAGCCCGGCGAGGGTCAGCATGTAGGCGTTGACGGTCCACTGGAGGGCGGCCAGATCGGTGCCGAGGTCCTTGCCGATGCGGGGCAGGGCGACGTTGATGACGGTGGAGTCGAGCAGGGCCATGCTGGAGCCGAGGACGGTGGTGAGGATGACCCAGCGTCCGAGTGCGGAGGCGGCACGAATCTCACCGGCGGGTGTCTCGCCCATACGAGCAGCATCCTCGCTCCCCGTCCGCGAGGCCAGTCCGGATCCGGTGCCGCGTCGGGCAGCGTCTGCCTGTCCCGGCACGCTGCCCGGATGAACGTCGGACCCGCGCGCGCGAAACCTCCTCGGCTTCCTCGGCCTGTCGGCCCAGGTCCGGAACCTGTCCGGCCCGATGGCCGAGGAGTCAGAGCGCTACCGCCCGCACCGCCCGGATCAGTGCCTCCACGCCTGCCTCCGCCTTGGACCGCGGACACCCGACGTTCAGCCGCACAAAGCCCTCCGCCCCGTACACCGCCCCCGGCATCACCGCGACCTTCTCGCGCTCGATCAGCACCCGCTGCAACGCCTCGTCGTCGCCGACGCCCGCCGGGCGCAGATCGATCCACGCCAGATAGCCGGCCTGTGGCGGCCGCCATCCCAGTTCCGGAAACGCCTCGTTCAGCCGTTCCGCGACCAGCGCCAGATTCCCGGCGACATACGAGCGGACCTCGTCCAGCCACGCCCCGGCCTCCCGGTACGCGGCGATGTGCGCGGTCAGTGACAGCACCGCCGGGGAGGCGAGCCCCTCTGCCGTCTCCATCCGGCGCAGGAACTCCGCCCGGTCGGCCGGATCGCCGATCAGCCCGTACGAGCCGGTCAACGCCGGGAAGTTGAACGCCTTCGACGCGGAGGAGATCACCGCCCAGCGCCCGTCGCCCCCGACCCGCGTCCACGGCACATGCACATGCCCCTCGTGCACGAAGTCCGCATGGATCTCGTCGCTGATCACCGCGACCCCGTACCGCGCGGCGAGCGCCGACATCTCGCTCAGTTCGGCCTCCGTCCATACCCGGCCCGTCGGGTTGTGCGGCGAACACACGAGAAGGACCTTGCTGTCGGGGCGGGCGAGTTCGCGTTCCAGCGCGACCGCGTCTCCCACCGGCACGCCCCGCAGATCGCGCCCGAGCCCGGTGATCGCCTTGCGGAAACCGTCGTACGTCGGGGCGTGGACGACCACGCCCTCGCCCTCGGCCGTCCACATCTGCAGCAGCTGCGAGAGCTGGCTGAGCACGGACGGCCCGTACACCAGCTGCCCGGTGTCGATCCGTGTCCCGTACCGGGTCGCGTACCAGTGGGCTATCGCCGAGCGGAAGTCGTCCTGCTGCCAGGTCGTGTAGCCGAACACCCCGTGGTCCAGACGGGCCCGAAGCGCGCTCAGCACCTCCGGTGCGGTCTCGAAGTCCATGTCGGAGATGGTGAACGGCAGCAGCCCGTCCACCCCGAACCGGTCCGCGACCCCGTCCCACTGGACGCACCAGGTGCCCCGGCGGTCGACGACGGTGTCGAAGTCATAGCGGGCGCTGGAACTCACAGGGATCCCTCACTTCTTCTCTCGGACATGCCGTGGGCCCGGCACCCCAAGGGGTACCGGGCCCACGGCCACACTTCGTACCGGCTGCTACTTCAGCTTGGTGCCGGTGGAACGCAGGTTGGCGCAGGCCTCCGTGACGCGCTTGGCCATGCCCGCCTCGGCGGACTTGCCCCAGCTGCGCGGGTCGTAGACCTTCTTGTTGCCGACCTCGCCGTCGACCTTCAGCACACCGTCGTAGTTGCGGAACACGTGGTCCACGATCGGGCGGGTGAAGGCGTACTGGGTGTCGGTGTCGAGGTTCATCTTCACGACGCCGTTCTCCAGCGCCGTGGCGATCTCCTGCTCGGTGGAGCCGGAGCCGCCGTGGAAGACGAAGTCGAAGGGCGACGACTTGCCGTACTTGGCGGCGACGCCCTCCTGGAGGTCCTTCAGCAGCTCGGGACGGAGCACGACGTTGCCCGGCTTGTAGACGCCGTGGACGTTGCCGAAGGACGCGGCCAGCAGGTAGCGGCCCTTCTCGCCCAGGCCGAGCGCCTCGGCGGTACGCAGCGCGTCGTCGACGGTCGTGTACAGCTCGTCGTTGATCTCGTGCGTGACGCCGTCCTCCTCGCCACCGGTCGGGGTGATCTCGACCTCAAGAATGATCTTGGCGGCGGCGGCCTTGGCGAGCAGTTCCTGGCCGATGGCCAGGTTGTCGGCGAGGGTCTCGGCCGAGCCGTCCCACATGTGGGACTGGAACAGCGGGTTCTGTCCCTTGGCGACGCGCTCGGCGGAGATGTCGAGCAGCGGACGTACGTAACCGTCCAGCTTGTCCTTCGGGCAGTGGTCGGTGTGCAGCGCGACCGTGACGTCGTACTTGGCGGCGACGATGTGCGCGAACTCGGCGAGGGCGACGGCGCCCGTGACCATGTCCTTGTTGTGCTGGCCGCCCAGGAACTCCGCCCCACCGGTGGAGATCTGGACGATGCCGTCGCTCTCCGCCTCCGCGAAGCCGCGCAGTGCAGCGTGCAGGGTCTGGGTCGACGTCACATTGATGGCCGGGTAGGCGAACTTGCCTGCCTTCGCCCGGTCGAGCATCTCGGCGTAGACCTCGGGGGTTGCGATGGGCATCTGTCCGCTCCTTGGGATGTGCGGGTGTGCGTTGCTGGTTCCCTGACCTGGGGGCGACGTCATCGTCGCCCCCATCTTCCCAGACTCTCGCTCCGGCTCCACCCGGCCTGGTCCCTCAACGTTCGGACCGGGGAGCGGAAGGCATACGACAAGGGTGGACGGTTTCACGTGAAACCATCCACCCTTGAAGAAAATCGCAGGTCAGACCAGCAATCAGGCCAGGTCGAGGTCCGCCACCGTGTAGGCGTGGACGTACGGGAGACCGGCCTCGGCGATGGCCGGAGCCGCACCCCGCTCCACGATCGTGGCGACGGCGACGACCTCGCCACCGGCCTCGCGCACCGCCTCGACGGCCGTCAGCGGCGAACCGCCGGTCGTCGAGGTGTCCTCGACGACCAGGCAGCGGCGACCCTTCACGTCCGTGCCCTCGATGCGGCGCTGCATCCCGTGCGCCTTCTGCGCCTTGCGGACGACGAACGCGTCCAGCTCCTGCCCACGCGCAGCGGAGGCGTGCAGCATCGAGGTGGCGACCGGGTCGGCGCCCAGCGTCAGCCCGCCCACGCAGTCGTAGTCCAGCTCGGCGGTGGCATCGAGCATGACCTGACCGACCATCGGAGCGGCCTTGCCATCCAGCGTGATGCGGCGCAGGTCGATGTACCAGTCGGCCTCAAGACCCGAGGAGAGGGTCACCTTGCCGTGTACCACGGCCTTGTCCTTGATCTGCTGGAGCAGCTCAGCACGTACGTCAGTCATGGCTACGAGCTTAAGGTGCCCGTGTCGGGGCCCGCGCCGCTGCCGTGTCGGGGCCCGCGCCGGCAACGGGTCACGGCCTGCATGGGTACCGGGTCGAAGCGCGCACCGCTGTCGGGTCAGAGCCTGCGCCAGTTCCAGGTCGTCGCGATCTCCAGCGGCTCGATCGGCGTGACATACCGGGGCGCGGTGTTCAGCCCGTTCGGCGGGCCGGACTGCGGCTCCACACAGACCGCCTCGGCCTGCTCGTCGTAGATCACGACCCACTCGGCCCGGCTCTTCACGGTCAGTTGCAGCTGCTCCGGCCAGGTGAGCGTCACGTCGACGCCGTCCGGCATCCCGAAGCAGTCGTCCCACGGGCCGGGCAGGGGCGGGATGCGGCGGCCGGTCGGCAGATGGTTCTCGCCACGTTCCTCCTGCCAGGCCGCATCGAAGGCGATCTCCACGTTCTTGCCGCCGCCGAGATCCCGCAGGAACCAGGGGTGCCAGCCGGCCTGCGCCGGGAACGAATCCCCGTACGTCTCGATGCCGAACGCAAGCGTGAGCGAGTCCTCGGACAACTCGAAGGTCTGGGTCACCCGGCCCGGATACGGCCAGGGATCGGCAAGGTCGTAGTAGAACGCGGCCTCCCGCTCGCCCACCCGGGCGGTGCGCCAGGCGGTGTCCCTGCCGGTGCCGTGGATGGCGTGCGGCGGGGAGTTCAGCGGCAACCGGTGCGGGACGTCGCCGTTGTGGAAGAGCCCGTTCTCGGTGCGCCCGCACCACGGCACCATCGGGAAGCAGCCGTACTGCTCCCCCTGCCGCAGCACCTCGGTGCCACCGATCCGCAGACTGCTGATGCGACAGCCGTCGGCGGGGCTCACGGTCAACTCTGCATCGCCGACGGACAGCCGGACGTCCTTCTCGCTGCTACTCACCCGACCGACATTACTGGCGCTGCTACCTCTGCCGACATTACCGGCGCTGCTACCTCCGCCGCCTCAGCGCTCTGCTCACCACGACGGCGGAGGCGAGCGCGAGCGCGGCGGCGGGAGCGACCCAGCGGAGTGTGGCGCCCGCGGTGGTCGAATCGGGTGACGGCACGGGGGCGTACCTGCCGCGTGGCGGCGCGTGGTCGACCTCCTCGGCGCTGCGGCCGATCATGGTGCGCCTGGCTTGCGCGGCCTCGGCCGGGGGGCCGTCGGGGACGGTGAACTCCACCTCCGCCACGGGGTCGAGCGACGGCGGGGGCACGGGGGCGTCGAAGGCGGAGTCCGTGCCCGGGGGGTTCTCGGTGGAGGATGCCTCGTCCGCGGTGGCGCCGTCGCCGGTGTCGTCGCCGGTGTCGTCGCCGGCTTCCGGAGCAGTACTCCGGGTGGTGGCCGCGCCGGTCGTGTCGGCCTCCTCGGCCGCGTCCTCGATGGCCTGTTCCACGGCTTCCCCGACGGACCGCTCGGCCTCGCCGAGGTCCTCGCCCGCCAGCGTCTCCGTCACCAGCTGCTGCACAAAGCGGTCCAGCAGTCGGTGGGCCGTCGCGAGCGCCGCCGCCGGGTCCAGCTCCAGGAGGCGGCCGTCGCCGCTCGCCGTACCCGCGAACCCGATCGCCGTACCACCATCCTTCTGCGTCAGGCTGATCGTCAGAGCCAGCTTCACCGAGCCGGTCCCCCGGGCCTCGACGCCCTCGCCCGCCACCAGGATCCCGTCGTCCCCGTCCGGGCCGTCCTGCGGGGAAACGGTGAGCCGCAGCGCACCGCGGTACGTGATCGTGTGGCCGTCGACCCGGACCTTGAGCCGGCCGGACAGCGGGCCCGCGGACGCGTCGGCGTCCTGCTGGAGCCCCGGTACGCAGCGCGCGACGCGGGCAGGATCGCCCAGCGTCCGCCGAAGGGACGGGACCGGAACCGGAACGAACACCTCATGCTCCATGGAAACCGAGCCTACTCAGCCCCGGCCATCACGTCAGCGGTTCCGCGTCGCAAAGCCGCCGGGCGTACGGCGTACGGCGTCCGGCTCACCGGCCCTCCCAGTACCGCGGATGCACCAGCGTCGACGGCAGCAGCCCGCGCAGCCGTCCGCTCTCTGCCTCCCGCCCCGCGCGCATCAGCGAGGCCTGTGTCAGCGACCGCAGCTTCGGCGCCCCCGGGGCAAGGCGGAGCACCGGCGCCCCGACCGGCCGGGCGAGGACGAAACCCCAGCCCTGCTCGGCCTGCGCCCGGTGCGTGGCCCTGTCGGGGCCCGCCGCGAAATCGGAGAGCCTGCCGCTGATCCGGTACGGGCGGGTGTGCAGGCCCGCCGCCCTCATCGACGCCTCCACCGTCCAGTACGTACGCGGCCGGTTCACCGGCGGGCCCCCGTGCACCACCAGCCGGCCGCCCGGTGCGAGGGCCTCGGCGACCAGGCCGTAGAACTCCGCCGAGTAGAGCTTCGTGCCGACAGAGATCCCGGGGTCGGGCAGATCGGAGATCACCACGTCGTAGCTGCCGTGCGCGGCCCGCAGCCAGTTGAAGGCGTCGGCGTTGACGGCCGCCAGCCGCGGATCGCGGTACGCGTGGGCGTTCAGCGCGGAGAGCGCACGGTCGGTACGGGCCAACCGGGTGACGCCGGGATCGAGCTCGACGAGGGTGACGCTGCGTACGTCCGGGTAGCGCAGCACCTCCCGGGCGGCGAGACCGTCACCACCGCCCAGGATCAGGACACGGGCGCGTGGCCCGTTCATCGCCGGGTGCACCAGCGCCTCGTGGTAGCGGTACTCGTCGCGCGCGCTGACCCGCAGCCGCCCGTCCAGATACAGGTCCAGGGAGCTGCGGCCCGCCCCCGTCAGCACCACCTCCTGGACCCCGGTCTGCACCGCGACCCGCACCCCGTCCCCGTACACCGCACGCCGCGCCGCCCGCTCGAAGTCACCGACCAGCGCGGTGGCGGTGGCGAGTACGGCGATCACGGCCACATTGACGAGGATCAGCAGCCACCGGGAGCACGGGGTGAGGTCCCGTCGGAACACCCACAGCACCAGCGCCCCGCCCGCCGCCGCGTTGACCGCGCCGGTGAACAGCGCCCCGGTGAGCTGTCCCAGCACCGGCAGCAGCAGAAAGGGGAACGCGAGCCCGCCGACCAGCGCACCCACGTAGTCGGCGGCGAACAGATCCGCGACGGTCCCGCCCGCGTCCTGCCGGTCGACGCGCTGGATCAGCGTCATCAGCAGCGGGATCTCCGCCCCGATCAGGACGCCGATCGTGAGCGAGAACCCGACCAGGGCGTACCGCGACTCCCCGATCCAGGCGAACGACGCGTACAGCACGACCGCCGAGGAGCCGCCGACGAGTGCGAGCGCCGCCTCGATCAGCCCGAAACCGACTGCTGCACGGCTGCGTAAACGTTTCGCGAGGAGCGAGCCGACGCCCATCGCGAACACCATCACGGAGAGCACGACGGACGCCTGGGTGACGGAATCCCCGATCAAGTAGGAGGCCAGCGCCACCAGTTCGAGCTCGTAGACCAGACCGCAGGCAGCACAGACGAAGACAGCGGCCAGCACGAGACACCGACCGGTCCTCGGCCGCACGGGAAGACGCGCCGCGCCCCCTCGCAGCGACACCTGCTGATCGATCATGATGCGAACGCTACGTCACGACGCGGTGGCCGCCTGTCACCCACAAGGGTGTAAGTGGCGCGCCCACAACGGAGTTGGGCCGCGTCAGAGCGCTGCCGCCGGCATCCGCACTCCCACTCGGGTGCGCGTCACCACCAGCTGCCCTTCCTGCGGGTACGCATGCCAGGTGCGCCACCGCACCTGGCGCTCGGTCCGCTGGGCGAGCATGGCGGTGAAGGCGTGCGGGCTGCCGGGGAACGTCCCCGCGAGACCGTGGGGGTGGTCGGTCACGAGCGCGAGGAGCTCCTGCGCACGCCCCGCGAACGAGCCCGCCGAGAGCGTCTCGACGCGCGCCGCGAATTCGTACTCCCACTCCCCGAGCCGCTTGGAGACACCGAGCGGCAGCGGTGTGCTGCCGCCCGGGATGCACGCGACGGTTTCGGAACAGGTGCCCCGGTTCTCCTCCAGGAGCACCTGGTGGGAGGCGCCGAGCAGGCGCAGTTGGAGTCGGGCACCGGCGAGATCGAGGTCGAGCACGGCCAGGGCGGGGAGCGGTTCGCGCCCCAGCGCCCAGGCCAGGTCGGCAGCACGGGTGTCGGAATAGGCCGTCTGGAGGGTCGTGAGCATGGGTCGGCTCCGCAAACAAGCGTGGACACATGGACAGGGGACGCCTCCGACGTGATGCACGTGGGAGGTGGGAAGCGCCCGATCAGGTCCAACTCGGGTCCGAGGGCTGGATGTTCTCTCAACCGAGGGAATCACGAAGTAAGCCGCGTCCACAGCGTTTTTGCCCAACTTGACGCGGTTTCCATCCCCTCGGGGGCCTCTCGGTTCATCTGTTCACCGGTATCTCGCAAAAAGCCCCAACAAAAAGGTGCCCGGCGGGAGTTCATCCGCCGGGCACCTGTGGGGCACCGGAACCGCACGGGCCCGGCACCGGGCGTGTGGCCCTGCCCGGTCACGGATCAGCTGCCCCGTGTCAGCTGCCTCCGCCGCATCCGCCCCCGCCGCCGCCGCCGCACGAGGAGCCGCCACCGCACGAGGAGTGACCGCCGCCGCACGAATGCCCCCCGGAGTGACCGCTGCTGCTTCCGCAGGACGAGCCACCGCCACCGTCACCTCCCGCCCACCAGCTGCCACCCGCGGCGCTGCCGCCGCTCCCACCCCGGCGCACAGCCCGCCCGCTCTTCTTCTTCCGGTTGCCGGCCCCCACCAGCGAGATGACCAACCCGATCACGGCAAACGCGATCACCGCTGTGACAAAGGTTCCCACCGACCTCACGTCCTTCTGTTCCCCCGAAGCGAGGTCCCTCGCTTCCGTCCGCTTCCTGCGTGAGTGGGGGATGCCCCCGGCCCCGTACGGCCAAAGCAGACTTGAGCAACTCCAGAGCTTGCGCGCAGGATGGCGGCCATGACACAGGGACGACCGCTGCTCAACCGCCGCCTCGCCGAGTTCGGCACGACGATCTTCGCGGAGATGTCGGCGCTTGCCGTACGGACCGGCTCCATCAACCTCGGCCAGGGCTTCCCCGACACCGACGGCCCCGAAGAGATCAGAGAGGCCGCGGTACGGGCACTGCGCGCCGGGCACGGCAACCAGTACCCGCCGGGCCCCGGCGTCCCCGAACTGCGCACCGCGATCGCCGACCACCAGCAACGGCGCTACGGAATCGGCCACGACCCCGACACCGAGGTCCTGGTCACCGCGGGCGCCACCGAGGCCATCGCCGCGGCCCTGCTGGCGCTGCTGGAGCCCGGCGACGAGGTCATCGCCCTGGAGCCGTACTACGACTCGTACGCCGCCTGCATCGCCATGGCGGGCGGCAGCCGCGTCCCCGTCACCCTCCACCCCGACGCGACCACCGGCACCTACCGCCTCGACCTCGACGAACTGCGCGCCGCCGTCACCCCCCCCGCACCCGGCTGATCCTGCTCAACACCCCGCACAACCCCACCGGCACCGTCCTCACCCGCGAGGAACTCGGCACGATCGCCGCACTGGCCTGCGAGCGCGACCTCCTCGTTGTCACCGACGAGGTCTACGAGCACCTGGTCTTCGAGGGCGAGCACCTGCCGCTCGCCGGCTTCCCCGGCATGCGCGAGCGCACCGTCACCATCGGCTCCGCCGGCAAGACGTTCTCCTTCACGGGCTGGAAGGTCGGCTGAGTCAAGGCTTTTTCGCCTGCCTATTCAGATTGTGGGGCGGAAGCCCGAACACTCCCTCTCGCCGACGCACTATTTTGAATCCCAAACGACGTGCACTTGCTGAAAGTGCTTCATGACCGGGCGCGCGCCTTAGGAAAACCCAAACAGCGTGCACCCATGGGTGCGTGGCGTACGTCTTCTACTGTCCTACCTGAAACCGGGGATCACGCGGCTCACTCGCCCGCTTGGAGATCCCCCCGACCTCAGGGAGGAACCACGTGCAGCAGACGCTGATGTACGTGATCATCGCGGTCCTCGCGGCGCTTGTCGCAGCTCTTGCCGGCAGCTTCGTGACCGTCGTCGAAGGAGGGCGTCCCACGACAGCCTTCAAAGCCGGAGCATTCACCTTCGCCGGCTCCCTGACGCTCCTTATCGTGGTCATGGACGCCCTGGGGGTGGTGGGCTCATGAGCGATGCAGGTGCCCTTCGAAGGCGCATGCAGGCCGACGATCTCCTCTCCCTCGACGAGGTGCTCCTGAAGGTGCAGGTACACCGCAAGCACCTCTCGCGGCTGATGAACGCCCACGACGCGACTCGCCTGGTCCTCGGGCTGCTGTTCCTGAGCCGGAAGGCGCACGCCGCTCCCGGCACCGGCGTACCGACATGGTCGTGGTTGCTGGGTCAGCCGGCAGCGGGCGGTTCGGGAGTTCGCGCTGCCGTGAGCAAGTGTCTGGCCCACTGGCTCCCCACAACCGACGCTCTCGACGCGGGCACGAGGAGCCTGATGCCCATTCCGCCCCCTCATTCCGATGAACACCTGCACGCTCTCATCCAGGCCATCGGATCCACCCAGCGGGTCGGCCCCCTGCTCGACCAGTGCCTGCGGGACCTCTCGGCGGACCAGGCAGGCGGCAGCCACTACTTCACGCCCGTTGACATGGCGCGTCTCATGGTCGGCGCAGCCGTGCCCCGCGACAGGCACAGAGTGCTGGACCCTGTCTGCGGTTCAGGGGGTCTGCTCGTCGAGAGTCACCGCTACGTCCACGACCGCGTCGAGGTGGACCCGGCCATGTCGTTGCAGGGAAGGGAACAGCACGCCTACACCTCGCAGGTGGCTCGCATGAACTTCGCCGTGCGGGGGATCAGCGCCGACGTCTCCCCGCCCGGGGACAGCCTCGCGGAGCCCGAACGCGAGCCCCACGACATCATCCTGGCCAACCTCCCCTTCAACCAGCGCGACTGGGCGCCGGAGGACAGGACGGAGCAGAGCACCCGGCGGCCAGCTTCCCGGGTCCCTGCCGATCCCCGGTGGCCGGAGGAACCGCCGTCCCGAGGATCCGCCAACTCCGCGTGGATTCAGCACATCGCGCACGCACTCGCTCCGGCCGGACGCGCCGCCTTCCTGATGGCCGACACCGTGGCAAACACCCAACAGCTCATCACCCGAAGGCTCCGCGAACGCCTCCTGCGAGACGACCTCGTCGAGTGCGTGATCGCCCTGCCGCCCCGCGTGTTCGGGCACACCCAGACCACCGCCTGCCTGTGGGTGCTCAACAAGGACAAGAGGGCGCGTCCCGGCTGGGGCGTCCGGGACCGCCGCCGGCAGGTGCTATTCATCAACGCGCGGCGAGCCTTCGAGCTGGTCCCGGACTCAAGAGCGCGCAGGCTGGGCGAGAAGAACGCTGCACTGATTTTGCAGACCCTCGCAGCGTGGCGTGGCCTTTCCGAGGACGGCGTCGCGATCACCCCGTACAAAGACGAGACCGGATGGTCCCGAAGCTGCTCCACCGAGGAGATCGCCGGCCACGAGTACAGCCTGATGCCAACTTCGTACGCCACGGAGCCTCCCAGCCCCGAACGCGACACACGAAGCAGGATCGACCAGCTCAAGCTCGAACTGGTCGATTCGTTGGACATGATGCGCGATCTGGAACTCCGGCTGCTGGACGTCTTGGAGGAGATCTGATGGAAGCCGACACTCACCAGACCGACTCGGATACGGCGGCTTGGCCAACCACCTCCATCGCGATGGAGCAAGTCCGCAGGGATATCTACACGACCTGTGGCGTCGTCGACGACAAGGCATCCGATCAAGCGCCAGGAGTGGTCGGCTCCGAGTTCGTCCGGGACGGCAGGATCCTCTCACCCCGCATGAATGAGTACGTGTCGGGCGGTCCTCCGGCCACCCGCGCCCTCAGGCAGGGCGACTTGGCCGTCGTACTCGTCAGGAGGGTGGGCGAGTCCGCGCTGGTCACCTCCGAGCACGCAGGATGGCCGGCGACCAGGTCGATCGGCATCATCCGCGCTGAGCCGCACATCGTGCGGTGGCTGCGCATCTGGCTGCAGACGCCCACGGCGAAGGCCCGGATCGACGAGGACGTGACGGCACACGTCGAGCCCACCATCAGCCTCGACACCCTCCGCCGCATGCTGTTTCCGCTACCCCCGCCGGACATCATCGCCGCATACGACCGGGCCTTCGGCCTCATCGAGGAGATGACCTCCCTCTACGAGAAGAGCGCGCGACAGGCTATGGCACTGGCCGACACCCTCCACGACGACTGGGCGGCGGCGGAACCGTCCTGGGAAACACGGGTACTCGCCGAGGTCGCCAAACCGAAGACGGGCAAAGGTTCCGAAAGCTCGCTCCCTCCTCTGCCGACAGGACCCACCGTCGACGCGATCGCTCCGAGCGACCTCTTCGACCTCCCCGTGCCCCACGTGGAAAGGTTTCGCCTGCGAAGCCCAGCGGACGCCGGCCAGGCGGATCCTTCCGGCACCTTCATGCTGAGCACCCGTCCCGACGGCGCGCACATCGCTGTGACGCGCCGCCCGGCGACAGCCCTCAGAAGCGTCGTGGCGGTGCGCCCCATCGAGGACACGGACAGTTGGTGGCTGCTTCACGAACTCAGAAGCAGGAGCGGCGAGATCATGCAGACTGCGCAGGGCCGCAACGCCCGGGAGATCTCCGCCCTCGCCCTCAAGCGCCTGAAAGTCACCTGGCCAGACCAGTTCACGCGCACCGCCTTTCACAGGATGGCCGAGCCCCTGCACGCCACGGCGCGGCTCCTTGTCTCCAAAATCGCGACGTTGCACAACCTGCGGGACGCGCTCCTGCGCGATATCTCGGCCAAGGCCGGTGTTCTCCGGGAGCCGGCAGCACAGCCGGGAGAAGAGGGCGCTCTCGCTCCTCACCCCACTGCGTTCCCCGCACCACGCGGGGGCAAGACCGGCCATGAGCCAGGATGGTCCCCAGAGGCTCGACGGGTACCCGAGTGAGAACGGTGAAGATATGAACACCAGGCCACTGCTGAACCGAAGGCTGGACGGACTCGGGACAACGATCTTCGCGGAGATGTCGGCTCTGGCCACCGCGACGGGCGCGATCAACCTGGGCCAGGGCTTCCCCGACACCGACGGCCCCGACGAGATCCGCGAAGCCGCCGTCCGCGCCTTGCGGGAGGGCAAGGGAAACCAGTACCCGCCCGGCCCGGGAGTTCCGGAACTGCGCGCCGCGATCGCCGAGCACCAGCAGCGCTTCTACGATCTCCCCTTCGACCCCGATACCGAGGTCCTGGTCACCGCCGGCGCCACCGAGGCCATCGCCGCCACCATGCTGGCGCTCCTGGAGCCGGGCGACGAGGTGATCGCCTTCGAACCCTTCTATGACTCCTACGCCGCCTGTATCGCCATGGCCGGTGCGAAGCGCGTGCCGCTTACCCTGCGCGCCCCGTCCTTCCGCCCGGACCTGGATGAGCTCCGGGCCAAGATCACTCCGCAGACCCGCCTCCTGCTCCTCAACACCCCACACAATCCGACCGGGATGGTCCTCTCTGCCGAAGAGCAGGACGCCATCGCCGCACTCGCCGTCGAACACGACCTGCTCGTTGTTACCGACGAGGTGTACGAGCACCTCGTCTACGAAGGCACGCACCACCCCATCGCGGCCCTGCCCGGCATGCGTGAGCGCACCGTATCCATCTCGTCCGCTGGCAAGACCTTCTCCTTCACCGGATGGAAGGTTGGCTGGGTCATGGCGGACGGCCCGCTCGTCTCCGCGGTCCGGACCGCCAAGCAGTACCTGACGTACGTCAGCGCGGGCCCGTTCCAGTACGCCATCGCCGAGGCGCTCCGCCTGCCGGACTCGTACTTCGACGGCTTCCGCGCCGACCTGCAACGCAAGCGCGACCTGCTCGGCGACGGCCTGCGTGCGGCCGGGTTCGAGGTCTACCAGCCGCAGGGCACGTACTTCATCACCACCGACATCACCCCCCTCGGCGAGAAGGATGCCTACGCCTTCTGCCGCGCCCTCCCCGAACGCTGCGGCGTCGTCGCCATCCCCAACTCCGTGTTCTACGACGACCTCGACGCCGGCCGCAGCCAGGTCCGCTTCACCTTCTGCAAGAGGGACGACGTCCTCCAGGAGGCAGCCAGTCGGCTGCGGCGCCTGGCGTCTTGAACCCGCGCCCCCTTTATCCCGAATGAAGTACGGACAGCAGCCTGACCAGGGGCTTTACGTGCAACCCGGCCCGGCGCGGTCCCGAGCCGCCTGCACCATTCGGCACCGGTCCCCACGAGAGGAGGGACCGGTGGCGAATGGCGCGGCGTCGTTTTCCGGACGCGCCGGGGCGGGCGGCGCGGAGGAGTCCGGGGGCGAAGGGCCGGGTGCCGGGGGAGCTGTTGACCATGGCGATCAGGACAACGATCCCGGCGATGGTGAGGACACAGCCCGCGGTGATCAGGGGGCGCTGAGTCAGCCGAGCTCCTCCGCAGTAATGTCTCCGCGTCGGCGAGGCCACGCTGCGCGAGCTGTTGGACGCCTGACCGACCGAACGCCCGGCCCGGCACGTATGCCGTACCGGCTCCTACACCGGTCACAGGCCGAGCGGACTCTCCCCTCCGGTACGGCCCCCGGTCTGCCCGTCCCGAAGTCCCTGGGCGTACCCGCCGTACCGCTCACCGGCAGCCGTAACGGAGTTTGAGCGGATTCCACGGGACACGCCCCGCACCCCACCGCACACAAGTGAACGGCCGGGGAAAGACGGCGGACGCCGGCGACCGCGTCGTGAACACTCGGGAACGGTTGGCGGACGATGCGTCCGCGCCGCCGGAACGTCACAACTCCCCATGTTCCACTGCCCCGGACAAGGCGTCGCCGCATCTCCCGGCGCACGGGCGCACATCCAGGGGCGGGCAGGTCCGCTGTCTCACAGGCCTGTCACAACTTACGTGCACACTGAACCACTTCCGGATCGGACGCGTGATCACCAGAGACACATTTATGCCGCACCTCCTGAGGAAATTCATGACGCGCAGATGGGCGCTTATCACCACAATCACCGTATTGACCGTCGCGCTGGCCTTCGTCGTCGTCCAACTGGTGCGCGGCCAGGACTCCGGGAAGGAACAGGCCGGGGCGAAACCGGCCGCGTCGAGCCCGACCGACAACAAGAGGAACAGCAACGGCCCCATCCCGGCCGGCTACCTCGGCACCTGGTCGGGCTCCATCGACAACGCCGCGGGCCACTCCACCCGGGAACTCGTCATCCAGCAGGGCACGGTCGGCAAGACCGTCCTCACCCTCACCGCGGACGGCCCACTGGACGGCGGCGGCTCCTACCACTGCGTCTTCCAGGCAAACCTGACCGCGGAACCGTCCCCGAACGGACCCGTCGAGGTCGGCCCCTCCACGGTCGTCGTCGGCGAACCCATGACGTCCTGCACCGCGGGCAAGCCCACCACGCTCACCCTGCTCCCGGACGGCTCCCTGCGCCGCGAGAACACGGACAACGGCGAGCAGCTCACGTACACCAAGGCCGACTGATCAGCCCAGCAACGCGGACACCGCGTTCAGCAACAGGGTGTGACGAACCTGTCGGGCGCCGTCGGCGGGAAATGCCACGCCAGCGGCCAGGTACGGCCGGCCAGGGCGGGATCGGTACATAACTGATCCGGCCCGGACGGGAACTTCGCCTTCAGTTTCAGCGGTGCCCGTACGGTCGCGAAGACGCCCGACAAGCCGCAGCCCGGCCGCTGGTACCACCTGACCGGCACGTACAGTCAGAAGCGCCACCGGATGCAGGTCTACGTGGACGGCCGGCTCGCGGGAACCAGGGTGGCCTCCAGCAGCGTGAAACCCACTGGCACTGTGGTGATCGGACGCGGCAAGTTCGATGGGAAGGCGGCCGACTGCTGGAACGGTGACATCGCCGACGTACATGTCCACAACCGGGAGTTGACGTCCCGTGAGGTGGGCTCGCTTTCCTCTCGCGAACCGGACTGAGCGGCGCTGACGGGGCGAGTTCACCGCCGCCGCAGGCTGACGGGCGCCGCACGGGCGCACGGCGGCTCGCGGCGGCGCCTGCCGGTTGTCCCGCAGCCGGCGAAACCCGTCTTCCCCACAGACGACCGGAGAGGAAAGGCCCTTGTCGGCCAGCGCTTCGACCGAAGACCTCATTCCTGGCCCCCGCGCCGCGGAACCCAGCCCCGACGAGTTCCTCAGAGCGCTCTACCACTTCCACGGCAGCGCGTTGCTGCAGTTCGCCGCACGGCGGCTGGAGGGCGACTGGCACCGCGCCGAGGACGTCCTCCAGGAAGTCGCGATACGCGCCTGGCGGCACGCCGAGGAACTCGACCCGACCACGGATTCGGTGCGGCCCTGGCTGTTCACCGCGCTGCGCAATCTGGTCATCGACGGCCATCGGGCCCGCCAGGCCAGACCACCGGAGACCGGTGACCCCGAACTCGCCCACCTGCCGGTGTCCGACGGCGTGGACCACATGCTCACCTCCCAGGTGCTCATCGACGCGTTGCGGGACCTGCGGCCGGCACAGCGCGAGGTCCTGCTGCACGTGCACTACCTGGGACTCAGCGTCAACCAGACGGCCAAGGTCCTCGGCGTGCCGCCGGGCACCGTCAAGTCCCGGACGTTCTACGCCGTCCGCGCCCTGCGCGAGGCACTGCACAGCCGGGGGCTGTACGCGGGCGGCCTGTACCGCGAGGCCGGATGACACTCATGCCAGACGTCCCGCGTGCCGGGTGATCTCCAGGCCGAGCGGCCCGGTGTCGAGCGAACCGCCCGCATCGGCACGCCAGCGCCACCCCGTGGGTGCCTCGCCGATCACCAGCAGCGCGTCCCCGCGCCGCAGACCGGCCAGTGCCCCTTCCCGGCGCGGGAGCTGCGAGGCGTCCACGACGAACAGATGCGGCGCCTCGCCCTGGACGGCGATCCGGCTGCTGCCCTCGATCAGCCGGTAGATCTGGGTGACGTCGGGCGAGCCGAACTCCGGCGCTCCCGTGCCCGCCGACGCCGCCGTGGCGAACGCCTCCTCCAGGCTGGCCGCGCTGTGCAGACGCGAGGTCCGCGGCTCGTCGCCGAAGAGGAGCCGGCCGTCGGCCAGGGATCCCACCAGGGTGACCTCGGCGAGCGCCCCCACCGGCCCGGCGAGCGCCTCGCTGACGACGGCCCGCACCAGGCTGTGCACCTCCTTGTCCGGCCCCGTCACCGAGACGGGCCCCGCCGCCCGGGAGAGGTCGACCAGCACGCGGTCGGGTCCGTCCAGGCCCACCGTCACCGTCAGCGCGTACGGCAGGGCCGGTTCGCCCTCCGGGCCGGGGCGGTGCAGGGCGTCGGGCGAGATCGTCCAGCGTTCGCCGTCCTCCTCGACGGTCCAGGGCGCGGGGGCGGACTCCTCGGCACCGGCCAGCAGCAGTGCGAGCCGCTCCTCGGAGTAGACGACGGCGTACAGGTCGGGCAGCGGCCGGCCGGAGCGCAGGCACTCGCCCGTCAGCCGGCGCAGTCCCGCGTTGACCACGTCCAACGCCTCCCGGCCCACGACGGCCACCGAGGCGGCGCGGGGCTTCGGCGGGCGGGGCCGTCGCTCGGTGACGATCAGCGCGGCCACCGCCCCGATCAGCGCCAGCCCCAGCACCACGGCCAGGACGTACCAGATCATGTTCTGACTCCTTGTCGGGACGCCCCGGCGGCGGAGCCGGGACGATCGGGAACGAGAGCGGCACAGTCGCCGCGCGGTGCACCCGATGGCCACTACGGCGCCCGTCGGCGGATGGTTCACCCGCCGCACCGGTGAACCATCCGAGGACGCGCTCCGTAGGTCCCATCAGTGCCACGGGAGCCGCCGACCGCGGCTGCCGAGGCCCCCATTTCACGTCGGCTGGAGGACGTTCTCGTGTCGTTGATGTTGACCGTGGTCGAGGAGGGCGGTGACGCGTTCGACGTCCACCTCGACGCCGACCCCGACACGCCCGTGGGCGCTGTCGCGGAGGCGCTGGCCGGGGCGGGCGGCGTCCACCGGCCCCCGGAGGGCCTCGGCCTGTACGCCGGCGACCGGCTGCTGCCCGCCGACATGCGGCTGCGGGACGCGCCGCTGCACCACGCGGCCATCGTGGGCCTCGGCGGCCCGGCGGGCACCGCGTCGGCCGAACCGAACGGGCTGGTGGAGGTCCGTACGGTCGGCGGGGCCGGCGCGGGCGCCGTGCACCGGCTCGACATGGGCGAGTACCGGATCGGGCTGGCCCACGACGGGACCGCCCAGGTGCTGCGCGCCGTACCGGACCGTCCCTTCGCCGTCCTGGCGGTGGGCCCCCAAGGACGCTGCCGTATCACGCCCGACGCCTCGGCGCCGGACAGCGGCACCCTGCAACTGGACCGCGAGGACCTCGCCGAGGCGACCGCCTGGCCGGCCGGCGCACAGCTCCTCGTCGGGGACAGCCTGCTCGAACTCGCCCTCCCGCAGAAGCCGGACGCGGCCGTGCAGCCGTCGGAGGACGGCACCGGCTACGACTACAACCGGCCGCCGCGGCTGCGGCCGGCCGAGAACGCCACCCGCTTCACCCTGCCCTCCCCGCCCGGCCCGCCCCCCGCCCGGCCGCTCCCGTGGATCACGGCGCTGGCCCCGCTGGTGATGGCGGGGGCCGCGGCACTGCTGTTCGACCGTATGACGATGCTGCTGTTCGGACTGCTCTCCCCGGTCGCGATCGTCGGTAACTATGTGATGAGCCGGCGCACGGGGCGCCAGTCCCACTCCGAGAGTGTCGCCGCCTACGAGGAGAAAAAGGCACGGATCGAGGGCGACGCGGCGGACGCCCTGACGGCCGAACGCACCGCCCGGCGCCGCGGTTTCCCGGACCCGGCCGAGGTCGTCCTGACCGCCGTCGGCCCCCGACGCCGTCTGTGGGAACGCCGTACCTCCGACGCCGACTTCCTCGAACTGCGCATCGGAACCGCCGATCAGGACTCCGAGGTGGTGCTCCAGGACCCGACGAAGGACGAACACCGCCGCGAGGACCCGCGGACCGCATACGACGTCCCGGTGACCGTTCCGCTGCGGGAGCACGACGTCCTGGGCATCGCCGGTGAGGGCACCGTCGCACGCGCCGTGGCGCGCTGGGTGGTCGCCCAGGCCGCCGTCCTGCACAGCCCCCGTGACCTCCAGATCCATCTGCTGACGACCGGCGAACAGGGCCGGGACGGCTGGTCCTGGCTGCGCTGGCTGCCGCATGTGCGCAAGAAGTCCGGCGACACCCCGGCCAGCATCGGCTACGGCACGGAGACCTGCGCCCGACGGGTCGCCGAGCTCACCGCGCTGATCGTCGAGCGCGCCGGACGCAAGGACCGGCGGAGCCGGCCCGCCGGGCCCGACGTGCTCGTCATCCTCGACGGAGCCCGCAGGCTGCGTTCGCTGCCCGGCGTGACGCAGATCCTGCGCGACGGACCGGCCGTCGGCGTCCGTGCGCTCTGCCTGGACGCCGAGGAGCGGCTGCTGCCCGAGGAGTGCCACGCCGTCGTCGCCGAGGAGCCCGGCGGAACCGTACGGGTGGGACGCTCCGGGAGGGGCACCGTCGGGGGCATCCGGCCCGACGTGGTGTCCCTGGACTGGTGCCGTTCGCTGGCCCGCGCGATGGGCCCGCTGCGGGACCCGGGCGGGGCCGACGAGGAGGCCGCGGTGCTGCCCGGCTCCGCGCGGCTGCTCGACGTCCTCGCCCTCGACCCGCCGCAGGCCGGGGCGATCCGGGCGCGCTGGACGGCCGGGGGCCGCTCGACCCGGGCGGCCGTCGGCGTCTCCCTGGACGGCCCGTTCCACCTGGACCTGCGGCGCGACGGCCCGCACGGGCTGATCGCCGGCACCACCGGCTCCGGCAAGTCCGAACTCCTCCAGACGCTGGTCGCCTCGCTCGCAGTGGCGAACCGTCCGGACGCGATGACGTTCGTCCTGGTCGACTACAAGGGCGGCTCCGCGTTCAAGGACTGCGTCGACCTGCCGCACACCGTCGGCATGGTCACCGACCTCGACGCCCACCTCGTCGAGCGGGCCCTGGTGTCACTGACGGCGGAACTCACCCGGCGCGAGCACATCCTCGCCGCGGCCGGCGCCAAGGACATCGAGGACTACGTCGACCTGCTGGACCGCAACCCTGCGGGCCGCTCGCCGATGCCCCGGCTGCTCATCGTCATCGACGAGTTCGCCTCGATGGTGCGCGACCTGCCGGACTTCGTGAAGGGTCTGGTCAACATCGCCCAGCGGGGCCGCAGCCTCGGTATCCACCTGATCCTGGCGACGCAGCGCCCCAGCGGCGTCGTCTCCTCGGAGATCCGCGCCAACACCAACCTGCGCATCGCGCTCCGGGTGACGGACGCCGGCGAGAGCCAGGACGTCCTCAACTCCGCCGAGGCCGCCGGGATCTCGCAGGGCACCCCCGGTCGCGCCTATGTGCGCCTGGGCCAGAACTCCCTCGTGCCGTTCCAGTCCGGACGGGTCGGCGGCCGTCGGCCCGGTGCCGCGGCGACCTCGCTGCCGGCGCCCTGGGCGGTGACGGTCGGCTGGGAACGGCTCGGCGAGCCGCTCCCGGCGCGCCCCCGCGGCGCGGCCGTACCCGCCGAGGTGGAGACCGACCTCACCGGGCTCGTCGCGGCGATCCGCGAAGCGGACCGGGAGATGGGCATCCCCGCGCAGCACAGCCCCTGGCTCCCGCCGCTGCCCGAGGTCCTGGTCACCGGCGAACTGCCGGCGCCCCCGCCCTCGGACTACGACCTCGCGCCCGTCGCGTACGGCGTGGTGGACCTGCCCGCACAACAGGCCCGGCTGCCCCTGGTGATCGACCCGGCGACGCTCGGGCACCTGCACATCATCGGCTCGCCCCGGCAGGGCAGGTCACAGACGCTGCGCACCATCGCCGGCACCCTGGCCTCCGCCCATTCCCCGGACAAGCTGCACATGTACGGCATCGACTGCGGCAACGGCGCGCTGCTGCCCATCGAGAGGCTGCCGCACTGCGGGGCCATCACCATGCGCACCCAGCCCGACCGGGTGGCCCGGCTGCTCGCCCGGCTGACCGGGGAGCTGGCCCGGCGCCAGGAGATGCTCGCCGCCCGCGGCAGCGCCGACCTGCCGGAGCTCCGGCGCGCCCTGCCGGAGAACGAACGGCCCCCGCACATCGTGCTGTTCATCGACCGGTGGGAGGTCTTCGACAAGCAGCTCGGCGAGTACGACTCCGGGAGCCTGCTGAACTCCGTGCTGACCCTGCTCCGGGACGGCGCGAGCGTCGGCATCCACCTGGTGATGACCGGCGACCGGGCACTGTTCTCCAGCCGGGTCAACGGCTCCACCGAGGACAAGCTCGTACTGAAGCTGAACGAGAAGTCCGAGTACGGGATGATCGGCATCACCCAGCGCAACGTGCCCGACGAGATCCCGCCGGGCCGCGCGTTCCGTGCCGCCGACAAGGCGGAGGTGCAGATCGCGCTCCTCACGGACAACCCGGAAGGCCAGGCGCAGGCCGCGGCGCTCATCCAGATCGCCGAGTACTGCCGCGACCGGGCGGCCCAACTGCCCGCCTCCACCCGGCCGTTCCGCGTCGACACCCTGCCGGACCGGCTCAGCTGGGAGGAAGCGGTCCGGTACGTGCCACAGCCGCTGCCGTCCTCGCGGTGGGCCATGTCCGGTGTCGGCGGCGACGAACTCGCCGCGTACGGGCCGGACTTCGGCGTCACACCGACCTTCCTCGTCGCCGGACCCGCGCGCTCCGGTCGCAGCACCGCCCTGGCGACGCTGACCCTGTCACTGCTGTCGTCCGGGATGTCCGTCGTCATCGGCGCGCCCGCCAGGTCACCGTTGCGCCAGCTCACCGGACGGCCCGGGGTCCTCGCGGTCTTCGACGAGTCCGACATCGACCCCACGGCGCTGGAGGAGGCGCTGGCGTCCTCGCCGCAGGGGGCCGTGGTGGTCCTGGACGACGCCGACCTGCTGCTGAAGACGAAGGCCGAGCCCGTCCTCACCCAGATTGCCAAGTCCGGTGCCGAGAGCGGCCGGGGCCTGGTGATCTCCGGGCAGACCGACCGGCTCTCCTCCGGCTTCTCCGGCTGGCACACCGAGGCCCGTCGCAACCGGTGCGGTCTGCTGCTGAAGCCGCAGAACATGAGCGACGGCGAACTGATCGGCGTCAAGGTGCCCCGCAGCCGCCTGGGCGCGACCCGCCCGGGGCGGGCGATCCTGCACCTGGGCGACGGCGTGCTGCGCACCGTCCAGGTCCCGGAGACGGTGCTTCCGCCGGCCGGGAGCTGAGCGCCCGCACAGGGGTTCCGGCACTTCACGGCAGAGGGCTCCCGCCCCGGCTACGGCCGGGGCGGGAGCCCTCACGCATGACGGGACGCGGCCCGGATCAGGTCGATCCCTCCACGTAACCGGGGTCGTGCTTGACCGTGCCCTTCGACCCGTTGGGGACGGCGCTGTTGATCGCCCAGGCGAGGCCGGCCAGTCCGATGAGGTTCGAGCTCTGGTCGATCCACCCCGCCGTCTTCGTCCAGATGTTGGTGATGCCCGGCAGCTGCTTGATGATGTCCGGTGTCTTGATCCCACCGGGAAGGTTCTTCATGATGTTCGCGATCAGGTCGCCCGGGTTCTTGAACCCGGTGAACGACTTGATGGTGGGGATCACGGTCTTGATGTTGATCTGTATCGTCTTGAGGTTGCTCGTGACGGACTTGAGGGTGTTCGCGATCCCGCCCAGATTGGCGATCTTGATCAGGCCGACGCCGCCGAGCACCAGCCCCAGGCCGCTGAGGACCATGTCGAGCACATCCCATTCGCCCGATTGGATGCTGTCGACGATATTCATGATGAAGGGGATGGCGGCGGTGACCAGACTGGCGATCGTCAGGATGAGCCCCAGGCCCTGAAGTCCGGGGATGAGCATGGCGATGATGCCCAGGGCGGCGCTGATGAAGCCGAGCACCTTCTTGAAGATGTCCTTGATCTTCTCCCACAGGCTCTTGCCCGGGACCGCCTCGCTCGTCGCGTCGTCCAGGGCGCGGGCCGCCGTCGAGGCGTCCGTCTCGCGCAGCTCCCGCGCGTCCTCGGCGAGCATGCGGGCGGCGTCGAGATCCCGCTGGGCACTGTCGGCGTTCCCCTGCGCCGCGGACTGGTCGCTGCGGGCATCCTCCATGGCCTGCCGCGCACTGCGCCGGGCCGCCTCGTCGTCCGGCGGGGGCGGGTCCGCCGCGTCCAGCCCGCTGATCACGGACCCCGCCGCGGCGGCAGCATCGGTGGCCCGCTGCAGCCGCTCCTTGGCGTCCCGTCCGTCGACCAGGGCGTTGTCGGCCTTGCGCTGATGGTCCCCCAGCTGGTCGGCGTAGGTGTCCAGCGCGCGGGCCGCCTTGTCGTACGAACTGTGCAGCTTCTCCACCTGATTGGCCAGGTCCCCGAGCTTGTCCCGGAGTTTCTCCATGGCCTTGCCCTCGCCGAGCTGGCCGTTCTTCAGGCCGCTGACGATGGGGAGCGCCTGGTCCGCGTCGTCGGCGACGGACCGGTACTGGCCCGCGAGCCTCCCGAGCATCTCCGCATCGCCCGGCGTCGGGTCGTCCGAGAACCCGAAGACCGTCTCCCAGTCGGACACCGCTGGCCGCACCATTGCCCCGCCCTCACTTTCCGTTCTCGTCCGTGCCCTGCGGGCTCTGTGCGGCCGGCACAGCCGTGCCCTCGCTCTTGACTTCCACGAAGCGCAGCGTCCCCGCGATGGCGTCGAACACCTCGAAGAACTGGTCCTTGAGCTCCACGTTGGGCGTGGAGCTGGAGACCAGCAGGTATTCCCGGCGGTTCGGGATCGGGAACAGCGTGTGCAGCAGCGCCGTACGCACCGGCGTGCCCTTGTAGTCGATGTCCTCGATCGAGGCGATCCGCCCGACCGGTCCGACGTCCGGTAGCTCCAGCAGATCCACCTCGCGCGGCGGGTACCCGCTGCTCTGCGGGTCCCCGGCCAGCATGCTCGCCCCGAACAGCACCTCGGCCAGATCCGCCGACTGGTCCTCCGGCACGGGCATCCGCAGCACGACGGACGTGGCGCTGAGCATCGAGTCCCCGCCGGGGAACCTGACCATCCCCGCCGCCTGGAGCGCTCCCCGGGCGTAGGCCTCGCGGGCCGTTCGGCGGGTGTCGCGGATCAGGCCGTCGAGCCGCTCGCGGGAGAGTTGCGGAACCCCCTTCGCCTGGTGCTCGATACGGCGGCGGATGGACGCGTCCCGGGTGCTCGGGTCGAGGTCCAGATGCCACCAGGAGCCGGGGAAGCGCAGCTTGTAGTGCGCGGGCGCCCCCGTAGCCCGGTCCGTGACCGGATGCGTCATGACGCATGTCCCTTCTGCCAGCAGGCTCTTGTCAGGTCTTCTTGGAGTCGTCCAGCGTCTTGACGGTCTCGTCGTCCGTCTGCGTGAAGGCGTCGGAGATCTTCTTCGTGTTCTCGGAGAAGATCTTCACGTTCTCCTGCACCTTCTCGTGGCCCTTGCCCCATGCGTTGTCGAAATCTGCGAGGGAGTCGGCGAGCTTCGAATCGCCCACATCGTCCTTCGATCCGATGTCGCTGAGCCGCGCGGTTTTGTTGATCCGCTCCCCGATGTCCTCAAGTGACTTGACCGTCTCGTTCAGGTCGTCGAGGGGGACGCTGATGCGGGTCATCGGTTGCTCCTCTCCGGCCGCCGTCCGGTCCCGCCGCAGAAGGGCGGGACCGGACAAAGGGGCACGTCAGCCGATGGAGCCGGACGTCTGGTCGTCGGTGTCGACGAACGCGTCGGCGACCTGCTTGATGAACTCGCTGACGCCCTGCAGGCCCTCGATCGCCTTGTCGGTGCCGTTCTTGTACTCCTCCCAGAACGGACGGAACTTGGTCTCGGAGCCCGGCGTCGCGTAGGCCGCCTCGACCATCTCGTCCATCTTGGTGTTGGCCTCGTGGAGGCTCTGCTGCATCAGTTCCTTCTGGTGCTGCAGCCAGGTCGACGCCTCCCGCATCTCTTCCGGGCTGATCTTGATGTTGCCGTCGGCCGCCATGTCGGCTCCTTCTCTCGTTTCTGGTCGCCGCGGTCGCTGAGCCGCGCACACCGGTCTGTACGGGGCACCCGGCGGGGCGGTTCATGCCTGTTGCGGAACAGTGACGAAAGTGGCGGGCCGACGCCCTGATCAGGCCTGCGACCAGGCCCCATGGCCCGCAACATCCCATCACCGGCTCCGGAGTGACGTTCCCTCACCGAACCGGACAGCAGCGCGACACGGGGAGGTGCGGTCCCGGAGAAGGCAGCGCCGGGCACAGGTACGGCGCCGCACACCGGGCCGACGCCACAGGGCCGGTCGGTGTGGTGCGGGCGGCGGCCTGCCGGTTGCCGGACGCTTGCGCGCCGACCTGCGGGCCAAGCGGGACCTGCTGAGCGGCGGGCTCGCCGAGGCCGGTTTCGAGGTCTACCGCCCCGTCCGGAACGTACTTCGTCACCACCGACATCCGCCCCTCGGCGAGAGCGACGGCTTCGCCTTCTGCCGGGCGCTGCCCGAGCGGTGCGGGGTCGTCGCCATCCCGAACGCGGTCTTCTACGACCACCGGGAGCAGGGCGCGCCGTTCGTCCGCTTCGCCTTCTGCAAGCGTGACGACGTGCTGGCCGAGGCGGCGTCCCGGCTCAAGCGGCTGTAGCCCAAAGGCCGCCCCGCCGTGAAAAGACCCGGCCCGGGGCGGCGGTCATGGAGACCGCCGCCCCGGGCCGGGCTGTCACTGCCGTGCGGGACTCAGGCGTCCGGAGAGGCCTGCTCCGTGCCGTCCGTCTTCTCCTCGGCCGGCGTCAGGCCGAGACGCTCCTGCAGCCACTTGTCGAACTCGATCGAGGCGCGCACCCAGCTGACCGTCGACGAGACGAAGTGCTCCAGGCTGACGCCCGTACCGATGAGCATCTGCGCCTCACCGATCAGACGGACCGAGACCTCGGTCTCCTCGGAGCCCTCCTCGGGCTCGTGGGTGTGCGTGTAGACCTTGGGCCACAGGGTGCGGCGGTTCCAGTCGTCGATCGCGTCGAGGAGGACCGGACGCTGGTCCGCGGCGTGCGGGCGGTCGTAGAACGTACGGACCGAGAAGACCTGCTGCTCGTCCTCGCCGCGGAACATGAAGTACGTGCGGAAGTCCTCCCACGGCGCCGCGAGGTCGCCCTCGTCATCGACGACGTACTTCAGTTCCATCTGTTCCAGGAGCTGCTTGACGAGGTCCTGGTCAGGGACAACGGGGCCCTCGGGTCCTGCTGCCTGCGGTTCGGGCTGGCCCCCGAAATTGGGAATCGAGGAAGGATCGATAGACATCGCTGCGTACTCCTGTGGATCGCACGTGGTTTCCTTCCGTCGACCCTAACCGCGTTTGACGGCCAGTAGTTCTACGCCCTCCGGGGAATCGTCCCCGCATCAGCTTCCCGCGCCCGCGACCAGGCAACGGCGACAGGGATCGCACACAACACTCCGAGGAGTCCGGACGCACCGATGGTGTCCGCCGACGACCCGGACAGCTCCGCTGCCAGGCCACCCGCGGCAACACCGATCCCCTGCATGGCGATCAGCCCCGACCTGGCGAGCCCCAGCACCTGGCCACGCTGGCCGGCCGGGGTCAGGAGTACGAAGGTGGCTCCGGCGGTTATCTGATAGGCGGAGCACACCCCCGAGGCCATCAACACGAGCACGGCCACACCTATCCCGGGACCGAGCCAGTAGATGAGCAGCGGCAGATTCGCGCCGACCGCCAACGGCCCGAGCAGGCGGCGCCGCCACTCGTCCCCGACCCGAGCCCGCCCCAGAAGAGCTGCACCCAGCACCATTCCCGCCGGATGCGCGGCGAGCAGGAGTCCCACCGAGGCGGCGCCCCCGCCGACCTCGTCCGCGAAGGGGGCGGCCAGCCCCTCCGGCAGGACGACGAACCCCGCGAGCCACCCCAGCGCGACCAGCGACCGCAGCCTGCGATCCGACCAGATCAGTGCGGCCGCACTCCCGACCTGAGCGCCGAGCCGCGTCTTCCGCGCGTCGGCACCCGCCGCGGGACGGGCCTTTACGCCGAACCTGACCAGGGTCGCCGAGAGAAGGAAAGTCACCGCGTTCACACCCAGGGAGAGGTGACTGCCCAGCCATACGACCAGCACACCCCCACCGGCGAAACCGACCAGCTGTCCGGCCTGGTGAGTGATCAGCATGACTCGCTGGCCCCGCTCGTATCTCTGCTCGCCGAGCACGGTCGGCAGCAGTGCGCCCTGCGCAGCGCCGAAGGGTGCCTCGGCCAGCTGCGCCAGCACCAGCAGCCCGGCCAGCAGCGGCAACGGCGTCCCGGGCAGGGCCATCAGCGCGACCAGCACCGACCGCACCAGGTCGCATCCGATCATGACCGTACGCCGGGGGAAACGGTCCGCCAGGCCGGACAGGAGCACCCCGGACAGCAGAGCGGGCAAGGTGGTCAGCGCATACGTCGCCGCGGTCCATCCGGGCGAGTCGGTGCGTTCGAACACCAGCAACGACAGGGCCACGCGTGCCAACTGGTCGCCCAGGATCGACTGGGCATAAGCGACCCAGAGAGTACGAAATTCGCTGAGGTGAATGAGATTGTCACGTCTGGGCTTTTTGGGACCCGGACTTATCTCATCGCTTATCCGCTCGACCATGCGGGTACCCTACCGGCCGCCGAATTCGGTATCTGTTCCTCCTTGCGAGCAGGTCACGGAAGGAGGCTCGCAGTGTCCTGATCATTCGCGTGAACCCGGGCAGGCGTTGCGGCCATCCGGGCATGTGTCCCTTTGTAGGGGCGGGTGTTGCGACCTGGGGCAGAGCAAGGTGACGTGAATCCGCACCTCGACGCGGAGTGGGACGTTCGGCTCAATATCGACGTTGAACAACGGATCACCGATGACGGCGATCGATTTCCCGTTCTCCGGAAATCACCGCAATTCTTCTTCAATTGCACTGCGGCGCAGACGACGAGTCCCCAGCCGGGACGCTTGGTCTTCCGGCTGGGGACATGACGTCGAACAGGTCGTACGCCGTCTGCAGGGCCTACAAGGTCTTCCCCGAGGTCGCGGGGCCGACGAGCAGGCCGTCCCCGACCCGGTCCACCCGGACGGTGTCCCCGTCCTTGACCTCGCCCGCGAGGATCTCCTTCGCGAGCCGGTCGCCGATCGCCGTCTGGATGAGGCGGCGCAGCGGCCGTGCTCCATAGGCCGGGTCGTTGCCCTCCTCGGCCAGCCAGGCCAGGGCCTGAGGCGTGACGTCCAGGGTGAGCCTGCGCTCGGCCAGACGCCCCGCGAGCCGGTCGATCTGGAGCTTCGCGATGTGCGAGAGCTCGTCGCCGGACAGGGCGGAGAAGACGACCAGGTCGTCGAGCCGGTTGAGGAACTCCGGCTTGAACGAGGCCCGTACGACCTCCAGGACCTGTTCCTTCTTCACCTCGGGCTCGGTCAGCGGGTCCATCAGGAACTGGCTGCCGAGGTTGGAGGTCAGGATCAGGATGGTGTTGCGGAAGTCCACCGTCCGGCCCTGTCCGTCGGTGAGACGGCCGTCGTCGAGGACCTGGAGCAGGATGTCGAAGACCTCGGGGTGGGCCTTCTCGACCTCGTCCAGCAGGACGACGCTGTACGGGCGTCGGCGGATCGCCTCCGTGAGCTGGCCACCCTCCTCGTAGCCGACGTAGCCGGGCGGGGCGCCGACGAGACGCGCCACGCTGTGCTTCTCGCCGTACTCGCTCATGTCGATGCGGACCATGGCCCGCTCGTCGTCGAACAGGAAGTCGGCGAGCGCCTTCGCGAGCTCCGTCTTGCCGACACCGGTCGGGCCGAGGAAGAGGAACGAGCCGGTGGGCCGGTCGGGGTCGGCGATTCCGGCGCGGGTACGGCGTACCGCGTCCGACACCGCCCGTACGGCCTCGGTCTGCCCGATGAGGCGCTTGCCGAGCTCGTCCTCCATGCGGAGCAGCTTCTGGGTCTCGCCCTCCAGCAGGCGGCCGGCCGGGATGCCGGTCCAGGAGCCGACGACATCGGCGATGTCGTCCGGGCCGACCTCGTCCTTGACCATGGTGTCCTTGGCGGCCTCCTGCTCGGCCTCGGACGCCTCCGCCAGCTCCCGCTCCAGGCCGGGGATCTCCCCGTACAGCAGCTTGGAGGCGGTGTCGAAGTCGCCGTCGCGCTGGGCGCGTTCGGCCTGGCCGTGCAGTTCGTCGAGGCGTTCCTTCAGTTCACCGACGCGGTTGAGGCCCTGCTTCTCCTTCTCCCAGCGGGCGTTGAGGCCGCGCAGTTCCTCCTCCTTGTCGGCGAGGTCGCGGCGGAGCTTCTCCAGGCGCTGCCTGGAGCCGGGGTCGCTCTCGTTCTTGAGGGCCAGCTCCTCCATGTGGAGACGGTCGACGGCGCGCTGGAGTTCGTCGATCTCGACGGGCGAGGAGTCGATCTCCATGCGCAGCCGGGACGCCGACTCGTCGACCAGGTCGATGGCCTTGTCGGGGAGAAAACGGGAGGTGATGTAGCGGTCGGACAGGGTCGCGGCGGCCACCAGCGCGGAGTCCGCGATGGAGACCTTGTGGTGGGCCTCGTAACGGCCCTTGAGTCCGCGCAGGATCGCGATGGTGTCCTCGACACTCGGCTCCGCCACCAGCACCTGCTGGAAGCGGCGTTCCAGGGCGGGGTCCTTCTCGATCCGCTCACGGTACTCGTCGAGCGTTGTCGCGCCGACCATGCGGAGCTCGCCGCGGGCCAGCATCGGCTTGAGCATGTTGCCCGCGTCCATGGCGGAGTCGCCGCCGGCGCCCGCGCCGACGACGGTGTGCAGCTCGTCGATGAAGGTGATGATCTGCCCGTCGCTCTCCTTGATCTCGGAGAGGACGGTCTTCAGCCGTTCCTCGAACTCGCCGCGGTACTTGGCTCCCGCGACCATCGCGCCGAGGTCGAGCGATACGAGCCGCTTGTTCCGCAGGGACTCGGGGACGTCGCCCTTGACGATGCGCTGGGCGAGCCCCTCGACGACGGCGGTCTTGCCGACGCCGGGCTCGCCGATGAGTACGGGGTTGTTCTTCGTACGCCTCGACAGGACCTGGACGACACGCCGGATCTCCTGGTCACGTCCGATGACCGGGTCGAGCTTGCCTTCCCTGGCGGCGGCCGTGAAGTCCGTACCGAACTTCTCCAGGGCCTTGTACTGACCTTCCGGGTCGGGTGTGGTCACCCGGCGCCCTCCCCTGCTCTTCTCGAACGCGTCCAGCAGCCTCTTCGCACTGGCCCCCTGAGCGCTCAGGATCTCACCGGCGCGGCCGCCCTCGGCGGCGATCCCGATCAGCAGGTGCTCGGTGGAGATGTAGTCGTCGCCGAGCTCCTTCGCGCGCTGCGCGGCGTCCGCGATGACGGCGAGCAGCTCGCGGTTGGGCTGCGGAGGGGCGACGGTCGACCCGGTGACGCTGGGCTCCGCGCCCAGGAGCCGCTCCGTCTCGGTGCGTACGGCGATCTGGTCGGCCTCGACGGCGGCGAGCAGGTCGATGATGTTCTCGTTGTCCTCGCCCGCGAGGAGCGCGAGCAACAGATGCCCGGGGGTCAGGTCGGGGTGTCCGTCCTTCACGGCCCTGCTGGTGGCCGCGTTGATGGCATCCCGGCTCTTGTTGGTCAGCTCGGCGTCCACGTGCGCTTTCTCCTCCTTGCGGTGACTGGTCTCTCCACAACACTGACTGTGTCAACGTGCACAAAGTTGAGCCTATTCCACTCAATCTAGCTGACTTGCCTCTCCCGAGTGCGATTCCGAGTCAACCGGCCCGAGAGAACCTCCGCCACCGCAGGGGCGGGCCACGGATGCGCACTCCCTACCCTGTTCCCCATGGCAGTCGACGTGACGAATCCGAGCCCCGAGTACCTCGCGTTCTGGCGCGAGTACCACCTGTGCACCCTGACCACGCCCCGCCCCGACGGCACGCCGCACGTGGTGCCGGTGGGCGTGACGTACGACCCCGAGGCCGGGCTCGCCCGCGTCATCACCAACAAGGGCAGCCAGAAGGTCGCCAACATCCTGGCCGCGGGCCCGGCCGGCGCCCGGGTCGCGGCCTGCCAGGTCGACCGCGGCCGCTGGGCGACCCTGGAGGGCCGCGCGACGGTACGCACGGAACCGGACGTGATCGCCGACGCGGTACGCCGCTACGCGGAACGCTACGAACGCACACCGGCACCCAACCCGGACCGCGTCGTCATCGAGATCGCCCTGGACCGGGCGCTCGGCAGGGCGTGAGCAGGACTGCGGGCTTTCCGGGGCTTTCCGGGGCAGCACAACGGCGCCATCGTGTTCAGGTCACGATGGCGCCGTTGTGTGGGGGAGTGCCGAGCGACATGTAACGACGGGGGATCGCTCAGGCACTGCGGGGGGTGGCGGAAATAGTCTCTGGCTCGAACAGCTGGTGGTCCCGCCGGTCGAGGTTGACGAAGATCATGTCGTACCGAATCGCGCAGCGAACGGGCTGCGGGGCTCCACGCGGCTTGCGGAGGCACCGGTAGGCACGTACTTCGTCGTCTTCTTCACGTGCGACAACGATGGGGTCGCCGAACAGAGTGACCATCAGCGAGTCGCCACAGCGGGGGATGGCAGTGACGAGATCGATGAAATGCCAGCCTGATCGGTAGGCCGTGGCCATTTCCCGCCGGAAGGTCCGGTCGTCCGGCGGGATGGTCATGCGCCCTGATGGGTCGGTTCGGACCAGGCGATGTCACCGGGCTCGACTGCCGCGTCGACGCTCCATGCGATGTCGCCCGGCGCCGATGCCTGAATGGACCAGGCGATGTCACCCGGCGCCGATGCCTGAGTGGACCACGCGATGTCACCCGGCTCGACTGCCGCGTCGACGCTCCATGCGATGTCGCCCGGCGCCGATGCCTGAGTGGACCACGCGATGTCACCCGGCGCCAATGCCTGAGTGGACCAGGCAATGTCGTCCGGCGAGGATGCTGCCCCGCTGCTCCAGGCGATGTCGCTGCCGCTCAGTACCCCGAGTCCCAGGGCCGCGACGAACGAGGCGGCAAGCGCCGAGCGAAGCATTCGCTTATACATAGTCGGCTTCGTCCTCACTTGTGGATTCTTCTCCCCCGCACCTAAGACGATGTCTCACCTGGGCACACGAACACCACTGAATCGATGCATCATGTTCCTGCATGTTCAGGAACCTGGGGGGTGGAGAATATGGGCACAAGCGATACAAAGCCGACACATTCTCATGGGATCACCGAACTATGCGAAGCGGGAGTCCGTCTCTACGCCGGCGCTTTGCGCTCGGGACGTATCGCCCGGAGCGAGGTGGAACCGGCGCCCTGCCTCATGGACTTCGCCCTGCTGCACCCCGACCCCGACGACCCCGACTGGCTGCGGCCCGTCCCGCCGTCCGCCGCTCTGGCGAAGCGCCTGCACCCCATAGAACGCGAGATCCAGGAGCGCCGACGGCATTCGGTCCTGCTTGCCGAGTCCTTCGAGCCGTTCATGGACATCAGCGCGCAGGACCCGCCGACCACCCACGCCATCACCGTGCTGGAGGGCGTCAACCGGATCAACGCGGCACTCGATCTTGCCACGGCGGAGTGCCGCTCCGAAGTCCTCACCGTCCAGCCCGGCGGCGGCCGTAGCGAAGACCGCCTCAGCGAAGCCCTGCAAAGGGGCCTCTCCGTGGTGGACCGCGGCGTCAGCATTCGCACTCTCTATCAGCACACGGTGCGTCACAGCCCCGGCACCCTGGCCTACGCCGAGCGGATGGCCGACGACAACGTGGAGATCCGGACGCTTGAGGAGCTCATAGAGCGACTCATCGTCTTCGACCGCACGGTCGCGTTCATACCCGCCCAGGACGACCGCCAAGTCGCCCTGGAACTGCGCCATCCCGGACTGGTCGAGTATCTCGTCAAGGTATTCGAGCAGCTCTGGACCCGTGCGGCTCCACTCCTGGAAGAGGTCAAGTACGACCCGACCCCCAAGGGAATCAGCGGCGTCCAGCGCTCCATCGCCCAACTCCTCGTAGAAGGACATGTCGACGACTCGATCGCCCGCCGCCTCGGCATGAACGTCCGCACCTGCCGCGCGCACGTCGCCAAACTGTCCGCAGTCCTCGGCAGCAACAGCCGGGCCCAACTCGGCTACCTGATAGCCCGGTCAGGGATTCTTGAACAGGATCCGGGCTGAAGCGGCCGCAATCGCAATACGGGGGGAGAGCGACCGCGGCTCCGCACCGGTGTGTGCATGAACCGGAACATGACGAGCCTCCCGCGCCGACTAGGCTTTCACCACCGTCATCTTGCTGCACTGCCAGAAGTGGGGGGTCACAGATGGACAGAGATGGGGACGAATTCACCCACTCCCACAGGGACGGCGAGTTGTGTGGGGCAGCGCTCCAGCTCTACGCCGAGGCTTCCTCCCGCCCGCCTCCGGCCACTGTCGGCGCTCGTCGCTCGGCGCTCAGTACGCCGGAGCCTCCCACAACTCCGCGGCGACGCACAGGGATCGGATCCGGCCGCGGGGGCCACGAGAGAACATCGGCAACGGCCGTGCCCCCTGCCCCGCTGCTCAGCCGCACGCCACCGAACGCTTGGCCGCCGCACCGTGCCGGGTGCACGGCTGGTCGGCAAGGAGCGTGATCGCGCACAAGGAGTGGACCCGGCGCAAGATCGACCCGTCGTTCTCGATGACCTCGATGCGGAACCGGATCGCGGCCCGCCTCGGTTCGCTGCCCGCCGAGCCCGGCCTTCCCGTCCACGAGCCGTTTCCCGGCGCCGCCTTCGTCGTGCCGGGCAGGAACAGCCCGCTGGTGACCGCGGTCGGCAGGCGGCTGGTCGCCGAGGGGTGCGGACGCTACGCGGTCGGGCCCGGACCGGTATGGGACGAGGCCGACCGGCGCTCGTACGCCGCCTGGCAGCGCAGGCTCGGCTACAACGGCGGCTCGGCCGACGGCATCCCGGGACGCGCCGACTGGGACCGGCTGCGCGTCCCCCGTATGTGAGGAGACCCGCGATGACGCAGTCCGAGGCCGAGAGCATCGCTCTCGAGCTGGAGCGGCTGCACCGCTCCGTCGACGTCGGATTCGCTACTACCCGGGGTGACTTGGCACTGCTGCTGCAACGCGTCGACCAGACCGACAAAGCGCTCGGGGGGCACGAAGAACGCCTCGACGCGCTGGAGCGGGCCCGCTGGCCGCTGCCGTCGCCGGCCGCGGCGACCTCGTGCGCCGCGCTGGCCCTCACGCTCTGGCAGACCTCGGGGAAGTGGCCTCCTGGGACGCAGGGGAGATTGCCGTCCCCTGCAAAGAAAGGACGTAGAAGGGTCAGGGCCCGTCCCCCGTGCGCTTCACGGGAGACGGGCCCTTTCCTCGTACGTACGGTGCGGGTACGCCGAACCCGCTCAGTCCTTCGGCCGCTTCGGCCGCCAGACCACCAACGCGCTGGTCTGCTGCACATCCTGATACGGCACCAGATCACGCCGGTACGAGGCATGCACCTGGGCCTCGCGCTGCTGCATCGCCACCGCCGCGCCGTCCACCGCCGCCGAGAGTTCGGCGACGCGCTGCTGGAGGGCGGCGACCTGGTTCTCCAGCTCGATGATGCGCTTGATGCCGGCGAGGTTGATGCCCTCGTCCTGCGACAACTGCTGCACGGTGCGCAGCAGCTCGATGTCGCGGGCCGAGTAGCGCCTGCCGCGCCCGGCCGTGCGGTCGGGGGAGACCAGGCCGAGGCGGTCGTACTGGCGCAGCGTCTGCGGATGCAGGCCCGAGAGCTGGGCCGCGATCGAGATCACGTACACCGGTGATTCATCGGTCAGTTCGTACGGATTGCGTCGTCGGCCGTCCACCTCAAGCTCCCTTCGCAGCCTGGAACAGCTCCGCCCGCGGGTCGTGGCCCGCGGTCGCCTTCCGGTAGGCCTCCAGCGCGTCCCTGGCCTCGGTGCTGAGGTCCTTGGGCACCGTCACCTCGACGGTGACCAGCAGGTCGCCCCGGGTGCCGTCCTTGCGTACGGCGCCCTTGCCGCGGGCGCGCATCGTACGCCCGTTGGGGGTGCCGGCCGGCAGTTTCAGGGTGACCGGCGGACCGCCGAGCGTGGGCACCTTCACCTCGCCGCCGAGCGCCGCCTCCGTGAAGTCGACGGGCACGGTGACCGTGAGGTTGTCGCCCCTGCGGCCGAAGACCGGGTGGGCGTCGACATGGACCACGACGTAGAGATCGCCGGCCGGTCCACCGCGCTCGCCCGGGCCGCCCTTGCCGCGCAGCCGGATCCGCTGGCTGTCCGAGACGCCCGCCGGAATCCTGACCTGCATGGTCCGGGAGGACTTCGCCCGTCCGCTGCCCTTGCAGACATCGCAGGGGTCCTGGGCGATGAGGCCCCGGCCCTTGCAGTCCACACAGGGGTCGGTGAGCGAGAAGCCGCCGCCGGTGCCGCGCGACACCTGGCCGGTGCCGAGACAGGTCGGGCAGACCCTGGGGGTGCCGTTCTTGTCACCGGTGCCGGAGCACGCCTTGCAGGGCGCCTGGCTGGACATCCGCAACGGGACCGTGGCCCCTTCGACCGCCTCGATGAAGCTGAGCGTCACCTCGGACTCGATGTCCTGGCCGCGGCGCGGCTGCACCCGCGTCCCCGTACCGCCCCGGTTGAACAGGCCGCCGAAGACATCGCCCAGGCCGCCGCCGCCGAAACCGCCGGCTCCGCCACCCGCGCCCCCGCCCTGGGTGCCTCCGAAGAGATCGCCCAGGTCGAAGTTGAAGTTACCCCCGGCGCCTCCGGGTCCGGCCCTGAAGCCGCCGTTGCCGAAGAGGGCGCGCGCCTCGTCGTACTCCTTGCGCTTCTTGCTGTCGCCGAGGATGTCGTTCGCCTCGGAGATCTCCTTGAAGCGCTCCTCCGCCTTGTCGTCGCCCTTGTTGGCGTCCGGGTGGAACTCGCGGGCGAGCTTCCGGTACGCCTTCTTGATCTCGGCGTCGGTGGCGTCCTTGGGGACGCCGAGGACCTTGTAGTAGTCCTTCTCGACGAAGTCCTTCGTGCTCATCGACGTCCCTCCTTCCGGACGATCGGCCATGCGACCGGCCCGTTGGCCGGTCGCATGGCCGGGCGGTGGGCCGCGAGGTGGTCAGACGCGATGTCAGACCTCCTCGGTGCCACCGCTCTCCTCGTCGGTTGCCTTCTCTTCCTTGCCTGCCGCACCCGGCTGGGGTTCGGCCACCGCCACCCGCGCGGGGCGGATGGTGCGCTCGCCGATCCGATACCCCGGCTGCAGGATCGCCACGCAGGTCGTCTCGGTGACATCCGGCGCGTACGAGTGCATCAGGGCTTCGTGGATCGTCGGGTCGAAGGGCTCGCCCTCCTTGCCGAACTGCTGCAGGCCCAGCTTGGCGACGACCGTCTCCAGTGATTCGGCCACCGACTTGAACCCGCCCACGAGCTCGCCGTGCTCACGGGCCCGGCCGACGTCGTCGAGCACGGGCAGGAGCTCGGACAGGAGACCCGCGACTGCGATCTCCTTGACCGTGGCCCGGTCCCGCTCGACGCGGCGACGGTAGTTCTGGTACTCGGCCTGGAGCCGCTGGAGGTCGCCCGTGCGCTCGTTGAGCGCGGTGCGGACCTGGTCCAGCTGGGCCGTCAGACCGACTGTCTGTACTGCGTCCCCGGCCGGGGACGCCTCCTCCTCGGAAGAGGAAGCGACGTCCTTCGGCTCAGCTCCGTCAGGGGTGGCGCCGGAGGGGACGTCGGGCTTCTCCTCGAAACCCGGAGTCTCCTCGGTCACATCGCACCGCCCTTCGCGTCCTTCTCGTCGTCCACGATCTCGGCGTCGACGACGTCGTCGTCGGCCTTGGCCTGCTGGGCGCCCGGCTGCGGGTCACCCTGCGGGCCGCCCTCGGCCTGGGCGTTGGCGTACATCGCCTGGCCCAGCTTCTGGGAGACGGCCGCAACCTTCTCCGTGGCGGTACGGATCTCGGCGGTGTCCTCGCCCTTGAGCTTCTCCTTCAGCTCGGTGAGCGCGGTCTCCACCTCCGTCTTCACGTCACCGGGGACCTTGTCCTCGTTGTCCTTGAGGAACTTCTCCGTCTGGTAGACGAGCTGCTCGCCCTGGTTGCGGGACTCGGCGGCCTCGCGACGGCGGTGGTCCTCCTCCGCGTACTGCTCGGCCTCCTCACGCATCCGGTTGACCTCGTCCTTGGGCAGCGAGGAGCCGCCGGTGACGGTCATCTTCTGCTCCTTGCCGGTGCCGAGGTCCTTGGCGGCGACGTGCATGATGCCGTTCGCGTCGATGTCGAACGCGACCTCGATCTGCGGGACGCCACGCGGGGCCGGCGGCAGGCCGGTCAGCTCGAACATTCCGAGCTTCTTGTTGTACGCCGCGATCTCGCGCTCGCCCTGGTAGACCTGGATCTGCACGGAGGGCTGGTTGTCCTCGGCCGTCGTGAAGATCTCGGAGCGCTTGGTCGGGATCGTGGTGTTGCGCTCGATGAGCTTCGTCATGATGCCGCCCTTGGTCTCGATGCCGAGGGAGAGCGGGGTGACGTCGAGCAGCAGGACGTCCTTGACCTCGCCCTTGAGGACACCGGCCTGGAGCGAGGCGCCGATGGCGACGACCTCGTCCGGGTTCACACCCTTGTTGGCCTCCTGGCCACCGGTCAGCTCCTTGACGAGCTCGGCGACGGCCGGCATACGGGTGGAGCCACCGACGAGAACGACGTGGTCGATCTCGGAGAGCTGGATGCCCGCGTCCTTGATGACGTTGTGGAACGGGCCCTTGCAGCGGTCCAGGAGGTCGGCGGTGAGCTGCTGGAACTGCGAGCGCGTGAGCTTCTCGTCCAGGTGCAGCGGGCCCTCGGCGGACGCCGTGATGTAGGGCAGGTTGATCGTGGTCTCGGTCGAGGACGAGAGCTCGATCTTCGCCTTCTCCGCGGCCTCGCGCAGACGCTGGAGAGCCATCTTGTCCTTGGACAGGTCCACGCCGTGACCGTTGGCGAACTGCTTCACCAGGTAGTCGACGACGCGCTGGTCCCAGTCGTCACCACCGAGGTGGTTGTCACCGTTGGTGGCCTTCACCTCGACGACGCCGTCGCCGATCTCCAGCAGCGATACGTCGAAGGTGCCGCCACCGAGGTCGAAGACGAGGATCGTCTGGTCGTCCTTGTCGAGGCCGTACGCCAGCGCGGCGGCCGTCGGCTCGTTGACGATACGCAGGACGTTCAGGCCCGCGATCTCGCCGGCCTCCTTCGTCGCCTGACGCTCGGAGTCGTTGAAGTACGCGGGGACGGTGATGACCGCGTCGGTCACCTTCTCACCCAGGTACGACTCGGCGTCCCGCTTCAGCTTCTGCAGGATGAAGGCGCTCATCTGCTGCGGGTTGAAGCTCTTGCCGTCCAGGTCGATCTTCCAGTCAGTGCCCATGTGGCGCTTGACGGAGCGGATGGTCCTGTCGACGTTGGTCACCGCCTGGCGCTTGGCGACCTCACCGACCAGCACCTCGCCGTTCTTCGCGAAGGCGACGACGGACGGCGTGGTCCTGGCGCCCTCTGCGTTGGTGATGACGGTGGGCTCGCCGCCTTCGAGAACGCTGACGACGGAGTTAGTCGTGCCCAGGTCGATGCCGACCGCACGTGCCATTTCAATTCCTCCAGCTTGACTACTTGAGTGGAACTGACTCAAGGATGCATGACAGGCGCCCCAGTGTCAACAGAGTTGAGTCGAGTCGACTCAACTATCGTGCACGCACCTCGCGCGCACAAGGAGATCAAGGGCGACACCCACCCGCCTCACAGGCCACGCAAACCGCCCCCATCATCGCGCCATGGGATCGTTCTGTCACAAAAGGTTGCGAGTCACGCAAAACCGGCACCCGATCCGCCCGACCCCCAGGCAGGTGCGAACGATGCAGAGGCAGAGACAGGGGCAGAGGCCGGGCCGCGCGCCGGGCCGCACGCCTATCCGCACGCAGGCACAGCCGCGGGAGTGGACATGGGAGTGGTTCCGGGAATGGAGGCAGGCGTGGCCGTCGGCCAAGCGCGTACTGGACCTGACCCTCGGCTCGGTCCTGCTGGCCCTGGCCGCCCCACTGCTCGCCGCGGGCGCCCTCGCCCTCGCGGCGCACCGGCTCCCCGGCGGCGCACTGACCCGCTCGCCCCGGATCGGCCTGGGCGGCCACCTCTTCGTACTGCGCTCGCTACGCACCCGGCGGCTGCGGCTGGATCTGCTCTCCCGGCTGCCGCACGTCGTACGGGGAGACCTCTCCCTGGTCGGCCCGGAGCCCCTGACACCGGACGACGAGCGGGCCCGGACCCCCGGAGCCGATGCCGATACCCCCGAAACCACCACCGCCACCGCCGCGAGACACTGGCGGCAGGAACTGAAACCGGGCCTCACCGGCCTGGCACAGGTACGCTCCCGTTCCGGAATGCCGTGGGACGAGCCGGCCCTGCTCGACCAGCACTACGCCGAGCACCACTGGGTGGGACTCGACCTGGCCATCCTGGCGAGAGCCGTACACGCTCCGCTGCGCAGGGCGATCCGCGGACTCACCCGGCGCGGCAAGGCACACCTGAGCGACACAGATCACCGCCGGTGCGGCTACAGCGCGGCGGAATAAGTGGATAGTGTCAGCACAGACTGATTAAGTTACTGCTTAGTAGTCGCCAGTATTCGCTCGTAGACGCTGGATCCCACCCTCGCAGGCCCGAGGAGCCCCCAAATGCAACTCGCCGCGATCATCGTGTCGCTGGTGCTGACTGTGGTCGGCGTTGCGCTCATCGCCCGAGCCGTCGCGCAGATCTACCGGTTCGTCACGCTCGGACAGCCGGTCCCGGCAGGCAGCCGCACCGACAACCCGAAGCAGCGCACGATCACCCTGGTCAAGGAGTTCCTCGGCCACACCCGGATGAACCGGTGGGGGATCGTCGGCTTCGCGCACTGGTTCGTCGCCATCGGCTTCCTGACGCTGCCGCCGACGCTGCTCCAGGCGTACGGACAGCTCTTCAAGGCCGACTGGGTCCTGCCGATCATCGGCGACTGGACGCCGTTCGAGATGTACACCGAGTTCATCGGTCTGATGACGACGGCCGGCATCCTCGTGCTGATCACCATCCGGCTGCTGAACCTGCCGTCCCGGGCCGGCCGCAAGTCCCGTTTCGCGGGCTCCAAGGCCTGGCAGGCGTACTTCGTCGAGTACGTCATCCTCATCATCGGCCTGGCGATCCTGACCCTGCGCGGCCTCGAGGGCGCGATCCACCACGTCGAGGGCTACGACGCCGCGTACTTCATCTCGTACCCCCTGGTCCTCGCGTTCAAGGACCTCGGGCTCGGCACGCTGCAGAACCTCATCTACTTCACCGCGATGGTCAAGATCGGCGTTTCGCTGATCTGGATGATCACGGTCTCGCTCAACACGAACATGGGTGTCGCCTGGCACCGCTTCCTCGGCTTCCCGAACATCTGGTTCAAGCGGAACGCAGACGGGTCGTCGGCGCTCGGAGCGCTGCAGCCGATGACGTCGGGCGGCAAGGAGATCGACTTCGAGGACCCGGGCGAGGACGACGTCTTCGGCGTCTCCCAGGTCGAGCAGTTCTCCTGGAAGGGCATCCTCGACTTCTCCACGTGTACGGAGTGCGGCCGCTGCCAGTCGCAGTGCCCGGCCTGGAACACGGGCAAGCCGCTCTCCCCGAAGCTCCTGATCATGTCCCTGCGCGACCACGCGCACGCCAAGGCCCCGTATCTGCTGGCCGGTGGCGGCAAGGACATGGAGGGCAACGAGAAGGCGTCCGAGGAGCAGCTGAAGGACGTCCCGGCCGCGGCCCTCGCGGAGGCCGAGCGCCCGCTGATCGGCACGGTCGAGGAGAACGGCGTCATCGACCCGGACGTGCTCTGGTCCTGCACCACCTGCGGTGCGTGCGTGGAGCAGTGCCCGGTCGACATCGAGCACATCGACCACATCGTCGACATGCGCCGCTACCAGGTCATGATCGAGTCCGCGTTCCCGTCCGAGGCGGGCACGATGCTCAAGAACCTGGAGAAGAAGGGCAACCCCTGGGGGCTCGCCAAGAAGCAGCGCGTCGAGTGGACCAAGGAGGTCGACTTCGAGGTCCCGATCGTCGGCAAGGACGTCGAGGACCTGTCCGAGGTCGACTACCTGTACTGGGTCGGCTGCGCGGGCGCCCTGGAGGACCGGGCCAAGAAGACCACGAAGGCCTTCGCGGAGCTCCTCCACATCGCGGGCGTGAAGTTCGCGATCATGGGCGGCGACGAGAAGTGCACCGGTGACTCGGCCCGCCGCCTGGGCAACGAGCCGCTGTTCCAGCAGCTCGGCCAGGAGAACGTCGCGATGCTGAACATGGCGTTCGGCGAGGACGACGAGGACGAGACGACGAAGAAGCCCAAGTCGTCGAAGAAGATCGTCGCGACCTGCCCGCACTGCTTCAACACCATCGCGAACGAGTACCCCCAGCTCGGCGGCGAGTACGAGGTCATCCACCACACCCAGCTGCTCCAGCACCTCATCGACGAGGGCAAGCTGATCCCGGTGACCCCGGTCGAGGGCCTGATCACGTACCACGACCCGTGCTATCTGGGCCGTCACAACAAGATCTACACCCCGCCGCGCGAGATCATCGCGAAGGTTCCGGGCCTCAGGAACGAGGAGATGCACCGCCACAAGGAGCGCGGCTTCTGCTGCGGTGCCGGTGGTGCCCGGATGTGGATGGAGGAGCGGATCGGCAAGCGCATCAACAACGAGCGCGTCGACGAAGCCCTCTCCCTCAACCCGGACATCGTCTCCACCGCCTGCCCGTTCTGCCTCGTCATGCTGACCGACTCGGTCAACGGCAAGAAGAACGACGGCAAGGCGAAGGAGTCGGTCCAGGTGGTCGACGTATCGCAGCTGCTGCTGGACTCCGTGAAGACCCCGGCCGACCCGGCCGGCGAGGCGGAGCCGGCGGACGCACCGGAGCCCGAGCCGGTGAAGTAGCCAGGGCTGTCGTGCGACAGAAGCGGCCGGACCTGCCTCGGGGGCAGGACCGGCCGCTTCTGTATTCCCGCACGGCTACGCATGGGGTCGACCCCCCAGGGTTCCCCTAGGGGATGTCACAGCTCGGCCGCAATGGCGGGCAGGTTTCCCGGGCCCCCTCACCACACCCACGCGGACCAGGTACGTTCGATGACGTGGCTGGATTCAGGATCGGACGCGGCCGGGACAACCGCACCCCGCAGCAAGCGCAACAGCAACCGCGGCAGCAGCCGTACGGCACACAGGCACCACCGCCGTACGCCCAGCAGCCATGGCCGCCGACGGGAGGCAACGGCGCCCCGCCCCCGTACAACAACGGCGGGCACGGTGGAAACAACGGGCCCAACGGCGGCTACGGCAACGGCTACAACAGTGGCGGCCACGGCGAGCCGGAGTATTTCGGCGACCCGTACCAGCAGCCCCACCACCCCCACGCGTCCCCCCAGCACGGCGACCCGTACGCCAACTCCCCCGGCCACACCCAGGCGTTCAGCATCGGCGAGGACCCCTACGGCGACGGCAACACCTACCGCGCCGGCCAGGCCCCCGCCCAGCCCGCGGGCCCGCGGCTGCCGTGGAAGGACCTGCTCACCGGCATCGTGCTGCGCCCGGGACCGACGTTCTGGCAGATGCGCGACTACCCGGTCTGGGGCCCGGCGCTCATCGTCACGTTCCTGTACGGCCTGCTCGCCCTCTTCGGCTTCGACCAGGCCCGGGACGACGCGATCCACGCGACGATCTCCACAGCGGTCCCCTACGTCGTCATCACGGGCATCGGCTTCGTCATCGGCGGTCTGGTCCTGGGCGCGGTCACGCACACGCTCGCCCGCCAGCTCGGCGGCGACGGCTCCTGGCAGCCGACCGTGGGCCTCTCCATGCTGATCATGTCGATCACGGACGCTCCCCGCCTGATATTCGCGCTCTTCCTCGGCGGTGAGAACTCCCTGGTCCAGGTCCTCGGCTGGATCACCTGGCTGGCCTCGGCCGCGCTCTTCACCTCGATGGTGAGCAAGTCGCACGACCTGCCGTGGCCGAAGGCGCTGGGCGCATCCGCGATCCAGCTGATCGCGCTGCTGTCGATCATCAAGCTGGGCACGATCTGACGGCATCCGACCATCTGAGGAAGAGCCCCCGACACACCGCGTCGGGGGCTCTTCCTCATGCGGGTGCGACTGCTCGCGGACGACCGTGCCGCGCATCTCGGCCACGTGTGCTCGACGGAGAGATCACGCACCGGCCCGGCGCCCTGTGGGAACGCGCGTACCCCGACCGGGCCGCCGCCGTGCAAGGGGACCTGCCGGACACCCGGGCTCTGCTGCTCACCACCGACGAGCTGCGCCGGGCGGAACGGACATCGAAGAAGTGTCCGCGGAGGAGTGGCGCCTGCGGTTCCGCCGGCTGCTCACCGCGCACCCCGACCCGGCCCAGGAACTGCGCCGCGTACTGGTGGAGGAACTCACCGCTGCGCTACCGGCCCAGCAGGCGCCCCAGAGCGGATCCACCGTGTTCCACGCTGCACCGGCCGGCCACGCGCGCCTCTGCCAGTCCGCCGGGGACCCCGTCATCCACCCCTGACCACACACCACCGGCCGCAGACCGCCGGCTCTACGCGTCGAGAATCTGCCCGCTGCGCCGTACGACGGGCCTGTCCACGCTCCACGGGAAGTTGATCCAACGATCGGTCTTCTTCCACACGTACTCGCACTTCACGAGCGAATGCGACTTCTCGTAGATGACCGCGCTGCGCACCTCTGCAACATGATCGATACAGAAATCGTGCACCAGCTTCAGCGTCTTCCCGGTATCGGCGACGTCGTCGGCGATCAGAACCTTCTTGTCCGAGAAGTCGATGACATTCGGAACGGGTGCCAGCATGACCGGCATTTCCAGGGTGGTACCCACCCCGGTATAGAACTCCACGTTCACGAGATGAATGTTCTTGCAGTCCAGGGCATAAGCGAGCCCACCCGCGACGAATACCCCGCCCCGCGCAATACTCAGCACGACATCGGGCTCGAATCCGTCGTCGGCCACGGTCTGCGCCAGCTCACGCACGGCCTGACCGAATCCTTCGTACGTCAGGTTCTCCCGCGCATCATCGCTCATCCGGCATCACACCTGGGTCCGGTGGAAATTCATGAACGAGCGCGACGCGGTCGGCCCGCGCTGGCCCTGATACCGCGATCCGTACCGCTCGGAGCCGTACGGGAACTCCGAGGGCGAACTCAGCCGGAACATGCACAGCTGTCCGATCTTCATCCCCGGCCACAGCTTTATCGGCAACGTCGCGAGATTCGACAGCTCCAGGGTCACATGCCCGGAGAAACCGGGGTCGATGAACCCGGCAGTCGAATGCGTCACAAGACCGAGCCGCCCCAGCGAACTCTTGCCCTCCAGCCGCGACGCAAGATCGTCGGGCAGCGAGATGACCTCGTACGTCGAAGCGAGCACGAACTCACCGGGGTGCAGGATGAACGCCTCGTCCCCGTCCGGCTCGACCATGCGCGTCAGATCGGCCTGCTCGACGGCTGGATCAATATGTGGATAGCGGTGGTTCTCGAACACCCGGAAGTAGCGGTCGAGCCGCACATCGATGCTCGAGGGCTGCACCATCGACGCGTCGAACGGATCAATGCGTACACGTCCGGCGTCGATCTCGGCCCGGATGTCCTTATCTGAGAGAAGCACGCCCCGAGGATACGCAGAACGCGCGGGCCCGCCCCAATCCGGGACCGCCCCGCGCGCCTGTCACCGCTCTGCCACCGCGCCTACCGCTCTTCGAACACCACAGGCACGGCATGCCGAAGCCGTGCACAACGAGGACAGCGAATGAGCCGCCCGGGTCCGATCCTCCCGGACCCGAGCTGCTGCATCGGGAACGAAGCGGTAGCGAAAACGTGCCCTTCGGCACAGCGGACGACGGTGCGCTCCATGGAGTCCATCAAGTCCCTTCCCCAACAAGCCTTGGACGAAAAAGCCACATTAGGGGATGAACAGGACGCCACTCCAGGCGGCACTCCGCGCACCCACGCTACGCCCCCAACTCCCGCCCACGGCACCCGCATCCACCCTCCCCGCACAGCGAAAAGGTCCCACGGCTCAAACGCCGGGGACCTGGCATGGGGTACAGTGTGGAACGATGCGGAGCTGATCAAACGGCTCGCTTCGCGGGTGTAGTTTAATGGTAGAACATGAGCTTCCCAAGCTCAGAGCGCGAGTTCGATTCTCGTCACCCGCTCTTCGAAGAAGGCCCAGGTCAGCGACCGGGGCCTTTCTTGTTGTCTAGACCTCTTAGAGGGTGGCGTGCCCTCCGTGTGCCCCATCTCCCGCCGAGGCGGATGCCCCGGCGCCGTCCTCAATCCATGGGAGCCACGCCGGGGAAGGTACCAGGAGACAACGTGGGTGACTTGGGCCACTCCGCCGGATCGGCTGTGTCAGCCGCATGCGAGAGCACGTTTACCACCCGGTTTCAAGGCGCCGAGGAATCGTTGCGTGTCGGCCGACGCTGAGGTGCTTCTGAGTCAGACACGGTCATTCACCAGCGAAGTAGGGGCCGCATGCCAGAAGGTGTGGTCCTCATAAGAAGCGTCCTCGGGGGAGGTGGCAGATGCTGCTGTCGTGGAGGGCGATGGCGCCCAACGGAAGCAGCCAGCACCCCACCGGCCCGCAGAAGCCGGACGCTATCCCCGGAGTCCCCGTGGATACCGTGACCGGAAAGCCAATCGCTTACGTGCCCGGACAGCGCCCCGCCCGGACCGAGTACACGCAACGGGATGAGGTGCCGAGCAGTAACTCGGTCACCCGAGGATTGGCCGGCTCCGTGCATGAGCGGGTCAACCGGATCGGGCAAGCACAGGACTGGCTCGGACGATGGCAGGACAAGATCCAAGGAAGGCCCCCGCGTCCTATCCGGGCTCTGGATGAATTCACCGGCGAGTCTCTCGCGCAGTGGGCCTTGGCCAACATGCTGTACGCCCGAAAGCGGCCAGTACCGTCCTTCGGCTTCGGGCTGACGCCGGTGCTCACACACAGCGTTGCGGCACGAAGGCAGCGTCGGCTCCGTGGCGCGTTGTTGCTGGCAACGCCTGTCTATCTGGCGGGCTCACATCCACGAGGCCTTGTAGCAATCGTCGCCGCCGTGTTGCTGTGGCAGTTCCTCACCGGGCGGGCTGGCCGGGCGATCGCGCGATGGGGTTTCAGTGCACTCGTTCCAGCTGTCTTCCTTGTTGCGGCGCTACTAGCCCTCTGGAATCTCGCCAAACCACATCACCCGCTGCTGCGTGATGCCGTCCTGGAAGGCTTACTTGTCGCGCCGCATCTGTTGCTCGCCACCACTGCCGTTCACCTGCTCGACCGTTGGACGTGCCACGCCTACGTGCAGTCGCTGCGTCCTGGCCGCGAACACATCGCCACACGTCCCTTCCTCGCTCCCTTCGCCGCCAAGAGAATCGCTGCGCACAAGGTCACTGAGCAGTGGCAAAGCATCGCGTACCGCAGGGAAGGCAGGGTGGATCGCTTCGTCGGAGCCGGCCTCGACTCGTGGCCGAGAGGCGCCACCCGTATCCAGCTCACGTCAGCCCGCACCAGTGAGGATGAAGAAGACGACCCGCCTTTGGCCACAGCTGATTTGTCCGACCTCGACGCAAGTCAGAAATTCGAGGCGGACGAGCTGCTCGACAAGGTGCGCGACGAGCTGGAGGAGCTTCGCGGAGCTCTCGTCGAAACCCACGCCCTGCCCAACTGCGATGTGGCCGAGTTCCTCGGAATCCCCGAGGGCCGGTGGAAGAGCTTGGGCCAGAGCAGTGGAGGCGGCGGCGATAAGTCGGAGTGGCCGGAGGCCACTGAGATGTGCACCGAAGCCCGGGATGCGCCCACCGGTCACTTCTCCCGGAGATACCTCGCCGCGCAGGTCGTCGCCTGGGACGGCCAAATCGTCGTCACGGTCTTCGCGCATGCCGCCCTGGAAGGCAACACGCTGCACTTCGTCACCCGCCCCCACGTCCTGGCACCGCTGCTTCCCTCGGCAAACGTAACGCCCGCCAAGGGCTGGGATCTCGCCAGGAAACTGGCAGAAACACCACTCCACGCATGCGGAGATACCGTGGCGCTCGCGTCCCGGGTGTACACGACCATCGGACGCGGCCTCGGGCTGCTGACCGCTGTGACCACGGCCGCTGCCGCTGTCCGCGAGAAAGACGACGGCCGGCCGGTGAGCCTGAGAGAGCACTGCGGTCGGGAGACAACTGAGGACATGCACCAGACCGAGGACGTGCAGCGCTACGTGTCGATCCTGCAATCGCGGATGTTCAGCACGGTGAGCGCTTTTCTCGCCGACCACGGTCTGGCGACCGGCGAGTTCAAACGTCAGGCCATCGCCATCACCCAGAACTTCATCAGCGGCGACAACAACCAGGTCAACACCGGCAATATGGGCGGCGGCATGCAACAAGGCCCCATGCCTGGCGGTCCGGCAAACAGAACCGAGAAGGCAGGTTGATCATGAGATTCGGGCGAGCAAACGCTGGTGGTGGCACCAACGTCACCGGCAGCGGCAACCAGGTCAACACCGGCAGAGTCGGTGGTGACATGCGCCAAGTCCAAGTCTCGGGGACTGCAGCAGACGATCCCAGGCTGTTGGCTGCACAGGCCAGACTCGCCGAGCTGGTAGCTGCCCTCGACACACACGCTGACGAAGTGCACAGCATCGACAGTTGCCGCCAGGCCGTAGCCAGAATTGACGAGGAGCTACGCGAGCCGACGCCGGACGGGCGCCGCCTCACCGAGACCCTGGAGATGCTGAGCCTCGCGCTCGGGTCCGCCACGTCCCTGACCTCGCTCGCCGGATCACTTCGAAATGCGATCGAGGCACTTCTCAGCTGAAGAACCCGATCGCCCTTCTTGCTGCGAGAAGGCCAAAAGCCAGCTGGAGGCCAAGCGTCACGGCTACGTGGGCAGGGCCGACCGGCCCTGCCCACGTCCGCCTATTTCTCTCGTGCAGCCAAGCGGCGCGCTTCCTCCATCTTCCGGCGTCCCTCCTGCACCAGGGCGTCGATGCCCGACGCAACCTCCCGCTGCCGCTCACCATCGGAGTGCTGGTAGATCAGCGCCGCCTTCTCCGAGGACTGGCCAGCGCGGACCATCGTGTCCTTGAGCGTGGCTCCCGACTGGGTGGACAGGGTGTGGCCGGTGTGGCGGAGGTCGTAGAAGCGGAAGCCTTCCGGCAGGCCGACCTTGGATCGGGCCCTGCGCCACTTGCGGCCGAAGGTGGACCGACGAAAAGGAGCGCCCTTCTCGCCGACGAACAGGAGCCCGTCGGGTTCCTTCTCGGCGTACCAGTCGAGGTGACGCTTCACCTCGATGTACAGGAAGGCCGGGAGGAAGACGGTTCGCCTTCCTGCGGCCGACTTCGTGTCGCCTTCGACACGACGGCCGGTGGTCAGCTCAGGTGCGGCGTCACGGATCTTGACCGCGAGGGGTTCGAGCGTGACGTCGGGCCGTCGAAGGGCAGCCTGCTCCTCCGGGCGCATGGGCCCGTAGGCGCCGAAGTAGACCATCAGCCTCCACCTCGGTCCCATGGCGTCGGCGAGCGCGTCGACCTGTTCGACGGTGGCCGTCGGGCGTTCCTTGGCTTTCTCGCTGCCGGCGCCCCTGATCCGGCACGGGTTACGGCGGATCAGCTCGTCGTCGGTCGCCGTCTCCATGATGGCCTTGAGGAGGCGGTAGGACTTGGCGACGGTCGTCGCACCGGTCGCCCCCAACCGCTCGGCCCGCCAGGTGCGCACGCCCGGCGGCGTGATGTCGTCCAGGTTCACCGTGGCGAATTCGGGCAGCAGGTGCAGGCGCAGGAGCCTTCGGTACAGCTCCTCCGTGGTGGCGGAGAGCCCGCGCTCCTCGACCCACTTCATGGCGTACGTCTCGAAGTTGACCGATCCGGCGTCGGGGTCCACCCAGTGCTTGCGCTCAATGTCCGCCTGGGTGAGCGTGAGCCAGGTCTGGGCATCGGTACGCGTCTCGAAGGTCTCCGGGGCGGTGCGGCGGCTGCCGTCCGGGGCCCAGTAGCGCACCTGCCACCGCCCCGACGGGAGCTGACGAACGGTGCCGAACTCGCGCCGCCGCTGCGGCTTGCGGGCCGCCATCAGGCGGCCTTCCCGAAGCGGGAACGCGCGTCGCCGAGAGTCGGAACGGTGCGTTCCTCGATGTACGCGGCGATGGCGCTCTCGGGTATCCGTACGGGCTTGCCGAGTTTGACGTAGCGGATGCGGCGCTCCTGGATGAGTCGCCGGATGAAGCGCACGCCGGTGCCGAGGCGCTCGGCGGCCTGCTCCACGGTGAGGAGGGTGTCGGTAGTGGTCACCTCCCCCTGCGGTCGTGGGCGCTGAACAGGGGCGTGCGGTATCGCCGAATGGCGCAAGTGAGTGCTCCGGTTCCGGCCGACGGATGGGGCGGCAACCCCGCGCCTGGCCTCGTGTCGTTCAGGGATGGGATGGGCAGGACGGCCACAGCGAGGGTTTGCGTTCCCGCTGCGCCAGGTGGAGTGAGCCGCTATGCGTCGGAGGCGGGGCCGTACTCTTCGTTGCTCTTCATCAGTTCGGTGGCGATGGCGTTGGAGACCATCACGTCAGCCTCCTTACGGATGTCCGGGTGTTCGGCGAGATAGGCGTCGAGCTGGTCGCGGGCCTTCCGTGCCTCGTGGTTGGCACGGTTGGAGGCTCTGTAGGCGGCTACGACGTTGTCGATCAGCTCCATGGCCCGGCCCATGGTCGCCAGACTGGGCGGCCCGACGAAGTTGCTGAGCGGGACGCCGAAAATCTCGGCGAAGCCGATGGCCTCGTCGAGGTTGATCCGACGCTTGCGGTTCTCGATGCGCCAGACCGCAGACGGGTTCATGTCGAAGCCGACGTCGTTCATGCGGTCGGACAGCGTGGTGGTGCTCCAGCCGCGTTTCTCGCGCTCCAGCTTGACCCGCACGGCGGCGTTCTCCTCGCCGCTGAGGAGCACCCCCTCGGGGGTTCCCTCGTCATCCGGCATTGCCCCTCCTCCCGTTCACTGCGTGTACCGCCGGTTTTGCGGCATGGAACAAGATTAACATCCGTTCTGCGGATCGCATAGCGCTATGCGATCCGCATAGTCCGTGGTACCGTAAAGCACCCCAGCAGACCGCACCGATCCGCTGAGGCATGCCTTCAACCAGCCCCGACATACAAAAAGCCCCCCGGTGACGCAACACCGAGGGGCTCAAAGCGCAAACCTCATGCCGCCCATCCCTGAACGACTGACCTGCGAGGCCGGGATTGCCGTCCCATTGGCCCGCAAGCGGAGGAGCTACATGTCCAGTATGGACGATCCCGCCCAGAGCACGCCATCCCTTCCGACCACCGCCGTGTGGCCGCCGGTGGCCATACCCGGCCGCCCCACCAAGCCCGTACCGCCGTCCGCAGAAGAGCCCGAACCCGCTCCGGAGTCCGAGGGCGAGGCGGTGCTGGCGGAGCTGCGGGAGCAGATTCGCCGCTACGTCGTGTTGCCGAGCAAGGAAGCGTTCACGGCCGTGACCCTGTGGGTTGCGGCCACGCACCTGCAGACCGCGTGGCAGCACGCTCCGCGGTTGGCCGTCGTGGGGCCGGCGAAGCGGTGCGGCAAGTCGCGGCTGCTGGACGTGATCACCGAGAGCGTTCACGATCCGCTGATCACGGTCAACGCGTCGGCCGCCGCAGTGTTCCGGTCGATCACCGCCACACCGCCCACCCTGCTGGTCGACGAGGCCGACACCCTCTTCGGCTCCGCGAAGGTCGCGGAGAAGAACGAGGAGATGCGCGGTCTGCTCAACGCGGGGCACCAGCGCAACCGCCCCACCCTCCGGGTCTCCGGGCCCAACCACGAGGTCGCGAAGTTCCCCACCTTCGCCATGGCGGCCCTCGCCGGCATCGGTGACCTGCCGGACACGATCATGGACCGATCGATCGTCATCCGGATGCGCCGCCGCAGGCCGGGCGAGAAGGTGGCGGAGTTCCGCACCTACCGCGACACCCCGCCCCTCCACGCGCTGCGCGACCGGTTGGCCGCCTGGCTAGCACCGCTCCACACCGACGCCATGGAGCTGACCCCCGCCATGCCGGTCGAAGACCGCGCGGCCGACACCTGGCAGCCGCTGGTGTCCGTCGCCGACCTCGCCGGCGGGAGGTGGCCCCACCTCGCGCGCACCGCCTGCCGGGTCATGGCCAAGCACGAGGCCGAGCAGGACCAGGACCGCAGCAGCCTGGGCATCCGTCTCCTGGCCGACATCCGCCGCGCCTTCACCACCGAAGGCAACCCGCCGATGCTCCGCACCAGCCGACTCCTCGACATCCTCAACAAGGACGACGAGACCCCCTGGCCGGAGTACACCGCCAACGGCCTGACCGCCCGGGGCCTGCAGATCCTGCTCCAGGAATACGGCATCAGCTCGGCGAATCACCGCTTCCACGGCAACGTCCAGGCCAAGGGCTTCACCCGCCAGCAGTTCGCCGACTCCTGGGCACGCTACTGCCCCGAACCCGCACCGGAAGCCACAGCCGGGGCCTGACCCGGCACGACCCGTCGCGACTCGTCCCCGCGCAGGTCAGCGCGGTGACGAGTCGAGGGGCGGTGACGAGTCGACTCGACATCACCGCCCCACCCGTACCTGCCCTGACCAGGCATGCAACGAGTCGCGACGGGTCTCCCCCGCCCTCAGGGCCACATCAGCCACACCCTGCACCCCTGGAGCATTTCCCTTTGCCTTCCCCCACCATCGTCATGGCACCGTCCACCCCGCTGCCGCTGGCCACTGCGATCCGCACGGGTGTGTCGCTGCTGGCCGTGGCCGCCTTCGCACTGTCCTACGACGCCCTGCGCCAGATGGCCGCCGCCAGCCACATCCACCGGGCGCTCACCTATGCCTTCCCGCTCGTCATCGACGGGTTCATCGCCATCGGGATCGGCGCCCTGCTCGTCCTGCGGACCGCGCCCCTCTCCGCCCGCCTCTATGTCTCGGCGCTGGTCGGCATCGCCACCGCCACAAGCATCTGGGCCAACGTCCTGCACGCCATCCGCCTCAACCAGCAGACCCGCCACAACGGGCTCTCCCTCGACGACATCACCGTCGGAGTCATCTCCGCCATCGCCCCGCTCGCCCTGGCCGGAGCCGTCCACTTCTATCTCCTCGTCGCCCGGCGCCCCGCTACCCCTGACCGCCACAACACCGACGACCGCCACGAATCCTCCGAGGGGCACACGCCCAGCGAGCTCGCGCCGCCACCCGCCACGGACACCGACGACGACGTGCCGGAGCCACTCGCGAAGCGCGAGGCGGAGGCCCCGCAGCAGCCCGGTAAGCCGGGAAGCAAGCAGCCGAGCGTTTCCCTGGAGCAGGCCGTGGCCATCGGCCGCACGGCTCCCCTCGGGCGAGCCGGCCGTGCCTCGCGGCGCAACATCGAGAAGACCGTCAGGGACCAGGGTTTCGGTATTTCCCGGAGCCGTCTGGACGAGGTCAAGGACCTGCTGCAGGTCGAACTCGACGCCGTGACCACAAGCAACGGCTGAACCCCGCATCCCCCGTCACCCCAGCCCGTTCCTCCCGTGAATCAGCACGGGAGGAACGGGCCCTCTCCCTCCACCACCGCTTGCAGGAGCCCACATGCACGGCCTCGACCGCGAACCCTCGTCATCACAGCAGCAGCCGACCGCCACCCCGGCATCAGGCGGAGCAAGGTATGACATTGGACCGTCCACGGGCCGGTCCAACGCAGATGCCTCCGCCCCAGGGGTGGCGGAGGACGTCGGGCACCAGGGGGTGCCCGACCGGAACAAGCCCGTCGACACCGCCACCCGCACCGTGCTGCCGAAGCGTGCCGCCGAAGCCGCCGCACTGCACCGAGTTGCCCGCCGCCGTCAGCGCAAAGAGACCCAGCGCAAAGAACGCGTCGACGTCCGCTACAGCACCGACGAGAAGACAGAGATCCTCGCCGTGGCCCGGTCGCTGAACATCGCCGCCGCCCACTACGTCGGCGCTGTCGTCATGGCCCACGTCCACGGAGACCTCGCACTGCCCGGTCAGCGCACTCAGCTCGACGACTACATCGACGAACTCACAGCCCTCCGCGGTGAGATCGCCAAGATCGGCCACAACGTCAACCAGATCGCCAAGAAGCTCAACTCCGGCGGCCTTCCACACCATGGGGACACCGCACTCCTCGCCCGAGCGGAACGCTTCCTCGGCACGGTCGGCACCACCGTCCGCCACATCGCAGCAGCCACCAACCAGGCCGCCGCCACAAAGGGGCCACGGTGATCGCGAAGATCAGCAGCGGCAAGAGCACCGCCGGCCTCATCCGCTACCTCTACGGCCCCGGTCGGGCCAACGAGCACACCGACCCGCACCTGGTCGCCTCCTGGGACGGCTTCGCACCCGACCCCGGCCGCACCGACGACATCGCCGCCACCAAGAAGCTCCTCGTGGCCGACCTCGACCTACGCGTCCAACAGGCCAAGCGACTTGGCCGAGCCCCGAAGCAGCACGTGTGGCACTGCTCCGTCCGTGCAGCACCCGGCGACCGCCTCCTCGACGACGCCGAATGGGCGGACATCGCCCGCCGTGTCGTCGCCGCCACCGGCATCGCACCGACAGACGACCCGGACGGCTGCCGATGGGTCGCCGTCCGCCACGCCCCCGACCACATCCACATCGCCGCCACCAAGGTCCGAGGCGACCTGCGCACCGCACGCCACTGGAACGACTACCTCACCGCAGATCGCGAACTCGCAGCCATCGAGAAGGAATACGGCCTCTTCCAAGTCGTACGCGGGGACCGCACCGCCGCGAAACGGCCCACCCGCGCCGAGCAGGAGAAGGCCCACCGCACCGGCCACGACAAGCCCGCCCGCATACGCCTGCGCACCCTCGTCCGCACGGCCGCGGCTGCCGCCACCAACACCGAGGAGTTCCTCGGACTACTCACCCACACCAACGGCGTCCTCGTCGAGGTCCTGCACTTCCCCTCCGGAGAACCACGCGGCTACAAAGTCGCCCTGGAAGACGACACGAACGCCGAAGGGGAACCGGTGTGGTTCTCCGGCTCCACGCTGTCGCCAGACCTCTCCCTCCCGAAAATCCAGAGCCGTCTCGCCGCAGCAGACATTCCGGTCGGCAACCCCCAGGGACACCTCCGGCCGCATCCGTGGCACCAAGCCACCGCAGCCACAGAGCGCATCCCCCACCACCTCGGCCGGCCGGACGCCGAAGCCGCCCAGGCCCACCTGGCCGCCCTCGGCGAAGCACTCGACGCCGTAGCCCTCACCGCACCGCCAAACATCCGTGCCGAACTCCGCGCAGCGGCCTCCGCCTTCGAACGGGCAACCCGTTCACGTATCCACGCCGAACACCACCACGCCCGCGCCCTGCGCGGGGCAGTGAAATCCATGCTCCATGAGCCAACACCCAAGGACGGAGCCCTCCTGGCGATGTTCCTCGACGCCGTGCTCCTCGCCGTCATCGCCGCCGCCCGCTGGCACGACCAACGACAGCACAACCAGCAGACCGCAGCCGCCCACCAGACCCTGCTCCACCTCCAGACCGCCTACGACCGAACCTCATCCGGGCACCTGCTTGGCGCCAGCCAGCATCGACCGCCTCAGAAGATCGCAGTCCGGTACGCCCAGCTCATCCGCCAGGCCACACCCACCCACGCCGCCCAGATCCTCGCCGACCCCGCTACCGATGCGCTCACCACCGCATTGGCCGACGCAGAGACCGCAGGACACGATCCCGGACGCCTGTTGCAGCAGGCAGCAGACGAACGCGCCCTCGACGACGCCCGCTCCCCAGCACGCACACTGGCCTGGCGCGTACAACGGCTCTCGCAAAGGCCCGCTCCAAGCCGGCGAGCTCTCGCGGCACAGGCACACAGCACCGTTCCACGCCCCGTAGCTCCCCCGCAGCCTGCGGCACCGGCCACACCCACCGCTACCTCTCGGCCTCGGCGGAGGTGATCACGCCTGGGCGGCCACCCTGGGGGTGAGCAGGTCGAGTGCTTCCTCCCAGTGGAAGCAGTCCGCGCCACCGCCGGCCTTGGGGGGATGGGGTTCGTAGGAGCCGATCAGGATGCCCATCGCGCGCAGATTCCGCAGGCTCTCGGCGTACGCGGGGTGGGCGGCCTGGGCGGATTTCACGTACGGCAGGGCGGCGGTGGGGGTACCGAAGCCGTACGACTCGCACAAGATGCCCAGGGCCAAGGTGTCCGAGATACCGGCCGCCCACTTGTTGATCGTGTTGAACGTGGCCGGGACGACGGCGATCGCATCCGGAGCCGGAAGTGGACGTGGGTCGCCAGGAGACCGCCAGGCCGAACGGATCGGGTACCCGGTCTGCGCCTCGACGGCCGCCGCGTCGATGAATCCCAGGCCCTGCGGCGTGGCGACGACGCCCACCTCCCAGCCGGTGTCCTGCGCCGCCGCGATCAGCCGACCCACGTCACCGGCGATGCCCGACCCACACACGACAACGTACAGAAACGGCTTCTTGGCCGGCTGGTCGGGCTGCTCACTCACGCGGGGACTCCCAGTTGACGGCTGAACAGGCGCAGTTCAGGCAGCGTACGACGACGATCGCGGGCAGCCATGTCCGCGACCAGCTCCCGGTGGCCGGGCGCCGGATGTCCTGTGCCGCACAGCTCTCCGCGATACGAAGCGCCTGGTATCCGTCGGCGAGCCGGCCCTGCTGGCTGTAGGCGCTCACCGAGCCTGGAGGGGTTATGGCCACCTTCATCTCCCGCCGGAGAGAGCCTCAGCCCACAGGCGCGTCCTCCTCAGTAACCTGACCGCGCGGGCCTGACACTCCCGGACACCCGCTTTGTTCACTGGGTAAGTCCCGCAGTTGGATCCAGGGTGCAAGAGGGTCACGACGGTCACTGGCTGCCTCCGGCGGAATGCGACGTGGTTGTTCCTCACCAGCATGATCCTCTGCCGCATGGCGGCGCCGGCAGAGGACTTGGCACCTGGTTCGGGCGAACCTATCGCTGATGAGGCCGAAGTTCCCGCCAGCCTTTGTTGGGCCAACCGCTCATGGCGAGACAGGGAACACAGCTGTGACACCCACGCCCCGGCAGCTCGCCTCACACGCGATCCGCGTCATGGGTACCGTACTGGTGACGAACTCTGTACGGACGGACCGGCGATCGCGCCGGGTGGTCCGGCGGCTGGGAGGTGTCCTGATGCTGGAGGAAGCCGAGGAGATCGGCAGGCGCGTTCGCAGAGCGAGACTGCGGTTGGGCATGCCGCAGGCCGACCTTGCGACGGCCCTGGGTAAGTCGCAGGGCTGGGTGTCGAAGATGGAACGGGGCCTGATCGAGCTGGACCGGGTCGGGCTGCTCAACCAAGTCGCCGCCGAGCTGCACGTCCATCCGAACGACCTGATCGGACGCCCGTACAACAGCTCCCCCGAAGACAACCAGTGGCAGGTTTCCGCCTCGTCGATCCTGCGCGAGCTGCGCCGCTACGACCTCGCACCCGTCTTCGACGGGACTCCACGGCCGACGTCACAGCTGTGGCGTGAGGTGACGCGGCTCCACCGACTGCGGGACACCGCCTCCAACGTGGCGATCCTCCGCGTCCTGCCGGACCTGTTCCGCGAGGCGCGGGCCCTGGCGGAAGTGTCGGAGGGGCACGAGCGTGAGGAGGCGTACGCCATCTACGCGGTGTGCTGCAAGTTCGCGCACACCGCCGCCCATGCCCTCGGGCACCCCGAGTTGGTCGCCATGGCATGCGAGCGGGCGGCGTGGTCGGCCCGCCTGTCCGGGGATCCGGTGCTGCCTGCGGTCGCGGACTGGATGCGGGTCTGGGACATGTGGGCCACGGCCGACTGGGCTGACGCGCTGACGCTCTCGGACAAGGCGATCACCTCGGTGGAGCAGGCGTACGAAGGCGGCGATCCGCTGGCCGTACGGGCCTGGGGCACACTGCAACTGCGGGCAGCGGTCTCCGCCGCCCGAGCCGGCCGCGCCTCGGAGGCGGAGGACCGCATCGGACACGCAAAGGACGCCGCCGAACGCATGGACGCGTACGTCGGGGCACCGGTGTACGACCGGCATTCACTGACGTTCTCCGCCGGGAACGTACAGATCCACGCGATCAGCGTGGCCCTGGAAATGGGCAAGCAGGGCAAGGCGCTGGAGATACACCGTCGTACCAGCCCGGGACTGGTGGGATCGCTGCCCAACTCCCGTCAGGGACACCACCACATGGATGTCGCGCGAGCCTGGTTGTGGGACGGGAACCGGGCCAAGGCCCTGGTCGAGCTGGAGACCGCCGAGCGGATCGCGCCCCAGCTCGTACGGAACCACCCCATCGCCCGCTCAATGCTTCGCAGCATCGTCTACGCCGAACGGGCAGCTACGCGCGAGAAGCTGCGGCGCATGTCCGACCGCTTTCACCTCGACGGATAGGGGTCGTATTCCTCCGGCTCATATTCGAGGGTTGCCCTGTCCCTAACTTCAGGGCATGACGCGACGACGTTCTCCCCACCTTCCCTCGCAGGGAGCCGGGTTAGGTACCGCAGCTCCCTTCGTTCCCCGGCTTGGCGACCTCGCCACCGACAGCGCCCGCGAGGACCGTGTGGGGGTCGTGGTCGCCCTCCCTGGTGAGGGCTCCGCCACGACCTACCACCTGCGCCCGCCCGCGGGCGGGACCCAGTGGTCAGCACCTGCCGACGGGACGACGCTCAGACCCGTGCCGGTGAAGGCCACCCACGCCACGCTGCTGCCCGGCCGTGACGCGGTCTACGACCCGAGGGCCCGGCAAGGGTCGGTTCCCGTCGAGTTCCACTTCGATGACGGCTCGACCCTCGACGGCGCGCTCATCCTCACCTCTACTGAGCTGGAGCGGTTGCACGCGCAGACCAGCCGCCTCCTTGACGCCCACGAACGCGCCCTCGGCGGCACCCCGTGACCAGGACACGTCGCCGCCATCGGCGACACGCCGCGCCCCTCCTCGTACGGTCCGACCGCAGCGGCCGGCTCGCGCTCACGTTCCTGGCCGTCGCCAGCCTGGTGGGCCCGGCCTGGGCACTGCGTGAGCACGCCGACCCGCTCCTCGACGGCGCCGGTCACCGTCCCTCCGCCGTCGCACCGGACGCGAGCCCGCCCTCCGACCGCTGAGACCGCTCCGGCGCCCGGGCCGCCTGCCCGTGCCCGGCCGCCGGAGCCTCCCACGCCGCTCTCTCGTCAAGCGGCGCTGAAAGAACCGCCCCGCTCCGCGCAGCTTCGCGGCTTCGGCTGCCCGGAGCGGGACGGCCTGCACCCCCGTCAGACATCTGGAACATCCACGCGTGATTCTCCAGGGAGGGTTCGTGGACATCCCGTACATCGTCATCGACCAGCTCGTTCCCGAGCAGCAGCAGGTCTGGAACACGTACTTCGGCGACGCCGACCGTCCCCGCTACATCGAGGAAGGCATCTGGCGCCGCACCCAGGAGAAGGCCACGGCCGGCCAATCCGGCTGGGCGGCCTCCGACGACGCCCGGCGGCGGATCATCCACTACCGCTACCGGTACGGCTTGGTACCCACCACGGCGGCTCCGGCCATCGGCTTGACCGACCTGTACCTCTATCACTCCGCGTCCGCACCGGCCGGTGAGATCGCCGCGCACCACGACACCCTGTTGGATTCGCTCGCCGCCGGTGGTTGGAGGGAGGCCCCCGGCGGATTCTTATGGACACGGCGGGATCTGAAGTGCCGGATCACCGAGCACGACGTCCACCCCCAGGACGCCGCCGCGGGCCGCATCCTTCCAGCCGGCTACCAGAGCCTGGACGTGCAGATCGCCTCCGTGGCCTACGCGCCTCCGCCCTCCGTCCGGCAACTGCCGTGGAACGTACTGTCCACCGGTATCCGGTTCAAAGACCGCCCCGGCACGCCGACCCGCGTCCCGGACCTGTCCGTGCTCGCGGACTTGCGGCCTTTCCAGGTGGAGATCGGCTGCGGCACATCCGTCGAGGCGGGGATTCCGCCCCTGCACCGGCTCCACGAGATCTACCGGGTCACCGACCGCCAAGGTCATGAGCCGCGTGAACACCGCTTCACTCTCTCCCCGACGGCAGACACGCTCCTCCACGAGGTACTGACCGAGCCGGAGGAGAAGACTGCGGAGTTCGTGGAGATGTTCCGCGCCTGCTTCCTCGCCGAGCCCACCCCGGCCATGTGGGCGCTTAAGGAGCTGAAGGACGCCGGTCATCTCGTCGGTCCGGTCATCACCAACAACTTCGACGTGCTGGCCGCCCGCACCGGGCTCGACGAGTGCTTCATGCGCCGGTACGACCAGGCGGTGCCCGACGTCGAGTGGGTCGACGGCGCCAAGGCCCTCCTCGTCGTCGGCCTGCACGCCGACCGGCGCAAGGTCCAGGTCCGCGCCCGCGAACGCGGCATGCAGGTCGTCTACCTGGATCCGGAGGGCTTCTGGTACGACGGCCAGTTCATGCCGTACCCGCTGGAAGGGCCCCAGGACGGCGACCTGGTGTGCCGGGCGACTGCCGCCGAGGCTCTGCCCGCGCTCGTCAATCTGTTGAATCAGCAGTCCGGTTGATCCACCTGCACGAAGAGGACTGGGCCGAGTAGTGGCGCTAGCGTGACGCACCCGGCCGGCCCGGACTCCCCGGGCGGGCGAGAACAGGGAAAGGAGCTTCGGCCCCATGCGCGTATCCGTCATCGGCTGCGGTCACCTGGGCATCCCCCACGCCGCCGCCATGGCCGAGATCGGCCACGAGGTCATCGGCGTGGACCTGGACCAGGCGAAGATCGACCGCCTCAACGCCGGCGAGAGCCCCATCTACGAGGAGGGGCTGCCCGAACTCCTCGCCACTCACACCGCATCCGGGCGGCTGCGGTTCACCACCAGCCTCGCTGAAGCCGCCGAGTTCGCCGACGTCCACTTCCTCGCCGTAGGCACACCCATCGACGCGGACGGCCGCAGCTACGACACCGGGCAGGTCTTCGGCGCCGCCCGTGCACTCGCCCCACACCTGACCCGCCCGACCGTCATCATCGGCAAGTCCACGGTCACCGTCGGCACCTCCCGCGACCTCGCTGCTCTCCTCGCCCGCCTCTCCCCAGATGGAGACGAGGTGGAGGTCGTCTGGAACCCCGAGTTCCTCCGCGAGGGCCACGCCATCGAGGACACCTTGAGGCCCGACCGGATCGTCGTGGGCGTCCCTTCCGCCCGCGCCGAGGACGTCGTGCGGGAGGTCTACGCACCGCTCCTGCGAAACCAGATCCCGCTCTTCGTCACCGACCCCGCCACTGCCGAACTCATCAAGGGCGCCGCCAACGCCTACCTCGGCATGAAGATCTCCTTCATCAACGGCGTCGCCGACATGTGTACCGCCGCCGGTGCCGACGTCCAGCAACTGACCGAAGCCATCGGCCTCGACCCCCGTATCGGCCGCGGCGGCCTCAACGCCGGTCCCGGCTACGGCGGCGGCTGCCTCCCGAAGGACGTCCGCGCCTTCACCGCCTCAGCCAGCACCCTCGGAGCCACCGAAGCAGCAACCCTCCTGCGGGCGGCAGAGCAGGTTAACGAATCCCGCCCCACGGCTGCCCTGAAGCTCATCGAGCAGACCCTCGGCCGCCCGATCGACGGCGTACGCGTCACCGTCTGGGGCGCCTCCTTCAAGGCCGGCACCGACGACGTCCGCGAATCCCCCGCCCTGGCAATCGCCGCCCTCATGCACCAGCACGGCGCGATCGTCACCGTCCACGACCCGCACGCCGTACCCACCGCACTGCGCCGCCACCCCGAACTCGACTACGCCGACACCCTCGACGACTCCGTCCAGGGCGCCGAACTCATCGTCCTGGCAACCGAATGGCCCCACTTCCGCGAGGCCGACCCCAAGGCCCTCGCCCCACTGGTCGCGGACCCGGTCATCGTCGACCTCCGCAACCTCATCGACGGCGACGCCTGGCGCATGGCCGGATGGACCGTACGCCAGCTCGGACGACCCGCTCAGGAATAGCCGAACCCATCGATCGGAGGTCCGACGTGGACACCCTGTGGGACAACATCGAGAAGCTCTCCGCCGTCTGCCGAGCGGCTGGCGCCCATCTGCCCGACGAGGAGCTCAAGAGCCTCCAGCTCGGCAAGGTCGCCGAGGAAGCTGGCGAGGCCCTGCACGGCCTGAAGGGCCTCACCACCTGCGGCGACGACCACGCCTGGTCCGAAGTGCAGAACGACCTCGTCGGCGCCGTCATCGCCGCCCTCTTGGCCATGCACTACATCGACCCCACTGGCGCCCGCGCCACCTTCGACGAGATCCTCCACCGGCGCACTCGCAGGGGACGTGAGGCCGCAGCTGCGGCCTGAGAACGGGACACCGTCGGCCGCGCGCCCACAAGGCGCGGTCGGCGGCCATGCCGGGCACAGGTTGCGCCAGGTGCCTGAGCCGAGCGCTGTACGGCTCTCCACACTTCATCAAGGTGGCTCGCTCTACTGGCCCGCATTCACAGCTCGCCGCCAGCGCCTGGGCACTCCTGCCGTCGCCCCGTTCTGGCCCCGGCTGCACCGGTCGCGAGGTTGGAGCGAGCACCGTGATCGGGAGAAAGCCTCTGTGAGTGGGCGGCCGGTTCCACGGCTTCAGCCAACCGATTTGAGGCAATCCTCTAACTCAACGCCCATGTCCGGTCGCACCGCCCTAGACTGCCGATCAGTTGATCGGCATACCGAATACGGGGGGGGACACCTTGGATCCGATTTCGATGGCTGCGAGTCGAGCCGTAGGTTCCACTTTGGGAACGCTTGCTGGCCGATTTTTGAGACAGGCAGGTGGTGGTATCGCGAACAGGATTGCCGCTCGCAACGCCATAAAGGCCGGACCCAGCGCATTTCACTCTGTCGCACTTGAGCAGATCCCCAACCTAACTCCCGCATCCCGAGAAAAGATTACCCAATTCATCCAGTCAGGAGAGTTTGAACAATTGACCTTGCGACTTTCCATCGCAACGTCCGCCAACAAGAAAAGCGAAATTGCCGCATTACGGAAGTCTCTAAATGAATCCATGAGGCTTTATCGCACTGTTCCACAAAATGATCTACAGGCAGTTTCCGACGCCCTGTTTGACGATCTCTCCGCAGCTGTCACGTTAAAACTTGCAGAGCTAAATTCCGAGAAGAAGGTCTCACTAACATCAGCAAGGGTCGTTTCAGCGCAAGCTGCGGCAAGCACACGAAACTGTGATCTAATTTGCAAGATTGATGATCTGCGTACCTATGACGAATTTCATAAACATTTCAGTCGACAGGTTGCACTGACCGAGAACAAAGTTAGACCTCCACAAATTGACTCGGGTAGTCGCATCGCCATCGATCGAATCTATGTGCAAGCAACCCTAAAAGAGGAGGGAGATAACGAGGAAAGATTTCACAGAGAAACTCCGCTTCTACCCAAGGACATCTTTGAAATCTACCCCCGCGTGGTCATCCTCGGAGATCCCGGCGGAGGCAAATCGACTCTGGCTACGAAACTTTGCGTTGACTTGGCCCGAGGAAGGAACCGCGGATCAGCCGCAAAGGCGCCTTTCAAGGTCGTCATGCGTGACTATGCGAAATACTTCCAAAACTCACGAGTCTCAATCGTGGAGTACATTGAAAAGATTTGCGGTGCACTTTATTCAACGCCGGCACCGGAAGGCTGCATTGAATATCTTCTCCTCAACTCTCGCGCCGCCGTCATCTTTGATGGCATGGATGAATTGACGAACACCGCCCTGCGTCAAGATATGGTTAGCGCAGTCGAAGCCTTTTCGCTGGCCTATCCAGGAACTCCGATCATGGTCACTTCGCGCAAGGTTGGATACGACCTGTCGCCTCTCGACGCAGATCTCTTTGAGGTATTGACGTTGGGTAGTTTTTCCTATGGCCAGCGCCAATCCTACGTGCGAAACTGGTTCGGTTTGATGCGTTCTGGAGGTCAACCCGAGCGCACTAGGCTCGCTGAAAACTTCCTCAACGAGCTTTCACACGCAGACGACCTCGGCGGCAATCCGCTAATGCTGGGGCTCATGTGCGCCCTATATAGGGGCGCTGGGTATATTCCGCGAAACAGGCCCGAGTTGTATCGACGCTGCTCAGAGTTTCTCTTCGAGAGGTGGGATTCCTCTCGTGGCATCCTCGTAGAGAAGCCGTTCGAGCGGGGTATGCAGAATGCCATGTTCGCTCTCGCGCTTAATCTGATGCAGAGTAGCGACGGCGCATCTGGAATCACAGAGAAAAGACTGGTTCAGTTCACGACCAGCTATCTCCACGATCGATACTACGAGGACTTCGATTCCGCCCAGGACGCCGCACGCCAGTTTGTAGAATACTGCCGTGGGCGCGCATGGGTGCTGACGGACGTAGGAACAGACATAGCAGGAAACAATCTTTACGCCTTTACGCATCGCACGTTTCTCGAGTACTTTGCGGCACGACAGATCGTACGCGAATGCAGCGATGTCAGTTCGATCTTGGATGTTCTCTATTCCAAATTGCGGGTGCAAGAGTGGGATGTAATCGCGCAGCTCGCGATTCAGACACTCGACGAGAGACTCCTTGATGGGTCGAACGGGGCAATCCTGGCGCTACTTGAAAAAGTTAAAGAGGAGTCCGATCGTAGCGCCCGGATAGCAATCACATCATTCTGTGCGCGGTCGGTCGAGTTCATGGATCTACGCCCAGCCGTTTTGCGTAGCGTCACAGACAACTTCCTTCAGATGATTCTTGCCGGATCGATTCCTGAAGATAGGCAGAAGTATTCGCTTTCATCTGCTGCTAGGGGCCTTTTGAAGGCGCCCGCTGAGTTGCATCCAGTGATTGCCGATCAGATTATTACCTCAATCACGGCGATGCCGGACAAGACTGAATGTCTCGCCTTTGCCTTGAGCCTAACGGCTTACACAGGAACTGCCGACGACCGCGGCGGCAACTACTGGAACGAAGTGGAAAATCAAGTTGTTGATACCTTCGAAAAGGAGGTTGAAGATCTCTGCATTTCTGGACCTTGGTTCGCCGTGAAAATGTACCAGAAGGGGAGGTGCACGCTTGATGAAGTAGTTTCGCGACATGGCGTGAAAGTGATCTTCGAGGACGGTCACCATAAAATGGCGGCTGCATCGAGCCCCGAAAATCTGTACACCTTCATGACCTATAGAGGGCAATCCCTTGAAGGGATTGAAGAAGTCAGCGACGCGGAGTCGGCGAATCCGGAGGGTTGGCGCAAGGAGGTAGCGCGAATGTTGGAACTCCTACTTGCAGCGCCAACTCCCTGGGCGAAGACGGTGAGGATGCACAGATGGGAACACGATGAAACAGATTCGATCCCTGAGGACAGCGATCAGCTATTCCTGAGGATTCTTAACGTAATGTTGGGTGGGGATCGCCTGCTGGAGCTAGTGATCGGGACCAGGAAGCGGTTCACTTCTGGCCAGCGAGGCTCCATCTATCGAGCAATTTCGCGTGCCCGCAAAGGAGAAATCGGAGAAACCAAACTGCGTCAGGTGCTTGACATTCTCCCTGAGGACAGGGCGAATTTCGTAGTGAAGTGGTGTGCGCGTGAAATCGACATCTTGGAAGTTCACCTCCAGTAGAAAATGAAGTGATTACATTCAGACGCCCTGATTTCTTATCTGAAGTGCTCCGGGTCGCCCACGCCGTCGTAGGGGCCGATAAACACCCAGCCGAAGCCTTCGTCGTGTTAGATGACGACCAGGTGGGTGTCCAGTCGCGGAATATTGGCGACCACGCGATGGCCGGATTCGACAGTCCGGAGAGGAACCTGTCCGAGGAGATCGATCAGGTGGTAATGCGAACCCTCGCTGGTCTGATGGGACAACGCAGAAGGCCACAACCGCTGCGGCCGCCGGGCCACAGCCGCGTTCCTTGTTTGCGGCGCCTTGTCGCCGAGTGAGGCAGCACCAGGAGCCTCTTCCTGGATAATCGACTTATGGTCACAACCCGGCCTTTCCGATCTCCGTCGTGCCAAGTTCGCCCGGCGCCTGCACGCAGCGCTCTCTGAGCTTGCCGGCCCCCAGCACGGCCCAGTGCATCTGCCGCTCCACCTTGCATGGTCGGGGCTGACCACGTTCGACCTCGACCGGCCCCGCCTGCGGATGAGCTACTACCGCATCGTCCTGGCCGAGGGTCGGCACGCCGACCTGGGCCAGTACCTCGACCGGGACCTTCTCGCCGGCCTCTGGCCCACACTGCGCACACTGGTCAGCCGTCCGTGACGTAAGGAAGCACTCTGGCAACCGCCCGTGCACACCGAGCACGGCTTGGTGCTGTCCCTCGAAGATGTCGTCGGCACCAAGGTCCGCGCGCTGTCCGACCGCGGACTCGCCAGGGATCTGATCGATGTGCAGGCCACCACGGGCCGCTGGAGCCCCCTCGGACTCGAAGAACTCGGCCGGCGCCATGCCCGCGACTCCTTCGATCTCAGCGAGCTTCAAGCTCGGCTGAGCGGAGCCGACTGGATCGACGACACGGAATTCGCCGCCTATGGACTCGACGAGCAGGCAATCGCCGGACTGCGCCAGTGGGCACAGGCGTGGGCCGACGACATCGGGGAACGACTCCACGAGCTTGAGGCCCCGCACGAGGACTGATGGCCTGACGGATGCCGACCGCTCAACAGGAATGCGGTTCGCGACAGAGGCTGCCCCCTCGGTCGCCGTGCCCCATCCGTGCCCTTCGGAGCGGACAACAGCGGTCAAGCACAGCACCCAGAGACCACACCAACCTCGCCCACCCCGGCCAAACATGCAGGCCAGAGCCACTTTGGCTGTCCAAGAACCGTTGATTCCCAAGCTCAGAGCGCGAGTTCGATTCTCGTCACCCGCTCCATAAAGAAGCCCCAGGCCGGCGGCCGGGGGCTTCTTTGTTGTCTTGACCTCTCATGGTCCGCGTGCCATTCGCCCGCCATGAGCTCCCTCGCGGTGCTTCAGGTCGAGGCTTGCAGATCCGCTCCCCTCGACGGGAATGCCGCAATTCCCGAATGAGGTCGAGCCCTGGTTACTGGCCGCTGTCCTCGGCAAGGGTGTGGGCGACCAAGGCGTTGGCGTGGCCGTGGCCCAGACCGTGCTCGGACTTGAGCCAGGCAACCAGTTCCATGTGCTTGGTCAGCGGCGAAGAGCGGACGAGGCTCTTCCATTCGGAGATCGGACGGCCGTACTTCTTCTCGATCGAGGGGAAGTAGCTGGCAGGGCCCTTCACAGCGTCGGTCATGGGATGTCCTGTCTGTCGAGCGAAATGATTTTGCTGTCTTCGAGCGTTGGCGGCTGGATCACCGCCTGGCTAGTGCTTGTCCGGCGACGCTTCGGTCAGCAGTCGGGCCGTGACGGCTGCCAGCCAGCAGAGGCCGAGGCCCGCTCCGGCGGTGAACGCCAGGACAGAGGCGGCAGAGGCCATGAACCCGGCCAGGACAGCGACCGGAGCGACACGGGAGGCCAGGGCCCAGCCGCGGTGACCCCGGGCCGCGAGCGGACGGGCCAGGACGAGGAACGCGGCGCACAGCGCGAGGTAGCCGATCATCCCGCCACCCATGTGGACGGCGCCGTGCGCGCTCATCGGGGGCGCCTCGGGGGCGCCGACGGGGAAGCCGGCCCCGGCGTCGGCCCTGAAGGCTGCGGCGGCCAGGAACGAAGCACCGAACACACCGATCAGGACCGGTCCCCAGGTGCCGCCCGGCTCTCCTCGCAGCACCCGGCGCAGCCCGATCGCCCCGCTGAACAACAGGGCACCGGTGAGCAGGAAGTTCACCGTCTGGATCCACCCCATGTCACCAAGGGCGAGTTGACTGATCGCGTTACGGGTGAAGTCGAAGCCCTCCCGTGTAAGCCCCTGGACGATGCCTGCCCCGAGGAACAGCGGGCCCGCGACGAACGCGCCGGCCAACAACCCCCGTGACGCGGGCGAGGGGACGGCCGCGGTGCGGGCGGCGGGCGGGCGGGCGCTGAGCGTCTGGGTCATGGCGGGCCTTCCTCGTTCGGGTGTTGTCGCATGTATGACTGGCGACGAACGCAGAAGTCATCGATTCGCAACGTATGACCTGGGCCACAGTGCGCCTGGAAGCCGGGCGACCCGGCCGATGTCGCCGCGCCGAGCAGGCCGTGCCACAACGTGCCAGTGGGGGCGGTGAACAGCGGTCACCAGGGGGCACGTCGAAAGCCGTCACACAGCCTCACCAGCAGACATTTCCACAGGTCAGCCACCATATACACCTCAATGTACTGAGGGATTCCCAAGCTCAGAGCGCGAGTTCGATTCTCGTCACCCGCTCCATGAAAAAGCCCCTGGTCAGCGGCCCGGGGCTCTTTGATGTCTGGACCTCTCGGGTGGGTCTCGGCCAGTGCAGTCGGCGCCCTTGCCGCGTATGGTCGGCGGGCCCGCCGACCTGGTTCCTGCTGTCGCGAGCGCTTACGCCGGCGACGGCAGAGGACAACGTGCGCTGGGCACTCGTGCTCCACGGTGAATTCCGTGTCGGTGCGGTGCGCGTCGCCCTAGCGTGTACCCATGAGTGACGACACGTGGGCGGGAGTGCGGGAGCGGGTACTCCGGCTCACCGAACACTCCGGAGCGGGCAAAGTCTTCGGGGCACAGGGGCATGGCTTTCGCCTCGGTCCGGTCATGAGCGAGGAACAGCTCCGGGCGCTGGAGGCGGACCTGGGCGTGGGTCTGCCCGCGCAGTATCGGAGTTTTCTCCTCCATGTCGGAGGAGGGGGAGCCGGCCCCGGCTACGGCCTGATGACACCGACCTTGGGCGACGGCGGGTGGCAGTGGCGCGGCATCGGGCTCGCCTTCTCCGGGCAGCCGACCACCGCCGAGTTCGCCGGACGGCCCTTCCTGGCCGAGGCGCTGCAAAGTGAGCTTGCCGCGCTCGAGGCGCAGGAGCCCGAGAAGGGCGCCTTTGCGTCCGACGAGGAGTTCCGCCGCGCGTACGCGGCCTGGGATGCGCGCTACGAGGAGCTGTATGACGCGCAGGAGGCGGGCGCGGTGTTCCTCAGCGAGCAGGGATGCGGCTATGCGTCGCTGATGGTGATGACGGGCCCGCACCGAGGTGCCATCTGGGAGGATCTGAGACCGATGGACCGAGGGATCGAGCCGACCAGGCATGACTTCGCGTACTGGTACCGAAGTTGGCTCGAGCGCACCGAGCAACGGCTCGAAACCTGACAGGGTGAGGACCATGCAGTACTGCGAACGCCATGAAATGCACAACTGCGCAGACTGCGCTCCGCGCGCACCCCGCGGCAGCGCACCCACCAGCGACTGGAACGGCTGGCCGGTGGCTGCGATCATCATCCACGCCAGCGGCAAGGCCCACCTTCCCGGCTGCATGCACATCGTCCCGGCCGACATCCGGCCACCCCTTTACGGCTGGGTGCTCACCCCCTCACCCGGGGCATGGCGTCGTCTCGCGCCCTCCAGCCCGCTCCGCGCCACCCAGGGCAACCTCGAGCGGGCGGCTGTGAGCCGCTGCAAGAGTTGCGACGCAACGCAATAGGGACGCCGCTCGACTCCTTGGCGGGGAAGAACCTGCCCATTCAAGCTGAGCCGACCGTGCCCCAACCATGCCCTTCGGAGCGGTGAACAGCGGTCAGAACGAGTACGACCGGATCACCGCCAAGAGCCGCCCATGAGAGCGTTCCCGCAGGTCAGATAGCTGACGATCCCACCGAGCAACGGTGATTCCCAAGCTCAGAGCGCGAGTTCGATTCTCGTCACCCGCTCCATGACGAAGGCCCTGGTCACAAACCAGGGCCTTGTTTGTTGTTGGCTGTCTGGTGCTCACGGGGCGACGGTCGGCGGATGAGGCCTGTGCGTGAAGTTCCCCTGAAGTTCCCCCTCTGAAGTGGACAGCCTGACACTGGGACGGATCGGTCCCGGAGGAAGCAGCCCAGGTTGAGTGGCAAGAGCAATATGAGCAAGCGGTACACGTCGGAGTTCAAGCGGGACGCGGTGGCACTGGTCCTCTCGTCAGGGCGCAATGTCACCGAGGTCGCCCGGGAACTTGGCGTGAGTCCCGAAGGTCTTCGCGGCTGGGTGAAGCGGGCGAAGACTGACCGCGGCGAGGGGGCGCCCGGCGCGCTGACCACGGCGGAGAGGGAAGAGCTCCAGCGGCTGCGCAGGGAGAGCCGGGAACAGCAGCAGACGATCGAGATCTTGAAAAAAGCCGCGGCCTTCTTCGCGAAGGAGACGATGAAATAGGCACGCTGTACCGTTTCATCGACGCGGAGAAGGCCGCCGAGACCAACCCCGGCGGCTACAGCGTGGCCCTGCTGTGCCGCGTCACGGGGATCAACCGCTCCACCTACTACTCCTGGCTGGCGGCCCGGCCGGCGGCCGAACGGCAGCTGGCGAAGGACGAGTTGACCGAGGAGATCCGCGAGATCCACGCCTCCTCACGGGGTGCCTACGGTGCCCCGCGCGTGCACGCCGCGCTGCGGCGCAAGGGCTATGCGATCAACCGGAAGAAGGTCGAGCGGATCACGCGCGAGCGCGACATCCGCGGCGTCACCCGCCGCAGGCGCCGCCACCTGACGCAGCAGGACACCAAGGCCGCACCGGCCCCGGACCTGGTCCACCGCGACTTCACCGCCACCCGGCCGGGCAAGAAGCTCGTCGGCGACATCACCTATCTGCCGACGATCGAGGGCTGGTGGTATCTCGCGACCGTCATCGACCTGGCGACGCGCGAAGTGATCGGGTACGCGATGGCCGAACACCATGAGCAGCATCGAGCAGCACGCCGCTGGGAGCATGCCGCCGACATGCGCAACGCCTTGTCGGCTTCGCGAGAGCCCCTCACCGACATCACTACCGCGTCGGCAGAGCTTCCGGGAGCCGACTTGCTCACCGCAGTCACCCAGTGAGCGAGGGCGGCCGCCCCGGCTCGGCCCGCCTCGCCTTCAGTGCCGGTATGGCCGGTTGCCGGCCGGTGATGCCGAGGTCAGCAACGTGATCATCACTGAGCTCAGCGACGCGCTCACGACCCTCGGCGCGGTCGTCTGTACCGTCGGCGCGCGGTCCGACGCGGCGGTCGTGGTCAGCGTTGGCAGGGGTGGTGTACCCAAGTGCCCTCACCGACACCCCCCGCAGCGCTGGAGGACCTCTTCTCACGCCCCGACCGCCGAGGGCGATAGGGCACACGGGCCGCCCCCACGAACGCCTGGTCTCGTGTGGGTTCGGTGGACCGTCGGCCGGAGTACGGTGAACCCATCGGGATATTTCGAGCGCTCCCACCGCTTGCCGGTATCCCTCTCGGTGAAAGCGAGAGGAACGCGAGCTTTCACGGCAGCGATGCCTTGCCGGAGCAGGAAGACCGGCGGTGGGTCCGGCCGGTTCATCCCTCCGTCCATCGGCAACTCGCCGCGGACAGCACGATAAGGGCGGTGAGGACGCCAATGACTGGCGGCGGTAGGTGTGAGCCTTCGCCTCACCCCGTGGGCACCTCACCCGCCTGGCAAAGAGGCTGGCATGAGACCTGTAGAACCGATGCCTTCGGCAGGGATGGCCGAGGTCCGTATCGTCGCCGCGTCCCCCGAGGCCGCCCGCCGCGTCACAGAAGTTCTGCGGCACTGCTTCCCTGCCACCGAACAGCGCAGCTACCCCGCCGGCCACGATGGCGGGACCCGGCTCCACATCACTGTGGACACCACGCACACGCCCGAGCCCAATGCGACGGCCCCGCCGTGGCTGGTGACCAGCAAGTCAGCCGCGCGTGACCGCCCGCATCCGGACGAGGTCTGAGGGAGCCGGGCCTCAGATAAGCAGCTGCGACAGAGTCGGCTCCTCGCCGGGCATCCCGGCACCCCTCCGCCGCGATAAGCACGGCGCCTTTCCCCCCAGAGGTGGCAGTCATGGCATCACTAGCCGACCGGAAGGCGTACCGCGAGAAGATCATGCAGGCTCTGTACGAGGCCACTGAAGGCAACCGCCTTCTGGGGATCACCGGGGCGAAGCTGCTCCAGGAACTCGCGATCCCCCAAGAGGATCTGGCGGCCGCCTGCACCTATCTGGTCGGCGAGGGCCTGATCACGGTCGATTGGGCCGCGGGCAATACGCCGGTCATGATCACGCTGACGCACCAAGGCATTCGACGTATGGAGTCTGAAGAGGAAGAGCACGGTTGACGCGGAGCCCGGGCGACGTCCGAGCTGCCCGGACTACGCGGTGCCGGGTACTCCAGGTGCCGTTGGCCGGGGGGAAGCTGGACGCAAAGGGATGCGTCTGGGGCCGGGCAGGCGAGGAAGTCGCGGTCCAGGTCTCGCTTGCGGGACTCGGATGAGACGGCATGAGGGACCTGTCCAGGAACGGGAGCGCGTGCCCTTACCGGCGGAGTCCCGGAGGAACAACCCGTCCGGCCGTCAGTGCTCGGGCTCCGCAATGGGTATCGGTGAACCATGGCTGGCACCTTCACCACCCGCACGATCAACATCGCAACCGGCTCCACGGAGACCCTGCACGACCTCACGAACGCATGCTCCGCGTTCCTCCGAGAGGTCGCTCACGGGCGAAACGGACTGCTGAACATCTTCACCCTCCACGCGACGTCCGGCCTGGCTATCATCGAGACCGGCGCGGGCAGTGACGATGACCTGTTGGCGGCCCTCCGCGACGTTCTTCCCGCGGACGACCGCTGGCAAGACCGCCACGGCAGTCCTGGCCACGGCAGGGCCCACATGCTCCCGGCTCTGGTCCCACCACACGCCACATTGCCCGTAGTCGATGGTGAGCTGGAGCTGGGGACCTCGCAGTCCGTCGTACTGGTGAACACCGACCGGGACAGCCCCGAACGCCAAGTCCGGCTGTCTTTCCTCAGCTGACCACACGACCCACGCGGCCCTGCGGCTGACAGTCCTCTGCTGGCAGCCGGTGCCGTACGAGACCGTCCAGTTGCCCGCACGGGAGGCTCCGTATCGGTCCGGCGGGTCTTACCACGAGTAAGCTGGAAGTACCGAGGGCACTTCGTACACCAGTCTCCGTGCTCGTGTCGTTTTCGGCGATTCACGACACCGGGCGGGTTGCGATCGGCCCGGGGCAGGGTCCGCGTCATGATCACGACCATTCGGTATACGCATGCGGTCGAAGGCCGGACCTCTTCGTTGCCCCTCCGACTCATGCTGGCGCCGGCCGGTACCGCTCCGGCTCTGCTCGACGGTGCGTGGTGGCCCCGCTCCCGTGACCTCACGGCAGAACTTCCCGCACTGACGGCCGTCCTCGACCCGCTGTGGGGGCGGATCACCCACGTCACGGTAAACCCCACGTTCTGGCCGGTCATCCCACGGAAGGTGCCCGTCGACGGGCATGTGGTGGGTGTCGGCTGGTTCAAGGCCGAGCAAGATCCCCACAAGCTGCTGCTGCTCTCCTACAGCACCGGCCGTTGGGACCTGCTGGTGATTCCACCGGAGACCATCCCCGCCACAGCCGCCCGGCTCATGGCGGAGGCCGCCTATCCGCTGGGCACCCTCACCGCGAGCGCCCTGATGGAGGAAGCGGAGCAACGCCGGATCGCGGAGGAGATGGAGCTGTCCCTGGTTTCGGTCTGGGACTCCGAAGGCGGCCATGGAGCAAGCCTGCCGACATCACGTTCCCCCGCCCAAGCAATCGTTGCTCAGGTACCAGATGCGGTGGAAGGTATCTGAGTATCGTGGAAACCTTCGAGAGCGCGGCGTCGATTCCCGTCCCGCGCCGGAAGAAAGCCCCGGGCCAACAGCCGCCTTCGGTACTCATGCCCCATCCGTGCCCTTCAGAGCGGTCAGCACCGGTCAATAGCGGTACTGAGGCGCCCCCGGATGGCGCCCCCTCAAGGGCATTCCTACAGTTCAGAGCGGTTTATGGGGGCTGAGCGCCAGTGATTCCCAAGCTCAGAGCGCGAGTTCGATTCTCGTCACCCGCTCCACGATGAAGGCCCAGGTCAGCGACCTGGGCCTTCATCAAGACCTCTTCAGGCACGGAGTGCCGTAAGTAACCGCTTGCCCCGACGAGTTCGGGCGGGCACACACCTTCGTCCAGGGGCGGCGGGGGCTGGTTCATGCTCTACCGCCGTGATACTGCGTTGCACCGGCCGGACCGAGCGGAGCATGGTTGCGTGCGTGATCAATACGCCTGCCAGGAAACGGCTTGCCCAGGTCTTGTCCGCGTCGGGGATGCCCCAGGACGTCAAAGCGGTGCCGCTGGAGAGCTATTCCAACGACGCCTGGCGCATCGGCGATCGGATAGTCCGCGTGTGCTGGCGAGGAGACATCGGCCGGCTGCGGCGCGAAGCGGCGGTCGTGCCCGCGCTGCCCGCGGAGATTCCCTGTCCCGAGATCCTGGCGGCCGGCGACGACGGCGAACTGGCCTGGACGGTCACCCGTCGGATGTCGGGGCAGGGTCTACACGCGATCTGGCCCACGCTGGACGACGGCGAGCGCCGCAAGGCCATCGCCCAGCTGGCCGACGTACTGCGGGCACTGCACGCCTGGCAGCCGCCGGAGCGGGTCCGGAGCCTGCTGCTGGGGCATCTGCGCGCCCAGCCGACCGCCCCGGAGGCCATCGTGGGCGCCGACCTGTGTCCGCTGCCGGTGGAACGCGCCCAGGCACTGGTCGCCCATGCCGAGTCGCCCGGCCTCGACCTGGTCGAATCCAGACTCGGCGAGCTGGCCGGCCTCGACCCGTACAGGGAAGAGCCGCGGAGCATCGTGCACGGCGACCTGCACTTCGCGAACCTGCTCTGGGACAAGGGGCGGATCACCGCGGTCCTCGACTTCGAATGGGTCCGGATCGGACCGCCCGATCTCGACCTGTTGCCCCTTCTCCGTTCGGTCGACTGGGCCGGTTCCGGCGATGCCGAACTCGTACCGTCTCGGGAGATGACGCGGATCTTCGGCTGGCTGGCCGCCGATTACCCGCAGCTCTTCGCCCATCCCGATCTGATCCATCGCCTGTGGCTCTACCAGCTCGCCCACACCGTCCGCGAGCTGTACACATGGCCCCCGGCCGTGCCGGAAGAGGCAGCGGCCGATCACCCAGTGAACAACCTGCCCCGGTTCGGCCTGGGCACCGACCACCTGCGCGGCCTGTTCCCCCTGTCCCATGACGGCTGACGTCCCCGGTGACGTGCTCAGGATGTGGAGAACGCGAATCGCCGGGCAGCCTCCGTAGGGGTAACCCCCTGCCCTCGCCCGGGGACGTCGTAGACGAACGCAGCGCCTTCCGCCCGCAGCTGGGCACCATGCGCGCCTCGCGTCATAGTGGCGGCGTAGGCCCTGACATCCGCAGCGGAGACGTCGCCCCTCCCCCGCTCCTCGTTCTGCCTGAGTAGGTCCGCCTCGTCCTGGGGGAAGCGCAGCACAGTCACCGGCGCACCGAATCGTGCTGCAATGGCCGCGAGGCGTGCACGTGCTTGCGATGTGACGTTCGTCGACTCGGCGACCGCGATCCGGCCCCCAGCGAGTCTGACGGTGATCCGGCGGTCGCGCTCGTCGAAGACCCGCGCATCGGCCCTGTCGGAGGCGACATCCGCCGCCTCGACCCCGAAGAACTCCGCACGGATTTCGTCACTGGAGACGACGGCTTCCGGGGCGAGCTTCCCCTGAGCGACCAACTCACGAACGAAGGCGGTCTTGCCCGAGGCCGGCGGTCCGACGAGTACGACAAGTCCTGCGGGGATCACCATCGGCTCGAAGCTCCTGGCACTTGGCCTGACGGGGAGGACAGGCTTGCGCGGGCCGCGGTCATAAAAGCGGTCTTGTGCTCCTCCAAGTGCTCGTTGACCTCGGTGTCGCCGATCTCACGCCACACCGCCTGATTGAGCGCGCGACCATAGGCGTGGACAGGGGCGTGCAGGTCCGGATCACAAAGCAGCACGAGGTGTCGCTCAGCGACCCAGAGCATGGTCATGGTGGCGGCAGCAGGTCCACTCCAGCCGTCATCACCGCTCCATGATTCAGGGCGGCTGTAGGCCGCTCGTTCGGCTTCCTGGGCACATGCGATGAATTCCTTGATCGCCTGGAGCTGTTCGGCCCGGCGCGCCTCGTCGGTGGCCGCCCTCCGCCGTTGTTCCTCCGACCGTTCAGCGGATCGCTGGGTGGCGCGCTGGGAGAACGCCGTCAGACCACCGCCGAGCGCGACACCCGTGAGCGAGAGGACCGAAGTCCACACCTCCGAGGCCATGACCGTCCTCCTTACGACAAGTCCTTGTGCATCAAGGTGCACATGGTTTCGTACCGACGGAGCGAGCCGTCCGGCGCCTCCACGTCCCAGGCATCCGGCCGACGGCCGTAGGCCACGTACCCCAGCCGCTCGTACAGTGCCCGGGCCCGTGGATTGCTCTCCTCCACCCCGAGCTCCGCACGCCGCAGGCCGCGTGACCTGATGCGGTCCTCCGCGGCCCGGATGAGGACGGTGCCCAGACCGCACGATTGCAAGGCCGGTAACACCACGAGCTGCCACAGCGTGCCCGCGCCGACCGCGACCTGATAGTCGACACCGCCGATCGCCACCGGAAGACCGGCCGGGGTGCAGACAGCCAGGTAGTCCACGTCCCCGGCAGCCGCACGTTCCAGTTCCCGTGTCACCTGCACCAGATGGGTCGCCGAGCCGGACCAGGCACAGTCCGGGAGATCAGCGGACGTCAGATCACGGACAAGGACAGGTACGACGACCTCGGCCGCCCCGGCATGCAAGAGACTCATACACCCATCCCAGCAGTCCGAAGAAGATCCGCACAATGGGTTTCGGCAGGGCACCAGCCCCGAACGGCGCGTGCCACTACGTGCCAGTCAGGGCGGTCAGCAGCGGTCAACAGCGGGCCTGACGAGGCAACCAGAACGGGGCCACCTGTGGGCATTCCCCCAGGTCAAAGACCATGCTGACGCCCAAGCACCGAGTGATTCCCAAGCTCAGAGCGCGAGTTCGATTCTCGTCACCCGCTCCATGCAAAAGCCCCAGGCCAGCGGCCCGGGGCTTCTTTGTTGTCTGGACCAGTTCAAGCGTCCCGCACCAGATCCGCACCAGAAGGCTTCTTCTTGGCCTTCTCGCGGGCGGCGCGCACGAGGTCGTCGAGTCCGCTGGCGACCTCCTGCTGTCGCTCAAGGTCCGAGTGCTGGTAGATCAGCGCGGCCTTCTCCGACGACTGGCCGGCCCGGACCATCGTGTCCTTGAGGGTGGCCCCGGACCGAGTGGCCAGGGTGTGCCCGGTGTGACGAAGGTCGTAGAAACGAAAGCCGTCCGGCATGCCGACGAGCGCGCGAGCCCTGCGCCATTTCCGCCCGAAGCTGGACCGCCGGAACGGCTTGCCCTTCTCTCCCACGAACAGAAGTCCGTCCGGCCCCTTCTCCGCGTACCGATCGAGGTGGCGTCGGAGGTCGGTCCGGAGAAAGGCCGGCAGGACCACGACCCGCTTGCCCGCCTCCGACTTGGTGTCACCGGGAGCACGGCGACCGGAGGTCAGCTCGGGCGCGGCCATACGTACGCGGATGGTCATCGCGTCCAAGTGCACGTCCTTGCGGCGCAGCTCGGCCTGTTCCTCCGGCCTCATGGGGCCGTATGCGCCGAGGAAGACCATCAGCCGCCAGCGAGGACCGAGAGCGTTGGCGAGCGCGTCGACCTGGGCGACGGTGGCGATCTGGCGTTCGGCAGACGACTCTTTCCCGGCGCCCCTGATGCGGCAGGGATTACGGCGGATCAGCTCGTCATCGACCGCGGTTTCCATGATGGCCTTGAGCAGCCGGTACGACTTGGCCACGGTCGTGGCTGCCCCGGTGGACGACAGCCGCTCGGTTCGCCAGGTGCGGACACGGAGCGCGGTGATCTCGTCGAGGTCCAGGCCCTCGAAGGTGGGCAGCAGATGGAGCCGCAGGAGCCGCCGGTACAGCTCGTCAGTGGTGGCGGAGAGACCACGTTCGTCCACCCACTGGAGGGCGTACTCCTTGAAGTTCACCGCACCGGCGTCCGGGCGACGACTTCCCTTCGCGTTCCCCATCAGGCGGCCCTTCCGTAGCGGGACCGGCGACGGCGGATGGGCTGAACGGTGTTGCCCTCGATGTACGCCACGAGGACGCTTTCCTTTATGCGCACGTGGCTGCCGACCTTGACGAAGGCGATCCGGCGTTCGGCGATGAGGCGGCGGGGAAGCGTGCGGTGGTGCCGAGGCGTTCGGCGGCTTGGTCGACGGTGAGCAGGGGGTCGGTCACGACCGGTCTCCTTCCAGGGCGGCGAGGGCATCGCGGGCGGTTTCTCGGTTGAGTTGCAGGTCTCTGGCGATCGAGGCGGCAAGAACGGATTCACCGGGGCTGTGGCCTTGTCCGGCGTAGCGCCAGTCCGTGAGGACGAGGACGGTCTGGTCCTGGTCCGGGTCGGGCAGGCCGAGTTCTTCGCGTTGCTGGGCGGCGCGGTAGTCGGCACGGATCTGGCGGAGGGCGCCGAGGGTGGTGGAGTAGCGGCGGAACTTGCTGGAGAAGTGGCCGCGGAAGCCGAGCATGTGAGCCCAGGCCCTCAGCCGCCGGTCCGGGTAGAGCGGATCGAGGTCGAAGCAGGCTTCGATGAGTCGGCGCGGGTGGTCGGGTACGTCGAGGAGGACCAGGGCCTCGCGGTTGCCGACACGGCGGTCGACAGTGCCGGTCGTCTCGGCGGCCTTGGTCGCGTACTTGGCGACGTAGGAGGCGACGGCCTGTTCGGTGATGTCGGTACCGGCGTCGAAGGCGCGGATGGGGCGGATATCGAGCTGGGTACCCCAGCGGAGCGGGCGGGCGGGTTGGCCGGCGGCGGCCGGGACGGTGATGGTCGTGTACGAGTACGCGACGGCGGCGCGGATGGAGTCGCTGAGCAGCTGCACGGAGGCCCAGGAGGGCGACGGGCTGTCGGCTCCTTCCGGGCCGTCGAGGCGTACGGCGGCATGGAAGTGGACGGCCCCGCGCTTCTGGAACTCGGCGAAACTGGCGCTCTAGAGAAAGCCGGCCACGCTTGACTCGGTCAATCAGCTCCGCCGCCCTCAAGAGACGTGGAAGGCAACGCGATCAACGCCCGGCACCAGGACCCGAGGCGGTCGGTAGCCTCTCCGCAGTCTCATTGAGGGGAAGGACCGCAGGATGAGTAATGACCTCGGCAGGGGGAGCGAGTGGCGCAAGCCGCTCCGCTGGCTACTGCTCTCGGTGATGCCGTGCTTCGGACTCTTCTGCACCTGGTTCTGGGGAGCCTTCTCTGGTGGCCTGGATGCGAGAGAAACCTGTGAGCTACTGGAAGGGCAGACCTACGATTCGGCCTACAGGGAAGAGAACTGGCAGGAGCCGTCCCGGCTGTTCCCGCTGCACAACAAGTGCAACGCCTCATACGACCTCGTTCCCGCGTGGATCAACCCCACGATCGTCTGCCTCGCTGTCGCGACAGCGGGCTGCCTGATCACGGCCGTGGTGATGACTGCGACGCACTCCAGATTGAAGCGGCGTCTGCGGCGTGTGCCCGAACACCTCTGAGGCGACTCAGGGCACGAGCATGGCCGTACCCCTCGTCGTCCCCCGCGATTCTCAAGCAGTCGACGTGGTTGGTGCTCGAGGCGATCGTCCTTGTGGTGGCCCGCACGAAGTCCTAGCGGCCGACGCCCCCCGGCTTGCTGGATTCGCACGTCTGGCTATCGCAAGTTCTCCCTTCGCAGCACCTTGGCCCCGTCGAGTCGGTCGCGGAGGTGAGCGATGGCTTTCTGCGGCTCGCCCTGCCGGACGAGGCGCTCGGCAAACGCGATGGCGCCGCGCACCGTTCCGTCGTGGAGAAATTCCTCGTCGAGGCGGGCGAACGGGGCAAGTTCGGCGTCGGCCTCCGCGGCGCGACCGCAGCGCTTCAGAACATAGGCCCGCGCGAGAGCCTGTTCGTGTCGGTTGCCGCCGTGGCGGGCGAAGTAGTCGTCGACGTAGGCAAGGGCGTCGTCGGCCCGGCCCGCGTCGACAATGATGCGGCAGAGCAGATGGATGATCCAGTCGGAGTCGCCGCCCGCCGACTCCGCGACCGGGCGCAGCACCTCGACCGCCTCGTCGTGGCGGCCGTGACGGGCGAGGAGCTCAGCCAGGTGGAACGCCGCATGGGGATTTCCGGTCCCGGCGGGCTCTTGCAGCAGGGCAACCGCCTCCGGAATCCGGCCTCGTTCCTCCAGGAATTCAGTAAGGGCGCTCAGGGCGTACTCCTCGCCGCCCTCGACCGTGAAGGCGCGCAGCTCGGTCTCACGTCCGTGACGGGCCAGGAGGCGGGCGAGTTGCTCGGCGTGGTCGGCGTACATGATGCCGTCGACATGCACGTGCCTGCCGAGCAAAGCAGCTGCCTCGTCGATGCGTCCCTGGCGTTCGAGGAGTACGGCGTGCAGCGGGACGGTGTCCCACGCGTCGGTGACCCGGGACTCGAACGGATCCGTCGCACCCAAACCGACGGCGGGGAGCAGCGCAGCGATCTCGGCGTCGCGATCGCGGCCCACAGTGAGCTCCACCAACTCCGAGGCGAGACTCTGGTCGGCACTGCGTGGGCCGAGCACGGCAACAACCTGGTCGATGTGGCCCTGGCCGGCGAGCAGGCGTGCCAGTTCGCGTACGGCTTTCCGGTGGCCCGTGTCGGCGAGCGGGCGTAGTAGAGCGATGGCCTCGTCGGTCATCTCCCACTCGGCGAGCAGCCCGGCGACGGTGCTGACGGCCGGCCACCAGCCGGTGCCGGCGAACGGCTCGAGCAACGCCAGCGCCGCCGCCTGCCCGCCCGGGGCATGGTCGACGGCGGCCTCGGCGAGTCGATGGGCGCAGAACCAGTCACCGCCGGCAGCCGCGTCGCGGAGGATGCCGTGGTGACCGTGCTCGTGAAGGAGGGCGGCGACGGTGGGCGGTATCCAGCCGTCGTAGGTGCGATGGCGGTGGTCGAGGTCGGCTGCGTCCATGATGGCGAAACCCTAGCGGTCAGGACGCCGACGAGACTGCGCTCTGCAGCAGCCCCATGCTGAGGGCATCCTTTCGCGGTGCGCCAACCGTCTTCTCATCCGGCGGGTCATGGGCCACGAAGGGTAGCCGGCCTGTGACCTTGCTCCGTGGTGATGGCGTTGGCGGCTCGTCTGACAGCCGTGCCCGATGCGTGCCCGATCAGGCGGATAACCGCGGCCGGTCAAGGTCGGATACGACCCCGATACGGCTCCGTGTGTCTCCCATTCCCGCAGCTCAATGCTGGTTTGACGCCTGCCGAGCCCGGTGATTCCCAAGCTCAGAGGCAAGCTGGGCGCTGGCAAAAGAATCGACACCACCTGGCGGCGTCCCTAGGCTCCGGCCTGTGACCGAGGACAGCCAGCGCCTAGCAAACTTCCGCGTCAACCTCGTGCCGGCAGTGCTGGCTCTGGCCAACCCCCCGTGGCAGCAAGCGGTGTGGCTCGACCCGTCAACTTTCGAGAACTTGGACCATATCTTTCACGTGCTCTTCGATGACTTCTGCGACGCCGACCAACCAGAGCAGTACCTCGGTATCAGTCTGCGGACCGACGAAGAAGTCACACTTATGCGTCAGTTGGGCTCCGCCCTCAACGCCGCAGACGCCGAGGCCCCGAACGACACCGATCAGGAGTACCTGCAAGCGACGACCTGGCCGGAGGTTGTGGCGGTGGCCGGCCGTCTCGCGCAAGTTATGGTTTCGAACGACCTGAGCGAGCTCGTTGCACTGCATAGCACCGAATCCGTGGAGACAGCCACCGCAACAGAAGCTGACGGGCAAGCCCCCGCAGGCTCAGCACCAGATGAGCACCAGAACGCCGGGGAAACAGCGGTCAGTCCTGGTCAGGGAGCAAGTGCCGCGACTACGCAGGAGTGCCATACGGCTGGGGGCTTCTTTTGTACTCGCCCGGAGCGGAGACTTGCTCACCGTCGGCCTGCGGTGGGTAGAACGTGGCCGTCTGGCCGTTCTTGATCACCTGAGACTGGTCGGAGGTTGCGACGACCCACTTGTTCATGTCTGTCTGCCGGTGCCGGGGGTCCGGGTCCGATGTCAGTGCGGGCGAGCCTCACTCACCGCACGGGGAAGCCGAAGGAGTACCCCTGCTGCTTCAGCCAGGGCAGCACCTCGCGCAGAGCGGCCACGGTCTGGGAGCGATCCCCTCCCGCGTCGTGGAAGAGGACGGTCGGCCCGTCGGAGATCTCGCTCTTGACGGTGGCGACCATGATGTCCACGCCGGGACGCTCGAAGTCTTTGGAGTCGACGTTCCAGCCCAGCGGCCGCATCCCCCGGGACGCGGCAAGCTGCCGGCTGTACGGGGTGAAAGCACCGCCCGGGGCCCGGTAATACTGCGGCCGGACGCCTCCGGACGCCTTGGTGATCATGCGTTCGGCATCCAGGATCTGCTGGGACTGGTATGCCTCGGACTGGGTGTCCATGGTGGTGTCGTGCGAGATCGTGTGGTCGCACAGCCGGTGCCCGGCCGCCACGACCTCCTTGACCAGGTCCGGGTACGCCTGGGCCTGTGTGCCCACCATGCAGAACGTGGCCTTCACGCCGTTGTCCTTCAGCAGTTGCAGTACCTGCGGCGTCCAGACCGGGTCCGGTCCGTCGTCGATGGTGATGTTGACACCCCGGGCGCCGCGGTCCGAGGCGTGCGCGATGTCCGCCGCCACCTTGGCCACGGTCCGGTCCTGGGGCCGGGCGTCCGGCGCTGAGACACGCGCTTGCGGCTGCCGCCCTCCGGCGGGGTCGGCCTGCGCGGTCCACACCGAGGCGGCAGCGGCCACCACTGTCACCCCGAACGCCGCCGCGAGAAGCCGACCGTGCCATCCCCTTCCCTTGTGCCTTGCCATGTCCGCCCGCCCCTTTGCTGTCTCCGCCGATGCCGTGCCCCCATGAAGACATACGAACGCCCGTACACGATCCCTCTGTTACCGATCGCTGACGAATTCGCAGGGGGCCGACGACAAACGCAGGAGCTCCGCGACAGATGAGGGGGCGCAACGGCCTCGAAAAGGTGCCGACGAGGGCGGCAGACGCTGATCCGCACGGATTGCGGCGGAGGCACCCACGCATTCGTCGAATGGTTCGCGAAACAGGGCCGATGGCTGCCCCACTCGGTCGGCATGACCATCACCGAGCAGATTCACCAGTCCCTGCTGACAGTCCTGTCCTCCGCCTGGATGCCCGCTGTCGAACCCGGCGGCGAGATCCGCGACGGCTCCTGGGTCGCCGAGCTCGACGGAGACTGTCCGACCGGCCGGCCGAAGGGCATGCGGCTGTTCGTCCGCGAGGAACGGCCGCACCTCGGCGCCCAGTTGCGCTTCACCCACCACTGGGACTGGACCGACGTCATCACCAGCGCGATCGAGCGACTCGACGCCCTCCCGAACCCCGGTTGATCAGCAGATCCACCTGTCCCGACGAGCCTGAACCATCCCACCGGAAACGTGGACCCCGGCGCCCACCCAACGCGACAATCGGGCCAGCGGCCTGCCCACACGCCCCAACAAACGAAGAAGAGCCCGTCAGCAAGCTGACGGGCTCCCGTGAAAGATCGAGGCTAACCTGCCATCAGGTCAGATCGTCGGTGTGTCATCGACGATCTCCTTGTGCGGTTCGACAATGAACCTCCAGCCATCGCTGGGCTCCAGGAACCGCACTCGGGTCGGGTAGATGTCCAGGGCACGGCGGTCGCGGTTTTGGCTGTTCGTGTTCTTCCGCCCCCGGGCCGGCTCCTCGTACAGGTCGACCTTGACGTCCGGCACCTCGACGGTTTCCTCGCTCCAGCGCTGAACGATCCCCGCGCCGAACGCGTCCCGTGCGGCGGAGTAGAGCGACTCCAGGGATTCCTTGTTCCCGTTGGGCACGAAGAGGGCGAGGTTCAAAAGGACGCCGGCACTCTGGAGAACCTCGATTTCTTCCCCTGCCTTGTCGGCAATCCAGATCCCGCGCTCTTCGACATTTTCCGGGAGAACATGAATTTCCTCACCGAAGATCGTCCTCGCGGTGAAGGACCCTCCCTCGAAATTCTTACCCGGCTTCGTAAGGAAAGCCGGGGCGTAGCAGTCGAGAGGAAGGCCATCCATCTCCGCCGAGACGAAAATGTCGTCCTGGAGGCCCAATTCCGAAACCTCTCCGGCCGTAAGACGTCGAGCCGTGACCTTCTCGGTATTCACGCCATTCCCCTTTTTTCGTGGCGTCCTGTAAATTCATTAGGACTATATCATGAAAGCGAACAGCCAGTCCCTTTACGCACACCTTCGCGCTCACGATAGTACAGTCAACCCTCCGAGTAATTTCTTCCGACAGAACAGCAGACAAATCCTCTCGAATCGCCGACGAAACGCAGCCCCCGTAGAGAAAACGGTGAGGCCCAAGAGGTGACTCACCGCTTCGGCGGGGTTTTCGGAACTAAGTCAGCCACCAAGTGAAATGCGAGCGGCCTTGGTCGAATGGCAACCCGGCGACCCAATCGAGCGAACCACGGCGGTCGCCTCTCCGATCGGGCACTTCACGCCTCGCCCCCTACGGCCGCCTTCGCGGGGCCGCCGTCTCTTCACCCACGGCCCAGGCGGAGTCGAAGGAGTAGCACCGGTGCCCCCACTCCAATCGATCCGCACCAGTAGGACGTCCCCTGCGCGTCTCCTCCGAGCAGCTCCAGGCGGAGCCGGAATCCGGGGGCACGAGCTCGTAGACGTTGGCGTCAGCTTGGCTCCGGTGTCGGCGGCGAGTGTGTTGCCGGTGTGGCGCAGGTCGTAGAAGCGGAACTCCTTCGGCATGCCGACCGCGTCTCGCGCCTTGCGCCATTTGTGGCCGAAGGTGGTGCCGCGCAGAGCGGCACTCTTCTCCCCTACCAACACGAGACCGTCAGGTCCGGGCTGGGCGAACCACTCCAGGTGCCAGCGAACATCGAGGAGCACGAAGCCCGGCAACGTGATCTCCCGTTTGCCCGCCCGAGACTTGGGGTCGCCGATCACCCGGCGGCCCGTGTTCCGTTCCGGGGCAGCCCACCGCACCCGGACCGAGCCGGTGTCGAGGTCGATGTCTGCGCGGCGCAGCTCGGCCAGTTCCTCCGGGCGCATAGAGGCGAAGGCGCCCAGCAGAACCATCAGCCGCCAGCGGATGCCGATGGCCTCGGCGAGCGCGAAGACCTGATCGATGGTGGCCACGGGCCGTTTCGTCCGCGCCCTCGCGACCCGCCCCGCGGATGGAGCAGGGCTTGAACGTGGCGGAATTCCGCAGCGGGCCCGACACCACTCGGTGTCGGGCCCGTTGGGCGGTCAGCGCGTGGGCCGGGGGGCCTGGTCGGCACCCCGCCTCATGCGTCAGGCGTGGGCGCCGGCCTTGCGACGGCGCACGGCGAACACCGCGCCCGCGCCGATCACCAGGGCCGCGCCGCTGGCGAGGGCGAGCTGCGACGTCGCGGAGGACGTGCCCGTGGCGGCGAGGCTGCCGCTCACAGGACGGGCCGACGCGCCGCTCTGCGGCTTGAGGTCCGAGGTGTTCGGCTTGGTCGTGCTGGGCTTGGCGTCGTCGACCTTGCCGGGCTTGCTGCCCGCGGCGGCGATCAGGAACTCGTAGCCCTCGAGGTCCGGGTTCCCGCCGCAGGTGCCGTTGTCGTTGAAGTAGTCACCGGCGACGAAGGTGATGCCGTTGCCCGCGGGGGCCGAGGCGTCGATCGTGAGGCGCATCTTGACGTCGGCGTGGGCGCCGGCCTTCAGCGGGCTGATGGCGTCCATGTAGTGCTCGTTGTCGACGGTCTTCCACGTCGGGGACGAGGCGGACGACCACTGCAGGTGCACCAGGTCGTCGATGTCCTTGAGCCCGCTCTTGTCGGTCGCGTGGACGTAGGCGAACGGAAGCACCTCGTCCATCGTCTTGTCGGTGCCGTTGGTCACCCGGAGATTGAAGTTGGCCTTCGTGCCGGCGACGACTGTGGACGGCAGACCCGTGACGACCGTGGTGAGCTTGGCCTCGGGGATGCAGTCCTCGCCGCCCTCACCCGCTTCCTCCTTCGCCTTGGCCAGCGCCTCGTCGGCGGCGGTCTTGTCGGCGAGCGCCGCCTCGGTGGCCTTCTGCGCCCGGTTCAGCGTCCGGGCTGCGGCGACCCGCTCGTCGTCACGCGCGTCCAGGGCTTCCACGACCTTGGCATCCGCGGCGGTCTTGGCATCGGCGGCTGCTGCTGCGGCGGCTTCCGCCTCGGTGAGAGTCGTCGCCGCCGCGGTCTTCTCCTCCTCGGTGGCCGTCTCCGGGAGGGCGTCGACCGCCGCCTTGGCGTCGACGACCGCCTGGTCGGCGTCGGTCTTCGCGGTGGCGGCGTCGGCCGCCGCGGCCTCGGCAGCCTTGGCTGCCACGGCCAGGGGGGCGGTGTCGGACAGGAGCGCTTCCAGAGCCGCGTAGGCGGCACTCTCGGCCGCTACGGCGTCGTCGTACGCCGCCTTCGCTGCGGCAGCGGCCTTTTCCAGCTCCGCGATGGACGGCTTCTCCTGCGTCTGCGCTGCCGGTTTGTCGTCGGCGAACGCGGGGGTAACCGACAGCAGGAGGGCAGGCGTGGTCACTGCGGCGGCAACAGCTGTGGCAAGAATCCGGCGAATCTTCACAAGAGCCCTTCGGAGTCCGAAAAAGAGAAGAAGGGGTCGCAGCGGAATGGGACACGCAGATGCGACTTGAGCCGATCGTATGGCCGGGGCAACGGTCGACCGTCACGAGTTCTTCACCTGTTCCGGCCAATACCACACCACCGGGACAGACAGAAAAGACGAAAGGGTGCAGTTGCTTTCACTGCACGCACTTTCGCTGTGAGGAATGCCACACGACTCTGGACGCGTCGTTCTACGCCTCTCCGGCGCCGCCCCATCCGGCGAGCGCCTGCACCTGCGCGTACGCGACCCTGCTGTCGGAGCGCATCTCATTTGGGCAGACATCGCCTATGACCTCGACTATCCCGAAGACCTGGAGGCACTGGTCCACTGCGCTCACAACCTCGACGGCCGGGAGGAGAGCTGGGGCGTTTGTACAACGCGGTCAACAGCGGCGCGGTCGGGTCACACCCAGACCCTTCAGATCAGGTTTCCCCAGGTCGAAGACTTCTGGGCTCGGCAGGACCCGGTGATTCCCAAGCTCGGAGCGCGAGTTCGATTCTTGTCACCCGCTCATGGGAGAAGGCCCAGGTCAGCGACCTGGGCCTTCTTCGTTGTCCAGGCCTCTCGGAGCCCACGCTCCATTCGCGTGCCACAAGTATCCTGACAGCACGTCAGATTCAGCCCGCCGCCGCGTTCACCGACGTCTCGGTGGTCGAGAAGATCCGGTCCAGATGGTGACGAAGTACCGCGATGGCCGACTCCGGACTCCGCTGGCCCACGAGGATGCTGGTGCCCATGGTCGCCGTCATGGCGAGCAGACTGATCGCCTCCGTGCGCGCGGCGATACCGGGATCGGCCAGGCCTGACTCCTGGGCCTGCTCGAGCAGCCCGGTCAGGGCGTTCTCCGCGGCGTCGGGGTTGTCGATGAAGGGCTGGGCGGCCAGCGCCTCGTCGGTCACGGACAGGATCGAGTAGGAGCTGTAGAGGAGGTGGAAGGTGCGACCCTCCTCGTCGGTCGGAAGGGAGGCCAGCAGCAGCGCCTCGATCGTCGCGCGCGGGCCCCGGCTCGTACCGGCGGCGCGGAGACGGGCACCCACCCGTGCGGTGAAGCGGTCGGTCAGGTGCTGGAGCCCGTAGAAGAGCAGTTTCTCCTTGGTCTCGAAGTAGTACTGCACGAGCCGGAGTGACACGCCGGCCTCAGCAGCCACGTCCCGCATGCCGACAGCGTGCAGTCCGCGCCGTCCGGCGACCCGAATGAGCGCCTCGGCAATCTGGTTGCGCCGTTCCTCGTGGTCCACGCGCTTCGGCATGTTCTCGTGTCTCCGCCGGTCGGTGATGGGTCAGCAGCCTCTTTTCATGGTACCGCCGTATCAATATCATGGTACGGTCGTATCACGAAGAACGGATCTTCCAGGAGGTGCCACCGTGCCCGACAACACGACCCGTGTACGCCGCGACGTCGGCCGCTACGTCAACGACACCCTGCGCGACCGGTACTTCGCCGCCTGCGACGCGCTCTACGCGATGGGTGCGCCCGCCCGCTCCGAGACGGACGTGGAGACGAGCTTCGGCACCACGCACGTCTACCGGTACGGCCCTGCGGACCCCGCCGCCGAGTCCCGTACACCGGTGGTACTGATCCATGGCGCGGGCTACTGCTCGGCGATGTGGTACCCCAACACCCCCGGGCTCAGCGCCGAACGGCCCGTCTACGCGCTCGACACCCCCGGCGACGCCGGGCGCAGCATCCACCGCGAGCCCATGTGGCAGCCCGAGCGCGCCGCGCAGTGGATGGACGAGGCCCTCGACGCGCTCGGCCTCGACCGGGTCCACCTCGTCGGCTCGTCCTACGGCGGCTGGCTGGTGCTCAACCAGGCGCACCACCGGCCCGGGCGGCTCGCCTCGGTCACCGCCCTCGACCCGGGCGGCCTGGAGAAGGTGGGCCTGCGCTTCTTCGCCTGGGTCTTCGTGAGCCTCTTCGCCAGCTTCGCTCCCAAGGCGCTGCGTCCGCGCCTCGCCTCCTGGCTGGAGCAGCCGGTCATCGCCGTTCCCGAGTTGCGGAAGTGGGTCCAGGTAGGCGCCAGGGCCTTTCGGATCCGCCGTCCCGCACCTCTGCCGCTGGCCGAGGACGCGCTGCGCTCCATCCGGACCCCGCTCTACCTCATCATGGGCAAGCGCAGCCTCCTGGTACACCCGCAGCGGCAGCTGGAGCGCGTACCGCGCCTGATCCCCGGCGCCCGCGCCGAGATCATCGCCGCGACCGGCCACGGACCGCAGATCGACCACCCCGACCTGGTCAACGCCCGGATGCTGAGCTTCATGGAGGACGTCGACTCCCTCGACCCGGCCGCCGTTGACGGCGCAGTCGACGCGTAGGACCTGTAGCTGGGAACACCGGCGTCGGCGGGGCGGCTATGAACCACCGGCCTCGAAGGAACCTCCACACACGTCGGTCGCCCGCCTCAGCACCAGTGAACGATGCCGGAAGCCACCACTCCGCACCGTGGCCCATCCATGCCCTTCAGAGCGGTGACCAGCGGTGAATACGGGACCTTCGCCCGCCTCGGGAGTGAGCCATCGGGGCCGCTGTTTCCGCAGTTCAGGGGCTACCTCGCCGCCCACCGCGCCATAGACTCCCAAGCTCGGAGCGCGAGTTCGATTCTCGTCACCCACTCCATACAAAAGCCCCAGTGGTCAGCTCTGGGGCAGCCTGACGGACCCGGACGGTGAGGTTGTCGAGGTCGACGTCCTTGCGGCGCAGCTCCGCTTGTTCCTCCGGCCGGAGAGGTCCGTACGCACCGAGGAAGACCACCACCCGCCGGCGGGGCCCGAGGGCGTCGGCGAGCGCGTCGACCTGGTCGACGGTGGCGACGTGTCGTTCGGCCGCGGCGCGAGGGTCGCGGTGTCCGTGTGGGAGCTGAGGTGAGTGGTGGGTCGAGGTGGGGGCGGAAGCGGCCGGTCAGTTCAGCAGCCCTCTACGCATCAACTCTTCCTCAATGGCTTCTCGTCCGGCCTTCCAGGAACGACGCCCCTTGTTTGCGGCGGCCCGAGCTTCCCCCGCCCGGTACCTGCGCAGCTCCGCACGAAGTACGTCGTCCGACATTGCGCGATACCTGAACTCCTCGGCGGCGTCCTTCTTCCAGCGCGGCACGACGGCCCTCTCCCCTGGTTCACCCGGCGGCATTGATCGCAGCACAGCAACCGCCCCCACCGCAGTCAATCCGGTTTGGCTTTCGGCCCCTCTGCGGTCGGTGTGGTCACGGCGGCCGCGACGTTGATCACTGCAGTGACCCAAGGCGTGCCCGTCGCGTGCCCGACGTGGCAGAACCTCGAAGGGAAGGGCGGGAAGTCACGGTCTGTCCGTCGTAGACCCAGGTCACGAACGCCACAGGTCAGGCGTCATCTGCGTACGGGATCTCCAAACTGGTGCACCATGGCCCCTCGGCTGAACTGACCCGGATCCACAATCCCGAAGAAGGTAGGAGCCATGCTGACAAGGACACTGCCCCCTGAGCAGTGGTGGATAGGTGCCGTCATCTCCGGCGTTGTCTTTGTGATAGCCATGCACCCCATTGCGACCACGGCGAAGAAGAAGCTGCTCCTGCCCTTGATACCCCTTGCCGGCGGCGCCTACCTCTTCCTTGATACGGCGGGAGACGAGGACGCGTATCCGGTGGTCTGGTTCACGGCCATCATGATCATCTTTGCAGTGCTGAGGATCATCTTCGCCCCGTATCTCCGCCGTCAGTTCGCCCTGGCACGTTCAGGACAGCGGATGCAAACAATGACGGGCAGGCAGCAGGCAGTCTTCTGGTTCACCTTCTTGATCGTCACAGTTGCCGTGCTTCTCGTCATTTGAGTCCCCCACGACTACAGACGCCGATGCCTGCCCCCTGGCGGTGCGGGGAGCAGGCATCGGCATGGCGGTGTCGCCGGTCTGGACGCGGGCACCTCACATCTCTGAGTCTCAGCGTGATCACCCTGGATGTAGACCCGTTTTGCTGACATCCAACGCTGTCGTCAACGGCGCCGGACAGCATGGATGATCGATTCGCCGCCGCTACAGCCCCGATGCGGATAAAGGGGACTGTCCTCAGTCATCGGCGCGGCAAGTGGTGGCATGACCGCTGCCCTCGCGTTGTCACAGGTGAGCCCGGCGAGGAGCTGCCCGAACCGTGGTCACCGGCTCCCGAGTACATCGAAGATGACTGATCACGGGCTCTGTCCAGCTCGAATGAGGCCAGAGGCCGCCCTGTAAAGACAGCGTCCGACTCACGCAGGTCGTGGTCGCCAACGACCTCCACGAAATCCTTGCACTGCACGAGGCCAGGGTTACAGGCGAGGCACCGCAGTGAAGCCGCGTCGCGGCATCCTCTCCTCCGGCACAGCAGGGTCATCGCGGCCATCGGCAGCAGCCGTCTCCACAGGGCCGTCTGGTCGGTCCGTGCCAGGTGTGCCGGATCAGCGGCTGGCCGTACCCCGCTCACCTGGCCCTCTGTGCCGGAGGCAGCCGGACCGCAGCCGCCCGGAACACGAAGCTCGGTCGTCCTACAGGTTCCGGACCGCCGGTGCGTCAGGAATCCGGTCAGGGTTCCGTCGAAGGTGAGCCATCGGGGTGCCGACGGGTCTCCCGGCCGAAGGGCGCACATCGCCGGCGACGCTGCGGGACCGGGCTCAGTCGGGCCCTTGGCCCCCCAGTGTGTGCCGCTGGATCAGCCGTGAAATGTCCTTCGCGGTGACGATCCCCACCAGATGGTGCCCGTCCACGACGAGAATGAGCATGCCAGCACCCGGGCGGAGCTTGTCGAGAGCCTCACCCAGAAGATCACTCGGGGCGGCAACCGCGCACTGTGACAGCGGGATCGCCACCTCGCGCACGCGCAGCTCCTCCCGGCGCGCTCCCGGTATCCGGGCTAGCTTGCGTATCTGAACGATCCCGCTGGGGTGGCCTTCGAAATCGAGCAGCGGCACGACGGAATGGCGGGAGTTCACTGCCACCTCGTCGATGAAATGCCGGATGGTCAGCCAGTCGGCGCCGGTGGTCACCGGGCTGGACATGGCATCGGCGACCTTGATGCCCCGCAGTGCGGTGTGAATCACGGCGCGCTGCCGTTCGGTGCCTGCGACGACCGTGATGAAGAGACCGACGAAGACGAGCCACAGCCCGCCCGGCACCCCCCGCAGGAAGGAGATCCAGCCGAAGGCCATCAGCAGCCCGCCCACGACCTGACCGCTTCGGGAGGCCGCCCGATCCGCACGTTCCCGGTCTCCGGTACGCCACCACAACAGCGCCTGCACCACCCTTCCACCGTCGAGCGGCGCAGCGGGAAGGAGGTTGAATGCGCCCAGGAACAGGTTCGCCCAGCCGAGCCACACCAGAACGGCGGCGGGCACCGCCCAGCCGGACATCGCGTGCAGCCCGATTCCCGCTCCGAGCGCGGCGCTCCCGATGGCCAGGCTGGTGAGCGGCCCGCTGATCGCCACTGCGAAAGCCACCGCGGCCGTCGGTGGTCGCCCCATCCTGGTCATCCCGCCCAGCGCCCACAGCGTCACATCCTGTACCGCGATCTTCTTCCTGCGGGCAGTCGCAGCGTGTGCCGTCTCGTGGAGCAGGAGGCTGCCCATGAGCAGCACGGCCCCCACCGCACTGGCGAAGGTGTAGACCGCATCCGAGCGCCCTGGAGTCCATGCGGGGAGGGTCTGGCGGCCAAGACCGTAGGCGAACAGGACCACCAGCAGCGGCACGCTCCAGTGCATCCGCAGTGGTACCCCGACAACTTGTCCGACACGGACCGAGCCGTTCATCGTCGTCTCCCGTCGGCTCGGCGCCCGGTCCACCGGGCAGGACCTTGCGACCTGACTCCATGAACCGACCAGCACCGGCACCCACCCACAATTGTCGCTCTCGGAATCTCCCGCAGTCGGCCAGGGCCCAGGACGCGTTCCCTCCTCAGTTCCGTGGACTCCGTTCAGCGCGTCGCTGCGCAGATACGGTCGGGGAGGGCGCCGGGTCTAGGCTGGACCTGCCGACAGCACTGTGGAGGTGCGTCATGGGCAGTCATCACTTCCACCTGGATCAGGGTGACCACTCGATCACCGTGAACGTCGGGCCCGGAAGAAACGGAGAGATCGAGCTCCTGGTCAATGGCAAAGTGGTCGCGTGCCAGAAGCAGCACGACCCCGGGACGAGCTTGCTGACCGGTGAACTGCCCGAAGAGCCCGCCCGCCCATTCCGGGTCCGGATACGCCAGCCGCACCTCGTCCCCTCCAAACCCAGATGCACGCTGGAGCTCGACGGCACAGAGCGCCCCATGCCGGACCGGCCCGAGCTGTGAGTTCCCTGCTGCGCGGCTGAGGGCGGGATCAGGTACACAGCGTGCTCCCGCGCCGTCCGACGAACCCGCGCCTCTGGTGCGATGTGCTGCCGCGATCGCGCAGGACCGTAAGTTCCTTGCGATGCTCAAGGTGTTTCACGACACCGGAGCTGATCTTGTCGTCGGGGTGAACACCATCGTGGAAGTCAGGCACGCGCGTACGAACTCGCCTCGCCTCGACTGGGCCCTGTCGCGAGTCAAGGTGGAGCCGGTCACGGAACAGCGGCCAAGGCCGCTGCCGAGCTCCTGGAGACGGCCGGCTTGCACAGCCACAAGTACGCCATCGACGCCACGGTGGCCGAAGTGGCACTGCGACAGCCAAGGCCCGTCGCGCTGCTGACGTCCGATACAGACGACATGATCAAACTCTGCGGCGACCAGGTCCGCGTCATCGGCCTCTGAGACATTGGCACCCTCTTCGCAGGGTCGCCTTCATCACCGCCGGACGCCACAGACAGGCCGTCGGGAGCCGGCTGGAGTGACCGCTCCAGCCTGGATGCAGGTGGACCCAGGGGCCGTGGCCCTCGCCCACCCGCCGGGGCGGCCGACGCCCGGACGGTGCCCGACCCGCAGGCGGCCGCCGACGTGCTGGTCCGGGCCGCCGGCGGCGTCGGACGCAACGTCGAGATGGTCCGTCCGGCCTGGCTCACCGAGGAGGCAGAGCGGTTGCGCGGCGAGGTCTGACGCTGCGGGACCGCGCACCGACTGAACCATCACCTGGAAGTTGGTACCGGAAGGGCGAGGAACGGTCGCGGTCGGCGCGGTGTGAGAAGGCGACTGCGTCCCCATGCCCATGGGCACCGCGCCCTTGCCGACAGGCATGATGTCGCCGCCTTCGAAGGTGGCCCGGTTCCGACATCGCCACGGGCGCCGAGCCCGGCGGGAGCAGCGGCCGGTGGCGGCCACTGCACGGCGACGCCCCCGGGCCGGAGCAGCGTTCGGGATCCGGCGATGTCAGTGGTGGCTGTTAGCTTCCTGTGCGTCACCGAGGAGCTTTACGGCCACCCCCCTGGGTCCATTTTGACCGGTACCTGCCATGTGACCCATGTGTGACCCATCCCGGTCCACCAGGACGGGAATCGCTCCCTTTGGAGGAAGAAGCTTGATGATCAACAGCGTGTCGGTACGCAACCTGGCCCGGGCGGCGGCCGTGCTCACGACGGCCATGGCCATGGCGGTGACGGTGGCCCCGCTGTCGGGGACCGCGCAGGCCAACGAGGCGGTTTCGGGGTCGCTCGGTTTCAGCGGTGAGCCGGGGGAGTTCGTCTCCGACGGGCAGTCCCAGGAGTTCACGGCCGGATCGGTCGAGATGTTCGACGTCTCCGGGCCCACCAACGAGAACGCCGCGGGCGTCACGATCGTCACGCCCGAAGGCAAGCGCTGGTCCCTCCTCCTCCAGGCACCCGAAGGCCAGAAGCTGACCGACGGCGCCACGTACACCGGGGCCTCGCGCTGGCCCTACGCGCAACCGGAGGACCCGAAGCTGGAGTTCGGCGCGGACGACCGGTGGTGCAACAACAGCACCGGCTCGTTCACCATCTCCCACATCGCCTACGGCCCCTACGGCTACATACGCGAGCTCGACGCCACCTTCGAGCAGTACTGCAACGGTTCCGCGGTGCCGCTGCGCGGCGAGGTGCACGCCCGCACCGCCGAACCGCCGGCCGAACTGGCCATCGGCCTGAACCTCGACCCCGAGGGCACGATCGACACCAAGTCCGGTCAGGTCACCGTCGGCGGCTCGGCGACCTGCAACAAGCCGGCCCGCATTTCGCTCTCGGGCCTCGTCTATCAAACCCAGAAGAGCGGGGAGGCGGTCGGCCGGTACGAGGACGAGATCGTCGACTGCGCTGCCGGCGACCCGGTCCCGTGGAAGGTCACCATCCCCGTCACCGCCATGGAGCCCGGCACGGATTTCCGGCCCGGCACCGCCACGTTGCGCGGCTTCGGCAAGGCGGACGACCGCGACTACCCGGTGACCGTCGACGCCGGTGACAACACCTCCCAGATCACTCTGGTCAGGTCCTGACCTTTCCGACGCGGGGCGTCGCGGGTGGGCCCGCCCGCGACGCCCCGCGTCGGTCCGGCGCCGGCCCGGCGCCCGTACCCGCACCAACGCAGAGCGCTTCGCCCCCCTTTGTCGCCACCTCGCTTTGCTGTCAGGCAGGTTGATGAGGTGTCCGGCCCCTCGCGGGCGGGTTCAGAGGTGGCCCAGTGTGGTGGATGCCCGGACGGGACCGGCCCGACAGGACGCCCGCCGGCCACCCGTCGACGAGGAGGAGCCCGCCATGCCGGACGCCCTGAACACCGTTGTCTGCGAGCCCACACTGACCCCCCGCGAGCGCCAGGTCCTGACGCTGCTCGCAGGAGGCGAGACTTACTGGGGCATCGGCCGTCGGCTGGGCATCAGCCCGCACACGGTCGACACCCATCTGCGCCGGCTCCGCGACAAGACGGGCACGACCAACCGGACCCAGCTCGTGGTGCTGGCCATCCAGCGGGGCTACTTGACCTGAGGGTGCGCGCACGAGCCGGACGTTCGCCGGACTTCCACCGGCTTGAGGGTATTCGATCCCCCTTCACTTTGCGGTCACGCACCTTGGTGAGGGGCTCGCTCCCGTACATACGCGACCGGCCTGGGCCAGTGTTGGTCACACACCGCACGAACGGAGCGGGCCCGCCGCAAGGGCGGGCCCCACACCATGTCCCTGGGGGGAATCATGCCGAAGCGCCTTGCCCTGCTCCTCGCCGCCACCGCCGCCCTTTTGGTCCTCCAGCCCGGCTCCCCCGCGTACGCCGACGACATCGATTGCGGCGGCATCGAGCTCTCGTCGGTGCACGTCTCCGCCGAGGGGACCATGGGCGACCCGGCCACCGGACGGAACGTCGCGGACGAGGAACTGGCGGACCAGGGAATGATGCACACGTGCGACACCTCGTGGGGCGGCTGATCCCACGGGCATCCGGCGTCCAAGGGTGCGACAGGGCCTAACTGCCGGGCGGCGTCATATCGGTGACCACGTACTGCGCTCCCGGTGTCAGTTCCACCGTCCAGGACCAGTGTGCCGGAATGTAGAGGACTTCGCCCGACCGCAGCCGGTGCCGGAAGGCCCCCGCGCCGCCATCGGCCCGGTCACCGCGCAGTCGCCACAACCCCGCGCCCTCGGTCTGATGGATCACCAGATGTGCGGCGGGGTTCCGCGCACCCTCGCAGGTGCGGCTTCCCCGGCTGCTCGTGACCAGGCCGGTACGCAGGCCGAGTTCGGCGGCCAGGTCGTCGAGTGCTTCCGGCCGTTGCGGGCTACCGAGGGCCGGATGCTCGTACTCGGGCCACATCACGCCGGGCGCCCGGTCCAGGTGCACGGAGAGGAACAGCAGCAACTCCCGCAGATGGAGCGTGCCTTCACTCTCCGCCCGGGGTGCCGGAGGTGCCAGGGGCCGGCCGTCCATGTCTCTCCTCGCACTCGCCGCCGAAGCGTTGCGCGGGAAGCGTCCCGCACGGGCTCTGCTGACAGCATCCGACACCGGGCGGCCCCGGGGCCAGTCGCGTGAGTTCGCTACCGGGAGCACGGTCCGGGCACCGACGGATACGGCCGTCCGCCGGCTGACGGCCGTCAGGCGACCGGGCCGTCAGGCGATTCCGCTTCGGGAGCGGTGTTCGCCAGGAGCCCCCGGGCCGCGGCGTGGGCGCCGGCCTGGAAGCGGCTCGTGGCGTCCAGCTCCTCCATGATGTCGGCGATGTGCCGACGGGCGGTACGCAGCGACATGCCGAGTCTGCGCGCGATGGCCTCGTCCTTCAGACCTGCTGCGAGCAGCCGGACGATCGTCTCGTGGATCTCCCGGGACACCTCTTCCAGGCCCTGGCTGACGGCATCGGCGAACGGGGTGGCCCGGTCCCAGGCCTGCTCGAAGATCTCGCAGAGGTACCTGACCGTGGACGGCTCCCGTATGACGACAGCGCCCCAACTGTCGTCCTTCACGGGGATGAAGGCGAGTTCGCGGTCGAAGACGATGAGCCGGCCGAACAGTTCGTGCGCGGTGCGGTACTTGCCGCCCAGCGCCGACGCGGCGGCCACGTAGGCCTGGCTGGGGCCGTTGAAACGGGCCGTGTGGTGGTAAAGCGTACGCAGCTGAATGCCGCGCTCCAGCATCGACTGGTCCCGCACCAGCGCCTCCCGCATCGCTTCGGGATCCCGCGCCCCGCCGCCGGGCTGGCTGGTCAGCACCTCTTTGCGGCAGCGGTTCGACGCCTGGTTGAGGGTGTTGCGGACGTCCTGCACGTTCTCCAGCAGCTCCAACGACTCGCTGCGGTAATGCCGCTGGTGGTAGCACGCGACGAAGGGACCGAGGTCCTGGCGCATACCTGCGAGCCTGTCCTGCTGTTCGCGTATCTTCGCCTCCACGGGCGCGGCCAACTGCGCCAGCGCGGTCTCGGGCGCTACCGCGAACAGCTCCCGGGAGCCCCCGGGCACGTTCTGCTCGTGCAACAGCCGGGCCCGCCGCAGCCGTTCCAGGCTCAGTCCGGCCTCCTCGGGGCCGATCCCGGTGGCCTCGGATACGGCCCCCGGGTCGCCCGTACGGTGTTCGAGGACCCAGCCGTACACGGCGAGGTCGTTCTCGCCCAGCCCCCGGGCCGCCTCGAACGGCCCGGTGCGTACCTGCTCCTGCCCTTCCACGTACCCCCCTCGTCGCCGTCTGACGGGTGGTGCCGACCGGCGCATCGGATGCCCCGGGCAAGGATAGGCAGAAGGGACAGGCAGAAAAGATCTTGTCGCGTCAGGACTGCGCAAAGGCCCCCGAGCGCAGGGCTTCGGGGGCAGTGTGCTGCGGGCTGCGTGGCGGTTCAGGGACCGGCACCGGCCGGACGGGTCACGCGGCGGCCGGCATCGTCGCGCGCATGGCGGTGCGCGCGTGGGCCACCAGTGCATCGGGGGTCAGGGTCGCCAGGGTGCGGCGGGTATGGCCGATCAGGGCCTCGGCGGCATCGGTGAGCGCCTCGTCGTCGAGCGGCCGGCCGGGGATCGCGGCTCCGTCGGCGAGGAGAGCCTGCAGCAGGGCGTACAGGTTCGCGGTGCCCGCCTCGCGTACGGTCAGCGAGAGGTGGACGGACGGAGCGTCGCCCACGGCGTCCGCATGGTGCGCGAACCCCCTCGGTACGTACAGGACTTCGCCGGGTCGCAGGACGGTCTCCAGCAGCACCTCGCCCGGGTCGCCGTCCTCCCTGGCCGGTTCCCAGTTCCCGTCGGCCGGTCCGGCGTGGACGCGCCAGCGCTTCTCCCCGCTGATCTGGATGGCGAGGACGTCGGCGTCGTCGCGGTGGAGGGGGCGGCCCTGGGTGCCTGCGGGGGTGCGGAAGCAGAACGCCTCGACCTGGCGGCCGAGTTGCTCGGCCAGGCCCGTGGTGAGCGCCCGTACGCCCTGGTGCCACTGGTCCACGTACCGCAGCAGTACGGTGGCCCGCTCGTCGTCGACCAGCCGACGCACGAGTTCCGCGTCCGCGTAGTCCTCGACCACCTCACCGAGCACCACCCGGGGCGTGCAGAATCGTTCGGCGGGTACGTGGCTGTCCTCGTGCACAAGCCCGATGTAGGGCACCTTGAGCAGCCCGGCGTCGAGCAGGCCGTCCAGTTCGGCGGTGTCCAGGAGGTCCACCGGGGGATCGTCGGGGCGCAGCACGGCCGGTGCGCGGCGCCAGTGCATGGCGAAGAACTCCTGCTCGTCCCGGACACATCGCTTCAGCCAGTCCATCGTTGGTCTCACTCTCCGTCGGGTGCTCGGGCCGGTCAGGCCGTGGGGCGGCTGCTGTACGCGTGCAGGCGGGCGCTGCGCACGAGGGACTCGGCGCTCGCGCTGTCGAGCCTGTCGCGGAAGTGGTCGAGGAGGGCGGCGGCCGTCCCGGTCAGATCCCCGTCGTCGAGGGGGCGGCCGGGCAGGACGAGGCCGGAGGCGAGCAGGGACTGCAGCTCCGCGCGCAGGTGCCCGGCGCCGGCCTCGCGCAGCGCGATCGTGAGGTGCAGCGAGGGGCCGTCCTCGGTGGCCTGCGCGGTGTGGGCGTAACCGTTCGGGACGTACAGGACCTCGCCGGGCCGTACGACGGTGTCGAGCAGGACCGGGCCCGGGTCGTCCTCCCGTACGGGCTGCCAGTTTGCGTCGGTGGGGCCGCCGAACACCTGCCAGTGCTTGGCGCCGCTGAGCTGGAGCACGAGGATGTCGCCGTCGTCGCGGTGTACGGCGCCGAAGCGTCCGGGCTGCGAGTAGAAGCAGAACGCCTCGGCCAGCCGCCCGAGTTGCTCGGCGAGGCCGGCGGTGAGCTGCCGGACCGGCGGGTACCAGTGGTTGACGTAGCGCAGTTGCAGGGTGGCCCGCTCCTCCCGGATCAGCGTCCGTACGCGCTCCGGGTCGAGCCAGCCTTCGAGATACCGCCCAGCCACCACGCGGGGCGGGCAGAAGTCGGCCTCCGGCACGGCGCCCGCCATCGTGAACAGGCCGGCATAGGGCACTCTCAGGGCGCCCGAGTCGATGAGGTCGTCGAGGTCGGCGGGGGTGAGGATTTCGGTGGGCGGATCGTCCGGCCGCAGCACGACGGGCCCTTGGCGCCACTGCGTACGGAGGAACCGTTCCGCGTCGGAAACACAGCGTTCGAGCCAGTTCACGGCTCACTCTCCTTGTTCACGCTCCGCCTGCGGGGCCCGCCGGCCGGGTGGCCGGCGGGCCCCGTCAGGGCGCTGTCGGGATCGAATCCGAAGGGGGCTGCCGGAGTCGGGCGACTGCCGGAATCAGCCGACCGGGGTCAGTCGGATGACCGCCGGGATCAGATGACGTCCGGGTAGCAGTCCCCGCAGCCCGCCTCGACGGAGTGGCTGGGCGCGGAGTCCGACGCGGCGAAGGCGCTCGGGGCGAACATCGAGCCGCCGATGACCGCCGCCGCGGCGACGCCGAGGGCGGCCTTGCGGGACAGGGTCAGGCCGGCCTTGGGCTGGGCGTCGGTCGGCTGCGCGGTGTTCTGCGAGAGGTTCATGAGATCTCCTGTGACATCGGCCGGCCCTGTGAGGACCGGGTTTCTGCCCGGGGCGTTTCCCCTTGGCTGGTCTCAATCTTGGTTTCCGCCCGCCTTCGCCGACAGTGACGAGAGCCCGCTCCCGCATGCACGTGACCCGAGGTCCCGGGAGGGGCGGGCGCGCTGAGACACCGCTGCCGGGCGCCTTGTCAGGAGCCCCTCGTCAGGGCTCGGCTCCGTCTTCCCTCCCCTGTGTTCCGCCGAGGCCCTCCATGACCTTGTCGGTGACCGGTCGCCGCCCCGTCGCCATGGCAGAGGTACCGGGCGATGGCGGCCGAACAGGGCCTGAGCATTGTCGCGGTCGACCCCGCCTACCCCTCCCTGTGAGGTGCCCAGCACCGGCAGAAACCGCTGGCCACCCCCAAGCGAAAGATGTCCCGTCACGATGCCGCCGGCATCGCGATCGGACGACGCGCCCTCGGACACCCGATCCGGGATGGGGTATCCCCTGCTCGAACGGAGTTGAGAGCTTGGGGAAGGACGGCACCGCCCCCACACGACCGGAGCGATCGTGCGGGGCATCGGACCGCCCGGGCCGGACCAGGCAACCGGGGCGTGAGGGAACCCGCCCACCCGCAACGGACCACGCCCCACGAGACGTGCCGCCGAACGGGACGCGAAAGCGGCAACCCAGCGCATCCAGAACCGTTCGGGATGCGCCCAGAACGCAGCAGTGGGTCCAGGACTCACTCATGCGCACTGGTCAGGAACGGTATCGGTCCTGTCGGAGGTCTCGCGGGGCGCTGATCCCGGAAGATCTCGTTCTCGTACCGATCGCTCCCCGTCGCAGCAGAAGGGTCGTGCTGCTCGCACCGGGCGAGCGGCCCTGGTCGCCGCCCGTACGGGCGCTCGTGGGCCCCATGAACGAGCTGCCGCAGCCCCCTGAGCTCCGTAAGTCCCTGTACAAACCTCACTATCCGCGCACAACCCTGAATGTCCGTCATATCTCTTTGCCGGAGGCAGGGTAACGGCGGGGGCTGCGGGCAGCGACTCTGCCCGGATGTGAACATTCCGCGTCAAGAGTGCAACTGGCGTGTTGGTCTTGACATTTACCCGAGAGGCCGATGGTAAGATCATCTTACTTCCAGTGGGCTGATGGCATATGGGGGCATTCCGGGAGGGATGAATTCCTCGGCCCCACTTTCGGAGGGGCCTTCCCTGCGCGGCGCAACCCGTGGCTCAACGAGTCCGGGCTGCAACGTCCATGAGGGAGCGTCAAGCCGTTATCCATAGCCATGGCACTTGAAGTGAGTCTCATGACATTTGCACAGGGCCCACTCTTCTGGGCACTGGTTGTCGTAGCACTGGTCGCTGTGGGTGCCGTCCTGCGGGCTCGCAAGACCAACATCGGCCTGCGCAGACAGAACACCGACCTCCGGGGGGAGCGCGACGCGCTGCAACGGCAGCGGGACGAACTCCACGCCGCCCACACCGGTCTGCTGCACCGTCAGGCCGCCGAGCTGGCCGAGGTCCGCAAGGACGCCGAGGAGGAGACCAAGGCCGTCCTCAAGGCGGCCGTGCGCACCCTTCAGGGGCTCGCGGACGAGCAGCAGGTGGTCATCGAGAACGCCCAGAAGAAGTACGGCGACGACCCCAACATGCTCGCCGACCTGATGGCCATCGACCACGCCAACAGCCAGTTCGGGCGCCGCGCGCAGGGCATCGCGGTGCTGTGCGGCGGCTGGCTCGGGCGCAGGGAGACGGTCGCCTCCGTCTTCGACGTGGCCCGCAGCGCCCAGGGCCGTATCCGGCAGTTCGACCGCGTCCGGGTCAACGGGCAGGTCAACTTCTCCGTCGTCAGCAAGGCCGTGGAACCGGTGGCGGTGGTCCTCGCCGAGCTGCTGGCCAACGCCACGAACTACTCCGCGCCCGGCGCTCCGGTGGAGATCAACATCCAGGCCGTCCCGAAGGGCGTCTGCCTCATCGTCGACGACGCCGGTCTCGGCATGGGCCAGGAGGAGAAGGACCGCGCGGCGGCTCTCCTCGCGCCCCGGGCCGCGATCAGCGTCTCCAGTCTGGGCATTCCCCCACAGTTCGGGTTCGCCGTCTCCGGCGTGCTGGCCGCCCGCTACGGGTTCCAGGTCTCGGTGGACTCCGTATCCCCCTATGGAGGCGTACGAGCGGTGGTTCTCCTGCCCGACGAGCTTCTCACCGGCGATGCACCAGCACCCCCGGCGCCCCTTGCGGCCCCCGGTGGCCACGATGCGGATGTGTCGGCGCTCCCCCGCCGCCAGGCACCCACGCCGCCTCCGACTCCCCTGTTCCCTCCGGCCGCACATCCGGCCCCCGCCCCGCAGCCGACGGGGTCTTTCACCACCGCAGGTGGCCTGCCCAAGCGTCGTCGCAAGAGCCCGGTGTCAGTGGTGCCGTCGGCCGAGCCCGGGCCGGTGCGCAGCAACGAGGAGACCGCTTCCCGCCTGGGCGCGTTCCAGCGCGGAACACGGACCGGGCGTGACACGACGACGATGGAAGGACCCGAGTTCCAGTGAACCCCGATCTGTCCTGGGTGCTCAACGATGTGCTCCAGGTACCCGGCGCGCGGCACGCGATCCTCGTCTCCGCCGACGGTCTGCTGCTGGCCAACTCCAGTGAGATCGGCCGGGACGACGCGGAGACCGTGGCGGCGGCGATGAGTTCCATGCAGTCGCTGAGCCGGGCCGTCGCCCCCTTCATCGGCGCCCAGACCCCCGGCCGCTGGCACCAGACGCTCCTTGAGTACGAGCACGGCTGGATCTTCCTGATCGCTGCCGGTACCGGCGCCTATCTGGCGGCGGCCGCCGCGGCCGACGTGGACATGGAGGCCATGTCCTTCCGGATGCAGCAGCAGGTAGCCGCGCTGGGGAAGGCGATGACCACACCTCCGCGCCAGAACGCCGGAAGCAGCGGCGCATGACGACGCCGGGCGAGGAGCAGGCGGTCAGCAGCGGGTTCATCCGGTCCTACGTCATCACCGGCGGGCGCGGCCTGCCCGATGCGGAGGGCCTCTCCCTCGTCACTCTCGTCACCATCGCACCCGACCGGCAGCAGCCCCCGAACCCGAGCCCCGAGGTCCGGGCGATCTGGGAGCTGTGTTCCGGCGGCTATCTGTCGGTGGCCGAGGTCGCGGGCCATCTGGAGCTGCCCGTCGGAGTGGCACGGCTGCTGCTGAACGATTTAGCGGATCAGGGTCATCTGATGCGCCGCAAGGCGCCCCCGCCGGCTCAGCTCGTTGACAGGAAGATCCTCGAAGAGGTGTTGCATGGACTACACGTCCGGTTCGGCTGAGAACATCTATGTGCCGGACGCGGTACAGCGTGCGGCGAAGATCCTCGTCGTCGGACACTTCGCCGTGGGCAAGACGACGCTCATCGGCACCCTCTCCGAGATCACTCCGCTGCGCACCGAGGAGAGGATGACGCAGGCCAGTGCCCACATCGACGATCTGCGGGGCGCGCCCGACAAGGTGACGACGACGGTCGCGCTGGACTTCGGCCGTCTGACGCTCAGCGACGAGCTGGTGCTGTACCTGTTCGGTACGCCGGGCCAGCAGCGCTTCGTCGAGCTGTGGGAGGACATGGCGCGGGGCTCGCTCGGCGCGCTGCTCCTCGTCGACCCGGCCCGTCTCGCCGACACCTTCCCGGTGATCGACCTCGTCGAGACGTACGGGCTGGAGTACGCGGTCGCGGTCAACAGCTTCGACCCGTACTCCCGGCATGCCGAGGAGGAGTTGCGCGAGGCTCTGGATCTGCTGCCGGACACCCCGGTCGTCTACTGCGACGCCCGGGACGAGAAGTCGTCCGCGCAGGCCCTGATCCATCTGGTCCAGCACCTTCTCGTGCGGGTGGCCTGACCTCTGCTCCGTACGCCGGCACGGGGCCCGAGCCCCGTTTTCCGTCCACCGTCCGGGCCTGCGAGGCCCGCGATCACACCGAGGAATCACACATGGACTCTCAGCCGGGAGCCACCCCGTACAGCGCCCCCACCGGGTGCCCGATGCACGGTGAGCGGCAGACGTCGCTCTACGGGCCGGAGTTCGCGTCCGATCCGCAGCGTGTGTACGACGAGTTCCGGGCGCACGGGCTCGCCGCTCCGATCGAGCTGGCTCCCGGGGTGGAGGCCACCCTGGTCGTGCAGCACGAGGCCGCGCTCCGGGTCCTGCAGAACCCCTCCTTCTTCGCCCGTGACTCACGGCGGTGGGCTGCGCTGCGGGAGGGCCGCGTACCGCTCGACAGTCCGGTGCTGCCCATGATGGCGTACCGGCCCAACTGCCTGTTCACGGACGGCACCGAGCATCTTCGCCTGCGCAAGGCGGTCACCGAGAGCCTCGGCCGCCTCAACACCACTCGGCTCAGCCGGGATGTCGAGCGCATCGCCGACTACCTCATCGACCAGTTCATCGAACGCGGCAGCGCCGACCTGCTGGGCGACTACGCCAAGCTTCTGCCGCTGCTGCTGTTCAACCAGCTCTTCGGCTGCCCCGGTGACATCGGCGACCGGCTGACCCGTGGCATGTCCGCGATCTTCGACGGCGAGGACGTGCTGCGGGCCAACGCCGAGCTGACGGAGTGCCTGATGGAGCTCGTCGCCCTCAAGCGGCGGCAGCCCGGCGAGGACATCACGTCCTGGCTCATCCAGCACCCGGCGGGCCTGCGGGACGAGGAGCTCAAGGACCAGCTCGTCATGCTGATGGGCGCGGGCATCGAGCCGGAACGCAATCTCATCGCCAACGCACTGCTTCTCATGCTGTCCGACGGCGCCGGGGGTCCGCAGCGGCGAGGTACGGGGATGCTGGTCGAGGACGCCCTCGACGACGTGCTGTGGAACAACCCGCCGATCGCCAACTACGCGACGCACTACCCGGTCCAGGACGTCGACCTGGGCGGCGTGACGCTGAAGGCGGACACCCCCGTACTGATCAGTTTCGCCGCCGCGAACAGCGATCCCGCGCTCACCGATGCCCGCCAGACCCTGAGCAAGGGCGCCCATCTGGCCTGGGGTGCGGGCCCCCACGTCTGCCCGGCGAAGTCCCCCGCCCAGCTCATCGCCCTCACCGCGATCGAGAAGATCCTCAACACCGTGCCGGACCTCACCCTCGCCGTACCGGCCTCGGCTGTCGAATGGCGGCCGGGTCCGTTCCACCGGGCGCTGATTTCCCTGCCGGTCCGGTTCAGCCCGAGTGCCGCGCGCCATGCGTCGACGGCCGCACAGTCGCCCGTTTCGTCCCGGATCGCCGCCTCCGAGGAGGCCCCCGCCGCGCGCTACGACCACGTGGAGCCGCAGAAGAAGACGAAGGGCTGGTGGAGTTCCTTCCTGGACGTCTTCCGCGTGTGACGGAGAGCCGGCACACGGGTTCTGACGCCTTGTAGGCGCAACTGAACGTCATAACGGTCCGACGTGGGGCCTGTTCTGCATATGGCAAGGGGTCAACAAGGCATTTGCCTGTGACACGAGCAACAGAGAACGACGCATGGCACATACATGCGGAGGGGTAGGTTCTGGCCGTAACCATGAGCCCAGGACAAGGAACTCTGCGTGAGCGCAATATGTGGCACCGACAGGCCCACCACCGTCGACCGCCGTGCCCTCATTTCCCTCCTACGACGCCTCAAATCGCCGGAGGGGCAGGCTGATCCCTACGCCCTCCTGGGCGAGCTGAGGTCCATGGGTGATGTCGTACGCGCTCCCTGGAACGCGTACTTCGTCACCGGCTTCGACACATGCAGCGAGGTGCTGCGCGGCCGCAACTGGCTGGCGCCGGACTTCGCCTGGCAGGAACGCCAGGCGGACACCGAGCGCTGGGACGCGGTCGCCACCCAGGAGATGACCAAGACGCTCTCCCGGCTCAACGCGCCCGAGCACACATGCCAGCGCCGCAGCCTCGGCAACCTCTTCGACCGCTCCACCATCCAGCGGCTGACCCCGCAGGTCGAGGAGCACGTCACCCGCCTTCTCGACGAGCTGGCCGACAAACTGCGCTGGGGCGAGACCGACTTCGTCAGTACGGTCAGCGAGCAGCTCCCCATCAGCACCATCGGCTCCTGGCTGGGGGTCCCGCCCGAGGACTACTCCCACATCCTGGAGATCACCCACAACCAGGTGCACGCCCAGGAGCTGTTGCCCACCAAGAGCGAGCTCGCCGTGTCCGCCGAGGCGACCGTGCGTCTGCGCTCGTACTTCACCGACATGGTGAAGCAGCGCCGTGCGAACCCCGGCAACGATGTCCTGACCGGCTGGATACACACCTGGGACGCGATGGAACCCGACCGTGAGGCGGCGGACGAGATCCTCTACCGTCTCACCATGTTCGTCACCATCGCCTCGCTGGAGACCACCGCGACCCTGCTGTCGACCATGGTGGGGCTGCTGTTGAGGGAGCCCGGCCGGTGGGCGTGGCTCGCGGAGCACCCCGGATACATCGACGCCGCCGTCGACGAGGCCCTCCGGTACGACCCGCCCATCCACATCAACACCCGGATCGCCGCCGACGACACGGTCCTGGCGGGCGTGCCGATCGCGAAGGACAGCATGGTCCACGTCATGTACGGGGCCGCCAACCACGACCCCCGGCGCAACGAGGACCCGGATTCCTTCGACATCGAGCGCACCGGCACCCACCTCACCTTCGGGGGCGGTGTGCACTACTGCCTGGGCGCGGCCCTCGCCCGCCTTGAGGCACGTACGCTCCTGACCCAGCTCCTGAAACGTTTCCCCACCCTGCGCGCCGTCACGGGGCCCAGTTACGCGTCCCGTCTGGTCTTCAGGCGTGTGACCTCGATGAATGTGGCGATATGAAGCTCTCCCTCACCGAGTACCTGTCCCCGTACCGGGCGGCACCGAGCCCCATACGCACCGCGCGGGAGGACGGCATCCTGCGCGTGGAGCTGAACAGCCCCGACACCGGCAACGCGGTCACCGAGGCGATGCTGGACGATCTGCTGGCGATCCTGACCATGCCGGACCCCGATGTCCGGGTGGTGGTGCTCAGCGGGGCCGGCGAGCACTTCTCGCTGGGCGGGGACCGCAACGAGTTCGCCGACTGGCTCGACGAGGACCCCACCGGGCGGGGCATCCGGGTCGCGGCCGAGAAGGGCCGCCGCGTCTGCGAGGCGATCACCACCAGCCAGGCGGTCACCATCGCCAGGGTCCAGGGCAAGGCGATCGGCGCGGGCATGGCGCTGGCCCTCGCCTGCGATCTGCGCGTGGGCGCCGACACCGCCGGTTTCCGGCTGCCGGAACTGGCACTCGGCCTGCCCACCGCCTGGGGCGGGATGCTGCCGCGCCTGCTCCATGAGGTCGGCGCCGCCCGGGTGCGCGAACTCATCCTGACCGGACGCGCCTTCGACGCCGCCGAGGCGTACGAACTGTCGGTCCTCCAGCGCATCGTGCCCGAGGACGCCCTCGACGAGGCGGTCACCGCGTGGGCCAAGCCCATCGTGCGCCGCCCCGAGGCCGCCCTGCGCGTCACGAAGGCACTGCTCAACTCGTACGCCGCCCCGACGCGGCTGGCCGATCCGTCCGTCCTGGACGCGGAGCTGATGGCCACCGTCGCGGCCGCGAGCCGCCGGACCCGCGACGCCGGAGGGACCGTACCGGTGCGCTAGGCCCGGTGCTCACGAGCCCCGACCGCGCCCCTTCTGTGACGCGAGTCACGGGAACCCTCCCCGGGGTGCCGGACAGCTGAGGGGGGTGAGCACAGAAAGGCCGGTTGCTCACCGCTGACCATGAACGCGAAGCTGACGAAGGCCGCCCGGGACCACAGCGCGGACATGGCATCCCACCGGAACATGTCCCACACCGGCTCCGACGGCTCGGCCCCGGGCGACCGGATCACACGCGCCGGTTACCAGTGGAGTGCGTACGGCGAGAACGTCGCCTACGGCTACACCACCCCCGAGAGCGTCATGGCGGGCTGGATGGACAGCCCCGGCCACAAGCGCAACATCCTCAACTGCTCGTTCAAGGAGATCGGCGTGGGCCTCGCGCAGCCCGGCAACTACTGGACCCAGGACTTCGGAACGGCCCGATAGGACTTCGGAAACGGTCCGATAATCAGCCCACTTCACCGCGACCGCGGTGAAGTGGGCCCAGACACGTCCGGGTTCCGGTCCGACGGCCGGTCAGCGATACCGCCCCGAGCCGCCCCTTCCCTGCTGCTGCCCGCCAAGCCGCTTGAGGAAATCGGCGACGAAATTCTCGACCTCACTCCTGCGAGTCTGCAATCCACCAAGCGAACAAAAGTCTTCACTTGTAGGGAAATGTCTGACACCCGTCACCGACAACAGGGAACGTTCCGATGCGGGTTTGCTCGTCGCAGCGTGGACCAGGTGCGGACCGCCGGAGGTGGCGAGGACACCGGAGGCCAGGCTGCGTGCAGGTCGTTCACGAGTCGGAACCTTCCCGCAGCACCCTCTTGAAGCCGTTCCCACGCGAACATCGAGTATCGAGTGAGGTCACACACATGAGGAAGCACCACGCGAAGAGGTCCCGCCGACGGACGGCCATTGCTGCCGTCGCCTTGGGAGCCGTGGGAACCATGGGCGTCGCGGAAACCGCGGAAGCCACAGGTGTGCCCTCCGCCGCCGCCTCGGCCGTCTTCGGCGCTCATGCGAAGGAAGCCGCCCGCCTGCTGAAGCTCGTCAACAGCGCCCGCAGCGCGGTCGGTTGCTCGCCGCTGACGTTGAACGCGAAACTCACGAAGGCCGCCCGGAAGCACAGCGCGGACATGGCTTCCCACCGGAACATGTCCCACACCGGCTCCGACGGCTCGGCCCCGGGCGACCGGATCACGCACGCCGGATACGACCGGAGTGCGTACGGCGAGAACGTCGCCTACGGCTACACCACCCCCGAGAGCGTCATGGCGGGCTGGATGAGCAGCCCCGGCCACAAGCGCAACATCCTCGACTGCTCGTTCAAGGAGATCGGCGTGGGCCTCGCGCAGCCCGGCAACTACTGGACCCAGGACTTCGGACAGCCCGACAGGCAATCGGCCCGGTAGGCGCCCCGCTCAGCAACCACCCCTCTCATTCGCAGCCGAGGGAGGTGCGCGCGGCCTTGGGGAAGCGGTCCCAGATCAAGGACTTCTGGAAGAAGGTCCTCGCCGCTTCGTCCTTCGGGTCCCTCGTGCGCCACTCGAAGGAGAGGCTGTCCATGGCGAAGTAGGTTTCCTTGCCTCCGCAGACGGCCCTTTCGAATTCGCGCTCCCTCGCCGCGGGGAACAGCGCCGGATTCTGAATGATCGCGAGACGGGCGAAGGTACCGCTACGGTCGGTCCGCTTGCGGACGTCGCCGGGCTCATCAAGGCTGAGATCGCAGAACCATGCGTCGTCACGGGAGCCCGAGGTCTGTTCCTGTACGGGGGTGCCCGCCGGGGCCGCGGCGGCGAGGGCGAAGCCGGGGAGCCCGCACACCTTGGCCGGGTCGGTCTTTGTCAACGGGGAAGCCGGAAGGTAGCGGGCCGCACCCGCTGTCGAACCGGAGGCTGGCCGACAGTTGTGGGCCCCGGCGATCGCCCGGGCGGCGCGCTCCGCCATGCGGGAGAGTTTCACCGGGTCGGAGACGCTCCGTTCCACGAGCGTCCGCAGCACCACGGGGCCACCCGTGATCGCCCTGTCCCCCAGTCGACTGCAGGAGGCGGGGAGGGACACCCAGCCATTGCCGTACGTGTCGAAGGCGCCGGGAAAGGCGCCCGACACAATGAGCCGGTCGCCCGAGACGGTCCACCCGGAGTCGACAAAGGGATCGTCCGCTCGGTTGGTGGAGATCACGAGACGGACTTTCGCGTCGTCGCTGCCCGGCAGCCAGCCAGTCTGTTCCAGCGTGCATTCGCTGGGGAAGGCGGAACTGCTGGTCACCCGGCCTTGGCCACCGAGGCCCTGCCGCGCGTCCTCACTGCTCAGCCAGCCGTCGCACAGCTCCCGAGGACCGAGCGCGTTGGTGTTGGTTGCCACCGTCAAACCGGCCACCACGGCCAGAGCGCACAAGAGGGCGGAACCCAGCCACAGCCGACGGCGCTTGCGGGGTGCATCCGTGGTCACGCGTGCTCATTCCCATCCGAGGTAGACCGCCGCGTCTCCGCGGGAGCCCGAGTACGACTGCTTCGCTTCGTCGCGCATGGCCTGCCATGCGTCCCAGTTCGGGTCGTTCTTCTCGTTCTTGTGGTCGTTGACGTCCACGCCCCGGTCCTTGGCCCAGGCGTCGATGAGACTGTATGTGCCATTGACACCGGCGCTGTAGTGGTCGGAGTTCTTCTCGACGGCAGCGGAGTTCGCCGCGTCGGCGACGTCCTTGGACCACTCGTAGGTCGCCGCGTCAACTAGGCGCTGCGCGGTGTCGCCCAGGACCGGCAGACCAGTGATCGGGGCGCCGATCGCGTGGTAGGCGTAGCGGGCCTGGTCATTGACTTCGGCGATCTTGCCGTCGCGCTGGTCGAGGATCACGTCGGAGCCGATGGAGTTCATGGCACCCATGACCTGACCGAGGTCGCTGGCCGGGTTGATCCAACGCAGCTGTCCCTCGCCGCCCTGTGCCGGAGCATTGGCCAACTGCTCCATCGCGTAGTTCCGCTGCGTGGTGTAGAGCAGGTCGGCTGTGTCGGCCTCTTCGGTGACACCGCGCATGATCCGCATGAGCGAGCCCTTGTCGACGGTGATCCCGGCCTCGGCCTCGTCGCCCGAACCGTCCTGCCAGATGCCGTCAAGGCCCTCCGGGCTTCCGTACCTCCCGCCGTCGTTCTCCGCGAGAATGTTGTGGTTGTCGGCCGCGTAGTCTGCCAACGCGTTGGCCAGGTTCTGGTGCATGTTCTTGGGCACGCTGTCGCCAGCCGCACCGCTGTCGAGGTACTCGATAGTCCCCTGCATGACCCGGGCCTGGCCGGGCGTGTGGGGGCCGGGCCGGCCATTGGACTCTCCCTCTGCCAGTGGCGGATGCCCGGTGGTGGCAGCTTCCAGCGCGGCCCCGAGTCCGGCGTGGCTGTACGGGTCGTCGACCTCCACCCTGGGATAGTCAGTGAGCAGGAGTTTCGGCCAGTCGCGGGACTTGTCGCCGGTGCTGGTCAGATACTCCAGCCGGTGGTTGCCCTTCTCCGGGTCCTGGCCGGGGTCGAGGAAGGTAGTGGCGGTTTCGGGGTCACGGCTCATCACGCCGAGCAGGGTGTCGATGGCATCGGCACGGATGCCGTCGTGGCCGGCGCCCCTCTGCACGAAGAGCTCGTGGTCCTTCTTCTCTGCGGCGATGAGATCGTCGCCCAGTCCATACAGGAAATCCGGATCGAACTTGTCATCGGCCGTGTTCATCATGCTGACGAACGTGGAGTAGCCAGTGACCGGGTTGGATGCCGAGCCGAAGTTCTTGGTGCCGTTCTCCTTGAGGTCCTTGGTGAATTCCTCGTAGAACGCGCGGTCCTGATCGTTCCTCGGCTTCTGCGTCGCGCTGGCCACTGTATTACCCAACTCGCGCTGCGTTTGCAGAAGTTGGGTGCGGTTATTCTTGTCGCCGTCGTATGCCATCTCGAACAGCTTGTTACTGAGCCTGATGGAGCCGTCCGCGCCCAGCGCCTTCAGGAAGGGCTGGCTGAATTCCTTGTTGCCACTGTTGTCGCGCAACGCGCGTTCAAGACCAGCGAGTTCCTTGTCAGACACCTTTTCGCCCGAGTTCAGCTTCATCGCGGTCTCTGCGACGGCGTCGGCCTCGTACTTCTCGATGTCGCCGGTCGCCCTGGAGTTGAAACCGTCCATGGTGCCGTCAAGCGGGTCACTGTCCTGCATCGCGGCTTTCAGGGCCAGGGTGAATCCATCGTCGGCGTCACTGACGGCGCGGACGGCGCTGGCTATGTGATCGGTCCAGGATTGCTCGGTGTCGCGCAGTCCCGGGTCGTGATGGGCGGTGAAACGTTCCTGTTCGGTGACCTTGCTGTAATCGAAGCGAGCCTGGCCCTGGTCGGAGACAGCCATTCCGGCCTTGACGGCCTCCGCGACGGCAGCCTTCACCTTGGCCCGCAGATCGACGAACTGGGTGTGCGCGTCCCGGATCAGTGAGGCGACTGCCTTCGCCTCAGTCTGCGCGGACCTGTATTCCTTGAGGGTTACAGTGAAGCGCTTGTTGGCCGCATCGGCACTCAGACCAGACCAGGACTGTCCCAGGCTGATGCCGTGAACATCCTTTTTGTAAGCGCTCTCAACCTTCTCGAACTCGGCGGCCATCGCGTCCCACTTCTCGGCCGCGGTAGTCAGTGCGGACAGGTCAGTGGTCATGACTTCGTGGTAGCTCGGCACTTCTGGATCCCCGGAATCAGTTGATGTCGCTGAGCTTCGACACACCTTTGAGCCGGTTGCCGACGCCGATGTCGTGGCTCTGGAACCGGATGCTGGTGTCGCGCAGCAGCGCGCTCTCCGAGGCCAGCCGCTTGCACAGCGCTTCGACCTGCTTGTCCCAGTCCTTGTCAGCCTTCTTCAGCGCGCTCGATGTGGCCCAGCCGTCCCCGTCCTTGGCTCTGAACGCCTTGACCGCCGCGCTGTTGGACTCGTCCGCCCAGTTACCGGCTTTACGGGTGTCCTTGAGGATGGGCCCGTCGATGGCGTCGGCAGCAGCCTTCTTCTCAGCCGGAGTCGACGCGAAGTCGGGCGTGGCGACGGACGGGGACGGGTGCGATCCGCCGATGTCTGCGGGAAGTTGGTTGAGCCGCATCGACGTAGAGCTGTTGTCGCGGGCCTCTGCCTTCAATTATTCCCACTCGTCCCAGGCCATCGATGTCGCCCCTCCCCGTGCGCACTTGCGTGCAGAAGCTCGAATTCCTACACAAGCATGATGCATCGAGCGACTTCAAGGCCGTGGACGAGGGTCTTGAGTCCGACCCCCGGACGCTTCGGGCGAGCAGTCCCGAGGCCTACGCCGCAGAGCGCCAGAGCCGCCAACGTCCTGTTGATCCTCGCGATCCGTTGATCCGAGTGACAGTGGCGTGAGAGACCATGCGAGCGTACGACACTGTCGTCATAGGCGGCGGACCCTCGGGAGTTCCTGCCACTGTTCAAACCGCTCGGCTCGGCGCCCGCACGCTGCTGGTGGAGAAGAACGCCGGGCTGGGTGGCACGACCACGAGTGCCAACGTCGCGTTCCCGGGGCTCTTCCACGCCTGGGGCGAGCAGGTCATCGGCGGGATCGGCTGGGAACTGGTGTGCAGGACCGTCGAGTTGAGCGGCGAGGAGCTGCCGGACCTCCGCGACGACGAACATCCCTCCGGCCCCGCCGTGCCCCGGCGCGGCCCAGGCACTGCCGGAGCGCGGCACTCGCGCCGCCGACCTGTTGCCCGATCCGGACTGGAGCGCCCCTTCGTGGCTACCTTCCTTTACCGGCTTGGCCGCTTTTCCTTCCGGAGACGCCGGCTCGTCGCCCTGCTCTGGGTGGCGGTCCTGGCCGCCTGCGCGTTTGCCGCGGCCAGGGCGACGGCCGCCCCCAAGGACGGTCCGCGCCAGGAACGCGTCAAGGAATCCGGCCCGGGAATCCGAGCCGTGCGGGCCGAACGCAGACTGGAATGGTCGGCCGGAGCCACCGGCGTACCGGAGAAGCTGTGAACCACAGCGAGGTGGATCATGGGATTTCCGCTTCGTGACCGCATCGCACTGGCTGCCGCCCTGATCGGCCCCTTCCTGGCCGCACTGGTGCTGGCGCCCTTCCGTACGAGCATGTCGGGCACCAACCTCGCCCTGCTCCTGGTCGTCGTCGTGGTGGCGGTCTCGGCCATCGGGAACCGCTGGGCCGGGGCCGGCGCGGCGCTGTCGTCCGCCGCGTGGTTCGACTTCTTCCTCACCCAGCCGTACCAGCGGTTCAGCATCGCGGGCACCAGGGACGTCGAAACGGCTGTCCTGCTCCTGGTCGTAGGGGTCGCGGTTTCGCAGCTGGCTGCTCGTGCCCGCCGCCTGCGGGTGATCACCATTACCGATGCCGACTACCTCGCCCGGATCCACGACACCGCACTGCTCGTCCAGTCGGCCACCTCTCCCGACGCGGTGGTCGACCATGTCCGGCACCAGCTCGTGGACCTACTGCACCTGCAGGGGTGCCGTTTCGAGTACGGAAGCCTGCTGGGACAGCCGCCGAGGCTGGAGCAGGACGGCAGTGCCGTCGTGGGGCACCGGCGCTGGGACGTCGACCGCGACGGCTGGCCGGAGGGCGAAATCGAGCTCCGCGCCTCGGCGAGCGGCCACTACTCCGGCCGGTTCATGCTCCGGCCCGCTCCCGGAACCGTCCCGTCGTTGCAGGCACGTCTCGTGGCCGTGGCCCTTGCCGATCACGCCGGTGCGGCGCTCGACACCGCGGGTCCGGCCGTGGACCGCTGATGGCGTGACGGCCCGGCCGTGGCCCTGACCGGCATGTGCACAAGTACAGACGGTGTACGCCACCGGGGTCGGCGGCCCCGTTTCCAGCGCGCGGGCAGGCGGTCGGCTGGCTAGCGTGAAAAGCCGGACAACCCCACCGAGCACGAAGGAGTCGACGTCATGGCTGTACACCCGGAGGGCACGCCGTGCTGGGCCGACGCGATGTTCCCCGACCTCGACGGAGCGAAGAGCTTCTACGGTGATGTGCTCGGCTGGACGTTCGGCGAGTCCTCGTCCGAGTTCGGCGACTACACGCAGGCGTACGCCGACGGCAAGGCGGTCGCCGCCGTCGTGCCTCCGATGCCCGGCCAGGAGGGACAGTCGGCCTGGTGTCTGTACCTCGCCTCACCGGACGCCGCCGCCACCGCCGCGAAGATCCGCGAGAACGGCGGCGAGACGCTGATGGACCCCATGGAGGTGGGCGAGTTCGGCACGATGCTGCCGGCCCGCGACCCCAGCGGTGTCGTCTTCGGCGTGTGGCAGGCGGGCAGCCATGAGGGCTTCGAGGCCCAGGGCGTGCCCGGTGCGTTCTGCTGGGCCGAGGTCTTCACCCGGGAGCCCGAGAAATCGGACGCCTTCTTCTCCGCCGTCTTCCCGTACAGCATGGTGAAGATGGAGGACGAGGCCGTCGACTTCAGGATGTTCAACCTCGGTGACAAGACGGTCATGGGGCGGATGAAGATGGGCGACGAATTCCCGCCCGAGGTGCCGCCCCACATGAATGTGTACTTCACCGTCGCGGACTGCGACGCGGCCGTGGCGAAGGCGACCGAGCGCGGCGCGATCCTGCGGTTCGGCCCGATGACCATGCCCTTCGGCCGCTTCGCCGCGCTGACGGACCCGCAGGGCGCGGCGTTCTCCGTGATCGACGTCAACACGACCGAGGGCGAGGTGCCCAAGACGTCCCCGGTGTCCTGACCGGTCCGGGACCACGGGGCCGTGCGGATTCGTACACCGCGACCACCGCCTGGGTGCGGTCGCGCAGTGCGGGACGCGTGAGGGGCGGGTGCCCCGGCTTCCTCACGCCCCCAGCCGCTCCAGCAGGGCGGGGAGATCGGCGAAGGAGTCGATCACATGGTCCGGGGTGCCTCCGGCCGCCCGGTTTGTCTCGGGGAGATACTTGCCGGTCCTGACGAGTACCCCGGTGAGCCCGGCGCGCTGGGCCGCAAGGACGTCGGACTCGATGTCGTCACCGACCATCAGTGCGTGGGACGCGGTGGCGCCGAGGTGTGCCAGGGCCGTGGCGAAGAACGACCCGGCGGGTTTGCCGGTGATCTCCGCCTCGACGCGGGCGGCTCGCTCCAGCCCCAGAAGGAAGGCCCCGGTGTCGAGGTCGAGCCCGGCGGCCGTGCGCCAGTACATGTTCCGGTGCATGGCGACGAGCCGGGCACCGCGCTGCACGTGGCGGAAGGCGCGGTTGAGAGCCGCATAGGTGAAAGCGTCCCCGGCCCCGCCGAGGACGACGACATCCGGCGCCCCGCCGTGAGCCGACCCGGACTGAGCCGAACCGGACTCCTCCTCGTCGACGAGTGTCACGCCCGTCAGATCGTCCCGGACGTCGCCGGTGTTGATCAGCAGGCAGCGGGCTCCGGGATGGTGTTCGCGCAGGTGAGCGGCGGTGACGGCGGGGGCGGTGAGAATGTCGTCGGCGGAGACGGGGAAGCCCTCGCCCACCAGCTTCTCGGCGATCGAGGCGCGGGTGCGGGAGGTGGTGTTGGTGACCAGCGCCAGCGGGATGCCCGCCCCGCGCAGCCGTTCCATGGCCACCACCGTGCCGGGCAGCGCCTTCCAGGACACCGTGAGCACACCGTCGATGTCGATCAGGACCGCTCCGATTCGTTCCATGCAACCGACCCTGCCCGAGTTGCGCGGCCGCCGCACATGGAGTTGTTTCGAAGTAGGGAACCAGGTGGGGTGTGTACTCATGTGGTCCCTGACTCTCCCCTGGTTGGGGGTGAACAACCGTGTTGTTCGCCGATCGCGAGGACGCGGGACAGCAGCTGGCCGAGGCGCTCCGGCATCTGGAGCGGGAGAGCCCAGTCGTGCTGGGCCTGCCCCGTGGCGGAGTCCCGGTGGCCTTCCAGGTGGCGCAGATGCTCGGCGCCCAGCTCGATGTGATCGTGGTCCGCAAACTCGGCGTGCCGCACCACGAGGAAGTGGCGTTCGGCGCCATCGGCGAGGGCGGGGTGCGGGTCATCAACGAGGACGTCGTCAGCCACCTCCGGGCCGGGAAGCAGGATCTCGCGGCGGTCGAGCGGGTCGAGGCGGCGGAGCTCGTACGCCGGGCGCAGACCTACCGCGCGGGCAGGCCGCGGACGCCGCTCGAAGGCCGGACCGTCATCGTCGTGGACGACGGCGTCGCGACCGGCGCCACGGCCGAGGCCGCCTGCCAGGTGGTACGGGCACAGAACCCGGCACGTCTGCTGGCGGCCGTACCGGTGGCACCACCGGACGCGGTCGCCCGGCTGCGGCAGTGCGCGGACGAGGTGGTGTGTCTGTCCACGCCTCGCCTGTTCTTCGCCGTCGGCGAGTGGTACCGGGACTTCTCGCAGACCTCCGACGAGGAGGTCGTCTCCCTGCTGGCACAGGCCCGGTACACCGGGCATGTGCCGCCCGGCAGCGACTGAACGGCCGACGGCCGGGCCGCCCCCGCCTGTGAAGCAGGCGGAGCGAAGGACGTCCGCGACTGCGCGGAGCCGCACCGCATCGGGCGCCGCCCCGCGCAGTCCATTCAGTCCGCGCAGTGGACGTCCCGCTCCGGCCGCGTCCCCGTCGTCAGGAACGTGCTGACCGCGCGGTCGCCGCAGGCATTGCCGTTGCCCAGGTAGAGGCCGTGCCCGCCGTGGTCGACCGCGACCAGGCGGGCCCGGTCACCGAGGGCCTCGCGCATCTTCAGGGCGCCGGAGTACGGAGTCGCCGGGTCGCGGAGGCCCTGGATCATCAGGATGTTGGACGGTCCCTCGTCCGTGATCCTGGTCGGCCGCTCCACGGGCGCGTCCTTCCAGAAGGCGCACGGTGTGACGTTCACCGGCATCCCGGCGGTCAGCGGGTGCTTCAGGCGGTCCGCGGCGACGGCACGCCCGTACGACGGGACCGTGCCGGACCAGCGCACGTCGTTGCAGACCACGCCGATCGTGACCGCCGCGTCCGGGTCCGGCAGCGGCTGGGCCAGTTCGGCGGGCAGGACGGGCTTCACGGAGGCGTCCCGGGCCGCTTGGACGAGTCCGGCCAGCCGGGCGAAGGCGCCGTCGCTGTACAGAGCGTTCTGGAGCGCCTGGCGCAGCCGGTTGCCGGTCAGCGGGACACCCGCCGTGGTGGTCTCCTTCGGCTCACGGTCCAGCCGCACCGCCAGCTCCAGGACCAACGGCCGTACGTCCTCGGCACGTTCGGCCAGCCGCAGCCCCTCCGCCTTCCGGGCCGGATCCGCGGCCCATCGTGCGAAATCGGGGAAGCGGTCGTCCGCGCCCACCGCCATGTTCGCCAGCCAGCCCTGCTCGACGCGCGACGGGTCGGGATCGCCGCTGCTGTCCAGCACCCAACGGTCCGTGTGCTGCGGGTACTTCTGGGCGTACAAGGCACCCACATAGGTGCCGTACGAGCTCCCCCAGGCCGACAGTTTCTTCTCGCCCAGCGCCTGCCGGAAGCGGTCGATGTCCCGTACCTCGTTGGCCGTGGTGAAGCTCCGCAGCCGTGCTCCGCCGTTGCGGGCGCACGCCTCGGCGACGCGCCGCGACCGCTGCACGTTCTCGGTGATCGAGCCGTCGGCAGCGGGCCAGGACCGCAGATTCACCAGCTCCCGGTCCTCCGGGGCGAGCCCGCAGCTCGCCTTCGGGCTTCCGCCGGTGCCGCGCGGGTCGAGACCGACGATGTCGTACTGCCCCGCCGTCTCCCGCTGCAGCCGCTCCCCCTTCTGTGTCACCCGCTGCACCCCTGACGAGCCGGGGCCACCGGGGATCACCAGCAGCGTCCCGCGACGGGCCGAGGGGCGGTCGCTGCGCACCCGGGTCACCGCGAGGCCGAGCTGCGGGCCGTCCGGTCTCCGGTAGTCGAGCGGCACGGGCAGCTCGGCGCACTCCTGCGCGGCGGGGCCGCCGTCCTCGGCACACGGCTGCCAGTTGAGCGCGGGGACGGAGGCGGTGGCGGGAGCGGCGGTCCCGGCGACGCCGTCGGCGTGGGCCGGCGGGGTCACGACCCCGGTCAGAGCGGTGGCGGCAGCGGTGACGGACAGGGCGATGAACGCGGCAGATCTGCGGTGAGTCGTCATGCTGCAAGCCTTGTTGAGCCGAAGGCCCCGGCCCATCCGGGAGGCATGACGGCACGGGGTGGGGTTAGCCCCCGAACTCCCCGCCCGAAATCAGTGACTGTCCCTTCCGAACAACAGCTTCCACGGCGCGAGGGCGGACTCGATCTGCACGCTCAGTCCGAGCTTCGATTCGCCCTCGACCCGCTCCTCGAATCGGATCGGCACCTCGACGATCCTCAAATGGCGCCTGACCGTGCGGTAGTTCATCTCCACCTGGAACGCATAGCCGTTGCTGCGGACCGAGGACACATCGATCGCCTTCAGCGTCGATGCCCGCCAGGCCTTGAACCCGGCGGTGGCGTCCTTCACCCGCAACCGCAGGATCGCGTTCACATAGAAATTCGCCCATGCGGAGAGCGCCTTGCGGTGCCAGGGCCACTCCGTGGCGAGCGAACCGCCCGCCACATAGCGGGAGCCGATCACCACGGCGGCATCCCCGGCAAGCAGCGTCTCGATCATGACCGGGAGTCTCGACGCCGGGTGGGAGAGGTCGGCGTCCATCTGGACCACCACGTCCGCACCCTCGGCGAGTGCGCGGGTCATGCCCGCCACGTAGGCACGTCCCAGCCCGTCCTTCTCCTTGCGGTGCAGCACGCCGACCGTTTTGGCGGTGTCGGCCGAGAGCTTGTCCGCGACCTCGCCCGTGCCGTCCGGCGAATTGTCGTCCACCACGAGAATATGCAGGTCGGGCAGGCCCAGATCCATAAGGAGATTCACGAGGACGGGCAGGTTCGTCCGCTCGTTGTAGGTGGGCACGACCACCACGATCTTCGGTGAGGTCTTCTCCACGGCCATTTCCTCGTGCCCCCTTGAGGTGCTCCTGCGTCCCCCTGCGTCATCCCCGGATGTTCTCCGGTTCGTTCCCCGGTTCGTTCCCCGGTTCGTTCCCCGCGCAGGATCGCGCGAGCCTAGCATCCGGGCATCCTGACCCGACAGAAAGCGGAATTCTTCATTCTGCTCTGCATCCGCCGAACAAGGCACCTCGAATTCACCACGAGAACTGCAGGTGGCGCCGGATTCCCAAGCCGCTCGTCACACTTTCCCGCCGGCATCCGTCAGCGGTCTCCCTTTTCGGTACCGAGTGGCGGGTGACGGGCCCGACACGCTCCTTCGGGGCGGCGGCGATAGCCTGGTGCGTGTAGCAGGCAGGAGACATGTAGGTATGGGAGCCCGGAATCCCCAAGGCTCCGTCGTCGCGGTGGTCGCGCTCGGCGGTGCACTCGGAGCGTGTGCCCGCTACGGGGCCACGCTGATCTGGCCCACCGCCCCGGGCGGCTTCCCCTGGACGACACTGATCGTGAATGTCGTCGGCTGCGCGGTGATCGGCGTTTTCATGGTGGTGATCAGCGAGGTGTGGGCGGCGCACCGGCTGGTGCGGCCGTTCTTCGGTACGGGGCTGCTGGGCGGGTTCACCACGTTCTCCACATACGCGGTGGACATCGAGCGCCTCGTCGACGGCGGCCGGGCCCGTACCGGCCTGGCGTATCTGGGACTGACACTGTGCGCGGCCCTCGCGGCGGTGTGGAGTGCGGTGTGGGCAACCCGCCGCGTGCTGGCGTGGAGGCAGTCATGACGACGCCGAACACGGAACGGGCACTGCGTCTGACGGTCCTCGTCGGCGAGTCCGACGGGTGGCACCACAGGCCGGTGTACACGGAGATCGTGCACCGGGCGCACAAGGCGGGGCTGTCGGGCGCGAGTGTGTTCCGCGGGATCGAGGGGTTCGGCGCCTCGTCGATGATCCACACCCAGCGGCTGCTCTCACTGAGCGAGGACCTGCCGGTGGCGGTCGTGATCGTGGACGCGGAGGAGCGGATCCGTGCGTTCCTGCCGCTCATCGAAGAGCTGGTCACGGACGGCGGTCTGGTCGTCCTGGACAGTTGCGAGGTCGTCCGCCACGGCGACGGCCGGGAGCGGAACCGGTGAACTGGCTGCTGGTGATCGGCGGTGCGGCGGTCGGGGCACCCCTGCGGTATCTGACCGACCGGGCGGTGCAGTCCCGGCACGACACCGTCTTCCCGTGGGGCACCTTCGCGGTGAACGTGACCGGATCGCTGATCCTGGGCCTGCTGACCGGCGCGGTCGCGGCCGGAGCCGCCTCCTCCCACCTGCAACTGCTGCTCGGTACGGGACTGTGCGGGGCGCTCACCACGTACTCGACCTTCAGTTACGAGACGCTGCGGCTGGCCGAGGACGGGGCGAAGTTCTACGCGGCGGCCAATGTGGTGGCGAGCGTGGTGGCGGGGCTGGGCGCGGTGTTCGCCGGTGTCTCGGCCGCCGAGGCGCTGTGGTCGTAGGGGGCGAAGGCCGCGAGGCAGCCGTGCCGGCGCAGGGCGCCGCAGAGACGGTCGGCGTCCCCTGCCACCGCAATGCGAGACGGTGGCAGGAGAACGCCGTTGAGGAGGAGCCGTCACCGGCGCCGGGCGATTCAACCCGTTCCACGCCGACAGCGGTCCGTCAGCCGCCGACCCTAGGCATCCGGCCCCTCCCGCACCGCACACCACGCGGGCGGCCAGCCCGGCACCACTCCAACAGCAGGCACCCGGGATGCTCGCGGGGGCCCGGGCATCACCCGACCGGGGGCCTTGATCCAAAGGGCGGCGGCGAAGTCCGGGAGGTGTTCTCCGTACATTCCGAGAACGACGTGACCGGTCGCGGCGGGTCGGGGCCCATCACCCGGCCCTCGCCGTCCCGCGTCCGCACGCCCCCACCACCACGACCCCGCGCGCCCCGCGCTGTGCAATTCATGGAGTCTTCGCCCGGCTGTCGCCCTTACGGACCGGTTCCTCCCCCACTCCGCGGCTAGCTTGCAGACGATCACCCGACGTTCGTCCTCCGCGGAGACATCCATGTGCAGCCCCCTCCACCAGCCCGACGGACCGCTTCTGCCCGGCGCGAGCCGTCGTACGTTCCTGCGGGCAACCGCGCTCACCGGTGCCGCCACCGCAGCCACGGGGCTCGCGTCCACCACGCCCGCCGCGGCTCTTCCCCAGCAGAACACCGGTGCCGTCACAGCCGGTTGGCGACCCGACCCCGAGAGCCCCAGGTTCACGCTCGTCGTCATGCCGGACACCCAGTACCTCTTCGACGGGGCGAGCATCGACAGGGCGCCGGTCGAGGCGTCGTTGCGTTACGTACTCGATCACGGGCGCGACGAGAACATCGTCTTCCTGTCCCATCTGGGCGACCTCACCGAGAGCGGCCAGGCAGGCGAATTCGCGGCGATCGGCGAGGCGTTCGAGCTGCTCGACCGGCGGCGGGTCGGCTACAGCGTCGTCGCGGGCAACCACGACATCAACTCGTCCACCGACGACCGGCGCGGCCGCACCCCGTACCTGGACACCTTCGGTCCGCAGCGGATGCGGCGCCTGCCGACGTTCGGCGGGGCGACCCCGGACGGCTACAACACGTATCACCTGTTCCGCGCCGCCGGGCGCGAGTGGCTGGTGCTGGCGCTCGACTGGCGGCCGTCGGCGGCCGGGCTCGCCTGGGCGAAGGACGTCATCGCCCAGCACCCGGACACGCCGGTCATCCTCACCACCCACGAGCTGGTGTACGCGGACGCGGACGGCGACGAGGCCGAACTCTCCGACCACGGAAAGCATCTGTGGGACGAGCTGATAGCCGGGCACGACCAGATCTTCCTCACCCTCAACGGCCACTACTGGCCCGCCGGGCGCACCACCCGCAAGAACACCGCGGGCAACGACGTCCATCTGCACATCACCAACTACCAGAACCGCTACTACGGCGGCAGCGCCATGATCCGCCTCTACCGCTTCGACCTGGCCAGGAACACCATCGACGTGGAGACGATCTCCCCGTGGATCCTCGGCCGCGCGGGCGAGAGGCTCAACGACCTGGAGCGCGGCGAGATCGAACTGACCGGTCCGCAGGACTGCTTCGCCGTCCCCATCGACTTCGAGAAGCGCTTCGCGGGCTTCGCGCCCGTGCCCGTGCGCAGCCCCCGCCCGGCGAAGCAGCTGCTGATACCGGGCACCGTCGCCTACTGGCGCTTCGACTCCCCTTCGCACCAGGACGGTTCCGCCGCCGACGCCGGCCTGCGCGTCCCCGACCTGTCCGGGCACCGCAACGACCTGGTACGCGAAGCCGTCCCCGGCAGCGCGCCGGACGCGCTGCGCTGGTCCACCGCCCACCACCCCGACCAGCCCGGTCACGGCAGCCTCTACTTCGACGGCTCGAAGCCGCCGCTGCGGGGCGCGTATCTGCGTACGGAGAACAACGCACCGCTCAACACCAAGACGTTCAGGTCCGGTTACACCATCGAGGCCTTCCTCCGCCTCCCCGCCGACTGGGACGCCGGACGCAACGCCTGGAGCGCCGTGCTCGGCCGCCGCGGCACGCTCGGGGCGGCCGGCAAGACCTCCGGCGACCTGGAGGAGCCCGTCGCCACCCTCTCCGTATCGGACGGCCCCGGGCTCCAGTGGGCGGCGGCGCCGCTGAACCAGCCGGGGGCCGTCACCAACTGGAGCCATGAGCTGCTGCGTGAGCGGTGGTGGCACGTGGCGGTCGTCAACGACGAGAAGCACACGACGATGTACGTCGACGGCTGCATAGTCGCCCGCAACCCCGCCACCCGCACCACCGGTCTCGCCACCCTGGGCCTGCCCTGGCTGCTCGGCGCCTATGAGTACGGAGGCAGGCTCGACCAGTTGATGCACGGCTGGCTCGGCGACATCAGGATCGTCGAACGTGCCCTGCCCGTACGGGACTTCATGATCGCCTGAGGATCGCGGCCCCCGGGGTCACGCCGCCCGGTTGGTACGGCGCTGCTTGGCGGCGGCACGCGCCTGAGGCGTGGGCAGGTCCGAGCGGCGCGCCTGCCCGGACCGGACGGGACGGTTGCGCCGGCCCCGGGACGACGCGCCACCGCTCCGGGGCCGCTCGGTCAACGGTGCGGTGATGGTGACGGGCACCCCCGAGGGCGTCCTCGCGCCGGTGATCCGGCTCAGCTCGGCCTCGCCGGAGCGGACCTGGGCGATCTTCGGGATGATCCCGGCGTCGGCCATCAGACGGGTCATCTCACGGCGCTGGCCCGGCAGCACCAGCGTGACGACGCTGCCGGACTCACCGGCGCGGGCGGTGCGGCCGCCGCGGTGCAGGTAGTCCTTGTGGTCGCTCGGCGGGTCGACGTTGACGACCAGGTCGAGGTTGTCGATGTGGATGCCGCGCGCCGCGACGTTCGTGGCGACCAGCACCGTGACGTGCCCGGTCTTGAACCGGGTCAGGGTGCGGGTGCGCTGCGGCTGGGACTTGCCGCCGTGCAGCGCGGCAGCCCGCACCCCACTGTTGAGCAGATGGTCGGTGAGCTTGTCCACTGCGTGCTTGGTGTCCAGGAACATGATCACCCGGCCGTCGCGGGCCGCGATCTCGGTCGTGGTGGCGTACTTGTCGGCACCCTGCACGTAGAGCACGTGGTGCTCCATCGTCGTCACGGCGCCGGCCGCCGGGTCGACCGAGTGGACCACCGGGTCGTGCAGATAGCGGCGGACCAGCAGGTCGACGTTGCGGTCCAGGGTCGCCGAGAACAGCATCCGCTGGCCCTCCGGCAGCACCTGGTCGAGCAGTTCGGTGACCTGCGGCATGAAGCCCATGTCGGCCATCTGGTCGGCCTCGTCGAGGACGGTGATGGCAACCCGGTCCAGTCGGCAGTCGCCGCGCTCGATGAGGTCCTTGAGCCGGCCGGGCGTGGCGACGACGACCTCGGCCCCGCCGCGCAGTGCACTGGCCTGCCGGCCGATCGACATGCCGCCGACGACGGTGGCCATGCGCAGCTTGAGCGAGCGGGCGTACGGGGTGAGCGCGTCGGTGACCTGCTGGGCCAGCTCCCGGGTGGGGACCAGCACCAGGGCCAGCGGGCGTCGGGCGTCGGCCCGGTTACCCGCGGTACGGGCCAGCAGGGCCAGGCCGAAGGCGAGCGTCTTGCCGGAGCCGGTCCGGCCGCGGCCCAGCACATCGCGCCCCGCGAGGGAGTTCGGCAGGGTGGCCGCCTGGATCGGGAACGGTGTGGTGACGCCCTCGGCGGCGAGCGCCGCCAGCAGGGGCGCGGGCATGTCCAGGTCCGCGAAGGCCTCCGCGGCGGGCAGCGCCGGGGTGATGGTCTTCGGCGGCGCGAACTCACCCTGCTTGGCCGCGGGCCTGCGGCCGAAGCCACCGGAGCGCCGGTCGGGCGCGCCGTAACGGCCGCCGCCCTGTCCGCCCTGGCGGCCCGGGGACTGCGAACGGAACCCGCCGCCGGAAGCGGTGGATCCGCCGGAGCGGGTGCGGGAGTATCGGTCGTTCGGGCGAGCTGTGCGATCGCGGTTCATACAGAACCCTTCCTCGATATGGCGCGTATCGAGGAATTCACTGAGCGAACGAGCGGCGCAGGAATCGCAAGAACGGGCCGTTGACATACGTGTACCGAGCCCGGCTGCGAAGAATGAGCCGTACCGGACGCGGGAAAAACAACGAGCTGGGGCCCGCACCCGAAGGTGCGGGCCCCAGCTGCGCACATGCGTCTCAGCGCGTCAGCGCCGGAGCAGCGGGATCAGGCGGGGGTGATGTTCTCCGCCTGCGGGCCCTTCTGGCCCTGCGTGACGTCGAAGTTCACCTTCTGGCCTTCCTGCAGCTCACGGAAACCGCTGGAGGCGATGTTCGAGTAGTGGGCGAAGACGTCAGCGCCGCCGCCGTCCTGCTCGATGAAGCCGAAGCCCTTTTCTGCGTTGAACCACTTGACGGTGCCAGTAGCCATGTTTCTGTCTCCTTCTGGGGCAGTGCCCGGGGATTCGCACTGTGCGGATCCCGCGTCGCCGCGATGATTACCCCATCCGGAACAAAGCACCGGAAAATACAAAAGTGCACTCATCGACACATTAAGCCGAAGAGAGCACTTGGAGTCTTTGGGAACCACAACTGCAACTGCATCCACAGTAGCACGGTGGAAGCGTCCGGGCGCGGCAAGTAATTACACTCCACCGGATACGCCATAAACCCTTGCCGCGCATTGCATGAAATTCTGCGTCGACAGCAATAGATATTCACCCGCCCCCGGCGCCACGTTCACCCGTCCCCAGCGCCGCGTTCACCCGCCCCCGGCACCGCGGAAGCCGGGGCGCACGCCCGGGTCCGTCCTCCTCAGGCGCCCGCCGCCCCGCCGGATTCCGTCGCGGGCCGGCGCAGCTCCGCGTTGAGCCGCAGGGCCTCTTCGAGCTGGTCCTCCAGGATCACGATGCGGCAGGCCGCCTCGATCGGCGTGCCGCCGTCGACGAGTTCACGGGCCCTGGCCGCGATTCGCAGCTGGTAGCGGGAGTAGCGACGGTGGCCGCCCTCGGACCGCAGAGGGGTGATCAGACGGGCCTCACCGATCGCCCGGAGGAAAGCGGGCGTCGCGCCGATCATCTCCGCGGCGCGGCCCATGGTGTACGCGGGGTAGTCGTCGTCATCGAGCCGGTCGGTGGCGCGCGGAGGGGTTCCTGTGGGCATGTGCACCTGCCGCGTATCGCTGACTTCGTTGACCGAAAGAGGAAATCTCATTGTGCGAGCCATCGCTTCTATCATAGCCGCGACAGATTTTCCTGGTCCGGGCGGGGAAATTAGCTGCCCAGAAGCCGTGCAACCGGTCGGCTCCCCTCCGGCGCACCCCACAGACGCGCCCCTCCGGCGCACCCCGCACCGTCCGGTTGATCCGGTTCGACGCAGGTCCGGCGCGGGGCAGGTGCGGCAACGCGGCCCCGCACCCCCAACGCCCACTGACCAGTCGGTCAGTTGATGACACCCTGACCAGCAGTCATAATGTACGTGTAGCCCTTCGCGCATCCCCCGTCGTGAAGGGCTACACCCATATGCGGACCATGCCCCTTTTGCCCGCGACGACTTCACGGGCAGGAGACTCCCCTCGTGGTCCCCTGACCGTGTTTTTTCGAGTTAACAGTGACGTAGATTGCTTGCGCAAGCCCGCTCCCGTGCAGCGTTCCGATCCGCCTCCCGCACCGAGGACGCCGCGTCAGAGTTCGTTACAGTACGAGCCCGTTGACCGACATCGAAGAGCGTGCCGCACCGGTCGGACGGGGGCGGATACGTGGGGGCCGGATGGACAGCGGCGAGGAACGCGCGCCGGAGCTGCGGACGTTGCAGCAGAAGGTCGAGTACATGGTGGAGAAGACGTTCCCCGGTCAGAAGATCTCGGGGCGTGTCTTCGCCGACCTGGTCAAGGTGCGCGGCGGATCCCTCTCGCACAGCTACTTCTCCAACATCCTTGCCGGAAAGGTCACCCAGCCGTCCGAGGACATCCTCAAGGCGCTCGGTCTGGGCTTCGGCGTGGACTGGCGGTTCTTCAAGGAGGAGTCCGAGGTCGTCGACGATGTCGTCGCCGGTCTGCAGTTCCTCGCGAAGCGGCGTACGGGGGAGATCAGCGGACTGGCCGGACGCAGCCTCGACGAGGACGGGCTCCCGCCGGAGCTGCTGCAGTTCGCGCTCTCCCTGCTGGAGGACGCCAGGGGCCGGCGGAGCACGACCGAAGGCGCCACCGCCCACAGCGAGCCGGAGCAGTAGGCCTCCATCTCCCTGCGCGAACTACGCAAGGAGTGCGAGGCCGGGCCGGCCGACCTGCCCATCCCCGCCCCCTTCTCCGTCGACGCACTGGTGGCGAACATGGAGGCGACCCGTGGCCGCACCATCGTGCTGCACGAGATGCCCGACCGGCTGGCCCGCGTCAACGCCGCCTGCGGTCTGCGGCTGAAGACCGGCGGGACCAGCTTTACGCTCTACCGGCGCCGCCCGACCGCGTACCGGACCCAGCACGTCATCCTTAACGAGCTGTGCCACGAGTGGTTCGACCACGGCACCTCCCTCGACCCGGAGCAGCTCAGGCGGCTGCTGCCGGCCTTCGACACCTCGCTGGAGGAGACCGCATGCCCCCCACGGACACCACCGACGCCCCCGCGTCGCCGAACACCGGCATCGCGCGTACCGTCACCGACGTCTTCCAGCCCCGCAACGTCCTGCTGGTCGGCATGCTCGGCATCGGCCTGGCCGCCGCCGGTCACTGGACCGGTCTGCTCTGGGGGTTCCTCGGCGCCCTGTGTGCCGGGATCGTTCCTGCCGGGTATATCGAATGGGAGCGCGGGCGCGGCACCTGGGGCGACCGTCATGTCGTCGACCGCACCAAGCGGGCCCCGATCTTCTTCGTCATCCTCGGTTCCATAGGCGCCGGTTCGGTGGTGATGGTCCTCGGCCACGCCCCCACCGGCATCCTCGTGGCGATGCTCGCCCTCTGGGCGATGACCGTGATCCTCCTGACCGTCAACACGGTCTGGAAGATCTCGGTGGACGCCGCGGTCGCCTCGGCCGTCGTCGCACTGCTCGCCCCGGTCCACTCGCCGTGGTGGCTGCTCGCGTACGCGATGACGGTCGCCGTGTGCTGGTCGCGTGTCGCGCTCGGGTACCACTCGGTGGCGCAGACCGTCGCCGGGGCGTCGCTGGGGGCCACGACGGCCGGCGCGTTCCTGTTCGTCTGACCCGCGCCGGTCCGCCGGGCAGGCCCCGTCCGGCGCTTGAGGACGAAACCCTCACCCCTGTGGGCGGCCGCCCCGAACCGCCGTCGGCTGCCCACCCCTGCCCTCCCCGCGCCGCGACCGCACGGTCCTGACCACGAGCAGGAGCGCCGAGCCCGCGCACAGCAACCCTGTGATCAGCAGCCAGTTCCCCAGGAACACGTCGAGGGACAGCCCGCTGTAGGGCTCGTACCGCACCGCATGCCGGGTGATCAGCGGCCACCACATCAGCAGGAGCAGGCCGGAGAGAAAGGCCGGTACGCGGATGTAGTTGACCAGCCCGGTACGGGGCCCGAGCGACCGCCGTACGACCAGGTCGGCCGACGCGTACAACGGCAGCAGTACCAGATCGTGCAGGAGGGCGGAGCCGATGAACCACACCGCGACTGCGAACGTGTCACCCGCCAGCAGCCGTACGCCCGCATAGCCTGCGAGGGCGAATGTCGCGGCCAGCAGAAGGAGATGCAGCGGCCCTTCCCCGTACCGACGCCGCAGGAACACCCGAGGACTCACCCTGTTCACAACTCTCCGAACGTCAGCCGGGCCACCCATTTGGTGTTAAGCACACCGGGGGCCGCCGGGACGATGATCCGCGCCGGATACCCGTGATCGAGCGACAGTTCCTCGCCGTTGACCTGCAACGCCAGCAGGGAGCGCGGGTCGCGCACCTGGTTGTCGCGGAGTGCCACCTCGCGGAACGCCCCGCGGCGCTGGACGGACTCCACCAGCACCCCCGGCAGCCGGTCCCGATACCCCGCGAGTGCCGCCAGATCCCTCAGCCGCACTCCGCGCCACCACTGGTCCGACGTCGCCCAGCCCTCCACGCACGCGATCGGCAGTGCCGCGCTGTACTGGTCCATGGCCAGCAGTTGTTCCCGGCTGAGCCGGATCTCCCCGGCGGGCCCGCTGACGGTGAGTCGCCAGCCCTTCCCCGTATCGGCCGCCGTCACTCCGACGGCCGCGGCCGTCTTGTTGATCTGGAAGCCGTTCGGCCCCGGGCCCGGTTCCGCTCCGCCGTGCGGGGTGAGGAGGGAGATCTGTCTTGGCGGCCCGTCGAAACTCCGGCCCGCCGACGTGATCAGCAGCAACAGCGACCCGCCACCCACCATGGCGAGCGCGCCGCGCCGGGAGATGGTCGGCTCGGCGGGGGCGGGCGAGGCCAGTTCATCCGCCTCGCCCGGCGCGGAGCCCTCCAGCCGGCCGCCCCGCAGCACCCGAACGGCCCGCGGCAGTTTCAGCCCGGTGTGGGCGAGGAACGCGGCGAAGAACACCCACGCCCCGTAGAAGTGCAGCGGATAGAACGACCCCGGAAACACATACTCCAGCTGGATGTTGAGCAGTCCGGTGATGAACTCGAACAGTGCCCCGCCGACGAGCAGCAGCAGCGACACCCGCTCCAGCGCATGCCCCACCGACCGGGCCGGCGGCAACGTGAAGAGCTTCGGAATCACCGACCAGAGCTTCGCCAGCAGCACGGGGACCAGGGCGATGCCCACCGTGACATGCAGCCCCTGCGTCAGCCGGTACAGCCAGTGCGGACCGGTCGGCCAGGCGAAGAGAGAGAACCCCAGCAGGCCCTTGCCCGGTGTCTTGTCGTTGACCGGCGCAAGGTCCGGGTTGTACGCGGCGTACGACAGCAGACCTGTCACGAACAGCAGGGTGAGCCCGGCGAGCAGGACCAGCCCGAGCACCGCCGTGAACCTGACGCCGCGCACCGGGCTGCGCCAGAACCCGGGCGAGGAGGGAAGCCGCTCCAGGAACGCCTGGCCGCGGCCGGAGGACGAGCCGGGGCGCCGGAAAGGGAAGGAGATGACTTTTTCCAGACGTTTGTCGCCCATGCCCCGAAGCTATGCCCAGAACACCTGGCCGCGGCGCATACGCAACCATGACGTCACACTCCGGAGCGAGCGAGTGGCGCAAGATCCGACGGTTCGATGACGCGCCCCGGTGGCAGCGCGCACAGCGGCCCTGCTGTGCATAGCGTGCCTGCGTGAAGACCGAGGACCGCACAGCGCGCCCCGTCGGGGACGACACCGGACACCGCACCGGCCGCCGCCGCGACCTGATCGCCGCCGCCGCGGGCGTTCTGCTCGTCACCGCCGCTGTGCTCGTCGGCAGGTCGATCCAGGACGCCGACAAAAGCCTCTACGTCCACTGGCCTCCCCTGCTGGCGTCCTGGTACCCGCACACCGGCCCCGGCACCCCGGCCGCCGTCGTCGTGGCAGCGGCCGTCGTCGCGTACGGGCCGCCGCTGGCCGACCGCATCCGTCGACAAGCGCTGCTGCCGGCCGCCTGGGCGGCGTCGCTCGCCTGGGTCCTCTCGCTTGCGCTGATCGACGGCTGGGGCCGGGGCATCGCCGAACGGCTCACCACCAAGCATGAATATCTGCAGGTCATCGACCGTTTCCAGGACATCGGTGCGGCCCTGCGCGGCTTCGACGACCACATCCTGATCGGCTCCCCGGGCAACTGGCCGGCCCATGTCGCCGGGCACCCGCCGGGCGCCACGCTCACCTTCGTCCTGCTCGACCGCATCGGGCTCGGCGGCGGCGCCTGGGCCGGGGTCTGGTGCATCGTGGTGGGCAGCTCCGCCGCCCCGGCCGCCCTGGTCGCACTCCGTGCCCTGGCCGACGAGCGCCTCGCGCGCCGCGCCGCCCCGTTCCTGGTCCTCGCACCGGTCGCGGTGTGGACCGGCACCTCGGCGGACGCCTACTTCGCCGCCGTCGCCGCCTGGTCCGTGGCCCTCCTCGCGCTGGCCGCGACCCGTTCGGTCCGCCTCCCCCCAGGGCCTGTCCGGGCCGCCGCATTCGCCTCCGGTCTGCTGTACGGACTGACCTGCTACCTCAGTTACGGTCTGACGCTGATCGCGGTCCTGCTCCTCACCGTCCTCGTACTCACCCGCACCGCCCGCCCCCTCCCCCTCGTGCTCCTCGGAGCACTGGTCGTCCCCACCGCCTTCACTCTGGCGGACTACAACTGGTGGGAGGGGTACCGCCTGTTGGTCGAGCGCTACTACCAGGGCGCGGGCGGCCTGCGCCCGTACTCCTACTGGGTCTGGGCGAATCTCGCCTGCACCACGATCGCCGCGGGCCTCGCCACGGTCGCCGGACTCCGCCGCGCCGCGGCCGGCGCCCCCGGTGCCGTACGCGCCCTGCGCACCGGCACCACCTGTGCGTCCCAACGGCTGATTCTGCTCACCCTGATGGCGCTCCTGGCACTCCTGGCCGCCGACCTGTCGGGGATGAGCAAGGCGGAGACCGAACGCATCTGGCAGCCCTTCATCCTCTGGCTGCTGCCCGCCGCCGCCCTTCTGCCCACCGGCACCCGGCGCGGCTGGCTGACCGCGCAGGCCGTCGTCGCCCTGCTCGTCAACCACCTTCTGTGGACCGGGTGGTGACGGAAAAGCCACCGTTGAACCGATCGCCCGCGGGGTACAGCTGCCCCGTGCCGAACTTCGAGATCAACACCGCAAGCGCCGACGACCTCACGATGCTGACCGAATGGACCCACGCGGAGGGCTGGAATCCCGGCCTGACCGACCGCCACGCCTTCTTCGCCGCCGACCCGCGCGGCTTCCTGATCGGCCGACTCGACGGCGAACCGGTCTCCAGCGTCTCCGTGGTCCGCTACGGCTCCGGCTTCGGGTTCCTCGGCTTCTACCTCACCCGTCCCAAGCTGCGCGGCCAGGGCTACGGCAGCCGGCTGTGGCGGGCCGGCATGGCACGGCTGGACGGACGCAACGTCGGGCTGGACGGCGTGGTGGCCCAGCAGCCCAACTACCGTAAATCCGGCTTCCGTTCCGTATGGACGAACATGCGTTACGAGGGCCTGCCACCCACCGCCCCGACCGCCCCGCCCGGCACCGCCCTCGTCGATGCCCGCACCCTCCCCTTCGGTCAACTGGCCTCATACGACCGCCGCTTCTTCCCCGCCGACCGCGACAGCTTCCTCGCACCGTGGATCGCCGGGCCCGCACGCACCTCGCTCGCCGCCGTCCGCGACGGGGAGCTGCGGGGCCTCGCCGTGATGCGCCCCTGCCGCACGTCGTCCCGCATCGGTCCCGTGTACGCGGAGTCGCCCGAGGTGGCGGGCGCCCTGGTCGGCGCACTCGCGGCCACCGACCCCGGCACCCCGGTGGCGATCGACGTACCCGACATCAACCCGGGCGCCGTACGCCTCGCGGAACAGCTGGGTCTCACCCCGTCGTTCGAGACCGCCCGGATGTACACGGGCCCGACACCGGACGTCGACCACACCGGACTGTTCGGCATCACCAGCCTGGAACTGGGCTGACCTGCAGTGCCTTCCGGCGGCTGCCCGGATCAGGAGGTGGCTCGGGGGCGGGTGCGCGAGGCCAGTACCGCTATGTCGTCCTCCGCACCCGGTCCGAACCGTTCGAGGACCTCGTCCAGCAGGTCCTCCAGGCTCCCGCCCGCGGGCAGGGTCAGTTCCCTGAGGCGGCCGACCGAGACGTCTATGTCCTCGCCGCGCCGCTCCACCAGACCGTCGGTGTACATGAACAGCACCGTGCCCGGCCCGATCTCCACCGGCGTCGTCCGGTACCCGCCGAAGCCGGTGCCCAGCGGCGGGCCCACCGATACCTCGTCGCACACCCTGGTTCCCGCTTCCCCCGGGTCGATGAGCACCGCCGGCAGATGGCCGGCGCTCGCCACCTCGCACGCCGTGCCGAACCGGTCGACGACGGCCAGCAGACAGGTCGCCGCCCGGTCCAGTCCGGACCGTTCGACCATCCGGTCCAGCTGTTCCAGGATGCGGTGCGGTGGCAGATCGTCGTCGGCGAACATCCGCAGCAGCGAGCGGTAGTGGCTCATGGCGACCGCCGCCTCCACCCCGTGGCCCATCACATCGCCCATCGCCTTCAGATGCCGCCCGTCCCGCAGCGGGATGACGTCGAACCAGTCGCCGCCGACCATCACGCTCCGGTCGGCCGGCAGATAGCGGGTGGCGACCTCGATGTGCGGGTGCGGCGGGCGCGGCTCGGACAGCAGGGAGCGCTGCAGCTCCAGGGCGATGGTGTGCTCGTGGGCATACCGGCGGGCGTGGTCGAGATCGACGGCGGCCCGGCCGGCGAGCTCCCGGGCGACCACCACGTCCTCGTCCGTGAAGACCGGCGAGTCCCCCGCCCGGATCAGGCCGAGGACCCCGAGCGGACGGCCGCGTAGGGCGAGGGGCACGATGACCGCCGAATGCATCCCCAGGGCACGGTAGGCGGCGACCCGTTCGGGGGCGGGGGCGGAGCGGGCGAGCTGTTCGTCGGTCGTGTGGTTCTCCACGACCGGCTGGTTGGCCGCCAGACAGCGCTGGACGGCCGCGCCCTCCTGGTAGTCGACGTACTCCCCGGTCAGTCCGAATCCCGGCAGCTCGGCGCGCAGCCCGGCCACCGCCGTCAGCGCCGCCCTGCGCAGCCGCAGCACACCGACGGGCGCGGGGCGTACCGGGGCGGCGACGTCGGACGGGAACACCTCGACCGTGGCGAGGTCCGCCAGCCCCGGCACGATGAGGTCGACGAGTTCCGCGCAGGTGGTGTCCATGTCGAGCGTGGTGCCGATCCGGGCGGCCGCGGTGTCGAGCATGGTCAGATGCCGCCGGGCCTGTTCCAGCTCGCGCCGCCCCTTGTCCGAGGCCATGACCTCCAGCACGATCCCCGCCAGGCCCACGATCCGCCCGCCGACCTCCAGCCGGTGGTACGCCCCGTGCCAGTACCGCCGGACCGAGCCCGCCGCGGCGGCGGTGACTCCGCTGGACGTGATCTCGCGGGGCTTCCCGTCGGCGAGCACGGCGCGCATCACGTCCTCGCCCGCGTCGACTCCCGGGAGGACCTCGGAGACGGTGCGTCCGAGGTGTTCGGCGGCCGGAATGCCGTTGAGCCGTTCGAGGGCCGGGTTGACGTACAGATAGCGCAGCCCCGTGTCGAGCACGCCCACACCGGCCATGGTGCCGTCGACCAGGGCCGCCAGGGTCGTGGCGTCGAACGGCACCGCGCTGTCGGCGTACGCATCGGCCTGCACGTCAACCTCCTGGGACGGACACGGACGTCCCGCTGCCCGGCAATCAATCGTCGACCGCCCGCCCCCGCCGCGCATCCGCAGCCGGGCCCCGTCACGTCCTCATTCGCCGGACGGGCCCGGGCTTCCCCCTCCAGCGAGGCGGCGGTGAAGACGACCAGCCCGGCAAGCAGGGTGCGCGGGGCCCCCAGCACGTCCGCGAGCCGCCCGCCGAGCAGCATCAGTCCGGCGAAGCACAGCGTGTACGCGGTGACGACCCAGGTCAGCTCGGTACGACCGAGACCGCCGTCATCACGGGCGCACTCGACGAGCCCCTCGGCGGCCCTTCCACCAAGGCGCTCGCCGATCTCCCCGACGCCGCCGATCTCCGCACGGCCTTCCTCGACACGGCCCGCGCCTGGGTGTCCGCCGTACGCGGCAACGCCGACGTCATCGCCCTGCGCAACCTCGTGGCCGCCGAGCTCCACCGTTTCCCGGAACTCGCCGGGGCATGGCAATGACGGCCCCGCGGGTCACCACCCGGCCGTGGCCGACGCCCTGCGCGGCCTCGCGGAACGGGGCCGGCTGGACATCCCCGACCTCGAAACGGCGATCATTCAGCTGTACGCGCTACTGGTCTTCCCTCACATGGTCTTCAGCTCGTACGGAACAGCCATCGACGACGCCACCACGGACCGTCTGATCACGAGCGGCGTCGACATGTTCCTGGGCCACTACGCCCCCGGGGGGCGGCGGCTCGCAGGCGGGGACCTCAGGTGAGCGGGTACGATGTCCGGCCGGACGCCTCGTCGATCTCGTCGTGCGCCTTCGTCAGCATCTTCATCGCCAGCTCATTGAGTGCTCTGGCTCCCGCGATCTCCTCGCCGACCCTCGGCTGATCCTTGTCGGAGGGGTGACGGCTCGCATATCCATGGGCCCGCACCTCGTTCCCGTCCGGAAGCCGCACCAGGGCGGCCGCACGAGTGCGGTGGGTGTCCTCCTCGAATTCCAGGTCCACATGCCACCCGACAGTTGTGTGCGCCATGACGATCACCTCCCTACCAGGGTGCGCCCGTTCCCCCGACCCTGCACCACGACCCCCTCCCCCACCGCCCGCTATAGGCTCCGCGCCATGAGCGTCGATGTAGAGATCGTCCACGAAGCGACGGGGGAGATCGTGGCTGCCTTCGCCCGGCTGTTGCCCCAACTGTCCTCGACCGCCCGGCCACTGGATCACGAGGCGGTCGACCGGCTGGTGCGGTGCGAGACGAACACGGTGCTCGTCGCTCGTGCCGGGGGCAGCATCGTCGGAACGCTGACGCTGCTTCTGCTTCCCGTGCCGACCGGGCTGCGGGCCCGTATCGAAGACGTCGTGGTCGACACCGAAGCGCGTGGACAGGGGATCGCGGCCCTGCTGACGCAGGAGGCGCTGACGCTGGCCCGGGAGGCGGGTGCGCGGACCGTCGACCTCACCTCCCGGCCGGACCGCGCCGCCGCGAACCGGCTGTACGAGCGTCTGGGCTTCCGGGCAAGGGAGTCGACGGTCTACCGATTCCCGATGGACGGCCCGGAGCTGCGCCCGGTCCAGGCGTAGTCCGGCCGGTCGAGATCCAGCCGGTCGAGATCGAGGGTTCCGTGCCTCGCCGGAGCGTCCGACGGGAGCCGGAATGCGGTCGCGACCGCCTCGGGGAGCGGGGCCAGGCCCAGCAGGCCGGTGGCGATCCGGGTCGTCAGCGCGTGCCAGGTCCGGGCGCGCCGGAGCATCGCGTGGTCGCTGCGCCGGATCGCGACCAGACAGGCGTGGGCACCGGCGCGGCGGGCGCGGCCGGTGAAGGACTGGGATGCCCGGGGGCTCGTGATGCGGTCGCGGGTGCTGTGCAGCAGGACGACATCGCGGTCGCCGAGTTGGGTGACCGGATCGCCGGCCGGACACCACGGGGCGAGGCCGACCACCCCGCGTACCAGCGGATGACCGGCGGCGCGGAGGGCGGCGCGGGCGCCCATCGAGTGGCCGACCAGGACCACCGGGATCTCTCCGGCCTCGCGGCGCAGGGCGTCGAGGGCGCGTACGGCGTCATGGAAGGGGTCCTCGCGGGGGCCGTTCCAGCCGCGGTGGGTGTAGCGGGCGGTGCGTACGAGAACGTCCGTCGCACCGTCGCCCGTCGCCGCGGCGATGGCCCGCGCGAATGGGCGCATCCGCACGGCGGGCAGGTTCAGCGGGCCGGACGGGGGCGGGCCCAGGCCCGTTTCCGCGCCGCCGTGCAACAGGAGCACGGCCGCGGACGGGCGGACGGCGGACGGCGGTTCTGTCATACGTGCCTCCTGGTGCGGGAGCCGGACCCGTAACGAGCATGCTGTACGGAACACGGACGGGAAGACTTCCGCAGCACCGGACCACGGAGGATACGACATGGGCTCGTCACCACAACTGGGCAGTACCGTCCCGGACTTCACGCTCCCGGGCGGTGCGCTCACCGGCGAGACGTATCAGCGCCGCGACTACACCCTCTCCGCGGCACGCGGCCGTGCCGTGGTCCTCGCGTTCTACCCGGGCGACAACACGGCCGTGTGCACCAAGCAGCTCTGCTCGTATTCCTCGGGCATGGAGACCTTCGGCGAGTTCGACGCGGAGGTCTGGGGAATCGGTCCACAGGGTGTGGACAGCCATGAGTCGTTCGCCCGCGCCCACGGGCTGCGGATGCCGCTGCTCGCGGACGCCGGACGGGAGATCGCCCGGGCGTACGGCGTCGCGGCGCCCGGGATCGGGGTGCGCCGAGCGGTCTTCCTCATCGGGCCGGACGGCGTACTGCGCTGGAAGCATGTCGCCCTGCTCGGAGCCACGTTCCAGTCACTGGACACACTGACCGAACGCCTGTCCGGCATCAAAGACGAGTAAAAGATTGCCGGAACCCGGCAATATCCGTTGCCGGGCATGTATGGGATCATCCAGCCAGTTCGACGGAAATGTTCGGGGGGGGGGACATGTTCGGGGGATTTCGTGGACCGGGGAGGGTGATCACGTGACCTTGTTTCTCGGTCTCGGCATTGCGGGAATCGTTCTGCTCGCCTTGTCCCTGATCTTCGACGGCATCCTCGAAGGTCTCTTCGGAGGCGTACTGGACGGCCTCTTCGACGGCCTCCTGTCCCTCCCCGTCATCGCCGGATTCCTCTCGATGCTCGGCTTCGGCGGCGCGATCGTGCTCGGCACCACCGGCGCCGGCACGGTCGTCGCAACCGCCGCCGGAGTGCTGGCCGGGGTCGTCGCGGCCTGGCTGACCTGGAAGTTCAGCCGGGCCCTGATGCGGGACCAGACCAGCGTCACACCGCGCGGCGACGATCTCGTCGGCACGTCCGGGTCGGTCGTCACGGCCATCCCGGCCGATGGTTACGGCGAGGTCCTGCTGCAACTCGCGGGTCAGACAGTGAAGTTGGCGGCGAAGAGCCCGGTGCCGGTCGAACGCGGCACCGAGATCTGGGTGGAGGCCGCACTGTCGACCACCTCGGTCGCGGTCCGCCCCGTCGAGCGCTGACCGCCGCCCGAGCCGATACACCGCCCGAAATCAAGCTGCCGTCCCCGCAGGGAGGCAGGGGGGACACCCTTATGAGCCCAGTCGTGACCGCAGTCATAGGAGTCGTCGTACTCCTGGTACTGCTCGCCCTCGTCGTCATCACCCGCTACAAGGTCGCCGGGCCCAGCGAGGCGTTCATCATCACGGGACGCCGCGGCAAGAAGTCGACCGACCCGGTGACCGGCCGCACCAGCATCGACAACAGCGGCCAGAAGGTCGTCGTCGGCGGCGGAGTCTTCGTCGTCCCGTTCGTCCAGCAGAAGTTCACCCTGGACCTGTCCAGTCGGCACATCCCGGTGGCCGTGCGCGGAGCCGTCACCCTGCGCGGTGTGAAGTCCCACCTCGAAGGCGTCGCGATCGTCAAGGTCGGCGGCAGCGAGGAAGCGATCCGGGCCGCGGCGCAGCGATTCCTGCAGCAGCAGGACGGCATCGTCGGCTTCACCCAGGAGGTGCTCTCCGGCGCACTGCGCGCCATCGTGGGCCGGATGTCGGTCGAGGACATCATCCGCGACCGTGCCGCGTTCGCCGGCCAGGTCGCGGAGGAGGCCGAGGCCAGCCTCTCCGGGCAGGGCCTGATCCTGGACGCCTTCCAGATCCAGGACATCACCACCGAGGGCTCCTACCTCGAAGACCTCGGCCGCCCCGAGGCCGCCCGCGCCAAGCAGGAGGCGGACATTGCGGAGGCGATCGCCAGGCGCGCCTCCGAGCAGGCCCGGCTCAAGGCCGCCGAGGAGATCGCGATCGCCGAGCGGACCTTCTGCCTCAAGCAGGCCGAGATCAAGGCCGAGACGGAAGCCGCCGCGGCCAAGGCCAACGCCGCGGGCCCGCTCGCCGAGGCGGCCCGCCAGCAGGAAGTCCTCGCGGAGCAGGAGAAGGTCGCCCAGCGCCAGGCCGCACTGACCGACCGCGAACTCGACACCAAGGTCCGCAAGCCCGCCGACGCCGCCCGCTACCAGGCCGAGCAGGAGGCCGAGGCCCGCCGGATCGCCCAGGTCAAGGAGGCCGAGGCGGATGCCGAGCGGTCCCGGCTGACCGGTCAGGGCGAGAAGCTGCACCGCTCGGCCCTCGCCGACGCCGTGCGCATCGAGGGCGAGGCGGAAGCCGCGGCCATCGCGGCAAAGGGCGCGGCCGAGGCCGAGGCCATGCAGAAGAAGGCGGACGCCTTCGCCCGGTACGGCGACGCGGCCGTGCTCCAGATGCTGGTCGAGGTGCTGCCGCACGTCGTCGCCAAGGCGTCCGAGCCACTGAGCGCCATCGACAAGATGACCGTGATCTCGACGGACGGCGCGAGCCAACTGTCGCGTACGGTCGCGGACAACGTCGCCCAGGGCATGGAACTCCTCGCCTCCACCACGGGAGTCGACCTGGCGGCCCTGCTGAAGAACCTCAAGGGCGGTGCGGCTGCTGCGACTTCGGCCGATCTGCCCGACCGGGCACCGGATGCGGCCCCCGCCGCATCCGCCAACGGGAAGATCGAGATCACCGACTGATCCGGCCGCACCCCGCCCGTGCCCGGCCGGCACCGCACCGGCCGGGCACGCGCACGTCCAAACCGGTGGAGCCCGGCGTCAGTCCGCCAGATCCACCCGCACCGTCAGCAGGTTCGTGCCCAGGGCCCGCACCACGGCGCTGTTGTAGCGCGGCAGCCTCTTGAGCCGGGCGCGGGCGTCGTCCTCGGGAAGGGGGCGGGCGGTGCCGGTGTGCCACTGGCCCTTGATGCGGACCCGGACCCGGGGGTCGGCCTGGATGTTGCGTACGTACTGCGACTTCTCTCCGTACTCCGAGACCAGCCAGAACTCCTGGCCGACGCGGCTGCCGCCGACCGGGGTGCGGCGCGGGAGGCCGGAGGTGCGGCCCGTCGTCTCCAGGAGGGTCTGCGACCGCGACCGTCTGGCGAGCGGGTTGACGACATGCCGTTGGAACGACGTGACCGCCCGGAACTTGAGCTCTCGGCTGCGCGACATTCTCGGCCCTTCCGCCGGTTGCTGCGGTCGCCCGGAGGCAGCCTCGGCCACACACCGGCCCGGGTGAGTTCAGACCGCCCCCCCCTGCCGGTCGGTCTTGGTCGTGGGCCCCGCCACTCGCCCGTACGCCGGAGGCGGCGGGAGCCTCCGGATAAGGTAATGCGCAGCTAAAGAGATTACCAAGTATGTCAATGCGCCGCCGTACCTCTCGGGAGGAAGCCATGGGAACCCACCGCACCACGCTGCCCGGAGTCGGTGTGCAGTACGACTACACGACCGAGTCGGGACAGCACATTTCCGTCGTCGTCCACCACGACGGACGGCGGTTCATCGGCTTCTACGACCAGGACGATCCTGATTCGTGCCGGCTCTCGGTACCCCTGACACCGCAGGAGGCCACCGGACTTGCGCACCTCATCGACGCCACGCCGATCGACGCGGTACGGACCGAGGGCATCGATCTCGTCACCGAGCACATACCGCTCGGGACGCGCTCTCCGTACGGCGGGCGGCTGCTCGGGGACACCCGGGCGCGGACGCGGACGGGGGCCTCGATCGTGGCCGTGCTGCGGACACACAGTGCGCATCCGTCGCCCGGGCCGGATTTCCGGCTGGCCATCGGGGACACGCTCGTTGTCGTGGGCACGCGTGAGGGCGTCGACGCGCTCTCCGAGATCATTGCGGAGGGCTGACCGTGCACGACACGACCGCGCTGCTGGTGGAGCTCGGCTCCGTCATCCTGGGCCTCGGAATCATCGGGCGGCTCGCCGGGCGAATGGGGCTCTCGCCGATCCCGCTCTATCTGCTGGCGGGGCTCGCCTTCGGGGAGGGCGGGCTGCTGCCACTCGGAGCCAGTGAGGAATTCACCGCCGTCGGCGCCGAGATCGGCGTCATTCTGCTGCTGCTCCTGCTCGGTCTCGAGTACAGCGCCTCGGAGCTGGTGACGAGCCTCAAGACGCAATACCCGTCCGGCGCCGTGGACTTCGCACTCAACGCGACCCCGGGGGCGGTGGCGGCCCTGCTGCTCGGGTGGGGGCCCGAGGGGGCCGTCGCACTGGCCGGGGTCACCTGGGTCTCGTCGTCCGGAGTGATCGCGAAGGTGCTCACCGATCTGGGGCGGCTGGGGAACCGGGAGACGCCCGTCATCCTCGGCGTTCTGGTCATCGAGGACCTGTCGATGGCCGTCTATCTGCCGCTGCTCACCGCGATGCTGGCGGGCGTGGGCTTCGCCGGAGGCAGCATCGCGCTGCTCATCGCGCTCGGCACGGTCGGGTTCGTGCTCTATCTGGCGCTGCGGCACGGGCGGCTGATCAGCCGGGCCGTGTCCTCCGACAATCCGGAGATGCTCCTCCTGGTCGTGCTCGGGCTGACCGTCCTGGTGGCCGGCGTGGCACAGGAGCTGCAGGTCTCCGCGGCCGTCGGGGCGTTCCTGGTCGGTATCGCGCTCTCGGGCGAGGTCGCCGAGGGGGCGCGCAAGCTGCTGACGCCGCTGCGGGATCTGTTCGCCGCCGTCTTCTTCGTGTTCTTCGGACTCTCCACCGATCCGGCCGAGATTCCGCCGGTACTGCTTCCGGCGGCGCTGCTGGCCGTCGTCACCGTCCTCACCAAGATCGGCACCGGGTGGTACGCGGCCCGGCGGGCCGGGATCGGTTCGCCCGGGCGGTGGCGGGCCGGCGGAACGCTCGTCGCACGCGGCGAGTTCTCCATCGTCATCGCAGGCCTGGCCGTGGCGACCGAGCCCCGTATCGGGCCCATCGCCACCGCGTACGTCCTCATCCTCGTCATCGTCGGACCGCTCACCGCCCGCTGGACCCAGCCGGCCGTGGCCCGGATCCAGGCGTGGCGGGACCGGAACGGCAAGGACGGGACAGGGGCCGGTGAAGTTCCCGCGGCCCGTCCGGCGCCCGCCGCGCAGGAGGAACTCGTCTCCTCCGCCGACTGAGGTCAGACGTCGTGGTGGGCGGGAAGGTCGGACGTCCAGCCCAGCGGGTACCCGTCCGAGCCGTCCCCCGGCACGGGCGGTTCGCCGCCCGCCACGGCGAACGCGGTCAGCGCGTCGACCAGGGCGGTGCGCTGCTCCGGAGCGAGGCGCTCGACGATCGCGGCGATCTCCCGACGGCGGCCCGCCGTCACGTCCTCGACCAGCCGGCGGCCCTCGGAGGTCACCCGCAGCACCGTCTCGCGGCGGTTGGCGGGGTTCACCTCCCGCTCCGCGAGACCGGCGGCGATCAACCGGTCCAGCATGCGCATCGCGGTCGACGGGTTCACCCCGAGCCGTTCGGCGAGCGTCACCAGCTTGGCGTTCCTGTTCGTGGACAGCACGACAAGGAGCCGGAACTGGGGCAGCGTCACCCTGTCCTCCACCGCCGCAAGTGAACGTGCGGAGACGGCGACGAGCAGCCTGGAAGCCGTCAGTACGGCGCGCGTCACCTCGTCGACGTCATCGTCCCCGCCCCGGTACGGGGGTCGGTCCTCACGGGTCTGTTCGTGCGCGGCCATGCCTCTTTGTACCGTGCCGGCCGGTGGTACTCGAATCGGTACGCGCTCCGCGCGCCGAACGCCGGCACAAACGTTTGGACTATGCAACGTTTGCATAGTGACCTATCAGCCTTCCGGTCCCTCCGAGCCGCACCGCCCGCCCCCGTCGACCGGACGGTGGCGCAGGATCGAACGGCTGCCGGTCCAGCTCTTCCGGATGGGGCTCGGGCCGCTGTTCCAGGGGCGGGCGCTGCTCCTCGTCCATACGGGGCGGGTGTCCGGCCCGGCCCGGCGCACAGTCGTCGAGGTGGTCGAGACCGCGGTGGTGGACGGGCGGCGTTGCTGGACGGTTCGGGATGCGCCCAGTACACAGCAGTGGGTCCAGGACTCACTCATGCGCACTGGTCAGGAACGGTGCAGATGCTGTTCGGCGAGGCGCGCGATCGGCAGTGAGGTCAGTGGCAGCACGAGCGGCAGGCAGACGAAGACACCCATCGGACCGCTATCGGCCTTCCGTGCCAAGGGGGTCATCCGGGTCGTCCGGGTCGTCCGGGGCAGCCGCGCGGACCAGGAGCGCGCGCAGCCGTTCCTCGTCACCGGGGGACAGGGCCGAGATGAAGTGGGCGAGCACGGCGTCCCGGTCCCGTTCGCCGTCCAGTACGCGGCGCATCCGCAGGGCCGCGAGACCCGCCTCGTCGGAGGCGGACGTCCACGTGTAGGAGCGGCCCTCGCGGGACCTGGTCACGGCGTTCTTCGCGTAGAGGCGGGAGAGGATCGTGATGACGGTGGTGTACGCGAGCTCGCCGTCGAGATGTTTCTGCACCCAGCCGGCCGTCGCGGGGCCGTTCGCCGAGTGCAGTACGGCAAGGACCTGAGCCTCCAGTTCGCCCTGCCCGCGCCTGCGGAGCCGCCGGCTGTCGGGGCGTACGGGACCGGGACTCACGGCGTCGGGCACTTCCTCGTGGGGCGGCTCGTTGTCCGGGTGGTGGCCGGGCCTGGCCGAGTCCATCTGGGGTCCACCCTTCTGCGATACCGCGTCAGCCGCAGCGTCGCAGCATCCTACTTACCGATGTTTCCGGGACACAGCAGGCGCCCGTCCTGCTGGCTTCTACACATCTGTAGAGTTGGAATTCGTTCCGGCAACACAACGCAACGCAACGTATGGAGACGTCATGGCACTGTGGGATCGGATCAAGGAATCCGCTTCGTCGATGCAGTCGCAGCTGGAAGCGAAGAAGAACGACCTGAAGAGCGGCGCGTTCCGTGACGCGAGCATGGCCATGTGCGCCCTGGTCGCGGCGGCCGACGGTTCCATCGACCCGTCCGAACGCCAGCGTGTCGCCTCGCTGATCGCCTCCAACGAAGTTCTGCAGAACTTCCCGGCGGACGATCTGCAGCGCCGCTTCAACGACTATGTGAACAAGCTCACCGCCGACTTCGCCTTCGGCAAGGTCAGCGTGCTCCAGGAGATCGGCAAGGCGAAGAAGAAGCCTGCCGAGGCGCGTGCCGTCATCCAGATCGGCATCGTCATCGGCGGCGCCGACGGCGACTTCGACAAGGCGGAGCAGGCCATCGTCCGGGAGGCGTGCTTCGCGCTCGACCTCCCGCCTCACGAGTTCGACCTCTGAGCCTCCCCCCGCTGGACGGACCGGCTCCGCCCGGTCCCACCCCCCAGAGCGCCGGATCAACCGCGGACCGACCGACCACCGGCCCGCGCCCGGCAGGCCGGAGGTGTGCTACTCCCCCGATGCACACCTCCGGCCACTTTCTTCCGAGACCCCGCTCCCCGCAGCACGCATCAGCATCGCGTCACGGGTGCGGGGTCTCGCGTCAAGTGCGCGTCAGTGCCGTACCGGCTCCCCTCACGTACGGGCATAACGTGAGGGGTGCAGCAGACATGCACCCGGGCCGTCGAGGAGGCACACCATGTCCGACCGCAGCGGAACGGACGACCCCGAACCTCTTGAACCCGGCCCGGCCGGACCGCTCTTCGTCCCCGTCCGGCCGGGACCGGCCGGTTGCCCCACCGGATGGACGGCACGGTTCTTCTGTACGCCGCTGGGCGAGCGCACAGCCGTCGGTTTCACCTCCGTGCACCGGCTCGCCGCCACCCTGGGCGACGGTCAGCCCTGGATCAGGCTCTCCGAACCGGCCCTGCGCGCGCTCGGCATCCCGCTCGGTGTCACCGCACTCACCGTCGATCCCCAACTGACCGCGCAGGCCCCCGGACGGGCCGACACCCCTGCGGCCGGGGCCCGTCGGCGCGGCCCGTATCCGAGGTCCGGGCCCACCGTCGCCACCCGGTGCGGGCGTTGACGACGAGGCGGGAAGGCCACGGACCCCGCGGACGAGGCCACGGACCCCGCAGGTGGGGCATCGGTGCGGGCCGGGTCACACCTCCTTGGCCGGCCAGTCCAGCAGCCGGGCGCCGATCACCGCCGTCTGCAGGGTGTAGCGGTGCACCGGGTCGGACGGATCGGAACCGGTCAGCTGATGGATCCGCTCCAGCCGGTATGTGAGCGCCCGCACGCTCAGCGACAGCCGACGGGCCGTCTCGGCGGACACACAGCCCGCGTCGAAGTAGACGGTGAGCGTCTTCAGGAGGGGTTCGGCGCCGCCGCGCGCCTGCTGAAGGGGGCCCAGCTGACTGCGCACCAGATCGGCCATCGCCTGCCGGTCCCGGGTCAGCACCGGATAGACCAGCAGGTCGGCGGCGTACAGCACCGGATCGTCCAGATCCATCCGTTCCGCGAGATCGAGTGCGTCGAGCGCCTCGTCGTACGACTGGACGACGCCTCCGGGGCCCGGGTGCGGGCGGCCGACGGCGACCCGGCCGCCGCCCGTCGCCGCGTGTGACTGCTTGGCGAAATAACGCAGGACATCGGGCTGGCTACCGGGGGCGATACAGACCAGCCGCCCGTCCTTCGTCGTGATCAGGATCTTCCGGCCGCTGAAACGCGTGAGCAGCGCCGCCTCGACCGTGCGCGGCACGGAGTCGGTCTCCGTGTACGCCTCCGGGCCCGTCGCCACCGCGACCGCGTGGGCGCGCGAGAGGCGCAGCCCGAACCGGGTGGCCCGCTCGGCGAGCCGGCCCAGATCGCTGCGCCCGTACAGCAGATCGTCGATGAACTCGCGGCGCGCCGCCTCCTCGCGCCGAACGGTGAGCCGCTGGGCCCGCTCGAAGCCCGCGGCGAAGGCGTCGACGGCCTGCTCGACCGCGGCCAGCACGGAGTCGGTGGACGCGGCATCGGCCCAGGCGGCCTGCGGCCAGACGGTGCGGGTCGCCGCGAGATGGAGGCCGACCAGGGCGCGGAGCTGGAATCCGGCCTCGGCTGCCTCCCGGCCCAGGAGCCGGCGGGTGTCCAGCTCGTCCCGGGTCATCCGGCGGCCGGTGGCGGCGACATCGGCCAGAATGCGGGCATAGTCCCCCAGATACTCGTCGGGAATCTCCGGCTCCGGCACGCGCACTCCTCAAGTCCTGACGCGATGTTGACACTCACCCAACGCATACCGGCTGGTGCCGGTGCCCGGCATCAAGGACGTACAAAGATTGCCGGACTCCGGCAGTGCGTTGCACGGCCCCCGGTGACACGATCGATCAGCACCAACCGGGGGAACACGGGGGATACGGGGGAAGGCCCGGCTGCTGCGGCACCGCTCTGTGCGGTACCGCAGCACCGGGGTCACCACCGGACCGCCCGCAAGGAACAGGGGGCGGACCGATGCAGGAATTCCTGAGTGCGGCAACCGCCTTTCCCGCCGTGCTGTTCGGCGCCGCGCTGGGCGTCGTCGTCTTCTTCTGGCTCCTCGCGCTGGCCGGTGCGGCCGACCACCATTCCTTCGACGGGGACCTCGACACCGGCATGGCCGGGATCGGCGGGGTGCCGGTCACCGTCTCGGTGTCCGTGATGGTCGTCGTCGGCTGGTTCACGAGCCTGGCCGGTACGGTCCTGCTGCACCGCAGCGGTGTCACCGGCATCACCCGCGCGTGGCTCGCCTGTGCGGTGTTCGCCGGGGCGCTGCTGACCGCCTGGGCCGTGATGCGGGTGCTGGCGCGTCTGGTGCGTCGGCGTTTCCCGGACGAGCCTCCTCCGTCGCTGCAGGACTTCCTCGGCCGGGTCTGCACGATCCGTACCGGTTCCGTCAGCTCCGACTTCGGCCAGGCCGAGGTCGCGGCGGCCGACGGTTCCACCGCGATCGTCCAGGTCAGGCTGCTCGGCCCGGCGGATGACGCGGTTCTCACCTCGGGCAGTGCGGGGCTTCTGTACGCGTACGACGACGAGGGCGAGTTCTTCTGGGTCTCGCCGTACGACAAGGCGCTGGACCCGGGACCACCGAAGCCGCGCACGAACCCGCGCCCGGGTACTCGCCCGGGTGCGCGCCGGACTCCGCGTCGCTCCGGCTGACCGTCCCGCCCGTCGCAGCCGCATCGCCGAGTCCGCCCTGCCGCCCGGGCGGAAACCTCTGACCTCTCCACCTTCCTCACCAGCCGCCAAGGACTGTCATGGATGCCATCACCCTGGGCTTCGGTGTGCTCGTAGCCGTTGTCCTGCTCATCGCCGTCGCCCTGCTTCTCGTCATCAGCCGGCTCTTCCGCAAGGTGGAACAGGGCAAGGCGCTGATCATCTCCAAGACCAAGAAGGTCGATGTCACCTTCACCGGGGCCGTCGTCCTGCCGGTGCTGCACAAGGCCGAGTACATGGACATCTCGGTGAAGACCATCGAGATCCGGCGCACCGGACGCGAGGGCCTGATCTGCCAGGACAACATCCGCGCCGACATCCACATCAACTTCTTCGTACGTGTCAACAAGACCGTCGAGGACGTCATCAAGGTCGCCCAGTCCATCGGTACGGAGCGGGCCAGCGACAAGGTCGCGATCCAGGACTTCTTCGCCGCGAAGTTCGCCGAGGCGCTCAAGACCGTGGGCAAGCAGCTGGACTTCGTCGATCTGTACACCAAGCGCGAGGAGTTCCGGGACCGGATCATCCGGGTCATCGGTACGGACCTGAACGGCTACCACCTCGACGACGCTGCGATCGACTTCCTCGAGCAGACGCCCATGACGCAGCTCGACGGCGCCAACATCCTCGACGCACAGGGCATCAGGAAGATCACCGAGCTGACGGCGATCGAGCACGTACGTACCAACGAGTACCAGCGCACCGAGCAGAAGGAGATCACCCGGCAGAACGTCGACGCCCGCGAGACCATTCTGGAGCTGGAGCGCCGGCAGGCCGAGGCCGAGATCAAGCAGCGCCGCGAGGTCGAGACGCTGCGGGCCCGTGAGGAGGCCGCGACGGCCCGGGTCCAGGAGGAGGAACGGCTCGGCGCCCAGACCGCGTTCATCCGTACCGAGGAGCAGCTCGGCATCCAGCGCGAGAACCAGGCCCGGGAGATCGCCGTCGCGCAGAAGAACCGTGAGCGTGTCATCGCCGTGGAGAACGAGCGCATCGAGAAGGACCGGCTGATCGAGGTCATCGGGCGCGAGCGGCAGACCGAACTCAACCGGATCGCCGCGACGAAGGAGGTGGAGGCCGAGCGCCGCGAGGTAGCCGATGTGATCCGGGAGCGGATCGCGGTGGACCGTACGGTCGCCGAGCAGGAGGAGTCCATCAAGACGCTGCGGGCGGTCGAGGAGTCGGAGCGCACCCGCAGGTCGGTCATCATCGCCGCCGAGGCGGAGGCCCAGGAGAAGCTGGTCAAGGACATCAAGGCCGCGGAGGCCGCGGAAGCGGCGGCCACCCACCTGGCCGCCGAGCAGCTGACGCTCGCCGAGGCCCGGCTGAAGACCGCGGACCTGGACGCCCAGGCGAAGCTGCGGCTGGCCGAGGGCATCCAGGCGGAGTCCGCGGCGCCCGGACTCGCCGAGGTTCAGGTACGTGACGCGGAGGCCGACGTCATCGAGAAGACCGGTCTCGCCGAGGCCGAGGCCGCGTCCGCCCGTCTCAAGGCCGAGGCGGAGGGGTCCAGGCTCAAGGCGCTCGCGGCAGCGGAGGGTACGCAGGCCCAGGCGACAGCCGACGCGGCGATGATCGGCGAGAAGCTGAAGGCGGAGGCGGCGGGGCTCACCGAGAAGGCGGCCGCGATGGCGGCGCTGGACGACGCGTCGCGCGGGCACGAGGAGTACCGGCTGCGGCTCGCCGCGGAGAAGGAGATCCGGCTGGCCGGGCTCGATGTGCAGCGGCAGGTCGCCGAGGCGCAGGCGACGGTACTGGCGACGGGTCTGGAGAACGCCGACATCGACATCGTCGGCGGGGAGTCGGTCTTCTTCGACCGGCTCGTCTCGTCCATCTCGATGGGCAAGAGCTTCGACGGGTTCGTCGAGAACTCGGACACGGCGAAGGCGCTTGCGGGGCCGTGGCTGAACGGCACGTCGTCGTTCACGGACGATCTGACGCGGGTGCTGGGGTCGGTGTCGACGGGGGACGTGCAGAACCTGACGGTGTCGGCGCTCCTGATGCGGATGATGCGGGCGCCGGGGGCGGGGGTTGCGCCGGGGCAGATGCAGAAACTGCTGACCACGGTCCAGGAACTGGGCCTGGCGGACGTACCGGTCTCCGCGGTCACCAGCGCAATCGGGGCGAGGGGGGCCGACGCCGTCACCTCGGCGGGCGCCGCCGACGTACCCGCCTCCCAAAACGGGACACCGGTCGCGTAGAGCGAACCTCGATCGCCGGACGGGCCGGGCACATCAAGCCCGTCGAGGGGGTCCCCCATGCCCTTGAGGCTAGGGGGGAGATCGAGGACACAGCGCGGCCTGGCGGCACGAGCAACCCGCCACCCGGACGCACACCCGCACCACACACCCCGTAGGGAGCCGTACGTATGGACACCGACACCACGACCGCACCGCCCACCGGCGGCCCCGTGGACGCGGGGACGTACGACGTGCTGCGCCGCAGGCTGACCGCCCGGGCCGCCGATCTCGCGAGCCGCGCCGAGGCGCTCAACACGCGGCGCACAGAGGAGTTCGGGTCGACCGAGCTCCGGCTCACCGGCACCGAGCAGATCCGTACCCGTCAGCCATCCGTACCCCGCGACCTGGTCGCCGTGGGCGGCAGGCTGCTGTTCGGGTTCGAACGGGGCCCAGGGGCGGCGGAACAAGCCGAGGTCGGCGACGTACTCGCGCTGTACGGACCCGAGTTGGCGCAGGCACCACACGGCGAAGGCGGTCTGCTGGAAGACGAAGCCTTCGTACGCGAATTCACCGCCCTGCACCGTTACTACCGCGACGCCCGCCTCCTGCGGCTGCGCCGCGTGGACGGCAGGCTGCTCGCCGTCTTCCGTACCGGCGAGAGTGCCGACGGCATCCGCGTGCTGCGCTGGGCGCTCGCCCCGGACGGTTCGCCCGGCGCGTTCCTCGACGCGCGCGGCGACCGCGATCACGTCTTCCCGCCGTCGCACGACTTCACCTGGACCGTCGCGGGCCGCGAGGCCCACGTCCTCGGCCGGCACCCGCACATCGCCGTGGGCAAGGCCGGCGACGGCGACGGCACGGACGCCGTCCTCTTCGTCGACACACTCGGCGGCACCCTCACCGTCAAGACGGTCAACGACACCGACACCCCCGACGGGATCTACGAGGAGCCGGTCACCGAACCCCTCCAGTCACTCGCCGACGCGGATGTCGAGCATGCCGTGATCGGCCCGCTGGTCCTGCTCCGCGTCCGCCCCTACAACGAGGAGTCCTGGCGGTATCTGGTCTTCAACACACTCCTCGGCACGGTCCTGCGTCTGGACCTCATCGGGCCCGCCTGCCACCGGCTCCCGGAGGACCAGGGGATCATCTTCCCCGGCGGCTACTACCTCACCACCGGCACCGCCAAGACCTTCGACATCGCCGAGCCGCTCACCGACCCGGTCTTCGAGGGCGCGGTCCGCTCGCCGAACGGCGAGGACGTCCTGTACGTCTTCCGCTCCCCCGACGACGGCCGCAGCCTGCTCCTGCCCTACAACCTGATCCGGCAGGAGGTCGCCACTCCCCTCCAGGGCCGCGGCCACGCCCTGCTCGACGACGGCACGCTCGTCCTCCTGCGAGGTACCGCCACGGGCGACGAACCGGCCCGGGTCCACCCGTTGCAGCGCTGGCAGACCCCGTACGTCTCCGACACCTACGCCGCCTCCCGGCCCGCCGGGACCGGTCCGCTCGCCCGGATCGGCAACGCCGATCTGGTGCGTGGCATCTCCGACTGCCTCGCGCTCGCGCACAGCGCCGCCGAGACGACACCGACCGCCGCCGTGTACGCGCAGCTGGTCGCGGACTGCACCCGCGCCACCGACCGCTACCACTGGCTGCCCGACTCCGAACTCGGCGCACTGGCGGCCCCGTTGGCGGAGCTGCGGGCCACCGCCCAGCAGGTCCTCACCGAGTTCGACACGGTGCAGGAGCTGACCCGGCAGGCCGCCGAGGCGCTCACCGAGACGGCCGACCGGCTCACCGCACTCGTCCGCCGCATCCGTGGCGAGGCCCCGCGCTCGGCCGCCGCCTGGGTCACCCAGCTCACCGAACTCCGCCGTGCCCAGGGCCATGTGGCGACGCTCGCCGAGATGCGGTACGCGGACACCGAGCGGATCGCCGCGCTGAGTGCCGACACGGCCGCCGACATCGAATCGGCCGACCGGCGCGCCGTCGCGTTCCTCGGCCGGGACGACGCGTTCGCCGGCTACCACGAGGACATCGCGCGCCTGACCGCCGAGGCGTCCGCGCTCACCACCGTCGTGGACGCCTCGGCGCTCGGCGACCGGCTGACGGAGATGACGGACGGCCTGAGCACCGTCACGGATGTCGTCGCCGGGCTCGACATCGGTGACGCGACGGTCCGTACGTCGATCCTGGAGCGGATCGCGGAGGTCCTCGGCGGGGTGAACCGGGCCCGTGCCACCCTCGACGCGCGCCGCCGCGAGCTCCTGGACCACGAGGGCCGCGCCGAGTTCGCCGCCGAGTTCGCACTGCTCGGGCAGGCCGTCACGGGGGCGCTGGCCGCCGCGGACACCCCGGACGCCTGTGACGAGCAACTGGCCAGGCTGCTGCTCCAGCTGGAGAACCTGGAGTCGCGGTTCGCGGAGTTCGACGACTTCCTCACCGAGCTGGCCGGGCGACGGACGGAAGTGTACGAGGCGTTCTCGGCCCGTAAGCAGACGTTGCAGGACGCCCGCGCCCGGCGGGCGGAGCGGCTGGCGGGTTCGGCGGCCCGGGTCCTCGACACGGTGTCACGGCGGCTGGCCGCCCTGCCCGACCTGGACGCCGTCCACACCTACTTCGCCTCCGACCCGATGGTCGCCAAGGTCCGCCGCACCGCGGACGAGCTGCGGGAACTCGGCGACCCGGTGCGCGCCGAGGAGCTGGACGGGCAGCTGCTGGCCGCCCGCCAGGAGGCCGGGCGGGCCCTGCGCGACCGCAGTGAGCTGTACGCGGACGGCGGCGCGACGATCCGTCTCGGCCGGCACCGGTTCGCCGTGAACACCCAGCCCTTCGACCTGACGCTCGTCCCGCACGGGGACCGGCTCGCGTTCGCCCTCACCGGCACGGACTACCGGGCGCCGGTCACCGACCCGGCCTTCGAGGCGACCCGCCCGTACTGGGACCAGACGCTTCCCTCGGAGTCCCCGCACGTCTACCGCGCCGAGCATCTGGCCGCCCGGCTCCTGGACGAGCAGGGCGCCGACACCCTCGCCGCCCTGAACACGGCCGAACTGACGTCGCTCGTAAGGGAGTCGGCGGCGTCCTCGTACGACGAGGGCTACCAGCGCGGTGTCCACGACGAGGACGCCACCGCCATCCTCACCACCCTGCTGAGGCTGCACGCCGGGGCCGGACTGCTGCGCTGCCCGCCCGCCGTTCGAGCGGCGGCGCAGCTGTTCTGGGCGTACGGGACGGACGAGGCCCGGCGCACCTCCTGGACCCGGCGGGCCCTCTCGCTGGCCCGCGCCCGTGAGACGTTCGGCCTCGCCCCGGCCATCACCGGCCTTCAGGAGGAGTGGGCGGACGTCATCCGGGGCGACGATCCCCTGGCCGTCGCCGCGTACCTCTTCGAGGAGCTGACGAGCGGCCCGGGCGGATTCGTCACGAGCGCCACCGCCCGCACGTTCCTGGACAAGTTCCGTCGTACGACGGGATCTTCGGCGTACGACGAGGACCTCGCCGCACTCCACGACGACTTCTCCGCCCGGCGCCAGCTGGTCGAGGGCTGGCTCGCCTCGTACGCCGCCGCGAGCGGTACGGAGATCGACGCGGGCGATCTGGCGGAGGCCGTCGCCGTGGAACTCTGCCCGGAGCCGGTGCTCGCCCGGTACGAGTGCGAGGCTCCGCTCACCGCGACCGTGGACGGCCTGCTCGGCACCCACCCGCGCATCGACCGCGGCCGGCTGACCGTCCGCCTCGATGAACTCCTCGCCCGCACCGACGGGTTCCGCACCACCACCGTCCCCGGGTTCCGCGCCTACCAGCGCCTGCGCACCGAACTCGTGGCCGCCGAGCGTGCCCGGCTGCGGCTGGACGACCACCGGCCGCGCGTCATGTCGGCGTTCGTCCGCAACCGGCTCCTGGACGAGGTGTATCTGCCGTTGATCGGCGACAGCCTCGCCAAGCAGCTCGGCACCGCCGACGCCGACCGGCGCACCGACTCGCAGGGCCTGCTGCTGCTCGTGTCACCGCCCGGCTACGGCAAGACGACGCTCATGGAGTACGTCGCCGACCGGCTCGGCCTGGTCCTCGTCAGGATCAGCGGGCCGAACCTCGGCCACGACGTGACCTCCCTCGACCCGGCGCAGGCGCGCACCGCGACCGCCCGCCAGGAGATCGAGAAGATCAACTTCGCTCTGGAGACGGGCAACAACACGCTCCTCTACCTCGACGACATTCAGCACACCTCGCCCGAACTGCTTCAGAAGTTCATTCCGCTCTGCGACGCCACCCGCCGTATCGAGGGCGTACGGGACGGCGAGCCGCGCAGCTACGACCTGCGGGGCAAGCGGTTCGCGGTGTGCATGGCGGGCAATCCGTACACCGAGTCGGGGGCGCGGTTCCGTATCCCCGACATGCTCGCCAACCGGGCCGACGTGTGGAATCTCGGCGAGGTGCTGAGCGGCCGCGAGGACGTCTTCGCGCTGAGCTTCGTCGAGAACGCGCTGACCGCCAACCCGGTGCTGGCCCCGCTCGCCGGGCGTTCTGGCGAAGATCTCGCCCTGTTCGTGCGGCTCGCCTCCGGCACGGACCGGGCAGTCCGTACGGACCGGCTCGACCACCCGTACACGCCTGCCGAGGTGGACCGGATCGTCTCGGTCCTGCGCCATCTGCTGACCGCCCGGGAAACGGTCCTGGCCGTGAACGCCGCGTACATCGCCTCGGCCGCGCAGACGGACTCGACGCGCACCGAGCCGCCGTTCCGGCTGCAGGGCTCGTACCGCAACATGAACAAGATCGCCGAGCGGATCGTGCCGGTGATGAACGACGCGGAACTCTTCGCCGTCATCGACGACCACTACACGGGCGAGGCCCAGACGCTGACCACGGGCGCGGAGTCCAACCTGCTGAAACTCGCCGCGCTGCGCGGCCGCCTCACCGCCGAGCAGTCCGCGCGCTGGTCCGCGATCACCGCCTCCTACGTCCGTACCCAGGCGCTCGGCGCCCCGGACGGCGACCCCGCCGCCAGAGCGGTCGCCGCACTGGGGCTGCTCGCGGACCGGATCGCGGCGGTCGAGTCGGCGATCGTCCGGGTCGCGGACCCGCGCCATCTGCTCGCAGGCCCGCAGGCCCGGCACGCGGCGCCGCCATCGGCCGTTCCGCAGGAAGATCACTGACCGGGCGGGTAGGACGGAGAGGAGCAAGGCATGCTGGGTCCCGTGTCCACACTTCCTCAGCAGCCCCAACGCTCCCCGCTCGGAGGGCACATGGTCGTCTGCGGTGACGACGCACTGGCCCAGCGGCTCGCCGTGGAGCTGCGCTATGTATACGGGGAGCGGGTCACCCTCGTTCTGCCGCCGGGGCGCGACGCACGCCGGCCGGAGCTGCCGCTGACCGGGCGGGGCCGGGCGGCGGCGCTGTTCGGCCGGATGTCGCAGGCGATGAACCGCAACGGCGGGCACACCGGCAACGGGTCCGCAGGTGCTCCCGGGAACGGCGACACCAACGCCGGGGTCGAGGCGGTACGCATCCTGGAGGCGCCGGAACCGTCCGACGAGGCCTTCGAGGAGGCGGGCGTCGAATCGGCCGCCGCACTGGCCCTGGTCTATGACGACGACGAGCGCAATATCCGCGCCGCGCTGACCGCCCGCCGTCTCAACCCCCGTGTCCGGCTGGTCATCCGGCTCTACAACCGCAAGCTGGGCCAGTACCTGGAGACCCTGCTCGACCAGGCCGCCGCCGTTACCGCCCCCGGCCTGGACCCGAGGGCGCTCGACGCATCGACCACCGTCCTCTCCGACGCCGACACCGCCGCGCCCGCCCTCGCGGCGACCGCCCTCACCGGCTCCAGCAAGGTCATCGAGGCGGAGGGCCTGCTGCTGCGCGCCGCCGAACGCACCCCGCCCGAGGACGGCCGGATCGCCGACCCCGGCCTGTGCACCCTTGCACTGCTCTCCTCCACCACCCATGACCCGGCGGGCGCCGAGGGCTCCGACAGCAGCGGCGAGGAGGGGCCCCAACTCCTGCCCGACGAACGGCAGGTGGCCGCCGCCGCGGGGCGCGGAACGGTCGTCCTGGAGGCGGTCAGCCAGGCGGGACCGGCCGGTCCGCCGCCCCGGATGGGCGGCAGGGGCGCACCGCTCAGCCAGTTCTTCTCCCGGCGGCTGCGCTGGTCGGCACTGGGTGTCGGCCTGGCCGCGCTGGGCCTCGCCGTCGCCTCCACGCTCGCCACCGGCGACGATCCCGTGCACGCCGCGTATCTGACGCTGCTGGACCTGTTCGCGATGGGTGACCCGGCGATCGGTGACTCCATGGCCCGTCAGGTGATCCAACTCCTTTCGGGTATGGCCGGGTTGATGCTGCTGCCGCTGCTCGTGGCGGGTGTACTGGAGGCCTTCGGGTCGCTCCGTACGGCCTCGTCCCTGCGCCGGCCGCCACGGGGCCTGTCCGGCCATGTGGTGCTGCTCGGCCTCGGCAAGATCGGTACGCGGGTCCTCGTCCGGCTGCGTGAGCTCGGCATTCCCGTGGTGTGCGTGGAGGACGACCCGGACGCGCGCGGAATCGCCGTGGCCCGGCGGCTGCACGTACCGGTGGTGCTCGGTGACGTCACGCAGGAGGGGGTGCTGGAGGCGGCGAAGATCCAGCGCTCCCGCGCACTTCTCGCCCTGACCAGCGCAGACACCACCAACCTGGAGGCCGCGCTGTACGCCCGCTCGGTCAAGCCGGACCTGCGTGTCGCCCTGCGCCTGTTCGACGACGAGTTCGCCACCGCCGTCTATCGCACCCTGCGCACCGCCCACCCGCAGGCCCTGACCCGCTCCCGGTCCGTCTCCCACCTGGCCGCTCCGTCCTTCGCGGTCGCCATGATGGGTCGGCAGATTCTGGGCGCCATCCCGGTCGAGCGGAAGGTGATGCTGTTCGCGGCGGTCGAGGTGGCGGGGCACCGGCAGTTGGAGGGCCGCACGGTGGAGCAGGCGTTCCGGGCGGGCGCCTGGCGGGTCCTCGCCCTGGACGCCACCCCGCCGGAGCACCGCCGCCCGAACCTGGCCACACCCGCCCCCGCCTCCCCGGACCGCCCGTCGGGCCTGGTCTGGGACCTGCACCCCGGGTACGTACTGCGCCCCGAGGACCGCGTGGTGATCGCGGCGACGCGGCGGGGCCTGGCCGACCTGCTGGGCAGGCGGCGGAGCGTGGCACCGAGGTCGTAGCGGGGCGGTGGGGCGATGGGCAGTCAGCAATGGGCGGCGGGCCGCACACATGGCCGGTGGAGATCGAAATCCGGATGCCCGGCGCGCCCCTGGCTCCTTACCCTGCCCCCATGGACACCGTCTCCGAACTCCTGAACGTGATCGACATCGAGGCGACGTGCTGGGACGGGCAGCCGCCGCCCGGTGCGGTCAGCGAGATCATCGAGATCGGGCTGACTGTCGTCGACCTGCACGCGGCCAATGGGGTCTCCCCTGCTCGAACGGAGTTGAGAGCTCGGGGAAGGGTCTCCCGGCACCGGATCCTGGTCCGCCCGGCCCGTTCCACCGTCAGCGCGTTCTGCACCGAGCTGACCGGCCTGGCCCAGGCCGAGGTGGACACGGGCGTGTCCTTCGCCGACGCCTGCCGTCTGCTGGCTTCCGAACATCGGGCGGGGATACGTCCCTGGGCAAGCTGGGGCGACTACGACCGCGACCAGTTCACCCGCCAGTGCCGGGCCACCGGAACCCGTTACCCGTTCGGCCGCAGCCACACCAACGCCAAACTTCCCTTCACCGCAAGCTACGGCCTGCGCAAGCGTCCCGGCATGGCCCAGGCCCTGAAGGTGGCGGGCCTCCCCCTGGAAGGCCGCCACCACAGCGGCGCGGACGACGCCTGGAACATCGCGGCACTGATCCTGGAGGTGGCGGCACGGGGCGCCTGGCCGGAAACCACCACCTGACCGCTCGCCGCTACAGCACGCCCCCCATCACCCCCCGTACCTCGTCCAGCGTCGCCTCGGCGATCTCGTTGGCTCGCTCGTTCCCGGCCCGGAGCACCGACCGCACGTACGCCATGTCCTGCGCGTACTCGGCGCGCCGGGCCCGGATCGGCGCCATCCGGCCGTTGACGGCATCGGTCACCGTCCGTTTGAGGGCGGCCGCACCCCCGCCGCCGATCTCCTCGGCCACGGCGTGCGGATCGCGGTCCAGACAGAGCGCCGCCAGCAACACGAGCGAGGACACCCCGGGCCGCGCTTCCGGTTCGTACGTGATGTGCCGCTCGGCATCCGTCTTCGCCCCGCGGATCAGGCGCGCCGTCTCGTCGGCGGTGGCGCCGAGCGCGATGGAATTGCCCCGGCTCTTGCTCATCTTGGTGCCGTCGGTACCGAGCAGGAGCGGCGCGGCGGAGAGCAGCGCGTCCGGCTCCGGGAAGACCACCCCGTACCGCTCGTTGAAGCGGCGGGCGACGGTCCGCGTCACTTCGAGGTGCGGCAGCTGGTCCTGCCCGACCGGCACCAGGTTCCCTTTGCAGAACAGGATGTCGGCGGCCTGGTGCACGGGGTACGTGAACATCAGCCCGCTGACGGCCGACTGCCGGGAGTGCGCGATCTCGTCCTTGACGGTGGGGTTACGGTTCAGCTCGGCGACGGAGACCAGGCTCAGGAACGGCAGCATCAGCTGATTGAGCGCGGGCACGGCGCTGTGGTTGAAGACCGTCGCGCGTGCCGGGTCGATCCCGACGGCCAGATAGTCCAGCAGCATCCCCTCCATGTACTCACCGAGCCGGTCGGCGAGATCCCGGTCGGTGAGCACCTGGTAGTCCGCGATGATCACGAAGACGTCCACACCGAGGTCCTGGAGCCGGACGCGGTTGTGGAGGGTGCCGAAGTAGTGCCCGAGGTGGAGCGGCCCGGTGGGCCGGTCCCCGGTCATCACCCGGAACCGGTCCGGAGCCTGCCGGATCCGCGCCTCCAGCTCGGCGGCGCGCTGCTCGGGCGGTGTGGTGACGGTGACGGTGACGGTGCTCATGGGGTTTCTCTCCTCGCGATGCTGGTTGCGTGGAGGACGGCCCGCCGTGATCACCGGCATCCGTACCCGTACGAGGGCAGAGAAAAGGGCCGTCCGTTTCGAACGGCCCTGATTCCGTGCAGATGGAGGTGGCCGCCCCTAGGAGGAGCGCCACCAGTTCCGGCACGGTACGGAGGTCATGGGCCGAGGTTAACAGAGCCGAACTCCGCCCACACGACCTTTCCGGGTCCGCGCCGCGCCCCGTACCCCCACCGGTCCGCCCACACCCACCAGCACCAGCCCCCGCCCGCCACACGCACCGGGCTCCGGCTCGCGCACCTGCGGTGGTACGTCCGAGGCATCGTGCACCTCGATCCGCACCCCGTCGCCCAGCGACCGGAACCGGGTCTCGCTCTCCCGCCCCGGCGAGACCCGGGCGTGCTGCCCGGCGTTGGTCAGCAACTCGGACAGCACGAGCACCGCGGGCTCCTCCCACTCCGAGAGCCCCCAGCCCGCAAGCGCGGTACGCAGTTCTGCCCTGGCCAGCGAAACACAACGCGGAGCGTCACGCAGTGACCATCCACACTCGCGGGTACCACCCAGGCAGCGAAGGGACGCAGCGTGCCGGAGAAGCGACAACGACCGCCCACCGTGAGGCTCCGCCGTCTGGCCGCCGAACTACGCCGGCTCCGAGCCGCAGCAGACCTGACACGCGAAGACGTGGCCAAGGCGACGGGCATCAACGAGGCGACCCTCTACCGCGTCGAGAAGGCACGCGCCCGGCCGCAGAAGCGGACTCTGATCGCTCTTCTGGATCTCTACGCGGCGAACGAGGCGCAGCGTGCCGATCTCCTGGCGGTCCAGAACGGTTCCAACGACCAGGGCTGGCTACGTCCGTACCACTCGGAGTTGCCCGAGGAGTACACCGCCTACATCGGCTTCGAGAGCGAAGCCCGCACCATCCGCAACTACGAGTCCCTCTTCATCCCAGGACTTGCCCAGACGGAGTCCTACGCCCGTGCGGTGGTCAGAGGCGTGTTGCCGACCGCCAGCAGGAAGGAGGTGGAACAGCGCGTCCAAGCTCGCGTGGAGCGGCAGGCATTGCTCACCAAGAAAGACCCGCTTCAGCTCTGGGCCATCGTGGACGAAGCCGCGGTGCGACGCCTCGTGGGCGGACGCGAAGTGATGCGGACACAGGCCAGGCACCTGCTCCAGCTGACGGAAGAGCCCAACGTCACCATCCAGGTGATCCCGTTCGAAAAAGGCGCTCACGCGGGCATGACGGGCAACTTCGTCCACATGGATTTCCCTGATCCCGCAGACCCGGAACTGGTCTACGTGGACACACCCGCCGGAGATCTATTTCTGGAGTCCGAAGCGGAAATGCGACGCTACAAGTCGATGTTCGAACACCTTCAGGCGGTGGCCCTCGGGCCGAACGACAGTGCCGGTCTGCTGGCTAGAGTGGCAGAAGCGAGTGACTGAGAGCAGGTGTTGAGAGTGCAGCACAAACGCACGCAGCTCACGTGGCGGAAGAGCAGCCACAGCAGCGGCAACGGACAGTGTCTTGAGGTGGGCGATGGCGTGCCGGACGTCATGCCTGTACGAGACAGCAAGAACGCTCAGGGACCCCTGCTCGTCTTCGGTAACCGCGCCTGGTCGGCGTTCCTGGCCGAAGTGAAGGCGGGCACCCTCGCCACCGACGCCTGACGCTCAACGCATAGGCAGAACACGTGCGTACGTGAAGGCAGGGTGTGACGGTCAGGAGTTGGACCAGTCGCGCGTGCAGAGGACGAGCCGGTAGCCGTCCGGGTCCTCGACGGTGACGCCCCATTCGTTCCAGTACGGGTTCGGCGACCGCACACGCCTGCCTCCGTGGTCCCGCAGCCGGTCCACCAGTTCTTGTGGCACGGACTCGTCGAGATAGAGGACGAGCAGGTCCTCGTCGGTGGGACGGGGTTCGACGGGGTGGCCACCGCCGTGGACGAGTTCGAGGTGCCAGGACGCGTCCGGATGCCCCACCATGAGCAGATCGTGCGTCCCGGGTTCCCGGCCCGCCTCGGCGCGGAACAGGACCGTCAGCCCGAGTCCCCCCACCCAGAACCGCTCGGCCGCGGCAAGGTCCCGGGACGGCCGGGCAAGACGGACATGACTGCGGCCGGTGAACGGCACGGGGCTCTCCTCTCCGACCACGGCACGCCCGTCTGCGCACCGGGTCCGCAGCGTAGGCCGCCGGCCCCCTCTCCCACATCGGCACAGCTTCCTGGTTCCTGCGGCCGTTCTCCTGCGGCCGAAGACCTACGCCCCCTCCGGGGCACCGTGGCGGCCGCTTCCGAACAGGCCAGGAGCACGAGCCTCGCGGGTACGCCGCCGCGTGGGCGGCGCCCCCGTGGTGGCCGCCCAGGGCCTCGGCGGCCCGGAAGCGCTCGTGAAGCCGGGCTCGAACCGCTCGGTGCACTGTCCGTCACGCCAGTGAGCGAAGCCGTTCATGCCGTCCCCGCCCAGCAGGACACTGAAGGTCTCCGTGCCGTAGGACAGCGCGGACAGGGGGCCTGGCATCATGCCCATGACCCCGCAGTCCTCAAAGCAGAACGACCAGTCGCCCAGCGCCCCGGCACGCAGAACTGATCCCTCCGGCAGGCTGCTGTCGTACAGATGGGCGGCTTGCTGTCGGGTGAGGAACTGGGCGGTTCGTGCGTCAGCCCCGTACCGGGCGAGTACGTCTTCCGGTGTGATGCCGCGGGCGAAGGTCACGCACCACATCACGGCGTGCGGATCTCTGGCCCATGCCCACGGCCTGGTCGTGGAGTCTTGCACGGGTATCTCCTCCGGCTGCTACGGGTTGGGGCCCGAGGACCCTCCTGGGCCGTGGTGGTGCTGCGATGTGCGTCAGGCGACGATGTCGACGCTGTACTTCTCGGTGTCGAGGACGCGCTCGTTCGTCACGAACGCACCGTACTTGCCGCCGGCGGCCTCGTTGGCGTCCAGGCCCGGTGGCCCACCGGCCGAGCGGTACATCGACGGGCGTGGCCGACCTGTCCCGGAGCTGCTGGCCACCAGCGGTACAACGGCCACAGGAACCACACATGCTTTCTTCACGTCTAGAACGGCATCCAAGGCCACAGCAGTGCCGACTCCGCCGGCTTCGATGTCGCCGTCCGCGTCCAGGACCGCTACCGCACCCACTCCCAACCCCGGTCTCTCGAAGGAAGAGCAGAAGGTCGTCTCGCTGTGCGGTCAGCAGTCAACAGTAGGCAAGCCGTGAGAGGCCCTTCACACGATGAGCAGTCCTACGAGATCGTCGACGCACCGCACGTCGACGATCGGCGCGCCCAACCGGCGCAACACCGAGCTCGCGCTGCTGGTGTTCGCCGTCGCCGTCCCGGTGTTCGCCTACGCCAACGTGGGCCTGGCCATCAACAACCAAGTGCCGTCCGGCCTGTTGAGCCACGGCCTGGGCCTGGGCCTGCTGGCCGGTGTCGCCCATCTCGTCGTACGGAAGTCCGCGCCGTACGCGGACCCGCTGCTGCTGCCGCTGGCCACGCTGCTGAATGGGCTCGGCCTGGTCGTCATCTGGCGGCTGGACCAGTCCGAACTGCTGCAGTCGATCAAGCAGGCGGGAACGGCCACGCCACGGCAGCTGATGTACACGGCGATGGGCATCGCGCTCTTCATCGTGGTGCTGATGTTCCTCAAGGACCACCGCATCCTGCAGCGCTACACCTACATATCCATGGTGGGCGCGCTGTTCCTGCTGCTGCTTCCGCTGGTCCCGGGTTTGGGCGCCGACATATACGGCGCCAAGATCTGGATCCGCGTCGGCAGCTTCAGCATTCAGCCCGGTGAGTTCGCGAAGATCGTGCTCGCGGTCTTCTTCTCCGGCTTTCTGATGGTCAAGCGCGACGCTCTGGCCCTGGCCAGCCGTCGCTTCATGGGCCTGTACCTGCCGCGCGGCCGCGACCTCGGCCCGATCCTGGTCGTCTGGTTCCTCTCGATCCTGATCCTGGTCTTCGAGACGGACCTCGGCACGTCGCTACTGTTCTTCGGAATGTTCGTCATCGTGCTGTACGCCGCCACCGAGCGGACCAGCTGGATCGTCTTCGGTCTGCTGATGTCCGCGGCCGGCGCCGTCGGCGTCGCCTCCTTCGAGCCGCACGTCCAGCAACGTGTCCAGGCCTGGCTCGACCCCATGCGCGAGTACATGCTCAGCCGCCAGGACGTGGCCGGTCACTCCGAGCAGTCGATGCAGGCTCTGTGGGCGTTCGGCTCCGGCGGCACCCTCGGCACCGGCCTCGGCCAGGGCCGCTCCGACCTCATCCGGTTCGCCTCCAACTCCGACTTCATCCTCGCCACCTTCGGCGAGGAACTGGGCCTGACGGGCATCATGGCGATCCTGCTGATCTACGGCCTGCTCGTGGAGCGCGGCGTACGCACCGCCCTCGCGGCCCGCGACCCGTTCGGCAAGCTGCTCGCCATCGGCCTGTCGGGCGCGTTCGCGCTGCAGGTCTTCGTCGTCGCCGGCGGTGTGATGGGCCTGATCCCGCTGACCGGTATGACGATGCCGTTCCTGGCGTACGGCGGTTCCTCCGTCATCGCCAACTGGGCCCTCGTCGGCATCCTGATCCGCATCAGCGACACCGCACGCCGCCCCGCGCCCGCCCCCGACCCCGACCTCGAGATGACGCAGGTGGTGCGCCCGTGAACAAGCCCCTGCGCCGGATCGCGGTGGCTGCGCCGTGACGCCGGTTCGCGCGATGGCGCTGAATGGTGCCGCTACGTGGCGTACGGGTTACTGATGGTGTGGTGTCGCCGGGCGGTGGCCAGCACCCGCTCCGGGAACCGCGGCCCTGCAATGTAATGGCGGCCCTTCGTCCGGCCCACGGCTGTAAGCAGCTGGGCCTTGGTCAGTGCCTGGAGATCGCGGGTCGCCTGCTGGGTGTTGATCGCTTCGGCCTTCTCGTAGCGGGAGCGGCGCACCCGTCCGGCCATCGCCACCTCGTGCAGAGCCGTGACCTGGCGCTCAGCGACCCCGTAGGTACCGGCCTCTTCCATCAGCTGCATCCAGCAGTCGTTGGACCGGTCGACGCGCCGCTGCACACGCTGGGTCTGCTGGTGGTAGGCGAGGAGATTGAACTTGATCCAGGGCGACGTGTCCCGGTGCGGCGACCAGACCGGTCCGCCGACCTCGCGCAGCACCTTGTAGTAGTCCCAGGTGTTGCCCGGCATCCCCAGCCATTCCTCGATCGAGGAGAACTCGGGAGCGAGAACGCCGCCCCGTGCGATCAGAAGCGTCTGAAGTGAGCGGGACATGCGGCCGTTGCCATCGGACCAGGGATGGATCTTCACCAGGTTCAGATGGGCCATCGCTGCGCGGATCAGGACATGACTGTCGAGGTCGCCCTCGTTGAGCCAGTCCACCAGTTCGCCCATAAGAGCGGGGACCAGTTCGCGGTCGGGACCTTCGTAGTCGGTTGCGAGCTCGTCGCCGGGGGCGGTGATTCGGATGGCGGTCCTGCGCCACTGGCCGGCGACTTTCCGGGGGTGGTGATGGCCCTGCAGCATCCAGTGAACGCTGTTGAGGAGTTCTTTGCTGTACCGGAAGTCGGCCACGTCATGGAGTGATTGGATATACGTCATGGCCTGTTGGTAGGCCAGCGTCTCCGCCTTGTTCTCGTCGCTGGCCTCGACCTCGCGCTCACCGTCCATCAGGTCGGCGACATCCACAGCATCGACGCTGTAGCCCTCGATCGTGTTCGACGCCGCGATGGCGCTGGCCGTCAGAGCCTTGCGCAGATCGAGTGTCCACTTCATCGGGGCTTGCTGCACGGCGTGCCGCAGCTGTTCACGCAGGTCATCGACCTGCGTGAGGACTTGAAGGTCGGTCGTGTCCAGGCGGGGCATCTCGTACAGCATGATTCAATGATACCAAGCTCCTATCATTCATCACTCTCTCGCGCGCCGTCGGCGGACCCGTCAGGCGTCGACCCAGGGCGGTCGCCGCCGTGCACGAGTTCGAGGTGCCGGGACGCGTCCGGCAACCCCGCCATGAGCAGATCGTGCGCACCGGGCGCCCGGCCCGCCTCGGCACGGAACAGCACGCCCAGCCCGAGCCCGCCCACCCGGAACCGCTCGGCGGCAGCGAGGTCCCGGGACAGCCGGGCAAGACGGACATGGCTCTGGCCGGTGAACACCACGATGGCGCTCCTTCCTGACAGCGGCACGCCCGTCTGCGCGCCGAGGCCCGCAGCGTAGGCACGCGTCCACCTCGACCGCATCGACACACGGCCCTGGCCCCGGCGACGAACTACTACGACCGAAGACCTACGCCACTCCGCACACCCCAGGGCGCAGCCGCCGTCCGCGAATCCGCTGCCGCTACCCCACTCCCGCCGCGCTCACTTCTTGGCGTGCTCGCCCACGTAGAAGAGGATCCAGATGAAGCCCGCGAAAAGGTGCGTGGCGAAGACGTAGACGAAGACGCGCAGCGCTACGCCGCGCTCCTTCCAGCGCTCGCTCTCGCTGCCCTCGCTCACGGCCCTGCCTCCGTCCGGCAAAGGCGCACCCGGCCTCCACAACCCCTCCAGGGTACGCACGGCCCCAGTCCCTCCCCGGCGGAATAGGTCAGGGGGGCGCCCCGTTGTAGGGTGCGTTCGCATAGTTCAATGTTCAACAACCCTGGAGGCGGGCGCCATGGAGTTCGGGATCTTCACCGTCGGAGACGTGACCACCGACCCGACGACCGGCAGGACACCGAGCGAGCACGAGCGGATCAAGGCCACCATCGCCATCGCCCAGAAGGCGGAGGAGGTCGGACTGGACGTCTTCGCGACCGGTGAGCACCACAACCCGCCGTTCGTCCCGTCCTCGCCGACGACCACGCTCGGCTACATCGCCGCCCGCACCGACCACATCATCCTGTCCACGTCCACGACGCTGATCACCACCAACGACCCGGTGAAGATCGCCGAGGACTACGCGACGCTCCAGCACCTCGCGGACGGCCGCGTCGACCTGATGATGGGCCGCGGCAACACCGGACCGGTCTACCCCTGGTTCGGCAAGGACATCCGCCAGGGCATCCCGCTCGCCATCGAGAACTACGCCCTGCTGCACAAGCTGTGGCGCGAGGACGTCGTCGACTGGGAGGGCAAGTTCCGTACGCCGCTGCAGTCATTCACCGCGACCCCGCGCCCGCTGGACGGCGTCCCGCCGTTCGTCTGGCACGGCTCCATCCGCTCCCCGGAGATCGCCGAGCAGGCCGCGTACTACGGGGACGGGTTCTTCCACAACAACATCTTCTGGCCCATCGAGCACACCAAGAAGATGGTGAACCTCTACCGGCAGCGGTACGCGCACTACGGGCACGGCACCGCCGAGCAGGCCATCGTCGGCCTCGGCGGCCAGGTGTTCATGCGGAAGAACTCGCAGGACGCGGTACGGGAGTTCCGCCCGTACTTCGACAACGCACCGGTCTACGGGCACGGCCCTTCCCTGGAGGACTTCTCCCGGCAGACCCCGCTGACCGTCGGCTCCCCGCAGGAGGTCATCGAGCGGACCCTGTCCTTCCGCGATGCCGTCGGCGACTACCAGCGCCAGCTGTTCCTGATGGACCACGCGGGGCTGCCGCTGAAGACGGTCCTGGAGCAGCTCGACATCCTCGGCGAGGAGGTCGTCCCGGTGCTGCGCAAGGAGTTCGCCAACCTGCGGCCGGCCGGAGTCCCGGACTCCGCCCCCGCACACCCGGCAGTCGCCGCCCGCACGGCCACGAAGGAGGCCTGACCACCGTGTCCACCGTGTTCGCCACCGAGCCCCTGAGGATCGTCGCCGTATCGGCCGGGCTCAGCCGGCCGTCCTCGACCCGGCTGCTGGCCGAGCGGCTGGCCGGCGCCGCCCGCGAGCGCCTGATGGCCGATCAGGACCGCACGGTCGAGGTCCGGGTGATCGACCTGCGCGACCTGGCCGTCGACATCGCCAACCACCTGGTCACCGGGTTCCCGCCCAGCACCCTGGACGAGGCGATCAAGGAGGTGACGGAGGCGGACGGCCTGATCGCCGTCTCGCCCGTCTTCACCGCCTCGTACAGCGGACTGTTCAAGTCGTTCTTCGACCTGATCGACAACACGGCGCTGACCGGCAAGCCCGTCGTCATCGCGGCGACGGGCGGCACCGCCCGCCACTCCCTCGTCCTGGAACACGCGATGCGTCCGCTCTTCGCCTACCTGCGGGCCACCGTCGTACCGACCTCCGTGTACGCGGCATCGGAGGACTGGGGCTCGTCCGGCGACGAGTACACCGACGGCCTGCCGTCCCGCATCCGGCGTGCGGGCGGCGAGCTCGCGACCATGATCACGGGAGGCCGGGCGGCCTCCGGGGCGTCGAGGGCGCTCGGGCTCGACGACGAGGTCGTGCCGTTCGAACAGCAACTCGCCGACCTCCGGCTGGACTGAGGGGACCCGCCACTCGAAGTCCTGCCCGGTTTGATTAGGGTTGGACCGAAAGATGCGTCGTGCGAGATCTTCTCGCAGGACGCCTCTGCGCACTGAGCCGAACCGAGCTGGAGGCAGAGATGGGCAGGATCGTGGTGGGCGTTGACGGCTCCGAGTCGTCGATCAAGGCACTGCACTGGGCCGTACGCCAGGCGGAACTGACCGGTGACACGGTGGAGGCCGTCAACAGCTGGGAGTACCCCGCGACCAGCTGGGCGTCCATGATGCCGGGCATGCCGGAGGACTTCGACCCGCAGGCGGTTGCGACCGTGTCCCTCACCGAGGCACTGGAGGAGGCCCTGGGAGCCGAGGGCGCGGCCGCGGTCAGCAAGGTCGTGGTGATCGGCAACCCGGCCCAGTCCCTGCTGGAACGCGCCAGGGGCGCGAACCTGCTGGTCGTCGGGGCTCGTGGCTACAGCGGCTTCAAGGCGACCCTGCTCGGCTCGGTCAGCCTCCATGTCACCCAGCACGCACCGTGCCCGGTGACGGTCGTGCGCGACTGACCGCAACCGCGTGGCAGATGAGGACGGGCCCGCGCCCTGTGCGGGCCCGTCCTCATGTCGGCGCGGCCCCACCCGTACCTCCTCGCGCCCCCGTATCTGCTCATGCCGAAGGGGAAGCCCCGGCACCGATGATGCCGGGGCTTCTCCTTCGGAGAAGGTCAAGGATGCGACGGGAGACGCGCTCACGTCTTCTCTCGCGTGTAGAAGATGTAGAAGGTGGTGATGAACATCCCGAGGCCGACCGCCAGTCCCAGCGCCGAGGACCGCATCACGCTCGAATCGGTCAGCCCGACCAGCAGGCCGATCGCCGCGGCTGTCAGCGCGCCGTACGCCACCGCCCGCGCCAGGGGAATCATGGTGTGCTGGATCCGGCCCAGCCCGAAGCAGAGAACGGCGAGCACCACCGCACAGATCAGGCCGTACCAGAACTGCCGGCCGCCGCTCGCGCCGTTGTTGCGGAGGATGAACGAGGCGTAGAGACCGTACGCCGCGCCCAGCGTGACGGGTACGGCCCAGGCGAGCGCGCTGTGCCGACGTTCACTCGACCCGGCCCCGGCCCGTCCACGGGTCGGCATCGCTGCATGAGTGGCCATGGCGGAGAACTCCTTCCGTCGCCCCTTTTCCCTCCAGAGCACACCCGGCCGCGCCGCCCGGCAACTCGGATGGCGCAGGGCCCTGGGCGCGCCGCTCCCGTACGGGTTTCCCTGGAGAGGTGCGGACGTATCTCTCGGCGGCTTGGGCGGTGGTGGTGCCGGCGCTGCTCGCCGTGCTCGTCCCGCTGAGCGCACTCTCCGCCTGGGTGGATCTGGAGATCGACAACACGGACCGTTACGTCGCCGCGGTGGCCCCGCTCGCCTCCGACCCCGAGGTGCGGAGCACTGTCGGCAACCTCATCACCGACGCGACGATGATGCAGATCGACGCCGGGCCGCTCCAGAGCACCGTGCGGGACTTCCTGCACGAGGCGGTGATGTCCTTCACCGCCACCGACGCCTTCCAGGCCGCGTGGAACGCCGCCAACCGCACCGCACACAAGGCCGTCACCGCCGCGCTGAACGGCAACACCGGCGAGGCCGTGACCATCGATCTGGCGCCCGTGACCGAGCAGGTCAAAAAGAACCTGGAAGCGAACGGGGTGCCGTTCGCCGACCGGATCCCGGTCCAGCACACCGACATCACGATCGTCTCCGCCGACCGCGCCGACCAGCTGCGCCAGACCTTCCGGTGGCTGCGGGCCGGCAGCATCCTGCCCGCCGTGGGCACGGTCGTGTTCGCCGTCCTGACCGTGGTCGTGGCCTGGGTGCGCGGCGGACCGGGGCGCCGACGCTCCACGCTCGCCGCACTCTCGGCCGTGGCGGTGGCCGGGTTCGGTTTCGCGCTGGGGGCACTCGTGCTGCGCGCGATGATCGCGGTCGCCCGCGACCGGGTGCTGTCCGAGGTGCCGGACGGCGAGACGGGCAGTGTGGCGGCGGTGTACGACGCGCTGACGAGTTCGCTGCGCACGACGGTGTGGATCGTGTTCGCCACGGGGCTGGCGGTGGCGCTGTGCGCGGTGCTCGGGCGGCTGTGGGCGGCGCGCAAAGTGCACGTCGGCGAGCAGCGTCCGTAGCGGACCCGGTTCGACGTGCGGCTGCGAGCGGGCCGGGGAAGAGTGGTTCCCGTGACTGCCGGATCGGGGACGACTGAAAGGTCTTCCATATGCGAGCCATAGCCGTCAGCACGTTCCGGGCCGACCCCGCACTGGTCGAGATACCCAAGCCCGAGCCGGAAGCCGGTGAGGTACGGGTCAGGATCGAGTACGCCGCACTCAACCCGTGCGACTGGCAGGCCGCACAGGGCTCCCTGGACGACGGACTCGCCCCGCGTGTGTTCCCGCTGGTCGTCGGCGTGGACTTCGCGGGCCGGGTGGACATGATCGGCAGCGGCGCGAACCGTTTCCGGGTCGGCGACCAGGTCTTCGGCCGGGTGACCGGGCCCGCGTCCGGAGCCGGCACCTACTGCGACTACGTGTCCGTACCGCAGGACTCCGCCATCACCCTCGTCCCGGACGGCCTCCCCCTCCGGACCGCGGCGGCACTGCCGTCCGCCGGGATGACGGCCGCCGAGATCCTGGAGATCGCCGTGCTCCGCGGCCACGAGAGCCTGCTGGTCATCGGGGCGGCGGGCGGCGTCGGCAGCTATCTGACCCAGCTCGCGTCGGCCCGCGACGTACGTGTGCTCGCGGCCGTGCGCGGCGACGAACGCAAGCGGATGGCGGCCCTGGGCGCCACCGTCACGATCGACACCACGAACCGCCCCCTCGAAGCGGCGGTACGGGAGACCTGCCCGGAGGGCGTCGACGCACTCGTCGACCTGGTCTCCACCACCCCGGACGCCTTCGCCGCCCGTGCCGCGCTGGTACGCGGTGGCGGAATCGCCCTCACCACTCGGGGCGTCGCCGCCGAAGCCGCCCTCCCCGCGGACGTGACCGGCATCGACTTCCGGCTCGAACCCACCCCGGTCCTGCTCGACGTCCTGGCCGAGGGCGCCGCCGAGGGCGTACTGCGCGTGCCCATCGACATCGAACTCCCGCTGGAGAAGGCCCCGCAGGCCCTCGACCGGAACCGGACGGGCGGCGCACGCGGCAAGACGGTCATCGTGCTCTGATCTGGCCGCCGCCGTCGAGGAGAGCCGCACCGGCGGCGCCGAACCCGGCCTGCCCGCCCCGGACTCACCCGCCACCCGGGCGGTGAACAGCGCGCTGCGGCACGCGGCGGCCGTCGTGCACAAGGCCGACCCCGATCCGTACAACGTCGACGACCGGCTCGGACGCCCCGCCGCGCTCGGAGTACGGATCCGGCGGACGACGCGCGGGCCATCACTCCGGTCATCCTGCTCCTGTCCGACCTGCTGAACCACCAGGGCTTCCATCTGGTCTGGCCGCGCTTCCCGGACAGCCTGATCGGCTGCGCCATCAAAACCGCCCGCCGCGGAGGTGGCCGAGATCCAGCGGCAACTTCGGGGACTGGCGGACGGGATACGTACGAGCGAGGCCCTGGTCGGCGTACGCGCCGAACTGCCGGGCGACGAGGAGGGGGTGCTGGCTCCGCTGCGCCAGGAGGTGGCGGCGGCGAGGGCGATCGCCGCAGCCGTAGCCGCGCTCTCCACAGGCCCGTCCGAGGTGCACGATCAAGTCGGGCCCGTCCGGGGCGCACCATCAAGCCCGTCCGGCGCTTGAGGACGAAACGGCCACCGGCGACCCCGGTCACCGCGTCACCCCGTGGGCCCGGCCCCCCGCAACCGCTCCATCTCCCGCCGGTCCCGCTTCGTCGGCCGCCCCGCGCCCCGGTCCCGTACCGGAACCTGGATCGCCACCTCGCGCGGCGGCGGAGGCGGGCTCTTGTCGATGAAGCACTCCGCAGCCACCGGAGGGCCGACCCTCTTCTTCACGATCTTCGACACGACGACGATCCGGTCCCGGCCCGCGTGCCGGAGTCGTACCTCATCGCCGACGTGCAACGCCTGGGCGGGCTTGGCACGCTCGCCGGCCACCTTCACATGTCCCGCGCGGCAGGCGGCAGCGGCCTGCGAGCGGGTCTTCGTCAGCCGGACCGACCAGATCCAGACGTCGACCCGAACGCTTCCCTCCGCCTGCGGCGCCTCACCGGAAACCATGCAACCGACTCTAGTGCGGCACGCGCGTCGGGTCAGGTCATGCGGGTCAGGCCATGCGGATCAGCCGAAGTCACTGATGACTTCGCTCATGTTGTAGCTGTACACCTCACGCTTGCACGCCCCGCACTTGCTCGGAGCTTGCTCGCTCAGCGACCGGAGCTGCGGCGGGAACCCGTCACCGCGCCATCCGGCATGCCCTCGTGGCCCGGTGCGGGATCGTTTTCCCATGTGAGCGCCTTTCTCGACAACGCATGCGGATAAAACAGACAACGGCGCGTCTGACTATGTGTCAGACACGCCGCCCGCTCACGCCAACAAGGCAACTCGGGACCGGATGGGCACATTTGAACGACGCACATCAGGCCCGCACGGCATGCGCACAGGACTCGGTTGCGGCTCAGTTGTCCCACGGGCGGGCCGCACCGCCGAACGGCCGGATCTGGCCGCTAACCTTACGTATCCGCCCTGGCCAGGGATGAATCCCGCAGGTCGGACATTTATCGCACCCAACTCACGCGAAAGGCCTCGCCCATGGGCATTCGGAGCTTGCTGCGCAAGGTGTTCGGCCGCGACCGCGCGGAGCAGGACGCGTCGGCGCCGGCGCCGACGGCCACGGTCCCGCCCCAGACCGAACGCACCGCACCCGCGGAGTCGGAGCCGGTCACGGTAACGGTGGACGAGCCGGCTGCGGAGACCGCCTCGGTGCGCGAAACCGCCTCGGCCACCAAGGCCTCGCTACCGGCCCCCACCTCTCACCGGTCCGCCACCGGCGACAGCGGTCTGGCATCGGACCTGGTGGCGGCGGCCTTCGACAAGGCGTCCATCGCCACGGTCCCGGCACAGGGCTCGGCCCCGAAGCCGAAGCCGAAGCCGGCGGAGCCGGAGGCCGAGGTTGCGGAGCCGGAGGCCGAGGTTGCGGAGCCGGTGGCTGCGAAGCCCGACGAGGTCGAGGTCGAGGTCGAGGTCGAGCCGGTGGCTGCGGAGCCTGAGCCGGAGGCCGCGCCTACTGCCGAGGCCGAGCCGGAGGCCGCACCCGCTGCCGCACCCGCTGCCGCTGCCGCTGCCGAGGCTCCCGCCGAGCCGCAGCCCGTTGAGGTCGTGGCCCCCGCCGAGCCGGTGGTTGCACCCACCGCCGAGGTCGAGGCGGAGCCCGCAGCCGTCGTCGCTGAGGTCGAGCCGGAGCCGGTAGCCACGCCTGCAACCAGGGTCGAGCCGGAGCCCGAGCCCGCCGCAGAGCTGGAGCCCGTCGAGGTCGAGGCCCCCGCCGAGCCCGAGCCGGAGGCCACGTCCGCTCCCGCCGAGCCGGAGCCCGTCGACGCCGAGGCCAAGGCCGTGGCCCCCGCCGAGGCCGAGCCGAAAGCCACGTCCGCTGCCGTCGAGGCCGAGGCCCCCGCCGAGCCCGAGCCCGTCGCCGCCGAGGCCGAGGCTCCCGCCGAGCCCGAGCCCGTCGCCGCCGAGGCCGAGCCGAAGCCCGAAACCGCGGCCGACACGGCCCCCGAAGCAACCCCGACCCCCGAGCCCGCCCTCCCCCTCGCCCAGGTCAAGTCCCACGCGCCCGAGCTCGTCGATTCGTACAAGGCCGCCCACGCCGGGCTGAAGGCGCACGGGCTGACCGGGCTGCGCGCCACCGTCTACCTGGTCCTCGACCGCTCCGGCTCCATGCGGCCGTTCTACAAGGACGGCAGCGCCCAGCACCTGGGCGACCGCACCCTGGCCCTCGCCGCCCATCTGGACGAGAACGCCACCGTCCCCGTCGTCTTCTTCTCGACCGACATCGACGGCACCGGCACGGTCGACCTCACCTCGCACGAGGGCCGGATCAACGAGCTGAACGCGGGCCTGGGCCACCTCGGCCGTACGAACTACCACCGCGCCGTCGAAGAGGTCGTCGCGCACTACGAGAAGTCGGAGGCCACCGGCCCCGCCCTGGTGATCTTCCAGACGGACGGCCCGCCGGACGCCAAGCAGCCCGCCAAGCAGGCGCTGGCCGAGGCGGCGCGGCTGCCGCTGTTCTTCCAGTTCGTCGCGTTCGGCGACGAGGACGCGAAGGGCTTCGACTTCCTGCGGAAGCTGGACGTCCCGAACGCCGGGTTCTTCCACGCGGGCCCCGCCCCCCGCGAGGTCGCGGACACCACGTTCTACCGCGAGGTCCTCGCCGCCCTCCCCGCCTGGATCGCAGCCCGGGAAGCCGCGGCCGAGAACTGATCCACCGGCAGGCGTACGGTCACGGCGAGCCCGCCCTCAGGGCCCGGCACCGCCGTGACCGTGCCGCCGTGCGCCACAGCGATAGAACGAACGATCGAGAGACCGAGCCCCGACCCGCGCCCCATCCGGTCCTTGCCCTCACCCCGCCGGAACGGCTCGAACAGCCCGGGGATGTCCGCCGCGTCCACCACGGGCCCGGTGTTGCGCACCTCCAGCAGCACTCCGTCGCCGGCTGTCACCAGGGACACCTCCACCGTCCCGTCGGGCACGTTGTACGTGACGGCGTTGGCCAGCAGATTCGCCACCAGCTGGGCGAGCAGCAGCCGGTTCCCCCGTACCGCACAGGGCTCCGCGTCGACCTTCACTCCCGGGTGCCGCGCCGCCTCCTCCGCCACCACCTGGGCAAGGTCCACCGCTTCCCGCTCGCCCGCAGCGAGCCCGCGCTCGCTGCGCGCCAGGACCAGCAGCCCCTCGATGAGCCGCTCGCTGCGCCGGTTGTTGTCCAGGAGCGTCTGCCGGGTTCGTACGAGATCCTCCTGGGACGGGTCGTCCAGACCGATCTGGATCGCGGCCCGCTGGGTGGCGAGCGGCGTCCGCAGTTCGTGGGAGGCGTTGGCGATGAACCGGCGCTGACTGTCGAACGCCTTCTCCAGCCGGGCCAGCAGCGCGTCGAACGTGTCGCCGAGTTCCTTCAGTTCGTCGTCGGGGCCGCTGGATGCGATCCGTTCGTGCAGGGTGTGCTCGGAGAGCCGGCGCGCCTTCGCGGTCATGGCGTGGACGGGCCGCAGCACCCGCCCCGCGGTCCACCACCCCACACCGACCGCGCAGGCCGTCATGACGAGCAGCGCGACCACGGACCAGATGAGCAGCTGGTGACTGGCCGCGTCGCTGACATGGTCGGTGAGGTCGTAGACGGTGGGCGGGCCGAGACTCCGCCGGGTGACGAGGGGGCCGTTCACCGCGTATCCGGGCTGGACGACCGCGGCCGCGCGGGCGATGTCGCGCGCCTGGGAGTCCGTACCGGCGCGGAAGACGAGGTTCACAGTGACGAGCAGCGCCGTCCCGAGCACCAGGAACGCCCCGCCGTACACGAGCGCGATCCGCGTCCGGATCGTGGAGTGCTGAACGTGCCGGACAAGCGGAAGGCGCGACGGGCGCTTCACAGGGAGTACCCCACACCCTGCACCGTACGGATCAGGGCCGGTTCCCCGAGCTTCCCCCGCAGCTTGCTCATGCAGACGCGGACGGCGCCGGTGAACGGATCGGCGTTGGCGTCCCAGGCCCGCTCCAGCAGCTCCTCCGCGCTGACGGTCCCGCCGTCGGCCTCCAGCAGCAATTGCAGCACCGAGAACTCCTTCGGCGAGAGGTCCAGCTCCCGCCCCTCCCGGGAAGCGGTGCGCCGTACGGTGTCGAGCCGGATGCCATGCCGCTCCAGCTGCGGCGGTACGGGGCGGGCGCTGCGCCGCCGCAGCGCCCGTACCCGCGACACCAGCTCGGGGAACTCGAACGGCTTGCCCAGGTAGTCGTCGGCGCCGAGGTCGAGGCCGGCGACCCGGTCCTCCATGGAGCCGGCGGCGGTGAGCATCAGAATCCTGGTCCGGGAGCCGGAGGCGACCAGCCTCCGCGCCACGTCGTCGCCGTGCACGCGTGGCATGTCGCGGTCGAGGACGACGACGTCGTAGTCGTGCAGCCCCAGGTAGGCGAGGGCGGCATCGCCGCTGTACACCGTGTCGACGGCGAACCCCGCCCGCCGCAGCCCGGTGGCGACCAGCTCCGCCAGGATCTCCTCGTCCTCGGCGACCAGTACCCGCATCGTGATATCCCCTGCCTCGTGCATGCGTGTCCACTCCCTCCCAGGATGCGTCTTTGTTACGGGAAGGAATGTTTCGCAAAGGTCTCCGCGCACTGGGCCCGGTTTATCGGTGTGAGTTGATCTTCCGCAGGCCGTTAGGATTTCGACCATGGCGGCCACTGGATCCGAGAAGCAGGGGGCGACGGCGTACTACGTCTCGACCCCCATTTACTACGTCAACGACGCTCCTCACCTGGGCCACGCCTACACGACCGTCGCAGGCGACGTGCTCTCGCGCTGGCACCGCCAGCGCGGCGAGAAGGTGTGGTACCTCACCGGCACGGACGAGCACGGTCAGAAGATCATGCGCACTGCCGAGGCGAACAACGTCACACCCCAGGCGTGGTGCGACAAGCTCGTGGAGGAGGCATGGAAGCCTCTCTGGGAGCACCTGAACATCGCGAACGACGACTTCATCCGTACGACGGAGAAGCGGCACACCGACCGGGTGCAGGAGTTCGTGCAGGACCTGTACGACAAGGACGAGATCTACAAGGGCGGGTACGAAGGCCCGTACTGCGTGGGCTGCGAGGAGTACAAGCTCCCCGGCGACCTCATCGAGGCGGAGGACGGCACGAAGCTGTGCCCGGTCCACAAGAAGCCGGTGGAGATCCTCAAGGAGGAGAACTACTTCTTCAAGCTGAGCGAGTACGGTCCGAAGCTGCTGGAGTTCTACGCGAACAACCCCGGCTTCATCCAGCCCGAGTCCGCCCGCAACGAGGTCGTCAACTTCGTCAGGCAGGGCCTGCAGGACCTGTCGATCTCGCGCTCGACGTTCGACTGGGGCATCCCGGTGCCGTGGGACGAGAAGCACGTCATCTACGTGTGGATCGACGCGCTGCTCAACTACGCGACGGCGGTCGGTTACGGCGCCAACCAGGAGAAGTTCGACGGGACGTTCCCGGCCGATGTGCACCTGATCGGCAAGGACATCCTCCGCTTCCACTCGGTCATCTGGCCCGCGATGCTGATGGCGCAGGGTCTGCCGCTGCCCGGCAAGGTCGTGGCCAACGGCTGGCTGATGGTCGGCGGCGAGAAGATGTCGAAGTCGAACCTGACCGGCATCAAACCGCAGGACCTGACCTCGCACTTCGGCGTGGACGCGTACCGCTGGTACTTCCTGCGCGCCATCGCGTACGGCAGCGACGGCTCGTTCTCCTGGGAGGACTTCACCGCCCGCTACACCTCCGAGCTCGCCAACGACTACGGCAACCTCGCCTCGCGCGTCGCCGCCATGGTCGGCAAGTACTTCGGCGGGGCGCTCCCGGAGGCCACGGCCGCCGGTGAGGCCGAGAAGGCGGTCCAGGAGGGTCTCGCGAAGGCCGTCGCCACGGCCGACCGGAAGATCGGCGAGGAGCTGGACTTCCAGGCCGGCATCCTGGCGATCTTCGACTTCGTGAAGCAGGTCAACGGCTACATCACGGAGCAGGAGCCCTGGAAGGTCGCCAAGGACGCCTCCCCCGAGGGTCAGGCCCGCCTCGCGACGATCCTCTACACGGCCGCCGAGTCGCTGCGTGGTGTCGCGGTCCTGCTGAACGCCGTGATGCCGGAGACCTCGCAGCAGCTGTGGGACTCCCTCGGCGCCGAGGCGTCCCTGGGCGCGCTGTCCGACCAGCGCGTACAGGACGCGGGCACCTGGGGCCGGCTCCCGGTGGGCGCAACGGTGACGAAGGGCGCGGTGCTGTTCCCCCGCCTGGAGGAGAAGCCGGCGTAAGCAGGAGCACGCACGTACACCCGGCAAAGGGCCGGGACCGAACACATCGGTCCCGGCCCTTTGCCACGCTCTGCCGCCTCCGGGTCAGCGGGCCCAGTTCTTCAGCGGCTCGGTGTCGAGCCGGATGCCCACCGGGTCGGGCAGCTCGACGGTCTTCCCGTACGGCACCGTCACCACCTGCTCGTACCGCACACCGTCGGGCTGCGAGTGCACCTTGACCTCGCAGGTGTCACGGTCGATCAGCAGGTAGACGGGAATGCCGGTCTCGGCGTACGCGCGCGGCTTCTCGACGCGGTCCCGGCGGTCGGTGTCCTCGTCGTACGAGGTGACCTCGACGACCATCAGGACGCCGTCGGGGCTCGCCCACTCGCCCTGGCCGACGAAGGTGTCGAGCGGGACGAGCACACCGTCCGGGCGTGCGTTGCCCTTCCGGTACGTCTCAATGTGCAGCCCCTGTTCGGCGAAGAGCCAGTTGCCCGGATCCGACTGCATGCAAATCTGCGTCAGCCAGGCGATGATCCGCCCGTGATCCCCGTCCGGCACAGCCTTGACCCCCAGTTTCCCGTTCACGAACTCCAGACGCAGTGCCTCTTCGGCGCGTATGGCGTGGCGGGCAAGGTCCTCGAAGACCTCCTGGGTCAGCACACTCTCCTCGACCACACTCATCACTGCCTCCTGAAGGAAACGGGCTCCCTTCAGCGTACGGGCCCGACGCCGGGCCCGTACCGGGGATTCACCGCTCCAGCCCCTGTGCGTCCCCCATCACGACGACCGGCTTCTTCGCCGGGTCGAGGAGTTGCAGCAGTTCCCTCATCCGGTCCTCGGGGAGCGAGATACAGCCCTGGGTCGGGCCGTCGTGGTCCACATGGATCCAGATGCCGCCACCCCGCTCCTGGCCGAGCGGACGCTTCTGGTCCAGGGGTGAGGCGCCGGGGATCCGGTTGTAGTCGATGGCGATGACATAGTCGAAAGAACCCTCCAGCGACTCCCCGTCGAACCCCTCGCCGCTCACCGCGAACGCCGGGCTCTGGTTGTACGGGAGCATGGTCCCCGGGGGGTCGAGCAGGCCGCCCGCGGACGTCAGTCCGTAGACCCCGGTCGGGGTGCGAAGGTCGTCCTCCCAGTGCTCGTCCGTCCAGCCCTTCAGGGCGTTGCGGGCCGGCCAGCGGTCCGTGGCCGCGCGCCAGCCCAGGGCGGGGTCGTCTCGGGTGTACAGGACCGCGGTGGACAGGCTGGAGTCGTAGGCGTCGCCGGTGACGACGAGCGCCTGCCGCGAATCCGCCGGGATCGCGAACCTGGTCTTCGGCCCCAGCGCGGGGATCCCGCGGGGGCTGATGCGCGGAGCGTACGGACCGGGGGCGGCCCGCCCCCGGTTCCCGTCGGCCTGTGGGCCCGCGACACCGGCGGAAACCGTCGCGCCCACCCGGACATCGCGGGTTCCCGTGGCTGTATCGGAGATGTTGTCGCAGGCGGTGAGCAACAGGATCGCGGCGACACACGTTCCGGCGCAGACGGCGTACGGGGGACGCCGGGCAGCCGACGGGCGGGACACGGACACGGGTACTCCTCAGCGGTCGTGGGTGAACGCGGCACGGGCGAGCTCCCCGTCACGCCTCGTCCCGCTGAACCCAGTTAACGCCGCGACACGCGAGCGCGAATCCGCACGAGGGCCATACGGCTGTACCGCCGGCCCAGCACACCCGCAGAAAGGGACCGGAACCATTTCGTGGATGTAGGGCCCTTCGTCTCCGCGGGGGCGCAGAGGTCTCTGAGAGCAGGTCAGAGATCCGTTCCGTCGCTCCATCAGCCCGCCCGTGACCCCGCTCAGGTCGTAGATGGTGTCCTCGGAGAGGCTGGTGATCGAACGGGCGAGCTCCAACGGGACACCGCCCTCAGGGCGTGCCACTACCCTGCCGATTACCGCCCGTGCGATGGCTCACCGTCATCACGATGAGGCCGGTCAGCAGCAACGCGCTGCCAGCCAGGGTCCCCCACTGGCGTGTGTCGGGGTCGCTGAGCACCAGCAAGAACACCATCTGCCAGCACAGGGCGAAGGCAACCATCAACTGGCCCCAGCCGTAGAGGCGCGGGCGGCAGACCCGTCGCCGGTTCGTGGGGAGCACCCAGCCACGGGAAACCGCCGCTACGCCGGAGGCGGCGATGAGCAACGCCGGCAGAACAAGAGGTACGGCAAGGTAGAGCTTCATAGTCCCTCCCTGCGCGTCGGACCCGCGCCGGACGCCTGCGTGATCAGGACACCACTCGCACCGCGCGTCCACGCGCTCCCCTCGAAACCCTCGTGATCGCCCGGACAGATCCTAGGCAGGGGAGCTGGGAGGGGCGTGGGTGTGGCTGTGTGTTGTTGTGAGGCCGCGGATGTCACGCCCCGCCGAGCTGCCCGCCCTTCACGCTGCCCAGGAGCCGGTCCAGCTGGGCCGAGGTGACCGCCAGCTCCGTACCGGGGTCATCGCTCTCGCGGAGCCGTATCCGGCCGTCGGTGACAGCCAGTTCGACGCAGCTGTTCCCGTCGCCGCCGCCCGAGAACGAGGACTTCTGCCAGTCGATCGAGTTGGACATGCTCTACCTCACAGCTCCTTGGTCATCCGGTGAATGAAGTCGCGCGACTTACGGGGATCGAGCGATGCCGCTTCCAGCTTGCGGAAGAGTGCTCGAAATCGGTCGAGCTGAGACTCGGCGTCAATGAACGCGGTGCCGTGAGGCGCGTCCCGCACCACCGTGTCCAGCCGAGGCACCGGCCCACCGGCGTACACCATCGCGCTCCCGGCACCCGCGAAGCCATCGGTATCGAAGGGGACAACCCTTACCGTTACGCCTTCTCCGTCGGACAGGGCGAGGATCTGGTGGAGTTGGGCACGTGAGGCCCTGCGGTCACCGACCCGGATGCGCAGTGCCGCTTCATGGATCACCGCCTCGTACTCCACGGGGGCAGCCCCTTCGAAGATGGCCCTCCGCCCCATCCTGTGGGCCACCCTGGCTTCGAGCTCACCTTTGGGAAGCTCCGGTGGCATGTACGAGAAGACCGCACGGGCGTAGTCCTCTGTCTGCAGCAACCCCGGTACGTGGAGGATCTCCACATCGCGCCGGAACGAGGCATGGTGCTCCAGCTCCGACAGATCCAGGAACACGGGTGGGAGCACGCCCTGGAACTCCTCCCACCAGCCACGCGTACGGTCGGTCACCATCACCGCGAGCGCGTCGATCAGTTCTTTGTCGGCGCAGGCGCAGTGGGCCGCGAGCCTTCGCAGCCGCTCTTCACTGACGCCAGCGTTCCCAGCCTCTATCTGGCTCATCTGGGCAGAGTTCGTTCCGAGAAGTCCTGCCACCTCCCGAGCCGTCATGCCCGCTGCATCTCGCAGCTTGCGCAACTCCACGCCCAGGCGCACCTGGCGTGCGGTCGGCCGAGCCCTCGCTGGCATACAAACTCCTCCCCAACAGCACTGCCTGTGGGCCTCGTTGGAGCAACCCGTTCGGGTGCCAGATTACGCCAACGGCTTGCGTGGGCGAAAATTTTTGCCCTACCTTCAGTGATGTGCCGCACACGCTGCGAAACGCCGGGACTCCGGAAGCGCACCGCACCGCCATGCCATGGCGGGTGCGACATGCCACCGCCCACAGACCGCCGCACTCCACAACCATTCACGCACCAACCGGAGTTCCCGTATGCCGAACTCGCCTGTGAGCACCAACGCCCCCTGGGAATACACCCTCTACATCCCCCACGACCCCCGCGCGGTCACCGTCTCCCGTCGCACCCTGCGTCTGATCCTCACCCTGCACGGACTGCTCCCCCTCTCCGAAACCGCCGAACTCGTCGCGACAGAACTGGTCGGCAACGCGGTACGCCATACCAAGGGCCCTGCCGCGTTACGCCTGCGCTGGGCAGGCCGCGTACTGCGCATCGGCGTCTGGGACGCGGACCCCACCCCACCGGCGCCACCGCTGCACTCATCCGCAGAAGCCGAGACCGGGCGCGGTCTCGACCTGGTCCGCAACAGCACGGACGGCTGGGGCTGGTATCCGCTCAGCAGTAACGGCGACTCCGGCAAGTTCGTGTGGTGCGAACTCCTGGCCGCCTAGTGGGACATGGCCCCGCCGTTGCGAGCAATCCAATGGCCGTGGGCCAGATCCGCAATCTGCCGCAATCGCCACACAGGCATCACCTATACAACGCATCCTGATCACCCAACCAAAACGAATGAGGGAACACGGCGTGCGCAGACTCGTCCACTACATCGCCACCACTCTCGATGGCTTCATCGCGGGCCCGGATGGCGCGGATCCCACCGGCCCGAACGGCTTCTGGCCTATACCGGAGGACTACATTCAGCACCTCGTGGCCGAGTACCCGGAGACGCTGCCCGTCCAGGCCCGGCAGGCACTGTCCGTTACGGCGGGGGGCACGCACTTCGACACCGTGCTCGAGGGGCGGCGCAGCTACGAGATCGGTCTTGCGGCCGGGATCACCGACGCCTACCCCCACCTGCGGCACCTGGTATTTTCCCGGACCCTGACCGAGAGCCCGGACCCGGCCGTCGAACTGGTCGCCGACGACCCGGTGGCGACCGTGCGGGGGCTCAAGCAGCTGGACGGCAAGGACATCTGGCTGCTCGGTGGCGCCGAGCTGGCGGGCTCCTTGTACTCCGAGATCGACGCACTGATCCTCAAGGTCGGCCCGCTGACCATCGGCGACGGAATCCCTCTGTTCTCCCGCAAGGCCGCCTTCGACCCGCGTACCTGGACGCTCACCGACCACACCGCCCTGAAGAGCGGCGCGGTGTTCCTCACCTACACGCGCGCCACCAGCTGAGCGCTCCGGGCGGGCAGCGCCGCGCGAGGCCGGGCGCGGGCGCGCTCAGCGAACAGCCCCCGGCCGGACGGCCGGGGGCTGTTTCACGTGGAACCAGGAGAAGGAACCGGGTGATTACTTCTCCGTCTTGTCCTTCGCCGTCGCCGCCGGCTTGCGGAGCTGGATGTTCAGCTCGCGCAGGCGGGACTCGTCCAGCTCCGTCGGAGCGCCCATCATCAGGTCCTGGGCGTTGCCGTTGAGCGGGAAGGCGATCGTTTCGCGGATGTTGGGCTCGTCGGCCAGGAGCATCACGATGCGGTCGACGCCCGGGGCGATGCCGCCGTGCGGCGGGGCGCCGAGGCGGAAGGCACGGAGCATGCCCGCGAACTCGTGCTCGACGGTCTCGCGGTCGTAGCCGGCGATCTCGAAGGCCTTGAGCATCAGCTCGGGCTCGTGGTTACGGATGGCGCCGGAGGACAGCTCGATGCCGTTGCAGACGATGTCGTACTGCCAGGCGAGGATGTCCAGCGGGTCCTTCTCCTCCAGGTCCTTCAGGCCGCCCTGGGGCATCGAGAAGGGGTTGTGCGAGAAGTCGATCTTCCCGGTGTCCTCGTCCTTCTCGTACATCGGGAAGTCGACGACCCAGCAGAACCGGAAGACGCCCTCCTCGAAGTGGCCGGCGCGCTTGGCAGCCTCGACGCGGACGGCGGACATGATCTTGGAGACCTCGTCGAACTCGCCCGCGCCGAAGAAGACGGCGTGGCCGGGGACGAGGGAGAGACGCTCGGTGAGGGTCTTGATGTCGGTCTCGGTGAGGAACTTGGCGATCGGGCCGACGAGACCGCCGTCCTCGCCCACGCGGACCCAGGCCAGGCCCTTGGCGCCGTGCTGGACGGCGTAGTCGCCGAGGCCGTCGAAGAACTTCCGGGACTGGCCCGCGGTGTCCGGGACCGGCAGGGCGCGGACGTGCTTGCCGGCGAATGCCTTGAACTCCGAGTCGGCGAAGATGTCGGAGATGTCGACGAGTTCCAGCTGGGCCCGCAGGTCCGGCTTGTCGTTGCCGTACTTCAGCATCGCCTCGCGGAACGGGATGCGCGGGAACGGCGAGGTGACGTGGCGGCCGTTGCCGAACTCCTCGAAGAGCTCGGTCATCAGCGTCTCGATCGGCCGGAAGACGTCCTCCTGCTCGACGAACGACATCTCGACATCGAGCTGGTAGAACTCGCCGGGCGAACGGTCGGCGCGGGCGTCCTCGTCGCGGAAGCACGGCGCGATCTGGAAGTAGCGGTCGAAGCCGGAGATCATCAGCAGCTGCTTGAACTGCTGCGGAGCCTGGGGCAGGGCGTAGAACTTGCCCGGGTTCAGGCGGGACGGGACGACGAAGTCACGGGCGCCCTCGGGAGACGTCGCGGTGAGGATCGGGGTCGCCATCTCGTTGAAGCCGAGGGCCACCATCTTGGAGCGGATGGAGCCGATGACGGCCGAGCGCAGCATGATGTTGCGGTGCATGCGCTCGCGGCGCAGGTCGAGGAAGCGGTACTCCAGGCGCCGCTCCTCGTTGACCCCGTCCTCGGCGTTGATCGTGAAGGGCAGCGGGGCGGCCTCGCCCAGCACCTCGACCTCGGTGACCTCGATCTCGATCTCGCCGGTCGGGAGCTCCGGGTTGACGTTGTCGGCGCCGCGCGCGGAGACCTTGCCGTCGATCCGTACGACGGTCTCCTTGGTGAGCTTCGCCAGGGCCTCGTTGCCGGGGGTGCCGGGACGGGCGACGAGCTGCACCAGACCGTAGTGGTCGCGCAGATCGATGAAGAGGATGCCGCCCAGGTCTCGGCGATTGTGCAGCCAGCCGCTCAGCCGGACGTCGGTGCCGACGTCAGAGGCGCGGAGCTCGCCGCAGGTGTGGGACCTGTACCGATGCATTCTCGTTCATCCAGTCTTCGCGGTTCGGGGTGGATTCAGCCTCACCAGGCTACCGCCCGCACCCGCATCGAATCATTGACATTGACATTTCAAGATCATCCGGACGGGACGGGTGGGCTCCGCCCCGTGACCGGACGGGCCGTGGGTGACCATCCTCACTGGCATTTATGGAGCAGATCTTCTTAAAGTGGGGCAATGCGTACCGAGGACGTCCTGGCCGCGACCGCGACCGGCCTGTGGCACTGGGACAACGGAGCCGGGACCGTCACGCTCGATGCGGAGGCGGCCCGGCTGCTTGAGATGCCCGCCGCTGCCGGCGTCTTCCGTGAGTCCGCGGTGCGATCCCGTTTCCATCCCGTCGACTGGAACGAGATCAACGCAGTGGTGAATCTCGCAGTCGCCGAGGGCACCCTCGCCGAGGCCCGGCTGCGGATCGTGGACGAGAACGGCCGGGTGCTGCGTACCGTACGCAGCCGTTCCAAGCCGCTCCCGCCCGAGGAGCCCGGCAGCAGGGCCTATGTGCTGGTCGGCACCCTTCAGGAGGTCGCCGAGCCGCAGCCCGGCACCGCCGGGGCTCACACCCCCATCACCGGTGACTGGCGCCGCTCCCGCGAGGCGTTCCTGCTGGACGCGGGCCGGGCGCTGGCCGAGGCCCGGTCGACCGAGGAGGTACTGCGGGTCGCCGCCTCGCTCTCCATGCCCGGGTTCTCGCCGGACGGCCTGGCGGTCTTCGGCATCGCGGGCGAGCGGCTGACGATCATCGGGCACCACGGGCACAGCACGGGCGACGAGGGCCCGTTCAACGACATGTCGCTGGAGACCGACTATCCGGCCGCCGAGGTCGTGCGGACGGGGCGGGCGATCTATCTGCCCTCGCCCGAGGAGTACAGCCGCCGCTACCCGGTCACCTGGCCGCTCGCCAGCCATTTCGGGCGCCGTTCCTGGGCCTTTCTGCCGCTGATCGTGGCGGGGCGGACCATGGGCGCCTGGCTGGCGGGGTTCCGGCACCCGGTGTCGTTCTCGCCGGACGAGCGGTCCGTGCTGACGACCGTGGCCCGGATGCTCGCCCAGGCGCTGACCCGTGCCGGGGTCGCCGAGACCGAGCGGGAGCTGTCGCTTGGGCTGCAGCGCTCGATGATGCCCTCCCTCGGCCCCGACATCCCGGGGATGACGGTCGCCGCCCGCTACATACCGACCGGCGGCGGGCTCCAGGTCGGCGGCGACTGGTACGACATGATCCCGCTCCCCAACGGCCGTATCGCCCTCGTCATCGGTGACGTCCAGGGCCACGATGTGCGCGCCGCGGGCCTGATGGGGCAGTTGCGGATCGCCCTGCGCGCTTATGCCGCCGAGGGGCACCGCCCGGATGCGGTGCTCTCCCGTGCGTCGCGGTTCCTCTCCGGGCTCACCGATGCGTACGAGGACGGGGAGGAGACCGGACCGCGCTTCGCGACCTGTCTGTACGTGGAGGCGGACCCGGAGACCGGCGTCCTCGACATCGCGCGGGCCGGCCACCCCGATCCGGTGGTGATGACTGCCGACGGGACCGCGCTGATCCGCCGGACCGAGGGCGGGCTGCCGCTCGGCATCGAGGTGGACGCCGACTATCCGACGACCCGGCTCACCCTGGAGGCCGGAGAAACGATCATGCTCTGCACGGACGGGCTGATCGAGACCGGCGGCCATGACATGGCGACCGGCTGGGTCCGGCTGCGGCCGGTCCTGGAACAGCACACGGCCGACCTGGAGAAGCTCGCCGACGCCCTCGTACAGGCGGTGCACGGGCCGACGTCCCACTACACGACCGGGCCGCTGGCCGACCGCCGGGAGGACGACATCGCGGTGCTGCTGCTGCGGCGCGACGGGGGGACGCCGCCCAGGGAAACGGCACCGCGGCGCACCGCGCTGACCATCGCGCAGGCCGAGCCGGCGCGGATCGCGGCGGCCCGGCAGCAGTTGCGGGAGCTGCTGCACGACTGGGCGGATCCGGAACAGGTCGACGCAGCGGTGCTGATGATCTCCGAGATGGCCACCAACGTCCTCGTCCACACGGACGGGGACGCGCTGATGGTCGCCCAGGCGACGGGGGAGCACGGAGAACGGCGGCTGCGGGTGGAGGTGGCCGACGGCAGCGACGAGCTGCCGCACAAGCGGCAGCCCGGGGAGATGGCTTCCAGCGGGCGGGGGCTGGTGCTGATGGAGATGCTCGCCGATGCGTGGGGGGTGGATCCGCGGGGGGCGGGGAAGTCGATCTGGTTCGAGCTGTACGAGTCGGGGCCGGACGAGGTGGACTGAGAGCCTGTCGGGTGACCTCTGATCGAAGGTCACCCGACAGGCTCTGAGCCGGGTCATCGGGTTCGGGGCGTCCCGGTGGGCCGTTCCGTCCTCACGCGCCGGACGGGCCGGAAGGCTGCACGCCGGACGGGCCGGCACGCTCTGCGCGCAATTCACCGAGGATGCCGAAGGCCGCCGCGCAGGCCGGTACCGCGAGCAGCATGCCCAGCAGGCCCGCCACGCTGGCGCCCGCGGTGATCGCGATCATGATGGTGGCAGGGTGCATCTGGACCGTACGGCTCTGGATCATCGGCTGCAGGACATGGCCCTCCAGCACCTGTACGGCGAGCACGACCCCCAGCGCCCAGAGTGCGATCACGGGCCCCCGGTCGGCGAACGCGACCAGGACCGCGACCGCGCCGGAGAGGAACGCCCCGAGGTAGGGGATGTAGGCGCCGACGAAGACCAGCGCGCCGAGTCCCACCGCGCCGGGGACGCTCAGGATCAGCAGCCCGATGGTGATGCAGGTGGCGTCGATCAGCGCGATGAACGTGGTGCCGCGCATGAAACCCTGGACGGCTTCGAAGGCCCGCCGCCCCATGGCCTCGACCAGTTCCCCGGTACCGCGCGGGGCGACCGCGTGGGCGAGGTTCACGGCCTTGTCGGAGTCGCGCAGGAAGAAGAAGGTCAGCAGGAGGGCGAGGACGCTGGTCGCGAGCAGCGAGCCGATGAGGCTGATCCCGGAGAGGAGTCCGCCCGCGGCGCTCGCGCCGAACCTCTCGACGAGTTTCCGGCCATTGGCCACGAGATCGTTCACATTGGTGTTCTTGCCGATCCCGAAGTGGTCGATGATCCACTGCCCGGCGTCCTTCAGCGACCGGACGATCTGGTCGCCGGTGTCGACGAGCGCGGTGACGACGATGTATCCGGCGCCGCCGACCACCGCGACGAGCAGGACGCAGGTGAGCCCCGCGGCCAGCGAGCGGTTCATTCCGCGGGCGGTCAGCCAGCGGTGGACCGGGCCGAGCAGCGCCGTACCGAGCAGCGCGAGCAGCACGGGGGTGACCGCGGTCTTGAAGGTGATGCACAGCCAGACGGCGACCGCGGCAACCCCGGTGACGAGGAGGACAACGACGCACCAGGCGGCTGTGCGCCGCGCGCCGTCGGGCAGGAGGGGCTTTGGGGTCTGCACCCTCCCACCCGATCACGGCGCGGGTGGGATGTCCACTCCGTCCACCGGTGTCACATTCCGTGGACGGCGGGCACCGTACCGAGGCGCCCGGCCTGGAAGTCCTCGAAGGCCTGCTTCAGTTCGGCCTGACTGTTCATCACGAACGGCCCGTAGTGCGCCATCGGCTCCCGGATCGGACGGCCGCCGAGCAGGACGACCTCCAGGTCCGGGGCGTTGCCGTCCTGCTTCTCGTCCGCACGGACGGTCAGCGAGGAACCGGCGCCGAAGACCGCGGTCTGCCCCATGTGGACGGGGCGGCGCTCCGCACCGACGGTGCCGCGCCCGGCGAGCACGTACGCGAGTCCGTTGAAGTCCTCGCGCCACGGCAGGGTCACCTCGGCGCCGGGGCGGACAGTGGCGTGGATCATCGTGATCGGAGTGTGGGTGATGCCGGGGCCCTCGTGCCCGTCGAGCTCACCGGCGATGACGCGGAGCAGCGCGCCGCCGTCCGGGGAGGCGAGGAGCTGGACCTGGCCGCCGCGGATGTCCTGGTAGCGGGGGGCCATCATCTTGTCGGCCTTGGGCAGGTTCACCCAGAGCTGGAGGCCGTGGAAAAGGCCGCCCGACATGACGAGGGACTCCGGCGGGGCCTCGATGTGGAGGAGGCCGGACCCGGCGGTCATCCACTGGGTGTCGCCGTTGCGGATGGTTCCGCCGCCACCGTTGGAGTCCTGGTGGACGAAGGTTCCGTCGATCAGGTACGTGACGGTCTCGAAGCCGCGGTGCGGGTGCCAGGGGGTGCCCTTCGGCTCTCCGGCCGCGTACTCCACCTCGCCCATCTGGTCCATCATGATGAACGGGTCGAGGTACTTGTAGTTGATCCCGGCGAACGCGCGGCGAACCGGGAAGCCCTCGCCCTCGAATCCGCTCGGCGCCGTGGTGACGGCGAGCACGGGACGGGCCGCGGCGTCGCCCGAGGCGGCAACCTTGGGCAGGGTCAGCGGGTTTTCGACGGTCACTGCGGGCATGGGAGCCACCTCCGGGATTGTCCTGAGCCCAATTTAGTTGAATGGTGAACATCCTGCAAGGCGTCGTTCATTCCCGCACCGCCCACGACAGCGAGAAGGGGCCCGTACCGATCGGTACGGGCCCCTTCCGGAAGACTCGGACGTCAGCCGTACATACGGCGCATCGCGAAGTCGACCATCTGCTCCACGGCCTTGGCGTCGAAGACCATGCGGTGCTCACCCTCCATGTCGAGGACGAAGCCGTAGCCGGTCGGCAGCAGGTCGATCACCTCGGCCCCGGTGATCACGAAGTACTTGGACTCCTTGCCCGCGTACAGCCGCAGCTCCTTGAGCGTGGTGAACATCGGGATCACCGGCTGCTGGGTGTTGTGCAGCGCGAGGAATCCGGGGTTGTCGCCGCGCGGGCAGTAGACCTTCGACGTCGCGAAGATCTGCTGGAAGTCCTCGGCGGACAGCGAGCCGGTGGTGAAGGCCCGTACCGCGTCCCCCAGGGACGGCGGCGAGGGCTCGGGATACAGCGGCTGCTCGCCGTAGCCGCCACCCATCTGCTGCTGTGCGCCCGGGTTCTGGTCGTAGCCGTACATACCGCAAAGAGTAATCGGACACATCAGGCCCTCGAAGGGTTGCGTCTTATTACTGACGGGTAGCATCATCGGAGAGGTCAGCTGATATACGCACCGCCAGCTCGTCGCCCGCCCGGCCCAGGCCCCTTCCCGGGGTGCTGCACGCCACTGCTATTGATTACGGAGCCTTCCCATGGGGCACTACAAGTCGAATCTCCGCGACATCGAGTTCAACCTCTTCGAGGTGCTCGGGCGCGACAAGACGTACGGCACCGGCCCGTTCGCCGAGATGGACGTCGAGACGGCGAAGAGCATCCTCGACGAGGTCGCCCGCCTCGCGGAGAACGAGCTGGCCGAATCCTTCGCCGACGCCGACCGCAACCCGCCGGTCTTCGACCCGGAGACCAACACCGCGCCGGTCCCGGAGACCTTCAAGAAGTCGTACCAGGCGTTCATGGACTCCGAGTACTGGCGTCTGGGCCTGCCCGAGGAGATCGGCGGCACCACCTCCCCGCGCTCCCTGATCTGGTCCTACGCGGAGCTGCTGCTCGGCTCGAACCCGGCCGTCTGGATGTACTCCTCGGGCCCGGCGTTCGCCGGCATCCTCTTCGACGAGGGCAACGAGGCGCAGAAGAAGATCGCCGAGATCGCCGTCGAGAAGCAGTGGGGCTCGACGATGGTGCTGACCGAGCCGGACGCCGGTTCGGACGTCGGCGCGGGCCGCACGAAGGCCGTCGAGCAGGAGGACGGCTCCTGGCACATCGAGGGTGTGAAGCGCTTCATCACCTCGGGCGAGCACGACATGTCCGAGAACATCATCCACTACGTGCTGGCCCGCCCCGAGGGCGCAGGTCCCGGCACGAAGGGCCTCTCGCTCTTCATGGTCCCGAAGTTCCACTTCGACTGGACCACCGGCGAGCTGGGCGAGCGCAACGGCGTGTACGCGACGAACGTCGAGCACAAGATGGGCCTCAAGGCGTCCAACACCTGCGAGATGACGTTCGGCGACCAGCACCCCGCCAAGGGCTGGCTGATCGGTGACCAGCACGACGGCATCCGCCAGATGTTCCGCATCATCGAGTTCGCCCGCATGATGGTCGGCACGAAGGCCATCGCGACCCTGTCGACCGGCTACCTGAACGCGCTGGAGTACGCCAAGGAGCGCGTCCAGGGCACGGACCTGTCGCAGTTCATGGACAAGACCGCTCCCAAGGTGACCATCACGCACCACCCCGACGTGCGCCGCTCGCTCATGACGCAGAAGGCGTACGCGGAGGGCATGCGCTCCCTCGTGCTGTACACCGCCTCCGTCCAGGACGCCATCCAGGAGAAGGAGGCCACGGGCGAGGACGCCAAGGCGCTGCACGGCCTCAACGACCTGCTGCTCCCGATCGTGAAGGGCTACGGCTCCGAGAAGTCCTACGAGCAGCTGGCGCAGTCGCTCCAGACGTTCGGCGGCTCCGGGTACCTCCAGGAGTACCCGATCGAGCAGTACATCCGTGACGCCAAGATCGACACGCTGTACGAGGGCACGACGGCGATCCAGGGCCAGGACTTCTTCTTCCGGAAGATCGTCCGCGACCAGGGTGCCTCGCTGAACACCCTCTCCGAGGAGATCAAGAAGTTCCTCGCGGGCGCCCAGGGCAACGAGGAACTGTCCGGTGCGCTGGACTCGCTCGCCAAGGCGGCCGTGGACCTGGAGGCGATCGTCGGCACGATGATCACCGACCTCACGGCGACCGGCGAGGACGTCAAGAACATCTACAAGGTGGGCCTCAACACCACCCGCCTGCTGATGGCCTCCGGCGATGTCGTCGTCGGCTACCTGCTGCTCAAGGGCGCGGCCGTGGCCGCCGAGAAGCTGCCGGCCGCCTCCGCGAAGGATGTCGCCTTCTACCAGGGCAAGATCGCCGCCGCGAAGTTCTTCGCCGCGAACGTCCTGCCGGGCGTCTCCACCGAGCGCGCGCTCGCCGAGTCCGTCGACAACTCTCTGATGGAGCTGGACGAGGCCGCGTTCTAGTACGTACTGGTACTGCGCCCGTTCAGGCCTTCTCCACCCGAGATCGTCAACACGCACCGCCACCCGGACACGCTTTCGGGTGGCGGTGCTGTCGTATCAGCTGGGTACGCTGAGTGCACGGCCGAGAATCCCGCCCATGGGAGGAACCATGACCGCCGAGGCACTGCCCGAAGCGTCGCAGCTGCGGCGCGACGATTCCAAGTGGCCGGTCCCGCCGCCGGACGGCTACACCGTGGACGACCTGTTCACGCTGCACGACCTCCCGCCGCACACGGAGCTGATCGACGGGAGCCTTGTTTTCGTGAGTCCGCAGCGGAAATTCCACACGCTGGCGATGTATCTGTTGGAACAGGGGCTGCGCAGCCACGTTCCGGAAGATCTGCGCGTTCGCCGCGAAATGGCCGTCGTGCTCGGCAAACGCAACGCCCCGGAACCCGACCTCGTCGTGGTGACGGCCGAAGCGGACGGGGACCAGCGCCAGACCCGCTACCAGGCCGCCGATGTCCTGCTCGCCGTGGAGGTCGTCTCGCCCGATTCCGAGGCCAGGGACCGCGACACCAAGCCGCACAAGTACGCGGGGGCGGGAATCCCGAACTTCTGGCTCGTCGAGATGGCCGAGAACGACCGGCCCGTGGTCTGGACGTATCAGCTGGACCCGGTCAACAAGAAATACGTCCCCACCGGCGTCCACCACGACCGGCTGAAGCTCTCCGCCCCGTACGACATCGACATCGACCTGACCGCCATCGACAAGCTGTAGTCCTGGTAGCCCGGAACGGCGAGAAGCCCGCCGCGACGCTCACCGGAGACTGAGCGGGCGCCGACCGCAGGGCGACGGTGAATCCGGCCGGTCGGGCCTCGTTACAGTGAAGAACATGAGTTCCTCCCTCCGCTTCGACCGCGGTCACACCGACGATCTGATGGCCTTCTTGATGGCCTCCCCCTCCCCGTACCACGCCGTGGCCACCGCGGCCAAGCGGCTGGAGAAGGCCGGATTCCGGCAGGTCGAGGAGACCGCGGCCTGGGACGGCACCAGCGGGGGGAAGTACGTCCTGCGCGGCGGTGCGATCGTGGCCTGGTACGTGCCGGAGGGCACCGCGGCGCACACCCCGTACCGGATCGTCGGGGCGCACACCGACTCGCCGAATCTGCGGGTCAAGCCGCTGCCCGACACCGGGGCGTACGGCTGGCGGCAGGTCGCCGTGGAGATCTACGGCGGGACGCTCCTCAACACCTGGCTCGACCGGGACCTCGGTCTCGCCGGCCGGATCTCGCTGCGCGACGGCACGCACCGGCTGGTGAACATCGACCGGCCGCTCCTGCGTGTACCCCAACTGGCCGTGCATCTGGACCGTTCCGCCAACCCCGACGGCCTGAAGCTCGACCGGCAGAAGCACATACAGCCGATCTGGGGGCTCGGGGACGTCGAGGAGGGCGACCTGATCCGCTTCGTCGCCGAGGAGGCGGGCGTCGACGCCGAGGACGTGACCGGCTGGGACCTGATGCCGCACGCCGTCGAGCCGCCCGCCTACCTGGGCCGGGACCATGAGCTGCTGGCCGGGCCCAGGATGGACAACCTGCTCTCCGTGCACTCGGCGACCGCCGCGCTCGCCGCCGTCGCCGGGCAGCCGGACGCCGAACTTCCGTACATCCCGGTCATGGCCGCCTTCGACCACGAGGAGAACGGCTCGCAGTCCGACACCGGCGCCGACGGACCGCTGCTCGGCACGGTCCTGGAACGCTCGGTGTTCGCCCGCGGCGGTACGTACGAGGACCGCGCCCGTGCCTTCGCAGGGACCATCTGTCTCTCCTCGGACACCGGTCACGCGGTCCACCCCAACTACGCCGAGCGCCACGACCCGACCCACCACCCGGTGGTCAACGGCGGACCGATCCTCAAGGTCAACGTCAATATGCGGTACGCGACCGACGGCAGCGGCCGGGCCGTGTTCGCTGCGGCGTGCAAGAAGGCGGACGTGCCGTGGCAGACGTTCGTCTCCAACAACTCGATGCCGTGCGGCACCACGATCGGCCCGATCACCGCCGCCCGGCACGGCATTCAGACCGTGGACATCGGCGTCGCGATCCTGTCGATGCACAGCGCCCGTGAACTGTGCGGCGCGGACGACCCGTATCTGCTGGCCAACGCGATGACGGCGTTCCTGGCGGGCTGAGTCTCCCCCGCCCCGACCGCAGCCCCGGGCATGGTCGTTGCCGGGCCGGGTACGCGATCCGTACACCGGCCCGGAACCGCCGGGCCGTCGAGGAGGCGGGATTCATGGGACTCGGAGGATGCGTCGTCCTCATCGGCGCCGGGGCGATACCGGCCTTCGCCACCGACTGGAAGATGGACACCGTCGACGTCGACCTGGTCGGCTGAATCATGATGATCGTCGGCATCATCGGGGTCTTCGTCCACGCGAGCATCGCGCGGCGTAGACGGATGGTCGTGCCGCCCGGCACCACTGTCGTGTCCGAGGACGAGCGCCGCTCCCCCTGACGCACGACGCCGGTCAGGTCGCGCCCCGCCGACCTGGCGTGACCCGTCGTCGGCCCCTCGGAACCCCCGATATTCTGGGACTTGTCCCGAGCCCCACCTCGGGCGTATCCCGCCCAAAAGGGGAGACACTCGTGGAGTTCCGGTTGCTCGGCACCGTCTCCGTCGACACGCTCACCGGGCCGCTTCCACTCGGCCCCGCCAAACGCCGCAGCCTGCTCGCCGCGCTTCTGCTGTCCGCCAACACACCCGTCTCCGTAGCCCGGTTGACGGACTGCCTGTGGGACGACACACCCCCGCTGCACGCCCGTGGCGTCATCCAGGGGCATGTGTCCCGGCTGCGCGCCCTCCTGGTGGGCGCGGACGCGGAGGCGTACGGGGTGGAGCTGGTCACCCTGGGCGACGCGTATCTGCTGCGGGTACCGGAAACCCTGCTGGACTCCCAGCGGTTCGAGGAACTGCTGATGCTGGCGCGGGAGCAGCGCAGCCCCGCCGACTCCGTACTGATGCTCAAGGATGCCCTGTCGCTGTGGCAGGGACCGGCACTCAACGGCGCGTTCGCCGGTCCGCCGCTCCAGGCGGCCGCGCACTCCCTGGAGGAGTCACGACTGGCGACGGTCGAGCAACTGGCCTTCGCCTATGCGACGTTGGGGGAGCACAACCGGGCGGCGTCGGTGCTACGGGCGGAAGCGGTTGCACATCCGATGCGGGAGTCGCTGGCGGCTGCCTTGATGACGGCGCTGTACCGGGCGGGTCGTCAGTCGGAGGCACTGGACTGGTTCCACCGCACGAGGCGACTGCTCGCCGATGAGCTGGGGGTCGACCCGGGGCACGAGCTCGCCGATGCGTACGCGCTGATCCTGCGCGGCGACCCGGACACCGGATGGGACACCGCACCGGACGCCCGACGGAACACGGCCGACGGCCCGGCAGCACCGATGCGCGGTCCGGGCCGGCCACTCAACGGCTCCGGCAGAGGCAGTGGCAGCGGCAGCGACTCCGGCTCCGGCTCCGGCTCCGGCTCCGGCAGTGACACGGGCCGCGGCGGCGGCAGCAACGGCACGGGGCACGGCACAGGCGGCGGGAGCGGTCACGGCACGGGCATCGGCAACAGCAACGAGGTTGTGTCCGTGGCCCGTCCGGTGGCCGAGCGTCCGGCCGGGCCGGATGCGGGGGCCGAACCGGCCGACCGCCCGCGCGACTCGATCGGCGGGATGGACAGCACCCCCGGCCCGCCGTCTCCTCGTCCCCTCCCCCCACCGCCCCTCGCCGGCGAGCCGCGCCCCACCGATCTGCTGCCCCGCGCACCACGCGGCTTCCACGGGCGGGGCGCCGAACTGGCCGCGCTCACCCGGGCCGCGGCCGGCGAGGCGCCCGTCTGTCTGGTCACCGGACCGGCCGGCGTGGGAAAGACCGCGCTGGCCCTCCAGTGGGCGCACCGCAACCCCGCCGTCTTCCCGGACGGACGGCTCTTCGCCGATCTGCGCGGATTCAGTGACACCGGTGAGCCCGCGCTCATCGAAGTGCTGCGTGAGTTCCTGCTGGCGCTCGGCGTCGCGCCGCGCCGCGTCCCCGAGTCCGTCCCCGCCGCAGCGGCGCTCTTCCGTTCCCTGACCGACCGGCGCCGGCTGCTCGTCGTCCTCGACAACGCCCGCGACTCCGCCACGGTCAGGCCACTGCTGCCGGGCGGTACCGACTGCGTCACGCTGGTCACCAGCCGGCACCGGCTGGAAGGCCTCATCGCCTCGGACGCGGCCCGTCCCGTCCCGCTCGACATACTCGAACCGCAGGACAGCACGGCCCTGCTGGCCGGTGTCCTCGGCGAGGAACGGGTCCTCGCCGAACCCGTGGCGGCCCGCCGGCTCGCCGGGCTCTGCGGAGGCCTGCCCCTCGCCCTGCGTGTCACCGCGGCCCGGCTGGCGGGGCGTCCGCAGTGGACGCTGGCAGGACTGGCCGACGAACTGGCCGACGAGCGCAGCCGACTGACGTACCTCGACGTGGACGACACCGGTGTCTCGGCCGCGCTGCGGCTGACCGTGCAGCAGCTGCCCTCGGACGCCGTCCACCAGTTCGCCCGGCTCGGCCACCACCCCGGCAGCCACTTCGACCCGTACACCGCCGCCGCACTCGCCGGCACGGACCCGGTCGTCGCGGCAGCGGCGCTGAATCGGCTCGCCACCGCCCACCTCGTCACCGAGACGGCGCCCGGGCGCTGGGTGCTGCACGATCTGGTACGCCTCTATGCCCGCGGTCTGGACCCCGCGTCCGGGTCCGAGGCCCTCGTCGGTGTCCTCGACCACTACATAGCCACCGCGCTCGCCGCCGCCGACACGGCCGAACCCGGTGGTGAGCCCTGCTTCGTCCTGCCGGACGACTACCACCGCCCCGCCGCGACAAGGGACTTCACCGACCGGGCGGCGGCGATGCGCTGGCTGGCCACCGAACGCGACGACCTGGCCCTGGCCGCCGTCGCGGCCCGGGCCGCCGGGCTCGACGACCGGGCCTGGCGGATCATCCTGCTCCAGTGGCCGCAGGTGGTGTGGCGGGTACGGGACAGTTGGGCCCCGCTGCTGGAACTGGCGCTGGACTCCGCCCGCACCGAGAACGATCCGTACGCCGAGTCGCGGGTGATCAATCTGCTGGGCTGGGTGCTGACCGAGGAGGGCAGGACCGCCGAGGCCGTCACCCTGCTGGAGCGCTCGCCCGGCCTCGCCCGGCAGGCCGGTGACCGGCTCGGCGAGGCGACCGCGCTGATCAACCTGGCCGTAGTGCAGGCCGAAGAGGGCGCGCTCGACATGGCGCTGGAGGGCTGCGGACGGGCCGTGGGCCTGGCCCGCGAAGAACGCGACGCACACACCGAGATGCTCGCGCTGCAGCACCTCGCCCGGATGCAACTCGCCGCGAACCGGCCGCAGGACGCCCTCGACTCCGCCCGGACGGCGCTCGACCTCGGGCCCGAGCACGAGGAGGCCGCACGCCGGGTGCTGCTGCTGACCACCAGCGGCGAGGCCCGCCTGGCGCTCGGCGAGGAGAGCGAAGGCATTCGGCTGCTGGACCGGGCGGCCGGGGAGGCGGAGCGCGCCGGATACGACGCGGGAGCGGTACAAGCCCTCGAAGCGTTGCTGCGGGTGACGGCGCAGTCGGAGTACCGCAAACGGTACGAACAGGCGGTCCGGCGGCTCGCCGACGACGAGTGAGCGCGCCCCCGCACAGTGACGCGAGAGCGGGGGCGGGGGCGTCAGCGGGACGTTAGCGGGACGGCAGCAGAACATGAGCGGCGGACCCCAGACTCATGAATGTCAGCAGGTCGGAGGCGCTCGCCACATGACCCGGCGTTCGCCTCACCGTCACACTCGGGGGAATTTCCATGAGTACGTTCCGCAACCGCAGCACCGTCCTTGCCGCCGCGACCACCGCCGTGCTCGCCCTGGCCCTCACCGCCTGTGGCGGCGACGATTCCGGCACGAAGTCCGCCGGCCCGGCGAAGCGCAACTCCGCAGCGGCCGGCTCTACGTCCGAGTCCGCGAAGGACACCGACACCACGACGGGCGGCGACACCACAGCGGGTGGCGACACCACGTCGGGTGGCAGCACCGCGAAGAACACCAGCGCCTCGAAGGGCAGCGGCACCGCGAAGGGCTCCACCGGATCCGCGTCCGCGGCCGCCCCGGTCTGCACCACCAAGGACGTCGAGATCACCGCCGCCTACCAGGGCGGCCCGCCCTACACCCACATCGTCCTGACGGCGAAGAACACCTCGGGCCACAAGTGCGAGATGAAGGGCTTCCCCGAGATCCAGTTCCTGGAAAGCCACAAGGAGAACGTGCCGGCGGTCGCCAAGAGCAAGCCGGCGGCCCCCATCGTGCTCGCCTCCGGCGCACCGGCCTACGCGCTGGTGAAGGTGTCGGACGGTGGCAAGGACGAGGACGGCGAGCCGGTGTCGGCCTTCTCCGTCGTGCTCCAGGGCGGCGGCGGCCAGGCCGCCGTGAAGGCACCCGGTGCCTCCGGCATCTTCGCCGACCCGGCGAACGCGAAGACCGGCTACTGGACGTACGAGCTGCGCAACGGCGCGGACGACTTCTGAGCCGTCGGGTCCTGAACCATCAGGACCCGAACCGTCATGCCTGCTCGTCCATTCCTGCCAGCACCAGCGGCAGCCGGGGCGTTCCTTCCGCACTCACGCGGAAGGGGACGCCCCAGTCCTGCTGGTGGACATGGCAGGCCGGGTACTCGTTCTCCGGGTCGTCGTCGCAGGACGCCGCCATCGCGGACACATGCAGGACGCCCTCGGTGACGCCGTCGGCCAGGACCAGGTCGCGGAAGAGATCGGTACCGGGACCGGAGCCCTCCGCCAGCAGCTCGGGCGGGGTCGCCGAGACCAGCAGCCGCGTCGAGGGACCGTACCGGGTGTCCAGCTTCTGCCCGGCGGGCGCCTGGAAGACCACATCGAGTCGGAGCGTGCCCGGGGCGATCTCGGTGGCCGCGCGCTGCGTGTGGTGTGCCTGGCCGGCGACGCGTACGGCCTCCTCCGGGAGCCGCAACCGGGTCAGCCGGTGCCGGGCGGACTCGACGACGACGAGGTCGCCTTCGACCAGCACGGCGTCGCTGGGCTCGCGCAGATCCGTGGCCAGGGTGGTGACCTCACCGCTCGCGGGGTCGTAGCGCCGCAGCGCGTGGTTGTACGTGTCGCACACGGCGACGGACCCGTCGGGCAGCGCGGTCACGCCCAGCGGATGCTGGAACAGGGCCTGATCCGCGGCACCGTCGCGGTGTCCGAAGTCGAAGAGGCCGGTGCCGACGGCCGTACGGACGGCAAAGCCGGTGCCGTCGCGCTCGACGTACCGCAGGGCGGACGTCTCCGAGTCGGCGACCCACAGCCGCTCCCCGTCGGCCGACGTGGCGAGCCCCGAAGGCTGGGCGAACCAGGCCTCGTCGACCGGCCCGTCGACCAGGCCCTCGTTGGTCGTGCCCGCCGCGACCCGCACGGTCTCCGTCGCGGGGTCGTACGTCCACAGCTGGTGCACGCCCGCCATGGCGATCCACAGCCGGTCCGCGAACCAGGCGACGTCCCAGGGTGAGGAGAGGTCGACCTCGCGGGCCGGGCCGGTCGTCGGCGAACCCTGCCACCACTGACGGCCGGTGCCGACGAGGGTCGTCGTCATCCCGGTGGTGAGGTCGAGGGCGCGGATGGCGTGGTTGACGGTGTCGGCGACCGCGATCCGGCCGTCGGGCAGCGCAGCCAGCCCCTGCGGCTCGGAGAACCGGACCTCCTCGGGCCCGCCGTCGGCGAACCCCCTGTCCCCCGTACCGACGTGACGGCGAACCGTTTCACTGTCACGTTCGATCTCGACCAGGCGGTGGCGGGTGGTGTCGGAGACGAGGAACCCTCCGTCGGGCAGGAGCAGGGCCTTGCCCGGGAAACGCAGATGCGTGGCCACCGGCTCGGGCGCGACGTAGGGGCCGTCGCCGCGGCGCAGCGTGCCCTTCGCGCCGTGCTCGGCCTCCAGCTCCTCGACCAGCTTCGCGATGGCGTGCGCATGGCCCTCGCCCGCGTGCTGGGCGACGACATAGCCCTCGGGGTCGATGACGACGAGCGTGGGCCAGGCCCGTACGGCGTACTGCTTCCATGTCGCCAGTTCCGGGTCGTCGAGGACCGGGTGGTGCACCTCGTACCGCTCGACGGCGTCGACGACGGCCTGGTGCTCGGCCTCGTGGACGAACTTCGGCGAGTGCACACCGATGATCACGACGGTGTCGCGGTGCTTCTCCTCCAGCTCGCGCAGCTCATCGAGAACATGCAGACAATTCACACAGCAGAACGTCCAGAAATCAACAACAACACACTTACCTCGCAGGTCGGCGAGGGTCAGCTCTTTGCCTCCGGTGTTCAGCCAGCCGCCCATGCCGATCAGCTCGGGGGCACGGACACGGGCACGTCGGCGGGGCGCGGGGGTATACGCCGGGGCGGCATCGTTCATGCTTCAAGCTTGCCATCCCTGGTATGAACGTCGGATCACACGCGTACGGCACCGCCCACGACAGGGGAGCGACGGATGGCTGCGGACGGGAACGAGACGACTGCCGGTGGGGCGGCACCGAAGGCACACGTGTTCATGGCGCTGCCGGAGCGCACGGAGGACCGGAGGGAGGCGTTCGAGGCGTGCCTGGGGGAGGTCACCCGGAGCCTCGGGCTCGATATCGCCCCCGAATCGGAGCACGGCGATCTCTGGACTTGGGAGCATCGCGCTCGGGCGGCCCTGCGCGACGCCTGCCGCCGGGGCGTGACCCTCTCCGAGGAGTCCTTCGACGTGCTACTCAAGGCAGCCGTCCACGATCCCAACCCGAGCTTCAACCGCCAGTTCGTCGAGCCGTCCCTGAACGCGTTCGGACACAGGCGCGTCCAGTTCGCACTGCTCAAGTACCTGCGAACAGGAACGGACCTTGAGCGGGCGGGCGCCGCTCGGGCCTGGTACTGGTCAGCCCTGCCGCTGCGGATGCCCCTCGTACGGGCCGAGGGTCTCGGAGCCACCGGCCAGGCGGAGCGCGACGACGGCTCGGCCGTGGTGGTCGTGTGGAACGAGGCTGCCCTGCGCGAGTTCGTGAGCAATGAGCACCTGGATGTCCGGCGCTGCATCCTGCCGGGCCTGTCGCTCCGAAAGTCGGCGTACTCGCCGGAGCTGCACGACCTGGTGGACACGGCGGTAGCAATAGCCCGGTCCCATCCGGACGAGTACATCCGCCACCGTGTGGAACACCAGGTCGGCGACTGACACCCTCACTGGGCACGCTCGACCACGGCGACCTCCGAGAACTCCCGGCGTCCGGGCGTTCATGATCCGGGATGACTTCGATGGGTGCCAGCCGCAGAGACGGGCGATGTCGCGCCCGGTCAGGCCAGCATCCCGGCACAGCTCAGCGAGTCGGTTCGCCAGAGACTGCCGGGCTTGCTGGGCACTCGAAGATGGAGAGACAGCCATAGTGGTGACCGGTCAGCGCGGCTTGTACTCCCCGTGCGGAATGGGCTCGCTGCCACACCGCCTCAAAGGCGGCGCTGCACAGGCGCACCCTGACGGGAAGGTTCTCACCCTCTGCGAGGTGGATTATCCGAGGTCAGAGCGGTATGGCTAGCCAAAAACGAGGCTGTACCAAGGACGTGTTTTCCGAGCTGGGGCCGGGGCCGCTGGGAGGGCTGCGCCTGAACTTTGCACATCCCGAGTGACGAAGTGACGGCATGACGATTACTTCTGATCCACTCATGGAAACAACAACACTTCTACAAGAGGTAACCGGGCGAGAGCGCCATTCCGTCACTTCGTCACGGCGGTCGGATGCCAGCGGGTGCTCAGTGACACTCACATAGTGGTGTCAGTAGTCACCAGCTTCGCCCGATGGATCTGAATGCGCTGCTCGGGGATGATCCTCTGCCCGCGTAACCCCTTGCTCACCTCAACGCGGTCTATGGCGAGCGACAGCCGTTCACGCCGGTCTTCGTTCGTCGCGTCCGTCCACACCTCGCGCAGCGTGACGCCATCAAGCATCGGAGACACGTCCACGGACGGCATGGGGAGCCTGTGGAGATCGTCGCGGAGGCCGTCGATACGTCCCCTCAGACGCTCTGAAAGCCGGTTGTAGCGCTCCACGGCTGCGGCGCCGCTGAACTCACCACGCACGTAGCGTGCATCCTCCAGATCAGCCAGGCGGGCTTCCTCGTCCTGGATCTCCGCAGTGAGCGCATCACGTTTCGCAAAGGTCTCCGGGTCCACACGGTGCACCCAGCGATCTGCGATCGCGACAAGCAGCGGATCGTCCGGTTCGAGCGCCGGGAGCTTGGTGAGGAACTGTTCGGTCACGTACTGGTCAACCGCCTCAGCCAGCGCTGACGCTCCGATGCACTGGTTGCCCGCGCGACGCGCCATGCACTGATAGCTGCCGCCCACACGGTGCATCCGGCGACCGCAGCCAGGAACCGCGCAGTAGACGAGTCCGGTGAGCAGTGCTGTTCCCTCGGGTTTCGGTCGCCGCTTTCCCGCGTGTACGAACGTTCTGGATTCCAGCGTGCGGATGATCTGTTCGCGCTCTCCGACAGTGATGATCCCCTCACCGATCTCGACCGTGTCGAGCGTCTCGGGATCGCGGTACGGAAAGACCCTGCCCGTGTACTTCCGCTCGCCGTCGTCCGTCTCAACGGTCTCGGTCTCCGGCATTAGGCCGGCGAGCGCCGGGGAACGCAGGAGCTGCATGATGCTGGCCGCATTCCACTGCCCGCCTCTGGGCGACAGGATCTCGTACTCGTTGAGGAGTCGGGCGATCTTGACCAGCGATGTCCCGGCTAGCGCTTCATCCGCGATCAGGCGGGCGTAGACGGCGTGCTCCGGGTCGTGGACGAGCTTCTTGGTCTTCGGGTCGATGAGCAGCCCGTACGGAGGCTGTCCGCCGATCCACTGACCCTTGCTGCGGAGGTAGCGCTTCGCGTGCCCGACACGCGTGCCGAGATTCTTCGACTCGGACCGGGCAAGCTCAGCGAGCATGGCCACGACCATGCGCGCCGAGTCGTTCGAAGTGTCGAGACCGTCCACGACTGAGACGAGACGGCCGCCGGCCTTCTCGATGTCGTCCAGCACCTTGCCCACCTGGCCGATCCCTTTGCGGGACAGACGGTCCAGTTTCCAGACGATCAGCGTGCCGACGACGCCCGCCGTGACAGCCGCCAACGCGGCGTCGAAGCCCTTGCGCTCAACGGTCTTGTAGCCGGAGCGCCCTCTGTCTATGTGGACCTTGCGGACCGTCAGTCCGTTGCGTTCGGCCCAGGCACGGCAGTCGGCTTCCTGCCGTTCGATTGCGGTCTTGCCGTCCCGGTCGAGGGACAGTCGGAGGTACAGATCACAGATCGCGTCTTGGTGCACACAGTCAGTGTGACGAAGAGTTCGGTGCTCTGTTGTCTATTTTCAGAAATCCAGAATGACGATGCGCCCTCGCAGGTCAGCGAGGGTGTACTGCTGGTCGCCTGTATTGAGCCAGCCGCCCTTGCCGATCAGCTCGGGGGCCCTGACGCGCGCACGTGTTGCCATATCGACAGTCAACATCACCGTGGCCCGCACGCATTCCGGAGGGTCTTGGGGGAGCCTGTGAGCCATGAGATTCCTGGTGCGTGAACGGCTCTTCGCTGTCGGTGACGACTACTGGATCGAGGACGCGGACGGCCGCAAGGTCTTCCTCGTCGACGGCAAGGCCATGCGGGTGCGTGACACCTTCGAGCTGAAGGACACGCAGGGCCGGGTCCTGGTCGAGATCCGGCAGAAGCTGCTCAGCCTGCGCGACACCATGCTCATCGAGCGCGACGGCGAACAGCTCGCCAAGATCAAGCGCAAGCGGCTGTCGCTGCTGCGCAACCACTACCGGGTCACGCTGATCGACGGCACCGAGCTCGATGTCAGCGGCAAGATCCTGGACCGCGAGTTCGCCATCGACTACGACGGGGAACTGCTGGCCCAGATCTCACGGCGTTGGCTGACCGTCCGGGACACGTACGGGATCGATGTCGTTCGGGAGGATGCCGACGCGGCACTGCTCATCGCCGTATCGGTGTGCGTCATCGTGCTCGCGGACAAGGAGCACGAGGACTGACCTCGGCGCGTTTCACGTGAAACGTGACTACTTGCCCGTCTCCGGCCTGGTCAGCCCCAGGCGGCGGTCCTTGAGCGCCGGGAACTGCTCGCGCGTGGCGGCGACCTTCGACGGGTCGAACTCCACAGTGAGCACCTCCTCGTCCGCGCCCGCCTCCGCAAGCACCTCGCCCCAGGGGTCGACGACGATGCTGTGTCCGGCCTGCTGGATTCCGGCGTGGGTGCCCGCGGTGCCGACAGCCAGGACGTACGACTGGTTCTCGACGGCACGGGCCTGGGCCAGCAGCGTCCAGTGGGCGCGACGGCGCTCCGGCCAGCCCGCCGCGACGATCAGCGTCTCGGCGCCCGCGTCGACCAGGCCGCGGAACATTTCCGGGAAGCGCAGGTCGTAGCAGGTGGCGAGGCCCAGGGTGGTCTGCGGCAGGGCGACCGTGACCAGCTCCTCGCCCGCACCCATCATGACCGCCTCGCCCTTGTCGAAGCCGAAGCGGTGGATCTTGCGGTACGCGGCGGCCCGCTCGCCCTCGGGTGTGAAGACGAGCGCGGTGTTGTAGAGGGTGCCGTCGGCCGCGCGCTCGACGAAGGAGCCCGCGTGCAGCCAGACCCCGGCGTCGGCCGCGGCCTTCGCCATGATGTCGTGGGTGGGCCCCTGGAGTGGCTCGGCCTCGTCCGCGAAGGCGGTGTACGCGAACGCGCCGACCGGCCACAGTTCGGGAAGAACCACCAGATCCGCACCGCGCTGGGCCGCGATCAGCGAAGCCGCGCGTTGCCTACGGGAATTGACGGATTCGTCCGGGTCTACTGCGATCTGGATGAGGGAGGCGCGCACACTACCACCGTCCTGGCATTCGAGCCGTCAACACAGGCCTACGATCGTCACACGAAAGCACTGCCGGGGTGCCTGCTCGCAGCGTAACTTAGCGATCGAACCTCCCACGCAGCCGCCGCCCGCGCCCAGCACTCCAGCCCATGCACCGCAGAACCGCACGAGGGGTCCCGTGACCGTCCATCCCAGCCTTCAGACCTACGCCGATGCCTGGACCCACTCCATCGAGTCGATAGCCGAGCTGGTGAAGCCGCTCGCCGAGGGAGAGTGGAACCGCCGTACGCCGTGCCCCGCCTGGTCGGTGCGTGACATCGTCTCGCACGTCATCGGCATGGAGTGCGAGCAGCTCGGCGACCCGCGTCCGATCCACACGCTGCCGCGCGATCTCTACCATGTACAGAACGACTTCGCTCGCTACATGGAGATGCAGGTCGATGTGCGGCGCCACCACACCGCGCCGGAGATGACCTCCGAGCTGGAGTACACGATCATTCGCCGCGCACGTCAGCTGCGCAACGAGTCACGTGCCCCCGAGACCATGGTCCGGGCGCCGCTCGGCGCCGAGCAGACCCTCGAACTGGCACTGCGGATGCGGGCCTTCGACGTCTGGGTGCATGAGCAGGATCTGCGGGCGACGCTGGGTCAGCCCGGCAATCTGGACTCCCCCGGCGCTTCTGTCGTCCGGGACACCCTGCTCGCCGCGCTGCCGAAGGTGGTCGCCAAGGACGCGGGTGCGCCGGCCAGTTCGGCGGTCGTGCTCGATGTGCACGGGCCGATGGAGTTCCTGCGCACGGTCAGGGTCGATGCGGAGGGCCGCGGTTCGGTGGACGGTTCGCCGTCGCTCGGGCCCGCGGTGACGCTGGCTATGGACTGGGAGACGTACTTCCGTCTCGCCTGCGGGCGGGTGCGAGCGGGTGCGGTCATGGACCGGATCAAGGTCGAGGGAGACCAGGATCTGGCGGAGGCGATCCTGCAGAACTTCGCCGTGACGCCGTAGCGTCACAGCGCCGCGCCACCGTGGTCGGCGGCGCCCGTCGTGCGAGGACGGGCGCGCCGCCGATCAGGCGCGACAGGCGCGTCACGCGGGTACGTGCACGGCTTCCACGCGGCTGATCACATGGTGGTCCCGCTCGCGGTGCGTGGCCCGGGAGTGCAGCCGCAGAATCTGTACGACGCCGAGCGCCTCCAGTACGAAGACCGAGGCGAACGCGATCCGGTAGTTGCCACCGGTCGCGTCCAGCAGCACGCCGACGGCGAACAGCGTGGTCATCGAGGCGGTGAAGCCGCCCATGTTGACGATGCCCGACGCGGTTCCCTGGCGCTCCGGCGGGTTGGCAGGCCGGGCGAAGTCGAAGCCGATCATCGAGGCGGGGCCGCACGCGCCGAGCACCACGCACAGGACGATCAGCAGCCACATCGGCGCACGGTCGCCCGGGTAGAAGATGGTCGACGCCCAGAGCAGGGCCGTCACGGCGACCGTCCCGAGGGCCAGCGGGGCGCGGGCCTCGTGGTGGCGGGCGATGATCTGCCCGTAGACCAGCCCGAACGCCATGTTGGAGAGCACCACCAGGGTGAGCAGCTCACCGGCGGTGGACCGGCTCAGCCCCTGCGCCTCCACCAGGAACGGCAGCCCCCACAGCAGCAGGAACACCATGGCCGGGAACTGCGTGGTGAAGTGCACCCACATACCGAGCCGGGTGCCGGGCTCCCGCCAGGAGGCGGCGATCTGCTTGCGTACGTAGGCGGCGCCCGCGTGCTCGACGGGCGGTGGCTCGTGGCCCTCGGGGTGGTCCTTCAGGAACAGCAGAAGAAGGACAAGGACAAGCACCCCGGCGACGGAGCTGCCGACGAAGGTGGCGGTCCAGCCGAATTCGTGCAGGGCCCGCGCGATGAAGAGCGTCGAGACGAGGTTGCCCGCCATCCCGAAGAGCGCGGCGACCTGCCCGATCAGCGGACCGCGCCGGGCCGGGAACCAGCGGGCGCCGAGCCGGAGCACGCTGATGAACGTCATCGCGTCGCCGCAGCCGAGCAGCGCCCTGGACGCCAGCGCCATGCCGTACGAGGGGGAGAGCGCGAAGCCGAGCTGCCCCAGGGTGAACAGAACGGCCCCGAGGGCGAGGACCTTCTTGGTGCCGATCCGGTCGACCATCAGGCCGACGGGTATCTGCATGCCCGCGTAGACGAGCAGCTGAAGGATGGAGAACGTGGAGAGCGCGGAGGCGTTGATGTGGAACCGGTCGGCGGCGTCGAGTCCGGCGACGCCCAGGCTGGTGCGGAAGATGATGGCGACGAAGTAGACGGCGACACCGATGCCCCAGACCCACGCGGCACGCCGGCCGCCGGGTGGATCTCCGGGCAGGGACAGGGTGGGAGCGGCGGCAGAACTCACCGGTCCTCACCCCTGACCAGCACCTTGACCCGGCTGACATGACGTCGCACGACCTGTGCGGCACCGTCCGCGTCACCGGACCTGATCGCCTCCAGCAGCTCACCGTGCTCGGTGATGTTGGCGGCGATCCTGCCCGGGTGCGCCTCCATCACAGCGACGCCCATCCGCAACTGCCGGTCGCGCAGCTGGTCGTAGAGGCGCGAGAGAATGTCGTTGCCCGCGTTGCGCACGATCTCGGCGTGGAAGCAGCGGTCCTTCACGGACACGGCGGCCAGGTCCCCGGCCTCGGCCAACTGCCTCTGCTCCTCAAGAAGTTCTTCGAGGCGTCCGATCAACTGCGCGGAGGCGGGGACGGCCTTGCGGACCGCGAACTCCTCGACAAGCAGCCGGGTCTCCACCACATCCGCGATCTCCTGCGCGGAGACGGCGAGAACGAGAGCGCCCTTCTTCGGATACAGCTTGATCAGCCCCTCGACCTCCAGACGCAGCAGCGCTTCACGCACGGGCGTACGGGAGACACCGACGGCCTCAGCGAGATCACCTTCGGTGAGGAGCGTGCCGCCTTCGTAGCGGCGGTCCAGGACCGCCTCCTTGATATGGACGTAGACGCGCTCGGCGGCGGGGGGCTGCTTGACGGAAGACTTCACGGCCGACTTCGCAGCGGACTTCACAGGGGGCTTCACAGCTGGGGGCGCGGCAGGCATGCGCACAGCATAGATACAACATGCGTACATGAGGGAACCTGTCCGGGATCCGGACGAGTTCCGGACCGGTTCCGGACGGGCGCCGCCGCCCTATGGCCTGAACCGCCCCCAGCCCCGAAATTGCCCCAGGAATCAGCACATCCTTATCCCGGCCTTATGAGTCTCACCACCGAGCGGCACCCTCATGTGGCCGCATTCCAGGGGCATTTGGAGCGTTCAAGTTGAAAATCGGCATTAAGGGCATAAACCGCGTTTCCGCCGCTGCCACCGTGGCCCTCACCGCGGGCGCCGTCATCGCGGGCAGCGTGTTCGCCTCCACGGCGCAGGCCGCCACGCCGCCCACTCCCACGATCACCGCCAAGGGCGGTTACGTGATGAACAACGGCACCGCGAAGACCCTGTTCTCCAAGGCCGCGGACACCCGTCGCTCCACCGGATCCACCACCAAGATCATGACCGCCAAGGTCGTCCTGTCACAGAAGAATCTCAACCTGGATTCCAAGGTCACGATCCAGAAGGCGTACAGCGACTACATCGTCTCCAAGGGTGCCTCGTCGGCCCGCCTGATCGTGGGCGACAAGGTCACCGTCCGCCAGCTGCTGTACGGCCTGATGCTGCCGTCCGGCTGCGACGCCGCGTACGCGCTGGCCGACAAGTTCGGCTCCGGCACCACCCGTGCGGCCCGCGTGAAGTCGTTCATCGGCAAGATGAACGCCCAGGCCAAGTCCCTCGGGCTGAACAACACCCACTTCGACTCGTTCGACGGCATAAGCAACGGCTCGAACTACTCGACGCCGCGCGACCTGACGAAGATCGCCAGCAGCGCGATGAAGAGCTCCACGTTCCGCACGGTCGTGAAGACCAAGTCGACCAAGCAGAAGGTCACCACGAAGTCCGGCGGCTACCGCTACATGTCGTGGTCCAACACCAACGCGATGCTCAGCAGCTACAGCGGCGCCATCGGAGTGAAGACCGGCTCCGGCCCGACCGCCAAGTACTGCCTGGTCTTCGCCGCGACCCGCAACGGCAAGACGGTCATCGGCACGGTGCTCGCCTCCACGAGCGCGGCCAACCGTTCTGCGGACATGAAGAAGATCATGGACTACTCCTTCAAGAAGTAGCCCGGCAACGCACGCACAGAGGGGGCTCGCACCACGCGGGCCCCCTCTCGCCGTACCGGAGGATGCTCAGTCGAGACAGAACTCGTTGCCCTCGACGTCCTGCATATTGATGCACGACTCGTTGTTCTCGTCGGCATACAGCACCTTCACGCACACCGCGCCGAGCGCCACCAGCCGATCGCGTTCGGCCTCGAGCACGGCCAGCCGCTCCGCACCCACGAGCCCGGTGCCGGCCCGCACATCGACGTGCACCCGGTTCTTGGCGACCTTGCCTTCGGGAACGCGCTGGAAGTACATACGCGGGCCCTCGCCCGTGGGATCGGAGCACGCGAACCACGCCCCCCGCTCCTCGGCCGGCAGCGAACTGTTGTAGTCGTCCCAGGCGTCGAAGCCCTCCGGCGGCGGCGGTGCGACGTACCCCAACACCTCGCACCAGAAACGGGCGACACGCTCGGGGTCCGCGCAATCGAAGGTGACCTGGATCTTCTTGACCGATGCCATCCGGCCACCCTAACAGCGGGCTTTTGCGACCCAATTCACTGAGCCTACGCGGATGTTGCCGGGACCCCACCACCCTCCACGGCGCGGTCACCGATCCAGACGCCGATCGCGACGTGGCCCCCTGGAGGCCAACCGGCCCCGCATCGACCGGAGCCCGAGGAACCCGGCCGGCATCGACGCCTCCCGCGAAGTTTTCTCATCACAGCTTGGGGTGCCAGACACGGACAGCGCCCGTCTTGTCGATGTGCAGGAATTCAGCCTTCTTGTCTCCGTCGACGTCGGCGAACTGAATTTCCTGCGGAGGGGCCCCGGTGTCACTCACGATCTCCCCGATGTCTCTGAGCTTTACACGCGAATCCTCGACCCCTTCGTTGATCCAGGCCTGTGCGCCACCTTTGGAGGTAATGAGGATCTGGTCGGCATAACCGTCTCCATTGATGTCAGCGAACATAGTTTCACGGGGCTCGCCAGAGGCTGCGCTGATCTCCACGCCAGGGGACCAGCCCAGCTGCTCTACGCCATCCTTGATACTGAAGCCCTCGTTGTACCAGACGGTCGCCGTGCGGTCCGGCTCAATCCGCAGGTAGTCGACGCGCCCGTCTCCGTTGATGTCGGCGAACTGGATCTGCTTGATATCCGGAATGTCGACAGGGGAACCGTTAAAGGAAACTCTCTCTACGTTGTCATGCCTCTTTTTGCACATTTTTTTACCCTTCTCTCCGCCCTTCACCCAGGTATAGGCGGTCACCCCGCCAGTCCGGTCGACCACCATGCAATCGGGTGCCTCGTCACCGTCGATGTCGCCAAAGCGCAACGCAGCACCGTCCGCCCCCTCGTCAGGGGTGTACGAGTTGATCCCCGCACCATCGGTCATCAAGCGATCGCCTTCGACGCCGCCGTTCCACCAGAACCGGAAGTGCTGGCTCTTGTCGACCGTCAAATATTCGGCTCCGCCATTTTCTCCGTCGATTTCGACCAACCAGAACATGTTCGTGGCCGGAAACTTCTCGGGCGGAGTGACGTCAGATTTCTTCCCCGCCGGGCTCGGAGTGCTCGAACCGGTTCCTACAACAGATGATTCGGTATCCGCAGCAGACGGTTTGGTGTCTGCATCAGATGAGTTGGCGTCCGAATCCCAAGGCATCGGGGCAAAATGCAGGACCAAGGCGGCGGCCGCCAGGACGGCGACCGCGCCGAACGCGATCGCCGCGCGCCCCTGCTTCCCGGCGGGTTCTTTCTTGGCCGGAAAGGGCGCGACGGGCCCCGTTGCCGGTTCGGGGGCCGGTGGTTCGGGCGGAGACGAGAGAGGTCCCGGCCACGGAGGGCCGGTCGTGTGCGACCCGGTATGCGTGACGAGGATGAGGCGGCGCAGAGCGGTGAAAGTCCGATGCCGGGGCGAATCGGCCTTGAGGATACTGGAGTGGTCGCCCGGCAGAGCGGAACTGTCCGGGAAGACGGACTGCGCCGAGGAGCGAGGTACCACGCCATCGCTCTCACCCGCGTACACCGACACCGGAATGGGACAGGTCCGATCGGTGACTGCAGTGGCATGCACGACATCACGCAGGACCGTGCGCAGTGTCGAGCTGACCTGATCATTCAAGGGGCGCAGATCCTTCTCCTGCGGATGACGCAGGCCCAAGGCACGCCGACGCAAGGAAAGTAACAGCTCAGAGCCGTTACTCGGGCAGGCGATCATCACCAGCCGATGGATCCGCGCCAGCTCAGCGCCTCTGCCATCGTGGAGCATGCGAGCCAGGTAACGTTGGGCGACCAGCCCTCCTTGGCTATGAGTGACCAGCAACAGCTGATCGAATGCACCAGCTTCCGTGGCCAAATACTCCTTCAGACTGTCGGCAACCGTGTCGATCGACGGGAAGACCCGCAGCGGATTGACCGACAACAGCCCGGTTGCATATTCGAACGCGAGTGGCTCGACGAACTCAAGGTCCCTGTCCGCCGCAATCAACTTGCGTAGCGGCTCCCACACCTCCGGCCCGGACATGATCCCGTGGACCATCACCAGCCCCATTCGACTTTCCCCCATGACACCAACCTCTTCCCCACGCAGACGGAACACTCACCGTAAGCACCTCCCCCACGTGCAGGACCGGGAGTCTCTGAACATTGGCCGATCTGATCACCAAGAAGACGCCAGAGTTGACCGAGTCCGTCGTCAAGCAGAAGTCCGCTGAGGAGTTGGTCCAGGCATCGCCGGGAAGCGCGACGGACGGCCGACTGGTGCTCGCCGCCGGCATCGCCTGTCGACGGCGGGCCCAGCTGTTCTGTTCCAGGAAGCTGTGACCGCGAAGGCCCGCCAGGTTGGCCAGGAAACTCAAGGGAGTTGACGGCGTTCGTACAATGGAGAGGAAACGCATCGATGCCCGCCCTTGGCTGTGAGCCGGGTGGGCCGAGCGGGGGAAGAAAGGTGCGTGCCCGATGCCGATCGGGCTCCTCTCCACGATTGCCGCCGTGTTCTACGGGGGCACGGTCTCGATTCTCGCTCTCACCGCGACCTTCGCCCGGCGTCGCGCGCTGCGGCGTGAAGCGCGCAGCACCCTCGCCCTACTGGTACCGGGGAGGGCGGTGGAGTCAGAGCGCTAGCCGGCCCGGCCGGGTCAGTCCGACGATCGGACCAGCCCGGCCCGGAAGGCGTCCCAGGCCGCGGGGCCGAGGAGGACGACGGGACCGTCGGGCCGCTTGGAGTCGCGGACGGCGACGGTGCGGGGTACATTGCGGGCCACTTCGACGCACTCGCCGTTCGGCTCGCTGTAACTGGCTTTGTTGAAGCGGAACTCGCTCACTCGTTCATCTCCTTTCTGCTCGCGATGAGTTGCATCGAGTCGGACAGCGACAGCTTGTCCGCGACAGCCCGTTGCCATTCCTACGGCTGCCGGCGCAGGCCCGCCGTGAAGCTGTCCCACGCGGCGGGAGCGAGGACGAGAAGCGGGCCGTCGGGCCGCTTGGAGTCGCGGACGGCGACGGTGCGGGGGATGTTGCGGGCCACTTCGACGCACTCCTGGCCCGCGTTGCCACCGCTGTAGCTGGACTTGACGAACTTGTACCCGAGCACGCGGTTTACAGCTCCCTGTGGATTTCATTGATAAGTCTGACCGAGGTGTGTTGCGCAAGCCCCAGGCGCGAGATGCGGTCGAAAAGGCTGCTGTGACGCTCGGCATCAGTATCGCTCTCCAGCCAGAGAGTGGTCGAGGTCGTATCCATGTGGACCACGTCGAGCGCTCCCGGCTCAGCGAAGGAAACGATAGTGAAGGCGCTTGTCATGCCGGGGTGAGCGCCCGCGATATACGGCATCACCTGAAGCTTCACGTTCGGCTGCCGAGCCACGTCCAACAGCCTGCCGAGCTGGTCCCTCATCACCTCGCGTCCGCCCACCAACTGACGCAGTGCACCTTCGTGCACCACCGCCCGCAGCTCAAGCGGTCGGTCGCCACTCAACCGCGCCTGCCGCGTCATCCTGGACTCGACGAAGGGCTCGATCTCATCGGGGTCATCCCATGATCCGTTTCCCACGGCGAGCGCTCTGGCGTAGTCCGGGGTCTGCAGCAGTCCGGGCACGATGGCGACTTGCCAGGTGCGGAGGCTGGTGGCGATGTCCTCCAGAGCCACGTACTCGGCCATGGACTGAAGTCCCGGGTACTGATTCCACCAACCACTTGCCTTGCGACGTTCGCGGTCGGTCTTGGCGAGTGCCAGCAACCTGTCGACGACTTCGGCGTCAGCCTCGCCATACAAGTGACACAGGGCCCTGATGTCGGGGTCCCGTATCGGTACGAGGCCCCGCTCGATCTTCGCGACCTTGGCAACCGACGCCGTCAGCGCCTCCGCAGCGTGCGATTGCCGCAGAGAGCGCCCCTCGCGCATGCGCAGCAACTCGCCGCCGAGACGGCGCCCGAGCACAGTCGAAACCGTCCGGCCCCGATCAGGGCTGTTACCTGCCACGTCGCATCCCTCCGTCGAGTGGCCCAAGTCTGGGACTCATTCGGCTCGAACACCAACTAGGGCAGAGAAATTTCTGCCCGAACTTATTGCTGCACACGCAATCACACCGCTACCGTCAGTGTTCCGCCGCTCGCACAGCGGAGCCGAAACCGGCGGAAGTGCACCGCCCTGCCCTGCACCGGAACCGAATCAGGCCCCGGCGCCCCGCAGGCGCGGCATCGCCACCGCCCCCTCACCGAGAGGTACGCGCCCATGACCTCAGCCAGGGACAAACTCCCCGAGCCCGTCCTCCATGAGGACCGGCTCGACTACACCCCCACCGCCCGCAGCGTCTCCTTCTCCCGGCGCCGCACCGCGCGGCTCGTTCGGGAGTGGGGGCATCCGGGCCTGGCCGGCGACGCGGCGTTGCTGGTCAGCGAGTTGGCGACCAACGCGTTACTGCACGGCGCCATCCGGGGGCGGCTCTTCCGCGTACACCTCATCCTCACCGCGACCACGCTCCGTATCGCGGTGAGCGACGCACGTGGCGAGCGGCTGCCCGGACTGCGCGAGGCCGGGGACGACGAGTGTTACGGGCGGGGCCTCGTGATCGTCGCGCGGATCGCGGACCGCTGGGGCGTCGAGCCGCGCCCCGTCGGCAAGACCGTCTTCGCCGAAATCGCCGTGCGACGACCGGCGCAGGACATGCGAGTGGGCCCGCGCGAACATCGCGCGGGCCCACCTCACACACGTACCACCGGGGCGATCACGCCCAGGTGATCAGCCGCTTCGGCTGTTCCAGGATCGCTGCGACGTCCGCCAGGACCTTGGATCCGAGCTCGCCGTCGACCAGGCGGTGGTCGAACGACAGGGCCAGCGTGGTGACCTGGCGGGGCTTCACCTTGCCCTTGTGGACCCACGGCTGGAGCTTGATCGCTCCGACCGCGAGGATCGCGGACTCGCCCGGGTTCAGGATCGGCGTGCCCGTGTCGACGCCGAAGACACCGACGTTGGTGATGGTCACCGTGCCGCCCGCCATGGCCGCGGGGGACGTCTTGCCCTCACGTGCCGTGGAGACCAGTTCGCCCAGCGCCGCGGCGAGTTCCGGCAGGGTCTTGTCGTGCGCGTCCTTGATGTTCGGCACGATCAGACCGCGCGGCGTGGCGGCGGCGATGCCCAGGTTGACGTAGTGCTTGCGCACGATCTCCTGGTTCGCCTCGTCCCAGGCGGAGTTGACGTCCGGATTGCGCCTGATCGCGACCAGGAGCGCCTTGGCGATGATCAGGAGCGGGTTGACCCGCACCCCCGCCATGTCCTTGTCCTCCTTGAGCTCCGCCACCAGCTTCATCGTGCGCGTCACATCGACGGTGACGAACTCCGTGACATGCGGCGCCGTGAAGGCGCTGCCGACCATCGCCTGGGCGATGGCCTTCCGTACGCCCTTGACGGGGATACGGGTCTCCCGCGCGCCCGCGACGACGGCGGCCGGCGCCTCGGGGGTGGGGACCGGCGTGGCCTCCACCGCGACGGGGGCCTGTGCCGGTACGGGCGTGGCCGCCGCGTGCACGTCCTCGCGGGTGATGATCCCGCCCTCGCCGGTCGGGACGACCGTCGCCAGGTCGATGCCCAGGTCCTTGGCCAGCTTGCGGACCGGCGGCTTGGCCAGCGGCCGGCTCTCCGGGACCACCGCGCCGTGGCCGTTCATCTCGCCCTGGATCGCCGCCGAGGCAGCGGGCACCGCCGTCGTGACGCCCTTGCGGGCCCGCCGCTTGGTCGAGCTCTCGGCCACGCCGTACCCGACCAGGACCGGCTGACGGCCCTTGGGAGCCTCGGGCTCCGGTTCGGCCGCGGCAACCGGCTCCGCGACCGGCGCGGGAACCGCGGTCGCGTCACCGCTGCCCGGTGCCACGTCCACCGCGATGATCACCTGGCCGACGTCGACGGTCGTGCCCTCGGGGAAGCGCAGCTCGTGCACCACCCCGTCGAACGGAATCGGCAGCTCCACGGCCGCCTTCGCGGTCTCGACCTCGCACACGACCTGGCCGTCGGTGACGGTGTCACCGGGCTGTACGTACCACTTGAGGATCTCGGCCTCGGTCAGTCCCTCGCCCACGTCGGGCATCTTGAACTCACGGAAGCGAGCAGCGTTGGAAGTGTCGTTCATCGTTGTCACGCCCCAGTCCTCAGTACGCCAGCGAGCGGTCGACGGCGTCGAGCACACGGTCGAGACCCGGCAGGTACTCGTCCTCCAGCCGCGCCGGCGGGTACGGGACGTGATAGCCGCCGACCCTCAGCACCGGTGCTTCCAGGTGGTAGAAGCAGCGCTCGGTGATCCGGGCGGCGATCTCGGCCCCGGAGCCGTAGAACACCGGCGCCTCATGGACCACGACGAGCCGGCCGGTCTTCTCGACCGAGGTCTGGATGGTGTCGAAGTCGATCGGGGACATCGAGCGCAGGTCCAGGACCTCGATCGACTTGCCCTCCTCCTGGGCGGCCGCGGCCGCTTCCAGGCAGACCTTCACCATCGGTCCGTACGCGACGAGCGTGAGGTCGGAGCCCGTACGCGCCACCGCGGCCCGGTGCAGCGGGCCGGGGATGGAGTCGGTCTCGACCTCGCCCTTGTCCCAGTAGCGGCGCTTCGGCTCGAAGAAGATGATCGGGTCGTCGCTCTGGACGGCCTGCTGCATCATCCAGTAGGCGTCGCTCGCGTTCGAGGGCGAGACCACCTTCAGGCCCGCGACGTGCGCGAACAGGGCCTCGGGGGACTCGCTGTGGTGCTCGACGGCGCCGATGCCGCCGCCGTACGGGATCCGCACGACGACCGGCAGCTTGATCTTGCCGAGCGCCCGGGCGTGCATCTTCGCAAGTTGCGTGACGATCTGGTCGTACGCGGGAAAGACGAAGCCGTCGAACTGGATCTCCACGATGGGCCGGTAGCCGCGCAGGGCCAGGCCGATCGCCGTACCGACGATGCCGGACTCGGCAAGCGGGGTGTCGATCACCCGGTCCTCGCCGAAGTCCTTCTGGAGTCCGTCGGTGATCCGGAAGACCCCGCCCAGCTTGCCGACGTCCTCACCCATGATGAGGACCTTGGGGTCGGTGTCGAGGGCCTTGCGCAGCGACTCGTTGAGAGCCTTCGCAATGGACATCTTTTCCATGGCCATGGCTAGTTGCTCTCCTCGGCGAACGATGCCTGGTAGGCGGCGAACTGGGCACGTTCCTCGTCGACGAGCGGGTTCCCGTCGGCGTAGGCGTGGTCGAAGATCGCCATCGGGTCCGGATCGGGCATCGCCCGTACCGCTTCACGCACCCGCTTGCCGAGGGCTTCGCTCTCCTCCTCCAGCGCGGCGAAGAACGCCTCGTCGGCGGCGCCCTCCTTCTCCAGGTAGGTGCGCAGCCGCAGGATCGGGTCCTTGGCCTCCCAGGCGGCCCGCTCCTCGTCCGCCCGGTACTTCGTCGGGTCGTCGGAGGTGGTGTGTGCGCCCATGCGGTAGGTGAACGCCTCGACGAGCGTGGGCCCCTCCCCCCGGCGGGCCCGCTCCAGCGCCGACCTGGTGACGGCCAGACAGGCGAGTACGTCGTTGCCGTCGACCCGGACGCCGGGGAAGCCGAAGCCCTGCGCGCGCTGGTAGAGCGGGACGCGGGTCTGCTTCTCGGTCGGCTCGGAGATCGCCCACTGGTTGTTCTGGCAGAAGAAGACAACCGGGGCGTTGTAGACCGCGGAGAAGGTGAACGCCTCGGCGACGTCGCCCTGGCTGGAGGCGCCGTCCCCGAAGTACGCGATCACGGCCGAGTCCGCGCCGTCCTTGGCGACGCCCATGGCGTAGCCGGTGGCGTGCAGGGTCTGCGAGCCGATGACGATCGTGTACAGGTGGAAGTTGTTGCTGTTCGGGTCCCAGCCGCCGTGGTTCACACCGCGGAACATCCCGAGCAGATTGGTCGGGTCGACGCCCCGGCACCAGGCGACGCCGTGCTCGCGATAGGTCGGGAAGACGTAATCGTCGTCGCGCAGAGCCCGGCCGGAGCCGATCTGGGCGGCCTCCTGGCCGAGCAACGAGGCCCACAGGCCCAGCTCGCCCTGGCGCTGCAGGGCGGTGGCCTCGGCGTCGAAGCGGCGGGTCAGGACCATGTCCCGGTACAGACCGCGCAACTCTTCGGCGGTCAGGTCGATCTGGTAGTCCGGATGCTCCACCCGCTCGCCCTCGGGCGTCAGCAGTTGTACGAGCTCGGGCTCGGAACTCTGTGGCGTCTTGGCGGACGTCTTAGCGGGCGTTTTCACGGCGCTGGTCCGCTTGCTGCTGCGTCGCGGTTTGCGCGCGGCAGTGCTCTCCACGGTCACGTACGTGCTCCTCCGTCGGTCCGGCCCCCGGGGTCTGCCGGGAAGCCAGTGCGGCTCGCCTGTGTCCGTACCCGTGCACGGGGTGGGTGCCGCTCGGTCCGGGAACAGGCGTGACAGGTGCCCCGGCGAGCGTCCTGCCAAAAGCACGTTACCCAGTACGCCGCATAACTGCGAAACCCTATCTGACCTGCGATTTTGCTTGGATTTCCAAGTAAATCGAAAAAGTCGGGAACTCTCGCTGGTCACAGCACTGGGAACAGCCTTGCAGGCCGCCGGAACAACGGCACGTTATCCCGCCGTTCGGCGGCAGGGAAGAGGCGAGTGTGTGAGACTGCGTTTTGTGCGCGAACAAGGAAAAATCACTGTTTTTCTGCTGGACGACCACGAAGTCGTCCGGCGCGGAGTCCATGAATTGCTCTCGGTCGAGGACGACATCGAGGTCGTCGGCGAGGCCGGCACGGCGGCGGACGCACTGGTCCGCATCCCCGCGACCCGGCCCGATGTGGCGGTGCTCGATGTGCGGCTGCCGGACGGGAGCGGGGTGGAGGTCTGCCGGGAGATCCGTTCCCAGGACGAGAACATCAAATGCCTGATGCTGACCTCGTACGCCGATGACGAGGCGCTCTTCGACGCGATCATGGCGGGCGCGTCGGGATATGTACTGAAGGCGATCCGCGGCAACGAACTACTGAGCGCGGTACGGGACGTGGCGGCCGGGAAGTCGCTGCTGGACCCGGTGGCTACCGCCCGGGTGCTGGAGCGGCTGCGCGACGGCAAGAAGGGCCGGGATGACGACAAGCTCGCCGGTCTCACCGTTCAGGAGCGCAAGATCCTCGATCTGATCGGGGAGGGACTGACGAACCGGGTGATCGGCGAGCGGCTGCACCTCGCCGAGAAGACGATCAAGAATTATGTCTCCAGTCTGCTCTCCAAGCTGGGCATGGAACGGCGCTCGCAGGCCGCCGCGTACGTGGCCAGGCTGCAGGCGGAGAAGGGCTGAGCGCCGCGTGGTGACAGGGCCGGGACGTGCACGGAGCGGCCGCGGTCCTCGGTGATCTTTCGGGACTTTGGTCCCGGACCGCCTGGGGCCGCGGCCTCTTTTTACGGCCTCCCCGGTGGCGGAGAGTGGAGAGCATGCCCTCTGAGGAACTCCACGCGATCGAACTGCTCGGCCGCGTCCTGTACGGCCGGCTGGCGACGAGCATGCGGGCCCTCCCGATACTGGCGGTGGCCCGACACATCGTGGTCGACGGCCGCGTCGTCCTGCGGATGCACAGCGGCCTCGGCTACCACGAGGCCTGCGACGGCACGGTCGTGGCGTACGGGGCGGACAACTTCAACGCCGCGCGCTCGGGGAACGACAGCGAGCTGTGGTCCGTGCAGTTCACCGGCCCCGCCGAGATCGTGCACCCGACCCCCGAACAGCGGGAGCGCTTCGGCGCCGCCCCCGTCCAGGTGAACGGGGAGCCCTTCGCCCCGGCCTACCTCGGGATCGACCCGCACTTCGTCTCTCTGCACACTCTGGACTTCCACGCAAGTCAACTGGTCCGCAACGCAGCGTGATCTAACATCTGGCGAGTGCCGCGCTCATCTGTAACCCTTCCGTCTGCTCCGCCGGCCGGCGAGGCGCTGTACTCACCCGTGCCGCGTTCGGCCGTGCCCCGTCCACCCGTTCCTCCGGTGGACGAGGTGCTGCGCCACTATCCGGATGCCGGTGAGCCCCTCACCTGCAAGCCTGTCACCCAGGGCCTGCTCAACCACGGCTACCGCGTCTCCACCACCCGCGGCTCCTACTTCCTCAAGCATCACCTCGACGACTCCACCGGCGACCGCGCCACGATCGTCCGCCAGCACCGCGCCACCCAGCGGTTGCAGTCACTCGGCGTGCCCGTCGCCCCGCCCGTGGAGGACACCGAGGGCGGCACGGTCACGGAGATCGGCGGCCGGTGCTACGCCCTGCACCCCTGGGTCGACGGACTGCACCGGGCCGGCGCCCAGCTCACCGCCGCCCAGTCGCAGCGGCTCGGAGCGCTGCTCGGGGCCGTGCACACCGGGCTCGAACAGGTCATGGAGGCGGGCACGGGACTCGCGGGGCGGTCCGGCGGCTACCGGAGCTCCGACCCCGCCGACACCTTCGCGCTGATCGACGACCTGCTGGCGGCCGCGCGCGGGCGCCGCCCCCGGGACTCCTTCGACGAGCTGGCCGAGCACCGCCTCCTGGAGCGGCGCACCCTGCTGGAACAGCACGCCGACCGCAGGCCGCCCACCCCCGACGTCCCGGCCACCGGCTGGGTGCACGGCGACTTCCACCCGCTGAACGTCCTCTACCGGGGCACGGACCCGGTCGCGATCCTCGACTGGGACCGGCTGGGGGTCCAGCCGCGCGCGGAGGAGGCGGTACGGGCTGCGGCGATCTTCTTCGTACAGCCGGCCGGGAAGCTGGAGCTGGAGAAGGTACGGGCGTACGCGGGGGCCTACCGGCGGGCGGCCGGGACAGGGGCGGCGGAACTGGCCGCGGCGGTGCACCGGGTGTGGTGGGAGCGACTCAACGACTTCTGGATACTGCGCTGGCGGTACTGCCTGCACGACCGAAGGGCCGACCCGCAGTTCCCTGCGGTGTCGGCCCTGGCGGTCTGGTGGACGCGTGAGTACGAGGCGGTGTGCGAGGCGTTCACGGGGTGAAGCCGCCCCGTGCGGGTTAAGAGGTGGTGCCCGCCCCCGCCGTGGTGCCGGCCGCCGCGGACGTGCCAGTGGTGGTACCGCCGTCGGCCGCACCGGTACCGCCGTCGCTGCTGCCGCCCGTACTGCCGTCGCCGCTGCCGCCCGTACTGCCGTCGCCGCTGCCGCCCGTACCGCCGTCGCCGCTGCCGCCCGTACCGCCGTCGCCGCTGCCGCCCGTACCGCCGTCGCCGCTGCCGCCCGTACCGCCGTCGCCGCTGCCGCCCGTACCGCCGTCGCTGCTGCCACCCGTTGCCGGTCCGGACGGTTTGGTCGACGGCAGCTCGGGCGACTTGCTCGGGCTGACCGGTGGGGTGTAGGGGTACGAGGGCGGCGCGTCCTGCTGATTGCCGGTGGAGTTCTCCGGCTGCCGGCTCTGCTCGTCGCTCGGCGAGGACGAAGGCTCCGGCGAGGACGGCGAGCTGGAGGTCGTCGTGGGTCTCTTCTGCTGGCTGCCCTTGTCGTTCGCCGCGCTGACGGCGATGGCGACACCGGCCCCGATCGCGATCAGCGCGAGCACGACGAACAGCAACAGCTTGCCGCGACCGCCACCACCCTGGTGTCCGCCCTCGTAGCCACCGTCGTCGGGGTTCATCGGAGGCAGGATCGGGCCCTGCGAGGTGTCTCCGTGCTGCGGGTGACTCATCGCCATCGTGCCCCCGGCGATGCCCATGGCCGGGGTGTGTCCGCCTTCGTGCATCGCGACCGGGCCGGTGTTCCACGTATTTGTGTGGCCGCCCTGCACCTGAAGCATCTGCAGGCTGTACTGGACGAGGCCGCGCATCTCCTCGGCGCTCTGGAACCGGTCGTCCGGGTCCTTCGCGAGCGAGCGCATGACCAGCCCGTCCAGCTCCGGCGGCACCGCGTCCAGAACCTCGGACGGCGGGACCGGGATGTCCTGGACATGCTGATACACGACGGAGAGCGGCGTCTCACCCGTGAACGGGGGCCGCAGCGCCAGGAGTTCGTACAGCAGGCAGCCGGTGGCGTAGAGGTCGGAGCGGTGGTCGACGGCCTTGCCCAGCGCCTGCTCGGGAGAGAGGTACTGCGGCGTGCCCATGACCATGCCGGTCTGCGTCATCGTCGACTGCGCGCCGTGCAGCGCACGGGCGATGCCGAAGTCCATCACCTTGACCGCACCCGAGTTCGTGATGATCACGTTGGCGGGCTTGATGTCACGGTGCACGATGCCGTGCTGGTGCGAGTACGCGAGGGCTTCCAGCACCCCCGAGACGATGATCAGCGCCTGCTCGGGCGGCGGGGCCTCCGCATTGAGCAGCAGATCGCGGATGGTGCGGCCCTCGACGAGCTCCATCACGATGTAGGGGACGGTCTGGCCGCCCACGACGTCCTCGCCCGAGTCGTACACGGCGACGATCGCATGGTGGTTGAGGCCCGCGACCGACTGTGCCTCGCGCGTGAACCGGGCCTTGGAGACCGGGTCCTCGGCGAGATCGGAACGCAGGAGTTTCACTGCGACCGTACGTCCCAGCCTGACGTCCTCGGCCGCGAAGACCTCTGCCATGCCGCCCCGGCCGAGCCGGTGGGTCATTCGGTAGCGCCCGTCACCGACGACGCCGTCGATGCCCCAGGAGTCGGTGCCATCCGAAACTCCGCCGCCGTTTGCTTCGGAATCGGGTGCCATCAGTCCTCGCCGTCGTATCTGTCCGCGCGTCCGCGGGTTCTCACGGTGTCTAGCTGCATTGCCACGTCACGCTACAGCCTCCGCCGGACACACCGTTTCCGAGAGGGACGGGTCATCCAACCGGCCGGCGTGCCGCGCGCGCAAATTCCATGCGGTTCCTGTAACGCTTCCGAGACGCTTCTTGTGCGTAGGGTCACGGAACGGGCACCTGGCTTGACGTGTCGTACCCCTCGGGCAGACTTGGCGCGTAAATAGGGATCATCGCGTCAGTCGCGCGCCGAGGGGGAAGCAAGTCATGAGCCAGGACGGCGCTCAGGGGCGCTATGCGGGCGGTTCGGTCGCCGGCGGCCGGTACCAGCTTCGCGACCTGCTCGGCGAGGGCGGGATGGCGTCCGTATATCTGGCGTACGACTCCGCACTGGACCGCCAGGTCGCGATCAAGACGCTGCACACGGAGCTGGGCCGCGAACAGTCCTTCCGTGAGCGGTTCCGGCGCGAGGCGCAGGCCGTTGCCAAACTGCAGCACACCAACATCGTCTCGGTCTTCGACACCGGCGAGGACGAGCTCGGCGGCGCGCTGATGCCGTACATCGTCATGGAGTACGTGGAGGGGCAGCCGCTCGGCTCCGTGCTCCAGGCGGACATCCGGAATTACGGTGCGATGCCGGCCGACAGGGCGCTCAAGGTGACGGCCGACGTCCTGGCCGCGCTGGACACCAGCCACGAGATGGGCCTGGTCCACCGCGACATCAAGCCCGGCAACGTGATGGTGACCAAGCGCGGTGTCGTGAAGGTCATGGACTTCGGCATCGCCCGCGCCATGCAGTCGGGCGTCACATCGATGACGCAGACCGGCATGGTCGTCGGCACCCCGCAGTACCTCTCCCCCGAGCAGGCCCTGGGCCGCGGGGTGGACGCGCGCTCCGACCTGTACTCGGTCGGCATCATGCTGTTCCAGCTGCTGACCGGACGCATCCCGTTCGACGCGGACTCGCCGCTCGCCATCGCATACGCGCACGTCCAGGAGGAGCCTGTCGCGCCCTCCACCATCAACCGGTCGATCACCCCGGCGATGGACGCGCTCGTCGCCCGCGCGCTGAAGAAGAACCCGAACGAGCGCTTCCCGAGCGCCGCGGCGATGCAGGACGAGATCGCACGCGTGCTGAACGCGAGCGGGCAGACGGGCGCCCCGGTGATCGTCGCGGGCGGCGGCGCGCCGTCGAACAGCGGATCGGGCGTCGGCTCGGCGGTCTTCCCGCCGGTCGACCAGTCCACCCCGGTGCCGCAGAACGTCCAGACGCCGTACCAGCCGGGCCCGTACCAGTCGGGTGCCCAGTCAGGGCCGTACGGTCCGCCGACCCCGGCGCCCGCTCCGTCGTACGGCTATCCGCAGTCGGCTCCGGCGTACCAGAGCCAGGCGCCGATGTCCCCGATGCAGCAGCAGACCCCACCGCCCTACACGATCGCGCCGCAGACCTACTCCGGCTCCGGCGCGGGTGGCTCCAAGCGGAACACGCCGGTGATCGTGGGCTCGATCGTGGTCGCGCTGATTGCGATCGGCGGGCTGATCACGGTGCTCTCGCTGAAGGGCGACCCGGGTACGGACGGCAACAACTCCGCGAGTGAATCGCCGGCCACGAGCGAGCACAAGGATCCGGAGCGGAACCGGACGATGAAGACCGAGGACTGCATGAACGCGTTGGAGGACAGCGACGACCCGAGCAAGGTCAACGCACCGAGCTTCCTCTACAAGGACATCCTCTCGGCGAAGGCGTGCGCGGACGCGGCGGGCTGGACCATCAAGCCGATCAAGGTGCCGGGGAACACGTACGCGGAGGATCAGGTCATCGACCAGTTCCCCACCCCCGGAACGGCCGTGCCCCAGTCGGGCGCCCACTTCGAGCTGCGCATCGCGACGGGCGACCCGGCCTGACCGGAGGCGTACGCGGGTACACGGAAGCGACGGCCCGGTACATGTGAGGGCGGGCTCCCGGGCCGCATACGCGTGACGGCACCTCCTGGGGTCGCCACATATCCGAGATGCCGGACATATCGTCACATGTGACGCTGACCTCATGGCTCAAGGACTTCTCCCCCCACGGTCCACAAGGTGTGTGGCCTGCCTCATATTGACGGCGGGCGCGGCGCTGGGGGGCGCAACCGGCGTGGCGCACGCCGACCGGCGCACCCCCGGCGGGACGCCGGGGACGGCCAGCACTCCGGTGACGCCGCCCACAACCGCGTCGGCCGGGCCTTCCACCCCGCCTTCCGCCTCCCTCGGTGTCGAATCGTCAGGCAAGGGTTCGGCCACTCCTTCGGCCGTACCGACGACCACCGCCTCGGGGGGCGCCTCGGCCGCCCCCGCACCCCCGGCATCCCCACGGCCCTCCTCCCCGGCCTCCGGCTCCCCCTCGACCTCGCCTTCATCCGCCGCCGCGAACGCAGGGTCGCCACCTCCCGCAGCGCAGCCCCCACTCGCCGGGCGTGAGGCCGGGGAGGGGCGGCTGCGGCCCGGGCGGCAGCTCCCGCCGTGGGAGCTCACCCCCGCGGACAGTTCGTTCGACGAGCCCGACGCGCGGCCCGCAGCGACCGACCCGGCACCGGTGAACGCCGTGACACCGGCGGCGAGCACGTCCCCCGAGGCCGGCCGACCCGCTCCACAGGCCCTCGACGGGCCGTCCGTGGAGCGGGTGCAGCGGGTGTCGCTGGGCGCGGGAATCACACTGATAGGAGTGGGGCTGGGCTTCCTGGCATTCCGTTTGCGCCGCCCGAACTGAGACGACCCACCGGCCTCCCACCAGCTCCCACGCACTCCGGTCGGGGCTTGCGTCGAGCAGCATACTCGGTATACATACTCAGTATGTCGATCCGTCACGGGCTACTGGCCCTGCTGGAGCGGGGGCCCCGATACGGCTCCCAGCTCCGCACCGAATTCGAGTCGCGCACCGGCTCCACCTGGCCGCTCAACGTCGGCCAGGTGTACACGACGCTGAGCCGACTGGAGCGCGACGGCCTGGTCGCCCAGGACGACGAGGACGACCAGGGACACGCCCTCTACGCGATCACCGACGACGGCCGCACCGAGCTGCGGAGCTGGTTCGAGACGCCCGTCGACCGCAGCACCCCGCCCCGCGACGAGCTGGCCATCAAGCTCGCCATGGCGGTCGGCGCGCCCGGTGTCGACATCCGGGCCGTCATCCAGTCCCAGCGCCACCACACCGTGAAGGCGATGCAGGACTACACCCGCCTCAAGGCACAGGCCCTCGCCGATGTCCCGGCCAACCGCGACGAGGTCGCCTGGCTGCTCGTGCTCGAGCAGCTGATCTTCCAGGCGGAGGCCGAGGCACGCTGGCTGGATCACTGCGAGTCCCGGCTGGTCCGCCTCGCCGAAGCCGCCGCCACGGAGCCGGAGCCCGAGGTACGTACGGCCAACCGCGCCCCGACCCGTACCGCCCGTCCACGCACCCGGCGCTGACCACCGGCCACCCGGAAACCGGCACTGCCCTCAGACCATCCACGTGCGCACCGGGCGCCGACGACGGACTGCCACGTACGCACCCGGCACCGGCCACGAACCGCTTCCGTGTCCGGCGCCGGCCACACAGACCCGTTCCAAGGGGGAACCACCCACCATGTCCTCACGCGCCCCGTCCCGATCCGCGTCCTCGTCCGGCTCGCCGCTGCCGGTCGATACGCCGGTGCTCGAACTCCGAGCACTCACCCGCACCCACGGCACCGGCATCGCCGAGGTGCACGCCCTGCGTGGCATCGACCTCTCCGTGCACGCCGGTGAACTCGTCGCCGTGATGGGCCCCTCCGGCTCCGGCAAGTCGACCCTGCTGACCATCGCGGGCGGTCTCGACACCGCGACCAGCGGCCAGGTCATCATCGAGGGCCAGGACATCTCCGGCCTCGGCCGCAAGGGCGTCGCAGCCCTGCGCCGCCGCAGCGTCGGCTATGTCTTCCAGGACTACAACCTGATCCCGGCGCTCACCGCCGCCGAGAACATCGCCCTGCCGCGCGAGCTCGACGGGGTCTCCGTACGCAAGGCCCGCAAGGAGGCGCGCGCGGCGCTGGAGGAGTTGAAGCTCCTGGAGATCGCCGACCGGTTCCCGGACGAGATGTCCGGCGGTCAGCAGCAGCGCGTCGCGATCGCCCGCGCGCTGGTGGGGGACCGGCGCCTCGTGCTCGCCGACGAACCGACCGGGGCGCTCGACTCCGAGACCGGCGAGGCCGTGCTCGCGCTGCTGCGCAACCGCTGTGACCAAGGTGCGGCCGGCGTCATGGTGACGCACGAACCGCGGTACGCCGCCTGGGCGGACCGGGTCGTGTTCCTCCGGGACGGTTCGATCGTCGACCAGACACTCACCGCCGACGCCGACTCGCTGCTGGCCGCCGAGGGCGCCGAATGAGCGTCTTCACGGGCTGGCGCGCCTCCCTCCGCATAGCCAGGCGCGACGCGATGCGTGCCAAGGGCCGCAGCGCACTGGTGGTCGCGATGATCGCGATACCGGTGCTCGGCGTCACGGCCCTCGATGTGACGTACCGCAGCGTCACACCGACCACCGCCGAGCAGCTGACGGGCGAGATGGGCTCCGCCGACGCCCTCTTCAGCGACCAGCGGATCGGCCCCATCGAGCAGATGCCCGACGGGGCCATGTACCAGCAGGCCGACGAGAGCGCGCCGTGGGACGACACCGGCCCCTCGATCGACGTCAGGACCACATTCCCCAAGGGCTCACGGGCGATCAGCATCCAGTCCGTCCCGGCGAGCATCACCACCGGGTACGGCATCGCCAACACCGACATCTACGAGTTCCGCACGTCGGACAAGCTGGCCCGCGGGAAGATCGACCTGGTGCGCGGTGCCTACCCGCACGGTAAGGGCGAGGTGGCCGCCACCGAGCCGTTCCTGAAGTCGACCGGACTGCACGTCGGTTCGACCACCACCGTGCGCAACTCCGGTCAGAAGTACAGGATCACCGGTGTGCTCGAGATGCCGGACAACCTGAAGGCCAAGGCGCTGTACGCCGACCCGGGAGCGGTCATCGCCCCGTGGAAGGCCAGGGCCGCCCACGACAAGAAGGTGCTGCCGCCGAACACCGGCTCCAAGAACTGGCTGGTCAAGGGCCCCGAAGGGGCGGGCGTGACCTGGCCGCACGTCATGGAGGCAAATAAGTCGGGCGTTCTCGTCACGTCCCGTCAGGTCGTCCTCGACCCGCCGCCGGACTCCGAGGTCCCGCTGGCCAAGAAGAACCCCGACACGTACTCGGACAGTTCCGGCGAGCTGAGTGCGGCCCTCGTCACCGTGATCGCCATGGCGGTCCTGGAGATCGTGCTGCTCGCCGGACCGGCCTTCGCGGTCGGTGCGCGCCGCTCCCGCCGCCAGCTCGGCCTTCTCGGCACCTGCGGCGGGGACCGGCGCCATGTCCGGGCCGTGGTGCTCGGCGGCGGTCTCGTGCTCGGCGGCGTCGGAGCCGTGGCCGGTGTGGTGGCCGGACTCGGGCTCACTGCGGCGTTCCGCCCCATGATCGAGGGGTGGTCCGGACAGCGTTTCGGTTCCCTCTCCCTGAAGCCGACGGAGCTGCTGGTCATCGCTGTGATCGGCCTGGTCACCGGTCTCCTGGCGGCGTTCGCCCCGGCGATCGTGGCGAGCCGGCAGTCCGTACTGGAGTCGCTCACCGGCCGCCGCGGCGTCCGCCGCTCCTCCCGGGTGCTGCCCGTCGTGGGCGCCTGCGTACTGGCCATCGGTTGCGCCGCCGCCGTCTATGGCGGCACCAGCGGGGACAAGACGCTGGTCGCCGGCGGATCGGTCGTCGCCGAGCTCGGGCTGCTCGCCTGCATCCCGGTGATCGTCGGCTTCCTCGGACGGCTCGGCCGCAGGCTGCCGCTCTCGCCGCGGATGGCACTGCGCGACGCGGCCCGCAACCGCGGCCGTACCGCTCCCGCGGTCGCCGCGGTGATGGCGGCCGTCGCGGGTTCGGTGGCCATCGCCACGTACATGGCCAGCGACCTGGCCGGGGCCGAGGCCGACTACACCCCCATACTCACGAAGGGGACCGTCGTCATCACGTCCTCCGACGCCAAGGCGGTCGAGCGGCTCCCGCTGGCCCGGGCCGCCGTCGAGCAGAACATGGCCGTCACCGGCGGGCACGCCGACTACGGACGGGCCTGGGCAGGCAGCGACTGCATCGTCTACTCCTCGGAGGAGAACGGCTGCGGCACCCTGGAGATGATCAAGCCCACCGGCAAGGGCCGCAGCTGCCCGCTCAAGGGCAAGGGCGCCAAGGAACTCGCCGCGCGGCTCTCCTCCGACGAGCACAAGAAGCTGAGGCTCTCCCCCGCCTGTCTGGACGAGTACATAAACTTCACCTCCTTCGGTACGGATGAGAACAAGATCATCGTGGCGGACGCGGCCATGCTCAGCACGTACGTGAAGCTCGACGACCCGGCAGCCGCCAAGGCCCTGGCCGCGGGCACACCGGTGCTGCTCAACCCGGCGTACGCGAAGAACGGTGAGGTCACCCTCAAGGCCTTCCACAAGTACAACGACCGCGACAAGAAGAACCGGAAGCTCCACCCGGGCAAGGCACGGACCACCACGGACCGGCTGAAGGTGTACGTGGCCCCCACGAAGTACGCGACCACCCCAGGGATTCGCATGATCCTTCCGCAGCGGACCGCGGAGCGGCTCGGCCTGCACACCGAGCCGTCCGGCAGCGTGTACGCCGTCTCCCACCCGCCGACGGAGGCCGAGGACCAGCGGGTCTCCGGCGCGATCGAGCAGGCCGGCGGCGGCCTCTGGGTCAAGTCCGATCACGGCCCCGGCTCGCGCGACGACACCATCCTGCTGATCCTGACCCTGTTCGCCGGAGTGGTGACCCTGGGCGCGGCGGCGATCACGACCGGTCTCGCCAAGGCCGACGCGGAGGCCGACCTCAACACGCTCAGCGCGGTGGGCGCGCCCCCGCGGGTGCGGCGTTCACTGTCCGGCTTCCAGTGCGTGGTGGTGGCCCTCACGGGTGTGGTGCTGGGCACACTGGCGGGTCTGGTGCCTGCGGTGGCGCTGCGGCTCGTCGACCTTCGCGACGCGTTGCAGCTGATGCGGCTCGAGCCCATGCAGTCGGCGTACACGCCGATCGTGCTGCCCTGGGCGACCATCGGTCTGCTCGTCGTGTGCATTCCGCTGCTGGCCGGGGTGCTCGCGGCGGCGTTCACGCGGTCGCGCCTGGCGCTGGCACGGCGGGCCGGATGATGACACGGGCGGTGCGGTCAGTGGCCTGACCGGCTGATTCGGTGCCCTCGAAAACGGTGGATCTACCGTTCGCGGGGGCACCACCGTGTTGTACGGCAGGTGTGCGAGACAATGGCGCCATGGAGATGCCGAGGAATGAACGGTCGCAGGAGCACCCCCAAGTCCTCGTGGTGGGGCAGGACGGCATGGCGATCGGCGGCGGTGGCACTGACGACGAATCGCGTGAGGTCCCGGTGACGGAGATGGTCGAACAGCCCGCGAAGGTCATGCGCATCGGCAGCATGATCAAGCAGCTCCTGGAGGAGGTCAGGGCGGCTCCTCTCGACGAGGCGAGCCGGGTCAGGCTCAAGGAGATCCACGCAAGCTCCGTGAAGGAGCTTGAGGACGGCCTCGCGCCGGAGCTGGTGGAGGAGCTGGAGCGGCTCTCCCTGCCGTTCACCGACGAGTCGGTGCCCTCCGAGGCGGAACTCCGGATTGCGCAGGCCCAGTTGGTGGGCTGGCTGGAGGGCCTCTTCCACGGCATCCAGACGGCGCTGTTCGCCCAGCAGATGGCGGCGCGGGCCCAGCTGGAACAGATGCGCCGCGCCCTTCCGCCGGGGAGCGGGCACGAGGACGAGGACGGCAGCGGGGACCACCACGGGGCCATCCGGTCGGGCCCGTATCTCTAGTCCGTACATCGCAATTGGTTCGTACACCTCGATCACGTAGCAACACCGAGGCCCGGCGCACATGGTCGACGACCTGTGTGCCGGGCCCCGTTGCGTGTGCTCGGTGGCGGGGTGCGCGTCAGCCCACGGGGGTCTGCAGAAGCACCTTTCCGATGTGTGCGCTGGACTCCAGCACCCGGTGAGCCTCGGCGGCATCGGGCATCGGCAGCGTGCGGTCCACGATCGGCCGGATGACACCGTCGGCGATCAGCGGCCAGACGTGCTCACGTACGGCAGCGACGATGGCGGCCTTCTCGGCGAGCGGACGGCCACGCAGCGAGGTCGCGGTGATGGCGGCCCGCTTGTTCAGGAGGGCGCTCAGATTCAGCTCGCCCTTGACGCCGCCCTGGAGGCCGATGATGGCAAGCCGGCCGTTGACGGCGAGTGCCTTCACGTTCCGGTCCAGGTACTTCGCACCGACGATGTCGAGGATGACATCCGCCCCGGCCCCGTCCGTCGCCTTGCGCAGCTCCTCGACGAAGTCCTGTTCCCGGTAGTCGATCAGGATGTCGGCCCCGAGCTCCGCACAGCGCGCGAGCTTCTCCGGTCCGCCCGCGGTCACCGCAACCGTTGCGCCCACGGCCTTGGCGAGCTGGATCGCCATCGTGCCGATGCCGCTGGACCCGCCGTGCACCAACAGCGTCTCGCCGGGGCGCAGATGGGCCACCATGAACACGTTCGACCAGACCGTGGCCGTCACCTCGGGCAGCGCCGCAGCAAGAGTCAGGTCTACCCCGTCCGGTACGGGCAGCAGCTGCCCGGCGGGTACGGCGACCTTCTCCGCGTAACCGCCGCCTGCGAGCAGCGCACAGACCTCGTCGCCGACCGACCAGCCGGTGACACCGGGCCCGATCGCCGAGATGCGGCCCGCGCACTCCAGGCCCGGGTACGGGGAGGCGCCGGGCGGCGGGTTGTAGAACCCCTGCCGCTGCAGCACGTCGGCGCGATTGACCGCGCTGGACACGACATCGACGAGAACCTCGCCCTCGCCGGCTACCGGATCTGGCACCTCGGCCCATACCAGCGCTTCGGGGCCACCGGGTTCGGGGATCGTGATCGCATACATGGCGGCGAGGCTACTCCGTGGCGCGGGGCGGGCGACGCCATGGCGCCGGGAGGCCGGGCGACACCATGTGGACTGGCGGGGCGACACCTTGGGCGGCGGGCCGGGCGACACCGCGGCCGGTGGGCCGGGCCGACGGAAGCGAACCGTGCCGCGCGATGCCTGGGCTACGGGCGCGGCGCGAGACCCGGCTACGGGCGCGGCGTGCCCGTAGCGGGGTTGCTCTGCGGTGGTTCGTTCGAGGCACGCACGATGGTGATCAAACGGTCCGTCAACTGAAGTGGACTGGCAGCCGGATCGTCGTATCCGATCAGCCGATGCCCCCGCAACACGCTGACCACGAGATCGTCGGTCTCCCGGACGCTCTTGCCCACCTCGGCCTTTATCACCGGCCGTTCGACGAGATCGAGACCGCTGCCCTGCTGGATCAGGTCCTCCATCACCGTGCCCGCACTGGGGCTGAGGACGGAGAGGCCGAGCAGCCGGCCCGCCGCGCTGGCGCTGGTGATCACAGCATCGGCGCCGGACTGCCGGAGCAGTGGGGCGTTCTCCTCCTCGCGCACCGCGGCCACGATCTTCGCGCCGCGGTTGAGCTGCCGCGCCGTCAACGCCACCAGCACCGCCGTGTCGTCGCGCTGGGTGGCGATGATGATCTGACGCGCCTTCTGGAGCTCGGCCCGCAACAGCACCTCGCTGCGCGTCGCGTCGCCGACCACGCCCACGAACCCTTCGGCGTTGGCGATCTCGATCACCTTGGTCGCGGGGTCGACGATGACGATCTGTTCCTTCTTCAGGCCGGTGGCCCGCAGGGTCTGGATGGCCGAACGGCCCTTCGTGCCGAAGCCGACGACAACGGTGTGGTCACGCAAGTTGGTTCTCCAACGCTTCAGCCGAAAGTCCTCCCGGGTCCGTTCCGTAAGGACCTCGAGAGTGGTGCCGACCAGGATGATCAGGAAGAGCACCCGCAGCGGTGTCACGAGCACCACATTGGTGAGCCGGGCGACGTCCCCGTACGGGGTGATGTCGCCGTAGCCGGTGGTGGAGAGGGTGACCGTCGCGTAGTACACCGCGTCCAGCAGGTCGACGTTGCCATCGGCGGCGTCGTGATATCCACTGCGGTCGAGCCAGACGATCAGCACGGTGGCGGCAAGCACTATCAACGCCATCATCAGCCGCTTGGCGACCTGCCGCGCCGGTCCTTGGACGACCCTGCGCGGGAGCTGCACCCGCGTGGGTGCGACATGCTCGTCGGCGCGCCTGGCCATCGCATCGTGGCCGGGAAGTTTCACGTGAAACACCCTTCCGTCCACGGCGTCGCCGAGGCCCACGGCAAGTCGAGGATCTCCACCTCGGTGCCGGACCGTACCCCGCCTGGTGGTACGACGGCCAGCCCGTCCGCCGCGGCAATTCCTCGGAGCATCGCCGGACCGTTGTAGTGCAGCGGTATGACGTGCTCGGCACTGCTGCCGGTTCCCGCGTCGCCGAGGTAGCCGGCGCTGTCGCCGGTACTGCCTGTGCGGTGGACGACAGGCACCAGACGGGTGTCGTGCGGGTGCCCGTGCACCTCGTCGCGTACGACGACCCGGTACGCCGTCTCCGGCACAAGGCCGGCCAGCCCGCGGAGCAGCGGTTCAGCGAGCGTGAGGAGCCCGGAGACGGCGGCCAGGGGATTGCCGGGCAGTCCGACGAGATACGGGCCCACGTCTGAACCCTCTGTCTTGAGCCTGGCCAGCAGCATCGGGTGACCGGGGCGGACCGCGACGCCGTCGACCAGCAACTCGGCCCCGATCTCGGCAAGGACCGGGTGGACGTGGTCGACAGGGCCCGAGGCGGTACCGCCGGTGGTGATGACCAGATCGGCGTCCGAGGTGGTGAGGGCGCGCCGGAGGGCCGCCACGTCGTCGCCGAGGCGCTGCGGGGCGGAGACCTCGGCGCCCAGCGCTCGCACCCAGGGGCCGATCATCGGGCCCAGCGCGTCGCGGATCAACCCGTCGTGCGGCAGACCGCTGGTCAGCAGTTCGTCACCGAGGACGAGGACATCGACGCGAGGACGGGGGACAGTGACGAGCTCGTCGTAGCCGGCAGCGGCGGCCAGACCGAGGACAGCGGGCGTCACCAGGGCCCCGGCGGGCAGGAGCTGATCGCCGGAACGACATTCCTGACCACGGGGCCTGATGTCCTGTCCGGGGAGCACCCGCTGCTTCGCGTGGAGCAGCCCCTTGGCCTCGTCCACGTGAGCGTGCTCGCTGCGGATCACGGCGTTGGCATCCGCCGGGATGCGGGCGCCGGTGGCGATCCGTACGGCATCGCCGTCGGGGAGCGTGATGGGGGTGCTGTGCCCGGCAAGGATGCCCAGAACCTGGCCTGGGCGCGGACCCACACCCGTGTCCCCGGAACCCTTCTCCTTTCCTGCTCCTTCGACCTCGCGGATGGTCCATGGACCCGGTCCGGTGACGACCCAGCCATCCATGGCAGAGGTGTCGAAGGACGGCAGATCGGTGAGCGCGACGAGCGGCTCGGCGAGTACGTGTCCGAGCGCCTGGTCGAGGGGGAGTCGCCGGACGCGGGCGGGAGCGTTCCGGCCCGACCGTGCGGCGAGGGCACGCGCCTCCCGCCAAGGTGCAGCCTGCCTGCGCCGGTCACGCCTGTGGGGCCGGCCGGCGCTCTGGTCCGGGGGCGAGGGCGGGAACTGGAATGCGGACGCAGATCTTTCCGTGGGGTGGGGCCGGCCCGTGGCGTTCGGCTGCCCCGAGGAGCCGAAGTCCATGAAGTGGGGCTGATCCGCGAAATGGAGCTGATCCGCGGACTGAGGTCGACGTGCGGGGTGGGGCTCACCTGACGACTGGCGCCCGACCAGAGCGAGGGCCTGTTCAACAGCCCAATCCTCCTCGGCAGCCCGCAGCTCCTCCGGAGTCAGGCCTCGCACCGCCGTCGCAGGACGGTCGCTCGCCGAGGACAAGTTGACCCCTGACGACGGGTTGGCCGCCGAAGACGAACCGGCTGTCGAGGATGAATGGGTGGCCGACGACCGATCGCCCGCATCCAGCCCTCGTTCGGCCGACGGCGGACGGTCACGGGCCGAAGGCCCGACACCTGCCGAGGGTCCCACGCCCGCCGAGGGCCCGACGTCCATCGACGCGACGTCGGCCGCCGGAGGTGGGTCGGACCTGCCGTTATGGGCTGTCATTGCGTCTCGTTCTCGTCCGCCCACCGAAGTGCGAGCGCGGCAGCCTTGCGGGCGGCCTCGGCCACCGCCGCCGGTCCGTCGCTGCTCGCCTTCGCCGCCGCGTACCCGACCAGGAAGGTCGTCAGGGGCGCGGCGGGCCGGGCGACGCCGTGGGCGGCGTCACGGGCGAGATCGAGCAGGACGTCGGTGTCGACGTCGAGTTCGATGCCCAGTTCGTTCTTGACTGCGTTGATCCACTCGTCCAGCACGGTCCCATGCTCTCTGATACGGGCCCGGGCCGACGCGATGTCCTCCCAGGTGTCGCAGTCGAAGGAGGCGAGGGGGCCGGCCTCCACCCGGGCAAGGTCGAGTTCATTCGTCAGCAACCGCAAGGGAAGTCCGGACAGACTGCCGTGCTCGGTGGCGAGCAGGGCGAGCTCGCGGCGCAGCGGTTCGGCACGGTACACGGCGACGAGGGGCTGGTCACGACCGCCCTGATCGGTGCACAGGGCTCCCTCCGGCTGCCCCTCACCGGCGGCGGCCAGCAGCGCTCCGATCGTGCTCTCCCCGAGGAACGGCAGATCGGCGGATAGTACGAGAACCCAGTCCGCGGCCGTGCGCCGGACCCCGGCATCGAGTGCGGCCAACGGGCCGCCGCCCTGTGGTTCTTCCCGCGTCCAGGTCACTGCGCGCACGGTGGGCCGCCGCCCGCCCACCACCACGGTGGTCGAGGCATCGGCGCAGGCCGCCAGCACCCGGTCGAGCAGCGCACGGCCACCGACCCGGATTCCGGGCTTGTCGGCGCCGCCGAGCCGCTGGGCGGCCCCTCCTGCAAGGACGATGGCGTCATACGCGGTCATGTATCCGAGTATGCGGGCCGCAGCCTCCCGTTGATCCTCCCCGTCCGCAATCCAGTGGATCAGTGAGGGGAGGAAACGGGAGCCCGCGCCCTTTTGCGCCTACAACGTGCGCAGCAGCACCGCTGGTTGCTCCACACAGTCGGCCACGTAGCGCAGGAAGCCACCCGCCGTACCGCCGTCGCAGACCCGGTGGTCGAAGGTCAGCGAGAGCTGGACGACCTGGCGTACGGCCAGCTCGCCCTCGTGCACCCACGGCTTGGGCACGATCCGGCCGACACCCAGCATCGCCGCCTCCGGGTGGTTGATGATCGGGGTCGAACCGTCGACTCCGAACACCCCGTAGTTGTTCAGCGTGAACGTGCCGCCGGTCAGCTCCGCCGGGGTCAGCCTCCCGGTCCGGGCCGCCTCGGTCAGCCGGGCGATCTCGGCCCCGATCGACTCCGCGTTCCGGGCCTGCGCGTCCCGTACGACGGGGACAACCAGGCCCCGCTCGGTCTGGGCGGCGAACCCGAGATGGACCTCCGGAAGCCGCACGATCTCCCGTGCCTCCAGGTCCACCGTGGAGTTGAGCTCGGGGAACCGGGCCAGCGCAGCGGTGCAGATACGCGCCAGCAGGGCGAGCACCGACATCTTGGGCCCGGCGGCCGGGCCACCGGCACTGTTCATCGCGGATCTGGCCTTCATCAGCTCGGTGGCGTCGGCGTCGACCCAGCACGTGGCATCGGGGATCTCCCGTCGGCTGCGCGCCAACTTGTCGGCGACCGCGCCGCGTACACCGCGCAACGGAATCCGCTCCACGGCCGGACTCGCAGCCGGCCGCGCCACCGACGGCCGTACCGGAGGCAGCGACTCCGGCACCGAGACCGCGGCCGAGGCCGGCGTGGGAGCGGCCGCCCCGTCTGTGAGTGCCCTGATGGCGGATTCGACATCGGCCCGCAGGATCAGCCCGTCGGGCCCGGAACCCGCCAGCTGCCGCAGATCAAGATCATGCTGCCGCGCCAGCTTCCGCACCAGCGGGGAGACGACGGCCACCGGCCCCTGCACCGCGTCCGGAGCAGCCGCAGCCGTCACATGTGCGGCAACAGGCGCCGCCATCGCCTCGGGACGGACCCGTCGACGGCGCGCCACCGGTGCGCCCGTCCCGTACCCGACCAGCACATTGCCGGACGCCTCCGCCTCACCGGCCCCAGAACCGGACCCGGAACCCGCCCCGTCTGAACCGGCCCCCGACCCCACAGCCGATACCACCGCTCCAGCCCCCGCGTCCGAGCCCGACCCAGAGTCCGCCGGCCCCACTGCCCCCAAGGCTCCCTCGGACCCCACCGCCACTGTCAACAGCGGTGCCCCGACGGGAAGTTCCGTTCCCTCCTCGCCGAACCGCGCGGTCACCACGCCCCCGTAAGGGCATGGCACCTCCACCATCGCCTTGGCCGTCTCGACCTCGACCACCGGCTGGTCGATGGCGACGACATCGCCGACCTCCACCAGCCAGCGCACGATCTCCGCCTCGGTGAGCCCCTCGCCGAGGTCCGGCAGCTTGAATTCGAATACCTGGGGCATCAGCTCTCCGCCTCCCACTGCAGGCGGGCGACCGCGTCGAGCACCCGGTCCACACCCGGCAGATGGTGCCGCTCCTGCATCGGCGGCGGATACGGAATGTCGAACCCGGTGACCCGCAGCACCGGCGCCTCCAGATGGTGGAAACAGCGCTCGGTGACCCGGGCCGCGATCTCGCCGCCCGGACCGCCGAAACCGGAGGACTCATGGACGACGACGGCGCGCCCCGTACGCCGCACGGAAGCAGCAACGGTCTCGTCGTCGAACGGCACCAATGAGCGCAGGTCGACGACTTCGAGATCCCAGCCCTCTTCGACGGCCGCTTCCGCAGCCTCCATACAGACCGGCAGCGACGGCCCATACGTGATCAGCGTCGCGCTGCGCCCGGGCTGGCGGACGACAGCCCGTCCGATCGGTTCCACGGCCACCGGCGCCTCGGGCGACCAGTCCGCCTTCGACCAGTAGAGCCGCTTCGGCTCCAGGAAGACCACAGGATCGTCGGAGGCGATCGAGGCCCTCAGCAGCCCGTACGCGTCCTCGACCGTGGCGGGCGTGACGACATGGAGGCCGGGCGTCGCCATGTAGTACGCCTCCGAGGAGTCGCTGTGATGCTCGACCCCGCCGATCCCGCCGCCGTACGGCACCCGGACCGTGATCGGCAACGGCATGGCACCGGCCGTCCGGTTCCGCATCTTTGCGACATGGCTGATGAGCTGCTCGAACGCCGGATAGGCAAAGGCGTCGAACTGCATTTCCACCACGGGCCGCAGCCCGTACATAGCCATGCCGACGGCCGTGCCGAGGATGCCCGCCTCGGCCAGCGGGGTGTCCGTGCAACGGTCCTCGCCGAACTCCTTCGCCAAACCGTCGGTGATCCGGAAGACCCCACCGAGCGTGCCGACGTCCTCGCCGAGAACATGCACCGTCGGGTCCTCGGCCATCGAGTCGCGCAGCGCTCGCCCGAGCGCCTGCGCCATGGTGGCGGGTTTGGCCTTCGCCGTCCGCTCTCCGGCCGGCGCCGCTGCGGTGGTCATCGCCCTTCCTCCAGGTCGTCGTGGCCGTGCCGGTCCTGCTCGGCCTCCAGCTCGACACGCAACCGGGCGGCCTGTTCCCGTAGCTGCGTGGTCTGCTCCGCGTAGACATGGGCGAAGAGATCCATCGGGTCGAGCACCGGATCGGCGTTCATCCGCTCGCGCAGAGCGGCAGCCATCCGCTCCGCGGCCGCGCGCGCCTCCTCGATCCCGTCGTCGCCGAGCAACCCCCGTCCGGTCAGCTCCCGTTCCAGGAGCTGGATGGGATCGTGTGCACGCCACGCCTCCACTTCGCTGTCGACGCGGTAGCGCGTGGCGTCGTCTGCGTTCGTATGGGCATCCATGCGGTACGTCACCGCCTCGACGAGCGTAGGACCGCCACCACTCCGGGCCCGCGCGACCGCCTCACCGAGGACTTGGTGCACGGCCGCCGCGTCATTGCCGTCCACCAGCCGGCCCGGCATCCCGTATCCCACGGCCTTGTGCGCCAGGGACGGGGCCGCGGTCTGCTTGGCCAGCGGTACGGAGATCGCGAAGCCGTTGTTCTGTACGAGGAAGACCACCGGGGCCCGCCAGACGGCCGCGAAATTCAGCGCCTCGTGGAAATCACCCTCGCTGGTCCCGCCGTCCCCGACCATGGCCAGCGCCACCACGTCGTCGCCCTTGAGGCGCGCCGCGTGTGCCAGGCCCACCGCGTGCGGCAGCTGGGTGGCGAGGGGCGTGCAGAGCGGGGCGATGCGGTGCTCGCGCGGGTCGTAACCGGTGTGCCGGTCGCCGCGCAGCAGCGTCAGTGCCTCGACCGGGTCCAGGCCGCGCGCCACGGCCGCCAGCGTGTCGCGATAGCTGGGAAAGAGCCAGTCCCGCTCCTCCAGCACCAGCGCGGCCGCTATCTCGCAGGCCTCCTGCCCCGTGCTCGACGGGTAGACGGCGAGCCGGCCCTGCTTGGTGAGAGCGGTGGCCTGCGCGTTGTATCGCCGTCCGCGCACCAGCTCCGTGTAGAGCCGCAGCAGCAGTTCGGGGTCGGCATCGGCCACGGCGTCCGTACCGAGCACGCGGTACGGCTCGGGGTCCGGGAGCAGCGGCGCGGGATCGGTGAGCGGCTTCCAGGCCGGGGGCGGCGTGGGCCGGTAAGCGGCCGCGCCGGGCAGCTCTTGGACCGTCATGACAAGCACCTCCTGGCATCGAGGGGTTTTCGAGCGGCGTCTGGCGACATCGGGGGATCGTCCGATTCGAGGGGTGTCGAAATACATCGAAATGTCGAACGCTGTCCGAGGCACGGATGTGGTGCGCCTCACCTACCGATTGTTCGGTCGCGAGCGCATTTTGGCTACAGGCACCTTCAGCCTGTGGACAAACGGTTCTCCACAGCCTGGGATAGGGGCAGGTCGTCCAGGACAGGGAGGCGGGGGCACATGTCAGCTGAACAAATGGCCGACGGGGGCGAGGACCCCGGCCAGGTTCCGCCCGCGCGCCCGCTCGACGCCATCGACCGCTACATCCTGCGACTGCTCCAGACGGACGGACGTGCCTCGATACGGTCGGTGGCCGATCGCGTCCATGTGTCCCGGGCCAACGCCTATGCCCGGATCAATAGGCTCATCGACGACGGCGTGATCCGCGGTTTCAGCGCGCGTGTGAACCATGAGCGGGCGGGGCAGGGCGCCTCCGCGTACATCACTCTCAAGATCGTCCAGAATTCATGGCGCACCGTGCGCGAGCAGCTCCAGGCGCTGCCGGGGGCCACGCACATCGCACTGGTCAGCGGCGACTTCGATGTCCTGTTGCTGGTGCACACCCCGGACAACCGGTCGCTGCGCGAGCTGGTCCTGACCAGGATCCAGGCCATCCCGGAGGTGCTCTCCACCCGCACACTTCTGGTGTTCGAGGAGACGGACCTGACCCCGGGCCCGGCCAGACCCACCGAGCTGACCTGACGGGAACCGGCGAACAGAAACCAGCAATCCGAATCGGGACCGGAACTTCTTCAGGAACCGTACTTCTTGAGGAATGCCTGGACCGTGGCCCAGTTCTTCACGCTGTCGAGCAGCGCCACCCCGTGCTCGCCCGCACCCCTGACGTAGATCAGCTTGTGCTCCGACGCCTTGGTGCTGGCCTTGTTCAGCGCCTTCGCATCCTCCCCGAAGGACTCGTCGTACTCGGCGGCCATGTAGAGCACCGGCGCGGTCAGCCTCGGGACGGCGTCCAGAGCGTTCATTGCGGAGTACACCGTCGGCGCGGAGAGCGCGATCACCGCGTCCGGCTGCGGCCGTATGGCAGGCGCAGCGGTGAGCACAGCGGTACCTCCCTTGGACGCCCCCATCAGCAGCAGCTTCTTCGCGCCCTTGTCGCGCAGGTACCCGGCCGCCCCGACGATCTCGGAGACCTCCTGGCCCGCCGAATTGACCGCGAGCACCCGATAGCCGACCCGGTGCAGTTCGTCGGCCTTGTCCTTCCACTGGCAGGCGGTGCCGTCGGACTGGTGCGCGAGCACGAACCCCGCGCCGGTCCCGCCGCCGCTCGCACCGCCCGGTGCATAGGCGCCAGTCTCGGTTCCGTCCGCGGACTTGAAGGTGAGGGAAGCAGCCTTCGCCTCCTCCGACGTCAGACAGCCGAAATCGTCCGGCGCCGCGGCCTCGGTCGCACTCCGGGCGCCGCGCCCGTCCGCGCCGGCCCCTCCGTCACCGTCGCCTCCACCGCATCCGGTCAGCGACACGGCCGCAAGCAGCACGGCAGCGGACAGGATCCCGGGAACACGCAGAACAGGAGCACGCAAGACAGCGGCCATGCCGAAGGATGGTGGTCTGGGCCTGTCCGGCCGTCAACGGCTCAGTGGCTGGACCGCATCCCCTCGAAGGCCACCCGGACGAGCGTGTCCGCCAGCCGCTCCCCGTCGACGCCGCCGTCCGGTTGCGGCCGATACCACTCCACCAGGGAGTTGACCATCCCGAAGAGCAGCCGTGTCACCAGCCGTATGTCCACGTCGGAGCGGAGATCGCCGTCCGCGACCGCCGCCCTGAGCAGATCGGTCACCCGATGGTCGAACTCGCGCCGCCGCTCCATGGCCCAGCGCTCGGTCTTCGTATTGCCCCGTACGCGCAGCAGCAGCGTGACGTAGGGCAGTTCGGCTATCAGCACATCGACGGTACGGCGGGTGACGTACTCGACCCGCTCGATCGCACGCCCCTGCGTCGCTCCCGGCTCGTCGAGGATTCCGAAGAGCCCGTCCAGCGCCCGGCTGACCGCACGGCGGAGCAGTTCCTCCTTGCCCGCGACATGGTGATAGATGGACGACTTGGAGATGCCCGCCGCCTTGGAGAGATGCTCCATGGACGTGCCGTCGTAGCCGCGCTCGTTGAAGACACGGACGGCGACGGTGAGCAGAGTCTCCGGGGTGTACGTGTCCCGCTTGGCCGTGGTCATGTCCGCGATCCTCCCCTACGAGTTGTCCACAGGTTTGGCGGGCCCCCTTGTCCCGACCGATCGTTCGGTTACTCTAACTCTGTCCGCCCGTCCCTGCCCAGCTCGATGAGGAGTTGGTCCGTCATGGCCGCCGAGCTCTCCCCGCACCTGCTGTCCGAGAAGCACCGCCCCACGCTCGACCAGGCCCTCGACGCGATCCGTACGCGCGCCTACTGGTCCCCGCATCCCGAGCATCCGAAGGCATACGGCGAGGGCGGCGCCCCCGGCAGCCTGAGCGCCGCCGAGGGCAAGGCGGCCTTCGACGCCGTGCTGCACACCCGGCTCGACCTCGGCCAGCCGGGCACCGACGGCTGGACAGGCGGAGAGACTTCTCCGTACGGACCGGAGCTCGGCGTCGAATATCCGCACGCCGACCTGGACGTCCTGCTGCCGGCGATGCGTACGGGAATGGCCGCCTGGCGTGCGGCGGGCCCCGAGACCAGGGCCCTGCTCTGTCTGGAAATCCTGGCGCGGATCAGTGCCAGGACCCATGAGTTCGGCCACGCCGTGATGCACACCAGCGGCCAGGCCTTCATGATGGCGTTCCAGGCGGGCGGCCCGCACGCTCAGGACCGCGGCCTGGAGGCGGTGGCGTACGCGTACGAGGAGCAGATCCGCACCCCGCAGAGCGCCGGCTGGTCCAAGCCGCAGGGCAAGCGCGACCCGCTCCAACTGCACAAGTCGTTCACTGCGGCACCCCGCGGCATCTCGCTCCTGATCGGCTGCAACACGTTCCCCACATGGAACGGCTATCCGGGCCTCTTCGCCTCCCTGGCCACCGGCAACCCCGTCCTGGTCAAGCCGCACCCGCGCGCCGTGCTTCCGCTCGCGCTCACGGTGCAGCTGGCCCGCGAGGTGCTCGTCGAGGCGGGCTTCGATCCCAACCTGGTAGCTCTGGCGGCCGAACGGCCGGGCGAAGGCATCGCGAAGACCCTCGCGGTCCGCCCCGAGATCAAGATCATCGACTACACCGGATCCACCGCCTTCGGCGACTGGCTGGAGACCAACGCCCGCCAGGCCCAGGTCTACACGGAGAAGGCCGGAGTCAACACGATCGTCCTCGACTCCACCGACAACTACCAGGGCATGCTCGCCAACCTGGCGTTCTCCCTCTCGCTGTACAGCGGCCAGATGTGCACCACCCCGCAGAACCTGCTGATCCCCCGGGACGGCGTCACGACCGATGCCGGCGAAAAGACGTACGACGAAGTCGTCGACGACATCGCCGCCGCGGTCAACGGGCTGCTGGGCGACGACGCCCGGGCGAACGCACTGCTCGGCGCCCTGGTCAACCCCGCTGTGAAGGCCCGCCTGGAGGCAGCCGCGGAACTGGGCGAAGTCGCCCTGCCCTCCCGCGAGGTGACCAACCCGGAATTCCCCGGCGCCGTGGTCCGCACCCCCGTCGTCGTCAAACTGGACGGCACCAAGCCCGACGACGAGGAGCACTACCTGTCGGAGTGCTTCGGACCGGTCTCCTTCGCAGTAGCGGTCGACTCGACGGACGACGCCGTGGAACTGCTCCGCCGCACGATCCGTGACAAGGGCGCGATGACGGTAGGCGCGTACACCACCTCACCGGAGGTGGAGCGCGCGGTGGAGGACGTCTGCCTGGAAGAGTCGGCCCAGCTCTCGCTGAACCTGACCGGCGGGGTGTACGTCAACCAGACCGCGGCGTTCTCCGACTTCCACGGTTCGGGCGGCAACCCGGCAGCCAACGCGGCCCTGTGCGACGGAGCCTTCGTAGCAAGCCGCTTCCGCATGGTGGAAGTCCGCCGCCAGGCGTAATCCTCCGCTCCTCCGCCCAATCATCTTCCGGGCTCCCCGATCAGCCTCTCCGATGCTTGAGGAGCGGGGTCCGGGAGGGGCGGAGCCCCCGGTTACGGGAAGGGGCGGGTAGGGAAAACCGCCGCAGGTGTCCACCCGCTGCACGCCCCCACGCGCTGCCCCACCTACCGCAGAACCCCAGCCCTCCCCGGGGCCCGGGCCCGCCTCCCTGGGGGCCCGGGCCCGCCTCCCCGGGCCCCTACTCCCGCCCCGCCCCCGAAATCTCCGCATACCGCTGCACCCACGCATGCATGGCAATCGCAGCCGCAGCCCCCGCATTGATCGACCGCGTCGACCCGAACTGCGCAATGGAACACACCATCGCCGCGTGCTTTCGGGCCTCCTCGGTCAGCCCGGGCCCTTCCTGCCCGAAGAGCAGCACACACCGCCGCGGCAGCTCGGTCCGCTCCAGCGGCACCGCCCCCGGCAGATTGTCGATCCCGATGATCGGCAGCCCCTCCGCCGCCGCCCACTCGGTCAGCGATTCCGTGTCGGGGTGGTGCCGCACATGCTGGTACCGGTCGGTGACCATCGCACCGCGCCGATTCCAGCGCCGCCGCCCCACGATGTGGATCTCCTTGGCGAGGAAGGCGTTCGCGGTGCGCACCACGGAGCCGATATTGAAGTCGTGGCCCCAGTTCTCGACCGCCACATGGAAATCATGCCGCCGCAGATCCAGATCGGCGACGATCGCCTCCCGTGTCCAGTACCGGTAGGCGTCGCCCACATTGCGCCGGTCGCCGTGGGCAAGCAGCTCGGGGTCGTACCGTTCGTCCACGGGCCAGGGCAGCGGATGCGGCCCGACGCCGATCTCCGTCCCGAATCCGTCGTCGTACTGCATGGGTTCCGTCGCCGGTACGGATCCGACGGACAGTTCGCGTCCGAGCCCTCCGGACTCTTCGGTCAACGAATCCCCGCCGGTACTGCCGGTGCTGCTACTGCTGCCGCTCTCACTACTCACCCGACGAGCGTATGGCCCCCGTCGCCGCTGTGCTGCGGGGCCTCCTCGTCATCGACGGCACGCCGCTGCCCCGGCACCTTACCCCTGCGCGAGAACAGCAGCTCCCGCCCAAGGGTCACCCGGCCGCCGAGCCACACCAGGAAGACGGTCGGCAGGAAGACGGAGTCGGCGGCGATCATCGCCATCGAGAAGAACGGCAGCCCGAGCAGCAGGGCGATGCCGGCGTGCTCACACATCATGACGACGAGCAGGACGTTCTTGACCCGCCGGTTGAACAGGGCGAAGGGAAAGGCAACCTGGACAATGACCGTGCCGTACGTCAGCAGCATCACCATGACGCCGCTGGACGCGAGGATGTCCGACAGCCCGGGCCAGGGCGTGAAGGAGTCGAGCTTGAGCGGGTAGTACAGCGCCGTGCCGTCCTGCCACCGCGAACCCTGGATCTTGTACCACCCTGCTGTCGCGTAGATCAGACAGACCTCGGCCATGATCACGACGAGGGTCGCGTTGTGGGCGAGATTGGCGACTACATCCAGCAGGGTGCGTGCTTCGCTGTGCGGCGCGTAGCGATTCACGGCCCACCATGCGCCCTGGCCGGCCCAGAGGACCCAGAAGAGAACCGGCAGCCACCAGGTGCCGCCGAGGCCATCTGTCACGGTGGCCACGGTCAGAACCAGGCCGAGTACCACCCAGAGAACCGGACCGGCCGCATCCCCCCGCACCGAACGCCGCAGACCATCGTCTTCCACATCCGCATCCGCCACACGGCCCACACGCGCCGCACGCCGTGCATCCAACGACCAGACCTGCCCGCAGCGCGTCAGCACGAGGTAGATCGCCATCAGATGGATGACGTTGTCGCCGCCGTCGCCCATGAAAATGCTGCGGTTCTGCAGGGAGAGCACACCGGCCATGAAGAGAACCGACATGGCGCGGGTGTGCCAGCCGACCATCAGCAGCGCGGCGGAGAGCAGAGCAACCGCGTACACGATCTCGAACCAGACCGTACTGTCCGACCACATGAGCGCGGTGAAGGCCTGATTGCCCGATATGAGCTGCTGCGCCATGTCCCAGCGCCACGGGGCGTCGGGTCCGTACATCTCGTGGCGGTGCGGCAGTTCGCGCAGCAGGAACAGCAGATAGGTGACGGAGAAACCGATCCGGATGACGGCGCTCTGGTACGGGCCCAGGGCCGAGGAAGTGATGCGCTGGATGCCGCGGGCGAGCTTGCGGTCGAAGGTGAACGTACTCACTTGTCCGCCCCCTTGGCGTTCTCGGGGAGGTCGGCGGGGGTTACGGTCCACCACGGCAGCACCCGGTAGGACGGCTCCGTGCTGATCTTCTCCTCGCTCCATCCGGGCGCCGCGATGGACCGCACCTCGGAACGGATCTGGATGCGCTCGACGGTGCCGCCGTAGTCGTGTTCGCCGAGGCGCAGCATCGCGATGCGGCGGATGTGACGCTCGGAGAGCTCACCGCGCAGGCCGTTCGCCCGGTTCTCGTTGTCATGGGAACCGACATAGAAGTCCCAGCCGCGACGGAGCTCGTTCTGATTGACGTGGCTGGGGAGCAGATTGCCGCGTATCGCCTTGCTGTCCTCATCGGAGAGGCTCATCCAAGGGGTGGTGCGACGGCCGTCGGCGCCGACTATCTCGGCTCGTACATGAATGGCCACGTTCTGCTGAAGCGGGTTCGGGGCGAAGAGCTTCCAGTTCTGCTCGAACTCGGGATAGATCCAGTCGTCGACCGCTTCGCCGTGCTGCTTGGTCAAGGTGTTGGAGGGTGCGACGTGCAGAAATACCATGACCAGCTGAGCGCAGGCGACCAGCCCGATGACCGACAGTGTGACCGCGGCAACTATCTGGTACGGAAGTGACAGGGCAGCCATGCCGACACGGGGACCTTGACCCGCCCCCCGACCGGCGCCGGACGACGCGTCCTCGCGCTGCCCCGGCCCTGGCCCGGCGCTCCCGTTCCCGCTCCCGGCACCGCTGCCGTCGTACGAATCCATCCCGCCCCGATCCCCGTCGATCCCTGATGAGTTATCCACAGGGTTGACACCCTACGGGCCACCGACTCACCATTGAAGACATTGAACCGAACGATCGGTCGGTCGGTAGGGAGTCCGGGATGACGGCAGTGACTGCGGACCAGACAGCGCAGGCAGGAGCAGGCAGGCCCGAAGGGGCGGACGAGGTCCTGGAGGCGGCCTTCGATGCTGCGGTGGCGGCGGACGAGCGCATCGAGCCACGTGACTGGATGCCGGATGCGTACCGTGCCTCACTGGTCAGGCAAATGGCCCAGCATGCCCACTCCGAAATCATCGGAATGCAGCCGGAGGCCAACTGGATCTCGCGAGCGCCCTCACTGCGCCGCAAGGCGATCCTCATGGCCAAGGTGCAGGACGAGGCCGGACACGGGCTCTATTTGTACAGCGCCGCGGAGACCCTCGGCACTGGCCGCGAGGAGCTGCTCGACAAGCTCCACGCAGGCCGCCAGAGGTATTCATCGATCTTCAATTACCCGACGCTGACCTGGGCGGACGTCGGTGCGATCGGCTGGCTCGTGGACGGCGCCGCGATCACCAACCAGGTTCCGCTCTGTCGCTGCTCCTACGGCCCGTACGCCCGGGCGATGGTCCGTATCTGCAAGGAGGAGTCCTTCCACCAGCGTCAGGGTTACGAGCTGCTGCTCACCCTCAGCCGCGGCACCCCGACCCAGCACGAGATGGCGCAGGACGCGGTGAACCGCTGGTGGTGGCCGTCCCTGATGATGTTCGGCCCGCCGGATGACGCATCGGCCCACTCGGCGCAGTCGATGACCTGGAAGATCAAGCGGCACTCCAACGACGAGCTGCGGCAGCGCTTCGTGGACATCTGTGTCCCACAGGCCGAGGCGCTGGGGCTCGCCCTCCCGGACCCGGACCTCCGGTGGAACGAGGAGCGTGGACAGCACGACTTCGGGGCGATCGACTGGCAGGAGTTCCAGGAGGTCCTCAAGGGCAACGGCCCGTGCAACGAGCAGCGCCTCACCCAGCGTCGCCGGGCGCACGAGGAGGGCTCCTGGGTCCGGGACGCGGCGGTTGCGTACGCCGAGAAGCACACAACAGTACGGATCGGGGAGGCAACAGCATGAGCAGCTCGACCGAATGGCCCCTGTGGGAGGTGTTCGTGCGTTCGCGCCGCGGGCTGTCCCACACCCACGCGGGCAGCCTGCACGCCCCGGACGCGGAAATGGCCCTGCGCAACGCGCGCGATCTTTACACACGCCGTTCCGAGGGCGTCTCCATCTGGGTGGTCCCGTCCGCACAGGTCACGGCCTCCTCGCCCGACGAGAAGGACTCCTTCTTCGCGCCGGCCGGTGACAAGCCGTACCGGCACCCGACGTTCTACGAGATCCCGGAAGGGGTGAAGCACCTGTGACCGCGGCCCTCGCCCTGGGCGACGACGCGCTGGTGCTCTCGCACCGGCTGGGGGAGTGGGCTGGTCATGCCCCCGTACTGGAAGAGGAAGTGGCCCTGGCCAACATCGCCCTGGACCTGTTGGGACAGGCCCGGGTGCTGCTATCCCTTGTCGGGGACGAGGACGAGCTGGCGTATCTGCGCGAGGAGCGTGCCTTCCGCAACGTCCAACTGGTCGAGCAGCCGAACGGCGACTTCGCCCACACCATCGCCCGCCAGATCTACTTCTCCACGTACCAGCGACTGCTCTACGAGCAGCTGGCGGCCGGTGAGAGTCCGTTCGCCGGGCTGGCGGCGAAGGCGGTCAAGGAAGTCGCCTACCACCAGGACCACGCGGAGCACTGGACGCTGCGGCTCGGCGACGGCACGGCCGAGAGCCATGAGCGGATGCAGCGCGGGGTCAACGCCCTGTGGCGGTTCACCGGCGAACTGTTCCAGCCCGTCGAGGGCGTGGAGATCGACTGGCAGTCGTTGAACAGCGGCTGGCTGGAGTCCGTCACCGCAGTGCTGCAGCAGGCCACGCTGACCGTACCGGCCGGCCCGCAGTCCGGAGCATGGGCGGCGGGCGCGGGACGCCAGGGCATCCACACCGAACCCTTCGGCCGGATGATCGCCGAGATGCAGCACCTGCATCGCAGCCACCCGGGGGCGTCATGGTGACCGAAACGCTCCTGGAGGAGGAGCTGCACCGACTGGCAGGCTCCGTACCCGATCCCGAACTGCCCGTGCTGACCCTGGACGAGCTGGGGGTGCTCCGGGGCGTGGACGTGGTGGCGCCCGGCAAGGTCACGGTGCGCCTCACCCCGACCTACACCGGCTGCCCGGCGATCGAGGCCATGTCCGCCGACATCGAGCGGGTGTTGCACGACCACGGCATACCGGAGGTCTCCGTGGTCACCGTGCTCTCGCCTGCCTGGTCCACGGACGACATCAGCGCGGAAGGGCGGCGCAAGCTGGCCGAGTTCGGCATCGCGCCCCCGCGCCCGCACAATGCGACGGCCCCCGCAGGCGGCCCGGTGCCGCTCACGCTCTCGGTCCGCTGCCCCCACTGCGGCTCGACCGATACGGAGCTGCTGAGCCGGTTCTCCTCCACCGCGTGCAAGGCACTGCGCCGCTGTGTGACGTGTCGCGAACCGTTCGACCACTTCAAGGAGTTGTAGATGTTCCATCCGCTCCGGGTCCGCGCGATCGAACGGCTCACGGACGATTCGGTGGCCGTCACCTTCGCCGTGCCGCCCGAGCTGCGCGAGACCTTCCGCCACAAGCCCGGCCAGCACCTCAATGTGCGCTACAGCGTCGACGGCGAGGAGATCCGCCGCTCGTACTCGATCTGCTCCCCGGCCACCGAGGAACCGTCGGATCCGGCGCTACGGGTGGGCATTCGGCTCGTCGACGGCGGCGCGTTCTCCACGTACGCGCTGAAGGAACTCGCCGTCGGTGACCTGATCGAGTCGATGCCCCCGATGGGCCGCTTCGTGCTCACGCCCCGCGCCGGACATTTCGCGGCGATCGTCGGGGGCAGCGGGATCACCCCGGTGCTGTCGATCGCGGCGACACTGCTGGCGCGGGAGCCCGACGCCAGTTTCTGTCTGATCCGCAGCGACCGGACGGCGGTCTCGACGATGTTCCTGGACGAGGTCGCCGACCTCAAGGACCGCTATCCGGACCGGTTCCAGCTGGTCACGGTGCTCTCCCGGGAGGAGCAGCAGGCAGGTCTCCCCTCCGGCCGGCTGGACGGGGACCGGCTCACCGAGCTGCTGCCCGCGCTGCTACCCGTGCCGGAGGTGGACGGCTGGTATCTGTGCGGGCCCTTCGGACTGGTACAGGCCGCCGAACGCGCGCTGCATGGCATGGGCGTCGACCGGAACCGTATCCACCAGGAGATCTTCCATGTGGACGACGGCCCGAACGCACCTGCCCGCACCCGGGCCGAAACGCCTGCTCACAGCAGCCTCACCGCGACCCTGGACGGCCGCTCCGGCACATGGCCGGTACAGGAGGGCGAATCGCTGCTGGAGACCGTGCTGCGCAGCCGCTCCGACGCGCCGTACGCCTGCAAGGGCGGTGTGTGCGGGACCTGCCGAGCATTCCTGGTCTCGGGCGAGGTACGGATGGACCGCAATTTCGCGCTGGAGCCCGAAGAGACTGGCGCCGGCTATGTGCTGGCGTGCCAGTCGCATCCCGTCACTCCGGAGGTGGAGCTCGACTTCGACCGCTGACCGCGCCCCCTCTCCGTACCCTCCCTCCTGTTCCCTTCTCATAGAACCTGTTCTATCTTGACGACCCGTCGGGTCCGGGTACGGGAGCAGCGGTTCGCGGGAGGCCAGGGCAGTGGACTTCACCTTCACCGAGGAACAGCAGGCAGCCACTGAAGCAGCGAGAGCGGTCTTCTCGGGCATTGCGCCCGACGGGGTGCCCAGCCCCGCTCTCGTACCGGGAGCGGTGGCCGAGAACATCGACCGGCCTCTGTGGGCCGGGCTCGCCGCAGGCGACCTGCTGAGTCTGACGCTGCCGCCGGAGCATGGCGGGGCCGGGCTCGATCTGGTCGCGCTCTGTCTGGTGCTGCGCGAGTCCGCCAGGGTACTTGCACGGGTGCCGCTGCTGGAGACGTGCGTGGTCGCGATGGCGCTCCAGCGCTACGGCGACGCGGGGTTGGCCGCCGAGTTGCTGCCCCGGGTCGGCCGGGGCGAGCTGGTCCTCACCGTCGGGGCCAACGGCCGCACCGGCCACGACCCGGCCGAGCTCGCCGTCACCGCCCGCCGGGAAGCCCCCGCGAGCAACCGGCGGGGCGAGGCTCTTGGCGAGGGGCCTGGCAACGCCCCCGGCGACGCCGACGGTGATGCTGCGGGCTGGGTGCTCGACGGGGTGCAGTCAGGGGTGCCGTGGGCGCAGGCCGCGGACTGGATCGCGGTTCCTGCCCACACGGGCGAGGGCCGGGCCGTTGTGGCCCTGATCCGGCCCACCCACGACGGCGTCACTCTGGCCGATCAGGTCTCCACCAGCGGTGAGCTGTTCGCCGAGGTCCGGCTGGATTCGGTACGGATCGACAGCCGTGCGCTGATCGAAACCGTCGGGGCCTGGGAGTGGCTGCGCGCCCTGCTCATCACCGGGACGTGCGCGCTCGCCCTGGGTCTGGGCGAGGCTGTACTGACCATGACGAGCGAATACACCGGCAAGCGCGAGCAGTTCGGCTTTCCCGTCGCGACCTTCCAGTCCGTCGCCGTACAGGCCGCGGACCGTTACATCGACCTGCGGGCCATGGAAGTGACGCTCTGGCAGGCGGCCTGGCGGATCTCCACCGGGGCCGGCGGTGCGCTGCCCGCTGAGGGCGACATTGCCGTGGCGAAGATCTGGGCGTCGGACGGTGTCCGCCGGGTCGTGCAGACGGCACAGCATCTGCACGGCGGCTTCGGCGCGGACACCGACTACCCGCTGCACCGCTTCCATGCCTGGGCGAAGCAGATCGAGCTCTCCCTCGGCCCGGCGGCGGCACACGAGGAGGCACTGGGCGACCTACTGGCCGCGCACCTCCTCAGCTGACTCCGGCCAGGCCCTCGAACAACATGGGTCGAACGTCCGCTTGGCACTCCAGCAGCCGAGCGGCCCCGGTCTCAGAGCACGAAAGCCGGGTTGCCGTTGTCGGTGACCATCGGACGTCCGGCACCGTCCCAGGCGAACATCCCGCCATCGATGTTCACGGCGTCAATGCCCTGCTGCACCAGGTACTGGGTGACCTGGGCGGACCGGCCACCGACCCGGCACATCACATGCACGCGCCGACCGTCCTCGGCAGCTTCGGTCAGCTCACCGAAACGGCCCACGAAGTCACTCATCGGAATGTGCAGGGCGCCTGCGACATGCCCGGCCGCCCATTCGTCGTTCTCCCGGACGTCCAGCACAAAGCCGTCCGACGGAACCGCCGCGACATCCACCGAGGGCAGCGGGGCGAAATTCATGGGTCATGCCTTCTCTCGTACGTACGCTCCAGAGTCACCGGGAACGCTACTGCACCAGACCCGCCAGCTCCGCCTCACGCTGAGCGACCTCGCCCAGCAGCTGATCGGCGATCTCGTCGAGCAGCCGGTCCGGATCGTCGGGCGCCATCCGCAGCATGGCCCCGATCGCGCTCTCCTCGAGCTCCTGAGCGAGCACCGTCAGGAGTTCCTTGCGCTGGGTCAGCCAGTTCAGCCGGGCATAGAGCTCCTCGCTCTCGCTGAGCTCCGCCTCCGGCACTACCGGCCCCGCCGCCCACTCCTGCGCCAGCTCCATCAGCAGCGCCTCGTCCCCACGCCCGTAAGCGGCGTTGACGCGGGTGATGAATTCCTCCCGGCGTGCCCGCTCCGTCTCGTCCTGAGCCAGGTCCGGGTGGGCCTTGCGCGCCAGCTCGCGGTACAGCTTGCGTGCCTCCTCGGTCGGCCGGACCCGCTTGGGCGGCCGGACCGGCTGCTCGGTCAGCATCGCCGCCGCCTCGGGGGACAACCCGTCGGAGTCGATCCAGTCGTGGAACAGCTCGTCGACGCCCGGCATCGGCATCACGATCGCCCGGGCCTCCTGCGCCTTGCGGAGGTCTTCGGGGTCACCGGTCCTGGCGGCGCGGGCCTCCGCGATCTGCGCATCGAGCTCATCGAGGCGGGCGTACATCGGCCCGAGCTTCTGGTGGTGCAACCGGGAGAAGTTCTCGACCTCGACCCGGAAGGTCTCTACCGCGATCTCGAACTCGATCAGCGCCTGCTCCGCCACCCGCACAGCCTTGGCGAGCCGAGCCTCGGGCCGACCTCCATCAGCAGTTCCGTCGGCAGCCCCGCCAGTTCCGCTGTCAGTCCCAGCGGCAGCGTCGGTCTCCGAACCGGCACCAGCGTCGGCACCGGCCGGCCCTCCGTGCTGCACATCCTGCTCGTGCTGCCGGTCGTTTTCCTGCCGGTCATCGTCGTTCCGGGTGGTCGGCACCCCGGCGGCTTCGTGGGTCACCCGTCCAGCGTATGGCCACCGTCCACGCCCCGAGGACGCGCGGTCGACTCAATGCCCCTCACACACCCAGTTCGGCGGCTATCCGCCCCGACCCGATGGCCCGCACCAGCTCCGCGTGGTCCGCCTCAGTACGGTCCGCGTACGTCACCGCGAACGCCGCCACCGCCTCGTCCAGCTCCTCGTTCTTGCCGCAGTAGCCCGCGATCAGCCGCGGGTCGGCGCTGTGCGCATGGGCCCGGGCCAACAGCGCTCCGGTCATCCGGCCGTAGTCGTCGACCTGGTCGGCTGCCAGTGCTGCCGGGTCCACACTGCCCTTGCGGTTCCTGAACTGCCGCACCTGGAACGGGCGCCCGTCGACGGTGGCCCAACCCAAGAGAATGTCGCTGACGACCTGCATCCGCTTCTGCCCGAGCACCACCCGGCGCCCCTCGTGCGCCACCTCCTCCACATCGAACCCGGCAGCCGGGAGGTAGGGCGCCAGCACTGACGGCCGCGCCTCCTTCACCTGCAGCACCAAGGGCTCGCCACGGTGATCGAGCAGGAGCACCACATACGAGCGGGTACCGACGCTCCCCGTGCCGACCACCCGGAACGCCACGTCGTGGATCGCGTATCTGGCGAGGAGCGGTACCCGGTCCTCCGAGATCGTGCCCAGATAGTCGCCGAGTCCCGCCGCCACCGCCGCGGCCTCCTCGTCCGGCACCCGCCGCAGCACCGGCGGCGCGTCTATGAAGCGGCGTCCACTGTCCCCGGAATCCTCGGTGGACTTGGCAGCGAAGCGGGCGCTGGTGTTGTTACGGGCCTTCTCCGAAACCCGCTCCAGGGTGCCGAGCAGGTCCCGCGCATCCGTGTGCGAGACCAACTCCTCGTCTGCGATGGCGTTCCAGGCATCGAGCGCGGGCAGTTTGGCCAGCAGCCGCATCGTCCGCCGGTATGCGCCCACCGTGTCGTATGCGCCCTGGCGACAGGTGTCCTCGTCCGCCCCGGCCTCGCGCCCGGCGAGCACCAGCGAGGTGGCGAGGCGCTTGAGGTCCCATTCCCAGGGGCCGAAAACGGTCTCGTCAAAATCGTTCAGATCGATGACCAGACTGCCCCGCGCATCGCCGTACAGCCCGAAATTGGCCGCGTGCGCATCGCCGCAGAGCTGGGCACCCACCCCGCTGACCGGCGTGCCCACCAGGTCATGGGCCATCAGCCCGGCCGAGCCACGCAGAAACGCGAACGGTGTGGCTGCCATCCGCCCCACCCGGATCGGGGCGAGACCGGGCACCCTGCCCCGGCTCGACTCCTCGACCGCCTGCACGGCATCGGGCCGCCCGGCCGGAAGGTCAAGGGCTGAGTGAGAGACCCTGGGCACCCTCTCCCGCAGCGCCTTGCCCGCCTCCCTGGGCGACTGCGGCGCACTCTTGCCCGTCACAGTCGTCCGACGCGCGAATCCGGGCACGACCGGAATGCGCGGATCATCCGTCACAGCCCGCTGAACCGGCACTGTCGCTTCGATTTCACCCATGGCGCGCAGCCTCCCCCGCTTTCGCCCTGCGCTCCTGGCCCCATGCCCTGTCGCAGATCAATTGCGACGAAGGTACCGCCGTCCGCCGAAAGCCGTCTGCCCTGTGGAAAACTCACCTCGCGGCCTGTGGACAACAATCTGTCCTGGTCAGGCGCCGACGGCCTCTTCGAGCGCTTCTTCCAGCTCTTCCTCGTCGTCCGCCCCGGTCCGGGCTTCGGCCCTGACCTGCTGCCCCGTCCCTGTGCTCCCCCGGCCTCGGCGGACCCGACGACGGCGCCGACCGGAGTTGAGCATCACGAAAAGCACCATGACGCCGAGCGTCGTCATTGCTCCCAGCGGGACAGCCATGGGGCGGATGTCCTGGCATCAGATCCGGCAGGGGACAGCCAGGCGGTGCAGTAGGCGACGAGCCACAGCCCCAGGCGCGTGAACAGGTGGAGCCGGAGGTCCGTGAGGGTCAGTCGGTCGAGCAGTCGCCGCTGCTCGGGGGCGCCGGTGGGGTTCCGTACGGGACCTGGATCGCGTGCAGGATCACGGTGTGCCGGACTCGAGGCCGACTGCTTGGCGGCGGGCAGGGTCGTGGTCATCGGGCATCCATTCCTGGGTCCTTCGGTTACGGGACGCCGAGTTCGAAAAGGCCGTAGCCCGCGTACGAGCCGGAAGCCAGGGCCGCGATGCCGAGGAGCATGAGCTGGTGGGTCAGGCTGAGGCGGCGCAGGGCGAGGGCGAGCGGGAGAAAGAGCGGGAAGAGGGGGAGCAGATAGCGGGAGACGTTGCCGAATATCTGCTGGCTGCCCAGGACGAGGACGAGGGTGAGGACGGTGTAGACCATCAGGACGGCCGGGGGACGCAGCCGGATCAACAACGAGAGCAGTGTGAGCGCGAGCAGGACGACACCGACGCCGATCAGGTCCGCGAAGGGACAGGCGGAGAGATAGTCGGAGTGGCCCACCGGGACGGATGTGAGGACGTCGAGGGTGTGTCGGCCGTAGTCCCACTCGTGGGCCCAGGCACCGGACTGAAGCCTGAAGTAGCCGCCGTAGTCGCCCATTTGGTGACCCACCCAGCCGAGATAGGCGAGGAGGCCGAGCGGGGCGACGGCCATCGCGGCCACCGGACGCAGGATGCCGTCCCGGCGACGGTAGAGCGCGAGCAGGGCCGCGACGGCGACGGCGGCGATCAGCGCCACAGCGGTGGGCCGGTTGAGCCCTGCCACGCAGGTGAGGAGACCGGCGGTGAGCCAGCGGCGGCTCAGGACGGCATGGCAGGCCCAGACGGCCAGGGCCACGTAGAGGGAGTCGGAGTAGACCGCCCACTCCACGCCGGAACCGGGCCAGACGGCCCAGAGTCCGGCCGCGGCCAGCCCGGCCCGTCTGCCGCCGAGGCGTTCGGTGATGGCGTAGATGCCCAGGGCGGCGGCCAAGGAGGCGACGACGGAGACCAGCAGGCCGGCGCCGTACAGGCCGAGGCCGGTGAGCTCGGAGACCAGCCGCATCAGCGCCGGGTAGAGCGGGAAGAACGCCGCCGAGTTCCCTTCGAGGGTGATCGGGCCGGTGGCGCCGGGGATCGGGACCAGCTGAGGGTCGTACCCGTGCGCGGCGATCTGCTGGTACCACCAGCCGTCCCAGCTGGCCAGGACGTCCCACGGTTGGGCGCCGCCGCCGAAGCGCGGGTTCTTCGTGCGGTAGTCCCCGGCGGAGTGCAGCAGCCACATGAAGGCGGCGAAGCCGATGAACTTGAGCGTGCCGTAGACGGCCAGTACGGCGCCGTAGCGCTCGGCTGTGCGGCGCAGCCGGCGCCGGCGGTCGGGGCCCGTGGTGGCGGGCTGTTGCGACAGCCTCGCGTTCCAGCTCAGGGTGCCGGTCGCGGTCGTACGGGCGGTGGTCCTGATCATGCGCGGAACACCCACGCTCGGAAGAACAGGAACCGCAGCAGCGTCGCGGCCAGGTTGGCGGCGAGGAGTACGGCGAGTTCGGTGGCCTGCCCAACCGAGGGCACCGCGTGGTGCAGGGCGGCGAGCGATCCGCCGGTGAGCGCCAGGCCGATCAGGAGGACGACCAGGCCCCTGCCCTGGTGGCGCAGCACACCGCCGCGGCCACGGAGGCCGAAGGTGAGCCGCCTGTTCACGGCCGTGTTGGCGACGGCACAGACCAGCAGCGCGAGTGCGTTGGCGGCCTGGGATCCGGCCACCGGGCGCAGCGCCGCGTAGAGGAGCAGGTATGCGAGGGTGCTGACGGCTCCTACGGCGGCGAAGCACACGAGTTGGGTGGCGAGCCTGCCCGGTGCGTCGGCGCCACCGTCGCGGAGCGACCCGCCCGGCGGCAGCGTGCCCCGTGCCAGTGCCCCGCCGATCCTGGCGATGCCGCGCAGGTCGGCGAGTGCCGTGGCGAGGATGTCGACCCGGGTGTCGGGATCGTCCACCCAGTCGACCGGCACCTCATGGATGCGCAGCCCGGCACGCTCGGCGATCACCAGCAGTTCGGTGTCGAAGAACCACTCTGAGTCCTGCACGAGGGGCAGCAGTCGCTCGGCCACATCGCGCCGCACCGCCTTGAATCCGCACTGCGCGTCGGAGAAGCCCACGGCGAGGACGGAGCGCAGGAGGGCGTTGTAGCAACGAGAGGTGATCTCTCGCTTGGGGCCGCGCACCACCCGGGAACCGGGGGCCAGGCGGGTGCCGATGGCGATATCGGAGTGGCCGGAGAGCAGCGGGGCCACGAGCGGCAGCAACGCCGTCAGTTCCGTGGACAGGTCCACGTCCATGTACGCGAGTACGGGGGCCGACGAGAGCGACCAGGCGGTACGCAGCGCCCGGCCGCGACCCTTCTCGGCCAGCCGAAGCCACTGTGCTTCGGGCAGTTCGTCTGCCAGCCGAGCGGCGATCCGCGGGGTGCTGTCCGTGCTGGCGTTGTCGGCGATGGTGATACGGAACGGATAGGGGAAGGTCTCGCACAGGTGTGCGTGGAGCCGCCGCACGCTCGGCTCCAAATCTCTCTCCTCATTGAACACGGGGACGACCACGTCCAGGACGGGCTCCGGGTGGTGCGTCGCCACCGGTGCGCGGTGCGGCAGTCGGCTCAGGTCCTTCAGGGCAAGTGGCCCTTGATTTCTCACATTTTGTCCTTTTTGTGACCTGGTACGGGGCAGGCCGAAGACACTCGGGGCAACGGTGTGCTAAGGCGTTACGGGGTGACGAGCGAGGACGAAGCGGTCGACGGCTAGTTCCGCGCGGTCGCCGTACCCGAAGGCGGGGCCGAGGTCGAGGGCGGCGACTCGCCCTCCGTGCTCCCCGGCAGGGTCTCGGTGGCCGTGGCCGTACTCCCGGTCGTGGCCGGCGGCGTGATTGAGGCAGTCCCGTCCGGGGACGCGGGAGCAGTGGAGGTGCCCGAGGAGGAGGGCGCGCTCGGGGACACGCCGGATGTCGCGGGCGGGGCGGAGGGCGTCCGGCTCGTCGCGGGCTGTGGGCGGGGGTGGCTGGGCTCGACCCGGGTCACATAGCCGGGCAGCAGGAACAGCCCGACACTGAGGCCGACGACGGCCAGGACGGAGCCGACTGCCCTCTGCGCGGCCCGTCTCCGGTACCGGACACGCACCCCTGCCCAGAGACGTTCCCGGTGCTTCGGCTCGAACGGTGCGGGCGCCTCGGTGTCGCACATCATCTGTGCCAGCTGCCGCTCGAAGTGATCCATGGGGTTCTCCTTCACCGCACCGGCTCGTTCACATCGCCCAGGAGCTGCCTCAGCTGCGCCACTCCGCGTGCGGCATGGGACCGAGCCGTACCCACCGGGCACCCGAGCACCTCCGCCACCTGCCCCTCGGGAAGGTCCTGGTAGTAGCGCAGCACCACCGCCACCCTCTGCTTCGGCGACAACTGGGCCAGCGCGGCCTCCAGCCGAGAGCGCTCCACCACGTCCGCGGACACATCGCCGACCACCGCCGCCTCGGGCAGCTGTTCGACGGGGCGTTCACCCCACCAACGCCGCTGTCCCGAGCGTGCCGCCGCACGCACCATCACCTTGCGGACGTACGGCTCCGGTGCGTCATCCGCGACCTTGGGCCAGACGAACCAGAGCTTGACCAAGGACTCCTGCAACAAGTCCTCGGCCCGATGCCGATCGCCTCCGACGAGCAGACGGGCCAGGTGGACCAGCACCGACCAGCGGGCAGCCACGAACTCGTCGAACGCACGGGCTCGACTCTGCTCCATCCACACTGTCCCTGTTCTCGCCGGTCGCCTACACCCTGTAAAAGGCACTGGCACGCGGCCCACGATGCACCTGCGGCCCGTGATCTGGATCACATGGCATGTCGACGACAAGCGCGAGACGCTCCTCCGTCCCATCCCGTCAGCGACGCCGACGACGAGGACGCGGTTCGACGGCCCCGCCCGACGGCCACCCGCCCGACGGGAAGGGCACCGCCGTCGAAGACCAATGGCGCCAACCCCTTCGGCCGCAGGGGGATTTCCGTATCTCCAGGTGGAAGGCCGGCCCGGTCGTCCACGAAGCGGTGTTGGCAGCGGCCGCCGAGCGGCTCGAGACCCCAGGCAGTGCGAGCCACCTGTTCCGCCCGAACTGCCACAGCCGCGGAACGAACACAGTGACCAACTTCCTGAGCCGGACCAAGCCCAGCGATGACGTTCCCCGCCTGGCCATGGGGCACCTGCGCTCCACCTGGCCGGTCGATCTCTTCGAATCCCGAGTCCCGATCACTGTGATCGTCGCGGCGGCAGGCGTGGACACGCTTCACGGACCCTCCCGCATCCTGCCGTTCCTCCGCGGCATCCCGGCCGACGAAGCTGCCGCACTGCTGCGAGGCGACTAATGGGCGCCGCCGTCCCCATGGGCCAATGCCCCCTCAAGCCGCACACGCTCGGCCGCGGCATTCACTTGCCCCTCGTGGACCCGGAGCCGAGCCCCGCCGGCCCGGTCGCGGTCTGCCGCCGGCGCAGCATCACCGTCGCCCCCGCTGCAGGTGCCAAGCACTGGCAGGCCCTCGAGTACGACGACGAGGAATGACAGAAGGTCTACTTCCGGCTCCGGAACAGCGTCGAGGGGTACAACGGCTACGCGAAGAACCCCCTCACCGAAGCCATCGAAGCCTCGGGCTCGCGCCGCATCGCCGCCCGGACGATCCTCCTTGTCTTCCAGCTCGCCCACGCCAACCGCCGGAAGATCAAAAATCGGGTCGAGACGCTCGCCCTCAACGGAGAGCGCCCCCGCAGGCGCACGCACCACCGGCGCCGCACCAAGCCGCTGGGCAACTGGACCCCCACCGGGTATCTGGCACCCACCGGCTAATGATCAACCCCAGCCCCACCAACTGGAGATCATCAAACAAGCAGGGCCCGCACTGCGAGGCATGTCATGGTGTGGGCTCATTCACGCATAAACCGCCCTGTACGTACCGACTCGGACGGCCACGCTCCCGGAACAACGAGAAACGGGCCCCCACCAGGACTTTCGTCTCTGGTGAGAACCCGTTTCATCGGTTTCTCCTTGTGCGCGAGGGGGGATTTGAACCCCCACGTCCCTAAGGACACTGGCACCTGAAGCCAGCGCGTCTGCCGTTCCGCCACTCGCGCAAGAGTGGTGTTTCCAGACTCTCTCACCGTTTGGTGCGAGCGCCTGGCGACATCCGGAAGATTAGCACGCTGGACAGGGTGGATTCACATCCGTTGTTTCACCGAACGCCTGGCGGGAACCGGGAACGCCGTGCGGCCGCCCCCACTCCTCCTCAGTGCACCCAAGGTGCGGGACACTGTCAGGAGGCCGCCTCTACGATCCGTGTGAGAGGTGACACTCATCCACAGGGCAGACAAGGGGAACCAGCCGATTTCCCCACGCGTGGATACGATCAGTAAGCAGTACAGGGACGACTACAACGGAGGAGGTGCCCCATGGGAGTCATGAAGCGTTTCGAGCAGCGTCTCGAAGGTCTGGTCAACGGCACCTTCGCCAAGGTCTTCAAGTCCGAGGTCCAGCCGGTCGAGATCGCGGGAGCCCTCCAGCGCGAGTGCGACAACAACGCAACAATCTGGAACCGTGAGCGGACCGTCGTCCCCAACGACTTCATCGTCGAGCTCAGCACCCCGGATTACGAGCGACTCAGCCCGTACTCCGGCCAGTTGGGCGACGAACTCTCCAGCCTGGTCCGCGACTACGCCAAGCAGCAGCGGTACACCTTCATGGGCCCCATCAAGGTCCATCTGGAGAAGGCCGACGACCTCGACACCGGGCTCTACCGGGTGCGCAGCCGCACCCTGGCGTCGAGTTCGTCACAGCAGCAGGACCCCCAGGGCCGGCAAGGACTGCAGAGCCAGCCGGGACAGCACGGCCAGCCCCCCTACCCGGGCCCGGGGCGGCCTGCACAGCCCACCGGCGGCTACGGCTACCCGCCCAGCTCCGCCCCGCCCATGCCCGCGGCCCCGCCGCCGGGCGCGGGCAGGCCCGGAGCGCCCAGTAGCGACCGGCACCCGCCGGCCGGACCGAGCCCCCTGCCGAACGCGCAGGTGCGGCGCTGGATCGAGATCAACGGCACCCGCCATCAGATCTCCCGCCCGACGCTGGTGCTGGGACGCAGCACCGACGCCGACGTGCGGATCGACGACCCCGGCGTATCGCGCCGGCACTGTGAGATCCGGACCGGAACGCCCTCGACGATCCAGGATCTCGGGTCTACCAACGGCATCGTGGTAGACGGGCAGCACACAACCCGCGCTACGCTCCGCGACGGCTCGCGGATCGTCGTGGGCAGCACCACCATCGTTTACCGGCAAGCCGAAGGGTGAAGCGGGGGCAATGTCAGAGCTGACCCTGACGGTCATGCGGCTAGGTTTCCTGGCTGTTCTGTGGCTGTTCGTGATCGTGGCCGTCCAGGTCATCCGCAGCGACCTGTTCGGAACGCGCGTCACGCAGCGCGGCTCACGCCGCACTGCGACCGACGCACGGCCGCCACAGGCACGCCAGAATGCCGCGGCACCGCCGCAGCAACGTCAACAGCCCGGCCGCCAGCGCCGGGGGGCACCCACAAAGCTGGTCGTCTCCGAGGGCACACTCACCGGCACCACGGTGGCGCTCCAGGGGCAGACCATCACGCTGGGCCGTGCCCACGACTCAACGATCGTCCTGGACGACGACTACGCGTCCAGCAGGCATGCCAGGATCTACCCCGACCGTGACGGCCAGTGGATCGTCGAGGATCTCGGGTCCACCAACGGCACGTATCTCGACCGGACCCGACTCACCACCCCGACACCTGTTCCGCTGGGCGCGCCGATCCGGATCGGCAAGACCGTCATCGAGCTGCGGAAGTAGTACGACAATGAGCGAGCGGAGCGAGCGAGCCGCGGCGGTCCGGGCAACGGACCCGGCCCGGCTCCCGACCGGAGGGTGGGCAGTGTGGCTCGAGACCGGCTGTACCCCGAGCCGACGGGAGAGGTGCGCATGAGTCTGTCCCTGCGCTTCGCCGCCGGATCGCACAAGGGCATGATCCGGGAAGGCAACGAGGACTCCGGCTACGCCGGTCCGCGCCTTCTCGCCATCGCCGACGGCATGGGTGGCCAGGCAGCCGGCGAGGTCGCCAGCTCCGAGGTGATCTCCACCCTCGTCCAACTCGACGACGACGTCCCGGGCTCGGACATCCTCACTTCGCTCGGTACGGCGGTCCAGCGGGCCAACGACCAACTGCGCATGATGGTCGAGGAGGACCCCCAGCTGGAGGGCATGGGCACCACGCTCACCGCCCTGCTCTGGACCGGCCAGCGCCTCGGCCTCGTCCACGTCGGCGACTCCCGCGCGTACCTGCTGCGCGACGGCGTGCTCACCCAGATCACCCAGGACCACACCTGGGTGCAGCGGCTGGTCGACGAGGGCCGGATCACCGAGGAAGAGGCCACCACCCACCCGCAGCGCGCCCTTCTGATGCGTGCCCTGGGCAGTGGCGACCACGTCGAACCCGATCTCTCCATTCGTGAGGTCCGGGTCGGCGACCGCTATCTGATCTGCTCCGACGGGCTCTCCGGCGTCGTCTCCCACCAGACGATGGAAGAGACCCTCGCCAGTTACCAGGGCCCCCAGGAGACCATCCAGGAGCTGATCCAGCTCGCCCTGCGCGGCGGCGGCCCGGACAACATCACCTGCATCGTCGCCGACGTCCTCGACGTCGACAGCAATGACACCCTGGCCGGACAACTCAACGACACCCCGGTCATCGTCGGCGCGGTCGCCGAGAACCAGGCTGCGCAAATGACCGCCGCCGAAAGCACAGCCGCCATGCAGACCCCCGCCGGACGGGCGGCCGGCCTCGGCCGCCCCGTCCCGCCGCCCGCAGGCGGCTTCGGTCCGCCCGGAAGCGGTGACGACAGCGACTACGACGGCTACGGCGGAATGCCGGACGGCTCCTTCGACGCATACACCGACGACGACTTCATCAAGCCCGGCGGCGGCCGCAAGTGGCTCAAGAGGTCCTTCTACGTCGTGCTCACGCTCGCTGTCATCGGCGGCGGTCTCTACGGCGGCTACCGCTGGACCCAGAACCAGTTCTATGTCGGCGCGAAGAACGAGCATGTCGCGCTGTTCCGTGGCATCAGCCAGGACCTGGCCTGGGTCTCGCTCTCGAAGGTCGAGAAGGACCACCCCGAGATCGAACTCAAGTACCTCCCGCCCTACCAGCGCAAGCAGGTCGAGGCGACCATCGCCGAGGGCAACCTCACCGCCGCACGCGAGAAGATCGGCGAACTCGCCGTCCAGGCATCGGCCTGCAAGAAGGACGCCCAGCGACGCACAGCCGAGAAAGCCCGCTCCGACGAGGGCCAAGCCGCTGGTACGGGCTCGGACGGCACCAAGACATCCGCCGCTTCCGATGCCACCAAGACCAAGCCGACCGCAACTCCCACTCCTGGTCCCAGCCTCTCGGAGGAAGAGAAAAAGCTGGTCCCGCAGTGCGGTAAGCAGTAAAGCCGTAGGGGGCCTTCAGCACCATGAGCGTTGTCACCAACACGACCACGATCGGCGCGATCGACGCACCGAGCCGTCGCAACACCGAGCTCGTCATGCTTCTCTTCGCCGTCTTCATCTCGGCGTTCGCGTACGCCAACGTGGGCCTCGCCCTCAACGGCGAATTGCCCTCCGGCATGCTCGGATACGGACTCGGGCTCGCGCTGCTCGCAGGCGTGGCACATCTCGCGGTCCGAAGGTTCGCCCCGTACGCGGACCCGCTTCTGCTGCCGCTGGCCACCCTTCTCAACGGACTGGGCCTGGCGTTCATCTGGCGCCTGGACCAGTCCGAACGGTTCCAGGCAACCGCGAACTTCGCGCCCGCCGCCTCCAAGCAGCTGGTGTTCTCGGCAGTGGGCGTCGCGCTGCTGGTCGTCGTTCTGGTGGCCCTCAAGGACCACCGCATCCTGCAGCGCTACACCTACATCTCCATGGTCGTCGCGCTCATCCTGCTGATCCTGCCGATGTTCTTCCCCGCGGTGAACGGCGCCAAGATCTGGATCAAGATCCCCGGCGTCGGCACAATCCAGCCAGGGGAGTTCGCCAAAATCATCATTGCGGTGTTCTTCGCCGGCTATCTCATGGTCAAGCGCGACGCGCTGGCCCTGGCCAGCCGCCGCTTCATGGGCCTCTATCTGCCCCGAGGCCGCGACCTCGGACCCATCCTCATGGTCTGGGCCTTCTCAATCCTGATCCTGGTCTTCGAGACCGACCTGGGCTCTTCCCTGCTGTTCTTCGGCATGTTCATCGTGATGCTGTACGTGGCCACCGAACGCACCAGCTGGATCGTCTTCGGTCTGCTGATGTCCGCAGTCGGTGCCGTCGGTGTCGCCGCGTTCGAACCGCACGTCCAGCAGCGCGTCACTGCCTGGCTAGACCCCTTCGCGGGCTGGGGCACGGAACCCGCCAGCGAGCAGATGGCCAAGTCCCTGATGGCGTTCGGCTCCGGCGGCACTCTCGGCACCGGCCTCGGCCAGGGCAATTCCGACCTGATCGGCTTCGCCGCCAACTCCGACTTCATCCTCGCCACCGTCGGCGAAGAGCTCGGCCTCGCCGGGATGATGGCCATCCTTCTCATCTACGGTCTGATCGTCGAGCGCGGTGTCCGCACCGCGCTCGCTGCCCGCGATCCCTTCGGCAAACTTCTCGCGATCGGGCTCTCCGGCTCGTTCGCCATTCAGGTCTTCGTCGTTGCCGGCGGTGTCATGGGACTCATTCCGCTGACCGGTATGACCATGCCGTTCCTCGCGGCAGGCGGGTCGTCAGTGATCGCCAACTGGGCCCTGATCGGCATCCTGCTCCGCATCAGCGACACTGCGCGCCGCCCCGCGCCGGCCCCAGCCCCATCACCCGACGCCGAGATGACCCAGGTGGTCCGACCGTGAACAAGCCCCTTCGCAGGATCGCTGTCTTCTGCGGGGTGCTCATCCTCGCTCTCCTGGTCCGTGTCAACTGGCTCCAGTACGTGCGTGCCGACGAACTGAACGCGAATGAGCACAACCGCCGCGTCCAGATCGAGCGGTACGCACACGAGCGCGGCAACATCATCGTCGACGGAAACCCCGTCACCGGGTCCGTCGAGACCAAGGGCAGCGACTTCAAGTACAAGAGGGTCTGGAAGGACGGCCCCATGTGGGCCCCCGTGACCGGTTACTCCTCGCAAGCGTTCGATGCATCGCAGTTGGAGAGCATCGAGGACGGAATCCTCACCGGCAACAGCGACCAGCTGTTCTTCAACCGCACACTGGCTCTCTTCACCGGCGAAAAGAAGACCGGCGGCAACATCGTCACGACCCTCAACGGCGCCGCCCAGAAGGCCGCCTTCAAAGGGCTTGGCGACAAGAAGGGTGCAGTAGCCGCGATCGACCCGCAGACCGGCGCCATCCTGACCCTCGTCAGCACCCCTTCGTACGATCCCTCGGTCTTCGCGGGCAATTCCCTCAAGGACGCGGATGCTCGGCAGCAGCTCCTGAAGGACAAGGACAAGCCGATGCTCAACCGGGCGTTGCGCGAGACCTACCCGCCGGGATCGACCTTCAAGGTCGTCACCGCCGCGGCCGCGCTGGAGAACGGGCTGTACACCAGCATCGACGAGCCCACCAAGTCGCCACTGCCCTACCGGCTCCCGCTGACCACCGGCAACCTGGAGAACGAGGGCAACATCCCGTGCGAGAACGCCTCGCTCCGGGAAGCGCTGCGTTGGTCCTGCAACACCGTCTTCGGCAAGATCAGCGATGACCTCGGCAACCAGAAGATGATCGACCAGGCCAACAAGTTCGGCTTCAACAAGGAAATCTTCACTCCGGTACGGGCCGACGCCAGTGTCTACCCCAAGGACAACCGCCCGCAGAACGCCATGGCCGGCATCGGGCAGGCGTCCAACCGCGCCACCCCACTGCAGATGGCGATGGTCGCCGCCGCGGTCGCCAACGACGGCAAGCTGATGCAGCCGTACATGGTCGCCGAGCGCAAGGCCCCCAATCTGGACGTGATCTACACCCACGAGAAGGAGCAGCTCAGCCAGCCCCTCTCGGGTGAGAACGCCCAGAAGCTCCAGCAGATGATGGAGACCGTCGTCAAGAACGGCACGGGGCAGCAGGCCAAGATCCCCAATGTCACCGTCGGCGGCAAGACCGGTACGGCCCAGCACGGTCTCAACAACAGCGAGAAGCCGTACGCCTGGTTCATCTCGTACGCCAAGACCGACAGCGGCTCCCCGGTCGCCGTCGCCGTGGTCGTCGAGGACAGCCAGGCCAACCGCGACGACATCTCCGGTGGCGGTCTGGCCGCTCCGATCGCAAAGGATGTAATGAAGGCGGTCATCGACAGCAAGTAGTGATGCCCATCACATCGGGTGCCATACCTGCACATTGGGATACCGGTCAGATATCAGGTCCGGACTCCCGGCCGATCAGGTAGTGCGCGGCCGGTAGCGTATGCGCGAGCAGCACACCGCCGGACCGCACACCGGTGCGGTCGGGACTGACGGAGAGGGCTGGAACAGTTATGGAAGAGCCGCGTCGCCTCGGCGGCCGGTACGAGCTGGGCTCGGTGCTCGGCCGTGGTGGCATGGCCGAGGTCTACCTCGCACACGACACCCGGCTCGGCCGCACCGTAGCTGTGAAGACGCTGCGGGCCGATCTGGCCCGCGACCCGTCCTTCCAGGCCCGGTTCCGCCGTGAGGCCCAGTCCGCCGCCTCGCTCAATCACCCGGCGATCGTCGCTGTCTACGACACCGGTGAGGATTACGTCGACGGGGTGTCCATCCCGTACATCGTCATGGAGTACGTCGACGGGTCGACGCTCAGAGAACTTCTGCACTCCGGCCGCAAGCTGCTGCCCGAGCGCACCCTCGAGATGACCGTCGGCATCCTCCAGGCGCTGGAGTACTCGCACCGCGCGGGCATCGTCCACCGCGACATCAAGCCGGCGAACGTCATGCTGACGCGCACCGGCCAGGTCAAGGTCATGGACTTCGGCATCGCCCGTGCCATGGGCGACTCCGGCATGACGATGACCCAGACGTCTGCCGTCATCGGCACCGCCCAGTACCTCTCCCCGGAGCAGGCCAAGGGCGAGCAGGTCGACGCGCGCTCCGACCTGTACTCGACCGGTTGCCTGCTCTACGAGCTGCTGACGGTCCGGCCGCCGTTCATCGGGGACTCACCCGTCGCGGTCGCCTATCAGCACGTACGGGAAGAGCCGCAGAAGCCCAGCAACTTCGACCCCGAGATCACGCCCGAGATGGACGCGATCGTGTTGAAGGCTCTGGTCAAGGACCCTGACTACCGCTACCAGTCGGCCGACGAGATGCGTGCCGACATCGAGGCCTGCCTCGACGGCCGGCCGGTCGCCGCCACCGCGGCGATGGGTGTGCCCGGTTACGGCGGCTACGACGGTTACGGCAACGACCAGCCCACCACCGCACTGCGCGCCGCGGACCAGAACGGCGCGCCCACGTCCATGCTGCCCCCGGTCAACCCGGACGACGGCGGCTACGGCTACGACGACCGACCCGACCGCAGGCGCCAGAAAAAGAACAACAAGTCGACGATCATGCTGATCGTCGCGGGCGTCCTGGTGCTGATCGGCGCGATCCTGATCGGCCAGTCGGTGTTCAGCGGCAAGGCCGACAGCGGCAAGGTCGATGTGCCGAACATGGTCGGCTCGACCTTGGAGGAAGCACAGGGCCTCGCGAGAACCGCCGACGTCATCCTCGAGGTCGGCTCGCGCGAACCCTGCGAGGACCAGCCCAAGGGCAAGATCTGCAGCCAGACCCCGACCGTGGGCGGCAAGATGGCGGAGAAGGACACCGTCAAGGTCGTCGTCTCCACCGGTGCGCCGAAGGTCGAGGTCCCGAGCGTCGTGGAGAAGACCGAGGCAACCGCCCGCAAGGAGCTTGAGGACAAGGGCTTCACGGTGAACGTCACCGCGGTCGAGTCCAACAAGACCGCGGGTACGGTCATCAAGCAGGACCCCGAGGGCGGCACGAAGACCGAGAAGAACTCCGAGGTCACGATCACGGTCGCCAAGCAGGCCCTGCTGGACCTCCCCGACGTTCGCACCCGTACGTACCAGGATGCAGAGGCACAGCTCAGGGGCATCGGGTTCACAACCATCTCGCGTGTCGACATCGACTCGCCCCAGCCGGTGGACATCGTGGTCGAGCAGTCCCCCGGAGTCGGCAAGCAGGCCAAGGACGTCCCGATCGTCCTGAAGGTCTCGAAGGGTCCGCCGCAGCCGGAGAAGGCAACTGTTCCCGACCTGCAGGGCAAGACCCTCGGGGAGGCGAAGGCCCTGCTGGCCCAGGCGGGCCTGCAGATCCAGGTACAGGGATCGAATGACGACAACGCGAAGGTCGTCTTCATCCAGCCCCAAGCAGGCCAGCAGGTCGACAAGAACAGCGCGGTCAGCGTCCAGACCATGCAGGGCGGTGGAGACGGCAACATCTTCGGCGGCCTGTCCGGCTCACGTCAGCACTGACCCCGAATCGCGACTGCCATCGGGCCCCGGTCACCGTTGCGGTGACCGGGGCCCTTTGCTGTGCCTGCCGGGCTGCCTCCTGCCGGCATACCGCACATGCGGCCGTAAACCGATCGTGTCTTCATATGTCCTGAATCGTTGGACCGATGGGGTGACTTGGGGGTTCAGGCCCCACCCCCAGCTCGCACCAACATCCGAGACGAGCCGAGAGGGCATGGTGATCAACAATGCAGTACTGCTGGAGTCGAGGTCTCTGCGCAATGACGTCGCCGGCCGGACAGAGGTGCTCGACAAGGTCAAGGCACTCTCGCTGCTGCCGGACGGCATGCACGTGACCACGGCGATGGTCGCGGTGTACTTCGAGGTGACCGTGAAGACCCTTGAGTCCGTTATGGAGGACCACAGGGAGGAGCTGGACTCCAATGGCCTCCAGGTTCTGACAGGCACGCGACTGGCCCTCTTCAAGGGGGCCTGTGGAATTCAGTCACGTTCACGGGCGATCGCGGTCTTCTCCCGACGGACGGTACTCAACGTCGCCATGCTTCTCCGGGACAGTGAAGTCGCACGTCAGGTGCGTACATACCTGATTGACATGGAGTACGTGGCGCGGACTCAGCCTGTGGATAACTCTGTCCACAGGGAAGCAGAGGCCCTCGACGAGCGCATCGACCGCCGCATCACCCACATCCTCGGCAAGACCGTCGTCCCCATGTTCAACGCCCTCATCGAGGCTTCCGGCAAGCACCGCAAGGAGCTGATCTCGCTCCGGGACGACGTTGAGAAGGTCGAGCGGAAGCTCTGCAACCACCACCAAAGGCTCAGGCACCTTGAGCACGCCCAGGGCCCGCGCCCGTACACCGGAATCATGGCGTCCATCGACGCCATGAACTGGCGGGAGTTCGAGCACCACGTCGCCGCACTGCTCCGCCGCGACGGCTGTACGGACGTCGTGGTGCATGGCGGCCGCGGCGACCGAGGTGTGGATGTCACAGCAGTGACCGCGGACGGCCGCAGCATCGTCGTGCAGTGCAAGAGCTTCGCGCCCTACCGTCCGGTGTGGAGCGGAGAGCTGCAGAAGTTCCTCGGCGCCTCATTCGTCCAGCACGGGGCCGATGTGGCTCTCTTCGTCGCCACGACTTCCTTCACACCCGACGCACGCGCCATCGCCGAGACCTACGGCATCACCGTCGTCGACCGCGCTCACCTCGAAAAGTGGAGCGCCGGAGTACCGCTCCCGATCCTGAGGTAGCCGTCGCCAGGTAGAGAAGGGGCCCGAAGTCGCAAAGGCTAGTTGCGACTTCGGGCCTTCGCCATCCTAGAACGACTGGGCTCCTCGAATGAGCTCAGTCACGGTTGCTGCAGCTCCGCCGGCTTCGTACGGTCCTTGTCCACCTTCTCCGTACGCACCAGCTCGCCCCACACGATGTAGCGGTACTTCGACGTGTAGACCGGCGTGCAGGTCGTCAACGTGATGTAGCGGCCGGGCTTCTTCGCTCCCGATCCCTTCGGCACCGCCTGCAGCACATCGACGTTGTACTTCGACGTCTCGGGAAGCTCCTTGAAGACCTTGTAGACGTACCAGGTGTCCTTGGTCTCGAAGACGACCGCGTCACCCGTCTTCACCTTGTCGATGTTGTGGAACTTGGCACCGTGCCCGTCGCGGTGTGCCGCCAGGGTGAAGTTGCCCCTCTTGTCCCAGGGGAGAGCCGACTTCACCGGGTCCGTGTAGTAGCCCGCGATGCCGTCGTTGAGGTTCTCGGTGTCGGTGCCCTTCTTGACCAGCACCTCGCCGTTCTTCATCGACGGGACGTGCAGGAAGCCGATGCCGTCCTTGGTGTCCAGCGCGCCCGGTCCGCCCGCCCAGCGGTCGCGGACGGTGTGGCCCTGTTTGGTGGCCTCGCGATCGGCGAGCACATTTGTCCACCAGAGGGAGTAGACGACGAAGAGCCCCAGCACCAGGCCTGCGGTGATCAGCAGTTCGCCGAAAACACTGACCGCAGTCGCGACGGGATGGCGGTCGCTGCGCCGAGGCGGGGGCACGGACTCACCGATTCGCTCTTCGTGCTCGGTACTCGCTGTCACCGCACCCGTCCCTGTCGTGATGATGTCTCAGCCGACGAGCGCGTCGGGCTTCCCTTTGCTGCGCGGTCGTTCGTCGACCATCTTGCCCCAGACGATCAAGCGGTACGTACTCGTGAATTCCGGCGTACAGGTCGTCAGAGTGATGTACCGGCCCGGCCCGGTGAACCCCGAACCGGGCGGCACCGGGCCGATCACCGAGACATTGGACGGCGATGTCTGCGGCAGGGTCTTCGTCGCCTCGTACGTGTAGTACGCATCCTGCGTCTCGACCACGATCAGGTCACCGGGGCGCAGCCGGTTGATGTAGCGGAAGGGTTCGCCGTGCGTGTTGCGGTGGCCCGCCAGCGCGAAGTTGCCCTGCTTGGCCGACGGCATCGCCGTGCGGAGCGCGCCCTCGTCGTAGTGGCCGACCATGCCCCGGTCGAGGACCTTGTCCTTGCTGATGCCCTCGGCGATCGGAGCGACCACATCCAGCTCGGGGATGTGGATGATGGCGAATCCCTGCCCCGCTTCGAACACACCGGGATTGCGGTCGCCCTTCGCCCAGTCGTCCTGGATCTTGTGCGTCTCCGTGCCGGCGTACTGGTCGGCGCGCACATTCGTCCACCACAGCTGGTACGTGACGAACAGCAGCATCAGCACACCGAGGGTGATGAACAGCTCTCCGGTGACCCGGCTGGCGACAACGGCCGGGCTGTCCTTGGCCGCGCGCGCCGCACGCCGTGCCTCGACGCGCGACATCGGCTTCGCGGCCGGCGCCGTTGTCTCCGGCTGCGGTTCGGTACGTCGGCGGCCGCGCCCCTTGGCAGCGTGCCGACGCTCGGCGCGGCCTCCGGTACGCGGTTCCGGATCGGCCTTCTCGAACCCCGTGCCCGGTTCCGCGAAGTTCTCCGCATCGCTCGCCGACCCCAAGCCCGGCTCCGGCTCCGGCTCCGGCTCCGGCGCGGGATTCGGCGCGGGATTCGGCTGCCGGGTCGTCACCGCCTGGTCGACCAGGCGCCGGGTGTCCGCCGTCCGCAGACCGACCGTCTCGTCGTCGAGCGGGAAGGGATGGGCGACGGGTTGCGCCCGGTGCGTCGGCGCGGGCATCGGTGCAGGCGCCTGCTGCCCGTACCAGTCCCGTTCGAACCCCTCGGGGTCGTACCACTCCCGCGGAGTCTCCTCGGGCTTCTGCGCCCCTTGTGGCGGCTGAACCGGCGCCCGGTGCAGCCCCCGCCCCGGCTTCTGCTCCTGCCCCGCCCCCGGCTCCTCGGACGGGATGTTGTCCGCCCGGAACCACGGCGAGGCATGCTTCCCCGGCAGCGGATCGTTCAGCGGATCCGCCAGCTGGTCGACCGCCGCCTCGAACGCGCCTGCGGCCTCGTACGCTCCTTGCTCGTACGGACCGTCCTGTCCGGCGTCGTGTTCGGGGCGGAGTGCGGTCACGCGACGGCCTTGCCCACCACCGGCGCGAGCCCCGCCGACCTCGCGACGGCTCCTGTGTCGCCGCACTGTGCCAGCCAGTTGGCCAGCATCAGATGGCCGTGCTCGGTCAGCACCGACTCCGGGTGGAACTGCACGCCCTCCACCGCCAGTTCGCGGTGGCGCAGCCCCATGATGATGCCGTCGGCGGTGCGCGCGGTCACTTCCAGCTCCGGCGGAACCGTGTCGGGTTCGGCGGCGAGCGAGTGGTAGCGGGTCGCGGTGAAGGGGGACGGCAGACCGGTGAAGACCCCGGTGCCCTCATGGGTCACCAGCGAGGTCTTGCCGTGCAGCAGCTCCGGGGCCCGGTCCACCACACCGCCGTACGCCACCGCCATCGACTGCATCCCGAGGCAGACCCCGAAGACCGGAACGCCCGTGGCCGCACAGTGGCGCACCATCTCGACGCAGACACCTGCCTGCTCCGGGGTGCCGGGGCCGGGTGACAGCAGCACGCCGTCGAAGCCGTCCTGGGCGTGTGCCGTGGTCACCTCGTCGTTGCGCAGCACTTCGCACTCGGCGCCGAGCTGGTAGAGGTACTGGACGAGGTTGAAGACAAAGCTGTCGTAGTTGTCCACGACAAGGATGCGGGCACTCACTGGCCGGCCCCCGATCCGGTCGAGCCGTCAACCGTCACGTCGCCGAACGGAAGCAGCGGCTCCGCCCACGGGAAGACGTACTGGAAAAGCGCGTAGACGACAGCCAGCGCCAGCACGAGCGAGATGAGCGCACGCACCCATGCGTTGCCCGGCAGATGCCGCCAGATCCAGCCGTACATGCTGTCCCCTCCATTCGGTACGGGACCAGACTAAAGGGCCGGGGCAGGGGCGTGGGTCAGCTGTGGAAAGCTGCCGGCTTGCCGTCGGTCACAGGCTGAGTCGCATCGAGGTGCGCCCAGGCGATCAGCCGGTGACTGCTGCCCCATTCGGGATCGCAAGTGGTCAGCGTCAGGTAGCGGCCCGTCCCGTCGAAGCCGGACTTGCGGGGGACGGGGTCGATGACCCCGATGTCGCTCGGCACCGTCCGGTAAGGCTTCTTGTCGATGCGGTACGTGAACCACGTCGTCCCGTCCGTCAGCACCACCGCGTCTCCCCGGCGCAGCTTCGGGAAGTCCTTGAACGGGTCCCCGTATGTGCGGCGGTGTCCGGCCACCGCGAAATTGCCCCTCGTGCCGAGGCGGGCGGTCCCGGTGTAGTGGCCGAGCCCCTTCTGTAAGGTCCTGACCTCGGTGTTCTCCAGGACGGGCCACTCCCAGCCCTTCCCGAAGCGGGGTATGTACAGCATCGCGAACGGCTTGCCGTCCCGGTACGCCGCGGGGGCGGGTGGCGCCGCCGCCGTCGGGGATGTGTGCGGCGCAGGTGCGGACACCGTTCCCTGCGCCCACTGGTTGCGCAGGGTGTCGATCTGTCCCTCGGTCGCGTCGGCGGCCTTCACTCCGGTCCAGAACAGCACGTACACCACAAAGAGCACGATCAGGGCGCCGACGGTGATGCAGAATTCGCTGAACGTCCTCACGATCAGTCGCACCGACACCTCGTCGGCCTCCCCACAGCTGCTCGCTACTTCACCGGCTCCGCATAGTGGAGATCCACTGTGCCCGAGTAGCCGGGAAGAGTCACCGCCTCGTGCTCGTCGACTTTCCAGCCGAGCCCGTACGCCTTCACATACAGCAGGTAGTTGCTGATTGCCGGGGAGTTGTCGAGAGCCTGCTTCAGCTTGGCCGGGTCACCGACTGCGGTGATCTTGTACGGCGGGGAGTAGACCCGGCCCTGGAGGATCAGGGTGTTGCCGACGCAGCGCACCGCGCTGGTGGAGATCAGCCGCTGGTCCATGACCTGGATGCCCTGGGCGCCGCCCTGCCAGAGGGCATTGACGACCGCCTGCAGGTCCTGCTGGTGAATGACCAGGTCATTGGGTTGCGGGTCCGGGTAGCCGGGGTTGGCGGTGGCGTTGGGCGGGGCGTCGTCGAGCGTGACGGCCACGGATCGGCCGGAGAGCTTTGTGGTGCCCGCGGCCCGCTCCAGCTCCTTGAGCCGGGCGTCCTCCGCCTCGGTGCTGCCGTCGTCGCGGCGGACGAGGGTGTCGATGTCCTCGCGCACGGAGGCGTTGGTCTCGTCCAGTTGGGCGTTCTTGCCGCTGCGCTGCTGGATGAGATCGGAGAGCTTCAGCAGCGAGGAGTCGGTGCGGATGTTGGTGCCCTTGGCCGTGTTGGCGCTGGTGACGAAGATCAGTCCGGCGAGGGCGAAGACGGCAGCGGTGAGCACCCTGACCGGGTGCCGGAAGGTACGCCGGACCGGTCCTCGGGGGGAGTCGGCACAATTGCTCAACGTACCCTTATCTCCTTCGGAGCCACGGAAGCACTACGCTAACGGACGCCCGGGGGAGACAGCATTCCCCCTCGCGCCCTGCCCCGGCCCCAGCCACAGTTCCCTGCGCGGTCACGCAGCGCATCGACAGGAGAGTTCCTCGTGCCGAAGTCACGTATCCGCAAGAAGGCCGACTTCACGCCCCCTCCGGCGAAGCAGGCAACCAACATAAAGCTGACCAGCCGGAGCTGGGTGGCGCCGGTGATGCTGGCGCTCTTCCTGATCGGTCTGGCCTGGATCGTCGTTTTCTATGTGACCGACGGCGATCTGCCGATCGCGTCGCTGGAGAACTGGAACATCGTCGTCGGCTTCGGCTTCATCGCCGGCGGCTTCGGTGTCTCCACGCAGTGGAAGTAGCCCCGCAGGGCACGTGACCCCACAGCAGGGCCCAGTCCTGCAACCCTTGCCCCGAGTTACCCACAGCGTTATCCACAGGCAGGGGAAAAGGTCAGACGATCTGTGGATAACTCCCTGCCTGTTGACGCCGATGTGACTGCAGCCTCCCTCATCGGGGGATGGCACGCCCCTTGTCTCTGCTGGAAAAACCCAGCTCAGCGACAAGGGGCACAGTTGTTCCCACAGAATGCACAAGATCCGGCACGCGCTGTGGACAACTGCCCGGGGGAACGCCCAGGGAACGCCGGGGAACGGCGTCCGCTCAGGTCAGCGCGGCTGTTCTGGCGATGACGATGGCGACCACAGCCACCAGGACCAGGGCGCAGGTGCCGTACTGCACCAGTGCGCGCCGCTCGCGGGGTGCGTGCACCATGCCGATCGCGATCAGCGTGCCCGCGATCAGACCGCCGACATGTGCCTGCCAGGCGATTCCGCCCCAGGGGTTGAAGGTAATGACCAGGTTCACCGCGAGAAGCGCGAAGACCGGGCGCATGTCGTAGTTGAGCCGGCGCATGAGCACGGCAGTGGCGCCCAGCAGGCCGAAGATCGCTCCGGAGGCTCCGAGCGAGCCCTGTACGGGTGCGGAGAGCCAGTAGGTGAGGGCGCTGCCCGCCAGGCCGGAGAGCATGTAGAGCGTGAGGTAGCGGGCACGGCCGAGCGCCGCCTCCAGCGGCCCGCCGAGCCACCACAGCCCCAGCATGTTGAACGCGATGTGCCACACCTCCTGATGCAGGAACATCGACGTCACCAGCCGGTACCACTGGCCCTCGGCGACACCTTCCGGCGGACCGCCGAAGTGGGTCGTGGCACGGCCGATCAGCTCCAGATCGTTGACCAGCGCACCGTTCGCCAGCACGGCGATGTACACGGCGACATTGATGCCGAGAAGGATCTTGGTGACGAGCCGGGGGTCGGCCGTGACGGGGGCGCCGGCGACCGTGCGCGGCCGGGCGGCGCCCGGGCCGTGTCCCGTACCGGCTCCCTGGCGGGCGCAGTCCGGGCACTGGAAGCCGACCGAGGCGTTGACCATGCACTCGGGGCAGATCGGGCGGTCGCAGCGGGTGCAGCGGATGTACGTCCCACGGCCGGGGTGGCGGTAGCAGCTGAGCGATCCGTCCGTGGCGGCGGACCGATCCTGGTCTCCCGGCGGCTGCTGGTCCATCGGTCCCATCGCTTCCCGGTCCCCTCGGTGCTCGTCATGGCGGCAGCACGCACAACGCAGCCCTGCTCGTCCGCTATGTAACAAGTACGGACGAGCAGGGCGATTGGTTCCCGAAAAGAGAATCAGAGCGTGATCAACCGATGACCACCGGTGATCATCGGTTCTCGATGACCACCGACTCGATCACGACGTCCTGCAGCGGACGGTCGGAGCGGGCGTTGGTCCTGGTGGCCGCGATGGCGTCCACGACCTTCTGGCTGGCGGGGTCGACGACCTCGCCGAAGATGGTGTGCTTGCCGGTCAGCCAGGCTGTCGGCGAAACGGTCACGAAGAACTGCGAGCCGTTGGTGCCCGGGCCGGCGTTGGCCATGGCCAGCAGGTACGGCTTGTTGAAGCTGAGGTCGGGGTGGAACTCGTCACCGAACTCGTACCCCGGGCCACCGGTGCCGTTGCCCAGCGGGTCACCGCCCTGGATCATGAAGCCGCTGATGACGCGGTGGAAGACGGTGCCGTCGTACAGCCTGTCCGTGGACTTCTTGCCGGTCTCGGGATGCGTCCACTCACGCTCACCCTTGGCGAGCTCGACGAAGTTCTTGACCGTCTTGGGCGCGTGGTTCGGCAGAAGCCGGATCTCGATGTCGCCCTGATTGGTCTTCAAGGTGGCGTAAAGCTGCTCGGCCACGATCTGCCTTCCGTAAGTCTTCAGTGACGTTCACCGATCCTCGCACGGACCGTCCGCTCCGGCGCCCGGCCGCCACCACCAACGCACTTCACTCACCTTCTTGCCCGATTCCGCGCCCCGTGCGCCGAGGCCGTTTTCGCCCCGCTCGCCTGCGGCTTCCCCGAAACCCTCACGTGCCGCTCCCCGCAGGAACAAATGCGGCCAAGTGCGTGACGAACCGGCGCGGGCTGAACCGAACCGTGGCATTGTCATCGGCAAGCTCCCCTTGCACCGCATTGCCCGGAGGCGTCACCGATGACCTGAATAACCCGGATGCCTGCCCCGCATGCCATACAGGCCTCCGGCAGGCATGATCTCGAAATGGGTGGAAAGGCGGAGTATCCACCCGCCACCAAGGAGGAGGATCCCGTGACCCGCATCGACAGCGTGCGCGCCGCAACCGACTCGGCGAAGGACAGCGTGCAGCACGCCGCGGAAGTGGTGGCGCCCTACGCCGACACGGCCAAGGACCAGGCCGCACATCTTGCGTACGAGGCCCGCACGCGGCTCGCGCCGAAGGTGTCGAAGGCAGCCCAGCAGGCCCGCGTCCAATACGACGCGCATCTCGCACCACGTATCGAACTGGCCCGTGCTCACGTACCCCCCAAGGTCGACGAGGCCGCCCAGCGCGCCGTGTACCGCACCCGCCGAGCCGCCCGTACCGCTGCGGACTACACCGTGCCGCGCGTCGGTCACGCAATGGCCGTCGCCCAGCCCGTGGCCGAGGAGGCCACGGCCCGCAGCGCCGCCGCGCTGGCCGCGCTGCGCAGTCAGGTGACCGCGAAGGAGATCAAGCAGCTGGCCAGAAAGCACGAGCGGCGGGCGAAGGCCGGACGGCTGTTCAAGAGGCTCGTCGTGGCCGGCATCGTGGCGGGCGGTGCCTACGCCGCCTGGAGGTGGTGGGACAAGCAGGCCAACCCGGACTGGCTGGTCGAACCACCCGCTCCCACGGAGGTCTCCGACCGCGCGCCCCTGTCCTCCGTCGACGGCAGTGGTCCGAGCTCGCTCGACCCGGAGGTCCAGGCCAAGCAGGCCGACGCGGAGACCAAGGGGACGGACGGCCCGGAAGGTGTGGACGGCACCGATCTCGACGACCGTCGTTGAACAGCCCCCTGCACGACGAACGGGCGCCGGAAGACCTGAGGTCTTCCGGCGCCCGTTCCGTCACCCGTGGAGCCTAGGAGATTCGAACTCCTGACATCTGCCTTGCAAAGGCAGCGCTCTACCAACTGAGCTAAGGCCCCGAAAAAGCGGACAGCAGCCGGATGCTTCAGCGCCTCGGCGACCGCCGCAGACCAGAGTACCGGGTCCCCCCCGGAATCTTGCAAAAAGATGGGGACTCCCGGTCGGCGACCACTCTCCGTAAGATGCTCGACGAGGTTCGCAGCAGCGAAGCCGCAGCGAAGGGGAGACGCCATGGATGCAGCTCAGCAAGAGGCAACAGCAAGAGCCAGGGAGCTTCAGCGCAGCTGGTACGGAGAACCTCTCGGGGCGCTCTTCCGCCGGCTGATCGATGATCTCGGCCTGAACCAGGCCCGGCTCGCCGCGGTCCTCGGGCTGTCCGCCCCCATGCTCTCCCAGCTGATGAGCGGCCAGCGGGCGAAGATCGGCAACCCCGCGGTCGTCCAGCGTGTCCAGGCGCTCCAGGAACTGGCCGGCCAGGTCGCCGACGGCAGCGCCAGCGCGGGAGAGGCCACCGACCGCATGGAAGAGATCAAGAAGTCCCAGGGCGGCTCCGTCCTCACCGGCACCAGCCAGACCTCCAACACCGGCGGCGCCCCGACCGTCCGGCGCGTGGTGCGTGAGATCCAGTCGCTGCTGCGGTCGGTCGCGGCCGCCGGTGACATCATCGATGCCGCCGACTCCCTCGCCCCGACCCACCCGGAACTGGCAGAGTTCCTCAAGGTGTACGGCGCAGGGCGCACCGCGGACGCGGTGGCGCACTACGAGGGACACCAGAGCTAGGGCCTGTCCTTTCATGCCCTAGGGCACTACCCCCGAAAGCCGGGCACGAGCCGAAACAGGACTGGGAGCGGGCGCAGCGCAATGGGTGAGGTCTTCGCCGGTCGGTACGAACTGATCGATCCGATCGGACGTGGTGGGGTCGGCGCCGTCTGGCGCGCCTGGGACCACCGGCGCCGCCGTTATGTGGCGGCCAAGGTCCTCCAGCAGAGCGACGCACACACGCTGCTGCGCTTCGTCCGCGAGCAGGCGCTGCGGATCGAGCATCCGCATGTGCTCGCCCCGGCCAGCTGGGCCGCGGACGACGACAAGGTCCTGTTCACCATGGATCTGGTGAGCGGCGGTTCGCTGGCGCATGTCATCGGCGACTACGGACCGCTGCCTCCTCGTTTCGTCTGCACGCTGCTCGACCAACTGCTGTCCGGACTGTCGACGGTGCATGCGGAGGGCGTCGTGCACCGGGACATCAAACCCGCAAACATCCTGATGGAGGCCACCGGCACCGGACGGCCGCATCTGCGGCTGTCCGACTTCGGTATCTCCATGCGCAAGGGTGAGCCGCGGCTCACCGAGACCAACTACGTGGTGGGAACGCCCGGTTACTTCGCGCCCGAACAGATGATGGGCGCGGAACCCGATTTCCCCGCGGACCTCTTCGCGGTCGGACTGGTCGCGCTGTATCTGCTGCAGGGGAAGAAGCCGGACGCGCGGGCCATCGTCGAGCACTTCGCCTCGTACGGCACTCCCAGCGCCCCGGAAGGGATTCCCGAGCCGTTGTGGCAGGTCCTCGCGGGGCTGCTGCAGCCGGATCCCCAGGCCAGGTTCCGTACGGCCACGGGCGCGCGCAAGGCGCTGACGGCCGCGGTCGACATGTTGCCCGAGCCCGGCGCCGACGACGAGCCGGTGGAGGTCTTCGACCAACTCGGGCCACTGCCCGCAGGCTTCGGCCCCGCCGGACCGATCGCGGCCCCCCGGACAGCCTCACAGGACACGCAGCCCGCACAGACGGACCAGTCCGCCCAGCAGCCCTACACCCGGCCGCCGGTCCCGATGTCGGAAACGGGCAGCTTCCACCTCCCACCGCCTCCGCAGCAGCCCACACCGCTGCCCCATCCGGCGCAGCCGGCCACGCCCCCCACACCGATCCCGGCGCACGCGGCTTCCCCCCTCCCCGCGCCAAATCCTTCGCAGGCAACCACTGCCGCGGTGCAGCACGAACCGGCTCTCACCCGTGCGTACACCGCCGGGCAGCCGGGGGTTCCCGCTCCCGGAGCAGGGGTTCCCCAGCACCTCTCGGCCGCCGTTCCCGCGCACGCACCGCAGAAGCGTCCGGGACCGCCCCCGAAGGTGGCGGTCCCGGTCCTGCTGGTGGCGTTGATCTGTTTCGCCGTGGGCATCTGGGCGCTGACCCAGAGCTGAGCACGGCCGGCCGGAGCCCCAGCCGTACGCGGCGCCGGCTCCGGCCCGCTACCAGGTCTGCGGCGGGCCTCCGTACGGCGGTTGCCCGCTCCCGGCCGGGCCTCCCGCAACCGGACTGTTCGAACCGATCGGTGCCGCCTGGGCGCTCCCCGCGCGGCGCCGTGCCAGCAGCGTCCACACACCCAGCCCGAGCACCAGCACCGCACCCACACCGATCCCGGCCACGCCGACCATCCTCATGGTGTCGCTCTCGGCCGCCTCGGGGCCGCTCTGGCCGCTCCTCGCCATGTCCTTGTCGTGCTGCGTGACCGCGAAGATCCCGGCATCCCCCGTGTACGGCGACTTCCCCGCCTTCCCCTCGACCTTGACCTTGAGGACCAGCGGAATCGCCTTGTCCCCGTACGACTTCGCGACCTCCGGGCTGAGAGTCACCGACAGGTAGTACCAGCCGGCGAACCGCATGGCGCTGTCGCTGCTGGTGGAGTCGTAACGGTTCTCATACGCCACCGGAGGCAGGGGTTTCAGCGAAACGGACGCGGGCTTGCCGGAGTACGACAGCGGCGACGCGTCGTCGACATGGCCATGCGCCGGATTGTCCAGGGACATCGCGAGCGCGCTGCCGATGTATTCCTCCGAGGCTTTGTTGTTGCCCAGGACGGCGGTGGCGAAGATCTGCTGGTCCCAGTCCACCGGCACCTGGTAGAAGCGGGTCTGCCCGGGTGCGATGCTGTCGTGCCACTCGCCGGTTTCCAGGCTGGTCGCATCGTTGTAGCTGGTGCCGCCCGACCGCTTCTGCGGGGCTGCGGTGGGCGGTGCGGGCGACGCCGACGGCCAGTTCTCCGGCGCCCGGGTCGGCATCGAACCGCCTGATTTCAGCTGCGGCTCCGACTTGTACCGCAGTTCCAGGTCCCACTCGTCGGATGCCGAGGTGGCCTTGCTCTCCCGCTCGATCAGGACGTTGTACGTTCCGGCTTCCTGACAGGTGCTGCTGTCCTTCTGCGTGATCCGGTAGGCGTACGCCGCGATCGGACGCGGAAATTCCGCCGACTCGAACCGTGCGTCCTCCGAACTGCACTGCAGGTCAGCGCTGTCCCTGATGCTGACCGTGATGCCGTCCCCGTAGGCGACCTGGCCGCCTCCCTTGGGCACGGCCACCGCCGAGACGTACGCATTCGTCCTGTCGTCGAGGTCCAGACGGTAGTAGAGCTTCTCGCCGCGCTTGATCGAGCTCTTGTAGACCGATCCGGGCGTGAGCGCCGACGCCTCGGTGCTGACCTCCGCACCGCTGACCTTCTTCGCGCCGGGATCGAAGGTGTACGCAGCACTCTCCCCGTCCGCGTACGCCTGCACCGGCAGCGCCGCCGCCACGCACATCGCCGCGACCGCGGCCAGCGCCACCCGGCCCCTGTTGCGCTGCCTCATCACGCGCTTCCCCTCGTCGTCTGTGTGGCCCGCCTGCGACGCCCGCGTACGGACACGAGCCCCGCGATCACCACCACCACGGCGCCCGCACCGGCAGCGGCCGCAATGCCGGTCCATCCTGCCCCGCCCGTACGGCTGCTGTCTCCGACGCCACTCGAATTGCCCTCCTTGTCCGCCTTCTTGGCCACGGCAGAAGCATGGTGTTCGGGGCCGACCAGCTCGTCGCCGAGCACCGACACCCGCAGCACCACACCGATCTGCGGGTTCTCCGCGATATCGGCGGCCCTCGCCCCCAGCGTCACCGAGATGTAGAAGTCACCCCCGGCGTGTACGGGCTGGACGTTGGAGCGGTACTCGTAGCGGTTGGTCCAGGCGACCGGCACCCCGCCCATCCTGATCGCCGACGGCCGACCGTTGTACATGGCCGTCGAGGTGAACTCGCCACCGCCGGTGAGCGGGAAACGAGCGGGAGTGAACAGCTGGGTCGCCCCGTACGAGTACGTGGAGGTACCGCGCTCCACCGTGGGCTCGTTCGCGAACTCCACGTCGTAGCGCACCTGCTGGCCCCAGCCGGCCGGGACCTTGTACCAGAGGGTCTGCGACGGAAGGATCCGGTCGCGCCACACCCCCCGGCCGAGCTGCTCGGCGTCGTTGAAGCCGGTACCGCCCCGCACATCGCGGGGGTCGCCGGTGGGCAGCACGGCGTCCTTGCCGCCCTTGCCGTACTCCGGCTGCGACTGGGCGGGCGTGACGCCCTTCTCCAGCGGCGCCTCCACCCCGTAAAGGAGCTCGAGCGGCCAACGTGCGGCGTCGGAGCCCTTCTTGCTCTCCCGCTCCACCACCAGCCAGTACCGGCCCGCCCGGTCGCAGGCGTGGTTGCCCTCCTCCGCGGGGATACGGGCGACCGCCGAGGTCAGCGGGGTCGCGCCCTCCTTCTGGTAGAAGTGCGCGGTGTCCGTCACACAGGAACTGGCGGTGCCGTACACGATGCCGGTGCGCAGTGCGTCGAAGGTGTCGACGGCCGCCCCGGGCTGCGGCACCGCCGTCGCCGAGAAGTCCACCGTCGAAACGGCATCCAGGCCGACGGCGTAGTACCGCTTCTCACCGGGTCCGATGGTGTCCAGATACTGCCCAGGTACGAGCACGGGTGCCGCCTCACCCGTCGCCGTACCCTCGACCCGCTCGCCCCGGAACCGGTAGCCGTCCGCGGAGAGTTGCGACGCCCGTTGCAGTTGCCGGGCCAGCGCCTCGGCATCCGGTGCGTCGTAGTAGCGGCCGTTGCCCGCCGCCGCGATGCATTCGAGCTGTTCGCGCGCCGCGCCCTTCACCTGGAAGCCGACCGTGTCGATCCGCAGCCCGACCCCCTCCTTGCCGAGCTGCTCGGCGACCTCGCAGGGCTGCGGCATACCGCAGTTGTCCTCGCCGTCGGAGATCAGCAGGACCGTGCGCGTCCCGATGGCACCGTCCGCGGGCCGCGGAAGGTCCTCGGCGGCCTTCTGCAGCGACAGCCCGATGGGAGTGTCACCCTTGGGCTCCACGGCCGCCACAGCCCGCTTCACGGCTTCCCGGTCGAGCCCCTGCACCGGCTGGACGAGCCTGGTGTCCGTGCAGCCCTGGGGACGGTCCGCGCCGTACACCCGCAGCCCGGTCGGATATCTGTCGGGAAGGCCGTCGACGACGGTGCCGACAGCCGTACGGGCGCTCTCCATCCGGGTACGCCCCGTGCCGTCGTCGTCCCCCATGGATCCGGACGAGTCGAGCACCATGACCAGGCTGCTGCCCGAGCCGGGTCGGGGTGTCTCCGCAGTGGCGGGTGCACCGCCCGGTGCCGCCGCGGCCGGCATCGCGCCCGCCACCAGGGCGAGCAGCGCTCCGCCGATCCATGCCCCCGCAGCTGCAGTACGGCGGTGGTGGTCCCGTGCCTTCACCCGTGCCCCCTCGACCGAAAAACCCGGCTGTTTTGCTCTCGCAACCTATTGATTTGCTTAGGTGAACTCAAGAGCACGGGTGTCACGGTCCCGCAACAGCACGAAGCCCCGGCCGCTCAGCGACCGGGGCCCGCAATCAGGCTGTTCTGTCTCACACACCCGAACCTGCGGGCACGGAGTCAGTCGCCTCCGTCCACAGATCCTGCTCGGCGCGATCCGCCTGGATCTGGCGGTACACGAGGAGCCCGCCGATGGCGGCCAGTGCGACCAGGAGAAGCTTCTTCACCGCGCGACCTCGTCTTTCCTTGACGTAGGGGACTTCTGCCGCCCGACTATACACACCGGCCGATATCGATCGGTGACCTACCTGCGCCCCAACTGGCGTCCAGGGAAAAGCGATCACCCAAGGGCCGCTCCGCGGACCGTCCCGACCGAAGGACCCGGCCACGCCGATCGCCCCGCACACACCCGTCAAGGCCGGTTGAACCATACGAGTGGTGTTCATCTGAAGATCGGCGGATCGATGGCGTCGGTCCACGAAATCGCGGGCCACGTCCACATCATCAGAAAGGTAAGCAAACCGGACTACACGAAAGCGAGGGGCCATGAGCACCGTCAAGGCCAAGAACATCTGGACCGCCTTCGTCACCGCCTTCTTCGCACTCCTCGCCGCACTGGGGCTCATGAGCACCCCGGCGGCGGCCACGGAGTCGAGCACCACGGAGCCGACCACCACGAGCCAGGAGCACACGGGTGCGACGGCGGCAACCGCGACCACCCCGTCGGTGCGATGGACCCTTCCGCGTGACAGGGCGCTGCCACCCACGATGAAGCAGCGCATCCGCGCCGAGGCACACGGCTCCTCACCCGCCACCCGGCATCTGTCCGCAGACACGACGGACGCCATGGAGACAAGGAACACCGCCCGCGCAGCCCACGGGGCCCCGGCGGGGGACGCATCCCTCCTCCCACCGTGAGAGCCGCGCAACTGACACACAGAGCCCCTGGGCCGGTTCACGCCGGACGGGGGCTTCTTCATGCGCTCAAGCCCCGCGCTGCCCCCGTCGGCGCGGGAACAGGGCACATCTCCGTGCCGCACCGGGCCCCGGGAAGGTCTCCCTGTACGCGCCCAGACCCCGGGCCTGGGCGCGTACAGGCGCCAAGACCGGCCCCGAGACCGCGTTCCTCAACCCCTGCGCACGCACACCCGGGGACGCATCGCACCGACCACACGCAGAAGGCCCGGTATCTCCGAAGAGATTCCGGGCCTTCAACTGTCACTGTGGGGCTAACAGGATTTGAACCTGTGGCCTCATCCTTATCAGGGATGCGCTCTAACCAACTGAGCTATAGCCCCGCCGCGCTGTGCGCTGACTTCTGAAGATTAGCGCACGTCGGGGCCAGTCCCAAAATCGATACCCGGGCGCCCTACTCGTCCTCGGCCAGCGTGAGCTCGATCCCGCCCACGAAGCCCGCCGACAGGTTGTAGATGAAGGAGCCCAGCGTCGCCAGCGCGGTCGCCAGAACCACATCGATCACAGCGATGACCGAGGTGAAGATGAGGACCCGCGGCAGCGACAGGAACGACTGAAGATCGAAGCCGTTGTTCTCGTTCGAGCCGGTGGCCTCGCTGATCGTGCCGCCCACGGTGGAGAAGACGCCCATCGCGTCCATGACCATCCACAGCACCGCGGCCGCCACCACCGTGCAGATACCGAGCGCGATGGAAAGCAGGAAGCTGACCTTCATCACCGACCACGGGTCGGCCTTGGCCACCCGCAGGCGCGCCTTGCGGGTACGCGGAGTGGTTTGCGCCCCTGTCCGCGGCCGCCGGGCCGCCTGCGCGGCGCCGGCGCCCTGCGTACCGTGCGGCCGGCCGCCCTGGGTCTCGCCCGCGGGCGAGGGGTACGCCTGCGGCGGGTGGTACGGCCCGCTCGCCTGCCCCGGTGCGGGCTCGCGCTCACCGGGCAACGGCCCGGTCGCATAACCCTCGTACTGGGGCTGAGGCCCCCGAGTGTCCGTCACAGTGCCCCCTTGGGAGTCCGTGGCAGGGCCACGGGCACCGTTCGCTCCAGCTCCGGAAGCGGCCGAACCGGCGCCCGTGGCTCCACTCACGCTCTACTCCTCGTGCTCCCCGGCCGAAGGCGACGTGCCTTCGACATTGCCCTCGACTGTGCTCTCGGCAGCGTCTGCCGTCGCGGCCTCGGCGTCCTCGGACCCCTCGACCTCTTCGGCCTCGCGGCCGGCTTCGGCGTTACGAGCGATACCGACGACGGCATCGCGCTTGCCCAGATTGATCAGTTGGACGCCCATGGTGTCACGGCCCGTCTCCCTGACTTCATTGACTCTCGTACGAATCACACCGCCGCCGAGCGTGATGGCGAGGATCTCATCCGTCTCCTCGACCACCAGCGCACCGACCAGCGAGCCCCTGTCCTCCACGATCTTGGCAGCCTTGATGCCCAGGCCGCCACGACCCTGAACGCGGTACTCGTCGACGGGAGTCCGCTTCGCGTACCCACCATCGGTGGCAGTGAACACGAACGTACCTGGCCGGACAACATTCATCGAGAGCAGTTCATCGCCTTCGCGGAAACTCATGCCCTTGACGCCCGAAGTGGCACGGCCCATCGGGCGCAGCGCATCGTCCGTCGCAGTGAACCTGATCGACTGGGCCTTCTTGCTGATGAGCAGCAGATCGTCCTCGGCCGACACCAGCTCCGCACCGATCAGCTCGTCGGCAGTGCCTCCGGCGCCATCTGCCGTCTCCCGAAGGTTGATGGCGATGACACCACCGGAACGCGGCGAGTCATAGTCCTTCAGCGCGGTCTTCTTCACGAGACCGCCCTTCGTGGCCAGGATCAGATACGGCGCGGCCTCGTAGTCACGGATCGCCAGGATCTGGGCGATCTGTTCGTCCGGCTGGAAAGCCAGCAGGTTGGCGACATGCTGACCGCGGGCATCGCGGCCGGCGTCCGGGAGCTCGTACGCCTTCGCCCGGTACACCCGGCCCTTGTTCGTGAAGAACAGCAGCCAGTGGTGCGTCGTCGACACGAAGAAGTGGTCGACGATGTCGTCTTCCTTGAGCTTCGTACCGCGCACGCCCTTGCCGCCGCGCTTCTGCGAGCGGTAGTCGTCCGTCTTCGTACGCTTCACATAGCCGCCGCGCGAGATCGTGACGACGATGTCCTCCTCGGCGATCAGGTCCTCGATGGACATGTCACCGTCGAAGGGCACCAGCTTGGAACGCCGGTCGTCGCCGAACTTCTCGACGATCGCCGCCAGTTCCTCGCTGACGATCCGACGCTGCCGATCCGTCGACACCAGGATCGCGTTGTACTCGTTGATCTTCGCCTGGAGCTCGTCGTGTTCGGCCGTGATCTTCTGGTGCTCCAGCGCGGCCAGTCGGCGCAGCTGCATCTCCAGGATCGCGTTCGCCTGGATCTCGTCGATCTCCAGCAGGCCCATCAGGCCCTCGCGCGCCACCTCGACCGTCTGGCTGCGTCGGATGAGGGCGATGACCTCGTCGATCGCGTCCAGCGCCTTGAGCAGACCGCGCAGAATGTGCGCCCGCTCCTCCGCCTTGCGCAGACGGAACTTCGTACGCCGGACAATGACCTCGATCTGGTGCGTCACCCAGTGGCGGATGAACGCGTCGATCGACAGGGTGCGCGGCACACCGTCGACCAGCGCCAGCATGTTGGCGCCGAAATTGGTCTGCAGATCGGTGTGCTTGTACAGGTTGTTCAGAACGACCTTGGCGACCGCGTCCCGCTTCAGCACGACGACCAGACGCTGACCCGTACGCGACGAGGTCTCGTCACGGACGTCCGCGATCCCGCCGACCTTGCCGTCCTTCACCAGGTCGGCGATCTTCTGCGCCAGGTTGTCGGGGTTGGTCTGGTACGGAAGCTCCGTGACGACCAGGCACTGCCGGTTCTGGATCTCCTCGACCGCGACGACCGCACGCATCGTGATCGAACCACGGCCGGTGCGGTACGCCTCCTCGATGCCCTTGCGGCCCACGACGAGCGCACCCGTCGGGAAGTCCGGGCCCTTGATCCGCTCGATCAGCGCGTCCAGGAGCTCCTCCTGCGAAGCCTCCGGGTGCTCCAGGTACCACTGCGCACCCTCCGCGACCTCACGCAGGTTGTGCGGCGGGATGTTGGTCGCCATACCGACCGCGATGCCCGCGGAACCGTTGACCAGCAGGTTCGGGAAGCGCGCCGGCAGAACCGTCGGCTCCTGGTTGCGGCCGTCGTAGTTGTCCTGGAAGTTGACGGTCTCCTCGTCGATGTCCCGGACCATCTCCATGGACAGCGGCATCATCTTGCACTCGGTGTACCGCATGGCGGCGGCCGGGTCGTTGCCCGGAGAGCCGAAGTTGCCGTTGGAGTCCACCAGCGGCATGCGCATCGACCACGGCTGTGCCAGTCGCACCAGTGCGTCGTAGATCGACGAGTCACCGTGCGGGTGGTACGTACCCATGACGTCACCGACGACACGGGCACACTTGTAGAAGCCCTTCTCGGGCCGGTAACCGCCGTCGTACATCGCGTACAGCACCCGGCGGTGGACGGGCTTGAGACCGTCCCGTACGTCAGGCAGCGCACGCGAGACGATCACGGACATCGCGTAGTCGAGGTAGGAGCGCTGCATCTCCGTCTCGAGCCCCACGGGCTCGACACGCATGCCCACGCCGGCGGCGGGCTCCTCTTCAGGTGTCACAGGGGTGTTCTCGTCGGCCATTGCTGGTCAAAGTCCTTTCGAGCGGCGGCTTGCTGGTACGGCCGACTCAGATGTCGAGGAAGCGGACGTCCTTGGCGTTGCGCTGGATGAACGAGCGCCGCGCCTCGACGTCCTCGCCCATCAGCACCGAGAAGAGGTCGTCGGCCTGCGCCGCGTCGTCCAGCGTGACCTGGCCGAGGACCCGGTGGTCGATGTCCATCGTGGTGACGCGCAGCTCCTCGGCGTTCATCTCGCCGAGACCCTTGAAGCGCTGGATCGAGTCTTCCTTGATCCGCTTGCCGTTCTGCTTGCCCAGCTCGACCAGGGCGTCGCGCTCCCGGTCCGAGTACGCGTACTCGAAGTCGTCCCGGCCCCACTTGATCTTGTAGAGCGGCGGACGGGAGAGGTACACGTGCCCGGCCTCGACCAGCGGACGCATGAAACGGAAGAGGAACGTCAGCAGCAGGGTGTTGATGTGCTGACCGTCGACATCGGCGTCCGCCATCAAGATGATCTTGTGATAGCGAAGCTTCTCGATATCGAAGTCCTCGTGGACCCCGGTACCGAAGGCCGAGATCAACGCCTGGACCTCGGTGTTCTGCAGGATCTTGTCGACCCGGGCCTTCTCGACGTTCAGGATCTTGCCTCGGATCGGCAGGATCGCCTGGTACATCGGGTTACGGCCGGACTTCGCCGAACCACCGGCGGAGTCACCCTCGACGATGAAGATCTCGCACTTCGTCGGGTCGTTGGACTGGCAGTCGCTCAGCTTGCCCGGCAGCGAGGCACTCTCCAGGAGCCCCTTACGACGGGTCAGATCACGCGCCTTGCGGGCCGCGACACGGGCCGTGGCCGCCGCGATGCCCTTGCGGATGATGTCGGCCGCCTCGTTCGGATTGCGGTCGAACCAGTCCGTGAGGTGCTCGTGCACCACCTTCTGGACGAAGGTCTTCGCCTCCGTGTTGCCCAGCTTGGTCTTCGTCTGACCCTCGAACTGCGGCTCGCCCAGCTTCACCGAGATGATCGCCGTCAGACCCTCACGGATGTCGTCACCGGTGAGGTTGTCGTCCTTCTCGCGCAGCAGCTTCTTGTCCCGCGCGTACTTGTTGACCAGCGTCGTCAGCGCCGCACGGAAACCCTCCTCGTGCGTACCGCCCTCGTGCGTGTGGATCGTGTTCGCGAAGGAGTACACACCCTCGCTGTACTGCGTGTTCCACTGCATCGCGATCTCGGCCGAGAGGAGACGCTCCTTGTCCTCGGCCTCGATGTCGATCACCGACTGGTGAATGACGTCGCCCTTGCGGGAGTTGAGGTACTTCACGAAGTCGACGATGCCGCCCTCGTAGTGGTACGTGACCGTGCGGGCCTGCTCCGCCTCGGCGACCTCGGCCACCTCGGCAACATCCGCACCCAGCGTCGCCTTCGCCGACTCGCGCTCGTCGGTGAGCTTGATCGTCAGGCCCTTGTTGAGGAACGCCATCTCCTGGAAGCGGCGCGACAGGGTCTCGAAGGAGTACTCGGTCGTCTCGAAGATGTCCCCGTCGGCCCAGAAGGTGACGGACGTCCCCGTCTCGTCAGTGGCCTCGTTGCGGGCCAGCGGAGCGGTGGGCACACCGAGCTTGTAGTCCTGGGTCCAGCGGTAACCGTCCGTCCGGACCTCGACCGAGACCCGCGACGACAGCGCGTTGACCACGGAGACACCGACACCGTGCAGACCGCCGGAGACGGCGTAGCCGCCGCCGCCGAACTTGCCGCCGGCGTGCAGCACCGTCAGCACGACCTCGACCGCGGGCTTCTTCTCCGACGGCACGATGCCGACCGGGATGCCTCGGCCGTTGTCGATCACGCGGACCCCGCCGTCGGCGAGGATCGTGACGTCGATCGTGTCCGCGTGCCCTGCCAGCGCCTCGTCGACCGAGTTGTCGACGACCTCGTACACGAGGTGGTGGAGGCCGCGCTCACCGGTCGAGCCGATGTACATGCCAGGTCGCTTACGGACCGCGTCCAGGCCCTCGAGGACGGTGATCGCGCTCGCATCGTACGAGGACGCGACCTCGCCCGAGGCAGTTGCCCCGCCGCTCTCACCGGGTGTGGACGGAATGTTCTCGTTGGGGTTGCCGGAATCGGCCACGAAGCGCCCTTTCTGGCACAGCACAAGCCGTTCTCCGGACAGTCGGGAGCGGCTGCGTCGTTCGGCTTGTAATCGACGACTCCCGCAAGGATGCGGGATTGTCCACCAGTCTACCGGTAGCACGGACATGAATGGGGGTTTGCCGGTACCTGAGTACGCATGTGCCGCCCTGAATGAGCGCCTGACGACTCCCCATATTCAGGACGGCCCCCCAAGAGGCTCACGCGGGCATTGAGCGCTTCGGCCTGTCAACCTCTCACTACCGTGAGGGACGCCCCACTCCCGCCGCGTGGTTTCAACCGCCACATACCCGCACAACACGGACGCGACGGACGGCGCCACCGAGAAGACAGCAACAAGGCCATGACTCGAATCGGAACAGAGCCCCACGGAGCTCAGAAACAAGGAAAAGCCCAGCTCAGAGGCCTCATCCGTACGTATCGCCAGGACCGGTGCTCCCCGGCGCCCGCAGTGGACCGAACCTGCGCTGCGGCCCCCCCGGCCCCAACACCTTGATCAGCCTCACCGTGCCATGCCCCAGATCCGCATTCAGCCGAGCCACCAGCTGAGGCGCCAGCAAACGCAGCTGCGTCGCCCACGCCGTCGAATCGCACTGCACCGTCAGCACCCGCTCGTCCGGATCCTCGTCGTACCGCAACGGCACACAGTGATTGGCCAGATCCTCACCGACGATCTGCGGCCAGCGCCCCATCACCCCACCCACCGCCGCAGGCGTCTCCCAGCCACGCTCAGTGATCAGACGATTGATCGCAGCACCCAACGGCAACGGGTCACGCCCGTCCGCCCGCGCCCCGGAACGCAGCCCACCACCCCGCCTGGCCTGCTTCTTCTGCTGCGCCGCAGCACCACGGGCCCGCGCCTGCTCCTTCGCCGCACGCAACGCCACCCGCGCCAGATCGACACCCGACGGCTCCGGCTGCTTCCCTTCCACCGGCCGCTCCTGTGACTGCTCCCCAGAAGCCCCGGACCCCTCACCACGGCCGCTCACAGCCGCTCCACCTCACCCGCGGACACTGCATACCGCGTCCCCGCCAGCACACCCGGAACGTCATCGTCCACCGCAGCCGTCACCAGCACCTGCTCGCCCGGAGCCACCAACTCCGCCAACCGCTCACGACGACGCGCATCCAGCTCGGCAAAGACATCGTCCAGCACCAGCACCGGCTCATTGCCCTCGCCGCGCAGCAGATCGTACGAAGCCAGCCGCAGCGCCAACGCATACGACCAGGACTCACCGTGGCTCGCGTACCCCTTGGCCGGCATCCCCCGCAACCCCAGCAACAGATCATCACGGTGCGGACCGACCAACGTCACACCCCGCTCGATCTCCTGCTTACGCACATCCACCAGGGCCGCGATCAGCTGCTCGTACAGCTCCTCACGTGTACGCACCGAACCCACACCCGCACCGACCGAACTGCGGTACTCCAACGTCACCGGACCACCACCCGGCGCCACATCCCCATACGCCTTGTCAGCCAGCGGCTGCAACGCAGCGATCAGATCCAGCCGCTGCGCCAGCAGCTCCGCACCCACCCGGCCCAGATGCTGATCCCACACATCGAGGGTGGACAGATCCATCGACCGGCCACCGTGCCTGCGCGCCATCGCCGCCGACTTCAGCAAGGTGTTGCGCTGCTTCAGCACCCGCTCGTAGTCCGAACGCACCCCCGCCATCCGCGGCGAACGCGCCGTGATCAGCTCGTCGAGAAAACGCCGACGCTCCCCGGGGTCCCCCTTGACCAGCGCCAGATCCTCCGGCGCGAACAGCACCGTACGTATGATCCCCAGCACATCACGCGGCCTGACCTGCGGCGATCTATTGATCCGGGCCCGATTGGCCTTGCCCGGATTGAGCTCCAGCTCGACCAGCTGCGAGCGCTCGCCCTGCGTCACGGCAGCCCGGATGACAGCCCGGTCCGCGCCCAACCGCACCAGCGGCGCATCGGAGGAGACCCGATGGCTGCCGAGCGTCGCAAGGTAGCCGACGGCCTCCACCAGATTCGTCTTGCCCTGGCCGTTGGCCCCCACGAAAGCGGTGACGCCCGGATCGAGAGGTACCTCGACCCGGGCGTACGAGCGGAAGTCGGCCAGCGAGAGATGCGTGACATGCATGGGTGTTACGCCGACCTTCCCGGCTTCCTGCTCCGTGCTCCGTAGTTACGGGTCGGACACCTCGGCCCGGCCCGCTCCTCGTTGCGGTTACTTCTTGTTCTCGACCGCGTGGCCGCCGAACTGGTTGCGCAGCGCGGCGATCATCTTCATCTGCGGGGAGTCGTCCTGCCGCGAGGCGAAACGCGCGAAGAGCGACGCAGTGATCGCGGGCAGCGGCACCGCGTTGTCGATCGCGGCCTCCACCGTCCAGCGGCCCTCACCGGAGTCGGCGGCGAAGCCACGGAGCTTGTCGAGGTGCTCGTCGTCGTCAAGGGCGTTGACGGCCAGGTCGAGCAGCCAGGAGCGGATGACCGTGCCCTCCTGCCAGGATCGGAAGACCTCGCGCACATCGGTGACGGAGTCGACCTTCTCCAGGAGCTCCCAGCCCTCGGCATAGGCCTGCATCATGGCGTACTCGATGCCGTTGTGGACCATCTTCGCGAAGTGGCCGGCGCCGACCTTGCCCGCGTGGACGGAACCGAAGTCGCCCTCGGGCTTCAGCGCGTCGAAGACCGGCTGGACCTTCGCCACGCTCTCGGCGTCACCGCCGTACATCAGCGCGTAGCCGTTCTCCAGGCCCCATACGCCGCCGGAGACCCCGCAGTCCACGAAGCCGATGCCCTTGATGCCCAGCTCGACCGCGTGCTTCTCGTCGTCCGTCCAGCGGGAGTTTCCGCCGTCCACGACGATGTCACCGGGCGAAAGGAGCCCGGCCAGCTCGTCGATGGTGGCCTGGGTCGGCGCACCGGCCGGCACCATCACCCAGACGACCCTGGGACCCTTCAGCTTGCCCACAAGCTCTTCGAGGCTGTGGACATCGGAGACGTCCGGGTTGCGGTCGTAACCGATGACGGTGTGGCCTGCGCGGCGGATGCGCTCGCGCATGTTGCCGCCCATCTTGCCGAGGCCGACGAGACCGAGCTCCATCAGAGATTCCTTAAGCGTTGTGCCGATTCGTACCCAAGGCCGAGCCTACGCCCGGCCGGGGACAGACCGACGGGCATGCTCGGCACTGAGCGCGCCCGTCGGGAGCTGCCGTTGCAGGACCGATGGTCGGGTCAGCCGGAAAGGCGGACCGGCATGATCAGGTACTTGTACGCGTCATCCGCATCGGCGTCCACGGCCGGACGGCCGCTGAGCAGCGCAGGCTTTGTGGACGTGGTGAACGAGAGCTGGGCGACCGGGGAGTCGATCGCGCTCAGCCCGTCCAGCAGGAAGGTCGGGTTGAAGGCGATCGAGATGTCGTCACCCTCCAGCACCGCGTCGACCCGCTCCACAGCCTGTGCATCGTCACTGGAACCCGCCTCCAGGATCAGCACACCCTGCTCGAAGCTGAGCCGCACCGGAGTGTTCCGCTCGGCGACAAGAGCCACACGCTTGACGGCCTCGACGAACGGAGCGGTCTCGATGACCGCGACCGAGTTGAACTCGGTGGGGAACAGCGTCCGGTACTTCGGCAGATCGCCTTCGAGCAGTCGCGTGGTCGTACGCCGGCCCGCGCCCTCGAAACCGATCAGGCCCTCACCGGCACCCGAGCCGGACAGCGCCAGAGTCACCGTGTCACCGCTGGTCAGCGCTTTGGCGGTGTCCAGCAGCGTCTTGGCGGGCACCAGGGCGACAGCCGAGGCATCCGGGTTCTCCGGCTTCCAGAGGAACTCTCGGACCGCGAAGCGGTAGCGGTCGGTGGACGCCAGGGTGACGGTCTCGCCCTCGATCTCGATCCGCACACCGGTCAGGACCGGCAGCGTGTCGTCACGGCCCGCGGCGATGGCGACCTGGGCGGCGGCCGAGGCGAAGACCTCACCCGGGACCGTGCCGGTCGCGGTCGGCATCTCCGGCAGCGCCGGGTACTCCTCCACAGGAAGGGTGTGGAGTGTGAATCGCGAGGAGCCGCAGACCACGGTGGCTCGTACACCGTCTGTGGAAATCTCCACCGGACGGTTGGGAAGGGCACGGCAGATGTCGGCGAGCAGCCGGCCGGAGACCAGCACCGTGCCGTCCTCCTCGACCTCGGCATCCACCGAGACCCGGGCCGAGACCTCGTAGTCGAAGCTGGAGAAGCTGAGGGCGCCGTCCTCAGCCTTGAGTAGAAGGCCCGCAAGAACGGGCGCCGGCGGACGGGCCGGGAGGCTACGGGCCACCCAGGCCACAGCCTCCGCGAGTACATCGCGCTCCACCCGGATCTTCACCGGAACCGCCTCCTGCTGTTGCTCGCTCGCCCTGCTGGCCTTCGTCGTCTGATCGGGTCTCCCACCGATGACAGCGGGAGGACGCCGGGGACCAGTCTGACGTACGGCACCGACACTCGGTGCTGCTCGGGGTCAAGTCGCGACAAGAGGTTCGGGGAGCTCCGGTGCCGAGTTGTGCACAGGCCCCACTTCGAAGCGGATTCCGGGCTAACTCTAGGTGGCAGTAGTAGTAGGGCCTGTGGAAACCGTGGATAACGTCGTTTCCGCAGGCCAGGCCCAGTTTTTTGTCCACCGACCCTGTGGGTGGCACCAGTGGACAACCCGGTGCTTCTGTGGACACGCGAAAGTTCTGCACACCCGATGCACAGGACAGGGGGGTTTCTCCCCAGGGCTGTCCCCAGCTTTACCCACGTTCCCCACAGCCCAACCGGCCCTCTTGGTGTGACGCCTTTCACTCGGCGCAGTGAAAGGCGGTGTTGCGTTGCCGAACAGTGGACAGGGGTGTGGAGAAGCTCGAGGAAGCTGGGGACAACACGGCCCGGACTGTGGGCCACCGGTGGACAACAGCATCGGCTCTCTGTGGACGAATATTTTGTCCACAGGCTGTGGATCACTGTTGACCACAAATCCCCAGGCCCTTGACCTGGCCTGATGGAGTATCGACAGTCGCCCCTGTGGAAGCAATATGGACAACTTCCGGATCCCCAGGCTGTGGAGGGGAAAATCTCCCCAGATCTGTGGAGAACGGACGGCCGGCGCCGGGTATTCGAACACCGCGACTGCATCGGAGCCTCAGAGGCCGGGATCGGAGGGGCCCTTCGGGGCTCCGGAGGGGCTCGGGGAAGGCTTCAGGGGGGGCGGGAAGGTTTCCAGAGGACTTCGGAGCGGCACCTGGAAGCCCTCCGGGACGCCCTCAGGAAGGGCTTCGGGCAAGCCTTGGGCAACGGGGAAGGGCGCCTGGGAAACCCTGTGAGGGTTTCCCAGGCGCCCTTCCGGCGCGTACGGAGAGCGTGTGCCGGTGGTCCGTCAGCCGTTCTTGATGCGGTTGGTGAGCTCGGTGACCTGGTTGTAGATGGAGCGTCGCTCCGCCATCAGCGCACGGATCTTCCGGTCCGCGTGCATCACCGTCGTATGGTCGCGGCCGCCGAACTGCGCACCGATCTTGGGCAGCGAGAGATCGGTCAGCTCTCGGCAGAGGTACATGGCGATCTGGCGGGCCGTCACCAGCACGCGGCTGCGCGAGGTCCCGCAGAGATCGTCGACCGTCAGACCGAAGTAGTCTGCAGTCGCCGCCATGATGGCTGTCGCCGTGATCTCCGGAGCCGAGTCCTCGCCACCCGGGATCAGATCCTTCAGTACATGCTCGGTCAGCCCGAGGTCCACCGGCTGGCGGTTGAGACTGGCGAAGGCCGTGACCCGGATCAGCGCCCCCTCCAGCTCCCTGATGTTCCGGGAGATGCGGGAGGCGATGAATTCCAGTACCTCCGGCGGGGCGTTGAGCTGCTCCTGCACCGCCTTCTTGCGGAGGATCGCGATCCGCGTCTCCAGCTCCGGCGGCTGCACATCGGTGGTCAGACCCCACTCGAAACGGTTCCGCAACCGGTCTTCCAGGGTCACCAGCTGCTTGGGCGGCCGGTCCGAGGAAAGCACGATCTGCTTGTTGGCGTTGTGGAGCGTATTGAAGGTGTGGAAGAACTCCTCCTGCGTCGACTCCTTGCTCGCCAGGAACTGGATGTCGTCGACCAGCAGGATGTCCACATCGCGGTAGCGCTTGCGGAAGGTGTCGCCCTTGCCGTCGCGGATCGAGTTGATGAACTCGTTGGTGAACTCCTCGGAGCTCACGTACCGCACCCTGGTGCCCGGGTAGAGACTGCGGGCGTAGTGCCCGATGGCGTGCAGCAGGTGGGTCTTGCCGAGTCCTGACTCCCCATAGATGAAGAGCGGGTTGTACGCCTTGGCGGGTGCTTCGGCGACGGCGACCGCTGCGGCGTGCGCGAATCGGTTGGACGCACCGATGACGAAGGTGTCGAAGAGGTACTTCGGATTCAGCCGGGCCGCCGGCTCGCCGGGGCCGGGCGTGGGAGCGGGCTGTGCGCCCATCGGCCCGGTGGCGCCGCCGGGCCGTCCGGTGCCGGCGCCGCCCTGACGGTGCTGGGGGTCCTGAATGTCGTGGCGCTCGGAGCGCTGTTGCTCGTAACTCTGACGCTCGGGCGGCTGCGACCGGTAGTCGTGCTGCGGCTGCTGGGGGCGGCCGCCGGCGTACGGCTCGCGCCACTGTCCCGCCGAGGTGTCACGGTCCTGGAATCCGCCGAGCCGGGGCTGCTGCCAGGAGAGGTCCTCCTGGGTGCGCGGCCACGCGCCGGGGTCGGGCCGCTGCTGCTGGTAGTCGGGGTAGGCGGGCCGGGCGGTCGGCATGCCGTCGTCGGAGGGCCGGTGTCCGTATCCGTCGTATGCGTCGTTGTGCTGACGCTCATCGTGCTGCGGTCCCTGGTAGCGGTGCTGCTGAGGCTGCTGGGACTGGTGCATCGGAGGCGCGGGCGGGCTGGGAGGTTCGCCCGCGGAGTCGTCGACGGTGATCGCGATGCGGATCGGGCGGCCGCACTCGCGGCTCAGCGTCTCGCTGATGAGCGGCGCGAGCCGGCCTTCCAGGACTCGCTTGCCCCATTCATTGGGGACGGCGAGCAGAGCCGTGTCGGCGACCAGTGCGAGCGGCTGGCAGCGCTCGATCCACTGCTTGTCCTTCGGCTCGATGCCCTGCTGGCCCTCCCCGAGGAGTTGCTCCAGCACTCGTGGCCACACTGCGGCAAGATCGGCAGGTACATCAGCCACAAGGCACGCTCTCTCGCTGGTCCCACGAATGTGTGGTTCTCGGGACGGGATGGGTCGGGATGGGTGAGGACCGGCAGGCAGGAAGAAAAAGAACCGGAGTTCAGCCACGGTAGTCAGGCCGACCCGCATGGTTCAAGTTGTTGTCCACAGGCTGTGCACAGTGGGGGTTCTGTGGAGCCGGTTTGACCGGATGGCGTAGCCGCGCGTACCGTGACCAGGTCGAGTTGTCGATGGCTGCTGCCGCCTGCCTCCGATGGGCAAAGATCACGATCTGTGATTGTGAAGCGGTGCACTAGGGCGTTTACGCGAGTCTCTCGTGGGCGCACGGTGACAGCCAGGCGATGTCCCGCCAACACACGAGTCATTTCTGGAGCCCCCGAGTGAGCAAGCGCACCTTCCAGCCGAACAACCGTCGTCGCGCGAAGACCCACGGCTTCCGGCTGCGTATGCGCACCCGTGCCGGCCGCGCGATCCTCGCGTCCCGCCGTGGCAAGGGTCGCGCCAACCTGTCCGCCTGATCGCTTACAGGTCATGACGTGCTGCCTACCGAGAATCGGCTGAGGCGGCGCGAGGACTTCGCGACCGCAGTACGTCGAGGACGCCGGGCCGGCCGCCCGCTTCTCGTCGTTCATCTACGCAGCGGTGCAACGGACCCGCACGTGACTGGGGAGAATGCTCCCCCGCCGCGTGCGGGTTTCGTTGTCAGCAAAGCTGTGGGTGGAGCGGTTGTGCGCACAGCGGTGAAGCGCAGGCTTCGCCATCTGGTCCGCGAGCGACTGGCCCTGCTGCCCCCCGGTAGCCTGGTTGTCGTACGAGCGCTGCCCGGAGCGGGCGACGCCGACCATGAACAGCTGGCCCGAGACCTGGACGCCGCTCTGCAGCGGCTGCTGGGAGGGGGCGCGCGATGAAGTACCCGCTGCTGGCTCTTATCAAGCTGTATCAGTGGACGATCAGCCCACTTCTCGGGCCTGTCTGCCGTTACTACCCGTCGTGTTCCCACTATGGATATACGGCGATCGACCGGCACGGAGCGATCAAGGGAACTGCGCTGACGGCCTGGCGCATCCTGCGATGCAATCCGTGGTCACCCGGCGGCGTGGATCACGTCCCGCCACGCAAACGCCCGCGTTGGCACGAACTGCTGCGTAATGCAATACGTGGCAGCAAGGGCGGGGACTCCGCCGCTGATGTGCCTCCTGGGGGGACGGTCTCCGAACCCCCCAGCCCGGCCTCAGAGACCTCGCCCAAAGCTCAAGGAGCCTGATTAGTGGACACGATTGCCAGTCTGTTCAGCTTTATCACCTACCCCGTTTCGTGGGTCATCGTCCAGTTCCACACGCTGTACGGAGCGATCTTCGGCGATGACACGGGCTGGGCCTGGGGCCTGTCCATCGTGTCCCTGGTGGTGCTGATCCGGATCTGCCTGATCCCGCTTTTCGTCAAGCAGATCAAGTCGACCCGGAACATGCAGGTGCTCCAGCCGAAGATGAAGGCGATCCAGGAGCGCTACAAGAGCGACAAGCAGCGTCAGTCCGAAGAGATGATGAAGCTGTACAAGGAGACGGGTACCAACCCGCTCTCCTCGTGCCTTCCCATCCTGGCGCAGTCGCCGTTCTTCTTCGCCTTGTATCACGTGCTCTCGGCCATCGCCTCGGGCCAAACGATCGGTGTCATCGACCAGTCGCTGCTCGACAGCGCCCGTAAGGCACACATCTTCGGTGCTCCCCTCGCTGCCAAGTTCATGGACAGCGAAGCGACGGTCCACGCGCTCGGTGCCTCGCTGCTGGACGTTCGTGTCGTCACCGCGGTCATGATCGTGATGATGTCGGCGTCGCAGTTCTTCACCCAGCGCCAGCTGATGACGAAGAACGTCGACCTGACGGTCAAGACGCCTTACATGCAGCAGCAGAAGATGCTGATGTACATCTTCCCGCTGATCTTCGCCGGCATGGGCATCAACTTCCCCGTCGGTGTCCTCGTCTACTGGCTGACCACCAACGTCTGGACCATGGGTCAGCAGATGTACGTGATCAACCAGAACCCGACCCCGGGCAGCAAGGCGCAGGACCAGTACCTGGGACGTGTGCTGAAGAGCATCACCGCTCACGGTGAGGTTCGCGGCAGGACCAAGCGCAATACGGTCAAGCGGATCGTTTCCAAGGGCCCGGATCGCAATGACATCGAGCGGAAGTTCATCACGGGACTGGCCAAGCTGGGCTTCGCCGCCCAGGAGGACGGCACGGTGATCAAGAGCGATACCGCACTTGCCGAGGCCGAAGGCGGAGCCGCGCAGCGGCGTCAGCAGCCCAAGCGCCAGACCAAGGCCCAGCGCCAGACCGGTGTTGCCCAGCAGGCGGGGGCCAAGGACACCGACTCAACCGAGTCGGGATCCAAGACCTCTCTGCAGAAGCCGGACGCATCGCAGGACGACAAGCCCAAGCCGGCGGGCAAGCCCGCGTCCGGCTCCTCACGCCAAGCCAAGTCCGGACAGCGCAAGGGCCCGCAGCGGCCCAAGCACCCGTCCAAGAAGTAAGAAGGAGTCCATCCGTGACGGAAGGCACCACCTCCACGGCCGCTGAGGGCAGCGACACCTTGACCCGCCTTGAGCAGGAGGGCGAGATCGCAGCGGACTACCTCGAGGGCCTGCTCGACATCGCCGATCTCGACGGCGACATCGACATGGACGTCGAGGCGGACCGGGCCGCGGTCTCGATCATCAGCGACTCGGCACGTGATCTGCAGAAGCTCGTGGGCCGCGACGGTGAGGTGCTGGAGGCGCTCCAGGAGCTGACGCGGCTTGCTGTGCACCGGGAGACCGGTGACCGGAGTCGGCTGATGCTGGACATCGCGGGCTTCCGCGCCAAGAAGCGGGCTGAGCTCGCCGAACTGGGTGCCAAGGCCGCGGACGAGGTCAAGAGCACCGGTAAGCCCGTGAAGCTGGACCCGATGACGCCGTTCGAGCGCAAGGTTGTGCACGATGCGGTCGCGGCCGCTGGTCTGCGCAGCGAGTCCGAGGGCGAGGAGCCGCAGCGCTTCGTCGTCGTTCTCCCGGCCTGACCGGACCCTTGTTCTGTCGGCCCCGTCTGTTCGCAGGCGGGGCCGATCTTTGTCAGCCTGATAGTCAGCCACCCACAGTGCGGTAGTGCGGTATGGAAGGACGGTTCCCGTGACGGCGGAAGTAGAGCTTCCCCAGGCGCCCGAAGGGGCGCGGGCGGTTTTCGGTGAGTTCTTCCCGGAGGCTGTCCGGTACGCGGAACTGCTGGCGGATGCCGGGGTGAAGCGGGGGCTGATCGGTCCTCGTGAGGTGCCACGGCTGTGGGAGCGGCATCTGCTGAACTGTGCGGTGCTCTCCGAGGTCGTGCCTGAGGGGGTCACGGTCTGCGATGTGGGCTCCGGTGCGGGGCTTCCGGGTATCCCGCTGGCGCTGGTGCGTCCGGATCTCAAGATCACCTTGCTGGAGCCCTTGCTCCGGCGGACGAATTTCCTCCAGGAAGTCGTCGAGCTGCTGGGCCTGAACCATGTGACGGTTGTGCGTGGTCGGGCCGAGGAGGTTCTTGGGACGCTTCAGCCAGTTCACGTTGTGACGGCTCGGGCTGTGGCGCCGCTCGATCGGCTGGCCGGCTGGGGAGTTCCGCTGCTGCGCCCGTACGGAGAGATGCTGGCGCTCAAGGGGGATACGGCCGAAGAGGAGATTGTCGGCGCCCGTGCGGCCTTGAGCAAGCTCGGTGTGGTGGAGACCGAGGTGTTGCACGTCGGGGAGGGCGTTGTCGATCCGATGTCCACGGTGGTGCGTGTGGTGGTCGGGGAGAGTCCGGGCGGTGTGAGGTTCGCCGCAAAGAGGGCCAAGGCTGCGAGGACGAGCCGTACGAGGCGTCGTCGCTGACGCGTCTGGTCACGCTGCGAAATCGACCGTTACATGCAGTTTGGTTGCCTGTCGGCGATGCTCCCGACAAGCGGCCATGCATACCCCACGCGGAGTGTCGTGCCCCTGTAGCTAGGCTGCAGGGGCATCGTGTTTCACGTGAAACGTCGCTCTCTGCTGCATGGAATCATCAGCCGCGGTCGCGTGGCTGCCGCGCCGCGGCACCCCAGGCCCGTTAGGGCTACGGAGTTGTCCACAGAAGTGGATTCATCCACAGAAGAGCGGGCCTCGCTGGTTCACGACCCCGAAAGCATGGCAGGCTCTGTTCATTGCGAGCCTGAAGTCGAGGAGAGTGAATCCTTGCGGTCCGACGCCAACATCGCGGGACCGATGACCGATCCGGTCCCCGGTCCCCGAACCGAATCGGCGGGGGAGGGTGTTTCACGTGAAACACCGCCGCCGATGGATGACACACCCATCGGTCGCGCGGCCCAGTTGGCGGTCGAGGCCCTTGGCCGCGCCGGCGAGGGCCTGCCCCGTCCTGACCGGACGCGCGTCATGGTGGTGGCCAACCAGAAGGGTGGGGTGGGCAAGACGACCACGACGGTCAATCTTGCCGCCTCGCTCGCGCTTCACGGCGCACGTGTTCTGGTGGTTGACCTTGACCCGCAGGGGAACGCCTCTACGGCTCTGGGTATTGATCACCATGCCGAAGTCCCCTCCATCTATGACGTCCTGGTGGAGAGTAGGCCGCTCTCCGAGGTGGTTCAGCCTGTTCCGGACGTCGAAGGTCTCTTCTGTGCCCCCGCTACTATCGATCTCGCCGGTGCGGAGATCGAGTTGGTGTCGCTGGTGGCGCGGGAGAGTCGACTGCAGCGGGCGATCCAGGCATATGAGCAGCCGTTGGACTACATCCTCATCGACTGCCCCCCTTCGCTCGGTCTGCTGACGGTCAATGCCATGGTCGCCGGTGCCGAGGTGCTGATTCCTATCCAGTGCGAGTACTACGCACTGGAAGGACTGGGGCAGCTGCTGCGCAATGTGGATCTGGTGCGGGGGCATCTCAACCCCGATCTTCATGTGTCGACGATTCTGCTCACCATGTACGACGGCAGGACCAGGCTCGCTTCGCAGGTCGCGGAGGAGGTGCGCAGCCACTTCGGCAAGGAGGTGCTGCGGACGAGCATTCCGCGGTCGGTGCGGATTTCGGAGGCACCGAGCTATGGGCAGACCGTACTGACCTACGACCCGGGTTCGAGCGGGTCGCTGTCGTACCTTGAGGCGGCGCGTGAGATCGCCCTGCGGGGTGTCGGGGTGCAGTACGAGGCCCAGCATGCCCACACGGGCAGTGAGAACAGCCAGCAGAGCATTTCGGAGGGGATCCAGTGAGTGAGCGTCGAAGAGGGTTGGGGCGTGGGCTAGGTGCCCTGATCCCCGCCGCTCCGCAGGAGAAGCAGGTGCCGTCCACAGGGGTGGGCTCGGCCGTTCCTGGGGCGGGTCCTGTCATTACGGCAGAGCGGGGAGTGGCTGCTGCGAAGGTGGCCACTCTTGCGCCCGCTCCGGTTGTGCCGGAGCCGAGCGCGCCGGTTTCGGAGCCCGAGGCAGCCGCAGAGTCTGCGGGAGCCGCAGGAGCGTACTTTGCCGAGGTTCTTCTCGGCTCCATCACCCCGAATCCTCGTCAGCCCCGTGAGGTATTCGATGAGGACGCGCTTGCCGAGCTGGTGACCTCCATCAAGGAGGTGGGTCTTCTCCAGCCCGTCGTGGTGCGGAAGATGGGTCCGGAGCGCTACGAGCTCATCATGGGCGAGCGGCGCTGGAGGGCCTGCCGTGAGGCCGGTCTGGAGCGGATCCCCGCCATTGTCCGGGCCACGGACGACGAAAAGCTGCTTTTGGACGCGCTACTGGAGAACCTGCACCGGGCTCAGCTGAACCCGCTGGAGGAAGCAGCCGCGTACGACCAGCTGCTCAAGGACTTCAAGTGCACGCATGACCAGCTGGCTGACCGGATCGGGCGTTCCCGCCCGCAGGTGTCCAACACGCTGCGACTGCTGAGGCTGTCGCCTCCGGTGCAGCGGAGGGTCGCGGCCGGGGTGCTGTCGGCCGGCCATGCACGGGCGCTGCTGTCCGTGGACGACTCGGAGGAGCAGGACAGGCTGGCACATCGCATTGTGGCCGAGGGGCTGTCGGTTCGTGCGGTCGAAGAGATTGTGACCCTCATGGGCTCCAGTCCCACGAGCACTGCCAAGGCCAAGGGGCCGCGGGCCGGCGGCCGGGTGGCGCCTGCGTTGTCCGATCTTGCCTCCCGGCTCTCGGACCGCTTCGAGACCAGGGTGAAGGTCGACCTCGGCCAGAAGAAGGGAAAGATCGTCGTCGAGTTCGCATCGATGGAGGATCTGGACCGCATTCTCGGCAGCCTGGCACCCGGCGAGGGGCGAGTGCTGGACCGGAGCCCCTCTGAGGACCCTGCAGAGGGCGACGAGGGCTGACCTCTGCCCGATGGACCGGGGGCGGGCTGTGTTCCGGTGGATACCGAACACAGCCCGCCCTTTGCTATCTCTCGGTGTCGGCTTCATCTCTGGGTGGATACGATGCGTTCTGGATGGCACATCCGGCTTGAGCCACCTCGGCGGAGGGAGGGCCATGCGATCAGTGAGCCGCAGCCGACTGGTGACAATGGGGCTCGGCCTGGGGGCTGTCGGAGGGTTCCGTCGGCAGCCTGCTCCTTGAACGGAGTGCACTGATTGCCGCACGCGGTGCGGCGGGCGAAGGAAGCGAGGAACAGCCTTCATGGGGCGTCGGCTCGTACCGCTCACACTGGACAACCTTTCCGATCTCCCCAGGCGCTGCCGCTCGTGTGTCTTCTGGGAGCTTGATCCGGTCAGTGGGGAAGCTGCAGTAAGGGCGGGAACGCCCGAGCTGGAGAAAGAGGCATGGATCTCGGCCGTTCTGCTGGAGTGGGGATCGTGCGGCCGCGTTGTCTATGTCGACGATGTGCCGGCGGGCTTCGTTCTCTATGCGCCGCCTGCCTACGTGCCGCGCTCGACGGCTTTTCCGACGAGCCCCGTCTCCCCCGACGCCGTGCAGTTGATGACTGCCTGGATCGTGCCGGGATACCAGGGGCAGGGGCTGGGCCGGGTCATGGTGCAGACCGTCGCCAAGGACTTGCTGCGTCGGGGATTCAGGGCGATCGAGGCTTTCGGTGACGCCCGGTGGAAGGAGCCTGCCTGTGTGCTTCCCGCGGATCATCTCCTCGCGGTCGGCTTCAAGACCGTACGGCCGCATCCCGTTCATCCGCGGCTGAGACTGGAACTGCGTACGACGCTCTCCTGGAAGGAGGACGTCGAGCTGGCGCTGGATCGGTTGCTGGGTGCCGTCCAGAAGGAGCCGGCGCTCCGGCCGCTTTGATCCGAGAGCCCATGACAACGTGAAACGGGTCCATCCCCCGAGGGGATGGACCCGTTTCACGTGAAACAACGGACCACGGTCCTACTTGCCGATGAAGCCTTCGAGGTCGCGAAGGATCGCGGCCTTCGGCTTGGCGCCGACGATGGTCTTGGCGACCTCGCCGCCCTGGTAGACGTTCAGGGTCGGGATGGACATGACGCCGTACTTGGCGGCCGTGTCCGGGTTCTCGTCGATGTTGAGCTTGACGATCTCGATCTGGTCGCCGTGCTCAGCAGCGATGGCCTCCAGGGACGGTGCGATCTGGCGGCACGGACCGCACCACGCGGCCCAGAAGTCCACCAGCACAGGCTTGTCGCTCTTCAGGACGACCTCGTCGAAGGAGTCGTCGGTCACGTTCTTCAGGGCGCCGGCCACGGCGGCCTCCTTAACTTCTTGGGGTGTGGGGTGAGGCGTCGATCAGACGGTGGCCGCAGCGGCCTTCTCGTCGTCGGCGAGCGCAGCGAGGAAGCGCTCAGCGTCGAGAGCGGCCGAGCAGCCCGTGCCGGCAGCGGTGATGGCCTGCCGATAGGTGTGGTCGACGACGTCACCGGCGCCGAAGACACCGGTGAGGTTGGTGCGCGTTGAGGGAGCTTCGACCTTGAGGTAGCCCTCCTCGTCGAGGTCGAGCTGGCCCTTGAAGAGCTCGGTGCGCGGGTCGTGGCCCACCGCGATGAACAGGCCGGTCACCGCGAGCTCGGACGTCTCGCCGGTCTTGGTGTTCCGAAGCGTCAGGCCGGACAGCTTCTGCTCGCCGTGCACTCCGGCAACCTCGCTGTCCCAGGCGAACTTGATCTTCGGGTCGGCGAAGGCGCGGTCCTGCATGGCCTTGGAGGCACGCAGCGAGTCGCGGCGGTGGACGATGGTGACCGACTTTGCGAAGCGGGAGAGGAAGGTCGCCTCCTCCATCGCGGTGTCGCCGCCGCCGACCACGGCGATGTCCTGGTCCTTGAAGAAGAAGCCGTCACAGGTGGCGCACCAGGAGACGCCGCGTCCGGAGAGGGCGTCCTCGTTGTGCAGGCCGAGCTTGCGGTGCTGGGAGCCGGTCGTCACGATAACGGCCTTGGCGCGGTGGACCGTGCCGGCCGTGTCGGTGACCGTCTTGATGTCTCCGGCGAGGTCGACGGAGATGACATCGTCGGGCACGAGCTCGGCGCCGAAGCGTTCGGCCTGGGCGCGCATGTTGTCCATGAGCTCGGGGCCCATGATCCCGTCCTGGAAGCCCGGGAAGTTCTCCACGTCGGTGGTGTTCATCAGCGCGCCGCCGGCGGTGACGGCGCCCTCGAACACCAGCGGCTTCAGTGAGGCGCGTGCGGTGTAAAGAGCGGCCGTGTAGCCCGCAGGGCCGGAGCCGATGATGATCACATTACGGACGTCGCTCACGGGTTTCTTCCTCGTCTCTGCAGACTGCCTACTGTCCACGCCTACTGGGGCCGGTTCAACGACTCTCACCCCACCCAACGGATCCTACGGGGGATGCATTCCCGACGTGCCGGGGCGGCGTCCGGTGCGATTCTCAGGGGCGCGTGTAGGCGTGAGTCAGCAGTAGCTTCCCCTTGGCAGGGGGCTTTTCCCGGACGCAGGCCGCGTCGACGACATACGCCAGGACGCGGGTCGCGTCGGAGGGGTGCGGCAGGACGACGAGGAAGGCGTCCGCGCCTTCATAGGTGCCTTCCTCCACGGCGAGGGCCGCAGTCGTCCGCCCGATGCCCTGCTTCACACAGGTTGGGACGGACACGGCGGGTGCGCGCAATGGCGCTCGGGATGATTCGGACCCAGGAGAGTCGCTCTTGGGCGTCGACTGCGCCTCGACGGATGGCGCCTGCTTCTCGGCGTCGACACCGTCTGAACTCGACGGCTTCGTGCCGGCACTCAGAAGGAGCGTCTGCACCTGGCCTTCGAGCGTGGACTCCGAGAAGGCTGCTGCACCCTTTGCCGCGGAGCTGGAGCCGCGGTCCGCCGCCTTGACGCTGGCGGCCTCCTGGGACGGCTGAAGGCTCTGCAGCATGAAGACGCTCACGCCGACCACGGCTGCACCGAGAGCGGTGCCGAGTACGGCTGCGCGGCGGCGTCGCCGGACTGGTCGGCGGCCGGGGCCGGTAGTTGCCCTGGGATGCCCTGCGGGGCGGGCCGAGGAACTGGGCTCTGCGTCCGGCTTCGGTGCCACGGACAGTTCTGTTTCACGTGAAACATGCGCCGAGCCAGTGGGTGCAGTGGTGCTGAGGGCTTCGGCGGCGAGTGCAGCGTCGATGCGGCCTGCGACATCATCGGGCATGTGCTGTGGCGCGGGCACAGTGCCGAGCAGCTCGCGAATCTCTATGAGTGAGGCATGGACATCGCTGCAGAGTTCGCAGTCATCCACATGGCCGCGTACCTCTGCTGCGTGTGACGGCGGGAGCAGCCCTTCCGTGAGATCGGAGATCTCCGAGACAGCCGGGTGCTGGGTCGTGTCGGTCGTTGATGTCATGTGCGCCCACCTCCGCCCTTCACTGCAGCAGGATCGCTTGTCCCCGCATCCCTCGGCCCCGATGCGGGTGGGACGGATGCGCGCGGCGTCCGGTTCCTTCCCGCGGTGGGTTCATCGGCCTCACTGCGGAGGTGAGTGAGCAGAGGGGCCAGCCGGGCTCTGCCCCGTGCACAGCGGCTCTTCACGGTGCCTGTCGGTACATCGAGGATGCGTGCAGCCTCGGCCACGGGGTAGCCCTGCATATCCACGAGGACAAGTGCGGCACGCTGCTCGGCGGGGAGAGTGGCGAGTGCGGCCAGGAGCTCGCGGTGCAGATCCTGGCGCTCTGCCGGTGCCTCTGCGGACTCGTGCGGCTCAAGGAGCTGCTCGAACCGTTCGGTGTTATCGACCGGTGAGGTCTTGCGGGTGGCCGCCTTGCGGACCCGGTCGAGGCAGGCATTGACGGTGATGCGGTGCAGCCAAGTGGTGACGGCGGACTGGCCGCGGAAGGTGTGGGCGGCCCGGAAAGCGGAGACCAGGGCGTCCTGGACGGCGTCGGCGGCTTCCTCGCGGTCGCCCAGGGTCCGGAGTGCCACGGCCCACAGCCGGTCGCGGTGGCGCCGTACAAGCTCGCCGAAGGCGTCGGTTTCACCGGCCACATGGCGAGCGAGGAGGTCTGAGTCGCTGAGTGGTTCTGACGGCTCGGCGGCCACCTCCCCCTCCCTCCCTCTCTCTGCGTCAAGGTGCGTCTGTCTATCACGATTCAGTGAGCAGGGGCAGAGGGCAGTGGATGCACAGTCCGACGTGGGGATGCGATTGACTGCGCCGGTCGGGCCGGTTGCGCGAAAGGCCGGTGGGAGGGGGGGCTCCCACCGGCCGTCCTCGTCAGCTGAGTACGGAGATCTCCGAGATTCCGCCCCGGTAGCCGTCGGCTGTTCCGTCCGACGGCAGTTCGGTGACATGGATCAGGACATAGCGGGTCCGTACGGGCTTGTCCAAGGTCGTCTTCAGATCGCTTCCCACGGTTCCGAGCTTCGTGAGGCGCTGAGGGAAGTCCGAGACGGACGACGGGGCGGAAGCGCTGGCATCGGCTGCGAGCACTTCGGCCTTCTGCCCGCTGCGGTACATCTCGACCTTGATGCCGGCGACATCCTGAACACTGCCCAGATCGACGACTATGCCGCTGCCCTCCTTACGGCTCGGGATGTTGCCGAAGTTCGCGTAACCCCTGTAGCGGTAAGTGATCCAGGCGGTACTCGCATCGCCGTCGATGGCCTTAGATGCGTCCTCCGGCTTCATTCCCGAACCACTGGGCATGAACTCCGTCGCATCGGCGATCCGTAGCGGCTTGAGCGGGGCCGGGGCCCTGTTGTCGCCGTTCTTCGGGGTGGTCTGTGTGGTGCCGTCGGTCCCCGAGTCGTTCCGGCGGTCGATGAGCGCTTCGGCGAGTTGCCAGCTGCCGAGGCCCAGGGCGGCAATGAGCAGCGCGGACACTGCCCACTTGAGGGCCTTGCCGGTGCGGCTCTGGAGCGGTGGCGGCGGTACGGCCATGACGGGCTGCGTCACGGGAACGCCGGGGCCTGCGGGCGGACGCCCGTAGCTGCCCTGCTGGTAGGTCGTGCGCTGGTACTCGGGCGGAGCCGTGAAGGTGGGCTCCGGCGGGCGGATGCGGGGCATCGCGGCAACGGCCTTGGCCAGCTCGTCCGGGGTGGTGCACGGCTGCTCCTGCCGGGAGGCAGTGGCGCCGTCATTGACGAGTGCACGCATGGCGAGCTCGGAGAGGCCGCGGTGGACGCCGGCCCGCACCTGGTCGGGGGCGATCAGCCCCACTCCCTTGGGCAGGCCGGACAGGCCGTAGGCGTCGGTCTCGTATGGCCAGCGCTGGGTCAGCGCGGCGTAGAGCAGAGCACCGATCGCCTCGGTGTCCGCACGCTGTGGGCCGTCTGCGGTGATACCCCGCAGGGCGGCGTTCACCGCGAGGCCGCGGATCCGGTACTGCCCGGTCGAGCTCCGCAGCACCGCGCCCGGGGTGAGCCTCAGATGCGCGAGACCTTCTCGATGAGCGGCTGCCATGGCCTGGGAGACCTGGCTGACGAGCTGGTACGCGTCGTGCGCGTCCATCGGCCCCGCGACCAGCAGAGAAGTGAGCTCGGTGGCGTCGGGGAGCCATTCATGGACGACATAGACAAGGTCGTCCTCCTCCACCGCGTCGAGTACCTGCACGAAGCGCGGGTCACCGAGCAGAGCGGAGGAGCGAGCTGCGGCCAGCACGGAGCGGGCTCGGGGGTGGTCGGCGGGGAGCAGATGCACGCCCACCGCGCGGCGCAGTTTCTCGTCGACAGCGCGCCAGCTGCTGAATCCGTCCAGACGGGTGACGCACTCTTCGAGCCGGTAACGTCTGGCGAGTTTGTGCCCGCTGTGCAGATCCGGGGTCGGCAGGGTGGCCTCGGTGCTGATGCGCTCACCGTCCGTGTTCTGCGGCTTTGTGCCCGTTGTGTCCTGAGCTTCTGCCGTTCCGTCGGTCGTGGCCTCGTCCGCCTTGGCGGCCAGCGGTTCATCACCGCTGTTGTCGGCCACGTCGACGGCAGCCGTGCTACGTTCCGCCACCGTCGTTCCTGCCTCCCCATCCGTTGCGCGATGCCAGCCAGCTCTGCACAGTCACGCCAATTGTGCCCACACTCCGGCGCTATGCACGACACGCAAAGGGCGGTGATGGTTGTGCGGGCCAGCGATCCTCAGCGCCCGAGCCGTCCTCGGACCATGCCGACCATGCCGTTGATCTCTTCGATCCGCATCCGCTTGGCGGCGACGAAGAAGACGCCCAGCAGAACGGTCCCCCCACAGATCAGCGCGACGAGCGACCCGAAGGCGCCTTCGCCGAGGCCCAGGAGAACAGCGAAGCCGACGCCGCCGCCGAGCACCGCTGCCGGGATGGCAGCGAGGCACAGACGGGCGTAGGTGCGTACGACGTGGGCGCCGTCCAGATCGCCGCCCAGCCGGTTGCGCAGCCGTCGCCAGGCGATGCCCACGCCGACGGCGTAGGCGAGTCCGTACGAGGCAGCCATGCCGACTACGGCCCACTGGGCCGGCAGAACCATGTAGCAGAGGGCCGAGGCGGCCGCGTTGACTGCGGCGACGATGACCGTGTTGTAGAAGGGCGTCCGGGTGTCCTCGTAGGCATAGAAGCCGCGCAGCACCACGTACTGCACGGAGTACGGGATCAGGCCGAGACCGAAGGCCATGAGGATGAAGCCCATGGAGCGGGCGGCTTCGGTGCCTGCGGAGGCGTACAGGAGGGTGCACATCGGCAGGCCGAGGGCGAGGAACATGAAGGCCACCGGCACGATCGCCACGGCCGAGTTCCGCAGCCCCTGAGAGATGTCGTCGCGGACTGCGCCCGGGTCGTTGTCGTGGGCGGCGCGGGAGATGCGGGGCAGCAGGGCCGCCATGACCGACACGGTGATGATTGCCTGCGGCATGCCCCAGATGAGCTGGGCGTTGGAGTACGCGAGGATGCCGGTGCCGTCCTTGCCGGACAGTTTGCCCGCCGAGGTCGCGAGCTGAGTGACGACGAGCACGCCCGCCTGGTTGGCCAGGACGAACAGGACGGTCCACTTGGCCAGCTTGATCGTCTTGCCGAGCCCGTGCCCCTTCCAGTCGAAGCGCGGGCGGAAACGGAAGCCGGCCTCACGCAGGTACGGGACCATGGCCAGGGCCTGGACGACCAGACCGAGCAGCGTGCCGATGCCCAGCAGGCGGACGCCCTCCGGCGGGATCGTCTGGACCCCCATCTGGGATTCGGCGGAGGTGCCGTAGACCCAGATGAACATGCCGAAGGTGAAGATCATGACAATGTTGTTGAGGACCGGGGTCCACATCATCGCGCCGAATCTGCCGCGGGCGTTGAGGATCTGGCCCATCACGACATGCACGCCCATGAAGAAGATGGTCGGCAGGCAGTACCGGGCGAACGTCACGGCGACGCTGTTGGCCGCCTCGTCCCTGGCGATCGTCGGCGACATCATGTGGATCAGCAACGGAGCGGCGAATACCGCGATCGCGACGATCACACCGAGCGCGACCATCACGAGAGTCAGCAGCCGGTTGGCGTAGGCCTCGCCCCCGTCCTCGTCGTCCTTCATGGATCGCACGAGCTGGGGAACAAAGACCGAGTTCAGCCCGCCACCGACGGTGAGGATATAGATCATCGTCGGCAGGGTGTACGCGATGGTGAAACTGTCGCCGAGCAGTGCCGCACCGAGCGCGGCGGTGATCACGAGGCTGCGGACGAATCCGGTGAGCCGGGAGACGAGCGTTCCGGCCGCCATCACCGCACTGGACTTCAGCAGGCCGGAGGCCCGGCCGCCGGACTTGGGCGGTGCGGGCGCCGGGGCCGGTTCGGGCTCCGTCGGAACGGGGGAGGATCCTGCCGGGCCCTCCTGGTCCCGGAACAGGTGCGCGAAGGCATCCGGCTGCTCGTGGTCCTGGGACGCCTGGCTGACGAGATCGTCCACCCCGACGAACTGGGTGGTCGCCGGGTCATCGCCGTACGGCAGGTGTCGCGACGGGCCGTCGGGCTCGGGCGGCGGGGTCTGCGCCCAGATACGCGGGTCGGGTGCGTACTGTGCCGCGGGCGGCTGCTGGTAGAGCGGCTGGGGCTGCTGGTAGGTGCCAGGGGGTGGCGGCGGGTGCGCGGCGCGGTCGTACAGCGCCTCGGTCACCGGGTCCTGGACGGACAGATCCTGGGACCGGTAGGGATCGTGGTCGTACGCGGTCTGGAGGTACGGATCGGGTGTCGGCGGAACCTGGCCCGGTCCGGGCGGCATCGGGGGCCCGCCGGAAGACCCGGCTCCGTCCGCACCCTGACCGCGGTCACCGTCGTACGGCGCGTTCATCGAAACCCCACCTCATTGTCCCCGGCCGACAGGCCACGACAGACATCGCTCAACGTTCCACTTTCTCACCCGAGCCCGACGGCTCCCCGTTTTCCGGACCGGTGTCCGGGGTCGGGTCACTCGGCTGCTCGGGTTCACCGCCGTCGTCCCCGGGCGCGCCGCCGGCGTTGGCACGCTTGCGATGGGTGTACATCCTGATGCCTGCGAGGACCAGAAGCAGCAGCCCGCCGGCGATCACCAGCAGCACGGTCGGGGTGAGCTCGGAGACCTTCACGGTGAAGGCCATCTCTTCGCCGTACGGTGTGCCGTCCTCGGTGTAGAGCTGTGCGGTCATCTGCACCTGGCCATTGACGTTGGCCGCGGCGTCGAACTTCACGGACTGGCTGTGGCCGCCGGCGATTCGGATCGGCTGCTCCGCCACGGCCCCGCCGTTGTTCAGCTTGAGCCGGGTCGCGTTCTCCGACTTCAGCCGGAGGACCAGATGGTCCACGCCCTGCAACAGCCTGTTCTGCACGGTCACCGGAATCGTGGCGCTGCGGCCGGACAGGGTGACGTCCGACTTCGAGATGAGCTGGACCTCGTTGATGAGGCCCTGCAGATAGGTGCGTACCGAGTCCCGGAACTGCTGGGCCTCCAGCGGCTTGCCACGCCACGACGTCGACATGGATCGGTTGACTGCGTTGCCGAAGGGAGTCACCACCCGCTCGGGATGGGTGAGGATGACCTGGAAGTTGTTGAGCGAGACCTGGGTGGACTTGATGTCCTGGAACGCCTGGGTGGGCAGCTCCTGGCTGCGGAGCTTCTTCGGGTACTGCGATGACCCGGGGACACTGGTCGTCGCGTCCGCGTCGGGCTTCTCCTCGGCCGCGTCCACGAGCCCGAGGGGCTCTGTCCAGCGTTCGTCGTCGAGGGCGTGCAGGGCGACGGCCATCGACTGGGCCTGTGCGACAGTCGGCATTCGCTGCGGTGCGACGACGATGCTTCGTTCCGTGTCCGTGTCCTGCTCGGTCAGAGCGAGGGTCAGAGCGAGGAACTTCTGCACGGCGAGGGTGGAGTTCCCCGCCTTCGACATATCGCCCTGGAAGGCCGTGGAGAGCCGGGCGTCGGAGACGACCGCGGTCGTGCCGCCGCCGATCGGCCGGGCCGCGGTCGGCGTGTACGGCAGACCGCTGGTCTCCTGGAGGCTGTCGCTGCGGGCGATCACGTTGTGGGCGCCCGCCGAGGTGGCGACATCGACGATCGACGGGTCGATCGCTCCGTCGACGGGCCATGCGAAGTCGGTCGACGGCTTCACATGCAGGATGGTCTGCACCGTTGTCCCGGCCACCTCCGTGGCGGTCTGCAGGTGGCTGAGGGTGCCCGACACGTTCTTGCCGCGGTGTGCGATGGACGCCAGATCGGGGTCGGCGAACGGCAGCGCGATGACCGTGCCGTCCGAGACCGCGGCCTCCAGCGACGTGAGCCACTCCTTGGCGACGGCCTGGTTCTTCCCGGCGACGGTGGTGTCGCCGGACTTGACGCGGTAGTTCCTCGCCATCGCATCGACGCTGGCCAGCAGATCCGGGTCGATGACCCACGTCACGGGCAGCTGGCTGCCCAGCGAGACCAGCTGTTCGAGGCGTCCGCCCGGAGCGAGTTCGGCGGCCAGGTCGTCGTCTGCGAACACAGGCGTCTGCTGATCGTCGGAGCCGGTCTCGGCAGTGACATGGGGCGATGCGATGAGCGGCCAGAGATAGGTGACCTTCGTCTTGGAGTCACGCTCCTCTTCCTGCCAGGGCAGGAAGGTGCGCTGGATTCCCAGAACCTGGTACGGGGCCCGGGACGTCTGCCCCGACAGCGATACGCCGAGCTGGTAGACGCCGTCGTCGCCGAGTCCCAGTTTGCCGACCGGGACGGACAGCGTGAAGTCCTGGCTCACTCCGGAAGGGAGCTTCGCGAACTTCACCGTGTACTTGCCGCCGAGCGGGGCGGGGTCGCTGCCGAGGACGTACTCGGTGCGCTTGGCAGCGGTATCGATCTGCGTCCTGCCGACGAGCTTCGGGCCCACTCGCAGGTCGACCTTCGCCTGCGTGATCGTGTCCTTGCCCTTGTTGGTCACGGTGCCGGAGACGGTCAGCGTGTCCCCCTTCACCGGTGCGCTCGGAGCGACCGTGTTCAGGGACACACTGACTGTTTCGGAGCCGGTTGGGGCCTTGGCGGTCCCGTCGGCCTGTGCGGCGGATGCGGCCGGTCCGGCCAGCAGAGCTGCGACGAGCGGCGCCCCGATGATCAAGGAGGCTGTGCGCCGCAGCCACCGGCGGGCAGGAGAGGGACCGATCCCCTGAATGTCTGCCGCCTCGGCCACGCGCCTACCCGTCCCTCGTCGTCGTCAGCTGGTGTCGATGGTTGTCGGTTGTTGCGTCCCCGCATGGTAACGATGTACGCGGGTGCCAAGTGCTGTGGAGTCCGCTACATGATCGGAAGAGTCTCGCAGGGCGGGACGAAACCAGGACGACCGGGCCGGTCCGGGCACGTACCCTTTTCTGTTGTGTCGAACGCCAATGAAGACAGCTCCCGTGCCCTGACCCAGGTGCAGCACCGCGCAGTCAGTGAACTGCTGCGGGTGTCCCCGGTCGCCGACGACCTCGCCCGCCGTTTCCAGGATGCCGGATTCAGCCTCGCCCTGGTCGGCGGCTCGGTCCGGGATGCGCTTCTCGGCAGGCTCGGGAACGACCTGGACTTCACGACCGACGCCCGCCCCGAGGCCGTGCTGAAGATCGTCCGGCCGTGGGCCGACTCGGTATGGGAGGTCGGGATCGCCTTCGGCACCGTGGGTGCCCAGAAGGACGGCTACCAGATCGAGGTCACCACGTACAGGTCGGAGGCGTACGACAGGACCTCGCGCAAGCCCGAGGTGTCCTACGGCGATTCCATTGAGGAAGACCTCGTCCGTCGTGACTTCACGGTCAACGCGATGGCAGTAGCGCTTCCGCAGAAGGACTTCATCGATCCTCACGGCGGTCTTGAGGACCTGGCCGAGCGTGTACTGCGCACTCCCGGCACCCCCGAGGAGTCGTTCTCCGACGATCCGCTGCGCATGCTGCGTGCTGCTCGCTTCGCCGCGCAGCTGGACTTCTATGTCGCCCCCGATGTGGTCACGGCGATGACGGAAATGGCCGGGCGCATCGAAATCGTCTCCGCCGAGCGGGTCAGGGAGGAGCTCAACAAGCTGCTGCTCTCCGCCAACCCCCGCAAGGGTCTGGCGCTGCTCGTCGACACGGGGCTGGCGCAGCAGGTGCTGCCGGAGCTCCCCGCTCTGCGTCTGGAAAGTGACGAGCATCACCGTCACAAAGATGTCTACGAGCACTCGCTGACCGTCCTGGAGCAGGCGATCGACCTGGAGGAGGACGGCCCTGATCTGGTTCTGCGTCTTGCGGCTCTCCTCCATGACATCGGCAAGCCGAGGACGCGGCGCTTCGAGAAGGACGGGCACGTCTCGTTCCATCACCACGAGGTGGTGGGCGCCAAGATGGTCAAGAAGCGGATGGCCACGCTCAAGTACTCCAACGACATGGTCAAGGACGTCTCGAAGCTCGTGGAGCTTCATCTGCGCTTCCATGGCTACGGCGACGGCGAGTGGACCGACTCCGCGGTGCGCCGGTATGTGCGTGATGCGGGGCCCCTGCTGGAGCGGCTGCACAAGCTGACCCGCTCGGACTGCACCACGCGGAACAAGCGCAAGGCTGCTGCTCTCTCGCGGACCTATGACGGGCTTGAGGAGCGCATTGCGCAGCTGCAGGAGCAGGAGGAGCTGGATGCCATCCGGCCCGACCTTGACGGCAACGAGATCATGAAGACCCTGGGTGTCGGTCCTGGGCCGGTTATCGGCAAGGCCTACGCGTTCCTGCTGGAGCTGCGGCTGGAGCACGGGCCGATGGAGCATGACGTGGCGGTCGAGAAGCTCAAGAAGTGGTGGGCGGCGCAGAGCTGAGATCGCTGGAGGCTCGATCGGCAGGGCGAGGGCCGGGTCGCGGTCATGTTTCACGTGAAACATGACCGCGACCCGATACGGCGAGGGGCGCTGTTTCACGTGAAACAGCGCCCCTCGCCGTATCGCGCACGCTAGAGCGGCCTGTCGGCACGGCTCCACCGGAACAGCAGTACGGCGATGACCGCATAGAGCACGGCTACCCCGATCACCACCGCGAAGGACTGACCGTCAGGGGGCAGCATCAGAGCGGAGGCTGCGGCAGCGCCCACGAATGCCACGTTGAACAGCACGTCGTAGAGGGAGAAGACCCGGCCGCGGAAGGCATCGTCCACCGAGGTCTGCACCACCGTGTCCGTCGCGATCTTTGACCCCTGGGTGACGAGGCCGAGGATAAATGCCGCGACGAGTACCGGTACGGGGATGAACCACAGCCCCAATGCGGGTTCGAGGACGGCGGCCGCCGCCGCGCACACCGCCATCCAGCGGAATCGGCCGAGCCGCCCCACCGCCCAAGGTGTCACCACGGCTGCCGCGAAGAACCCCGCACCGGAGATCGCCACAGCCAGTCCGAGGAGGGCCAGGCCTTCGGATTCGCTGTCGGACCAGGCGTACCGGCATAACATCAGCACCATCACGGTCAGTGCCCCGTAGCAGAAGCGGATCACGGTCATGGCGGCCAGCGCCCGGGTCGCTTGCTTCCGTCCCGCGAGATGGCGCAGTCCGTCGGCGAGTCCCCGTGTGGTGATGACCAGAGCCTCACTCAGCCGGATGCGGGCCGCGTCCTGATCCGGTCCTAGGAGCCCGGTGGCAAGGCTCAGGGATGCCAGCGCCGAAGCGAGGTAGAGAGCCGCGCCCAGCAGTACCACCGCCGCATCGGAGTCGGCGAGTACCAGCCGCACGATGAAGGCGAGGCCACCGCCGGCCGTGGCGGCGAGCGTGCCCGCGGTCGGTGAGAGCGAGTTCGCCACCACCAGTCGGTCCCTGTCGACGACACGCGGCAGCGCGGCCGAGAGCCCGGCCAGCACAAAACGGTTGACCGCGGTGATGCACAGTGCCGAGGCGTAGAAGAGCCAGTCGGATGCGGGGCCGAGGATCAGGAGTGCGGTGCAGCAGGCGAGTGCGGCGCGCAGCAGGTTGCCGTACAGGAAGACCTGACGGCGCGGCCAGCGGTCCAGCAGGACGCCGGCAAAGGGGCCGACGAGCGAGTACGGCAACAGCAGCACGGCCATTGCGGAGGCGATGGCCCCCGCCGACGCCTGTTTCTCCGGAGAGAAGACGACATGAGCCGCCAGCGCCACCTGGTAGACGCCGTCGGCCGACTGGGAGAGAAGTCGCACGGCGAGCAGACGACGGAAGTTCCGAAGGCGCAGAAGTACGCGCAGATCACCTACGACAGGCATGTGATCAAGAGTCACATACGTTGAGGGTCCCCGGGCGGATTACCCGGGGACCCTCAACGGTGCGGAAGGGAAGGAGCGTTGCCGCTCATCACCGAGCCGCGCCGACGCGCCGTGTCCGGTCGCGTCAGTTGGCGACCTCGCCCCTGATGAACTTCTCGACGTTCTCGCGGGCCTCGTCGTCGAAGTACTGGACCGGCGGGGACTTCATGAAGTACGAGGACGCGGAGAGGATCGGGCCACCGATGCCGCGGTCCTTGGCGATCTTCGCGGCGCGCACGGCGTCGATGATGACACCGGCGGAGTTCGGGGAGTCCCAGACCTCGAGCTTGTACTCCAGGTTCAGCGGAACGTCACCGAAGGCGCGGCCCTCGAGGCGCACGTACGCCCACTTGCGGTCGTCCAGCCAGGCCACGTAGTCCGACGGACCGATGTGGACGTTGTCCGCACCGAGCTCGCGGTCACGGATCTGGGAGGTGACAGCCTGCGTCTTGGAGATCTTCTTGGACTCCAGGCGCTCACGCTCGAGCATGTTCTTGAAGTCCATGTTGCCGCCGACGTTCAGCTGCATCGTGCGGTCCAGGATGACGCCCCGGTCCTCGAAGAGCTTCGCCATCACGCGGTGCGTGATGGTGGCGCCGACCTGCGACTTGATGTCGTCGCCGACGATCGGGACACCGGCCTCGGTGAACTTGTCCGCCCACTCCTTGGTGCCGGCGATGAAGACCGGGAGAGCGTTGACGAACGCGACCTTGGCGTCGATGGCGCACTGCGCGTAGAACTTCGCAGCGACCTCGGATCCGACCGGCAGGTAGCAGACGAGGACGTCGACCTTACGGTCCTTGAGGACCTGGACGATGTCGACCGGGGCCTCGGCCGACTCCTCGATGGTCTGACGGTAGTACTTGCCCAGGCCGTCGTGGGTGTGGCCGCGCTGGACAGTGACGCCGGCGTTCGGCACGTCGCAGAGCTTGATGGTGTTGTTCTCGCTGGCACCGATGGCGTCCGCGAGGTCGAGGCCGACCTTCTTCGCGTCGACGTCGAAGGCGGCGACGAACTCGACGTCCCGCACGTGGTAGTCGCCGAACTGGACGTGCATCAGACCGGGCACCTTGCCGGCCGGATCGGCGTCCTTGTAGTACTCGACGCCCTGGACCAGCGAGGCGGCGCAGTTGCCCACGCCGACGATGGCTACGCGAACCGAACCCATTCCGGTTGCTCCCTGTGTGTAATGGATGTTCCCGATGAAGCCCCGCGGATCTGCGGGGACCTCACTTTGAGGTGTCGTCGGACGGATCCGGCGGGGTGTTACCCCGGTGCCGGGGCAGGCCGTCCTTCTCTCCTGCTGTGTTCTGCTGAGCTTGGCTCCCGGGCGAGGACCGTCGCTGATCCCGTCCCGACCGCTCGCTCTCGATGAGCTCGTTCAGCCAGCGCACTTCGCGCTCCACGGACTCCATGCCGTGTCGCTGCAGCTCAAGTGTGTAGTCGTCGAGGCGCTCGCGGGTGCGGGCCAGAGAGGCCCGCATCTTCTCCAGGCGCTCCTCCAGCCGGCTGCGCCGGCCTTCCAGCACTCGCATCCGCACCTCGTGCTCCGTCTGCCCGAAGAAGGCGAAACGGGCTGCGAAGTGCTCGTCCTCCCAGGAGTCGGGCCCGGTGTGGGAGAGCAGCTCCTCGAAGTGCTCCTTACCTTCTGTCGTCAGCCGGTAGACGATCTTGGCGCGGCGCCCGGCCAGCGAGGAGGCGGGGGCGACCGCGCGGCTGGTAGCAGGCGGAAGGGCGGCCGGGGAACTTCCCGGCTCCTCGATCAACCAGCCGTTGGCGACCAGCGTCTTGAGGCAGGGGTAGAGGGTGCCGTAGCTGAAGGCGCGGAAGATCCCCAACGAGGTGTTGAGACGTTTGCGCAGCTCGTACCCGTGCATCGGGGATTCGCGGAGCAGACCGAGAACGGCGAATTCGAGGATGCCTGAGCGTCTGCTCAATTTCGCCTCCTCCTTCTCCGAGTGCTCCTGCGGAGTCCTGTGCTGAGCTGATGTACCGAGCTGATGTATCGACTCGATACATCATGACGATAGATCGGTCGTCGCGCTGCGACAAGAGGGGTCATCGTGAACGGCGTCACATCGTGAATTCGTAGGCACCGACTTGCGTCGTTTGGGGTGAAGTTCGGCCCTAGGAGGGTTTTGACCGTGCGTAGTCTGTGCGGCATGCAGAGCACCGGGAACCGTGAGACGCCTGTGCGCGTCAGTCTTCGCGGACTAGCCGAATGCACTGCGGATGAGCCTGTCGCAGGGTTGGTCCGTAATTCGGGGGGACCGGATCTCAACTGCCGCTTCCAGGCGTTCTCGCCTGCCCGAGGAGTAGTCGTTCCATGAGCGAGCACCGTCGCAAGACGCCGCAACCGCAAGGTGGCGGGCGTGCAGCGACCAGACGAGCCGCCCAGCAGTCCTCAGGACGCCGCGCCGCTCCGTCACGCGGAGTAACTTCCGAGTCACCTTCCGAGTCTCCTTCCGGTTCGTACGGCGGGGACAGCCCGTACGGCGGACGCGCCGAGGCGAGACGAGCCGCCCAGCGCGGCGGCGGGAGCCGTGGCGGCGGCGGTGGTCGTCGTCGCGGCGGTGGTGGCGACAGCGGACACGAGGGCCCGGGCAGGGGACGTGGCCGCGGTGGTCAGCGTCCTGTCAAGAAGCGCTTCATCGACTATCCGCGCGCCGGGAAGTACGGCGTGCGGCGCTGGGTGCCGTCGTGGAAGCTGGTCTCCAGCCTCTGTATCAGCTTCCTGGGCCTGCTCATGGGCCTGGCCGGCCTCGCTTACGCGATGGTCGACACACCCAAGGTGAAAGACACCGCGGAAGCGCAGAACAACGTCTATTTCTGGGACGACGGCAAGCAGATGGTCGCCACGGGCGGTGAGGTCAACCGCCAGATCATCGGTTACGAGCAGATCCCCGAAGCCATGCGGAACGCGGTCATCTCGGCTGAGAACAAGTCCTTCGAGCATGACATGGGCATCGACCCCATGGGCATCGCCCGTGCCCTGTTCAACATGGCCAGGGGCGGCCAGACCCAGGGTGGCTCGACGATCACCCAGCAGTACGTGAAGAACTCGTTCCTTTCTCAGGACCAGACCTTGAGCCGGAAGTTCCAGGAACTCTTCATCACGCTCAAGGTCACCAACGAGACGGACAAGAAGGACATCATCCGTGACTACCTGAACATCTCCTCCTACGGGCGAGGGGCCTCAGGGATCCAGGCGGCGGCCCGTACGTACTACAACAAGGACGCCGAGGACCTGAACCCGAGCGAGTGTGCGTTCCTGGCCACGCTGCTCAAGGGCCCTACCTACTTCGACCCGGCGGGCGTCCCCGAGGTGGATCCGGAGCAGGCCACCAAGGAGAAGAACACCGCGCGGGCCAAGGAACGGTGGGAGTGGATCCTCGACGAAGAGGTGGAGGACAAGCGCCTCTCGAAGGCGGAGCGCGACAAGTACACCGAGTTCCCGATGCCCGTTCCGCCGAAAAAGAGCGCCCAGCTGGGCGGTCAGACCGGCTACCTGGTCGACCTCGCCAAGTCGTACGCCCTCAACAACGTCAAGGGTATGACGGCGGACAAGCTGGCCCGGGGCGGCTACGAGATCCACACCACGTTCAACAAGAAGAAGGTCGACGAGCTCGACGCTGCGGTCAAGAAGGTCTACGACAGCAAGATCGATCCGGAGAAGCGTCCTGAGACGGATACGCACGTCCAGTTCGGCGGCGGGTCGGTGGATCCCAAGACCGGTGCCATCGTGGCGATCTACGGCGGTCAGGACGCGACCAAGCACTACACCAACAACGCCAACCCCACAGGTGCGCAGGTCGGTTCGACCTTCAAGCCGTTCGTGCTGGCGGCAGCGATGGAGTACGGCAAGCGCGACCCCTTGCTCGGGCCGGACCAGGGTGATTCGCAGCGCGACAAGGTCTCGCCGCTGAGCATCTACAACGCCGACGACAAGCTGAAGATCAAGGAATACAACGGCCAGATCTGGACCGACGAGAACGGCAAGCAGTGGCTGCAGGCCAACGACGGCCATGAGTCGAGGGGCAACATCACCCTTCGTGAGGCGATGCAGTGGTCCGCCAACTCCCCGTACGTCCAGCTCGGCATGGACGTCGGCACCGACAAGGTGAAGGACGTCGCCATTGCCGCCGGTCTCAAGGACGACGACAGCATGGCGGATTCGCATGTGCCGTCGTTCTCCATCGGTACGTCCTCGCCCAGTGCGATCCGTATGGCCGGTGCGTACGCGACCTTCGCCGCCAGCGGACAGAAGCGCGAGCCCTACTCGGTCACCGAGGTGAAGCTCAAGGGCGACACCATCTACCGGCACAAGGACGACCGCAAGCGCGCCTTCGATGCCGACATCGCCGACAACGTCACCGACGTCCTGAAGAACGTCGTCGAGAAGGGAACCGGTACCCCCGCGCAGCTCCCCGGCCGTGACGTGGCGGGCAAGACGGGTACGACGGACGACAACAAGTCGGCCTGGTTCGTCGGCTACACCCCGCAGCTGTCCACGGCCATCAGCATGTACCGGCTGGACGACGACGAGAAGAACACGGACCGCAAGTTCGAGAAGATGTACGGCACGGGTGGTGAGGAGACGATCCACGGTGCCTCGTTCCCGGCCCAGATCTGGCACGACTACATGGCGGAGGCGATGCAGGGTCAGAAGGTCGAGACATTCCCGAAGCCGATGCCGATCGGTGAGAAGGTCTACGGTGGCGGCGCGCAGAGCCCCAAGCCGTTGCCCACCGCGGTGGATTCGCCCTCGCCGTCCGCGTCGGCGTCCGAGTCGCCCTCGATGAGCCCGTCCTCGCCGACGCCCGACCCCAGCGACACCTGTAGCGCATGGGACTTGAACTGCCAGAACAACAACGGCGGGACCAATAACGGCGCTGCCAATGGCGGGGCCGCCGGCGGCCCCAGCACCAGCCCGTCGCCGACCTCCTCGTCACCGGGCGGCGGCAACGGCAACGGCAACGGCAATGGCAACGGGGGCGGGAACGGCGGATGGTTCGGGGGACCGGCCGGTTAACGTCCCTCCGGCCGGATAGACCGGAGATCCGGCCGACCGGACCTGGTCAAGGGCCGCCGCACCACATGGTGCGGCGGCCCTCGTCGTTTCCACAGTCCCGTACGGCAGGATGAGCGGCATGCCAAGCGCAGAAGACACGAGTGTGCACCAGGAACGGCCCGTCGTACGGCCCACGCACCAGGACGAGATCGCTGAGGCAGGCAGCGAGCTGATCGGCGGCCGGTCGGGGCGCTGGACACGGCTCGGCAGCACGGCGCTCACGCCCGTGGGCGTCATCGCGCTGGTGGCCCTCGGGATGTTCGCGCTCGGCATGGTGCAGAAGCTGCCCTGCTACAACTGGGCGTGGTTCAGGGGCGCCGGTTCGCAGTACACGCACGCCTGCTACTCGGACATTCCGCATCTCTATGTCGGACGTGGCTTCTCCGACGGTCTCGTGCCGTACTTCGACCGGCTGCCCGGCGACATGGAGTACCTGGAGTACCCCGTCCTGACGGGCTTGTTCATGCAGATCGCGTCCTGGCTGACACCGGGCGGATCCATTCAGCACCGCGAGCAGATGTACTGGATGGTCAACGCCGGCATGCTGATGATCTGCGCCGTCATCATCGCCGTCTGTGTCGCCCGTACACACCGGCGCCGCCCCTGGGACGGACTGCTGGTCGCCCTCGCGCCCGCCTTCGCGCTCACCGCGACGATCAACTGGGATCTGCTGGCCGTCGCGCTGACGGCTGCGGCGATGCTCATGTGGTCCCGGGGGCGGGTGCTGGCGTTCGGCGTTCTCATCGGGCTTGCCACCGCAGCCAAGCTCTATCCCGTGTTCCTGCTGGGGCCGATCTTCGTTCTGTGCTGGCGGGCGGGCAAATGGCGGGAGTTCGCCATGGCGACGCTCGGGGCGGCGGTGTCCTGGCTGGTCGTGAATCTGCCGGTGATGGTCTTCGCACCCGAGGGGTGGAAGAAGTTCTACACATTCAGCGAGGAACGAGGCATCGACTTCGGCTCATTCTGGCTGATCATCACACAGCGCACCGGAAAGACCTTCGAGATCACGACCGTCAACACAGTCTCGACCCTGGTGACGATCCTGCTGTGTGCAGCCATCGGTGCCCTGACGCTGACGGCACCGCGCAGGCCGCGCTTCGCGCAGCTCGCCTTTCTCGTCGTCGCAGCGTTCATCCTCGTCAACAAGGTCTATTCGCCGCAGTACGTGCTGTGGCTGATCCCCCTGGCTGCCCTGGCCAGGCCGCGCTGGCGCGACTTCCTGATCTGGCAGGCGTGCGAGGTCATGTACTTCCTGGGCATCTGGATGTACCTCGCGTACACGACGAGCGGGGACAAACACCAGGGGCTGCCCACGGAGGGGTATCAGCTGGCGATCATCCTGCATCTGCTGGGCACGCTGTACCTCTGCGCCGTTGTCGTACGGGACATCCTCATGCCGGAGCGGGACGTCGTACGACGCGACGGGTCGGACGATCCGTCCGGCGGGGTGCTCGACGGGGCCGAGGACGCATTCGTGCTGGGGCGGGCGGCGCATCCGCCGCGGCATGCCGTTCCCGCCGTCGAGGGGCCGCAGGTGGAATGGGGAGCGGCGCACGGACCGGCCGCCGACTGAGACGGGTCTCTTCAGGGGGCCTCGGCCCCCTGAAGAGCGTCTCGGCGCCTCCTACCGGTCGACGAGGCGGTCGAACTGGGTGGTCGTGTGGCGCAGATGGGCCACCAGCTCGTCGCCGACCTTCGGCTCCTGCGCGTCCGAGGGGACGAACAGGATCGACACCTGCATGTGCGGCGGTTCGGCGAACCAGCGCTGCTTGCCGGCCCAGACGAACGGCGACAGGTTGCGGTTGACGGTGGCCAGGCCCGCGCGGGCGACACCCTTGGCGCGCGGCATCACACCGTGCAGGGCCTTCGGGGCCTCCAGGCCCACACCGTGCGACGTACCGCCGGCGACGACCACCAGCCAGCCGTCCGAGGCGGCCTTCTGCTGGCGGTAGCCGAAACGGTCACCCTTGACGACGCGCGTGACGTCCAGAACGGCGCCCCGGTACTCCGTCGCCTCATGGTCGCCGAGCCACAGCCGGGTGCCGATGCGGGCGCGGAAACGGGTCTGCGGGAACTGCTGCTGGAGCCGGCCCAGCTCCTCGGCGCGCAGATGGCTGACGAACATGGTGTGCAGCGGCAGCCGGGCCGCGCGCAGCCGGTCCATCCAGCCGATGACTTCCTCGACCGCGTCCGAGCCGTCCGTGCGGTCCAGCGGCAGGTGCAGGGCGAAGCCTTCGAGACGTACGTCCTCGATGGCGGCGTGCAGCTGCCCGAGCTCCTCCTCCTTGACACCGTGGCGCTTCATCGAGCTCATGCACTCGATGACGACCCGTGCGCCCACCAGGGCGTGCACGCCGTCCACGGAGGAGACGGACCGGATGACACGGTCGGGCAGCGGTACCGGTTCCTCGCCCCGGCGGAACGGGGTGAGGACCAGCAGATCGCCGCTGAACCAGTCCTTTATGCGGGCCGCCTCATAGGTGGTGCCGACGGCGAGCATGTCGGAACCGAAGCGGATGGCCTCGTCGGCGAGCCGCTCGTGACCGAAGCCGTATCCGTTGCCCTTGCAGACCGGGATGAGGCCGGGGAACTGGTCGAGGACGGATTTCTGGTGCGCCCGCCAGCGCGCGGTGTCGACGTAGAGGGAGAGCGCCATGGCCGGTCCGGAACCCTTCTGGTGGCTGCGGTGTGTGGGAGGTGTGCGGAGTCGAAGTCCCCATTGAAACGAATGAAGCCGGTTTCGTCAGCGGGACGACGCGTATCAGCGGCGCGACATGTAGATGTCGAGCGCCTTGTGCAGCAGCTTGTTGAGCGGAAAGTCCCACTCGCCGATGTACTCGACGGCTTCGCCGCCGGTACCGACCTTGAACTGGATCAGACCGAAGAGGTGGTCCGTCTCGTCGAGCGAGTCGCTGATACCGCGCAGGTCGTAGACGGTCGCGCCCATCGCGTACGAGTCGCGCAGCATGCGCCACTGCATCGCGTTCGAGGGCCGGACTTCGCGCCCGATGTTGTCGGACGCGCCGTACGAGTACCAGACGTGGCCACCGACGACGAGCATCGTCGCCGCGGACAGGTTGACGCCGTTGTGCCGCGCGAAATAGAGCCGCATGCGGTTGGGGTCCTCGGAATTGAGCACCGTCCACATGCGCTGGAAATAAGAGAGCGGGCGCGGCCGGAAGTGATCGCGGACCGCGGTGATCTCGTACAGCCGCTGCCATTCGGCGAGGTCCTCGTAACTGCCCTGGACGACCTCGACGCCGGCCTTCTCGGCCTTCTTGATGTTGCGTCGCCACAGCTGGTTGAAGCCCTTGAGGACGTCTTCGAGCGACCGGTTGGCCAGCGGGACCTGGAAGACATAGCGCGGCTGTACGTCACCGAATCCGGCGCCGCCGTCCTCGCCCTGCTGCCAGCCCATCTTCCGCAGCCGATCCGCGACTTCGAAGGCGCGCGGCTCGATGTGGGTGGCCTCGACATCGCGTAGACGCTTCACATCGGGGTCCTGGATACCGGACTTGATGGCGGCCGCGTCCCAGCGGCGGATGACGACCGGCGGGCCCATCTTCACGGAGAAGGCGCCCTGCTGCTTGAGATGCGCCAGCATCGGCTGCAGCCAGTCGTCAAGGTTGGGGGCGTGCCAGTTGATGACCGGGCCCTCGGGAAGGTACGCGAGGTACCGCTTGATCTTGGGCAGCTGGCGGTACAGCACCAGACCGGCACCGACCAACTCGCCGCTCTTGTCGAACCATCCCAGGTTCTCGGAGCGCCATTCGGTCTTCACATCAGCCCACGCCGGGACCTGGCAGTGACTCGCCGCAGGCAGATTCTGGATGTACGCCAGATGCTGCTCTCGGCTGATGGTCCTCAGGGTCAGGCTCATGCGGGGCGCTCCTCGGCAGGTGTGTCCCCATCGGTCAGGGGCTCCGGCTCTCGCGCCGAAGCCTACTGCGACCGGGGAGCGCGCAGTCTGGCCCTATGGGACCTTGTCGGTCCGTCCCGCCGGGACCCGGATGGCCCCGTTCTTGTACGGGGAGCGGCGCCAGGCCCCTGAGCGGGGTCCTCGCGCCGAGCCCGTGCGTCCGGTTGTGGTCTGGTTGTGTCTGTCTCGAATCAGCCCACCACGCCGCCGAAGAGGCCGCCGTGGGCCATGCCGAGGAAGAACCCGATGGCGGATGCGCCCAGGCCGATGATCAGCGGGAACCTCTCGCGCGTGGTCACCGAGACGTACTGCCCGTACGCAGCCGTGAGGATCCCGATGAGTCCGGCCCACGAACTGATCAGATGCAGGCTGTGGAACATCGCCGTCACGAAGGCGAGCGCACCGAGGACCAGAGTCACCACCACCAGAGTTTGCTGGAGTCGATGGGGCTTGCCGTCCGTGGCGAGAAGGGATACGGGAGGACGGGGCCGAATTGCCTGTGCCATGGAGTACCTCCTGGCCGAAAGGCGGCGCATCGTGGCGCCGCTCACACCCGATGTGTACAGATTGCGTCTCCTGAGCACCGGATTTCAACCGGAAGCCGGTGTGCGGGTAGTCTGTAACGTCTGCACCGGTGTCTGCCCAGGCCAGCACGTCAGCCCCTCTCGACAGAGGGCGCTGTCAGTGGCGGCTGTTTTACTCGGAGACACTGTTGCTTACGCATCACGACCCTCCTGCCACGGAACGACCGTGGCCGCTGAGTCCAAAGGAGGTGGGTTCCACATGCGTCACTACGAGGTGATGGTCATCCTCGACCCCGATCTCGAGGAGCGCGCTGTCTCCCCGCTGATCGAGAACTTCCTCTCCGTCGTCCGTGAGGGCAACGGAAAGGTTGAGAAGGTCGACACCTGGGGCCGTCGTCGTCTCGCTTACGAGATCAAGAAGAAGCCCGAGGGCATCTACTCGGTCATCGACCTGCAGGCCGAGCCTGCGGTCGTCAAGGAGCTCGACCGCCAGATGAACCTGAACGAGTCGGTCCTCCGGACCAAGGTCCTCCGTCCCGAGATCCACTGAGCATCTAGCTCAGCGGTCATCGGGTTCGAGTAGCAGCAAGCAGCCAGAAGCAATCCCCGCCGAGAGGTTCACCCATGGCAGGCGAGACCGTCATCACGGTCGTCGGCAATCTCGTCGACGACCCCGAGCTGCGCTTCACCCCGTCCGGTGCGGCGGTCGCGAAGTTCCGTGTCGCGTCCACTCCCCGCATCTTCGACCGGCAGACCAATGAGTGGAAGGACGGCGAAGGCCTGTTCCTCACCTGCTCGGTCTGGCGGCAGGCGGCGGAGAACGTCGCCGAGTCGCTTCAGCGAGGCATGCGCGTAGTCGTGCAGGGCCGGCTGAAGCAGCGGTCGTACGAAGACCGCGAGGGCGTCAAGCGCACGGTCTATGAGCTGGACGTCGAGGAAGTCGGCCCCAGCCTCAAGAACGCTACGGCCAAGGTCACCAAGACCACCGGTCGCGGTGGTCAGGGCGGCCAGGGTGGATACGGCGGCGGCCAGCAGGGCGGCGGCAACTGGGGCGGCGGTCCCGGTGGCGGTGGCCAGCAGGGTGGCGGCGGCGCTCCCGCCGACGACCCGTGGGCCTCGAGCGCGCCCGCCGGCGGCCAGCAGGGCGGAGGCCAGCAGGGCGGCGGAGGCGGTTGGGGCGGAAGCTCCGGCGGCTCCGGCGGCGGCTACTCGGACGAGCCTCCCTTCTAGGGCAGCTCGTACTCCCACTTCTTGATCACACAGGAGAAACACCATGGCGAAGCCGCCTGTGCGCAAGCCTAAGAAGAAGGTCTGCGCGTTCTGCAAGGACAAGACCCAGTACGTGGACTACAAGGACACGAACATGCTGCGGAAGTTCATTTCCGACCGCGGCAAGATCCGTGCCCGCCGCGTGACCGGCAACTGCACGCAGCACCAGCGTGACGTCGCCACGGCAGTCAAGAACAGCCGTGAGATGGCGCTGCTGCCCTACACGTCCACCGCGCGATAAGGGAAGGGTGACCGAATCATGAAGATCATCCTCACCCACGAGGTCTCCGGCCTCGGTGCTGCGGGCGACGTCGTCGACGTCAAGGACGGGTACGCCCGTAACTACCTGGTTCCGCGTGGCTTTGCCATCCGCTGGACCAAGGGTGGCGAGAAGGACGTGGCGCAGATCCGCCGCGCCCGCAAGATCCACGAGATCGCCACGATCGAGCAGGCCAACGAGATCAAGACCAAGCTCGAGGCCGTGAAGGTCCGTCTGGCCGTTCGCTCCGGCGACGCCGGCCGTCTCTTCGGCTCCGTGACCCCGGCCGACATCGCCTCGGCGATCAAGGCTGCTGGTGGCCCCGACGTCGACAAGCGTCGCGTCGAGCTCGGCTCGCCGATCAAGACGCTCGGCGGACACCAGGTGTCCGTGCGTCTGCACCCTGAGGTCGCTGCGAAGCTCGGCATCGAGGTCGTTGCTGCCTAAGGGCACAGCTCACCAGAGCAGGTGAAGGGTCGTACCCCACGGGGTACGGCCCTTTGCTGTTTCACGTGAAACGGGGTGTCGGTCGGTGGCTCAGCGGGTGGCTCCGGTGACGATCCACTTGCCCGATCGGGTGCGCAGCGAGAGCGTCACCATGCGGACGGCCATCATCAGGGCCATTGCCCACCACAGCGCGGTCAGGCCGCCGCCGAACGTCGGCACCAGCAGGGCGGCAGGGGCGAAGGCGGCCAGAGTGACGAGCATGGCCCAGGCCAAATACCGCCCGTCTCCGGCACCCATCAGCACTCCGTCCAGGACGAAGACCACGCCGGCGATCGGCTGGGACAGCGCCACCACCAGCAGCGCCGGGAACAGGGTGTCCTGAACGGACTGGTCGCCGGTGAACAGGGGCACGAACAACGGCCGGGCAAGGACGATCAGTGCCCCGAACACCACCCCGGAAGCGATGCCCCACTGGACCATGCGGCGGCATGCCTCGCGTGCGCCCTTGGCGTCGTCGGCTCCCAGGTAGCGGCCGATGATGGCCTGCCCTGCAATGGCGATGGCGTCGAGGGCGAAGGCCATGAGGTTCCAGAGGGAGAGGATGATCTGGTGCGCGGCGATCTCGGTGTCGCCGAGGCGGGCGGCGACGGCTGTGGCGATCATCAGCACGGCACGGAGCGACAGGGTACGGACCAGCAGCGGAATGCCTGCCTGGGCGCTGGCCTTGATGCCTTCGGCGTCGGGCCGCAGCGAGGCGCCGTGCCGACGTGCTCCCCGTACCACCACGATGAGATAGGCGGCAGCCATGGCGATCTGTGCGATCACAGTGCCCCAGGCCGATCCGGCGATGCCGAGCCCGGCTCCGTAGACGAGTCCTGCATTGAGGGCTCCGTTGGCCGCGAAGCCTCCGATGGCGACATAGAGCGGGGTTCGGGTGTCCTGCAGGCCGCGGAGTACACCGGTCGCGGCCATCACCACGAGCATGGCCGGGATACCGAGGCTGGAGATCCTCAGATACGTGGTGGCGTAGGGGGCTGCGGTGTCGGAGGCACCGAAGACGTCCACGAGCCAGGGCGCTGTGGGGAGCGCGATGGCGATGACCAAGATGCCGAGCAGTAGGGCCAGCCAGATGCCGTCCATGCCCTGCCGGATCGCGGAGGCCAGATCGCCCGCTCCGACCCGCCTCGCCACCGCCGCGGTGGTGGCGTACGCGAGAAAGACGAAGACGCTGACGGCGGTGGTAAGCAGGGCTGCGGCGACGGCCAGGCCGGCCAGCTGCGGTGTGCCGAGATGGCCGACGATGGCACTGTCGACCATTACGAAGAGCGGCTCGGCGACGAGCGCGCCGAAGGCAGGGACGGCCAGCGAGATGATCTCACGGTCGTGCCGTTGACGACTGGGCGGCAGAGGTGCCGGGGCCTGGATCACGGGGGCCAATCTAATCTTCCACAGGTAATGGATGCAATGTCTGTGCAGTCCTTACATCTATTGCTGCTCGGTATTCTCTCGTGCGCTGTTTGTCGTGATCTTGTGCTGACTCGGAAAGTTTTTCTCCCCCACAGCCCGTGGATGGAGAAACTCCAGGTCAGAGCCTTGATGGTGTGGGTGTTATGAGTTTGTCCACAGTGCTGTCCCCCGCTCCGTGCACAGGTTCCGCAGAGTTCTCCACAGCATCTGGTCCGTCGTCCACATGCCCTGTGGATAACCAGATTGGCTGACGGTGCTGAGCGGCCTACCGTGGTCCGGCGCCCGCACCCCGTTCCGGCTCTGGAACCCCGCAGAACTCGACGTGCCGGAACCGGAGTCGGGCGTCTTGTTTGTCGGTGCTGTGCCGTAAGAAAGAGTGGCACGGCGAGGTCCGCGGAGCGGACGGGAGGAGGTGGCCCGGTGAGCATTCCCGAGCCTTTGGACGACCCCTGGGCCGACACTGGTCCCAGTGACCGTCTACCCGTTTCCCGCCAGCGCCGCGGCGAAGGCCGGGACCGCGGCGAGCAGCACGAACGCGGCAGGGAGAGCGGCGGATGGGAGGGCGGTTCCCCCGGTTTCGAGCGGGTGCCGCCCCAGGACCTCGATGCCGAGCAGTCGGTCCTCGGCGGCATGCTCCTGTCCAAGGACGCCATCGCCGACGTCGTGGAGATCATCAAGGGACACGACTTCTACCGACCCGCCCACGAGACCGTCTACCAGGCGATCCTCGACCTCTATGCCAAGGGGGAGCCGGCCGACCCGATCACGGTGGCGGCCGAACTGGTCAAGCGCGGCGAGATCACCAAGGTGGGCGGAGCTCCGTATCTGCACACCCTCGTCCAGTCCGTGCCGACCGCGGCCAACGCTTCGTACTACGCGGAGATCGTCCACGAACGGGCGGTCCTCAGGCGGCTCGTCGAAGCCGGGACGAAGATCACGCAGATGGGATACGCGGCCGACGGCGATGTCGACGACATCGTGAACTCCGCGCAGGCCGAGATCTACGCCGTCACAGAGCAGCGCACCAGCGAGGACTACCTGCCGCTCGGCGACATCATGGAAGGCGCTCTCGACGAGATCGAGGCGATTGGTTCGCGCAGCGGTGAGATGACCGGGGTGCCGACCGGCTTCACCGACCTCGACGCCCTGACGAACGGCCTGCACCCGGGCCAGATGGTCGTCATTGCGGCCCGTCCGGCCATGGGTAAGTCCACTCTGGCGCTGGATTTTGCACGGGCCTGTTCGATCAAGAGCAACCTGCCCAGCGTGATCTTCTCCCTCGAAATGGGGCGCAACGAGATCGCGATGCGACTGCTCTCGGCCGAGGCGCGAGTCGCGCTGCACCACATGCGTTCCGGCACCATGACCGACGAGGACTGGACGCGGCTGGCTCGCCGGATGCCGGATGTCTCGGCAGCCCCCCTCTACATCGACGACTCCCCGAACCTCTCCATGATGGAGATCCGGGCGAAGTGCCGTCGGCTCAAGCAGCGCAACGACCTCAAGCTCGTGGTCATCGACTATCTGCAGCTGATGCAGTCCGGCGGCTCGAAGCGTGCCGAGAGCCGCCAGCAGGAGGTCTCGGACATGTCCCGAAACCTCAAGCTGCTCGCGAAGGAGCTGCAGCTCCCGGTCATCGCGCTCTCCCAGCTGAACCGTGGCCCCGAACAGCGCACGGACAAGAAGCCGATGGTCTCCGACCTGCGTGAATCCGGATCCATCGAGCAGGACGCCGACATGGTGATCCTGCTGCATCGCGAGGATGCGTACGAGAAGGAGTCCCCCCGCGCCGGCGAGGCCGACCTGATCGTCGCCAAGCACCGTAACGGCCCGACGGCGACGATCACTGTTGCCTTCCAGGGGCACTACTCGCGCTTCGTGGACATGGCACAGACCTGAGCAGGCGGTTTGTAGGTTTCCAGATCCCGTGGCCACTTTCCACCGGCGATGGCCACCGCGTGGCCAATAGGACACAAGGCTGGAAATCATGCCGAGTGAGTGAGTAGTTCCCCCCTTCGTGTACAGGACCTCCCCAGCCATCGTCTTAGCGCCTGCCGGGGCAGGACCCTAGCGTTCGGCGGCCGATGGGTCGCCTCGGGAAACGCAGGGGTGGTCCGATGGGTACAGCGATGGCTGCGCCGGTACGGCTGAGTGTCCGGCGTGGTGATGAGGCCGTGGTGGAGGACCTGGAGTGGCCGTCGGTGCCGCTCGGTCTGCTGCGGGAAGCCCGGCCGTGGCGGACGTTTCGCTGGTGCAAGGGGCAGCAGCATTACTCGGGTACGTACTGGGCGGCCACTGTCGGCGATCATGTGATCTACGAATCACGGTTGGAGCTGGGTCGGTTGTTGTTCGCCGACTTCGCCCCGGAGGTGCGGCACATCGTCGCTCAGCCGTTCCTGCTCAAGGCCGATATCGACGGCAAGGTCCGCAAGCACATCCCGGACTATCTGCTGCTGACGGATGACGGTCCTCTGGTCGTGGACGTCAAGCCGCGGCACCGGCTTGAAAAGCCGGAGGTCGCCTTCACTTTCGCATGGACGCGGGAGGCGGTCACGTCGCGCGGGTGGCAGTACGAGGTGTGGAGCGAGCCGGATCCGCACGTGCTAGAGAACATCCGATTCCTTGCCGGCTACCGCCGCGACTGGCTGTTCGACGCTGATCTGGTCGGCACCTTGCGGGCCGTGGATCTGGACGGGATGTCGCTGGGCGATGCTTTCCGCCTGCTGCCCGAGTGCCCCCCGCCGCTGGTGAAGTCGGCGGTGCTGCACCTGTTGTGGTCTGGGCACATGACGACTGCCTTGGACCGGCCGCTGAGTGCGGGGCACGTGCTGCGGAGGACTCCATGAGCGGGGCGGGGACGAGGCTGGGGGTCGGGACACATTTCCGCTTGGACGGCGAGACAGTCGAGGTCGTGGAATTCGCCAGCCTGGCCACGGGTATGGAGGTCATCCTCAAGGACGCGCGCGACCGGCTGGCACGGATGTCGCTGCGCGAGCTCCTGACCTCTGATCGTGCAGAGCTGATCCACGACGGATCGGGCCCGTCTTCGGCCGATGACGAGGCCTTCGCCGCTGTGGTGTTGAACCGGCTGACCAAGGACGAGAGGGAAGAGGCCCTGGAACGGGCCGAGCATGTCCGGGAGATGCTGACGGGATACCGCTCGGGCAGCGAAGACCTTCCGCGCCCGGATGAGCCGCGCCCCCAGTACGCCCCGGGCTTGCCTCTGAAGGCTCGTTACGAGGCCAAGGCCGCGGAACTGGGGGTGTCCCCGCGGTCGACGCGTCGGTGGGCACGGGCCTACCGCGAGGTGGGCGAGGCCGGGCTGGTGTCAAAGGCTGCGCAGGCGGATGGCGGGCTGAGTAACGCCGATCCGAGATGGGTCGAAACCGCAGTGGAGGTGCTGAAGGAGTACGAGGAGGAGTCGCGCCCCTCGGTGAAGGTGGTGCTCGAAGAGATCGAGGCCCGTCTCAAGACCAAGTTCAAACTGGTCAAGGTGCCGGTACCGCCGCAGACGACGGCCTACCGCTGGATGCAGGAGCTGGAACGGCGCCATCCGCTTTTCCGGCTGAGCACTCAGCGCAACCGGGACATCGCGGACCGGCCGAAGGGGGTCTACGGAAAGCTGCGGCCCACGCGTCCGGGCGAGTACGTGCTGATGGACACCACGCGGCTGGACGTGTTCGCGCTCGACCCGGTGACGCTGCGGTGGATGCAGGCGGAGCTGACCGTCGCGATGGACTGGTACACCCGCTGCATCATCGGTCTGCGGGTGACTCCGGTGTCGACGAAGGCCATCGACGCGGTTGCCGTCCTCTATCAGGCATACCGTCCCCGGCCGGTTCCGGAGAGCTGGCCGAGGGAGGCGGCCTGGCCCGAGCACGGTATTCCGCGCGGGGTGTTGGTGGAGACCGAGGCCGTCCACGGGCCCGTCACTGGAGTCTGGGGTCCGAAGATTGCTCCGGAGACGCTGATCGTGGACCACGGCAAGATCTATTTGTCGGCGCATCTGACCAGCGTCTGCCGCCGGATGGGGATCTCGGTGCAGCCGGCGAGGCTGCGCACGGGCCGGGACAAGGGACCGGTGGAGCGGTTCTTCCGGACTCTGCGGGAAGACCTGCTGCAGCGGCTGCCCGGCTACAAGGGACCCAACATCCACTCGCGTGGATTGAACCCGGAGAAGGACGCCTTCTTCTTCCACCACGAGCTCGAGGCGATCATCCGCGAGTGGATCGCAGTGGACTATCACCGCACGCCACATGAGGGACTGCTCGACCCCCATCTGCCGAAGGTGGAACTGTCTCCAGCGGCGATGTTCGAGCACGGGCTCGCGCGGGCTGGCTACATCGAGGTGCCCCGCGACCCACAACTCGCCTTCGAGTTTCTCAACGTCACGATGCGCACGGTCCAGCCCTACGGCGTCGAGATCAACGGCCGCCGCTACAACGGTGACTGCCTCGACGGGCTCCGCGACATGGGCGGCTCCGACATCGACCTGGACAAGCGGCGGTTGGAGTTCTTCGCTGATCCCGACGACGCCACCCGGATCCACTTCCGGGACCACAAACGCGTCTGGCACACCCTTTCGTGGGAGCACGCGCCCAGCCTGGACATGCCGCTGAGCGATGAAGCGCTCCAGTTCGCCCGGCGCCTGGCGGCGAAGGAGTACACCTATCCCGACGACCGGCTCGCCGTCGCCCTTCTGCTGAAGCGGTGGAACCTCGGCCTGGGCACTTCCCTGGTCGAACGGCGGATGGCCCTACGGCTCTCCCGGGAACAAGCCGCCCTGGAAATCCCCGAGACGCAAGCCGACGCCGTCAGTTCTCTGCCTTCGGTCGCCCGCGTGCTGTCCCTTCCCGAACAGCCGGAACCCCCGGCGATCGAGACCGCCCAGGCGCCGGAAGCGGGCGATGACGACACCGACGGCTTGGAGGAGCTGGAAGAGGAACTCGACTTCTACGCCACCGCCCTGAAGGACATCGATGACGATGAGTAAGCCGGCTCGGGCCCATGCTGAGGAAGCCGATCTGCGCTCCCGGCTGGATCACCTCACGCTGTCCCGCAAGGAAGGCTTCGCCCGCCTCGCGGACGCCCCGCGCCGGATCCGTCCGGAGCTCTTGCCCCACCGGCAGCTGAAGAAGCTGTGCGAGGAAGCCCTGACCGAGTACAACCGGGTCCGCCGCAAATGGCACGCGAACCTCGGCCCGCTCGGAACTCCGCAGATGAAGGCCCTGCACGAAGACCTCTGGGACATCTTCGACAGCAACGACCAGGACAGCGACAAGGTCAAGGGCGGGATCGCCCTCGACGCCTTTCCCGGTCTGGGCAAGACCACTGCCGTGCTCGCCTTCGCCCGCAAGCTCCACCGCCGCATCATTCAGGAGGAAGGCAACTACACCGACGACGGACATGAACGCTGGCCCGTCTGCCGGGTTGGCCTGACCAGTAACACCGGGATGCGCGACTTCAACCGGGCCATTCTGGAGTACTTCGCGCACCCCGGCCGCTTCAGCGGCACCACGGCCGACTTCGGCTATCGCGCTCTCGACTCCGTGCTGTCCGCGGAAACGAAGCTGCTGATCGTGGACGATCTGCACTTCCTGAAGTGGCGGAACAAGAGCGGGATCGAGGTCAGCAACCACTTCAAGTACATCGCCAACGAGTTCCCGGTGACCCTCTTGTTGGTCGGAGTCGGGCTGGAGAAACGTGGCCTGTTCAGCGAGGGAGCAACCTATGAGGACGGGGTCCTCGCCCAGACCGGACGCCGCACGACCCGGCTGGGCATGGAACCGTTCGACATCAGGAACGAGCAGGGACGCCGCGGATGGCGCGACACCCTCCTCGCGATCGAGGAACGGGTCATTCTCGCGAACAAGTACCCCGGCATGATCGCGGACGACCTGTCCGACTATCTCTTCGCCCGCAGCACCGGCCACATCGGCTCGCTCATGACGCTGATCAACCGCGGCTGCCAGAGAGCCGTACGCACCGGCACCGAACGCCTGGACAGGGAACTGCTGGACCAGGTGAAGAACGACGCCGCATCCGAGAAGGCCCGTCGAGAGCTGCAACTGGCCTTCGAGAACAACAAGCTGACCAGCCTCCCGAAACTCCAGCGCTGCAAAGCATCATGAGCCATCCCGCTTTGCGCACGTTCTCCATCAGGGTCATGCCCCTTCCAGGAGAGGCACTCGACTCATGGTTCGAGGCGATGGCCCACCGGCTCCACACACCCATGGGCGAACTGTTGCCCCAGCTGGGGCTGGCCCGTCACGCCAGAGCAAGACGCAAGACGGCACCAGAAGCCGACATTCCGCGCGACTGGGTCCAGCTCCTCCGAGCCGCGGAGGTCAACGACATTGCGCATACCTGCGGCATCGATCCCGAGCAGGTCATCGCAGCCACCCTGGCCCACTATGACCACCGAGCCCTGCTACTTGATCACCGCACCCGACAGGTCAAACGGTGGGTGCTCTGGGGCCGAGGCAGTGGATCCCGCTACTGCCCCGACTGCCTGGCAGCCTCCAGCGGACGATGGCAGCTGGAATGGCGGCTCGGATGGTCCTTCGCCTGCCTCCGACACCACAGGCTCCTGGAGGACACCTGCCCGCACTGCGGGTCCCTGCAAAGAAGTCACCCCTACCCGGTCGCGGGCATTCCACAGCCAGGGCGCTGCGCGAACCCCGCGACCAACCGGTCTACCGGGCCGGCATCGCCCCGCTGCGGAGCTGATCTTTCACAGATGCCCACGTTGACGCTGCCGCATGAACATCCCGCCCTGGTCGCACAACGGATCGTGAGTGAAACGATCACCTCGGGGATCGCGGATTTCGGGATCTACGAACGTTCCGAGGTTCCCTCGTTGAATGCCTTGGCCGATCTCCGAGCGGTCGCTTCCCGAACCCTGGCCCCCTCCAGGAGCGACCTCCTCGCGACCCTGGTCCCGGAAGACGTGCTCGATGCCCACAACGCGGCCGGAAGCCCGCGGTCAGGTCCTCGCTCTCTGACCAACCCCACCGTCCGGCCCGGTTTCATGGCACCTCCCACGGCCGCCGGCACCGCAGCCGGTGTCATCGCGGCCCTGCACATCCTGGGAGGGCAGCACGTCCAGCTGGCGGGTACCAAGCTTCGCCGGTTCACCGGACACCATCCGAGGAGCACCACACCGGCCACCCCGACCACGATGACCGCCTGGGGCAAGTACACAAGCCCGCGACTGCTGGCCGTCCAGCTCGCGTCGATCGGCCCCGACCTCTGACCGTGGCCTCGGCATACTCCCCATAGGCGGCCATTTACGGCCCCACTGATGGCCAGGGATTTCCCCACGGACGGCCAGATATCTCCCCGCTCGCCCCAGACGTACCCGGTCGGCGAAGCTCGAGCGGGTGAAGAACAGCAGGGAGATCATGGACATCCTTGAGGCGTACGACCTCACGGGCAGTTACCGCGCGGCGGCCGAGCTCGCCCGGTGCGACCACCACACGGTGGCCCGATATGTGAAGATGCGGGCCGCTGGACAGCACCCCGACGTCCGTCGGCACCGCGACCGTGCGATCGACGTGTTCCTGCCGAAGATTGAAGAGCTGGTGGTCCGCTCGAACGGGCGGATCCGTGCGGATGTGGTCCACAAGAGGATCACCGCGATGGGCTTCACGGGCGGGGAACGCACCACCCGCCGCACCGTCGCCGAGGCAAAAGCCCAGTTCAGGGCCGGTCAGCGTCGGGTTTACCGGCCCTGGATCACCGAGCCGGGGCTATGGCTGCAATGGGACTGGGGCGAGGGCCCGCAGATCGGCGGACGACGCACTTCTTTGTGGTGCGCGTGGGTGGCCTGGTCGCGTTTCCGCGTGGTGATCCCGGTTTGGGACAAGACGCTGCCGACGATCACCGCGTGTCTGGACGCGACGCTGCGGCGGATCGGCGGGGTCCCGGCCTACGCGTTGACCGACAACGAGAAGACGGTCACCACCGACCACATCGCCGGGATCGCGGTCCGCAACCCCGAGATCGTTGAGGTCGCCCGCCACTACGGCATGACGATACGTACCTGTCTGCCGGCGGACCCCGAAACCAAGGGCGGGAGCGAGGCGACCGTCCGCATCGCCAAGGCCGACCTGGTCCCCAAAGACGTCAACCTCCTTGAGGAATACCGCAACTTCGCCGCCCTTGAGTCGGCCTGCCGCACCTTCTGCGAGGAGGTCAACAACCGGGTCCACCGCGAGACCCAACGACGGCCCGTCGAGATGCTCGCCGAGGAACGCCAGCGGCTGCATCCGCTGCCCAAGCAGCCCTTCACCGTCGCGTTCGGCACCACCCGCAGGGTCTGCTGGGACTCCACGATCTCGGTCGAGGCCGTGCGCTATTCGGTCCCGCACCAGCTGATCGACACCCGGGTCTGGGCCCGATTCCACGGCGACGAACTGATCGTCACCGCCGTCGGCCCTGCCGACGGTCATGCCCGCGAGGTGGCCCGCCACCCGCGCGGATCGGCTGGCACCCCGGTCCTTGACGACGCGCACTACCCGCCGCGCGAGAACAAGGAAGGCGATCGCGTCCCGAAGGCGACCAGCGCGGAGGAGGCCGCGTTCTTGATGCTCGGCCCCGGCGCCGCCTCCTGGCTGGTCGAGGCCGCCACCGCCGGAACACGCAAGGTCAAGACGAAGATGGCCGAGGCCGTCGCCTTCTCCAAGCTCTACTCCACTGCCGAGGTCGACCGGGCCCTTGGCACCGCCGCGGTCACCGGCCGGTTCGCCGAGAAAGACCTCATCTCCATCCTCGACTACCAGGTCGGCCTGGAAAACGTCGAGGTCACCCGCGCCAGCGAAACCCACAGCCTGCAGCCCGGCACCTCCGCCTGGTCCCGCTTCGGCACCATCCCGCTCGAACACGACGACGAAGACGAAGGCGACACTCTCTGATGGCCACCCCACTGCGCACCGTTTCCGGCTCCAGCGGCGACCAGCTCGCCGAGGCCATCGAACTGACCAAGCGGCTCAAACTCCCGCACATCCGCAAGGCGTTGACCGATGTGATCCCCACCGCGAAGGCCCAGAGGTGGGACCCCGCAGAAGTCGTACGCGTCCTCCTCTCCGAAGAGGCCGCCGGCCGCGACCGAGCGAACCTGCACACTCGACGCAAGCGGGCCGGGTTCCCCGCCGGGAAGACGTTCGGCGACTGGGACGAGCAGGCATCCTCCATACCTCGCGCGACCCAGGACTCCATCAAGACCCTCGAATGGGTCCAACGCAGGGAAAATCTCTGCGTAGTCGGCCCATCGGGGACCGGGAAAAGCCACTGGTGCGAGGCCCTCGGGCAGGCCGCCGTCGAGGCCGGGATGGCCGTCGCCTGGTTCTCCATCGAAGACCTCGGCGCCCTCGTCCGCCGTCACCGGGCCGACGATTCCATCGCCAAGGCCCTGACCCGGGTGATCCGATCCGACCTGATCATCGTCGACGACATCGGCCTGCTGCCCGTCAGCCCCGACGCCGCCGAGGGCTTCTACCGCCTGGTCGACGCCGCCTACGAACGACGCGCGCTCGCCGTCAGCAGCAACCTCCACCCCTCCGGATTCGACGAGATCATGCCGAAGACGCTGGCCACCGCGACCGTCGACCGGCTCATGCACCACGCTCACATCGTGGTCACCCAGGGTGACAGTTTCCGGCTCACCCAGGCCACCTCCGGACAGGGAGTCAAGCCCTTCAGCTGATCACAGCACTCACCACGGCGGGGAATTATCTGGCCGCCGTTGGGGAGATCTCGCAGGCCGCCAGCGGGGAGCACTCCTGGCCGCCTACGGGGAGAACTTCGAGGCCATTGACAGACCTCAGATGCACTGACCAGCTCCGCTACCGGACTGCGTCAAACCAGCCTCGCTACCCGGACCGCGTCCAGGACTCCCACCGTCGTCTTCACTCGATCCCTGCGGTGTTCTGGCCAGCACTGTCGTTGCGGATCGCACCACCAGCGGGCCACTATCAACGCATCCTGAGACCCGCCTTGTCCTGCATGCTCGGCCTCACCGGCAGCTGTCTGGACATGGAAGAGATCTCGCGCCGCCTGGGAAGCGCAACCAGCGGCCTCGCTGCCTCCAGAGTCATGCAGTATCTGCGACGCACCCCTTGGTGGACGGTCATGCAGAACGTCATGACCCTGCTGGCTGAGCAGCTCGACGCACAACCGGCACCTATCGATTACGAACGCCGACGCCACCTTGACTACAGCAGCCTCCTTCCCCCGCAAGAGTGGGATGACATCTGCCGACGCACAGCGCAATTCCGCGGTCGTGAACGGCGAATCCACGCTGCCCGCAGCCACCTCTTCGAACGCATCGGCGGACTCCCGGCCGAGCTCATGCCATCTGAGACGACGGTGACGGAAGCCGACACCCGTAAGTGGATCAGCGAGTTCACCACTCAGCTGACCTCGGACCTGGCAACCGAGCTCGACCACACAGCCAAAGCCTTCCTGAACCGTCACCGCATCCACGACGAGCCACTCACCTGGCAGCCAGACACCACGTTCCTGAAAGGACTCGAGCTACCAGGAACCAACCCCGACGCTGTCAGCATCGGCACCCTGCACGAACTCATCCGCCGACCTCGAACGACCGTCACGCAGGCGGCCAAACTCCTCGGCACAAGCAACGATGCGGTCAAGCATCTCCTCGCCGAGCACCCACCCCCACCACGACCCATCACACCCGGTAAGGCCTGGGCGACAGGCCACATCAGCGCAGTGGCCCGGACACAGCTACCGGAATCTGAACTGCGGCGGCTATACATCGACGAACGGCTGTCCATCCGCGACATCTCCCAGGCAACAGGCATCAGCGTCAGGGGCGTTACCTCTCTCGCCCGCGAGTACGACATCGTCCTGAGGCCCACTGGCAGAACCACCCGGGCGAAGCCCATCACCAAGGAATGGCTCCACGAGCAGTACACGGTTCACCGCCGTCCTCTCGCGGACCTTGCCCGCGAGACCGGCATGAGCCCCACATCGATGGCCCGCTGGGCGAGACACCACCAGATCCCGACCCGCCGCGGCGGAGCCGGCCACAACCCAGCCCTCCGAGCCCTCGCCGACGGCGTTACCGCACCGCCCCTCCTCCGGTCTGCCCTCGAACGCCGGGGTGGTCGTGAACATCTCCGCAACTTCGCCGCCGCGGCCTCCTACCCCACCCTCGGTGCCGCTGCCGACGCTCTGAACGTCAAGTGGTTCAACCTCGTTGGGCAGATCAATCGACTGGAGCGAGACCTTGGCGGGCCGCTACTGGAACGAGCGGTCCGCGGACGTCCCATGCGGCTCACGGCACTGGGGAGGCGGGCGAAGAGAGCGATCAACAAAGCCTTTCCAGACCAGGTCGCTAGCCAGACCCCGGCTTCAAAGAGCAGAGGGAAGCCGACCGGCGGGTGAGCCTCCTGGCTCTGTTCACGAGAACCACTTTGGGAGCCACTTGAGTGAGCCCCAGAATCGAACGGTTTTCGCCGCGTGACATCGCCGAGCAGCCGCCTTGGGCCTCTCCTCGACTCAGGGCGGCCGCGAGAGAGAGGCCCTTCTTGATGCCACCGGAGATTCAGGAATGGCTCTCGCTCGGGCTGGCGTCGAGCGCGGCTGTGACGCCTTCAAGGATCCCGATGAGCTCCTCAGCCGGGATCTCGACCACGAAAACCGCACCGGCGTCTTCAGGGTGGCTGAGCAGGTGTTCCTCACGCCAGAACTCCAGCGTGATCACCAGGCGGTCCTCTTCGCGGAACAGGTAGGCCGTCACATTGTCGGTAGTGGGACCCCAGAGCAGGACCCGAAACCGGCCGCGCAGCTGGTACTCGGCCTCGGACTCGTCGTCCCCCGCGCGCTGCGTGAGACGGCGATGTGTGGCTTCGGCGGACAAGCCGGCGAACGGCAGGGGAGAACCTTCGCCAGACCGCAGCCAGGCGGCGGCGTCCAGCACATCGCGGCGAAACTGGGGGACATACGCCATGTTGTCGTCGCAGGTCAGCCACTTTCCAGATGCCCAGAGGTCGACCCGGCACAGTGGGCCTGGCTCGCCGACCTCTGCGGCGAACCTGAGTTTGTCTCCCAGAACCACGTTCATGCCGGTGACCGTCGCAGGTTCAGCCCGTCATGACCAACCGAATACTTCGCGGGGCCGGTCCGGGCGGCGGCCCCTACAGCTGGAGCTTCTGACCGTCCGGTGAACCTCTTCTTGGGCAGCGGCGTCGCCGTTTTGGCCAGGCGAGCCAGGAAAATGACACGCAGTTGGGAATCCAAGAGATGACACGGCGTGAGAAGCCCGAGAACCGTCGAGGTCAGAGACGCGGCAGATGACACGGTTCGCGGGAACCTACAGGTTGTAAGGTCTCAGATTTCGCGGCACAATCTCATCTCCGATGGCACATCTGCGGCACTTATGCCGTCTTCGTGAGACTCGCTGGTCGAAGCGTTCACCCTTTTGGGTGAGGGGATTCCGGCCCGCTCCGCCCACCGATGTTCCGCTGACACTCTTGGCTACGCGGGGCATAACCCGTGGGCCGGGGGTGTGCGATGGGCAGTGTCACCGCGACGGTGAGTATCCGTCAGCAGCGTGGTGTTCTCGTGGAGGACCGACGTTCCGCTGGTACAAGGGCCAGAAGCACTACTCGGGGACCTACTGGTCGGCGACGATGCGCGACCACGCGATCTACGAGTCGCGCCTGGAACTATCGCGCTTGCTCTTTGCCGACTTCGATCCGTCCGTACGCGGCATCGTGGCCCAGCCCTTCCTGCTCAAGACGGTGCTGGAGGGGAAGGTGCATCGGCACATTCCGGACTATCTCCTGCTCACCGGGCGGGTGCCGGTGGTTGTCGACGTCAAGCCGTTGCATCGGTTGTCCAAGCCGGAGGTGGCGTTCACCTTCGACTGGACCCGGCGGGCGGTGGAATCGCGCGGATGGAAGTGCGAGGTCTGGAGCGAGCCTCCGGCCGTGGAACTGGGGAACATTCGGTTCCTGGCGGGTTACGGCGGGGACTGGCTGTTCAGCGATGAGGCTCTGGAAGAGCTCCGGGATGCGGATCTCGATGGGCTTCTTCTGGGGCAAGTCACGTGGTGTCTGCCGAGCCGTCCGGAGTCTCAAGTCCGCTCCGCCGTCCACCATTTGTTCTGTAGGCAGGCTCTCGTCACCGATCTCGACCGGCCGCTCGGCCCTTCGTTCCGCGGCAGCGGCCCCGTTCCGGCCGGTCTGTCCCCCGGCCGGAACTCTGCGGCAATCTGCCGATCCGCCCCGGCGTCCGATTTCGGCTGGCTGCGGCGCCGATCTGACCCGCGCTTCGACGCTTCGCCTGCCTCCTGGCCATCCGGTTCTGGCCGCGCAGGACCGGGTGATGGAGATCATCGACGGAGCGACGGCCGCCTTGGGCCCCTACCGGACTGTTCCCCAGCCGGCACCGGCGGTGCTGGCCGACATCCGGGCCCTGGGCATCCGTGTCCTGAGCGACCTTCCCGCTGCTGTCCTGCGTGAACAGATACCGGCCGACATCGCAGAAGTGCACCTCGCCACCGATCCGGTCTCCCCGCGCACCGAACAGGCGGCGGACCGCCCGGGGTTCATGGCCCCGCCGCGAGCCGCGGATGCCGCCGTCGCGGTCACCATGGCCCTGGGCATCCTGGAACAGCCGGGAATCCATCCGGTCGGCGAGGCCCTGCGCGGCTTGCTGGAAGCAGTACGCGAGGAACTCACGCAGATCTCGGCGACCAGCATCGACGGCTGGGGCCGGGGCATCAGCCCGGTGCTGCAGTCCGTGCACCCGGCTGCCCTCGCCCCTTTCCTCCGTCCCAGCGAGCACCTCCGTTACCGCACCACGACCGAGACTCCCCGCCGGCCGGCAAAGACCACCCGGGATATCGAGCAGAGAGCCAGGAAGATCCCCACGATGTTCTGGCCGTCCTGGACGGTCCGGCTCACACCGCCCGCAGGAATCCACGCACGGGCCCTGGCCCCCGTCCTCGCCGCCCTGCTGCTGATCCCCGACAGCCGCACCTCCTTGGACCAGGCCGCCGGGCTGGTCGGCGACGTCACCGACGGCATCGAGATCTCACGCCTCCTCCAGGAACTCGACAACCTTCCACAATGGCCGGACATCGTCGCCGCCCTGGACCGGCTCACCGACCACCTCGACGCCGATGACATCCCCATCGACTACGGCCGACGCCGACGCCGACTCCTCGACTACACCGGCCTGCTGCCCCATGACCGTTGGTTGGAGATCTGCCGCCGCACCGGAACAGCGCGGGGGATCGGACGGCGTGAACGTATCGCCCGCAGCCAGCTCTTCCGGCGTCTCAGCGTCCTGCCTGCCGAGTCTGTCCCCGATGACCTGGGTGGGCTCGACAGTGCAGAGTTCCGGGCGACATCCTTGCGGTTCACCGCGCTTCAGACCCCCGAACTCGCACACGCCTTCGAGTAGGAAGCCCTCGAATTCCTTGCCTCGCACCACATCCACGACGAGCCCGTTACCTGGCAGCCTCCCACCACCTTGCTGGCCGGGCTCTCGCTTCCCGGACCCGACCCGGCGCACGTCGACCTGCCGCGCCTGCACCAACTCGTCCGAGAACGCCAGCACCCCGTTCAGCACGCCGCCCAGGTCCTGGGCGCGACCATCGAGGCCATCCGGCATGTCCTCGACGAACACCCAGCCCCCGCACCCCCGCTGACGAAGAACGCCGCCAGAGCCACTGGCAGCAAGCCCGGCAAGCCATCCCGGCAGAGCGCTTCACTCAGCTCTACCTCGACGAACACCGGTCCCTCCGGCAGGTCGCCACCCTCACCGGCTTCTCCCGCAGAATGCTGACCGACCTCGCCAAGGAGTACGGCATCCCGCTCCGCGAGGGCCCTCGGGACTACAAGCGCCGCGGCCCCACCGAACGGGACTGGCTCATCGAGCAGTACGTCCACCGCCGCCGAACTCTGCCGGACCTCGCCTGCGAAACAGGCATGAGCACCGCGAACATGGCCCGTTGGGCCCACACCCACAACATTCCCCTCCGGCCACGCGGCGGAGCCAGCCACCAGACCGCCCTCCGCACCGTCGACGAAGCCGAGGCGCTTCCCGCCGTCCTCCGCAAAGCGCTGACCAGCCCATACGCACGACAGCGGCTCTCCCGCTTCGTGGCAGCCCGGACCTACCCCACCCTCACCGAAGCAGCCCGAGACCTCGGCATCCACCAGTCCACCCTGGTGATCCAGATCAACCGCCTCGAAGCGGACCTCGGACTGCCCCTAACGAGCCGAACGCGGCACGGCCATGAAACTGACCCGATTCGGGAAACGCGTCGCCGCAGCCGCCCAGAAGATCCCGGCCGAGGAAATGACACGACGGTGAGACGAGCTCGCCGGAGAACTGATCGACGAGATCGACGAGCTGGTGGTCAAGACGTATCCGCTGGTCTACGGATCGGGCATGCCGATGTTCGGATCGGATTTCGCGCCTACCGTGTTCGCGTTGGACTCGGTTTGTGTCTTCGATAACGGCGCCTTGGTCAGGACCTACAGCCGTACGCGCTGACCGGGCGTCCGGTGGCGATGGCGGTGTGTGGTCCAGGTGCTGCGAAATGGGTTCGCCACGGCTTGGGTTCTGCGGGTAGTTGTTGAGCATGACCTCCCCACCTGAACAGTTGCTCCCTGGTACGCAGCGTGCTCTTCTGCACCGCATCGCCACCGCACAGTCGGAAGGCCGGGCGCCCTCGCTCGTCGCAGCGCTACAGAGGCAGGGGCAGACCGTCTGGAACGGCTCCCGCAGCTGTGTGGACGGCCATGCCCCCGACGCCGACACCCAGTTCAGGATCGGTTCAATCACCAAGACCTTCACGGCAGTGCTGGTTCTGCGGCTGCGCGACGAGGGACTTCTGGATCTGGACGACCCGCTGGAGAAGCATCTGCTCGGCACAGACGTCGGTGGAGTCACTGTCCACCAACTGCTGGGCCACAGTGCGGGGCTGGGCGCCGAGTCACCCGCGCCCTGGTGGGAGAGGACTCCGGGCACATTGCGGCCCGAGCTTGTCGATGTACTCGGCGAGCAGACGCGGATGCACGCCCCGGGTCATCGTCACCACTACTCGAACCCTGGCTACACACTGCTCGGCGCGCTGGTCGAGAAGGTGCGAGGTGCGAGCTGGGCGGAGGTGCTTCAACGCGAGATCCTGGAACCGCTGGGCATGCACCGCACGGGCCTCCAGCCGCAGGCACCGCACGCAGGCGGCTGGGCCGTGCATCCCTGGGCCGATGTCATGCTGCCCGAACCGGCCGAGGATCTCGGACTGATGGCCCCGGCCGGCCAGCTCTGGTCCACGACCGGTGACCTCCTGCGCTTCGCGGCCTTTCTGGCCGAGGGGGACGACCGAGTGCTCTGTGCCGCCTCCGTGGAGCAGATGCGTGAACCGTCCGCGCCGGCCGAGTCCGGTGACTGGGAGTCCCATTACGGTCTGGGTCTCCAATCAGTACGGCGGGACGGCCGCACGCTCTTCGGGCACACGGGCTCGCTGCCCGGCTTCCTGGCCGCCCTGTGGATCAGCGTCGAGGACGATGTGGCGGCCGTCGTCCTCACCAACACCACGTCCGGGCTGGTGGTCGGTGATGTGGCCGCCGACCTTGTGGGAATCGTTGCCGAGGCCGAACCCCGTATTCCGGAGCCCTGGCGCCCGCTGCCCGAGGCGGACGCCGAGCTCCTGGCGCTGACCGGCCCCTGGTACTGGGGCACGAACACGAACATTCTGCGACTGGCCTCGGACGGTGGGCTGGAGCTTCAGCTCCTGCGGGGCAAGGGCCGCGGCGCCCGTTTCTCGGCACGGCCCGACGGCACCTGGATCGGTCTCAGCGGCTATTACGCGGGGGAGACACTACGTATCGTCCGGAACAGCGACGGCAGTGTGAACCATCTCGACTTGGGCTCGTTCGTCTTCACGCGGGAGCCGTACGACCCCACGGCGGCCATTCCCGGCGGTGTGGACGAGGGCGGGTGGCGGGGCCTCCGAGCCTGAGCACCACGTTTCACGTGAAACGCGGAGGTCGTCGGCTCAGGCCGTCAACTCCCGTTCCAGTGGGGTACGGAAGCGCGGAGTGATCCGCGCTTGGCCCACCCACTGCGCCAGCCGGGATGCTTCTGCCTCGATCGCTGCGGCAGCGTCCCGGCCGATGTCGGACAGTAGCCGCCAGACCGGCTCACCATCGGCTCGCTGTGCCCAACCACCTGCGATCTCGCCGTTCCACCACACTGTCGGGCCGATATTGCCCGAACGGTCGAAGAGCGCCGCCCGATGTCCGGCCGGGAGATGGAAACCGCGATCGGCCCAGCCCATCGCGCTGGGGTCGAGTGCCGGAAGCAGCGCGGCCCAGGGCTCCAGGACAGGTTCCGGCTCCATGTCCTCCGGCAGGACCCATCCCACGGCGCCGTCGTCGAGCCGGACCCCTTCGGCTTCGACGGCTGTCAGTGCCTTGTGGACCGAGCCCAGGCCCCAGCCCGTCCACCACTTGAGATCGGCCTCGGTCGCCGGGCCGTAGGACCGGAGCCAGCGCCGGGCCAGCTCCGCCTGCGCCTGTGCCGGTTCCTCGAACGAACAGGGCCCGGATGCGGTCCAGCGGAACTGGCTGGAGGTCCAGGAACCACGCGGCCGGTCCCGGCGGATCCGGCCCTCGGCTGCCAGGATCCGGATGACACGGGAGGCGACGCCCTGCACTCCCTCGTACTTCTTCCCGGGAAAGACTGTGATTTTGGTACGCAGGGCAGCCACGGCGGCGGAGAGTTCGCTGCCGGTGACGGGACCGGAGGCGGCCAGGGCGGCAAGGGTCTTCTCTTCGGTGTCGGCGAGCCAGCGCTCGTCCAGTCCGTTGCCGTCGTCCGCCAGGTGTTTGAGGAACGCGCGGCGTTCCTTGGCGGCCACGGCCCGGGCGTTCGACGCATCTACGTAGGGGGCGAGTTCCTGCGATATGACGAAGAGGGTGTTGCGCATGGAGAGCCGCCGGACCAGAGAGACGTCTTCGTAGAGAGCCCGCTCCACTGCGCAGACGCTTGCCTCGGACATCCGTGCGCATGCGGACAGGAAGACGGTGGCGGCGTCGGTGGCGTGCAGAGCGACGACCGCGTCGGCCGCGGACACCGGGGACACTGTCCGTACGGACGGGGCCAGGAGATGCCGCCGGCCGAGCCTGATCCTGCGCTGTTCGTCACTGATGCGGTGCATGGGCAACCTCTCGGATTCCGGGCTGCGCTCAGAGCGCGAGCTTGAAGCCCACGTGGCTGGCGGTGAAACCGAGCCGCTCGTAGAAGCGATGAGCATCGGTTCGGGTCGCATCGGACGTCAACTGGACCAACTGGCAGTCCTGGCGCCGGGATTCGGCAACGGCCCATTCGATCAGCAGCGTGCCGAGGCCGCTGCCGCGTTCGTCGGCGTGGACGCGTACGCCCTCGATGACCGAGCGGGTCGAGCCGCGCCGGGAAAGGCCGGGAACCACTGTGAGCTGCAGGGTTCCGACGACGCGGCCCTCGCGCACGGCGACGACCAGATGCTGGTTCGGGTCGTCCGCCAGCCGCCGGAATGCGGCGTGGTACGGAGCGAGAGCAACCGGTGACTCGCGCTGTGCACCCAGCGGATCGTCGGCGAGCATGGCCACGATCGCGGGGATGTCGGTGAGGTCCGCAGGGCGTATTTCCAGATCGCTCATGATCGGAAGATTACGCAGAACATGCGGGTGACGCGGGGGATTCGCCCGACCTGCCCGGGGGACCGACCGGTCCTGGCCGCGCGGCGAATCACGCGACCTGTACGGGGGCCTTCAGCCCCTCGACCGCCCTGACGAGCGGGGCCAGCTCAGGGTTCTTGGCGGCTTCGTCGAGTGCGGCGCGCAGCGCGGTGTCATTGGTCGGCCGGGCCTCGGCGAGCAGGGTGAGGCCGGCCTCGGTGACATCGGTGTAGATGCCGCGGCGATCGGTGTCGCAGAGATACCGGGTCAGCAGTCCGCGGTCCTCAAGGCGAGTCACCAGGCGGGTGGTGGCGCTCTGGCTGAGCACGACGGCGTCCGCGACCTGCTTCATTTGGAGATGGCCGCCGGGACCGCTGTGCTGTCGGCTCAGGACGTCGAGCAGGGAGTACTCCCGCACGCTGAGCCCGTGCCCAGTCTGCAGCGCCCGCTCGACAAGGGCCTCGATCTTGCCGTGGAGCAAGGAGAGGGCACACCAGCCCTGGGAGAGGGCGGTCAATGCGGGGTCTGTGGCTGTCATGGGGTCTCTCCTCCTGTCGGAGCTGCTTGCGTCCAGGGTAGGCGACGTCCGCAATAGCCCGCGCTTGCAATTAGAAGGCGCATGCAATTATTGTGAGCGCTCGTAAAGCGCATACGCAATTTTGAGTGAAGGTGAAACCCATGCCGCTCGCGCTCCTCGCCCTTGCCATCGGGGCCTTCGGTATCGGAACCACCGAGTTCGTGATCATGGGGCTGCTCCCCGAGGTTGCTGCGGACTTCCAGGTCTCGATCCCGACCGCAGGATTCCTCGTCACGGGATACGCCCTCGGTGTCGTCCTCGGCGCACCGCTGATGACGGTCCTGGGCACCCGCGTCACCCGTAAGCGCATGCTCATGCTGCTGATGGGGCTGTTCGTCGTGGGCAACGTGGTCTCCGCCATCGCCCCGGTCTTCGGCGTGATGGTCGCCGGCCGCGTGATCGCCTCGCTCGCCCACGGCGCCTTCTTCGGCATCGGATCGGTCGTGGCGGCCGATTTGGTCGCCCCGCAGAAGAAGGCCGGCGCGATCGCCATGATGTTCACGGGCCTCACCGTCGCCAATGTCGTCGGCGTACCGCTGGGCACCTACATCGGTCAGAGCGTCGGCTGGAGGACCACATTCTTCGTCATCGCCGGGCTGGGGGTCATCGGCCTTCTCGGTGTGGCCGGGCTCGTTCCCGAACAGCCCCGGCCCGAGGGCGTACGGCTCCGTCACGAGCTGGCTGCGTTCCGCAATGTGCAGGTCCTGCTCGCCATGGCGATGACCGTGCTGGGTTTCGGTGGGGTCTTCGCCGCGATTACCTACATCACTCCGATGATGACCGGGATCGCCGGATACTCCACGTCCTCCGTCACCTGGCTGCTGGTCCTCTTCGGGCTGGGCATGGTGGGCGGCAACCTGCTCGGCGGCAAGTTCGCCGACCGCCATCTGATGCCGATGCTGTACGTGTCGCTGGGCGCCCTCGCCGTGGTCCTGGCCTTGTTCACCCTGACCGCCCACAACAAGCTCGCAGCGGCCGTCACCATCGTGCTGATCGGGGGTCTGGGCTTCGCCACCGTGCCGCCGCTGCAGAAACGGGTGCTCGACCAGGCAGCCGGTGCTCCGACCCTCGCCTCAGCTGTCAACATCGGTGCTTTCAACCTCGGCAACGCGCTGTCGGCATGGCTCGGTGGCCTCGTCATTGCAGCAGGCCTCGGCTACACCGCGCCCAACTGGGTCGGCGCTGCTCTGGCCGCCTCTGCCCTTGTCCTTGCGGTCGTCTCCAGTGCTCTGGAACGCCGCAGCAAGGTCTCTCGGGGCCGACTCGTCGCCCAGCACAGTCCTGAACCGCTCGCGACCCCCGCGCCCCAGCGCTGACCCCCCTCACACCACTCCCCTCACACGCAGCACCACATCGCACCGAGGAGACACTTCCATGAGCACCACCACTGTCGCCGTCGCCCCGCTGACCACCCCGAACGCCGAAGCGCTCATCGAAGCGGCCCGCGGCGCCGCCGAAGCCGCCGGTGTCGCCGTTGCTGTCACGATCCTCGACGCTGGCGGCCATCTGCTGGCCTTCCGGCGGGACGACCGGGCCGTTCTCATCGCGGGTGAGACCAGCACCCGCAAGGCATACACGGCCCTTCAGCTCAACGCCCCCACCGCCGACCTCGTCGACGCGGTCCAGCCGGGCGGGCTTTTCCACACCCTGCCGACCGCCCTCGACCGTCCGCTGCTCTTCATCGCCGGTGGTGTCCCGGTCCACCGCGACGGCCGGCTCATCGGCGCCATCGGCGTCGGCGGAGGCGCTCCCGACCAGGACCACGGCTTCGCGACGGCTGCGGTGAAGGCTCTCGCCTGACGCTCGCACCGCCCGCGCTCGGTGTCAGTTCAAAGCCGCGTGGGTCAGCCCGTCGCTACGGTCATCGGAGCGTAGCGACGGGTCCAGTCGCCCGGCAGGTCCGAGGTTCCATAAGTCATCACCGTGGTTTTGGAGCCTCTTTGCAGACCGCACTCGTTGAACCAGGCGAGCAGCTCCGCATGGCGCGCGTCGATGTCCGCGCGCAACGGTAGATCCGTCGCCTCTGCGAGCGATGCGACGAGCGCCTGAGCGGTGTCGGTGTCGGGCGCGATGAGCGGGCCGACCACATGCGTATGAGCGCTCGGCCAGGTCGCTGCGTAACCGACGAGCTTTCCGTCGTCCTCCGCGACCCGGATGTGGTCGGCGTACGCGGGCAGCCGGGCGAGGACATGCGTCCGGTCGGCGCCGAAGACGTCCGTGTCCAGCCGGACCATGGCTTGCAAGTCCTCCGCCGTGGCCGGGCGGACGGTCGCAGTGGACGCTCTGTCGCCGGTCGGCCGGAAGAACCCGGTGACCCGCTCGACGCGGCCCACGACCGCGAAGCCGAGCTGTTCGTAAAGCGGTTGTCCCGCGGATGTCGCGTACAGGCTGAGCGGGGTGCCTGCGGCCTCGTCGATCGCATGCCGCATCAGGTGGCGGGCGACTCCCTGTCGTGCATATCGCTCGGCGACGAGCAGCATGCCGATGGCAGCCAGTCGTGGGCCGTAGGAGGTCACTACACAAGCGGCCATCAGCCCTTTACCTCCGGGATCGTCCATGCCATAGCCGGTTCCTGCGGCGAGGAGCAGACCCCATCTGTGCTCATCGCGTGGCCATCCGCGGTCCTCGCAGAGATCGGCGCAGGCGACCAGGTCACCCAGGGTGAGACGCCGGACAGGCAATTCGGCGAGCGGACGGGGCAGAGGGGTGAGCATGAAGGTCAGGCTGTCCGACGCGGTGATCGCTCGTCCACTCCTTTACCGGCTGCGGCCAGGATGCGCAGCCGTCGGCCGCGCCGGGTCAATCCCCAGGGTTTCAGTACTGATACCGCGGTGATGAGCAGATACGTTGCCGTCGCCACCGACGGAGCGACCACCAGGTTGATATCGACAGCGCCACGCGTCGCCGCCTCGTTGATGCCGGGGCGCAACGAGAAGATCGACAGTGCCGCAGTGATCAGGGTGAGCCAGAACTTTGTCCAGACCCACCGGTGCCTGGCCAGCCCCCAAGGCGTACCGAGAGCCAGGACGAGGCCGCTGAGCAGGGAGAGCAAGGCGACCGGGACGACCAGCCAGTCTCCGAAGATCTTCATGGCGTGGGTGGCGGCCTGCGCGGTGGCGGGGTCGCCGGTGAGGAAGGCCGTGATTCCGAGAGTCAGCAGTCCGACGGTCAGTCCCAGCCAGCTCACGGATACCGCGACATGCGCGACGAGAAGGCTGCGGCGAGCGGAGCGTTTGAGTGGTTTCACGTGAAACACGGTGCCGGGAATGGGGTAATCGGGCGTCTGACAGCGGGAGTAACCGCGCGTACTCGCCTCGGCGTACAGCGCCCACCCTTCTGCGGCCTTGCCGGTGAGGTGAGTTGGCGCGCACTCCTCTGCGGCCCTCTCGGCTGGGTCGGTTGGTGCAAACTCCCGCGTTGCTGCGGGTGCGAGCGACTGTTGTGGATTCACGGCTCGGTCATGAGGCAAAGGAGCGTAACGGGAAAACCGGTTCGGATAACCGCACTTCCCGCTATTTGTCCGTTGTGTGTTCGTGGCAAGGCATGCTGGGGTGAGGGACCGCAGGCAGGAACCGGCTGGCGACCGCAAGCAGGACCCGACTACGCCCGCAGACAAGGGCCGCGGGCCGTGTGTGGGTGCGTAAGGCGACCAGAAGACCTTCGAGGCGAGGCACAGTATGGATGCTCCGGCCACCGGGTGGACCGAAGAAGGAACGGACAGATCTCCCGACACGACCCTGATCCACCGCACCCTGACCGAGATCTCACCCGTCGCGGATCAGGCAACCTCGTACTTCTATGCGCTGCTCTTCATCCGGCACCCCGATCTGCGCGCCCTTTTTCCGGTCGCGATGGATGTCCAGCGAGATCGTCTTCTCCGCGCGATCCTCACCGCGGCGGACCGGCTGGACGACCCCGATGCGCTGGCCGAGTATCTCGGCGAACTGGGCCGGGGGCACCGCAAGTACGGCACACTGCCTGCACACTATCCCGCTGTGGGTGAGGCGCTCCTCGGCGCGCTGAGCCGCTACGCGACCACCACCTGGGACGCGGAGACCGAAACGGCGTGGGTCCGTGCCTACACCGTGATATCGCAGATCATGATTGATGCGGCCGCCGAGGACGAGCAGCGGGCTCCCGCCCGGTGGCATGCCGAGGTCGTCTCCCACGACCTCAGGACCCGCGACATAGCGATTCTCACGGTCCGTCCCGACCAGACCTACCCCTTTCTCGCAGGGCAGTACGCGGCGATGGAGACCCCGTGGTGGCCCCGGAACTGGCGGCACTATTCCTTCGCCTCGGCGCCCCGCCCGGACGGTCTGCTCACCTTCCACATCAAGGCGGTACCGGCCGGCTGGGTCTCCAACGCTCTGGTGCACCGGGCCCGGCCTGGCGACATCCTGCGCCTCGGCCCGCCCACGGGCTCGATGACGGTCGACCACTCCACCCACACCGGCCTGCTCTGCCTGGGCGGCGGCACGGGCATCGGGCCCATCAAGGCGCTCGTCGAGGACGTTGCGGAGCATGGCGACCGGCGTCCCGTGGAAGTCTTCTACGGGGCACGCAGTGATCACGGCCTGTACGACATCGACACGATGATGCGGCTCCAGAAGACCTATCCCTGGCTCGCGGTGCGGCCGGTGGTCTCCACCGGCCCGGGAACGGAGGGGGGTCTGAAGGGGCTGTTGCCCGAGGCCGTGCGCCAGTGCGGCCCGTGGCACGAGTACGACGCCTATCTCTCGGGCCCGCCCGGCATGATCCGCAGCAGCGTGGATGTGCTCAGGGGCATCGGCATGCCGGCCGAGCGCATCCGGCACGACTCCGTCGAGGAACTCGCGACCACCGGCCCCGACTGAACCCGGGAGCGACAGCCGTCAGCCCCGAGCCCGGGAGCAACAGCCGTCAGCGCTGTCCCAGGAAGAGGCGGCTGTCAGCCCTGATCCGGAAGTGGCGGCCGGTCAGCCCAGGTCGGGCGCGTGCATCGCCCGTACGCCCTCGATATTGCCGTCCAGGTAGTGCCGCAGCGACAGCGGTACGAGATGAACGGCAGCGATCCCCATCCGGCTGAACGGCACCCGTACGACGTCGTACTCCCCGCATGGATCCTCGATCTCGGGGCCGTGGCGCCGGGACAGGTCCATCGACTCCAGCCGACAGACGAAGAAGTGCTGCACTTTGACGCCCTTCACTCCACCGCCCTCGATGTGCTCCACGGTGTCGACGAAGCAGGGGACCACGTCGGTGATCTTGGCGCCGAGCTCCTCGTCCACCTCACGATGCAGGGCGTCGACGACGGTTGCGTCCTCGGGTTCGACCCCGCCACCCGGCGTGAGCCAGTACGGATCCACCCCGGGCTTGGTGCGCTTGATGAGGATGAGGTCGTTGCCGTCGAGCAGGATGGCACGTGCGGTGCGCTTGACCACAGGACGTTCGGTCATGGCAAGAGAGTGGCCCACGGAACCGGTTCTGAAACACCTGACCCGCGCCGGACCGCCCTGCGCTCACCAGTCGGCGGCAGCGCGCAGCAGCCACTCGTGCGCCCGCGCGATGTGTGGCAGTGCGAGCGTGCCGGTCCGTACGGCCACAAAATAGGTGCGCAACGGAGGCACGGGAGGGTCGAGGAGCGCCACCACCTCGCCCCGTTCCAGCGCCCCCTCGCACAGATAGCGCGGCAGCACGGCGAGTCCGGCGCCCGCTGCCGTGCACTCCAGGACCGCTCGGAGATCCGGCGCGATGACGGCTCCCGCAGCGGCGGGCCGGCTGTCGAAGACGGCGGCCCAGTAGCGGGAGACGAGCGGCAGGCTCTCGTGCACCTCCACGACCGGCAGCTGGTCCAGCACCACGGGCCCCTTGTGTCGCAGGGTCCCGGGCCCCAGGCGTCCGGCCCAGCGCGGCGCGGCGATCAGCACATGTTCTTCGTCGCAGAGCGGAGTCGCGGTGAGCAGCCCACCGCGCGGACGGGCCGTCGCAATGGCCAGATCATGATGTCCGGCGGCCAGCCCCTCCAACGTCTCCTCGGCGCTGGTGAAGAACGAACTGCGCAGAGCCAGGCCCTGGGTGATGAGAGGGGTGAGCGCCGGCAGGGCACGCATCGACGTGAACTCGGGTGGCCCGGCCAGATGCAGTGTCCGTATGCCCGACTCCTCGTCGAGCTCGGTCTCGGCGATCTCGATCAGCGCGTCCAGATGGGGCGCCGCCCGGTGCGCGAGTTCGTCGCCGATGGTCGTCGGGGTGACGCCGCGGGCCCTGCGCAGGAAGAGCGGGCGGCCCAGCTGCCGCTCCAGGGTGCGGATCTGCGAGGTGACCGCGGGCTGGGAGAGGCCGAGCAGGGCCGCAGCCCTGGTGAAGGAACCGGCCCGGTGCACCGTGACGAATGTGCGCAGCAGGGCCAGGTCCACGTCCTTCCCCCTCCCACCCTCGCGTCGCTTCGGACCCGTACAACTATAAATATGTCGATAGGTCGCTGTCGCTACTGTGATTGGACTCTGACGGGGAGTCAATTAGCCTTGTTCAAGCGGTTCTTCACGTGCAGAACCGGGACGGTCCGAGCCACGAGGGGGGAGGCTCGGGCCGTCCGTACCACCGGTTGGATCATCTCTCGCCCAGCGCCGTGTCCAGTGCCCGCTCCACGTCGGCCACCAGGTCGTCCGAGCTCTCGGCGCCGACCGAGAAACGGATGAAACCCTCCGGTACGGCGTCGCCGCCCCAGCGTGCCCGCCGCTCGGCTGTGGAGCGCACGCCGCCGAAACTCGTCGCGTCGTCGACCAGCCGCAGCTCGGTCAGGAAGCGCTCGGCCCGCTTGCGGTCGGGCAGTACGAACGACACCACGGAGCCGAAGCGCCTCATCTGACGCACGGCGTTCGGATACGAAGGGTCGGTGGGCAGGCCGGGGTACCGCAGCCCGGTCACCTCCTGGCGCTTGCCCAGTGCCTCGGCCAGCGTCAGGGCGGTGGCGCACTGCCGGTCGATCCGCAGCTCCAGCGTGGCCAGCGAACGGTGCGCGAGCCAGGCCTCCATCGGTCCCGGAATCGCGCCGACGACCTTGCGCCAGCGCCGTACATCCGCTGCCAGCTCGGGAGCGCGGCAGGTCACATGGCCGAGCAGGATGTCTCCGTGCCCGGTCATGCCCTTGGTGTCACTGGCCACAGAGAAGTCGGCCCCCAGGTCCAGCGGGCGCTGGCCGAGCGGTGTGGCGAGGGTGTTGTCGACAGCCACCAGAGTGCCGGCCGCGTGTGCGGCCTCGACGAGCCGGCGTACGTCGCAGACATCGAGCCCAGGATTGGATGGGGTCTCGATCCACAGCAGCTTGGCGCCTTCGAGGACCGCCAGCTGGGCATCGCCACCGGTCGGCGCGGTCCGGACCTCGACGCCGTACGCCTCAAGCTGTTCACGCACCAGCGGCAGCGCCTGATATCCGTCATCGGGCAGCACGACCACATCGCCGGTGCGCGCCTGGGACAGCAGCACGGCCGAGATCGCCGCCATCCCGGAGGCGAAGACCGTGGTCTCGACCGGTTCCCCCGGCGCCTCCAGCTCGCCGATGGCGCGTTCCAGATGCGTCCAGGTCGGATTGGCGTCCCGGCCGTAGGTGTACGGACCGGTCGGTTCACCGGAGAGATGGAAGTGTGCGGCGAAGACCGGTCCGGGCAGGGTGGGCTCGAACTGCTCCGGTTCGGGCAGCCCGGCCCGTACCGCCCGGGTTCCGTCACCCATGGTGCTCATACCGCTTCCTCACTTCTCTCCCTGGTGTGCCACCGGTCCGACCTGCACTGTTTCAGTAGATGTCGGGTCAGTCCTCGTCGGGCAGGACTACGTTCAGTGCCCACGAAACGATTGAGATGATCAGACCGCCGAGCACGGCGGTCCAGAAGCCGTCGACATGGAAGCTCAGGTTGAACTGACCGGCCAGCCAGGAGGTCAGCATCAGCATGAGCGCGTTGACGACCAGGGTGATAAGCCCCAGCGTGAGGATGAAGAGCGGCAGCGTGAGCAGCTTCACGATCGGCTTGACCACAAAGTTCACCAGGCCGAAGAGCAGGGCGACCACGATCAGCGTGAGCGCCTTGCGCCCGGTGCTGCCGCCGTTCAGCGTGATGTCCTGGAGCAGCCAGATGGCTACGGCCAGCGCACCTGCGTTGGCGATCGTCTTGACTACGAAATTCTTCATGTGTCTGATCGTGGCAGACATGATCGGTGGCGGACACCGGCAGGACAGAGGCAAGGGGCGGACGGGCCATGAAGGCATTCAGACTGGACGAACTGGAAGCGGAACGGGCTGCCAACGACGGTGCGTATCTGCAGTTCGTGAAGGAACGGAACATGTCCGTCGGCCTGTACGCACTGGATGCCGGCGAACTCGACCCGCAGCAGCCGCACAGGGAGGACGAGGTCTACTTCATCGTCAGCGGCCGCGCCTCGATCACGGTCGGCATGGAAACCACACAGGTGGGCAGGGGGAGCGTGGTGTACGTACCCGCCGGTGTTGCCCACAAGTTCCACCACATCACCGAGGACCTGCGGGTCATGGTGGTCTTCTCCCCGCCGGAAAGCTGAGCCGCTCCTACGGAGGGCCGGGCTCCGGTCTCAGGGATCCCTAAGGGGTCGATCAGGGGACTTCAAGGGCTGTGGAACCCCCGCCGGCCCCCTTTGCGCCTCTAGCATCGAGGTATCGAGACAGGAACTCACAGAGACGAGGCAAGGACGATGGCCGTGCGGGAGATATTCGCGGGGATGCCCTGGTGGGTGAAGTGGATCGCGGTGCCGGTCATCGCGATCGTCGTGTTCGGCGGTCTGATCGCCAGCGTGGTCGGGTTCGTGATCGGTCTGCTCTTCAAGGTTCTGGTTTTCGTGATCCTGGTCGGTGGACTCGTCTTCGTCGTACGCAAGTTCATGTCGTCCTCTTCCTCGCGCAGCGACTGGTAGGACGATCGGAAGCCGGCCGGGTGGATTAGCCCAGCTGAGCTAAGTGCAAGACGAAACGACGCCCCTTGCGGATGCGGTCGATATGGTGGCAGTCCGCTGCCACCACCTGGGAATTTACTGTCCGTTACCACCCTGACCAGTGGTTTGTACGGCGTTCGGCCTCCGGACCCCAGTCATGCGGCGGTCTGTGGGGGCGGCCCCCACAGGCGGGCTGACCGCCCGTCACCATGCCTGGGGGTGACCGTTGACCACGGCATCGAGCACTGCTGTCCCGACGCTGATCGGTTCGGTCCAGCGAGCGCTGAGGCTGCTGGAAGCTGTGGGAGCCCATCGAGACGGGGCGCCCGCGAAACAGTTGGCCAGGGAAGCGGGCCTTCCCCTTCCCACTGCCTACCATCTGCTGCGCACCCTGACCCATGAGGGCTATCTGCGCCGGGAGAACGGCGTGTTCCTCTTCGGGACCGCCGCTGAGCGCCTGGTCGACGAGGGTTCGCTGCAGAATCGTCGCAGCAGAATGACCGAGTCGCTGAGCCGCTGGCGCGACACCATCGGCGCACCGGTGTACTGCGCCGTCTACCGCGAGGGTGAGATCGAACTCATCGCGGTCGCCGACAACCCCGCCACACCCGCGGTGGGCGAGTGGGCATCCTTCCGGGAGACCGGGCACGCCCATGCGATCGGTCAGTGTCTGCTGAGCCAGCTCGACGAGAAGGCCCGCGAGGACCATCTGGACCGGCACCCTGTGCGGCCGCTGACCCGCTACTCAGTGAGGGACCGCCCGGCGTTTCTTGAACGATTGCGGTCGTTGGAACGAATGGAACCTGTCATCGAACGACAGGAGTACGCCTTGGGGACGGTCTGCGCTGCCATCCCGATCACAGCCGGATTCATTGCCGCCGCGATGGCGATTTCGGTACCCCTGGAGCAGGAAGATCGATTGCTCCCCGCAGTCGAACAACTACGTGGCGAAGTGGCCAGCCTCTTGCGCTCCTTCGTGTTCTCTATCAGTATCTGAAAAATCACTCCTTGTGATCTGCTATCGCGTGCACCACGATGGCGTCAATAGGGCCATGGGGGATCATTCCTGGCCAGATTCATCTACTGCGGGGTTGGACGATGCGCGAGTCGGTTCAAGCTGAGGTCATGATGAGCTTCCTCGTCTCCGAGGAACTCTCTTTCCGGATCCCGGTGGAGCTCCGGTACGAAGTGTGCGATCCGTATGCGATCCGGATGACCTTCCATCTGCCCGGCGACGCCCCCGTCACCTGGGCATTCGGCCGTGAGCTGCTGCTCGACGGTCTCAACAGCCCCAGTGGCGACGGTGATGTGCATATCGGGCCCACGGAGCCCGAGGGGCTGTCCGACGTACATATCCGACTTCAGGTGGGCACGGATCGCGCCCTCTTCAGGGCCGGTACGGCACCACTTGTGGCCTTTCTCGACCGGACGGACAAACTCGTGCCGCTCGGGCAGGAGTGCACGCTGGGTGACTTCGAGGGCAACCTGGAAGAGGCCCTGGGCCGGATCCTCGCCGAGGAACAGAACGCCGGCTGACGAGGACGGCGCCGCCGACCGGCCCGCCGGTCGAACGTAACACCTGCCGAATGGGTGAATCGCTCTCCGTACGGAGACGTTCAAGGCTTCGTCCTACGACGATGGCCTTTCCCGGTCCGTACGGGTGCCGAAGCTCCGAATTCCGCGCCGACCCCTGTGCGGTCCGCGGAGACGACCAGCGCCGCGAGCACCGTCGTCACCGGCACCGAGGCGACCAGTCCGATCGAACCGACCAGCGTTCGTACGATCTCCTCCGCCACCAGCTCGCTGTTGGTCACAGTCCCCACGCTGCTCTGGGCGATCGAGAACAGCAGCAGCAGCGGCAGTGCGGCGCCCGCGTAGGCGAGCACCAGCGTATTGACGACCGAGGCGATGTGATCGCGCCCGATCCTGATCCCTGCCCGGTAGAGCCCCCGAGCACCCATCGTCGGGTTCGCCTGGTGCAGCTCCCAGACCGCCGATGTCTGGGTGACCGTCACATCGTCGAGCACCCCGAGCGAGCCGATGATGACACCGGCCAGCAGCAGACCGCTCATGTCGATGTGCGGGTACAGGCCGTGGATGAGGCCGGTGCTGTCGTCGGTGTTGCCGGTCAGGCTCGCCCAGCCGATGAAGAGCGACCCGAGCAGCCCGATCAGCAGCAGTGAGATCAGTGTGCCGATCACCGCGACCGACGTGCGGGCGGTCAGGCCGTGGCACATGTAGAGCGCGATCAGCATGATCGCACTTGCCCCGACCACCGCGACGAGCAGTGGATTCGAGCCCTGGAGGATGGCCGGGAGGATGAACAGGGTCAGCACGGCGAACGACACGGCGAGCGCGACCAGTGCCATCACCCCACGCATCCTGCCCACCGCGATCACGACCAGGGCGAAGATCCCGGCCAGCAGCGTCATCGGGAACTTCCGGTTCACATCCGTCACCGAGTACTGCAGATCATGGGGTGCGTCGGGGGCGTACGCCACGACCACGCCCTGCCCTTCGTGCAACTGACGGGGTGCGTCCGGCTGGACGATCTCGACGAAGGTCCGGCCCTTGTCGTGACCGGTCGTCACCTCGATGGTGGCCTTCTCGCACAGCCCGGGCCCGCTGTCCGACGGCGGGGTGGTCTCGCCGCTGGTGGGTGTCTGGGCGGCGTTCACGTCCTTGCAGTCCACCTTGTCGATATTCACCACCTTTCCCTGCTGGGTCTGCCGGTCGAAGCCGACGCCGGTCCGCTCGTGCGGGGGCGCGCCGCCCGGCCAGAGCACCACCAGGCCGACGACGACCGCGGTGGTGAACGGGATCAGTACGGCCGCGATGACCTTGCGCAGATGTTTGGAGACCGGCGCGGCAGGGCCATGGCTGTGCGAGTGGCCGTGCTGATGGCCCTGCGGTTCGGGGTCGGTATGGGGGGACGTCACCGGCCGATCATCGCAAGAAGAGAAGGGCCGTCTGTTCATTACGCCGGACAGGGCGCTAGCGTGGAGGAACCTTTGCACACGCGGGAGCTCGGAGCACCGGGCTGAGAGGGCGCTGATATCCGTACATCTGTACGGGAGAGGCTGCGCCGACCGCCGAACCTGTTACCGGGTAATGCCGGCGTAGGGAGTAGGTCTCATGACCACATCGGATGCACGCACGCCTGCCTCGAACCAGAGCGACGAGGCCGGGAAGTCCATCGGCTGGCACAAGGGGTACGTCCAGGGTTCACGCCCGGACCTCCGGGTGCCGGTCCGTCAGGTGCACCTCACCAACGGCAAGGACGTGACGCTGTACGACACGTCGGGCCCGTACACCGATCCCTCCACCGAGACCGATGTCCGTCGCGGGCTCGCACCGCTGCGGGAGAACTGGATCACGGCGCGCGGCGACACCGAGGAGTACCCGGGCCGCCCCGCCCGCCCCGAGGACGACGGGCTCAAGCACACCTCGCCGCGTGGCGGGCTGCGCAACCTCGACGCGGTCTTCCCCGGCCGCCCGCGCCTGCCCCGCCGCAGCCGGGACGGGCAGCCGGTGACCCAGCTCGTGTACGCCCGCCGGGGCGAGATCACCCCGGAGATGGAGTACGTGGCGATCCGGGAGAACGTCGAACCCGAGGTGGTGCGCGAGGAGATCTCCGCGGGCCGGGCCGTGCTGCCGGCCAACGTCAACCACCCCGAGATCGAGCCGATGATCATCGGCAAGCGGTTTCTGGTGAAGGTCAATGCCAACATCGGCAACTCCGCGGTGACGTCCTCCATCGAGGAGGAGGTGGAGAAGATGACATGGGCGACGCGCTGGGGCGCCGACACGGTCATGGACCTTTCCACCGGCCGCAACATTCACACCACCCGTGAGTGGGTTCTGCGCAACTCCCCCGTGCCGATCGGCACCGTTCCCCTCTACCAGGCCCTCGAAAAGGTCGACGGCCGGGCCGAGGAGCTGACCTGGGAGATCTACAAGGACACCGTCATCGAACAGGCCGAGCAAGGCGTCGACTACATGACGGTCCACGCCGGCGTGCGCCTGCCGTACGTCCCGCTGACCGCCCGCCGCAAGACCGGCATCGTCTCCCGCGGCGGCTCGATCATGGCAGCGTGGTGCCTCGCGCACCACAAGGAATCGTTCCTGTACGAGCACTTCGAGGAGCTCTGCGAGATCCTCGCCACCTACGACGTGACGTACTCGCTGGGCGACGGGCTGCGCCCCGGATCGATCGCCGACGCCAACGACGAGGCCCAGTTCGCCGAACTGCGCACGCTCGGTGAGCTGAACACGATCGCCAAGCGGTTCGGCGTTCAGACCATGATCGAGGGCCCGGGCCATGTCCCGATGCACAAGATCAAGGAGAACATCGACCTCCAGCAGGAGATCTGCGAGGAGGCGCCCTTCTACACGCTCGGACCGCTGACCACCGATGTCGCCCCGGCGTACGACCACATCACCTCGGGCATCGGTGCGGCGATGATCGCATGGTGGGGCACGGCGATGCTCTGCTACGTCACGCCCAAGGAGCACCTCGGACTGCCCAACCGGGACGATGTGAAGACCGGCGTCATCACGTACAAGATCGCGGCCCATGCGGCGGACCTTGCCAAGGGGCACTCGGGGGCGCAGGACTGGGACGACGCGCTCTCCGACGCCCGTTTCGAATTCCGCTGGGAGGACCAGTTCAATCTGGCTCTCGACCCGGTCACGGCTCGGGAGTTCCACGACGAGACGCTTCCGGCCGAGCCGGCGAAGACGGCGCACTTCTGCTCGATGTGCGGCCCGAAGTTCTGCTCGATGAAGATCAGTAGAAGCATCACAGAGCAATTCGGCCCTGATGGAGCTGTGACCAGCGAAGATGAGGTCGCTGCCGGAATGCTCGCCAAGTCCGCCGAGTTCGCGGCGCAGGGCAACCGGCTGTATCTGCCAATTGCGGACTGATCTTCTGTCGTCTCAGCGTCCCCCGGCATACCTTCTGGGGGACGCTGTCGGTCTCAGAATCGGTGCGCACTCGGCAGGATTCGAACCTGCAACCTTCTGATCCATAGGATCGGGCAGGCCGTTGGGCGGGGGCTGCGCCTTCCGCCCGGCTAATCGCTGGTGGTCGTGATCAACAGCCTCTGTGTGCCGTCGTTGCCGTCAGCTCTGAACAGGGTGGCACCGGCTCGCAGCGTACGCAGCACTTCCGGCCCAGCCTGGCTGAGAGTTACAACTTTCTCTGCGGGTTCAAGGCACCCGGCTGCGCTCCGCTCCGCCGGGCGCGCTTCCCGGCTCTGGCTGCGCCCGCGCTCCTGCCTTCGGCCCGCTCGGCGCTGCCGCCGCCGACGCGCGCCCGCTGTGTAGGCCCGAGGGCATGAGTCGAGACCAAAGCCCGCGGCTTCAAGACATGCCTCCGGCGGGGGCGCTCAGACTCCGGGATGGACGGGGCGCCGTTCGCGAGTGCCGGCCGGAGCATGGCGAGCGTCGTGGGCTCCCATCCCGGCCACCTTCGACCCAGGCAGAGCCGAGCAGTCGCGGCCCAGGGCGTCCAGGTCGTTCGTACAGTGGCGCGCTCCACCTTGACGCCCTGAACCACGACTGCTCCACGGTGTGTGGGTCGAAGGCGGACGGGATGGGAGCTGGGGAGAGTTGTGGGCTGGGGGCGGTGGTGTGCGTGAGGGGTCTCAAGAACTCACGTAGGCCCTCACGAATGGGGTGTTTCACGTGAAACCGCTGCGCCCGGCAAGGGATTTGGCGCGACTCGCCTTGCCCGCCAATGTCGGGCGTCTTGCTTGTCGGTGCTGTACGCCACCATGGGGCTGTCCGGAGAAAACGACCGGGAGCGCCCGACCACTTTGGCGAGAGACGGGCGCCCCCTGAAGCGCAGGAGAAGCATGCCCTCCCAGCACCTGGATGCCAGCGTCCCAACTCGGACTGCTGCCATCAATCAAACTGTCGCACAGTTCACTGACAACCCCCGATTGATCACCGCGGCCGCTATCGCCTGCTGCGTTGTGGGCCAGGAAGCCATCACCGCTGTCTTGGACGCCTCAACACAGCTGATCACCGTGATCATCGTCCTGATCTCTATGCGGGCAGTGGCCCGCCCCATAGCTGATGTCTGACATCAGTGTCTGACACCAACAGGCGCGAACAGAGCCGATCCACGCCGAACCTCAGCGCATTGCCAGCAGCGGAACGGGGCGGGCTGAGCGTGGTCGCTGAGCCCCTTGGACCGACCTGATAAGGATGAGGCCAGACGTCAATCCCAGGGCCAGAACGGGGCGCCGCCCTCCATCGAGGTTCGGCGCCCCGGTTCGGGTTAACCGTGCCAGGGGATCAGGGAGCCGCACCCACGGGGACGTTCGATGGAGTCTTCCGCCGGCACTGGGTAGATGAACCATCACCGACACACCGAGGAGGGTGAAGTGAGCTACCTCGTCCGCCAGGTCGTCATGGGTGTGATCATAGGTATAGCCGTTCTGATCGTCGCCTTGATCGTAGTGAATCACTCCGCCAGCTCCGGCGTGGACAAGTACAGCTACACCAAAGGCTACGACGCTTTTGGTGGAGCGTTCATACCGACAGACGGTCGGAGCCGCGAGGAGGTGGAAGCGGATTGCGAGTCCATGTACCGGGGGCGTCAGCTCCAGGCCCCAGACGCCAAGTTGATCGAAAAGGACTGGGTCCAGGGATGTGCCGACGTGGCGCAGAACAAGGACTCCCGCTTCAAGTAGGGCGGTGACAGGCTGCCGTTCAATACAGCGGTGGAGTACAGCAACCTCAACAACCAACCCCGCCCAGCAGTGTCCCTTGGAGGCTCCGACGTGACCGCTATGACGCTCGATGACCTATCCAGATAGATCTACGGATCAGATGCTGAACATCTCGCCGTACCTGCGAGGCACTGCATCATGGGTCCATGGGGATCGACCTGGAGCTGCATTCATCACGGCCAACACGTAACTGGCGCAAGTCCCGCGCAACGCTCCTGCGAAGCTCGTACGGGCACGGGGACGCGTTGGCCGATGCACTCGGCTCTCTCCAGCTACTAGGAGTCCCTGGGAGGCTCACCGCCGTTGACCAATACGGAGACACGTTGATGAACGAGCAGGAAGCCGACGCCGCGCTCAGTGAGATCAACGGACTGCGCCAACAGCGCAGCGATCAGCGTCAGCTTGCCGCGCTGGACGATCTTGCGACACAGCTACAGCAGTGCGCGGGCACTCCCGGCAGCTATCTGTGGTTCCAGGGCGACTGAAACCGTGCCACAGCCGTGCCAGAACGAGCGGGGAGCCACGGGGACTCAGCGACAATCCCGGCGCTCTCGCCGGAAGCTGCCCTAGAACACGTCTCCGCAGATCACCCCAGCAACCGCCCAACCTCGCTCCTAAAGCGGTGCTCACTCAATCGACAGGCCAAGACGAGGGCGTGAAGCATGGGGGTCCGGTCGCGCCTGTACGTCCACGTCACAGGCTTGCATGGACGCTTTACAGAACGGTCTTGAAAGCCATCGTGCCGCCTCGACGGCGCGGCCTGCCTCACTGTCGGTCTCTAGTGCTAGAACACGTGCATGACATACAGGTTTACGGCGCGGATTGCTTGCGGGCTCGACGATCCGGACGAGGACGACTGCATGATGGCGGGTGTGGCCGAGCCGAACGACGAGGAGGGGTTCTCCCTGCTGTTCATGTGCGACTTCGACGAGCCCGATGCCCAGGAAGTGTCCCTGGGCATGGACACGCATTGTCTTGTCACACCCGACCAGGGCACCGCCTACGGCTGTGTACGTGAAGTGGAGCTAGACGGCGATGTGCTGCGCGTGACCTTGGATCCTGCGTCGTTGAACGACCTTGGCTTGACCGATCCCGTCGTTGAGGCTTTGCTCCGCGCGCCAGCGGCGGACATGACACGCATGCGGGAAGTGCTGCCGCGCATCCTGGCGTACGGGCGCCCAGATGCCCGTCCAAGCCTGATCACGACATAGCGGAGTACAGCAACCACAGCAACCGGGCCCGCCCGGTAGTGCCCTTGATCGGCCACGCCACGACCGGTATGACCAACACCGACCGATCTAGTGCTGTGACCGCATAGGTTCGCCGGGTTAGGGGGGCTGCTTTTGTAGGATCACGGCTCCAGGCTTGGAAGGGCATGACGATGGAAAGACCGCAGATACGCCTCGGCAGCGAGAATGTGTGGCTGGAGCTGGCTCATGGAGGTGGGGACGAGTGGCGGGTGACCGCCGATTGGGACTCGTGGCTGAGGGCCGACTTCACTGCCTACCTCACCGTCGGGGAGATCGCGGACTTCGCCGCCCGGATGCTCTCCCACTTGTGCCCTCCGTCGGGTCGCCGCTTCGCGGCGGCTGTGACTCCCGGCCGCAACAATCCGCTGACGCTGCGGGCCGAACCTGTCCAGGATGGTTATGCCTTCCTCGTGCGCCTGACTCCCAACGGGGGCGACGACGCATGTCACTTGCAGATGGAAATCGACCCGGTCGACGCCACCGAGCTTCGTGGCGTGTTCGATGCATTGCGCGCCTCATTGGTGCTCTGACTGCAGAGATGCAGCCGGCCACCGCGCCTCCAGCGGTCGGATCGGACGTCACCGCACCCGCCATGACCGCCATGACCGCCAACCCGGCGAACCTATGCGGTCACGGCACTAGATAGAGCTACGGATCAGAAGGTGCCCGTGCCCGATCCGTGCCCGACTGGGCGGGGAACCAAGGTCAGCCACGGGTGCTATGGCGAGCTCCAGGGTTCCCCTTGGTATCCGTCCCCGCTGGTCAGCTCTCCGATGGGGACCCAAGGCCCGGTGATTCCCAAGCTCAGGTGCCAGACGCGTCTGCACAGCGGAGGCCGTAGAGTTCCGTCCATGGCGACTGCGACTGTCCGCGAGTGGAACGACGAGGAAGGGTGGGGTGTCCTTGACTCACCCGAGACCCCCGGCGGCTGCTTCGGCCACTACGCCGACATCCAGGCGACCGGCTTCCGCACGCTGTCGGCCGGACAGCAGGTCGACCTCAAATGGGAAGCCCCTGGCTTCAAGCAGGACGGGTACGACTACCGCGCGGTGAGCATCGTGCCTCGGGCTGCCTGACATCCACAGCTGACATCAACGACGGCGTACGTCCACGGTCCCCAGCAGTCCGCAACGCCACCGCACTCTTCACCGCAACATGCAGTAGCTCCCGGTTGATCGAACTCCTAAAGCGGGTGTCGCGGGTGCGATCAGCCGAGATAGGGCCGCTCACGGTGCTCCAGGAAGTGACGGATCCGGAGCCGCTGCGTGTGGTGCATCGGCAGTTGGGCGATCTCCTCTGGCTGGACAAAACGCAGCTCCGTGGACTCGTCCGAGATCGCGAGGTGACCACCGACCACACGGGCGGTGAAGCAGACGTTGAACTGTCTGCGCACCTCACCGTCCGAGTAGGCAATGATGTGGCGAGGGTCGGTGTACGTGCCCACGAGCCCGGTGATCTCTACATCCAGGCCCGTTTCCTCCTTCACCTCGCGGACGGCCGCTCCCGGGAGTGAGTCGGTCATCTCCATGCCGCCACCAGGGAGTGCCCAAAGGTCGTTGTCCCGTCGGCGCTGAAGGAGAATGCGCCCTTCGTCGTCGGTAACCACGGCGGATGCGGCGACCACCAAGCTGTTCGGCTCAGGAGCCGCCGGATCGTCGTAGTACTCGGTCCGTGCCATGATCACTCTTCCCTTACCGGCGTCGCGGTCTCCCACACAGCGTCGAAGCTGCTGGCGTAGGTGTCGAACATGCCGCCCTTTCCGCTGCGCCGAAGGTGCCACACGGGAGCAGCGTAGGCGTTCACGCCCCAGACATGGGCATTGACCATCGCCTGGTCATCCGCCCGATAGATCGAGTTGTAGAGCGTGGTGGCATGGGTCCGCACCTCGATGCCCGGTACCCCGGCAAGGGGGCGATAGTGCATGAGGGCAAGGCGGCAACGGGACTCGATGCCGTGGCCGAACCTCTCTTCCATGCCGCGCTGTTGGACATTCGTGCTGTCCGGGTCGCCGACCGCGATGCGGACCGCGCACCCGTCGGCAGCTCGCTCTCGCAGCACGTCATTGAGTCGCGGGTACGCCTCGTGCAGGAAGACGGCTGCATACACCAACACGTCGATGTGCTCGCGGGCCTGGGTCAGCATGTCCACGAAGGTGGACACGGGGATGTCCGCCCGCTGGTCGTAGAGAGCCACAAGTTCTGGACTGACGGCGCGGGCAGGGCGTGCCTGCCGGAGCGCTGGCCATAGAGCGTGCACGTCTTCTCCTAGCGTTTCCGCTGCCAACATGGCCGTAGCACGGCGCGGCGTACGCCCCAGATTGACCCATCGTTCGACGGACTTGGGATCGACTTCGACCTTGTCCGCGAGGGCGGTGTACGTCCAGCCGCCGGCCGCCATGGCAGCACGTAGCTTCTCGTTCGGCATCCCAATCTCTCCCAACAGTCGGGGACGGCACTAGGGACGTTTTACCCGACGCGGGACGTCCCAAAGTGGTGTTTGGTGGAGGTTCCGACGTCCTCATGAACGGCGGGATGCTCGTGTGCATGGCGAGCAACCAGCAGACCAGACCAGGCATCGGTGAATTGGCGAAGGACAGCGCCCGAGACAGGATCGGCGTCGTCATGGGTGAGGTCGGCGGTCGGGTACAGATAAGGCCGATCGGTGGCGGCCCGGAATGGGACGCCATGCCGAACAACGTTGTGGCGCCGAGTCCACGCGAGGAACTGAGCGCCCGCCTGACCATCAAGAACGGCAACAGCCGGGTCGGCCTGTGATGCGCGTCATCGGCCGGTACGCCGGCGTCCTCTTCATCATCTGCATCAGTACTTCGTGCGGATTGGTGATCGGGGTCGCGCTCGGGACCGGCACCTAGACCGGTCCGCCCTGGGTGGGTTTGCCGAATCCGCGGCTCCCCCGTCCCCGTTCAGGGCGGGCCACCAAACTCCCCCGGCGTTATGCGAGTCGAGCTCGGCGGTCGGGATGGAGGCACTGCCCACGCACTTCTTCAACCCAAGGAGGACGTACGCATGACGGCAACGGTGAACGACCAGAGGACCGGCCGTGAGGTGGTCGGCGAGGAGCTGTTCGAGAGCCTCGCCCACTTCGTGGCCGTGCACAACGGGCAGACGCCCGAGCGTGCCGAGCGGATCGCCGACCAGGCCGTGGCCTTCCTGGTCACCGTGGCGACGGCGACCGTTCCGATGGTCCCGTCCGATGACGTGGACATGGGCCTGCACGCCCTGATCCTGCACACCAAGGAGTACGCCGAGCTCTGTGAGAAGCACGCGGGCCGCTTCCTCCACCACAACCCGAGGCCCGGCGGGGGACCGCGTGACCCGAAGCTGGTCGCCGCATCGGCCCAGGCCATGAAGGCCAGCGGGTTCGTGGTCTTCGACGACCTGTGGACCGTGGACGGCGAGAACCTGGCGCAGTGCGACTCCGACTGTGGCCGGCCCTACGGTCAGGCGTAGCCCTCGGCGTCAAGGACGCGGCCGGCCTCCGCGCGGGGTCGGCTGCACCCGTCTGTAACGAAGGAGAGAGTCTTGTCCGGCCCACCCCCTGAACTGCCGGTCGTCGTGCTCGACGCGCTCATGCCCACCGCTCAGCGTCTCGTCCTCAACCGTCGCGGCTCGATGGTCTGGGACGTGGAGAGTCACCGGGGCCGGTACGCGGTGAAACTCGGGTACCCGATCGAGGCGACGTCCGAATGGCCGGCCCAGCCCTGGACGGCGCTCGCCCCCGCACGCGAAGGCGCTGTTCTTTACCGCCTGGGCTCCGCAGAGATTGCCTACGGCGAGTGGGAGCACGGGACGTGGAACATTCAGCCGTGGCGCGAGGGGTCCGACCTGTACCGGGTGTGGGAACCGTGCCGCGAGCAAGGCTCGTCGGTCGAACCGCGCCCGAGCGTCGCCCTCGGCTGCGTGGAAGCTCTGGCGGAGCTGCACGCCAAGGGCTGGGCGCACGGAGACGTACAGCCGGCCCACTTCATCGTGGGGCCCGAGCGGACGCACCTCATCGACCTCGCCTTGGCCCGTGGTGGCCACGTGCCCGCCGGGTACGACTTCCCGTTCCGTGGGTGCCTCGTCCACTACGAGACACCGGAGATCGCGCGCAGCGTCCTCGCCACCGGCGTGGCCGAAGCGACACAGCCTGCCGACATCTACGCCCTGGGAGCCTCGTTGCTTATCTCGGCCACGGGCTGGCGGGCGGTCGAATACCCGGACGACGCGCCGCGCCCCGTGCAGCGACAAGCCATCGTCGACGGAAAGCGCCGGGCCGTGCGGGTACCCGGCGAGCTCGGCGGCCTGGTCGAAGCCATGCTCAGCCCGGCGCCGGAGGACCGGCCGACCATCTACGAGGTGGGCAAAGTCCTGAGCTGAGTGCCGAGAGGCTCTGGCTCGTCCGGTCTGCTCGTGGCCGGCCGCGCACAACAACGAAAGACCGGACCACCCCTTGGCCTGGACAGCATCCGGGGTGGTCCGGTCGCGGAAGCCCTGATCAGGACCCCGGTGCCGATGGTACCGGGGTGGTCGTCGTGCCCTGAGACGGGCTGATCCCAACCTCGCTTTTGACTTGTCGAGTTGGAGAGGAGCGCGCGGCGTGCGGTTCGGGCGGCCTTGTTGTCCTGGTGAGCTGATGGGTGGTGCACGTGACATCGCGTCCGGCTGGAGCGGCTTTGGCCGGTGGCCTGCCCGGTCTGGGGTCGGGCATGTTCAGGGGGCCGTACGCTGGCCCGGCAACTCGGGCAGGCTTTGCCCCTGCCCGGAATTTGAACGAGTGGCCCCCTGGACTTGCCCGACGCGGGCCCCGGACCGGGGAGGTGGGTAAAGCCGTGGAAGCCGGTCGCCCCAGCCACAGGGCCTCGGCCACGTACCGCGCCTCTGTGAACGTCGGAGGGATCGGCTTCGTCGGGGCCGGCGTGTTGGTGTGCCAGTACGTGGACATCCGCCGGGTGCCTCGCGGGGCGCTGCCTGGTGGTGCGACTGCGGGCGGTTGGGTTGCTTCCTGACTCATCCGGTTCGCCTTCGGGCTCTTGCGGCGCGAGTGGACCGGCCGCCGGAGCGGTGGCGGAGACAAGGAGCGTCGGCGGCCTGGGGCCGCCGCGCCGCGCGGCCCGCCGTGGCGGGCCGCCTTGATCCAGTAAAGAAACTCTTAACAGCCCTGCTGCCGTGCGGGCTTGGCCGCGTCTTGGCGAAACGATCCGGCGCAATCTCCGCATTTCTGGCCCACCCCGACCCCGAATGTTCTGATGGTGATGATTCATGCCTGTTTGTTCTTCGGGTCGGCGGAATTTATCCACAGGCTCGGGATTGCAAGGTGGTCTTGGTAAGGGGGCTCGGACTCACCACGGCCTGGTCGTGACCGTCTCGTGCCTCGTGGGAGGCGCTTTCGGCAAGGGCGGTGGCGAGTGGGGGCTGCTGAGGTGGATTCGTTGGCCGCAGGTGTCACACGGGAGGCGCTTTTCGCACCTGTAGCAGGTGAAGGGCGCAGTGCCCTACAGGACGAGGTGCGGAGGTTGAGCGCGTGAAGCACGGACAACGCCAGGGCTGTCTTCTGGGAGGCAAAGCGGCGAAACATAGCCGACGATCGCCGGTTAGCCAAACCGGGCATTCTCCGGAACATGGAGGTCCGGAAGGGAAAGGAGGTCGGGAGTCTTGATGCAGGTCGGCGACGCGTGTGACTTCTTCCCGGTGGAGTGGCCGGGGTGGAGCCGTGGCATCGGCAGGTCCCGCTTGCGTCTGCGCGGTCCGTCGTGCGGGACGGCCGGGACGGTTGTTTCCCGTCCGATGGCTCGCGTCAGTGGTGTCGGCGTACCGGGGTGGCAAGGGCGGCTAGACCTGGGGATTGAGGCGCTTCCGGCTGGCGGGCTTGTCCGGGGCGGTGTCCGGTCCCGCTGCTGGGATGGGCAAGCCCTCAGAGGTGAACGGGCAAGCCGTGGGCAAGCTTTCGGGCAAGCCCCAGTGAGTTGGATCGGCACGTCAGCAAGGAACGGCACGACATGAACGGGGCGGGAATGAAGAAGCATGAGGCCGCGGAGATCGCGGCTCGCCTGACGACGATGGAACAGAAGGTTGCCCGGCTGGAGGAGCTGGCGCGTCGGGTCGGTGAGCGGAGGGCCGCTATGGCCTCTTCGGCTTCTCGGTGACCCCGGCGAGCTGCTGAAAGATGTTCAAGAGGCTGTCCAGTCGGGCGTCAATCGCGTTGAGGCGCTCGGACAGTTCGACGTATTCGGGTGTCGGCATGTGTCGGTCCGGCTCTTGGCTGCCCGCGTCGGCCTTCCTGCTGGTGCTGGCCGGCAGGGTGTCAACGACGAAGTTGCCCACACCCGGCCTGGAGTAGATCAGTCCCTCGTCGCGCAGAACGCGGAGGGCCGATCGAGCCGTCATGTTCGCGATCTCGTACTCGGCTTCGAGGTCGCGGGATGACGGGACGCGCTCGCCCGGCTTGATGCGGCCGGACCGGATCTGCTTGCGGATCTCGTCAGCAACCAGCTGGTAGGGCGGGGTGTGGGAGTCCCTCGGCAAAGTCATGTGTCGAGGGTAGCCCGCCTAGCACACCAACCGCACTAGGACGCCTAAACACGGGCTCCTGCACCCGCTGAGCTAGCTAGATCGCTGCACTAGGTGCGCTAGGTGCTTGACGGGGTTGGCGGAGGTAGTGCACTGTAGTGATCACGCCGCACCGAGCGGCATCGAATGAAAGGAAAATCCCCATGGCGCGCATCCGCGTTGGCTTCACCAGCACGACCCGCCACATGGTCGGCGTTCTGCCCACTCCGAAGTTCACCGACATGGAGAAGACCCAGCTCGCCACCGACCGCGAGACCGGTGAGCCGCTGTACACGGTCACCGTCTTCGCGATGGAGGACGGCGCCGCTGAGGCGATCAAGGTCACGGTCCCGAAGAGCGGTCTGCCGAACGGGCTGAACGTCGGGGCGTTCGTGCGGCCGCTGGACCTGTTCGCCACCCCGTGGGCGCGGGTCTTCAACGGTCAGCTTCAGGACGGCATCGCCTACCGGGCCTCGGGCCTGGAGGTGCTGGCCATGCCCGCGCCGACGGTCGCGGACGAGCCGTCCGAGATCGCCGCGTGACGGGCGCTGTCGGGTTCTGGTTCAGCGCTGAGCGGGCCTATCCGCTCGCTCACGCCGGACCGGACCCCCGGTTCAGCGAGGCCCTGATCAACTCCGTGGCCGCCGTTCTCGTCGGCTACGGCTACCCGCCCTTCGAGTCCCTGGAGGACTGGGAGGGCCTCGAATCGGCCCTCGCGGGCTATCTCTGCCAACGGAAGGAGACGACGTGACTGTGGGGGAGGTGACGGGCTACGCCCCGGTCGTGGTCGGAGCGGGCCTGGTCCTCATCGCCGTGTGGGCGGTCGTCTGGCTCGTCCGCTACGCGATGGCGGACACCGAGACGCGGGCCAGCATCCGGCAGGCGATACGGGTTCGCCGGACCTGGAAGCGGCTCGCGCCGATGGCGGGGCTGTCGGTCACGGACAAGACCCCGCCTGCGCTGGCCTCGCTGACGAACACCGACGGCAAGCTGCCCAGGCCACGGGTACTCATTTCCGCGTTGAAGGTGAAGCCCGACCGGTTCGGCGTCGTCGTCCGGGCGAACTGCCTGCCGAAGGTGGGTCTGGAGGAGTTCCAGAAGGCGGCCCCGTATCTGGCGGACGCCTGGCGGTGCACGCGGGTGTCGGTCGTCCAGGACAAGCCCGGACAGGTGCTGATCCGTGGTGTTCGCGTTGATCCGCTGCTGACGCCGACCACGCACGTCCCCTCCGGGCAGGCCCCGGAAAAGTTGGTGCGGTGGGAACTCGGCCTGGACGAGTACGCACAGCCGGTCGCCGTGAACCTGGCCGAGGTGCCCGGGGTGACCATGGCCGGCCTGCCCGGCTTCGGCAAGACCTCGACGGTCAACCGCTTCATCTGTGACTGCGCGCCCTCACCCGCCGTACAGATCGCCGTAGCCGATGGCAAGGTGTCCGCCGCGTACGAAGGCGACTACGCCGACCTGATCAGCCGGTTGTTCGCCTTCGTCGGTGACGACCTGGACGACGCAAACGCCCTGTTCAAGCGGCTCGTCAAGCTCCGCCGGGACCGGTCCGCCGCGATCAAGACCGTGCTCGGGCGCAAGGACATGTGGTACGTCGGCCCCTCGACCGCGTGGCCGTGGGTGGTGCTCATCATCGATGAGGCGCACACCTACTTCCGCGACCACAAGGGATCCGACAAGGAGTCCAAGCGCCTCGCTGCCCTGGCGGCCGAGAACACGAGGCTCGTGGAAGAGCTGGTCAGGAAGGGGCGCAGCGTCGGCATCCTTGTCATCCTCATCACGCAGAAGCCCACGGGCGATGCCATCCCCACGTCCATCCGGGACGTGTGCCCGGTCGGCATGTCCTTCGCGCAGAAGACGGCCGACGCGGCTGTGGCCGCCCTCGGGGACGACATCCGCGATTGGCCCGACGCCAATCCGACGACGTTGCAGGACCCCGCCTATGTCGGCGTCGCGGTCATGAACAGCCCTGGCAAGGCGGGCTTCACCCGCCTGCGTACCCCGTACGTCGATGAGGAGGACGCTGCCCGCATTGCGGCAGAGACCGCCCACCTCGCGGCCGACCCCGCAGACCTGCTCACTGCGCAGCTCCCGGCCGGAATCGACCTGACCAAGGACGACGACACGGACGACGGCGACGGCGTGCCGCTCGCTGCCTGACCCCGCCCTCGCTCGCCGCTACGCATCGTTGGAAGGAGGTGAACCCCCTATGTCTGAGGACCGGATCACCCAGCGCACCGTGACCGTGGTCATGGGCGTCATTGCCGCTCTGGCCTTCGTCTTCTCCTTCGGCAACGTCTGGGCCCTCGCCCTGCGGCTCGGCATTCCCGAGCCCATCGCGCCGCTGATCGCTCCGATGGTGGACCTGTCCGTGGTCGGACTCCTGGTGGCCCTGCGCTACCTCTCGCTGCGCGGTGTCCCGCCAGAGCAGATGAAGGCCGCTACCCGGCTGATGCACTTCTCCGGCCTGCTGACCCTGGCCCTCAACATCGCCGAGCCCCTGGCCGCCGGCCACTACGGCCGCGCTGCCGTGGACGCCGTGGCCCCGTTGCTCCTCCTCGGCTGGGGAGCCGTCGGCCCCCAGCTCCTCCGGGCCTTCCACGCTATCGGCACCCCCGCGCCCGTCCCCGTCGTCACGGAGCCGAGACCGGAACCCCGGCCCGTTCCCGCGCCGGTCGTCCCGGCTGAGGAAGACGAGCCTGCCGCCATCCCGGCCCCTGCCGATCCGGCCCCCGTGCCCGTGCCCGTGCCCGAGCCCGCACCCGTGACGGCCCCGCCCGTGCCCGCCCCGGCCCTGGTGCCTGCGGTCAAGGTGCCCGAGCCGCTGCTGAACGAAGCGCGCTCGATCGCGGACGCCCACCGCGTCCAGCACGGCGAGCCCATCACCACCGCTCAGCTCAAGGCGCGGCTCGGCGTCGGCCTGCCCATGGCCACCGCCCTGCACTCGGCCCTGACGGCCTGACCTTCCCGCCGGCCTTCCGGCTCCCCTCCCGCACCCGGCCCCCCAAGGGGCTCGGTCCGCCATGCCCCGAGCAGCCCGCGCATCCGTCGGCCTGCTCGGGGCCCCAGACCAGCACGAAGGGAGAACCCGCCCCATGAAGCACCCCCTGGACCTGCGCCACGTCGTCAGCCCCGCCCTGCGGGACCTGATCGAGCTGGCCAACCTCGACGACTTCGACCGCGTGACGGAGCAGGTCCGCAACGTCCGCGGTTGCACCCGCCCGGTCAACCTCGTCGGCCACACCGCCACCCTTGATGCCGCCACCCGTTCCGTGGTCCGTGCCTACTCCACCGCCGATGAACCCACCGGACGCCTCCTCACCACCTGCGGCAACCGCCGCGCCTCCCGCTGCCCGGCCTGCTCCCGCGTCTACGCCGCAGACACGTACCACCTGATCAAGGCGGGGCTCTCCGGCGGCAAGACCGTCGCCGAAGACGTCCGCACCCACCCCCGCGTCTTCGCCACGCTCACCGCGCCTTCCTTCGGGCCGGTCCACAACCGCCCCACCACTCCCTCGGGCAAGCCCCTGGACTGCCGCTGCGGCCGGCACCACGCCGAGGACGACCCTGCCCTTGGCACTCCGCTCGCTCCAGCCTCGTACGACTACACCGGCGCCGTGCTCTGGAACGCACATGCCGGGGCGCTCTGGGCGCGCTTCACCATCTACCTCCGGCGCGAGCTCGCCGCCCAACTCGGCATCACACAGAAGGAGTTGAAGGCAGATCTGCGCGTCTCCTTCGCCAAGGTCGCCGAGTACCAGAAGCGCGGCCTGGTCCACTTCCACGCCGTGATCCGCCTCGACGGCCCTGACGGACACACCACCGCACCCCCGCCCTGGGCCACCCTCGACGCCCTGGACCACGCCGTCCGCGCCGCTGCCCGACGCGCTCAGCTCACCATCGAGTCGGACGCCGTGGGCGAACGCGTCATCGCTTGGGGCGACCGCATCGACGTCCGCGAGATCAAAGCCCTGGGAGACGGCGAGCTCACCGACCAGAAGGTTGCGGCCTACGTCGCCAAGTACGCCACCAAGAGTGCCGAGGGCTCCGGCACGGTTGACCGCACCCTTGTCTGCCGCGCCTGCGCCGGACGCGGATACACCAGCGGTCCGGACGGCTTCCGCGACCTGTGCGACGACTGCGATGGCACCGGACAGGCCGAGCCCCTGCGCGACCTTCAAGTGCAGCAGCACGTAAGGCAGATGATCCGCACCGCCTGGGCGCTCGGCCACCTGCCTGAATTCGCGGACCTCAAGCTCTGGAAGTGGGCCCACATGCTCGGCTTTCGGGGCCACTTCTCCACCAAGTCTCGCGCCTACTCGACCACCCTCGGCGCGCTCCGCGACGTACGCCGCGCCTGGCGCACTGCCCAGGCTGAGACAGCCCGCGCCCGCGCCGGCCACCCATCCCCCGACGAGAACACCACCCTCGTCACCGAGTCCTCCTGGGCCTACCTCGCCTCCGGCTACCGCCCAGGCGAGGAACTCCTCGCCAACCAGGTCCGCCACGACCTCGCCCATGCCGAACGCCTCAAGACAGAAGGGAACCCCTGGCAGTGATCACGGTCGTCGAGAAGCCGGTTCGTTCCCTGGCGGACGAGGCCAGGGAACGGTGGATCCGGAAGTGCGTGGACGAGGCCCCGCCGCTGAGTGACGCCCAGCTCAAGAGCATCGGCACGGTGCTGGGCATCCGCCTCACTCGGAAGTACGCCACACAGGCTTGAGTAGCTCGTAGTCGAACGCCTTGTTCCCTTTGCCGCCAGGGACGGCCACAACGGCTACGAGCGCATCCTTTATGGCCTTGCGCTTCTGCGTCAGCGTCTTGCCCTGGAATGACGCAGCGATGTCGCCCTCTGCCGCCTCGGCCTCCGCCTTCAACGCCTCGTGCTTTGCCTGGTCGGTCCGCAACTCCTTGACGCGGCGCTCGATCACCGGAAGGTTCCGGAAGAACGCCTCGTCGTCGATGTCGGTGTCTTCGTCGTCGTGCCACCGCCGCTCCAGCTCCTTGCGGCTGCGCAGGGCACGTTCCAGGGCGTCGGCCTTGTCCCAGTCGGGTACGTCGCGTGACCTGCTGGCCGCGTCCTTCTCCAGCTTGGCGATGACCACGTCCACCACGAACCGGTCGGTCTCGTCGCCTCGCTTGTACGTCTTGTTGCAGCCTCCGTCGACGGTCTTCTTGCACATGTAGGCGTGCTTGTACTTCAACCAGTCGTTCGCCTTGATGCCGATCATCTTGTTGTTGCAGACGGTCCCGTCCTCCGACACGTTGCCGCACCGGAGGATGCCGGTCAGCAGGTACTTGTGGACCAGACCGCCCGTCGGTACGCCGGACCCTCGTCCCCGCTCGCGGATGACCGTGGTCACGGCGTACCAGTCCTTGGGAGTGACGATCGCCTCCCACGTGCCGACCACCGGCTTGTCGTCCCCGTCGCGGACAAGCTCACCCTTGATTTCCCGGTAGCCGCAGAGTCGCGGGTTCATCAGTACCTGCTTGACGGTCTGGTACTGGAAGGGGTTGCCCCGGCTCGTGATGAACCCGGCAGCCTTCCACTGCCGGGTGATCTCGGAGATGGACGCCCCCGCGATCACGTCCTTGACGGCCTGGCGGACGGCGTCCGCCTCCTGCGGGCGAAGGGTGATCTTGTCGTCCTCCCAGCCGAACGGTCGCCACGCGGAGACGGCCAGACCGCGAATCGCGCGGTTGCGGTGACTGTTGCGTGAGCGGCGCTGCTTCTTCCTCGTCTCGCTGAGCGACATGGCCACGCCGACGAGGCCCTTGATCTCGAACCCCTCGGCGTAGAGGTCCTGCATGCCGTTCGAGTCGTGGTAGACGCGGCCTTCGTGTGCCGTGAACGCCTTCAGGTACCGCTCCCAGTCGCTCGGTCGACGGTAGAGGCGGTCATCGTTCACGGCCATCACGCCATGGATGGGGTAGCCCTCGGGTGTGTGGCCGGCCTTCAGATCGCTTATGAGCTGCTCGAAGTCGTCGCGGACGACGTTCTCCTTGCTCGCGCTCTTGTCGTTGTCGGTGTACCGGTAGACCACCAACCAGTTGAACGCGCGGGCATGCTCGCCCATCTCGCGGTGCTGGTCCTCGATGCCGTGGGCGTCCTTGACCCGTCCGTCGAACGAGATGCGCGCGTAGCAGACGACGCATTTGAGCGTCGGGTCCGCGGCGAGCATGGCCCGAACCTCGTCCACGGATGGCGTGCCTTCGGGCACCCCTCGCAACCTGCTGACGAGCTCTTCGCGCTTCTCCATGGGCGGCCCCCCTCGGGTCTCATGCGGCTGTCTGTCCACGACCCTAGACCATATGGATACTCTGCTAATGCTCTGTTCGATGAAGATCTCCCAGGACATCCGTCGTGAACACGGCGGTTCCCAGGCGGAGATCGACGCGGGCATGGCGGAGAAGTCCAAGGAGTTCGCGGCGGCCGGCAACCGGGTCTATCTGCCGATCGCGGACTGACGCGGGACGCGCACAACGGGACGCGGTCCCGAGAGGTCAGGACTTCTCGGGACGGCGTCCGTCGTCGGTACGGGCCCGGTGCCCGGACCCGGTCAGTCCAGCTCGTGCTCGGGGCCGCCGAAGTCGGGGCTGGTGAAGTCCGGGCTGGTGAATGTCGGGCGGGGGCCCGCCGCCGGGCCGTCGTCCGGGCTGGTGAAGTCCGGCCGGCTGTAGCCGATCTTCGGGATGCGGTTCGCCGAACGATGCGGTGTGCGCGACGCGGGGCCGGCGTCGGGGTCGGCGAGCGCGTCCCGCAGGAACGGCAGTATGCCGCGCTCCAGCAGTGCGTGGCGCCATGCCTCTCTGGCGCGCGCCACATCCTCCGGCAACTCGTTCTCGGCATCCTCGGCGGGCTGAGACGTCGACCCGTTGCGCAGCGCGGTGATGAGCAGTCCGACGGCGGCGGCCAGGATGGCGGCGGCCATGACCGCCGCGAAGAACCAGCCCGCGGCGACCATGGTGGAGGCGAAGGACGGCGGCGGATTGAGCAGCCTCAGCAGATAGCCGGACAGCAGGAATATGAACGCGGCGGTGCCGGCCAGCACGGGCGCCAGGACCGTGACGACGGCTCCTATGCCGGCGCCCGACTGGTTCGGGCCGTCAGTGCCGGACCCGGGGCCCGAATCATGGCCCGCTCCTTCGGCCGGTCCGCGCAGCTCTTCGCGGGACTTCACGTAGTGCTCGTACTCGGTGGCGGCCGTCGCGGTGATCAGCGCCGTGGCGTCCAGCGCCATGGTGCGCAGCTGCACGGCGTTGAGCCGTTTGCCGACCGCGGCCAGATCCGGTCGTTCATGGGCGTGACGCAGTGCGTCGTCGAGGATCCGCTCGTACTCGGGGCGGTCCTCGGTCAGCAGGTGCGGAGCGCTGTTCATGTGCATCCCCCGATGCTCCGTAGGGCCTGAGTACCCGCTTGGACCGGGCAGTTGGGCGGAAACGGAGGAGAGCCTGCTACTGATACGCCGATGGTAGAGCGCCCACGGCACGGGGTGACAGGGGGTTTCCGAAAATCGGCCCAGCGGTCTGCGTGGTCAGGTCGTGGATGCGTCTTCCCAGAAGAACGTCAGTCATGCAGGGGCAGTTGGACGACCAGTAGCTTTCCGGCCATGGTCACTCCACCGTCCATGGCGATGGCGAGCCCGTCCGCGTACACGTGCGGGCCTTCGACCACGGGGCCGGAGCCGTCCTCGCCGTCCTCCGAGCCGACCTCGCCGAGAAGGTACGGAATGGGGCTGTGACCATGGACGATGCGCTGACCGCCGTAGGCAGACATCAGCTCCCGGACGGCCTGCGGCCCCGCCTCGTCGCGGAAGGCGAACCGCTTGGTGAGCTTCCGGAAGAGATCCCAGCACTCATCGGCGTCGTTACGCGTGAGAATGGCGTGCACGGTGTCGTTGACGTCCTCGATGGTGGCGCCGTAGTCGAGGTACGCCGTCGTGTCGGAGTGCATCAGCAGATGCCCGTCCTCCTCGACGATCGCGTCGAGTCGTGACATCCACTGGAGGTGGACGTCCTGAAGACGCTCCATGTCGTTCTTCTGGCCGCCGTTGAGCAGCCAGGCGGCCTGGAAGGTGGCTGTACCCGCGCCGGAGTTCACCGGGGTGTCACCGAACCGCTTGGCGCCGATGAGCAGCAGTTCGTGATTGCCCATCAGGGCCTTGCAGTAGCCGCCCGCGGCCGCGGCCTCGGCGGAGAGGCGCATCACGAGGTCGATGACACCGATGCCGTCGGGGCCCCGGTCGGTGAAGTCGCCGAGGAACCAGAGCCGGGCATTGCCCGCGGACCAGTTGCCCTCGGCGTCGATGAGGCCCTGTTCGGCGAGGGCGGCGTGGAGTTCGTCCAGATAGCCGTGGACATCGCCGACGACGTACAGCGGCCCGAGCCCCGGCTCCGGTAGGGGCCGCGGGTCGGGGACGGCCCGCACCTGGACCGTGTCACCGCGGTTGATCACGGGAAGGTCGCGCGCGGTGGGTGTGTACCCCTCCGGCGGCTCGTCTCCCGGAACGGCATTGCCCGGGTGCGGCGGTGAAGGCGGCACCGGAGTTTGTGCATAGGGCGGTACGCGGAAGTCACGCAACGTCGCAGTCCGCACCACGGGTTCCTGACCGGCCCCCTGTGTCATCGACCCCTCCACCACCGTCGCGCCGCCGTACACCTGACGGGCCCGGCTGGTCGGGGCGGTCCGCGGTGTCGTGCGCCCATCATAGGAATGCGGATCGTGCTGTGTGACGCACCAGGGGTGGTGAATCCGGGCGCACATCAGGTTCACCGGCCGTTTGGTCCGAAATCGCCTGATCAATCCCCGGCGGGAGAGCGCGGTGCGCTGACCGTGGTGCGGGGCGGACGGCGTTGCGAGGACGTCCGGACGATGAGCTCTGTCGGTATGACCTGCTCCACCGGTCCGTCGTGTTTCACACCTTCGATGGCATCGATCAGGAGCTGGACGACCGCCGTGCCGATTCTGCGCGGCTTGAGCGAGAGCGTGGTGATGGGGGGCTCGGTCGTCGCGTACACGGTGGACTCGCTGCAGCAGACCAGCAGGAGGTCCTCCGGGACGCGCAGACCGTACCGGCGGGCGGCCGCCAGCAGATCGGTGCCATTGGGGTCGAAGAGCCCGTAGACGGCGTCGGGCCTGTCCGGGCGGGCGAGCAGCCGGTCGGCGGCGACCGCACCCGCGCACGGGTCGTGGGCGGGGTACGACTCGTACACCGGGGCCTGTCCCACGCGCTCGCACCAATGGAGGTACGCGGTGGTGGAGAGGCGGGTGTATGTGTCGGTGGTGGTGCCGGTGAGCAGGCCGATGCGGCGGGCCCCGGCGGCGGCGAGATGGTCGAGGAGGTCGAGCACGGCGGCCCGGTGGTCGTTGTCGACCCAGGCGGTGACCGGGAGGGTTCCGGCCGGCCGGCCGTCCGAGACGACGGGCAGCCCCTGGCGTACGAGCTCCGTGACGACCGGGTCCTGGTCGGAGGGGTCGATCACGACGGTGCCGTCGAGAGCGACGTTCGACCAGACGTCGTGGCGTGAGGTGGCGGGCAGGATGACGAGGGCGTAGCCGCGGGCGAGCGCGGCGGAGGTGGCCGCTCTGGCCATCTCGGCGAAGTAGGCGAATTCGGTGAAGGTGAAAGGTTCGTCCCCGTAGGTCGTCACGGTCAGGCCGATGAGGCCGGACTTGCCGGTACGGAGGGTTCGGGCCGCGGCGGAAGGGCGGTAGCCCAGGCGCTCTGCGACCTCGCGGACATGGCGGCGGGTGGCGTCCGGGAGCCTGCCCTTGCCGTTGAGCGCGTCGGAGACGGTCGTGATGGAGACCCCGGCGGCGGCGGCCACATCCCGGATCCCTGCTCGTCCCTGTCGGCCGCCGCGCCGGGGTGTCTCCGCCCGGCTCACCTGGTGCTTCCCTGCTGCTGTCATGGCGAGCCGATAGTAGGGCGCGGACGGGAGGTTGGCCCGGTCGCATATTCACTTGTTGACAGGCACGTTTCTGCATGATCAATAAGTGTCAAATGCCTTGCAAGTCAAGGGTGTTGGCGGCATTGGTCGCAATGTGTCATGCATCGAACCCGATGGGCCTACTGGATGGCCGATGTCTCGAAGAGGTCTCATCTCACCTCTTCGAGGGACGCGCGCCACGGAGTGAGCCACCGGCGCACGTAAAGGAGGGAAACGCTCCCCCCATTCCCGGTCGCACCGGACGATTGGACGTTCCGGCCATTCGCAGCAGCGCCCAATCCTCATAAGGTGAGCAGTATTGATGTGTACAGACGGTCGAGGAGGACCTGCGGTGAGCGAGACGAGCCCCAAGCTGCGCGCCGAGCTGGACGGCGTTCCCGCCTATGTACCGGGCAAGCCGGCTGCCGCGGGCGGACCGGTTGCGTTCAAGCTGTCCTCCAACGAGAACCCGTATCCGCCGCTGGCCGGGGTGATGGAGTCCGCCCTGGCCGCGGCTGCGAACTTCAACCGCTATCCCGACATGGCCTGCACCGGTCTGATGAACGAGCTGGCCGACCGTTTCGGTGTGCCCGTCTCGCACCTCGCCACCGGAACCGGCTCCGTCGGTGTGGCGCAGCAGCTGCTCCAGGCCACCTCGGGCCCGGGTGACGAGGTCATCTACGCCTGGCGCTCCTTCGAGGCGTACCCGATCATCACGCAGGTCAGCGGTGCGACCTCGGTGAAGGTTCCGCTGACCGACGGTGAGGTGCACGACCTCGACGCGATGGCGGACGCGATCACGGACCGCACCCGGATGATCTTCGTCTGCAACCCGAACAACCCGACCGGCACCGTGGTGCGCCGGGCTGGGCTGGAGCGGTTCCTGGACCGGGTGCCGGGCGATGTCCTGGTGGTGCTCGACGAGGCGTACAGGGAGTTCATCCGCGACGTCGAGGTGCCTGACGGCATCGAGATCTACCGGGACCGGCCCAATGTGGCGGTGCTGCGGACGTTCTCCAAGGCGTACGGCCTGGCCGGTCTGCGGGTCGGTTTCGCCGTGGCTCACGAGCCGGTGGCGGCCGCGCTGCGCAAGACGGCGGTGCCCTTCGGGGTCAGCCAGCTCGCGCAGGACGCGGCGGTGGCCTCGCTGCGCGCCGAGGACGAACTTCTGGGGAGGGTCGGCTCCTTGGTGTGCGAGCGCGAGCGGGTGCAGCGGACGCTGGTGGACCAGGGGTGGACCGTGCCGGAGTCCCAGGCGAACTTCGTCTGGCTGCGGCTCGGGGACCGTACTGCCGACTTCGCCGCGGTGTGCGAGCGGGCCGGCGTGGTGGTCAGGCCGTTCGCGGGCGAGGGTGTGCGGGTCTCGATCGGGGAGGACGAGGCGAACGATCTGTTCCTGAAGGTGACGGAGTCGTACCGCAAGGAGCTGTAGAGCGGCGCAGGCCGCCTGCGCACACCGGAAGGCCCAGGGCCCCGTACCTCGTTCGCCGAGGTGCGGGGCCTTTGCGTTCGAGGACTGCGAGGTGCCCGGAACGCGGTGCTTCCGTGTGTCTGCTTCGGGGGGATTGATCGAAACATCCCAAGAGGGGTACCCCGCCCGAACGTCCCGAAAGTCTGTGCGCGATAATTGTTTGTGAATGTGAACGCGTTCACAAGCGTGTCCTGCTTCCTCCCATGATTAGTCGGATTAAAAGGGCAAACTGCCGGTGTGGCTACGGCGACTTAAGGAGAAGACGACGTGGAGCTAGCTCTGGCGCCGGAAACACTGGCGCGATGGCAGTTCGGTATCACCACCGTCTACCACTTCCTGTTCGTCCCCCTGACGATCTCTCTCGCCGCGCTCACCGCCGGCCTGCAGACCGCCTGGGTGCGGACGAACAACGAGAAGTACCTCAGAGCGACGAAATTCTGGGGCAAGCTCTTCCTGATCAACATCGCCATGGGTGTCGTCACCGGCATTGTCCAGGAGTTCCAGTTCGGTATGAACTGGTCCGACTACTCACGGTTCGTCGGCGACATCTTCGGTGCCCCGCTCGCGTTCGAGGCGCTGATCGCCTTCTTCTTCGAGTCCACGTTCATCGGACTGTGGATCTTCGGCTGGGACAAGCTGCCGAAGAAGATCCACCTCGCCTGCATCTGGATGGTCTCCATCGGGACCCTCCTGTCCGCGTACTTCATCCTCGCGGCCAACTCCTGGATGCAGCACCCGGTCGGCTACAAGATCAACGAGGAGCGCGGCAGGGCCGAGCTCACCGACTTCTGGCAGGTGCTCACCCAGAACACCGCGGTCGCCCAGTTCTTCCACACCATCACCGCCGCCTTCCTCGTCGGAGGCGCGTTCATGGTCGGCATCGCCGCCTTCCACCTGGCGCGCAAGAAGCACATCCCGGTGATGCGGACCTCGCTGCGGCTCGGGCTCGTCACGGTGGTCATCGCCGGACTCCTCACCGCCATCAGCGGTGACCAGCTCGGCAAGGTCATGTTCAAGCAGCAGCCGATGAAGATGGCCGCCGCCGAGGCGCTCTGGGAGGGGCAGAACTCAGCGCCCTTCTCGCTCTTCGCGGTCGGCGATGTGGCCAAGGGCCACAACACCGTGGAGATCTCCATCCCGGGGATACTGTCCTTCCTCGCGGACGGCGACTTCACCTCGTACGTCCCCGGCATCAACGACATCAACAAGGCCGAGCAGGAGAAGTACGGCCCCGGCGACTACCGGCCCAACATTCCGGTCGCCTTCTGGAGCTTCCGCTGGATGATCGGCTTCGGGATGGCATCCTTCGCCCTCGGCATCCTTGGACTGTGGCTGACGAGAAGGAAGTTCATGCTGCCGCCGGGCATGCGGACCGGTGAGGACGAAGTGCCCCATCTGGTCCTCTTCAAGAACAAGGCCCTCAGCCCGAAGCTCACCAAGTGCTACTGGATCGTCGCGCTCTGGACGCTGCTCTTCCCGCTGATCGCCAACTCCTGGGGCTGGATCTTCACCGAGATGGGCCGTCAGCCCTGGGTCGTCTACGGCGTGCTCGAGACCCGCGACGCGGTCTCCCCCGGCGTCTCGCAGGCCGAGGTGCTCACCTCGATGATCGGCTTCACTCTGCTCTACGCCGCGCTCGCGGTGATCGAGGTCAAGTTGCTCGTGAAGTACATCAAGGCTGGACCGCCGGAGCTCACGGAGGACGACCTCAACCCGCCCACCAAGATCGGCGGCGACCATGATGACGCCGACCGGCCGATGGCCTTCTCCTACTGAGAGCAGAGGAGCTGAGAGATGGAACTCCACGACGTCTGGTTCGTACTCATCGCCGTCCTCTGGACCGGCTACTTCTTCCTGGAAGGATTCGACTTCGGGATCGGTGTCCTCACCAAGCTGCTGGCCCGCGACCGCAAGGAGCGGCGGGTTCTGATCAATACGATCGGGCCCGTCTGGGACGGCAACGAAGTGTGGCTGCTCACCGCGGGCGGTGCGACCTTCGCCGCCTTCCCCGAGTGGTACGCCACCCTGTTCTCCGGCTTCTACCTGCCGCTGCTGATCATCCTGGTCTGCCTGATCGTGCGAGGTGTCGCCTTCGAGTACCGGTCGAAGCGTCCCGAGGAGAAGTGGCAGACCAACTGGGAACATGCGATCTTCTGGACCTCACTGATCCCGGCCCTGCTCTGGGGCGTGGCCTTCGGGAACATCGTGCGCGGCGTGAAGATCGACGCCGACATGGAGTACGTGGGCACCTTCTGGGACCTGCTCAACCCGTACGCCATCCTCGGCGGACTGGTCACGCTCACCCTCTTCACCTTCCACGGTGCCGTGTTCGCGGGGCTCAAGACCGTCGGGGACATCCGGGAGCGGGCGCGCAAGCTGGCGCTGAAGCTCGGGCCGGTCACCGCGGTGCTCGCACTCGGCTTCCTGATCTGGACCCAGATCGACAACGGCGACGGCTGGAGCCTGCTGGCGTTGATCATCGCCGTGGTGGCACTGGTCGGTGCGATCGGCGCGATCGCGGCGGGACGTGAGGGCTGGTCGTTCGCGCTCTCCGGCGTGACCATCGTGGCCGCGGTCGCGATGCTCTTCCTGACGCTCTTCCCGAACGTCATGCCGTCCTCGCTGAACGACGCCTGGAGCCTCACGGTCACCAACGCCTCGTCCACCCCGTACACGCTGAAGATCATGACCTGGTGCGCGGGGATCGCCACCCCGGTCGTCCTGCTCTACCAGGGCTGGACGTACTGGGTGTTCCGTAAGCGCATCGGTACGCAGCACATCGCCGAAGCGCACTGAACGCACCTGGGGCCTGCCCGATTTTGATCCGCCGGACAGGCCCTGGTCCGCCGACCGAGCTCACTGGGAGCTGTTTCACGTGAAACCGATCGACCCGCGCCTGCTCCGCTACGCCCGCGCCACCCGCCTCTTCCTGGCAGCCGTGGTGGCACTCGGAGTTGTCGGGGCGGCGCTGGTCATCGCCCAGGCCATGCTCATCGCCGAAGTGGTGGTGGGCGGGTTCGAGGACGGACTGACCGTCTCCGGGCTGCGGACTCCGCTGATCATGCTCGCGGCCGTCGCGCTCGGCCGAGGGCTGGTCTCGTGGCTGACCGAACTGGCCGCGTACCGGGCCAGCGCGGCGGTCAAGTCCGAACTCCGCGGCCGGCTGCTGGAGCGGGCTGCGGCGCTCGGGCCCGGCTGGCTGAGCGGGCAGCGCACCGGCTCCCTGGTGGCGCTCGCCACCCGTGGTGTCGATGCCCTCGACGACTACTTCGCGCGTTATCTGCCGCAGCTCGGACTCGCGGTGGTCGTCCCGGTGGCGGTCCTTGCCAGGGTCGTCACCGAGGACTGGGTCTCGGCAGCGATCATCGTGGTCACGCTGCCGCTCATCCCGCTCTTCATGATCCTGATCGGCTGGGCCACCCAGTCGCGTATGGACCGCCAGTGGCGGCTGTTGTCCCGGCTCTCCGGGCACTTCCTCGACGTGGTCGCCGGACTGCCGACGCTGAAGGTCTTCGGCCGGGCCAAGGCCCAGGCCGAATCCATCCGCACCATCACCTCGCAGTACCGGCGGGCCACGCTGCGGACCCTGCGGATCGCGTTCCTGTCGTCCTTCGCCCTGGAGCTGCTGGCGACCCTGTCGGTGGCCCTCGTCGCCGTCACCATCGGCATGAGGCTCGTGTACGGCGAACTCGACCTCTACACCGGCCTGGTGGTGCTGATCCTGGCGCCCGAGGCCTATCTGCCGATCCGCCAGGTCGGCGCCCAGTACCACGCGGCCGCCGAGGGGCTCTCGGCCGCGGAGGAGATCTTCTCGGTCCTGGAGACCGAGCCCCGGCCGGGCGGCACGGCGGACATCCCGGAGTCGCTGCGGCTGGAGCTGGAGGGGGTGACCGTACGGCACGACGGCCGTACCGGACCTTCGCTGGACGGGGCCTCATTGGTGGTGGACGAGGGGGAGACCGTTGCCCTGGTCGGCCCGAGCGGCGTCGGGAAGTCCACCCTGCTCGATGTGGTGCTGGGATTCACGGCACCCGATGAGGGGCGGGTGCGGGTAGGCGGCGTCGATCTGGCGACGCTGGCGCCCGAGCGCTGGCGGGAACGGATCGCCTGGGTGCCGCAGCGCCCGTATCTCTTCGCGGGCACGATCGCGGAGAACGTACGGCTGGCCCGGCCGGACGCGGACGACGGCGCGGTGACGGCGGCGCTGCGGGACGCGGGGGCGTACGACTTCGTGGCCGAACTGCCGGACGGCGCGCGGACGCTCCTCGGCGAGGACGGTGCGGGCCTCTCCGCCGGCCAGCGCCAGCGCCTCGCACTCGCGCGGGCTTTCCTCGCCGACCGGCCGCTGCTGCTGCTCGACGAGCCGACCGCGAGCCTGGACGGCGAGACGGAAGCGGGCATTGTCGAGGCGGTCCGGAGGCTGGCGGCGGGGCGGACCGTGCTGCTGGTCGTGCACCGCCCGGCGCTCCTCTCGGTGGCCGACCGGGTCGTGACACTGGAACCGGGTGTGACACCGCGGTCGGAGCAACCCGAGGCATCCGCCGCGGTGCCGCGGCGGACCGGCGCACCCGCCGACGAGAGTGACGTGGTGCCGGAGCCCGGGGTGCTGCGGGACACCGCGGCCCGCTCCGGGCGCGTCCTGGCCCGCGTCAGGGAGGCCGCAGGGGCACAGCGCGGACGGCTCGCACTTGCGCTGCTGCTGGGAAGCCTCGCCGTGGGCTCGGCCGTCGGGCTCATGGCCGTCTCCGGCTGGCTGATTTCCCGCGCCTCCGAGCAGCCCCCGGTCCTCTATCTGATGGTCGCCGTGACCGCGACCCGTGCCTTCGGTATCGGACGGGCCGTCTTCCGCTACGCCGAGCGCCTGGTGTCGCACGACGCGGTGCTCAAGATGCTTGCCGAGCTGCGCGTCGCGGTCTACCGAGGGCTGGAGCGCATCGCGCCGGCCGGTCTGCGCCGCACCCGGCGCGGGGACCTGCTCTCCCGGCTCGTCGCCGACGTCGACGCCCTGCAGGACTACTGGCTGCGCTGGCTGCTGCCCGCCTGGACCGCCGTCGTCGTGGGGGCGGCGACCGCCGGATTCATCGGCTGGCTACTGCCTGCGGCAGGCGTGGTGCTGGCCGCCGGACTGCTGCTGGCGGGAGTGGGAGTGCCGCTGGTCAGCGGCGCCTGCTCCCGCCGCGCGGAACGCCAACTGGCCCCCGCACGTGCCGATCTGGCCACCCGGATCACGGACCTGCTGGGTGGGACCGCCGAGCTGACCGTCGCGGGAGCCCTGCCCGCACGCTCGGAGCGGACCCGGGAGGCCGACGGCGTCCTGACCCGCATCGCCGCCCGCGCGGCAACCGCCACCGCACTCGGCAGCGGTCTCATCGCCCTGATCGGCGGCCTCACCGTCGTCGCCACCGCGCTCGTCGCCCTCCCCGCCGTGCACGACGGGCGGCTCGCGGGCGTAGAGCTCGCGGTGGTGGTGCTCACGCCGCTGGCCGCCTTCGAGGCCGTCACCGGACTGCCGCTCGCCGTGCAGTACCGGCAGCGGGTCAAGCGGAGTGCGGAGCGGGTGTACGAGGTGCTGGACGCCCCACTGCCCGTGCACGAACCCGACAGCCCGGCCGAGACACCCGGATCGCCCTTCCCGCTGGAGGTAAGGGGGCTGTCAGCCCGGTACGCGGGAGCGGAGCGGGATGCCCTGGACTCCGTCGACCTGAGGCTGACGGCCGGCCGGCGCATCGCCGTCGTCGGAGCCTCCGGCTCCGGGAAGACGACCCTCGCGCAGGTCCTGCTCCGCTTCCTGGACGCACGGGCGGGGACGTACCGGATCGGCGGTGTCGATGCCTCCGCACTGGAGGGGGACACGGTCCGGCAGTTCGTCGGGCTGTGCGCCCAGGACGCCCACGTCTTCGACAGTTCCATCCGGGAGAACCTGCTGCTGGCCCGTACCGGTGCGACGGACGAGGAACTGCGGGCCGCTCTCGCCCGGGCGCGGCTGCTCGACTGGGCCGAGGCACTGCCCGACGGGCTCGACACCCTCGTCGGCGAACACGGCGCACGCCTCTCCGGCGGACAGCGCCAGCGCCTCGCCCTGGCCCGGGCGATCCTCGCCGACTTTCCCGTACTTGTTCTGGACGAGCCCGCGGAACATCTCGACCTGGCGACCGCGGACGCCCTGACCGCGGACCTGCTGGCCGCCACCCGGGGGCGTACGACGGTACTGATCACCCACCGCCTCCAAGGGCTCGAAGCCGTCGACGAGGTGGTGGTGCTGGATGCCGGCCGGGTCGTGCAGCGGGGACCGTACGCCGGTCTCACCGCTGAGGAGGGGCCGCTGCGCCGGATGTTGGAGCGCGAGCGGGAGACGGTACGGGTGCCCGAGGAAGCCGCGGGCGTACGGGCATGAGCCGGGCGGCACGATAGCCGACTTTCCTCCCCAATAGGGACTAACTAGTCTCGAGGTATGCCAGAGCAGGACCCGAAGGACTCACTCGAAGCCGCGACACAGGCGACACGCAGCCTGCAGGGCCTGTCCACCGAACTCACCGCCCGTGTACCGCAGCTTCTGGAAGCCATGCGTTCCGTCGGCACAGGCCTCGAACTGCACTCCACCCTCGACCGGATCTGTGAGACGGCGGCGGAGCTCGCCCACTCCCGCTACGCCGCCATCGGCGTCGTCGACGAGGAGGGTGCGGGGCTCTCCGATTTCGTCACGTACGGAGTTTCGGACGAGGTGGCGCACGAGATCGGCCGCCGCCCCGACGGTCACCGGGGGCTGCTCGGTGCACTGATCCACGAACCGGTACCGGTGAGGCTCGCCGATCTGACGGCCGATCCGAGGTTCGCCGGATTCCCGCCCGGCCATCCCCCGATGCGGACTTTCCTCGGCGTCCCGATCCGGGTACAGGGAGAGATCTTCGGGAATCTCTATCTGGCCGAGAAGGACGACGGGGGCGAGTTCAACGACTACGACCTGCACATGGTGCGGGTGCTCGCCACGGAGGCCGGGATCGCCATCGGTAACGCCCGGCTGTACGAGGCGGCACGCCAGCGCGAGCGGTGGATCGACGGCTCGGTAGCCGTGACCACCGCCCTGCTGTCCGGCGGTGACGCCGATGACGCGCTCTCTGTCGTCGCCGAACAGGCCCGCCATCTTGCCGCGTCCGCCGCCGGGATCGTGCTGCTGCCGGCCGAGGAGGGCGGTCTGGAGATCGTCGCCGTCTCTGCGGACAACCCCTCTGCCCATCTGGGGGTGATCATCGGGCCGGAGAGCCCGGTGGTTACGAAGTTGCTGGACGGCGAGGCGGTCTTCGTGGACGACTCGGCCACCGATCCCCGCATGGTCACCACGCTTGCCCACCAGTTCGGCCCCAGCATGCTGCTGCCCCTGCACAGCGGTGGACGGGTGCTGGGTGCGCTCGCCACCCCTCGCGCCCGTGGTGAGAGGCCGTTCACGGAGACGGAACGGACCCTCGCCACCCAGTTCGCCTCGCAGGCAGCACTCGCGCTGATAATGGCCGAGGCGCAGCGGGACCGGGAGCGGCTCGCGGTGTACCAGGACCGCGACCGGATCGCCCGCGATCTGCACGACCTGGTCATCCAGCGGCTGTTCGCCACCGGGATGATGCTGGAGAGCGCCCAGCGCCGGTCGGTCGTGCCCGAGGTGCAGACGGGTGTCGGCCGGGCGGTCGACGAACTGGACGTGACCATCCAGGAGATCCGTACCGCGATCTTCGCACTGCAGCAGGAGCCGGCCGAGGCGCCGTCCGGGCTGCGCACCCGCGTCCTGCGCGAGATCAACATGGCGGCGGTTCCGCTGGGCTTCAAGCCCTCGCACCGCTTCCTCGGCCCGGTCGACTCGCTGGTCGGCGAGCTGACCGGCAAGAACCTGATCGCTGCGCTGCGGGAGGCGCTGTCCAATGCCTTCCGGCATGCCGAGGCGTCGTTGATCGACGTGGTCGTCGATGCGACCGCCACGCTGCCCGACGGGAGGGACGCGGTGCGGCTGTCGGTCGCCGACGACGGGGTGGGCATCCCGGAGGGCGGTCGGCGCAGCGGGCTGCGGAATCTGGCGCGCCGGGCGGAATCCCTCGGCGGTGCGAGTTGGTTCGGGCCCGGCATCGGGGAGGACGGGGGCGGCACGACGGTGGTGTGGGAGGCGCCGATCTGAGGGCGGTCGCGCACTCAGGGGCCCGGCCGGCGGGGACGCAGCCGGGCGCGGGCCTCAGCGTGCCGTGTCGGCTGAGCGGCGCTCGGCGAGGATCCGCTCGATGACAACCGCGACGCCGTCGTCGCCGTTGGTGGCGGTCCGGCCGGAGGCGGCGGCGATTGCGGCAGGGTGAGCGTTGCCCATCGCGTACGACGTGCCCGCCCAGCGCAGCATCTCCACGTCGTTGGGCATGTCGCCGAAGGCGACGACCTCGGCGGGCGAAATGCCGCGCTCGGCGCAGCAGAGCGCCAGGGTGCTGGCTTTGGAGACTCCGGGGCCGCTGACTTCCAGCAGGGCCGTGGGGCTGGACCGGGTGAAGGAGGCGTGGTGGCCGGCTGCCGTACGGGCCAGGGCGAGGAAGTCGTCCGGGGCCAGTTCGGCGTGGTGGGTGAGGAGCTTCAGCACGGGGGTGCCGGTACCCGGTGTCGCCTCGTGGAGCAGCTTCTCGGCGATGGCGACGGTGGCACCCGGGTCCAGATGGAAGGGCGGGTAGGCCGGTTCGTAGTGGATGCCGGTGGCCAGTTCGACGGCGAAGGAGGCGCCAGGGGCGGCGGCGCGCAGTGTGTGCACGACGTCGAGGGCGATGTCGCGCTCCAGCGGGCGGACCTTGACCAGCTTGCCATCCGCATGCAGATCCGCGACCGCGGCGCCGTTCGCGCAGATTGCCAGGCCGTGTCCGTGGACGTGATCGCTGACGACATCCATCCAGCGGGCCGGCCGTCCGGTGACGAAGAAGACCTCGATACCGGCCTCCTCGGCGGCGGCGAGCGCGGCGACCGTACGGTCCGAGACGGTCTTGTCGTCGCGCAGCAGGGTGCCGTCCAAGTCGGTGGCGATCAGCCGGGGAGCGGCAGGAGAAGGCGAGTCGGTAGCTGAGGTCACGCGCCCATTCTCGCGCACGAAGGCGCACGGGCGTGCAGAGGGGCGCACATATGAGGATGCGCGCCCCTGACCAGCGGAACATGCCTGGTGCATGTGCCCGCGGTTCCCGAGCGGTAGTGCCGGGCCGGTCGGCGCTCGTGGCCGTCCGGTCGGTGGTCGAGCCGTGTCTGTCAGCGGCCGAGCTGGGCCAGGCCCTCGGTGGCGATGCGCTCGAAGACCTTCTCGTCCGCCGCGAAGTCGGAGTCCGGGATCGGCGAGTGAATGACAATCTCCGTGAAGCCCAGTGCGAAGTGGGTGCCCGCGAAATCCACGAAGGCGTCGAAGGACTGCAGCGGGCGGTCCGGCGTGAAACCGGTGAGAAGGATCTTGTCCAGCTCGCTGACATCCCGGCCGATGGACTCGCAGGCCGTGCCCAGCTTGGTGAGCTGCCCGCGGATGGCCTCGACGGACTGCTCCGGGGTCCCCGCTTCGTACAGCTTCGGGTCGCCCGTGGTGACCCAGGCCTGGCCGTACTGCGCGGCGAGCTTCATCCCGCGCGGCCCGGTGGCGGCCACTGCGAACGGCAGCCGAGGCCGCTGCACACAGCCGGGGATGTTCCGGGCTTCGTTCGCCGCGTAGAACCGGCCTTCGTACGTCACCGAGGTCTCGCGCAGCAGCTGGTCGAGCAGCGGTACGAACTCATCGAAGTGATCGGCCCGTTCGCGCGGCGTCCACGGCTCCTCGTCACTCCGGCGCAGCGTCGTGGCATCGAAGCCGTTGCCGCCTGCGCCGATGCCGAGGGTGACGCGTCCGTCGGAGACGTCGTCCAGCGTGATGAGGTCCTTGGCGAGCGTGACGGGGTGCCGGAAGTTGGGGGACGTCACGAGCGTTCCCAAACGGATACGCTCGGTTGATGCGGCGGCAGCGGTAAGGGTGGGTACGGCGCCGAACCAGGGCTGGTCGCGGAAGCTCCGCCACGACAGGTGGTCATAGGTGTAGGCGGCGTGGAAGTCGAGGTTCTCGGCTCGCTGCCACACTTTCTTCCCCTTGGCCCAGGGGTAGATCGGAAGGATTACGGTGCTCAGACGCATGGGCAGAGCCTACGCGGCGGCCGAGGGCCGCCATCCTCACGTCCGACCTCGACGACTTGTCCCGGTTGTGCGGCAGCAAGGTCCGGCTCATCGGCCTCTGACCGCAGCACTGTCCCGAAGTCGGTCACCGGAGTCCGTAAGAGCAGGGTGCCAGTCGGTTTCGCAGGTCAGTGCATGATGCATGAACGAGGCGCGACTGACGTGGACTTGTGCCCCACCGCCCACGGGCCTGTCGTTCGTGTCACGCCTCGGTCTGCTGCCAGACCGCGGTGAGCGCTGTGATCGGGTCGGTATCGGCCGGTGCCGCGGGCCACCATTCGCCGTCGTCATCCTGGAGGTAGGGGTACCAGCAGGTGTCGGGGCCCAGGCGCAGCTGGATGCCGTGGTCGGTGAGGGTGAGGCGGTTGCGCCAGGTCCGGAGAGGGCCGGGTGTGGTGGTCATCTCGGCGAGGGCTGTGGTCAGAGTGGCGCGGGCGGCCGACATCGTCGCCGGGGCTGGGGTGTGGGGTTGTTCGGCGACGGTGAGGCCCGTCGTGCCGCCGTGGCGCCAGGCGCGGGTGAGGCGGGCGAACTCGGTCGGTCTGGTGCCGGTGTTCTCGATCAGGTGGTGGAACCACTCGGGGCCGGGGCTGCACGCGGCGATCCGTACCGTGTCCTGGTGCTGGGTCAGGTGCAGGTCGGCGGTGTCACCCGCGAGGAGCCGTACGGCGCGTGAGGCGGTGTCGGCTACGAGGTGCTCCAGGTCCGTGGAGGTTAGGCCGCTGCCGGGTGGTGGGGCTACGGGCAGGGTTGCGGTGTGGGCGGCCGGTGCGGGGAGTTCTGGCAGCCCGGGGGCGTGTTCGGCCCAGTCGGTGTACGCGGCGGAGGCCGGGACGCCGGTCGGGGCTGGCGGGCTCGCTGCCTGCCGGGGCACCGTACGGCGTGTGCGCAGCTGGGCGAGGACCTCCTCGCGGCCTCGGCCGCGCAGCGCGAAGAGCACGAACGGGTCGGCGTCGATGGCGGCGGCGATGGCGTAGCAGAGCGCGGCGGCGTGTTTGCAGGGGTACCCCCAGTCGGGGCAGGAGCAGTCCGGGTCGAGTTCGGTGGGCTGAGGGAGAAGGGGGACGCCCGCCTGGCGGGCGTCGTCGACGAGTTCGGCGGGCATCTCGCCGTCGAGGAGCGCCGCCAGATGCCCGGCACGGGCCGCGACGGTGTCGAGCAGGGTGTCCCACTGGGCGTCGGTGAGGACGGGCAGACGGACCGAGGAGCGGTACGGGCTCGGCCGACTGCCCTGGACGGCGGCCTTGACCCGGCCCGGGGCGACATTGGCTGGGCCGACCTTGCCCTGACGGGCGTAGGTACGTCCGCGGGACAGGCGTCCGGCGTCCAGGGTGGAGTCCTCCAGGGCCGTCACCCACGCCTGGCCCCACCAGGTCGTGGCGAAGGCGCGCTTGCCGCGGGCGGGTGCGCGGCGCTGGCCGGGGAGTGAGCGGGTCATGACTGCCTTCCCAGGGCGACGAGTTCGGCGAGTTCGGCGTCGGACAGTTCGGTCACGGCGGCCTCGCCGGAGCCGACGACGGCGTCGGCGAGCGCGCGCTTGGACTCCAGCAGTTGCGCCACCTTGTCCTCCACGGTGCCCTCCGCGATGAGCTTGTGCACCTGGACGGGCCTGTCCTGGCCGATGCGGTAGGCGCGGTCGGTGGCCTGGTCCTCGACCGCAGGGTTCCACCAGCGGTCGTAGTGCACGACGTGGGTGGCGCGGGTGAGGTTGAGTCCCGTGCCCGCCGCCTTCAGCGACAGCAGGAACACCGGTACCTCACCGCGCTGGAAGCGCTCCACCATCTCCTCGCGCCGCGCGACGGGGGTGCCGCCGTGCAGGAAGAGGGTGGGGGTGCCGCGTTCGGCGAGATGTTTCTCCAGGAGGGTTGCCATCTGCTTGTACTGGGTGAAGACCAGCACCGACTCGCCCTCGGCGGTGATGGTGCCGAGCAGCTCGTCGAGCAGGTCGAGCTTGCCGGAACGGCTGCCAAGCGGCGTGGACTGGCGCAGGTACTGGGCGGGGTGGTTGCAGATCTGTTTCAGCCCGGTCAGCAGCTTGAGCACCAGACCGCGGCGGGCGATGCCCTCGGATTCCGCGATCTTCGCCATGGTCTCGCGGACCACCGCCTCGTAGAGGCCCGCCTGTTCGGCCGTCAGCGCCACGACCCGCTCGGTCTCGGTCTTGGCCGGCAGCTCGGGCGCGATTCCCGGGTCGGACTTCCTGCGGCGCAGCAGGAAAGGGCGCACGAGACGGGACAGGCGTTCGGCGGCCTCGGGGTCCTCGCCCGACTCGATGGCGCGGGCGTGCCGGTCCCGGAAGGCCGCGAGGGGGCCGAGGAGCCCCGGAGTGGTCCAGTCGAGGAGCGCCCACAGCTCGGAGAGGTTGTTCTCCACGGGCGTGCCGGTGAGGGCGACGCGGGCGCGGGCGGGCAGGGCGCGCAGCTCGCGGGCGGTGACGGCGTAGGGGTTCTTGACGTGCTGCGCCTCGTCCGCGGCGATCAGCGACCAGTCGGTCACGGCGAGGGCTTCGCGGTCGCGGCGCAGCACCCCGTAGGTGACCAGGACGATCTCGTCGCCGGCCAGGTCGTCGAGGTGGCGCTCGCCACCGTGGTAGCGGCGCACGGGAGTGGACGGCGCGAACTGGGCCGCCTCGCGCTCCCAGTTGCCGAGCAGGGAGGCTGGGCAGACGACGAGGGTGGGGCCGGCGGTGGCGGGGTCGGTCTGGCGGTGCAGGTGCAGGGCGAGCAGGGTGATGGTCTTGCCCAGGCCCATGTCGTCGGCGAGGCAGCCGCCGAGGCCGAGTCCGCACATCTCCGCCAGCCAGGCGAGGCCCCGCTTCTGGTAGTCGCGCAACACGGCCTTGAGCGCGGCGGGCTGCGGGGCGGGAGTACGTGACTCGGGATCGCGGATACGGGCGACGAGGTCGCCGAGCGCGCCGACCGCTTCACAGGGGATCTGCTCGCCGTCCCTTTCCACCTCGCCGGTCAGCGTGGCGCTCAGCGCCTCCATGGGCGTGAGCGGTTCCATCCGGCGGCGCCTGGCGCGGGCCACCAGCTTCGGATCGGCGACCACCCACTGGTCACGCAGCCGGACCAGAGGGCGGCGCGTCTCGGCGAGGGCGTCCATCTCGGCCTCGGTGAGCGGCTCGCCGCCGAGCGAGATCTGCCAGCGGAAGTCGAGGAGTGCGTCGGCGTCGAGGAGCCCGCCCGCACTGGAGCCGGGGGCGGTGCGCTGCCCGATCTCCGCGGTCGCGGTGAGTGCCTTGACCAGCTCGCGCGGCCAGTGCACGTCGATGCCGGCCGAACGCAGTGTGTCGGTGGCGTCGCCCAGCAGGTCAAGGGCCTCGTCGTCGGACAGGCGGAGTTCGTCGGGAGCGGCGTCCTTCAGCAGCCGCTGAAGAGGAGGCCAGGCGCGGGCGCCGCGGCGCAGCGCCAGCAGCGTCTCGGTCTCGGCGCGCGGGCCGAGCAGCCGTTCCACCTCGTCCGGCTCGCTCCACAGCCGGGCGGCCTCGACGACGAGCCCCGGATCCGCCGCGGTGTGCAGCTGCGGCACGGCCCGGAACACTCGGCGCCGTCCCTCCGGGGGGTCGACGCGCAAGGAGACGCCGACATCGGCGGTGAACGCGGCGGCGGTCTCCTCGGCCCACTCGCGCAGGGCGGGTACGGCACGCGTCTCGCGCCAGGCGTACGGCAGCGCCCCCATGGCGAGCGGCGCGGCCGGGGTGCGGACCAGGTCGTCGGCGACCGCGTCGCAGAACTGGCGTACCAGCGCGGCGGGTTCGGCGATCCGCACCGGAGGGGGGCCGGGCTCGGGCAGACAGTGGGCGTGGGGCGGGAACGCGGCGGCGAGGGCGTCCAGGGTCTGACGCTGGGCGGCGGTGAAAGGCCCCGCCTGCCAGGTGTCGTAGCCGGCGGGGGTGAGGGCGGGGTGGAGGCGGCGGTCGGCGAGCAGCCGGAGCGCGAGGCGGGCGGCGGCCTGCCAGGCGGCGGCGGACGGATGCGGTGGCCGCGCCCCGGTCAGGGCGGCGACGGCGAGGGCGGCGGGCAGCGCGTGGCCCGTCACCTTGCGCCGCCTGACCGAGCGGCCGTGCGGCAGCACCAGTTCCGCCGTGTCGGTCTCGACGCCGGTGGGTGCCGTGCCCTCGGCGGCGGCCGCCCCGGCGGGCTGCCACAGCAGCAGCCGGCCGAGGCGGGCGGGCTCGCCGGGCAGGAACACCGCCGCCCAGCCGTTGTCGAGCAGGCCCCGCGCCCAGGAGGCCGACTCCGGTGCCGCCAGCGGCAGCACACTCCTCCGGCCCGTGCCCGGCTCCCGTACGACGACTCGTGCCACCGTCCTCAACTCCGTCCTTCTGTGAGCGAGCCGCACCGTGCCTCGCTCATCACCACGTACCCGTCGTTCTCCGGTGAGTTCCGCCGCCCCGCCGTCACCGGCGGGAGCGCGCCTTGTTCGCCGCGGTGCGGATGCGTTTGGCCAGCCGCTTGTCGACGTCGCGCAGGCTCTCGCCCAGCTCGGCAAGCACCTGGGCGGTGGCCGGGTGCTCCACTCGCCACAGCTCGTCCACCCGCTGTTCGAGCACCTCTGGTGCCACGTTCGGGTTCTCCTGGAAGCCCAGGAGCAGCTCCTCGTCCTCCTGGGCACCGACGAAGAGCGAAAGACCGTCGATGAACAGCCACAACCGGGCCTGCTCCGCGCGCGCCGCATCCGCGTACGCGTCCGCCTCAGGGCGTGCGCCCAGGGCCGCGGCGGCCACCTGGCGGCATCCCTCGACGTCGGAGTCCGCCGCCTTGCGCAGCACGCGCAGTGCTCGCGAGTCGTCGAGTACGGCCAGCACCGGCTGGACCACGGCGCGTCTGGCCGCGATGTCGGGGCCGTCGCCCGCACAGGCGTCGAGCAGTCCAACCGCGGCGTCGGCCCCGGAACGGTGCTTCAGCCACCCTTCGACCTCTTGGCGCGTCTCCTCGGGGGAGTAGCCCAGAAGGCCCTGGAGGAGGGTGTCGGCGTCGGCTTCGGCGTACTCGCCGAGCAGCGGTGCGAGCGCACCGCATTCCATCAGGTAAGCGCGCAGTCCGTGGCGGCCGAGCGGGGTCAGCCGCATGCGGTCCCCGTTCTCGTGGTCCCACGGCCGGCCCGACGCGTCCAACCAGGCATCCGAACCGGCGAGCCCGTGCCCGCTGACGGCGTTCAGGGGCGTGGCCAGGACATCCTCGGTCGCGACATCATGGTCACCGGGCACGAACTCCACCGCGCCCAGGTAGGCGAGCTCTGCCGCCAGGTCCCGGAAGGCCGTCGCGATCAAAGCCAGGAGGAAATCGAGCTCGGGCCCTTCAGCACCCGCCTCTCGGGCTTTCGCCCGCAGGTCGTCGATCTCCACCCAGGCGCCGTCCAGGGCGCCGTACAGCTGCCCGATCAGCGCGTCGGCGATCTCGGCCGACAGCTCGCCCAGCTCGCCGAGCGATTCGTCCAGTACCCCCGTCTCGTCGATCTCCTCCAGCAGGTCGCCCAGGGTGACGGACCAGAGCTCCAGAAGATTCTCACCGGCGAAGTCGGCCGTCTCGCCGCCCCAGGCGCGGCCCCCGCTGATCGTGATCAGCCCGCGGTTCACGGCGAAACTCCACGGCTCGTCGAGAACGTCCACGTCCTTGGCGCTGCGCAGCGCCTTCAACGCACGGGCCCGGGCGGCGGCCTCGGCGTATGGCGAGTCCTCGTCGGCGAACTCCCATAGCCGGAGCTCCTCGACGGCCTCACGGGCGAGCGCGGGCCGCAGTACCCGGCCCGCGGTGACCTGCCGTCCCTCGCGACACCAGGTGGTGAGCCGCAGCGCCGAGTCGAAGAGCGGGACATCCCGCACAGCCGCCGCGAGGTCCTCCCGCGGAGCCAGGGTGACCGGGCGCAGCACGGGCATACTCGCGACCGGTCCGTCGACTCCGGGGTCGACCGGGCCGCCCGACCCTCGGCAGCGCCCGCAGGCGCACGATGCCGTGTCCTCGGCAGCCGGCTGTCCCCCACCGCCGCGCCCGGCCCGGGTACTGGCCGGCGGCTTCGCCGTGCCGGGCACCGTGTCCGGCGTCAAACGGGCCAGCCGCTCAGCGATCCCGTCCCGGGGGAAGGCTGTCGGGTCGTAGCCGGCCGACCGCAGCTCGGCGACCAGCTCGTCGTACGGGCCGTCTCCCGCCCTGTCGGGTACTTCGAGGTGTGCCAGTACCTCGCCCAGGCCCCACACCCCGCCGATGTCCTCGGCCGGTACGTCGGCACGACGGCCGCCGACGCAGCGCACCGCTCGCTCCGCGCCGACCGGTCGCGGCAGTGTCTTCTCCAGCGTGATCCGGTGCTCCCAGTCATCGCCGAAGTCGTAGACATAGCGCAGCCGCGCACCGTCCTCGGGCAGAACATCACCGAGCGCGGTGGCGTGCTGGTCGCTGCTGCCGGGGCCGAAGCCGAGATCGATGTCGCTGAGCCGGGCCGCGTCGCCGTACACCTGGCCGGACTCGTCGGTGAAGAGGTGCAGATGGCCACCCTGCCAGCCGAAGGCGGCCTGGACGGCGTCGTGCAGGGTGCGAAGAGAGGTGTCGGACGGCAGTACGAGGCGCCGCCACAGAGGCGGCTGGGTGCCGTGCAGCGCGATCTTCAGCTGGAGATCGGATGGGGCCGCCTCCGTGTCTCGTCGCATCCTTTGTCTCCCACTCGTCCGAGGCCGCTCGAATGGCCCCAGCATGACGGTCGCGTGTGTCCCAACCCAAACCGGATCACTTCGGCTGCGGCCACTTCGGTCGTTGGGGGCCCCGGTATCGCTCGCAGCGGATACCCTGCGTCCGCGCACCGACCTCGCGGCCCCGCCATTCGCGGACGCATACCTGGCGGGAAGACAGCCGTGGGGTGCGCATATCGCAGTATGCTCGCGTCATGGCGGATACGACGCGCATCACGGTGACGCTGCCGACCGAGCAGGTCGCCGAACTGAGGAAGCTCACCGACAACGTTTCCGGTTATGTCGCCGAGGCGGTGGCGCGGCAGTTGCGGCACCAGCTTCTGGGGGCGGACCTGCTGCGCCACCAGGAGGAACACGGGGCCTTCACCGAGGAGGAGCTGGCGGAGGCCCGCTCCAGGATCTCCGGGACGGCGGATGCCGGCGGGTCGGCGAGCGCGGCGTGAACGATCATGTCGAGACCGTGGTCCTGAACTCCCAAGGGCTCTCCGCCTGGATCGCGCAGGACCGCAAGATCCTTGCCATGTTCCAGGTGTTCCATGCCATGGGGGCCGATTTCGTCATCGGCGCCAACACCATTGTGGAAGTCAGCCATGCACGCGTGAACATGCCTCGGCTGCGGTGGGCGCTGTCCCGCGTCAAGGTAGAGCCGGTGACCGAGGGCGCGGCGAAAGCGTCCGCGGAACTGCTCAAGGCCGCGGGCCTGTACGGCCACAAGTACGCGATCGACGCGACAGTCGCCGAGGTGGCACTGCGCCAGCCGGGGCCGGTGGTCGTACTGACGTCCGACATCGACGACATGGCGCGGCTGTGTGGGGGCCGCGTCCGGCTCATCGGCATCTGAGCGGACGGGCGCAGGTGCCCGTGCCCCGGCCCCGGCCCCGGCCCCGGAGGGAATCCGCCCTGGTCACACCGTGATGGGTGAAAAAGGCTTGACTGAGGTGACGAGGGTGCCCAGACGCAGCCGCTGGGTGGCGGCGGCCGCGGCGGTGAGGGTCGGTACCGCGCCGAACCACGGCCCGTCGCGGAAGGTCCGCCAGGCCAGATGGTCGTAGGTGTAGGCAGCGTGGAACCCCAGCTCCTCGGCATGCTGCCAGACCTTTTGGCCCTCGCTCCAGCGGTGGATGGGCAGAATCACAGTGCTCAGACGCATGAAGACGACCTTACGGGTCCGAAAACCGGTGGGCGTCCTCGTGGAAGCGCACCGGCCCTCGGCGGGACCGGTCGTGGGATCAGCCGCCGGGATCAGTCGCGGAGACGCAGAAATGCGGGCGGTACGGCAGCGGTGAGCCAGACTCCGTTGGCGCTGACATAGAAGGTGTGGCCCGCGCGGTGCATCGCGGCCGCGTCCACCGACAGGACGACGGGGCGGCCGCGCCGGGCGCCGACCCTGGTCGCTGTCTCGCGGTCGGGCGAGAGATGGACGTGTGTGCGGGCCATGGGGCGCAGACCCTCGCTGCGGATCGCGTCCAGCACGCGGCCCACCGTGCCGTGGTAGAGGTACACGGGCGGCTCGGTCGGCGGGAGAGCGAGATCGACCGGGACGGTGTGGCCCTGGCTCGCACGAATGCGGCCGTCCTCGACGGCGAAGCGCTGTTTGTCGTTGACGGCGACGACATGGTCGAGTTCGGCCCGGGTGAGGGGGAAGTTGTTGCGGGCCGTGGCGCGCAGCAGTTCGTCGATCGTCACCCAGCCGTTGGCGTCCAGCGTGATTCCGATCCGCTCCGGCTGGTGCCGCAGGTGTTTCGAGAGGTACTTGGACACCTTGATGGTGCGTCTGTCGTCCATCCCGTCAGAGTGCCCGCGGCAGTCGTTCACGCGCATCCGGATTTCACCCCGATTCACTACAGCAATTTTATTCGCTGTAGCAATTTTCGTCCACAGGTTTGATCCACAGCCAACTTGAGTTATCCACAGGCGAATTGGCGATTCTGTGGACAAGCACCTGGGGAATCAACTGCTTTGGGTAATATGCGTTACTTCGTTGGTAGATGAGACAAGTGCACCCAATGTCCTTGACTGTACCTCGCGTTCTGCCGATGCCGCGACGAAGGCGGACACGTTCTCCGGACCAACCAGTCGTTCTACGGAGCGGATCGTCTCCGGTGGCAGATCCACCTGGCGCGTCATGGGGATCGAGGCCTTTGAGGTGAGAGGGGTGTCGGAGTCGAGATGGTGCTGCAGATGCCTGGTGGCGAATGTCCGCATCGCACGGGCCAGTTCGGCATCCACTGTCTGCTGGGCGAGTGGACGCAGCCTGCGCACCATGGCGGCCGCTTCTGCCGCGTCCGAGTCCGTCGGCGGGCGATGACCGAGATAGCGAGCGAAGACGTGCTCCGTGGTGAACTCCAGGAAACGCGAGGCGATCTGCTCGACCTGGCCGCGAAGTTCCCTCAGATGGCACGAGATTGCACTGAGCGGTACACCGGCTGCGTACAACTCGAATGCCACGGCCAGTTCTTGAGGGCTCGGAACCAGGAACTCGTCGTCCCGTCCCGGGATGCGTTCGAGTACGCCGAGCTCCACCGCCTCGGCGACCGCCTCGTCGTCCGGGCTGCCGCCGAACCTGGTGTTCAGTTCGGCCCGGGTGATCCGGTCGGCCTGCTCGTCGGTCCAGGGGCCGTGCACCTCGGCGACGAGCCCGAGCACCCCGCCCAGACCACGGCCCGTGTCCCACGCCTCCAGGAGTTCCTTGATGCTGGCCAGGGTGTACCCGCGATCCAGCAGATCGGCGATCTGCCGGAGCCGGGCGAGGTGGGTGTCCCGGTACACATTGGCCCGGCCTCGCCGTTCCGGCGTCGGCAGCAGGCCGCGGTCCTGGTAGGCGCGGATCGTACGGACCGTGGCGCCGCTCGCATGCGCCAGGTCCTCGATCCGGTACTCGGTGGCGGACCGGCCGGCCACCGCCGACGACTGCCCGGGGCCACTCACAGCGGCGGCTTCAGCCGGGCGATCCCGCGCAGCGCACCGGGACTGAACCGGGACAGGAACCGGGCGCCGCGGGCCTCCGGTGTCACCGGCACGACGGCCTGGTTGCGCACCACTGCCTTGAGGATCGCGTCGGCGACTTTCTCCGGCGGATAGTTGCGCAGCCCGTACAGTCGGCTGGTCCGCTTCTGCAGACGCTTCTCCTCCACGGCGTCGGCACCCGCAAAGTGCGTCGTAGAGGTGATGTTCGTGTTGACGATGCCGGGACAGATCGCGCTGACGCCGATCGACCGGTCGGCGAGCTCGGCCCGCAGGCACTCGCTGAGCATCAGCACGGCCGCCTTGGAAGTGCTGTATGCGGGCAGCGCCCGGGAAGGCTGATAGGCGGCGGCGGAAGCCGTGTTGACGATATGGCCGCCCTGGCCGCGTTCGACCATCTGCTTGCCGAAGATCCGGCAGCCATGGATGACACCCCACAGATTGACGTCGAGGACATTCTTCCAGTCCTCGCTCGTGGTCTCCAGGAAGGAGCCGGACAGGCCGATCCCTGCGTTGTTGACCAGGACGTCGACGATGCCGTACTCGGTGGCGACCTTCTCGGCGAGCTTCTCCATCGCCTGTTCGTCACTGACGTCGACCGCTTCGCCCCAGGCTGCCGGGGAGCCGATCAGCCGGGCCATCTCCGCCGTCCTGGCCGCTCCCTCCGCGTCCCGGTCCACGGCCACCACCCGTGCTCCCGCCTCGGCGAAGGCGAAAGCGGTGGCCCGCCCGATGCCGCCTGCCGCGCCCGTCACAAGGACCAGCTGTCCGCCGAACCGGTCCGCGTACGCCCCGGTCGGCGCGGTGTCCTGCACCGGCCGGCCGTCCTCCCGCGCCGCCTCGTTGGCTGCCACGAACTCACTGATCCAGGAGGCGAGCCGGTCCGGCCTGGTGCGCGGCACCCAGTGCTTGCCCGGCAGGGAGCGGCGTACCAACTGGGGGGCCCACAGCTCCAGTCGGTCGTACAGCTTCTCCGACAGGAAGATGTCGCCGGTCGGCGTGATCAGCTGGACCGGTACATGCGCATAGGCGTCGGTACGGGGTCTGCGCAGGCGGGCCCGGACGTTGTCGCGGTAGAGCCAGGCGCCGTGCGCCGCATCATTGGGCAGTGAGGGCGTCGGATAGTCACCCGCGGGCACCTTCTCCAGTCGCTGGAGAATCCGTGGCCACTGCTTGCCGAGCGGGCCGCGCCAGGCGAGCTCGGGCAGGACCGGTGTGTGCAGCATGTAGATGTACCAGGACTTGGCGCCCTGGCCGAGCAACTGGCCGACCCGGCGCGGGGTGGGCCGGTTCATCCGCTGCTTGATCCAGTGCCCGAAATGGTCCAGGGAAGGCCCGGAAATCGAGGTGAACGAGGCGATCCGGCCCTCGGTCCGCTTGACCGTTACGAACTCCCAGGACTGGACAGACCCCCAGTCGTGCCCGACCAGATGCACCGGCCGGTCCGGGCTCACAGCGTCGGCGACGGCCAGGAAGTCATCGGTGAGCTTCTCCAGGGTGAAGCCGCCGCGCAGGGGTATCGGCGCTGTGGAACGGCCGTGCCCGCGCACGTCGTACAGCACGACGTGCCACTGGTCGGCCAGTTGCCTGGCGACATCCGTCCAGACTTCCTTGCTGTCCGGGTAGCCGTGCACGAGGACGATCGTCGGCCGTGCCTCGTCGCCCAACTCGGCGACGCACAGATCGATTCCGCCCGTACGCACCCGGCGCTCGCGCGCTCCCGGCAGGCTCATGCCGCCACCTTCTCCTCGGCCCAGTGCCGCACATGCGGCAGATCGTCGTCCAGCCAGAAGGCTCTCTGTTCGGGGTCCTTGGAGTCGGTGACCACCAGGATCTCCTCGAACTTGGCGCCCGTACCCCGGAATCCGAGGTGGGGTTCGACCGCCCACAGCCCGGGCTGGGGCGGATGGTCGGAGAAGCGGTATGGACTCCACAGCGGCGACCAGCCGTCCCGGTGTCCGTGCAGTGCGTCGCTCATCAGGCCTTTGAGCGACTGGGTGCCGAAGCCGAACACATGGGGGGACCAGCGGTGCTCGGCGACGCGGTCGATCTTGTGGGCGATGACGCCGAAGGGATAGGCGCGATGCCTGTTGGCGTACCCCTGCTTGATCATCAGGCGTTCGACGTCCTCGTAGACCTCGCGCAGCGAACGCCGCTCCCGCACCTCGCGCAGAATCAGCTCACGGTGGACTTCCAGATCGGCCAGGAGCTTGTCGTGCAGGGGACTGAGCCCGAGACAGCCGGAGTAGCCGATATCCGCTGTGAAGCCCTTGTGCACCGGGGCCATGTCGAGGATGAACGGCATCCCCGGCTCCAGTTTCCTGTCGGTCGGGAAGAACTGCAGGGGCACCTTGAAGCCGGCGAACGCCGTGCGGTCCCCGAACCAGGCGAAGGGGAGGTGGAACCAGTCCCGCACCCCGCGCTCGCGCAGCCAGTCGCGCTGCATGCGGGCGGCCTCGCGCTCGGTCACCCCCGGCGTGAGCCGGGCGGCAACCGCCTCGGCGCAGTCGTACGCGAGGCGTTGTACTTCTCTGAACCCCCGCAGCTCCGGGGCCTGTTCGTCCTTCACCGCCGAGGTCATGCCACCGTCCGTTCCCTGCCGTGTGCGGTACGTGCCCGTAACGTGACACTGATGAATGTGACAATGTCCGGCGACTACGTCAAGAGGTACGCGGAGACCTGTGGACAGCCCGGATAGACCCTTCCCCCGGCCTCCGGGCTCCTCCCCCGTGATGGCCCCCTACGGGTACGTACGTCTGGGGTCTGATGCGGATCCAGCCGCCAGGGCTGACGACCGGTGTGGTCCACGCCACTATCTTCGAAGGCGTGACTGTGATCGCGACCGAAAGCCTGAGCAAGCGGTTCCCCCGGGTGACCGCGCTTGACCGGCTCTCCTTGGACATCGGACCCGGTGTGACCGGCCTGGTGGGTTCCAACGGAGCCGGCAAGTCCACATTGATCAAGATCCTGCTGGGTCTGTCCCCTGCCACCGAAGGCCGGGCCGCGGTGCTCGGACTCGACGTCTCCACCAATGGCGCCGCCATCCGGGAACGGGTCGGCTACATGCCCGAACACGACTGTCTGCCGCCGGACGTCTCGGCCACCGAGTTCGTCGTCCACATGGCGCGGATGTCCGGACTGCCGCCGACGGCAGCGCGCGAGCGCACCGCCGACACACTGCGCCACGTCGGTCTGTACGAGGAGCGCTACCGCCCCATCGGCGGCTACTCGACCGGCATGAAGCAGCGCGTGAAACTGGCCCAGGCACTGGTCCACGACCCGCAGCTGGTCCTGCTCGACGAGCCGACGAACGGCCTCGACCCGGTCGGCCGCGACGAGATGCTCGGGCTGATCCGCCGCGTACACACGGACTTCGGTATCTCGGTCCTGGTCACCTCGCACCTCCTGGGCGAGCTGGAACGCACCTGCGACCATGTCGTCGTCATCGACGGCGGCACACTTCTGCGCTCCAGTTCCACCAGCGACTTCACGCAGACCACCACGACCCTCGCGGTCGAGGTCACCGACAGCGACACCCACCCGGACGGCACCGAAGCGCTGCGTCAGGTCCTCACCCGGGCCGGCGTCAAGCTCGTGGGCCACGACGGTCTCGACGGGCAGGGGCTGCCCGGTGCGGGCCACATCCTGCTGGTCGAGGCGACCGGCGAGGAGACGTACGACGTCGTGCGCGACAGCGTCGCCGGGCTCGGGCTCGGTCTCGTACGGATGGAGCAGCGGCGCCACCACATCGCCGAGGTCTTCCGTACCGAAGAGGCACCGCACGCCGCAGCCGTCACGCAGACCGTGTCCGCGGTTGTCGGGGCCGTACAGCAGAAGGGGAGCGGTCGTGATGAGCACTGAGACCGGAGCCGTGAGCGGGAGCGAGACCTCCCGGATCCACAACATCGGGTACCGCTCCTACGACGGCACGCGGCTGGGCCGCAGTTATGCGCGGCGCTCGCTCTACTCGCAGTCCCTGCGGGGTTCCTTCGGACTGGGGCGTTCCGCGAAGTCCAAGGTGCTGCCGATGCTGCTGTTCGGTGTGATGTGCATGGTCGCGGCGATCATCGTCGCGGTCGCCATCGCCGCCCCGGGGGCCACGGCTCTGCCGATCAAGTACACGGCGTTCGCGATCTATCTGCAGGCCGTCATCGGACTCTTCCTCGCCTCGCAGGCACCGCAGTCGGTCTCCCGTGACCTGCGCTTCAAGAGCGTGCCGCTGTACTTCTCGCGGCCGATCGAGCGGGTCGACTATGTCGTCGCGAAGCTGGCGGCCATGGCGTCCGCGCTCTTCATCCTCACCGGGGCGCCGCTCGTCATCCTCTATGCGGGCGCACTGCTGGGGAAGTTCGACTTCGCCGAGCAGACCAAGGGGTTCGGACAGGGGCTGGTTTCGGTCGGGCTGTTGTCCGTGCTCTTCGCCGGACTGGGCCTGGTGATGGCCGCGCTGACACCGCGCCGCGGTTTCGGTGTCGCCGCGGTGATCGCCGTACTGACCATCTCCTACGGCGCGGTCTCCACGGTCCAGGCCATTGCCTGGCAGACGGGTTCGACGGGGGCCATCGAGTGGCTGGGGCTCTTCTCCCCCATCACGCTGATCGGTGGTGTACAGACCGCGTTCCTCGGGGCCAATTCAGCCTTCCCCGGAGGGGAAGGTCCGGGGGCTGGGGCCGGCGTCGTCTATCTGATCGTTGTTCTCGCGCTCGTCGCCGGCTCGTACGCCGTACTGATGCGCCGCTACCGGAGGGTCGGGCTGTGACCACCATCGAGATCGACCACACCTCGCGCTGGTTCGGCAATGTGGTCGCCGTCAACGACGTGAGCATGACGGTGGGCCCGGGTGTCACCGGGCTGCTCGGCCCCAACGGCGCGGGAAAGTCCACGCTGATCAACATGATGGCCGGTTTCCTCGCCCCGTCGACCGGCACTGTCACGCTCGACGGCCGGCCGATCTGGCGCAATGAAGTGGTGTACAAGGAGATCGGGATCGTGCCGGAACGGGAAGGGATGTACGACTTCCTGACCGGCCGCGAATTCGTCGTCGCCAATGCGGAACTGCAGGGACTCGGCGATGCGGCGGCGCAGAAGGCGCTGGCCACGGTCGAGATGGAGTACGCGCAGGACCGCAAGATCTCGACGTACAGCAAGGGCATGCGCCAGCGCGTGAAGATGGCGTCCGCCCTGGTCCACGAGCCGTCGGTGCTGCTGCTCGACGAGCCGTTCAACGGGATGGACCCGCGCCAGCGGATGCAGTTGATGGCGCTGCTGCGGCGGATGGGGGCGGAGGGCCGTACCGTGCTCTTCTCCTCCCACATCCTCGAAGAGGTCGAACAACTCGCCTCGCACATCGAGGTGATCGTGGCGGGACGGCACGCGGCATCCGGTGACTTCCGGAAGATCCGTCGGCTGATGACGGACCGCCCGCACCGCTATCTCGTACGTTCCAGCGACGACCGCGCCCTCGCTGCCGCGCTCATCGCCGACCCGTCGACGGCCGGTATCGAGGTGGACCTGGGCGAACAGGCCCTGCGTATCCAGGCGGTCGACTTCGGACGCTTCACCGAGTTGCTGCCGAAGGTCGCACGTGACCACGGAATTCGCCTTCTGACCGTTTCGCCGTCCGATGAGTCCCTCGAATCGGTCTTTTCCTATCTCGTAGCGGCCTGAGTAGTGGCCTGAAAGGAGCTGTGAAGCGTCATGTACGACCCCACAGTCGCCCGGCTCACCTACCGGGCCCTGCTCGGCCGGCGCCGGGCCGCCATCCTCTTCGTCCTGCCGGCGCTGCTGGTGATCATCGCCGTGGCGGTACGGGCGTTCGCCGGAGCCGATGACCAGGTCGCCTCGGATGTGCTGGGCGGCTTCGCCATCGCCACGATGGTGCCGCTGATCGGCGTGATCGCCGGAACCGGAGCCATCGGTCCCGAGATCGACGACGGATCGATCGTCTATCTGTTGGCCAAGCCGGTGAAGCGGCCGACGATCATCTTCACCAAGCTGATCGTGGCCATCGCCGTCACGATGGTCTTCTCCGCACTGCCCACGCTGATCGCCGGGCTGATCCTCAACGGAAACGGCCAGCAGATCGCGGTGGCTTACACCATCGCGGCGCTGGTCGCCTCGATCGCGTACAGCTCGCTGTTCCTGCTGCTGGGCACCGTCAGCCGGCACGCGGTCGTCTTCGGCCTCGTCTACGCGCTGGTGTGGGAGGCCCTGTTCGGCACCCTGGTGCCAGGGGCACGCACGCTCAGCGTTCAGCAGTGGTCCCTCGCGGTTGCCGAGAAGGTCGGCGGGGCCGGCACGATCACCTCCGATGTCGGGCTGCCGGTCGCGACGGTCCTGCTGGTGGCGGTCACGGTGGTGGCGACCTGGTACGCGGGTCAGAAGCTGCGCACACTGAAACTGGCCGGCGAGGAGTGATCGGGGGGTTCCCGGATACCTCTGCCGTGCTCCGTTTCTGATCACTTCGATCCTCGTCAACCCTCGTCTCCTGGGCGGGGGTTGACGCATTTCGGACAGTAGTACGCGTAACTGTACGGTTATCGGTTCGTTGTGCAGGGTGCGTGGAGGTAACTGGAATCTGTGGCGTCGTAGCTTTCGTGAATCAGGGATTGCCGATGCCGGTGAGGGAGTACCCGCCGGGTCGGTCATTGAGTGAGTGGCAACCGTGAGCGTCCTCCGCCCCTCAAGCCCGGGACAGGGCTGTCCATCGTCGGCTTCACGATTGGAAGGCATGTTCATGCCCACGGAGGTTGCCCTGCTCGAATCGCGTGCGCTGCGCGTCGAGCAGATGGGGCGCGTCGACGTCCTCGACAAGGTCAAGAGCCTTGTCATGCTCCCGGACGGAATTCACCTTCGCACAGAGGATGTGGCTCGTTACTTCGAAGTATCCACAGAGGTCATCAAGAAGGTCACCCAGCGGCATCGAGCCGAGGTCACAGAAAACGGACTCAGGCTGCTTCGTGGCTCTGATCTGCGGGAATTCCATAGGGACATGGTGTCCCTATGGGGCAGTGAAGAGGTCGAAAGTTATCCACAGGCCGTCACTCAGCTCACCCTCTACACCCGCAGGACCGTGCTCAATGTCGCGATGCTTCTTCGCGACAGCGACATCGCCCGATGCGTCCGTACGTATCTGCTCGACGCCGAGCACGATCTGCGTGCGGGCTGTGCCTCGCTCGAACACCGCGTCACCCGGGTCGAGAGCTGCCTCGCAGGAGTGGGCAGCGCGCTTCAGGAGCTCGGACCCGTCCTCAACCGGATGTCGCACCAGCTCGACAGCCTCGACCGGAGGATGGACATCACACATCAGGTCATCGGCGCCATGAGCGTGCGGCTGGGCCACCTGTCCGAGGACATCGTCCGCAACGACGGAAGGATGGACGATCTCGCCCGTCACCTGAAGGATCTGAGCCGCCGCAACAAGCAGCGCTGATCCGAAGGCCGTTCACGGCCTTTCGGTATTGCCCGGAAAATGTGTGGCACCGAAAGGCCGTGCCGGTCAGAGTAGTTGGTGCAGCACACGCCGGAACCGGTGCAGCACGCCCCCGACAACAACGGACGCACGCCGACATGCACGCCACGGGCCGGGAGAGGAGCGCGATGATGACCGAGAGTCCGAGTCCGTCGAGTTCCCAGCAGGGCGGGCCCGAGCCGGCATTGGAGTAGTCACCGACGACTCCGCCGTGCCGATCGGAGCAGGACGCCCAGGGCGGTTTCCGCGCATCGTGCGGCCGCCCTCCCGGAGGATTGGCCGAGTGGTAAGGCAGCGGCTTGCTAAGCCGTCGTCGGGGCCGTGAACCCCGCGCGCGTTCGATCCGCGCATCCTCCGCAGCAGCAGTGTCGGGTACCAGTACGAGTGGAACAGCCGATCCAGCCGCCCGCGCCCGTACCTCTGCCTTTACCCGTACGACTGGAGCAGTCGCTCCAGCACCACTGCGATGCCGTCATCCTCGTTGGACACGGTGATCTCCTGGGCCATGGCCTTCAGATCCTCATGCGCATTGGCCATTGCCACACCCCGCTGTGCCCAGGTGAACATCGGGATGTCGTTCGGCATGTCACCGAAGGCCAGAGTGTCAGCGGCCTTCAGCCCCAGCCGGCGCGCGGCCAGCGAGAGTCCGGTCGCCTTGCTCAGTCCCAGCGGCAGGATCTCCACCACACCAGGACCGGCCATGACCACGTCGACCAGGTTGCCGACGGCCGATCGCGCGGCCTTCGCCAGTGCGTCGTCGTCGAGATCGGGATGCTGGATGTAGACCTTGTTCAGGGGGGCGGACCACAACTCGGCCGGGTCCTCCGCCAAGACAGCCGGAAGCGGCCCTTCCTGTACGCGGTAGCCGGGGCCGACCAGCACTTCGCCGTCGAGCCCGTCGCGGCTCGCCGCCAGCGCCAGCGGGCCGACCTCGGCCTCGACCTTGGACAGCGCGAGACCGGCGAGCTGCCGGTCCAGCGTCAGAGAGGTCAGCAGCTTGCGCTCACCCGCGTGGTAGACCTGCGCGCCCTGGCCGCAGACCGCGAGCCCCTCGTAACCCAGGTCATCCAGGATGTGCCGGGTCCACGGGACAGCGCGACCGGTGACGATGATGTGCGCGGCACCGGCCGCGGTGACCGCGGCCAGTGCCTCACGGGTGCGCTCGGAGACCGTGTCGTCGTTACGCAGCAGAGTGCCGTCGAGATCGGTCGCGACGAGCTTGTACGGAAAGGTCACTTGGCGACCGGCTCCAGAACCTCGCGCCTGCCCAGGAACGGCCGGAGCACCTCGGGCACTCGTACGGAGCCGTCGGCCAGCTGGTGGTTCTCCAGGATCGCCACGATTGTGCGCGGTACGGCGCACAGCGTGCCGTTCAGCGTCGCCAGCGGCTGGACCTTCTTACCGTCACGCATCCGGACGGAGAGACGGCGCGCCTGGAAACCGTCGCAGTTCGAAGCGGACGTCAGCTCGCGGTACTTGCCCTGCGTCGGGATCCACGCCTCGCAGTCGAACTTGCGGGAGGCCGAGGCCCCCAGATCGCCGGTGGCGACATCGATCACCTGGAAGGGCAGCTCAAGAGCGGTGAGCCACTGCTTCTCCCAGTCCAGGAGCCTGCGGTGCTCGGCCTCCGCGTCCGCCGGGTCGACGTACGAGAACATCTCGACCTTGTCGAACTGGTGGACACGGAAGATGCCCCGGGTGTCCTTGCCGTACGTACCGGCCTCGCGGCGGAAGCACGGTGAGAAGCCCGCGTACCGCAGCGGCAGCTTGTCGGCCTCGATGATCTCGTCCATGTGGTACGCGGCGAGCGGGACCTCGGAGGTGCCGACCAGGTAGAAGTCGTCCTTCTCCAGGTGGTACACGTTCTCCGCGGCCTGGCCGAGGAAGCCGGTGCCCTCCATGGCGCGCGGGCGGACCAGCGCAGGCGTCAGCATCGGGACGAAGCCGGCCTCGGTGGCCTGCGCGATCGCTGCGTTGACGAGGGCGAGCTCCAGCAGCGCGCCGACACCCGTCAGGTAGTAGAAGCGCGAACCGGAGACCTTGGCGCCACGCTCCATGTCGATGGCGCCGAGCTTCTCGCCGAGCTCCAGGTGGTCCTTGGGCTCGAAGCCCTCGGCCCCGAAGTCACGGATCGTGCCGTGTGTCTCCAGGACGACGAAGTCCTCCTCGCCACCGACCGGCACGTCCTCGTGGACGATGTTGCCGAGCTGGAGCATCAGGCTCTTGGCCTCGGCGTCGGCCTCGTCCTGTGCCGCGTCGGCCGCCTTGACTTCGGCCTTCAGCTGCTCGGCCTTCTTGAGGAGCTCGGCACGCTCCTCGGGCGAAGCCTTGGGGATGAGTTTGCCGAGCGATTTCTGCTCGGAGCGGAGTTCGTCGAAGCGGACGCCGGACGACCTGCGCCGCTCGTCGGCGGAGAGAAGGGCGTCGACGAGCGCGACGTCCTCCCCACGGGCGCGCTGGGAGGCGCGAACACGGTCGGGGTCCTCACGGAGCAGGCGAAGGTCAATCACCCCTCCAGGCTACCGGTGTGCGCTTCTCCAGCTCGAACCGATATTGCCAAGCGTGTCACTTTGCCCGAATTGCCTGAATTGGTAATGCTGGAGCGTATTACGTGGCTGGAGTTGATCTCGATCGTCAATGAAAAGAGTTTACTCCCCTGAATGGGGCAGAAGGTGTCGACCGTCTTGACGTATCTGCCTTGTCCGGCAGGGGAGTTGGGCGTCACTTGTCCACAGGCGTTGACGTCTCTCAAAGTTATCCACAGGCTGTGAGGAAGATCTGTGGACGCCGGAAGAGGCCATTCCGAAAGCCGCGCGAGGGCTCATGGATTGCCCGTTCAAACCCACTTCAGACGCTCGTTCGGGTGGGAATTCGCCGTCCAAAGGAGTTGATCAATGGAATTCAGGTGACACGGGGCAATCCGGGCGACCTGCCGGCCTGTGGATGCATCTGAGTCGACTGGAGTGATATGTCGACCATGTCGCAGCGGAGTGTCGACTTGTCCCCAGGTCGAGAACCACCCCTGTGGATAACTCTGTGGATGATGAAAAGCGGGAGATAGCACGGGCGGTTCGGGCGCACCGACACCCGGGCGCACCGACACCCGGGCGCACCGACACCCGGGCGCACCGACACCCGGGACCGTCGGCCCCGTGACCGACAGTCCCGGACCGCCGTCAGCCCCGGCCGTCCAGATTGCGGGCCAGCCAGTCGGAGGCCTCCGTGAACTCCGCGTCCGACGTCCCCGCCCGCAGCGGCCGTACATCCTGCATCGCCACCCCGGCCCGCGGGTACGAGCCGAGGAACCGTACCTTCGGGCAGATCCGCTTCAGCCCCATCAACGCCTCGCCGACCCGGCGGTCCGCGATGTGCCCCTCGGCGTCCACCGCGAAGCAGTAGTTCCCGATGCCGGCCCCGGTCGGCCGCGACTGGATCAGCATCAGGTTCACCCCGCGCACCGCGAACTCCTGAAGCAGTTCGAGCAGCGCACCGGGGTGGTCCTCGCCCAGCCAGATGACCACCGACGTCTTGTCCGCACCCGTCGGCGCCGCCGGCCGGGCGGGGCGGCCCACCAGGACGAAGCGGGTCTGCGCGTTCACCGCGTCATGGATATCGGTCACCAGCGGTTCGAGACCGTAGGTCGCCGCCGCGAACTCACCGGCGAAGGCGGCGTCGTACCGTCCCTCCTGCACCAGCCGGGCACCGTCGGCGTTGGAGGCCGCCGACTCCCATACGGCGTCCGGGAGATGGGCGGCCATCCAGTTGCGCACCTGCGGCTGTGCGGCCGGGTGCGCGGTGACCGATTTGATGTCGGACAGCTTGGTGCCCGGCCGCACCAGCAGCGCGAAGGTGATGGAGAGCAGCACCTCGCGGTAGATCATCAGCGGTTCGCCGGTGGTCAGCTCGTCGAGCGTCGCGTTGATGCCGCCCTCGACGGAGTTCTCGATCGGTACGAGCGCTGCCGCGGCGGCCCCGCTGCGTACCGCGTCCAGAGCCACCGGTACGGAGACCATCGGGACGAGTTCGCGGGTGGCGGCTTCCGGGAGCGTACGGAGGGCGACCTCGGTGAAAGTGCCTTCAGGGCCGAGATATGCGTAGCGCGTGGCGGACATACCGTCACCCTAATGCGCCCCGGTCTCTCAGGACTCCAGTAGCCGCTGACCCACGTATTCGCCGTCCGCCGCACCGCCCGGCACCGCGAACAGGCCGCTGGCCTCGTGCCGGATGAACGGCGACAGGGCATCGCCGCGGTCCAGTTTGCGCTGTACCGGAACGAACCCCCGCAGCGGATCCGCCTGCCAGCAGATGAACAGCAGTCCGGCGTCCGGAGTGCCGTCCGCCGAGATGCCGTCGTGGTACGAGAAGGGGCGCCGCAGCATGGCCGCGCCGCTGTTCTTTTCGGGGGAGGAAATCCGGGCGTGGGCGTTGTCCGGGATCAGGAGCTTGCCGTCGGGGCCCGCCTTGTCGAGGTCCATCGCGGTGGTCTCGGTGCCACCGCTCAGCGGAGCGCCGTCCTCCTTGCCGCGCCCTATGACCTGCTCCTGTCGCTCCACCGGGAGCTTCTCCCAGTCGTCGAGCAGCATCCTGATCCGCCGGACGACCGCATATGAGCCGCCTGCCAGCCAGTCGTACTTCGTATCGTTCCCGGCCGGTACGAAGATGCGCCGGTCGAAGTTGCTCTCGGCGGGCTTCGGGTTACCGGTGCCGTCTATCTGGCCCATCAGATTGCGGGCGGTCATCGGCTGTGCGGTGGCGCCGGGGGATCGGTTGAAGCCGTTCATCTGCCAGCGGGCCCTGGCGGCCGGGGCGGCCTCCTTCTGCACGGCACGCAGCGCGTGGAAGGCGACGAGTGCGTCGTCGGCGCCGATCTGTACCCAGAGGTCACCGTTGGAGCGCTTGGCGTCGATGTGGTCGGAGGAGAACGGCGGCAGGGGGTCGAGTCCCGGTGGCCGGTGGCCGACCAGACTGGTGCGCTCGAAGAAGGTGCGGCCGAAGCCGAAGGTGACGGTCAGCGAGGACGGTCCGGCATCCAGCGCGATCCCGGTGTCATGGGCGCCGCCGTCCGCCGTGCCGCTGTCGGCGGTTTCGCCGGCCATCAGGCGCCGGGCCACGGCCGACCATCGGCGCATCAGGGCAGCTGCTTCCTTCCGTCCCGCACCGGGCGCCAGATCGAAGGCGACGAGATGGCCGCAGGCCTGAAGCGGAGTGGTGATCCCCGATTGATGTTTCCCGTGAAACATCACCTGGGTGGAGCCGACCGCGGTCAGAGCGGTCGGCTCGTCGGTCCGGGTCGCTGCATAGCCGGTCGCGCCGCCCGCCGCACCCAGTACCAGCCCGGTCGCACCGGCCGCGCCCGCGCTGCCGAGCAGCCGCCTCCGGGAGATGGCGCCGCTGCCACGGGCTTTGTCGTCCCCGCTGCCTGCGGAGGTCTTCCTGTTGCTGTTTCCGCTCACGATCCTGCTCAGCCGATCTTCACGTTCTTGTCGATGGTCGTCTGATCGATGTCCGACGTACGCACGGTCACCGCGACCTTCCAGTTGCCCGCCATCGGGATCTGGACGTTGCTCGCGGTCCAGTGGCCCTCGGTGAGCCGGACAGGGACGACGGGGAGCGGGCCGATGTCCTTGGACCCCAGAGTGAAGGCGAGCTTCAGCTCGGGAACGTCCATGGCCTTGCCGTCGACGCTGTCGATCCAGATGTGGAGTTCATTGGTGCCGGTACGGGCGGGGTCGATGTCCATCCGCACCGTTCCCTTGCCGTTCTTGCCGCCTGTGTCGAAGGGCAGCGTCAGATTGACCGGGCCTTCGGCCGCGGGGGCGGCTGCCGCCGTCGAGGTGCGGGCCGCCTCTTCTTCGGTACGTCCAGGCTCGGTCGAGGTCAGTACGGTCGTCACGGCCAACAGGGCCACGGCGACCCCTGCTTCCGCCAGCACCGAACGGCGGAGCCCGGACCGGTCGGGGTCGGCATCGCGGAGCCGCTTCTTCTCGGCGGTGGCCACGGCGGCCCTCTGCCGGGCGAGCTGGGCCGCCCGCGCGGGGTCCTCGGCCACGGCGTCCGATGTGCCCGGGGCCCGGGACTCCTCGACTTCGACTTCGTCCCTGGCGTCGGCCCGGGGCTCCGCTCCTTCGCCGCCGGCTCCGCTCGTGACCAGCCGTGCGGTCCAGCGACGCGAGATCCAGGCGATCCCGACCAGGAGGGCAACGAGCCCCACCTTCACGAGCAGCAGTTGCCCGTACCTGGTGCCGGTGAGTGCGGACCAGGTGCCGACCTGGCGCCAGGACTGGTAGATCCCGGTTGCGCTGAGCACGAGCACGCTGCCGAACGCGATGCGGGAGAAGCGCCGTACGGCTGCGGCTTCGATGTCCGGTGTCCGGTACAGCGCGACCAGCAGGGCCGCCAGCCCGCCCAGCCAGGCCGCGGCGGCCAGCAAGTGCAGCACGTCGACCGGCATGGCGATGCCCGGCTGGATCCCGGTCGAGGCGTGTTCGGCGAGTGCCCAGGTCCCGGCGATCCCGGCGGCGATCACCGTGCCGCCGATGGCCAGCCCGAAGGTGAGGTCCTTCTTCTCGCGCTCGTCCTCGCGCTTCGCGTATGCCCCGAACAGCACGGCGACGAAGAGTGCGGAGGCGCCGAGAAGCAGCAGCCGGGATACGAGTGCTGCCCCGGGCTTGGTGTCGAGCACGGCCTTCAGACCGTCGAGGTCGAAGGCGTCCGCGAGCTTCCCGGAGCCGGTGTACGGATTGCGCAGGAGCAGCATGGCCAGGGTGGCCGCGGTGAGGGTCATCCAGCCGCGTACGACCAGGCGTTGCAGGGGGCGTGCACCCGCCCCGCGCTGCCAGCAGGCCAGTACGAAGGCGGCGCCGCCGGCCAGCAGGATGAAACCGGCGTACGCGGCGTAGCGCGCGATGCCGTAGAGGGTGCCGACGAGGCCGCCCCCGGACTCGTCCGTCGGGAGGGCGACGGTGGTCTTGGAAGGGGCTCCGACGGAGAAGGTGAAGGCGCCCGAGACGGGGTGGCTGTCCGCGGAGACTGCTTGCCAGGCGACGGTGTACGTACCGTCGGGCAGCCCGGTGTGCAGTGAGACGCCGTACTTCACGGTGGAGCCGCTCTGCAGATCACGTGGTGCGGCGCCGGTGTCGGCGCGCTTGCCGCCCGGGTCCAGGACTCTGATGGAGTCGTCGCCCATGGCGACCTGCTCGGAGAAGGTGAGGGTGACTTCCTTGGGAGCGGTGTCGACCACCGCCCCATCCTGCGGATCGCTCCCGGTGAGCGCGGCATGCGCGGACGCGGGGCCCGCGCCGCCCAGCAGCAGGCCGAACACCATGCCGACAAGGGCGGCGAGGAGTGCGGCCGCGGCGAGTGGCCGGCGTGGCGCGTGAGTGGACGGGGACGGTCCGAAGTACGGGGCGGTGGCTGTCATGGCGAGTCGGTCCCTTACTGCTTTTTCGGGTTGTGGGTGGTCTCCTTCACGGGAAGGTCGACCTTTATCGGGTCGGCCTTCTCGAAATGCAGTTCCACGGGCACCTTCTCGCCCTGCTTGGGCTGCTGCTTGAGCTTCATGAACATGATGTGGTTCCCGCCGCGTTCCAGATCCAGCTCGCCGCCCGCAGGCACCTCGAAGGACGTCACCATGCGCATCGTCTGGTTCTTCGTCTCGTGGATCGTGACATCGTCCGAGATCGGGCTGGTGACCGAGGTGAGCCGGTCGGACGTGCCGCCGCTGTTCTTGACGACGAGGAAACCGGCCGCCATGTCGCTGACGGGCTGCGGCATGAACGCGCCGGTCACCTTCAGCTCGGGCTTGCTGTCCGAGGACGAGCACCCCGTCAGCGTCAGTCCGGTGGTGAGGGCGATGACGCCGGCGAGGGTGGTGCGGCGGTTCACGGAGTCTCCCCCTTGATGATCTCGGGGAGGTCCTTGGCGTAGTCGTCGGGCGAGGTGTCCTCGCCGTACACGAGGTACCCCTGGTCGGTCTTCGGGGAGAACGCGATGACCTGGGAGCCGTGCATCGAGACGACCGTGCCGTCCTTCTCCTTCTTCGGCGCGTCGACGCCGATGCCGATCTGGCGCGCGCCCGCCTGGATGGTCGGGAAGTCGCCGGTGAGGCCGATGAAGGACGGGTCCTGGGCCTTGAGCCAGCTGTCGAGCGAGGACGGGGTGTCCCGCTCGGGGTCGGTGGTCACGAAGACGACCTGGAGCTTGTCCTGGTCGGCCTTGGGGAGGGACTTCTTGGCGATGGCGATGTTGCTCATGACGAGCGGGCAGATGTCTGGGCAGTGGGTGTAGCCGAAGTAGATCAGCGTCGGCTTGCCCTTGGTCTGCTCACGGAGGTCGTACTTCTTGCCGTGGGTGTCGGTGAGGACGAGGTCGGGCTTGGTGAACGGCTGGTCGAGTACCGTCGCGGCCTTGGTCTTGGCCTGGACGGACACATCGGCGACGGGCTTCTTCGCGCCGTCGTCGCTGCTGCCGCAGGCGGACAGGGTGAGCGCGGCCGCGGCGACGAACGCCGCGGCCAGCACCGTTTTCTTACGCATGGAGCACTGATTCCTGGTGGGTCGGTGGGGCTGATGGGGCTGTGGGTCAGGCGGTGCGGCGGCGGCCGGCGAGGACGCCGAAGACCACCCCCGCGGCGCCGATGACGATGCCGACGATGCCGAGGACGCGGGCCGTGGTGTCACTGGAGGACTCGTCCGCCGCGGCCGTCGTCTGCTTGTCCGCTGCCTTCGCGGTGGCGCCGGCGGCTGCGCTGTGCTCGTCGGTGGTCGCCGCGGTCAGCTTGAGGACCGGTGCCGGGCTCTCGGGCTCGGCGGCACCGTCCTTCTGCTCCTCGATCCAGCGGACGACTTCCTTGTTGTCGTACGTCTGGATGGCCTTGAACACCAGCTGGTCGGCGTCCTCGGGAAGCTGGCCGATGGAGAGCGGGAACTGCTGGAAGCCGCCCGGGCGGATGCCGCGCTCGTCCTTGTCGCCCTTGGCCGTCCAGGTGACCTTGGAGACGGCCTCGTTGATCTTCTGGCCGTGCATCTCGAGCGGCTTGGCCAGCTTGCTCTTGGTGACCTCGATGTCCCAGCCGGGCACGGCCTGCGGCATGACGGAGGCCAGCGGATGGTCGGTCGGGAAGTTGACCTCGACCTTGGTCGTCGAGGCGTCGTCGCGCTCGTTGGGAACCTTGAAGTTGACGGTGGCGTAACCGCCCTTGGCGGCTTCGCCCTGGGGCTGCACGCTGACGTGCGCGGAGGCCGTACCGGCGAGGATCAGCACGGTGGACGCGGCGATGCCGCCGACGAAGGCGATGCGGGAAACGTTCATGACAGGAATCTCTCCACGGAAGCACGAAGGAAAGGTGGTCCGACGCGCGGGTGCGCGACGACATCGCGACACCTCTACCTCATGTGCGGCGTGCGTATGCCTACTCGCACGGCACCGGGTGGGTGCGTGAGCCGAGTCGTGCGTGCATCGAGTGGAGGGTGTCGCGTCAGGCTGCGAGTGCGTATACGGGTGGCGGCCCGCGCCTGATCACCATGTGCTGCAAGGGGTCCCCGGTGGCCGGGGCCGGGGCGTCGGCCGCGGTACGGGGGGTGCGCGGCCCGGTTGCCGCGCTCCCGGGAAGTCCGGCGCGCAGGGCGTTCACGAGCGCGAGCGCGGCGCGCAGCGCACGCAACCGGGCTCCGGCCGCGACCTGCTGGGCGCCGTGCGCGGAGAGCCGGGCCAGCCGGAACAGGGCGATCTCGCCGCGTCGCAGCAGCCAGCCGGTGGCAACGGCGGCCAGCAGGTGGCCGAGCAGCATGGGCAGGCTGGGCAGCAGACCGGCGAGGGCGGCCGGGTCCGAGCCGGTTGCGGAGGCCGTGTGCTGGTGTCCGCCGGCCGTCACCGACGCCGGGTCGATGCCCGCGGTGGTGACGATGCGGTGCGCTTCGGCGGCGTTCAACTGTGTGGGGCCCAGGCCGCACACGAGGCTTGCCGCGAACCGGATCAGTGAGTCGTCGCCCGCCGCGGTGTCCGTCGAGGTGGTGTGCGTACCCACGCCGAAGAGGATGTGCAGGGCGATCTGTCCGCCGGCCAGCACGGCGGCGATGGACGGCAGTGAGCGCTCGCGTCCGGCGAGCGGCGCCGTCACCGCGAAGATCCCCAGGAATCCGGCGAGCAGGGTCCACCAGGGGACAGCCGCGCAGGAAGCCAGGGAGTGACCTGCCGCGGACAGCGCGACACAGACCGCGGTGAACACCGCGGCCCTCAGGAGCCGCAGACCGGCTCCGGCGCGTGCGACAGGCATAGACATGGCGGGGTCATCATCGCACCGTGCCCCGGGACTCCGTACGGCAGGTCCGGAAGGTCACTTTCCGTCCGATTGGATGCGGGCCGGGGCCGCTGTGACCGGTTTGGACACCGGTCGGGGCCATCCGGCCGGGTCTGGCATACACGGGTGTATGGAGTGCTGGTATCCGCCGAATGAGCGGTCTCACATCCGGTCTGTGCTTACGAACGGTCCTGCGCGGCAATACGTATCGGTATGTCGAGCCGCAGCCAGGAGGCTGGAGCATGAGCATCTGGTGGTCCCTCCATTTGCGGCGCGAGGCTGCGAGTGTTCCGCTCGCCCGTCGTTTCCTGCTGGGCGCGATGGAGACCGCGGGCGTGGATCCGGAGATCTCCTTCGACCTTTCGGTCGCGCTCAGCGAGGCCTGTGCCAACGCTGTTGAGCACGGCGGTGATCACAGGGCCCAGGGTGAACAGAGCATCGGCCGGGATCCGTGGGACGTATGGGACGAGCCGACGGGGGCGGCCTGTGGGCAGTACCGGGTCACCGCTTATCTGGACAGCGAGAAGTGCCGTATCGAAGTTGTCGATTCGGGGCCCGGTTTCCCCGCCCGGTGCACGCTGCGTACTTCCGCGCAGCAGCACGATCCCCAGCTGTACCCGTCGCTCAGTGCGGAGGACGGCCGGGGTCTCTGTCTGATCGAGCAGCTTGCCGATCACGTCCACTTCGGCAACCGTCCCGGCCGTGGCGCCGTGGTGAGTTTCGACAAGGTCCTGAAATGGCGGAAGGGCGCCCTGCTCATGGTGTCCTGAGCGGGGCGCCCTTCGACGCCTGGAGGTCCGTTGCCGGACGTTCCGGATCAGCCCTTGAGCTGAGCCATCCACGCCTCGACCTCGTCGGCCCGGCGCGGCAGCTTGTCGGAGAGGTTCCGGTTGCCGTCCTCGGTGACGAGGATGTCGTCCTCGATCCGGACGCCGATGCCCCGGTACTCCTCGGGGACGGTCAGGTCGTCGGTCTGGAAGTAGAGACCGGGCTCGACCGTGAGGCATACGCCGGGCTCAAGCGTTCCGTTGACGTACGTCTCGGTCCGCGCGGCGGCGCAGTCGTGGACGTCCATGCCGAGCATGTGGCCGGTGCCGTGCAGCGTCCAGCGGCGCTGGAGGCCCAGCTCCAGGACCTTGTCCACGGACAGGTCGCCCAGCAGGCCCCACTCGACGAGCTTCTCGGCGAGCACGTGCTGCGCGGCGTCGTGGAAGTCGCGGTAGTCGGCACCGGGCTTGACGGCTGCGATGCCCGCTTCCTGGGCCTCGTACACGGCGTCATAGATCTTCCGCTGCAGCGGCGTGAACGTGCCGTTGATCGGAAGGGTGCGCGTCACGTCGGCGGTGTAGAGGTCATTGGTCTCCACACCGGCGTCGAGCAGCAGCAACTCGCCGGAGCGCACCGCGCCGTCGTTGCGCACCCAGTGCAGGGTGGTGGCGTGAGGGCCGGCCGCGCAGATCGAGCCGTAGCCGATGTCATTGCCCTCGATGCGGGCGCGCAGGAAGAAGGTGCCCTCGATGTAGCGCTCGCTCGTCGCCTCGGCCTTGTCGAGAACCTTGACGACATCCTCGAAGCCGCGTGCGGTGGCGTCGCAGGCCTTCTGCAGTTCCGCGATCTCGAAGGCGTCCTTGACCAGTCGGGCCTCGGAGAGGAAGACGCGCAGTTCCTCGTCGCGCTCCGCGGTGACCTTGTCGGTCAGCGCGGCCTCGATGCCGGCGTCGTGGCCGCGGACGTTACGGACCGGGCCGGTGGCCTCGACCAGCGCGGCCGGGAGCTCGCGCACGTCCTTCGCCGGAATGCCAAGCAGCTGCTCGGCCTCGGCGAGGGAGTGACGGCGGCCGACCCACAGTTCGCCCTGACCGTCGAGCCAGAACTCGCCGTTCTCGCGGTTGGAGCGCGGCAGCAGGTGGATGGTTGCCTCGTGCCCGTCCTGGGTCGGCTCCAGTACGAGGACGCCGTCCTGGGTCTGGTCGCCGGTGAGGTACGCGTACTCGGTGGAGGCGCGGAAGGCGTACTCGGTGTCATTGGAGCGGGTCTTCAGCTTGCCTGCGGGGATGACCAGACGCTCACCGGGGAAGCGCGCGGAGAGCGCGGCGCGGCGGGCGGCGGTGTGCTCGGCCTGGGCGATGGGTTCGAGGCCGTGCAGCTCGGTATCGGCCCAACCGGACTTCATGTTCGCGGCGAGTTCATCGGAGACGCCCGGGTACAGGCCGTTCTTCCGCTGCTTGACCGTCTCTTCTTCTTCGGTCTCCGGGTTCTCCGGGGTGAGCTCCTCAGCCACGATTTGTCTCTCCTTGATATGACACTGGACCCCGTCCATCGTACGGGCGTACGGAAGGGGGCACAGGGCCGGAAGACCTGTTACACGGCTTGGCCGGGGCGGGTTGCACAGCGCAGTCGGGGCGGGGTGGCCGGCTCAGTCGAAGCGCGCGGCCAGAATGACCACGTCCTCCGTGCTGTCGCCCTGGTCGAGCCCGTTCGGCAGCACGGTCCGCAGCACATGGTCGGCAACGGACCCGGCGTCGTCACGCAGCGCCTTCGGTACGCACGCAGCCGCCGTGTGGAGCCGTGCGAACGCCCGGTCCATCGAGTCGCCGGTGCGGCGCAGCAGCCCGTCGGTGTAGAGGAGTACGGTCTCGCCGGGCGCGGGAGTGATCTCCACACTGGGCGCTTCCCAGCAGGCGAGCATGCCCAGCGGCGCGGAGACCGAGGTCTCGATGAACTCGGTGCGCCGGTCGCCGATCACGAGTGGCGGGGTGTGGCCGGCGCCGGCCAGCAGGATCTTGCGGCGGGCGGGTTCGCAGTAGGCGAACAGGGCGGTTGCCGAACGGGCGGGTTCGGTCAGCCGCAGCAGCAGTTCCAGATCCGAGAGCACGGCTACCGGATCCTCGCCCTCCATCACCGCATACGCCCGCAGACCGGCACGCAGCCTGCCCATGGCGGCCAGGGCGCTCGGGCCGGAGCCGTTCACCGAGCCCACGGCGAGACCGAGCGCACCTTCCGGCAGCGCCAGCGCGTCGTACCAGTCGCCGCCGCCCTGCGGTGCCGTGCGATGGCGTGCGGCCAGCTGTACGCCGGTGACCCGGGGCAGTCGGCTGGGCAGCAGCTCCTCCGTGACGGTGGCGACATCTGCCCTGGCCCGCTCCAACTCCAGCAGCCTGGCCAGATGCTCGCCGGCGTATCCGGCGTAGAGGCTGATGAGATGGCACTGGCGTTCCAGTGGTTCGGCGGGTTCGTCGTACAGCCAGACGGCGGCACCCAGTCTGCCGGTCGCCTCGGCGGTGAGTGGCAGGGCGTGGCTGGCGGCGTATCCGAGCCGGGCGGCGACCTCGCGGCGGCGGGGATCCAGGCTGGTGTCGCCGAGTAGATCGGGGGTGGTCTGCGCGCCTTCGGCGTCCGGGAGCCCTTCCAGGATCCGGCCGTAGGAGGTGGCGCTGCGCGGCACCGTCTCGATGTGCCCGAGCTCGGCATGGGTGAATCCGAGGCCGATGGTGCTTACGGGGCCGCGGTGGTCGGACGGTTCGAAGACGACCAGACCGCGGCGGGCGCCGACCAGGGCGGCTCCGGCGTCCAGCAGTTCGTGCAGCGCATCGTCGAGCGTGCTGGTTCTGGCCAGTCGCTCGGTGAGTTCGTGCAGCGTGGTGAGGTCGGAGACCCAGCCGGCCAGCCGGTCCTGGATGAACGCTCCGGGGGCGGCCGGTACTTCGGACAGAGAACCGGCAGTGTGCGCTGAAACAGGAATCATGGGATCGATTCCAGCCACTTTCGGCAGGTGCGGGGCGCTCATGGCAGTCGGCTTTCCCGCCGGTGCGTTTCGTCGAATAGCATCGCAAACCCCCATGTCATTCTGCGCCGCTATCAGTGCATCCACGTGTACACGTAGCATCCACATGTACACGCACAAGTAAGGCCATGTCCAGCATTGTCCCTGCGGGATCTGTGGTGTCCAAGTGACTCATAAGTTGGCCAAAAAATGCACCCTATGGCGGCTATTTGCGGTCGACTGGGTGTGCTCGACAGGGGGTGTTCTCGGGGTGAAGTCCCAGAGGGAGCGTCATTTCGGGCATGCTGGGTACGTAATCGATGATGACCAGGGGTAGTTCTGATCGCCCCGGAACCTGGCAGCGGGCCCGGACGTCCTCATCTGTGACGGCCACGCCCCCACCCCCGAGTGGCGGGGTTTGCACCTTGGGACGGCAGGCGCGATACGTGCGCTGTTCCTCGCCATGCTTGTGTCCGGCCCGTCTCGCCCCTGCTCGACCCGGCTCAGCGCATGCTCGGTACCGACGACCCACCCGTACCGCAGATTTGAAGAGCGTGTACGCACAGTGAAGTGATGAACGCGCGTTGTGATGCGCGCGTGGTGTGATGTGGACCCTCGGCGTTCAACGGAAAGGAACGAGCGCTCATGCGCGAGATCCTCGGAAGGCGACGCAGGCTCCGGCTCCGGCGCAGGGTAAGGCCCGCCCAACTGGACGCGGTCCTGACCTGTGCCACCGCATGGCAGTGGCCCGTGCTCCCCGGAGTGGGACTCGAGGCGGCCGGTGGTCGCGGTGACCGTGACCGTGGCTGTGCCTGTCCCGATCCCGAGTGCGCCGTACCCGGTGCACACCCCTTCGATCCCGGTCTCCTGGCGGCGACCACCGACGAGCGCATGGTGCGCTGGTGGTGGGCCAACCGGCCCACCGCCCCGATCGTGCTGGCCACCGGCGGACGCGCCCCGTGCGCGTTGAGCCTGCCGGCCGTGGCGGCCGCCCGGGCGCTGGCCGAGCTGGACCGGATGGGCGTGCGGCTCGGCCCCGTGGTGGCGACGCCGACCCGGTGGTCGCTGCTGGTCGCTCCGTACACCCTCGAACGGCTCGGCGAGCTGCTGCACGCCAAGGACCGGGTGCCCAGCTCGCTGCGTTTCCACGGCGAGGGTGGCTATCTCGTCCTTCCGCCGTCCGAGGTGGGGGCAGGGCAGGTGCGCTGGGAACGGGCTCCTTCCCCAATCTCCCGGCCGCGCCCGGACAGGGGGGAGCCTGTCCCCACATCCGCCACGCCGTGGCTGCCGGATGTGGGGGCAGTACTCGACGCACTGGTGGAGGCGAGCAACAGTGCACCGGACGGCGGAAGTCGGCTCGCCTACTGACGAGTGGTCGGCGGGCGGTTGGCGGGTGCGCCGCGCCCCTGTGGGGGCGGAATCCGCGGTCGGCTCACTCGTTCGGAGGTGAGCCGACCTGAGTCCCAGGTGTAAAAAGGGCGTGCGGCACCGGGGTGTTCATATTCCACCGACATTTCTGATGGGCCGTCAGGAAGTCGGGCGAAGCCGACGGACATCGGCAGATGCCGACAGGTGAGGTCGCGTGATTCTCCGCGTGATCGGTATCACGGGCGTGGCAGCGTTCACAGCTTCGGCCCCGCGCCCGTCTTCCCCCGTCTTCTCCCGGCCACTCCATCAGCCCCGGTCTCATGCTGGTCAATGCAAAGTCTGCCGCTGCAAAGTGCGTCTGCGTAGGGATTTCTGCTGGATCTTCCGGAACTCTCTCGAAGCATTCTTCGAAGATTTATTCGAGTGACTCTGTGAAAGGGTATCCATAAGGGTGTTCCGGCTTCTGTCCGAGGCCGGTCACTCCGGCGGAACCGGCGGCGCGTCGGCGCAGGAGGCTCGGCTGCCGGTGGCGGCCCGTTGTCAATCCGGGCTCTGTCGCGCCGGGTTGACGCCGGTGCACAGGTGCTGGGCTGCCGGGGCCCGACGTGGGGGGGCGAGGGCCGGGTTGCGCCGGCGAGGGGATCGTACGCGGGCTCGTGCGCCGCGTCGCGCGCTGTGCGCCGTACCCGGAAATGAGGATGCCCGATCGCTGGCGACGGGGGATGCACCAGCGACCGGGCTTCTAGAACGGTAACAAGAGATCTGCCGTTCGCAAATTCGATCTCGCGTATTAGGACAGCGATTTACCTGTGGGTACGGCGAGTTGTGACATGCATCACCGAACGGGCCCGGGGGTCGTCACTGTCAGCTGAGCGTCACTTGGCGGTTGGTGAGCCCGCCACGGGCCCGCCGCTCCTCGGCGGTGAGCGGCGCGTCCGAGGCGAGCGCCGCCGTCAGCCGCTCCGCGAGCTCGGCCGCGGGCTTCTCGCACTCCGCGGCCCCCATCGCGCTCGGCAGATCCCAGACCGGGACCATCAGCCCGTGCGCCCGGAAGGAGCCGACCAGCCGCGTCCCCTCGCCCAGCGAGGAGGTGCCTGCGGCGTGCAGCCGGGCGAGCGCGTCGAGGAGCTGCTCCTCGGGGTGTGGCATGACCCAGCGCAGGTGGTTCTTCTCCGGGGTCTCGCACCAGTACGCGGCGTCCACGCCGGAGAGCAGGGTCGTCGGGATCGCCGCCTCGTTCGCGCGCTCCAGGGACGCGGACACCTCGGGCGTGGCGTTCTCCGCGTCCGGAACCCAGAACTCGAAGCCGGAGTGGACAACGGGCTCGAACGTCGCATCGGGGTCGAGTACGTCCTGCAGCCGTGGACCGTCGGCCGGTGCGCGCCGGGCGGCCACGGGCGAACCGGGCTCGGCGGCCAGCGCCCGCTGCAGCGTGTCCGCGAGGTCACGGCCGAGGTCACCGGACGGGGTGTCGTTCTGCAGGGCGAGCAGCACCGAGCCGTCGTCGCGGCGGAGCGCCGGCCACGCCATGGGCAGGACGGTCGCGAGAGTCACGGAGGGTACACCCTCGGGCAGCCCGCCCTTCAGCGTCAGCTCGACCGTTGCCGCGGGTACCAGCTCACGCAGGGCGACCCAGTCGCACTCGCCGGCCAGGCCCTCGAAGGGGCGGTGGACGAGCTCGGTCACCGCCTGGGCGGCGGCGCGGCCGTGACACGCCTTGTAGCGGCGGCCCGAACCGCACGGGCAGGGCTCGCGAGCCCCGACCACAGGGATCTCGCCGTCCTTGAGTTGTTGCTTCCCGGCCTTGGTCTGAGGGCGCTTCTTGGCCATGGTGGGCTTTCTCCCGATTGCGACAGTGCGGTCTGGGCCGCGAGCCTAGCGGCCCGTGTCGCGTCCGGGACACATCCGCCTGCGCGCCCGGCGGTACGGGAGTGCGGAACGCCCGCGCGTACGCCTGTCCGTCGACACGTGTGCCGGTACGGGCGCTTGTGTCGCCGCCGTCACCGCGGAGATCCGTACCCGTGCAGGAACGTCAGCCCATGTCGTCGAAGGCGTCCGCGAAGCCCCGCCCGTCGAGCCCCGACACATCCGGCACACCCTGTACTCCGGACATCCGCCCGTGCCCCTCGCTGACGAGGACCCAGACGGTGACCTCGCCGGACGAGCTGTCGCGTACGCCCCACTCCTCGGCGAGCGCGCTGATGATGTTGAGCCCGCGGCCGCCGCGCGCCGTCACCGACGGTGTGGCCGGAATCGGTCGGGTCGGACCGCCTCCGTCCGTCACTTCGACGGTCAGGCCGCCTGTTCTGTCCACGTGCCATGCGGCGCGGATGTCGCCGTCACCCACATCTGTGTGTCGCCCCAGCGGCCTGCCGTGCCGACAGGCATTGCTGAGTAGTTCGGAAAGGATCAATACAGCATCGTCGACGACCGAATCCGGCACCCCGTAGCTGCGCAATTGCTCGCGCATCCGGTGCCGCGCCTGACCCACGCCCGCAGGGCCATGGGGTACGGCCATGCTCGACGACGTGGGCACTTCCTGTGCCACCACCAACGCCACCCCCGAGACCTCCTTTGCCCCACGCCACGGAGTGGATGCCCTCCCGGACTGGACCGGAAACCGGCCAATCGCCTGCCAGTGACGCACTCGTAACGATCGAATACGGTTCGAATGCGCCGGTGTACTCCGTGTAACTGATGTTAAGAGCGTCCCAGTTGTGACAGAACCTGTTTCGGGCGGTTCGTGATGATTGCCTCGACGCCGAGATCGATGCAGAGCTCGACGTCCTCGGGTTCGTTGACCGTCCAGACGTGCGCGCGATGGCCGGCACGGTGCAGCCGCTCGATGTAGCCGGGGTGACTGCGTACGATCCGCATCCCCGGGCCGGCGATCCGCGCCCCGGCCGGCAGTCGCCCGTCACGCAGGCGCGGCGAGACGAACTGCATCAGATAGACGGTGGGCAGGGTGGGGGACGCGGCCTGGATGCGGTACAGGGAGCGTGCCGAGAAGCTCATGATCCGTACCGGCGAAGGGCCTTCGGTCGGCGGGACGTCGAGTTCGAAGCGCTTCAGCAGATGCAGCAGCCGATCCTCGACCTGGCCCGCCCAGCGGGTGGGGTGCTTGGTTTCGATGGCCAGCTGGAGCGGGCGCCCGGCTGCCCGTGTCTCGGCGACCAGTTCGAGCAGTCGCTCCAGAGTCAGCACGGAGGTGAGTTCCCCCGGTACCGGATCCCAGTCCGGGGATTCCGACTCCTCGCGGTCCTTCCAGGAGCCGAAGTCGAGGGCGGCGAGCTCGGAGAGCTCCAGCGTGGAGACGGCGCCGCGGCCGTTGGAGGTGCGATTCACCCGGCGGTCGTGTACGCAGACGAGGTGGCCGTCGGCGGTGAGCCGTACATCGCACTCCAGCGCGTCGGCGCCGTCCTCGATAGCCTTCCGGTATGCGGCCAGGGTGTGCTCGGGGGCGTCGTCGGACGCACCTCGGTGGGCAATGACCTGGATGGAATGGTGCGTGGATTGCTGCCGTGCGTGGGTCACTGCGTCATGGTGTCACCGAGAAGCGACTGCTGCGTACAGCTCGCGGCACGGGCGTCCGCACCTTGCGACGCGGCTGTGGGTACCTCGTACCGGGGGACCGTTTTGCCGGATGTAAAGATTGGTGTGCGGATGCACAGGTCCTGCTTACAGTGGCCTGACGTGCCTTGGGAAAAGCTGTCCAGGGACACGTACGCAGCGGATCTCTTGCCGAAAATGATGTGGAACCGAGGAGTTAAAGAGCTGTGAGCACAGAGAACGAGGGCAACGAGGGCACTGCGGCCGAGGCCGTTCCGTCCGTTCCGTCCGTACCTCCAGTGCCGGCCGATGCTCCTCAGGGGTCACCTGAGAGCACGCCCGACGCCCCGGCGTCCCCGCAGACGCCGGACGCGGCAGCCGCGCAGCAGTCGCCCCAGGCGCAGCAGCCGTACCCCCCGACGGAGGAACCGGCCACCGCGACCACCCCCATGGCTTCCGTGCCGGGTACGCCTCCCCCCGGGCTCCAGTCGGCCGCCGAAGCCAACTGGCCCCCGCCCCCTCCCGCCGTCCCCGCGTACGTGCACCACGGCGCGGACGGTGGCGGCGCCGGTCCGGTCTGGGGTGCCCCGGCCCAGCTCCACTCCCCGGAGGGCCCGCGCAAGCGAGGTATGGGCGGCCTGGTGGCCGCAGTGGCAGCGGCGGCGCTGATCGCGGGCGGTATCGGCGGCGCCTTCGGCTACTGGGCGGCCGACCGGAACGGCTCGACCACGGTCGCGGCGTCGGCCAACCCGCAGGACCTCAAGCGCGATCCCGGCACGGTCGCGGGCGTGGCGGCCAAGGCGCTGCCGAGCGTGGTCACCATCGATGCGCAGAGTGGTGACGGCGAGGGCGGTACGGGCACCGGCTTCGTGTACGACAAGGAAGGCCACATCCTCACCAACAACCACGTGGTGGCCTCCGCGGCGGACAACGGCCAGCTCACGGTGACGTTTTCCAACGGCAAGAAGTACGGCGCCGAGGTGGTCGGCCGGGCGCAGGGCTACGACGTCGCCGTGCTGAAGCTGAAGAACCCGCCGTCGGGGCTCGCTCCGCTGCCCCTCGGCAACTCGGACCAGGTAGCGGTCGGTGATTCGACGATCGCGATCGGCGCCCCGTTCGGCCTGTCCAACACGGTGACCACGGGCATCATCAGCGCCAAGAACCGCCCGGTCGCCTCCGGTGACGGTTCCGGTGGCAGCAACTCGTACATGAGCGCCCTGCAGACCGACGCCTCGATCAACCCGGGCAACTCCGGCGGCCCGCTGCTCGATGCGCGCGGCGCGGTCATCGGCATCAACTCGGCCATCCAGTCGACCGGCAGCAGTGTCGGTCAGACCCAGGCGGGCTCCATCGGCCTCGGCTTCGCAATCCCGATCAACCAGGCGACGAACGTCGCCCAGCAGCTGATCAAGACCGGCCAGCCGGTCTACCCGGTGATCGGCGCCACGGTTGCGATGGACGAGAGGACCGGCGGCGCGGCCATCTCCGACCAGGGCGCCGGCGGTACGGCAGCCGTGGCGAAGGACGGTCCCGCGGACCGGGCGGGCCTTGAGGCGGGCGATGTCATCACGAAGTTCGACGACACCGTGATCGACAGTGGCCCGACCCTGATCGGCGAGATCTGGACCCACAAGCCCGGCGACCGGGTGACACTGACCTACAAGCGCGACGGCAGGACGGCAACGGCCGAAGTCACCCTGGGGGAGCGCAAGGGCGACAGCTGACCGGCTAGGCTGTCCTCGCGTCAACCTCGGTCCATGGGCCGAGGGCGCGGGGTGGGTTGCCCGAGCGGCCTAAGGGAACGGTCTTGAAAACCGTCGTGGCGCGAGTCACCGTGGGTTCAAATCCCACACCCACCGCCACAGGGCGGACAGCGTGCTGATCTGAAGGGGTGCCCCGGTCCAGGGACACCCCTTCGGCGTAGGGCCTGCCTTGCTCTGAACCGCCGCTGTGCCGCTTCGGATCAGCGCGTGTGGACCGGGCGTGGACCACGGCTATCGGTCCACGCCCGGTCCACACGTTGTTGATCTGCGCTTTTACGGGTTCCTTCGGAATGGTCCGGGCTGTCGCTGACCTCCTCCCCCGCATGAGTGTGGGGGATTCCCTCCCTGGCATCCGTGTGTGCCGTGCGCCGACATCATCCGCCTCGACCGATGGCTGACCGGCACCCCACTTCGCGGCCCGCACCTCCCACCTTGAAGCTCTCACGCTCGCGGCGTGACAGCCCGAATCACGCATTCCCCAGCAGAGTCCTGAAGGGCGGAGCACTGCGAATGATCTCAGTAGCACTGTCCTACTGGGCGCCCAGCAGCCCCAGGACCTTGTTGACCGCATCGGCGACCGGCTGGCCGAGCGCTCCGACCGTCGCGGCGATGGTGGCCACGGCGATCAGGGCGCGGTGCCGCTCCTGCGGAGCGCTCGTATCGGAGGTGATCGCAGACAGGGAGTCGTCGACGACCTGCGCGCTCGCGGGCGCGAGCTCACCGCGCAGCTCCTGGAGCAGCCGCACCAGCTCCCCGATCGCCTCCGGCAGAGCCGGGGACTGGTGTTTGACGATGCCCGTGTTGCCCGTACCGCCGTACATATTGACGTTGTCGCCGTGAATGTTGTTGCCGTAGTGGTGGGAGTTGCCGTTGCTCACTTGCTCACCCCCGTGTTGAACAGGCCGCCGTACATGTTCACGTTGTCACCGAAGTGATAGTTCTTCGGATTGACCAGCACACGCTCCACGCGCACCTGGAACTCGGCCTCCGGGTTCTCGATGGCGTTGACGAGGTACCGGACCAGCTGGCGCAGTTGGTCCGGATTGGGCAGCGTCACCAGCGCGCTGGAGGCGCTGGACGTCTCGACGGCCAGCACGTGCTCGGACGGTGCGGCCAAATCCTTCACGAGCCGCACGACCAGGCCGATCGCGATCGCGATGGCGAGGAGCCACAGCGTGTCGGCGGAGTCGCCCGCGCTCTCGTCGTCGAACGACGAGCTCTCGTCGCTCATCTGGAGCAGGATGAACACCACGAACGTGATGCCGAGCCATTTCAGGAAGCTCATGAAGGCTTCCATGCGCTTGGGTCTGAGTTCGAAGGTGTGGACCCGGGTGATGTTGTGCAGCGGATACGCCGCCTCCCCCACCCACAGCAGCCGTCTGCCGACCTTGAGGTCGACGCCGGTTCCGGTCCGGGGCGGCGGTGGCGCGGGCAGTGGGATTCCCGCGGTCCCGGTGTTCTCCATGAGTTCCCCCGTACGTAGTCGGCTCTGCGCATGCGTGGGGACCATTAAGTACGCGCACCCCCCGCCCGATGAGAGACCAAATGCAGCCAATCTCAGCGCCCTGTCACGTCGTCGGGCGTGATGGCGTTCGATGCGCGGGGCCGTCTCGATTCACGGGGTGGTCCCTGAGCCGTTCACGTGGCCCTGGTGAGGCGGGCCGCCGAGGCGATGGTGGCGCGGGCTTCGCGTTCGGTGAGGCCGGTGCGGACGGCGGCGTGGGTGAGGGCGTCCGCCAGGGCGTCGCCGAAGCCGTGTTCGTAGGCGCGGCAGGCTGCCCAGAAGAGCCGTGTGTTGCGCTGACCCTCGCGTGCTGCCAGGACGAACCGGACCAGTCCCCGGCCCTGGTCGGTCCGGGGCGTGGGGTGGTGAGGGCGCGCGGGGGGTGTGAGCAGGTGGAGGAGTGCGCGGGGGCAGGGGGCCGGCGGGAGGTCGGCGGTGCCCGGGGCGAGCCGGTAGGTGCCATGGGCGGTGACCGAGCCCGGGCCCACCAGGTAGCCGCCGGCACCGCGGATGTCGATTCCGGGGGCGAGTCGGCTCGCGGAGTTCGGTACGCAAACGCCGGGCGGGCCGGTCAGCCAGATGTGGCGGCCGCCGCTGGGGGTGAGGACCGTGACGGTCGGAGGGATGGTGAACAGGTGGTGAAGTGCCAGCTGTTGGAGGGAGACGGCGGATTCGTTGCGACCGGTGGCGTCGATGTCCAGGTCGATGCCGATGAGGCGGTGCGGGGGCCGGCCACAGGCGATGCCGTAGCCGGTGGCCCAGGGGGCGGCGGCGAAGAGGGCGCGTACGGCGGCGGGGTCGGTGGTGGCGTCGTGGACGCCGTGTCCGGGAAGACCGCAGGCGCCCCGGCAGGTGACCGGCCGGTCTTCCTTCCGGTGCGGAGAGGGCAGGGCGGGGAGCTTGCCGGCGGAGAGCGGGATGACGGGGAGCCCGCGCTCGGCTGCGGAGAGTGCGTGGGCGAGGGCCAGGGTGGCGGTCTGCCGGTCGGTGATGGCCATGACTCTATTTTCGTACAGGTGTTCGAAGAAGGGAAGAGGAGTGGGGCCTGGAGGGCCGGGTGCCGGAACGCTTCTTCTCTCGGGGGGTGCGGGATCGGGTGGCCCGGACGGGCGGAAGGGGGCGCAGGAGGGGTGTGAGCTGGGGCTCTGGGGGCGCGAGAGGGTTTATCGGGTGTTCCTCATGCCTGCGGGGGAACCGGATCACATGGGTGGTTCGCCGGGGATTCGGTGGGCAACTCTGGTCTCGCGACGTCGTGACCAACACCGGGGCGGTCGGCCAACTGCCTCGGGACAAGCCGTACTTCCGCTTCCTGGAGGAATTGACATGGCAAGCATCCGTACCGCTCGTGCCCTCGCCGCTGTCGCAGCTCTGCCCCTCGCCGCCGTGCTCTTCGGCGGCGTGGCCCAGGCCGACAACGGCGCGTTCGCGAACGACGGATCGAACGCGGCCGTTGCGACGGTCGTCGGCAGCGGCGTCGGTGGCAACAACTCCGGTAATTCGTCCACGTCACAGCAGCAGGCCGTCGGCTCCGGAGCGTCGAACCGGAGCAACTCCGCGCAGGTGAACGGATCGGCGTTCACCGCGATCCACCAGTGCAACGAGAACGTCGTGGTGAACTTCACCAATCTCTGGTGACCCGGGACCGGCCATGGGCCGGTCGGGGGGTCGGTCACGGCTGGTGGAACAGCGGCCTGTGCGAGGGCGCTTCGGTGTCCTTGTGCAGGCCGCTTCGCGTTGCCCGGCGACCGCGTCGGAGCGTCGGCGACCTTGACAGCGAGTACGGATCTGACGGACAGTCAGAAACCCTGATCCGTACGCCCGTGTCCGGGAGGCAGCCGCCGTGCACCTCGCCCAGACGGAGCGTCAGCAACAGCTGCGCGCCGAACTCCGTACGTACTTCGGCAAGGTGATGCCCGGGAGGGGCGCGAGGACGGGGCCCGGGGTCGACGACCCGGCCGAGCAACGCCGACTGCTGCGCCGGATCGGCGCGGACGGGATGCTCGGACTCGGCTGGCCCGTCGAGTACGGCGGCCGGGGGCGCGGCCCCGACGAGCAGTTCGTCTTCTTCGACGAGGCCTACCGGGCAGGGGCGCCCGTTTCGATGGTCACCCTCAACACCGTCGGGCCGACGCTGATGAAATACGGGACCGAGGAGCAGAAGGCGTACTTCCTGCCCAGGATCCTCAGCGGCGACGTCGTGTTCGCCATCGGCTACAGCGAGCCGGAGGCCGGTACGGACCTCGCCGCGCTGCGCACCAGGGCCGTGCGGGAGGGCGACTCCTGGGTGATCGACGGGCAGAAGATCTTCACCAGCAATGCGCAGAACGCCGACTGGATCTGGCTCGCCTGTCGCACGGACCCGGATGCACCCAAGCACCAGGGCATCTCGATCATTCTGGTCCCGACGGACGCCCCGGGGTTCGCCTGGACGCCGATCGAGACCGTGGGCGGGCTGACCACGACATCCACCTACTACGACGCGATACGGGTGCCCGCCACTCATCTGGTCGGTGCGGAGAACGGCGGCTGGGGGCTGATCACCAACCAGCTGAACCATGAACGGGTGGCTCTCGCCGCCATCGGAATGCAGGCCGAGGATTTCTACGAGGCGGCACTCACCTTCGCTCGCACCCCCGACCCGCTGACGGGCCGGCGTCCGGTGGACGAGCCGTGGGTGCGGACCCGGCTGGCCGAGGCGTACGCCCGGCTGGCGGCGACGCGCCTGCTCAACTGGCGGCTGGTGGGGGATGTCGGGGCGGGTTCGCTGGCCCCGGGCGAGGCGAGCGGCGTGAAGTTCGTGGGAACCGAGAGCGCTGTCGAGGTGTATCGGATCTGCCAGGAAATCACGGGCGAGGCCGGGACGATCCGGGGCGGTTCGCCCGGCTCCTTCGGGGACGGGGAGCTGGAGCGGATGAACAGGGCGGCGCAGATCAACACCTTTGGGGGCGGAGTGAGCGAGGTGCAGCGGGAGATCGTCGCGACGATGCGGCTCGGCATGAAGAGGGGCAAGCGGTGACGGGCGCGCGGGAAGGGCGTGGAGAACAGGACGAGTCGGACCAGTTGTACGGGCGACTCAAGGAGTTCGAGGGGCGTGCCGCCGCGACCGCGGGCGTCGGCAAGGACCTCGTCAACGAGCCGATGATCAGGCACTGGTGCGAGGCGATGGGGGACACCAACCCCGTCTACGCGGGGCCGGAGGCAATCGCCCCGCCGACGATGCTGCAGGCGTGGACGATGGGCGGCCTCTCGGGGCACACCGACCGCTCCCAGGCGTACGAGGACCTGTTCGGCCTGCTCGACGGCGCGGGGTACACCTCGGTGGTCGCGACCGACTGCGAGCAGGAATATCTGCGGCCGCTGCGGCCCGGCGACCGGATCACGTTCGACGCGTTGATCGAGTCGGTCTCGGAGCGGAAGACGACCAAGCTGGGGACGGGCTACTTCGTGACGACGCGGATGGACGTCCGCGCGGAAGGGGAGCCCGCCGGGACACACCGCTTCCGGATCCTCAAGTACACACCGGCAGTGGTGAAGCGCGCGGCGCCCCGCGGCGGCCGGAGCCTGCGCCCGAGGCCGGTGATCAACCGGGACAACGCCGGGTTCTGGCAGGGCGTCGCCGAGCACAGGCTGCTGATCCAGCGGTGCGGCGAGTGCGCGACGCTGCGTTTCCCCTGGCTGCCCGGCTGCAACGGGTGCGGTTGCCAGGAATGGGACACGGTCGAGGCGAGCGGCGAGGGCACCGTCTTCAGTCACGTCGTGATGCATCACCCGCCCTTCCCCGCTTTCAGCACCTCCGCGGAGGGCGGGCCGTACGCGGTGGCGCTGATAGAGCTGGCGGAGGGTGTGCGGATGGTCGGCAATGTGGTCGGCGTGCCGTACGACAAGGTGCGGACGGGAATGCCGGTGCGGCTGGAGTTCCTCCGTACGGACCCGGAGTTGGAGCTTCCGGTCTTCCGGGGAAGCGAGGGCTGACATGGACTTCGCACCCACCGAGGAGCAGACCGCGGCACAGGGACTGGCGGCGCAGATCTTCGGGGATCTGTCGACGCACGAGCGCCTGACCGGAGCCGGCACGGGGACGGACGCCGAGCTGTGGAAGGAGCTCTGCGCGGCCGGACTGACCGCAGCCGTGGAGGAGATCGGGCTGCTGGGCCTGGTGCTCCTGCTGGAGGAGCAGGGCCGGACGACGGCGCAGGTGCCGTTCGCGGCGAGCTGTGTGTACGGGCTGGTCGCCGTCGTCGGCCACGGCACGGATGAACAGCGGGAGCGACTGCTGCCTCCGCTGCGGGACGGCACGGCTGTCGCCACCGGGGCGTTCCCGGCTCGCGGTGGGATACGGGCGGACGGCGACGGGCGGCTGAGCGGCAGCATGCCGCACGTGCCGTGGCTGCGGGACGCGGGCCTCGTCCTCGTCGCGGACTCGGACCGGGGGCTGTGGATCGTACGGACCGCTGATCAGGGTGTGGCGACGGAGCCGGTGGAGACCACGGCGCCGTGGTCGGCGGCGCGCCTCGTCCTGGACGGGGCGCCCGGGGAGCGGCTCGGTGGCGCCGGGGCGTACGAGGCGGTGCTGGCCGCGAGCCGGACTGCGTTCGCCGGGTTGCAGGCCGGGGTGTGCGCCGGTTCGCTGGCCAGGGCCGTCGCCCACACGAACACGCGGGAGCAGTTCGGGCGCCCGCTCTCCACCAAGCAGGCGGTGCTGCTGCGCGCCGCCGACGCCCATATGGACACCGAGGCGATACGCGTCACCGCGTACGAGGCGGCCTGGCGGTATGACACGGGACTGCCGTACGGACCGCAGGCGCTGACCGCCGCCTGGTGGGCCTCGGAGGCCGGAAAACGGGTGGTGCACGCCGGGCAGCATCTGCACGGCGGAACGGGCGCGGACCTCGACCATCCCGTACACCGTCACTTCCTCTGGGGCCGTCAGCTCGACGCCTACCTGGGATGCGGCAGCGAAGTACTGCAGGAACTGGGCCAGTCGCTGGTGAAGGAGGGACCGGAGTGAAGGTCGGTGAGGAGCTGGCGCCGCTGGAGATCGCGGTGACCCGCACCCTGATCGTGGCGGGGGCCATCGCCTCCCGCGACTACCAGGACGTGCACCATGACGCGGAGCTCGCCCGGGAGAAAGGCTCCCCGGACATCTTCATGAACATCCTGACGACCAACGGCCTGGTCGGCAGGTACGTCACCGACCGCTTCGGCCCGTCGGCCGTGCTCCGCAAGGTCGCCATCAGGCTGGGCGCGCCCAACTACCCCGGGGACACCATGGTCCTGAGCGGCACGGTCACCGCCCTCGGGGACGACGGGACGGCCGAGGTGTCGGTCGTCGGAGCCAACGGTCTCGGCAGGCATGTCACCGGCACGGTGACCGTCAGCGTTCCGGAAGGGGCGGCATGAGCGTGCGCAGAGCCGACTCGCTCGGCGGCAGGGCGGCGGTCGTGGGGATCGGGGCGACCGAGTTCTCCAAGGACTCCGGGCGCAGCGAACTCAAACTGGCCGTCGAGGCGGTGCGGGCCGCCCTCGACGACGCCGGGCTGACCCCTGGCGATGTCGACGGCCTGGTCACCTTCACCATGGACACCAGCCCCGAGATCACCGTCGCCCAGGCGGCCGGTATCGGGGAGCTGTCGTTCTTCTCCCGCGTCCACTACGGGGGCGGGGCGGCCTGCGCCACCGTCCAGCAGGCGGCCCTGGCCGTGGCGAGCGGAGTGGCCGACGTCGTGGTCTGCTATCGCGCGTTCAACGAGCGCTCCGGACGCAGGTTCGGTTCCGGGGTGCAGCAGCGGGAGCCCACCGCGGAGGGCGCGGCGCTCGGCTGGAACCTCCCCTTCGGGCTGCTCACGCCGGCCTCCTGGGTCGCCATGGCCGCCCAGCGCTATCTGCACACCTATGGGCTGACGCCGGATGTCTTCGGCCATGTGGCGGTCACCGACCGCCGCCATGCCGCCCGGAACCCTGCGGCGTACTTCTACGGGAAGCCGATCACGCCGGCCGACCATGCCGCATCGCGGTGGATCGTCGAACCCCTGCGGCTGCTCGACTGCTGTCAGGAGACCGACGGCGGCCAGGCGATCGTCGTCACCAGCGCGGAGCGGGCCCGGGATCTGCCGCAACCGCCCGCCGTGATCGTCGCCGCCGCCCAGGGGGCCGGGCGGGCGCAGGAGCAGATGACCAGCTTCTACCGCGACGATCTGACGGGCCTGCCGGAGATGGGGGTGGTCGCCCGGCAGCTCTGGCGGAATTCCGGACTCTCCCCCTCCGACATCGATGTGGGCATCCTCTACGACCACTTCACACCGTTCGTCCTGATGCAGCTGGAGGAGTTCGGCTTCTGCGCACCGGGCGAGGCCGCCGACTTCGTCGCGGCCGACGCGCTGCCACTGAACACGCACGGCGGCCAACTGGGGGAGGCGTATCTGCACGGGATGAACGGCATCGCGGAGGCGGTCCGGCAGATCCGGGGCTCGTCGGTGAACCAGCTGTCCGGGGCGGCCAGGACCCTGGTCACGGCAGGCACCGGCGTGCCCACCTCGGGACTGATCCTGGGTGCGGACGACTGAGTGCGGGTCAGCTGCCCGAGTGGGGTGCCGTCCGGGTGCGGGCAGAGCATCGGGGAGCGACCCTGAGCCCTGACGACGACGACTCCACCTACAGGAGGTGGAGCAGGCCCCACCCCTACACCCTGAGGCGGACGCGGTTTCGGGACCTGGGGCCGATCCCCGGGACGGGGCCCGCTCCTAGCGTGGAGCCATGACCACGCCAGTCTGCACGGGCACCTCCGGGGGAGCTGCCACCACCGGCCACGTCCCGCACGGCCCGTACACCGCGCGCACTCTGTACGCCTCACGGGCTCCGCACGCTCCGTATCCGTCGTTCTCCTCGTTCGTACGGGCACGGGGGCCCGTACTGCTGCGTGCCGCGCGCTCGCTCACCGCGAACCCGAGCGATGCCGAGGATCTGCTGCAGACCGCGCTCACCAAGACATATGTCGCCTGGGAACGGATCGAGGACCACCGGGCGCTCGACGGCTATGTCCGCCGGGCACTGCTGAACACCCGGACCTCGCAGTGGCGCAAGCGCAAGGTCGACGAGTTCGCCTGCGACGAACTGCCCGAGCAGGAGGCATCGCCGACTCCCGACCCCGCCGAGCGCCAGACGCTCCACGACGCGATGTGGCGTGCCGTGCTGAAGCTTCCGGACCGGCAGCGGGCGATGGTGGTCCTGCGGTACTACGAGGACCTGAGCGAGGCCCAGACGGCCGAGGTGCTCGGGGTGTCCATCGGCACGGTGAAGAGCGCGGTGTCGCGGGCGCTCGGCAAGCTCAGGGAGGACCCGGAGCTGGCTCCGGTGCGGTGAACCGGGGCGGCGGCAGCGTGCCGGGCAGGCCTGATTTTGCCGAACGACACCGATTCGTACTCCCGGGACTAGTGACATACCGACTGGTATGTGAGCAGAATCAGCGGAACCCTACTGCCGCGTAGCGCCCACCGGGAGGACGCCGTGCTGAGCACCATGCAGGACGTACCGCTGACTGTCACCCGCATCCTCGAACACGGGATGACCATTCACGGGAAGTCCCAGGTCACGACCTGGACCGGCGAGCCCGAGCCGCAGCGGCGCAGCTTTGCCGAGACAGGCCGGCGGGCCACGCAGCTCGCGAACGCGCTGCGCGACGAGCTCGGTGTCGACGGCGACCAGCGGATAAGCACCCTCATGTGGAACAACGCCGAGCACGTCGAGGCGTATCTCGCGATCCCTTCGATGGGCGCGGTCCTCCACACGCTCAACCTCCGGCTCCCCGCCGAGCAGCTGATCTGGGTCGTCAAGCACGCCGACGACAAGGTCGTCATCGTCAACGGCTCCCTGCTGCCGCTGCTCGCGCCGCTCCTCCCCCATCTGACGTCGATCGAGCATGTGATCGTCACTGGGCCAGGAGACCGTTCCCTCCTCGACGGCGCGGCGCCCCGGGTGCACGAGTACGAGGAGCTGATCGCCGGCCGCCCGACCAGCTACGACTGGCCCGAGCTCGACGAACGCCAGGCCGCCGCCATGTGCTACACCTCCGGCACCACCGGTGACCCCAAGGGCGTCGTCTACTCCCACCGCTCCATCTACCTGCACTCCATGCAGGTCAACATGTCCGAGTCGATGGGCCTGACCGACAAGGACACCACGCTGGTGGTCGTCCCCCAATTCCATGTGAACGCATGGGGTCTGCCGCACGCCACGTTCATGTCCGGCGTCAACATGCTCATGCCGGACCGGTTCCTGCAGCCCGCCCCGCTCGCCGACATGATCGAGCGCGAGAAGCCGACCCATGCCGCCGCCGTCCCCACCATCTGGCAGGGGCTGCTCGCCGAGGTCACCGCCAACCCGCGCGATCTCACCTCCATGGCCCGCGTCACCATCGGCGGCGCCGCATGTCCGCCCTCCCTCATGGAGGCGTACGACAAGCTCGGCGTCCGTGTCTGCCATGCCTGGGGCATGACGGAGACCTCGCCGCTCGGCACCATGGCCAACCCGCCCGCCGGGCTGACCGAGGAGCAGGAGTGGCCCTACCGCCTCACCCAGGGCCGCTTCCCGGCCGGCGTCGAGGCGCGCCTGGTCGGCCCCGGCGGCGAGCATCTGCCGTGGGACAACGAGTCGGCCGGTGAGCTGGAGGTGCGCGGTCCCTGGATCGCCGGTGCCTATTACGGGGGCGCGGACGGCGAGGCCCTGCGCCCCGGGGACAAGTTCAGTGAGGACGGCTGGCTGAAGACCGGTGACGTCGGCGTGATCAGCGAGGACGGCTTCCTCACCCTCACCGACCGGGCCAAGGATGTCATCAAGTCCGGCGGCGAATGGATCTCCAGCGTCGAGCTGGAGAACGCGCTCATGGCGCACCCGGATGTGGCCGAGGCAGCGGTCGTCGCCGTCCCGGACGAGAAGTGGGGCGAGCGTCCGCTCGCGACCGTCGTCCTCAAGGACGGTGCCACCACCGAGTACAAGGTGCTGAGGAACTTCCTCGCCGAGTCCGGCATCGCCAAGTGGCAGCTGCCGGAGCGCTGGACGATCATTCCGGCGGTGCCGAAGACGAGCGTCGGCAAGTTCGACAAGAAGAAGATTCGTGAAGCACATAGGTCGGGTGAGCTGAACGTGACCCTGCTCGACTGACCTCGGCCGAGCCCATGCAGCCCCCCTACGCGCCCCCGCTGGCCCTGTGGTACCGCTGCACCCACGACCGCCGGAGGGGGAGCGGGCAGGCGACTCAGGGCAGTGCAGCTGCCCCTTCCACCTGCTTCCGGGTCGTGTGCTGACTCAGCGTTGACCCGTACAGGTAGCCGGGGGTTACCCCAAATAGGGCATGGGTCGATGCTCTAGTAGACCGTCGCAGCTATTTTTTTGGATAGAGGTGGCGGGGTTTGATGCGTGCGTCGTGGGTGGTGAAGTGCCAGTCCACCTGACGTTGGTCGGTGTTGGTGGCGTTCTGCCAGGCTGAGAGTTCGGTGTTGAGGATGTCGAGGTTGCCGATCCGGCGGTCGAGGCATTGCCGGGTCAGTGCAGAGAGTTCGATCTCGGCGATGTTGAGCCATGACCCGTGTTTGGGTGTGTGGTGGATTTCGAGGCGTTGGGCCAGGGCGAAGGCCTCTTCTGGGTCGAATGCCTCGTAAAGTGAGGCGATGCCGTGGGTGTTGAGGTTGTCCATCACCAGCACCACGGCCTCGGCGTCGGGGTAATCCACGCTCAGCAGCTGCTTGACCTGGCCGGTCCAGTCGATCCGGGTCCGCTGGGGCAGTGCCTGAACCCGACGCCATCCGCGCAGGGGTTCGACCCACACGAAGATTGAGCATGTGCCGCAGCGGATGTACTCGCTGTCCTGGCAGACGTCGTGACCAGGGCGGGCCGGGAGCGGGTCGCGGGCATGATCGAGGAGCTGGTAGGGCTTCTCGTCCATGCACACCACCGGACGTGCCGGGTCATAGGGCCGGGCATAGACGGCCAGCACGTCTTCCATCCGGGCCGCGAACTCCGCGTTCGCTCGTGGTGGGATGGTCCAGCACTTCTTCAGATGAGGACGCAGTTTCGTTTTTTTAAGACCCGCCCGATGGTGGAGTGATCCAGATCGGGGATGTCCTCGACCAGCGCGACGTGCTTCTCCAGCAGCCGCAGCGACCACCGGGCATAACCCTCGGGTGGCTGTGAGCACGCCATCGCGATCAGCCGGGCTTCGACCTCACCGGTCACTGGCGAGGGCACCGGCGGGAGGTCGCGCTTCTTCCGCGCGACTGGCCGCCCTTGGTGTTGGTCGCGAAGCGGGTGAGGCGCAGTCCGTCGAGGTCGGTGAAGTGCAACTGGGCCCCGGGGTGCGGGCGTTCTTTGCGGACGATCAGCCGCATTCCCTTGGGCCAGGTGGTCAGGTCGGGCATGTCGGTGATCTCCGCGACCCAGGCGCCGGGCCGTTCGGTGCCTTCGGCGTCGTAGGCCGGTGTCCAGGCCTTCTTCGGGATCTTCAGTACGGCTTGGTGGAGGGTGTCGGTGATGGTCATTCCGACGGAATACGACAGCCACCGGCCCGGTGTGGAAAGCCAGTCGAGGAAGGCATGGGTGCCGCCGGCGGAGTCGGTACGGATCAGTGTCTGCCGGCCCCGCCACAGATGCCTGGGGAGTTGGGCCAGGGCGAGTCGGGTGGTGGTGATGTGATCGCTTGCGGTGTTGGCGCCCGCGTTCCCGGGCCGCAGCGGGGCGGCCACCGGCTCCCCGGAACCACTCTGGCCGTGGTCGACGAACGCGACGAGCGGGTGATGGCCGAAGGATTTCTTCCAGGTCGGTGTGGCGTCCTGCTTCTCGGAATGCGCGAGGATCAGCACGCCGTCGATGTCCACGATCACGCTGCTGTCGGCGGCCGGACTGCTCGTACCGGCCAACTCCCGGACCCGGGTGCGCACTTCGGATCGCGCGTGCGGATCGCGGTGAGCGTCTTCGGCCCGGACGCGGCGAGAGCGTCGATGAGACGGGAGACCGTCGGGTCGGAAGCCACCGGGCCAAAGACATCCGGCTCGGCCCGCAGCATGGCGACGTCGGCCAGGCAGTCCCCGCCCAAAGCGGTCGTGAGCGCGACATCCAGCAGCGCTTTGCCCGGGTCGTGCACTGCCCGCGGCTTGCGCCACGGCGCCAGCGCCGCCGATATCGCGGTGTCCAGACCGGCCTTGCGGACCGTCTCGAACAGGAGCACCGACCCGGCCTGCGAGACCGTTCCCCTGCCGCCGCCCTCGACGCGGACCCGCGGGTACAACCCGATACGCTTACTCACCTGGAGAGTGCTTCTTCCCGTGCAGCAAACAGGACCCTAGACAAGTCCCATCGTTGCAGGTCAGAGGCACTCTCCGCTTATTTGATCAAGGCATGGACGAGCGTGCTCATGAAAGCGCGAGGCTAGTGAGCCTTTCAGGCGGCTGCTTCCTTCCACGCGACTTCTGGGTGTGTCTCCTGAGCGTGCTGGTGGCGTTGTGCCCAGCGGACGGCGAGTGGTGCTGCCAGGCCCGTCAGGGTGAACAGCGCTCCTACGACGTACCACCCGGGGCGGCCCCAGGTGATGCAGAGTGAGATGAGCAGGGTCGGCCCGAGGGCTTCAGCCAGTCCGGCGCCCAGGCCAAACACTCCGAGGTACTGGCCGGTGGCATGCTGTGGGGCGAGGGCGAAGGACACTTCGAAGCCTGCGGCGGAGTGCCACAGCTCGCCGATCGTGTGGATCACCATCGCGGTCATGAGAAGCGTGGCGGCGGCCCACGCCGGTATCCCCGCAGACAGGGAGATCAGTGAGCAGGAGACGAGGAAGGCCACGCCCGCTCGGCGGTAGGCAGTTCCGCCGGCCGCTGGGGAATCGATGCTGCGGCTGGCTCGTATCTGCAACGCAATGACGATGATGGTGTTGATGAGCATGGTGCCCGAGATGAGCCAGCGCGGGGCGGTGGTGGCCGTGACCAGCCAGAGCGGGATGGCCACCGTGAGCACCTTGAACTGGACGGCCATGATGCCGTCGAGAGCGGCGAGCAGGAGGTAGGGGCGGTCCCGCAGGGCGATCCAGCGGGGGCCGCCGGCGGTGGGGACAGGTTTGACCGGCGGCAGGTAGATCAGGATCGCTGCGGAAGCCGCGAAGGCAACCGCGTTGCCGGTGACCAGGAGTTGGTAGGCGGGGAGGGTGCCCACCTGGACGGCCCAGCCCGCCAGCAGGGCGCCGAGGGAGATGCCTACGTTGGTCACGGCGCGGAGATAGGCGCGGAATTCCTGGGGTCGGTCCCCTCCGTAGTGCCTGATGAGCGGACTGCGTGCGGCTAATCCGGCTGCTTTGGCGCCGGTGGCCGTGCCCACCGCGATGACGAACGGCCAGAAGCTGTCTGCCAGTACGAAGCCGGCAGTGGCCAGCGCTTGGACGACGAGGGTGATCGCGTAGACGCCGCGTGCTCCGTGTTGGTCCGCGAGATGACCGACAGCGATGCCCACGGCCAGCGAGACGACACCGGCGATGCCGAGTCCGAGGCCCACCTGGGTTGCCGGCAGGTGGACTGCCTCGGTGAAGTACAGGACTCCAGCGGTCAGATAGAGGCCGCTGCCGACGGTGTAGACAAAGTTCGAGGCGGCGATGACGCGTTGTGGGCCGGAATCCGGCATCAGTTTGGGCATGACGGGGCTCCGCCTCCTGGGTCGACAGTAAGGACTAACCCAGCTTTCTGCTTATTACTTGCAATAGCAAGAGGGTTGCAATTAGTGAGCTGTACGGCCTGCCCGGCATATCTGTGCGGAGGCGTTGAGGTGCAGGACAAGGGCCGGCCACGCCGGAGAGCAGGGGCGTTCCCGAAGATTGCCGGCCCGCCCGGTCAGGCACGGCACCGATTCGGGATGGCGGTGTCGCCGGACAGGTCGGCGGACACAAGATCACCAGACCGGTCCCGCATTCTGTTCGTCAAGCGTCGGGGCCTGGGGGTTGGATGGCGTGGTGGACAACGACTTCGGCTGGGCCTGGACACCGGCGCATCATGCCGTTGAGCACGAAGATGCCGAGACCCTTGCTCGATTGCTTGCGGATGGAGCCAATCCCAACGAGGTCCTCGAGCGTCAGACGCTGCCGACCCACGCGCTCGACGTCGAGGGCGACGGAGCCTTGCAGACGGGGCAACCGCTGACCGTGCACACCACTGCGATCCTGCTGGCCTTCGGCGCCGATCCGCAGCTGCGCGACCCCCGCGGGGACAGCCCCTTGGACGTCGCGGAACACTATGACCACCAGCCCGCGATGAAGCTGCTTGCAGAACACATCAAGCGGCGTGCTGTCGGTTGCAGATGAGGGCGCTGCTGCGCCCTACTCGCCAAGGTGGCGGTAAAGGGTCGCCCTGGATACCCCCAGAGCCTTAGCTATGGCACTCACGCTTTCGCCCTTTGCCTTACGGGCACGGGCCACAGTGAGCACGTCCGCATTCACCACGGACGGACGGCCGCCGGTACGGCCCTGTGCCTTGGCCGCTTCCAGGCCCGCACGGGTGCGGTCCTTGATGAGGCTATGGGTACCTATGGCAGTCGAAATAATGAGCACACACCAAGAAGGCCCCCGCTCGGCGAGCAAGGCCTTTTTGGCCTGAAGGACCGCTACGCGGCCCACACCACTTCCAACAGGTCCGGATTGAACTTACGCGCACCTCGGCCAGCCGGGCGCACGACCACGGCCCTTACGTGCTTCATGATGACGGCGCGCTGGCGTTCGATCGGCAGTCGCTCAAACTCTTGATCCAGCGTGGCAGCAGAAGCCTTTACCTGTGCCACGGTATGCCTGTTGCGTTCGTACTCCAGCTCGTCTCGTTCCTGCTCCAGTGGTTCCAGCATTGCAATCGCTGTGGCGGCGCTGATTTTTTTGCCGTTCATTGCCGACACCAGGCCCGCGATGTCCTGCTCGACCTCGGCCAAGCGTGCCGCACCGGGCCATTCCGCAGCGTTGACCTTGGTCGCCGTCAACCGCGTCTCAGCATCGTGGACGAGGTTGATGATGTGCTGATCAATCGGTTCACCGGCACGGGAAACCTTCCCGCATCCGCCATCGGAAACCGCCGGGCAGCGGTAAAAGAAGCTGCTTCCCTTGGTCTTCCCCGTCGCGTAAGACGACCGCATGTTTGCAATCATGCGGGTCCCGCACTCCGAACAACGCAGAATCCCGCTCAGGAGATAGCGGTGATTGTTACTCGCCCCAGCGGTGGCGTGCCTGGCCTTGATGTCGTCCAGAACAGCCGTAACGGCCTCCAGGCGTTCCGGCGTCGTGATCGGCTCCCAGACGCCCATCACGGGCTTGCCGTCGCGGCCGAGGTGGATTTCCCCTCGCAGGGTGCGAAAGCCGGCCAGACGGGGGTTTCGCAGAATCGACTTCACGGCGTAACGGCTGATCGGCTTGCCCGTGTTACGGCTCGTCTGAACACCCTTTTCCTGCCACTCGCTCACGATCGTGGACAGCCGCACACCCGCCAAAAGGTCATCGTGCGCCTTGCAGATCAGGGCAGCCTGTTCGGGGTCGACAGTGACCCTGTCGGCCTTCCAGCCGAAGGCAGGGAACCCGCCGCTGTTCTTGCCGTTGTCAGCGAGCTCGCGATGCTTACGGGCCACACGCCGCCCCGTGTCGGCACTCGCCTTGTTGGCGAACGCCACCATCACCCGTGCCATGGTGCGGCCGTCCGACGTGGACAGATCGAGATCGTTGGTCACCGTGCAGAACACAAGGTTCTGCCGATCCTCGAAGATGTCGATGAGCCGTTCCAGGTCGCGCGGCTGACGTGCCAAGCGGTCAAGGTCATAGGCGATCACGCCGTCAAGGATTCCGTCCTGAAGGTCGGCGAGTAGCTGCCCGAACTCCGGCCGGATCACCGTTCGCTTGTAGGCGGAAACATCGTTGTCGATGTAGTCGCGGACGATCTGCCACCCCGGCCGTACCGCAGCCACCTGACCGTAGTCATGGCGCTGCCGCTCCACCCCGAGCTTTTCGCCGTCCTTGTCCAGGCTGATGCGGGCGTACCCGCCGAGCCTTACAACCACGTTCCCGCCCCTCCGACCCCTCGGTCACTCTCTGACCTGCCACGATGGCAGCAGGGGCAGCTTAGAGGAACTTGCGTGGTACGGGGCTGTTCTTGAAAAATGTGATCCGCAAGCAGTACGCGGAAGGCGAGCTGGACATCACCCGGCTCTGACCCGACCCGGTCGGGGAGCACGGCGAGGGCGGTACGGGATCTCCCGTACCGCCCTCGCCGTCATCTCCGGGCGCCCGCCCGGCCGTTCGCGCCCATGTCCGTATTGCGTGTCCGTACGCGTCAGTTCGTGCCGATCTTCGCGAGCAGGTCGACGATGCGCGACTGCACCTCGTCGCTGGTGGAGCGCTCGGCCAGGAAGAGGACGGCCTCGCCCGAGCTGAGCTTCGGCAGTTCCGACCCGGTCATGTCGGCGGAGGTGTAGACGACCAGCGGGGTTCGGTTCAACTGGCCGTTGGCACGTAGCCAGTCGACGATCCCGGCCCGGCGGCGGCGTACCTGCATCAGGTCCATCACCACCAGGTTGGGCCGCATCCGGGTGGCGAGCGCCACCGCCTCGTTGTCGGTGGAGGCCCGCGCGACCTGCATGTTGCGGCGTTCCAACGTCTCCGTCAGCGCCAGCGCGATCTCCTCGTGCTCCTCGATCAACAGCACTCGCGGCGGATGCTGTTCGCTGTCGCGCGGTGCGAGCGCCTTGAGGAGCACGGCCGGGTCGGCACCGTATGCGGCCTCCCGTGAGGCCTGTCCCAGACCGGCCGTCACCAGCACCGGTACCTCGGCCGCCACCGCCGCCTGACGCAGCGACTGCAGCGCCTTGCGGGTGATGGGACCGGTGAGCGGGTCGACGAAGAGCGCGGCGGGGAACGCCGCGATCTGGGCGTCGACCTCCTCGCGCGAGTGCACGATCACCGGCCGGTAGCCGCGGTCGCTCAGTGCCTGCTGGGTAGCGACATCGGGCGCGGGCCAGACGAGCAGCCGACGCGGGTTGTCCAGCGGCTCCGGGGGCAGCTCGTCGTCGACCGGCTGCGGCGACGGACGGTTGGCGACCTCGACCGCGCCACCCGGACCATCCAGCGGCTCCGGCCCCTCGGCGCCCTCGTCGGGTGCCCCTATGGCGTACGCGCGTCCTTCGGCCTCAGGAACGGAGAGCAACTGACCCGAACCCGGGCCCTGGCCTTGCGCGGCGGCGGACTGGGACGGCGCGGACTGCGGGGTGCGCTCGCCCTCCGGCGGGGCGGCGAGCTTACGGCGCCGGCCGGCACCGCCGAGTGTCTGGTTCTGCTGGTGCGCGATGTGCTGGGCGAACGGCACACCCTGCCCGAGCGTCCGCACGCTGAACGCGCGTCCTTGCGTCGAGTCCGACGAGCCGCCGGGCATCGGTGCCTCCGCGGGCAGCTGCTGCCTGCGCGCGTCCGCTACGGGCGCGATGTTCCGCGGACGGCTCTCCGCGATGCCGGTGGCGTCGGCGGTGCCTGCGACGGCTGTGGTGCCGGTGGTGTGCGTGGTGTGGCCGGCCGCGGGCCATTCCGGATCGCCGCCGGACCGGCTGCCGGGGTGATCGACGGGGTGGTTGTCGACCCGGTCATCGGCCTGCTCGACGGGCGTGGCCGGCGCGGCCGGGCCCTGTCCCGAGGAGCCGTTCTCCGCCCGGCCGCCGGACTGCACCGGCTGCTGCCCCGCAGGCTGCCCGGTCGCTGCGGAGTGTGCTTGGGGCGGTGTGTGGTTGTCGTCCGGTGCCAGGCGTACGGCGTCGTGGCGTCCGGGCAGCGAGGCGTCCGCGTCGGCGGCCGTGGGCGGGGTCCGGTCGGCATCAGCGGGCGGGAGTGCGAACGCGGTACGAGGCCCGGTCGGCTCGGCCTGTACGGAACGCTCCTGCATGGCCGCCAATGCCCGTCGCGCCCGCCGCCCGGTCGGCTGAGGCGCCGACGCCGAACCGTCACCGGCCTGCGGGAAGCCTTCGGCGGCAGGAGCGGAAGCGGAAGCGGAAGACGGCAGGGCCAGCTGGTTCTCGCCGCCCTGGTGCGCCCGGTGTCCACCCGCAGGCACCGGCATCGGCGTCTCGGCCGGAACGCCCTGCGGAGGCACGGTCTGCCCACGCTGCGGGCGGCCACCGCCCCCCTGCGCGCCCTCGGCCGCCGTCACCACCGCCCCCTCGGACGGTGCCGAGGCCGCGGGCAGCGCCAACGCCTGCCCCGGCCCCTGCTGCTCGACAGCAGGCTGCTCAGGCCTCTGCCCCTGCGCCTGCTCGGGCAACTGGGACGGCTGAGCCGGAAGTGAATGCTGAGCACCGGTCTCGGCCGGACTCGGCCGCCCACGCCTGCGCCCCGACCCCTCGCTCTGCTGGGCCGGAATGATCTCGTGCGGGCTGTGTGCGCTCTGCACACCCTGCGTCTCCTGCGAGCCCTGCACCGCGGGCTCGCGACGCGCCCGTCGCCGCCCCGTCGGCTCGGCCGCCGCGGTGTCTCCGTCCCCGGACCCGGCCCCCGCCCCGGAGCCGCCCACAGGGCTCTCCAGGAACGCGTCCGTGGACGCCCGCCGCGCCCGCCGCCGCCCGCCGCCCGGCGCGGCCTGGCCGGCCATCGGCTCCGGCCCGGGCTCGGGCTCCGGCTCGGACGCCGGTGGCATCACGGTTCCCGAGCCCGCGCCCAACGGCACTTCGAGCACGTACGCGCTGCCGCTCATCCCCGGCACCTCGTGTGTCTGGAGCACGCCGCCGTGCGCCCGTACGATCCCGCGCACGATCGGCTCATGCACCGGGTCTCCCCCGGCGAACGGCCCGCGCACCTCGATCCGTACGACCTCACCGCGCTGCGCCGCCGCGACGACGACCGTCGAGTCGACGTAGCCACCGCCCGGCGCCACGCGGGCCTTGCCGGTCGAGTCGACCCCGGCGACATCCGCGACCAGATGGGCGAGCGCGGTCACCAGCCGGGCCGCGTCCACCTCGGCCTCGATCGGCGGCGCGTGCACCGCGAACTGGGCGCGCCCGGGACCGATCAGCTCGACGGCCGCGTCGATACCGGCCGTCACGACCGAGTCGAGCAGCACGTTCGCCTTGACCAGCTCCTCCGAGCCGGCGTCCAGGCGCTGGTAGCCGAGCACATTGTCGACGAGCGTCGTCATCCGGGCATAGCCCGCGGCCAGGTGGTGGAGGATCTGGTTGGCCTCCGGCCACAGCTGGCCGGCCGGGTCGGCGGCGAGCGTGGAGAGTTCGCCTCGCAGCTCCTCCAGCGGCCCGCGCAGCGACTCGCCGAGTACGGCGGTGAGCTGGGTGTGCCGGGCGGTGAGTGCCGCCAGCTGTTCGGCCTGCGCTTCCAGTTCGGCCGTGTACCGCTCGGCCCGGTCGGCCAGCTCCGCGCTGTGCCGTTCCGTCAGTCCGGTGACCTCCGCGGTGTGGCCCGCGGTCAGTTCGGCGACCTCGGCCTTGTGCTGCTCGCTGAGCTCCTCGTACGGCCTGCGGTCGGTGAACGTCATGACCGCACCGACCAGCTGGTCCCCGTCCCGGACCGGCGCGGTGGTCAGATCGACCGGCACCTGCGCACCGCTCTTGGACCACAGGACCTGCCCGCGCACCCGGTGCTTGCGGCCGGACCTGAGGGTGTCGGCGAGCGGCGACTCCTCGTACGGGAACGGCTCGCCCTCCGCCCGCGAGTGCAGGATCAGCGGATGCAGCTCCTGGCCACCCAGATCGCTGGCGCGGAAGCCGAGGATCTGCGCGGCGGCGGGGTTGACCAGGACGACCCGGCCGTCCGTGTCCGTGCCGACGACGCCCTCGGCCGCGGCCCGCAGGATCATCTCGGTCTGCCGCTGCGAACGGGCCAGTTCGGCCTCGGTGTCGACGGTGCCCGACAGATCCCGTACGACGAGCATCAGAAGCTCATCACCCGTGTAGCTGCCGCTGTAACTGCTCTGGAAGTCGTTGTACGCGGCCTGCCCGTCCTCCAGGCTGGCGCTGGTGACCTCGACCGGGTACTCGTTGCCGTCGGTCCGCCGTGCGGTCATCCGCGTCGGCTTCGTACGGCCGCGGTCGTCGGCGGACTCGGGCCGGCGCATCGACCCCGGAATCAGCTTGGAGTCGAACTCCGGCAGCAGGTCGAGGAGCCCGCGCCCGACGAGCGCGGTGCCCGGCGTCTCGAACATTTCCAGCGCGATGGTGTTGGCGTTGACGACCGTGCCGTTGCAATTGACGAGCAGCAGCCCGTCAGGGAGTGCATCGAGGATGGCTGCGAGGCGAGCAGTGCCTCGGGATGGCCTGCTGCTCACGACGACGCTTCCTCCCTGATTACCGCACCTTGCCGACAGCGGGCCCCATCTTGCCCCTCGGGCCGCAGGCTGTCACGGAAGGAGTCTAAAGGCAGGGGAGGGGCGTGGGGCGGCGGATGAGGGGGAGCTCTCACCAAGGTTCTGTGCATACGGTGTACGACTCCAGCCCGTCACGTGACGTTCGATAGGCCCTGGACAGGGATGTGGACCCTGCTCATCGGACGTTGGGGAGCACCGGCCGCAGCCCGTTCCAGCGCGAGATCGCGCAGCCGTTGGCCCGGTCGAAGGCCGTGTCGATGCTCCTCCCCCGCCAGGTCCCGGTGACCCGGGCAGTGGCCGGACCCCCGAACTGCTGGGTGCACATCGCGTCCCCGGGCACCGGGGCGAACGGGTCGGCGCCCTCGCCCGCCAGCTCCTCCAGCCGGTCACAGGCCTGCTGCGCCGCCGGGTGGCTGCCGCCCGCCGGTCCGCACTTCAGCTCGAAGACGCCCTCGGCCGCGGGATCCCCCGTGCCCGAGACCGTCACCGTCAACCGGGTACGGGCGTCGTCGGCGTGCAGCAGGGGCAGGGGCAGCGGCAGCGGTAGCGGCAGGGGGACGGTGGCCGCGGTCGCGGCCGGCGCGGCGGCGGACAGCGCGGCGAGAGACGCGACGGCGGTGAGGGCGAGGCGACGCAACATGCGGGCTCCTGTGCTCGTGCACTTCGACGAGAGGGACGGGACGGCGGGTGGAACGAATGGAAGAACGGGAAGGCGGCGCCTCCCTCGTCTCACTAACGCTCCGCACGCCACGGCGTTGCGCAACCGCAGGCGCTTTGCCCTCGTGCCCGACTGCCTAGTACCGTAGGCAGCGATTGGTGACGCAGTACTCAGCTGTGGCATCATCTGCACGCACCACTCGCGCTCGCGCGAGGTGTGCTGGAGGCGTCGCCTAGTCCGGTCTATGGCGCCGCACTGCTAATGCGGTTTGGGTCTTAAAGCCCATCGAGGGTTCAAATCCCTCCGCCTCCGCTTCATCACCGAAGCCCCGTGCCACCGGCACGGGGCTTCGGTCGTATCCGGACCCGGACGCTCCGCCCGCGCCGTCCCGAACGGCCCCGGAAGTACCCGTACGACACCGTCGCGCAGGGTATTTCCGCAGGTCAGGGCTGGTGGAGCTAAAGGATTTCGCGTCACGGCGCAGGTCATGTAATGTTGTTCTCGCAACGCCGACCGGGGAGAAAAAAACCGGGAAGCACAAGCACTCGTAGCTTAACGGATAGAGCATCTGACTACGGATCAGAAGGTTGCAGGTTCGAATCCTGCCGAGTGCACAGCAAGTCGAAGGCCCTCAGGAGAAATCCTGAGGGCCTTCGGCGTTATCCGTACAGCAGCGAAGTACAGCAACCCTGTCAGTCGGCGCGACGGGCGGCCGGGGCGGCACGGCTCGTCGCCGTGTCGCCCCGGCGTCCGGTCAGCGGGTGGCGAGGAGCTCGAGCGTGTCGATGACGCGGTTCGAGAAGCCCCACTCGTTGTCGTACCAGGCGACCACCTTGATGTGGCGGCCGTCGACGCGGGTGAGGGCCGAGTCGAAGATCGACGAGGCGGGGTTGCCCGTGATGTCGGACGACACGAGCGGGTCGTCCGAGTACTCGAGGACGCCGGCGAGCGGCCCCTGTGCCGCGGCGCGGTACGCCGCCAGCACGTCGTCGCGCGTCACGTCGCGGGCGACGGTCGTGTTGAGTTCGACGATCGAGCCCACCGGCACCGGTACGCGGATCGAGTCGCCCGACAGCTTGCCTTCGAGGTTCGGCAGGACCAGGCCGATCGCCTTGGCGGCGCCGGTCGTGGTCGGCACGATGTTGACGCCGGCGGCCCGCGCGCGGCGGGCGTCGCGGTGCGGACCGTCCTGCAGGTTCTGCTCCTGCGTGTAGGCGTGCACCGTCGTCATGAACCCGTGCTCGATACCGGCGAGTTCGTCGAGGACCGCGGCCAGCGGCGCGAGCGCGTTGGTGGTGCAGGAGGCGTTCGAGACGATCGTGTGCACGGCCGGGTCGTAGGCGTCGGTGTTGACCCCGAACGCGAGCGTGACGTCGGCGCCGTCCGACGGCGCGCTGACGAGCACCTTCTTCGCGCCCGCGTCGAGGTGGGCGCGGGCGGCCTTGGCCGAGGTGAAGCGGCCGGTGGCCTCCAGGACGATGTCGACGCCGAGTTCGGCCCACGGCAGCTGCGCCGGTTCGCGCTCGGCCAGCACCTTGATCCGGTGGCCGTCGACGACGAGGACGTCCCCGTCGACGGACACCGGGCGTCCGAGCCGGCCGGCCGTGCTGTCGTAGGCGAGCAGCCGGGCGAGAGTGGCGGGCTCCGTCAGGTCGTTGACGGCGACGATCTCGAGGGCGCTGTCGCGCTCCAGGAGTGCGCGCAGCACATTGCGCCCGATGCGGCCGAATCCGTTGATGGCGATGCGAGTCATGAGTGATGTCCCTTTCCTTCGCCACCAGGCTCGCCCGAGGCGCGCGCCGCTGACAGTGGCGGGATCGCCATGGTTCAAAAGGATCCCGCCATGCGGTGCCGGGCGGGTCACTCGCCTCGGGTGAAGGTGCGCCGGTACTCGCTCGGTGTGGTGCCGAGGATGCGCTGGAAGTGCAGGCGCAGGTTCGCGCCGGTGCCGAGCCCGACGTCGGCGGCGATCTGTTCGACGCTGCGCTGCGAGCGCTCCAGCAGTTCGCGGGCCAGGTCGATGCGGGCGCGCATCACCCACTGCATCGGCGTGTAGCCGGTCTCCTCGACGAAGCGCCGGGAGAACGTGCGGGGCGAGACCTCGGCCTGCCGCGCGAGTGTGTCCAGGGTGAGGGGCTCGCCGAGCCGGTGCAGCGCCCACTCGCGGGTGGCGGTGAACCGCTCGCCGAGTGGCTCGGGGACGCTGCGCGGCACGTACTGGGCCTGGCCGCCGCTGCGGTAGGGGGCGGCGACCAGACGCCGGGCCGCGTGGTTGGACGCGGCCACTCCGAGGTCGCCGCGCAGGATGTGCAGGCACAGGTCGATGCCGGAGGCGGCGCCGGCCGAGGTGAGCACGCTGCCCTCGTCGACGAACAGCACGTTCTCGTCGACCTGGACGAGCGGATGCCTGGCCATGAGCGCCCGCGTGTAGTGCCAGTGCGTCGTGGCACGCCTGCCGTCGAGCAGGCCCGTGGCGGCGAGCGCGAAGGCGCCCGTCGAGATGGCGGCGAGCCGCGCGCCCCGGTCGTGGGCGGCGATCAGTGCGTCGACGACGGCCTGCGGCGGGTCGTCGCGGTCCGGGAACCGGTAGCCGGGGACGAAGACGATGTCGGCCCACGCGAGCGCGTCGAGGCCGTGGGCGACGTAGTACGCGAGACCTTCGCCGCCGGCCACGGGACCGGGTGTCGCCCCGCACACCCGCACCTCGTACGGCATGCTCGCGCGGGTCGTGAAGACCTGCGCGGGAATTCCTACATCGAGCGGCTTCGCGCCTTCGAGTACGAGGACGGCGACGCGATGCAGGCGGGAGGGCACAGGAAGAGGTTACGTGGGGCGTGACTTCGGTACGCCCCCGCGCGGACCGGACGGGACTTTCCGGACACGGCTCAGCCCGTGATGTGGAACGGGGTGTCGGCGCGCTCGTCGCTGTCCAGGCCGCGGACTTCGAACGACTGCTGCTGGTCCGAATCGACGCTGTCCTCCGGGACCGTGACCTCTGCGGCGAAGCCGCCGTCCGGTCCGGCCGTGATGTCGCGGAGGTCGAGTGTGGAGCCGTACGTTCCGTTGAACGTGATGCGCACCTGTTCCCCGGCCGCGAAACCGGAGCCCGTGATCGTGACGGTGGCTCCTATGGCGGCCGAGTCCGGTGCGGCCATGATGCGGGCGGCCGTGGGGGAAGGGGCCGGGGCCGAAGGCGTGGCCGGCAGGCTCTGCACGGGGCGCGGGGTGGGCGAGGTGTGCTGCGGGGCCGGGGGCGCCGTGATGGCGGCGGGTGCCTTCGGGGAGTGGCCGCCCGCCACCGTTGTCGCGATCACGGCGGCGACGATGGTGGCCGAGGCGGTGATGACAGCCGCGATGATCACCGTTCGCTGGCTGCGATCGGTCCTTCCGGCCGGGTCGCCGGTGGTGCGGGTGTCGCCGGAGTCGGACACGTGGATTCTCCAACCAGTCATGTTTGAAAAGCAGTTGATCAGAATACTTGGCGCGGCACTGCGGCGACCTCCGGTTTTTCCGTCCCGGCGCGGGGCTGCCGCGGCCGTCCATTAACGTCGCCTGACGTCGCTCAATGTCTTTCCGGGGGTCGTTCATGGCTGTGGCGTGGCAGTGCACCGGGCTGCGGTGGCCGGACGTGCAGGGGCCGCCCGTGCTGGGCTGGCGGCGGGGCGGGGCCGTACGGGGGAGTGCGCAGGCGTACGGGACGGAGTTCGGGTTCCGGGCCGAGGGGGAGCGGCGGTGCGTCGGGGCGCGCGGGAACGCGTGTCCGGTGGGGGCCGTGGTGTCGGGGCGGAGCACGGGGGCGCGGTGCCCGGAGTGCGCGCGGCTGGACCGGGCGTATTCGGTGGCCGCCGACACGATCGCCGATGACCCGAGGACGTACCGCGTGTATCTCGCCTGGTTCGGGCCGGGGATGGTGAAGGTCGGGATCACCGCCGAGCAGCGGGAGGCGGCGCGGCTGCGCGAGCAGGGGGCCGTGGTGTTCAGCTGGCTGGGGCGGGGGCCGTTGATGGCGTGCCGGCGGACCGAGGAGCTGCTGCGGTCGGCGCTCGGGGTGCCGGACCGGATTCCCTACGCGAGGAAGCGGGCCGTGCGCGGGGCGCTGCCGGGGGTGGCGGAGCGCCGTGCCGAGGTGGCGGAGCTGTACGGGCGGGCCGTGGCGCTGGAGGGGGCCGGGTGGCCGGATTCGCTGGAGCGGCTGCCGTTCGAGGCGGTCGATCATGCCGGGCTGTTCGGGCTCGACGGCGCGTTGGAGGTGGCGTGGGCCGTCACCGAGTTGGTGGCCGGGGGCGCGGTCGCGGGGCGGCTGGTGGCGGCGGCCGGGCCCGATCTGCATCTGGCGACGGCGGCGGACGGGGTCGTGGTGCTGGACACCCGGCTGATGACCGGGTGGGAGCTGGTGGCGGCGGACCCGCGGGCCGGCGTGGGGGTGCCGGTGGCGGACATCGGGGGCGGTGGCGTGCAGGGCGGGCTGTTCTGAGATCGTCGGACCGGTCGGTCCGGACGGTGAGGGACGGACCGTTACGGGCGGTGAGGAACGGTGGGAGGAGCGCGGGATGAGTGGTGACGCCGACGACGTCGTGCGGTTCCGGGAGCGGCTGGGGCTGCCCGGGATCATCGATGTCCATACGCACTTCATGCCGGAGCGGGTGCTCCGCAAGGTCTGGGCGTACTTCGACTCCGCCGGGCCGCTGACCGGGATGGAGTGGCCGATCGAGTACCGGCACGACGAGGACGAACGCCTCGCGCTGCTGCGCTCGTTCGGCGTGCTCCGGTTCACCGCGATGCTCTACCCGCACAAGGCCGGCATGGCGGCCTGGCTGAACGGCTGGGCGGCCGACTTCGCGCGCCGTGTGCCGGACTGTCTGCACACCGCGACGTTCTTCCCGGAGGAGGGCGTGGAGCGGTACGTACGAGAGGCCGTGGAGGCGGGGGCTCGGGTCTTCAAGTCGCACCTTCAGGTCGGCGCGTACGACGCCAACGACCCGCTGCTGGAGCCGGTGTGGGGGCTGCTCGCGGAGGCCGGGGTTCCGGTGGTGATGCACTGCGGTTCCGGGCCGGCGCCCGGCAAGTACACGGGGCCCGAACCGGTCGGCCGACTGCTCGCCCGGCATCCGCGGCTGCGGCTGATCGTGGCGCACATGGGGATGCCGGAGTACACGGAGTTCCTGGCGCTGGCGGAGACGTACCCGGGGGTACGGCTCGATACGACGATGGCGTTCACGGACTTCACGGAGGACTTCACGCCGTTCCCGGTGGCCGAGCGGGGGCGGCTCGCGGCGCTCGGGGAGCGGATTCTGCTGGGGACGGACTTCCCGAACATCCCGTATCCGTACGCGCATCAGCTGCACGCGCTGGAACGGCTGGAGCTGGGGGACGACTGGCTGCGCGCGGTCTGTCACGGGAACGCGAGCGCGTTGTTCAGCGTGGACTGACGGCCCATGAGGGCCGCTTTCTCAGGGAATTCACAGAATCGGGAAAGGGCCCTCTCAGAGGAGCCTCACAGGGTTGAGGCATGACGACGACGACCTCGCCCCAGGGGCGTACCGAACTACTGAGGGCGGACCGCACCCCCATTCGTGTGCTGGTGGTGGACGACGAGGCTCCGCTCGCCGAGCTGCTCTCCATGGCCCTGCGCTACGAGGGCTGGGAGGTGCGCAGCGCCGGGGACGGCGCCGGTGCCGTACGGATGGCGCGCGACTTTCGGCCCGATGCGGTGATCCTCGATGTGATGCTGCCCGACACGGACGGGTTCGCCGTACTCGGCAGACTGCGGCGGGAGCTCTCGGAGGTCCCCGTGCTGTTCCTGACCGCGCGCGACGCGGTGGAGGACCGGATCGCCGGGCTCACGGCGGGCGGCGACGACTACGTCACCAAGCCGTTCAGCCTGGAGGAGGTCGTGGCGCGGCTGCGCGGGCTGATCCGGCGGTCCGGTACGGCGGCCGTACGCAGCGAGTCGACGCTCGTCGTCGGTGATCTGATGCTCGACGAGGACAGCCATGAGGTGAGCCGGGGCGAAACGTCCATCCACCTCACGGCGACCGAGTTCGAGCTGTTGCGCTTCCTGATGCGCAATCCGCGGCGGGTGCTGAGCAAGGCGCAGATCCTGGACCGGGTGTGGAACTACGACTTCGGTGGGCAGGCGAACGTCGTCGAGCTGTACATCTCGTATCTGCGCAAGAAGATCGACGCCGGGCGGTCGCCGATGATCCACACCCGGCGCGGGGCGGGGTACCTCATCAAGCCCGGTGAGTAGGTGCGTGAGCCGGCGGTGGGGCCGTGGACGCTGCGGACCCGGCTCGTGGTCTCGGCGGTGACGCTGATCGCCGCGGTCATCGGCTCGGTCACCACCATCGCCTTCCGCAGTTATATGTACGGCAAGCTCGACGATCAGCCTCCAACCGGGTGGAGGCCGCGTCCCGGACCTCCTCCTGGGTGGAGGAGAACTTCAAGGAGGTCACGGTCGGCAGCGCCACCTTCTACGACCTGACCCAGCCGAAGAGCGGCGAGCAGAGGCTCAGCGCCGCAGCAGCAGATCCGCGACAACCGGGCGGTGGTCCGAGGCGAGCGTCTCGGCCACCGCCGCGTCGCGTACCCGTACGGAATCCTTCGACACCGCCACGTAATCGATCCGCTGCACCGGATCCTGCGCCGGGTACGTCGGCCCGCCGGGCTCGATGTCCGTCAGCTCCTCCCACAGCGGGGCGAGCTCGGGAGCGGCCGGTGCCGCGTTGAAGTCGCGCTCGGCCAGCTCAGCCGCCAGATCGCGCCACTCGCTGCGGGTGCCCCAGTGGACGTCGACCTCCTGGAGCCCGATCACATAGGCGTCCAGTGAGCGGAGCTCGGCGGTCTGCCGGTCGAGATCGAAGACATTGTCCATGCCGGCGCCTGCATGGATGTTGTACGTGGCCACGCGCAGCGGCACCGCGTGCCCCTGCCCGGCGGCCGATGCCGGGGGTGCGACAGCGGTGCCCAACAGGCCCGCTGCGATGAGCACTTCCACCGTACGACGACGCAGTGACATACCACTCCAGTCCTGGTCGGATCAGCGGCGAGCACGGTACCGCGCGGAAATGTGCTGTACAGCGTATGGGGAGTGGCTATACGGTGTACGTCTCTTCTCGTACACCGTATAAGGCATCAGGAGTCCGCATGACGGCGACCGCCGCCGAGCAGAACCGCCTCACGCCACCGAGCCACCCGCAGCGCTGGCTGATCCTCGGCGTCATCTGTCTCGCCCAGCTCACCGTGTTGCTCGACAACACCGTCCTCAACGTCGCGATCCCCTCCCTCACCCGGGAGCTGGACGCCTCCACCGCCGATGTGCAGTGGATGATCAACGCCTATTCGCTGGTCCAGTCGGGTCTGCTGCTCACGGCCGGCAGCTCCGCCGACCGCTACGGCCGCAAGAAGATGCTGGTCGCGGGGCTCGCCCTGTTCGGTATCGGCTCACTGGTGGCCGGACTGGCCCAGTCGTCCACGCAGCTGATCGCCGCCCGCGCGGGCATGGGCATCGGCGGTGCGCTGCTGATGACGACGACCCTGGCCGTCGTCGTGCAGATCTTCGACGACTCCGAGCGGGTCAAGGCGATCGGCATCTGGTCGACCGTCAGCTCGCTGGGCTTCGCCGTCGGACCGCTGATCGGCGGAGTGATGCTCGACCACTTCTGGTGGGGCGCGATCTTCCTGATCAACATCCCCGTCGCGGTCATCGGTCTGGCCGCCGTCGTCCGGCTCGTCCCGGAGTCCAAGAATCCCAGTGGCGAGCGCCCCGACCTGCTCGGCGCGCTGCTCTCCACCATCGGTATGGCATCCGTCGTGTACGCGATCATCTCGGGCCCGGAGCACGGCTGGACGTCGGGCCGGGTGCTGCTGACCGCCTTCATCGGGGTCGCCGTCCTCACCGGGTTCGTGCTGTGGGAGCTGCACATCCCGTACCCGATGCTGGACATGCACTTCTTCCGCAACCAGAAGTTCATCGGGGCGGTCGCGGGCGCGATCCTGGTCGCGTTCGGGATGGGCGGCTCGCTCTTCCTGCTCACCCAGCAGCTTCAGTTCGTCCTTGGCTACGGGCCGCTGGAGGCCGGTCTGCGTACGGCTCCGCTGGCGCTGAGCGTCGTCGCGCTCAACCTCACCGGACTGGGCGCCAGGCTGGTGCCCAAGCTGGGCACGCCCGTCACCATCGCGGCCGGGATGAGCCTGCTGGCCGCGGGGCTCGCCGCGATCGCGCTGCTCGGCGGCGACGGCTACGGCGGCATGCTGCTCGGCCTGGTCGTGATGGGCGCGGGCATCGCGCTCGCCATGCCCGCCATGGCCAACGCGATCATGAGTGCCATTCCGCCGGAGAAGGCGGGCGTGGGTGCGGGGGTCAACGGCACGCTCGCCGAGTTCGGCAACGGTCTGGGGGTCGCCGTGCTCGGCGCGGTGCTCAGCTCCCGGTTCGCAGCGCTCGTGCCGGCGGCCGTCGGGGCCGCCTCGCTGCCCGCCGCGTTGGCCTCGGCCAGCGACGACGGGGAGCGTGCGCGGATCACGGACGCCTTCGCCTCGGGCCTGGAGACCAGCCAGCTGGTCGGAGCCGTGGCGGTGCTGGCCGGCGGCCTGCTGGCCGCGGCGCTCCTGCGCCGGGCGGAGCGGGCAGAATCTGCCCGGGTGGGCTCGGCCGAGGCCGAGGCGGCGGCATAGCATCGAGGCGGGGCGCGTCGGACCGTACGGATCCGCTTCATGCGCACGAGTACGCATCCGGTCCGTCCCGCCGGCAAGACGAGGAGAGTGCGCCATGGTGTCCGCGGCCGACCGTGTGAAGAACCCCGCCAGGACCAGCGTGTGGCTGGACCGGAGGACACCGTCGCGCACCCGTAAATCGGACCAGCCGGCCGGTCTCGACCGGGACAGGATCACTGCGGCTTCTGTCCGGCTGCTGGACGCCGAGGGCCTCGCCAAGTTCTCCATGCGCCGGCTCGCCGCCGAGCTGGACGTCACCGCGATGTCCCTCTACTGGTACGTGGACACCAAGGACGATCTGCTGGAGCTGGCCCTCGACTCGGTCTACAGCGAGATCGCGCCCCCTCGCGAGGACGCGCACTGGCACGACCGGCTGCGCGAACTTGCCACATCCTACCGGGAATTGCTGGTCCGGCATGTCTGGGTGTCGCCGCTCGCCGGTCACTTCCTCAACATGGGCCCCCACTCGATGCTGTTCTCGCACGCCATGCAGGACGTGGTCCGGGCGACGGGGCTGCCGCTGCACCAGCAGACGGGGGCGCTCTCCGCGGTCTTCCAGTTCGTGTACGGATTCGGCACCATCGAGGCCCACTTCGTGCAGCGCAGCGCGGAGACGGGGCTCAGCCAGGACGAGTTCTTCCAGCAGGCGCTGGGCGCCGTCCGGAGCCAGCCGCAGCTCAGCCGGATCGTCGAGTGCTCGCAGGACCTGATGGACGCCCGCGGCGGCGACACGGTCGAGGAGATGCGCGACCGGGACTTCACCTTCGCCCTGGACCTGTTGATCGCGGGCATCGAGGCGATGCGGGACCGCTGAGACCTCGTTCGTCCCTCAGTACCCGCGCCCCACATCCACGGCCGCCCCCGGCATCCGCCCCTGCGCCATCGCCTCCCGGCACGCGGCGAAGTCGATGACGATGTCCTCGTCCGCCGTGATGCCCGCGGAGTGCGAGGTGATCAGCGTACGGGGCAGCTGCCGGCACCGGTCGCCGGGCGGGGCAGGCTAATTCGGGCGGTACGTCGAGCACCGAGCACCGAGCACCGAGCACCGCGCGCCCCACCGCACCGGCGTCGTCGACGCCGCAGGTCAGCGGGGAGCCCTGGGGGCGGCCGTCGGACCGGGTGGTCAGCAGGATCGCCCGGTGCCTGGGTACGAAAGCCGGCAACTCGTCGAGTTCCACGGTGGTGTTCGTCGCGATGTCGGGTGCCGTGTCCGCAGACTACGACGGCAGGGACTCGCCCTGCACGGCCTGGATGTCGAGCTCCACCCGCAGCGTCGTACCGATCGCCGAGATGCCCGCCTGCACCACCTGGTTGTAGTTCATGGCGAAGTCCTCGCGGCGCAGCTCCGCCGTTGCGCTGAACGCAGCACGCACCCCGCCCCACGGGTCCGGACCCGTCCCGAGGTAGCTCAGGTTCAGGTCGACCGGCCGCACGACGCCGTGCAGCGACAGTTCGCCGTGGACGAGCCAGCGGTCGGGTCCTGCCGGGGTCAGTCCGTTGGAGCGGTACGTGATCTCCGGGAACCGGTCCGAGTCCAGGAAGTCCGGCGAGCGCAGGTGCTTGTCGCGCATGCCGTTGCCGGTGTCGATGCTGGCCGCGCTGATGACGGCGTCGACCCGGGACCGCGCGACGTCCTCCGCGATCTCGATCCGGCCGCCGAACTCGGTGAACCGGCCGCGCACGCTGGAGATCCCCAGGTGCTGCGCGACCGCGGCCACCGAGGAGTGCGCCGGGTCCAGCGACCAGGCGCCCGGCGGCGGCAGCTCCACACCGCCCTGGCGGGCCAGCACCACCGTGCCGGCCTCGACCCGTCCGCTCGCGGTGACGAGGGCGGTGGAGGCGGCGGGGGCGTATCCGACCGCCGTGACGATCACTGTGTACGCGCCGGCCTGCAGCGGAGTGTCGGTCCGCACCGCCCCGTCCTCGTCGGCAGCCGCCCGCAGCACCTGCGCGCCGGTCATGTCGGTGACCGTCACGACCGCGTGCTGGACCGCCCAGCCGTCCCGCGTCCGTACCTGTGCGCGAAGTCCCATCCCGTTTTCTCTCCTTGCTCAATGACTCAATGAGTCGGGCCCCGGGGCAGGGGACGGCAGGCCGTCCCCTGCCTGCCGTCCCCGCCACCGGGGCCCATTTCCACCGGCCGGTACAGCGTCTCCGCTCGAAGCGCCGACCCGCCAGGGGGCTGTCGTTACTCGCCGGGGTGGGCGAGCTCGATGTCGTGGCCGTCGACCCCGCGACCGGCCACGGTCAGCGCGCCGGCCACCGGCGGGTAGCCGGTCGCGATGACCGAGTACTCACCCGCGTCCAGGTCGGTGAAGGCGTACGCCCCGTCGTCCCCGGTCGTCGAGGTGGCGACCACATTGCCCGCCGCGTCGACCAGTGTGACCCGGGCGTCCGGCAGCGGCCGCCGGCCGGCACCGGCCCGCACGACGCCCTGCACCAGCGCACCGGACTGCAGTGCGGCCTCGATCCGGGTGACGCCCTGGCCGCCGATCTCCACCGGCAGCGCCAGCGGACGGAACCCTGCGGCGTTCACCGCGACGGTCACCGAACCGGGGACCAGCTCACCGAAGGTGAACTCGCCCGTCTCACCGGAGTTGCCGGTGGCCAGCACATTGCCGCGCACATCGGTCACGATGACCATGGCGCCCTCGACCGGCAAAGCGGTCTCGGCGGTCCGCACGATCCCGGCCAGGCCGCTCGTACCGGAGAGCAGGATGTCGTACGCGAGCGGCTCGTCACCGACGACCACGGTGGACGCCTGCGGCTGGAAGCCGTCGGCGGACGCGATCAGGACGTAGCTGCCGGAGCCCGGCGCGTCCAGACCGTAGCTGCCGTCGGCCTGGGCGACGGAGCGCCCCAGTTGCCGGCCGGCCAGCGAGATCAGCGTGACGGCGGCCCGTGCGACGGGTGCGCCCTCGGCGCCGCGCACCACACCGTGCACGGCCGTGCCCTGCAGGGTGGCGACCGGGGCTTCCAGGGTGTCGGCCGAGGAGACCGGGGCGGCCTGGGCCGTTGCCTGGGGTACCGGTGTGGCAGCGGTGGCCGGAGCCTCGACCGCCTCCGCGGCGGGAGCCGTGGCCGTGGCCGCGGCGTCGCTCGCGGAGTTCGTCTTCAGCGCGACCTCCTTGATGAAGATGGTGATCAGGAAGGCGATCAGCGCGGCCGGAGCGGCGTACAGGAAGACATCGCCGACACCGTGCCCGTAGGCGCTCTCCACGACCGTACGGACCGGTGCGGGCAGTTTGTCCAGGTCGGGGATGCCCCCGCCGCCGGTGCCACCGTGGCCCATGGCCGCGCCCTTGGGGCCGAGCTCGGCGAGGCCGTCCTGGACGTAGTGGGTGACGCGGTTCGCCATGACGGCGCCCAGCGCCGAGACGCCGATCGCACCACCGAGCGAACGGAAGAAGGTGACGACGGAGCTGGCCGAGCCGAGGTCGGACGGCGCGACCTGGTTCTGTGTGGCGAGCACCAGGTTCTGCATCATCATGCCGATGCCGAGACCCATGACGACCATGAAGACCGCGATGTGCCAGTACTCCGTGTCGTACCGGATGGTGCCCAGCAGCCCGAGCCCGGCGGTGACCAGGAAGCCGCCGGTGACCAGCCATGCCTTCCAGCGGCCGGTCCTGGAGATGATCTGGCCCGAGACCGTGGAGGAGACGAACAGACCCGCGATCATCGGGATCGTCATGACGCCGGACATCGTCGGCGACTTGCCGCGCGCCAGCTGGAAGTACTGGCTGAAGAAGACGGTGCCCGCGAACATCGCGATACCGACGAACAGCGAGGCCAGCGAGGCCAGCGTGATGGTGCGGTTGCGGAAGAGGCGCAGCGGGATGATCGGCTCGCTGGCCCTGGACTCGACGGCGATGAAGAGCCCGGTGAGCGCGGCGGAGCCGATGAGCATCGCGGCGGTCTGCCAGGAGAGCCAGTCGTACTTGTCGCCCGCGAAAGTCACCCAGAGGAGCAGCAGCGACACGGCGGCGCTGACGAAGAACGCACCCCACCAGTCGACCTTGACCTCACGCTTCACGACCGGGAGCTTCAGTGTCTTCTGAAGCACGATCAGCGCGATGACGGCGAACGGCACACCGACGTAGAAGCACCAGCGCCAGCCCATCCAGCTGGTGTCGGTGATGACACCGCCGAGCAGCGGACCACCGACGGTGGCGACGGCGTACACCGCACCGATGTATCCGCTGTAGCGACCGCGCTCACGCGGGGCGATCATCGCCGCCATCACGATCTGCGCGAGAGCGGAGAGACCGCCGACGCCGATGCCCTGGATGACACGGCAGGCGATCAGCATGCCGCTGCTGGTCGACATACCGGCGACGACCGAGCCCGCGACGTAGATGATGAGGGCTATCTGAACCAGCAACTTCTTGCTGAACAGGTCGGAGAGCTTGCCCCACAGGGGGGTGGTGGCGGTCATCGACAGCAGCGAGGCCGTGACGACCCAGGTGTAGGCGCTCTGGCCGCCGCCGAGGTCGGAGATGATCTCCGGAAGGGCGTTGGAGACGACCGTCGACGACAGGATCGCGACAAACATGCCGAGCATCAGCCCGGCCAGTGCTTCCATGATCTGCCGGTGTGTCATCGGCGCACCGGACGAGGCATCGGATGATCCCCCGTGCTTGGCGTGGCCGCCCCGCACACCGGTTGGTGTGGTCGTAGCCATTGAGGTCCTTGTCTTTGCTTCTGTTACACAGATGTACGGGTGTGCGAGTCGTTGTCGCTGTCGGCATGCCGGAAGCGGCAGCCGTCGATGTGCTTTCCGGGAGCGCACCCTCCGGGGCCGCGACAGGCAAAACTGTCGCGCAGTCTGGCCAACAGCGTGTTGAGCTGTCCGACGTCGTCGTCGGACCAGTCGGAGAGGTTGTGGATGAACATTTCGGTGGTCCGGCGGTTCAGATCGCGGAGCACGTCGTGTCCGGCGGGGGTCAGCCGCAGGATGCGGGACCGCTTGTCCGCCGGGTCCGAGGACCGTTCTATCCAGCCGCGCTCTGCCACATGGGCGACATGACGGCTGGTCACCGACATGTCGACGGCCATCAGCTCGGCCAGTCTGCTGATCCGCATTTCGCCGTGTTCACGGAGAAGTGCCAGTACGGCCGCCGAGCCGCCAGGGCATTCGGGGGGCAGCATGCGGGCGAGACCCCGCTTGACGGCCCCGATGGCGCTGAGCTGCCGGGCCAGTTCTTCGTACTGACTTCGTACGGCCACGGGCCCCCCAGACATCTCACCGGTTCATCTTGTTGCTTAGGGCAACCATATGAGCCGTTGGTTGCTGTAGGCAAACGAAACGGGACTTGCAGAAGTAAAGGAAAGCAAAAGGCTGTGTAGGGCTTGGGCCAAACGCCCAGCGTGTGCGAGAGGGGTCGGGGCGGGTGTGTCTCGTGCCACACCGGAGGTGCGGACGATGGCCCCGAAACGGCAGTAGGCCCCGAGCGTTACTCGGGGCCCGGCCGTCGCCCCGCAGGGGCATAAGGTGCCGCCGGACCGCTAGGGTCCTGACCCATGTCACACAACCGTTCCTTGGCGCCCGGCGCGAGGTGCTGTGCGTCTGGCGGGCCATTTCGAACGGTCTTGGATGACCTGGTTCTCCGCTTTCGCATCCCGGTGGCGGCACGCGTCACGCGCGTGATCCAGTCCGTGGCGGGCAGAGTCCCTGGTGCGAGAGGGGTCGAGCGTTGGCCGCAGGATCCTCTCCCACGTGACGACGCTACAGTTCCACAGGCTTCATATCGCAGTATCCGACGAGCACTTCACCCGATCGAGTGGGAATGCATTCATGCGTAATCAGCCGCCGGTAAATGGCAACCCCCAGGGCCCCGAGGGCAATTACGACCCCGCGGGCAGCACCCAGATGTTCCGCGCCTTCGTCGACGAAGGCGAGCCGCAGCGTCGGCAGCAGCCGGCCGCCTCGTCCGGACCGAAAACAGGGGTGATCGTCACCGTCGCCGCGGTGATCGTCGTCCTCGCAGCGGTCGCCTGGCTCGCGCTCGGCTGACCGGCGCACCGGCTCCTCCGTACCTCCTGCCTCCACCCGTCACTTCAATACGGCGGTGACGTCCCGGGTCTCGACATGCATACCCAGGGGTACCCGCCAGGCGTCCACACAGACGGTGTACGTCTTCGTCCGCGCCGCTCCCGCGTCGATCGGCGCGGGCAGCGGCGCGGTCGACTCGATGGTCGCCCAGTCGATCCCCAGTCCGCCGATGATGTGCGTGGCGAAGGTGGCGGTCCCCGAGCCTGCCGGTGATCCTCCGGTGTTGCGGAACTCCACGGTGACCTTCTCGCACCAGCGCTCGTCCGCTGCCGCCAGCTCGGGGGCACCCACCACCAGCACGGCAGGCCCCGCGGGTGCGGTGGAACCGGGCGCCGACGGGGTTGCGGGGCCCGTGGAGCCGCCTTCAGGGCCGCCCGAGTCAGCGGAGCCGGTCGTACCGCCTGTACCGTCGCCCGCGCTGCCGGTGCCGCTGCCCGCGCCGCCTGCGCCGGGGCCGGTTGTGCCGGGCGGCCGGTCGGCCGCGCCATTCGCAGTGCTCGTACCCCCGGAGCCGCCGCCCGCGGCGGAGGCGGCCGGCGAGGGCCCGCCGCCGTCGGCCCGGTCTCCGGCACTCCCACCGCCCTTGCCGCCCCTGTCCAGCGGCACCAGCGTCACCTTCCCCGACGGCGCCACCGCTCCCGACGGCGCTCTCTCGGGGCCCGCGCCTGCCGCGCCGACCGCCACGTAGCCGTCGTCCGCCGTCCCGCCGCCGCAGGCGGCCAGCGCGCCGCCCAGACACAGCACGGCCGCCGAGGCGGCGATCACGGTGCCCCGGCGGCCGGTCGAGTCGCGTATCTGACGTCGCATCGCGCCAGTGTGGCTGACGGTCCGTCAAATCGGAACCCTCGTGCCACGGTACGGCGGTTCGCGGCGGTCAGTCGGCGATGAGCCCTTCCCTGAGCTGGGCGAGCGTACGGGTCAGCAGGCGTGAGACGTGCATCTGTGAGATGCCGACCTCCTCGCCGATCTGGGACTGCGTCATGTTGGCGAAGAACCGCAGCATGATGATCTGGCGTTCGCGCGGCGGGAGCTTGGCCAGCAATGGCTTGAGCGATTCGCGGTACTCGACGCCCTCCAGCGCCGAGTCCTCGTATCCGAGCCGGTCCGCGAGGGAGCCCTCGCCGCCGTCGTCCTCGGGCGAGGGCGAGTCCAGCGAGGAGGCGGTGTACGCGTTGCCGACGGCCAGTCCGTCGACCACGTCCTCCTCGGAGACGCCGAGCGCCTTGGCCAGCTCGGGCACGGTCGGCGAGCGGTCGAGCTTCTGGGCGAGCTCGTCGCTGGTCTTGGTCAGCGCGAGCCGCAGCTCCTGGAGGCGGCGCGGGACACGAACCGACCACGAGGTGTCGCGGAAGAAGCGCTTGATCTCCCCGACGACGGTCGGCATCGCGAACGTCGGGAATTCCACGCCCCGTTCGCAGTCGAACCGGTCGATCGCCTTGATCAGGCCGATCGTGCCGACCTGGACGATGTCCTCCATCGGCTCGTTGCGGCTCCGGAACCGCGCCGCGGCGTAACGCACCAGCGGGAGGTTGAGCTCGATGAGTGTGTCCCGTACGTAGGCACGCTCCGGGCTGTCCGTTCCATCGGGGCCCGGCGCGGGCCCCAGCGCGGCGAGCCGCAGGAACAGGGAGCGGGACAGAGTGCGGGTGTCGATGGCTTCCGACGAGCTGGTGAGCACAACGGGTGCGGGTGCGCTCTTCGTGAGCGTGAGCACCTTCGAGCTGCCCTGTTCTGCGGACATGCCACCCCCTTGAGGTCGCGGACGGTCGCGTTGAGCCGCGACCATCGGAGGAACGCAGCCTCCACCTGAATACCGGCGGCGAGGCCACGCCAAACGCGGTTCCCGCAGAATGTCACATGTCGGCAACACGCTGTAGTGACATGTCGACAAGTCTTTGTGGCGTCTGTGCAGTTAACAGGGGGTGTGTGCCATTTCGGCCGCCCGAACCGGACTTCGAGTGCTCTACCCGTTCCGGTTACGCCTCGATCCTGTTTGCGGATCGAAGTCGGGCGAAACTACGGGCCAGCAGCCTTGACACATGCATCTGGGAGACACCCAGCTCGGCGCTGATCTGCGACTGCGTCAGATTGCTGTAGTAGCGCAGCAGCAGGATGCGCTGCTCGCGCTCGGGCAGCTGTACGAGCAGATGCCGGACCAGGTCGCGGTGCTCGACCCCGGCGAGGGCCGGGTCCTCGTAGCCGAGCCGGTCCAGCAGGCCGGGCAGTCCGTCGCCCTCCTGCGCGGCTTCCAGTGAGGTCGCGTGGTAGGAACGGCCGGCCTCGATGCAGGCCAGCACCTCGTCCTCGGAGATCCTCAGCCGCTCGGCGATCTCCGCGGTTGTGGGAGAGCGGCCGTGAGCGGTCGTCAGATCCTCGGTGGCGCCGGTGACCTGGACCCAGAGCTCGTGCAGCCGGCGCGGGACGTGGACGGTCCGTACGTTGTCCCGGAAGTACCGCTTGATCTCGCCGACGACGGTCGGCATCGCGAAGGTCGGGAACTGGACGCCGCGTTCGGGGTCGAACCGGTCGATGGCGTTGATCAGGCCGATCGTGCCGACCTGGACGACGTCCTCCATCGGCTCGTTGCGGCTCCGGAAGCGCGCCGCGGCGTACCGCACCAGGGGGAGGTTCGCCTCGATCAGCGCCGCCCGTACGCGGCCGTGCTCCGGGGTCCCCGGCTCCAGGTTCTTGAGTTGTCCGAAGAGGACCTGAGTGAGCGCCCTGGTGTCGGCGCCCCTGGTCCTGGTGGGCGGTGTCGTGCTGTCGGGCGTCTCGGTCTGGACCGTCTGGACCGTCTGGGCGGTCTGGGCGGTCTGGGGAGGCACTTGAGGCGCTGCACTGGCCGGCACGGTGACGCCACCCCTTTGCGGTCAACTTCGGTCAACTCATCCGTCAAAAGCGGTCATAGCATCACAAGACATGTCCACTGTGTGCAAGCACCGTATAGCTTCGTGTTGGGGTCAACTTGGTTTAAACACTAAGAAAAGCCCCTCGCCGTGGTGGCGAGGGGCTCAGGGGACCGGCCGGATCAGGCGGACCGGGCGAATCAGAACGGATAGTCGGCGATCACCCAGGTGGCGAACGCGCGCCACTGGCCGGCGGCGGCCTGATGGGCGGGGTGCTCGATGTACCGCTTCAGGGCGTCCTCGTCGGCGACCGCGGAGTTGATGGCGAAGTCGTACGCGATCGGCCGGTCGGTGATGTTCCAGGCGCACTCCCAGAACTCCAGCTCGGGGACCTGCCCCGCCAACTCCTGGAAGGCCTTCGCCCCGGCGACGACCCGCGGGTCGTCCCGCTCGATGCCGTCGTTCAGCTTGAACAGGACCAGATGGCGGATCATGGGGTACTCCTACTTCACGAGCTCGGACATGAAGTCGCCGACGCCCTGTGCGGCACTCGAAACGCCCTCGAACCCTACCTGGACAAGATCCGCCGCCCGGGCCGGAGACGTGATGATCGTGTACAGCACGAAGACGACTATCGCGTAGAGAGCTATCTTCTTCGCTTGCACCATCAGCCCCTGCCTCGCCTTCGATCCCCTGTGCAGTCGGGCGATTCTATCCGCACGGATGGCCGTATCCCTTTGGTGTTTCCGACCACTCACGGGGCCTTTAAGGACCAAGGGCCCGGCGATCGGGGCCCTTTGCCCGCTCGTAAGGCTTCCGCGAGGCCGCAGGATGGACGGTGAGCCCCGCAGATCCGGCAGGAATCCGCGGGGCGAGGAACGGGACCTCACTGTGGGGTTCTCGCCGCGAGCTTCCCCCCTGACTGCGGCGAGGGCTTGAGGGGCCTGTTCTCATCGGGGGGAGCGGCTTGTCCCCCAGATGCCGCTCCCCCCGGCCAACACTTCGCGGGCTGTGGTCCCGGGCGCGACGACCGACGCGCCCGGGACCACAGCCGTGTCCGTATCCGCGCGTGCAGGTGCGGAAAACCCGAAGGGCCCGACGCGATGCGCCGGGCCCTTCACAAGAGCGGTAGCGGAGGGATTTGAACCCTCGGTGAGTTTCCCCACACTCGCTTTCGAGGCGAGCTCCTTCGGCCGCTCGGACACGCTACCGAGAGAGAGCTTAGACCATTTTGGCCGTCCGTCGAAATCCGATTCGCCGCAGCAGGCCGCGGACGAGCGGAAGCCTGGTCAGAGGCCGCGGAAGAACGCCGTCAGCTGATCGGCGCAGACGTCCTCCAGCACTCCGTGGATCACCTCGGGGCGGTGGTTGAGCCGGCGGTCGCGTACGACGTCCCAGAGCGAGCCCGCCGCGCCTGCCTTCTCGTCCCGCGCCCCGTAGACCACCCGGTCCACGCGGGACTGCACCAGCGCGCCCGCGCACATCGTGCAGGGCTCCAGGGTGACCACCAGGGTGCATCCGGACAGCCGCCATTGACCGAGCGCCGCTGCGGCCCGGCGGACGGCGAGGATCTCGGCGTGCGCGGTCGGGTCGCCGGTCGCCTCGCGTTCGTTGTGTCCCGTGGCGAGCAGGGAACCGTCCGGGCCGAGCACGACGGCGCCGACCGGCACATCGCCGGCCCGCGCCGCCAGGTCGGCCTCGGCCAGGGCGCGGCGCATGTGCGCCCGCCACGGGTCTCTCACGGGATCGTGCGGGTCTCTTACGGGTTCGTGCGGTTCCGGCGGTCCTTGCGGGTGCGGTGGTTCGCTCACCCGCGGACCCTAACGGACGGTCTCCAGGACCTCGGCCGCACCCAGCGCGTCCGCGATCTCCACCAGTGCGTCCGTGCGCAGCATCAGCAGCTCCGCCTCGGGGAGCCCGAGGTCGGCCAGGATCCCGGTGTCACCGAGCGGGCCTGCCGGTACTGCGTCGGCATCGTTTTCGTCGTCGTTGTCGTTGTCATCGTCGTTGTCGGGGGTGATGTCCGGCTCGCCGTCCTCCGTACCGTCGAGGCCGACGAGCTCTTCGAGGGCGGCAATCGTGTCCTCGGCCCCGGGTTCGCGGCCGAGCAGTTCATCGGTGAGCAGGATCTCCCCGTACGAGGAGCGGGCTGCGGCGGTGGCGTCCGAGATGAAGATCCGGGGGTCCTCCTCACCGTCCACCCGGACGACGCCGAACCAGGCGTCCTCCTGCTCGATGAAGACGAGCACAGTGTCCTCGTCCACCGAGGCCTCACGGGCCAGATCCGTCAGGTCGGACAGGGTCTCCACATCGTCGAGTTCCGTGTCGCTCGCTTCCCACCCGTCTTCGGTGCGCGCGAGCAGTGCGGCGAAGTACACCGTGACTCTCCCACTGGTCATAGGGGTGTCGGTCCGGCGGGAGGGCAGCCGGTGGCCCGGCTGTCCTGCGTCCCGCCCATCGGAATCGTGGCAGAAACATAGGCCTTGCGAGAGGAGTTCGGCCGTTGCGTCGGCCATCAGTTCTCCTGGACGCCGCCACCAGGGGGACACCGGGCCGCCGTCCGACCTACCAGCGGAAGGTCCGCATCCGCATGGCCTGGCGCATCCGGGCCGCCCTGGCCCGGCGCGGCTGGACCCGATCGCGGAGCGCCTTCGCCTCATGAAGCTCGCGCAGGAACTGGGCGCGCCGCCTGCGGCGTGCCGCGTCGGCCTCCTGCGGGTCCTGTTGGACCTCTGCGTCCTGCGGGGCCGGCGTGTCCGGCCGGCCCCGCTTCCGCTGTTCTCCGTCCGGCATCGGCTCATCACCCCAAGGCTGGGTCCGTATGCCCCCACCTTCCCTCCGAACGTGTGGTTGATGCCAGCGCACGGGTGCGGGAGGCCCGGTTACTGTTGAACCCATGCGGATCCACGTCGTCGACCACCCACTGGTCGCGCACAAACTCACCACCCTGCGCGACAAGCGCACCGACTCCCCGACCTTCCGGCGGCTCGCCGACGAGCTGGTCACCCTGCTCGCCTACGAGGCCACCCGGGATGTGCGCACCGAACAGGTCGACATCGAGACCCCGGTCACACCGACGACCGGTGTCAAGCTGTCGCACCCGCGCCCCCTGGTCGTACCGATCCTGCGGGCCGGTCTCGGCATGCTCGACGGCATGGTCCGGCTGCTGCCGACCGCCGAGGTGGGCTTCCTGGGCATGATCCGCGACGAGGAGACGCTGCAGGCGTCCACGTACGCGACGCGGATGCCGGAGGACCTCTCCGGTCGCCAGGTGTACGTCCTGGACCCGATGCTGGCCACCGGCGGCACGCTGGTCGCGGCCATTCAGGAACTGATCAAGCGCGGTGCGGACGATGTCACCGCGGTCGTGCTGCTCGCGGCGCCCGAGGGCGTCGAGGTGATGGAACGCGAGCTGGCGGGTACGCCGGTGACCGTGGTCACTGCCTCGGTCGACGAGCGGCTCAACGAGAACGGCTACATCGTCCCGGGCCTCGGTGACGCGGGCGACCGGATGTACGGCACGGTCGGCTAGAGCCCCGAGCGGGATGTGCTGACGGCTGCCGGGGTCGACCCGGCAGCCGTCAGCAGGACGGTGAGGGGGCGGGCTTCGCCAGGGCGGCGAGGGCCGCGGCGGCCGACTGGGGCGTACTGAACGCCTTGAACTTCGTACCGAGAATCAGATCGACGTCTGCCGTCTTGCGGGCGTCGGTCTTCGCAACGGCCCCCTGCAGCTGTGTAGCGAGGACCGGGAACGAGCCGTTCGTGGCCGACGGGGCGCCCAGCAGCACCCCCGGACCTGTGACCTTCTTGTCGTACGCGGCCGAGGCGTTCCCCACCTTGCCGATGGTGAAGCCGCGCTTCTTCAGCTCGTCGGCGGCCTTCTTGGCGAGCCCGCTGCGCGGTGTCGCGTTGTAGATGTTGACGGTGATCTTCGCGGGCTTCGGCAGCGCCTTGGCGGGCGCGGACGGCTTTGCTGACGCGCAGTCCGTCGAGTGGTCGGCGGCGCCGGCCTTCCTGTTGCTGCCCGTGAAGACATCGATGAGCTGCAGCGTGCCCCATCCGGCCAGCCCGAGGGCAACCACGGAAGTGGTGGCAGTGAGGATCAGTTTGCCGCGACGCCGGGGGCGGCGCATGCGCGGGTACTTGTCGCCCGTGATGCGGTACTTTCCGCCCATGCCGGGGGGAGTGAGCATGCTCATGGGCGCAGCGTAGTGCGACCCGGTGATGATGCCTACTAAATGATCAATGGATCGCACCCGTCCGGGTGTGAAAGCACCCGAACGAACCCGGAGCGGCCCGCAGGGCTTGCGGGTCCGAGGAGGGAACCCGCCGGGCTCCGTCAGCCGAGTTCGAGTACCCGGGCGTGCAGTACCTGGCGCTGCTGGAGCGCGGCGCGGACCGCGCGGTGCAGTCCATCTTCCAGGTAGAGGTCGCCCTGCCACTTCACGACGTGCGCGAACAGGTCGCCGTAGAACGTCGAGTCCTCGGCGAGGAGGGTCTCCAGGTCCAGATTGCCCTTGGTCGTCACCAGTTGATCGAGGCGGACCGGGCGCGGCGCGACATCCGCCCACTGCCGGGTGCTTTCCCGGCCGTGGTCGGGATATGGCCGCCCATTTCCGATGCGCTTGAAGATCACACGGAAAGCCTACCGGGCAGGAGCCTCCGGGCGCAGCCAAGGGGTGGGACTGCGATGCTGGCAAGAACGCCATAAAAGCGGGCATTTCGGGATAGGGGCCGTGGTGAGTGACAGCGACAGCACGGGCGGAGACGCGGGTTCGGGCACTGGCGGAGGTTCGGACACCGACGAGCCGGACACGGGCGTGGCGTCGGGCGGAGGTGCCGGGGTTCTGCCGCAGCCGGCGCAGGAGATCGCTGCCGGGTACGCCGTCTTTGGGGCCGCCCTCGATCTGGGCGCGTTGCTCTGGGACGGTGTGTGCCTGCCGGATGCGCAGATCCGGATTCCGCTGGCGATGCTCAACCGGCACGGACTCGTCGCGGGCGCCACCGGCACCGGCAAGACCAAGACGCTCCAGCTGATCGCCGAACAGCTCTCGGCCAACGGTGTTCCGGTCTTCCTCGCAGACATCAAGGGCGATGTCTCGGGCATTGCCGCTCCCGGCGCGCCGGGCGACAAGGTCACCGAGCGGGCCGGGCAGGCCGGACAGGAGTGGGAGGCCAAGAGCTTCCCGTGCGAGTTCTACGCGCTCGGTGGCATCGGGCCCGGCATTCCGCTGCGGGCGACGGTCACCAGCTTCGGTCCCGTACTCCTGTCCAAGGTGCTGCAACTCAACCGGACACAAGAGCAGTCGCTCGGCCTGATCTTCCACTACGCCGATGCCAAGGGCCTGGAGCTGGTCGATCTCAAGGATCTGCGGGCCGTCGTCGCGTTTCTCGTCTCGGACACGGGCAGGGCCGAACTCAAGGAGATCGGCGGGCTCTCCACGGCGACGGCCGGAGTGATCCTGCGGTCGGTCACCGCCTTCGAGCAGCAGGGCGCGAGCGACTTCTTCGGCGAACCGGAGTTCGATACGGCCGAGTTCCTGCGGCAAGCGCCGGACGGGCGTGGGCTGGTCTCCGTACTGGAACTGGCGGCCGTGCAGGACAAACCCCAGCTCTTCTCAACGTTCCTGATGTGGCTGCTCGCCGATCTCTTCCACGATCTGCCGGAGGTCGGCGACCTCGACCGGCCGAAGCTCGTCTTCTTCTTCGACGAGGCGCATCTGCTCTTCAGTGGGGCTTCGAAGGCATTCCTGGAGTCGATCACCCAGACGGTGCGGCTGATCCGCTCAAAAGGCGTGGGCATCTTCTTCGTCACGCAGACGCCGCGCGACGTGCCCGGCGATGTGCTGGCCCAGCTGGGCAACCGGGTGCAGCACGCGCTGCGCGTCTTCACTCCCGACGATGCGAAGGCGCTGCGGTCGACGGTGAAGACGTTTCCGAACTCGTCCTACGACCTGGAGGAGTTGCTGACCCAGCTGGGTATCGGCGAGGCCGCGATCACGGTGCTGAGCGAGAAGGGCGCGCCGACTCCGGTCGCCGCGACCCGGCTGCGGGCGCCGCAGTCGCTGATGGGGCCGTATCCCTCCGCCGAGCTGGACGCGGCTGTGAAGGGCTCGTCGCTGTACGGGCGTTACGCGCAGGCGGTGGACCGGGAATCGGCGTACGAGAAGCTGAGCGCCGAACAGGAGGCGAAGCAGCGGGCCGAGGCGGAGGCTGCGGACAGGGCGGCGGTGGAGGAGGCGGTGAGGGGAGGGGAACGGGCCGGGGGCAGGGCTTCCTCGGGTGGGGCCGGGAAGGCGTCCAAGGAGGATGCCTCGCTGGTCGAGCAGGTGGTGGCGAGCGGGATGTTCCGGTCGCTGGCACGGTCCGTCGGGACACAGTTGGGGCGGGAGATCTCGCGGTCGCTCTTCGGTACGGCCCGCCGCAGGCGGTAGTTCTCGGCGGCGGGCGGCGCTGTTGTTCGTCGGCTACTTCTCGACTGCGCGTTTGGTCGCCCTGGCCGCCTGTTTGGCCTGCTGCTTGAACGCGCGGACCTCGGCGAGTGATTCCGGGCCGGTGATGTCGGCGACCGACCGGCGCGAATCCGCCGCGCCGTACGGCCCGGCCGCCTCCCGCCAGCCCGAAGGCCGGACCCCGAACTGCTTGCCCAGCAGCGCCAGGAAGATCTGCGCCTTCTGGGTGCCGAACCCCGGCAGGGCGTTCAGCCGTTTCCGCAGCTCGGCCCCGCTGGAGACATCGCTCCACACTGCGCTCGCGTCGCCGTCGTACTCCGCCACCAGGTACTGGCACAACTGCTGTACCCGCTTGGCCATGGAGCCCGGATAGCGGTGCAGGGCCGGTTTTGCGGTGAAGAGTTCGGCGAAGGCCTCCGGGTCGTACGCGGCGATCCCATGGGCGTCCAGGTCGTCTCCGCCCATCCGCCCGGCCAGGGTGTACGGGCCGGAGAAGGCCCATTCCATCGGCACCTGCTGGTCCAGCAGCATGCCGACCAGAGCGGCGAGCGGGCTGCGCGCGAGGAGCTCGTCCGCCTCCGGCTGCTGGGCGATCCGCAGGGTGATGTCCTGGTCCTTGTTGCTCTTGGTCATGTCTTCGATCATCCCGACGGCGGCGCGGCCCGGCCACCCCACTCCCGCCGATGCAGCCGTTTGCCGCTGGATTCCGTTCGAGGAGGCGACGCGACGGCGGCTACCGAGTGTGACTGTCAGTGACGGCTGGCAGTCTCGGAAATGTGGACATCGACAACTGGAGGTTCTTTCCGGAGTGTTGGAGCAGGTACTGGATCGCCGCCCGGGACCTGGTCGATCCCGAGGAGGCCGATGAGGAGGCCGACGACGAGGCGGTGGTGGTGGGATCGCTGGGTCTTCCGGCCGCCGGTGAGGAGCAGATAGCCGCGCTGGAGCAGCGGGTGGGGCTGGTGCTGCCGCCGTCGTACCGGACGTTCCTCCAGGTCTCCGACGGCCGGCGACACGCGAGCCGTTCGGTCTGCCTGCCGGGTGTCGCGGAGCGCGTCGAGGCGCTCGTCCGGCAGGCCACCTTCAGTGACCCCTCCTGTCGCGCTCATGGTCAGAGAGTGGCCGGCGGACCCGGAGTGTGACATCCGGGGCGGCTGCGGGGCCGACGTGATTCGCGGGACCGTACGAACGGTCCGGATGCCCGAAGGGGCAGCGCCGGCTGCCCCTGGCCGGCGGGGTCCGGGCTGGACGAGGCAGTGACACGTCGTGAAGGTGGAGTGGTGGGGCCATCACGACGCGCCTTCGACCGGGGCGCGGTCAGGGGAGATGACGATGCACGCACAGGAATGGGACCAGGAACACGACCACGAGCGGGATCACGGGCACGGGCAGGAGCACGACGAAGCCCTGCACGCGTCCAGGGCGACCGAGGGCCGGGAAGCGGCGGACACCCCGCACCTCTACCGTGCGGCCGTCGCCGGGCGGGCCGATGTGGTCGGGGCCGGCGGCATGAGCGTGCTCCAACGGGCGGTCGGCAACAGCGCCGTGGGGTCGATGCTCCAGAGGCGGGAGGAGGAAGAGCGCTCCCCCGTGCACGACGTGGTCTCGTCCGGCGGCGGGCAGCCCCTGGACACCGATACCCGCACCGATCTGGAGGGGCGGATGGGTGCGGACTTCTCCGACGTACGCATCCACACCGGTTCCGCCGCGCACGAGTCGGCGAAGGGCGTGGGCGCCCATGCGTACACGGTCGGCAACAACGTGGTCTTCCAGCGGGACGCGTACGATCCGTCCTCGCCGCAGGGCCGCACCACGCTGGCCCATGAGCTCACCCATGTGATCCAGCAGCGCAACGGCCCGGTGGAGGGTACGGAGGCGCCGGGCGGTATCAGGGTGAGCGATCCGTCCGACCGGTTCGAGCGGGAGGCCGTCGCGAACGCCGACCGGGTGCTGTCGGACCCGGCCCCTGCCCCGGTTTCGGCGGCTGCGACAGGGGCGCCCGGTCATGACTCGTCCCCCATCGCGAGGCCTGCTGTGCAAAGGGCGGCGACGGAGGACGAGGACGAGCAACCTGCCGATGTGCAGGGCTCCTTCGTCCAACGGGCGGAGGAAGGGGCCGAGGAGGAGGAAGAGGCTCCGCCTGCTTGACGGGTCCGCGGACCGGCCGGCCCGATCCGCGCTGTCAGCCCGCGGTGTCCGTCCGCATCGTGCCGCCGAGGAACAGCGACTCCGCACACCGCGAAGGCGTCGGCGCGTTCACCGGCTTGCCCACCTTCCGGCAGTCGACGGTCATCGTGACCTTGCCGCCCGCGGGCACCAGGATCGGCGTGACGAAGTGGTAGTCGGAGTCCCGGAAGTTCTCCAGCGCGAGTCGGAGCACGGGCGCGTTACGCCCGGAGGAGACCATGAGCGTTCCCGCGTCGCCCTGCGGGTTCTGGACCACGATGTCCGTCAGCTGGAAGGTGTGCCCGGTGGGCACCTGAAGGGCCGTCGAGGTGTTCGACCCACCGCCCACCGAGTCCCTGACCTGCACCTGCGCACTGGTCGGGGCGGCGGCGGCCGCGGCGGCCGCGCCGTCGGATGCGCCGGGGCTCGGTGAGGGGCTGGGCTTCGGCGAGCCCCCGTTCGCACCGGAGGAGTCGCCTCCGCCCGATCCCGGTCCGGCCGTCGAGCCGTTGTCCGGGGCCTTGCTCTTGTCGGCCGCGGCCGCGGCGGCGGACCGGACCGCGTCCGGCGTGATCGCCTCCCGGGCCGCCGACTTCACGGCCGGTCGCAGCAGCGCGTACCAGAGCCCGACCAGCGCGATCAGCAGCACAGCCGCGGTGATGAGGGCCCGGGGAAGCCAGCGCGGCAGGATCGGCTCCTGCTGGTACGAGCCGTCCAGGACCACCGGTGCGACCGGGTCCTGACCCTCCGCCACAACCGGTGTGGCGACCACCTGGAAGGGATGCGTGACCGGCGTACCGCGCCACACGCGCTTCGCCGGCCGGATCCGCAGCTTTCCGAACTCCGCCCGGCCGGGCGCGATCTGCAACGTGTCCGCCGCGAACGTGACCCGGGCCCGCTCCGTACCCGACTGGGCCCCCAGCCGCACGGTCGCGGGGGTGTTTCCCCGGTTGTCGACGGCGAGTTGGTGCCTGCCGCGCCACGCACCGTGCGAGCTGCGCGGTACCAGCTCGGCGGTCGTCTCGGTGAAGGGGAGTACGGTCACCCGCCCTTCGGGCACCACCGTGTCGCCCTGCTCGCTGGTGGGCACCACCCGGATCCCGAAGGGCGTCTCACCCGCGAGTACGGTCGAGTCCCGGGGCGGACGCAGGACGAGAGAAACGGCCTGGGTGTCGCCCGGATACAGCGACAGGCTCGCCGGTTCCACGGTCGACCAGGCGGCACAGGCACCGACCACCTCGAAGCGGTATTCCTCGACGGTGTTGCCGGAGTTGAGGATCCGCAGGGGGAGGGCCGTCTCCTCGCCCGGTGCGGCAGTGACGGACGAATCGTCGAGGCTTGCCGTGAGACTCATAGGGCGCACCGTAGGGTCGGCGCCAAACGTCGACATCGGCCGTGAAGGAACACTTCCGGGCAGATCCTGTGCCCGGATCGGCTTTTTTGTTTCCCTGTAGGTATACGCGGGAATCGTTTGACCGCCTCAAGACGAATGAGGCACACAAGAACAGCCGTGATGGTTGTGTTCAGTGTGATGCCATCGGCTGTTGCCCAGGGGGAGCATTGCCATGGAGCGCACCACTGTCGCATTAAGGGCCCAGGATCCGATCTCGCAGGCGGGCGTGGCCAGTCAGTTACGAGCCCGGCCGGAGGTCAGCGTGACGGACTGGGGGGAGGGCGACTCCTCACCCCAGATCGTGGTCGTCGTCGTGGACGCGGTCGATGACGAGGTGCTGACGATGCTGCGCCACATTCAGCGCACCAGCACCTCACGAACCGTCCTCGTCACCACGGACATCGACGAGCAGAAGCTGGTGAGCGCCGCGGAGTGCGGCGTCGCCGGTGTGGTCAGGCGCTCCGAGTCGACCCCGGAGCATCTGGTGCAGGTCATAGGGACGGTGGCGCGGGGCGAGGGCCATCTGCCCTCCGACCTGCTGGGAAGGCTGCTCGAGGAGGTGGGTCGCCTCCAGGGACAGGTGCTCGGTCCGCGCGGCCTGCACTTCACCGGTCTCGCGGCGCGTGAGGTGGATGTGCTGCGCCTGGTCGCGGAGGGGTACGACACCGCGGACATCGCGACGAAGCTGGCCTACTCCGAGCGCACGATAAAGAACGTGCTGCATTCGGTGATGACCCGGCTGCAACTGCGGAACCGGTCGCACGCGGTGGCGTACGCGATGCGGCAAGGGCTGATCTAGCCGTCCGGTACGGGTGCATCCGGCAGATACAGCAAGCCCCCGCTGCCCGAAAGGGCAGCGGGGGCTTCCCGGGGGTGTGACTCCCGCACCGCTGCGGGCCGGCTGCGCGTACGGGACCGTGGGGTCCGGTACGCCGAACGGCCGAGGGTGGGGGAGGACTTCCGTGCGCTGGTTCCAGCCGCATCAGCGGTCGCCGCGGTCAGGGTCGCGGACGGGTCCGGTGGCCACGTCCCGGTTGTCCGCCCCGCGCAGGCCCTTCGCCGTGCTCCGTGTCCCGGCGCTGGCCCTTCTCCTCGTGGCCACCGGTGTCGCCCCCGGCTCGGCCGTCACTTCCGGGGCGCCGGCGGTGGGGGTACCCGAGCCCTGGGTCACCCCTGCCGAGTTCACCGACGCGGTCGACCCCGGCGGCTCCACCGGCGTGGACAAGCAGGTGCGTACGCCCGCGATTCCGCCGAGGCCCGATGTGGTGCTGCTGGTGGACGGAACGAAGAGCATGAAGGACCCGATTACTAGCGTGCGGGAAAACCTGACCCAGATCACCGACGCGATCCGGGCCGAGCAGTCGGACTCCCGGTTCGCCGTAGCCACCTTCGGGGACCAGGAAGGCGATGCGAACGCCGGATTCCAGGTGCTGACCGAGCTCACGACCGACGACACCAAGATCAGAGAGGGTGTCGGCGGCCTCGACATCGGACTGGGCGGCGAGAGCCGCGGTCCGTCCGAGGACTGGATCAACGGGCTGTGGCAGATCGCCAACGGCGCAGGCGGGAAGACCGTGTTCCGCGAAGGGGCCAGCCCCGTCATCGTGGTGGTCAGCGACGCGTCCAGCCACTCGCCCAGCAACGGCCACTCCATCGACGACACGATCTTCGCCCTTCAGGACAAGAACGTCCGGGTGATCGGTGTGGACGTGGAGAGCAAGGTCGGCGACGGGATGAACGGCAACGGTGACGCACACAACCCCGACAACCCCGACTACGTCGAGGACCCGCCCACCACACCCGGTCAGGCGACGCGCATCGTTGGCGCCACCAACGGCCGACTGCTGGAAGGCATCGACGGGAAACAGGTGGCGGACGCGATCATCGAGGGCTTCAACAACCTCCCCACCTCCGTCGGCTACCGCCTCGACAACTGCGACCCTCACCTGTCCGTCAGCCTCGACCCGCCAACCCGGCAGCTCACCAGCGGAGAAACCGCGCACTTCGCGGAGAACATCGACGTCTCCGCGGACGCGCCCCAGGGCACCCGGCTGAGCTGCACCGTCCAGTTCCTGATGGGCACCCAGGTCCCGGGTACGGACACGATCGGGCCGGCCGCGGCGGCCGATCCCGACTTCCAGGAGCAGATCCACATTGATGTGAACGACATCGACGCGCCCGTCGTCACCGTGGACGATCTGACCGTCCGGGCCAAGGACAAGAAGGGCGCGCGCGTGACGTACGACGCCACCGGCCAGGACGCCACCGACGGCACGCTTCCGGTGACCTGCGCCCCTGCCTCCGGTTCGCTCTTCCCGGTCGGCCGCACCACGGTGACCTGCTCGGCGACCGACTCGGCGGGCAACACGGGGACGGACACGGCGGAGATCGAGGTACTGGAGGCCCCCGTCCCGCCCTCGGCGGATGTGGCGATGAAGGCCGACGTCAGCCCGGACCGTACGTACACCGGCCGCCCGGCCCGTGCCCGCTTCGTCGTCACCAATGCCGGTCCGGACCCGGCGACCGGCGTGGTCATCGGCTCCACCTGGCCGAAGCCGTCCAAGGGGAAGGACCGCAGCCTGCCCGCCCTGACCCGTTGCACAGCGGCGAAACCGTGCACCATTCCGGCCGGTGGCCGCATCGAGGTGACCCAGACCGGTACGTACCGCGCGGCGATCACCGGGGACGTACGGGCCACCGTGCGCGGCACGCTGCCGGACCGCCGCAAGGCCAACAACCAGGACACCGACCGGCTGCGCGTCCTGAAACCCTCGCTGACCGTCACCCCGCAGGTCGCCAAACCGGGCCAGCCGGTGCTGGCCCGCGGCAAGGACTACCCGCCGGGCGCGACCGTACGTTTCACGTGGAACACCGGGATCACCCCCGGGGGAGCGACGGTCACGGTGGGCCGCGACGGCACCTTCGAGGTCCAGGTCCTGGTCCTGCGCAAGGACAAGCTGGGCCCGCGCGAGCTGCGGGCGGACTCGCGCGACCTCGTCCGGCTGAAGAAACCGGTCCTTGTGGTGCAGCGGAATCTGCAGCCACCGGACTTCGCGGGCCGCGCATGAGCGCCGGTGACCATATGGGAGTGATCGGGTGATCCACGAGGTCGACGACGTACTGCGGGCGTTGATCAGGGCGGAGGTACTCGAAGGCGGCCAGATCGCGGTGGTCTTCGACGCCCCGACCCGGGAATGGGCGGCGAAGGTCAACGCGCCCATGGTCAACCTGTATCTCTACGACATCCGCGAGGACATGCGCAGGCGCGAACGGGGTCTGCACAACGACTACGACGAGCGGGGCACGATCATCGCCCGCCGCCGCCCGCCCCGGTTCTTCAAGCTGTCGTACCTGATCACGGCATGGACGAAGCGCCCGGAGGACGAACACCGGCTGCTCTCGTCGCTGCTCGGCTGTCTGCTGCGTTACGAGGCGCTGCCCCCGGAGCGGCTGGCGGGCACCCTGGCCGAGATCGGGGCGCCGGTACCGATGTCGATCGCGCTGCCGCCGCCGGAGGACCGCTCGTTCGCCGACGTGTGGAGCGCACTGGGTGGCGAGTTGAAACCCTCGCTGGACCTGGTGATCAGCGTGCCGGTGACGGCGTCGCCGAGCTATGTGGTCGGGCCGCCGGTGGGGGACGAGGGGTTGCAGGCCCGCTTCGGGGACGTACCCGAGGGGGCCGAGCCGGTGTCGGAACCGATGCCGGGGCGCGGGGGCCTCCCGGTGTATGGAGGCCGCCCGGGGCGGCCGGGCGGGGGCGCAGCCTCGCGCATCCCCGACGCGGAACGGCGACGCGGTCTGTCCCTCCGCATCGTGGAGACCCGGAAGGCCCGTACGGGGACCGGGCGGGCTCGCACGGAGGCCGGGGACGCCCGCGCGGAGTCCCGGAAGGCCCGTACGGAGGATGGCGCCGAATGACCACCGCTGGTGATCCGAACCTGAGCCATCTCCTCGCCCGCGCGGTGGCGGTGGAGCAGCGCATCCGACGGGCGGTCGAGGCCCGGCAGCGCACCGATCCGGACCCGGACGACGCCTTCCGCGGTCTCTATCTCACGGACGAGAACATTGCCCGCCTGCTGGACGAGAACGAGGCCCGCGCCTTCCCGTACCCCGTACCGTCCGCTGCCCCCGACTTCGACGGGGAGTCGGCGGAACACTCCAGACTGGCTTCCCTGGCGGGCGAGTTCGGCCTCACCGACCTCGATGTCGAGATGCTCCTCATCTCGCTCGTACCGGATCTCGACGACCGCTTCGAGGCGTTCTACGGCTACCTGAACGACGATGTCACCCGCCGCCGTCCGTCCATCGGCCTGGCGCTGGGCCTGTGCGGGCTGTCCCCCGCCGACCAGGTGGCGCGCGGCCGGCTGTCGGCCCGTGCCCCGCTCCGTGAGGGCCGCCTCCTCCTGGTCGAGGACCTGGACCGGCCGTTCCTGACCCGGGCGCTGCGCATCCCCGACCGGGTCACCGCACACCTCCTGGGCGACGACACCCCCGACCCGCGGCTGGCCGATCTCCTCGCCCCCTGGCACGCCGTACCGGGCGTCGGAGACCCGGCGCCGCTCGCCGGGGCCCTCGCCCACGGCGCCTCGCTGGCCTACCTCCGCGAGGACCAGGGCGGTGCGGGCACCGCCCTCGCAGCCTCCGCGCTGACCCGCGCGGGCCACCGGGTCCTGGGCCTGGACCTGGCGCGACTGGCCGAGGACCCGTCACCCGCCGAGGCGGTCCGCTCCCTGGTCCGCGAGGCCAGGCTGACCGGCGCGGGCGTGGTCTGCGCCCCGCTCGACGCGGTCTCCCGCGAACACCCGGAGCTCCTCCGGCTGCTCACCGGCACCCCGGTCCCCACGATCCTGGTGGGCCGGGCCCCCTGGGACGCGGCCTGGTCCGCCGCCCCGCCCCTCCTCCTGCACGCCCCACGCGTGGAACCCTCGACCAGAGCGGCCCTCTGGACCGACGCGTACGACGCCCCCGTCCCCGAGACCATCGATGTGGACCGGCTGCTCTCGCCGTTCCTCCTCACCCCGGAACAGATCACCCGCGCGGCCCGGGGCGCCGCCCAGACCACCCACCTGGACGGCGGCACCCTCACCCCCGACCACGTCCGCCAGGGCGCCCGCGCCCAGAACGCGGCGGGCCTGGACCGCCTGGCCCGCCGCATCGAACCCACCGTCACCTGGAACGACCTGGTCCTCCCGCCGGACACCCATGCCCAGCTCCGCGAACTCACGGCCCGCGCGAGACATCGCGACCGGGTCCTGGGGGAGTGGGGCATGCGCCCCGGCGGCGGCCGGGGACGGGGCGTGTCCGCCCTCTTCGCGGGCGACTCCGGCACCGGCAAGACGATGTCGGCGGAGGTCATCGCCGCGGACCTGGGCCTGGACCTCTACACGGTGGACCTGGCGACGGTGATCGACAAGTACGTGGGCGAGACGGAAAAGAACCTGGAACGCATCTTCTCGGAGGCCGCAGGCGTGAATGGCGTCCTCCTCTTCGACGAGGCCGACGCGATCTTCGGCAAGCGCTCGGACGTGAAGGACGCCCACGACCGCTACGCGAACGTCGAGAGCGCGTACCTCCTCCAGCGCATGGAGTCCTTCGACGGCCTGGCCATCCTGGCCACCAACCTCCGGGCCAACCTGGACGACGCGTTCACCCGCCGTCTGGACCTCGTCATCGACTTCCCGGTCCCCGACCCCGAACAGCGCCTCGTCCTCTGGGAGCGCTGCCTGGGCCCCGTACTCCCCCGGGGCAAGGACCTGGACCTCGCCTTCTGCGCGGAGAACTTCGAGCTGGCGGGCGGCAACATCCGCTCGATCGCGGTGACGTCCGCGTACCTGGCGGCGGACACGGACGAGCCGGTGACGATGCCGACGCTGATCCACGCGATCCAGCGCGAGTACCAGAAGCTGGGCCGGCTGACCCTGGCGTCGGAGTTCGGCCCGTACCTGGAGCTGCTGGCGTGAGCGCCCGACATCTGTCGACCGCCTGGAAGATCCGCTTGCTGTGCCCGGACGAGCCGGTCGGGCACAGCGTCAGACGATCACGACACGGGAGCCGTTGAAGTTGGCAACGATCTCCAACTGCCCGCCGAGCGCGGCAATGTACGCGGCGATGGTTCCGACTTCCGTGGCTGTTGTCTTCCCACGTTCAATGGCCGACACCCGCTCCTGCCGCACGTGCATACGATCAGCGATCTCGCTCTGGGTCAGACCCAGCTGTTTCCGCATTTCGACCAGTCGATGCGCTCGCGCCTCGGCCACCATGCGATGGGCTCCGCGCTCGATCTCCTCAAGATCCTCGGCATCGAAGACCTCATTCTTCACTTCGTCCCAGGAATGGAAAGTAGTCATTTCGACGTGCCCTTCTGCCGCTGAGCCAAGTGTGCCAACCAGTCGTCGTACCGCCCCTCGGCTACGGGGATCGACTGGCTGTACCACTCACGCCACCTTCCCGACTTGTTGCCGGCTACCAAGAGAACCGCATTGCGGTCAGGGTCGAAGACGAACAGGATGCGAATTTCGCTCCTCCCGCCAGAGCCCGGCCGCAGTTCTTTGAGGTTGTGCATCGACGACCCTTTGATCCTGTCCACCAGAGGGCGTCCAAGGTCGGGCCCTTCCTCGACAAGCGCTTGGAGCGCCTGCCCCACAAGCCGAGCCGTGCCCCGATCATCCTTTCGCAAGCCGAGCAGCCACTCGCGAACCTCACCCACCATTTCAAGGCTCCAGGACATATGCCCTCGCCATGTAGTATGTATGCATACTAGTACGTTGGCATGCTGCGGGCGAGGCGAGGCCGAAACGTGTCAGTTGTCCCTCGAACGGGTGGCGCGCCGAGCCCAGCAGGAGCTGGCACGGTCTCTGTTCCCTGGTATCGCGCCTGCACGTCGCGAGCCTTGCGCGAAATCGGGGTTGTCGCCACCGTGGTCAGGGCCGGTCGGTGACCGGCCGGTTCCTCTCCGTATGGCGACGGGAGTCAGCGTGACTGCATTGCCTGTTCTGCCCCACGAACTGCACGGCGACGGCCCGCACAAGGTGATCGCGGTGCACGGCTGGCTCGCCGACCGCTCCGCGTACGCCCCCGTGCTGCCGGACCTCGACCTCGGTTCGTTCCAGTACGCGGTGGTGGACCTGCGGGGATACGGCGAGGCGCGGGACGCGGGCGGCTCGTACACCACGGCCGAGGGAGCCGAGGACGTGCTCGCGCTGGCCGACCGGCTCGGCTGGGAGAGGTTATCTCTGGTCGGTCACTCGATGGGCGGCTCCGTCGTCCAGCGGACGCTGGCCGCCGCGCCGGAGCGGGTGCGCAGGATCGTCGGGGTCTCGCCCGTCCCCGCGTCCGGCCTGCCCCTCCCGCCCGACCAGTGGGAACTCTTCGCCGCAGCAGCGCACACCCCGCAGAACCGGCGGATCATCCTCGACACCACCACCGGAGGCCGGCGCCCCGCGGGCTGGCTGGACCGCATGGTGCGCCGCTCGGTCGAACGCAGCGACGCCAAGGCGTTCCGGGCCTGGCTGGACTCCTGGGCGGGCGAGGACTTCCACGACCGGATCGAGGGTTCGCCCGTGCCCGCCCTCGCCGTCGTGGGCGCGCTGGACCCGGCCCTCTCCGCCGAGTTGCAGCGCGCCACCTGGATGCGCTGGTTCCCCAGGGCCGAACTGGTGGAGTTGCCGTCGTGCGGCCACTACGCGATGGACGAGGCTCCGCTCGACCTGATCCGCGTGGTGGAGGACTTCCTGCGGGCGGACGCGGAGGAGGACGGCGAGGCGAAGGCATGACCGGGCCCGGGTCCGTGCCGGACGTCTTCGACCCCAGGCAGTACGGGCAGGCCATCCCCCACGCCCACTACCGCCACCTGCGCGACCACCACCCCGTGGCATGGCAGGAGGAGCCGGAGGTACTCGGCTGGCCGGCGGGCCCCGGCTTCTGGGCGGTCACCCGGCACGAGGACGTGGTCCGGGTCCTGAAGGACTGCGCGACGTACTCCTCGTACGTGGGCGCCACCCAGATCCGCGACCCGGACCCCGCCGACCTGCCGTTCATCCGCCGCATGATGCTCAACCAGGACCCGCCGCACCACCGACGCCTGCGCGTACTCGTCAGCCGCGCCTTCACCCCGAAGCGCATCGACCGCTTCGAGACCGTCGTCCGCGAACGTGCCCGCTCCCTGCTCACCCGCGCGGTCACCGAGGCACGGGCCGACGACGGCATCTGCGACCTCGTCACCCAGGTCACCGACGACTACGCCCTGCTCAACCTCACCGACCTGCTCGGCGTACCGGACACCGACCGCGCGCTCCTCCTCCACTGGACCCGGCGCGTCATCGGCTACCAGGACCCCGACGAGGCCGGAACCCCGGAACTCGGCCCGGACGGCAAACCGCTCAACCCCCGTTCCCCGTCCGCCCTGCGCGACATGTTCGACTACGCCCACGCCCTGGCCGCCCACAAGCGCCGCCACCCCGCCGACGACGTCATGACGTCCCTGGCCACGGACCCCGAACTGACCGCTCCCGAACTGGAGATGTTCTTCTTCCTGCTGGTGATCGCCGGCAACGACACCGTACGCAGCGCAGCCCCCGGCGGCCTGCACCTCCTGGCGGAGAACCCCGAGGCCTACCGCCGCCTGTGCAACGGCGAGGTGGGGTTCGCGGCGGCCGTGGACGAACTCCTCCGCCGCCACCCCCCGGTCCTCACCTTCCGCCGCACGGCCACCCAGGACACGGAGCTGGCGGGCACCCGCATCCGCACCGACGACAAGGTGGTCGTCTTCCACGCCTCCGCCAACCACGACGAACGCGTCTTCCCCGCCCCCTTCACCCTGGACCTCGCCCGCACCCCCAACCCCCACGTCTCCTTCGGCGACGGCCCGCACGTCTGCTTGGGCGCCCACTTCGCGCGCCTGCAACTGCGGGCGCTGTACGAGGAGGTATGCCGCGCTCTGCCGCCCGGTCGACTCCAACCCGTGGCCCCGCCACGCCGATTGGTGTCCAACTTCATCAATGGGGTGAAGTCGCTGCCGGTGCGAGTGGGCGGTTCCTGACAGCTGGGCGCTCTTGGCGGTCCTCGACGAGTCGATTGCTTGCGCTTCATCGAGTCCCAGGAATGTGGGCAATCACTCGGCGACCCCCGCGTCGCGAAGACCTTGAAGAATTTCCAGGAGACTCTGGAATTGGCGGGATCGCTTGGGGGCAACTGCAACAATTGAGTTGAATGGAGTTCCTTCAAATCGATTGAGGAAAATACCCGATCCTTCAGGAAGTTTGCGGCGATCCAGTCTCGCCAGGCTTTCGCGCCGCAAGAGGAACTGAGTTTCCGGGTCGCGCCTGATAAGGTCTCCAGGCACATAGTAGAACCCTGCATCGGTGAACTCGGCCTCGGAGATATCAAGTGCCCAGTCCACTTCCTTGTACGCATCGGCGATCGCCTGGTCGGCATCGGGGCTCAGCTCTTGGCCCGGCTTCGGCTCTGGCGGAATCACCATAAGTGGGCCGATCCTGCCACTTAGCTTCACACGGGAGAATACGCATCCAGTCAGATAGAGCATGCCCCCCTTGATCGTTAGGTGGTCAACCGTGATGTTTTCGAATCGGGTTCCGATGGCCGCAGCGTTGTCGAGGGTGCACCTGGTTGCTGCGATCCGGCGAACTACGAGACTCGGATTCGGGTCGTCCCACTGAACCGTTGCGGGACCCACAAACGTGCATCGATCGAGCTCGATGTCCTCGATGACTTTTCCGGAGCCGATAGCTCGGATGTCATCGAACCGTTGTTTCACAAATTGCTTAGTCACGCTACCTAACTCCTATAGGGTTTTTCGAACACCTTTTCGAGAATGTCTGTGCTGATGGTCGTGTACGTGATGAGCTGCGGTTCGCGACTTACGTAGGAGCGTTGCATGTGTTCCGCAATGGAGGTGCGACTCGACCCGGTGATGTCTATCGGTATGGACCTCTCGCCGTCAAGGATAAGGAAGTCCGGAACGCTGTCTCCCGGTCGTGATGAGCCTAGAGTTTTAATGTTTTCATCGTCTCGAACCATGCCGGCGATTCGTTTTTCAATGACAGTTCCGACAAACCGTGAACGCAGCGATGGGTTGAAGTGTCCAGCCCGGAGCATTCCGTCGGACATGCGGTTTGTTAAGTCTGATGCCGACGTGCTTCCGGCCTGCGCTGTCGATTGCTGCAGTAGTTGGAAGCTTGCGAGCGCCTTGCTGCTGACCAGGTTTTGATCGCCAATCAGTATGTTGTATTTGCTGCCGGAATCCGCTCCGTATTTGTGGACGAGATGGTAGGAGGCACGGTCGACGATGTCCCTTCCATCCCATTTCGGATAGTCCTTGGTGGTGGGGGCGCTGCGGGGCGAGCCAGGAGCGACGTATGCTGTGTACTTCTTGATCTTTGCTTTCTTCTTAATCTCGGAAATAACTTCTTCTATTACGTCCTCGTAGGGGCCCTCCTTGTCGTGGCGTCGCGCCACAGCGATGATGTCATCTCGAATCTCCTTTTCAAGCTTTTCGCGGTCGAGGAGGTCGTTTTCTGTGAGATCCTTGGCGTCGAATTCGGTTCCGTAATTTACGATCCTGTTCTTGAGGTCTCGGAAGGCTGCCGGGAAGCCTGGGTATTCAAGCAACTTCTTGGCCTTCTTGCCTTTCTGCTCCTCTGCCTCCTCGGTGAGGGATTCGACTTTCTTGGCGGATTTTACGATTTTGGTTAGGGTTGCGATCTTATCCTCTTTTTGTGGATCGGCTTTTTTCTTGCTCTTCAATTTAGAGATAAGGAGTTCGGCCTTCTCGGATACTTTCTTCTTTCGGCTTGCGATTTCGACACCTGAACCGGGTGTCGCCGTGAGTGTGTGCCCTTCGCCGTCCATCGACAACTGTGTGTCGGCGGGCTCAGGCTTGGAGGAAGAAGGTCCCTCATCCTTCTTGTCCTGGTTGGGGTCCTTCCTGTCCTTGCCGTCTTCTCCTTTGAGTTTGTTCCAGAGGGCTTTGCCTTTTTTGGCGATGAAGTTGACGATTTTGTCGATGGCGCGGTTTACGGGTTTGGCGACGGCGTGGAAGACGCTCTTGACCTTGTTGGCCAGGCTGCCGATTCCGAGGAGTGAGGCGAGGAAGCCGATGAGGAGGGGGACGCTGGCGGCGAGTGCCGCTTCGACCATCTTCGGGACGCCTGCTGAGCCGCCGTTGGCGATGGCGATGACCGCGTCCAGGACGGCGTTGACGAACTCCACGATCTGGGCGCCCTGGTTCACGATGAACGTGACGATGTCGATGATTCCCTTGACCGCGCGGACGAAGGCGGAGGCGGGGTTGAGGAGGGAGATGATCCAGGTGATCCCGGCGATGATGACGGTGGGGATCAGGTAGCTGGTGAGTTTTTCGAGGATGGTGGCTTTGAGGTCGCCGGCCTCGGACTCGATTTCCTTGACGGCGCCTGCGGGGCCTTCCGTCGCGAGTTTCTTTGCGACGGGGACGGAGGACTCGACGGCGGTCATCGCCTGGTCGGGGATGCCCTTGCGGGTGATGCGGGCGCGGATGTTGTCCCAGGTCAGGCCGAGGAGGGAGGCGATGAGCTGGATGATGCCCTTGAGGTCGAACTTCTGCGGGAGTTCGAGACCCGCCTTGACCGCGGTGCCCAGCAGCCAGGACACGACGCCGGTCTTGAGGTGCTCGGCGATGTTGGTGACGAAGAGCTGAAGCCCGGCGCCGACTGCCTTGACGAGGTTGCCGAGGAACCCGATGGGGTCCTTGATGATCTTCATGATGGCGGAGGCGGCCTTGGCGAGGATGCCGAGGAGGAGGTTCTTGAGTTCGTTGATCGTCTTGATGACGCCGACGATCGCGTCCTTCGCCTTGTCGACCAGGCCCTTGTTGGCCTCCTGGAGCTTCTTGATCTCCTCGTCGACCTTGTTCAGGGCGGCGGTGTACTTCTGGGCGAGATCCTGGACGAGCTGCTCGGACTTCTCGTTGACCGTGGCTTCCAGGTCGTCGAACTTGCCCGCGAAGTCGGTGGCGGCTTCCTGGCCGAACTCGCGCAGGTCTGCGGGGAGTTTGTCGACCTCGGCCTTCAGCTCCGTTCGGCCCTTGGCTATGCGGGCCTTGGCCTTGCCCAGCTCGGTGCCGATGATGTCGGCGACGGACGAGATGACCGTCTGCATCTGGGAGACGTAGAGCTTGCGGGCCTCCTGGAAGAGGTCGTTGGCCTCCTTCGGCATGCCCATCAGCTTGTCCTTGGCCCACTTCGCAGGGCCGAACATGCCTGAGTAGCGCTTGTCCTTGTACTTCTTCATGCGGCGCTTGTGGTCGGCGGTGAACGCGTCGCGGGCCGCCTTCTCGCCCGAGGTGAATGCCTCGTCGACCTTCTTGTCGAGGCCGGACAGGGTCTCCTCGACGTCCTTCTTCGTTCCGTCGTAGACCTTCTGGAGCTTGGCGGTGACCTCGGCGCGCTTCTTCTCGTCCTTGGACTTCGTTTCGCCCTTGCCGCCGTCTACCTGTTTGCCTGCCGAGGTCCTGGTCGCGGTCAACGCGTTCATGGCCTGCGCCCCGGAGGCCGCCGCTCCGGCCTTTGCGGTGCTCAGTTGCTGGGCCTCGGCAGCCTTGCCCTTGGCGGGGGCCTTTGCGGAGTCGGCTTCCGCTGTCTTCTTCGTGGACAGGGCCTGGTCGAATTCGGGCTCGTTGCCCTTGGCCAGTTGGTCCTCGGTGACTTCGGCGTCCGCCATCGCCTGGTCGTTGGCGGCCGGGCCTTCGGAGAAGTCCGTGACCGAGGCCGGCTGCTTGTCCGGGACCGCGTCTGCGGCGGACGGGGCGCCGGGGTTGGCGGGGGGCTGGTCGGGGGTTAGCGGGGTGACGGGTTTGTCCTTGGCCGCCGAGGTGTCCGGTGGGGCCTTGGTGGCCGTGTCGATGTCCTTGGCGGAGGAGTCCTTGCCGTCCTTGACCTTGCCGTCGACCTCGTCCTTGATCTTGTCGGCCTTGCCGGACTTGGAGAACTTGTCGGCCTGGTCGAGGTTCTTCGGGGCCTGGGCGTCGATGGCCTTGTTCACCGCGTCGATGAACGCCTGCTTGTTGAACTCGCCGGGCTTCGCGGCATTCATCTTCTCCGCGTTCGCCGCCTTGCCCTGGGCCTCCTTGTCGTCGGGGGGTGCGACGGCCGCGTCCTGTGCCGACTTCGACTCGGTGGCGGCGGGGGCGTGGTGGGCCAGGCGGAGTTTCTTCGCGGCTACGTCGGACTTGACCTTGCGGAAGCCGGGGGCCTGGGCGGGGGACGGCTTCACCGGGGCCGTGTAGCGCTGGGCGACCAGGCGGGAGACAGCCCTGTTGCCCGCCGCGCGTTGCAGGCGTTGCAGGCTGCGGCGGTCGGGGGCGGGCCGGTCGCCCGGTGGGCGCTCCGGTGCGGTCGTCGTACGGGAGACATCCGTACGCGGGCCATCTGTGCGAGGGGAAGCGCCGCCGGTACGGCCAGAGGCGGGGTCCTTCTCCGGAACCGCCTTCATCCGCCCTCCCGGCCGTACATGTCCCTGTCGGCATCCCAGGGTGTGCGCAGTGCCCGCGCGGTACGCAGGGCAGGCGCACCGCAGTCGGGGCAGCGCCCGGCGGTACGTACAGCGCGGGGGCATTGCCTGATCGGGCAGCGGCCGGTGCACGGGTGGGCGGCCGAGTGTCCGTTCCCGGTGATCGCCGCTCTCGCAAGAATTGCGGGCGTTCCCCGGCCAAGGAGAGACTCACATGCCGTCGTACCTGTCCCCGGGCGTCTACGTCGAAGAGATCGAGTCCGGGTCCCGGCCGATCGAAGGGGTGGGCACCTCGGTCGCCGCCTTCGTCGGCTTCGCCCGGAAGGGCCCGTTCGACGAGCCGACGCTGATCACCAACTGGAGCCAGTTCGCCGGCACGTTCGGTGACTTCGTCGACGGCACGTATCTGGCGTCCGCCGTGTACGGGTTCTTTGCCAACGGTGGCGGCGTCTGTTACGTGGTGCGCATCGGTGACGGCACCGAGCCCCCGGCGGACGGGGACGACGAACGGAGCGCCGGGCAGCTGCCCGCGGGGTCGGAGACGCAGCTCGGGCCGTACGCGGTGAAGCCGCGCCCCGGTGTGACGGGAGAGGTCACCGTCGAGGTGACCGAGGTGGAGGGGGACGATCCGCCCTCCGACGTCTTCCAGCTGATCGTGAAGCGGGACGGGCAGGTCGCGGAGACGTACCCGAGCGTCACGACCAAGCGCAGCAAGGAGAACGTCGCCACCCGGGTCAACGCCAAGTCGGAGCTCATCGAGATACGCGAGACGGCCCGCGGCGCCGCTCCGGCCAAACCCGAGCCGCAGAGCGTGACCCTGGCCCCCGCCGCGCCCGCTGCCGGGGCGCTGACTCCCGAGCTGTACGTCGGCGACCCCGACCGCCGGACCGGGTTCGGCGGGCTCGAAGCGGTCGAAGAGGTCACGACCATCGCCGTGCCGGACCTGATGAGCGCGTACGAACGCGGGCTGCTGGACCTGGAGTCGGTCATCGCCGTGCAGCAGGGGCTGATCAGTCACTGCGAGTTGATGGGCGACCGCGTCGCCATTCTCGACCCGCCGCCCGGACTGAGCCCGCAGCAGATCCGCGCCTGGCGCACCGACCGCGCCAACTTCGACTCCAAGTACGCCACGCTCTACTACCCCTGGATCCGGGTTCCCGACCCCTCGTCCGAGCGCGCCCGACTCGTACCGCCGAGCGGCCACATCGCCGGGGTCTGGGCACGCAACGACGAGTCGCGCGGGGTGCACAAGGCCCCGGCCAACGAGGTCGTGCGCGGGGCGGTCGCCCTGCAGACCCAGCTGACCAAGGGCGAACACGATCTGCTCAACCCGATCGGGCTGAACTGCATCCGGTCCTTCCCCGGTCGCGGCATCCGGGTCTGGGGCGCGCGCACGCTGGCCTCCGACCCCGCCTGGCGCTATCTGAACGTCCGGCGCCTCTTCAACTACCTGGAGGAGTCGATCCTCGCCGGTACGCAGTGGGTCGTCTTCGAACCGAACGACGACGCCCTGTGGGCCCGTATCCGGCGCACGGTATCGGCATTCCTGGTCAACGAGTGGCGCAAGGGGGCGCTGTTCGGGCTCACCCCGGAAGAGGCGTTCTACGTCAAGTGCGACCGTGAGACCAACCCGCCGGAAAGCATCGACGCAGGTCAGGTCATCTGCGAGATCGGGGTGGCACCGGTCAGGCCGGCCGAGTTCGTCGTCTTCCGCCTCTCCCAGCTGACCGGGGGCACCGGCGGCGTCGACGAGTAGCGCGGCCTGGTCCCCCTAGGTCCACCAAGCGGTAAGAGCCGTAAAGGAGCCTGTTGTGCCACTTCCCGATCTCGACAGCACCGTCGGGGCCTCCTTCGGCCTCGAATTCGACAGCGTCGTCATCAAGCAGATCACCGAGGTCAGTGGTCTGAAGATGGAGCAGGACGTCATCGAGCTGAAGCAGAACACCGCCGACGGCCGCTACGCCATCAAGAAGCTTCCCGGCAGACCGAAGGCCGGTGAGGTGACCGTCACCCGCGGCCTCACCGAGGACAACAGCTTCGAACGGTGGATCAAGGACTCCCGGTTCGGCCGGATGACCGCGGCCCGCCGCAACGGTGCGGTCATCGTGTACGACCACGAGGGCATCGCCATCAAGCGCTACAAGCTCATCAACGCCTGGCCGAAGTCCCTGGAGATCGGGACCCTCAAGGCCGGTGACACCTCGGTCCTGACGGAGAAGCTCGCGATCACCTACGAGAGCATGGAACTCGACTGATGCGGCGTACGACACAGGCGACCGCTCCGGCCCCGGCTTCGGGCTCGGATCCGGTGGAGGGAACGGAACGGCGGTCCGGTCAACGGGAGCCGCTCCGTACCGAGTTCACCTTCGAGCTGCCGCGCGGATACGTCGACGAGACGGGCGCCGTGCACCACACGGGCGTCATGCGGCTCGCGACCGCGCGCGACGAACTCGTGCCGTTGCGGGACGACCGGGTGCGCGAGAACTCCGCGTACCTCTCGGTCGTGCTCATCGCCCGGGTCGTCACCCGGATCGGCACGATCGACGACATCCACCCCGGCATCATCGAGGACCTCTTCGCCTCCGACCTGGCCTTCCTCCAGGACTTCTACCGGCGGATCAACGCCGAGGGACACACCCGCGCCGCAGTCTCCTGCCCGGCCTGCAAGGAGGAGTTCGCGGTGAATCTCGCCGGTGGCCGCCTGGGGGAATCGTGACGTACGCGGCCGACCTGCTCTACGAGGAGGTCGCGTACCTCGCCTATCACTTCCACTGGCCGCTCGATGAGCTGCTGGACCTGGAGCACCCGGAACGACTGAGGTTCGTCGCACAGATCGCTCGCCTCAACGGGCAGTAGCGAACAGCGCAGGGAGGGCGGGAAAATCCATGGGCCTGATGTCCTGGCTGCGCGGTGGCGGGCGCACGGAGACGAGTACGGGCGCGGAGGCGGGCAGCGCGGGCGCTGCTCCGCCGGCGCCGCCGCGAGAGCGGGTCGATCTGTCCCAACTGCCGCCGATCCAGCGGACCCTGGGGGCTCAGGACCTGGTCATCGACCCCTCCGGATTCCAGGGGTCGCTCTCCACCCGGCAGGACACCTCGCTCGGGACACCCCTCGGGCATCTGGTCAGCCCGGACGCGCCCACCGGGCTGCTGCACGGGATCACCGCCCCGGCTCCCGCGGAGCGCCCGTCGCCGGTGCAGCGGTCCGCGGAGCGTGCGGGGGAGCCGCCGGTCCGGGCCGCCGGGTACGTAACCCTGTCCGCGCCTGTGCAACGTGCTGCCGCAAGTGGTGTGCCCGCGATGACGTCGGCCGGGGAGGCAGCCGTGGCGGAGCTGCCGGTACGCCGGCTGGTGGGCGAGCAGCCCCTCGTAACGGCCTCGGTTCCTGAGCCGGCGCCCGAGTCCTCCGCCCCGCCGTTGCTCCCGTCCCCGGCCCCGCCGCTCCCGTCCCCGGCCCCGCCCGTTCAGCGTTCGGTGCTGCCTCCGGCCTCGGACCGGCCCCGGCGGGCGCCCGGTCTCGGCGCGCCCATGTCCGCACTGCCGCCCACGGTGCAGCGGCAGGCCGCCCACGACGGTCCGGAGACGGTGGGGTCGGGCGGGGAAGCCGGTGAGGTTCCCGGGGGCGCCGAGGCCCCTGAGGCCGCTGTGTTCTCCGGGGAGTCCGGAGTCCCGGAGCCGGCCCCCGACTCCGGCGCGCCCACCGCGCCGCTGCTCGGTGACTCCCCTCTGCTCCCCGCCGCGTCGGAGCCCGTACCGGCGGATTCCGCACCGGCGGATTCCGCACCGGCGGTGCAGCGGACGCCCGCCGTGCCCGCGCAGGCACCCCTCTCGCCGCCCCCGCCCACCGACCCGGTCGCGCCGCTGCTCGCCGACCGGCCCGTGACGCTTCAGGCGGGGCCGCGCGGCGGTGTCGGCGCGGTACAGCGTTCCGCCGAGTACGGGGCGGCAGCGGTTCCGCCGGCCGGTACGGGGCCGACGTCCGGGCCGTCGGCCTCGCCACCGTCCCCTTCGTCGTCCTCCCCGTTCTCTGCGCCGGACTCCGTTCCGGTGCGCTGGACGTCCGACCGGGAGGGCGTGCCCTCGGTGACGCCGACCGCATCCCTTCCGGCGGCGCTGCAACGTACGGGGGAGGCCGCGCGTACGCCCTCCTCCCCGACGCTTCCCGCTCTGCAACGTCAGGTAGCCGGAGGGCCGCCGGTGCCGCGTTCGTTGCCGGCTTCCGGTGGCCGGGCCACGCCGTCCACCGCCCCCGCTCCGTCCGCGACCTCCTTCACCACGGCCGGTTCGGCCGCCGTGGCCGCCGGAGTCGCCCAGCGGGTGGCGGACGGAAGCGTCGTGTTCGGGTCGCCGCCCCCGCCGTACGCGCCGCCCGTCGTCCAGCGCGAGACCGGGACCGAGGAGCCACCGCCACCGGATCCGCCCCAGGAGACCGCGCCCGAACCCGACCCGGAGCCCCGACCGGAACCCGGACCCGCGGCCGAGGGCCACGGCGCGCCCGGCGCTCCCGGCCACGGCGCCGCCCCAGGAGGTGCGCCCGTCGTCACCGACGAGTTGGTACGCGCCCTGTACCCGCCGCTCAGCAGGCTCTTCAAGGCGGATCTGCGGCTGGAACGCGAACGAGCGGGATTTCTCATCAACACCAGGCACTGAAGCACCAGGCACTGAAGCACCAGGCACTGAGATTCACACCAGGCACTGAATCGAGAGGTACGCGCCATGGCCACCGCCCAGGAAAACGATCCCGCCGTCAGTGTCTGCTTCGTCGTCACGATCGACGACATCGAGCTCGGATCGTTCAACACATGTGACGGGCTGGGCTGTGAAGTGGTGCTCGAAACAAGGGAGGAGGGCGGCAACAACGGGCATCTGTGGCAGCTGCCGACCCGCCTGAAGTACTCGAACGTCAAGCTGTCCAGGCCGCTGACCAAGGAGACCGAGAAGGTGGCGCGCTGGTTCGCCACCATGACGACCGGGTTCAGCCGCAAGACGGCGCACATCGAGGCGCGAACCGGGGACGGGCAGAAGGTGGCCCAGTGGGGGCTGCTGGAGGTCGTGCCCGTCCGTTGGACCGGCCCCTCCTTCACCCCGGAATCGCCCAAGGTCGCGATGGAGACGATCGAGATCGCCCATCACGGCTATGTGATGGAGGGCTGACCGTCGTGAGCGGTGCGGGTCCCATCGCCTTCAGTGCCGCCGGTACGTCCGGGGCGTCGGCCGCGAAGGCGGGCAAGGGAGGTTCGGCCAGGCCCAAGCTGGAACACGCCTATCTGGAACTGCGGACCCCGCCGACCGGCGGCGGCCTCACCCCCGGCGGCCCGTGCGGGCGGATCGACTTCCAGTTCAATCCCAAGGAGCTGAGCCTCACCAAGGCCGCTTCCTGGAAGCGGAGTCCGGCCAAGGGGGCGAAGAGCTCCGGCCCGCCGGAGTACCAGGGCTCGCAGCCCAGCAAGCTGACCGTGGAGATGTTCTTCGACGCCAGCGACACCCAGGACACCCGGGTGGTGACCTCCGTGGAGCAGCTCTTCGCGTGCTGTGTGCCGACGAACGAGACCCGTCAGCAGCAGCGTTCGTCGCCGCCGTGGGTGGTCTTCCACTGGGGCGGGCTGACCGGGTTCCCCGGCTACGTCAGTCAAGTACAGGCGAAGTACACCCTGTTCACCACCTCGGGCGTGCCGATCCGGGCCGTCTGCCAGGTGACGATGGAGGAGATCAGCGGCGACACCCCGGGCCAGAACCCGACCTCGGGCGCCCTCGCCGCCCGCCGGGTGCACCGGCTGGACGCCGGGGACTCGCTGCCGTCGCTCGCCCAGCGCGAGTACGGCGACCCGGCGGCCTGGCGGGTGATCGCGGAGGCGAACGGTATCGACGACCCGCTGCGGCTGGCCCCCGGACGGCAGCTGCTGCTCCCCGCGCTCGACGAGCTGAGCCGGCTCGAAGAGGGCCGGGACGGAGGGCGGTCCTGATGGCGCAGCCGGGCGTCGCGACGGCGCTGGTGGTGGAGTTCGGCGGCAGTCCGCTGCCGCCCAAGTTCGTGAACACGCTGGTCGAGGGGTACGTCGACGACAGCCGGACGCTCCCCGACCTGTTTCTCCTGCGCTTTCGCGATCCGGACCGGGTACTGCTGGAGCAGACCGGGCTGAAGATCGGCAGCGAGGCCCGGCTGCTGGCCCGCGCGAGCGGGGACACGGCACCGAAGCCGTTACTGAAAGGGGTCGTCACCGCCCTGGAGGTGGAGCTCGACGAGACCGGCACCTTCACCGTCGTACGCGGGCTCGACGAGTCGCACCGGCTGTTCCGGGGACGTCGGGTGGCCAGCTACCAGAACATGACGCTCGCCGACATCTGCGCCCAGGTGGCCCAGCGCGCCGGGCTGAAGCCGGGGACGGTGGACGTGTCCGGCCCCGTACTCGAACACATCGCCCAGCCCAACGTCACGGACTGGGAGTTCGTGCGCGATCTGGCGGAGGAGGCGGGCGCGCAGGCGTACGTACTCGACGGACAGCTGCACATCACCAGACCCGCGGAGGCGAGCGGCGCACCCGATGGTTCGGCACGGGCCGACCGGAATCCGCTGGTCCTGGAGATGGGCAGCAATCTGCTGCGCTGCCGGGCCGGGGTGTCCTCCGCGGAGCAGGTCTCCGAGGTCGAGGTGCGCGGCTGGGACATCAAGACCAAGCAGCCGCTCGTCGGGCGGGCGCCCGCGGGGAAGTCGGCGACGCTGGAGCTGGGGGTGAGCGCGGCCGAGGTGTCCGCACCCTTCGGCGAGGCGCGTTTCGTGGTCACGGACACGGCGTACGGGGCACAGGCGCAGGTGGACCAGGCGGCGAAGGCCCTGGCGGAGCGGATCGCCGGATCGTTCGCGGAGCTGGAGGCGGTGATCCGGGGGAACCCGGAGGTGCGGGCGGGCAGTGCGGTGGCGCTCAACGCGGTCGGGGCGCCGTTCGAGGGGCGGTACACGGTCACGTCGTCGCGGCATGTCTTCGACCCGGTACGCGGGTACGAGACCTGGCTCACCGTCTCCGGTCAGCAGGAGCGTTCGCTGTTCGGGCTGACCGGCGGAGGGCCGGGGGCCGGCGGGTCCGGAGCCGGTGGCGGGGGCGGGTCGCGCTGCGCGGGGCTGGTCAGCGGGACGGTCACGGACACCCAGGACCCGGAGGGCTCGGGCCGGGTCAAGGTGCGGTTTCCCTGGCTGTCGGACGAGTACGCGAGCGACTGGGCGCGTACGGCGCAGTCGGGCGGGACGAGTGGCGGTGAGGCGTTCATCCCCGAGGTCGGGGACGAGGTCCTGGTGGGATTCGAGCACGGGCATCTGGATCGTCCGTACGTCCTCGCCGGTCTGTACAACGGGAAGGACCGGCCGTCGCAGGGCAGCGGCGGCGGCGGGTCGGGAGGGAGTGCTGGTGGCGCGTCCGGGCCGGGTGGCCCCGAGGCGGGTGCCTCCGGGGCGGGCGCCGGACCCGGCCCGTCCACAGGCCCGTCCGCCGGTGCGCCGCCCGCCGGTTCACCCGCAGCAACGCCCGCCGCACCCCCCGCCCCAGGAGGTGAGCTGGTCGACCCGACCACCGGGGCGGTCAACCGGCGTTCGATCGCCTCCAAGAGCGGCAACCAGCTGGAGCTCCTGGACGGCGCCAACGGGCCGCAGGGCGTACGTCTGCTCACCGGCGACGGAAAACTGAAGATCGATCTCGACCGCAGGGGCACCGTGATCGTGATCAACAGCGACGGCAGCGTGAACATCGAGGCCAAGCAACAGGTGTCCATCAAGGCGGCGCAAGGGGTCGCGCTGGACGGCGGGCAGGGAACGCTCGAACTGAGCGGCGACAGCGTCACGTTGACGTCCCGCAGCGGAGTTCGGGTCGACGGCGGAAACGGCGAGGTCAAGCTCTCCACCGGCGGCACGGTGGACGTCCGGGGCGCCCAGGTCGCGGTCAACGGAACACAGCGGACCGACATCAAGGGCGGCAGTTCCCTGGCCATCAACGCACCCCTGGTGAAGATCAATTGACGGCGCGGACGCGCCGATCGAGAGGAACGGGCTTTCATGTCAGCAGCCGCGGCGGCAGCCGCACGGGTCGGCGACCCCACCGGACACCCCGGCACGGTCGGGCCGCCCGGTGTCCCGTCCGTGCTCATCGGCGGCCTCCCCGCCGCGACGGTCGGCACTCCGCACCTGTGCGCGATGCCACCGCCCGCGGTGCATCCGCCGTCCGCGATCGCGCCGCCCGGCAGCGCCACGGTGCTGATCGGCGGGCGGCCCGCCGCACGCGTCGGGGACCTGGCCGCCTGCGGATCGCCCGTCGTGTCCGGGTGCCCGACGGTGCTGATCGGAGGCTGAGCGTCCATGGGGCAGCAGTTCATCGGCGCGGGCTGGGCCTTCCCGCCGCGTACGGACGCCACCGGTTCCATCGCCCTGGTGCGTGGCGAGCACGAGCTGGAGGAGTCGATCCGGCTGATCCTGGCCACGTCGCCGGGCGAGCGGCCCATGCGCCCGGAGTTCGGTTGCGCGATCAACGACTACGTGTTCGCCCCGGCGGACGCGGGCACGGCCGGGCAGCTCGCGTACGAGGTACGTCTGGCGCTGGACCGGTGGGAGCCCCGGATCGAGGTCACCGAGGTCGTCGTCCGGTTCGACGAGGTCGACCACGGAGTCCTGTACATCGACATCGGCTACACCGTACGGGGCGCCAACGACCCCCGGAACCTGGTCTTTCCGTTCTATGTGATCCCGCAGCACGAGGAGGTGGACGGCGCGTGACGCTGCCCAGTCCGCATCTGGACGACCGTCGCTTCCAGGGCCTGGTCGACGAGGCGAAACGGCTCGTCCAGCAGCGCTGCCCCGAGTGGACCGACCACAATGTGTCGGATCCCGGCGTGACCCTCATCGAGGCCTTCGCGACCATGGTCGACCAGCTCGTCTACCGGGTGAACCGGGTCCCGGAGAAGAGCTATCTGACCTTCCTCGACCTGATCGGGGTCCGGCTCCACCCGCCCACGGCCGCCCACACCGATGTGACGTTCAGGCTCTCCGCGCCGCAGCCCGAACCGGTACGGGTGAGGGCCGGTACGGAGGTGGCGACCGTCCGTACGGAGACCGAGGAAGCGGTCGTGTTCACGACCGGCCGTGAACTGTCGATCGCGCCGTGCGAGTTCGCCCATCTCGCCACCTGGCCGACGTCCGGCGACGCCGTCGACCGTACCGAGGAACTCACGCTCGGCCGGGCCGTCCCCTGCTTCGACACCACGCCCGCGCCCGGCGACGCCCTCTATGTGGGCCTGTCGGCCGCCGTCCCGTCGGGAGTCGTCGTGCTGCGGCTGGACTGCGCGGTCGAGGGCGTCGGCGTGGATCCGCTGCGGCCGCCGTTGCTCTGGGAGGCCTGGGACGGCAGTGCCTGGACGGTCTGCGAGGTCGAGAAGGACGACACCGGCGGCTTCAACCGGTCCGGAGAGCTGATCCTGCACCTTCCTGAGGGACATACCCCGGCCGTCGTCGTGCGCCGGACCGGCGGCTGGCTGCGCTGCCGCCTGGTGGAGGCCACCCCAGGGCAGCCCACCTACATGGCGTCTCCGGTGGTGCGCCGGATCACGGCGTTCACGATCGGCGCGACCGTCGGGGCGGTCCACGCCGAGACCGTGACCGACGAGGTGCTCGGCCCGGCCGAAGGCGTACCCGGACAGACCTTCACGGTGAGCCGCCCGCCGGTGGTGCCCGGCGATTTCGTCGTCGACGTCGCGGATCCGGCGGGGGGCCCGCAGGGCACGGAGTGGACCCGCGTCGACGACTTCGCGCACTCCGGACCCGACGACCGGCACATCACGCTCGACCCCAACTCGGGTCGGGTCGAATTCGGTCCGGCGGTACGGGAACGGGACGGCTCCATCCGCTACTACGGCGCGGTACCGCCGAAGGGCGCCGCCGTACGTGTGCGTTCGTACCGCACCGGCGGTGGACTGCGTGGCAATGTCGCCCGCTCCACGCTCCGGGTGCTGCGCAGCGCGATCCCGTACGTGGCCCGGGTGGAGAACCGGCGCCCCGCGCTCGGCGGAGTCGACGGCGAGACGGTGGACAGCGCACGGGTACGCGGGCCGATGACCCTGCGGACCCTGCACCGGGCCGTCGTACCGCACGACTACGAACTGCTGGCCCGCGAGGTCGCACCCGACGCGTCCAGGGTGCAGTGCATTCCGGCCGGCGGGGACTCGGACGTCGAGGCGGGCGGGGTGCGGCTGCTCGTCGTACCGGCCGGACGCAGCGACGAGCAGGGCCGGATCCAGTTCAACGAGCTCATCCCGCCGCAGCACACCCTCGCCCTGATCGCGGGCCATCTGGACGAACGGCGGCCCATCGGCGCCCGGTTGGTTGTCGAACCGCCCTACTACCAGGGGGTCACCGTGGTCGCCTCGGTCCAGGCCCGCAGAGGTGCCGTGCTGGAACGGGTACGCGAGGAGGCGCTGGCAGCCCTCTACAGCTACTTCAACCCGCTGAGCGGCGGACCCGGCGGCGAGGGCTGGCCGTTCGGCCGGCCGATCCAGTCGGGCGAGGCGTTCGCCGTACTGCAACAGGTGCCGGGGGTGGATCTGGTGGAGGACGTACGCCTCTTTCCCGCGGACCCCGTGACCGGGCAGCGCGGCGAACCCACCACCAAGATCGCACTGGACCGGCACGCACTGGTCTTCAGTTACGAGCACCAGCTCCGGGTACGGGAGGCCTGACCGCCATGCGCACAGCCGTGACCGGCCTGCCGACACCGCACCCGCTGATCGAGCAGCTCCCGGCGGTCTATCTGGAGCAGGACTTCCTGCAACGGTTCCTCGCGGCGCTCGACGACGTACTCGCCCCGGTCCTGCTCTCCATCGACAATCTGCCTGCCCACCTCGACCCCCGCAGCGCGCCGGAGGACTTCCTGGCCTGGCTGGCCCAGTGGGTGGCCGTCGACACCCGCGCGGACCACCCGGTCGAGCAGCGGCGCGCGGCGGTACAGGGCGCGGTCGAGCGGCACAGCAGGCGCGGTACCAGGCGTGGGCTGGCGGAGGCGGTGTTCCTGGAGACCGGGATCGAGCCGGACATCGTCGAGAGCGGCGGCACGGCGTGGTCGTCGACGCCGCACACACAGTTCCCGGGCGGCCCGCGGCCGTGGGTGACGGTCCGGGTCCGGGCCTCGCAGCCGTACCAAGTCGACCGGGTGCGGCTGGAGGAGCTGATCCGTATGGAGATACCGGCGCATGTGGGCTTCGACCTGGAGGTCTCGTGATCTGTGAGGCGTGCGGGCAGAGCAATGCGCCGGGGACGCAGTTCTGTACGTCGTGCCAGGCGTTCCTGGAGTGGGAGGGGGCGGACGGGGGTTCCTCGGCGTCCTCTGCGGGCCCTTCTCCCGCGCCACAGCCATCACCACAGCCCCAGCCGTCACCCCAACAACAGCCCCGACAACAGCCACAGCCACAGCCCCAGCCGTCACCCCAACAACAGCCCCGACAACAGCCACAGCCACAGCCCCAGCCGTCACCCCAACAACAGCCCCGACAACAGCCACAGCCACAGCCGCAACCCCAGCCCGCGCCCCCACCCCCCGTTGCCGCGGCCGCCCCGCGTCGCCCCGGTGACGAGCCGGACGAGTCGGTGCCGGGGCCCGAGGCGCTGCCCGACGTACCGCCGGGACCCACGAACACACCCCCGGGTCCACCTGCCGCCCCACCCATTCGCTGCCCCAACTGCCGCGCGGAGAACGCCCCGGACCGCACCCTGTGCATCCGCTGTGCCCTGCTCCTGGACCCGGGTCCGCCTCCCGAGGTCCGGCCCCCCTGGTGGCGTCGGATCCTCCGAAGGCGACCGCGTCAGGCGCCCACCGCCGGTACCCGGCCGCGGCGTCGGTTGTGGCGCCGCCCCGGTCTGGCGCTTCCGATCGTGCTGATCGTGGTGGCGTGCGGCGTCTGGTTCGCCCTGCCGCATGTGTCCGGCTGGTTCGGCTTCGCCAAGGACGAGACCGGGACGCCGGAGGCGGTGCCGCCCACCCGGTTCCGGGCCTCCAGCAGGGCTCCGGGCCACCCGGCGGGTGCGGCGTTCGACGGTTTCAACAATCGTTACTGGGCGCCCTCGGCCGCAGGTCCCGACGCCGGTGTGGGCCAGTACCTGGAGTGCGACTTCGAGCAGCCGGTACGCGTGCTGAAGCTGGTCGTCTTCTCCGGTACGTCGGCCAAGAAGGACGAGTTCCTCACCCAGGCCCGCCCGGCCAGGATCACCGTACTGCTCACCTCCGCCGACGGAAGCCGGGTAGCCAAGGAGATCCGGGTCAAGGACCAGCCAGGTCAGCAGACCTTCGACGTCCGCGGTTCGGAGATCGTCCGGGCCCGCCTCACGACGGACGCCACCCATGGAGCGGGCCCCGGCCGTCGACTGGCCGTCGCCGAGGTCGAGTTCTTCGGCCGAAGGCCCTGACCCGGCAAGGACCGCCGACGCTCGAAGGACCGCCCCGGATGAGCGACGCCGGCCCCGCCGAACACGGAGACGATCAGTCCGCGCGCAGGGCCACCAGTGCGCCCGCCTGCGCGAGGCCGCTCTCCTCGACGACCTCGCGCACGCTCTGCGCCTCGCGTACGAGCGCGAAGTGCACCCGCCCGTCGGCACCCGTCCGGTAGCCGTACACGGCAGGCCGCGGCAGCGAGTTGTACGAGAAGTGCGACGAGAAGTAGTACGCCCCGGTGTCATGGAGCGCCACCACGTCGCCGGGCTCGATGACCGGGAGCTCGCGCCCGGTCGCGGTCAGGTCCCCCGCGAAACAGCACGGGCCCGCGATGTCGACGATCTCGGTCGGGCCCTGCTTGGGGCGGCCCGCGGCGTCGAACACCCCGACGCGGAGCGGCCACGCACCGGGCATGAACACCGTACGGGTGGCCACCTGGGCCCCCGCGTGCGTTACCGCGATCTGCCGCCCCCCGGCGGACTTGGTGTATTCCACGACCGTTGCGACTGTTCCGCTCTTGGCCAGCAGGGAACGGCCGAACTCCGTGATCAGGGTGTAGCGCCCGTCGAACAGACCGGGTACGGCGCCGCGGAGCTCGGTGACGTAGTCGGCGTACGTAGGGCGGTCGTCCTCGCTGTCGAAGTTGACGGGCAGGCCGCCGCCGATGTCGAGCCCGGTGATCTGCGCGCGGCCCAGCTGTGCGTTGATGCGCTCGGCCAGTTCGTACGCGACGCGGATGCCCTCGGCGATGAGCGGCAGCGGGCAGCCCTGGGAGCCGACGTGTGCGTGCAGGCGGTTGAGCCACGGACGGCGCGCGAAGGCGTCGATCACCTCGTCGACCGCCCCGGGATCGCGCAGTGCGACGCCGAATTTCGAGGTCGCGGTCGCGGTGCTCATCGCATCGATGGCACCCGCCCCCACCTGGGGGTTCACCCGCAGCCCGATCGGTCCGGCGGCCGGTCGCCCGGCCAGCAGACGGTCGACGCGGGCCATCTCCTGGAAGTTGTCCAGGTTGATCGCGATGCCATGGGTGAGGGCGAACTCCAGCTCCTCGACCGTCTTCGCGGGGCTGTCGAAGACCAGCCGGTCGTACGGGAACCCGGCCGCCAGCGCCTGTTCCAGTTCACCGGGCGAGGCCACCTCGCAGCCCATCCCGGCCTCGGCGAGCAGCCGCAGCACGGGCACCAGGCCGCACGCCTTGGCCGCGAACGTGTGCCGTACCGGGGCGGGTCCTTGGAACGCCTCGTTCAGCGCGTCGACGGCGGCGAGCACACCGTCCACGTCGAGCAGGCCGACCACGGGCGAGCGCGGACCGAGCAGCCCGTCCTCGACGGCACGCGCCAGCGCCGCCGCACGCCGGGTACCGCGCTGCTCGACTGCTGAGCGGGCTGCCGAACCGGAAGTCATGTGAACCACAACAACAACCCTCCATCTGTCGCGTCGGCTGTACGTACAGCTTCGACGCGGAGGGGAAGGCGCGTCTTCGACCGACACGACGATGCCTGCCCGATTCCTTTGTCGCACCGGACAGCTCGACGATCAACGGCTGCTCGACCCGTGCGCTCTGCGAGCCGCGATGCGCAGCCCGATGTCCGCGAGGAGCCGCACGGTCGGGTCGGCCAGATCGACGCCGAACAGCTCCCGGGCCCGGCGCAACCGGTACCGCAAGGTGTTGGGGTGCACATTCAGGCGCCGCGCGGCCGTGCCCGTATCGCCGAACGCGTCGAGGTAGGCGGCGACCGACGCGCCGTACTCCGAACCGTGCGCGCGGTCGTGCTCCACCATCGCGTGCACGGGCCCCGACAGCGACTTCCACAACGGCTCGACCCGGTCGAGCACCCGGAGCACCGACGTGTCGGCGACCACCTCGCCGAACGCCGCCACCGCCGACACCACCTCCGCGACCGGCAGCCCCGCAGCCCGTTCCCGCAGCACCCGCACCACCAGCTCCGCGGCCTCCCGCGACGCGGGCAGCCCCGACAGGTCCGCTGCCAATGGCCCGACGCCCGCGAACACCACACTGCGCGGCACCGAGCGGGCCGTCGCCAGCAGGGTGCGCGCCGGATCGGCCTCACCGTTGCTCGCAGGGACCAGGACGTACAGCCGCCGCCCGGACCGCGCGGTCACGCACCCCGGCCGGTACGCGGCGGCCTGCAACGCGAGCACATCCAGAACCCGCTGCTCGGCGCCGCCCACGGACGCGGCGCCGCCCGCCAGGCTGTCGTACGCCTCCGCCACCATCACCGCGTACGGCCGGTCCGCCGCGATCCCGGCATCGTGCGCGGCCTGCGACGGGTGCGCGGTCCCGTCCAGGAGCGCGTGCACCGACTCCTCCCGCGCCCTGGCCGCCGCCCGGCCCCACGTCCGATGGTGGGACAGATGCGGTACGGCGGCCCGGGCAGCCGTGCGCAGCGCCGCTGCCGCACCCTCGGTGAGCGGCCGACCGTCGGCGGCGGCCCAGATGGACCCGAGCACCTCGGACCCGTGGCGCACGGCGATGGCCAGCCGCTCGGCGGACCGGTCGTCGGCGGGCCGGCGCACCACGTCGTCGGTGCTCCACAGCGCCTGGAAGAAGCCGCTCTCGCGCAGTTCGTCGACCCGCCAGCGAGGGACCTCCTGCCCGAGGATCGTCAGCCGGCGCATCGGATCGGGTTCGTGGTCCATCCGCGAGTAGGCCAGCACCCGCGACTGCGGATCCTCGATCGTGATGGCACCGCCGACCAGGTCCGCCACCGTATTGGCCAGCCCCGACAGATCGCCGAGCCGGAGCCCGCCCACCCCGTCGGTGCCGACCGATTCGGTGGCGGAAAAGGCCGGGGCGCTGTGCACCAGAGCGGTCCGCAACCGACCGAGCACCTCCGTCCACCCATGCCCCGGCCGCCGGGTCAGCAACGCCGTACGTCCCTGACCGGCCGCCTCCACCAGTGCCGCCCGCGGCCCGCGACCGCCCCGCCGCATGACCACGGCCGCGGCTCCGGCCCGGTCGGCGTCGCGCAGCACGTCGATCGCCTCGGGCGAGGCGACCTCCACACCGACGGCGAGCAGGATCAGCCCGGACGCCGCTCGGGCATCGGCGTCCCGTTCCTCACCGGGATCGTGCAGCACCACATCGGCCACCGGCACGCCGGTACCGCGCGGCGCCACGACGACATCGAGCATTCCGGGGGCGATCAGCCCGAGGATCTGCTCCAGCGAGGGCCCGGTGTCGCGCCGGTCCGGTTCATGCGTCGGCATCCACCCATCATGGTCGGCGGTTCCCGGCGGGAGCCATGGGCCGGACACCCGCTATGCGTGGAATCCGTCGAACGCGATGTTCAGGTGGCGGGGGCCGCGCAGCACGGCGTTCCGGCGGTACGGAGGCGGGTCCTCGACCAGGCGGGGGCTGTTGAGCCTGCGGGCGAGCTCGGTCAGGGCGAGCTGCGCCTCCAGACGGGCGAGCGGCGCGCCGAAGCAGTTGTGGATGCCGCTGCCGAAACCGAGGTTCTGGTTGTCCTTCCGGTCCGGGTCGAAGCGGTCGGGGTCGGGGAACCGTTGCGGGTCCCGGTTGCCGGAGGCCAGGAGGAGCCAGACGGATGCGCCCTTGGGGATGGTGACGCCGCAGATGTCGATGTCCGCGAGCGTGGTGCGCTGCGGAAGCAACTGCACGGGAGGCTCGAAGCGCAGGAGTTCCTCCACAGGCGGCGAGGCCGAGGGCGCCTCATGCGCCTCAGCGTGCGAGGTCGGCCAGGCCGCGCAGCCCTTGGAGCACTTCGGCGGCGGAGGGCACGGTGGCCGGGTCGCTGAAGTGCTGGATCATCACGCCGGACATCAGCGCGAGCTGGACGCTGCCGAGGCTTCGGACGGAAGACTCCTTGGTTCAACGGCTACCCGGCACCGAGCTTCGACCAGCGCGCCCAGCACATGTCCGAGCTGGCCTACCTGTTCGACCTGGCCCTGTTCCAGGACGTGAAGGAGGAGCAGGCCCGGTTTTGCGACCGGATGATCAGCACCTGGGTGGACTTCGCCCGCACGGGCCGGACGGACTGGCCGGGCTTCCGCGGCGCAGACGGTCACGTACAGACGCCGGCCTCGGACGCCTGGCAGCGCGCGGACTTCGCGAGGGATCACAACTGCCTGTTCTGGAAGAACCACCGCTGACCGGCCGCGGTCCTGGGCGTCGAAACCTGAAATTTTGTCCGTAATAGTCAGAAAAACTCTTGACCCGGGAGAAATAGGGAGGAGAATCTTCTATACACCAGAAAACCAGAGCGAGCCGCACCGACGGCGGAGACGTCCGTCGATCCGAGTGACCCACTCGTTGGCTCTGGCCAGGCCCCCGGCAGATCCTCTCGATCCCGGAATTTTCAGCGACGGTTGAAAGCTCGTGGAACCAAGAAGGACTACCGGGGACTGCATGTCCCGCACCCACGAACGGAATGTCGAAGGGCCCCACCGCGAGCGGTGGGGCCCTTCGACGTGTCACCGGCATCCTCATCCGGTCCGCGATCCGGCCGATCCGGACGAATCGGCCTAGCTGGAGAAGTACAGGTACTTCCAGGGCCCGTACGTCGTCGTGTTCACGGTGTCGCCGGACGACCCGTTGACGTAGACCGACCGCATACGCGCCTTGATCCCGGACTTCCCCGGCGCCTCCAGACGTACGGCCGACTTTCCGTTCGTGCCGAGCGGGAAGTACTGCGAGCCGGCGGAGTACCACTTTCCGCCCGAGTAGACCTGTAGGTCGAAGCGCTGGTCACGGCCCTGGTAGTAGGTCATGGTCGTCGTGAGCACCGGGTCGGTGCTCTTGTGGAACCAGTAGTACGACGTCGAGCCGATCTTGGCCGTCTTGTAGTGCTTGGAGACGGAGGTGGAAATCTTGACCCTGGCGTACGCCGTGGACTTCACCGTCCTGGGCTCGGTGCGGGTGTCCCCCTTGAAGACGGCGGTGACGTCCGTGTCCCGCGTCATGTCCACCGTCGCGGAGATGTTGCCGCTGGAGTTGACCGTCCCGGTCTTCAGCAGCTTGTTGGGCTTGTCGCTGCCGAAGGGGTTCGCCCAGATCTCGACCGTGCGGTTCTTGTACGTCGAGCCGAGGTGCGCGGTGAAGGAGACGTCGGCGCCGTAGTTGTAGACGTTGCCGTTCTTGTTGAGGGTCAGCGTCGGCTTCGTACGGGAGACCGTGACCTTGTCGGACGCCTTGGCCGCCGTGTGCTCGGCGTCACCCGCGTAGGTGGCCCGGTACGTGACGGTGCCGCCGGCCGGCGGGGTGTCGGTGAAGGCGTAGGAGCCGTCCGCCTTCACCGTGACGGCGGGCAGCGCCTTGCCGCTGGGGCTCTCCAGATCGGTGCGGGTGACCTGCAGCTTGGCACCGGTCGGCAGCGGCACCGTCGCCGTCAGCTTCCCGGTCACGGTGAGCGGCTTGCCGCGTGTGGCGGTCGACGGCGCGTTCACCGTCAGGCTCGGGACACTGAGCGCCGGGTCGGTGAGTACCTTGAGGGTGTAGCCGCCGGGCGAGGTCACGAGCGCGAAGATCCGGGAGGCGTCGGGGGCCCAGGCGAGGGCGGACGTGTCGGCGGCGTATGTGCGGATGGGCTTGGTCGCGCCGGGCCGGTAGACCGCCACGTTCGCGTCGTTGATCTGGGCGACCAGACCGTTGGGGGCGATGTCCGCGCGCTGCCCGGCCGGGTAGGCGCCGGCGGCGGTGAACTTCCCGTCCGCGTAGGCGTGCCGGTCCGTGCCGTCGACCAGCACCTGCGGGGCGCCGGGGACGAGGTCGATGTCGCTGACGTGGTTCAGCGAGTAGTCGCCGTTGTGCCAGGCGGTCACCTGGGGCGTGGCGCCGGAGACGTCGACGACGGCCATCAGGTCCTTGGTCATGTCGAAGAAGTCGGTCGCGCCGACGGCCAGCAGTCCGGGCGCGGACGGGTCGGTGTCGAGGAGCGCCGGGCTCCCGACTCCGGAATCCCCCGGGAGCTGCCCGAGCGTCACCGGGTCGGTCCCGCCGGCCGGGTCCACCGCCGGGTCGACCGAGCCCAGGTTGCCGTCGCCGTCCGACTGGTCTTCGTAGGTGAACCAGGCCTTGCCGCCGGCGAATTCGACGTACAGCGGGCCGATTCCGGTGGCCACCGGGTACCGGGCCTTGACGTCGAGGGTGGCCGCGTCGAGGGCCACGATCTCGTGGCTGACCCGCGCGGCCGCGTACAGGGTGGTGCCGTCGTCGGACAGGGCCAGGTCGAAGATCCCGTCGATGCCGCTCACCGAGTCGACAACGTTGCCGTTGTAGGAAGCGGCGATGATCCTGTCGTTCGTGTCGTCGCCGACGAAGACCCGCCCGCGGGCGCCGTCGACGACGATGCCCGCGGGCGAGCCGACGGTCGCGGTGACCGCCGACGCGGGACCGGCTGCGACGACGCTCAGCGCCGCCGAACTGAAGAGGACCGCGAGCGCTGTCGCGGTCGAGATGCTGCGCGTGCGCACAGTGATTTTCCCCCCACAAGGAAACCCGGTGGATGACCGGGAGCTCAGAACGCCGCGCAACACCTGGACGTGACCGCCAACATGGGGTGACGCGCGGGGCGCGGCTGCTGTCGAGCAGCGTATGGCATGACAGCGACAGACACAGAGGGAGTTTCCCGTACGGGAACCGGCGCGAGCACAAGTCGACCAGCTTCCGGGCCGGACGTCGCACGGTCGGTCGCATGATGCGCGCCACGGTCCCGGCGCCGTTCTTGCCCGTCGCTCCGGCGGGAGCCGCAGTGGCCGTCGAGGGGGAAGCGGGTTTCCGTGGCCCCCGCGTGGCTCCCTCACGCCGATGGCACCGGCCCCCCGTGGCGGGGCCGGTGCCATCTTCCAGGTGGTGCGCTCAGGCACCGTCAGCGCGGGACGTGGACCCTGGGCGTCAGCCCTGGCGCGCGTCCGTGACCTTCCCCGTGAGGAGGGGGCCCTCCATCCACTCGTCCTCCTTGAGGATGTACACCTGCATCCGCAGGGACTCCTCCGACTCGGTCAGCGCGTCGGTGACCGTGGGCACGGACACTTCGGTGCTCGTCTCGCCCTTGGGGACGGACACCCAGAGGGAGGGACTGTCCGTGGACAGGGGCCGCTCCGGGTCGGCGGCCTCGCCGAGCTCGGAGAGCCATTCCTTGTCGACGTCCTTCGTGGACAGCTCCGTGCCCTCGCGCACCGGCAGGAGGTCGAACCGCGTCTCGATGTTGGTGTCGGCGGGCTCTGAGAGCCCCACCTTCCAGGTGAGCTTCTGGCCCTCGGTGACCGAGTCGGCGACCGGGGTCACGGTGACCGTGGGCATGGGGTCGTCGTTCTCGACGAGCACGCCCCCGAAGGCGCCGCCGACCGCCGTGCCGCGCACGGCCTTGGCCGCGACCTCGTGGCGGAGGTCGTAGTCGTAGCGGGAGTTGCCCTTGACCGTGATCGACACGCCCACGGAGCCACCGGCCTCCACCGTCACGGTGCGGACGGTGGACTTGTAGGTCTCCGGGTCGAAGACGGCGAGCTTGATCACGCCGGTGCCCTTGCCGGTGACCCGGACGGGCACGCGGTAGGTGCGGGTGCCGGAGTCGCCCTCCTTGACCGTCAGCCTGCCGATGTCGACACGCGGGAGCGCGACGGGGCGTACCGCCGGGGTGCCGGGGCGCCAGCCCCAGGCGTCCATCAGCCAGAGCTCGCCGGAGCTGCTGCGCGGGGTGAGTTCCAGCGACTGCGTCCGCTTCAGGTCGACACCGGCGCTGACGGCGGCCTTCAGCGGGACGCGGACCTCACGCGCCCAGTGCGCGGCTGTCGAGTCGGAGTCGGGAAGGCCGTCGACGGTGACCTGACCGAGCCTCACCCGCTTGCCGGAGGTGTCGGTGAGGGCGACGTCGAGCCGGGTGCCCCGGGTGTTCGGCGGCACCATCACCCGCAGGGCGAGCGCGTCGGAGCCCGCCAGCGAGAAGGCGCGCTCCGGCGTCAGCCGGACCGGGGTGCCCGGCTTCGTCCAGCGGGCCGTGACCGCGTTGCGGCCCGGCTCACTGGTGGTGTCCGCCCAGGACGCGAAGTGCGGCGACTTACCGGGGTCGGAGTCCGGCCTACAGGCCCGGGTGGTGCTCGTCGTGATCTGCCGGCACACGCGCCCGTTCGTCACCGAGAGCGGAGCGTCGGGCCGGATCGCCGGGGTGCGGTTGCCGCCGACGGCGTGGGTCAGCACCTGGGCGGGGCCGGCCGAGGGCGCGCGCCGGTCGGAGCCGTCGAGCAGCGGGCGGACCCGGTCGTCGCCCGCGAGGAAGAGCCGCGCGGCGGCGGCGATGTAGGTGGTGCCCGCCGTCTGCTGCTGCTTGGCGCTCAGCCGGGTCTTGGCCCGTGCCGAGCAGACCGGGTCCGGGTTGTCCTCGTCGTCCCAGAAGTCGTCGGCGGCCGGGGCCTCGGCTTGGCCGGGCGTCCACTCCGTGTTGAAGAAGTTGTGGTTGGCGCCGACCATGTACACCGCGCTGTGCAGCGCTGTGCCCCGGCCGATGCCCCGGGTGCCGTCGAGGTAGATCTGGCCCTGAAGATCGCTCACATCGCCGTCACAGCCCGGCAGGATGGTCATGGAGGGCACGTCGGGCGTGGGGTTCTGGCCGAAGATGGTGGGGCCGATCAGGACGGTGCCGCGGATCCGCCAGCCCACCGGCCCCCGGTAGCCGTCCTCGGCGGGCGGCGGCGGGGAGACGCTGTCGAGGGCCGCCCGGTTGACGCCCTCGCCGCCCCGGGAGTGGCCGACCAGGAGCACCTTCGAGAGGTCCGCGGGCTCCGTCGCGCGCACGGCCTCGGGGGCCTTCGCGGGGTTCGCGCCCCACTCCGCCCAGCGGGCGAGGTGCCGGCGCACCAGGGACGAACGGGCTTGCGCCCCGAAGTCGGCCGCGCGCCCGTCCTGCGCGTTGACACCGTTCGCGGAGATGGAAACCGTCACATAGCCCTGGGACGCCAGGCGCTTCTGGTCGTGCAGAAAGCCGCGGTAGCTCGGGACCGCCTTGTGGCCCGGCTTGCACGGCCACTGCATGCCCGCGCTGTTCTTGCCGGGCTCGTAGCAGGTGGCGCTGCGGCCGTGGAGGAAGAGCGCCAGCGGTCGCTTCCCCGGCGCGTCCGTCGGGCCGACGACCGTGGCGCGCATCTCCACGGGCTCGGCGTAGCCCGGCAGCCTCACCGACTTCAGGACGTACTCACCGCTGATGGTGCGGTACTTACCGGCGACACCGGGGTCGACCGGGTTGGCGGGGAACGGGTCCTGGGGCGCCGCCGCGGCCGACGAGCGCCGCTGACCGGGTGCCTGGTCAGCCCCTGCGGCGTCCAGCCGCCGCGAACCGGCGACCACCTGGAGTTCGCTCACCGGTCCGACCCTCGCCCCGTCGAGGCGGAGCCGGAAGGTGCGTTGGTCGGGGGAGGGCTTCGGGACGCCGAGGGTCCGCTCCCCCGAGCGGAACTCGACCAGGGCGCCGCCCATGCCCACGGGCTCGGGCGAGCTCCAGATCAGCTCCCCGCTCTCGACACGCCACCCCTCCGGCAGCCGCTCCCCGGAGGAGCCCGGCGGCGCGCCGGGTATGGACTCGGCGGCCGGCTCTGCGTGCGCCGGCCCTGGCGCACCCGCCGCCAGCGCCACGGCCGCCAAGGCAGCCGTCAGCGCGCGTGAGACCTGTCTCACGATGGTGTCTCCTCGTCGTTGGTCGTGCTTCAGCGCCCCAGGAATCCCAGGAGCACCCCCCCGCACCGGGGAGAGGGTGACGTGTCGTCACCGGTTGTCCACCTCGGGAAATCTGACAGGAATCTGACAGGAGCCGAACAGGAGCCGAACAAGGACCTCGCCGGCGGCCGCGATCTGCCCGGCTGACGCACCGTCGTCGCCTTGGTCGAGGACGACGACGGCCGCCCATGCGGCGTGCGTGGCGGTGCGCCTGGCAGCGGCCGGTCCGGATTGCCGCGGCGGATGGTTCTTGCGGCCGCTGCCGTCCGGTGGCGACGCGATGACAGTCGTGTCGAACCGGGCCTGGATTCGGGGCAGGGACAGGTCGGGGGCGAGTATCGAGCCGGAGTGGAAGACCGGTTCGCGGTCCTTGTTGCGATCGTCGGGCAGGGCGACGGTGTAGCCGCGCAGGTCGCCGGAGGGCAGGACACGAGTGCGTACGAGGAGCCCGGCGTCCTTGAGCCGGTCGAAGAACTTCTGCCGTACAGCGGTGAATGAGACCAGAACTGAGACCGCGAACCTTGTCGGACAGAGCTCGGGCGGCCGTGGTCGAGTCATGGCAGCCTGAGTCGCCAGCCTTTGTCGGGAGGAACGTTTGGCGGGGTCGTAATACGCGTCATACACTTCCGGTATGCCGAAGACGAGGATCAGCATCAGCCTGGACAGTGATCATGCCGAGCGCATCCGGACTCACGCGGAGCGGGCCGGCATGGATGTTTCCGCTTATCTCGTCAACGCTGCGACCCGGCAGATGGCCGAGGTGGAAGCGGCCGAGGCGCAGTTCGCCCGACTTGACGCGGTGATCGCGGCAGCTGAGGCGGAGGCTGCCGCACTGGCACCGCTGCCTGAAGTCGCCGACGACGATCTCACGGAGCAGGAGCGGCAGGAGGTGCAGGAGGCCTTGGGGCTCGTCTATGGCGCAGACGGTCCTGCTACCCGATCCGGTAACGCGGCGTGACTGCCCGGGTGCCGGTCTACGACACCGGCATGCTGATTGCGCTCGCGGATCGCAAGGCGAAGGCCGTGCGTCTGCACGCCGGCCTCCGGGACACGCCGCATCGGGCGCTCGTGCTCGGACCGGTACTGGCACAAGTCTGGCGGCCCAGCCCTGCCACGGTGCATGCCCTGGCCGGGGTGATGAAGGACTGCACGGTGCCGCAGGCTCGGGGTTCGGCCCCAGCCATGCGCCCCACCAGCGTGGGGCAGACGGCCTGCATCATGTGCGCCACCGGCCCGGACATCACCGAATGGCAGCGCATCGGAAGCGCCCTCGGTGCGGCAGAGCTGCCACCGAAGAAGCGGCCGGACGCCGTGGATGCCCTGGTGGCTCTGACGGCGGCCCGACATGGCAGTGCCGTGGTCTTCACCAGCGATCCGGCCGACCTCGATGCCTATCTGAAGGCACTGGACGCCAAGGACGTGCACGTGGTGCAGATCTGAGAAGTCGGTCGGCGATCGTGTCCCCGGTGCGAGGGTACGGAGGAACGCAGAAGGCCCCGGCCGGTTTCCCGGTCGGGGCCTTCGACGTATTGCCCGGTGAGAGCAATGGCGGAGGATACGAGATTCGAACTCGTGAGGGGTTGCCCCCAACACGCTTTCCAAATGTTCGTCCGGGGGTCCGGGGAGGGCCGGGTCTGTCCTGACCTGGGGTCTCGCGAGTCGTCGGGTGGGTGCTGGACGGCGCTGAACGCGGGTGAATGAGACCAGAACTGAGACCAGAGCCCCGGGTCACACCTTCCTGACGACGATCGAGTCTGGAACCAGCCTCTCCAGGTCGTCCACGTCCGAGGTGAAGACGGTGACCTGCCCCTTCTGCTGCCTCGCGATGACGGCGAGGACCGCGTCGATCGCGTACTTGTGGCCGTGCAGCTTGGCGTCGGCCAGGAGCCGGCGGGCCTGGCGGGCCTCGTCCTTTCCGATGCCGGCGACCTCGAGCCGGGAGAGTACCCAGTCCCAACGCTGCTCGGTGGTTCTGCCGTCGTACGCCTCGACCAGCGTCATCGGTGACGTCACCACCTCGGCCTCGCCCTGGGCTGCGAGGTCGAGCCAGGCGATCATCTTCCGGTCGCCGCGCACGGCCAGGGACAGGGCTTCGCAGTCGAGTACGAAGATGCGCAGCGGTCGCTGCCCGTGCTCACCGGCCCGCTTCTTCACGCGGCCTCTCCAGCGCTGTGCTTTCCGGTGGCGCGGCGACGCTTGTGTTCGGCGTCGAGGTCCTCCAGCTCCCCGAACGCTGCCGCGCGCTCGTCTTCGGTGACGGGGCCGTGTTCCTCCTGCAGCCAGTCCACCAGTTCCCGCAGCCGATCCCGGTCGCGCTTGAAGCGCAGCGCCTCGGCGACGTACGCCGACAGGCCCCGTTCCGCCGCCTCTGCGCGGATCTCGTCAAGGAGATCCTCGGGGATCGTCACCGTTACCTTCTTGGTCGTCGCCATACAAGAGACCATACTCTCGGTATTGACCCCCTTACCAGCGCGTGCCGCGAACGGTGGCGTGGCCGGACGGCTCGTCCTTCATGGTGCCGTGAGGCGCAGCAGCCGCGCGTTGGCCTCGTCCGGCGCGAAACGGTCCGGGGCGAATTCCGTGGCGGACCGAAGTCCGAGCCACACCAGCATGGCGTGGTGTTCCTCATGTGCCGGGTCGGCGAGGATCACTTTGAGATCGCTGTAGCCGGGGGTGCCGCCGCAGTCCTCGGGCGGGCACGTCCCGGCACCGTCCATGCAGTACGGATAGTGAAGCCCGGCTGAGGCTGTCTGGACCTGCTCAACGGTGATGAGGTGCTCCCAGGAGTCCCCGAAGTCGTACGTGTACACGAAGTGGGCGCCCGGTTTGAGCAGGGCGGCCAGTGTGGCGGTGCGCTCGTCGCGGAATCCGAGTTCGCCGCCGGAACGGCCGTACTGGACACCGTCGATGGTGAACGCGTGCATGTGGCAGTTCTGCCAGCCCATCGCGTCCTGGATCACGGAATGAAGCCGGTCCAGGCGGATCGCGGCGGGCACCAGCAACTGCCGCCAAACCGGGGGGTCGTCTACGTCGGCGAGCTCGACGAGGATCCGCAACACCGCGTCGCCGGGCTCGGGCTCGCCGCGCATCCGGGCCGTCTCGGTACGGCCGTCCGCCGTCAACTCGGCGCATTCATCGGCGAGATGGACAGCGCCCAGGGAGACCAGGGCCTTCAGGACCCGTTGGATGTCGTGGTCGTTGGCGGTACGCAGATGCCCCAGACGGTCGGGAGACAGATCGTCGAGCACGTACAGCGGGCTGACCGCCTGCCACACCACCTCGTACAGGTCGCTGAGTGGCACCGGGACGGTGGTCGCGTACAGCCGCTGCAGCAAAGCCCGCAGACCCCGGCCGTACTCGTGCGAAAGTAGGGATTCCAGCCAGCCGGAGACCGTCACGGCCGGGCCGATGAGCGGCAGTGCGGCGAACAGCGCGCCACGCAGCTCGTCGGGGCGGTCCAGCAGCCTGGCGTTCTTCTTCACCGGTAGCAGGCGCCCGCCCGCGGTCCGCAGCAGTCGTGCCGCCTTCGCCCACTCGACCAGCAGTGTGAGGTGGTACAGCTCCTCGCTGGATTTCGTCTTGAACGTACGGTCCCCGATCACCGGGTCCATCCGGTCGTCGGTGTCCAGAACCTCCACCAGTGCTCGCGCGTCGGCAAGCGTCACACGGCCGGTCTGGGTCAGCTTGCGGCCCGCGCCGACCCAACCGACCAGCGCTCGCACCTGCTCGACGGTTCCGCCCACTGTCGCACCCATGCCGACCTGCCTGTTCCGGTTTGTATCCCGTATCACCCGAACCCAGGATGGCAGCACCGCCGGCGCACCCTGTGCTTCGCATGGGGCGACACGGAGGTGCCAGACTGTGACGGTGACAACACGCGACGAGGAACTGCTGGCCCGGGTCCGGGAGATGAGGGAGCGCGGCAGCGCGCCGAAGCAGATCGCGAAGGCGCTGGGGCTGCGCCCGGCCCAGGCCACCGCGCTGGTCAGACGGGTCGCCGAGGCGGCACTGGCGAATATCGCGCCGGATGAGCGGCCGGTGGTGGGCTGTTGGGTCAACGCGGGCTGGAGCGCGGGACTGGACATGGCCAAAGCCCCGGACTGGGCGGCGGCCGACCCCCTCGGCCAGGAGCCGGACCCGGGCACGGGCGGCTTCGCCCAGATTCTCCTGGCCCGCCAGGAACGTGCCAGCAGGGTGACAGTCACCGGGTTCCTGGTGGACGTCTACTGCCTGGGAGTCAAGAACGTCACCGACCCCGAGGTGATGGGGTCCGGATCCCTGACCACCTACGTACCGATGTACTACTCGGCCTTCGATCATCGGCCGCTGCCGATCGGCGTGGAGCAGGCGCAGACGATCGTGCACGATGCGGTCGCCTACGCCCGCGGTCTTGGCTTCGAGCCCGCGGGCGGCCTCGCCGACGCAGCAGTGCACCTGGGTGCCCCGCCCGGCGACCGGCCCGTCATCGGCTTCGGCAGGGACGGCAAGCCGTTCTACTTCTCCGGCCCCTACGACAACCCGCGCAAGATGGTCCAGATCCTCGAGCGCACCTGCGGTCCGGGCAACTACGACTACGTTGCCCATCTGTAGGAACGGGACGCGAGCGGCACGAAGCGGGGAGCACGAGCAGCGATACCGGTCGTACAGCAACAGGAGCCCAGCGGCGCTCCACGGGTCCGGCGCACCGAGCACGAGGCGCCGGTCAACCTGCTGACGGTGCTGGTGATATGACGCAGAAGCTGTGGTGCAGCGAAAAGACCCGCCGCCCCAGCACGGCCACCGTCTCGGCGGTCGCCGACGTCCTGGACGGCGGCGACTTCTATCCGCACGAGGCCATCGCGGCCTTCGCCTGGCCGATGCTGCTCCAGGCAGGCGGCCTCGCCCAGCTCACCGGCGGTCGGCTCGTGCTGACCACGCGCGGACGGGCCGCGCTGACCCGGCCACCGCACCTGACCATTCCTCAGCTGTGGCAACGCTGGCTGAACAACGGCCTCTTGGACGAGTTCTCCCGCGTCGAGGAGATCAAGGGCCAGCGCTCGGCGAACGTCCTGAGTGCCGCCAAACCGCGCCGCAAGCTCGTCGGCCAAGCACTGGTCGGCCTCACCCCGGGCGAGTGGATGTCCATCGACGGCCTGTTCACAGACATGCGCGCGGCCGGTCTGGATCCAGTCGTCCACCGCAGTGAACGCGCCCTGTGGAAGCTGTACCTGGAGGATCCGCAATACGGCAGCCTCGGCTACGACGGCCACCACGGCTGGTCCCTCCTCCAGGGCCGGTACACCCTGGCGGTGCTCTTCGAGTACGCCGCCACGTTCGGCCTCATCGACGTCGAGTACGTCCCCCCGGCGGGCGCCCGCGATGACTCACCGGGACAACTGGGGTGGCGACTACCTCGACCAGCTCAGCCGCTACGACGGCCTGTCCGCACTCCGCCTCAATCCCCTGGGCGCCCACGCCGCCGGCCTCACGGGCGACTACGCCCCTGCCCAAGACCCCGGCTCGGCCGTCCCGACGGGCAGCGTCACCGTCCTGGCGAACTTCGACATCGTCGCCCTCGACGGGCTGTCCTCCGCCGACACACTTCTCCTGGACGCCTTCTCCGACCGGAAAACCGAACGGGTCTGGACGCTCACCACCGCTTCTCTTCTGCACGCCCTCGACCGCGGGCACGCCCTCGACGAGCTCCGTGGCTACCTGGACCAGGCCGCCTCGCACCCCGTGCCCCAGACCGTCACCACCCTGCTCGATGACACTGTCCGTCGCACCGGCCGACTCCGTGATGCAGGTCAGACCCATCTCATCGAATGCGCGGACGAGACACTGGCAGCCCTCATCGTCAGCGACCGCCGCCTGCGCGTGCTGTGTACCCGAATCGGCGAGCGCCACCTTGCGGTCTCCCCCGACCGTCTGCCAGCGTTCCGCAAGGCCGCCCTGGCCCTGGGCTACCCGCTGGCCTGATGGCACGAGGAGAGCCGCTTCGGGGCCCCTCTGACCGAGGCCGGGCCGCACGTCGTTGCGTGACCACTGATTGTCGGCAGAGGGCGCGTTCGCCGTATGGGCGAAATGTCTTGAATGTCGGAAATAACTGAGATCAAGGCTGAGACCATCAACGTCGAAGGCCCCCGCTGCGAGCAGCGGGGGCCTTCGACGTATTGCCCGGTGAGAGCAATGGCGGAGGATACGAGATTCGAACTCGTGAGGGGTTGCCCCCAACACGCTTTCCAAGCGTGCGCCCTAGGCCACTAGGCGAATCCTCCGCGGCAAACAATACAAGACGTTGAGGAGTGCTCGCGAACCCGTTCCCCTCCGGCTCGCCTCGGGCTCGTCCGGGGAGGTTCCGGAAGGTGGGGCAGTGGACTGGCAGGGGTGGGGATCGGCTAAGGTGGGGTCCAGCCCCTCACGTGGCGCTATCTGACTGAACTCCCCCAGGGCCGGAAGGCAGCAAGGGTAGGTTGGCTCTGGCGGGTGCGTGGGGGGCCCTTGTGTTTTCAGGGGGTGTGCGGCGCTTCGCCGGTCCGGGGCCGGTTGTCAGTCCGCCCGGATAACCTCGTATGTGTGTCGTCCCTTGCGCTGTACCGCCGCTATCGCCCCGAGTCGTTCGCCGAGGTCATCGGGCAGGAGCATGTCACTGACCCGCTGCAGCAGGCCCTGCGGAACAACCGGGTCAATCACGCGTACCTGTTCAGCGGTCCGCGCGGCTGCGGCAAGACGACCAGCGCGCGCATCCTCGCCCGCTGTCTGAACTGCGAGCAGGGGCCGACGCCCACGCCTTGCGGAGAGTGCCAGTCCTGCCGGGACCTCGCGCGCAACGGGCCGGGATCTATCGATGTCATCGAGATCGACGCCGCATCGCACGGTGGCGTGGACGACGCCCGTGATCTGCGGGAGAAGGCGTTCTTCGGGCCCGCGTCGAGTCGTTACAAGATCTACATCATCGACGAGGCGCACATGGTCACATCGGCGGGGTTCAACGCCCTGCTGAAGGTGGTCGAGGAGCCGCCGGAGCACCTCAAGTTCATCTTCGCGACCACCGAGCCCGAGAAGGTCATCGGCACGATCCGGTCGCGTACGCACCACTACCCGTTCCGCCTCGTGCCGCCGGGGACGCTGCGCGAATATCTCGCCGAGGTCTGTGGCAAGGAGAACAGCTACGTCGAGGACGGCGTGCTGCCGCTGGTCGTGCGGGCCGGGGCCGGGTCCGTGCGTGACTCGATGTCGGTGATGGACCAGCTGCTGGCCGGCGCGGGTGACGACGGTGTGACATACGCCATGGCGACCTCGCTGCTCGGTTATACGGACGGCTCGCTGCTCGACTCGATCGTGGACGCCTTCGCGGCGGGCGACGGGGCCGCGGCCTTCGAGGTCGTGGACCGGGTGATCGAGGGCGGTAACGACCCGCGCCGCTTTGTCGCCGACCTCTTGGAGCGACTGCGTGACCTGGTGATCCTCGCCGCCGTGCCGGACGCCGGGGAGAAGGGTCTGATCGATGCACCCGCCGATGTCGTCGAGCGGATGCAGGCCCAGGCGTCCGTCTTCGGTGCCGCCGAGCTGAGCCGCGCCGCCGATCTGGTCAACGAGGGGCTGACGGAGATGCGCGGGGCGACCTCGCCGCGCCTCCAGGTCGAGCTGATCTGCGCCCGGGTGCTGCTGCCCGCGGCCTTCGACGACGAGCGTTCGCTGCAGGCCCGACTCGACCGGCTGGAGCGCGGTGCGTCCTTCGCGACCGCCGGTACGGGGCCCGCCATGGGGTACGTACCCGGGCCGGAGGCTCTGGCCCATGCCCATGCCCCCGTCCCCGGTGCCCCGGCCGTGCAGCCCGGTGCCGGACCCGCCGCCGCGCGTGCGGCGGTACGGGGGGAGGCACCCGCCCCCGCGGCGCCGCCCGCACCCGCCGCAGCGCCCCCGGCACCCGCGCAGCCCACGGCTCCCGTCGCTCCGGCCGCTCCGGCCGCTCCGCAGCCGTCGGTCGAGGCCCCGGCTCCCGCGGGCGGTCAGCGTCCCGGTGCCTGGCCCACCGCTGCCGCCCCGGAATCGGGCCGCCGTCCCGGTGGCTGGCCGACCGCTTCCGCCCCCGGCCAGTCGCCTGTCCCGCAGGCAGCCCCGGCCGCCGCCCCGGCCCAGGCCGCGCCCGCCGCACCGGTGCCCGCCGCCGAACCGGGCCCGGGAATGACACAGGGCGCCGGCCAGGTACGGAACATGTGGCCGGACATCCTGGAGGCCGTGAAGAACCGCCGCCGGTTCACCTGGATCCTGCTCAGCCAGAATGCCCAGGTCACCGGCTTCGACGGCACCACCCTGCAGATCGGCTTCCTGAACGCGGGCGCGCGCGACAACTTCACGAGCAGCGGCAGCGAGGACGTGCTGAAGCAGGCTCTCGCCGAGCGGTTCAACGCACAGTGGAAGATCGAGGCGATCGTCGACCCGTCGGGCGGTGCGGGCGCACCCCCGCAGACCGGTGGCGGCCGCCCCTCCGCCGTCGCGCCCGCGCCGCAGCGTCCGGCCCCCGCGCCCCAGCAGAGTTACGAACCCCGGCCCGCACCCGCCCCGCATCAGCAGCCGAGCGCCGCACCCGCCGCGGAGCCCGTACCGCAGTCGTACTCCTCGCCCGAACCCCCGCGATCGGTCGCTCCCGAGGACGACACCCCGGAGGCGGACGACCCGGACCTCGTCGACTCGGCGCTCTCCGGGCACGACCTGATCGTCCGCGAGCTGGGCGCCACGGTCGTCGAGGAGTTCACCAACGAGTAGCGCGGCCGGGCGGGGTCGCGGTACACCTCACGGGCTGTCCACGGAGCGGCGTCCGTCAAGGCCGTCGCGCCCCGGCGGCTAGGCTGCACCCCGTGAAGGTCCTCGTCATCGGCGGCGGCGCCCGCGAACACGCCCTGTGCCGCTCTCTCTCCCTCGACCCCGACGTCACCGCTCTGTACTGCGCTCCCGGCAACGCCGGCATCGCGGAGGTGGCCGAACTGCACCCGGTCGACGCACTCGACGGCGATGCCGTCGCGCGCCTCGCCACTGATCTGGGCGCCGAGCTGGTGGTCGTCGGCCCGGAGGCACCGCTCGTCGCCGGCGTCGCCGACGCCGTGCGCGCCGCGGGCATCCCCTGCTTCGGCCCGTCCGGTGAGGCGGCCCAGCTGGAGGGCTCCAAGGCGTTCGCCAAGGACGTGATGGCCGGGGCAGGCGTCCCGACCGCCCGCAGCTACGTCTGCACCACCCCCGCCGAGATCGACGCCGCCCTCGATGCATTCGGTGCCCCGTACGTCGTCAAGGACGACGGTCTCGCCGCCGGCAAGGGCGTCGTCGTCACCGACGACGTCGAGGTGGCCCGCGCCCACGCTCTGGCCTGCGACCGCGTGGTCATCGAGGAGTTTCTCGACGGCCCCGAGGTCAGCCTCTTCGCGATCACGGACGGCATCACAGTGCTGCCGCTCCAGCCCGCGCAGGACTTCAAGCGTGCCCTGGACAACGACGAGGGCCCGAACACCGGCGGCATGGGCGCGTACTCCCCGCTCCCGTGGGCCGACCCCAAGCTGGTCGACGAGGTCATGCAGTCGGTGCTCCAGCCGACGGTCGACGAACTCCGCCGCCGCGGCACCCCGTTCTCCGGGCTGCTGTACGCGGGCCTCGCGATCACCTCGCGCGGAGTCAGGGTGATCGAGTTCAACGCCCGTTTCGGCGACCCCGAGACCCAGGTGGTCCTGGCCCGTCTGAAGACTCCGCTGGCCGGTGTCCTGCTGGGCTCCGCCAACGGCACCCTGGACGAGCTGCCCCCGCTCAAGTGGCGCGACGAGGCCGCCGTCACCGTGGTCATCGCCTCGCACAACTACCCGGGTACGCCGCGCACGGGTGACCCGATCCACGGCCTCGACGACGTGGCGGCGCAGGATGCCCCGCATGCGTACGTCCTGCATGCCGGGACCAGGCGCGACGGCGACGAGATCGTCAGCGCGGGCGGGCGGGTGTTGTCCGTGACCGCGACCGGCAAGGACCTCGCCGGCGCCCGTGAGCGCGCCTACACGGCGGCGGCCCGGATCCGGCTCGACGGATCGCAGTTCCGTACGGACATCGCCCAGAAGGCCGCGGAGGCCTGAGACCGGAACGGTACGGAACGGACTGCCGGAACGGAACGGACTGGACGGGAGTCCCCCGGATCGTACGGGCGCGCCCCGGACCGGGGCGCGGAGCCGGGTACGTCACCCGATCTGCCCGCCCCCGGCTGCGGCTCAAGTCCGCCCCCCGAACCCCCGTCGACACCCACTGACGCGCCGCTGCCCCAAGGACTGCGGCGTGTCAGCACCTTTGCCCAAAGCCATTCCATCGAGTGACGGCTGAGCTATCCGGATGACGCCCGCCGAGGCCCCAACTAGGGTGCGGCGCAAGCATTCCGGCACTTGGCCCACTGGCATTGCGATGTCAGTGACGGGTGCCACAGTGGGGGAGTGAACAACACCGCCGCGGGGGCAGAGGGGGTGACGTCCGGCCGTGTCCGGTACCGGTACAAGTGAGGAGCTGGGTGCGCAGAGTGCGCGCGCCCGCGCTCTCGCTCTGCTGCGCATCCGCAGCAGAGCGGCCGCCGCAGCCACCCTGCCGGCAGCGGTGGCCGTCGTGCTGCTCGTCGCGGGCGCACAGGGCCATGCCGTCGGCAGCGGCTGGGACACGGCGCGCTGGGCCGTGACGGCCTGCGCGGCCGTCGTGCTCCTGCTCGCCGCAGCGGTCGCGGTCGCGATCGTACGGGCGAGGCCGGCGGTCAGCCCGACCGTCCCGCTCCCGGAGGACGCCGCCCCCGATCTCTACCGCCTGGTCAGGGACCTCGCCGACCGGCTCGGGGTTCCCGCGCCCTCGGCGATAGCACTCACGCCCGACTGCGACAGCTGGCTGGAGGACCGCACACACCCCTCGGCGCAGCCCGCAGCAGGCCCCGGAGCGGATCAGGGAACGAGTTCCGCGGTCCGGACCCGCCGTCGGGTCCAGGCGGCGCCCGTGCTGGTCATCGGTTCGCCGTTCCTGTGGTGGATGCGGGTCGCGGAGCTACGGGCGGTGCTCGCCCCGGTCGTCGCGGGCACGGGCCCCTCCGCGCATCCCGACATAGCCGCGGCGCGTCGTTTCGTACGAGGGCTGGACGGAGCGATCGCCGACGCGGCCGCGCCCGTTTCCGGGCCGCTGTCCAGGGTGCGCAGAGTGCCGCGGGCCTTCGTCGGCTGGGTCGCCCTGTTTCTGCTGCGCAGCTGTCGCACCCACGCCACGGAGATGGAGCGGGGCGTCGCCGCCGCCGCGTCGGTTTGTGCACAGGGTGTGGATTACGGGCTGCGGATCGTCGCCCAGGAGCAGGTCGGCCTCGCCTACGCGGGCTGGGACCGGCTGCTCACCCGCGTCGCGCTGCCCGCCTGGCAGATGGGCCGCTGGCCGTCCCGACTGGACGCGGGTGTCGTGTCCGCCCTCACCGAGCTCTCCCGTCGCGACCGGCTTGCCGACGGGTTCACCTCACGGCTCGGCGAGCGCCCTGCCTGTGACCTCCTGGAGGAGCCGGGCGCGGCCGACGAGGCGGCATCGCTGCTGGCGGCACGGCTCTTCCACGGCGGCCCGGCGGAGACCGGTCCCGACTGGTCGCCGGTCGACTGGCAGCAGTATCCGGAAGAGGTGGTCGACCGGAAGTGGCGCACCGAGGCCGCACGCCTGCACCGTGTCCTCGACTCGATGGGTACGGCACCCGCGTCGCCTGACGACGGCTCCTCGGACGATCCCGGCTGTCCGCTATTTCCCATCGACGCCACAGTGCCCACGCTGGCCCGTGTCGTCGAGCATCTGGCAGGCCGGTGCGGGAGCGGCGAGGAGCTCGCGGCCGGGATCAGCGCCGCGGTGGCCCGTGAGGAGGTGGCGGCCCAACAGCCCCTGGCCGGCGGCACATCGGGCCCGGCGGGCGCCCGGAGCGCCGCTCGCTCGGGCGTGGACGTCCTGGATTTCTGGGGCCCCGACCCCCTTCCGCTCTTCCCGCTCCAGCCACCCCGTACGGGTACGGAACTGCTCGCCGACCATGTTGCGGCGATGGTCTGCTGCGCCGCCGTCGACACGGCGGGTGCGGCGCCCGGACTCGACTGGCTCGACGGTCCCGCGCTGTTGGTCGGTGGCGAGCGCCGGGCGGATCTGGGCAGTCCCGTCCTCAGCCTGGTCGAGGACGGTGACGCGGGGCCACTGTGTTCCTGGCTCGCCTCGGTCGGCGTACGCACCGACAAGCCCGTCCGTCTCGTCTGAACCACGGACCTCGACGGCTTCGACCACAGAGCTGAACCGCAGCGTCCCCACCCTGCTCAGAGACAACACCGCCAGGGGCACCGCACCCTCAATACCAGGAAGGAAGCGTTCCGTTCACGTCAATTAGCGACGAACGGTGACGGAGTGCATGCGTTATGTGATGTGCTGGGGATCGACGCTGACAGTCGTCGCATCACTGTTGGCGCACCGATGACGCACGGCCGGTGACGATCGCCGTTGATCAACGGTGACGATCAACTTTGTCTCACTGTGTCTCGGGGGGACTAGAGGGAGGGAAGCGGTATGGGGGCGGAGCAGATTCGTCGATGGGAGTCGGGTGCCCTTGCGCACGCCGTCTCCGACCCCTTCGGGCAGGGCCCGCTGCCCTGGCTGCGCGGCAGTGAGAACTACTTCGACGACACAGGGCATGTCGTCCCCTGGTACGTGGACCCCACCCTGGCCCGCAGCTCCACCGACGGCGGCACCCGTACGGCCGACGATGTGCACCGCCAGATCAAGGGCTACACCTCCACGGGCGCCGCGGCCCCCGGAGAGGCGATCGACTTCCACATCACCGTGGACCCGCCCCAGCAGTTCTCCGTGGACATCTACCGCATCGGTCACTACGGGGGCGACGGCGCCGCCAAGATCACCACGAGCCCCCGGCTCTCCGGCATCGTCCAGCCGGCCCCGCTCACCGCCGACCGCACGGTCTCCTGCCACCACTGGTGGCAGTCCTGGCGGCTGCAGATCCCCACCTACTGGTCGATCGGCGCATACGTCGCCGTGCTCACCACGGTCGACGGATACCGCTCCCACATCCCGTTCACGGTCCGCGACGACCACCCGGCCGATCTCCTGCTGGTCCTGCCGGACATCACCTGGCAGGCGTACAACCTCTACCCGGAGGACGGCCGCACCGGCGCCAGCCTCTACCACGCCTGGGACGAGCAGGGCCGCCTCCTGGGCGAGGAGGACGCCGCGGTCACCGTCTCCTTCGACCGCCCGTACGCGGGCGCCGGTCTGCCGCTCCATGTCGGTCATGCCTACGACTTCATCCGCTGGGCCGAACAGTACGGCTACGACATCGCGTACGCCGACACACGAGATCTGCACGCGGGCCGGATCGACCCGGGCCGCTACCGGGGCCTGGTCTTCCCCGGCCACGACGAGTACTGGTCGGTGCCCATGCGCCGTACCGCCGAACTCGCCCGTGACGACGGCACCTCGCTCGTCTTCCTCTCCGCCAACACCATGTACTGGCAGGTCAGCCTCTCCCCGTCGCCGTCCGGCGTCCCGGACCGGCTGCTCACCTGCCGCAAGCGTCGTGGCCCGGGCAAGCCCGCGCTCTGGCGCGAGATCGACCGTCCCGAGCAGCAGCTTCTCGGCATCCAGTACGCGGGCCGGGTCCCCGATCCGCATCCCCTGGTCGTACGGAACGCCGAGCACTGGCTGTGGGACGCGACGGGCGCCTGCGAGGGCGACGAGATCGGTGGCCTGGTCGCGGGCGAGGCCGACCGCTACTTCCCGCGCACCGCACTCCCCGAGCACGAGAGCCGCATCCTGCTCGCCCACTCCCCGTACCAGGACAGCGAAGGAGTCAAGCGTCACCAGGAGACCTCCCTGTACCGGGCCCCGTCCGGCGCACTCGTCTTCGCCTCCGGCACCTTCGCCTGGTCTCCGGCGCTGGACCGCCCCGGCCATGTGGACCCCCGCATCCAGCGGGCCACCGCCAATCTCCTCGACCGCATCTGCAAACGCGCCTGAAACGCCTCCGGGGCCACGGCACTCGGCGCCACGGACGCCCCGCTCCGCCCCACCGCACCCCGATACGGGAGAATCGATACGACTCCTGGATCAACCTACGCGGAGGCAGCGTGTCCGGATTTGTAGAAAAGCCCGAGCCAGTGCAGGTCCCGGGGCTCACCCACCTCCACACCGGCAAGGTGCGCGACCTGTACCGGAACGAGGCGGGCGACCTCGTCATGGTCGCCAGCGACCGTATGTCCGCGTACGACTGGGTCCTGCCCACCGAGATCCCCGACAAGGGCCGGGTGCTCACCCGGCTCTCTCTGTGGTGGTTCGACCAGCTCGCCGATCTCGTACCGAACCACGTCCTGTCCACGGAGCTCCCCGCCGGAGCCCCCGCGGACTGGGCCGGCCGGACGCTGATCTGCAAGTCGCTGCGGATGGTCCCGGTCGAGTGCGTCGCCCGCGGCTACCTCACCGGCTCGGGCCTCGTCGAGTACAAGGAGTCCCGCACGGTCTGCGGCCTCGCGCTGCCCGAGGGCCTCGTCGACGGCTCCGAACTCCCGGCGCCGATCTTCACCCCCGCCACCAAGGCGGCCGTCGGCGACCACGACGAGAACGTGAGTTACGAGGAGGTGGCCCGCCAGGTCGGCGCGGAGACCGCCGCCCAGCTGCGCCGCACCACACTGGACGTGTACGGCAGGGCCCGTGACATCGCGCGAGTACGTGGGATCATCCTCGCCGACACGAAGTTCGAGTTCGGTTTCGCTCCTACGGCCGACGGCGGCGAGGAGCTGATCATCGCGGACGAGGTGCTGACCCCGGACTCCTCCCGCTTCTGGCCCGCGGCCACCTGGGAGCCGGGCAGGGCCCAGCCCAGTTACGACAAGCAGTTCGTGCGCGACTGGCTGACCTCGCCGGCCTCCGGCTGGGACCGCAAGAGCGAGCAGCCGCCCCCGGCGCTGCCCCAGGAGATCGTGGACGCGACCCGGGCGAAGTACCTGGAGGCGTACGAACTCCTCACCGGCACGCCCTGGCAGTAAGCAGCTCCCGGAACACGAAGAAGCCCCCGGCCGAAAGACCGGGGGCTTCTTGCTGAACCGAGCGGACGACCAGGTTCGAACTGGCGACCTCAACCTTGGCAAGGTTGCGCTCTACCAACTGAGCTACGTCCGCAAGCGCCGAAGCGCGATGACCACTATACCCATCCGCGCTCGCGTGCGAGACGCACTGCCGCATGTCGGTTCTCCGCCCCGAGCTTCGAGGCGGCCGCCGAGAGGTAGTTCCGCACGGTTCCCTGCGACAGTGACGCCCGCTCCGCGATCTCCGCGACCGGCGCCCCGTCGGCCGCCAACTCCAGCACTTCGGCCTCGCGCACGGTCAGCGGCGAGTCCCCGGCGGAGATCGCATCGGCCGCCAACTCCGGGTCCACGTAACGGTTTCCGGTATGCACGGTACGGATGATCCCCGCCAGCTGCCGGGCACTGACGGTCTTCGGCACGAAGGCCCGCACGCCCGCCGCGAGTGCCCGTTTCAGATGTCCCGGCCGGCCGTGACTCGTCACGATCATCGTCCGGCAGCCGGGCAGTTCGGCCCGCAGGGATGTGGCGACGTTCACACCGTCGGCGCCTGGCATCTGTAGATCGAGGATCGCCACATCGGGGCGATGGGCCCGCGCCATGGCCAGCGCCTCCGGGCCGGTCGCCGCCTCCGCGACCACCACGAGGTCGTCCTCCAGGGCGAGCAGCGCGGCCAGTGCGCCCCGGATCAGATGCTCGTCGTCGGCGAGCAGTACCCGTACAGCCGTCATCGTCGCTCCTCCTGAAGAGCCGGGGTGAGGTCCGGGGCTGTGCGCGGCAGCGGGATCGTGGCCGTCAGCCGGAACAGCCCGTTCCCCGCCGGACCTGCGTCCAGCGAACCGTCGAGTGCGTGAAGCCGCTCCCGCAGCCCGGCCAGCCCGGAGCCGCCCGGCCCGGCGGCGGCCTGCGGCGCCCCGTCGTTCTCCATGTCCAGCACCGCCGCGTCCGCCGAAGCGTGCAGCCGGATCGTGCAGTGCCGCGGATCGCCGTGCCGCAGCACATTGGTCGCCGCCTCCCGCACCACCCAGCCGAGCGCCGACTGCACGGGCGCGGGCAGCGGACCGCCCTCATGGCCCTCCACCGCGCACTCGATTCCGGCTGCCTGCAACACGCTCTGAGCGCCCATGAGTTCGGTACTCAGATCGGCCTCCCGGTATCCACGTACGACATCGCGCACCTCCTGCTGGGAGGCGCGGGCGATGCGCATCACCTCGACCATCTGGTCCACGGCCGTCGGCTTGCCGCGCTGGGCGAGCTCCACCGCCAGCTCGCTCTTCAGCGCGATCACGGCCAGATTCCGGCCCAGGACGTCGTGCATGTCCCGGCCGAACCGCAGCCGTTCCTCGGCGACCGCCAGTCGCGTCTCCACGTCCTGCGCCTCGCGGATCTTCCACATCACGCCCAGCGACCAGGCGGACATCCGCGTGGTGACGGACATCATCCCGCTGCCGAACGCCGTCGCGAGGAGCGCGGAGGCCATCAGCGCACGGCCGCCGCCGAGCAGCCCCACCACGGCGCACACCCCGGCCGAGACGGCGGCCTGCTGCACCATCGACACCCACTTCGGCACGATGAGCACGAAAGCGCAGGAGAACGGCACCACACAGGCGCTGAGCACATATCCCGGCTCCGGGAACTCGCGCATGCCCGTGCACCGGGCGAGAGCCAGCATCGCCGCCACGTTCGCCACCAGCGACACGGCTCCGACAGCGACCAGCCGCCGGTCCGCGGTCCCCCGGCCCAGATACCTCTCCAGCCCCCTGGCGGTGAGCACCGTCCCGCAGACCCCCTGCGCGATGGCGAGCAGGATCGCCAGGGCGATCAGCGCAGCGGGCGCCGCACCGCGTACGGGCCGGGTCACCGCCATCAGGATCTGGATCACCACCGCGAGCCACGCCAGCCCGTACAGCGTGCCGCGCGTATACAGGTCGACCTTGTCGAACCCGCTGCGGCCGCGCCAGCCCCGCGTTCGCCACCGCACCCGCACGGCACACCCCTTCTCAGCGTCGAGGTTCCCAGCGAAACCACCGCTGCACAGCAAACACGGCGAGCACCGTCCAGGCCAGCGCGGTCAGCCCCGCCCCGAGCAGGTCATACCCGTCCGCCCCGCCGAGCCAGCCCGCCCGTACGAGCGTCATCACCCCGGTCACCGGCAGCAGTTCGCACACGGACGCCACCCGGTCGGGCAGGATCTCCAGCGGTACGAAGAGCCCTGAGCCCATCATCGAGACGAGGAACAGCGGCAGCGTGGTGATCTGCGCCGTCTGTACGGTCCGGGTCACCGCGGAGGTGGCGGCGGCCAGCGCCGCCAGCAGCACCACACCCAACAGCAGTCCCGCGACGAGCAGTTCGGGCCGCTCGGGCGCACCGAGACCGAAGAGCACCGCACCGGCCAGGACCACCAGCACCGTCTGCGCCAGCGCCAGCGCGACCGACGGCAGCGCGGTCCCGGCGAGGATCTCCCGGTCGGTGATCTCGCCGGTACGCAGCCGTTTCAGGACCAGTTCCTCGCGCCGCGCCACATAGGCGGCGACCAGGTTCATGTACACGACCTGCATCAGCACCATGCCGATGCCGCCGCTGAGCGCCGCCCCGGCCACGGTCAGCCCGGTCCCGCCCAGATCGACCTGTTCCAGCGTCGACTTCATGGCCGCGACCATGGCCAGGGGTACCAGCAGCGCGACGAAGACCGCCGTTCTGTTCCGGGCGAGCAGGGTCAGCTCGGCCCGCCCGAGAGCGTTCAGCCGCCCGGACATCGTTGTGCTCGTCATGCGACAGCCACCCTCTCCGACTCCGACGCGCTCTGCGCGATTTCGAGAAACGCCTCTTCGAGCGAGGCCGACCGGGCATCGAGCCCGAGCAACGTCACGTCCGACTCCTGGGCCCAGAGCAGCAGTTCACCCAGCGACTCCTGCAGCCGATGGGTACGGATCTCGACCCTTCGTCCCTCGGCGGCCGCCCGCAGCGACAGCGGAAGCCGCGCCGCCGGGACTCCTTCGGGCAGCTCGAACCGGATGCGGGCGGGCCGGGCCGCCGTCACCTCGGCAGTGGTGCCCGCCGTCACGATCCGCCCCCGATGCATGATCGCCAGCCGGTCGGCGAGCGCCTCGGCCTCCTCCAGGTAGTGCGTGGTGAGCAGGACGGTGATGCCGCCGTCCCGCAGCCCCCGTACCAATTCCCAGGTGTCGCGCCGCCCCTCGGCGTCGAGTCCGGTGGTCGGCTCGTCCAGGAAGAGCACCTCGGGCCGGCCGAGCAGGGCCAGTGCGAGGTCGAGGCGACGTCGCTCGCCGCCGGAGAGCTGCTTGACCCGTACGCGCGCCCGGTGGGTGAGCCCGACCAGGTCCAGCGCCTCACCGGTCGGCCGGGCGCCACTGGTGCACCCCGCCCACATCCGTACGGTCTCGGTGACCGTCAGTTCGGACGGGAAGCCGCCCTCCTGGAGCATTACCCCGATCCGCGGCCGTACCGCGGCGCGCTCGCGGTGCGGGTCGTGGCCGAGCACCCGCACCGTGCCGGCGTCGGGCCGAGCCAGGCCTTCCAGCAGTTCGACGGTGGAGGTCTTTCCCGCGCCGTTCGTACCGAGCAGGGCGAAGAGTTCGCCGCGCGCCACAGAGAAGGAGACACCGGTCACGGCCTCGAAGCCGCCGGCGTAGCGCCGCCGCACACCACTTGCCTCGATCACGGGATCGATCACGGAGCCGGTTGCCGAAACGACCACGGCGTCCGTCGCGAAACCGGTCGCGGGTTCGTCTGTGATGTCCGCCACGGCGCCGCCCGCACGGTCGCTGGGAATGTCGTCGCTGGTCATGCCTACAGATTTCCGCCGGATCGTCGCCGCGGGCAGTGCGAGCTGTCACCACCGCTCATGACAAACGTCATGAGCATGAGGCAAGGAGTGCGGACGGGAATACGGCGAAGGCCCTGGTCGATATCGACCAGGGCCTTCGAATAAACCGATCAAGAGCGGACGACGAGATTCGAACTCGCGACCCTCACCTTGGCAAGGTGATGCTCTACCAACTGAGCCACGTCCGCATTGCTGCCGCTCATTGTACTCCCCTTGAGGAGATCCATCGGGCGGTGCGAGCACTACTCTACCCGATTCACCTGAGTGGTCGGTAAGAGTGATGCAGAGCGGGTGACAGGAATTGCACACTGCGCCTTCCCCCTGGAAGGGGGATGTTCTGCTACTGAACTACACCCGCACGCTGCGTGAGGTTCGGCTTTGCGGCCTTGCCCCTCGGCGTGCTCCAGACTTTAGCCGACCTGCAGGGGTGTAGCGCAAGTCGGTGGCCACGGGGTGTCGCCGAGAGGTGCGCCGAAGCGTGGGCGAGCGTTCACCGGCCGGCCCAGTGACCGGTCCGGGCGATCCGGCCGCGGGCCGGGTTCTCAACTGGCTTCGCGGAACGCCTCGTAGACCTTCTTGGGGATCCGGCCGCGGGCCGGAACCTCCATCCGGTGGGAGCGGGCCCAGGCGCGGACGGCCGCCGGGTCGGGTGCGAGTGAGGTGTGCCGGTACGACACAGGAGTCTTGCCGCGCTTACCGGCATTTGTCTGCTTTCGACCGGCCGCCATGTACGGTGCCAGGACCTTGCGCAGTTTCTTTGCATTGGACGGATTGAGGTCGATCTCGTACGACTTCCCGTCCAGGGCGAAGGTGACCGTTTCCGCCGCTGCTCCCCCGTCGATGTCGTCGAAGAGCGTGACCACTACTCGCTGAGCCACGGATATCGGTCCTTTCCTACGGCGTCGGCGCGTCTGACATGCGCTGATGCCGGCCTTCCGGCTGTTAGGCGGATGTGAGTCGACCGGTGTCGACTGTTTAGGGGCAATGCTGCATTCCCCGGTAATCATTTGTACAGCGGTGGGTGCCGCATTGTGAAGCCCGACCAATTACCTCCGCGTGTCAGCCTTCTATGTGTGCTGTGTGTGCTGTCGGTGAGGATTTTTTTTGCAGGACTTTCCCTATGTGTTGTCGCGGTCGATATCTGGGTGTGATCAAGGGCGCTCGATATCTACCCGCGTAGAATTTCTGGCCAGGTAGGCTGAGGGGACCTGCGGGGGTCTGGGGAGCCCCCCGGAGAAACAGCCGCACCACACCACCACCGGGAGTGCCAGTGGCACGCGTCGTAGTCGACGTCATGCTCAAGCCCGAGATCCTCGACCCGCAGGGACAGGCGGTGCAGCGCGCACTGCCCCGTCTCGGCTTCGAGGGAATCGCGGACGTACGTCAGGGGAAGCGTTTCGAGCTCGAGGTCGAGGGGCCGGTCGACGACGCCGCCCTCAGCCGTATTCACGAGATGGCCGAGACTTTCCTCGCCAACACCGTCATCGAGGACTTCACCGTGAAGGTGGAGAAGGCCGAGGAGTCGAAGTGACTGCTCGTATCGGAGTCGTCACCTTTCCCGGCACGCTCGACGACAAGGACAGCCTGAGGGCCGTACGGGTCGCGGGCGCCGAACCCGTATCGCTGTGGCACCGCGACAGGGACCTGCATCAGGTCGACGCGGTCATCCTGGCGGGCGGCTTCTCCTACGGCGACTATCTGCGGGCCGGAGCCATCTCCCGCTTCTCGCCGGTCATGGAGACGATCATTGAGAACGCGAGGGCCGGGATGCCGGTCCTCGGTATCTGCAACGGCTTCCAGATCCTGACCGAGGCGCATCTGCTGCCCGGTGCGATGCTGCGGAACAACCACCTGCACTTCATCTGCCGCGACCAGAAGCTGCGCGTCGAGAACGCGGAGACCGCCTGGACCTCGGACTACTCCGCGGGCCAGGAGATCTCCGTACCGCTCAAGAACATGGACGGGCGTTACGTCGCCGACGAGCGCGTCCTCGACGAGCTGGAGGCGGAGGGCCGCGTCGCCTTCCGCTACCTGGACGTGAACCCCAACGGTTCGCTGCGCGACATCGCCGGCATCACCAACGCCGCAGGCAATGTCGTCGGTCTGATGCCGCACCCGGAGCACGCCGTCGAGCCGCTGATCGGAACCGGTCGTACCGACGGCCTCGGTTTCTTCACCTCGATCATCAAGAAGCTGGTCAACGCATGAGCCTGGATACGGTCAAGCACGCGGCCGAGACCCCGGACGTCGCGCAGCCCTGGAAGGACCTCGGCCTCAAGGAGGACGAGTACGCCCGGATCCGCGAGATCCTGGGCCGCCGTCCCACCGGCGCCGAGCTCGCCATGTACTCCGTGATGTGGTCCGAGCACTGCTCGTACAAGAGCAGCAAGGTCCACCTCAAGCAGTTCGGCGAGAAGGTCCCCGTCAACGACGCGATGCTCGTCGGCATCGGCGAGAACGCCGGTGTGGTCGACGTCGGTCAGGGTTACGCGGTCACCTTCAAGGTCGAGTCGCACAACCACCCCTCGTACATCGAGCCCTACCAGGGCGCGGCGACCGGCGTCGGCGGCATCGTCCGCGACATCCTCGCCATGGGTGCCCGCCCCGTCGCGGTCGTCGACCCGCTGCGGTTCGGCGCGGCCGACCACCCCGACACCAAGCGCGTACTGCCGGGCGTCGTCGCCGGCATCGGCGGCTACGGCAACTGCCTGGGTCTGCCGAACATCGGTGGCGAGGTCGTCTTCGACGCCTGCTACCAGGGCAACCCGCTGGTCAACGCCGGCTGTATCGGCGTGATGAAGCACGAGGACATCCACCTGGCCAAGGCCTCCGGCCCCGGCAACAAGGTGATCCTGTACGGCGCCCGCACGGGCGGCGACGGCATCGGCGGCGTCTCGGTGCTGGCTTCGGAGACCTTCGAGTCGACCGGCCCGGCCAAGCGTCCGGCCGTCCAGGTCGGCGACCCGTTCCAGGAGAAGCTCCTCATCGAGTGCACCCTGGAGATCTTCGGCGAGAAGCTCGTCGCCGGTATCCAGGACCTCGGCGGTGCGGGCCTTTCCTGTGCCACCTCGGAGCTGGCCTCCGCAGGCTCCGGCGGCATGCGCGTCGAGCTGGACACCGTGCCGCTGCGCGACTCCTCCCTCTCGCCCGAGGAAATCCTCATGAGCGAGTCGCAGGAGCGCATGTGCGCGATCGTCGAGCCGCAGCACGTCGAGCGCTTCCTGGAGATCTGCGAGAAGTGGGACGTCATCGCCACCGTCATCGGTGAGGTGACCGAGGGCTCGCAGCTGGAGATCTTCTGGCACGGCGAGCAGATCGTGGACGTGCCGCCGCGGTCCGTCGCCCACGAGGGTCCGACGTACCACCGCCCGTTCGCCCGTCCGTCCTGGCAGGACGCGCTGCAGGCCGACGACGCGGGCAAGTTGGCCCGTCCGGCGGACGGCGCCGAGCTGCGCGAGCAGGTCCTCAAGCTGGTCGCTTCGCCGAACCAGGCGTCGAAGTCCTGGATCACGGACCAGTACGACCGGTTCGTGCAGGGCAACACCGTGCTCGCGATGCCCGAGGACGCCGGCATGGTCCGGATCGACGAGAAGTCGAACCTGGGCGTGGCCATGGCGACCGACGGCAACGGCCGGTACGCCAAGCTCGACCCGTACACCGGTGCGCAGCTGGCGCTGGCGGAGTCGTACCGCAATGTCGCCGCCTCCGGTGCCAAGCCGCTCGCGATCTCGGACTGCCTGAACTTCGGTTCGCCCGAGGACCCGGACGTCATGTGGCAGTTCGCCGAGGCCACCCGTGGTCTCGCGGACGGCTGCCTGGAGCTGGGCACCCCGGTCACCGGCGGCAACGTGTCGCTGTACAACCAGACCGGTGAGACGGCGATCCACCCGACCCCGGTCGTGGCCGTGCTCGGTGTGATCGACGATGTCACCCGGCGTACACCGGTCGCCTTCGCGGAAGAGGGCCAGCTTCTCTACCTGCTGGGCGACACGCGTGAGGAGTTCGGCGGCTCGGCCTGGTCCGAGGTCATCCACGGCCACCTGGGCGGCATGCCGCCCAAGGTCGACCTGGGCCGCGAGAAGCTGCTCGGCGAGATCCTGATCTCGGCCTCCCGCGACGGCATGATCGACGCGGCGCACGACCTCTCCGACGGCGGTCTGATCCAGGCTGTCACCGAGTCCTGCCTCCGTGGCGGGAAGGGTGCCCGGCTGGTCGTGCCGGAGGGTCTGGACGCGTTCACCTTCCTCTTCTCCGAGTCGGCGGGGCGCGCGGTCGTCTCCGTTCCGCGCAGCGAGGAGCTCCGCTTCAACGACATGTGCGGGGCGCGGGGTCTGCCCGTCACCCGTATCGGTGTCGTGGACGGCGAGGAGATCGAGATCCAGGGCGAGTTCGGCATTCCGCTGAGCGAGCTGCGCACGGCACACGAGGAGACCATTCCGGGTCTGCTCGCCTGACGCCTGATCCTGTTCGAGGACGGCCCCGCCCGGTTCATGGGCGGGGCCGTCCTCGTTCCGTCAGGTTCGGCGGATCCGGAGCCCTGGGAATTCCGTCGAGCCGCATGCGCATTTCCTGCTGGTGGACTATCGGGGTGCGGATGCGGACAGCCCGCGGAATTCCGTTCGGCCGGTGGGGCGGCGGTGTTCCGGTGAGTCGACAGGCATTCCCCTTCGGCGGTACGGGCAGGGCGCAGACCGGGGCCGCCACCGGCGCGGGCGGCTGTTGCTGGTCCTCCCGGTCCTCCCGATCCGCCCGATCCGCCCGATCCGCCCGGTCCGGCTCGCGGCGTGCGGGCAGCCGGGTCGCCGGGACGGTTGCCAGAAGCATCACGCCGGTCGCGGACCAGAAGACCACGTTCGTCGAGGTGACGAAGGCGTCCATCGCCTGCTGGTGGGCGCGGCCGGTCAGCCGGCCGATGGTGCTTGTCGTGCCGCCCGGCCCGTGGGCCGCGTACACCCGGCTGAGTACGGTGCCGAAGGCGGCCGCGCCCAGTGCACTGCCGAGGGTCCGGAAGAACCGGACCCCGGTGGTGGCCACGCCCAATTGGCGGGCCGGGGCATGAAGCCGGTGATCCGTTGCCGGCCGGTCACGGCTGTGGACATGACGGGACTCCCCTCCGGAGCAGCGCGGTGCTGCTGGCGTCGCACCACCATGCCGTGAAAATGTGCCGGGTCAATATTTGATCCGAGCGTAATCTTCATCCTTGTACAGTGCTGCCATGACTGAGGGGATGAGCCTGCGCGAGCGCAAGAAGCTCCAGACGCGACACCGTCTGCTGACCGCGGCCACCGCACTCTTCGCCGAGCGCGGCTTCGACAAGGTCTCGGTCGCCGAGATCGCCGAGGCGGCCGAGGTGTCGAAGATGACCGTCTTCAACTACTTCGCCGGCAAGGAGGACTTGGTCCTCGCTCCCATGGAGGAGCACATCGGTGATGTCGCGCGGGTGGTACGGGACCGGGGCCCCGGCGAGTCTGCGGCGGCCGCCGTGCGGCGTCAGTTCCTGGCCGCCATCGAGGCCCGTGACCCCTCTGCCGGGCTGAGCGACGCGCCGGTGGTGCTCGGGCTGCGCCGGCTGATCCAGGAGACCCCGGCGCTGCTCATCCGGGCCCACGCGTTCTCCATGCGCTCCTTCGACCTGCTCGCCGAAGTCCTGGTCGAGGAGGGGGAGGAGCCGTCCACCGCCCGGATCGCGGCCGCCCAGCTGATCGCCACCCGCAACGCCCTCATCTCCGCGAATCAGACGCGGCTGCTGGCGGGGGAGTCGGCGGACGCGGTGGCGCCGGATGCCGTCGCGCTCGCCGAGCACGGTTTCGATCTGCTCGACAAGGGACTGGGCGACTTCGCGACCAGGTCCTGAGGCAGCCGGTCCGGCAGGGCTCAGGGCCTGTCCGGCCCTGAGCCGCCGGACACCCCTTAGGCTCCTGGACCATGCCGCCGTCCCAGAAACGAGCCCGCCGCTACGATCCGGTCAGGACCCGCACCGCGGTTCTGGCGCAGTTCGCCCATGTCCATGAAGCCGTCCGCGCCCTGACGCCCGAACAGCTCGCGCTGCCGACCCGGCTCGGGGACTGGACCGTGCGCGAACTGGCCGTCCATCTGACCATGGCGCTCTCGCACGTCACGCGGAATCCGGAGCTGCCCGAACCCGCCTCGCCCGAGCCCGATCTGACGCTCCTCGAATGGCCGTTCTCGACCGCGGACCGGGCCGGGCGCATCGCCGACGACACCAAGGAGCTCGCCGCGGACCGTCCGGACCTGGACGCGTTGTACGGGGAGGTCGCCGGGCGGTTCGAGGAGCTGGTGTCCGACGCCCCGGAGGACCGGCTGCTGCCGACCCGGGTCGGCGCGATGCGGCTGGCCGACTTCCTGGTCACCCGTACCGTCGAACTCGTCGTGCACACCGACGATCTGAACGAGGCGGCCGGCCTCGGTATCCCGTACGACCGGCAGGCGCTCGCCGCCTGCACCCGGCTGCTCGCCGACGCCCTCGCGGAGAAGGCGCCGGGCGGCTCGGTCGAGGTGCGCGTCCCGCCGTTCGCCGTCGTCCAGTGCGTCCAGGGCCCCAGGCACACGCGCGGTACGCCGCCCAATGTCGTCGAGACCGATCCGCTCACCTGGATCCGGCTCGCCACCGGGCGTACGGAGTGGGCCCAGGAGCTCGACGTGGCGAAGGTCAGCGCCAGCGGTGAGCGGGCCGATCTCGCCGCGCTGCTGCCCCTGATGGGGTGAGGGGGAACCGGACGACTGCCCGGACCGTCCCAGGGCCATGCGGATACGAGGTACGGCCGTCGGAGTCCTGGCCCTCCTCGCCCTGGCCGCCTGCGGTGCGGAGACGGGCGCCGGGGCCGGTTCGGGGGCCGGTTCCGGCGGTGGCGCAGTGCGGACCGATCTGCCCGTCACCGGTGTCCGCTGGGGCGTCGAATCGGTGACGGTCGACGGGAAGCGGACCGCCGCCCCCTCCGGCGCCCATGTCGAGATCGACTCCAAGGGCCGGGCCACCGGGAACTACGGCTGCAACCACTTCACCGCCGATGTCCGCATCGACGGCGAGACGATCACGGTCGGGCCGGGCGCGAGCACCTCAATGGCCTGCGAGAAGGACGTCCAGCGGTTCGAGGCGGCCATGTCCGGCGCGTTCAGCGGCGAACTCACCGCGGCCGTGGCGAAGAAGACCCTCACCCTGACCGCGGAGAACGGCGACTCCATCACCCTCACGGGGCAACAGCCGGCCCCGCTCACCGGCACCACCTGGACGGTCACCACCCTGGTCTCCGGCACGGTCGCCTCGTCGCTGCCCGCGGGTGCGCAGGAGAAGGCGCAACTGAGCTTCGGCAAGGACGGCTCCGTACAGGGCACTCTCGGCTGCAATCGGTTCCGCGGCACCGCGGCGGTCTCCGGTTCCACCATCACGTTCGGCCGGATCGCCGGCACCAAGATGATGTGCCCGGCCCCCCGGATGAAGCTGGAGCGCGAACTGCTCGCGATCCTGGACGGCCGGACGACGTACCGGACCGATCACCGCACCCTGTCCCTCACCGCGGAGAACGGCAAGGGACTCGGCGCATCGGCCACCGGGACAAGGGGCTGACTCAGGAACCCGTCGGGTACGGCAGCAGGTCGGCGTTCGTCCGTCCCCAGGACGCCCGCAGCTCGGCCGGCAGCTCCGGCTCCGATGCGGCCCGTCCAGCGGATGGGCCGGGTCCGGACGGGCGCCGATTCCGACGGCGGCGGTGGTGGCCGTGGCACCGACGACGGTCCCGAAGGCACGCCGGGTCGGTGAATTACTGGCGCTGATGTTTGAATCACGAGACGACGTGACGGGCTCCGGGGCAGGGCCCGGCCGCGCGCGGCGGCGCAGGCGGGCAGGGCTGTCAACGGTGGTCTCGTACTGCGGACTCCCCGGCTCGGCGCCCGTAACTCACCGCGGGCTTCCCGGTGCCGCCTCGGCCGAGGCCCCCGAGAAGCCGCATACCGGGCTCCCGGGTGTGAGGCTCGCCACGAAACGGGCGTTCGGCCGGACTCCGCGCCAGAGCATCAGTCGGCTCACCGAGCGCCACCTTCCGGACCGGCCGGCCCCCGTGCCCCGAGTGGCCGGAACTAGCCGGTAACCGGCCGCTGGTCCGGGCGACGGCCGCTCTGTGGCCGGTCCGCACCCCGTCCGGCAACTCACCGAGACCCCGAAACGATCACTCCGAGTGACTGCCGGAACCGGCCCGCGAACCGCCCCTGGGCGCGCTTCCCCGGTGCTCGGGCCCGGTATCCCGAATTCGGACCAGTGGTCGATCTCGCCTACACTCGGTGGCGTGCCCCGTGGTGATGGACGACTCAACCACGACCTGCTCCCCGGAGAGAAAGGCCCCCAGGACGCTTGTGGCGTCTTCGGTGTCTGGGCTCCGGGTGAAGAGGTCGCCAAGCTCACCTATTTCGGACTGTATGCCCTGCAGCACCGTGGACAGGAGTCCGCGGGCATCGCAGTGAGCAATGGGTCCCAGATCCTGGTCTTCAAGGACATGGGACTGGTCTCGCAGGTCTTCGACGAAACGTCTCTGGGATCCCTCCAGGGCCATATCGCGGTCGGTCATGCCCGCTACTCCACCACCGGTGCCTCGGTGTGGGAGAACGCGCAGCCGACGTTCCGTGCGACCGCGCACGGCTCGATCGCCCTGGGTCACAACGGCAACCTGGTCAATACGGCCCAGCTCGCCGAGATGGTCGCCGCCCTTCCCCGCAAGGAGGGCCGCGCCACCCAGGTCGCCGCGACGAACGACACCGATCTGGTGACCGCGCTGCTCGCCGGCCAGACCGACGAGGACGGCAAGCCGCTCACCATCGAGGAGGCCGCCGCAAAGGTGCTCCCCGATGTGAAGGGCGCCTTCTCCCTCGTCTTCATGGACGAGCACACCCTTTACGCCGCCCGCGACCCGCAGGGCATCCGCCCGCTGGTTCTCGGCCGTCTCGAGCGCGGCTGGGTGGTGGCCTCCGAGTCCGCCGCCCTCGACATCTGCGGCGCCAGCTTCGTCCGCGAGATCGAGCCGGGCGAGCTCGTCGCCATCGACGAGAACGGCCTGCGCACCTCGCGGTTCGCGGAAGCGAAGCCCAAGGGCTGCATCTTCGAGTACGTCTATCTGGCCCGCCCCGACACCGACATCGCCGGGCGGAATGTGTACCTCTCCCGCGTGGAGATGGGCCGCAAGCTGGCCGCCGAGGCCCCGGTCGAGGCTGATCTGGTCATAGCGACCCCGGAGTCCGGCACCCCCGCCGCCATCGGTTACGCGGAGGCCAGCGGCATCCCGTTCGGCGCCGGACTGGTGAAGAACGCCTATGTCGGCCGGACCTTCATCCAGCCGTCCCAGACCATTCGCCAGCTGGGTATCCGCCTCAAGCTGAACCCGCTCAAGGAAGTCATCAAGGGCAAGCGCCTCGTGGTCGTCGACGACTCGATCGTCCGCGGCAACACCCAGCGCGCACTGGTCCGGATGCTCCGCGAGGCCGGCGCCGCCGAGATCCACATCCGGATCTCGTCCCCGCCGGTGAAGTGGCCCTGCTTCTTCGGCATCGACTTCGCGACCCGCGCCGAGCTGATCGCCAACGGCATGACGGTCGACGAGATCTGCACGTCGATGGGTGCCGACTCGCTCTCGTACATCTCGCTCGACGCGATGGTCGAGGCGACGACGATCGCCAAGCCGAACCTGTGCCGCGCCTGCTTCGACGGTGAGTACCCGATGGAGCTGCCGGACCCGGAGCTGCTCGGCAAGCAGCTGCTGGAGACCGAGCTGGCGGCAGGCCCTGCGGCAACTGCCGCGTCCGACGCACTGCGTCGTCCGTGACGGCCCAGCCGTACACCTCTGGCCACCAGCCCCGTATTTCCACACGAAAGATCCCAGGCAATGTCTGAGACAACAGGTGCTTCCTACGCGGCAGCGGGCGTCGACATCGAGGCCGGCGACCGTGCCGTCGAGCTGATGAAGGAGTGGGTGAAGAAGACGCAGCGCGCAGAGGTCGCGGGCCTTGGCGGCCTCGGCGGTTTCGCCGGACTCTTCGACGCCTCGGCCCTCAAGCGTTACGAGCGTCCGCTGCTCGCCTCCGCCACCGACGGCGTCGGTACGAAGGTCGACCTCGCCCGCAAGATGGGCGTGTACGACACCATCGGCCACGACCTCGTCGGCATGGTCGTCGACGACCTGGTCGTCTGTGGTGCCGAGCCGCTCTTCATGACCGACTACATCTGCGTCGGCAAGGTGCACCCCGAGCGTGTCGCGTCCATCGTGAAGGGCATCGCCGAAGGCTGTGTCCTGGCCGGCTGCGCCCTGGTCGGCGGCGAGACCGCCGAGCACCCGGGTCTCCTCGGTCCGGACGACTTCGATGTTGCGGGCGCCGGTACGGGCGTGGTCGAGGCCGACCATCTGCTCGGCCCGGAACGTATCCGTAAGGGTGACGTCGTGATCGCCATGGCGTCGTCCGGTCTTCACTCCAACGGGTACTCGCTCGTCCGTCACGTGGTCTTCGACCGGGCCGGCTGGGCGCTGGACCGCGAGGTCGAGGAGTTCGGGCGGACGCTCGGCGAGGAGCTCCTGGAGCCCACCAAGATCTACTCGCTGGACTGCCTGGCCCTCACCCGTACAACTGAGGTGCACGGCTTCAGCCACGTCACCGGCGGCGGCCTCGCCAACAACCTGGCCCGGGTCATCCCGGACGGACTGCACGCCAGGGTCGACCGCTCCACCTGGATGCCCGGCGCGGTCTTCGACCTGGTCGGCAAGGCGGGCCAGGTCGAGCAGCTGGAGCTGGAGAAGACGCTGAACATGGGCGTCGGCATGATCGCGATCGTCCCGGAGCAGTCCGTGGACGTCGCCCTGACGGCGCTGGCCGACCGCGGGGTCGATTCCTGGGTCGCGGGCGAGATCACGGAGCGCGGGGCTCACACCTCGGGTGCCGAGCTGGTGGGCAGCTACGCGCGATAGGCATGGGCGGGCACACCGGGGGCACCCGGTGACCGCTTCGTCCTCGGTCGCCGGGTTTCCGACCCGTCCGGCGATCGAGGACACCGAAGCCCGCCTGAGCAGCCGGACCGGATCGGGGTAGCACAGAACCCGGTCCGGGACAGGCCCGGACCGGGTTGATGTGTCAGCGCGAGGTCAAGCGCCGCGGCGCTGTGACGACGGACCGGACTGATCGTCCTCGTCCTCGTCCTCGTCGTCGTTGTACAGATCCGCGTACTGTGCGTACGGGTCATCTTCCTCGTCGTCGTCCTCGAACGGCTCTGCGTTCGGTGGTTGACTCGAAGGCGATGCGCCCAGCTCATTGGCCAGACGCGACAGGTCAGTCCCGCCGCTGCTGTACTTCAGCTGGCGGGCGACCTTTGTCTGCTTGGCCTTTGCCCGGCCGCGCCCCATGGCTCGACCCCCTCGGTGACGGGGCTCGACGGCCCCAGAGTCTTGACACGCGTTCATGTTTCAGGACGGACTCTCGGCAGAGAGACCGTGCCCGTAGGGCTTTAACGGTACCTGCTTCCGCGGCCATACGGTACGCCGCCCGCATCACGTGCCCCGGAAGAGGACCGGCGAGAAGCCCCGTCCTCGCTGGTCAACTGCGATTTTAACCTCTTCTTGGCATGCGACCCGCCGACCGGCGTGAGTCTTGTCTCGCCGGTCGGCGGGTCGCAGACAGGAAGGGGCGCAAACGCCGGGTGATGCCCCCGCGACCGTCAGCTACGGCGTGCTTCGGCCATCCGCTGTTCGGCGATCCGGTCGGCCGCGGCAGCCGGCGGAATGCCGTCATCCTTCGCACGTGCGAATATGGCGAGCGTGGTGTCGAAGATCTTCGACGCCTTGGCCTTGCACCGGTCGAAGTCGAACCCGTGCAGCTCGTCGGCGACCTGGATGACACCGCCCGCGTTCACCACATAGTCGGGTGCGTACAGGATCGACCGGTCCGCGAGGTCCTTCTCGATGCCGGGGTGCGCGAGCTGGTTGTTGGCCGCGCCGCACACCACCTTGGCGGTGAGCACCGGAACGGTGTCGTCGTTCAGCGCGCCGCCGAGCGCGCACGGGGCGTAGATGTCGAGGCCCTCGGTACGGATCAGCGCCTCGGTGTTCGCGGCGACGGCGACCTCGGGGTGCTCATCGGTGATGCGGCGGACGGACTCCTCCCGCACATCCGTGATCACGACCTCCGCGCCGTCCGACAGTAGATGCTCGACCAGGTGGTGACCGACCTTGCCGACCCCGGCGACCCCCACTTTTCGGCCACGCAGCGTCGGGTCGCCCCAGAGGTGCTGGGCGGAGGCCCGCATGCCCTGGAAGACACCGAACGCGGTGAGGACCGAGGAGTCGCCGGCGCCACCGCTCGAAGGGGAGCGGCCGGTGGTCCACCGGCACTCGCGGGCGACGACGTCCATGTCGGCGACATACGTGCCGACGTCGCAGGCGGTCACGTAGCGCCCGCCGAGCGAGGCCACGAACCGGCCGTACGCCAGCAGCAGTTCCTCGCTCTTGATCTTCTCCGGGTCACCGATGATGACGGCCTTGCCGCCGCCGTGGTCGAGACCGGCCATGGCGTTCTTGTACGACATACCGCGCGAGAGGTTCAGCGCATCCGCGACGGCCTCCTCCTCGGAGGCGTACGGATAGAAGCGGGTGCCGCCGAGGGCCGGGCCCAGAGCGGTGGAGTGGATGGCGATGACGGCCTTGAGGCCGCTGGCACGGTCCTGGCAGAGCACGACTTGCTCGTGGCCCCCCTGATCCGAGTGGAACAGGGTGTGCAGGACGCCGTCGGTCACATCGGTCACTGTGGTGACTCCCAAGTACGAAGCGGCGGAAGACCCTCCTGAAGGTGGGGAGGGCCGCGGTCCGGCCGGCGCGGCCGGTCCGACTGGGCAAGAGCGTAAGTCCTACGCGGACGTAGATCTGTGCCAGTGCCGAGGATCACCCCCCCGGCGGAGTACGGGCATGACACGATTTGCTGCATGTCGGTGGTGTCTTCAGTGCTCGTCCCTTACGCGTCCTACCTCCGGGTGTACGAGCCGCTGGCCGCCTTCCCGGAGCCCGAACGCGGTCACTGGGCCCGTTACGCAAGGCGCTCCCGTATCCCCACGGCCCAGGACGAACTGCGCCGTTCGCTCGCCGACTTGGTGGCCACGCCGCCGGTCGGCGTGCCGGTGCACGAGAGCGGGGACGCGTTCGTCGCCGAGATGGACGGCGTGGTGTGCGTCTGCCCGTGGCGGACCAGGCTGCGCGGCTGGCTGGCGCTGGACGAGCTGATGGAGATGTTCCCCGGGCCGGTGCTCGACGCGGTGCTGCCGCCGGTGGTGCGCGGGCAGGCCGTCGCGGACCACGAGCGGTGGGCGGAGCGCAATCCGGACGCCAGGCCCTGGATCCTCACCTCGGTGTGGCAGGTCCCGGTGCGCTGGTTCGTGCTCTTCTCCGACGGGGAGCGGGAGTACGCGGAGGCGGGCGAGGACGGTGAGCCGCCCGTGCTGCGCTACCGGACGCCGATGGTCCAGGCCCGGCGCCGGCTGGCCCGGGCGCTGAAGACACTGCGGGAGGCCGTGGACGAAGGGCCTCTGACCGAGGGGCTCGTGGACGTGGGGCGCTGGCTGGAGGAGTTCCATCCGCGCGCACTGGTCGAACTGGACTACGCGGGTCTGGTGCACGCACTACCGGCGACGCAGCTCGCCGGGGACCGCTCGGCCGCCGATGTGGCCGAGGGCATCGCGGCTCTGCAGGCCGGCGACGCCGAAGGGGCGAGTGAGGCGTACAGGCGGCTGGCGGAGCGCTGGCGGGCGGTAAGGGATCGTCAATTCGCGAACTGACAGGGCCTCATCCGCGTCTGAACCTGTGACCCGTGTGACACGTGAGGATGAAGAGACGGAAGCGTGCCTCAGTGGTCCTAGGACCTACGTCCCGAACCGGGCCTTTGCCTCAAGCGTGATGGATAGCACTAACGGGGCCCTTGCGTCCTTCCCTACCCCTCGTGCCAAAATAGGACAAGGGGTCCGGGGAGGGCTCCTTCCGTCCAACTGGGGGCGGATTGCTCAGCATTGCACGCTATGGGGGGTCTGTTGGCTCCTGATCGCTCTGTGACTGATCGTCACGGTGGCGTGACTGTCCGCTATGGCATGGTCCATCGGCTTCCGTCGCTGATGAACACCTGGGAGGGCAATTCCATCGGTTTGGCCGACGTGGCTGGACGGATGGTGTAGTTGTAGTGCCGAGGACAAGCCGTTCGTCCTATAACCGACTCGGCCCGCGTCCGCCATTTCGGGCAACGCGGGTCAAGGTGCAGAATTTAGAGGAAAGAACCGAGATGGTTCGGTTCTCCCGAGGAGGCCGCTCATGACCGCTCGCACCCCTGATGCCGAGCCGCTGCTGACCCCGGCTGAGGTTGCCACGATGTTCCGCGTGGACCCGAAGACGGTTACCCGCTGGGCCAAGGCGGGCAAGCTCACGTCCATCCGCACGCTCGGTGGACATCGCCGGTACCGCGAGGCAGAGGTCCGCGCACTGCTTGCGGGTATTCCGCAGCAGCGCAGCGAGGCCTGACACACCCCTGTCGCCGCGCCACAACTGGGCTTCCGGGTCCCCCAACCCGTACAGGCCCACCCATAGCTCCAAATGACGGGCGCCCGCCCCAACGGGCGCCATACCTGTGCAATACGGGTGCGTCGTTCGATCGCGCTGGACTCCGCCGGGTCCAGCGCGATCTTTTTTGTGCTCTCGCAGGCCGGGGCCTTCCCCGATCGCGCCGCCCCGGGCGGCTCGGGCGCCGCAGGAAACCGGGCGTCCGGTTGGCTCCGGCGAGGGCGCCGTGCGGGCTTGTGCGGGTCTGTGCGGGACTGTTCCCGACCGCCCCGGGGAAGCCGGGCCGGGGTGGTTCGGAAGGTCCCGTGGCGCTCCCGTCCGAGTGGTGCAATTGCACATATTAAATTCGCCAGTTGTAGGAAGGGTGTAAAGTCACTCCTTCTCAAAACTCGTTCGGTGACTCCCGTCACACTGCATGAGTCTTGCCAAGTGCGAGCCTGCCACCTTCGGGAAGCGGAATGCCGCGCCATTGGTCACCCGGTCGAAGGACTTTCGTCCTGGGGCTCCTGGCCTTCCAGGGCGCCGTCCTGGCGCCCCGCGCACAGGACCGGCGGCTCGGGCGGGGAAGCGGTCCGGGAGGCCGTCACGGGCTCCATGGCGAGCCGCAGGAGCCGATGGCAGATCGGGCGGTGGCGAGTGAGGTGGCGGTAGCCGGAAGCGGCGGCCAGGTGGGCGCGCAGGAGTGCGCGGCTCTCGTGCCCAGTGGACGCCGCCATACGTGCCACCTCCCGGTGGGCTGCCGCCCCGCGCCGGGGAACAGGGGCAGCTCCTGCTGTCTGAGTACTCGTCGGCAGTTGCCGGAGTCAAGACACGCGAAAGCCCGGATCCAGAAGGATCCGGGCTTTCGTTACTGCGGTCCTGACGGGATTTGAACCCGCGGCCTCCACCTTGACAGGGTGGCGAGCACTCCAAACTGCTCCACAGGACCAGGTTTTCGCTGCTGCCTTGCGGCTGGCTACGAAGACAGACTGTACAGCAGGTCAGAGGGTCTGGTCGACCTCACCGAAGGTGGTGGTTCCGTTACGGCTCCGACCGGGGCTGTCTCACGGGGCCGCCGCGTCGATCGCCTTCATGATCCGCTTGTCGGAGACGGGGTAGGCCGTCCCCAGGGCGTGCGCGAAATAGCTGACCCGGAGCTCCTCGATCATCCAGCGGATGTTCAGGACCTCCTGCGGAACGGGCCTGCCCCGCGGCATCTGTTCGAGCAGCCAGGCGTACTCGTCCTGCATCTCGCGGACCTTCTCCATGCGCGTGGTGTCGCGCTGGACGGCCGTCGGCATCTGCTGGAGCCGGCGGTCCACGGCGACCAGATAGCGCATCAGGTCGGGCAGTCGGCGCAGCCCGGTCGCGGTGACGAAGCCCGGCGGCACGAGGGCCGCGAGCTGGGCCCGTGCGTCGGTGACGTTGTTGACCAGGACGAGGCTGTTGGTGGCCTTCAGACGCCGCTCGCAGGCCTGCCAGGCGGCCAGTACCTGCTGTACCTGCTTGACCGTGTGCTCGGTCAGCGCCACGAGGTCGGAGCGCACCTTGTCGTACAGCTTGCGGAACGACTCCTCGTCCCAGGCCGGGCCGCCGTGCGCGCCGATCAGCCGGTCGGCGGCCGCAGTCGCGCAGTCCTCGAAGAGCGCCTGGATGGAGCCGTGCGGATTGCGGGACAGAGCCAGCTTCTGCTGGTTCGTCAGCTTGTCCGAGGCGAACTTCGCCGGGTTCACCGGGATGTTCAGCAGGATCAGCTTCCGGGTGCCGCGCCACATCGCCTGCTGCTGCTCGGCCTCGGTGTCGAAGAGCCGTACGGCCACTGTGCCCGCCGCGGCTCCCTCCTGGTCGACGAGGGCCGGGTACGCCTTGACCGGCTGGCCGGCCCGGCGGGTCTCGAAGACGCGGTTCAGGGTGCCGATCGTCCAGTCCGTGAGGCCCGAACGCTCGATGGACTCACCCGAGGGCCCCGCAGTGGCCGCAGCGGCCTTGGAGAGGGCCTGACGGGCCTTGGGGCGCAGCTGGAGCTTCAGCGCCTCCAGGTCCTTGTCCTCGGCCACCTTGCGGCGCCGCTCGTCGACGATCCGGAAAGTGATCTTCAGGTGGTCCGGAATGCGGGTCAGGTCGAAGTCGTCGGCGCCGACCGGGACGCCGACCATGCGCTGGAGCTCCCGGGCCAGTGTGACCGGCAGCGGCTCCTGGAGGGGGACCGCCCGGTCCAGGAACTTGTCCGCGTAGTTCGGCGCGGGGACGTAGTGCCGGCGGATCGGCTTGGGCAGCGAGCGGATCAGCTCGGTGACCACATCCTCGCGCAGGCCCGGGATCTGCCAGTCGAAGCCCTCGGCGGTGACCTGGTTGAGCACCTGGAGCGGGACGTGGACGGTCACACCGTCCGCGTCCGCACCGGGCTCGAACTGGTAGGTCACCCTGAACTTGAGCTTCCCCTGCCGCCAGGAGTCGGGGTAGTCGTCCTTGGTGACGGCCCCGGCCTTCTCGTTGATGAGCATCGAGCGCTCGAAGTCCAGCGCGTCCGGCACGTCGCGGCGCTTGTGCTTCCACCAGGAGTCGAAGTGTGCCCCGGAGACCACATGATCGGGGATGCGCTGGTCGTAGAAGTCGAAGAGTGTCTCGTCGTCCACGAGGATGTCGCGGCGCCGCGCGCGGTGCTCAAGCTCCTCGACCTCGCCGAGGAGCTTGCGGTTGTCGTGGAAGAACTGATGGTGCGTCCGCCAGTCGCCCTCGACCAGGGCGTTGCGGATGAACAGGTCGCGGGAGGTCTCGGCGTCGATACGGCCGAAATTGATCTTGCGTTGGGCGACGATCGGTACTCCGTACAGCGTGACCCGCTCGTACGCCATCACCGCCGCCTGGTCCTTCTCCCAGTGCGGTTCGCTGTAGGTACGCTTCAGCAGATGCTGGGCCAGCGGCTCGATCCACTCCGGCTCGACCTTGGCGTTGACCCGCGCCCACAGCCGGGACGTCTCGACCAGCTCGGCCGACATCACGAACCGCGGCTGCTTCTTGAAGAGCGCAGATCCGGGGAAGACCGCGAACTTGGCGCTGCGGGCCCCCAGGTACTCGTTCTTCTCGGTGTCCTTCAGCCCGATGTGCGAGAGCAGCCCGGCCAGCAGCGAGGTGTGCACCGATTGCTCGGGAGCGTCCTCCTCGTTCAGGTGGATGCCCATCTGCTTGGCGACGGTACGCAGCTGCGCGTAGATGTCCTGCCATTCGCGGATGCGCAGGAAGTTCAGATACTCCTGCTTGCACATCCGGCGGAAGCTGGACGAGCCGCGCTCCTTCTGCTGCTCGCGGATGTACCGCCACAGATTCAGGAACGCCAGGAAGTCGGAGGTCTCGTCCTTGAAGCGGGCGTGCTGCTGATCGGCCTGTGTCTGCTTGTCCGAGGGCCGCTCGCGCGGGTCCTGGATGGAGAGCGCGGCGGCGATCACCATGACCTCGCGGGCACAGCCGTTGCGCTCGGCCTCGATGACCATGCGGGCCAGGCGCGGGTCGACGGGCAGCTGCGAGAGCTTCCGGCCGAGCTGGGTGAGCCGCTTCTTCGGATCCTTTTCGTCCGGGTCGAGCGCACCGAGTTCCTGGAGGAGCTGGATGCCGTCGCGGATGTTGCGGTGGTCCGGCGGGTCGATGAAGGGGAACTTCTCGATGTCGCCGAGGCCGGCCGCGGTCATCTGGAGGATGACGGAGGCCAGGTTCGTACGCAGGATCTCGGGGTCGGTGAACTCCGGACGGGTCAGGAAGTCGTCCTCGGAGTACAGCCGGATGCAGATGCCGTCCGACGTACGCCCGCAGCGGCCCTTGCGCTGGTTGGCGCTGGCCTGCGAGATCCGTTCGATCGGCAGTCGCTGGACCTTGGTGCGGTGGCTGTAGCGGGAGATCCGGGCGTTGCCCGGGTCGATCACGTACTTGATGCCGGGGACGGTCAGCGAGGTCTCGGCGACGTTCGTCGCCAGGACGATCCTGCGGACGATGCCGTTGGGGGGCCGCTGGAACACCCGGTGCTGCTCGGCGTGCGACAGACGCGCGTAGAGGGGGAGCACCTCGGTGTGGCGGAGGTTCTTCTTGTTCAGCGCGTCCGCGGTGTCGCGGATCTCGCGCTCGCCGGAGAGGAAGACCAGGACATCGCCGGGGCCCTCCGACTGGAGCTCGTCGACGGCGTCGCAGATCGCGGTGATCTGGTCGCGGTCGGAGTCGTCGCCCTCCTCTTCGAGGAGCGGGCGGTAGCGCACCTCGACCGGGTACGTACGCCCGCTGACCTCGACGATCGGCGCCTCGCCGAAGTGGCGCGCGAACCGCGCGGGGTCGATCGTCGCCGACGTGATGACGACCTTCAGATCCGGGCGCTCGGGCAGCAGCCTGGCCAGATAGCCGAGCAGGAAGTCGATGTTCAGCGACCGCTCGTGGGCCTCGTCGATGATGATCGTGTCGTACGCGCGCAGCTCACGGTCCGTCTGGATCTCGGCGAGCAGGATGCCGTCCGTCATCAGCTTGACGAACGTCGCGTCGGGGTTCACCTGGTCGGTGAAGCGGACCTTCCAGCCGACCGTCTCGCCCAGCGGGGTCTTCAGCTCGTCGGCGACACGCTCGGCGACCGTACGGGCCGCGATCCGGCGCGGCTGGGTGTGCCCGATCATGCCCCGGACACCGCGCCCCAGCTCCATACAGATCTTCGGGATCTGAGTGGTCTTGCCGGAGCCGGTCTCCCCGGCGACGATCACAACCTGGTGGTCGCGTATCGCCTCCAGGATCTCGTCCTTCTTCTGGCTGACCGGGAGCTGTTCCGGGTACGACAGGGCGGGCATCCGTGTGGCACGCAGCGCGAGCCGCTCGGCTGCCTTTCCGGCCTCGGTGGCGATCTCGTCCAGCACGGTCTGCCGGGCCTCGGGCTTACGGATACGGCGCGCCCCTTCGAGACGGCGGCCGAGCCGGTGTGCATCGCGGAGCGAGAGCTGTCCGAGCCGGTACTGGAGATCAGCGAAGGAAGTAGACATACGGAGCCCAGGATCTCACCCGGGCCCGAAGAACGGCGAACGTATTTCGTGCGGTCCGGGTCACCACGTCGGCACTGCGCGGAGGCGCGGGATCACAGCACGTACCATTTCCGGCAGCTGACCACCCGTTGCCCCGTCCGGAAAGGCCGGTCGCCGTGTCCCGTACGCAGTGGTGCTGCCTGGTGGCGGTGCTCGCGGTCGCGCTGGGGCTGTTCTGCGGTCCGGTGACGGGTACCGCGGGTGATGCAGGACGTACGGCGGTCGCGGCCGCTGAGGCCGGCGCCGAAAAGGCGGCCGCCCCGGCCGACCTCGGCAGGGATGTCACGTCCACCGACCCCGCCCCGGTCGCCGCGTCGGCCGTGGACCGGCACGGGGCCCCGGGGTGCGGCAAGAGCCGGAAGCACGAGGACGGCGAGCCCGCTCTGCCGGGCCGGGCCCGTGCGGTGTACGACCAGGCGCCCGGCCTCGCCGAGTGGGGCCTGCCCGCCGCCACCGGGCAGGGACCCGTCCGCCCGCCCCTACGGATAAAGCTGCGCGGCCCCGCGGCTGCCGCGCCCACTCCGGTCGAGCTCTCCGTACTGAGGGTGTAGACGGCCGCTCTCCGACCGGCCGCCCCTTTTCCTCCCGAATCACCAGCACGGAGTCCCGCATGCCCAAGTCCACGTCCTCACGTACGCCGTCGTCCAGGAAGCCGCTGATCTACGGCGCCGGAGTCGTAGTCGCCGCAACCCTGCTCGGCTTCGTCTCCTACCGGGCCACCGCCCCCGACCACTCGGCTTCTTCCTCTTCCTCCTCGCCGGTCGCCGATGTCACCGCGGACCCGGATGCCGGCGTCTATCCGGAGCTGGCGAAGCTCGCCCGGCGCGACGCCGACGACAAGCTCGCGCAGGGCAGGGTGGACGCGCCCGTCGTCCTCATCGAGTACGCCGACTTCAAGTGCGGCTACTGCGGCAAATTCGCCCGCGACACCGAACCGGTCCTGGTGAAGAAGTACGTCGACAACGGCACGCTGCGCATCGAGTGGCGCAACTTCCCGATCTTCGGCGCCGAGTCCGAGGCGGCCGCCCGCGCCGCCTGGGCCGCCGGGCAGCAAGGCCGCTTCTGGCAGTTCCACCGTGCCGCGTACGCCGAAGGGGCCAAGGAGCAGGGATTCGGCAAGGACCGACTGAAGGCGCTCGCCCAGCAGGCCGGGGTCGCGGACCTCGACCGGTTCGCGCGTGACGTCGACAGCTCCGCCGCCTCCGCCGCGGTGGGCAAGGACCAGGAACAGGGGTACGGGATCGGTGCGACCTCCACCCCGTCGTTCCTGATCAACGGCCGTCCGATCGCCGGAGCCCAGCCGGTGGAGACCTTCACCCGGGCCATCGAGGCGGCGGCCGAGAAGGCCCGCAACACCGAGGACGCCAAGGGTGGAGAGGACGCCGAAGGCGCCGAGGGCGGCGCGAAATGACGGCTGACATCGGCTACTTCGCGGCCTTCCTCGGCGGGTTGCTCGCCCTGGTCAGCCCGTGCAGCGCGCTGCTGCTGCCCGCCTTCTTCGCGTACTCCATCGACTCCACCTCGCGGCTCCTGGCCCGCACCGGCATCTTCTACGCCGGTCTGGCCACCACCCTCGTCCCGCTCGGCGCCGCGGGCTCGTACGCCGGACGGCTCTTCTACAGCCACCGCGACGCGCTCGTCCTCGGCGCCGGGTGGCTGATCATCGTGCTCGGCATCGCGCAGATCGTGGGTCTGGGCTTCGCCTCGCGCCGGATCGCCGCACTCAGCGGCCGGATCCGCCCGACCACCGCCGTATCCGTCTATGCGCTGGGCGCCGTATACGGACTGGCCGGTTTCTGCGCGGGCCCGATCCTCGGCAGCGTCCTCACCGTCGCGGCGGTCAGCGGCAGCCCGGTCTACGGCGGACTGCTGCTCGCCGTCTACGCCCTCGGCATGGCGGTCCCGCTCTTTCTGCTCGCGCTGCTCTGGGAACGCTTCGACCTGGGCCGACGGGCCTGGCTGCGCGGTCGTACCTTCCGGCTCGGCCGCTTCGAGCTGCACACCACGACACTGCTGTCGGGGCTTTTCTTCATCGGTCTCGGCGCGCTGTTCCTCGCGTACGACGGGACGACGGCGCTGCCCGGACTGCTGGACGTGGACGAGTCGTTCGCCGTCGAGCAGTGGGCCCAGCGCATCGGAGAGCATGTGCCGGACGCAATGGCGCTGGTGGCCGTGGTCGCGGCGGTGCTGCTGGTTCTGGCGGTACGGGCGTGGCGCGGCCGCAGCGTGAACTCGGCGGACCGCGAAGAGGCCTGACACGGCGAAGGCCCCGTCCATCGGACGGGGCCTTCGGGTGGTGGCTGGGGCCGGGATCGAACCGGCGACCTATCGCTTTTCAGGCGATCGCTCGTACCAACTGAGCTACCCAGCCACGCAGCCCATAAAGGCTGCAGCGGTCCTGACGGGATTTGAACCCGCGGCCTCCACCTTGACAGGGTGGCGAGCACTCCAAACTGCTCCACAGGACCAAGCTTTTGTGCGACTAAGTGTCGCACAAGGTGGTGCGTGCCCCCAACGGGATTCGAACCCGTGCTACCGCCTTGAAAGGGCGGCGTCCTGGGCCACTAGACGATGAGGGCAGAACTACTAGTGCTGCTGCTTCTGCGTCTGTCGCCCGAGGGGACGTGAGAAGCATGTGACTCCGCTTTCCCTCGAGAGGTTCCGCTTCTCCTTCAACCTCTAGGGTCTCAGAACGGCCAAGTCCTGACCGGCGCCCTTGGGCACGTCGGAGACTGTACTACGGCGTTTCGGCGTCAGCCAAACCGAATAGGCGAAGGGGTCGCTCCGGCCGGGTTCTCCTCCGGCAGATGGCGGCTGACCTCGGCCGTCGTCGGGCCAGGGCCGCCCGGGGCGATCTCGGTCCGGGCGGTTCGGTCCGGGGCGCGTCGAGCGGCCGTACGGGACAATGGCGGGGTGCTGGAGATGACGCGCGAAGAGTTCGAAGAGCTGGTCGCCGAGGCGCTGGACCTGATCCCGCCGGAGCTGACGCGGCTGATGGACAACGTCGCGGTGTTTGTCGAGGACGAACCCGCCCCGGGCGATCCGGAGCTGCTCGGGCTCTACGAGGGGACGCCGCTGACCGATCGCGGCGAGTGGTACGCGGGGGTGCTGCCGGACCGGATCACCATCTACCGCGGGCCGACGCTGCGGATGTGCGAGTCGCGCGAGGACGTCGTCGCCGAGACCGAGATCACGGTCGTCCATGAGATCGCCCATCACTTCGGCATCGATGACGAGAGGCTGCACGCGCTCGGCTACGGATGAGCGTGCGAGCGCCGTGCGGGTGGCGCGCAGGAGGCGTGCGGGAGGTGTGCGGGTCGGGCGCGGGGCGTGTCCCCGGCGGGGCAACGGGAGTTGGGCACGACGCCCCCCGCTTCTTCCCGTACCGCTCCGCCCCCTCTTCGTACCCCCGGAGGTGCCTCCCGTGCGCCAGTTGTCCGCCCCCGTCCGATGGGCGGCCGTCATCGCAGTGACGGTCGCCGCGTCCACAGGTTGTATGAGCGTCGGCGACGACGGAGGGAAACCGGCGCCGTCGCCGTCCTCCGAGCCGAAGGGGAGAGCGGCGGGGCCGGAGGGCGCCGCCGGTGCGGGCGCCGCCGGCGCCCGCACCGGCGGTGGCCGTGCCGAGGCGCATTCCGAACGGGAGGCGGCCGAACCGGCGGAGCCGAGCGGCTCCGCCGGCCCTTCGGGCTCGCCCGGCGGAGTACGCCCCGGCGCGAAGCCGGGTGATCCGGGGCCGGTGAGGGGTGGTGGGCTGCCGGTGCCCTCGGTCTCGCAGCCGGGGCCCGGAGTGCCGCATCAGCCCGAATCCCCGCCGCCGTCCGAGCCGGCCACCCCCGAGCCGCCCGCCTCCCCGGAGCCGGAGCCCTCGGAGCCGTTGCCGCAGCCGTCCGCCTCCTCGGCGGCTCAGCTCCGCAAGCACGCGATGCGTGCGCTGGAGGAGCCGGCGTTGCTGCGGACGCCGGATGTGTCGCCGCAGGTGGGGCCGATGTAGCAGAGGGTCGAGGGAGGGCGGTTTGCGCAATGTGGGGGGGAGTGCGTATGGTAGTAGATCGTTTGATCCCATTGCCCGGCGCCGAAACAGAAGCGCGCCGTGTGGCGCGTACTCTCCCTTGCCGTGGCTGGACCGCATTGAGGCGGTCGAAATTGCGAATCACGGAGTTACGGGCGCGTGCCGAGACTCCGGAAGGTTTCGCATTTCGCATGTCAATTTCCAGTTCTGACCACACCGTCATGCCCGAGAACATCGAGAACGACGAGCTCGTCGAGGCCGCAGAGGCCGTCGTCGCCGAGTCCGCCGACTCCATCGAGGCAGACGCCGCCCAGGCCGAGCAGGCCGACACCGACTCCGCCGTCGACGCGGATGACGACGCGGACACCGAGCCGACCGTCACCTTCGGCGACCTGGGCCTGCCCGAGGGCATCGTTCGCAAGCTCGCGCAGAACGGTGTGACCGCGCCCTTCCCGATCCAGGCCGCGACCATTCCGGACGCCCTGGCCGGCAAGGACATCCTGGGCCGTGGCCGTACCGGCTCCGGCAAGACCCTCTCCTTCGGTCTGCCGACCCTGGCCACGCTGGCCGGCGGCCACACCGAGAAGAAGAAGCCCCGCGCGGTCATCCTCACCCCGACCCGTGAGCTCGCGATGCAGGTCGCGGACGCGCTTCAGCCGTACGGCGATGTGCTCGGCCTGAAGATGAAGGTCGTCTGCGGCGGTACGTCGATGGGCAACCAGATCTACGCGCTGGAGCGCGGTGTCGACATCCTCGTCGCCACCCCGGGCCGGCTGCGCGACATCATCAACCGGGGCGCCTGCTCCCTGGAGAACGTCCAGGTCGCCGTCCTCGACGAGGCCGACCAGATGTCCGACCTGGGCTTCCTGCCCGAGGTCACCGAGCTGCTCGACCAGGTTCCGGTCGGCGGTCAGCGCATGCTCTTCTCCGCCACGATGGAGAACGAGATCGGCACGCTGGTCAAGCGCTACCTGAACAACCCGGTGAGCCACGAGGTCGACAGCGCCCAGGGCAACGTCACGACCATGACGCACCACGTCCTCGTCGTGAAGCCGAAGGACAAGGCGCCGGTCACCTCCGCCATCGCCGCCCGTAAGGGCCGCACCATCATCTTCGTCCGCACCCAGCTGGGCGCCGACCGCATCGCCGAGCAGCTTGTCGAGGCGGGCGTCAAGGCGGACGCACTCCACGGCGGCATGACGCAGGGTGCCCGTACCCGCGTGCTCGCCGACTTCAAGGACGGTTACGTCAACGCGCTCGTCGCGACCGACGTCGCCGCCCGCGGTATCCACGTCGACGGCATCGACCTGGTGCTGAACGTGGACCCGGCCGGTGACCACAAGGACTACCTGCACCGCTCGGGCCGTACCGCCCGTGCCGGCAAGTCCGGTGTCGTCGTCTCGCTGGCGCTGCCGCACCAGCGCCGCCAGATCTTCCGCCTCATGGAGGACGCGGGCGTCGACGCCTCGCGTCACATCGTGGGCGGCGCGGGTGCCTTCGACCCGGAGGTCGCCGAGATCACCGGTGCCCGTTCGCTGACCGAGGTCCAGGCCGACTCCGCGAACAACGCCGCCAAGCAGGCGGAGCGCGAGGTCGCCGACCTGACCAAGCAGCTGGAGCGCGTCCAGCGCCGCGCCGGTGAGCTGCGCGAGGAGGCCGACCGCCTGGTCGCCCGTGCCGCGCGCGAGCGGGGCGACGACCCCGAGGCCGCGGTGGCCGAGGCCGCCGCCGAGGCGGAGGCCGCGATCGAGGCCGCCGTCTCCGTACCGGAGCAGGCCTCCGCCCGTGACGACCGTCGCGACGACCGCGGCAACTTCGACCGCCGGGACAGCCGCGGCGGCGACCGCGGCGGCGACCGCGGCGGCTACCGCGGTGGCAACGACCGTCGTGACGACCGCGGTGGCGACCGTGGTGGTTTCCAGCGTCGTGACGACCGTCCGTCGGGTGGCTTCCGCCGCGACAACGACCGTCCGTCGTCCAGCCGGGACCGTCGTGACGACCGCGGTGGCGACCGTGGTGGTTTCCAGCGTCGTGACGACCGTCCGTCGGGTGGCTTCCGCCGCGACAACGACCGTCCGTCGTTCAACCGCGACCGTCGTGACGACCGCCCCTCGGGCGGCTTCCGCTCGAACGACCGTCGTGACGACCGTGGTGGCCGTTCCTTCGACCGCCGCGACAACGACCGTCCGTCGTTCAACCGCGACCGTCGTGACGACCGCCCCTCGGGCGGCTTCCGCTCCGGTGGCAGCGACCGTCCGTTCAACCGCGACCGTCGTGACGACCGTCCCTCCGGTGGCTTCCGCTCCGGTGGCACCGACCGTCCGACCGGCCGCCGCGACGACCACCGTGGCACCGGCACCAACACCGGTTCCTTCGGCCGCCGTGACGACAAGCCGCGCTGGAAGCGCAACGGCTGAACGCCGTGAGGACCTGCTGAAGGTCCGCTGAAAGGTCCACGGAAAGCGGGCCCGCTCTTTACGAGCGGGCCCGCTTTTCTTTTCACTTCCATCACATGAGTAACCGCTGTTAATATCCGGCGACTTGCACAGGGGTGCGGCCGGGGGGCTTGCGTGATTCCTTTGCGGCAGTCCGCCGTTTGATCACCTGTGCCCTTCATGCCTTTCAGGCATTTCGGGGAGGACTGACCCTTTTGGCTCGCTTTGCTTCTCCATGCAGTCGTTCCATCGGGCGCCGTCGTGCCGCCTTTGCTGCTCTCACCGTGGTCGCGGCCGGTCTCGGCACGATGCCGAGCGCCAGGGCCGCGGACGCGCCGACCCCCGTGCAGACGGACGGGGTCTGGGGCATCGACTTCGCCGGCGGAACGCTGAACACGGTGGAAGTCGCGGCGAACGGCCAGCAGCACGCCTACGCGCGCCGGATCGCCCCGGACGGGACCACGGCCGGTGACCGGACCCCGATGGGGTTCGTCGGCACCTACGCGACCGGCGACCACACCAAGCGCGTTCCCTGCGACGCCGGTTCCTGCGTACCGCTGCGCGCCACCGGAAACGGTCATCTGGGCCGCTTCGGCGTCGACAACGGCCTGGAGTACGCCCAGATCTGGCTGACGGCGAACAGCTACCACTCGTCCGACGAGCCCGGCGTGACGGGTGGTCGGTTCGTGGACGCCACCGGACGCTACTTCGTCTACAACGCGGAGTCGACCGGCAAGCAGTACATCGACGACGTCTCCGAATACCACACGACGAATGTTCGGATGACCCGGTCCATAACCGCCGCCTCGGTCTGGGGTTCTGTTCTGTGGACGGCGAGTTCCACCACCGGAGCCGTCACCGCGACCGACCTCGAACGGAAGAAGGTCGTCGAGACGGTCGCCACCGGTGCGCCCTGTGTGGTCAAGGAACTTCAGACCGTCGGCCGCTGGATCTACTGGAACTGCGGTACGGGCGGTGCGGCCGGTGTGTACGACCGTACGGCGAAAAGGAGCCTCACCGTGCCGTCCGGTGCCGCGCTCGTCGGCGACGGCTATCTCGTGCGGCACGACCGGTCCGCCGGGAAGCTGGTACTCACCGACTTCCACACCGGGAAGTCCGCGGCGCCCCGGGAGATCGCGGATCTGCCCGCGGGCAGCACCGTCGACCAGCGCAGGCTGACCTGGGCCGTGGACAAGTTCGGCGGCGACATCGCGTACGTCGGACCGGACAAGGCGATCCACATCGTGCCGAGCGAGGTGCCTTCGCAGCCGTTGGCGGCCATCGAGTCGGATCTCGGCGACGGTTCCATCGACATCAAGGGCGTCGACAACGGCCACTCCCCGGCCTGGAACAGCACCTGGCAGTTCAGCAAACCCGGGACCTGGAAGTTCGTGGCGAAGGACATCCGCGGGCGCACGGTCCGTACCTTCTCCGGCGGGCCCGGCACCGAGGCCGAGGTCAACTGGGACGGCCGGACGGACAAGGGCGGCTACCCGACCAACGGGGTCCACACCTGGACGCTGACCGCCAGGGCCGCAGAGGGCGACGGCACGTACACCACCAGCGGAATGATCTCGGTCGGCGGTGGCCTCCCGGGCCACCACGACCAGGGCGGCAACGACTTCGGCGAGCTGGTCACGCTCAACTCCGCAGGTGCCCTGACCCTCCACTACACCGAAGGCAAGGGCAAGTTCGACTGGAAGCGCTCCGGCTCCGGCTGGCCCAAGGGCGCGATGGCTGTCCCGTTCGGGGACATGGGCAGCGACCGGTGCTCCGAGATGCTCGTACGGATGCCGAACGGGGAACTGCGCCGGTACGCCGGAAAGTGCGGCAGCCCGTACACCCCGAACAGCAGCCACACCTCGCTCGGCACGGGCTGGAACGCGTACAACGTCCTGACCGTGCCCGGCGATCTGACCGGTGACGGACGCGCCGATCTGCTCGCGCGCAAGGCGTCGACCAGCGACATCCACCTCTTCGCCGACGACGGCCGCGGCAAGCTGAAGGCCGGCGTCAAGATCCGTTCGTCCTGGACCGTCTACACGAAGATCGTCGGCGCCGGAGACCTCAACGGCGATGGGTACGGCGATGTGCTGGCCCGTCACAAGGACGGCACGCTCTACCGCTACGACGGCACCGCCACCGGGAAGCTGAAGGAACGGGTGAAGGTCTTCTCCGCGTGGGGCGCCTCGTACAACGCCATCGTCGGGGTGGGAGACATCACCGGTGACGGGAAGGCCGACCTCGTCGAGCGGGACAGCTCCGGCAATCTCTACCGCAACAACGGCAACGGCAAGGGGTCGTTCGGCTCGCGCACGAAGATTGCCACGGGGTGGCAGGTCTACAAGGGGGTCTTCTGATGCGTATGAGGAAGCGGATACGACCGGGGACCGGCCGGGCTCTCACCACCATGGCGGCGGTCGGCACCGTGCTGGCCGGGCTGCTGGTCTCCGCGCCGCAGGCCCGGGCGGCCACGACGGTCCCGTCGTGGCTCATCCCGCTCTACTACGCCGACGACGCGGACGGTTCCCACCGGGCCTGCACGGGCATCACGCTGTCCCGGACCCGGACTCTGGCCACGCCCGACTGCTTCACCGGCCGCAGCAGTACGGACATGGAGTGGGAATACGACCTGAAGAGCGGTCAGCTCCGGGGCGGCAGCAGCGATCCGCGCTATCGCAGCCACCCGGCGTACGACGCGGCCACGCGCCGCGGCGCGGTCTCGGTGGCGATCCGGGCGACACCGGCCTCGTACGGCAAGCCGGTGCTGGCGTCGTCGAGCGACACGGCGTTGTACGCCACGGGCGCCAAGGCGACGTTCTACTCGTGGTCGGGCCTGGATCTGGACGACGCCCCGCGGGTCCGCCACACCGAGCAGGTCGTGCTCAAGTCGACGGCGTCATGCGCCACTCTGCTCGGCCGCACGCTGCCGAGCGGCACGCTCTGCACCGTACCGGCGCCCGGCGCGCCCCCCGTCGCGGACGAGGACCAGTGCTTCGGCGACGCGGGCGGAGCACTCGTCGGCGGGGGCAAGCTCATCGCCGTATCGGCAACCAGGGCGACCGGCTGTGTCCAGGGAGGGGTACGCCTCTACACCCGGATCTCGTCCTACCGGTCCACGATCACCGACTGGACCCGTGACGTCGACCTCGACGAACGGATCAGCGGCTCGGTCCTGGCGCGGGAACCGGGCGACCTCATCGACCTCTGCACCACGAACCAGCAGGGCAGACTCGAGGGCTGCTACGTCGACAGCGTGGGCTCGATGCTCGACTGGGAGGACGACTTCAACTTCCTGACGGAGCTGGGCGACCTGGGCGGTGACGGCAAGGGTGACCTGCTCGCCCGTACACCGGGCGGCACGCTCTACCGCATTCCCAACCCGCTCGCATACGGGGAGGTCGGCGACGCTCCGAAGGTGAAACTGGGCACCGGCTGGTCCAAATACAACAAGATCGTGGCCGCCCGAGACCTCAGCGGCGACGGCCTTCCCGACATCCTTGCCCGTGACACCTCGGGCGTGGTCTGGCTCTACCGCGGAAGGAGCGACGGCTTCCTGGCGGGCCGTACGAAGGTCACCACCTGGAAGAGCTACACCGCCATCGCCGGACGCGGCGACCTGTCGGGGGACGGCCGCGCGGACATCGTGGCGCGGGACGGCGCCGGGGTGCTCTGGCTCTACCGGGGCAACGGCAAGGGCGGCTTCGCTCCACGTACGGAGATCGGCTCGGGCTGGGGCAAGTACAACGCGATCGTCGGCAGCGGAGACATGGACCACAACGGGCGGCAGGACATCCTCGCGCGGACGCCCGCGGGTGCGGTGTACCTCTACAACGCGAACCACGCGGGGGGCTTCTCGGCGCCGAGGAAGCTGGCCGATACGCGCTGGAAGAAGTACACAAGGATCAGCTGAGCGATGAGCTGAGGCTCGGGAAGGGCGCGGCCCTCGGGCCGCGCCCTTCCCGTTGCTGTGTGGCGTGTCGCGTGGCATGTTTTCCCAGTCGTAACCATGGCGACCGCATGTGTACTCCGAGGCGAGGGCATCGCTGGGGGCATGACAACAGACACCGGCGAGGACAGGCCACCACCGGGCGTTTCCGACGAGGAGCGTCTTGCACAGCTCGGGTACACGCAGACGCTGGCCCGGCGCATGTCGGCATTCTCCAACTACGCCGTCTCGTTCACGATCATCTCGGTGCTCTCCGGATGCCTCACGCTCTACCTCTTCGGCATGAACACCGGCGGCCCCGCCGTCATCACCTGGGGCTGGGTCGGCGTCGGCCTGATGACGCTGTTCGTCGGCCTGGCGATGGCCGAGATCTGTTCGGCGTACCCGACCTCCGCCGGCCTCTACTTCTGGGCCCACCGGCTGGCCCCGCCGCGCTCGGCGGCGGCCTGGGCCTGGTTCACGGGCTGGTTCAACGTCCTCGGCCAGGTCGCCGTCACGGCCGGGATCGACTTCGGGGCGGCGTCCTTCCTGGGCGCGTATCTGAACCTCCAGTTCGACTTCGCGGTCACGCCCACCCGTACGATCCTGCTCTTCGCCGCGATCCTGCTGCTGCACGGACTGCTCAACACCTTCGGCGTACGGATCGTCGCGATCCTGAACAGCGTGAGCGTGTGGTGGCACGTCCTCGGGGTCGCGGTCATCGTCGGCGCCCTGACCTTCGTGCCGGACAAGCATCAGTCGGCGTCCTTCGTCTTCACCGAATTCGTGAACAACACCGGCTGGGGCAGCGGCTTCTACGTCGTGATGATCGGCCTGCTGATGGCGCAGTACACCTTCACCGGCTACGACGCCTCCGCCCATATGACGGAGGAGACCCACGACGCGGCCACGGCAGGCCCGCGCGGCATCGTCCGGTCGATCTGGACCTCCTGGATCGCCGGCTTCGTTCTCCTCCTCGGCTTCACGTTCGCCATCCAGTCGTACGACGAAGCGCTGAACTCCCCGACCGGCGCCCCACCCGCCCAGATCCTCCTGGACGCACTCGGCGCCACCACCGGCAAGCTCCTGCTGCTGGTCGTGATCGGCGCGCAGCTCTTCTGCGGGATGGCGTCCGTGACCGCCAACAGCCGCATGATCTACGCCTTCTCCCGGGACGGGGCCCTGCCCTTCTCCCGCGTCTGGCACACGGTCAGCCCCCGCACCCGCACCCCCGTCGCCGCGGTCTGGCTCGCCGCCCTCGGCGCCCTGGCCCTGGGCCTCCCGTACCTGATCAACGTCACGGCGTACGCGGCGGTGACCTCGATCGCCGTGATCGGCCTGTACATCGCCTACGTCATCCCCACTCTGCTCCGCCTGCTCCGGGGCGACGACTTCACCCCGGGCCCCTGGCACCTGGGCCGCTGGTCCCGCCCGATCGGCGTGGTCGCGGTGGCCTGGGTCCTGATCATCACAGTGCTCTTCATGCTGCCGCAGGTCTCGCCGGTCACCTGGGAGACGTTCAACTACGCCCCCATCGCAGTCCTGGTGGTCCTCGGCTTCGCCGCGACGTGGTGGCTGGCCTCTGCCCGGCACTGGTTCCTCAACCCGAATCACAAACGCACTACCGCCTCTGACGAACCTCGCGGAAGCTCCGCCGACACCCCGGTGAAGCCCCTCTGAAGCCCCCTGATCCCGTCGCGACGGGGCCCGGCAACCGATACCCGATCGGCGGCGGGGCCCCGGCGGGCTATGCTCAGGGGTGATTCGCCGAGGGCCGTTAGCTCAATTGGCAGAGCAGCGGACTTTTAATCCGTTGGTTGTGGGTTCGAGTCCCACACGGCCTACCACCGGCAGGGAGGGGAAAGTCCCTCTGACCTGCTACTTAGCGCCTCGATCGGCTTCGTCCGGTCGGGGCGCTTCGTCGTTCCCGGCCTCTTGCGTGAGCGGACGGTCCGACAGCAGGCGCTATGGAGGGGGCCTTACGGGCACGTGGCACCAGCGCGGCGGCGGCTTCTGCCGCGGCTTTGTCGACCTCGGGCAGCAGGCTCGTGTACGTGTCCGACGTGAGCGTGATGGTGGAGTGGCGCAGTGTCTCCTTGATCGTGTGGAGATCACCACCCCCATCGTGCTGGCGCTGCCGTCGGTCTTGGGGGCGGACTCGTAGGTGTCCCAGCCGTCGACGACGATTTCCTTGGCCGGGGTGATGAGGCCGGCGTTCAGGTCGACATCGGTCCAGCTCTGGCCAACGGCCTCGCCCCTGCGAAGGCCACGGGTGCCGACGAGGTGGAAGAGAGCGTAGAGCCGATCGGATTCGGCCGCGTCCAGGAACGTGCCGAACTGCGCCGGCGTCCAGACCATCACCGGTGACGGCAGCTCACCGGTGGCACGCCAGCGTTCCACCCGCTGGGTCGTCCAGAGCAGGGGCTTAGGACGCTTGCCGGACTCTAGCTCGACGTGGGAGGCCGGGTTGAAGGTGATGTACTGCTGGGCGATCGCCGCGTTCAGAGCCGCTCGCAGCGTGCGCCGGATGCTCTGCTGCGTCGCTGGGCCGGTGATCTTCCGGAACGGCTTCATCTCGGCGAGCTTCGCCCGTTCGACAGCGAGCCGTGCCCGCTCGGTGGCGATGGGGCGGCCGGGCTTGCTGGGCTTGCACCTGGCGATCTGCTCGCGGCGTTCGAGGTCTCCGCCTGGATCACCTCGTTGGCGTCGGCTATGCCGTCGTACATCTCCACCAGGTGGCCGACATTGAGACGGTCGAGGCGGACATGGCCGATGCGCGGCTTCAGGTGCATGTCCCCCGGTGTGAGGACGAACTCTGCGACGGGCTCGTCGGGCGGCGGGGCGGTCTCGGTCACGTCGCGGTACATGGGGGCGACGCGGGTCGGTCCGTAGATCTTCCAGCGTTTCCGGCCGTCCACTGGGACGACTACCACGTCGTGGTCGTCCCAGTGCACCCCGAAGCCCTCGCGCGGCTTCCAGGAGGCGTACAGGTTCACCTGGACCTTGGAGCGGAGCCTGGCCTCAAGAGCATGGGCAAGGCCATGTACGCGTGGGTGCAGTTCATCGAATGCGTCGATCACCATGGTGGCGCCCTGGGCGAGCTGTTCGTGCAGGGAGGCGGGGTGGATTCGATGCCACACGGTTCGGCGCCTGGCCACTTCACGCACGGTGTAGGCGTCGAGGGGAACGACCACGCCGTCGGCGGAGAGACGGAGTCGCGGTGGTTCCAGGCGGTGCCGGGCGATGATCTCGTTGAGGTCGTCCCAGTCGAGGAGTCCGGCAATGCACTGGGCATCGCCAGGAATGACGCGGAAGGTGCGGCCGAACGCCTCGGCGAGGAAGTCCTCGCCGAGGCGTTCGACGACCGCGTGGGGCTGAGCGGTCATGTGTCCGGTCCCGTCAGGAATCGTTGCTGTCGGACCGGCCGCCGGTGTTGTCCGACGGGATGAACGCACGCTCCCGCGCCGCCTTCACCTGCGCACGGGCGACGAGCAGGCTGTCACCCGTGATGGGCGCCGTCAGGGCTGTGTGCGCCGAGTCCGCCTGCGTTTCGTGCTGGATCTCCATCGCTGACTCCTCTTCTTCTCTTGCACTTGCCGGTCGAGTACGGAGCGGTCCTCCGCACTCGTCGTACGCCCGCCCGACTGCCGACCCTCACGAGAACAGCCGGGCAGGGTTCTTCCCGCCTCTGCGGCGTCAGGCCGTTGGGGAAGCCATGAGTCGTCGCTCGGAGGCGGAGTCTGTGGGGCTAGTGGTCGCCGAAATACCAGATCAGAAGGCCGAGGGGGGCGGTGACAAGCAAGGGGAGGAGAGCGCCCGCCCACTCACGCCAGTCGTGCAGCCGCCGCTTGTCGGTCACCGGCGTCTCCGGTGGCTACCCATCGTTGGTGCCCTCCGGATGGCGCTCGCGGTAGAGACTGACGAAACGTCTCGTCAGTCGGCCGAGTTCACGCGTGTACTCGAAGGCAACGAACTGCGGAGTCTCAGCCGTCGGCCGGGCGTTCAGCTCCGTCAGGCGGTAAGCGTCCCTGTACATCTGCCGAACGACCGGGTCCTCGTCGAAGCCCAGCTCTTCCGTCACGAACAGGTTCAGCGCTCCACGCAACTGGGTGGCTGTCAGGTCGATTTCCTGCCGATCAGGCATGGACAGCGTGATGGCCAAAGCCTTCGTCACGACATCGCTGATGGCTTCGACGTCGATCGGCAGTGCCTCCGGATCGGCAGCGTCGACGCTCGGGGATCGGTCCTTGTCTGTCACGGCGGTCATCACGCGCTCCTCCCGTGTCCGCTTTTGGTTGCGGCGTGTGAAGAGCTAACTGCGAGATGTGCCCATCCGGGTACCTTAGGAGGGAGGCGTGACCGTGAAAGCCGTGAAACCTACGGGAGTTGGCAATGGCCAAAGCACCCCAGGACGACCGCAATACGGGACTCGAAACCCTGCTTGAGCAGGCGCAATGGTCGCGTACCCAGCTCGCCAATGCGGTGAACCGCACCGGTGTCCAGGTCAGTATGACCCTGAAGTACGACCACTCCGCCGTTTCGCACTGGCTGAGCGGGACACAGCCAAGGGAGCAGGTCAGGCCGATCATCATCGAGGTACTCGAACGCAAGATCGGCCGCCCCGTGACCTATGCGGAAGCGGGTCTGCAGCCTCCGAAGGGCGGAGAGGACTCCGGCAGCGGAGACACTGTCGAGTCCCTCTTGGATCTGGGCAGGGCTGATATGGACCCCTCACGACGCGGCGTGCTCGCCGCCGGCTTGTACTCGGCTGCTCTCGTCGTGCCCCTCTTCGCAGGCGAGGCGCACGCAGAGGAACGCGAACGCGCCACGAAACCCACAGGCCGTATCGGGCCGGGCGAAGTCGCGACCGTACGGACCATGACCGACCGCATCGCAGACATCCTCGACGAGCTGGGCGGCGGCCACGCCCGCCCAATGGCCGCGGCATTCCTCGTCAACACCGTCGCGCCCTACCTGCGAGCCCAAGCAACCGAGCCGGTCAGAAACGACATGCTCTCCGCCGCCTCCGACCTGACCTACCTGACCGGGTGGATGGCGATGTACGAACGAGAGCACGGCCTCGGACAGCAGTACTACGTAAAGGCGTTGAACCTCGCCAAGGCTGCTGCTGACCACGTCACCTACTGCCGCACTCTGCGCGGCATGAGCCTTCAGGCATCACATCTGCGCCATGGGCAGATGGCCTTGAAGCTCGCGGACTCAGCTGCCGAAGCTGCACCCAAGGCCGGCCCGCGGCTGGTGGCGTTCCTTCGAGGTCAGCAGGCACACTCGGCAGCCATGGTCGGCGACCGGAAGCAGGCATTCACTCGCCTGCGTGAAGCCGAAGTAGCACTCTCGAAAGCCGACTCACGGCGAGATGCTGTCGGCGGGTACGACCAGTCTGCCTACCAGTTCCACGTCGCCCACGTCCTCTACGAGACGAAAGACCTGGCGGGCTCGATCGCGGCTCTGAAGAGCTCGGTCCGGGCACAACCCAAACAGGAACGGCAGGGCCGACTCCACGCCAACGGCGTGATGGCCCAACGCCAGTACGAACTGGGACACATCGAGGAGGCGTGCAGCACCTGGAATACGTTCCTCGACGACTACGTGGGCTTGTCAACCGCTCGCGGCGACGAGCACTTCGAGACGATGCGGAAGCGGCTCGCTCCCCACCGGAAGGTCCGGGCCGTAAGAGAACTCGGCGAACGCGCTCGCCAGGTCGCGACGCTGAAGGGGTAGTGACCCTGGAGAGGGCGATGAGGCGGGCGCCGCACCGCCCTCCCCGTCTGGGCGGCGCGCGGGTCAGGCAAGCAGGATCTGGCCGGCAGGGCGGTCAGGCTTCCAGTTACGGACCCGTCTCGTTTCCGCCGGCGCCCTGCTCTTCCAGCACTTGATTAACCGCGACAGCGGCTTCGTGTGCGTCTGCTGATTCACCGGCGTTGAGTGCCGCGAGGTAGCGCTCGCCGTGCTTTTCAGAGCGGCCCCGAGGACGACACGCCGCACGTGGTAACCCAAGCGGCCCAGTCGGCCAGGGGGCCGCTCTCCTGCGGCCTCGTCGGGGGCGAACGGTTGTCCGCCGAGAGGCGAGACGCTGACCAGACGACCCCAACCGACAGGCTGGATCTCCCCCTCACCGAAGGAGCGTCGAAGCCTCGACGGCTTCCTCGCCGCTCACCGCGTTCGCGGCCCGTCGCCGTTCGAGGCGGCTGACTCCCGAAGCAGTCTGGAGGCAGCGGGTGTCGGAGGTCTTGGTGGCGATCGATGACGTCAGCGCTTGGACCATGGGCGACTTCAGCTACTCCGACCACTGAATCCACTGCTGCGCGCTGAGGACCCTCACTGTTGTTTTGGTGGCGGCTTGCGCCTGCGCGTCGGTCAGACGGCGGCAGGGGCGCCGAGCATCGCGGAAGCCTGTTGGAACGGGTTGAGGACGCGCGTGGGCGCGGCGGTGTGGGGAAGGCCGGGGCAGGTGAAGCCGAGTTGGGTCATGGCCCGGAGGATTTCGCCGGCGCTGAAATCGCGGCGGTCCTGGCGTGTGATGACCTGCCCGACCTGCTTGACGGGGTAGGTGCGGCGGCCGATGATCACGGACTCGCCGATGACCTGTTCGGGCTTGATGCCCTTCATGGATTCCAGGACGCCGCTCTTGGTGAGGTCGAACGGGAAGCGGGCGATGACACAGCGCATGATGCCTCACAGGGAGAAGAATGAAGGGGAATGGTTTCGCCGCGGTGAGGCGGTTCAGTGGGCAAGGGCGAGGACGCCCGGAGCGCTGCCCTGCTCGTCGACGACCGGCAGGGCACCGGGCCGGCGGCCGCGCATCGCGTGCTGGGCTTCGGCGATCGTGGTAGCGGGTGAGGTGAACGGCCCGCGGTTGTCGAGAATGTCGCGTAGCTGGACCCGGTCCGTGTACGCGGGGCTGTCACGGACCGCGGCGAGCTGGGCCTGGGTGACCAGTTGGGTGCACAGGCCGTCGTTGTCGCAGACGAGCAGGTGCTCGGTGCGGGCACTGGTCATGACGGCCAGGGCGACTTCGATGGTCATGTCGTCGCAGACCTGCGGTCCGGCCGTGTCCATGGTGTCGGCCACTGTCCTGTGCGCGGGGGTGGCGCTCGCCGGGCGGGGTTGCATCTGAACCAGTGCCAAGATGTGCCTCCTGCAGAGATGGGCCAGTTTTCTGATCAAGGGTTCTAGGCCGCCGCGTCGAAGGAGGACTGCCGCACGATCGTGCGCCGGGCAGTCGAAGCGGGGCTGCGTCGACCGCGGGAGGCCGCGCTGCGGCTGCGCTGACGTCGCTCGGCCACCGGCGTGGTGATCGTCACGGGAATGCCGGAGGGGGTCTGGGCGCCGGTGATCCGGCTGAGCGCCTCCTCGCCCGAGCGGACCTGAGTGGTCTGCGGCACGATGCCGGCGGCTGCCATGAGGCGGCTCATGTCGCGGCGCTGGTTGGGGGTGACCAGAGTGACGACGCTGCCGGACTCGCCGGCCCGCGCGGTACGGCCGCCGCGGTGGAGGTAGTCCTTGTGGTCGGTCGGCGGGTCGACGTTGACAACGAGGTCGAGATTGTCGACGTGAATACCGCGCGCCGCGACGTTCGTCGCGACGAGCACAGTGACATGCCCGGTCTTGAACTGGGCCAGGGTCCGGGTGCGCTGCGGCTGCGACTTCCCGCCGTGCAGGGCGACGGCCCGCACCCCGCTGCTCAGCAGATTCTGCGTCAGCCGGTCGACAGCGTGCTTGGTGTCCAGGAACATGATCACCCGGCCCTCGCGCGCCGCGATCTCCGTCGTCATCCGGTGCTTGTCGGCGCCGTGGACATGCAGTACGTGGTGCTCCATCGTGGTGACCGCCCCTGCGGACGGGTCGACGGAGTGGACGACCGGGTCGGTGAGGTAGCGGCGGACCAGGAGGTCGACGTTGCGGTCGAGTGTGGCGGAGAACAGCATCCGCTGGCCCTCGGGGCGGACCTGGTCCAGGAGCGCGGTGACCTGTGGCATGAAGCCCATGTCGGCCATCTGGTCGGCCTCGTCCAGGACGGTGATCGCGACCTGGTTCAGCCGGCAGTCACCCCGGTCGATGAGGTCCTTGAGGCGGCCCGGCGTCGCGACGACGACTTCGGCACCACGGCGCAGCGCGCTGACCTGCCTGCCGATCGGCATTCCGCCGACGACAGTGGCCAGGCGCAGCCTCACCGAGCGTGCGTGGGGGGTAAGAGCGTCGGTCACCTGCTGTGACAGTTCACGCGTCGGCACGAGGATCAGGGCCAGCGGCTGGCCGGGCTCGGCGCGCTGCCCGGCGGTGCGGGCCAGCAGGGCCAGGCCGAAGGCGAGGGTCTTGCCGGAGCCGGTGCGCCCGCGACCGAGGACGTCGCGGCCCGCGAGGGTATTGGGCAGGGTCGCGCCCTGGATCGGGAACGGGACGCTCATGCCTTGCGCGGTGAGCGAGGCCAGCAACTGCTCGGGCATGTCGAGGTCGGCGAACGCCTCGACGGCGGGCAGCGCGGGAGTGATCGTCTTGGGCAGGGCGAACTCGCCCGAGGCCGCCGCGGGCCGCCGGCCGCGGCCGCCTGGGCGGCTCGGCCCTCCGGAACGGCTCGGGGCGGGCGTGCCGAAGCGGTTGCCCCGGTGCGAACCGGCGCCGGAGCCGAAGGCGGGACCGCCGGTACGGCTGCGGGAGGAGCGGTTGTTCGTACGTGAGGGGTTCATTCAGAACCTTCCTTGATACGGCACGTATCAAGGAATTCTCGCAGCAGAAGAACAGCGCGGGGAATCACAAGAACGAGCCGAACGAAATGCGAAAGCAGATCTGGCCCGCGGTGAATCCGGTGCAAGTGCAGGCGATGAAATGGGTGACGTCATGCGGACGTGAGATCCCGGACGTCTACGGGTGCATCTTCAAAGAGGTCCGCATTCCTGGAGAGGGATCTGCGGGCGTCGTTGCCCCACAGGGAAGCCCCGGGGAATGCCCGTAGCTGGGGCCCGCACCCCGAGGGATGCGGGCCCCAGCTACGAAGTGCGCGTCAGCGTCAGGCAGGAACGATGTTCTCAGCCGTCGGGCCCTTCTGGCCCTGCGCGATGTCGAAGGTGACCTTCTGACCTTCGAGCAGCTCACGGAAGCCCTGAGCGGCGATGTTCGAGAAGTGGGCGAACACGTCAGCGCCGCCACCGTCCTGCTCGATGAAGCCGAAACCCTTGGCCGCGTTGAACCACTTCACAGTGCCAGACGCCATGTCATATCTCCTTGTGGGGCAGTACGCCGGAACCCGCAATCCACGGATACCGGGTCGCCGCGATGATGCCCCGCCCGGAGATGACCGGAAATACAAAACGCTCCCCGCGGCTAAAAATGCCGACGAAAGGCGTTGAGGTTTTTGGGAACCACGACTGCAACTGAGATCGACAGTAGCATGCGGTAGCGGCCTGCGTACGGTCAATAATTCCGCTCTGCCCGTTGCAGTAAACACACTGTCCGCGCGGCACATTAAACTCTCGTCTCGCGGTCATAGATATTGATCCACCCGGAACACAGCGTTCCAGGAAGAGCGGTCGTCGTTTACGGCGGCCCATCAGCCCGTATACGGGTCCCGACGCAGATCAGCGCAGCGCTGCTGCGCGGCGCTCTCACGAGTGCCCCAGATCCCACCACCATGGACTGAGACTGAAGGCGGCCGACGCCCACCGTTCGTGCGAACCAGTCGGACAGCAGGACCTGCCCGGGGCAGCAGTACGCTCCGCGCGCGGGCTGATCGCCGTACGGTGGGCGAACCCGTCCGAGCCGCCACTGTCCGGGCGGTGAAGCCGCAGCCGTTCTGCGCGTCAAACCACTTCACAGTTCCCGCGGCCCTTGCCTCACACCTTCCTGCCGATGAAGCGTCCTACGACATGCGGCAGACGGAGGCGGTCACCCTGGCTCCTCCGCCGCAGCAGAACGCCCACGACGAAGATGTGGGCGAAGGGAACATCCTGGTCAAGGCAGTTGACCCAGAAGCCACGCGTCAGCCCGCGGTCGTCGGGTTCTCTGATTCGGCGGCGTGGCGGTATTCGGCGTTGATGCGCTGGGCTTCTTCGAGCTGGTCCTCGAGGATGATGATGCGGCAGGCGGCCTCGATGGGGGTGCCCTGGTCGACGAGTTCGCGGGCGCGTGCGGCGATGCGCAGCTGGTAGCGGGAGTAGCGCCGGTGGCCGCCCTCGGAACGCAGCGGGGTGATCAGGCGGGCTTCTCCGATGGCGCGGAGGAAACCTTGTGTGGTACCGAGCATCTCGGCGGCCCGGCCCATCGTGTAGGCAGGGTAGTCGTCGTCGTTGAGACGGCCGAACGAGTCGTCTGCTGTCATTTGCACCTCTCTGTGGAACGCGTGGAGGGGCTCGGGTGCCGTACGGCACCCGAGCCCCGAAGGAACTGCTACACCATCTGCCGACCCTGATACTGCGCCGGCCTTCTATTTCCGCTGACCCGACCTGGAAGTTGTCGGGGGTGCGGGGATCGCGGTTGCTTGACCGGAGACCACCTCGCTATCGATGTCCTGCGGTACCCGGGCTCAAAACTTCCACCCGGGCGATCCTGATGGCGCCTGGCTCCTCCGTTCTTCCCTCTGGGATCATCACTTACCTACTGCTGGTACTGCTCTCCTGCGTACTGCTCTGTGGCCTGTGCCAGCGCCACTTTTCGACAGCCAGCCCCGTCGCCCGTCCTGCATCTGCTCTGGCTTAGAACCCCACTGCCGAACCTCCCGGTGCGCGCGTCCGCAGCCGACGCCTTCACCGAGGTGCTGCTCACTGACTTCACTGCTGCGTACTGCACTTGCGGGTACTGCTCACGGCGGCCCCTGATCACTGCGGGCCACCCGGTCCGGTCGCCAGTCCCGTCGCCGTCCTGCAACAACCCTGGCTTCGGAACTCCACCACCGCACCGTCCTGCGAACTGCAACTGCGGTTACTGCTGCCCGGCAGTTCGTCTCTGCCGGGCCCTGCTGTCTCTCTGGGCTACGAGAGAAACCATAACCACACCACCACCCAATGTCTACTCTGGCCGACATAGATTTCCGTTACCCGGGCGGAGAGATAGTCGGCCTCGGTCACGGAACGGGTGTGCGGCAGCCCCGCTCCAGCCAGGCTCGCCCGCTCCGACCAGCGCCGTTACGTGCAGCCTCGACGCCGCGAACACCGCAGTCGCCACGTCTGGCCATGCGGATGATCGCTCAGGACACGCGCGGGCTCGTGCGGTTGACACACCGCAGGCCGGGCACAAGCGCCGCCAGATAGGACCTGCGTGACGATCCAGAGACCAGGGTGGCCTGATGAACACAATGAGCGTCAACGTGGCAACTGCCCTCTCCACGGCATGCATTGCCAGCGCGCGCGCCGGAGCGCCCGGGATTTCCTCGCAGGTCACGATCTTCGCCGAACCTCATTTGGGACAAAGGGGCCGCTGGTTCAAACTCGAACCCGCCACGGCTGACTGCTGTCTGCTCTTGACCGGCAAGGCTCCGGCCGCGCCGCGGTCTCAGTTCTGGTCCCATCCACCGGTGTCCGGGATCGTTGAGGAACCCACCTGCCGACCTCTCCGCTCCAGGCCGGCACGCCCACCACCCACCTCGGATCCCTGATGAACATTTGGAAGGTGTGTTGGCTCGGTCGTCTTCAACGGGGCCTGGATGCGTGAGCGATGCGTGAGCGGACGTGCTGACATGGCGCACACAACCTTGGACCGGCCAGCATGCGACATGCCTCTGACTAGGCATTTCTGGACCAGCGTGGAAGCTGGCGGAAGTCCCGGCAGGACCCTGCCGGGACTTTTAATCCGTTGGTTGTGGGTTCGAGTCCCACACGGCCTACGCGATGCAGGGAGGGGAAACCCCCTCTGACCTGCTACTTAGCGCCTCGATCGGTTTCGGCCGGTCGAGGTGCTTCGTCTTTCCCGGCCTCATGCGTGAGCGGACGGTCCGACAGCAGGCGCTATGGAGGGGGCCTTACGAGCACGTGGCACCAGAGCAGCGGCGGCTTCTGCGGCAGCTTTGTCGACCTCGGGCAGCAGGCTCGTGTACGTGTCCGAGGTCAGGGTGATCGTGGAGTGGCGCAGCGTCTCCTTGATCGTGTGCAGATCGCCGCCCCCGCCGTGGGTGAGGGTGGCCGCGACGTGACGCAGATCGCGCAGGGTGATGGGCGGCAGGTCGGTGGTGGCGAGGATGCGTCGGAAGGTCTCGGAGACCGTCTCAGGGTGCAGCCAGGAGCCGTCTTCGCGAGTGAAGACCTTGCCGGTCTCGTTCCAGGCGTCGCCCCAATTTTCCCGGGCGTTCAGCATGGTCGTGTGGTGCTCTCGCAGGAGCGCGATATTGACGCTGCCCAGGGCGATCGTGCCGGCGCTGCCGTCCGTCTTGGGGGCGGACTCGTAAGGATCCCAGCCGACTCACCCGTGACACGCCGGCGTTCCACTCGCTGTTCGGTCCAGAGCAGCGGCTTCGGGCGCTTGCCGGACCAGTGGACCAGGTGTGGACCACAGGTGGCTGCCAGCGGCGTGCGAGGACACGAGCGCATCCTGAGCGGCTACGAGCAGAGCCTGGACCCTGAGCGCCGGACGGCGGGACCGGTCTGGCCTATGGAGTCGGCCCTTCTCTTCACCGGCCTGAAGGCCATAGCCCTGCCCCGCGCCCTCCACCACGCCTGGCGGGACGACTGGCTGAAACTCACTGGGCGCGGCAGGGAGCGGACGTCTCTCCGTTGCCCAGAGCGCAGAAAGGATTCTGGCCGCCGATCACTGAGCCGCTGACCTGCGCCGCTGGGGCACGGTGTCAGGTTCGGCGGCCTGAAGATCGGCCAGCAGTTCGGCCTGGCCCGTCAGCACGCCGGACAGGATGGTTCGCGCGACCCGCAACAGCTCCGCCACGTGTGGGTTGGTCAGCGAGTAATAGACGGCGGAGCCCTCGCGGCGGGGGACGACCAGGTTGGCCCGGCGCAGGACGGCCAGTTGCTGGGAGAGGTGGGCCGCTTCGACGCCGATCTCGGACAGCATCTCGGAGACCGCGTGCTCGCGCCGGCTGAGGAGTTCCAGCACGCGGATGCGCACCGGGTGTCCGAGGGTTTTGAAGAACTCCGCTTTCAGCTGGTACAGCGGCGCGCTCACCGACCAGTCCCCGCTGCACGCCGGGCCGCCGGACGGCCGGGCGGCCGGACGGTCGCTGTCGTGCGAGTACCGTGCATCGCATCCACCTCAGAAGTCTTCGCCATGGGGACATCCTCGCGCCCTCACGCCGAGGTCGTGACCTCGGGAATTGCCAAGATTAGCAATGCCGAAAGGCGCGAAAGGGAGGTTCGGTGCCCGGCTCCGGGCTGCCCGGATCCCACGGAGCAGCGCGGCGGCGCATCGCTTGTCCGCCGCCGCGTGCCGAGGCGCCCGGTCAGGCTTTCTTGACCACGCTGGACTTGAGCTGCATGGGGCCGAACCCGTCGATCCTGCAGTCGATGTCGTGGCCGTCCACACCGTCCACCAGGCGGATGTTGCGTACCTTGGTGCCGGCCTTGATTCCGCTCGGGCTGCCCTTGACCTTCAAGGTCTTGGTCACCGTTACCGTGTCACCGTCGGCGAGTACGTTGCCGACCGCGTCCCTGATCGCCCCGTCGTCCCCGGTGCCGCCCGCGGGTTCGGCGGACGCGGGTGACCACTCATGGCCGCATTCGGGACAGACCAGGAGTGCGCCCATCTCGTAGGTGTACACGCTGGCGCATGAAGGGCACGGGGGCAGCGTCTCGGTCACATCGCTCATGGTGATTCCTTGCTTGATCGTTCCTGTACATCACTTACATCAGGCCCCTGGGGTGCCGGACTGCTCGCTGGGCCACTCGTCGCTGCGCCACTGCCGCTGCTCCCCAGTCACCGTCCGGTGAGTGGCGAGGGCGGCAGGCAGATCTGCGTGTACGGGGATCGACGGCTGCGCGGGGTCGGGGACGAGGGAACCGTCCGCAGGGATCGCGGCAAGCTCCAGACTCCGGCCGACGTCGGCGAGCCGGCTGGCGGCCTGGGCGACCGCCAGCTGTCCGCCCGTCGACCAGCCGCGCAGTTCGGTCAGGTCCAGGATGACAGGACCGGTGCCACGGGCCAGCACCCAGCCGACCGCACCGGTGAACCGGGCGACGGCCTCGGGGCCCAGGTATCCGGCCAGGGAGAGAACGCCCAGGTCGGGCTGGGTGGTGTAGCGCCACTCTATGGTCATCGGCTACTGCCTCGGTCTTTCGCGCGGGGATCTTTCATAGCGGGAGGGTGATCCAGATGCTTTTGCCCTTGCCGTCCGCGTCGCTCCTGATGACGGCGGTGCCGCCCAGCCCGAGGGTGAGTTCCATGACGGTGTCCAGCCCGCCGCCGCTCGTGTTGGTGATCGCCGAGAAGATCTGAGGCTGGTAGGGGTGCCGGTCGTGCACGGCGAACGCGAACGTGTCCGGACCGGCCGCGTAGATCACGGTGACGGTCGGGGACAGCACGGCGGCGTGCTGGACGCTGTTGGTGACCAGCTCGGAAAGGATCAGCAGCGCCGGATCGACCGTGGGGTGACGTCTGCTGACGCCCCACTCGGTCAGGACCTGTTCGGTGGTCTCACGCGCGATCCGCACCGCGGAGCCCATCGCGGGCAGGGTCAGTACGTGCCGCAACGGGAGAGCTTCGAGTTGACTGCTCACCGGGCGGCCTCGGCGCGGGCCAGGCGGAAACCCGTGACGGTCTGCGGGCGGATGCGTACCAGGGCGTCGTGCGGCCCGTGCGCCCAGCCGTGCAGGGCGCGGCGGTAGTGGCCCGCCTCGTCCGGATCGGTGACGACCTCGGCCGGGCCGGTCACAGTCACCGTCCAGCCGATACCGCCTGCCACCTTGATCTCGTGTGCGTGATAGGTGAGCGACGAACGGGAGGCCAGGGCCGCGGCCTGAGCCGGCGTACGGACAATCAGGCGCCCGTACTCAAAAACGTGGACAGCCGGGCGGAGCACGGGAACCTCGTCCCGGACGTACACCAGCTGTCCCTGGGCCGCGCTTTCGAGCAGCCACAGCGCCTCGGTACCGGGCAGCTCGATCATGCGGCGGGAGACGGGGGTGGTCATCGGGAGACCTCTTCAGTGACGAGTACGGTGACAGGTGCGGCGGGCAGGAGCCCGGCCTGGTGCAGGTGGGCGCGGGCCCCGGCGATCGCCTCCGGTGTGGTGGCGTACTCACGGCCCTCCAGGCGCAGCAGGTCCAGCGCGCCGACCGATTCGAGGGCGCGTCGCTGGCCGGGGCGTATCCCGGAGGTCAGTACGGCGATGCCGCGCCGGTTCAGCTTCTCCACGGCGTCCTTGAGGACCAGGGCCCCGGTGGCGTCCATCGTTGTGATCCGCGACATCCGCAGGATCACGACGCGGACGTCGGCGACCTCGGAGAGCTCCAGGAGGAAGCGGTGGGCACCGGCGAAGAACACCGGCCCGTCGATGCGGTAGGCGACGATGTGCTCGGCCAACAGCGCGTGTTCTTCCTCGCCGTGCTCGCCCGGCAGATCAGCCGTGAAGTCGACCTGGTCCATCCGGGCCTGGTTGGCAACCGCCCTCAGGGCCAGGGCGCCCGCGACGACCAGGCCGATGACGACCGCGTAGACGAGGTCCAGGGCAAGCGTGGCGACGGCGGTCAGCACCAGCACGATCGCGTCCGAGCGGGTCGCTCGGACCATCGCCCGCAGTGCGCCGACCTCGACCATGCGGATCGCGGTGGCCAGCAGCACTCCGGCGAGCGCGGCCAGCGGGATCTTGGAGACGAGCGGGGCGGCGGCGAACACGATCACCGCGAGGACGGCGGCGTGGGTCAGGGCGGCGAGGCGGGAGCCCGCGCCGCTACGGACGTTGACGGCGGTACGGGCGATCGCCGCGGTGGCGGGCACGCCGCCGAACAGCGGGGCGGCCAGGTTCGCGATGCCCTGTCCGAAGAGTTCCTTGTCCGGGTCGTGCTTCTGGCCCACCGTCATGCCGTCCGCGACCGTGGCCGACAGCAGCGATTCCAGCGCTGCGAGCGCGGCGACCGCCACGGCCGGGGCGAGCAGTGAGCCCAGTGCGGACAGATCGAGGAAGGCGAGCGACGGCGCGGGCAGCCCGGGCGGCAGGTCGCCGATCGGGGCCGCCGCGTCCAGGTGGAAGAGCTGGGTGGCCGACGTCGCGGCGACGACCCCGACGATCGAGAACGGGATGGTGGGCCGCCACCGGGCACCGAGCAGCATCACGGCCGCCACAGCGAGGGTCAGGGCAGCCGCGGTCCAGTTCGGGGTGCGTACGAACTCCTCGACGGCACGCCAGGTCACCACCAGGACCGTGTCGCCGTCGGGTGTGGCGACCCCGAGGGCGTTCGGGACCTGCTGCAAGCCGATCACGCACGCGATGCCGAGGGTGAAGCCCTCCACCACCGGCGCCGGGATGTACCGCATGTACCGGCCGGCCTTCAGCAGGGCCAGCGCGATCAGCAGCACGCCGGCCATCAGCCCGACCGTCAGCACCCCGCCCGGCCCGTACTGGGCAACGATCGGCACCAGCACCACCGTCATCGCGCCGGTCGGCCCGGATACCTGGAGGTTGGAGCCGCCGAACAGCGCTGCGAGCGCACCGGCGACGACGGCGGTGGCCAGTCCGGCCTCGGCGCCCAGGCCGGAGGAAACCCCGAAGCCGAGCGCGAGCGGCAACGCCACGATCGCCACGGTGAGGCCGGCCAACAGGTCACGGCGCGGACTGCGGGCCATGACAGCGAAGTCCGCACGGGCAGGCAGCAGAGACCGCACCCGGTCCCACGACCGGGCAAGCAACACGCTCACCGCGCCGAAACCTCGGCTTCCCGCAGCTCCACGAGAAGCTCGTTCTGCCCAGCCAACATCTCGGTCAGGATCCGCCGCGCCGCCCGCATCAGCTCTGCCACGTCCCCGCCCGCCAGCTCGTACACCACCGTCGAACCCTCCCGCACGGAGGAGACGATGCCCGAGCGGCGCAGCACCGCCAGCTGCTGAGACAGCGCCGAGGGTTCCACCTCAATCGCCGCCAGCAAGTCACGGACCGCCATCGGGCCGTCCTGCAGCAGCTCCAGAACCCGTATCCGCACGGGGTGCCCGAGCATCCGGAAGAACTCGGCCTTGGCCTGATACAGCGGAACCGGCACGGTCACGGACCCCCTTCGCCACCCCGACGGCCCGGGGCTTCGCTCGGCGCTGCGCCCGCGGCTACCTGCCGGCACAGCCAACACAGCATGTATCGAATTGCCGAATTTCGCAATTCGTGGATTCATTGGGAGAGCTCGGCTACGCGAGGAAGGGACCGCTGATGTAGCGCCACGCAGTGTGGCGTACCTGAAGGAACTGGGCATGCCGAAGCTCCAGCCTCGGGGCACCCTGTTTACCGAGCTCGCCCGACCTGACCGCGCTCTCGATCTGAGCCGGGCGGGGTCGCCGGACCTTTGCACGCGTGGTTGCAGTTCTGGTTGCGTTCGCCTCCGTCCCGGCCCGTTCGGACGGAGGCATCCAAACCATTCCGCCGCAGGTCAGGATGGGTACGACCTCCGGCGGACGGGCGTACGAACATTTGGGAAGCGTGTTGGTCCGCAGCGGTCGTCGCGGCTGTGGCGTCGACTGATGGTTGGCCATTTCGATTCCTGGTTGGCCACAGCTGGCAAACGATCACCCGACTGTGGCTGGAGGGAGGACCGTGGGCGGTCGGCGTCCCCGTTCGGTCGGTAGGCACAGCGTCGAGCGCCCGTGCGGGCCCGTGCGAGGATCGCGGCGTGAACGATCTGCACTTCCGCCTCGCCGACGACGCAGACCTCGCCACTCTCGTTCGCCTGCGCGACGACGCTGCCCGCTGGATGATCGCCCAGGGCATTACCGGCCAGTGGCAGCCCGGCGAGCTGGACGAGGACCACTTCCGCCGGGCCATGGCGAGTGGCGAGGTCTGGCTCGCCGAGGTCGACGGCCGCGCGGCCGGGGCCTGGGAACTGTGGTGGGCGGACGAGAACGCCTGGGGACCGCAGCCGCCAGTGGCCGGCTATGTGCACCGGCTGATGGTGGACCGCAGCAGCGCCCGGCCGGGGACGGGGCGACTGCTGCTGCGAGCTGCGGAGCACCGCGTAGCTGCGGCGGGGCGGGCATTCATACGTCTGGACTGCCTGGCCGGCAACGCGCGCCTGAACGCCTACTACTTGGACGACGGCTACCGGCTCGTCGGCCACAAGGCGGGCAAGCCGCAGCCGGGCGGTGCACCCAAGTCGTTCACGCTCCTTGAGAAGACCCTGCGGGCCGGCCGCGAGGGCTGAGCAACCTCGGCCAGTGCGGCGAACCCGCTGAGGACGACCGTGGCGCACTGGAGGCCACGCCCCTATGAACCACGCTGCTCGCGGCGTCCGTGGCCAAATACCGGCCGACGGACTGGCCTGGTGGGAGGGGGTGACGTGGTGGGTGGTTTGCGGGAGTTGGCGGCGCCCTTCGTGGTCCCGGGGCCTTGCCGGGTGGCGGTCCGGGACCGTCTCGAGGACCTCACGCCCCAGGACGAGAGTGTTCTGCGCGCGGTCGGTGTGCATCAGGGGCGTCTGGCTTCGCGTGATCTCAAGGTTCGTTGTGCGGATGGTCGGAGCACGGTGCCGACAGCTGGACGTCGCGTAAGCGGGACCTGACGCCGCTGTCGTCGTCGCGGATCGCGGGTGCGATCACCAAGGCCACGCACGATCAGTGGGCGCTCGCGCGCCGTTGCCGGGCAGCGCACATCCAGACGCTGAAGGCCGGGATCAGGACGCTGCGGCACCGCCTGTCCCCCTCCCGATCGGTGAGCGAGGAACGAAGCGGGTTGCGGGCGGCTACCGCTCCAGGGGTGAGTGGTTTCGCAAGTCCCGACGCCTCGCTGCACTGGAGGCACGACATGCGGCCGTGCGCCCTCGGGAACTCAGCATCGAGATCCTGGAAGAGACGTCTCGGAGTGCCGGACGAGCCGTTGCGGTCGCGCACAACGAAGGAACGTGTGGTCAGGACAGCTGGGCGTCACGTTCGCCCTGTTGGGCGGTGTTCTTGCGCTCCTGCGCGTGGGCGTAGGCCATGAGGCCGAGGAGGATGACCAGGAGTACGACCGAGGAACCCGGTGTGCCGAGATCGAGGCCGCCCTTGGCAGCAGGCTTGGTGAGGAAGTCACCGGCGGTGGCGCCCAGGGGACGGGTGAGGACGAAGGCGATCCAGAACAGCGCGACATTGGGGACGGCCGGCACCCGCATCAGGGCGGCGAGTACGACCAGGAGCGCTGTGACGAGCAGGGCGCCGCCGGCGTAGCCGAGGCCGGAGCTGTCGGAGAGGAAGTCGCCCATGGACGTGCCCAGTGTGTTCGACACCAGGATCGCGGACCAGAAGAGCGCCTCGCCGCGGAAGGTGACGATGTCGCGGATGGCGAAGGTCTGTCCCGTGAGCTTCCAGACGATGAAGATGGCGATCAGCAGGGAGATCAGGATCGCGGCACCCGCGGGGTATCCAAGGCCCAGGCCCTGCGGGCCCCAGCCCAGCGAGGTCGTGCCCGCTGTGAGGTACTCGGCGCTGGCGTCACGGTTCATGAAGTCCGACATGGTGGTGCCGGCCATGCTCGTGGACAGGATGACCGTCCAGTAGAAGAACGGGTTGTAGCGCTTGGACCGCAGCTGCACCACCAACGTCAGCACGAACACCAGGAACAGTGCGATCGTGGTGAGGAAATAGCCCAGTCGCAGCGTCTGGGAGAACAGATCTCCGGCCGTCTCGCCGAGGGTGGTGGCGGCGATCTTCATGATCCAGAAGGCCAGAGTGACCTCCGGGAGCTTCTTCATCACGTAGCGGCGCTCACTGGCGGCATCCACCGCGGTGAGGAATTCCGACTGTCCCAAAGCGCACTCCTGGTCGACCGTTCGGCGCTTCACTGCGCGGGCAGTGGGCGACCCGTTGTTGTGTGACAGCGGTGGATGGCATCAGGCGCCCGGCTCGCACTCCGACCACGCCTGTGCGCCGGCCTCTCGCCGCATCTCTACGCCCATGCAACGTAGACCGTCTACAGCGATGTAGACGGTGTGACACTCCCGTGGACGGTGAGCTGTACGCGGCCGTTGACGGATGTCGGGCGCCGGCCTTCGCGCGTATGGGACTGGAAGGGGGGCTACGGCGATGGGCTGACAACCGGTCCGGCTGACGGCGGCTCAGGTTCCGGCGATGCAGCCGGGTCAGGTTGCCGGCTCGATGTTCTGGTTGGCGTGGAAGAAGTTGTGCGGGTCGTAGGTGCGCTTGATGGCCGCGAGGCGGTCGTAGTGGTCCCGGTAGGTGGCGCGCACCCGGTCCGGGGTTTCGCCCGCGCCGATGAAGTTCACGTACGTACCGCCCATGGAGTGCGGGTGCAGCTCCTCCCAGTAGTCGACGCACCACTGCCTGAGCTTCTCGGCGTTGTCCGGGTCCGGATCGATGCCCGCGATCACGCCGGACCAGACCGCGTCCCGGTAGGCCCAGGCGGTGTCGTCGGGGCCCGGTCGGTGGGCGGCGCCGTCGACCGGGTACATGTGCATGATCGACAGGTCGGTGGGGAGGTTCTCGGTGTACTTGGCGTGTACGACGATGGCGTCGTCGGTGATCCGGTCGAAGAAGTTGCCGCGCCAGTACCACTGCAGGCCGGCAGGGAGCAGCTCGTCGAACATGGACTGCAGGGCGGTGTAGGGCATCGGCGCCGTGAAGTGGAAGGCGGGCGGGCCGGGGTCGTTCACGGGTTTCAGGGTGGCTTCGAGGAGGTCGGGGTCGCCCGTCCAGCACCACACGACACCGCACATCTTCTGACCCTGGACCTCCTCCGGGAAAGGGGGACCGGGCGGCACGGTGAGCGCGGCGAAGAAGCCGTTCAGGTCCTCGGGAGCCTGTGGCAGGAAGTCGCGGTACCAGCGCAGTATTTCGGGGGTCCGGTCGACCGGCCAGAGGGTGATGGCGACGCCCACGGTGTCCACCGGGTGCATCCGGAAGGTGAAGGAGGTGACGATGCCGAAGTTTCCGCCCCCGCCGCGCAGCGCCCAGAACAGGTCGGGGTGGGTGGTGCTGCTCGCCGTCACCGCAGTGCCGTCCGCCAGGACCACGTCCGCGGCCAGCAGGTTGTCGGCCGTCAGACCGTATCTGCGGGTGAGGTGGCCGTGGCCGCCGCCGAGTGTGAGGCCGCCGACGCCGGTGGTCGACTGGATTCCGGCGGGAGTGGCCAGTTGGAAGGCGTGCGCTGCGTGGTCGAGGTCGCCGAGCGTGGCGCCGCCGCCGACCGTGGCCGTTCGCGCGGCGGGGTCGATGTGCGCCCAGCGCATGGGTGACAGGTCGATGGTGACGCCGCCGTCCGCCAGACACAGGCCGGCGCCGCTGTGTCCGCCGCCGCGGACCGCGAGCACGAGACCCTCGTCCCGGACGAAGTCGACCGCGGCCATGACGTCCGCCGTGTCGCTGCACCGCACCACGGCCGCCGGACGTTTGTCGATCATGGCGTTGTAGATCGTGCGGGCGGTTCGGTACTCCGGGTCCTGCGGACCGATGACGGGACCGCGCAGCGCGCTCCGCATCGCGTCCAGGGTTTCGAGCGTGGTGCCGTTCATGGTCCGGCCATCTCCCTGCTCGCCGAGATGGGGGCCGCACTCCGCCCGGCCCGCCCTGTCGGGCCGTCGGAGTGTGCAGATGTACGCCGGCGCTCCGGCACTCCCGGAACCGCGGGCGGAAGCGGCCACCGTGGGCTGATGCCTCAAGCCTCCCCGCGGTCCGGGAGCGGTGCCAGTTCGCCGGACCGGGTGGAGAGAGACATACGCGTCATGGCTGCGGGGATGTGTTCAGACGAGGAGCTTCGTCTTCGCCCGCTGGTACTCCTCGTCCGTGATGGCTCCCCTGTCCTTCAGTTCGGCGAGTTTCGCCAGGTCGTCGACGTGACTGCCCTTCTTCAGGCCGCTCGCGGCGGAGGCGCCGGCGGCTTCCCGTACGTACGCCTTGAAGGCCGCGTCACGGTCCTGCACCTCCTTGATTTCCCGCTTTCCCATGGATTTCCCGCGCACGATCACGTACACCAGGACGCCGATGTACGGCAGCACCAGGGCCACGATCAGCCAGCCGGCCTTGCCCCAGCCGCCGAGGTCGTCGCTGCGGAAGATGTCCGAGACGACCTTGAAGAGCAGGAACAGCCACATGATCCAGAGGAAGAACCAGAGCATGGTCCAGAAGAGGTTGAGCAGGGGGTAACTGTCCACTGTCGGCTCCCCGATCACCGCGAGTTCATCGCGTCGAGTGACTGAATGGTAAATCAGTCATATCACCACATAACTACCCTTGCTCGTTGTCGTTCGGGGCCGTCCTCCGGGGTGATCCTCCGGGGCGGGTGCGGAGTACCGTGGAAGTGTCGAGGGAGGCTCAAGCCTCCAGGAGGCGGGGTCGCCTCGTGTTCATGAAGCGGCGTGAGATGCGACGCGGAGAGCGGCGTGAGCGGCGGTGTGAGCAGGCGTACGCCGGGACGTTCGCGAGGGCGCATGCACACAGCAGATGAGTCCGCCCGGAGCCCGGTCGGGGCGATCGGCCGCGTCACCGTGCCGATTCCGGCCGATGGTCCGGGCGAAGTGCTGGTGGCCGTGCGGGGTGGGTCGGAGGCCTACACCGCATGGTCGACGACGTCGATCGACAGGGACGTACGCGTCGTTGTCGTCGACTCGGTCTCGGCGCGGGGCGTGATCGTGGAACGACTCCCGTCCTGAGCCGAAGCGACGACGTCACTGCGTCGAGCAGTGAGGTATCTGCGTCGAGCAGTGACGTAGGTACGTCGGGCAGTTACGTACGGCAGGAGTCTTCCGATGTTCTTCTGGCACGTTCCCGCCCCCAACGAGGCGATGCTCATATCCGGTTCCAAGGGGCAGGCGCTGGACACCCAGTTCCGGATCGTCACCGGACACGGCAGTTTCGTGCTCCCCGTGAAGCAGAAGGCGCGCATGCTCTCACTGGCGCTGCGCGAGGCGGAGATCACCGAGGACTGCGTGACGCAGCAGGGCATCCGCCTCAACGTCCGGGCCGTCGCCGTCTTCAAGGTCGGCGACGACGCCGTGTCCATTGCCAACGCGGCGCGCCGCTTCCTGACCGAGCAGGAACAGATGGAGGAGCTCGCCGGCCGGATCTTCGCAGGCCACCTGCGTTCCATCGTCGGCGGACTGACCGTGGAGCAGATCATCCGCGAGCGCAACCGGGTCTCCCAGGAGGTCATCGCGGGCAGCCACGGCGAGATGGAGAAGCTCGGCATCGTGGTGGATGCCCTTCAGATCCAGGAGATCGACGACGCCACCGGCTACATCAACAACCTCGCCGCCCCGCACGCCGCCGCGGTCGCCAGCCAGGCCCGGATCGCCGAGGCCAAGGCCGACCAGGAAGCCAGCCAGCGCGAGCAGCAGGCCGCCGCGCTCAAGGCGGAGTACGAACGTGACACCGCGATCAAACGGGCCGGCTTCCTCGCCGAGACCGAGCAGTACAACGCCCGCGCCGCGCAGGCCGGACCGCTCGCCCAGGCCAGGGCCTCGCAGGAGGTCATCGAGGAGCAGACCGCCCTGGCCGAGCGGCAGGCCGCTCTCGCCGCGCAACGGCTCGAAGCGGAGGTCCGGCGTCCGGCAGATGCCGAGGCGTACCGTCAGCGCACTCTCGCGGAAGCGGCCCGTGACCGGGTGAAGTTCGAGGCCGACGGCAGCGCGTACACCGAACGGACCCTCGCCCAGGCGCAGGCCGACGCCAACAGCGTGCGCGCCACCTCGCTGCGCGACGGCAACCAGGAGCTCATCGCGGCCAACCGCATCGTGGAGAACCTGCCCGCCCTGGCCGACGCGGCCGCCCGCGGCATGTCGGGGGCCGACCTCACCGTTCTCAACGGCACCAATGGTGTCAATGAGATGGCGGCGGGCGTGGTCAGCCAGGGGCTGGCGATCCTCCACTCGCTGCAGCGCGGTGTGAACCCGATGAAGCCTCCGGCGGTCCACGGGAAGGCCACTCCTCGTATCACCGAGACGAACTGAGGGGGCGGAGGCCGCGCTGTTCGTCGGCACCACGCGGGGCGCACGGACCGGGCGCCGGGTGGCCATGATTCGCCGAGTGGTCATTCGCGCGCCGGACATGCCGTAGAGTTGTGTTCAACGACGCGGGGTGGAGCAGCTCGGTAGCTCGCTGGGCTCATAACCCAGAGGTCGCAGGTTCAAATCCTGTCCCCGCTACTGAAGAATCAGGCCCGGCACGCATGCAGCGTGCCGGGCCTGATTCATTTCCGCGTCGCTTTCCGGGGCGTGGCGCGACCTGCCTGCGGGCCCATGAAGGAGCAGGTCCGGGCGGTGTGAGCTGTGCCACGTACGTACCCCCATTGGCCGATGAGGAGTCGCCGCACGGTTCCGCTCCGGCGAGCCTGGGGGTGGGGCGCGGTACCGTCCGCAGCCGCGCGCGTACCGGGCAGGAGACCACAGGTGTGGAAGCGGCTGAAGCGGCGCGGCAGACATGCCGAGGGCGACACCCGTACCCGGCGGTTCGTCCGCATGCTGCCCGCCCTGATGATCCTCGGCGGGCTGGCGTTCGATCTCCTCACCCCGCCGGTCTTCACCGCCATTCCGCTGTTCGTGGCGGCGCCGCTGATCGCCGCGCCGTTCTTCTCGCTGTCCCGCACCATCTGTATCGGCATTGCCGCGATGGTGGCCGTTACCGTGCTGCGGTTGTCCAGCAACTCTTTGCCGTTGGTCGTGCCGTTGATCGAGTTGCTCACCCTGGCCACCGTCTCGGCCCTCGCGGTCCTGATCAACACGGTCGTACGGCGCGGCAATGAGCAGCTGGCCTCCGCGCGGGTCGTCGCGGAGACCGCCATGCGGGCGGTGCTGCCGAAGCCGTCCGACCGGATCGGCGGGCTGCATGTGGCGGCGCGGTACGAGGCGGCGCAGGCGGACGAGTTCGTCGGCGGCGACCTGTTCGCCGTGGCGGACACCCCGCAGGGGGTGCGGCTGGTGGTCGGGGACGTGCGGGGGAAGGGGCTCGACGCCGTGGAGTCGGTGGCGGTTGCCATCGGGGCGTTCCGGGAGGCGGCCGAGCAGGAGCATTCGCTGGAGGGCGTGGCGCAGCGGCTGGAGCGGGCGCTGGCGCGGGAGGGGGCGCGGGGCGGGCTGGACGCGGTCGAGGGCTTCATCACTGCCGTACTGGCCGAGATCCCGCCCGGGGTGTCCCGGGTGCGGATCGTCAACCGCGGTCACCCCGAGCCGATCCTGCTGCACCCGGACGGGGCGGTGGGGGTGCTGGGGCCCACGGTGCCCGCGCTGCCGCTCGGGATGGACCTGGGGGTGTGGCCCGACCGGGCGGACGAGTGGGATCTGCCGGCGGGGACGATCCTGCTCCTCTACACCGACGGCCTCTCCGAGGCGCGGAACGCCGACGGGGTCTTCTACGACCCGGCGGCCCGGCTGCGCGGGCGGATCTTTCCGGGGCCCGAGGAGCTGCTGTCCGCGCTGACCGATGACGTGCGGTTGCACACGGGCGGCGAGACGACCGACGACATGGCGCTGCTCGCGGTCGTACGCCCCGCGGAGGGGCAGCCGGACCGGCGCAGGATCGTGAAGATCGTGGGCCTGGAAGAGACATGACGGGGGGATCGGACGCTTCGTGCGGGTCGGGTGTTTCGCGCGGCCTGGGGGCGCGGCCCTGGGCGCGGGATGCCACCGTACGTAACCGAAAGGCGTCGCTCCGCATAACATTTGACGCAACGTCAGAAACCGGGTAGTGACTGAGGGTCGATCAACTCGTCCGATTCCGCCCGGCTGTGTCCCGTAAAGTCCAGGCCAAAGACCTGAACGATCAGTGGGAACGGCTTGGAATCAGACCCGTGTGTCTATTAACGTTCGATAACGCAGCGCGGTCGTCCCAGCCGTCGTCAGTGGCGGCACCGTGCGCGAGCGCCGAATTCCGCAAGGGAACCGGGGAACCACCTACATGGGGTGAATCGGACACCTGTGTCTCGTGAGAGGCAGAGGGGCCCGTAGGAGACCTTCCTGCTCCGAACCCGTCAGCTAACCCGGTAGGCGAGAAGGAAGGAAAGGAGTGCGCCCCCGTGGCGTCCAACAAGCCTGCCCCCGAGGCCCCCTCTCGGTTCAACCCCGAGTTCAGTTCCGACTTCGGCGCTGACTTCGGATCCGATTTCGGCTCCGACTACGGAACCGCCGGGACGGGAACGGCGTTCGGCGCCGAGACGGGCGGCGACTTCGCCGGTGAGTTCGGCAGCGAATTCCGCGCCGACGGCAACGGTGAGCCCGGCAGAAGCTGGGACGAGTGGAATCCCACCGAGGAGTCCGTCCGCCCCGTACGCGGCAAGCACCGCGTCGCCAAGCAGCGCAACGGACTTGCCCGTAGCTCCACGGTGCTCGGGGTCGGCGTCATCGCGGCAGTCAGTGCGGGCGGCATGGCCACCGCGCAGAGCAAGCCGCCGGTCTCCATCTCCCTTCCCGACTCCATCTCGGACAACCTCCCCGACGCCAAGTCCCTTCCCGGCGTGGGCTCGCTGTTCTCCGGTGAGTCCGAGGCCGACAAGTCCGAGGCCGCCGCTGCCGCCCCGCTCACCACCGCCGGCCTCACCACTGCCGAGGCCGAGCAGGGCACGACGGATGCGGGCGAGGCACTCCGCGCCCGCATCCTCCAGCAGGCCGAGCAGCAGCAGGACGCCGCCGACGCCGAGGCCAAGGCGGCCCAGGAGAAGGCGGCCGCGGAGAAGGCCGCCGCCGAGGCCAAGAAGCAGCAGAGCGCAGCCGAGGCCAAGGTCGCCGCCGAGAAGAAGAAGGCGGAGGAGGAAGCCAAGGCGAAGGCCGAGGCCCTGCGGCTCGCCAAGCTCGCCGCCAGCTACGCCATCCCGACCTCCTCGTACACGATCACCTCGACCTACGGCCAGGCCGGCTCGATGTGGTCCTCCGGCCACCACACCGGCCTCGACTTCGCGGCGCCGACCGGCACCCCGATCAAGGCCGTACACGGCGGCACCATCAAGTCGGCAGGCTGGTCCGGTTCGTACGGCTACCGCACGGTGCTGGAGCTCGACGACGGTACGGAGGTGTGGTTCTGCCACCAGTCCTCGATAGGCGTCAGTGTCGGCCAGAAGGTCACCACCGGTGAGACCATCGGCCGGGTCGGCGCGACCGGCAATGTCACGGGCGCGCACCTCCACCTGGAGGTCCACACCCCCGACGGTACGGGCATCGACCCGATGGCCTGGCTGCGCGACAAGGGTCTCAACCCCTGATCCGCCGGCTCCCTCCCGGCCTTCGTGATCCGATCCGGTTCACGGGCCGTTGAACTCCGGCAGTCCTGACGCTCACCCCCCGACGTCAGGGCTGCCGGTCTGCCGGAATAGCGGACCCGCCGGAGTCCGTTGACCGAGATATGACTTCTCTTCGTAAGCTGGGTCCTTGCGACCTCCAGGTCTTCCCGCTCGCCCTCGGCGGCAACGTCTTCGGCTGGACCGCCGACGAGGCGCAGTCGTTCGCCGTGCTGGACGCTTACGCCGCGGCGGGCGGCAACTTCATCGACACCGCCGACGCCTACTCCGCCTGGATCCCGGGCAACGAGGGCGGCGAGTCGGAGACCGTCATCGGCAAGTGGCTCGCGGCACGCTCCAACCGTTCCGACATCGTCGTCGCGACCAAGGTCGGCGCCCACCCCTCGTACAAGGGGCTCTCCGCCGCGAACATCAAGGCCGCAGCCGAGGAGTCGCTGCGCCGGCTCGGTACCGACCACATCGATCTGTACTACACACACTTCGATGACGAGACCGTGCCGGTCGAGGAGATCATCGCCGCCCTCGACCAGCTGGTGAAGGAGGGCAAGGTCCGGGAGATCGGCGCCTCCAACATCAGCCCCGAGCGACTCCGGGCGTCCCTGGACTTCTCGGAGCGCGAGGGGCTGGCCCGTTACGTCGCCCTGCAGCCGCACTACAACCTGGTCTCCCGCGACACGTACGAGGGTGAGCTCCAGGACACAGCCGCCCGGGCCGGGCTCGCCGCCGTCCCGTACTTCGCCCTGGCTTCCGGCTTCCTCACCGGCAAGTACCGTCCGGGTGCTTCGGTGGAGAGCGCGCGGGCCGAGAAGGCTGGTCAGTACCTGGAGTCGGAGCGGGGGCAGAAGGTCCTGGCGGCACTCGACAAAATCGCCCAGGAGCGCGACGCGGAGATCGCGACCGTCGCGCTTGCGTGGCTCGCGTCCCGGCCGACCGTCGCCGCGCCGATCGCCTCGGCCCGTACGGTCGAGCAGCTGCCCGCGCTGGTGGCTGTCGCCGACCTCTCGCTGACCGAGCAGGAACTGGCGGACCTCACCGAGGCATCCGCCTGACGAGGGCGGCTGTTCACGGATGCCCCAGGATCGCGGCGCTCCTGGGGCATCCGTGCTATGCGGAGCGGGGCGTCGTCCACGGACGGCCCTACTGCGGTGGCGGTGGCCGGTGCGGGGTCGGACAGGGGTTGGTAACTGCTTGCCGGGGAGTGCGCATAACGTCGGTTTGGCTCGATTGTGTGATGGTCCGCTCGCGGGCTTGTGGTGCCCTGGGCCGACCCGGTTGACGTGATCGTGCGATCTGGGACGCCGGGTGCGGCGCCGGCGTGCGGGGCCCCCGCTCCACCGGAGTGATGGTTCGGGGCCTCCCCGTCGCCTCTGGCCGTATCCACATGGCCAGGTCGCGCAGGGAACTGGTCTCCCGAGATCGGACCACGCACGGGATGCGTGTCGCCGCCCCGGGGTTGAGTACGCCGGGGACCAGTGCGCCCAAGACCGTTCGGAGCGTGCGGCTGTCGGGACTCACTCCCGCTCAGTCTTCAGGAACGGTTGTAGCCGTAGCCGCCGTACTGCGTGTGCTGCGGCGGGTGCGGGTAGGCGTACGGAGCTGCCGGCGGGTGGTGGGGGCGCAGGCGGCCCGTCGCCTGCGCCGCGTACGTCAGGGCGGGAGCGGCCACGTCCCTGCGTTGCCAGAGGTGGTGCAGCAGCTCCAGCTCGCGCTCGGCGAAGTCCGGGCCCACCGCGCCGCGGCGGGCCTGCCGACGCAGCGATGCCAGTGATGTCGCGAACGATTCGTACTCGGCCACGGCGCGGGCGGCAGCCCTGCCATGAGCCTTGGCCTGTGCTTTGGCGTGTGCTTTGACCTGGGCCGATGGTCCGCGCCTGGGCGACGCGTGCTGCCCCGGCGACGCGAATCCCGGTCCGTACGGTGGGGCGGACCCCGGTCCGTACGGCGACGCGAATCCCGGTCCGTACGGTGGGGCGGACCCCGGTCCGTACGGCGACGCGAATCCCGGTCCGTACGGTGGGGCGGACCCCGGTCCGTACGGGCTTGCCCAGTTCTCCCGGGCTGCGAGGGTGTGCCGGTGGCGTGCCGCGTCGCGTGCCATGCCGCGGGCCCGCATCGAGGAGAGGGCGAGCGGTTCGGCGGGGGTCAGCCAGCCGGCCGCCGCATAGGCGGGCAGCTCGGCCGAGAGCGTACGCAGCTCCCGCTGGCGCGACCAGATCGCCAGCCAGGTCACCAGGCCGAAGACCGGGACCATGAACACCCCGTACACGGCATAGAAGCCGTACGGGCCGAATGACGCCGACCCGTTCCACAGGGCGTGCATGCCCATGGCGAGGACAAGTCCCAGCAGCGGCAGCGCGATGCGGCGGATCCGGCGGTGCCGCGCACTGACCGCGGCGAGCCCGAAACCTATTCCGGTCAGCACCGTGAAGAGCGGATGCGCGAACGGCGACATCACCGCCCGTACGAAGAACGTCGCGGCGGTCACCGAGACGACGCCCGAGGTGCCTATCTGCTGGTCCTCACCGAAGGCGGTCCCCAGGTAGAGGATGTTCTCGGTGAAGGCGAAGCCGCTCGCGGTGAAGCCGGCGATGACGACACCGTCGACGATTCCGTTGAACTCCCGCCTTCGGAACAGGAAGATCAGCAGGACGGCCGCGGCCTTGGCGCTCTCCTCGATGACCGGCGCTATGACCGTGGCGCCGAGGGTGTCGGCGTCCGACGGGTCGGCGGTGGCCGTGGCTATCCAGCGGGTCGCGAACGAATTCGCGATGATCGCGACCAGGGCGGCCGCGAACGCACCCCAGGCGAAGGAGAACAGCAGATTCCGCCACGGCGCCGGTTCGACCCGGTCGAGCCAGCGGAACGCCGCCATCAGGAGCGGGACGGGCAGCACGGCGAGACCCAGACCTACGAGAAACCCGTCGGTGCCCGTCTGATCGCGGACCAGGGCCAGGATCGCCAGACCGCACAGCGCGAGCACCGTGAACACGGCCGCGATGCGGAATGTCCTGCTGCGCCACACCATGCCGACGCGGCGCGGCCGGTAACGCCAGTGACTGCGCTCCGGCACGGCAGCCAGGATCTCGCCGACCCGCTGCTCCTCGAGAAGCGGGACGGCCGGCTGCGACTGCCGCTGCTGAACAGACCCGTCGGACACCACCCGATGACCTTAACGAGCAGCACTGACAGCTGGCCATGGGGCGACGGGTCCGTCACGTCCCGTCACCGGCTCCGCGCACAGGTCTCAGCGGCGGGCGAAGAGCAGGTCGTGCACGACATGGCCCTTGTCGAGGCCCTGCCCCTCGAACCGGGTCAGCGGCCGGAACGCCGGCCGCGGCGCATAGCCGCCGTCCGCCAGGGTGTTTTCGAAGAGGGGGTGCGCGGTCAGCACCTCCAGCATCTGCTCGGCGTACGGCTCCCAGTCGGTCGCACAGTGGATCACGGCCCCCGGCTTCAGCCGCTGCGCCACCAGATCGAGGAATTCCGGCTGGATCAGCCGACGTTTGTGATGGCGCTTCTTGGGCCACGGGTCGGGGAAGTACACCCGCAGCCCGTCCAACGAGTCCGGCTTCAGCATCTCGCGCAGCAGGATGATCGCGTCACCGTTGGCGACCCGGATGTTGGACAGGCCGTTCCGGTCCGCGAGACCGAGCAGATTGCCCTGGCCCGGGGTGTGCACATCGACGGCGAGAATGCCCGTACCCGGGTCATCGGCCGCCATCTGCGCTGTGGCCTCACCCATTCCGAAACCGATCTCCAGCACGGCCGGGAGCCCGTCGAACAGCTCGGGTAGATCGAGGACGCGCTGCCCGTCGATGTCCAGGCCCCACTTCGGCCAGAGCCGCAGCAGGGCGTCCTCCTGGCCGGGCGTGACGCGACTGCGGCGCGGCTGGAAGCTGCGGATCCGGCGCTCGTGGTGCGATCCGGCCGGATCGATCGCGGGTCCGCCGGGGAAGCGTGGCTCCTGGCGCAGCCTGCGCTGCCGCTCGAAGGAGGCGGCGCGCAGATCGTCCGGAATCCCGGCAGCGGCGGAGGCGGGGGCGTGGACCGAGGAGACGGTGCCCGTCTCGGTTGCGGAGCTGCTCGTCCCGGCCGCGGCCTCGCCGGGCGTCGAAGCGGAAGGATTCGCGGAGGGACCTGCGGAGGGGTTCAAGGACTCAGACACAATGCCCCGATTCTACGGCGGGCGGCTTCCACCCCGTCCCCCGTGCCCGGAGCAGCGCCCTGCGTGCCACCTCCCGCCCGATGGGCAGGGAGGCCGTCGCGGCGGGCGACGGAGCGTTCAGCACGTGCACGGCGTGCGGGGCCTCGCGGATCAGGAAGTCGTCCACCAGGGTGCCGTCCCGCAGCACGGCCTGGGCCCTGACCCCGGCCGGGGCCGGACGCAGATCGGACTCCGTGACCTCGGGCAGCAGCCGCTGCACGGCTGCCGTGAACGCCCGCTTCGACAGCGAACGGCGCACCTCGCCCGCCGCGTACCGCCAGTGTCTGCGCGCGATCTGCCAGGTGCCGGGCCAGGCCAGGGTGTCCGCCAGCTCACGGGGGCGTACGACGGGCCAGCCATACCCCTCGCGGGCCAGCGCCGGCACCGCGTTCGGCCCGACGTGGACGCTGCTGTCGTGGCCGCGGGTCAGATGCACGCCGAGGAACGGGAACGCCGGATCGGGCACCGGATAGACCAGGCCGCGCACCAGCTCCGGCCGCGCCAGCTCGTAGTACTCCCCCCGGAAGGGCACGATCCGTACCCCCGGGTCGTCGCCCGCGAGTCGCGCCACCCGGTCGCAGTGCAGCCCCGCGCAGTTGACCAGCACCCGGGCCCGCACCACCGGACCGTCCACCGTACGCACCGCCACACCCCAGGGGCGCCGGTCGATCGCGGTGACCTCCGCCCCGTAACGGATCACTCCGCCCGCCCCGCTCACCTCCGCGGCGAACCGCGCCGCGACCGCCCCGAAGTCGCACACCCCGGTCGTCCCGACGCGGATCGCGGCGAGCCCGTGCACCTGCGGCTCGTACTCCGCGATCTGGGCGGGCCCCAGCTCGCGCACCGGCAGCCCGTGCTGCCGGCCGCGCTGGACCAGTGCGTGCAGCCGGGGCAGCTCGGACCGCTCGGTCGCGACGATCAGCTTGCCGGTCACCGCGTGCGTGATGCCGTGCTCGGCGCAGAAATCGACCATTTCGGCGGCGCCGCGCGCCGCGTAACGGGCCTTGAGCGAGCCGGGGCGGTAGTAGATGCCGCTGTGGATCACTCCGCTGTTTCGCCCGGTCTGGTGACGGGCGGGGCCCCACTCCTTCTCCAGCACCGCCACCCGGGTGCCCGGAGCGGTGCGCGTGATCGCATACGCCGTCGACAGGCCGACGATCCCGCCGCCGATCACCAGCACATCGCAGTCGTATGCCGCGCGCGTCATCATCACGCCACCTCCCACCCCCGATAGTGCACTGACCCACTGACAACGCACTCAAACCAGCGAAGCCCAGCGTGGCGCCGAATCCTTACGCCTGGCGGCGGCCGGATGCCGCCGGGATGCCGTCCGGACACTTTTTGTATGCCGCAAGGAGTCGTGGCGACACGGTGAGGAGGTGCGTGGGTAAGTCCCGCGCGGTCCGGCTACGCGGGCGCCACCAGCAGCGGCCGGGCCCTTTCACGCAGCTCGGCGACGCGCGGCTCGTGCCCGTACGGTTCGAGCCGGTGCAGCAGATCCCGTACGTACTCCATGGTCCGCGCCGAGGAGATACGTCCCGCCACCTCCACCGCCCGGGTGCCCGCCGCGCAGGCCGCGTCCAGATTCCCCGACTCCAGCTCGGCCACCGCCGACACCACGAGCCGCAGTCCGTGCGAGCGGACGAATTCCTCAGTGGGTCTGGACAGGGCCTGCTCGGTGAAGCGCCGCACCTGCCGGGGCGCCTTCAGATCGAGGTGGCACTCCGCGGCATCGGCCGCGAACCTGTCGTACGAGTAGAAGCCCAGCCAGGAGGGGTCCGCATCGCCGTCCCTGGAACGCTCCAGCCAGCCCTCGGCGGCCTTCAGCGCTGCCCCTGCGGCCGGTGCGTCACTCGCCTTCGCATGGGCGCGTGCCTCCACCAGGCGGAAGAAGCTCATGGTGCGGGCCGTGGCGAGCCCCCGGTTGCGTTCGACGGCGGCCTGCGCGAGGTCGACCCCCTCGTCGGCGAAGCCGCGGTAGGTCGCCTGCAGTGACATCGAGGCGAGCACGTAGCCGCCGAGAGGTACGTCGGCCGCCGCCCGCGCGAGCCGTAACGCCTGGATGTAGTAGCGCTGCGCGGCCTCCTGCTGGCCGGTGTCGAAGGCCATCCACCCGGCGAGTCTGGTCAGTTCGGCCGCTGCGCCGAAGAGCGCCCGGCCCACCTCGTCGCTGTACGAACCGAGCAGGAGTGGCGCGGCATCCACGCGTAAGCACTCGGGGACCATGGAGGAACGCCAATCCCCGCCGCCGTACTTGGAATCCCAGCGGCGGGCGTCCTGGGCCGCCTCGCGCAGCTTGGAGACATCGCTGTGGCCGACCCGCAGCGGGGAGATGTCGCTCGTGATCGTGTTCGCGCTGGTGGACGTGGACGTGGACGTGGGCGTGGACGCGGTCTCCGGGCCCGGCTGGGCGGGGATGGACGGTGTCCGCTGTGTCCCCAGGGTCACCGGTGCCGCCGCCTGAGCGGCCAAAGTCCCCGACTCCGGGCTCTGCCTCGCTGCCGCGCCTGCCGTACCCGGCGCCCTCTGCGCCCCCGCACCGGGGCGTGCGCCCCTTGCGCCCTGGGTGCCGAGGATGGCTGCCTCGGCGGCTGTCGAGTCGCGCGCCACCGACGGGTCGGCGGGGGATATCAGCCAGCGGGACGCGGGCGTCGCGTACGCACTCACCGAGAACGAACCCGCCAGCGACTGCCAGATCCCGCCGCTGCCCGCCCGTCGCCCGGCCAGATCCAGCCGGTACAGCTCGGTCGCCGAACGGACGGCCTCGGCCACATCGCGCGGAAAGGCCAGTCCGACCTCCGGCGCCGGATCGGCGTCCGCGAGCCCGATCTCGTGCAGCGGGACCGGCCGGCCGAGTTTGGCGCCGATAGCCGCCGCGATGAGATGGGGCGCGGCGCCCTGCGGCACCATGCCTTTGGAGACCCACCGGGCCACCGAGGTCTTGTCGTACCGGAGTGTCAGACCGCGCTGCGCCCCGAGGTCGTTGACCCGCCGGGCGAGCCCGGCGTTGCTGATTCCCGCGAGGGCGAGAACGGTTCCGAGCTTCTCGTTCGGTCCGCGTTGCTCCCTGGACATGCGCCACCCCTCGACACACAGACGGCAGCCGCGTCACCGTTGGCGGCGCGCGGCATTCGTACCGTGTCCTCCCCAGGGACGGACCCCGGCACTCCGGCCGCACACGCATATGGCCGAGCCCCGAGGAATATGCCTCCTGCCGAGAACCTCAGTAAACCCAGCGTAGTTCGCCGCATCCCTACCGTTAAGGGGCAGACGTCCGTATGGCGGGATTGTTGTCGGTGCGGACGCGAGCGGCATCGCGGCGCCGCTCCGGCCGCCGCCGCGGTGCCGCTCCGGTCGCCGCGCGCAGCGGCCCGGGACCCGTCTCGGACCCGGCCCGGGACCCCGCTCGACGCCCCGTTCGTGCGCTCCCGGAGGCACCGTTCGCACGTCGCGGCGACACCGCCCGCCGAGTCCTGTACGTGCTCCTGGTGTGTGGCCGTGCGCCCGGCCGTGCGCTCTCGTACGGCCGTTTCGGAAGCGCTTCCATGGGTGCTGCGTGGGTCGGTCCACTGCATTGGACTCAGTGGGCTGGGGGACACTGCCGCCTCATTCCCCGCAGGCGGCGGACCGGTCCGGGAGGTGAACGACACCTCCCGGACTGTGCGTGGACAGCGGTACGGGGCCGGGTGTGGGGCCTGTACCGGGGCTGCCCGCCGCCCCGGTGGCGATCTCCTGCGGCCGACGGAGGATTCCAGGAGGGATTCGGGAAGAATCGGGGAATGAAGTGGGGCGAAAAGGGACTTCTGATGCGTCGAGTTCCCTGTCGCCGGGTTGCAGAGTGCTCTGAGAATGGCTGAATGTCGTTGGTCGACCGAGGTTGGGCCGACTGATTCGCGGACATCCCGTCGACCGTTCGGAAGTCGTCCGCCAGCGGTCCGTGGGCGGTTCTGGGTGTGGCCTGATTTCGGCCGGTAGATCTCGCTCGTACGGGGAACGCAACACGCCCGAGCCGCAAGCCCGTTGGCACATGAGCCGCCTCGCGCGGGCCGCGTCTCGGTCAGTCCTCGGGAAACCCGCCGCCGGTTGCCGCCCCGACGTGCGTCCGTCCGCACCCGGCCGCCGTCCGTCCCGGTCCGGTCTTTGCCAGGGGCGCATGCGCTTCCGACGTGCGCCGTCCGTAGCCCCTCCTGCGCGCCTTTGTCGTGGCAGCATGTTCGCAACGGCGCCGCGCGTTACCGCAGTTCTCCCGGTACTTTCCTGCTGCGCCGTTTTGTCCACAGCCTGTGGAGGCGGCGATGCGTTGGTTGGTGGGATGGAGCAGTATCGCCGCGAGCTTCGGCACGGCCGGTGTTGTCGGCGCCGCCGACGAGGGGCGCACGATGCACCCCGTCGGATCCCAACTCCTGTGGGGAGACCCCGATCCTCTCTGGGCCGTCGGCGACTGGCGCCCCGACGAGATCCGTATCAGCGCGGCCGAAACCGCCGAAGGCGCGCCCACCGTCCGGCTCGCCGTCCTCGGCTGCTGCAGCGCCACCGACGAACAGTTGCGCGCCGGCCTCCTCGCCGCCCGCGGCGGAGCCCTGCGCCATCTCACCTCCTGGCCCGGCAGCTACACGACCGTCGTCCAGGTCGGCCGCCGGATCACCGTCATCGGGGACCTCGCCGGAGCCCGCCCGGTCTTCTACACACCCTGGGCCGGCGGCACGGCGTACGCCACCGCCGCACTCCCGCTCGCCGACCTCATCGAAGCCCAGCTGGACATCGGTCACCTGGCTGCCCTGCTCGCCTGCCCCGAAACACCGGAGGCGCTGCGCGACGGCACCCCGTACGCGGGAGTGAAGCGCATCCCGCCCGGGCACGCGCTCATCCTCCGCGAGGGCTCGCGCGAGATCACCGGGTACGAGGCGGTGGCGTCCCTCGCCGTCGCCGCACCCCAACTCGACCCGGTCAGCGCCGTCGACGGAGTGCGCGACGCACTGGTCGAAGCCGTACGCGCCAGGCTCACCGCCCCGCGCCACGCACCCGAAACCCTGCCGCCCGACCCCGGGCCGGTCCCCGGCATGGGGCCCGCCGAACGACGCGCCGCCCGCGGCGCACCCGTACCCGGCATCGGCGCCGACCTCTCCGGAGGCAGCGCCTCCGCCACCCTCGCCCTGCTCGCCGCCGGACTGCCGGGCCTGCCCGGCACCCTCCTCGGCCACGGCACGGGGGCGGGGGAGCGGCTGCTCGCCGTCACCTTCAACGACCTCACCGCACGCGGACACGACGACGAACTCGAACGCGCCCGGGTCATCGCCGCCAACCCGCGCCTGCACCATGTCGTCGTCGCCGCCGGGGAAGAGGCCCTGCCCTACGCCGACCTGGGCGGCGGCCCGCTCACCGATGAACCCGCCCCATCCCTCGTCGTCGCCGAGCGCCACCGCCGCCGCCTCGCCTCCGGCAGCGCCGACCACTTCGTCGGCGGTGGCGCCCGGCAGGTGCTCGACGCCCACCCGGCCCGCCTCGCCGACCTGCTGATGGACCGGCGCCGACGCCATCTGCTGCGCCCGGTCGCCGCACTCGCCAAGGCCGAGGGCCCGACCGCGCACTCCCTCTTCGTCCCGCTGACCGTCTACCGCGCGGCCCGCCGCCTGTCCCGTACGTCGTACCGCACCGGCCTGGAAACGGCGGCCGACCGGTTGCCGGACGCCAACCGCCTCACCCCCGACCTCGACACCCCCGCCGACGCCTCGCTCGCCGCCCTCGCCTGGTCACGGCCGGGGCCCGCCGCGCGCTGGCTCACGGGGGAGGCGCTCGCCGAAGTATCGGTTCGTCTGCAGGAGGCGGCGATCCGCCCCGCCTCCCTCCAGCGCCCGGGCGAGGCCCGCGCCCGGGCCGCCCTTGCCCGGTACGCCGCCGACCACCGGATCCTGGAACAGGCCGCGGAGAACCGCAGCCAGCGGCTGCACGCCCCGTTCCTCGACAATCAGGTCGTACGCGCCGCCCGTGCGCTCCCCGAATCGCTCCGGGTCCAGCCGGGCGCCCGCGCCGCGGTCCTGCGCCGGGTGCTCGCGGGCGCGGGCATCCACGAACTGCCGCCCGGCTGGGGCGCGCCTTCCCTCGCCACCTCGAACGCGACCGCCCGCACCGGACTGCGCGCAGCCCTCCCCGACCTGATCGCCCTCTTCGACGCTCCGCTCCTCGCCGACGCGGGCCTGGTCGAAGCCCGCGTCGTACGGAAGGCCCTGCGCGCGGCCTCGGAGGGCGAACCGCTCCCGCTGGACGGCCTGGCGCACTTGGCGGCCACGGAACTCTGGCTCCGCCGCCTCGTCTCGCGGCGCGGCACCTGCTGGACGGGCACGGCGGCACCCCGCCAGCGTGCGGTCGCGGGCGGAGTCGTCCCGACGAGGCGGACGCTGCAGCCGTAGCAGCCGCAGTAGCTGGAGCAGCCGTTGTCGGTGGGCGCCTGCTTCCGGCCGCCCCGCGGGACAGAATGGCCGGGTGCGGTACCTGATCCTGGGCGTCACCGAGGCGCGAGACGAGAACGGCGGTGCGCTGCCCGTGGGCGGTACGCGGCTGCGCGCCCTCCTCGCCGCCCTCGCCCTGCGTACGGGCCGGCCCGTCCCCGTCGCCGATCTCGTCGACGACGTATGGGCCGGCGATCCCCCGTACGACGCTCCCGCCGCGCTCCAGGCCCTCGTGGGCCGGCTGCGCCGTGTCCTGGGCAGGGATGCGATCACGAGCACCCACGGCGGCTACCGCCTGGAGGCCGAGCCCGACGAGGTCGACCTGCATGTGTTCGAGCGGCTGTCCCGGCAGGGGGCCGCCGAGCTCGACGCGGGCGACCCCGTGACGGCGGCCCGCACGCTCCGTACCGCGCTCGCCCTGTGGCGGGGCCCGGCCCTGGCCGACCTGCCGGACCGGGACCCCGGCCACGGCATGCGTCCGGAGGCCCACCGCCTGGCCGCGCTGGAACGCCGCATCGAGGCCGACCTGCGGTGTGCGGCGACCGGTGCGGGTGCCGCTGTTGGCGTGGGGCCTGCTGTTGGCCCGCGCACCCTCGTACCGGAGCTCAAGGAGCTGACCGCCGCCCACCCGTACGACGAACGCTTCCGGGCCCAGCTGATCCGCGCCCTGCGCGCCGATGGCCGCCAGGCCGACGCGCTGGCCGCTTACGAGGACGCTCGCCGCGCCCTCGCCGACCGCCTCGGCACCGATCCCGGACCGGAACTGAGTGCACTTCACCGGGAGCTACTCACTCCTCCGTCGGGCGCGTCATCGGAAGCAGCCGCACCGGCCGCACCGGCCGCACCGGCCGCACCAGGCTCACCCGACACGCCGAACCACGCCTCCGGCCGAGGCAACCTCCGCCCCCGGCTCACCTCATTCGTCGGCCGTGAGCCCGAACTGCGCTCCATCCGCGCCGATCTGACGCGATCCCGTCTGGTCACCCTCATCGGCCCCGGCGGCTCCGGCAAGACCCGTCTCGCCGAGGAGGCCGCCGCTCGGGGAGGCCGGGCGGCCCCGGCCCCCACCGACGCCTGGATCGCGGAACTCGCCCCCGTGGACGACCCCGTAGGGGTTCCCGGAGCCGTACTCTCCGCTCTCGGCCTGCGTGAGACGACCCTCCTCCGGGACAACAACCGCGACGGGCAGCCGCTGCGCACCGACCCGACCGACCTTCTCGTCGAGCACCTGGCGCACTGCTCCCGCATCCGCCCCTTCTTGCTCATTCTGGACAACTGCGAACACGTCATCGACGCGGCCGCCGCCCTCGCCGAGACCCTGCTCACCCACTGCCCGCAGCTGCGCATCCTCGCCACCAGCCGCGAACCCCTCGGCGTCCCCGGCGAATCCGTACGCCCGGTCGGCCCGCTTCCGGCCGACCCCGCCCACAGGCTGTTCGCCGAGCGCGCCCGCGCCGTACGTCCCGACTTCGACCCCGAGCAGGAGGCCGCGCACGATCCGGATGCCGTCGCCGAGATCTGCCGACGGCTCGACGGGCAGCCGCTCGCCATCGAACTCGCCGCTGCCCGGCTGGGGCTCCTCAGCCCGCGCCAGATCGCGGACCGGCTCGACGACCGGTTTCGTCTGCTGACCGGCGGAGCCCGTACCGTACTGCCGCGTCAGCAGACGCTGCGCGCCGTCGTCGACTGGTCCTGGGGCCTGCTCGACGAGGACGAACGCGCGGTTCTGCGGCAGGTCTCCGTCTTCGCGGGCGGCTGGGACCTGCCTGCCGCAGAAGCCGTCACCACGGCTGGAGCAGCCCCTGCCGCCGAGGCCCCGAGCGCCGAAGCCCCCGGCCGGCACTCCACCACCGACCTGATCGGCGCTCTCGTCGACAAGTCCCTCGTCGTCGCCACCCCGACCGCCTCCGGTGAGATGCGCTACCGCCTCCTGGAGACCATCCACGAGTACGCCACCGAACGCGCCGCCGAGACCCCGGACGTCCGCGCCGCCGCCGCGAGCGCGCACACCGCGTACTTCGTCGCACTGGTCGAGGAGGCCGAGCCCCGCCTTCGCTCCGGCGACCAGCTCCCCTGGATCGCACGCCTGGAGACGGACCTCGACAACATCCGGGCCGCCCTCCACCGCTCCATCGTCACCACCCCGTCCGAACCGGACGCGGTGCGCCTGGTTCTCGGCATGGGGTGGTTCTGGTTTCTGCGGAACTTCCGTCCCGAGGGCCTCACCTGGGCCGAGCGGGCCGTGGCGCTCGGACCGGAACCGGCCGACGGCAGCGACCCCCGCTTCTGGCCGCGCATGCATCTGGAGGTACTGCGGTACTTCCTCGCCGCGGAGAGCCGCCCGGCCGACGACATCCGCGGTGATGACCGGCGCCGGGCCCTGATGGGCCGGGTGGCCGACGCGTTCAGGTCGTCCGGTCCGCAGTCCGCCCGTTTCCCGGGACTGATCTGGCCGATCACCTTGTTCGTGAGCCGCACCACCGCCGAAGCGCACGAGATGATCGATGTGGCGGTCGCCAACGCCCGTATCCACGGCGGCGGCTGGGAGTACGGCGTCGCGCTGTTGTTCCGTACCCACATGGTCGTCGACATGCCCGGCGGCATGCCCGGTGTCGACGACGATCTCGCCGAGCTGCGCGAGCTGGGCCGCCGCGTCGGCGACCGCTGGTTGCGTGCGCAGGTCGCGGGCGCCGCCGCGGAGGCCGGCATGATGCGCGGACGGTACGAGGAGGCGCGCGCGGCGTACGAGGAGGCGTTGCTGCTCGCCCGCGAGGTCGGGGCGCACGCCGAGGGACCGTTCCTCCTCGCTCGCCTGGCCGAACTCGCCTACCGGACCGGGGACATGGTCGGGTTCGAGCGGACTCTGGCCGAGTCGGAGACCGAGGCGGAGCGCTACCAGGTGCACGACGCCCGCGCCTACGCCCACTTCCTGCGCGCCACCCTGGCCCTGGACCGCGGCGAGATCGCGAAGGCGCGACGGCTGGTCACCGAGGCGGAGACCTCGGCCGGACGCGGCAGCCCGCCGTCGCACTTCACCGCGGTGGTCGAGGGGCTGGCTGCCCGGATCGCCGTGCATGAGCCGGGGGCCGAGGGCGGCCCGGTGGCCGGGGTACGCGGTCTGACGCTCGCACTGCGCGCGGCGCGGGACGCCCAGTGCGCCGAGCTCGTCACCGGACATCTGGCGGACGGCGTGGCGACCGTGCTGCCGAAGGTGGGCCGCCACGGAGCTGCCGTACGGATCCTGGCGGCGGCCGACGGCTGGCGCCTGTACGGCCCCAGAACCAAGGCGCAACAGGCCGAGGCGGACGAGGTCGAGCGACAGGCGCGCGAGGAACTGGGACCTCAGCAGTACGAGTCGGAGCGCGCCGCAGGCCGCACGCTGACGGTCGACGACGTCATCGAGCTCCTGACCCGCATCACCGCAGAACTCCCGGGCGCCCTCACCGACAACTGATGGTCGAATCCGCCCAGTCGGCGAGGGCCGCGCCGCCGCCCGGTTTTTCCCGCTCGACGACGAGCCGGATCCTTTGCTGACCGGTGATACCGACCCCGACGGGTACGGCAGGGTCGCTACCGTTCATCACCGGGGACTGCCACAGCCGCGTCCCGTCACCGTTGAAGACGGAGAAGCGCACCGAGCCGAGCCCCATCGTCATGTCGTCGACCCCGACCACGGCCTCGTACCGAGTGCACTGCCGGTTCAGCTGGATGGTGACCGAGGACTTGCTGTGGACGGTCACCCCGTGCGCGTACTGCGTGCCGCCGATCGACAGGTTGGAACGCTGCCAGACCCAGTTGCTCTCACCGATCACCACCTCCGGTCGGGTGTGGTCACCCAGCATCGAGTAGCTCAGCTCGCTGACCCGGTAGACGGTCGGCGCGGGCGGCGAAGGCGGCGGGGTCGGGGTCGGGGAGGGCGGTTTCGGCGTGGGAGGCGCCGAGGGCTTGGGGGGCGATGTCGGCTTGGGGGTGGGCGTCGGAGTCGGCGTAGGTGTAGGCGTCGGTGGGGGAGTCGGGGACGGGGCAGGCGGTGCGGGCGGCGCCGGCGGGTCGGGCTTCGGCGGCGGTGTCGGCTTCGGCGGTGCGGGCGTCGGCACCGCGGGCGCCACGGCAGCCGGCTCGGCATGTCCGGCCTCGGGCTTCGGCTGGTCGTTGCCGACCAGTGCCCAGGTCAGTCCGGCCGTCACGGCCACGGCAACCGCCGCCGCGATACCGGCCTTCGCCGGGGCACCGAGCCCTTCCGAGAGCGCGGCACCACCGGCCGTGCCCCCGGACGAGCTTCCACCGGTCGCCGCTGCGGCGGCACCCGCGCCCGCGGCTCCTGCCGCGCCACCGGCGACGATTCCGGCAGCCTTGAGCGCATACCCGGCGGCGAACCAGCCGATGACCGCGACCGGCAGCAGCGCAGGAATCCCGGCGTTGACATGGGCCAGTTCGCCCGCGGCGAGCCGGCACTTCACGCACTCGTCCAGGTGCCCCCGCAGCCCGCGCTCGGCGCGCATCCGGAGTCCACCCCGGGCATACGCGCCGAGGCGGTCGGCGTAACGCGCACAGTCGCCGCCCGAGGTGAGCGCCTGGCTCACATGCGCCTGCAGGTAGGCCTGCTTGAGCCCTTCGCGGGCCCGGCTGGCCAGCACCGCCGTGGCATTGGCGGTCAGCCCGAACAGCGGGGCGATATCGCTGGGCGACTCCTCCTCGACGGTGGTGTGCCACAGCACCGCCTGCCAGCGCTCCGGCAGACTGCGGAACGCCTGTATCGCCATCGACTGCTCGGCCTCGTGCATCGCCAGCACATCGGCACCGAGGCCGAGCGTGTCCGCGTCCGACACCTGGGAGGACTGGGATGCCTGGGCGGCGAACACCGCGAAGTCATCGACCAATTGCTCCCGCTTCGCGGTCTTGGTCCAGGCGGCTCCGACATGCCGGACAGCCGTCATGAGGTAGGCCCGTACCGCCTCTTCTGGCCCCTTGCCCCTGCGTACCGCCTGGAGTGTGCGGGCGAAGACCTCGGCCGTCAGATCGTCGGCGGTGTGCGCGTCCCGGCAGCAGGTCCGCGCGTAGCGGCGCACCGCGTCCGAGTGCCGCCGGAACAGCTCCTCGTACGCGAGATCGTCGCCGTCCCGCATCTGCCTGATCAACTCGGCGTCGGAGAACGCGGAGCCGGAGGCAACGGTGGCGGTGGTTCGGCCGCCCTCCCGCTGCATCGGCACCGCGACGTCGGACTCGACGGGTCCCGGCCACGGACCGGGCAGGACGGTACCGCCCTCGGCGTCACCACCCGACCGCCCGGGTCCGCCCTGACTCGGTACCTGCCGGGAGGACAGCCCACCGGCCTCCGCCACACCACCCACGGCGGAAACGTCGTCGAACGACTCTTCCTGCTGCCCGTCACCGCTCATCGCGGAAGCCCCCGTATGCGCTTTCGGACCCGAACCCCGGGCAAGAGTGCCACATGGCGCAATCACGCCGAACCTTCAGCCCCGGCAACCACTCATCCGGGGCGTTTTCCCGAATGTGAGCACTAGCAGCCACTCATTCGGGGAAGGACCAATGAGCTTTTCTGCACGGGTGGGTTGCAGAACAAGGGCAGCAGCCCCACCGACAGGAGCCGATCAAGCGCCGAAGAAACACCGATCAAGAGCCATTCGAGCGACGCCCGAGAGCCGACCCGAAGAAGCGGAGGAGAGCCGAGCCGGCGCCACAGAGAGCCGGTCGGCGGGTAGAGAGAGCGCCCGGTCCAGGCCCGGCGAGAGGGCGGACGCGGAGGTCGGAAGCGGAAGGCGAGCGGTGCACGAGCGACGATGGGCTGCCGAGCGGGACCCACCTAAACGGGCCACGCCCGCCGCTCGACGCCCAGCGCATTCACGCCAGGTCAATCGCGCCGACGGCGCACGCCAGCCACCCGGTCCGATCCGACCGCCTACCCCAGCCACCCGCTCCGGAGAGCCGGCGCACCCACGCACAACACGCCCGCGCACCAGCACCTTCAGGCGTCACCGCGCTCACGCGCCCCGACAGTCACCGCACCAACGCACCGCGCTCACGCGCCGACGCCGCCACCTCACCGCGCCGGCACGCACGCGCACCGCGCTCACCGCGCCGGCACGCACGCGCACCGCGCTCACCGCGCCGGCACGCACGCGCACCGCGCTCACCGCGCCGGCACGCACGCGCACCGCGCTCACCGCGCCGGCACGCACGCGCACCGCGCTCACCGCGCCGGCACGCACGCGCACTCCGCTACCGCGCACCCCTCTCATACGACCGGTCGCGAGCGCAGCCCCTCCAGCAGGATGTCCAGCAGTCGGCTGGAAGCCGCAGCCTGCTGAGCCGCGTCGGGCAGCGAAGGCGCCGCCGTCGCGATGACCAGCAGCACATCCGCCACCGTCACATCACGGCGCAGCTCGCCGGCTGCCCGTGCCCGGTCCACCAGCCGGCCGACGACCTCCAGCAGTTCGCCGGCTCCCGTGTCGTCGTCCTCGATGCCGGTCTCCGCGGCGGAAGGCCCGTCGGCCGACCGGAGGTCGGCCTGCCCCGCGCCCTGCCGCTGCTGAGGCACCCGCGTCTCGTCCCGAGCACTGCCCGGACCCGAGTCCGATACGGCGGCCGCTATGGCACCCGACTCCCCGACCGCGTTCGATTCGTCCGCGTCGGCGTCGGCGTCGGCATCGACCCCGACCCGCAGCACCTGCGGCGGCAGCAGCCGCCCCGCGCCCGAGGCCACGGACGTTCGCAGGAAGCACGACAGCGCCGACCACGGCTCTTCCTCCTGGCCCAGCGCGGTCCGCGCCTGGTCCGTCAGCCGGGAGGTCTCCTCCTCGGCTATCCGCCGCACCAGCACGTCCTTGCTCGGGAACCGCCGGTACACCGTGCCGACTCCGACTTTGGCGCGACGCGCCACGTCCTCCATCGGAGCCCCGTATCCCAGCTCGCCGAACACCTCGCGTGCGGCTCGCAGCACATGCTCCAGATTGCGCTGTGCGTCCACACGGAGCGGAGCCGAGCGCCCGTTCGCTCCGGCGGCCCCGGCCGTGCCGCCTGTTCCGGCTGCCGCGACCGGACCCACCGTGTCCACTGTCCCCACCGCTCCGTTTTGTCCTTTTCCGTCGGACGAATGGGACGTAGCTGCCGCAGCAGTCTGCCAATGAGAATCCTGAATGTGCATGACTGTTCCCCCGGTTATGACGTCTCCCCCCGGAGACTTCCCGCCGTTTAGTCAGAGTGTGGATCATGGCCCCAACCCGACACCCCGACGACGTATGAACATAGTTGAGCCCGGGTCAATTCAGAAGGGGGTAGTTCCGCACGGAGCGCCCCCCGATCGGAGCAAGGACCGGTTGGTTACTGATTCGACCCCCGCCCGCGACCCCCACTCCAACCCCTGACCTGCGCAGCTTCCGTGTTGTCGCCGCGATCAGCAGCAGCGGCCCGTCCAGAACCTCCGGTCACACAATTTGCCGGGGCTGTGGACAAACCCTTGAGCACGTTGCGTCATGGGGTGGTGATGGCTTCAGATTCCGGGGGAACACCCCCCGGCCCCCCGCCGGGTGTGCGCATTCTCGTCGTCGGCGGCGGCTACGTCGGGATGTACACAGCGCTGCGTCTCCAGCGGAAGCTGAAGCAGAGACTCAGAAACGGTGAGGCCGAGATTGTCGTCGTCACGCCCGAGCCTTATATGACGTATCAGCCATTTCTGCCCGAAGCGGCCGCCGGTTCGATCTCACCGCGCCATGTCGTCGTGCCGCTCCGCCGGATCCTGGCGCACTGCAAGATCGTGATCGGCGAGGCACAACGCATCGACCACGCCAAACGCACGGCGACCGTCACCACCCTCGCCACCGGGGAGAACGGCACCGGCGCCGTCGAGATCCCGTACGACGAACTCGTCCTCGCCCCAGGCTCCGTCTCGCGCACCCTCCCGGTCCCCGGCCTCGCCGACCACGGCATCGGCTTCAGGACCATCGAGGAGGCCATCGGCCTGCGCAACCACGTCATCGAGCAGATGGACATCGCCTCCGCCACCCGCGACCCGGCCATCCGCGACGCCGCCCTCACCTTCGTCTTCGTCGGCGGCGGATACGCGGGCGTCGAGGCCCTGGCCGAGCTGGAGGACATGGCCCGCTACACCTCGCGGTACTACCACAACATCAAGGCAGAGGACCTGAAATGGATCCTCGTGGAGGCGACGGGCCGTATCCTTCCCGAGGTCGGCGACGCCATGGGCACCTACGCGATCCGTGAGCTGCGAGGCCGCAATATCGACGTACGCCTCGACACCCGGCTGGAGTCCTGCGAGGACCGGATCGCCGTCCTGAGCGACGGTTCCCGCTTCCCGACCCGCACCCTCGTGTGGACCGCGGGCGTCAAACCCGCGCCGATCCTCGCCGCCACCGACCTGCCGCTCAACGAACGCGGCAGGCTCACATGCACGGCGGAACTCACCGTCGAAGGGGTCGAGCATGCCTGGGCCGCCGGGGACGCCGCGGCCGTACCCGACCTGACCGTCGCGGAAAAGGGCAAGGAGACCGCCCCCAACGCCCAGCACGCCGTCCGCCAGGCCAAGGTCCTCGCCGAGAACGTCCTCGCGTCGATCAGCGGCGAACCCCTCAAGGAGTACCGGCACAGCTACGCGGGCTCCGTCGCCTCACTCGGTCTCCACAAGGGCGTCGCCCATGTCTACGGTCGTAAGCTCAAGGGCTACCCGGCCTGGCTGATGCACCGTACGTACCACCTCAGCCGCGTCCCGACGTTCAACCGGAAGGCCCGTGTCCTTGCCGAATGGACCCTTGCCGGGCTCTTCAAGCGCGAGATCGTCTCCCTTGGTTCGCTGGAACACCCGCGCGCCGAATTCGAACTCGCCGCAGGAGGCAAACGCCCCGGGCGGACCGGCCCACCGAACGCCGACGGCACGCCCGGACCCGGCCACCCACCAAGGCCCGACGGCCCACCGAGGAACGGCGGCTGACTGCCCGTCGGCCCGCCTGCGCACCCACCCCGGCCCCGGCCGTACCGACAACTGTCAGTACGGTCGGTCACACTGGACGTGTGACCATGGGTGGACCCACACCTGCACAGAGTGACCCGGCCGGCAGTGACCGACAGTGAGCAGCCCGCCCGAGCGGACCAGACCGACACACGAGGCCAGAAATTCCGTGAACTTCACGCGTTGGAGCGCCCGCCTACCCGGAACGCAGCGCCGCGCCGCCGCACGGGACGACCGCAGTCCTGTGCCCTCGGCCCGCGCCGAGTACGCACAGCCCGGGACCGGGCCCTGCCCGCCGGACGGCGACACGCGCAGTGACACGCCTGGCGACAAGAGCGGCGACACGCATGGCGAGCCTCCCGGGGGCCGCGGCCCCGCCGTGGAGGATCTCTCCGCCCGGGACATCCTCGGCCAGCTGCCCGCTCTGGTGGCCTTGGTGTACGGCCCCGACCACCGGATCGCGTACGTCAACGACGCCTACGCCGCCGCGTTCGGACCGCGCCCGGCCGGCGCCACCGCCGCCGAGGCCATGCCCGAGCTCACCGAGCTCAGCCTGCTGCCCCTCATGGACCAGGTCCTGCGTAGTGGCACACCCCGTACGGTCAAGTCCCGCAAGGTCCGCAACGGCAATTCGTACACCGTGACCTGCACCCCGGTGCACAGGGACAGCGACGGTGAAACCGACGGCGGCGACGGAGACGGGGACAGGGAAGGGAACAAGAAACAGAACAAGGGCAACCGGAGTGGCAAGAACAGGAACAAAGGCAGCGAAGGCGGAGTGCTCGTGTACGCCGCCGATGTCACCGACCACGCCGAAGCGGCCGAACGGCTCCGCGCCAGCGAGCGCCGCCACCGCGAAACGGCTGTCACCCTCCAGCGCTCCCTGCTCCCGCAGGAGCTGGAGCAGCCCGACGACCTGCGGATCGCCGCCACCTACCAGCCCGGCGGCACGGACGCCGCAGTCGGCGGCGACTGGTACGACGTCATCACCCTCGGCGCGGGCCGCACCGCCCTGGTCATCGGGGACGTGATGGGCCGTGGGGTGCGAGCCGCCGCCGTCATGGGCCAGCTCCGCACGGCCGTGCGCGCCTATGCCCGCCTCGACCTCCCGCCGCACGAGGTGCTCCAGCTCCTCGACGGTCTCGCCGCCGAGATCGACGCCAGCCAGATCGCCACCTGCGTCTACGCGGTCCACGATCCGAACGAGGGCCGGCTCGTCTACGCCTCCGCCGGGCACCTCCCGATCCTGGTGTGCCACGAGGACGGTACGGTCCACCGAGCCGAGGACCCGACAGGACCGCCGCTCGGCACCGGCGGCTGGATCCACACATCGGGCACGATCGCGCTGCCGCCCGGCTCCACCGCGGTCCTCTATACGGACGGCCTGGTGGAGCGCCGCAGCGAGGACATCGACGAGGGCGTCGCCGCTCTGGAACGCGCCCTCTCCGGTGCCAAGGGTTCACCCCAGGTGGTCTGCGACCGGCTGATCCGCTCCCTCGGCGTCACCGCGGAACACGACGACGACGTGGCGGTGCTGGTGGTCCAGCACCCCGCCCGAACGGGGGCGAACGCGGAGCTGTTCCACAACGCCTCGCTCGAACTTCTCGGCGGCATCGAAGCGGCCCCGCGCGCCCGCGCCTTCGCGACCGGCGTCCTGACGTCGTGGCGTTTCCCGGTCGAGCTCTGCGACCTGGGCGTCCTGGCCGCCGGCGAACTCGTCGCGAATTCCCTCAAGCACGGCACCCCGCCGATGCGCCTGGGCCTGCGCCGCACCGATCGCCGCCTGATCATCGAGGTGACCGACGGCGACGACCACCTGCCACGCCGCCGACGAGCCGACCCGGCGGACGAAGCGGGCCGCGGAATCTCCATCGTCGCGACGATCGCCACGTCCTGGGGCAGCCGCCGCACACCGGGCGGCGGCAAAGCGGTCTGGTGCGAATTCACCCTGCCGCAGTAGGGGCCCTGCCGAAGCAGGCCCCCTACTAGCTTTACCGCTTTACCGCCTCAGTTACCGCTCTACCGCCTCAGTGGGTGGTGACGGCGGAGGCAACCACGGGCTCGGCCTCCGGCAGTGACACGGCCACCACCCTGGACGGCACCGTCTCGATCGAAGGCTGATCCTGCACGGGAGTGAGCCGCCGGCCGAGCCGCAGCGCCAGCACCGTGATGCCCAGCGAGAACAGCACGAACGTCACGATGTACGGGCCGTGCAGCGTCGCCCCCATCGGCCCGCCCACGGCCGGACCGACCGCCAGTGCGAGCTGCTTGCACAGGGCGAACGCGGAGTTGTACTGCCCGACCATCGACTCCGGCGCCAGATCGACGACCAGCGGCGCCACGGTCGGCGACAGCATCGACTCACCGAGTCCGAACAGCGCGTACGTGGAGATCATCGCGGCCGTCGCCATCGTCTGGCTGCCGTGCCCGAGCCCCGCGAACCCTGCCACGATCCAGGCGAACGCCCAGATCAGACCGACCGAGGCGATGACCCGGCTGCGCCTGCGGCGCTCCACCAGACGCAGCACGACGAACTGCGCCACGACGATGACGGCGGTGTTGGCGGCCAGCGCGATACCGAGCGTCGAGGGCTGGATGCCGGCGGCCTCGGTGCCGTATGCCGCGAGCCCGGACTCGAACTGCCCGTAGCAGGCGAAGAACAGCACGAAGCCCAGCACGCACAGTTGCACCATGGCCCGGTGCGAGAGCAGCGCCCGCAGCCCGCCCGGCGCCTCGGACCCGTCGGCGGGCCTGGCGTCGGGGAAGGAAGGCGGACGGGGCAGCCGCACCGTGCAGGTGATGACACCGAGCACGATGAACATCGCGGCCTCGATGAGGAACAGCAAGGTGAAGGTCTCCGGCCGGCTCGTGTCGACGATCTGCCCGCCGACCAGCCCGCCGATGCCGAGCCCGAGGTTCTGCAGGAAGAACTGCATGGCGAAGGCGCGCGTACGGGTGGCGGTGCTGGAGCACCGCACAAGCATGGTGGCGAGCGCCGGCTGCATGACCGCCGTACCCGCGCCGAGGACCGCGGCCGACAGTACGGTGGCGGTCACATCGGACGACAGGCCGAGGGCGGCCGCGCCCAGGGAAGCGACGACCGAGGCGACGACGAGCACGGGCAGCGGCCCGCGCCGGTCGATGGCACGCCCGGTGAACGGCAGGATCGCGAGCGCTGCCATGGCGAAGACCGCCAGCACGACTCCCGCCGTACCGGCACCCAGATCCCGTACCTGTGCCACATAGACGTACAGATACGGAACGGTGAACCCCAGCCCGAATGCGCTCAGCGCGCTGCCCAGCTGGATCCGCCGCAGTGCTGCGCCCATCTCCCTGGTCACACTCACCTACCTCAAGGTCTCGAAGCGACTTGCCGAGCCACCCGAACGACTCGAACCCGAAGACTTTAGCACTAAAGTTAGAAGCTCAACAATTCAGACCGAAGGACTTCGACGGCTTTGGAGGGCGTGCGATACTGCCCGCCATGCCTGACACCACCGAGCAGCCCGGCCCCCAGGAGCCGAGCCTCGACGAGCAGATCGCCGCCTATCAGCGCGAGTTCCGTGACCTGGACCCCCAGGTCGAGCAGGTCGTCTCGGCCCTGGGCCGACTGAACCGCCGGATGAACGTGGCGTACGGACGCCAGGTCGCCGCCCTCGGCATCAGCAACGCCGAGTGGGAAGTCCTCAAGACCCTGGTCCTGGCCGGCTCCCCGTACCGCTTGGGCCCGGGAGAGCTGGCCAAGCGCCTCGGTCTCACCCCGGCGGCGATGACCCACCGCATCGACCGCATGGCGGGCGAGGGCCTGGTCACCCGCGACCGGGACGAGAACAACCGGGTGCGTGTGATCGTCGAGCTGACCGACGAGGGCCGTACGAAGTGGTTGGAGGCGATGCGCATGGCCACCGACTTCGAGGAGGACCTGCTCCAGGACCTCACGGGCGACGAACGCGGCGTCCTCGGCGACATGCTGATTCGCCTCCTGCGCCGCGTGGAACACGCCCAGCCGGACGCCGGCGGCCGCCTCACCGACCTGGACTGACCCGGGCCGGGCGATCGGGGAACGAGCGGTGAAAACGGCTTGACCTGGCGGGGTTGACACGCCTCTCGCTGATCCGTAAAGTGCTCCGAGTTGTCGTGGAGCCGGAACGGTTCTCCGGCAGCCGATCCCGCCGCTACTGCGGCAACCAAAACTCTGCACGGTGTCCCGCTCGGGATGATTTCGGCATGCCGGAATTCATTTCGAGGGCGCGATTATGAAATACCGGGGCGAATCCGCTAGAGTTTCGGTGTCGGAACGGCTCAACGGCCGGGAAGACAAATCCCGCTGACTGGGAATCAGGCCCGAAAGGATCTGATAGAGTCGGAGACGCAAGACCGAAGGGAAAGCCCGGAGGAAAGCCCGAGAGGGTGAGTACAAAGGAAGCGTCCGTTCCTTGAGAACTCAACAGCGTGCCAAAAGTCAACGCCAGATATGTTGATACCCCGGCCTGCTTCGGCAGGTTGGTGGTTCCTTTGAAAGTCCTGCCGGGCCTCACGGTTCCGGTAGGCAATTTACACAGCGAGGACGCTGTGAACGATCGGTCTTATTCCGGCTGATCGTTCCGCTCTCGTGATGTGTGTCCCGATTACGGGAAAACATTCACGGAGAGTTTGATCCTGGCTCAGGACGAACGCTGGCGGCGTGCTTAACACATGCAAGTCGAACGATGAAGCCCTTCGGGGTGGATTAGTGGCGAACGGGTGAGTAACACGTGGGCAATCTGCCCTTCACTCTGGGACAAGCCCTGGAAACGGGGTCTAATACCGGATAACACTCTGTCCCGCATGGGACGGGGTTGAAAGCTCCGGCGGTGAAGGATGAGCCCGCGGCCTATCAGCTTGTTGGTGGGGTGATGGCCTACCAAGGCGACGACGGGTAGCCGGCCTGAGAGGGCGACCGGCCACACTGGGACTGAGACACGGCCCAGACTCCTACGGGAGGCAGCAGTGGGGAATATTGCACAATGGGCGAAAGCCTGATGCAGCGACGCCGCGTGAGGGATGACGGCCTTCGGGTTGTAAACCTCTTTCAGCAGGGAAGAAGCGAGAGTGACGGTACCTGCAGAAGAAGCGCCGGCTAACTACGTGCCAGCAGCCGCGGTAATACGTAGGGCGCAAGCGTTGTCCGGAATTATTGGGCGTAAAGAGCTCGTAGGCGGCTTGTTGCGTCGGTTGTGAAAGCCCGGGGCTTAACCCCGGGTCTGCAGTCGATACGGGCAGGCTAGAGTGTGGTAGGGGAGATCGGAATTCCTGGTGTAGCGGTGAAATGCGCAGATATCAGGAGGAACACCGGTGGCGAAGGCGGATCTCTGGGCCATTACTGACGCTGAGGAGCGAAAGCGTGGGGAGCGAACAGGATTAGATACCCTGGTAGTCCACGCCGTAAACGTTGGGAACTAGGTGTTGGCGACATTCCACGTCGTCGGTGCCGCAGCTAACGCATTAAGTTCCCCGCCTGGGGAGTACGGCCGCAAGGCTAAAACTCAAAGGAATTGACGGGGGCCCGCACAAGCAGCGGAGCATGTGGCTTAATTCGACGCAACGCGAAGAACCTTACCAAGGCTTGACATATACCGGAAAGCATCAGAGATGGTGCCCCCCTTGTGGTCGGTATACAGGTGGTGCATGGCTGTCGTCAGCTCGTGTCGTGAGATGTTGGGTTAAGTCCCGCAACGAGCGCAACCCTTGTTCTGTGTTGCCAGCATGCCCTTCGGGGTGATGGGGACTCACAGGAGACTGCCGGGGTCAACTCGGAGGAAGGTGGGGACGACGTCAAGTCATCATGCCCCTTATGTCTTGGGCTGCACACGTGCTACAATGGCCGGTACAATGAGCTGCGATGCCGCGAGGCGGAGCGAATCTCAAAAAGCCGGTCTCAGTTCGGATTGGGGTCTGCAACTCGACCCCATGAAGTCGGAGTTGCTAGTAATCGCAGATCAGCATTGCTGCGGTGAATACGTTCCCGGGCCTTGTACACACCGCCCGTCACGTCACGAAAGTCGGTAACACCCGAAGCCGGTGGCCCAACCCCTTGTGGGAGGGAGCTGTCGAAGGTGGGACTGGCGATTGGGACGAAGTCGTAACAAGGTAGCCGTACCGGAAGGTGCGGCTGGATCACCTCCTTTCTAAGGAGCATCTAGATTCCGTAAGGAATCCAGAGCCACTACGTCGGCAAATGTTCGACGGTGGTCAGCTCATGGGTGGAACGTTGACTATTCGGCACGACAGGTTGTTTTTCACTAGTACTGCTTCGGCGTGGAACGTGGGAAGGGATCGGTTGTGCCGGGCACGTTGTTGGGTATCTGAGGGTACGGCCGTGAGGTCGCCTTCAGTTGCCGGCCCCAGTGAACTCGCCCTCAGGGGTGGGGTGATGGGTGGCTGGTCGTTGTTTGAGAACTGCACAGTGGACGCGAGCATCTGTGGCCAAGTTTTTAAGGGCGCACGGTGGATGCCTTGGCACCAGGAACCGATGAAGGACGTGGGAGGCCACGATAGGCCCCGGGGAGCTGTCAACCGAGCTTTGATCCGGGGGTGTCCGAATGGGGAAACCCGGCAGTCGTCATGGGCTGTCACCCGCTGCTGAACACATAGGCAGTGTGGAGGGAACGAGGGGAAGTGAAACATCTCAGTACCCTCAGGAAGAGAAAACAACCGTGATTCCGGGAGTAGTGGCGAGCGAAACTGGATGAGGCCAAACCGTATGCGTGTGATACCCGGCAGGGGTTGCGCATGCGGGGTTGTGGGATCTCTCTTTCACGGTCTGCCGGCCGTGAGACGAGTCAGAAACCGTTGATGTAGGCGAAGGACATGCGAAAGGTCCGGCGTAGAGGGTAAGACCCCCGTAGCTGAAACATCAACGGCTCGTTTGAGAGACACCCAAGTAGCACGGGGCCCGAGAAATCCCGTGTGAATCTGGCGGGACCACCCGCTAAGCCTAAATATTCCCTGGTGACCGATAGCGGATAGTACCGTGAGGGAATGGTGAAAAGTACCGCGGGAGCGGAGTGAAATAGTACCTGAAACCGTGTGCCTACAAGCCGTGGGAGCGTCGCTGTATGTGCTTGCACATGCAGTCGTGACTGCGTGCCTTTTGAAGAATGAGCCTGCGAGTTTGCGGTGTGTTGCGAGGTTAACCCGTGTGGGGAAGCCGTAGCGAAAGCGAGTCCGAATAGGGCGTTTCAGTAGCACGCTCAAGACCCGAAGCGGAGTGATCTAGCCATGGGCAGGTTGAAGCGGAGGTAAGACTTCGTGGAGGACCGAACCCACCAGGGTTGAAAACCTGGGGGATGACCTGTGGTTAGGGGTGAAAGGCCAATCAAACTCCGTGATAGCTGGTTCTCCCCGAAATGCATTTAGGTGCAGCGTCGTGTGTTTCTTACCGGAGGTAGAGCACTGGATAGGCGATGGGCCCTACCGGGTTACTGACCTTAGCCAAACTCCGAATGCCGGTAAGTGAGAGCGCGGCAGTGAGACTGTGGGGGATAAGCTCCATGGTCGAGAGGGAAACAGCCCAGAGCATCGACTAAGGCCCCTAAGCGTACGCTAAGTGGGAAAGGATGTGGAGTCGCAGAGACAACCAGGAGGTTGGCTTAGAAGCAGCCACCCTTGAAAGAGTGCGTAATAGCTCACTGGTCAAGTGATTCCGCGCCGACAATGTAGCGGGGCTCAAGCGTACCGCCGAAGTCGTGTCATTCATACGTTAAGGGCTAACGCCTGTGTGGATGGGTAGGGGAGCGTCGTGTGCCGGGTGAAGCAGCCGCGGAAGCGAGTTGTGGACGGTTCACGAGTGAGAATGCAGGCATGAGTAGCGATACACACGTGAGAAACGTGTGCGCCGATTGACTAAGGGTTCCTGGGTCAAGCTGATCTGCCCAGGGTAAGTCGGGACCTAAGGCGAGGCCGACAGGCGTAGTCGATGGACAACCGGTTGATATTCCGGTACCCGCTTTGAAACGCCCAATACTGAATCAGGCGATGCTAAGTCCGTGAAGCCGGCCCGATCTCTTCGGAGTTGAGGGTAGTGGTGGAGCCGACGAACCAGACTTGTACTAGGTAAGCGATGGGGTGACGCAGGAAGGTAGTCCAGCCCGGGCGGTGGTTGTCCCGGGGTAAGGGTGTAGGCCGTGTGGTAGGTAAATCCGTCACACGTTAAGGCTGAGACCTGATGCCGAGCCGATTGTGGTGAAGTGGATGATCCTATGCTGTCGAGAAAAGCCTCTAGCGAGTTTCATGGCGGCCCGTACCCTAAACCGACTCAGGTGGTCAGGTAGAGAATACCGAGGCGTTCGGGTGAACTATGGTTAAGGAACTCGGCAAAATGCCCCCGTAACTTCGGGAGAAGGGGGGCCATCACTGGTGATTGGATTTACTCCATGAGCTGGGGGTGGCCGCAGAGACCAGCGAGAAGCGACTGTTTACTAAAAACACAGGTCCGTGCGAAGCCGTAAGGCGATGTATACGGACTGACGCCTGCCCGGTGCTGGAACGTTAAGGGGACCGGTTAGCTGACTTTCGGGTCGGCGAAGCTGAGAACTTAAGCGCCAGTAAACGGCGGTGGTAACTATAACCATCCTAAGGTAGCGAAATTCCTTGTCGGGTAAGTTCCGACCTGCACGAATGGCGTAACGACTTCTCGACTGTCTCAACCATAGGCCCGGTGAAATTGCACTACGAGTAAAGATGCTCGTTTCGCGCAGCAGGACGGAAAGACCCCGGGACCTTTACTACAGTTTGATATTGGTGTTCGGTTCGGCTTGTGTAGGATAGGTGGGAGACTTTGAAGCAGCCACGCCAGTGGTTGTGGAGTCGTCGTTGAAATACCACTCTGGTCGTGCTGGATGTCTAACCTGGGTCCGTGATCCGGATCAGGGACAGTGTCTGATGGGTAGTTTAACTGGGGCGGTTGCCTCCTAAAGAGTAACGGAGGCGCCCAAAGGTTCCCTCAGCCTGGTTGGCAATCAGGTGTTGAGTGTAAGTGCACAAGGGAGCTTGACTGTGAGACCGACGGGTCGAGCAGGGACGAAAGTCGGGACTAGTGATCCGGCAGTGGCTTGTGGAAGCGCTGTCGCTCAACGGATAAAAGGTACCCCGGGGATAACAGGCTGATCTTCCCCAAGAGTCCATATCGACGGGATGGTTTGGCACCTCGATGTCGGCTCGTCGCATCCTGGGGCTGGAGTCGGTCCCAAGGGTTGGGCTGTTCGCCCATTAAAGCGGTACGCGAGCTGGGTTTAGAACGTCGTGAGACAGTTCGGTCCCTATCCGCTGTGCGCGTAGGAATATTGAGAAGGGCTGTCCCTAGTACGAGAGGACCGGGACGGACGAACCTCTGGTGTGCCAGTTGTTCTGCCAAGGGCATGGCTGGTTGGCTACGTTCGGAAAGGATAACCGCTGAAAGCATCTAAGCGGGAAGCCTGCTTCGAGATGAGTATTCCCACCAACTTGATTGGTTAAGGCTCCCAGTAGACGACTGGGTTGATAGGCCAGATGTGGAAGCCCGGTAACGGGTGGAGCTGACTGGTACTAATAGGCCGAGGGCTTGTCCTCAGTTGCTCGCGTCCACTGTGTTAGTTCTGAAATAACGAACGGCCGTGTTGTGTTCCGGTGTTGGTTAATTTCATAGTGTTTCGGTGGTCATTGCGTTAGGGAAACGCCCGGTTACATTCCGAACCCGGAAGCTAAGCCTTTCAGCGCCGATGGTACTGCAGGGGGGACCCTGTGGGAGAGTAGGACGCCGCCGAACTCCTTTTACGGGAAAGCCCCGCACCTCTGGTGCGGGGCTTTTCTGCGTTCACAGGGCCGGGAGGTGTGACAGTCCTGCGGTGTCTGACGAGTCATCGTGCTGGTACCGGGGCCGTTTGGTCCTTGGCCCGTTCAGGCCGTGCGAGGCCGACGAGCTTGAAGGTCTTGAGCGGGAGATCGGGCTGCCTCTGCCGACGCCCCGCGCGTTCCTGGAAGCTGCAGGCGGGAAGAGTCTTACCTCCTCGGTTCACTTGCCGGATTGCGAATCGGAGCCGCTGCAGAGCTTCGACGACCTTTATCAGCTCGGCCGTGCCGACCCGGGAACCAGCGTGGTTGTTCAGTCTGTGTTGGTGTCATGCCCATTCGGCAAGACCTCTATCGAACTTGTACGGCCCGACCGAACTCGTACGGCCCCACGTGCTCGTCCTCGACGCCTTCGCCATGCGTCGGCTCTCCACAGCCCACGCCGACGACCTCCACGAGCTGGTCAGCGAATGACGGGGCCGGCCCGTGATCACCACCAACAACCGGGCACCCGGCGACCGATATCGCCTTTTCTCCGGCCTCGTCGCCGCCGAGCCGCTCATAGACCGTCTCTTTCGGATCATCGCGCGGTTCTACATCCCCACCCCTCTGGTCCTGGAGCGACGGCTATCACTCAATCCGTGTCCCGGACTTGGCCTGTACTGTCCGCGGCATGAGAGATGTGTGGGTGGGGGTATGCAGCTCTTGGCTTACTGAACCTGAGGGCGATGTTTTCGCTCGTCAGGCATAGGGCCGGTGACTTCGTGGGAGTCGCGGCCTGTAGTTTCGTCGCTCCCCGGGAGGTCGCGGATGCCGTCGATCGTCGGACTGCTGGAACAGTAAGAGGTCGCTGCTCGCTGTCGAGTTGACGGGCTGCGTGAAGAGGCCGACCGCATCCAGGCCGAACTGGCCGTAGCCGAGCAGGAAGGGCAGGAGTGGGCGATCGCCCGCAGGCGGGTCGATACAGTGCTGGCTCCGGACGGCGGAAACACCGCCGACGCCAAGGTCGCCCAGGATCCGCGGGATGTGGATACGCAGCCGGCGCCCCGGGATGCGGCGAAACCGAAGACCATGGTGCCGGTGTGGCGTGAATAGTCCGACGCCGGGGTGTTTGGGGCGTACGCCGCCTGGCGACTGCTCGGCCCGGAAGCCAAGCCCGCTCTCCGACGCCAACCTGTGCGTCTGCGGATCGGCGTGGTCGACCGGGCAGGGCTGGGTCTACGGCGCGCTCACCCAGGCCGAGCTGATGCTCGAGGAGCACTTCGGCCTTGTGGCCCCGTCCGAAGTGGCACTCGCCGGACGTCTATCTCGGCCCGTAGGCCGCCAAGGCGGCACGTCGGCCGGGCAACCACGGACGGTCGTCGCGCACCGTGCCAGGGGTACGGCTTCCCGCTCGCCGGCAGCGACGGCGCGATGCATCCTGCTGTCGGCTTCGAATCCCGGTCGGCACCCTCACGGACGCGCGCGGCCGGTTGCGCAACTCCTTGACCGGGCCCCGCCTCCGGCGGCGGCGACAGAAGGCGTAGACCCGGTCCCGTTGGGGAGGTCCGCGGGCATCGCCCGCCACTTGAAGCCGTTGTCCCAATGCCGTTGTTTGAGAGGTGCAAGTAGTTCCTCTCCCAGGCACGGTGACCGCCGGGGTGCTGGTTCGTTGATCGGACATGCATCCATGGATCGGGTTATCTGATGAGGTCCGGCTCGGGTTGCTCACCGAGTGGATCGTTCCTGAGCTGGTGGACGAGGTGCTGACCGCGTGTGGTCGGGGAAACGCCAAGCCCCGTCCCCTGTCGAGCCGGTTCATGGTCTACTTCGTGCTTGCTCTGGCACTGTTCCAGCAGGACTCCTACGACGATGTCGCGGAGAACCTGGTCGGGGCCCTGGCCGAGATGGACCAGTCGGTCCCGAACAAGTCGTCGTTCACCAGGGCCCGGCAGCACCTTGGGGCCGCACCGTTGGAAGGAGTGTTCCGCCGCGTGGCGGGGGCGATCGCTCCGCCCTCACTCGAGACGGCGTTCTGGCGCGGGATGAGAGTTGCCGCGGTCGACGGGTTCTGGCTGGACGCGCCGGAGAACGATATGACACGTGCAGCTTTTGGTGGGCAGGTGGACAGCACCGGTCGGCCCGTCGGGTTCCCGCAGGCCAGGGTGGTGACGCTGACCGAGACCGGTACGCGCGCGACGATCGACGCGCGGATAGGCAGCTTCAAGGGCGGTGGTGGCGAGCCCGCGCATCGCGCTCCTCGTAGTAGCGGTGCCCATTGGTCCCGATCCAGGCGGCCGGCAGCAGACCGATCTCGTCGTCGTACTGCAGCGTCCGGGCCGTTACCCCCGACATCCGGGCGACCTCCGCGATCGGCCAGGCCATTGCCGTCTCCTTACGAACGCTGTACCGGGGCCGGTCTTTTTGGCCCTGGTCAGGACCGTAGAAGCTGCCGCTGCGGAAACTTCAAGCCCAACACCCATGATTTCCCCCGCTCCCCCTCGGCACCTCGGAGTGCGGGTATGCCCAGACGGGTGTACGTCAACATTCCGCCGTCTGCGAGCAACGGCCGGGTCGTACAGCGGGACATCTGGCGACCGACCCGGCTCCAGTTGTCTTCGCCGAGGTCGGCTTCACACCGCTGCTGAGCGAGGTCGCCGTGTTGTGGAGCGGCAAGCCCGTCGCGGTTCGGCTCGACGACCTGGACAAGATATGTGTGGGCGCTGGGCTGCACGGTCGCCGACCTGACGCAGGCCGAGCCAGAGGCTCACCGGGTTGTGCGGGAGTGGGACTCACGCGTTCGCCCAGAGGGCCACGTCGGCCGGGCTCCGGTCGGACCCATGCCAGAAGTCGCCTTCAGCCGTACAGTGCCGCCGACGCCCGGGCCGTGGTGGCGATCTGCTCCCGCAGCCCAGGTGGGCTCAGCACCTCCACACGGGCGCGCAGCCTGAGGATCTCGCCCTCCGCATGTGTGAAGTTTTCGATCGGGATGAGGACGCGGCGCCAGCCACCGGGGCGCTCCTCCTCACCCGCCTCGGCCGCGTCGACCACCGCCCGCACCGCCAGTTCCCGCAGCCGCGCCGATCCGGCCGGTCTTCTCGTCTATGGACAGCACCACCCCACCGTCGGGCGGGGTGAGGAACAGGTCGCAGATGTCGGCGGCCCGCTGCCAGAAGCCCGGGGTGTCCCGGCGGGTGAGCCAGCCCCGCACCTGGTGCGGTTTAAGGTCCAAGTCCGCCAGGATCCGGCCGACCTGGGACGGCGAGATTGCGGCGAAGAGCGTGCCAGCCACCTGCGTGGCGATCCTTTGGTGGGACCAGGTCGACTCCGGGTGCGGGGGCGTGCTGGTGGCTGTGGCCACCCCTGCCCGTAGATACGGAGCCGGCCGGGCCGTTTCGCGTCCTTGAGAGCGGCCAGGGCACCGGCGGCGAACCGGCCCCGCCACTTGTGCACGGTGTTGACGCTGACCTTCAGCTCACGTGCGATCGCAGGATTGGCCAGTCCGTCGGCCGCGGCGAGGAGGATCTCCGCCCGCAGTGCCTGCCGCACCTGCGCGGTCACTGACGCTGCCAGCCGCCGCAGGCGTGTTCGCACCGGCACGGCGAGTTCCACCACAACCGCCGTCGGGACAGCCTTGGTTGCGCAAGGCATGAAACTGTCCTGGCTGCGCAGGGTCTTTGCTCTGGGACTACGCGAGGGCCGCTGCGAGCGAGGAACGGGGCTCGCGGCCGAGGAGTTGACGCAGGTCGCCGCCGGTGCGGGACATGAATCCGGCAGCGATGGCGGAGTAGGTGCCCACCAGCATTGGCACCTGGAACGGCTCGGCGCCGGAAGCGGCGATGCGCGCGCGGGCCTGGGCGAGTGTCTCCGGCTCATAGGCGACGTGCGGCCCTTGTGCGTGCGCCAGGTCGGTGCCGCCGATCGCCTGCTCACCGACGAGTTCATAGACGCGCCCCGCATGGTCGGAGGCCTCCACCGCCACACGTACCGCGACATCGGCCAGATCCGCGCGTACCACGGCTGCCAGCCGGCCCTCGCCGAGCGGGGCAGTGATCCGCCCGTCCGCCGAGGGCGCCGCGAGCCAGGCCAGCAGCTCTGCATACAAGCCATTGCGCAGGATCGTCCAGGCCATGGTGCTCTCCTGGAGCCGACGCTCGGTCCAGCGGTGCGGCAGGGCGTAGGGGAGATGGTCGCCGTCAGCGGTGAGGCTTGTATAGACGACATGCTCCACCCCGGCCTTCTCGGCCGCGTCGATGGCGGCATCGTGCCGGGCTATGACGACGTCATCCTCGCCGTAGCCTGCGGAGATCAACAGCAGCACGTTCACGCCTTCGAAACCCGTGATGAGCGTGTCGGGATGGTCGAAGTCGATGCGGCGGTCAGGCAGCGAAGCCTGGGGCTGCTGAGGATCGCGCGTTCCAAGGACGGTGTCGTCACGGCCGGCCAGCTGCTCGGCGATCAGCGCGCCCAAGGCGCCGGTGGCTCCAGTAACCAGGATCATCAGGGTCTTCCCGTTCCGGTAGGTTCTCTTCGGTAACCGGGATCACCCTGCGGGTTTGCGCCAGGGAGCGTAAGGAGGCACTTCGATGTCAGTGGGGCACACGGAGGTAACCACCGAACCCGTCGTCAGCTGTGGGGACGAGCACGAGGACTGCGGGATCCGCGAGGTGCTCGACCGGATCGGGGACAAGTGGTCGGTCCTGATCGTGGTCGAACTGGCCCAGGGCGTACGCCGTTTTCGGCAGCTGCAACGCGCCGTACCCGGTATCTCGCAACGGATGCTGACGCTCACCGTGCGTCGGCTGGAACGGGATGGGCTGGTCACCCGGACTGTGCACCCGACAGTGCCCCCACAGGTCGAGTACGAGCTCACAGCGATGGGCCACAACCTCACACATCTGGTAAAAGCCCTCGCGGACTGGTCAGCAGAACACCGCGACGCCATCGCCCGAGCACGCGAAGAATGGGATGCCGAACATCCCGACTCCGGAATCCGCTGAACGAACGGACCACGGACCTCCGCACCTTGCCGACCATGACGCGCCACGGGCCGGTCCCCCTCCACGGACTTCTGCGGAGCGGCACCAGCGTCTCCCCCATGGGCAACAGCGCCGGCTTCAGCTTCCTCACCGGCACCTATGACGTCGTCAACCGTTGGCGGAAGGACATTCTCGACCCGACCGAGGGCTCCGCCTGCTGGGAGGAGTTCCCGGGCGTCGCCCGCGCCTCCGCGCACTTCGACGGCCGGGCCGGCTTCGACGAGATCGATTTCCTGGCGATAGGGATTTGCCGGCATGACCCTGCGGCTCTACGACCCCGGAGCCGAAACGTGGTCCCTGTCCTGGGCGAGCAAGCGCACCGGCACACTCTTCCCACCCGTGGTCGGCCGTTTCGCCCTGGACGGCACCGGCACCTTCCATGGCGACGACGAGCACGACGGCCACAAGGTGAAGGTCCGCTTCATCTGGTCGGGGATCACGGCGACTACCGGCGTGCTCCGCGGACGGGGGCAGACCTGGATCACCAACTGGCGCAGGTACATTACGCGTTGCACACCCTGACCCAGCCGAACGGCCTCCAGGGTCCAGGGGCCTGCTGGGTTCGACCTGGCGGGGTTGACACGCCTCTCGCTGATCCGTAAAGTGCTCCGAGTTGTCGTGGAGCCGGAACGGTTCTCCGGCAGCCGATCCCGCCGCTACTGCGGCAACCAAAACTCTGCACGGTGTCCCGCTCGGGATGATTTCGGCATGCCGGAATTCATTTCGAGGGCGCGATTATGAAATACCGGGGCGAATCCGCTAGAGTTTCGGTGTCGGAACGGCTCAACGGCCGGGAAGACAAATCCCGCTGACTGGGAATCAGGCCCGAAAGGATCTGATAGAGTCGGAGACGCAAGACCGAAGGGAAAGCCCGGAGGAAAGCCCGAGAGGGTGAGTACAAAGGAAGCGTCCGTTCCTTGAGAACTCAACAGCGTGCCAAAAGTCAACGCCAGATATGTTGATACCCCGGCCTGCTTCGGCAGGTTGGTGGTTCCTTTGAAAGTCCTGCCGGGCCTCACGGTTCCGGTAGGCAATTTACACAGCGAGGACGCTGTGAACGATCGGTCTTATTCCGGCTGATCGTTCCGCTCTCGTGATGTGTGTCCCGATTACGGGAAAACATTCACGGAGAGTTTGATCCTGGCTCAGGACGAACGCTGGCGGCGTGCTTAACACATGCAAGTCGAACGATGAAGCCCTTCGGGGTGGATTAGTGGCGAACGGGTGAGTAACACGTGGGCAATCTGCCCTTCACTCTGGGACAAGCCCTGGAAACGGGGTCTAATACCGGATAACACTCTGTCCCGCATGGGACGGGGTTGAAAGCTCCGGCGGTGAAGGATGAGCCCGCGGCCTATCAGCTTGTTGGTGGGGTGATGGCCTACCAAGGCGACGACGGGTAGCCGGCCTGAGAGGGCGACCGGCCACACTGGGACTGAGACACGGCCCAGACTCCTACGGGAGGCAGCAGTGGGGAATATTGCACAATGGGCGAAAGCCTGATGCAGCGACGCCGCGTGAGGGATGACGGCCTTCGGGTTGTAAACCTCTTTCAGCAGGGAAGAAGCGAGAGTGACGGTACCTGCAGAAGAAGCGCCGGCTAACTACGTGCCAGCAGCCGCGGTAATACGTAGGGCGCAAGCGTTGTCCGGAATTATTGGGCGTAAAGAGCTCGTAGGCGGCTTGTTGCGTCGGTTGTGAAAGCCCGGGGCTTAACCCCGGGTCTGCAGTCGATACGGGCAGGCTAGAGTGTGGTAGGGGAGATCGGAATTCCTGGTGTAGCGGTGAAATGCGCAGATATCAGGAGGAACACCGGTGGCGAAGGCGGATCTCTGGGCCATTACTGACGCTGAGGAGCGAAAGCGTGGGGAGCGAACAGGATTAGATACCCTGGTAGTCCACGCCGTAAACGTTGGGAACTAGGTGTTGGCGACATTCCACGTCGTCGGTGCCGCAGCTAACGCATTAAGTTCCCCGCCTGGGGAGTACGGCCGCAAGGCTAAAACTCAAAGGAATTGACGGGGGCCCGCACAAGCAGCGGAGCATGTGGCTTAATTCGACGCAACGCGAAGAACCTTACCAAGGCTTGACATATACCGGAAAGCATCAGAGATGGTGCCCCCCTTGTGGTCGGTATACAGGTGGTGCATGGCTGTCGTCAGCTCGTGTCGTGAGATGTTGGGTTAAGTCCCGCAACGAGCGCAACCCTTGTTCTGTGTTGCCAGCATGCCCTTCGGGGTGATGGGGACTCACAGGAGACTGCCGGGGTCAACTCGGAGGAAGGTGGGGACGACGTCAAGTCATCATGCCCCTTATGTCTTGGGCTGCACACGTGCTACAATGGCCGGTACAATGAGCTGCGATGCCGCGAGGCGGAGCGAATCTCAAAAAGCCGGTCTCAGTTCGGATTGGGGTCTGCAACTCGACCCCATGAAGTCGGAGTTGCTAGTAATCGCAGATCAGCATTGCTGCGGTGAATACGTTCCCGGGCCTTGTACACACCGCCCGTCACGTCACGAAAGTCGGTAACACCCGAAGCCGGTGGCCCAACCCCTTGTGGGAGGGAGCTGTCGAAGGTGGGACTGGCGATTGGGACGAAGTCGTAACAAGGTAGCCGTACCGGAAGGTGCGGCTGGATCACCTCCTTTCTAAGGAGCATCTAGATTCCGTAAGGAATCCAGAGCCACTACGTCGGCAAATGTTCGACGGTGGTCAGCTCATGGGTGGAACGTTGACTATTCGGCACGACAGGTTGTTTTTCACTAGTACTGCTTCGGCGTGGAACGTGGGAAGGGATCGGTTGTGCCGGGCACGTTGTTGGGTATCTGAGGGTACGGCCGTGAGGTCGCCTTCAGTTGCCGGCCCCAGTGAACTCGCCCTCAGGGGTGGGGTGATGGGTGGCTGGTCGTTGTTTGAGAACTGCACAGTGGACGCGAGCATCTGTGGCCAAGTTTTTAAGGGCGCACGGTGGATGCCTTGGCACCAGGAACCGATGAAGGACGTGGGAGGCCACGATAGGCCCCGGGGAGCTGTCAACCGAGCTTTGATCCGGGGGTGTCCGAATGGGGAAACCCGGCAGTCGTCATGGGCTGTCACCCGCTGCTGAACACATAGGCAGTGTGGAGGGAACGAGGGGAAGTGAAACATCTCAGTACCCTCAGGAAGAGAAAACAACCGTGATTCCGGGAGTAGTGGCGAGCGAAACTGGATGAGGCCAAACCGTATGCGTGTGATACCCGGCAGGGGTTGCGCATGCGGGGTTGTGGGATCTCTCTTTCACGGTCTGCCGGCCGTGAGACGAGTCAGAAACCGTTGATGTAGGCGAAGGACATGCGAAAGGTCCGGCGTAGAGGGTAAGACCCCCGTAGCTGAAACATCAACGGCTCGTTTGAGAGACACCCAAGTAGCACGGGGCCCGAGAAATCCCGTGTGAATCTGGCGGGACCACCCGCTAAGCCTAAATATTCCCTGGTGACCGATAGCGGATAGTACCGTGAGGGAATGGTGAAAAGTACCGCGGGAGCGGAGTGAAATAGTACCTGAAACCGTGTGCCTACAAGCCGTGGGAGCGTCGCTGTATGTGCTTGCACATGCAGTCGTGACTGCGTGCCTTTTGAAGAATGAGCCTGCGAGTTTGCGGTGTGTTGCGAGGTTAACCCGTGTGGGGAAGCCGTAGCGAAAGCGAGTCCGAATAGGGCGTTTCAGTAGCACGCTCAAGACCCGAAGCGGAGTGATCTAGCCATGGGCAGGTTGAAGCGGAGGTAAGACTTCGTGGAGGACCGAACCCACCAGGGTTGAAAACCTGGGGGATGACCTGTGGTTAGGGGTGAAAGGCCAATCAAACTCCGTGATAGCTGGTTCTCCCCGAAATGCATTTAGGTGCAGCGTCGTGTGTTTCTTACCGGAGGTAGAGCACTGGATAGGCGATGGGCCCTACCGGGTTACTGACCTTAGCCAAACTCCGAATGCCGGTAAGTGAGAGCGCGGCAGTGAGACTGTGGGGGATAAGCTCCATGGTCGAGAGGGAAACAGCCCAGAGCATCGACTAAGGCCCCTAAGCGTACGCTAAGTGGGAAAGGATGTGGAGTCGCAGAGACAACCAGGAGGTTGGCTTAGAAGCAGCCACCCTTGAAAGAGTGCGTAATAGCTCACTGGTCAAGTGATTCCGCGCCGACAATGTAGCGGGGCTCAAGCGTACCGCCGAAGTCGTGTCATTCGTACATGTATCCCCAACGGGAGTACGGATGGGTAGGGGAGCGTCGTGTGCCGGGTGAAGCAGCCGCGGAAGCGAGTTGTGGACGGTTCACGAGTGAGAATGCAGGCATGAGTAGCGATACACACGTGAGAAACGTGTGCGCCGATTGACTAAGGGTTCCTGGGTCAAGCTGATCTGCCCAGGGTAAGTCGGGACCTAAGGCGAGGCCGACAGGCGTAGTCGATGGACAACCGGTTGATATTCCGGTACCCGCTTTGAAACGCCCAATACTGAATCAGGCGATGCTAAGTCCGTGAAGCCGGCCCGATCTCTTCGGAGTTGAGGGTAGTGGTGGAGCCGACGAACCAGACTTGTACTAGGTAAGCGATGGGGTGACGCAGGAAGGTAGTCCAGCCCGGGCGGTGGTTGTCCCGGGGTAAGGGTGTAGGCCGTGTGGTAGGTAAATCCGTCACACGTTAAGGCTGAGACCTGATGCCGAGCCGATTGTGGTGAAGTGGATGATCCTATGCTGTCGAGAAAAGCCTCTAGCGAGTTTCATGGCGGCCCGTACCCTAAACCGACTCAGGTGGTCAGGTAGAGAATACCGAGGCGTTCGGGTGAACTATGGTTAAGGAACTCGGCAAAATGCCCCCGTAACTTCGGGAGAAGGGGGGCCATCACTGGTGATTGGATTTACTCCATGAGCTGGGGGTGGCCGCAGAGACCAGCGAGAAGCGACTGTTTACTAAAAACACAGGTCCGTGCGAAGCCGTAAGGCGATGTATACGGACTGACGCCTGCCCGGTGCTGGAACGTTAAGGGGACCGGTTAGCTGACTTTCGGGTCGGCGAAGCTGAGAACTTAAGCGCCAGTAAACGGCGGTGGTAACTATAACCATCCTAAGGTAGCGAAATTCCTTGTCGGGTAAGTTCCGACCTGCACGAATGGCGTAACGACTTCTCGACTGTCTCAACCATAGGCCCGGTGAAATTGCACTACGAGTAAAGATGCTCGTTTCGCGCAGCAGGACGGAAAGACCCCGGGACCTTTACTACAGTTTGATATTGGTGTTCGGTTCGGCTTGTGTAGGATAGGTGGGAGACTTTGAAGCAGCCACGCCAGTGGTTGTGGAGTCGTCGTTGAAATACCACTCTGGTCGTGCTGGATGTCTAACCTGGGTCCGTGATCCGGATCAGGGACAGTGTCTGATGGGTAGTTTAACTGGGGCGGTTGCCTCCTAAAGAGTAACGGAGGCGCCCAAAGGTTCCCTCAGCCTGGTTGGCAATCAGGTGTTGAGTGTAAGTGCACAAGGGAGCTTGACTGTGAGACCGACGGGTCGAGCAGGGACGAAAGTCGGGACTAGTGATCCGGCAGTGGCTTGTGGAAGCGCTGTCGCTCAACGGATAAAAGGTACCCCGGGGATAACAGGCTGATCTTCCCCAAGAGTCCATATCGACGGGATGGTTTGGCACCTCGATGTCGGCTCGTCGCATCCTGGGGCTGGAGTCGGTCCCAAGGGTTGGGCTGTTCGCCCATTAAAGCGGTACGCGAGCTGGGTTTAGAACGTCGTGAGACAGTTCGGTCCCTATCCGCTGTGCGCGTAGGAATATTGAGAAGGGCTGTCCCTAGTACGAGAGGACCGGGACGGACGAACCTCTGGTGTGCCAGTTGTTCTGCCAAGGGCATGGCTGGTTGGCTACGTTCGGAAAGGATAACCGCTGAAAGCATCTAAGCGGGAAGCCTGCTTCGAGATGAGTATTCCCACCAACTTGATTGGTTAAGGCTCCCAGTAGACGACTGGGTTGATAGGCCAGATGTGGAAGCCCGGTAACGGGTGGAGCTGACTGGTACTAATAGGCCGAGGGCTTGTCCTCAGTTGCTCGCGTCCACTGTGTTAGTTCTGAAATAACGAACGGCCGTGTTGTGTTCCGGTGTTGGTTAATTTCATAGTGTTTCGGTGGTCATTGCGTTAGGGAAACGCCCGGTTACATTCCGAACCCGGAAGCTAAGCCTTTCAGCGCCGATGGTACTGCAGGGGGGACCCTGTGGGAGAGTAGGACGCCGCCGAACTCCTTTTACGGGAAAGCCCCGCACCTCTGGTGCGGGGCTTTTCTGCGTTCACCCCTCTTTGCTGTCAGGCGGGGGTGACCAGGTGGGTGTCGTAGGCCAGGATGACTGCCTGTACGCGGTCGTGGGATCCCGTTTTGGCGAGGATGCGCGTGACGTGTGTTTTCACCGTTGATTCGGCGAGGTGGAGCCGCTCGGCGATCTCCGTATTGGTCCAGCCCTGGCCGATGACCGTGAGGATCTCCCTTTCCCGTTCGGTGAGGGACGCGATGCGTGCGTCCAGGGTGGAGGGGCCGCCGGGAACGGTCGGCAGGTGTTGCACATACGCGTCCAGAAGACGGCGGGTGAGGCTGGGGGCGACCACTGCGTCGCCGCTTGCCACAGCTCGGATGCCGGAGAGGAGTTCCTCCGGCAGTGCGTCCTTGATGAGGAAGCCGCTGGCGCCGGCGCGGAGGCCGTCGTACGCGTACCGGTCGAGGTCGAACGTCGTGACGATGAGGACGCGGGTACGGGCGCCGGCTCTGATGATGCGGCGGGTGGCTTCGATGCCGTCCAGGAGTGGCATACGGATGTCCATCAGGGCCACGTCCGGATGGTGCTGGGAGACGAGGCTCAGGGCCTCGTGGCCGTTGGCGGCCTCGCCGACGACGGTCATGTCGTCCTGGCTCTCCAGCAGCATGCGGAAGCCGAAGCGTTGCATCGGCTGGTCGTCCGCGATGAGCACTGTCGTCACGAGGGTGTGTCCTCCAGGGGAAGTCGGAGCCGAACCCGCCAGCCGACCGCGGCTGAATCTGTGGCGGTGGCTTTCGGCAGTAGTGGGCCTGCTTCGAGTGTGCCGTCGTAGAGGGACGCCCGTTCGCGCATCCCCGTGATTCCCTGCCCGCCGCCCTCGGGTCCACCACCGGTGGTACCCGTGTCCGTGATCAGGGCCTCCAGCTCCGTCGCTCGGTAGGTGAGAGTGACCTCCGCGGTCGGTGACGGGTCCGTGCCGCCGTGCTTCAGCGTATTCGTCAGGGCCTCCTGCACCACTCGATAGACCGTCAGCTGGCGTCCTGCGGTGGGCGGGGACGACGGTGGCCTACCGCGGATGTGCAGGCGTACGGGGAGGCCCGCTGTTCGTACGCCGGTGAGGAGCGTGTCCATGTCGTCGAGGGTCGGCTGCGGGGCGCGGTCGGCCTCGGTGGGGTGGTCGCGCAGGACGCCGAGCAGGCGGCGGAGTTCCGTGAGGGCCTGGCGGCTCGTGGTGCCGATGGCTTCCAGGGCCTGGGCGGCCCGGTCCGGGCTCTTGGCCGCCGCGTAGGCGCCGCCGTCCGCGAGGCCCGTGATGACGGACAGGTTGTGGCCGATGATGTCGTGCATCTCCCGGGCGATACGGGTCCGTTCGGCGGCTGCCGCGAGCCGGGCCTGCTGGTCGCGTTCGAGCTCCAGCCGGTGGGCGCGGTCGACCAGGGCCTCCGTGTACTCCTTGCGCGTACGGACCACGATCCCCAGCAGGGACGCGAACGCGAACGCCCAGAGGTGGGGGACGAACAGTACGTCCCAGCCGTGCGGGAAGCGCAGCGTGCCGACCACGAGCGGGGCGGTCACCACGGCGCCCGCCCACGCAAGGGCCCGCATGGGCAGCCGTAGTGCGATGTTGAAGACGACGATTTCCTGCAGGTAGGCGGCCTGGACGATCGCCCCCGTCCAGACATTGGCCAGGGAGAACGGGGTCATGAACGCCAGCACGGCCAGCGGATGCGTGCGGCGCCACAGCAGCGGTGCGGAGAACGCCACGCTCATCAGCAGAACCAGTGGTTCGGGTGCGCGCGGATCGCGGGCCACGGTGCGCCAGCCGCCGGAGGTGAAGTCGAGTACGGCGAACATCACCCAGAACGTGGTGAGCAGCCCGTTCCAGACCATCGGCCGGCGCAGGTCGAATGCGCGGACGCGCTGGAGCAGGCGCTGGATGTGCCCCGTCAGCGCGGTGGTGCCCGAAGCCCGGTCCTTGTGTTCGCCCGTCACCCGTCCATCCTCGCGGTCGGCGGCCCCGGCGTCATGCGTCGCGTCGGCGCAGCAGCAGGGCGGCCGCGCACAAGGTCGCCCCGGCCCAGAGGCACAGGGCGAGCAGGGCCCCGCTCGCGGGGGCCTCGCCCGGGAGCGGGGTTGCTGAGCCGAGGGCGCCCGCCGCCTGGGTGGGGAAGTACTTGACGGCGCTCTTCACCGCGTCGTACGGAAGCATGGAGAGGACCTCCGGCAGGATCATCACGCCTCCGATGAAGGTGCCGATCGCGCCCGGAACCGAGCGGATCAGGGCGCCGAGCCCGAGCGCGATCAGGCTGAGCAGGGTGATGCCGGCGGAGTTGCCGACGACCGCGCCGAATACGCCCGGGTCACTGAGCGAGGCCGCTTGGTCGGTGTCGTGGAGGAAGAGTTGGGCGGCGGCGAAGGTGAGGAGGTCGGTGGCGAACATGACCGCGAAAACGGTGACCGTGAAGACTGCCGCCTTCGCCCACAGGACCGGGAGCCTGCGCGGGACCGCGGTGAGCGAGGCGCGGATCAGGCCCGTCGAGTACTCGCCCGCGGTCACCAGGATGCCGAGCACCACGGTGCACAACGTACCGAGCACCGAGCCGTAGAGGACCAGGACCACCGTGTCGACGTCGGAATCGCCGCCGTCGGAGGTGTATGTCGTGCCCATGACCACGCCTACGGCGAGAACCAGGGCGGACGCCGAGATCAGAGTGATCCAGGAGGAGCGCAGGGACCGGAGTTTGTGCCATTCGGAGCGCAGGACCCGGGTGGTGGTGACTCGGTACGGGCGGTTCGGGCGTTGGTTCGGGTGGCTTACCGCGGCGGTCATGCGAGGGCTCCGGTCGGTTCGGGGGTGGTGATCCGGTATTCGACCGACCCCTGGGTCAGGTCCATGAAGGCCTGTTCCAAGGAGGCGGTCTGCGGGGTGAGTTCGTACAGGGGAATGGCGTGGGCGGCGGCGGTGCGGCCGATGTGTGCCGCGTCCGTACCGCGGATCTCCAGTTCGTCGGGGGCCGCAGCCGGCGCGGCGGTGATCTCGATGCCGGGGCCGGTGAGGAGTTCGCGCAGGGCGTGGGCCTGCGGGGTGACGACCTTGACCGAGGCGCTGCCCACAGTGGCCACGAAATCGGCGACCGTCGTGTCGGCGAGGAGCCGGCCGCGGCCGACGATGATCAGATGGTCGGCGGTGAGCGCCATCTCGCTCATCAGGTGCGAGGAGACGAGGACTGTACGGCCCTGCTGGGCAAGGGATCTGAGCAGGTTACGGATCCACAGCACGCCCTCAGGATCGAGGCCGTTGACCGGTTCGTCCAGGATGAGGGTGGCCGGGTCGCCGAGCAGTGCCGCGGCGATGCCGAGGCGTTGGCCCATGCCGAGCGAGAAGCCTTTGATCCGTTTGTGGGCGACCGCGGTGAGGCCCGCCAGGTCGAGGACGTGTTCGACGCGGCTGCGCGGGATGCCGTGGGTGTGGGCGAGCGCCATGAGGTGGTTGAACGCGGTCCGGCCGGGGTGGACGGAGCGGGCCTCCAGGAGCGCGCCGACCTCGGTGAGGGGTGCGCTGTGGGCGGCGTACGCCCGTCCGCCGATCGTCGAGCGGCCGCAGGTGGGGGCGTCCAGGCCGAGCAGCATGCGCATCGTCGTCGACTTCCCGGCGCCGTTCGGACCGAGGAATCCGGTGACGGTGCCGGGCCGGACCGTGAAGTCGAGGTCCTGGACGACGGTGGTGTCTCCGTACCTCTTGGTGAGTTCGTATGCCCTGATCATGCGGTCGACGCTACGGAGCGGGCGCGCCGCGGGCGTCGGACCTGGGGCGGGATGTGACGGTGCGTGTAGTACCGGGGTACGACGCGGGGGCGGTCGGGGGCCGTGGATGTTGTTTGCGCAGGTCGGGTGGGGAAGGGAAGGATCGGCGGATGGAACATGTGATTCGAGCCGTACGCGCCGACGAATGGCCCCTGGTCAAGGAGTTGCGGCTGGCGGCGCTGCAGGACCCGGCTGCGCCGGTGGCCTTTCTGGAGACGTACGCGCAGGGCGCGGCCCAGCCCGACGCGTTCTGGCAGGACCGGGTGCTCGGCGCGTCCGAGGCCGGGAGCGGTGAAGTGCGGCAGTTCGTCGCCGTCGCGCCCGACGGGCGGTGGGACGGCAGCGTCACCGTGCTGATCGAGCGGCCGGACGCGGACGTGCGGTTCGGGGAGGCGGCCGACGTCCACCAGGCACATGTGGTCGGCGTGTTCGTACGGCCTGAGACACGGGGCGAGGGCCTGGCCGAAGAGCTGTTCCGGGCCGGGACGGACTGGGCGTGGTCGCTGGTGGAGCCGCGGATCGAGCGGGTGCGGCTGTATGTGCACGAGGACAATGCGCGGGCTGCGGCGCTCTATCGGCGGATCGGTTTTATGGCCACCGGGGAGTCGGTGCCTGTGCCGGACGACCCGTCTGCTCGGGAGCTGGAGTATGCGGTGGGGCGGCCGGTGTAGGTGCGTGGCGCCGGGTTCGCCCGGCTAGCGTGAGCCGGTGAGGTCTTGGGGCCAGCGGGCGCGGGCCTGTTCCTGGGAGCGGAGAAGGGCCAGGGTCGGCAGGCCCTGGGCCTGGCCGGTCGACAGCAGCTCCGGGAGCCGGGGCAGGGGCGCCACCGCGGCGACGTCGTCGAGTACGAGCGTCATTGGTGGGTCGAGCCGACCGTCGGTTGACCGTGCGGCCATGCGGCGGCCGTGCTCGACCACGTGTGAGGCGAGTGCCGTGAGCAGGGGCATTGCTCCGGGACCCGAGCGGGGATCCTCGATCGGTTCACCCACCACGTAAAGGGTGCCCCCCTCGCCCGCAAAAGAATCCAGCGCCAGCGAATCGGCCCGGTTCGGTGTGCAGGCATTGCGGATGTGGACCGAGGAGAGTGCGGCGAAGGCCCGTACCGTCAGCTCCTGTGCCATCTCGCGGCGTTCGGGGTGGGCGGTCAGTGCGGACTCCAGCACGCCGGCGAGCCCGGAGGCTGCCTTGGGGTGGGTACGGAGCAGGCGCACCGGTTCGTGGGCACTGCCGCCGAGGGCCCAGCGGTGGACCTGGCGGAAGGGTCTGCCGTCGATGGCGGCGGCGTGCAGCCAGCACTTCAGGAGCGTTTCCGCGGTGTCGGCCGTCGTCGCGTCGATCCGGGCCTGCGGCCGGACCGGGGCGAGAAGTGAGGTGGAGCGGGCGGCGGCCGTGTCGGGCTGTTCGCAGCCGGCCGTGGGGGACCAGTGGAGGCGGGCCGGGGTGTCACAGAGGTGGCCCGGGTCGTAGACGAGGACCGGGCCGAGCTTGGCGCGGGCGTCCTTCGTCTCGGCCCAGACGGTGGGGTCGGAGGTGACGACGAGCGCGGGCCCGTCGGCCTCCTGGATCGCCTGCACGACGGTGGGGCGGCGGGTGGCGGCCGGTCCGTAGACGACGAGGGGGATACGGGGAGAGGGGAGCGCGGAGAGGGCGGGCTCGGGCGGGGTGTGCTCCACGGGTGCGGGTGCGGGTGCGGGTGCGGGGACGGGCGCGGCCTTTGGGGAGTGGGCCGTCGGTCGAGGCTCCGGTTCCGGGTTTGGCGTTGGCTGCGGCTCGGTCTGCTGTGGGTTCTGGGCCTCGGGCCGGGGCTCCTGCCGCTGGGACGGTACGGGCATGTCCTCGTCCCCGTACCGTTTGCTCCGCTGCTGTGCCCGTACCAGCCGCCAACGGGTCACGACCCCTATCACGAAGACTGTCAGCACCAGCAGCACCATCAGTTCGCCTATGAACAGGCCCCAGAACAGTCCGTACCCGGAGAGCTCGCCCGCCGGAGTGTTCGGCCAGGCGGCCGGGATGTCGTGCGGTGTGGTGACGAGTTGTCGCATCGCCAGGGGCGTCTCGGCGAGGGTGACCCCCTCCGGCCAGGCCCCGTGCGTGAACAGTCCGGCCAGGCCGGTGGCCGTCCACGCCAGCAGCGTCAGCCCGAGCAGGAAGGCCAGCAGGCCGATCAGCAGGCCGTCCGGGATGCCGCCGCCGCCTCCGCTGCCGCCGGTACGTACCTCGCCGCGCCCTGCCATGTCATGCCACCGTTGACTCGGACGACTCGTTCAGTCGTTGTTGGTGCTCGATCCGTGCCGCGCGCTGCTCCGCCTCCAGCTCGGCGGCGCGTACGTCCTCCGGGAGGAGGTCGGTCGCGGACGACTCGGTCATCGCGCGGTCGGTGAAGACCAGGGGGCGTTCCGCCTCGGTGATCAGGTGTTTGACCACCTGGACGTTGCCGTTGACGTCCCAGACCGCGATGCCGGGGGTGAGGGTCGGGATGATCTCGACCGCCCATCGGGGCAGGCCGAGTACGCGTCCCGTGGCTCTGGCCTCGTCGGCCTTCTGGGCGTAGATCGTGCGGGTCGAGGCCATTTTGAGGATCGCCGCGGCCTCGCGGGCCGCCGCTCCGTCGACGACGTCGCTGAGGTGGTGGACGACGGCCACGAACGAGAGACCCAGTCGGCGCCCGAACTTCAGCAGGCGCTGGAAGAGCTGGGCCACGAAGGGCGAGTTGATGATGTGCCAGGCCTCTTCGACCAGGAAGATGCGTTTCTTCCGGTCGGGCCTGATCCAGGTGTGCTCCAGCCAGACTCCGACGATCGCCATCAGGATCGGCATCGCGATCGAGTTCCGGTCGATGTGCGACAGGTCGAAGACGATCAGCGGGGCGTCGAGGTCGATGCCGACGCTCGTCGGTCCGTCGAACATGCCGCGCAGGTCACCGTCGACCAGGCGGTCCAGGACGAGGGCGACATCCAGGCCCCAGGCCCGTACGTCATCTATGTCGACGTTCATCGCCTCGGCGGACTCGGGCTCCGGGTGGCGCAGTTGGTCGACGATGTCGGTCAGGACCGGCTGCCGGTCGTTGATCGTCTCGTTGACGTACGCGTGGGCGACCTTCAGCGCGAAGCCGGACCGTTCGTCCAGGCCGTGCCCCATGGCGACTTCGATGATCGTACGGAGCAGGGCGAGCTGGCCGGTCGTGGTGATCGTGGGGTCGAGCGGGTTGAGCCGGATGCCGCCGTTGAGCGCGGAGGTCGGGTCGAGGCGGATCGGGGTGAGGCCGAGCTCCTGGGCGATGAGGTTCCACTCGCCCACGCCGTCCTCGCCCTGGGCGTCCAGGACGACGACCTGGCGGTCGCGGAAGCGGAGCTGGCGGAGCACGTACGTCTTCTCCAGCGCGGACTTGCCGTTGCCGGACTCGCCGAGCACCAGCCAGTGCGGGGCGGGCAGCTGCTGTCCGTACAGCTGGAAGGGGTCGTAGATGTAGCCCTTGCCGGAGTACACCTCGCGGCCGATGATCACGCCGGAGTCGCCGAGGCCGGGGGCCGCGGTGGGCAGGTAGACGGCCTGGGCCTGTCCGGTCGACGTACGGACGGGCAGCCTGGTCGTCTCCACCTTCCCGAAGAGGAAGGCGGTGAAGGCGTCCGACAGCGCGGACAGCGGATCTCGCATGGCGTGACCGACCTCCCTCTCGTTTCTCTCGGTTGTTTTCGGTTAGCGACGGATGCCGGTGGCGAACGGCAGGGTGTTCACGAAGGCGCGGTGGTGCTCGCGGTCGCACCACTCCAGTTTCAGATACGACTTTCCGGCCGAGGCCCGGATCGTCCGCTTGTCGCGGGCCAGGGATTCGGGTGAACGCGAGGACACGGTGATGTACCCCACCAGGTTCACTCCGGCCGCGCCGCTCGCGAGATCTTCACCCCGCTGGTCGAGCCGGCCGTGCGCGGCGATGTCGCGCGGGTCGACGGTGCGGTTCATCTTGGCCTGACGGCTGGCTTCCGCCTCGTCGTTGGTCTTCTCGGTGAGCATCCGCTCGATGGCGATCTCGGTGGGTTCGAGGTCCATGCAGACCGCGACCGTACGGATCACATCGGGCGTGTGGACGAGCAGCGGGGCCAGGAAGTTGACGCCGACGGGCGTCATCGGCCACTCCTTCACCCAGGCCGTGGAGTGGCACCAGGGCGCGCGGGTGGCCGACTCGCGGGTCTTGGCCTGGAGGAACGTCGGTTCGACCGCGTCCAGTTCGGCGGGCCAGGCGTTGCGCTTGGTCATGGCCTGGATGTGGTCGATGGGGTGGTCGGGGTCGTACATCGAATGCACGAGGGAGGCGAGCCGGCTCTGGCCGAGCGGCTGGCGCACCCGGATGTCGGCCTCGGCGAGGCGGGCGCAGATATCGGTGAGTTCGCGCGCCATGACGACGGCGAGACCCGCGTCCCGGTCCAGTTTGCGGCCGGCCTGGGGGCGGGCGGCACGGGCCATGGCATTGGCCTCGGCGGCCAGCTCGCGGGTGTAGTGCATGCAGGCGACGAGGTAGGCGCGGTGCTGCTCGCTGGAGGTGGAGACCATGGACTGCAGCTGGTCGTACGACTCCTGCAGCCAGCCCGGGGACGTCTTGTCGCCGCGTTGGGCGACGTCCTTGGCGTGGGCGTCGGGGTCGGCGGGGAGGGTGCGGGCAAGCATCTGAATGCGGGTCACGAAGCCGTCGCCGTTGGCGACATGCTTCAGCAGCGTGCCGAACCGGTCGACGAGCGCTTCCTGGTCCTCACTGTCGCGCAGCCCGACGCCGGGGCCCTCGATCTCGATCGCGGCGGTCACGGTGCGGCGGTCGGCGTGCAGGAGTACGGCGATCTCGTCCGGGCCGAAGGGGGCGGCGAGCCAGTTGATCCGGCCGATGCCGGGGGGCGGGCCGATCTCGACCTCACGCCCGTCGGCGCCGACGCCCGCCTCCATGGCGGCGGAGCGGTAGGTCGTACCGCGGCGCAGGGTGCGTTTGTAGCTGCGGTTGATTTCGAACCACTTGTACAGGGTGCGGTGCTTGTACGGGAGATACACGATCGCGAGGGCGAGGAGGGGGAAGCCCGCGAGCAGCACGATCCGTGGGGCCAGGTAGGGGACGAGCAGTCCGCTCATCATGCCGAAGAACGCACCGGCGATGATCAGCGCGATCTCGCCGGTCTCGCGGTTCTTGCCGACGATCGCGTTCGGCCGGGCCCGGCCGATGAGATACGTACGGCGGGGCGCGATCGTGTGGGACTGAGTCGTCAACGCCCTCCACCTCCCGTGCTGTTATTACCTGAACTGCCTGATCCGCCACCTCGGGGGGAGCGGCTGCCGTGGGGGGTGCCGGAGGTCGGCCCCGATCCGCTGCGGGGCGGAGGTGCGGCGGAGGGGACAGATCCGCCGCCGGCTCCGCTCCCGCCGCCGGAGTTGCGGGAGCTGTGGGCGGCGACACCGCCGCTGACCGGGTTGGCGGGCCGGGCCCCGCCGCTGCCGCTGTCGCCGCCGTTCTGGCCGCTGCGGCTGCTGTGGGTCTTGATGCCCTGGGAGACGAGAGCGGCAGGGGAGCTGATCATCGCGGCGGCCTGGGAGCCGTCGGTGGCCTGCTTGCGGTTGGTGCGGGCGCCCTGGATCTCGTCGCCGAAGCCGGGGACGAACCGGTAGATCATCGCGGAGGCGAAGATCGCGAGCAGGATGATGGCGAGGCCGGACACGACGGAGGAGAACGCGTTCGGCCCGTCGTCGGTGGAGAGCGCACCGGCAAGTCCGAGGACGATGACGATGACCGGCTTCACCATGATCACCGCGATCATGATGCCTGCCCAGCGGCGTACATGGCCCCACATGTTCTTGTCGACGAGGCCCGCGTAGACGACGGTGCCGAGGAGGGCGCCGACGTAGAGGAGGGCGGCCCGGATGACGAGCTCCAGGTAGAGGACGCCTGCGGCGAGGATCGAGACGAGCGAGACGACGATCAGCATGATCGGCCCGCCGCCGATGTCGGAGCCCTTCTTGAGCGCTTCGGCGAACGACCCGAAGAAGACGTCGGCCTTGTTTCCCGTGGCCGAGGCGATCACGTCACTGACGCCGTCGGTGGCGGATACGAGCACGTAGAGGATGAGCGGGGTGAAAGCTGAGGCGATGACCGTCAGCCAGAGGAATCCGACGGCTTCGGAGATCGCGGTGGTGAACGGGACACCACGGATGGCGCGCTTGGCTACGGCGAACAGCCACAGAACGAGCGTGAGGATGGCGGAGGCCGCGAACACGATCGCGTACTGCTGCCGGAAGGTCTCGTTGGTGAAGTCGACGTTCGCGGTTTGCTTCACGGCCTCGCTGAGATTGCCGACCATCCAGGCGGCGGCGTCGGCGCAGCCTCGGGCGAGGGAGGAGAGGGGGTCCAGGGAGTTGTCGAGGGTGGAGGAGGGGTCGGTTTTGGGGGCGCCTGCGTCGCCGTTTTCGCAGTAGTCCTTGGCGGGGCCGCGGATCAGGTCGCACGCGTTGTTGCTTGCACTGGGCGTCGGGCTCGGCGAGGGCTCAGCGAATGCGCGGCTGGCCAGCATGACGAGAGTGATCTGCAGGCTGGTTGCTGCCGCCACGAGTGAAAGGGATCGGCTGGGTCGTTTACCGGGCATACGTGAACCCTCCGAACTCTTCCACGGCGTTGGCCATCTCTTCGGCAGGGGAAGCAGCCTGGTCACGGCCGACGGGGGTGGGGCCGTCCTTCTGCGTGAAGTCGGTGATCTTCCAGTCTCCGTCGATCCACGCCAGGTCGAAGGTGTTGGTGAACCAGCTCTCGGAGACGGGGTTCTTGGAACCTTCACCGGCTAGCCCGAACAGGGCTGAGTACCAAACGGCGACGCTTGCGGTGTCGCCGTTGAACTTCACAATTTTGGTGCCGGCCGGGTTGGAGCGTGAGATGAAGGTTAGGCCGGCAGGTGCAGTGCCGTCAGCGTTCAGCCCGATGCTGGTGAGGAAGTCCTGACCGGAGTAAACCTTGTCGAGGTCACCCTGGCGGGCAGCGGCGACCGCAGGGGCGTATACGGCGGTGACGATCGCGCGACGACTGCTCTTGTCGAACATGTCGGCTGAGCCGAGCGCCACGGAGTAGTTCGCGGCCGCGCTCTGCGCCCCCTGCTCGTCATGGGCGAACCCCGAAGGGATCGAGCCGTTCTTCCCCGTCACCGGCTTCGTCCCCGTGGCCGCCGTGGACGACGAATCCGGCTTGCTTCCCCCGCTCCCCGAGCCGCCGCCGCTGCCGTCTCCGCCGCCTCCGCCCATGTTCGCGAACGCGATAGCCGCGATCAGAAGGACGACCACGCCGACCACCGTGACGAGGGAGCGGGAGCTGCGGGCGGGGCGGCGGGGGGTGCCGTAGCCGTCGCCGCCCTCGCCGTCGGGGAGGCGGGTACGGGTCTGGCGCGTACCGCCGATGGTGCTGTATCCATCGTCCGTACGACCTGAACCGCTGCCGTAGCCGTTCTCGTCGCCGAGGCTCATGCCGCGTACGCCCCCTCAACCGTTTCCTGAACCGGGTAGTACGACGGTAGCCGTGCGGGTTTCCGCGCTGGCGCGGTGTGGTGACTCGACATCAGAGAAACGTAACCTCTGCCGGTGGGGCACGACGGACGGGTGATGTGGGAGTGGGCGGGACTGCCCCTGACATGGGATGACAGCCGGTCAGACAGCCATCCCGTAGACGATGGTGAACAAGGTGCCCAGCGATCCGATGATGAACACACCGGTCAGACCGGCAACGATCAGCCCCTTGCCCTGCTCCGCGCTGAATGTGTCGCGCAGTGCCGTGGCGCCGATGCGCTGCTTTGCCGCACCCCAGACCGCGATGCCGAGGCAGAGCAGGATGGCAATGGCCATCACGACCTCGATCATTACGCGGGCCTCGTTGCCCAAGGTCCCGAACGGCCCCCAATTCGGGGCGATTCCGCCGATGATGGTGGTGATGTCGCCCTTTTCAGCTGCCAGGATCATGTAAGTCACCGCCCCTGTTGGGTAGTTCATTGCCCCTGTCACACGACACGGGTCGCTCTCTATCTTCGCTGATGAAACTGCTCTCGTACGACGGCTTGACGGCTCTCTTTACCCGGATCTCGCACGTTTGACCGGTCCGACCGCCCTGACCTGCGGATCGAATCGGTGTATGACCGAATATGTATGGTTACTCTGTGTATCACGGAGGGTGACCCCGGGCAATGACTGTCATCCCGCCACCCTGGCCGAGACTCTTACGCAGGGCTGGTCAGCGCAGTGGCTGGTCAGAGCAGGGGGTGGCGTGGGAGGGGTGGCCGGGGCGGTGTCGTCCAGGTCGGCGGCGGCCGGAAATCGCACCAGGTGCCGTCGAAGGGAAACGTTCCGGCCTCGGCGAGCCGTGCGACCGAGGTGCCCTCGCTTCGGATGGCTGACGCTTCGTCGGCCGACCAGTAGGCCGGGTCGCCGGTCTTCTCGGCGAAGGACTGCTCGTCCTTCCACTGCCAGCTCCGGTCCGGGGCCACATTGATGTCGAGTTCGTGGTCGGTGATGTCGATGTCGTCGCCGTGGTGGACCCGGCGCTCCAGATTTACGTACCAGCCACGGAACTTCTGTCTGCGGCTGAAGAGCCAGAGGACGGAGTGCGCGGCGTCGGCGGGCTGGTAGAAGAGCGCGTTGCCCATGGGCCACCGGTCGGCGATCACGGGGTACCCGTCGGCCGGGCGGTCGTGCGGGGCGATGTCCCGCAGGTGTGCCCCGCGCGGAAGCTTCGTACGCCACATGGGCGTGCCGGTCTCCATCCACACCAACTGGCCCGCCTCGGTGCGCTCGACGAGGCGTACGGGCACCGAGGCGCTCAGGTGGCCGCCGATGAAGAAGTTCCAGTGGAGTATCCGGCCCGGGGCGTCGTTCATGCCGTTGGTCATGCCCGGGGGCGAGCGGCCGGACACATGGCGGGACGCCTGGCCCATGGCAGCCCCGGCCCTGGCCGTGCACCGCCCCGATGTGCTGACGCTCGTCGCCGACGAGCTTCTCCTCGGCCGGACGGGGCCGTTACGCACCGTTCCGTACGGGGCCGGCGGCAGACCGGCCCTCACGGCGTGATCAAGAACCTGCAAGCCTTCTTGGCTAGATGTATGAGGGCTGAAACGTCATGACTTCACCTCTGCGCTCTGCTCGCCTCCGGCCGGAAGGGACGCCACGATCGGGCTTGTGCTCGCCGTCCGCCTGGTCTGGGTCGCGAGCACCAGGGCGGCCAGGACGGCAAAGGCCGCGCCGGTCCACATCGCTACGGCGGGGTCGTCTCCGAACAGGCTGATGGTGATGGCGCTGATAGCGGTCCCCAGGGTGACGCCCATGGTGATGACCGCGGTGTGCATGGTGCTGACCAGGTTGCCGACACCACCGACTTCGGCCACCCGGGTGACCAGTGCCGGGTTCATCGTCACCCCGGCGAGGCCGACGACGAGCACCATCCCGAGTGCCACGGCCGGCACATGGCCGCGCAGCGCCAGCAGCCCCAGTGAGACGAACAGCAGCGTGTGCCCGAACCGCAGCACCTTCACTGCGTGCTGGTCGGCGAACTTGCCGACGATCAGATTGCCGACGTAGGAGCAGAGGCCGTAGCCCAGCAGGATCAGGGTCGTGGTGTCGGTGGCGAAGTCGGCGCTCTGTTCAAGGAGCGGGGTGAAGTAGGAGAAGGAAGCGTAGGCGGCCCCGACCGTGAGCAGGCTGACCAGGTACCGAGACCACAACCGGGGTGAGCGCAGGTTGCGTACGTCCTGGGCGGCATCGTCCTGAGTGGCAGCCGCCAGAGGCGGAAGCGCGACCGTACTGATCACGAACAGCAGGAACGCGGCGGCCCCGAGTACGTAGAAGCTGGACTGCCATCCCCACCGGCCGGCGATGAAGTGGGACAAGGGCAGGCCGATCACGGTCCCGACCATGATTCCGCCGAGCACGACCGAGATTGCTTCACCGATCTTCTCCGGACGCGGCGCCAGGCGTGCCCCGAAGGTGACCGATAGTCCGAACCCGGCACCGGCCAGGCATCCGGTCAGGATGCGGACCAGTGCCACCCACCAGTACGCGTGCACGAGCGGAACCATCACCTCTAGTACGGCGTAGGCCGCGACCACGGTCAGCAGGGCTCGCTTGGGTGGGCTGTGCCGGAAGACGAAGGCGAGCAGCGGGCCTCCGATCGCCATGCCCAAGGCGTACAAGGAGACCAACAGGCCTACTTGGCTGGTGCTCACACCGAAGTCGTCGGCGATCGCCGGCATCATTCCGGCGATCTGGAGCTCGCTCATCACCACGACGAGGATCGTCAGCATGAGCACATAGAGCTGTCGTTTCACTTCAGGACCTTCCTCCGCCGATCGACGAGTCCGTGTGTCGACCGGCAGAATCCATTGTTTTGTATTCGAGAATTCAAAATCAGGGCATACGGAAGTGACGCCCACAAGGACGCTGACGCTTGACCGCCTGTGACGCTCAGGCCGCGAGCGCCCCAAGCGCCAGTCGTGCGATCCGGTCGAGCTCTTCAGGTCGAGTGCCGGCCTGGGCCATGACCCGCAGCCCAGAGATGAGGGCGACGACGGACAGCGCAGCCTCCCGCACCGGCAAGTCCGACCTCAAGGTGCCATCGAGCTGTCCCGCACGGAGGGCCTGGCTGAGCAGCGCGATCTGCTGCTGCAGAGCCCCGTCGAGGATCCGCTCGACGCGAGCGTCTCGCACTCCCAGATCCGGATTCATGCGTGTGGCCACCGCCATGCATCCAGCGGCGTGCCCTCGGATAGCCGCCTTGCGCTCCTCGCCGATGACGAGACCGAGCAGGTCGGCCAAGCGTGCCGCGCCGCTGAGCTTCTCATCGGTCAGGATCGACTCCTGCCTGCCGCAGGTGACGTTCACATAGCGCTCCAGCGCCCTTACGAACAGTTCCTCTTTAGAGGTAAAGGCGTTGTAGAGGCTGCTGCGCCGCACGCCCGCCGCTTCACAGAGCTGCTCGGTCGACGTGTCGGCGAAGCCGTGCACGCGGAACTCGCCCGCCGCCGCGTCGAGCACGTCGGACTCTCTGAATGACCGTGGCCTACCCATGCTTCTCACTGTAACGCTTTATGGATTCTGAAGTCCAGAATCGATCGGCTTGCCGCACGCCGGCAAGCGAGCGCCATCAACGTCCTGCCCCGCCACAGCTAGAGGCGGCGTGCCGCAACAACCGCTGAACTGGCCGGTGTGGTGAGTATTTCAGTGGCGTCCAGGGCTGGATGAGTGAGGTAGAACAGGCGGAGCTCATCCACTTCGCCGTCGAAACGAGGCGGCCAATGGGGCGAGGGGGTGAAGTCGTCCAGGATGAGAAGGCCACCGGGAGCAAGCTGCTCGACGACCGCCTGGGGGTCGTCACGCTTGCCCCCGCCGTCGCAGAAGAAGACGTCGAAGGGGGCATGCTGCTCAAGCAGCCGCCAGTCCCCAGTGAGAACGCTGACGCGATCGTCGTCCTCGAAGACACCGGCCGCTCGACGGGCCAGCTCCTCGTCACGCTCTACGGTAACCAGGCGTGCGCCGGCGCCAAGGCCACTGTGCAGCCAGGCGGTTCCCACTCCCGAGCCGGTGCCGCTCTCCGCAATGATTCCGTGGGGTTTCGCAGCAGCGGCCAGCCTGAGCAACCTGCCCACTTCAGGGATGCAACTCTTCTTGAATCCCGCCTCGGAGGCGACACGCTCTGCGGCCACCACGCGAGGCGGAACCACACGTTCTGCCATGATCTCGCCCTCCTTCGCCGTGAACACGACGCTATCCGCCGGCAGAGGCGTCCGCGCGGAGTTCCGCCATTCCGAACCCGGCGAACCTTCCTGGTCAAAGCGACTCGGCGTCGCGCCGGTCGTCGTGGCCGGTGCGGCTCATCCGACTCCCGGCTTCGAAGGCGACGTACGGGAAGTCCTGCTTTGCCCTGGCGCGTTCGTCTTGAGGTCTGGTGCGTCACCACCACCGCCCGTGTCCGCAACGCTGTCCAACTGCATACGGTCCTGCCTGCGGGCCGGCTCCGGTCAGGCCGGTGCCACTGTGTCCTGGCCGCCGGCGAGTTCGGCGAAGTGATCGAACTCGCCGGCCTGGACGCCCTTGGTGAAGGCGTCCCATTTCGTGCGGGTGGTCGTGACGATGTTGGTGGGGTCGCCGGTCTCGCGGAGGTATACGAGTTCGTCCGGGCCGAAGGCGATCTCGATCCAGGGGCCGGGGCCCTCCTCGTCCTCGGGAGCGGCGCGGATCCAGGTGAGGTCGGTGGGGATTTCAGTCATCGGGGCGGCTTTCCTTGAGGGTGCGTACGAGGGCGGCCCAGGCGGCGGGTGTGGTGCGGAGTATCGATCCGGTGGGGTCACCGCTCTCGGTGAGTTCTATTGCTCCGGTACGGGCCGCGGCTACGTGCACGCAGGCTTCGCCCTGTGCGCAGTAGGACGACCTCTGCCAGGTGTGTTCGGACATCGTGGTTCCTTTCACAGGCACTGGGCGACCCTGTGGATGAGTTCCCGGGACCGCTCGACGTCCAGGGCCGCGTCGTCGAGTCGTTCGAGCAGCAGGCGGTACTGGGCCAACTGGGCTTCCGCGTCGATGAACACGGGCCCGTGCGACTGGTCGAGCTGCGCCGTATCGAGTGCGGGCACCGGTCCGCGTACGTAGTACACGGACTGACCCGAGCCCGGATAGTACGTGGTCTCGAAGGGGATCACGCGGATGGTCGTGTGGGGTAGCTCGCTCATTTTGAGCAGGTGCTGGAGCTGCCCCCGGGCGATATTCGGACCGCCGAACATCATGCGCAGAGCGGCCTCGTGAATGACGGCCTGATAGGGGACGGGGTCCGTCCGGTAGAGCACTTCCTGTCGCTTGATGCGGTAGGAGACGCGGTGCTCGATCTCCGGTGGAGACAATTCGGGAACGGCCTGCCGGTAGATCTCCCGGGCGTGATCCACGGTCTGGAGCAGGCCGGGGACGTGGATGCTGTGCGCCGCATGCAGGCCCGTGCCGTGGTGTTCGATCTCGGCCAGGTCGAGCAGCTTGGGCGGCAGGATCTCCCGGTACTCCTCCCACCAGCCACGCCTGCGGTCACTTGTCATGGCGACCAGCGCGTCAATCAGCGCTTGATCGGTGCAGGAGTACGTGTGGGCCGCGACCCGTACCCGGTCGGCGCTCACACCGAACCGCGCCACCTCTATGTTGCTGAGCTGCCCCGAGCTCGTACCCAGGAGGTCGGCTGCCTGAGTGGTGGTCATCCCGGCACGTTCCCGCAGTTTGCGCAGCTCGGCGCCGAGCCGTGCGCGACGTGCGGTAGAGGCGGCCCTGCCTGCCATGTCGAACTCTCCCCTGAAAGCAGCCGAGTTGGAATGTCACTCACACGAGTGGTTCAGCTCAAGGATTCCGTTCAACTGCTGCAAGCAATCCTTGCAGCAGCTTAATCTCTGACTCAGGCCACCCGCCCGGAAGTACCCCGCTCGACGGAGCGGCCTCGTCACCGGGTAACCGCAAACCCATGATTCAACGTCCCTCCGTGAACGGAGACTTCCATGGTCAGTGCCACGGTAACCCCGCCCTGGACGTACACCCTCCAACTCCCGCAGGATCCCCGCGCCCCGGGCGTGGCCCGCGCCACCCTCCGCACCATCCTGCGTGTACACGGCATGTGCGAACTCACCGAGACCGCCGAACTGTTGGCGAGCGAGCTGGTCACCAACGCCTACCTGCACTCCTCGGGGGCGTACTCCCTGCGCCTGCGCGACGCCGGGCGCAGTCGTATCCGGCTGAGCGTCTGGGACACCAACCCGCACATCCCCGCCCCGTTCCAATGGAGCGCCGAGGCCCCGGCGGAGCTCGCCGAACGAGGGCGGGGGCTCTACCTCGTCACCCTCTACGCGGAGAGCTGGGGCGCGTACCCCATGCGTGGCGGGCTGCCGGGGCAGGGCGGGAAACTGCTCTGGGTGGAGTGCGCGGCCAAGGGGGAGGACGAGGGGGATCGCTGGCCGGGCGACAGACGTACGGGGCGGGCATAGCCTCGTTGCATGGTGAAGAGCGAGGCGAAGGACGTGGCCGGGTATCTGGCCGAGGTGCCCGAGGAGCGCAGGGACGCCCTGGCGAGGCTGCGGGATTTGTGCCGGGCGGAGTTGGCCGGGTTCGACGAGGTCATGGCGTACGGGATGCCCGCGTACGAGCGGGACGGCACTGCGGAGATCGCGTTCGCCTCGCAGAAGCAGTACATCTCCTTCTACCTGATGCGCAGCGACGTGCGTGAGGCTTTCGCGGAACGGCTGGCCGGGCAGGACATGGGGAAGGGCTGCCTGCGCTTCCGTAGGACGGAGGCGATCGACTACGACCTGGTGCGGGAGCTGCTCCGGGCGACGGCGGCGGGGCCGGGCGAGGTCTGCTGAGCGGGCTCGGCACTCCCGTGACCGGCGGAAATTCGCTGGCGGTGGGCCGGGGGGCTGTGTAAGAAGGCGGCCATGAATACCTCCACCACCCCCATATCCCCGGTCGCTGCCCAGAACCCCGCCGACCGGCGGACCTTCGTCCGCGCCACGCTCGACCTGGGAGACGTACTGCTGCGCCCATGGGGCCGGGAAGTCGCCGAGCTGGACGTGATGCTGGACGGCCTGGTCGCTGCCGCGGCGGACCCGCTGATTGCCCTCTGGAATCCCTTCCCGGCAGCCGACCGCAACGAAGCCATGGCGTTGCTGGAGGTTCGCGAAGGTGGCTGGGACCGGGGCAGCGTCGCCTCCTTCGCTGTGCTGGGCGCTGCCGACGGTGCCCTGCTGGGCAATGTCACCGTGCGCTGGGTCGACCGTGCGGACGGCTTGGCGATGATGGGCTACTGGGTGCTGCCGGCCGCCCGTGGAAGGAGCGTGGCCACCAGAGCGACTCGCGCGGTGACCAGTTGGGCCTTCAGGACGGCCGACGCCCGCCGGATCGAGATCGCCCACGCTGTCGGCAACGAGGCATCCTGCCGGGTGGCCGACCGCTGCGGCTACCTTCCCGAGGGCACGCTGCGCGACTCCCACCGCTTCGGCGACGGCGCGTACCACGACGAGCACCTGCACGCCCGCCTGTCCTCCGACCCGGAACCGACCGACCCCGCAGGTGGGCCGACGGCCTGAGGCGACCCGGCCACCTTTCCCGTGATCAGCTCGGCTGCTGGCCCCTGCGATGCCCATGGGGCCGCCAACTCGCTCCAGAAGCCCACGACATGGGACGAATGCCCGTGTTGGCGGGATCCGGTCAACGGGCTCGGCGCGGCACGGCCGCGCCCGTTCGGGTGAACTGCACAGCCTGGCGTACCGGGCCTGCGGGGGAATTACGCCTTGAGGCGCGTGTGGGCGCGGCGTGTCGCCCGCACGGGATTTGGCACAGTGCCGCTCCACGATCAAGGACGGAGCGGGGTGGCCGGAGTGGCAGTGGTGGGACAGCCGGGGGGCCGGCAGCGGCTGAGTGATCTGGCGGGCGAGGCGGGTGGCGGCGGCAGGGACGTACTGAAGCACAGCGACGGAGTCTGGCTACGGGCCGCCGGTGGTGCGGAGGGGATGTGTACGCACCTCGGCCCGGTGAAGTCGGAACTGGAGACAGCGCACGAGGGCCTGCTCACGGGGACCGGAGGTCTGACCGCGCTGGCGGAGCTGGGATCGGTACGGGAGTCGTGGGTGCGACGGTTCGAGGCCGCGCGGGGGGAGTGCGGGGCGCTGGCCGGGAAGCTGAGGGCCGTCGCCCGGGCCCAGGGCGAGACGAACGAGACAGTAAAGGCGTCGTTCGCGCCGGTGGCGTCGTCGGGTCGGGGTGAGGCGCGATGATGCTCACCTGGGCGCAGTTACGCGACCTGAAATGCGGCGAACTGGAGGGTGCGGCCGACGGGTGGGGCAAGGCGAGCAACCGTGCCGACGCGGGCCGGGACCGCATCGAGACGCAACTCCTGACCGGATTGCGCGGTACGCAGCGGGGCGCGGCGGCGGACGCGGCGGTCGGGCGGCTCAAGCAGCTGAGCCGGAACCTGAGTTACGTCTACACGGAGTGCGGTCTGCTCCGTACGACGCTGAACAGCCTGGCCCATGAGCTGCGCATCCAGCAACGGGCGTTGCGGGAGGCGCTGGACGATGCGGAGTCCCTGAAGTTCACCGTGCACGCGGACGGTTCGGTGACGTATCCGGCGGCGGGCGCTGGCCTGATCGACGGAAAGCCGCTGCCGGGCGGGACGGCGTCGGTGGGTTCGTTGCCGGGCCTCCTGCCGCCTTCGGGCCTGGTCGCGCCCAACCCGAACGTGGCGAAGGCGCAGGACATCGCGGACCGGGTGGCGAAGGCCGTACGGACGGCGGCCGAGATCGACTGGCGGTACGCCCGCATTTTGCGCAAGTTGAGGGCCGAGGAGGGCCTGAAGGTCCCCGACGCCACGTGGACCGACGCGGCGGGCGACGCGGCCGCGGTACGGGACGCGGCACGCGGCTACCTGAAAGACGGCATCCCCCGCGACGCCTCACCGGCCGAGCGGAAGTCCTGGTGGGCCGGCCTGACGGACGAACAACGCGAAGAGTACCTGGCGGTGTACCCGGACCAGATCGGCAACTTGGACGGCATTCCGGCTGTGGTGAGGGATGCGGCGAACCGGGACAACCTGCAGCTGCTGATGGGGAAGCTGGAGGGGCGGGACGACGCGAAGGCGGAGACGCAGTTGGCGGGGCTGCGGGAGATCGACCGGCAGTTGCGGGAGGGGCGGCAGCCTCCGATGTTTCTGCTCGGCATTGGGGATCAGGGGAACGGGCGGGCGATTGTCTCGTTCGGGAACCCGGATACGGCTCGGAATGTTTCGGCGTATGTGCCGGGGTTGGGGACATCCCTTGACGAGGAATTTGCTCGGGATGACCTGAAGCGGGCTCGGGACACGGCGCTTGGCTCTCGGAAATACGACGCATCCAGTGCAGCGATTGTCTGGCTTGGGTACGACGCGCCGCAGCAGCCGATTGACGACCCGCTCGGAGGGTTGGCCGTGATGGGTAATGAGAGAGCAGAGGAGGGTGGGCTCGCATACGGCGAGTTTATGACCGGACTGGAAGTCACGAATGAGAACGAAGATCCGCATTTGACTGCTATTGGTCACTCGTATGGGTCGCGCACAGTGGGAGCGGCCACGCAACATAATGGCGGAATCCCGGGAGTTGACGACATCATTCTGGTCGGAAGTCCTGGTGTCGGTGTAGACCACGCAAGTGATCTCGGCGTGGGAAAGGATCACGTATTCGTTGGCGCTGCGGAGAATGACATTGTCACCAAGCTTCCTTCCAAGCAGCAATCTGTCGTCGGCGTTGCGGGAACGATCGCTGCTGGCCCAGCGATTGGTTACGTGGCGGGAGATATTGCCGATCAGGGGGACGACGACCTCTGGTTCGGTAAAGACCCGGCTAGCGAAGCGTTCGGAGCAAGACGTTTCCCTGTTGACGCTGGGCCACGGCTGGTAAACCGTCACGGATTCAGCCTGGAAGCGCATTCGCATTACTTCGATCCCAGTAGGGATTCCATGTCTGCCGACAATATCGCTCTGATCACTTCGGGGCATTCGAAGAGAATCAAGGTGGAGGAGCATCGGTGAGACGAATCGCTGCAATTGTGATCGCTGTCATTCTGATGAATGTAGCATTATCTGCTTGTTTGGGTGGCGGGCTGCCACTGAGCGGAACGGGGAGGCCTGGCATGAATATGCAGGACGCGGCGGATCGGGCCGACGTAATTCTCGATGAAGTATTTGAGGAGATTCATCCAGAGGTTCAATGGACGCACGGTCCGACAACAATCGGAAGCTGTGATTTGACTCGTCGGCGCACGGTCATGACCATTGTTTCACGAGAGCGTAGGGGGAGCCTCCTCGGCCTCGTTGATCGGTTTTGGCGAAAGAGTGAATACCGAATCAAGGCGGTCAATAGGGATGTCGAATTTCCTGCTATCTACGCACAGACCAAGGACGGCTTCGGTGTCAGCCTGAGCATCGGAGGCGAGGGGCAAGCCTTCTTCGAGGTGGACAGCCCTTGCGTCAAGGAATCTGAGGTCGCGGATCCGATCACCAAACCCAACGGACCGAGCTACGCGGACGCCGAGATCATCCCCCGCCCCAACGTCCGCTCCGACTTCTGGTCCGCCGGAGCGCCCTGACGGCACGTCATCATCCCCAATGACCCATATCAAGCCAGTCGGTGGGGGTAAGGGGCAGGCTGGCCACCTGGGACTTTGAGTCCTGCATTGGGCCCTGGGGCCCATGCCGCGCCCAGTGTTGGTGTGGTCGCATACAGAGACCGGGGGGAACTGTCGCTGCGCCCACTCACCAAGCTGGGAGACTCGTCGTGTCTGGCATACGAGAATTAGCAGTACCGGGTGGCGCCGGCATAAGCGCTGCCGAGGCCCGTCCGGGCAGACAGTCGTTGTCGCGTCCTCTGCAAGCAGTGCTGATTCTCGTACGACTGCTCTTCGTCGTCACCGTCGTGGGTGCGATCGACGCGCTGGTCGTGGCGTCGTCCGTCGATGCGGTCGACGGTCACCTCCTGGGCATGGTGCTGTACGCCGCACTGCCCGGCGTCACCGGATTCGTACTGTCGCTGTACATGCGGACCGGCGGCGTCTGGGTCTGGCGTGGGCTCCTCGCAGTACACGCCTGGCTCATCCTCGGCGCCCTGGCGACACTGAGCGAGGACACCGGCGGGCAGGGTGTGACGCAACTGGTGATGCCGGTTGTGGTCGTTGTCCTGTTGTTGCGGGCCGGCTCACGCGAATGGTTCAGGCTCAGTCCTGAACAGCGCGCCGAGCACCGGCCGTTCAGCATCGCGCGGATGATCAAGTGGCGTCGGGACGCCGGTCAGACCGCGATGGAGTACCTGGGCATGATCCTCGTGGTCGTGGCCCTCATCGGCGGGCTCGTGGCAACGGGTATCGGCGGGCAGCTGACCGGGGAGATCCGTAACGCCATCTGCCAGCTGACCGGAAGCGCCTGCCCGGCACCCGATGTCGACGTGGTCGCCGGCGAGGGCACAGATACGGGTAACGGCGGCGGCACCTCGACCGGGGGCGGATCCGATTCCGCCGGCGGTGCGGGGTCCGAGGGCGCGACCGTGACCGGGGGCACGGGGTCCGGCGGCTCGGACACATCCGGCGGGTCCACCACGTCCGGAGGATCGGATTCCGGTGGCTCCGCCTCATCCGGTGGCTCCGGCAGCTCCGGTGGCACAGACGGCTCCGGTGGCACAGACGGCACCGGTGGTTCCGAAACCGCCGGCGGTTCCTCCGGATCCGCCTCCGGCGATTCTTCTACGCAGGTCGACGCGGGTAGACAAAACTCGGACACCAACTCCTCCCGCCCCTCGGACGGCAACTTCCTCACCGGCGTCGTCGGCAAGGACGGCCTGTGGGGCGACGTCAGCGGTGCCGTCGACACCATCTTCAACCCCGGCGACACCGTCAAGGGCATTGCCGACCAGTACGGCCAGGCCGCACGGGGCGCCGGCGACAAGTGGAACAAGGGCGACCACGTAGCCGCCGTCCGGGACATGGCCAAGGCATCCGGCGGGGGCGGCGGCGCGGTGGCCGGGCTGCCCGGCTCCGGTAGTCGCGTCGAGTCGGCGGTACGGGACGCGACGCGCAAATACCTCAACGACCGTATTCCCTACAATGGGACTGCCGCCCAACGCAGGGACTGGTGGAACGGGCTGACGCAGCAACAACGCGATCAGTACCTGGAGCTCTCCCCGGACAAGATCGGCAATCTGGACGGCATCCCGGTGGCGGACAGGGACGCGGCCAACCGGAAGAACCTTCCGGACCTGATTTCGAAGCTGGAGGGGAAGACCGACTCCAAGTCGAAGGATCAGCTGGCGGCGTTGAAGGAGATCGACCGGCAGCTGCAGGAGGGGAGCAAGCCGCCGATGTACCTGATCGGCATCAGCGACGAGGGCAACGGCCGGGCGATCGTCTCCTACGGGAACCCCGACACCTCGAAGAACGTGTCGGCCTATGTGCCGGGGCTGAACACTTCGCTCGACGAGGAGTTCGCGAAGAACGACCTCAAGCGTGCCCGTGACACGGCCATCGGCGCCCAGGGTTACGACTCGTCCACCGCGTCGATCGTCTGGCTCGGATACGACGCACCGCAGACGCCGGACGGGCTGCACAGCCTGGCGGTCGCGGGCACCGGCCGGGCGGACAAGGGCGGCGCGGCCTACAGCGACTTCATGGGCGGTATCGCGGCCACCAACCAGAACAGGGACCCGCACATCACGGCCATCGGGCACTCCTACGGTTCACGCACCGTGGGCTCCGCGACGCAGCGCGACGGCGGTATTCCGGGGGTGGACGACATCATCCTGGTCGGCAGTCCGGGGGTGGGCGTGGACCGCGCCGTGGACCTCGGCGTCGGCAGCGGGCACGTATTCGTCGGCGCCGCCGCCAACGATCCGGTGACCAAGCTCCCGTCCAAGACACAGACCGTCGTGGGTGCGATCGGGATGCTTCTGGGAGGGCCCGCCGGTGCATACTTCGCCGGAGACCTGGCCGACCCGGGCGACGACGACCTCTGGTTCGGCAAGGACCCGGCCAGCAAGGCTTTCGGGGGCACGCGGTTCCCGGTCGCCCCGGGCCAGCCCCTGATCAGCGGCGACGGGGTGAGCTTCGATGCGCACTCCAACTACTTCGATCCGGTACGAGACGCTATGTCGGCGGACAGCATCGCTCTGATCGTGTCGGGACACTCCGACAGGCTCAAGATGGAGGAACAGCGATGAAGCGAAGGTTCCAGATCGTTGCGGTGGCCCTGGCTTTCGGCTTCGCACTGTCCGGCTGCGGCAACGACAGCGGACAATCGAGCGGCAGTGAGAGCGCCGGGACCATCAAGAGCAGCAAGAGCACCAAGGAGAGCGGCATGGACATGCAGGAGGCCGCCGAACGGTCCGACGGCATGCTCGACGCCGTACTGAAGGAGATCAGTCCCGAGGTGCAGTGGGCGCACGGCCCGACGACGACGGGCAGCTGCGATGTGACGCGCAGGCGCACCGTGATGACCATCGTGTCCGCGGAGCGCCGGCAGAGCTTCCTGGACCAGGTCGAGAAGTTCTGGCGCAAGAGCGACTACCGCATCAAGGCGAAGAACAACGACAAGGAGTTCCCGGCGGTCTACGCACAGACGAAGGCCGGCTTCGGCATCAGTGTGAGTTTCCGCGGCAACGGGCAGGCGTTCTTCGAAGCGGACAGCCCCTGCGTGAAGGAGTCGAAGGTCGCCGACTCCACCTCCGAGCCGAACGGACCTGCCTACGAAGGGGTGTACCCCCTTCCGCGCCCCAACGTGCACTCCGACTACTGGTCGGCCGGAGCATCCTGATGGCGAGTCAGTGCGTCGGAGCCGCCGGTCGACGACCCTGATGAAAACCCGGATGATTCGTACACACCCGCGAAACCGCTCATGAACCCGGTCCCGATGGGGGATGGTTGAGGGGTGCGGAAATTCTGGGTGGTTGGTGGCATCGGTGTCGGCATGGCCATGTGCTTCGTGGCGCTGCTCGTCGTCGGTACGTACTCCGCCGCTGCCGGACTCGTCAGTTCCGGCAGCGGCGGAGCCGTCGGGCTGGCGAAGGGGGCCGTGCCCGCGAAATTCCAGCCCCTGGTGGAGAAGTGGGGCAACCTCTGCCCCGCCATCAACCCGGCCCTGCTGGCCGCCCAGCTGTACCAGGAGAGCGGGTGGAACCCCCGGGCCGAGAGTCCCGCCGCCGCTCAGGGCATCGCCCAGTTCATCCCGGGCACCTGGGCCGGTCACGGGATCGACGGGGACAAGGACGGGGACCGGGACGTATGGGATCCGGCCGATGCGATTCCGTCCGCCGCCTCGTACGACTGCGAACTGGCCGGGTACGTGAAGAAGGTGCCGGGGGATCAGACGGACAACATGCTGGCCGCGTACAACGCCGGTGCGTACCGGGTGATCCGGTCGGGCGGGGTTCCGGACATCGCGGAGACGCAGAACTACGTCACCATCATCCGGTCCCTGGAGAAGAGCTTCGCCCGGCCCGTCGGACGGGTGCAGCCCTCGCAGCAGGCGGCCGGGGCGATCTACTTCGCGCAGAAGAAGCTCGGTACGAAGTACTTGTGGGGCGGCAACGGTACGGCGGAGCAGGGCGGGCGGTTCGACTGTTCGGGATTGACCCAGGCCGCGTACCGCACCGTGGACATCGAGCTGCCCCGGGTGGCGAACGATCAGTACAACGCCGGGCCGCACCCCTCGCGGGACGAGTTGCTCCCCGGTGACCTGGTCTTCTTTTCGGACGATCTGAACAACTCGCGGGCCATCCACCATGTGGGGCTGTACGTCGGGGGCGGGTACATGATCAACGCTCCGTACACCGGGGCCGTGATCCGGTTCGACAAGATCGACACGCCCGACTACTTCGGTGCGACGCGCGTGACCAAGGACGGGGCCGCAGCCCTTCCGACCGCCCTCCCGGCGGCATGACGCCGGGACGGCGGTGGCCGGAACTCTCCGTGAAGGCTGGGCCCTGAGCTGCGACGATGAGTCACTCTTCGATAACGTCATGGTGATCATTCGATGGAGGGTGGAACGCACGCACAAGGCACGTCGTTCCCTGGGTGGACCGGACAGCGGTGCACTGACCGTGCGGCGCTGATCGGGGAAGACCTCAACGGACAGAGCCGCCACGCAGTACTGATCCACGTATGACCGATTTACCGATCCACGCAGTGATCGAACCGACACGGGGGTTCGTCAAAGCGGTGCACATGGGTGTGGACCGCGGCAGCAGACAAGACAAGGGGCCGCAGCAGATGGCTGGACTCGCAATGGATGGGTCGAACCCCGACGTCAGCCTGCTCTACGACATCAATGGACTCGCGAAGTCCGCTCCCACCTGGTTCGACCGGGTCATGGAGTTCGTCGGCGAGTACGGGATCATGCTCGGCATGGTCCTGGTGGTCCTGTGGTGCTGGTGGAGCGTGCGTCGGCGCGGCACGGCCGATGATTCGGTGACGGCGGTCGCAGGGATCGTCTGGGCGCCGCTCGCCGCCGGGATCGCGCTGCTCATCAACATCCCGATCCGCGGCTTCGTGGAGCGGCCGCGTCCGTTCCGGGATCACCAGGGGCTGGATGTCCTGGTGGACGGGAAGAACGACTTCTCCTTCGTGAGCGACCACGCCACGATGGCGATGGCTCTGGCCGTCGGGCTCTTCGTGGCCAACCGGAAGTTCGGCATCGCCGCGATCGCGCTCGCCCTGCTGGAAGGCTTCTGCCGGATCTACATGGGTGTCCACTACCCGACCGACGTCATCGGCGGATTCGCGCTCGGCACGGCAGTCGCTCTGCTGCTCGCCCCGCTGGCGATGATGCTGCTGACCCCGTTGGTGGCGGCCGTCTCCCGTTCGGACCGGCTCGGATGGCTCGTACGGTCGCGCCGGCCGGAGCCGTCCGCAACGGCGGACGGGCGGGCCGGGGCGTTCGGGATTCCCGAGCCGCGGCCACGGACGGGCGACGGGGACGGCGAGAAGGACCTGGCCGCGTAGGAGGCGACCGGGACCATCGGTGGCCGGTGCCGGTGCCGGTGCTGTGGCCGGACGCCGAGCCCGTGGCCATACGTCACGCCCGTGACCGTACGTCACGGGCATCGCCGTACGTCAGAGAGCCTGTGGGAAAGCGAAGAGGCGGCCGGGGTCGTACTGCTTCTTCAGCCGGGTGAGACGGTCGGCCGCCGAGCCGTAGTAGGCCCGGCGCCAGTCGGTCAGCGTCGGGTCCGTGTAGTTCTGGTACGCCGCTCCGGACGCGTACCGGCGCATCGCCGCGTGGGTGATTTTCAGCCAGTCCTGTTGGGCGCTGCCCGCCGTGCCGGGTCTCCAGGAACCGATGTACTGGGCGAGTACGCGTGAGCGGCGGTGGACGAAGGCCGTCGCCTGCGGGGAGACCCGATTGATCGCCCCGCCGAGTGCGGTGAGCATGATGGAGCCGCCGCCTCCACTCCGGGTGACGGGAATCCGGGTGAACGCCTCGGCCCGGTCGAGCAGGGCACTCACGCCCGCCGGGGACAGGGAGCGGTCGTAGAAGTCGGACGCGGCGGCGTACGTCTCGCGCTGGAGCGTGCCCTGTGGGGTGCGGCCGGGCGTCGTGCCCGGCAGATGGCACTGGGCGTCGGTGATGCCCGAGCAGCCCGCGTACACGAGCATCGACTCCTGGTAGCTGCGGCGGCGCAGCGAGACGGAGGAGGCCGAGGCACCGATCCGGTCGGCGAGGCGGTCCACGGCGTTCTGCAGGTCGCCGTACGTACCGAGGCTGAACGCGGCCACCGAGACGGTCGGGTGGCCGCCGCCCGGGCCCGCGTCGAGATGGGCCGAGGACCAGATCTCATCGGGCTGGGACGGCCCCCACTCCTGCCAGGCCTGGACGACGGCCCGGGCGCGCGACCACGGCCAGGACATGTACGCGGTGACGGTCTGCGGGGCCGGGCGGGTACGGAACGTCAGTTCTGTGACCACGCCGAAGTTGCCGTTGCCCGCGCCGCGCAGCGCCCAGAAGAGGTCCGGGTGGTGTTTGGCGTCCACGGTGAGGGTCTTGCCGTCGGCCGTGACGACGGTCGCCGCGGTGAGGCTGTCGCAGGTCAGGCCGTACGCACGGGAGGCGACACCGTGGCCGCCGCCGAGGGTGAGGCCGGAGATGCCGACCGTGGGGCAGGAGCCGCCGGGGATCGTCAGGCCGTGGCGGGCGAGGCCCCGGTAGACGTCGGTGAGCTTGGCGCCCGCACCGATCGTGCCGTTCCTGTCGACGCGGGACAGTGACGAGACGTCAAGGACAAGGCGTCCGTTGCCGCTCGACCAGCCGGCGTAGGAATGACCGCCGCTGCGGATGGACACGGGGGTGGCGGTGCGGCGGGCGAAGGCCAGGCACTCGCGAATGTCCGCCTCGTGCTTGACGTAGGCGACCGCAGCGGGCTTCTGACCGTCGAAGCGGGTGTTGTAGAGCTGACGGGCGGTCGGGTAGGCCGCGTCCTGGGGGCGTACGAGGATGCCGTCGAGGCTCTTGGCCAGGGCGGGCCAGTTCGCCGGGCCGGAGGGGGAGGGTTTCGACGGGACCGATGAGGCCGGTGAGGCAGGAGTGGTGCCGCCCGTGGTGCCCGACGTGCCCGAGGAGTTGTCGCCGTCACCGGTTGCGGAACCGGAGCCGGATGCGGCGCTGCAGGCGGTCGCGGTGACGCCGGTGAGTGCTGCTGCGGCGCCCGCGGTGAGCAGGGTGCGCCGGTCGGGCAGGGGCGGCAGGTTCATCGGACCTCCGGGTCGTGGCGCTCAGGGCCGGTCGGTGGGGGAGAGGTCAGGAGAGTGGGAGAGGAAGTCAGGACGCCGTGCTGTGTTCCGCGGCGTCCGTGCGGGCCCGGTCCCGGGAGCGGCGGGCCGGCCCGGACCAGCCGCAGCCGCAGCGGGCGGTGCAGAACGAGCCGCGTTCCACCGTCGTGGGCTCGTGCCCGGAGGACGCGGGGGTGAGGGGAGTCTGCGGGACCTCATCGGTGTGTTGGACGTACACCCGTCCACGGTACTGGGCACGGCCACCCGGCGGTGTGGCGTACGGGAGCGGCGTGACGGGGGACACGGGCTGTCGTTATGCGGAACGGATGGGGGGCTCGGGCAAGCGGTACGTCGTTGGGGGTTGGCAGGCGATGGTGGTGCAGCAGCACAGGTCCGGAGGCGGGGCGCGCGCTGTCTGCGCCCTTGCCGTGGTGGGCGTGATGGCGGCGACCGCCGGATGCTCGGGCGGCGGTGGCGGCGGCGACCGTGCCGTGGCCGATGAACGGGGCGGGGTCGACTCCCTCGACGCGGTCCACCGCGCGGCCGCGGTGCTCGCGGGGACGGTGCGCGGGACCGGGACGGGGACGGTGACCGGGGCCGCCACCCCCGGTGCCGGAGCCCGGCCCGCCGCCGGGAGCGCCGAGGTGCGTACGTCGATGGAGACCGCGGCGGGCGGGACGCGGGTGACGATCAGGGGCCGGGGGACGTACGACTTCCGCAACCAGGTGGGCCGGCTCGAGGTCGTGCTGCCCGAGGACGCCGCCGGCGAGGACGAGCACCGTCCCATCACCGAACTGCTGGCCCCCGGCGCGCTCTACATGATGAACCGCGGCGCCGGAGTGCCCGCGGACAAGTGGGTCAGGATCGACACGACGACCCTGGAGGACGGCAATCTGGTCACCGGCGGAGTGACCGATCCGATGGCCGCCGCCGAACTGCTGCGCGGGGCGCGGCAGGTGACGTATGTAGGAAGGACCGAGCTCGCCGGGGTGGCCGTGCGGCACTACCGGGGGATCTCGGACATCGGCCGGGCGGCGCGCGAGGCCTCGCCGAAATCGCGCGGGGCACTGGCCGCGGCGGCGAAAGGGTTCCACACGGACACGGTGCCGTTCGACGCGTATCTGGACGAACAGGGGCGGCTGCGCAAGGTGCGTCACCGGTTCAGCTTCGCCAACGAGGGGCCGGCGGTGGAGGTGGTGTCGACGACGCTGCTGTACGGATTCGGGGTACCGGTCTCCGTACGACTGCCGGACGATCGCGACATCTACACCGGGAAGATCCGACAGAGATAGCCGAGCGGCACACGGGCGAGGGCACTGACGAAGGCGGGGGCGTAGGCATGTCGGCGGACGCGAAATGGTCCGTCCGTGCCATGCGCGGCGTGTGGTCCACTCCCTACGCTAGGAAGTCGGTGACGGCAGTGAGAGGTGAGTGACGTGGTGACGCTCGGCACGCGGACCGTATCCGACCATGTGGCCCTCGCCGAGATCGAGCTCTGCGGTGAGCTGATGATCGCCGCGTCGGCCGTGATCGGAGAACGGCTCAGTGCGGACCGTATCGACGAGGTGCTGAACGTCCGGGTGCTCGCCGAACGAACCGCCGTCCCCCGGCAGGCCGACCACCGGGGGTGAGTGCGGGGCCCCGCCCCGCATCAGGCCCCGCCCCGCATCAGGCCCTGCCCCGCACCGGGCACTCCTCTCGCACCAGGCATCTCCCCCGTATCAGGTACGGAGCAGCCGGGCGATGGCCTTCGTGGCCTCCTCGACCTTCGCGTCGATCTCCGCGCCGCCCTTGACTGCCGCGTCGGCGACGCAGTGCCGCAGGTGCTCCTCCAGCAACTGGAGCGCGAAGGACTGGAGCGCCTTCGTGGACGCCGAGACCTGGGTGAGTATGTCGATGCAGTAGACGTCCTCGTCGACCATGCGCTGCAGACCGCGGATCTGGCCCTCGATCCGGCGCAGCCGCTTGAGGTGCTCGGCCTTCTGGTGGTGATAGCCGTGAATACCCCGGTCGTGGTCGGTGACGACCGGCTCCGTCTCCGCGGTGGCGGCGGTGGTCGCGGCGGCCTCGGTGGTGGTCATTGCTGCCTCCCGTTTTCCCTTTACCCTGCCGTTTATATACCCCTGGTGGGTATATCCTAACGAATTCTGCCGAAACGTGACCGGGGGCCCGTGCTGAGCACAGTGCCCGATGCGCGACACTGAAGAATGCCGGTTAGCCGTGGCCGGATGATGCACCTAGCATCAGCCTGACCGAATCCAAAGCACCCCGAGGACCCCACGTGCGCTTTCGTCTGACCCCCAGGGAGACGAGCTTCTATGACATGTTCTCCGCATCCGCGGACAACATCGTCACGGGCTCGAAACTCCTGATGGAACTGCTCGGGGCGGACTCTGCCTCCCGAGTCGAGATCGCGGAGCGCATGCGGGCAGCGGAGCACGCGGGGGACGATGCCACCCACGCGATCTTCCACCAGCTGAACTCCTCTTTCATCACGCCGTTCGACCGCGAGGACATCTACAACCTCGCATCGTCGCTCGACGACATCATGGACTTCATGGAGGAGGCCGTCGACCTGGTCGTGCTGTACCAGGTCGAAGAACTCCCCAAGGGTGTGGCGCAGCAGATCGAGGTGCTGGCCCGGGCGGCCGAGCTGACCGCCGAGGCGATGCCGGGTCTGCGGACGATGGACAACCTCACCGAGTACTGGATCGAGGTCAACCGTCTGGAGAACCAGGCCGACCAGATCCACCGCAAGCTGCTGGCCCATCTCTTCAATGGCAAGTACGACGCCATGGAGGTGCTGAAGCTCAAGCAGATCGTGGACGTGCTGGAAGAGGCCGCGGACGCGTTCGAGCATGTCGCCAACACGGTGGAGACCATCGCGGTCAAGGAGTCCTGAACCACGTGGACACCTTTGCGCTGATCGTGACCATCGGTGTCGCGCTCGGCTTCACGTATACGAACGGCTTCCACGACTCGGCGAATGCCATCGCCACGTCCGTCTCCACCCGTGCACTGACACCACGTGCGGCACTGGCGATGGCCGCGGTGATGAACCTTGCCGGTGCATTCCTCGGCAGCGGTGTCGCCAAGACCGTCAGTGAGGGTCTGATCGCGACCCCCGAGGGGAACAAGGGGATGGGAATCCTCTTCGCCGCGCTCGTCGGTGCGATCATCTGGAACCTCGTCACCTGGTACTTCGGGCTGCCGTCCTCGTCCTCGCACGCGCTGTTCGGCGGCATGGTCGGTGCGGCGCTCGCCGGCGGGACGCTGGTGCACTGGGACGGGGTGCTCGACAAGGTCATCATCCCGATGTTCCTCTCGCCGGTCATCGGCCTGGTCGTCGGCTATCTGGTGATGGTCACGATCATGTGGATATTTCGGAAGGCCAACCCGCACAAGGCCAAGCGCGGCTTCCGGATCGCCCAGACGGTCTCGGCCGCGGGCATGGCGCTCGGCCACGGTCTGCAGGACGCGCAGAAGACGATGGGTGTCGTGGTGATGGCCCTGGTCATCGCCGATGTCGAGAGCCCGAACGACCCGATTCCGGTCTGGGTGAAGATCGTCTGCGCGCTGATGCTCTCGCTGGGCACGTACGCGGGTGGCTGGCGCATCATGCGGACGCTCGGCCGGAAGATCATCGAGCTGGACCCGCCGCAGGGGTTCGCCGCGGAGACGACGGGCGCGGCGATCATGTTCGGCTCGGCGTTCATGTTTCACGCGCCGATCTCCACGACGCATGTGATCACCTCGGCGATCATGGGTGCGGGCGCCACGAAGCGGGTGAGCGCGGTGCGGTGGGGTGTTGCCAAGAACATCATCCTGGGGTGGTTCATCACGATGCCGGCCGCGGGGCTGGTCGCTGCCGCCAGTTACGGGGTTGTGGTGCTGCTGTTCGGGTGATGGGGCGGCGGGGTTGCCGGGGTCGTCCGGTGGCCGCTTCGACCTTTCGCGGAAACGGGGCCGCCCCCACTCCCTCTGCGGGGAGTGGGGGCGGCCCCTTCGCCTTGCGGTGGCACCGCCATGCAGCACCTCAAGGCCATCCTGGGGTTTATCCGAAGCGGCCCGAGATGTAGTCCTCGGTTGCCTGAACGGACGGGTTGGAGAAGATGCGTTCCGTCTCGTCGATCTCCACGAGCTTGCCGGGCTTGCCGACCGCGGCGAGGTTGAAGAACGCCGTGCGGTCCGAGACACGGGCCGCCTGCTGCATGTTGTGCGTCACGATGACGATCGTGAAGCGCTCCTTCAGCTCGCCGATCAGGTCCTCGATGGCGAGGGTGGAGATCGGGTCCAGGGCGGAGCACGGCTCGTCCATCAGCAGCACCTCCGGCTCGACCGCGATCGCGCGGGCGATGCACAGGCGCTGCTGCTGGCCGCCGGAGAGACCGGAGCCGGGCTTGTTCAGCCGGTCCTTGACCTCGTTCCAGAGGTTGGCGCCGCGCAGGGACTTCTCGACGATGTCCGACAGCTCGCTCTTCTTGTACGAGCCGTTCAGCTTGAGGCCCGCCGCGACATTGTCGAAGATCGACATGGTCGGGAACGGGTTCGGACGCTGGAAGACCATGCCGACCGTGCGGCGCACGGTGACCGGGTCGACGTTCGCCCCGTACAGATTCTCGTCGTCCAGCAGCACCTTGCCCTCGACGCGGCCACCGGGGGTGACCTCGTGCATACGGTTCAGGGTGCGCAGGAAGGTGGACTTGCCGCAGCCGGACGGGCCGATGAAGGCGGTCACGGAGCGGGGCTCCACGGTCATCGAGATGTCCTCGATGGCGAGGTGGGAGCCGTAGTAGGCGGACAGGCCGCTGACGTCGATGCGCTTGGCCATCTGAATCACTGCTTCTTTCGTGCCGCGGTCAGCGGCCGGTCTTCGGGGCCTTCCAGCGGGCGATGCCGCGGGCCACCAGATTGAGGATCATGACGAAGGCGATCAGGACCAGAGCGGCGGCCCAGGCACGGTCGTACGACGGCTCGCTGCCGATCTTGTACTGCTCCCAGATGTAGAACGGGAGCGAGGACTGTGCACCTTGGAAGGGGTTGGGGTTGATCAGCTGGCTGCCGAAGACCAGCAGCATGATCGGCGCGGTCTCCCCGGCGATCCGGGCGATCGCGAGCATCACACCGGTGGTGATACCGCCGATCGCGGTGGGGAGAACCACCTTCAGGATGGTGCGCCACTTGGGGATGCCGAGGGCGAGCGATGCCTCGCGGAGCTCGTTCGGGACGAGCTTGAGCATCTCCTCGGTGGAGCGGACCACGACCGGGATCATCAGGATCGACAGGGCCAGCGAACCCATGAAGCCGGACGGCTGGAGCTCCGCCATCAGCATGATCGACAGGATGAAGAGACCGGCGACGATGGACGGGATACCCGTCATCACGTCGACGAAGAACGTGACGGCCTTGGCGAGCGCGCCCTTGCCGTACTCCACCAGGTAGACGGCGGTCAGCAGGCCGATCGGGGCGGAGATCAGGGTGGCGATGCCGACCTGCTCCAGGGTGCCGATCAGCGCGTGGTAGACGCCGCCGCCCGCCTCGATGCCGGGGACACCGGCCATGGAGTGGGTCAGGAAGTAACCGTCGAGGACCTTGGCGCCACGGCTGACCGTGGTCCAGATCAGTGAGAACAGCGGGACGACGGCAAGGAGGAAGCACACCCAGACGATGCTGGTGGCGAGGCGGTCCCTGGCCTGGCGCTGGTTCTCGACAACCGTCGTCGTGACGTACGAGATGACGAGGAAGAGCAGGGCGGAGAGCAGTCCCCACTGGGTGTGGCTGCGCCAGCCCGCCGCCGCGCCGATGCCCACGCCCAGCGCCAGCGCGACAGCCGCGAAGGCGAGGGGGGCCCAGCGGGGCAGGGCCCGGCTGCTGAGGCTGGTCTTGCGTGTGGGCGCCATCGGGGCGGGCCGTTCCTGGATGCCGGTGTTGGCTGCCTGGCTCATGCGTTGGCCCCCGAGTATTCCTTGCGGCGGGCGATGATCAGTCGGGCCGCGCCGTTGACCAGCAGGGTGAGGACGAAGAGCACGAGGCCGGAGGCGATCAGGGCGTCGCGCCCGAACTCGTCGGCTTCGTCGAACTTCGCGGCGATGTTCTGGGCGAAGGTTCCGCCGCCCGGATTGAGCAGATGCCCGGAGATGACGAAGCTCGGCGACAGGACCGTGGCGACGGCCATCGTCTCGCCGAGCGCACGGCCCAGGCCCAGCATCGAGGCGGAGATCACGCCGGAGCGGCCGAAGGGGAGCACCGAGAGGCGGATGACTTCCCAGCGGGTGGCGCCGAGGGCGAGGGCGGCTTCCTCGTTCATCTTCGGGACCTGGAGGAAGACTTCGCGGCTGACGCTGGTCACGATCGGCAGGATCATGATCGAGAGCAGGATGCCGACGGTGAAGAGCGAGCGGGCGACGCCGACCTCGGTCTTCTCGAAGACGTACGTCCAGCCGAAGAACTGGTCGAGCCAGAGGTTCAGGCCCTCCAGGTACGGGACCAGGACGAGGGCGCCCCAGATGCCGTACACGATGCTCGGCACTGCGGCGAGCAGATCGACGACGTACGCGAGGGGCGCGGCCAGCTTGCGCGGCGCGTAGTGCGAGATGAACAGGGCGATACCGACAGCGACCGGGACGGCGATGACCATCGCGATGACCGAGCTGACGACCGTGCCGAAGAGGAGGACCGCGATGCCGAAGACCGGGGGGTCGCCGGCCGGGTTCCAGTCGAAGGTGGTGAAGAAGTTGCCTTCGTTCTCGGAGACGGCGAGCGCGGCGCGGTAGGTGAGGAACACGGCGATCGACGCCATGATCACGAGCAGCAGAATGCCCGAGCCCTTTGAGAGGCCCAGGAAGATCTTGTCGCCCACGCGCCCGGTCTTCGGCCTGGCGGGCTTGCGCGCCGTCGGCGGTGCCGGCGGCGTGTCTATCGGTGTGGTGGAAGCCATGGTCTTTCCGGTCTGTGTGGGGGAGCGGTGGGCTCCCCTGGCGGCGGTGCACCGGATGGGTGGTGGCGGGCCGGTCCGGAGGGGTGCACCGGACCGGCCCGTCAGGTGTTGCTGACGTTGCTACGGGTGTTGCTGAGTGGTGCTTGCGTGCCTTCGGGCTGCGTGCCCCGGCTGCGTTCCTCGGCTACGAGAGGGAGGCGATGGTCTCGCGGACCTTCGCGTTGATCTCGGTCGGGATCGGCGCGTAACCGGCCTCGGTGAGGAGCTTCTGGCCCTCGTCACCGGCGGTGTAGTTCAGGAAGGACTTGACCGTGGGCAGGGTCTCGGCCTTGTTGCCCTTGTCACAGACGACCTCGTACGTCACCAGGACGATCGGGTAGGCGCCGTCGGCCTTGGTGGTGTAGTCGAGGTCGAGCGCCAGGTCCTTGCCGGTGCCCTTGATCTTGGCGGCGGCGATGGCCTTGGAGGCGTTCTCCGGGGTCGCCTTGACCGGGGCGGAGCCACCGGTGTCGATGTCGACGGTGGAGATCGACTGCGAGGTGGCGTAGCTGAGCTCGAAGTAGCCGATCGCGCCGTCGACCTGCTTCACCTGGGCGGCGACACCGGCCGAGCCGGACGCGGCCTGGCCACCGGGGGACGGCCACTTCTTCTCGGCCTCGTACTTCCAGTCGCTCGGGGCGGCCGTGCCCAGGTACTTGCCGAGGTTCTGGGTGGTGCCGGAGTCCTCGGAGCGGTGGAAGGCCTGGATGGCCTTGTCCGGGAGCTTCGCGTCGCTGTTGAGCTTGGCGATCGCCGGGTCGTTCCACTTCTTGATCTTGCCGTCGAAGATCTTGGCGAGGGTGGGGGCGTCCAGCGTGAGGTTGTCGACGCCCTCCAGGTGGTAGCCGATGGCGATCGGGCCGCCGACCATCGGGAGGTTGATGCCCTGGCCGCCCTTGCAGATCTTCTTCGATTCGACGACCTCTTCGGGCTTCAGCGCCGAGTCGGAACCGGCGAAGCCGACCGTGCCCTGGTTGAAGGCGACGATGCCTTCACCGGAGGAGGACGACTTGTAGTTGACCTCGACGCCCGAGCAGCCGGCCATGTAGTCCTTGATCCAGAGGTCCATGGCGTTCTTCTGCGCGCTGGAGCCGGAGGCGAGCAGCTGGCCCTTGGCGTCGTCGCACTTGATGTTCGACGAGGCGCTCGTCTTGCCGCCGTTGCCGCCGGTGGTGCCGTCGCTGTTGTTGTCCGAACCGCACGCCGTGAGGACCAGGGCGCCGGAGACGGCGAGGGCACCGAGCGCGGTGGCACGAAGCCGGTTCTTGCGCTGAAGCTTCACTTTTCGGGTGTTCCTTCCAGGAGCCGCCGAGGTCTTTTTCGTTCTACGACGGCGTGCGATGTTGTGGGTGCTCCGGCGTCGCGCCGCGCACCGTGCACTGCCGAAGTTAGGCAGAACAGGTGAAGCGGTTTACGGGGGAGAGTGAACAGGAGGTGAACCGTGTCGGGCGGTGCGGTTCCTGGGGCCCGTCCGGGGCGAGGGTTCTGTCCTCGACGCCGGACGGGCTTGATCCTCGTCCCGGTCAGGCGCTCGGCAGGCCGGCGAGCAAGGCGTCCAGCACATCCCGGTCGTGCGGCCTGGTGAGGCGGGTACGGGCCGCCGCCGGGGAGAGCCAGCTCACCCGGTCGACCTCTGCGTTCGGTACGAAGGCGCCACCGGTCGCCTCGGCCGCCCAGTAGGCGACCTCCTTGGGACGCCCGTTCACGGCGTACCGGACCGTGGGCAGCGGGGTGCCCGGTGCGCAGTGGTGGCCCGTCTCCTCCAGGACCTCGCGCCGGGCGCCGTCCAGCGCGGACTCGCCGCGCTTCAGCTTGCCTTTCGGATGCGACCAGTCGTCGTAACGGGGTCGGTGGACCAGGCAGATCTCCAGCTCGCCGGAGCGCTCCGACCGGCGCCACAGCACGCACCCCGCGGCCAGCACAGGCCCGCTCCTCACGGTGCGATCACCGCCGCGGTCGCGTACGGCCAGCTCTCCCGGAACACACTGCGCGCCGCCTCCACCTCGTGCCGCTGGTCGGCGTGGAGCACCCCCAGGGCGTACGCGGTCGCGGGTGCGATCCGGGGCGTGCGGGCCGCCGATGCTGCCGCGGCGGCCGCCTCCGCCGCATCCCGGTGCAGATCGAGCGCGTGCCCCGGCGCGACCAGGACCGGGTCGGGGGCGCCCCGTACCACCTCGTGGGCGTACCGGTGCAGGCGCAGCAGCAGCCGGGTCCGGTGCCAGGGCGCGTCCTGCGCCTCGTTGTACGGCTCGACCGCCCCGTTCGAGGGGAGCGCGGCCACCGCACCGAGCAGCTGCTGTTCGGCGCGGTCGGCGGGACCGTGCAGCATCTCCTCGGCCGGAGCCGTGGCCGACGCGGCGAGCGGCACCTCGGAGGCGAGCAGCGCGACGGCGTCGGCCACCGCGTGGAAGCGGGAGGAGCCGAGCGCCTGGAGCGCCGCGGAGTGGGCGCGGGTCCGGGCGAGGGTCAGCTGCCGTTCGAGCAGTGCCCCGGCGCGGGCCGCGCCGACGCCGAGGGCGGCGCGCTCCTTGTCACCGGCGGCGTCGGAGCCGGGCCCGGTGCGGGCGGTGGGCAGTGAGGTGCCGGACAGGGTGTGGAGAGCTTCGAGGAGCCGGTTCAGCCGGGTCGCGTAGGCGTGCTCCCGGGCCAGGGTGCCCGACAGCCAGGCCAGTTCGGTGCGGAGCTGCTCGGCCCAGGCCGCGTCCAGCGCCGCCCGGAAGGTGTGCAGCGTGCCGCCGATCCGGCGGGACGATCGGCGCAGGGCACCGGCGGCCTCCTCGGCTGCGAGGGTTCCGGCGCCCGTGGGGGCGCTGTTCTCGCGGTGCAGGCGCAGGCTGCGCAGGAATTCGGCGGCCTGTTCCTGCAGGTAGGGCGCGAGCACCGCCCCTGCCGTAAGGTCCGCCTGCGTCGTCTGGTGGTCATGGCGTCGCACGCCGGCGCCTCCGGGCGTCAATGAGCATTTCCTGTACGTGCCGCAGCGGTTGGCCGTCCGCGTCCGTGGCGTGCCGGGTCCAGTTCCCGTCGGAACCGAGGTGCCAGGAGGAGGTGGTGTCGGCCATGCCGGTCTCCAGGAGCCGGCTGAGCGCGGCGCGGTGGGCGGGGTCGGTGACCCGGACCAGTGCTTCGATCCGGCGGTCGAGGTTGCGGTGCATCATGTCGGCGCTGCCGAACCACACTTCGGGTTCGCCGCCGTTGCCGAACGAGAAGATCCGGGAGTGTTCGAGGAAACGGCCGAGTATCGAGCGGACCCGGATGTTCTCGGAGAGGCCGGGGACGCCGGGGCGGATCGCGCAGATGCCGCGTACCCAGATGTCCACCGGTACGCCCGCCATGGCGGCCCGGTAGCAGGCGTCGATGATCGCCTCGTCGACCATCGAGTTGACCTTGATGCGGACGTAGGCGCTGCGCCCGGCCCGCTGGTGCGTGATCTCCTTGTTTATACGGGCGATCAGCCCGTCGCGCAGAGACCTCGGGGCGACCAGGAGGCGGCGGTAGGTCTCGCGGCGGGAGTAGCCGGAAAGCCGGTTGAAGAGGTCGGAGAGGTCCGCGCCGACCTGCGGGTCGGCGGTCAGCAGGCCGAGGTCCTCGTACAGCCTGGCGGTCTTGGGGTGGTAGTTGCCGGTGCCGACGTGCGAGTAGCGGCGCAGTGTGTCGCCCTCCTGGCGGACGACGAGTGAGAGCTTGCAGTGGGTCTTGAGGCCGACGAGCCCGTAGACCACATGGCAGCCGGACTCCTCCAGCTTGCGCGCCCACTTGATGTTGGCCTGCTCGTCGAAGCGGGCCTTGATCTCGACGAGTACGAGGACCTGCTTGCCGGACTCGGCGGCGTCGATGAGTGCTTCCACGATCGGCGATTCGCCCGAAGTCCGGTACAGGGTCTGCTTGATGGCCAGGACGTCCGGGTCGCTCGCGGCCTGCTCCAGGAACGCCTGGACGGAGGTGGAGAACGAGTCGTACGGGTGGTGCAGGAGTACGTCGCGTTCGCGCAGGGCGGCGAAGACGTCGGGCGCGGAGGCGGATTCGACCTCGGCGAGATCGCGGTGGGTGCCCGCGATGAACTTGGGGAACTTCAACTCGGGCCGGTCCAGGGACGCTATGCCGAAGAGCCCGGTGAGGTCGAGCGGTCCGGGCAGCGGGTAGACCTCGGCGTCGGACACCTTCAGCTCGCGTACCAGCAGGTCCAGCACGTACGGGTCGATGGACTCCTCGACCTCCAGGCGGACCGGCGGGCCGAAGCGGCGCCGCATGAGCTCCTTCTCCAGGGCCTTGAGGAGGTTCTCGGCGTCGTCCTCCTCGACCTCCAGGTCCTCGTTCCTGGTGACCCGGAACATGTGGTGGGCGAGGACCTCCATGCCCGGGAAGAGCTCTTCGAGGTGGGCGGCGATGACGTCCTCTATGGGCACGTACCGCTGTGGCGACGCCTCCAGGAAGCGGGTCAGCAGTGGCGGCACCTTGACCCGGGCGAAGTGGCGGTGGCCGCTGACCGGGTTGCGTACGACGACGGCGAGGTTGAGCGAGAGACCCGAGATGTACGGGAAGGGGTGCGCCGGGTCGACGGCGAGGGGGGTCAGCACGGGGAAGACGCGCTGCCGGAAGAAGGTGAACAGGCGGGCCTGTTCCTTCTCGGTCAGCTCGGGCCAGCGGATCAGCTGGATGCCCTCGTCGGACAGGGCGGGGGCTACGTCCTGCTGGTAGCAGGCGGCGTGCCGGGCCATGAGCTCGCGCGAGCGGGTCCAGATCAGGTCGAGGACCTCGCGGGGCTGGAGTCCGGAGGCGGAGCGGGTGGCGACGCCGGTGGCGATGCGGCGCTTCAGTCCGGCCACCCGGACCATGAAGAACTCGTCCAGGTTGGAGGCGAAGATGGCGAGGAAATTGGCCCGCTCGAGGAGGGGCGTCGCCGGGTCCTCGGCCAGTTCGAGCACCCGTTCGTTGAACGCGAGCCAGCTGCGTTCCCGGTCCAGGAAACGGCCGTGGGGCAGTTCGCTGCCGTCGACGTCGGGTTCGTACGCGTCGACGTCGGCGTCGATGTCGGGATCGAGGTCGGCCCGGGTCGACAGCATGGCGCCGTTGGACGCCGACGAGGCGATGGCGTGCGGCCGGTGCGCGGCGAGCGAGCCGACCGACGGCTGCACGGTGGGCCGGACCGGGACCTCGGAGCTGGGCTGCTGGCTCATGGCCCTATTCTTCCGCGTCCCGGGCTCCGAGGGCGCGCCGGAGGGTGCGAAGATCGCGGGAAACTCACGGTTCGTGTGGTTCGCGCGGTCTTCGCCGGGATTTCTCCCGTTGCGGGGGGTCGGCACGGCTGGCTGCATCCTGAGAGGGTCGCAAGCCCTTCTGAATGGCTGGTAACGGCGACATGACGTGCAGGAAGCGGTGCACCGTGGGCGGATTGGTCATATGAGCAGTGTCCGGGCCCCTCGAGGGCCCGGACACGATGCGTGGAAGCGGTCTCAGCCGTGGCGGCGGCGCAGCACCCGGAAGGCGAGGGCGACGGCGAGCGCGGCCAGGGCGAGCAGGATGCCGGTCTCGACGAGCTGGATGGGCCAGAAATGCGAGGCGGGGTGGTAGTCGGTGAAGTACGTGATGCCGCCCTGGTTGCGCAGGCAGTTCGCGGTGTCCTCCGCGCCGGCCCTGAAGCAGTCCTGCCAGTAGATCTTCTTGCCGGAGGCGGTGAGCATGCCCGACTCGATGTGCCAGGCGTTACTGCTCGACCAGTCGTTGCCGAGGAAGCGGACGGTCGGCCAGAGCTCGTAGCGGCGCTTGCCGAACCCCAGCATGACCGTGCCCAGGACGAGGGCCGTGAGGCTCATGGACAGGACGGTGCGGCGTACGGCCACGGCGCACAGGGCGCCCACGGCCAGGGCCAGCAGGGCGTAGGCGACGGCGGTCGGGCCGAGGGCGGGATGGATACCGTTCTCGTACCAGCCCAGTCCGGAGGCATGCGGGTTGCTCTGCATGCCCGACCAGCCCCATCGGTAGACGAGGACGAGCACGGTCATCCCGGCGGTCACCAGAGCCGCGGGCAGGGCGAGCCGGGCCGCCAGCCACTGGGCCGGGGAGACCGACTGGGCCCAGGCGAGCCGGAACGTACCGCTCTCCAGCTCGCGGGCGATCAGCGGTCCGGCGACGAAGACGCCGATGAGCGCGGCGAGCAGCAGGACGACGGTCCCACCGCCCGACAGATACCCCTCGGCGGCGGCGCGGGCGGATGTGGGCATGTAGGAGCCGTCGCCGCAGCGGGTGATGTCGCCGTCGGCGCAGAGCTCGTCCGAGCTCGCGACCGCGACCCGGATCCGGAGCCCGACCACGATGGCGATGCCCAGCACCAGGAGTGCGCCGGCCGCCCACACGGAACGGCGGTGCTGGCGGAGAAGGACGCGGATGGGGCCCCGCAGCCCGGCGGCGGGTGCGACGGGCGCACGCAGACCGATGGCGCTCATACGGCAGCCACCTCCTTGCCGGCCTCGGCGCTCGGCGTCAGCAGCACAGGCGCCTGCGGCGACCGCAGATGCGCCAGCAGCAGCTCCTCCAGCGAAGGCTCCGCGGCTTCCCAGACGGTGGCGTCCACGGGGCCCTGCCTCCGTACCAGCGCCGTCTGCAGACGCCCCGCCGTGCGGGACTCGACGACGGTGTGCGGGGTGGTGTCCCGCACCGGACCGGTGAGCAGGGTGTGCGCGGCGAGGAGATCATCCGTCTCGCCGCCCAGCCGGACCCGGCCGCCGTCGATGAGCAGGAGGTAGTCGCAGGCGCCCTCCAGCTCGGTGAGGATGTGCGAGGACATCACGATGGTGGTGGAGTGCTCGGCGGCCTCGGCCATCAGTGCGCCCATCAGCTGGTGGCGGGCGAGGGGGTCGAGGTCGGCCATCGGTTCGTCCAGCAGGAGCAGTTCGGGCCGCTTGCCGAGGGCGAGGGCCAGCGCGAGCCGGGTGCGCTGGCCGCCGGAGAGATGACGGACCCCGGCGTCGCGCGGGAGCTCCCCGGCGATGCGTTCGGCGGTGTCCTGGTCCCAGGTGGCGGGGTTCAGCTCGGCGCCCGCCCAGAGCGTCGCGGCGACCGTCAACTGCGGGTACAGCGGCTTGTCCTGGGCCACGAAGGCCATCTTGGCCCTTGCCTTCCCGGGCGCCCCGCCCAGCACCCGTACCGTGCCCTCGGCGGGCCGCAGGAAGCCCGCCGCGAGGGCGAGCAGGGTGGACTTGCCCGCACCGTTGGGGCCGACGAGGGCGCACACGCGCCCGGCGGGCAGCCGGAACGAACAGTCGCGCAGCGCCCAGCCTCCGCCCCTGCTCCGGTACTTCATGCCGAGGCCGACGGCCTCGATCGCAGCGCCTGTCATCCGGCCTGATCCCCCTTGAAGGTCTTGTCCAGTACGGCGGTGAAGAGCGCGCTCACGTCGTCCTTCTCCAGTCCGGCCGCGCGGGCCCGGCGGGCCCAGTCGGCGAGCTCGGCGCGCAGCGGCGCGTCGTCGGCGGCCGCAGCGCCGCCGAGGGTCCGCGTGACGAAGGTGCCGAGCCCGCGCCGGGCCTCGACGAGGCCCTCGCGTTCCAGCTCCCGGTAGGCCTTGAGCACGGTGTTCGGGTTGATGGCGGTGGCCTCGACGACCTCGCGTGCGGTGGGCAGCCGGTCGCCGGGCTCCAGCAGGCCGAGGCGGAGGGCCTGTTTGGTCTGCTGGACGATCTGGAGGTACGTGGCGACGCCGCTGCGCCGGTCGATGCGGTACTCCACCGCTGCGGACTCTGCCATGTTCACCCCTTTCACTATTTAAGTAGTGGAATGGTGGCGCAAAGAAGGGGCGACGTCAAGCGACGCCGCCCCCGGGGGAGTTGTTGCTGCTCAGGACTCCGTGCGGTACATCAGGTCCACCTCGTGCGTCGCGAAGCCCATCCGCTCGTAGACGGTCAGGGCCGCCTTGTTGTCCGCGTCGACGTAGAGCATCGCGGTCGGCAGCCCCTCGGCGGCCAGGTGACGCAGCCCGATGGCGGTGAGCGCCTTGCCGAGCCCGCCGCCCTGCGCGTCGGGCCGGATGCCGACGACGTACACCTCGCCGAGGTGGTCATCGGCGTGCACCTTCGTCCAGTGGAAGCCGATCAGCTCGCCGTCGCGCTCGGCCAGGAAGAAGCCCTTCGGGTCGAACCAGGGCTCCGCCTTGCGGTCGTCCAGGTCGCGCTGGGTCAGCGAACCCTGTTCGGGGTGGTGGGCGAAGGCGGCGCGGTTCACCGCGAGCCAGGCGGCGTCGTCCTCGCCGGGCACGAAGGTGCGGACGGTGACGCCGGGCGGCAGCACCGGCTCCGCGATGTCCAGCGGGCTCAGCGGGCGCCGCAGCTGACGCAGTTCGCGGAAGAGGGAGAGACCGAGGACCTGCGAGAGATGCCGGGCCGCGGACTTCCCGCCGTGCGCCCACACCCGCAGCCGCTTGCCCGTAACGGCGAGCAGCGCCGCGCCCAGCGCCCGCCCGTGCCCCTGCCCGCGGTACGCCGGATGCACGACCAGCTCGGCGGCCGGCGCCTCGACGGGGTCGGTGTCCTCCAGCTGCGCATACCCGACCAGGGTCGGCCCGCTGGTGAGCAGCAGATGCCGCACCCCCTCACGCCGTCCGCCCCGCAGCTGCAGCCGCCCCTGCTCGGACACGGCCTGCCTGCCGTCGGACCGGGCCGCCTCGGCGAGCAGGTCGGACACGGCTCCGGCCTGTTCGGGAGAGAGTGCTTCGAGCGTCTGGATCTCGCGTCCGGGGGCGGGGAGAGGTAGGTCAGTCGTCATGTGTACGAGCGTACGGGGGGTGAGGGCTGTTGTGGCCCGGGCAGCCCGGTGTACGTGCTGACGGCCAGGGCCTGGTCGCACCCCCGGCGTGTACTCGGCCGTCGGCCGGTCGCGGCTCTCGGCGATATGTACGCCATACCGGTGATGTGCGGGAGTCGGCCCCGATACCGACCGCAAGGCAACCGGTTCGTAACCCCGAACACCTGTCGCGCTACGCGCGTTGACCCTAGGCTGCGGCACGCAGTCTCCAGACTCGCCACCACTCTCAGACCTCCCGCTGAACTCACAAGGGGACCGATGTCAGCGACACCGCAGAAGAACCGTGCGTCCCGGCGGATGCTCGCCGCCGCGGCCGGGCTCGCCACCGTCGGCGCGCTCGTCGCCGCGATGCCGGCCGGCGCCCAGGACCGCGGCCATGGGCACGGCCACCACAAGCCGGCCCGTACCGTCGACGTACAGCTGCTGTCCTTCAACGACCTGCACGGGAACCTGGAGCCGCCGGCCAGTTCCGCGGGCACGATCCCGGCCGGTGGCGTCGAGTACCTTGCGTCCTCGCTGCGCACCGCGCGCAAGGGGCACCCGTACTCGATCACCGCGGCCGGCGGCGACATGGTGGGCGCGAGCCCGCTGCTGTCCGGTCTCTTCCACGACGAGCCGACCATCGAGGCGCTCAACAAGATCGACCTCGATGTGACGACCGTCGGCAACCACGAGTTCGACGAGGGCGCCACCGAGCTGGCCCGTCTGCAGAACGGCGGCTGCCACCCGGTCGAGGGGTGCTACGAGACGGGCAAGACGTTCCAGGGCGCCGACTTCCCGTACCTCGCCGCCAACGTGACGGACGAGAAGACGGGCAAGCCGATCCTCAAGCCGTACACGGTGTGGAAGAAGAACGGCGTCAAGATCGGCTTCATCGGGGTGACCCTGGAGGGCACGCCGAACGTGGTCACGGCCAACGGCGTCAAGGGCCTGAAGTTCCACGACGAGATCGAGACGGTCAACAAGTACGCCAAGGAGCTCGACCAGCAGGGCGTGAAGTCCATCGTCGCGCTCATCCACGAGGGCGGGGCACCGGCCTCCAACACGCACAATGACGACTGCGACACCTCCGGCGCCGGTGACGGCATCTCCGGGCCGATCGTCGACATCGCCAAGGGGATCTCGCCCAAGGTCGACGCGCTGGTCACGGGCCACACCCACCAGGCGTACGTCTGCACGATCCCGGACCCGGCGGGCAACCCGCGCCTGGTCACCTCGGCGTCGTCGTTCGGCAAGGTCTACACCGACACGACCCTCACCTACGACCGCCGCACCGAGGACATCGTCCGTACGTCGGTGAAGTCGGCCGGAGCCTCGAACCCGAAGTCGGCGAACCACATCGTCAGCCGGGACCAGCGCAGGGCCAGGGACATGACGGACCTGATCGCCCGCTGGAACGCCCTCGCGGCGCCCATCGCGAACAAGCCGCAGGGCTACATCACCGCCGACATCGACGGCCGCAGCTCCAAGGCCTCCGAGAAGCCGCTCGGCAACCTGATCGCGGACGCCCAGCTGGAGGGCCTGGCCCCGGCGGACAAGGGCGGGGCGGTCGTCGCCCTCATGAACCCGGGCGGCATCCGGGGGGACCTGGTGTACGCGTCGGCCGACGGCAAGTCCGACGGGGTGGTGACATACGGGGAGTCGTTCACCGTGCAGCCCTTCACCAACATGATGAACGTCGTCGACCTGACCGGCGCCCAGTTGATCACCGCGCTCCAGCAGCAGGTCAGCGGCTCCAACGAGGCCAGCCCGAAGATCCTTCAGGTGTCCGAGGGCCTCACGTACACCCTGGACCTGACGAAGACGGGCGCGGCCCGTGTGGTCACCGACACCATCGAGCTGGACGGTGCGGCGATCGACCCGGCGAAGACCTACCGCGTCGCGATGAACGAGTTCCTGGCGGGCGGCGGCGACGGCTTCGCGGCACTCGGCCAGGGCACCGACAAGCTGGTCGGCGCGTCCGACCTGGACCTGTTCAACGCCTACCTGGCGGCCCACTCCACGGCCGCCGCGCCGCTGGCCCCGCCGGCGACGGACCGGATCACGGTCATCCAGTAACTCCCGTACGCGGGTGAGAGGGGCGGTGGGCCGACGGGCCCACCGCCCCACTGTGTGTTTCCGTCAGCCTGCGAGTGCCCTCATCGAACCGCGGTGACCCTGGCCAGGACCTGTTCGAGATCCTGGCCCGCGGCCGGCCGGGAATTCCACATCGGGTGCAGGTCGTCGCCGTGTCGGCGCGGCACCACATGGGTGTGGAAGTGGAAGACCTCCTGCGAGGCGGCCTCGCCGGTGGAGTGGACGATGTTCACGCCATCGGGGGCGAGGGCCGTGTTCAGCAGTGCGGCGACTCGGTGCACCATGCGGGCGACATGCCCGTGCGTGGCCTCGGAGATCTCCCAGACGTCCCGGGCATGCTCGCGCGGGACGACCAGGGTGTGGCCCTCAGAGGCCGGCGCGATGTCGAGGAACGCCACGGTGTGATCGTCCTCCAGGACACGGTGGGAGGGCAGTCGGCCGGAAACGATCTGGCAGAAGACGCAGGTTCTCATCCGGCCGATGATCGCACCGGTCCACCTACGAGGCTGCACCTCTCCCGCCCGGCCGCCCTGTTCCAGTAGTGACGTGGACCCGTCATAATCCCAGGGCTGGCCCCCCCACGGCAGACGGAGGCACCCTCGTATGAGCCCGTACACCGCTACCCGCAGGAACTTCCTCACCGGCGCCCTCGCCGCCACCGCCACCGTTCTCGTGGGCGCGCCACCCGCCACTGCCGTGTCCCGGCAAGTCCTCACCACCCAGGACTGGATGGGTGCCGTCCTCGACGCCACCGCGCTGCAACGCCTCACGATCCCCGGATCGCACGACTCCGGCGCCCGCTACGGCGGCCCCTGGACCGAGTGTCAGAACACCACGATCGCCGAGCAGCTGAACAGCGGGCTGCGCTTCCTCGACGTACGGTGCCGGGTCACCGGTGACTCCTTCGCGATCCATCACGGCGCCTCGTACCAGAACCTGATGTTCGGCGATGTGCTCGGCGCCTGCTGGGACTTCCTGGCCGAGCGGCCCACCGAGACCGTACTGATGCGGGTCAAGCAGGAGTACTCCGAGGAGAGCGACGCCGAGTTCCGGCGGATCTTCGACCTCTACCTCGACAGCAAGGGGTGGCGGCCGCTGTTCCGCATCGACCCGGCGCTGCCCTCGCTGGGCGAGGCGCGGGGCAAGGTCGTTCTGCTCGCCGACAACGGCGGGCTGCCCGGCGTCCGCTACGCCGATTCCGCGCTCTTCGACATCCAGGACGACTACATGGCGGAGCCGTTCGCCAAGTACCCCAAGATCGAGGCCCAGTTCCGCAAGGCCGCCCAGCAGCCCGGGAAGCTGTACATGAACTACGTCAGCACCGCGGCCCTGATGCCCCCGCGCTGGAACGCGGACCGCCTCAACCCCCAGGTCCAGTCGTTCCTCGACGGCTCCGAGGCGGCCGGCTGGACCGGGCTCGGCATCGTCCCGCTGGACTTCCCCGCCACCCGGTCCGGCCTGGTGGAGTCGCTGATCCGGCACAACCCCGGGGTCTGAGCGCTCCCGGCGGCCCGGGCGGCGGGCCTCACGGCCGCGGCGGTTCCGGCGGCGGCTGCGGTGCCCCCGGCAGCCTGACCGACGCCACCGTGCCGTCGCCGTCCGCCGGGCGCAGGGTGACCTTGCCGCCCGACTGCTGGACCGTGCGGGCGACGATCGACAGGCCCAGGCCCGATCCGGGGAGCTGGCGGGCGGACGGGGAGCGCCAGAAGCGTTCGAAGACGTGGGGGAGTTCCTCGGCGGGGATGCCGGGGCCGTGGTCCCGTACCGTCAGTTCGCCGTGGCGCAGTGCGACCTCGATCGTGCCGCGGGGCGGGCTGAACTTGACCGCGTTGTCCAGGACGTTGACCACCGCCCGCTCGAGCGCTGCCGGCTCGGCCCGTACGTACCAAGGCGTCAGGTCCGCCCTGATCGTCAGCTCGGGGCCGCGCAGGCGGGCGCGTTCCAGGGCCGTGGCCGCGATGTCGTGCAGGGCGACGACCTGGAGCGGGCCGGGGTTCGCCGCGTCGGGGCGGGCCAGTTCCTGGAGGTCGCCGATGAGCGAGGCCAGCTCGGTCATCTGCGCCTTGACCGACTTCATCAGGGCCCTGCGGTCGTCCGGCGGGATGGCCCGGCCGGTGTCGTCGCTGCGGGCGAGGAGTTCGATGTTGGTGCGGAGGGACGTCAGCGGTGTCCGCAGTTCGTGGCCGGCATCCGCGATCAGCTGGGCCTGACGGTCGCGGGAGCTGGCGAGTGAAGCGGTCATCGAGTTGAAGGAGCGGGACAGCCGGGCGATCTCGTCCTCGCCCTCGACCGGGATGCGGACGGTGAGGTCCTCGGTGCGGGCGACGTGCTCGACCGTCTCGGTGAGCTCGTCGACGGGGCGCAGACCGGTGCGGGCGACCCAGAGACCGGCCGCGCCGGCGCCGATCACGCCGACGCCGGAGACGACCAGGAGGACCCAGGCGAGGGTGGAGAGCGGCTTGTCGATCTCGCTCATCGGGCGGGCGATGGAAACAGCGATATTGCCCGACGTCCCCCCGGGAGCGGGGGTGGTCCGCAACAGCGGGTAGGTGTAGACGCGCATCCTCTTCCCGTCCTCGGCCTTCGCCGAGTGCAGGGCGTAGGGCTGCTGCCCTTCGGCCACCGCGACGTCGGCGGGGCTCACGGAGAGCGCCGACGCCTTGGGGGTGATGCACACCGTGCCCTGGGAGTCGACGAGCTGAACGGTGTACCCGGCGAACGGCTGGGGCGGCAGCGGGGTGGTGCCGCGGCAGTAGGCGTACAGGGACGTCAGGTACTCCCCGTCGACCTTGGAACTGCGCAGCGAGGAGTCCAGCTGGTTCTCCAGCTGCGCCCTCGTCACGACCCAGCAGGACGCCGCGACCGCCGCCACCGCGACCGCCACCGCCGTCGCCACCAGCATCGCGAGCCGGGTCCGCAGGGGCAGGGCGCGGAGCCGGTGCAGGGTCCCGGTCACCCGTCACCGCCGCCGGAGCGGAGCGCGTAACCGACCCCTCGCACCGTGTGCACGAGCCGCGGTTCGCCGCCCGCCTCCGTCTTGCGGCGCAGGTACATCACGTACACGTCCAGGGAGTTGGAGCTCGGTTCGAAGTCGAAGCCCCACACCGCCTTGAGGATCTGCTCGCGGGTCAGCACCTGCCGCGGGTGCGCCAGGAACATCTCCAGCAGGGTGAACTCGGTACGGGTCAGCTCGACCCGGCGCGTGCCCCGGGTGACCTCGCGGGTGGTGAGGTTCATCCGCAGATCGGCGAAGTCCAGCACATCGTTGTCCGGGATGCCGCCGCCCGCCGCGGCCGCGTACGAGCTGCGGCGCAGCAGGGCCCGGATGCGGGCGAAGAGCTCGTCCAGTTCGAACGGCTTGACCAGGTAGTCGTCGGCGCCCGCGTCGAGACCGGTGACCCGGTCGCCGACGGTGTCGCGGGCGGTGAGCATCAGGATGGGTGTGGTGGTGCCTGCGGAGCGGAGCCGGCGGGCCGCCGTCAGTCCGTCCATCCGCGGCATCTGGATGTCGAGGACGATGAGGTCGGGGGCGTACGACTCGGCCCTGGCGAGGGCGTCGAGACCGTCGACGGCGACCTCGGTGCCGTACCCCTCGAACGCGAGACTGCGCTGCAGGGCCTCCCGCACGGCGGGCTCGTCGTCGACGATCAGGATGCGCTGCGGATCGTCTTCGGCGGGGCTCATCGCTCGTTGTCCTCTTCTCGTTCCGGGCTGCTGGGGCGGGCCGCGTGGCCTGCCCCGTGCTCTCAGCCTCGCACGGCCGCGCCACGTCGTCGCGCGGCCCGGCGCTTGCGGCCCGCGGCTGTGCGGACCTCCGGGGCGCGGCGCGCGGACGGTTCCGTGGCGAGTTCCGTCACGAGGGCGAGGGGCAGGGCCAGGTCGGCCGGGCCGGTGGGGGTGTCGGTCGGGTGGTGCATGACTGTCTCCTCAGGAGCTGTTGCCGGCCCGCAGGGTGTCGAGGTCGGCCTTGAGTGTGTTCACCGGGATGGCGAAGCCGAGACCCACGCTGCCCGCGCCGGCGCTGCTGGATCCGCCGGACGAACTCGCCGAGTACATCGCGGAGTTGATGCCGATGACCTCGCCGTTCATATTGATGAGCGCGCCACCGGAGTTTCCGGGGTTGAGCGAGGCGTCGGTCTGGATGGCCTTGTACGTGGTGGTGGAGTCGCCGGTGTCGCCGTTGAACTGCTGACCGCCGAACTCGAACGGCCACTGCTCGCTGCCGCCCCACCTGCCCTGTCCCTGGCCGCTGCTGTCGTCCTTGGCGACCGTGACATCGCGGTCGAGCGCGGAGACGATGCCACTGGTGACGGTGCCGGTGAGACCCTCCGGCGAGCCGATCGCGACGACCTGGTCGCCGACCGAGACCGCCGAGGAGTCGCCCAGCGTGGCCGTCTTCAGTCCGCTCGCACCCCGGAGCTTGATGAGCGCGAGGTCCTTGTCGGGGTCGGTGCCGACGACGTCCGCGGTGTACGTCTTGCCCGTGCTGAGCGTCACCTCGATCGACGAGGCGCCGGAGATGACGTGGTTGTTGGTGACGACCTCGCCGTCGGACGTGATGACCACGCCGGACCCGGTGGACGTGCCCGCCGTCGAGGTCGCGTTGACCTCGACGATCATCGGCGAGACGGCCTCGGCGACACCGGCGACGCTGCCCTTGCTGCTCTGCGAGACGGTGGTGCCCGGGATGACGCCGCTGCCCGTGCTGGTCGTGTCGTTGCCGGTGAGCTGGTTGATGACGGTGGCGGTGCCGCCGCCGACGATCCCCGACGCGATCGCCACGGCTACCAGGAGGGCGACCGGCCGCCGGGCCCGGCGCCGGGATGCGGCCGGCTCGGGTGCGGGCTGCGGGAGGTCGGAGCCGTAACCGCCGTCCCCGCCTCCGTCGTGCCCGCCTGCGCCGCCGCCCTGGCCGGACCACACGGTGGTTCCGGGGCCCGTCGAGATCGGCTGCGCGGGCTGGTGGGACGGCGGCGGCGGGTAGGACGCGTCGCCGTTGCCGTACGAGGGGTACATCGGGTACTCGCCGCTCGGGCGCTGGCTCTTTGTCATGTCTAAGAGCGTGTCCGGCGAAGATGAGAGAAACCTGAGCGCACGCTGAGAAGCCCGGTAGAACCTCGTATGCCCGATATAAAGGAGTGCGGCGGAGGTGCGGCCCCGACCCTACAGGGAGTACGGGGATACGGCCCGCCGGGCCTATCGCGCCCCGACCGTGGGCTCCCCGCAGCCGCACGACCGCCGCACCACCAGCGCCGACGGGAACTGCTTCAGCCGCTCCCGCCGCGACCCCGACACCCGCAACGAGTCGTCGAGCACCAGGTCCACGGCCGCCCGTGCCATCGCCGGGCGGTCCGAGAAGACCGTCGTCAGCGGTGGATCCGTCAGACCGGCTTCCTTCACGTCGTCGAAGCCCGCCACGGCGAGATCCCCGGGCACATCGATCCGCAGCTCGCGCGCGGCCCGCAGCACACCGATGGCCTGGTCGTCCGTCGAGCAGAAGATCGCCGGCGGCCTGTCCGGACCCGCGAGCAGCTTCAGCGCCACCTGATAGGCGTCGTAACGGTTGTACGGGGCCTGGAAGAGCCGGCCCTCCGTCGAGCGCCCCGACTCGTGCATCGCACGGCGCCAGCCCTCGACGTGGTCGGCGACCGGGTCGCCGACCGCCGGGGTCGACTCCATGCCGCCGAGGCACGCCACGTACTCGTTGCCGTGTTCCAGCAGGTGCCGGGTGGCGAGCTGGGCGCCGCCGATGTCGTCCGTGACGACCGCGACGTCATCGATCGCCTCGGGCCGCTCGTGCAGCAGCACGACCCGCGCGTCCCATGCCTCGATCTCGGCCGCCGCCCGCTCGCTGGGGCCCTGGCTGACCAGGATCAGCCCGGAGACCCGCATGCCGAGAAAGGCCCGCAGATAGTGGACCTCGCGCTCGTCGCGGTAGTCGGAGTTGCCGACGAGCACCATCTTTCCGCGCTCGGCGGCAGCCTGTTCGACCGCGTGCGCCATCTCCGCGAAGAACGGCTGCCGTGCGTCCGGCACGATCATCCCTATGAGGTCGGTCCGCCGCGAGGCCATGGCCTGGGCAACCCGGTCGGGCCGGTAGCCCAGCTCCTTGATCGCGGCGAGTACCCGCTCGCGCGTGGCCGGGGCGACCGGCCTGGGTCCGTTGTTGATGACATAGCTGACGACCGCGGTCGACGTACCCGCCAGTCTCGCCACATCGTCCCGCGTCACCTTGGCCACGCGCGGCAGTCTACGCGGATGGACCTACCGGTTGGCAGGTCGGACCGGGGCTTCTTCGCCGCCCTCGGCCACGCTCGACTGCTCCGGACGGATTACGGCCCGGCGGCCGCCTTCGCCGCGGCCTGCGCCTTGGCCTCCTCGGTGGCACGCTCCACCTTCTCCGGTGCGACGAAGCGGTAGCCGACGTTGCGGACCGTACCGATCAGCGATTCGTGTTCGGGGCCGAACTTGGCGCGCAGCCGCCGCACATGGACGTCGACCGTCCGAGTACCGCCGAAGTAGTCGTAGCCCCAGACCTCCTGGAGCAGCTGGGCACGGGTGAAGACCCGGCCCGGGTGCTGTGCCAGATATTTGAGCAGTTCGAATTCCTTGAAGGTCAGGTCCAGAACCCGGCCTTTGAGCTTCGCGCTGTACGTCGCCTCGTCGACCGACAGATCGCCGTTGCGGATCTCCATCGGGGAGTCGTCGGCGCTGATCTGCTGCCGGCCGGTGGCCAGCCGCAGCCGGGCCTCGACCTCGGCCGGTCCGGCCGTGTCCAGCAGTACGTCGTCGATGCCCCAGTCGGCGGTGACGGCCGCGAGACCGCCCTCCGTCACGACGAGGATCAGCGGACAGCCCGGTCCGGTGGACCGCAGCAGCCGGCACAGCGACCGTGCCTGCGGCAGGTCGCGGCGGCCGTCGATCAGGATGACATCGGCACCGGGGGTGTCGACGAGAGCGGGGCCTTCGGCCGGCGCCACCCGCACGCTGTGCAGCAGGAGACCGAGGGCCGGAAGCACCTCCGTCGACGGTTGAAGGGCATTCGTCAGGAGCAGCAGTGAACTCATCGCCGCCCACCTGCCTGGGTCGTCGGTCGGTGATCGTGCACGGTTCGCTCGCCCATTACGTCGGTCCTCCTCGTTCCCTGCGAGAGGGGCACTCCCGGGCTCGGGCCCGGGGGAGTATGCGGCACTGCTTCGTACGTTCAGCGCTGGCTTTCGCACTGCTTGCCGTACGACATTCGTCATACGGGTTTTACGGGTGCGGTCCCGCGCCCCGGGACCGTTGAGCTTGTGGAAACGCCGTCGTAACAACGCTTGGAAAGCACAAAAGGACCCGGGGGCTGCTTTGCCCGGATCCTCTTCCCAGCAGAATAGCCCACATGAGTTCAGCGCCCGAGGGGCGATTTCGGAGTTCTTCTGTTCCCTTGATCACGCCGGGTCCACGGCGCACCACATTGCGGACCGGTGACGGGGTCCGTATCGAGGCGGTGTACGAGCCGTGTACGGCAGACGCCGGGGCTGCTGCGGAAACATCCTTCGACAGTACTGCGATCGTGGTCGCGCACGGTTTCACCGGATCGGTGGACCGGCCCGCGGTGCGGCGTGCTGCCGGGGTGTTCGCCCAGCATGCGGCCGTGGTCACTTTCTCCTTCCGGGGGCACGGCGGGTCCGGCGGGCGGTCGACGGTGGGCGACCGCGAGGTGCTGGATCTTGCGGCTGCGGTGGAGTGGGCGCGGGCGCTCGGACACCGGCGGATCGTGACCATCGGGTTTTCGATGGGCGGTTCCGTGGTGCTGCGGCACGGGGCGCTGTTCACGGGACGATCAACGGCCGGCGCGGAAGCCGGTGGCATCGCGGAGCGCGAGGGACACATCGAGGCGCACGCGGATGCGGTGGTGGCCGTGAGCGCCCCTGCCCGCTGGTACTACCGGGGCACGGCTCCGATGCGCCGCCTGCACTGGGTGGTCACCCGACCCGTCGGCCGGCTGGTCGGCCGTTACGGGTTTTGCACCCGGATCGACCGGAACGACTGGAATCCGGTGCCGCTCCCGCCGGTCGAGGCGGCCGGGCTGATCGCCCCGGCCCCGCTGCTGATCGTGCACGGCGACCAGGACCCGTACTTCCCGCTGGACCACCCCCGGATGCTGGCGGACGCGGCGGGCGACGGCGCCGAGCTGTGGCTGGAGCGCGGCATGGGCCACGCCGAGAACGCCGCCGACGAGAGCTTGCTCACCCGCATCGGCGACTGGGCGGTGGCGCGGTGATTCATGATGGACAGCTGATGAGAGACGAGAGGAACGCCGCCATGCCTGCGGGAACGATCCGCTACTGGGCCGCCGCCAAGGCCGCCGCCGGGACCGCGGAGGAGCCGTACACAGCCGGGACCCTCGCCGAGGCGCTCGACGCGGTGCGTGAGCGGCACCCCGGTGAGCTCACCCGAGTGCTGCAAAGGTGCTCGTTCCTCATCGACGGTGCCCCCGTGGGGACCCGCAGTCATGAGACCGTACGCCTTGCCGAGGGCGGCACGGTCGAGGTGCTCCCGCCGTTCGCAGGAGGGTGAACCGCAGAACATGAGCAGCAACGATCAGCAGCATCCGTACGGACAGGACCCGGGCTACGGGTACGACCCGCTGAACGGCCGGGAGCCGCAGCCTGCGCAGCCGTACGGACAGCAGCAGCCCTCGCAGCCGTACGGGGAGCAGGCGTACGGGGAGCAGTCCTACGGCGACCAGTCCTACGGCGCGCAGTCGGATGGAGATCGGTCGTACGCGGATCAGTCCTACGGAGACCGGTCCTACGGTCAGCAGTCGTACGGGGGCGAGTCCTACGGCGCGCAGTCGTACGGTCAGCAGGCCCCGTACGGAGCCCCGCAACAGGCGCACGGCCCGTACGACCCGAACCAGGCACCCCGGGCGAACCCCGGGCCCGCGTGGCCGGCCGGGCACATGCAGGATCCCGCCGCGCCTGCTGGACACGACCCGCAGGATCCCGGTGTCACCCAGACCTGGGAGGGCCAGACCTGGGACACCCAGTACCAGCCGACCATCCAGCCCGCCCAGCCTGTGCAGCAGCCCGTTCCGGCCGCTGCCGAGACCGGATATCTGCCGCCTCATCCGCAGCCGCAGGGTGCCTCCGGCTCCTACCCGCTGCCTCCCGAGGCCCCGGTCGCGCCCGTCGCCGCCGAGCCGGTCCGGGCGGCCGCACCCGCCGACGCGGCTCCGGCCGCCACCGCATCCGCGCACGACGCCGCCGGTTACAGCGCGCCCACCACCCTGGGCAACAGCCGAATCACCGATGCCCAGCGCGCCCGCGCCGAGGGCCGTTCGCCGATCATCGCGCCGGGTATGCAGCCCGCCGGGATCACCGCGGGACTCGGGCTGCTGCTCGCCCTCGGCGCCGCGATCGGGCCGTACGCCCTGGTCGTACCCCTGGTGCTGCTCCAGGCCGTGACCGCGGCCGGCTGGTTCCGGCTCAACGGCATGTGGCCGGCCCGGCAGGGCATCGCGCTCGCGTTCGCCGGTGGCTTCGTCGCCGACATCGCACTGCTCGCCGCGGGCCGCGAGAACGGACCGGCAGCCATCCTCGGCACCCTCGGCATCTGGGTGCTGCTCACCGTGGTCCTCCAGCTGCGCAGCCAGGCGAGCGCCGACGAGCGGATGCAAGGGCTGATGGCCACCGTCGCGTCGGCCGCCCTGTCCGTCCTGGCCGCAGGACATCTCGCGGCGGTCCCGGACGCGGTGACGGTGGGCGGGGTGGCCGTCGCGGTCGCCGTGCTCGTCCGCGCGCTGCCGCTGCCCGGACCTGCCTCGGTCGTGGTGGCGCTGCTCGCTGCCGCGGGCGCCGGTGCGGTGGCGGGGGCGTTCACCGACTTCGGTACGAAGGGTGCGCTGCTCGGCCTCGCGGCGGGCGGTTGCGCACTGATCGGGCTGCGGGTGGCGAGCTACGACTACCCGTCACGGTTCGTCCACATGACGGCCGGTGTGGCACTGCCGCTCACCGCCGCCGCCCCCGCCGTCTATCTGATCGGCCGCGCGATCTCGTAGCGCGGAACGGTAGCGCCCCCGGGAACCGAAGAGGGGTGACCACTCGTCGATCACCCCGGGCGCGCTGTGCATCCATGGTGGACGCGCGGGCGCCAGGGGTCCGGCCGGATTCAGGGTGGGGGAAGAGCGAGCATGCGTGCACTGCGAATACTGCTGGTCACAGTGGTGGTTCTGGGCGGGATCTTCGTCGCCGTCGACCGGGCGGCGGTGTACTTCGCCGAGTCGGAGGTCGAGGGGCGGGTCCAGGTCACCGGCGCCACGATCGGCTCGACGGACGTCTCCATCAAGGGATTCCCGTTCCTGACGCAGGTCGCCGGAGGCCGGCTCGACGAGATCGACGTCGAGATCACCGGCATCGAGACCGACGCCAACGGCCGCAGAATCCGGATCAGCCGGATGAACGCCGCGTTGCACGAGGTGAAGCTCGCCGATGGCTACTCCAGCGCCACCGCCGCCCGGGCCACCGGCACCGCCGTCATCTCGTACCAGGACCTGACCAAGGCCGCCGGCGACGGCATCGTCGTCGAGTACGGCGGCAACGGCAAGGTGAAGGTGACCGGCACGGTCGATGTTCCCGGCCGCCCGCTCTCGCGCAGTGTGCTCTCCACCGTCACCCTGGTCGACGGCCACACGATCAAGGTGCACGCGGACAAGGTGCCGGGCGAGGGCATCCCGGGGCTGGAGGGCCTGGTGCGCGAGAAGACCGACTTCGAGCGGGAGGTCGGCGGTCTGCCCAGCGGTCTGAAGCTGCAGAAGATCCAGCCGACCGCCGACGGCCTGGAGATCTCGGTGACGGGCACGGACGTACAGCTCGCCGGATAGGACCGACCGGCAAATGAGGGGCGGCGTCGCGGGGCGGTCCAAGACCGACCGGCAAATGAGGGCTTCAACGACCCTGCGCGCCACATATTGAGACGGCTGCGTCCGATCCGCAGATGACCGACGGGCGCCGACGGCGAGGGACCGGCACGGGGGAGACCGTAACGCCCTTCGTGTCTCGCATCATGGACGATCGTGTCTCGCGATACGACACGGCGGTGACATGCCCGCCCGTACCTCCCTACGATCGGTCCCATGCAGTGCTCTATTGGCGGTCTCCCGCAGCGGGGACGGGCGGATCTCACGAAGCGGCGGGCAGTGGACCTGTGCCGCGTCGCCGCCATGCTCTGTCGCACTGTCTGAGCGGGAGCCTTCGGCACCCCGCATTCCCCGGCCCTTCGACCGATGTCGGGGCCCATCCCGATCGCCTGTGCACGTGTGCCGCGCCCTGTGCCGCCGTACATCCGCGCATCACGCACCGTCTCGCACCATCTCGCCGCAGACTGCCCCGGAGGAGAACAGAATGAGCCGCAGTGACGTCCTGGTAGACGCCGACTGGGTCGAGGCCCACATCGACGACCCGAAGATCGCTCTTGTCGAGGTCGACGAGGACACCTCGGCGTACGAGAAGAACCACATCAAGAACGCGATCCGGATCGACTGGACCAAGGACCTCCAGGACCCGGTCCGCCGTGACTTCATCGATCAGGCCGGCTTCGAGAAACTGCTGTCCGAGAAGGGCATCGGCAACGACACCACTGTCGTCCTCTACGGCGGCAACAACAACTGGTTCGCCTCCTACGCGTTCTGGTACTTCAAGCTCTACGGCCACCAGGACGTCCGCCTGCTCGACGGCGGCCGCAAGAAGTGGGAGCTCGACTCCCGCGACCTGGTCGACGGCGACCGGATCCCGTCGCGCCCGGCCACCGAGTACAAGGCCCAGCCGCAGGACGAGTCGATCCGCGCCTACCGCGACGAGGTCGTGAAGGCGATCGGCAGCCAGAACCTGGTCGACGTGCGTTCGCCCGACGAGTTCAGCGGCAAGCTGCTCGCCCCGGCGCACCTCCCGCAGGAGCAGTCCCAGCGCCCCGGCCACGTGCCGACCGCCCGCAACATCCCGTGGTCGAAGAACGCCAACGACGACGGCACCTTCAAGTCGGACGACGAGCTCAAGGCCCTCTACGAGGACGAGCAGGTCGACCTGGCGAAGGACACCATCGCGTACTGCCGTATCGGCGAGCGCTCCGCGCTCACCTGGTTCGTGCTGCACGAGCTGCTCGGCCAGGAGAACGTCAAGAACTACGACGGTTCGTGGACCGAGTACGGCTCCCTCGTGGGTGTGCCGATCGAGCTCGGCGCCAACAAGTAACTGCGCACGACCCGGACCAGCACGACCCCCGACCCAGAAGGACAGAACACCATGTGTGGAGCAAAGGCCGGCGGCCCCGACGCTTCGACCATCAAGCCCGGTGAGACCACCATCCAGGGCAGCGTGACCCGCGACGGCGAGCCCGTCACCGGTTACGTGCGCCTGCTGGACTCGACCGGCGAGTTCACCGCGGAGGTCCCGACCTCGGCAACCGGACAGTTCCGGTTCTACGCGGCCGAGGGCACGTGGACGCTGCGCGCCCTGGTCCCGGGCGGCAGCGCCGACCGCACGGTCGTGGCGCAGACCGGTGGCCTCTCCGAGGTCGCGATCGCCGTCTAGTTCCGAACGCGGCCCCGTGCCGCTTCGCGGGCTTCGAGCCGCCGCGCCGGACTGTGTCCGCCGGACCGGCCCCGAGCTCCCGCGACGCCTTACCGGCCGAAGGGCCGTACCCCGGGGTTGGACGCCTTCTGATGCGGGGTACGGCCCTTCGTGCCGTTCGCGTGGGCGGGAACGGGCCTACGCTTGAGTTATGTACGCCCGACGCCGTCGCGGCTATTTCCTCATGATGGGCGGCTGCATCGTCCTCTTCGTATCGGCCTGGTCCTTTGTCAGACTGTTGTCGATGCCCGCCGCGATAGTGATGTGCGTCGTCGCCATGGTGATCCCGCCCGTCGCGGCCATGGTCGCCAACCGTCGGGGCCCGGAGGACCGCTGGTGGGACGATCCGTCGGGCGACCCGCAGTCCGACGAGTGGTGGGACGAGCTCGACGGCAAGAAGCGGCGGTAGCGGGTACGGCGCGGGTGCGTCAGTAGACGAGGGCCTGGACGCCGTCGGCCATGATCTCGCTGACGAAGACCTGGGCGCCCGCGATCCGTACACCCTCCAGGACGTCCTGCTCGGTGATGTCGCGACGGGCCGCGCACTGCGTGCACAGGGTGATCTGCCCGCCCGCCCGGATCGACTCGATCAGATCCGGCAGCGGCGCGGCATGCGGCAGTTCGAACTCCGCGGCGCGCCCCGGCAGAGCGAACCATGAGGATTCACCGGTCAGCCAGAGCGAGACTTCCACGCCGCTGGCGACGGCGACCGCGGCCACCGTGAACGCCTGCGAGCAGCGCTCGGCTGAGTCGGCACCGGCAGTCACCTTGATCACGAGCTTCTTCGGCATATGCCGAACTGTAATCGTCGGGCGGGCAACCTCATCTCCTCGGTGGCAGTCAGGTGTGTGCGCGGATAACGGAATCAGCGCCTCTGGTCTCGTGGGGGGACCCCAATTGGAACCGAAAGACACTATTTCTGACGGGCCGACGCCCGTGGCCGGGCCCTTGGCCGGGCCCGAGGCCGCACCGGCCGTCACACCGGCCGCCACGCCGGCCACCGCACCGGCCGCCACGCCGATGGCCGCCGCGCCCGTCGCGAAGCGCCCGCGTGGTCGTACGGCGCTGCTCGTCGTCGCAGCCGCGGTGCTCGGCATCGCGGGCGGCACCGCCGTGGGCTACGACGTACAGGCCAAACGCGCCCCGACCCCGCTGTCCGCCCTGTCGCAGCCCGATCTGGCGTACCCGGCGAAGGCACTGCCCCCGGACAAGGCCCCCGACCCGCTGCCCGCGTCCCAGGACCACCGGGTCAGGACCGACGGCGACCTGCGCAAGCTGATCGCGGACAGGCCCGCGGGCTGGAGCGACGACGACAGCTCGGTGCCGGGCCTCGGCGACGGCTGGCTGGACACGGACGTCTACGCCCGCCTCTACGAGGAGGAGGGCTCCATGTACGAGTACCTCCTGCAGGCCGGCATCCGCCGGATCGCGAGCGCCGCCTGGAAGCGCGGGCAGAACCGCACCGCCGAGACATTTCTCGTGCAGTTCGGCTCGACAACCTTCCATGGGGCCAAGGACTTCGCCGAGGAGCAGCTCAGGTACATGCCCGGAACCGGGACCGGTGCGGGCGACAACGGCGGTGCGATCGAGGGCAGCGGCAACGGCCGCTACTACGTCTACGAGGTCGAGCGGAAGCCGGGCCATCTGCCCTTCTACCGCGCCAGGGCCACCTTGTACCGCGGTGACATCGTGGCCGACATCTACCTCTACGACACCGTTCCGATCAGCAAGAAGGACATCCGGACGTTGGCCGAGAGACAGCTGGAGCGCCTGTGAACGACGTGACCACCGAGGTGGGCGCACAGGCAGCCGCGCCCGACGAGAACACCACCGCCACAGCCACCGCCGCCACCACAGCCCCCTCCTCGGGCCGACCGCGCCGGGTGATCCTCACGGCGCTTCCCGCCGTGCTGGTGCTCGCCGCGGTCGGGGGCGCCGCCGCGTACACCGGGAGCGTGGTGGACGGCGCCGACCGCGGCACCAGGACCCGTCTCTGGGCGAAGCCCGCGCACGAGCCGGGCAAGGACCCGGCCGGCGACGTGTCCCGGGGCCGGGCCTCCACCGCGCTCAGCAAGTTGCTGCTGCCGGTCCCGGCCGGCTACCGGCTCGGCCCCGACAACGGGGAGCTGGGCAACGACGGCGAGCTGAGCGGCAAGAAGGCGGCCGCCGCCATGAATCAGAGCGCCCGAGGCCTCGCTGGCAGGGAGCGCCGGGCCTTCGAGAAGCGGGTCGACGAGCTCCGTATCGAGGGCATCGCCACCCGTACGTACGCCGACGACGGCAACACCCTGGTGATCGGCACCGGGATCATGCGGATGAAGGACAAGAAGGCCGTCCGCAACCTCCACACCTTCAGGACGGGCCTCCTGGAGTCCATCGACGCCTTCCGCGCGGAGCCCCGGATCGAGGGGCACACGAGGAACGCCAGGTGCTACGTCCCGCGCAAGGGCAGCGGGGACGAGATCGAGTCGATGAACTGCCTCGCGTACGACGGCGAACTGAGCATCGAAGTCACAGCGTCCGGGACCAGGCCGTTCGACAGGGCGGCCGTCGCCGAACTCCTGAAGGACCAGCTCGACCACATCGCGTCCCCGGGGGAGTACGTATGACCGGGCAGACGGCGGAAACGTCCGCCACGACCTCGCCGGACGCGGTCGGCGCACCCGCCGGGGCCGTCCCCGTGCCACCGGTGCCGAAGCCGCCGCGGCGGGTCCTGCGGGCCGTCGCCCGGTGGATCGTCGCCGCCCTGGTCTTCGGGGGGCTCGGTGCCGGTACGGCCTTCGGCATCACTTCGATGGAACGCACCGACGTGCCCGGTCTGGCCACCAGGAGCGACGGCCGCTGGGACTATCCCGAGCTCAGCCTGCCCGCGCTCCCGGCCGGCGCGCCCCGCCCGTACAGCGACGGCAACGTCGCCGAGATCCACCACGCCGACCTGCGGAGCCTGCTGCTGCCCGCCCCGGCCGGGGCGACCGTGGACGAGAAGCTCGACGGCGGCTGGGTGAGCACGGAGCAGTACCTCTCCGAGTACGCGAGGAGCGAGCGCCCCGCCCTCGGGCGGCTGCTCGACGACTCGGCCCCGCGGCACATCGCCGCGCGCGGCTGGACCATGCCGGACGGCACATCGACCCGGATCTATCTCATCCGGTTCAACTCGACGGCCTTTGCCCAGGGCCTCTTGGACTCGATCATCGTCACCGGCTCCGCGGTGCCGCTCGTCGGGACGTCCGAGACGGTGCTCGACGAGGAATGGGCCGGCAGCAAGGTGACGGGCACCTCGTCCTACGTGTACGACGAGGTGAAGCCGTACGGCGAGGCACGGGTCCGCCAGGGCTACGTGGTCGCCGGCGACACGCTCGCCCTCGTCGTCCAGTCCCGCAAGGGCCGGGAGGACACCCGGAGCGTTCCGTTCCACCAGACGCTGATCCTGCAGAACCAGCTGCTGGGCTGACCTGCCCCTCGGCGATCCCCGGGCAAACCCCGAACCGACGGGCCGGGCCCCAACCCATTAGGCTGGGGCCCGGCCCCGTTTTGCTGCCATACCGCTCGTTCCAAGGAGCTCCCGTGCTTGAGGCATTCTTCTCCGCCCTGCTGGTCCTGGTCTGCGTCGGCGTCATCGCCTTCGCCGGCGTGACCGTGAAGAAGCTGTACCAGGGTCAGCGCTGACCCTCGCTGCCCTCGCCTCCGTCCGCGCCGGTATCCCCGTCGCGAACGTGACACTCATGCCCGATGTGTCACGTTCGCAGTCACCCGCCCCCACCTCACAGATCGTCTGAGCCGCTCATGATCGAGATCCCGTCCGACCTCCACCCGGACCTCGTCCCGCTGGCCTTCCTCCTCGGCAACTGGGCGGGCGCCGGTGTCTCCGACTTCCCCGGCGCCGAGCAGTGCAACTTCGGCCAGGAAGTGTCCTTCAGCCACGACGGCCGGGACTTCCTGGAGTACGTCTCGCACACCTGGGTGCTCGACTCCGAGGGCAAGAAGGTCAGGCCGCTGGAGTCCGAGTCCGGCTACTGGCGCATCGACAAGGGCCGCAAGGTCGAGGTCGTCATGGTCCGCGACCAGGGCGTCATCGAGATCTGGTACGGCGAGCTGGCCGACCAGAAGCCGCAGATCGACCTGGTCACCGACGCGGTGGCCCGGACCGCGGCCTCCAGCCCGTACAGCGGCGGCAAGCGTCTCTACGGCTATGTGAAGAGCGACCTGATGTGGGTCGGCGAGAAGGCCACCCCCGAGGTGGAGCTGCGCCCGTACATGTCGGCGCATCTGAAGAAGACCGTCACCCCGGAAGAGGTCGAGGCGATGGCGAAGAGCCTCGGCGACCTGCCGGACGACGGCATCGCCTTCTTCAAGTAGTCCGGCCCGTTCACGGGCTTCCCCTCGTACAAAGCTGCGGACAGGTGCTCACGCGGTCCTACACTGGGCCTGTGGTGAGCACCGACTGGAAGACCGATCTCCGACAGCGCGGCTATCGTCTGACGCCGCAGCGGCAGCTTGTCCTGGAAGCCGTCGACACGCTGGAACACGCGACGCCCGACGACATCCTCTCCGAGGTGCGCAGGACCGCGTCCGGCGTGAACATCTCCACCGTCTACCGGACGCTCGAGCTCCTGGAGGAGCTGGAGCTGGTCAGCCACGCCCATCTGGGCCACGGGGCACCGACGTACCATCTGGCCGACCGCCACCACCACATCCATCTGGTCTGCCGCGACTGTACGAACGTCATCGAGGCCGATGTCGATGTCGTCGCCGAGTTCACCGCGAAGCTGCAGGGCGCCTTCGGATTCGAGACGGACATGAAGCACTTCGCGATCTTCGGCCGCTGCGCCGACTGCACGGCGAAGGCGGCGTCCGAGGGTGCGGCCCGGACGGCCGGCGCGGCCGATCCCAAGCCTTAGGACAGGCCCAAGGCAGACCGGCAGCTGGAGGGCGGCCTTAAATCGCGTCGTACGCTGGTCGCATGAAGAGCCCTCTGCTGTCCCTGCCCGGCGCCGTCCCCGCCGAAGGCCGCGACGAAGGCGTCGCCGCGCACTACGGTGACCTGTTCCGTGAGCAGCGCGCCCTCGCCGACGGCTCCGGCCTCGTCGATCTCTCGCACCGCGCCGTCGTCACCGTCACCGGCAGCGACCGGCTGGCCTGGCTGCATCTCCTGCTCACCCAGCATGTCAGCGAACTCGCGCCGGGAGAGGCCACCGAGGCCCTGATCCTCACCGCGAACGGGCACATCGAGCACGCCCTCTATCTCGTCGACGACGGCGAGACCGTGTGGATGCATGCCGAACCGGGCACGCAGGGCGACCTCGTCGCCTATCTGGAATCCATGAAATTCTTCTACCGGGTCGAAGTCGCCGACCGCACCGAGGACTTCGCCGTGGTGTACCTGCCGGCCGGCTCCATCGCGGAGGTCCCGGACGGCGTGACGGTACGGGAGACGGCGTACGGCCGGGATCTGTTCCTGCCCCGCGCCGACCTGGAGAAGTACGCGGCCGGGCACGGTCCCGTGGCCGGCATCCTGGCGTACGAGGCGCTGCGCGTCGAGGCGCACCGTCCGCGCTTCGGCTTCGAGACCGACCACCGCACCATCCCGCACGAGCTGGGCTGGATCGGCACCGCCGTCCACCTCCAGAAGGGCTGCTACCGCGGTCAGGAGACCGTGGCCCGGGTGCAGAACCTGGGCAAGCCGCCGCGGCGGCTGGTCTTCCTGCATCTCGACGGCAGCGAGGTCGTCCTGCCCGGGCACGGCACACCGGTACGGCTCGCCGCGGACGGCGCCGAAGGCCGTCAGCTGGGCTTCATCACCACGTCCGCCCGCCACCACGAGCTGGGACCGATCGCGCTGGCCCTGGTCAAGCGGAACGTCGCGGTGGACGCGGAGCTGCTCGCGGGGGACACGGCCGCAGCCCAGGAGACGGTCGTGGAGCCGTAGCTGTGCGCAGATTCTCTACGCGCGACCGTCTGCACCGACTGCTCGAACCGGCTCAGACCCGACACGGACCCCACTCGGACCCGACCCGGCTCAGACCTCGATGATGACGGTGAACGGGCCATGGTTCGTGAGCGAGACCCGCATGTCCGCCCCGAACCGGCCCGTCTCCACCTGCGCCCCCAGCGCCCGCAGCTGTGCCACCACCTCGTCGACCAGCGGTTCGGCGATCTCGCCGGGCGCCGCGGCGTTCCAGGTGGGCCTGCGCCCCTTCCGGGCGTCCCCGTAGAGAGTGAACTGCGAAATCACCAGAAGCGGTGCATTTACATCGGAGCAGGACTTCTCGCCCTCCAGAATGCGGACCGACCAGAGCTTGCGGGCGAGCTGCGCCGCCTTCTCCGCGGTGTCCCCGTGGGTGACTCCCACCAGCACACACAGTCCCTCGCCGACGATTTCGCCGACCACCTCGGGCCCGCCCGATGCGCCCGCGCCGTCGGACACCGTGACGCTCGCACCGTCCACCCTCTGTACCACTGCACGCATACAGACCAACCTATCTTGGGCTGAACGGGTACAGAGCATCCACACAGGCACCACGGGAGTGGCACCATGCTCGGAAGGCGGTGTGCCGACGCACCGGTCGAGGGGATGGACAACAGCATGAGTACCCATGGAACCGGGCGGTCCCCCGGTGCCGTGCCGGGCACGCGCACCGGCACCAGTACCAGCACCATGCGCCCACCCGTGCAGCGAACCGGTCATGGCCCCGTGGACGGCCCGTGCGCGGGACCGCAGCCCGAGCTGGACGACCTGCGACTGCCGGAGCTGCGCACCCTGCGCCGCGAATCGCAGCGCGACGAGGCCGACCTCAGCTATGTGCGGCGGCTGGTCCAGGGGCGGATCGACATCCTGCGGGCCGAGCTGGCCCGAAGGATGGATCCGGAGACACCCGTGGTGGACCGGCTCTCGGAGATCCTCGCCGACACCCCGTCCCAGCACCGCTCCTCCGCCAGGCATGTCACGCTCACCACACCGCGCAGCGACGAGTACCGCCGACTGGCGGCCGAGACATTCGCCGAGGTCGAACTCTCCGACCTCGACGCCCGTACGGACGAAGAGCTGCACGCCGCGATGGGGCGCCTGGTCCGCTACGAACAGCAGGTCTCCCGACGTCGTCACCAGCTGCAACGGACCGCTGACGATTGCAGTGCGGAGATCGCCCGCAGGTACCGTGACGGTGAAGCACAAGTAGACGACCTGCTCGCCTGAAGCGACCCTTCCGGGGGCGGGTCCGCCCGTCCCCGGAAGGCCACCATGACCTCCAGCGCCGCCCCCGCTGCTCCCTCCGCCATATCCCCCGCTCACCCCGTCCTGGCCGAGGTCGTACGGTCCGGCTTCGTGGAGGGCCGGCACCGGGGCTCGCTGGTCGTGCTGGCCGCCGACGGCAGCGTGGAGCGGGTTCTGGGCGACCCGACGGCGCCGGTCTTCCCGCGCTCCTCCAACAAGCCGATGCAGGCCGCGGCGGTGCTGCGGGCCGGGCTCGATCTGTCCGGGGAGCGGCTGGCACTGGCCGCCGCGAGCCACTCGGGCGAGGACTTCCACCTCGAACTCGTACGCACGATGCTCGCCGAACACGGTCTGACGCCCGGGGATCTGCAGACCCCGCCCGATCTGCCGCTGGATCCGGCGGAGGCGGAGGCGTATCTCGCCGCGGGCCACGTCCGGGACCGGATCACCATGAACTGCTCCGGCAAGCACGCGGCGATGCTCGCGGTGTGCGCGGTGAACGGCTGGGACCGGGCCTCGTACCTCGACCCGTCGCACCCGCTCCAGCAACTGGTCCACCAGGTGGTCGAGGAGGCTGCCGGAGAGCCGGTCGCGGCGGTCGGTACGGACGGGTGCGGGGCTCCGCTGATGGCGATCAGCCTGGTGGGTCTGGCGCGGGCCTTCCGTTCGTTCGTGCTGGCGGAGCCGGGGTCGGCGGAGCGCCGGGTCGGGGACGCGATGCGGGCCCACCCCGAGTACGTGGCCGGAACGCGCCGCCCCGACACCTGGCTGATGCGGGAAGTGCCGGGCACGCTCTCCAAGATGGGCGCGGAGGCGGTGCAGGCGGTGGCGCTGGCGGACGGCCGGGCACTGGCCTTCAAGATCGACGACGGTGCGACGCGGGCACTCGGCCCGGTGCTGGCACAGTCGCTGCGCCTGCTCGGCATCGACGCCCCGGTGGTCTCCCGGATCGGACGCACGCCTCTGCTGGGCGGCGACGGCGAGGTCGGTGAGATCCGGGCAGCGTTCTGACCGGATTCCGCGTCGGCGGGAAAACCGGGCGACATCCGGTGAGCCGGTATCTAGCGTGGGGTGTATGCGCCTTGACGTCCGCACGATCAGCGAATCCGAGTTCCCCGGCTGGAGGCAGGCCCTGAACACCGGCTTTCTGCGCCCGCCGGTGGTGACGGGTGAGGAGGTCGCCGGCCGCCTCCCGCACACCGACCTGGCCCGTACGCAGGGTGCGTTCGACGGCGGGCGGTGCGTGGCCACGTTCCGTTCGTTCGCGCAGGAGCTCACGGTCGTCGGCGGCGCCAGCGTGCAGGCCGACGCGGTCTCCAACGTCACGGTGTCTCCCACGCACCGCCGTCGCGGGCTGCTCAGCCGGATGATGGCCACGGACCTGGCGGCGGCGAAGGAGCGCGGCGACGTGGTCGCCACACTGATCGCCGCCGAGTACCCGATCTACGGGCGGTACGGCTTCGGCCCGGCGGCGTGGACCACCGAATGGGAGATCGACGTACCGCGGACGGGCCTCGACCCGCGCTGGTCTGGGCCCTCCGCGCAGGACGGCGGCCGGATCGACCTGGTGAGCGGCGCGGACGTACGCAAACTGGGCCCGGCCCTCCACGACCGGTTGCGCGCCCGGCAACACGGGGCGGTCAGCCGCGACACACGCTGGTGGGAACTGAACACCGGCGAGAACCTGCCCGGACCCGGGACCTGGACGGAGCCCTTCTACGCCGTCTACAGCACCGCGGACGGCGAGCCCGACGGCCTGATCGTCTACCGCGCCGACGACAACTGGGGCGACGCCAAGCAGCCGCTGAACCGGGCCACGGTGCTCGGCCAGATCGCCGTCACCCCGGCCGCGGAGCGCGCGCTGTGGCACTTCGTCTGCTCGATCGACTGGATCACCACGGTCCGCACCGGCCACCGCGCCCCCGACGACCTGCTGCCACTTCTCCTCCCGGACCCGCGCGCGGCCCGCATCGTGACCCAGGCGGACTGGCTGTGGATACGCGTCCTGGACGTCGTACGCGCCCTGGAGGCCCGCACCTACGCGGTACCCGGCGCACTGACCCTGGACATCCACGACGCCACGGGCCTGACCGCCGGCCGCTACCACCTCGACGCCTCCCCGTCCGGCGCCACCTGCACCCCCACCACGGCCGCCGCCGATCTCGCCCTGGACGTCAGGGAGTTGGGGACGCTCTACCTGGGCGACGAATCCCCGGCCCGACTTGCGGCCCTGGGCCGCATCGAGGAACTCACGCCGGGTGCGGTGGCGCTGGCGGAGGGGATGTTCCGTGCGGCGCGGCGGGCTTGGTGCCCGGATGTGTTCTAGGGCTGCCCTCAAGCAGTCGTCCGGCTTCAATCACCTTCGCGGCGAACGAAGTTGAACGTTCGACCCCGTCGGGCACCGGAGCCGGCCGCTCAACGGAGGTTATTAACCGCTCGGCACAACACCCGGTGGCGCCGACGGAGGCGATGACCCGGCGGCCCTGCCACCGGCGTCGACGCCCTCCCCGACCGTACGGACCGTGCCGGGAGACCCCGCCGCCCGGCACGTACGGCGTCCGGACCGGGAAGTACTCCCTGAACCCACCCGAACGGGTCCGGGTCTCCACGAAGCCGATGTCAACGTGGCTCACCTCGATCACCACCTCACCAGGACCAGCCACCGGTTCGGGCGGCTCCGCCGCCGGCGGCACCTGCGGACCGCCCAGCTCCCCGACCAGCACCGCATGCATCTGGACCACACCCTTCCGGCTGTCGGCGGCCGGGCCCGTCCGACCGCCCTCGGACGTCAAGTCCGGTTGAGGTCAGGGCGTACGCTTCATGGTCATGAGCGGAGAGAAACCCTGGCCCGGGGCGGCGGTGCATACGGCCCCCTCAGCCTCTGCGGTCCATGCGCCGATGAGCCTGCGTGAGCGGAAGAAGCAGCTGACGTACCAGGCGGTCTCCGATGCCGCGATCGCGATGTTCCTGGAGCGGGGCTTCGACAAGGTCTCGGTGGCGGAGGTGGCGGCCGCCGCGGACATCTCCAAGCCGACGCTGTTCCGGTACTTCCCGACCAAGGAGGACCTGGCCCTGCACCGGTTCGCCGACCATGAGGACGAGGCGGCCCGTGTCGTCGCAGCCCGCGCGGACACCGAGTCCCCCCTGGACGCCCTGCGCAGGCACTTCCTGGACGGCCTGGAGCGGCGCGACCCGGTGACCGGGCTCTGTGATGCGCCGGAGGTGCTGGCGTTTATGCGGTTGCTGTACGGGACGCCGTCCCTGGTGGCCCGCATGTACGCCTACCAGGGCCGCTCGGAGGCGGCCCTCGCCGGTGCGCTGGGCGACCGGGTACGGGACAGGCTGGCCGCGGGCCAGATCATCGCCGTACAGCGCATCCTGGCCCTGGAGAACTGGCGGCGGATCGACACGGGGGAGAGCGCGGACCAGGCTTACGGCAGTGCGGTCGAGGCCGCCGAACTCGCCTTCGTGCAGCTGCGGTCGGGGCTCGGGGAGGAGTAATGGGCGGCAGCGGCGGACAGGCGGTGCCCGCGTCGGTGTCCGGGGCTATTCGGGCGGGCGGCAGTCTTCGGCGCTGCCCGTGAACACGATCGAATCGCTGTGCATCGGCGGGGGCCCGCTGCCGGTGACGTTCAAGGTCCATCCGCTCTTCTTGAGGGTCGCGCAGACGAACGTCTCCCGTTGGGAGCGGTCACTCACCTGCCGGCCGGCGGCTTTCAGTGCGGCAACGGCACCGGCGAAGGATCCCTTCGGCTTCGCCTTCCGCTTCTCCGGTTCCGTGTAGCGCCCCCAGGCGAAGGAACACCTGACGGCGGATTCCTCCTTCGCGCCCCGTCCGCTAGCCATGGGCGGGATCCCAGGCCCTGTGGTCCCGGGGGTGGCGGGTGTTCCGTGCCCCGCACGGTCAGCCCTCGGCCGGCATGTCCAGTGCCGTTCCGTACAGCCTGGTGACCCGGAGTCGGATCACCACGCGCCGGTCCGCGACGATCTGCTTCAGGAAGGCCGTCTCTTCCGCGGGAGTCTCGAAGCCGGGGGTCAGGGAGAGCAGTTCACGGCCGATCGCGTCGCCGGGAACGGTGGTCGGCTCCGACACCTCCGCCTCTCCCTCGGCGACCGCGAACGACCAGACGTCCGGGCCCTGTACGTGCAGGGAGGCGTGCGGGTCGTTGCGCAGCTGACGCACCTTGAGGCGGTCGGCGGTGGTGGACACGCGTACGACGCGCTCCTCGGGGTTCCAGTCGTACAGGACGGTCGACAGGTGCGGGTGACCGGTGCGCCGCACGCTCGCCAGGGTCCCGAACTGTTGCCGCCGGAGCAGCCGCGAAAGCTCTCGGTCGGTGAGTGCGCGGGGAGCGGGGCCGGTCCCCGGCTGCTGTTCGGTGGTGTGCTGCGCGTTCATGGTTCGGCCTCTCGGAAGGTTTGTTGGGGTGGGGTGTACGGGTGTGGGCTCAGGCGGCGGGCCCCCGCTCGGGGCGCCGCAGCACCGCGAACGCGATGACGAACGCGGCCACGAGGAGCCCGGTACCGACGGCGAAGGCCAGGTGGTAGCCCCCGGTCAGCGCCTCGGCGCGGCCGAGGCCGTCCGCGAGCAGGGTGTCGGTACGGGCGGCCGCCAGCGTGGACAGCACCGCGACGCCGATGGCCATGCCGATCTGCTGCGTGGTGTTGAACAGTCCGGATGCGAGCCCGGCATCGCCGTCCCCCGCCCCCGACATGCCGAGCGCGGTCAGCGCGGGAAGAGCGAGCCCGAAGCCCGCGGCGAGCAGCATCACGGGGAGCAGATCGGTGACGTAATGCGCATGTACGGGTACGCGGGTGAGCAGGCCGAGGACCCCGATCAGCAGGATCAGCCCGGCCAGCAGCACATTCCGGTCGCCGAACCGTGCGATCAGCCGGGCCGAGGCGCCCAGTGACACGGCTCCGATGACGGCCGCCGCCGGGAGCATGGCGAGACCGGTCGCGGCGGCACCGTAACCCAGCACGTTCTGGAGGTAGAGGGCGACCAGGATCTGGAACGAGAACAGCGCGGCCACCATGAGGACCTGGACCAGATTGGCGCCCGAGACGCTGCGCGAGCGGAGGATCCGCAGCGGCATGAGCGGGGTACGGGCGGTGGTCTGGCGGGCGACGAACGCGACGAGCAGTACGAGGGTGAGCGCGCCGAGTCCGAGCGTGGGCGCGGACACCCAGCCGTACTCCTCGACCCGTACGACGGTGTAGATGCCCAGCATCAGCCCGGCGGTCACGAGGAGCGCGCCGATGACATCGGCTCCGGCGGCCCGGCCGAGGCCATGGTCGGCGGGCAGTACGCGCACGGCGACGACGAGGGCCGCGAGCCCGATCGGCAGGTTGATGAAGAAGATCCAGTGCCAGTCGAGGGCGTCGGTGAGAACCCCGCCGAGCACCTGTCCGATCGACGCCCCCGCCGCGCCCGTGAAGCTGAACACGGCGATGGCCCTGGAGCGTTCGCCGGGCTCGGTGAACAGGGTGACGAGGATGCCGAGGCCCACGGCGGAGGCCATGGCACTGCCGACGCCCTGCAGGAAGCGGGCGGCGATCAGGACGCCGGGGGAGGCGGCGACGCCGGCGAGGAGCGAGGACGCGGTGAAGACGGCTGTGCCCGCCACGAACATGCGCTTGCGGCCGATGAGATCGCCGAGTCGGCCGACGAGCAACAGCAGGCTGCCGAACGCGATCAGGTAGGCGTTGACGACCCAGCTGAGGCCGGCGGGCGAGAAGCCCAGGTCTTCCTGGACGGCAGGCATAGCCACGGTCACGATCGAGCCGTCGAGGACGGTCATCAGCAGGCTGGTGGCGATGACGCCGAGGGCGAGCCGGCGTGAGGCGTGCGGGACGGGTGCGGGAGGGGCGGAGGCAGCAGGGGCAGACATGGGGCTCTCCTGTCGGACGGATCGACAAGAGGGACCGTAGCAGATGGTTTTGTTGCAGACTATTTGTTTCGGGTCTTGCTGTTGCGGACTACTTCTTGCTCTGGCGTGCGCGGCGGACGGTCCCGGGGCTCTCCTCCGGGGTGGCCAGATGGTCGCCGGCCAGCTGATTCAGGGCCCGCAGAAGGGCTTCCCGGTCGCCGGAGGGGAGGGTCTGCAGCGTGTCCTCGTGTACCCGGTCGACAATTCGCCGGCTCTGCTCGGCGAGCCGGGCGCCCTTCTCGGTGACCGCGATGATCCGGGCCCGCCGGTCCCGGCTGGACGGCCGGCGTTCGGCGAGGCCCGCGCTCTCCAGGGCGTCCACGGTCACCACCATCGTGGTCTTGTCCATGTCGCCGATCTCGGCGAGCTGGATCTGGGTGCGCTCCTCCTCCAGGGCGTGGACGAGTACGCAGTGCATGCGTGCCGTCAGCCCGACCTCGGCGAGTGCCGCCGACATCTGGGTCCGCAGGACGTGGCTCGTGTGGTCCAGGAGGTAGGAGAGGTCCGGTGCGTTACGGGCGGGTGCCATGGCGGTCATGTGTACCAGCGTAACAATTCGGACTGTGGTGGATAGTCTGCAAACGGACGTTCCGGCCCCGGCCCAGGCCCGTACGGCGGGAACGCGTCGGCGTCCACACCGGGGCCGGGCCGGTCGGCCCTTCCCGATTCGGTTACTCGCGACGCCCGAGCAGCGCCATGTCGTCCTCGTCGAGAGTCAATCGGCCGGCGGCCATGTTCTCCTCGAGGTGGGCGAGCGAGGCGGTGCCGGGGATCTGCACGATGGAGGGCGAGCGGGCCAGCCCCCACGCGATGGCGATCTGGAACGCAGTCGCACCGTGCCGCTCCGCCACCTTGCGGAGGTTCTCGCCGCCGAGATCGGTGAATCCGCCGCCGAGCGCGAAGAACGGCATGTACGCGATACCGGCGTCCGCGCACTCGTCGACGAGCGCGGCGTCCGCCTGGTCGAGCACACCGAACCGGTTCTGCACGGCAGCGACCGGCGCGATCGACCGGGCCTCCGCGAGCTGCCCGGCCGTCACATTGCTGACGCCGAGCTGCCGGATCAGCCCTTCCTCGCGCAGCGCGGCCAGCACGGCGAACCGCTCGCCGAGCGACTCGGCGACATCCGAACTCAGCCGCCCCACGCGCAGATGCACCAGGTCGAGGACGTCGACCCCGAGCTCCTCCAGATTCCGCTCCACCTCCCCGCGCAGCTGATCGGGACGGGCCTCGGCGTACATCTCACCGGTCTCGCCCCGCAGCGGGCCGACCTTGGTGGCGATGGTGACGTCCGCGGGATACGGATACAGGGCCTCGCGCAGGAGGTCGTTGGCACGGTGGGTGTCGGAGAAGTAGAAGGCGGCGGTGTCGATGTGCCGCGCCCCGAGTTCGACGGCGCGCCGCGCCACGGCCACAGCGGTCGCGGTGTCACCGGCGGGCCCGCTCCACCGCCCCGGCAACTGCATCGCGCCGAAGCCGAGCCGGGGGATGGAGACGGTGCCGCCCAGTTCGAAGGTGCCGGGGCCTGCGGCAGGCGCGGATTCTGAGGCTGAGTCGATCGGTGAGGAGGTCATGGGGGCAGCATGACTGCCGGAGGACCGGATCACCATATTCATTGTTGCCCGTCACGGGCACGGCATTCCGAGTCCGGCCGGGCCCGGCTACCGTGAGGCAATGACCTCCGAGCCGACGCCCGGAACGAGAGCCTTCCCGCCCCACCCGCTCCGCGGAGTCCGGGCGTCGTACGTCCGTCAGACCAGCTGTCCCTCCGACTACGCGCAGGTCGTCGCGGACTCCGAACCCTGGGAGGAAGGGGTCGCGTTCGAGACCGCCGACACCGCGTCGGTCAAGGGCCGGCCGACGGACGAACTCGCCTCGTTCCACGAGGGTTTCATCCAGGGTGTGCGCGAGGAACTGGCCGACCTTGCCGACCGCGAGTCCGGGACCGTCGTCGCGGTGGCGGTCGTCCTGCAGCGCATCAAGGTGCACGAAGTCGACTCCCACCCGGGGGCGTTCCGGGCGGCCGGACGCGTCGCCGTGCGCAACGCCCTGGTGCAGGCATACGGACCGCCGCCCAGGCCCAAGCGCCGCCGCGGATGAGGGTGGGCTTGGCCTCCCCGGCCCCGGGCGTGTCACCCGGGTCCGGGGCTGCCACCTGGTCCGGGGCATGCCGGTCCTGGGCTCAGGATTCCACGGCCGACCGGTGCAGGATCCGTGCCAGCTCGCGCGGCTGGGAGAACATCGGCCAGTGGCCGGTGTCCATCTCGACCAGGTCCCAATGCTCGCTGCCCGCCAGCAGCTTGGCCACGTCGTCGTTCGGCTCGTCGCCGTCGAGCAGGCACTTGATGTAGGTCGCCGGAAGCTCGCCGAGCGGGCGTGCCAGTACGGCCGGCTCGGTCAGCGTGGTGCCCGGATGCGGTGTCGAGCCGCCCACGATCCGGGCGATCTGCTCGTCGGTGAGGCCCTGGCCGTCGAAGTCGGCGGTGGTGAGCGGCGCCCAGAAGCCCCCGTTCCCGGCGATCGAGGCCTCCAGCGCCTCGCGGCCGGCCCACCAGCCGGAGGCGAACGATTCGCCGTCGACCGGAATCTCGGAGTCGACGAACACCACACGGGCCAGCCGGTCACCGATGCGTTCGGCGGCCTGGCCGACCGGGATGCCCGAGTAGCTGTGCCCGACCAGGACGACGTCGTGGAGATCGTGGCGTTCCACCTCGTCGACGATGTCCCGGACGTGGGTCTGCTGCCCTGCCTGCACGCCCTGCTTCTCGGCGAGGCCGGACAGCGTCACCGGGTGGGTGCCGTGCCCGGCCGTACGCAACTCCGACACCACCTCGTCCCACGCCCGCGATCCGAGCCACGCGCCCGCCACCAGTACGAATTCAGCCATGGTGGCAACCTAGCGCGGCGGTCCCACCGCTCGCCCCGGTTTTGCCCAGGTGCGGCGGGGGCGCATCCGAGCCCGTGTCAGCCGAGCGGGGAGGCGTGGCCCGGCCTGCACCCGGAAGGGACGCTGTTGCCGCTGATGTCGAAGTCCCCGCAGGTGAGAAAGACATCGTTGAACTCGCCGAGCACAAAGGCGAGCCCGCCGACGACTGCGACGACGCCGATGACCATCCTTCGCTGGCGTACGGAGAGCTCCGATTCCCCGAACAGCAGGAGTTGCAGGAGCACCCAGGTCAGCAGCGGGGCACCGATGATGCTGATGACGCCGCCCACCACGAAGAGCGCCTCGCCCTGCCAGTTGCCGCTGCGCGGCACGATGGCGGCGAGACTGATCCACGCGCTGGGCAGGGCCAGACAGGCCCGGTACACCCAGCCGTGCCGCGGCCCGCGTTCGCGCATCAGCAGACCGGCCAGCAGTACGGCCGTCGACACCGCCCAGAGGGTGAGCATCTGGTAGTAGAAGATGACGTTGTAGGCGCCGAGCGTGAAAGCGGGCTCCCAGACCGCCAGCGCTCCGCCGCCCGCGATCACGGCGGTCTTCGGCACCACCGAGGCCCCGCGGCCGCCACGCGTGCGGCTGGAGGCGGGGGCTGTGCCGTCACCCGCGCTTGCGTCTGCGGCGCGGGCGCCCTCGTCGTCATCCATGGGGACCCGTCTCCGGCATGGGGATATTTCCGCACACATTACCCAGAGTTGAGATCCTGCTGGGCTGTCCGCGCGGTCGGCCGGGCGGAAATGGGCGGACCATCCCGGACCATCCCGGGGGCCGCCACCCGGCCGCCCCCCGGCCGCCCCGCCGCTCCCATGGCCGACGCCACGCGAAAAGCCACGCACCACTGCCCCATGACATGCAGTCAGCCGATCCCGACCCGCTGACGCAAGGCCGTGGACGCGTTCTTCGCCGCCGCTCGCGACGGCGAGCTCGATGCGCTCTCGCCGTACTCGACCCCGATGCCGTCCTGCGGTCCGACGGCGGCGTCGCACGTGCCCGCCACACGGTCGCAGGAGACGGCCCTCGCTGCGGCCCGCCGGGTCGGCTGCCCGCCCGTCATCTCGGACGCGGGCGGCGCCGTGCCTTGATGGACATGCGGTTGCCCGAGGACCGGGGGACAGCCCTGCTTCGCATCGGCCCGCTGCCCGGATCGATCAGTGGATCTCGAGAACGCAGGCTGAACACGTCCGGATCTCCGATGCACCCAGCGGGTTGCACAACGAGGATCCATTCACCGTGCCGTTCACGCTACGGCCCGGCGGCGGGGCGCGCTCCACCGTTCCTGACCGGCCGCGTGTAGATCTTGTCCATGCATGCCGGGATGGCGGCGCCATGGTCATGGCTCCGGGCCCGGTAGGCGCTCGGGCTCTCGCCGACCAGCTGGGTGAAGCGGGAGCTGAACGACCCGAGCGACGTACAGCCGACCGCGAAGCAGACCTCGGTCACCGTGAGGTCGCCGCGCCGCAGCAGCGCTTTGGCCCGCTCGATGCGGCGGGTCATCAGGTAGCTGTACGGCGTCTCGCCGAAAGCGGCGCGGAAGCTGCGGGAGAAATGGCCCGGCGACATCAGGGCGTCACGCGCCAGCGCCGGGACGTCGAGCGGCTCGCCGTAGTCACGGTCCATCCGATCGCGGACCCGCCGCAGCCGGACGAGGTCGTCGAGGTTCGGCCGTCTCACCTGACCAGCTTCGCACAGCTCCCGAGGCCGGTGATGAGGAGCATGGACGACGCCCTGGAGCCAGAGGTGACCGAGGACGAGCCGAGCGACCTGCTCGGCAATGACGACCGCGGGTCCTGCGTCCGCGGTCGTCATTGCCGAAGCCCTCGGGCACTCCCCCGAGGTGGTCGGTCTTGCTCGTCCTGCTCGGACACGTGTCGCCACCAGTCGAGTGGGACGAGTCGAAACAGATGAGAGAACTCGTCCCACGGTGTCCGCGAGGGCCTCGGTCAGGTGCCGACGTAGGCCGCGAGGTGCTCGCCGGTGAGGGTGGAGCGGGCGGCGACGAGGTCGGCGGGTGTGCCCTCGAAGACGATCCGGCCGCCGTCGTGGCCGGCGCCGGGGCCGAGGTCGACGATCCAGTCGGCGTGCGCCATGACCGCCTGGTGGTGCTCGATGACGATGACCGACTTGCCCGAGTCGACGAGCCGGTCGAGCAGGCCGAGCAGGTGCTCGACGTCGGCGAGGTGGAGGCCCGTGGTCGGCTCGTCGAGGACGTAGACGCCGCCCTTCTCGGCCATGTGCGTGGCCAGCTTGAGCCGCTGCCGCTCACCGCCGGACAGCGTGGTCAGCGGCTGGCCGAGGGTGAGGTAGCCGAGCCCGACGTCGGCGAGCCGTTCGAGGATCCTGTGCGCGGCCGGCGTGTGTGCCTCGCCGGCGCCGAAGAACTCCTCGGCCTCGGTCACCGACATCGCGAGCACCTCGCTGATGTCGCGGCCGGCGAGATGGTATTCGAGCACCGATGCCTGGAACCGCTTCCCCTCGCACTCCTCGCAGGGGCTGGCGACGCCGGCCATCATCGCCAGGTCGGTGTAGATGACGCCGACGCCGTTGCAGGTGGGGCAGGCGCCTTCGGAGTTGGCGCTGAACAGCGCCGGCTTCACGCCGTTGGCCTTCGCGAACGCCTTGCGGATCGGGTCGAGCAGTCCGGTGTACGTCGCCGGATTGCTCCGTCGCGAGCCGCGGATCGCGCCCTGGTCGATCGAGACCACACCCTCGCCGGCGGGGATCGACCCGTGCACGAGCGAGCTCTTGCCGGAGCCGGCGACGCCGGTGACGACCGTCAGCACCCCGAGCGGGATGTCGACGTCGACGTCTCGTAGGTTGTTCGCTGTCGCGCCGCGGATCTCCAGGGTGCCGGTGGGCTTGCGCACCGTCTCCTTGACAGCGGCCCGGTCGTCGAGATGGCGGCCGGTGACGGTGCCGCTGGCCCGCAGCCCCTCGAGGGTGCCCTCGAAGCAGACGGTGCCGCCCCCCGTACCGGCGCCGGGGCCGAGGTCGACCACGTGGTCGGCGATCGCGATCGCCTCCGGCTTGTGCTCCACGACGAGCACCGTGTTGCCCTTGTCCCGCAGCCGCAGCAGCAGGTTGTTCATCCGCTGGATGTCATGGGGGTGCAGGCCGATCGTCGGCTCGTCGAAGACGTAGGTGACGTCGGTGAGCGAGGAGCCGAGGTGCCGGATCATCTTGACGCGCTGCGCCTCGCCACCCGACAGCGTGCCCGCCGGCCGCTCGAGCGAGAGGTAGCCGAGGCCGATCTCCACGAACGAGTCGAGCGTGTGCTGCAGTGCGGTGAGCAGCGGCGCCACCGAAGGCTCCGTGAGGCCGCGGACCCATTCGGCCAGGTCGCTGATCTGCATCGCGCAGGCGTCGGCGACGCTGATCCGCTCGATCTTCGACGACCGGGCCCCCTCGCTGAGCCGGGTGCCGTCGCACTCGGGGCAGGTGGTGAAGGTGACCGCCCGCTCCACGAACGCCCGGATGTGCGGCTGCATCGCCTCCTTGTCCTTGGACAGGAACGACTTCTGGATCTTGGGGATCAGTCCCTCGTAGGTGAGGTTCACGCCCTCGACCTTCACCTTGGTCGGCTCCCGGTGGAGGAAGTCCTGCATCTCCTTCTTGGTGAACTCGCGGATCGGCTTGTTCGGGTCGAGGAGGCCCGACTCGGCGTAGACCCGCACGGTCCAGAAGCTGTCGGACTTCCAGCCGGGGATGGTGAACGCGCCCTCGGCGAGCGACTTGGAGTCGTCGTAGAGCTGGGTGAGGTCGATGTCGGAGACGGTGCCCCGGCCCTCGCAGCGCGTACACATGCCACCGGTGCGGTTGAAGGTCGCTTTCACCGCCTTCTTGGCACCGCGCTCGACGGTGATGGCACCGCTCGCCCGGACCGAGGGGACGTTGAAGGCATACGCGCTGGGCGGGCCGATGTGCGGCTTCCCGAGCCGGCTGAAGAGGATGCGCAGCATCGCGTTGGCGTCGGTGGCGGTGCCGACCGTGGAGCGGGGGTCGGCACCCATCCGCTGCTGGTCGACGATGATCGCGGTCGTCAGCCCGTCGAGTACGTCGACCTCGGGCCGCGCCTGCGTCGGCATGAAGCCCTGCACGAAGGCGCTGTAGGTCTCGTTGATCATCCGCTGCGACTCCGCGGCGATCGTGTCGAACACCAGCGAGCTCTTGCCCGAGCCGGAGACACCGGTGAACACCGTCAGCCGGCGCTTCGGGATCTCGATACTGACGTCCTTGAGGTTGTTCTCGCGCGCGCCGTGCACGCGGATCAGATCGTGGCTGTCGGCAACGTGCAGCGCAGGCGACTGCGTGTCCGTCCTCGTGGCCATGCTCATCGTGTCTCCATCTGTTGGGCGGGGCCGCCTTCGCGGTCTCCGCCGGCGTCGCCTGGCTCGATCCGACCGGCTTCGAGCGTACGTCTGGTTCTTCTTCGATCCGGCCCGTGGAGCCTCTGGGCCCCGGCCGCACGGCGTGCCCGCCGAGGCGTCAGACCAACCAGCGGCCGTCGCGCATCAGCTCGCGGTCGGGCAGCTCGTTCACCTCGCGCCAGGCCTGGATGCGGCGTGGGGAGATGCGGAACCAGCGCTACGGTGTGGCCGGCGCAATGGGGTCTCCCCTGCTCGAACGAAGTTGAGAGCTTGGGGAAGGGGCGAAGCCGGTGCGCGCGGCGAACCGGTCACCCGCTGCTGCCGGCAACGCGTCGATCTCGAGGACCTCGACTTCGCCCTCGATCATGGACACGTCGCGGGTGTGGCCCAGCCCCGGTCGAACGGTTCGGGTGGCGGCCAGGTTTCCCGCCGGTCGGGCTGTCCGTCGGCGTGGCCATCAGCAGCGACGCGCCGTCCCAGCCGACGGACAGCGGTACCAGGTACGGCGCACCGTCCGCCGAGGCACTGGCCACCCAGGCATCGGTGTCGTGGGTGAGCCGATGCTCGGTGTCGCGACGACCGTCGATCGTGGGAGCGGGGGGCGGCAGTCATCGGTCCTGGAGCAGCCCGAGGACGTTGCCGTCGGGGTCGGTGACGGTGGCCACCAGGCGGCCGCCACCGACGTCGTGTGCGGGCTCCTTCACGGTGGCACCCGCGGCGGTCACCTCGGCCAGCTTTGCCTCGAGGTCCGGCACGTGCCAGTAGGCCACCGGTGAGATCATGCCCTGCTGTCCACCGCCCGGCACCAGCCCGATGTGCTGGCCCGCGGCCTCGAAGCCGACGTAGTAGGACTCGTCGGTCTGCGGCGGTACGCCGAGCAGGGCGGCGTACACCTCCTTGGCCCTCGCCAGGTCGGAAACGGGATGCAGCACGGTCTTGATTCCCTGAGTGGAAGAGCCGGTCATGGTCACTCCTGAAGTCGTGGGTCCGGTCGGGATTGTCTGGCTCGGAGACGAACGGGATGTGCTGAATTCGCCAGCCCGATCGCTTCGGTCGTGGATTTCGCCGTCGGCCGTTCGCCTTGACCGAGCCCCGCCCGCAAGAGAAGGCGGACCACCCAGACTGCCTCCGGGCGGTTGCGACAGAGGGCCAGGGGGGCATCCGGGTCGTCGTGCGGGAGGAAGCTCGCGTGAAGGGCGATGTCCATGGCAGTCACGCTAGCTGCGGCCCGGGGGCCGGCGCTTCTCGAATCCTGATCGGTCCGGTCACCTGTTCCGCGACACACGACGGGATCCCCACGTCGCGCGCGTCGTGTGCCGCCGACAGACGCCGACGGCACACCGACCAGCGCGGTGAAGCGACCACTGAAGGTGCCCGGCGACGAGCAGCCGACCGCGATACGGACCTTGGTGCACCCCTCGGTGGATGACCCGCCCCGCTGAAGGTGAGGCAGGGCAGCGCTCCGACCTGAGGTGTCTCGTCGTGATCCCTTGGGCTTGTGGGCGAGGAAGAAGGCCTGTCGGCCTTGCCGGGGCTTCTCGCTCTCGGTCGGGTTCGCGGATCAACCGGGCGTCCATGACGAGGCCGGCCTTGCTCATCAGGCCGGCGACGTGATCAGGAGACATCCATTGAAGTGCTCTCCCGGCTGAAGCCGGGAGATTCCTGCTTACCTTGCGGCAGCGGGCTTGACGCGCTTCGCGCGCCTGACGACTGCCCTCCCGGCAGCCGGGATGAGCGCGAGGCCCATCCGGTACAGGTGCAAGACGTTCCGGGCTGCGTTGTGGTCGGCATTGCCCGACCAGCCACAGTCCGGGTTCTTGCACACGAACACGGCCTGGCTCTCCCGGTTGCCGGGCGTGGTGAAGCCGCACGCTGAGCAGCGTTGGGAGGTGCCGGGGGCGGGGACCTTGTGCAGGGTGCCGCCGAGCCGGGCGGTCTTGTACGTCAGCATGGTGACCGTGCGGCCCCATGCCTCCCCGCTGATGGAGCGGTTCAGCCCGGACTTCTGGGCAACGTTCTTCCCTGGCTCCTCGATGGTTCCCCTGGCCGACTTGACCATGTTCGTGATGGTGAGTGCTTCGACCACGACGGTGCCGTAGGTGCGGGCGATGGGCACGGTGATGCCCACGTCGATGCCGACGTCCGGCCCCTGGTGGGGCTCGGGCTTGACCTCAACGCTCTGGACACGGAAGGCGATGTGCCAGCCGAGCGCGTCCTTGACCAGCCGTGCCCCGGTGATCCGGTTCTCCGCGCCTGCACGCTTGCCCACGGGCAGGTCTTTGGTCCACCGGAAGCGGACCCGGCCCACCTTGGGAAGGTTGACCATGCCCCAGCGGCGGTGCACGCGCACGATGTTCAGGTCCCGGCCCTGAGGGACGTCCACGGACATCACCGTGCGGAACCGGCCCTTGAAGTTCGGGGCGTCGGCGCGGCCCTCCCAGCAGTTCTTCCACGCCTGGAAGTACGTCTTGAGTACCGCTTGCGCGGCCTGCGCGGGAAGGACAGCAAGGAAGTCGATGTCCTTGCGGGCCTGTCGTACGGCGGCATCCGCGTGTCCGAGAGTCCGCTTTTCCTTCGGCATCATCTGCCACCAGGCGTGCAGCAGGTTCCACATGGTGCGGGCCGCGTGCGCCTGGCCATCAGTCCTCAACACCTCGGCAGGCGACAGCGCAAGCCGGGCACGATGCCCGAACTGCCGCTTGACCACGGTGTCTTGACTCACGATCGAGACCATAGCATTGGTTTATGTCACCGCGCTGGAACCCTAATTCCGATGTCAGAACCGGTCGCCATGTTGTCTACAACCTGCATGTTCATTTGGTTTTTGTCACGAAGTACCGGCGGAAGGCGTTCACCGACGCCATGCTGACCCGCACCGAAGAGATCATGCGGGAGGTCTGCGCCGACTTCGAGGCCGAGCTGAAACAGTTCAACGGCGAACAGGACCACGTCCACCTGCTCGTGCACTACCCGCCGAAGGTGCAGCTCTCCAAACTGGTCAACTCCCTCAAGGGCGTCAGCTCCCGCAGGCTCCGCCAGGAGTACAACGCACATGTCCGCCGGTACCTGTGGGGCGGACACTTCTGGTCCGGCTCCTACTTCGCCGGATCCTGCGGCGGAGCACCCCTGACCGTCGTCAAGCAGTACATCGAAAACCAGCAGCGTCCCGTCTGACCTCACCCCGGAGGCGCAGAGCACTCCGGCGCTCTGCGCCTCCGGGCCAAGGATGGCCTTCACCCCCGCCCTGAAGGGCGGAGCACTGGCCAAGATCAGAGGTAGACGTCGAGCGAGAGCTCGTGGCCGTATGCCTGGTCCAGGTGCCGACGCTGGTCCCCGACCTTGAATGCCAATAGCATGTGGCCGCCCGGGGCCGGCACCCGGTGACACTCCGCGAACACGGTCGGCAGCAGCTCCGGTGGGGTGTGGACGGTTGAGTACCAGGCGACGATGCCGCCGAGAACGTCGTCCTCCAGGTCCAGCGCGGTCATCGATCCTTCGTCGAACCGAAGACCAGGGTGCGTCCGACGGGCGACCGCGATCATCTCCGGTGACAGGTCGATGCCGAATGCGTCCACTCCGAGTGAGCGGAGGTGGGCCGTGATGCGGCCGGGGCCGCAGCCGAGGTCGGCGACTCCCCCCGGATCGCCGGCATCGCCGTACGCGGTGCGTCACCGCTTCGGGAGGAGCTTGTCCGTCCACAGCGGACGACAAAAGGCAAAGGCAAGGAGGTGTTACCCACTCCTTGCCACTCTCAAGATATAGCGCACCGGGGGGCTTGCGGCAAGGCCCGGGTCGTGCCGCAGAATCGTCGGCCTGGGCCAGAACCTGCGGAAATCAGGGATTCGCGAAGTACGCGTGCTGTTGTCGACATGTGGGTCACGCGGGACGTCGAACCGCCGGTGGGACTCGCGGTGCGGTTGCGGGGACTCGGCGCGGAGGTGCGGGTGTGCGTGCCGCCGGACTGCGCGGAGCAGCTGGCCGAAATCCAATCTCGTTTGAATGGGCGTTCTGATGATTGACGTGATCGTGGTCGGCGGCGGACCGACCGGCTTGATGCTGGCCGCCGAGTTGCGGCTGGCCGGAGTGCACGTGGTCGTGCTGGAGAAGTTGACCGAGCCGACCGGGGAGTCCCGCGGGCGCGGCCTGCACGCACGCAGCGTCGAGATGATGGACCAGCGCGGCCTGCTGGACCGGTTCCTCGCGGTCAGTGAGAAGTTCCAGGTCGGTGGTCTCTTCGGCGGCATCATGAAGCCGTGGCCGGACCGGTTGGACACGGCGCACCCGTACGGCCTCTCCACCCTGCAGCCGGCCACCGAGCGGCTGCTCAACGAGCGTGCGCTCGAACTCGGTGCCGAGATCCGGCGCGGCTGCGAAGTGGTCGGGTTGAGTCAGGACGAAGACGGGGCCGGGGTGACCGTCGAGCTGGCGGACGGCACGCATCTGCGCTCGCGCTACCTCGTCGGGTGCGACGGCGGCCGCAGTGCGGTGCGCAAGCTGCTCGGCGTCGGTTTCCCCGGCGAGCCCGCCAAGGTCGAGACGCTGCTGGGCGACATGGAGATGACCGAGGATCCGGTGACGGTTGACGCCATCGTCGCGGAAGTCCGCAAGACCCAAATGCGGTTCGGCATCATTCCCAACGGGGACGGGACGTACCGCGTCATCGTGCCCGCCGACGGCGTGGCCGAGGACCGTGCGGCCGCGCCGACGCTCGAGGAGTTCAAGGAGCGGCTGCGGGCGGTCGCGGGCACCGACTTCGGCGTGCACTCGCCGCGCTGGCTGTCCCGGTTCGGCGACGCCACCCGGCAGGCCGAGCGCTACCGGGTCGGCCGGGTGCTGCTGGCCGGCGACGCGGCGCACATCCACCCGCCGACCGGCGGGCAGGGGCTCAACCTCGGCGTGCAGGACGCGTTCAACCTGGGCTGGAAGCTGGCCGCCGCGGTCAACGGCTGGGCGCCGGAGGGGCTGCTGGACAGCTACCACGCCGAACGGCACCCGGTGGGCGCCCGCGTGCTGGACAACACCCGCGCGCAGATCACGCTGCTGGGGACCGATCCGGGTGCGACCGCGCTGCGGGAGCTGTTCTCCAAGCTGATGGACTTCGAGGAGGTGAACCGGTACGTGACCGGGATGATCACTGCGGTCGGGGTCCGCTACGACTTCGGCGAGGGGCATGAACTGCTCGGCCGGCGGATGCGGGACGTGAAGCTGAAGCGGGGGCGCCTCTACGAGCTGATGCACGGCGGCCGCGGACTGCTGCTCGACCGGACCGGCCGGCTCTCGGTGGCGGGCTGGGCAGATCGGGTCGACCACGTCGTCGACGTCAGCGAGGAACTGGACGTGCCCGCGGCGCTGCTGCGGCCGGACGGCCACGTGGCGTGGGTCGGTGAAGATCAGCAGGATCTGCTCAGCCGGCTGCCCAAGTGGTTCGGCGCTGCCGTCGGCTGAGCGCGCAGTTGTGACCCGAAAGGGTGGGCCGTGGTGATCGCGTGAGGCGGGACACGACAGGTGTCCTGCACATACGACACCTATGGTCCTGTCCCAGACAATTGTGGAGTGAGCTCTGACCTGCGATGCCTACGGTTGAGTGGGACGAACGCTCCCTTTTCGCTCAACCGTAGGCAGCCGCCTCTGGGGTGTGCATCGCGAAAGTCCACCGATCGGCCCGGCGTTCCTGGTGGGGTGAGCCTGCGGGATCCCACTGGGCCCGGGCGTGCCGGTGCGCTGGCTTGCACCTGCGCCTGCACCTGCTCATGCGATTGGGCCCGGCGCAGCTATTGCAGCACCGCCAATTGCCTGGTGGAGTGTCAGCGCCCTGCGAGGTTTGCGAGCAGCTCGGCGGCGGGCTTCGGGCGGACGAGCCAGCGCAGGTGGCTCCCCTCGAGTGTCCGAACCTCAAAGGGGTTGTCGGGTGTGAGCGTGTTGGCTTCGCGGATCATGCGGTCCTGCATGACGAGCGGAATGCTGGCATCGTCGGCCAGGCGCACATAGGTCTTGGGAATCCGACCCCAGGTCGTGGCCTGTGCCCGGTCGGTAGACGTACCGACATCCAGGTTCTCATCGGGTTGGAAGGTGTTCAGGAACGTCCGGAACTCATCGTCGGTGAGGTCAGCGCAGAGGGCTTGCCTGAACGCGGCGAGCGTCGTCGGGTCAGCGGTTCGGAAGTTGGTCCGGATCAGACCGAGCTCGATCGGGTTCCCGACGACCGCCGGAGCGAAGGCGCCCGGGTCGACTTCTGCCATCTCCGGCTCGGCGTAGTAGTCATTGACGTCCAGGCCGACCGGGCACCAGGCGGAGACGTAAGCGATCCGGTCGATCAGCTCAGGCCGGGTGTTGCCGGCCGCGGTGATCGTGATGCCACCCCTGCTGTGGCCGACGAGGATGGTGGGCCCGTTCTGCTTCGCCCGTTCGAGGACTTCGATCACGCGGGCGGCATTGTCGGCGAGCGTGACTCCCTTGATGCTCCCCGGTTCCGCGGCGAGTGCGTTCAGATCCTGAGGAGCCTGGTAGGCCGCGGGGAAGGTTGCCTCGAACCCGTGCCCCGGAAGGTCGACCGCAACCGAGCGGTGCCCGAGCAAGGCGAGCTCGGCCTGCAGCGGCGCGAACGAGAACGAATTCGCGAAGGCCCCATGAACAAAAACGAATGTCGGCAGATTCTGCATGCCTCAGCCTCCAACAGAACGATGTTCGGAGCAAGATCGAGGGTTCAAGAGGGCTTCGTTGAAGGGGTGTCGGCATCGGGAAGCGGCGGTGGAATTCGGCGATGGCCTGAGCGACAAGGAGGAGGTCGTCGTTGATGGCCGCCTGTTTCCATGTTTCCGGTAGCCGGCCGGCGAGCGCACGTTCGCCAACGGCTGCGAAGCCGTGCCCGTCACCAGCGGATCGAAGTCCAGCAGCATCAAGTGGTCGCGCTCCAGCCACGACTCATGGCCCACATGCCCACCGCAGGTCGCCGACCAGTACCAGCCGCACCAGTTGCCCTGACCACGAAACGCCGGGAACCGGAGCCCGACACGCGGGTGCAGCTGACGCCGGATCTTCGCCGACAACGGGGTGATGTCGGCCGGCTCGTTCAACGCGAGTCAAAACGACGTACTTGGCTGTGGCCTCGACGAGCGAGTTGAACTTGCCACGGATCCACGGGCCCGCGGCGGCGCGGGGCTTGTACTCTTCCGCACCGACAACTTCACGGCAGGAGCTGTCCTGGAGGTGGCCGACCGCCTCCTCGACATCGCGCACGAGACCCACGCAGAACAGACCCTGACACAGCTCGCCCTTCGAGCCCGGGACATCCACGCCGGCCTCGGTTACACCTACCGCCGAGGAGCCGGAACCTCGTTCCCTCTCCAGGTGGCTCTCTACGTCCACCGCCGCCGCGGCAAGGACATGACCGAGATCACCGAAGCGGAAGCAGCCCGGAATCGACAACTGCGGCGAGCGGACTCAAATGTCCTGTCGCAGCGTAATTGGCGGGATCCACGATGCTGACCTGCGCTGTTGCCATGCCGTTTGAGGATCTCGGGCTCACTGTTCTCAAGCGATATGGCATTCGCGGAAGAGGACCCGTCCTTACCGGTCCTGGTCGACGGGGATGTCGCCGAGCCGAACGCTGAGCTGGGCACCCAGTTCCTGGAACCCCAGAGCTACAGCCACACGCTGTGATGGATAGAGCCGTGCTCTCCACTGCGGCAGCAACCTGGCATCGAGGGCATGGGCCACTGCTGCGGACGCCACGGCCCGGGCCAGGCGCCGGCCCCGATGGTGCGGGGCAACCAGCACACTCAGCTGGGCCACCGACCGCGGCCAGGACCGATACCCGGCCGCGGCTACTACCTCATCGCCCCGGCGAAGACAGAACGCGGGAGAAGAGATGTCCTCCAGACCGCTCTCGCCGACCTCCTCCTCCCCGGTCAGAGCCAGCAGCGCGGCCAGGCCGCCGTCGCCGATCGGCAACTGCTCCACCCCGGTACCTTCATGCGCAGGAAGAAAGCCGTCCCGGCCGAGATAGAAGAGCGAAGCCGGCCCGAGGACATCGAGAACAGGCAGCACCGCACGCAAACGAGCGATGTCGACGAGCTCTTTGTGGGTCATCTTCCGCGCAGCGTCGTCCACCATCCTGGCAGCCCGCACGCTTGGCGCAGGGACGATGGCAGCGTCACCGATCCGTACGATCCCGGTCCACGACGGCGGAGACAACCGCGACCTGGGCGCGACCACAACCTTTGCCCCTTCTGAGGGACAGAACTCGACCGGTGTGTCCGCCAGCTCCACCCACAGCTCCCGGGCTCGAACGAGCAAGAGATCGTCAGCCATGGACGCATCCTGACGCCTCTGCAGCCAGAGCGCGACCGGTTTCCTCCCGGACGGACAGCCCGTACCGCAGAACTTGGCCCAGCCGTGATCCATTGAGAATCCGCCACGTCGCGTGAGATGTCACGAGAATCTGCCAACTTGCATGAGACAGGACATCAAACGAGTCGGTGACAGAGACCTAGCTCAGGTGACAACTGTCGCGTCTCATTGAGTCTGCTCCGGCGTCAGGCCCCTGACCAGGTCGGAGCAGTTTCGTTGAGACTGGCGGGGCCGGGCGTGATTCATCCGATCTGCTTCATCCTGCAGCTTTACTCGTCGCGTCTCGCTGAATCTGCTCCATTGAGAACGGACACCTGTCGTGCTCAGTCACAGAGGGCCGTGCGAGTGGTGTGGCGCACTTTTGCAAGCAGGTGCTTGCAAAAGTTAGCAAGGGTGGCGCACCATCGACGTATGGCATCACTCAACGTCGGCAATCTCGGTGAGTATCTGCGCGAGCAGCGGCGCAATGCGCAGTTGTCGCTGCGGCAGCTCGCCGATGCCGCCGGGGTGTCCAATCCCTACCTCAGCCAGATCGAGCGCGGGCTGCGCAAGCCGAGCGCCGAGGTGTTGCAGCAGGTCGCCAAGGCGCTGCGGATCTCCGCCGAGACCCTTTACGTACGGGCCGGGATTCTGGATGAGCGGGAGCGGGAGGAGCTGGAGACGCGGGCGGTGATCCTGGCCGATCCGTCCATAAACGAGCGGCAGAAGAACGTTCTGCTGCAGATCTACGACTCCTTCCGCAAGGAGAACGGGTTCGAGCCCGGACCGGAATCCGGCGCCGAAGCCGGATCGGCGACCGGCGGCGAGTCCGGATCGGGGGCCGGTGCGGACGGCCGCCCCGGTGCCGACGGCCCCCGTACGGCCGGCGGCAGTGATGCCGACACAGCTTCAAAGCCTTCAAAACCCTCACACTGAGTCTGATGATCCGGGAGGACCACAGTCATGGCCATCACCGATGACCTGCGCAAGACCCTCACCGACCCGACCCCCCTCTACTTCGCCGCCGGTACGGCCGACATCGCCGTCGAGCAGGCGCGCAAGGTCCCGGCGCTGATCGAGCAGCTGCGTGCAGAGGCGCCGGAGCGTATCGAGGCCGTGCGCAACACCGACCCCAAGGCCGTGCAGGAGAAGGTGACCTCGCAGGCCAAGGAGGCGCAGGCCACTGTGCAGGCCAAGGTCACCGAGGTGATCGGGTCGTTCGACAGCGATCTGCGGAAGCTGGGCGAGAGCGCCCAGGACCTGGCGCTGCGCAGTCTGGGCGTGGCGGCGGAGTACGCGGTGCGGGCCCGGGAGACGTACGAGAAGGTCGCCGAGCGCGGCGAGCAGACCGTGAAGACCTGGCGTGGTGAGACGGCCGACGAGATCGTCGAGATCGCCGTCGTCGTCGAGCCGCGCAAGGAGTCCAAGCCGACGGGCACCGCGAAGACGGAGCCTGCCGCCAAGCCGGGGCCGGCAAAGGCGTCGCCCGCCCCGAAGACCGTCAAGCCGGAGAGCAAGACCCCGGCCGCGCCCGCCAAGAAGGCGCCCCCGCACAAGCCCGCCGCGAAGAAGACCACTCCGCCGACCGCGAAGTAGGGCCTCGACGCCACAGCCGGAGTGTGTACCGGGGCACGGGGCGGGCATCTTTCGGGGTGCCCGGCGCGTTGTCCCGGTACCTTGGCCGCGAGGCGCTCATCCACTTATTAGGCGGTGCACACCATGTTGCTCACAGGATTCAGCACATTCGTCTGGCTGCTCTACATGGTCATGCTCGTCCTGGCCGTGGTCGCACTGTTCCTGGCCGCGAAGGCCCGTGAGGACGCCTACCGGGCCGCGGACAAGCAGAAGAAGTCCTTCTGGCTGATCATCCTCGGTATCACCGTCGCCGTGAATCTCTTCGTGCCGATGCTGTTCCTGCAGCTTGCGGGCGCGGTCGCGTCCATCGTCTTCCTGGTGGACGTACGGCCCGCACTGAGGGCGGTCTCGGGTGGCGGCGGCCGGCGCGGTGGCTCCAGCAGCGACGGGCCGTACGGGCCCTACAACGGCGGGCGCTGAGCGTTCGCAGAGTTTGCGGGGGCCATGGGTGATGCCGGTTCGGGGCGGGGGCGCGGGATGCTCCGGCCCCGGTTGGCGTTCGGGCCCGGTCGGCGGATGTGTTCCTGGTCGCGGCTGAGCAGCAGGACCGCGACGTCGTCGGTCAGTTCGCCGCCATTCAGCTCCCGCACCTGGGTGACCGCGGCCTCCAGCAGATCCTCGCCGGTGAGCCCCTGAGCCAGCTGGCGGTTGATCATCGCGACCATGCCGTCCTGGCCGAGCCGCTGAGTGCCGTTCGGCCCCACGCGTCCCTCGATCAGCCCGTCCGTGTACATCATCAGGCTCCAGGAGCCGCCGAGATCCACCTGACGGCAAGGCCATGGGGTATCCCCTGCTCGAAGAGCTTGGGGAAGGGCGTTACGCGGCAGCAGACCCAGAGCCGGGCCGCCGTTCTCGTACGGGAGAAGCTGCGCGGCCTGTCCGTGCCGGGCGATCAGCGGGGCGGGGTGGCCCGCCAGGCAGAGGCCGGCGCGCCGGCCGTCGGGGGTGATGTCGACGGTGCAGAGCGTCGCGAAGATCTCCTCGCTCTCCCGCTCGTGCTCCAGGACCTGCTGGAGCGTGGAGAGCAGTTCGTCGCCGCAGAGCCCGGCCAGTGTCAACGCCCGCCACGCGATGCGCAGTTCGGCGCCGAGCGCCGCTTCGTCCGGGCCGTGCCCGCAGACGTCGCCGATCATCGCGTGGACGGTGCCGTCGGGCGTACGGACCGTGTCGTAGAAGTCCCCGCCGAGCAGTGCACGGCTGCGCCCGGGGCGGTAGCGGGCCGCGAAGCGCAGATCGGAGCCTTCGAGCAGCGGGGTGGGGAGCAGGCCGCGTTCGAGGCGGGCGTTCTCCTGGGCGCGCAGCCGGGACTCGGTGAGCTGGTGATGGGCGACGTCGGCGCGCTTGCGTTCGACGGCGTAACGGATGGCGCGGCTGAGCAGCCGTCCGTCGAGTTCGCTGCGGAAGAGGTAGTCCTGGGCGCCGACCCGTACCGCCTCGGCGGCCAGCTCGGCGTCGTCCTCCGCCGTGAGGGCGAGGACGGCGTGGCGCGGGGCGATCCGCAGGACGTGCTTGAGGGCGGCGAGCTCGTCGGCCCCTTCGGCGGGGGCGGAGCGGGCCTCGCTGCCGGTCGGCAGGGCCAGATCCAGCAGGATGCAGTCCACGTCGTCCGTGAGGAGCCGGCCCGCCTCGGTCAGGTTGCGGGCGGTGCGGATACGGACCCGCGTGCCGGCTGCGGCCGGGAGCTCGGGGACGGTGAAGGTGCCCGCCGGGTCGTCCTCGATCACCAGCAGGGTCAGGTCGGCGCCGTGGGAGGTCTCCGCAGCGGAAACGGCGCGCTGCTGCGGTACGGGTACGGGCATCGGTTCGGGTTTCCTTCCCTCCCCCCGAGGGCGCGGCGGAACGACGATCGACGACCCGCCAGACGGGGACCATAGCGGTACGCGGTGGGGGAACGGAATGGCGTTCCGTCATCGCCCGCTGTCATATGCACCGCCATAAGCCGCGTCAGGCCACGGATCCGGCGAGATGTGTGGGGGTGGGGTGAGCGCCTGGGCATGACAAAGGTCACGCGGGATGGTGGGGGGTGGGTGGTGCGGGTCACTCCCGTCGGGGTGCGGGGTGCCGGGGGGTGTGGGCGTGCCGTGGGGCGTCCCCGGCGGGCGCTTTGTCCTCGATCGCCGGACGGGCTTGATCTGCCCGTCCGGCGAGTGCCCGCTACTTGTCCGGGCGGACCACGCCGAGGATCTGCATCGAGCCCGCGCCCGCCAGTGTGACGTTCCGGCCGGGGCGGGGGGCGTGGATGATGGCGCCGTCGCCGATGTACATGCCCACGTGGCTGGCGTCGCCGTGGTAGATGATCAGGTCGCCGGGGCGCATGTCCTTGATGGCGATGTGGGGCAGCAGCCGCCACTGCTCCTGCGAGGTGCGCGGGATCGGCCGGCCCGCCGCCGCCCAGGCCTGTGACGTCAGACCGGAGCAGTCGTACGAACGGGGGCCCTCGGCCCCCCAGACGTACGGCTTGCCGATCTGCGCGGTCGCGAAGGCCACCGCCTCCTTGCCGCTCGCACTCGCCTCGCGGTTGATGTCCTTCAGGGCGCCGGAGCTGAGCCAGGCCGTCTGCAGCTTGTACTCGGCCTCCTGCTCCAGCTTGAGCAGGCGAGCCCGCTCCTTCTTCTCCAGCCGGTCTTCCAGCTTCTTCGCTGCGGCGATCTGCGCGTTGATCTTCTTCTTGGCCTCGGCCTGCTTGAGACGGCCGGCTTCGAGCTTCTCCCAGTTGGTGCTCGCGTCCTGGGTGTAGGTCTCCAGGTCCTGCTGGGTCCTGGTCAGTTCACCGAGGACGCCCTGGGCGGCCTGCTGGCCCTCCCTGACCCGGTTCACCCCGTCGAGGAACAGCTGCGGGTCGTCGCTGAGCATCAGCTGGGCGCCGGGCGGCAGTCCGCCGGTGCGGTACTGCTCGCGGGCCTGGGCGCCCGCCTGGTTCTTGAGCTCGGCGATCTTCGACTGGCCCACGACGATGGCCCTCGCCAGCTTCACGATCTCGCCCGACTGCTTGTTGGCCCGCTCCTCGGCGAGGTTGTACGCGTCGGTGGCCGCCCCGGCCTTGCGGTAGAGGGCGTCGATCTCCTCGCGTACCTCTTCGAGGCTCTTCTTCGGCGTCTTCGACCCGGAGTCGGACCGGGTGTCGGGCTGCGTTATCGAGGGGGAGGGGGGTGCGGGCGCGGCGAAAGCCTGGACCGGCGCGGTGAGTACGGTCAGCGCACAGACCAGAGTGATCGCGGCTGCGGCAGCGTGACGTCGGTTCACGGGATCCCCCTCCGAATGAATCTGATTTACCGTCAGTAACTTCCTACCGGTGACGAGATCGTGCCATGCCGTACCGAAAAGCAACAGAGGTGCACACCTGCTGTCCTGACGGTCACACGGGTCGACCGAAGTCCCGGGGATCGCTCCCCACCGTCCTGACGAACGATGCCCTGTCCGCGTTCCCGCACGCCTCCCCGGACGCGGGCGCGCCGGGTCTGTTCAGTACGCGTCGGGCTGTCGGTCGGGCTGGAGGGCGGTCCACTTCACCGTGACTTCGCCCTGGCGCCACCGCCGTACCCCGTCCGTCAGCGGCCAGTCACCCGACAGTGCCCGCACCGCCGTGATCCAGCGCTGCCGGGCACCCAGTGACGCGTACGGGGCTGCCGCGGCCCACGCCCGGTCGAAGTCCCGCAGGAACGCATGGATCGGTTCGCCCGGCACATTGCGGTGGATCAGCGCCTTGGGGAGGCGTTCCGCGAGGTCGGAGGGGCGTTCCAGGGAGGCGAGTCGGGTCGCGAACGTCACCGTGCGCGGGCCCTCCGGGCCGAGCGCCACCCATACGTGCCGGCGCCCGATCTCGTCGCAGGTGCCCTCCACCAACAGCCCGCCCGGCGCGAGGCGCGCGCACAGCCGCTGCCAGACCGCGGCGACCTCACCCTCGTCGTACTGACGCAGCACATTCGCCGCCCGGATGAGATCGGGGCGCTCGGGGAGCGGGATCTCGAAGCCGCCGTGCAGAAAGGTGAGGCCCTCGCGTTCGTACGGTTTTGCCGCCGCGACCCGCTCCGGGTCGATCTCGATGCCGACCACCGTCGTGCGCGGCTCGGCGGTACGCAGGCGCTGCAGCAACTCGACGGCGGTCCAGGGGGCGGCGCCGTACCCGAGGTCGACGGCGACAGGGGTGTCGGCGCGGCGCAGGGCCGGGCCGTGGGTGGCGGCGATCCAGCGGTCCATGCGGCGGAGCCGGTTCGGATTGGTGGTCCCGCGGGTCGCGGTGCCGATGGGGCGCATGACAGCGAGCGTAACGATCTCACGGGGGCGGGAGGCGGCGCGGGTGCCCGGCCCCGGTCCGGCCCGGTGGGCGGCGCGGGTGCCCGGCCCCGGTCCGGCCCGGTGGGCGGCCCCCTCACTGCAATGATTTGGTAAAGCGGAAATGAAAGGAGAGATTCCGCTGTTGCAGCCCCCGAAGGGGCTCAGGTCCCTTCGGTGACATGCCCCGAGTGAGGAGGACCGGACGACGTGAGTCAGTACGTCTCCCGGCTCGGCAGCAGCCGTGTCGCGCCGCGCCTCAGGTTCCCCGCCGCCTTCCCCGGCGGTCACCGCAAACCTCGCCGCATCGCGATGCTCTCCGTGCACACCTCGCCCCTGCATCAGCCGGGCACGGGTGATGCAGGCGGCATGAACGTCTACATCGTGGAGCTGGCCAAGCGCCTTGCCGCGATCAATATCGAGGTCGAGATCTTCACCCGGTCCACCACCGGCGCGCTGCCCCCGACGGTCGAGCTGGCGCCCGGTGTCCTGGTCCGGCACGTCGACGCGGGGCCGTACGAGGGTCTGGCCAAGGAGGAGCTGCCCGCCCAGCTCTGTGCCTTCACGCACGGCGTCATGCAGGCCTGGGCCGGCCAGCGCCCCGGCTACTACGACCTGGTCCACTCCCACTACTGGCTCTCCGGTCATGTCGGCTGGCTCGCCGCCCAGCGCTGGGGCGTCCCGCTCGTCCACGCCATGCACACCATGGCGAAGGTCAAGAACGCGTCGCTCGCGGAGGGCGACACCCCCGAGCCCGCCGCCCGCGTCATCGGCGAGACCCAGATCGTCAGCGCGGCCGACCGGCTGATCGCGAACACCGCCGAGGAAGCGGACGAGCTCATCCGCTTCTACGAGGCCGATCCCGGGTCCGTCGCCGTCGTGCACCCCGGGGTCAACCTCGATCGCTTCCGCCCCGCCGACGGGCGCGCCGCGGCCCGGGCGCGCCTCGGACTGCCGAAGGACGCCCTGATTCCGCTTTTCGCGGGCCGCATCCAGCCGCTGAAGGCCCCGGACGTGCTGCTGCGGGCCGTCGCCGTCCTGCTGGATCGCGACCCCTCGCTGCGTCGCCGGATGGTCGTACCGGTCGTCGGCGGCCCGAGCGGCAGCGGGCTCGCCAAACCGGAGGGGCTGCAGAAGCTGGCGGCACGGCTGGGCATCGCCGATGTCGTACGGTTCCAGCCGCCGGTCGGGCAGGATCAGCTCGCCGACTGGTTCCGGGCCGCGTCCGTGCTGGTCATGCCCTCGTACAGCGAGTCCTTCGGCCTGGTCGCCATCGAGGCCCAGGCGGCGGGCACCCCGGTCGTCGCGGCGGCCGTGGGCGGTCTTCCGGTGGCGGTGCGGGACGGGGTCAGCGGCTTCCTGATACCCGGGCACGACCCGCAGGCGTACGCGCAGGCGTTGGGCCGGTTCGCCGAGGCGCCGGAGCTGGTGGCCCGAATGGGTGCGGCGGCCGCCGCGCACGCCCGGGGTTTCGGCTGGGACACCGCCGCGTCCGCGACCGCCGACGTGTACACGGCCGCGATGCACGAACATCGCCGTCGCGTACGCTCGCACCATGGCTGACGTACCCGATGAAGCGGTGACGACGCAGGTTGCGCAGATCATCGAGGCGACCCTGAAGGACGCCGAGCTCGAATGGGAGAGCCCCGAACCCGGCAGCTACGTCGTCAAGCTGCCCGGCACGCGGAAGCTGTCCACCACCTGCTCGCTGCGCGTCGGCAAGCACTCGCTCTCTCTCAACGCCTTCGTCGTCCGTCACCCGGACGAGAACGACGCGGCGGTGCACCGCTGGCTGCTGGAGCGCAACCTCCGCCTCTTCGGCGTGAGTTACGCGATCGACCAGCTCGGTGACATCTATCTGGTCGGCAAGCTGCCGCTCTCCGTGGTCACCCCGCAGGAGCTGGACCGGCTGCTCGGCACGGTCGTCGAAGCGGCCGACGGCTCGTTCAACACCTTGCTGGAGCTGGGCTTCGCGAGCGCGATCCGCAAGGAGTACGAGTGGCGGGTGGCGCGCGGCGAGTCCACGCGGAACCTGGATGCGTTCACGCATCTGACCCAACGCCCCGCCGGCTGACCTTCCGTTGCTGCTGATGCGGATCGACGGGCTCGCCCCGTACAGCGCCACGGTCGGCGTCGGCGAGGTGACGGAGTTCGACCAGACCGACGTCCTCGACTTCACCGGCGATCTGCACGCCCGGCTGGAGGCGTACGGCACGCCGGAGGCGGTGTGGCCGCCGAACCTCCACGCGGCGCAGCGGGCACTGGCCGGCTGACGGGGCGGGCGCTGCGGGCCGGTGGTCAGTCCCGTGCCCGCAGCGCCGACTCCACGTCCCCCAGAGCCGATTCGAGCTGCGGGCCGACTTCCTTCCACGTCCAGTCGAGGTGCTCCTGGGGAGCGCGGCGCGGAACGGTCTCCACCAGCATGATCAGGTAGAGGTAGCAGCGGTAGAGCGCGAGCCGCAGCCGCACGGACGCGTCGAACACCAACGGCTGCCCGCTCCCGCTTCCGTACCCGGCGAGGAAGTCCTCGTCCTCCTCCATGTTCGCGAACAGGGCGAGCGATACGAAGTCGGCGACCGGGTCGCCCCAGAACATCCGCTCACCGTCGATGATCCCGCCGATGGTGCACGTGCCGGGCTCCCCGTCGACGAGCAGGTTGCCCTGCCACAGGTCGAAGTGGACCAGGGCGGGCCGGGTGACGTCGTCGAGAACGGGCGAGGCGGCGGTGATCAGCGCGCGGATATCGGCTGTAGAGCGAGGCAGCCGGGCGCGGTAGGTGTCCGCGTCGGCGAGTACGGCGTCCGTCATCGCCGTGAACGCCTGCCGCCAGGTCGGGGCCAACGGGCCCAACGCCCGGGCCGGATAGCCGAATCCACCGGGGCCCGTGACGGAGTGCAGCCGGGCGACGATCCGCCCCAGCTCGTTCCTGAGCCGGCGCTCCTCGTCGTCGGACAGGACGCGGTCGCCCGCGGCGCCGGCGATGTCGTGCCAGGGCCGACCCGGGCAGGCCGACATGATCACGTACGGGCCGGTCGGGGCGTCCGGGTCGAGTTCGCTGTGCAGGACGCGGGGTACTGCCGCCGACTCGCCCGCGCAGGTGTAGAACTCGACCTCGTTGACCAGCAGATCGCGTTCGTAACTCATCAGGGTTCCGTCGGTCGGGGGCGGCGGTATCTTCACCACCCAGTCGCTGCCGTCGATGAGAGTCACCCGGGTGACAGCGTTGAACGTGCCTCCGACGAGGGGTGCGACTGTGGCGATCAGGTCCTTTGTCACGCCAACGGACCGGAGAACGGCTGCGGTTGTGTCATCTGACTGCATGGGGTGAATTGCCCTCTGTGTTGGTATTCGATCCGGATTGCGGCGACGGACAGCGCTTTCACAGAATGATCACGGCGCCATCACGATCACATCCCGTGCCCTGGTTGATTGATCGTCAAACCAACTGCCGCTCATAGAGTGAGCAAAACACGAAGACCCAGCTCAGAGAGATGGACCGGACCATGCGATCCACCGCCATACGTCGTACCGCCGTTGCCGCCACTGTGGTGTCCCTGGCCCTGCTCGCCACCGCCTGCGGCGGCGGATCGGACTCCGGTTCCGCTGACAAGGGGGCGGATGCCAAGGGCAAGGATTCCGCCGCCGCGAAGCCGGCCGCCAAGGCGCTGACCGCCGCCGAGCTGGAGAAGGCGGCGCTGGCCCAGGGCGACGTCAAGGGGCACAAGATCTCCAAGACCGCGGCCAAGGACGTGATCTCCGGCGACGACATCAAGGTCGAGAAGGAGGTCTGCGCCCCGCTCGTCGACGCGCTGATGGGGGCGCAGGTCGGTGAGCCCGCGGCGTTCACCAAGCGGACGGTCGTCAGCGAGCCCAAGAAGGGCGGCCAGGACGGCGCGGACGCCGAAGAGGCGTTCAAGGCAGCGTTCGACATCACGACGACGCAGCTGGCCCTCGGCTCGTACGACGGCAAGGGCGCGGAGGAGTCGGTCGCCTCGCTGCGCACCGCCGCCACCGACTGCGCAGGCGGGTTCGACTTCACGGCCGCCGGTGAGAAGCAGAAGGTCAGCAAGATCACCGAGGAGCAGGTCAAGGGCGGCGAGGAAGCGGTCGCCTGGACGGTGCAGCTGGAACAGGACGGCGAGAAGGTCCAGTTGAAGCTGGTGGCCCTGCGTCAGGGCCCCACGTTCGCCTCGTTCTCCTCGATGAACCTGGCCGCGATGGGCGGGGGCGAGGACTTCGAGCTGCCGACCGCGGTGGTCGAGGCTCAGGCCGCGAAGCTGGCGTAAGGGGCGGGGCGCGGCTCTGAGCGTCCCTCGTGGCGGCGGTCCTGCGCCAGTTGGCCGACGCCGTGTCCGTGGAACAGGTGGTGAGGCGCGACCGCTCGGGCGCCCGAGGAATCTCCTCGGTTCGGTGCTGGTTCAGGGCAGCGGGACGAGCCTCACCACGGTGACGATCAGGACGGACCCGGAGACGTAATAGAGCACGATTGCCCCGGCGACCGTCGCCTCGCGGCGGTCGCGCTCGCTCTTGACGGCCGACGACCCGTGCCCGTACGGGTCGAGGCCCAAGGTTCGCGCCATCTCGTCCCGGAAGACCTCGCCGTCGCGCATCTTGGCCAGGGTGTCGTCGGCGGGCGGGGCGTAGGAGATGCGGAAGCTCAAGCGACGGTCCGCCTCTCGGCCTCGTCCTGCGCCAGCCGGTCCAGGATCTTCTCGGCCTCCGGATCGGGTACGGCCTCCAGCATCCAGTGCCGCATGACCGCCTGGATCTCGTTCACACCGGCGTCGTTGATGGCGCGGTCGAACTCCTCACGTCTCTCCTCGGGCAGGGTGGCCCGGATGTCCGGAATGCTGTTGGGCACGTCGACTTCGGCGCCGCCGACGAAGGTCTTCAGGGGCTCGCCCATGATTGCTCTCCCCGCTCTTCCTGCTCTCTCCGCACGGCCCGTCCGATCGGCTCCGCTCGTGCACAGGCCGGTACTTGGGCCACCGTAGTGCCAGGGGCGGCGGCGGACGCGGAACCCGCGCGATACGTTCGCCCCGTGACGGGAACATCGTGGGACATATTGCTTGTCGGTGGAGCGTCCGGAGTCGGCAAGAGCCGGGTCGCCGCGCAACTGGTCGCTGAGGCAAAAGGGTTCATGGTCGAATTCGACGACGTCGTCAGCGCCGTCGAGGCCATGACGACGGCCGAACACCACCCCGCTCTCCACCACTTCGACACCATCCCCGACACCGCGCAACTCGCCACCGAGCAGGTGCTGGACCTTCAGATCGCCACCGCCAGGGCCCTGGAGCCCGCGGTGTTGGGGGTCGTACGCAACCGCCTGACCGTCGACGTACCCGCCGTGATCGAGGGCGACTACCTCACCCCGGCCGCCGCTGCGGCGGCGATCCAGGAGGGCCGGGCGGCGGGCCGCCGCGTGCGAGCGGTGTTCCTGCACGAAGGGGACGCGGCCCGGATCACCGCCAACTACGCCTCCCGGGAGCCCGACAGCGGAGAACAGCGGCATCGGGCGCAGGTCAGCGCGGAGTACTCGCGATGGCTCGGCGACCAGGCCCGCCTGCACGCCCTGCCGGTGGTCGCCTGCCGCCCGTGGGACACGTTGGCGGCGCGCATCGGGCGGGCGTTGGGTGCGGAGGGGGAGGGGCGGGAGCGGGAGCGGGAGCTGTTCGAGCTGCCGGGGGCGTGACGAAGCGCGGGGGCGGGGGCGCTGCCGAGTGGCCTTGGACGGCCCGGAGACGGCCCCGGCCTACCGATTCTGTGCTTTGAACCAGCGGATCGCAGTGATGGCCAGTCCGACGACAGCGGTGGCCGTGACAGCTGCAGCGATCTTGGCACCCAGGTCCATTGCTTCGAACACGTGCGTCTCCCTCGTTGAGTGGTTGCAGTCGCCTGCAGATACGCGCTCGCGTTCCCGCGTGTGATGACCATGGCATGCCGGCCCAGGAACCCTGCTGTGCACCGTGTCCAGGCGCTAGCTCAGCTGCGGCGGACCGATGACGGTCTGGCCAACCTCTTCGGCCAGCCAGGTTGCATGGAGTTCCTCGTACCCGTCGCCGTTTCTGCGGCGGACGTGCACGAGGACAGTGTGCTCGTCGCGGCGCTCGTTCAGTTCGCGTGTGGCGGCGTTGAACAGCACAGAGACCTCGGCATGCTTGAAGTCCGCGTACAGGCCAGGTTCCGGAACCTCCGGCCAGCCCAGACCCTCCCAGCGGATCTCTGCCACATGCCTGCCGGCCACGGCCATGAACCTGTCCTCAACGCTTCCTACTGGCTGATCCAGCATCGATGCCCAGATCGGCAGATGCGCCGACAGGAAAGCGGGATCGGTGGAGAGCTGGGGTCCGTGGACTCCACCGTGCAATCCAGTCGGGTCGCTTGGATCACGGACCCAGTCCTCGGTGTCCTCTTTCCTGAACCATGCGTCGGGCAGCGCGCTCCATACGCGCAGTACGTCCTCGACTGTGAGGAGTTCGACGTCCACGCCTACGCCCGCGTGCTGCTGGTCACCCACCGCGAGCAGCTGGCGCGCTACTCGGAGCGCCAATGCAGGATCGTCAGTGCGGAAGACGGGATAAGCAACGTCAACGGACATGCGTGCACCCTGCCACAACGATCCACGATCGAAGATCGATTTTTGCCCGGGTGCGAGTACGGCTTGACTCACGCAGGCACCGCCGCCCCAGCGGTCTTGAAAACCGTCGGGGCTCGCGCCGCAAAAGCCCGAGAAGCGGGCGGCCAGACCTGCGAAGAACTTCACCAGCCGCCCCACGGCGAGCACGGCCGACAGGAGCGGGACGTCTGCCAAGTCCGCATCGTTCACTGCGGATTGCCCTTCAACCAGCTGTGGCGGGGGCGGCCGGCCTCCACGGCTTTACCCACCTGTTCGGGCCGGGGCCCGCGTTGGGCAAGTCCAGGGGGCCACTCGTTCAAATTCGGGGCAGGGGCAAAGCCTGCCCGAGTTGCCGGGCCAGCGTACGGCCCCCTGAACATGCCCGACCCCGACCCGAACAGGACACCGGCCAAAGCCGCTCCGGCCGACCGCTCGTTCGGCTCACCCGAGCGGAGGGTTCGGTTCAAGCAGTCCTGCGGTGTGCGTGCCAGGCGGTGGCGGCGGTCGCGAGGCGCAGGGTCCACGGGTCGGGGTCGGCGGTGCTGATCTCGGACCAGACGTTGGCGTTGGCGGCGGCGAAGGCGGTGATGCCCTCGGCGGGGGCGGTGTGCCAGGCGGGGATCTCGGCGGCCCACCCTTCGGCCGATGCGGGGGTGTGGCCGGAGGCGATGAGCCAGATGACCCAGTAGCCGGCATCGAGCCAGGCCGCTCCGCAGGTCGCCCACGCCCAGTCGACCAGGCGGGCTCGATCGCCCTGGAGGGCGTGATCGTCGACGAGGACGTTGGCGTTGTTCAGGTCGGTGTGCAGGAGGTGGTTCCCGGCGAAGAAGCGGAGGTCGTCAGGGTGGGCGACGTAGTGCTCCAGACGCTGTTCGGCGTGGCGTAGTTCGATGCCGGGGCAGGAGGTCTCGCCGAGGCGGCGCAGGAGGGCAGCGACTTCGGGAAGGTCCGGGGAGCCGGGGGCGTAGTCGGCGTGGTGGCCGTCGAGGGCTTCGAAGCCGAGCAGGTCCCATCCGGCAGTCTCGACGCGCCAGCGGAGGGCGGGGGCCAGGCCGGTGAGCAAGGGGGCGACGGCGGCCTCCCGGCGCTGGGTCCACGCGCGGGGGTGGTCGGTGCGCAGGCCCTTGATGTGCCAGGCACCTGTGGCGGAGCCGACCCGGGCCGCGATCTCACTGTTGAAGCCCTCGGCTGCCTCCTCGACCGTGAGGAGAGGACCGGTGTGCTCTTCGACGGCGGCGCGGGCGGCGGACGGCAGCAGGTCGAGGCCGATGTGGATGGTCGCCATGGGGCTTCACTCTTCCACGGGTGCGGGTGCGGGTGTGTGGGTGTGCAGCGGTGCGGGGGCTTCGGACGGACGAACGTCCCGAAGCCCCCGCGGCTCTATGCGGCCCGGGTGTCTACCGGTACGGGTTGTCGTCGTTGCAGCCCGGGACGGCGCCTTCGGTCAGCACCTCCAGGTCGTCCAGGAGGACCACCCCCTCGGGCTCCTCCGGGGCCGGCGGTCGGGGGCTGATCTCCAGCATGACAGCGGTCATGACGCTTCCTCGCTTCCGTGTTGGCAGTAGGTGTTCAGTGGTGCCTTCGCCTCCGGGTACACCTTGGCGAGCGGTCGGCAGACCCGGCAGGTGCCGGAGAGCCGACAGCCGCCGCAGCCACCGGTGCGAAGCATCTGGGCATCGGCGATGCCGGGCAGACGGACGAGTCCGTCCAGGCCCTCGGTCCCCTGGCGGCCGAGCGGGACCTCAGCCCGTCGACGCTGGACGCGCTGCATTCGTCGATCGAGGACTACTGGCGGAGGGACGACGAACACGGCGGTGAGACCTTACGGCCGGCGGTCGTCGGCCAGCTCCGCTACGTCGTCGATCTCCTCAAGGAGCAGCGCCCCGCGCCCATGAGAGCCAGCCTGCACAGCATTGCGGCCGAGCTGGCCCGGCTCACCGGGTGGACCTACTTCGACGCCCGCCAGTACAACCAGGCACGTGCCTACTTCACCGAATCCCTTGGCCTGGCCAAGTTGATCGAGGACCACCAGTTCATGGCCAATGTCCTCGCCTGCATGAGCCTCCAGGCCACCTACCAGGACAAGCCCGGGGACGCCCTCGCACTCGTCACAGCGGCCCAGGACCAGGCCCGAACGGCCGGGGGGACGACGCCGCGCGTGCTGGCCATGCTCGCGATGCGCGAAGCCTTCGTCCACGCCATCCTCGGGAACCACAGCGCGACCCACACCGCGATCTCGGAAGCCCACACCCACTTCGGCCGGATCGGCACCGCCGATCCGGACCCAGCCTGGGTTGCCTACTTCGACGAGCCGAAGCTGATCGTGGACACCGGCATCGCGCACGGTCGCCTGGGCGAAGCCGCTCTCGCCGAACCTCTCATCGCGGACGCTCTACGCCGCGAACACCGGACGAACCACCGAGGCCGTGCCGTCCACGCCTTCTGGCTCGCCCGCACCCAACTCCAGCGCCGCAAACTCGACGAGGCGTGCCACACGGCTATGGATGCCCTGGTCCCGGCGGCTGCCGTCAGCTCGCAACGAGTCGCCGGCCACCTCCGGGAGTTCTACGAGCAGCTGGAGCCCTTCCGCCGGGAACCGGCCGCAGTGGCGTTCGAGTCCCGGCTCCGGGAAGTGCTGCCCCGCCGGGTCAGCGGACCGCCTTGTCCATGAGTACGTAGAGCAGCCCGACGAGGGATCCGCTGCTGACGATCTCGCGCCGGTCGATCATGCCCCGCACGTCGGCCAGCGGGATCCACTCGATCCGGTCCGACTCGTTCTTCTCGGTCGGCGGCCCCTCGTACGTCGCTCCGTCGGCCCGGAAGACGTGGTGCTGGGAGTCGGTGATGCCGTTGGCCGGCTCGGCGTAGATAAGGGGCTTGATCGGGCCGGGCCGCCAGCCGGTCTCCTCCAGCACCTCACGGGCAGCAGCTTCAGCTGGCGTCTCGCCCTCCTCGACCAGCCCCATGGGCAGCTCCCACGCCCACGCGTTCGTGATGAAGCGGTGCCGCCACATCATCAGAACCTCGCGCCGCTCGTTGACGACGGCGGCCACGGCCAGGTGCCGGAGCTTGACGACGTGGTGCTCCCAACGGTTCCCGTCCGGCGTCTCGACGTCGGTGAGCCACAGGTTCACCCAGCTGTTCTCGTAGATCGGACGTTCCCCGTGGATCTTCCACTGCATCGCTGCGGCCCCTCTCGATCGGCCTCCAGCATCGCAGAGCTGGGTTGAACTGCGGCCAGGTTCAGGCAGATTCACGTCATAGTGACGAATAGGCCGGAGTTTTGATCACACGCTTGGTAGCGTCCAGGCCTCATGCCGTCCAGCCAGGAGCGCACTCGCGAGGCGGTGGCCACTGCCTTCGAGGCGGCCCAATTGAGGCGACATGGCGGCTGACGGCTCGTACTCTCCGGGCCGGAGAGGGACGGGGAGAGCAATGACGGAGTACTTCTTGTTGGTGTGCGACGACGTGCCTCATGACGTGGTGCTCACCGACCCTGGCACCCGTGTGCTGGACGTCGCCCAAGTCGTACGTCGCCTGACGGGACTGAGCCTCTGGCGCAGCAAGGTTCTGGCAACGCAGGTTCCCGCAATGATTCTCGACGGCGTGCTTCAGGAGGACGCAGAGGCGGCGGTCGCAGCACTTCGCGATGTGGGAGCACAGGCAGAGGTGAGGGCACAGCCAGAGCCGGAATTCCTCAAGCCCTGACGGCCCGATCAAGCAGCAGACGGCCCAGCGACGGCCCGAGGCCACCGAAAAGCCCCCTGCCAGCGGAGAACCCGTAGGTAGGGGGCTTCTTCGGGCGGACTTACTTCTTCTTGCCCTGGTTCTTCACGGCCTCGATGGCGGCCTTCGCCGCGTCCGGGTCGAGGTACGTGCCGCCCGGCTTGATCGGGCGGAAGTCGGCGTCCAGCTCATAGGAGAGCGGGATGCCGGTCGGGATGTTCAGGCCCGCGATGTCGGCATCGGAGATGCCGTCGAGGTGCTTGACCAGGGCGCGGAGGCTGTTGCCGTGGGCGGCGACCAGGACCGTGCGGCCGGCCAGGAGGTCCGGGACGATGCCGTCGTACCAGTACGGCAGCATGCGGACGACGACGTCCTTGAGGCACTCGGTGCGCGGGCGCAGCTCCGGCGGGATCGTCGCGTAGCGCGGGTCGTCGCTCTGGGAGAACTCGGTGCCGTCCTCGAGGGCGGGCGGCGGGGTGTCGTACGAGCGGCGCCAGAGCATGAACTGCTCCTCGCCGAACTCGGCGAGCGTCTGCGCCTTGTCCTTGCCCTGCAGGGCGCCGTAGTGGCGCTCGTTCAGCCGCCAGGAGCGGTGGACGGGGATCCAGTGGCGGTCCGCGGATTCCAGCGCGAGCTGCGCGGTGCGGATGGCGCGCTTCTGGAGGGAGGTGTGCAGGACGTCGGGGAGCAGGCCGGCGTCCTTGATCAGCTCACCGCCGCGGACTGCCTCCTTCTCGCCCTTCTCCGTGAGGTTGACGTCCACCCAACCGGTGAACAGGTTCTTCGCGTTCCATTCGCTCTCGCCGTGGCGGAGGAGGATCAGCTTGTACGGTGCGTCGGCCATGGGCCCGAGCGTAATCGAAGCCGTACGGGCGTTGCGCGGCCGGTCACAGGGCGGACAGGCGGTGCGGGTGAGGGGCCGGGGGCGTGACGATTGACGGCAGGCGTCAATCGACTGGCGGACCGGAATCCGGGATTCGTAATGTTCGGATGGCCGACCGGCCTCTTACCGTCGGTGCCCGTTCCGTACTTCCCTGGGGGGATTCCGTATGTCTGTCGCCGGTCTCAGACGGGCCGTACGCGAATCCGTGTCCGGGCTCCCCAGGGAGTTCTGGTGGCTGTGGACCAGCACGCTGGTCAACCGCCTCGGGGCGTTCGTCGCCACCTTCATGGCGCTCTACCTGACCCTCGACCGGGGCTACTCCGCCTCGTACGCCGGTCTGGTCGCCGCGCTGCACGGGCTCGGCGGGGTCGTCTCCTCGCTCGGGGCGGGGGTGATGACCGACCGGCTCGGCCGCCGGCCCACCATGCTCATCGCGCAGACCTCGACCGCCGTGTCCGTGGCCGTGCTCGGGTTCATGGTCCACCCGGTGGCGATCGCGGCCGTCGCCTTCGTCGTCGGCATGGCCAGCAACGCCTCGCGGCCCGCCGTGCAGGCCATGATGGCCGACATCGTCCGGCCCGAGGACCGGGTGCGGGCCTTCTCGCTCAACTACTGGGCGATCAATCTGGGCTTCGCCGTCTCCTCGGCCGGGGCCGGGTTCGTCGCCGAGTACAGCTACCTCGCAGGGTTCCTCGGCGAGGCCGCGATGACGCTCGTCTGCGCCTTCGTCGTCTTCATGAAGGTGCCCGAGTCACGGCCGGAGAAGTCGGCGCCGGCCGGGCATGCGGTCACCGGCGCCGACGAGGTCCGGCTCTCCACCGTGCTGCGCGACGGACGGTTCATGAGCGTCGTCGGGCTGTCCTTCGTCATCGCCCTGATCTTCCAGCAGGGGTACGTGGGGCTGCCGGTGGCCATGGGGGCGGATGGGTTCTCCAGCTCCGACTTCGGCACCGCCGTCGCCGTCAACGGTGTGCTGATCGTGGTGCTCCAGATCCCGGTCACCCGCTTCATCCAGCACCGTGATCCGCGCCGGCTGCTCATCGTGTCGTCGCTGCTGGCGGGGTACGGATTCGGGCTCACCGCGTTCGCCGGTTCGGTCGCCGTGTACGCGCTGACCATCTGCGTCTGGACGGTCGCCGAGATCGTCAACTCGCCCGTCCAGACCGGTCTGGTGGTCCGGCTCTCGCCCGCTCAGGGCCGCGGCCGCTACCAGGGCATGTACACGATGTCCTGGTCCGCGGCGGCGCTGGTCGCACCGCTGATGTCGGGTGTGGTGATCGACCGGTTCGGGGCCCAGTGGCTGTGGGGGACGTGCGGGGTCCTGGGTACCGGGGCCGCGCTCGGGTACTGGCTGCTGATGCGGAATCTGCCGGGGGAGGACGGGGCGGCGGCGCCGGAGGACAGCCGGGTGTCGGAGAGAAGCCGGATGGTGACGGGAAGTGGCCGGGACGCGGGGGATGTCGTCCCGGTCGGTCCCGGGGCCGACGCCGATGCCGGGCCCGGCCCTTCCGCCTAGGGGACGCGCGGACGCCGCCCGACATCGCGTCCACACACGAAAGGTGCCCCGCGCGGAGCGGACTGCTCCGCGCGGGGCACCCCTCCGGCTCCGTACAGGCCGGCCGGTCAGCCGCAGCAGCCACCGCACTGGCACGGGGCCCCGGACTGGCATCCGCATCCGCAGCCCGAGCCGCAGCCGCAGGCGCCGAGCATGGTCAGGTGCACCACTTCAGCGGGTGCCTCCTGCTGGGGGTCGGTCGTGGGGGAATCGGCCATGGTTCCTCCTCATTGCGCACGACAGGGCCGTACGCCACGACGACGCACGTACGACCGGGGCGTACGGACAGGCGTGCCGCCCCACCCCATTGCATGCCCAACCGGGCGGGCGCATCAACGGCGCACACGCGCAGAGACACATGTGCGACGGGATACGACGGCGTACGCCGCTACGCGCCCTCCACCGTTGTCTGCTGCTGGATCTCGTCGGCGTGCTCGCCCGTCACCAGGTAGACCACGCGCTTGGCGACCGACACCGCATGGTCGGCGAAGCGCTCGTAGTAGCGGCCGAGCAGCGTCACGTCGACGGCCGTCTCGATGCCGTGCTTCCAGCGGTCGTCCATCAGGTGCTGGAACAGCGTGCGGTGCAGCAGGTCCATCTCGTCGTCGTCCTGCTCCAGCTGGAGCGCCAGATCGACGTCCTTGGTGATGATCACCTCGGCCGCCTTGGCCATCAGGCGCTGCGCCAACTGCCCCATCTCCAGAATGGTGGCGTGCAGGTCGTGCGGCACCGCCGATTCCGGGAACCGCAGCCGGGTCAGCTTGGCGACATGCTGGGCGAGGTCGCCCGAGCGCTCCAGATCGGCGCTCATCCGCAGCGAGGTGACCACGATCCGCAGATCCGTCGCCACGGGCTGCTGGCGCGCGAGCAGGGCGATGGCCCGCGCCTCCAGGTCGTGCTGGAGGTCGTCGACCTTCTGGTCCGCGGCGATCACGCTCTCCGCGAGCTTGAGATCGGCATCGAGCATGGACGTCGTCGCCCGGCCGATCGCCGACCCGACGAGCCGGGCCATCTCGACCAGTCCCTCGCCGATCGAGTCGAGTTCCTCGTGGTACGCGTCACGCATGGAAGTCCCTCTCCAGTCCTCACTTAGGCCGGGGCCAGGTATGAACCCCACGCTGCCACCATGGGCGGCGTACGCGTCGGCTTCCGGCCGCCCAAGTGAATCAACCCTTGCTCCTCGGTGAACTCTGGGCGACGAGTGTTCGGATCCGCACCCGGATGGCTGGGAGAGTCTTCCCGGACCCGCATAACCTTGACGTATGGACGTGAACGCGGCAGTCGCCGCAGCTGCGGCGATCGGCGGTGCGTGTACCGGCGTGATCGCCATGCTGGCGTTCCGCTGGAGCGAGCGCGACCAGAAGAAGCCGACGCGCACCTCCCTGCGGCCCGACAGCAATGCCCCTCTGCCTCCGGGGGTGGACACGGTCCTGTCCGTGCTCAGCTCCTCCGCGGTCGTGCTCGACGAGAGCGACAGCGTGGTCAAGGCCAGCTCCGCCGCCTACGCGCTGGGCCTGGTCAGGGGCGGGCGGCTCGCCGTCGACGCGATGCTGAACATGGCCAGGGACACCCGCCGGGACGGTGAGATACGGCAGGTCGAACTGGACCTTCCCAGGCGCGGTACGGGCCGCGGCGAGGCCCTCGCGGTCTCCGCCCGGGTCGCCCCGCTGGGCTCCCGTCTGGTGCTCCTGCTGGTCGAGGACCTCACCGAGGCCCGCCGCATAGAAGCGGTACGACGCGACTTCGTCGCCAACGTCAGCCATGAGCTCAAGACCCCGGTCGGCGCGCTCTCGCTGCTCTCCGAGGCCGTGATGGACGCTTCCGACGAACCGGAGGCGGTGGAGCGGTTCGCGGGGCGGATGCAGATCGAGGCGACCCGGCTGACCAACCTCGTACAGGAGATCATCGACCTCTCCCGGGTGCAGAACGACGACCCACTGGAGGATGCCGAGCCGGTCCGGGTGGACGAGCTGGTGGCCGAGGCCATCGACCGCTGCCGCCAGCAGGCCGGCTCGAAGCAGATCACCATGGCAGCGGGCGGCACCGCGGAGCTCCGTATCTGGGGCAACCGCGGCCAGCTCGCAGCGGCGCTCGGCAACCTCGTCGAGAACGCCGTCAACTACAGCCCCGCCCGTACCCGAGTGGGCATCGCCGCCAGGCGACTGTCCGTACCCGGCGGGGACCAGATCGAGATAGCCGTGACCGACCAGGGCATCGGTATCTCGGAGAAGGACCGCGAGCGGGTCTTCGAACGCTTCTACCGCGTCGACCCGGCCCGCTCACGGGCCACCGGTGGCACCGGCCTCGGCCTCGCCATCGTCAAGCACGTGGCCGCCTCGCACGGCGGGGAGGTCGCGGTCTGGAGCTCGGAGGGCCAGGGCTCCACCTTCACCCTGCGGCTGCCCGAAGCGGGCTCCGTACGGGAACGGGACCGCAGCTCGGGCGGACCGCTCATCGTCAACGGCGACGAGGGCCCCTACGGACCCGCTCACCCCGACACCCTTGATCCATTCCCTGCCCCGGAGGTCCTTCCGTGACCCGAGTGCTTGTCGTCGAGGATGAGGAATCCTTCAGCGACGCCCTGTCCTACATGCTCCGCAAGGAGGGTTTCGAGGTCGCCATCGCGGCCACGGGCCCGGACGGGCTTGACGAGTTCGAGCGCAACGGCGCCGACCTCGTGCTGCTCGACCTGATGCTGCCGGGCCTGCCCGGTACGGAGGTCTGCCGTCAGCTGCGCAGCAGGTCCAACGTCCCCGTGATCATGGTCACGGCCAAGGACAGCGAGATCGACAAGGTCGTCGGCCTGGAAATAGGAGCCGACGACTACGTCACCAAGCCGTTCTCCTCGCGGGAACTCGTCGCCCGCATCCGCGCGGTGCTGCGCCGCCGCGGCGAGCCGGAGGAGGTCACGCCGGCCGCGCTGGAGGCGGGCCCGGTCCGGATGGACGTGGACCGCCACGTCGTCACGGTCTCCGGCGGCAAGGTCGACCTCCCGCTCAAGGAGTTCGACCTGCTGGAGATGCTGCTGCGCAACGCGGGCCGGGTCCTGACCCGCATGCAGCTGATCGACCGGGTCTGGGGCGCGGACTACGTGGGCGACACCAAGACCCTCGACGTCCACGTCAAGCGCCTGCGCGCCAAGATCGAGCCCGATCCGGGGGCGCCGCGCTTCCTGGTGACGGTGCGGGGCCTGGGGTACAAGTTCGAGCCGTAAACCGGCCCGTGTGCGACGGCGGAGGGCGCTTCCTTTCGGGGGAGCGCCCTCCGCCGTCCGCGTACCCGCGTACGGTCAGTCGGCCTGCGCCGAGGCGTCGCTCGGGGCGACCGTGTCGCTGTCGGATTCCGACCCGCCCGCCGGGGCTCCCGGCGTCCCGGCGGCGGAACCGGACGGCGTGGTGGAGGTCCCGGGCGACTGCGCCGGCGGCACCGGCAGCGAGCTCGGTCCGAAGCCCTGGAAGTAGCTGGTCGCCGGAACGACGAACGCGCCGAGCGAGATCTCACCGGTCGAGCTGAACTTGAAGACGACGGGCTGCACATTGCCGGCCTGCGCGGCCTCGCGGCTGCTCTCGATCACGGCGGACGCATTGCCCTCGCCGCCGAGAACCACCCTGCCGCCGGCCGGGACCACGACCGGTCCGGTGCCCTCGGCGGCGTGCAGCTTCACCGCGGCGCTCGTACCCGGCAGGGTGACGGAGTCCAGGGTCTGCTGCTTGGTGCCTTTGTTGAACAGCGTCGCGGAGACGACGGCCGGGCCCTCGGCGTTGCGCTCGGGCTGGGTGATGACGTTCGCGTTCTGGATGCTGATGTCACCGGAGGCGGCGGCAGCAGTGTCCGGCCTGACCTTGAGCGTCGCTGCGTCATTGCCCGCACCGCACGCGGTGAGCGAGGCGATCGAGAACACGATGGCTGTGGCGCCGAGGGCGCCGTGTCGAAGGCTGCGGCTCACGGCGGCGGCAACTCCTTGAACGTGTCGGACTGCGGACGGGAGGGGTGGGCGACGTAAAGCCGCCCTAAGGGTGTGTCAGCGGCCTTAGGCTACCGAGCCGCCCGTCCCGCCCCGCACCCGACCCGCCCCTTCGCGCACCGGCACTTCCCGGGGCCGTGCCGTTCGGGGCCCGCACCCGGCCGGGGTCTGCGGACCGGCGCATCCCGAAACCGGTCGACACGCGCCGTTCACATATCGCCGGTGATCAATTCATGGAGCGTGGCGCATTCCGCGCGCATAACCGATCGCATCGGTGCGTTGATCAATTCCATTGATCCACCACACTTACGTCCGTACGGGTGATCGATGTCCGAACGGAGTACGGAAAGTTCATCATCCGGAATCCGGCAAAATGGGACGTTCGACCGCTTTGGAGGGGGGTTCGGATGCGTGTAACGTGCGCGTTTCGCCTCGCCCGTAGAGCCGCTCCGACCTGCGAATACCGTCTCCCGTGAGCCTTCCGCAGCACGTACGTGTTGCTGTTGTCAAGCCCCGAGATATGCCCTGACCTGCGAAAACGCCATTCAGGAGAAGCTGTTCTCGTGTTACGCTTGATAGCCACGGAAGGGGTACCTGTCACATGACGTTCAAGGTTGGCGACACCGTGGTCTATCCCCATCACGGGGCCGCGCTGATCGAGGCTATCGAAACTCGCCAGATCAAAGGCGTGGACAAGACCTACTTGGTGCTCAAGGTCGCCCAGGGCGACTTGACGGTTCGTGTGCCGGCGGACAATGCGGAGTTCGTGGGTGTGCGCGACGTGGTCGGGCAGGAGGGGCTGGACCGGGTCTTCGAGGTGCTGCGTGCACCGTATGCCGAAGAGCCGACGAACTGGTCCCGGCGCTACAAGGCAAATCTGGAGAAGCTCGCCTCCGGCGATGTCATCAAGGTCGCCGAAGTTGTTCGCGACCTGTGGCGTCGTGAGCGCGAGCGTGGACTCTCCGCAGGTGAGAAGCGCATGCTCGCCAAGGCTCGCCAGATTCTGGTGAGCGAGCTCGCTCTCGCGGAGAACACGAACGAAGACAAGGCCGAGGCTCTGCTCGACGAGGTACTCGCGTCCTGAACCGGCTTGCTCCGGTCGTAAAAAAATATGCCGCGGTGCCCGCTGACAACCGTATTCACGGTATGTCGTCGGGCGCTGCGGCATGTCCGGATTCGGCCACGACGTGTCTGGATTACGTTCTGACTCGCCGATGCGTTGGCTTCATCGGCGATCCCCCCGATACGTTGCTCGCGATCTTGTGTGCCGATCCCGAGCGACCGGTGCGGCTTGTCCGACTTCGACCGGGTGTCACGGAAAGGGCCCGGTCGAGTCGTGGCGTGGCGCCCGGCTCGCTTGTGGCCATACCCATGTCGGCTGTGGAAACAAACATGCCGAAGCTTCGGAGTGCAACCGATGTCTGATCAATCGCGTCCGTACCGCACCGCCGCCGTGATTCCCGCGGCAGGCCGCGGCGTGCGGCTCGGCCCGGGCGCCCCCAAGGCGCTCCGCGCGCTGGGCGGGACGCCCATGCTCATCCATGCGGTACGGGCCATGGCGGCGTCCCGTTCCGTGTCCCTGGTTGTCGTCGTCGCGCCGCCGGACGGCGCCGCCGAGGTCAAGAACCTGCTCGACGAGCACGCCTTGCCCGAGCGCACCGACTACCTCGTCGTGCCCGGCGGCGAGACCCGGCAGGAGTCGGTGCGGCTCGGTCTCGACGCCCTGCCCGAGGGCGTCTGTGTCGTCCTCGTCCACGACGCGGCGCGCCCGCTGGTGCCCGTCGACACCGTGGACGCGGTGATCGAGGCGGTACGGGACGGGGCGCCCGCCGTCGTTCCCGCGCTGCCGCTCGCCGACACCGTCAAGGAGGTCGAGCCCGGTCCGCCGGGGGAGCCGGAGCCGGTCCTCGGCACGCCCGTACGGGCCAGGCTGCGCGCCGTACAGACTCCGCAGGGCTTCGACCGCGACACGCTCGTACGCGCGCACAAGACGGTCGCCGTCAGCGGCGAGGGCGCCACGGACGACGCGGGCATGGTGGAGCAGCTCGGTGCGCCCGTCGTGGTCGTACCCGGGCACGAAGAGGCGTTCAAGGTGACCCGGCCGCTGGATCTGGTGCTGGCCGAGGCGGTACTCGCACGCAGGAGGGCGAACGATGGCTTCTGAGGAACGGACCGGGCCCGTGATCCCGCTCGTCGGGATCGGCACGGACATCCACGCCTTCGAAGAGGGCCGCGAGCTGTGGTGCGCGGGACTGCTGTGGGAGGGCGAGGGGCCCGGCCTGGCGGGGCACTCCGACGCCGATGTCGTCGCGCACGCCGCGTGCAACGCGCTCTTCTCGGCCGCCGGGCTCGGCGACCTCGGGCAGCACTTCGGTACGGGGCGGCCCGAGTGGTCCGGCGCCGCCGGAGTCACCCTGCTGACCGAGGCGGCGCGAATCGTACGGGCCGAAGGCTTCGAGATCGGCAATGTCGCCGTTCAGGTCGTCGGCGTACGGCCGAAGATCGGCAAGCGGCGCGACGAGGCGCAGAAGGTGCTGTCGGACGCCGTGGGGGCGCCCGTCTCGCTTTCCGCCGCCACCTCCGACGGACTCGGTTTCACCGGGCGGGCCGAGGGCCTCGCGGGGATCGCCACCGCACTGGTCTACCGCACGGGCTGACCCGCCGATGTGTGGGGGCGGGGCCCCTGCGGGCCGTCTCCTCGGAACCCCGAGGTGCACGGACGCAGGAACGGGAAGCGGGAGCGGCGACGCAGGGTCGGGGTACGGGTAGAAGCACCATCGACCCCACTTGGAGGACGTACGCCATGACCGCCGCACTCTCCGCAGAACTCGCGAGGCGCTTTGCGGCGGCCGACCGTCGTGCGAAAGGCCGTCGGACGTATCCAGGCACACCCGGTCGGCACCAACTTTTCCCCGCGATCCCCAAGGGGTCGCGGGGCACTGGTGCGCGCCCACTACCCTTGAGGCGTGACTATTCGCCTGTACGACACCAGCGCCCGGCAGATCCGTGACTTCGTACCGCTCACAGCGGGCTGTGTCTCGATCTACCTCTGTGGCGCGACTGTCCAGGCCGCCCCGCACATCGGGCACATCCGGTCCGGGCTGAACTTCGACATCATGCGCCGCTGGTTCGAGTACCGCGGCTACGACGTCACGTTCGTCCGGAACGTCACCGACATCGACGACAAGATCATCGCGAAGTCGGCCGAGCAGGGCCGCCCGTGGTGGGCCATCGGGTACGAGAACGAGCGGGCGTTCAACGCCGGCTACGACGCGCTCGGCTGCCTCCCGGTCACGTACGAACCCCGCGCGACCGGCCACATCACCGAGATGATCGAGATGATGCGGGGCCTGATCGAACGCGGTCACGCCTACGCGGCCGACGGCAACGTCTACTTCGACGTGAAGTCGTTCCCCGGCTATCTGGAGCTCTCCAACCAGGACCTGGACGATCTGCGCCAGCCGTCCGGCGAGGGAGAGACCGGCAAGCGCGACCAGCGCGACTTCGCGATGTGGAAGGCGTCCAAGCCCGGCGAGCCGAGCTGGGAGACCCCGTGGGGCCGCGGCAGGCCCGGCTGGCACCTGGAGTGCTCCGCCATGGCGCACAAGTACCTCGGCACCGCCTTCGACATCCACGGCGGCGGCATCGACCTGATCTTCCCGCACCACGAGAACGAGATCGCCCAGGCCAAGGCGTACGGCGACGACTTCGCGAAGTACTGGGTGCACAACGGCTGGGTCACCATGTCCGGCGAGAAGATGTCGAAGTCGCTCGGCAACTCCGTGCTGGTCAGCGAGATGGTCAAGCAGTGGCGTCCGATCGTGCTGCGCTATTACCTCGGCACCCCGCACTACCGGTCGATGATCGAGTACAGCGAGGAGGCCCTGCGCGAGGCCGAGTCCGCGTTCGCGCGGATCGAGGGCTTCGTTCAGCGCGTCACCGAGAAGGCGGGCGAGACGATCGAGCCCGCGACCGAGGTCCCGCCGGCGTTCGCCGAGGCGATGGACGACGACCTGGGCGTCCCGCAGGCGCTCGCGATCGTCCACACCACGGTCCGCCAGGGCAACTCCGCACTCGCCGCCGACGACAAGGAAGCGGCCGTCGCGAGGCTCGCGGAGGTGCGGGCCATGCTCGGCGTCCTCGGCCTCGACCCGCTCGACCCGCACTGGGCGGGCGAGGGCGACCGTGGCGAGGATCTGCACGGGGTCGTCGACACGCTCGTACGCCTCGTTCTGGACCAGCGTCAGTCGGCCCGCGACCGCAAGGACTGGCCCGCCGCCGACGCCATCCGCGACCAGCTCAACCAGTCCGGACTCGTCATCGAGGACAGCCCGACCGGGCCACGGTGGACACTCGGCCCGCGCCAGTAGTCCTCCCATGTGCCGCCCGGCGTTCCGGGCGGCACACTTCAATTACGTACGCATGTCTGAGAAGCAACGAAACAGGTAGGTCATGGCCGGGAACAGCCAGCGCAGGAACCGCCGCACGTCCAACAAGAAGGGCGCGCAGGTAGGCAGCGGTGGGCAGCGACGCCGTGGCCTGGAGGGCAAGGGCCCGACGCCGCCCGCCTCCGCCCGTAAGGGACACAAGAAGAACCGGGTGGCGAACGCCCAGGCCAAGCAGGCCGCGGCCCGCCGTCCCGCGCCGCGGCGCGGCGGTGCCAAGGGAACGTCCGAGATGGTCGTCGGCCGTAACCCGGTCTACGAGGCCCTGCGCGACGGCGTCCCGGCGACGACCCTGTACGTCCAGCAGTACATCGACAACGACGAGCGGGTCCGCGAGGCGCTCCAGCTCGCCGGCGAGCGCGGCAACATCAACCTGATGGAGGCCCCGCGCCCGGAGCTGGACCGGATGACGAACGGCCTGAACCACCAGGGCCTCGTCCTCCAGGTCCCGCCGTACGAGTACGCGCACCCGGAGGACCTCACCGCCGCCGCGTACGACAAGGGCGAGGACCCGCTGATCGTCGCCCTCGACGGCGTCACCGACCCGCGCAACCTGGGTGCGATCGTCCGCTCCGTCTCCGCGTTCGGCGGCCACGGCGTGGTCGTGCCGGAGCGGCGCGCGGCCGGGATGACGGCGGGCGCCTGGAAGTCCTCGGCGGGCACGGCGGCCCGTACGCCGGTCTCCCGGGTGACGAACCTGACCCGGGCCCTGGAGGGATACCAGAAGGCCGGCATCACCGTCGTCGGCCTCGCCGCGGACGGTGAGCACACCGTCGAGGACCTGGAGGCCCTCGCCGGCCCCGTCGTCATCGTCATCGGCAGCGAGGGCAAGGGCCTGGGCCGCCTCGTCGGCGAGACCTGCGACTACCGGGTCCGCATCTCGATGCCGGGCGGCGCGGAGTCGCTGAACGCGGGTGTCGCGGCCGGGATCGTCCTGTACGAGGTTGCGCGGCGCCGGGGCTGAAGTGCACCCGGCCGGGGGGCGGCCGACCGGGGCGCCCCCCGCCGGAGCCCATTGACGGGTCTCGGACACTTAGGGCCCGTCAAGGCAGTGTCCTAAACACACATCACTCGGTTAGATGAGTGTGGACACCAGAACGCCTCGGTTCGACGAACAACCCGCCCTGAGCATGGCCAAGGTGGACTGCGACCCCGCGCAGGTCATCGTCAACCACGCCAGCTTCCGGGTGCAGCTCGCCCCTGCCCAGCGCCCGCGGCTGCGCGGTCTGGCCCCCGCCGGCGCGCCCAGGATCCCCGCCATGAGTGGCTCCGCCGGAGCTGTGCGCGGCAGGCGCTCGCCCGTCGTGTGGAGCGGCCGGTCCGCCCCCGGCGACCCCGGCGCCACCGGACTCCTCCAGGCCGTACGGAACTCCACTGCGGGCCGCCCGGCCACCGCGTACGACCCCTACACCGGCCACGAGTTCGACGGCGGGCTCGGTGCGGGCGGCACCCAGGTCATCGAACGCCTCGAAGATACCCAGCCCAACCCCGTCATCACCGCGCCCCAGCAGCCGGGCCGCCACCGCAGCGGCCCCCTGCTGCCGCCCATGCGTCGGGCGGTCGGCGCCTACGACCCCGTCGACACCCGGCCGTACGGCCGAGAGGCGTACGACGAGGGCGAGGACGAGTACGACGACATCACCGAGGCCCGGGGGCGGCGCCGCAGCGGCGATTCCGTACGGCACGGGTACTACCCCGGGCGCCGGATGAACCTCGGCGTCGTGCTGCTGCCGATGCGTGTCTTCCTCGGCTTCATCTCCATCTACGCCGGCATGGGCAAGCTGTGCGACCCCGTCTACTTCGACGGCGGCGAGCGCGGCTCCATGGTCAAGTGGCTGACCTCGCTGCACCCCTGGGGGCTGGCCGAGCCACTGCGCGACTTCGCGCTCTCGCACCCGGTGGGCGCCGGACTCACCGTTGCCTTCCTCCAGGTCGTCGTCGGCGTCCTCACCGTCCTCGGTCTCTGGCAGCGCGTCGCCGCCTCCGTCGGCGCTCTCCTCTCCGCCGCCCTGCTGGTCACCGTCACCTGGCGCACAGTCGCCGTCTACGACGCGCCCGACATCATCTACCTCGCCGCCTGGAGCCCGCTGATCATCGCGGGCGCCCCCGTCTACTCCGTCGACGGACGGCTCGCAGGTGAGGCCTGGCGCAGGCTCGGCCCGCGCTCGGCGATCTGGGACCTCCGCCGCCGGGTGCTGCGCCGGGGTGCCGTCGTCGCCACCGTCGTCGTCGGCCTCACCCTTCTCGTGGGCTCCATGCTCGGCGGCGCTGTCCGCTCCTCCGAGGTCGTCACCGTGCCCGGTCCGAACGGCGACCCGACCAACCAGCTCCCCGGCTCTCCGCTCCCGCAGGAGTCCGGTAGCGGCCGGGCCTCCCACACGCCCGACGGGCGGCGCCCCTCGCCCTCCCGCAGCAGCGCCTCCACCACCCCGTCCGCCAAGGCGTCCACGCCCGCTGCGGAAGCCGTCCGCGAGTCCGGCCAGGCGGGTGCCGGTGCGGGACAGCCCAGCCAGACCCAGGGCACAGCCCAGCAGCCCGCGCAGCAGACGATCCCGCAGCAGCCGTCGTCCAGCAGCTCCGGCCCGAGCTCCTCCGGCTCCACCGGCACCGGCGGCGGTTCCACGGGCGGTGGCTCGGACAGCGGCGGCGGTTCCACCGGCGGAACGTCCGGCGGCGGGCAGAACCCCATCGGCGGTCTGCTCGGCTGAGCCCCCCGTACTGCAGCGGCGAAGGGGCGGTCACCGGAACGAACCGGTGACCGCCCCTCGCGTACTGCGCCGCTCTTTCCTACTGTCCGTCGAGCTCCTTGGCGGCCTCGGTCAGGTCCTTCGCCGTGTCGATGGCCCGCCAGTACGCCCCGTGCGGCAGCGGGAACCCGGCCAGCCTGCGCTCGCGGGCCAGCCGTGGGAACGTCGTCCGCTCATGGTCGCCCCGGTCCGGCAGCAGCGTCGTGAACGTCGGCGAGAAGACGTACACACCGGCGTTGATCAGGTACGGCGACGGCGGCGACTCGATGAAGTCGGTGATGTGCCCGAACGCGTCCGTCTCCACGGCACCCCACGGGATACGGGGACGGGCCAGGGCCAGTGTGGCGGTCGCATCGCGCTCGGCGTGGAACGCGGCCATCTCGCGCAGGGAGAAGCGCGTCCAGATGTCGCCATTGGTGGCGTACCAGGGCTGTTCCGGATCGGGCAGCCGGGCGGCGGCGTACTTCAGCCCGCCGCCCCGGCCCAGGGGCTCGGACTCCACGACGGTCGTCACGCGCAGCGGCAGCACTGCCGAGTCCAGCCACTCCTGCAGTACCTCGGCCAGATGACCGCACGACACCACGGCGTCGGTCACGCCCTCGGCGGCCAGCCAGGACAGCTGATGGCCGATGATCGGAGTCCCGGTACCCGGGATCTCGACCATCGGCTTGGGGCGGTCATCGGTGTACGGGCGCAGCCGCGATCCCTGGCCACCCGCCAGGATCACGGCCTGCGTCGGATACGTATGCATGCCAGGCACGATATGCGGTGCCCGGACCGGCGGGTCAGCTGAACTGTGCGACGCCCGAGGCGAACGACGTGTCGCAGACGGGACGCGAGAACCGGTGGGCGCGCGTCGGACCGTACTGCTCGACCGCGGCGCGGCCCAGCGCCTTCGCGATCGACATGCAGTGCCGGGCGAGCGAGGGGCGGCCCTCGACGGAACGCTGCAGGTCCGTCAGCGCGACACCCGGGTCCTTCTCCCGAAGCTCCACGAGCAGCCGGTCACGGAGGATGTCCTGCGGGGTGCGCGCCTTGGCACGCTTCGAAACATCGTGAGCCGATGCGGTCAGGACCTGCGACTCGGAATTGTGCGCTGCCCACGGCACGCTGGTGACGGCGAGAGTCCCGGAGAGGACCATCATGACGGGCAGTACGAAGGCGAGGGTTCGGCCGATGCGGCGCGCGGTGTGGGTCACGCAGCGAGCGTAGCGGGCAGTGATGATTTGGCGACATTTCGTCACCCTTGAGGGGGATGGTTCGAGGATTCTTTTCGAATCGTGTGTTGACGAGTCGCGGCGAAATGACCGGTGTGCCGGGGATTTCGGCGCTGTACGGATCCAAACCCAAACATGCCCCACGGCCGCGAACGGCCCCGCACGGAGAGCGTGCGGGGCCGGCTGCGGTGCGGGTGTGCGGGGCGTCAGTCGGTGAGACGCGCACCCGTCGAGGTCGAGAAGACGTGCAGCTCGTCCGGGCGCGGCACGACGTGCAGCGTGGTGCCCTTCTCCGGAACGGCGCGGCCACCGACGCGGACGACCAGGTCCTTGTCCTCGCCGCCGACCCGCGCGGAGCCGTAGACGAAGCCGTCGGCGCCGAGCTCCTCGACGACGTTGACCGAGACGGCCAGACCGGCCGGGGCGTCGGCGCTGTCCTTCGAGAGGGACTTCGCGGCGGCGCCGCCGTGCTCGACGATGTCGAAGTGCTCGGGGCGGATGCCGACCGTGACGGTCGTGTCGCCCTTGTCCGCGGCGGCGGAGAGCGCCTCGCGGGAGACCGGGACGACGCTGTTGCCGAACTTCACACCGCCGTCGGTGATCGGGACCTCGACCAGGTTCATGGCCGGGGAGCCGATGAAGCCGGCCACGAAGAGGTTCGCCGGCTTGTCGTACATGTTGCGCGGCGAGTCGACCTGCTGCAGCAGACCGTCCTTGAGGACCGCGACACGGTCACCCATGGTCAGGGCCTCGACCTGGTCGTGCGTGACGTACACGGTCGTGATGCCCAGACGGCGCTGGAGCGAGGCGATCTGGGTACGGGTGGAGACACGGAGCTTGGCGTCGAGGTTCGACAGCGGCTCGTCCATGAGGAAGACCTGCGGCTCACGCACGATGGCGCGGCCCATCGCGACACGCTGACGCTGACCACCGGAGAGCGCCTTCGGCTTGCGGTCCAGGTACTCGGTGAGGTCCAGCATCTTGGCGGCCTCTTCGACCTTCGCCCGGATCTCGGTCTTGTTGACACCGGCAATCTTGAGCGCGAAGCCCATGTTGTCCGCGACGGTCATGTGCGGGTAGAGCGCGTAGTTCTGGAACACCATGGCGATGTCCCGGTCCTTCGGGGGCAGATGCGTGACGTCGCGGTCACCGATGCGGATCGCGCCGCCGTTGACGTCCTCGAGACCCGCGAGCATGCGCAGGGAGGTCGACTTGCCACAACCGGAAGGACCGACGAGGACGAGGAACTCGCCGTCCGCGATGTCGATCTCGAGCTGATCCACGGCCGGCTTGGTGGAGCCGGGGTAGACGCGGGACGCCTTGTCGAACGTGACACTGGCCATGCTGAATCTTCTCCTTCACCGGCAGGAACGTGCCGGACGATCCGAGTAAGGGAGTGGTCTGGTCCACTTGGGTGAATCCTCAGCGACGCTACCTGGCCATGTGAAATCTGTCAGTAGTTCGAGGGACGCGAAATCTCCTATCCGTATCGGTGAACTGGCAGAGCACCGCACTTTTGACCCTGCGCCCTGGGCAGAGCACCGGATTTTGGCCCGATGCCCACAGGTGGCACTTCCTGCTTCAACGCCCACCGCCGCCCCGACACACCCCTGAGAGGCGCGCCCGACCGGTCTTACATGGACTCCACAGGCATGACGGCCGACGGCCCGTCGGTCCGTACCACCTCTTACGCAGCCAGCAGCACGTCTGCCAGCTCCGACGCTTTGATCACCGGCGACGGCACCCGCCCCGGCGGCAGCGCCGAAGCCACCAGCCAGTACAGCCTCATCCCCTCATCCCGGAGATTGCGCGCCGCATTCACATCCCGATCGTGCGCCACACCGCACTCCGCGCACGTCCACTCCCGCACCGACACATCGAGTGACGGCCCCTTCGCATGGCAGGCCGAGCACCGGCGCGTCGACGGAAAGAACCGGTCCACGATCACCAGCGTCCGCCCGTACCACGCGCACTTGTAACGCAGCTGCCGCAGCAGCTCACCCCACGCCGCATCGATGATCGACTGGTTCAGGCGGGCCTTCCGCCGACGCCCCTTCCCGGCCGACGACCGCAGCAGATTCGCAATGGCCAGATCCTCCACCACAAGCACTTGGTTCTCGCGCACGAGGCGGGTGGTCAACTGGTCCAGCATGTCCCTGCGTACATCGCTGATCAGCGCATACAGCCGAGCAATACGCTCCCGGGCCTTCGCCCGGTTCTTTGAGCCCCTTTTCTTGCGATGCAGCCCCCGTTGCAGCCGCGCTAGCTCCTTCTCGTGCTTCCTGAGCAGCCGCGGATGGTCCACCTTCGTGCCATCGTCCAACGTCACCAATGCCGCCAGACCCAGATCGATCCCCACCGCCTTCGGTGCGCGTCCATACGGCACAAACACCGCGGGCAGGGGCTGGATCCGCTCCTCCACCAGCACTGAAACGAAATAGCGTCCCGCCCGGTCCCGCGTCACCGACAGTTTCACCGGCTCGACTCCGACCGGCAGCGGACGCGACCACCGCACATCCAACGGCTCCGACTGCTTGGCCAGCGTCACCAGACCCGTCCCGGGCCGCTCCGGGTCCTCCACCCACCGGAAGCCCGTCCGGACGTAGGTCGCAGAATCCTGCGACCGATGTTTCTTCTTCCGCTGCGGATACCGAGCCGACTGCTTGAAGAAGCGTGTGAAGGCCCCGTCCAAATGCCGTAACGACTGCTGCAACACCGTCGACGAAACGTCTTGCAACCACGATGTCTCCGGCGTCTGCCGCCAGCCCGTCAACGCTCGACACGTCTCCGCGAACCCGACCGACACCCGGTGCCGCTCCCAGGCGCCCGCCCGCAGCGCCAGACCCTCGTTGTAGACCCAGCGACAGGCCCCGAAGGTATTCCCCAGCTGCTCGGCCTGCGACGGAGTCGGATAGAAGCGGTAGCGATACACCCGCTGCTGCGTGCCTGGCTCCTTGGCCCGGCTCTTCAATGCGGTCGACGCCCGACCGTGGTGCTTCTTACGGTCGGCAATGCCGAGGGCCTCGCGCTTGATGCGCTTGGCCTCGTCGCCCGTTACTCGTATCGGCTCTTCCGCAGCGTTTGTCACGGCTTCCCCCAACCCGACTGTCCGATATGCGGAACAGTGCGTCAGTCCTCTTAACGCACGGGTGCTCGGATGGTCACGGTCTCAGCGGAACTTCGTGGATCGGATCGCGAGCGGCTGTGTAGAGTGAGGGAACTTGCGCGCGCGGCTTTAGCGTGCGCGGTGCCGCCTTAGCTCAGTTGGCAGAGCAGGATACTTGTAATGTTCAGGTCGTCGGTTCGATTCCGACAGGCGGCTCGGAGAAACCCCAGGTCACACAGCCCGTGACCTGGGGTTTTCTTATGTATGAGGCGTGGCGGGGCGTGTGGTCGCGGTGTCGTGGGAGGGCTTGCGTGAGCGATGCGTGAGCGGAGGGGCTCTGGGCTCTACTTCCCCGGCTTCTTTCGCTTCGCCTTCTTCTTGCCTGCGGCCTCGGCCTTCCGCCGGAGTGGGACCAGCTTGGCAGTGGCCTCGGCCGCGCTCTTCCCGACGTGGGGGAACTTCAGTACGTGAAGTGGAGCTGGATGGCGACGTGCTGCGAGTGACTTTGGATCCTTCGTCCTTGGACGACCTCGGCTTGACCGATCCCATCGTGGAGGCCTTGCTCCGCGCGCCAGCCGCAGACCTGGCACGCATGCGCGAAGTGCTGCCGCGCATCCTGGCTTACGGCCGACCAGATGCGCGCCCAAGGCTGATCACGAAATAGCGAGTACAGCGGCCAAGTACCGCAACCACAGCAGCCGAACTCGACCAACGCAGTTTTCTCGCGACACGGTACAGACCGTGATGACCGCCTATGGGCGATCCACATAGAGCTACGGATCAGAAGTTCCCCGTGCCACAACCGCGCCAGATCGGGCGGGGACTCACGGGGAACCACGGCTGCAAGCGGAGGCCGCAGCCAGCAGCCGCCGAAGTCGGCATCCCGCAGGTCAGACCTCAACTCGCCCCACCTCGCTCCTGAAGCGGTGCTCGCGACGAGTCTCACTAAAGCACGAGCGCCCTCCCGGGCCGTCCTGGGGCCGTGGAAGGGCGCTCAACGATGACCAACGTCGACAACTGCCGACAACTCAGCAGCAGGTCAGGGCGTTGATCGATAAGACAGCTGCAGGTCACGGCCGCCGATGGTCAGTCGTGGCTGATCAGACGGGGATCCAGTCAGGCCACTGTGGCGGGACGTTACTCACGGGGCAGAGGCCAGAGTCGCCGGGATAGCCGTCCAGCGTCCCTTGAGTCGCGAAGAACCACCATGCCAGCCACACCGTCGCAACGACCACCAGTAGCGTCGGCAGTGAAACGCGGACCGCCGTTGGCGCGCGAAGCACCAGGCGTCGGCCGATGGCCCGCGCCACGAGTCCAACGAGCGCTTCGGATCCCACGACCAGAGGGAGCAAGAAATTGAGTTCGAGGCGTCCGCCGGCTTCGTAACCCGCGTCGCAGTACGCGCGCGCCCAGACGGTCAGCGACCAGGCGACGAAGCCCATAGCAGCTCCGAACAATGCGGAGACCGCCCAGGGGAGACAGGAGTTGGATCTTGGCTTGGCTGTGTCCACGACATGACACGACATCGAACACACCATTCACGGTTCCGAGATGGGCGGGTGAGTGTCTAACTGCGTGACAACGCCGACAGACAGAGGCGGACAACCACGCACACCTCTGGACCATCACAGTAGGTGGCAAGGGGACCAGCCCGAGATAGAGCGCGTGCCCAAGTTGCTTCGGGACGAAGCGGTCTCAGTCTCAGTCGCAGTCTCAGTTGCCGCCGCATCCGCAGTCGTCCACCCGTGTTCGCTTAGGTCTGCGAGGCGTCCTGACCAGGGAATTCGCCACCCCGGAGGACGTCGGTGGACGTCCGTGGAACCAGATCCGACAACTTGTAATGCGTAGTCGTCGGTTCGAATCCGACAGGGGGCTCTGCAAGAGACCCAGGCCGGACAACGCTCCGACCTGGGTCTCCTGCTGTGCGTTTTCGGATGTCACGGTGCCTGGCCGGCCCGATGGCTGCTGCTCGGGGCGCCGGTGGACCATCGGCGTACCGGTGCGTCAGGAGGCGCCGGCCAGCCGGTGCAGGATCCCGGCGACCAGCGCGGTCTGGTGAGCCACCGTGTCCGGGTAGATGAACTCGTGCCTCGCATGGGCGCCCCCGCCCACCGCTCCCAGGCCGCAGAGCACGGGAAGGCCCAGACCAGCGACGAAATTCGCGTCGCTGGCACCACCGACGGTGACGTCGGCGAGAGTCCGGCCGAGTTCCTCCGACACCGCGCGCGCGGTCTTCAACAGGGACTCCGACGCGGCGTTCAGCGTCATCGGCGGCCGGTTCCAGCCGTGCTGGACGTCGATGCGGACGCGCGGGTCGCTCACCTGGATCTCGTCGAACGCGGCGTCCACGCGGTCCTGCTCCGCCTGGGTGAGAACACGGATGTCGATGCTCGCGGACGCCTGTCCGGCCACGACGTTCGTTCCGGATCCGCCGCTGATACGCCCCACGTTGACCGTGGTTCCCTTCGCGGGTACAGCTGTGGCCGCAGCATCCGTGATGAACTCGGCGAGCGCGTGGATCGCGCTTGCTCCGGCCTCGGGGTTCAGCCCGGCGTGTGCTTCCACTCCGGTGGCCGTCACCGTGAAGATCCCCCCGCCCTTGCGGCCTGTTTTGACGGCACCGTCCACACTCGCCTCAAGGACCAGCGTGGCATCCACGGATGCCGCGATCCGTTCGATCACCGGGCGGGACGAGAGGGAGCCGATCTCCTCGTCGCCATTGAGGACGAAGGTCACCGTGGGCACTGCCGCACCGCTCTCGCGGAGCAGTTTGAGAGCCCAGATGCCCTGAGCGAGGCCTGTTTTCATGTCGAAGATGCCGGGCCCGCTCAGGCGTAGCCGCCCGTCTCCGTCGCGGTCGGAGGCGATCGGCCAGTTCGCGAGTGTGCCCCGCGGCCACACGGTGTCGTAGTGGCCGACGATCGCGACATGTCCCGGCCCGTGCCCTTCGTAGGTGAAGACCGTCGTGTCGCCCTGCTCGCCGCCCGGGTGCCGTTCCACTTCTGTGGGGGCGCCGAGCCGGCGGGCAACGAGGGTGCTCAGCAGGTCGAGGCCGTGGCCGAGACCGGGGAGGTCGTAACTGTGGGTCTCGCAGGCGACGAGGTCGGTGATGTCGGTGAGGATGTCCGCAGCGGCGGCGTCGGCGCTGCGGGCGAGCTCGAAGATCATGGTGCGGTCGCTCCGTGGGAATGCGGGGGATTCGGGGTCAGGCGCCGGGGCCGAAGGGGATGCCGAGCAGATACCAGGCCAGGACGAAGCCGACCCACACCACCCAGACGACAGCGGCCAGGGGGATGGTGAACGAGGCGAGCGTGCCGATACCCGCCGACTTCCGGTAGCGCTGGATGAAGCCGAGAGCCATGGCGAAGTACGGGCTCATGGGCGTGATGCAGTTGCTGACGGAGTCGGCCACCCGGTAGACGGCCTGGGTGGCCTCAGGGCTGATCCCGATGAGCATGAGCATGGGGATGAACACCGGTGCGGCCAGCGCCCAGAGCGCGGATCCGCTGGTGATGGCCAGGTTCATGAAGGTGACCAGGACGGCTATCCCCAGCAGGACCACCCACCCGTGAACGCCGAGGTTCTGCAGCGCTTCCGCGCCCCGTATCGCGAGTACCTCGCCGATGTGACTCCACTTGAAGTAGGCGAGGAACTGGGAGATGGCGAAGAACAGCACCAGGATCGGCGCCATGGACCGGGCGCCCTCGATCATGGCCGCCACCACGTCCCGGGACCCGGGGAGGGACCCGGTGATCCGGCCGTACACGGTGCCCAGAAGCGCGAAGAAGACACCCAGAAGAAGGGCCATGCCCGAGAACAGTGGGGACTGGACCACACTGCCACCTTCGCCGCGCAGCGGAGACGTCGTCGGCAGCATGACGAGGACCAGAGCGGCCACGAAGGCCAGCGCGACCAGTCCGGTCACCCGCAGGGCGCGGCGCTGGGCGGAGGTGACCTCGACGTCGGCCAGTTCCGCGGCGTTCAGGTCCGAGGCGGGCCCGTCGGTCTCCAGATCAGGGCGGCGGGCCAGGACCTTCTCGGTGACCAGGGTGATGACGAGGGCGACGAGCACCGAGGACGCCAGGCTGAAGTAGTAGTTCGCCACAGGAGTGACGACGTAACCCGGGTCGATCGTCTGCGCGGCGGCAGTGGAGATCGTGGACAGCAGTACGTCGGTGGTCGTCAGCGAGGGCGAGGCGTCGTAGCCCGCCGAGATGGAGACGAATGCGACGATGCAGCCGAGCACGGGGCTGCGGCCGGCAGCGCGGAACACCAGAGCGCCCAGGGGGATGAGGGTCACGTAAGCGGCGTCGCCGGCGACGTGGCCGACCATCGCGGTCATGGACAGGGCGAAAGTCAGGTACTTGCCCGGTACCCGTGCGACGAGACGGCGCAGCAGGGTACTGATCAGTCCGCTGCGCTCGGCCACCGCGATGCCGAGCATCACCGTGATGATCGTGGCCAGCGGGGGGAAGCTCGCGAAGTTCTCCACCGCCTCCCCGACCATCATCGCGATGCCGTCCCGGCTGAGCAGGCTGCGTACCGCGACGGCCTCGTCGCCTCCGGGCTGGACGGCGCCGAGACCTGCCGCGGACAGGACCGCGCTCAGCGCGACGACAAGCAGTGCCAGCAGCCAGAACAGCCAGAAGGGATGGGGCAGTCGGTTGCCCACTCTCTCGATCACGGCGAAGCTGCGGAAGGCTGCCCGCAGCACCTTCGGCTGCGGGGCCACCTCTGTGGTGGTCAGCTCATGGGGCATCGCAAAAGGAAACCTTTCCGCACGAAGGGAAACGGGGGGAGCGAAGTGGGGTGATTCGGTCGAATCCTGACCGCCGTTCCGGGGTGGCCGACCGCGCTGCATCATCGTGTGCATTTACGGCCAGCAGGGCCGAAAATCGTCGAGAATCGCTTTCTGGAGGCCCTGCATGCACGATTTCGCCGACTCGCTCCCGGACGGCCGCTTGGAGGAGGCCGACCTCGCGCTCGCCAACTGTCTGCAGATCGCGCCGCGTGCCTCATGGGCCACGCTCGGCGACGTCCTGGGGGTCAGCGCCGCCACGGCGGCCCGACGCTGGCGGCGGCTGGCCGCCACGGGACAGGCATGGGTCACCGCGACCGGCGGTTCCAGCCTGTGGCGCTCGCTGTGTGATGCCTTTCTCGACATTCAGTGCCATCCGGCACAGCGCGGCCGGGTGGCACTCGCCCTGGCCCGCGATCCGAGAACCAAATCGGTGATGGAGGTCGCCAGCGGCCGTGATCTGCATGTCAACGTCATCACCAGCGATCTGCACGCACTGTCGCGTTTCGTCCTGGACCAGGTCAGCCGCCTCCCCGGGGTGGTGAAGGTCGATGTGCAGATCAGCACGCACACCTATACGTCCGGAAGCGCCTGGCGGCTGGATGCCCTGTCCCGCACCCAGCGCGAGCGCCTGCACCCCGCGGCTGCGCCGAGCCGGCCGGCGCGGACCGGGTGGCTGTCACCCGCCGACCGCACGCTCCTGCTCGCACTGGCTCCGGACGGCAGACTGCCGGTCACCGAACTCGCCGAACGCACCGGTGCCAGTCACACGGCGACCCGCCGCAGGCTGTCCCGGCTGGAGCACTCGGGCGCGGTCTCCTTCCGCTGCGAGATCTCCCAGCACCTCACGGGCTGGCCGGTGACGACGCTTCTGTGGGGCCGGGTCCCGCCGGGCGACCGCAAGCGCGTCAGCGAGCGACTGGCCCGCATGCCCGAGATCCGCCTGCTGGTCGCCACCAGCGGCGGCACCAATTTCCGGGTATCCACCTGGCTGCGTTCCACCGCGGGCGCGCATGACCTGGAGGAGCGGATCACCGCCGCTCTGCCCGAGTTCGAAATCGTCGAGCACGCCGTCGTGCTGCGTACGGTGAAACGGCTCGGCTGGATTCTGGACGATCTCGGGCGGCGCAGGGAGTGCGCACCCATCGACCCGTGGTGCCCGAAGGACACCCGTATCCCGTCGGCGGACCCGGACGAGTGCGAGGAGTGAGGGCGAAGGGATGACGTGGAACACCGCGGCCGGCCGGGAAGCGCGGCCGCCGGCCGGCTCCCGTCTGTCGGCGGAGGTGCTCGCGCCCGGGACCGAGGGGCAGACCGGTCCGCTCACCTACCGCATGTCGGTCACGCCGGACCGGCTGCGCGGTCGGGTGGCCGCAGCGGCGCAGACCCTCACCACCGGGGCGCCGGCGGCGGGGACGAGCGAGCGAACCGCGGGCACCTGCCACCACCCGGTGGCGGGTGCCCGTCCGTTTTTCCGGTCAGTGCCGTCCGGACAGCCGGTCCGCGGCCTTCGCGATGGGGTCCGTGCCGGGGCGGGGCGAGGTGAGTTCGCGGCGGTCGGCGGTGCGGTAGGCGGCGTACATGCCGTGGACGCCGAGCCAGCGGAAGGGTTCCGGTTCCCAGCGGCGGACCCGGTGGTTGACCCAGGGCAGCGCGGTCAGTTCCGTGGGGCCGGACTGGCCGGAGTCCTGCTGGATCAGATCGCGCAGGGTGCGGGCGGCGAGGTTGGTGGTGGCGACGCCGGAGCCGACGTAGCCGCCGGCCCAGCCGAGGCCGGTGGAGCGGTCGAGGGTGACGGTGGCGCACCAGTCGCGGGGGACGCCGAGGACGCCGGACCAGGCGTGATCGATGCGGGCGGCCCCGGTGGTGGGGAAGAGGCGGACGAGGATGTCGCGGAGGGCCTCGATGGTCGCGGGCTGGGTGCGGGCTGTGTCGTTGAAGTGGGCCGCACCTGAGCCGTACCGGTACGGGACGCCGCGGCCGCCGAGTGCGATGCGGTCGTCCGCGGTGCGCTGGGCGTACATGTAGGCGTGGGCCATGTCGCCGAGTGTTTCGCGGCCGTCCCAGCCGATGGTGTCCCACACGGACCGGGGGAGCGGCTCGGTGGCGATCATCGAGGAGTTCATGGGGAGCCAGGTGCGCCTCTGGCCCTTGAGGTTTGCGGTGAAGCCCTCGGTGCAGCGCAGGATGTACGGGGCGCGGACGGTGCCGTACGGGGTGTGGGCGTGCTTGGGCTTGATCTCGGTGACGGGCGTCGACTCGTGGATGGTGACGCCGAGCGCCTCCACGGTCGCGGCGAGGCCCTTGACGAGTTTGACCGGGTGCAGGCGGGCACCGTGCGGAGTCCAGGTGGAACCGACGGCTCCGGTGACGTTGATGCGTTCGCCGGTCTCGCGGGCGCCGCGCAGGACGCGGTCCTTCTCGCCGAAGGCGATCTCGACGGAGTGGAAGTCCTTGAGCCGGGCCAGCTGGGCGGGGGTGTAGGCGACTTCGAGAACACCGCCCTGGTGGATGTCGGCGTCGATGTTCTCCTCGGCGGCCACACGGACGACCTCGTCGACAGTGTCGTTCATCGCCTGCTGGAGACGGACGGCGGCTTCGTGGCCGTGGAGCTTGGCGTAGCGGTCGCGGCCCGCGATGCCGTTGTACAGCCAGCCGCCGTTGCGCCCGGAGGCGCCGTATCCGCAGAACTTGGCTTCGAGGATGGTGATGTTGAGGAAGGGGACGGCCTTCTTGAGGTAGTAGGCGGTCCACAGTCCGGTGTATCCGCCGCCGACGATGCAGATGTCGGCGGTTGCGTCGCCGGGGAGGGGTTCCCGGGGGATGGGGGTTCCTTGGTCCGCGTACCAGAACGATATGCCGCCGTTGACGGTGCTGACGGTGCTCATGTTGCCCCTGCTTTGTCCGGTGTGAAGCGTTGCCTGAGGTCGTACTTCCTCTGGGGCGGGACGTTACTGCGCCGGAGGGGTTTTCGTCTTCGGCCGGGACCGGGTCAGTGGGTAGCAGGCGAGGCCGATGAGTACGGAGGCGAAGTGGCCGAGGTCGGTGAAGGTGCGGCCGGTGATGAGCGGGATGCCGTAGAAGACGAGGACGGCGAAGAGGTACACGTACCGCCAGGGCGCCGGGATGCGGTACGTGAGGACCGCGACGACGCCCGCGAGTGCGTAACTGACCCCGACATCCAGCGTGTTGACGGCGGCCGGCGGTACGTGTCCGTGCCGGATGGCCCAGGCCAGGACGCCTTCGCTGACGAGCGTGGCAAGGACATGGGCCGCGAGGGCGACGGCGAGCCAGCGCAGGGTGCCGAGCCAGCGTTCGGCGGGGGCGTGGAAGGCGGTGTAGAGGACGGCGTAGGGAATCCAGTGACCGCCGTCGATCCAGAAGGCGCTGGCGATCAGTACGTGTACGGGGTCCCGGGAAAGTTCGTGGATGTTGGTCGAGCGCTGGCGCAGGAAGTCCTCTTCGAAGTCCGGTGACATCTGGTGGACGATGACGGCGGTGAAGAAGAGTGCGGTCAGCCAGATGTAGGTGCCGGGTGCGCTGCGAATCCATGAGCCGACGCTGCGGATCCACGAGCCGGCGGTGGTGTGCGGCCGGGTGGGCGGGGCAGGGCTGCTCGGAGTCATATCCGATTGATGCACGGCTCTACGATCGTCCGCGTGATCGACATTCCGGACGAGCTGATTGACACCCGGTCCAAGTACAACGGGGCGGCAGGGCGGGCCTTTCTCGCGGCGCTGCCAGGGCGGGCCGCCCCGGCAGCGCCGCCGGCGGACGGGGAGCGGCGGCTGGAGCCGGATCAGGCCGAGACCGCACGGCAGTTGCTGGGGCGGGGTCAGCGCAGGACAAGCCCGTGCTTACGCTGCCCTCATGATTCGTACCGCTATTCCTGCCGATGTCCCCGTCATCCACGCCATGGTCCGTGAGCTGGCCGACTACGAGAAGGCCCTGCACGAGGCGAACGCCACCGAGGAGCAGCTGCATGAGGCACTGTTCGGCGAGCGGCCCGCCGCGTACGCGCACATTGCCGAGTCGGACGACGACGGCGAGGTCGTCGGCTTCGCGCTGTGGTTCCTGAACTTCTCCACGTGGCGCGGGGTGCACGGCATCTACCTGGAGGACCTGTACGTACGTCCGGAGCGGCGCGGCGGTGGGCACGGGAAGGCGTTGCTGACGGAGCTGGCGCGGATCTGTGTGGAGCGCGGCTACGAGCGCCTGGAGTGGTCGGTGCTGAACTGGAACACCCCGTCCATCGCGTTCTACGAGTCGCTGGGCGCGCGGCCGCAGGACGAGTGGACGGTGTACCGGCTGACGGACGGGGCGTTGTCGAAGCTCGGGGAACAGCTCGGCGTCGAGTAGGTCCTCGCCGGGTTACGGAATCAGGACGACCTCGCCCATTGTGCCCGGGTCTCCAGGGCGCGGTGGGCAGTGGCCGCTTCGGCGAGCGGGAAGCGCTGGACCGTGGGGCGGAGCCGGCCGGAGGCCGCCTCGGAGAGCGATCGCGTTTCGAGGGCGCGCAGGCCGCCCGCCCTCGCCATCATGACGCGGCCGAGCACGCTCCCGGAGGTGATGCCGCGTCCGGCGAGTTCCTCGTCGGTGAAGGTGAGCGGTGCTCCGTCGTGGAGTCCGGCGCCGGACCAGCCGAACACGATGTGCTGCCCGCCCTTGCCGAGGAGGTCGACGGCGGCGCGGCCGGTGGTGCCACCGACGGAGTCGTGGACGACGGTGGCGTGACGGCCGAGTCCGTCGAGGTGGGTGCGGACCTGCCGGGACCAGTCGGGGAGGGTGTAGTCGACGGCGAGTGGTGTCGGTCGCTGTGGGCCTGTGGGGCCCGTGGCCCTGTGCAGCCACCCTCCGACCTCAAGCCTGCTCGAGGTCAAGCCCTGCCGTGGAGGTGCGGGCGGTGGTCCGGCTCTCGGAAGCCTTGAGGGCGAGCAGCGCCGCCTCCATTCCGCTGTTGAACGACACCTCGCTGAGCAGTCCGGGCGCGGCGACCTGGTCGCCCGCGAGGTAGATGCCGTTGCCGCGGTCGATGGCGGGCCGGTCGCGCCAGGTGGTGCCGGGCCGGTCGACCGCGCCGGTGCGGCCGGAGGCGAGGGCCTCACGCCGCCATACGGTGCGCTCGCGCCAGCCCGGGTGGCCGAGGTCGAGCAGCTCCTCGGCGCGGGCGATGCCGATGGCCCTGGACTCGCCGGGAGCGAGGGGGAACTGCCCCTGGACGAGCTGCTGTCCGGCGGGCGCGAGGGTGCGGTCCTGGGCACTGAAGCGTTCGATCCAGCCGGGGGCGTCGAGGTCGGACACGGCGAAGGCGTCGCCGCGCCGGGTGCGCAGGGCCAGGTCGATGAGCGCGGTCCTGCCGCTGCCCCAGGTCAGTGAGGGGTCGCGGAGCAGGGTGCGGGCCGCGTCGAGGGAGGTGGCGACGATCACCGGGCCCTGCCCGGTCAGGGTGTCGAGGGTGTCGGCGTCCACGCGCGCCGCCGTCTCGATCCGGACGCTGAGGTTCCAGGCGCGGGCCGCCATCCGGTCGATGACCTGTGCCCAGCCGCCGACGGGGTAGCGGGCCTCGGGCGGCAGCGCGGCGGCGCGGCGCAGCCGTTCCTGGACGAACGCGGCGGAGAGCGCACCGGGGTCGTGGTGGTAGAGCGCGACGGCGGCGTAGTGCGCGGCCGCGCGGGCGCCCGCCTCGCCGACCTGTCCGGTGGCCCAGGTGCGGAAGTCGGTGTCGACGGGTGCCTGTTCGGCGCGGCGGCGGGTGAGGCGGAGGAGGGCGAGCGGCGGGGTACGGCGCAGGGTGCCGTCGAGGCGGAAGCGGAGCCGTGCGCCTTCGAGGGGCGGGACGGTGGCGACGGGGCCCAGGAGGTTGCGCCGGTCGAGCCAGGTCCAGTGCGGTCCGCGACGGTAGAGGGCGTGGGGTCCTTCGTTGGTGCGGTACGGGCCTTCGGCGGTTCTGGCCCGTCCTCCGAGGGTGTGGTGGGCCTCGTGGACGGTCACCAGGGCGCCGGACTCGGCGGCGGTGATCGCTGCGGTGAACCCGGCGAGGCCGCCGCCGATGATGTGGATGCGCTGCATGGTCCCGGTCTCCTTCGCTGAAGGGCGCTGTTGTGTACGGGACGGTTCGCGGCGCCCGTTTGTGACAACGGCGAGGGGGCGTTGTCAGTGGGGTGGGTCACGATGGGGGCATGGCGCGGAGCAGCAGGAAGACGGACACGATCGCAGCGGCACGGCGGCCGGAGGTGCGGCTGCCGCCGCTCGTTCCGTACGACGGGGGAGGACTGGAGCCGGACGGGGACTACGACGGTGTGCGGTTCGATGGGACGGATCTTGCGGACGAGGCGGGTCCGGGGGCCCGTTTCATGGACTGTGCGCTGGACGGCTGCGCACTGGACCGTACGGAGCTGGTCAGGGCCCGTTTCATCGACTCGGTGCTGACGGGCGTACGGGGTGTGGGCACCGACCTCGCGGGGGCGTCGCTGCGCGATGTGGAGGTGGTGGACGCACGACTGGGCGGGGTGCAGTTGCACGGTGCGGTGCTGGAGCGGGTGCTGGTGCGCGGCGGGAAGATCGACTACCTGAATCTGCGGAAGGCGCGGCTGAAGGACGTGGTGTTCGAGGGCTGTGTGCTGTCCGAGCCGGATTTCGGGGATGCGCAGCTGGTGCGGGTGGAGTTCCGCGACTGTGTGCTGAAGCGGGCCGACTTCAGTTCCGTACGGATGGAGTCGGTGGATCTGCGGACGGTCGCGGAGCTGGACATCGCCCGCGGGGTGGAGCGGCTGGCGGGTGCGGTGATCAGCCCGTCACAGCTGATGGAGCTGGCTCCGGCGTTCGCGGCGCAGATCGGGGTGCGGGTGGAGGCGTAGTCCGCCGGGTGCGGGTCAGATACGGGGGAAGCGGGCCTGGAGGTCCCAGATCACGGGGTTGTCGGCGAGCCCTTCGTGCATGTCGGCGAGGTCGGCGATCAGGTCGTGCAGGAAGTCGCGGGCCTCGCGGCGCAGCAGCGAGTGGCTGAAGGTGAGCGGGGGTTCGTCGCCGGGCATCCAGTCGGCCTCGACGTCGACCCAGCCGAAGCGGCGCTCGAAGAGCATCCGGTCGGACGATTCGGTGAAGTCCAGCTCGGCGAACTGCCGCCGGTGCGAGCGGTTGCCGCGCGGGTCCTGGTCGATCTGCTCGACGATGTCGCACAGCGCCCACGCGAAGTCGAGCACCGGCACCCATCCCCAGGCTGTGGACACTTCGCGGTCCGCCTTGGTGTCCGCGAGGTAGACGTCCCCGGAGAACAGATCGTGCCGCAGGGCGTGGACGTCCGCGCGGCGGTAGTCGGTCTGCGGGGGATCGGGGAAGCGTCGGGAGAGGGAGTAGCCGATGTCGAGCACAGTTCGATGGTGTCATGCCCGTGGGGGCGTCAACGCCGTGGCGGCCTGCTGCACGATCGGGTGATCGCATCGGAGTGGCCGGGGCCCCCAGCGGCGACCTCGACGAGAAGTTCGCGAAGGCCGGCGTCGCCGCCCTCGCGAAGTAAGCACCCGCCGTGTCCGCACAAGCGCATTCAGACATTTCGCACCTAGGATCACTTGTGTGGATCAGCGAACATCTGTACGCCGCACGGCACGCGCCGCCGCCCTCGCACTGCTGGTTCTGACGACGTCCACAGCCTGCACCGGCGGCACCGGCGGTGTCGAAGGCACCCCCGGCGCCGCCGGTCTGCACGACCCGTACTTCCCGAAGCTCGGCAACGGCGGCTACGACGTCACGCACTACGACCTCGCCCTCGTCGTCGACCCGGCCGCCCGCCGTCTGCGCGGCACCGCCACGATCACCGCGCGCGCCACCCAGGACCTCAGCGCCTTCAACCTCGACCTCGCCGGGCTCACCGTGCGGTCCGCGACCGTCGAGGGCCGCCCTGCCGCAGTCAACCGGGCGGGGCACGAACTGACTCTGCGCCCCGACGCCGAGATCGAGAGCCGGCTCCACAAGGGCAGGACGTTCCGTACGGTCGTCCGCTACTCCGGCTCCCCGCAGACCCTCACCGACCCCGACAGGTCGAAGGAGGGCTGGCTGAGGACCGCGGACGGATCGGTCGCGCTCGGTGAGCCGACCGGTTCCATGGCCTGGTTCCCCGGCAACAACCACCCGAGCGACAAGGCGTCGTACGACATCACCGTGACCGTCCCCAAGGGCCTGACGGCCGTCTCCAACGGCGAGCTGACATCCCGCAGCACCTCGGGCACCACCACCACGTACCACTGGCACACCGCCGAACCGATGGCGAGCTATCTCGCGACGGTCGCCATCGGCCGCTTCGACACGAAGACGTCGACCACCCCGGACGGCATCAAGGTGTTCACCGCAGCGGACACGAAGGTGGCGGCGGACAGCGCGCGGATTCTCGCCCGGGTTCCCGAGATCGTGAAATGGGAGGCGAAACGTTTCGGCCCGTACCCCTTCTCCGCCACGGGCGCGATCGTCGGGCGTCCCGGGGACGCCGGATATGCGCTGGAGACCCAGAACCGGCCGTTCTTCCCGGGGACGCCGGACGCCGGACTGCTCGTCCACGAGATGGCCCACGAGTGGTTCGGGGACTCCGTCACGCCCAAGAGCTGGCGGGACATGTGGCTCAACGAGGGCTTCGCGACCTACGCGGAGTGGCTGTGGGAGGACGACCAGGAGGGCACCCCGGTCCAGAAGCGGTTCGACGCCGCCTTCGACGACGACGACAACTGGGCCTTTCCGCCCGCCGATCCGCCGACCGCCGCGGACATCTCGCAGGCGCCGGTGTACGGGCGCGGGGCGATGGTCATCCACAAGATCCGGCAGGCTGTCGACGACGACGAGCGTTTCTTCGCGCTCGTCAGGGGTTGGACGAAGGCCCACCGGCACGGCAACGCGTCGACCGCCGACTTCACCGCCTATGTGGAGAAGGCGACGGGTCAGGATCTGACGGCGCTGTGGAACACCTGGCTGTACGGCGGGAGCCGGCCCGCCTCGAAGGACTGACCGGCTCCCGCGTACAGCGGTGGGGCTACTTCACATTGACGCCGCTCCAGGCGGCGTCGACTGCCGCGAGCTCGGCGCTGTCCGCCCCGTACAGGTCGGTCGCCGCCTTCTCGGTCGCCGTGCGGGCGGCCGCGTAGTCGGTGGTCGACGTCATGTACTCGGAGAGGGCCTTGTACCAGATCTGGACGGCCTTGTCCCGGCCGATGCCGGTGACCGTCGAGCCGTCGATGGTCGGGGAGTCGTAGTCGACGCCGTTGATCGTCTTCGCGCCGCTGCCCTCGGACAGCAGGTAGAAGAAGTGGTTGGCGACTCCGGAGGAGTAGTGCACGTCGAGGTCGCCGACGCTGCTGTCCCAGTAGTCCGCGGAGCCGCCGTCCTTGCTCGGCTTGTCCATGTAGCGCAGCGGGGTGCCGTCGCCGTTGATGTCGATCTTCTCGCCGATGAGGTAGTCGCCGACGTCCGTGCTGTTGTCGGCGGCGAACTCCACCGAGGTGCCGAGGATGTCGCTGGTCGCCTCGTTCAGGCCGCCGGACTCCCCGACGTAGTCGAGGTTGGCGGTGGACGCGGTCAGGCCGTGGCTCATCTCGTGACCCGCGACGTCGAGAGCGGTGAGGGCGCTCTTGTTGTCGGCACCGTCGCCGTACGTCATGCAGAAGCAGCTGTCGTCCCAGAACGCGTTGACGTACCCGTCGCCGTAGTGGACCCGCGAGTACGCGGCCTTGCCGTCACCGGCGATGCCGTCGCGGCCGAACGCCGACTTGTAGAAGTCCCAGGTCTTCGCAGCACCGTAGGCGGCGTCGACGGCGGCGGTCTGGCGGTCGTTGCCGGTGCCGTCGCCCCAGGTGTCGTCGTCGTCCGTGACGAGGTCACCGGTGCCGCTCTCGCCCTGGTTGAGGTCGTACGTCTTGTGACCGCCGCGGTCGCCGTCGGTCAGCTCGAAACCGGAGCCGGCCGCGGTGGTCGTCAGGTCGACCTGGCCGCTGTACTGGCTGTTGCCGACGCCGGTCTCGATCGCCTCGTAGCTCTGGAGCTTCTTGCCGGTGGTCGCGTCGGTGATGATGTGCAGCCTGCTCGGCGTGCCGTCCTTCCGCACCCCGGTCTTCACCGTCTCGAAGGCGAGGACGGGCTTGCCGCCACCCGCCCAGATCACCTTGCGGCCACTCGCCGTGGTCTTGATCTTCGGCGTCGTCGAGGTCACGGATATCCGGGCCCCGGTCGCCTTGGTGACGCTCTTGAGCTTTCCGCTGCGGGCGGTGTGGGTGACGAGGTCGCCGCCGATGACCGGGAGGCCGGCGTAGGTGCGCTCGTAGCGGGTGTGGACGGTGCCGTCGGCGTCCTTGATCACATCACGGGCGATCAGCTTCTCCTGGCTGCCGAGCCCGAGGGAGTCGGCGGTCGAAGAGGCGTCGGACTGCGCCGACTTGATGGCGGCGGTGCGCTGCGAGGCGCTGTTCGCGCCGGAGGGGGCGGCGCTGCGAGAGGCGGAGGGACCGTCATTGCCGGTGTCCGGCGCGGCGTTTGCCGCACCGGTCTGGACGCCGACGACGACCATCGCGGCCACGGCGGCCAGGGCTGCGGCGCGACGGGTGTTCATGTGGGGGGTCATGCGTTCTCCGTTGCTCGTTCCGTGGGGGGTTACGAGCCGAGAGCGTGCCACCGAATGACCGACATTGACGGTGTACTAACAAATGCCTCACAATTTTTTGACCACTTCTTGTCCGAATGGGATGCGCTTGTGTTCGTTATTCGGCGGAGTCCTGCGGTGACAGCGGCTCGGAACTCCGCGCGCCGAAACGCCGCGCACAGCTTCGGCGTTGCGGAGCATGTGCGCGGCGCGAGGCGTTCCGCAGGATCGGCCCAAATGCGGTACTAGTTGACGTTGATCCCGGACCAAGCGGCGGCGACGGCTGAGTACTCCGCGCTGCCCGCCCCGTACAGGTCGGTCGCCGCCTTCAGCGTGGCGACGCGGGCCGCGGCGTAGTCGGTGGACGAGGTCATGTACGTGGTGAGCGCCTTGTACCAGATCTGGACGGCCTTGGCGCGCCCGATCCCCGTGACGGTGGAGCCGTTGGAGGTGGGGGAGTTGTAGGAGACGCCGTTGACCGTCTTCGCGCCGCTGCCCTCCGACAGCAGGTAGAAGAAGTGGTTGGCGGGCCCGGACGAGTAGTGGACGTCGAGCCGGCCGACCGTCTTCGACCAGTAGTCGGCCGAGGCGCCGTCCTTGCTCGGCTTGTCCATGTAACGCAGCGGGGTGCCGTTGCCCCTGATGTCGATCTTCTCGCCGATGAGGTAGTCGCCGCTGTCGCTGCTGTTGTCGGCGTAGAACTCGACCGCCGTGCCGAACATGTCGCTGGTCGCCTCGTTGAGCCCGCCCGACTCACGGCTGTACTTCAGCCCGGCGGTGGACGCGGTCAGGCCGTGGCTCATTTCGTGTCCGGCGACATCCAGTGAGGTGAGCGGCTTGAGGTTGCCCGAACCGTCGCCGTACGTCATGCAGAAGCAACTGTCCGACCAGAAGGCGTTGACGTACGCGTTGCCGTAGTGGACCCGGGAGTACGCGGCCTTGCCGTCGCCGGCGATGCCGTTGCGGCCCAGCTCGTTCTTGTAGAAGTCCCAGGTCGTGGCGGCGCCGTAGTGGGCGTCGACGGCGGCGGTCTGACGGTTGGTCGCGAGACCGTTGCCCCAGATGTCGTCGGTGTCGGTGAAGAGCGTCCCGGTGCCGGTGGTGGAGCCGTTCAGGTCGTACGTGGTGTGGCTGCCGCGACCGCCGTCGGTCAGGCTGTAACCGGACCCGGAGGCCGTGGTTCCGAGGGGCACGGTGCCGCTGTACTGGCTGGTTCCGGACCCCGTGTCGATGGCCTCGTACGCGTAGAGCTCCTTGCCGCTGGTGGCGTCGGTGATGACGTGGCGCTCACTGGGTGTCCCGTCCGGCTGGGTGCCCCTGACCACGTTCTCGTACGCGAGCGCGGGCTTTCCGGCGGCGGCCCAGATCACCTTCCGCGCACCGGCCTTGGCGCTGACGGTGGCGTCCGACGACGCCACGGATATCGTGGCCGACGTCGCCCGGGACACCCCCTTGAGGGAGCCGTCCTTCCTGGCGTGGGTGATGAGGTCGCCACCGAGCACGGGCAGTCCGTCGTAGGTGCGCTCGTAGCGGGTGTGTACGGTGCCGTCGGCGTCCTTGATCACATCGCGGACGACGAGCTTCTCCTTGCCGCCCAGCTTGATCTGCGCGGCGACGGAATCGGCCCGGCCCTGGGCCTCCTTGATGGCCGTGGCGCGCTGAGAGGCGCTGAGCGGCAGGGCGGTGGCGCCGGCCGCACGGTCCGGGGCGGCTCCTGCCGAACCTGCCTGTACTCCGACGACGACCATGGCGGCGGACGCGGCGATCGCAGCAGTACGCAGAGCGATTCTCACTCGGTCTCCTTCACTTGACACACACGTTTCGTGAGGGGGGCCCGGAGAGAGTGGCACCGGTCGCCGGAAATTTGACAGTGGCCAGTCAATCTTTTGACCAGATCTTGTCCGAAGGCGGTTACCCGGTGTTCGCTATGCGGTCAACTGTGATTGTTCGCAGAGTACTTGTGCAGAACGGGCCGGGATCAAACCCGGTCGGCGCATGCGAAACCCCCCGGCCGTGACGGCCGGGGGGTTTCGTGGGACGAGCTCTCGCGTCAGAGGCTGACGCCGTAGCTCAGAGGTTGACGCCGAAGTCCTGGGCGATGCCGCGCAGGCCCGAGGCGTAACCCTGGCCGACCGCGCGGAACTTCCACTCCGCGCCGTTGCGGTAGAGCTCGCCGAAGACCATGGCGGTCTCGGTGGCGGCGTCCTCGCTCAGGTCGTAACGGGCGATCTCCGTGCCGCCGGCCTGGTTGATGATGCGGATGAACGCGTTGCGAACCTGGCCGAAGTTCTGGCTGCGGGTCTCGGCGTCGTAGATCGAGACCGGGAAGACGATCTTGTCGACGTCGGCCGGCAGGCCCGCCAGGTTGACGTTGATCTGCTCGTCGTCGCCCTCGCCCTGGCCCGTGACGTTGTCACCGGTGTGAACGATGGTCTGGTCCGGCGTCGACTTGTTGTTGAAGAAGACGAAGTGGCCGTCGGAGACGACCTTGCCGCCCGGGTTGACCGCGATCGCCGAGGCGTCGAGGTCGAAGTCGGTGCCGGTGGTGGTGCGGACGTCCCAGCCGAGGCCGACCGTGACGGCGGTCAGGCCCGGGGCCTCCTTGGTGAGCGAGACGTTGCCGCCCTTGGACAGGCTTACAGCCATGGGAAGTCCCTTTCATCGTCGATTGCGGGCTCCATGCCATCACGAAGCTACCGTCACAGGTCATAACGCGGACAAGGGGTCGAGAGGTTCCTGCTCCCTTTACTTTCTTTACCGAAGTCCCCCGGTCGGCCCGACGGTCCGTATGGCAAAAGAAGGTGACGAACGCCCTGTGGGCCGGGGAACATGGGTGCCATGTCCGGGCCCTATGTCATCCGCGGTTCGGTCTCCCTGCCGGAGACCGAGCTCATGTGGCGTTTCTCGCGGTCCTCCGGGCCCGGCGGGCAGCACGTCAACACCAGTGACTCCCAGGTGGAGCTCCGCTTCGACCTCGCGGCGACCGAGTCGCTTCCCGAGGTGTGGAAGGAGCGGGCGCTCCAGCGTCTGGAGAGCAGGCTCGTGGGCGGGGTGATCGCGGTACGGGCGTCCGAGCACCGCTCCCAGTGGCGCAACCGCGAGACGGCTCTCGTGCGACTCGCGTCCCTGCTGGCCGAGGCCACGGCGCCGCCCCCCAGGCCGCGCCGCAAGACCAGGATTCCGCGCGGCATCAACGAACGCCGCCTGCGCGAGAAGAAGCAGCGCGGTGAGACGAAGCGCGGCCGCTCCGGCCGCGACTGGTAGCCGCTGCCGCGCGATTCGGGTGACGCCCCGCGGGACCGGACGACCGCCGCGCCCGCGCGCGATGCCGCCCCCTCACCCCAGCTGCCGGTACCGCCCCCGGAAGTACGTCAGCGGCGATCCGTCCCCGCTCGGCAGGGCCGCGCTCAGCACCCGGCCGATCACCAGCGTGTGGTCGCCCGCCAGGACCCGCTGCTCGGTGCGGCACTCCAGCGTGGCCAGCGCGCCTCCGACCAGGGGCGCATGGCTGATCTCCCCCCTTGTATAGGGGATGTCCTCGAACAGCAGCCGGTCGCTGATCCGGCCCTTCATCGCGAACCGGCCGGCGATGTGCCGCTGACTCTCGGCAAGTACGGAGACCGCCCACAGCGGCTGCTCCGACAACAGATCGTCCATCCGTGAGTCGTTGCGCAGGCTGACCATCACCAGTGGTGGGTCCAGTGACACCGACATGAAGGCGGTCGCCGTCATCCCGACGTCCTCACCGCGCCCGTTCTCGTCGAGCGGCGGCTCTTCGGCGGTGATCAGCACGACTCCGGCGGCCAGCCGGGCGAGAGCGCCTCGGAACTCATCGTTGCTCACCCCCTCAGCATGGGGGACGGGCTGGGAACGCGGGGCGGGGGCTTTCGTCTGCAACACACCGGGCACGCTAGCCGTGGATGCTGTGCCGTCGCATCGGGCCAGGGGACCAGCCTGGTCCTAGGACCGTCGGTCCATGGCGGCGACGGCTCGGCACCGCAACGTGCGGATCTGCGTTCAAGGAAGGGATGGACCGCATCCGCACGGCTCTCTGGCCCCTTCACCATCGGTTGTGACTTGAGTCACAGAGTGCGGTATTTGCTGACCCTGTGTACCGACTGCACAGCTCACTGTGATTCAGTGGCCGTGACACTGAAGCCAGTACGTCGATATGAAACCTGGAGTGCTGTCGAGGTCTCGGGGAGTGCGAGCGATGGAGGCCGAGTCGGAGCCGTACGTCCGTCTTGCGACGATGCGGCAGCTGCACCAGGCCGTGGCCGATCTCAATACGGCACGGAGCCTGGCCGACACACTGCAGACCGTGGCCGACGGAATCGTCGCCGGTCTCGGCTACGAGCTGGCCTGCGTGAACCTGGTCCGCCCCGACGGCGATCTCGTCGTCGCCGCCTTCGCCGGCAGCAGCGCAGCAGAAGCCCTGATCACCGGCCGCGTCGGCTCGCGCAGCTCCTGGGAGCGCAGGCTCTCGATGGGTGAGGCCTGGGACGAGCTCCGCTTCATACCGCACACCGACGGCTGGGTCCTCCTCGACGACGACGTACCGCAGTGGCACACCGAGGGCCCAGAACCCCGCTTCGAGGACGAGTGGCACCCCCAGGACCGGCTCTACGCCCCGATGCACGCGTCCGGCGGCGGCCTCGATCTCCTGGGCGTCATTTCCGTCGACCGTCCGCGCAACGGCCGCCGCCCCGGCGCCTGGGGCCGTGAGGCGCTCCAGATGTACGCATCACAGGCCGCCATTGCGATCAGCAACGCCCGACTGAGAGCAAACATGCAGCGCGCCCTGGTCCGCCTGGAGCGTGAACAGCAGGCGCTGCGGGCCAGCGAGGAGTCCTTCCGCCAGGCCTTCGAGTACGCGCCCAGCGGCATGGCCATCGCCGAGATGGGCGGCGATCAGCACGGCCGGCTGCTGCGCACCAACGACGCCCTGTGCCGGCTGCTCGGCCGCCCCGCGTCCGTCCTGCGCCGCTACTCCTTCGCAGACCTCGTCCACCCCGAGGACATCGGCACCCTGCTGCGCACCTCCGCCGAGGGCGGCCGCGCCGAGCTGCGGCTCGGGCGGCGGGACGGCACCTACCTCTGGGTCTCGCTGCGCAACTCCGTCGTCGCCGACACCGCGGACGGCCCGCGCTTCCTGCTCACCCATGTCGAGGACATAGAGGAGCGCAAGCGCCACGAGCTGCATCTCGCGCACCGCGCCTCGCACGATGCGCTCACCGGTCTGCCCAACAGCGCCGAGCTGCGCTCCCGGCTCAGCTCCCGGCTCTGCGAGCGCCCGCACTCGGTGGCCTCCACCGCGGTGGAGGCGCTGGACGCGGCCTACGGCGACGTCGACGATCCGGACGCGCGGACGCACGGCTACGACGTGGACTCGGTGCCCGGCGGCCCGTACGACCACCATGTCCATTCCGTCGCACCCGACACCGAGAACGACGACGGGGCGAAGGGCCTCGCGGTCCTCTTCTGCGACCTCGACGGTTTCAAGTCGATCAACGACCGCTTCGGCCACCACACCGGTGACGCCGTACTGATCGAGGTCGCCCGCCGTCTCACCACCTGTGTCCGTGACGGCGATACCGTCGCCCGGCTCGGGGGCGACGAATTCGTCGTTCTCGCCGACGGGCTCGGCGCCGTGGACGCCGCGGACCTGGCCGTACGCCTCCGTAACGCCATCATTCCGCCCATTCGGGTCGACGGCCGGGCGGTGCGCGTCGGGGCGAGTTTCGGCATCGGCTGGGCCGCCTGCGGCATGACCGCCGAAGAGGTACTGCGCTCCGCCGACCAGCGGATGTACGTGGAGAAGCGGTCCCGGGCGAAGGTTCACCGCAGGGCCGGATGATGTTCACGACGGCGCTGTTCCCGCATCCCGTCGCGGTTCCAGGACGTGCGACGGCAATTCTTGGTGCGGTCCGTTCGAGGTAGGCTCGGCCGGTCGGCCACGGCTGGCGAAATTCGGCGACGGCTGGCGACATGGTGAGGAGTGACCCAGGGATGACGGCCGGGAACAACGGCGCAAACACGCCCGAGGACGACGATCCGTTCGGCTACCTGTACGAGGACGGACAGGCAGCAGGCGCCCAGCCGCCACGGCAGGGCGGCTACGGCTACCCGGGTCCGGCGGCCCCGCAGCCCGGCGTGCCCCGGACCTCGTACAACCAGGTGCGGACAGTCGGCGAGCGCCAGTACGGGCAGCAGGTGCCGCACCAGCAGCCGTACGGCCAGCCGAACGCGCAGTACGCCGCCCCGGAGACGTACCCCGGTGCCCCCACCGCGCCCGTCCCGCAGCAGGGCGGCCGCGGTCGCCCCGGCGGCCCCGGCAAGGGCGGCCCGAACACCAAGGGCCTGCTGATCGGCGCGGTCGCGGTGGTCCTGGTCGTGCTCATCGGCATCGGCGCGGCGCTGATCACGGGCGACGACAACAAGGACAAGAAGAAAAACGAGGCCACCTCCTCCGCCGGACCCGGCAGCCAGGTCGAGGAGTCACCGAAGCCCAAGGAGTCCGCGAGCTCCGAGACCCCGGTCGAGCTCCCCAAGCAGGACGCGGCGACGCTGAAGCTCGGCGGCACGGCCCAGCTGGACAACACCACCAAGGGTGCGAAGAGCGCCAACGGCCAGTACATCAACCTCAACGAGGTCGGCAGGTCGGCGACCTGGTCGGTCGAGGTGCCGAAGGCCGGTCCGTACACGCTGTTCGTGACGTACGGGGTGCCGGGCAAGGATGCCAAGACGTCCCTGACGGTCAATGCCGAGGCTCCCCGCGAGATCAGGATGAAGAACTTCGCGGAGGCGCCGGAGGGTGACCTGGAGAAGGGCTGGACGACGACGTTCGCCTGGGTCAACCTCACCAAGGGTGCGAACACCCTGATGATCTCCTGCAACGAGGGCGACCAGTGCGACGCCAATCTGGACCAGCTGTCGCTGAAGGCCGGTCACGTGAAGCGCTGACCCGTACGTAAGCGGTCCGGCCCCCACGCCTTCGGGTGTGGGGGCCGGACCGCTTTTGCGTGCGGGCCGTCAGCCCATCAGGCTCAAGAACCCCGCAACTGTCGCGGCCATCGCCTCGCGGCCCGGTGCGATGTACTTGCGCGGGTCCACGCCCGTGGTGTTCTCGGCCAGGTACGCCCGCACCGCGCCGGTGAACGCCGTGTTCAGCGCCGTACCCACGTTGATCTTGACCATGCCGGAGGAGGCGACGGCCTGGCGGATCTCGTCGTCCGGGACACCGCTGGAGCCGTGCAGCACCAGCGGGACCGGGACCGCGTCGCGCAGCCGGCCGATCAGGGCGTGGTCCAGGGCGGCGGTGCGCTCGGTCATGGCGTGCGAGGAGCCGACCGCGACGGCCAGCGCGTCCACCCCGGTGTCGCGGACGTACGCGGCGGCCTCGGCCGGGTCGGTACGGACGCCGGGGGCGTGGGCGTCGAGCGGGGTCTCGCCCTCCTTGCCGCCGACCTTGCCGAGCTCGGCCTCGATCCAGATGCCGCGCTCATGACCCCACGCCACCGCCTCGGCCGTGGCCCGCACGTTCTCCTCGTACGGCAGCTTGGAGGCGTCGAACATCACCGAGCCGAAGCCCTCGTCGTGTGCCTGGTGCAGCAGCTCCACGGACTCGACATGGTCGAGGTGGAGCGCGAGGGGGGCGCCGGAGGTGCGGGCGACGGCGGCGGCCGCGGCGGCGATGGCGGAGAGCCGCCCGCCGTGGAACTTCACGGCGTTCTCGGAGATCTGCAGGATGGCGGGCGCTCCGGTCCGCTCCGCTCCGGCCGCGATGGCCTCCGCGTGCTCCAGCGTGATGACATTGAAGGCGGCGATCCCGCGTCCCTCGGCCTGGGCGGCGGAGACGAGTTCACCGGTGCTGACGAGCGGCATGCTGACCTCTTGCTACTTCTTCGGACCCGCTGAACGCGGGTCCGGGACGGGCGCGGCCTCAGGCCGCCGTTGTGTGTTCCTCGATGCCGACGCGCGGCAGCAGCTCCTCGTACGCCGCGCGGTCGAAGTCACCGGCCGTCGGGGAGAGCACGGTCGCCGTCGACAGTGCCACCGCCCGCCGCAGCCGGTCCGGCCAGCTCAGGCCCTCGACGAGGCCGGACAGCAGCCCGGCCACCGCGGAGTCGCCCGCACCGGTCGGATTGCCCAGGACCTTGGCGGGCGGGGACGCCTGCCAGACGCCGTCGGGGGTGACCGCCAGCATGCCGTCCGGGCCCAGTGACGCGACGACCCCGTGCGCGCCGCGGCGGCGGGCGTCGCGGGTGGCGCGCAGCGGCTCGCGGGAGCCGGTGAGCCGGGCGAGTTCGTCGGCGTTTGGCTTGATCAGGTCGGGACGGGCGGCGATGCCTCGGCGCAGCGGTTCGCCGCTGGTGTCCAGGAGCACGGGGACGCCGGCGGTGCGGGCCAGGCGGACCAGTTCGGCGTAGGCGCCGACGTGGATGCCGGGCGGCAGACTGCCGCAGAGGGCGACGGCGTCGGCCCCGGTGAGGAGTTCCTCGTACCGGCCGAGGAGGGTGGTCCATTCGTCGGTGGTGACGAGCGGGCCGGGTTCGTTGAGCTGGGTGGTGTCGCCGGTGGCCCGGTCGACGACGGCGATCGTGCGACGGGTGTTCCCGGCGACGGTGACGAGGGCGTCGGTGATCGGCGCGGGGGCGGGCGTGGCACCGTTTTCGGCCTTCGTGGCCGTGTCCTGCGGCGACATGCCCGCCAGCAGCTCGCGCAGCACGGCTCCGGTGGAGCCTCCGGCGAAGCCGGTGACTGCCGTTTCGTGGCCGAGGGCGGAGAGCACCCGGGCCACGTTGAGGCCCTTGCCGCCGGGCCGCTCGGACATGTCGCTGACGCGGTGGCTGGCGTGCGGGACGAGCTCCGGGACGCCGTACGTCAGGTCGAGTGCCGTATTCAGTGTGACCGTGAGGATCACCGCGGCCGCTCCCTCGATCCCTGCTCTGGAGCGCGAATCCTTGGACGGAACGCGCTTTCTCTGCCTGTTTCCCAGGTGATCATGTCAAAAAGGCGGCAGTCGGCCCAGACCCCCGGACCAACCGCCGTCTCTTCGTTACGTATTCGACCCGCCGTCAATAATGGGCCGAGTCAACCGATCTGGGGATCGACGATCCATTCGCCCTTGCGCATGACGCCCTTGAGCGTGAAGTCCGCGTCCAGGACCACCAGATCCGCGTCCTTGCCCGGGTCCAGCGAGCCGACCTTGTCGTACACGCCGAGCAGCCGTGCCGGGTTGGCGGAGATGGACTGCACGACATCGCCGACCGGGATCCTGTCGATGGTCACGGCCCGGTGGAACGCGGTGTCCAGGGTGAGGGTGGAGCCCGCGATCGAGTTGCCCTCGACCAGCCGCGCGACGCCGTCCTTGACCTCGACCGCGAGCGGGCCGAGCTGGTACCGGCCGTCGCCGAAGCCGGCCGCGTCCATGGCGTCGGTGATCAGCGCGACGCGGTGGGCGCCCGCGTGGTGGTAGGCCAGTTCCAGGGCGGCGGGGTGCAGATGCGTACCGTCGTTGATCAGCTCGATGGTGATCCGCTCGTCCTCCAGCAGGGCCGCGATCGGGCCGGGCGCGCGGTGGCCGAGGCCGGGCATCGCGTTGTAGAGGTGGGTGGCGACGGTGGCGCCCGCGTCGATCGCCTCGACGGTCTGCTCGTACGTCGCGTCGGTGTGCCCGATCGCGGCGATCACTCCGTGCTCGGCGAGCAGCCGCACCGACTCGATACCGCCCGGGAGTTCGGTGGCGAGCGTGAACATTTTCGCGGTGCCGCGCGCCGCGTCCATCAGCTTGCGGACTTCGGCCGGGTCCGGGTGGCGCAGCAGATCCTCGCTGTGCGCGCCCTTGCGACACGGTGAGATGAACGGCCCTTCGAAGTGGATACCGGCCAGGTCGCCCTGCTCGACCAGTTCGGAGAGGACACCGGCCCGCTGGGCGAGGAAGTCCATCTCGCCGGTGACGGTGGAGGCGACCAGGGTGGTGGTGCCGTGCTCGCGGTGGGTGCGGATACCGGTGAGGACCTCGTCCACGGTGCCGGAGGTGAAGGATGCGCCGCCGCCGCCGTGGTTGTGCATGTCGACGAAGCCCGGGACCACCCAGTGGCCGCTCAGGTCGACGGTCCGGGTGGCATCCGGGTACGGGGTGGACGCGGCCGGGGGGCGTGGGGGGTTGCTGTCGGTGGGTGGATTCCACGGGGCGCCGGCGCCCTCCGCCGCACTGCCGACGATCCGGGTACCCTCGACGACCACCCGGCCGTCCTCGACGGTCCCGGTGGGAAGCACCACCCGGGCACCTGCGAGAACTGTGCTGTCTGCGCGTCCGGCCATCAGGCGGATACCTCCGTGGAGAGAAGATCCCAGGCGAGCAGCCCTGCGCCCAGGCATCCGGCGGTGTCCCCGAGGGCCGCCGGGACGATGTGGGGCAGCTTCTGGAACGTGACACGCTCCTCGACGACCGCACGGAGTGGTGTGAACAAGGTTTCCCCGGCCTCGGCGAGACCGCCACCGATGATGAGCGTGCTGGGGTCGAGCAGTGTCAGCGCGGTGACCAGTCCGGCGGCGAGCGCGTCGACCGCGTTCCGCCAGACCTCCACGGCCGCCGGGTCGCCCGATTCCACGGCCTTCGCGCAGTCCGCGGCGTCCGCCGTCGGATCGCCGGACGCCGCGGCCCAGGCCCGGGTCACCGCGGAGGCGGACGCCAGGGTCTCCAGGCAGCCGCGCTGGCCGCAGCCGCAGTCCGGGCCGTCCGGCCGGACCACGATGTGGCCGATCTCGCCCGCGTACCCGTGCGCGCCGGACTCGATGGTGCCCGCGATGCCGATGGCCCCGGCGATCCCGGTGCCCAGCGGCACGAAGAGGAAGCGGTCGGCGCCCTTGCCCGCGCCGATCCGGCCCTCGGCGAGTCCGCCGGTGCGCACATCGTGGCCGAGCGCGACGGGGACACCGCCGAGCCGCTCGCCGAGCAGTTCCCGCATGGGTACGTCGCGCCAGCCCAGGTTCGAGGCATAGACAGCGATCCCGTTCTCGGCGTCGACGATGCCGGGCACGGCGACACCGGCCGCGACAGCACTTTCGCCGAGGTGCTCCTCGCCGTACGCCCTCAGGTCCGCGGCGAAGGTGAGGATCGACTCCACGACGGCGTCGGGACCGCGTTCTCTGCCGGTCGCCCGCCGCGCCTCGTACAGCAGGGTGCCGTCGGCCCCGACCAGTGCGGCCTTCATTCCGGTGCCGCCCACATCGAGGGCGATGACGTGTTTCACGGGAAACAGTTTCGCCCGAGGAACCCAAAAAGGTCTAGTCCACTATCGCGGTTTGTTGCGCATTCATACAAAATCGCGCCGGCGACACCGTCGCAGTGGGCCCGAGCGGCGGGCTCAGGACGAAAGGATCACCCTGCGCGAGAGGTTGCGCGGGTGGTCCGGGTCGTACCCCTTCGACTTCGCGAGCTCGACCGCCAGCCGCTGCGTCCGGATCTGCGGAGTAACGGGCGGCGGCTCTCCGTCCGGGCGATATGTTGGCTGATATGACCGCCCCCCCGAATGGCCCCGACGGCACGGACGGCCCCGTCGGCCTCTCCGCCAGGGACCGCGCCGTGCTCGCCGTCGAACGGCAGTCGTGGGCCGGGCCCGGGGCGAAGGAGCGCGCGATCCGCGAACGGCTCGGCATCTCGCCCACGCGCTACTACCAGCTGCTGAACGCGCTTCTCGACGACCGCCGCGCGCTGGAGGAGGACCCGGTGACGGTGAACCGCCTGCGCCGGGTCCGTGACGCGAAGCGGGGGCGTCGCTGAACCCGCACCCTCTCAGCCGGAGACGGTGATCATGACGGGTTCCGCGGTGCCGGTGACGCGCAGCGCCTCGACGAAGACCTCCGTGATCCAGGCTGCCGCGTCCAGGGACCACACGGGCACCCGGCAGCGGAAGGCCAGCGCCCGGCGCATCCCTTCGGTCTGCATTTCGCCGGTCAGCGGCAGGGCCAGGCCCGGGAGGTCCACATCGGTGGTTTCCGGCTCGACGGTCATGCATCCGTAGGTGCACGCCAGCGCCTCGTCGCGAACGCGCCCGGCGCGGCCGGCCAGCTCCGCTTCGCGGCCCGACACGGTCACGATGATCTCCCTGACCGCGCCCGGATCGGCCAGCTCGTACCAACCGGCGGTGTACAGGAGGGCGGCGGCGGGGTCCGGTGCCAGGTGCACCGGTGCGACGGTGTGCACGCCGGTGACGCGGATGTCGCCCACCTGCCGCAGAACGTCGCCAAGGACCGTCGCCACGGGCAGCACGGGCAGTCGCTGCCGGTTCAAGTGGGAGGACACGTCCACCTGGAGCCAGCCGATCTCCCGCACGTGCCCGTCCTGCGTCCAGTCCTCCCCCGCGTCGTTGTGCCCCCACCGGCTCCCCCCGAGCTCCATGCCGGCCCCCAGAAGGGTGCTGCTCCACCCGTAGACCTCGGCACGGTTCACCGCCAGGCCGAAGGCATCGACGTCGGGCTCCGTACCGCCCGCGGGCGGTACGAGCCAGGGATGCCGGGTGAGGACCCCGTGCACGCCCATGAGCAGAGTGGAGTCCCGCACCGCATCACCCATCGTTTTCCCCTACACACCCGCGCCGCAGTTGAAGGTCATCGTGGCAGTGACGGCCTTCTCCGGGGAGTCGGCCTCGCCGATGATGTCCACGTCGATCAGGCTCCGCCACTGCGTCTTCTTCTTGCTCTCGCACGTCTTACGGGCGTTGGCCCGATGGGTGCTGCTGGCCTTGCCCTTGGTCGGCTTCACCTTCTTGGACCCGCTGGCCACGGACTTCCACTTGCCGTGCCGGTCCTTCGCCTGCAGCCAGATGGTCACCTTGGCCTTCTCGCCCGGCCTGCCACCCTTCACCCGCACCCACCAGCCGTGTCCGGATGCCGTCGCCGGGGGCGTACTGGATACGTGGACGTGGTCGCCATTGGTGTAGAAGCCGCCGACGTCCGCCGTGTGCGGCGTTCCCGATGCGGCGGGAGGGGTCTTGAGCGGGGGCCGGGGAGGCGCCTGCCAGGAGAGCCGCCGTCACCGTGGAAAGGAACAAGAGACATACGCATCAGAGCTGCTCCCGGTGGGGGTGGGGGCCGATGCTCTGATCGCTGTCCGCACTCCACAGACGCTATGTGCAGGGCTGGGCTGGTTTAGACCGACCGGCAAATGGGGGGCGGCGTCGCGGGGCTGGGCACGCACATCTGCGGCGTTGTCGTCAATCACCAACTTCCCCAAGCTCTCGGCTTCGCTCGAGCAGGGGAGACCCCATCGCGTTGGCTCAATCCTCCGCCTTGCAGCTGCACGCACCCAGCCCCGCTCCTTCTCCCACCCCCCATTTGCCGGTCGGTCTTATGCGTTCGATGTTTCAGGCTTGCGTGGTAGTCAGCCGCTGCGTGTCCGCGGCACCACGGACACCGCCCCTGTGCCGCGCCGCCCATGGCTGTGCCCGGCGGTACGCCTATAGGCTCGCCCCATGGGCAGCAACCCGCACGCACCCACGCCGAGCGAAACCCCGTCCGAGCTCCCCGCCCCCACCACCCCACCCGGCCGAGAAGCCCTCGCCACGATCCTCGCGCGCCCCGACCGTGCCGTCATCGCACTCGATTTCGACGGGACCCTCGCCGACATCGTCCCGGACCCGGAACAGGCCCGCGCCCACCCCGGTGCCGTCGACGCACTCGTCGCGCTCGCCCCGAAAGTGGCGTCCGTCGCCGTGATCACCGGCCGCCCGGCCGGCGTCGCGGTCAGGCACGGCGGCTTCGCCGGAGTGCGGGGACTGGACCACCTCGTCGTCCTCGGCCACTACGGCACCGAACGCTGGGACGCCGTGTCCGGCACCGTCCGCACCCCCGTCCCGCACCCCGGCGTCGCCGCGGTCCGCGCCGAACTCCCGGGAGTGCTCGACCGGTTCGACGCGTGGCACGGCACCTGGATCGAGGAGAAGGGCCAGGCGCTCGCCGTCCACACCCGCCGTTCCGCCGACCCGCAGGCCGCGTTCGACGCCCTGCGCGACCCCCTCGGCGAGCTCGCCGCCCGGCACGGACTGATCGTCGAACCGGGCCGCCTGGTCCTGGAGTTGCGCCCGCCGGGCATGGACAAGGGCGTGGCGCTCGCACAGTACGTACGGGAGACCGACGCCGAGTCCGTCCTGTACGCGGGCGACGACCTGGGCGACCTCGCCGCGTACGCCGCCGTGGAGAAGCTCCGCACCGAGGGCCCCGACGGCATCCCGGGCCTGCTGGTCTGCAGCGGCAGCGCCGAAGTGCCCGAACTGGCCGAACGCGCGGATCTGCTGCTGAACGGCCCCGGAGCCGTCGTCGGCTTCCTGGCGGCCCTGGCCGAACGGATCTGACCGGCTCACTCCTGCCGCAGCGCGTCCAGCTGGTCCAGGAACCACTGCTGGGGCGGCAGCGCCACCGCCGCCGCGGCCAGCCGCTCCGTGCGCGCGGCCCGTTCGTCGTCCGCCATCGTCAGAGCCTCGTGCAGCGCCGCCGCCGTCGCGGACACGTCGTACGGGTTCACCACGACCGCGTCGCCGCCCAGCTCCTCGTACGCCCCCGCCTCCCGCGACAGCACCAGCGCGCAGCCGTGGTCGGAGACGACAGGGACCTCCTTGGCGACCAGGTTCATGCCGTCGCGGATCGGGTTGACGAGCGCCACATCGGCCAGCCGGTACGCGGCGAGCGAGCGGGCGAAGTCGTCCTTGACGTGGAGCACGACCGGCGTCCAGCCCGCCGTGCCGTACCCGGCGTTGATGTCGTCGGCGAGCTGCCGCACCTCGGCCGTGTAGTCGCGGTACACCGCCAGGTCCTGCCGCGAGGGGTACGCGAAGGCGACATGGACGACGCGCTCGCGCCATTCGGGCCGCTCGTCGAGGAGCGCGCGGTAGGCGAGCAGGCCGCGCACGATGTTCTTGGACAGTTCCGTTCGGTCCACTCGTACGATCGTCCTCCGCCCCGGGCCGACCTGCTCCCGCAGCGCCGCCATCCGCTCGTCCACGTCCGCCTCGTGCGCGCGCCCACGCAGGAAGTCCGCGTCCGCGCCGAGCCCGTGCACCCCGATCCTGGTCCGCCCGGTGCCGCCCAGGATCTCCGTACAGCAGCCGATGAACGCGTCCGCCCAGCGCCGGGTCAGGAAGGCAGCCCGGTCCGCGCCCAGGATGCCGTGCAGCAGCTGCTCGGCGATGTCGTCGGGGAGCAGACGGAAGTAGTCGACGGGCGCCCACGGGGTGTGCGAGAAGTGGCCGATCCGCAGGTCGGGGCGGAGCTCGCGGAGCATGCCGGGCACCAGCGCCAGGTGGTAGTCCTGCACCAGCACCGCCGCACCCCGGCCCGCCTCCTCGGCGAGCGCCTCGGCGAAGGCCCGGTTGTACGTCTCGAACGACGCCCACTGCCGCCGGAACTCCGCGTCGAAGACCGGCTCCAGCGGCGTCTGGTACAGCATGTGGTGGACGAACCAGAGCACCGAGTTCGCGATGCCGTTGTACGCGTCCTCGTGGACGGCCGCGTCGATGTCGAGCATGCGTACGCCCTGCTCGCCGACCCCGCGCCGGACCGCCTCCCGGTCCCCGTCACCGAGCGCGGCGCACACCCACAGTTTGTCCTTGACGGCACTCAGCCCCGAGACGAGCCCGCCGCCGCCGCGCTTCGTGTCGAGCGATCCGTCCGTGGCGAGGGTGTACGACACCGGGCCGCGGTTGGACGCAACGAGGACCTGGGCAGCGGACTGGGCTTCGTACTCGGAGACCATGTTGCGGAATCTAGCCAGATCACGAACCGCCCAAACGTGCGAAGTCAGGCCACGTCAGGCCGCCCGGCGCGAAACGTACTCCTCGATCTCGCGCATCGGGGGCCGCTCCTCGGTGTCCACCGCATGGGTGCGCGGTACGAAGCCGTCCTCGCCGCGCTCGAACTGCGTGAGCGAAGGCCGCACCAAGTGGCCCCGGGACAACCGGAGTTGAGCGGTCCGGTAGATCGCCGCCGCCATCCGGCCGAGCGCCTGCCCGTCCTGGTGACGGTGTTTGCGCACCCCTACGTCGACCTGGGCCAGCGCGTCCAGACCCACCGTGTGCAGCGCATCGACCAGGAGGCCCAGTTCCACTCCGTAGCCGACAGGGAAGGGCAGCCGTTCGAGGAGGGAGCGGCGTACGGCGTACTCCCCGCCCAGCGGCTGGACGAAACCGGCCAGCTGCGGCCAGTGCAGATTGAGTAGCGGACGGGCCACCAGTTCGGTGACGCGACCACCCTGACCTGCGGTGTCACCGAAGGGGCGGTCGTACATCGCCTTCACGAACTGCACGTTCGGGTCGGTCAGCAGCGGGCCGACGATGCCGGAGACGAAGTCCGCCGAGAAGTCCTTCAGATCGGCGTCGATGAAGCAGACGATCTCACCGCCGGTCACCAGGAGCGACCGCCACAGCACCTCGCCCTTGCCGGGCACGGCGGGTATCCGGGGGAGTATCTCGTCCCGGTGCACCACCCGGGCACCGGCCTCCCGGGCCACCTTCGCGGTGGCGTCCGTGGAACCGGAATCGATCACCACGAGCTCGTCGACCAGCTGGACCTTCTCCATCAGCTCACGCCGGATCGTCGCGACGATCCGGCCGACCGTCGCCTCCTCGTTCAGCGCGGGCAGTACGACGCTCACGCACCCGCGGTGCGGATCCCTGGCCTTGGCGGCCAGGAGGCGGTCCAGCGGGCGGTCGGCGGCCGACCAGGAACGCCTGGCCAGCCAGCGTTCGACCTCTTCCAGCACGGTCGATACTCCCTGTATGTGATCCATCTCGCGGTTCGGACGACTATCTCAACTCTCCGGTGCTTCGGTTACAGTCTTGAACAACGCGGATGGCCGTCGCATGTCGGGGTCAGTCCGCCAATAAATGCCTGGATCGATGATCCGGTGCCACAGCGCTCATCCAGAGGGACTGAGGGAACGGCCCGTTGAAGTCCCGGCAACCCTCCTGCCGACCGCGAGGTCAGGTGGGGAAGGTGCCAATTCCGTCTCGTGGCGAAATGCGTCGCGAGGAAGATGAGGAGAAAGGGCCTCGCCATCATGGCTGCGCAGACCGTTGCAGTAAGCACCGATTCTTCCGCCGAAGCCGTCGACCTCGGACCCGCTGCGGTGCTTTCCTGCCGCGAGTGCGGCGAGCGTTTCGAGCTCGGCCCCATTTTCGCCTGCGCGTCCTGTTTCGGGCCGCTCGAAGTGGCGTACGACCTGCCGAGCGGCTCCCCCGACGAGCTGAAGAAGCGCATCGAGGCCGGACCCAACAACATCTGGCGTTACGCGCCGCTGCTGCCGGTCCCCGCCGATGTCGCGGACAAGCCCAACATCAACCCCGGTTTCACCAAGCTGGTCAAGGCCGACAACCTCGCCCGCGAGCTGGGCGTCACCGGCGGCCTGTACGTCAAGGACGACTCCGGCAACCCGACGCACTCCTTCAAGGACCGCGTCGTCGCCATTGCCGTCGAGGCCGCCCGCGCCTTCGGTTTCACCACCCTCTCCTGCTCCTCCACCGGCAACCTCGCCGGTGCGGTGGGCGCCGCCGCCGCCCGCGCCGGCTTCCGCTCCTGCGTGTTCATCCCGCACGACCTGGAGCAGGGCAAGGTCGTCATGGCCGCGGTGTACGGCGGTGAGCTGGTCGGCATCGAGGGCAACTACGACGACGTCAACCGCTTCTGCTCGGAACTCATCGGCGACCCGCTCGGCGAGGGCTGGGGCTTCGTCAACGTCAACCTGCGCCCGTACTACGGCGAGGGCTCCAAGACCCTGGCGTACGAGATCTGCGAGCAGCTCGGCTGGCAGCTGCCCGACCAGATCGTCATCCCGATCGCGTCCGGATCGCAGCTCACGAAGATCGACAAGGGTCTGCAGGAGCTGATCAAGCTCGGTCTCGTCGAGGACAAGCCGTACAAGATCTTCGGCGCCCAGGCCGAAGGCTGCTCCCCGGTCTCCACCGCCTTCAAGGCCGGTCACGACGTCGTGCGGCCCCAGAAGCCGAACACCATCGCCAAGTCCCTGGCGATCGGCAACCCGGCCGACGGCCCGTACGTCCTGGACATCGCCCGCCGCACCGGCGGCGCGGTCGAGGACGTCGACGACGAGCAGGTCGTCGACGCGATCAAGCTGCTGGCGCGCACCGAGGGCATCTTCGCGGAGACGGCGGGCGGGGTGACGGTCGGCGTGACGAAGAAGCTCATCGAGGCCGGTCTGCTCGACCCGACGCTGACCACCGTCGTCCTCAACACAGGTGACGGCCTCAAGACCCTGGACGCGGTGGCCGCCACCTCGCAGGCGACCGCGACGATCCGCCCGAGCCTGGACGCGTTCCGCGCCGCCGGCCTCGCCACCAGCTGACCACCCGAGACCGAAGAAAGGCACCCCTCATGAGCGTCAAGGTCCGCATCCCCACCATCCTCCGCACCTACACGGGCGGCCGGGCCGAGGTCCCGGCCGAGGGCTCGACCCTCTCCCAGGTCATCGAGTCCCTGGAGCAGAACCACCCCGGCATCGCCGCCCGCGTCCTGGACGACCAGGGCAAGCTGCGCCGCTTCGTGAACGTGTACGTCAACGACGACGACGTGCGCTTCGAGGGCGGCCTGGAGGCGGCGACGCCGGACGGCGCGGGTATCTCGATCATCCCGGCAGTCGCAGGCGGCTGCTGACCGTCCGTCCGACTTCACGGCGTTATCGGAATTGCCCCCTCTGCGAGAGAAGCGGAGGGGGCAATTCTGTATGGTTGAGCGCGGTACAGTGTGGGAAGTCCCCCCAGCTGCCCGTGCCGCCCGCATATGAGAATGCGCCCGGCCGCGACAAGAAGCAGCCAAAGTGTTCGATCTCCTTGCGCCATAAGTCACCTTTGCCCGGCCCGACTTGCCCTGGAATCTCATGAATCCCTCATGTTCGGGCGTTCGGCGCTGCCCAGAATTCTCGTCCGATTGACCTGTTGCAGAGGGCAGTTGGGCAGATACATTCGGCCGCGGTCGACGCGTTCCGGCGCACGCACCCTCTCCTGTCGGGGGGTGGGTTCTGACCCGGGTCCGCGAAGTGCGGTCCTGTGCAAGGGCCAGTAATAGGGGAGTTAGGCATGGCTCAGGGCACCGTCAAGTGGTTCAACGCGGAGAAGGGGTACGGCTTCATCGCGGTCGACGGTGGTGCGGATGTTTTCGTCCACTACAGCGCGATCCAGATGGACGGGTACCGCACCCTCGAAGAGGGTCAGCGAGTTGAATTCGAGATCTCGCAGGGCCAGAAGGGGCCGCAGGCGGACATGGTCAAGCTCGCCGTCGGCTGAGCTCGACGCGGTCGGCCAACGACACTACTCACGCACGGAGGGCCTGTACCCCAGGGGTACGGGCCCTCCGCGCGTCCGCGTCCGCAGCCACCCGGGAGTGGCTGTCGTTGTCCACATCCCGAGGGAGACGCTTGCACTCCAGGGGGTCGAGTGCTAATCATTGGCGTTAGCACTCTCCAGGTGAGAGTGACAGAATTTGGACCGGGCCGGTGAGGCCCGCAGGTCCGGTGGGGCAAGGAACCACCGGTCACGCAGGCCGTCCGTCGCGGGCGCCACTCGGTCCGGAGAAATCCACCCCTGTCCGGGAGGACCACTTCACATGGCCAAGATCATCGCGTTCGACGAGGAGGCCCGGCGCGGTCTCGAGCGCGGCATGAACCAGCTCGCCGACGCCGTCAAGGTCACCCTTGGCCCCAAGGGTCGCAACGTCGTCCTTGAGAAGAAGTGGGGCGCCCCCACGATCACCAACGATGGTGTTTCCATCGCCAAGGAGATCGAGCTGGAGGACCCGTACGAGAAGATCGGTGCGGAGCTGGTCAAGGAGGTCGCCAAGAAGACGGACGACGTCGCCGGCGACGGTACGACCACCGCCACCGTTCTCGCCCAGGCTCTCGTCCGTGAGGGCCTTCGCAATGTCGCCGCGGGTGCCAACCCGATGGCCCTCAAGCGGGGCATCGAGAAGGCCGTCGAGGCCGTCTCCGCCGCCCTCCTGGAGCAGGCCAAGGACGTGGAGACCAAGGAGCAGATCGCTTCGACCGCCTCCATCTCCGCCGCCGACACCCAGATCGGCGAGCTCATCGCCGAGGCCATGGACAAGGTCGGCAAGGAAGGCGTCATCACCGTCGAGGAGTCCCAGACCTTCGGTCTGGAGCTGGAGCTCACCGAGGGTATGCGCTTCGACAAGGGCTACATCTCGGCGTACTTCGCCACCGACATGGAGCGCATGGAGTCGTCCCTCGACGACCCGTACATCCTGATCGTGAACTCCAAGGTCAGCAACGTGAAGGACCTCCTTCCGCTGCTGGAGAAGGTCATGCAGTCCGGCAAGCCGCTGCTGATCATCGCCGAGGACGTCGAGGGCGAGGCCCTGTCGACCCTGGTCGTCAACAAGATCCGTGGCACCTTCAAGTCCGTCGCCGTCAAGGCCCCGGGCTTCGGTGACCGCCGCAAGGCCATGCTCGGCGACATCGCCATCCTCACCGGTGGCACCGTCATCTCCGAGGAGGTCGGCCTCAAGCTGGAGAACGCCGGTCTCGACCTGCTCGGCCGCGCCCGCAAGGTCGTCATCACCAAGGACGAGACCACGATCGTCGACGGTGCCGGTGACAGCGACCAGGTTCAGGGTCGCGTCAACCAGATCCGTGCCGAGATCGAGAACTCCGACTCGGACTACGACCGCGAGAAGCTCCAGGAGCGCCTCGCGAAGCTGGCCGGCGGCGTGGCCGTCATCAAGGCCGGTGCCGCGACCGAGGTCGAGCTCAAGGAGCGCAAGCACCGCATCGAGGACGCGGTGCGCAACGCCAAGGCCGCCGTCGAGGAGGGCATCGTCGCCGGTGGTGGCGTGGCTCTGCTCCAGGCCTCGGCCGTCTTCGAGAAGCTGGACCTCTCGGGTGACGAGGCGACCGGCGCCAACGCCGTCAAGCTGGCGCTGGAGGCCCCGCTCAAGCAGATCGCCGTCAACGGTGGTCTCGAGGGTGGCGTCGTCGTCGAGAAGGTGCGCAACCTGCCGATCGGTCACGGTCTGAACGCCGCGACCGGCGAGTACGTCGACATGATCGCCGAGGGCATTCTCGACCCGGCGAAGGTCACGCGCTCCGCCCTGCAGAACGCCGCGTCCATCGCCGCGCTGTTCCTCACCACCGAGGCCGTCATCGCCGACAAGCCGGAGAAGGCCTCTGCGGCCGCTCCGGGCGGCATGCCGGGCGGTGACATGGACTTCTGATCCTGACGGATCGGTAGTTCCTGTACAGCTTTGCCGCATCGACCCCCGGGACCAGCAGGTCCCGGGGGTCGATGTCGTTTCCGTACGGGGCGGGGCGGTGGACGCGCCCACGATGCCCGCCGGAGCACCGTGGGCGCGTGATACCCCGCACGACGGGACTGCGGAACCAAGGGGCCGCGGAACTACGGAAGCCGGTCGAGGAGCCAGGTGCAGAGCTCCTCCGTCACGAGGGTGTGCCCCTCGTTGTGGGACGCGAGCTTGAACTCGTCGAGCGCACTGGCATTCGGCGGGAGTGCGGAGATGTCCTTGTACAGCTCCTCGTCCGTGTCCAGATCGCCGACGTCGACCGCGCTGACAGCGGGCACGAAGCAGTGCGAGCGGATACGTACGTCGGTCTTGAACCCGAGGAGGGGGTTGAGGGCGTTGAGCCCGTCGGCGAGGATGCCGAACCCTTCCAGCGAGCCGCCGGGTGCGCCGTCGATCGACGGGAGTCCGGACGTATGCACCTGGTTGGTCTTCAGCGTCACCACCCGCAGCTTCGCGACGAGTTCGTTGTCGCCCGGGGCCTGGGCGTAGAGCTTGGTGCCCACGACCGACAGGCCCTTGCCCTCCAGGGCCAGTTCGCCGGCCTGCACGTCGGTGCCGGTGCCGTCGGCCACGCCGTTGGCGACACCGATCAGCCGCGGCCGGCGCGGCCATTGGCCGGTGGCCTCCATCTCCGCCAGGAACGTGGCGCGCTCGTCGCTCTGGTCCGGCGTCCCGTCCCACTTCTCGATGTGCTGCCACAGCAGCTGACGTGCGGCCGGGCTGTTGATCTGGTCGGAGAACCGGCTGTCGAGATCCTTGATGTAGTGCGCGAACGCCTGCAGGGCGATCGGGATCCAGGCGCCGCGGTGCGGGCTGTCGTACGAGAAGTAGAGAGAGGTCTGGTGGTCGATGCCCTGGCTCTCCATCTTGGCCAGCGCGTGCCGGGTGACGAGCCCGCCCATGCTGAACCCGCCGACGGCCAGCGGCGCGTCGCCCTGCCGCTCCGCGATGGCGTGCAGGATCGCGGCCTGCGCGGTCCGGGAGTTGTCCAGAATCGATGCACTGCGCTCATGGAAGCCGAGAATGATGACGTCGTGTCCCCGGCGGCGCAGTTCGCTGATGAGCGCGTAGTCGCCGAACTCCATGATTTCCCAGGAGAAGTCCAGGCTGCTCGGCCCTGTGTTGAATCCGTCGGCGAAGATCACGGGCCGCGTGAGACCCGAGTGGCCCTCGCCGTAGTAGACCCAGGCGGTGCCGCCCGGCAGGCCCCACACGGTGCTGGGCGGCAGCGGGAGGGCGCCGTGCTTTTCGGCGTCCAGGCGGGGGCCGGGGGCGAGAGTGATGGGGGGCTTGCTGTGGAGCTCCGAGACGATTTGCTCGTGGGTCGGTTCGGACATGGGTCGTTCCCCTTTGGGCCGATTCGTTACAGTGCGTACCAAGAGGAGCACACGGAGTAGCGACCGGGGAGGGGGAGTGGATCAAACCACTCCCAGGTGGGAGCCGGTTTCGGACATGCTTGCGCTCCGGGGGATTTCGCCTGATGGGGGCGCGCGGGGGCGGTGGGAGTGCGCTGTACGTGATCCGGGCGCGCCGCCGCTGTTGGGGTGGAAAACCGGACCGAGGGCCTGGGGAGCGCGCCAACGGCCGCACATGTTTGTGATCTTGATGTGGCGGGCCGCTCTTGGCTCGTTCTCCCTCAGTCTTTCGTTCTCGTACGAGGAGTCCCGTGCGTATCCGTTCGATCCTGTCTCTCGCCGCATCCGCCGTCGCCGTGGCGGCACTGGCCACCCCCGCCCAGGCCGCCGACGCCGCCGACGGCGCGTACTTCATCCGTGACGTGCGCACCGGCGCGTGTCTGGCGGGTGGCGAAGGCCCGCTGGGCGGCCACATCGAGCCCTGCAACCCCGGCACCGTGTGGGAGGTCCGCAACCAGGGTGGCGGTCTGGTGCAGATCGTCGAGGCGCGCAGGGAGAACCGCTGCCTGGCGCTCTCGCCGATCCGGATCTACCCGCCGGTCGTGTGGGTGGACGAGTGCGGCACGCAGCCCGACCGGTGGACGATCCAGGGCGAGGCCTCGCAAGAGCCGGTCGCCATCGCCCTCGACCGGGGCGAGATGGGCTACCTGACCACGCAGGGTCACCGCGCGATCCTCAGCCCCGACGGCCGCCCCCAGTGGGTCATGGAGCGGCTCGGCTAGGACCGACCTGTTCGGTTGATGACGCAGCCGCCCCGTGCCGGGATCGTTCTTCCTGGCGCGGGGCGGTTTTCTCAGTCGCGGCGGGGACCGATGACGGTGCTTCCGTCGTGCACGGTGATCGCCTGGGCCGGGCAGATGTCGGCGGCGTCCAGGACCCGTTCGTCCGGTTCGATGCCGTCCGTCCGCGCCCGGGCGTGCTCCCCGTCCAGCGCGAACACCTCGGGGACGCTCCCGGCGCACATGCCCGATGCCTGGCAGAGCTGGGGGTCGACGCGTACGTTCCAGGTCATGCCGGTCACCACCCGACCGGCATGACACGCGGGCCGCGTACCAGCATTTCGGACTTCCATGTCACATCGCCGGCCAGTCGCAGCCCCGGGAAGCGGGTGATGAGCGCGATCAGTGCCTCCTGAAGTTCCAGCCGGGCCAGCGGGGCGCCCAGGCAGTGGTGGACGCCGTGGCCGAAGCCGAGGTGCTGGTTGCCCTCGCGGGCGATGTCGAGCACGCCCGGGGCGGTGAACCGCAGCGCGTCGCGGTTGGCGGCGCCCATGGCGACCAGGACCGGACTGCCCGCCCGGACGAGGGTGCCGCCGACCTCGATGTCCTCGGTGGCGTACCGGGGTTGGCCGGCGCCGCTTCCCAGCGGCACGAAGCGCAGCAGTTCCTCCACCGCGCCCTGGACGAGTCCGGGATCGGCCCTGAGCCTGGTCAGCTGGTCCGGATGGTCCAGCAGAGTGAGGACGAAGTTGGGGATCTGGGACGCGGTGGTCTCGTGTCCTGCAACCAGGATGCCCACGCACAGATCGACGAGTTCGAGTTCGGAGAGCCGGTCGCCGCCGTCGCGGGCCTCGATGAGCGCCGTCATCAGGTCGTCCTGCGGCTCCTTGCGGTGGCGGTCGATCAACTCGGCCATATAGGCGCGCAGTTCGTCGCGGTTGGCCTCGAACTCCTTGGCTGTGAGGGAGCTGGTCGACAGTGCGGCGTCGCTCCACACACGAAAGCGCGGACGGTCCTCGGTGGGCACGCCCAGCATCCGGCAGATCACCGCGACCGGCAGAGGCAGTGCGTAGAGATCGACCAGGTCCGCGGGCGGACCGGCCGTCTCCAGCTCGTCGAGGAGGCTCGCGGTCAGTTCCTGGACCTGCGGGCGGAGCTTCTCGACCTGGCGGACGGTGAATGCCTTGGCGACCAGGGAGCGCAGTCGGGTGTGGTCGGGTGGATCCATGCTGAGGATGCCGCCGTCGCGCCGCCCCTCGGACTGTCGGGGCTCGTCGTGCGAGGCGCCTGCGGCCCGGCTGAAGCGCGGGTCGCCCAGGACGAGCCGGGCGTCGGCGTAGCGGGTGACGAGCCAGGCCGGTTCGCCGTATTCCATCTGAACCCGTAAGAGGCCCGGCCGGTTGCGTACGCGCTCGTACTCGTCGGCGAGCCGGAGCCCGTCGGGGGTGTTGAAGGGGTAGGCGAGGGGGGTGATGTCTGCTGTCGTCATTGCGGCCTCCGATATGTAAGCAGCTGCTTACAACGTTAGGAGTGTGTCTTCCGGGCGGTCAACGATGTTTTACGGCCGATATCCTGACGGACCGTCCGAGAGGAAACCCGCCATGGAGCCCGCCCCCGTGCCGCCGTCCGGAGAGCGCCGCCGCGATGCCGCGGCCACACGTCGTCGGCTGCTGGAAGCGGCCCGTGACCTGTTCGCGGAGCGGGGTTACGAAGGGACGACGGTCCGGAGCATCGCGGAGCGGGCCGGGGCCAACCAGGCCTTGCTTTTCCGGTACTTCGGGTCCAAGCAGGGGCTGCTCGCGGAGGTTGTCGCACAGGGCGGGCTCGAGCAGGTGCGGGCGACGCCGCCCGAGGAGCTCTTCGAGACCGCTCTGCGCTCGATGCTGACCCGCAGCGCGGTCGGTGGGGCGGGTGATCGCTCCCTGGAGGTCTATCTGCGATCCATCGGGCGGGGCGACGAGGCGGCCGGAACCCTGCGTGAGCTGGGCGAGGAGTACCAGGGCGCGCTGGCCGGGCTCTCCGGCACCGAGGACGGCGCCCTGCGTGCGGATCTCGCCATGGCATGGCTTCTCGGCATCGGCCTGATGCGGACGGTCGTCGCACGTGAACCCCTGGCCTGTGCCGATCCGGACGACGTGTGCCGTCTCGTACTGGGCACGCTCGGACACCTCTGGTCGGCTCCGGCGGAGTAGCGGAGACACGTCCGGGCCGGGCCCCGGGCCCGGACGTGTGCTGTGCGCGGTTACCGGCGACGGTTCTCGAAGGCGGTGAAGGCCGTCTCCTGGAGCCACTCGGTCGCCGCCTTCGGGTTGTCGGCCAGGTAGCGGGCGCAGCGCGCGCTCGGGTGGTCGGTGCCCGGCCGGTCGCTGCGGCAGGCGGCGACCAGGCGGTAGCCGGAGGGGGCGGAGCCGGTGGCCCACAGGCTGCGGCCGTTGCGGAACGCGTACTCCAGCGAGGCGCGGGCCAGGTCCTTCAGCTCGGTGTAGCCGAGGTTGTACGTCTTGGCGGCGTACTGGTACTCGTGGCTGATGTCGATCCGCGAGACCCCCGGGTCGTCGGTGGACAGGACCACCGGGACGCCGTAGCGGCGGTACGCGGTGAACGGGTGGTCGTCGCCCGCGATGCCGAGGATCTGCTTGTTGCTGCTGAACGGCACCTCGACCGCCACCTTGCGCTGCGCCATCGTCCGGGCGAACTGCCGCCAGTCGTCCTCGTGGACCAGGTCCACGCCGTGGCCGATGCGTTCGGCTCCGGCGACGAGTACGGCCTCGCGGATGTGGAAGGTCAGGTCCTCGGGCTTGACCAGGCCGGGGGCCAGCTCACCGGCGTGCAGGGTGAGGTGGGCGCCCGGGTACTGGCCGCGCAGATACTTCAGCATCCGCATCTGGAGGCTGTAGTTGAGCAGCGCGCTCTCCCCGTCCTCGGGCTGTACGAGGTTGACCGCGACGAACCGCGGGTCGCGCTTCGCCAGCCGCATGCCGACCGCCATTTGCGTGAACACCCGCGCCGGGGAACTGCCGCGGGAGACCTGGGAGATCCACCTGACGGGGAGCCGACAGCCCGGGTCGGGGTTCTTGGTGTCGCAGTGCGCGGCCGCCCGGAACTGGGCATTGGCGTCGTCGGCCTCCTTGACCGCATCGTCCACGACCCGGTCGAGCTGCCCGCCGGCCAGAAGCTTGCGATGGAAGGCGGCCAGGTCGGCGTCGTAACCCACGGCGTCGGCAAGCTTCTTGGCGCTTTCCGACGCGGGGGTGACCATGGTCTCCAGATAGAACTGGTTCTGCTCGACCACGGTGTCGGCCACATTGGCGAGCAGCTTGCCGCGGTCCCAGGTCGCCAGGCTGAACTTGCCGAAGGTGTCGAAGAAGTGGTCATGCCCGGACTGGCCGGCCGGGAAGTCCTGCATGGACCAGGCCCGGATGATCTGCTGCCGGAAGGCGGTGTCCGTCTGCGCGTCGATGGCGGGCCGCTTGCCCGGTCCGCACGGCGGCGCGACAGCCGTCATCGTTTTGTCGATGCACAGCCCCTTCTCGCCCGCGAGCTTGATCAGGAACTCGGTCTCTGCCGCGCCCGACAGGTGGTTGTGGAGATCACCCCCCTTGGGCAGCGCCTTGAAGAAGGCCTTCAGCCTCTCGGGCTTGTTACGCAATGAGTCGAGGTACTCGGCGACTCTGCGCTCGTCCGGGGTCACCACGCGGGGCGACGCGTGCGCGGCGGGCCGTGCCGAGGGATCCTTCACGGGTGCGGCCGTGGCCGGGATCGCCGGGAGCAGGGAGAGCACGGTGAGTGCGCCGAGCCCGGCCGGGAGCAGGGACTTGGGACGGTGGGCCGTCCGGATTGTTGAGATCACGGCCGAATGATCGCGTTCGGCGAGGGCATTTCTCACCCAAACCGCGTCTATGGCTGGAAACGTCCACCCGATCGAGTGCGCGAGCGGGCGCTACCCTCCGACTCTTGCGGGGGGTGTCCCCCGGGAAGAGTCGGATGCTTCTCCCAGCGCGCGGCAAAGCAATCGCAGGCAATGATCCTTCTCAAGTTGCAATACGCAAGGTGAGAGGCAACAGCATGGCTAGACACCGGAAGCGGATCAGCCGACGGGTACTGCTGGCGACGGCGGCGCTCGCGACGGGAGCGGTCCTCGCTCCCGCGGCGGTCCAGGCGGCCTCGGCCGACACGGCCGGCAGGGAGCAGAACCCGGTCCGCGCCCTGGAGCAGGCGGCCCACCCGCTGCGCTCGACCGAGCCCGGGGGGAACACGGCCGACCTGCGAGCCCTGGATTCGATGATCGGCGACGCCAAGGTGGTCGGCCTCGGCGAGGCCACCCACGGCTCCCACGAGTTCTTCACCATGAAGGAGCGGGTCTTCCGCCACCTCGTCGAGAAGAAGGGCTTCACCACCTTCGCCCTGGAGCTGAGCTGGTCCGCGGGACTCCAGATCGACGATTACCTCCAGACCGGCAAGGGCGACGCCCGCGAGATCGCCAAGGAGACGCTCACCAATTCACCCTGGGATCGCGAGGAGTTCGTCAGCCTCATCGAGTGGATGCGGGACTACAACCGCCACCACCCCGGCCACACCGTTCACTTCATGGGCGACGACATCGGCGCCCCCGCACTGAGCGACGAGTTCTTCGGCCGGGTGACCGGCTACGTGCAGAAGAACCACCCGGAGGCGCTGCCGCGGCTCAACGAGCTCTACACCGGCCTGCGCCCGATCGACGACGTCTTCGCCTACCTGGGCAAGCCGCTCGCGGAACGGCAGCAGCTCGCCGCCAAGGCACAGCAGGCCCTGGAGCTGGTCAGCGGTCTGAAGGGCTCCGGCGGCGACGCGTTCGACTGGGCCGAGCAGAACGCCCGGTCCGTCGCCCAGACCGCCAAGTTCCTCACCCTGAACCCCGACGACCCGGAGTCGAACGCCGCCTCCCAGCGCTTCCGCGACGAGGTGATGGCCCAGAACGTCTCCTGGTGGCAGCAGCGCACCGGCCAGAAGGTGCTGCTGTCCGCGCACAACGACCATGTCGCCTACGTCGCCAGCGATCCCGAGACGTACTCCAAGACGCAGGGGTCGTTCCTGCGCGACACGATGGGCAGGAATTACCTCCCCATCGGCTTCACCTTCGACCAGGGCTCTTTCCTGTCGAAGGACGCCGCGCTGGGCGGCGAGTGGAAGAAGTTCACCGTTCCCGCCGCCGAGCCCGACCGGAACGAGGCCACCCTCGACAAGGTCCGCTACCGGGACTTCTACCTCGACGTCCGCACCGCCCCGGCCGCCGCGCGCGACTGGCTGAACGCCGCCAGGCCCACGCTCAACGTCGGCACGCTGTTCCCCGCCGCACCGCGCGATGTCGCGATCGCCAAGTCTTTCGACGTCCTCATCCACCTCCACGAAGTCAGGGAGGCCGACAAGCTGAAGCCGTGACGGCCTGGTTCCGGTCCCGGCGCGAGCCGCCCGACACCACCTGACCTGCGGGGAGGCCGGCTGCGAGGCCGGCCTCCCCGCCGCAGGATGACTCTTCTCCTCACAGCGGCCGCCTCATGGTCGCGTAGACCTCATCGAGCGGGATCACCAGGCGCGGTCCGGCCGGTGCGCCCGCTCACACTGCGTGCCTGCGCACGGTCCGGGCCCCGTAGCTCGTCACCCAGCGGATGAGCAACGGTGTGAGCATCACCACGAGGAAGAGCCGAAGGCTCTGAGAGGTGGAGATGAGGGCGACGTTGGAATGCAGTGACGCGGCAGTGGCGAGGACCGCGTTGATGCCGCCGGGAGTGGTAGCCAGGTAGGCGTCGTTGAAGGAGATGCCGACCGCGGCGGCCAGCGCGCCGGCAAGCGCGGCGCACATCAGGCAGACGGTGAAGGTTGCGGCCAGTACATACGGCAGCATGCGTCCGACGTGGCGCAGCGTGGGGCGGGTGAAGCGCGAGCCCACCTCCAGGCCGATCACCACGAAGACCGCGTCCTGGAGCGGCCCGACCGGCTGGAACCCGTGCGCAGCGCCGGTGACCACGCCGACTGCGGTCAGCAGCATGGGGCCCAGCAGCGTGGGCGCGGGCAGCCTCAGCCGGCGTCCGAGGCTGCCGCCGAGCGTGCAGAGCGCGGCCAGGACGAGCAGACCTGCCAAGGTGTGTGAGGAATTCACCAGGGCCAGGGAGTCCGGCAGCAGGGCGGATCCGAACGGCCGGGCGTGAGCGGGGTTCCCGGCGTGCGTAGCAGTGTGAAGGGCCAGTACGACGACCGGCGCGGAGGCGGCCACCATGCCGACCCGCAGGTACTGCATGAACGCCACCACCCGGCTGTCCGCGTCCAGGTCGTCGGCGCAGGCGATGATCGCCGCGGACCCGCCGGGGACCATTCCAAGGACGGCGTCGCTATGGCTCATCCGGGTCAGGCGCGGGAGTATCAGCGCGACGCCGAGGCACAGAACGACTGTGGCCAGCGTCACGCCGACCAGCGGTCCGATCGAGCCGACCACGGACCGTACCGCCCCGGGGCCGAGGTAGCTGCCCATGAGCACGCCGACCACCGCTTGCGCCGAACGGTTTGCACGCGTGGGAAACCGCGACCGCGTGGTGCCCGTCAGTGACGCGATCACACCCACGACCAGCGCGGTCAACAGGTGCGCGGCCGGGATGCCGGCCCACCGGGCGGCGTTGCCGAGGAAATAGCACACGGTGGCGAGCAGCAGCCACCGAACGGCAGGTGAGGCCGCCGCTGTACGCAGGGGCGCCGATGTTCGGGCAGGACCAAGCAGGGTGGTCGGGATCGGGAAGGGCACTGCTCTCCTTGTCGGCACCGATCTCTGCGACCGAAATGCTCATCTTCTTCGCCGCTTGGCGCGACGCTCACAGTTAAAAGTACCAAAAGGGAACAATGTCCGCATTGTCGGCATGTCGTGGGCAAGTCAAACACCCACACCTGCTCCATGCGGTGGGCCGGCCGCATTGACCTCCTCCGATTGCCCCGAAGGGCGAGGATTCTCCGTCTGTGGGTGGTCGTCATAGGGCGAGGGCCACCCGCTCCGGGCGGGTTCCTGGTTCTTCCCCACGCGGGGTGGGGGTTGTGCGCGCTGCCAGGGCGTTCCCTTGGTCTTACGTGCGCTCCGCAGGCGTTTACCGCTGCCGATACCGGCGTCGGGCCCCCGGTACGGGGGTGGGTGGTGCGTAGCACCCGGTGCAGTTGGTCCCACACCCCGGCCAGTCCCGCAGCCGGCGCCAGCAGGTCATCCCGGAACCGAAGCCGAGTTCCTGCGGCAGCCACTCCCACTGGATGCCGCTATGCAACACGAACAAGATGCCCTGCAGACACTTGCGGTCGTCCAGCGGCAGACGGCCGGGATAGCAACGCCGACGCGTTCGCACTGGCAGAAGCGGCTCAATCCGCCCCCACAGGTCATCTGCCACCAGCCACGGCGGGCCGTTCCCCTTCCCCATGACATGCCCAACGGGCCGTCCCAGAAGGAGACGTGGCTACGCACGAATCTTTCTGTCAGCTCCTCTTAGGCGTGCTTGAGGTCCGCGATGAAGGACGTCCAGGCGGCGGCCCGGAACACGAGCGTCGGGCCTTCGGCCACCTTGGAGTCGCGGACGGGGACGATGCCGGGGTTGCCGTCGGCCACTTCGAGGCAATCGCCGCCGCTTGCGCCGCTGTACGTGGACTTCCGCCAGGTCGCGACTTCGAGGCAGTTGCCGCCGTCGCCGCCGCTGTAGGAGGACTTGTGCCAGGCTGCCGTGGACAGGTCGTAGTCAGAACTGCTGATCTTCATGGGCGTAATCCTCCGCCACCGACTCGATCAGAGCCAGGGACAATTCTGGTGACAATGCGCCGGCCGCCACCAGATCGTAGGTCAGTTCGTAGTGCCTGACGGTTGCCGGTTCATCGTGCAACGTCCCTGTGCCCAGACCCTGTAGGTAGGCGAGTGGAGGCGCGTCCTCGAAGGACATCAGTTTGAGCTGGCCCTCCATGGCCATGTGGGCGCCTGCGTGGAACGGCAGCACCTGCACGATGATCCGGTGTTCGCGGGCCAGTTTCAGGATGTGGCGGAGCGCCTCAGCCATCACCGCCGGGCCGCCGACCTGGCGACGTAATACCGCCTCGTCCAGAACTGCCCAAACCAAGGGCGTTGTTGGATCGGTCAGGAGTTGCGCCCGTTCCAGTCGCGCTGCAACCAGGTCGTTGATGATGTCTTTGGTAGCCGTCGGCAGCCCTGCCCGGAACACCGCTCGCGCGTATGGCTCCGTCTGCAACAGCCCCGGGATCAGCTGAGGCGCGTACTCCTTGATCGTCTTTGCGACGGCCTCCGACTCGGCCGCTTCGGCGAAGTGATCCGGGTACTTCGACTTCTTCAGGGCGGCGCAGTTGCGCACGAAGAACCCGTCCGCCTTCAGGATCTCGTCCAGCTTCTCAGCCTGATCCACCTGCATCCGTCGTGTGCCGGACTCCAGCTGCCCGATGAAGGAGCCGCTGACGAACAGTGGAAGGCCCAGCTCCTCCTGAGAGAGGCCTCTGCCCTCCCTCCGGTGGCGGAGTTCGGCGCCGAGCAGGGCGCGTGGCGAGGAGGAGGGGTCGAGTTTTTTGGGGCCTGGCATGACAACTCCCTGTGACACACGTGCGGTTGTTGGTTCTGCGCCTCTTCCAGGCTAGTGACGTGTTGGCCACGCTGGGTATGCATTGTCATTACTCAGCGTGGAAAGGGATGGATCATGACGACGATGGAACGGCGCAGGACGGCAGAGGGCAGAGTGCGGGCGGCGGAGGACGCTGTGGCGCGGCTGAAGGAGGGGTTCTCCGGGGTCGGGATCACGCTGCCCTCGCTGCGGATCGACCCTGTGTCGTGTGCGGGGAACGAACCGGCGTCGCCGCTGGTCGACCTCGGCCGGTGCAACGTCGACACGGCGCTGCGGCTGAGCGCGGTCCTGGAGGCGCAGAGGCTGGCCGGTCATGACGGGTGAGGGGCTTGAGCCGTGTGCGCCGGAGCCCGGTTCGTTCGCGGTGGACACACGGGACGGGCGGGTGGGGCGCGTGATGGGGTGCGTCGGGCCGTACGTACAGCTGCGGGCGCCGGGCGGTGGGGGCGAGTGGGACTGCCCGCCGGAGTCGGTGCGCCCGGCACCGCTCGGGGAAGTGCTGCGGGCCCGGGTCAGGGAGATCAACCGGGAGGGGCGGCTGCCGTGATGGTGGCAGGGTGCCGGGCCTGATGCGGCGGCGGACGTGAGGAAGGGCGACGCCCTGGATGGGTGCCGCCCTTCGATCGGGCCGGTCGGTCCGGTCAATCACCCCACGGGGCGGGGACTTCGCGTACGAGTTCTCTGACCAGGCATCGACAGCACCTTTGTGTTCGCCTTTGCGCTGTACGACCACGTGCACCGCCCCGACGGCGACCCCCGCGAAGACCTGGACCCCTCCCGCGCTGAGCGCAGTCAGGAAAATTTCAGGGAGGCCCTGCCAGCGTGCCGTTCCATGACAACCGACATGACCGACACGTATGCGTCCGGCACGCGCTCCGGGGCGCGGCAGATGCTGAACAAGGTCCCGGAAGTGACCATCTACTTCTGGGTGATCAAGGTGCTGTGCACCACCGTGGGTGAGACCGCGGCCGATCTGCTCAACGACAACCTGGGCATGGGGCTGACCAACACCTCGTACCTGATGAGTGCGCTGCTGGTCGTCACCCTGGTCTTCCAGCTCCGGGCGCGTAGGTACGTACCCGGCCTGTACTGGCTTTCCGTGGTCCTGATCAGCGTGGTCGGCACGCTGATCAGCGACAACCTGACCGACAACCTCGGCGTTCCGCTCCAGACCACGACCGCCGTGTTCGCGGTGGCGCTCGCCGTCACGTTCTTCGCCTGGTACGCGAGTGAGCGGACGCTGTCCATCCACTCGATCCGGACGACGCGCCGCGAGGCGTTCTACTGGCTGGCGATCCTGTTCACATTCGCTCTGGGCACGTCCGCGGGCGACCTCACGGCGGAGAAGCTGGACCTGGGGTACTTGCTCTCCGCGCTCGTGTTCGCCGCGCTGATCGCGGCCGTGGCCCTTGCGCACCGCACGCTGGACTTCAACGCGGTGTGGTCGTTCTGGATCGCGTACGTCCTGACCAGGCCGCTCGGTGCCTCGCTGGGCGACTACCTGTCGCAGCCCACCGCGGACGGCGGGCTGGGACTGGGCACGGTCGGCACCAGCATCCTGTTCCTCGTCGTCATCCTCGGCCTTGTCGTCTTCCTGACCCGGACGCGGCGAGATGTGGCGCAGGGCAGCTCTGCCGCGGTCAGCCCGCAGGAAAGGTGACGACGAAGCGCGCGCCGGGCGCCGCGGTGTCCAGTGCGATGTCGCCGCCCGCTGCCCCGGCGAGCCGGCGGGCCAGGGCCAGACCGAGTCCCGCGCCGTCGTGTCCGTCCTCGGGGCGGGCGCGACGGCCGGGTTCGAAGAGCGAGGCGACGAAGTCCTCCGGGACACCGGGGCCGTCGTCGGACACGTACACCGTGACCTCGCCCGCGCTCGCCTCGCAGGTGAGAGTGATCGACCGAGTGGCGTAGCGGCGGGCGTTGTCCAGGAGCGGCGTCAGGATGCGCTCGGCGACGTCCTCCGAGACGCCGATGCTCACCTCGGGTGTGCCGCCGGGGGTGCTGCTGCCCGCCGCGACGGTCACCGGCGGGGCATCGGGGAACAGGGTCGCGTTGCGTTCTGCCAGACGGTGCGCGACGTCGGAGAAGCGGGAGCGGCCGGGGGTCTGCGCATTGCGGGTACGAACCTCGGAGAGCAGCGAGTCGCAGATCTGCTGCATGGTCGCGGCGGCGCCCGCGATGGCCTCCAAGGAGGTCTCCTGCTGCTCCGTGCTGCGCGGGCGCCCGGTCAGCCACTCGGTTTCCGCGGCGATACGGGCGAGCGGTGTGCGCAGTTCGTGGGAGAGCTCGGCGGCCTGCTGCTGTTCGTGGCGCAGGACGGCGGCCAGCCGGTCCAGCAGGGCGTCCAGGCTGGTGGCGAACGCGGCGAGCTCGGCGGGTCTGCCCTCCGCGCCGAACCGTTCGGGAGCGCCCGCGGCGCTCCACCGCGTGGCCTGCTCGCTCATTGCGGCGACCGGGCGCAGGGCCCGTCGTACGACGAGGCGGGTCAGGAGATAGATGGTGGCCAGCAGAAGCAGCGCCAGCGCGATCGAACCGACCAGGGCGGTGTCCGCCGTGCTGCGGTACGGGTCGAGGCTGACGGAGCTGACGACGGTGCCGGCCTGCGTGGGTGTGTGGCCCTGCCGGGCGGGGGCGTCGACGGGGAAGGCGTACAGCCGCCACGACCCGGGGCCCTCGGTGTCGGCGAACGTCTCGCGCCGGCCGGCGAGGCGGGCCGCCTGAGTCTCCAGGCCGGCGGGTGCGGTGGGGGGCTTCTCGACCACCGTGCCGCCCTGGAAGATCCAGACCCCGGCGTCCAGGGCCCGGTCCTCGGTCGGCTCCCGTACGACCAGCCGGCCGTCCGGTCGTACGTCCACCGTCGCCGCCACGGCCTCGGCGCGGGTGCGCAGGACGTCGTCGGCCTGTCCGTGGAGCCGCTTGTCGAGGGCGATGTTGAAGACGGTGGTCAGGACGCCGATCCACAGCGCGCTGGTGGCGAGGGCCATCAGGGCGAGGCGGCCGCGGAGGGTCAGGGGGCGCTTCATCGGTGCATCGGGGCCTTTGGTCGGGCGCGGCGGATGTGTTGCCGTTCTGGTCCTCAGCCGAAGCGGTAGCCGATGCCGCGGACGGTGCTGATGGTCTGGGGGCTGTCCGCCTCGCGGAGCTTGCGGCGCAGGCGGGCCAGGTACTGGTCCAGGGTGTTGTCGCTGACCTGCGCCCCCTCCGGCCAGCCCGCCCGCAGCAGGGCCCGGCGGCGCACCACGCTCCCCGGGCCCGCCATCAGGCATGCCAGCAGACGGAACTCGGTCGGAGTCAGGGCCACGGGGCGGTCGTGGACCGTCAGCTCGTGCTTTACCGGGTTCAGCCGCATCGCACCCGCACTGTCGGCGAGGGGGGTGCTGCCGTGGTGACCGGCCCGGTTCAGGACCGCCCGGACGCGGGCCGCGAGCTCGCTGAGGTGGAACGGCTTCACCAGGTAGTCGTCGCCGCCCGAGGCGAAACCGGAGAGCCGGTCGGTGAGATTGCCGTGGGCGGTCAGGAAGATCACCGGAACGGTGAACCCCGCACCGCGCATCGCCTGACACACATCGCGCCCGTCGGAGTCCGGCAGCCCCACATCGAGGACGACCGCGTGCACCGACTCGTCGACGGTCTTCAGTGCGGTGGCGCCGTCGACGGCGGTCACGACGTCGAAGTCCTCGTCGCGCAGGCCACGGGCCAGGACATCGCGCAGGCCGTGGTCGTCCTCGACGACAAGAATGCGTGCAGCGGTCACCGAGCCAGTATTACTCGGCCCGTACCGGGCACCCCAGCGCGTTCAGGTTCTGGTCAGGTGGCATGCGACACGATCGGGGCGTGGCGGGGGCGGAGCAGCATATGGGCCCCGACGCCCTGGCCGACCGTGGCCTCGACCATGCTCGCAGAGCCCTCACCGAAACCGCGCCCACCCAGCTCGGCCCGGCCGCCCGGCCCGCCCTGCACTATGTGCTCGGCGACGGAACGGAGCCCGGCGCTTGGGAGCGCCTCCAGCGGGTCAACGACCGCCTGAGCGGCGCCCGGCCACGCCGGCATGCGTAGAAGGAGCCCCTGCCGGCTCTTGAGCGCGCACCGCGACCGGGCGGACAGCGGAGGGTCGGTGCGTAATGTCACACGATCGTGGGACGCTGGTGTGAGCGGCGAACTGCCGCGGAACCGTCGATCTACGCTCCTTCGACAGGCCACAGAAGAAGGGACTCGCGATGACCGCCGCGATGGTCGAGAACGACCAGGCCTCTGAGGGCCGCCCGTGGGACTACCTGCTGCAGACATGGCGTGAACTGGACGTCCCCGAGGGGTGGCGCGCCGAGATCGATGAAGGGCGGATCGTCTTGGTGCCGCCGTTTCAGGCGTATCACCACGCCATTGCCGGCCAAGTACAGCGCAGGCTCTACGAAAACCTGCCCGAGGAGTGGGGGATCTACCAGGTCCTCAGCGTCCACGCAGCCCCGCTCGGCAAGCTCTACGTGCCGCATCTTGTGGTCATGCCGACCGCGCTGATCACCGCTGCTGATCCGGAGTCCAATGATCCGATGGACGCGTCGGAAGCCCTGCTCATCGTCGAGATCACGTCGAAGGGCAATGCCCGGGAGGACCGGACGAAGAAGTACCGCGCCTATGCGCGCGCGGGCGTGCCGATGTATCTGCTGATCGACCGGTTCGACACGCGTGGGGCGATGGCCACGCTGTTCACCGAGCCGAACGAGGACGGGACGTACAAGCGCTCCGACCCGGTTCCGTTCGGGAAGCCGCTCACGTTGCCGGAGCCCTTCGGTACGACCCTCCTCACGGACGAGTTCCCGGTCTGAGAAGGCGCGGAAAGGGGCGGCACCCGGTCATCGGGTGCCGCCCCTCATTCGTGTCCGTATGCAGGGATCAGACCCTGGCCGGTTCCTTTGCCGGGCTGTCGGGGCCCGTGGTCGGGGACGCCGGGCCGCCCGTTGCCGCGACTGCGGAGGCAGCCGGTTCCTGGGAGACGTTGAACTCCGTCAGCAGATCCTTGCTGAAGCCGAAGAAGTACGTCGCGAGGAACCCTGCGAGGTAGCCGCACAGCAGGCCGCCCGCGTAGATCGCGATCGTGCTGCCCAGGCCGTGGTTGCCGTCGAGGAGGGGGAACAGGGCCCAGCCGGACGGGCCGATGGCCGTGGAGCCGACCTTGTCGCCGAGCTGGCTGAACAGGCCGATGAAGCCGCCACCGAACGCACCGCCCACGCACGCCGTGATGAACGGGCGGCCGAGCGGGAGGCTGACACCGTAGATCAGCGGTTCGCCGACGCCCAGCAGGCCTGCGGGGAGGGCGGACTTGATGGTGCGGCGGATCGACTCGTTGCGGGGGAGGCGGAAGTAGACCGCCACGGCCGCGCCGACCTGGCCGGCGCCCGCCATCGCGAGGATCGGGAGCAGGACCGTGTAGCCCTGCTGCTCGATCAGGGTGGTGTGGATCGGGATGAGTGCCTGGTGCAGGCCCAGCATCACCAGGGGCAGGAAGAGACCGCCGAGCAGGAAGCCCGCGCCCGCGCCGCCGTTGGTGAGCAGCCAGTCGGCGAACGTGCCGATGGCGGTGGAGATCTCACCGGCCACGAACATCAGGCCGAAGATCGTTGCCAGGCCGGAGATCAGGACCGTGAGGGTTGGGGTGACCAGTACGTCCAGCGCCTCGGGCACCCAGCGGCGGCACCACTTCTCCACGTACACCGCGAGCACTGCCGCACCCAGTGCGCCCAGCACACCGCCCTGGCCGGGGGAGAGCTTCTGGCCGAACGCCTCGATGTTCGCGACGCCCGGGAAGACGATGATCGCGGCGACCGCACCGCCCAGGATCGGCGTACCGCCGAACTCCTTCGCCGTGTTGAAGCCGACGAACACGGCGATCAGCGCCATGAATCCGGATGCTATCGCGGCGAGCGCGGGCGTGACCGAGGTCAGCCAGCCGAGGTTCACCAGGAGGCCGTTGAGACCGGCGATGATGCCGCAGCCGATGAGCGCCGGGATCAGCGGGACGAAGATGTTCGCGATCCGGCGCAGGAACAGCTTGAGCGGGGTGGCGTTCTTCGCCTTCTGCGCTGCCTTTATCGCGGCGCCCTGGGCGGCCAGTTCGTCCGCCGAAGCGGAAGCGGAAGCCGAGGTGGAGGCTGTGGCTGCGGCCGGTTCAGGGGCTGCCGCCTTGCCCTCCTCCACCAGCTGCTCGAACTCCGGGGTGACCCGGGCGACGGTGCCCGGGCCGAGGACGATCTGGTACGTGTCGTCCTCGACCACGCCCATGACGGCGGGTACCGCCTTCAGGGCCTTGTCGTCGACGAGCGAGCGGTCGTGCAGGCCCAGCCGGAGCCGGGTCATGCAGTGGGCGATGGAGCTGACGTTCGCGGCGCCACCGACGAGCGGAAGGATCGCGGCGGCGGTGGCGCGGTTCTTGTCTTCTGTTGCCATGGTGCGTGGTGCCTTGCTGTGCGGGGGTGCGGAAGTGGAGCCGGTGGGTCAGGTGGTGGTGCGGGGGGCGGCGGCGAGGGCGGCACGGAGGTGGCCGCCGGACGCGGTCAGGAGGTCCTCGGCGGTGGGGCCGTCGACCTGGCCGAGGATGGTGAGGATGGCGTTCTTCACCTCGCCTTCGGTCGCGGCGAGGGCGGCCTCGATCTCCTCGTCGGACGCTCCGGTGGCGAGCGAGACGATCCGGCGGGAGCGGGCACGCAGCTTCTCGTTGGAGGCGCGGACGTCGACCATGAGGTTTCCGTACGTCTTGCCGAGCCTGATCATCGTGATCGTCGAGAGCATGTTGAGGACGAGCTTCTGGGCCGTACCCGCCTTGAGCCGGGTGGAGCCGGTGAGCAGCTCCGGACCGACGACGATCTCGATGCCGTGCTCGGCCGCGGCGCCCAGTGCGGAGTCCGCGTTGCAGGAGAGCCCGATGGTCAGCGCGCCCTTGCCACGGGCGTGCTCGACGGCTCCGATCGCGTACGGCGTACGGCCGGATGCGGAGATGCCGACCACGGTGTCGTCGGCGGTGAGGTCCAGGGCGTCGAGGTCGGCGGCGGCCAGCTCCTTGCTGTCCTCGGCGCCTTCGACGGCCTTGATCATGGCGGACGGGCCGCCCGCGATCAGGCCGATGACGTCGGAGGGGTCGGTGTTGAAGGTGGGCGGGCACTCGCTGGCGTCCAGCACACCGAGCCGGCCGGCGGTGCCTGCGCCCGCGTAGATCAGCCGGCCGCCGCGGGCCATGCGCTCCGCGGTGCCGTCGATCGCGGCGGCGATCTCGGGCAGCCGGGCGCCGACGGCGGCCGGGACGGACCGGTCCTCGCCGTTCATGATCCGGGCTATCTCAAGCGTGTCCAGGCGGTCGATCTCGGCGAGCTCGGGCCGGAACGCCTCGGTGGTGAGCGTGTCGAGCTGGGCTCGCAGTTCCCCGTATCCGTCTGGGGCGGTGGTGTCGGCGTCGGTGGTGGAGGTCATGGAGAGAGGCTCTGCTTTCTCGGTCTCGTACGGTTCAGCGGGTGCGGGTGCGGGTGCGGGTGCGGGCGCTGAGGGCCGGTTCGGCTCGGGTCGGGGTCAGCGTGGGCGTGGGGTGTGGCGGTGGGCCAGCGCCTCGTAGGAGGCGGCGAGCGCCGGTGCGGCCGTTTCGTACGTGCGCTGCGCGACGCCTATGAACAGGCAGTCGACGACGAGCAACTGGCTCGTACGGCTCGACATGGCGGCGGGCCGCAGCTCGCTCTCCCGGGCGGTGGACGTGGTCAGTACGTGGTCGGCGTACTGCGTCACCGGGCCGTCGGGGCGGCCGGTGATCGCGATCGTCGTCGCACCGCGGTCGAAGGCGACCCGCAGCGGCTCGATGACATCGACGGTGGAGCCGGAGTGCGTGATCGCGATGGCCACATCGCCGGAGCGGAGCTGCACGGCGTTGGTCACCGCGAGGTGCGGGTCCGTGTGGGAGTGCGCGATCAGGCCGATACGGGCCAGCTTCTGCGCCAGGTCCTGGCCGACGAGGGACGAGGCGCCCACACCGTAGATGTCGATGCGCCGGGCGGTGGCGGCGGCGGTGACCGCGGCACCGAGCTGGACGGTGTCGAGTCCCGCGGCCGTGTCGGCGAGGGTCTGCTGCTCGTCGTAGGCCAGCTTGGCGACCACATCGGCGATCGGGTCGTCGACCGCTATGTCGGCGGTGACGGAGGGAGCCCGGCCCGACTGCTGTTGCGCGGCAAGCCCGGCGAGGGCCAGGCGCAGATCGCGATAGCCGGGGTAGCCGAGGAGGCGGGCCGTGCGGACCACGGTCGCCTCGCTGGTGCCGGTGAGCTCGGCGAGACCGGTGACTGTGAGGGCGGCGCAGCCTGCGGGGTCACCGGCGACGGCCTCGGCGACGCGCTGCATGGAGCGGGTCATGGACGGCGCGAGCGTGCGCACCTTGGCCGCGAGAGCCGCCGGGGCGGGCGGTGAATCAGCGCTGAAACTTTCCTTCAGGTCATTGGTCACATTTGAAAGATATTTTCAACCGGGTTGGCCGTCAACCCCCCTTTGGTCCCTACCTCTGACACCCACTTCCGAGACCGCTTCCGACAGCGCGGAAACTGCAAAGGCGGGCGCGAGAAGCGGGTTCGCGGGCGGGGTGACAATGGGCGGATGGAGATGAACCCGCTGGAACAGGCGTTGCACACGGCCCGCGCGCTGGTCATGGCCGATCTCGCCGCAGGTGACGTCGCCGAGGCCGGGATCGTCTCGCTGGTCGAGGACGCGGTGACCCACCGCCGGTGGTGGGTCGAACAGTGGCCCGACGGTGCCTCGTTCGTCGTCGGCCTCGTCGCTCAGGACGTGCAGGACGCCTTGCTCGAACGGTACGGACGGTGGCCGCTGTGCCCCGTCTGTGACGCGGGCGACCCGCACGCCCTGGACGTCGAACCGGAGCTGGGCCCGGACCCGCACTGGGTGTGCACCAAGGCCGCCGTGGCCGTCGCACCGGTCGGTTCGCTGAGCGGGATACTGCGGCGGTGACGGTCTACATCGACCCGCCGGACTGGCCGGGGCACGGGCGGCTCTGGTCGCACCTGGTCAGCGACGTGTCCTTCGAGGAGCTGCACGCCTTCGCGGCATCCATCGGCTGCCCGGCCCGCGCGTTCGAGCGGGACCACTACGACGTACCGGAATCGCGGTACGAGGACGCGGTACGGGCCGGGGCGAAGCAGATCGGCTCGAAGGAACTGGTCCGCCGGATCACGGAGGCGGGGCTGCGGCGGCCCAAGGGGCGTCCGGCCCCCGGGAGCTGAAGGGCCGCGCACGTCGGCAGCCCCCGGCCCGGACACGTCGGACGGCAGCCCCCGGCCCGGATCGGCCGGACGGCACGGACCTCCGCCCCCACGAGTCGGACGGCACAGGCAAGGCTGATCAGTCAGGCGGCGGAGGTACCTGCCGCCGCCTTCGCGGACGCCCCCGATGACGACGCCGCAGCCGGCGCCCCGGCCACCCGGCGCGACCTGCCCCCGCCCTGCAGCCGCAGTGAGAACACCACGGCCACCAGCGCCAGCACCGTCATCGCCGCCCCCGCCCACGCGGTCGCCGCGAAACCGAAGTCCGCGTCGATCACCGCGCCGCCCAGCCAGGGGCCGCTCGTGTTGCCCAGGTTGAACGCGGCCGTCGTCGTCGCACCGGCCAGCGTCGGAGCGGCGCCCGCGACGTTGAACATCCGGGCGTTCAGCGCCGGGGCCGTGTAGAACGCCGACAGGCCCAGCAGGAAGGAGAGCCCGACCGCGGCGACCTGGTTCGACGCGAACAGCGCCAGCGCGACCAGGAAGACCGTCGAGGCCGCGATACCGCTCATCAGCACCCCGAAGAGATGCGCGTCCGCGACCCGGCCACCGATCGTCGTACCGACCAGCGCACCGATCCCGAACAGCGCGAGCACCGTCGGCACCCAGCCGGAGTCCAGCCCGGCGACATCCGTCAGCAGCGGGGCCAGATAGCTGAACGCGCAGAAGACACCGCCCGCCGCGAGTGCCGTGATCACGATCGACAGCCACACCTGCCGGTCCCGGTAGATGCTCATCTCCTGCTTGAGCCGCGGCTTCTGCTCCGGCAGCGGAATGCGCGGAATCAACGTCGTCACCCCGACCAGTGCCACGGCGGACGCCGCGCCCACGGCCCAGAACGCCGACCGCCAGCCGAGGTTCTCACCGAGAAAGGCCCCCAGCGGCACGCCCAGCACATTGGCGATCGACAGACCGCCGATCATCACGGCCATCGCGCGGGCCCGCGCGTTCACCGGCACCATCGCGATGGCGACCGCCGCCCCCACCGCCCAGAACCCGGCGCAGGCGAAGGCGCTCACGACACGGGAGGCGAAGAGCACCTCGTACGTCGGAGCCAGCGCACCCGCGACCTGACCGAGGCCGAAGACGGAGATCAGGGCGATCAGTGTGGTGCGGCGCGGCAGCCGGAGCGTGGCCACGGCGAGCAGCGGGGCGCCGATCACCATGCCGATCGCGAAGGCGGATATGAGAAGTCCGGCGCGGGGGATGGACACGTTCATGTCGTCGGCGATGGGCGGCAACAGCCCGGAGAGCATGAACTCGCTCGTGCCCAAGGCAAAGACCGAGAGGCCCAAAATGTACACGGCGAGGGGCATGCGTGAGCGGCGAGCGGCAGAGTCGGGCATGACAGCTGCCAACAGCGACCACGGGCGTTACATTCCCAGTGCTCTCCCGCTGCCTTTCCGCCGCCGACTTCCGGCCACCGCCCCACCGCACTCTCAGCGGCTGAGCAGCTCCAGCTCGGTCAGCAGGTTCTGCCGCGCCCGCGGCTCCCACCGGGTGACCCCGTGCGGCGTACGGAACAGTCGCGGCAGCCCGAGCAACTGACGCAGCACCGCCGCCCGCCCCTCCCGGAACGCGTCGTCGGGCACGAAGCCGTACTCCTCGCGCACCTGCGCCGCGTAGGCCGCGTACTCCCTCGGGGTCGCCGCCAGGATCGCCAGATCCGCGTCGCACAGCACCTCGCCGTTGGCGTCGCCGTCCGCCGGATCGTGGGTGACGGTGAGACGTACGAGACGGGCGACCTCGGCTGTGAGGTCGTCCGGCACGCCGGCCTCCGGCAGGGCGCGTTCGGCGAGGGCCGCGCTGCGTTCCTCGTTCTCGGACCGGTCGGGCCGGTAGACCGCATCGTGGAACCAGGCGGCGAGGCGTACGGCATCCGCGTCGGCCGCGTACCCGGCGAGCGTGTCGATGTGATCGAGCACCGCGGCCAGGTGCGCGGTGGTGTGGTACCGCCGCTGGGGCTCGGCCCAGCGTGCCAGCAGATTGTCGGCGTACGGCTGCGGATCGGGGGCGGGCGCACCGCCCCGGACGGCGACGAGGGCCGCCTGCCAGCGGCCACGGAGGGAGCCGTTGGCATCGTCCCCCGCATCGTGAACGCAGCCCGCCTCGTAGGCGGCCCCGGCGGCACTGCTTTCGCGCGAGCTGTCGGTCATGGGACGACCCTAGCTCGGGATCGGACGGTCTCGGGGGGCTCCGTGACATGCCTGTGCGGTCGGCCCTGCCGACCACGTCGGCCGCCTTGCCCGGTCCCCTGCCGTCATGCCTGGTTCACGGACGCGGCGTTGCGGACGCTCGCCACCGCCGCGTACAGGGTGTCGCCGCACAGCAACCGCATCGGGCTGCGGACGGAGGGGCCCGCGCCGGAACGTGCGCGGGAGGGGGAGCTGCCGAGCGAGGGCATGGTGCTGGGGGCCATCCAGATACCGCCGGACGGGCGGCCGGTGGTGTTCCTCAACGACCATCCGACGACGGGGGGATACCCGGTGGTGGGGGTGGTGCCGGAGGCCGCGCTGGCGGGGGCGCGGGTGCGGTTCGTGGTGGTGGGGTAGGGGGCTTCCCGAACCGGGGGCTCCGCCCCCGGACCCCCCGCTCCTCGGTCGCCGGAGGGGCCAGTGCGCGGCCCTACGCCGCCCCCGCCCTGAACCCCCGCAGCCGCAGCGAGTTGCCGACCACGAAGACCGACGAGAACGCCATTGCCGCGCCCGCGATCATCGGGTTGAGCAGCCCGGCCGCGGCGAGCGGCAGTGCGGCCACGTTGTAGGCGAAGGCCCAGAACAGGTTCGTACGGATGGTGCCCAGCGTCTTGCGGGAGAGCCGGATGGCGTCCGCCGCGGACCGCAGGTCCCCGCGCACCAGCGTCAGGTCACCGGCCTCGATCGCGGCGTCCGTGCCCGTACCCATCGCCAGGCCCAGGTCGGCCTGGGCGAGGGCGGCCGCGTCGTTGACACCGTCACCGACCATGGCGACCGAACGGCCCTCGGCCTGGAGGTCCTTGACGACGTCGACCTTGTCCTCCGGCATGACCTCCGCGTACACCTTCTCGATCCCGACCTCGGCCGCGACCGCCTCGGCCACCGCCCGGTTGTCGCCGGTGAGCAGGATCGGGGTCAGACCGAGGGCACGCAGCCGCTCGACGGCCTCCGCGCTGGTGTCCTTCACCGCGTCGGCGACTTCGAGGACCGCCCGTGCCTCGCCGTCCCAGGCGACCGCGATGGCCGTCCGTCCGGCGGCCTCCGCCGCGGCCTTCTGCCGGGCCAGCTCCACCGGCAGGTGGATCTCCCACTCGGCGAGCAGCTGCTCACGGCCGACGAGGACGGCGTGGCCCTCGACGACGCCCTGGACGCCGAGGCCCGCGACGTTGGCGAAGTCCTCGGGGGTGGGCAGGGCGGCACCGGTGCGTTCGGCGGCACCGGCGGCGACGGCCTGGGCTATGGGGTGCTCGGAGGAGTGCTCCAGGGCGCCCGCGAGCCGCAGCACATCGCTCTCGTCCGTACCGTCCGCCGTGTGCACGTCCAGCAGGGTCATCCGCCCGGTGGTGACCGTGCCGGTCTTGTCGAGGACGATCGTGTCGACGCGGCGCGTGGTCTCCAGGACCTCCGGGCCCTTGATCAGGATGCCGAGCTGGGCGCCGCGCCCCGTGCCGACCATGAGGGCGGTGGGAGTGGCGAGGCCCAGGGCGCAGGGGCAGGCGATGATCAGTACGGCGACGGCGGCGGTGAACGCGGCGGTCAGGCCGGCGCCGTTGCCGAGCCAGAAACCGAGCGTGCCGAGCGCGAGGGCGATGACGACCGGGACGAAGACGGCGGAGATCCGGTCCGCGAGGCGCTGGGCGGCCGCCTTGCCGTTCTGCGCGTCCTCGACGAGCTTCGCCATCCGGGCCAGCTGGGTGTCGGCGCCGATCCGGGTGGCTTCGACGACGAGCCGGCCGCCCGCGTTGAGCGTGGCCCCGGTGACCTGGTCGCCGACGCCGACCTCCACGGGTACGGATTCGCCGGTGAGCATCGACGCGTCCACGGCCGATGCGCCTTCCACGACGGTGCCGTCGGTGGCGATCTTCTCGCCGGGGCGGACCAGGAACCGGTCCCCGACCTGCAGATCGGCGGTCGGCACGGTCACCTCATGGCCGCCGCGCAGCACGGTCACCTCCTTCGCCCCGAGTTCGAGCAGCGCCTTGAGAGCCGCGCCCGCCTTCCGCTTGGAGCGGGCCTCGAAGTAGCGCCCGGCCAGGATGAAGGCCGTGACTCCGGCCGCGGCCTCCAGATAGATGTTCCCGGCGCCGTCGCTGCGGCCGATGGTCAGCTCGAACGGGTGGGTCATGCCGACCATGCCCGCCGTGCCGAAGAACAGCGCCCACACCGACCACAGGAACGCGGCCGAGGTGCCGACCGAGATCAGGGTGTCCATCGTCGCCGCGCCGTGCTTGGCGTTGGTCCAGGCGGCGCGGTGGAAGGGCCAGGCGGCGTATGTGACGACGGGGGCCGTCAGGGTCAGCGAGAGCCACTGCCAGTAGTCGAACTGGAGGGCCGGGACCATCGACATGGCGATCACCGGCACGGCGAGCACGACGGCGGTGAGCAGCCGCTGCCGCAGGGGCCGCAGCTCGTCGGCCTCCGCGGCCCCGGGGGTGTCGTCCTCGGTACGCACCGGGGGAGCGGGCTCGTGCGCGGTGTAGCCGGTCTTCTCGACGGTGGCGATCAGGTCCTGTACGGAGATGTCCTCGCCCCGGTAGCTGACCTTGGCCTTCTCGGTGGCGTAATTGACGGTGGCCTCGACGCCGTCCATCCGGTTGAGCTTCTTCTCGATACGGGCCGCGCAGGAGGCGCAGGTCATGCCGCCGATCGCGAGCTCGACCTCTGCGGTGGCGCCGACGGCTGTTTTGGTGCCGGTTGTGGCGGTGTGCGCGGACACGATGTCCTCCCTGACGGAGAAGTTGATACCCCTAGGGGGTATACGTTGCTGGTTCAGGTATACCCCCCGCCCCTATAAAGCGCAAGGGTGATCCACCGTCGGGGCCCGCAGATGTGCGCGTCCGGTCGCCCGCTGTGCGTCTGGCCTCGCGTATCTTCACGTCACATTGAGCTGCGTCCTCGGCCGGGCGCCCCGTAGGCTGGTCATTGGACTAGACCTATTGGCCTATTGCTGCTTCCTGGAGGATGGGGATCCCATGAGCAACCGTGCAGTCCTGGAGGTGATCGCTCTCGACGCGGAGGACGCGGTCGCTGCCCAGGCGGGTGGTGCGGACCGGCTCGAGCTGGTCACCGACATGGCGGCGGACGGCCTGACCCCGTCCTGTGCGACCTTCGCGGAGATCCGGGCGGCGGTGGACATTCCGCTGCGGGTGATGCTCAGGCTGGCGGACGGCTTCGCGGCCGGCGACATCGATGTGCTCGTGGCCGGGGCGCACGAGCTGCGGGCGGAGGGCGCCGAGGAATTCGTTCTGGGCTTCCTGGACGCCGAGGGCCGCCCGGACCTGGTCGCCGTCGAACGCCTCGTCGCCGAGCTGGACGGCTGCCGCTGGACCTTCCACCGCGCGATCGACCGGGCAGCCGACCGGGACGCCCTGCGCAAGCAGCTGGCGGACATGCCGGGCCTGGACACGTACCTCACCGCGGGTTCGCCGAAGGGCGTCGACGACGGCATCCCGACGCTGCTGGTCGAGGCGGCGCGCAAGGGGGAGCCCGGCTACGAGCCGCAGATCCTGGTGGGCGGCGGGCTCCGCCTGGACCACCTGCCGGAGCTGCTGTCCGCAGGCATCGACGCCGTACACATCGGCGGCGCCGCGCGCCCGCACGGCTGGTCGGGGCCGGTGGACGCGGCGGCCGTACGCGAGTGGCGGGCGGTGCTCGACGCGTAGCGGGGGCGGGGCTCGAGGTGGCCCCGGGCCAAGGGTTCGGGTTCACCCGGCTGAACGGTCCGTCCTCAAGCGCCGGACGGGCCGGTGGTTGCCGGACGGGCTTGATTCTGCCCGGCGGAAATCCAGCCTCGCCGACGTTCGAGGCGCGGGGCCCGGGCCGGAGCCCCGGTTTCGGGAAGAGTGGGGTCTCCCCTGCCCGAACGAAGTGGAGAGCTTGGGGATGGGTAGCAGAACACGCCCGCCGCAGGCGCCCCACCCGCGCCCCCGCCCCTACAACAACTCGTCCGGCATCCCCGCCGCATGCACCACCGTCAGCCCCGACACCGCACGCGTCAGCGCCACATACAGCCGCCGCAGCCCCGTGCGCTCGTCCGGCTCGCCGTCCACCACCGCGGCCGGCTCGTCCAGTACCACGTAGTCGTACTCCAGGCCCTTCGCCAGCGACGCCGGGACCAGGGTCAGCCGGGACTCGGCGGTCGTCTCCTCACCGGGGGAGAGATACGCGTGGCCCGCAGCGGCCAGCGCATCGGCCAGCGCCGGAATCCGCGCATCGGCCGCGATCAGCCCGATCGACCCCTCCTGCTTCAACGACTCCTCGCACGCCGTCAGCACCGCCGCGTCCAGCTCCGCCGGATCGCCCACCTCCCGTACCTCCAGCGAACCCGGCGACTCACGCACCGACTCCACCGCCGCAAGGCCCGGCGAGATCACCGGCAGCAACCGTGAGGCGTACGCGATCACCTCGCGCGGCACACGGAAGCCCGCCGTCAGCTCCTCCACCACCGCGTCCGACTTGCCCAGGTGGTGCAGCGCCTGCGCCCAGCTCTCCGTCGACCACGGCGTCGTGCCCTGCGCGAGGTCACCGAGAACCGTCGCCGAACCCGTCGTGCAGCGGCGGCCCACCGCCCGGTACTGCATGGGGGACAGGTCCTGCGCCTCGTCGAGCACGACATGGCCGAGCGAGTGCGTACGCGCCACCAGGTCGTTCGCCTCGTCGATCAGCACCGCGTCCGCCGCCGACCACTTCGCGGACTTCGCGCTCCGGGCCGGCTTCGTCCACAGGATGGTCTTCTGCTCGTCCTCGGTGAGCAGCCCCTCCGCGTGCGCGGCCAGGAACTCCGCGTCGATGAGCAGCCGCAGCACCAGCTTGGCCGGTTCGACGGCCGGCCAGATCGCCTTCACGGCCGCCTTCACGGCGGGGTTACGGGCCACCGCGTTCTGCACCCGGTCGTCGGGCGCCTCGCCGGCCTCCTCCATCCGGACCAGGACGGAGTGCGCGATGCGCTGCGGAAGCGCCTCATGGGCGGCCCCGTACCGCATGTCGCGGGCCAGCAGCTCGGTGACGATCTCCTCCAGCTCGTACGCCGGCACCCGCCAGCGGCGCGAACCGCGCACCACCATCACCGGCTCCGTCGGCAGCGTCACATGTGAACGGATCGCCCGCCGCAGCACCTCCGCCATCCTGGCGTCGCCCTTGACGACGGCGGCTGCCGCCGAGTCCGTACCGCGCACCTCGATGTCCGCCGTCACCAGATCGTCGACGGTCGCCTGCTTCACCTCCAGCTCACCGAGGGCCGGGAGCACCTGCTCGATGTAGTGGAGGAAGGAACGGTTCGGCCCGATGACCAGCGTGCCGGTACGGGCCAGGCGCTCCCGGTGGGCGTAGAGGAGGTATGCGACACGGTGCAGGCCGACGGCCGTCTTACCGGTGCCGGGCCCTCCCTGCACACAGACCGTCCCGCCGAGACCGCTACGGACGATCTCGTCCTGCTCCGGCTGGATCGTCGCGACGATGTCACGCATCGGACCGACACGCGGCCGCTCGATCTCCGCCTGGAGGAGCTTGCTGGTCTGCACGGCCTCGGTGGGGTCGCTGAGGTGCTCGTCCTCGTACGCGGTCAGCTCACCGCCGGTGTAGCCGAAGCGGCGGCGCTGGCCGACGTCCTGGGGATCCTTCTTGGAGGCCCGGTAGAACGGCTGCGAGACGGGGGCACGCCAGTCGATGACCATCGGGTCGCCGTCGGCGTCATGGACGTGGCGGCGCCCGATGTAGAACTGCTCGCCCTCGGAACCCTCCGCCCGCTCGGCACCGACCGGGTGCAGATAGTCCAGGCGGCCGAAGAAGAGCGGGGTGTGGGCGAGATCGGCGAGGGACTTGATGCGCTCGTCGATCTTGGCCTGCAGGACGGCCGCGTTGACCCAGTTCGCGGTGACATCGCGGATGTCGAGGGCCTGGGCGTCCTCGCGCATGGCGCGCAACGCGGAGCGGGACGCGGCGAGATGGGCGCGTTCACGAGCCAGGGGATCGGTGGTGGTGTCGCTTTCGTGTTCGTGCGCGGGCACGGTGTTGCCTCCGGCTTTTCAACGCAGGACGGCGGACCGCACCTCGCCCCGGTTACGGCTCGGGGGCGATGCGGTCCGCTCGGGGATCGATCACGGGGTACGCACGCAGGTGTACGTACGGCTGTCGGCCGGTTTCCGTCCGGTCGGCGGCGCTCCCCCGGCTGCCGGCGATGGCCGGTACCACGGTGCGGGAGGCGGGCAGACCGGCGATTGTATCGACCGTCCTCGTCACCGTCGAACGGTTTTGATGCCGGGTCCAACCCGTAGGGGACGCCGTGCGACCGGAGGCCTACGCGCACCGCTTCAGGGTTCCGTCCGCCGGTCGATGCCTTCACGGGCCGGGGCGCAGGACCATGGAGCATGAGCACCGTCTCCTTGAACCGACGCAGGACCGGCCCCGCGCACGGCGCGACCGCGGCCACCGGTCACCCGTACACCCATCGCGTCGGCGACGCCCTGCGTGCCGTCAAGGTCTACGCCCGCACCGCGTTCGGCGTGCTCGTCCTCGGCGAATACGCGGAAGAGGCGGGCGTCCACCGAGGCGTCCACCGCCGCGAGCACTGAGTACGCGGAACCTCCCCGGTGTGAGTATCCGACCGGAGGCGGACCGGCCCTGCCCCGCGATTGGGTAGCGGCATGGAGAACAGCCACGTCCACGTGATGCGTCCCGCCCCCGCCGGTCCCGTTGCCACACGTCCCGTTGCCGCTGCGCACAGCCCGAACGCCTGGGTCGCGCCCACCATTGCCACGGCACTGTCCGGCTTTCTGACCTGCATCGGCATGTTCGCCATCGGCTTCGCGGTGATGGCCACGGACAGCTGCGGCCCCGACAACTGCTCGTCGGACATCATGGTTCCGCTGAGCCTCATGGGCTACGGGCTGTACGCGACCCCGTTCATCACGCCCCTCGCCCTGATCGCCGCCTGGGTGCTGCCGTGGCGTCCCCGCTGGGCCACCGCCCGCCGCCTGGCGGCCGCCGTCGCGGTGCTGCCCGGTCTGACGGCGGTGGGCGGTCTGGTCCTGCTCCTGACGCTCGGCGGCTGACCCCGTGATGACCCTGCGACGCGAGACACCGCGGCCTGCGCCGCCCGAGCCCGCGGACCCCCTGCGACTCGACGGCTGGATCGCCCCCGCCATCGTCACCGTGGCCGCGGTGATCCTCTCCTACGCCGCCCTGATGATCGTCCTCTTCGCCCTCATGGGCCCCGGCAGCTGCGACGCGCACGGTGCCTGCTCCTGGGGCACCAGGGCCACCCGGAACATCATGTGGACAGCCGCCCGAGCGATTCCGTACGTGACACCTCTGGGCCTGTTCGTCACGTGGGTTCTGCCATGGCGCTCGCGCTGGACCGCGGCCCGTCGACGGGCCGCGGCCTTCGCGCTGCTGCCGCACGCGTTGATCGTGGCGGACCTGCTGCCGCTGCTGATCTTCAGTGACTGACCGGCGTACGCGGGTCGGTCGCCGGCCTCAGTTGTCGGTCAGCAGCTCGTCCGCGTCCACGATCCGGTACGCGTACCCCTGCTCGGCCAGGAACCGCTGGCGGTGCGCCGCGAAGTCCTGGTCGATCGTGTCGCGGGCGACCACCGAGTAGAACCGCGCCTCGTGCCCGTCGGCCTTCGGCCGCAGCACCCGGCCGAGCCGCTGCGCCTCCTCCTGCCGCGAGCCGAACGTTCCCGACACCTGAATGGCGACGGTCGCCTCCGGCAGGTCGATGGAGAAGTTCGCGACCTTCGACACCACGAGGACGCTGAGCTCGCCCTCGCGGAACGCGTCGAAGAGCTTCTCGCGCTGGGCGTTGCTCGTCTCGCCCTTGATCACCGGGGCGTTCAGATGCTCACCCAGCTCGTCGAGCTGGTCGATGTACTGCCCGATGACAAGGGTCTGATCGCCCCGGTGCTTGCGTACCAGCGCCTCCGTCACCTTCCGCTTCGTCGCGGTCGTCGCACAGAACCGGTACTTCTCCTCGGTCTCCGCGGTCGCGTACGCGAGCCGCTCCGAGTCCGTCAGATTGACCCGCACCTCGACACAGTCGGCGGGCGCGATGTAGCCCTGCGCCTCGATCTCCTTCCACGGGGCGTCGAACCGCTTGGGCCCGATCAGCGAGAAGACGTCCGACTCGCGGCCGTCCTCACGCACCAGCGTCGCGGTGAGGCCGAGGCGGCGCCGGGCCTGCAGGTCGGCGGTGAACTTGAAGACGGGCGCGGGCAGCAGATGCACCTCGTCGTAGATCACCAGACCCCAGTCGCGGGAGTCGAACAGCTCCAGGTGCGGGTAGACGCCCTTGCGGCGGGTCGTCAGCACCTGGTAGGTGGCGATGGTGACCGGCCGGATCTCCTTGCGCGTACCGCTGTACTCGCCGATCTCGTCCTCGGTCAGCGAGGTCCGCTTCACCAGCTCGTGCTTCCACTGCCGGGCCGAGACGGTGTTCGTCACCAGGATCAGCGTGGTCGCCTTGGCCTGGGCCATCGCACCGGCCCCGACCAGCGTCTTCCCCGCCCCGCAGGGCAGCACGACGACACCCGAGCCGCCGTGCCAGAACCCCTCGACAGCCTGCTTCTGGTACGGCCGCAGCGCCCAGCCGTCCTCCGCCAGCTCGATGGGGTGCGCCTCGCCGTCCACGTAACCCGCGAGGTCCTCGGCCGGCCAGCCCAGCTTCAGCAGCGTCTGCTTGATCTGCCCGCGCTCCGAGGGGTGCACGGCCACCGTGTCCGGGTCGATCCGTGCACCGACCAGCGGCTGGACCTTCTTCGACCGGAGGATCTCCTCCAGCACGGGCCGGTCGGTGGAGGTCAGTACCAGACCGTGGACCGGGTGCTTGGAGAGCGTGAGGCGGCCGTACCTGGCCATCGTCTCGGCGATGTCGACGAGCAGCGCGTGCGGAACGGGATAGCGCGAGTACTGCACGAGCGCGTCGACGACCTGCTCGGCGTCGTGCCCGGCGGCGCGCGCGTTCCACAGCCCGAGCGGAGTCAGCCGGTAGGTGTGGATGTGCTCGGGCGCCCGCTCCAGCTCGGCGAAGGGCGCGATCGCCCGACGGCAGGCGTCGGCCTGATCGTGGTCGACTTCCAGGAGGAGCGTCTTATCGCTTTGGACGATGAGGGGTCCGGTCACGCGCTTCGGCCCTTTCTGCTGCGGGAACGGCCGGGAACGGCCAAACGTCCAGTGTGCCGCATGCGGGGGCCGAGGGGCGGTGTGCTGCTCCGCACAGGGACGTGTGCGGTCCAGGGACGACCGATGCTGCTGCCGGGGCGACGGCTCCGGAACGATCGGGCCGGCCGGACGACCGGAGCTCGGTGGCCGCTGTCGCCGCCGCGCCCGGCTTGAGCGGTTCGAGCCTCAGGACGTGGCGTCGTCGGCCAGTTCGGCGACACCGGTGATGCGGTGCAGCGGGTACGTGCGGACCTCGTCCGCCGTGTGGTCGTACGCCGTGACGAACCCGCCCTCGACCCGGACCGGGGCGATGACGCGCTGGCTGGCCGCGCCGTCCGCGTTGACGTAGCCGATCCAGAGCGCCGAGCCGGTCATCGCGGCGGCCTGGACGGTGGCGAGGGTCTCGGCGGACGTCGTACGGGGCAGGGAGCCGGACGGGGCGGCGGGAGCGTCGGCCGGGTCCTTGCGGACCACCGTGGCGGCCGTGTCCCCGGCGCGGATCGCCCTTACCGCCGCACCGAGCAGGGTGGTGTCCGGGACCGGAGGGCCCTCGGGCACGGGGACGGGGGCTGTGCGGGGCGGGGTGCGGCGGGCGCCCGCGCGGGTGATCAGGACATCGCCCTCGGCGGACTCGGCGGCCGGCGCGTACCCCATCTCGCGCAGCCCTTCGAGCAGGGACGCCGGGTCGACCTGGGCGGCCAGGGCCGTCGGTGCGAGGCGGCGCAGGCGCAGGGTGGCCGAGCGCCTGTCGGCGAGGATCTCGTTCAGCACGGCCTCGTCGTCGCAGCGCACGTACGAGGAGGCGGCGCCGATCCGCAGATGGCCGTGGCGTCGGGCGACGTCGTCGATGAGGTAGCTGAGCGGCTGCGGCACCGGCGTACGGCTGTGGGCGGCGAGGAACGCGTGCAGATCGGCCGCGGACTGTCCGGCGTCCAGGGCGCGGCGTACGGACCCGGGGGTGAACCGGTAGACCGTCGCGCCGCCCTTCGACTCGATGTCCGCGAGGGCGGAGAGCATGTCCGCCAGGGGGCGCTCCAACGGGCCGGGGGCGACGGCCGTCAGGTCGGCCTGGAGCAGGACGTGGTCCAGCGGCTCCGGGATGAGGGGCGCGAGCAGCGCGGCGGCCTCGGCCGGCCCGGAGCCGAGCAGGGCGCGGGTGTGCGCGGCGAGCGCGCCGCGGCCGGTGATGCCGAGGAGCTCGGACTCGTTGAGCGTCCACAGGGCGATCCGGGACCGCAGGTCGGTGGTGTCCCCGGCGGAGGCGGAGGCACCGCGCAGGGGGCGTTCCCAGCGCAGCCGGGCGAGCACCGTCTCCGGGTCGGGAGCGGTGCCCGGTTGCAGGGCGGCGAGGAGGGCCAGGACCCGGTGGCGCACCTCGGGGGCGGCGGAGCGGTCGAGGTCGGGTCCGAGGGCGGACAGGGCCCGGCCCTTGGCGTCCTGGCCGCCGACCAGGCCCGGGGTGCGGGTGGCGGCGAGCCAGGCGGTGGCGAGGTGCACCCAGCGGTCCTGGGCGGGGAGCTCGGCCCAGTCGTCGTACGCGGGCGTCGGCGCGTACCGTTCGTCGGCCTCTCCGTCGGAGGCCAGCAGCCCGGCCGCGTAGGCGAGTTCGACCCAGAACGCGGCGACGGGCTCGGAGACGTCGAGGGTGCTGGCGGTCTTCTTCAGCTCGCGCACACTGAGCCCGCCGGCGCGCAGTATCGCGGGGCCGCCGCTGTTCCAGCTCTTCAGCAGCTCCTCGACGGTGGTCACCGCCAGGAACGCCTGGCCGGCCGCGGCACTGTCCACAGCCTGGGGATCACGGTTCGCGACCGCCTCCACGGAGGGCGGCTGCGGTTCCGGCACGCGGTGGGCGCGCCCGGCCCGCAGATGCAGGGCGGCCTCGCGGGGCAGCACCACGGTGCGGGTCGACACGGGCAGCAGCAGCCCGCGGTCGCGCAGCCATTTCACGGGCGGGGTGGGGTTCGGGGTCACTTCCCCGTACGGCGGCCCCCACACCAGCCGGTCCAGTACGGACAGGGCTTCGGCGGGGGCGGTGTCCAGCAACTCGCCCATCCTGGCCCGGTCGGTGAAGAGCGCGGACAGGGATGTCACGGCGGAGACCGGGTCATGGGTGGCGGGCAGTCCGGCGGTCGCCAGGATGTCCTGGAGGCGGCCCGGCGACATTCCGGCGGTCGCCTCCGCGACGGTCGGGCCCAGACCGGTCGGGGAGGGGTGCTGCGGGGACGGCGCGAGGAGTTCGCGAGCGGTGCGCACCAGCCGCAGCCGGTCGTCCTCGCCCCAGACGAGGGCCTGTTCGCGCAGGGTGGTCAGGGCGGCGGGCAGCGCGTCCCCGATCGCCGCGTCCGCGTCGCCGCGGTGCTCGCCGTCGTCCCGGCCGTCGCCGGTGAGGAGGCCGAGCAGCGTCTCGTACGGGGCGGGGTCGGGGGCCACGGCGAGCGCCTCGGCGGTCTGCAGAGCGAACCGGTCGAGGTGTTCCAGGGCGCGTACGACGGAGGCGCGCGTGCCGGCTCTCGTCGCGAGCTGAGTGATGTCGCTGGGTACGGGGGTGAGGAGATCGGGGCGGGCACGCAGCAGCCCCGCCAACGACTCGTCGTCCCGGGCGCGGAGAGCTTCGGCGAGCGTCCGCGGTGGTGTGGTCATCCCCATCCGTCCCACGGTAGTCGCTCCGGACGGGCCCGAGGGCGCTACCGTCGGTGCAGGGCGCCAGAGGGGAACCATCGCGTGGGGATCGAGAGCGACCAGCTCGTCTACGACTATCTGAGCCGGGTCGGGGACCTTGCACAGCAGCAACAGCTGTCCTCGGGCACCCGGATGAGGCTCGTTTCGACCCTCCGGGGCGAGATCGACCGGCAGCGCGGAACGCAGTCCGCGGACACCCCGGCGGCGGTCCGCCGCATCATCGGGAGGCTCGGCGCACCGGACGAACTGGTCGCCGCTGCCGCCGCGTCGGCGGACGGGACGGTGGAGCTGCCCCAGCGGCCGGAACCTGCCGCGGAGGAGGGGCGCGGCGTCCCCCGTCCGCGCAAGGGGATGCTCCGGAAAGACAGTTCCGGCAAGGGCGCGTCGCAGGCGCGGGCACAGGCGCCGGACGGGGAAGCGGAGGGCTCGGCGGACTCCGCGGCTCCGGAAGCGGCGGCGGGTCGGGTGCCTTCGCCGCCGCACATGGCCGGTACGGACGAACTGGGGCCGTCCGGGAGCGAGCCCGACTGGTGGCGGATCGAGCCGGAGCCGTTCGGCGACGGGGTCGATGTGCCGGGGTTCGTCGGTGGCGTCGAGATCCCGGACATGATGAAGCCGCCGCCGGCCCGGGACGCCGTTCCGCGCCCGCGCACGGGCGACCCGGCGGACGACGGTCCGGCCGAGGATGTCGCTGCCGACGAGGCCGCGCCGCGACGACGACGGCTCCCGGCCCTCCGCCGCGGCGCCCCGCGCGAGTCGGGGGCCCGGGGTTTCTCCCACCCCTTTTTGCTGCTCGCCGCCGTGCTGCTGGTCGTGGGCGCCGTGATGGGCTCCTGGCTGGCCCTGGCGGGTGGCTGGCTGCTCGCGTACAGCTCGCGCAAGTTGTCCCGCGCGGAGGCGAAATGGGCCGCGATGGGGCTTCCTGGTGTGGTCGTGACGGGTGCACTCGTCTGGCTCTGGGGCCGGACGGAGGGCCGCTGGGGCGAGCCGATCCCGCAGGACGGGATGGCGGAGGCGCTGAGCGGGGTGTGGCCGGTGGTGGTGCGCACGGCAGCGGTGGCGTCGGCGGTGTTCCTGGTGTGGCGGGCGCGGAAGAGGGAGGGGTAGCCGGGGTGGGGCGCCGCGGCGAGCGCCTCGGCCCTCCCAGGGCGCCACGCATGAAAGCCTTCGTTTCCTACTCGTTTGATACGATGGGCTCATGTCCGAGACGACGTACAGCATCGGTGAGGGGCCGGCTACGCGGGTCAGTCTCTCGCTGCCCGAAGGGACCGCCGAAGCGATTCGTGCCCGGGCCGGGAAGCGGGAGTTCTCCGCGTTCATTGCCGCGGCCGTCGAGCGGGAGCTCCGGGGGCAAGTGCTCGACGAGTACCTGGCGGACTACGAGAGTCGTAAGGGCCCGGTCTCCGAGCAGGCGCGGCAGCGGGCACGGCAGGTCTTCGACGAGGTCTTCGACGAGGAGGGCCAGTGGCCCGCCGCAAGCTGATCCACGAAGGGACACTCGTCCTCGACAGCGAGGGGCTCTCCAAGCTGCTCAGTGATGACGAGGCGGTGGTGGCCCTGGTCGCGGAGGCTCGGTCCAGGGGGATGGAGGTGGCCATCTCTGCGCTCACCATCATCGAAGCCGTGCACGCCCGCACCAACAAGGCCCGGTTGGCCTGGGTACTGTCCGGTCTGCGCACCGTCCCGGTGGGCGACGAAGAGGCGAAGGCAGCCTCGACACTGTTGATGGCGGCTGGGCTGCACGGCCATAAGTACGCCATCGACGCCGCCGTGGCCGAGGCGGCTCTGCGGCAGCAACGCCCCGTCGTCATGCTGACGTCCGACGTTGAGGACATGAGCAAACTGTGCGGCGAGCGGGTGCGCCTCGTCGCGGTGTGAGCGGCCCTCGACGTCGCCCCGTCCCGGTTCGGCAGACGGATCCTTTCGCTCCGTTTCCCTCGGTGCTCAATGACAGCCCTGGGGACGACAGGTACGCGGTCTCGTTCACGGATCTGGAGCACCGGCGCCGGGCCGCTGCAGCACGGTTTGAGGTCACGCTGCGGGGACTTGGTTACCGCTGAGCGATGCTCCTGATGGTCCCCGCTCCTTATGGGCCCCGCGCCCTACTTCGTCAGATCCGTCTGGAACTCGTCGAGGATCTGGTCCGCGGCCGTGTACCCGATGCCCGCGATCCACAGGCGGTCGTCGACCTTGAAGACCTTGTCGTCCTTGGACGCCGTCAGCCCCTTCCACAGGCCGCTGTTCATCGTCCTGGTCGTTCCCGCCTTGTCCGGGTCGCCGTACGTCGACGTGAAGATGACGTCCGCGTCCGCGAGGTCGATCTTCTCGGGGGACACGTCGTACGAGAAGCCGTCCTTGGCCTTGTCGGTGATCGCGGGGCGGCCCACGCCGAGGTCGGCGAGGATCGAGCCGATGTAGTTCTGCTTGCCGTAGATGCGGATGTCGGCGCCCTCGACGAAGCGGACGAAGTTGACGTCCGTGGCGGCTGCCTTCTTCTTGCCGCCGATCGCCTCGGTCACGTCCGCGACATGGGCGTCGTACTCGGCGACGACCTTCTTCGCCTCGGCCTGCTTGCCGAGCGCCTCCGCGTGCGTCTGGAAGTTCTCCTTCCAGGCGGTCCCGGTGGACTCGGTCATCACGGTGGGGGCGATCGCACTGAGCTGCTCGTAACGGTCACCGTCACGGACCTTGCTGGTGAGGATGAGGTCCGGCTTCAGCGAGGCGACGGTCTCCAGGTTGGGGTTGGCGATCTCGCCGACCTCCTTGATGCCCTTCGTCCGGCTCTCGGGCAGGTAGGAGGGGAAGCCGTCCTCCGTCGCCGAGTGCGTCGCGCCGACGGGCTGCACGCCGAGGGTGAGTGCGGAGTCCAGCTCACCGGTGTCGAGGACCACGACGCGCTGCGGGTTCACGGGGACCTTGACGTCGCCCATGGCCGTCTTCATGGTGTGGGTCTTGCCGGAGCCGTTGTTGTTGCCGCTGTCGGAGTCCGAGGAGCCACAGGCGGAGAGCGCGAGGGCGCCGGCCAGGGTGAGGGCGCCGAGGGTGAGTCCGCGGCGGCGGGTGAGGGTGGTCATGGTGTGTGCCCTTCGTCGGGGTCGGGGTGGTTGGTCACGGGTGTGTCGGCGGCCGGCCGCTGCGGGTCACCGGGGCGCCAGGGGCGATGGGGCCCTGGGCCCCGTGGGAGCTCCACCGTTCGAACGAGGCGGAGGAGCCGGGAGTCCGGGGAAGGAGCGTGGACCGCAGCGCCGGGCAACCGTCGTGGCGGGCGCCCACCCGGGCCTGCCGGAAACCGGGGAGCGGGTTCACGACGCCGACGTGGCCTGCCAGGGAGCCCCTGGCACCACGAGCGGCGAACCCGTCACCGGGCACGGGACGACCACCGCGTCCAGGCCGAAGACCTCGCGCACGAGACCGGCCGTGACGATGTCGTTCGGGTGGCCCTCGGCGACGATCCGGCCCGCCTTCATGGCGACCAGATGGTCCGCGTAGCGGGCGGCCTGGTTGAGGTCGTGGAGCACGGTGACGACGGTCCGGCCGCGGGTGCCGTCCGCCGCCGGGGCGGTGAGTCGGCGCACCAGGTCCAGGACCTCCACCTGGTGCGCGATGTCGAGGTACGTGGTCGGCTCGTCGAGCAGCAGCAGATCGGTCTCCTGGGCGAGCGCCATCGCGATCCAGACACGCTGGCGCTGCCCGCCGGACAGCTCGTCCACCGACCGGTCGCCGAGCGCGGTGATGTCCGTACGCTCCATCGCGTCCGTGACCGCCCGCTCGTCCTCCTGCGACCACTGCTGCCACCAGTGCTGATGCGGCTGCCGGCCACGGGCGACGAGGTCACAGACGGTGATCGCCTCGGGGGCCACCGGGGTCTGCGGCAGCAGCCCGATCGACTGGGCGATCTTCCGCGTGGGGATCTTCGACAGCTCGGTGCCGTCGAGGAGCACGGCCCCGCCGCGCGGCTTGAGGAGCCGGCCGAGCGCGCGCAGCGTGGTCGACTTGCCGCAGGCGTTCGGGCCGACGATGACGGTGACCTGTCCGTCGGGAACGGCGAGGTCCAGCTCGTGGACGACGGTGCGGTCCTCGTACGCGAGAGTCAGCTCCCGCACCGTGAGCCGGCTGGTCGCGGTCGTCGGGGCGTCGGACGTACGGGTCGAGCTCATGCGGTACCTCCACTACGGCCGCGACCGCCGCCGTGACCGCGGATGATCAGCCAGATCAGATACGGGGCGCCGACCGCCGCCGTCAGAACGCCCACCGGCAGCTCGGTGGGCGAGAAGAGCCTGCGCGCCAGCAGATCCGCGAAGACGACGATCACCGCACCGAGCAGCGCCGAGCAGAACAGCGGGATCTGCGCGGTACGGGTCATCCGGCGGGCGATCTGCGGGGCGAGCAGCGCCACGAAGTCGACCGGACCGGCCGTCCCGGTCGCCACGGACGCCAGGACCACACCGAGTGCGACGAGCCCCAGCCGTACCCGTCCGAGACGCACCCCGAGGGCCGTCGCGGTGTCGTCGTCCATCGAGACGGTGCGCTGGGCGCGGGCGGCCCACAGGACGGCCGGCAGCAGGATCAGCAGCGTCCAGCCGATCGGCGCGGCCTCGGACCAGCCGCGGCCGTTGAGCGAGCCGGTCATCCAGACCTGCGCCTGCTGGGCGACCAGGTAGTCACCCTTCGTCAGGAACAGTGTGGTGACCGACTTCAGCGCGATGGCGAAGCCGATGCCGATGAGGACGAAGCGGGTGGCGTGCAGCCCGCCGCGCCAGGCGAAGACGTAGACGAGCGCCGCCGCGGCCACCCCGCCCAAGACGGACAGGTACGGCAGCACGGTGTACGAGGTGACGCCGAAGGTCATCGCGCCGACCGTGAGCGCGCTCGCCCCCTGGCTGATACCGATGATGTCGGGGCTGGCCAGCGGATTGCGGGCGACGGTCTGGATCAGCGCACCGGCGATCCCGAACGCCGCACCGACCAGCAGCCCCACGACCATCCGCGGCAGCCGCAGCGTGCCGACGACCAACTCGTCGGGGGACGGCTGCCCGAGGATCACCTTCACGACCTCGCCGGGCGCGACGAAGCTCTCACCGACGCAGAGGTACGCGACACAGACGGCGGCCAGCAGGACGACGAGGACGGCGGCGACGACGGCTGCCCGCCGGTGCAGCAGGAACCGGCCCCGCGCCCCGATCCGTACGACGTGGTACCCGGCGGGCCGCACACGGGCGGTGGTGTCGCTCATGCGGGCACCGCCTTCCGGCGTACCAGCGTGACCAGGAACGGGACGCCGATCAGCGCCGTCATCACGCCCGCCGGGACCTCGCTCGGCGGGAAGAGGATGCGGCCGATGACATCGGAGACGAGCAGCATGACGGGCCCGATCAGCGCCGCCATCGGCAGCACCCAGCGGTGGTCGCTGCCGACGATCGCGCGGGCGATGTGCGGGACGGCGAGTCCGATGAACGCGATCGGGCCGGCCGCCGCGACGCCGACACCGGTCAGCACGGTGGCCCCGATGCCGCCGACGATCCGTACCGTCGCGACCTTCTGCCCGAGCCCCTTCGCCACGTCCTCGCCGAGCGCCAGTGCATCGAGCCCGCGGGCGACGGACAGCACGAGCACGGTCCCGACCAGCATGAACGGCCAGATCTGCTGGGCCACATCGGCCTCGCGCCCGGCGATGGAGCCGACCTGCCAGAAGCGGAACTCGTCCAGCGTGGACGCCTTGGTCGTCAGCACCGCCATCGTCACCGACACCAGCAGCGCGTTGATCGCGGCGCCGCCGAGGGCGAGTTTCACGGGGGTGGCGCCCCCGCGTCCGCTGGAGGCGATGGCGTACACGGCGACGGAGGCGATCGCCGCGCCCGCGAACGCGAACCACACGTACCCCGTCAGGGTGTGGATCCCGGCGTACGCGATGGCCAGCACCACGCCCACCGAGGCGCCCTGGCTGATGCCGAGGATGCCGGGGTCGGCGATGGGGTTACGGGTGATGCCCTGGAGCACCGTGCCCGCGAGGCCCAGTGCCGCGCCGACCATCAGCCCGATCAGGGTGCGCGGCACCCGCATGTTCCGGATGACTTCGGCGGCGTCGGAGTGCCCGCCGTGCAGCAGGGCGTCGATCACCTGGGACGGGGGTATGGAGCGGGCCCCTACGGCGAGGCTGAGAAGTATCGCCACCAGCAGCGCCGCGACGGCCGCCGCCGTCGCGAGTGCGCGTCTGGAACGGCGTGGTGCGGCGGCTGGCATCGGACCCAATCGAAAGCGGAAGTAAAGTTAGGCTTGGCTAAGTCTAAGCATCGCTGTTCCGGGGCCCGAGGCCCGTACCGGGACCGCCGCCGTGCGCGGCCCCGTGACAATGGATTCCATGCCTTCGCACCCACTGACGGTCGGCTTCGACCTCGACATGACGCTCATCGACTCCCGGCCCGGCATCAAGGCCGCCTACCTGGCGCTTTCCGCCGAGACGGGGACGTCGATCGACGCGGATCTGGTGGTGAGCAGGCTCGGTCCGCCGGTCGACGACGAGTTGCGGAACTGGTTTCCGGCCGATGCGGTGGCCGCCACCGCCGACCGCTACCGGGAGATCTATCCCACACACGCCATCGTCCCGAGCCTCGCGCTGCCGGGTGCCCGGGAATCGGTCGCCGCGATCCGCGAACGGGGCGGCCGGGCGATAGTCGTCACCGCAAAGCACCTGCCGAACGCCGAGCTGCACCTGGCGCACCTCGGGATCGAGCCGGATGCGGTGATCGGCGGTCTGTGGGCGGAGGCCAAGGGGGAGGCGCTGCGCGAGCACGGGGCGGGTGTGTACGTGGGCGACCACACCGGCGACGTCCGGGGCGCCCGCACGGCCGGGGCGCTCTCGGTGGCGGTCACCACGGGCCCGTGCGACGCGGAGGAGCTCCGGGCGGCGGGCGCGGACGTCGTCCTGTCGTCGCTGACGGAGTTCCCGTCCTGGCTGGACGGGTACGCGGCGTAGGGCCTTCGGAGGGTGCGGATTCACTGAGCGCCGGCCGACAAGTGGGGTGTCGCGGACCGTTTCCCCGGAAAGGTCGTCCGGTGCGAGTTCGCCACCCGTGTCGGACGGGGCTCCGAGACAACCTGATCGCGATCCGGAACATCTCCTCTCACAAGCCCGCACCACACCGGTGCGGGACGGTGAACGAGGAGCCGGAGCATGGCCCGACGCCCCATCCGCCCCATCCGCCCGATCCGCCTTCGCGGGCTCCGTGTCGACTACCCCCGCCGGGGGAGAAGCAACTGGCGCCGCTGGGTCCCTTCGTGGCGGCAGGTGCTGAGCGGGATCCTGCTCGGATTCGGTGCGCTGGCCGGGCTGTTCGCCGTGGTGTACGCGTCCGTCGACATCCCGGACGAGAACGACGAGGCGCGCAGGCAGGGCACCGTCTACTACTGGGCGGACGGCAGCCAGATGGTGAGCGTGGGCGCGGTCAATCGGCAGAACGTCACGCTCGCCGGCATACCCGATTCGGTGGAGCACGCGGTCATCGCCGCGGAGAACGAGACCTTCTACTCCGACTCGGGGGTGTCGGCGAAGGGGATCGCCCGCGCGGCCGTCAGCATGGTCAAAGGCGGTGAGACCCAGGGCGGCTCCACCATCACCCAGCAGTACGTGAAGAACACCTATCTCAGCCAGGAGCAGTCGGCCACCCGGAAGTTCAAGGAGTTCTTCATCTCGCTGAAGCTGAGCAACAAGCAGAGCAAGGAGGAGATCCTCCAGGGATATCTGAACACGAGCTGGTTCGGCCGCGGCGCCTACGGCATCCAGGCAGCGGCGTACGCGTACTACGGAATCCCCGCGAAGGACCTCGACCCCAGCCAGGCGGCGCTGCTCGCGTCCCTGCTCAAGGGGGCGGAGCAGTACGACCCCGCAGGCGGCAAAGGCAACCACGAACGAGCCGTCGACCGCTGGGAGTGGGTTCTCGACCGGCAGGTGGAGATCGGCACGATGACGAAGGCCGAGCGGGCCGCGTACCAGAAGTTCCCCGAGCCGAGGCCGACCGCCAAGCCGACCAGCCTCGGCGGCCAGACCGGCTATCTCGTCGACATCGCCAACAAGTACATCAAGAGGCGCTCGGGCCTCACCGACAAGGACCTCGCCCGGGGCGGCTACCGGGTGCACACCACCTTCGTCAAGGCCAAGGTGCAGCAGCTGGAGCGGGCCGTGCGGGGCGTGCGCAAGCGCGACCTCGACCCCAAGAAGCGCCCCGAGGACAGGTACGTCGAGGTCGGCGCCGCATCCGTGCGGCCCGACGACGGGGCCGTGGTCGCGGTGTACGGCGGAGCCGACGCGATCACCCACTTCGCCAACAACGCCGACACCGCGGGCGTCCCCGTCGGCTCGGCCTTCAAGCCCTTCGTGCTGGCAGCGGCCCTTCAGCACGGCGACGGGATCACCCTGGACAGCGGCTACGACAGTGGGGGGCGCCTGATCAAGGACGGCCCGTACGCGGCGCACCCCGCCCCGTCGGGTGCCGGTCCCGGCCAGGCGATGGTCACGGCGCCGACGCCCCTGCGCGATGCGCTGATCAAGTCGTCCAACGCCACCTTCACGCTGCTCGGCAAGGACATCGGGCTGAAGAAGGTGAAGGAACTGGCGGTATCGGCCGGGCTGCACAAGGAGAGCCTGGCCCGCCTGGACAAGTCCTTTCCCCTCGGCACGTCCACACCGAGCGCGGTCAGGATGGCGGACGCGTACACCGCCTTCAGTAACGACGGCATGAGGGCCGATCCCTACTCAGTGACCAAGGTGATCCGGGACGGCGAGGTGGTCGAGGGCTTCGGGAAGCCCGAGCCGCGGCGCGTGATGGACGCCTCGGTGGCGAACGATGTGAACAACACCCTGGGGTTGGTGGCCTGGACGCGGCTGGGCCGGGACGGGAAGTTTGCCGCGTTCGCCAAGTCCAGGGCTGCCGACGACCTCTCGGCGGGCGCGACCGGCGAGGACGACCGGATGAAGTCGGCCTGGTTCATCGGCCACAGCAAGGGGCTGACCACGGCCGTCACGATGTTCCGCAGCAAGCCGGGCACCCCTCAACTGCTGGGAATGCAGGGCGTGGGCGGACCCGATTCGGAGCGCGGCAATGTCTTCCCGCTCCGGATCTGGAGCGCCTACGCCACGAGGACGTAGGCCAACCCCCGTACGCGATCTGCAGTCGGTTGATCGCGTGGTGTGGCCAACGAGATGCCGGGGCGCTTCCGGCACAGGAGGATGGTCCCGTCCGCAGGAACCACCCCGAAAGTGGAGTGCGATGGTCAGGGGAAACCCACTGCGAGCCGGTCTGGAACTTCCAGGCGATAGCGTCGGTCACCTTCCGGTGATCCCGCCACCGGCTGCCCGCCGACGTAAGCGCTGGGCGTCCCTTGCGAGGCGCCCCGCGCGTCGGCCGGGCCCGTTCCCCGTGTCGATTCCAGATCACTGAGAGCCGTACGACGGAGCATCGTCCGTCTTCGCCGCGCACCCACCCGGAGCAGTTTCCCGCCCTGCCCCGGCGGGCCACTGTGCATGGGGTACGCGCCCCAGCTCTCTGCGTAGAGGGTGACGAGGTAGAGCCCCCGCCCTCGCTCGGCGAGCACAGTCTGATCGCCGACCAGTGAAGGAACCGGATATGCACCAGCACTCATGGCAGAGGTCCTCGTACTGCGGACAGGGTGAATCCTGCCTGCACGTCGCCGCGAGCAACAGCACGGTCGAACTCACCGAGAGCAGCGACCCCACCGGGGCGATACTGCGCACCACGCCCGGCGCGTGGGCCGCCCTCGTACGGGTCGTCAAGGAGAGTCACTGCCAGGACTGATCCCTGCATCCGGCGGTTCCGGTCCGTGGGCGAAGGCCGTGTGTGGTCCCCGTCGAGGTTGTCGACCTCCCGGCGGGTGCTTTCTCGTCAAAGTCTGCCGGTCAGGTCAGGCCCCAGGCCGTCCTCGTACGCGTCCGGCGTTGCGAGCCCTTCGGGTGTGGCTGCTCCGAAGTACGTCGGCTCGCCGGGCTCGGGAGGTGCGCCGAGCAGGGTGCCGAGTTCCGGGGGCGGCTCGTGGTGGGCCGGGGTGGTCAGATCTGCGCGTGCGGTGCGTAGTTGGCTGATCATCGTGGCGAGGTTGTGGCCGGTGGCCAGGGACTCGGCCAGGTCGGGCAATGCGTCCACCGGTTTTCCGTTCCCTGCTGCTGTCTCGCGGGACGGTGATCGGACAGCCGACAGGACATCCCGCGGCGTTTGCGGCAGGGAAGAGGTCTGTGAGTGTCCGGACGGAGGAGTCCAGCGGATCGGAGACCCAACCCGTCCTCGGCCCCGAGCGCGCCCGGTTCCGTCCTCGACCGCCGGGCGGGCCCAGAAGCCCCGTCCCGCAGCAAGATAAAGCCCGTCCGGCGACTGAGGACAAAGCGGCCCGCCGGACGACCCCGGCGCTACCGCTTCGGTGACCCCGCCCGCACCGACCGCACCACGCCCGCCGCGGCGATCAGGAACCCCACCCCCATCAGCATGCACAGCGACCACGCGATGGGCGGAAGCGGATGGGTTCCGAGGAACAGCGGGGCCATCGTGGCCAGCGTGGCCAGTGCGCCGATGAAGAAGACGATCGCGCCGATCCGGACGAGCCGGTCACCTGCGCCAGAAGGAGTAGTGCTCACCCCGCCAGGGTAGTTCCCGACACGGACGACCCGCCCCGCGGCAGGCAGCGCGCAGAAGCATGCACCGTTTCTGGACAGCAGTCCGGATGACCAGGCTTGACGAGGGGTACTTCACCTGGGGAGGCTGCTGCCAGCAGGGGAGCACCACCACTGGATAGCCTGACCTGCTGAGGCTTGTTCCGGCATACGGGTTGAGATGGGGTGCGTGCTTTGCCGACTGGCAAGGTCAAATGGTTCAACAGCGAGAAGGGCTTCGGCTTCCTCTCCCGCGACGACGGCGGTGACGTCTTCGTGCACTCCTCGGTGCTTCCCGACGGGGTCGACGCACTCAAGCCCGGCCAGCGCGTCGAATTCGGCGTCGTCGCAGGTCAGCGGGGAGACCAGGCGCTCTCGGTGGCGATCCTGGACCCGACCCCGTCCGTCGCGGCCGCACAGCGCCGCAAGCCGGACGAGCTCGCGTCCATCGTGCAGGACCTGACCACCCTGCTGGAGAACATCACACCGATGCTGGAGCGCGGCCGCTACCCCGACAAGGCGGCCGGCAAGAAGATCGGCGGCCTGCTGCGCGCGGTCGCCGACCAGCTCGACGTCTGACTTCCGGACTCCCGGACCCCCGGCGGATCTCAGACGAACGACAGCGCATCCGGGCCGAGGGGCGGTACCAGCCCCTCGGCCGCGGCGCGGGTCAGCAGTCCGCGGATCGCCGCGTAGCCGTCCTCGCCGAGGTCGGCGGTGAACTCGTTGACGTACAGCCCGATGTGCTGGTCCGCCACGGCCGGGTCCATCTCCTGTGCGTGCTCCAGCACGTAGGGGCGTGACGCCTGAGGGTCGTCCCAGGCCATCCGTACCGAGGTGCGCACCGACTCGGCGAGCAGCTTCAGCGTGTCAGCGCCCAGCGACCGCTTGGCGATGATCGCGCCGAGCGGGATCGGCAGCCCGGTCGTCTCCTCCCAGTGCCGGCCCATGTCCGCGAGGTTGTGCAGCCCGTAGTTCCGGTACGTGAAACGGGCCTCGTGGATGACGAGACCGGCGTCCACCTTCCCGTCGCGCACGGCGGGCATGATCTCGTCGAACGGCATGACGACGATCTCGCCGACCCCGCCCGGTACCACTTCCGCCGCCCAGAGCCGGAACAGCAGATAGGCCGTGGAGCGCTCGCTCGGCACGGCGACGGTCTTTCCCGTCAGATCCGTGCCCGCCTCCTTCGTGAGGACGAGCGGTCCGCAGCCCCGCCCCAGTGCTCCGCCGCACGGCAGCAGCGCGTACTCGTCGAGCACCCAGGGCAGCACCGCGTACGAAACCTTGAGCACGTCGAGTTCGCCGCGCTCGGCCATTTTGTTGGTGATGTCGATGTCGGCGAAGGTGACATCGAGGGCGGGCGCGCCGGGGACCCTTCCGTGCGCCCAGGCGTCGAAGACGAAGGTGTCGTTCGGGCACGGAGAGAAAGCGATGTTCAACGGATTCGACGGGCTACGAGTCGTGTCGTTCATGGTGGGTCCAACCTTCCAGTGCGGGGACGATCTTCCCGAACGCCCCGGTGAGCGCGGCCAGCGCGTCGCCGATGCGCCAGGCGTCCCGGTCGCGCGGGCCGACGGCGTTCGAGACCGCCCTCAGTTCCAGCACCGGTACGCCCGTCCGCTCGGCGGCCTCGGCGACACCGAAGCCCTCCATGGCCTCGGCGGCAGCCCGAGGGTGCGTGGCCAGCAGGGCGGCGGCGCGCTCGGCGCTGCCGGTCACGGTGGAGACGGTGAGGATCTCGCCGGTGAGCGCGCCGGTGGCGGCGGCCACGTCCCGTACCAGCGACCAGGGCGGGAGGTACCGGTCACGGCCGAAGCCGAGTGCGGTGACGGGCACAAAGCCCTCGGGAGTCTCCGCGCCCAGATCCGCGGCGACGATTCTCCTCGCGACGACGAGCGAGCCGACCGGGGCGAGGGGCGCGAATCCGCCACCGATCCCGGCCGAGACGACGAGGTCGTACGGCCCGGAGGCAAGGCCGAAGGCCGTCGCGGCGGCCGCGGCGGCCGGTCCGGCGCCGCCCGCGAGGACATCGACGACGCCGCAGCCGCCGGGGGCTTCCACGCGGTGGAGCCGAGCGCCCGGCACCTCGCGCACGGCCACCTCGGACACATCCCCGAACGCACGCGTGACCGCGTCCCGTTCTGCTGGGACAGCGGTCACGACGAGCACACGCACGGGGCGGATCCTCCGAGGTCAGGAGGGGGAGGGAAGGGGGTCAGGAGGTCTTCTTCAGCTCGAAGTGCCAGACGCCGGTGAGCTTCTTGCCCTTGGTCTCCACGATGCTGATCTGCGTCTTGTCGCTCACGGTCTCGCCGGTCTGGCTGGAGAAGAAGGCGCTGCCCGGGATGGACCGGTAGGTCTTCTTGTACGGCTCCTGCTCGGCCTGCTGGCCGTTGATGAACAGCGTCCAGCCGTTGTCCGCGATCTCCGGGTCGACGCCGAAGCGGACCTTGTCGTCCATCGCGACCTCGACGGTCTTCTGAGCCTTCTTGTTGAGGCAGTCCTGGATGTCGGACGCCTTGAGGGCATTGCCGTCGTTGTAGCAGGACGCCTCGGTGTTCACCGTGTTGCCGCCGACCGTTACGGTCGCGAGCGGTGTCGGCTTGTCGCAGGCGGAGAGGACAAGGAGTCCCGCGGACACGGCACCAAGAGCGACGCCGATTCGACGGCCCTTACCGGAGAAGAACGCAACGGTCATGGGCCGAAGGCTATCGGTCGCTCCGGCTCACGCCACGCGGGGGTGCGGCGAGCCGCGCCGCGCGGAGCTCAGCAGCCCCCGTACGGACGTGGCGGCGCCCAGGGCGAGGATGCCCGCGGCGACCGACATGCCCAGTACGCCGTTGAGGGGGAGGGCGATACCGATGCCGCCGCCGACCACCCACGCCATCTGGAGCACGGTCTCGGACCGGGCGAACGCGGATGTCCGTACCTCTTCGGGCACGTCGCGCTGGATCATCGCGTCCAGCGAGAGCTTCGACAGGGCCTGGGTGAAGCCCGCCGTCGCGCTGAGCGCGGCGACCATGACGGTGCTGAAGAAGAACGCGGCGAGCACGGCTACACCCAGGGCCAGGGCCAGCACCGAGGCGACGATCACTTCGGGGCCTCGGGCCCGGAGCCAGGAGCCGACCGCCGTACCGAGCGCGTTGCCGACACCGGCCGCCACACCGGCGATGCCGAGCGAGACGGCGGCGCTCTGCCCGGCGAGCGGCTGCTCGCGGAGCAGGAACGCCAGGAAGAAGATCAGGAAGCCGGAGAGCGCGCGGTGCGCGGTGTTGGCCTGGAGCCCGTTCAGCACGGACGGCCCCACGGACCGCAGCCCGGGCCGCTTCTCGCCCCGCTTCTCCCCGACTCTTGCCCTTCCGTCGCTCTTCCCGCTCCGCTTTGCCTCGGGCCGGGGGGACGTCACACCGTGCGGCGGCACCAGCCGGGCCTTCCGCTCGCCCTTCGAGGAGTCGACCTTGTGCGGCAGCGTGAGGGCGAGGACGGTCCCCCCGATGAAGATCACGCACGCGCCGTACAGCGGCCAGGCGGACCCGATGGTGTGCAGCCCTGCCCCGATCGGGGCGGCGACCCCGGTCGCCAGGAGCCCGGCCAGGGTGACCCGGGAGTTCGCCTTCACCAGGGAGAAGCGGGGTGGCAGCAGACGCGGCACGACAGCGCTGCGTACGACTCCGTACGCCTTCGAGCAGACCAGGACGCCCAGCGCGGCCGGATACAGCTCCAGGCCGCCGGTGGCGACCGCGCCCGACATGGTGAGCGCGAGCACCGCACGGGCCAGCATCGCACCGGCCATCGCGGCGCGGCGGCCGTGCGGAAGATGGTCCAGGAGCGGGCCGATCACGGGCGCGAGGAGGGTGAAGGGCGCCATGGTGACGGCGAGGTAGAGGGCGACGCGGCCGCGGGCCTCGTCCGTCGGTACGGAGAAGAACACCGTCGAGGCGAGCGCGATCGTGATCATCACATCGCCCGCGCCGTTCACGGCGTGCAGTTCGATCAGTTTGCCGAGCCCGGACTCCCCGGCGCCGTGGGCGTGCGTCGCCTTCCGGATTCCTCTTGCGGTGCCGGTGAACGGGGTGCGGAGGGCATGACCGATCGTCCGGCCCGTCCTGCGGAGCGGGCCGGAATCCTTGTGCGACCTGGCGGAAGTCACTTCGTCATAGTGCCCCAGCCACTGCGGTGACGAACCGGGATCGGCGCGGGGCGTGGTGCACTCCGCCCTGTCGGGTCAGTGCTCCGCCCGGCCCCGGCACGGCCTGCCCGGAGCGGGCCGGCCGGCAATTGTGACGGTTCCGAGGCGGACTTTGCACGGGACGCGGCGCCGGATACGGCCTTGATTGGGACGGGCAGGTGGGCGGGGGGCGGCGGAGAGGGTAGCGTGCGTAGCGCGCCACCGGCGGTTGTTCTCGGCCGCGCGCCTATCGGCGATCCCGCAGAATGGATAGCAGAAGGTGCGCCCGAGGCAGGCACAACGGGTGTGGACGTCGACGCGGCCCCCAGGTCCGCTCCGCCCGCATCCGTCATGGCCGAATCGATGGATGTGCTGGCGCGCTCGTGAGACTGGCGTAGGAGAGAAGCGAGACCTGTGAGTGCTGTGACGACGCGAAGCCGTACGGCCCGTACCCCTGTTCCCGACCGTCTGTGCGCCGAGGCGGTAGACCTTGCCCGCGCGGCGGCCGAGGAAGCAGCCGCGCCGGGGGTCGTCGGTGAGCATGTGGCCGTGGTCTCCGAGGGAGACCGGGTCGTCACGCACTTCTTCGAGTGCGAGAAGCCGGGCTACCGGGGCTGGCGCTGGGCGGTGACCGTCGCCCGGGCATCCCGCGCGAAGAATGTCACCCTCGACGAGACGGTGCTGCTGCCCGGCAGCGACGCGCTCCTCGCTCCGGAGTGGGTGCCGTGGAGCGAGCGGCTGCGTCCCGGGGACATGGGGCCCGGCGATCTGCTGCCCACCGAGGCGGACGACATCCGCCTGGAGCCCGGCTACACCGGCGAGGACGAGCCGCTGCCGGACTCCGCGGTCTCCGAGGTGTCACAGGAGATGGCCGACCTCGTCGACGCGGAGGACGCGGAGCTGACGACGCGCCCCGCGACGACGAGCCGGGGCTCGATCGCCGCGGTCGCGGAGGAGCTCGGTATGCGGCGGGCGCGGGTGCTGTCGCGGTACGGGCTGCACACGGCGGCCGACCGGTGGGACGAGGCGTTCGGCGCGAAGACGCCGATGGCTCAGGCGGCTCCGGCGTCCTGTGTCACCTGCGCGTTCCTGGTGCCATTGACGGGTTCGCTGAAGCAGGCGTTCGGGGTGTGCGCGAACGAGTTCGGTCCGGCGGACGGGCATGTGGTGTCGCTGTCGTACGGGTGCGGTGGGCATTCGGAGGCGGCGGTGATGCCGAAGCCGCCGAAGCCGGCGCCGCATGCGCTGGACACGATGCAGGTGGACGAGTATCCGTTGCGTCCGGCGCGGGACTCGGGCTCGGTCCCGGCGGAACCGGACGGCCCGACGGAGGACCTCGGTCACTCCTGAGCGGGGCCGGGGTTTTCCCGGCGCGCCCGGCCATCGAACCTGCGGGCCCGCCCCGCGAACCGGTTCCGTCCTCAATCTCCCCCATAGCCTTGAGGGCATGGGGGGACCCCCTCGACGGGCTTGATTTCGCACACCCCAGCCCGTCCGGCGTTCGAGGACGGAACCGGAGCGGTGGTGCGCGGTGCGGCAGAATCCGGCCCTGCCGTGGGCAACCCCGCGGACACGACGCCCCGTCCGGCGAGAGGACCCGGTACCTTCAGGCGCACACTGGCGGCACGGGCAACGCGTAACCGGAAAGAGCGGAGTCAGAGCGTGAGCATGAATGCGACCGAGGGGGCCGACCCGTTCGGGACCGCACGGCTGCGACGCGGCGTGCTCGATGCCTGGGGCGCCGGCCCCGCCAGATTCCGCGAGGACGCCAACGCCGAGGAGGACCTCGCGCTCGGCGGCTACCGCGACCGCCTCGTCGTCGAGCTGGCCCAGAACGCCGCCGACGCCGCCGCCCGCGCACAGGTACCCGGCCGGCTCCGCCTCACCCTGCACCCGGCGACCGCGGACGCCCCCGCCGCACTCGCCGCCGCCAACACCGGCGCCCCCCTCGACGCCACCGGCGTGGAGTCGCTCTCCACCCTGCGCGCCTCCGCCAAGCGCGAGGGTCACGAGGGGGCCGTCGGCAGGTTCGGCGTCGGGTTCGCCGCCGTGCTCGCGGTGAGCGACGAGCCCGCCGTCGTCGGTCGGCACGGCGGCGTCCGCTGGTCCCTCGCCGAGGCCCGCGACCTCGCCGCAAAGGCGGCCGTCGCCAGCCCGGGCCTCGGCGACGAGCTCCGTCGCCGCGACGGCCACGTACCCCTGCTGCGGCTCCCGCTGCCCGCCGAGGGCACCGCACCCGACGGGTACGACACCGTTGTCGTCCTCCCGCTGCGCGACGGCGGAGCCGAGGACCTCGTGGTCCGGCTGCTCGACGCGGTCGACGACGCGCTCCTGCTCACCCTGCGCGGCCTCGACGAGGTCGTGATCGAAACCCCGGACGCCGTACGGACGTTGCGCCGGTCGCAGCGCGGCCCGTACACCCACGTCGAGGACTCCGCGCACGGTACGCACCGCTGGCGCACCGTCACCCGGCACGGCCCCGTCGAGCCCGCCCTGCTGGCCGACCGGCCCCGCGAGGAACGGCTGCGCCCGCACTGGGCGGTCACCTGGGCGGTGCCGGTGGACGCGGAGGGTGCCCCGGTACGCCCCCGCACCGTCCCCGTCGTCCACGCTCCGACCCCCACCGACGAACCCCTCGGTATCCCCGCGCTGCTCATCGCGTCGCTGCCGCTCGACACCACCCGCCGCCACCCCGCACCGGGACCGCTCACCGACTTCCTGGTGCAGCGCGCGGCCGATGCGTACGCCGAGCTGCTCGCCGACTGGCAACCGGTGTCCATCGACACCATCGACCTCGTCCCCGGACCGCTCGGCAAGGGCGAACTGGACGGCGCCCTGCGCGGCGCGATCCTGGAGCGGCTGCCGCGCGTCGCGTTCCTGGAGCCTGCCGCCCCGCGCGACGCCACCACCGAAACGGACCGGTGGGACACCTGGGACGCGCAGGCGGACGGCATCCGCGAGACGGCCACCACCGCGCTGCGCCCCATCGAGGCCGAGGTGCTGGAAGGCGTGGGCGCCGAGACCGTACGGGTGCTCGCCGAGGTTCTTCCGTGCCTGCTGCCCGCCGGACTGGAGCGCCGCAGCGAACTGCGCACCCTCGGCATCGCCCGCGTCCCGCTGACCGAGGCGATCGACCGTCTCGCCGGTCTGGAGCGCGACCCCGGCTGGTGGCGGCGGCTGTACGACAGCCTGTCCGGCATCGACCCGGACCGTCTCTCGGGGCTGCCCGTCCCGCTCGCCGGTACACCGGAAGCACAGGACGCCGAGACCCCGACCGCCCCCCGCACCGCCATCGGCCCCCGCCAGGTCCTCCTCCCGTTCCCCGACGCGCTCACCGGCCCCGTCCTGGGGCGCCTCGCCCGGCTCGGGCTGAAGGTCGCGCATCCGGACGCCGCCCATCCACTGCTGGAGAAGCTGGGCGCCCTGCCCGCCACGCCCCGCGCCGTGCTGACGACCCCGCAGGTGCGGGCAGCCGTCGCCGGGTCGCTGGACGCGGGCGAGATCTGGGACGAGGACGCGCTGGACGCCGAAGAGCTCGCAGAGACCGTTCTCACCCTTGTGCGGGACGCGGAACTGGCACCGGGCGACGAGCCCTGGCTCGGCGCGCTCGCCCTTCCCGACGAGGACGGCGAACCCGCACCTGCCGGTGAACTCGTGCTGCCCGGCAGCCCGTTCGCGGCCATCATGCGGGAGGGCGAACTGGCGCTCTGCGACCAGGAATGGACCGACCGTTGGGGCGATCAGCCGCTCACCGCCTGTGGTGTGCTCGCCACCTTCGCCCTCGTACGGGCCGCCGATGTCGTCCTGGATCCGGACGAACTGGAGCCCCGCGAGGGCGACTTCGCCGAGCCCGACGACGCCGGGCTGCTCGACGCCGTGGACGTGTGGTGCGAGGACATCCTCGACCAGCTGCAGTTGAATCTGCCGCCGCGCAGCGGTGACGATGAGGGGTGGTGGTCGGGCGACGGGCGGGCCTCCGTGCCGCCGGTCGCCACCGAACTCGTCGCCGTTCGCGACCTGGACCTCGTCGACGACGACGCCTGGCCGCAGGCGCTCGCCCTGCTCGCCCAGCCGCCGTTGCGCGACGCGCTGACCCAGCCGGTGCGGGTGCTGCTGCCGGACGGTACGACGCGGTCCGTCCGCCCGTACACGGCCTGGTGGCTGCGCGACCACCCCGTGCTCGACGGCCGTCGCCCGGCCGGTCTGCGGTCTGCGGGCGGCGACCCGCGGTTGGCCGGACTGTACGACTCCGCCGACGCGGCCGGCTTCGACGACGCCCAGGTGCTGCGTGCCCTCGGCGTAAGGACGTCCGTGACCGCCCTTCTCGATGAGCCGGGCGGCGCCGCCGAACTCCTCGGCCGGCTCGCGGACGAGGACCGTGTGGTCGGCCCCGTACAACTGCACTCCCTGTACACGGCCCTGGCCGATCTCGACCCGGAACAGGTCACGCTGCCCGACGCATTGCGGGCCGTGGTCGACGGCGAGGTCCGGGTCGTCGACGCGGCGGACGCCGTGATCGCGGACGCTCCGGATCTGCTGCCGCTCGCCGGGGGGCTCCCGCTGCTCCCGGTCGCCCCGACACGCGCGGCCGATCTGGCCGAGCTGTTCCAGGTGCGCAGGCTCGGCGAGAGCGTCGAGGCGGAGGTGACGACGGAGGGCGAGGAGCACCAAGTGCCGGATTCGGTACGGGTCCTGCTCGGCGTCGGAACCCCGGACGCGTACATCGAGCACGGCGAACTGCGCGCGGGCGGTGTCGAACTGGACTGGCGCCGTACCCCCGACGGGACCGTGCACGCCGCCACGCTGGAAGGCGTCGCGGCAGGCCTGGCCTGGGCGGCGGGGCAGTGGCCGCGCCGCTTCGAGGTCGCGGCGCTGCTGGAGGACCCGTCCCGTACGGAGGAACTGGCCCGGGACCGCTGGTTCGACTGAGACGAGGAGCCCCCGGACACGGAAGGGTGATCTCCTCAAAATATTCGGCTCGGCGTACAACCCTTCACATGTGTGGCAGGTCTGGTCTTTCGAGTCAGCAGACTCACAGACCGAACGAGCCCCGTCCGGGTCGCACCACATACTCGCGGGGCCTTTCTCCACTGGGGAAACACATGCGCATTCGTGCCACTGTTGCTGCCGTTACCGGCGCCCTGGCTCTGTCCGCTCTGGCCATCCCGGCCGCCCACGCGGATGGCCAGTCCGCTGGGAACCTGCACAAGCCGACATCGGCCGCCGAGGTCTTCGGCACCGCCGCCAAGGGCTCGTCGAAGGCCGCCGCGGCCACCACCGCGGCCACGGCGGAACCCGTCATCTCGAAGGTCGTCGTCAACGGCGGCAAGGACATCGTCCTCGGCACCACCGCCTTGAAGACGATCTCCGTCTCGCTGACCGCGTCGCACGCGTCCGGTGTCGTCGACGCCTACGCCGACCTGTGGCACGGCACGGACCCGTCCTCGCCGGACGGCCTCGACGGCGTCATCCTGCCGAACGAGGACGCGGCGACGTGCACCAAGGCCAGCGCGACGACCTCGACCTGCAAGCTGACCTTCACGATCGACCCGCGCTACGACCTGTACAAGAACTCCCTGGCCGGCACCTGGCACGTCACCGCGGCTGCCCTCGCCGGTAACAACACCGACTTCGCCTACACCGACTTCTACAGCACCGCCCGTGTGCAGCGGCTGTCGAAGCTGACGGTCAACGCCGCTCCGGAGCCCGTGAGGAAGGGCGGGACGATCACGGCCACCGGGAAGCTGTCGCGGGCGAACTGGGAGGACCACGCGTACCACGGCTACACCGGCCAGCCGGTGAAGCTCCAGTTCCGCAAGAAGACCAGCAGCACCTACACCACGGTCAAGACCATCAAGACGAACAGCACCGGCAACCTCAAGACGACCGTCACGGCGTCGGTCGACGGTTACTGGCGCTACAGCTTCGCCGGTACCTCCACGACCCCGGCCGTCACGACCGCGGGCGACTTCGTCGACGTGCGGTAGTTCCTCCGTACGTATAAGCACCACCGCGCACCACTCCGGGCCGTGTCCGGGGACGGCTCCCGTCCTCCCGGGCACGGCCCGTTCGCGTCCCGTGCCACCGGTTCGTCGAGTCGACAGACGGGAGAATCACATGGGGTGCGGCCGCCGAGGACGGCAGCAGCACGGCCTACGACTCCTACAGCACCGCCCGTGTGCAGCGGCTGCCGAAGCTGACGGTCAACGCCGCTCCGGCCGTCACGACCGCGGGCGACTTCGTCGACGTGAAGTAGCCCCCGTACGGAGCAGCACAGGAACTACACCGGGAAGCGGCGGCTGACCAGCCGCCAGGCGAACTCCAGGCCGGCGGCCGCCACCACCGCGATCCCCACCGCGGTCCACGGCATCGCCGCTCCCACCAGCTTCAGCGCGAAGAAGTTCTGCAGCCACGGCACCACCAGCACAATCAGGAACGCCAGCCCCATCGCCGCCACCAGGCAGATCCGCCACCAGGTGTACGGGCGGGCGATGATCGCCAGGACCCACATCGAGACCAGGAACAGCGTGAGCGTGGCCGCGCTGGTCTCCGCGTCCAGCGCACCCGTACCGGAGTAGTAGCTCCGGGCGATCAGGTACGTCGCGAAGGTGGCGACGGCGGCGATGACGCCCGACGGGATCGCGTACCGCATGACGCGGCGCACGAAGTGCGGATGGGCCCGTTCCTTGTTGGGGGCGAGGGCCAGGAAGAACGCCGGGACGCCGATCGTCAGCGTCGACAGCAGGGTCAGATGGCGCGGCAGGAACGGGTAGTCGACCTGGAAGCAGACCACCAGGATCGCCAGCAGCACCGAGTAGACGGTCTTGGTCAGGAACAGGGTGGCTACCCGGGTGATGTTGCCGATCACCCGACGGCCCTCGGCGACGACGGACGGCAGCGTCGCGAAGCTGTTGTTGAGCAGCACGATCTGGGCGACGGCCCGGGTCGCCTCGGAGCCCGAACCCATGGAGACGCCGATGTCGGCGTCCTTCAGTGCCAGCACGTCGTTGACGCCGTCGCCGGTCATCGCGACGGTGTGACCGCGGGACTGGAGCGCGCCGACCATGTCCCGCTTCTGCTGCGGGGTGACCCGGCCGAAGACCGCGTTCTCCTCCATGGCCGTGGCCATTTCGTCCGGGTCGGCGGGCAGCCGGCGCGCGTCCAGGGTGTTCTCGGCGCCCGGCAGGCCGAGCTTTCCGGCGACCGCGCCGACGGAGACAGCGTTGTCGCCGGATATGACCTTCGCGGCGACCCGCTGGTCGGCGAAGTAGGCCAGCGTCTCCCCGGCGTCCGGCCGAAGCCGCTGTTCCAGGACGACCAGTGCGCTCGGTACGGCTCCGGCGGCGATGTCCGGCCCTTCGAGCTCGCCCTGCGCGCGGGCCAGCAGCAGCACCCGCAGCCCCTGCTCGTTGAGCTGCTCGATCTCGGTGAGTGCCGGGTCCTGCTCGGGCAGCAGTACATCGGGCGCGCCCAGGAGCCAGGCCGACGCCCGGCCGCCGCCCTCGTCGAACGCGGCGCCGCTGTACTTGCGGGCCGAGGAGAACGGCAGTGACTGCGTGCACCGCCACTCCTCCCCGTCGGGGTAGGCGTCGACGATGGCCTGCAGGCTGGCGTTGGGCCGGGGGTCGGACGCGCCGAGGGCACCCAGCACGCGCTGTATGTACGTGTCGTCCGCATCGTTCAGCGCCCTGACCTCGGTGACGTCCATGCCACCCTCGGTGAGGGTGCCGGTCTTGTCCAGGCAGACGACGTCGACGCGGGCCAGACCCTCGATGGCGGGGAGTTCCTGGACCAGGCACTGTTTGCGGCCGAGCCGTACGACACCGATCGCGAAGGCGACCGAGGTGAGCAGCACCAGGCCTTCCGGGATCATCGGGACGATGCCGCCGACGGTCCGGGCGACCGACTCCTGGACATCGTTGCTCTTGACGACGAGCTGGCTGATGATCAGGCCGATCGCGGTCGGCACCATCATCCAGGTGACGTACTTGAGGATGGTGGAGATGCCGGTGCGCAGCTCGGACTGGACGAGGGTGAAGCGGGACGCCTCCTCGGCGAGCTGTGCGGCGTAGGCCTCGCGGCCGACCTTGGTGGTGGCGAACGAGCCGCCACCCGCGACGACGAAGCTGCCGGACATCACGGGGTCGCCGGGCTGCTTCAGCACCGGGTCGGCCTCGCCGGTGAGCAGCGATTCGTCGATCTCCAGGCTGTCGGCCTCGGCGACCGTGCCGTCCACGACGACCTTGTCGCCCGGGCCCAGCTCGACGAGATCGCCGAGGACGATCTCGGAGGTGGAGATCTCGGCCGAGACCCCGTCGCGCCGCACCGTGGGTTTGGCCTCGCCGATGACCGCGAGGCTGTCGAGGGTCTTCTTGGCCCGCCACTCCTGGACGATGCCGATGCCGGTGTTGGCGATGATCACGAAGCCGAAGAGGCTGTCCTGGATCGGCGCGACGAACAGCATGATCAGCCAGAGCACGCCGATGATCAGGTTGAACCGGGTGAAGACGTTCGCGCGGACGATCTCGCGGATGGAACGGGACGAGCGGACGGGTACGTCGTTGACCTCACCGCGGGCGATCCGCTCGGCCACCTCGGCCGCGGTCAGCCCGCGGGTGCTCACGGCCGGGGCCGGCAGTTTCATCGGGTGGACCGGGTCGAGCTCGGACCCGGCGTCGATCATGGCCGGTCCGGGGCGGCCGGCGGAGCCGGATGCCCCGGGGGTCTGCTCGCCGAAGGAGTGGGGTGCCCGCTGCGTCATGGTTCCGACGGTACGGGTGGATCGTCCGATTCACCCACTGGGGGTCCGAAGATCAGACCGGGGGAGGAGGGGAATGGCCCTGCGGTGGTACGGAGGTCCTGATCCCGGGCGGTATTGGACGGTGCCGCGGCGGCAACACGAGGCGTCGGCCGGTTTCACGCCGTGGCGTCCGACGTGCCCTCCGTGTCCGTCCCGGCGCTCGGCGTGGAAGCACCGGAATCCGCAGCCGCGGCCGCCCGCTTGATCGCCGCGTCGCGCCCCCGTACGTACCAGATGCCGATCAGGCCGAGCCCCGCACCGGCCAGGCAGGTCCACAGCCACCACAGGTGGCCGTGGTCGTCGAACCAGCCGTAGAACGGCAGCTGGACCAGGAAGAGGACGAACCAGAGGATCGTGCCGCCGGTGATGGTGGCGACGACGGGCCCCTCCAGGGGCTCGGGTGCCTCGTGCTTCGGTGTCCACTTCGCCATGACCTCAGTGTATGGGCCCACCTGCGACCCCCTCCCGTACCCCGTGAAGGCGGCATGCACAAAGGACGTCAGGCCAAGGGACTCAAGGGTCTACGCGCGGAGATAGCGATCTTCGCCTTATGTATTCATACTGAATCTGCTTACGACTGTCCCGAATTATTCGTGTAAAAGTCCAAAGCTGACCACTTTTAACCCCCCCTCTACGTACGACTGAGGTCATACATGTCCCCCTCGGCCACCGCTTCGGTCGACTTCAAGCAGTCTCCGGCTCCTCAGCCGCACAACAGCCTGGATCGTTTCTTCAAGATCTCCGAGCGGGGGTCGTCGGTTGCGCGCGAGATCCGCGGCGGATTCGCCACGTTCTTCGCAATGGCGTACATCATCGTGCTGAACCCGATCATCCTCGGCAGCGCGAAGGACATGTACGGGCACCAGCTCGACGGCGGCCAGCTGGTCACCGCCACCGTGCTGACCGCCGCGTTCTCCACGCTCCTGATGGGCGTCATCGGCAATGTGCCGATCGCGCTGGCCGCCGGCCTCGGCGTCAACACCGTCGTGGCCCTCCAGCTCGCCCCCAGGATGAGCTGGCCGGACGCGATGGGCATGGTCGTCCTCGCGGGCATCGTGGTCATGCTGCTGGTCGCGACCGGGCTTCGGGAACGCGTGATGCACGCCGTACCGAAGTCGCTCCGCAAGGGCATCGCGATCGGTATCGGTCTTTTCATCCTGCTGATCGGCCTGGTCGACTCGGGCTTCGTCTCCCGTATCCCGGACGCCGCGCACACCACCGTGCCGCTCCAGCTCGGCAGCGACGGTCACCTCAACGGCTGGCCGGTTCTGGTCTTCATCCTCGGCGCGCTGCTCACCCTCGCGCTGATCGTCCGCAAGGTCCCGGGCGCGATCCTGATCTCCATCGTCGCGATGACGGTCGTCGCGATGATCATCGACGCGGTCGCCGATCTGCCGGGCGAGGCATGGGGTCTGACCGTCCCGCAGTGGCCGGGCAACCCGGTCGCCACCCCGGACTTCGGGCTGATCGGCAACGTCAGTCTGTTCGGCGGCTTCGAGAAGGTCGGTGTGCTCACCGGCATCCTGTTCGTCTTCACCGTGCTGCTGTCCTGCTTCTTCGACGCGATGGGCACCATCCTCGGTGTCGGCGACGAGGCGAAGCTGACGGACAAGGACGGGAACTTCCCCGGCATCAACAAGGTGCTGTTCGTCGACGGCATCGCGGTCGCCGCGGGCGGTGCGAGCTCCGCCTCGGCGGGCACCTGCTTCGTGGAGTCCACGGCGGGTGTCGGTGAGGGCGCCCGCACCGGCCTCGCGAGCGTCGTGACGGGTCTGCTGTTCACGGTGGCGCTGTTCCTGACGCCGTTGGCGACCATGGTCCCGTCGCAGGCGGCCACCCCGGCGCTGCTGGCGGTCGGCTTCCTGATCATCTCGGGTTCGGTGCGGGACATCGACTGGAGCGACTACACGCTCGCCATCCCGGCCTTCCTGGCCATGCTGATGATGCCGTTCACGTACTCGATCACCAACGGCATCGGCATCGGCTTCATCGCCTTCTCCGTGCTGCGGGTCGTGGCCGGGCGCTGGCGCGAGGTGCCGGCGGCCATGTACGTGGTGTCGGCGGTCTTCGTCTTCTACTACGCGATGCCGGCCCTCGGCCTCACGTGACCTCTTCCGCCCTGATCCCTGCGGTCCCTTCCGAACCGTAGAACTTCTCCGTCTCGTCGACGGCCGCCTTGAAGCGCTCGTCGAAGTCATCGCGAATGAGCGTCCGGACGACATAGTCCTGGACGCTCATTCCGCGTTTGGCGGCATGCTGCCTGAGCCGGTCGAGCAGCTCACCGTCTATCCGCAGGCTGAGCACAGTCGATCCCATGGCAAGCAGGGTTACGGCCCACGAGGTCGTTTCGCGTCACTTTCCGGATCCGACTCACTCGTTCGGGTGATCGATTGGGTGCTGTTGCTCTCGCGCGTGTAACACGAATGGTCTTTAGGGTAGGTAATGAGTTACTCTAATAAACATGCCTGACCTGATCCACGACGGCGACAGTGCGGCCGCCGTGAGCTCCCTTCGCTCCGCCGTGATGCTGCTCGGCCGACGCCTGAAGCACCAGCGCGTCGACGAGTCGCTGAGCCCCACCGAGATGTCGGTGCTCGGCACGCTCGCCCGCTGCGGTTCGGCCACGCCCGGTGAGCTGGCCCGCAAGGAGCATGTGCAGCCTCCGTCGATGACTCGCATCGTCGCGCTGCTGGAAGCCAAGGGGCTGGTCAGACTGGAACCGCACCCCGATGACCGTCGCCAGAAGATGGTCAGCCAGACCGAACAGGCGGAAGCCATGCTCGAAGAGAGCCGCTCCAAGCGGAACGCCTGGCTGACCACCCTCGCCGAGGGCCTGGACGAGGAAGAGTGGGAGACGCTGCGCAAGGCGGCGCCCGTACTGGAGAAGCTCGCCCACCTGTAGCGGGGCCGGCCGCGCCGGACCACAGCCGGCGCACCGCCCGTACCGCCGCATCCCGTCAGTCAGCGAAATGTATACGCCCGAGGAGGCGAACCCTTTTGAGTACGGGATCCGGAGCAGACTCCGCCCCCGCACCGACTTCCACCCACGAGAGCAAGCCCGGCGGGACCTTCTCGTCGCTGAAGATCCGTAACTACCGCCTGTTCGCCACGGGCGCCGTGATCTCCAACACCGGTACCTGGATGTCCCGCATCACGCAGGACTGGCTCGTCCTGAGCCTCACCGGGTCCGCCACCGCCGTCGGCATCACCACGGCCCTCCAGTTTCTTCCGATGCTTCTCTTCGGCCTGTACGGCGGCGTCATCGCCGACCGCCTCCCGAAGCGGAAGCTTCTTCTCGTCAGCCAGGCGGCTCTCGGCCTGTGCGGGATCGCCCTTGCGGTGCTCACGCTCTCCGGTGTCGTCCAGGTGTGGCACGTCTACCTCATCGCGTTCCTGCTCGGCATGGTGACGGTCGTCGACAACCCGGCCCGCCAGGCGTTCGTCGCCGAGATGGTGGGTCCCGCCCAGCTGCGGAACGCGGTCAGCCTCAACTCGGCGAACTTCCAGTCCGCCCGGCTCATCGGCCCCGCCGTCGCGGGTGTCCTGATCACCACGGTCGGCAGCGGCTGGGCCTTCATGCTCAACGGCCTGTCCTTCGCGGCCCCGCTCGTCGGCCTGATGCTGATGCGTACGAGTGAGCTGCACAAGACCACCGTCGTGCCGCGCGCCAAGGGGCAGCTGCGGGAAGGCCTGCGCTATGTCTCCGGCCGCCCCGAGCTGATCTGGCCGATCGTCCTGGTCGGCTTCGTCGGCACGTTCGGGTTCAACTTCCCGATCTGGCTCACGGCCTTCGCGGACGAGATCTTCCACGGTGGCGCCGGGATGTACTCGTTCTTCAACATCCTCATGGCGGCCGGCTCCCTCGCCGGCGCCCTGCTCGTCGCCCGCCGCCGCTCCTCGCGGCTGCGGACACTGGTGGCCGCCGGCACGGCGTTCGGTCTGCTGGAGATCGTCGCCGCCCTGTCGCCGACCGTCTGGCTCTTCGCGATCCTGCTGGTCCCGATCGGCATGATCGGCCTGACGACCAACATCATCGCGAACACGAGCGTCCAGATGGCCGCCGACCCGGCGATGCGCGGCCGGGTCATGAGCCTGTACATGATGGTCTTCGCCGGTGGTACGCCGGTGGGCGCCCCGATCGTCGGCTGGGTCAGCGACGCCTACGGGGTCCGTACGGGCATGGCGGTCGGCGGTGCGTTCTCACTGGTGGCCGCACTGGGCGTCGGTTTCATGCTGGCCCGCGTGGGCGGCCTCCGCCTCAAGGTCGACCTCCGCCCGGGCCGCCCGCACGTGCGGTTCGTCCCGCGTGAAGAGCTGGCCACGGCGGCCTGAGGGCCGGCCGCGAAGCACGTGCCACGGGCCCCGACCGGTATCGACCGGTCGGGGCCCGTGTCGCGTACGGGGCCCGTGTCAGTCGCGGGGGAACTCGCCCGTCTCCAGGGTGAGGCCCACAAGGGTCGCGGTGAGGTCGATCGGGGTGCCGAAGTCCAGGCTCAGCACGCTGCGGTACTCGTCGTCCTTCGGGAGCGTGTGGAGATGCCACGTGCCGGTGTACGGGTCGACGATGACGTACACGGGTACGCCGGCGGTGGCGTACGTGGCTTTCTTCGCCCCGTAGTCGTTGGCGGCGGTGTCCTTGGAGATCACCTCGGCCACGAACTCGATGTCCTGGTAGCGCCAGCGGCCCTTGGAGTCCTTGGTGGCGTCCTCGGCCAGGGCGACGACATCGGAAGCGAAGCCGTTGAGACGGCCCGGGAAGTCGATGCGCACATCGGACTTCAGCCGCTGTCGCGGGTACCTGGCACGCAGTTGCTCGACGATGTCGAAGATGACCTCCCAGTGGGTGTCCCGCTGCGGCGACATGTAGATGTTCCCCTCGACGATCTCTACCTTGAATCCCTCGGGGGTGGGCTCAAGCCACTCGAACATCATGTCCAGAGTGCGCTCGTCGCTGCTGTCGGCCATCTCGATCCTGTCGGTGTCCACGACGGTCATCGTGCCGCTCCTCCCCGCTGCCGCACGGGCGCGGGCAGCCGCGTAGTACAACGATACGCACGGAGACGAAGACACGCCGTTACGGTGCGACACTCGGCCCATGAGCAGCCTCAGACTCTTCGTCGCCGTTCTGCCGCCCGCCCCCGCCCTCCAGGAACTGGGCCGCGCCGTCGCCCCGCTGCGCGCGCTTCCCGGTGCCGGGAGACTGCGCTGGACCGGTGAGCCGGCGTGGCACTTCACGCTCGCGTTCCTCGGGGCCGTGGACGAGGGGCTGCTGCCCGAGCTGCGGGTGCGCCTCGCACGGGCGGCCAGCCGCACCGAGCCCTTCCCGCTGCGCCTCCACAGTGGCGGCCGGTTCGGTGGGCGGGTGCTGTGGGTCGGGGCCGCGGGTGAGATCGACACGTTGCGGTTCCTCGCCGAACGGGCCGACGCCGCCGCCCGCCGCACCGGCATCCCGATGGAGCAGCACCGCCGCTACAGCGCGCACCTCACTCTCGCCCGCAGCCGCACCGAGGCCGACCTGCGCCCCTTCGTCGAGGCTCTCGGAGGCTTCGAGGGCACCCCGTGGGAGGTCGGCGAGCTCGCCCTCGTACGCAGCAACCTGCCGGTCGCCGGGGTGCGGGGCGAGCAGCCGCGGTACGAGGTGATCGCATCCTGGTCGCTGGGTCACTGAGATGGGCGGTTACGCTCGGAGGGTGGACTCGAAGACCAGAAACCGCATCATGGCCGCCGTACTCGTGCTGATGTTCGTCGTCGTCGCTGTGGCGTCCGCCGTCGGAGCGTGACGCGGTACCCCGGTAGGCCTCGTTGCAGGAGGCCGGGGCCGCGCTGATGGCCCTGCCCGCAACCCCGCGCCATGGGCGCGAGCCCAGGCCCGTCGCGTCCGACGCGCACCCCTCCGTCTCAGGCGTTGACGGCCGGCGCCGTCTCCTCGGCGAACGCCTCCGGGTTGTCCAGCATGATGTTGTGCCCGCAGCCCGGGATCGCCACGACCCGCACCCCGTTCTCGATCAGCGCGTCCTCGCCGGGCAGCGGTCCGTTGTCCGGGGGGCGCAGATACGTGCGCGGAATCTTCAGGTCCAGCAGTAGCTCGCGCATCGTCGGCGTCGTTCCGCGGGCGAGATGCACGGCGGTGCGGTGCAGTGCCTCGGGACCCGCGAGTCGCATGGTCGCCCACCAGTGGGGCCCCACCCGGTCACGCACTTCCTCCAGGCCGCCGGCCAGGAACTCCTCTTCCGTGTACCGGGCGAGGCCGCTGCTGCCCGGCCTGACCGGGTCGGGGGCGACCGGGTCCAGATTGGCGTCGACCAGCACCAGCCGGGCCACCAGCTGCGGGTGGCGTGCCGCGAGCACGATGGCCACCGCGCCGCCCATGCCTGAGCTGGCTCGGGGAGACGCTCAAGGAACTCGACGCCTCGCTCCGACCCGGACTCACAACGGGCCGCCGCCGCCCTCGCCCCCGAACGGGGACGGGGCAGCGGCGGAATCAGGTTGTAGGTAAGAGGTCATCGGCGGGCAGGCCTGCACCCCGACCGCGGATGTCAGGAGCTGCGTGGGGTCACCAGGCCGGATTCGTAGGCGAGGACTACGAGCTGACCGCGGTCACGGGCGTGGAGTTTGGTCATGGCCCGGTTGATGTGGGTCTTCGCGGTCATCGGGCTGATCACCATGCGGTCGGCGATCTGGTCGTTGGACAGGCCCTGCGCGACCAGGGCGACGGCCTCGCGTTCGCGGTTGGTCAGCTCTTCCAGCGCCGTTTCGGTGCCGGTGTCGAGCGGCTGGGTGACGTACCTGTTGATGAGCTTGCGGGTGATCGAGGGTGCGAGCAGGGCGTCGCCGCGCGCGGCGACGCGTACGGCGTGCAGGAAGTCTTCCGGCACGATGTCCTTGACGAGGAATCCGGCAGCGCCGGCGCGCAGCGCGTGGAAGACGTATTCGTCCAAGCCGTAGTTGGTCAGGATGACGACGTGCACCTGGGCCAGGGTCGGGTCCGCGGCGATGCGCCGGGTCGCCTCGATGCCGTCGATGACCGGCATCTGGATGTCGATGAGAGCGACGTCGGGCAGGTGTTCCCTGGCCAGAGCCAGGCCCTCCTTCCCGTCGGCGGCCTCGGCCACCACCCCGATGTCGTCTTCGAGGTCGAGGAGCGCGCGGAATCCGCTGCGAATGAGCGGCTGGTCGTCGACCAGCAGGACACGGATCACGACATCTGATCCACGGGGAGTTCGGCCTGGACGGTGAAGCCGCCCTGGCCGCGCGGTTCGGCGCGCAGCCGGCCGCCGAGGGCGGTGACTCGTTCGCGCATGCCGAGCAGCCCGACACCGGGCGTCGGGGCGGTGTCCGGCGCGGCCTTGCCGTCGTCATCGATGCGTATCGCGAGGGCGTCCGGACGGCAGTTGATCCGGACCGACGCCGTGGCGGCGTCCGCGTGACGGGCGATGTTGGTGAGCGACTCCTGAACGATCCGGTAGACGGTCCGGTCCACCGCGGCCGGCACGTCGTGTCGTCGTCCTTCGATCGTCAGCGTCGTATCCAGGCCGATGGAACGGGCCCGTTCCACCAGTTCCGGGACATCGTCGAGCCCACGCGGCGGGGTCGTCTCGTCGTCGCGTAGCGCCCCCAGGGTCGCGCGCAGCTCCCGAGTCGCCTCACGTCCGGCCGCCTGGATCGCCAGCAGAGCCTCCGACACCTGTTCGCCACGCCGGCGGGCCACGTGGACGGCGACTTCGGACTGCACCTTGATGATCGAGATCTGATGGGTGAGCGAATCGTGCAGCTCCCGCGCGATGTGCAGCCGCTCCTCGTCGGCGCGGCGCCGCGCGGTCTCCTCCCGGGTGCGCTCGGCCTCGTCCGCCCGCCGCTCGGCCTGCCGCAGCGCCTCACCCGCGGCCCCGGCCGCGACCAGCCAGGCGATCTCCAGGGCACCGCGCGCCTGCGCGAACGCCTCGCCCGTGTCGTGCAGGCCCGAGGCCAGGGCCGCCAGGGGCAGCGTGGCCAGCACAGCCACGCTCGCCACCACGGTGACGGTGCGGTGTCCCTCCCGTACGGCCGCGTACACCGCGAACAGGAACGCGACGGCGGGCACGTCGAAACCGGCCGCCTGGTACCCCACCGCGCACAGCCCGGTGGCGGCCACGACGGGAACGGGAGTCCGGCGGCGCCGGACGAGCGCCAGGCCGCCGGCCGCCAGCAGCGTGCAGCCGAGCAGGGCGGGGCCCGTGCCGGGGTGCCGCCCGGACAGGCCGGTGACCAGCAGCGTCGCAGCCACGCCGACGGCGATCGCCCAGTCCCTCACACCGGCCGGGACACCGGACCATCCTGTGCTCATGCGCGCACCCTAGCCGGATGCGGCCTCGGGCGAGTCCCGCTCGCGGACGAGTGACCGGCTACCACGTACGCAGTACGTGCGCGGCGCCTGCGGCGTCCGCGGCAGCGCGAAGTGTCCGCGTCCGCCGGACGACCGGAGGCGGGTCAGGCGGACATGCTCGGGTGATCCAGTTCCCGTGAGGAGAAGGAGCACCTCATGCCAGTCCGCACCGTGCTTGCTGTGGCCGGAGCCGCCCTGATCAGCGGTCTCGCGCTCGCCGAACCGGCGGCCGCGGACCCCTCTGTCCAGCCGGTCGCCGCAAGCGTCTACACCCTGAGCGCCGGCCGCATCGGATCCTCCTTGGCCGCACTGGTCGGCCTCCTCGGCGCGGTCAACGGCGGCCTGGCCCTGGCCCGCCCCACCGGTCAGGGTCACATCGGCACCTGGGCCCGGCGGAACGGGGCCGTCACGGCTCTCGTGGCGGGTCTGATCGCCGTGGTCGTCGGCGGGTCGGTCGCGGCCACCGCCGACGGTGGTCTCGGCACCGGCAACGGGCTGGGCGGCGCCTACGTCGCCATGCTGGTGGGCCTGATCGCTGTCACCCTCGGTTGGCTGGCCCGCTCCCGCTCCCGCTCCCGCTCCCGCCGAACCGGCTGACCGAACCGTGAATCCTCTGGAAGGCCCGGCTGTATGCGGCGGTGGCTGGTGATGGCCGCATGGTGATGGCCGCACGATCGTTGGCGCGGCGGTCCGGGCCTGTCACGAGCCGCACGGTCGCCGGATCAGCGCTGTCGTACCCAGAGCCCGGCGCGACCGTGACGCCGGGCGTTCGTGGCCCTGCCGGGCCGCACGTGCTCTTGCCTGGAGCGGACTCGAAGCAAGGGGGACCCCGAACGCGCTCTGCCCCCGGCGGAGTGCCGGGGGCAGAGCGTCATGCGGATGTCTTACGCGGATGCTTCGGCTGCTTCGGTCACTTCAGGTACACGATGCCGTCGGTGGTGACCGTCGGCCGGCCCGATGTGGCCACGACGACGATCTTGACGGTGTGCTTGGCGCTGCTCGACCAGCTCTTCGTCCACAGCGCGTCGCGGTACTTGGTGGTGCTGGACTTCAGATCCACCGTGGACACCTTCACGCCGTCCACATAGACGTACACCTGGCCGGAGGTGGCAGCCCTGGAGGCCACCAGGGCGACCGAGCGGCCGGTGAACGTCCAGCTCAGGCTCGCGCTCTTCGACGAGCTGGAGTACGACTTGCCGCCGAGGTAGCTGGGCGAGGACTTCGTCGTCCAGGTGCCCGTCTTCGTCGCCGAGCTCTCCTGGACGATGACCGGCGTGCCGGAGACCGATGCGGCGGCGGTGTTGCCCGCCTGGTCGTACGCGGTCATGGCCCAGCCGGTCGCGACACCCGACTTCGCGGTGTGCGAGGCGCTGGTGGTCGTCGGGCCGTAGGTCTTGGCGAGGGGGGCGGTGAGCCTGACCTCCTTGAGCGAAGCGGCGTCGGTGGCCTTCCACTTCAGGGTGATCGGGACGGCCGTGGTGTTCACCGTGCCGGTGCGCAGGGCCAGGTTCGGCTTGGTGGTGAAGGCGGGCGCCGTCTGGTCGGCGACCACGGTGGCCGCGGCGGACGTGGTGACCTTGCCCGACTGGTGGGTGGCGCGGACCTGGACCTGGTGGCTGCCGACGGCGAGGGTGGCCTTCGCGGAGGTGGCGGTGCCCGCGGTGGTGGCGACGGACTTGCCGTCGACCAGCAGCTCGTACTTGGAGATGAACGCGCTCGGGGTGGTCGCCGACCAGCCCACGGTGACCGTGGACTTGGTGTAGTACGTCGTGCCCGAGAGCCCGGCGCCGGTCACCGACTTGATGGCCAGTCCGGTGACGGGGCCCGCGGCGAGGCTGCGGATCGCGGGCAGCTGCCCGTACAGCTTGGTGCCGGGGCACTGGGTGTTGAAGCCGTCGCGGTGGCCGGAGATCTGGTTGAAGGTGTACTTCGTACCGGTGGTGTACTTCGTTCCGGCGTAGTTGCTGCCGGTGGCGCCCGCGGTGAGCATGGTGCTGCCCGCCGGGTTGCCCTTGTACTGGCCGAGCTTCCACGCGGCGATCCGGGCCACCGAGGTGGTCACCGCACTCGGGGCGGCCGAGTCCGTGTACGTGCCGATGACCGAGATGCCGGTCGACTCCCGGTTGAAGCCGTAGGTGTGCGCTCCGAGGACCGGCCGGTCCACGCCGCCCTTACGGCCCTCGAAGATCTTCCCGCACTTGTCGACCACGAAGTTGTAGCCGAGGTCCTTCCAGCCGTTGCTCTTGACGTGGTACGCGTACAGGCCGCGCACGATCGCCGCGGAGTCGGCGCACGAGTAGGTGTTGGTCTGCGCGGTGTGGTGGACGAAGACGGCCTTGACGGCGTCCAGGTACTCCGGCGCCTCCGGGCTGATCGACTCGTCGGCACCCCAGCCCGCACGCGAGGTGATGGGCGGCTTGGGCACGGTCGACGGCGGCGCGGGCGGCAGGGTCTCGGCCGGGGACGAACTCGCGGACGGCGAAGGGCTCACGCTCGCCGGGGGGGTGGGCTCCTCCGTGGCCGTGTCGGAAGGGCTCGGTGACGCCGGGTCGGACGGTGTGACCTCGGCGGGCGGTTCCGTGATGTCGCTCGGCGCGGGCGGCTCGGTTGCGGCCGGGTCCGACGGGTCGGGGTCGGTCGTGGCATCGGCTGCGGGGATGTCGGCGGCGAATGCGGCCGGGTCCGCGTTCAGGGTGCCGCTCCGGCCCGGGTCCACGGTGTCCAGCCGCAGCCCCGCGGGCAGCTTCGCGGAGACCTTGCCGCCCGCGTTGACCCGTACCTCGACACCGTTGGACGGGCCCACCCAGCGCGGCTCGGTGCTCCCGCGTACGCCGGACCGGCCGGCCTCGGTACGCCCGTCGATATCGGTGTCCAGCGGCAGCCAGGACGTCCAGTTCCCGTTGGCGGCGGACCTGGCCCGTACCTCCACGGCTCCGGTGACCTTGGCCGCCGGGTCGGTCCAGGTGATGCCCAGCATGCTGAACGGCTTGGTGTCCCGCTTGCCGAGGGTGGCTGAGGTGCCGTCGCCGTCGACCTTCAGCGCGGTCGCGTGCACGTCGGTCTTGGCCGGGCCGGACTTGGCGTCGGTGTCCACCGAGGAGTTGCCCGTCACCCCCTCGAAGACCAGGACGCCCGTCACGGCGGACGTGGCCAGGGCAGCCGTGATCCAGATTCTTCGCTTCGATCTCAAGTCGTACCCCACGGATGGTTTCGGACATCGGCTTCGTCAGGCGCTGTGTCCGGCGACAGCACTGGCTCATGACGAGACCGGTGGGGGTACGAGTGCTACCGCGCATACAGCGGAGACACAGCTTGCCACGCCACTCCGGCAAACGGACCCCTACCCCGCCCCTGTTGCCGTCGGGCGCCACGAATTCCGCTTCCGTTCACCGCCTGGCGAACCGGTCCAGCGCCGCCAGCACCGCCCGGCTCGTCGCCGGACCGCCCAGATGCCCCGCGCCGCCGATCACGGTCAGCTCCGCGTCCGGCCACGCCTTCGCCAGCTCCCACGCGGTGATCAACGGCCCGCCCAGGTCGAACCGTCCGTGCACCAGCACGCCCGGAATCCCCGTCAGCCGCCCCGCGTCCCGGATCAGCTGCCCCTCCTCCAGCCAGGCGCCGTGGGAGAAGTAGTGCGAGCAGATCCGCACCAGCGCCTGCTGCGCCCGGCCGGGGCGCCCGCTGTACGGCGGCGGTCCGGTGTACGTCTCCTGGGAGAGCACCGCGTCCTCCCAGGCGCACCAGTCGGCCGTCGCCTTCTCACGCACCCCGGCGTCGGCGCTCTCCATCCGCCGGGCGTACGCGGCGAGGACGTCCGGGGTCGCGTCCCCCTCGGCCTCCGGCACCCCCGCCCGGAACAGGTCCCAGGCCTCGGGGAAGATCCGGCCCGCGCCCCGGTACAGCCAGTCGATCTCCGAGCGCCGCGTCGTCGTGACGGCCGGGATCACGATCTCGGAGACCCGCTCCGGGTGCTGCTCGGCGTACGCGAGGATCAGCGTCGAGCCCCAGGACCCGCCGTACAGGAGCCAGGTGCCGATCCCGAGGTGGATGCGCAGCCGCTCCATGTCGGCGATCAGCCGGTCGGTCGTGTTGTACCGCATGTCGGCGGCCGGGTCGCTCGCGTGCGGGGTGGAGCGGCCGCAGCCCCGCTGGTCGAAGAGGACGACGCGATAGCGGTCCGGGTCGAAGTACTGCCGGGGCCGCTCGGTGCACCCCGACCCCGGACCGCCGTGCACGACGAGTGCGGGTTTGCCCTCCGGGTTGCCGCACGCCTCCCAGTACATGAGGTTGCCTTCCCCGACATCGAGCATCCCGTGCTCGTACGGCTCGATCGGCGGGTACTTCTCGTCGGGCATACGGTCCACGGCGGTGGCTCCCTCGGCTCGGCGGGCAAAGTGGTCAGCGTATGGCGGGCGTAGCCTGATTGCCGTGAATTCCGCACCCCGGGTACTGGCCGTACTCGACGACCTGCTGACCGCCGCCGCCCACGACGACCGCGGTGCGCTGTGGCAACTGGCCGAGCGGGGCCGGGAGCTGGATGCCAATCTGGTACGGCTTCCGCCGGGCGCGGAGGTAGGTGAGCATCAGGAGGATGTCCTGGACGTCCTTCTCGTCGTCGTCGCGGGCAGCGGCCGGGTCGCCGCCGGGGACGGCGAGCTGGACCTGACGCCGACCACCGTCGTCTGGCTGCCCCGCACCTCCCGCCGCGCCCTTGCCGCGGGGCCGGACGGTCTGGCCTATGTGACCGTTCACCGCCGACGCCCCGGCCTGACCATCAAGTCCTCGGTCGCGCCCCCGGCCGGGTACGAGGGCGGCGAGGCGCCCTGCATGCTGGACCGGGTCTGCCCCGGGTGCGGGCGGCTCTCGCAGGACCCGGAGCCGGTGTTCTGCAGCCGGTGCGGCGAGCGGTTCGCCGGCCACTGACCGCGCGGGGGTACTCCGGTTCCACCGAGATGGCGGGCGCCCCGTTTCCGTACGGGCAAAAACGGCAGGGACATTAGCTCTCGTACAGAGTTAAAATGGACAAATGGTGGCGGGTGATCTACCTGATGAGCTCGCCGGACTTCTGCCCCGCATCCAGAGGCTCGCCCGACGGCGGCTGTGGAGCGGCCTGCCGGCGCCCCGGCTGCGCGGGGCGCACGCCGAACTGCTGCGGCTGGCGGCCGACCGACCCGGCATCCGCGTCTCCACGGCCGCACACAGCCTCTGTCTCGCGCCCAACTCGGTCAGCACCCTGGTGAACCACCTCGTCGCCGAAGGACTGCTGCGACGGGAGAAGGACCCCGGGGACGGGCGGGCCGCGCTGCTGCATCCGACCCCCGCAGGGATCGGGAGGCTGCACGACTGGCACGCCCGTCGCGAGGCGCTCTTCCGCGAGCACCTGGCCGGGCTCGACGCGGCCGACCGGGCGGCACTCGCCGCCGCACTCCCGGCTCTGCACAGACTCGCCGCCTCGCTGCGCGAAGGGGATGAGACCGCGTGACCACGGAAACCGCCCCCGCCCTCAACTGCACCGGTCTGAGCTACAGCTTCGGCGACGCGAAGGCCGTCGACGGCCTGGACCTGCTGGTCGGCCAGGGGGAGGTGTTCGGCCTCCTGGGGCCCAACGGCGCGGGCAAGACCACCACGATGCGCGCGATCACCACGCTCCTGCCCGTACCGCCCGGCGTCATCGAGGTGTTCGGCCATGACGCGGCCCGGCAGAAGATGGCGGTACGGCGCCTGCTCGGCTACGTACCGCAGCAGCTGTCGGCCGATGCGAGCCTCACCGGCCGGGAGAACGTCCAGCTCTTCGCCCGCGTCTTCGACGTGCCCCGCCGCCAGCGCGCCGCGCGGGTCTCCCAGGCGCTGGACGCGGTCGGCCTCGGCGATGTCGCGCACCGGCTCGCCGCCACGTACTCCGGCGGCATGGTCCGCCGCCTCGAACTCGCGCAGGCCCTGGTCAGCGCGCCCCGGCTGATGATCCTGGACGAGCCGACCATCGGCCTGGACCCGATCGCACGGGACAGTGTCTGGGACCGCATCACCGAGATACGGGTCGGCACCGGCATGACCGTGCTGGTCACCACCCACTCCATGGACGAGGCCGACCAGCGCTGCGACCGGCTCGCGCTGATGCACCTCGGCAGACTCCGCGCGCTCGGAACCCCCGCCCAGCTCAAGAGCGAGCTCGTCGCCCACCGCCGGGAATCGGGCGAGACGGGCCTTTTGCCACCGTCCCTGGAGGACGTCTTCCGATACCACTCCGGAAGCGGACTGAACGACCCCGGTTCCGCCGCGGAGAACGAGGAGAGAGGAGCGTTCCGAGATGTCCGCCGTACCCGTCGCACCGCATCCCGCCTCGGCTGAGTCCGTCCCGCCGGATCAGCGCTTCGCGCTGCTGCTGACCCCGCCACCGCCCCGCACCGGCTGGCGCGTCGTCCCCGCGCGCGTCACCGCGATGTGCGTCGTCGAACTGCAGAAGCTGCGCCACGACCGTACCGAGATCTACACCCGCGCCGTCCAGCCCGCGCTCTGGCTGCTGATCTTCGGCGTGACGTTCTCCCGTATCCACGCCATCCCGACCGGCGGCGTCCCCTATCTCGACTTCCTGGCGCCGGGCATCATCGCCCAGTCCGCCATGTTCATCGCGATCTTCTACGGAATCATGATCATCTGGGAGCGGGACTCGGGCGTCCTCACCAAACTCATGGTCACGCCGACGCCCCGGACCGCCCTGGTGACCGGCAAGGCCTTCGCCGCCGGGGTGAAGGCCGTGATCCAGGCGGCGGTCGTCATCGTGATCGCCGCGCTGATCGGTGTCGGCATGACCTGGAACCCGCTGCGGCTGCTCGGCGTGGTCGTGGTGGTCCTCCTCGCCTCGGCGTTCTTCTCCTGCCTGTCGATGTCGATCGCCGGGATCGTCCTGACCCGCGACCGGCTGATGGGCATCGGCCAGGCCATCACGATGCCGCTCTTCTTCGCCTCCAACGCGCTCTACCCGGTCGCCCTGATGCCCGGCTGGCTCCAGGCCGTCAGCAAGGTGAACCCGCTGACCTACGAGGTCGACGCCCTGCGCGGACTGCTCATCGGCACCCAGGCACACCTGGGCCTCGACCTCGCCGTCCTCGCGTTCGCGGCGCTGGCCGGGATCGTCGCCGCCGGTTCTCTGCTGGGCCGCCTGGCCCGCTGAGCACTGCAGAGCTGTCCGGGGTTCACCGGCTGTTCGGTGATCAGCTCGCCTCGTCGAGAGGGAGCGGCGAGGGGCGAGGGCCTTCTACCTCTGGTCTTGGCCAGTGCTCCGCCCTTCAGGGCGGGGGTGAAGGTCATCCTTGGCCCGGAGGCGCAGAGCGCCGGAGTGCTCTGCGCCTCCGGGGTGAGGTCGGACGGGGCGCTGCTGGTTTTCGATGTACTGCTTGACGACGGTCAGGGGTGCTCCGCCGCAGGATCCGGCGAAGTAGGAGCCGGACCAGAAGTGTCCGCCCCACAGGTACCGGCGTACATGTGCGTTGTACTCCTGGCGGAGCCTGCGGGAACTGACGCCCTTGAGGGAGTTGACCAGTTTGGAGAGCTGCACCTTCGGCGGGTAGTGCACGAGCAGGTGGACGTGGTCCTGTTCGCCGTTGAACTGTTTCAGCTCGGCCTTGAAGTCGGCGCAGACCTCCCGCATGATCTCTTCGGTGCGGGTCAGCATGGCGTCGGTGAACGCCTTCCGCCGGTACTTCGTGACAAAAACCAAATGAACATGCAGGTTGTAGACAACATGGCGACCGGTTCTGACATCGGGATTAGGGTTCCAGCGCGGTGACATAAACCAATGCTATGGTCTCGATCGTGAGTCAAGACACCGTGGTCAAGCGGCAGTTCGGGCATCGTGCCCGGCTTGCGCTGTCGCCTGCCGAGGTGTTGAGGACTGATGGCCAGGCGCACGCGGCCCGCACCATGTGGAACCTGCTGCACGCCTGGTGGCAGATGATGCCGAAGGAAAAGCGGACTCTCGGACACGCGGATGCCGCCGTACGACAGGCCCGCAAGGACATCGACTTCCTTGCTGTCCTTCCCGCGCAGGCCGCGCAAGCGGTACTCAAGACGTACTTCCAGGCGTGGAAGAACTGCTGGGAGGGCCGCGCCGACGCCCCGAACTTCAAGGGCCGGTTCCGCACGGTGATGTCCGTGGACGTCCCTCAGGGCCGGGACCTGAACATCGTGCGCGTGCACCGCCGCTGGGGCATGGTCAACATTCCCAAGGTGGGCCGGGTCCGCTTCCGGTGGACCAAGGACCTGCCCGTGGGCAAGCGTGCAGGCGCGGAGAACCGGATCACCGGGGCACGGCTGGTCAAGGACGCGCTCGGCTGGCACATCGCCTTCCGTGTCCAGACCTTGGAGGTCAAGCCCGAGCCCCACCAGGGGCCGGACGTCGGCATCGACGTGGGCATCACCGTGCCCATCGCCCTCTCGGACGGCAAGACGTACGAGCACGGCGAATGGCTGACGGAGAAGGAGAAGGCCAGGCTTCTGCACCTGGAGCGGCGCGCCGCGCAGCGCAAGCAGCACCGCAAGCCCGGCGAGCGCACCAGCCGCCGGCTGCACCGCACCTACGACCAGATCGCAGGACTCCGCGCGAAAGCCAAGCGCCGGGCCCTGGACTGGCAGCACCAGACGACCACCGCCATCGCCCGCACCTACGGCACCGTCGTGGTCGAAGCACTCACCATCACGAACATGGTCAAGTCGGCCAGGGGAACCATCGAGGAGCCAGGGAAGAACGTTGCCCAGAAGTCCGGGCTGAACCGCTCCATCAGCGGGGAGGCATGGGGCCGCACCGTCACCCTGCTGACGTACAAGACCGCCCGGCTCGGCGGCACCCTGCACAAGGTCCCCGCCCCCGGCACCTCCCAACGCTGCTCAGCGTGCGGCTTCACCACGCCCGGCAACCGGGAGAGCCAGGCCGTGTTCGTGTGCAAGAACCCCGACTGTGGCTGGTCGGGCAATGCCGACCACAACGCAGCCCGGAACGTCTTGCACCTGTACCGGATGGGCCTCGCGCTCATCCCGGCTGCCGGGAGGGCAGTCGCAGCACCTCGTCGGCACTGCGCGGCTCCGTGCGCTCTTGACGATTGAGCTGGTGGCGCACGATGGAGGAGCGGCGGTAGACCTCCTTGCGTGCGCGCATGATGCTGCCGAGGGGCGCGTGCGCGGCGGTCACCCGCCACGGAGTGAAGGAGAGCGCGTCCATCCTCTTGAGGTTCTCCTCGTCGGAGATGTCCTGCTGCGGGAGGCGCAGCCTGGCCACCGTGACGAACGGGGAAAGCTGCTCGGGCCACTCGACGGTGACGTCCTCGACCGGCATCCGGTCCAGGCCGGTGCACAGCTGGACCTGGATGTCGAACGCGTAGGGCCTTTCCTGCAGTTCGGAGACCAGAGCCGGCCGGAACACCTCTGCCGCCGATGTCAGGTCGATGGTGCGCCGGACCACCGCTTCGGCGGAGGAGGGGGCGGGGGCGATACGCACCTTGGCGATGTGGTCGCCGTGCCGGACCGCGCCCATCGTCCAGTAGGTCGACAGCAGAACGTTCACCGAGGGCGGCTGCGACACCCTGAGGAACGCCAGGAACTCGTCCCACGCCCACTCGTCCTGCTCCAGGGTGCCCTTTCCCGTCACGAAGTCGCGGTAGAAGCGATGCCGGCCGGGCGCACCCTGGGCGAAATAGGCGGGTGCTTCGAGGAAGAGTTCCTGGATGAACAGGTAGTGCTCAACGGTGTTGCAGAAGAAGACCGGTGCGTTGATGAGGGCGTAGTCGAAGGTGCGGGTGTCGGGCTCGTCGTCCAGGAGGGTCGGACCGTCGATGTCGAAGATCTTGAGAGCCAGCCCGGTCGCACGGCCGAGCCGTGCGTCGGCTCCGGCATGCGGAGAGCCGTTGGAGAACCGCATGAGGGCATCGTGGCGTCCTGGCGTCGCGTAAATGCCCTGGGCGTACTCGGCGGGGAGCCGGTCGAGGATTTCGATTTCTCCTCTGACGAGTCCGTAACCCTTGGCGTGCGCGTCACGCACCGCGGCGCCGGTGCCTTCGGTCGTGACCGATTCGGTGATGTACCGCTCGGTCTTCCCGATCACTGTCCGCAGCTTGTCGTCGAAGTCGGGCTCAGCGGTTTCGGCGTCCTGCGTGTAAGGGATGAACCGTGATGGCATGAATCGGCCGTTTCTCATCGGCAGCTCCGCTCGTAAGAGCGGCGCCTCGTACTCCGGGCCGACCCGTACGACGCCACATCGCTGCCTGACGACAGCCACGACGTTCGCGGGCCCAGGCCCTGCTCATAGTCAGCGTAGGCACGGGTGGACGGCTGCCGCGCGTTGAAGGCGGCCGTCTCCGGGTCGGGCAGGTCGGCGCGAAGAACTGTCCGCAGGGCCGCTCGGACGCGGTCGTGGCTCGCTTCTCGTCCGTCGGTGTCGCGCGGCCCGCCGATGCGGTCGATGATGACTGTTGAGAGGTTCTCCAGGTGCTCGGCGAACGACGGAGGAGCTCGCGGGGGCTGGAGACGACGACCGGGGCCGGGCCCGGTCGGCCGGTTCATCCCTGATCGCCGCCCGGAGGGCGCCATGGGTAAAGTTCTCGGCGATGTCCTGGGTCTGGCGGCTGGTGTCGCGATCAGCCCGCTCCCGATCATCGCGATCATCCTCGTACTGGTCACGCCCCGAGGGCTGCTCAACGGGCTGCTGTTCATCGTCGGCTGGGTCGTGGGGCTTTCGGCACTGGGTGCGGTGATGCTGGTGATCGGCGGCCCCGGCGGTGCGTCCGCCCAGCATCATCCGGCCACCTGGGTGGGCGGCCTCAAGCTCGGGCTGGGACTGCTCCTTGTGCTGTTCGGTGCCCGGCAGTGGCACCGGCGCCCCGCCCCCGCCTCGGAGGCGCAGCTTCCGAAATGGATGGCCGCGATCGACCGCTTCACGCCGGTCAAGATCGTCGGCCTCGGGCTGGCCCTGTCGGCGGCCAATGTCAAAAACGCCCCGCTGACCATTGCGGCGGCGGCCTCCATCAGCTCGGCCGGTCTCCCCCCGGGGCAGCAGATCGCCTCGCTGGCAGTCTTCGTGGTCATCGGTACCCTCGGACTGCTGACCCCGCTCGCAGTACTGCTGTGCATGGGGGAGCGGGCGACGGCCGTGCTCAGCGGCTGGAAGGACTGGACCGCCCGGCACAACGTCGCTGTGATGGCAGTCCTGTTCTTCGTACTCGGGGCGAAACTGCTCGGAGACGGCATCGGCATCCTCGTCTCCTGACCGCAGCATCTCCTGACCGGCGACCACGCACTGCCGGACCTTCGGTCACGCCTGTCGCGTGCGCGGCCGGTCGAACCAGATCGTCAGCAGCGTAGGTACGAGCCCCACCCAGAACAGCACCTGCGGAACACTCCGGCCCGTCCACGGCACCGCCGCGATGGCCACCGCGCACAACGTCCCCAGCACCGCCTGCACCAGTACCAGCCGCGCCCGGAACATCCGCCGCAGCAACGACCGCACACTCAGCTGCACGCCTGCGCGCAGCTTCCGGTAGCGCCACCACGCGGCCCTACTGCGCGGCGTACGTGAGGAAGTCGGCCCAGGCGGCGGGGGAGAGGGCGAGGGCGGGGACGGTCAGGTCCTTGGAGTCGCGGACGTGGACGGTGTGGGGACAGGTGGCGACCTCTACGCAGTTGCCGCTGTTGTCGCCGCTGTAGCTGCTCTTGATCCAGTTGAGGCCGGTGTTCATAGGTCTTTCGCCACCTGTTCGATCACGTCTCTGGACTCTTCGGGGCTGAGGGCCTGCGCCCGCAGAATGCCATATTTCCCGAACAGGTTTCCCAGGGCTGGTTGTTCGCTGACGAGGAAGTTGCAGCCCTGCACTTCCAGGTAGGCGAGCTGGCGCCGTTCCTTGGTCTCCAGCAGAACGAACGGGCCACTGAGACCGGCATGAGTCTGCCGACGTGGTGACATCACCTGCATCTGCACATGTCGTAGCTTCCCGACCTCCAGGATGTGGTCGAGCTGTTCCTTGTGTACCCGACGACCCCCGATGGGGCGGGTAAGAGCGGCGAGTTCCAGGACAAAGCCGATGTCCGGAACGGGCTTTCGGGACAGGAGCCTCTGGCGTGCCAAACGGGCCGCGACTCGACCCTCGACCTCATCGTCGTCGACGGGTGGGTAGCCGCTGCCCAATACGGTGCGGGCGTAGCCCTCCGTCTGCAACATCCCGGGCACGACGTGAGTCTCGTACTCGTGCCTGGCGGATGCGGTGATCTCTTCCTCGGCGAACGGCTCGAACCAGGACGCCAGATAGCCGAACGTCAACCCCTCGCCTGCGGCCTTCAGTGCACCGTGTGCACCCAACGCGCAATCTGCCTCCGCGATGAATTCGTCCTTGGGAGGCCGTTGCCCCCGTTCGACCATCGCCACCTGTGACTTGGAATAGCCGATCTTCAAGCCGAGGGCCTCCTGCGAGAGCCCGGCCCGTTCACGGAAGAAACGCAGCATTTTGCCGAACATTTCGGCGTTGCTGCTACCACGACCACTGGAGTGCACAATCTCTCCCCTGCGAACACAACAGTGCACAGACGCCCTGTGTCCCTGGTCACGGTAGGTGTCGGCCGGGAAGCTTTCCGCATGGAACGGAAAAGTTCACCCACCCCGGCGCCCTCGTGGGTACCCGCGTCCGGACACGCCCTGCGACACGTCGGTATTCACTTCGACGCGGTACGGATCTCCGGCGTACTCGGCGAGCAAGTCGCCTACGAGATCATGCAGTTCACCGACTTCCGGGCGGGCCCGATCGTGCGGTCGGGGATCGGGGAGCGCAGCATGTACTTCCTGTTGCCACCGCGTAGCGCCCGCGCACACAGGTGGCCGTCGGGGGCGCAGTTGATGGGGTGCCACGGGCAGAACGCGGCGTTCGTCGGGGTGCCCGCGCTGCACGGACTGACCTGGCCGCTCGACTGGCGCTCACTGCCCACGGCCGAGGCGCCGTCCGTGGACGCAGGCCTACTGCACGAACTGGTCCTGGAGGTGACGGCCAGGGGAGGGGAGGGGGCGTGATCAGAGACGTGAGATCCAGGCAGTTTCGTTTGGATCACCGAGCCCGACTGCATCAAGATGCCGCACCACCGGTTGGGGCGGTCATGAACCACTCGTCGCTGTTGCGCTGCTGGTAGGTCCGGGGGCTGCCTGAGATCATCCGGATGGCCAAAGCCGTCGGGAGGGACGGGCGACGGCCGATGAGTTTCTCCGTGATCCGCAGTCAGAGATCATGGTTGGTGCGCTGCAGCTGCGAGTGTGGTCGAAGCGTGCACCGACCGAATCTGCTGAGAACCGGACACGAGACACCGAGGAACCTTAGATGCGTACCCTGATCAGCACCGCTTTCATCTCGCTCGACGGTGTCGTGGAGGCCCCGGGCGGCGAGCCCGGATACCGGAACGCCGGGTGGACCTTCAAGGACATTGAGTTCCTCCCCGAAGCATTCGACATCAAGGGCCGTGAGCAGAAGGAAGCCACCGCGATGCTGATGGGCCGGACCAGCTACGAGGCGTTCAGCCCGGTGTGGCCCGACATGGAGGACTTCGCCGACTACAAGGTGATGCCGAAGTACGTCGTCTCCACCACCCTCACCAAGGACAACTTGGTGTCGAACTGGGGCGAGACGACGATCCTGCGCTCACTCGACGAGGTCGCCGCGCTGAAGGAGACCGAGGGCGGCCCGATCACCGTTCACGGCAGCGCCTCCCTGAACCAGGCCCTTTCGGACGCCGGCCTGATCGACCGTTACCACCTGCTCGTCTTCCCGCTGCTGCTCGGCGCAGGCAAGCGGCTGTTCAGCGCCGCGGACAAGGACACCCAGAAGCTGAAGCTCGTCGAGCACGAGGTCTACGCCAACGGCCTGCAGAAGAACGTCTTCGACGTCGTCCGCTGACAAGGCTCCCGCACTCGCCCTGGCGTCGCGTCCCCGGACATGGCACTCGTCGGACGGACTGCTCGGCGGGCGTGGGCTCACCGGGCGGACCAGAGGAAGATGCCCGCGATGTGAAGCCCGGCCAGGTAGATGGTCGCGGCCTTTTCGAGCGGGTGGCGATGCCGCGCCACTGCTTCAAGCGATTGATGCACCGCTCGACGTGTTGCGCTGCTTGTATGCGGTCGACGCTCGACCGTGTTCTGGCATCCGGCTGAGCGTTCTCCCGCCCGCCGCTCGGTCCGCTGCCCGGCGTCGGCGGAGGGGCGACGCCGGGCAGCGCGGATGTGCTTCCCCGCCGGGCTCGTGGCCCGGGTGGGGTGCCGCAACGGGTGTCGGTCCGGTCAGGCTTCGACAGCGGCCTGTTCGGGGGCGGGGGCCGCGTCGTCCTTCGCGGTGTCGGACGCACTGCGGCGCACCGCCGGGATGACGGCGGCGATCGCCGCGGCGGCCAGGGCGACGCCGCAGCCGATGATCAGGCCGGTGCGGAAGCCGCTCTCCGAGGTGAAGCTGTAGCTGCCCGCCGTGGTGGTCATCTGGGACAGGATCACACCGATCACGGCGGCACCGATCGAGGTGCCGAGGGAACGCATCAGCGTGTTGAAGCCGTTGGCCGCGGCGGTCTCGGAGAGCGGCACGGAGCCCATGATCAGGGCCGGCATGGAGCCGTAGGCGAGACCCACGCCGCTGTTGATGACCATGAGGGACAGCATCAGCCCCCAGGCGGAGCCCATGAGGACGAGAGAGAGACCGTACCCGGCGGCCAGGACCAGGACGCCGCAGATCAGGGTGAACTTCGGGCCGCGGGCGTCGGTGAGCTTTCCGCCGAACGGCGAGACGATCATCATCATGACGCCGCCGGGGGCCATCCAGAGGCCCGCCGCCAGCATCGACTGGCCGAGACCGTAACCGGTGGCCTCGGGGAACTGGAGCAGCTGAGGCACGATCAGCATGCTGGCGTACATGCCGAAGCCGACGAAGATCGAGGCGACGTTGGTGATCAGTACGCGGGGGCGGGCCGTGGTGCGCAGGTCGACCAGCGGGTCACGGGTACGCAGTTCCCACGCGCCCCAGGCCAGCAGCACGACGACGGCGGCGATGAACAGGCTGAGCGTCGTCACGGAGGTCCATCCCCACTCGGCGCCCTTGGAGACGGCGAGCAGCAGGCAGACCAGGCCGATGCCGAGACCGAGCGCACCGGGCGCGTCGAAACGCTGCCCCTTGGCGCCGGCCGGGACGTCCGGGATGAGGAACCAGATCAGGACTGCGATGGCCACGGCCAGGACGGCGGAGCCCCAGAACAGTGCGCGCCAGTTCGCGTACTGTGCGACGGCCGAGGCGATCGGCAGGCCGAGGCCGCCGCCGATACCCATGGACGCGCTGACCAGGGCGATGGAGGAGCTGAGCTTCTCGGCGGGGACCACGTCGCGGAGCAGGGCGATGCCGAGCGGCACCATGCCCATGCCCATGCCCTGCAGACCGCGTCCGATGATCATGGGCACTACGGACGATGCGAGGGCGCAGACCACCGACCCCGCGATGAGGGGCACGGAACAGGCGAGGAGCATCCGGCGCTTGCCCAGCAGGTCGCCGAGGCGTCCGGTGACGGGCACGCACACCGCCCCCACCAGCAGGGTCACCGTGATCACCCAGGCGGCGTTCGCGGAGCTGGTGTGCAGGATCTGCGGCAGTTCCGCGATGAGCGGTGTGACCAGGGTCTGCATGATCGCGGCCACGATGCCGGCGAATGCCAGCGTGGCGATCACACCGTTCGCGCGGGTCGATGTTTGGGGGGCTCCCATGCCGGGACTCCTCGGGTGGCTGTCGGGTATCGAATTGCATCGTACATGGCGTGTGTATCGCGCACATTATGTGTGCGATGCATAGTCATGTGAGAGCATGGAGCGGGGCCGCTCCGAAATGAAACGTGCCGGCGGCCCGGCAGGAGCGAGAGGCAGCGGTCGCAATGGTCAGGGCTACGCAAGAGGTCGAGTACGAGCAGATGCTGCTCAGCCGCCATGGGCTTCTGCATCACAGGAACGGCCGCCGCGAGGACAGCCGGCTGGAGCGGAGCGCCTACATCCTGCTCAGCCGCATCCGTGTCCAGGGGCCGATGTCGATCGGTGAACTGAGCGACGCCTTCGGGCTCGACGCCTCGACCCTCAACCGGCAGACCGCCGCGGCGAAGCGCGCCGGTCTCGTCGAGCGCATACCCGACCCCGACGGCGGCATGGCCCGCAAGTTCCGCATCACCGACGAGGGTGTGCGCTTGCTCGATGATGAGCGGGAGCGCAATACGAGCTCGCTGGACCAGATCATGTCCGACTGGTCCGAGGAGGACGTCTCGGCCTTCGCCGCGTACCTCAGGCGCTTCAACGCCGACATCGAGCGCCTGAGCGGACGCCGGTGGCCGCGCCCCTGATCTGCCCCGTCCACACTGCTCCGGCGCATCAAGGCGGAGGGGCAGCGGGCCGGAGTCGGATTTCCCGGGCCTACAACCAAGCGAGTTCCTTGCGAGTCTTGATCGTCGGCGGTCACATCCCGCCACAGATGATCAAGAACGAAGGAACGCATGAACCGACCCAGAGGCACGACGGTCGCCACTGCCGGCGCCGTCGTGCTCGCCACCGCGGGCGGCCTGCTCACCACGGCCACCCCCGCCTCCGCAGCCGTGACCTGCGCATCGCCCGTCTTCAAGCGGACGTTCTATGCGAACACCACCTTCTCCGGGACGCCCAAAGGCACGGACTGCGACTCCGTGATCGACCAGAACTGGGGAACCGGCGCACCCGGCTACAAGGGCATGCCCGCCGACAACTTCGGCGTCCGCTGGTCCACGACCCGCGACTTCGGCTCCGGCGGGCCCTTCACGTTCACTGTCTCCTCCCGCGACGGCATCCGCGTCTACCTCGACGGCGTCCGCAAGGTCGATGTGTGGAAGAACGTCGCCACCACCGTCTCCAAGACCGTCAACGTGACCATCCCGTCGGGCAAGCACAGTCTCCGCGTCGACTTCGTCAACTGGACCGGCGCGGCCGACGTCAAGTTCGCCTACACCCCCCGCACCACGGCGACCGTCGACAAGGTCAAGCCGCTCGTCCCGACCGGGACCACCGTCACCTACAGCACGGCGACCACGTCCACGAAGGTCAGCTGGGCCAAGAACAAGGAGATGGACCTCGCCGGGTACCGCGTGTACCGGCGGCTGAAGGGCACCTCCTACTCCACGAAGCCGATCGCGACCACGACGTCCACCTCGTACACCGACACGACCGTCCCGAAGGACGGCAACGTCTACTACTACGAGGTCCGCGCCTACGACAAGGCCGGCAACACCTCCTCGGGCACCACCGACCTCGGCATCACCACCCTCGACCAAACCGCCCCCGCCGCCCCGAAGGGCGTCGAGGACAACTGGACCATGGACTACCCGGACAAGATCACCCTCTACTGGAACAGCAACACGGAGTCCGACCTCGCCGGCTACCGCGTGTACCGCTCGACGTCCTTCCCGGTCGCCCTCACTCCCGAGAACCTGCTGAACGGCGACAAGCTCTCGGGCGGTGGTTACAGCGGGCCGCTGCCGCAGACCGGCGACGTCTACTACTACGTCGTCACCGCCGTCGACACGCACGGCCACGAGTCGGCTGCCTCGGGCACGGCGATGTACTACACCCGCGACCTGATCGGCCCTGTGGACACCGCTCTCAACGCGCGAGCCACGGAAGACGAGGCCGGCGTCACGCTGACCTGGGACGCCTCCGAGCGGACCAGCGACGACTTCGCGGGCTACTCGGTCTTCCGATCGCGCCAGCCGCGCACCGTCGCCGGGGCCCGGCGCGAGGAGGTCGGCAAGGGAGTGAAGGGCACCCGCTTCACCGACGCCGCCCCGCCGCCCGGCGTCACGTATTACTACGGGGTGGTCGCCCTGGACCGCGCAGGAAATGGGGGCGCCCCTTCGCAGGAGGTCACCGTCGCCGTCGTCGGCAACACGACCGCCCCCGCCGCGGTCACCGGCGTGAGCGCCGTCCCCAAGGAGAACGGCGTCGCTCTCTCCTGGGACGCGAGCAACGAGCCCGGCTTCGACCACTACCGCGTACTGCGCGGCACCCTCGTCGACGGGAAGTGGACGTACGCCCCGGTGCAGGACTCCTGGACCCTGCGACCGCGGGAGATCACGGAGACGACATTCCGCGACGCGGTACCGGCCGACGGGCAGCAGGTGCGTTACGGCGTCGTCGCCGTCGACCAGTACGGCAACCAGCTCACCCCGGACACCGGCGCGACCGTCACCGACGTCACCGAGCTGGACCTCCGCCCGACCGCCCCGCCCGCGACCGGCGCACCACTCGTGAATCTCAGCACCGACGCGTACGGCGGGCTCGCGTGGGCCCTCTCCAGTGCCACGAACGAGAACGGCAGTAAGGTCTCCGGCTTCGCCATCCACCGCTGGAACCGGCAGACCGGGACGTTCGACCTGATCGGCACCGAGCCCGAGGACAATTCCAGCGACGGCTCCTGGTACGACCGCACCCAGCCGACCGCCACCACGGTGTACTACCGCGTCACGGTCCTCTACGCGGACGGCACCGAGTCGGGCGCGACCGAAACCGTCGCCGTGACCGACTGAGCGCAGCCGCGACGAGCGCGCCCGCGAGGGCTGCGAAACCCACCAAGGGGACTGGAAGTTGAGCTTCCAGTCCCCTTCGCCGCGCCGCATGGAGGCATCCCCCGGACGCTGGGCGGGCGGCGTCGCCATGGTCCTGGGCCCGCTGCTCATGCTGACCGGGGCCCTGGTGCGAGTCTGCTTCGTCTTCTTCTTCCCGCTCAACTCGCCGCGCACGAGTGGGATCCGGGGCTGATGGCCACTTCGTACGCCCTCTTCGGCGCGGGCAATCTACAGCTCCGGCACGCTGTGGCCCTGCTTGCCGCCCGGATTGGAACCCGCAGTCCCGGCTGTGGCCTGTGGGGCGGAGGAAGCGCCCTCTCCTGCCATCGGGTCGAAAACACGTAGAGGTGCACGGCGCCGGCGGACATGATGACGGCATGGACAATCGTGCGCTTCCCGCAGAGGCCCTGCTCGTTGTGGACGTTCAGAAGGCCGCCGTCTGCGGTGACAGGGCAGTACCCGGGACGGCCCGGCTCCTGGACCGGACGGCAGACCTGATCGCACGGGCGCGAAGGAGCGGGGCGCTCGTTGTCCACATTCAGAACGACGGGGCGGCCGGAGCGGGCGACGAGCCGCACACGCCCGGTTGGGAACTCCACCATCCCGTCGAGACCGGCCCCACTGAGGTCGTGATCCGCAAGACCAAGGACAACGGCTTCGACGGGACTTCGCTGGGCGGTCTCTTGACCGAATCGCAGGTGCAGGCGCTCGCCATCTGCGGTGTGATGTCGGAGATGTGTGTCCAGGCGACGGCCCGCGCAGCCCTGGCGCTGGGGTATCGGGTCGTCATGCCGCACGACGCCCATGCGACGCAGGACATTCCGGCGGCCCCCGGAATCAGCGACCGCATCCCGGCCGCCACGGTCTCGCGGGTCGCCGAATGGGCTCTCGGTGACGAGCTCGAAATCACCGCTCGGGCCGCAGACGTCATGTTCACGGCCCTGCCCTCGCGGTCCTGCTGAAACGCTCGGCAGTCGGGCAGCAGGCAATCGCTTGTCAGGACTCGGCGGTTCGGCGGAACAGGGCCGTCCAGAGGAACGGCTCACCGAAGCGCGGGGACTCGGGCGGTTCGTCGTGCATGCGGCGGAGTTCGATTTCCGTCAGGTCGGAGAAGATCCAGCGCAACGACTCCGGCGTGTAGGCGAGGCCGCCTTGCAGGCCGGCCCGGTCGTAGAAGGAGACATCGGGGAGTTCGGAGCCCATGCCCGTCTCACCGGCTGCGAAGCAGGTGAGGGCGAGGTGGCCGCCGGGTGCGAGGCAGCGGTCGAGCAGGGCGAGGTAGCTGATGCGGCGGTGGGGCGGCAGGTGGTGGAAACAGCCGGAGTCGTAGATCAAGTCGTACGGGCCGGTCAGCTCGGTCGCCGCAAGGATGAACGCGTCACCGCAGTGGAATCGGACGTCGGCCCCCGCCTCGCGGGCGCGGTCCTCGGCCCATGTGATGGCCGCCCGGGACAGGTCCACCGCGTCGACCTCGAAGCCCAGGGAGGCGAGGTGAAGGGCGTTGCGGCCCGGGCCGCAGCCGAGGTCCAGGGCGCGGCCCGGGGCGATCAGGCCGCGGTCCAGGTACGAGACGAGGTTCTCGTCGGGCTTCGCCACGAAGAACGGGACGGGCTTCGTCCGGTCCGCGTAGAAGCTGTCCCACCAGGAGGACCCGTCGGCCGTCCACCGGTCGGCCTCCCGCGTGAACAGGCCGTCCAGGAGCCTGAGTACGTCATCCACCGTGCGTATGTTCCGGTCCATGCGGATCCCCTTCCCAGGAGGGAAATCGTAGATCCGCTCGGTGCCGGGGCCCAGTTCAGCGCCCCATGGCAGAGGCCGTCGGGGGGTGCCTGGTAGCCCTGTGTCGCCGGGGTGGTAACCCCCCTTGAGCGAGGTCTCTTTGGGGCGCATGCGGCGCATGGAGTGGCGCGAAGAGGGTTGTTTCGGATCCGCCGGGGTCTGTTTCTTTCGCGGTGTTCTGCGTTCCAGGAGGTTCATGCCGGCACGTACGACGGTCGGCGGGCGGGTACGCGCCGCAGACGCATGGGCAGGGTCATGGGCAGCGGCATGGGCACCTCCGCAGATCCAAATTTCAGACCGTAGCAGCAACGATTCGATGGGCAATCGGACTTGACCGAAGCACCGCCTTACGCGTGCCCGAGCGCGTGGCGGTGACACCACCGGCGGGGCGGAGCGTGGAGAGTGGGGGCGCAGCGGTACGGACGACGAAGGAGGACCGATGGTGGGTGTCGTGGCGAGCCGGCGGAACGGGGCGGTCGGACAGGCCGTGGAGGGTCCGGGGGCACGGGACCGACTCCTGTGGGCCGGACGCCAGTTGTTCGCCGCGTACGGGTACGCGCACACGAGCGTCGAGGCTCTGTGCGAGCAGGCGAAGGTGCCCGTCCATATCTTCCAACAGGAGTTCGTCTCGCGGGAGGTGCTCCTGATGGCGATCTACGACGAGGTGGCGACCTACGGGCTGCGCGCCGCCGAGAACGCCCTGATGGCCGAGGGCATGGAGGACTGCCCGACGGCGGAACGGGTCCGACTGCTCTTCGACGCCTATGTGAAGGCGGTCACCGAGGACCCGTGCGCGGCCCGGGTGGCGTTCGTCGAGGTGCTGGGGGTGAGCCGGGAGGTGGACAAGCACCTCGCGACATGGCGGGCGATGTGGATCGACTTCCTGACCTCCGAGGCCGAGCGTGCCGTGCGACGGGGCGAGGCGGTGGCGAGCGACCACACCGTGGCCGTCACTGTGCTGAATCACTCGGTGGACGAACTGATGGCCCATCACGGCCGCCGCCCCAGGCAGGTCGACGCCGAGTGGCTGACCGATGAGCTGACCCGACTCTCGCTGGCCATGATCCTGCCGTCCTGACACGCCCCGTTGCCGGTACGGCAAATAATGGGGAGATGGATGAACAAGACGGAGAGCGCGCAGAGCGTACGGACGACGAGATCTCGACCGTCCTGACAGGCGTCGGGCCGCGGCTGCGCGCCCTGCGTCAGGAACGCGGCACGACCCTGGCTCAGCTCAGCGAGACGACCGGGATCTCCCTCAGCACCCTCTCGCGCCTGGAATCGGGCGGCCGCAAACCCACGCTCGAACTGTTGCTGCCACTGGCCAAGGCGTACGGGGTGCAGTTGGACGAACTCGTCGGCGCACCCGCCACCGGCGATCCACGTATCCATTTCCGCCCCTTCACCCGGGACGGCATGACCTTCGTGCCGCTCACCCGGCACCTCGGCGGGCTGTACGCGTACAAGCAGATCCTGCCCGGCGGTCGCGGCGCGACGGGTCCGCTGGAGCAGCGGGTGCACGAGGGGTACGAGTGGGTGTACGTACTCGCGGGGCGGTTGCGGCTGGTGCTGGGCGAGCACGATCTGGTGCTCACGGCCGGCGAGGTCGCCGAGTTCGACACGCGTACGCCGCATGCGTGGGCCAGCGCCGGGCCCGATCCGGTCGAATTCCTCAGCCTGTTCGGGCAGCAGGGGGAGCGGATGCATGTGAGGGCCCGGCCCGCGGGGTCGGAGCGCTGAGGTGCCGGGAACCCGGTGACGGGCGGGTTCTCAGAGGCGGGGGCCGGGCGGGAAGCCCGTCCAGCGCAGCTCGTCCGGGTGGCCGTTCCTGGCATGTCCCGGGTCCTTCGGTTTCTTGGCGGCCGGCCACGAGTGCCGACTGCGGATGCCGGCTACGGGCGGGCTGCGTACGGGCCGCCCAGGCCCCACGCCTGGTGCATCGCGTCGGCGAACGCGGCCGCCAGCTTGTGTTCGCCGGTGGGGCCAGGATGTGTCCCGTCGTACGTGTCCCGGTGGATGTCGTACCCCGGAGGGCGGGAGGCCAGCAGGATCGGGGACATCGGGTCGTCGAGGTCGGCGACGGCCTTCGCCAGGAGCTCGTTGAAACGGTCGCACTCAACGGCGAACGGGGCGTCGGACTCTGCCCGTATGTTCGGTATCACGGGCAGGATCACCATCTTGACGTGCGGGTTCGCGGTGCGGGCCGCCGTGATGAACGCCCTTGCGTTCAGGGCGGTCTGACCGCTGTCCGTATAGAACCCGAGGTCTATCAGGCCGAGCGAGACGAGCAGGATGTCCGTGCGGTGCTCGGTGACCGTGTCGGCGATCACCGGGGCCATGTGCAGCCAGCCCTCACCCCAGCCGGCCAGATGGGTGCGGGCCTCGGCGGGAAAGTCCGGCGCGCCGTACTCGTACGAGACGGGGGTGTTCGTCCCGGTGTCGTACAGCTCGCTGCGTGGGCCGACGATCGCGAACGGGGCACCGAAAGTGGAAGCGAGGTGCTGCCACATCCGGTAGCGCCAGGTGAAGTCGCCGGCGCGGCCGATCGACATGGAATCGCCGACAAACGTGAAACGCATGGCGTCATCATCGCGGATCAATCATCCGACCTGCGACGTGACGATGGACACTTGTGTCATGCGTTCGTACCTGACTGTGTCCGGAGCCGCCGCGTTGCTCCTCCTCGCCGGGGCGGCTCCCGCCGTCGCGGCCGGAGACGGAGCCGATCGGAGCTTCACGATCGAAGACTCCCGGATCACCGAGTCCAGCGGCCTCGCCGCCAGCCGCGCCCACCCCGGCATCTACTGGACGCACAACGACAGCGACGACGGGCCGTACATCTACGCCGTCGACTCCCGCACCGGGAAGACCGTCGCGACGATCACCCTGCGGGGGGTGGGGAAGCCGCGCGACGTCGAGGCCATCTCGCTCGGACCCGACGGCAATCTGTACGTCGGTGACATCGGCGACAACCTGAACGGCAGCTGGGACCACGTCTGGATCTACCGCTTCCCGGAGCCGAAACAGCTGAAGGACGCGACGGTCCGCGCCACACAGTTCGACGTGAAGTACGCGGACGGCCCGCGCAACGCCGAGGCGCTGATGGTCCACCCCACGACCGGGCGCGTCTACATCGCGTCGAAGAACGAGGACGGCGGCGGACTGTACGAGGGCCCGGCCGAGCTCACCACCGGCGCCACCAATGTCTTCCGACGGGTGGGAGAGGTGCCGTGGGTGACGGACGGGGCGTTCTCGCCGGACGGCAAGGAGCTGGTGCTGCGCTCCTACTTCAGCGCCCGTGGCTACGCCTTCAAGGACGGCAGGCTCGGCACCGACCATGCGGTCCAGGCACCGCTGCAGCGGCAGGCCGAGTCGGTGACGTACACGGCGGACGGCTCGGCGCTGATGTTCGGCACGGAGGGGGAGCAGAGCGATGTGGTGCGGGTGGACGTGGGCGGAAGCGGGGGCGGAGACGACGGGAAGTCGCCGTCCCGGGGCGGCGACTCGTCGGCGTCGTCCGCCGGGGCGAAGGACGGGGATGCGAAGGGCACGACCCTGACCGGTGTGCTGGTGCTCGCGGGGATCGGCTTCCTGGTGTTCATGGGGCGGCGGCGGAAGAGCGGCTGACGGTCCGGCGTGTTGTCCGTTGTGGCGTGTGCGTAAGGTCGGGCGCCATGACGGATCACGGACCCGAGCCCTTTGCCACCGCGCGGCTGGACGCCCTGCCGCTGCGGGTCGCGTACGCGAACGAGATGGCCGCAGTGCTGGACGACCCGGCCCTGCACACCTACACCGGAGGCGCTCCGGAGACCGCCGACGAGCTGAGGGCCCGCTACGAACGCCAGACCGCCGGTTCGCCGGACCCCGGAGTGGGCTGGTGGAACTGGGTGCTGCGGGTGCGGGACGAGGGCTGCCTGGCCGGATACGTACAGGCGACGGTGAACGCGCAGGACGCGGCGGCGGAGATCGCCTGGGTGGTGGGGACGCGGTGGCAGGGGCAGGGGTTTGCGAAAGAGGCTGCGGTGGGGCTGGTTGCCCATCTGACGGGGGTGGGGGCGGTGCGTACCGTCGTCGCCCATATCCATCCGGACCATGACGCCTCCGCCGCCGTGGCTGCCGCGGCGGGGCTGGTGCCCACGGAGGAGTGGTGCGACGGCGAACGGCGCTGGGAGCGGGGCGGAGAGGGCTGACGCAGACCCGTCGTTGTCAGTGGTGGTTGCGAGGATGACATCCGTCGGTGGAGAGCACCGGCGGACGCCACTTGCGGAGGGGACCTCATGGGCACCTGGGACACCGGTCATTTCGACAACGACACCGCTGCGGACTTCTCGGGAGACCTGGACGACGCTCCCGAGACCGAGCGGGCAGCGGTGATCCGTAACGCCCTGAACGTCGTGATCGCGACGACGGACTACCTGGACAGCGACGAAGGGGCGGTCGCGGTCGCGGCGGCCGCGCTGGTCGGTTCCCAGTGTCCGGGCGGGGAGGCCGTGACCACCGCGTACGGCCCCGACAAGCCGCTGCCCGTGCTCCCGGCGGAGCTGCGCCCCCTTGCGGTGAAGGCCCTTGACCGTGTGCTGGGCGAATCGTCGGAGCTGCGCGAGCTGTGGGACGACGCGGGGGACGAGGAGTGGGCGGCGGGCATCATCCGGCTCCGGGAGGTCTTGGTGGCGGCGGCCGGCTGATCAGGCCCGGGGGCGGCCGGCCCGGATGAGCTCGTCGACGTCGAGAGTCACCGGTGCGCCGATCGAATCGGGCAGCGTGACCGTCTGCCCGGGGGCATACACCTCGTGACTGTCGTAACCGCCGCCCATGGGTTCGGTCAGGACGTGCACCCGGCCGTGCCTGCGGTCGACGACCACGTACACCGGGATCTTGGCCTCGGCGTAGGCGGCGACCTTGTTGCGCAGGTCGTTGTTGTAGTTGCTGGAGGTGACCTCCAGAACGAGGCGGAAGACGGCGGGGTCGTAGCAGTTGTTCTCGACCAGATGCTCGTCGAGATCGGCGTCGACGACCGCCAGGTCGGGGATGGCATAGTCCTCGGGGCCGCCGGGCAGCCACAGGCCGATTCCCTGAAGGACTTCCGTCTCACCGTCGTCGAGACCGGCTGTGACGAAGGGGCGCATGATCTTGGTCAACACTCGAGCGTGCGGGGCGTCCGGGGATGGGGCGACGGTGATGACGCCTCCGATGATCTCGACGCGGTAACCCGGGTGCTGCTCCATGAGCCTGTTGGCCGTGTCGAGCAGCGATTCCGGTTCACCGGTACGGGGGCGTTCGACCCCTGCTGCAGACATGACAGGCCTCCTGAGTGGGTGTTGGCGAGGCCATCGTCGTAGGACGATCCGGCCGCCCGTGCCCGAACGGCATTCCGCCACCCGGCCGAGTGAACGACGAAGGGCCCCGCGCACCTGATGTGCGCGGGGCCCTCCGGATGCGTAACCCGCGTACCCGTTACAGCTTCTCGATCACGTAGTCGATGCAGGCCGTCAGCGCCTGGATGTCCGACGGGTCGATCGCCGGGAACATCGCCACGCGCAGCTGGTTGCGGCCCAGCTTGCGGTACGGCTCGGTGTCGACGATTCCGTTGGCGCGCAGCACCTTCGCGACGGCCGAGGCGTCGATCTCGTCCGCGAAGTCGATCGTGCCGATGACCTGCGAGCGCTTCGCCGGGTCGGTGACGAACGGGGTCGCGTACTTGGACTCCTCCGCCCAGCCGTACAGGTTCCGCGCCGAGGTGGCCGTGCGGCGGACCGAGAAGTCCAGGCCGCCCTGGGTGTTCAGCCAGTTCAGCTGCTCGTTCAGAAGGAACAGCGTGGCGAGCGCCGGGGTGTTGTACGTCTGGTTCTTCAGGGAGTTGTCGATCGCCGTCGGCAGCGAGAAGAACTCCGGGACGTGCCGGCCCGACGCGTGGATGCGCGCGGCGCGCTCCAGGGCCGCCGGGGAGAACACGCCGATCCAGAGGCCGCCGTCGGAGGCGAAGGACTTCTGCGGGGCGAAGTAGTACACGTCCGACTCGGTGATGTCGACCGGCAGGCCGCCCGCACCGGAGGTGGCGTCCACCAGGACCAGGGAGCCCTCGTCGGCGCCCGCGACGCGCTTGACCGGCGCGGCGACACCGGTCGAGGTCTCGTTGTGCGTGAGCGCGTAGACGTCGATGCCCGCCTCGGCCTGCGGGTCCGGGTGGGTGCCCGGGGCGGAGGCGATCACGGTCGGGTCGGCCAGCCACGGGGCGAGCTTGGCGGCCTTCGCGAACTTCGACGAGAACTCGCCGAAGTTGAGGTGCTGGGACTTCGTCTCGATGAGTCCGTGCGTCGCGATGTCCCAGAAGGCGGTGGAACCGCCGTTGCCCAGGATCACCTCGTAGCCCTCGGGGAGGGAGAAGAGGTCGCGCACGCCCTGACGCACCGCGCCGACCAGGTTCTTGACCGGGGCCTGACGGTGGGACGTACCGAGAAGAGACGTACCGGTGGCGGCCAGCGCGTCGAGCGCCTCCGTCCGCACCTTGGAAGGACCGGCGCCGAAGCGTCCGTCGGCGGGCTTGATGTCAGCGGGAATCTGGATATCGGCCACGAACCGGAGCGTAGTACCTCACGGACACGGTCGAGGACCGTGTCCGTCGGATGAGACGCCCGCTCCGGTCCGTGGACGGCGTGCGAGGAGGCCGGGTCAGCCCAGTTCGACCGGCAGGTCGTACAGGTCGTTCTGGGTGACGATCGGCTTGTTCCGCAGCTCGGACGCCGGGACGGCGAGCTCCAGTTCCGGGAACCGCTCGTACAGCGCGGGCAGCGCCACCCCCGCCTCCAGCCGGGACAGTGCCGCACCCGGGCAGACGTGCGGGCCGTGGCCGAACGCGATGTGGCGGTTGGGGGAGCGGGTGATGTCGAAGTCACCGGCCGTCGGCCCGTGCTGCGCCTCGTCGCGGCCCAGCGCACCGAAGGAGACGATCAGCGCCTCGCCCTTCGGCAGGACCTTGTCGCCCACCTCGACGTCCTGTGTGGCGAACCGGATCAGGACATGGGACGTGGGGGTGTTCCAGCGCAGGGTCTCCTCGATCGCGTTCTCCCACGGCACCTGCCCGCTCAGCACCTGCTTGCGCTGCTCGGGGTGCGTCTGGAGTGCGACGACCGCGTTCACGATCAGGCTGATCGTGGTCTCGTGACCGGCCGCGATGATCAGCTGGAGAGTGTTGACGATCTCCTCGTCGGTGAGGTGGTCACCGTCCTCGGAAGCCGCGATCAACGCGCTGGTGAGGTCGTCGCCCGGGTTCTCCCGCTTGGAGTCGACGATCTGCGTGAAGAGCGCGCCGAGGTCCGCCATCATCTGCGGGACCTCCTCCGGCGGCGTCTGCGTGGAGAAGAACTTCTCGAAGAGCTCCTTCAGCCGCGGGTGGTCCGCACTGTCCACGCCCATCAGCTCGCTGATCACGTTCATCGGCAGCGGGTACGCGAACTCCGCCTTCAGGTCGACCTTTCCGCCCCTGGGCAGTGCGGCCAACCGGTCCAGGCTCGCCGTGGTCAGTGCCTCGATGCCGGCCCGCAGCCGCTCCACCCGCTTCACGGTCAGCGCCTGCGCGACCAGGGTGCGCAGCCGGCGGTGGTCCGCGCCGTCGACCGTGAGCATGGAGCGGCCCGGGTTGGCGAGGCCGATCAACGGCCAGTCCATCGGTATTTCGCCGCGCTGCCAGGCGCCCCAGACGTTGATGTCCTTCACGATCCGGCTGTCGGTGAGCAGCTGCCGCGCCTCGGCGTGGTGGGTGACCGCGTAGCAGTGCACTCCGCCCGGCAGTTCCACCTCGGCGAGCGGGCCCGCCGCCCGCAGCCGGGCACTCTCGCCGTCGAGATCGGCGACGAAGGGGTCGAGGGCGATCCGGGTCATCTCTGGCCTCCAAGGGCGGGGGTGGGAGTGAAGGTCACCGGCAGGTCGGTCAGGCCCCGCAGCCACGGGGACGGGCGCCGGGTGAGCTGTTCGGCGGGAACGGCGAGGTCGATGTCCGGGAGCCGGTCGAGGAGCACCTCGATGCCGGTACGGGCGATGACCTCGGCGGTCTCCTGGGCCGGGAACGGGCAGCGGTGCTCGCCGTGGCCGAAGGAGAGGAACGCGTTGTTGCCGCCGGTCAGCGCGGAACCGTCGGTGCGGACCTGCGGGTCCGAGTTGGCGGCGGCGATGCCCAGCAGCAGCAGGTCGCCCGCCTGGATGTGGCGCCCGCCGAGGTGGGTGTCGCGCGACGCCCAGCGGCCCGCGACGTTCTGCGTCGGGGTGTCCTCCCAGAGCACCTCGTTCATGGCCTCGGCGACGCTGTGCCTACCGCCCGAGAGGGAGGCGGCGAACCGGTCGTCGGTGAGCATCAGCCGCAGCGAGTTACCCATCCAGTCGGCGGTCGGCTGGTGGCCCGCCGCCATCATGACCATGAGGTCCTGGGCGACCTCCTCGTCGGTGAAGCCGCCGGCGTCGGCGAGCATCCGGGTGGCGACGTCGTCACCGGGCTCGGCGTGTTTGTCGACCAGCAGCTGGATCATCGACGAGGCGAGGTGCTGCTGCCCGGCGAGGGCCCGCTCCCGGCCGTCGATCATGTCGTTGATCGAGCCCACGAGCGCGTGGCCGATGGCGTCGCTGAAGCCGTAGATCTTCGCCAGTACGAGGGCGGGGAGCAGCATCGCGTAGTCGGCGATGATGTCGGTTTCACCCTTGGTGCAGAACCCGTCGACGAGCGTGTCGGCGAACTCCTCCGCGTACCGCTTCAGCGCGAACGGGTCGACGGCCTCCAGCGCATCGCTGATCATTGCGGCGCGCTCGGTGTGCCGCGGGCCGACCGTGTAGAGGATCGACGGCTGCTTGCGGCCGATCATCGGCAGCAGCGGCCAGTCGTCGGGGATGCGTTCCCACTGGTTCCACAGGTCGGAGTCGCGGCTGAACAGCACCGGGTCGCCGGTGAGCTGGTGCAGTTCGCGGTAGCCGAGCACGAGCCAGGCGGGGATGTCGCCGTCGAGGACGACGGGCGCCACGGCCCCGTGGTCACGGCGCATCTCCCGGTACAGCCGGGTCGGTTCGGTCTGGAACCTGGGGCCGGAGAGCGGCGCGCGGCCCTGGGACACGGGGCAGCCGGAGGCCGGCGCCGGGGGCTGGGTCACGAGGTGGGCTCCGGGGTCTTCTCCGGCGTGATCTCCGGACGGGCGGCGGATGTGGCGGAGGCGTTGCCCTGCGACAGGGCATGCAGGTGCTCGACCAGCGTGATCAGTACGTACTTGCTGGACGAACGGTCCCGGGCGTCGCACTCCACCAGGGGTACGTCGTCCGAGAGGTCGAGCGCCTCCCGTATCTGCTGTTCGGTGTGGAGCGGGCCACCGAAGTCGTTGCACGCCACGATGAACGGTGTGCCGTGATGCTCCAGGCGGTCGATCGCGTACCAGGAATCGGCGAGCCTGCGGGTGTCGACGAGGACGACGGCACCGAGCGTGCCGGAGAACAGCCGGTCCCAGAGGAACCAGAACCGTTCCTGGCCGGGGGCGCCGAAGAGGTACAGCACCGAGCGTTCGTCGAGCGAGATCCGGCCGAAGTCGAACGCGACGGTCGTGGACGTCTTCGACTGCACACCGTCGAGATGGTCGACGGCCTCGCCCGCGCGGGTCATGGTCTCTTCCGTGTTCAGCGGACGGATCTCGCTGACGGAGCGGACCATGGTGGTCTTGCCGACACCGAAGCCGCCGACGACGACGATCTTCAGTCCGTTGTCGGCCGTCGCCTGCAGGGCGGCACGGTCAGAGCTTGCGGAGTCCAACGAGCACCTGTTCCAGGATGTCGGGGTCGGGGAGCCGGTCCGCGACACGGGCGGTACGGGGGTGACGGGCGCTGATCCGGCCGGTGTCCAGCAGATCGGACAGCATGATCCGGACGATGCTGACAGGCAGGCCGAGGCTCGCCGCGATCTCCACGACCGCGGTGGGCCGCGTGCACATCCGCAGGATCGTGACGTGCTCCGACTGCATGCCGGGGGCCGGCTCGCACTCGGAGACGACCAGCGTCACCAGGTCGAAAGCGTCCGAATCGGACCGGCTGCGGCCACCGGTGAGGGTGTACAGCCGGTCCGGGTCGTCATCCCGGCCGGGACGGGGGCGGGTCATACGTTCGCTGTCGCGTCGACGACCGCGGCGGCCTCGGGGGCCGAGGGGGAACGCGGCGGGGCGCTCAGGTGCTCGCCGAGCTGCTCGACGAGTTCGCTCATGTTGTGGCCGATGAAGCCGACGTCGGCGTCCTCCGAGGCGACGACCGCGAGATGGGCGCCGGCACCCGCCTCGACGATGAACAGCACACCGCCGTAGAACTCGGCCATCGCTGACCGTACGCCGCCGGTGCCGTCACCGAACTCGACGGACGCGCCGTGCGACAGGCTCTGGATACCGGCCGAGATCGCGGCCAGTTGGTCGGCCTGATCGACGGAGAGCTCGGGGGTACGGCACAGCTTGAGTCCGTCCCTGGACAGGACAAGGGCGTGGCGGGTGCCGGGGGTGCGCTCCAGGAGCCCCTCCAGCAGCCAGTTGAGCTTCTCGTCGGTGGTCGCGGTCATCGGGTGTTGCCTTCTTCCGGGTGCGGGGAGTTGGCCCGAACAGCCTGGCGGAAGCTGCTGAAGCGGGCTGCCTGTTCCTTGGGGTCGGCGGTACGGGGCCGGGGGGTTGCGGTGGCACCGCCCGCGTTTGTACGGGCCTCGGCGGCGGCGAGGGTGCGGCCGCGGGGGCGCTTGGGGAGCCCGCTCTCGCCGAACCGGGGGAGGTTGCCGGTGGTCTCGGACGCGGGGGAGTCAGAGGAGGCGGGGACGGCTTCCGTTGCCGAAGTGGCAGCCGTTTCGTGCGTGGGCTCCGGCTCGGGCCTCGACTCGGACGCCGGCTCGGATGTCGGCTGGGGCGTCGGCGTCGGCGTCGGCGTCGGCGCCGACTCCGGGACCGGGACCGGAACCGGGGTCCGGGTGAGGAGCTCCTGCGGGAGCATCATCAGGGCGCCCGTGCCGCCGCGCGCGGACGGCCGGAACGACACGGTCAGACCGTGCTTACGGGCCAGCCGGCCGACGACGGCGAGACCGAGCCGGGTGCCGGAAAGACCCGTCAGGTCCTGGGTGGTGGCCGACACCGCGCGCTCGGCGCGGCGCAGCTGCACATCGCTCATGACCAGGCCGCTGTCCTCGACGGTCAGGACGATACCGGCCGGCACCTCCTCGACGTACACATGGACCTCCGCCGTGGGCGGCGAGAAGTTGGCGGCGTTGTCGAGGAGCTCGGCGAGCGCGTGCATGACGCCCTCGGCGGCGTGGCCGGCGACCGCGACTTCGCTGGTCGAGTGGAGACGTACCCGCTGATAGCCGCTGATCCGGCCCATCGCGCCGCGCAGGATCGACTCCATCACGATCGGCTTCGCCCAGCGCCGTCCGGAGCGGGCGCCGGTCAGCACGGCGATGGAGTCGGCGAGCCGGCCCGCCTGGGCGGTGCGGTGGTCCAGATGGAGCAGATCGCCGAGCACGTCCTCGGCGGCGTGCCGGTGCTCCATCTCGCGCAGGTCGGCGAGCATGCTGGTGGCCAGGGCCTGCATCCGGCCCGCGGCATTGGCGCAGGCGGCGACCGCGGCGGAACGCTCGGTGTCGCTGCGGGCCGCGCGGGCGCCGAGCCGCTCGACGTCGGCGGTGAGCCGTTCGGTATCGGCGGCGGCCTGCGAGGCGATCCTCGCGGTCTCGGCCTCGGCGGCGGCCTTGATCCGGGCGGTCTCGGCGGTGAACCGCTGGCCCTCGGCCGCGGAGGCGGAGACGAGCCGACTGATCTCGCCGGTGAACCGCTGGGTCTCCGCCGCGAGACGGGCGCGCAACCGGTTCGCGGCGGCGCGGGCATGGACGGCGGTGGCCACGGCGGCGGAGAGCAGCACGGCGGCGGCGCCCGCCCCCCAGGCCGACGCGGTCCGTACCGAGTCGGGGGCGGCGACGACCGCCCACAGGCACAGGGATCCGGTGACGGCCAGCGAGATCAGCAGGGCCAGTGCGGTCGGCCGGGATGAGGGGCTCAAGTGCAGTCCTTGGGGGCGGACGGGGTAAACGGGACGGGCAGGGCAGGCGGGACCAACAGGTCTGATCGGGATAGTTCGGTACGGAAGGGGCGAACACGATAACTGGAGCTGATAATTCCAGGGCAAGTCGTGGTCACTATATGAGAATTGACGCTCTTTTTGGGAAGCGCTTGTGGCGTTTTCTGTCACGTATGTGACTACGCGTCCGACGTATTCCGACGTATTGACGTATTCGGGGGAATCGCGCGGGCGCGGGGCCGCCGAGTGACCGGATCAACGGCATCCTGGGTCCATGGCCGCACATCGCAAACCGTCGGGATCCGCCGCACTCGCACAGGCCCTGAACGCCGCGGTCCGTGGAGAGGTCGACTTCGGCCCCACCGCAAGGGCGTTGACGACGATGGACGCCTCCAACTACCGCCGCGTACCGCTCGGCGTCGTCACCCCGCGCGACGCCGACGACGTGGCCGCCGCGCTCGCCGTCTGCCGCTCACACTCCGTGCCCGTGGTCCCGCGCGGCGGCGGCACCTCCATCGCCGGTCAGGCCACCGGCACCGGCGTCGTCCTCGACCTCACCCGCCATATGCGGAAGATCGTCGAGCTGGACGCCGAATCCCGTACAGCGGTCGTCCAGCCGGGAGTGATCCTGGACGACCTGCGCACCGCCGCCGCCCCGCACGGCCTCACCTTCGGCCCCGACCCCTCCACGCACAGCCGCTGCACGCTGGGCGGCATGATCGGCAACAACTCCTGCGGCGCGCACTCGGTCGCGTGGGGCACCACTGCCGACAATGTGCGCGCCCTGACCGTGGCCCGCTACGGCGGCGACACGCTGCGTCTGGACCGGGCAGGGGAGGCCGAACCCCCCACCGGACTCTCCGGACTCCCCGAACTCATCGGCGAGAACCTCGCCCTCCTGCGCACCGGATTCCCCGAACTCCCGCGCCGTATCTCCGGATACGCCCTGGACGCACTCCTGCCCGAGCGCGGAACCGACCTCGTCCGTGCCTTCTGCGGCAGCGAGGGCACGCTCGGTGTGGTGACGGAGGCGACCGTACGACTGGTCGAGGCGCCGGCGGCCCGCGCGCTCGCCGTACTCGCATACGCCGACGAGTCCGCGGCCGCCGAAGCCGCCTGCGGTCTGCTCCCGTTCCACCCCCTGACCGTGGAGGGAATGGCCGCCGATCTCGTGCGGGAACCGGCCGGGCTGCCGCGCGGAGGTGCCTGGCTCTTCGTCGAGACCGGCGGCGCCACCCCGGCCGAGGCGCGTGCGCACGCCGGGCGCATCCTCCGTGCGGCCGAAGCGCCGGCCGGCCTGGTCGTCACCGACCCGGCCGGACAGCGTGCCCTGTGGCGCATCCGCGAGGACGCCGCCGGCACCGCCACACGGATGCCGGACGGCACGGAGGCCTGGCCCGGCTGGGAGGACTGCGCCGTACCGCCCGCCCGCCTCGGCCCGTACCTCCGCGACTTCCGTGCCCTGCTCGCCGCCCACGGGCTGCGCGGCACCCCGTACGGGCACTTCGGCGACGGCTGCATCCACGTCCGGATCGACTTCGACCTGCTGGACCCCGAGGGAGTGGTCCGCTTCCGCCGCTTCTCCGAGGAGCTGGCGGACCTGGTCGTCGCGCACGGCGGATCACTGAGCGGGGAACACGGCGACGGCCAGGCGCGGGCCGAACTGCTCCCACGGATGTACGGAGACGAACTGGTCGCCCTCTTCTCCCGGTTCAAGAACATCTGGGACCCGTACGGCGGCATGAACCCCGGCATCCTCACCCACCCCGCCCGGCTCGACGAGAACCTCCGCTTCGAGGTGCTGCCGAAGCGCCCGGTGGACGTCACGTTCGGTTACCCGCACGACGGCGGCGACTTCTCCGCGGCGGTACGCAGATGCGTGGGCGTCGCCAAATGCCGCACGGCGGAGCCCGCGGGCTCGGGCGTGATGTGCCCGTCGTTCCGGGCGACCGGCGAGGAGGCCCACTCCACCCGCGGCCGGGCCCGGCTGCTGCACGAGATGCTCGCGGGCGACGCGGGCGGGGTGATCACGGACGGCTGGCGCTCGACGGAGGTACGGGACGCGCTCGACCTCTGCCTGTCCTGCAAGGGCTGCCGCAGCGACTGCCCGGTGGGCGTCGACATGGCCACGTACAAGGCGGAGTTCCTGCACCACCACTACCGGCGGCGGCTGCGCCCGGCAGCCCACTACGCGATGGGACGGCTGCCGGTGTGGCTGCGCCTCGCGTCCCCCTTCGCGGGCCCGCTGAACGCGCTGGCCCGGGTCCGTCCCCTCGCCGCCCTCGCCAAGCGACTGGCGGGCGTCGCACCGGAGCGCGGCATTCCGGTCCTGGCGCGGGAGACGTTCACCCGGTGGCTTAACCGGCGCTGGGGCAAGGGCACGTTCATCTTCTCGAACGACGAGGTGGCCATGGTCTGGCCCGACACCTTCACCGAACACCTCTCGCCCGAGGTGGGCCGGGCGGCGGTACGGGTCCTGGAGGCGGCGGGCCGCCACGCGATCCCCGCCGGCCGAGGGCTGTGCTGCGGCCTCACCTACGTATCGACGGGCCAGCTGGACAAGGCCCGCAAGGTCATGCGCCGCACCCTGGACCGGTTGGGCGGCACACTCGGCGCCCCCCTGGTCGTCCTCGAACCGAGCTGCGCCGCCACCCTCCGCACGGACCTGCCCGAACTCCTCCACGACGACCCGAGGTCCGCCGAACTGGCCGCGTCGGTGAGAACACTGGCCCAGTACCTGGAGGAGTACGCCCCCGACTGGCAGCCACCCCGCCTGGACCGCCCGGTCACCGGCCAGACGCACTGCCACCAGCACGCGGTCCTGGGCGACGCGGCGGAACGCCGACTGCGCGAACGGGCCGGACTGATCGGCGAGTTGAGCGGTGGCTGCTGCGGCCTGGCCGGAAACTTCGGCTTCGAACGCGGCCACTGGGACGTATCGGCGGCCTGCGCGGAGGAGAGCCTGCTGCCCGCGGTGCGGGCGTCGGAACCGGGGACGGCCTTCCTGGCGGACGGCTTCTCCTGCCGGACCCAGCTGGAACAACTGGGCGGCGTACGGGCACGGCACTTGGCGGAACTGCTGGCGGAGGGCCTGCCGCCGGAATCGGGTACTTCCTGCGACTGAGGCGCGGGGCGGCCGGCGCCCGAGCTTCGGGAGCCGGGTTCCGAGCTTCGGGGAGGGCTTGTTCACTCTTTCGTGGGTACGAGGAGAGGACCGGGGCCGGGTCTTGAGCTTCGGGCTTCGGGGGTCGGGATCCGGACGTCGGGATTCGAGCGATGCCGTACAACCGGTAGGGAAATGAAGGTGGTTGGGAAAACCTCCCGCCCTCCCCGCCCCGTCACGGCCAGCAAGTATGACTAGTCGTGACCAACTTGCGGCGGCGAGTCGCGGCTGCTTACGGTGCCCAACGTAACGACCCCGACGCGGTGTTCTCAGCACCGGCCGGGGTCTGACCCCAAGATCGAAAAAGGCGATCCCGTGGCTGTTTCAAACCTTAGCCCTGCCCTGCGTGCGCCCGCATCCTCGCGCGCCCACCCGAAGGCCAAGCCCGGCTATGGAAAGCGATCCGTGCCGGAGCAACACGCGCCCTGCGAGAGCGATTTCGCGATGCTGCCCGAGCGTGAGCGGCACATCGCGGGCTACGTCGATGCGCTGTCCGAGGGTGCGGCGATGGACATCAAGTCGCTGGCCAGGAGCCAGCCGCTGTACGGGCAGATGGCCGTCGGCAGCGCTCTGCGGGCCCTGGGCGTGGCGGGACATCTGCGGCATGTGCGATGCCTGAGCGGCGAGGGCGACCAGGTCCGCTGGGTGACCCGCACCTTCTGGTCCCGCACCGCCCATGACAACGAGTGGTGGAACGCCTTCCTGGCCGCCGAGGAGCGCTACCCCGCGCCGCAGGAGCCCACAGAGGTCACCGGGGCAGACGTCCCGGACGAAGCACCCGAGCCCGAGCCCGTGTCCGTACCGGCACCGCCGCCCGTCATGGTGGTACCGCAGCAGCGCACCGTGGGGCAGGTGTCGGCGCTAGGCCATACGGTGGGGGACTCCTCTCCCGCCTTCGCCGCCCTGGCCCGCCTCGGCCGTACCGACTCCCGCCTGGCCCTCTCGGCGGCGGACTGTGCGGCACTGGAACAGGCGGCCGCCGAGTGGTTGGCACGCGGTGTGGACGCCGACTACCTGACGCACGCCCTCACCGCCGGGCTCCCCGCGTCCGTCGACTCGCCCTTCGGCTTCGTCCGCCGCCGCCTCCGCGACAAGCTCCCGCCCCGCCTGCCCGTCGCAACCCCGACCGCGCCGGGAACTCCCGCACGCCGCTTGATGGTCGAGTGCACCGAGTGCGGCGCCCCGGGCAGGCCCGAAGCGTTCCGCGACGGCCTGTGCAGGCCCTGCCGCGAACCCGACCCGGCCTGACGGCATGACAACGGCCCTCGCCGCGCGGCGAGGGCCGGTCATTCGGGGGCCAGTCGGGCAGTCGGTCACCCGTGGTGCTTGGCGAACTCCACGAGACCGGCGAACCCCGCATGCGTCAGGGCCAGGCGCGGGCCGTTCGGGTTCTTGCTGTCACGGATCAGGAACTCACCGGTCGCGCGCGCGTGGTCGGGGCACCATTCGATGCACTGCCCCCCATCGCCGCCGCTGTAGGTGCTCTTGACCCACCGCATGGGCTGAGGGTCGGGCGTGCTGCTCATGTGGCGTGATCCTCCATGATCTTGCGAATCAGGGTCAGTGATTCTTCCTCGGACAGTGCCGCCATACGAAGCCGGTCGAACACGCCGACGGCTGTCGCCACCACGCTAGAGGTGTCGTCCACCTGTCCGCCATGGGTGGGAGTCTCGGTGTAGACCGCGTGGGGTGCACCGTTCGACGAGAGCAGCGTAAACGGCAGGTGGCTGGGCGCGGCACCTGCCCCGTACGGCAGCACTTGGACCGTGACGTGGGGCGATGCCATCTGCGCGATCAGGTGTTCAAGTTGCCCGATCATGACGGAACGGCCACCGACGCATGTGCGCAGGACGGCTTCATGGATCACGACCCACAGGAGCGGTGGTTCGTCACGCTCTATGACGGCCTGCCGCCTGATGCGCAGCCCCACGCGTTCCTTGATTCGGTCCTCCGCCTCACGTGGGTGAGCGGCGCGGAAGACGGCCGTCGCGTACTCCGTGGTCTGCAACAGGCCCATGAGGAACGTGCACGAGTAGTCCGTGATCCCGCTCGCGGCCTCCTCAAGGGTGACGTACGGCACGAACCATTCAGGATGTCCCTGCTTGCTCAGCTTGGCGCGCAGGCGGGCGTACACGCCCGGCGTGCCGGCCACACGGTCCATGGCCTCCGCGAAGGCCTCCGACGCGAGCACGGCGCCGTTCTCGACCTTGCTGACCTGTGCCTGTCGGTAGTGCAGCTTGTCCGCGAACTGTTCCTGCGACAGCACCAGGGCTTCACGCAGCGCCTTGGTCTCCTCACCGAAGTACACGGCACCGTTCGCGGGCTCCCGTGCCTGGTCAGCCCCTTCGCTCACCTGTTCAACTCCACGGTATTCCGCCTGCGTTGGAATGGCTCCAGATCTATCGAGCGTACGTGGTCCGAAGCCATGGTGTGAGCAGGAAGTCACGCAGAGCAGCGGGGCCGAACGGTCAATGGCGTACGGAGTGGCAGACATGGCGACGACAGGCAACGGGTGGCAGGCAGCGGGGAACGGGATCGGGGACGCCGAGCGGGCGCGCGATGAACTGAGCGACGCGCTCAAGGCGGCGGGGGTGAAGCTGCCGTCCCTGTCCCTCGACGCCGTTTCCTGCGCCGGGACCGCCCCGCGCGTGCTGGTCGACCTGGGGCGCTGCAACGTGGCGACGGCCCACGCGCTCGCCGCCGCGCTCCGGCTCAGGGGCACCGGACACCGGCAGGAGGTGGCGCGGTGACCCGGCGGGTGTTCCGCTACGTTCCGTTCTCCGTCGAGCAGGACGCGACGGCGGAACCGGAGTACGAGGCCCGTTGTGTGTCCGGCGACGAAACCGAGTGCGGCGCGGAGTCCGGTACGTACAGCGACCCCGGACCGGTGGAGGAGTGGCAGCGCAGGCACTCGCAGGAGACGGGGCACCGACGCTATCGCCGGAACTTCGGCGACTACGCGGTGATGCGACCGTTGGCATACGGAGGTGCGTCGTGATGCTCGCCCCCGCTGCCGGACGGCCGTGGCGCGATGCGTGGCCGCTTGTCGCGCAGACCGACGACGGCAACCTGTGGGGAACGGGGGTCTGTTGGCTGTACTGCCGACGCGAGGACCTGCGCGTGCTGTGGGTCGGCTCCGTGAACACCCCCGGCGCGACGGGCGACGTGTACGCGTGCGGCCCGTGCCTGGTGGAACTCGACCGCATGTGCGGGCCCAGGCGCACGGACGGGACGGGGCCGGTGATCGCGCCACGCGGTCGGCGAGGCTCGCCGTGCCCCCTCACGCGCCCTCGGGCGAGCCCGGGACGGTGGTGTGCGAGCACCGGCGGACCGAGAATCGCCACGGCAAGACCTTCTGCCGAGCCTGCGAGCGACAGCTCTACCTGTGACGAGCCCGCTGGATGAACATCCGCGAAACGACGCTGGAAGGGCTCGACACCGCCGCCAGGATGCGGCCGCGCTCTGTGAGCTGACAAGGATGGCGCTCCCACTTGCTCCGGCCGGGTCGACTGGGACCTCGACGACCCATGGTGCGCCGGACGGCGCGATCAGTCCGCGCTCGGCAAGCGGTTCGAGCGCGTCCGCATTCTCGACGAGCCGCCCACCCCCGGGCAGCGCCTCGCCTGGGCGCAGCCGCTGGCTGACAGCCTCCGATCCACCCCGCCTCAGCCGCCGCCGTCCCACCCCACCACCTCGCGCGCCAGCGTGACCAGATTCGGCAGCGCGGGATGCCCCGGGACATCCCGCCGGGCGAGCAGTACGGGTACGGACGGGGCGTCGGTCAGCGGCCGGTAGGCGACACCGGAGTGCGGATGCATGTCTGCGGTGGACGCGGCGGAGACGCCGACGCCCCGGCCCGCTGCGATGGCGGTCAGCCAGTCGTCGGTGTTGGCGACGGTGAGAGTCGCGGTGGGCCGCGCGTCCGGCGGCCACAGGTCGATGGCCGTGGTACCCGAGACGGTGTTGAGGACGACGGTCTCGCCCACCAGGTCGGTGAGGCGGAGCGCCGCGCGGTCCGCGAGCGGGCCGTCCGCCGCGACCGCCGCCACCCGGTCCTCCTCGAACAGCACCTCGGTGACGAGGCCGGGTGCCTCGACGGGCCCCCGCAGCAACGCCGCATCGACCTCGCCGCGAGTGAGCCCGGCGGTGCGGTCGTCGATCCGCAGCAGTTCGAGCGGGGTCTGCGGATACAGCTCCTGCCAGCGGCGCAGCAGCGGTGTGGTGTACGGGCCGAACGCCGACCAGGCGTGCCCGAGCCGCAGCGGCCAGTGGCGCAGCCCGCCGGAGTCGAGCGCCTCGTCGAACGCGGCGACCGCGGCGGCGGCCTTGTCCCGGAAGGCGACGCCTTCGGGGGTGAGAACGAGATGGTGGGTGGACCGGTCGACGAGCCGGATGCCGAGGTGCTCCTCCAGGGCGGCGAGGGTGCGGGAGACCGCGGGCTGGGTGAGGCGGAGGCGGGCGGCGGCGCGGGTGACGTTGCCCTCGTCGGCGATGGCGAGGAAGGCGCGCAGATGGCGGACCTCGATACCGCGGCCGGAACTCCGGCCCGCATGGCTCTCGGTGCGGCCGTCACCGCTGCGTCCAAGGCTCATGCGCGGGAAGCATAACGGGAGCCCAGCAGACATTTCACGTGCCACGCGGAGGTACCTAACGTAAGAGGAGGTACCGCACGTCGACAGTGCAGTATTTTCAACCAAGTAGTGCATTGAAATGCACTGCAGGACTCGGGAGGAACACCGCAGGTGAACGACCAGCGCAGTGCAGCAGGGACAGCGGTCACGGAGCAGGCCGCAGCCGTCGCCGTACCGGAGGCGGTGTCCGCCCTGGGTGGGGTGGCGGGCCCTGCGCGTCCCAAGGGCCGAAGGGCGGCGCTCGCCCCGGTCGCGCTGGTGGTCGCGGGTGGCCTCTCCGTCCAGTTCGGCTCCGCCGTCGCGGTCCTGCTGATGCCGCGGGCCGGTGCGCTCGGGGTCGTCACCCTGCGCCTGGCCGTCGCCGCGCTCGTGCTGCTGATCGTCTGCCGCCCGAAGCTGCGCGGCTACTCGCGCGCCGACTGGGGCACGGTCCTCGCGTTCGGGTTGGCCATGTGCGGCATGAACACGCTCTTCTACCAGGCCGCCGACCGCATCCCGCTGGGCGCGGCCGTCACCCTGGAGGTGCTGGGCCCGCTCGCCCTCTCGGTGTTCGCCTCCCGCCGCCTGATCAACGTGGTCTGGGCCGGACTCGCGCTGGGCGGCGTCGTGCTGCTCAGCGGCGGTGGCCTCGACCGTCTCGATCCGGTCGGCGCCGCGTACGCCCTGGGCGCCGGTGCCATGTGGGCGACGTACATCGTCTTCAGTGCCCGCACCGGCCGCCGCTTCCCGCAGGCGGACGGCCTGGCCCTCGCCATGGTCGTGGCCGCGCTGCTCTCGCTGCCCCTCGGCATCATCGAGTCGGGCTCGAAGCTGCTGGTCCCCTCCACGCTGGGGCTGGGCGCGGCGGTGGCTCTGCTGAGCTCGGTGCTTCCGTACACCCTCGAACTCATGGCGCTGCGCCGCCTGCCCGCGCCCACCTTCGCGATCCTGATGAGCCTGGAACCGGCGATCGCGGCCGCGGCCGGATTCCTGATCCTGGACCAGGCCCTGACGACCACCGACGCACTGGCGATCGCCCTCGTCATCGGGGCGAGCATGGGCGCGGTACGGAGCCAGACGCGGCGTGCGAAGCCCCGGGAACGCACCTGACATCCTGGGCGGGCCCTTGTCGGCCCGCCCCCGCGCAAGGGATCATGGCGGCCCGTCACGCGAGATCCCGCCGGGGGAGCCCATGGTCATCGCCGCCGTCTATTTCGTCATCGCCGTGGGTGCGGCCGTGATGGCCGGGAGGAACCTGGACCGTCACCTCCAGGGCCCCCGGCTCCGGGCCGCCTGGGCCGACGGGCTCACTGCCGAGGCCCAGTGCGTCTCCCTGCGCACCGAGGAGGTCCAGAACCCCGAGGGAGGCCCCGCCGTGTACACCCACCCCACCCTGGAGTTCCGCACGGACGACGGGCACACCGTCAGCTTCGAGGAGCGCCAGTCGCGCCTCACCCCGGCCGAAGGCGACTTCGTGACCGTCTACTACAGCGCCGCGAACCCGAAGGACGCGACCACCCGCGCCCCGTCCTTCGGAATGCGCCACGCCAGGACCCTGATCACCGGGGCGGGCAGCTTCTTCGCCCTGGTCACGGCGGTCGTCATCGCCCTCGTCCCCTGAGTGCGGCCCGGCACCGCCCGACCGCCGGGGCGCCGCTCATCCGGGGTTGACGGTGTCGAAGTACAAGTTGTCCGTCGCCGCGTCGAGGAAGAACCGTCCCTCCGTCAGGCCGTCCAACGGGCCGGGGCCCAGGAGCAGCGCGTCGTAGGAGGCGCTGGTCATCCACCGCGCGTGCGCGGGCAGGAACGAGGCCAGTACGTCCGGCACCCCGTGCGGCGCGGCCGGCCCGAAGGCGTGTGCCGGGTCCGCCACGGTCCGGGCCGCGGTCCCGGCGGGCAGCCGGGCCACACCCACCACCCGGTAGCGCGGGTCCGGGCTCGGCAGATACGTACGGCCCTTCGCGTCCCGGTCGTACGCCAGCCAGTGCGCCCCGCTCAGCCGCCCCGCCTCGCCGAATCTGCGCCGCAACGGGGCGACGTCCGTCCGTACCCGCTCGCGGTCCGGCACGGGGCCGTCGTCGGTGGACGCGTACACCGTCCCCCCGACTGCGGCCGCCGCCACGGCGCCGATGCCCAGCGACAGCCAGGCACGCCGGCTCGGCCCCCTCGAACGCTCCATGTGCGCAGCCCCCGCGATGTGTTGTCGGTGGCGGTGAGCGTAACGTCGCGCGGCCCGGTCAGAAAATAATGCAAGCATGCTTGCTTGTTTATTGGTCCGCTGCCATGCTCCTGGGCACACCGCCACGCCCCGAGGGGAGCGCACCGTGCCCGATGTCGCAGCCGTGATCGACGATCTGTGCGACGAGAGCGATGAACTCGACGCACTGGTACGGGGGTTGAGCGCCGAGCAGTGGGCCGCCGCGACCCCCGCCCCCGGCTGGAGCGTCGCGCATCAGATCGCCCATCTCACCTGGACCGATGAGGTCGCGCTGCTCGCCGCCACCGACGCCGAGGCCTTCGCGGGGGAGGTGGCCAGGGCCATGGAGGCGCCCGACTCCTTCGTCGACCGAGGCGCCGAGGAGATCGCCGTACTGGCCCCGGAGGCGCTGCTCGCGAGGTGGCGCGGCGGGCGGAAGCGGCTGGAGGCGGTTTTGCGGGAGGCCCCGGCCGGTGCCCGGATTCCCTGGTACGGGCCGCCGATGAGCGTCGCGTCCATGGCGACCGCCCGGATCATGGAGAGCTGGGCGCACGGCCAGGACATCGCCGACGTCCTCGGGGTCACCAGGGCCCCCACCGCCCGGCTGCGGCACGTCGCCCGGATCGGGGTGCGGGCCCGCGACTACGCCTACCTGGTACGGGGGATCAAGGCGCCCGAGGAGGAGTTCCGGGTCGAACTCCTCGGGCCGGACGGTGAGTTGATCGCCTTCGGGGCGGCGGACGCACCGCAGCGCGTCACCGGGCCGCTCGTCGACTTCTGCCTCCTCGTCACCCAGCGCGCCCACCGCGACGACCTCGCCGTCCGGGCGGTCGGCCCCGACGCCGACCAGTGGCTCGGCATCGCCCAGGCGTTCGCCGGACCCGCCGGACCGGGCCGCGCACCCCGGGGAGAAGGCAAGTGACCGTACCGCTGCGGATCGGCAACGCCTCCGGGTTCTACGGCGACCGCTTCGACGCGATGCGCGAGATGCTCACCGGCGGGCCGCTCGACGTCCTCACCGGGGACTACCTGGCCGAGTTGACCATGCTCATCCTCGGCCGGAGCAGGCTCAAGGACCCGACGCGCGGCTACGCCACCACCTTCCTGCGGCAACTCGAAGAGGGGCTCGGGCTCGCCCACGAGCGCGGGGTGAAGATCGTCGCCAACGCGGGCGGCCTCAACCCGGCCGGACTGGCTGACGCCGTACGGGAGTTGGCGGCGAAGGTCGGCGTCCCGGTGCGCGTCGCCCATGTGGAGGGCGACAGCCTCCCCGTACCCGAGGGCTTCCTCACCGCCAACGCCTACCTCGGCGGCGCGGGGATCGCCGCCTGCCTCACCGCGGGCGCCGATGTCGTCGTCACCGGACGGGTCACCGACGCCGCCCTCGTCACCGGGCCCGCCGCCGCCCACTTCGGCTGGGGGCCCGACGACCACGACGCGCTCGCCGGGGCCGTCGTCGCCGGACACGTACTGGAGTGCGGAACCCAGGCCACCGGGGGGAACTACTCGTTCTTCCGGGGCCATGACGTGCGTCGGCCCGGCTTCCCCGTCGCCGAGATCCATGCCGACGGGTCGTCCGTCATCACCAAGCACGACGGCACGGGCGGCGTCGTCGACATCGGCACCGTCACCGCGCAACTGCTGTACGAGACCGGCGGCGCCCGGTACGCCGGACCGGACGTCACCGCCCGGCTCGACACCGTACGGCTGGACCAGGACGGACCCGACCGGGTCAGGATTACCGGAGTGCGCGGCGAGGCCCCGCCGCCCACCCTCAAGGTCGGGCTGAACCGGCTCGGCGGTTGGCGCAACGAGGTCGTCCTCGTGCTCACCGGCCTCGACATCGAGGCCAAGGCCCACCTGGTGCGGGAGCAGTTCGCGGACGCGCTCGCCCGCTCCGGCGCCGAACCCGACGAGGTGCGGTGGGAGCTGTCCCGGACCGACCAGGCCGACGCCGCCACCGAGGAGAGCGCGAGCGCCCTGCTCCGGCTCGTGGTCCGCGACCGGGAGCAGGAGACCGTGGGGCGTGCGGTCTCCGGCGCGGCGATCGAGCTGGCCCTGGGCAGCTACCCCGGCTTCCACGTCACCGCCCCGCCCGGCAAGGGCGCCCCGTACGGGGTGTTCGAGGCCCGGTACGTACCGGCCGGTGAGGTCCCGCACATCGCCGTGCTCCCCGACGGACGGCGGGAGAGCCTGGCACCTCCCGCGACGACACAACCACTCCGGGACGCCGACGAGCCGCCGCTGCCCGAACCCCTGCCGGACCCCGGGCCCACCCGGTCCGCCCCGCTCGGTCGGATCGCGGGCGCCCGCAGCGGTGACAAGGGCGGGGACGCCAACGTGGGGGTGTGGGCCGTCGGTGACGACGCCTGGCGGTGGCTGGCCCATGAGCTGACCGTCGAACGGTTCCAGGAACTGCTTCCGGAGACCGCCGACCTCACCGTCGTACGCCATGTCCTGCCGAACCTACGCGCCCTGAACTTCGTCGTGCACGGGCTGCTCGGCGAGGGCGTCGCCGCCCGGCACCGGTTCGATCCGCAGGCCAAGGCGGTGGGGGAGTGGCTGCGGTCCCGGCGCCTGCCCATTCCCGTAGCGCTCCTGGAAGCCGTCCACGCACCGGAGGTGAACGCATGACTGTCCTGCCCACCGGGCTCGACACCACGAGCCCCGAATACGCCGCGAACCGTGCGGCCATGCTCGCGAAAATCGACGAGCTGGCCGACGAGCACACCAAGGCGCAGGCGGGCGGCGGTGAGAAGTACATCGAGCGGCACCGCTCGCGCGGCAAGCTCCTGGCCCGGGAGCGGATCGAGCTGCTGATCGACGAGGACACCCCGTTCCTGGAGCTTTCGCCGCTCGCCGCCTGGGGGAGCGACTATGCGGTCGGCGCCTCGCTCGTCACCGGGATCGGAGTGGTGTCGGGCGTGGAGTGCCTGATCACGGCCAACGATCCGACCGTACGCGGTGGCGCCTCCAACCCCTGGACCCTGAAGAAGGCCCTGCGGGCGAACGAGATCGCCTTCGCCAACCGGCTGCCCTGCATCAGCCTCGTCGAGTCCGGGGGCGCCGACCTCCCGTCGCAGAAGGAGATCTTCATTCCGGGCGGGGCGCTGTTCCGCGACCTCACCCGGCTGTCTGCGGCCGGCATCCCGACCGTGGCCGTCGTCTTCGGGAACTCGACCGCCGGTGGGGCATACGTCCCCGGCATGTCCGACCACACCGTCATGATCAAGGAACGGTCCAAGGTCTTCCTCGGCGGACCGCCCCTGGTGAAGATGGCGACCGGCGAGGAGAGCGACGACGAATCGCTCGGCGGCGCCGAGATGCACGCCCGCACCTCCGGGCTCGCCGACCACTTCGCCGTCGACGAGCAGGACGCGCTGCGCCAGGCCCGCCGGATCGTGGCCCGCCTCAACTGGCGCAAGGCGCACGCGGATCCGGGACCGGCCGAACCGCCGAAGTACGACGAGGACGAGCTGATCGGCATCGTGCCCGGCGATCTGAAGGTGCCCTTCGACCCGCGCGAGGTCATCGCCCGGCTCGTCGACGGCTCCGACTTCGACGCGTTCAAGCCGCTGTACGGGACCAGTCTGGTGACCGGGTGGGCCACGCTCCACGGCTATCCCGTCGGCATCCTCGCCAATGCGCAGGGTGTGCTGTTCAGCGAGGAGTCGCAGAAGGCCGCCCAGTTCATCCAGCTCGCCAACCAGCGCGACATTCCGCTGATCTTCCTGCACAACACCACCGGCTACATGGTCGGCAAGGAGTACGAGCAGGGCGGCATCATCAAGCACGGCGCGATGATGATCAACGCGGTGTCGAACTCCAAGGTCCCGCATCTGTCCGTGCTGATGGGTGCCTCGTACGGGGCCGGGCACTACGGCATGTGCGGACGGGCGTACGACCCGCGCTTCCTCTTCGCCTGGCCCAGCAGCAAGTCCGCCGTCATGGGGCCGCAGCAGCTCGCCGGGGTGCTGTCGATCGTCGCCCGCGCCTCCGCCGCCGCCAAGGGGCGGCCGTATGACGACGAGGCGGACGCCGGGCTGCGCGCCATGGTCGAGCAGCAGATCGAGTCCGAGTCGCTGCCGATGTTCCTCTCCGGGCGGCTGTACGACGACGGAGTCATCGACCCGCGCGACACCAGGACCGTCCTCGGGATGTGCCTGTCCGCGATCCACACCGCCCCGGTCGAAGGCGCCCGCGGCGGCTTCGGAATCTTCCGGATGTGAGGCCACAGATGATCTCCACACTGCTCGTTGCCAACCGGGGCGAGATCGCCTGCCGGATCTTCCGCACATGCCGTGCGCTGGGCATCGCCACCGTCGCCGTGTACTCCGACGCGGACGCCGACGCATTGCACGTACGGGAGGCGGACACCGCCGTACGGCTGCCGGGTGCCGCCCCGTCCGACACCTATCTGCGCGGTGACCTCGTCGTACGCGCCGCGCTCGCGGCGGGCGCCGACGCCGTCCACCCCGGATACGGCTTCCTCTCCGAGAACGCCGGATTCGCCCGGGCCGTGCAGGACGCCGGTCTCGTCTGGGTGGGGCCGCCGGTCAAGGCCATCGAGCTGATGGCGTCCAAGACCCGCGCCAAGGAGCTGATGGCCGCCGCCGGGGTGCCGCTGCTCGCGCCCGTCGACACGGAGAAGGTCACCGCCGACGACCTTCCGCTGCTGCTGAAGGCGGCGGCGGGCGGCGGTGGGCGCGGCATGCGGATCGTCCGCGAACCGGACGATCTGCCGGGCGAGTTGACGGCCGCCTCCGCCGAGGCCGCTGCCGCCTTCGGGGACGGCGAGGTCTTCGCGGAGCCGTACGTGGAGCGCGGCCGGCACGTCGAGGTCCAGGTCATGGCCGACGAGCACGGCGGGGTCTGGGCGCTCGGCACCCGGGACTGCTCGCTCCAACGACGCCACCAGAAGGTCGTCGAGGAGGCCCCCGCACCCGGCCTCGACGACGCGCTGCGGACCCGGCTGCACGATGCCGCCGTGGCCGCCGCCCGCGCCGTCGGCTACCGGGGCGCGGGCACCGTCGAGTTCCTCCTCGCGGCCGACGGACGGCCGTACTTCCTGGAGATGAACACCCGCCTCCAGGTCGAACACCCCGTCACCGAAGCCGTCTTCGGGCTCGACCTCGTCGCCCTGCAACTGCGCATCGCGGAAGGCGAACCGCTGCCCGCCACCGCGCCCCCCGAGCCGCACGGCCACGCCGTCGAGGCCCGCCTCTACGCCGAGGACCCCGCCCGAGACTGGCAGCCGCAGACCGGAGCACTGCACACGCTGGAAATGCCGGACGAACCCGGACTGCGCCTCGACACCGGATACACCGGCGGCGACACCATCGGCGTGCACTACGACCCGATGCTCGCCAAGGTCATCGCCCACGCCCCCACCCGGGGCGAAGCCGTGCGCCTCCTCGCCCGCGCCCTGGAACGCGCCCGCATCCACGGCCCGATCACCAACCGCGACCTGCTCGTACGGTCCCTGCGCCACCCCGACTTCCGCGCCGCCCGCCTCGACACCGGCTTCTACGACCGTAACCTGGACGCCCTCACCCCCGCCCCGGACGAGGCGGACCACCGCACCGCCGCCCTGGCCGCCGCCCTCGCCGACGCCGCCACCCGGCACCACGGCCCCGGCCCCGCCCGCTTCGGCGCCTGGCGCAACATCTCCTCGCAACCCCAGGTCAAGCGCTACCGCACCGAACCCGACGGCACCGAACACCAGGCCGCCTACCGCACCACACGCACCGGCCCCGTCCCCGAAACCGGAGAACGGGTCATCGCCGCCCGCACCGACCACGTCACCCTCGAAGTCGGCCCCGTCACCCGCCACTTCGCCATCGCCGTCCACCGGGACAAGGTGTACGTGGACACCGCCACCGGCTCGTACGCCTTCACCGCCCTGCCCCGCTTCACCGACCCCACCGACCGGACCGCCCCCGGCTCCCTGCTCGCCCCCATGCCCGGCACCGTCGTCCGCATCGCGGACGGTCTCGGGGCCGGGGCGACGGTCGAAGCCGGGCAGCCACTGATCTGGCTGGAGGCGATGAAGATGGAACACCGCATCCTCGCCCCCGCCTCCGGCACCCTCACCGCACTGCATGCCGCCCCCGGCCTCCAGGTGGAGGTCGGCGCCCTGCTCGCCGTCGTCACCGAACCCGCAGACCCTGAGGAGAACGCATGAGTACCGTCCTCGAAACCGAAGAGCACCAGGCCCTGCGCGCAGCCGTCGCCGCCCTCGGAAAGCGCTACGGGCGGGACTACATGACCTCCGTCGTACGCGACGGAGCCCACCCGCGCGAACTGTGGACCGAAGCCGCCAAACTCGGCTACCTCGGCGTGAACCTCCCCGAGGAGTACGGCGGCGGAGGCAGCGGAATGGCCGAACTCTCCATCGTTCTGGAGGAGTTGGGCGCGGCCGGCAGTCCACTCCTCATGATGGTCGTCTCCCCGGCCATCTGCGGCACCGTCATCGCCCGCTTCGGCACCGAAACCCAGAAGCGGCAGTGGCTCCCCGGCCTCGCCGACGGCAGCCTCACCATGGCCTTCGGCATCACCGAACCCGACGCGGGCTCCAACTCCCACCGCATCACCACCACCGCCCGCAAGGAGGGCGAGGACTGGCTGCTCACCGGGCGCAAGGTCTTCGTCTCCGGCGTCGACATCGCCGACGCCACCCTCATCGTCGGCCGCACCGAGGACGCCAGGTCCGGCAGGCTCAAGCCCTGCCTCTTCATCGTCCCGCGCGACGCACCCGGCTTCCGGCGCTCGCAGATCGACATGGAACTCCACGCCCCGGAGAAGCAGTTCGAGCTGGTCCTCGACGACGTACGGCTGCCCGCCGACGCCCTCGTGGGCGATGAGGACGCCGGACTGCTCCAGCTCTTCGCCGGGCTCAACCCCGAACGCATCATGACCGCCGCATTCGGCATCGGCATGGGCCGCTACGCACTCGCCCGCGCCGTCGAGTACGCGAAGACCCGCCAGGTGTGGAAGGAACCCATCGGCTCCCACCAGGCCATCGCCCACCCCCTCGCCCAGGCCCACATCGAACTGGAACTGGCCCGGCTGATGATGCAGAAGGCCGCCCGGCTGTACGACGAAGGCGACGACATCGGTGCCGGCGAGGCCGCCAACATGGCGAAGTACGCGGCCGGCGAAGCCTGCGTCACAGCCGTCGACCAGGCCGTGCACACCCTCGGCGGCAACGGCCTCACCCGCGAATACGGCCTCGCGTCCCTGATCACCGCGGCCCGCGTCGCCCGGATCGCACCCGTCAGCCGGGAAATGATCCTGAACTACGTGTCCCACCAGTCCCTGGGCCTCCCCAAGTCGTACTGACGCAGGACATTCCGCCTCTCCACGCCGCAGCTGCCCACCGCGGCTCCCGCCGCGTCCGAGAAGTCCTGCGAGAAGGAGACCGACACATGACGCCGCTCGCCGAACCCACCCACGACCGGGGCATCACCACCCTCACCCTCGACTCACCGGCCAACCGCAACGCACTCTCCGCGCACCTGGTCGGCGAGCTCTCCACCGCCCTGGACGCGTGCGCCGCCGACGACACCGTACGAGCCGTCGTCCTCACCCACACCGGCAACACGTTCTGCGCGGGCGCCGACCTCACCGGACCGCCCGACCCGGCAGCCTTCGTCGCCCTGATGCGGCAGATCGTCGCACTGCCCAAGCCCGTCGTCGCCCGGGTCACGGGGCACGTCCGGGCGGGCGGCCTCGGACTGCTCAGCGCCTGCGACATCTCCGTGGCCGGCCCCGGCGCCTCGTTCGCCCTCACCGAATCCCGGCTCGGCCTCGCCCCCGCCGTCATCTCCATGCCACTGCTGCCCCGCACCGACCCACGAGCCGCCGCCCGCTACTACCTCACCGGCGAACGCTTCGACGCGACCGAAGCGGCCCGCATCTCCTTGATCACGATCGCCGTCGGGTCCACCGAGGACATCGACAAGGCACTCGTACCCGTACTGGACGGACTGCGCAGGGCCTCACCGCAGGGGCTGGCAGCATCGAAGGAGCTGGTCACAGCTACTGTGCTGAAGAGTTTCGACCAGTACGCCGAAGACCTCATCGCCCGCTCGGCAGCACTCTTCGCCTCCGCCGAGGCACGGGAAGGGATGACGGCCTTCCTCGAACGACGGGACCCCGCATGGGTGTTGTGACGCCCTCCACCGACAGGACCCCCAAGCAGGACCGCAGCCGTGCCACCCGCCGGCGACTCCTCGAAGCCGCGGTCGCCTGCCTCGCCGAACACGGCTGGGCAGGCTCCACAGTCTCCGTCGTCGCCGAACGCGCAGGCGTCTCGCGCGGCGCCGCCCAGCACCACTTCCCGACCCGCGAGGACCTGTTCACCGCAGCCGTCGAATACGTTGCCGAGGAACGCTCCGCCGCCCTGCGCGCCCTGCCCGTCCAGGGCCGCACGGCCGTCGTCGCCGCCCTCGTCGACCTCTACACAGGCCCGCTCTTCCGCGCCGCACTCCAGCTCTGGGTCGCCGCGTCCAACGAGGAACAACTCCGCCCCCGCGTCACCGAACTCGAAGCCCGGGTCGGCCGCGAGACCCACCGCATCGCCGTCGAACTCCTCACCGCCGACGAAACCAGGCCCGGCGTACGCGAAACCGTCCAGGGTCTCCTCGACATGGCCCGCGGCCTGGGCCTGGCCAACGTACTCACCGACGACACCGCCCGGCGTCAGAGGGTCGTGGCACAGTGGGCGGCACTGCTGGACGACGCCCTGGACTGAGCCGGGGCCGACAGGGCCTGCCGGCCCAGGACCTCACACCACGGGTTCAGTTCCCCAGATCCGTGATCTGCGCGTACCCCTCGATCTCCCGGGGATCACGCGACCCCGGCCCGACATACCTCGCCGACGGCCGCACCAGCCGCCCCGTCCGCTTCTGCTCCAGAATGTGCGCCGACCAGCCCGCCGTACGCGCACACGTGAACATCGACGTGAACATGTGCGCCGGAACCTCCGCGAAGTCCAGCATGATCGCCGCCCAGAACTCCACGTTCGTCGCCAGCACCCGGTCCGGGCGACGCGCGTGCAACTCCTCCAACGCGGCCTTCTCCAGCGCCTGCGCCACCTCGAACCGCGGCGCGCCCAGCTCCTTCGCCGTACGCCGCAACACGCGTGCCCGCGGGTCCTCCGCCCGGTAGACCCGGTGCCCGAAGCCCATCAGCCGCTCACCCTTGTCCAGGGCCTTCTTCACATACGCGGTGGCATCCCCGGTCCGCTCGATCTCCTCGATCATGCCGAGGACCCGGGACGGCGCACCACCGTGCAGCGGCCCCGACATCGCACCCACCGCGCCCGAAAGCGCCGCCGCCACATCGGCGCCGGTCGACGCGATGACCCGGGCGGTGAACGTGGAGGCGTTCATGCCGTGCTCGGCGGCCGACGTCCAGTACGCGTCGACGGCCTTGACGTGCTTGGGGTCCGGTTCACCGCGCCAGCGGATCATGAACCGCTCGACCACGGACTGCGCCTTGTCGATCTCGCTCTGCGGAACCATCGGCAGCCCCTGCCCGCGCGCCGACTGGGCGACGTACGACAACGCCATCACCGCGGCCCGCGCCAGATCGTTGCGCGCCGTCTCCTCGTCGATGTCGAGCAGCGGCTTCAGGCCCCACACAGGAGCGAGCATCGCCAGCGCGGACTGCACATCGACCCGGATGTCCCCGGAGTGCACCGGGATCGGGAACGGCTCGGCCGGCGGCAGCCCCGGCTTGAACGCCCCGTCGACCAGCAGACCCCAGACATTTCCGAACGACACATGGCCGACGAGATCCTCGATGTCGACACCGCGGTAACGGAGCGAACCGCCTTCCTTGTCCGGTTCGGCGATCTCCGTCTCGAACGCGATGACTCCCTCTAGTCCCGGTACGAAGTCGGACATGGCGGCTCCCTCGGTCGGCGGCTGTACGGAGGCCACAGTGGCCTGCCCCAAGATATTGGCGGGTTCCCACGACGCGGGGAAGCGTGACATCCGGCACAGCTTCCCGATTCACCGGTGACGGATTGATGCCCCTCCTTGCCGGGCAGACTCGGCCGCTGCGGCAGGATGACCCCGTGCCCACCGCAGACTCCCCCTCCGATTCCACCACCGATCCGGCCGCGATGCGCGAGCAGTACCGCTCCGTGGCCTTCACCGAGGACACGCTGCCTGCCGACCCGATGCAGCAGTTCGCCCACTGGTTCCGGCAGGTAGCCGTGGGCGGGGTGCTCCACGAGCCCAACGCCATGGTGGTCTCCACCGCCACCCCCGAGGGCCGGCCGTCCTCACGCACGGTGCTGCTGAAGAAGTACGACGAACGCGGCTTCGTCTTCTTCACCAACTACGAATCCCGCAAGGGCCGCGAACTGACCGCCAACCCGCACGTCTCGCTGCTCTTCCCCTGGCACCCGATGGCCCGCCAGGTCGTCGTCACCGGCACGGCGGCCCGCGTCGGCCGCGAAGAGACGGTCGCCTACTTCCGCACCCGCCCCCACGGCTCCCAGCTGGGCGCCTGGGCGAGCGCCCAGTCGACGGTGATCGGCTCCCGTGACGAGCTGATCGAACGCTACGAGGAACTGGCCGCCCGCTACCCCGAGGGCGAACATGTCCCCGCGCCCCCTCAGTGGGGCGGCTTCCGCGTGGTCCCCGACACGATCGAGTTCTGGCAGGGCCACGAGAACCGGTTGCACGACCGGCTGAGGTATGTACGCGAGGGCGAGAAGTGGCGCGTCGAGCGCCTGTGTCCGTAACCCGCCCCCATTCCCCTCCGGACATGCAGAAACCCGCAGGCTCTGGTTCCTCCGTGCACGAAGGAGCCGGCCGGACTTACCGGCGAGCCTGCGGGTCGGTGACTGCTTGGGTTTCGGCAGACAGCCTGCCGAGGTGCACTGTGTGCGACGACGGGCTGTCAGCCCGCAGCCACCTCACGAATCCGATAAGACTGCACTTTTCGGATCACCTCCTTTCGACGTGTACGGCAAACACTAGGAACCCTTCCGGGACCGCACAACCGAATTAATGGACCGGCCTATTTCAGAGAAGTCGGTGTGCGCTGGGTCACGTTCGAGTTCAATGGTCTGACGTGCGGTAATGCCGGATACGTCCTGCGGGGGGTACGGGATGAGTGCGTCCACAAGCAGTGGGACGACCGACGCGCTCGGGCCCGAAGAGGGTCCGAGGGCAGGGCCCGGGGCCGAGCTGCTCGCGGCGCTGCTCGACGGGATGGATGCGGCGCTCTGCGCGTTCGACGCGGACGGCACCATCACCCACTGGAACCGCGAGGCCGAGCGGATTCTGGGCTGGTCCGCCGAGGAGGCCGTGGGACGGCCCGGGTTTGCCGGGTGGGCGGTGCGGCGGGCGGACGCGGGGGAGGTGCAGGGGCGGCTGATGGCGGCCATGGACGGCGCCGGTCGCCGGGTGCATGAGTTCGCGCTGCTGCGCAAGGACGGTGGGCGGGTGCTCGTGCGGACGCAGTCGGCGGGGGTCCGGGGTGCGGACGGGAAGCCGGCCGGGGTGTACTGCGCGTTCGGGGAGGTGCATGCGCAGATCGATCTGGAGCGGTCGATCGCGCTGAGCGAGGCGCTGTTCGAGGACGCGTCGTGGGGTGTGGTGCTCGTCGACGTCGATCTGCGTCCGACGGTCGTCAACACGCACGCGGCACGGGCGCTGGACGCCGGGCGTACGACGCTGCTGGGGCGCCCGCTGGGGGAGTTGATCGTGCAGGGTGTCGAGGATCTGGAGGGCGCCCTGCAGCACGTACTCGCCGAGGGCGCGCCACCGGCGCCCGCCGAGCTGTGGGTGACGTTGCGGACGACGGAGGGGGATCGGCGGCGTTGCTGGCGCAGTGGTTTTCTGCGGCTGGCGTCGCCGCTCGCGGAGGAGCCGGTTCCGTTGGGGGTCGGCTGGCTGTTCCAGGACGTGACCACGGAGAAGCTGGCGGCGCAGGAGGCGGACCGGGTGCGGTTCCGCTCGAACCAGCTGCACCGGGCTTCGCGGTCGGCGTCCGAGTGCGAGGACCCGATGGAGGCGGCGACGTCCTATCTGGACTATGCGCTCGCGGGCTTCGCCGACCATGCGCTGGTCGACCTGGTGGCGGGGGAGCGGCTGGTGCGGGTGGCGGCGACCCCGTTCGGTGAGCCGGGTCCGTGCCTGCCGGTGGCCGGCGGCGGTATTCCACTGCGGTATACGCCGGGGCACCCGGCTCTTCAGGCGGTGGACCGTACGGGTTCGGTACGGGCCGGCGCGGGCGCGGGGCCCGGGGCCGGGGTGTGGGCGGCGGAACGGCAGTGGCCGGGGGATTCGGTGCACGCGTTGTGCGCGGTGCTGCGGAGCAGGGGGCGGACGCTGGGCGTGGTGACGTTTCTGCGCTCCGCCCATCGCACGGCCTTCGAACGCCCCGACGCGGCGTACGCGGAGAGCGTGGCGGTCCGGGTCGCGGCAGCGGTGGACCTGGCGCAGGTGCTGGCCCACCCCTCCGGCGTCTGAGGGCGGAACCGTTGCCCTGGGGGCTGGGTGCCATCCCTCTCTTCGGAGGGAATCCCCGCCTTCGGGCGGGGAGGGAATCCGATCTCGGGACTGCTCTAACTCTCAGGCTGGAGCGGACGTTTTTGCTGCTCGATGTACTGCTTGACGATATCCAACGGTGCGCCACCGCAGGACCCGGCGAAGTAGGAGCCCGACCAGAATCGGCCGTGCATGATGAAGCGGTTGACACGGCCGGTGAACTCCTGTCGCAGGTAGCGGGATGAAACGCCCTTGAGCGAGTTCACCAGGGCCGACAGGGCGACCTTCGGCGGGTAGTGAGCCCTTTCCAATCTCGCGGCACTGACCACGAGTGGACACGCATGCGGAACGACGAAGCTCCTGGCAGACGGGTTCTCGACCAAGAGCTTCGCGCGCTTGTCTACCCGTCGTCGATGGAATTGGGGGCCTCAGGGGCGCCCGGGGTGGGGTCGTGCGCGGCTTCGCCGGGCCCGCGGGCATGTTCTGGGCGTGATGTACGGCACCTGGGCCAGTTGCTTCCCGGCACGTTCTCACGCACCCGCCCGCAGCTTCGTCAGAACGGCTCTGACCTGGTGTTTTCATTGATTTCACATAGGCTGCGGAGGTCTGCCGGGCACCATGGGAGGGGTCTTCGTGAGTGGGGAAAGAATGGGGTACGACGCTGTCAGGATCGAGGAGCTGGAGGGGCGGGAAGCCGTTCGGAAACGGCCCGGTATGTGGGTTGGCTCGACCGGCGAACGCGGTCTGCACGAGTTGGTGTTCCAGGTCGTCGGCTGGGCCGTGAACCATGTCCTGGCCGGCCGCGGCGACGGCTCCGTCGATGTCACGCTCACCCCCGATGGCGGCGTGCGGGTCGCCCACAACGGGCTTGGGCGTCCCTTCGCCGCCGAGGGGGACACCGGCGGCCGCGGTCTCGAAGCCCTGCTGACCCGTATGCCCGCCGAGGCCGAGCCCGGTGGTCGGCACATCGCGGCCGTGAGCCATGGCCGGATTATGGGGCTCTTCGTAGCCAACGCCCTGTCGAGCAGACTGATGGCCGAGGTGCAGTGTGAGGGGGCCCGCAGGGTCCAGGAGTACGCGCGCGGTGTCGCGGCCGCCCAGCCCGCCGCCGTGGGGCCGACGGCCGGAAGCGGGACGACCATCACTTTCTGGCCCGACGCCGAGATCTTCGAGGCGACGTGGTGCTCGTTCGCCGTGCTGGCGGAGCGTTTCCGGCAGGTGGCCTTCCTCAACCGGGGCCTGGGGATCTCGCTGGCCGACGAACGCCCGGCGGGCGGGGCCCGGGCGGTGAGCTTCCGGTTTCCGGACGGAGTGCGGGACTTCGTGGCCGCCCTCGACGCGGAGACGGGGGCCGCCCTCCATCCGGACGTCATCGGCTTCGAGCGCGAGGATCCACGGATGGCGGGGACGATGGAGGTGGCCATGCTGTGGAGCGGCTCGGGCCAGGAGCAAATCCGCAGCTTCGCCAACAGCCGGGCCACTCGCCAGGGCGGCACGCACGTGGACGGCTTCCGAGACGGAGTAACGGCGGCGGTCACCGCGTACGCGCGTGAACGAGGGCTGCTGGCGGCGGACAACGATCCCTGCGCCGACCGGATCAGCAAGGGCCTCACGGCAGTCGTGTCGGTGAAACTCGAACGCCCCGAATACCTCGGCGCCACGCACGAGCTGCTGGGCAACACCGACGTACGCGGCTGTGTCAGGCAGGCTGTCCGGGAACACCTCGGCAACTGGATCGAGGAGCAGTCGAAGCAAGCCACGCAGGTCGTCGACCGAATCCTCCGGAACATCCATCAGGACTGACCGGCGACGGAACTCCCGCTATGGACGGGATCTGCGGAACGACGAAGCTCCTGGTAGACGGGTTCTTGACCAGATCGCTTGCAGCCACCAGGAGCTTCGCGTGCTTGTCTACCCGTCGTCGATCGACCTGTCCAGTCGTACTTTGCAGTGTCTGACCGGACGACTCGCTGTCCGGCGAGGGGAGATCGGAACCCGATGGCGACGCCTGACCGCCGGCCGTCCGGTGATCGCCGCACGGCGGCCGGACCGCCCGTCACCCCCCGTGGCGGTAGAAGATCCGGTCCCGGTACTCCGTCATGACGCGCCCGTTCCACTCGTGACCGCCGTCGACGTTCCCCGACCGCAGCATCGGCGGCTCGACCCCCCGCGCCACGAGATGCTCCGCCGCAGCGGCCATCATCGCCTGCATCACCGCACTGGTGACGACCGTCGACGCGGGTGCGAACGGCGCCTCGATCCCGGCGGCGGTCAGCTCCGCGTCGCCGATGGCGATCTTGCTGTCGAGCACGATGTCGCAGTGGTCCCGCAGGAAGCCGCCCGAGCTGTGCCGGGACCGGGTGCCGTGCGCGTACGCCACCGAAGTGACGCCGATGACCTTCAGGCCGAGCGCCCGCGCATTCATCGCCATCTCCACCGGAAGCGCGTTGCGCCCGGAGAGCGAGATGATCACGAGGACGTCGCCCGCCTTTGCGGGGCTGGAGTCGAGCACCGCGCCCGCCAGCCCGTCGACCCGCTCCAGTGCCGAGCCGAGGGGCGCCGGCATGACGTCGACGCCGACGCTCCCGGGCACGGCCAGCAGGTTCATCAGGGCGAGTCCGCCCGCTCGGTAGACGACGTCCTGCGCGGCGAGCGAGGAGTGCCCGGCGCCGAAGGCGAAGAGCCTGCCGCCCGCGGTGACGGTGTCGGCGATTGCGGCACCGGCGGCCGCGATGTTGCCGGACTCCTCGTCGCGTACGCGCTCCAGCAGGCCGATCGCTGCATCGAAGAACTGACCGGCCAGCTTGCTGTCGCTCATCGAGGAGGCCCTTTCCGGCGGGAAGAATTGTCCGTGGGGTGTCCGTGCCGCGGATCACGTTGCGGTCTGGGCCAGTGGCCTGTCAATACCGCCCACGCCGCTCCGCTGCACAGCGTTCGGTCGGCCCGGCACGGTTGTCGGCGGTATGCGTCAGAATTGGGTCAGGGCCAGCGCACGACGTTTTTCATGTCACAGCATCGAGGGGCACGAATGTCCGGACTGATCGACACCACGGAGATGTATCTCCGCACCATCCTCGAACTCGAAGAGGAAGGCGTGGTCCCCATGCGCGCCCGGATTGCGGAACGGCTGGACCAGAGCGGTCCGACGGTCAGCCAGACGGTGGCGCGCATGGAGCGCGACGGCCTGGTGCAGGTCGCGGGCGACCGCCACCTGGAGCTGACCGACGAGGGGCGCCGCCTCGCGACCCGCGTCATGCGCAAGCACCGGCTCGCCGAGTGCCTGCTCGTCGACGTGATCGGCCTGGAGTGGGAGCAGGTCCACGCCGAGGCATGCCGCTGGGAGCATGTGATGAGCGAGGCCGTGGAGCGGCGGGTGCTGGAGCTGCTGCGCCACCCGACGGAGTCTCCGTACGGGAATCCGATCCCGGGCCTGGAGGAGCTGGGCGAGAAGGCCGAGGCCGACCCGTTCCTCGACGAGGGCATGGTGAGCCTGTCGGAGCTCGACCCGGGCGCCGAGGGCAAGACGGTGGTCGTGCGCCGGATCGGTGAGCCGATCCAGACGGACGCCCAGCTGATGTACACGCTGCGGCGGGCGGGTGTTCAGCCCGGTTCCGTGGTCAGCGTGACCCAGTCGCCCGGCGGGGTGCTGGTCGGCAGCAGCGGCGAGGCGGCGGAGCTGGACGCCGAGATCGCCTCGCACGTGTTCGTGGCCAAGCGCTGACGGGTGCCGCGACGGGCACCGCTGACGGGCGTCGCCGTCCGAGTGCCGACAGGGCGCTGAAGCGTAACGTCCGCTTTCCGTTTTTCCGCCCGGAAGTGCAGCGCCAGGGCGGATCCCGTGCCAGGCTGTGGCTGAGGCATACCTGAGAGTGTCGGCCACCTGGTCGCGCGGTCGGGGAGGGAGCAGGCGCATGCGCCCGTCGTACTGGCATGTCCGGCATGTCTGGCACGCACACCGGAAGGTCGCTGCCGCGGCCCCGGCCGCCCGCGATCCGCGCCCGGCCGCCCATGAAGCCAATGCCGCTGCCCGCGGTACCCGTGCCGCCGCCCGCGAAGGCGTTTTGGTGCCGGCCGCTCCCCGAACGAACGCTCCCCGAACGACCGCTCCCCGAACGGCAGAGGGCCCCGGCGCCTTGCGGCGCCGGGGCCTGTCCTCCCCTGTTTCGACCTGGAGCCCCGAGCTCTCAAGGTCGATCCCCACGGGCCCTCATCCCCGAGTGGCCCGCCTCCCGGAGAAGATCTCCCCTCCGTGGCCGCCGTCAATCCTTGGAGCCGGTCACTCGAACGAGGGGTGTTGGACGCCGGAACCCGGTTTTCGAATACAGGTTCGATAGTCTGGCGTGACGCGACCACACGGTGATCGAGCGGTGATCAAGCGGTGATCGAGGACCAGAAGGGGGTGCCAGAACATATGGTGCGGCGCATCGATGTGACCGGGACCGACGGCGTACGCCTCGCGGCCTGGGAGTTCGCCGACCCGCCCAAAGGGCGCACGGAGGGCGAACACGCCCCCGGGGTCTTATTGCTCCACGGTTTGATGGGCCGGGCCTCCCACTGGGCCTCGACCACCCGCTGGCTCGCCGAGCGGCACCGCGCCGTCGGCCTCGACCAGCGAGGGCACGGCCGCAGCGAGAAGCCGGCCGAAGGCCCGTACACCCGTGATGCGTACGTCGCCGACGCCGAGGCGGCGATCGAACAGCTCGGCCTCGCCCCGGTCACCCTCGTCGGGCATTCGATGGGAGCGCTCACGGCCTGGCAGCTCGCCGCGAAGCGCCCCGATCTCGTCCGGGCCCTGGTCATCTGCGACATGCGGGCCTCCGCGCTCGGGGCGGCCTCGCAGCGGGAGTGGGAGGACTGGTTCAAGTCCTGGCCGGTGCCGTTCGCGACGCTCTCCGACGTACGGAAGTGGTTCGGCGAGGACGACCCCTGGGTGGAGCGGCCCAACCCCGCCCGCGGCGAATTCTTCGCCGAGGTGATGGCCGAGCGGGCCGACGGCTGGCGCCCCGTCTTCTCCCGTCGCCAGATGCTCCAGTCCCGCGCGACGTGGGTGTTCGACGCGCACTGGGAGGAGCTGGTGCAGGTCCGGTGCCCGACCCTGGTGCTCCGCGGCCTCGACGGCGAGCTGGGCCGGGCAGAGGCCCAGGAGATGGTCCGCGTACTGCCGCGCGGGCAGTACGCGGAGGTGGCCGACGCCGGCCATCTCGTCCACTACGACCAGCCGGAGGGCTGGCGCGCGGCGGTCGAACCCTTCCTGGAGCAGTTCGCCGAGGACCCCCAGGACGACCGCGAGCCCGTCTCCCCATGAGGGAGACAGGCCCTGCGGAGGAGGCTCTCAGCCCTTGCTGACCGCCGCCAGGATCTCCGGGAGTCGGTTCGCCGTTCGGGGAGCGGCGAGCCGTAGTCCCGCCCAGGAGATCAGCGCCCCGTACGCGGCCCCCGCGGGCAGCAGCAGCCACAGCCACTGCTCCATGTCGGCGACATGCAGCCAGATCGTCACCGCGATCACGGGTGTGCAGAGCAGCGCCGCCGAGATCATGCCGCCGAAGATCGAGATCCAGGCGAGCCCGGCCTGCCCCGGTGCCACGTTCTTGAACGCCCCGTCCTGCGGGATCGAGTACGGGAAGTTCGCCGACGCCACCGCACCCGTCGCCAGCATCGCGCCCAGCATGGCGAACGACAGCCCCATGCCCCCCGGCAGCGCATCCCAGTCGCCGAGCACCGCTGCCGTCAGCACCGTCACCAGAGTCGTGTACGGCAGGGTGATCAGCAGCAATGCCAGTGCCCGCGCCCGCAGTTCGATGTACGCGTCCCGGGTGGAGGAGATGGTCAGCGCCACCATCCAGAACGCGGAGGTGTCCTGCCCGAACTGGTTGTACATCTGGATGCCGAGCATTCCGGCGGCGAAGCAGGCGAAATAGACCGAGCCGGTGCCCTGCACCGCGTTGAGCATCGGCACGATCAGCCCGACCGCCAGCGCCGTGACCCAGGCGGCCTTGGTCTTCGGGTCGCGTGCGATGTATCGCAGGCTGCGCTCCATCACCGGTCCGGTACGCCCCGCAGGCAGCAGCGCGGAGAGCCTGGAGCCGCCCTTGCCGGCCTTCTCGCGGGTCGGCCCGGCGCCGGCGAGGGTCGAGCCGTCCGGGGCCGTCATCAGCTTCACCAGACTTCGCTGCCACAGCCACAACAGCGCGAACAGAGCCGCCACGGACAGCAGCAGCTGTACGGCGGCCTGCCCGTACGAGCCCCGCGACGCCGAGTCGACCGCCCCGATCGCCGAGGCGGGCGGCAGCCAGCGCACCACGTCCGCGGCCGGTTCGAGCGCGGCGAGACCGCCCGCCTGTCCCAGCCGCTGCGCACCGAAGTTGACGACCTGGAAGCCCACCGCGATCACGAGCCCGCTGAGCACCGCGAGATCGCGGCCCTTGCGTGATGTCAGCAGCCGGGTGTTGGCCGTGGCAACGGCCCGGGCCAGCGCCACGCACAGCAGCAGCGTGAGCGGCGCGGCCGCCACGGCGAACACCGCACCGGCCACCCCCTGCGCCACCGCGAACACCGAGCCGGCCGCCAGACAGAGCGTGAACAGCGGACCGATCCCGACCAGTGACGCCGTCAGCAGCGCCGCGATCAGAGGGCGCGGCCGCAACGGCAGCATCACCAGACGGCTCGGGTCGAGGGTCTCGTCACCGCTGGGGAAGAACAGCGGCATCACCGTCCAGCCGACCGCCAGCACCCCGGTCATCAGGATGACGAGGGTGCCGACATGGGCGTTCCCGCGCAGCGCGATCAGCGCGATCAGCTGGCCCGCGGCGATCAGCAGGGTGAGGACGACGGAGGTGATGTACGCGGCCCGTCGGCCCGCCGACTGCCGCAGCCCGTTGCGCAACAGGGTCAGTTTGAGCCGTACGAAGACGGGGACGAGCCCCTCGCCGCCGCTCGTGCTGTCCCGGCCGGGGGCGGCTCCCACGGGGGCGTCGAGCACGCTCATCGGTCGCCGCCCAGCCAGTCCAGGGACTCGCCGGTGGTCCGGGAGCCCGCGCCGACGAGTTCGAGGAAGGCGTTCTGCAGAGAGGACGCCGCGCCGCGCACCTGGGCCAGGGTGCCCTGGGCCCGGATCGTGCCGGCGGCCATGACGGCCACCCAGTCGCAGAGGGACTCCACGAGCTCCATCACATGGCTGGAGAAGACGACGGTCGCCCCCGAGCGGGTGTACCGCTCCAGAACCTCGCGGATGGTCTGCGCCGACACCGGGTCGACGCCCTCGAACGGCTCGTCCAGGAAGAGCACTTCGGGGTTGTGCAGGAGCGCGGCGGCGAGCCCGATCTTCTTCCGCATGCCGGTCGAGTAGTCGACGACCAGCTTGTGCTGGGAGCCGGCCAGATCGAGTACATCGAGCAGCTGGGTGGCCCGTTTGTCGACCTCGGCGCCCGGCAGCCCGCGCAATCTTCCGGTGTACGCGAGGAGTTCGCGCCCCGAGAGGCGTTCGAAGAGCCGCAGCCCCTCCGGGAGCACACCGATCCTGGACTTCACCTCGACCGGGTCGCGCCACACGTCATGGCCGCCGACCTCGATCAGTCCCCGGTCGGGGCGGAGCAGTCCGGTGACCATCGACAGAGTGGTGGTCTTGCCCGCTCCGTTGGGCCCCACGAGACCGATGAACTTGCCTGCGGGCAGCTCCAGATCGATCCCGGCGACCGCGGTCTGCTCGCCGAACCGCTTCCACAGCCCCTGTACGCGAACGGCGGGCGGCGCCGTCGGCGCTGCGCCCGCCTCTCCCGCTTCCCCCGCCCGCACTGCTCTGTCGGTCTCTGTCCGGTCCTGCATGATGTAAGCCTTCCGATGTCCCCGTGTATGGGGACAGCCTACGAAAAGGCACCTCAGGATAGGCGTGTTCGTGCGTCGGCTGCTTCCCTTGCGCAGGCGTAGGCGAGCGGACTGATGAGATCCTCCGCGTCCGGCAGCCACCGGTTGGCGGACACGGGACGGCGGGCCCACTGCACCGCCCCGCGTCCGCCGACCCGGGTCGGCGGGCCCGTCACGTAGTGGCCGTCGCCGCGGCCGACGAGGTCGATCGCGACTGCCCGCCAGCCCAACTTCTGTACGAGATCGTCCACTTCGGCCGCCGTACCCGGCAGGACGAAGAAGAACATCCGCCGGTCGGGGGTGCGGGTGACGGGCCCGAGCGGTACGTCCATCCGCTCCATCCGGGCCAGGGCGAGAAAGCCGGCGGACTCCGGTACGTCGATCGCGTCGAAGGTGCGACCGGTGGGCAACAGGATCGACGCCCTGGGGTGCTTGGACCACATCCGGCGGGCCGCGGTACCGCTGCCGGCCGCCTGGCCCGCCCAGTCGGGTCCGGCGGGGTGCGCGCCGGGCGAGGCGCAGCCGGCGTCACCGCACGAGCACCGCTCGGCTCCCTCCGCCGCCTCCAGCCAGGTGCCGGGGCACACGTCCCAGTGCCGCTCCTCCGCGTACCGCACCGCGGCGTCGAGCAGTTGCTCGCTCAGCTGCAGGGGGATCTTCGAGGCTTCCACGACTCCGATGGGCTCTTCGACTCCGATGGGCTGTTCCACGAGCAGCACAACTACCGCCCCCACACGGGGTTACGGGTGTGGCGGGCGTGGTCAGGGCTCATCGATCCGGCATGCGGGGCGCATGGATGCATGGGTGGGGGCGCGCGTGAGGCGGCGCCCGAACGGGCGGGTAGCCATTCCGGGGCAACTCCGGAACGGTCGGCCTCTGTCATATGCCGACACGAATGGCAACGAACACGACGGACGTGATGAACACGATGAATGTGTGCATTTTCCGTGTATTTGCCGGGCAGTGATCCGCTCATCGATCACTGCGGCCTCAGGGGGAAACATGGCAGCCAGGCCTCTCGTCGCCCGCCAGCCGAACGAACGGCTCCAGGCGCTCATTCAGGAAGCCGGATGCTCCAACGCCGGCCTCGCCCGCCGCGTCAACATGGTCGGCGTGGAGCGCGGGCTCGATCTGCGTTACGACAAGACCTCCGTGGCCCGTTGGCTGCGTGGACAACAACCACGTGGCAGGGCACCGGGAATCATCGCCGAGGCGCTCGGCCGCAAGCTCGGCCGTACGGTCACGATCGACGAGATCGGTATGGCCAACGGCAAGAATCTGGCGTCCGGCGTCGGCCTGCAGTTCGCCCCGACCGTGATCGGGGCGATCGAGCAGGTCTGTGAGCTGTGGCGCAGCGATGTCGGCCGCCGCGACTTCCTGTCCGGTTCGACGATCGCGTCGTCGGCGCTGGTCGAGCCCAGCCGCGACTGGCTGATCACCGGCGCCGACCCGCAGGTGGCCCGGGCCGCCGGGGCCCGCGTCGGGATGTCGGACGTGGAGGCGGTACGGGCGATGACGGCCGCGCTCGTCGACCTCGACCACCGGTTCGGCAGCGGACATGTGCGGCCGGTCCTGGTGCACTACCTGAACAGCGTGGTCTCCGGGCTGCTCTCGGGGGCGTACCGCGAATCGGTCGGGCGGCAGCTGTTCGCGGCGGTTGCGCGGCTCACCGAACTCGCCGGGTACATGGCGGTCGACACGGGCCAGTCGGGGCTCGCCCAGCGCTACTACATCCAGGCGCTGCGCCTGGCTCAGGCGGCGGGCGACCGGGCGTACGGGGGTTACGTACTGGCCGCGTCGATGAGTCATCTCGCCGCGCAGCTCGGCAATCCGCGCGAGATCGCCCAGCTGGCACGGGCCGCACAGGAGGGCGCGCGCGGGCGTGTCACCCCGAGGGCGGAGGCGATGTTCTACGCGGCGGAGGCGCGCGGGCACGCCCTGCTCGGCGACGCCCGCACCTGCCAGGCGGTGACGGGCCGGGCGCTGACCGCCATGGAGAATGCCGAACCGGGCACCGGGGACGACCCCGACTGGATCGCCCACTTCGACCACGCCTATCTCGCCGACGAGCTGGCGCACTGCCACCGCGACCTCGGGCAGGCGGAGGCGGCCGCGCGCCGGGCGAAGGAGTCCCTGGACGGCCACCCGGAGTCCCGGGCCCGCCGCCGCGGCATCGGCCTGGTGCTCCTCGCCACGGCCCAGGTCCAGCTGCGCGAGGTGGAGCAGGCCTGCCACACGGGCACGCGGGCGATGGAGCTGCTGGGGTCGGTGCGCTCCAGCCGGGGAGCGGAGTATCTGGACGATCTGCAGCAGCGACTGATGCCCTACGGGGACGAGCCGGCGGTACGGGAGTTCGGGGCGCGGCTGGAGCTCCAGGCGGTGTGACCGGGGTCCGACCGGCGGAGTGTGACCGGCCGCCCCTTAACTGCGTCTTGGGAGCGCTGGGTGTTACAGCGCTTGTGAAGGGGTGGTGAGTGACATCACGCGCTTGGCGAAGGGTGGTAACCACCCGATAGCGTGAGCCGACGATTCCGTAGGTTTACACGTAGGAGTCCCGGTGACGCAGAGCGGACAGGGTGACGAGCAGCAGCTCCCTGCTGTACGGCCCGCGCACGAAGGTGTCGTGCTGCCCGCGGGTGGCGGCGAGCCCTGGATACCAGGGGGGCCCGCGGATCAGGGCGCCCCGGCGGGCGGCCAGCCCTGGGGGCAGCCCTGGGGGCCGCAGGTGGCGCACCAGGACGCCTCGTCGCAGCCACAGGCCCATGCTCAGGGGCAGGGGGCGTACGGGCAGGGACAGTACGGGCAAGGGCAGTACGGTCAGGGGCAGCCGGCGCAGGCGTACGGACAGCCGCAGGCCCAGCCGCTGCCTCCCGTACAACCTCAGCAACCCCAGCAGCCGTACGCGCAGCCGTTGCCGCCCGAGGCCGTGCCCGGCATGGGCATGGGCGGGGACGCGGATGCGACGCAGTACATCGCGCCGGTGCCCGCCGGGCCCGCGCCGGGCGGGCTGCCGCCGGAGAGCCCGGCGGAGGCCACCCAGTTCCTCGACCACGCAGCGCCGCAGCCGCAGACATACCAGCAGCCCCAGGCGCCTGCGCACGGCGGTGACGCCGAAGCGACCCAGTTCATCCCGCCGGTCCCCGGTGGCGCCCCGTACGGCATCAGGCCCGGGACCCCCGGCGAGCGGCAGCCTCCCGCCGAGTTCGACAACCTGTTCCGCAACGACGGGTCCGCGGGCGGCACCCAGCAGATGCCCCGGTTCGACCCCGCGCAGCAGCACCAGGGCGCCCATCAGCCCCCGCAGGCCCCGCAGTCTCAGTACCAGCCCGTGGACGAGGGTCCGCAGGGGCGGACCGGGCAGCCCAGGAAGCGGGCGCACGTCACGCTCATCGCTGCGGTCGTCGCCGGCTGCGCCGTCGTCGGCCTCGGCGCGGGCGCGTTGATGAGCGGTGGCGACGACAAGGGCGCGGACGACAAGCAGCCGGTGGCCGCCGCCAGTTCATCCGCCGGCCGGCCCTCCACGCAGGCCGCGGCCGATCCGGCGAAGCCGCAGGCCGAGGCGCTGGACAAGTTGCTGGCGGACAGCAACAACAGCCGTGCCGCAGTCGTCGGGGCTGTCGAGAAGACCAAGAGCTGCACCGACCTGGACCAGGCCGTGACCGATCTGAAGGGCGCTGCCCAGCAGCGCCGTGACCTGGTGACCCGGCTCCAGGGGCTGACCGTCGACAAGCTGCCGGGCCACGAGCGGCTGACCGCCTCCCTCACCAAGGCCTGGCAGGCGTCCGCCGCCGCCGACGAGCACTACGCCGCGTGGGCGGGCCAGGCCAAGGACGGCAAGAAGGTCTGCAAGCACGGCAAGGCCCGTACGACCTCCGAGACGCAGCAGGCCACTGAGAAGAGCGGCGAGGCGAGCAAGGCGAAGCAGGAGGCGTCGGGGCTGTGGAACTCGATCGCGTCGAAGTACGGGCTGACCCGGCGGGCGGCGACCGAGCTCTGACCCGGGGCTCGGCATCAGGACCCTCCGGCGATTGAGGAGCGGGGGTCCGGGGGCATGGCCCCCGGTACCTCACCCCTTCGCGCTCGCATCCGACAGAGTCTTCGTCACGTCCACGAACCCCTTCTTGTCCGCGACGAGCCGCCCGTCACGCACCACCTGAAACGTCACCCTGCTGTTCACGATGCGCGGATACGCGGACGATCCGAGCATGTCCTTGAAGCCCCAGCGCAGCACCGGCGTGAGGCCGCCGGTGTCGACCGGGGTGCCGTGGTTGAGGGCGGAGGTGAGCTTCCAGGCGGTGATCTGCGGGGCGTCGATCGCCTTCACGAGTTCGTTCAGCGCGGTGTACGCGATCCAGGTGGTCTGGACGCCCGTGTCGTCCGGGTCGATCCGGTTGTCACCGAAGGCGTGCTTACTGATCACCTTCCGCATCAGGTCCCAGCGGGCGTCGCCCGATTCCGGGTACCAGCCGGTGATGTACGCCCCCTCGAACGGGCTGTTCCGGCCGCCGGTGCTGTCGATCAGCGGCTGCCCGACACTGCCGAGGACGGACGAGATCCGTACGTTCCCGTACGACGGTTCGAGCCGGCGGAAGGAGTCGAAGAACGTTTCCGTACCCTCCCCGAGCACGCTCGTCACACAGCCGCCGCTCGTCCCGGCCGCCTGGAGCGCCCGCCCGGCGGCCTCGTCGTACGAAGTGGCCGACTCCGCCGCCCGGATGTCGGCGGGCTCGGGCCGGCGGGCCTCGGTGAGTCCGGTCTTGAGGAGCCAGGCCTGGCCGTCGCCGGCCAGGGTGTCGGGCCGTACCACGGACACCCGCTCGCAACTGCGGGCGAGCTGCTGGGCGTTGCCCGCGAGCAGTGCCGGCTGGCCGCCGTTGACGGGGTAGGAGACGTAACTGCTGAACTCTTCGGTGGAGGCCCCGTAGCCGCCGATGTAGGGGATTCCGGCGTTCTCCAGCGGCGCCATGAACGAGGATCCGTGCCGGCTGTACGAGCCGACGACCGCCACCGCCTTCTCCTTGACGGCCAGCCGGGCGCAGTTTGCCGCGCCGATCGAGGTGTCCTTCTCGTCGCAGGTGACGACGCGCAGCTTGTGTCCGTCGAGCCCGCCGCTGCTGTTGGCCCAGCGGGCGTACGTGCGCGCCATGGCGGTCATGCCCGACATGTTCACCGAATCCGGTTCCGTGGCGCCGCCCGGGGCCCACGTCACGACGGTGAGAGGCTCCCTGGAGTCCCCCGAGGCCCCAGGGAGCACACCGCAGCCGGTCAGCAACGCCCCGACCGCCGCCGTACTCGTGAGGAGCTTGTAGGGGCGGGGGGAGGTGAGGCGTCGCCGTCCGGTCATGGGTACGAACATTTCCGCCCATTGGGTAACGCCACTGTGTGTTCCGCGCAACGCTCGGTGACATCCAGGTGAATTACGGGGGCCTGTGCGGGGAGCCGGGAAGGGAACGTACGATCGACAACCGTGCAGCAAGGTTCGGAGAACACTTCCCGTCGCGGCCGTCGCTCCTCCACCATGGGCGGCATGCCGCTGAATGACATGCCTTGGTGGCGCTGGCGCAGCAACGTGCGCTCGGCGCTGCACATGCTCTCCGACCCCGTCTTCCACCACGAGTGCTGGCTGGCCGGCCAGGAAGGGTACGGCGACGTCACCGACGCCGTGTACCGCCTGGTCGAGGACACCTGGCTGGACAACTGGTCCGCCGAGAAATACGTCGGGACGATCTTCCGCGACTCCGGCGAGTCCGCCCTCGTCGACGTTGCCGTGCTCCGGGTGCTGCGCATCATGCACCAGGTCGGCGCGGACGCCCCCGTGTCGGCGTATCTGGAGCACCACGGCTGGCCGGAGGCCGTACGGGCCGCCCGCGAGGCCCATGTGCTGCTCGCCGCCAACGACGGCGACGACCCGGACGTCCCGCCGCGTTCCCTGGATGTGCTCCGCATCATGACCAGGACGGCCTGATGGCGGTCCGGTGTGGCACGCTACGGGGATGACCGCGCCGCAGCCTGCTGAGACCAGCCCGGAGCAGTACGTCCTCACGCTCTCCTGCCCGGACAAACGGGGCATCGTGCATGCCGTGTCGAGCTATCTCTTCATGACCGGCTGCAACATCGAGGACAGTCAGCAGTTCGGCGACCACGACACGGGTCTGTTCTTCATGCGTGTCCACTTCTCGGCGTACAGCCCGGTGACCGTGGAGAAGCTGCGGGCCAGCTTCGCCGCGGTCGGCGACTCCTTCCGGATGGACTGGCAGATCCACCGCTCCTCGGAGCGGATGCGGGTCGTGCTGATGGTCAGCAAGTTCGGGCACTGCCTCAACGACCTGCTGTTCCGCTCCCGGATCGGGGCGCTGCCGATCGAGATCGCCGCCGTCGTCTCCAACCACACGGACTTCGCCGAGCTCGTCGCCTCGTACGACGTTCCCTTCCGGCACATCCCGGTGACCAAGGAGAACAAGGCCGCCGCGGAGGCGGAGCTGCTGGATCTGGTCCGCGAGGAGAACGTCGAACTGGTCGTCCTCGCCCGCTACATGCAGGTTCTCTCGGACGATCTGTGCAAGCGGCTGAGCGGCCGGATCATCAACATCCACCACTCCTTCCTGCCGAGCTTCAAGGGCGCGAAGCCGTACCACCAGGCGCACGCCCGTGGTGTGAAGCTGATCGGTGCGACGGCGCACTATGTGACGGCCGACCTCGACGAGGGGCCGATCATCGAGCAGGAGGTCGAGCGGGTGAGCCACGGCGTCACGCCGGACCAGTTGGTCGCCATCGGCCGCGATGTGGAGTGTCAGGCGCTGGCGCGGGCGGTGAAGTGGCACGCGGAGCGCCGTATTCTGCTCAACGGCCGCCGCACGGTGATCTTCTCGTAGGACGCGGGCCGGGCAGGCCTAGGGCGTGTTTCGAAAGTCCCGCCTGCCCCGCGGTGCCTGGCACGCACGCTCGCGGCGTTGCCGAAATGCCCTAGTAGCTCCGCTACGAGACCATTCCGGCGCCTTGCGATCGCACGCACCAGACGCCGCGGGGCCCGCCCTCCGGGCGGACGGCGCTACTTTCGAGACACGCCCTAGAGCCGGCTCAGCGACGCGGCCGCGAACAGCACGTCGCGGATCGCCTCGCGGTCGCCCTCCTGACCGGCCGCGGCCTCCACCGGCGGCACATGCCCGGCCACCAGCTGGCAGAACTCGACGCTGTCCAGCGCGATTTGCGCCACCGCGTGCGCGGGCGAGCCGACCGCGGCCGGGGAGTCCAGCGGGATGTACCAGTCGCCGCCGCCCGAGCCCTCGACCTCCAGATGCAGCGAACGGCCCGGTGAACCGGCCGTCACCAGTTGGCGGGCCGGCCCGGCCAGCCCCGATCTGCGGCGCTCGGCAAGAGCCGCCGGAAGCAGTCGGCTCGCCAGGTCGATCATCCGGTTGAGATGGGCGGCCGACGGCGCCTCGTACGGATAGTCCACCGCATCCGCGATGTCGCCGCCGTGCACCCAGCATTCGAAGGCCCGGTCCAGCAGCGAGTCGTGCATCGGAAGGGCGAAGTCCCCATACGAGACGGAGAGTTCGGCGACTTTGCGGCCGGCGAAGGACACCGTACGGATGAGGGTGTGGCTCTGCTCGCGCCATGGCTCGCGGATCGTACGGGTGAGTGGCCGCCGGGCTCCCGACCAGTACTTCTCCGTGCGTGCGCCGGGCGCGAGCGGCCAGTCGACGCCCCGGCCCTCGGCGCCGTCGCCGAGCGGTACGTCGATGCCGAGGGCGGTGCCGACCAGCCCGTCGACGGTCATGAGGTGGCCGATGACGCCCGCGACCGTCGTCTTGCGATTGACCGCCCGCTCGCCCTCGAACCACTTCAGCCGCACCGGGGCGTGCCACTCCGAGCCGCCGATGTCACGCAGCAGCGCGTCGAGCCGCGCGGTCTCCGCGTCGTACGGGGCGGCCCAGTCCGGCACCGGGATGTTGGCCGGACGGCGGTTCAGACAGGTGTCGATCACCCGGGAACGCAGCGCCGGATCGAGATCCAGGCTGCGGTCGGCCTGCAGCAGGCCGACCGCGTCGCGCAGCCGCAGGGCCTCGTCCGCACACGCGGCGCACACCGTCAGGTGTGCCTCGACGGCCTCGGTCTCCTCCGCCGAGCAGGCGGCCAGGGCCCAGGCGCCGAGGAGGGCCTTGAGGACGCGATGGGGCAGCACCAGCGCCGGTGCGGCGGGCGGGTCCGAAGGGTCCGGTGGTGCCACGACAGATTCCGGTTCCGGTGTCGTCGGTTGCGGGGCCGGCCGCGGCTCCTCGGGCTCGGTCGCGGGCACGGGCGGCGGCAGGGGGAAGGTATCGAGGTCGAAGTCGTCCGCGGCGGCCCGGGGTCCCGGTAAGCGCGGCGTGCCCCGCACCTCGTCGTCGCGTCCGTCCCCCTCGTGTCCGTTCGAGTCGGCGTCTCCGGTCACAGCGGCCGTCCGTATCCGGGCGGCGACGACTCCTCCAGAGGGCGGGTGTGCGCGGTGGAGAGCAACTGCAGCCCGAGCCGCAGCCGACGGCGGGCCTCGTCCTCGGTGACCCCGAGGTCGGCCGCCGTCTGCCGGTAGTCCCGGCGCTGGATGTACGCGAGCTCCAGTGCGGCCCGCAGCGGGGCGGGCATGGACGCCACGATGTAATCGGCGCGGGCCGCGGCCGTGGCCCGGCGCACCCGCTCCTCCAGATCGGCCCGGGCCGCGGCCCCGGTCTCCTCGTCCGTGCCGCCCGGGAGGCTGTCCCCCTCGCGCAGCCGCCGCACGGACTGGCGGTGCGCCAGCCGGGCCACCCAGGACCGCATCGAGCCCTGCTTCGGGTCGTACGCGTCCGGGTTCTCCCACACGTAGCCGAAGACCTCGCGGGTCACCAGATCGGCGGCGGTCTCGTCGTCGAGCATCAGGTGGGCCTGGCTGTGCACGAGCGAGGCGAACCGGTCGTAGAGCTCGCCGAGAGCAGCCGCCTCACCGCGCGCCAGCCGCTGCTGCATCTTGCGGTCCCAGCGGGGCGGTGCGTTCTTCGGCATACGACCCCCAGCCCTGTTCTCCTCGTCACATCGAATGTAGTCGGCGGCACCGACGATGCACGCCCTTTACGGCAAGTACGCCCCTGATGAGGCCCGGGGTGATATGGAATGCGCCATCCATCGACGACGGCCCCGGTTGTGTCCTGCCGGGCGGCTCGGTGTTTCATGGGGCTGCGGCGGGGGCAGCCGCGAGAAGGAACGGAAACTTCCGGAACGTCGGAATCCCCGCAACGAGAGGCCCAGTCGCGTGAGGAATCCTTGCCCTCGTGGAAACCATCCACCGGCCGCGACCACCCACGCCCCCCGGCTCACCCAGGAACGTTCCCGGACGCCACTGAAAGTGGCCGAGACCGTGCAGGGCGACTGGACCGTGCTGCGCATACGAGGCGAACTGGATCTGGTGACGTCGCCCGTCGTGCGCCAGTCCGTCCATGAGGCGGTCGCCGTCGGCCGCCACGATGTGGTGCTCGACCTCTCCGAGGTCCTGTTCTGCGATTCCAGCGGCGTCGGCGTACTGATCGCGGCCCGCCGTCTGATGCGCTCCTGCGGGGGGCGGCTGCGGCTGATCCTGCCGGCCCGCGGTGCGGAAGAGGGTTCCCACGTCAACCGGGTGCTCGCCGCCCTCGGTGTACGCCGTCTCTTCGACGTCTACCCCGATCGGTACACGGCCGTCGACGACGAGGCCCGGCCGCTCTCGGCGTGAAGCCGGTCCATGACCAGGTTGTCACACCGGTGGCGCGCGTAAGTGACATGTGACGCCCGCCGGCGCCGTAGGCTCCCCGCATGGACAGCGCAGAGTATGAGCGCAAGATCGCCTTCCGCTTCGCCGCCTTCGACCAGGACGGCAACGGATACATCGATCGCGCGGATTTCAGTGCCGCCGCGGCCCGTCTGCTCACCGAGTTCGGTACGACGGCCCGCTGCGACAAGGGCCAGGCGCTCTACACCGGGGCCGAGGCCTTCTGGCAGGGCATGGCGGGCATCGCCGACGTCGACGGGGACCAGCGCGTCACCCGTGAGGAGTTCGTGGGCGGGGCCGTGAAGCGGCTGCGCGACAACCCGGAGCGCTTCGCGGAGATCGCCCGCCCCTTCCTGCACGCCGCGATCGCCGTGGCGGACCAGGACAACGAGGGCGCGGCCTCCGTACCCGCTGTGGAGCGAGCACTGAAGGTGCTGGGCGCGAGCGCGGAGACGGCGGCTTTCGCGGCGCGGAACCTGGACGCGGACCAGGACGGCAAGGTCGGCGAGAACGAGGCGGTGGCGGCGTTCGCCGCCTATTTCACGGTGATCGCGCCGAACACGTAGCCGGTCGGTCCGGCAGCTGATCGTCCTCAATGGCCGGACGGGAGCCGATTCGTCCTCAATCGCCGGACGGGCCCATGAGATGCCCTCGAACGCCGGGCGGGCCCGGGGCGGAGAACCGCTCCCGCAGCCGGTACTTCAGTACCTTCCGCAGCGCCTCGTTGCGCGGCAGCGCCGCCACCACCTCCAGCTGTTCCGGCAGCTTGTGCACGGAGAGGCCCTCCGCCCGCAGGTAGCCGGTGATTTCCGGCAGGGTCAGGGGGGCGGCGCCCGCCGGCTGTTCCACGACGGCGCAGACGCGTTCGCCGCGCTCCGGGTCCGGCAGCCCGATCACCGCCACGTCCCCGACGCCCGGGTGCCGGTGCAGCAGGTCCTCTATCTCCTTGGCGGAGATGTTCTCGCCCTTGCGGATGATGATGTCCTTCAGCCGCCCGGTGAGCACCAGATGCCCGCTCGCCTCGACATGGCCGACGTCGCCGGTGACCAGGAACCCGTCCGCGTCGAAGGCCGCCGCTGACGCCTCGGGGTTCAGATAACCCTTGCAGACGGCCTCCCCGCGGAGCCGTACCTCGCCGTCCGTGCCGTACGGCAGTGGCTTGCCGTCCTCGTCGGTGATCCGTATCTCCATGCCCTCGGGCGGGCGCCCCTCCGTCTCGGCGAGGTGTTCCGTCGTGTCGTCGGGGGCGCCCATCGTGATCATGGGGACCTCGGTCATGCCGTACCCGTGGGTGAGCTGGATGCCCATCTCCCGTACCACCGCGTGGTAGATCTCCGGCGGCTTCGGCGCCCCGCCGCCCGCCAGCAGCCGCAGGGTGGGGATCAGCTTCCGGTCCGGGGCCTTGCGCTGTTCGGTCAGGAACATCGAGTAGAACGCCGTGGACCCGCCCGCGACCGTCACCCCGTGGCGCCGGTAGCCCTCCAGCGCGTCCGGCATCGCGAAGTGCTCGAAGAGGACCGCCGGGAAGCCGTACAGCAACAGCATCACCGTGTAGTCGGGCCCGGCGATGTGGGCGAACGGGAATGCCATCGAGCCGATGTCGTCGGCCGACAGATGCAGCGCGTGGGCCAGGCAGGCGCCGCCCGCGATCAGACTGCGGTCGGTGTGGAGGACCCCCTTCGGATCGGAGGTGGTGCCCGAGGTCCAGTAGATCCAGCGCACCGCCGTCCCGTCGGCGGGCGGCGGAGGCAGCACGGACGGGTCGCCGTCCGGCAGTGACGCGTACGCCTCGAAGACCAGCGGCGGGTGCTCCGCCTCCGCGGCCAGCCGGTGCGCCATCGCCGTGTGGTCGAAGCCGCGCCAGGTGCCGGGGACGGCGAAGAAGCCGGCCTTCGACTCGCGCAGCGCGAAGCCCACCTCGCGGTCCCGGTAGAACGGGATGACGGGCGTCTGCACGGCCCCGATGCGGGTGAGGGCGAAGGAGAGCAGCGCCGTTTCGAGACGGGTCGGCAGCTGCCAGGCGACGACGCTGCCGGGGCGCACGCCCATCCCCCACAGCCCGGCCGCGACCCGCTCGCAGCGGCTGTGCAGCTCGCCGAAGGTGAGGGTGCGGTCGTCCTGGATCAGGACGGGGCGGTCCGGGGTCAGCGCGGCCCGGCGCTCGATGAGTTCCCAGAAGGTGCCCGATGCGCCCAGGGCGTGTGCGGTCTCGTTCACTGCGTTCCCCGCTCCCTCGTAGCTGACGGGTAGTCAGATCGTGCCGAGAGCGTAGAGCGCCGCGCCTTGTCGGTCCAGGGGTGCGGGGCTAACCTGTGCCGAAACTGAATCTGACGAACCATCAGATACTTTCAGTGTGCGCCGAAGGGGACACCATGACGTCAGCGGAACTGCCTCGGATCGTCAGCGTCGACGACCATGTGATCGAGCCGCCGCACCTCTTCTCGACCTGGCTGCCCGCCAAGTACCGCGAGCGCGGCCCGCAGCCGCTCACCGCGGGCATCGGGGAGCTGGCGTACACGGGCGGCAAGTACGTCATCACGATGGACCCGGACGGGCCGCCGACCGACTGGTGGATCTACGAGGACCTGAAATTCCCGTACAAGCGGAACATCGCCGCCGTCGGCTTCGACCGCGACGACATGACGCTGGAGGGGATCACCCGCGCCGAGATGCGGCCCGGCTGCTGGGACCCGGCCGAGCGCCTCAAGGACATGGACCTCAACCATGTCGAGGCGAGCCTCTGCTTCCCCACCTTCCCACGCTTCTGCGGCCAGACCTTCGCCGAGGCGCAGGACAAAGAAGTAGCGGTGGCGTGCGTCCGCGCCTACAACGACTGGATGGTGGAGGAGTGGTGCGGCGACAGCGGCGGCCGGCTCATCCCGCTCTGCATCATCCCGCTCTGGGACATCGACCTGGCGGTGGCGGAGATCAAGCGGAACGCGGCGCGCGGGGTGCGGGCGGTGACCTTCTCCGAGATCCCCACCCACCTCGGGCTGCCGTCGATCCACACCGGCTACTGGGACCCGTTCTTCGCGGTCTGCCAGGAGACCGGAACGGTCGTCAACATGCACATCGGGTCCAGCTCGCAGATGCCCGCCGCCTCGCCCGACGCCCCGCCCGCCGTGCAGGCCAGTCTCTCCTTCAACAACGCCATGGCCTCGATGATGGACTTCCTGTTCAGCGGGGTGCTGGTGAGGTTCCCACGGCTGAAGCTCGCCTACAGCGAGGGCCAGATGGGCTGGATCCCGTACGCCCTGGAGCGCGCCGACGACGTCTGGGAGGAGCACCGGGCCTGGGGTGGGGTGCGCGATCTGATTCCCGAGCCGCCGTCCACGTACTACTACCGGCAGATGTTCTGCTGCTTCTTCCGCGACAAGCACGGCGTCGCCTCGCTCGATGTGGTCGGACGGGACAACGCCACCTTCGAGACCGACTACCCGCACGTCGACTCGACCTTCCCGCACACCAAGGAGGTCGCCCTCGACCACGTCAAGGGACTGGATGACGAGACCGTCTACAAACTGATGCGCGGAAACGCGATCCGGATGCTCGATCTGGACCTGGACAAGTAGGCGCGCGGTGGATCTCGCGTGCACGGAGGCCGAGGAGGAGTTCCGGGCGCGGCTGCGCGAGTGGCTGGCCGCCGTGCTGCCCGGACTGCCCGCGAAGCCCGGCCCCGACGACTGGCCCGGGCGCCGCGCATACGACACCGCCTGGCAGCGGATGCTGTACGACGCGGGCTACGCGGGCCTGCACTGGCCCGTCGACGCGGGCGGGCAGGGCGCCACCCCGACCCAGCATCTGATCTTCCTGGAGGAGACGGAGAAGGCGGGCGCCCCGTACGTCGGTGCGAACTTCGTCGGGCTGCTGCACGCCGGGCCCACGATCGCGGCCGAGGGTACGGCCGAACAGCGGGCGCGCTGGCTGCCGCCGGTGCTGCGCGGCGAAGAGATCTGGTGCCAGGGGTTCTCCGAGCCCGAGGCCGGCTCGGACCTCGCCTCGCTGCGGACCCGTGCGGTGCGCGACGGCGACCACTACGTGGTGAGCGGGCAGAAGATCTGGACCTCGCACGCGGAGGTCGCCGACTGGTGCGAGCTGCTGGTGCGTACGGACCCGACGGCGCCCAGGCACCGCGGGATCAGCTGGCTCGCGATGAGGATGGACGCTCCCGGAGTCACCGTCCGCCCGCTGCGCACGCTCGCCGGGTCCACCGAATTCGCCGAGATGTTCCTCGACGAGGTGCGGGTGCCGGTCTCCCATCGCATCGGCGCGGAGAACGACGGCTGGCGGGTCACCATGGTCACCCTCTCCTTCGAACGCGGTACGGCATTCGTCGGCGAGGTCGTCGCCTGCCGCCGCACCCTGGCCGCCCTGGCAGCCGAGGCACGGGCGAACGGCCGCTGGGACGACCCGGTCCTACGTCGCAGGCTGGGCAGGCTGAACGCCGAATTCCGGGCGCTGTGGCGGCTCACCCAGTGGAACGTCAGCGAGGCGCAGAGCAGCGGGGGCGTCCCGGGCACCGGCGGCTCGGTCTTCAAGCTGCGCTACTCGCACGCCCGCCAGGAGCTGTACGAGGCGGCCGCCGAGGTGCTCGGCGCGGACGCGGCCGATCTGGACCGGGAGTGGGCCCTGGACCGGCTCTCCTCGCTCTCGTACACCATCGCCGCGGGCACCTCGCAGATCCAGCGGAACATCGTTGCCGAGCGGATCCTCGGCCTGCCGAAGGGGCGGTGAGCGGACTGTGGACTTCCAGCTCTCGGACGACCAGCGGGCCCTGCGGGCGGGGGTACGGGAACTCCTCGCCGGGCGCTTCGGCAGGGACCGGATGCGGGCGGCGCTCGACGGTGGCACGGGCATCGACCGGGCCCTGTGGCGGGAGCTCGGCGAGGCCGGGTTCTTCGCGCTGCGGCTGCCGGAGACGGAAGGCGGTGTCGGGCTCGGGCTGGCCGAATCGGTCCTCCTCTTCGAGGAGGCGGGGCGGTCGCTGTTGCCCGGACCGCTGATCGCCACCCATCTCGCCGCCGGTGCGGTGAAGGGGGCGGCGGAGGGCGAGACGGTGGTCGCGGTGCTGGACGCGGGGCAGCCGGTGGGGCACCTGGGGGATGCGGACGGCCTGCTCGTACTCGGGCCGGGGGCGGCCCGGACCCCGGGGCCGGGTCCGGAGCCGGGGGAGGTGCGGGCCGTGACCGGCGGGGCGCTGCGGGATGTCGTACGGGAGGTCGCCAGGCCCGTACGGTCGCTCGACCCGTTCACGCCCCTGTGGCGGGTCACGGGTCCCGTCGGGCCCGGCGAGCTCCTGTCCGGCGGGGCGCGGCTGCGCGACGAGGGCGCCCTGCTCGCCGCCGCCGAACAGCTCGGCAGCGCCGCCCGTACGACCGAGATGGCCGTCCAACACGCCGGTGAACGTGAACAGTTCGGTTCGCCGATCGGGTCCTTCCAGGCGGTCAAACACCTGTGCGCCGGGATGCTGGTCCGCGCCGAGCTGGCTCGCAGCGCCGTCTACGCGGCGGCCGTGACCGCGGACCGGGCCGAGATCGCGGGCGCCAAACTGCTCGCCGACGACGCGGCGGTCCGCAATGCGCGCGACTGCCTTCAAGTGCACGGCGGAATGGGCTTCACCTGGGAGGCAGACGTCCATCTGCACCTCAAGCGGGCGTGGCTGCGGTCCGGGCAGTGGCTGACGGCGGCGGCGGCCGAGGAGGCGCTTGCAGCCGACCTGTGCTGATTGCGCATGGGCTCCGTGGAGACTTCGGGCGCGCGACGGCGGGTGGATGCGGGATGCGCGAATGTGACAGGCGGGCCGCTGAGCCTCACGCTGCGGAGTTACGCAGTGGAGTCGGCGGGTTCCGATGCCGGCTTGTGTCCTTTGCGTGATTCGTCACGGGGTGGAGTCGGCGCCGGGCTCGGGTACCCTCCGTTGGATGCGAGAGGTTCTGGAACCGGATGATCCGGATGTTGCCCGTGCGGCGACTCCGGTCCGGAAGAGGTGCCCTGCTCGCATTCCACGCAGAGGCGCCGGGCCTGCCCGGGAGACGGCTCCCGCAGCGTCGATGCGCCTCTGTTCGACTCCCCGCAGCGTGCGTCGCACAGTATGCACCACGCGTACTCCTTCGCGCTGGAATATGCCCGAAGCGCTTGTTGCGGTGACTGTACGTCAACCATGCTGTCTCGTAAGGGAATCACGTTCCGTGACCCTGAGGAGGCGCGAGGCGATGTGTCCGCCGGTTCGGATGGTGTGAGCGGTGCAGGTGCTTCAGGTTCAGCTGGAGGTCGGGCCGGATCCCGCGGAGGTCGGGAGGGCCCGTAGATGGGCGCGATCGAGACTGGTCGGGTCCGGGATAAGAGACGACGAGCCACTGGCCGAGACGCTCATCCTGCTGATCTCGGAGCTGGTCACCAATGCGGTGGTCCACACCGGGTGTCCGGCGGTGCTGCGCATGCTGTTCGGCGCGGCGGAAACGGCGGGGACGGCCGGGACCGTACGGGTCGAGGTGGCCGACACCAGCTGCCGACCGCCGCAGCAGCGCCACGCGGCGGGCGAGGACACCGGCGGCCGGGGCCTGGAGCTCGTCGACGGCCTCGCGGACCGCTGGGGCTGGCAGCCGGAGGGCGCTGGGAAGCGCATCTGGTGCGAGGTCGACCGGGGCGCCCCGCTGATCCAGGTGGTGCCGGTGCACTCGGGCGTGCAGAGCGTGCAAGGTGTTCATGGCGCACCGGGCGCGGCGGATGCGGACCGCGAGGCGCACGAGCCGTCACGAGTCGTTACGCATCACGCATAAAGGCCGAAGCGGTCGGTCCGGGTTGCGGTACGGCGCCGGCCTGAGCCCCTTCAGAGGACGGCGACCGGCGCGACCGGGGTGCCGGTCGCGCCGACGAACGGTTCCGCCATCGCGGAGAGCAGGAAGCTGTACCGCCTGACTTCCGCACAGGCTGTGGACAACTTTTCCAGGTTCCAGTTCTGGCCCTGCAGCATGCCCATCTCGACCAGGTCCAGCGCATGCACCCCCAGCCACAGATCCTCGATCTCGGGCGGGAAGATCTCGAAGGTCAGGGTGTCATTGGCGACCGCCGCGACATCGCGCGCACGGAACCACTCGGGCGTCCTGATCGAGAGGCCGGGCGACGGATAGGCGTACGCATGTTTGTCGCCCGCCAGATAGACCTGCACCTGACCCGTCCGTACGAGCACGATGTCACCGGCCCTGACCCTGACCCCCGCCAGCTCCTCGGCCGCGTCCAGGTCCTCGGGGGTGACGGCGTGGTCGCCGGGCAGCCTGTCCGTGCCGTGTGCGCGTGCCACATCGAGCAGCACCCCGCGCGAGACGATGTGCGGCGCCTTGTCGATCCCGCTGAACTGCGCGCCGCCGTGCGCGGTGATCGTGGCGGCCGGGCGGCCGTTGTAGATCTTTCCCGAGTGCGAGGCGTGGGTGAGGGCGTCCCAGTGGGTGGCCGTCTGCAGGCTCAGGACGGCTGTGTCGTCGCTGGTGGCGACGGTGCCGGGGCCGAAGAGTTCCTGGTTGATCTGGACCATGGTGTGCAGCGGATTGATCCGCCCCGGGATCAGCCCGCTCTGGACGCCGTCCTGCTGGAGGGGGAGCGCGAGCGGGATGCGCAGCCCGGTGCGGACGGCGGCGGCCGCCTCGCGCACGACCGCGTCGGTGATCAGGTTGAGCGTGCCGATCTCGTCGTCGGCGCCCCAGCGGCCCCAGTTGTTGACCCGCTTGGCGATGTCGTGGAACTCGGCCGGCAGTGACATGGAGCCTCCCGGGGCTTGTGCTCGTGGACCTGATGACCCATAAAATCTAACGGTCCGTCAGAAACCGCGGGAAGGGGCCGGGCATGGGGAACTTCTTGGCAGGCAAAGTGGTCGCTGTTACGGGTGCCGGGCGCGGCATCGGGAGGGCGGTCGCGCTCGCGGCGGCGGCCGAGGGGGCGAGAGTCGTCGTCAACGACTACGGCGTCTCCATCGAGGGCGGAGAGCCGAGCAGCGAGATAGCGGAGTCCGTCGTCAAGGAGATCGAGGCGGCGGGTGGCGAGGCGGTGGCCGTCGCCGACGACATCTCCACGATGGCGGGCGGGCAGCGGATCGTGGACACGGCGCTCGCGCAGTACGGGCGGATCGACGGGGTCGTGTGCGTGGCCGGGATCCTGCGGGAACGGATGCTGTTCAACATGTCCGAGGAGGAGTGGGACCCGGTGGTCGCCACCCACCTCAAGGGCACTTTCACCGTCTTCCGGGCCGCGTCGGCGGTGATGCGGAAGCAGGAGGACGGCGGCACGCTGATCGGCTTCACCAGCGGCAACCATCAGGGCAGTGTCGCCCAGGCCAACTACAGCGCCGCCAAGGGCGGGATCATCTCGCTGGTACGGAGCGCGGCGCTCGGCCTGCACAAGTACGGCGTCACGGCGAACGCCGTCGCCCCGGTCGCCCGCACCCGGATGTCCGCCAATGTGCCCATGGAACTCAAGGAGATCGGCGAGCCGGAGGATGTGGCGGCGCTCGTCGTCTACCTGCTCAGCGAACGGGCCCGCAAGGAGAAGATCACCGGCCAGGTGTACACGATCGCAGGACCGAAGATCGCGGTCTGGGCCCAGCCGAGGGAGCTGCGGGCGGGGTACGCGGAGGGGGCCTGGACCCCGGAACGGATCGCGGACTTCCTGCCGGGGACGGTGGGCACGGACCCGATGCCGATGCTGGCGCAGCTGGAGGAGATGGCGGCTGCGGCGGCGGCGAGGGCGCGGCCGAACGCGTGACCTCCCACCGGGGCTCCGCCCCGGCCCCCGCTCCTCGATCGCCGGAGGGGCTGGATCTTCCGCCCGACCCCAAGGAGTGGACGTGGACTTCGCATTCGACGCGGCGGACGACGCCTTCCGCCAGGAGGCCCGGTCCTGGCTGGAGGCCCACCTCACGCAGCCCTGCGCCACCGAGGGCGGCCGCGCCTGGGAGCGGGAGCTGGGCCGTGCCGGCTGGATCGGCCTCGGCTGGGACAACCACGGCGCCGGCCACGGCAACCGGCACGCAAGCCTTACTCAGCAGGTCGTCTGGGCCGAGGAGTACGCCCGCGTCAACGCCCCCGCCCGGGTCGGCCACATCGGCGAGAACCTCCTCGCCCCGACCCTGATCGCCTATGGCTCCCCAGCGCAGAAGCAGCGCTTCCTGCCCGCCGTGGCACGTGGCGACGAGCTGTGGTGCCAGGGATACAGCGAGCCCGGCGCCGGATCGGACCTCGCCGGGGTGCGGACGGCCGCCGTACCCGACAAGGGCCGCGGCGGCCATCGCGTCACCGGGCAGAAGATCTGGACGTCGCTCGCGAGGGACGCCGACTGGTGCTTCGTCCTGGCCCGTACGGAGCCAGACTCCAGCCGCCACCACGGCCTGTCGTTCCTGCTGGTGCCGATGGACCAGCCGGGCAGGATCGAGGTGCGGCCGATCCGTCAGATGTCGGGTGCCAGCGAGTTCAACGAGGTCTTCTTCGACGGGGCGCACGCACAGGAGTGTGTCGGCGGCGAGGGCAACGGCTGGGCGGTTGCCATGGGGCTGCTGGCCCTGGAGCGCGGCGTCTCCACACTCGTCCAGCAGATCGGGTTCGCCGCCGAACTCGGCCGGGTGGTCCGCGCCGCCGTCGACGGCGGCGCCGTCACCGACCCGGTACTGCGCGAGCGCCTCGTGAGGCAGTGGGCGCAGCTGCAGACCATGCGCTGGAACGCCCTGCGCACCCTGGGCTCCACGGGCGACCCAGGCGCACCCAGCGTGGCGAAACTGCTCTGGGGCGGCTGGCACAAGCGCCTCGGCGAGCTGGCCGTGGAGATCAGGGGCGCGGCGGGTGCCGTCGGCCCGGACGACTGGTCGGCGCAGACACCGTACGAACTCGACGAGGCGCAGCGCCTGTTCCTGTTCACCCGGTCCGACACCATCTACGGCGGCTCGGACGAGATCCAGCGGAACATCATCGCCGAGCGGGTGCTCGGCCTACCGAGGGAGCCGAGATGAGAGGCGTCGTCTTCGACGGCAAGCGGACCGAGGTCGTCGACGATCTGGAGATACGCGATCCGGGCCCCGGTGAGGTACTGGTGGCGGTGGCCGCGGCCGGGCTGTGCCACAGCGATCTGTCGGTGATCGACGGGACGATTCCGTTCCCGGCGCCGGTGGTGCTCGGGCACGAGGGCGCGGGCGTGGTGGAGGCCGTCGGTGCGGGCGTCGGCCATGTGGCGCCCGGCGACCATGTGTCGCTGTCCACGCTGGCCAACTGCGGGGCGTGCGCCCAGTGCGACCGGGGCCGGCCGACGATGTGCCGCAAGGCGATCGGGATGCCGGGACAGCCGTTCTCGCGGCGCGGGAAACCCCTGTACCAGTTCGCGTCCAACTCGGCCTTCGCCGAACGGACCCTGGTCAAGGCCGTGCAGGCGGTGAAGATCCCCGCCGATCTGCCGCTCACCTCGGCGGCCCTGATCGGCTGCGGGGTACTGACGGGAGTCGGAGCCGTACTCAACCGGGCGAGGGTCGACCGGGGCGACACGGTCGTGGTGATCGGCACGGGCGGCATCGGGCTCAATGTGATCCAGGGCGCCCGGATCGCGGGCGCCCTGACGATCGTCGCTGTCGACGCCAACCCGGCGAAGGAGGCGGTGGCGCGGCAGTTCGGCGCGACGCACTTCCTGGCGTCGGCCGAGGGCGTACGGGAGATCCTGCCGAGCGGCGCACACCACGTCTTCGAGTGCGTGGGCCGTACGGAGCTGATCCGTACCGCGATCGACCTGCTGGACCGGCACGGCCAGGCGGTCCTGCTGGGCGTCCCGGCGGCGACGGCGGAGGCGTCGTTCCTCGTCTCGTCACTGTTCCTGGACAAGTCGATTCTGGGCTGCCGGTACGGCTCCTCGCGCCCGCAGCGGGACATCGCGCTCTACGCGGACCTGTACCGGGAGGGCAGGCTGCTCCTGGACGAACTCGTCACCGAGACCTACGCGGTGGAGGACTTCGCCAAGGCGGCGGACGACGCGCACCACGGCCGGGTGGCACGGGGGGTGCTGGTGTTCTAGGCCGTGCGAAGGTCTTGTGGGGCCGGCGTCTTCCCGGACCGGCGAATCCCGGGCCCTCCTGTCCGGATCGTGCCGGGGCTGCATGCCCCGGCACCGCGCCCGGCCGCGTTGCCGTCGGTCAGTCACCGAAGGCGCCGCTGTCGCGCGGGGTGACGTCGGGACGCGTGTTCACGGACCACATGTGGGTGCACTGCGGACACTGGAGATGAACGACCGGTCCATTGTTGGCTATCAGATAGCGCCAATGCTCACGGCAGTTACGGAGGTCGGCGCAGTTCTCGCAATGACGGGCGTCGTCGCAGACGGGGCAGGGTATCCAGGCGCGGCGGGCCACGTCCGCCTGCGGATCAATGGGCAGTCGCACGACCCGGCCCCCTTCCCGGCAGGACGCCGGTCTCCACCAGCAGGTCGTAGGTGCGCTGCTGTTCGGCGTCCAGGCCCGAGTAGAGGAGCGCGTACGCCTCGTCCTCGCCCTGGAGGGCGGCGACCGGGTCCCAGTCGGGCCCGAGTGCGGTCACGACCTCGGCCCGGCGCCGAGCTTCCTCGAACGTCAGATCGATAGTGAAGGGTATGAGACTGTCTGGATTTCCCTTTTTCATGGCGAAACTTCCGAAGTGCCGGTGGAACTCCACATGCCTATCAGGCGGAAGCGGCGACAGGGAAGGGTGACCTAAGTCGCTCCGGGCGGAAGCGGCCCCCCGGCCTCTGGGGGGAGGGGCCCTCGGATCGGTCGGCGCAAGTGGGTGGTTGCCGGTATCGGGGCACCGACGGCGCACGCGGTCCACGGGTGGCACTGTGACGTACTTCATGTGGTCATCCAGGGCGTCGGGTGGGGCGATCCGAGCGATGTGGAAGGGGGCGGCCGGAGCGCCCGGTCAGGCCCTCCCCGTGCGAAATGTGCGCCGGTACATCGTGGGGGACACTCCCAGTGCCGCCTGCAGATGCTGCCGCAGCGATGTGGGCGTCCCGAAGCCCGCGTCCCTCGCCACCTGGTCGATCGACAAGTCCGTCGACTCCAGCAGCTGCCGGGCCCGTTCGACCCGCTGCCGGGTCAGCCACTGGACGGGGCTGACCCCGACCTCCTCCCGGAACCGACGGGTGAACGTCCGTACGCTCATCGACTCCTGCTGCGCCATGTCGCGCAGCTGGATCGGCCGCTCCAGCCGGCCGAGCGCCCAGGTGCGCGCGGAGGTGGTGGTCGCGAACTGCGTCTCGGGCACGGGGTGCTGGATGTACTGCGCCTGCCCGCCGTCCCTGTGCGGGGGCACCACCGCGCGGCAGGCGACGTCATTGGCGACGGTGGTGCCGTGGTCGCGGCGCACGATGTGCAGGCAGAGGTCGATTCCGGCGGCGACCCAGTCTGAGCAGGTGGACGAGGCGTGGCACTCGTTCATGCTCGACTCGATCCCGTACCACCACTTCACCAGCCGGCACTTCGGCCGGTACATCCACCACGTGCCGGAACTTCCGGGGACGGCGGCTGGTGTCCAGTGCGTCAGCGACGACAAGGCGACGCTGGACGGCCACGACCTCAAGACCGGCAGCCCGCTCGTCCTGGAACAGACGATCAAGGCCATCAAGGCGGCCGGGTTCGAGATCGACCCCGACCTGTGGGGCATGGAGGACGCGGCCGACTGCAACCAGTGCCACGCCGGGTGCCACGACTCGCCCAAGTAGTAGTGAGCAGCATGTGAGTTGGGGCCTGTCCCCGTACGTTGGGGGTGGGCCCCTCATGCTGGAAAGGAGCACCGCATGTCATTGGCTGAGTCCTGGGACAGGTATGCGGTCGGGAGCAAGCCACGCAGGACCGTGAACGCCAAGGGCGATACGACCTGGCTGAACTGGACTCAGTACGCCGATCACGGTCCGAACGAGAGCGTTCTGGGCCCCGTGGCCGGACGCCGGGTGCTGGAACTCGGCTCGGGGAGCGGTAGTAACCTCGCGCACCTCGTGACGCTTGGCGCGACCGGTCAAGGGGTGGACATCGCCCCCGCCCGCGAGACCGTCGCGCGGGAGCGCTGGGGCAATCTGCCGGGCCTTGAGTTCCGTACGGCGGAGGCGACGGCGTTCCTGAACGAGACGGACGAGACATTCGATGTCGTGCTCTCGATCTTTGGCGCCGTGTGGTTCGTCGATCCGGACACCCTGCTTCCGCTGATCCGCTCGCGTATGGCGCCGGGAGGCATCCTGGCCTTCTCGCATTTGCCTCCAGGCAGTCAGGGGCCCAAGCCTGCCAAAGCCGGACTGCGGCACGACCGCACCGCGGATGAGTGGCGGCGCATCCTGACGGGGCACGGCTTCTCTGACGTGCGCGTGTCTCGGATCGACCCGCCAGAGGGCAGGGCTGTGGGCACGATGCTTGTCCGTGCCCTGGCGGCCTGACCGCGTGGCTGTGCGCCTGCCTCAGGCGCTCTCACCCAGATGGCGGTACAAGGTGGCGCGGGAGATTTTGAGAGCCTTGGCGATGGCGCTCACGCTCTCGCCCTTCGCCTTCCTGGCACGGGCCACGGTGAGCACGTCCTCATCGACCACGGACGGCCGTCCGCCGGTACGCCCCTGCGCCTTGGCTGCGTCGAGTCCGGCACGGGTGCGCTCCTTGATGAGGCTGCGTTCGAGCTCCGCCATGGCTCCGACCACCTGAAGCATGAGACGGCCGTCGGCCGTGCCGGGGTCGATGTTGGCCAGCGCACCCGTGAGCACCTTGAACCCGATGCCCCGCTCTCGGAGGGCGTCGACCATGGTCACCAGGTCGATGAGCGACCGAGCGAAGCGGTCGAGCTTCCACACGCACAAGGTGTCGCCGGGTCTGGCGTAGTCCAGTGCGGCCGTGAGTTCTGGCCGGTTGGTGTTCTTGCCCGATGCCTTGTCCTCGAAGATCCGCGCGCACCCTGCGGCCGTCAGTGCGTCGTGCTGGAACTGTGCTTCCTGGTCATCGGTGGAGACGCGGGCGTATCCGATGAGCTGACCGGTGATCGTGTTCGTCGTCATGGCACGGACTGTCTCAGAACTCGTCTCAAAAGATCAAGCCTGAGACGGACGTTTCGAGACGGGTTTTGAGCAGTGCTGCGCACCCTTCTGGGGCGCCTGCCGTCCCGTCTCACAAACCTTGGTTTTCGAGACGTCCGCTACTGGTCACGCTGCGCCACGGTTGTTGTCCTGTTCCATGCGAAGATCGCGGACGTCGCGCCAGGAAGACGAACTCCCTTCCTGGACGGTCGGGCGCGTCGCGAACGTCATCCACCACGTATCCGTGCGCGACCAGATCCCGCTCGACTTGGCCGCAGTGCGTGCTCACTCGCCGGTCCGGGCCAGGGGTGCGGTGAACGTTCACCCGCCGAGCGGGCCGAACCGCCCGAACACCCCCCGGTGGAACAGCAGCGGACCGTCCCCGTCCGCCGCCCCCAGCGCCTCCACCCGGCCGACCACGATCAGATGGTCGCCCCCGGTGTGGACGGCCTGGATGCGGCAGTCGATCCAGGCCGGTACGGAGTCCAGCAGCGGCGACCCGGTCGCGGGAGCCGCCTCGTACGCCACCCCCGCGAACTTGTCGGCCCCGCTCACCGCGAAGCTCCGGCACAGCGCTCCCTGGTCCGCGCCGAGGATGTTGACGCAGAAGGCCCCGGCGCGGGCGATGCGCGGCCAGGTCGTCGACGTACGGGCGACCATGAAGGTGACCAGCGGCGGGTCGAGGGAGAGCGACGCGAACGACTGGCAGGCGAAGCCGGCCGGACCCTGCGCGTCGTCGGGATCGTGCGCGGTGACGATGGTGACCCCGCTCGCGAAGTTCCCCAGTACGCGGCGGAATTCGGCCGGGTCGACCGGCAGCCGCTCGTCGTCGGCGACGGCCCGCAGATCCGGGCGCGGCAGTGGATCGACCGGTGTCGGCCCTGCGGTGGTGGCGGCGCCGACGGACCTGAGGTACCGGACGGCGGTGGCGGCCATGCCTGCGTGTCCCATCACGCTTCCCATTGAAGCTGACTATGCGTCAGATCGGAAGAGCGGGGAGGGGATCCGGTCCGGGCGGGGACCCCTCCGGTGGCCTCACGCGGGGCCGCCGGTGATCCCGGCGCCGGACCGGCCGACCCGATCAGGCCCCAACGGTCCGGCGCTGCCGTGCGAAGTGAGTCAGCTGCCGCAGCCGCATCCTGCAGCCGCGGGTGCGTCGGCCTCGTCACGGTCGGACTCGCCGGCGCAGCAGGCATTGCCGTCCAGGGCGGCGCTCTTGCCCATCCGGTCGGCATCCGCCTTGACGACGTAGACCTCCCACGGCTCCTGTCCGGGCCCGTGCACCCACACCTTGTCCTGAAGCGCATAGCAGCAGGACGTGTCGTTCTCCTCGAACGTCGCGAGCCCCGCGTCCGTGAGGCGGGCGGTGGCGGCGGTGACCTCCTCGGTGGTGGCGACCTCGACGCCGAGGTGGTCCAGTCGGGTGGCTTGCCCCGGCTCGCCCTCGATCAGGACGAGCTTGAGCGGCGGCGTGGTGAGGGCGAAGTTCGCGTAGCCGGGGCGCCGCTTGGCAGGCTCCACGCCGAACAGTTTGGAGTAGAAGGTGACCGACGCTTCGAGGTCGGCGACGTTGAGCGCGAGCTGGACACGGGACATGGTGGTCTCCCGATCGGGTTGCATTGACATCTGTCGATGCAAGGTTGCGCCTTGAATCGAAAAACGTCAACATAGAAGCATGTCGAAACAAGAGCTTGTGGTGCTCGGCCAGGACGGCGCCGACGGATGCTGCCGCGCCCTGCTGGCGGCGCCGCTGGACGAGGACCGGGCCGAGACGCTGGCGAAGGTGTTCAAGGCCCTGGGCGACCCCGTGCGGCTGCGGTTGCTGTCGATGATTGCCTCCCGCGCGGGCGGGGAGGTCTGCGTCTGCGACCTCACACCCGCCTTCGACCTGTCCCAGCCGACGATCTCCCACCACCTCAAGCTGCTGAAGCAGGCCGGGCTCATCGACTCCGAGCGGCGTGGGACGTGGGTGTACTACCGGTTGCTGCCCGAGACGACCGACCGCCTCGCCGCCATCCTCACCCGCCCCGCAGGGCAGCAGCTCCCCGAGACGGTTCCTGCCGGGGCCGCCTCGTGAGCACCGGGACCGCAGGGCCGGTCGCCGGGCGATTGTCTTTCCTGGACCGGTTCCTGGCTGTGTGGATTCTGGCCGCGATGGTCGTCGGCCTCGGCCTGGGCCGCATGGTCCCCGGTCTCGGCGACGCGCTTGCGAAGGTCACCGTCACCGGCGTCTCACTGCCGATCGCGCTCGGCCTCCTCGTGATGATGTACCCGGTCCTCGCGAAGGTCCGCTACGACCGGCTGGAGACCGTCACCCGCGACCGGCGGCTGCTCATCCCGTCCCTGGTGCTGAACTGGGTCGTAGGCCCGGCACTGATGTTCGCGCTCGCCTGGATCTTCCTGCCCGACCTGCCCGAGTACCGCACCGGCCTGATCATCGTCGGTCTCGCCCGGTGCATCGCCATGGTCATCATCTGGAACGACCTGGCCTGCGGCGACCGTGAGGCCGCCGCCGTTCTCGTCGCCCTCAACTCCGTCTTCCAGGTGCTCGCGTTCAGCCTGCTCGGCTGGTTCTACCTCTCCGTCCTGCCCAGCTGGCTCGGCCTGGAACAGACCGCCCTCGACGTCTCCGTGTGGGAGATCGCCCGCTCCGTGCTCATCTTCCTCGGCATTCCGCTGCTGGCCGGCTTCCTCACCCGCCGGTTGGGAGAAAGGGCCAGGGGCCGCGCCTGGTACGAGACGAAGCTGATTCCCCGGATCGGCCCGTTCGCCCTGTACGGGCTGCTGTTCACCATCGTCGTGCTCTTCGCCCTCCAGGGCGACGCCATCACCTCCAAGCCCCTCGACGTCGCCCGCATCGCGCTGCCGTTGCTCGTGTACTTCGCCTTGATGTGGGCCGGGTCCATGGCGGTCGGCCGCGCGGTGGGACTCGACTACCCGAAGGCGACGACGCTGGCGTTCACCGCCGCGGGCAACAACTTCGAACTCGCCATCGCGGTCGCCATCGCCACCTTCGGCGCCACCTCCGGCCAGGCCCTCGCGGGAGTCGTCGGCCCCCTCATCGAGGTCCCCGTCCTGATCGGCCTGGTTTACGTAGCCCTGGCCACCCGCCGATTCTTCCCCCAGGCCGCCCCGGCGGCCGGTCCGGCCGCTGCCCCGGAAGGTTCCGCCCATGTCTGAGTCCAAGCCGTCCGTGCTGTTCGTATGCGTCCACAACGCAGGCCGCTCGCAGATGGCCGCCGCCTTCCTCGCCCACCTCGCAGGCGACCGCGTGGAGGTCCGCTCCGCCGGGTCCGCACCGGCCGACGCCGTGAACCCGGCCGCAGTACAGGCAATGGCGGAGGTCGGCATCGACATGTCCGCCGAGACGCCGAAGGTGCTGACCGTGGAAGCCGTGCAGGCGTCCGACGTGGTGATCACCATGGGCTGCGGCGACACCTGCCCCGTCTTCCCCGGCAAGAAGTACCTCGACTGGACACTCGACGACCCGGCCGGCCAAGGCGTCGAGGCCGTCCGCCCGATCCGCGACGAGATCGAACAGCGCATCCGCGGCCTGCTCGCCGAACTCCGGCCCCACTGACGCTTCCCGTGGCAGGACGACTGACGCCGGTTGCGGTGACGTCCGGTGGATGCGTGCCCTCCTTGCGCGTCCGGTCCGGCCGGTACCGGCCCGGAGCCCGTCACCCGTCGCGGGACCGGGACGCCCGGGACGATCCGAGCGCGTACGGGCTGCGCGCCCTGCCCCGGAGCCGGACAGAGGCGGGCCCTCCCCGTGCGCGAGGATACGTACGGGGAGGGAATCACATGCCGATACCTGCCGCAGGAAACGCGGAGACGATGCCTGGGGGTGCCAAGACGCCTCCAGGCCTGCCGGAGCTGTGGACCGGACGGTCCATCCTGGCGGGCGCGGGCGCGCTGTTCATGGGAGCCGTGCTCGGCGTCGAGATCGCGGGGTTCGCGGAGGTGGCCGCTCCGGCGCCTGTGCCGCCGGACGGCCCCGGAATGACCTTGCTGCTCACGCCGTTCCTCGTCTGCTTCGGCGGCCCGTTCGTCCTGGTGGCGAGTCTGCTCGTCGTGCTGCCCACGGCCTCCGTGGCCCGCTGGGCGAGCGCCCGGTTCACCGGCCGGGACGTGTGGTGGTGGGTGCCGGTCGTCGCTGTGGTGCTGGTGACCGCGGGCGTGGCGGTTTCCGGTCTCACCCGACGTCTGAGCGTCGGCCTGCTGATCCTGGGCTGGCTGACCGGGGCGGTGTTGCTGACGGGGGCGGCCCTCCTGGCCCGTGATGCCGCGCTGCACGGAGGTCGGCTCCGGCGCATCCTCGGCTACGGCGTGCTCGCCACCGTGGCCGTGTGCGGGATCGGTGCGGTTGTGTTCGCCACCGGGCTGGTCACCGAGTACCGCCCGCCGAAGGTCGACGCTGCTCAACTGGTCGGGACCTGGACCGACGGGGAGGGCGGCACGCTGCGGCTGGCCGCCGACGGCACGGCGCGCGCCGATGCGCTGACGGATCACGACCCCGCTGTCGTGGGCGGTGCGGTGTCGGAAGCCGGGAAGTATCGCTGCTCGGGGCGGGGTACGTGGTCCTACGAGCCCGGGGAGACCACTACCTGGAGCCAGAGCGTGCGGCTCGACATCGAGAGCTGCTCCTTCGGTGGCGACTCCGATGGCTGGCTGATCAGCGGCACGTCGGACCGGCCCGAACTCAACTGGGAGTACGGCGATGTCGACTCACCGGACTGGTACACGCTCAGGCGGTGACTGATCCCCGAACCCGCCCGAGCTGGTGCCGGGACCAGGGCGAGCGTTGGCGGTCAGCTTCCGGCGGCGTACGTCACGAAGTCCGCCCATGCGTCGGGGGTTACGGCGAACCGGGGGCCCCGCGCGTGCTTCGAGTCGCGGACGTGGATCGAGCTGGGAGTGGTCGCGACCTCGACGCAGTCGTTGCCGTCGCTGCTGTCGCTGTAGCTGCTCTTGAACCACGCCAGCTCGGGAGCGTCCTCGGCGGAGGTTTTGCGGATCATGTCTCTCCCAGCGCTTGCTCGATGAAGGCCAGCGACTCCCGTGGTGTGAGAGCCTCGGCCCGGATGATGCCATACCGCAGCTCAAGGACCCGGAGCTGTCGCGGATCAGAGACGGGGCGCCCGCCGTGCACGCCATCGGTACGCCCTACCCCAGAGCCATCGTCGAACTTCAGCACCTGGATCTTTCCACCTGTTCCAGGGTGGTCCCAGCGGTTTGTCGGCATCACCTGGATCTCGACGTTCCGCATCTGCCCCACCTCCAGCAGGTGTTCAAGCTGCTGGCGTCGCACCATTGTCCCGCCGATCGGGCGGCGCAGCGTCACTTCTTCCAGGACAAAACTGAGATCCGGTGCCGGTGATCGGTCGAAGATGGAACGCCGGGCCGTACGTGCGGCCACCATGCGTTCCAGCTCATCCTGGGAGTACGCAGGTCGGCGCGTCCCGAGCAGCGCCCGAGCGTGATCTTCCGTCTGCAGGAGACCGTGCAGGTTGTGGTCGCCGTACGACAGCAGCTCGACCGCTTTCGCCTCCATCCGCGCCAGATCCCGAATCTTCTTCGGGTACCGGACCTCCGCCACGTCCTTCTTCATCGCGGCGATCAGCCCACCGGCCCGCAGCACCTCGTCCGCCCTGTCCAGATACTCCGGGCGCGGAATCCGTTTCCCGGCCTCGACCTTGTAGACCTGGTCCTCCCCGTACCCGATCGCCACACCGAACTCGACGGCCCGCATCCCGGCCGTCTCCCGGCGCAGCCTCAACTGCCGCCCCACCGTGGCGACGACCGCCGCACCCGACTCGTCATCGGGGTCGACCTCCCAACCGGGCTCGTCCGTCTCGCCCCCGGGCCGCTCCGTACTGTTCGCATCCACCCGCATCCGCGCCACCTCCGACGTGCCGTCACACCTCGACGCCCTCTACCCGCACGCCCCACCCGGACAGCCCGGACAGCTCCGGACAAGCGCCGGACAGTCACCGTACGCATCCACTTGATCACTGGTCAGCGTATGCATGCCCGGCCACGCTGAGTGACGTGAAACAAGAAATCACCCTCCCTCAACTTCCCGGCCCCGGCCGCACGTTCACCGTGTTGCTCTCGCCCACCAGCCGGGGAGCCAGGCTGGCCCGGCTGCTCACCGCTGCGTATCTGGGCGAGTGGGGGATCCCTTCGGAGTCGGCCGTGCAGATCGTCGCCGAACTGGCCGCCAATGCCATGGTGCACGGCCGCGTACCGGGCAGGGACTTCCGGCTCGACCTCGCGATCCACGACGGCGGCGCGCTCCTGCGGATCGAGGTGAGCGACGCCCGTGGCGAGCGCCTTCCGCCCGGTCCGGGCGACACGGCCGTCCCGGACGGCGACAGCGAATCCGGGCGCGGTCTGCTCATCGTCGAGGCGCTCGCCGACCGTTGGGGAGTCAGCCCCGGTCCCGTCCCCCGCAAGACCGTCTGGGCCGAGCTCGACCTCGTACCGTGACCGCCGCCACCGGATCGCGGATATCCATGATCCGGTGGCCCGCGACGCGGCGCCGTGGGACATCAAAAGCCTTGAATACCTTGGGCAATGAACCTTCCCGAACCCACCCCACCTGCCGTCACCCACACGGGTGAGATCGTCCAACTGAGCTGGATTTCGGGCTGGTTGGCTGGCATATGCTCGCCGCGACGAACAACCCCAGACATGCGACGGCCCCCGGCCGGGACTGGCATCCCGATCGAGGGCCTGACCAACGAGGAAGAAGAGACCTTCCCGATGGATACCCAGCAGATTAGCGCGTCCTCGCGCGCCTCGTCCGGTGTCGTGCACGACAACTCCCGGCACACCAGCCGTTTCACGGTCGTGGGCAACCACCTCACCCAGCACCGTGAGCTCTCCCTCACCGCGATCGGGCTCGCCGCGCACATCCAGTCGCTGCCCGCCGGGGCCAGGATCGGCATCAAGGATCTCGCCGGCCGCTTCCCGGAGAGCGAGGCCCGGATCGCCGCAGCGTTACGCGAACTCGAAGCCCACGGCTATCTGCGACGCACCCGAGCGCGTCTGTCCAACGGCCGGATCGTCACCCGTACGGTCTCCTGCAACCAGCCTGCCGACCGGCGGCTCACGGACGCTCTGCCGGGCGGTGACTGTCCGCCGCGCCCGCAGCGTACGGACCGTCCGCCCGCGCCTTCCAGGCCCTGCATGACGCCCGACCCCGATGACACGCGCCCTGCAAGGCCCCGGGGCCACACAGTGCCCGCACCACGCTGCGAGCCCGCGCCCGCACCACGCCGCGAGCGCGCCCCACGTAGCCGGCCCGCACCCCTGTCCGTACCGAAGCCGGCCTTCCCTGCCGCGTCCCTCCTCCGGACCGCCACCGACCTGCTTGCCGGGCTGCACCACCAGGACCCGCGCCTGCTGCTCTCCGCGCAGGACGTGGACGCCCTGGCCCCGGGGGTTGCTGCATGGCTGGAACGCGAGGTCGGCCCCGACGCCGTACAGCACGCCCTGACCAGCGACCTTCCACCCGAGGGGATGCGCCGCCCCGCCGGACTCCTGGCCCACCGGCTCACCGTCCGGCTTCCGCCACCGCCCCCGTTCCGTGCTCCCGCCGATCTCCCGCCCCGGCCGTTCCCGCTGCAGAACTGCGAGGGCTGCGACAGGGCATTCCGCGCGGCGGAGCCAGGAGAGTGCCCCGACTGCCGGACCGACAACTCCCGTCCGACCGCTCAACAACTCTAGGAAACCCACATGGTCAGCTCGTCCCACGAGGCGATGCACCGCATCTTCCAGGAGTACCCGGGCCTGTTCTCCCGTGTCTCCGAGGTGCTGGGCGTCACGATCGGCCCACCCGCCTCAGCCTCCGTCATGCCCACGGACCTCACCGAGAACCGGCCGCTCGAACGCCGGGTCGACACCTTGCTGCGCATCGACATGGAGGACGACCGGTCCTACCTCCTGGCGATCGAGGCCCAGGGCAAGAAGGACCCGGACAAGCCGGCGAGCTGGATGTACTACCTTTCCTACCTGCAGGCGAAGTACAAGCTGCCGCCCATGCTGCTGGTCGTCTGCCAGGACCGGGCCACCGCCGAATGGGCCGCACGCCCGTTCCGCGTCGGCCATCCGCAATCGCCTGTGCTCACCCTGCAAGCCCTCGTCGCGGGCCCGCACAACATGCCGGTGATCACGGATGTGGCCGAGGCCCGCAAGGACCTGGCATTAGCCACGCTGGCCGCGATCACACACGCAGGCGATCCGGACATCGGTGCCATACTGAAGACGCTGTCGACCACTCTGCGTGATGTACCGGAAACCATCGCCGACCCCATCGTCGAACTCATCGCACAGGGCCTGGGCAACCGCCCGGCCGCACAACAGTGGAGGAATCTGGTGGCCGTGGATCTTTCTTTCTACAAGTCATCCCTCTCGGAGGAGATCCGGGACGAAGGCCGCGCAGAAGGCCGCACAGAAGGCCGTACAGAAGGTTTCGCGCGGGGCATCCTGCTGTTTCTTGCTCAGGCCGGTATCGACGTACCCGACGAGGCGCGCGATCGCATCACGGGCTGCACCGACCTCGACACCCTGAGCCGCTGGCTCCTGCGTGCGCCCACTGCGACATCGGTCGAGGACGTCTTCATCGAGAAGTAGCCGGAGCGCTGCGGCCGGGGCCCGCCGGTGGCCCGCACACTCGGTGAGTCCCGGCCGCACAACAGTGGAGGAATCTGGTGGCCGTGGGCCTTTCTTTCTACAAGTCACCGCTCTCGGAAGAAAACCGGGACGAAGGCCGTGCGGAAGGCGTCGTGCTGGGCATCCTGCTTCTTCTCGCCCAGGCGGGCTTTGACGTGCCCGACGAGGCGCGCGAACGCATCACAGGCTGCACCGACCTCGACATCTTGAACCGCTGGCTCCTGCGCGCCCCCACTGCCGCAACCGTCGAGGACGTCTTCGCAGTGGGGTAGCCGCAGCCGACGAGGAGGAGCGCATCGGCACCTCTCCGGCGGTAGGGCGTAGCGGGAGGGCAGGGGGAGGGACGCCAGAGGGCTTCGCAGCACCTTCAACCGGCGTCGCGACCGCCCGGAGGAGCCTTGCCCGGCACGGGGCCCTGTGCCGCTTCCGACGCCTGATTCTCAGCCGGGTTGCTTGGCCATGACGACCAGACCCGGCCCGGTTTGCTCATCTGCAGGGAGCCGAAGTTCGGCTACTGGGCGCAGTCCAGCCTGCTCGATCAGGTCCACGAGTTGCTCCGGCCGCCATTTGTGTGTCGTCCAACGAACGGGTACACCTCCGTAGGCCTCGGTGCGCACTGCGTCTTCGTCGCCGACGTGTGTTGCGGTGATGAAGTGTCCGCCTGGCTTCAGGGCGCGCGCGAACTGGGCGAGAACCTGAGGAAGGACGTCACGGGGGAGGTTGAACAGTGACCACCACCCGAGCACGCCGCCAAGAGACGCTTCACCAAGGTCGAGGTCGGTGGCAGAGGCGACGCTGAAGCGGCATTGCGGATGAAGACGGCGCGCGTTCTCGATCATGCGGGGGGAGAGATCGACCCCGGACACGTCGAGTCCGCGTTCGGCAAGGTAGGCGGTCACCGTTCCGGGTCCGCAGCCGACGTCGAGGACAGGCCCGAGCTCACTCACGGTGTCAGCGAAGGCGTCGATGGATGCCTTGAGCCATGGATGGCTACGGATGTCGCCGATTCCCGTCGTCACCACCATGTGGGCGTAGTTGTCGGCCACGCGGTCATAGGACTCACGGACCACGTCGAGATCGGCTGGGCGGTCAATATGGTGGGCGCGCATCAGCCAACGATATTATGCGTGGCCGTAGTTGAGGTTCAGGAAGTAGCACTGAGATCGACCTCGGTCGAGCCGGCTGTTCCTGTGGCCGGCGGTACAGCCGGGGTCGAGCAATGCTCAGGACCTGTGGATCAGCCTCGGGTTGGACGTGAAGGGCGTACCTTCCCGAGTGATCGACGTCTGGTCATCGAGTAGGCCGACGTTGCATTGTCGGTCGGCAAGGCACGCCCGCGCTGAGCGGGCGCCTTCGGTGTCGTCCAGCAGGGTGGCGACGGTTGGCGGCAGCGGCAGCGGCAGCGGCTGCGAGGGCGCCTGGGCAGGTAACAGCGCCGCGCAACGCTCACCTGCGCAATACGAAGAGGGAGGCGGCACCCCGAAGGGTGAGCCGCCTCCCGAGCTGCCGCAAGGAGCAGGTTCGTTGCCTACGCTCCTACTTTCCGGCCCACTTCCCGCTCGTGGCGATCGACTTCAGCTGCTGCATGGTCAGCGCGGGTGTCTGCCGCGTGGCCTTCGCGTTCTGGGACCCGGAGTTGAACGCGGACACCACGACCCGGAGGCCGTCCGTGCGGATGGTGTCGGCGGTCCACATCACCACGCCCGCACCGCCCTTCTCGCCCGGGCCCTGATGCGTGACGACCTTCGTCCCGTCCGGCAGCACCTCCGCCCCGGACCCGAACAGCTCCCCCTCCACGTCGGACATGTTCGGCTGCACGTTGATCTGCACCAGGCTCGCGCCCCTGCCGTCATTCACGACGACGTACGCGAATCCGTCGTCACCGTGCTCCGAGGCCACCTTCGCGGACACGGGCAGCAGCGACTTGAGCTTCCTCAGGATCGCCTGGCCGCCCTGCCCCCGCGCCGGCGGCTGCTGTACCGGCTCCGGGGCCGCCTTTCTCAGAGCGTTCATCACGGGCCGCCACTCGTCGGAGGTGACGAGTCCCTTCAACTGCCCAACAGCGAGCGGGGGTTCGGCCCGTGAAACGGCGGCGTCCTTCTCTGCGGGCGCGTTCCATTCGCTGGCATCGACCGTGTAGCCGTCGGGGGTCACGAGATAGGCGTGCCACCTCTTGGTGTCCACGCGCTTGTCAGGGTATTCGTACCCGCGCAACACCATCAGGCGCGAACCGTCGGAAAGCGTCTCATTCCGGCAGGAGTCGTACGGCACGAAGGTCTTGTCGGGGCATTCGAGCTGCTGCTCCGCCTGCGTGCCGTCCGGGTCGATGGCGCCGACGCTCACACCGATCGCAGCCTTGCCCTTGCCATCGTCGAAGACGAGGTGCGCCGACGGCCCGAACCGGTCGGCCGTACCGCGCCCCGACTGCCCGCTGACCTTCCCCTCCGGCAGCAGCCCCTCCAACGTCTCGATCACCTGCTGCGCCGAGAGCTGCGGCCCCTTGCCGGGCGACGACTTCGTCGAAGGGCCGGTCTCCTGCACCTTCGGCTGCGCGGCCACGCCGGCCCTGCCCTGCCCCGAGCCGCCACCGAACGCCCCTGTGGCGTACGACGCCCCGAACCCCACGACGGCGAGCGCCGCGACGCTGCCGGTCACGGCCGCGACCCGCCTGCGCCGCAGCCCCCGCCGGCCGCGCACGACGCCGCCGTCCACCAGCGGGCGCCCCTCCACGGAGAAGTCCTCCCCGGTGCGGCGCAGCGCGTCACCGAGCCCGCCTTCGAACGCGTCCAGTTCCTCCCGCGTTCCAGACATGCCAAACCACCACCATTTATCGTAAAAGTCAGTCGGACTGATCAGTGCGCGGCGAACTCTCCGATGCTGTCGCCCAGTTGCATCCTCAGCCGGGCGAGTGCACGGGTACTGCGGGTGCGTACGGCTGCGGAGCTGACGTTGAGGACGTCCGCAGTCTCCGTGACAGACCGGTCCTCCCAGTACCGCAGCACGACCACCGCCCGGTCCTTCGCCGGCAGCTTCCGCAGCGCGTCCAGGAGCGTGATCCGCAGCGAGGCGTCCCCCTGCGCGGCCGTCTCCGCGGGAATCTCGTCACTCGGCCGCTCTCCCGACGAACGCCGCCGCTGGTGCGCCAGAAAGACACGCACAAGAACGGTCTGCGCGTACGCCGCCGGATTGCCGAGCTTCGACGACCGGCCCCACACCACATACATCCGCCCGAGCGTCTCCTGCACCAGATCCTCGGCGAGATAGGTGTCACCGCTGGTCAACAGGCACGCCGAACGGAAGAGATGCCCCATGCGGGCCGCCGCGAACTCCCGGAAGCCGCTCTCCTGGGACCGTCTCATCCGCCGCCCTCCCCCTTGCCTCGTCGCCTACACCATTTAGATGCGGTGGGGGCGGCGAGATGTTTCACCCGAGTCGCTTTTTCTCTCCGCGAGCTCATCGGCGAGTAGTTCCCGCAGCGCCCCGACCACCGAGGTGCCGGTCCCCTCCAGCGCTTAGAGGCCGTGCGCCATCGCTCGTATGCCTCTTACACGCGGAGGCGGGCGTAAACCCCGGTTGTTGAGCCCGCGCGTGTACTACGCCAACTGTGCGGCGGCACGCGCCGCCGAGCCACCCCCGCTACCGCGTCGACTAACCACGTCGTAGTGGGTGGCGGGTCGCCGGTTTTGAAGGTGTGTTCAAGGTCGGAGGGACGCCAGAGGGCTTCCGGGGCCGCTCACAGCCCCCGGTACTTCGGTGTACGCCGTTCAACGAAGCTCGCCACGCCCTCGTTGGCGTCCTGCGTCGTCATATTGATCTCCTGGGCCATCGCCTCGGCCGCGAACGCCGTCGCCCGGTCGGACTCCAGCGACGCGTTCACCAGCTGCTTGGTGTGGGCGATCGCACGGGTCGGTCCGTCAGCCAGCCGCTGCGCCCACGCCCGGGCGGTCGCTGCCAACTCCTCGTCCGGCACCACCCGGTTGATCAGCCCGAGGTGTTCCGCCTCCGCCGCCGTGAGCGAATCGCCGAAGAACATCAGCTCCTTGGTGCGCTGCGGGCCGATCAGCCGCGGCAGCAGATACGCGCCGCCGCCGTCGGGTACGAGGCCGCGGCGTACGAACACCTCGATGAACTTCGCCGATTCGGCGGCCAGCACCAGATCGCAGGCGAAGGCGAGGTGCGCGCCGATTCCGGCCGCCGTGCCGTTGACGGCCGCGATGACCGGCTTCTCGCAGTCCAGGACCGCGGCGATCAGGCGCTGAGCGCCGAGCCGGATCGTACGGGCGACATCGCCCGGCACTCGGTCGCCCGTCGACGGGGCGCCGCGCAGGTCGGCGCCCGCGCAGAAGCCGCGGCCGGTGGCGGTGAGGACGACGGCCCGGACAGCCGGGTCGGCGGAGGCCGCGGCGAGCAGGGCGATGACACGTTCCCGCTGGTCCCAGGTGACGGCGTTCATCGCTTCGGGGCGGTTGAGCGTGATCCAGGAGACGCCGTTGTCAGTGGTGTGGAGTACCAATGAGTCGAGCGGGTCGGTGGACTCGGTGGACTCGGCGGTGTCTTCGGGGGAGGACGGCATGAGGCAGCTCCTGGGTAGGTGGGTCGGCCGGTGGCGCGGCTTTCGAGGCGGTCGGCCGGGTGACCGGTCAGCGGCAGACGGCGAGTGCGTCCAGCGCCACCGCGCCCTGCCCGCGCCCCAGCACCATCAGCGGGTTGATGTCCAGCTCGGCGAGGTCGTCGCCCAGTTCCAGGGCCATCCGCTGCACCCGCAGCACGACCTCGACGAGCGCGTCCACATCCACCGGCGGACCGCCGCGCACGCCCTCCAGCAGGGCTCGGCCGCGCAGTTCGGCCAGCATCGACCGCGCCTGGTCCTCGCCGAACGGCGGCACGCGCACCGCCGCGTCGTGCAGCACCTCGACCAGTACACCGCCGAGCCCGACCGTCACCGTCGGCCCGAACAAGGCGTCGTGCGTGACGCCGACCATCATCTCGACGCCGCGCTCGACCATCTGGCAGACCAGGATTCCGTCCAGCTCGACGCCCTCGTACCGTGCGATGTCCGTCAGTTCGCGGTACGCGTCGCGCACCTGGCTGGCGGAGGTGAGTCCGATCTTGACCAGGCCCAGCTCGGTCTTGTGGGCGAGCTGGGCACCCGACGCCTTCATGACGACCGGATAGCCGACCTGCCCGGCGGCGCGGACGGACGCCGCGGCGCTGGTCACCAGCTGCTCGCGCGGAACGCGGATTCCGTACGCCCGCAGCAGCTGCTTCGCCGCGTGCTCGCTCAGCTGGTGTCCCGGGCGCATCAGTGCCTGCGCCTTGCGGAACGAGGGCGACGGCGTGCGCGGCGCCTCGTCGAAGGGGGAGCGGTAGGAGGCGGCGAAGCGGTGGTGATCCAGATAGGCCTTCACGGCGGTGATGCAGTTGCCGAAGGTACGGAAGGTGGCGACGCGGGACGAGCCGAGCAGCGTCGTGCGGTACGCGTCCTCCGTACCGACGGGCGAGCCCCACACCACGCACACCAGCTTGTCCGTGGTCTCCGCCGCGTCGACCAGGTCCTGCGCGAGCCTGTCGCTCATCGGGGGGAAGGGGCCGGTGATCGGACAGATCAGCACCCCGACGGCGGGGTCGGCGAGGATGGCGTCGATGATCTTCCGGCCGCGCCAGTCGCCGACCGGATGGCCGCCGTTGTCGACCGGGTTCGCCACGTTCAGATAGCCGGGGATCCACTCGTGGAGCTCGCGCTGCTTCTCCTCGGACAGGGTGGGGATCTTCAGCCCCGCGCCGGTCGCCAGGTCCGAGAAGTGCGCGCCCGTGCCGCCCGAGATCGAATACACGACGACCCCGTCGGCCTGCGGCTTCCGCGCCCGGGCCAGCAGGGCGGCGGTGTCCTGGAGTTCGTCGAGCCCGTCCACCCGGATCACGCCGAACTGCCGCATCGCCGCGTCCACCACCTGGTCGGCGCCCGTCAGCTTGCCGGTGTGTGAGGCGGCCATCCGGGCCCCCGTCTCCGTACGCCCCACCTTGACCACCACCACCGGAACGCCGGCCCGTGCCGCCCGGTCCGCGGCCAGCAGAAAGGAGCGGCCGTCCTTCAGGCCCTCCACGTAGCAGGCGATGGCCCCGACTTCTGGGCGCTGCGAGAAGTACGAGATGAAGTCGGCGGCCTCCAGATCCGCCTCGTTGCCCGTGGGCGCCCAGTGCGAGAGCCGCACGCCCAGCTCCTGAAGGGTGTAGACGGGGCGGCCCTGGTGACCGGACTGAGTGATCAGCGCGATGGCCGGCCCGTCCAGATCGTCCCGGAACTCCTCGAAGGCGTTGAGGTTGGTGTTCGGCCCGAGCAGCCGCAGCCCGGACCGCTCCACCGCCGCGGCCAGCCGCGCCTGGGCGGCGGCGCCCTCCTCACCGGTCTCGGCGAACCCGGAGGCGAAGGCCACGGCGAACTTCACCTTGGACTGCGCGATTTCCTCGATCACCGGGAGCGGATCACCGACCAGCAGCACGGCCAGATCGACCTGCTCCGGCAGGTCCGCGACGGAAGGAGAACAGGCCCGCCCGAACACGGACTCCCGGCTGGGATGCACGGGATACAGCCGTGCCCCGACCCGCTCGGCCCAGCCGATCAGCTGTCGGGTGATTCCGGTGTTGGGCCGCCCCTCGGTGTCGGACGCGCCGATGACGGCGACGGACTCGGGCCGGAAGAACCGGTCCAGATCCGGCACGGGCGCGTGCAGCGGGCGGCCGCTGACATCGAGATCGCCCTCCGCGGCGGTGGCCGCCATGCTGTGGACGATGGCATGCGGCTCTTCGCCGCAGGCCACCACCCTGGCGCGGAAGTCGGTGGTGAGGGTGCCGTGAGTCGATCCAAGCATCGTTCCGCCCACTCCTGCTCGAAGTCCGTCGGGTGATCGTGCCCGGCCAGCCCGAAGCTGACACACTGTCAGGTTACTGAACTGACGGCCCGTCAGGAATGGGTATGCAGGCAAAGGCTGATCCGGACGCACGGAAGGGTGGGCGGGATTGTCGGAACTGCGCGAGCTCGGGGGAAGCGCGCGTGCCACTCCCCATGAGTCTGCGACTCTGTCGTCGGCGGGACGTTTAATCGATACTCCGCTTGAGGTGATCGGCGAGCCGGAAGAGCCAGTCCTGGATTTCGGACTCGGCCGGCCCGACGTCCGGCACTGGATGGAACTCGCCGAGGCGCAAGCGCAGGCGGCCGGGAGGATTCCGGGCATACGCGCGCAACTGGAGTTCGGCTACCGACAGGGCTCAGGGTCGGGTGTGCCAGGTGTGGTGCATGTATGCGAGCAGGGCATCGCTCGGCCTGTCGGCCCCGTCGTCTGCGGGCTGACCCGGACAGGCACGCATCGCCTGATCCAACTCGCCGTAGAGGCGATCGAATTCGAGCGGCTTCGTGGACGCATGGACAGCCCCAGGGTCTGTCCGGCGAGTCGAGTGACTGCTGAGCATGCTGATCGTTCCGGTCGGCGGGGGCAGGGTGGCTTGTCGAACGAAGAATGTGACCGTTGCTGCCGTACGTCTCCGACCCCGCTCCCGACCCGCCGGGCGGCCCCTAGGGCAGCCCGCAGGGCAGGCCGTCTTGCCTCACGGTGGGCTATTTCGACCGGTAGCAAGCTGATTCGACGGTGACCTCCAGGAGGTCCGGGGCGTTTCCGACTTTGCTCGCTTTGTGCAACCGTACGTCGACTGCGATACTTGGTCGGCTCTTTCGGAATGGCGTCCAGCTCCAGCTGGTATCTCGCCTTCGTCTCGTTCAGAACCATTCGGTTCGCCTCGTCGCGAACGTCGGACGGGAGGCCGTTCATCGATCCGATGGAATTCGGATGGACGGCCAGATAGTCGGCCCGCTGCTCCGAGGTGAGATTCTTCCACCACTCCGCGTTCTCCTCGGGCGTGGCTTCCTTCGGCGGGGCCTTGATGCTGTCCAGGTAGGGGTCGGCGGCCTTGAGTACCCCACCCCGGTCGGACTTCACGTCCACCCAATCCCGGTCCGAGACCACGAGGTCGTCGTCGGCCTTGAGGGCGCGGAGCTTCGGCGCCCACTTCGCGTCTGCGTCAGTGGCTTCCTTCAAGGCATCTGCTATCCGGTCGGCGTAGCCGAGGGCCGCTCCGTAGTGGGGGTTCGGGCGGATGTTCACCGCCTGGCGCTCCAGGGCGTCGGACGTCGGGCTACCCCCGGCGCTGCCGGTCACTGTGCCGCCCGCATACTTCCTGTTCCGGCGGCCGGACGCACGGACATCCATTCCGGATTCCGGGACATGGCCCGCGGACGGGGCGCCGGGACAGGCTTCTCGTATGACACAGGAAGCACAGAACGCTCGTACAGACCGGCCCGTACTCGTCATCGGAGGTACCGGCAAGACCGGACGCAGGGTCGTGGAACGGCTGCGGGAGCAAGGGGTGGAGACGCGGGTGGCGTCGCGGTCCGGGGAGACACCGTTCGACTGGGACGACCGGGGGACCTGGGGCGCGGCGCTGGAGGGGGTCGCGGCGGTGTACATCGTTCCGCTGGACCTCGCTCCCTCCCGGACGCCCTCCCTGGTGGAGCAGGCCGTGGCGGGCGGGGCCGGGAGACTGGTGCTGCTGTCCGCCCGGGGCGCCGACGTGCCGGGGTACTTCGGGGATTCCTACGACGGGACCGGGCCGCACCTGGAGGGGGAGATCGCGGTGCGGGCCTCGGGGGTGCCGTGGACGATCCTGCGGCCCGGCTGGTTCGCGCAGAACTTCAGCGAGGGGGTCTTCCGCGACGGGGTGATCGGCGGTGAGCTGGCTCTGCCCGCCGGGGACGGGGCCGCCGCGTTCGTCGACGCGGAGGACATCGCGGATGTCGCGGTCGCCGCGCTCACCCGGCCCGGCCACGAGGGTCAGGTGTACGAGCTGTCCGGACCGCGGGCGCTCACCGTCGACGACGCCCTGGCCGAGATCGCGAAGGTCACCGGGCGGCGGGCCGGGTACGTCCCGGTTCCCGAGCAGGAGTTCGTGGCGGGACTGGTCGCCCAGGGGATGTCCCCCGAGGAAGCGGCGCTGTGGACGGACGCGATGAAGCCGATCCGTACGAGCCAGGAGGCTCCGGTCGTCGATGGAGTGCGGCGCGCGCTGGGGCGCGCGCCGCGGGACTTCGGCACGTTCGTGCGCAAGGCGGCCGACGCGGGCGCCTGGACCGGCTGAGCCCGGGGCCCGGGGCCCGGGGATCCGGGGATCCGGGGATCCGGGGCCCGGGGATCCGGGGAAGAGGAAAAGGGGCGGGGCGTCAACCTGCCGGGGCCTCCCGGTCCAGCTCGCCCCGTACCGTGGGCTCGCGGCGGTACGCGCTCGGGTTGACGCCCCGGACCCGTTTGAACGCCGCGCTGAAGCCGAACGCGTCGGCGTACCCCACCCGGCGGGCCACCGCCGCCACCGTCAGTTCCTGGCGGCTCAGCAGATCGGCGGCGAGCGTCATGCGCCATTCCGTCAGATACGCCACCGGGCCCTCGCCGACCAGTTCGGTGAACCGTTTGGCGAACGTGGTGCGCGAGACCCCGGCCCGCGCGGCCAGCTCCGCCGTCGTCCACGGACGCGCCGGCTCCTCGTGCAGGGCACGCAGCGCCGGGCCCGCCACCTCGTCGCCGAGCGCGCGATACCACATGGGCGGGGCCGCCTCCGGGCGGTCGAACCAGTCGCGCAGCGTGCACACCAGCAGCCAGTCCAGCAGCCGGTCCAGCACGATCTGCCGGCCCGGCCGCGTCCTGCCGATCTGAGCCTCCAGATAGTCGCGCAGCGGCGAACAGTCCTCTTCGTCCGGTACGACGAGCACCGGAGGAAGGACCCTGAGCAGCCGTCGCGGAACCTCGGCGTGCACGTCGTAGGCGGCGGCCAGCAGTACGGTGGGGCCGCTGAGTTCGTCCGGCGGTGCCGGGTCGGTACCCGGTCCGGCGTCCCAGCGCACCTCTCGTACGGACGCACCCGGGCCCGTACCCGTGGCCGGGTCGTCGGTGAAGACGAACGGGGCCGGCCCCCGTACGATCGCCGCCTCGCCGACCCGCACCCGGCGCGCGGCGCGATCACCGTTGTCGCTGCCCTCGTCGACGCCTTCTCCGCTCCCGCCCTCCGGGACGATCCAGCCCTCGCCGCGCAGCGGCACGCACAGGGTCAGATACGCGCCGTCCGTGAACCTCAGCGACCACGGCGGCCACAGCACCGAGCGGCCGAAGAGCGCCCCCTTCCCCCGCACACCACGCAACAACTCGTCGAACACGTCCATGCGCCAACGGTACGCACACGGGGCGGCGGACCGGCCGGAGAGAGATCGCCGCGCTGCTCTTTGATCACGTACGCACCCTCGCACGCGCCTGTGACACCGACGCCGACGGCGGGCGACGAGACGCGGACGTCAGCGGTGGAAGGCGCGCTGGAGCCGCCTGCCCGGCATCCAGGTGGACGGCCGGCGCATCACCATCGACCCGGCCGAGTACTTCTTCCGCTTCGAGTCCAACACCTGGCTCGTCGCCGACTGGGAGCTGGTGAAGGCCCAGCTCCTCGACGTGGACGAGACGACCGAGAGCGCGGTCGAGCAGCTCGCGCTCGACTTCATCAAGAACCACGGCGAGTCCACGTCGGATGCCGCCTGCGTGCTGGCGACGGCGTACGGCGTGTACTCGTACCTCTTCCGCGAGGAGCACCTGGCCGCCCTCGGTCTGCCGCAGATCACCGCCGACCATCTGCGCATGCTGCGCGAGGCGGCCACGCTGATGGCGCTCAACAAGGTCGAGCTGGACGGGCACATCTCCAATGTCGGCCCCAGCACGGTGAGCTGTCCCTCACCGCGATCGGCCTCGCCGCGCACATCCAGTCGCTGCCCGACGGGGTCAGGATCGGCATCAGGTTCCTCGCCGACCGTTTCCCGGAGAGCGAGGCCCGGATCGCCGCCGCCCTGCGCGAACCGGAGGCCCACGGTTACCTGAAGCGCACCCGCGAGCGCCTCCCCAGCGGCCGGGTCGTCACCCGCACGGTCTCCTGCAACCAGCCCACCACCGATGCGAGCCCCGCTGCAGCGGCCGAGCCTCGGCCCAGGCCCGTCCGTCCGGTCCCTGAGCCTCCGGCCCCGACGCCCGCACCGGCCCCTGGACCCGCACCGGAGAAGGCCCCCGTGCCCCCGCCGGATTCGGAGAACGCCCCCACACCCGTACCGCGTCCGCCGCTTTCCCAGCCGCAGGTCCCCGACCTCGACCGTCACCGCGCGGCCACCGATCTCCTCGCGGGCCTGCGTCGCCACGAACCCCGACTGTTGCTGACCGAGGACGATGTCCGCCGACTGGCCCCCGCCGTCGCCACCTGGCTCGAACGCGACGCCCGCCCCGACGCCGTACGCCGCACCCTCGTCGCCGACCTGCCCGAGCCGCTGACACACCCGGCGGGCCTCCTCGCCCACCGCCTCGCTGCTCTCCTGCCACCACCGCTCCCCGCCGCTCCGGCCCGGGAAGCCGTGCCGCGTCCGGAGCCGCTCCAGAACTGCGACGGCTGCGACCGCGCCTTCCGGGCACCGGAGCCAGGTCACTGCCGCGACTGCCGATCCGATCTGATGGAGGCCGCATAGCATGAACGTGACGACCCTTGCCCCCGGGCACAGACGAGGAGCGCACGCCATGGCCATCGCCCCGGACGACGCGCAGCGGGACTCGTTCCGCTACCAGGCCATGCGCGACATCGTCGAACAGATGCGGGACAGCGTTCCCGGCAAGCTGGAGATCACCAAAGAAGGGATCGTGCACGACATGATGGCCCCGGGGCGTCCTCACGAGCTGACCGCAGCCCAGGTGAGCCGCCGCCTGGAGAAGCTGATGCCGGACGAGATCCTGGCCCATACGGGAACCCCGGATGTCGAGGCGGAGGCCGAGGGCATCATGCGACACCCCGACGTAATGGTGATCGCCGTGGATGACATGGAAGGGGAGGGCTCCTTCGACCCCCGTACGCTCATCGCCGCCATCGAAGTCGTCTCACGGTCCAACCCGGACAACGACTGGGTGAGCAAAATGCGGGATTACCCCCTGCTCGGCATCCCCGTCTACGCGATCTTCGATCCCCGCACGGGTACCGGCGCCGTCCTCTCCGAAATCCACCCGACGCCGGAAGGTCCGCGATACGCGATCCGCAAAGACTTCGTGTACGGCGAGGACGTCACCATCGGCGAGTGGACGATCTCGACCGACGCGCTCCCGCGTTACGCCTGACGCCCGCGCGGAGGCCCCGCCCGGCCCCGAACAGTCAGCCGTTGTGCGCCAGCCTCTTGGCGATCTTCCGTGCGTCCAGGGCCATTTCGCGGAACATGCCGCTGATCGGGTTGGTGAACCCGGCGAAGTACAGGCCGGGCGCCTGCTTGGGCGTGCGGCCGCCGTGCACCACCGGCCGGCCCCGTGCGTCCAGTACGCCGAGGTGGCCGACCAGCCTCTCCAGGGCCCGCCGGTAGCCGGTCGCCGCGATCACCGCGTCCGGGGTGATCCGGTCCCCGTCGGCCAGCACCACCACGTCCTTGTCGAACGACTCGACGGCTGCCACCGGCACCACCCGGCCGCTCTTCACCGCGTCGATCAGCCCCACGTCCTGCACCGGAATGGCGCCGTCCTTGACCCGTGAGTACAGGCCGGTGTCCGGGCGCGGGAGACCTTGCGCGGCGAGGTCGGGGACGGCGATCCTGGCCATCAGGCGCCCGGCTCTGTCGACGAGCCGGACCGGCAGCCTGCGTACCAGGATGCCGGTTGCCTGGGCGGGCCAGCCCGCGGTCGAGCGGCGCACGATGTGCGGCACGGTGCGCACGGCGATCCGCACCCGGGACGCCCCGCCCTCCAGCAGGTCCACGGCGATCTCCGCCCCCGTGTTGCCGATGCCGACGACGAGGACGTCCCTTCCCGCGTACGGGGCGGGATCGCGGTAGTCGGAGGCGTGCACCAGATCGCCGGTGAAGGTGTCGCGGCCGGACCAGTCGGGGATGCGCGGCGTGTGGTTGTAGCCGGTGGCGACGACGACGGCCCGGCCGGTCAGCACCCGGCCGCCGCTTGCGGTCAGCTGCCAGCCGGTGCCGTCCGCCGCCCGGTCGACACGGGTCACCTCGACGCCCGTCACCACTTCCAGCTCGTGGTGCTCGACGTACTTCTCCAGATAGCGCACCACATCGTCCCTACCCACCCAGCGTCCGAACCGGCGCGGCATCGCGAGTCCCGGCAGCGCGGACCAGCGCCGGGTCGTGTGGAGGTGCAGCCGGTCGTAGTGGCGGCGCCAGGAGGCCCCCACGTTCCCGGACTTCTCCAGCACGACGGCCCGTACCCCTCGCTCGCGCAGGGCCGCCGCGGTGGCGAGACCTCCCGGGCCGCCGCCGATCACGTACACGGGCCGGTCCTCGGTGAGGTCGGTGGGGGCCGGGGTGGGGCTACCGGCGGTAGGTGCTCTGTCGGGCATGGTTCGGAGCGTAATCGCGCACTTACTTGATGGGTCTCGGCCAAGACCGGAATCGGTTGCGAATCGATCACGGGTGTGTGGCCCTTGCGCGCCTCCTGCACGCCCCTTGCGCAAGCCGTCTCCATCAGGTGAACTGACGTACCGTCAGATTCAGTGAGCGGGAGGCCCCATGCAGACGATCTGGCTCGGCGGCGCCGAGTGGCTCGCCGTCCTCCGGATAGGCCTCGGCCTGTGGTGGCTGGAGAGCTGGCGGCACAAGGACAAGAAGGGCTGGTTCGAGCGCGGTACGGGCATCGCCTGGGCCGCGGACGTGGCGGGCAAGCACCGGTGGACGGCCGTGCGCACCGGATTCCAGCGGATCGTCGCCCCGCGCCCCAAGGCCATGGCCTACCTCGTCGTGTACGCCGAACTCGCCCTGGGCCTAGGCCTGATCGCCGGATTCCTCACCCCTGTCGCGCTCGTCGCCGGACTCCTCCTCAACCTTCTCTACCTCGTGCTGATGATCCACGACTGGGCCGAGCAGGGGCAGAACGCGATGATGGCGCTCATCTCGCTCGTCGCGCTGTTCGCGATGTCCTGGCAGACCTGGTCCCTCGACGACGCGATCGGACTTTTCCTGTGACCACGGCCGCCATACGTTTCGACCTCCCCGAGCCCGACGCCTTCACCCGCCCCTACTGGGACGCCGCCGCCCAGGGGCAGTTGCTGCTGCGCCGCTGTCGCGCCTGCGGGCGCGCCCACCACTACCCCCGCGAGTTCTGCCCGCACTGCTGGAGCGAGGACGTCACCTGGGAACGGGCGAGCGGACACGCAACGGTCTACACCTGGTCCGTCGTCCACCGCAACGACTTGCCGCCGTTCGGTGCCCGCGTCCCGTACGTCGCGGCCGTGGTCGACCTGGCCGAGGGGCCGCGGATGATGACGGAGATCGTGGGATGTGAGGAGTCCGGCCTCGCCATCGGCATGGCGCTGCGGGTGGCCTTCCGGCGGGAGGAGGGGGAAGAGGCCGTGCCGGTCTTCCAACCCGGAGACCGTTGAGGTCCACGCATGGAGTGCATGTGCATGTGCCTCAGCGCGGCTCAGTGCGGCTCAGCGCGGATCAGGGCTCGATGCTGCGCAGCTTGCGGCGTTCGCGGAAGTTCGGGTGGCGGACGACCACACCGCCCATGCCGCAGGAGCCCGTCAGCCGGAGGAGCGGGGCGCCGGGCTTCCTCTCGTCCGTGGTCCTGGCCTTCAGGCCGCCGAGTCCGTGGTCCAGGCTGTCGGTGTGTACGGTCCAGCCCTGCGGGATCACGATCTTCACCCCGCCCATCTCTCCGCGCACTTCCAGTTCGATCTCGCGCAGTCGGCACTCGGCGCGGGTGAAGTCGATCCTGACGCCGCCGATGCCGCCCTGGGCGCGTATCACCGGGGGCACCTTCCAGACGCCCGAGCGCGTCACGCCGTGCATGCCGCCCTTGAGGACCAGCGGCTCGCCCATGGCCACCTCGATGGGGACCAGGTCCTCGGTGAGGGGCGCGAGTTCGGCGTAGGTCTTGGCGGACAGTGCCTGCCCGAGCCGGGTGTCCAGCTCGTCCATGTCGATGCGGCCCTCGGCCGCCGCCTCCCGCAACTGCTCGACCACCGACTCGCGATCGGCATCCGAAGCGCGCATACGGTCGGCGGAACGGGAGGGCTCAGCAGTCATGGAAGCGATGATACGGGCGGGTGCGGTGCCGGGCCCCCTGTCATCGACCTCCCCGCGTCACAGCCCCGGCGCCCCCCACACCGGGAACCACCGGGCCAGATCCTTCTCCATCCGGAGGTCGTCCCCGAGTACCGCCCGGACCTGCAACTCCAGCTGGTTGTCACGCTTCTCGGCGCCGCCCGGCACCGGCGCGAACGGATAGAACGTGCCGCGCTTGTAGAGGTAGACCAGGGCCAACGGGCGGTCCCGCGCGTCCCGGAAACCGATCAGGGAGCAGAGCAGCTGCGGCCCGAAGCCGCCGTCCTGGAGCAGGGTGTTCACCGCGTGCAGGTCGTTGACCAGGGCGGCCGTGTCCTCGGCCGGCTGTCGGGCGAGCAACCAGGTGTAGCCGTACGTGTCCTGGCTGACCTCCACCGGAATGCCGCCCCGGTCGGTGTCGGCGTCGAGCAGTTCGCGCACGTCCTGCTGGATGCGGGCGAAGGTGCCGCCCTCGACGCCCGCGAAGCAGACCGAACCGAGGCCGGTGGGGGCGAACCCGGCGCCGGCCTGGAGGGTGAGGGCGGCGGAGGGCACGGCGAAGAGCTGGTCGAGGTCGGGGCGGACCGGTTTGCTGCGGCCCAGGATGGTGTCGAGAAGACCCATGAACGTTCCTTACGGGCGGGCGAGGTCGGCGGAGATGCGCGCCAGCTGGTCCAGGCGCTGTTCGAGGGTCGGGTGGGAGGAGAGCAGCCGGCTCAGGCTCTCCTTGGAGGAGAACGCGGGGACGAAGTAGAAGGCGTTGTACGGCTCTGCCTTCCGCAGGTCCTCGGTCGGGATGCGGGCCATCTGCCCGGTCACCTTGGTGAGCGCCGAGGCAAGCGCCGAGGGGCGGCCGGTGAGGAGGGCGGCGGTGCGGTCGGCGGAGAGTTCGCGGTAGCGCGAGAGCAGCCGGGTGAGCAGGAAGCTGAGGCAGTACACGACGGCGCTGACCAGCGGGATCAGCATGACCGCGATACCGACGGGGTCATTGGCCCTGCTGTTGCGGGAGAGGCCGCCCCACAGGGCGACGCGGGTGACGATGCCGGCGAGCACACCGAGGAACGAGGCGATCGTCATGACGGCGACATCGCGGTGCGCGACGTGCGACATCTCGTGCGCGAGTACGCCCTCCAGCTCCTCCGGCTCCAGTCTGCGCAGCAGTCCGGTGGTGGCGCATACGAGGGCGGTCTTCTCGTTCCGGCCGGTGGCGAAGGCGTTCGGCACGTCGCTCTGGGCGATCGCCACCCGGGGCTTGGGCATGTCGGCCAGGGCGCAGATCCGGTCGACGGTGCCGTGCAGCTCCGGCGCCTGCTCGGGGGTGACCTCCCGGGCGCCCATGCTGAAGGCCGCGATGCGGTCGCTGAACCAGAACTGGGCGATGAAGAGGCCGCCGGCGAAGATCAGAATGATCGGCCAGGCGCCGCGCAGCACCGCGAGCAGCACGCCGACCAGCACGACGTACAGCAGACCGATCAGGAACATGGTGGTCACCATGCGCGTGGTCAGCCCGCGGTCGGCGGCGTAACGGGAATGGGTTCGGCTCATCGGTGCCTCCAGTCCTCATCTGTCTCCCATAGTGCCCCTTTACGGTTGAATCCGAATAAATCTGCGGCTCTCGAGTGCCCCGTCTCCAGGGCCGGGCGGCCCGCGGGCACTGTCCCTACGGCCAGAGCAGTTCCCGCGTCCAGTGCGCACCGTCCCGGCGGTAGCGCAGCCGTACGTGTCGGCGCCCCGCGTCGCCCTGGAAGAACTCGACCTCCCGGGGCTCGACCACGTACCGCGTCCAGCTGGCCACCTCCGCGTCCGGCTCCGCCGACGCCCGTTCCCAGGCGGCGTCGGCGGTCCGGGCCAGTTCCTCCTGCGACTCCAGCACCTCGCTCTGCGACCCGGTCAGCGCCGATGCGAGCGCCCCGGTCGAGCGGGCGTGCAGATCGGCCAGGCTCTCCGCCCGGCTCGTCTCGGTGACCGGTCCCCGCACCCGTACCTGCCGCCCCTGCATTGGCCAGTAGAAGCCGAGCGCGGCATGCGGGTGGACGGCGAGCTGGCGGCCCTTCGCGCTGGTGCGGTGCGTGGCGAAGTGCCAGCCGCGCTCGTCCGCGTCGTGCAGCATCAGCGTCCGCACATCGGGCCGGCCCCCGGCGTCGACGGTGGCCAGCGACATCGTGTGCGGCTCGGCCTGCCCGGCGGCCACGGCCTCGGCGAACCAGGCGTGGAAGAGGGGGAGCGGGGCGGAGGGCGCGGCGTCCGGGTCGAAGGTGGGAAGGTCCACGTCCCACACGCGCTGGGCGTGGAGCAGGTCCAGGAAACTCTGCTGTGCGTCGGTCTTCTGTGCGTCGCTCATGGCCCCATTGCAGCGCATGGCACCAGCGTGCGGGGTGTCGGGAGAGTCACCGTAGCGCAGGGAGACACGGCGAGCTACGCTCGTGGAATGAAGACCATCACGCAGCGGGAGTTCCGGAACAACTCCGCAGAAGTCATGAACGCCGTGGAGGCGGGCGAGGTCTTTCACATCACCCGCAACGGAATAGAGGTCGCGGAGCTGCGGCCGCTCACCCGGAAGCGGCAGTTGAGTGCGGAGGAGCTGGTGGCCAGGCACCGTCGGCTTCCCCGTGTGGACGGTGCGCTGATGCGGCGCGAGGCCGATGCGTTCTTCGGGGCCGAGGACCGGGTCGGGGACGACGACCCGTGGGAGCGCGAGCGTGGCTGAGCGGCATGACGTGGGGGTGCTCGACACCTGCACATATATCGACCTCGATCTGCTGCGAGCCGAGGACCTGCCCGTCCTCCCGGCGCTCACCGCCGTGACGATGGCCGAGCTTCAGCAGGGCGTGGCGATGGCCGAGGACCCCGGCGTGCGGGTGGCCCGGATGGAGAAGCTCGGCGCCGCCGTAGCCGACTTCGAACCGCTTCCCTTCGACGGGGAAGCCGCCGCCCGCTACGGGAGCCTGGTGGCTCTGGTGGTCGCTGCCCGGCGTGATTCCCGACCTCGGCGCATGGACCTGATGATCGCGTCCATCGCCTCGGTCAGGGGGCTGCCGCTTTTCACGCGCAACGCGGAAGACTTCAAGGGACTGGAGGGGGCGCTCACGGTCGTCGCGGTGTGACCGGCAGCCCCCGCCCGAACCCTCACCCCCGCCCCAGCACCACCGTCCCCGACGAGCAGAACCAGCCGCCCGTCCCCGATGCCACCGCCAGCTCAGGCAGCCGTCCGCCCGCCCTGCGCACCTGGCGCTCGCCCGCCTCGCCGCGCAGCTGCCGTACTGCCTCGACCAGCAGGAACAGTCCGCGCATCCCGGGGTGGCAGGCGGACAGGCCGCCCCCGTCCGTGTTGACCGGCAGCTCGCCCGTCAGGCCGGTCCGGCCCTTCTCCACGAACGCGCCGCCCTCCCCCTTCGCGCAGAAACCCAGGTCCTCCAGCGTCACCAGCGTCATATAGGTGAACGCGTCATAGATCTCGGCGAGATCGATGTCCGCGGGCCGCACCCCCGCCCGTTCGAACGCCAGGCGGCCCGAGACCGCCGCGGGGGAGACCGTGAAATCGTCCCACTCGGACATGGTGGAGTGCGAGACGTGCTCACCCGTACCGAGGATCCACACCGGTTCCTTCGCCGTGTCCGGTACGTACTCCTCGGCGGCCAGCAGCACCGCGCAGCCGCCGTCGCTGCGGATGCAGCAGTGCAGCTTGGTGAACGGGTCCGCGATCACCGGCCCCGACATCACGTCGTCCACCGTTATCGGCTCACGGAACATCGCGTCCGGGTTGGCCGCCGCGTTCGCCCGTGCCTGGACCGCCACCTCGGCGAGCTGCTCCGGCGTCGTCCCGTACTCGTGCATATGGCGGCGGGCGGCCATCGCGTACTTGGCGATCAGCGAGTGCCCGTACGGCACCTCGAACTGGAGCGGGCCGCGCGCCCCGAAGGAGAGATTGGACGTCCGGCGACCCGCCTTGATGTCCGCGCGCGCCGTCGACCCGTACACCAGCAGAACGGCATTGGCGTGACCCGCCGCGATGGCGTCCGCCGCATGGGCCGCCATCACCTCCCAGGTCGAGCCGCCGACCGCGGTGGAGTCCACCCAGGTGGGTTTCAGCCCCAGATACTCGGCGACCTCGACCGGGGCGAGCGTGCCGAGTCCGGCGGAGGCGAAACCGTCGACGACGGACCGGTCCAGACCCGAATCGGCCAGTGCCCGGCGGGCGGCCTGGGCGTGCAGTGCGTACGGCGTGGCCTCGTCGATGCGTCCGCAGTCGGCGAGGGATATGCCGACGACAGCGACCTTGCGGTGGGAAGAAGGCATGAATCTGACGGTACATCAGATAGTGGGTGCGCGGACCGCTCGGTGGGGCGGGATCTTCCCGGCCGCTCCCGGTGCGCGACTCTGGGAATCTCGCAGATTCACCCCTAGCATGACGGGCCGTCAGATCAGAGGCCGAAGGCCCCTGAGGGGAAGGAGCCCGACGATGGATGCCGCCTTCACCGCGGAACAGGACGAGATCCGCCGCACCCTGCGCGAACTGCTGGCCAAACGCAGTGGACCCGACGACGTCAGGAGTGCCGTACGGACCGCCGACGGGTACGACGAGACCCTGTGGCGACAGCTCGCCCAGGACCTCGGGCTGCCCGGGCTCGCCCTCCCTCAGGAGTACGGAGGCGTCGGCTGCGGCCTGGCCGAGCTCGCCGTCGCCTGTGAGGAGACCGGTCGCGCCCTGCTGCCGTCGCCCCTGATCGCCACCGCCGCACTCGCCGCGCCCCTGATCGCCGCCCTCGGTACCGAGGCCCAGCGCACCGCCCTGCTGCCGCGCATCGCCGCCGGCGGACTGACCGCGACCCTGGCCGTCCCCGGCGGCTCGCTCGCCATGGCACTCGGCCTCACCGGTGACCCCACCGGCGGCGCCTGGGCGGGTGGCGGCCGGGCGGGCGGAATGCAGGCCAGGCCGGTCGGCGGCGCGGGGGGCTGGCGGCTGTACGGGGAGGCCGCCCAGGTCCTCGACGGGCACAGCGCGGGACTTCTCCTGATCGCCGCCCACACCGGCGGCTTCCCGCGCAGCCGTACGCTCCTCTTCCTGGTCCGCCCGGACACGGCGGCCGGAATCGTCCGCACCCGCCGGACCTCGCTGGACGAGACCCGCCCGCTGGCCCGCATCGAACTCCGTGACACCGAGGCCGAACTCCTCGGCGCGGACGACACCGTGGACGTCACCGACGCGCTCGCCCCGGCAGGACGCGGGGTCGCCGCACTGCTCGCCGCTCAGTCGGTGGGGGCGGCGGCGAGCGCACTGGAGCGGACCGTCGAATACGTGAAGACGCGCGAACAGTTCGGCCGGGCGATCGGCTCCTTCCAGGCCGTGAAGCACCGCCTCGCGGATCTGTACGTACGGGTGCAGGCGGCTCGTTCCGCCGCGTACTACGCGGCCTGGGACCCGGCGGCCGGGGGCCTCGCGCTCGCCCAGGCCCTGGAGGCGCTGCGGATCACCACCGCCGAGGCCGTCCAGCTGCACGGCGGGATCGGCTTCACCTGGGAACACGAGGCACATCTGTACTTCAAGCGGGCCGCTGCCGACGAACTGCTCTTCGGCCCCGTCCACCGGCTCCGCGACCATGCGGCACAGCAGGCCGGACTGTTCGCACCGTCGAACGGGCAGCCGTCCGCGTCCCCGGCGTTCGCCACCCCGGGATCGGTCGAGCAGGTGGCGGTCTGATGGCGCCCGGCGTCCGGCTGATCCAGAAGGTGTCCTCGACCCGCACGTTCGCGAGGATCGCCCCGCATGTCATCCCCGCCATGGACCGTACGGTGCACCGGCTCACGCGCGGCAAGGTGCTGCTCAGCGCCCGGATGCTGCCGGGGCTGATCCTGACGGTGCCGGGCGCGAGGAGCGGGCAGCTCAGGACCACTCCGCTGGCCTGCATGCCGGAGAACGGGGCGGAGCAGAGCTGGATCCTGGTCGGCAGCAATTTCGGCCGTACGGGGCATCCGGCCTGGACCGCGAATCTGCTGGCCGGTCCCGGCAAGGCCGTCGTCAACTGGAGGGGCCGGGACATTCCGGTGCGCGCCACACTGCTGCAGGGCGCGGAACGGGATGCGGTGTGGCAGACGGCGCTGAAGTTCTGGCCGCCCTATGCGACGTATCAGGCGCGGATAGAGCGGGAGATCCGGCTCTTCAGGCTGGAACGGCGGAGTGACGCCGCGACTTGACGAGGCCGGACGCGGAAGCGGTGCGTGGGGACCGCGGGTTTTGGTGATGCGCGAAAACCGTGCGTGGGAAAGGCCGTTGGAGCGATCGGTGGAACGGTCCGGGTGCACCGACGGCGGACCACATGTGTGGTCCGCCGTCGGTGAGACAGGACCTGGGGCGCCCGGAATCGCCGCGCGGTGCCCAGTGGGGAAGGGGCCCGGTGCGGCGCTACTTGGTCGGCTTCTTGCCGGTGATGCCCAGATGCACCAACAGTGCGAGATTCGGCTTGAGTTCGGCCTGCTTCACGCCCCAGGTCGTAAAGCCCTTCTGGTGCGAGGCGACCGCGGCCAGCATCGCGACAAGCGAGCCCGCCATCGCGGCGGCGCTGACGTCCTTGTCGACCTTGCCCTTGGCCTGGAGCTCCTTCACCGAATCCGTAAGGGAGTTGGTGACCGAGTTCAGGATCTTCATGCGGATCTTGTAGAACCGCTTGTCGCCCTCGGCCGCTCCGAGGTCGACCACACGCAGGATCGCGTCATGATGTCGCCAGAAGTCGAGGAATCCCTCGACGAGTTCTTCGGCGGTCTGCCGGCCGGCCTTGCCGACCCAGGAGCGGCCTGCGACCAGTTCGGTCAAACCGGCGCCCTCCTTGGCCATTTCTTCGGCGATTTCGAGGACGGCGCCCTCGACGTCGGGGAAGTATTGGTAGAAGGTCGCGGGTGAAGTCCCCGCCTTCCGGGCGACGTCGATGACTTTGACGTCCCGGTACGGCGAGGAACTGAGCATCTCGCTGAGGCAGTCGAGCAGCTTCTGCCGCGTCGCCTGTCCGCGTCGACCGGCCACGCGGCCGTCGACGGTGCGCACTTGTCCTGTCATGCCGTCAGCTTACCGAGGGGGGATCGGAGCGCGATTCGGCCGACTGCAAATGGGGAGCACCGCAGGCGGGGTGGGGGGAGTGGCCGGATATCGACGGATGCGCCCCACGGGGCTGATAAGTCTTATCAACAGCCTGTGGATAACTTCCGTGGATAACTTTCCGTGACGCCGTGGGCGGGGCGCTCTTGTATCGAAAATGAGTTCGATGCAGACGGTCGGGGCGCGGCGCATGCCACCCGCGGTTACGTTTGGTGTGACGAGCGTCACTGTCACGAACCTGCGAACGGCCGCGAACGACCGCGGACAACTGCGAACAAACCGCGAACGACCGCGACCGACCGCGACGGAAGGACCCGGGCCCATGGCCGCATTCGCGCAATCCGCGCCGTGCTGGGTGGATGTGCAGCTTCCCGACCTCGAAGCGGGCAAGCGCTTCTACGGCGAGCTGTTCGGCTGGACCTTCCGGGCCGGCGACGGCCCGTACGCGGACGCACTCAGCGAGGGGAAGCTCGTCGCCGCACTCGCCGCCAAGCAGGACGGCCGGATGCCGACCGCCTGGGGCGTCTACTTCGCCACCGACGACATCGTCGCGACCGTCGCCCGCATCAGGGAGGCGGGCGGTCAGGTGATCACCGACCCCGTCCGGGCGGGCCGGGCCGGAGCGCTCGCCCAGGCGGCCGACCCCGGCGGAGCGGTCTTCGGGCTCTGGCAGGCCGGTGACCGCGAAGGCTTCCAGAAGCAGAACGAACCAGGTTCCTTCTGCTGGACCGAGGTCCACACCCGGCAGAAGGACCGTGTCGACGCCTTCTACGAGGAGGTCTTCGGCTTCCAGGGCACCGATCTCGACGCCTCCGGCGCGGGCGAGTGGGGCGTCGACTTCCGCATGTGGTCCCCGGCCGGCACGGAACCCGGACCGGACACCGCGGTCGGCGGGCGCAGCGTCATCACCGATGCCTTCCCGGCCGAGATGCCCAGCTACTTCCTCAGCTACTTCGCCGTCGAGGAATGCAATGCCGCCGCCGGACACGCCGTACGCCTCGGCGGCCGCATCTCCGCGCCGCCCTTCGACATCCCGTACGGGAGGATGGCGGTCCTCCAGGACGATCAAGGTGCCGTGTTCGCCGTACTTCAGCCCCCTGTGTCCGGGAAGAGGGCAGAGTGAGCTGTGACACCCTGGTCCGCCCCCGGGTTCGCAACCAGAGCCTCAGCCAGGAACAATCGGGGTGCGCACCGCCGGGTGGTGCCCAGTGGTGAGACGCCGTACAGGGCGGGTTTTCGCGGGCTTCTGTTCCTGAGGCCCGTACGGGGAGGTGGCAGGGCAAGTGGTGGAGCAGCTGACACAGCACGACCCGAGGCGGATCGGCCCGTTCGAGGTGCTGGGACGGCTCGGGGCCGGTGGCATGGGGCTGGTCTATCTCGCCCGCTCGGCTTCGGGCCGGCGGGTGGCGATCAAGACGGTACGTGCGGAGCTCGCCGAGGACCAGCTGTTCAGGGTCCGCTTCACGCGCGAGGTGGAGGCAGCCCGGGCGGTCAGCGGTTTCTACACGGCCGCGGTGGTGGACGCCGACCCGCGGGCCGCCGTGCCGTGGCTGGCCACCGCTTATGTGCCCGCCCCGTCGCTCGAAGAGATAGTGAATGAGTGCGGGCCCATGCCGGTCCAGGCGGTGCGCTGGCTGGCCGCCGGTAACGCCGAGGCGCTCCAGTCGATCCACGGTGCGGGGCTCGTCCACCGCGACATGAAGCCGTCGAACGTGCTCGTCGTCGAGGACGGCCCGCGGGTGATCGACTTCGGGATCGCGTCCGGGGTCTCCAACACCCGGTTGACCATGACGAATGTCGCCGTCGGCACGCCCGCTTACATGTCGCCCGAGCAGGCGCGGGACTCGCGCAGCGTCACGGGCGCCAGCGATGTCTTCTCGCTCGGCTCGACGCTGGTCTTCGCCGCCACCGGCCATGCGCCGTTCCACGGCGCCAACCCCGTCGAGACGGTCTTCATGCTGCTGCGCGAGGGCCCCGATCTGGAGGGCCTGCCCGACGAACTGCGGCCGCTGATCGAGTCCTGCATGCAGATGGACGCCGGGCTGCGGCCCACCCCCGCCGATCTGCAGGCCCAGCTCGCTCCGCACCTCTTCGCCTCCGGCAGCGACGACAGCGGTACGGCTTCGGCATGGCTGCCGACCTCCGCCACCGCGATGATCGAGCAGCGCCGCGGCGGAGGCCGCAAGACCGCGGCTCCCGCGCCCGCTCCGGCCCCCGTGCCGCCGCCGCCCCAGCAGCCGCCCGGCGCCGACCGGGACAGCACCGCCTGGCGCAGCGGCGCCGACCTGCGCTCCCCGGCCGCCGCGTCCGCGCAGCTGCCCGACGGGGGCGGTCCGGTGCGGCTGCCCGGTGCGAAGGTGCCGATCGGCCCCGGCCCGCGCGCCCAGGACGTACGGGCCACCGCCACGGCCACCGCGGACGCCGGCCCAGCGACCGGCTGGGTGCGCCCGCCCACCGGGGTGAACGGCACAGCCGCCGCCGCGTCGGCCCCCCTGCCCGCGCCCGCGCACGCGCCCGAGACCGCGCCCCCGGGCCCGGACCGCTGGCGGCCCTGGCGGTTCCGGATGTCCAACGACGTCTGGGGGACGCCCGTCGTCGCCGGGGACCTCCTCTACGTCACGTCGTTCGAGGTGCACGCCCTGGATGTCGGCAACGGGCGGCGCCAGTTCAAGACCCGGGACGTGGCCTGGGTGATGGCCGTCGAGGGCGGCCGTATCCACGCCTCCGACGGGCCGTCGCTGTACGCCCTGGACGCGGCGACCGGCGCCGAGCGGTGGCGGCTGCAGACAGATGCCTGGGTGTACTCCCTCAAGGCCGACCGCGGCACCGTCGTCACCGGCACCCGGGGCGGTGGCGTCCAGGCGTGGGAGGCGTCCACGGGCGAGAAGCTGTGGGAGACCAGCGGCGTACAGACCGACTTCGAGACGGCGGAGGCCGGGCCCGCGATCCACGACGGCACGGTCTACCTGTGGCAGGACGCCCGGCTGCGCGCCGTCGACGCCCGTACCGGCATCGAACGCTGGTCGTACCCCATCGGCGATGCGGCCTCCTGCGGCGGTGTGCCGGTCCGGGTGACCGCGGCGCCGGACGGTTTCGTGTACGTCAGCGCGGGGGCCCGGGTCCTGGCCGTCGACACCGTGTCCGGTCATGTCCGCTGGCACTTCGAGTCGCCCGCGGTCTTCCTCTCCCCGCCCGCGTTCGCACCCGGGCCCGCCGTCACCGGCGGCGGCGTGTACCTCGCCGACTACCTCGGCACGGTGTACGCGATCGACGCCTCGACCGGCAAGGACCGCTGGCGCATCGCCACGGAGGCCCGTCAGTCGATCGAACCGGTCCTGGTCACGGCCGGGCACGTCCATGTCGGCAGCGGCAGCGCCCTGTACACGCTCGACGCGGTCACCGGCACCCCGAAGTGGCGGTTCGCGGCAGGCGGCGAGGTGGTGGGGGCCCCGGTGGTCGCCGACGGCCGGGTCCACTTCGGCTCCGCCGACCACGTCCTGTACACCCTGGACGCGGCGGGCGGCCAACTCCGCTGGAAGCTGGCGACGGGCGGCGAGATCACGGGTTCGCCGGTGGCGCGGGGCGGTGTCGTGTACGCGTGCAGCAAGGACCGCTGCGTCTACGCGCTGGACGCGCTGAAGGGAACGGGCACGGGCAACCGCCCCCGGACGTAGAGCATCGGCCACGCCGAGCCTGCCCCGCGCTCGACGAACCGCGTCGGCCACATCGAGCCCGTCCGGCGATTGAGGACGGAACCCCAGGTGTCGAGGACCTCAGGAGGGCGGAGGCCGGCGCGGATCGGACCCTTCGTCCGGTACGACGGGGTGCGGGGCCGTGTCCTGGTCCTCCGGGCCCGGAGGAGGGCCCTCGCGGCGTGCCGCCGGAGCGGGCCCCGTGTACAGGTCCGGCTCGGGCTCCGGCAACGTACTCGTCTGCACGGAGGGCCCCGGCTCCTGCGTGGGCGGCCACGTATCCGGATTCTCCGAGCCGGGCGCCGCATACGGCTGGTCACGGACCCCGCGGGCAGGCCGGCGCCCACCGTGCCGCCCCGGCATCACCACCGCACCCAGCAGCAACAGCACCCCGCCGCCCACCGCGTTCGCCACCCCCCACTGCAGCCCGGAACCGTCGCCCGCGACCGTCAGACTGCCCAGCGACTCCCCCTGGCGCACCATCCACAGCACGGTGAACCCGAGCACCACCACACCCGCGGACGCCACCAGCAGACGCGACCGCAGCACCACGCCGACCACCGCCAGCAGGGCGGCGAAGAGAAAGGCCAGGAAGATCGAGCCCAGCGGTCCGGGCCGGCTGCCGGTGACACCCGTGAACAGCTCGTCGATCCGGTAATGACGCCCCAGACGGCCGTCGTACCAGTCACGGAAGGGGCTCAGCACGGCGGCCGCCGCTCCTGCGAGAGCCAGGACCGAGCCGAGGACGTTGCGGACCATCATCGGCCTCCTGCGTGTGCGCGGACCGGCGTCACGGATCAGCACCGCTCTCGGCCTCGACGCTACGCCCGGCCCCTGCCCCCCGCACCTTGCGCTAGCGTGTCGCGCGATCGTTCGACAGCAGCAACAGCACATTCGGCAGCAGCTACAGACAACAACACAAGGGGGGCTGCATCCATGATGCGGCAGCACATAAAGCTTTCCGCGGTACTGGTCGTGGTGGTACTCGCACTCACCGGCTTCTCGACCTCCAGCCACGGCAGCCGAAGCGGCAAGAGCAAGAGCAAGGGGTCGAGCAGCAGCAGCAGCGGCGGCGGATGCTCCAACTCCGAGAAGAGCAACGGCAGCTATCACGACAACAACTACGACGACAACGACAACGACTACGACTCGTCGAGCAGTTCCTCCGGCAGTACCGGCTACGAGACGACCCCGAGCACCACCGCTTCGGACGCGCCCCAGGCGTACGTCTTCCGCTGCGCCCAGCCCCGCAAGGGCAAGCGCAAGGCCGTCACCACCTCCACCGTCCGGCTCACGGCGAACGCCGTCGGCTCACACACCTACGAAGTCGATGTGACCTTCCTCGACGCACAGGGCAACACCGTCGACACCGGTGAGGCGAGCGTGGACGTCGAGGGCGGCGAGACCCAGACCGTCTCCGTGCGGATGGACAGCCCGAGCAAGGTCTCCCGGGTGAAGAAGTGCCGGGTCGAGGCCGAGCTGAGCTACTGACCTCACCGCATCCGGAACTCATTGCCGCCCCGCCCCCGGAACAACTCGGCCTGCCGCTCCGGCGGCAGGTTCCCGAGTGCGATCAGGTGCGGGGCGTGGGCCATGGCCTGCGCCCTGGCCGCCTCCTTCGCGGACCACACCGCCCGTACGGTCCCCTGCACCGCCCGGGTCGGGTACGAGGCGATCACCCCCGCCGCCCGCAGCGCCGCCGCCGCCGCGCCGCCGGGTGCCGTCACCTCACTGACCAGCCCGGTCTCGTACGCCCGGCGGGCCGTGACCCGTTCGGCCGCACCCATCAGGGACATCCGGGCCACCTCGCCGAACGGCATCCGCTGCGCCATGGAGATCGCCTCGTACGCGCTGACCATGCCGTACGTCGTGTGCGGGTCGAAGAACGTCGCCTCCTCGGACGCGATGACGAACTCCGCCTCACCCAGCAGATAGAACGCCCCGCCGCAGGCCATCCCCTCCACAGCCGCGATCACCGGCTTCCACAGGTCGTTCGCCTTCGGCCCGATCGCGATCAGCGGATCGTCGATCGTGTACGGGGACGAGGGCTGCGGCACCTCCACGTCCCGGTCGATCCCCGTACAGAAGGCCCGGCCGCCCGCACCGGTGACGACTACGGCTCGCACCCCGTCGTCGAATCGGAACGCCCGCCAGGCGGCGGTCAGTTCAGCGGCCGTCGTCAGGTCGATCGCATTGAGCTTCTCGGGCCGGTCGAGGGTGACGAGAGCGACCCCGGTCTCCTTGTCCGTCTCCGTCCGCAGCGCCATCACCGATCACCTCTCCAGCAGCCAACGCACCAGGGTCACCCCGGAACCGGCCGGGCAGAACACCACCCGCACCGGCGCCCCGATCCGCAGCCGCCCCGGATCGACCGAGTCCAGCGGGGCGTCCGGACCGCTCACCACATTCCCGACCAGCCGGATGTCCGGGGCGTCGGCCAGCTCGACCACGACGGCGTTGTACGGGGCCTGCGCGGCGTACGCGGGCAGCAGCGGCGGATGCGGCAGCACGTACGACCAGATGCGGCCGCGACCGCTCATCGGCCGCCACTCGCTCTCGAAGGACTGGCAGTGCGGGCAGCACGGCCGGGGCGGGAAGCGGAGCCTTCCGCACTCCGGGGCGGCGCAGGCCTGGACGCGGAGTTCGCCGCGGGTCGCGTACTCCCAGAAGGGTGCGCCGTCCTCGTCCACGACGGGCAGCAGCAGAGCATCCATCCCGGTCAACTCCTCAGCAGTACGGCAGATGTGGGCACGCCCTCACCGGCGGTGACCAGACACGTCCCGGCATTCGGTACCTGTGCGGTGGAGACGCCGCGCAACTGCTTCACGCCCTCGTTGATGAGGTTGAAGCCATGCACATACGCCTCACTGAGCCCGCCGCCCCCGGTGTTGATGGGCAGCCGCCCGCCGCTCTCCAGCGCCCCGCCCTCGGTGAACGCCGCGCCCTCGCCGCGCCCGCAGAAGCCGTAGCCCTCCAGGGAGAGCGGAATGAGTGGGGTGAACGCGTCGTAGATCTGCGCGACATCCACATCGCCCGGGCCGAAGTCGGCCTGCTTCCACAGCTGCCGGGCCGCCGTCCAGGCGGGCCCGGTGAGCGGGTCGTCGTTCCAGTAATTGACCATGCCGTGGTGCTGGGCGGGCAGCCCCTGGGCGACGGAGTGGATGTAGACGGGTTTCTGCCGGCAGTCGCGGGCCCGCTCCGCCGAGACGATGACGCAGGCCAGCGCCCCGTCGGTCTCCAGGCAGTTGTCGAAGAGGCAGAGCGGCTCGCTGATCCAGCGCGAGGTCATATACATGTCGCGGGTCAGCGGCCGCTCGTACATCACCGCGTCCGGGTTCTGGTTGGCGCGGTTGCGGCAGGCGAGTGCGACGTTGAAGAGATGGTCGCGGGTCGCCCCGTACTCGTGCATGTACCTCCGCGCCAGCATCCCGATCTCGTCGGCCGGCCGCAGCAGCCCGTACGGCCGGGTCCACTGGGCGGGGGTGGGCAGTTGCACGGCGGTGTTCCTCCAGGGCCGGGGCCCCGATCCCCGCTTCCGCGACCTCCAGGCGACACCGACACTCGCCTGCCCGGTCGCCACGGCGGCGGCGAGATGCGCGATCGTCGCGCACGAGCCCCCGCCTCCGTATCCCACCTTGCTGAAGAAGGTGACATCGCCCGCCCCGATGGCCTTGGCGATCTCGACCTCGTCGGTCTCCTCCATCGTGTACGAGGCGAAGGCATCCACCTCCGAGGCGGCGATGCCCGCGTCGTCGAGCGCCGCGACGATGGCCCGGCAGGCCAATGTCTTCTCGGATTCGGGCAGTTGCTTCGCGAAGGCCGTCTGCCCTATGCCGGCTATCGCTGTCACGTCCTTGAGTGCCGCCACCGCCACCTCCGAGACCGTCATGACTGCTGACAGCGGCTGAGGCTACAGCTAATCTGACGGATAGTCAGCTACTGCGTCAGGGAGGGTGAGCGATGCGCGGCGACGAGGAATGGGGCAGCATCCCGAAGCTGATACGGGCGGCGGCGCGGCGGTACGGGGACCGGGAGGCGGTCGTCGAGGGCCGGACCCGGATCTCGTACGCCGAACTCGGCGACCGCGTCGAACGGGCCGCCGCCGCGTGCATGGCCTCGGGCGTGGAGCCGGGGGACCGGGTCGCGATCTGGGCCCCGAACACCCTGGACTGGATCGTCTCCGCGCTCGGCGCGGTCACGGCGGGGGCGGTTCTCGTCCCCCTCAACACCCGCTTCAAGGGCACCGAGGCGGCGTACATCCTGGAACGCAGCCGGGCGAAGCTGCTCTTCGTCACCGGCACCTTCCTCGGTACGTCGTACGTGGCGTCCCTGCGCCGGGTCGACGTGCAACTCCCGCACCTGGAACGGGTGGTGGTGCTGACGGACAGCGCCCCCGACGACTACGTCACCTGGAAGGACTTCCTGGCGGCGGGGGAGGGGGTGTCCGGAGCGGCGGTACGCTCCCGCGCCGACGCGATCGCCCCCTCGGACCCCTCCGACATCATCTACACCTCGGGCACCACGGGCCGGCCCAAGGGTGCCGTCATCACCCACGCCCAGACCCTGCGCTGCTACGCGATCTGGAGCGAGCTGGCCGATCTGCGTGAGGGTGATCGCTATCTGATCGTGAACCCCTTCTTCCACACCTTCGGCTACAAGGCGGGCATCATCGCGTGCCTGATGCGGGGCGCGACGATGGTTCCGCAACCGGTGTTCAACGTGGACACGGCCCTGGCCAACATCGCCGCCGAACGCATCTCGGTCCTGCCGGGCCCGCCCACCCTCCACCAGTCCCTCCTGGACCACCCGGCCCGGGGCACCCACGACCTCTCCGCCCTCCGCCTGGTGGTGACGGGTGCGGCGGTGGTCCCCCTGCGACTGGTGGAACGCCTGCGCACGGAGCTCGGCATAGCGACGGTCCTCACCGCGTACGGCCTCTCCGAGGCGAGCGGCATCGTCACCATGTGCCGCCGCGGCGACCCGGTGGAGACGATCGCCTCGACGTCGGGCCGGGCGATCGACGACACGGAGATCCGCGTCCTGGCCGCCCCCGGCACACCCGGCGAGGTCCTGGTCCGCGGGTTCAACGTGATGCAGGGCTACTTCGAGGACCCGGAGACCACGGCCGCCACGATCACCGCCGACGGCTGGCTCCGCACGGGCGACGTGGGCGTCCTCGACGAGGACGGCAACCTCCGGATCACCGACCGGATCAAGGACATGTTCATCGTCGGCGGCTTCAACGCGTACCCCGCCGAGATCGAACAGCTCCTCGGCCTGCACCCGGACGTGGCCGACGTGGCGGTGATCGGCGTCCCGGACCCCCGACTGGGCGAGGTGGGCAAGGCGTACGCGGTCCGCAGGCCGGGCGCGACGGTGACGGCCGACGACCTGATCGCCTGGTCCCGCCGCGAGATGGCGAACTACAAGGTCCCGAGAGCGGTCGAGTTCGTGACCGAGCTGCCGCGCAATGCGAGCGGCAAGGTGGTGAAGGGGGAGCTGCGGGGGCGGGAGCAGGAGTCTGCGGGCTCCTGACCGGTCAGACCTTCTCCGCCACCAGCCGGGGGTGGCCGGCGGTGAGCAGCCCGATGTCCTCCGCATCGGAAGTCAGGACCGTCACCCGGCCCGGGTGCGCCAGGGCGGTTGCACAGAGCATCGCGTCGATCGCGTATTTGTGACCGTGCAGTCCGGCGTCCCGGAGCAGGGAAGCGGCTGAGTGCGCGAGGGTCTGGGTGACCGGTTCGACGCGAAGGCGCGACAGCGTCCAGTGGAGTGCGGCGTGGTTGATACGCGGATGGATCACCTCGACGAGCACGGCGGCCGAGGTGATGACCACAAGGTCCGCGTCGCGGGCCGCCTCCAGCCATTCCTGGACCTCCCGGCCCCGTTGAACGGCCTGTGCGAGTCCTTCGCTGTCGAGCACCAACGCGCCGCTCACGCGGCCGCTCCGGCCTCGGGTGTGCCGCTCGTGAGCTTGGTGCGCTTGTCGCTCACGGCGCCCGGATCAGCCGGCCCGTTGACTTTCTCGAAGTCGGCGAGGAGCTCGTCCAGGTTGTCGCGTTCGATCTGGCGTTGTGCGGCCATTTCCAGGTACGCGGAGACACCTCGCTTGCCGACCCGCTCGCGGATCGCGTGCAGGGTCCCGGCGGTGAGCGTGACGGAGATCCCGCTGCTGGGGCCGTCGCCGGGTGGGAAATCGGAGTTCTCGTCCATGTATCCACTATGGCATTGGGAATGCTATATGGCTAGATCCCGGCTGTACGCGGCCTCGCGGCGGGGTATGGTGCAAGGTATGGCAACCAAGAAGTACACGGTCACGCTGCCGGAGGAACTCGCGGAGGAGATCCGCAGCGAGGTGGGCCCGGGGGCGTTCAGCGCGTATGTCACCCATGCCATAGAGCGTCAGCGTGAGCATGACCGGCTGGGGGAACTGGTGGCGTGGATGCAGGAGAAAGGCGGGCCGCCCACCGAGGAGGAGCAGGCGGCCGCGGCGTCGGAGCTGCGCGACATCGAGCGGTGGTTCGAGGAGCGGGAGTCCGGTGCGCACGGTGGGGCGTCGGCTGCTTGATGACCGATCTCTGCTTCGTGCTGGACAGCGAGGCCCTGTCGAGGGCGGTGCGTCGTGAACGGGCCATGACGGCCACGCTCACGAAGGCCCATCAGGCAGGTGTCCGGGTCGTGACCAGCTCCATGACCCTCATCGAGGCGTACCACAGCAAGATCCGGCGCTCGGAATGGAACTGGGTGATGTCCCGGATCGTCGTCGAGCCCGTGACCAAGGAAGTCGCGGACGAGGCGATCGGGCTGCTGGCGGACACCGGCCTGCACGGCCACAAGTACGCCATCGACGCCGCGCTCGCTGTGATCGCGGGGCGGCAGCGGGGGCGGGTTGCGGTGTTCACCTCGGACGAGGACGACATGCGGAAGCTGTGTGGGGCGGGCGTGCAGGTCAGGGGATTGCAGGAGGTATGACAGAGGGGCCCGAGCCGCGTGGCCGGACCCCTTTCCGCAGACATACAGCGGCCGCGACGGCTCCCCCTCCGCGCCGCCGCGGCCGCTCCCCCGCCCAGTGAGGCTTTAGGCCTTCTCGGAGCCCGCGTGGTTCTCCAGCGTCCTGAGAAGGTCCTTCGGCGTGCTGCCGGCGTGGTTCTCCAGAGTCGTGACGTCTTCGCTCACGCTGCCCGCGTGGTTCTCCAGCGGCTTGACGGTGCCGTCACCACTGCTCGGGCTGCCGGCGTGGTTCTCCTGCGTGGTTGCGGCACCAGTCTTGGGCTTCAGTGCGTCGCTCATGCCTGTCAACTCCCAGAGGTCTTGCTTGCTTGATCGGCAATGCCCGTCCGGCGACTCCCCCGTGGGCCGCCGGACGGGCGTATCAGGGCCGTTCACCCTAGCGGTGTGGCCCCCCGTGCAACCCGCCTGCCCCCCGACGCGACGGATCGATGGGCTAAAGACTGACGAGTGGCGATAAACGTTCGATGAACGCCGACGGTTCTCCGCCGGTGGTGGTGGCTCAGGCAGTAGTGCTGACCGGGGCGAGGAGGGCCCGTACTTCGTCCGCCTCAGCGGCTCCGAACTGTTCGTGGATGGCCAGCGCCTCGGTCCAGCATGCATGTGCTCGGTCGATCTGGCCGAGGCGTTCGAGGGCGTGTCCCAAAGTAATCAGGACGTTGCCCCGCATCCAGTCGCCTCCGATGACACGCAAGGCCAGCGCCTGTTCCGCGTGCTGAGCCGCCTGCGCGGGGCGCCTGTCGGCCAGATGCGCTTCTGCCATGCGGTAATGGGTCGAACCTTCCCAGAGCCGTTGCCGGTTCCCCTGGAACACATGCAGTGCTTCGTCGAGCTCCTTCAAAGCCTCACCTGACCTTCCGGCCTGAGTGAGTGCGATGCCCAGCGCGAAACGGCCGTTGGCCGTGCGCAGGCTCAGCCCCATTTCGTCGAAGATGGCTGTGCCCTGCTGGGCAAGTTCAACCGCGCTTGCCGTGCGGTTCATGTTCACGTGGATGCGCGAGAGGTTGCACAGCGCCGAGGCCTCGCCGACCAGGTTTCCGTCCGCGCGGTAGTTGTCTATCGCCTCCTGCAGGAATTTCTCGCCCTCCACGTGCCGGCCCTGGTAGAACGCGATGATGCCGCGGTCGTTGGGTGCCCAGCACGCCGGAATCGGGTCCTTGGTGCTCTTGGCCAGTGCCATCGCGTGCAGAGCTTCCTCGTCGGCCAGGGCGAAACGGCCGGAGACGAGGTAGACGGTTGACAGCGATGCGCGGGCCCGCGCTTCGGAGTGAGGGTCGTCGGCGGCCTTCGCCGCGTCGCGCAGGGCTGCGCCCGTGGTCTCGTACTGACGTGAGTTCGCACCCGACTCCGCCAGGTCCTTGGCTGCGCACAGCAGATCGACGGCCCGCCGCAGCATCCCGCGCGAAGCGCTCTGATGGGCACAGGCGAGCAGCGAATCGGCCTCGACGTACAGCCAGTCCACTGCTTCGTGTCCGTCGGTGAACTCAAGCCCCGGGTACTCGGTGGCCACCAGGTGGGCGACAGCGCGATCCCCCGGCCGCTCCAGCGCGTACACCCCCGCCGCCGTCGCCAGATAGAAGTCCAGCAGCCGCGACAGCGCCGACTCGCGCTCCTGTGGCGACTGTTCGTCCCGTTCGGCGCAAGAACGCGCGTAGAGGCGTACCAGGTCGTGGTAGCGGTAGCGGCCCGGGGCCGCCGACTCCAGGAGGCTGGTGTCGACCAGGGCCTCCAGCAGGTCTTCCGCCGTGTGTACGTCCAGATCGAGCAGGGCTGCCGCCGCCGTCAGGGAGATGTCGGGGCCGTCGGCCAGGCCCAGGAGGCGGAAGGCACGGGCCTGGGCGGGTTCCAGTTGGCCGTAGCCGAGTTCGAAGGTGGCCTTCACCGCGAGGTCCCCGGCCTGGAGTTCGTCCAGGCGGCGGCGTTCGTCGGCGAGTTTGGCGGCCAGGACGGAGACCGTCCAGGTGCGGCGTGAGGCCAGGCGGGAGGCGGCGATGCGGATGGCCAGGGGGAGGAAGCCGCAGGCGGCGACCACGTCGAGGGCGGCCTCGCGCTCGGAGTTGATGCGCTCCTCGCTCACGATGCGGGTGAAGAGCTGGAGCGCCTCCTCCGGGGACATCACGTCCAGGTCGACCAGGTGCGCGCCGGCCAGGTCGACCATGCGGACGCGGCTGGTGACCAGGGCCGCGCAGCCCGCGGTGCCGGGGAGGAGGGGGCGGATCTGGGCCGCGTCATGGGCGTTGTCGAGGAGGACCAGTATGCGGCGGCCGTCGAGCGTGGAGCGGTAGAGGGCGGCGCGTTCGTCCAGGGAGTCGGGGATCGCCGAGTCCGCCGTGCCCAGCGCGCGCAGGAAGGCGCCGAGGACCGTCTCCGGTTCGGCGGCGCGTGCGCCGGCGCCCTGGAGGTCCACGTACAGCTGGCCGTCCGGGAAGTGCTGGCGCGCCTGGTGGGCGACGTGCACGGCGAGGGTCGTCTTGCCGACGCCGCCGATGCCGGCCAGTGCCGAGACGGCCATGACCGAACCCTCGGCGGTCGCCAGCCGGTTGCCCAGTTCGCGGACGAAGGAGGCACGGCCCGTGAAGTCGGGAACGGTGGCCGGCAGCTGGGCGGGGCGCATCGGTGCGGGGGCCGGGGCCGGTTCGTCGGCCGGGCGGGCCAGTTCCTCGTCGGCCTGCAGGATGCGCTGCTGGAGCTGGGAGAGCTCGGGGCGCGGGTCGACGCCCAGTTCGTCGGCGAGCAGCCGGCGGGTGTCGGCGTACACCGCGAGCGCCTCGGCCTGGCGGCCGCTGCGGTACAGGGCGACCATGAGGAGTTCGCGCAGCCGTTCGCGCAGCGGGTGCGCGGCGGTGAGCGCGGTCAGTTCGGAGACCGCCTCCGCGTGGCAGCCGACCTCCAGGTCCAGATCCAGGCGGGTCTCGGTGAGCTGGAGCCGCCATTCCTCCAGGCGTGTGCGGTGATTCTCGGCGTACGGGCCGGGCACGGAGGCCAGGGCCTCGCCGTCCCACAGGCCGAGCGCCTTGTTCAAGAGGGTGCGGGCCTGCGAGCGGTCGCCACCGGCCCGGGCCTTCTCCGCCTCGGCCGCCAGCTCCTGGGCCACCGTCAGGTCGAGGGCGTCGTGCCTGGTCCGGATCGCGTATCCGCCGGCGTCGCTGACCAGTGTCTGCGGGTCGAGGGACTTGCGGAGCCGGGAGGCATACGTGCGTACGGCGGCGAGCGCCTGCGAGGGCGGGTCCTCGCCCCAGATGGCGTCGATGAGTTCGGAGGCGGTGGCCGTGCGGCCGCCACGCAGAAGCAGTGCGGTCAGCAGGGCGCGCTGCTGAGGGGAGCCGGACGGCAGCGCCTCGCCGCCGCGCCGTGCTCGTACCGGGCCGAGCACGGAAAAGCGCAGATCGGCGCCGTCGGCCGACCGCTGCCCAGGAGCGCGCTGCTCCGGAACATGCATGCGCGGCCCGTTGTCACGGTCCATTGCTGCCCCCTGCCCTGCTCGCCCCGCCGGTCCTGCCGATCGTGCTGGTGCTGTCTGTTTCGGATGGCCCGCCCATGTGCCGGTTCGGGGCGGGTGCATCCGGATTGCTCGGTACCGCTGGTATCGCGGTCAACAGTCTGCCTTGTTATGGGCGGACACGTCAGCAGTGGATGGCTCTCTGCACAAGCCCTCGACAACGATTGTGGAACGGGGGCCGGTACAGATAGCTGACGGTTCGTCAGATCAACGCTACCGTGGTAGGCATGGAGACCTTCCCGAAGATCATCTCGGTGGACGACCACACGGTGGAGCCCGCTCATGTCTGGCGGGACCGGCTCCCGTCCAAGTACCTCGACCGCGGCCCGCGTATCGTCCGTGCACCGCTCAAGGAAATGACCTTCATGGGCGGCAAGTTCGCGCCCGTGATGGGTGCGAAGGGTGACGACGGGCCGGTCGGCGACTGGTGGGTGTACGAGGATCTGCACCGCCCGCTCACCCGGCTCGACACCGCGGTCGGCTACGACCGGGACGAGATCAGGCTTGAGGTCATCACGTACGAGCAGATGCGTCCGGGTTCGTTCTCGGTCCCCGACCGGCTCGCCGACATGGACGTCAACCACGTCCAGTCCGCCCTCTGCTTCCCCACCTTCCCCCGCTTCTGCGGCCAGACCTTCACCGAAGCGAAGGACCGCGAGCTGGGGCTGCTCGGGGTGCGGGCGTACAACGACTGGATGGTGGACGAGTGGTGCGGCCCCGAGGCGGGGGGCCGGCTCATCCCGCTCACCCTGATCCCGCTCTGGGACGCGCAGTTGGCAGCGGACGAGGTCCGGCGGAACGCGGCGCGCGGCGTGCGCGCGGTGGCGTTCTCCGAGATACCTCCGCATCTCGGGCTGCCGTCCATTCATACGGACGAGTGGGATCCGTTCCTGCGGGCCTGTGACGAGACGGGGACGGTGATCGCGATGCACATCGGCTCGTCCTCGAAGATGCCGTCCACCTCGGCCGACGCCCCGCCTGCCGTCGGTTCCACCATCACCTTCGCCAACTGCTGCTTCTCGATGGTCGACTGGCTGATGAGCGGCAAGTTCGAGCGGTTCCCGAACCTCCGGATCATGTACGCGGAGGGGCAGATCGGCTGGATCCCGTACATCCTGGAACGTGCCGACGTGGTCTGGGAGGAGAACCGGGCCTGGGGCGGCGTCGCCGACAAGGTCCACCGTCCGCCGTCGGAGCTGTTCGCCGAACACGTCTACGGCTGCTTCTTCGACGATGCCTTCGGGCTGAAGAATCTCGACTCGATCGGCGTCGGGAACGTTCTGTACGAGACGGACTACCCGCACTCCGACTCCACCTGGCCCAAGTCGCGCGAGGTCGGCGAGGCGCAGATGGGGCATCTGGACGCCGATGTCGTGGACCGGATCGTGCGCCGCAACGCGATCGACCTGCTGGGGCTGACGGACGACGGGCTGTGGGCGGGGCCCGGGGGACGGTAGGGGGCGCCGAGGAACGTGACACCCGGGGGGCGTCACGTTCCTTTCGACCTATGGACGTCCGAAGGGGATCAGGCCCTGGTGACCGGCTCCTGGAGTTCCGTCACCCACTTGTCCTGGTCCTCGGGGCACTCCAGGCTGATCTCGCGGGCGTATCCCGCGGACCGGTAGCCGTTGGCGTCGATCCAGCGAGCCAGGGCCTGGGCCGTCGGCAGTACGCCGTCCATCGAACCCCGGTGGACCATGGTCGCCGCCTCGAACGGGGGCAGTTCGACCACCGTGATCCCGGTGTCGCCGAGCGGGCCCACCGGAGCGGAGACCGTCACCCCGGCGTGGACGACGACCGCGCCGCCACCGTCCGGAGCATCCTCGTAGTGTGCGATCCCGGGGCCGCTCGGGCTGACGCCCACCGTGCCCAGCAGCGGGAAGAGCCTGTCGTACAGCGGGCCGATCACCGGAGTGATGTCCCCCGGTTCGTAGCCCGCCGCAGTGCCGGTCAGCTCGGCCACCCGTACCGCGGCAACACTCTTGACCACCACATCGTCCGCAGACATGCGTCCCTCGCTCTCGATCGACCGGAGCCTCGCCTCGACCTGCGCCAGCCGTGCGGCCGCAGCCGCCATGGCCTCCTCCAGCTCCGCCCGCCGCAGCCGCAGCATCCCGCGCAGCTCCTGGGATCCCACCTGCTCGTCGAGGATGGCCTGCACCTGCTGGAGCGTGAAGCCGAGATCCTTGAGAGCGATGATGCGGTTGAGGCGTGCGAGCTGGGCGGCCCCGTAGAAGCGGTAGCCGGTGGCGGGGTCGGTGCGGTCGGGGTGCAGGAGCCCGATGGCGTCGTAGTGGCGCAGCATCCGGGCCGACACCCGTCCGTACCGGGCGAAGTCTCCGATGGTCAACATGATGTCTCCCACTGCACTGCTTCACACGGTGTCAAGGTCAAGCATCGCAGCGCCCCGATGCCGCCGAGAGGGGAAAAGGCGGGAGAACAGGCAGGAGCCCCGCTCCCCGCCGAGGCGGAGGAGCGGGGCTCCTTGGGTACTACTAGCCGGCCGCGATCGGCCGACCCGGGCAACTAGGCCGGGGTGACGTTCTCAGCCTGCGGACCCTTGGGCCCCTGAGTGACGTCGAAGTTCACGACCTGGTTCTCCTCGAGGGAGCGGAACCCGGACGCGTTGATCGCGGAGTAGTGGACGAAGACATCCGGGCCGCCGCCGTCCTGGGCGATGAAGCCGAAGCCCTTTTCAGCGTTGAACCACTTGACGGTTCCGGTAGCCATAAGCCCTCCTTGGGCCAAAGGGTTGCCCTGCTCCAGAACCTGCAAAGAAGTCTGAAAACTACAAAAGCCTGCGGGTTACATGCTCCGCAGGCTCTGTACTGCAAGGGAAACCAAACTGCAACTTGCGTCGAGCCTAGCACGCAGCGTGTACGGAAGGGTAGGGGGAAAGATCACTTCACTCGGATGTTGGATTGCCGTGCCGATGAGCTGACGAAGTGGGTGTCCCGGAGGGTGTCATCGAGATGCCTTCAAGGGGTACGGGAGAGGACTTCGGCGTGCTCCCCGGGGAGCGGGATCGGGTGAGGCCCCGGGAGCGGGATCCCCGCGCACCCGGTGCCGTCCGGGCGGTGCCACGGGTCTAGCCTCGCGATGTGGACAATTCAACCGTCTCAACCGTCGCAGGCGACGACCGTCGCAGCCGGCCGCGCGTCGGCCACATCCAGTTCCTGAACTGCCTCCCCCTGTACTGGGGACTGGCGAGAACCGGAACCCTGCTCGACCTGGAGCTCTCGAAGGACACCCCGGAGAAGCTCAGTGAGCAGCTGATCAGGGGCGATCTGGACATCGGCCCCGTCACGCTGGTGGAGTTCCTCCGCAACGCCGACGACCTGGTCGCCTTCCCCGACATCGCGGTGGGCTGCGACGGGCCCGTCATGTCGTGCGTGATCGTGTCGCAGGTGCCGCTGGACCAGCTGGACCGGGCCCGGGTGGCGCTCGGCTCGACCTCGCGCACCTCCGTGCGTCTGGCCCAGCTGCTGCTCGCCGAGCGGTACGGGGTCAGCCCGGACTACTACACCTGCCCGCCGGACCTCGGCGTGATGATGCAGGAGGCGGACGCCGCCGTGCTGATCGGCGACGCCGCGCTGCGCGCCAACCTGCACGACGCGCCCCGGCTCGGTCTCCAGGTCCACGACCTGGGCCAGATGTGGAAGGACTGGACCGGGCTGCCGTTCGTCTTCGCGGTCTGGGCGGCCCGCAAGGACTATCTGGCGGCCGAGCCCCACCACGTGAGCAAGGTGCACGAGGCCTTCCTGGCCTCGCGGGACGTCTCCCTGGAGGAGGTCACCAAGGTCGCGGAGCAGGCGGCGCGCTGGGAGGCCTTCGACGCGGAGGTGCTGGAGCGGTACTTCACGACCCTGGACTTCCGCTTCGGCCCGGACCAGCTGGCGGGCGTACAGGAGTTCGCGCGCCGGGTCGGTCCGACGACCGGCTTCCCGGCGGACGTGAAGGTCGAGTTGCTCGGCGGCTGACCGGGCGGCGGGGCGGGGCGCCCGACGTGCGCCGAGTACGCCGTGCGCGGAAATGGCCAGGGCTATAGGGGAATCCTGTGCCTCTGCGGCGGATATCTCTTCCCGCCCCGCTCTCACGCCTTCTCCCGGCCCGGCTATCGATTCGGGTTAATACGCGTCGAATAGTCGATTCCTGGATGGTGTCCGGGGAGAGTTCCGGTCGTGTACCGGAATCGCTCGGGTGAACGACGTATTCACGCCTTTTGTTGTGTCGAAAGCCGTTGTTCGTTCCCTTAGGGGTGAAATCGGCGGATGGTTTCCTCTGTGACCCGATGACCTTCGCCCCTAGGCTTCGGTCGGAGGTCCGGCCGGTCCACAGGGGGAGTCCATATGCAGCCGCTGGAAGCCGGCGAACCGCTGACCATCGGTGCCTACCGACTGCTCGGCAGGCTCGGTGCGGGCGGCATGGGCCGGGTCTATCTGGGGCGCAGCGCGGGCGGACGTACCGTCGCGGTCAAAGTCGTGCACCCCCACTTCGCTCTCGACGAGCAGTTCCGGGCCCGCTTCCGGCGGGAGGTGGACGCGGCGCGGCGGATCGGTGCGCAGTGGACGGCGCCCGTCCTGGACGCCGACCCGGACGCCCCCATTCCATGGGTCGCCACCGGCTATGTGGCCGGGCCCCCGCTGTCCACCGCGGTCGCCGAGCACGGGCCGCTTCCCGAGCACGCGGTGCGGACGCTGGGTGCCGGACTCGGGGAGGCGCTGGCCGCGGTGCACGAGCAGGGCCTCATCCACCGCGATGTGAAGCCGTCCAACGTGCTGCTCGCCCTCGACGGCCCCCGGCTGATCGACTTCGGGATCGCCCACGCCATCGGTGCCACCGCCTCGCTCACCTCCACCGGGGTCTCCGTCGGCTCGCCGGGCTACATGGCACCGGAGCAGATCCGGGGCGTGGACATCTCCGGCGCGGCCGATGTCTTCTCGCTCGGCGCGGTGCTCGCGTACGCGGCGACCGGTACCGCCCCCTTCCTCGGCGACTCCTCCGCCGTACTGCTCTACAAGGTGGTGCACGAGGAGCCCGAGTTGGGGGAGCTGGAGGGGGAGCTGCGGGACGTCGTCGCCGGGTGTCTGGCGAAGGACCCGGAGGACCGGCCGACCCCCACGGAGCTGGCCCGGCAGTTGGCGCCGGGCGGGGCGGCGGAGCTGGTGGCGGCGGGCTGGCTGCCGGGTTCTCTGGTGCGCGAAGTCAGCCGGGCGGCGGTCGCGCTGCTGGACCTGGAGCCGCAGGACGCGCCGGTGCAGTCGGGGCCGGTGCCGTTCAGCAGTGCGGCGTGGGGCGCGAACGGCGCCAACGGCGCCAACGGCGCAGGTGGTGCGGGCGGTGGGTTCGGTCCGCCGATCGAGCCGTTCCCGTCGCATGAACCGACTCGGCCGCCCCGGCCGAACGGGCCGCCCTCGTGGCCGGCGACCGCCGAGTCGGCCGGGACGTCGCGGCCGACCGGGTCGTCCGGGCTGACCGGGCAACGTACGTCAGACCCCCGCTTCTCCGTCACCGTCAGCGCGGACTCCGCCCCGGCCCGCCCCGATGTCAACCGCGGCCGGAGGCTGAGCTGCACCGTCGCCCTCGCCGTGGCGGGCGCCCTCGCCGCCGTGACCGTGGGCAGTGCGTACCTCTTCGATCTGATGCCGGGAGGCGGTGGCAGCGACACCGCCGAGAACGGCGGTGTCGCCCACACCCCGCCGGCCGCCACGTCCTCCGGGCGGCCGTCGCAGCCCTCGGACTCGGGTACGGGTGGCCCGGAGCAGATCAGCGAGCTCCCGAAGGCGTTCATCGGCACATGGAAGGGCCCGATCACCGAGAAGACCTCCGGGCAGTCGCACGGCACGCTCACCGCCGTGTTCACCGAGGGGAAGAAGGGCGCGGACGTGGTGCGTATGACCACGGAGGTCAGCGCTCTCGGACTGACTGTCCGCTGCAACAGCGTCGCCAGCCTCTCGTCCGGCACCGACAAGGAACTGACGCTCCGGGAGCGTGCCGATCCGGAGCGCCCCGGCGACCCGACCCTCTGCACCTCCACCACCACCGACGTCCACTTCACGCGCGCCGCCGACGGCACCCTCCGCTTCCGGTCCGAGGAGAGCGGCGCGGGACGCCCGTACGGCACGCTCACCCGGTCCGGCAGCTGACCCCGACAGGGGCTGGCGTACGCTGAACCGGTCCGTAGATCCGTTGAAAAACCGCCGAAAGGTGACAGCCCGGTGACCGAGAAGGCCGATCTCCAGCCCATCCTCGACCGAGCCGCCGAGGGCGGTCGGATCACTCCGGAGGAGGCCCTCGACCTGTACCGGTCGGCGCCGCTGCACGCACTGGGTGCGGCCGCCGACGCCGTACGCCGACGCCGTTACGCCGGTACGGAGCACATCGCGACGTACATCATCGAGCGCAACATCAACTACACCAACGTGTGCGTCACGGCCTGCAAGTTCTGCGCCTTCTACGCCGCGCCCAAGGACACCGCCAAGGGCTGGTCCCGCGACCTCGACGACATCCTGCGCCGCTGCGCGGAGACCGTCGAACTCGGCGGCACGCAGATCATGTTCCAGGGCGGGCACCACCCGGACTACGGCGTCGAGTACTACGAGGAGCACTTCTCCGCCATCAAGAAGGCGTTCCCGCAGCTCGTCATCCACTCGCTCGGCGCCTCCGAGGTCGAGCACATGGCCCGGATCTCCAAGGTCTCCGTCGAGGAGGCCATCCAGCGCATCCACGCCGCCGGTCTCGACTCCTTCGCGGGAGCGGGTGCCGAGCTGCTGCCGGCCAGGCCGCGCAAGGCGATCGCCCCGCTCAAGGAGTCCGGTGAGCGCTGGCTGGAGATCATGGAGGCCGCGCACCGCCTCGGTGTCGAGTCCACCTCCACCATGCTGATGGGCACCGGCGAGACCAACGCCGAGCGCATCGAGCACCTGCGGATGATCCGCGACGTACAGGACCGCACGGGTGGCTTCCGCGCGTTCATCCCGTACACGTACCAGCCGGAGAACAACCACCTCAAGGGCCGGACGCAGGCGACGCTCTTCGAGTACCTGCGGATGATCGCCATCGCCCGGATCTTCCTCGACAACGTCGCGCACATCCAGGGCTCCTGGCTGACCACCGGCAAGGAGGTCGGCCAGCTGTCGCTGCACTACGGCGCCGACGACCTCGGCTCGATCATGCTGGAGGAGAACGTCGTCTCCTCGGCCGGTGCCAAGCACCGCTCCAACCGGCTCGAAATCATCGACCTGATCCGCAAGGCCGGCCGCGTACCGGCGCAGCGCGCCACGACGTACGAGCACCTCGTCGTCCACGACGACCCGGCGAACGACCCGGTCGACGAGCGCGTCGTCTCGCACATCTCGTCCACCGCGATCGAGGGCGGCACGGCGCATCCGGAGCTGAAGCTCCTGAACGCCAACTGAGGCCGCTTTGCTGACCGTTCATGCCGCGCCGCTGGTTCTTCCGGTCGGTGCGGCTGCCGTTGCGCAGGGTGCGGTGGCCGTGGAAGGCGACCGGATCGTCGCCCTCGGACCGTACGACGAGGTCGTGGCCGCCCACCCCACGGCCCGGGTCCGCACATGGCCGGGCGTCATCACGCCGGGACTGCGGCAGTGGCACGGGCTGTGGCTGCTCACCCGCTGCTACCACCCCGACCCGCGCGAGGCGGACGCGCTCGGCGACCAGCCGCTGTGGGGCGAGGCGTTCGAGCGGCTGGTCGGTGAGATGGACGCGACGCGGCGGGCGGGCAGCGTACGGCGCGGGCTGCAGCGGATGCTGCGGTACGGCACGACGCACCTCGCGGGCCGCTTCCACGACCCGGCCGTCCGCACCGCCGTCGCCCGCTCGGGTATGACGGAGGTCTCGGCCGTCGGCGCCCCCGGCATCCTGGTCGGCGAACCGAGCCTGGACCCGTTCGTGGAGGGGTACGACCTGCCCGGTTCCGTGCACGGCCCGCTCACCGTCGGCGGCCGCGCCGACCTCGCCGTCTTCGACGTGCCCGATGAGGCGGCGCTGTGCGCGGCGGGGGCGGGACGCTGCGTGGCCACGGTGCTGGGCGGGCGGCTGGTGTACCGGCGGCGCTAGTGCCCCTCCGGAGCCGGACGGTCCCGGAATCCGGGCACCCGTGTTGTCACGGCACGGACGGGCCGCGTATGTATGTGCACCGGTGTCGCGCTGCTGCTGGGCGGCGGCTTCGCCGTGCAGGCCGTTGCCGACTCCGGCGTGGAGCCGGCCGCGCCGAAGGCCACCACGACCGGGGACGCAGCCCCGCAGACCGTGTCGAAGCCCGTCGGCTCGAAGCCCGCTGGTACCCCGAAGGTCGTCGAGGCGGGCAAGCCTGCCGACGCGGGCAAGCCCGGCACCGTACCCGTCCCGGCCGACGCGCCCCGGGTGATCCAGCCGGGCAGCGGAGTCCAGAAGTAGCAGCAGCGGCAGCACCACGGGGCGGGCCGGCCTTTCCGCAGGCCCGCCCGCCCCTCCCGCAACGGATCGAGGTCCATGCAGTACGCCATTCCCGCAGCGCCGCCCCGGTGGTCCCGTCTGTTCTCCCGCATGCCCCGGACCGAGAATGCGCCGGAACGGAAACATCGTCTGCGGGCACTCGGCACGCCGTACGACGACGAGCCGCCGCCCACGCTGACCGAGCTGTACCAGGCACGGCGACTCGACATGGTGCGGCTCGCGCTCTTCCTGGTGGACGATCTGCACACCGCCGAGGACGTCGTCCAGGACGCCTTCGCCGCCGTCTGCCGCACGCACGGCACCTCGCTGGACGGGCTCCAGGACCCCGGGGCCTACCTGTACACCGCCGTGGTCAACGCTGCCCGCTCCGTGCTGCGCAGACGTCGCAGTGCCTGCTGCCCGGCAGCCCGCTGGACCCGGCTCCGGCGCCGCCCGCCGGCCCCCCGGGCATCAATGAACCACTGCCGGCCACACCTGCGCGCCCGGTCGGCCCGTCCGGTGCGGACCCCCGTGTGACCGGCCGGCCATAGATCATGTCCCGATCGCGGCCGGTGCTCCACCGGGGCCCCACGACAGCGGCGGCACAGATCAGCGCTGCCGGGACGACGGCGGCGGCGAACAGGCGTCTTCGGCGGTGTTCCGGCTCCGGCCGGCGGCGTGCGCCTCGTGCGGACATCTGGGCTCCCCCTGGATCCCGGCGGCTCCGTGCCCCTCTGTACTGACCATCGGTGGAAGCGATTGGTTCAGTCCACCCGGGTAACGACTCGCGACCGGCGCGAAGCACCGCAGACCGGGCTGCTTGAATGGGTGGGTGACCCGAGCCTCCCTGGACAAGCAGCCGCACGAAGTCGCCACGATGTTCGACGACGTGGCGGCGAACTACGACCTCACCAACGATGTGCTGTCGCTCGGCCAGGCCCGGCTGTGGCGCAAGGAGGTCGCGAAGGCGGTGCACGCCCGGCCCGCGGAGAAGGTCCTCGACCTGGCAGCGGGCACGGCGACGTCCTCGCTGCCGTTCGCCGCGACGGGCGCGTACGTCGTGCCGTGCGACTTCTCCCTCGGCATGCTGCAGGAGGGCAAGAAGCGCAACTCGTGGCTGCCCTTCACCGCAGGCGACGCCACCAGGCTGCCGTTCCGCGACGAGACCTTCGACGCGGTGACGATCTCCTTCGGGCTGCGCAACGTCCAGGACACGGACGCGGCGCTGCGCGAGCTGTACCGGGTGACGAAGCCGGGCGGCCGGGTGGTGATCTGCGAGTTCTCGCAGCCGACCTGGACGCCGTTCCGCACGGTGTACACCGAGTACCTGATGCGGGCGCTGCCGCCGGTCGCGCGGGCGGTGTCGTCCAACCCCGACGCGTACGTCTATCTCGCCGAGTCCATCCGCGCCTGGCCCGACCAGGCCGGGCTCGCGGCCAAGCTCCAGCGGGCCGGCTGGTCGAAGGTCGCCTGGCGCAACCTCACCGGTGGTGTGGTGGCGCTGCACCGGGGCGTACGGCCCTGAAGCAACGCTCCGCCGACTCCCGTTGACGGGAACCGGACGGTGGGGAAGATGTGTCCGTCGATACGCCACACGTCTTCCCCGTCCCCGTCCCTGCCGCCGGAGCTCTCATGCCGTCGTACTGCTCCTTCTGTGGAACACCGGCCCCGGACGAGGCGCGCTTCTGCATGAAGTGCGGGCGTGAGCGGCCGACCGTGGACGCGGCGCCGGCAGCCCCGCCGACCATGCCTGACGCGCCGCCACGGCCACCTCAGCTCCTGCCGCACCAGCCCGCGCAGCATGAGCCGCACCGCCGCCCGGCTATGCGCCGATGCCGGCCGCCCCGCCGCTGCCGGGTCCCGCCGGGCCGTCGCCCTTCGGCGCGTTCCTCGGCCGGGCCTTCCGCGGCGACTGGGCGGGTTCGGCGAAGGCGGCGGCTTGGCCCACCGGGCTGATCCTCGCCCTCGCCGTGGCGCTCGCCATCCCCTCGTACGGCCAGGGTGACGACGTCGTCGTCGGCTGGAGCGACCGGCTGCGGATCGCGCTGGCGATGCTGCTCCAGGCGTTCGGCGGCGGCTTCGAGGTGCGGTCCACCGGTCCGGGCGGAGGCCTCGACGGCAACGGCTTCGACGGCAGCGGGTACGACTCCGGAGGCGGCGTTTCGCAGGGCGGCGCCACGCTCTTCGTGGTCCCGCTCACGGTCACCGTGCTGTGGGTGGGTGCGCTGTTCCTGGGCGCCCGGGCGGCCCGTAAGCAGGGCGGTGGCATGGAGGCGGCGGTACGGATCAGCGTGGTGGCGACCGCCGCCGTGCTGGTCCTCGGGCTGTTCGCCCAGCCCGATGTCGCGGGTGTCTCGGTCTCGTCCGCGCCGCTGCTCGCCGCCCTCGGGGCGCTGGTGATCTCGTTGCTGGTCACCGGCGGCGTACTGCAACGCGACGCGTCGGCCCAGTGGCTGGCCGCGCGGCCGGTCGCGCACACCGTGGTCCGGGCGGCGGGGACGGCGGTACGGGCGCTCGGCGCCGTACTGCTGCTCTGCACCCTGATCGGGTTCATCGCGTACGCCAATGCTGACGGTGTGGACGGCGAAGCCATGCTGATCGCGCTGCCGTTGCTGCCGAACATCGGTCTGATGGTGCTCGGACTGAGCGTGGGTGGGCGGCGCGGTGTTCGCGGCGCCGCATCTGCTGCGGCTGCCGGGGCGGCGGACACCGATGCCGACGCAGCCCGGTGTGGCGCCGACAGCGCCGACCACCCCGATGATTCCGGCCCCTTACGACCCGCACACCGTCCAACTCGCAGCCGCACCGGCACCGGCACCCATTCCCGCACCACCCACGCCTCCGGCCGACGCCCGTAAGCGCACCGCCCTCATCTGGACCGGCACCCTCGTCGCAGCACTCCTCGTCGGCGGCGGCGCGACCGCCGGCGTGCTGGCCCTGACGGACCGCGGAACCGACGACGTGGCCAAGGACGACAAGCCCGCCGTGACCCCGAGCAGCCAGGCTCCGGCAGCCGACCCGTCGCAGGAGCAGGCCCTCTCCGACAGCCCGGCCCCGTCCGACAGCCCGAGCCCGTCCGGGAGTCCGTCCGCCCCCACCGTCCCGGAGGGCTACCGGCTCGTCTCCGATACCGCGGGCTTCTCCTTCGCCGTCCCCACGCTCTGGGACCGGCAGAGCGAGAAGAACCACCAGATCACCTACGCGGGCTCCACCGGCCGGGCCGAACTCAAGGTCGGCGTCATCCGCAACGCCCCGTACAGCTCGTACGAGAACTTCCAGACGCTGGAGCGGACCGCCGACGCCAACCAGAAGAACTACCAACGGCTGCAGTTGTCGGCCAACACGTTCCAGGGGCTGCAGGGCGCGATCTGGGAGTACACGTACGAGGACCGGGAGAGCGGCGAGACGGTCCACGCGATCGACCAGAGTTACATTGCCAACGACGGCACCGAGTACGCCGTCTACACCACCGAGCGTGACACCGACTGGCCGCAAGCACGGCAGATCTTCGACACCGCCCTGGCCACCTGGATGCTCAACGACATCGACTGATCCGGCTCGTCACGCGTTCAGCGCCAGCCGGAAGCACTGCACCACCTGTCCCGCCCGCTCAGTCGTGAAGCTCTCCGCCCGCTCCATCCCCAGCCGCCGGGCCACGGCGACCGACCGCTCGTTGCGCGCGTCGATCGTCGCCACCACCCGCTCCACCCCGGCCGCGCGCAGCCGTTCCAGAGTGAGGCGCGCGGCGGCGGTGGCGTAACCCCGGCCCCAGGCCGGCCGGGCCAGCCGCCAGCCGATCTCGATCTCGCCCACCGGGCCGTACGCGGTCTGCGGCCAGGGCTGGGCGCCGGTGAAACCGGCCACCTCGCCGTCCTCGTCGAGCACCGTCCACAGGCAGTAGCCCAGCTCGGCGTCGAGCCGGCGAATGGGGTCTCCCCTGCTCGAACGAAGTTGAGAGCTTGGGGAAGGGCGGTCCACTCCTCGTACATCGAAAGCTCCTCCGACGTACCGCCGAAGAACTCCATCACCTCGGGGTCGTCGAACGCGTGGTGCCAGGAGAGCGCGTCCTCGTCGGTCGGGACGCGCAACTGTACGGAAGGAGCGGCGAGTGGCACGGTCGGCATCGGGGAGCCCTTCGGAAAGTTGATCAGCGGACCCCCATAGACTGCATGGGACAGGTGCCGCGCGGCACGCGATTTCGAGTCTTCGGGAGATCCGACCGTGACCGAGCAGCCCCTCTCCGAACACAGCGCGGATGTGATCGTCGTCGGGGCAGGCCCGGCCGGTTCCACCACCGCGTACTACCTCGCCAAGGCCGGACTGGACGTCCTGCTCCTGGAGAAGACGGCCTTCCCCCGGGAGAAGGTCTGCGGCGACGGCCTCACCCCGCGCGCCACCAAGCAGCTCGTCTCCATGGGCATCGACATCTCCGAAGAGGCCGGCTGGCTGCGCAACAAGGGTCTGCGCATCATCGGCGGCGGCGTCCGCCTCCAACTGGACTGGCCGGATCTCGCCTCGTACCCGGACTACGGACTGGTCCGCAAGCGCGACGACTTCGACGAGCAGCTGGCCCGCCAGGCGCAGAAGGCGGGCGCGCGGCTTCACGAGCGCTGCAATGTCGGTGCCCCGATCGTCGACGACCGCACCGGCCGCATCACCGGCGTCAACGCGAAGCTCGGCGAGGAGAAGACCCCGGTCACCTTCCACGCCCCGCTCGTCGTCGCCGCCGACGGCAACTCCACCCGGCTGTCGCTCGCCATGGGCCTGCACCGCCGCGAGGACCGCCCGATGGGCGTGGCCGTGCGTACGTACTTCACCTCGCCCCGCCACGACGACGACTACCTGGAATCCTGGTTGGAGCTGTGGGACCGCCGAGGTCCCCAGGACCAGCTCCTGCCCGGCTACGGCTGGATCTTCGGCATGGGCGACGGCACGTCCAACGTCGGCCTCGGCATCCTCAACTCCTCCTCCGCCTTCAAGGAGCTGGACTGGCGCGAGGTCCTCAAGGCGTGGTGCGCGTCCATGCCGGAGGACTGGGGCTACACCCCGGAGAACATGACGACGCCGATCCGCGGCGCCGCCCTCCCGATGGCCTTCAACCGCCAGCCGCACTACACCAAGGGCCTGCTGCTCGTCGGTGACGCGGGCGGCATGGTCAACCCGTTCAACGGCGAAGGCATCGCGTACGCCATGGAGTCGGGCCAGATCGCCGCGGACGTCATCGTCCAGGCCCACGCCCGCGCGACCCCGGCCCAGCGCGAACTGGCGCTGAACAACTACCCGAAGGTGCTCAAGGAGACCTACGGCGGCTACTACACGATGGGCCGCGCCTTCGTGAAGCTGATCGGCAACCCGAAGGTCATGAAGATCGCCACCCAGCGCGGTCTGACACACCCGCTGCTGATGAAGTTCACGCTGAAGATGCTCGCCAACCTGACCGACCCGACGGGCGGCGACGCGATGGACCGGATCATCAACGGTCTTTCGAAGGTGGCCCCGAAGGCCTGAGCCGCCACGCCGTCTCCCCGCCGCCCCGCACCGCCGTCGGAACCCGTCAACCGTCCCGGCGGCCGGCGTCCACGCGTGTGCGGTGGTCGTCGGCCTCGGTGTGCCTTCCGCCGGTGGCGACCACGCGGCCCCTGGGCCTGCGCGGCAGCAGCCGGCGGGTGAGGCCGGACTCGTAGCGGGGCTGGAGCAGCAGGATCAGGCCCACCGCGCAGACGAACGCGACCCCGAAGAGCATCCAGGACTTGGCGCCCCGCGCCGAGTAGGCCACGATCCCGAACGAGAACAGCGCCGACCAGAAGTACATGAGCAGCACGGCCCGGCGGTGCGAGTGGCCGAGTTGGAGCAGCCGGTGATGGAGGTGTCCCTTGTCGGCGGCGAAGGGGGACATCCCGTTCCACGTACGCCTGATGACGGCGAGCACGAGGTCCGCGACCGGCAGCGCGATGACGGACAGCGGCAGCAGCAGCGGAATGTAGACCGGCACCATCGCGGCCGACCCGGACCTGCCGTCCATCGACTGGTTGAGGAGGCTCGGGTCGACCTCGCCCGTCACGGAGACCGCGCATCCGGCGATGAGCAGGCCGAGCAGCATCGAGCCCGAGTCGCCCATGAAGATCCGGGCCGGGTGGGAGTTGTGGACCAGGAACCCCAGGCACATGCCCGCCAGGATCGCGGAGATCAGTGTGGTGGACGCGGCGGCCTCGATGCCGTAGCCGTACCAGAGCCGGTACGCGTACAGGAAGAACGCCGACGCCGCGATGCCCACCGTGCCCGCGGCCAGCCCGTCGAGCCCGTCGACGAAGTTCACCGCGTTGATGGAGACGACGATCAGCCCCACGGTCAGCAGCGTGCCCTGCCAGTCGGAGAGGTAGATCCCGTCGGTGCCCGGCACCGGGAGCCAGAGGATGGTCAGTCCCTGGAAGACCATCACTCCGGCGGCGAGAACCTGGCCGCCGAGCTTGACCAGCGCGTCGACGCCCCATTTGTCGTCGAGTACGCCGAGCAGACAGATCAGGGCCGCGCCGGACAGCAGTGCCCGTGGCGTCGAGCTCTGGGTGAAGATCTCTTCCAGGTGCGGCAGGTGGGAGGCAACCAGCAGTCCGGCCAGCAGCCCACCGAACATGGCCATGCCGCCCAGGCGCGGAGTGGGCTCGCGGTGGACATCGCGCGCCCGGACCTCGGGGACCACCCCGATCGTGATGGCGAACTTCCGTACGGGGCCGGTCAGGAGATGGGTCACCGCTGCCGTGACGAACAGCATGAGCAAGTAGTCCCGCACGGGCGGCCCTCACATCCCGGCCCAGCAGGCCGATACCTGAACAGTTACATCCGGGGCTGCTGCTCAGGGTTGGACGGGGCCGGTGGCGAGTCCGATGCGGCGGCACTGAAGCCCGGACCCCGATCGTGGCCCCTCACTGCGCCCCGGCGAGCCTAACTCATGCGGATGTTTGTACTACTGGGTGCGGGGTGTGGTGCGAGTGGGCGTCGAGCGATACGTACGTGAGCGGGCGGACATGCCACTCGATGTGCCGGCCACCGCGCAGGATGAGCGTGAACCCGCAGGGCCTGCCGCGAGGGAGCGCCCCCAGGGCCTGGACCCAGCCGCCCTTGTCGGACCAGTGGAGGGCACGGGCCAGCTCGTGCGGCGTGAGGCCGAAGAGGCGGTTCGCCCGGAGCTGGACGCGGATGGCGCGGATGGCCTCCTGGGGCGTGGCCATGATGCGCAGATCGATCGGCTCGGGGACGAAGCAGGTGGCGGGGCCGTAGCGCAACGCACCGGTCGCGGGATCGGCCGTCCACGGCCGAGAAGGTGACAGGCGGCGGTGGACGGTGTCCGGCAGGTTCGCGACGTCAACGACGCCTGCCGGGGGCGATGTCGCATTTCAGCGGGTCCGTGGCGGTCCGGGGGCGGTCCGGGGCCGGAAAACGGCGAAGGGCCGTCACTCCCGAGCGGGGGAGTGACGGCCCTTCGCCGCGCGCCGAGAAGGCGCTTGTGAATCCGTGAACACGCCGGATCCGGTGGATTCCGCGGAATCAGAGCACGCGGACCGCGCCCGACGGCGGGTCGTAGGAGAGCGGACGCTGCACCACACCGGTGCTGGAGTTCTGCGCGCCGACGAACTGGCCGCCGCCCACGTAGACACCGACGTGGTACGCGGAGCCCGCGCCGCCCCAGTACAGGATGTCGCCCGGCTGGAGGTTGCTCAGGGAGACCTGGGTGCCGGCGGTCGACTGGGCCTGGGAGACGCGCGGGAGGTCGACGCCCACCGAGCGGAACGCGGCCTGGACCAGGCCGGAGCAGTCCCACGAGTTGGGGCCGGTGCCGCCGGACACGTACGCGTCGCCGACCTGGGCCTGCGCGAAGGCGACGACGGAGGCGGCGGAGCCGGTGGCGCTCGACGAGGAGGAATAGGAGGCCGGGGCCACGGCGGTGCCGGCGGAGGAGCCGGAGGACGTGCTGAGGGTCGTACGGGCGGCGGAGCGGGAAGCGCGCTCGGCGGCCTCCGCCTTGGCCTTGGCGGCCGCCTCCGCCTTCTTCTCGGCCTCTGCCTTGCGGACTGCCTCGGCCTTGGCCTTCTTGGCGGTCTTGGCCGCGGTGGCGGCTGCGGCGTCCTCCTGGGCCTGTGTCTGCAGGTCCTGGGCGACCTGCTGCGTGGCCTGAGCGGACGCGGCGACGGCGGTGGAGAGCCCGGCGGTGATGGTGGGCATCTCGATGGTCTGGGTCACCGGCTCGGCCTGGGCCGGAGCGGCAGCGCCTGCGACCGCGATGGTGCTGAGGACGCCACCGGCAACTCCGGCCCGCAGCGCCGTCTTCGGCGCGTTTCGGCGGGGCTTCCGGTGGCTGGGTATGTGAGCGGTGTGGGACATGAGTACTAGCGCTATCAGGGCTCCGGGGCTCCCATCAAGAAACGTGTGTTGCGACACAGTTACGTCCGGAATCTGTGAATCCGCTTTCTGGCGGCCCTTATTGACGCCGTAACGGGCAAACCGGGCACGCTTGATTACCGCTGTGATCACGGACTTTCGGCAATACGCCCGAATTGCCCGCCACTTACCATCCGTTCGCACCGATGGCCAAGCCCGCTTTTATTGAAGCCCGGATGGAGTGACGCAGGTCACAGCGTGGCTGCGGTGTGGGGGTGTGGGCGTGCTCGACGTCCGAGGTGGCGTCGGATCCCGGGTGGCGGTCCATTCATCCGGAAGATCGTGAATGCGTGCACACGTCCACTTCGCTCCCCGGTGACCCCCCGCGCGGGTGAGTCCAGAGTGGGGCAGATCCCCTTATCACTCTCAGGCCGTCCATTGCCAATTTGCCTGAGCGGGTATCTGATTGTTAGTGCAACACCTTCTTGACCAGCACATACAACATCGGATGTCACGTCTCGTGATCGCTCGGCCGCTTTGCGTACGAAGATCACCGCTCGGGCGGCTTCGTAGCCCTTCGCCGGGTGGTGGAGATCACAAACGCGTTGTCGTATCCCGTGTCGCAGATCACAGGACGGCGGGCATAGGATGCGGGGCAGTCGGGCTTGTGAACTGCCTCACATGTGCACGATCTTGGTGGGGTGGCGAGCCGAATCGCCCGATGCGGTCCAACGGTCAAGGACGACTGGAAGGAGCGAGGAGCGTGAATGCCTACGCGCCCATCCTCGTGCTCGGCGCCCTCGGGGCAGGGTTTGCGATCTTCTCCGTGGTCATGGCCACGCTTATCGGCCCGAAGCGGTACAACCGAGCAAAGCTCGAAGCGTACGAGTGCGGTATCGAACCCACCCCCACTCCAGCCGGAGGTGGCCGCTTCCCCATCAAGTACTACCTGACGGCGATGCTCTTCATCGTCTTCGACATCGAGATCGTCTTCCTCTATCCCTGGGCGGTCACCTTCGACGCCCTGGGGATCTTCGGGCTCGTGGAGATGTTGCTCTTCGTGCTCACCGTCTTCGTCGCCTACGCGTATGTATGGCGTCGCGGCGGCCTGGAATGGGACTGAGGGGCTGAGGGGCACACCATGGGACTCGAAGAGAAGCTGCCCAGCGGCTTCGTGCTGACCACTGTCGAGCAGGCCGCCGGCTGGGTACGGAAGTCCTCCGTCTTCCCCGCCACCTTCGGCCTCGCCTGCTGCGCCATCGAGATGATGACGACCGGAGCCGGGCGTTACGACCTGGCCCGTTTCGGGATGGAGGTCTTCCGCGGATCGCCGCGACAGGCGGATCTGATGATCGTGGCAGGGCGGGTCAGCCAGAAGATGGCGCCCGTTCTGCGGCAGGTCTACGACCAGATGCCGAACCCCAAGTGGGTTATCTCCATGGGGGTTTGTGCATCATCGGGCGGGATGTTCAACAATTACGCCATTGTCCAGGGTGTTGATCACATTGTCCCGGTTGATATCTATTTGCCGGGCTGCCCGCCGCGGCCCGAGATGCTGATGGACGCGATCCTCAAGCTCCACCAGAAGATCCAGAGCTCCAAGCTCGGGGTCAACGCGGAGGAGGCCGCCCGCGAGGCGGAGGACGCGGCGCTCAAGGCACTGCCCCTGATCGAGATGAAGGGGCTCCTGCGGTGAGTGAGAACCAGAACCACGACGAGCAGAGCAACAACGGCGTGCCCGCACCCCGCGACGAGACCGGCGAGGTCATCGGCGTACGCAAGGGCATGTTCGGCGCCAACAACGGCGGCGACACCTCCGGCTACGGCGGCCTCGTCCGCACGGTGGTGCTGCCGGGCGCCACGTCCCGCCCGTACGGCGGCTGGTTCGACGAGGTGGCCGACGAGCTCGAAGGGGCCCTGGAGGAACAGGACCTGCTTCCCGAGAACGCCATCGAGAAGACCGTCGTCGACCGCGGCGAACTCACCTTCCACATCGCCCGGGAGCACCTCGTCCGGGTCGCCCGGACCCTGCGCGACGACCCGGCGCTGCGCTTCGAGCTCTGTACGGGGGTGAGCGGCGTCCACTTCCTCGGCGACAAGGGCCGGGAACTGCACGCCGTCTACCACCTGCGCTCGATCACGCACGGCCGGCTGATCCGCCTGGAGGTGTCGGCCCCGGACAACGATCCGCACATCCCGTCCCTCGTCGAGGTCTACCCGACCAACGACTGGCACGAGCGTGAGGCATACGACTTCTTCGGGCTCATCTTCGACGGGCACCCCGCCCTCACCCGGATCATGATGCCGGACGACTGGCAGGGCTTCCCGCAGCGCAAGGACTACCCGCTCGGTGGCATTGCCGTCGAGTACAAGGGCGCCCAGATCCCGGCTCCGGACCAGCGGAGGTCGTACTCCTGATGTCTACTCCCCATGCAACACCTCGGGCGACGACCGAGGGGACTGTATATACAGTCACCGGCGGCGACTGGGACGAGGTCGTCGAGTCGGCGGTCAAGTCCGACGACGAGCGCATCATCGTCAACATGGGCCCCCAGCACCCGTCCACGCACGGGGTGCTGCGGCTGATCCTGGAGATCGACGGCGAGACCGTCACCGAGGCCCGCTGCGGCATCGGCTACCTCCACACCGGCATCGAGAAGAACCTCGAATTCCGGAACTGGACCCAGGGCACCACCTTCGTGACGCGCATGGATTATCTGACGCCGTTCTTCAACGAGGCGGCGTACTGCCTGGGCGTCGAGAAGCTCCTCGGCATCGAGGACCAGATCCCCGACCGGGCCAGCATCCTGCGCGTGCTCCTGATGGAGCTCAACCGGATCTCCTCGCACCTGGTGTGCATCGCCACCGGCGGCATGGAGCTCGGCGCCACCACGATCATGATCTACGGCTTCCGTGATCGTGAACTCGTTCTCGACCTCTTCGAGCTGATCACCGGCCTGCGGATGAACCATGCGTTCATCCGGCCCGGCGGACTCGCCCAGGACCTGCCGCCCGGCGCGATCGACCAGCTCCGCGAGTTCGTGAAGACCATGAAGAAGAACCTGCCGGAGTACGACAAGCTCGCCACCGGCAACCCGATCTTCAAGGCCCGTATGCAGGACGTCGGCTATCTCGACCTGACCGGCTGCATGGCACTCGGCGCCACCGGCCCGATCCTGCGCTCCGCCGGACTCCCGCACGACCTGCGCAAGACGGACCCCTACTGCGGATACGAGAACTACGAGTTCGACGTCCCCACCGCCGACAGCTGCGACGCCTACGGCCGCTTCCTCATCCGGCTCGAGGAGATGCGCCAGTCGCTGCGGATCGTCGAGCAGTGCATCGACCGGCTCGCCCCCGGACCGGTGATGGTTGCCGACAAGAAGATCGCCTGGCCGGCGCAGCTCGCGCTCGGTCCGGACGGGCTCGGCAACTCGCTCGACCACATCAAGAAGATCATGGGCACCTCCATGGAGGCCCTGATCCACCACTTCAAGCTGGTGACCGAGGGCTTCCGCGTCCCGGCCGGACAGACGTACACCGCCGTCGAGTCGCCCAAGGGCGAGCTCGGCGTCCATGTCGTCTCGGACGGCGGCACCCGCCCCTACCGGGTCCACTTCCGCGACCCGTCCTTCACCAATCTGCAGGCCATGGCGGCGATGTGCGAGGGCGGCCAGGTCGCCGACGTCATCGTCGCCGTCGCGTCCATCGACCCCGTGATGGGAGGCGTCGACCGGTGACCGAAACACGTCAGGAAGTCAGTCTGGGGATGCCGCAGCTCCCCGCCCCCGCCTACCCGGCCGAGGTGCGCGCCAGGCTCGAAGCGGACGCGAAGGAGGTGATCGCCCGCTACCCCGGCAGCCGCTCCGCACTGCTTCCGCTGCTGCACCTGGTGCAGTCCGAGGAGGGGTACGTCTCCCGTACGGGCATGGCGTTCTGCGCCGAACTGCTCGGCCTCACCACCGCCGAGGTCACCGCGGTCGCCACCTTCTACACGATGTACCGGCGCAAGCCGAGCGGCGACTACCAGGTCGGCGTCTGCACCAACACGCTGTGCGCGGTGATGGGCGGCGACGCCATCTTCGACCGGCTCAAGGAGCACCTCGGCGTCGGCAACAACGGGCCCGATATGACAACCGAGGACGGCAAGGTCACCCTCGAACACATCGAGTGCAACGCGGCCTGCGACTTCGCTCCCGTGGTGATGGTCAACTGGGAGTTCTTCGACAACCAGACGCCCGAGAGCGCGACGCGCCTGGTCGACGACCTGATCGCCGGGCGCACCGTCGAACCCACCCGTGGCGCGCCCCTTTGCTCGTACAAGGAGACCGCGCGAATCCTGGCCGGCTTCCCCGACGAGCGCCCCGGCGCCGTCGAGGCGTCCGGCGGCGCGGGCCCCGCCTCGCTGATCGGCCTCCGGCTCGCCAGGGGCGAGGAGCCGTACACGAGGGTCGTCGCCCCGCGGGGCGAGTCAGGGCACACCGATGCCCCGCAGGACCCGGAGCACCCGTCCGGCCCGACAGGCGAGGAGGGAGAGTGATGACGTTGGCAACCGAAATCAACGACAACGGCAGCGGGGGCAGCCCCGAGAAGCTGCTCGCCCCCGTCCTCTCCGCCTTCTGGGACGAGCCGGAATCCTGGACCCTGGAGACCTACCGGCGTCACGAGGGGTACGAGGGTCTGCGCAAGGCCCTCGCCATGTCGCCGGACGACCTCATCGCGTACGTCAAGGACTCCGGTCTGCGCGGCCGCGGCGGCGCGGGCTTCCCCACCGGGATGAAGTGGCAGTTCATCCCGCAGGGCGACGGCAAACCGCACTACCTGGTGGTCAACGCCGACGAGTCGGAGCCCGGGACCTGCAAGGACATCCCGCTCCTCTTCGCCAACCCGCACTCCCTCATCGAGGGCATCGTGATCGCCTGCTACGCGATCCGTTCCTCGCATGCGTTCATCTATCTGCGTGGTGAGGTCGTCCCCGTACTGCGGCGGTTGCACGAGGCCGTGCGCGAGGCGTACGAGGCGGGCTTCCTCGGGACGGACATCCTGGGCTCGGGGCTCGACCTGGAACTCACCGTGCACGCGGGCGCGGGCGCGTACATCTGTGGTGAGGAGACCGCACTGCTCGACTCGCTCGAAGGGCGACGCGGCCAGCCCCGGCTGCGACCCCCCTTCCCCGCGATCGCCGGTCTGTACGCCTGCCCCACTGTGGTGAACAACGTCGAGTCCATCGCCTCGGTTCCCGCGATCCTGAACCGGGGCAAGGACTGGTTCAAGTCGATGGGCAGCGAGAAGTCCCCGGGCTTCACGCTGTATTCGCTCAGCGGGCATGTCGCGAGCCCCGGTCAGTACGAGGCCCCGCTCGGCATCACGCTGCGCCAGCTGCTCGACATGAGCGGCGGCATGCGCACCGGCCACCGTCTGAAGTTCTGGACCCCGGGGGGTTCCTCGACCCCGATGTTCACCGATGAGCACCTCGATGTGCCGCTCGACTACGAGGGTGTCGGCGCCGCCGGTTCCATGCTCGGCACCAAGGCGCTCCAGTGCTTCGACGAGACGACCTGCGTCGTGCGGGCCGTCACCCGCTGGACCGAGTTCTACGCCCATGAGTCCTGCGGGAAGTGCACACCGTGCCGCGAAGGCACCTACTGGCTGGTCCAGTTGCTCCGCGACATCGAGGCCGGTAAGGGACAGATGGCCGACCTCGACAAGCTGAACGACATCGCCGACAACATCAACGGCAAGTCCTTCTGCGCCCTCGGCGACGGCGCCGCCTCGCCGATCTTCTCCTCGCTGAAGTACTTCCGCGAGGAGTACGAGCAGCACATCACGGGCAGGGGCTGCCCCTTCGATCCCGCCAGGTCGACCGCCTGGGCCGACGACAAGAACGCTCACCAGGGGGTGAACGCATGACAGTCACCACGAGTGCGCCCTCCGGGGGCGGCGAGGCGGCCCTTCCGCCCGAGGACCTCGTCACGCTGACGATCGACGGCATCGAGATCAGCGTGCCCAAGGGCACCCTGGTCATCCGGGCCGCCGAACTCCTCGGCATCGAGATCCCGCGCTTCTGCGACCACCCGCTCCTCGACCCGGCCGGCGCCTGCCGCCAGTGCATCGTCGAGGTCGAGGGTCAGCGCAAGCCGATGGCGTCCTGCACCATCACCTGCACCGACGGCATGGTGGTGAGGTCGCAGCTCACCTCGCCCGTCGCCGAGAAGGCGCAGAAGGGTGTGATGGAGCTGCTGCTCATCAACCACCCGCTGGACTGCCCGGTCTGCGACAAGGGCGGTGAGTGCCCGCTGCAGAACCAGGCGATGTCGCACGGCGGCGCCGACTCCCGCTTCGACGGCAAGAAGCGCACGTTCGAGAAGCCCGTCCCGATCTCCACCCAGGTGCTGCTGGACCGCGAGCGGTGCGTGCTCTGCGCGCGCTGCACCCGGTTCTCCAACCAGGTGGCGGGCGACCCGATGATCGAGCTCCTGGAGCGCGGTGCGCTCCAGCAGGTCGGTACGGGCGAGGGCGACCCGTTCGAGTCGTACTTCTCCGGGAACACCATCCAGATCTGCCCGGTCGGGGCGCTGACCTCGGCGGCGTACCGGTTCCGCTCCCGGCCCTTCGACCTGGTGTCGTCATCGTCGGTGTGCGAGCACTGCGCGGGCGGCTGTGCGACCCGTACCGACCACCGGCGCGGCAAGGTCATGCGGCGGCTCGCCGCCAACGACCCCGAGGTCAACGAGGAGTGGGTCTGCGACAAGGGCCGCTTCGGCTTCCGTTACGCGCAACAGCGGGACCGGCTCACCACTCCGCTGGTACGCAGCGCGGACGGCGTCCTGGAACCGGCGAGCTGGCCCGAGGCGCTGGACGCCGCGGCCGCCGGACTCGCTGCCGCACGCGGCAGGACGGGTGTCCTCACGGGCGGCCGGCTGACCGTCGAGGACGCGTACGCGTACAGCAAGTTCGCCCGGATCGCGCTGGACACGAACGACGTCGATTTCCGGGCCCGGGTGCACAGCAGCGAGGAGGCCGACTTCCTGGCCGCTCGCGTGGCCGGGCGCGGACGCGATCTGGACGGCAGCGGTCTCACGTACACCTCGCTGGAGAAGGCCCCGACTGTGCTGCTGGTCGGGTTCGAGTCGGAGGAGGAGGCGCCCGGCGTCTTCCTGCGGCTGCGCAAGGCGAACCGTAAGCACGGACAGCGCACGTTCGCCGTCGCCTCGTACGCCACGCGCGGCCTCACGAAGGCGGGCGGCACGCTGCTTCCCGCCGCCCCCGGCACCGAGACCGAGTGGCTGGACGCGATCGCGGGCGGCGCCGGACTCGACGGCGACGGAGCCGCGGCGGCCGAGGCACTGCGCGGCGGGGGCGCCGTGATCGTGGTCGGTGAGCGGCTGGCGGCCGTGCCGGGCGGGCTTACCGCCGCGGTACGGACAGCCACCGCGACCGGGGCCACGCTGGTGTGGATTCCGCGCCGGGCCGGTGAGCGCGGTGCGGTGGAGGCGGGCGCGCTTCCGTCGTTGCTGCCCGGCGGCCGTCCGGCGACCGACCCGAGGGCCAGGGACGAGGTGGCGGCCGTCTGGGGCGTCGCCGAGCTCCCGTCCCGCTTCGGCCGCGACACCGGCCAGATCGTGGAGGCCGCGGCCACCGGTGAGCTGGGCGCGCTGGTCGTCGCCGGGGTCGAGACCGTGGACCTGCCGGACCCGGCACGGGCCCTGGAGGCGCTGGACCGGGTCGGCTTCCTGGTCTCGCTGGAGCTGCGGCCCAGCGAGGTGACCGAGCGGGCCGATGTGGTCTTCCCGGTCGCCGCGGTGGCCGAGAAGTCCGGCACCTTCCTCAACTGGGAGGGCCGGGCGCGGATGTTCGAGGCGGCGCTGAAGCCCGAGCAGATGACGCGGACGCTCGCGCCGACCGATGCACGGGTGCTGCACATGCTGGCCGACGCGCTGGCCCGCGTCGGAGGCGCTGATGGAGTCAGTCGCTTCGCGCTGCCGGATCTGAAGTCCGTGCGCCGTGAGCTGGACCGGCTCGGCGGCTGGACCGGTACGCACGCCACCGACCCGAACGAGCCGGCGCAGCCGCTGCCCAGGCCCGGCGACGGCGAGGCGGTCCTCGCGGGCCACCGGATGCTGCTCGACCTGGGCCGGCTCCAGGAGGGCGACGACGCACTGGCCGGCACCCGGCACGCCTCGCACGCCCGGCTCTCCGCCGTCACCGCGGCCGAGACGGGCGTGAAGGACGGCGATCTGCTGGCCGTCACCGGTCCGGCGGGCAGCGTCGAACTCCCGTTGAAGGTCACCGACATGCCGGACCGGGTGGTCTGGGTGCCGCTGAACTCCGTCGGGCGGGGCGTCCCGGCCGACACCGGCGCCCGGCCCGGCGGTCTGGTCCGGATCGGCCCCGCCGCACCGGGCACTCCCGACGTCACACCGGAGGTGGGGGCGTGACTGCCTTCGCTCAACTGGCCGCGGCACCGCACAGTGCCGTACTCGCCGCCGAGGATCTGTCGATGTTCGGCACCGACCCGTGGTGGCTCGTCGTCATCAAGGCGGTGTTCTGCTTCGCGTTCCTGATGGTGACCGTGCTCTTCTCCATCGTGTGGGAGCGCAAGGTCGTCGCCTGGATGCAGCTGCGCATCGGCCCCAACCGGCACGGCCCCTGGGGCATGCTCCAGTCGCTCGCCGACGGCATCAAGCTGATGCTGAAGGAAGACGTCGTCGTCAAGCGCGCCGACAAGGTCGTGTACGTGCTCGCGCCGATCGTCGCCGCCATCCCGGCGTTCATGGCGATCGCGGTGATCCCGTTCGGCCCGTCCGACGAGGTCTCGATCTTCGGGCACCGTACGGCGATGCAGCTCACCGACCTGCCGATCGCGATGCTCTACATCCTCGCGGTCGCCTCGGTCGGGATCTACGGCATCGTGCTGGCGGGCTGGTCGTCCGGATCGACGTACCCGCTCCTCGGCGGTCTGCGCTCGTGTGCGCAGATGATCAGTTACGAGATCGCGATGGGCGCCGCGTTCGCCTCGGTCTTCCTCTACTCCGGGTCGATGTCGACCTCGAAGATCGTGGAGGCGCAGCAGGATCGCTGGTTCATCATCCTGCTGCCGGTTTCCTTCATCATCTACATCGTCACGATGGTCGGTGAGACCAACCGGGCCCCGTTCGACATGCCGGAGTCCGAGGGCGACCTGGTCGGCGGCTTCAACACCGAGTACTCATCGATCAAGTTCGCAATGTTCATGCTCGCCGAGTACGTCAACATGGTCACCGTCTCCGCGGTCTCCACGACTCTGTTCCTGGGCGGCTGGCGGGCCCCGTGGCCGATCAGCACCTTCTGGGAGGGCGCGAACCACGGCTGGTGGCCGATGCTCTGGTTCGTCCTCAAGGTCCAACTGCTGCTGTTCTTCTTCATCTGGCTGCGCGGCACGCTGCCCCGGGTCCGCTACGACCAGCTGATGAAGCTCGGCTGGAAGGTCCTGATCCCGGTCTCCGTGGTCTGGCTGATGCTGGTCGCGACGGTGCGGGCGCTGCGCAACGAGGGGTACGACTTCTCGAAGATCGTGCTGTATGTGGCCGGGGCCGTGATCGCGATCCTGCTGATCTCCTTCGTCGCCGACATCTTCCGCGACAAGAAGGGCCGCGCCGCCGAGGCGGACGCGGGACCGGAGCCGACGTTCGACCCGATGGCGGGTGGATTCCCGGTGCCGCCGCTGCCCGGACAGACCCTGCCGCCGGTGCCGCGCCGCAGGCCGCGCAGCGAGCGGAAACTCGTTGTCAGTGGCGGGTCGGACACTGAGAGTGACGGAAATTCGAGTGACGGAAAGGAGGCTGACGGTGTCTGAGTCATCAGAGCCCTCGGGGGAGAAGTTCCAGAACCCTGTCGCCGGCTTCGGCGTGACCTTCAAGGCCATGTTCAAGAAGCGGCTGACCGAGCAGTATCCGGAAACGCACAAGGTGACGGCGCCGCGCTTCCACGGCCGGCATCAGCTCAACCGTCACCCGGACGGTCTGGAGAAGTGCATCGGCTGCGAGCTGTGCGCCTGGGCCTGTCCGGCGGACGCGATCTATGTGGAGGGCGCGGACAACACCGACGAGGAGCGCTACTCCCCGGGTGAGCGCTACGGCCGCGTCTACCAGATCAACTACGCGCGCTGCATTCTCTGCGGACTGTGCATCGAGGCGTGCCCGACCCGGGCGCTGACGATGACCAATGAGTTCGAGCTCGCCAACACCACCCGCGAGAGCCTCATCTACACCAAGGACGAGCTGCTCGCGGGCCTGGAGGAGGGCATGGTCGACACTCCGCACGCGATCTACCCCGGGATGGACGAGCAGGACTACTACCGGGGGCTGGTCACCGAGGCCGCGCCCGGTACGGAGCGCCAGGCCGCGGTCTCCAAGGGCGAGTCCAAGCAGGACAACGGGCACGGATGCGGCTCGGCGCAGGAGGTGGACGCATGACCGGCCTGGCCGCAGCGGCCTCCCAGACCTCGACCGGTGAGGCCTTCCAGTTCTGGGTGCTCGGCACTGTCGCCGTGATCGGCGCGCTGTCCACCGTACTGATGAAAAAGGCCGTGCACAGTGCTCTGAGCCTCGCCGGGACCATGATCGTCCTGGCGGTGTTCTACCTCGCCAACGGTGCCTACTTCCTGGGCGTCGTCCAGATCGTCGTCTACACCGGCGCGATCATGATGCTGTTCCTCTTCGTGGTCATGCTCGTAGGTGTCACGGCGGCCGACTCGCTGAAAGAGACCCTCAAGGGCCAGCGCTGGCTGGCCGCGGGCTGCGGGATCGGCTTCGGCATCCTGCTGATCGCGGGCATCGGCAACGCCTCGCTGAACAGCTTCAACGGGCTCGGCACCGCCAACGCCGAGCACGGCGGAAACGTCGAGGGGCTGGCCAGCCTCATCTTCACCAAGTACGTCTTCGCCTTCGAGCTCACCGGCGCCCTGCTGATCACGGCGACGGTCGGCGCGATGGTGCTCACCCACCGGGAGCGCACCGAACGGGCCAAGACCCAGCGGGAGATGTCCGAGGAGCGCGTACGCGGCAAGCAGTTGCCGCCGCTGCCCGCCCCCGGTGTCTACGCCCGGCACAACGCCGTGGACATCCCGGGTCTGCTCCCGGACGGCACACCGTCCGAGCTCACCGTCATGCAGACGCTGCGCAATCGCGGGCAGATCCGTGATGTGTCGAACGAGTCCCTGGACCAGCTCAAGGCGCTGGAGCAGCGCTCCGAGGAGCGGCTCGGCCGTGACAACGAAGACGAGGAGGTCGCCAAGTGAATCCGGTCAACTACCTCTATCTCGCCGCCCTGTTGTTCACCATCGGTGCGGCCGGGGTGCTGATCCGGCGGAACGCGATCGTCGTGTTCATGTGCGTGGAGCTGATGCTCAACGCCTGCAACCTCGCGTTCGTGACCTTCTCCCGGATGCACGGCAATCTCGACGGGCAGATCATCGCCTTCTTCACGATGGTCGTCGCCGCCGCCGAGGTCGTGGTCGGGCTCGCGATCATCGTGTCGGTGTTCCGTTCCCGCCACTCGGCCTCGGTCGACGACGCCAGCCTGATGAAGCTGTAAGGGGACGTTGAATCGTGGAGAACCTGATTGCGCTGCTCGTCGCGGCGCCTCTGCTCGGAGCTGCGGTCCTGCTCTGCGGCGGCCGACGGCTGGACCGCGCCGGACACTGGGTCGGCACCCTGCTCGCCGCCGTGTCGTTCGTCATCGGTGTCGTGCTCTTCCTCGACATGCTGGGGAAGGGCGCGGAGGACCGGGCCCTGCACCAGAAGCTGTTCAGCTGGATTCCGGTCGAGGGCTTCCAGGCCGATGTGGCCTTCCAGCTCGACCAGTTGTCGATGACGTTCGTGCTGCTGATCACCGGTGTGGGCACGCTGATCCACATCTACTCGATCGGCTACATGGCGCACGACGAGCGCCGGCGCCGCTTCTTCGGCTATCTGAACCTGTTCCTCGCGGCGATGCTGATCCTGGTCATCGCCGACAACTACCTGCTGCTGTACGTCGGGTGGGAGGGCGTCGGTCTGGCGTCGTACCTGCTGATCGGCTTCTGGCAGCACAAGCCCAGCGCGGCGACGGCCGCCAAGAAGGCATTCCTGGTCAACCGGGTCGGCGACATGGGCCTGTCGATCGCGATCATGCTGATGTTCACCACATTCGGCACCTTCGCCTTCGGTCCCGTCCTGGGGGCGACCGGTCAGACGAGCGAGGGCAAGCTGACGGCGATCGGCCTGATGCTGCTGCTCGCGGCCTGCGGCAAGTCGGCCCAGGTGCCGCTGCAGTCCTGGCTCGGTGACGCGATGGAGGGCCCGACCCCGGTCTCGGCCCTCATCCACGCCGCGACCATGGTGACCGCGGGCGTCTACCTCATCGTCCGGTCCGGCGCGATCTTCAACGCCGCGCCGGACGCACAGCTGGCCGTCGTGGTCGTCGGTGCGGTCACGCTGCTCTTCGGTGCGATCGTCGGTTGTGCGAAGGACGACATCAAGAAGGCCCTCGCCGGGTCGACGATGTCGCAGATCGGCTACATGATCCTGGCCGCCGGGCTCGGCCCGATCGGCTACGTCTTCGCGATCATGCACCTGGTGACGCACGGCTTCTTCAAGGCCGGGCTCTTCCTCGGCGCCGGTTCGGTCATGCACGGCATGAACGACGAGGTCGACATGCGGAAGTTCGGCGGCCTCAGGAAGTACATGCCGGTCACCTTCATCACCTTCGGCCTCGGCTATCTGGCGATCATCGGCTTCCCCGGTCTGTCCGGCTTCTTCTCCAAGGACAAGATCATCGAGGCGGCCTTCGCCAAGGGCGGCACCGAGGGCTGGATCCTCGGCTCGGTGGCCCTGCTGGGCGCCGCGATCACCGCGTTCTACATGACGCGCGTGATGCTGCTGACGTTCTTCGGCGAGAAGCGCTGGCAGCCCGACGCGGAGGGGCATGAGCCGCATCCGCACGAGTCCCCGAAGTCGATGACCATCCCCATGATCATCCTGGCGTTCGGATCGGTCTTCGCCGGAGGCCTCTTCTCCATCGGTGACCGCTTCCTGAACTGGCTGGAGCCGGTCACCGGGCACAGCCACGGCCACGCCCCGGTCAGTGCCACGACCGTCACGGCAGCCACCATGGTGGTGCTCGTCATCGGCGTCGCCATCGCCTGGGCGATGTACGGACGAGGGCCGGTGCCGGTCGTCGCGCCGCGCGGCTCGCTGCTCACCCGGGCCGCCCGCCGTGATCTCCTCCAGGACGACTTCAACCATGTGGTACTGGTCCGCGGCGGCGAGCACCTCACCCGCTCCCTGGTGTACGTCGACCACACCCTGGTCGACGGCGTCGTCAACGGCACGGCCGCCTCGATGGGCGGGCTCTCCGGCCGGCTGCGCAAACTGCAGAACGGCTACGCCCGCTCGTACGCGGTCTCGATGTTCGGCGGTACGGCGGTCGTCATCGCCGCGACCCTGCTGATGAGGGCGGTCTGATCACATGTCCTTTCCCCTCCTGACAGCGACGGCGGCGCTCCCGGCGATCGGTGCGATCGCCACCGCCGCCGTCCCTGCCGCCCGGCGCACCGCCGCCAAATGGCTGGCGCTGCTCTTCTCACTGGCCACGCTCGTACTGGCGGGCATCGCGCTCGCCCGCTTCGAGCCCGGCGGCGCCCGCTACCAGCTCACCGAATCGCACGCCTGGATCAAGGACTTCGGCGTCCGGTACGAACTGGGCGTGGACGGCATCGGGCTGGCGCTCATGGCGCTCACCGCCCTGCTGATCCCCTTCGTCATCCTGGCCGGCTGGCACGACGCCGACCCTCTGGAGACCACGTCCTCGCGCTGGCGCCCGACTCAGGGCTTCTTCGCCCTGATCCTGATGGTCGAAGCGATGGTGATCCTCTCCTTCGAGGCCACCGACGTCTTCCTCTTCTACATCCTCTTCGAAGCCATGCTCATCCCGATGTACTTCCTCATCGGCGGCTTCGGGGACCGGGCACACACCGGCAGCGACGAGAACGCGGCGGCGCAACGCTCCTACGCCGCCGTCAAGTTCCTCCTCTACAACCTGGTCGGCGGCCTCATCATGCTGGCCGCCGTGATCGGTCTGTATGTGGTCGCGGGGACGTTCTCGCTCTCCGAGATCGCCGAGGCCCGGGCGAGCGGCTCGCTCTCCATGGCGACCAGCACGGAGCGCTGGCTCTTCCTCGGGTTCTTCTTCGCCTTCGCGGTGAAGGCCCCGCTGTGGCCGCTGCACACCTGGCTGCCCAACGCCATGGGTGAGGCGACCTCCCCGGTCGCCGTCCTGATCACCGCGGTCGTGGACAAGGTCGGCACATTCGCGATGCTCCGCTTCTGCCTCCAGCTCTTCCCGGAGGCCAGCAAGTGGGCGACGCCGGTGATCGTCGTCCTGGCGCTGATCAGCATCGTGTACGGGGCGCTGCTCGCCGTCGGCCAGCGCGACATCAAGCGGCTGATCGCCTATGCGTCGATCTCGCACTTCGGCTTCATCATCCTGGGCATCTTCGCGATGACCAGCCAGGGCCAGTCGGGCGCCACGCTCTACATGGTCAACCACGGGATCTCGACCGCCGCGCTGATGCTGGTGGCGGGCTTCCTGATCACCCGGCGCGGTTCGCGGCTCATCGCCGACTACGGCGGGGTGCAGAAGGTGGCGCCGGTCCTGGCCGGCACCTTCCTGATCGGCGGTCTGGCCACCCTGTCGCTGCCCGGGCTCGCCCCGTTCGTCAGTGAGTTCCTGGTTCTCGTCGGCACGTTCAGCGCGTATCCGGCGGCGGGCATCATCGCCACGACCGGCATCGTGCTCGCCGCGCTGTACGTCCTCGTCCTCTACCAACGGACGATGACCGGACCGGTGAAGGCCGAGGTCCAGGGCATGGCGGACCTCAAGGTCCGGGAGCTGGCGGTGGTCCTCCCGCTGATCGCGCTGCTGCTCTTCCTGGGTGTCTATCCGAAGCCGCTGACGGAGATCGTCAACCCGGCGGTGCAGCACACCATGTCGGACGTCCAGAAGAAGGACCCCCAGCCTGAGGTGGAGGCCGCCAAGTGAGCGCAACAGCTGTCCACAGCCTGTGGACAATGGCGGGCGGGGTGACATCGGCCGCCCCGGTCGAGAAGTTCAAGGCACCGGTCATCGAGTACGCCCAGCTGACCCCGGTCCTCATTGTGATCGGTGTCGCCGTCGTGGGCGTACTCGTCGAGGCCTTCGTGCCGCGCCGGGCCCGCTACTACACGCAGGTCTTCCTGACGGTCGTCGCCCTCGCCGCCGCGTTCGCCGCGGTCATCGGCCTGGCGGCCGGGGGGTACGGCACGACGAAGGCGCACATCGCCGCGATGGGCGCCATCGCGATCGACGGGCCGACGCTCTTCCTGCAGGGCACCATCCTGCTGACCTCACTGGTCGCCGTCTTCACCTTCGCCGAGCGGCGGCTCGACCCCGCCGCGCACGGCAACCACGTCGACTCGTTCGCCGCACAGGCAGCGTCGGTCCCCGGCAGCGACAGCGAGAAGGCCGCGGTCAGGGCCGGATTCACCACCACCGAGGTCTTCCCGCTGGTCCTCTTCTCGGTGGCCGGCATGCTGGTCTTCCCGGCGGCCAACGATCTGCTGACGCTCTTCGTGGCCCTGGAGGTCTTCTCCCTCCCGCTCTACCTCCTGTGCGCCGTCGCCCGCCGCAAGCGGCTGATGTCGCAGGAGGCCGCGGTGAAGTACTTCCTGCTCGGCGCCTTCTCGTCGGCGTTCCTGCTCTTCGGGATCGCCCTGCTGTACGGGTACGCGGGCTCCGTCTCGTACGCCACCATCGCGAACGTGGTCGACGGCTCCGTCACCCGGATCGACCCGGCGCTCGCCGACACCATGGGCAACGACGCGCTGCTCCTGATCGGCGGGGCGATGATCCTGACCGGTCTGCTCTTCAAGGTCGGCGCCGTCCCGTTCCACATGTGGACCCCGGACGTCTACCAGGGCGCCCCGACCCCGGTCACCGGTTTCATGGCCGCGGCCACCAAGGTCGCCGCGTTCGGCGCGCTGCTGCGTCTGCTGTACGTGGTGCTGCCGGGCCTCGCCTGGGACTGGCGCCCGGTCATGTGGGCCGTCGCGATCGTCACGATGCTGGGCGGTGCGATCGTCGCCATCACCCAGACCGACATCAAGCGGTTGCTCGCCTACTCCTCGATCGCACACGCCGGCTTCATCCTCGCCGGTGTCATCGCGACCACCCCGGACGGCATCTCGTCGGTCCTCTTCTACCTGGGCGCGTACTCCTTCGTGACGGTCGGCGCGTTCGCCGTCGTCACCCTGGTGCGCGACGCGGGTGGCGAGGCGACGCATCTGTCGAAGTGGGCCGGGCTCGGCCGGCGCTCGCCGCTGGTCGCCGCGGTCTTCGCGGTGTTCCTGCTGGCCTTCGCCGGTATCCCGCTCACCTCAGGGTTCTCCGGAAAGTTCGCCGTCTTCAAGGCTGCGGCCGACGGCGGTGCGGGCGGCCTGGTCGTGGTCGGTGTGATCTCGTCGGCGATCGCCGCGTTCTTCTACATCCGGGTCATCGTGCTGATGTTCTTCAGCGAGCCGAAGGCGGACGGCCCGACAGTCGCCGTCCCGTCCCCGCTGACGATGACGACGATCGGGGTCGGAGTCGCGGTCACGCTGGTGCTGGGCCTGGCCCCGCAGTACTTCCTGGACCTGGCGAGCCAGGCGGGAGTGTTCGTGAGGTAGCACACACGCACACAGCTGGGACAAGGCCGGACGGGCCCGAGAAGTCAAGCCCGTCCGGCGTTGTCGTAGGCGGCGCCTATCGTGGCAGGGGACGGCGGCAGGACAGAACGGCACGACTTCGGGGGACAGGGCAATGGGCGCGACGGGCGGGACCATGGATGTGACCGAGAACGACGCGCGGCAGACGCTGCACCGGGTGTTCGGGTACGAGGCTTTCCGCGGCGAGCAGGAAGCGATCGTCGACCATGTGGTGGCGGGCGGGGATGCCGTCGTGCTCATGCCGACCGGTGGCGGAAAGTCCCTCTGCTATCAGATCCCGGCCCTGGTCAGAGCCGGTACAGGCATCGTCATCTCACCCCTGATCGCCCTGATGCAGGACCAGGTGGACGCGCTGCGGGCGCTCGGTGTGCGGGCCGGCTTCATCAACTCCACGCAGGATTTCGACGAGCGCCGCTCGATGGAGGCCCAGTTCGTCGCCGGTGAGCTCGACCTGCTCTATCTGGCCCCGGAGCGGCTCCGCCTGGACACCACGCTCGGCCTGCTCTCGCGTGGCGAGATCTCCGTCTTCGCGATCGACGAGGCGCACTGCGTGGCCCAATGGGGCCACGACTTCCGCCCGGACTATCTGGCCCTCTCCGTCCTCGGCGAGCGCTGGCCCGACGTACCGCGCATCGCCCTGACAGCCACCGCGACCAACGCCACGCACCAGGAGATCACGCAGCGCCTGGGCATGCCCGACGCGAAGCACTTCGTCGCCAGCTTCGACCGGCCCAACATCCAGTACCGGATCGTGCCGAAGGCCGACCCGAAGAAGCAGCTGCTCTCCTTCCTCGAGGAGGAGCACGCCGGGGACGCGGGCATCGTCTACTGCCTGTCGCGCAACTCGACCGAGAAGACCGCCGAGTATCTCTGCCGCAACGGCATCGAGGCCGTCCCGTACCACGCCGGTCTGGACGCGGGCACGCGCGCCGTCCACCAGTCCCGCTTCCTGCGCGAGGAGGGCTTGGTCGTCGTCGCGACCATCGCCTTCGGCATGGGCATCGACAAGCCGGACGTACGCTTCGTCGCCCACCTGGACCTGCCGAAATCGGTCGAGGGCTACTACCAGGAGACCGGCCGCGCCGGGCGTGACGGGCTGCCGTCCACGGCCTGGATGGCGTACGGACTCCAGGACGTGGTCCAGCAGCGCAAGCTCATCCAGGGCGGCGAGGGCGACGAGGCGTTCCGCCGCCGCGCGGCCTCCCACCTCGACTCGATGCTGGCCCTGTGCGAGACGGTCCGGTGCCGCCGCGCCCAGCTCCTGATGTACTTCGGTCAGGAGCCCACCGCGGCGGCCTGCGGTAACTGCGACACCTGCCTCACCCCGCCCGAGACCTGGGACGGCACGGTGGTCGCGCAGAAGCTGCTGTCGACCGTCGTGCGGCTGAAGCGGGAGCGAGGGCAGAAGTTCGGTGCGGGCCAGATCATCGACATCCTGCTCGGCCGCAAGACGGCGAAGGTCATCCAGTTCGACCACGACCAGCTCTCGGTCTTCGGCATCGGCGAGGAGCTGGGCGAGGCCGAATGGCGTGGAGTCGTACGGCAGTTGCTCGCCCAGGGGCTGATCGCGGTCGAGGGCGAGTACGGCACGCTGGTGCTGACTCAGGAGAGCGGCACGGTGCTCGGCCGGGAGCGCGAGGTGCTGCTGCGCAAGGAGGCGCCGAAGCCCGCGTCGCGTTCCACGAAGGGCGAACGCAAGGCGAAGTCCTCGACGGTCGCCGCCGAGCTGGCGCCCGAGGCCGTCCCGGTCTTCGAAGCGCTACGGGCCTGGCGCGGCGCCCAGGCAAAGGAACAGGGCGTCCCGGCGTACGTCATCTTCCACGACGCGACGCTGCGCGAGATCGCCACGGTGCGGCCGGACTCGGTGCCCGCGCTGGGCGGGATCGGCGGCCTGGGCGAGAAGAAGCTGGCGACGTACGGGGAGGGAGTGCTGGAGGTGCTCGCGTCGTTCGGGGAGGCGGGGGCGGCGCCGGTGGCCACCCCGGCACCGGAAGCCGGATCGACCCCGGCACCGGAACCCGGCCCCGCACCGGCTCCGGCCTCTGTACCGGGTCCGGCCACGGCCGGCTCGTCAGCGGCTTTCGACGACCCGGAGTTCGGCTGGGGCGAGGAGCCACCCGAGTACGAGTGAGTGCGGGGACCAGTGGCGGCGCCGGGCTGCTCCGGGGCCGCTGCCGGCGTATCCGCCGGGAACCGGTTCGGAACCGCGCGAACAGGTGAACCAATTGCGTGCCGTTGACGGCCGCGCTCCGGCAGGGGCGCGGCTGCCGACCGGCAGGCGTCATGCCGACGGAACGATCCGCCCCGTCACCTCACCGAGCCCCACCCGCGTGCCGTCCGGACCCGGTGCCCAGGCCGTCATCGTCACCGTGTCGCCGTCCTCCAGGAATGTCCGCTTGCCGTCCGGGAGATCCAGCGGGTCGCGGCCGTTCCAGGTGAGTTCCAGGAGCGAGCCGCGCTGTCCGGGCTCGGCGCCGCTGACCGTGCCGGAGCCGTACAGATCACCGGTGCGCAGCGACGCGCCGTTCACCGTCATCTGGGCCAGCATCTGGGCCGCCGTCCAGTACATGGTGGCGAACGGCGGCTCGGCGACCAGCCGGCCGTTGATCGCGACGGAGATCCGCAGATCGAGGCCGCCGGCCTCCTCCTCGCCCGCGTCCTCCAGGTAGGGGAGCAGCGGGAAGTCGCGGGCCGGGGGCGCGATCCGGGCCGCCTCCAGGGCTTCGAGCGGCGTCACCCATGCAGATACGGACGTGGCGAAGGACTTGCCGAGGAACGGGCCGAGCGGGACGTACTCCCAGGCCTGGATGTCCCGTGCCGACCAGTCGTTGAGCAGCGAGAGCCCGAAGACATGGTCGCGGAAGTCGCCGAGCGGGACCGGACGGCCCTGCTCGGAGCCCACTCCGACGACGAAGCCGACCTCGGCCTCGATGTCGAGCTTGATGGAAGGACCGAAGACGGGGGCCGCGTCGGCGGGCGCCTTGCGCTGGCCGGACGGGCGCACCACATCCGTGCCGGAGACGACGACGGTGCCGGACCTGCCGTGGTAGCCGATCGGGAGGTGCTTCCAGTTGGGAGTCAGCGCGTCACCGTTCGGCCGGAAGATCCTTCCGACGTTGGTGGCGTGGTTCTCGCTCGCGTAGAAGTCGACGTAGTCCGCGACCTCGTACGGCAGATGGAGCGTCACGGACTCGACCGGGTGGAGCAGCGGTTCGATGTCCGGGCGGTGTGCCGGGACCGTCACCCATGCGGTCAGCGCCCGTCGGACGTCCCGCCAGGCGGTGCGGCCGGCGGCCAGCAGCGCGGTGAGGTCCGGCTGGGCGAGAAGCTGCGCGTAGGGCGATCCGAGTGCGTGGGCCGCCGCTCCGGCGTCCAGTACGTGGCTGCCGATGCGGACGCCGACCCGGCGGTCCTCGGGGTGGTCGGGGGTGGAGAACACACCGTACGGAAGGTTGTGCGGACCGAAGGGGTCGCCCTCGGTCAGATCGAGCGGGCTGCTCTGCTCGGGCATGTGTTGCTGCCTCGCTTTCCAGGTCGCTTGGGGGACACGTTACGTCGGTGTTGCTACCCCGCGGGAGTGTCCCAACTGCTCCTGATGCCCGGAAAGTTCCGCCGTGCCCCCTGCTGTACGGGGGCACGGCGGAGGGTTCACCCGGCCGTGCGCGGGATCCGCTTCTCCCAGGTCCGGTGGAAGACGACCTCGCCGCCGCTCTTGCACACCACCTCGTCGGACGTGATGAAGTGGGTGTCATCTGCACTGATTTCGGACCGGGTCTCGATCCGTACGTCCCACGCCATCTCCGGCCGGTGCAGCCGGATCGACCAGTCGGAGCGGGCGCGTGCGGAGAGCGGGTCGTTCTCCTGGATCGTGTACGTCTCCACGGCGTCCTCGGTGAATTCCAGGCCGTCCGGGTAGACGCGGGTGCCGCCGTAGCGCGGGTCGACCTCCAGCCGCCATTCGCCCTTGGCGACATCGCGGACCACCAGGCGTTCGGGGCGCTGTTCGTCGAGCGTCACCGGGTGGACGACGCCGAGCGGCTCCGACTGCTCCGGCTCCTCGAACCGGATCGCGGGGTCCTCGGTGTGCCGACGCACCGGCAGTTCGACGAGGCTGCCGTCGGCGTCCAGGGTGAAGCCGACCGACCCGGCCTGCGGCCAGATCCACGGCCAGTACGAGGAGGAGACCGCGAGCCTGATCCGGTGGCCGGGCGGGAAGGTGTGCCCGATGCCGTTCAGGTCGAAGGTCACGTCCTCGGTCCTGCCCACCGGCCAGTCGTCCGCACGGTCGCGGCCGTGCCGTGCGGAGAGGTTGAGCGCGCCGCGGGTCACCAGGGTGGAGGAGCCGTCCGGCGCGACGTCGCAGAGCCGGGCGATCGCCTGGCCGCGTGGCGCGTCCATCCGGATGCGCAGCTTCACCCGGGGGCGGCCCAGGATCTCGATCGGGGCGTCCTCGACCGGGAACTCGAAGCAGACCGACTTCGCGTCCTCCTCGCGCTGGTCGGGCGGCAGGTCGGCGTCGTTGCCGAACGGGAAGAAGCGCCCGGCGTCCAGACCGGTCTGCTGGGGCGAGTCGACGTTCTGCGGACCGCCCTGGAGGGCGTACGCGACCGGCGCGACGTTCTTTGAGGGCCAGCCGGTCTCACCGACCCAGCGGCCGGGCAGCGTCTCGTACACCGTGGCGGGCCGGTGGGACTCGCTGATCCAGGACCGCAGCAGGGGCTCGGCCATGATGCCGGTGTCCTTGTCCTTCAGGTGCTGGTCCCACCAGCGCAGCGTCTCCTGGAGGAAGCCGATCGCCGGACCGGGCGGCAGACCCCGGTCGGGGTACTGGTGCGACCAGGGCCCGATCAGCCCGCGGACCTTGTCCGGGCCGAGGTGCTCGACGAGCCGCAGGACGGTGTCGCGGTACGGGTCGTGCCAGCCGCCCACCGCGAGGACGTTCGCTGTGATCGCGGAGTAGTCCTCGCAGACGCTGCCGTGCTTCCAGTAGTCGTCGCGGGTCTGGTGCGCCAGCCAGGTGTGGATGAATGGTTCGACCGTTTCCAGCCGCTTCAGCCACATGTCCTTCCAGCCCTCGCCGACCTGTGCCGGATCCGGCGGCCGGGCGACGAAGGCCAGCATGGTGGCCGCCCAGGCGTGCATGTCGACGGCGAGGACCGAGCCGCCCATGTAGTGGACGTCGTTGTCATAGCGGTCGTCGGTCGAGCAGACGGTGACGACGGCCTTCAGCGGCTCGGGGGCCAGCGCAGCGATCTGGAGCGAGTTGAAGCCGCCCCAGGAGATGCCGAACATGCCGACCCGGCCGGAGCACCATTCCTGCTCGGCCAGCCAGTGGATGACGGCGACCCCGTCGGCCAGCTCCGTCGCGTCGTACTCGTCGCCCGGCATCCCCTCGCTGTTGCCGTGTCCGCGTACGTCCACCCGGACGGAGGCGTAGCCATGGCCCGCGTACCAGGGGTGGCGCTGCCAGTCGCGTGGCGCCGTCCAGTCGCTCAGCCGGTACGGCAGATATTCGAGGAGCGCGGGGACGGGTTCGTCGGTGACCGGCCGCCAGATCCGGGCGTAGAGCCGGGTGCCGTCCGGCAGCGGGATGCGGACGTCCTCACGGGTGGTGTCATACGGATACGTGGTGCGGATGTGCATGGCGGTACCTCAGTGGACGGGGTGCATGGTGCGCTTGAGCCAGGGTGCGGCGGCGATGACGGCCACACCGGCCACCACCGCGATTGCGCCATTGACACCGAAGTAGGCGGGGTTGGATATCTCGCCGTACAGCTTCACGACTTGGGCCTGGATGCCGTTGGCGAGGGCCAGCGAGAGGAACCAGAGCGCCATCGTCTGGCTGGCGAACGCCTTGGGTGCGAGCTTCGTGGTCGCGGACATGCCGGAGGTCTCCAGCAGGATGTCGCCGAGGCCGAGCAGCAGATACGAGCCGACGATCCACCAGGCGGCCATCCTGTAGGTGTCGCCGGAGTGCCCGGAGGTCGGCAGCACCATCAGCAGGAACGACAGCCCGCCGAGGATCACCCCGATCGCGATCTTGTTGGAGGAGTGCGGCTGACGAGGGCCCATCCGGGCCCAGACGGCGGCGACCACCGGGGCGAGCGCGACCTCGAAGGCGCCGAGCGCGGAGGCGTACCAACTGGCCGGGAAGTGGAAGCCGAAGATCTCGGTACTGGCGTTGGTCGACGCGAGCAGCATCATCGTCGAGTACGCCTGGAAGAGGATGAAGTTGAAGACGACGGAGGCCAGGAACAGCACCACGTACGGGCGCAGCCTGCCGCGTTCCTCGCTGGTCACCCGCGGGCTGCGGAACATCACCACGAAGTACACGACCGGAGCGATCACCGAGACGAGGGTGAGCAGGTCGACGAAGCGGTCCATGGTCAGCCACCCCGCGAGGGCCAGCGCGGTGGCGACGACGGCGACCACGACGGCGCCGATGACGATCAGCCGGACGGCGCGCCGCATCGGTGCCGGTGCCAGGGCGAATTCGGCGCTGTGCTTGTGCCCCGCCAGGTGACGCCGGCCCAGTACGTACTGGATCAGACCGAGCGTCATGCCGAAGGCGGCGGCCGAGAAGCCCCAGTGCCAGCTCGCGTGGTCCCCGAGCCAGCCGGTGACCAGCGGGCCGAGGAACGCCCCGATGTTGATGCCCATGTAGTAGAGCGCGAAGCCGGCGTCGCGGCGCTCGTCGTCGGTGCGGTAGAGCTTGCCGACCATGGTCGCCACATTGGGCTTGAGCAGACCGGTTCCGGCGCTGATCAGACCGAGGCCGGTCCACGTCATGGCGTCGGTGGGCACCGCCATGGCGTAATGCCCGCACGCGATCAGAATTCCGCCGTACAGGACGGCGCGGTACGAGCCGAGGATCCGGTCGGCCAGCCAGCCGCCGGCCACGGAGACCAGGTAGACCAGGGTGCCGTAGGCGGCCGAGACGGACGCTGCGGTGCCCGCCTCCATCCCCATGCCGCCGTGGGCGACGGTGTCGGCGAAGTAGAGGACCAGGATCGCCTGCATGCCGAGGAACGAGAAACGTTCCCAGACTTCCAGGCCGGACAGGGTCTTCAGGCCCCGTGGCTGGCCGAAAAAGGCGTGGTCGTCGCCGGATGGCAGCTGAGTGGGTTCAGTGTCGGTGGCGGTGGAGGACAAAGGGGGACTCCTGATCGTATGAGCTGATCTCGAACATACCGGCGGTGGCGGGAAGGCGCCCACTGTGATCCAAAGGGGACCCGATACGCTGACTTGAGTGATGACAGCGACACATCGACACTCCGTGTGATCGTCAGCAGACAGGAGATCCCCTCGTGACCGTCGTCGGGCCGTTCGGACTGAGCGTGCGGGACCACGCTCTTGAGGCCGATGTCCAGGCCGGTTTGGCTGCTGTCGAGTCGGGGCTGCTCGATGCCACCAAGAGCGGCGTGCCCTTCATCACGGAGGCCGCGCAGCATCTCGTACGCGCCGGGGGCAAGCGATTCCGGCCGCTGCTGGCCATGCTGGCCGCCCAGTTCGGCGACCCCGACGCGCCGGGCGTCGTGCCCGCCGCCGTCGTCGTCGAGCTGACCCATCTCGCGACGCTCTACCACGACGACGTGATGGACGAGGCGGACGTACGCCGCGGCGTCGACAGCGCCAACACCCGCTGGGGCAACTCGGTGGCCGTCCTGACGGGCGACTTCCTCTTCGCCCGCGCCTCGCACATACTGGCCGACCTCGGTCCGGAGGCCGTACGCATCCAGGCGGAGGCCTTCGAGCGGCTGGTCACCGGCCAGATCCTGGAGACCGCGGGCCCGGGCGACGGGCGCGACCCGGTCGAGCACTACCTCGAAGTGATGCGCGGCAAGACCGGCTCGCTGATCGCCGTGGCCTGCCGGTTCGGCGCGATGATGGCCGGCGCGGAGGAGCCGGCCGTCGACATCCTCACCCAGTACGGGGAACGGCTCGGCGTCGCCTTCCAGCTCGCCGACGACGTGCTCGACATCGCCTCCGACTCCCACGAGTCCGGCAAGACTCCCGGCACCGACCTGCGCGAAGGCATCCCGACACTCCCCGTGCTCCATCTGCGGGCCCAGGCCGCGGCCGACGGAAAGCGGGACGACCTGGAACTCGTCGAGCTGCTCGACGGCGACCTGAGCGACGACGCCCGGCACGCCGAGGCGCTGCGCAGACTGCGCGCCCACCCGGCGCTGGAACAGGCGCGACAGGACACCATCCGGTACGCGCAGGAGGCGCGTACGACGCTGGCGCCGCTGCCCGGGGGCTACGCGAAGGCCGCGCTGGAGGAGCTGTGCGACGCGGTGGTGCACCGGGCGGGCTGAGCCCGTCCCCGCTTTCGCGGTGGTCCGGTGGCCGGGTGAGCCACGAGGCCGAACGTGTTGTTCACCGGCCCGGGACGCGGTCCGGAGGTGTTTTTGGCCGTACCGGATTCGGGCCGGTGGCGCCTCGCCCGTCTCGGGCCGGCGCCCGGCAGGCCCCGCTGGTACGACCCGCCCGGAAGAGGGCGCCCCTGGCGCCGCATCCCGGGCACGTCCGTACCTCGGCCTCGGCCCGGCGGGACTTCCCGCCGGGCCGAGGCATGGCGCACCGAGGGCTGCGGGTTCTGTCGCCCCAGGTGCGCCGAGGGCGTACGCGGTCCTGACCGACGGTCATCCGCAGATGTCCCAGGCGGCAACTGAGACGGGCCCACACCCGGGCACGTTCGTACCCCGGGTGCGGGCCGCTCGTCAGCGCAGGCCGATGGTGACCGGGCCGCCCTGGGCGCTGAGGCCCTTCATCACGGACCACGGCACGCGGAAGACGCGGCCGGGCGCGGCGGGCCAGGGCAGGGTCCGTTCCGAGACGACCCGCCCGTTCTGGCGGACCATCACGTGCGGGAACCGGATGGACCGGTCCGTCCACAGCAGCAGGCGCCCACGCGGGGGAGCCGGGTCACCCGGGCGCAGCAGCCCCGGTGCCACCCACCGCAGCGGCGCCTCGGCGAGGATGCGCAGGCCCGGGGCAGGCTCGCCGGCCCCGGTCAGCCATGCCTCGACCTGGTCCGCGACGTGCAGGCCGTCGAGGGCTGCGACGTCGGCGGTGTCGACCGGGTGGAGGAGGTTGCCCGCGGCGAAGACGCCGGGGCGGCTGGTCCGCAGGGCGGTGTCGGTCAGCGGGCCGAGGGTTCCCGGGTCCAGGTCGAGTCCGGCGCTGCGGACGAGTTCATGGTCGGGGATCCAGTCTCCGGTGAGGACCACGGTGTCGCAGGCGACGGTGCGCCGGGCATGGGTGTCGAGATTCTCGATCTCGACGGCCTCGACCCGGCCCTTGCCGATGATGCGGGTGATCCGGCTGCGGTTGGCGACGGGAACGCGCAGCAGGGCGCGGCCGGCGACGTTGAAAGCTGCGTACGACTCCGTCCTGGGGTACTGGCTGACCATCAGCTCGGTTGCGCAGCCGGCTTCGCGGAGGGTGACGGCGGCGGACCAGCTGACCAGTTCCCCTCCGACGATGACGGCCCGGCTGCCGACCTCGCTGTGGTGGAGGTGGACGGCGTTCTGCAACTGCCCGGTGGTGTAGACGCCCTGCGGCCGGTCGCCGGGGATGCGCCGGGCCGCGCGGGGCCGTTCGCGTGCGCCGGTGGCGAGCACGACGGCCTTGGCCTCCACACGCAGCCGCCCCTGCGGACCGGTGACCTCCACGGTCCGGTCGCCCGCCCAGTGGGTGACCATGGTCCCGGTGCAGATGGTGGCCCCGGCCGAAGTGGCCTGTTCGACGAGGTGGCGTGCGTACTTCGGGCCGGTCATGACCCGGCGCAGGTCCCGCAGGCCGTATCCGGTGTGGTCGCTGTGGCGGGGGATGCCTCCGGCGTCCTTCTCCCGGTCGAGCACCAGGACCTCGCCGCGGATGCGGGGTGCGAGGGCGGCGGCAGCCGTGAGCCCGGCGGGGCCGCCCCCGATGATCAGGACGTCCGGTGTGAGTGTGGTGGTGGTCATCAGGAGTTCACCTCGGGCCGCGCCGGCGCGACGGCAGTGCCGCCGCAACCGTTCTCGTCAAGGAGTCGGTTGACAGCCGCGCCGCAGAAGAAGCCCTGGCAGCGGCCGTTCACGGCCCGGGTGCGGCGGCGCAGGCCCTCCAGGTTGCGTGCGGGCAGGGGCGACCGGAAGGCGTCGCGGATCTCACCGGCGGTGACGCGCTCGCAGAAGCAGACGACCCTGCCGTACTCGGGATCGGCGGCGATGCGGTCGGCGTCCTGGTAGGGACGCACGGTCGCCTCGCCGATGTTGGCCATCTGCGGAGGGCCGGGCAGGTCGGTGCGTGCGGTGAGGACGAGTCCGGCCTGTTCGAGCACCTCGTGGACGTGCTCGGCGATGGCCATGCCGGAGGTCAACCCGGTCGAGCGGATTCCGCCGACGAGGAGGTACCGCTGCGAGGGGGTGGGCTCGATGAGATAGTCCCCGTGGTCGATGGCGGCCCGCAGCCCCGCGTAGGAAGCGGTCACCTCCTCGGCGATCAGCCGGGGCATGAGGCGCTCGCCCTTGTCCAGCAGGAAGGCGAATCCGTCCTCGGACGTTCCGGTCGCGGTGCGGTCGGTGAGGTCCTTCGAGGTGGGCCCCAGCATGACGTTGCCGTAGATGGTGGGAGAGATGAGCACCCCCTTGCCCCGGGACGTGGGCACCGGAAGGACGATCTTGTCGACCAGTGGGCGAGCGAGCCTGTCGAAGACGAACAGCTCACCGCGGCGCGGGGTTACGGTGAACCGCTCGTGGCCGAAGAGCCGGTCGATGCGGTCGGCGCCGAGGCCCGCCGCGTTGACCACCCAACGGGCCTGTACGGAGCCGCCCGTGGTGGTCAGCGTGGTGGACCGGGTGTTCACCGACACCGCGGTGACGGCGTGGTTGAGCAGGACCTCGGTGCCGCGCTGCCTCGCGTCGGTGGCCAGCGCCAGGTTCGTGGTCCAGGTGCAGATGATCGACTCGTCGGGGACCGTGAGTCCGCCGAGCGCTCCCTCGCCGAGGGAAGGGATCTGCTCGTAGACCTCGTCGGCGCCGACGATCCGGCACCGGTCGTAACCGTTCTGCTCGGCCTTCACCTTGAGGCCGGGCAGGGCGTCCAGCTCCTCCGCGTTCCACGCGACGAGGATCGCGCCCGTGTGCTCGACCGGGATGCCGGTCGAGCGGGCGTACTCCGACAGCAGGTGATATCCGCGCTTGACGAGCCCGGACTCCAGCGTGCCCGGCTTCGCGTCGAATCCGGTGTGCAGGATCGCGGTGTTCGCCTTGCTGGTTCCGTCGCCGACGTCGTCGCGCGCCTCGACGAGCGCGACCGACAGCTGATGGCCGGACAGGTCGCGGGCGATTGCCGAGCCGACGATGCCTGCGCCGATGACGACGACGTCGTAGACATGGTCCGGCTCGTGCGGTGTGGTGTCGGTCATCCGAGTTCTCCCTTGCGGGCGGTGGCCTCGGCGGCCGCCGCCCGGTGTTTGGCGTGACCATGGCGGTGCTGTTCTTTCAGAAACTACCGCTCGCTACAGAGGAATTGCCGGTTGCGCGGGGTGGGGCCCACACGGAGACATCGCCGAAGAGGGCAGCGGGAACGAGGAGAGATCGCCGCAGCGCTCAGGAGTGTCAGGCCGAGATCACCGCTGCGCCCGACTGCTCGATGGCCGAAGTCAGTGACGGGTCGGGGGTCTGGTCGGTGATCAGGCCGGTGCAGTCGTCGAATCCGCAGACGCGGTGCGGAGCCACCCGGCCGATTTTGCTCCCGTCGGCCAGCACGTAACTGAGCGCGCTGCGGGAGAGGATCGCGCGCCCGGTCGCGTTCTCCTCGAAGTGGGAGTCGGTCATCCCGGCGGTGCTGTCGACGCCGCCGGAGCCGAGGAACGCCAGGTCGGCGTAGAGGCCGTTGAAGAAGTCCACCGTCGGGGAGCCGGAGCAGACCAGGTCGCCGCCCCGGCCCCGTCCGCCGGGGACCAGTGCGTCGACGTGGGGGCGGGTGGACAGCTCGGCCGCGACGAGCAGGGACGGGGTCGCCACCGTCCCCCGGAAGTCCGGCGCCAGGGCGCAGGCGACCTGCAGAGCCGTCGTGCCGACGTCGATCACGACGGTCAGGCCGGAGCGGACCAGGTCCGCCGCGGCTCGCCCGATCGCCGTCTTGGCCTGCTGCTGCGAGGCGGACCGCTCCGTGAAGGATGCCTCTTCGCCGCTCAGGCCGCGGACGACGGACAGCGCTGCCGCACCGCCGCGCACCCGCATGAGATGCCCCTGCTTCTCCATCTGTGCCAGATCCCGGCGCACGGTCTCGGCCGAGACGCCGAGCTGCTCCGCCAGACTCTCGGTGCTGATCGTGCCGCTGCGCTCCACGACGGTGGAGATTCGACGGTGACGTTCGGCTGGCAGCATCCCGGCAACCTCGATGACTGGTTTCGTGGAAAAGTGACTGGAGATGACTGAAAGTGTTGATATGTGACCGAAAATCATCAAGGGTGGCGTGTAATTCACCTGCCTCTCCGTCCCGTGATCCGTTCCGTGACCCGATTGGCGGGTACGTGGCGCGGTTCCCCGCCAGGCCCCGGCAGCCACGGCGGCCCTGGGGCAGGGGCGCCCATGGGGTGCCCACCCCTACGGGACGGGGGAGGCCCGCCCGGGTGGCGTCATACCGAAGAGGTAGGCGGAGTTGCTCCCCGGGGGTGACGATTTCGCGCTGCCGTTTTGGTCAGATGGAGAACAACCACTCCTGAACAAATCGGTGAGAATGGCGGCACGGAGTGGACGAGTGCATCCGGACGGAAGCCGCCGACCACGGAGGTAGGGCACACATGGCACCGAACGACAGCGTAGAGACCAACGGCGGGGCCAGGGGCACCGTCGCAGGCCGTCGAAAGGCGGCGCGCTACATCGTCCCGGTCGCGGTGGCGGGAGTGGCGGCCGCGACGGTCGGGCTCGTCCCGGCGCTCGCGAGCACCGGTGACCCCGATCTGCCGGAGATCACCGCACAGCAGCTCATCGAGAAGATCGCCGCTTCGGACACCCAGCAGCTCTCCGGCACGGTGAAGATCAGCACGGACCTCGGCATCCCGTCGCTCGGCGGTCTGGCCGGCTCCTTCGCCCCGGGCGGCAGCCACGGCGACACCGGCAGCGCCAAGGGCGATTCGACCGCCGACCCGCAGACGAAGATGACGGAGCTGGCGTCCGGCACGCACACCCTGCGGGTGGCCGCCGACGGCCCCGACAAGCAGCGGGTGTCGATCCTGGAAAACGCGGCGGAGTACAGCCTGATCCACAACGGCGATCAGGTCTGGGCGTACGACAGCAAGACCAATCAGGCCTACCACGCCACCGAGGACCGGAGCGGGAAGGAGTCCGGGCACTCGACCCCGGCTCCCGAGGGCGTGCCGACCACGCCGAAGGCGCTCGCCGAACAGGTCCTGAAGGCCGCCGGCCCCACCACATCGGTGACGGTCGACGGCACGGCGCAGGTCGCCGGGCGTGACGCGTACAAGCTGCTCATCAAGCCCAAGCAGAGCGGCTCCACGATCGGCTCGGTCACGGTCGCGGTCGACGCGAAGAACGGCGTGCCGCTGAAGTTCACGCTGCTTCCGAGCAGCGGTGGCAAGGCCGTCGTCGACGCCGGATTCACCAAGGTCGACTTCGCGAAGCCGTCCGCCTCCTCGTTCACGTTCACCCCGCCCAAGGGCGCCGAGGTGACCGAGGCCGACGACGCGAAGGCGGAGCAGAAGGCCGACGGGGCAGGGGGCCTGGGCATGTTCCCGGGCGCCGAGGGACTGGGCGCCGGGGGTCCGGGCTCCAAGGACACGAAGGTCATCGGCGAGGGCTGGAACGCGATCACCGAGATCAGGACCCCGGGCGGCACCGGACTCCCCACGAAGGCGTCGGGTGACGTACCGGCCGAGGCGCAGCAGTTCCTGGACTCGCTGGGCGACAAGGTCTCCGGCAAGTTCGGCTCGGGCACGGTCTTCAAGACCCGCCTGGTCAACGCGCTGATGACGGACGACGGCAAGGTGTACGTCGGCGCGGTCACGCCGGACGCGCTGGTCAAGGCGGCTGACAACGCCGCCTGACGCCGGGGCGCGTCGCGCTTCCCGCCACCGACCGGCCGCCCCGCCGTACCCTCCGTACGGCGGGGCGGTCCGCTGAGCCGCTGTCCGGCCCTGATCCGCCGGACAGGCCCCACCCGACCCATGGGGGAGTACGCATGACAGAGCCTGTGACCGTGACCGAGCCGAGGGCGGTGACCGACCCCGGAGCCGTGATCGAGACACGGGGCCTCACCAAGCGGTACCGCGGCGGCCAACTCGCCGTCGACGGCCTCGACCTCAGCGTCCCCGGCGGCAGTGTTTTCGGATTCCTCGGCCCCAACGGCTCAGGGAAGACCACGACCATCCGGATGCTGATGGGTCTGATCGACCCGACGTCCGGCACCGCGCAGGTCCTCGGCCACCCCATGCCGGGCGCGGCCCGCGCCGTACTCCCGCAGGTCGGAGCTTTGATCGAGGGGCCCGCGCTGTACGGCTTCCTGAGCGGCCGGGACAATCTGCTGCGCTACGACTCCGCCGACCCGACCGCCGATCCGCGCACCCGCCGGGACCGGGTCGGGCAGGCCCTGGACCGGGTCGGGCTCGCCGCGGCGGCCGGCAAGAAGGCCAAGGCGTACTCGCTCGGCATGAAGCAGCGCCTCGGTCTCGCCGCCGCCCTGCTCCAGCCGCGCCGCCTGCTCGTCCTGGACGAGCCGACAAACGGCCTGGACCCGCAGGGCATGCGCGAGATCCGTGCCCTGGTCAGAGAACTGGCGGCGGAGGGCACCACCGTCTTCCTCTCCTCCCACCTCCTCGACGAGATCGAGCAGGTCTGCACACATGCCGCGGTGATGGCCAGGGGTCGGCTGATCACCCAGGGCCCGGTCGCGGATCTGGCGGCCGGGGCGCGCGGCCGGCTGGCCGTCACCACCCCCGACCCGGGTGAAGCCGCCCGCGTCCTCAAGGAGTTGGGCGTCACCGGTATCACGGTCGACGGCGACCGGGTGAGCGCCGAGGCCCCGCCGGTCGACGTCGAACTCGCGGACCTCAGCGCGGCGCTGGTGCACGCCGGCGTACGCATGCGGTCCTTCGGCGTCGAACGGGCCTCGTTGGAGGACGCCTTTGTCGCACTCACCGGAGAGGGTTTCGATGTCGCAGGCTGAAGCCGGAATCGTAAGGGCGGGCAGGGCGCGCAATCCGCTGTGGACCTTCGGAATTCTCCGCTCCGAACTGACCACCACACTCCGCCGCTGGCGCACCCTCGCACTGCTCGGGGTGCTGGCCGCCGTTCCCGTGCTGATCGGGATCGCGGTGAGGATCGAGACGAATCACGGCTCCTCGCCCGGACCGGGCGGTGGCGGGGGAGGCCCCGCTTTCCTTTCCCAGGTCACCAACAACGGCCTGTTCCTGGTCTTCGCGGCCCTTGCCGTGACGCTCCCGGTCTTCCTCCCGATGGCCGTCGGGGTCGTCGCGGGCGACTCGATCGCGGGCGAGGCCAACGCCGGCACCCTGCGCTATCTGCTGGTCGCCCCGGCGGGCCGGACCCGGCTGCTGCTGACGAAGTACGCCTCCGTCCTCACGTTCTGCCTGGTCGCGACCCTGGTCGTGGCCCTTTCGGCGCTTGCCGTGGGCGCGCTGCTGTTCCCGGTGGGTGAGGTCACCACGATCTCGGGGACCCGGATCGGGTTCGGCGAAGGGCTGCTGCGGGCCGGACTGATCGCGGTGGTGGTCGCGGCGTCGCTGATCGGATTCGCCGCGATCGGCCTGTTCATCTCGACCCTCACCAGCAGCGGGATCGCGGCCATGGCCGCCACTGTCGGGATGCTGATCACCGTGCAGATCGTGGACACGATCCCGCAGCTGAGCGGCATCCATCCGTATCTCTTCCCGCACTACTGGATGTCGTACGCGGACCTGCTGCGCGACCCCGTGTACTGGGACGAGGCGATCAAGAACCTGGGACTGCAGGGCCTGTACGCGGCGGTGTTCGGCTCGGCGGCCTGGGCCCGCTTCACGGCGAAGGACATCACTGCCTGACGTGCGGCGCTTCGTACTCGTGCCGTCGGCCGGGCGAGCCGTCCCCCGATCGGCTCGTCGCGGCACGAACGGCACGAACGGTGCGAACAGCAGGAACGATACGACACGGCACGTTCCGTTTCCGCCTCAGTATTGTTCGACTTCTGGCGATGGACTGTCAACAAGTATTGGCTCAAATACACCTATGCTCACCGAATGATCACATCGCCGAGTTCACTGCGTCGCAGCGAGAGATCACGACGGGCGATCCTGGGAGCCGCCCTCGAACTGTGTACGGAGAAGGGGTATGGCCGGGTCACGGTCGAGGCCATCGCGGCCAGAGCGGGCGTCAGCAAGAAGACGATCTACCGCTGGTGGCCGTCGAAGGGCGCGGTGATGCTGGAGGCGTTCACCGACGCACTGGTCGGCACGACGCCGTTCGTCGACACCGGCGACATCGCCGCCGACCTGCGGGCCAATGTGATGGGTGCGGTGAAGCTGCTCTCCACGCCGCCCTACGGCCCCGCGTACGCCGGGATTCTCTCCGAGGTCCACCACGACGACGCACTCGCGGAATCAGTCAGAACGAAGCTGATCGACCCCCGCTTCGACGAGGCGGTCGCCCGCCTGCACCGGGCCCAGGAGCAGGGCCGGATCCCGCCGGGCGCCGATCTTCCGCTGGCGGTGGAGATGCTGTACGGGCCGGTGTACTACCGCCATGTGCTGCGCAAGCCGGTGCAGGACGAGGAGACGATCGCGGCACTGGTCGCGCATGTGCTGCGGGCGCTGGGGGCGCCGGAGCCGCGCCCGCCGGAGGGCGGGGACGGCTGAGGAACCCCTGCGCCGCTGAACGCCCACTCAGCCGAACACCCGTTCCAGCACCTCGGCGACCCCGTCGCCCTCGTTCGACGACGTCACCTCGTCCGCCGCGGCCCGGAGGTCCGGATGGGCGTTGGCCATCGCGACGCCGTGACCGGCCGCGCGGAACATCGGCAGGTCGTTGGGCATGTCCCCGAAGGCGATCGCGGCGTGCGCGTCCACGCCCAGGAACTCGGCGGCCAGCGCGAGCCCGCTTCCCTTGTCGACGCCGTACGGCTGCAGTTCGACGGTGCCGGGGCCGGAGAGCGTGACGGAGGCGAGATCGCCGACTGCCGTACGGGCCGCCTCGGCCAGCGCGTCGTCGGTGAGCTCCGGGTGCCGGATGAGTACCTTGACGACGGGTGCGGACCACAACTCATGGCGATGCCGGGTCCGTTGGGCGGGGAGCGTGGGGTGGGGCATCAGATATCCCGGCTCGATCAGCGTCCGGCCCTCGGCCCCGTCCTGGTCCACGGCCGCGAAGACGGGCCCCACCTGAGCCTCGATCTTGCCGAGCGCGGTGTCGGCCGCCTCCCGGTCCAGGGTGACCGCGCGCACCAGGTGCCCGGACCCGGCGTCGTACAACTGGGTCCCCTGCCCGCAGACCGCCGGGCCCCGGTAGCCCAGTTCGGCGAGCAGCCCCCGTATACCGGGCACGGGCCGTCCGGTGACCACGAGATGCCGCGCCCCGGCCCGCTCGGCCAGAGCGAGCGCGGCACGGGTGCGGGGACTCACGGTGTCGTCGCGGCGCAACAGGGTGCCGTCCAGGTCCGTGGCGACGAGGGCATATGCGGGTGGGATGGGCATGGATCAAGCCTAAGGTCGGCCCGGGCGCGCACACGTCCGCGTTGACAGGCGACGGTCGGCTGCGTGTAATGAAACCGGTGTCGCGTGACGCCGGCCAAAGAGCAGTGGGCCGGCCGGTGATCGGGCGAACACCCTGCATTCAAGGGGTCTGTGATGAGTTCCTGCTCCGCACCCTGCACCTGACGTAGCGACAGCGCGGCAGCCGCGCGCCCTCGTCCGCCTTTCACGCCTTCCGGCGCTGCGCACCGTCCTGCGTGCCGTCCGCACCGCGCTGTGCGAAACCGCCGCCCGGACGCGCACCGCGATCACTCATTCCCTCAGCTCGACGCGGCCACGGCCGCGCCTGCGACCTACGGAGAAACAGACCCGTATGCCCACGTCTTTCAACCAATCCGTCATCCGCGCGCCCCGCCCCCGCCCCGCCCCTGTGCCCTGAGCCACCCGCCGCGCCGGCGTGCTGATCTCCGGGCTCGTGCCGGTCGGCATCGGCAGCCGGGTCCGCAGCTATTGCACGCAGAATTCATTGCCCTCGGGATCGGCGAGAACAGTCCACGTGCCCCCCGGTTCCTCGACCCTGTGGAGCACCGTCGCGCCCAGCGCCTCCAGCCGCTTCACCTCTGCGTCGCGTCGCTCCGGTCCCGCGTGTACGTCCAGGTGGAGCCGGTTCTTCACCGTCTTGGCCTCCGGTACGCGCTGGAACAGGAGCCGTCGCCCGAGGCCCGTCCCGCTCTCCGCCTCGTACGGATCGTCCGGGTGCCGGACCGCCACGAGATCGCGAAAGGCCCGGCGGCCGTGGACCAGGACCGTCGCCTCTTCCGGCACCGCCCCGAAGCCGAGCAGCCGCTCGATCAGTGTGCTGTTGTCCTCGACCAGGTAGCCGAGGGTCTCGGCCCAGAAGGCGGCCTGGGCGTGCGGGTCGGACGCGTCGATGACGATCTTCCAGTCCAGAGTCATGGAAACCGTTTATAGTGGTTACATGACCGAGTTGGCAACGGGCACGCCGGGCCTGATTCTCCGTACGCCGGAGGGTCGTCCCTACCGCTTCGATCCCGGCGCCCTGTGCCTGGAGTTGCTGCCCACCGGCGGGTACGCGCGGTACGCCGCGTACGAGGTGCTGCACACCCCCGCCGACCTGGTGCGATGGGCGGGCGAGAGCCGACTGCCGGACGGACTGTCGCTTTCGGTGAGTGCGGCGGAGCTGCGGCGGGCGCACGAGCTGCGCGCCGCGCTCTGGAATCTGACCGCTGCCCGCGCGCACGGCCGCCCCCTCGCCCCGGCCGACCTCGCCACGGTGAACGCCACGGCGGCCGAGCCCCCGCTCGTCCCTCGTATCGACGCCGACTCCGGCGGCCTCGCATGGGCCCCGGACTCCACCGGCAGTGCCCTTCTGTCGACCGTCGCCCGCGACGCGGTGGAGCTGTTCACCGGCCTGTACGCCGACCGAATCCGCGAATGCGGCTCCGACAGCTGCAAGTTGCTCTTCGTCGACACCTCACGGCCGGGCAGGCGCCGTTGGTGCGCGATGGAACGCTGCGGAAACCTTCACAAGGTACGGGCCCACCGCGCCCGGCACACCACGAACGACTGAGGAGTCAGCACGCCGACAGGGCGACCGACCCCGAGGGAGTACACCTCTGGCTCGGCCCGGACGCCGAACTGCCCACGGAGAAGGGCACCCCGTATCGCGCGAACGTGACGGTCGGCCCGTGATGTGTCACGTTTTTCGCGGCGGTGGGTGTCAGTGCGGGGAGGGCGGGTTTCCCTCGTCGTCGTTCTCGATGAAGTGGTCGAACTCGCCGGCCTGGACGCCCTTGGTGAAGGCGTCCCATTTGGTCCGGGTGGTCGTGACGATGTTGGTGGGGTCGCCGGTCTCGCGGAGGTGAACGAGTTCGTCCGGGCCGAAGGCGATCTCGATCCAAGGGCCGGGCCCCTCTTCGTCTTCGGGGGCGGCGCGGATCCAGGTGAGGTCGGTGGGGATGTCAGTCATGGAGGGCGTCTTTCTTCAGGGCGTGGAGAAGGGCGGCCAGGGCGATGGGGGCGATGCGGATCGTCGCGCCGCGCGGGTCGCCGGACTCGGTCAGGCCAATGGTGCCGGTGGGGGAGGCGCATATGTGTATGCAGGCGTCCCCCTCGCCGCAGTACGACGACTTCTGCCAGAAGGGTGTGGGCACGGTGGCGTCCTTTCAGAGGTCCTGTGCGATGCGACGGATGAAGTCCCGGGACTTCCTGGGCGTGAGGGCGACCGCGTCCATTCGGTCGAGAAGCGTCCGGTACTTCAGCAATTGGGCCTCGGCATCGAGCAGCACGGATCCGTGTGACTGGTCGAGGTGCACCGTGTCGAGCTGTGGCACAGGACCGACCCCGTAGGCGAGCGACCTGCCAACTTCCCTCCGTGAACGGAGACTTCCATGGTCAGTACCACGGTATCCCCGCCCTGGACGTACACCCTCCAACTCCCGCAGGATCCCCGCGCCCCCGGCGTGGCCCGTACGACCCTCCGCACCATCCTGCGCGTCCACGGCATGTGCGAACTCACCGAGATCGCCGAACTGTTGGCGAGTGAACTGGTCACCAACGCCTACCTGCACTCCTCGGGGCCGTACTCCCTGCGCCTGCGCGACGCCGGGCGCAGTCGTATCCGGCTGAGCGTCTGGGACACCAACCCGCACATCCCCGCCCCGTTCCGATGGACCGCCGAGGCCCCGGCGGAGCTCGCCGAACGAGGGCGGGGGCTCTATCTCGTCACCCTCTACGCGGAGAGCTGGGGTGCGTATCCCATGCGCGGCGGGCTGCCGGGGCAGGGCGGGAAGCTGCTCTGGGTGGAGTGCGCGGCCAAGGGGGAGGATTACCACGTCGGCCTCGGCAGGGTTCTATGAGCGAGTCGCCTCGTAGTCGGGAAGTGCGGCCGGGGTGGTCCGGGTTGCCGGGCGCATGGCCAGGACAAGTACGGCCAGCCCGGCGAAGACGACCGCGGCGATGACGCCCGTGACGTGCAGGCCGGCGGTGAACGCCTCCCGCGCGGTGTGCAGCAGTTCGGCGCCCTGGCCGGCGGGAAGGTGCCGGCCGGCGGCGACCGCGTCGGCCAGTGAGTCGGACGTGCCGTCCATCCGGCTGCGGTAGATCACCGCGGCCACCACGCCGAGCAGCGCGAGGCCGAGCGAGCCGCCGAAGTAGTTGCCGGTCTCCGACATCGACGCCGCCGAGCCGGCGCGCTCCGGCGGTACGGACCCGACGATCAGACCGGTGCCCAGCGCGAACAGCGGGCCGGTGCCCAGCGCCAGTACGGTGATGCCGGTCATCACCATCGGCAGGGCGTTCGCACCGTCGGCGCCGACCAGCAGCAGGCTGCCCAGCGCCGACCCCACCAGCCCGCCGGCGATCGCGGTCGTCTGCTTCATTCGCCGGGCCAGCGTCGGCGCGGCCATGGTGCCGACCGCCACGCCCAGGCCCATGGGCGCGAACAGCACCGCCGACGCGGCCGGCGAGAAGCCCAGCACGCTCTGGAGGAACTGGGTTACCAGCAGGCCCGTACCGGCCATGGCGGCGCCGGCCAGGCCCAGCGCGACGAATACGGCCGTGAACGGGCGGTTGCGGAACAGCCGCAGGTCCAGCAGAGGCGTCTTCAGGCGCAGTTGTCGGCGTACGAAAAGCAATCCGATGGCCGCGCCGACGGCGAGGGCCACCGCCGGCACGACCGGCACGCGCTCGACGGTCAACTGCTTGATGCCGTAGACCATCAGAAGGACCGCCGCGAGCGACAGCCCGACGCCGGCCAGGTCCAGCCGGCCGGCCTGGTCGCTGCGGAACTCCGGCAGCAGGAACGGCCCGGCGAGCAGCAGCAACGCCATCGCCGGCACGGCGACCAGGAACACCGATCCCCACCAGAAGTACTGGAGCAGGAATCCGGCGAGTACGGGTCCGAGCGCGCCGCCGGTGAACTGGCAGGTCGCCCAGATCGCGATGGCCTTCCCGCGCTGTCGTTCGTCGCGGAACATGTTGGTGATCAGGGCAAGTGTGGAGGGCGCCAGGGTCGCGCCGGCGACGCCCAGCAACGCACGCGCGACGATCAGCGTCAGCGGGCTGACCGCGAAGGCGGCCACGACCGACAGCACCGCGAACGCCGCTCCGCCGATCATCAGCAGCCGTCGGCGGCCGATCCGGTCGCCGAGCGTACCCATCGTGATGACCAGGCCGGCCACCATGAGTCCGTAGCTGTCACTGATCCACAGCTGCTGGATGTTGGTGGCACCCAGGTCGGCGCTGAGCCGTGGGAGGGCGAGGAGCAATGCTGTCATGTCCATCGCGACGAGCAAGGTCGGCAGCATGAGGACGACCAGTCCCAGCCATGCCCGGTTGACTCGCATATCCGAAACTCCCTGTTCTCTCGACGTTTCGCCGGTTGGTCGGAGTGGTCGAGAGCTTCTTGACATCGGTACGGACGGAAATCTCTCGCGTCTGCCACGGCGGGGCGTCACCAGAAGTGAGGTCCTCGCGGTCCGGGCGATGCGACGGCGAAAAACTCATGCGAGCGTTCGGGCGGGCATGTCAAGACGGCGGCGGCGGCTCCGACCAACCGGTCGAAGGGCCCCGCCGGGGCGCGCGAACCACGAGGAGTACGAGATGAAGTTCCTGATCAGCATGCATATCAACCCGGCCGTGATGGACGCGCTGAGCGACGAGGAGAAGGTGGCCATCGGCGCCGGCCACGGCACGTTCATCGAGGCGCTGAAGAAGTCCGGCGAGCTGATCACCACGCAGGCGCTGGTCGACCCGTCGCAGGCCGCCGTGGTGTCCGTGCGCAACGGCCAGCCGGTGGTGACCGACGGACCTTTCCTGGAGTCCAAGGAGTACCTGGGCGGCTTCTACCTCATCGACTGCGAGAACAAGGAGCGGGCGATCGAGCTGGCATCGCAGATCCCGGACGCCGCGGTCGACGGTCTGGGTATCGAGGTGCGACAGGTGATGTTCGCTGACGGACAATTGGAGGCATGACGGCACCACCCATCGAGGACCTGCTGCGTGAGCTCACGCAGCAGGTCCTCGACACGTTGGCACGTCGGCACGGCCAGTTCGAAGGGTGTGAGGACGCCGTACAGGAGGCAGTCCTCGCCGCCACCGTGCAGTGGCCGGCCGAGGGAGTGCCGAACAACCCGCGCGGCTGGCTGGTGACCGTCGCGTCCCGGCGGCTCATCGACCAGATGCGCAGTGACCACGCGCGCCGCGAGCGGGAGGCGGCAACGGCCACCGAGGTGATGGCCGAGGATGTACCGGACACCGACGACACGCTCGTCCTGCTGTTCCTGTGCTGCCATCCGACGCTGACCGCGGCCTCCCAGACCGCCCTGACGCTGCGGACGGTCGGCGGCCTGACCACCGCCGAGATCGCCCGCGCGTTCCTGGTGCCGGAGGCCACGATGGCGGCCAGGATCAGCCGGGCCAAGCAGCGCATCAAGGCCACCGGCAGCTCGTTCAGCCTGCCGGACGGCGCGGAGCGCGAGGAGCGGCTACGAGTCGTCCTGCACGTGCTCTACCTGATCTTCAACGAGGGCTACACCGCGTCCTCGGGCAGCGAGTTGCACCGCGCCGACCTCGCGCACGAGGCGATCCGGCTGGCCAGGATGGTGCACGCGCAGCTGCCCGAGGACGGCGAGGTGACCGGGCTGCTCGCGCTGATGCTGCTGACCCACGCCCGCCAGGAGGCACGTACGACGGCGGCCGGCGACCTGGTGCCGCTGGACGAGCAGGACCGTACGAAGTGGGACCGCGGGCTGATCGACGAGGGCATCGAGCTGGTCAAGGCGTCGCTGGCCCCTCCGGCGCTGGGGCCTTACCAGCTGCAGGCCGCCATCGCCGCCACGCACGCCGACGCGGCCACGGCCGGGGAGACCAACTGGCCGCAGGTGCACGCCCTTTACCTGATCCTGGAACGGATCGCACCCAACCCGATGGTCACCCTCAACCGGGCGATCGCGCTCGCCGAGACAGAGGGCCCAGTGGCCGGGCTGGCCCTGCTGGCCACATTGGACAGTGACGAGCGGATGGTCGGGCATCACCGGCTGCTGTCCGTACGGGCGCATCTGCTGGAGAAGACCAGCGACACGGCCGGGGCGTACGAGCACTACCGGCGCGCCGCGAAGTCCACCGCCAGCATCGCCGAGCGGCGCTACCTGGAGTCCCGGGCCGGCCGGTTGGGGACATAGATCCGGCCGGGTGGGGACATGGATTCTGCCCCAATCCCTGGGGCACCCGCCGCATCCGCCCGGCCGCGCCGTCTCAGGAGGCCGGCGCCGATGTCCGTGGCGCTCGATCCCTCGGCTGCCGTACCACCGGGGTCCGACCGCTGTTCGAGGGGTCGTCCTGGAGGCGGAACCACGGATCGACGGGGCCGAGGCCGGACGGGTGGACCTGTTCCACGCTGTCGTCCGCGTGCGTGGTGGGCGAGGTTCCGCAAATGAGGAAGGACAGCGTGGACAGGGCTGCGGTGGCGGTGCGCAGGAGCACGCGGGAGTTCCCGGACGTGTGCGTAAATCGGCTCATAACATGTCAGAAAAATATAGGCATGCGGTAGTTCTGGGATTGCCCACCGTGACGCGCTCAAAGCCGCCTGAATGCCGTACTGCTCAGGTGGTCCAGATAGTCCATGACAGCCCGGCCGTCGTCGGCCGGCGTGATCAGCCCCACGTGGTTGTCCGGGCGGACCAGGACGAGGGTGTCGGCGCCCGTTTCGATGCCGTACGCCGAGCGGGCGTGGCCTGCGTCGTCGGTCAGGCCGTGCCGTGCTTCCGCGTCCACCCCGTACGCCCGCACCGCGTCGCCGTACGCCGTTTCCGTCGCCCGCAACGCGTCCGCCGTGGCCGGGCCGAAGCCCAGCAGGGTGAAGTGCGGTCCGGCGAACGCCTCGAACAGCCGGGTCGGTGCGCCCGTCTCGGCATCGCGGCAGGGGGCGTCCGGGGCGCGGTCGCCCGCTCGCAGGCGGGCGGTGGAGCCTGCGGGGGAAAGTGAGCTCCAGCGGTAGCCCAGGCCGAGGCCCGTGGTCTCCCCGGTGACCGCCGAGTCCAGTCCGCCGCCCGGCTGCCTGATCGCATCGAGCGTGACCCGCAGACGCTCGGAGCTGATGTCCAGCACCCAGGAGGCCACGGGCAGCCGCTCCTCCTCGTACGTGTCCAGCAGGCCGGGATCGGCCTGGCCGGTGACGACCCGGGCGAGCTTCCAGCCCAGGTTGAACGCGTCCTGGATCCCGGTGTTCATGCCCAGTCCGCCCGCGATGGAGTGCACATGCGCGGCGTCCCCGGCCAGCAGTACGCGACCCACCCGGTAGCGGTCGGCCATGCGCTCGTTGACCCGGTACGTGGACAGCAGGGTGGCCTGCGTCAGGCGGGCGCCCGGCAGTCCGGTGTGCTTGGCGAAGAGCCGCCGGAAGCTCTCCAGCGAGGGCGGTACGGGGGCTCCCGCCCGGTCCCGCTCCGGCCCCGCCTGGAACCACCAGCCCGACCGCGTACCCGGGATCGGGCACAGCATCACGGCGCCGTCCTCGTCGAACCACTGGTGCCAGTAGCCGCGGTCGGGGCCGTCCGCCTCCACGTCCCCGCAGACCATCATCTGCTCCTCGGCCGTCTTCCCCTCGAAGCGGACGCCGAGCAGCCCCCGCACCGGGCTGTGGCCGCCGTCGCAGCCCACCACGTACCGCGCCCCGATGCTCCGGCCGTCTGCGAGCCCGACGGTCACGGAGTCGGAGCCCACCGTCAACCGATCGACTTCCGAGCCGAGTTCGACGTGTACGCCGTGCTCCGCCAGGCGGTGCCGCAGGATCTCCTCCAGCCGCCACTGGGCGATCAGCCACCCCCGGTCGTACGGGGTGTCCGGCGTCGGGTGTGATGCCCCGAACGGGTCGGTGTCGGCGATCGGCAGGCCGTTGCGGTACTTGCGCATGGGCAGTGGCGCCGAGCCCGCGGCCAGGACCCTGTCCACGACGCCGAGGTCCTCCAGGACCTCCAGGGAGCGGGGGTTGGGGCCCTTGGCCCGGGAACTGCGCGGAAATTCAGGGGATTTGTCGATGATCCGTACGTCGATGGAGCGCCTGGCCAGATCGCAGGCCAGGGTCAGGCCGGTCGGACCCGAGCCGACGATCAGTACGTGGGTGGTGGGCGTGGATGCAGGCATTCAGGCTCCTCGGTTGCGGTTCCGTGGACCTCCAGAGAAGCGTAACCAAGTTAAAAAAGCAACTCGGTAACTAAAATTGCGTGTCCGCGGCCTCGCGCCATCGCGATCTCGCCCGGCGGTGTACGGGATCGCGCCGGCGGGTACGGATGGCTCGCCCGGAGCCACCCTGGCGGCCTATCGGGCGGCGCTCGTCGTCCCGGTGGTGATGGTGGCGGCGGGGGCGGTGGTCACTTCGCTGGGGTTGCGGCGGAGGAGGGCGAAGGGGAATTCCCGGCCGTCGGTGTCTGCTGCGCCGCCAGCTGCACCGCACGAGTCTGCGCCCGCGCCCTCGTCCGCCGAACCGTCCGGAACGCGTCCCATGTCAGCAGGGTGAGCGCCAGCCACACCAGGGCGAACCCGGCCCACCGCTCCGGCGGCATCTCCTCGTGGAAGTACAGGATGCCGAGGATGAACTGGAAGACCGGCGCCAGATACTGCAGCAGGCCCAGCGTGGAGAGCGGTACGCGGATGGCCGCCGCCCCGAAAAGAACGAGCGGCGCGGCCGTGACGACACCCGTCGCGGCCAGCAGCGCCGAATGGCCGAAGCCCTCGGAGGCGAACGTGGCATCGCCCTGCGCGCCCAGCCACAGCAGATAGCCGAGCGCGGGCACGAACAGTACGGCGATCTCGGCGGTGAGCGACTCCAGGCCGCCCATGTTGACCTTCTTCTTCACCAGGCCGTATATCGCGAAGGAGAACGCCAGCGTCAACGAGATCCACGGCGGCCGTCCGTAACCGATCGCCAGCACGAGCACCGCCGCGACACCGGTGCCGACCGCCACCCACTGCGCGGGGCGCAGCCGTTCACCGAGGAGCAGAACGCCCATGGCGATGGTGACCAGCGGATTGATGAAGTAGCCGAGCGAGGCCTCGACGACATGGCCGTTGTTCACGGACCAGATGTACAGACCCCAGTTGACCGTGATCACGGCCGCGGCGACCGATATCAGGCCGAGCTTCTTCGGCTGCCGTATCAGCTCACCGATCCAGGACCAGCGGCGCAGCACCAGCAGTGCGATGGTGACGACCCCGAGGGACCAGACCATGCGGTGGGCGAGGATCTCGATCGCGCCGGCGGGCTTCAGCAGCGGCCAGAACAGCGGGACGAGGCCCCACAGGCCGTAGGCGCCGATACCGGACAGCAGTCCGGCCCGTTGTTCATTTGTTCCCTTCACGGGCCCTCCCAGCACGTCTGTGTCAACTGCTCCGCCGACTGCACGACGGTAGCGCCGGGAGGGCCCCATGTCATAGCCGTATCGCCATACGGTCATGACATGGGGCCCGTGAGGTGCGGGGGAGCGGAGTTGCGTCGCGTCCGCCGTCTCGGTGACGGGGCGGAGTTACGCCGCGGCCACCGCCGCGGCCACCGTCTCGGCGAGCGGCGTCGTCGGCCGGCCGATCAGCCGGGCCAGGTCACCGCTCGTACCGGCGAGCAGTCCGCGCTCGATCGCGGCGTCGACGTCGACGAGGATCGCCGCGAAACCCTCGGGCAGACCGGCGCCGACCAGGATCTCCTGGTGCACGGCGGCCGGGACGTTCTTGTGCGCGATCTCCTTGCCGGTGGCCTTGGCGACCTCCGCCGCGTAGTCCGCGAACGACCAGGCGACATCGCCGCTCAGCTCGTAGACCGCGCCGATGTGACCCTCACCGGTCAGCACGGCGGCTGCCGCGGCGGCGTAGTCGGAGCGGGTGGCGGAGGCGACCCGTCCGTCGCCCGCGTTGGCGACGACGGCGCCGTGCTCCAGGACGGGGGCGAGGTTGGCGGTGTAGTTCTCGGTGTACCAGCCGTTGCGCAGGAAGGTGTGCGGCAGCCCGGAATCGAGGATCAGTTGCTCGGTGACCTTGTGCTCGTCGGCCAGCTTGAAGTCGGCGTCGGGGCCGCCCAGCACGCCGGTGTACGCGAGCTGTGCGACGCCCGCCGCCTTGGCCGCGTCGATGACGGCGGCGTGCTGCGGTACGCGCTTGCCGACCTCGCTGCCGGAGATGAGCAGGACGCGGTCACCGGCCCGGAAGGCGTCCTTGAGGGACTCGGGACGGTCGTAGTCGGCGACGCGGAGTTCGACGCCGCGGGCGGCGATCGGGGCGGCCTTCTCCTCGTTGCGGATGACGGCGACGATCTCGTTCGCGGGCACGACGGTGAGCAGCTGGTCGATGACGAGACGGCCGAGTTCTCCGGTGGCTCCGGTGACAACGATGCTCATGGGGGGTTTCTCCTCTTTGGGGGGCGCTGGTCCTTGTTTGGGCTCGCGGACTCACTGTACGAGGTGCACTAACCAATCGAAAGTACCCACTTTGAAGTAAGGTACTGGCATGAGCGTGAGTGACCTGAGCGGGAAGCCCGATGTGAACCGGCAGATGTGTCCCTCCCGGCTGGTGCTCGAACATGTCACCAGCCGCTGGGGCGTCCTGGTCCTCGCCGCCCTGCTGGAGCGCTCGTACCGCTTCAGCGAACTGCGCCGCGAGGTCGGCGGCGTCAGCGAGAAGATGCTGGCCCAGACCCTCCAGACGTTGGAGCGCGACGGCTTCGTGCACCGGGACGCGAAGCCGGTGATCCCGCCGCGGGTGGACTATTCGCTCACCGGGCTGGGCCGGGAGGCCGCCGAGCAGGTGTGGGCGCTGGCCCGCTGGACGGAGCGGCGCCTGGACGCCGTGCACGCGGCTCGCGAGACGTACGACAGGCAGAAGGCGCAGAGCCGGTCCGGCTGATTCGGTCCGGCTGATTCAGTTTGGCTGATTCAGTCCGGCTGGGGCGCGCGCCCCTCCTCCAGCGTCCGCAGCGCCCGCGAGACATCGAACGGCAGGATCGTCACCGCCACATGCGGAAGCTGCGCCAGTGTCTTCGCCATCTGCTCGCCCGTGCCCCGGTGCAGCAGCTTCCCGAGGGCGTTGCTGTACGTCCGCCGGGGCACCAGCACCGTCAGCCAGGTCTCCCCGTCCTCCGTGGTGCGGGACGCGAGCTCCTTCATCGCATGGCGCAGCCGCCGGTCCGGACACTCCACCAGCTCCAGGGACACGGATGTGGCGGCCGTCGCCTCCCACCGGGCGGCCAGCCGCCTGCCGTACGCCTCGTCGATCGCGAAGTGCACCGCCCGGATCTCGTCCGGGCGCAGCTCATGGGCGTACCGCAGAGCCTTCAGTGTCGCCAGGTCGAGCGTCTCGACGAGGACGAAGACCAGATGGCGGCGGAACCGCGCCCGGTCGGCGCCCGGGGCCTGGATGCTCTGCAGCACGGCGGCCTCGCGCCGGTACTCGCGGTTGATCCTCATCAGCGCCCACACCCCGAGCGGAAACACCACCACGACCAGCCAGGCGCCCTCGGTGAACTTGGTGACGGCGAAGATCAGCACCACGGCGGCCGAGATGACCGCCGCGGTCCCATTGACCGCGATCTTGAGCCTGCGGTGCGGTTCCCGGCGCCGCAGGTGGTACGCGGTGAGGCCGGCCCCGGCCATGGTGAAGGCGGTGAACACGCCGATCGCGTACAGCGCCACCAGTCTGTCCACGCTGGCGCCGGTCACCAGCAGCAGCGCCAGGGAGACGACGGCCAGCGCGATGATGCCGTTGGAGAAGGCCAGCCGGTGCCCGCGCCGGGTCAGCACCCTCGGCAGGAACCGGTCCTCGGCGACGAAACTCGCGAGGTACGGGAAGCCGGTGAACGGGGTGTTGGCGCCGGTGTAGAGGATCAGCGCGGTCGCCAGCTGTACGAAGACCAGCCCGACCGTACCGAGCGGCCCGCCGCCGAACGCGAGATGGGCCTCCTGCGCGATGACGGTCGGTGTGCCGTCCGTGTACGGGACGGCATGGGTGAAGTGCGCCAGCGTGGAGACACCGAGCACGAGGATGCCGAGCACCGTGCTCATGGCGAGGAGGGTGCGGCGGGCGTTGCGGCCCTGGGGTTCACGGAACGTGGAGATGCCGTTGGAGATCGCTTCGAGCCCGGTGAGGGACGAGCCGCCGTTGGCGAACGAGCGCAGCACGATGAAGAGCGAGGCGCCGTAGAGCCAGCCGTCGCCCGGGGTGCCGACCGGGACGACTCCGGCGGTGTGCAGATCGGCGCGCGGCAGCTCCCCTGTGAGCCCGCGCACCGCCGCGACGAGAAGCACGAGGCCGACGGCGGCCATGAAGAGATAGGCGGGCAGCGCGAAGGCCCGGCCCGCCTCGCGGACCCCGCGCAGATTCCCGTATGCGAGCAGCACGATGACGGCGACGGAGACCGGGAGCTGGAGATGGTCCAGCCCGGTGAAGTTGTTGCCGGCCAGATGGGCGAGCGAGATCAGGGCGTTGGTACCGGCCGAGACCTGCACGGCGACGGTGACGATGTAGTCGACGAGCAGTGCCACGGCGGCGATCTGCGCGATGTTGGGCCCGAAGTTCTCCCGGGCGACGACGTACGACCCGCCCGCCCGGGTGTAGATCATCACGACATCGCTGTAGCAGAGCGTGAGAAGCAGCAGTACGAGCAGGATCGCGCCGGTCACCGGCATGAGCAGGGTGAACGCGGCGGCGCCGACGACGGGTACGAGGACCCGGAGCATCTCCTCGGAGCCGTACGCGGACGAACTGATGCAGTCGGAGGCGAGCACCCCGAGCGCCGTCCGGTTGTTCAGCTTCTCCTCGCTGATGCGCTCGGTGGTGAGCGCTCTGCCGAGCAGACGCCGCTTGATGCGGTACGCGGGGCGGTCCGGGGTCATGGCCACATGGTGCGCGGTGGCCGGTCGCACCCCTGACCGCAATCGCCGGACGGGCCGAAATTCAGCCCGTCCGGCGATGGGAAGCACCCCTGAGGGTGCCGTCGGCCGATGTACCCCTGGGGGTGTCCGCCGGACAGGCCCTAGCCGACGACCGTCCAGTTGTCGTTGCCCGCGAGCAGTGCGGCCAGGTCGCCCTTGCCGTCTGACTCGACGGCGGTGTCGAGCTGTTCGGCCATCTGCGTGTCGTAGACCGGCCGGTCGACGCTGCGCAGTACCCCGATGGGGGTCTGGTGCAGGGTGTCGGGGTCGGCGAGCCGGGACAGCGCGAAGGCCGTGGTGGGGCTGGCGGCGTGGGCGTCGTGGACGAGGATCTGCGACCGGTTCTCCTCGGTGACCGCGACGACCTTGAGGTCACCCGTGGCCGGGTCGCGCACGACACCCTTGTCGCTGTCCGCGCCGAAGAGGATCGGCTGCCCGTGCTCCAGACGGATGACCGCGTTCTGCGCCTGGTCCTTGTCCTTGAGGACTTCGAAGGCGCCGTCGTTGAAGATGTTGCAGTTCTGGTAGATCTCCACCAGCGCCGTGCCCGGGTGGTCGGCCGCCGCGCGCAGCACGCTCGTGAGGTGCTTGCGGTCGGAGTCGATCGTACGGGCGACGAAGGACGCCTCCGCGCCGATGGCCAGGGACACCGGGTTGAAGGGGGCGTCGAGCGAGCCCATCGGTGTCGACTTGGTGATCTTGCCGACCTCGGAGGTGGGGGAGTACTGCCCCTTGGTGAGCCCATAGATCCGGTTGTTGAAGAGCAGGATCTTCAGGTTCACATTGCGGCGCAGCGCGTGGATGAGGTGGTTGCCGCCGATGGACAGCGCGTCGCCGTCGCCCGTGACGACCCAGACGGACAGGTCGCGGCGGGAGGAGGCGAGACCGGTGGCGATGGCCGGTGCGCGGCCGTGGATCGAGTGCATCCCGTAGGTGTTCATGTAGTACGGGAAGCGGGAGCTGCAGCCGATGCCGGAGACGAAGACGACGTTCTCCCTCGCCAGCCCGAGCTCGGGCATGAAGCCCTGCACGGCGGCGAGGACCGCGTAGTCACCGCAGCCGGGGCACCAGCGCACTTCCTGGTCGGACTTGAAGTCCTTCATGGACTGCTTGGCCTCGGCCTTCGGCACCAGCTGCAGGAGTTCATTGGTGTCAGGCATCGATGGCCTCCTTGAGAGCCGTCGCAAGCTGCTCGGCCTTGAACGGCATACCGTTGACCTGGTTGTAACTGCGCGCGTCCACCAGGTACTTGGCCCGGATGAGCGTGGCCAGCTGGCCGAGGTTCATCTCCGGCACCACCACCTTCTCGTAACGCTTCAGCGCCTCGCCGAGATTCCTCGGGAAGGGGTTGAGGTTGCGCAGATGGGCCTGGGCGATGGGCTGTCCGGCGGCGCGCAGCCGGCGGACGGCGGCGGTGATGGGGCCATAGGTGGAACCCCAGCCGAGGACGAGCGTCCGCGCCTCGCCCGGATCGTCGACTTCGAGGTCGGGGACCTCGATGCCGTCGACCTTGGCCTGACGGGTGCGGACCATGAAGTCGTGGTTCGCGGGGTCGTACGAGATGTTGCCGCTGCCGTCCTGCTTCTCGATGCCGCCGATGCGGTGTTCGAGACCGGGGGTGCCGGGGACGGCCCAGGGGCGGGCCAGGGTCTGCGGGTCGCGCTTGTACGGCCAGAAGACCTCGGTGCCGTCGGCCAGTTCATGGTTTGTACCGGTGGCGAACTGGACGCGCAGGTCGGGGAGTTCATCGATATCGGGGATTTTCCACGGCTCGGAGCCGTTGGCGAGATAGCCGTCCGAGAGCAGGAATACCGGGGTGCGGTACGTCAGCGCGATCCGTGCGGCGTCGAGCGCGGCGTCGAAGCAGTCCGCCGGGGTCTTCGGGGCCACGATCGGGACCGGGGCCTCGCCGTTGCGCCCGTACATCGCCTGGAGCAGGTCGGCCTGCTCGGTCTTGGTGGGCAGACCGGTGGACGGGCCGCCGCGCTGGATGTCGATGACGATCAGTGGCAGTTCGAGGGAGACGGCGAGCCCGATGGTCTCCGACTTCAGGGCCACCCCGGGCCCGGACGTCGTCGTCACCGCAAGCGATCCGCCGAACGCGGCGCCCAGCGCGGCACCGATGCCCGCGATCTCGTCCTCGGCCTGGAAGGTGCGTACACCGAAGTTCTTGTGCTTGCTGAGCTCGTGCAGGATGTCGGAGGCCGGGGTGATCGGGTACGAGCCCAGGTAGAGCGGTAGATCCGCCTGCCGGCCCGCGGCGATCAGCCCGTAGGACAGCGCCAGGTTCCCGGAGATGTTGCGGTACGTACCCGGCGGGAAGGCCTGCGAGGCGGGTGCCACCTCGTAGCTGACCGCGAAGTCCTCCGTCGTCTCCCCGAAGTTCCACCCGGCGCGGAACGCGGTCACGTTCGCCTCGGCGATCTGCGGCTTCTTCGCGAACTTGGCGCGAAGGAACGCCTCGGTTCCCTCGGTCGGCCGGTGGTACATCCAGGAGAGAAGCCCGAGCGCGAACATGTTCTTCGAGCGCTCGGCCTCCTTGCGGGAGAGCCCGAACTCCTTCAGCGCCTCGATCGTGAGGGTGGTCAGCGGCACCGGGTGGACGTTGTACGCCTCCAGCGAGCCGTCTTCCAGGGGACTGGTCTCGTAGCCGACCTTCGCCATCGGGCGCTTGGTGAACTCGTCGGTGTTGACGATGATTTCGGCGCCGCGCGGCACATCGCCGATGTTGGCCTTGAGTGCGGCCGGGTTCATCGCGACCAGGACGTTCGGCGCGTCGCCCGGCGTCAGGATGTCGTGGTCGGCGAAATGCAGCTGGAACGACGAAACCCCCGGCAGGGTGCCTGCGGGGGCGCGGATCTCGGCGGGGAAATTCGGCAGCGTGGAGAGATCGTTCCCGAAGGATGCGGTCTCCGAGGTGAACCGGTCACCGGTGAGCTGCATACCGTCTCCGGAGTCACCCGCGAAGCGGATGATCACCCGGTCCAGGCGGCGGATTTCCTTCTCGCCGGCGCCCGTGTGATCGGGACGGGGGGCACGCGGTCCCCCGACGAGCGCCTCGCTGGCCTCATCGGCCTGTTCGGCTGGGCTACTGACCTGGCTGGTCACTGAACTGGACCTCCCTCGGGGCGGCGGCTCGGGACCGGCCGGCCCGCCGGCGGTCCCAAGGCCCACCCTACGTCGGTAAGGGTCGCCTTCCCTGGACCGATCATATGGTGGACCTCGTTTTGAGACGCGATTTGATACCGGTTTGTCATGTTTCGCAAGCCCCTCGGCCGTTCGGTGAAGACGCCGTGCACTCATTCTTTGGTTCTAGGACCCCGATCGGCCCCTGTCCGGGGCGCGGGTCACCGCGAGGGCCGCGTCCGGCCCCCGCGGTGACCTTCGCCAGGTATCTGACAGAGTGTCAGCTCATCAGGAGTTCAGGTAGGTCAGCACCGCCAGCACCCGGCGGTGATCCCCGTCACTGGGGGACAGGCCCAGCTTCAGGAAGATATTGCTGACGTGCTTCTCCACGGCCCCGTCGCTCACCACCAGCTGCCTGGCCACCGCGGAGTTCGTCCGACCCTCCGCCATCAGGCCGAGCACCTCGCGCTCGCGCGGCGTCAGCCCGGCCAGGACGTCCTGTTTACGGCTTCGCCCCAGCAGCTGCGCCACGACTTCCGGGTCCAGTGCCGTCCCGCCCTGCGCCACCCGGACCACCGCGTCCACGAACTCCCGGACCTCGGCGACCCGGTCCTTCAGCAGATACCCCACACCTCGGCTGGATCCGGCCAGCAGCTCGGTCGCGTACTGCTCCTCGACGTACTGCGAAAGGACCAGTACCCCGATCCCGGGATAGTCCTTGCGCAGTCGCACCGCCGCCCGTACACCCTCGTCGGTGTGGGTGGGCGGCATCCGCACATCGGCGACCACCACATCGGGCAGCGCGTCCTGTCCGGCGAGGTCGCGCACCGTCTTGATCAGCGCCTCGGCGTCCCCCACCCCGGCGACGACGTCATGCCCGAGATCGGTCAGCAGCCGGGTGAGCCCCTCCCGAAGCAGTACCGAATCCTCGGCGATGACTACTCGCACCCTGTCCTCCACCATGACGCTGTATCCCCCACTGCTCGCTGGTCCCGCCTGCATGACGTCCAGCATCCCAGTATCGGCAGTGCCGTGTCCTCGGCCGCCGGGCCGGCTTGAAAGCAAGCCGGCCCGGCGGCCGAGGACGAGGGGAGGGGAGCAGTGGGGGTGGGGGGTTCCTGTCACGGCTCCGTGCGTGCGCGCGGGTGTGTTCAGCCGCGCCACGGCAGCTCGGCCGTGATCCGAGTCGGGCCGCCCTGCGGGGAATCCACGACGAGTACGCCGTCCACCGCGTCCAGCCGCTCGGTCAGCCCGGCCAGCCCGCTGCCCGAGGACACATCGGCGCCGCCGCGCCCGTTGTCCGTGACCTGGAGCATCAGCCGGTCCGCCGTCCGCCACACATCGACCGATGCGCGGGTCGCGTTTGAATGCTTGCTCACGTTCTGCAACAGCTCGGAGACCGTGAAGTAGGCGATTCCCTCGATCGCCTGGGCGGGCCTGGACGCCAGGTCCACCTCGACCGTCACGGGCACGGTGCAGCGGGAGGCGATGGCGGAGAGTGCGGCGTCGAGGCCCCGGTCGGTGAGGACGGCGGGGTGGATGCCGCGGGCGAGGTCGCGGAGTTCCTGGAGGGCGATCTTCACCTCTCCGTGGGCCTCGTCGACCATGCGGGCGGCGGCCTCGGGGTCGTCCGTCAGCTTCTCCTTCGCCAGGCCCAGATCCATGGCGAGGGCGACGAGGCGGGCCTGTGCCCCGTCGTGCAGGTCCCGTTCGATGCGGCGCAGGTCGGCGGCGGCCGTGTCGACGACCACCCCGCGGTCCGACTCCAGCTCAAAGACGCGTGTCGCCAGCCGGGACGGCCCGAGCAGCCCGGCCACCATCATCCCGTCCACACCCGCCAGACCACGGATGATCCACGGCGTGACGAGCACGAGTATCAGGCCGCACACGCTGGTCGCAGCCAGCTCGAAGGGGGAGTCGAGATAGATCTGATGGGTGCTGTCGCCGTACAGCTGAATGCCGTCGATCCCCATGTACGTCGGGTAGACCCAGCGCCACAGCGGGTAGGTGAGGGTGGCCCACCCGCACGCCCAGAGCGTCAGCGAAACAGTGAAGGCGAAGATCGCCCACGGGAAGTGCAGCAGCGCGTAGAGCAGATGCCGCCAGGACACCCCGCTCTTGAGGACCGCGCCCACCCAGGGCATCAGGCCGCCGGCCCTGCCGCGCACCGGCGCCGGGTCCGCCACGTCCAGCTTCAGCAGCCCGCGCGCCCGGGCCCGCTCCATCGCGCCGAAACCGCGGCACATGGCCAGCGCGCCGGCCAGGATCGGAACCCCGAGGAAGGTGATCAGCATGCCGATGCCCAGCGTCGTCAGCGTGATCGAGAGGCTGAACAGGACCACGCTGATCGGCAGGCTCAGCAGCAGATAGCCGAACTCGCGCCAGGTCCTGCCCTCGAAAGGCGCGCGCAGCGCGGCCGGGAAGAAGTGCTTCACCGGGGGATGGTCCCCGAAACCGGCTCCGGACCGCTGGTGGTCCCGAGTGTCCGGTCCGTATGCCGTGGCCATGGGTGCAGTCCGTTTCTTCTCATGAAGCCGGTTCCTCCGGTTGGTTTCGGGGTTCCGGCCGGTACAACAAGGGTGCTGGGTCGCGGGTCGGCGCACCATGAGGGCGGTATCCCTCTTCGACCGGGGGTTTTCCCCACCCTGCCAGGGGGGGCTCAGGGGGCTGGGCCCAGGCGTGCCGGCCTTCTGGGGCGCTGGGTTTCTAGGTGCGCTTGGCCGCCCCCGTACGGTTCGGCTCCCGCTCCCGGTCCCGCCAGGGCAGCTCCGCGGTGACCGTCGTAGGACCGCCGGCCGGCGAGTCGAGGACGAACAGCCCATCGACGGCGCCCAGCCGTTCGGCCAGCCCGGCCATGCCCGTGCCGCCGTCCATCCGGGCCCCGCCCTGCCCGTCGTCGGTGACCTGGATCAGCAGCCGGTCCGCCGACCGCCACACCTCGACGGACGCCGAACGTGCCGCGCTGTGCTTGCTCACGTTCTGCAACAGCTCGGAGACCGTGAAGTAGGCGATTCCCTCGATTGCCTCCGCGGGACGCGCCGGCAGATCCACCCCCACCGTCACGGGCACGGTGCAGCGGGAGGCGATGGCGGAGAGTGCGGCGTCGAGGCCCCGGTCGCTGAGGACGGCGGGGTGGATGCCGCGGGCGAGGTCGCGGAGTTCCTGGAGGGCGATCTTCACCTCTCCGTGGGCCTCGTCGACCATGCGGGCGGCGGCCTCGGGGTCGTCCGTCAGTCTCTCCTTCGCCAGACCGAGGCCCATGGCGAGGGCGACGAGGCGGGCCTGTGCCCCGTCGTGCAGGTCCCGTTCGATGCGGCGCAGGTCGGCGGCGGCCGTGTCGACGACCACCCCTCGGTCCGACTCCAGCTCGGCGATCCTGCGCTCCAACTCGTCGGAGGGCGAGAGCAGCCCGCGCACCATCGCCCGGTCGGCATTGGTGAGGAACCGCGCGATGTAGGGGAGCACCGGCCACAGCACGAAGAGGCTCACGAACGTCACGGCGAAGGTGAGTACACCCCAGGGCAGCCGTATGAAGGAATACAGCACGGCCCGCCAGCCCACCGGGTCCGTGAGGCTCGACCACAGCCAGGGGAAGAACCCCTGTTCCCGGCGGGACAGAATCATCGGGCTCGGTTCGTCGATCCGCACCCCGAGCATCGCCCGCGCCCGGCCCCGCTCGGCCTTCCCGAGCAGCCGCGCCCCGTGCAGTCCGGCGGCGAGCAGAGGCAGACCGATCACCGTGACCGCAAGCCCCACGCCGATACCGATCATGAACACTGTGTAAACAAACCCGGCGATGGTCATGGGGAGGTTGGCCAGGAGATGGGCGATCTCCTTCCACGTCCACCGGTCGAGGGCGAAGCGGGCGGGCGGTGGCCGGTCGTTGTCGGGCACCAGGGGGCTCATGGTCATACGCCCCAGCCTGCCGGGCGGGGCCTGCGCACGCCATGGGGCTCGTGGGTGGGGTGAAGTAGGGATAACCCCACCCGTTGTCCGATGCGACTGCTTACCCTCTCTTTAACAGGGCCTAGACTCCCGTGCGTACAGATCGTCGAACAGGTTTGAGGGAGCGAGGGGCGGACGTGGCGGACCTGCCGGAATCGACCGTTCTCGCGTCGGACTACTTCCACAGCTATTCAGTGGTCGGACTGCTCGCTGTGATCGGCGTGCTGTTCGTCGCCATCGCCTTCGGCGTCGGCCGACTGCTGCGCCCCGTGGTTCCCACGCCGGAGAAGCTCCTGACGTACGAGTGCGGCGTGGACCCGGTGGGTGAAGGATGGGCACATACCCAGGTCCGTTATTACGTGTATGCCTTCCTGTACGTGATCTTCGCCGTCGACTCGATCTTCCTGTTTCCGTGGGCGACCGTATTCGCCGCACCCGGATATGGGGCGACGACTCTGGTGGAAATGTTCATCTTCCTCGGTTTCCTGGCCGTAGGACTGCTCTACGCATGGAAGAAGGGCGTCCTCGAATGGACGTGACGAGCCCGCCGCCCCCCGAGCACCGGCCCGCAGTGCAGTCGGGACCGGAGCCGGCGCCCGAGGTGGGGTCCGAACCGCAGACCGTTCCGACGTTCCTGCCGGAGCCCAAGCGGCTCGGTGTCCTGTCGCGCCTGGCTCCCGAGCCGATGAAGGTGGTCCTGAACTGGGGCCGCCGCTACAGCCTCTGGGTCTTCAACTTCGGGCTCGCCTGCTGCGCCATCGAATTCATCGCCGCCTCCATGGCCCGGCACGACTTCATCCGGCTCGGTGTGATCCCGTTCGCCCCCGGCCCGCGTCAGGCCGACCTCATGATCGTTTCCGGCACGGTGACGGACAAGATGGCTCCGGCCGTGAAGCGGCTGTACGAGCAGATGCCCGAGCCCAAGTACGTCATCTCCTTCGGCGCCTGCTCCAACTGCGGCGGCCCGTACTGGGACTCGTACTCCGTGACGAAGGGCGTCGACCAGATCATCCCGGTCGATGTCTATGTCCCCGGCTGCCCGCCCCGGCCCGAGGCGCTCCTCCAGGGCATCCTCAAGCTGCAGGAGAAGATCGCCCGCGAGTCGCTGGGTGAGCGGTACGCGACGGGCGGCGGCAGCCGTCCTTCCACCGCCGCACTGCGCAGCGGCCTGGTCGCCGCCCCGCCGACACCGGGGGAGGGGCAGAAGTGACCGGCACCGAAAGTCATGACCGGGAAAGCTACGACCGGCTTCCGGACGCCGCCGCCGAGCTCTTCGGCGAGGACGCGACGGCCGAGTACGCCTACGACCTGCTGACCGTCGATGTACCGGCCTCCTCCTGGATCGCCGCTCTCGAAACGGCCCGCGACCGGCTGGGGTGCACCTATTTCGACTGGCTGAGCGCTGTCGACGAACCGGGCACCGGCTTCCGGGTCTGCGTCCATGTCGCCTCCCTGGCCGAGGGCAAGGTCCGTCGGCTCTTGATCCGTACGACCGTTCCGCACGAGGCGGCAGTCCTTCCCACCGCCATCGGCATCTACGCGGGCGCCGCCTGGCACGAGCGCGAGACACACGAGATGTTCGGCATCGGCTTCGAGGGCCACCCGCACCTGGTGCCGCTGCTGCTGCCCGAGGGCTTCGAGGGCCACCCGCTGCGCAAGGACTTCGTGCTGGCGGCACGCGTCGCGAAGGCCTGGCCCGGCGCGAAGGAGCCGGGCGAGTCGGAGCACGGCGGCCCGAAGCGGCGCACGATGCTGCCGCCCGGCGTCCCCGACCCGAACGAATGGGGTCCCCTCAAGGGCCAGCTCCCGCCCGCCCCGTCCCGCCCGGCCCGCACCCCGCGTGCGGCGGGCGACCGCCCGGTACGCCGTGCCCGCAGCGTGAGCGAGGGCTCCGTCGGCCAGCAGCCAAAGACGGCAGCACCGGCCACCGAGCCCGCACCTCCCGCCACCCCGCGCCGTACCCGCAGCGCGTCCCAGGGCTCGGCCAGCCAGCAGTGTGAGGCGGCGAAGCCGGGGACGGCCGGGGCCGAGGCACGGGAACAGGCAGGACCGAACGCGTCGGGGACGGGGACGGCGGAGCCGAACCCCGGAAGCAGCGACGCTCCCTGGCACCACGCCCGCCCGGCCTTCGACACGACCGGGGGCCCGGGGGCGGAGCCCCCGGTTCGGGAAGGGGCGGGCAGGGGAGAGGCCCCGCGCAGCGACACCCCCATTCCAGAGGCCCCGCCCACCCCCGACACCACGGACACCCCCGACCAGCCCGAGCCCCCGGCCCAGGACCTCACACCCGAGCCGGCCCCCGACCGCACCGCCGGAGGCGATACCGCGTGAACGACGCACTGGACGTCGCCCTCCGGCTCGTCATCGTTTTCGCCGTGTTCATGGTTCTCCCCCTCGTCGTGGGGCAGACCGAGCACAAGGTGATGGCCCATATGCAGGGCCGCCTCGGACCCATGTACGCGGGGGGCTTCCACGGCTGGGCCCAGCTCGTCGCGGACGGCGTGAAGTTCGCGCAGAAGGAAGACATCGTCCCGGCCGAGGCCGACCGCCGTATCTTTCAGCTCGCGCCGGCCGTCGCGCTGCTCCCGTACCTCCTCGTGCTCGTCGCCATCCCGATCGGCCCCAGCGAGGGCGCGGTCGGACAGATCGTCGACGCGGGCATCTTCTTCGTGCTCGCCGTGATGGGCGTCGGAGTGCTCGGCTCGCTGATGGCGGGCTGGGCCTCGGCCAACAAGTTCTCCCTCCTCGGGGGCCTTCGCACCGCCGCCCAGCTGCTTGCGTACGAGCTGCCGATGCTGCTCGCCGCCGCGTCCGTCGCGATGGCGGCAGGCACCGTCTCCCTCCCGGGCATCCTCAACGCCTTCGAGTGGTGGTGGCTGCCCTGGCAGATCGTCGGCGCCCTGGTCTTCTTCGTGGCCGGACTCGCCGAACTGCAGCGTCCGCCGTTCGACATGCCGGTCGCCGACTCGGAGATCATCTTCGGCGCATACACCGAATACACCGGCCTCCGTTTCGCACTGTTCCTGCTCGCCGAGTACGCGGGCATCGTCGTCCTGTGCGGACTGACCACCGTCCTCTTCCTCGGCGGCTGGCACGGCCCGTTCGGCGCCGACGGACTCGGCTGGGTCTGGACGCTCCTCAAGACCGCGGTCCTCGCTTTCGTCGTCATCTGGCTGCGCGTGAGCTACCCCCGGCTCCGGGAGGACCAGCTGCAGAAGCTCGCCTGGACCACCCTCATCCCGCTCGCTCTCGCGCAGATCGCGCTCACCGGCATCGTGAAGGTGGCGATCAACTGATGGCTCCATCGCTCCCGCCCTCGCGGCCCCGCATCCCCGGCTCAGGCCTGGCCAAGGGCCTGGCCGTCACGCTGCGGACGATGACGAAGAAGACGGTCACCGCGCAGTACCCGGACGTCCAGCCCGAGCTCCCGCCCCGCTCCCGCGGTGTCATCGCACTTTTCGAGGAGAACTGCACGGTCTGCATGCTCTGCGCCCGTGAGTGCCCGGACTGGTGCATCTACATCGACTCCCACAAGGAGACGGTGCCCGCTGCCATCCCGGGCGGGCGCGAGCGCAGCCGCAACGTCCTCGACCGCTTCGCGATCGACTTCTCGCTCTGTATGTACTGCGGCATCTGTATCGAGGTGTGTCCCTTCGACGCGCTGTTCTGGTCGCCGGAGTTCGAATACGCGGAGACGGACATCCTCGAACTCACCCATGAGCGCGACAAGCTCCGCGAATGGATGTGGACGGTGCCGGAACCGCCCGCGCTCGACCCGGGCGCCGAGGAGCCGAAGGAGATCGCCGCCGCCCGCAAGACGGCGGAGAAACTCGAAGCCCAGCGCGCCAAGGAGGCGCAGGAAGCCGAGCAGGCCGAAGAAGCCCAGCAGGCCCAGGAGACCCAGCAGGTCCAGAGGAAAGAAGAGGGGGAGGAGTGACACTCGCAGCCGCCGCGGCCCACTCCGCCCACTCCGGCTTTCTCTCCCCGACCGGCATCGAGATCGCTTTCGTGCTCGTCGGCATCGCCACCTTCGGCGCAGCCCTCGTCACGGTCACGACCAAGCAACTGGTGCATGCCGCCCTCTGGCTGGTCGTGGCGCTCGGCGGTCTCGCCGTCGAGTACCTCCTGCTCACCGCGGAGTTCATCGCCTGGGTGCAGGTACTGATCTACGTCGGTTCCGTGGTCGTCCTCCTTCTCTTCGGGCTGATGCTCACCAAGGCCCCCATCGGCCGCTCCCCGGACGCCGACTCGGGCAACCGCTGGGCGGCCCTCGGTGTGGCGGTCGCCGCCGGCGGCGCGCTCGTCTGGGTCGTCGTCGACGCCTTCCGCACCACCTGGATCGACCTGGACGGACCGGCCCAGGGCTCCACCGAGGTGACCGGCGCCTTCCTCTTCCGGCACTGGGTGCTGCCGTTCGAAGCACTCTCCGTCCTGCTGCTCGCCGCCCTCGTCGGCGCGATCGTCCTGTCTCGCAAGCGCAGTAAGGAGCAGAGCTGATGCACCTCGCCTATCCCGCCGTGCTCGCCGCCCTCCTCTTCTGCACCGGGCTGTACGGAGTGCTCGCCCGCCGCAACGCGATCCTGGTCCTGATGTCCGTCGAGCTGATGCTCAACGCCGTCAACCTCAACCTGGTCGCCTTCGACGTCTGGCTCCGCGACACCCTGCACTCCGGCCAGGCCCTCACCCTCTTCACCATCGCCATCGCGGCGGCGGAGATCGGCATCGGCCTGGCGATCGTCCTCGCCGTCCACCGCAACCGCGGCAGCTCGGACGTCGACCGCCTCCGCGACACCGCCGAGACCGACGCCGCCGAAACCCTCCCCGGCGATGCAGCCGACGAGACCCACGGCACCGAAGATCAGGCCACTGCTCCGGCAGGGAAGGCAAAGAAGGCAGAGGCCACCGCGTGACCACCACGACCCTCGCCGTCCTCGTCCCCCTTCTTCCGTTCCTGGGCGCCGCGGCCGGTCTCCTTCTCGGACGCACCGCCCCCGGATACGTACGCCCGCTCGCCGTACTGCCCACCCTCGCCGCCTTCGTGCTCGCCGTCGTCGTCGCCTCGGACCAGGGCGGTGGCCGGGCCATCGACGCTGCGACCCAACTCACCCCCACCGGCTCGGTCCCGATCGAACTCGCCCTGCACCTCGACGGCTTCGCGGTCCTCGTCGCCGTTTTGGTCGGGCTCGTCGCGACCTGTGTGCAGATCTACTCGACCGCCTATCTGCGCAACGACCCCCGCTACCCCTCGTACGCGGCTCTCGTCTCCCTCTTCACCGCCGCGATGCTGCTCGTCGTCTACTCCGGCGACCTGATGGTGCTCCTGGTCGGCTGGGAGATCATGGGCATCTGCTCGTACTTCCTCGTCGGCCACTACTGGGAGACGCCCGAAGCACGCGCCGCCTCCCTCAAGGCCTTCCTGGTAACCAAGCTCGGCGACGTCCCCTTCCTGATCGGTCTGTTCGCACTCGCCGCCGACACCGGCACGTTCCGCATCACCGGCATCCTGGGCGCCGTCGCGAACGGCGGCCTGGATCACCCCACCGTCGTCGCCCTGCTGCTCCTCGCGGGCGTCGCGGGCAAGTCCGCGCAGTTCCCCCTGCACACCTGGCTGCCCGACGCGATGGCCGGCCCCACCCCCGTCTCCGCGCTGATCCACGCCGCGACGATGGTCGCCGCCGGTATCTACTTCGTGGCCCGGCTCCTCCCCGTCTTCGCCCAGTCCGGCGCGGCCCTCGTCGTCCTCGCCGTGATGGCGGCGATCACGATGATCGGCTCGGGACTCGCCGCCCTCGCCCAGGACGACATCAAACGTGTCCTCGCCTACTCGACGATCGGCCAGCTCGGCTACATGGCGGGCGCCCTGGCCGTCGGTGACCGAGGTGCCGCCGTCTTCCACCTCCTCTCCCACGGTGCGTTCAAGGCCGTCCTCTTCCTCGCGGCGGGCGTCGTCATCCACGCCGCCGGGACCAACTCGCTGGCCGCCATGTCCCGTATGGGCGGCCTGACGAAGCGCATCCCGGACGCCTACTGGACGATGACCGTCGCCCTCCTCGCGCTCGCCGCCATTCCGCCGTTCGCCGGCTTCTTCTCCAAGGAAGCCGTCCTCGTCGCCGCCGAGCACACCGCACTCGGGGAGCGGCACGTCGCCCCGGCCGCCGCCGGCTGGACCGTCCTCGTCGCCGGACTGCTCGCCGCCGTCCTCACCGCCGCGTACGCCACCCGCCTCTGGCTCCTCGCCTTCCGGGGCCGCGGCGCCGAGGCCCCCGACCACGGCAGGCAGCCCGTCGCGATGACCGCCGTCCTCTGGGTGCTCGCCGTCCCCACCATCGCCTTCGGACTGACCGTCGGCGCGATCACCGACTGGTTCGACGGCCACAGCCTCACCCCGTCCGTGACCACTGCCGTCCTCTCCACGGGCGTCGGCCTCGTCGGCGGTCTCGTCACCTACGGCGCCTGGCGCCACACATCGGCACTCGCCGCCCGCACCCCCGTCGGCACCGTCGTCGCCCACCCCGACGCCGAACCCGCCCTCGTCGAGGCCCAGGCCATGTCGGCGCACACCGCTGCCTACGGCGCCGACGGGGACGCCCCCGACCCGGCCGACCCCGGCCGCCTGCTGCTCGGCCCGCTCCACCGCCACGCCGCCGCCGGCTTCCACCTCGACGCCCTGTACACGACCCTGTTCGTCCGCCCCGTCCAGGCCGCGGCGAGCCTCGTCCGCTTCCTGGACCGCGAGGTCGTCGACACCTACGTACGCGGTTCCGGCACCGGCGCACGCTGGCTCGGCACCGCCGTCCGCCGCGCCCAGACCGGCAATGTGCAGACCTACCTCAGCGCACTGCTCGCCGGTTCCCTGGTCCTGGCGATCGCCGCCGTGGTTTTTGCCAACGTCAACGCCGGGGCGTGAGCCGTGATCGATATCAGCGAATCCGTGATGCAGTTCCTTCTCGCGTTCATCGTCGTCGTCCCGCTCATCGGCGCCGTGGCCGCTCTGTTGCCGGCCCCGCCCGGGCTGAAGGGGAGCAGCCCCGACCAGGCCGTGCTCCGCCACGGCGTGACCGTCACCGGCGCGATCCTCATCGCCGCGATCGCGCTCGCCGTCGGCTTCGACCACGGCCACCCGTCGAAGATGCAGGCCACCACCGACATCAGCTGGATCCCGGCGCTCGACGTCCGCATCCACCTCGGCATCGACGGCATCTCGCTCCCCCTTCTCGTACTGACCGCGCTGCTGACCTTCCTCTGCGCGCTCTACAGCTACTTCAAAATGCCTGAAGGCCCCTCCCCGAAGGCCTTCGTCGCACTCATCCTCGTCCTGGAGTCCGGCACCCTCGCGACCTTCGCCGTCCTCGATCTGCTGCTGTTCTTCCTGGCGTTCGAGATGGTGCTCATCCCGATGTACTTCCTCATCGCCCGCTGGGGCGGTGCACAGAAGCAGGCCGCCGCCTGGAAGTTCATCCTCTACACGCTGCTCGGCTCGGTGATCATGTTGCTGGGCCTGCTCCTCATCGGCCTGAAGAGCGGCACCTTCGACATGGTGGCACTCGCCGCTGACAACGGCCGTGGGCTCACCTCGTCCGTGCAGGTCATCGCCGTTCTGGCGATCGGTGTCGGGCTCGCCGTGAAGACCCCGATGTGGCCGCTGCACAGCTGGCTCCCGGACGCCCACACCGCCGCTCCGACCGTCGGTTCGGTCCTGCTCGCGGGCGTCCTGCTGAAGATGGGTACGTACGGATTCGTCCGCATCCTGCTTCCCATCGCCCCCGACGGGATGCACACCTTCGCGCCTTACCTCGCCGCCTTCGCGGTCGTCGGCATCGTCTACGGATCGCTCGCCTGCCTGGCGCTGGCCCGCCCAGGCTCCAAGGGCGACCTCAAGCGCCTGATCGCGTACTCCTCCGTCGGGCACATGGGCTTCGTACTCCTCGGCATCGCGAGCATGACCCCCACCGGAGTCAACGGCGCGCTCTTCGCCAACATCGCCCACGGTCTGATCACCGGCCTGCTGTTCTTCCTGGTCGGCGCGGTCAAGGACCGGTACGGCACCGCCGACCTCGACACCCTCTCCGGCGCCACCGGGGCCGCGCTCTACGGCCGCGCCCCCCGCCTCGGCGGCCTCCTCGCCTTCGCCGCCGTCGCCTCCCTGGGCCTGCCCGGGCTCGCCGGGTTCTGGGGCGAGATGCTCGCCCTGTTCGGCTCCTTCGACCCCGCCGACGGCCTCAGCCGCCCCGCCTTCCTCACCTTCATGTCGATCGCCGCGTTCGGCACCCTGCTCACCGCCGCGTACATGCTGATCGTCGTACGCCGGGTCTGCATGGGTGAGAAGCGGGAAGAGCCGCAGCAGCTGGCCGATGTCCAGACGTACGAATTCGCCGCCTGGACCCCGCTCGTCGCCCTCACCGTCCTCGCCGGTCTGTGGCCCGCCGTCCTCCTCGGCCTCACCGACCCGGCCGTGCAGAAGCTCCTCGCAGGAGGCAAGTCGTGACCACAGCCGTCGTCATCCCGGGCGTCGTCACCACAGCGGCCGACAGCACCACCAGCCTCGTTCAGTCCGTCGACTGGCTCGCGATCGCGCCCCCGGTCGTCGTCGCGACCGTCGCCCTGATCGTCCTGGTCGCCGACCTCTTCCTGCCCGAGGAACGCAAGCCGCTCCTCGGCCGGGTCACCATCGCCGGACTCGTGGCCGCACTCGCCTTCCTCGTCCCGCTGCGCGACGGCGACCGCTCCACCTTCTGCCTCACCGCGGCAACCACAGGCACCGGTGGCACCGGGGCCTGCAGCTACACCGCAGACCACTTCGCCCTCGTCATCCAGGCCCTCGTCCTCGGCGGCGCCCTGCTGACCGCCCTGCTCTCCCTCGGCGACACACGCAAACTCCCCGCAGGCGAGTTCTGGTTCCTCCTGCTGTCCTCCGCGTCGGGCGCCGCACTCCTGCCCGCCGCCCGCGACCTCGCCACCCTCGTCGTCGCCCTCGAAGTCGCCTCGCTGCCCGCCTTCGCCCTCGTCGGCATCAAGCGCGGCGACCGGCGCTCCTCCGAAGCCGCGCTGAAGTTCTTCCTCTCCTCAGTCGTCGCGACCGCCGTCATGCTGCTCGGCGTCAGCTTCGTGTACGCCACCACCGGCACCCTGCACCTCACGGAGATCGCCGCCCGGCTCGACGACGTACCCGGTCAGCTCGACACCCTCGCCAAGGCGGGTGTCGTCCTCACCCTGGTCGGCTTCGCCTTCAAGACGGCCGCCGCACCCTTCCATTTCTGGGTTCCCGACACCTACGTCGGCGCACCCCTGCCGGTCGCCGCCTACCTTTCGGTCGTCGGCAAGGCGGTCGGCTTCTCCGGCCTCATCCTCGTCACCGTGATCGCGTTTCCGGCGTACGCCGACGTCTGGGGACCGGCCCTCGCCGTCCTCGCCGCGCTCACCATGACGACCGGCAACGTCGCCGCCCTGCGCCAGAACGCCACCCGCGTCCGCAGCGCCGTACGCCTACTCGCCTGGTCGTCCGTCGCCCAGGCCGGCTACCTCCTGGTGCCGATCGCCGCCGCCGCGTACTCGAGTGACGAGCACATCGGCTCCACCGTCGCGTACGCCCTCATGTACGCCGTCGTGAACCTCGGCGCATTCGCGGTCGCGGCCCTCGTCGCGCGTACGAACCCCGGAAACCGGATCTCCGACTACCGCGGCCTCTACGCCACCCGCCCTCTGACCGCCCTCGCGATGGCCTTCTTCCTGCTCTGCCTGGCCGGCCTGCCTCCCGGCATCGTCGGCCTCTTCGCCAAGGTCACGGTCTTCTCCGCGGCCGTCGACGCGGGACTCGGCTGGCTCGCCGTCGTCATGGCCGTCAACGTCGTGATCGCGCTCTACTACTACCTGCAGTGGACCGCGGCGCTCTTCCGCGCTCCGGAAGAGACCCCGGCGGACGAGGCCGCACCCGCCCCCACCAGGCACCGCGCCCCGGCCTCCCTCACCGCCGCGATCGCCCTCACCGCCGTCGTCGGCGTCGTACTCTCCGGTGCCCCGCAGACGGTCCTCAGGTTCGCCGCCGTCAATCTCTTCTGATGTACGGAAGATCGGTTTGCCCGGGACGGCCCGTAGAGGGCAAGGTCATGCCCGCACATCCCCACACACGTACGCATGTCCCAGAGGAGCAAGAGCAGTGCTGAACGGGTTCAAGGACTTCATCCTGCGCGGAAACGTCATCTCCATGGCCATCGGGCTGGCTGTCGGAGCCGCGTTCACCGCAGTCGTCACCGGATTCAGCACCGCCTTCATCACCCCGCTGATCGGCCTCGCAACCGGTTCCGTCGGAGACTTCAGCGCGGCGGAGTTCTCGATCGAGGGCGCCATCTTCCCGTACGGGAAGTTCCTCGCCGCCGCCATCGCCTTCCTGATCACCGCGGCGGTGCTCTACTTCTGCGTCGTCGTCCCCATGACGAAGGTCCAGAACCGCTTCTCCAAGGCGGACGAGAAGGTCGACATCAAGGCCGCCGTGCGCGACTGCCCCCGCTGCTACACCGAGATCCCGGCCATCGCCTCCCGCTGCGCCCACTGCACCAGCGAGATCAAGCCGGACCCCGAGGCCCTCGCACTCGCCGGCCTCCCCGCCCAGCGCTGAGCCTCCCGGCGCCGACCGGCACACGCCGATCCCTCCACCCGTACGGCCCAGGGCCTGATCAGGCCGCAAGTGCCGGGCAGGCCCTGCTCCCGCGGCCGCGCGCACAAGGGAACTAGCTCCCCTCGCCTGGCGTTGACCAGTACGAGAGGCTCCACTGGGGGAGTGGAGACCACCAAGCAAAGGGTTCCCCTGCCGCACCACTTGGAGGGCGTACCGTGCACCGCCGGCACAATGGGCTGAGAACCGCCGTACTCCTCGGGGGCCTGTCCGCACTCATCATCGTCATCGGAAGCTTCTTCGGACGTACCGGCCTGATCGTCGCGCTCCTCGTAGCCGTCGGCACCAACGCCTACGCGTACTGGAACAGCGACAAGCTGGCGCTCAGGGCCATGCGCGCCCGCCCTGTCAGCGAATTCGAGGCCCCACAGCTCTACCGCATGGTCCGCGAGCTCTCAACAGCAGCCCGCCAGCCCATGCCCCGGCTCTACATCTCACCGACACAGGCCCCCAACGCCTTCGCCACCGGCCGCAATCCGCGTAACGCGGCGGTCTGTTGCACCGAGGGCATCCTGCAGATTCTGGACGAGCGAGAGCTGCGCGGAGTCCTCGGCCACGAGCTGAGCCATGTCTACAACCGTGACATCCTGATCTCGTCTGTCGCCGGAGCGCTCGCCTCCGTCGTCATGTTCCTGGTCAACTTCGCCTGGCTGATCCCGGTGGGCCGGTCCAACGACGACGAGGGACCCAGCCTTTTCGGCAGGCTGCTGATCATGATCCTCGGCCCGCTGGCCGCCTCCGTCATCCAGCTGGCCGTAAGCCGCTCCCGCGAATACGAGGCGGATGCCTCGGGCGCCCAGCTGACCGGCGACCCACTGGCCCTGGCCAGCGCTCTGCGGAAGCTCGAAGCCGGTACGAAACAGCTCCCTCTGCCCCCCGAGCCGAGGATCGAGACCGCGAGCCACATGATGATCGCGAATCCCTTCCGCCCCGGCCAGGGAATCTCCAAGATGTTCTCGACACACCCGCCGATGGCGGAGCGCATCGCACGCCTGGAGCAGATGGCAGGTCGTCGTCCGTGAGGACGATCCGTGCGGACGCCCCCTAGTGGAAGTCGGAGAAGAGCAGACCGAAGAAAATCCACAGAGGGATACCGAGCACAGCGAGCACGGCGATCGCCAGCCCGGCCAGGCAGCCGCACCCCGTCAGCCGGTTGCTGGTTCTCGCGTACTCATCGTTGTCCCCCATGCCGCCATTGAATCGCGTCCCCTGCCAGGGGACGACGACAGCTCCTAGCGGGCTCCGAATACTTCGTCGGTCGTGACCACCTCTCGGCCCAGCGGCATGAGCGAGATGGGGATCATCTTCAGGTTTGCCCAGCCGAAGGGGATTCCGATGATCGACACGAACAGCGGGATGCTCGTGATCAGGTGCCCCAGCGCGAGCCACCACCCGGCGAAGACGAGCCAGATCACGTTACCGACGCACGAGGGTGCACCCGCGTCGGGCCGCTCCACGGTGGTCCGCCCGAATGGCCACAGCACGTAGCCGGCGATTCTCAGCGAGGCGATGCCGAACGGGATCGTCACGATCAGGACGAAGCAGATGATCGCAGCGAGCAGGTAGCCGAGGGCCATCCAGAACCCGCAGAACACCACCCACAAGACGTTCAGGATCAGCTGTACGAGCTTCATGATCACTAGCCTTCCGCAAGTTTCGCCGGTCAGGGCTGTTCAAAGCCAGTATCGGTCCCGGAACCGAAGAGGGCTCGCCTGATTGTCAGTGCCGTCGTTCACCATGAACCCATGAACGACACCGAGCAGTTGCTGGCAGCCGCGGAGAAGACCGCACGCACCACCCCGCGCTGGGAGAAGTACCCCCTCCCGGCACCTCTGCCCGCCGAGGGCGTCGTAAGTGCCGAGGCCGCCCTCGGCTTTGCCCTGCCGCCGCTGCTCACCGCCCTGTACACCCGGATCGCCAACGGCGGCTTCGGGCCGGAGTACGGTCTGATGCCGCTGATCGGCGACCGGGCTCCGGATGGGGAGGAGTCCGTCGTCGCGCAGTATCTCGCCCGCCGCCGGAGCGCGACCGAGGAGGGCAAGTGGCCGTGGCCGGAGGGCGTGCTGCCGATATGCAGCCTGGGCTGCGGGATGTACTCCTGCGTGGACTGTCGCAGCGAACACACCACGGTGCTGCTCTTCGAGCCGAACGCCGACGAGCCGGAGCGCGCCTGGTACGTGGACCAGCCCGACCTCGCACAGTGGCTGCGCAGCTGGCTGGACGGCACCGCGTGGTACTCCGAGGAGTCCGAGGACGAAGGGGCCGACATGGTGCCCTGGCCGGATTTCAGCGCCCGCACATGACCCATGGACGGGCGGGTGCGGCCCGTTCGCGGACTGCGCACTGCAACCGCCCGACCGGCAGGAACGTCTTGGATTCCAAGACCGAGTGACGGGTAGGTTCGCACGCATGAGCATCATTGGCTGGATCATTCTCGGACTGCTTGCCGGCGTCATCGCCAAGGTCCTGCTCCCGGGCCGCGACCCGGGCGGCTTGGTCGGCACCACCCTCATAGGGATCATCGGTGCCTTCCTCGGCGGCTGGATATCCTCGCGCTTCCTCGACCGACCGATCTCCAACGACTTCTACGACACGGCCACTTGGGTCGCGGCCATCGGCGGTTCGCTGGTCCTGCTGATCGTCTACCGGCTGCTCTTCGGGAACTCCCGCGAACGCCGCTGACGCCCGTCAGCGACTGGGGTGCCCAACCCGGTCTCACGCAGGGTCAGATTGAGCCGGCCACGGCTCATCCCCGCCGCAGGATCGGCCGTCCCCGGACAGACCTTCGGTACGCCGTGGAACGCGAAGCGTGAAGGCCCGCCGAAGACGAACAGGTCACCGGAGGCCAACTCCACATCTGTGTAGGGCCTTCCGCGGTTCTCCGTGTTCCCGAAGCGGAAGACACAGGTGTCGCCGATGCTGAGTGACACCACCGGAGCACCGGACCGCTCCTCCTTGTCCTGGTGCATGCCCATCCGCGCCGCGCCGTCGTAGAAGTTGATGAGGGCGGTGTCCGGCGCGTACGTCCGGGCCGGGCTCTCATCCCCGTACGCCTCTGCCAGCGCCTCCCGTCCCAACTCCGCCAGCCAGTCGGGGAAGTCGGCGACCCGCGCACCGTTCACATCGTCGGCCGTGCGTGAATACCGGTACGGCTGCCAGTGCCACCCCAGACAGACCGTCTGTACGGACATCATCCCGCCACCCGGCACCACCGTGTGCCGCAACGGCACAGGCCCGCGCGCCCATTCCCGGCAGGCCGCCACCAACTCCCTCTGGCGCTCCGGCAGCAGCCACTCGGGCACATGCACGGCCCCCGGTGCGACGACGGCCCGCGGCCTCGGAAAGAGCCCGGACATGTCAGCGCACCGCCAGGGCGCCTTCCAGCCCCAGAAGCTGTTCCTTGCGCTCCAGACCACCTGCGTACCCCCGCAAGGCCCCGTCCGCGCCGATCACCCGATGGCACGGCCGTACGACGAGCAGGGGGTTGCGCCCGATCGCCGTACCCACGGCCCGCACGCCCGCCCCGGGCATACCGATCCGTTCGGCGATCTGCCCGTACGACACGGTCTCCCCGTACGGGACAGTGTCCAGCGCCGCCCAGACCCGGCGCTGGAAGTCGGTGCCCAGGCCGCCCGCGTACACGATGTCGAAGCGGGCCAGCCGCCCCTCGAAGTACTCCCGCAGCTGTGCGGCAATTCCCGCGAAGGCTTCCGGCGCGTGGACCCACCCGTCCTGGACGACTGCGGCGCCCTTCTGGCCGGGCAGCGAGAGCGAGGCGAGCGCGACTTCGTAGTCCGCGCGGGTGGACTTCTCGCCGACCAGCAGCAGCTCACCCAGTGGGCTGTCGACCGTTGCGTACATGGTCATGACTCGTCCCTCTCCTTGCCCGGCATGCCGGAAATCGACAGGATCGTCGTTCGGCGTGGACAAGTCTGCATCCCCCGCTCCGCCGCGACCGGCGGTATTCGGACATCGCATCCCGGGTGCGGGGCGGAGCGGCGCATTCCGCTCCGCGCCACCCCACGCCCGGAAGGCGCACGGGCTGCCGGGGGCCTACCGGTAGTTCACGAACTGCACGGCGAAGTCGAAGTCCTGGCCCTTCAGCAGCGCCTGCACGGCCTGCAGATCGTCCCGGCTCTTCGAGCTGACTCGCAGCTCATCGCCCTGGACCTGCGCCTTGACGCCCTTCGGGCCCTCATCGCGAATGATCTTCGCCACCTTCTTGGCGTTCTCCTGGGAGATGCCTTCCTCGATCGTGGCGAAGATCTTGTACTCCTTGCCGGACAGCTGCGGCTCGCCCGCGTCCAGAGACTTCAGCGAGATGCCGCGCTTGATCAGCTTGGACTGGAAGATGTCGAGGATCGCCTTGACCCGCTCCTCGCCGTTCGCCTCCATCAGAATCTTCTCGCCGGACCAGGAGATCGAGGCGCCGGTGCCCTTGAAGTCGTAACGCTGCGAGATTTCCTTGGCGGCCTGGTTGAGGGCGTTGTCGACCTCCTGCCGCTCGACCTTCGAGACGATGTCGAAACTGGAGTCGGCCATGACGTGTGGCTCCTTGTATCGGGGGTGCTGGGAAACGGGGTGCATACGGGCGGCTGCGGGCCTGCCGGCCCCGCACCGCCGATCAAAGCCTAGCCACCCACGCCCGATCGGGCCGCTGATCAATCCAGTGGCGTAGCACCCCCGGGCATCGGGTATCGTTTACGTCGTTGCCACGGAGCACCGCCGAAAAGCGGTTCTCACGGCAGCAATCCCCGGCGGTGTGCCCGAGTGGCCAAAGGGAGCAGACTGTAAATCTGCCGGCTCAGCCTACCCAGGTTCGAACCCTGGCGCCGCCACATAGCAAGGCCCCTGTCCTAGGACAGGGGCCTTCTTTGTTTCTGCTGCGAGGGGTCGTGAGGAGGCTCGTGAACATGGAACCTGTGCTGGTCAGCGCCTGTCTGCACGGCGTGCCCTGCCGCTTCGACGGCCGCGGCAAGGCCTCCGCCGCGGTGACCGAGGCCATCGGAGACCGCCGCCCCGTCGCCTTCTGTCCCGAGGTCGCGGCCGGACTGCTCACCCCGCGCCGCCCCGCCGAGATCGTCGGCGGCGACGGCAACGACGTGCTGGACGGTCGCGCCCGTGTCGTCGACGACACCGGGCACGACGTGACGGAGGAGTTCGTGGACGGCGCCCGGCGGGCGCTGGAGGCCGCGCGCAGGGCCGGGTGCACCGAGGCGCTGTTGATGGCGCGCAGCCCTTCCTGCGGGCGCGGCACAGTCTATGACGGTACGTTCACGGGCGAGCTCCGCGAGGGCGACGGCGTCACCGCCGCCCTGCTGGAGCGCCACGGCATCACGGTCCGTCCGGCGCCGGGCGGCTGAACCGGGGCTGCGGGCCGCCGCCCCGGACCGGGCGCGCAGTCGTCAGAAAGCCGAACCAACGGCTCAGTTCCCCGCCACGTCCTTCACCGCGACCGACACCGGCATGTTCCCCGAGATGAGTTCCAGGGTCAGCCCCGCCGTCGCCGGGGTCTCCAGCAGCTCCAGCAGCGCCGCCGCCACATCGTCGCGCGGCACCGGTCCGCGGCCGGTCGAGGCGGTCAGGAGGACCATCCCGGTGCCCGCGTCGTTCGTCAGCATTCCGGGGCGCAGGATCGTCCAGTCGAGTGCGTTCCTGGAGCGCACGTACGCGTCCGCGGCGCCCTTCGCCCGCAGGTAGGCGTCGAAGACCTCGTCGCCCGGGTGTTCGGGGTCGGCGCCCATCGACGAGACCACTACGTAGCGCCGTACGCCCGCCCGTTCCGCCGCGTCCGCGAACAGCACCGCCGCGCCGCGATCCACCGTCTCCTTGCGCTCCGAGCCGCTGTTCGGGCCCGCACCGGCCGCGAAGACCGCCGCGTCGGCGCCGCGCAGCACCTCCGCCACCTCTTCCACGGAGGCCGATTCGAGATCCAGGACGACCGGCTCGGCGCCTGCCGCCCGGAGGTCCTCGCTCTGTTCCGGATTCCTGATGATGCCTACGGCCTCGTCCCCGCGCGCGGCGAGCAGCCGCTCCAGCCGCAGCGCGATCTGACCATGTCCACCTGCGATGACAATGCGCATGGTCACGACCGTACGCCGCGGCGGGCCCACGCGCTCAGGGCCCGCCGCAGGGACCGGAATCCGGCCGGGCCTGGCGGGGCAGACCGAGGGCGACGACGGTCTCCGAGTCGCAGTACTCGCGCACCGCACTCGTCCGCGTCACGACCCGGCCGCGATGCACCACGACCCGGCTGTAGGCGAGCGACAGCACGCCCGAGAGCTGCTCCCCGCGTACGGCGAGCAGCTCGGCCGGGAAGCCGGCCTCGACCCTGACCTCGGGCAGCCCCATCGCCTTCCTCGCGACCGAGGAGACCGCCTCGTACGCCTCATCGGCCCGCATCCCGCTCTGCGAGGCCAGCAGGTAGGCGGCCTCCAGCGGATCCCCGCGGCCCACAGGGTTCGCGACGTCCCGCAGCGCTCCGCTGCCCGCCGCGACCCGTACTCCGGCCGCACGCAGCAGCCGTACGGGGGCGGTGCTCCGGCCTTCCACCCCGCAGCAGCCGCCCTGGGGGAGGCAGATCACCGTCACTTCGGCCGCGGCGAGCTGGTCGGCGGCGCGGGCCGCGGCCTGAGGGGGGAGCCGCGAGAGGCCGGCACACGGGCCGATGGAGACGCCGGGCCGCAGCCCGCCCGCCATGGCGGCCAGTCGGCCGAGCCGGGCCGGATCGTCACCGTCCGTGTGCAGATCGACGGGGCAGCCCTGTTCGGCGGCGATCTCCAGGACGGCTTCCGCGTACCCCGCCGGATCCGGGTCGAGGTCGGGGCAGCCGCCGACCGCGCCGGCCCCCATCTTCACGGCGTCACGCAGCATGGCCAGGTTGTCGGCGCCCGCGACGCCGGTGAGCAGTCGGGGTACGGCGACGGGGGTCAGCTCGGCGAGTCCGCGCAGCGAGCGGCGCGCCTGCAGTACGGCTTCGAGGGAGGTGAGGCCCTGGACGTCCCCGATCCGCACGTGTGCGCGCAGCGCGGTGGCGCCGTGGCCGAGCTGCAGCAGGGAAGCCTCGGTGGCGCGGCGCTGGATGTCCTCCCGGCGGTGCGACACGGGTCCCGGACCGTCGGGGCCCGCACCGTGGGCGGTGAGCGCGGTGTCGCCGTGGGCGTGGGGCTCGGCGGGGGCGGGGAGCAGCAGATAGCCGCGCAGGTCCACCCGCGGACCCGGTGCGGTCAGGCTGCCCGCGGTGCCGACGGCTTCGATGCGGCTGCCGCCGAGCCGTACGTCCACGATGCGGCCGTCGGTGAGACGGGCGCCGCAGAGCACCAGGGTGCCGGTCTCGGCGGTGTCGGGGCTGCTGGTCGCATCGGCCGCGTCGTCGTCCGGCCGCTGCGGCTGGCTGTCGGGCATCGCGCTCCTGGGAAGGGGTACAAGATCACGCAGAGTGAGTCGAGCCTAGGGGCGTGTTCGGTCCGGTTCGAGGAGGAGCGAAATAGTCGTACCGGTGTGGCCCTGAGGGGTATCCGGGGCACGGGTGTACGTCTGGGGCCGCGGTGGCTCAAGCGGTGGCCGAGGCGCTGTTCAAGCGGCTGATGGGCGGGCCGGAAGACCGCCGGTCGGGGGGTCGGCGGGGTCTCGATCAAGGGCGCAGGCCGGGGCTTCGAAACGGATTTGGGCGATCGGCGACCAACCGTGTAATGTCTTCATCGCTCGCCCCAATAGCTCAGTCGGTAGAGCGTCTCCATGGTAAGGAGAAGGTCTGCGGTTCGATTCCGCATTGGGGCTCTGGTGATCGGGAAACCCCGCTTCGGCGGGGGGACTCGTCATCAAAGCGGTGTAGCTCAGTCGGTAGAGCAAGCGGCTCATAATCGCTGTGTCACCGGTTCAAGTCCGGTCACCGCTACTTACGGTAGCCGATTGTGGGGTCGGTCCTTCGATCGGCTACTCTTTTTTGCGTTCATCCGTCCATCCGTCCGTCCAAGGAGCACTCACGTGGCTGCCACCGACGTCCGCCCGAAGATCACGCTGGCCTGCGTGGAGTGCAAGGAGCGGAACTACATCACCAAGAAGAACCGGCGTAACAACCCGGACCGTCTTGAGATGAAGAAGCACTGCCCGCGCTGCAACTCGCACACTGCGCACCGCGAAACGCGCTGAAACAGGCTCGTACACGAGGCCGTCCCCACTGGGGGCGGCCTCGTGTCGTTGTATGGGGGCTGTCCTTCGGCCTTTTCATCTTTCATCAGGAGGTAGCGAGCTCATGGCGCTCGACCAGTCCTTCGTGGGGCGGATCTATCCGCCCACCCCGCCGTACGAGGTCGGCCGGGAGAAGATTCGCGAGTTCGCCGAGGCGGTGGGCGACACGAATCCGGTGTACGTCGACCCCGAGGCCGCCAAAGCGCTCGGCCACAGCGATGTGATCGCGCCGCCGACGTTCGTCTTCTCGATCACCTTCAAGGCCGCGGGGCAGGTGGTGCAGGACCCGCAGCTGGGCCTGGACTACAGCCGCGTGGTGCACGGTGACCAGAAGTTCGCCTATGTGCGCCCCGTGCGGGCGGGGGACCGGCTGACGGTCACCTCGACGATCGAGGGCATCAAGTCCCTGGCGGGCAACGACGTCCTGGATATCCGTGGCGAGGTCCATGACGAATCCGGTGAGCACGTCGTGACCGCGTGGACGAAGCTGGTGGCGCGCGCCGCCGAGGAGGCGTGATGACGGCGAAGGTTGCTTACGAGTCGGTCGAGGTCGGTACGGAGCTGCCGGCGCAGTCCTTCCCGGTGAGCCGGGCGACGCTGGTGCAGTACGCGGGCGCTTCCGGTGACTTCAACCCGATCCACTGGAATGAGAAGTTCGCCCGCGAGGTCGGACTGCCGGATGTGATCGCGCACGGCATGTTCACCATGGCCGAGGCGATCCGGGTGGTCACGGACTGGGTCGGCGACCCGGGTGCGGTCGTCGAGTACGGGGTGCGGTTCACCAAGCCGGTTGTCGTGCCGAACGACGACAAGGGCGCGCTGATCGAGGTCAGTGCCAAGGTGGCCGCCCTCCTGGGCGACAAGCAGGTGCGGGTGGACCTGACGGCCATGAGCGAGGGCAAGAAGGTGCTGGGTATGTCCCGTGCGGTGGTGCAGCTCGGCTGAGGCCGTTGAGTGCGGGTGGGGGGGGCACTGTCCTTGGGCGGTGCCCCCCACAAATGCGTCCGCCCCGACGCGTCGTTCGACGGGCCACGCCCGGCAGATTGGTTGACTAAGTTAGTGATTGGACACTAACTTAGCTGTATGGCAAGGATGAGTGCAGAAGAGCGGCGCGAGAGCGTCATCCGGGCAGCGATCACCGAGTTCGCCCGCGGCGGTTACGCCGCCACCTCCACCGAGGCGATCGCCAAGCGTGTGGGTGTCTCGCAGCCGTACCTCTTCCGTCTCTTCCCCAACAAGCAGGCCATGTTCCTCGCCGCCGCCGAGCGCTGCCTCGTGGACACCCGGAAGGTCTTCTCCGACGCGGCCGAAGGCCTTGAGGGCGACGAGGCGCTGCATGCCATGGCCACGGCGTATCAGCGCCTGATCGTCGGCGACCCGGACAAGCTGCTCATGCAGATGCAGGTGTATGCGGCCGTCGCGGCGGCCGAAGCCTCGGGGGATCACGAGTTCGGCGAGTCGGTTCGCGCCGGCTGGCTGCAGATGTGGGACGAGGTCCATCTCGCGCTCGGTGCCGATCTCGGTGAGACGACGACGTTCCTCGCGTACGGCATGCTCGTCAACACCCTGGCCTCGCTCGGTTTCCCGGCCGGTCACCGGATCTGGTCGGGGTTCTACGACTCGGCCAGGCCGATCGCCTGAACAGCGCGACCCGGGTTCTGCCCGGTTTTCTGCCCAGAGAAGTTAGTCATTGATAACTAACCCCCAGGGGGAGCAGTGAACCAGCACACAGCAGGTCGCTCGGGAGCGGTCTGGGCCCTTGTCATCACCAGCGTCGCCGGATTCATGGCGGCCCTCGACAACCTCGTCGTCACCACCGCCCTGCCCTCCATCCGCAAGAGCCTCGGCGGCGAACTGGCGGAGCTCGAATGGACGGTGAACGCATACACCCTCACCTTCGCCGTTCTGCTGATGCTCGGGGCTGCCCTCGGCGACCGGTTCGGCCGGCGCCGGCTCTTCCTCTCCGGACTCACTGTCTTCACCGGCGCCTCCGCCGCGGCAGCACTCTCGCCCGGGATCAACGAACTGATCGCCTTCCGGGCCGTCCAGGGCGTGGGCGCGGCGATCATGATGCCGCTGACGCTCACGCTGCTCACGGCCGCCGTGCCGCCCGCACGCCGCGGTGCCGCGCTCGGCATCTTCAGCGCCGTCACCGGACTGGCCGTGGCCAGCGGACCGCTGATCGGCGGCAGCCTCACCGAGCACCTGTCCTGGCAATGGATCTTCTGGCTGAACGTCCCGATCGGTCTGATCCTGCTGCCGCTGGCGCGGCTGCGGCTGACGGAGTCGCACGCGCCGGACTCACGGCTCGACATACCGGGCACGCTCCTGGTCAGCGCCGGACTCTTCGGTATCGTCTACGGCCTGGTCAACGCCAACGCCGACGGCTGGACCAGCCCCACCGTCCTCACGGCCCTGTTCGCCGGCGCCGCGCTTATCGGCGGGTTCATCCACCACGGCTTTCACGGGAAGAACCCGATGCTCCCCATGCGGCTCTTCCGCAGCCGTGCGTTCTTCGGGATCAACATGGCCGGCCTGCTGATGTTCCTCGGGATGTTCGGGTCGATCTTCCTGCTCAGCCAGTACTTCCAGGGCGTGCTGGGCTACTCGCCCACCGAGGCGGGTCTGCGGATGCTGCCCTGGACCGGAATGCCGATGCTGGTCGCACCCATCGCGGGCACGCTCTCCGACCGGTTCGGCGGCCGCCCCGTGGTCGTGGCCGGGCTCGTTCTCCAGGCGGTCGGCCTCGCACTCTTCGCGGTGGTCATCGGGCCCGACGCCTCGTACTCCTCGCAGCTGCCCGGCCTGATCGTCGGCGGCGTCGGCATGGCCCTGTACTTCGCACCCGCCGCCAGCCTCGTGATGTCCAGCGTCCGCCCCGCCGAACAGGGCATCGCCTCCGGCGCCAACAATGCCCTGCGCGAGGTCGGCGGAGCTCTCGGGGTCGCCGTGCTCGCCACCGTCTTCTCCTCGCAGGGCGGTTACGACTCCGCGCAGTCCTTCACGGACGGGACCGTTCCGGCGGTGTGGACAGGTGCCGGTGTGGTGGCGCTGGCCGCCCTCGTCGCCCTGCTCATCCCGGGCCGCCGCAACGCCTCGGCCCCGGAGCCCGAGGCGGCCGAACAGCGCATCTCCGTTGCCGCCTGAGCCACGGCTCCGCACGTACGGTCCGTGGCCCCGCCCGAGCGGCGGGGCCACGGACCGTACTCTTGTCCCCGTGCAGGAACTCCACGACGCCCCCCTCGCCCCCCTGACCACCTTCCGGCTCGGCGGCCCCGCCGCCCGCCTTCTCACGGCGACGACCGACGCCGAGGTGATCGAAGCCGTGCGCGAGGCCGACGAGAGCGGCACCCCGCTCCTCGTCATCGGAGGCGGCAGCAACCTGGTCATCGGCGACAAGGGCTTCGACGGCACCGCCCTGCGCATCGCGACCGAGGGCTTCGCCCTGGATGGTAGGACGCTGGAACTGGCTGCCGGGGAGGTCTGGACGGACGCCGTCGCCCGCACCGTCGAAGCCGGTCTCGCAGGCATCGAGTGCCTGGCCGGAATTCCGGGCTCCGCGGGGGCGACGCCGATCCAGAACGTGGGCGCCTACGGCCAGGAAGTGTCCTCCACCATCACGGAGGTCGTCGCCTACGACCGGTACACCCGCGAAACGGTCACCATCCCGAACGCCGAGTGCGCGTTCTCGTACCGGCACAGTCGCTTCAAGGCCGAACCCGACCGCTTCGTGGTGCTGCGTGTCCGCTTCGAGCTGGAAGAGGCGGGCGGTCTGTCCGCGCCCCTGAAGTACCCCGAAACTGCCCGCGCCATGGGCGTCGAACAGGGCGAGCGCGTGCCCGCCGCGGCCGCCCGCGAAACGGTGCTCAGGCTCCGCGCCGGCAAGGGCATGGTGCTGGACCCGGAGGACCACGACTCCTGGTCGGCCGGTTCCTTCTTCACCAACCCGATCCTGGAGGAGACGGAGTACGAGGCGTTCCTCGCCCGCGCCAAGGACCGGCTCGGCCCCGAGGTGACGCCCCCCGCCTTCCCCGCGGACGGGGGACGCACCAAGACCTCCGCGGCCTGGCTCATCGACAAGGCCGGTTTCACCAAGGGATACGGCACGGGACCGGCCCGTATCTCCACCAAGCACACCCTCGCGCTCACCAACCGCGGCGGCGCGACCACCGAGGACCTCCTCGCGCTCGCCCGTGAGGTCGTCGCCGGGGTCCATGAGGCATTCGGCGTCACGCTCGTCAACGAACCCGTGACGGTCGGCGTGAGCCTGTAGCAGGCGCGCCGCTCAGTACGCCACGCCCACGCCCTGCTTCACCGCCGCCGGATCGTCGACCAGCGCCAGCATCGCGTGCGCCACGTCGGCCCGCGAGATGGACCGGCCGCTGCGTGGGTTGCTGCCGTAGACCGTGCGGTACGTCCCCGTCAGCGGCCCGTTGGTGAGCTTCGGCGGCCTTACGGACGTCCAGTCCGCCGCGCTGCGGGCCAGCGCGGCCTCCATCAGCGTCAGGTCCGCGTAGACCTCCTTGAGGATCGCCCCGATCGCCTTCAGCATCATCCGGTCCAGCAGCGGGTCGTCCGCGGGCTTCGGCGCGACCGGGGCCGCGCTGACCACCAGCAGCCGCCGTGTCCCCTCGGCCTCCATCGCCCGCAGCACCGACTGGGTGAGCCGCTCGGCGATCCCGTCGGCCTTCCGGCCGCGCGAGCCGAGGCCGGAAAGCACCGCGTCCCGGCCCGCGACCGCCTCGCGCAGCGCCTCCGGATCGTCGATGCGCGCCGCCGTGTGGACCTGTACGTCGGAGAGCGGGACGGGCAGTCGCGCCGGATCGCGGACCACCGCCGTCACTTCATGGCCCGCCGCCACCGCCTGGCGGACGATTTCCCGACCGATGCCGCCCGTCGCACCGAACACCGTGATCCTCATTGCGCACCCTTCCAGGGTGGGTAAGTATTTACTCACCCCTAGAGTCAGCGGATAGCCACCACCTCGTCAAGCTTCATTGGAGTGCACATGGAGCAGAAGCCGGCCCGCGTCCGCATCATCGACGCCGCCCATCAGCTGATGCTCACCATCGGCCTGGCCCGCGCCACCACCAAGGAGATCGCCAGAGCCGCAGGCTGCTCGGAAGCCGCGCTCTACAAGCACTTCCCCAGCAAGGAAGAGCTGTTCGTGGCCGTGCTCAAAGAGCGGCTGCCCAGGCTCAGCCCGCTGCTGAAGCGGCTCATCGCGACCCCTGGGGTGGGGGAGCGCACCATCGAGCAGAACCTCACCGAGATCGCCCGCCAGGCCGCCCTCTTCTACGAACAGAGCTTCCCGATCGCCGCCTCGCTGTACGCCGATCCCAGGCTCAAGGAACGCCACAACGCGGCGATGAGGGAGCTGGGCACCGGCCCGCACATGCCCATCCGCGGCCTGGACGCGTATCTGCGCTCCGAGCAGGCCGCCGGGCGGGTGCGGGCCGACGCGGACACCTATGCGGCCGCGTCGCTGCTCCTGGGGGCCTGCGCGCAGCGGGCGTTCGCCTACGAGGCCACGGAGGGCGGGGGACCGCCGCAGTCCCTCGACGCTTTCGCCGCGTCCGTGGCCAGGACGCTGATACAGGGCGTCGGGGTGTAGGCCGGGGCCGCCCGGCGGCCGGGGGAATTCAATCCCGGACCAGGTTCCTGGCCGTCGGCTTCGACAGCCAGTCATCGATGCCCGCCAGGAGCTCCGTCCGTACCGTGGCCGGCGCTGCGGAGCCGCGTACCGACTGCCTGGCCAGTTCCGCCAGCTCCTCGTCCGTGAACGCGTGGTGGCGCCGTACGAGGTCGTACTGCGCGGCCAGCCGGGAGCCGAAGAGCAGCGGATCGTCCGCACCCAGCGCCATCGGCACCCCGGCTTCGAACAGTTTGCGCAGGGGTACGTCGGCGGGCTTCTCGTAGACGCCCAGCGCCACGTTCGACGCCGGGCACACCTCGCAGGTCACCCCGCGCTCCGCCAGCCTGCGCAGCAGCCGCGGGTCCTCGGCGGCCCGTACGCCGTGCCCGATCCGGGCCGCGTCCAGATCGTCCAGACAGTCCCGCACGCTCGCAGGGCCGGCCAGCTCGCCGCCGTGCGGGGTCGCCAGCAGACCGCCGTCGCGGGCGATGGCGAAGGCCCGGTCGAAGTCCCGGGCCATTCCGCGGCGCTCGTCGTTGGAGAGCCCGAATCCGACGACGCCCCGGTCCACGTACCGCACCGCGAGCCGGGCCAGCGTCCGGGCGTCCAGCGGATGCTTCATCCGGTTCGCCGCGATCACCACCCGGATCGGCAGACCGGTCTCGCGCGACGCGCTGTCCACCGCGTCCAGGATGATCTCGATCGCCGGGATCAGCCCGCCGAGCAGCGGGGCGTACGACGTGGGATCGACCTGGATCTCCAGCCAGCCGGAGCCGTCCGCGACGTCCTCCTGGGCCGTTTCGCGCACGAGCCGCTGGATGTCCTCGGGGGCCCTCAGACAGGATCGGGCGATGTCGTAGAGCCGCTGGAAGCGAAACCATCCGCGCTCGTCCGTGGCCCGCAGCCTGGGCGGCTCGCCGCCGGTCAGGGCCTCCGGCAGATGCACACCGTACTTGTCGGCGAGTTCGAGCAGGGTCGTGGGCCGCATCGACCCGGTGAAATGCAAGTGCAGGTGGGCCTTGGGCAACAGCCGGACGTCACGATCCATGTCCGATCACCTTCTGTAGCTGTTACGCTCCGCACTGTGCCGAAAGGCGTCGGGCAGGGCTTGTCCGTCATGCGGCCCATAGTCGACCACATGAGAAGCCCCCTCTTGCGGGGGGAGGAGTCACTCCAAGATCCTGCCGCAAGGATCTCGGTCCAGGCAGCCGGATTCATCGAACGAGCGCCTGCCTGAACGCATAAGCGGGTCCCCGGCTCGGCCGGGGACCCGCTTATGCGCACTGCGGAGGCGTCAGGCCTTGGCCTCGCCCAGCAGCTTCTGGAGCCGCGAGACGCCCTCGACGAGGTCGTCGTCACCCAGGGCGTACGAGAGCCGGAGGTAGCCCGGCGTGCCGAAGGCCTCGCCCGGTACGACCGCGACCTCGGCCTCGTCCAGGATGAGCGCTGCCAGCTCGACCGCGGTGGCCGGACGCTTGCCGCGGATCTCCTTGCCGAGCAGCTCCTTCACCGAGGGGTACGCGTAGAACGCGCCCTCGGGCTCCGGGCACAGCACGCCGTCGATCTCATTGAGCATCCGGACGATGGTCTGCCGGCGCCGGTCGAAGGCGGTACGCATCTCGGCCACCGCGTCCAGGTTCCCGGAGACGGCGGCCAGCGCTGCGACCTGGGCGACGTTGGAGACGTTGGACGTGGCGTGCGACTGCAGGTTGGTCGCGGCCTTGACGACGTCCTTCGGGCCGACGATCCAGCCCACACGCCAGCCGGTCATCGCGTACGTCTTGGCGACACCGTTGACCACGATGCACTTGTCACGCAGCTCGGGCACGATCGTGGGCAGTGAGGTGAACTTCGCGTCGCCGTAGACCAGGTGCTCGTAGATCTCGTCGGTGAGCACCCACAGGCCGTGCTCGACGGCCCAGCGGCCGATCGCCTCTGCTTCGGCCTCGCTGTACACGGCGCCGGTCGGGTTCGACGGGGAGACGAACAGGACGACCTTCGTACGCTCGGTGCGCGCCGCCTCCAACTGCTCGACGGAGACCCGGTAACCGGTGGTCTCGTCGGCCACGACCTCCACCGGTACACCGCCGGCCAGCCGGATCGACTCGGGGTAGGTGGTCCAGTACGGAGCCGGGACGATGACCTCGTCGCCCGGGTCGAGGATCGCGGCGAACGCCTCGTAGATGGCCTGCTTGCCGCCGTTGGTCACCAGGATCTGGGAGGCGTCGACCTCGTAGCCGGAGTCGCGCAGCGTCTTCTCCGCGATGGCGGCCTTGAGCTCCGGGAGCCCTCCCGCCGGGGTGTAACGGTGGTACTTCGGGTTGCGGCAGGCCTCGACCGCGGCCTCGACGATGTAGCCGGGGGTCGGGAAGTCGGGCTCACCGGCACCGAAGCCGATCACCGGACGGCCGGCGGCCTTGAGGGCCTTGGCCTTGGCGTCGACGGCGAGGGTGGCGGACTCGGAGATTGCACCGATGCGGGCGGAGACCCGGCGCTCGGAGGGAGAAGTTGCAGCGCTCATGGCCCCATGCTCCCAGACCCCGATCCCTGTCGGCGCAGGGGTTTCAGGGACCGGACAGGACTCGGACAGCATGCGGACAACATGCGACCAGGAGTTGTCGAGAGCTATCTGTTCGACGCCGGGCCGCTGAACACGTACACTCACCTGTCGTTGGCCTTCACCAGCCGCACCGTTCCTGCACCCGGAGCATCGGGGAAGATGCGGTAGGTTGGTGGAAACCACAAAGGGTCGTAGCTCAATTGGTAGAGCACTGGTCTCCAAAACCAGCGGTTGGGGGTTCAAGTCCCTCCGGCCCTGCTACACACTCCTTCGCCAGGATGTGTGCGCATGTACGTACTTCAATGCACCGCCGTGCGGCTCCACCGGGCGCGGCACGGCCATGACCCGGAATCAGGTGAGTAGCGTGACGGACGCCGTGGGCTCCATCGACATGCCTGATGCCGAGGATGAAGTACCCGAGTCGAAGAAGAAGACCCGGAAGGGCGGCAAGCGCGGTAAGAAGGGTCCTCTGGGCCGCCTCGCGCTGTTCTACCGCCAGATCGTCGCCGAGTTGCGCAAGGTCGTCTGGCCGACTCGTAATCAGCTGACGACATACACCACAGTGGTGATTGTCTTCGTCGTCGTCATGATTGGTCTGGTGACCGTGATTGACTTCGGATTCCAGCGGGTCATCAAGTACGTCTTCGGCTGATCCCGCGGAGGGCGCCTCATGGGCGCCCCTTTCGCATGTTCCACCCATTTGTATCCAGGAAGAAGCAGCCACCGTGTCTGACCCGAACCTGAACGACGCCGTCGAGCCGACGGCGGGCGCCTTCGAGTCCGCCGAGGACGAGCTCGACATCGTCGAGGGGGCGGACGCCGAGGAGCCGGACCAGGCCGAAGCTGCCGACGCCGCCGCAGGTGAGCCCGCCGAGCAGGCCGCCCTGCACACCGAGGACGACGACGAGGCCGACGAGGCCGACGCCGGTTCCGAGAGCGACGAGAACGACGACGAGCCCGCCGAGGCCGACGAGGAAGCCGGGGAAGAGGCCGAGCCGGCCGCCCCCGTCGACGCCGTCACGGCCCTGCGCGAGGAGCTGCGCGGCCTTCCCGGCGAGTGGTACGTCATCCACACGTACGCCGGTTACGAGAAGCGCGTGAAGGCCAACCTGGAGCAGCGCGCCGTCTCGCTCAACGTCGAGGAGTTCATCTACCAGGCCGAAGTGCCCGAGGAAGAGATCGTCCAGATCAAGAACGGCGAGCGCAAGAACGTCCGCCAGAACAAGCTCCCGGGCTATGTCCTGGTGCGCATGGACCTGACGAACGAGTCCTGGGGCGTCGTTCGTAACACCCCCGGCGTCACCGGCTTCGTGGGCAACGCCTACGACCCGTACCCGCTGACCCTGGACGAGATCGTCAAGATGCTCGCCCCGGAGGCCGAGGAGAAGGCCGCCCGCGAGGCCGCCGAGGCCGAGGGCAAGCCGGTTCCGTCCCGCAAGGTCGAGGTGCAGGTGCTCGACTTCGAGGTGGGCGACTCGGTCACCGTCACCGACGGCCCGTTCGCGACGCTGCAGGCGACGATCAACGAGATCAACGCCGACTCGAAGAAGGTCAAGGGTCTCGTCGAGATCTTCGGCCGCGAGACGCCGGTCGAGCTCAGCTTCGACCAGATCCAGAAGAACTAGCGGCTTCCGCCAGTTTCTGGACACATGCCTACCCAGCAGGTCAGACCGGCTTCACAGCCTGTCTGACCTGCTCGGTTTTTGGTCGCGCAGCTATACCCGTTATCGTTGTGCGGTATGCCTCCATCCGGATGACCGGACGGCGGCGAAACACTCTCACTAGGACCCGGAGAGAGCAATGCCTCCCAAGAAGAAGAAGGTCACGGGGCTTATCAAGCTCCAGATCAACGCCGGTGCGGCCAACCCGGCCCCGCCGGTCGGCCCCGCGCTCGGCCAGCACGGCGTCAACATCATGGAATTCTGCAAGGCCTACAACGCCGCGACCGAGTCGCAGCGTGGCATGGTCGTGCCGGTGGAGATCACGGTCTACGAAGACCGTTCCTTCACCTTCGTCACCAAGACTCCGCCGGCCGCGAAGCTGATCCTCAAGGCCGCGGGCGTGGAGAAGGGCTCCGGCGAGCCGCACAAGACCAAGGTCGCCAAGCTGACGGCTGCCCAGGTCCGTGAGATCGCCACGACGAAGCTCCCCGACCTGAACGCCAACGACCTCGACGCCGCGTCGAAGATCATCGCTGGCACCGCCCGTTCCATGGGCATCACGGTCGAAGGCTGATTCAGCCCCTCACGTCCTCAGTGGTAGGGCCAAGCGCTGGCCCGCACCACGACTCCACACCCTGAAACCACAGGAGTAGAAGTGAAGCGCAGCAAGAACCTCCGCGCTGCGGACGCCAAGATCGACCGGGCGCGCAACTACGCCCCGCTCGAGGCCGTCCGTCTCGCCAAGGAGACCGCCTCCACCAAGTTCGACGGCACCGTCGAGGTTGCGTTCTGCCTGGGTGTTGACCCTCGCAAGGCCGACCAGATGGTCCGTGGCACCGTGAACCTCCCGCACGGCACCGGCAAGACCGCCCGGGTCCTGGTCTTCGCGACCGGTGACCGTGCTGCGGCCGCGGAAGCCGCGGGCGCCGACATCGTCGGCGCCGACGAGCTCATCGACGAGGTGGCGAAGGGTCGTCTGGACTTCGACGCCGTCGTCGCCACCCCGGACCTCATGGGCAAGGTCGGCCGCCTCGGCCGGGTGCTCGGTCCGCGTGGTCTGATGCCGAACCCGAAGACCGGCACCGTCACCCCCGATGTCGCGAAGGCTGTCAACGACATCAAGGGCGGCAAGATCGAGTTCCGCGTCGACAAGCACTCGAACCTGCACTTCATCATCGGCAAGGTCTCGTTCGACGACACCAAGCTGGTGGAGAACTACGCAGCGGCGCTGGAGGAGATCCTCCGTCTGAAGCCGTCCGCCGCCAAGGGCCGCTTCATCAAGAAGGCCACCCTGGCCACCACGATGGGTCCCGGCATCCCGCTGGACGCCAACCGCACCCGCAACCTCCTCGTCGAGGAGGACCCGGCCGCCGTCTGAGCCTCAGCGCTCGGCAGCAAGCCGCGTCACGTGTGACATTGACGGGCCCCGCGACCTTTCGAGGTGCGGGGCCCGTCCTCGTATCCGTATGTAACCGGTGGCTGTGTCAGAGCTGTGCGTTAGCGTGAGGCTTCGAGAGCCGAACGAGGGGTGGAAGCGGACATGAGGACCAGTACCGTGCGACGTCTGAGTCTGTCGATAGCGGTGGCGGCGGCGCTGGCGTCGGTCACGGCCTGCGGGGGATCGGACGGCAGCGGCGACAACCGCGGCAGCGCCGTGGTGAAGGCCGACCCCATCGCCGCGTTGCGCGACGTACAGAAGAAGACCGGTGGGGAGAACTCGGCGAAGGTCGAGGGCACCATCCAGATGGGCACCGCCATGTCCATGAAGCAGAGCGGCACCATCGACTGGACCGACGGTCTCACCGGCACCATGGAGATCACGTACACCGGCGGCAGCGTGGCGGACGCCATGAAGCAGAACGGTGGCAGCGGCACTACGCAGGCCCGCTATTTCAAGGACGGCTGCGTCGTCAACATGGGCGATCCCTTCGCCAAGCAGGTCGGCGGTAAGCACTGGATCAGCTACAACTACGCCGACCTCGCCAAGCGCGCGGGCGCCTCCGGCGAGGCGATGAAGCAGCAGATGCAGAACACCACCCCCGACCAGGGCGTGAAGTCCCTGCTGGCCTCCGGTGACGTGAAGAAGGTCGGCCAGGAGGACGTACGCGGGGTCTCCGCCACGCACTACTCCGGCACCGTCGACGTCGCCGAACTGACCGCGAAGAACTCCGCGCTCGATGCCGACCAGCTCGACCAGCTGAAGAAGCAGCTGAGCGCCGCCGGAATCACCACGGAGAAGGTCGACATCTGGGTCGACGAGAACAACCTGCTGGTCAAGAAGACCGAGCGCGGCCAGATGAAGACCGGCGAGCTCAATTCGACGGTGTACTACAGCGACTACGGCACCGAGGTCTCGGTCGAGAAGCCCCCGGCCGGCGACACGGTCGACTTCACCGATCTTGTGAAGCAGCAGCAGGGGACCGGTTCGGGCACGAACTAAACCTCCCGCACCGCCCGAAGAGGGACGGATTTGCTCGGCGCGACCCCGATCGCGTACTCTCCTACAGAAGCCAAAGACCGCTGGTCGTTGCTGTGCTCTCGCAAGAGGGAACAGTGACCGAAGGATCCGTTGAGTACGGGCGACCTGCGCAGGTGACTGTGGAAAGCTCCCGGACTTCGTTCGGTCGAGCTACGCCCTGGCGCCTGCGCCGGGGCGTTTCGTCTTTCCCGGCCCCTTCTGAGCGGTCCTCATCACCCGGAAGGAGGCCGACGCTCATGGCAAGGCCCGACAAGGCTGCCGCGGTAGCCGAGCTCGCGGACCAGTTCCGCAGCTCGAACGCCGCCGTGCTGACCGAGTACCGGGGTCTCACCGTGGCGCAGCTCAAGACGCTGCGTCGTTCGCTCGGTGAGAACGCCCAGTACGCCGTGGTGAAGAACACGCTGACCAAGATTGCGGCCAACGAGGCCGGGATCACTTCGCTGGACGACCACTTCACTGGTCCGACGGCGGTTGCCTTCATCACCGGTGACCCGGTGGAGTCGGCGAAGGGTCTTCGTGACTTCGCCAAGGAGAACCCGAACCTGATCATCAAGGGCGGTGTCCTTGATGGCAAGGCGCTGTCCGCCGATGAGATCAAGAAGCTTGCGGACCTCGAGTCCCGCGAGGTTCTGCTCGCCAAGCTGGCCGGTGCCTTCAAGGGCAAGCAGTCTCAGGCTGCTCAGCTCTTCCAGGCTCTGCCGTCGAAGTTCGTCCGTACTGCGGAAGCGCTTCGCGCCAAGAAGGCCGAGCAGGGCGGTGCCGAGTAATTCGGCTCGCGCATTGATCGCCGCCCGCTAGGGCGACGGTCGCAGCGGGCCGAACGTACGCCCGCCTACATGTACATCCGGCACCAGCCGAATTAGTGGAAGGACGCCATCATGGCGAAGCTGTCCCAGGACGACCTGCTCGCGCAGTTCGAAGAGATGACCCTCATCGAGCTCTCCGAGTTCGTGAAGGCCTTCGAGGAGAAGTTCGACGTCACCGCCGCCGCCGCGGTCGCCGTTGCCGCCCCGGGTGCCCCCGGTGCCGCCGCTGAGGCCGTCGAGGAGCAGGACGAGTTCGACGTCATCCTCACCGGCGCCGGCGAGAAGAAGATCCAGGTCATCAAGGTCGTGCGTGAGCTGACCTCGCTGGGTCTGAAGGAGGCCAAGGACCTCGTCGACGGCACCCCGAAGCCGGTCCTCGAGAAGGTCGCCAAGGAGGCCGCCGAGAAGGCTGCCGAGTCCCTCAAGGCCGCCGGCGCTTCCGTCGAGGTCAAGTGACTCAGGGAGTCTGCTGACTCCTTCTGACTGCCTGTGCCGCACGGCACGGACGTCAAAACGCGAAGGGCGATCACCCATCCGGGTGGTCGCCCTTCGGCGTACCCGCGGCGGCTGCCTTGCTCTTCCGGCGGCGACGAGTATGGTGATCTTCGCCGTTGCCTCTCGGGGCCGGTCGGCCGGCGCCGAGAGGCGGTCGGGTGAGGACCGCGCGGCGTTGTCCCGGCAGGGGGGCCTTGACGAACCGCACGCAGCGCGCAATTCTCAGGACGCGTCGTCACATCGATCCGAATCCGAGGCATGGATCGTGGGCGAAGCGGGCAGTAAAGAAGAGCGCACAGCGCGCAAGGGCTAGCCATAGGTGTTGAGAACAGCTGTTGAGAGCAACGTGGGTCTCTGAGAACCCCGACTGGACATCAGTGTGCCGTTTGGCTACACTGACCCTTTGCGCTGCCTGTTAGCTGCCTCCTGCCCGTCACCAGGGGCATGCCCACGCTTGAGCACCGATGGCCGATCCTCCCTGACCTGGGATTTCTGTCTCCGTGTCCAACTTGGGACCGGTACGCGCGTAGTGAGTCCGAGCCCTCGGAAGGACCCCCTCTTGGCCGCCTCGCGCAACGCCTCGACCGCGAATACGAACAACGGTGCCAGCACCGCCCCGCTGCGCATCTCCTTTGCAAAGATCAAGGAGCCCCTCGAGGTTCCGAACCTCCTCGCGCTGCAGACCGAGAGCTTTGACTGGCTCCTCGGCAATGCCGCCTGGAAGGCTCGCGTCGAGGCTGCTCTGGACAGTGGACAAGACGTCCCCACCAAGTCCGGCCTGGAGGAAATCTTCGAGGAGATTTCACCGATCGAGGACTTCTCCGGGTCGATGTCGCTTACGTTCCGCGACCACCGCTTCGAGCCCTCGAAGAACTCGATCGACGAATGCAAGGAGCGCGACTTCACGTTCGCCGCCCCGCTCTTCGTCACGGCCGAGTTCACCAACAACGAGACCGGCGAGATCAAGTCCCAGACGGTCTTCATGGGCGACTTCCCGCTCATGACCAACAAGGGCACCTTCGTCATCAACGGCACCGAGCGTGTCGTTGTGTCGCAGCTGGTCCGCTCGCCGGGTGTCTACTTCGACTCCTCCATCGACAAGACGTCCGACAAGGACATCTTCTCCGCCAAGATCATCCCGTCCCGGGGTGCCTGGCTGGAGATGGAGATCGACAAGCGCGACATGGTCGGTGTCCGCATCGACCGCAAGCGCAAGCAGTCCGTGACCGTTCTCCTGAAGGCTCTCGGTTGGACCACCGAGCAGATCCTCGAGGAGTTCGGCGAGTACGAGTCCATGCGCGCCACTCTGGAGAAGGACCACACCCAGGGCCAGGACGACGCGCTGCTCGACATCTACCGCAAGCTCCGCCCGGGCGAGCCGCCCACGCGCGAGGCTGCTCAGACGCTGCTCGAGAACCTCTACTTCAACCCGAAGCGCTACGACCTCGCGAAGGTCGGCCGCTACAAGGTGAACAAGAAGCTCGGCGCGGACGAGCCGCTGGACGCCGGCGTTCTCACCACCGACGACGTCATCGCGACCATCAAGTACCTGGTCAAGCTGCACGCCGGTGAGACCGAGACGGTCGGCGAGTCCGGTCGTTCGATCGTCGTCGAGACCGACGACATCGACCACTTCGGCAACCGTCGTCTGCGTAACGTCGGCGAGCTCATCCAGAACCAGGTCCGTACGGGTCTGGCCCGTATGGAGCGCGTCGTGCGTGAGCGCATGACGACCCAGGACGTCGAGGCGATCACGCCGCAGACCCTGATCAACATCCGGCCGGTCGTCGCCTCCATCAAGGAGTTCTTCGGTACCAGCCAGCTGTCCCAGTTCATGGACCAGAACAACCCGCTGTCGGGTCTGACGCACAAGCGTCGTCTCTCGGCTCTGGGTCCCGGTGGTCTGTCCCGTGAGCGGGCCGGCTTCGAGGTCCGTGACGTGCACCCGTCCCACTACGGACGCATGTGCCCGATCGAGACCCCTGAAGGCCCGAACATCGGTCTGATCGGTTCGCTCGCCTCGTACGGCCGCGTCAACGCGTTCGGCTTCATCGAGACGCCGTACCGCAAGGTCGTCGACGGCCAGGTCACCGACGAGGTCGACTACATCACGGCCGATGAGGAAGACCGCTACGTCATCGCTCAGGCGAACGCGACCCTCTCCGAGGAACTGCGTTTCGTCGAGCCCCGCGTCCTGGTCCGCCGCCGTGGCGGCGAGGTCGACTACGTGCCCGGCGCGGACGTCGACTACATGGACGTCTCGCCGCGCCAGATGGTGTCCGTCGCCACCGCGATGATCCCCTTCCTGGAGCACGACGACGCCAACCGTGCCCTCATGGGCGCGAACATGATGCGCCAGGCGGTGCCGCTCATCAAGTCGGAGGCCCCGCTCGTCGGCACCGGCATGGAGTACCGCTGCGCCACCGACGCCGGTGACGTGCTGAAGGCCGAGAAGGACGGTGTGGTCCAGGAGGTCTCCGCGGACTACATCACCGTGACCAACGACGACGGCACGTACACCACGTACCGCATCGCCAAGTTCATGCGCTCCAACCAGGGCACCTCGGTCAACCAGAAGGTTGTCGTCTCCGAGGGCGACCGGGTCGTCGCCGACCAGGTCCTCGCCGACGGTCCGGCCACCGAGAACGGTGAGATGGCCCTCGGCAAGAACCTGCTCGTGGCGTTCATGCCGTGGGAGGGTCACAACTACGAGGACGCGATCATCCTGTCGCAGCGCCTCGTGCAGGACGACGTCCTCTCCTCGATCCACATCGAGGAGCACGAGGTCGACGCCCGTGACACCAAGCTCGGCCCGGAGGAGATCACCCGGGACATCCCGAACGTCTCCGAAGAGGTCCTCGCCGACCTCGACGAGCGCGGCATCATCCGTATCGGTGCCGAGGTCGTCGCCGGTGACATCCTCGTCGGCAAGGTCACGCCCAAGGGTGAGACCGAGCTGACCCCCGAGGAGCGTCTGCTCCGCGCGATCTTCGGTGAGAAGGCGCGCGAGGTGCGCGACACCTCGCTGAAGGTGCCGCACGGTGAGATCGGCAAGGTCATCGGCGTCCGCGTCTTCGACCGCGAAGAGGGCGACGAGCTGCCGCCGGGCGTGAACCAGCTGGTCCGCGTCTACGTCGCGCAGAAGCGCAAGATCACCGATGGTGACAAGCTCGCCGGCCGTCACGGCAACAAGGGCGTCATCTCGAAGATTCTCCCGATCGAGGACATGCCGTTCCTGGAGGACGGCACCCCGGTCGACATCATCCTCAACCCGCTGGGTGTCCCGTCCCGAATGAACCCGGGACAGGTCCTGGAGATCCACCTCGGCTGGCTCGCCAGCCGCGGCTGGGACGTCTCCGGCCTCGGTGACGAGTGGGCCAAGCGCCTGCAGGCCATCGGCGCCGACCAGGTCGCCCCCGGCACCAATGTCGCCACGCCCGTCTTCGACGGTGCGCGCGAGGACGAGATCTCCGGTCTCTTCGAGGCCACGATCCCGAACCGCGACGGCGACCGCCTGGTGCAGCCCTCCGGCAAGGCCAACCTGTTCGACGGCCGCTCCGGCGAGCCGTTCCCGGACCCGGTCTCGGTCGGCTACATGTACATCCTGAAGCTGCACCACCTCGTCGACGACAAGCTGCACGCTCGTTCGACGGGCCCGTACTCCATGATCACCCAGCAGCCGCTGGGTGGTAAGGCTCAGTTCGGTGGACAGCGATTCGGTGAGATGGAGGTGTGGGCCCTTGAGGCTTACGGTGCCGCATACGCCCTCCAGGAGCTCCTGACGATCAAGTCCGACGATGTGACCGGCCGCGTGAAGGTCTACGAGGCCATCGTCAAGGGCGAGAACATCCCCGAGCCGGGCATCCCTGAGTCCTTCAAGGTGCTCATCAAGGAAATGCAGTCGCTCTGCCTCAATGTGGAGGTGCTGTCCTCGGACGGCATGTCCATCGAGATGCGCGACACGGACGAGGACGTCTTCCGCGCGGCGGAGGAGCTCGGTATCGACCTGTCCCGGCGCGAGCCGAGCAGCGTCGAAGAGGTCTGACGGGTTGGCCGGCCGGATCCCAGTGATCCGGCCGGCTCTCCCCGGACCCGTTCAGACCATTGCTGAAGTGCCCCGATTTCTCGCCTGACGCGAGGGGGCTCGAACCCCCGAAAGAGGGATTGACGACAAGTGCTCGACGTCAACTTCTTCGACGAGCTGCGGATCGGCCTTGCCACCGCGGACGACATCCGGACCTGGTCCCACGGCGAAGTGAAGAAGCCGGAGACCATCAACTACCGCACGCTCAAGCCCGAAAAGGACGGACTCTTCTGCGAGAAGATCTTCGGTCCGACCCGGGACTGGGAGTGCTACTGCGGCAAGTACAAGCGTGTCCGCTTCAAGGGCATCATCTGTGAGCGCTGTGGCGTCGAGGTCACGCGCGCCAAGGTGCGTCGTGAGCGCATGGGTCACATCGAGCTTGCCGCTCCCGTCACCCACATCTGGTACTTCAAGGGCGTCCCGTCGCGCCTGGGCTACCTCCTCGACCTCGCGCCGAAGGACCTGGAAAAGGTCATCTACTTCGCCGCGTACATGATCACGTTCGTGGACGAGGAGCGCCGTACGCGCGACCTGCCCTCGCTGGAGGCGCACGTCTCCGTCGAGCGTCAGCAGATCGAGAACCGTCGCGACGCCGACCTGGAAGCCCGCGCCAAGAAGCTCGAGACCGACCTGGCCGAGCTGGAGGCCGAGGGCGCCAAGGCCGACGTGCGCCGCAAGGTGCGCGAAGGTGCCGAGCGTGAGATGAAGCAGCTGCGCGACCGTGCGCAGCGCGAGATCGACCGTCTCGACGAGGTGTGGAGCCGCTTCAAGAACCTCAAGGTCCAGGACCTGGAGGGCGACGAGCTGCTCTACCGCGAGCTGCGTGACCGCTTCGGCACGTACTTCGACGGCTGCATGGGTGCCGCTGCTCTGCAGAAGCGCCTGGAGTCGTTCGACCTCGACGAGGAGGCCGAGCGCCTCCGCGAGATCATCCGTACCGGCAAGGGCCAGAAGAAGACCCGTGCGCTCAAGCGCCTCAAGGTCGTCTCCGCGTTCCTGCAGACCAGCAACAAGCCCAAGGGCATGGTGCTCGACTGCGTGCCGGTCATCCCGCCGGACCTGCGTCCGATGGTGCAGCTGGACGGTGGCCGCTTCGCGACCTCCGACCTGAACGACCTGTACCGCCGTGTGATCAACCGCAACAACCGCCTCAAGCGTCTCCTTGACCTCGGCGCCCCCGAGATCATCGTGAACAACGAGAAGCGGATGCTGCAGGAGGCCGTCGACGCGCTGTTCGACAACGGCCGCCGCGGTCGCCCGGTCACCGGTCCCGGTAACCGCCCGCTCAAGTCCCTCAGCGACATGCTGAAGGGTAAGCAGGGTCGTTTCCGTCAGAACCTTCTCGGTAAGCGTGTGGACTACTCCGCGCGTTCCGTGATCGTCGTCGGTCCGCAGCTGAAGCTGCACCAGTGCGGTCTGCCCAAGGCCATGGCTCTGGAGCTCTTCAAGCCGTTCGTGATGAAGCGTCTGGTCGACCTGAACCACGCGCAGAACATCAAGTCGGCGAAGCGCATGGTCGAGCGTGGCCGCACCGTGGTGTACGACGTCCTCGAAGAGGTCATCGCCGAGCACCCGGTGCTGCTGAACCGTGCACCGACCCTGCACCGCCTCGGCATCCAGGCCTTCGAGCCGCAGCTTGTCGAGGGCAAGGCCATCCAGATCCACCCGCTCGTCTGCACCGCGTTCAACGCGGACTTCGACGGTGACCAGATGGCCGTGCACCTGCCGCTCTCCGCGGAGGCGCAGGCCGAGGCCCGCATTCTGATGCTGTCCTCGAACAACATCCTGAAGCCGGCCGACGGTCGTCCCGTCACCATGCCGACCCAGGACATGGTGCTGGGCCTGTTCTTCCTCACCACGGACGAGGAGGAGCGCAAGGTCATCGGCCAGGGCCGTTCCTTCGGTTCCACGGCCGAGGCGATCATGGCCTTCGACGCCCGCGAGCTGTCGCTCCAGGCGAAGGTCGACATCCGCTTCCCGGTGGGCACCATCCCGCCGCGTGGCTGGGTGCCGCCGGTCGCCGAGGAGGGCGAGCAGGAGTACCAGCAGGGCGACACGTTCCGGCTGCGTACGTCCCTGGGCCGCGCGCTCTTCAACGAGCTGCTGCCCGAGGACTACCCGTTCGTCGACTACTCCGTCGGCAAGAAGCAGCTCTCCGAGATCGTCAACGACCTCGCCGAGCGCTACCCCAAGGTCATCGTGGCGGCGACGCTCGACAACCTGAAGGCGGCGGGCTTCTACTGGGCGACCCGCTCCGGTGTCACCGTGGCCATCTCCGACGTCGTGGTCCCCGAGGCCAAGAAGGCGATCGTCGCCGGCTACGAGGCGCAGGACGAGAAGGTTCAGAAGCAGTACGAGCGCGGTCTGATCACCAAGGACGAGCGCACGCAGGAGCTCATCGCGATCTGGACCAAGGCGACCAACGAGGTTGCCGAGGCGATGAACGCGAACTTCCCCAAGACGAACCCCATCTTCATGATGGTTGACTCGGGTGCCCGAGGAAACATGATGCAGATGCGTCAGATCGCCGGTATGCGTGGTCTGGTGTCCAACGCCAAGAACGAGACGATCCCGCGTCCCATCAAGGCGTCCTTCCGTGAGGGCCTCACCGTTCTGGAGTACTTCATCTCCACGCACGGTGCCCGTAAGGGCCTGGCGGACACCGCCCTGCGTACCGCCGACTCGGGTTACCTGACCCGTCGTCTGGTGGATGTCTCGCAGGACGTGATCATTCGCGAGGAGGACTGTGGCACCGACCGCGGCCTCAAGCTGAAGATCGCCGTCAAGGGTGCGGACGGTGTGCTCCGGAAGACGGAGGACGTCGAGACCTCGGTCTACGCCCGCATGCTCGCCGAGGACGTCGTCGTCGACGGCAAGGTCATCGCGCCTGCCAACGTCGACCTCGGTGACGTCCTGATCGACGCCCTGGTGGGCGCCGGCGTCGAGGAGGTCAAGACCCGTTCGGTCCTGACCTGTGAGTCCGCGGTCGGCACCTGTGCCTTCTGCTACGGACGCTCGCTCGCCACCGGCAAGCTGGTCGACATCGGTGAGGCGGTCGGCATCATCGCCGCCCAGTCCATCGGTGAGCCCGGTACCCAGCTGACGATGCGTACCTTCCACACCGGTGGTGTGGCCGGTGACGACATCACCCAGGGTCTGCCCCGAGTCGTCGAGCTCTTCGAAGCCCGTACGCCCAAGGGTGTCGCCCCGATCTCGGAGTCCGCGGGCCGGGTCCGGATCGAGGAGACCGAGAAGACCAAGAAGCTCGTGGTCACGCCGGACGACGGAAGCGACGAGATCCCCTTCCCGATCTCGAAGCGCGCCCGTCTGCTCGTGGGCGAGGGCGACCACGTCGAGGTGGGCCAGAAGCTCACCGTGGGTGCAACCAACCCGCACGACGTGCTGCGGATCCTCGGTCAGCGCGCGGTCCAGGTCCACCTGGTCGGCGAAGTCCAGAAGGTCTACAACTCGCAGGGTGTGTCGATCCACGACAAGCACATCGAGATCATCATCCGGCAGATGCTGCGCCGCGTGACGATCATCGAGTCCGGCGACGCGGAGCTGCTGCCGGGCGAGCTCGTCGAGCGCTCGAAGTTCGAGACCGAGAACCGTCGTGTGGTCACCGAGGGCGGTCACCCCGCCTCCGGCCGTCCGCAGCTGATGGGTATCACGAAGGCCTCGCTCGCCACCGAGTCGTGGCTGTCGGCGGCGTCCTTCCAGGAGACGACCAGGGTTCTGACCGACGCGGCGATCAACGCCAAGTCGGACTCCCTGATCGGCCTCAAGGAGAACGTCATCATCGGTAAGCTCATCCCGGCCGGTACGGGTCTGTCCCGCTACCGCAACATCCGGGTCGAGCCGACCGAGGAAGCCAAGGCCGCGATGTACTCGGCCGTCGGCTACGACGACATCGACTACTCGCCGTTCGGCACGGGCTCCGGCCAGGCCGTTCCGCTGGAGGACTACGACTACGGTCCGTACAACCAGTAAGCGAGTCGCTTGATCGACCGGAGGGCGGTCATCCCGTTGCGAGCGGGGTGGCCGCCCTTCGGCGTGTGCACTGGTTCGGGTGAAGCCACGGTGCGCGTGGGGCCGCCCAAGGTAGAGTCCGGCCTTGGCCAATGGGCTTGACGGTCGGAACATGGGGGCGGGCTTGGAGACAGCGCGTGTCTTCTTCGGAGTCACGGCGGCGTTATCGGTGCCGTGGGGAACGGGCTGGCAGCGGACTCGTCCGTGGCTGACTGTCTCCTTCGTGGCCGTGTACGGCGTGTACTCCATCGCTCCGTACGCGCACCAGGCGAAACCCTGGTCGGCCATCGTCGCCGCTGTTCTGCTCGCCTGCGGATCGGTCCTGCTATATCGCTCGGCTGCGACGCCGTCGCCCGGCTTCTCGTTTACGCTTCCCCTGACTATGGGTTCCTCGCCAGCAACGAGACGCACAGGGGCGGCCTTGCTGTCCGTCGCCGTGCTGCTGTCGTTGTGGGCGGCAGGCGGGACAACAATCGTCTTGGGCCGTGATTTGTTGCACAGCGACCGAGTGGCGATCTTTCTGTCGGCTCTTTTCCTTGCGGTGTTCGGTGGCGGATCTCTGGCCAAGGCGGCCACGGCCCCGGTCTGCGCCGAAGTCGAGTCGATGCCGGACGGGCCGGAAAAGACCAGGGCTCTGGATTTCATGAGCGGCAGCAAGAACATCGGGTTGCTGGAGCGTGGACTTCTCTTCGCCTTCATCGCCGCCGGCCAGCCCGAAGCGGCGGCTCTGGTCCTGGCGGCCAAGTCACTGGCACGCGTACCGACGAACGACCACGGCAAGCACGCCTCGGAATACTTCCTCATCGGTACGCTGGCCAGTGTCATCGCGTCCCTGGCGATGGGTATGGCTGCTCGCTCCGCGGTTGGGCTGCCTGTCCTGTAGGAGGAGGGCCTTTGGACCTGACCGAGCATCCATTCCTCCGGAAGCTCTTGTCTCTCAACCTGGCGCTCGGTGACTATGTCGTCGCGGGTAGCGGACCAATGCTGGCCCATGGGCTCAGGGAGACTGTGGGAGACCTGGACGTCGTGGCCAGGGGAGCGGCGTGGAAGGCTGCAGTCAGCCTGGCCGAACCCGTTCCGGCACCATCCGGGCACGGCCGCATGGTGCTGCTCTTCGGTGGTTGCCTGGAAGTGTTCGACCGCTGGCTCCCCGGCTCCGCGGAGCCCGACGAGCTGATCGAAGCGGCCGAATTCATCCAGGGCATACCGTTCTGCCCGCTCCTCGAGGTGGCTGTCTGGAAGAAGAGATCCAATCGCCGGAAAGATCGAGAGGATCTTCTGTTGATTCAGAATTATTTGAACGGCACCGGACTGAAGAGCGGACAAGGGGATTGAGCCCGGGCGAATACCTTGACCCGAAAGCTCGGCCGAGGTCACCGCAGGGACGGAGTAACGCCCCGGCGTGTCGCCGTGGACAGCATTTGTTTTGACCGGAGTCGATGAGGTAGGTACGCTCAGACCTTGTGCCTGGGGTGTGCCTGGGCTCGTGTGCGTGTCCTCAACCGCATGGCGAGTCCGTCAGTGGCCACCGCAATCTGCGCTCCCTTCTGCCTTGCGGCAGGAGCCTGCAGCATTCGACACACCCGACCGCGTGGGTCGGTGACGTTCCAGGTTAGTTTCACGAACGGCACACAGAAACCGGAGAAGTAGTGCCTACGATCCAGCAGCTGGTCCGGAAGGGCCGGCAGGACAAGGTCGAGAAGAACAAGACGCCCGCACTCGAGGGTTCGCCCCAGCGCCGCGGCGTCTGCACGCGTGTGTTCACGACCACCCCGAAGAAGCCGAACTCGGCACTCCGTAAGGTCGCGCGTGTGCGTCTGACCTCCGGTATCGAGGTCACGGCCTACATCCCGGGTGAGGGACACAACCTGCAGGAGCACTCCATCGTGCTCGTGCGTGGTGGCCGTGTGAAGGACCTGCCGGGTGTTCGTTACAAGATCATCCGCGGCTCCCTTGACACCCAGGGTGTCAAGAACCGCAAGCAGGCCCGCAGCCGCTACGGCGCCAAGAAGGAGAAGTAAGAATGCCTCGTAAGGGCCCCGCCCCGAAGCGCCCGGTCATCATCGACCCGGTCTACGGTTCTCCTCTTGTCACCTCGCTGATCAACAAGATCCTGCTCAACGGCAAGCGCTCCACTGCCGAGCGGATCGTGTACGGCGCCATGGAAGGCCTCCGCGAGAAGACCGGCAACGACCCGGTCATCACGCTGAAGCGCGCGCTTGAGAACGTCAAGCCCTCGCTCGAGGTCAAGTCCCGCCGTGTCGGTGGCGCCACCTACCAGGTGCCGATCGAGGTCAAGCCCGGTCGCGCCTCCACCCTCGCGCTGCGCTGGCTCGTGGGTTACTCCCGCGCCCGCCGCGAGAAGACCATGACCGAGCGCCTCATGAACGAGCTGCTCGACGCCTCCAACGGTCTTGGCGCTGCCGTCAAGAAGCGCGAGGACACCCACAAGATGGCCGAGTCCAACAAGGCCTTCGCGCACTACCGCTGGTAGTCGCTACCCACATCGAGACCGAGAGAAGATTGAGCCTTATGGCCACCACTTCGCTTGACCTGGCCAAGGTCCGCAACATCGGGATCATGGCCCACATCGACGCGGGCAAGACGACCACCACTGAGCGGATCCTGTTCTACACCGGCGTTTCGTACAAGATCGGTGAAGTCCACGACGGCGCTGCCACGATGGACTGGATGGAGCAGGAGCAGGAGCGCGGCATCACGATCACGTCCGCCGCGACGACCTGTCACTGGCCGCTCAATGATGTTGACCACACCATCAACATCATCGACACCCCGGGTCACGTCGACTTCACCGTCGAGGTGGAGCGTTCGCTCCGCGTCCTCGACGGCGCTGTCACCGTGTTCGACGGTGTGGCGGGCGTCGAGCCGCAGTCCGAGACCGTCTGGCGTCAGGCGGACCGCTACGGCGTGCCGCGTATCTGCTTCGTCAACAAGCTCGACCGCACCGGTGCCGACTTCCTCCGTTGTGTCGACATGATCGTCCAGCGCCTTGGCGCGGTCCCGATCGTCATGCAGCTCCCTATCGGTGCGGAGGCGGACTTCCGAGGCGTCGTTGACCTCGTGTCGATGAAGGCCTTCGTGTACCCCGAAGAGGCCGCCAAGGGCGAGATGTACGACACCGTCGAGATCCCGGACAACCTCAAGGAGGCGGCCGAGGAATGGCGCGGCAAGCTCCTTGAGGCCGTCTCCGAGAACGACGACGCGATGATGGAGCTGTACCTGGAGGGCGTCGAGCCCACCCAGGACCAGCTGCACGAGGCGATCCGTCGGATCACCCTCGCATCGAAGGGCGGCGCCGGTTCCCTCACCGTCACCCCGGTGTTCTGTGGCACGGCGTTCAAGAACAAGGGCGTCCAGCCCCTGCTCGACGCGGTCGTCCGCTACCTGCCTTCTCCCCTGGACGTCGAGGCCATCGAGGGCCACGACGTCAAGGACCCCGAGGTTGTCATCAAGCGCAAGCCCTCGGACGACGAGCCGTTCTCCGGCCTGGCGTTCAAGATTGCGAGCGACCCGCACCTCGGCAAGCTCACCTTCGTCCGGATCTACTCCGGTCGCCTCGAGGCCGGCACCGCGGTGCTGAACTCGGTCAAGGGCAAGAAGGAGCGCATCGGCAAGATCTACCGCATGCACGCGAACAAGCGTGAGGAGATCGCGTCGGTGGGCGCCGGCGACATCATCGCCGTCATGGGCCTGAAGCAGACCACCACCGGTGAGACGCTGTGTGACGACAAGAACCCGGTCATCCTGGAGTCCATGGACTTCCCGGCGCCGGTCATTCAGGTCGCCATCGAGCCCAAGTCCAAGGGCGACCAGGAGAAGCTGGGTGTCGCCATCCAGCGCCTCTCCGAGGAGGACCCGTCCTTCCAGGTGCACTCCGACGAGGAGACCGGCCAGACCATCATCGGTGGTATGGGTGAGCTTCACCTCGAGGTGCTCGTCGACCGCATGAAGCGCGAGTTCCGCGTCGAGGCGAACGTCGGCAAGCCGCAGGTCGCGTACCGCGAGACGATCCGCAAGGCCGTCGAGCGCATCGACTACACGCACAAGAAGCAGACTGGTGGTACCGGCCAGTTCGCGAAGGTGCAGATCGCCCTTGAGCCCCTTGAGGGTGGCGACGCGTCCTACGAGTTCGTCAACAAGGTCACCGGTGGCCGCATCCCCCGTGAGTACATCCCCTCGGTGGACGCGGGTGCTCAGGAGGCCATGCAGTTCGGCATCCTGGCCGGTTACGAGATGGTGGGCGTCCGCGTCACCCTTCTCGACGGTGGTTACCACGAGGTCGACTCCTCCGAGCTCGCCTTCAAGATCGCCGGTTCGCAGGCGTTCAAGGAGGGTGCCCGCAAGGCGTCCCCCGTGCTCCTCGAGCCGATGATGGCCGTCGAGGTCACCACGCCCGAGGACTACATGGGCGATGTCATCGGCGACCTCAACTCCCGCCGTGGCCAGATCCAGGCCATGGAGGAGCGCAGCGGCGCTCGCGTCGTGAAGGGCCTCGTGCCCCTCTCGGAGATGTTCGGCTACGTCGGAGACCTCCGTAGCAAGACCTCGGGTCGCGCAAGCTACTCGATGCAGTTCGACTCCTACGCCGAGGTTCCGCGGAACGTCGCCGAGGAGATCATCGCGAAGGCCAAGGGCGAGTAACTCTCCCGAGCTCACGCTTTAGGCTTGTCACCGGAGCCTGGTGGGGCATTCGTCGCAGAGCGCAAGCAATGCGGTGAATGCCCCCGGCCCCGGCATTCCAGCAAAGATCACCTGGCGCCGATGAAGCAAGGCGTACAGAACCACTCCACAGGAGGACCCAGTGGCGAAGGCGAAGTTCGAGCGGACTAAGCCGCACGTCAACATCGGCACCATCGGTCACATCGACCACGGTAAGACGACCCTCACGGCCGCCATTACCAAGGTGCTGCACGACGCGTACCCGGACCTGAACGAGGCCTCGGCCTTCGACCAGATCGACAAGGCTCCCGAGGAGCGCCAGCGCGGTATCACGATCTCGATCGCGCACGTCGAGTACCAGACGGAGTCGCGTCACTACGCGCACGTCGACTGCCCGGGTCACGCCGACTACATCAAGAACATGATCACGGGTGCGGCGCAGATGGACGGCGCCATCCTCGTGGTCGCCGCCACAGACGGCCCGATGCCGCAGACCAAGGAGCACGTGCTCCTGGCCCGCCAGGTCGGCGTTCCGTACATCGTTGTCGCCCTGAACAAGGCCGACATGGTGGACGACGAGGAGATCCTGGAGCTCGTCGAGCTCGAGGTCCGTGAGCTCCTCTCCGAGTACGAGTTCCCGGGCGACGACCTTCCGGTCGTCAAGGTCTCGGCGCTCAAGGCCCTCGAGGGCGACAAGGAGTGGGGCCAGACCGTCCTCGACCTGATGAAGGCCGTCGACGAGTCGATCCCGCAGCCCGAGCGCGACGTCGACAAGCCGTTCCTGATGCCGATCGAGGACGTCTTCACGATCACCGGTCGTGGCACCGTCGTCACCGGTCGTATCGAGCGTGGTGTCCTGAAGGTCAACGAGACCGTCGACATCGTCGGTATCAAGCAGGAGAAGACCACCACCACGGTCACCGGCATCGAGATGTTCCGCAAGCTGCTCGACGAGGGCCAGGCCGGTGAGAACGTCGGTCTGCTCCTCCGTGGCATCAAGCGCGAGGACGTCGAGCGCGGCCAGGTCATCATCAAGCCCGGTTCGGTTACGCCGCACACCGAGTTCGAGGCCCAGGCCTACATCCTGTCGAAGGACGAGGGTGGCCGTCACACCCCCTTCTTCAACAACTACCGCCCGCAGTTCTACTTCCGTACCACGGACGTGACGGGCGTTGTGACCCTTCCCGAGGGCACCGAGATGGTCATGCCGGGCGACAACACCGTCATGAACGTCGTGCTGATCCAGCCGGTCGCCATGGAAGAGGGCCTGAAGTTCGCCATCCGTGAGGGTGGCCGGACCGTGGGCGCCGGCCAGGTCACCAAGATCGTCAAGTAAATACCTGACTGTCTGACCTGGTTGCTCCGCACAGAGCACCAAGAAGGGCCCCGGCCCGCCGCGCAAGCGGTGGACCGGGGCCCTTCGGCATGTTCTGAGACTTCTCAGGGGCGCCAGAGCCACGGCAGGGCGTCGGGCCCCAGGGCCACCACCGTCGGCCGCCCGTCCCTGCCGACATGCAGTGCGGGCCCGTCCAGCGCCACCGGCCCACGCTTCCGTACGGAGAGCCGCTCGGACGTACGGAGCTGGATCCAGCCCTTCGCGGTGCGGCCGAGCAGCACCGGGTTGTGCGGCGACCCGGCGGCGTACACCGGCCCGTATCCGTCGAAGCCCGCCCGGTCCTCGATCAGCCGCCCGTATCCGTCGATGCCGGTCTCGTCAGCCGTCTCCCCTGTCATTACGGTCGTCAGGCGGGCCTTCGCCGCCGCGCGGTAGAACAGCTCGACGGTCCCGTCCGCACCGGGCAGCGCGGCCGGGCCGTCCCCCGGCACCGGTACGCCGCTGATCTGGGTGCGTGCGGTGACCTCATCCCCGGGCGCGTCCTGGGTCCAGTGATGCACCGCGTAATGGCCCGCCGCGAAGACATGGACACACCCCGCGTCGTCCACCACAGTGGTCAGCCCGTCCTGGACCTCGCCCCCGCCCGTGTCCCGCCACCCGCTCCACCGGCCGTCCGTGTCCCGTACCCGCGTACTGAGGCCCTTCTCCGCGTTCCGTACGAAGAGGTGGACGCGCCCGTCGGGGGCGGCGATCGCGACCGGGACGCCGATCCGGCGCCCGCCGTCGTGATCCCGCACCGGGTTTCCCAGTCCCTGCCAAGCACGGAAGCCGCCGCCGGGAAAACGCTGCTCCAGCGCGACGATCTCGCGTTCGTTGTCCGCCCCGTGCCCGCTGAGCGCCGCGAACCGGAGCCCGAAGAGGAACTGCCGCCCGTCCGGCAGGATCGCGCTGCCCAGGACCGGGGCGAGCGGGCCGCCGCCGAGGTCGTGCGGCGTGTCCCACACCCCGCTGCCCGGCGCGCTCTCGCGCCATCGCACCGCCCGCAGCCCCAGCACCCCGTACGCGACGAGCCTGCCGTCCGAGTCGGTGGCGACGGCGGGCCGGGGCCCCGGGTAGCGGTAGTGGGTGGACCGTACCCAGCCCTTCCGGTTGGTCAGCGGCCGGTTGCCGCCCACGTTGTAGTCCCCGCAGCCCGCGGAGTTGCCGCAGCGCCATTGGATCGAACCCCCGTACGACACCAGGTGCGAGGCCTTCTCCGCCAGCACGGCGGGCGGCAGATTCTTCGGCCAGTGCCGGTTGTAGTAGCCGCGGAACGCCGTGGTGGCGAAGCTCGGCACCTCACCGCCGTCCTCGGTGGCCTGCGCCACCCATCGGATCAGCGCCGTCCAGGTGAACAGCGCGGTCGCGGTGTGGTCGGGGTGGTCGGAGTAGCCCTGCTGCTCGCTGTCCCGGCGACGGACGAGTTCGCTGCTGTGCTGGACGTCGGGGTCCGGGTCCATGGTGTGCACGGCGCTCGGCCGGAACCGGTCGAACAGCCCGACCAGGACGTCGATCAGCCCGTCGTACGTGTACGAACCCGCCCGCGTCAACGGGGAGTCGTCGGCGACGACGGTCGGCAGGACGAGCCTGCGGTCCTGCCAGAGGCTGGGCAGCCCGAGACGCCCGTACGAGGTGTGCATGGCGGTGTTGATGAAGATCAGCTGGACCTTGCGGCCGCCGTTGCTGAGGCTGTTGATCTCGGCGCGGTGGTTGCCGTGCAGGCCGATGACGGATTTCTGCCAGTCCGTGAACCTGCCCAGGCCCAGCAGCGTCGCGTACGCCTGCCGGAGCCCCTGATGGCGGGAGGAGGAGTACGCGGCCTTGTCGGGGGCGGGCAGCGGGCGGCCGGGCACACGGTTGATGCCGTTGGCCTCGCCCGCGGTCAGATAGACACAGACCAGCGGCGTTCCCGTGTCGAGGGCCTGCTGCGTGTCCGGGTTCATGAAGTACAGGTCGTCGTCAGGGTGGGCGAGGATCTGCATCATCAGGGCCGGGTGCGAGGCGCTGATCGGCAGGCCGGGCGTCGGGTCCGCGGTGGGGTTGCGGCGGCGGGGCGGCGAAGGCGCGGTGCAGGCGCTGAGGGCTGCCGCGCCCATCGCACCGGCCGCCGCCGTCAGCAGAGTGCGCCGCGGCACTCCTGTGGGAGATGCGCGCAACGCAGGTCGATCCGTCACACCGTGCTCCGTCCACTTCCCCCGCAGCGGGTGGCTGTGCGGCCCTGTGCTGCGTACCGAATCCGTGCAGGCGGCGGCGGGGGGGCCGACCGCTGCTGCGGGGGGATAGACGGAGATTCCCGGGGGTGGGTTGCCTGGGTTCTTACGGGTGTGGGCCGAAGGGCCCGGACGGCCTAGCGTGCGGGAGTGCGCACCATGAACACGTCGATCGGGTCCTGCCGTTCCTCGGCGAACCCGTGCCGTTCGTAGAGCGCGCGGGCGGCGCTGCCCTGCAGCACGTCCAGGCGCACGGTCGAGCCCTCCTCATCGGCCCGCGCGAGCAGCGAGCGCAGCACGGCGGTGCCGATGCCGCGGCCCTGGAGGGTGGGGGAGAGGTAGAAGTTCTCCAGCCACAGCCCGTCCTCGACCGGCCGCAGGGTGACGCAGCCCGCGAACTCGCCGTCCGCGACGACGACCGACGTGTGCTCCGGTGCGTAGACGTCCCGCAGCCGCTGTCGTACGCGGTGCTCGTCGTAGCGCCCGAGACGCTCCAGGTCGGGGCGCATGACGGTGGCTCTCAGCTCGGCCATGACCTCGACGTCCTCCGGCTCGGCGGGGCGCAGGTCCCAGGCCGCAATGGTGCTCTCGTTCACGGCTGGATTCTCGCAGGTGGGTTGCCGCCGGCTTCCGTCATCGCAGCTCCGGTGCCGCGCCCCGACCCGCCCGGCGCAGGCCCGCTTCCGGGATGCCACGCAGCAGCCGGGCGCCGATCTCCGCGAGCCGGGCCTCGCCCGGCGGGGTCCGTCCCAGGCCGATGGCGTACTGGATGCGGGACGCGTCTGCGCCGAACGGGCGGGGCCAGGCGTGGGCGTCCGGGGAGCCCGCTTCGGCGAGAGCGGCGAGCAGGGCCAGGAGCCGGCCCCGGAAGCGGCCCTCGTCGGGGCCGGGGTGTACGGAGACGATCGCCCAGGCGGCGTGACGGAGGTGCAGGGGCGGCGGGGCGCAGAGCAGGGCGTGCGGTACGGGGTCGGAGACGGTGGCGGACTCCAGGATCTCCCAGGCGCGGAAGAGTTCCTCGGTGATGAGGTCGCGGCCTGCGGGAGAGACCTGCGAGGTGCAGGAGCGGACGGGGGCGGTCGGAGTCAGCACGGTGAGGGGGAGTTCGCCCGCCTCCCCGGAGCCGACCGGCCGGTTCCAGTCCCACGCGGCCCAGGTCGCGAAGAAGTGCCGGAGCAGGGGGAGCGGCGGCAGATCACCGGCCTCGTGGGCGGTACGGGCCGCCAGTACGGACCAGGCGAGGCCGGGCAGGTGGCCGCACGGTGCGGAGTCCAGGCCGCGTGCCCGGGCCCAGGCCTTCACCTCGCGCGCGAGGCGGGTGAACGCGGCCCGGTGCGGGTCCGCCGCCGCGAGCACCGCGTCCGCGTCGCTCACCGCGCTGAGCGCCGTGGCCGCCGCCTCGCCCAGTTCGGTACGGCGGGCGACCGCCAGGTCCGGGGAGAGGTCACCGGTCGCGACGGTCACCAGGTCCACCCGGAGCCCGTCGAGGCAGAAACGCAGACCGGGTACGCGCGCACCGGTCACCTCACGAAGATCGACGGCCTCCGGCAGGGCAGCGGTCAGCCGATCCCGTATCCCCGGGAGATCCCCGTCACCGGGCAGCGCTGCGACCAGATCCACATCGGCGCCGGGCAGCGCACAGCCGATCCGCCGCGAACCGACCGGATGGACGCGGCCCCCGGGCAGGGCGGCGGCCACCCGGCGGACGATTTCCGCCGCGTCGGCTTCCGATCCGTCCTCCGCCGCCCCGGTCAGCTCCACCCGTACCCCGAAGTGGTCCGACACGTACAGCCCATCCGGCGTCGGTACGTCGCCCAGCAGCGCCGCCGACACGGGCCGCAGCCGCTCCGAGCGGACCAGCACCCGGTCCAGCCGGGACGCACGCCCCGTCAGGGAGGAGACAGCGGCCAGCGGATTGACGGACGGATCGAAGGTCGGCGTCCGGTCGCCCGCGCCGTGCACCCGGCTCCAGGCGTCCGCCATCCCCAGCCGGTCCTGCGGAGTGTCGCCGCCGTCGTTGAAGTCGCCGAGCAGCATCACATCGCCCTCGATCGCGGCCAACCCCGCTGCCAGATCGGCCAGTTCGGCATCGCGCCGGGCGGGGCCGTTCGCCGAGTGGTCGCTGCTGAGATGGGTGACGGCGACCGTGACCGGTCCTTCCGCGGTCTCCACGACCACGGCGGCGACCGCCTTGTGCGGGCCGAGGACATGCAGGCCCGCCTCCCGCACGGGGACTCTGCTGAGCAGCAGCAGACCGCAGTCGGCGGCATCCCGGCCGGCCGGGTCTGCCCAGAGGATGTAGCTCTCGCGGACCCAGGGCGTGGCCAACAGCAGTCCGAGCAGGGCGGGTTCGGCCTCCTGGAGAGCGATGACATCCGCGTCCGCCGCGCGCAGGGCGTCGAGGAGCAGTGGCCGGCGCCGGGCGGTGTCGATGCGGTCGCTGTCGTAGCGGTCCCAGAGGGTGTTCCAGGTCAGCAGTGTCAGGGAAGCGGATTGCGCGGGCGCCGGTGCGTGCTCGGGCACGGGTGTCCAGGCGGCCTCCGGTACGGAGTACGCGTGCGGCGTACGGGAGGTGAAGTACGGGGACGGCAGCCGGCGCGAGGTGCGCGCCCGTCCGGCGTCCGTCGCGTCGATCCGGTCCACGCCCGAGGAACGGTCCCACACCACCTCACCGTCGGCCTCGAAGAACAGCACCCGGTGCCAGGGAATGTCCCCGCCGGGCGTGAACCGGGGCAGCGGCACCCGCTTGGGCACGGTCCCGCGCTGTGCCACGCCCATCACGAAGCGCGCCGGGTCGAACCGGGCGTCCCAGCGGACCCGGTGGTAGATCTCCTCGCTGGTACGCATTTATGCCCTGTCCTCCACGGTTCCGCTCGCGCCGATGTACCAGGTGCGGTGCGCCTGGCCGGGGTACGGGGGTACGAGCCGGTGCAGCTGCGAAGTCAGCACCTGAGGGGGCACCGGGTGGGTGCGGCGTTCGTTGCGCCGGATCAGTTCCGCCTTGTCGACCAGGGCCACGGCGTGGGTGAGCAGCGCGTCCCTGCGCCGGGCGACCGCATGCACCAGGGAGCGCTGGTGCGCGTTGAGCGAGGTGGCGTCCCAGACGACCGTGCCACCTGCGGCGAGCGCGGTGTCCAGCCGGTCGAGCCCCTCGCGCAGCACCTCCCCGTTGGCCTTCTGATCGGCGCGCGATCCCCGGGCCAGCCGCAGATCGTCGAGCGAGAGATACGTGTCGACACCGGGCAGAGCGCGCGCGAAGGTGCTCTTGCCACTGCCGGAGGGGCCGACCAGATGGACCAGGCGCGGGAAGTCCCCGGTCCGCCACCGCCAAGTCGCGGCGACGGCCTCCTCGGCGGTGGTGACCCGGCCCAGGGCGTATGCCTCACGTGCCTGCGCCCGGCAGCGGTCGGCTGCCGCCGGCGCCAGATCCGTGAATGCCTCGCGCAGCCCGGCCGGTTCCCGTACGTCCTCCGCGTGCAGCGCCGACCACTCCACCTGTTCGCGCGCCCCGTCGGTGTCCGCCACGGCCGCGGCCAGCGCGTGCAGCAGTGGCAGATCGGTGGCGAACGACATCCGGACCAGGCCGGTCCTGCGCTCCTCGTCCGGGTACGGGCGGTGCAGTGCGGGGTGCAGTCCGACGAGATCCGCGATGCGCCGGGCCGATGGCATCCCCAGCGCCCCCGCCAGCGCGGGCGCCAGCTCCGCACGCCGTCCGCGGTGCAGCAGCGCGGCCAGCACGCCGGTCAGCCGGTCGTCGCCCGTCCGGCCCGACGCGTCGAGCAAATCGCCCATCGCGACGGCAGCCCCGGCATCCCCCGGTGCCGTGCCTGCCGCGTCGGCCAGTGCCGCCGCGTCGACCGGCGCCCCCGACCGTACGGCCCACAGGGCGGCGGCCGGGCCGAGCCCGTTCTCCACGACGGAGGCGTGCATCCAGTGCGTATCGGTCCGTACGTGTCCGGGCCGCACCCACTTCGCCACCCGGCGCCCGAAGTCCGCCGCGCCGAAACCGTCCGCGGGCCGCACGACGTAACCCTCCTGCCGTCCGGTGTCGAGCTTCAGCGCCCGAAGCGCCTTCTCGGCGCGGGCGTCGAACACTCCGCGCCACAGCACCGGCGGCACCGGTATCCCCAGGTCCCGCAGGAACGCCACGGTCCGGTCCCAGTCCAGGCAGTGCTCCCCGTCCCAGACGGAGAAGCCGTAGAAGAAGCTCTCCAGGCCGTCGTACGCGATCGAATGGCGCGCGAACATGTTCTCCCCGCACACCCGCCACCCCTCGGGTATACGGGCCCCGATCCGGCCCTGCAGCGCCTTCACCCACCCTCGCGAGGGGTGATGGGCGGAATCGAGCGAACGGGCGTGGAGCCCGTCGGCGTAGAGCGTGGTGTTCTCGCCGTCCAGCTTCTCGGTGACGACGACCTCGCGACCGGTCAGCCCGGAGAGGTCCGCGATCCGTACGTCGTCCGAGGTGGCCCCCGGTGACCAGGGCAGGTGAGCGGTGCGCGGATAGTGCGTACGCATGATCGATGCCCCTGATGACGACGGCGTGCCCGGCCGGTCACTGTAGGGGCGGGGCCGTACGGCGCTCGACCGAATTACGATGAGCGGCGCCCGGCACTGCTCCCGCTGCGCGCCCGCGTTTGATCGAGCGACCGCGCGGGGTAAGATCCTCCGCCCGATTGGCCAGGCTCACGCCCCGTATGGCACACTGACCAGGTTGCTCGGTTGAGTGTCAATGCTGCGCGCCTCCCGCCGGGAGGACCGGAAGCGAGTCCCACAGTACTCGTCGACCCCCTGCGGGTCGGACGTACGGGAATCTTCCGGGAAGCGTCAGTGGGGCACCGGCCAGGCACCCGGTGGGTGTTCCGCCCCCGGTCTCGCGGTCCTCGGGCCCGCACCCCCTTGGTTGGGAAATCCTTCGGGAGATCTGCGTAGAGGGGATGCGACACGCCCGACCGCGTGGGTCGGAGACGGAGTCTTTAGAACCCCCGGGTTCCAGAGCGTTACGAGAGACAGGACTACTAGTAGCCATGGCGGGACAGAAGATCCGCATCCGGCTCAAGGCCTACGACCACGAGGTCATCGACTCCTCGGCGAAGAAGATCGTCGAGACGGTGACCCGCACTGGTGCGTCGGTCGCGGGCCCGGTGCCGCTGCCCACTGAGAAGAACGTGTACTGCGTCATCAAGTCGCCGCACAAGTACAAGGACTCGCGCGAGCACTTCGAGATGCGCACGCACAAGCGCCTCATCGACATCCTCGACCCCACGCCGAAGACGGTTGACTCGCTGATGCGTCTCGACCTGCCGGCGGGCGTCGACATCGAGATCAAGCTCTGAGGTGACGCGCGAGATGGCTAAGAACATTAAGGGCGTCCTGGGCGAGAAGCTCGGCATGACCCAGGTCTGGGACGAGAACAACCGGGTCGTCCCGGTGACCGTCGTCAAGGCCGGGCCCTGCGTCGTCACCCAGGTCCGCACCAACGACAGCGACGGCTACGAGGCGGTCCAGATCGCCTTCGGCGAGATCGACCCGCGCAAGGTGAACAAGCCCCTCAAGGGCCACTTCGCCAAGGCCGACGTGACCCCGCGCCGCCACCTGGTGGAGCTCCGCACCCCTGACGCCAGCGAGTACACGCTGGGCCAGGAGGTCACTGCCGAGGTGTTCGAGTCCGGCGTCAAGGTTGACGTCACGGGCAAGAGCAAGGGCAAGGGCTTCGCCGGTGTGATGAAGCGTCACAACTTCAAGGGTGGCAAGGCGTCCCACGGTGCCCACCGTGTGCACCGCATGCCCGGCTCCATCGGTGGCTGTGCCACCCCCGGCCGTGTCTTCAAGGGCATGCGCATGGCGGGTCGCATGGGCAACGAGCGTGTCACCACCCAGAACCTGACCATCCACGCGGTTGACGCGGAGAAGGGTCTGCTCCTCATCAAGGGCGCAGTCCCCGGTCCGAACGGCGGCCTCGTCCTGGTCCGTACCGCGGCCAAGGGGGCTTGAGGTAATGAGCACCATTGACATCCTTTCGCCGGCAGGCGACAAGGCCGGTACCGTCGAGCTCCCCTCGGAGATCTTCGACGCGAAGACCAGCGTTCCGCTGATCCACCAGGTCGTTGTCGCACAGCTGGCAGCTGCCCGTCAGGGCACGCACAAGACCAAGACCCGCGGCGAAGTCCGTGGTGGTGGCCGCAAGCCGTACCGCCAGAAGGGCACCGGCCGCGCGCGCCAGGGTTCGACCCGTGCGCCGCAGTTCGCCGGCGGTGGCGTCGTCCACGGCCCGCAGCCGCGTGACTACTCGCAGCGGACCCCGAAGAAGATGAAGGCCGCTGCCCTGCGCGGTGCCCTCTCCGACCGGGCACGCCACTCGCGTATCCACGTCGTCACCGGCGTGGTCGACGGTGCAGTCTCCACGAAGGCCGCGAAGACGCTGTTCGGCAAGATCTCGGAGCGCAAGAACCTGCTCCTGGTCGTCGATCGCGCCGACGAGGCCGCGTGGCTGTCCGCCCGCAACCTGCCCCAGGTGCACATCCTGGAGCCGGGCCAGCTGAACACGTACGACGTGATCGTCTCTGACGACGTGGTCTTCACCCAGGCCGCCTTCGAGTCCTTCGTGTCTGGCCCCCAGACCGCTGAGACCGAAGGGAGCGACGCCTGATGAGCGAGGCGACCGTTACCAGCAAGACCTACTCGGACCCGCGCGACGTTCTCGTCAAGCCGGTCGTTTCCGAGAAGAGCTACGCGCTGCTCGACGAGAACAAGTACACGTTCATCGTCGCGCCCGGCTCCAACAAGACCCAGATCAAGCAGGCCGTGGAAGCGGTCTTCTCGGTCAAGGTCACCGGGGTCAACACGATCAACCGGCAGGGTAAGCGCAAGCGCACCAAGACCGGTTTCGGCAAGCGCGCTGACACCAAGCGCGCCATCGTGACCCTCGCCGAGGGCGACCGTATCGACATCTTCGGCGGCCCGACCTCCTGACGGAGGTCGAGTCGTCCGGAATCGGACGAGGACTGAGAAATGGGTATCCGCAAGTACAAGCCGACGACCCCGGGCCGTCGTGGCTCCAGCGTCGCCGACTTTGTCGAGATCACGCGGTCCACGCCGGAGAAGTCGCTGGTCCGCCCCCTGCACAGCAAGGGCGGCCGTAACAACGCCGGTCGTGTGACCGTTCGCCACCAGGGCGGTGGCCACAAGCGCGCCTACCGAGTGATCGACTTCCGTCGTCACGACAAGGACGGCGTGCCGGCCAAGGTCGCGCACATCGAGTACGACCCGAACCGCACCGCGCGCATCGCGCTCCTGCACTACGCAGACGGCGAGAAGCGCTACATCATCGCGCCGCGTGGCCTGGCGCAGGGCGACCGTGTCGAGAACGGCCCGGCCGCCGACATCAAGCCCGGCAACAACCTGGCGCTGCGCAACATCCCGGTCGGTACGACCATCCACGCCATCGAGCTGCGGCCCGGCGGCGGCGCGAAGTTCGCCCGTTCCGCGGGTGCCTCCGTGCAGCTGCTGGCGAAGGAGGGCACCATGGCCCACCTTCGTATGCCGTCGGGTGAGATCCGCCTGGTCGACGCCCGCTGCCGCGCCACCATCGGCGAGGTCGGCAACGCCGAGCAGTCGAACATCAACTGGGGCAAGGCCGGCCGCATGCGCTGGAAGGGCGTCCGCCCGACCGTCCGCGGTGTTGCGATGAACCCGGTTGACCACCCGCACGGTGGTGGTGAGGGCAAGACCTCCGGTGGTCGCCACCCGGTCTCGCCGTGGGGTCAGAAGGAGGGTCGTACTCGCTCGCCGAAGAAGGCATCGAGCAAGTACATCGTCCGCCGCCGCAAGACGAACAAGAAGCGCTAGGAGCGGGTTTAGATGCCGCGCAGTCTCAAGAAGGGGCCCTTCGTCGACGGCCACCTCATCAAGAAGGTGGACGTACAGAACGAGGCAGGCACCAAGAACGTCATCAAGACCTGGTCCCGTCGCTCGATGATCGTCCCGGCCATGCTGGGTCACACCATCGCGGTGCACAACGGCAAGATCCACGTCCCGGTGTTCGTCACCGAGTCGATGGTCGGCCACAAGCTCGGCGAGTTCTCGCCGACTCGCACCTTCCGCGGCCACGTCAAGGACGACCGGAAGTCGAAGCGCCGCTAACCGCGGGGTGGAAACGACTATGACTTACACCGAAGGGACAACCATGGAAGCCAGGGCCCAGGCGCGGTACATCCGCGTCACGCCCATGAAGGCCCGCCGCGTGGTGGACCTCATCCGTGGCATGGACGCCACGGAGGCTCAGGCGGTCCTGCGTTTCGCCCCGCAGGCCGCGAGCGTGCCGGTTGGCAAGGTGCTGGACAGCGCCATTGCCAACGCCGCACACAACTACGACCACACCGACGCCTCTTCGCTGGTCATCAGCGAGGCGTACGTGGACGAGGGCCCGACCCTGAAGCGGTTCCGTCCGCGTGCTCAGGGCCGTGCCTACCGGATCCGTAAGCGGACCAGCCACATCACCGTGGTCGTCAGCAGCAAGGAAGGAACCCGGTAATGGGCCAGAAGGTAAACCCGCACGGGTTCCGGCTCGGCATTACCACGGACTTCAAGTCCCGTTGGTACGCCGACAAGCTGTACAAGGACTACGTCAAGGAAGACGTCGCCATTCGTCGCATGATGACGAAGGGCATGGAGCGGGCCGGCATCTCGAAGGTCGAGATCGAGCGCACCCGCGACCGCGTCCGCGTTGACATCCACACCGCCCGCCCGGGCATCGTCATCGGTCGCCGTGGCGCCGAGGCCGACCGCATCCGTGGCGAGCTGGAGAAGCTGACCGGCAAGCAGGTCCAGCTGAACATCCTCGAGGTCAAGAACCCCGAGGTGGACGCTCAGCTGGTGGCCCAGGCCGTCGCCGAGCAGCTCTCCTCCCGCGTCTCCTTCCGTCGTGCCATGCGCAAGAGCATGCAGAGCTCGATGAAGGCCGGCGCCAAGGGCATCAAGATCCAGTGCGGTGGTCGCCTCGGCGGCGCCGAGATGTCCCGCTCGGAGTTCTACCGCGAGGGCCGTGTGCCCCTGCACACGCTCCGCGCGAACGTCGACTACGGCTTCTTCGAGGCCAAGACGACCTTCGGCCGCATCGGTGTGAAGGTCTGGATCTACAAGGGCGACGTCAAGAACATCGCCGAGGTCCGCGCCGAGAACGCTGCTGCCCGCGCTGGCAACCGCCCGGCCCGTGGCGGCGCTGACCGCCCGGCCGGCCGCGGTGGCCGCGGTGGCGAGCGTGGCGGTCGCGGTCGCAAGCCGCAGCAGTCCGCGTCGGCAGCCGAGGCCCCCAAGGCCGAGGCTCCCGCCGCCGCTGCTCCGGCTGAGAGCACCGGAACGGAGGCCTGACCGAAATGCTGATCCCCCGTAGGGTCAAGCACCGCAAGCAGCACCACCCGAAGCGCAGCGGTATGTCCAAGGGTGGCACGCAGGTTGCGTTCGGCGAGTACGGCATCCAGGCGCTGACCCCGGCGTACGTGACGAACCGCCAGATCGAGGCAGCTCGTATCGCGATGACCCGCCACATCAAGCGTGGCGGCAAGGTCTGGATCAACATCTACCCGGACCGTCCCCTGACGAAGAAGCCTGCCGAGACCCGCATGGGTTCCGGTAAGGGTTCTCCCGAGTGGTGGATCGCGAACGTCAAGCCGGGTCGGGTGATGTTCGAGCTGTCCTACCCGAACGAGAAGATTGCTCGTGAGGCGCTTACCCGCGCTGCTCACAAGCTTCCGATGAAGTGCCGGATCGTTCGGCGCGAGGCAGGTGAGTCGTGATGTCGGCCGGTACCAAGGCGTCCGAGCTGCGCGAGCTGGGCAACGAGGAGCTCCTCAACAAGCTCCGCGAGGCCAAGGAAGAGCTGTTCAACCTCCGCTTCCAGGCGGCGACCGGGCAGCTCGAGAACCACGGCCGGCTCAAGTCCGTCCGTAAGGACATCGCCCGGATCTACACCCTGATGCGCGAGCGCGAGCTGGGCATCGAGACGGTGGAGAGCGCCTGATGAGCGAGAAGACTGTGACTGAGACGAACACCGACCGCGGTTTCCGCAAGACCCGTGAGGGCCTGGTCGTCAGCGACAAGATGGACAAGACCGTCGTCGTCGCTGTCGAGGACCGTGTCAAGCACGCGCTGTACGGCAAGGTCATCCGCCGTACGAACAAGCTCAAGGCGCACGACGAGCAGAACGCCGCAGGCGTCGGCGACCGCGTCCTCCTGATGGAGACCCGGCCGCTGTCCGCCACGAAGCGGTGGCGCGTCGTCGAGATCCTCGAGAAGGCCAAGTAATTCCTGAGGGGCATTCCCCTCAGGCAAGTTCCGCCAGGCTCGGTGGGGGTCCGCTCCGCTAACGGAGTGGCCCCCGCCGGGAACCGGCAGACGATCAGGAGATAGACGTGATCCAGCAGGAGTCGCGACTTCGCGTCGCCGACAACACGGGTGCGAAGGAAATCCTCACCATCCGTGTTCTCGGTGGTTCGGGTCGCCGCTACGCGGGCATCGGTGACGTCATCGTCGCCACCGTCAAGGACGCGATCCCCGGTGGCAACGTGAAGAAGGGTGACGTCGTCAAGGCCGTCATCGTTCGCACCGTCAAGGAGCGTCGTCGTCAGGATGGCTCGTACATCCGCTTCGACGAGAACGCCGCCGTCATTCTGAAGAACGACGGCGACCCCCGCGGCACCCGTATCTTCGGCCCGGTGGGCCGTGAGCTGCGCGAGAAGAAGTTCATGAAGATCATCTCGCTCGCGCCGGAGGTGCTGTAAGCATGAAGATCAAGAAGGGCGACCTGGTTCAGGTCATCACCGGTAAGGACAAGGGCAAGCAGGGCAAGGTCATCGTGGCCTACCCCGCTCAGGACCGCGTCCTCGTCGAGGGTGTCAACCGGGTCAAGAAGCACACCAAGGCCGGTCAGACGGCTCGCGGCTCGCAGACGGGTGGCATTGTCACCACCGAGGCCCCGATTCACGTCAGCAACGTTCAGCTGGTCGTGGAGAAGGACGGCAACAAGGTCGTCACCCGCGTCGGCTACCGCTTTGACGACGAGGGCAACAAGATCCGCGTTGCCAAGCGGACCGGTGAGGACATCTGATGACTGCCACCACTGCGCCGCGTCTCAAGACGCGCTACCGCGAGGAAATCGCCGGCAAGCTGCGTGAGGAGTTCTCGTACGAGAACGTCATGCAGATTCCCGGCCTGGTCAAGATCGTGGTCAACATGGGTGTGGGCGACGCCGCCCGCGACTCCAAGCTGATCGATGGCGCCGTGCGCGACCTCACCACGATCACCGGCCAGAAGCCGGCTGTCACCAAGGCCCGCAAGTCCATCGCGCAGTTCAAGCTGCGCGAGGGTCAGCCGATCGGCTGCCACGTCACCCTTCGTGGTGACCGGATGTGGGAGTTCCTGGACCGTACGCTGTCGCTCGCGCTGCCGCGTATCCGTGACTTCCGTGGCCTGTCGCCGAAGCAGTTCGACGGCCGTGGCAACTACACCTTCGGTCTCACGGAGCAGGTCATGTTCCACGAGATCGACCAGGACAAGATCGACCGGGTCCGGGGCATGGACATCACCGTGGTCACCACGGCGACCAATGACGACGAGGGTCGTGCCCTCCTTCGTCACCTCGGCTTCCCGTTCAAGGAGAACTGACCGTGGCGAAGAAGGCTCTGATCGCTAAGGCCGCCCGTAAGCCGAAGTTCGGCGTTCGCGGGTACACCCGCTGCCAGCGCTGCGGCCGGCCCCACTCCGTCTACCGCAAGTTCGGCCTGTGCCGCGTGTGCCTTCGTGAGATGGCTCACCGTGGCGAGCTGCCGGGCGTGACCAAGAGCTCCTGGTAATTCTCCTTCGCCCTTTGGGCGTTGGGAATTGACGGAAGCTCTCGGTAAGCATCTGGTCGGCAGGAGCCCGCCCTCACATGCCGTAGGCTTGTGGGGTTGGGCGCCTGCCGCCCTAGACCGACTTACTACGCCGTAGGTCCCCGCACCGCACCCGTCCTGCCTCTGAGTGGGGAGAGGGATGGCGCATACAGGAAACCCCGGCGAGAGAGGCCGAAGGCCAATTCATGACCATGACTGATCCCATCGCAGACATGCTCACGCGTCTGCGTAACGCGAACTCGGCGTACCACGACTCCGTCGTGATGCCGCACAGCAAGATCAAGTCGCACATCGCGGAGATCCTCCAGCAGGAGGGCTTCATCACCGGCTGGAAGGTCGAGGACGCCGAGGTCGGCAAGAACCTCGTCCTCGAGCTGAAGTTCGGCCCGAACCGCGAGCGCTCGATCGCCGGCATCAAGCGAATCTCGAAGCCGGGTCTGCGTGTATACGCAAAGTCCACCAACCTGCCGAAGGTCCTCGGCGGCCTGGGCGTGGCGATCATCTCCACGTCCCACGGTCTCCTGACCGGCCAGCAGGCCAGCAAGAAGGGCGTAGGTGGGGAAGTCCTCGCCTACGTCTGGTAGTCGGGAACGGAGGAATAGCTCATGTCGCGAATCGGCAAGCTCCCCATCCAGGTTCCCGCCGGTGTGGACGTCACCATCGATGGCCGTACGGTCGCGGTGAAGGGCCCCAAGGGCACCCTCTCGCACACCGTTGCGTCGCCGATCGAGGTCACCAAGGGTGAGGACGGCGTTCTGAACGTCGTCCGCCCGAACGACGAGCGTCAGAACAAGGCCCTTCACGGCCTGTCCCGCACGCTGGTGGCGAACATGATCACCGGTGTGACCCAGGGATACACCAAGGCGCTCGAGATCAGTGGTGTCGGTTACCGCGTCCAGGCGAAGGGCTCCAACCTGGAGTTCGCCCTGGGCTACAGCCACCCGATCCTGATCGAGGCCCCGGAGGGCATCACCTTCAAGGTGGAGTCCCCCACGAAGTTCTCCGTCGAGGGCATCGACAAGCAGAAGGTCGGCGAGACCGCGGCCAAGATCCGCAAGCTGCGGAAGCCTGACCCGTACAAGGCCAAGGGCGTCAAGTACGCCGGCGAGGTCATCCGCCGCAAGGTCGGAAAGGCTGGTAAGTAGCCATGGCATACGGCGTGAAGATCGCCAAGGGCGACGCCTACAAGCGTGCCGCCCTCAAGCGTCGCCACATCCGCGTCCGCAAGCACATCTCCGGTTCGCCGGAGCGTCCGCGCTTGGTCGTGACGCGGTCCAACCGCCACATGGTGGCTCAGGTCATCGACGACATCGCGGGCCACACGCTCGCGTCGGCGTCGACCCTGGACGCTTCCATCCGTGGTGGCGAGGGCGACAAGAGCACCCAGGCCAAGCAGGTCGGCGCCCTGGTCGCTGAGCGTGCCAAGGCCGCAGGCGTCGAGGCCGTCGTGTTTGACCGCGGTGGTAACCAGTACGCCGGGCGGATTGCCGCTCTGGCTGACGCCGCCCGTGAAGCCGGGCTGAAGTTCTAAGCCCCGGTTCCTACGCACAGCGGACGTAACAGAGAGAGGTAAATCCAATGGCTGGACCCCAGCGCCGCGGAAGCGGTGCCGGTGGCGGCGAGCGGCGGGACCGGAAGGGCCGTGACGGCGGCGCAGCTGCCGCCGAGAAGACCGCGTACGTTGAGCGCGTTGTCGCGATCAACCGCGTCGCCAAGGTTGTGAAGGGTGGTCGTCGCTTCAGCTTCACCGCGCTGGTCGTGGTGGGCGATGGTGACGGCACCGTCGGTGTCGGTTACGGCAAGGCCAAGGAAGTTCCCGCGGCCATTGCCAAGGGCGTGGAAGAAGCCAAGAAGAACTTCTTCAAGGTTCCGCGCATCCAGGGCACCATTCCTCACCCGATCACGGGCGAGCGGGCCGCAGGTGTCGTGCTGCTGAAGCCGGCATCCCCCGGTACCGGTGTTATCGCCGGTGGCCCGGTGCGCGCCGTTCTGGAGTGCGCCGGCGTTCACGACATCCTGTCGAAGTCGCTTGGCTCGTCCAACGCGATCAACATCGTGCACGCGACCGTGGCGGCCCTCAAGGGCCTGCAGCGTCCCGAGGAGATCGCGGCTCGCCGTGGTCTGCCCCTCGAGGACGTCGCCCCCGCGGCTCTGCTTCGTGCACGTGCGGGAGCGGGTGCGTAATGGCTCGCCTCAAGATCACGCAGACGAAGTCGTACATCGGCAGCAAGCAGAACCACCGCGACACCCTTCGTTCGCTCGGGCTCAAGCGCCTGCACGACGTGGTTGTCAAGGAGGACCGCCCCGAGTTCCGCGGAATGGTGCACACCGTCCGCCACCTCGTGACGGTTGAGGAGGTCGACTGACATGGCGGAGAACAAGCCGCTGAAGGCCCATGACCTCCGGCCCGCCCCGGGCGCCAAGACCGCCAAGACCCGTGTGGGTCGTGGTGAGGCGTCCAAGGGTAAGACCGCCGGTCGTGGCACCAAGGGCACCAAGGCCCGTTACCAGGTTCCGGAGCGCTTCGAGGGTGGGCAGATGCCCCTCCACATGCGTCTCCCGAAGCTCAAGGGCTTCAAGAACCCGTTCCGCACCGAGTACCAGGTCGTGAACCTGGACAAGCTCGCGACGCTCTACCCCGAGGGTGGAGAGGTCACCGTGGCCGACCTGGTCGCCAAGGGTGCGGTGCGCAACAACCACCTCGTCAAGGTCCTCGGACAGGGCGAGATCTCCGTGGCACTGCAGGTTTCGGTTGACGCCGTCTCCGGCTCCGCCAAGGAGAAGATTGCCGCCGCCGGCGGCACCGTCACCGAGCTCGTCTGAGACAACTCGGACAACTCGATGGCCTGAACATCCGACCGGGGATGCCTCTTATTTGAGGCATCCCCGGTTGGTCGTTCCTAGGTGGGCATGGTCGCCGGTAAGGTGGCGTGCGTTGTTGTGTGGTAACCCCCTGGGCGCCTGCCCGGGGACCTTTGACTATTACGTATTCGTCGATCCTCAAGACCGTCACCTCTACGCATTGCGCGGGGGTCGCAGGAGGCACCGTGCTCACCGCGTTCGCCCGGGCGTTCAAGACGCCCGACCTGCGCAAGAAGCTGCTCTTCACGCTCGGCATCATCGTGCTCTACCGGCTCGGGGCACACGTCCCGGTACCGGGAGTGAGCTACGAGAACGTCCAGACCTGTGTTGATCAGGCCAGCAAGGGCAACAACAGCCTCTTCGGCCTGGTGAACATGTTCAGCGGTGGTGCACTGCTGCAGATCACGATCTTCGCGCTCGGCATCATGCCGTACATCACGGCCAGCATCATTCTTCAGCTGCTGACCGTGGTGATTCCCCGACTCGAGACGCTCAAGAAGGAGGGGCAGTCCGGCCAGGCCAAGATCACGCAGTACACGCGTTATCTGACCGTCGCGCTCGCCATCCTCCAGGGCACCGGCCTGGTGGCCACCGCCACCAGTGGCGCGCTGTTCAGCGGCTGCCCGGTCGCCGACCAGATCGTGCCGGACCAGTCGATCTTCACCACCATCGTCATGGTGATCACGATGACCGCGGGCACCGCGGCCGTCATGTGGCTCGGTGAGCTCATCACCGACCGCGGCATCGGCAACGGCATGTCGATCCTGATGTTCATCTCGATCGCCGCCAGCTTCCCCGGCTCCCTGTGGGCCATCAAGACCAGTGGCAAGCTGGCCGACGGCTGGATCGAGTTCGGCACCGTCATCCTGATCGGCTTCGTGATGGTGGCCCTCGTCGTCTTCGTCGAGCAGGCCCAGCGCCGTATTCCGGTGCAGTACGCGAAGCGCATGATCGGCCGCAGGTCGTACGGCGGTACGTCGACGTACATTCCGCTGAAGGTGAATCAGGCGGGTGTGATTCCCGTCATCTTCGCTTCTTCGCTGCTCTACATCCCGGCCCTGATCGTCCAGTTCTCCAACTCCACTGCGGGCTGGGCGACCTGGATCAAGGACAACTTCGTCAAGGGCGACCACCCGATCTACATCACGGCGTACTTCCTGTTGATCGTCTTCTTCGCCTTCTTCTATGTGGCGATTTCGTTCAACCCCGAGGAAGTCGCCGACAACATGAAGAAGTATGGTGGGTTCATCCCGGGTATCCGGGCTGGTCGACCTACTGCCGAGTACCTGAGCTACGTGCTCAACAGGATCACTTGGCCGGGCTCGCTGTACTTGGGTCTGATCGCTCTTGTGCCGACGATGGCGTTGGCCGGCTTCGGTGGTGCGAACGCCAACTTCCCGTTCGGCGGGACGAGCATCCTGATCATCGTGGGTGTGGGGCTGGAGACCGTGAAGCAGATCGAGAGTCAGCTCCAGCAGCGCAATTACGAAGGGTTCCTCCGCTGATGCGAATCGTCCTCGTCGGGCCGCCCGGTGCCGGCAAGGGAACGCAGGCTGCGTACCTTGCCAAGAACCTGTCGATTCCGCAGATCTCCACGGGCGATCTCTTCCGTGCCAACATCAGTCAGGGCACCGACCTTGGCAAGCAGGCCCGCGCCTTCATGGACGCTGGGCAGTTGGTGCCGGACGAGGTCACCATCGGGATGGCCAAGGACCGCATGTCCCAGCCGGACGCCGAGAACGGCTTCCTGCTGGACGGCTTCCCGCGCAATGTGGGTCAGGCCGAGGCTCTTGACGCCATGCTCAAGGACGAGGGCACCAAGCTGGACGCGGTCCTGGACCTGGAGGTCCCCGAGGACGAGGTGGTCAAGCGCATCGCCGGCCGCCGGATCTGCCGGAACGACGGCTCGCACGTCTTCCACGTGACGTACAACCCGCCGAAGACCGAGGGCGTCTGCGACACCTGCGGCGGCGAGCTGTACCAGCGCGACGACGACACCGAGGACACGGTTCGTACTCGGCTGGAGGTCTACCACACGCAGACCGAGCCGATCATCGACTACTACAGGGCCCAGAACCTGGTGGTCACCATCTCCGCGCTCGGCAAGGTCACCGATGTGACCGAGCGGGCGATGGAGGCTCTCAAGTCCGACGAGGGCTGAGAGAAAACCCCGCAGTACTTGTGCAGTCGGCCGCGGCGTCCATGGGCGCCGCGGCCGACTGTTTGCGCCGTATCGTTGAGTACGGCCGCACCCGTCACCGTTCTATGCAGTCCGACGCAGAGAGGCGCCGCGCAATGGTGCAGATCAAGACCCCCGAGCAGATCGCGAAGATGCGCGAGGCGGGGCTGGTGGTCGCTGCCATTCACGCGGCCACCCGCGAAGCGGCGGTCCCCGGCGCCACCACGCTGGACCTGGACCAGGTCGCCCGCAAGGTGATCGCCGATCACGGTGCGAAGTCGAACTTCCTCGGGTACGGCGGGTTCCCCGCGACCATCTGCACCTCGGTCAATGAGGTCGTCGTCCACGGCATCCCGGACGACAAGACCGTCCTCAAGGACGGCGACATCATCTCCATCGACGCCGGCGCGATCGTCGACGGCTGGCACGGCGACGCCGCATACACGGCCTTCGTCGGCACCGGTCACGCTCCGGAGCTGATCGAGCTCTCCCGGGTCACCGAGGAGTCCATGTGGGCCGGTATCGCCGCGATGAAGGTGAACAACCGCCTCGTCGACATCTCGAAGGCGATCGAGTCCTACATCCGCCGCCAGCCCCGCCCCGCCACCGGCAAGTACGGGATCATCGAGGACTACGGCGGCCACGGCATCGGTACCGAGATGCACATGGACCCGCACCTGTTGAACTACGTCGCCCGCAAGCGGGGCAAGGGCATCAAGCTCGTGCCCGGCGTCTGCCTGGCCATCGAGCCGATGGTCTCGCTCGGTACGGCGCAGACCGAGGTGCTCCAGGACGACTGGACCGTGATCACGACGGACGGCACTTGGTCCTCCCACTGGGAGCACTCGATCGCCCTCACCGAGCAGGGCCCGCTGGTCCTGACGGCCCCCGACTGCGGCAAGGCGAAGCTGGCCCAGTACGGGATCGAGGCGGCTCCGGACCCCCTGGGCTGACCGCGCGCCCGGGATCGAGGCGGCTCCGGACCCCTTGGTCTGAGCCGGTGCTGGGTCGATTTGACCCCCTTGTGGAGGTCTAAGGATCTCCTCGGGTGGGCAAACTTGACGGATTCGTCTTTTGGGGTCCGCTGACGTAGACTGACTCGTCGGCTCTCGTGCATCCGTGTGTCCACATGTCCACATGTGATGTCGAAAGCCGATCAAGGTAGCCGATTCGAAAGGCGAAGCGTGGCCAAGAAGCAAGGTGCCATCGAAATTGAGGGCACCGTGATCGAGTCCCTCCCGAACGCCATGTTCAAGGTGGAACTCCAGAACGGTCACAAGGTCCTCGCGCACATCAGCGGCAAGATGCGGATGCACTACATCCGAATCCTTCCGGATGACCGGGTCGTCGTGGAGCTCTCCCCGTACGACCTGACGCGTGGCCGGATCGTCTACCGCTACAAGTAGATCTTGCCTGCACCTCGCTTCGGCGCGGTGACGGCACTGACCCGGAGAACCTGACATCCCATGAAGGTCAAGCCGAGCGTCAAGAAGATCTGCGACAAGTGCAAGGTGATCCGCCGTCACGGTCGGGTCATGGTCATCTGCGACAACCTGCGCCACAAGCAGCGCCAGGGCTGACGCACGACCACCTGCATCTCGCAGTACTTCGCGCGACGCACGTAAAACGTACATACGCAGAGTCCGTCCAAGCTTCGGCTGACGACACCTCCGGCGGGGGCCGGGGACCCGGGCGTACCACCTCTCGTCACGAGAGGTCGGCGGTCGGGAGCGGCGCTGTGGAAGACCCCCGAAATAACAACTGGAGCCATTGAATGGCACGCGTTTCAGGTGTTGACATCCCGCGCGAAAAGCGCGTGGAGGTTGCCCTCACCTACGTCTTCGGTATCGGGCGCACCCGGTCCAAGGAGATCCTCGCCACCACCGGCGTGAACCCGAACACCCGCGTTCGTGACCTGGCCGAAGAGGACCTGGTCAAGATCCGCGAGTACGTGGACGCCAACCTCCGCACCGAGGGTGACCTTCGCCGCGAGATCCAGGGCGACATCCGCCGCAAGATCGAGATCGGCTGCTACCAGGGCATCCGCCACCGTCGTGGTCTGCCGGTCCACGGCCAGCGCACCAGCACGAACGCTCGTACCCGCAAGGGCCCGCGTCGCGCGATCGCCGGTAAGAAGAAGCCGGGCAAGAAGTAGTCCTCAGCGGACGCACTGCGGTCGTCCGGGTCACCGGTCACCCGCAGCAACCAGCGGTCTTCGCTGTAGGACCGATCACCTCCCCTCTCCATCTGGAGTCAAGACATGCCCCCCAAGGGTCGTCAGGGCGCAGCCAAGAAGGTGCGTCGCAAGGAAAAGAAGAACGTCGCTCACGGCCACGCGCACATCAAGAGCACGTTCAACAACACGATCGTCTCGATCACGGACCCCTCGGGCAACGTGATCTCCTGGGCCTCCGCCGGCCACGTCGGCTTCAAGGGCTCGCGCAAGTCCACCCCCTTCGCCGCGCAGATGGCCGCCGAGTCGGCCGCCCGTCGCGCGCAGGAGCACGGCATGCGCAAGGTTGACGTCTTCGTCAAGGGTCCGGGCTCCGGCCGCGAGACCGCGATCCGTTCGCTCCAGGCCACCGGCCTGGAGGTCGGTTCGATCCAGGACGTCACCCCCACTCCGCACAACGGATGCCGGCCGCCCAAGCGTCGCCGCGTCTGATTCCGTCTGAAGCAACGGAGACAACTGGAAAATGGCGCGATACACCGGGGCCGACTGCAAGCGTTGCCGTCGGGAGAAGCAGAAGCTGTTCCTCAAGGGCAGCAAGTGCGAGAGCGCGAAGTGCCCGATCGAGATCCGTCCTTACCCCCCGGGTGAGCACGGACGCGGGCGCACCAAGGACAGCGAGTACCTTCTTCAGCTTCGTGAGAAGCAGAAGTGCTCGCGGATCTACGGTGTTCTTGAACGACAGTTCGTGAACTACTACAAGGAAGCGAACCAGAAGACCGGCAAGACCGGTGAGAACCTTCTGCGCATCCTTGAGACCCGCCTCGACAACGTGGTCTACCGGGCAGGCTTCGCCAAGTCCCGCGACCACGCCCGTCAGCTGGTGCGTCACGGACACATCGCCGTGAACGGCACGAAGACCGACATTCCGTCGGCCCGCGTCGCCGTGAACGACGTCATCGAGGTTCGTCAGAAGTCCAAGGCCCTGACCCCCTTCCAGGTGGCCCAGGCCGAGGCCGGCGAGCGCACCGTACCGGCGTGGCTCGAAGCCGTGCCGTCGACGATGCGGATCCTCGTGCACTCCCTGCCCGAGCGCCAGGTGATCGACACCCAGGTGCAGGAGCAGCTGATCGTCGAGCTCTACTCCAAGTAGTAGTTCGTGGGTCCGGGCGGTACGGCTCTTTCGGGTCGTGCCGCCCGTACCCTTGTCAGTATCTGGGGGCGTCAAATAGTGGGCGCCCACGACTGAAGGAACGCAACATGCTTATCGCTCAGCGTCCGTCGCTGACCGAAGAGGTCGTTGACGAGTTCCGCTCCCGGTTCGTCATCGAGCCGCTGGAGCCGGGCTTCGGCTACACCCTCGGCAACTCTCTTCGCCGTACGCTCCTCTCCTCGATCCCCGGCGCTGCTGTCACCAGCATCCGGATCGACGGTGTCCTGCACGAGTTCACCACCGTGCCGGGCGTCAAGGAGGACGTCACCGACCTCATCCTCAACATCAAGCAGCTGGTCGTCTCCTCGGAGCACGACGAGCCGGTCGTGATGTACCTGCGCAAGCAGGGTCCCGGCCTGGTCACCGCTGCTGACATCGCCCCGCCGGCCGGTGTCGAGGTCCACAACCCGGACCTGGTCCTCGCCACGCTCAACGGCAAGGGCAAGCTGGAGATGGAGCTGACCGTCGAGCGCGGTCGCGGCTACGTCTCCGCCGTCCAGAACAAGCAGGCGGGCCAGGAGATCGGCCGTATCCCGGTCGACTCCATCTACTCGCCGGTGCTCAAGGTCACGTACAAGGTCGAGGCGACCCGTGTCGAGCAGCGCACCGACTTCGACAAGCTGATCGTCGACGTCGAGACCAAGCAGGCCATGCGTCCCCGTGACGCCATGGCTTCGGCCGGTAAGACCCTGGTCGAGCTGTTCGGCCTGGCGCGCGAGCTCAACATCGACGCCGAGGGCATCGACATGGGCCCGTCCCCGACGGACGCCGCTCTCGCTGCCGATCTGGCGCTGCCGATCGAGGAGCTGGAGCTCACGGTCCGCTCGTACAACTGCCTCAAGCGTGAGGGCATCCACTCCGTGGGTGAGCTCGTGGCTCGTTCCGAGGCCGACCTGCTCGACATCCGCAACTTCGGTGCGAAGTCGATCGACGAGGTCAAGGCGAAGCTGGCCGGTATGGGTCTGGCGCTCAAGGACAGCCCGCCCGGATTCGACCCGACGGCCGCGGCCGACGCGTTCGGCGCGGATGACGACGCGGACGCCGGTTTCGTGGAGACCGAGCAGTACTGATTCGCCTCCGGCCGGGGTGCCCGGGTTCTGCGGGTGCCCCGACCGGGGTGAGGCTTTGTCCTCAATCGCCGGACGGGCTTGATTCTGGCCGATGACTGGCTTCATCTGCCGGATTGATTTTCCGATCGGCTCTTGATCTTCCGTGTGGCGTCCGCTGCACGGGAACTGACACCGGTACCTGATACGGCCGGTGCAGCACACAAGGAGAAAAACCATGCCGAAGCCCGCCAAGGGTGCCCGTCTGGGCGGCAGCGCTGCGCACGAGAAGCTTCTTCTCATCAACCTCGCGAAGGCGCTGTTCGAGCACGGCCGCATCACCACGACCGAGGCCAAGGCCCGCCGCCTGCGTCCGGTCGCCGAGCGTTTCATCACCAAGGCGAAGAAGGGCGACATCCACAACCGTCGCCTGGTGCTGCAGTCGATCACGGACAAGAGCATCGTGCACACGCTCTTCACCGAGATCGCCCCGCGGTACGAGAACCGCCCCGGTGGTTACACCCGCATCACCAAGATCGGCAACCGTCGTGGCGACAACGCCCCGATGGCCGTCATCGAGCTGGTCGAGGCGCTGACCGTGGCCCAGCAGGCCACCGGTGAGGCCGAGGCAGCGACCAAGCGTGCGGTCAAGGAAGACGCCCTCAAGAAGGACGAGGCCCCGGCCGAGTCCGCCGAGGTCGTCGAGGACGCCAAGCCGGCCGAGGCCGACGCGGAGTCCAAGGACGCCTGAGCGTTCTGAGACCACTGGACGGGCCCGCATCACCCTTCGGGGCGGTGCGGGCCCGTTCCGTATGTACTGGCAGAAAAGGATCCTTCGGTGAGTGACGAGGTAGAGCCCGGCTTCGTACGGGTGCGGCTGGACCTGGCGTACGACGGCAAGGACTTCTCCGGCTGGGCCAAGCAGACCGGCAGGCGGACCGTCCAGGGGGAGATCGAGGATGCGCTGCGGACCGTGACGCGGTCCTCACGGACGTACGACCTGACCGTCGCCGGGCGCACCGATGCCGGGGTGCATGCCCGGGGCCAGGTCGCCCATGTCGATCTGCCGGACGAGGTGTGGGCCGAACACGCGGACAAGCTGCTGCGGCGGATGGCCGGGCGGATGGCGCCCGATGTGCGGATCTGGCGGATTGCCGAGGCTCCGGCCGGGTTCAATGCCCGGTTCTCGGCGCTGTGGCGTCGTTACGCGTACCGTGTCGCCGATCGTCCCGGTGGGGTGGATCCGCTGTTGCGCGGTCATGTGCTGTGGCACGACCGGCCGTTGGACGCCGACGCCATGAACGAGGCGGCGGCCCGGATGGTCGGGGAGCACGACTTCGCGGCGTACTGCAAGAAGCGCGAGGGTGCGACGACCATCCGTACGCTGCAGAAGCTGAGTTGGGTACGGGACGAGTCGTCCGGGATCCTGACGGCGACCGTGCAGGCCGATGCGTTCTGCCACAACATGGTGCGGGCGCTGATCGGGGCGGCGCTGTTCGTCGGGGACGGGCGCCGGCCGGCCGAGTGGCCCGCACAGGTGCTGACGGCGCGGCTGCGGGATCCCGGCGTGCACGTGGTCCGCCCCCATGGGCTGACACTGGAGGAAGTGGCGTACCCGGCCGACGAGTTGCTGGCCGCCCGCTCCAAGGAGGCGCGCAATGTGCGCACGCTCCCCGGAAGCGGCTGCTGCTGAGAGCCGCGGGGCGGGCGGGGCCGGGCCGTCGGCTCGCGCAGCTCACGGCGTGGAACGCGTCCAGCGCTTCGCCCTCCGTGGCCGAGGCCAGGGCGGTACGGAGTGCGGCGTCCGGGGCGTCGACGACCACGGCCTCGTCCGGCGGCAGATCGGCGCCGATGGCCGCGCTGTGGCGCAGCACGCGGGGCAGGGCGAGGAGGAACGGAAGGCGCACGAGATCCCCGGGCAGTGTCAGGCGGCGGGTGCGGTGGCCGCCGCCGATGCCTGGAGCTCGCCGCGGTGGCGGATCTGACGGAACGTGAAGTTCGTCAGGTCGTCACCGGTGGCGAAGGCGTTCTTGTCGGCCGTCGTGACGTTCTTGCCGCTGGTGAACCCGCTGATGGCGAAGTAGGCGTAGCGGCCGTAGGAGTTGGCGGTCCGGCGGCAGACCGATCCGGTGGGGCAGAAGGCCGGCACACCCGCGCCGCTCAGTGTGGCGATGCTGCCGCTCGACTGTTGGGCCGCCTTCTTCGCCTGGGCTTCCGTCTCGAAGACCGCGAGGCCGACGGTGACGGCGACCCCGTCCTTGCTGTACGTGGCCCGGATGACCTGGTCGCAGCCGTTGTTGACGAGGATCGAGCCGAGCGCGCCCTTGGTGGTGGCGGCGCAGTTCTTCGTCTGCTGCGTCGCGCCCTTGGCGTAGACGCGGTCGCCCATCGTCAGCTTCTTGCCGGGGAAGAACGCGTCGACGGTGATCGGCGCCTTGTCCTTCTTGACATCGGATATGTAGTCCTTCGGGTCCGGCGGGGGCGGTGGTGCCACCGAGGAGAAGGACGGCTCGGGCTCGGCGGTGTTGTTCGGCAGGTCGGTCGGTGCCGGAAGCTCGCTCGCGTTCTTGCCGGAGCTGGTGGAGCTGTTGCTGTTGTTGGTCGAGATGACCGCCGTCGCCACGATGGCGCCGACCGCCGCGGTGGCGAGCACGCCGCCGCCGATCAGCAGCCACTTCTTGCGGCGGCTGCGCGCGGCGGACTCGTCGGCCAGCGCTGCCCAGTCCGGAGTCTGTGTGCCCCCGGGCCCCCAGGAGGGCTCCCCTTGCCCAAAGCTCATGCGGCGAATCCTAGACGGAACATAAACCGGTTGGGCCAGGGCTTCGCGGCCCGTGACAATGCTGTGCATGGGACATCTTGAAGCAGGCCATCTGGAGTACTACCTACCGGACGGGCGGGTGCTGCTCGGCGATGCTTCGTTCCGGGTCGCGGACGGGGCCGTGGTCGCCCTCGTGGGGGCGAACGGCGCCGGAAAGACCACGTTGCTGAGGCTGCTCGCCGGGGAGCTCCAGCCGCACGGCGGGTCCGTGTCGGTGAGCGGCGGGCTCGGGGTGATGCAGCAGTTCGTGGGCTCCGTGCGGGACGACCGTACGGTCCGGGATCTGCTGGTCGCCGTCGCCCAGCCCCGTATCCGGGAAGCGGCTCTGGCGGTCGACAAGGCCGAGGAGCTGATCCTCACCGTCGACGACGAGGCCGCGCAGATGAAGTACGCGCAGGCCCTGAGCGACTGGGCGGAGGCCCGCGGGTACGAGGCCGAGACGGTGTGGGACATGTGCACCATGGCCGCGCTCGGTGTCCCGTACGAGAAGGCGCAGTGGCGCGAGGTGCGCACGCTGTCAGGGGGTGAGCAGAAGCGGCTGGTGCTGGAGGCGCTGCTGCGCGGGCCGGACGAGGTGCTGCTGCTCGACGAGCCGGACAACTACCTCGACGTCCCCGGGAAGCGGTGGCTGGAGGAGAAGCTGAAGGAGACCCGCAAGACGGTCCTCTTCGTCTCCCACGACCGGGAGCTGCTGTCCAGGGCCGCAGAGAAGATCGTCAGCGTCGAGCCGAGCCCGGCGGGCAGCGACGTGTGGGTGCACGGCGCCGGTTTCGATACGTACCACCAGGCCCGCAAGGAACGGTTCGCGCGGTTCGAGGAGCTGCTGCGTCGCTGGGAGGAGGAGCACGCCCGGCTGAAGGCGCTGGTCCACCGGCTGCGGCAGCAGGCGGCGATCAGCCCCGACATGGCGTCCCGCTACCGGGCGATGCAGACCCGCTTCAAGAAGTTCGAGGACGCGGGACCCCCGCCGGAGCCGCCGCGCGAGCAGGACATCAAGATGCGGCTGCGCGGTGGCCGGACCGGGGTGCGGGCGGTGACCTGCAAGAACCTTGAGCTGACCGGGCTGATGAAACCGTTCGACCTGGAGATCTTCTACGGGGAGCGGGTCGCCGTCCTCGGCTCGAACGGCTCCGGGAAGTCGCACTTCCTGCGGCTGCTCGCGGGCGAGCCGGTGGCGCACACGGGGGAGTGGAAGCTCGGGGCACGCGTCGTACCGGGTCACTTCGCTCAGACGCACGCCCATCCGGAGCTGCTGGGCCACACGCTCGTCGAGATCCTGTGGACCGAGCACGCCAAGGACCGCGGCGGGGCGATGTCCGTGCTGCGGCGGTACGAGCTGGAGCGGCAGGGGGACCAGCCGTTCGAGAAGCTGTCGGGCGGGCAGCAGGCGCGGTTCCAGATCCTGCTCCTGGAGCTGGCCGGCACGACGGCACTGCTGCTGGACGAGCCGACGGACAACCTGGACCTGGAGTCGGCGGAGGCGCTGCAGGACGGTCTTGAGGCGTATGACGGGACCGTGATGGCCGTCACGCACGACCGGTGGTTCGCGAAGTCGTTCGACCGCTATCTGGTGTTCGGGTCCGACGGGGTGGTGCGGGAGACCGTGGAGCCGGTCTGGGACGAGCGCAGGGTCGAGCGGGAGCGGTAGGGCCGGCGCGTTTTGACCTGTCCCGGGCGGGGCGGGTACTGTCGGGGGTTGTTATACGTATCGGCTTCGTCGTTCTCACGCGAAGAGCCCTTACGTAGGTTCTCTGGAGCAGTTACCAGTGGCTCGCATACGGGCAGCGTTCCCGGCATTGTGGGCCCCAGCTGCATGATCGCTTCAGGGGTGCCATGTGTCTGGACCTCATCCACTGAAGAAGCGAAGGCTACGAAGTGCGTACGTACAGCCCCAAGCCCGGCGATGTGACGCGCCAGTGGCACATCATTGACGCGCAGGACATCGTCCTGGGCCGTCTGGCCACCACGGCTGCGAACCTCCTCCGCGGCAAGCACAAGGCGATTTACGCCCCCCACATGGACATGGGCGACTTCGTCATCATCATCAACGCCGAGAAGGTTCACCTCTCCGGCAACAAGAAGACCCAGAAGATGGCGTACCGTCACTCCGGGTTCCCGGGTGGTCTCCGCTCCGTCCGTTACGACGAGCTGCTCGCCAAGAGCCCCGAGAAGGCTGTCGAGAAGGCCATCAAGGGCATGATCCCCAAGAACAGCCTGGGCCGTCAGATGCTCTCGAAGCTCAAGGTCTACGCGGGCGACCAGCACCCGCACGCTGCTCAGCAGCCGGTCCCGTTCGAGATCACCCAGGTCGCGCAGTAGTTCCGGCCTCCCCCTAAGACCAAAAGAAAGATCTGAGGAGAATCGTGGCCGAGACCACTGTTGAGAACCCCGTCGAGGGCACCGAGGGCGAAGAGGTTTTCGCCGAGGTGACCACCTTCGAGTCCGAGGTTCCCGTCGAGGGCGAGTACACCAGCGAGTCGCTGGCTTCCCGCTTCGGCGACCCGCAGCCCGCCGCCGGCCTTGGCCGTCGGAAGAACGCCATCGCCCGCGTCCGGATCGTTCCGGGCACCGGCAAGTGGAAGATCAACGGTCGCACCCTTGAGGACTACTTCCCCAACAAGGTGCACCAGCAGGAAGTCAACGAGCCCTTCAAGGTGCTCGAGCTCGACAACCGCTACGACGTCATCGCCCGTATCTCGGGTGGCGGCGTCTCGGGTCAGGCCGGCGCCCTGCGCCTCGGTGTGGCCCGTGCGCTGAACGAGGCGGACGTGGACAACAACCGCGCCCCGCTGAAGAAGGCCGGCTTCCTCTCCCGCGACGACCGTGCGGTCGAGCGCAAGAAGGCCGGTCTCAAGAAGGCCCGTAAGGCCCCGCAGTACAGCAAGCGCTAAACCGCCTGCTCATCCGCTTTACACGTTCGCCCCGGCGGCACACCTTGTGCTTGCCGGGGCGTTCGTCTATCGGCACCCTCGGGCGTATAACGGCATAAGACGTTCATGCGCTTGCATGCGCAGCGTCGTGTTGCGTTGCCCGACGACGGACGCGCCGCGTTGTGCGCATCGTGTTGCTGTGTTGCGTCGGTTTGGTTTGGTTTGCGGTTTCGGAGCATCTTCGGAGGACACCAGTGGGACGACTCTTCGGCACGGACGGTGTGCGCGGTGTCGCCAATGCGGATCTGACGGCTGAGCTGGCGCTCGGTCTCTCGGTCGCTGCGGCGCATGTGCTTGCCGAGGCAGGCACCTTTGAGGGGCATCGGCCGACAGCCGTGGTGGGACGCGACCCACGCGCGTCCGGAGAGTTCCTGGAGGCGGCTGTCGTGGCAGGCCTCGCCAGTGCGGGCGTGGACGTCCTGCGGGTCGGTGTGCTGCCCACCCCTGCGGTGGCGTACCTCACCGGCGCGCTGGGCGCCGACCTCGGTGTGATGCTCTCCGCCAGCCACAACGCCATGCCGGACAACGGTGTCAAGTTCTTCGCCCGTGGCGGTCACAAGCTCGCCGACGAGCTGGAGGACCGGATCGAGACGGTCTACGAGCAGCACCGCACCGGTGAGCCCTGGGCGCGTCCGACGGGCGCCGGGGTGGGCCGGGTCACCGACTACGCCGAGGGCTTCGACCGGTACGTCGCCCATCTCATCGCCGTCCTCCCGAACCGGCTCGACGGGCTGAAGGTCGTCCTCGACGAGGCACACGGCGCGGCCTCCCGGGTCTCGCCCGAGGCTTTCGCGCGGGCGGGCGCCGAGGTGATCACGATCGGTGCCGAACCGGACGGTCTGAACATCAACGACGGCTGCGGCTCCACCCACCTGGATCTGCTGAAGGCCGCAGTCGTCGAACACGGCGCCGACCTCGGCATCGCGCACGACGGCGACGCCGACCGCTGCCTCGCCGTGGACGCCACGGGCACGGAGGTCGACGGCGACCAGATCCTGGCCGTGCTCGCCCTCGCCATGCGCGAGGCCGGGCAGCTGCGCAAGGACACCGTGGTCGGCACGGTCATGTCCAACCTCGGCTTCAAGATCGCGATGGAGCGGGAGGGCATCCAGCTCGTCCAGACCGCCGTCGGCGACCGTTACGTACTGGAGTCGATGAAGGCCGAGGGCTTCGCGCTGGGCGGCGAGCAGTCCGGCCATGTCATCGTCCTGGACCACGCCACGACCGGCGACGGCACGCTGACCGGCCTGATGCTGGCGGCCCGGGTCGCGGCCACCGGCCGTACGCTCGCCGAGCTGGCCGGGGTCATGCAGCGGCTGCCCCAGCTGCTGATCAACGTCCCCGACGTCGACAAGTCCCGGGTCGGGACCTCCCCGGAGCTGGCTGCGGCGGTCGCCGAGGCCGAGCGCGACCTGGGCTCCGCCGGGCGCGTACTGCTGCGCCAGTCGGGCACGGAGCCGCTGGTACGGGTCATGGTCGAGGCGGCCGACATCGACCAGGCACAGGCGGTCGCCGAGCGGCTGGCCGATGTGGTGAAGTCCGCACTCGGTTAGGACCCGTCCCGCGAAGATCCGCCGGACAGGTCCCAGTACTGCAACGGTGCCTGAGCTTAGAAGCTCTCGCGACGAGATGTACACCTGGCGACTTGTCTCCGGGACGAGTAGCGGCCCGAGGGCTCCTACGGGTCCGGGGCCGCTACTCGTATCGCTCAGTCCAGACCGTAGGCGCGGACCATCGTCTGGGTGACGGTGGCGCCGTCAGCGGTCGTGAGCTCGACCTTCAGATGGACATAGCCGCTGCTTGCTGGCACCCCAGGCACGGTGGCCATCTTCTGCGTGCCGGTGCCGGTGACCGGCAGCTCGGTCCAGTCGCTGGCGGGGATTCCCGCGACCGAGCTCTGCGATCCGGCTGCGAACATGACCTTCGTCTGGGTGATCGGGACGGGCTTTCCGCTGGATGCGTCGGTGACGGCCGAGAGCCGCAGCGGTACGGCGGTGCCGCCGGAGACGGTGTTGGTCAGCTGGAGCGGCAGATCGAGAACGGGCACCGGGGCGTCCTGCGCCCCCTGTCGCGCAGCGCTGGTGCGGAACGTCCATGCCGTCTCCTGGGCGATCCCGATCGACCAACGGATGGTGCCGTGGCCGACCGGCCGCTGCCAGGTCGCCCGGGCCGTAATGGTGGCCTCGTCGTCGGGCAGGAAGATCACCCCACTCTCGTACTTGGCCGGCTGCCCGTCGACGTTGACGTTCATGAGGCGGCTGTCCGGGGAGGCGCCGAGGGCGTCGTGCCCGCCGGCGTCGGCGAACCACGGGACGCTCACAAGCAGTCGGTTGGTGTCGCGTCGGAACAGTGGGGTGCCGCCGGTCGACAGGGACATCCCGGTGGGCACCTTGTACCAGCTCGTCGTCTCCTGGCCAGCGGTCCGGGTCCGCGGGCCGTCGAAAGCCCCACCGGCGTTGACGGCTGCGGGCGCCACGATGCTGGTCCAGGCGACGTCGGGATCCGCGGTGAAGTAGTCGGTTCGCTCGGTGGGCGCGAGGACCCCGACGCTGCTGCCGGCTGCGTACAGCGAGCTTGACATTCCGTGGATTTTGAACCGCATGTCGGTCCAGAGTGTGCGGCTGTCGCCCTGGGTGTAGTAGCCGGCCCGCTGGGCGGACAGGTCACTGTCGTTCACCTGCTGGACTCCCGCAGCCACCGTGCCGCTCGTGAGCCACGCGAGGTTGTAGACGTATGGGCTCGTCTCCGGCTGCTCTCCGGACCAGCGCAGTACCACCGGGTCGGCGGCCACCGCGGCTGCCAACCGTGCGCCCTCGTCGGAGCGGACGCTGATGACGGGGATCGGTGCCCCGGTGCCTCCCATCGGAGTCACCTTGCCGACGATGCTCGGGTAGTGGACGATCACCGCGACCGCGCCCACCCGGGCGGCGTCCTGGGCAATCCTGTTGACCGGCCAGGACCCCTGAGCCGCGACGAGTGCGACCTTCCCGGTCAGGTCCTGGTCGAGGACCGTGGCCCAGTCGACCGCGACGAGTGGCGCCTCGCCCTGACCGTGCAGCGGCGGAGTCTGCGCCACTGACCAGTAGTCGAACGGTCCGGCCTGGGTGGAGATCGTCGCCCGGGGTGCGTACGCGCGGGTCGTCAGACCGGACGTGAACCGGTCGTCATGCGGCCCCTCCGAGTCGGTGTAGACGGCGTCAACGTACGACGGAGCGGTGGCGAAGCTCGACTGCATGATGCCGTTGCCGGTCAGGTCGTAGGTGTAGCCGACTGTGTACCCGAACGATTGGCTGGGCCGGTCCGTCCGCCACCTCGGCCGGCGCGCGTCGCGCGCGTCGAGGGTGATCGTCGTGTCGCCGTCGATCTTGAGGTTGTGCCGGGCGAGGAACGCCAGCGACGTCACACCGCTGGCATTGGTGGGCTCGTCACGTGTCATGACATCCGATGCGATCGTGTACGTGCCGAGCGGCAACCGCGTGGTGACGGTGCCCTTGGTGCCGAACCCGAGGTGCTTCGCCTGGCCGCGGACCGGGTCGATGAGGTCCCACGTGGACGGTGAGGCCGCTGGGTTGCCGAACCTGTCGATGCCGACGACGGTCACGTCCGCGGACGGCTCCTCGAGGTGAAGAGTGAACGGCACCTCGACCTGGACACCCTCTGCGGTGCCGACCAGTCGGCCGGTGACCGTGCCGTAGGCGACATCCTTGACCGGCAGCCGGGGGTCGATCCGCAGCTTGACGGAAGCGTCCTGGCCGCCGCCCACCGTCAGCCGGCTCTCGACCGGCAGGACCATCGCGTTGGGCATGGGGGTCGCGCCGTCCCCACCGACGAGCTCCTCAACCCGAAGCTTCAGCGTGACGGGCGTGCTGCCGAGGTTGGTGAAGGTGGCCGATGCCTCCGTGACGGGGAGCGACTTCTGCGGGTAGGAGAACTCGCCGAGTTGCAGGTTGGGCTGCGCGACCACCTGCTGGGTGACGGCGCGACCCACGTCCATCGGGCCGGCTCCCTGCTCCAGCACGTCCGCGCCGGTGTCGTCGGCCGAAGAGGTGAGCACCTCCTTGACCTCCGCCGGGGTGAGGTCGGGCCGGGCGTCGAGCACGAGCGCCGCGCCGCCCGCGACGTGCGGGGTCGCCATCGAGGTGCCCGAGTAGGAGACGTATGCCAGGTCGCCCCGGCCGCCGGCGCGGGCGGCGACCACGTCGACGCCCTGCGACGCGATGTCCGGCTTGGCGGCGGTGCCGCCGAAAACCGGGCCGCGCGAGGTGAAGGACGCCGTGTCGTTGTGCCGGTCCACGGCGCCGACGGTGAGCGCGGCGGGTGCACACCCTGGCGTCGACACCGAGCCGGGCAGGCCGGAGTTGCCGGCCGCGATCACGAAGAGTGCCTGGTCGCTGAGCGCTTGGACGGCATCGACGCTGGGGCCCTCGCACGTGGCGCCGACGGCGCCGAGTGACATTGACACCACCTTCGCGCCGTTGTCGACGGCCCACTGCATCCCCTGGATGATCCCGGAGGTGTACCCCGCGCCCGTGTCGTCGAGCACCTTGCCGATGAGCAGGTCAGTGCCTGGCGCCATCCCTGCGTACGTGCCCTGCGATGCGGCACCCGTCCCGGCGAGTGTCGAGGCCGTGTGAGTCCCGTGGCCGTGGCGGTCCATGACGCCCTGCCCAGCGATGAAGCTGCGCTCGGCGACCACGCGGCCGGCGAAGTCCGGGTGACCGGTGTCGTAGCCCGTGTCGAGGACAGCAACTCTCACGCCGGAGCCGTCGTAGCCGAGCTGGTGGGCGACGTCGGCGCCGGTGAGCGGCACCGTCGGGCTGAGGGTGTCGCCACCCTTGTCGGAGGAGTGCACGACGTCGTCCAGCCAGATCCGGGCAGCCGGGAGGCGCTGGATCGACGGCGTCGAGGTGGTGCCGTTCGGCGCAGCCAGCGGCGTGCCCGCCGGGGCTATGGAGCGCCAGACACCGGCGGCGTGGCCCTTGCGGACCCGAACGGCCGCGCCCTGGATGACGGAAAGCTGCGAGGTGACGTCGGCTCCGGCCGGTGCGTCCTTCGCAAGCTCCTCAGCCTGTTGCGGGGTCGGGTAGGTGACGATCACGGGCAGGGTTTCGCTGCTGTCGTCCCCGTACCCGTCGGCGAGCAGCTTGGTGATGTTGAACAGGTCGCGGTCCACCGTGCCGACGTCGATCTGGGCCTCGATCCCGGCCGGGAAGACGTAGGTGCCTCCGGCGTCGGTGAACGTCGTGAACAGGGCGTCCTGTCCTGAGGTGTCCCGCAGGCGTGCGTCGGCCAGGCGGCCGTTGGCAGTGACGTGCGCCGTGACCGCGTCGCCAGTGACGAGCGTGATGGTCCGCACCTGACCTTCGGGTGTCGTGGCGACGGCAGGGGGCGTGGGCTGGTCGGCGGCTCGAGCAGCCTCGGTCCCGAGCGTCGGGAGGGCGGCGAACAAGACCAGAGCGGCAAGGGTGCTGACCGGGCGGAGGGCGCGGCGGTGATCGGACATGCGTAACTCCTGGGTGAGCAGGGTGGGTCGTGCCGTACTCTCGCCTAGTTGACGTCGCCTGCGATCGACTCGTGCGTGGCGACAAGGCGACTTGGCGGGAACCCGACACCCGGCGCACGCTGGGACGACCGGCAGGAGGAACGCGGGTGCTCGACGACTTGTTGCCACAGGACGAGGCGGTGTACCGCGCCGTGCTTGCGTTCCCCGGCGCCGACGCCGGGCGGCTCGCCGACGAGCTCGGCAGGCCTGTCGCCGTGGTCACCGCGTCGGTTGACCGTCTGGCGGATACCGGCCTGGTCCACTCCGGACCCGACCGGGCGGTGATCGCCTCTCCGCCCGAGCTGGCCCTCGGCCCGCGGCTGGCCCGGTCCCGCGAGCGGCTGCGCCGCTCCGAGGAAATGCTCGCTCAGTTCGCCGAGACCTACCACCGCGAGATGGCGCCCGCCCGAGGCCACGATCTCGTCGAGCTCATCGAGGGCCCCGAGTCGGTTGCCCACCGGCTGCTGCAGCTGGAGTACGGCGCCCAGCGCACCATCCGCGCCTTTCAGTCGGGCGCCAACCAAGCGATCCCGGCCGCCGACACATTCGAGGAGGCAAAGGGCGACGACGTCCCGGACAAGTGCGGCCACGACGAGGACGACGGGCTGGAACGAGTACGCCGCCACGCCGTCACCAACGTCGTCTATCGCCTCGTGGTCGACACGGCGTTCCTACAGGAGCCGGTGGGGACCCGCGCCCTACAGACCAGGCTTGATGAGGGAGCGGAGGTGCGGGTCGCCGACGAGCCGCTGCGCAAGATCGCTATCGCCGACGACGCCACGGCGATGGTGCAGATCAGCGACCACGCGTCGGTGATGCTGCGCCGGCCGCTCGCTGCGCTGGCGGGTGAACTCTTCGAGGCCATCTGGGCCTCGGCACGCCCGTTCGTCGTCAAGGGGACCGGGCTCGACCCACTGGACAGGCAGATCCTGCAGCTCATGCTCGCCGGCCTCACCGATGAGGCGCTCGCCCACCAGCTCGGCACTTCGGCCCGTACGGTCCAGCGCCGCCTCCGCGCCCTCATGCAGACGACCGGCGCCACCACGCGAATGCAGCTCGGTTGGCACGCCTTCCGCCGTGGTTGGGTCTGACCGCAGCTCTCCTGTAAGACCCGGTCTCAGCTTGAGATTTAACCTCGCCGTTCGAGCACGACCCCCACCGTGCCGACTGGGCGTTTTCGCCCGATTCACCCCTGTCGCAGGCGCGTTGATCGCGCCTGAAAGCGCCAGTCGGAGGTGTTCGAATCCGCTGGGCTAAATTTCAAGCTGAGGTGACGAGGCCACAGCCCATGAACTGCGACCTCGTCACCTCAAGCGCCGTTGCAGTACTAGCCGTCCCGCACCCACGGCCGCAGTTTCTCCGGATTGCGGACCGCCCAGATCCGGGTGACGCGGCCGTCGGCGACATCGAACGAGGCTACGGTCATGACGGCGCCGGCACGCTGGGCCACCAGGCCCGGCACACCGTTGACCGACCGCTCCAGGAGTTCGAGCCCCGGAGCCTTGTCGGCGATGGCGACCATGTACTGGGCGATGCGCGCACCGCCTTCGATCGGGCGTAGGACGGTACCGACCATGCCGCCGCCGTCGGCGGTCATCACGGCGGCCGGGTCGAGGAGGTCGACGAGGGCCGCGATGTTCTTGGTCTCCCATGCCTCTTTGACATGCCGCACCGCGTCGGCCTGCCCGGCCGCCGTCACCGGAGCCCGCGCGACGCGCACCCGCCGCCGGGCGGAGGCCGCGAGCTGCTTGCAGGCCGCAGGGGTCCGGCCGAGGATGTCGGCGATCTCGGCGAAGGGGTACCGGAAGACGTCGTGCAGGACGAACGCCACCCGCTCGGCGGGTGTCATCGACTCCAGGACGACGAGGAAGGCCATGGTCACCGATTCGTCCAGGACCATCTGGTCGGCGGGGTCGGTGCCATGGCCGTGGTCCCACTCGGCGTGGTCGGGCAGCGGATCGGGCAACCACGCGCCGACATAGCGTTCACGCCGGGCCCGCGCCGAGCCGAGCACGTCCAGGCAGATGCGGCCGGTCACCGTCGTCAGCCAGGCGCCGGGGGACACGATCTCGTCCTGCCGACTTCGTGGCAGCGCGTACCAGCGCGCGTAGGCCTCCTGTACGGCGTCCTCGGACTCGGCCAGTGAACCGAGCAACCGGTAGGCGACATTGATCAGTTGGCGTCGCTCACCGGCTATCTCATCGGTGCTGGTCCCAGCCGTCCCCATGCTCCCGACCGCCCCCTCGCCTTACCTTTCGCAGGCCCGCGTCGTCGGGCTGGTGAGACCTTATCGATCTACTGCCCCCGCGGGCGGAAAAGGGGACCGTGGCATGGCAACCCAGGCGACGGCACAGCGCCGCTTCTCGTTTCTGCAGATCGCGATCACCCTGCAGACCCTGACCATTTTCCTTCAAGCGGTCTCCGCCGGACTGCTGCTGACCTCGTCCTACGGAGAGACGCTGCACAGTGCCGGAGCTCGCGTGATGTACGGGGCGTCGATGCTGTATGTGCTCGCGGCGGTGCTGGCGTGGAAGCCGGGCGGCGGCTCGCCCCGGCCCGTCTGGCACGCGTCCGGCTTCCTTGTCCTCGCCTCGGTCCAGGTCGTGCTCGGCATCGCGCACATACCGTCGGTCCATCTCCCCCTGGGCGTCCTGATGTTCGGACTGAGCGTGCTGGCGCTGGCGCGGCGCTGAAGTCCGATACGAGGGCATACCGGGATCAGCTGTGGCCTGTCCGGCGGATCAGGCCGCGTCAAGGGGCCTGCTCGCCTGAGCGGCCCCGCCTGGGGCGGGGCCGATGGTTGCTTCGGTGGTGCAGGGTGGTCAGCCTTGGGGCCTGGGCTCTCCTGCATCCGGTTGAGGCGGCGGTGCGTCGTCCGTGAAGACGGGCATGCCGAGATCGACCAGTTGAGGGCGTCCGTCGGCGGGGGTGTTCTTGAGGCTGTTGAGCTTGGCCATCGCAGCGTCGAAGCTCACCTGAAGTCCCTCGACCTCGCCGAGCCGGCCGTTGGCGCGGGCCTCGCGGATGCGTTCTCGGAGGTTCTGGGTGATCTCGATGAGGCGGGGCCTCTGGTGGGGGTCCATCTGGAGGACGGGGCATCGAATGCAGGCTTCTCCGAACCAGCGACAGCCCGGGCGAACGGGCGGGAGGGAAGATCGTGATTCTCTCCGCTCGCCTCAGCGCCAGGAACTACTGTCGCGAGCATGGTTGAACACGATGCCCGCAGTGCCACCCGCGAGGCCTACGACGCTGCTGCCCCCACCTATGCGCAGCTGTTCCGCGACGAGCTGCGGGACAGGCCTTTGGACCGCGCGATCTTGGGTGCCTTCGCCGAGGTCGTAAGTGCGAGTGGGGACGGTCAGGTCGCGGACCTGGGGTGCGGGCCTGGTCATATCACCGCTTATCTGGACGAGTTGGGGCTGGCGGCGTTTGGTGTTGATGCCTCTCCTGCGATGATCGAGTTGGCTCGACAGGCTTATCCGGGCCTGCGGTTCGACGTGGGCTCGATGGCCGCGTTGAACATCGCTGACGGCGTGCTGGGCGGCGTACTCTCACGTTGGTCCATCATCCACACTCCGCCGCAAGAACTCCCCGTCATCTTGGCGGAGTTCCATCGTGTGCTGGCACCTGGCGGCCACCTTCTGGTCGGCTTTTCGGCAAGCGATGATCCGTCTCACCCGACGCAGGTCTTCGATCACGCAGTCGCGCCGGCCTATCGGTGGTGGCCTGATCACCTCGCCGCGATGCTGCGCAAGTCCGGGTTGGCCGAGGTAGCCCGGATGGTTCGTGAGCCTCAGCCCACCGACCGACGGCAGTTCCAGGAGATTCAACTGCTCGCCCGCAAAGCCTAGGCAGGGGCTGTCTGGCCGAACACATGACCGCTTCCAACCTGCCGGACGGGGAGTCGTCGGGCTCCGGGCGTCGACTCGTGATCAGGGCTCACCGCCCGTTCGAGCTCCGATTCGGTCGAACGAGGGGACTCCGAGGGACACCTTCGATGACCTGCGCTCCGGGCGGGCATCGAGGTGGGCGAGCTTCTCTTCTGCCCCAGCGAGGCTGACCCGTAGCCCTTCGACCTCGCCGAGCCGGCCTTCGCGTTCGGCCTCGGCGATGCGGGCGATCAGGTCGCCTCGGCTGGGCCGTTCGTCGGACGGGTCCGGTTGTGTCGGCGGCGCCGCTCGCTATTCGCCGGACGGGCTCGCAACGTAGCCCGTCCGGCGGCGGTGCGCCGCCCACAAAACCTTCTGGACCAGCAGCGTCAGTGTCCCGGCGGCCACGATCCCGCCGAGGTTCGCCAGCAGCTGGGCCGTGGAGCCGGACATCTGGCTGTAGTCGCTGTAACTGAACGCCACCGCCGCATTGGACGCGGCCGGCACGGTGGTCACCGAGATGGCGACCCCGATCAGCGCCCCGGACTTCGCCGAGGTGAGCGAGAGCGTCCCGGCGATCCCGGCCAGGAACGCCACCACGAACGACAGCGGGTCCGGCTTCCAGATGAACGCCGTGTTGGGCCGGTCCGCCTCGATCATCGAGCGGGTGAACAGCCCGAAGGCGTCCATCAGCCAGGCGAACCCGGCCGTCAGTACCATCGCGACGGCGAAGCCGCCGATCAGCGCCACCAGCGACCGCCACACCAGCCGCGGAGCGCGCTGCACCAGGGCCGTGGAGATCCCGGCCAGCGGCCCGAACTCCGGGCCGACCGCCATCGCGCCCACGATCAGGATCGCGTTGTCGAGCATCACACCGCAGGCGGCGAGCATCGTCGCAACGGCGAGGAACGCCACGTACGTGACGCTGAACGTCGACTCCTCGTGGGTCGCCTCCGTCAGCTCCTCCCACAGCACCGCGTCCGCGCCCTCGCCCGGCGCCTCCTCCTCGGCCCTGTCGGCGTGCGCGGAGATCGTCAGGTCCATGTTCTCGACGGTGATCGAACCGGACTTGCCGATACCGAGCCTGCGCAGCGCGGAGATCAGCTCGTCGCCCGCCTCGCGGGCCACATCGCACAGCACCAGGTCACCCGCCGGGTTGCGGGCGACCCCGGACATCACCACGAGATGCGTCGTGCCGACGGTGCTCTCCATCAGGCGCACCACCTCGTCCGTACGGTCGGCGGGGACGATCAGGCGCAGATGCAGCACGCGGCCACTCCCAGGAGTCTCGGGGAATCAGAGTTTGCGCAGGGACAGCCGCTGGACCTTGTGGTCCGGCCCCTTGCGCAGCACCAGAGTGGCACGGCCCCGGGTGGGCGCGACATTCTCCACCAGGTTGGGTTTGTTGATGGTCCGCCACATCGTCGCCGCGTACTCCATGGCCTCCTCCTCGGAGACCTGGGTGTACTTGCGGAAGTACGAGAACGGGTTCTGGAACGCCGTCTCGCGCAGTGTCCGGAACCGGTTGAGATACCAGGTCTCGATGTCCTCGGTCCGCGCGTCCACGTACACACTGAAGTCGAAGTAGTCGGCGAGCCCGACCCTGGTCCGCCCGTCCTTGCCGGGCAGCGCGGGCTGAAGCACGTTGAGCCCCTCGACGATCAGGATGTCGGGGCGGCGTACGGTGAGCCGCTCGCCCGGCACGATGTCGTAGATCAGATGCGAGTAGACGGGCGCCGTCACCTCGTCCTTGCCGGCCTTGATGTCGGCGACGAAACGGGTCAGGGCCCGCCGGTCGTACGACTCGGGGAACCCCTTGCGCGACATCAGCCCGCGCGACTGGAGCTCCTTCATCGGCAGCAGGAACCCGTCCGTGGTGACGAGCTCCACCCGGGGATGCTCGGGCCAGCGGGCCAGCAGCGCCTGGAGGATACGGGCGCTGGTGGACTTGCCGACCGCGACACTGCCCGCGACCCCTATGACGAACGGGGTGCCCCGCTGCGCACCGTGCCCGTTGCCCGCGTCCCCGAGGAAGGTGTTCAGGGCGCCGCGCAGGCCCGAGGTGGCCTGGACATACAGGTTGAGGAGCCGGGAGAGCGGCAGGTAGACGTCCCGTACCTCGTCGAGGTCGATGACGTCCCCGAGCCCGCGCAGCTGCTCCACCTCGTCGGCGGTCAGCGGCAGCGGAGTCTTGTCGCGCAGGGCGCTCCACTCGGCGCGGGACAGGTCGACGTACGGCGTCGACGCGTGCTCGGTGCGTCGGTGGGTGCTCCGTGGCGGCGAAGTGATCACGTGTTCATTGTTGCGGGAGTTTCAACGGAGTGGGGGGTGGGGTCGGTCACGTGGGGGCGGTGCCCGCACCGATGCACAGCCCCAACAGGACGGCGGTCCTGTTCGACATCCGGCGCCCCGGCGGAGGGAGCCCGGGGTCCGGCTGAGAAGGCCGGAGGTCCCAGGCCGGGTGTGGCGGTGCGGCCGGTCTCTCGGCGCTGGACATGCGGGCTCACCTCTGAGCGCTGGGCCGGCCTGCCGACATCCGGCAGCGACATGATGCACCCGCTGGTACCTGCCGCTGTCGGTGGGGCCGGTGTCCGCACCCCTGTGGCGGACACCGGCCCCGGTTCGCGGCTACTGGTGGCGTCTCAGGGCTTCTCGCCCTTGGCGTCGACGACGGCGGCCTCGACCCGGGCTTCGCTGATCATGATCTGCCCGGCCTTGAACTTCTCCGTCGGAAATTTCACCTTGCCCGCGGAGGACGTGTACTCGTAGTCCTCGGTGACCACGAAGCGCATCCCGGCGTACTTGAAGTCGTGCGGGTCGAGGAGGATCTCCCGCTGTTCGTGGCGGCCGTCCTCCTTCCGGGTGATGGCGATGGCCTCGCGTCCGGCGGCGTCCTTCACCAGGTGGTCGGTGACATGGACACCGGGGACGGTGGCCAGGGCCCGGTAGATCCGGGCGAGGGCGGCCGGTGCGATCGGGTACGCCTCGACCATCAGACCCATCGCGCGGAAGCTGTGCTGAGCCTGCCCCTCCGGCGGGTTCTCGGCGGTGTGGCCCGTCGGGTAGAACGAGCGGACCTTCGCCAGCAGCCGCGCCGGGTCGTCGGGCAGCTCATTGGCGGCCCGGTAGACCTGACGGGACGTGCGGTAGTCGTCGTCCTTCCCGTTCTTCGCCGCGGCGGAGTTGTCGTACGGAACCCAGTGGTCGGGGTCGTACGTGAAGCCGCCGACGGCCGAGCTCCTCTGGGCCATCACCGTCTTCGTGTAGATCCACTGGTCGTCGCGCGGCTCCGGGGCCGCCTGCTGCTTCTCCAGCGCGTCGGCGGCCCGGTTCAGCACCTCGGCCGGGCTGCTCAGCCGCAGGGTTCCGGTGGTCGCAGCGGGTCCGGAGCGCTCGGGGGCGGCGGCATCGACGAGCTGGGTACCGAGCACGGCCGCCACGGTGATCGCCGCTGCCGCACCGATCGAGGCGATCCGCCAGTCTGCCTTCAGCCGACGGGCACGGCGGCCCGAGGCGACGGTCTCTGTGAGCCGCAGCCGGCCCGGGGCGAGTGCGGAACGGTCGGGAACGGGCGCGTCCGCGCGCAGCTCCCGCAGCTGGGTCATTTCGTCCATGACGGGGTCAGCTCCATGACGTCGGGCGTGAACGAGGGATCCATGCACAGCGCCTCACGGACCTTGCGGCGGGCGCGATTGAGCCGGGACCGCACCGTGCCGAGCGGGATGCCCAGCGCCTCGGCGACCTCCTGGTACCCGAGGTCGGCCCAGGCGACGAGCAGCAGCACATGGCGGTCGCCGGGCGAGAGCGAGGCGAGCGCCCCGGCCAGCGGCGCCTGTGCGGCGATCCGGTCGTCGGAGCGGTCGCTCCAGGACGCGGCCACCGGGTCCTGACCGGTACGGGCCAGGGCCCGCAGCCCCCTCTCCTCGCTGCGCCGTTGCTTGCCGATGAGATTCGCGGCGATGCCGTACAGCCACGGGCGGGCGTTGCGATGCGCGCGGTCGTAACGGCGCCGGGAGCGGAAGGCGATGAGAAAGGTCTCCGCCGTGATGTCGTCCGCCGCGCCCTCCCCGAGGCGGCGGGCGGCATAGCGGTGGATGTCCGGGGCGTGGCGGTCGTAGAGCCCGGCGAAGATCTCGGGATGCTCCAGCGACTGCGCGACGACCTCGGCATCGTCCTCGGGACTGGCTGGTGGTCCGGTCACATCGGCTCCTGGGGGCTCGGCGGGTGAGCGTGTCACCCCTTGTTGCCCGCAGGGCTCGGAAAGGTTCACAGGATACGGAGAGCCTTGGTGCGACGCCGTCACCCCACCGTCGGCACCGCATTCCCCCGCACCTGCCGGGCTCGCAGGTCCGTGATGACGTCGGCGGTACGCGACCGGTCCCGGACCCGAGCCGATCTCCGGGTTCAGCCGGCCCGCGGCCACCAGCCGGACCAGCGCGGCTACGACTCGGAACCAGACGGCCCCAACGCCCGGCACGGCAGCAGTGTCCCGAGCCTGCTCGCCGCCATCAACGCGCGTCTTGGTCTCAGCTCCTACCGATACCCCTGCCTCACCAGATGCAGAAGACTTATTCCAGAACAAAGCTTCTGTATCTATGCTGCAGGCATGACGACCGAACACCGCATCACGGATCCCGTCGCGTTGAAGGCACTTGCGCATCCCACGCGACGACAGCTTCTCCGACTCCTGTCCCAGCTGGGGCCGTCGACGGCGACCCGGCTGGCACAGCACACCGGCCTGGATCCCGGCCTCGTGAGCTATCACCTGCGCGAGCTTGCGCGGCGGGGTTTCATCGAAGTGGCCGAGGAGCTCGCACGCGACCGTCGAGAGCGCTGGTGGCGAGTCCCCGCGACCTCGACAAGCTGGTCCACTCTGGATTTCCGCGAGCCGGACAGCCGTACGGTCGCCAATACGGTCAAGGCGCACATGGTCGCCGAGGAGTTCGAGCGTCTCAAGCTCTTCGAGAATGAACGTGATTCATGGGGAGAAAGGTGGCAAAAATCAGCAACCAGTAGCGAGTCGCATCTGCACCTGACGCCGGAGGAACTGGGGACCGTGGCCGCCGAACTCTCTAAAGTCCTCGAACACTGGAGAGAAATCAGCCGACAAAGGATGGGTGCCCATCCCCCCGCGGACCAGCGCAGCGGCACAGCCGGATCCGACGGCACAGGCCTGGAGCACGTATTCGTCTTCTTCCACGCTTTTCCGGAGCATCCATGACTGCTGGCTCGGACAACCGCACAGAAAAGATCCAAGACACCGACTCCCACGACAAACCGCCAGGATTACCCGAAGTCGCTGTACGGCCCGCATACCGTGAACCCGCATATCGCCGGTACCTGGTTGGAGAGGTCTTTTCGGTCCTCGGGGACCAGATCTGGTTCGTCGCGTTGGCCTGGAAAGCCACGGAACTCACTTCGCCTGCCACAGCAGGTCTGATCCTCAGCATATCGGCGATACCCAGGCTGATTTTGATGCTGTTCGGTGGAATGCTTGCCGATCGGTACGACGCCCGAAAACTGATGGTGAGCAGCGATCTCCTGCGTGCCGCCGTGATGTTCGCGGCAGCCGGGATCGCCCTGTGGCAGCAGGGGATTTTCCTGCTGGTGCTCGTGAGCCTTGTGTTCGGAATCGTGGACGCGGTCTTTCTGCCTGCCGCAGGGTCCGTGCGCCCACGTCTGCTCCACTCGCAACAGCTCTCGTCCGGGGCCGCGCTCAGGGAGTTGGGCATGCGTGGAGCGGTCACTCTCGGCTCCCCCCTGGGAGGGCTGCTGATGACCATCGGAGGGATACCGGTGGCCTGCGCGGCCAACGGCATTACCTTCCTGATATCGATGGCGGCTGTGCGCACCCTCCGGCCGCGCCCGTTGAAGTCCCCGGAGAGCACGGAAGGGAGCGAGTCCTATTTCGTTTCCCTTCGGAGTGGTCTGCGGTACATGGCCCGCCATCGCGTACTCCGCGGCTTGCTGGTGACGACCTTCCTGGTGAACTTCGCGTTCGTCGGCCCCATGAACATCGGTTTGGCGCTGTTGGCCAAGTCGCAGAACTGGGGCGCCGGAGGTATCGGCAACATGCTTGCCGGCTTCGGGATCGGGGCAGCCGTGGGGGCAGCCGTCATGGTCAGGTCCCGACGGCCGTACCGGGCCGGCTTGCTGATTGCGGCAGCGTGCATGATGGAAGGTGTGGGCTTGTCCGGTCTGGCCCTGGCTTCCGATCTCTGGATCGCCGTAGCTGCCGCCATTTTCATCGGCCTCGCCAGTGCCCCGCTGGGAATAGCGGCTTCTGCGCTGATGCAAGAAGAGACCGCCGATGAATTTCGGGGCCGCGTGAGCAGTGTAAATGCGCTGGCGAGCCTGGGCATTACCCCCCTGGCGATGGCCATAACAGGAGGCGCTGCCGAATGGTTCGGCACGCGTATCACTCTCGCCGCAAGTGCACAATTGGCCTTCGTTGCCGGCATCCTGTGCCTGGCTCTTCCTGATCTGCGTAGGCGTTGAACCGATCCTATCCAACGTCTGGCTCGCGGCCCGCCGCGCACATATCACCGGCATGCCGTTGCGTGCCCTCGCGGTGGACGGCAAATCGCTGCGGGGCGCGGCCCGCGCCCACGGCCGCAAGATTCACCTGCCGTCCGCCGTCGACCATGCCACCAGCGCAGTGCTGGGGCAGGTCGACGTCGAAGACAAGACGAATGAAATCCCGCGCTTTCCAACCCTGTTGGAAGACATCGACCTCAAGGGAACCGTGGTGACCAGCGACGCACTCCACCCAGCGCGACCACGCCACCTACCTCCTGGAGCGCGGCGCCCACTACATCGTGATCGTCAAGGGCAACCAGAAGAAGCTCCGCAAACAGCTGAAGAAGCTCCCCTGGGACAAGGTCCCGCTCCAGGAACGGACCCGCGAGCACGGGCACGGACGCGGCGAAATCCGCCGACTCGGGGCGTCGAGGTTCAGCACCAGCCCGGGCAGAGTGCGTCCCGCGACCCGGGCCGCGGGTATGCCTTCGCCTTGTTCGGCGGCCTGCAACCAGGCGACTTCCCGGGCCTGGGCGCGGGCCGAGCCCGCCTTTTACGTCGGGGCCCGCCGGGTCGCGGTCCACCGGGACGTGACACACCGGGTCGCGACTGTCACGATCCGGTGAGGGCTACCTCCGCCCAGACGGTCTTGCGGGGGAAGGGCCCCACCTGCACGCCCCACCGAATGGCGATCGCCTCGACGAGCAACAGCCCGCGCCCCGCCTCGGAATCGTCGTTCCGCTCCGGGACGCGGGGCAGTACGTCCCCGCGAGCATCGGCGACCTCGATGCGGAGCGTGTCCCCGGTGACGGTCAGCATGATGCGGAAGTCCCGCCCCGGCACGTACCCGTGCAGCGCGGCATTGGACGCCAGCTCGGCGATGACATGCCCGGCGTCCTCCAGCGGCAGCCCCCAGGACCGGAGTTGCTCGGTCGCGAGGAGCCGGGCGAGGCGGGCACCCCGACGGGTGGCGGAGAGCTGCACGGCGAACTGGCCGCTGCGGGCACGCGGTTGGGTGATTTCTCGGTTCACGTCACTCAGCGTGGCCGGAGATGCCTACTCTGAACAGCAATGACGTGCGTACGGACAGTGACTGTCCAGCGGTTGTACGGGTCTGTCCATCCGGTACGGCGTCGAGCGCGCAACGGTGCGGGCACGGGTGGAGGCGGGTGTCGTATGGCGGACGAGGACAACAGGGGCAACACGGCGGACGGCCCGGACTGGGAGTTCGACGTCGAGGACGACTCGGGCGCGGTGATCGCGGCGGTCGGCCGACAGATCCGGTTGTGGCGTGAGGCGGCCGGCCTGCGTGCGGCAGAACTGGGCAGGGCGATCGGCTATGGGGAGAACCAGGTCTACAAGGTGGAGGCCGGGAAACGCATCCCCAAGCCGGAGTTCCTGGACAAGGCCGACGAAGTCCTGGGCGCAGGCGGCAAGCTTGCCGCGATGAAGAAGGACGTGGCGGAGGCGCGGTACCCGAAGAAGGTCCGTGATCTGGCGAAGTTGGAGCGGGCCGCGGTTGAGCTCGGGGCATACGGCAATCACAATGTGCACGGTCTATTGCAGACCGAAGAATACGCTCGGGCCCTCTACGGGATGCGGCGTCCGTCGTTCGGACCTGACGAGATCGATCGGCACGTCGCGGGCCGGATGGGGCGGCAGGAAATCTTCGAGCGACGACCTCTGACGACGCTGACATTCGTCCAGGAAGAAGTCACGATCAAGCGTCCGCTCGGGGGCAGAATGGTTGCGCGACGACAGCTTGAACGCCTTTTGGACATCGGCCAGTTGCGGAACGTCGAGATCCAGGTGATGCCGACGGACCGGGAGGATCACGCGGGCATGGGGGGCCAGCTCCAACTGCTGAAGTTCGACGACGGCACAGCGGTGGGACACTGGGAGGGCCAGTTGACCAGCCGCTTGATCTCCGACCCCAAGCAAGTCCGGATCATCGAGTTGCGGTACGGAATCATCCGGGCCCAGGCTCTCACCCCACGGGAGTCTCTGGCCTTCATCGAGAAAGCGCTGGGAGAGACATGACCCACAAGGCCTCAGGTGGAGACGGCTCCGCACTGGAGTGGATCAAGAGCAGCTACAGCAGCAACGACGGCCCTGAATGTGTTGAGGTCGCGGCCGTCCCCGGTGCGGTGCGCATCCGCGACTCAAAGGACGTGTGCGGTCCCCAGCTCGGATTCGCGCCCTCGGCGTGGGAAGACTTCGTGACGTACGCGTCGGGAAGCTGACTCACCGGGGAGACGTATGGACACCGAACTGACCTGGTTCAAGAGCAGCTACAGCACGAACGACGGCCCGTCGTGCGTCGAGGTGGCGGAGACCGCGAGCACAGTCCACGTGCGCGACTCCAAGAACATTCCCGGCCCGCACCTCGGCTTCACGCCGGACGCGTGGGCGGAGTTCGTCACGTACGCGTCCACCAGCTGACCGTCGGACCACGCCCGCCCCGCCCCGGTTGTCCCGGGAGCGGGGTGCGCTGCTGCCCGGGGGCAGGCCGAGCGGCCGCCGCCGTCACCGCCATGCCGCGAGGACGTCTTCGGGACCCCAGTGGGCCGCCAGCCCCTCCGCTGCCGCACCCGTCGGCGGCCGGCGACTGACCGCGATCAGCGTCGCGCCTTCCGCGCGGCTCCCGCTCGGCCACGCCTCGTGGGGGGCGCACTACGCCAAGGAGTTCGGCATCGGCCGCGCCCAGGCGTACCGGCTTCTCGACGTCGCCCGCGCCTTGGGCGGAAGATGGGGCCGCCCTCGATGCCTTCCGCATGCGGGCCCAGGTGTGGGCCCCCGCAGGGCTGGACGCGGCCATACGGGGGCCGGACCCGCTACGGTCGGTCGTCGCCGTGGCCGCAGGCCCGGTGTCGTCCGCCGTGCACCGCCGCGTACGCCGCCGGGCGGGGCGCGGCGGCGGCCCGGTCGAGTCGCGCGACCGCGGCCCGGCCCGCCGAGGAGTGCGAGTCGTGGACGACCCGGCCGCCCACCAGGGTCAGCTCGACACGGGTGTCACTGATGTCCGCCACCGGGCATTTCGTCACATCACGGTCGAGAACGATCAGATCCGCCGCCAGCCCGGGCCGGACGGTTCCCGTCAGCCGGTCCATGCGCAGCTGCCATGCCGTGCCCTGCGTGTGCATCCGCAGCGCCGACGTACGGCTCAACCCCTCCAACTCCCGGTAGAGCGGCCCCTCGCCCTCCGCGCCCGTGCGGTCGATCGCCGTACGGATCTGGTTCCACACCTGGAGCGGGTCCACCGGCCAGTCCGAACCGCCCGAGAGCCGGGCCCCGTGCCGCTCCAGGGAGCGGGCAGGGTACATCCACCGGTGCCGCTCGGGTCCGATGTACGGCAGGAGCGCCTCCATCGTCCACGTGTCCTGTTCCGCCCACTGGAGCTGCATGCAGGCCACCACGTCCAGTGCGGCGAACCGCCCCAGGTCCGCCGGGTCCACCAGCTGGAGGTGTGCGACGGCGTTCCGGGTGTCGCGCAGCCCCGTCGTGCGCCGGGCGTAGGCGTACCCGTCGAGCGCCGTGCGCACCGCGCGGTCACCGAGCCCATGGGCATGCATCTGCCAGCCGGCCCGGTTGAAGACCGCGGTCAGCCGTCCGTAATCCTGTCCAGAGACATACAGCTCACCGCGGTTGTCCGTCGGGTGCCCCGAGCTGTCCAGATACGGCGCCAGGAGCGCCGCCGTCTGTGCCGGGTACTCGATCACTCCGTCGAGGAACACCTTGACCGTCCCGAACCGCAGCCCAGGTACGTTACGGAAAGAGCGCTGCAGCCCGCTCGCATACGCGAGCGCCGCCTTCGGGTCCTTCGCCAGGTCTGCGTCGATCCCGATCGCGGGGACGATCCGCTGCGGCAGCTTCCCCGCGTTCGCCAGAGCCTGATACGTCACCAACTCGTTCTGCCCGACCAACGCGTCCATCATCGTGGTTACCCCGGAGGCCGCCGCCTGGGCGAGGACCCGGGAGCAGGCGGCGACCAGATCGGCCTCGCTCGGCTCCGGGATGTGGCGGGTCACCAGGGGTTGGGCGTCGTCCTTGAGTACCCCGCTGGGCTGCCCGTCAGGCCCCTTCACGATCTTTCCGCCCACCGGATCTGGGGTCGCCGCGGTGATGCCTGCGATCTCCAGGGCGCGGGCGTTGACCCAGGTGTTGTGGCCGTCGGCCCCGAGGAGGGCGACCGGGCGGCGGGTGGGGAGGGTGTCGAGCAGGGAGTGGTGGGGGAGGGTGCCCTGCGGCAGCAGCCCGATCGGGTTCCAGTCCGAGACCACCAGCCAGCCGTCGGGCTCCTGGCCGGGCGTGTCCTTGAGGAAACCGGTGAGGATCGCGAGGAGTTCCTCACCGGTCGTCTCGGCGCCCTCCAGGGAGGGGCTCAGTGAGCGGTCGCCCGCGCCGAGCGGGTGCACATGGCCGTCGTGGATGCCGCTCATCACGGTCGCCCCGCGCGCGTCGACGATCTCGGTGTCCCGTCCGGCGAGGTGGTGCAGTTCGCGGCCCCGGCCGGTGGCGAGAATCCGGCCGTCGTGCCCGACGGCCACGGCCTCGACGGGGCGGGCGCCGGGGAGCCCGGTGAACACCCGTGCGTTGTGGATGACCAGGGCCGCGGCACGGCGGTGCGCGGCGCCCCGCTGCGTGGCGGCCGCGGGGCCTGCCGCCGCACCCACCAGTCCGGCCGCGCCCGCGGCGAGGAGGCTCCGCCGAGCGAAAGAGGAAGTCATGACCACTCCAAGGGTTGAGCTGCGTTGCTGTGGCCGGACCCTCATTGATTAACGCCGTAACCAGAACCCACCCTGGACGACGGAATTCGCACCGCAATCCATACGATGGCGCCATGTCAGGGCCCACCCTCGCCGATGTCGCCCGCGCGGCGGAGGTCTCCACCGCCACCGTCTCGCACGCTCTCAACGAAACCGGCCGGCTCGCCGACGCCACGCGCCGCCGGGTCCGCGAGGTGGCCACCGCGCTCGGCTACGGCGCCAGGCGGACCCCGCGGACCGGGGGGACCCTGGGCGTGGCCGTCACGACCTACGCCGGATCGGCTTGGAACTTCCTCGAAGTCCCGTACTTCGCCCGGTTCCTGGCCACCGCCACCGCCACCGCGCACGCCCATGGCTACGCCCTGACCATCCTCCCCGCCGCCCGCGGGGCCGAGACGCCGTGGCACACCCTCACCGTGGACGGCATGCTGCTCCTCGACAGCCCCGCGGGCGACCCGGTGCTGCGTGCGCTGCGCGCCCGAGGCATCCCGCTCGTCTTCGACGGCCGGCCCGTCGATCCGAGGCCCGGGGACGTCTGGGTCGACAACGACCACACCGCCACCACCCGCGAGGTCCTCGGCCACCTGGTGGCCTCGGGCGCCCGGCGGATCGCCCTGCACGCCGGGTACGGCGACGAGCACTACACCCGGGCCGTGACCCGCGCGTACGAGCAGTGGTGCCACGAGCACGGCCGGACGCCACTGCTCCTCACCTTCGACCCGTACGACGCCCCGGGCCACGGCTTCGACGCGGTCTTCGCCGCCCGCGCCTGCGACGCGGTCTACACGGTCTACGACCCCGGCGGCCGCCAGGTCCTGGCCGCAGCGGCCCGCCACGGCCTGCGGATCCCCGACGACCTCCTCCTCGTCTGCGCCAGCGAGGACCAGGCATACGCCGAGAACGATCCGCCGGTGAGCACCGTGACCCTGCATCCCGCGACGATCGCCGAGACCGCGGTGACGGCCCTGGTCTCCCGCCTGACTCCCACCGCCCCGCCACCACTCCCTGGCGCCCTGACGGTCCCGGCGGTCCTCCACCCCCGCCGCTCCTCACGCCGCCGGGCCCGGCCTGGCTGTACTCGGCCGGGAGGCTGGTGAGACACGCACGTCCGTCCCGCCCTCCCTGGCGGCCCCTGACCCGCCAGGGGCCGTCGTGCGGCTGCTGGACGGGTTGCAGCCGGCGGGGTGCGGTGGCTTCGAGGGTGTGCCGGTGCTGGTGGGGGGTGGGGCCTTGTCCTCGACCGCCGGAGGGGCTCGATTTTCTGCCGCCCCGTTCACCTTCTGCGACGATGCGGAGAAGAGGGGCGGGCGACAGGAAGGGAACGGTATGTGCGGAATCGTCGGATACGTCGGTGGGCAGTCGGCGCAGGACGTCGTTGTCGCGGGTCTCAAGCGCCTCGAATACCGGGGCTACGACTCGGCGGGAATCGCCGTCCTCGCGGACGGCGGGCTGGCCGCCGCCAAGAAGGCCGGGAAGCTCGTCAATCTGGAGAAGACGCTGGCCGAGGCGCCGCTCCCGGCCGGGACCACCGGGATCGGGCACACCCGCTGGGCCACTCACGGCGCCCCCACCGACGCCAATGCCCACCCGCACCTCGACAATGCGGGCCGCGTCGCCGTCGTGCACAACGGGATCATCGAGAACTTCGCCGTCCTGCGCGCCGAACTCGCCGAGCGCGGCCACGATCTGGCCTCCGAGACCGACACCGAAGTCGTCGCCCACCTCCTCGCCGAGGCGTTCTCGTCCTGTGCTGACCTGGCGGAGGCGATGCGGCAGGTCTGCCGGCAGCTGGAGGGCGCCTTCACCCTCGTCGCCGTGCATGCGGACGCGCCCGACACGGTGGTCGGGGCCCGGCGCAACTCGCCGCTCGTGGTGGGGGTGGGGGACGGGGAGTCGTTCCTGGCCTCCGACGTGGCCGCGTTCATCGCGCACACCCGCTCCGCGATCGAGCTGGGGCAGGACCAGGTGGTGGAGCTGCGCCGGGAAGGTGTCACCGTCACCGACTTCGACGGGCGACCCGCCGAGGTCCGTAAGTACCACGTGGACTGGGACGTCTCCGCCGCCGAGAAGGGCGGCCACGCCTCCTTCATGCTCAAGGAGATCGAGGACCAGCCCCAGGCCGTCGCCGACACGCTCCTCGGGCGGATCGACGGCGCGGGCCGGCTCCACCTCGACGAGGTACGGATCACGCCCCGCGAGCTCCGGGAGGTCGACAAGGTCGTCATCGTCGCCTGCGGTACCGCGTTCCACGCAGGGATGATCGCCAAGTACGCCATCGAACACTGGACCAGGATTCCCTGCGAGACCGAGCTGGCCAGCGAGTTCCGCTACCGCGACCCGATCCTCGACCACCGCACCCTCGTCGTCGCGATCTCCCAGTCCGGCGAGACGATGGACACCCTGATGGCCCTGCGGCACGCCCGCGAACAGGGCGCGAAGGTCCTCGCCATCTGCAACACGAACGGCTCCACCATCCCGCGGGAGTCCGACGCCGTGCTCTACACGCACGCCGGGCCCGAAGTCGCGGTCGCCTCCACCAAGGCGTTTCTCACTCAGCTCGTCGCCTGCTACCTCGTCGCCCTGTATCTCGGACAGATCTGCGGTACGAAGTGGGGAGACGAGATCCGGACCGTCATCCGCCAGCTCTCCGAGATCTCCGGGGCGGTCGAACGGGTCCTTGCGACCATGGAACCCGTACGCGCACTCGCCCGCTCCCTCGCCGACCACGACACCGTCCTCTTCCTGGGCCGCCATGTCGGTTATCCCGTAGCCCTGGAAGGCGCGTTGAAGCTCAAGGAACTCGCGTACATGCACGCCGAGGGCTTCGCCGCCGGTGAGCTCAAGCACGGGCCGATCGCGCTCATCGAGGACGATCTGCCGGTCGTCGTGGTCGTGCCCTCACCGCGCGGCCGGTCGGTGCTGCACGACAAGATCGTGTCGAACATCCAGGAGATCCGGGCCCGCGGCGCCCGCACCATCGTCATCGCCGAGGAGGGGGACGAGGCGGTGGTCCCGTACGCCGACCATCTGATCCGGATTCCCGTTACGCCTACGCTGCTTCAGCCGCTGGTGTCGACCGTGCCGCTGCAGGTCTTCGCCTGCGAACTGGCGACGGCCCGCGGCAACGACGTGGACCAGCCGCGCAATCTGGCGAAGTCCGTGACCGTGGAGTAGCGAGCAGTGAAGGAACACGCGTGATCATCGGGGTCGGGATCGATGTGGCCGAGATCGAACGGTTCGACGCGGCGCTGGAGCGTACGCCGCAGATGGCCGACCGGCTCTTTCTGAAGAGCGAGTTGCTGCTGCCCAGCGGCGAGCGGCGCGGTATCGCCTCGCTCGCCGCGCGGTTCGCCGCGAAGGAGGCCCTCGCGAAGGCGCTCGGCGCGCCGAGCGGCCTGCTCTGGACGGATGCCGAGGTGTACGTCGAGGACAGCGGGCAGCCCAGGCTGCGGGTGATCGGCACGGTCGCCGCGCGCGCGGCCGAGCTGGGCGTACGGCACTGGCATGTGTCGCTCAGCCACGACGCGGGGGTGGCGTCGGCCGTGGTGATCGCGGAGGGTTGAGCACATGCGTACTGCGTACAGCGTTCAGACCGTACGGGCCGCCGAACGGGCCCTGATGGCCAAGCTGCCCCGGGGCGCCCTGATGCAGCGCGCCGCGGCGGGACTCGCGGCGGCCTGCGCCGATGTGCTGCGGCGGCGCGGCCGGGTGTACGGCTCCCGGGTCGTCCTGCTCGTCGGCAGCGGCGACAACGGGGGCGACGCGCTGTACGCGGGCGCCCGGCTGGCCCGCCGCGGCGCGGGCGTGCGTGCCGTGCTGACCTCCCCGGGGCGCGCCCATGAGGGCGGGCTCGCGGCGCTGCTCGCGGCGGGCGGGCGCGTGGCGGAGGGGGACGCGGCGACGAGCGCCTGGGGCGGGCACATCGATCTCGTCGTGGACGGGATTACCGGCATCGGCGGGCGCGGCGGGCTGCGCGCGGAGGCCGCCGAGCTGGTGCGGGCCTTCGAAGCGACCGGTGCGGCCTTCGTCGCCGTCGATCTGCCCAGCGGGGTCGAGGCCGACACCGGTGAGGTGCTCGGCGACGCGGTGCGCGTCGACGCGACCGTCACCTTCGGTACGTACAAGCCGGGGCTGATCATCGACCCGGCCGCCGACCTGGCGGGCGCCCTGCACCTCGTCGACATCGGGCTCGGGCCCGAGCTGCCCGACGTACCCGACCTGGAGGCCTTGCAGTACGCGGACGTCGCCGCACTCCTGCCGGTTCCCAGCAGCGAGAGCGACAAGTACCGGCGTGGTGTCGTCGGCATCGTCGCCGGGTCGGCGCGGTACCCGGGGGCGGCGGTGCTGGCCGTCTCCGGGGCGCTGCGGGGCGGTGCCGGAGCCGTGCGGTACGTCGGTCCCGGCGCCGGCGCGGTGATCGCCCGCCATCCGGAGACGCTGGTCCACGCGGGGCCGCCGTCGAAGGCGGGGCGGGTGCAGGCATGGGTCGTCGGGCCCGGGCTCGGTGACGGTACGGAGGCCGTCGAGGCGGTCCGTGGCGTGCTGGCCGCGGACGTTCCGGTGCTCGTCGACGCGGACGGGCTGCGGCTGCTCGACGCCACCACCGTACGCTCGCGCACCGCGCCGACCGTCCTCACCCCGCACGCCGGTGAGGCCGCAGCCCTGCTCGGCGTCCCGCGCGAGGAGGTCGAGGCGGGGCGGCTCGCCGCCGTACGGGAACTGGCCGCCCGTTACCGCGCCACGGTCCTGCTCAAGGGGTCGACGACCCTGGTCGCCACCGACACCCAAGACACTCCCGTACGGGTCAACTCGACCGGTACCTCCTGGCTGGCCACGGCCGGCAGCGGCGACGTCCTCTCCGGCCTGACCGGCTCCCTGCTGGCCGCGGGCCTCGCCCCGCGCGACGCCGCGTCCGTCGGCGCGTATCTGCACGGCCTGGCCGCCCGCCACGCCTCGAACGGCGCTCCGGTCGCCGCGCAGGACGTCGCCGAGGCGATTGCGGCGGCGTGGCGGGACGCACGGGCCTGAGTGATCCTGGGCGCAGGCAGACGCCGAACGGGCTGACAGGGGGTCGACAGGAGGGCCGATCGTGGGCAGCAGCAGCGATGTGCGTGTACGCCGGGTGTACGACCCGCAGGAGGACGGCGACGGCACCCGGGTCCTCGTCGACCGGCTCTGGCCGCGCGGCGTGGCCAAGGACCGGGCCCGGATCGACAAGTGGCTCAAGGACGTCACCCCCTCGAACGAGCTGCGCGCCTGGTACCACGAGGACCGCACGGGCACCCGCTACGACGACTTCGTCGACCGCTACCGCGCCGAGCTGGCCGACCCCGCCCACACGGCGGCCGTCGGGGAGCTGGTGGAACTGGTCCGCGCGGGCGGCCCGGTGACGCTGGTCACGGCGGTCAAGGACGTACCGCACAGCCATGTCCCGGTCCTCGTCGACCATCTGGAACACGAGCTGCGCCGTCACTGAGGTGCACGCACCCAGCCCGGCGGGCGACCCCGGCTGCGGGCCCTTCCCGACCCGCCGCCCGGGGGTCCTGTCGTACGCCTCTGAGAGACTGGGCGCGATGAACGAGACAGCGTCCTTGAGAGCCCGTGCCGAGATCGACCTCGCCGCATTGCGCGCCAATGTGCGTGTACTGCGCGCGCGGGCGGCCGGCGCGCAACTCATGGCCGTCGTCAAATCCGATGCGTACGGGCACGGGGCGGTGCCCTGCGCCCGGGCCGCGCTGGAGGCCGGGGCGACCTGGCTGGGCACCGCGACGCCGCAGGAGGCGCTCGCCCTGCGGGCGGCCGGGCTCGGCGGCCGGGTGATGTGCTGGCTGTGGACGCCGGGCGGGCCCTGGCGCGAGGCTATCGAGGCCGACATCGACGTGTCGGTGAGCGGGATGTGGGCCCTGCGCGAGGTCGTCGCCGCGGCCACGGAGGCCGGTATTCCGGCCCGTGTCCAGCTCAAGGCCGACACCGGCCTCGGGCGCAACGGCTGCCAGCCCGCCGACTGGCCGGAGCTGGTCGCCGCCGCCCGCGCCGCCGAGGACGCGGGCACCGTCAGGATCACCGGCCTCTGGTCCCACTTCGCCTGCGCCGACGAGCCCGGCCACCCCTCCATCGCCGCCCAGCTGAACGCGTTCCGGGACATGGTCGCGTACGCGGAGAAGGAGGGCGTCGACCCCGAGGTGCGCCACATCGCCAACTCCCCGGCGACGCTGACGATCCCCGAGGCGCACTTCGATCTCGTCCGGACCGGGATCGCGATGTACGGCATCTCGCCCAGCCCCGAGCTGGGCACCCCGGCCGACTTCGGGCTGCGCCCCGTCATGACGCTCGTCGCGTCGGTCGCCCTGGTCAAGCAGGTGCCGGCCGGTCACGGGGTCAGTTACGGACACCACTACACGACCACCGCCGAGACCACCCTGGGCCTGGTGCCGGTCGGCTACGCGGACGGCATCCCGCGCCATGCCTCCGGCCGTGCACCCGTCCTGGTCGGCGGTGCGCGGCGGCGGATCGCGGGCCGGGTGGCCATGGACCAGTTCGTCGTCGACCTCGACGGGGACGAGGTCGAGGTGGGCAGCGAGGCGGTGCTCTTCGGCCCGGGGGACCGGGGCGAGCCGAGCGCCGAGGACTGGGCGCAGGCCTGCGACACGATCGCGTACGAGATCGTCACCCGGATCGGCAGCCGTGTGCCGCGCGTCCATCTGAATGGAACCCCGGCCGAGTCCTGACCGAACAGGCGCCCCTGACCAGGCACGATCTGAGCACGGCCGGAACAGACCGGCCCTGACCTGACGGATACGACCGACGAGGAGCGCGGCACGGTGAGCGAGATCGGTGCGGGGGACGCGGTGACGACGGCCGCTACGGCGGTCGGCTGGCGCCGGGCAGGGATCGCCGGAGCCGCCATAGGTGTGATCGCGGCAGGTGCGGCCGCCGGTGTCGCGGTCGAGCGGTTGACCGTGGGCCGTGGCATGCGCAGAAGGGCGAGGCTGGCGCTGGACGCCTCGGGACCGTACGGCTCGCTGCGCGGGCTGCCGGGCCGGGCCGCGGCCGACGACAGCACCGAGCTGTACTACGAGGTCGACGAGGTCGAACCGGACGGCGGTACGGGGGCCGCCGGGGGCGGCGAGAGCGGTACCAGAGCCTCCGGTACCGCCACGGGGGCCGGTACGCGCCGCCGCCGGCTCTTCGGCCGCAAGGCACCCGCGCCCGTCACCGTCGTCTTCAGCCACGGGTACTGCCTGAGTCAGGACTCCTGGCACTTCCAGCGGGCGGCGCTGCGCGGTCTGGTCCGCACCGTCCACTGGGACCAGCGCAGCCACGGCCGCTCCGAGCGGGGCCGGGCCCAGGCGGACGGGGTGACGGTCGGCATCGACCAGCTCGGCCGTGATCTGAAGGCGGTCATCGACGCGGCCGCCCCGGAGGGCCGGCTGGTGCTGGTCGGGCACTCGATGGGCGGCATGACGATGATGGCGCTCGCCGAGCAGTACCCCCAGCTCATCCGGGACCGGGTCGCCGCAATCGCCTTCGTCGGCACATCGAGCGGAAGACTCGGCGAGGTCACTTTCGGGCTGCCGATCGCGGGCGTCAATGCCGTGCGGCGGGTACTGCCCGGGGTGCTCAAGGCGCTCGGCTCCCAGGCCGAGCTGGTGGAACGGGGCCGGCGGGCGACCGCCGATCTCTTCGCCGGGCTGATCAAGCGGTACTCGTTCGGTTCGCGGGACGTGGACCCGGCGGTCGAGCGGTTCGCCGAGCGGCTCATCGAATCCACTCCGATCGATGTGGTCGCCGAGTTCTACCCGGCCTTCACCGAACACGACAAGAGCCACGTCCTGCCGGCCTTCCGTGACCTTCCGGTGCTGATCCTGGCGGGCGACAAGGACCTGGTGACGCCCAGCTCGCACAGCGAGGCCATCGCGGACCAACTCCCGGACGCGGAGCTGGTCATCGTCCCGGACGCCGGTCATCTGGTGATGCTGGAACACCCGGAAACGGTGACGGACCGGCTGGCGGACCTGCTGGTACGCGTCGGCGCGGTGCCGGCAGCGGCTAACGTTGGCGGGCATGGAAGCACCGCACAACAGCCTGGCGGCTGAGGTGGACGAGGGCGCCGTGCCAGGCACCGTCACCGTGAGCCTCGCCGTCGAGTCCCCCGAACAGATGCAGGCCCTCGGCCGCCGGATCGCGGGTGTACTGCGCCCCGGCGACCTCGTGATGCTCACCGGTGAGCTCGGCGCCGGAAAGACGACGCTGACCCGGGGGCTCGGCGAGGGCCTCGGGGTGCGTGGCGCCGTCACCTCTCCCACCTTCGTGATCGCCCGCGTCCACCCGTCGCTGACCGGCGGTCCCGCGCTGGTCCACGTCGACGCGTACCGCCTCGGCGGCGGGCTGGACGAGATGGAGGACCTGGACCTCGATGTGTCGCTGCCGGAGTCGGTGGTGGTCGTGGAATGGGGCGACGGCAAGGTCGAGGAACTGTCGGAGGACCGGCTGCAGGTGCTGATCCACCGTGCGGTCGGCGACACGGACGATGAACGGCGCTCGGTGACGCTGGTGGGGATCGGGGCGCGCTGGGCGGGGCTGCGGGAGGCGCGAGGGACGCTGGAGGGCTGAGCGCGGAGCGCACTTTCCGACAGTGTGTCGGCAAATTGTTGCGCCGGGCGGGGCGGGCGTGGTCACATGGATGGTGAGAGCGGGTTAGGTCTACCTAACCACGCCTTCCATCGGAGCCTCAGGAGGCATCCATGACGACGTCCGCCGAACGTGAAGTGCCGCCGCCGCCATCGATGAGCGACCTGCTGGCGGCTTGTGCCGCGGCCACGGCGGTCTCGACGCCGCCACCGCCGTCCACGGACCGGGCCCCGGCCGTTGTCCCGTCCTCCGGCGCCGACCACGCCGAGTCCGCCCCGGAGCGCCGGGCAGGCTGAACGGATGGGCGGCAACGCGGTGCAGGGTGCGCGAGCCGTGTGGGCGGAATTCGGGCCCGTCCGGCGATTGAGGACCCCCCGGGGGTTACGGGACGACGACGACCTTCGTGCGCACCGTCGCGAACTCCCACATCGCATCCCCGTCGGCCCGGGACATCCGCACGCCGCCCGTCTTCAGCGACGGATCCGGGCTCTCCATCGAGCCGTCCAGCGCCGCGCTGAATCCCACTGCCACGCCGTCGGCCATCGCGAACCGCACCACGTGCTCGATCATCACGCCGTCCGAGCCCTCGGTGGCGGGCCCCGAACGCGTACCCACCTGGTACGTCCCGGGCCGCGGATTCAGCGCGCTCGGCATGACCTCGAAGGTCCTGGTCACATCCCCGGCCGCGTCGACGAGCCACACCTGACGGTCCTCCAGGGCGTACACCACACGCTTCCCGGAACCGGAGACGGCAGGGAGCGCGGCCGGAGGCTTCTTGGCCTTCGGCTTTTCATGGCCGGTGGCGGGGGCGCTGCTGGAGACCTTCGGCTTGGGGGCGGCGACGGAGTCGGGGGCGTTCGCCGATGCCTGGTAGGCCAGGAAACCGACCGCGGCGAGAGCCGCCGCAGTGAGCCCGGCCACGATTCCCGAGCTGCCCCTAGCCACCGTGCGCGCCCCTTTCGCTTCCGTATGTAGTACAAGCGTTTACGTCGTACCCGCGTGTACACGGTGACGGTAGCAGCCGGGGCCGGTCGTACCGGGACGCCGTACGGGACGCCGTGCCCGGTCGGAGGAGCCGTAGGCTGTTTGCGTGCTCTTGCTCGCCGTGGATACCGCCACCCCCGCCGTCACCGTCGCCCTTCACGACGGGACCTCCGTCGTCGCCGAGTCCGGCCAGGTCGACGCCCGAAGGCACGGGGAACTGCTGCTGCCCGCCGTCGACCGGGTCCTCGCCGAGGCCGGGGTGAAACTCGACGCCGTGACGGACGTGGTCGTGGGCGTCGGGCCCGGACCGTACACCGGGCTGCGGGTCGGCCTGGTCACGGCCGCGACCTTCGGCTCCGCGCTCTCCGTGCCCGTGCACGGGCTGTGCACCCTGGACGGTCTTGCGTACGCCGCCGGACAGGACGGCCTGGAAGGCCCGTTCGCCGTCGCGACGGATGCCCGCCGCAAGGAGGTCTACTGGGCGAGGTACGAGGACTTCCGCACGCGTGCCACGGAGCCCGCCGTCGACCGGCCCGCCGACATCGCCGAGCGGCTCGCCGGACTTCCCGTCGTCGGGGCGGGCGCGGTGCTCTATCCCGAGGCGTTTCCGGACGCCCGGGGCCCGGAGCATGTCTGCGCAGGTGCGCTGGCAGCCCTCGCCGCCGAGCGTCTCGCCGCGGGCGCGGAACTGCTGCCGCCGCAGCCGCTCTACCTCCGCAGGCCCGACGCCCAGGTCCCGAAGAACTACAAGGTGGTCACCCCGAAGTGACGACCACGACTGCCGTACTGCGCGAGATGCGCTGGTGGGACATCGATCCGGTGCTGGAGCTCGAACACGAGCTGTTTCCGGACGACGCCTGGTCGGCCGGCATGTTCTGGTCCGAGCTGGCGCACTCCCGCGGCCCGCAGGCCACCCGCCGCTACGTCGTCGCCGAGGACCCCGCCACCGGCCGGATCGTCGGCTACGCCGGGCTCTGTGCGGCCGGTGACCTCGCCGACGTACAGACGATCGGTGTCACCCGTGACCACTGGGGCGGCGGCCTCGGCTCCGAACTGCTCACCGATCTGCTGAAGCACGCCACGGCCTTCGAGTGCGCCGAGGTGCTCCTCGAGGTCCGCGTCGACAACACCCGGGCGCAGAAGCTGTACGAACGCTTCGGCTTCGAACCGATCGGCTTCCGACGCGGGTACTACCAGCCGGGCAACATCGACGCACTCGTCATGCGCCTCCACGTGCACGAACACGATCACGTACAAGAGCTCGTACAGGAAACAGAGACTGACTGATGGCTGACGAACCGCTCGTACTCGGCATCGAGACCTCCTGCGACGAGACCGGCGTCGGCATCGTCCGCGGTACGACGCTGCTCGCCGACGCCGTCGCGTCCAGCGTCGACACGCACGCCCGCTTCGGCGGCGTCGTCCCGGAGATCGCCTCCCGCGCGCACCTGGAGGCGATGGTCCCCACCATCGAGCGCGCCCTGAAGGAGGCCGGGATCAGCGCCCGCGACCTCGACGGCATCTCCGTCACCGCCGGTCCCGGGCTCGCGGGCGCGCTGCTCGTCGGCGTCTCGGCGGCGAAGGCGTACGCGTACGCGCTGAACAAGCCGCTCTACGGGGTCAACCACCTCGCCTCGCACATCTGCGTCGACCAGCTGGAGCACGGCCCGCTGCCCGAGCCGACGATGGCGCTGCTGGTCAGCGGCGGCCACTCCTCGCTGCTGCTCGCGCCGGACATCACCAATGACGTACGGCCGCTGGGCGCGACCATCGACGACGCGGCGGGCGAGGCCTTCGACAAGATCGCCCGGGTGCTGAACCTCGGCTTCCCCGGCGGTCCGGTCATCGACCGGCTGGCGAAGGAGGGCGACCCGAAGGCGATCGCGTTCCCGCGCGGTCTGAGCGGCTCGCGCGACCCCGCGTACGACTTCTCCTTCTCCGGTCTGAAGACCTCGGTGGCCCGCTGGATCGAGGCCAAGCGTGCGGCGGGCGAAGAGGTGCCGGTACGGGATGTGGCCGCGTCCTTCCAGGAGGCCGTGGTGGATGTGCTCACCCGGAAGGCCGTCCGGGCCTGCAAGGACGAGGGCGTCGACCACCTGATGGTCGGCGGCGGTGTCGCGGCCAACTCACGGCTGCGGGCGCTGGCCGAGGAACGGTGCGAGCGGGCCGGCATCCGGCTGCGGGTGCCGCGGCCGGGGCTGTGCACGGACAACGGGGCGATGGTCGCGGCGCTGGGCGCGGAGATGGTGGCCCGGGGCAGGCCGGCGTCGGACCTGGAGCTGTCCGCGGACTCGTCGCTGCCGGTGACCGACCCCCACGTCCCCGGTGCCCACGCGCACGACCACGACCATGTGCACGAGATCAGCAAGGACAACCTCTACTCATGAGCGGTACGACCGTCGCGCTGATGTGGGAGGCCCGCGCCGCCGACGGCAGGGGCCCCGAACTCCTGGAGTGGGCGCGCGCCCGGTCGGCCGAGCTGGCCCGCGAGCCGCTGCGCCGCGAGCTGCTGCGCGCCCCGCAGGACCGGGTCCTGGTCATCACCTGGTGGGAGGGGGCGTACGGCGACGAGCTGCCCGAGCTCCCCGAACCGGACGCCGAGTTGATCACTCGTCCGGTGCACCGCTGGCGTTTCGAGTCCCTGGGGGCCGTCGAGTCCCTCGGCTGAGGCGAGCCGCTGAGTCCCGGGAAGTCACTGGCCCCGGGAAGTCCCTCGGCTGATCAGCCCCTCGATGATCGCGTCGAGTTCCTCCGCCACCTCGTAGTCGGCGGCGTACTCGCGTCACCGGTCCTTGACCTCCGTCAGCCGGGGCGGTGCGGCTGCGTCCTCCCCGGTGATCATCTCGGGGAAGTACCGCTTGCTCGGCGGGTTCTCCGCGCGGCGCTCGGCTGCCCTGCGGAAGACCAGGTCGCCGTAGACGTAACTCCAGATCGTCCGGTACGCGCGTACCGCCCGGGCGGGGGAGAGGCCGCAGGCGAGCGCGGAGCCGATGATCTCCCGGACATGCGCCGCGATCTCGGCTTCACCCCGGAGGGGCTCCTCTGGGTGGTGAACGCCTATGCGCCGGCGTTCGGCGGGCTGTTGATGCTGGCGGGCGTCTCGCCGACCTGATCGGCAGCAGCCGGGTCCTGACGGTGGGCCTGGTGCTGTTCGGCGTGGCGAGCCTGGCCGGGGGACTCGCATGGTCGCCCGGTGGGCTGATCGCCGCACGGGCGGTGCAGGGGATCGGTGCGGCCGCGCTCGCCCCGGTCGCCTTCGCCCTGATCGCCATCGCCTTCCCGGCCGGGCCCGCCCGTTCCCGCGCCCTGGGGCTGTGGGGCATGGCGGGTGCGGCGGGCGGCGCGGTGGGCGTGCTCGCCGGCGGGGTGCTCACCGATGCGGCGAGCTGGCGTGCGGTGATGCTGGTGAACGTGCCGATCGTGGTGTTCGCGCTGGTGGGAGCCGTACGCTCCGGGCTGGAGAGCCGCCCCTCCCGGGCCGGAGCCCGGCTCGATGTGGCCGGAGCGCTGCTGGCCACCGCCGGTACGGCACTGCTGGTCCTCGGGCTCGTACGCACATCGACCCACCCATGGGGGTCGGCCCAGACGCTGAGCACGCTCGGCGCCGCCGTGCTCCTGCTGGTCGCCTTCGCCGCCGTCGAGCTGCGGGCCGGGACTCCGCTGCTGCGTCTCGGTCTGCTGAAGGGGAGGCCGGTCCTGACCGCGAACCTCTTCTGCCTGCTGATGAGTTCGGGGCAGTTCGCCGCGTTCTACTTTGCCGCGCTCTACATGCAGCAGGTGCTCGGTTACGGGCCGACCGCCGCCGGTGCCGCGTTCCTGCCGTTCTCGGCGGGCGTCGTCGCGGGCTCGGTCGTCGCCACCCGTACGGTCGCGGCACTCGGCGGCTGCTGGCGGCGGGCGGTGGTGTTGCCGCGCTCGGCCTCGCCGGGTTCGCGGCGACGGCGCAGGCGGGCGGCAGCTTCCTGTACTCGATTCTCGGCCCGTCCCTGGTCTGCAGCGTCGGCATCGGGATGTGCTTCGTACCGCTCGGCACCGCGGCCACGACCGACGTCGCTTCCGACGAGACGGGGATGGCCTCCGGGCTGCTGAACAGCGCCCGCCAGGTCGGCGGCTCGCTGGGGCTCGCGGTCCTGGTCACCGTCGCCGCCCAGGTCACCGGCGACGGGGGCCGGCCGGCCGATCTGGCGGCGGGGTACGCGGCGGCGTTCTGGGTCTGCGCGGGGCTGCTCGCGGCGGCGGCGCTGGCGGCCCTGGTGCTGCTCCCGGCACTGGAACGGACCGCTCCGGTGGCCGCCCCGGTGGCCGCTCCGGAAGATTCTCAGAAGAATTCCGGTGGAGCTGTCGATCCGGCCGTCTCCCGTTCGACGCAAGGGTGAGAGGCGGGGAAAGTCCCCGTCCTTCCGACCGAGGAGTCACCATGCCCCGCTTCATGTCGCTGATCCGCATCGATGAGCAGAACCTCCCCTCCGAGAACCCGGGCCCCGAGTTCGAGAAGCGCATGGGCGCCCTGTTCGAGGAGATCACCAAGGCCGGGGTCATGCTGGAGACGGCCGGGCTCACCCCGACCGCCCAGGGCACGAGGGTCACCTGGTCCGGCGGCAAGCTCAGCTGCACCGACGGTCCCTTCACCGAAACCAAGGAGGTCGTCGGCGGCTACGCCATCCTCCAGGCCAAGGACAAGGCCGAGGCCCTGGAATGGACCAAGCGGTTCCTGCAGATCCACCCGGCGAACTGGACCGTCACCTCCGAGGTCCGCCAGATCGACGAGGCCACGGGCCTCTGACCGGTCGCGCTTGCCGCTTCCCGGCACGGCTGCTCTGATGAGTGACCGTGACGGCAGCAAGCGCGAGGACGGCGGTCGAAGCGGTCTTCAGGATCGAGTCCGCGCGGATCATCGCAGGTGTCACCCGCATCGTGCGGGACGTCGGCATCGCCGAGGAACTCGCACAGGACGCCCTGGTGGCCGCGCTGGAACAGTGGCCGGAGTCAGGTGTCCCGGACCGGCCGGGCGCCTGGCTCATGGCCACCGCCAGACACCGCGCGATCGATCTCGTACGCCGCAAGGAGACGTACGCGCGCAAGCTGGCCGAGGTCGGGCGGGCCCTGGAGGACGTGCCGCCGCCCGAACCCGCCGAAGCGGACGACATCGACGACGACCTGCTCCGGCTGATCTTCACGGCCTGCCATCCGGTGCTCTCCACCGCGGCCCGGATCGCCCTCACCCTGCGGTTGCTCGGCGGGCTCACCACCGATGAGATCGCCCGCGCGTTCCTGGCCCCCGAACCGACCGTCGCCCAGCGCATCGTCCGGGCGAAACGGACCCTGGGCCGGGAGGGCGTCCCCTTCGAGGTGCCCTACGGACCCGAGCGCGCCGCCCGCCTCGATTCCGTGCTCGAAGTCATCTACCTGATCTTCAACGAGGGGTATGCGGCGACCGCGGGCGACGACTGGCTGCGCCCGGCGCTGTGCGAGGACGCGCTGCGGCTGGCCCGGGTGCTCGCGGGCCTGATGGAGCAGGAGCCCGAGGCTCACGGCCTGGTCGCGTTGCTGGAACTCCAGGCCTCGCGCACCGCCGCCAGGACCGGTCCGGACGGCGCGCCGGTGCTGCTCGCCGACCAGAACCGGGCCCGCTGGGACCACCTGCTGATCCGGCGTGGTGTCGCGGCCCTGGAGCGGGCCGTGGCCGCGACGGAGGGGGGCGCCGGCCTCGGCCCGTACGCCGTGCAGGCCGCGATCGCCGCGTGCCACGCCCGGGCGGTGACGTACGAGGACACGGACTGGACGACCATCGCCGCCCTCTACGACCGCCTCGCCGTGATCGCACCGTCCCCGGTCGTCGAGCTCAACCGGGCCGTGGCGGTCTCCATGGCGCAGGGCCCGGCAGCCGGCCTCGCCCTGGTCGACGCGCTGGCCGACGACCCGGCGCTCAAGGACTATCACCTGCTGCCCAGCGTCCGCGGCGATCTGCTGGCCAGGACGGGCCGTACGGACGAGGCGCGGGCGGAGTTCGTACGGGCGGCCGGACTGACCCGGAATGAACGGGAACGCGCGATGCTCCTGGACCGCGCGGCACTTCAGGACCGCTCCGGCCGATGAGTTCCGGGCACCGGACCGGTCTTCCCTGCACAAGCTTCGGCACCATCCGACTCCGCGCCACCCGACAGGCGCAGACCATGCAGAAGATCAAGACCTTCCTGTGGTTCGACAACCAGGCCGAGGAAGCCGCGAATCACTACATCTCCGTCTTCGGCGGCGACTCGAAGGTGCTGAACACGACGTACTACAACGAGGCGGCGCCGGGCGAGACGGGCAAGGTCATGACCGTCGGCTTCCGGCTGGTCGGCCAGGAGCACATCGCGCTCAACGGCGGCCCGCAGTTCCCCTTCACCGAGGCGATCTCGCTGTCCGTGGACTGTGCATCGCAGGAAGAGGTGGACACCCTGTGGTCCAGGCTCACCGAGGGCGGCGGCGAAGAGGGGCAGTGCGGCTGGCTCAAGGACAAGTACGGCCTGTCCCGGCAACTCGTTCCGCAGGGGCTGAATGAGGCGCTGTCCGACCCGGACCCGGCGAAGGCCGAGCGGGCGATGAAGGCGATGCCGGGCATGCGAAAACTGGACATCGACGCGCTGCGCAACGCCTGAGCCCCGCCTCCCGGCCCCGTCAGGGCGCGGCGACACCCATCGAGTAGGCCCCCATCAGCTTCGGCGCGCCCTTCCCGTAGAACACATCGAGATCGACGATCGTGAACCCCGCGGCCGTCAGCATCTCGGCGATCCGCCGGGTCAGACGGCACCCGCCGAAGAGCCGCCGCTCCAGCGGATCGAGGCGGCGCTGCCAGCGGCGTACGTCCTCCTCCGGCGCCAGCCCGTGCTCCAGGAAGTGCAGGGTCGCGCCGGGTTTGAGGACCCGCCGCACCTCGCGCAGCGCCGCATCGGCGTCGGGGATGGTGCACAGCGCCCACGTGGACAGGGCCCCGTCGAAGGTGTTGTCCTCGAACGGCAGGTACTGACTGTCCAGACAGGCGCGCCGCACCAGGGGGCGCCCCGCGTCGATACGCTCACGGGCCAGCTTCCAGCCGAGATCGGACGGCTCGACCGCGGCCACGTCGGTGACGGCCTCCGGGTAGAACGGAACGTTGTGCCCGGAGCCGAATCCGATCTCGATGATCTCACCGTACAGGCCCTCGCAGACCCGCCGCCGCAGCGGTTCGACCGCCTTCGACCGGCCGGCGGCATCGGCGATCCGGGGCACGATCCGTTCGGCATAGAACCCCATTGCGAACCTCCGTGTGTTTCTCTCCAGCATGGCACTCCGGCGGCCCCGACGCACCGTGCCGTCCACAGGGGGCGCACGGTCGATAAGGTCTGGCCCATGTTCAGCCGCGCACAACTGCCGCCGCCCCCACCGCCCGTGGAGATACGAACCTGGCCCGACCGTGAGGCGCTGCTCGCCGACCGGGCCGTGGTGCTCGCGGAGTTGGTGAAGATGCATGTCTCACCGGGGCGGCTGGCGGTGTTGTGGCTGTGGGGAGCGCTCTGCGCGGTGGGCTGGTCGCTGGTGGCCTCGGCGATCGTCACGTTCGAGCAGTCGTACGACATCTTCAGCACCGTGCTCGGTGTGATCCTCGTCGGCATGGGCGCCTGCTGCATGGTTCCCGCGATCGTCCTCGTCGTCATCGGTCTGCTCCGCGACCGCGACATCCGCCGACTGCTCGCAGCCTGGGGCGAGTTGGACCGCGACCCGGCACGCGATGCGCGATTGCGGATGCCGGGTGTCAGCCTGGTCTGGCTGCTGATGTCCTTCGCGCTGTGCGCACTCGGGCTGTACGCGTGCATCGCCGTCCCGGCGACCGCCGAAGCGGGCCGCGGGATCTACGGCGTGGTCGCCCTGGTCATGGGACTCGGGATGACCGGCTGGATCGTCGGACTGATCGGCATCACCAAGGCGTTCGCCCACCGCCGTTGGGTGCTGCGGACACTGATCGGGGCGCCCGCTTTGGAGCCGCTGTTCTCCGTCGGGGGCGGCGCGCACCGCTGACCCCGGACCTGTCCTGACCGGATACATGAGTCACGCTGGGGGAGGAGTGTCACATGGAGTGGTACTGGTGGGTGCTCATCATCTTCTGGACGGGCGGCTTCGGATGGGCCGTCGACAACGTCCGTACCGCGCTGCGCAACCGGCACACCCGCAAGTTGGAGCTGCTGGAGGCGGCCGAGCAGGAGCGGCTGGCCGTCGAAGCGGCCCACAAGCCGCCGGAGCCGGTCTGCGGCTGCACGCACCATCTCGCCAAGCATGACAAGCAGGGCAAGTGCCATGAGCGGGTCGAGGTGCCGACCGCCTGGGGCGAGTCCAAGAAGCCGGTCCGCTTCGAGTCGGGGCAGTGCAACTGCCAGCAGTACGTGGGTCCCCAGCCGCTCTCGCAGGTGTACGCCGAGGACCTGACCGACCTGGCCTGATGGCCGCCCCCGCCGGTCAGGCGGGTCCGGTCACCGGGTGGCCGATCAGCATCGTCGGGGCTCCGGCCACCCGGGTGAGGAAGACCGTCGCGGCGTTCGGTCCCTGGAGCTTCATCCTGCGGCGCAGCTCCTCCGGTTCGACGGCCGAGCCGCGCTTCTTCACCGTCAGGACGCCGACCTTCCGCTCCCGCAGCAGCGCCTTGAGCTTCTTCATGTTGAACGGCAGCCGGTCGGTGATCTCGTACCCGGCGGTGTACGGGGAGTCGTACGGCTGGTCGCTCGTGACGTACGCGATGGTCTCGTCGACCAGTCGGCCGTCGCACCGCGCCACGACGTCGGCGACCAGATGGGCGCGGATGACGGCGCCGTCCGGCTCGTACAGATAGCGGCCGACCGGGCCGACGGGCGGGGCGGGCAGCGGGGCGCCGGACCACAGGGTGGCGCGGGCCGGAAGTACGGTGGCGCGGTAGGAACCGGCCGCGAAGCCCTCGCCGAACCAGAGCACCGCTTCCTTCACGTCACCGCCGTCCGAGATCCACTCGGCCTCCGCCTGCGCCGGGATCGCCTCGTGCGGGATGCCGGGGGCGATCTTCAGTGCGGCACGGGGCGCCTTGAGCGCGGCGCCGGTCGCCCAGGAGAGCGGCGGTGAGTACGCCTCGGGGTCGAAGATCCTGCCCCTGCCGCCGCGCCGGGCCGGGTCGATGAAGACCGCGTCGTAGGGCGAGGTGTCGATCTCGGTGACATCGGCGCACCGCACCTCGATCAGACCGTCCAGGCCGAGCGCGGCGGCGTTGGCGCGGGCCACCTCGGCGGTCAGCGGGTCGCGGTCCACCGCGAGGACGGAGATGCCCGCCCGTGCGAGCGCGATCGCGTCGCCGCCGATCCCGCAGCAGAGATCGGCGACGCTGCGCACCCCGCCCGCCGCCACGAACCGCTGTGCGCGGTGGGTGGCCACCGACGTACGCGTCGCCTGCTCGACGCCGTTCGGTGTGAAGAACATCCGGTACGCGTCCTCGGCACCGAATTTCGCCACCGCCCGCTGCCGCAGCCGCGCCTGCCCCAGCGCCGCCGAGACCAGCGAGGCCGGGTGGGTGCGGCGAAGCCGGGTGGCGGTGGCGAGCTCCTGGGCGGGGTCGTACGACCGCAGCCCGTCCAGGAGCGCCGCGCCCTCGGGGGTGCGCAGGGCCATGAAAGCGGCGAGGGGGTCGGACGGGTCGGGGGCGTCGGACCGGTCGTCGGCGTCGGACGGGTCGTTCGGGGCGAAGGCGTTCACCCGCCCCATTGTGAGCCAGCCGGGTTGACCGGCGGGCCCGGTGGCGGTGTCGGGCCGGGGCGCCGCTCACGTGCTGGCAGGATGCGACGCCATGCAACTTGTACGACAAAAGGAAAAATTAACCATGAAAAGGAGCGGATCGGGCAGGTCTGAACCGGGGGGTGGGCGGGGCTCCGGCAGGCATCGGCCGGCCTGCGCGGCCCTGGCCGCACTCCTGGTCGCCGCGGTCTGCTCCGGCTGCGCCTCCGGGGCCGGCGGCCAGTCGGGCGACGTCGATGAGCACCGGGCCCTACCTGCCGCCGGACCGCCGGGCGGTCCCGGACTGGGGGCGGGCCCCGGACAGCGGGCCGGCCAGGGCGGTGCACCCGCCGGGTCCCGTGAGAACGCGAGGTTCAGTCCGGCCGTACGGGCGGCCCTCGCCAAGAAGTGGGGGCTGGACAGGCCACCGTTGATCGCACCCCCGCCACCCGCCGTGAAGCCGCACATCACCACCCGCGAGGGGTTCGAGGTCAATGGCGGCGACGACTCGCTGCCACCGGTCTTCACCACCGTCCCGACCAAGGACCGGGTCGTCTTCCTGACGATGGACGACGGTGCCGAGAAGGATCCCGAACTGCTGCAGATGATGGACGAGCTGGACATCCCGTACAGCGCGTTCCTCAGCGACTACCTGGTGCGCGACAGCTACGGGTACTTCCTGGAGATGCAGCGGCTGGGCGTCGGCCTCAACAACCACACGCTCAACCACCCCTACCTGCCCGGGCTCTCGTACAGCGAGCAGAAGAGCGAGATCTGCGACCAGCAGGCCATCATCGAGGAGCGGTACGGGCCGCGGCCCACCCTCTTCCGCCCGCCGTACGGCAACTACAACGGGGACACGCTCCGCATCGCGAAGTCCTGCGGCATCAAGGCCGTACCGCTCTGGAACGCGGAGGCGTTCCCGGACCACATGGAATGGCGCGAGGTGGACCAGGACCTGCACCCCGGCGACATCATCCTCACGCACTTCCGGGGCCGGAAGGACTGGGGCGGCAGCATGGCCGACCTGGTCCGGGCGGTCATGAAGACCATCACGGACAAGGGGTACGCCGTGGCCCGGCTGGAGGACTACGTATGAGAAGGGCGCATCGGCTGCTCGCCGGACTGCTGACAGCTGGTGCGCTCCTGGCCGCCACCGCCGGGTGCGCACAGTCGGTGGACCCGATCGAACGGCTGGGCCGCAAGGCCGCACAGAAGGTGACCCACCCGAAGCCGACCCCCGCGGCGGGCCCGCAGGCGCATCCGCACGGCGATCACGGGGCGCCGGGGTCGCCGGTCGTCATCACCTGTCGTCAGCTGCCGGAGTCCAAGCACTCGCGGTTGCCGCCACCGCTGAGGCACCGGTGGCCGGACCGACCGGGATCGTACGAAGGAGCGGAGGCCGGCGCCGGGTGCGAGCGGCGGTAGTCCTCGTACCCGATGAGTGCCGCCACCACGCACAGCAGGAGCGCGGCCAGGATCTGGATCGCGCCCGCCCAGGGCCGGTTCGCGCGGATCGGCGCCACGGCGAACAGGCAGATCACCGCGGCGATCCCGCCGAAGACGAGGACGGGCGTCCAGTCCATCCACGGTCGTACGGAACGGTGCGGTCCGTCCCCGCGTTGTCCCTATATGGTCCGGACCGTTGCGTTGTCCGGACTGTCGCATGCGACCGGCGCACCGTGCGCGAGCGGGGCCCACATGACGCCACGACTGGCTGAATTGGCACTCCGCTTGACCGAGTGCTAATCCCGGTCATAGTCTCGGTGCTGGCACTCACCACTGGAGAGTGCCAGCAGTACTGTGCGACTGGCAGGTCCGGCACCCGCGACGACGGATCCACCTGGTCGCCATCCAAAGACTCTTAACCCCGTGAGATCTCCGAAGGGGGAGACCGGATCGTGTCGACCGCCAGCTCCAAGGTTGCGATCAAGCCGCTCGAGGACCGCATTGTGGTCCAGCCGCTCGACGCCGAGCAGACCACGGCCTCCGGCCTGGTCATTCCGGACACCGCCAAGGAGAAGCCCCAGGAGGGCGTCGTCCTGGCCGTGGGCCCGGGCCGCTTCGAGAACGGCGAGCGCCTTCCGCTCGACGTCAAGACCGGCGACGTCGTGCTGTACAGCAAGTACGGCGGCACCGAGGTGAAGTACAACGGCGAGGAGTACCTCGTCCTCTCGGCTCGCGACGTGCTCGCGATCGTCGAGAAGTAATTCACCCACGTTTGCTTCTGTTCTGCGCCCCTGGCCCCCTGCGAATAACCAGCCGGGTGGTCGGGGGCGCAGTTCGTTTGAGAGGAAAGCTCAGCTGCCATGGCGAAGATTCTGAAGTTCGACGAGGACGCCCGTCGCGCCCTTGAGCGCGGCGTCAACAAGCTTGCCGACACGGTCAAGGTGACGATCGGCCCCAAGGGCCGCAACGTCGTCATCGACAAGAAGTTCGGCGCTCCCACCATCACCAACGACGGTGTCACCATCGCGCGCGAGGTCGAGCTCGACGACCCGTACGAGAACCTCGGTGCCCAGCTGGTGAAGGAGGTGGCGACCAAGACCAACGACGTGGCGGGTGACGGTACGACCACCGCCACCGTGCTGGCCCAGGCGCTCGTCCGCGAGGGTCTGCGCAACGTCGCCGCAGGTGCTTCCCCGGCCGCCCTGAAGAAGGGCATCGACGCCGCGGTCAAGGCCGTGTCCGAGGAGCTCCTCGCGACCGCCCGCCCGATCGACGACAAGACCGACATCGCCGCCGTGGCCGCGCTCTCCGCGCAGGACCCGCAGGTCGGCGAGCTCATCGCGGACGCGATGGACAAGGTCGGCAAGGACGGTGTCATCACCGTCGAGGAGTCCAACACCTTCGGTCTGGACCTCGACTTCACCGAGGGCATGGCCTTCGACAAGGGCTACCTGTCCCCGTACATGGTGACCGACCAGGAGCGTATGGAGGCCGTCCTCGACGACCCGTACATCCTGATCCACCAGGGCAAGATCGGCGCGATCCAGGAGCTGCTCCCGCTGCTGGAGAAGGTCATCCAGGCCGGTGGCTCCAAGCCGCTGCTGATCATCGCCGAGGACGTCGAGGGCGAGGCGCTGTCGACCCTCGTCGTCAACAAGATCCGTGGCACCTTCAACGCCGTCGCGGTGAAGGCCCCGGGCTTCGGTGACCGCCGCAAGGCCATGCTCGGCGACATCGCCACCCTCACCGGTGCGACCGTCATCGCCGAGGAGGTCGGCCTCAAGCTCGACCAGGCCGGTCTGGACGTGCTGGGCACCGCCCGCCGCGTCACCGTCTCCAAGGACGACACGACGATCGTGGACGGCGGCGGCGAGCCCGGCGACGTCAAGGGCCGGGTCAACCAGATCAAGGCCGAGATCGAGGCCACGGACTCCGACTGGGACCGCGAGAAGCTCCAGGAGCGCCTTGCGAAGCTGGCCGGCGGCGTGTGCGTGATCCGCGTCGGTGCCGCCACCGAGGTGGAGCTCAAGGAGAAGAAGCACCGTCTGGAGGACGCCATCTCCGCGACCCGCGCCGCGGTCGAGGAGGGCATCGTCTCCGGTGGTGGCTCCGCTCTGGTCCACGCCGTCAAGGTTCTTGAGGGCAACCTCGACAAGACCGGCGACGAGGCCACCGGTGTCGCGGTCGTGCGCCGCGCCGCCGTCGAGCCGCTGCGCTGGATCGCCGAGAACGCCGGCCTCGAGGGTTACGTCATCACCTCGAAGGTCTCCGAGCTCGACAAGGGTCAGGGCTTCAACGCCGCGACCGGCGAGTACGGCGACCTGGTGAAGGCCGGCGTCATCGACCCGGTCAAGGTCACCCGCTCCGCGCTGGAGAACGCCGCGTCCATCGCGTCGCTGCTGCTCACGACCGAGACGCTGGTCGTCGAGAAGCCGGCCGAGGAAGAGGCCGAGGCCGGTCACGGCGGCCACGGCCACTCGCACTAGCGTGTAGCTCCGCTCAGCCACTGAGGCCCGGTACCCCGGCGAGGGGTACCGGGCCTCGGCACGTGCTGCCGAATCGAGCATGCCCACCGAGGGGGTCCCCCCATGTCCTTGAGGCTACGGGGGGAGATCGAGGACATCTTTCAGCCCGCCCGGCGATTGAGGACCGGGCGTTGCCCGCCTTCACCGCGTTGGAGATCTTGGCGTAGCCGCCCGCGTTGCCGGACGGGATCTCCTCGTACACCACCTTGATGTTCTTGTGCGAGGCGTTTGCAACGACCTCGTAACCCCTGGACCACGCTCGCCGAGGCCAACGCGCACACCTACGGCCCCGGCGACCGGCTGCTCTTCAAGCGCGGCGCCACCTGCACCGGCACCCTCGCCCCCGAGGGCACCGGCTCCGCCCGCGCACCGTTCACCATCGCCGACTACGGCAACGGCCCGGCCCGCGCCAAGCTGGACGGCGCGGGTGCCCACGATGTCGTGCTGCTCTCCAACATGCAGTACGTGCACCTCAAGGCCCTGGAGATCACCATCGCCGACAACCCCGGCAGCGAGCGCAACGGCGTCCGCCTCCGCCTCACCGACTACGGCACCGCCCGCGGCTTCGACATCTCCGGCCTCTACATCCACGATGTGCGCGGCGGCGACTACAAGACGGTGTCCGGCTCCAGCGCGATCCACATCGCGGTCGCGGGCAAGGCGAAGGCGAGCCGGTACGACGGCCTGGACATCGGGCACAACCGCATCGAGAACGTCGACCGCGAGGGCATCTACTTCAAATCGACCTTCTCCAAGCGTGATCTGGTCGGCCAGCAGCAGGACCCGAACGTCTACCCGGGGGAGCGGACGCCGAGCACCGGAGTCCGCATCCACCACAACACGCTGAAGTCCCTGGCCGGCGACGGCATGAAGCTCGACACCACCAGTGGTGCCCGCGTCGACCACAACCGGGTCGACGGCTTCCAGCTGCGCTCGCCCTCCGCCAACGCGGGCATCTGGACCTTCAACACCGACGACACGACCATCGAGTACAACGAGGTCTCGGGCGGCGGTAACACCCACGACGGGATGTCCTTCGACGCCGACGGCGCCTCGCAGAACACGGTCTTCCAGTACAACTACAGCCACAACAACAAGGGCGGCTTCCTGCTGATCTGCCCGTACAGCGGCGCCAAGACCATCGGCACGGTCGCCCGCTACAAAGTCAGCCGCAACGACGGCGCCCGCCTGATCCAGAACTGCGGGGGCCCGATCCTCGGCACGGAGATCAACAACAACACCTTCCACAACAAGGAGCAGATCCCCGGCTACCTCGTCCAGGACGACGCCGGCAGCCCCGCCACCACCCAGCACGAACTGTCCATCCGGAACAACATCTTCGTGAGCGAGGGCACCGGCGGCTACGCCTTCAAGAACCCGACGCCCGGGCTCTCGTTCGACCACAACGCCTTCTACGGCATCGACATGGCCCGCCCCAACCCCGGCGGCATCACGGCCGATCCGAAGCTCCGGCCCGACTTCCGGCTCGGTGCGGGCTCGCCCGCCCTCGCCGCCGGAGCCGTCATCGAGAACAACGGCGGCAAGGACTACTTCGGCAACGAGCTGAAGCCCGGCGCCCCCAACATCGGCGCCTACGTGGGCCGCGGGGTTGTGAGCTGCTGCCGGTTTGCTGCGTTGAAGTGGGTTGTGGTGAGCGGGTGTGGGTCCTGTCGGTGGGTTCACGGGGTGGGAACAGAGGTTCCGGGGCCGAATGGGTGACCTTGGCGTCTGCTGCTCGTTGGGCTGGGTGGCGGGTTTCCGGTCTTGGGGAGGGGGTGTTGTGGTGGGTGGTTTGCGGGAGTTGGCGGCGCCGTTCGTGGTGCCCGGGCCGTGCGGGGTGGCGGTCCGGGGCCGTCTGAAGCGCCTCACGCCCCGGGACGAGAGTGTTCTGCGCGCGGTCGGTGAGCATCAGGGTCGTCTGGCTTCGCGTGATCTCAGGGCTCGTTGTGCGGATGGTCTGGAGCACGGTGCGGACGCCTGGGCGTCGCGCAAGCGGGACCTGACGCCGCTGTCGTCGTCGCGGATCGCGGGTGCGATCACCAAGGCCACGCACGATCAGTGGGCGCTGGCCCGCCGTTGTCAGGCGGCGCACATCCAGACGCTGGAGGCCGGGATCAGGACGCTGCGGCACCGCCTGTCCCTCCCGATCGGTGAGCGAGGAACGAAGCGGGCTGCGGGCGGCTACCGCTCCAAGGGCGAGTGGTTCCACAAGTCCCGCCGCCTCGCTGCACTGGAGGCACGACATGCGGCCGTTGTCGCCGACCGGCAAGCCGGACGGGTGCGGGTGGTGCGCGGCGGCAGACGTCTCCTGAACACCCGCCACCACCTCGCCGACGCCCGGCTCACCGAGGAGCGGTGGCGGGAACGCTGGGAGGCGGAGCGCTGGTTCATCGCTGCTGATGGTGAGTCGGGGAAGCGGTTCGGGAACGAGACGATCCGCGTCACCTCGGATGGCGAAGTGTCCATCAAGCTGCCCAAGCCGCTGGAGCACCTGGCCAATGCCAAGCACGGCCGGTACACCCTCACCTCGACCGTGGCGTTTGCGCACCGGGGTCAGGAGTGGGCCGATCGCATTGTCGCGAACCGGGCCGTGGCCTACCGAATCCACCTCGACACCGGCCGTGGCCGCTGGTACCTCACCGCGTCCTGGCAACGCCCCGTCGTCCAGACCATCCCGCTGGAGGCCGCCCGCGCCCGGGGTGTGATCGGTGTCGACACCAACGCCGACCACTTCGCCGCCTACCACCTCGACCCACACGGCAACCCCATCGGCGACCCGCACCACTTCCCCTACGACCTCTCCGGCACCACCACGCACCGCGACGCCCAGATCCGCCACGCCCTGACCCGCCTCATCAACTGGGCCAAGCACGTCGGGGTCGCCGCAATCGGCATCGAGGACCTCGACTTCACCGCCGAGAAGACCCGTGAGAAGCACGGCCGCAGGAAGCGGTTCCGGCAGCTGATCTCCGGAATTCCGACCGGCAAACTCAAGGCCCGGCTGGTCTCCATGGCCGCCGAACAGGGCCTGAGCATTGTCGCGGTCGACCCCGCCTACACCTCGATGTGGGGTGCCCAGCACTGGCAGAAGCCACTGGCCACCCCGCACCGCAGAATGTCCCGTCATGATGCCGCCGGTATCGCGATCGGACGACGCGCCCTCGGGCACCCGGTCCGGCGTCGGACGGCACCGCCCCCACACGACCGGAGTGATCGTGCGGGGCATCGGACCGCCCAGGCCGGGCCAGGTGCACGGGGGCGTGAGGGAACCCGCCCACCCGCAACGGACCACGCCCCCAGAGACGTGCCGCCGAACGGGACGAGAAAGCGGCAACCCAGCGCATCCAACACCGTTCGGGATGCGCCCAGTACACATCGGTGGGTCCAGGACTCACTCATGCACACTGGCTAGGAACGGTGAGGTAACAGCCCATTCGGCTCACTGTGGCCCGTACTTGCGGCCTGTCTTGGAGGTGACCCCTCCGAGCAGGCCGCGCGGCGTCACCTTCACGAGCCCCATCAACGCCTTGTACCGCGGGTCCGGGATCGAGACCGACTTACCTCGTGCCAGGTCCGTCAGGGCCGTCGCCACCAGCTTGTCCGCGTCGAGCCACATCCAGCCCGGGATGTTGCCGGTCCCCATCCCGGCCCGCTCGTGGAACTCGGTCCTTACGAAGCCGGGGCACAGTGCCATCAGCCGCACCCCCGAACCGGCCAGGTCCTTCGCCGCGCCCTGGGTGAACTGCACGACCCAGGCCTTGGACGCGCCGTACGTCCCGCGCGGCACGAACGCCGCCACCGAGGCCACATTGACGACCCCGCCCCGCCCGCGCTCCCGCATCCCGGCCGCGGCCGCCGAGGTCAGCCGAAGTACCGCCTCGCAGTGCACCTTCAGCATGTTCAGCTCATCGGCCATGGGCACATCCAGATAGCGGCCCTTGTTGCCGAACCCGGCATTGTTGACCAGCAGGTCGACCGAATGGTGACGGTCCGTCAACCTGGCCTCGACCGCGGCGATCCCCTCGTCCTCGGACAGGTCGGCCGTCAGCACCTCGGCCTCGATGCCGTGCCGGTCGTGCAGTTCGGTCGCCTGCTCGCGCAGCCGCTCGGTGTTGCGCGCCACCAGCACCAGGTTGTGCCCATCGGCCGCGAGCCGCCGCGCGAATGCGGCTCCGATCCCTGCGGTCGCGCCCGTAATCAGTGCAGTCGTCATACGCGGCACGTTAGTGCCTGTCCGGCACGCCGTGATCAGTCGTCCGCCGCCTCCGTCGCCACGTACTTCAGAGCGGCACGCAGCGTCTCGGGATGCAGCGCGTCCCGTGCCGGAAGCAGCTTCGGGAGCAGTTCCCGGCGCGTCGTCGAGGCCAGGAAGTCCAGCTCCACGGTGACGTCGTGGTCCGGCCGGTGCACGATTTCGACCGGGTCCCCGGCGCGGATCTCGCCCGGTTCGATCACCCGCAGGTAGGCACCCGGGGCAGCCGCCTGTGTGAACCGCTTGACCCAGCGTTTCTCGTCGACATGGCCGGCGAACGTACGGCAGGGAATCCGGCTCGACGTGACCTCCAGGACCAGGTCGGGGCCGATCCGCCAGCGCTCGCCGATCTTCGCGCCGCTCACGTCCAGACCGCTGGTCGTCAGGTTCTCGCCGAACGTGCCATTGGCCAGCGGGCGGCCGAGCTCCCGCTCCCACACGTCGAGTTCCTCGCGGGCGAATGCGTACACGGCCTGGTCGGAGCCGCCGTGGTGGCGCAGATCGCACACCGTGTCCCCGGCCAGGCCGCTGCCGCCGGTGCCCTTGGGGCCGGGGTCGGTGACGCGTACGGGGCCGTCGGCCGGCTGCTTGTCGATCCCGGTCGCGCCGCCGGGGGCGTCGGTGCAGTCGACGGCCTTGGGCCGTCCCAGATTCACAGTCAGCAGCTTCATCGGCTTCATACGGGGAACGCTAACCACTCCACCCTCAAAGATGCACGCCAATAATTCGCACGCGACCCAAGATTGACTTATGGTTGAAGTGTGATCGAAGCCCGTCATCTCCGTGTCCTGCGCGCCGTGGCCGCCACCGGCTCGTTCTCCGCCGCCGCCCGTGAACTGGGCTGCACCCAGCCGGCGGTCAGCCAGCAGATGAAGGCCCTGGAAGCCTCTGCGGGGACCACCCTGCTGATCCGTACGGGACGCGAGATGCGGCTCACCCAGGCGGGCGAGGCCCTGGTCCGGCACGCCTCCGGAATCCTCGCCGGGCTCACCGCCGCCGAGGAGGAGGTCGCCGCGATCGCCGGGCTGCGGGCCGGCCGGGTCCGGCTCGTCTCGTTCCCCAGCGGCAGCTCCACGCTGGTCCCCGGCGCCCTCGCGGCGCTGCGCGCGGCCCACCCCGGCACCCGGGTCTCCCTGGTCGAGGCCGAGCCGCCGCGCTCGGTCGAGATGCTGCGAGAGGGCGACTGCGACATCGCGCTGGCGTTCCGTTACGGCGCCTCCGGCGCGGAGTGGGACGACCTGGTCGTACGCCCGCTGCTCACCGACCGGCTGATCGGCCTGGTTCCCGAGGGTCACCGGTTGGCCGGTTCGGCCGCCGTCGGCATCGCCGAGCTGGCCGACGAGTCGTGGATCGCGGGATGCCCGCGCTGCCGCCGCCAGCTGGTGGAAGTCTGCGAAGAGTCGGGCTTCACGCCCCGGATCGACTTCGCCACCGACGACTACCCGGCCGTGATCGGCCTGGTCGGCGCCGGTCTGGGGGTGGCCGTACTGCCGGAGCTGGCGATCGAGTCGGTACGCCCCAAGGGGGCCCGCACGGTGACGGTGGAGCCGGCCATCGAGCGCGAGATCGTCGCCCTGACCCTGCCCGACCTGGCCCAGGTGCCGGCGGTGGCGGCCACCCTCGACCGGCTGTCCCTGGCGGCCGCCCGCTGAGCCGGGCCTGCCTGTGGCCCGGCCCCCCTGGGTGGCCGGGTGAAATGCGGAAACGTTTTTGTATTTGTCGTGCCGGGCGGGGCGGGATCAGCCGTGCCCCGACGGGGACGGAAGGCCCGACGGCGCCGCTGCCGCGATCAGCCGGTTGCGGGCCCGTCCCATGAGCTCCTCGCGTTCGTCCTCGGTCAGTCCGCCCCACACCCCGTAGGGCTCTCGCACCGCCAGTGCGTGTGCTGCGCACTCGGCACGTACCGGGCATCGCATACAGACCTCTTTCGCCGAGTTCTCGCGGGCGCTCCGTGCCGCCCCGCGTTCACCCTCCGGGTGGAAGAACAGTGAGCTGTCGACCCCGCGGCAGGCCGCCAACAGCTGCCAGTCCCACAGATCGGCGTTGGGTCCGGGAAGCCGGGAGAAATCTGCCATTGCTTGTCCCCTCGAAACCATGCTGAGTCGGAATCGTCGTTGTCGTCCGTTGTTGACCGTGCCCATGACATTTACATCTACGGTGTAAGTAGATGTAAATATGACTGATTGTGAATCTAGCCACAGACACCAGTAAAAGGGAAGAAAACCCGCCAAATAGGGCATACCTTCATGTGAAGTTTCGGTTGACGGTTGGATGATTCGCGTCGCGCTCCTCCGTGCACGAGTCCTCACGTAGAGTGCCGAACCCGGCCGTCCGACCCGTAACTCTTTCGAGTGACCATCGTTGAGAGGGCGGAGGCGGTTGACAGAAAAAGCGATCGGGCAGATGTCCGAGAGCGTCAACCGCTCAGGTGACGACTTGTAACAGCCTGGAGGCTCAAGGTGACGCGCATCAGCTGCGGAGGACGGTCATGACATCCGTCCTCGTCTGCGACGACTCCCCGCTTGCCCGAGAAGCGCTCCGTCGCGCGGTCGCGACCGTGCCCGGCGTCGAGCGTGTGACGACGGCGGCCAACGGCGAGGAAGTCCTCCGCCGCTGGGGCGCCGACCGTTCGGATCTGATTCTGATGGACGTACGCATGCCCGGTCTGGGGGGTGTGGAGACGGTGCGGCGGCTGCTCTCCGCCGACCCCGGCGCCAGGATCATCATGCTGACCGTCGCCGAGGACCTGGACGGTGTCGCGCTCGCGGTCGCCGCCGGTGCCCGCGGCTATCTGCACAAGGACGCCTCCCGCGCGGAGCTGCGGGCCACCGTCACCCAGGCGCTGGCCGATCCGACGTGGCGGCTCGCCCCCCGTCGGCTGCGGTCGGCCGAGATGGGTGCGGCGCCGACGCTCACCGCGCGTGAGATCCAGGTGCTCGAAGGAATGAGCCACGGCCGCTCGAACGCCGAGATCGGCCGTGAGCTGTTCCTCTCCGAGGACACGGTGAAGACGCACGCCAGGCGTCTGTTCAAGAAGCTCGGCGCCTCGGACCGGGCGCACGCCGTGGCGCTCGGCTTCCGCTGGGGCCTGGTCCGCTGAGGACCGGTCATGGCCGGCAGTCGCTCGATTCCCCGTCCGCACACCGGCGGACGGGGCGATGTGACCGACGTGCGCGGGGCGGGCTCCGCCCCGCCCGCGGTGCCCTCCGCGCCGACGGTATGTGACGCTTCCCGGCCGATGCCGCATCCTTGAGATGTGGAGTTCCTGGGGAACGATTCGGTCGAGCGGAAGGGGAGGGCGCAGGACATGACTTCCGGCGCACCCGCTCATAACGCTTCGGTGCACAACTACGGACGCGGCGGCACGGATGACGCGGCTCCGGGGCACCATGGTCCGATGCGCGACGACGAGACGACGGTGATCGGTGCACTGGTGCACCGTGCTGTCGAGGGCGATGCGCAGGCCACCCATGATCTGCTGGCCCATGTCCACCCCCTCGCGCTGCGCTATTGCAGGTCCCGGCTGAACCGGCTGCCCGGTGATGCTCGCCACTTCGTGGAGGACCTGGCGCAGGAGGTCTGTGTCGCGGTGCTGATGGCGCTGCCGCGCTACAAGGACACCGGCAGACCCTTTGAAGCCTTTGTCTTCGCCATCGCGGGCCACAAGGTCGCCGATCTCCAGCGAGCCGCCATGCGGCACCCGGGATTGACGGCCGTGCCCTCCGACGAGATGCCCGAGCGGCCGGACGATTCGCTCGGGCCGGAGGAGCGTGCGCTGCTCAGCAGCGATGCGGCCTGGGCCAAGAAGCTTCTTGCCAACCTCCCGGACAACCAGCGTGAGCTGCTCGTTCTGCGGGTCGCGGTCGGTCTGACCGCCGAGGAGACCGGGCAGATGCTGGGCATGTCTCCGGGTGCGGTCCGGGTCGCCCAGCACCGGGCACTCAGCAGACTGCGGGCCCTCGCGGAGCAGTGAGCCGGGCCCTGTCCAGGTTCCGTACGAAGCTACAGAACCTCTAGGTGATCTTGCTCGTGGAATGAGACACCCCCGGAGGCCGTTAGCATGGACATCCGCACCGATCAAGGCCATTTGGGGAAGGTGTCATGACTGCAAACGTCGACGGAGTGCCCGAGAAATTCGCGACGCTCGGGCTGACATACGACGACGTGCTGCTGCTGCCCGGCGCGTCCGACATGACGCCCGACCAGATCGACACCTCCTCGTACATCTCCAAGAACGTGCGGGTGAACATCCCGCTGCTCTCCGCCGCGATGGACAAGGTCACCGAGGCTCGCATGGCGATCGCCATGGCCCGGCAGGGCGGCGCCGGTGTGCTGCACCGCAACCTCTCCATCGCCGACCAGGCCAACCAGGTCGACCTGGTGAAGCGCTCCGAGTCCGGCATGGTCACCGACCCGATCACGGTGCACCCGGACGCGACGCTGCGCGACGCCGACGAACTGTGTGCCAAGTTCCGCATCAGCGGTGTCCCGGTCACCGACGGTGCGGGCAAGCTGCTCGGCATCGTCACCAACCGTGACATGGCCTTCGAGTCGGACCGTACGCGCCAGGTGCGCGAGGTCATGACGCCGATGCCGCTGGTCACCGGCAAGGTCGGCATCTCCGGCGTGGACGCCATGGAGCTGCTGCGTCGCCACAAGATCGAGAAGCTTCCGCTGGTCGACGACACGGGGGTCCTCAAGGGCCTCATCACCGTCAAGGACTTCGTCAAGGCCGAGCAGTACCCGAACGCCGCCAAGGACAAGGAAGGCCGGCTGCTGGTCGGCGCCGCCGTCGGTGTCGCGGGCGACGCGTACGAGCGGGCCCAGGCGCTCATCGAGGCGGGCGTCGACTTCATCGTCGTCGACACCGCCCACGGTCACTCCCGGCTGGTCGGCGACATGGTCGCCAAGATCAAGTCGAACTCCTCGGTCGATGTCATCGGCGGCAACATCGCCACCCGTGACGGCGCCCAGGCACTGATCGACGCGGGCGTCGACGGCATCAAGGTCGGCGTCGGCCCCGGCTCCATCTGCACCACCCGCGTCGTCGCCGGCATCGGCGTCCCGCAGGTCACCGCGATCTACGAGGCGTCGCTCGCCGCCAAGGCGGCCGGTGTCCCGGTCATCGGTGACGGCGGCCTGCAGTACTCCGGCGACATCGCCAAGGCCCTGGTGGCCGGTGCGGACACCGTGATGCTCGGCTCGCTGCTCGCGGGCTGCGAGGAGTCCCCGGGCGAGCTGCTCTTCATCAACGGCAAGCAGTTCAAGTCGTACCGCGGCATGGGTTCCCTCGCCGCGATGCAGACCCGCGGTGACCGCAAGTCGTTCTCCAAGGACCGCTATTTCCAGGAGGGTGTCGCCTCCGACGAGAAGCTGGTTCCCGAGGGCATCGAGGGCCAGGTCCCCTACCGCGGCCCGCTCTCCGCGGTCGTCCACCAGCTCACCGGCGGTCTGCGCCAGTCGATGTTCTACGTCGGCGGACGCACTGTCCCGGAGCTCCAGGCCAACGGCCGGTTCGTCCGGATCACCTCGGCGGGTCTCAAGGAGAGCCACCCGCACGACATCCAGATGACGGTCGAGGCGCCGAACTACAGCAGGAAGTAACGCAACAGCGCAGCTGAGGGGCGGCCCGGGGTTCCCGGGACCGCCCCTCAGCCGTGTGTCGGGGATACTGGACAACGCAGACGTAGAGGGAAAGGCCACACCATCGTGACTGAGATCGAGATCGGGCGCGGCAAGCGCGGCCGCCGGGCGTACGCATTCGACGACATCGCCGTCGTTCCGAGCCGTCGTACCCGCGACCCGAAGGAGGTCTCGATCGCCTGGCAGATCGACGCCTACCGTTTCGAGCTGCCGTTCCTGGCGGCTCCCATGGACTCCGTGGTCTCCCCGCAGACCGCGATCCGCATCGGCGAGCTGGGCGGCCTCGGTGTCCTCAACCTCGAGGGCCTGTGGACCCGGCACGCCGACCCGCAGCCGCTGCTCGACGAGATCGCCGAGATGCCCGTGGAGTCGGCGACCCGCCGCCTCCAGGAGATCTACTCCGCTCCGATCCAGGAGGAGCTGATCGGGCAGCGCATCAAGGAGGTGCGCGACTCCGGTGTCGTCACCGCCGCCGCGCTCTCCCCGCAGCGCACCGCGCAGTTCTCCAAGGCCGTCGTCGACGCGGGTGTGGACATCTTCGTCATCCGCGGTACGACGGTCTCCGCCGAGCACGTCTCGGGTGCGGCCGAGCCGCTCAACCTCAAGCAGTTCATCTACGAGCTGGACGTCCCGGTGATCGTCGGCGGCTGCGCCACGTACACCGCCGCCCTGCACCTGATGCGTACCGGTGCGGCCGGTGTCCTCGTCGGCTTCGGCGGCGGCGCCGCGCACACCACGCGCAACGTCTTCGGTATCCAGGTCCCGATGGCGACCGCGGTCGCCGATGTGGCCGGGGCCCGGCGCGACTACATGGACGAGTCCGGCGGCCGGTACGTGCACGTGATCGCGGACGGCGGCGTCGGCTGGTCCGGCGACCTGCCGAAGGCCATCGCCTGCGGTGCGGACGCCGTGATGATGGGCTCCCCGCTGGCCCGCGCGACGGACGCGCCGGGCCGCGGCCGCCACTGGGGCATGGAGGCCGTCCACGAGGACGTGCCGCGCGGCAAGCTGGTGGACCTGGGCTCCGTCGGCACGACCGAGGAGGTCCTCACCGGTCCTTCGCACACCCCCGACGGTTCGATGAACATCTTCGGTGCGCTGCGCCGGGCGATGGCGACGACGGGGTACAGCGACCTCAAGGAGTTCCAGCGCGTCGAGGTGACGGTGGCGGACTCGCAGCACCGCCGCTGATCGCTCTCGGCAGCACGGAAGGAGGCCCGGACCGCAGACGCGGTCCGGGCCTCCTTCCGTGTCCGGGCGGGCGTTACGCGGCCTTCTTGGCGCCACCGAACGCGGCTGCGGCACCGAGCAGCAGGAAGAGGTACGTCTTGAAGTCCGAGCCCTTGCTCCATGCCTCCGTCAGTACGTCGAAGTGGTCGATGAAGAGGCTGGACGCGGACTGGTGGACCAGATCGGACAGGAAGATCGCGATGCCCACGAGCTGGCCGAGGTAGACGGCACCCACCGACAGGACGGCGCTGACGACCGGCAGCACCGGGTTCTGTCCGCCGACCTTGCTCGCCGCGAAGCCGACGAGGAAGCCGACGCCGACGGCGATGTAGCCGACCTCGCGCTCGATCGCACCGGCGATGACGCCGTACAGGAAGGCCGCGACGAGCGCCGTGACCACTGCCGTCAGCAGCCCCGGGCCCAGGTTGTCGCGGGCGGGGGCCGGCGGGGCGAACGGTGCGCCACCGAACGCGACGCCGGGCTGACCGGGCTGGCCGTACGCGCCGGGCTGCTGGCCCGCGAACGGGTTGCCGGTCGGGGCGGCGGGCTGGCCGGGCTGCTGGCCCGCGTACGGGTTGCCGCCGGCGGGCTGGGCGTCGTTCGGCTGGTTCGCCGGTGGCATGGACTGGCTCATGGTGGAATCCCCCTGGGACGCAAGCGCACGACTGTGCGAGAAGTGACGCCGCAGGCTAGCAGCCGTCTACGACATCGCCCACCGAAATCCCTGGGGAGCTCCTCACCAAAATCCCTTGGGATCCCCTGTCTCACAACCGGTGTGCGGCCCCCGCCGGGGTCGCGCCCCGGGTGTCCAGGAGGAGCTGGGCCTTCACGGCGAGGCCCTGGAGATCGTACGTACGGTGGTGCTGGAGCAGCACCGTGAGGTCGGCGCTCGATGCCGCCTCGTACAGCGAGTCGGCGCGCGGGACCGGGAGTTCACGCACCCGCCAGTCCAGGACATGCGGGTCGTGGTAGCCGATCTGGGCGCCCATGTCCATCAGCCGGGTCGCGATCTCCCGGGCGGGGGAGGCCTCCTGGTCGGCGAGGTCCGGCTTGTAGGTGACGCCGAGGAGCAGCACCCGGGCGCCGCGCACGGACTTGCCGTGCTCGTTCAGGAGGGTGGCGCAGCGCTGGATCACGTACTGCGGCATCCGGTCGTTGATCTCCTGGGCGAGCGAGACCATCCGCAAGGGGTGGCCGGGGGTGCGGCTGTTGTACGGGAGGTAGCCCGGGTCGACGGGGGCGCCGTGGCCGCCGACGCCGGGGCCCGGACGGAACGGCTGGAAGCCGAAGGGCTTGGTCTCGGCGCATCTGATGACGTCCCAGAGGTCGACACCGAGATCGTGGCAGAGCACCGCCATCTCGTTGACCAGGGCGATGTTGACGTGCCGGAAGTTGGTCTCCAGGACCTTCGTCATCTCGGCCTCGCGCGGCCCGCGGGCCCGGACGACCTTGTCGGTGAGCCGGCCGTAGAAGGCGGCGGCGGATTCGGTGCAGGCGGGGGTGAGACCGCCGATGACCTTGGGGGTGTTGGCGTAGACGTGGGTCCTGTTGCCGGGGTCGAGGCGGCTGGGGGAGTAGGCGAGGTGGAAGTCGCGTCCGGCGCGCAGCCCCGAGCCCTCTTCGAGGAGGGGCAGTACATAGCTCTCGGTGGTGCCGGGCTGCACGGCCGATTCCAGCAGGACGGTGGTGTGCGGGCGCAGCCGGGCGGCGAGCGCGCGGGCCGCGTCGCCGACGGCGGTGAGGTCGAGGGTGCGGTCGGCGCCGAGCGGGGTGGGCGCGCAGATCACCGCGGTGCGGACCCGGCCCAGTTCGGCCGGGTCGGTGGTGGGCCGGAATCCCCCCGAGAGCATCCGGCGCACGTCCGAGGCGGTGAGCGATCCCTCGACGGGGGTGTGGCCCGCGGCGAGTTCCGCGTAGGCGCGTGGGTCGGTGTCGTAGCCGACGGTCTGGACACCGGCGGCGGCGGCGGCTTGGGCGAGGGGCAGGCCGAGGTGGCCGAGTCCGATGACTGCGAGGTCTGCGGGCATGTGGATGGGCCGTCCTTCCCTTGGACCGACCGGCAGATGGATGAGGGCGCCCCCCTCCGTTTGCCGGTCGGTCCAAGACCATGAGAGCAGAAAGCGCAACCGCTGGGGACAGCGCAATGTCAGACTAGGCGTAAATATGACCTATATGTCGCATTGTGCGGCTCCAGCTGTCCTGGTGTTGTCCACAGGCGGTGGCCGAAGTCGTGTACGGCGGACAGAATCGAGAGGTGGGCACGGGTCGCCCGACCGCTCGGTCGGGTCGCACCGCGTGTCGGACCACCCCGAGCTACCCGGGAGGCAGCAGTGAGGACAGCGACACTGGGACCTGCGGAGCGCGCCGAGGCGCTTGCCGCGATGGCCGAGCGCGAACTGGACGTGCTGGTCGTGGGGGCGGGCGTGGTCGGCGCCGGTACGGCGCTGGACGCGGCGACAAGGGGACTCTCGACCGGCCTCGTCGAGGCGCGCGACTGGGCCTCGGGCACATCGAGCAGGTCGAGCAAGCTGATCCACGGCGGGCTGCGGTATCTGGAGATGCTCGACTTCGCGCTTGTCCGGGAGGCGCTGAAGGAGCGCGGGCTGCTCCTGGGACGGCTGGCCCCGCATCTGGTGAAGCCCGTGCCGTTCCTCTATCCGCTGCAGCACAAGGGCTGGGAGCGGCTCTACGCCGGTTCCGGCGTGGCGCTCTACGACGCGATGTCGGTGTCGTCGGGGCACGGCCGTGGCCTGCCCGTCCACCGGCATCTCTCCCGCCGCCGCGCCCTGCAGGTCGCCCCGGCGCTGAGGAAGGACGCCCTGGTCGGGGCGTTGCAGTACTACGACGCGCAGATGGACGACGCCCGCTATGTGGCGACCCTGGTGCGCACCGCCGCCGGATACGGCGCCCATGTGGCGAACCGGGCACGGGTGATCGGCTTCCTCCGGGAGGGCGAGCGGGTCGTCGGCGCCCGCGTGGAGGACGTCGAGGCGGGCGGGGAGTACGAGGTCAGGGCCAAACAGGTGGTCAACGCGACCGGGGTCTGGACGGATGACACCCAGGCGCTGATCGGGGAGCGCGGGCTGTTCCACGTCCGGGCGTCCAAGGGCATCCACCTGGTCGTCCCGAAGGACCGCATCCACTCCTCGACCGGCCTGATCCTGCGGACCGAGAAGTCCGTCCTCTTCGTCATCCCGTGGGGACGGCATTGGATAGTCGGGACGACGGACACGGACTGGGACCTGGACAAGGCGCACCCGGCGGCGTCCAGCGCCGATATCGACTATCTGCTCGAACACGTCAACTCGGTCCTGGCCACACCCCTGACCAGGGACGATGTCCAGGGTGTCTACGCGGGGCTTCGGCCGCTGCTGGCCGACGAGTCGGATGCGACCAGCAAGCTCTCGCGCGAGCACACGGTGGCGCACCCGCTGCCGGGCCTCGTGGTCGTGGCGGGCGGCAAGTACACGACGTACCGGGTGATGGCGAAGGACGCCGTGGACGAGGCGGTGCACGGCCTCGACCAGCGAGTGGCGGAGTGCGTCACCGAGGACGTGCCGCTCCTGGGCGCGGAGGGATACCGCGCGCTGTGGAACGCCCGGGCGAGAATCGCGGCCCGTACGGGGCTCCATGTCGCCCGGGTGGAGCATCTGCTCAACCGCTACGGCTCCATGACCGAGGAGCTCCTCGATCTGATCGTGGACGATCCGGCGCTGGGCGAGCCGCTGCCGTCGGCGGACGACTATCTGAAGGCCGAGATCGTCTACGCCGCCTCGCACGAGGGCGCCCGCCACCTCGACGACGTACTGACCCGCCGGACCCGGATCTCCATCGAGACCTTCGACCGGGGCACGCTCAGCGCCCGGATCTGTGCGGAGCTGATGGCGCCGGTGCTGGGCTGGGACGAGGGGCAGATCGACCGGGAGGTCGAGCACTACGAGAAGCGGGTGCAGGCGGAGCGGGAGTCGCAGCGGCAGCCGGACGATCTCACGGCGGACGCCGCGCGGCTCGGGGCGCCGGACATCGTGCCGCTCTAGGCCCACGTCAGTTGCGGGGTGCGCGGCCGCAGAACTCCGCGTCGAGGAGCGCCGGTTCGAGTGTCGTCGCATCGGTCAGGGTGTCCGTGTCGATGCGGTACGTCAGGGTGTGCCGACCGTCGCGCGTGGCGGCGGTACGGACGTAACTGCCCGCTATGTGGCCGTTGTGGCCCCAGACGGTGGTGCCGCAGGAGAGTTTCTGCGGATAGATGCCCAGGCCGTAGACGCCGTGCGTGGCACCGGTGTTCAGCAGGGTCGCCAGCTGGGCGGGCGGGAGGAGGCGCCCGCCCAGCAGGGCCGCGTAGAAGCGGTTCAGATCGGTGAGCGTGGAGATCAGCTCCCCGGCCGCACCTGCCGTGCGCGGGTCGAGCGCGGTGACATCACGCAGGCTGCCGTCGGCCGGGTCGCGGGCATAGCCGCGGCCGTGCGGGGCGGGCAGGGAGGTACGGGCGCCTGGCAGGGAGGTACCGGTGAGACGGAGGGGGGTGATGATGCGGTGGCGGATCTCGGTGGCGTAGTCGTGTCCGGTGACGCGCTGAACGACGAGTCCGAGAACGACGTAATTGGTGTTGGAGTAGGCGTAGCCGCCGGGGGCATTCGTCGGACGGTGGGCCAGGGCGACACGGACCGCGGCGGTGGCGGAGACGGGGTGGGCGGAGGTGTCGGCAGTGTAGTTGTAGAGGCCACTGGTGTGGTTGAGCAGGGCGCGCAGGGTGATGCGGCGGCCGTCGTTGCCGTTGCCCCGGATCAGGCCCGGCAGCAGTCGGTCGACGGTGTCCGAAAGCTGCAGCCTTCTCTCCTCGGCGAGTTGGAGTACGACCGTCGCGACGAAGGTCTTGGTGATGCTGCCGGCCCGGAACCGGTCCGTCCTGCGGATACCCGGGCCCGTCGAGCGGTAGGTGTCGTACGGTGCGGAAGAGGCGCGATGGGCCAGCAGTGCCGCCGTGGGAGCACCGCCCTGGGCGACGAGCCGGGGAAGATAGGCCGCTGCGGGCGTGAGGTGTGGTTCGCTGGGCAGGGTCGCTGTTCCCAGGCCGAGCAGCGCCAGCAGCAACGGGGCGACGAGCAGCGCCCTGAGTGTCGGCATGGCAGGGAATCCCTTCCTCGGACCACATCATGACGGGCCCGTGGACCCGGCACCAAGACCGGTCCCGGGGTGAGGGACAATGAACGCTCTGCCAGGGCGGGTTGATCGCAGAGGGGACGCATGTCGGAGGCGGAGCAGGCACGGGAGCCCCAACGGGACAAGGACGGACGTCTTCTTGCGGGGCGGTACCGGCTCGGGGAGGTGCTCGGCCGGGGCGGTATGGGCACGGTCTGGCGTGCCGTCGACGAGACGCTGGGCCGCACGGTCGCGGTCAAGGAGCTGCGGTTCCCTTCGGCCATCGACGAGGACGAGAAGCGCCGGCTCATCACGCGCACGCTGCGTGAGGCGAAGGCGATCGCCAGGATCCGCAACAACGGCGCGGTGACGGTCTACGACGTGGTCGACGAGGACGACCGGCCGTGGATCGTGATGGAACTCATCGAGGGCAAGTCCCTCGCCGAGGCCATCCGCGAGGACGGGGTGCTGACGCCGAAGCGCGCCGCCGAGGTCGGCCTCGCCATCCTCGACGTGCTGCGATTGGCACACCGCGAGGGCATCCTGCACCGCGATGTGAAGCCGTCCAACGTGCTGATTGCCGAGGACGGCCGGGTCGTGCTGACCGACTTCGGCATCGCGCAGGTCGAGGGCGACCCGTCGGTCACCTCGACGGGCATGCTCGTCGGCGCCCCGTCCTACATCTCCCCGGAGCGCGCCCGCGGGCACAAGCCGGGACCGCCCGCCGACCTGTGGTCGCTCGGCGGACTGCTGTACGCCAGCGTCGAGGGCTCCCCGCCGTACGACAAGGGGTCGGCCATCGCCACCCTGACCGCGGTGATGACCGAGCCGCTCGACCCGCCGAAGAACGCCGGTCCGCTGGAGGAGGTCATCTACGGCCTGCTCGCCAGGGACCCCGATCAGCGGCTCGACGACGCCGGTGCGCGCGCCCTGCTCAACGACGTGATCCACGCTCCCGAGAAGCCGGACCCGGTGGTGCCCCCGCCCGCCGACGCCACTCAGATCATGACGCTGCCCGGCCAGGCCGCCGAACCGGGCGGCAAGGCGGCGTCGAAGTCCGGGGAGTCGGGCGAGGGCGCCCGGGACCGGCTGCGGGGCGCACTGCGCTCCGTACGGAACGCGAAGGCGACACCTGCCGCAGCGGTGGGTGCGGCCGCAGCCTCGACCACTGCGCCGCCCCCTCCGTCGACCGCTCCCTCGACTGGTTCGTCGAAGCCTGCCCGGCCTTCGACTCCGGCGAAGCCGGCTGCGGCCTCCGCCGCCGTACCGTCGCCGCGTCCCGCCACGTCGCCGACCACCCCGCCCCGTGCGTCCATCACGGACGTGGTGTCGCGCCGCACCCTGGCGATCATCGCGGCCGTGCTCGTGCTCGCCGTGATCGGTACGGTCCTCGCCCTCACACTCGACGGAGACGGCAAGGACGATACGAGCGGCGGCAGCGGCAAGGGCGGCAAGTCCACCTCGGCCGGGGCCTCGACGACCGGCGGCTCCGCGGACACCGACAGCGGCAGTGGCGGCGACAAGGCCCAGGACCAGGGCGGCAACCAGGGTCAGGGCAAGGATCAGGGCAAGGGCAAGGACGACAACTCGGACAAGGGGTCGGACGGTTCGAAGGGTGACGCCCCGGACGCCGCTGACGCGCTGCCCGCGGGATACGGAGCCATCAAGAACAAGCAGTTCCATTTCGCGATGGCGATGCCCAAGAACTTCACGCGATACAAGATCGCGGGCAGTAACTCGGGCCAGATCTACAACGTCGACGGTGGTTTCCCGCGCGTCCAGGTCGACTACAACAGCTCACCCGGGGAAGACGCCGCCGCCGCCTGGAACGCCGCGAGGAGCGCGGTCGAGGCCAGCAGCGACGGCTACCAGCACCTCGGCATAAGAAAGGTCGATTTCAACGGCTACCCGACCGTCGCCGACTGGGAGTTCGAGCGTACGCAGCAGGGCCAGCGGATCCGGGTACTGAACCGTGGTTTCAGGGCCGACGCCACGCACGGCTACTCGATCATGATCAGCTGCAAGGCGAGCGAGTGGGACAGCAAGGAGTGCCGGACGCTGCGCAAGACCGCGTTCGACACGTTCGAGCCCACCGACTGATCCATGGGGTGAAAAGGGCCGGGATGTGCCGACCCTGACGCACGGCCGGTACTTGCCACGTATCGTGAGAGCCTGAAGACCGTATGCAGCCGGAACGGCGGGTCAATTGCACGGTAAGTGATCGCAATTGATGGATTCGTGCGGTCTTCGTGGCCGGGGGGACAGCGCGCTCTGGGGAGGCGTCGTGGATGACTATGCGGGTCGGGTACTTGCCGACCGCTATCGCCTTCCGCTGCCCCCGTCCGATGAGTACGAACTGGCCGAGACCCGGGCATTCGACACCTACAGCGGGCAGGAAGTCCTGGTCCGGCAGGTGCCGTTGCCCGAGGTGGTGGACGCCGAGGTGCTCGATGCCGACGGTCCGGCCCCGGCGGCCCGGCGGGTCACCGGGCGTGCCGTGCGACGGTCCACGGACCCGGCGGTCCGGCGCGCCATCGAGGCGGCGCAGGCGGCGGCCCAGGTCCCCGACCATCCCAGGCTCGACCAGGTCTTCGACGTGTTCGCCGAGGCCGGTTCGCTCTGGATCGTGAGCGAACTCGTCATGGCCCGCCCGCTCGCGGCCCTGCTGGCGGAGCGCCCGCTCAATCCCTTCCGGGCCGCCGAGATCGGTTCCGACGTGCTGACGGCGCTGCGGGTGCTGCACGCCCATGGCTGGACCCACCGCAACATCACCGTTCGCACGGTGCTGGTCTGCGACGACGGCCGCACCGTGCTGACCGGCCTGGCGGCCGGAGCGGCGGAGGAGGCGCTCTGCGGGTACGTACCGACGCCTCAGCCCGACGACGAGGACGACGGCGGGTACGACGAGGGATACGGCGGCCGCCCGGCGTACGAGACGGACCCGACCGGGCCGTACGCACCGCCGGCCCCGCCCGTCGCTCCGGCCGAGGTGCCGGCTTCGCGCGGCCCGGCGGCGATCGAGACGGGCCGGGCGACCGCTGATCCGTACGACGATGACGATCCGTACGCCGACGATCCGCACCCCGACGATCCGCACCCCGACGACCGGTACGCCGATGACCCCCATGACGGTGTGCCGGGCGAGCTGGAGGCCGTGAATCCCGCCCTCCCGGCGCCCGCCCTCCCGGCGCCCGCCCCCGCAGCGCCCGCCCCCGCAGCGGCCGGCGCCGCGCAGTCCCGGGCCGAGCGAGCCGGAGCCACCGCCGCCTACCGTGCGGACGCCCGCGCCGCCGCCCGCGTCGGCGAGGACCGGCGCCGGGCCGGGGCGGGCGAGGCGGAGGACACCGGCAGCTTCCCGGTCCAGCGCCCCGCGCGGCCTGAAGACGCGGGGCCGCCCGGCCCGGACCACAGTCACCCGCAGCCGACCGGCCTCTGGAACCGGCCCGCCGAGGACCCGTACGAACACGACCTGTACGACGACGAGGACGATGACGGCTATGGAGGCGATGGCCAGTCGCCGCCCGGCCGGCGGCTGCATCTCACCGGTGCCTGGAGCGACGGCCCAGGGTCCGGGCGCCCCGTCCCCGCCGGAGGCTCGGGCGAGGACGCCCTGCGCGCCGATGCCCGCCGTCACGGCAACTCCCCGGCGCTGCCCGCGCACCGGCCCGAGCCGCAGCAACAGCCGGGCCGCTGGGACGAGATCGTCGCGAGCGGCCGTACGGGCCCCGCCTATCGCGGCCCCGCCACCACCCTCGCCGCCGAGCGCGCCCGGCAGGCCCGGATCGCCGTCGTCGGCGCGGTCACCGAGCGCTGGGCGCCCGAGCAGGCCGGACCCGTCCACGAGAACTGGCAGCTGGCGCCGCCGATCGGCCCCGCCACCGACCTCTGGGCGCTGGGCGCGCTGCTCTACCGCGCCGTCCAGGGCCACGCCCCGTACCCGGAGGAGAACGCGGCCGAGCTCGTCCAGATGGTGTGCGGGGAGCCTCCCGCCTTCGCCGAGGAGTGCGGTCCGCTGCGCCCCGTCGTCGAGTCGCTGCTGCGCCAGGACCCCACCGAGCGGCCGGACTTCGAGGAGCTGCGAGGCTGGCTGCGCTCCCTCGTACGGGCGGCGCCCGAGCCCGAGGCCGGTCTGGATGTCGTGCCACTGCCGTCCGCCGACAGCGCCCGGCTTCCCGTCGTACGCCGCCGGGGCGAGCTGGTCCGCAGGCGCCGCGGCCGCATGGGCCAGGGCGCGGCCCACGGCCGTCACCGCCACACGAAGGAGAAGTCCGACCGCCACGACAGACCCCGGGCGGAAAAAGCGCCCAGGGCGCCGCGCGAGCCCAAGGGCCCCAAGGCGCTGCGCACGCCGCCCCGCCCCCGGCCGGGCGAGGGGCGGGCGCCGCGTCGGCTCGGGCGGCTGCTTCTGGTGCTGATCCTGCTGGCCCTGGTCGCGGCCATCGTGTACGCCGTGATGTTCATGCCCAAGGCGGACAGCGACTCCGGCACCCGTTCCTCGGGCCCGGCGTCGTCGACGTCCGGTTCGCCGGAGCCCGGCGCCGGTGCGTCCGGCGGGCAGTCGCCCTCGCAGCCGTCCGGCGCGCAGCAGCCGCAGACCAGCCGCTCCGCCGTCGCGCTCGCCCCCGGCTACGCCCTGCGCAAGGACCCGGAGGGTTTCGAGGTCGGCGTGCTCAAGGGCTGGCAGCGCAGCCCCGCCAACGCGGACCGTCAGATCCGTTACGGCAGCGACGGCTTCAGCCTGCTGATCGTCCCCGGACGTGACACCGTCAAGGCCAACGGCGACGACCCGCTGGCGTACCAGGCCGACAAGGAGCTGGAGTTGCAGCCGTTCCGCGACTCCAGCTGGTCGGGGTCGAGCGGGCTGCGTCGGATCGATGTCGGCCGACAGGCCATGGCCGAGGGTCAGTTCACCTGGCAGGACGCCTCCGGCCGCGAGGTGTACGCCCGTAATCTCGCGATGATTGTCGACGGCCGCTACCACATCCTTCAGGTCATCGGCCCGGAGGACCGGCGCGACAAGGTTTCGGACATCTATGAACAAGCCATCTCCTCTTACCGCGTGACGCCCTGAAGCATCCCTGTACATCACCCGAAGGGTGGCGGAGCGACAAGCATCACAGTGCGGTCTCTTGGGGGTTGCGAGGTTCCGTGGCCTACATCCCCTCCGTAATCTGGCCTCCGAAGGAACGGGGCGGGGATACGTGGATCGATCACAGGGCACGGACGCGGGACTGGTACTGGCCGGAAGGTATCGGCTCGGCGAAGTCCTCGGGCGCGGCGGCATGGGCAAGGTCTGGCGCGCCCACGACGAGGTGCTGCACCGCACGGTCGCGGTCAAGGAGCTGACCGCCGGGCTGTACGTCGCCGAGGCCGACCGGGTCGTGCTGCACGCCCGCACGCAGAAGGAGGCCCGCGCGGCCGCCCGGATCACGCACCCGGGTGTGGTCACGGTCCATGACGTGATCGAGTACGACAACCGGCCCTGGATCGTCATGCAGTACGTCGACGGCCCGTCACTCGCCGACGCGGCCAAGGAGTCGGGCGAGATCGAGCCGCGCGAGGCCGCCAGGATCGGCCTCCATGTGCTGGGCGCCCTGCGCGCCGCACACGGTGCGGGGGTCCTGCACCGGGACGTGAAGCCCGGCAACGTACTCCTGGCCAGCGACGGGCGGGTGTTGCTCACCGACTTCGGGATCGCGGCGATAGAGGGCGACTCGACCATCACCAGGACCGGTGAACTGGTCGGCTCCATCGACTATCTGGCGCCCGAGCGGGTACGCGGCGGCGATCCGGGCCCCGCCTCCGACCTGTGGTCCCTCGGTGCCACGCTCTACACCGCGGTCGAGGGGCGCTCGCCGTTCCGTCGTACGTCCCCGATCTCGACCATGCAGGCCGTCGTCACCGAGGAACCGCCGCCGCTCGGGCGGGCGGGTCCGCTGGCCCCCGTGATCACCGCGCTGCTCCGCAAGGACCCCGAGGACCGGCCTCCGGCGGCGGAGGCGGAGCGGATGCTGCTGGACGCCATGGAGGGCCGCGAGCCCCGGGCCGCTCAGGCGTACGTACCGACGCAGCGCGTCCCCGACGAGGTCCTGCGCTCGCTGGGCCCGCACGGCACGTCCGGGGCGGGTACGGCGGGTGCGGCAGGCACGGCCCAACTTCCCCACCCGGCCGCCGGTTCCGCCGCCGGCCCGGTGTCGTCCCCGGTGACCCGGCGCAGCCGGAGCCGGTGGCGTACGACGGTTCTGGTCATCGCCGCAGCCGCGCTGGTCGGCGGCGGTGCGGGGCTCGCCGCGATGAAGTACGGGGACCGTGCGGACAGCGCCACCGAACGGAGCAGCACGGGCACGCACACGACCGAGACTCCCAAGAGGCCCGGCACTTCGCCCGCGCCGAAGCCCGATCCCTCGGGGAACGGTGTACCCGACGGCTGGCAGCGGGTGGACGACCCCGAGGGCTTCAGCCTGATTGTGCCCGACGGCTGGGAGCGCCGGGTGGACCGCAATCAGATCGACTACACGCCGGACAACGGTGTGCACTACATCCGGATCAGCATCGATCCGGAGCCCGACTTCGAGAACTCCTACATGCACATGCTGAACCTGGAGAAGCAGCTCGCCAAGCGGCTGCCCGGGTACCAGCGCAAGACCCTGCACTCCAACACGTACCGCGACCGGGAGGGCTCGCTCTGGGAGTTCACCTGGACCGAGACCAAGGACCATCCGGGCCCGCGCCATGCGATCGACCAGATGTACTACGGGGAGACGGGCGGCCCGGAGTACGCGATGTACATGACGGGTCCGGCTTCGGACTGGGACACGACCCGGGAACAGTTCGACACGATGCTGCGCGGATGGCGTGCGCCCGGCAGCTCCGACTGAGGCTGCCGGACCGTGCAGATGACCACAGGGGTCCTGATCAGGGGCTTTGTTGCCAGTGATCACTGGCTTGTTTGTGGGGACTGTGAAAACCCGTTACTCACGGGTACCCAAAGCGTGCGGCTGGACGTACTCTCGCCCTCATGACGGACTCGCAGGCCTCCACGTCCACCTCCGCAGCCCCGGTCGGCACCAACCCCGTGGCCCCCGCCCCCGCGGGCGCGCGCACCGCCGCCGATGTGGTGACACCCGAGGTGATCGCCCAGCTGACCCGTGGTGTGGTCGGCTCCGGCCGTACGGCCAACCACACCCCCTTCACCGGGGAGAAGCTGGCCGATCTGCCCGAGTCCACCCCCGAGGACGTGACGAAGGCCTTCGAGCGGGCCCGTGCCGCGCAGCCGGCCTGGGCCGCGACCTCCGTCCGCGCCAGGGCGGCCGTCCTGCTCCGCTTCCACGACCTCGTGCTCCAGCGGCAGGCGGAGGTCCTCGACCTCATCCAGTTGGAGACCGGCAAGGCCCGACTGCACGCCCACGAGGAGGTGCAGGCCGTCGCCGTCGTGGCCCGCCACTACGGGCGCAGGGCCGGCTCGTATCTGAAGCCGAAGCGTCACACCGGTGTCGTACCGGCCCTCACCAAGGTCACCGAGCTGCGCCAGCCGCGCGGCGTCATCGGTCACATCGCGCCGTGGAACTACCCGTTCGAGTTGTCCGTCGGCGATGCGCTGCCCGCGTTCGTCTCCGGCAACGCCGTCGTGATGAAGCCCGACACGGAGACCGCGCTGACCGCGCTGTGGGCCCGGGACCTGCTGATCGAGGCCGGGCTGCCCGCCGAGGTGTTCCAGGTGGTCCTCGGCGACGGACCGGTCGTCGGCCCCGAGGTCGTCAAGCACGCCGACTACGTCTCGTTCACCGGCTCCACCCGCACCGGCCGCGCGGTCGCGCAGGGTGCGGCGGCCCGGCTCGTCGGGGTCTCGCTGGAGCTCGGCGGCAAGAACGCCATGCTGGTCCTCAGGGACGCCGATGTGGAGAAGGCCGCCGCGGGCGCCGTCCGCGCCTGCTTCTCCTCGGCCGGTCAGCTCTGCATCTCCATCGAGCGGCTGTACGTCCACGAGTCGGTCGCCGACGACTTCGTGGCCCGCTTCGCCGCCCGTACAAAGGCCATGCGGCTCGGCAACTCCCTCGCCTACGGCGCCGACATGGGCTCCCTGGTCGGCGAGCGCCAGCTGGAGACCGTCACCCGGCATGTCGCGGAGGCCGTCGAGAAGGGCGCCGAGCTCGTCGCGGGCGGGGTCGCCCGCCCCGACATCGGCCCGCTCTTCTACGAGCCGACCATCCTCGACGGCGTCGAGGCGCCGATGGCCGTCTGCAACGAGGAGACCTTCGGCCCGGTTGTCTCCATCTACCGCTTCACCGACGAGGACGAGGTCGTCGCCCTCGCCAACGCCACCCCGTACGGCTTGAATTCGAGCGTCTGGACCAAGGACGCCAAGCGCGGCCACCAGGTCGCCGCCCGGCTGCGGACCGGCACGGTGAACATCAACGAGGGATACGCCCCCGCGTACGGCAGCGTGCAGTCCCCGATGGGCGGCATGAAGGACTCCGGTCTCGGCCGGCGGCACGGCTCCGAGGGCATCCTCAAGTACACCGAGGCCCAGACCGTCGCCCAGCAGCGGCTGATCCCGCTCGCCCCGTCCTTCGGTATGGACGACGAGAAGTACGCGGCGTTCATGACCCGCAGCCTGAAGGCGATGAAGGCGTTCCGCCTGCGTTGAACCCCGTAACACCGCAGCGCGTTCTGCCCCTTTCGTACCGAGGAGAGTCATGTCCCAGGACAGCCCTGCCCAGAATCAGGCCGAACCGGCCGGTGAGGCCGATGACGACGTGGCGTACGACTACGACGTCCTGGTCGTCGGCTCGGGCTTCGGCGGTGCGGTGTCGGCCCTGCGGCTGACCGAGAAGGGATACCGGGTCGGCGTCCTGGAGGCGGGCCGCCGATTCAGCCCCGGCACCCTCCCCAAGAACTCCTGGGACATCAAGAACTACCTCTGGGCCCCCGCACTCGGGCTCTACGGCATCCAGCGCGTGCATCTGCTCGGCAATGTGATGGTGCTGGCCGGTGCGGGCGTCGGCGGTGGCTCGCTCAACTACGCCAACACGCTGTACGTACCCCCGGCGCCGTTCTTCGAGGACCGCCAGTGGGCGTCCATCACCGACTGGCAGGACGAGCTGAAGCCGTACTACGACCAGGCCAAACGGATGCTCGGGGTCCGGCTCAACCCGACGATGACCCCCTCCGACGTCCATCTGAAGGCGGCCGCGCAGGCCATGGGAGTCGGCGACACCTTCCATCTCGCCCCGGTCGGCGTCTTCTTCGGTGACGGCAAGGACGCCGACGGTACGGCTGGGGCGAAGCCCGGTGAGACGGTCGCCGACCCGTACTTCGGGGGTGCAGGTCCCGCCCGCAAGGCCTGCACCGAGTGCGGCGAATGCATGACGGGCTGCCGCCACGGCGCGAAGAACACCCTCAACGAGAACTACCTCCACCTCGCCGAGAAGGCCGGAGCCGTCATCCACCCGATGACCTCCGTCGTCGCGATCACGGACGACCCGGACGGCGGTTACCACGTCACCACCGTCCCGACCGACCGCCGCAAGAAGGCAGAGCCCAAGCGGCTGCGCGCCCGCAAGGTGGTCGTCGCGGCGGGCACGTACGGAACGCAGACCCTGCTGCACACGATGAAGGACCGGGGGCTGCTGCCCCGGCTCTCGGACCGGCTCGGCGCGCTGACCCGTACCAACTCCGAGGCGCTCGTCGGCTCGCAGACCAGCGACCGGCGCTACCGCAAGAAGCACGGCACCGCGAAGGCCGACTTCACCCGGGGCGTCGCGATCACCTCCTCGATCCACCCCGACGAGAACACCCACATCGAGCCGGTCCGCTACGGCAAGGGCTCCAACGCGATGGGCGCGATGTCGATCCTTCAGGTGCCGTACGGCAGTCGCCGGGTGCTGGGCTGGCTCGGCAACGTGGCCAAGCACCCGACGCTCGCCGTGCGGTCGCTGTCCAACCGCCGCTGGTCGGAGCGGACCATCATCGGGCTCGTCATGCAGTCGCTGGACAACTCCCTGACGACGTACCGCAAGCCGGGCGGCATAGGGAAGGGCCTGCTCACCGCACGGCAGGGGCATGGTGCTCCCAACCCGACGCAGATCGAGGACGCGACGCGCAGCGCCTCACTGCTCGCCGACGAGATCAACGGCTTCGCCGGCTCGAACGTCGGCGAGCTGATGGGCACCCCGCTCACGGCACACTTCCTCGGCGGCTGCCCCATCGGTGCGAGCGCCGAGGACGGGGTGATCGATCCGTACCACCGGCTCTACGGACACCCCGGCATCTCGGTGGTCGACGGCTCGGCGGTCTCCGCGAATCTCGGCGTCAACCCGTCGCTCACCATCACCGCACAGGCCGAGCGCGCGATGTCCTTCTGGCCCAACAAGGGCGAGGCGGACCCGCGTCCGGAGCAGGGCGAGGCGTACGAACGGCTGGCCGCGGTCGAGCCGCAGGCACCGGCGGTGCCGAAGGAGGCCTTCGGTGCGCTGAAACTGCCGTTCCTCGGGCTGCCGACCGTCCCGCCGAAGAAGTCGTAGCAGTCCTGGCGAATTCGGGACAGCAGAAGGGGCTGCACCCCCCTCCGAGTGCAGCCCCTCCGTGCTTACGGTGACCAAACGCCTTACGCGCCGGTGTCACCGTTCCTGCGGCGCCGCACGATGAACATCGCGCCTGCGCCGAGCACTACGGCCGCGCCGCCCGCCGTGGCGAACACCGGCACCGCGGAGGACGAACCCGTCTCCGCGAGGCTGCCGGAGACCTGGCCCGTCGGGTTGTCGGCCGACTTCGCGGCCCGGGCAGCCAGGACCGTGGCCGGGGCGATCACTGCCGTGGCGGCGGCGAGCGCCATGGCGCGGCGAAGCTTCATGTGACCTCAGAAGTCCGGCGTACCGCTGTGAGCAGTACGGCTGTCGGGACGGGCCTGCCGTGCCGGGGCACGAGCGGGGCCGGTGGTTCCGCATGGTTGACCCGTGGTCCGCCGCAATGGTTGTCCGGATGCTCACAGAACCCTTATGTGACGCCACTCACGTTCCTCTCCGTGCTCAATCCGTGACCTGAGGCCGCGCAACTGTTCACCGGGTCACGCGGTCGAACTCGTATCGCTGTCACAGCGGTCGCACCGCCCCCACCGACCTCAGAGAGTCCGCGATGAGAACCATTTCCCCGCGAGCCGCGCTGCGCCGCGCCGCCGGCGGTTTCGCCGCCATCGGTCTGCTGGCCGCCGGCTCGCTCGCCCTCGGCACCCCCGCGCAGGCCGCCGGCCCGGAGCTGGTGATCGGCGGCCCCGTCGGGACCGCCCTGCACCCCCACCCGGCGAGCGGTTCACCACGGAAGTCGACGGTCGAGATCACGGTCGACAACCCGTCGCGGAACGGAGAGCCCCGTACCTTCGACGGGGACTTCACCGTGACCTTCGACCTGACCGGGATCGCGGGCATCGCCGATGCGGCCTTCGGCGAGACCGGTGGCGCAGACTGCGAGGCCACCGGGCCCACCGCCGTCTGTCGCGGCCACGGCCTCGGGCCCGGCCGGAGCGCGCTCGCCGAACTCGACCTCTCCGCCGCCGAGGGCAGCCGCATCGGCGACTCGGGCACCATCCGGGCCACCGGCAAGGCGGACGGGGCGACACTCACCGCCTTCTCCACCGAGGTGGTCATCGGGGGCCCCGACCTGGTGATGGAGCGGCTCCCGCTGAAGCAGAATCTGAAGCCCGGCGAGACCCAGCCGGTCCCCGTCACCTTCACCAACAACGGAACACGGGCGGCCGACGGCGTCCTGCTCACCCTGATGTACACGCGCGGCCTGGACTTCATCGAGCGCTACGCGAACTGCGAGTACAGCGAGGGCGAAGCAGGCCGGGGCTTCCCCGCCGGAACCACCGCCCGCTGTGCCGTCCCCGGTACGTACGAAGCGGGGGCGACCTACCGGCTCGCCGTACCGCTGACCCTCAAGGCCACCGAGCACGCCCTTTACGACACGTTCGTCTACCGCATCGACGAGGACGTACCGGGGCGGGGCGCGCAGCGTTCGGCGGCGGGCGTCACCGCGGGCAAGGGTGCCGCGCTCACCATGAAGGAGGCCGCCACCGTCCGAGGCGTGGACCTCGATCCCCGGGACAACCGGCAGGAGGCCGACTTCGCCACCGCGAACTCCGCCGACTTCGTGGCCTACGGCGCCCGGGCGCGGGGCGCCGCGGGCGAGACCGTCGCGGCCACCATCGGCTTCCGCAACAAGGGCCCGGCCTGGGTCGGCCACCCGGGATCCGGCGAACCTGTCGCCACGGTCGACTTCACCGTCCCCGAAGGCGCCTCGGTCACCGGCAGTCCCGCCGCCTGCCGGGGTGTGACGGCCGACGGTCAGTACCGCGAGAGCCGGAGCGGTGCGCCCCGCTATGTCTGCGACACGTCCATGGCCGTACGGGACGGCGCCGACTTCGCCCTGCGCTTCCATCTGAAGATCGACAAGGTGGTGACGGGAGCCTCCGGCGCGGTCACAGTACGCACCCCGCGCCTCACCGAGTCCCCGAAGCTGCCCTTCGACCCGAGGCTGCCCTTCGACCCGAAGCCGGGCAACAACACCGCGCTGCTGGTCCTGAACAGCGACAACGGCGACGGAGGCGCCGGATCCACGGCCTCGGGCGGGGCCTCCGGCTCCGGATCGGCCGGCCCGGCCACCGCCGGCGGCTCGACCGGCGGCTCCGGCGCCACGTCCAGCGGCTCGACCACCTCGGGAGCCGCAACGGGCGGCTCCACCACGGCCGGTTCCACCGGGGGCGCCCTGGCATCGACCGGCACCGCCGCGCTGCCGGTGGCCGCCGGTGCGGCGGCGGCACTCGCAGCGGGCGGCGTGCTGTACGCGACGGCCCGCCGCCGCCCCCAGCGGGGCTGACGTCCCGGCCGGCGGCGTGCTGTACGCGACGGCCCGCCGCCGCCCCCCCCAGCGGGGCTGACGTCCGGCCGGGCGCCGGGCAACAGAGGTGGCATGAGCAAGGGCCCCACGGACCGGGAGGCGGTCCACGGGGCCCTTGGCGATCAACACCGGGACGCGGCCTCGGCACCGAGTTGGACGGCTGCGCCCCGCGCAGACCGTTTCGACCGGACACGGTCGGCTCCGGGCGTCCCCGGAGCCGACCGTTCTTGAGGTGACCGGGCTGCTGTCCCCTGCCGACCGGTCACGCACGCTGGGGCGCGGTCCCACGGCGTACCTGCAGTACGCCACACGCTCCAGCGGAGCCACGCGTGGTTTCTTTCCAAGCCGCCCCTGGCTGGCACGGACACCGGGACCAACGAAGCCACGGCGGACCCGGTCACGCGCCGTACGGGTGAGAGTCGGCCCGAACTGGGATACGCCCGGACACCCCCTGCCCGCGGGGTGTCAGGCCCGGCCGCGGCAGAGCTCGAGCAGCGTCATGGCGAGGGAGGTGCCGGGCTTGCCGAGCGCGTCCCGGTACTGGCCGAGGATCTCCATCTCGCGCGAGAGGTTGATCCGGCGGCCGCCGGAGGTGGTCCGGGCTTCCTGGATGACCGCGGAGATGGCCATCCGCTCCTGGACGAGTCCGATGATCCGGTCGTCGAGAGCGTCGATGCGGGACCTCGCGTTGGCGATCAGCGCGGCGGCCTCATCGGTGTGCGCGCCGGTCTTCTCGGCGGTGGTCTTCGCAGTGCCGGTCTTCGCGGTGCTGCTCTTCACAGGGGCGGTGCTGGTCATGGTGGTGACTCCTCGTGGGGTGCGGCCCCCGAATCCGACCGGTCCGGAACGCCAGAACGCCCCGGGCCTTTCGGCCCGGGGCGCCTGGAACGTTGCTTGTCAGTGGATCAAGCAGCACGACCATGGCAGCCGGCGGGCCGGATGCCATAGGTAAAGACGAAGGTCGTGTGCTGTCGCATAGAACTCAGTATGGCCCCGCCTGTACGGGCGGGCCAACACGGAGCCCGGATGCTGAGACACCGCCCGGCCCCGGCCCGAGGGCCTGCGCTTCCCGCAGCCCCGTCCGGGCGTGACGACGGCCGCCTCCGCAACCCCGGTAGAATCGACAAAACCGACCCCCTTTCACCGCCGGAAGGCCGCCCCGTGCCAGCAGCACCCCCCGCCGCCGCCCCCGACATCGCCACCGACGTGGTCCTCGTTGTCGACTTCGGGGCGCAGTACGCCCAGCTCATCGCCCGACGCGTCCGTGAGGCCCGGGTCTACAGCGAGATCGTCCCGTCCACGATGCCGGTGGCCGAGATGCTGGCCAAGAACCCCCGGGCGATCATCCTGTCCGGCGGCCCCTCCTCGGTGTACGCGGAGGGCGCACCCTCCCTCGACCGTGCAATCTTCGAGGCCGGGGTTCCGGTCTTCGGCATGTGCTACGGCTTCCAGCTGATGGCCACCACGCTCGGCGGCACCGTCGACGACAACGGTGCCCGTGAGTACGGCCGCACCCCGCTCACTGTCTCCAAGGCCGGCTCCACGCTCTTCGAGGGCACCCCCGTCGAGCAGTCGGTCTGGATGTCGCACGGCGACGCCTGCTCCGCCGCCCCCGAGGGCTTCACCGTCACCGCGTCCACGGACGTCGTACCGGTCGCCGCCTTCGAGAACGACGAGAAGAAGCTCTACGGCGTCCAGTACCACCCCGAGGTCCTGCACTCCACGCACGGCCAGCAGGTCCTGGAGCACTTCCTCTACCGCGGCGCCGGCATCGAGCCGACCTGGACCACGACCAATGTGGTCGAGGAGCAGATCGCGCTGATCCGCGAGCAGGTCGGTACCAAGCGCGCCATCTGCGGCCTGTCCGGCGGCGTGGACTCCGCGGTCGCCGCAGCCCTCGTGCAGAAGGCCATCGGCTCGCAGCTGACCTGCGTGTACGTCGATCACGGCCTGATGCGCAAGGACGAGACCGAGCAGGTCGAGAAGGACTTCGTGGCCGCCACCGGCGTCCAGCTGAAGGTCGTCGACGCCGAGGAGCGCTTCCTGAACGCGCTGGCCGGGGTCTCCGACCCCGAACAGAAGCGGAAGATCATCGGCCGCGAGTTCATCCGCGTCTTCGAGCAGGCCCAGGCCGAGCTCGTCGCCGAGGCGGGCGCGGCCGGCGAGGACGTCGCGTTCCTCGTCCAGGGCACGCTCTACCCGGACGTCGTCGAGTCCGGCGGCGGCACCGGCACCGCCAACATCAAGTCCCACCACAATGTCGGCGGCCTCCCCGACGACATCGAGTTCCAGCTCGTCGAGCCGCTGCGCCAGCTGTTCAAGGACGAGGTCCGGATGGTCGGCCAGGAGCTCGGCCTGCCGGAGGAGATCGTCCAGCGCCAGCCGTTCCCCGGCCCGGGTCTCGGCATCCGTATCGTCGGCGAGGTCACCAAGGAGCGGCTCGACCTGCTTCGCGAGGCCGATGCCATCGCCCGCGAGGAGCTGACGGCGGCCGGCCTGGACCGCGACATCTGGCAGTGCCCGGTGGTCCTGCTCGCCGATGTCCGCTCGGTCGGCGTCCAGGGCGACGGCCGCACCTACGGTCACCCGATCGTTCTGCGCCCGGTCTCCTCCGAGGACGCCATGACGGCCGACTGGTCGCGTCTGCCGTACGAGACGCTCGCCAAGATCTCGACCCGCATCACCAACGAGGTCGCCGATGTCAACCGCGTCGTGCTCGACGTGACGAGCAAGCCGCCGGGCACCATCGAGTGGGAGTGACCTTTTTGCAGGGTCAACGCTGATGCCGTCGCTCATTCGTTTGGGCGGCGGCATTGTCGTACCGGCTGGGTACGCTGGCTCAGGAGACGAGACTCACTCCCATGGGAGCAATCATGAGCGCCGCACCCGAGTTCGAGTTGGACGAGAAGTGCAACTATCCGGTTCCCCCCGCCCGGGGGCTGGACGGCTGACGATCTCGACCGGTTGCCGGATCTGCCGCGACGCACAGAGTTGATCGACGGGAGTCTCGTTGTCATGAGTCCGCAGACCGAGTTTCATATGCGGACCATGCGTCTGCTGGAGAATGCACTTCTGGACCAGGCCCCGGACGATCTCGATGTCTTCCGGGAATTCAGCATCGGACTCGACAAGCGGAACCGTCCGGAGCCAAACGTGCTGGTGGTTCCTCTCGGAGCGGACACCGGGCAGAGAGAGACGTGCCTCCGGCCGGGGGACGCCATTCTTGCCGTGGAGGTCGTCTCTGAGGAATCCGAAGGCAGAGACCGTGAGGTCAAGCCCCGCAAGTACGCTGCCGCGGGTGTGCGGCACTTCTGGCGAGTGGAGTAGAACGAAGGTCTGCCGGTCGTGTACGTCTACGAACTCGATCCCGCGCTGAGCGCTTACGTGGCCACGGGCATCCACCACAACAGGCTGAAGCTGGACGTCCCCTTCCCCATCGAGATCGACCTCACCGCGATCAGTCGTCGCCGCCCATGGAAAAGGGGTGGCACCGCCCCCCGCGCTCGTGCCAGGCTCCGCCCTCGTGTCTGCCGATGAGATCCGCGCCCTCATGTCCGCCGCCCACAACGACCGTCTGACGTGGAACACCCCGCTCTCCGAGGAGCATGCCGCCCAGCTCGTCGCGGCCTGTGCCCCCGACGCAGGGGCGCGGATCGTGGACCTCGGCAGCGGCTGGGGCGAACTGCTGATGCGGCTGGTGGAGTCGGCGCCCGGGAGCACCGGGGACGGCGTCGAGACCGATTCCGAGGCCGTGGCGCGGGGGCGGGAGCTCGCCGGGGAGCGGGGGCTCGCGAAGCGCGTACGGTTCCATGAGACGCCTGCCGCCGAGTGGGCCGACAGCGGTTACGACCTGGCCGTGTCCATCGGGGCCTCGCACGCCTGGCCGGGGACCACCCCGGAGGCACTGAAGGCGCTGCGGGCGGCCGTGCGGCCCGGTGGGCGGGTGCTGTTCGGGGAAGGGTTCTGGGAACGCGAGCCATCGGCGCAGGCGCTGGCCGGGCTGGGGGCCGAGCCGGGGGACTTCGGTTCGCTGCTGGAGCTGATCCGGCAGGCCGAGGCCGTCGGGCTGCGGCCGCTCCAGGTGACCGTTGCCGACCAGCGCGAATGGGATCTCTTCGAGGCGAATGCCAACATCGGGCGGGGCGAGCGCTGGGCGCTGGCCAACCCGGCGCATCCGCTGCACGGCGGTGTCGTCGCAGCGGTCGACGACCGGCGCACCGGGTACTACGGGGGCTACCGCGGAACGCTCGGTCTCGCCTACCTCGTGCTGAGCGCGTGACAGGGGCCTGAATCCATACCTGGACCGATGCATGAATCGGTACGTGATCCCTCTGGCCACCTGCGGCAACCGGCGGTAACTTCCGATCCCGTACGCCCTGGGAGCCCCGAGGAGTCGCCATGCCCGAGCCCACACCCATACCTGTGGACCAGCTCCACTTCGCGATGCCGCCCGTCCACGAGTCGGTGGAGGACGAGCGCGCGTACCGCAAGGAGCGGCTGGCCGGGGCGCTCAGGCTGTTCGGGGAGTACGGGTACGAGGACGGCGTCTCCGGTCACATCACCGCGCGGGACCCGGAGTTCACCAACTGCTTCTGGGTCAACCCCTTCGGGGCCCCCTTCGACGGGCTCGCGCCGGACGAGCTGATCCTGGTCAACGGGGAAGGGCAGGTCGTCGAGGGGCGGCACCACGTCAATCAGGCGGCGTTCGCCGTCCATGCGCAGGTGCACCGGGCCCGCCCGGACGTCGTCGCCGTCGCGCACACCCACTCCGTGCACGGACGGGCCCTGTCCGCGCTCGGCGAGCTCATCGAACCGATCACCCAGGAATCCTGTGCCTTCTACGAGGACCACGTCCTGTACGACGGGTACACCGGGGTCGTCGTGGACGAGGAGGAAGGGCGCCGGATAGCTGCCGCGCTCGGCGGCCACAAGGCGATCGTGCTGCGCAACCACGGGCTGCTGACCGTCGGCGATTCGGTGGACGCGGCCGCCTGGTGGTTCGTCGCGCTCGAGCGCTCCTGCCAGGTGCAGCTGGCCGCACGGGCGGCCGGAAAGCCGGTGCTGATCGAGCACCGGGACGCGGTCACCACCCGTGAGCAGCTGGGCAGCGACCTGGTGGCCTGGATCAACTACCAGCCACTGTGGCGCCGGATCAGTCGCACATTCTGACGATACGCGCCGACGGGCCGCCCCGATGCGGGCCCGAGCCCTTTCGTACGGCACAATTCGCAGCAATAGCAGCCGAGTTGGCTGGACCGGGGCTTGAAAGGGCGGCGTTCTCCGTGGCGTTGGACGAGGCGAGGGCGAGCAGCACGCACGGCGGTGGCTGCACGTGCGGCGACTGCCCGCACGGGGCGCGCGAGGGCCATCGGCGTGCGGTGGCCGCCTTCCTGGCCAAGCGGGACGAACTCGCCGCAGGTCAGGGGCTGCCGCCCGGGGTCGCCCAGTCCGCCTCCGCGACCCGCCAGTGGGTCTCGGACGAGCTGACCCAGTCCGCCAGGACCGTCGCCGAACGGGGCCGGGAGGCGGGCGACGTCTGGCTGTACCGGGTGTGGCGGCGCACCCTGATCGCGGTGTGGGGGAGCGTCGCCGTGCTGGTCGTCGCCGAGACCGCCACGGCCATCGGTGCGGGCTGGACCAACGCTCGTACGGCCGGACTGATCGCCGGACTCCTCACCGCGGGCCTGCTCACCGGCGCCGCCCATGTCCACCGGGCCCGCGGCGGCCTCCTCGCCCCGGTGATCGGCGAGGACAACCGGCTCTCCACCTCCAGGGCGGTCGCCGCGTCCTGGGTGCTGCTCGCTGTCTTCTCCGTACTCGTGCTGGCGCTCCAGCTGGCGGGCGCCTCCGGCCACGCCGAGCGCGACGAACTGATCGAGGGGCTGGATCTGGCCAGGGGCGCCGGGATGGTGACCGTGCTGGCGCTGGTGTGCGCCGTCGCCGTGGTCGTGCGCCGGGTGGTGACCGTACGGGCGCTGTCCGGGCGGCTGCAGAAGCTGCGGGCCGACCGGCCGCGCGCCGGCGATCTGCTCACCGACGACTCCGGGCGGGGCAGCTTCACGGATGTGCAGTACGTGCTGGTGAGCACCGTCGCCGTACTGTTCGCCGCGGTCCGTCTCGCCCGCAGGCCCGAGCAACTGCCCGACCTGCCCTGGGGTCTGGCACTGCTGGTCACCGTCTCGGCGCTCGCGTACTTCGCCGGGAAGTACGCGGAGGGCGGGCGCCCTGTGGTGCTCTCGGTGGTCCGGGCCCGGGAGGCCGGGGATCTGGACGCGTCGATCCGTACCGGCGACGACATCGAGATCCGTGGCGCGGGCTTCGTGCCGCCCGGTGCCGGGGCGCCGGACCGGCTGGCCCGCATGGTCGTCCGGATCGGCCGGGTCCATGTGCATGTGCCGCTGATCCCGGTGACCGGCGGCTTCGCCAACCCGACCGACAGCGTGCTCACCGTGCCGGTACCGGTGGAGGTGGAACCGGGGCTGGTGGAGGTGCAGGTCGTGACCGCTGCCGGGGTGGAGACGAACCGGGTCGAGATCGATGTGACGGACTGACTGCCGCAACCCGTGCCCGGTCGCAGGGTGACAGATACCGGCCGACCGGACGCCCCAGCGGGTGAGCCGGGCGTCCACCGCGTACGTATGGTCTGTCGACGGGTCTACGGAAAGCGGGGCAGCCACATGCAGGACATTCAGGGTTACGGCACGAACGTACGCAGTCTGGGTGAGCCGAGAGGGCTCAAGGAGCTGGCGCGGGAGCATGCCCTGCTGCCGCTGCGGATCTTCCTCGGCATCACCTTCATCTACGCCGGGCTCGACAAACTGACGGACAGCTCCTTCTTCCACGCGAGCGGCGCCGGCTCCATCGGCGAGACGCTGCACGCGGTACGCGACTCGTCCGCGATCCCGGCCCTCGTCGACCTCGCGCTGAAGAACCCCGGCGCCTTCGGGCACGCCATCGCCATCGGTGAACTCGCCGTCGGCATCGCCACCCTCATCGGGCTGTGGGCGCGGCTCGCCGCGCTCGGCGGGGCGCTGATCTCGCTGAGCCTGTGGCTGACCGTGAGCTGGCAGGTCAAGCCGTACTACTTCGGCAACGACCTGGCCTACCTCATGGCCTGGCTGCCGCTGCTGCTCGGCGGGGCCGCGGCGTTCTCCGTGGACGCCTTTCTCGCGTCACGACGGCGACGGATCGTGTAGTTCACCCAGGTCGCGGTGGCGGCCAGCCAGAGGCCGCCGAAGAACAGCGGGAAGAAGAAGACCCACGGGGCGTCCCAGACCCCCGCGGCGTCCGCCGCGTATCCCGCTGCCAGAGCGAGCATGACCAGGCCCGCCACCGCCCGCCCCGGACGGATCTCATGACGCAGCACGGGTGACCTCCACCTGTCCGATGCCGACTTCGAGAGTGAGCTCGACCGTGCCGGCCGATTTGCTGCCCGGGGGTGGCGGAAGCGTCCTGCGCTCCTGCTGCGACGGATTGACGTCCACATCGCGCTGCCGGCTGTCCGGCGCCTCGCCCGTTTGGTTGACCGGCAGCGTGATGTCGCCGAGGCCCGCCCGCGCGTCCACCTTCACCGTCACCGCCTTCGGTACGACGACGACCGCGCGGCCCGCCCCGACGTTCACCCCCGTACGGACGGTGTCGCCCCGGGGAACCGTGATCTCGGTGAGGTCCAGCCGTGCCACCCCGGAGCCCAGTTCGTAGTGCGGCCGCACCGCCGCCACCGAGGCCGGCCGCCAGCTCTCCCGCATCCACTGGGTGGTGATGTCCTTCGGCAGCGCGGACGCGCCCGCCAGCAGGGCCGCCGTGACCATCGACAGCATGACCGTGCCGAACCCGGTCCGTCCGAGGAACGCACTGACCAGCATCCCGAGCCCGAACACCGCGAGCGCACCGGCCAGACCGATCTGCAGACTCGTGCCGAACGGCTGGGAGTCCCAGCTCAGCCCCGTGCCCAGACCGCCCGCGATCAGCGCGAACAGGAATACGAGACCGCCGATCGAGGTCGGGCCCCGGGTGCCGGCCTCCTGCGGGGGCGCGCGGAACGGGTCCTGAGGCGTCGCCCTCCGGGGGCGTACCGCCCGGCCGTCGAGCGTCACATCGGCCGGACCCCACAGATAGCCGGGGCCCACCGGACCCGAGGTGCCGTCCTTGACGATCGGATCCCGCCACCACGACGGGCTGCCCGGCGAGGGCGGAGCCTTCACCTCGGGCGGCGCGTCCGCCACCGCCTGCGCGGCCGCCGGATGCAGCGGGTCCTCGGGCGCCGCCGTCCTGCGGTTCTGCGTCCAGACGGCGAAACCGACGACCGCGAGCGACAGCATCGCGGAGAACGCCAGCGTGCCGCCGTTGCCCAGCATGGAGAGGAACAGCCCGCAGCCGATCAGTGCGAGCAGCACCGCGATCAGCGACGCGCCCTCGACGCGGCCGGACAGCAGCCGGCGAGCCTCGTTCTCGTCCTCGCCCTCCAGGGGGATCAGCAGCCAGGCGAAACCGTAGAAGATCAGACCGATGCCGCCGGTGACGGACAGCACACCGAGCACGATCCGGAAGATCACCGGATCGACGTCGCAGTACCGGCCGAGCCCGCCGCACACCCCGGCCACCACTTTGTGCCGCGGGCTGCGCCGCAGTTGCGGTCTCGGTTCGGGGGGAGGCGCGACACCGGGGGAGGCGTTCTGGGGAACGGTCATGGCTCCATGGTGACGGGCCGAGCGCGCGTCCGGGACCCGCGCCTACCCTGGCCGATCCCTGATATTGCCCCCGGCGGTCCCTTGGGGGAGGAGCCCGGAGCCCGGCTCCGCTGCTTCCGGCTGCTTCCCCGGTGAGGCCGCCGCGCACTCTCAGGGTCGAGTCGGGGGCGGACCCTGATGCCGTCGCCCGTACGGACATGTGACGATCGGGTCATGCCAGCCGCCACACCCCGAGCCACAAGCTCTCTCAACGCCGACCCGGAGGAGCCGTCGCTGCGCAAGCTGTACCGCAGCGCCGACGGACGGTTGCTCGGCGGTGTCGCGCGCGGTCTCGCCGGGCATCTCGGGCTGCCCGTCGCCTGGGTGCGGTTCGTCTTCCTCGGTCTGTTCTTCGCGGACGGCCTCGGCGCGCTGCTCTACGCCGTGTTCTGGATCGTCGTCCCGCTCGGTGTCGGTGGGGTGGAGGCGCCGCGCTCCGTCTTCGAGATCGCCCCGGACGGCAGACGCCGGCTCCGCAAACCCGACAAGGGCCAGGTCTTCGCCCTCATCGCGCTGTTCATCGGCGCCCTCATCTTCGTCGGCAACGTCGACATGGGCAGCGAGGCCGACCGTTACATCTGGCCCACGCTGCTGATCGGCGCAGGTTCCGTACTGGTGTGGCGGCAGGCGGACAACGCCCGGCGCGCCCGCTGGATGGAGGTCGGCAGCCGCCGCAGGGTCCTGCATCTGGCCCGGGGTCTTGCCGGGGTCGCGCTGGTCGGCCTGGGCCTGGCCGTCTTCATGGTGGTACGCGGCTCCGCGGCCCAGCTCGGCAACGTCCTGACCGCCGCGATCGCCGTCCTCACCGGCATCGCGCTGCTGGCCGGCCCCTACCTCGTCCGCATGACGCAGGACCTCTCCGAGGAGCGCACGATGCGCATCAGGGCCCAGGAGCGCGCCGAGGTCGCCGCCCATGTCCACGATTCGGTGCTGCACACCCTCACCCTGATCCAGCGCAACGCGGAGGACGCGGGCGAGGTCCGCAGGCTGGCCCGCGCCCAGGAGCGCGAACTGCGCAACTGGCTGTACAACCCCGAGGGCACCGGCAAGGACGAGGACGACGAACCCGAGACCCTCGCCGAGGCGGTCAAGCGTGCCGCCGCCGAGGTCGAGGACAAGCACGGCGTCCCGCTGGAGGTCGTCGTAGTCGGCGACTGCCCGCTGGACGAGAAGCTGGCCGCGCAGATGCAGGCCGCACGCGAGGCTATGGTCAACGCCGCCAAGTACGGTGGCGAGGGCGGCGCCGTGCAGGTCTATGCCGAGGTCGAGGGCCGCACGGTCTTCGTCTCGGTACGCGACCGGGGCCCGGGATTCGACCTGGATTCCGTACCGGGGGACAGAATGGGCGTACGAGAATCAATCATCGGCCGGATGCAGCGCAACGGCGGTACGGCGCGGCTGCGTTCGGTGCCCGGCGGGGGCACGGAAGTCGAGCTGGAGATGGAGAGGGCGAGCGATGACCAAGACCACTGAGGCGACCGGGGGCCCGGAGCGCCGGGTACGGGTCGTGCTCGTCGACGACCACCGGATGTTCCGCACCGGCGTCCAGGCCGAGATCGGCTGTACCGAGGAGACGGGTGTCGAGGTGGTCGGCGAGGCCGCCGACGTCGACCAGGCGGTCAGCGTCATCACGGCGACCCGCCCCGAGGTCGTCCTCCTCGACGTCCATCTGCCCGGCGGCGGCGGCGTCGAGGTGCTGCGCCGCTGTGCCCCGCTGATGGGCGCCGCCGAGAGCCCGGTGCGGTTCCTGGCGCTGTCCGTCTCGGACGCCGCCGAGGACGTCATCGGCGTCATCCGCGGCGGCGCCCGCGGCTATGTCACGAAGACCATCACCGGCACCGACCTGGTCGACTCGGTCTTCCGGGTCCAGGACGGCGACGCGGTGTTCTCGCCCCGGCTGGCCGGCTTCGTCCTCGACGCCTTCGCCTCCACGGACGCGCCGCCGGTCGACGAGGACCTGGACCGGCTGACGCAGCGCGAGCGCGAGGTGCTGCGGCTGATCGCCCGCGGCTATGCGTACAAGGAGATCGCCAAACAGCTGTTCATCTCGGTGAAGACGGTCGAGTCGCACGTCTCGGCGGTGCTGCGCAAGCTCCAGCTGTCGAACCGGCACGAGCTGACCCGGTGGGCGACGGCGCGGCGGCTGGTCTGATTCAGCCGGTCGCAGGGTCGGGGCCGAGCGAGATGTTCAGCTTCTCGCCGACCCGGCGGTAGCCGATCCCCGCGTAGATCCGCTCCACATCCGCGTCGCCCGGCTCCAGCCACACCACGCGGCAGCCCCGCTCGAAGGCGGTCGCGGTCAGGTGGGCACAGAGCGCGGCGCCGATGCCGCGGCGGCGGAAGGTGTCGGCGACGGCGAGGCCGGCCAGTTCGGTGAGGCCGTCGACCGGGACCGAGCAGCCGCCCGCGCCCGCCGGGACGCCGTCGACCGTGGCGAGGGCCGCGACCCCGCCGCCCCCGGCCGCCGCGCGCAGCCAGGCAGCCTCGCCGCCCTCGGGCTCGCCGGTCCCGCCGTATCCGTGGTGCTGGACGAGCGCGGCGGCGTCGAACTCCGCGTCGGTGACCGGTTCGGCGATCGTGAGGGAGTCCACCGGCTTCGGCGGCAGCAGGTCGCCCGGGGCGCAGGCCAGGACCGGGGCCCGGTTCTCGACGGTGAACCCGGCGGCGAGCAGCGCGGGTTCGACCGCGGGTGCCCAGCCGGGCAGAAACTCCAGCCGCGGCATCCGGTCGTACTCGCGGAACGCCGCGATCAGGGTGTCGAGGTCCTCCGCCGTCGGCTCAGTGTCCCGGTCGGGTATCGCGTAATTGGCGTACTTGATCGACCAGTTCGGGTTGTACCGCACGGTGAAGGGGCCGACCCGGAGATGGTCGGGGGAGCGCAGGGCGAGCGTACGGGCATGGGTCTGGACATCGAGGTCCATGGGCATGTGCGTTTGTCCTCCGGCCGGTTGATCGGAAGTCGGGAGCCTATGCCACCCGGGTCGCTCCGGCGAAGGGCATCTGGTCGATCGGCGCGATCCGGACCGGCGCTCCCGGGCGCGGGGCGTGGATCATCTGGCCGTTGCCGATGTAGAGCCCGACGTGACTGACGCCGGAGTAGAAGAACACCAGGTCGCCCGGGGCGAGTTCGGAGCGCGAGACGTGCTGTCCGGCGTTGATCTGGGTGTACGTGGTCCGGGGGAGCGAGACACCGGCGGAGCGCCAGGCGGCCTGGGTGAGCCCGGAGCAGTCGAACGAGGACGGGCCGGTCGCGCCCCAGACGTACGGCTTTCCGAGCGCCCCGTACGCGAACGCGATGGCCTCGGCGGCGCGGGCGTTGGGAGCCTGGACGGGACCGCGTGCGGTGCTGCGGTCGGCGGAGCGCGCGCTGTCCGAGCTCTCGTAGGCGGCGCGCTCGGCAGGGGGCAGGGTGGCGAGGAGCCGCTGCGCGTCGGCCAGTTTGGCCCTGATCGTCGCCTTGTGCTTCTTCAGCTCGGCCTGGCGGGATGCCAGCGCAGCCAGCTTTCCCTTGGCCTGCGAGCGCAGCTGGGCGATCCGGGCGACCTGCCGCTCCACCCCGTCGACCTCGGCGGCCCGGCGGTCGCCGATCCGGTCCACGTACGACGCGCGCTCCAGATACTGGTCGGGGTCGGAGGAGAGCGCCAGCTGTACGGCCGGGTCCAGGCCGCCGGTGCGGTACTGCGCGGCGGCGAGTGAACCCAGTGCGTCACGCGAGGCGTTGAGGCGCTCGGTCCTGCGGGCCGCCTCGTCGCGCAGGGTGTCGACGGCATCGGCGGTGGCGGTCGCCTTCTCCTTCGAGTCGTTGTACTGCTCGGTGGCGACTTCCGCGTCGTGGTACAGCCGGTCCACCTCCGCCCTGACCTGGGCGGGGGTGAGCTGGGGATCGGCGTGTGCGGAACCTGGCAGAGCGGCAGCGGTGGCGGCCCCGGCGATGGCGAGGGTGGCTGCGGTGAGGGCAGCAGAGCCGGTGTACGGGCGCTGCTTGGGTTTCCGGTGCGCTGCCACGGGGGCGTGCGTCCTTCCTGGCGACTGCCCGTCGGGGACTACCGGCGGGCCCGTCCGAGGTCCGGCGGCGGGTCACCAACAGGGGGAGCGGCCCGCCGCCGGATCTCTCGGCGGGGTGACCGGTTCGCCGTCCGGGTGCGGAGCGGCGGTGAAGCGGGTCACCTGGGTAGGGACGCTAAACCCGGGGCAGGGGGAAGAGTCGTAATGACGCCTATTGCCCGAATTTGGCGCGGCGCTGTCGCCAAGTGATCGGAAAATTACATCAAAGTCAGGCAATTGGTGCAGACGTGAGTGAATCGGTAGGAAGCCGTACCCGCCTGTGGAGTGGTGATATGGCCGGGGCTAGGCTGCGGACCCATGGACGTACTCATACATGTCTTCGTCGCCCTGCACATCATCGGCATCGCCTCCCTGCTGGGCGGTTTCCTGACCCAGATGAAGGCGATGGGCGCGGGCGCGGCCCGGTTCGTCCCGGCGATGCTGCACGGCGCACTGACGATGCTGGTCACCGGTGTCGCGCTGGTCGGGCTCAATGAGGCCGACGGCCACCACGTGAACAACATCAAGATCGGGGTCAAGCTGCTGCTCCTGGTCGTGATCCTCGCGCTCGTCTACGTCAAGCGGGACGAGGAGAAGGTCGACAAGGGCGCCTTCGCGGCGGTGGGTGGGCTGACGCTCGCCAACATCTTCATCGCCACGCTCTGGACCTGAGCCGGCCCGCGCCGCCCACGCTGCCGGACGGGCGTGGAATTCGAGCCCGTCCGGCAGCTGAAGGCGCAAGGGCGTGAGCCGCTACGACGGCCGCACGCTGCCGTAGATCGGCATGTAGTAGATCGACTCCTCGCGCACATTCGCCCCCGGCTTCGGCGCGTGGATCATCATTCCGTCGCCCTTGTAGATGCCGACGTGGCTGATGTCGTCGTAGAAGAAGACGAGGTCGCCCGGCTGCAGATCGGCCGTCGCGATCCGGGTGCCCGTCTCCACCTGGTCCCAGGTGGTGCGCGGGAGGTCGACACCCGCGGCCTTCCAGGCGGCCTGGGTGAGCCCGGAGCAGTCGTACGAGGACGGGCCCGTCGCGCCCCATACGTACGGCTTGCCGATCTGGGCCGCGGCGAAGGCGAGAGCCTTCTCCGCCTTGGTGGTGGCGCCGCTGTCCGAGCCGGTTCCGGTGCCCGTGCCCGTACCGCTGCCGGATTCCGCTTTCTTCGCGGCTTCCGCGGCCTTGCGGTCCGCCTCCGCCTCGGCGGCGGCCTGCTGCCGCGCCAGTTCCTCCGCCTTGCGCTTGGCCTCCGCCTCCTTCTTGCGCTCCAGTGCCGCGAGCCGCGCCTTCTCCTCGGCGGTCAGCTTCGACAGCATCGCGCGCGCCTCGCCCAGCTTCTTCTGGACGTTCTGCTTGCTGGTGCGCAGCGTGGTCTGTGTCGAGGTCAGCGTCTCCAGGCTCTGCACCGCTTCGGCACGCTTCTTCGACGCCTTGGCCTGCTGCGTACGGAAGTCCGTGACTGCCTTCTGCTGCTGACCGGTCATCCGGTTCATCAGCTGGTTCTGGTCGAAGTACGACTGCGGGTCGTCGGCCAGGAAGAAGGTGGTGCTCGGCGCGATGGAGCCGGTGCGGTACTGCGCGGCCGCGTAGGCGCCGAGCGTCCTGCGGGCGTCGTTGAGCTTGTCGGTGCGCTTGGCCACGTCCTCCAGCAGGGCGTTGACCTTGGCGCGCTGGGTGGCGGAGGCTTCCTTCGCCCGGTTGTACTGCTGGGTCGCGGTGCCCGCCTGCCGGTAGAGGTCGTCGACCTTCTTCTGTACGTCCTCGATGCTGGGCTTCGGGGCGGGGGCGGCCGTGGCGCTCTGTGTGGAGAGCAGCGTCACGGACGCCAGTGCCGCCGTGGTGAGCCCTACGGCCGGTGTGGTGGTGCGCACCCGGGTGCGCGGTTTGCGATGCGACGCCAAGGCCGGCATCTCCTTCCGTGGACCGCCTACCGGGTTAGCTGTCGGGTTCGGGCGGAACGGAAGGCTGCCCTACGGTCCGAGTGGGGGATAAGGACCGATTCACCCCGGTGCTGCGTGTGGGTCCCCGGTTCCGAACTCCCGCGAGGGCAGGCCGGATTCGGCGCGGGCGCCCGCTCGGCGTGGTTCGCCTCAGGGGGTACGGGCCGCCCGGTCGAGCACGCTAGCCAACCCGTGGTGCTGCTGTGAAGGTCGATGTTCGATATGCCCGATACGTTTTCGTGACCTCGATGAAGTGGGGCGGCCAGGGCCGACGAGGGCCCGAATTCCCTTACACGGAGTGGGTGGCCGCTGCCTTTGTGTGCCCGACCGTCGGGTGTGGTTCGCCATGCGGCCGTCGTGTGTCGTTGCGGCGGCCTAGACTCGACAAGCGATGAGCAGCCTCTTTGACGACAGCTTCCTGGCCGGCCTCCAGCACTCGGAGGAAGAGCCCCCGCCGCCCCCCGAGGACTCCGCACCCGAAGCGGTGCCGGAGGACCTCTTCGCGGGCGTATTCGACGGGCACCCGCCGCCCAGGGATGCGTACTACCGCGACGGCGCGCCCCGCCCCGTCATCGACTCCGCGGCGCTCCTCGACGGGCTGAACACCGAGCAGCGCGCCGCCGTGGTCCACGCGGGCTCCCCGCTGCTCATCGTCGCCGGGGCGGGCTCCGGAAAGACCCGGGTGCTGACCCACCGGATCGCCCACCTCCTCGCCGAGCGCGGGGTGCACCCCGGCCAGATCCTGGCGATCACCTTCACCAACAAGGCCGCGGGCGAGATGAAGGAGCGCGTCGAGCAACTCGTCGGACCGCGCGCCAACGCCATGTGGGTCATGACCTTCCACAGCGCGTGCGTACGCATCCTGCGCCGCGAGTCGAAGAAGCTCGGCTTCACCTCGTCGTTCTCGATCTACGACGCCGCCGACTCCAAGCGCCTGATGGCCCTGGTCTGCCGCGATCTCGACCTCGACCCGAAGCGCTTCCCGCCGAAGGCGTTCACGGCCAAGGTCTCCAACCTGAAGAACGAGCTGATCGACGAGGAGACCTTCGCCGGCCAGGCCGCGGACGGCTTCGAGAAGACCCTCGCCCAGGCCTACGCGATGTACCAGTCCCGGCTGCGCGAGGCCAACGCGCTGGACTTCGACGACATCATCATGACGACGGTCCATCTGCTCCAGGCCTTCCCCGACGTCGCCGAGCACTACCGCCGCCGCTTCCGGCACGTCCTGGTCGACGAGTACCAGGACACCAACCACGCCCAGTACACCCTCGTGCGCGAACTGGTCGGCCCGGCCGGCGAGGGCGACGCCCCCGCCGAGCTGTGCGTCGTCGGTGACGCGGACCAGTCGATCTACGCCTTCCGCGGCGCGACCATCCGCAACATCCTCCAGTTCGAGGAGGACTACCCGGACGCGACCACGATCCTGCTGGAGCAGAACTACCGCTCCACGCAGACGATCCTGTCCGCCGCCAACGCGGTCATCGAACGCAACGAGAGCCGCCGCCCCAAGAACCTCTGGACGAACGCCGGCACCGGCGCCCGCATCACCGGCTATGTCGCCGACACCGAGCACGACGAGGCGCAGTTCGTCGCCGACGAGGTCGACCGGCTGACCGACGCGGGCGACGCCAAGGCCGGCGACGTCGCGGTCTTCTACCGTACGAACGCGCAGTCCCGGGTCTTCGAAGAGATCTTCATCCGCGTCGGCCTGCCCTACAAGGTCGTCGGCGGCGTGCGCTTCTACGAGCGCAAGGAGGTCCGGGACGTGCTGGCCTACCTCCGGGTCCTGGCCAACCCCGAGGACACCGTCCCGCTGCGCCGCATCCTCAATGTGCCCAAACGCGGCATCGGCGACCGCGCCGAGGCGATGATCGACGCGCTGTCGATGCGCGAGAAGATCACCTTCCCGCAGGCGCTCCGCCGGGTCGACGAGGCGTACGGTATGGCGGCCCGGTCGGCCAATGCCGTCAAGCGGTTCAACACGCTGATGGAGGAGCTGCGCACGATCGTCGAGTCCGGCGCGGGCCCGGCGGTGGTTCTGGAGGCCGTCCTGGAGCGGACCGGCTATCTCGCGGAGCTCCAGGCGTCCACCGACCCGCAGGACGAGACCCGCATCGAGAACCTTCAGGAACTCGCCGCCGTCGCCTTCGAATTCGAGCAGGAGCGGGGAGAGTCCGGCGAGGAAGGCACGGGCACCCTCGCCGAGTTCCTGGAGAGGGTCGCGCTCGTCGCCGACTCCGACCAGATCCCCGACGAGGACGAGGACGGCTCCGGCGTCATCACGCTGATGACGCTGCACACCGCGAAGGGCCTCGAATTCCCGGTGGTCTTCCTGACCGGCATGGAGGACGGCGTCTTCCCGCACATGCGGGCGCTCGGCCAGGTCAAGGAGCTGGAGGAGGAGCGGCGGCTCGCGTACGTAGGCATCACCCGGGCCCGCGAGCGGCTCTATCTGACCCGGGCGGCGATGCGCAGTGCGTGGGGGCAGCCCTCGTACAACCCGCCGTCGCGGTTCCTGGAGGAGATTCCGGAACAGCACCTGGAGTGGAAGCGGACCGGGCCGATGGCGTCGCCGGCCGGACCGACGTCGGGGATCACCTCGTCACTGTCGTCGTCCCGTTCGCGCTCCGGCCCCTCGGGCTTCGCGACCCGGCGGACCTCGGACAAGCCGACGATCACGCTGGCCGTCGGGGACCGGGTCACGCACGACCGGTTCGGGCTCGGCACGGTGACGGCCGTCGAGGGATTCGGCGACCAGGCGGAGGCGACGGTCGACTTCGGGGACGAGCGGCAGAGGCTGCTGCTGCGGTACGCGCCGGTCGAGAAGTTGTAGTCCGGCGGTCGGGCAGGCGGCCGGGACAGTTGCACCGGCCGCCGGGTGGCTCAGGTCGGGTTGAGGCCGTGGCTGCGGAGCCAGGGCAGCGGGTCTATGGCCGCTCCGCCCCCGGGCCGTACCTCGAAGTGCAGGTGCGGACCGGTGGAGTTCCCTGAATCCCCGGAGTACGCGATCACATCGCCGGCCTTCACCGGGCCGGAGCGGATCTTGGTGCTGCTGAGGTGGCAGTACCAGGTCTCGGTGCCGTCGGCCATGGTGACGATGGCCATGTTCCCGTAGGCGCTGTTCAGCTGGGTGCGTACGGTGCCGTCGGTCGCGGCCATCACGGGCGTGCCGTACGAGACGGGGAAGTCGATGCCCGTGTGCGCGGACATCCAGTTGACGCCCGCCTGGCCGAAGTACGCGCTGAGGCCGTGCTGCGCGACCGGCAGGAGGAATTTGGGGCGCAGCGCCTCCTTGCGGGCGGCCTCTTCCTCGCGCTTCTTCTTCGCGGCGGCCTGCCGCTCCCTCAGGTCGATGCGTTCCTGGGTACGGCTGGCGCGGTCGGCGAAGTTCTCCGCGTCGGCGCTGAGGTTGGCGAGCTGGGTGTCCAGCTTGTTGTTGGCGGCGACCGGCTTGACGGAGCCGGGGTCGGCGGCCGCCATCGTGGTGTTGTTGTCCTTCTTGTCCTCGCCGCCCAGTCCGCTGACGGAAGCCGCGGCGATACCGGCCACGCTCATCACGCAGGCGGAGGGAACGGCGATGGTGAGGAGCGCGGAACGCTTTGCGGGGGAACGCCGCCGACTGCGGCTGCCGCCGCCACCGCTGCGGGATGCGGGGCGGCTGATGGGGCGGTGGGCGGCGGGCGCGGCGTCGGCCGTGTCGTCGGCGGCGGCGGCTTCGCGCACGTCGGTGTCGAAGTCAGCCTCCGCCCCCGTCTCCGTCTCCGCCCCCGTTCCCGTCTCCGGGAGGCTGAACTCGGCGGTGCGGTGGGGCTCGTACGGGTCGAAGGAGTCCTGGTCGGCATAGGACTCGTACGACTGGTGCGCCTCTTGTGTCGCCGGCGCCTCGTACAACATCTGTGCGGTTTGCGTGGTTTGCGCGGTCTGCTGTTCCTGCTCGGGCGTGGCGCCGGTGTTCCAGGCGGTGGCGTCGTACGCGCCGGTGTCGTACGCGGCCGTGTCGGCCGTCGCCCACTGGCCGGCCTCGTACCAGCCGTTGGTGTCCCACTGGCCCGTGGCGTCCGGGGCGCCGCCCTGTGCCGGAATTTCGGCGAAGGTGGCGGTAGCGGTGGCGGCCGTGCCGTAGTCGGCTCCGGGCGTCCAGGTGGCTGTGGTGTCGTACGTCGGGCCCGCGGCGTACTGCTGCTGGGGCTCCGCCGCGTACGGGGCAGAGGCGTCGTACGAGGTGGTGGCGTGTGCACCCGTGTCCCACTGCGTGGAGTCGTACTGGCCGCTGTACCCGGCCTGGCCGGTGGCGTAGCCGCTGCCGTACGTGCCGTCATGGCTGCCGGGAAGGGAGCCGAAGAGCGGGTCGCTGTCGTAGCTGCCGGTGGCTTGGCTGTCGTATCCGGCGTACCCGGCGTGGGGGTGCTGGTCGTTCACCAACTTCTCTCTCGCCTCGGCAGCAGGACCTGTGGTCTGGGGTCCGGCGGAGGGATCCCAGGGGGAGCAGTGGCCGCGACTGTACCCGGCGGTACGTGACGTCGACAATCTTCGGCAGGCTCGGGCGGCTCAGGAAACGGGCAATCGGCCGTCTTTCGACGGACTGCCCACACAGCCTTGGCTCTATGTTCGAAACGCGTTCTATTTTTTTTGGGGCCTTCGGCGGGGTGAGGTGAGGCCGGGCCAGTCCGGTCAAGCCACCGAAGCGGCTCCTGCTGCTCCTGTGGCTCCTGTGGCTTCGATCATCGATTCGCGGGATTCCAGCGCCTGCCGGATCGCGGCGGCGACGGCGGGATGCACCGGAAGCGCGAGATGGCCGATGCCGCTTACGCGTACGTTCAGCGCGTCGAGATCCGGATGGTCGATGCAGGCAGCCTCGGCCGGGACGATCACCCGGTCCAGCTCGCTCCAGAAGCTCACGAACCGGGTGCGGCAGCCGGGCGCCGGCCTGTGCAGTTCCTCGATCGGCGCGGAGCCCGTACGCATCTGGCGCACGATGGGGTGAGCGCTGGCCAGTGGGGCGACGGACGTGCCCCCGTGCGGTGTGCCGAGGGTGACCAGGGTGCGGACCCGCTGGTCACCGCCCAGCCGCTGTACGTAATAGCGGGCGATCAGGCCGCCGAGGCTGTGCCCGACGATGTCGACCTGGTGGTGTCCGGTGCGGGCGCAGATCTCCTCGACGTGCCGGCCGAGCAACTCGGCTGCCGTACGGATGTCGCAGGTCAGCGGCGAGTAGTTGAGTGACTCCAGATGGCGCCAACCGTGCCGGGCGAGGGAGCGGCGGAGCAGGACGAAGACCGAGCGGTTGTCGATGAAGCCGTGCAGGAGCACGACGGGCGGCCGCTCGCCGCCCTCGGCAGGGAGGGCAAAGGTCCCGGCCGGGGCGGTGGGAGGCGTGGTGGTCGGTTCGGCCGGGCGCTGCGGGGGCCGCCGCTCCCCGGCGATGCCGGTGGGGTAGAGGAGCACATGCCCGGTGAGGACCACAAGTTCGAGTGCGGTGGCCTTGAGCAGCGCGGATGACAGCCGGGCGCAGCACAGACACGGCCGGCGCAGCAATAGGGGAAGGAAAGGCAGGACCTTCATGGCCGACCTCCTGCTTCGGCAAGCGGGGAGGCGGCTCCGGTCCCCGTATGCCCTCATGGGGTGCCGTTGCGTGCACGGGCGGCACGCCCGGCCATCCGGCCGGGCTTCGGCCCCGATTCGCAGGCCCCTGCTCACCGGTGGTGACCGGCGAACGATCGGCCGACGGGCCTGATGGCGATGGGCCCGGCAGCCCGTACCACCGTGCCGCGCGGCTGGCGGCGCGGTGGTACGGCGACCTCTTGGCGGCTCCCCTGGCGGCCGGTCCCGCACGGCAGGTGTGCCGCGTCAAGCGGGAACGGCGCCCGGTGAACATGTCCCACGTGTGATTTCCCCCTCCCCGTCCACCGCGAAACGGCGGGTTGCGGGATGCTGTCGATAACGTTCGTTCACATCCCCGGCCCTTCAGGCACGGGAGACGCATGTGGAGGCAGTGATGGGTGTGACCGGTCCGATCCGTGTGGTGGTGGCCAAGCCGGGCCTGGACGGCCATGATCGCGGGGCCAAGGTGATCGCGCGGGCACTGCGCGACGCCGGTATGGAGGTCATCTACACCGGGCTCCACCAGACGCCCGAGCAGATCGTGGACACCGCGATTCAGGAGGACGCCGACGCGATCGGCCTCTCGATCCTCTCCGGTGCGCACAACACGCTCTTCGCCAAGGTGATCGAGCTGCTGAAGGAGCGCGAGGCGGAGGACATCAAGGTCTTCGGCGGCGGCATCATCCCGGAGGCGGACATCGCACCGCTGAAGGACCAGGGCGTCGCGGAGATCTTCACCCCGGGTGCGACGACGGCGTCGATCGTCGACTGGGTCAACGCGAACGTCCGCCACCACGCGGAAGCCTGATCCCCTCCCACCGCAGGGCAGCGGGCCGACAGGCCCGCCTGCCCGCCGCGGTGCACCGGGTGACGGCTGCGCGGGGGTGGCCGGCGGGGGCCGGGTTCCGCCGATTCCCCTCGGGCCGGAGTCTGCCGATCCCCGCTCAGCCCGGTATCAGTTCCAGGTCCATCGCCGAGCGCAGCCGCAGCGTGGAGACCAGTCGTTGGAATGCCTCCGACCAGTAGCCGTTCGCGCCCGGTGAGGCGTCCTCCGGTTCGTCCGGGGTGGTGGTGAGGACCTCCAGGCGGTCCGCCTCGCCCGGGTTCAGGCAGCGTTCGGCGAGGCCCATCACGCCGCTGAAGCTCCAGGGATAGCTGCCCGCGTCCCGGGCGATGTCCAGGGCGTCTACGACCGAGCGGCCGAGAGGTCCGGCCCAGGGTGTCGGGCAGACCCCCAGCAACTGGAAGGCCTCCGACAGCCCGTGCGCCGCGATGAAGTCGGCCACCCATTCGGCCCGTTCGGCTGCGGGAAGTATGGCGAGGAGCTTCGACCGCTCGGCGAGCGACGCCGTACCGGGGCCGTTCGACGGGGGGACGGACGGTGCGCCGAGCAGCGCGCGGGCCCACTCCGGATCCCGCTGCCGCACTGCTGCCCGGCACCATGCCGCGTGCAGTTCCTCGGCCCAGCCGTCGGCCACCGGCAGGCCGACGATCTCCTGTGCGGCGCGGCCACCGAACCGCACCGGCCAGGTGGCGAGGGGGGTCGCCTCCACCAACTGGCCGAGCCACCAGGACCGTTCGCCCTGCCCGGACGGCGGCACCGCCACCACGCCGTCGCGCTCCATCGACGCATCGCATTCGTGCGGGGCCTCCACGGCGACGGAGGCCTCGTCGCCGGTGAGGTCCGGGCTCACACAGGACATCGCGCGGCCCGCCATCCGTTCGGCGAACGCCGACTCCGGCAGTGCCGAGAGCAGTTCGGCAGCAGTCGAGCGGACATTGCGACTGCGATCGGAGAGTGCCTGTTCCAGGAAGGTCTCGTCGACTCCGGACAGTCCGGTGCGCAGTGAGTCGAGAAACATCAGCCGGTCCTCGGCGCGCTCGGTGGTCCATGTGGTGGCGAGCAGCGCGAGCGCTTCAGCGGGATCGTGTGCCCGTACGGCCCCGAGCAGGGCGACCCGTTCGGCGAACAGGCCCTCCTCCCACAGCCGGGCGACCGCTTCCGGCTCCGTGACGTCCGGCAGCAACGAGCCGCCGGACGAGCCGCGCAGCGCGAACTTCCACTCGGGGTTCAGCCCGGCCAGCCACAGCCCGCGCGGCCCGGCGAAGGCCAGGGCCTGCGGCCGCAGGTCGGTACGGGACCTGGCCGCGTCCAGCAGGGGCGGGAGCAGCACGGCCGGGGCCCGGTAGCCGTGCTGATTGGCGGTGGCCAGCCACTGCGGGATCAGCTCCGTGAGATCAGGAGCCGTACCCCGCCGACCGCCCGAGCCGCCCGGTGCCGACCGGTCCGCGAGCAACTGGGCGAGCCTGCGCCGTGCGGCCGGGGGCAGCGGCGGCCGCGGGTCGGCGGGCGTCGGCTCGGGCCGGGCGGCCGCGGAGGCGGGCAGCAGCCCCGCTCTGCGTTGCACGGTGTGGAGCGCCGCCGCGTCCAGAAGTCCGCCCGGTCCGCCGCCTCCCTCGGCCGGGCGGCGGTCGGTGCCGAGAAGCGCCGCGGTGACGAGCTCTTCCCAGGGCGCGGGTGTGACGGTGCGAGGCATTGGTCCCCCTTCGAATCCAACGTCAGATGAGCGGCACGGTCTCGGACGTCGTGTCGACGCTGCTGATCTCGACGCCGTCGGCATCGACTCCGCAGACTCCGGCGTCCGCGTCCGTGGACCAGGCCGCGAGCGGGTCGAACCCGCGGTGGCCGCATTCGCCGAAGACCGTGACGGGCGAGCCGCCGGAGAGCGCGACGAGCTTCCACAGGCCGGGCCGGGACAGCGCCGAAGGGGCGACGGGCAGGGCCGCATCGCCCGCCGCGTCGACCAGCTGCCAGCCGTCCCCGGACGGTACGGGTATGACCTCGCGCAGTGTCACCGGCCAGGCGTCCAGCCAGGGATCGTCCCGCAGGGCGTCTCCGTACGCACCGATCGCGGCCGCCGCCGTACCGCCCGGCGGTGGCGTACCGGTCGGTGACGGGACACCGAACTGCCCGCCCAGCTCCGCCCGTAGCCGGCCGGCGCCCGGATAGGGCGTGATCTCGGCGTCGATCGCGACGCCCACCGGCAGCGCCAGCCCCGGGGCGCGCCCGGCCGCCCCGAAGGAGAGCAGTAGAGCCGTGCGGCCCGAGTCCCTCCCGTACAGCCAGATGCGGCGCGTGACGATCTTGCCGTCCGGGGTGTCGTACTGGGCGAGGACCAGCCAGTGGTCGCGGACCGGTGGGCCCTCGGCGGGGGCGGTCAGCCCCACGCGGGTACGGACCGTGGCCGCCAGCGGCTCCGGCAGCCGGTCGATCCCCAGCCATGCGCTGTCCAGCAGATGCAGCAGCGCGCACTCCTCCAGCAGCCGCACCGGCCAGCCCGGCCCGGATGCCGGGATGGAGCCCAACTCCCGTACGCGGGCGGCAAGTCCGGGCGCCTGGGCGTCGACCATGCGGGCTGCCGTCTCCTCCCACAGCCCGTACCCCGACTGATCGGCCACTGCCAGACCGCCGCGCAGCAGATCCGTCAGCCGCTGCTCCAGCTCCTGTGCACCGCCGGTGATACGCCCCGCTCGGCGCTCGGCGCGCCGCCGGGCGGCCTCCGGGTCGGCCGGGCCCGCGGCCGAGGCGCCGCCCGCCGTCGGCCCGCCCTTCTCCCCCTTGTCCGCCGCACGCCTGCGACGGCCCGTCAGCCACTCACCGGCCCAGTCCGGCACCTCGCCGGCGGGCAGGGCCGATTCGCCGGACGCCCAGACCAGCAGCAGACCCAGCGTGTGCTTGCACGGGAACTTCCGGCTGGGACAACTGCACTTGTACGCAGGACCGGTGGTGTCCACCACCGTTTGATACGGCTTGCTTCCGCTTCCCTTGCACAGCCCCCACACCGCACCCGAACCGTCACACCCGCCGCCCGACCACGGACCGGCCGAACCGAGCTTGCTCCCCGCCTTGCGTGACGTCGCATCAGGAGCCAGGGCCAGGACCTGCTCCACCGTCCAGCGCGCCGCCGGGTCGGCGGTGCGCAAGGGTTCTCCCCCGTGAGATAGCAGCATGGGGACGACGGTAGAACGCACCACTGACAATCATCATGACCTGCTGATTTGCCGTCACGCGCACCACTTGACGTTACCCGCCCTCTGCGATTCGCTGCGAACTCCAGACCTTTGAATCCGGGGGGATCAGCTGATGAACCGCACCGTCCGTAACATCCGCACCATCCGCACCGTTCGGACGGCCGTCTGCGCAGCCGTCGTCCTCGGTCTCGCCGTGGGCCTCGGCGCCTGCTCCGAGACCGTCGACCAGGTGGACAAGGCCGTGGACGAGACGTACGAAGTCACCTACGAGGTCACCGGCACGAGCGTGGACGAGATCCAGTTCCACGCGGGCGGCGGCAAGGCCATGGACCCGAAGATCGAGACGGTCAAATCCCCCGAACTGCCGTGGCGGAAGACCGTCACGCTGCGCGGGATCATGCCGCCCGCCGTCATGCCGATCGCCCTGGACGAGGACGGGGCCGACGTCACCTGCTCGATCACGCACAAGGGCAAGGTCATCAAGGAGGCCAAGGGCGAGGGTCTCGTCACCGCGGGCGGCTGCGTCGCGGTCTCGCCGGTGACCGGCTGAACGCTCCACGCGTAGCCGCTGAATCGGCCCCGACCTGTGGTCGGGGCCGATTGTCAGTGCCATGGTGCACGGTGGAAACCACATCAGGTCGACCGATCTGGAGGGGGATCCATGACCGTGTCCGAAACCACCGCCGCCGTTGGCGTACAGGCCCTGCGACCGCATGCCGAGGAAGCCTTCGCCCATGAGCTGAAGGCCCTTGCCGCGGCCGACGACCGCCCGCGGCCCGCCCGTTGGCAGCTGTCCCCGTGGGCCGTCGCCACCTACCTGCTCGGCGGCACACTGCCGGACGGCACGGTGATCACGCCCAAGTACGTCGGTCCGCGCCGCCTCGTCGAAGTCGCCGTGACCACACTCGCCACCGACCGGGCCCTGCTGCTCCTCGGCGTTCCCGGCACCGCCAAGACCTGGGTCTCCGAGCATCTCGCGGCCGCCGTCAGCGGCGACTCGACGCTGCTCGTCCAGGGCACGGCGGGCACCCCGGAGGAAGCCGTCCGCTACGGCTGGAATTACGCACAACTGCTCGCGCACGGGCCCAGCCGCGACGCCCTGGTGCCGAGTCCGCTCATGCGCGCCATGTCCGACGGCATGACCGCGCGGATCGAGGAACTCACCCGTATCCCCGCCGATGTGCAGGACTCGCTGATCACGATCCTGTCGGAGAAGACGCTCCCCGTCCCCGAACTGGGCCAGGAGGTCCAGGCGGTCCGCGGTTTCAACGTCATCGCCACCGCCAACGACCGCGACCGCGGGGTCAATGAGCTGTCCAGCGCGCTGCGCCGCCGGTTCAACACCGTCGTGCTGCCGCTGCCGGCCACCCCCGACGCAGAGGTCGACATCGTGTCCCGGCGGGTCGACCAGATCGGGCGTTCGCTCGACCTCCCGGCCGCGCCCGACGGCATTGCCGAGATCCGGCGCGTCGTGACGGTCTTCCGCGAGCTGCGTGACGGTGTCACCACCGACGGCCGCACCAAGCTCAAGTCTCCCTCGGGCACGCTGTCGACGGCCGAGGCGATCTCCGTCGTCACCAACGGCCTCGCGCTGGCCGCGCACTTCGGCGACGGGGTGCTGCGCCCCGGTGATGTGGCGGCGGGCATCCTGGGCGCGGTCGTCCGCGATCCCGCGGCCGACCGGGTGGTCTGGCAGGAGTACCTGGAGACCGTGGTCCGGGAGCGGGACGGGTGGAAGGACTTCTACCGCGCCTGCCGCGAGGTATCCGCATGATCCGGGCCGTGCGTTCCGCCGGACCGCTGCTGCTGGGGGTGCGGCACCACGGCCCGGGCTCGGCCCGAGCCGTTCGTACGGCCCTGGAAGCCGCCCGCCCGCGGGCGGTGCTGATCGAGGGGCCTCCTGAGGGTGACGCACTGCTGCCACTGGCCGCCGACGAGCAGATGCGGCCGCCGGTCGCACTTCTTGCCCATGCTGTCGACGACCCGGGGCAGGCGGCGTTCTGGCCGCTGGCCGCGTTCTCGCCCGAGTGGGTCGCGATCCGCTGGGCGCTGGCGCACGACGCCCCGGTCCGCTTCATCGACCTGCCCGCGGTGAACTCCCTGGCCATGGCACAGGCAGCGGAACGCGAAACGGACCGGGACGGGGAACCCCCTACGGGCGGCTCGCCTGCGCATGCCCCGATCGACCCCATCGGTGTACTGGCCGAGACGGCGGGTTACGACGACCCGGAATGCTGGTGGGAGGACGTCGTCGAACACCGCACCCAGGGCGGCGAGGCCGTCGACCCGCGGGCACGGTTCGCCGCGCTCGCCGAGGCGATGACATCCCTGCGCGAGGTGTACGGGGACGGCGGCCACGCTCGTGACACCGTCCGCGAGGCGTATATGCGCATCCAACTGCGCAAGGCGGTGAAGGAGTTCGGCGACGATGTCGCGGTCGTCTGCGGTGCCTGGCATGTGCCCGCGCTCGGCACGAAAACCACACTCGCCGCCGACCGGGCCCTGCTCAAGGGGCTGCCCAAGGTCAAGGCCGAGCTGACCTGGGTGCCCTGGTCGCACCGCCGGCTCGCCCGGCACAGCGGATACGGGGCGGGCATCGACTCGCCCGGCTGGTACGGACACCTCTTCGAGACCGCCGACCGCCCGATCGAGCGGTGGATGACCAAGGTCGCCGGACTCCTGCGCGACGAGGACCGGTTCGTCTCGTCCGCCCACGTCATCGAGGCCGTCAGGCTCGCCGAGACCCTCGCCGCCATGCGCGGCCGCCCGCTGGCCGGGTTGAGTGAGACGACCGATGCGATCCGGGCCGTGATGTGCGAAGGCTCCGATGCGCCGCTCGCGCTCGTACAGGACCGGCTGATAGTCGGCGAGACACTCGGCGAAGTGCCGGACACCGCCCCCGCCGTACCCCTGCAGCGCGACCTCACCCGACAGCAGCGCACACTCCGGCTCAGGCCGGAGTCTATGGAGCGGGAGTTGGAGCTCGACCTGCGCAAGGACACCGACGCAGCCCGCAGCCGGCTGCTCCACCGGCTGCGGATTCTCGCCGTCGGCTGGGGCGAGCCCGCCGCAGGCCGGGCGAGTACCGGCACCTTCCGGGAGAGCTGGCGGCTGCGCTGGGAGCCCGAGCTGTACGTACGGGTCGCGGAGGCCGGGACATGGGGCACCACCGTGCTCTCCGCGGCGACCGCCAAGGCCGAGACCCAGGCGGCTTCGGCGACCGCACTCGCCGAGGTCACCGCACTCGCCGAGCACTGCCTCCTCGCGGAACTGCCCGACGCACTGCCCGTGGTGATGCGGGCCCTCGCCGACCGCGCCGCACTCGACGCCGACGTCGGCCATCTCGCCGACGCCCTGCCCGCGCTGGCCCGCACCCTGCGCTACGGCGACGTGCGGTCCACGGACACCGCGGCTCTCGGCGAGGTCGCGGCCGGGCTCGCCGAGCGGATCTGCGTCGGACTCCCTCCCGCCTGCACCGGACTGGACGCCGACGGTGCCGCCGAACTGCGCCGCCGGGTGGACGGGGTCCACACAGCGATCGGGCTGCTCGCCGGGGCCGTTCAGGCGGATGCCGACGGGGCCGGGCTGCGTGAGCGCTGGACCGCCGTGCTGCACAAGCTCGCCGCCCGGGACACGGTCGCGGGCGTCATCCGGGGCCGCGCGGCCCGCCTGCTGCTCGACGAAGGACGGCTCGCGGAGGACGACGCGGCACGGCTGATGGGCCTGGCCCTCTCGCCCGGCACACCCCCGGCCGACGCCGCAGCCTGGATCGAGGGGTTCGTCGGCGGAGCCGCCGGGGGCGGCATGCTCCTCGTCCACGACGAGCGACTGCTCGGCCTGGTCGACGCCTGGCTCACCGGGGTTCCAGCCGACACCTTCGCCGATGTGCTGCCCCTGTTGCGCCGCACCTTCTCGGTGTACGAAGCGGGCGTACGGCGCACGCTGGGCGAACTCGTACGGCGCGGTCCGTCCGCCGGGGGACCGACAGCCACCGCTACCGGGACGACGGCACCCGGCTTCGGCCCCGGACTCGACGGAGCCAGGGCCGACGCGGTGGTGCCGGTGCTGCGTCTGCTGCTCGGTCTGGACACCGGCACCGTTCCGGACCCGGGCGGCGTCGACCCGGACAACAGAGATCCGGACGAGAGAGTCGAGAACGTCGAGGAACCGCTGGGGGCAACGAGATGACCACGGACACGGCCGGCACCGCACCGCACCCGGCCCACAGCTCGCCGCCCGGCCCGGCGGACCGCTCGGCACGGCCCCGCCCGCAGTCGGGCCCGGCGAACGACGAGCGGCTGCGTCGGTGGCGGCTGGTCCTGGGCGGGGACAGCGCAGAGAGCACCGGCTGTACCCTCACCGGACGCGACGCCGCGATGGACGGCGCACTGACCGCACTGTACGGCGGCGGAGGCAGACCCGGGGCGCGGGGCGGGAGCAACCGCTCGTCCGGACTCGGGGCCTCCGCCCCCTCCGTGGCCCGCTGGCTCGGCGACATCCGCACGTACTTCCCCAGCTCCGTCGTCCAGGTCATGCAGCGCGACGCGATCGACCGACTCGGCCTCTCGGCACTGCTCCTCGAACCGGAGATGCTGGAGGCCGTCGAGGCGGACGTCCATCTCGTCGGAACGCTCCTCTCGCTCAACAAGGTCATGCCCGAGACGACGAAGGAGACCGCAAGAGCCGTCGTGCGCAAGGTCGTCGACGATCTGGAGAAGCGGCTCGCCACCCGCACCCGGGCCACACTCACCGGCGCGCTGGACCGCTCGGCCAGGATCGACCGGCCCCGCCACCACGACATCGACTGGGTCCGAACCATCCGGGCCAACCTCAAGAACTACCTCCCCGAGTACGGCACCGTCGTCCCCGAGCGGCTCATCGGCTACGGGCGGGCCGCACAGTCCGTGAAGAAGGACGTCATCCTCTGCATCGACCAGTCGGGGTCGATGGCCGCCTCCGTCGTCTACGCCTCCGTCTTCGGCGCGGTGCTCGCCTCCATGCGAACCCTGCAGACCAGGCTTGTCGTCTTCGACACGGCAGTGGTCGACCTCACCGACCAGCTCGACGACCCCGTCGACGTACTCTTCGGCACCCAGCTCGGCGGCGGCACCGACATCAACCGGGCGCTCGCCTACTGCCAGTCGAAGATCTCCCGCCCCGCCGACACCGTCGTCGTCCTCATCAGCGACCTCTACGAGGGCGGCATACGCGACGAGATGCTGAAGCGGGTCGCCGCGATGAAGGCATCCGGCGTGCAGTTCGTGACGCTGCTCGCGCTGTCCGACGAGGGTGCGCCCGCCTACGACCGCGACCATGCAGCGGCCCTCGGGGCCCTGGGCGCACCGGCATTCGCATGCACCCCGGATCTATTCCCGGGAGTGATGGCAGCGGCGATCGAGAAGAGGCCACTTCCCATCCCTTGATCTTCGCAGGGAATCCGGCCTTCTGGCCGGGGGGAATGCGGTCCTGGGCCCGGAGGCGTGGAGCGCCGGTGTTCTCTGCGTCTCTGGGGGGAGGGTCAAGGCCCCCGGGCCGAAGCCCGACCCCGACCAGCCGGGCACCCTCTTGCCCAACGGGGCCGCAGCCAAAGCCGGACTCAATCGTTCGATTTCGGATGCCGGATGGGGGAGCCTGACGATCCTGCACGCCAAGGCTGAGAGCGCCGGACGGGAAGTGATTGCCCTGTCCCCCCGCAACACCTCCCGGACCTGCCCCAACTGCGGGCACGTCTCAGCTGGCTGCGTAGGTGAGACTTGGCTCTGGTCCACTTCTTGTGGTGCGTTCACGCTCGGTGATGTGGCTGAGACTGCGTCGGTTCGGTTGATGCTGAGATCTATGCTCGGACGCATGATCGAGACTGAGCGGTTACTCCTGCGACCTCTTCGTGTGTCTGACCTCGACGATTTCGTCGAGCTTCATGCTGACCCGCAGGTCAACCGCTTCGTCGGAGCCTTCTCGCGTCAACAGGCGCTGGAACGACTCACTGGGATCGAGCGGCAGTGGGATGAACGAGGTCATGGTCTGTGCGCCATTGAGCTCAAGGCGAGCGGTGTATTCGTCGGTCGAAGCGGTCTGCAGTACTGGGAATAGTTCGATGAAGTGGAACTGGGTTGGACCCTCCGAGCGGATCACTGGGGGCACGGGTATGCGACCGAGGCCGCTCAAGCGTGCCTGGACTGGGGTTTTGCCACGCTTGACAACGACTACTTCACGGCTCTCATGCGGCCGGGCAACGAGGCATCGGTGAGGGTGGCCGAGCGTCTGGGGTTCTCGCCGCGTCGCGAGGACCAACTGCAGGGCAGCCCAGTCACGGTGTATGCCCTGGATCGCCCAGCCAGTCTGCCCTCTCGTTGATCCTCCGCATGAGTCACGAGAGCAGGACTCTCTTCCTTGACAGGGCGAATCCTGCGCGGCCGAACATCTGACGCTTGAGCATCTTGATCCGGTTGACATGCCCCTCAACGACACCCGAGTTTCACGGTTGTGTGAGGCCAGCGGTGACGGCGTCGAGGTCGCGTTCGAGGTGTTGAGCGAACCGGCGGAGGCTGGGCAGCTCGGTGGTGGCGGTGGCCGCTTCGATCCATGTCGGCAGCTGGTCGCCTTGCAGGTGGGTGAGCATGTGGGCGAAGGAGCGCACGTAAGGTGCAGCCGCTCGCCCAGGGGCTGGCCGGGGATGCGGTCGCCCCGTTCGCACAGACTGTCACCGGCCGCGTGATGCCGCTGTCGCACGGCGTCGGAGCCCAGGCGCAGCCGTTCGCCGGCGATCTTGTCGGTACGGTCGGTGACGATGCCCGTCCCACTGTCGGGAACACGGCCTACGGTGCCGAGGGTTGTGAGCTGCTGTCGGTTTGCTGAGCTGAAGTGCGTTGTAGTGAGCAGGAGTGAGTCCTGTCGGCGGGTTCACCGAGTGGGAACGGAAGTTCTGGGATCGAATGGGTGACCTTGGCGCCTGTTGCTCGTTGGGCAGGTGACAGGTTTCCAGTCTGGGGGAGGGGGTGTTGTGGTGGGTGGTGTGCGGGAGTTGGCGGCATCCTTCGTGGCGCCCGGGCCTTGCGGGGTGGCGGTCCGGGACCGTCTCAAGCACCTCACGCCCCGGGACGAGATAGTCCTGCGTGCGGTCGGTGAGCATCAGGGCCGTCTGGCTTCCCGTGACCTCAGGACCCGTTGTGCGGATGGTCTGGAGCACGGCAAGGACACCTGGGCGTCGCGCAAGCGGGACCTGACCGCACAGTCGTCGTCGCGGATCGCCGGTGCGATCACCAAAGCCACCCACGATCAGTGGGCGCTGGCGCGCCGTTGCCAGGCGGCGCACATCCGGAATCTGGAGGCCGGGATCGGGACGCTGCGGCACCGCCTGGCCCTCCCCATCGGCGCGAGCGGAACGAAGCGGGCAGCCGGTGGCTACCGCTCCAAGGGCGAGTGGTTCCACAAGTCCCGCCGCCTCGCGGCGCTGGAAGCCCGGCACGATACCGCGGTCCGTGACCGGCAGGCCGGACGCGTCCGGGTGGTACGGGGCGGCAAACGCCTCCTGAACACCCGCCACCACCTCACCCAGGCCCGGCTGACCGAAGAGCAGTGGCGGGAACGCTGGGAAGCTGAACGCTGGTTCATCGCCGCCGACGGCGAGTCGGGCAAGCGGTTCGGGAACGAAACAATCCGCGTCACCCCGGACGGCAAGGTCAGCATCAAACTGCCCGCCCCGCTCGCACACCTGGCCAACGCCAAGCACGGCCGGTACACCCTCACCTCGACCGCGGCGTTTGCGCACCGGGGCCAGGAGTGGGCCGACCGCATCGCCGTCAACCGGGCCGTGGCCTACCGCATCCACCTCGACGTGGACCGTGGCCGCTGGTACCTGACCGCCTCCTGGCAACGCCCCGTCGTCCAGACCATCCCCCTCACGACCGCCCGCGCCCGGGGCATGGTCGGCGTCGACACCAACGCCGACCACTTCGCCGCCTACCGGCTCGACCGGCACGGCAATCCGGTCGGCGAGCCCCGGCGGTTCTTCTACGACCTGTCCGGTTCGGCCGGTCACCGCGACGCCCAGATCCGCCACGCCCTGACCCGGCTGATCCACTGGGCCAAACAGGCCGGTGTCGCCGCGATCGGCATCGAGGACCTCGACTTCACCACCGAGAAGACCCGCGAGAAGCACGGCCACCGCAAGCGGTTCCGGCAACTCATCTCTGGCATGCCCACCGGGAAGCTCAAGGCCCGGCTGGTGTCGATGGCTGCCGAACAGGGCCTGAGCATTGTCGCGGTCGACCCGGCCTACACCTCGATGTGGGGTGCCCAGCACTGGCAGAAACCGCTGGTCACCCCCGAGCGAAAGATGTCCCGTCACGATGCCGCCGGCATCGCGATCGGACGACGCGCCCTCGGGCACCCGGTCCGGGATGGGGTATCCCCTGCTCGAACGGAGTTGAGAGCTTGGGGAAGGACGGCACCGCCCCCACACGACCGGAGAGATCGTGCGGGGCATCGGACCGCCCAGGCCGGACCAGGCACCCGAGGACGTGACGGAAACCGCCCACCCGCAACGGACCACGCCCCTGGAGACGTGCCGCCGAACGGGACGAGAAAGCGGCAACCCAGTGCATCCAGCACCGTTCGGGATGCGCCCAGTACACATCGGTGGGTCCAGGACTCACTCATGCACACTGGCTAGGAACGGTCTGACCTCGATCACTCCGGCGTGTGACCGATGCGACAGACCCGGCGCCCTCCTTCGGCGCTCCCGGGTACCCGGCCCGGAGCATCTGACACCGGCGGCCCCCGGACCGCCCCGCGCCCGGTCCGGGGCCCGTCCCCGCTGCACCGCACGAGTGCCCTTTTGGCCACTGCGACCCGGGCACCGGCGGGATCTGTGACCGTAATCACCGCTCAGGTGTGATCTGCGATTTAGGGTCCTGCGGAGCACGGGGATAACCTGCGAGATGGACATGCCGCGTACTCGGTGACCGTGTGCGCCTTCCTTGTGACAGAGCAGTCACGTTGCCCCTCGCGGCACGCCCACGCTGAAAACGAACCGCGAGACCACTGAAAAGGGACGGACGCGCGTGGACCTGTTCGAGTACCAGGCGAGGGACCTCTTCGCCAAGCACGGTGTACCGGTGCTGGCCGGTGAAGTCATTGACACGCCTGAGGCAGCCCGCGAGGCGACCGAGCGGCTGGGCGGCAAGTCTGTCGTCAAGGCGCAGGTGAAGGTCGGCGGCCGCGGCAAGGCCGGCGGCGTCAAGCTGGCCGCCACCCCCGACGAGGCGGTCGCCCGCGCGACCGACATCCTCGGCATGGACATCAAGGGCCACACGGTCCACAAGGTGATGATCGCCGAGACCGCGCCGGAGATTCTTGAGGAGTACTACGTCTCGTACCTCCTCGACCGCACCAACCGCACCTTCCTGGCCATGGCCTCGGTGCAGGGCGGCATGGACATCGAGGAGGTCGCGGAGAAGACCCCCGAGGCCCTCGCGAAGGTCCCGGTCGACTCCAACACCGGTGTCACGATCGAGAAGGCCCGCGAGATCGTCGCCCAGGCGAAGTTCCCGGCCGAGGTGGCCGAGAAGGTCGCCGAGGTCATGGTGACGCTGTGGGACACCTTCGTCGCCGAGGACGCGCTCCTCGTCGAGGTCAACCCGCTCGCCAAGGTCGCCTCCGGCGACGTCCTGGCGCTGGACGGCAAGGTGTCTCTCGACGAGAACGCCGACTTCCGTCAGCCCGAGCACGAGGCGCTCGAGGACAAGGCCGCAGCCAACCCGCTCGAGGCTGCCGCCAAGGCCAAGAACCTCAACTACGTCAAGCTCGACGGCGAGGTCGGCATCATCGGTAACGGTGCCGGTCTGGTCATGTCGACCCTGGACGTCGTCGCGTACGCCGGTGAGAACCACGGCAACGTGAAGCCCGCCAACTTCCTCGACATCGGTGGCGGCGCCTCCGCAGAGGTCATGGCGAACGGCCTGGAGATCATCCTCGGCGACCCGGACGTCAAGTCCGTCTTCGTCAACGTCTTCGGTGGCATCACCGCGTGCGACGAGGTCGCCAACGGCATCGTCCAGGCTCTTGCGCTGCTCAAGAGCAAGGGCGAAGAGGTCACCAAGCCGCTGGTCGTGCGCCTCGACGGCAACAACGCGGAGCTGGGTCGCAAGATCCTTTCCGACGCCAACCACCCGCTGGTGCAGCGTGTGGACACCATGGACGGCGCGGCCGACAAGGCCGCTGAGCTCGCCGCGGCTGCGAAGTAAGGGACGAGGGACTCCAACACCATGGCTATCTTCCTCACCAAGGACAGCAAGGTCATCGTCCAGGGGATGACCGGTGCCACCGGCATGAAGCACACCAAGCTCATGCTGGGTGATGGCACCAACATCGTCGGCGGCGTGAACCCGCGCAAGGCCGGCACGACCGTCGACTTCGACGGCACCGAGGTACCCGTCTTCGGCTCCGTCGCCGAGGCGATGGAGAAGACCGGCGCCGACGTGTCCGTCCTCTTCGTGCCGCCGGCCTTCGCGAAGGCCGCCGTCGTCGAGGCGATCGACGCCGAGATCCCCCTCGCCGTCGTGATCACCGAGGGCATCGCCGTCCACGACTCGGCCGCCTTCTGGGCCTACGCCGGTTCGAAGGGCAACAAGACCCGGATCATCGGCCCGAACTGCCCCGGCCTGATCACCCCCGGCCAGTCCAACGCCGGCATCATCCCGGGCGACATCACCAAGCCCGGCCGCATCGGTCTCGTGTCCAAGTCCGGCACGCTGACCTACCAGATGATGTACGAGCTCCGTGATATCGGCTTCTCGTCCGCCGTCGGCATCGGTGGCGACCCGGTCATCGGCACGACGCACATCGACGCCCTCGCGGCGTTCGAGGCAGACCCCGAGACCGACCTGATCGTGATGATCGGTGAGATCGGCGGCGACGCCGAGGAGCGTGCGGCCGACTTCATCGCGAAGAACGTCACCAAGCCGGTCGTCGGTTACGTCGCGGGCTTCACCGCCCCCGAGGGCAAGACCATGGGCCACGCCGGCGCCATCGTCTCCGGCTCCTCCGGCACCGCGCAGGCGAAGAAGGAGGCCCTTGAGGCCGCCGGCGTCAAGGTCGGCAAGACGCCGACCGAGACCGCCAAGCTGGCGCGCGAGATCCTCGGCGCCTGATCGCTTCACCGCGACGGAGCAGCACCGCAGTATCGCGTCACCGCACAGACGGCGCGGGCCCGTACCCCGGCCAGGGGTACGGGCCCGCGCCGTATCTGTTTCTCCGTCCGGCTGCCCGTCTGCCGGCGCTCCCGGTCCTCCCGGTCAGCCGGCGTCGGGGACCAGCCGGGCCGGACCCTGTACGAGCTCGCCCTGAAGCTTCTTCTGCAGATTCAGGTCCTGCGGCGTCAGCTTCTGCGGGCCACCTCGTGGAGGCACCCCGCCGACCTGCTGAGCGGGCGACTCCGGGGTTTCGTACCGGGCCGGAGCCGTCGCCAGGGTGAACAGCGTCAGACCGATGAGCAACACCATGAAGGAGATGGCCGCTCTGGTCCACACCTGGGCCTTGCGCTCTGCGTCCGTACGGATCGCGTCGGGTGAGGGGAGCGAGGCGGGGGGCTGGGCCCGGGCGAGTGTGCCGAGCTGCTGATGCAGGAGCGCCGACTGCTCGGTGGAGGACGACGGTTCCGCCAGCTCGGGCAGCCGCTCGGCGACCGCGGCACGTGCGTTCATCAGCCTGCTCGCCGTCGCCGGGGTGCTGGCCTCCGTCTCCGCCGCGGTCTCCGGAAGATCCAGGCCGACCCCGTCGTAGAGCAGCAGGGTGCGGCGGTACGACGGCGGCAGGTCGAGCAGCGCGCCGAGCAGTGCGCGCGCACCGGGTTCGGCGGGCGGCGGGTCGAGGGGGCGGTGCGTGCGGCGCAGCCGGTGCCAGGGCGACATCGCATACTCGTACGCGGCGGCCCGCACCCAGCCCGCCGGGTCACGGTCCACCGCGACCTCCGGCCAGTGTTCCCAGGCCCGCGCGAAGGCCCGCGCGACCGACTCCTGGGAGAGGCTCCGGCGCCCGGTCAGCAGAAACGTCTGACGGAAAAGGGCGGCGGCGCAGCTCTTGTACAAGGCATCGAATGCCTCGGCCGGTGCTTCAGATGCTTCAGGCATTTCAGGTGTTTCAGGCGCGGCACGGGTGGCGGATGGGCTGTCCGTGGCAGATGTGCCGGATGCGCCGTACTTGTCCGGCGGCTCGGGGGTGGTGCCCGGCTCGGTCGGGGCCATGGCGGTGCTCCCAGTGGCTTCGACGGGGGTCGGCGGACGGGGCAACGGTTGTTTCGTGGAGGTCACCGGCTTGGACAGCCTCGCGACCGTCGACACCGACGTCGGGCGGGCCGCCTGGTTGGCGGCGGCCTTCGGCCGGGCGTTCGGAGCGGAAGTGCAGCGGCCGCATCGGACGAGCTCTCTGTCATGAAAGGCCCCCCGCGGGCCTGCACCGGGTGAAAAAGTACATAAACGCATATTGAGCGACACAGCGGTCGTTCGCCTGTTGCACGGAATAAGCGCGTGTCGTTGGGAGCATTGCCGTGTGACCCAAGTGACCGAACGCAGCCCGTCGTTGTCGGCAGAGCAGGGCCGGTCCGCCGTTCCGGCCTTCGCCTTCCTGCGTGGGGCGCTTGCGGCCGGGCTGGGGCTGGGCGTATTCACCGTGCCCGTCATGGCGCTGTGGATCAGCTCCCCGACTTCCGGCAACGGCCCCGGCGGGGCCCTCCATGCGGCGGCCGGGCTCTGGCTGCTCGCCCACGGTGCCGAGCTGATCAGAACCGACACGCTCGGCGGAGCCCCCGCCCCGGTCGGCCTCGTCCCGCTGCTGCTCGCCGTGGTGCCGGTGTGGCTGTTGCACCGTGCGGCCCGGGACGCCCCGGAGTCCGTCGAGGGACGCCCGGCGCCCTCGGCGGCGGGCGCGTTCGCCATGGTCAGCGGCGGATATCTGCTGGTCGGAGCCGCTGTCGCGTTCTATGCGCGGGGTGGTTCGCTGTCCGTGTACGCACCGTCGTTGCTCTTCCCTTCGGCCGTTGTGGTGATGGGCGCGGCGGCTGCCGGGGTCTGGACGGCATCGGGGCACCCGATCGCACCGCCGTCCTGGGCGCCGGTGCGCCTGCACGAGAAGCTGGCGCGTACCCGGTTCAGGGAGTGCGCGGAGACGGTGTGCCGGTCGGCCGTGGCCGGGGTGGCGGTGCTGCTCGGTGGCGGGGCGCTGCTCGTCGCGGTGGCGCTGGTGTGGCATGCACAGGCGGCTCAGCAGTCGTTCGTCCAGCTCTCGGGCGACTGGGCGGGCCTTGTCCCGGTACTGCTGCTCGCGCTGGTGCTGGTGCCGAATGCGGCGGTGTGGGGTGCCGCGTACGGACTCGGGCCGGGCTTTGCGCTCGGTACGGCGTCCGCGGTCACCCCGGTCGCCTTCTCGGGGCGCCCGGCGCTGCCCGTTTTCCCGTTGCTCGCCGCGGTGCCGGCCCAGGGCCCGGGGACGGTCCTGAACTGGGCGGCCGGGGCGGTGCCGGTCGCGGCCGGGGTGACGGTCGCCTGGTTCACGGCACGGCGGGCCGCGCCCGCCCATGCCGCGCGGGAGGAGGCGTGGAGCCTGTGGGGGACCGCGCTGACGGCCGGCCTGGGGGCGGTGGGGTGCGGGGTCGGCACGGCGGTGCTGGCCGCGGCCGCGGGGGGACCGCTCGGCACCGGGGCGCTGGCGCAGTTCGGCCCGGTGTGGTGGCTGACGGGTGCGGCGGCCCTGGCGTGGACGATGCTGCTCGGCGTCCCCGTGACGCTGCTGCTCCGGGCCTGGCGGCTGCGGGGCGGCGACGGGGGACGGTGGGTGCGACGAGCGGCGCAGGAGACGGCAGCGGCGGAGTGCGCGCCGGCAGCTCAGGCGCCTGCGCAGGGTCCCGGGCCGGTGCCTCAGGGGCCGGGAGCCGTACCCGTCCGTGCTTTCGGGGGCGTACCCGCAGCGGCTTCCCCTGCCATCGGCGGCGCTGCGTCGGTGTCCGCGGCGGACGAGAGGAGCGACGACTCCGAGCCGTACGACTTCCTGCCGACCGACCCATGGCACGAACGGACGGCCCTGCCAGGTGAGGCTGGGCCGTCCGTGGATCCGTAAATCCGTGAAGTGTCAGTTCTTGACGCCGAAGAAGGGCTCCAGCGGCTTCGGCAGCAGGTCGTTGCAGGCCAGCTGGCCGGACTTGGTCAGGGCGTCGTTCACGCAGGTGTAGTAGTCGCGGTAGACGAGCTGCACCGTGAACGTCGTCGCGACGATCGAGAGCGCGAGCAGCGCCGTCACCAGGCCGCTGACCGCAGCCGTGGTCTGCTGCCTCCCATAGCCAGGAGCGGCGGGGGCGGACGCCGGGACGCGCCCGGAGCCGGAACCCTGGAGGGGGCCGACGGCCGGCGTACCGGACGCTGCGGCCGGCCCGGGTGCTCCGGCGGTGCCCGGCGCGGACGCGCCATTCGGCTTCGCGCGGAGCGAGCTGATCGACCAGTACACGGCGAGTGCGCCGAGCAGCAGGGCGATCTCCGGGAAGTCGAAGAGTGCGAAGAAGAAGGCCCACATGCCGCAGAGCAGCGCGTAGCGTGCGCGGCGCTGGGCGGGGTCGGTCGGATCCCAGCGCAGTCCGCCGGGGCTGCCCTGGCCGTTCGGCCCGCCCTGGCCCCCGGGGCGGCCGCCGAAACCACCGCTCTGGCGACCGGGCTGTTGGCTGCTCCACTGGCTGCCCCAGACCGGCCGGTCGTCGGAGGAGCCACCCTCGGGCGACCCGTCGCCGTTGCTCCGGCCCCCGTTCCCCTGGTTGTTCCTGCTGCCGTTTCCGGCGTTCGAAGGGTGGCGGGGCTGCCAGGGCTGGTCGGGCCGGTCCTCCGGCGGTGCGGCGAACGGGTTGTCGCCCGCGGGAGCGGAAGACCCCGACGAACCGGAGGAGCCGGAAGAACCGGAGGAGCCGGAAGAAGCGGAAGAACCCGGAAAGGAGGAAGGGCCCGTGGGGGACTGGCGCTCCCGCAACATCAGTGGGGTCCGCTCGGGCAGCGGGTGGCGGAAGGCGGTGCGGTGGCGTCGGTCCGGCATATGGTGAACGTCTTCCCCATCTCGTCATTTCCGCCCTGCGGGCGGTTCCCTGTCCCCTGACGCTACCTCCCGGCCAGGAGGGGCCGAAAGCTGGGAGCGCGGCACAGGCGGCCGATACCCGTCGACCCGGACCCTCTCGCGCTTCGCCGCGGCCGACCTGCGGCCTCTCACCCCCGTCCCGTGGGGGGCTCCGGAGGTGCCGGTATCGTTGCTCACGGTCGGATCGTTCGTAGAGTTCCCCGTATCGAGGGGCTTGATTCTTTCGTACGACCATACAAATCAGCGTTGCTCTGCTTCACCACGCGAGAAAGGGCCCAGCCGTGGCCTCCCCGCCCCCCTCCGCCGCACCGGCCCGTCTGGTCGTGCTGGTCTCCGGCTCCGGTACGAACCTCCAAGCCCTGCTCGACGCCATCGGTGACGACCCCGAGGGCTTCGGTGCGCAGGTCGTCGCGGTCGGGGCCGACCGCTCCGGCATCGTCGGTCTGGAACGGGCGGAGCGCGCCGGACTGCCGACCTTCGTGTGCAGGGTCAAGGACCACGCCACCCGCGAGGAGTGGGACGCGGCACTCGCGGCCGCGACGGCCGAGCACCGCCCGGACCTCGTGGTGTCCGCGGGATTCATGAAGATCGTGGGCAAGGAGTTCCTCGCCCGGTTCGGTGGCCGGTTCATCAACACCCACCCCGCCCTGCTCCCCAGCTTTCCCGGTGCCCATGGGGTGCGTGACACACTCGCGTACGGCGTGAAGGTCACCGGGTGCACCGTCCACTTCGTCGACGACGGCGTCGACACCGGTCCGATCATCGCGCAGGGCGTGGTCGAGGTGGCCGAAGAGGACACGGCGGAGGGCGAAGCCGCTCTCCACGAACGCATCAAGGAAGTCGAGCGCAAGCTGCTCGTCGAGGCCGTGGGGCGGCTCGCCCGTGACGGCTATCGCATTGAGGGACGAAAGGTTCATCTCGGTCATGTCGGTGAATAAGCCCATCCGCCGCGCCCTGGTCAGTGTCTACGACAAGACGGGGCTCGAAGACCTCGCCCGCGGTCTGCACGAGGCGGGTGTCGAGCTTGTCTCCACCGGCTCCACCGCCGGGAGGATCGCTGCTGCCGGGGTGCCGGTCACCAAGGTCGAGGAGCTCACCGGCTTCCCCGAGTGCCTCGACGGCCGCGTCAAGACGCTGCACCCGCGCGTCCACGCCGGCATCCTCGCGGACCTGCGCCTGGACGCACACCGCGAGCAGCTCGCCGAGCTGGGTGTGGAGCCGTTCGACCTGGTGGTCGTCAACCTCTACCCGTTCAAGGAGACCGTCGCCTCCGGCGCGTCCGCCGACGAGTGTGTGGAGCAGATCGACATCGGCGGCCCGTCCATGGTCCGCGCCGCCGCCAAGAACCACCCGTCCGTGGCCGTCGTCACCAGCCCCGAGCGGTACGCCGACGTCCTTGCCGCGGTCAAGGCGGGCGGCTTCGACCTGACCGCCCGCAAGCGCCTGGCCGCCGAGGCGTTCCAGCACACCGCCGCGTACGACGTGGCCGTGGCCTCCTGGTTCGCGGGTGCCGTCGGCGAAGCTGCTGAAGGGTACGCGCCTGCCGACGACTCGGGCTTCCCCGACTTCTTCGGTGCGACGTACGAGCGCAGCAACGTCCTGCGGTACGGCGAGAACCCGCACCAGCCCGCCGCGCTCTACACCTCCGGCGCCGGTGGCCTGGCCGAGGCGGAGCAGCTGCACGGCAAGGAGATGTCGTACAACAACTACACGGACACGGACGCCGCGCGCCGGGCCGCGTACGACCACGCCGAGCCGTGCGTGGCGATCATCAAGCACGCCAACCCGTGCGGCATCGCGATCGCCGACGACGTCGCCGAGGCGCACCGCAACGCGCACGCCTGCGACCCGCTGTCGGCCTTCGGCGGTGTCATCGCCGTCAACCGCCCGGTGACCGTCGCCATGGCCGAGCAGGTCGCGGAGATCTTCACCGAGGTCATTGTCGCCCCGGCGTACGAGGACGGCGCGGTCGAGATCCTCGCCCGCAAGAAGAACATCCGTGTGTTGCGCTGCCCCGACGCCCCGACCTCCACGGTCGAGGTCAAGCCGATCGACGGCGGCGCGCTGCTCCAGGTCACCGACCGCCTCCAGGCCGACGGCGACGACCCGGCCAACTGGACCCTCGCCACCGGTGAGGCACTCTCCGAGGACGAGCTGAAGGAGCTCGCCTTCGCGTGGAAGGCCTGTCGCGCGGTCAAGTCCAACGCGATCCTGCTCGCCAAGGGCGGCGCCTCGGTCGGCGTCGGCATGGGCCAGGTCAACCGGGTCGACTCCGCGAAGCTGGCCGTCGAGCGCGCGGGCGAGGAGCGGGCGCGGGGCGCGTACGCCGCGTCCGACGCGTTCTTCCCGTTCCCGGACGGGCTGGAGATCCTGACCGCGGCCGGCATCAAGGCCGTGGCCCAGCCGGGCGGTTCGGTCCGTGACGAGCTGGTCGTCGAGGCCGCGAAGAGGGCGGGCGTGACGATGTACTTCACGGGTACGCGGCACTTCTTCCACTGACCCGGCAGAACGACCGAAGGCCGTACCCCCGCCCACGTGCGGGGGTACGGCCTTTGTGTGATCCCGGTGCCGCGACGGCGGGCCGGCAGGCCCGCGGCCGGATCAGTACTGCGGCTGCTGCTGGCGGTTGAACCAGGCGTTGCCGTCGGCCCGCGCGACGAAGACGATGATCAGCACGGCGAGAACCGTGTGGACGAGACCGAAGATGACGAACGGGTAGATACCGAGAATCGCGGTGATTGCACCGAAGACGATCGCCGTGATGCGGATGCCGTTGGTCCCCTTGCCGAACTTCACGGCCAGGAACACGGCGAAGGCGCCCCACAGCACTGCGAAGACCACGATGCCCCACAGGGCATTGCCGGAGTAGTCGGCAAGCTGCTGGAACTGAACGTCGTCCTTGAGTGTCGCGTCGTTCTTGGCGGCGTTCACGGCCGCGGCGGCGATCGCGAAGATGACCGCGCCGATGACCTGCAGGCCAGTGATCACGTAGAGCATGACGCGGGCTGCCTTCACACCGCCCGGCATCTCGGTGGGCACACCAGGGAAGCCGTAGCCGCCCTGCACCGGCGGGGCCGCGGGGTAACCGCCCTGCTGCGGCATACCCTGCGGGGACTGCTGCGGGTAGCCGTACCCCGGCTGCCCGCCCTGCTGCTGCTGGCCGTAGGGGTTGTTCGGGTCGCCGAAGCTCATGGCGAATTTCCTCCGTTGCAAAAAGTGCGGGGACGACGCGGTCCGAGCGGAGGAAACGTGCGCAATCAGTACGGTCTGTCCCCCCGACGCTGTCCGCGGTACTGCGCGGCTCATCGTTGTCTTGACATCGGCTTTTTGTCCAGCCGATTGCCGAATGCGTTGTGTAAGCGCAACCTGGTGGTCATGGTCGGCACCCGGAATTGGTATGCGGGTGGGGTCATCCGCGAGTATGGGGACATGACTGCCCAGATTCTCGATGGCAAGGCCACCGCAGCCGCGATCAAGTCCGATCTCACCGTCCGCGTGGCGGCCCTCAAGGCGCAGGGCGTCACCCCTGGCCTGGGAACCCTGCTCGTCGGGGATGACCCGGGCAGCCGGTGGTACGTGAACGGCAAGCACCGTGACTGCGCACAGGTCGGCATCGGCTCCATCCAGCGCGAACTCCCCGACACCGCCACCCAGGAGGAGATCGAGGACGTCGTACGGGAGCTCAACGCCAACCCCGAGTGCACGGGGTACATCGTGCAGCTTCCCCTGCCCAAGGGGATCGACACCAACCGCGTCCTGGAGCTGATGGATCCGGCCAAGGACGCCGACGGCCTCCACCCGATGAACCTCGGCCGGCTCGTACTGAACGAGACGGGCCCGCTGCCCTGCACCCCGCAGGGCGTCGTCCAGCTGCTCCGCCACCACGACGTGGAGATCAACGGGGCACACGTCGTGGTCGTCGGCCGCGGTGTCACCATCGGCCGCTCGATCCCGCTGCTGCTGACCCGTAAGTCCGAGAACGCCACCGTCACCCAGTGCCACACCGGTACGCGTGACCTCTCGGCCCAGCTCAAGCAGGCCGACATCATCGTCGCCGCCGCCGGAGTGCCGCACATCATCAAGCCCGAGGACGTGAAGCCGGGCGCGGCCGTGCTCGATGTCGGCGTCAGCCGGGACGAGAACGGCAAGATCGTCGGGGACGTACACCCGGGCGTGGCCGAGGTCGCCGCCTGGATCTCCCCGAACCCGGGCGGTGTCGGCCCGATGACCCGCGCCCAGCTGCTCGTCAACGTGGTCGAGGCGGCCGAGCGCAACGCAGCCGACGCCGTCTGAGCCGGCTGACCCGATCCGGAAGGAACCCCATGGGTGCTGGTACGAGTCCGGCCGACCCGGCCGCCGAGGCGGACCGGACGTCTCCGGTGCCGTCGGACGCGGAGGCGGACGTGCCCGGTGCGGGCGCGGCGGATGAGGCTGCGCCGGATCGGGCTGCGACCCGTGAGGGTGCTGCTTCGGAGGATGCTGCTCGTGAGGGGACGGTCGTCCGGGCGGATGCGGACTTTGATGCCGACGCCGATGAGGACTCCGGCGACGCGGACCGGGGCGAGGACACCCGCCCGGCCGCTGCCGCCGGTCCCGGTAGCAGCGCACCGGCCGACGCCCCGCACAACGGTCCTCGTCCGTCGCGGAGGTTCCCGTCGTTCACCCGGGACACCGCGCGCCCCGAGGGCGGTGGCCGGGCCGCGTCCGGGGACGCGCCCGCCCCGGCCCGGCAGTGGCCGCTGCTCGCCGTGCTCTGCACGGCTGGGATCGGGCTGCTGATCGTGGCCGTCGACCCCTTCGAAGAGGCCTTCAGGATCGGCACGATGCTGATCGGTGTGGCCCTCATCGGGGGTGCCGTGCTGCGGGTCGTGGTTCCGTCGGTGGGCATGCTGGCGGTCCGTTCCCGCTTCACCGACCTGGTGACGTACGGGCTGCTCGGCTTCCTCATCGTGATGCTCGCGCTGGTGGCGCAGCCCAAGCCGTGGCTGGACCTTCCGTTCCTGGAGGCAGCGGTCCACTTCACGATCCGCTGAGGCCGTTCGTACAGCTACGGCCACGGCTGTAGCTGCGCGGCTCGGGGACGGTGTCCGTCCCCTCCCCCGAGAAGGGACGGACACCCGAGGGCGGAGGCAGCCACCGGAACGCAGGCGCTCCGGAACATGGCGACTTGAGCGGCCTTGCCCCCGTCCTGGCTTCAGCCTCGTGGACGGCGAAGACCGCTACAAGGGAACCCTGTGGCCTGTGGCACGGAAGTGACCATTCCGCCACGGTGTGATCGCCCCGCAACGGTGTGTTCGGCAAGAGTTTGCCGGCCAGCTGCGCAGGCTCGTCGACCGCAGAGGGCTGAGCATCGCCGCGGTGGCCGACCGCACGGGCTACAGCAAGACGTCGTGGGAGCGCGACTGGCCGTGCTCCTCGCGGTCGGTGTGCTGCTCGTACTGGCCGGGGCCGTGCTGCTGACCGGAGCGGGGCGGTGACGACGATGACGAGAAGGCCCACCATCGAGCGGCCGCCTCCCGGGTGAGCGGGTACGGCCGGGTGAGCGCTGTGTGACGGGTTGTGTGCGGTGCCACAGGGGGCCGGGCGGTCGGGAGGTTCCGGGTCGGATAGCCTGATCGCTGGATATCTCTTCACATCAAGATTCAGGGATGTCCAGCACCAGGGGCAGGGACCCCCACCGCCAGCTGTCTAACGGAGATCGCCATGACCCGCACTCCCGTGAATGTCACCGTGACCGGCGCAGCCGGCCAGATCGGCTACGCGCTGCTCTTCCGCATCGCCTCCGGCCACCTGCTCGGCCCCGACGTGCCGGTCAACCTGCGTCTCCTGGAGATCCCGCAGGGGCTGAAGGCCGCCGAGGGCACCGCGATGGAGCTCGACGACTGCGCCTTCCCGCTGCTGCGCAACATCGAGATCACCGACGACGCCAATGTCGGCTTCGCCGGTGCCAACGTCGCCCTCCTGGTCGGTGCCCGCCCGCGTACGAAGGGCATGGAGCGCGGCGACCTGCTCTCCGCCAACGGCGGCATCTTCAAGCCGCAGGGCAAGGCCATCAACGACAACGCCGCGGACGACATCAAGGTCCTCGTCGTCGGCAACCCGGCCAACACCAACGCGCTCATCGCGCAGGCCGCCGCCCCGGACGTACCGGCCGAGCGCTTCACCGCGATGACCCGCCTCGACCACAACCGCGCGATCTCGCAGCTGGCCGCCAAGACCGGTGCCGCCGTCTCCGACATCAAGAAGCTGACGATCTGGGGCAACCACTCGGCGACCCAGTACCCGGACGTCTTCCACGCGGAGGTCGCCGGCAAGAACGCCGCCGAGCTCGTCAACGACGAGGCGTGGCTGGCCGACACCTTCATCCCGACCGTCGCCAAGCGTGGCGCCGCGATCATCGAGGCCCGTGGCGCGTCCTCGGCCGCCTCGGCCGCCAACGCCGCCATCGACCACATCCACACCTGGGTCAACGGCACCGCCGCCGGCGACTGGACCTCCATGGGTATCCCGTCGGACGGCTCCTACGGCGTGCCCGAGGGCATCATCTCGTCCTTCCCGGTCACCACGAAGGACGGCAAGTACGAGATCGTCCAGGGCCTGGACATCAACGAGTTCTCCCGTACGCGCATCGACGCGTCGGTGCAGGAGCTCATCGAGGAGCGCGACGCGGTTCGCGAGCTCGGCCTGATCTGATCCGTACGCCCTCCGAGGCGTACACCACCGCCCCCGGCAGCAGTCGCTGCCGGGGGCGGCTGCGTCGGGGCACGTATGCGCTCTCTGGCCGGACCTGCTGGAACGGACCCTGGCGGCCTTCGGCCGTAGACAGGCGTGACCGTGCGCGGCCCCGGGGGCGCCTACCCCTTCCGCAGCTCGTCCGCGATCTCGCGCACGGCCGCCATGGCCCGGCGCTGCAGCCCGGGGCCGAAAGTGATCCGGCCGGCGCCCAGTTCCCCCAGCCGGCGCGGGGGCGGGCCGTCCGGCCGGGCAAGGGCGTTGAGCGGGACCGGGACAGCAGCGGCCAGCCGGGGCAGGGCCTCGGGCGGTGCCGCGATCGGGTAGACGCAGTCCGCGCCCGCCGCCACGTACAGCAGGGCGCGGCGAACCGTCTCCGCCTCCTGGTCCGTGCCGTCGGGGACGCCGTGGATGTATGTGTCGACGCGGGCGTTGACGAAGAGCCGGTCGCCGGCGACCGCCCGTACCTCCGCCAGCCGGTCCGCCTGCCGCTGGGCATCGGCGAGGGTGCCGTCGGCCGAGTCCTCCAGATTGCAGCCGACGGCTCCGGTGTCGAGGAGGCGTTCCACGAGTTCCTCCGGCGCCAGCCCGTAACCCGCCTCGATGTCCGCCGAGACGGGGACGGCGGCCGGGACGGCGCGCACGATCCTGGCCACGGCCGCGAACATCTCGGCGGCGGGCGTCGCTCCGTCCTCGTAACCGAGCGAGGCCGCGACCCCGGCACTGGGCGTGGCGAGCGCCAAGAAGCCCGCTTCGGCGAAGACGCGGGCGCTTGCCGCGTCCCACGGGCCGGGGAGGACCAGCGGATCGCCGAGGGCGCGGTCGTGGTGCAGGGCACGGAGGACGGATGCGGTCATCACGGGGCTCCCGGGGGTGTTCCGACGCAGGGGCGGGCGGGGTGCGGGGCGTGCCCGGGTCAGTGCTTGACGTCGCCCGGCTTGTAGTGACCGGGGGCCATGCGGGTGGTCACGGCGAACCGGTTCCAGGCGTTGATCGTCGTGATCGCGGCGATGAGGTGGGCGAGCTCGGTCTCGTCGAAGTGCTTGGAGGCCTTCTCCCACACCGCGTCCGGCACGAAACCGTCGGTCAGTACGGTCACGGCCTCGGTCAGCTCGATGGCCGCGATCTCCTTCGGCGTGTAGAAGTGCTGCGACTCCTCCCACGCACCGAGCTGGACGATCCGCTCGATGGACTCGCCCGCCGCCAGTGCGTCCTTGGTGTGCATGTCGAGGCAGAACGCGCAGTGATTGAGCTGCGAGGAGCGGATCTTCACCAGCTCCCCGATGACCGGGTCGAGGCCCCTGCGGGATGCCGCGTCCAGCCGGACCAAGGCCTTGTAGACATCGGGGGCGAGCGCGGCCCACTGCTGCATACGAGGGGTGTGCTCGGGGTTGAGTTCGGAGGTCGGGTGGCTGTGCTCGTTTGTCGTCATGACTACGACGTTACGGCGAGGATGGCGCAGCGGTATGGTCCATTTCCATGACAGATTCCTGGGCCACTTTCGGCGCCGACCTGCATCTGGAGACGACGGGTGCGGCGGGGCTGCGGGCCGGGCTCATGGACGCCCTGCGCGAGGCCGTACGGACGGGGCGGCTGGCGCCCGGCACCCGGCTGCCGTCCTCCCGCAGTCTCGCCGTGGACCTCGGCATCGCCCGGAACACCGTCGCCGACGCGTACGCGGAGCTGGTCGCCGAGGGGTGGCTCACCGCCCGGCAGGGTTCGGGGACCAGGGTGGCGCGGCGGGCCGAGCCGCGCCGGACGGCCACCAGGACGACACGCTCCCGACCGGTGCGCTCCCGGCCCGCCCACAACCTGCTGGCCGGGTCGCCCGACCTCTCGACGTTCCCGCGCGCCGACTGGCTCAAGGCGGCCCGCCGCGCCCTGACCGCCGCACCCAACGACGCCTTCGGGTACGGCGATCCGCGCGGGCGCATCGAGCTGCGCACCGTCCTCGCCGACTATCTGGCCCGCGCCCGCGGTGTGTACGCGGACCCGGAGCGGATCGTGATCTGCGCCGGTTTCGTGCAGGCGCTGAAGCTGATGGGGACGGTGCTGCGCAAGCGGCGGGTGCGGGAGGTGGCCGTCGAGTCGTACGGACTGGACGTGCACTGGAAGCTGCTCGCGGACGCCGGGCTGCGCATGCCCTGTCTGCCGGTCGACGGACTCGGGGCCAGGACCGGTGAACTGGCCGGGCTGCGCGGCGTGGGCGCGGTCCTGATGACGCCCGCGCACCAGTTTCCGACGGGGGCGCCGCTCCATCCCGACCGGCGGGCCGCGGCGGTCGACTGGGCGCGCGGTACGGGCGGCCTGATCCTGGAGGACGACTACGACGGGGAGTTCCGCTACGACCGGCAGCCGGTCGGTGCGCTCCAGGGCCTCGACCCCGAACGGGTCGTACACCTGGGAACGACGAGCAAGTCGCTGGCGCCGGGACTGCGGCTGGGGTGGATGGTGCTGCCGGAGAATCTGGTGGGGGAGGTGGCCGAGGCCAAGGGGCTGAGCGACTGGTCGTCGAGCGCGCTGGAACAGCTGACGCTCGCGGAGTTCATCGAATCGGGTGCGTACGACCGTCATGTGCGCTCGATGCGGCTGCGCTACCGCCACCGTCGCGACCAGCTCGTCGCGGTGCTGGCGCAACGGGCGACCGATGTCCGGATCAGCGGTATCGCCGCCGGACTGCACGCCGTGCTCGAACTCCCGGAGGGCAGCGAGCCATCGGTGATGCGGGCGGCCGCGTGGCAGGGGCTGGCACTGGAGGGGATCTCGCGCTTCCGGCACCCGGAGGCGGCGCCGGGGCGCGACGCCCTGGTCATCGGCTACGGGACACCGACCGACAGCGCCTGGGCGGGGGCGCTGGAGGCCCTCTGCCGGGCGCTGCCGTAGGCCCTGCCGTCGCACGGCAGACGGCAGTCCGGCGACAGGACCGAGTACACCCAGGTCCTACAGCCTTCCGGGGACGGTCGGTTCGGCCGGTTCGGGCGTGTCCGCCGAGGCCTCGCCGAACCGGGCCAGGGCCAGCGCACCCGCCACCGCCACCACGAAACCGGCCACCGCCAGCCAGACGAGACCCTCACGGGTGCGGTCCCCGAGCCAGAAGACGCCCACCAGCGCCGGGCCGATCGTCTCGCCCAGCACCATGCCCGCCGTCGCCGTCGTCACCGAACCGCGCTGCAGCGCCGAGGTGAGCAGCAGGAACGCCGAACCTCCGCCCAGCAGCAGGGCGTACCCGGCCGGGTCGGCGAGCAGCGCCGACGGGGACACGTCGTTGATCAGCCGGACCGTGACCTCCACCACCCCGAAGCCGCACCCTGCGCCGAGCCCCAGAACGAGCGCCCGCGGCCTCGCCGGGAGGCGCCCGGCTGCCGCGCCGATCAGCAGAATGCCGAGGGAGATCCCCAGCATCGTCCAGCCCAGGGCCGCCGAACCGGTCCCGTGTCCCTCACCGCCGGAGGCGAGCCCCAGCATGCCCAGGCCCGCGCAGACGACGCCGACCGCGGTCCATTCGACGCCGCTCAGCCGCACCTTGAGGAGCCGGGCGGCGACTACGGCGGTCACCGCGAGACTCGCGGCCAGGGCGGCGCCCACGGCGTAGATCGGCAGGGACCGCAGGGCGATGATCTGGAGGACGAAACCGCAGCCGTCGAGGGCGAGTCCGGCGATGTAGCGCCACTGGTGCAGGGCGCGCAGCAGCAGCGCCGGATCGACCCCCGCGTCCGACCCCGGCTCGGCGGCGGCCCGCGAGGCGACGGCCTGGAGGACGGAGGCCGTACCGAAGCAGACGGCGGCGCCGAGCGCGCAGATCATCCCGAAGAACACGAGGGGACTCTACTTGCGGACGTTCGGTGCACCCGTTTTCTGCCGCAGTGGGCGGTCATTCCTCTAGATCCCGGCCCGGCGGCCCGGCGACGGAACTCAGCCGCGCAGGACGCCGCGGAGCTGCTCGAGCCCCCAGTCCAGGTCCTCCTTGCTGATCACCAGCGGCGGGGCGATCCGGATCGTCGAGCCATGGGTGTCCTTGACCAGCACCCCCCGGTCCATCAGCTTCTCGGAGATCTGCCGGCCGGTGCCATGGCTCGGGGCGATGTCGACGCCCGCCCACAGCCCGCGGCCCCGTACCGCCTCCACCGCGCCCCCGCCCACCAGCAGCCCCAGCTCCTGGTGGAGGTGTTCGCCCAACTCGGTCGCCCGCTGCTGGAATTCGCCGGTACGGAGCATCGCGATGACTTCCAGCGCGACCGCACAGGCAAGGGGATTCCCGCCGAACGTCGAACCGTGCTCACCGGGCCGGTACACCCCGAGCACATCCTTCGACGAGACCACCGCCGACACCGGGACCACACCGCCGCCCAACGCCTTGCCGAGCACATACATGTCCGGCACGACACCCTCGTGCTCGCAGGCGAAGGTCTTCCCGGTCCGGCCCAGGCCCGACTGGATCTCGTCCGCGATGAACAGCACATTCCGCTCACGGGTGAGTTCACGCACCCGGGGGAGATAGCCGGGCGGCGGCACCAGCACCCCGGCTTCGCCCTGGATCGGCTCCAGCAGCACCGCCACGGTGTTCTCGGTCATCGCCTCCGCGAGCGCGGTCAGATCCCCGTACGGCACGATCTCGAACCCCGGCGTGTACGGACCGAAGTCCTCCCGTGCCTCCTGGTCCGTGGAGAAGCTGATGATCGTCGTCGTCCGGCCGTGGAAGTTGTTCGCGGCGACGATGATCTTCGCCATGCCGTCCGGGACGCCCTTCACCCGGTAGCCCCACTTGCGGGCGGTCTTGACCGCGGTCTCCACGGCCTCCGCCCCGGTGTTCATCGGCAGCACCGTTTCCATGCCGCACAACTCGGCGAGCTGCGTACAGAAATCGGCGAACCGGTCGTGATAGAAGGCGCGCGAGGTGAGGGTCACCCGCTCCAGCTGTGCCTTGGCCGCGTCGAGCAGGCGCCGGTTGCCGTGGCCGAAGTTGAGCGCCGAATATCCGGCGAGCATGTCGAGGTAGCGCCGGCCCTCGATATCGGTCATCCAGGCTCCGTCCGCCGAAGCGACGACGACGGGCAGCGGATGGTAGTTGTGCGCGCTGTGCGCCTCGGCGGAGGCGATGGCAGTTTCCGTGGTCGACACGGGATCTCCGTTCGTCGTGCGGCGTGGGCGGAGGGTGGTGCCCACTTTGTATCGTCGGTCGGAACCCTGGCGAGGAAACCTTCAATTCACGGCGCGCCCGTCCGTGCCCTTCCACCGTCCCGTGGCCCAACTGTGTTCCTCGTCTCATTCGCGGCGGTGCGCGTCCTGCGCCCGCACACCTTCCGCACCGGCTGCCGGAGATCGGTTCCGTACCTGAGACAATGGGCTTCATGGCCTCTGAACGCCCCCGCGTGCTCTCCGGAATCCAGCCCACCGCAGGCTCGTTCCACCTCGGCAACTACCTCGGTGCGGTCCGCCAGTGGGTGGCGCTGCAGGAATCCCACGACGCCTTCTACATGGTCGTGGACCTGCATGCGATCACCATTCCGCAGGACCCCGCAGAGCTGCGCGCGAACACCCGGCTCGCCGTCGCCCAGCTCCTCGCCGCCGGTCTCGACCCGGAGCGCTGCACGCTCTTCGTCCAGAGCCATGTCCCCGAGCACGCCCAGCTCGGCTGGATCATGAACTGCCTCACCGGCTTCGGCGAGGCGTCCCGCATGACGCAGTTCAAGGACAAGTCCGCCAAGCAGGGTGCCGACCGCACCACGGTCGGTCTCTTCACGTACCCGATGCTGATGGTCGCCGACATCCTGCTGTACCAGGCCGACCAGGTCCCGGTCGGCGAGGACCAGCGCCAGCACCTGGAGCTGACCCGTAACCTCGCCGAGCGGTTCAACGGCAGCTACGGCGACACGTTCACCGTGCCGGACCCGTACATCCTCAAGGAGACGGCGAAGATCTACGACCTTCAGGATCCGTCGTCGAAGATGAGCAAGTCGGCGGCCACCCCGAAGGGCCTGATCAACCTCCTCGACGAGCCGAAGGCCACCGCCAAGAAGGTCAGGAGCGCGGTCACCGACACCGACACGGTCATCCGCTTCGACCGGGCCGAGAAGCCCGGGGTCAGCAACCTGCTGACCATCTACTCCACGCTGACCGAAACCGGTATCGCGGATCTGGAGCAGAAGTACGAGGGCAAGGGCTACGGTGCGCTCAAGACCGACCTTGCCGAGGTCATGGTCGAGTTCGTCACACCATTCCGCACCCGCACCCAGGAATACCTGGACGACCCGGAGACGCTGGACTCGATCCTGGCCGAGGGCGCGGAGAAGGCCCGCTCCGTCGCGGCTGAGACCCTGGCCCGGACGTACGACCGGATGGGCTTTCTGCCCGCGAAGCACTGAGTCCAAGGACCCTGGCGGTTTTGCGGCCGCAGGCGTCACACTGGCGACGGGGAGTTGATCCGGTGGATGGTTGAAAACAGGCCATCGACCATCGACCATCGAGGATTGAGGAGAACGACGTGGGGACCGTAACGCTCGGCGTTTCGATCGCGGTCCCGGAGCCCTACGGCAGCCTGCTCCAGGAGCGGCGCGCGAGCTTCGGGGATCCTGCCGCGTATGGCATTCCCACCCACGTCACGCTCCTCCCGCCGACCGAGGCCGAGGCGGCCGACCTGCCCGCGATCGAGGCGCATCTCGCGCAGATCGCCACGGGCGGCCGCCCCTTTCCGATGCGGCTGGCCGGCACGGGGACCTTCCGTCCCCTCTCGCCGGTCGTCTTCGTCCAGGTCGTCGAGGGGGCTTCGGCCTGCTCGTGGCTGCAGAAGCGGGTCAGGGACTCCTCCGGGCCGCTGGTCCGCGAGCTCCAGTTCCCGTACCACCCGCATGTGACCGTGGCGCACGACATCGCCGAGCAGGCGATGGACCGGGCGTACGAGGAGCTCTCCGACTACGAGGCCGCCTGGACCTGCGGTTCCTTCGCGTTGTACGAGCAGGGCCCGGACGGCGTCTGGCGCAAGATCAACGAGTTCCCGTTCGGTGCCGGGGACGGCGCGCCCGCTGTGCCCGCGCAGGGCGGCTCCTGCGTGGACGAGCCCTCCCTATACCCCTGAGCGGCCCCGCGGGCCCTCTTCACTCCCTGAGCGCCCCGGCGCCCGAGGATCAGACCGGCAGGCGCCGGAACAGCGGGCGCGGTACATGCCGCAGTGCCGACATCACTACACGCAGTGACCCCGGCACCCACACCGTCTCCGAACGCCGCCGCAGACCTGTGACGATCGCCGCCGCGACCGCATCCGGAGTCGTTGCGAGAGGCGACGCCTCCAGCGGTGCAGCGGCGAACCGTGTCGCGGTCAGCCGCGGCGTCGCCGGCCGGGCCGCTGTTTCCGGCCGTACGACGCCGGGACGTACGACCATCACATGCACCCCCGTGCCGTACAGCGCGTCCCCCAGCCCCTGTGTGAACGCGTCCAGGCCCGCCTTGCTGGACCCGTAGATGAAGTCGGCACGGCGGACGCGTTCGCCGGCCACCGAGGACAGCACCACCAGCGAGCCGTGCCCCTGCGCCTGGAGTGCTCCGGCACACACCAGCCCGGCGGAGACAGCCCCCGTGTAGTTCGTCCGGGCGACCCGGACCGCGGAGAGCGGCTCCTCCTCGTCATGCTCCTGGTCGCCCGCGATACCGAAGGCGAGGAGCACCATGTCGATGTCGCCCTCGGTGAAGATCTTGCCGAGGGCGGTCTCGTGGGACTCGGAGTCGAGGGCGTCGAAGTCGACCGTACGGACGTCGGCGCCGCGTGTGCGCAGTTCGGCGGCGGCCGACTCCAGTCCGGGCGAGGGGCGGCCGGCCAGCCAGACCGTACGGGTCCGGCGGGCGATCAGCCGGCGTGCGGTGGCGAGAGCGATCTGAGACGTGCCGCCGAGAACGAGCAGGGACTGTGGGGCACCGAAGGCGTCCTTCACGGAAACACTCCTTGCGGACGAGGGGGCGAGGGAGGACGAGAGGGCGGAAGACCGCAGCGGTCAGAGCGACAGGCGGCGCGACAGGTCCGAGCGGAACGCCCCGTTCGGGTCCAGCTCGGCGCGCAGCGACCGGAATTCGGCCAGCCGTGGATACATCGCGGCCAGCATCTGAGGCCGCAGTCGGGAGTCCTTGGCCAGGCAGACCCGGCCGCCGGCCTCCGCCACTTCCTCGTCCAGCGAGTCCAGGAACCCGGCCAGGCCCGGCAGCGCTGCGGGCAGATCGAGGGCGAGGGCCCAGCCGGGCATCGGGAACGACAGCCAGCCCGGGTCGCCTTTGCCGAACCGTTTGAGCACGGCGTGGAACGACGGGCAGCGCCGCCGGGAGATCCGGCGCACGATCCGGCGCAGCGCCTCCTCCTGTCCGTGCCCGACGACGAACTGGTACCGCACGGATCCGCCGCGCCCATGGATCCGGTTCCAGTGCGGCAGGCAGTCCAGAGGGTGGAAGAACGCGGACAGCTTCTGGAGCTCGCCGACGCGGTACCTGGGGGCGCTGCGGTAGTGGAGCTCGTTGAAGATGGCGACGGAGGTACGGCCGAGCAGCCCTTCCGGTACGAGAGCGGGTGCGACCGGCAGCTGTCCCGGGCGGAACGCGAGCGGTGTGCGCCGGGCGCGCGCCGGGAGCGCGTACCGGGGTACGTGCTCCCCTCGGGTGAGTACGGAGCGCCCTGTCGCCCGGCCGCGGGCGAGGAGATCGATCCAGGCGGCCGAATAGCGGTAGCGGTGGTCCCCGGCGGAGAGCCTGGCCAGCAGGTCGTCCAGGTCGACGGTCCGTTCGGTGTCCACCGACATCCAGGAGCTGGTGACACGGTGGCACCGGAGCGTGGCGGAGAGGATCACCCCCGTCAGACCCAGGCCGCCCGCGGTCGCGTCGAAGAGATCGGTGCCGGGCCGGACCGTACGGATCTCGCCCTCGGCCGTCAGCAGCTTCAGCTCCTGGACGTGCCGCGAGAAGGAGCCGGAGAAGTGATGGTTGCGGCCGTGGATGTCGGCGCCGATCGCGCCGCCCACGGTGACATGACGGGTGGCCGGTGTGACGGGGACGAACCAGCCGAGCGGCAGCAGGACTTCCATCAGCCGGTGCAGGCTGACCCCGGCGTCGCAGACCACCAGGCCGGTCCCGGCGTCGATGGTGCGGATCCGGTTCAGCGCGGTCATGTCGAGGACGGAGCCGCCCGCGTTCTGTGCGGCGTCGCCGTGGGACCGGCCGAGCCCCCGGGCGATGGAACCGCGGGGTCCGCAACCGCGTACCGTCGCCGCCGCCTCCTCGTACGTACGGGGGCGGAAGCGCAGGGCGGTCGTCGGGGCGGTACGGCCCCAGCCGGTCAGGGACACGGTGTCGACAGACATGGTGGTGACCGTATCGCCCGAGAAAACCCTTTCGAGGGATTTGTTACAACACTCACTGATATGGGTGATTGAAGAAATGTCAGCCCGTACGGCAGTGAAGGGGATGCCGGTTTTCCTTGCCCGGGAGGGTAGTCGTACGTCATGGACTGGCTGAAAAACCTCCCTGCCATCGGGCCGATCGTCTCCCGGCTGATGGCGACGCACGCCTGGCGCTCGTACGAAACGCTGGAACGGGTCCACTGGGCCAGGCTCGCCGCCGCGATCACCTTCATCAGCTTCCTGGCGCTCTTCCCGCTGATCGCGGTCGGTGCGGCGATCGGTGCCGCGCTGCTCTCCACCGAGCAGATCCACAAGATCGAGGACAAGATCGCCGAGCAGGTGCCGGGCATCTCCGACCAGCTCGGCATCAGCGATCTGGTCGCCCACGCGGGCACGGTCGGGCTGGTCGCCGGTGCGCTGCTGCTCTTCACCGGCATCGGCTGGATCGGCGCGATGCGGGGCTGTCTGCGCGCCGTGTGGGGCATGGACGACATGGACCTGGGCAATCCGGTCATCCGCAAACTCAAGGACGTCGGGCTGCTCTTCGGTCTGGGCGGGGCTGCGCTCGCGACTCTCGCCGTCTCCTCGGCAGGCTCCGTAGCCGTCGGCTGGACCGCTGGTCTGCTGGGCATCTCGGACCGCGGCGCGGGCGGTGTGGTGCTGCAGGTGGCCGCCTTGGTCGTGGCGGCCCTCGCCGATTTCCTGCTGCTGCTCTATCTGCTGACGCTGCTGCCCGGCGTCGAGCCCCCGCGGCGCAGGCTGCTGGTCGCCGGGGCGATCGGCGCGGTCGGCTTCGAACTGCTCAAGCTGCTGCTCGGCAGCTATATGAAGGGCGTCGCGTCGAAGAGCATGTACGGCGCCTTCGGGGTGCCGGTCGCGCTGCTGCTGTGGATCAACTTCACGGCGAGGCTGCTGCTGTTCTGCGCCGCCTGGACGGCGACGCAGAACAGTAAGGACACCGAGAAGGGCTCCGCGGCCGTCAGCGACGAGGAAGGCGGCGCACCAGGTCCGGCAGCGGCCAGCGCCGGTTGACCAGGAACACCCCGCCGGCCAGCAGCACCAGGACGCCTCCGGCGATTCCCAGCGCGATCCCGACGCCCCCGCCCCCGCCGTCGGCGGCAGCGGCAGTGGCCTCGGCGTTGTGCGAGGGGCCGTTTTTGCCCTTGTCCTCCTCGTCTGCCGCCGCGGGGCCCTTTCCGGTGCCGGTCCCGGTACTGGCGGACTTCGGGGGCACCAGTTCGCCGACCGGTGTCACCTTGCCGCTTGCGTCGAAGCCCCAGTCGAGGAGGCTGGCGGCTTCCTTGTAGACGGCGTGGGGCTCTTTGGACGACGGATTCATGACGGTGACGAGCAGCACCTTGCCGTTGCGTTCGGCGACACCGGTGAAAGTGTTGCCCGCGTGCGTGGTGTAGCCGTTCTTGACCCCCGCGATGCCCTTGTACGGGTCGACGCCGTCCGCACCGGTGAGCAGCCGGTTGGTGTTCTGGATCTTGAAGCTCTCGCGCTTCCCGTTCTTCTTCGCGCCGGGGAAGTCCGCCTCGGCCGTCGAGCAGTACTCCCGGAAGTCCGCCTTCTGCAGCCCGCTGCGGGCGAACAGCGTCAGGTCGTACGCGCTGGAAACCTGATCGGGCGCGTCGTAACCGTCGGGCGACACCACCTTCGTGTCGAGCGCCTGCAACTCCTCGGCGTGTGCCTGCATGTCGGCGACGGTCTTGGGGATGCCGCCGTACATCGAGGACAGCACATGCACCGCGTCATTGCCCGAACGCAGGAACACCCCGAGCCACAGGTCGTGGACCGTATAGCTGAGGTTCTCCTTGACGCCGACCAGGCTGCTGCCCTCGCCGAGATCGGCGAGGTCCTCCTCCTGCACCGTGTACGTCCGGGTCTTCGGCTGCAGTCCGGGCATCACGGTGTCCGCGAAGAGCATTTTCAGGGTGGAGGCGGGGGGCAGCCGCCAGTGCGGGTTGTGCGCCGCGAGGACCTCGCCGTTCTCCGCGTCCGCGACGATCCAGGACCTGCCCGTGAGGTCCTTGGGCAGTACCGGGGCGCCGGCCCCCAGCTTGACCTGCGTGCCGGTCCGGCTCAGCAGCTCCCCACCGACCCGGGACATACCGCTGGGTGGCTTCGGCCGGTTGGCGGGGGTGTCCTTGTCGACCGCCGATGCCGGACTGACGACAAATGCGGACAACAAGGCGGCAGAGGTGACCGTCAGCGCGATCTTTTTAAGAGCAGGCACGGTCGGAAACGTACAGGGCGAAGATATGACTGCGGGTACGGATGGCTTGACCCGCCGTGCATACCGCCGGGACAGCCCACCCCGGGCGACTTCGCCGGAGCGCGGCGGAGATACTGAGTGGGTGTAGAGCTGGTTCATCTGGATCGCCTTCCATAGGAAACTAACCATTAAGAAAACTACAAAACAGCAGGTGAGAGACCTTGACACCCTTCGTATCGCTTCCGGGCGACGAGCATTTGGACACGGTGCGCGTCGCTGTGTACGCACGACAGTCCAAGGCGCGTCCCGACTCGTCAGAGGCGTCCCCCGAAGCGCAGCTGGCGGCCGGTGCGAGCCTGGCGGCTGGCAGGGGGTGGGAGGTCGTTCACACCTTCAAGGACGTCGGCCGGTCCGGTTGGGATCCAAAAGCGGTCCGCCCCGGTTTCGAAGAGCTCATGACAGCCGTCCGCGCTGGGGAAGTTGACGTGGTGGTAGTCAACGAGCTGTCACGACTGACCCGCAAGGGCGCGCACGACGCCTTGGAGATCGACAGCGAGTTCAAGAGGTACGGCGTTCGGTTCGTGTCCGTGCTTGAACCGTTCCTCGACACGTCCAACCCGATTGGCGTCGCCATCTTTGCGCTGATCGCCGCTCTGGCCAAGCAGGACAGCGATATCAAGGCGGAGCGACTTAAGGGTGCCAAGGAAGAGATCAAGGCCGTTGGTGGTCGGCACTCCAGCTCTGCGCCGTACGGAATGCGCGCAGCCCGCGAGAAAATCGGCAACCTCATGGTGTCGGTACTTGAGCCCGATGAAGACAACCCGGATCACGTCGAAATCGTGGAACGCATGATTGAGATGAGCTGGAACGGGGTGTCAGATAACAAGATTGCCACCATGCTTGAGGCAGAAGAGGTTCCTGCCCCGGGCAACGCTGAGCGTCGCGCCACGGAAAAGCGTATGGAGTCCATCAAGAATCGCCGCGTGGCCGGCGGAGACGGACCCATTTCGTGGCGGGCTCAAACCGTGCGCTGGATTCTCAACCATCCGGCCATTGGCGGGTTTGCCAGCGAACGGGTCAAGCGAGGAAAGGCATACGAGAATGTCATCGCCCATGATGAGTCAGGCGCCCCACTGACACCCCACCGAGGGATCACCGCCGGGGCCAAGTGGCTCGAACTACAGGAGCGCCGGAAGAAGCGCACCAAGAGCAACAGGCAGCCCGGCGGAACGGCAGAGCTACAACTTTTGAGCGGGTGGCGATTCACGCGCTGCGACATCTGCGAAGGTTCTATCGGGCAGTCGAAGAACAATGGCGGACAGGACTACTACATGTGCGCCAACCCGAAGGGGCACGGCGGACTCAGCATCAAGCGTCTGGACGCCGATGATTACGTTGCCCGTCGAGTGTGGGCACGTCTCGCCAATGCCGACATGGACAACGTTGAAGACAGGGAATGGGCAGCCGCCGCTGCTCTTCGCTTTGCGGCACAAAAGGACATGGCCGGGGTGCAGGAAGAGCGACGGGAAACAGCAGCCCACCTTGAGCACGTTCGGCAGTCCATCACCGAACTACAGGCAGACCGCAAGGCAGGCTTGTACCGGGGTCGCGATGAACTGGCCACGTGGCGGGCCACCATGAAGCAATACCGGGCGTTTGAGGATCAGTGCGTTGGCCGACTGGCAGAGCTGGATGAACTGACAGCGGCCACCGTGCAGATCCCGTCTGAGTGGACCACGCCGGGAGAGGACCCGTTGGGCCCGGATTCCACGTGGGGCGGGTGGGACGTGCTCGAGCGGCGGGAGTTCCTTGATCTCTTCCTGTCCGGCGTAGCCGTCGGCCCCGGACGTGACCCGGAGACGAAGAAGCTCATCCCGGTTGAGGACCGGATCACGTTGGATTGGCGGCCGCTTCCGGCGGATCGGGAAGACCATGAAAGCGAAGAAGCACTAGCAGCGCTCTGAGTGTTTTCGACAGGGTGAAGTAGAGCCGGTAGGACAGCGAGATGGAGAGCCACGTTGCTCCATCTGTGAATGGGGTGGAGCACGACACAGGTCCATGATCGGCAATGAGAATGAGAGCCACCTCGATCGGGTGACTTCGGGTCGGGGCGGTGTGGGCGGGAGTGTCCGTGACCGCGATGGGACCAGTTGTCGATAGCTTGGGTGATGCCGGGTCCTCTTGGGTCGTGTCCCTGACAGGCGCGGTTCGTGAGGACCCGGTTTCTTTATGCGGTGGCCATGGTGGCGGCCGTCCTCGGTGTTCCACCAGCGATGAAGACCGATGTCGGAGCGGGAGACCGTGCGGGGTTCGCCGCTCAGGGGATGGCCAGACCCGCTCAGTTGATCTTTCCGCCCGATGCGTTCCGTCCTGGGCGCTGTCGCCGTGGACGCGCCGTCTAGGCCCGGACTTCGCGGGTCGTTGATTCGTATGGTGTGACCGGCTCGGGGGTGTCCCCGAGCCGGGGTGTGGCGTTGGGTGGGGTGTGTCGATGTCTTCCCGGTCCCCGCGGCCACGGTCCCAGCGTCAGCGCTTTGAAGTAGCGGTGACGTCCGTGGTGGAGAAGCGTCTGGGCGCTCTGCCTGTCGCTGCCGAGTTTCTGCGCCGGCTGGATGTCGCCGGGATTGTCGACGAGGTCTGTCCCGGTGGCGCGAGTGCGCTGGTGACGCACGGGCAGGTGATCGAGGCGCTGGTGGCCAACCGGCTGACCTCGCCCGCGCCGCTGGTGCGGGTGGAGGACTGGGCCAGGTGCTGGGCGGTGGAGGAGGTCTTCGGGATCGAGCCTGGGCTGCTGAACGACGACCGTCTGGCTCGTGCTCTGGACGCGATCGCTCCGGAGCTGGAGAAGATCGCGGGCACGGTCGGGGCGCGGGCGATCGGTGAGTTCGGGATCGATGTGTCCCGGATGCACTGGGACATGACCAGCATGTCCGTGCACGGGGCCTTCCCGGTCCAGGGCCAGGACGAGGACTTCCCCGTCATCAACTACGGGCATCCCAAGGACCGGCGGGTGGACTTGAAGCAGGTCCAGGCCGGACTCGCGGTGTCGGCCGATGGTGGCATTCCGCTCCATGCCCGGGTCTTCGGCGGGGCGGCGGCCGAGGTCAGCCAGGTCGTCGGGGCGATGAAGGACCTGCGGGCCATGGCCGACGAGCAGGAGTTCCTGATGGTTGCCGACTCCAAACTGGTATCCTACACCAACATCTCCGCCCTGCTGGCGGCCGGGGTGCAGTTCATTGCCCCGGCCCCGGCCGCGCAGGTCAAGGACGACGTCTACGCCGCACTCGACTTCTCGCAGGCCACCGTCGTGGACTGGACACCGGACCGGGACGCGGACAAGCCGGCCGAACAGCGCGAGTTCTACCGTGTGCTGGAGGACACCCACACCCTGAACGGGCCCCGCAAGAGCGATCCGCCGCTCACCGTGCGGCGGATCCTGGTCCACTCCACCGCGAACGCCGCGGGCCAGCAGGCCGCCCGGGCCAAACGCCTGGCCAAGGCCGCCGAGGAACTCGGCAAGCTCACCGCCGCAGCCGGCGGACGGCACTACAAGACCGCCGAGAAGATCACCGCCCGCGTCGGGGTGATCGCCGCCAAGCGCCGTGTCACCTCCTGCCTGCGCTTCACCGTTACCGAGAACGAGCACGGCATCCCGGCCCTGGCCTGGCACTTCGACACCGGCGTCCTGGACACCGAAGCCGCCGTCGATGGCTGGTACGCCTTGCTGACATCCACCCCGGCCGAGCAGGCCGACCCGGACCAGGTCCTGATCCACTACAAGGGTCAGGGCGCGGTCGAGCGCCGCTACCACGACTTCAAGGGCCCCCTCGCGGTCGCGCCCGTCTTCGTCCAGCACAACCGGCGTGTCGCCGCCCTGATCCAGGTCATCTGCCTGGCCCTGCTCGTCTTCTGTCTGATCGAGCGGCAGGTCAGACGCGCACTCGGCCCCGAACAGACCATGATCGGCCTCTACCCCGACAACCGCCGGGTCCGCCCCACCGGCCGCATGATCTTCTACCATCTCGGCGAACTCACCCTGCGGATCGGCCACATCACCGATCCGCCCACCGTCCAGATCACCCGTGGCGTCCAACTCCACCTCCTCGATCTCCTCGACACCGACATCGGACAAACCCGCTGGCCACAAACCTGAAACAGCGACCCGCGAAGTCCGGGTCTAGGGTGCGGGAATGACCTCGCGTAACTACCTTTCTGAACTGTTCTCGCTGGATGGCCGGATCGCCGTGGTGACGGGCGGCAGTTCCGGCATCGGCCGGGCCATCGCAGGGGCTCTCGCGCGAGCGGGGGCGAGCGTGGTGATCGTGGCACGCAAGGAGTCGGAACTGGCCGCCACGGTCGATGAGTTGACGGCAGACGGCTGCCGGGCGGCTTGGGTGAGCGCCGACCTGAGCACCCGCGACGGGGTGCGCGCGGCGGCGGAGCAGGCAGCCGCCGCGTTCGGCGAGCCCGACATCCTCGTCAGCAGCGCCGGGATCAACCTGAGGCCACCGATGGGCGAGCTGGGCGAGGAGGTGTGGGACGCCACGATGGCGGTGAATCTGGAGGCGCCCTACTTGTTGGGCCAGCGGTTCGGGCCCGGCATGGCCGAGCGGGGCTTCGGGCGGATCATCCACATCACTTCCCAGCAGGCCCACCGGGCGTTTGTCCAGAGTGGGGCTTACGGGGTCTCGAAGGGGGCGCTGGAGTCGCTGGCCCGCTCTCAGGCTGAGGCGTGGTCGCCCCACGGCGTCACTTGCAACACGCTGGTGCCCGGCTTCGTCATGACCCCGCTCAATGTGCGGTTGTCGTCCGACCCGGAGAAGGTGGCGGCGCTGGCCGAGCGCACGATGGTCGGGCGCAACGGTCTGGCCGAGGACTTCGCCGGAGCGGCAGTGTTCCTGGCCGGCCGCGGATCTGGCTATGTCACCGGGCAGGCGATCTTCGTCGACGGCGGGCTCTCCGTTCACTGAGCCCCAGCACCGCATGAATCCGAAACGGCTGGGGACCACGAGCAGAGCCGGGGATTTTCGGAGGCCTCAGAGGCCGGTGGTCCCGACGCGGTGGGCATCGGCACCGGCAGCTGCCCGCTGACGCGGTCACATGGAAGGTGTAACGGCGGGTCAGTCTGGGGTGGTGGGCGACGACTTGCCGGCCGTCGAAGACCAGGAGCTCGTTCGCCTTCAGCTTCACCCGCACCTGGGTGCCGATGAACCGGGCCGGGACGGAGTAGTAGCACTGCCGGACCGTGATCCGGCTGTTGCGGTGGACCGTCGGCGTCAGATCGAGGCCGGTGTCGTAGCCGTCGGCGGGCAGCGGCGCCAGCAGACCACGTTCTTGCTCGAAGTCGAACCCGATCGAGGTGGGGCGGCCGTGGATGTGCCGGGCGTCTTCGGCCGCATCGATCGCGGCGAGCCGCTCGTTGAGCTCGGCCAGCGTCTTCACCTCGGGCGAGGGCACCAGGTGCTTGCGTCTAAACCTGCCGCCTTCCTGTTCAACACCACCCTTCTCATGGGCGCCCTCGACTCCCGGCCCGCAGTAGAAAGCCGAGAGCCCGAACCATGACCGAAACGATGCCCAGCGGGCCGACTCCACCCGTGAGCGGCCGAACAGGACCTGCCTGACCGCCGGTTTCAGGTTGTCGTAGCGGATATGGACGGCCGGGCAGCCGCCCAGGACCTCGAACGCCTCGGCGTGGCCTTCCAGGAAGGCTTCCTGCGACGGTGTCGCGTAGACCCTTCTCTGCACTTCACGCCGACGAGTGAAGCCTGAGCGAGGTGCCGCCCCGGTCCAGCCCGGGTGGGCCGGGGCGGGGCGCATGCGGGATCTGGGCGGCACCGCGTCTGTGGTCACACTGTCTTTATCGCGCCTCCGTCGATGATGTGGTCCGCCCCGGTGGTGCTGCTGGCGAGGGGCGAGGCGAGGTAGGTGACGAGGGCGGCGACCTCATCAGGGTTTACGAGCCTGCCGGTGACCATGCCCATGGCGGTCGGGAGATGGGCCAGGAGCTGTTCCTGTTTCAGGCCCATCGACTTGGCCAGCTCGGCTCCGTAGCCGTCGGGGCTTTCCCACATGTCCGTGCGGACGGGCCCGGGCGAGACGGTGTTGACGCGCACGCCCTGGGGGCCGAACTCCTCGGCCAGTGCCTTGCCGAACGCGGTCAGTGCAGCCTTGGCGGTGGTGTAGGTAACAGGCCCCGCATGCGGGGTCCTGGCTCCGTTGGAGGAGATGTTGACGATGGCGCCGCGGCTGTTGGTGAGGTGAGGCAGCGCGGCCCGGGTAGCGCGGACCGAGGCCAGGAAGTTCAGGTCGAACGCGTCGTACCACTGCTGGTCGGTGAAGGTGAGGAAGCCGCCCGTCCGGCCCTCCCCCGTGTCGCCGCCGCCGACGTTGTTGACCAGGAGATCCAGCCCGCCGAACTCGGCTTCGGCCTGGGCGACGAGCCGGGCAGGGGCGTCGGCTTTTGAAAGGTCCACGGACACGCCGATCGCGCCGGTGGCCTCGAGCTCCGGTGTGATCGTCCGTGCCGCGGCCACCACCCGCATGCCCTCACTCACCAGTGCGGAGACGACGGCCAAGCCGATCCCCCGGCTCGCGCCGGTCACGACAGCGGCCTTGTTGGTCAGTTGCAGGTCCATGGAGCACCCCTATCCAAAGATGAGTCTCACCCGATGCGTGAAACCTAAAACTTGCAACATCTATGTTGCAAGTTGCGGATGAATGGAGACTATCCCGTACTCTTCTCGGAGAGTCAGGGAGAGGGAGCCTCGTGGATCGGAAGAGTCAGCAGCGGCCACTGCGCGCGGACGCGGAGCGGACTGCGAGGGCAATCCTGGAAGCTGCCGAGCGTGTCCTCAGCTCCAATCCGGCGGCCACGATGGAGCAGATCGCGGAGGCGGCGGGCGTCGCTCGGACGACCGTGCACCGCCGGTTCACCAGCCGCGAGGCCCTGGTGGACGCTCTGACAGTCTGGGCAACGCGGCAGTTCCACGAAGCCGTGACGAGCGCCCATCCCGACAGCGCTCCACCACTGATCGCCCTCTACCAAGCGACCGCCAACGTCCTCCGGGTCAAGATTGGGTGGGGGTTCGCAATGAGCAGGACCACACCGGAGGACCCCGACGTAGCACGAGCACATGCCGATGTGCTCGATCAGTGCGACCGCCTGTTCCAGCGCGCACTGGAAGCCGGTGTGCTACGCCCTGACGCTGACCTGGCGTGGGCTCGCCGCGTCTATTACGCCCTCATTCACGAGGCCGCCCAGAATCGCTCGGACGAAGCCGACGATGTCGATGAACTGGCAACCCTCGTGGTCGACACATTGTTGCGTGGCATGGGTCGGCAGGGCAGCTCCCTCAGCCCTTGACGAGTTCTGGAAGCAGTACTTCGACCACCTGCCGGCTGCGGTGGCCGAGTACGACCGGCTGAAGGCTCAGATCATCGCCGAGGAGTGATCGCTTAGCCGAGTGATGCGACTCCCGCCTCGCCGTGACTGGCTTGGGCTCGCATCCGCCCGGCCTGCTGTTTCTTTTCGGCGATGTGTCTCAAGCTCTCCTGTAGTCCGGCGACCTCGCCGAGCCACTGCATCCGCTGGGCCTCTCCCAGGCGCTGGCGGGTGTTGGTCTCGATCTCCAGCAGTCGGGGCTCCTGGGCCAGGTCCAAACGGAGCATGGGGCACCTGACACAGGCGTTTTCATGCTGACAAGGGGTCCCATAGGGCCGGTCGCACGTGCCGAGTGCGACCTTGCGCAGGCTGAAGTGGTCGCGGAAGTCTTGCCACTCGGTGTCGCTGGGCTCGCGGTATTCCTCGCTGGGACGGTGCGTTCGGCGACGGTCGACGAACTGCCGGTAGTGGCGGATCACCTCCTCGGGATAGACCGCGACGTACGCCTGAGTGGTGTTGAGATCGAGATGGCCAAGGAGCTTCGCAGCGATGTGGATCGGCAGGCCGCCATTCACCGTCTCCGTCGAGAAGATTCTGCGGAAGTCGTGCGGCGTGAACCTCAGCGGTGTCCCATCGACGTCGACGATGCCGGCCCGCAGCGCATGCTCGGTGAGGAACTCGCGGATCCGGTTGGGGGAGATGACCTGCAGCCGGTGCTGGGAGGGGCACTGGAACAGGTGCGGCATCGGTGGGCCGAAGACCCGCTCGTAGCCGTCGTACCGGGTCAGCAGCGGCACCCGCTCCCCGGTGCCCTTCATCCGGCGGATGATCCGAGCGAGGACCGCGACCAGATCCGGGTCGGCAGGGATGACGAGCTCACGGTCGGTCTTGGGTGGGCTGATCTGCAGCAGCGGCACAGTCTCGCCGGTCGGCGCCTGGTACTGACGCAGACTCAGGTGGGTGAGCAGGGTCATTGCATGATCGAGATCTGTCTGGGTTCGTCACGTGAGACCGAGGGCTCGTAGGGGCCGGTGGTAGTCGCGGCCGGTGTGGCGGAGGGCGGCGGCGATGTTGGTCTGGCCGCCCTGGCGGAAGACGCTGATGGCGAGGTTGCGCAGGGAGGCCATGGCGCGGGGCGGGGTGCCGGTGCGGACCTTGGAGTCGTCCTCGCGGAACGTGCGGTCCCGCACGTGGTGCAGGAGGTTCTCGATACCCGAGCGGCCTCTGATCCAGGTGGCGAGCTCGGTGCAGGTGGCGTCGAAGACGCGAGGCATACCGGGAGCACAGGGCGCGATCTGCTCCGCCGGGTGGTGACGGACCATGCCCGGGTCACCCGGGAGGAATGAGCCCCGGCCCCCTGGTGAGCAAGGCCACGGATTGGGCTGCCCCGGTCACGGCTTCTTCATGTGTACGCGAACGCTCTGAAAGCCGATCACGCCGACGGCAGAGCCTAGAATGAAGGACGTGATCGCCAACGCGAGATGCACCCAGAAGTACGCAGTCGGGTCACCCGCGTCATCGAAGGCGAGCCCGCTGGCGTCCTTCCACAGGTTCTTCGCGAAGGTGACCCAGATCACCCAAGACCAAACGCCGAAGGCGAGCAGGAACCAGGAGACGGGGCGACTGAGCTTCATGGAGTGGCGTCCTCTACTGCTGCGGGGGGATTGTGCCCTGTCAGTATCCTGCTGGCAGCCCTTCGCGTTGGTGGCGGGGGTAGTGGTTAGTTGCTTATGGATCATTTCGTCAAGAACCTGTGGAAGGACGGCAGCGGACTCGCCTTCGACGACGCGGGTGACCCGACTGCGTACTTCTGGGTGCATCTGCTGCTCGCTATCACGTCCTTTCTCCTGGGGGCGGCCGTTGGTGTGATCGGGTTCCGCGGGGTGAGGGCCCTGCGCCGCGAAGGTGCATAACAAGCCGTACGACGGGCGGGGGAGCGCAAGTGGCAGTGGCCGGTCTCGCGGTGACGGCGGTCGTGGTGCTCGCGCTGCTCGTCGGCGTGCACCGATATCTGTGGCGCCGCTTCGTCGGTGACACTACGGCCGAGGGCAGCGCCCTGCGCCGAACCGGCGCGGTGGCCGCCTGCCTCCTGCCGCTGCTGACCATCGGCGCCCTGGTCTCCGGCCGTACGGGTGCGCCCTTCTGGCTCCAGCGGGTGCTGGCCTGGCCGGGGTACCTGTGGCTGGCCGCGCTGCTGTATCTGACGCTGGCTCTGCTGGTGGGCGAGGCGGCGCGGCCGATTCTGCGACGGGTGCTCGCGGGCCGTGCGAAGGGGTCGAGTCGGTCGAATCGTCCGTCGGTGACGAAAGTGCTCACGCCCGAGGCCGCCGACGCCCCCGCAGCGGACATTCTCGTCGCCGATGCCCCCGCCGCAGACACCCTCGCCGTTCCCACGCGCCGTCTGTTCGTGGCGCGGGCCGTCGGGGGTGCCGCAGCCGTCGCCGGACTCGGCACGGTCGGCTACGGCACGTACGGCGTGCTGCGCGGGCCGCGGGTCAAGCGGATCACCGTCCCGCTCGCCAAGCTGCCCCGCTCCGCGCACGGCTTCCGGATCGCCGTCGTCAGCGACATCCACCTCGGCCCGATCCTCGGCCGCGCCCACACCCGGCGGATCGTCGACACGATCAACCGGACCCAGCCGGATCTGGTCGCCGTCGTCGGGGATCTCGTCGACGGAACCGTCGTCGACCTCGGTCCGGCCGCGGAGCCGCTGGCGCAACTGAGTGCCCGCCAGGGCAGCTTCTTCGTCACCGGAAATCACGAGTACTACTCCGGCGCCGAGCAATGGGTTGATCACGTAAGGGAATTGGGGCTTCACCCCTTGGAGAATGCCCGGATCGAGATCGACGGATTCGATCTCGCGGGCGTCAATGACCTTGCCGGGGAGAGCGAGGGGCAGGGGCCCGACTTCGATCGCGCGCTCGGCGACCGGGACCGTACCCGCGCCGCCGTCCTCCTCGCCCACCAGCCCGTCGTCATCCACGATGCCGTCGCCCACGGCGTGGACCTCCAGCTCTCCGGCCACACCCACGGTGGCCAGCTCTGGCCGGGCAATTTCATCGCCGAGTTGGCCAATCCCACGGTCGCCGGGCTCGACCGCTACGGCGACACCCAGCTGTACGTCTCGCGTGGAGCGGGCGCCTGGGGGCCGCCCGTACGGGTCGGTGCACCCTCCGACATCACCGTCGTGGAGCTCGCCTCCCGGCAGGCCTGACACTCCGTCGACGGCCTGTTGCAGACCTTGTCGATCGACTCAAGGTTTCAAGTGCCGAACAAAAGGCTATGAGTCCCACTTTTGCTCTTCCAGATGTGAAAATCGTGTGATTGGCTGAGCGCGAACATGCGGTGATGTGCGTATCTGAGCACAACGCCGAGGTGGGGCTGGTAAGGGAGAGCACGGCAATGCGGTCGATCCGGCTACGGATTCTCACGATTCTCGCGGTTTTGGTCATCGCAGGCGTCGGCGCCTGGCAGCTGCTTCCCTCGGACGAGGTGAAGAAGGACCCGATCGCGGTCGGTACGACGGACGAAGTCACCTCGCTCGACCCGGCGGGTGCGTACGACGCCGGTTCCTGGGCGATGTACAGCAACATCTATCAGTCCCTCATGACGTTCAAGTCCGGGGCGGTCGTCCCCGAACCCGACGCCGCCGAGAGCTGTGGGTTCATCGGCCAGAAGCTCCAGACGTACCAGTGCGAGCTGCGCGACGATCTGTTCTTCTCCAACGGTCGCAAGATGACCGCTGCCGATGTCAAGTACTCCATCGAGCGCATGATCAGGATCAAGACGGCTGTCGGTCCGTCGGTGCTGTTCCCGAGCCTCAAGAACGTGGTGGCCGAGGGCCGCACCATCACCTTCAATCTCTCCTCGCGCGATGCGACCTTCCCGCAGAAGCTCGCCACGGGAGCCGGTTCGATCGTCGACCGCGAGTCGTACCCGCCGAACAAGCTTCGGGCCGGAAACACGGTCGACGGCTCGGGCCCCTACATCCTGAAGTCGTACCGGCCGGGCGCCACCGCCGAGCTGGTCCCCAACCCCCGGTACAAGGGTGCGCTGAACAAGACCGGTGTCCCGGTCATCGTGCACTACTACAAGGAGTCGGACGGACTCCTGGCGGCCTGGAAGTCCGGACAGATCGATGTGACGCACCGCCAGCTGCCGCCGGCCACACTCGCCGAGCTGAACCCCGGCGACCCCGATCTGCGCGTCACCGAGGCGGACAGCGCCGAGATCCGCAATCTCGTCTTCAACGTCCGCGACGGCTCCCCGTTCGCCGACAAGAGGGTCCGGCAGGCCATCGCGTCGATCATCGACCGCGGACCGCTGGTGACCGATGTCTACAAGGGCACGGTCGAACCGCTCTACTCGCTGATCCCTCAGGGCTACATCGGGCACAGCACACCGTTCTTCGACGCCTACCCCTCGCCCGACCCCGAGCGCGCCAAGAAGCTGATGCAGGAGGCCGGTGTGCAGACGCCGCTGCCGATCACCTTCGCCTACGCCGGCGGCGACGAGGCGTACGCGAAGGAGACCGGGGAACTGCGCCGCCAGCTGGAGGCGGACGAGCTGTTCAAGGTCACGGTCAAGGCCGTCGACGACTGGCAGAAGTTCCAGAAGGAGTACGCGGCCGGCAAGTACGACATGTACACCGTAGGCTGGCTCCCCGACTACCCGGACTCCGACACCTTCAGCCAGCCGCTGGTCGGCCGCAACAACAGCCTCCACAACGGCTACTCCAGCAAGAAGGTGGACGCCCTGATCGGAGCCACGCAGCAGTACGGCGACCGCGGCCGTACCTCGGCGGACTTCAAGGAGCTCCAGGCGCTGGTCGGTGAGGACGTGCCGCTCGTGCCGCTGTGGCAGAAGAAGGACTATGTCGTCAGCACGACCGATGTCTCCGGTTCGCAGTACCTCTCGGACGGCACCGGCCTCTGGCGGCTGTGGGAACTGAAGCGGATCTGACGGTCCGCCGCGCCGGACCCGGCGCGTACGACGGATCCGAGGGGCGGCCTCCCGGCACTGCCGGGAGGCCGCCCCGCTGCCTGGGGGCTGCCTAGGCCCGACGCTTCGCGGCGCCGGGCAGGAACTCCTCCAGCACCTCGTGAATCTGCCGCACCAGCGGTCGCAGCGCCCGGAACCGGGAGAGTGCGATGGCTCGGGCACCGATCGGGGCGGAGCGCTCGACCAGGCGGCGGCTGCGTTCGGTGTGCTCCGTCCGGTCGTACACCCAGTAGAGCACCAGGCCCATCTGCATCAGCCACATCAACTGCGGCAACAGCTCGGCCAGTTCGGGATCGGTTTTGGCGTCGGAGCCGGCCAGGCACCGCCGGTGGATGGAGATCGCCGCCTCGCGGGCCGCGACCGAATCCGCCGAGAACGGGCTGAGCGGGCTCTCCGGGTCGGCGGCGTTCTTGAAGAACTGAGCGGCGAAGCGGTGGTACGGCTCCGCCACGTCCAGCCACGTGAGCAGGACCCCGCGCATCCGCACCGCGAGGTCCTTGTCGCCGTTCAGGACCGGCTGGACCGCCGCTTCGTGCTCGGCGGCGAGCCGGTCGTAGAAGCCCTGGACGAGGTGTTCCTTGTTCGTGAAGTAGTAGTAGGCGTTCCCGACGGAGACGCCGGCCTCCTGGGCGATGGCCCGCATCGTCGTCTTGTCGTAGCCGCGTTCCTGGAAGAGCCGGAGCGCGGTTTCGAGGATGAGTGTGCGGGTCTGCTCGCTCTTGGGAGCCTTGACTTCCTTCACGTCCTTCGCTTCCTTCACCACAGTCCCGAGGGTATCCGCCCCGGTCAGTCCCCAGGTCCGGGGACCGTACAGGCACTGTCCCCGTCGCCGCACGGTGCCGCGGTCAGTGACCGGTACTTCGCGGCGGCGAGCACGGTCGCCCGGGCGAACGGGCGGCCCGTCGGGGTGGTCAGCCAGTGGGACCTGGGCCGGTGTTCGGCCAGCGCCCAGAGGCAGACGATCCATGCGTCGGTCCCGCGGTAGATCTGCCCCCGGTCGCCGATCACGGTGATCTCGTCGAGCGTCCCTGCGTGGTCGAGTCCGGGAAAGCGGCGGCGCGCCTCTTCGGAGGCCGCAGGGACGAGGTCGAGCGGGACGAGCTGACGCTGCTTCATCAGCCACTGGCGCAGATGGGCGCAGAGCGAGCACTGCGCGTCGTACAGCACCGTGAGGCGTTCGACGGACAGCCGCTGCCCGCCTGTTCCGGCCGTCATGGCGCGCTCAGGCCTTGGTGGCGGGTGCGGCCCACGGACCGTTGCCCGGACCCGTCCAGCCCTGTGGCGGTACGGGCGGGGTCTGCTCACGCTCCATCAGGCTCCTGCGGCGGATCTTGTTGAGCACATAGACGTTGCCGAGGTGCAGCACGCCGAGGACGAGCAGGACGACGCCGAGCTTCACCGACAGCGCCTCGAAGAGCCCGCGGGCGTCGGCGACCCCGTTGTCGTTCCTCAGATAGAGGGTGACGAAGCCCAGGTTGACCAGGTAGAAGCCGACCACCAGCAGGTGGTTGACGGCATCGGCCAGTTTCTCGTTCCCGTGCAGCACATCGGCGAGGAACACCCTGCCGTTGCGGCTGAGCGTGCGCGCCACCCAGACGGTGAGCGCCATGCTGATCAGCAGGTAGATGACGTACGCGACAACAGTGAGGTCCATGCCCCACCCTCCCTTGAACGCGTTCAAAAGCGGTTGTCATGGACTGTAGACCTGTCTTTGAACATGTTCAAGCAGGTACCTCGGCTGCCCGCTCCTCCTGCTTGCCGGGCGCCCCGAAGCGCCGTACGCCCGGCACCGCCGCCGTCGCCAGGCAGGCGGCACCGACCGTCACCGCAGCGACGGCCAGGGGGACTTCGGCGCCCCAGGCCGAGGCGGCGAGCGGGGCCAGTGCATATCCGAGCGGCATCGCGCCGAGGGAGAGCAGCCAGTCGTACGAGGTCACGCGGGCCAGGGCGTGCGCGGGCACGGCGGACTGGACCGAGGTCTGCCAGACCGGGTTGAGGAAGCCGAGCCCGGCCTGTGCGATGCCGTACGCGGCGATGGTCACGACAACGGGCGCGTGGACGGCGAGGAGGCCGAGCGGGAGGGCGTACGTGGCGAGGCCCAGGTTGGCGATCAGGACCGGGCGGCGGGGGTGGGCCCGGCCGGCCAGCAGGGAGCCGAGGAGCAGGCCGACCGCGCCGGTCTGGAGGAGGGCGACCCAGACGCCCTTGCCGCCCAGCTCCCGGACGAAGAGCGACGGACCCACGGTCATCAGGACGGCTGCCGCGCCGTTCCAGGCGGCGTGGGCGATCAGGCTCGTCCAGTACCAGTCGCGGCCCCTGACCTCGCTCCAGCCCTCCTTGAGGTCGGTGAGCAGGGAGCGTCGGGGGATGGGCACATGCCGGACCTTCATGGCGCACAGCAGTGCCGCGCTCACCGCGAAGCTGGCGCCGTCCAGCACGAAGGCCCAGCCCGGGCCCGCGGTGAGGATCAGGGCTCCGGCGAGGGCCGGGCCGCCGAGCCGGGTCGCGCTGTTGACCACCGCCATCAGTGAGTTGGCGTGCAGCAGCCCCGACTCCGCCACGGTGCCGCGGATCAGCGGTGACACGGTCGGCATCGCGAACGCCCCGGCGGCGCCGCCGATCGCCTCGGCGAGGGCGATCTGCCAGAGCGCGGGGGAGCCGCCGAGCAGCTCCGCGCCGACGAAGAGCTGGGTCACGCACCGTACGAGATCGGTGGTGAGCGCGACGGTGCGGGCGTTGAAGCGGTCGCCCACGACGCCGCCCAGTGGCAGTAGGAGCAGCTTGGGGATCATCGCGCATCCCAGGACCAGGGCGAGCGCTCCGGTCGATCCTGTGGCCAGATAGACGGCCAGGGAGAGGGCGGTGGGGATGGCGGAGTCGCCGAGGAGGGAGAGGGTGCGTCCGATGAAGAGCAGGCGGAAGGCGCGCGTGCGCAAGGGGTGCGGCATGCGCGCAACCTATTTCGGTACCGAACTATTCGTCAATGAAATATCTGGCTCCGAAGTGTGGTCGGGTGCCGGGCGTACGCTTTCCCCATGGAACGACGCGACTGGACCGACGGACATGTGGAGCGCTGGAAGCCCGTCCTTCCCGACCTCGATCCCGATGTCGAGGGCGCGGTGATTCGTATGAAGAGGCTCTCCGTCCATCTGCGCCGGGTGCGTGAACAGTCCCTGGTCGACTTCGACCTGGACCGCCAGGAGTTCGACACGATCCACAAGCTGGCCGGACGCGGCGGGAAGGCCGCCCCCTCCGAGCTCGCCGCCGACCTCGACCTCGCGCCCGCCTCCGTCACGGGCCGTCTGGACGCGCTCGAACGGCGCGGCTTCGTCCGCCGTACGCCCTCCACCACCGACCGCCGACGGGTCGATGTGGAACTCACCGACGAGGGCCGCTCGACCTGGCTGGGCGCGATGGACGTCCTCGGCCACGAGGAGTACCGGCTCCTCGGCGTCCTCGACAAGGACGAACGCACACTGCTCAACGACATGCTGCGGCGCATCATGGTGGTCGCCGAGGACCGGGGCGGCGCCGAGTGGGACTGAGGCGCGGGGTGCCGGGCGCTCAGCCGGCTCGGTCGTCAGGGTCTCTGGCGACGTGATCGTCGCCTCCAGCCCCTCGGTGTCGGTGCCGAGGGGCTCGTAACGGGCACCCGGTGCAAGATGGCGGCCCTTGACCGGGCTCAGAGCCCGTCGGGCAGCACGATGTTCCCGCCCCGGGCCCGGGTGGACTCGGCGAGATCGCAGACCGGCCCGGCGTACGCATGGAGCCGGTCACGATCCAGCACGACGACGGCGACGGCGTGCTGGAGGCGGGCCATCCCTGCGGACCGTCAGATGCTCATCCCGCGGGCCGTGTTGAGCTGGGCCATCACCATATGGAAGGTCTCCGGGCCGGTCGCCGGGATCATCGTCGAGTGGTGTCTGCCGCCGCTGGTCACCGAGACCTGGATGAAGCCGGTCGTCTTCTTCTCCTTCATCAGGAGGAAGAGCAGACCGACCAGGCAGAGCAGTGCGAAGACGATCGCGAGCACGATCGCGACCGTCGGGATCTTCTCCTCGGTGCGCGACAGGTCCGTGGCCGTCCACACGGCGCCCTTGAGGGGCATCGTGCCGGCCGGCGTCACGATCTGGTCGTTCATGACGGTGATGTCGCCGAACGTCAGCATCGGCACACCGCCGCCGGGCGGCAGGCCCGGCTGCTGCGGATGGCCGTAACCGGGCATGGTCGGCTGGCCCGCCTGCTCCGGGGGGTAGCCATAGCCGGGGCCGGGCTGGGCCGCGGACTCGGGCAGCTGCTGCGGGTAGCCGTAGGCCGGCGTGCCCGAGCCGGGCAGGCCATGCCCCTGGCCGTCCGCGACGGTGGGCGGATTGCCCGGCTGCTGGGGAGGCCCCCACTTGTATGAGTCGTCCGCGTACGGATTCGGATCGCTCAACGTTCCCCGCTTTCGATCAAGCCTGTGCGCCCCGTGCCTTGCTGCGCCGGAGGCGGCGAACCGGTGTCCGGTTCCGCATGACCGTACCGTCAAGACCCGCGCGGTGCAGCAAGAGGCCCCGCTTCCCGCAGTGTTCGTGCGGAAAACGGGGCCTCGGATGCAACTGGTGCGCCAGTGGCGGTCAGAAGCGGCGCGTGATCAGCGCCCGCTTGACCTCCTGGATCGCCTTGGTGACCTCGATGCCACGCGGGCAGGCGTCCGTGCAGTTGAAGGTGGTGCGGCAACGCCACACGCCATCACGGTCGTTGAGGATCTCCAGGCGCTGCTCGCCGCCCTCGTCGCGCGAGTCGAAGATGAAGCGGTGGGCGTTGACGATCGCCGCCGGGCCGAAGTACTGGCCGTCGTTCCAGAACACCGGGCACGAGGACGTGCACGCGGCGCACAGGATGCACTTGGTGGTGTCGTCGAACCGCTCGCGGTCCTCGGCGGACTGCAGACGCTCGCGGGTCGGCTCGTTCCCCTTGGTGATGAGGAAGGGCATGACATCGCGGTACGCCTGGAAGAACGGGTCCATGTCGACCACGAGGTCCTTGAGGACCGTGAGGCCCTTGATGGCCTCGACCGTGATCGGCTTCTCCGGGTTGATGTCCTTGATCAGCGTCTTGCAGGCGAGCCTGTTCTTGCCGTTGATCCGCATCGCGTCGGAGCCGCAGATGCCGTGCGCGCAGGAGCGACGGAACGTCAGCGTGCCGTCGATGTCCCACTTGATCTTGTGAAGGGCATCGAGAACACGCTCCTTCGGGTCGATCTCGATCTGGAAGTCCTGCCACTGGGCCTCGTCGGAGACCTCGGGGTTGAAGCGGCGGATCCGGAAGGTGGCCGTGATGTACGGGGAGGCGGACTCCGCTTCCACCTTGTCCATAGTGGGGGTAGCCATCAGTACTTACGCTCCATCGGCTGGTAGCGGGTCTGGACGACCGGCTTGTAGTCGAGCCGGATCGACTCGGTGCCGTCGTCGGCGACCTCGCGGTACGCCATGGTGTGGCGCATGAAGTTGACGTCGTCGCGGTTCGGGTAGTCCTCGCGGTAGTGACCGCCGCGGGACTCCTTGCGGGCCAGCGCGGAGGTCGCCATGACCTCGGCCAGGTCGAGCAGGTTGCCCAGCTCGATGGCCTCCAGGAGGTCCGTGTTGAACCGCTTGCCCTTGTCCTGGATGGACACGTTGAGGTAGCGCTTGCGCAGCTCGGCGATCTTGTCGACGGCCGTCTTGATGGTCTGCTCGGTGCGGAACACCATCACATTGGCGTCCATGCACTCCTGCAGCTCCAGACGGATCGCCGCGACCCGCTCGGTGCCCGTCGAGTTGCGCAGCCGCTCGACCTGGTCGACGACCATCTGCGCCGGGTTCTCGGGAAGCTCGACGAAGTCGTGCTTCGCGGAGTACTCGGCGGCGGCGATGCCCGAACGGCGTCCGAAGACGTTGATGTCGAGCAGCGAGTTGGTGCCCAGACGGTTGGCGCCGTGCACGGAGACGCACGCGACCTCGCCGGCGGCGTACAGGCCCGGGACGACGGTGGTGTTGTCGGCCAGCACCTCGCCCTCGACGTTGGTCGGGATGCCGCCCATGGCGTAGTGCGCGGTCGGCTGGATCGGAATCGGGTCCGTGTAGGGCTCGATGCCGAGGTACGTACGCGCGAACTCGGTGATGTCCGGGAGCTTGGCGTCCAGCTGCTCCGGCGGCAGGTGCGTGAGGTCGAGGTAGACGTGGTCGCCCTCGGGACCGCAGCCGCGGCCCTCACGGATCTCCGTGTAGATGGAGCGGGACACGACGTCACGGGACGCGAGGTCCTTCATGACGGGCGCGTACTTCTCCATGAAGCGCTCGCCGTCCTTGTTGCGGAGGATGCCGCCCTCACCACGGGCGCCCTCCGTCAGCAGGATGCCCATGCGCCAGATGCCCGTCGGGTGGAACTGGAAGAACTCCATGTCCTCCAGCGGCAGGCCGCGGCGCCAGGCGGCGGCCTGGCCGTCACCGGTCAGGGTGTGCGCGTTCGACGTCACCTTGAAGAACTTGCCGGTGCCGCCGGAGGCGAAGATGATCGCCTTCGCCTGGAAGACGTGGATCTCGCCGGTCGCCAGCTCGTACGCGACGACGCCCGCGGACTTCTTCAGCCCGGTCTCGGGGTCCTCCTGGAGCAGGAGGTCCAGGACGTAGAACTCGTTGAAGAACTCCACACCCTCCTTGACGCAGTTCTGGTACAGCGTCTGGAGGATCATGTGGCCGGTGCGGTCCGAGGCGTAGCAGGACCGGCGGACCGGGGCCTCGCCGTGGTTACGGCTGTGGCCGCCGAAGCGACGCTGGTCGATACGGCCCTCGGGCGTGCGGTTGAACGGCAGGCCCATCTTCTCCAGGTCGAGAACGGAGTCGATGGCCTCCTTCGCCAGGATCTCGGCGGCGTCCTGGTCGACCAGGTAGTCGCCGCCCTTGATCGTGTCGAAGGTGTGCCACTCCCAGTTGTCCTCTTCCACGTTGGCGAGCGCGGCGGCCATGCCGCCCTGCGCGGCGCCCGTGTGGGAGCGGGTCGGGTAGAGCTTCGTGAGCACGGCGGTACGGCTGCGCTTCGTGGACTCGATGGCCGCCCGCATACCGGCGCCGCCGGCGCCGACGATGACGGTGTCGTACTTGTGGATCTGCATGATTTCCTCTGGTCCCTCTGGCCCGGCGCCTAGCGGATGTTCGGGTCGAAGGTGAAGATCACCAGCGTGCCCAGCAGGACGGTGAACACCGTGGCGGTGTACAGCAGCATCTTCAGCCAGAAGCGGGTGTTGTCCCGTTCGGCGTAGTCGTTGATGACCGTACGGAGGCCGTTGGCGCCGTGCAGCATGGCCAGCCACAGCATCGCCAGGTCCCAGACCTGCCAGAACGGCGAGGCCCAGCGGCCCGCCACGAAGGCGAAGCCGATCTTGGAGACGCCGCCGTCCAGCACCAGCTGGATCAGCAGGTGGCCCAGGACCAGGACGACCAGGACGATGCCCGACAGGCGCATGAAGAGCCAGGCGTACATCTCGAAGTTGGTGCGCGAACCCTTGGGGGTCTTGGCCGTCCGCTGACGCGGGGGCTCGATGACCGGGGCCGGGTGGTCGACGTCGTAGAGGCTGACGCCCTCGACGGAGCCGATCGCGGCGGAGGACTCGGTGGACATTGGCCTCAGCTCCCGAAGACTTCGCGTACGGCGTGGCCGAGGACGGGGTACAGGGCCCCGACCATCAGCACGACCCAGACACCCACGACGGACCAGAGCATCTGCTTCTGGTAGCGCGGGCCCTTGGCCCAGAAGTCCACGGCGACGATGCGGAGACCGTTCAGCGCGTGGAAGAGAATGGCGGCCACCAGGCCGTATTCGAGGAGCGCGACGATCGGCGTCTTGTACGTGGCCACGACGTCGTCGTAGGCCTCGGGGGAAACGCGGACGAGAGCGGTGTCCAGGACGTGTACGAACAGGAAGAAGAAAATGAGGACACCGGTGACTCGATGAGCCACCCAGGACCACATGCCTTCCCGGCCGCGGTACAGCGTTCCAGCCGGCACGGAAGAACCCTCCGGGAGCGGGGATTGGGGCCGGCCGGCTTGACTGTCGGTCTGACCCGGCCGGGTACGGTCCACCGGCCCCGGCCATCGTAGCGACGGTTTGTCGGTTCGTTCGCGCGGGGGCCTCTGGTGTGATCAAAGTGGCAATCAAACAGCCACGGACGGGCTAGAACGGACTGGGCGGCAGGGCTGACCGGCCCCATTCCGTTATGAACCCGATACCAGCTCGATGATGCGGCCCCGGGCGAGTCGCCGCATCTCGTCCGCGGTGACCACCCGCTCCTGGTCGGGGTCGTGACCCAGCCTGGCACGGATTCCGGCGAGCACCTGGTCCGGCTGTTCGGCGGGCTCGAATCCGTCCAGGCAGATCACGAAGACATGGCCGAAGCGGCACTCGTACGCCGCGTGCGCGGCCCGGAGCGCGAGGTGGGCGGAGTACGGCGCGGCGTGGTGCAGTCCGGGGGAGACCTCGGCGGCGAGTGCCTCGGCGAGATCCGGCGGGGACAGGTCGTAGCCCGCCTCGTCGGCGGCGGCCAGCAGCGTGTCCAGGTCGGGGTACGGGCGGTGGGCGGCCACCCGCCCGGCCCACCGCCGGCTGCCGAAGCAGTCCAGCAGGGCGGCCTCGGCCTCGGCGGACGGTGCGGTGTTGAAGCGGTCGAGCTCCGGGGCGTCGGCCCGGTCCTGTGCCGGCCCGGATTTCTGGACGGGTACGGCCGTCCGGGTGGCCGGTCGCCGCAGTCGCTTCGGGAGGCCGGCGTGGGACTCGCTGGACCTGGACAGCGTGGGCTCCTCGAATCAACGGCATCGGTGAACCTGGAATGGGGCGGGACGGGTGAGACCAGGCGGATGCAGGGTGAAGGGAGAGACGAATGTGCCTCAAAGGTAGCGAGGCCGGGCAACGGTCGTCCGACGGATGCGCGAACTTCACCCGGACGGGAGAGTTTCGGAACGTCTGTTGGGCCGTATTTCAGGAAGATTGCCTGGCTATCTCCTGACTTATGCTCCATTTCCCATCGATGCCGGAGGTTTCTGACCGATGTCGCCCTCACGCGGCGCTCTTGTGGCCGGTGCGCTCCTCACCGCGGCGGCTGCCGCGACGATCGCCGTCGTCGTCTGGCCGGAAAGCTCCGACAGCGGACTCGCGGGGGAGTCGGGATCCCGCACGCCCTCGCGCGCCTCGGCCGCCCCCTCGCCGACCCGGAGCTACCCGCTCTCCACTCCGCCCCGCACCATCCCCGCCGTACGCGAGCACATTGCCGCCCGCGGCCCCGGCTGGCGGCCCGGCCCGGCCGCCGGGGTCGTCATCGCCGACGGCAGCGGGACGCTCGCGGACGAGGGGCAACTGCTCGCCGAGGAACTGAAGATCCACTACCGGGGTGACGTCCCCGCCCGCGCGGGCGATGTGGAGCTGGCCCTCACTCCCGGCAAGGGCAACCCGGAGTCGTACACCCTCAGAACGCACGACGGGCGGGTCACGATCAGCGGCCCCGACCAGGCCGGTGTCTTCTACGGAACCCGAACCCTGAAACAGTCGGTGCGCGCCGACGGCGAAATGCCCGAGGGCGAGGTACGCGACCGCCCCGACCGGCCGCAGCGCGGCCTCAACCTCGACATCGCCCGCAAGTACTACACCGTCGCCTGGATCGAGGACCGGCTGCGCGAGATGGCCGACCTCAAGCTCAACCAGCTCGGCCTGCACTTCTCCGACGACCAGGCGTTCCGTATCCAGTCCGACACCCACCCCGAAGTGGTCTCGCCGCAACACCTCACCAAGGCGGAGGTGCGGCAGATCCTCGGCCTCGCGGGCCGGCTGCACATCGAGGTCGTCCCCGAGATCGACTCCCCGGGCCATCTGGGCGCGGTCCTGCGCGCCCACCCCGACCTCCAGCTGCGCAATGTGTCGGGTGCGCGCTCGACCGGATCGCTCGACATCTCCAATCCGGGGGCGGCGAAGCTCATCGATGAACTCCTCGGCGAGTTCACCGAGCTGTTCGGCGGCCGGTACTGGCATCTCGGCGCCGACGAGTACCGCGCCCTGATGGCGAAGGACCCGGCCGCCTCGTACCCACAGCTGCAACGCGCCGCCCAGCAGAAATACGGACCACAGGCCGGCATCAAGGACCTCGCCACCGGCTGGCTCAACGACCGCGCGGCGGTGGTGCGGCCGCACGGCAAGCAGCCCAAGGCCTGGAACGACGGCTTCTTCCGCGACGGAGTCGTCCACGCCGACAAGGACATCGAGGTCGAGTACTGGACGGGCAGGGAGTACGGCGCCCGGCTGCCGGAGGAGTATCTGCGCGAGGGACGGCGCGTGGTGAACCTCAACGACGAGTTCCTCTATTACGTACTCGGTCAGCCCAACAACTTCGTCTACCCCACGGGCAAGCGGATCTACGAACAGTGGACCCCGCTCGTCCTGCGCGGCACCCAGCCCGTCCCGGCGCGCTACTCCGGCCAGATCCTGGGCGGCCGGTTCGCGGTGTGGGGCGACCTCCCGAACGCGCAGACCCCGGCGCAGGTGGCGCAGGGCATCCGGATGCCGCTGCGGGCGACGGCCCAGAAGCTGTGGGACCCGGGCAAACCGGCGCTGAGCTGGGATCAGTTCCGGGCACTGGCCGCGCGGATCGACGGGGTGGGCTGAGCGGGGCGGACCGGATTCCCCGTGGACAGGGGGGTGGGCAAGGGTTACGTTCGCATGCCGCGCGCTCCGGGGGAGGGGCGCGCGTTCCTTGCGCTTCGAGCTCAGAATCCTGGGGGGTTCCACATCGTGCTGTGCTCCACCTGTCATCTCAGACCGCCGGTCACCTCGGACGGACACTGTCTTCTCTGCGCCGGACCGGCCGGGGCGGCGGCACCGGTGCCGCCGGTCCCGGCCTTCGTCGCTCCGCAGCAGTATCTGCGCTCGCCGGACGGGCTCGCGAAGGCCGTCGTCATTCTGCTGGCCGTCGTCGCCGTGGCCGACCTGCTCGCCGTGGCAGCGGGGCTGAACATCCGCAGCCTGCTCGCGAACGGGCTGGAGAACGACTTCGCGACGTACGACGACGCGGAGGCGACCCTGGCGGACAATCTGTACGGGTCCGCCGGTGTGCTGCAGGGTGTCATGACCCTGGCCACCGGCATCGTCTTCATCATCTGGTTCCGGCGGGTGCGGATGAACGCCGAGGTGTTCGACCCGAGCACGCAGCCGATGTCGCCCGGCTGGGCGGTCGGCGCCTGGTTCATCCCGGTCGCCAACCTGGTGCTGCCGCGCCGGATCGCGGGCGGCATCTGGACCGCGAGTGCCCAGACCAACACCGACGGCAGCTGGCGCACGGTCCCGGCCACCCCGATGAATCTGTGGTGGGGGGCGTGGGTCTGCTCGCTTGCCTTCTCCTGGGTCACGTCCCGGCAGTACATGAGGGCCGAGGAGACGCAGGAGATCATCGACGCGGCGGGCCTGGTGATGGCGTCCGACGCGTTCGACATCGTGGCGGCGGTGCTCGCGATCCTCTTCGTACGCAAGCTGACCCGGATGCAGGGGGAGCGGGCGGCCCTCGGCGTGTATCCGCTCGGCGCACAGGGGTAGCGGGACGCGGCCGCTGAGCGATGCTATTCGGCCTCCTCGGTGACGCTTTTGAGTCATCCGGCGCTGAACGCGGTAACGGGAAGCGCTCCGTCACCGTGCACGCACGCACGGGGACGCGGCCGACGGGAGACGCCGATGAGCCTGCTGGAACTGATCGCCGCCGCCGATGAACGGGGGCTGGCCGCGAGCGCGGTTGCCTGCCTCGACCGCTGCCTGCCACAGCCCGCCGAGGGCTCCGACCCGGATCCGCTGCGCGCGCTCCGGGCGGGGTGCGCGGACGGCTCCGTGTGGCTGGACCGCCTCGCGGAGGTGCGCGCGACGCTGGATGCCACGGCCGACATGGCGGGGGCGACGCCACAGATCCGGAAGCTGCTGGGCGAGGCACCTGTGGACCGGGCGGCGCCGGAGTTGCGGGAGTGGGCCGATGCCTGTTCGCTTGCCGCGCTGGAGACCCACTGCCGGTTCGACGCCCAGGGCAGGGACGAGGCCGAGTCCGAGGACCGCACCGAACTGCTGAACCGCTGCCGCACCGAAGGCCCGGAAGGCGCCGGTCCGCTTCTCGCCGGTGAACTGCGTCGCCAGATCCAGATCCTGGAGACCCTCGCGGAGACCACGGGCACCGTGGGCGGCGGTGCCGCCCTGCGCCGGGTGCTCGACCTGTCGACCGAAGGCCGCCGGGTACTGCGCGCGGTGGTGTCGCGCCAGGCCCGCGGCCGGGCCTGACCCGAAAGGCTCCGCACAAGGCAGGAGCCCCCCGGGTCAGGCCGAGGGGCTCCAGTATGTGTGCGAATGACGCAAGCGGCCCGGGTGCTACGGGGCCAGGGTCAGCCCGATCCGGATCCCGGTGGGTGAACCCAGCGCCGACGCTCCGTAGTACAGGCCGGTGTCCGGCTTGATGCCCGAGGTGCTGGTGTTGTCGATCTGCAGGATCGTGCCGTTGCCGGCGTCCTCGCCGTCCGCGCCGATCGCGATGTCCGCCCGGCTGTAGCCGGAGAGGTCGGTGAGGGACACGGACGAGCCGAGCCGGTCGCCCGGCTCGGTGGAGCCGGGGATGCCCGTGGTGTCCTGGCTGTATCCGACGGCCCCGGTGCCGGTGGGGCCGGTGGCGGAGCCGCGGATCAGGAAGACCTGGCCGGCGTTGCTCTGGTTCACGCCGCCGCGGGTGAGGTCCTCGCCCGGTGCGCCGGTGAGGATGTCGCCGTACCCGTCGAGGTCGACGTCGCCTATGGAGACGGATGCTCCCATGTCGTCGCCGGTCTCGCCGCCGCCCGGTACACCGGTGGTGTCCTGGTGGATCGTCTTGCGGCCGGTGGAGGTCAGACCGGTGGCCGAGCCGAATACGGCCGTGACCGCGCCGCCCTTGGCGGTGTGCCCGGACTCGGTGGCGGACGGCTGGCCGACCGCCAGGTCGGTGGCGCCGTCGCCGTTGAGATCACCGGCGGCCAGCGAGCGTCCGCCACGGGCATCGAGGATGCCGACCCGCTGGAGTCCGGTGGTGGACCCCTTCAGCCACAGCAGGCGTCCGACGCCGCTCGGATCACGGTAGTTGACGGCGGCGTCCGCGTAGCCGTCCTTGTTGAAGTCGCCGGTGACCGCGGCCGCGTAGCTCACGGCAGCGGTGTACGCGGCGGTGTTCAGGTAACCGGATTTGGCCGCGCCGGTCTTGCCGTCCCAGGCCCACCAACGCCCCGGCTTGCCCGGTGCTACGGAGAAGATGTCGGCCTTGCCGTCGGCGTTGAAGTCGCCCGAGGTGACCGTCGTACCGAGCTTCTCGCCGCCGATCCGGCCGGACTCGGTGATCGAGTAACCCTTGCCGGTCGTGAGGCCGGGGCCGTACATCACGACGACCGTGCCATTGTCGGCCTGCGAATAGTCCTCGCCCGGCGAGCCGATGACCAGGTCCGCGTACCCGTCGCCGTTCACATCGCCCCAGGCGTTGGACGACCCGAACAGGTCACCCGCCTCGGAGCCGCCGGGCACGCCCGCGCTGCTCTGGTCCAGCGTCCGCTTCGCGGCCGAGCCCGGGCCGTCCTCGGTGCCGGGCAGCACGGTGACGCGGCCCGCGCTGCTCGCCGCTTTCGGGAGACCGGCGACCAGGTCGGTGACGCCGTCCCGGTTGAAGTCGGTGGTCGGGATCGCGGCATTGCGGGTGCCGTTGGTCGCGTACGTGCGGATCGCGCCGAGCTTGGCGTACAGGTTGGCGCCCGGGCACGCCGTGGCGAACCCGTCGCGGTGTCCGGCGATGGTGTTGAACGTGACGTCACCGGCGGGCTTGGTATTGCCGTCCGCGTCGGTGACGATGCGGGTCAGCGTCACCTTGGCGGTGGGGCTGACGCCGTACTGGCCGAGCTTCCAGGCGGCGACCCGGGCGGCGGACTGCAGGGCGGCCTGGGTCGGCTTGCCGGTTTCGAAGTTGCCGAGCAGCGAGATGCCGGTCGAGTACGAGTTGAAGCCGTAGGAGTGGGCGCCCTTGACCGGGAGGTCGGCACCGCCGCCGCGGCCCTCGAAGATCTGGCCGCACTTGTCGACCAGGAAGTTGTAGCCGAGGTCGTTCCAGCCCTCGGTCTTCACGTGGTACGTCATGATCGCGCGGACCATGGCGGCGGAGTCGGCGCAGCTGTAGTTGTTCGTGTCGACGGTGTGGTGGATGTAGACCGCCTGCACCTTGTCGATGTACTCCGGTGCGTCCTCGACCAGAGACTCGTCGGCGCCCCACTGGGCGCGGCTGATGATCGGCGGCCGGTTGACGGTCGACGGCGGCGCGGTGGGTACGGTCGCCGTCGGCTCCGGAGTGGGCGAAGCGGTGGCCGTCTCGGAGGCGGAGGCAGTGGCGGTCGGCGTCGCTGCGTCCGTGGCCGTCGCGGTGTCGGTCGGCGCGGCCGGCTCCGTGGGTGTACCCGTGGGCGCATCGGTCGTGCTCGTCGCCGACGGGCTCGCGGTTTCCTCCGCGACGAACGCGGCGTTGTCCATGGAGTCCGGAGCGGTTGTGGCGGCCGCCGGGTTACGGGACTCGGTCTTGCTGACGCCCGGGTCCACCATGTGGAGCTTGAGCCCCTTCGGCAGCGCCCTGCCCGAGTTCACCTTCACCTGCACGGCGTTCGAGGCGCCGACCCACAACGGCTCGGTCGCCTGCCGGGCACCGGCCTTCTCGGGCCCGTCCGGCCCGTCGGCGGACAACTCCAACTCCCGCCAGGGCGACCACTTCCCGGTTTCGACGTCCCGGGTCCGCACCTGTGCGGCGCCGTTCATGTTCGCCGCCCCGTCCCAGCCGATACCCACCAGCGAGAACGGCGCGGTGCTCGTGGTCGGCAGCGTCCGTTCGGTGGCCGTCCCCCCGCCCAGCGCGAGTGACCGCAGCTTCGCCGGACGCTGCTCCGGCCCCTGGGGGCCGGTCGGCCCGTCGGACGGGTTGGCGATGGCGACCGTCACCACTCCCGCACCGCCGAGCACCACGGCACCGACGGTCAGCCAGGCGCGGCGCTTCAGGCTCATCGGTCTGTACGCATGCGAACTGCGCGGGCTCAAATGCCCCACCTCTCAAGAGAGTTCAAGTACCCAGACGTTCATCGGGCCCCACCCGTCGCACAGGCGGCCCGGGGTGCCCAGCGAAGGCAGGGGCTCAAACGTCACACCGATTCCCCCGAGAGTGACACGCATCACAGCCGCTGGGTGCGGTGCGGGGCTCGCCCGGGCGCGGGGAGTTCGCCGGCTCCGGTGGCAGAATCGGATGGCGCAGCAGCGACTCGGGCAGGATCGCCCAGTATTCCGGCGTCTTTGTGGTCGTCCTCGAAGAGGCTGGCGCGTGCCATCCGGGCGGTGACCTTCTCCTCCACCTCGCCGTCGGGCGCCAGCGGGTGTGCCGCCCGGACCACCGCCCGCGCGTACGCGTCCGTCTGCAGCAGGCCGGGAATCAGCGTCGGGCACCACTCCTCGATGGTCTCCGCGTGCTTCTCCGCCTCCAACACGTGCTCGAAGTAGCTGGCGTGGCCTCGCCTCTCCGCCTTCCGTACGTCCTCGCAGCGGCGCTGGAAGAAACCGTCGGTACCCAGCGCCCGGTCCACGTACTCGGCCAGTTCGGCCGGCATGCGGCGCTGTCCGAGCAGGGCCCCGGCACCAAGACGGTGTGGTGCGAGCTGCCGGGCGGCGGCGACCGCACGTCCCCCGGTGAGCACTCCGCAGGCATTCGGGTTGATTCGGAAGGGATGTCCGTGGGCGTGATCGCGAAGTGAATGCTGCTGTACAGTCCGCCCGCCGTGCAGGCTCGGTGGTCGTGACGAAGGAATGGGTACGTGCGAATTCGTTTCAGGTGTGCTGTGTTGCTTCTCCCTCTGTCGCTCTCGCTCGCCGCTTGCGGCACTGAGGACGGGCAGTCGGAGTCGGCCGTGTCGAAGAGCCCGGAGACGAAGGAGTCGCCGAAGCCTTCCGCCGCTCCCGTGCCCGAGTCGCCCGAGGACTTCCTCGACCTCGCCGAGAAGGCGATGGCGGAGGAAAGCGCGTGGACGTTCTCCGTGAAGGGGCAGGAAGGGCTGACGCTGCAGGGCCGGAAGAGCGCCGCGTCCTACCGGGCCACGGTCCGGCGTGGCATGGCGCCAAAGGCGCTGCACTCGCAGGGCGTCAGTACCAGCAGCAAGGGGGCCAAGGAGAACGAGGAGATCTACGTCGTCGACGGCACGGCGTACCTCAGGAAAGGGGGCGCACCGTGGAAGGACGCGCCCGCCTCCGATCCCGAGATGCAGAACAAGGTCGAGGACCCGGTCGCGGCCATCGAGGAGTTCCGGGCGTACGTGCGGGCCGCCACCGGTGACGAGGTGAAGCTGACCGCGGTGGACGGCACGGTCGAACTCCGCGTCGGCAGCGACAAGCAGAAGCTGACAGCCGTCCGGGACCGTGCGTGGGCGAAGAAGGCGGTGCGGGAGTTCGACCCCACTGCCGAGCAGCTCCGCACGGCCGGCATCCCGGTGAGCGACGCGCAGCTCACCCTGTCCGGCCTGGAGGAGGTGTTGGTCCTGGACGCGACGACGTACCGCGTCAAGAGCCACCGCTTCGAGTTCGGCTTTCTGATCCCTTACGGCGGACAGAACATCACGTTCGAGCAGGACGTACGGCAGCAGAACCAGGGCACGTTCAACGGGAAGATCGAGCTTCCCGCCGGCGTGCGCTGACCTGGTCGAGACGGGGGAGCGGGGAAGCGAGCACCTCATCAACTACCCCACCCAGTACGCCAAGGCGCTCGTCATCAACTTCAACCGCTGGCCCGCCGTCCCGGGGCGGGGGGCCGGGATCTTCCTGCATGTCAACGGGAGTGGTGCCACCGCCGGTTGTGTCTCGGTGCCACGCGCCACGATGGATCGGATCATGGCCTGGATCACGCCGGGTGCCCATCCCCGTATCGCCATCGGCTGAGGCCGGAATCCGGTTCGGAAACCGGTTCGGCGTTGGCGACGCTTGAGGTGGGGCAATGGTTGTGCGAGCGGAAGCAATCCTTCCTGTTTCGGGCCGTGAGAACGAACACAGCGCCCTTCGCGTGATGTTCCCGGGTCCCTGAACGCTGGGTCAGTGCCGGTGATCGCCGGCACGGCGAAGGGCAGGGTGAATCATGGGCGGGGACGAGTGGACAACGTTTCCCGAGGCGGCGGTGATGCGCTCCTACACATCGGAGTTCGTCGCCCGGCTCACGGCGCGCAATCGACTGCCCCTGGACTACTCGGTCTCCAGCCTCCGGCTCGTCGATCTGATCGTCGACGGTCTGCGGCGGGATCAGCCGCAACGGAACCGGGTCGCAGGGACTCTGCTGGGGCTCGGGGCATACACCGGCGAGGTGATCGTCCGCAGGGCCGGTGGGACATGGGTGGACTTCGACGCCGCACAACGGGAGCTGTTCCGGCAGGCGGTGGGCGTGCGGATGCCCGACGGACGGGTCTGGAATCCGCTCGGCAAGGTCGTCAACCGCTTCGACTCGGGGGCGGAGGAATCGGTGCATCGGCTGTATCTGCTGCTGCACGGACGGACAGCGCAGCGGAAGGCTGTATGCGGGTAGCTCGCGCGTATGGGGAACCTGTGACATTTCTGTGGCTCCGGGCGCAGAAGGAGAGTGGGGGCTGCCTCGGCAGGAAACGGGCACGGTGGCCGGTGCCGGAGCGGGCGTCGAGTAGGGAAGTGTGTTGGGCACGGGCGGGGAGCAGCGCCGCAGGCAGATGTACGACGCCGAGCTCGGCGATGCCGTCGAGCGTGCCCAGCAGGGGGACAAGGACGCCTTCGCCGTGGCGTACCGGATGGTGCAGCCCGGCCTCCTCGGCTACGTACGCGGACTGGTCGGCGACGACGCCGAGGACGTGGCCTCCGACGCCTGGCTGGAGATAGCCCGCGATCTGGGGCGGTTCCGCGGTGACGGAGCAGGGTTCCGCGGCTGGACCGCGATGATCGCCCGCCATCGTGCGCTCGACCACTTGAGGAAGCTGAAGCGGCGGCCCCGCACCACCTTGATCGAACAGGACGTGCTTCAGCTGCCCGGCGGCCACGACACGGCCGCCGCAGCCTTGGAGACGCTCTCCACCCAAGCGGCGCTGGAGATCATCGGTACACTGCCGCGCGAGCAGGCCGAGGCCGTACTTCTGCGGGTGGTCGTCGGCCTGGACGGTCCTTCGGCGGCGCGCGTGCTCGGCAAGCGTGCGGGGGCGGTCCGCACGTCCGCGTACCGCGGACTCAAGAGGCTGGCGGGGCAGTTGTCCCCGGGCCGTGCGGCAGGTGCTGTGACAAACGGGGTGAGCCGGACGCTGGGAAATGAAGAATGAGACACGAATCGCAGCGGCCGCCCGAAGCGCCGGAGACACCTGAACTTGCCGCACTGCTCGCAGCAGCGCGGCGTACCGGGGCGCTCGACCCCGGCGACGAGAAGCGCGCGACCGCCGCCTTCCTGGCCGCGCGGGACGAGGGCGCGCACGCCTCGGTGGTGCGGTGGCGGCGTCGACGTGACGACTGGCGTCCGGCGAAACGACGGCTCGGTGTGCGCTCGTTCCGGGTGATGCTCGGCGGTTTCGTGGCTGCGGCGACGCTCGGCGGGGTCGCGGTGGCCGCGGGTTCGGGGGCGATTCCGGCACCTTTCGGAGGCGGTGAGCCCGACGGGGCGGAGTCCGTACGCCCCCCGCGCACCTCTCCCGCGACACCCGGTGGGCGTCCCTCCGGCGTGGAGTCGCTGCAGCCGGACGGCGACGGTACGGCGACGGGGGCCACGAATGCTCCGGGCAACGGGCACCCTTCCGGCCGGCCCGACCGGACACAGGACGATGTCGCGCTGTGCCGTGTGTACCTCAGCGACCGGGGCAGCGGGAAGGCCGGGGACGCGGCCGCCTTCGCACGGCTGGAGGCGGCCGCGGGCGGTGCGTCGGAGGCGGCGGTTACGGCCTACTGCGACGGGCTCCTCGGACAGCCGTCACCGGGGGAGTCGAAGAAGGCCCAGGGCAACCGGGACGCGAAGGGGGAGGCGGAGAAGAAGGCCGTGCCCGAGGAGAAGCAGGACGGGCCGGCGCCGTCGAAAGGGAGCGGGAACCGGACCGGGAGCGACGGCAAGGACAGGACCGCTGTCGACTGAATCGCGGACCGGTCCGTCACCGGGTTGGAAGGGCGTCCTCCGGGAACGGCACCGGCCGGGATCCCGGACCGGCCGAACAGGGAGAACTGAGGGGGAACGAGGACGACCGGGGCCGCCACCCCCCACAGGAGAGGCCCCGGTCGTCTTCCGCGGGGCCGTAGGACGACCCCGTACTTCTCTCAGCGCCGTCGCTGCGTTTTTTGTCACACCGCACCGTGTCGGGAGAATGTTGCAGGTTGTACAAGCCATGGACGCGACCCCCGCGAAGGACGTAGCGTGCTGAGTCGCGCAGGGTGGCGCGGCAGTGATGACCAGCTGCGATTCGGGACAGCAGGGCAGGTTGAGGGAGTGCTGGGGGACGACGCGGAGCTCACTGCCGCGGTGCTCGCGGCACAGGACGGGGACGAAGACGCCTTCCGTACTGTGTACCGCGCTGTACAGCCGCGACTTCTGGGCTACATACGGACACTTGTGGGGGATCCGGATGCCGAGGACGTGGCGTCCGAGTCCTGGCTGCAGATAGCGCGCGACCTCGACCGGTTCAGCGGCGACGCCGACCGCTTCCGCGGCTGGGCGGCACGGATAGCCCGTAACCGTGCCCTGGACCATCTGCGGATGCGCGGCAGGCGTCCCGCGATCGGCGGCGACGAGTCGGAGCTGTCGGAGAAGCCGGCCGAGTCCGACACCGCCGACGAGGCGATGGAGGCCCTGGCCACCGGCCGCACGATGTCGCTCATCGCCCAGCTGCCCCAGGACCAGGCCGAGGCCGTGGTGCTGCGGGTGGTCGTCGGCCTGGACGCGAAGAGCGCGGCCCAGACGCTGGGCAAGCGGCCGGGGGCGGTACGCACCGCGGCGCACCGGGGGCTGAAGCGGCTGGCCGAGCTGCTGCGCACGGACGACGCGGACGATGCCGGCGGCCGCCCCGGTGACGGGGACGGCGAGGGCGGCGACGGCCGTGCCGAAGGCGGCGCGGGCATCGCCGCGGACCGTGTTCCCGCGGGCGATCCGGCGGATCCGCCCGCCCCTCGCACAAGCACGGCAGGTCGTACGGCGGAACTCGGCGCCGTGCCCGCCCAGCGCCCTTCCCGCAACGGTTCGGCGGCGCCGGCCGGTGTGACGCATTCGCGTCTGTGGACGCAGAAGGACATGTGATGGCCGACGAGCACTACGAATGGCTTGACAAGGACACGGCGGAGAGATTGCTCCGCGGCGAACCGGTCGATCCCGTGGGCGGTCAGTCGCGTACAGAAGCGGAAAGGCTCGCGGCAGCGCTGGACGCCGCCGCACGGGCCGCCCGCCCGGCCACCGGCGAACTGCCGGGCGAGGCCGCGGCGCTGGCCGCCTTCCGCACCGCCGCGCAATCCGCGCGCGCACGGACACGGGCGGCGAACCCGCTGGTGAAGGGGCACACCGAGAAGACGGGCGAACCGGCACCGGCCGACGTACGCGAACCGGTGCACATCCGGCCCGCCTCCGACGGCTTCGCCCCGCACCGCCCCTCTTCCTCCGCAGGCTCCGGCCGTACCCGCTCCCTGGGGTGGAGCCGGCCCATCCGCTTCGGCCTGGTCGCCTCCTTCGCGGGCTGCGCGCTCGGCGGGGTGGCCGTGGCCGCGAGCACCGGGATGCTCCCCGGACCGTTCGGCGAACACACTCCCGTACCGGCGGCCTCCGTCTCCGCCGCGGCGACGCCCGAGGAGCTCGGCTCGGGGGCCGTCACCGACGAGAGCCCGTCCGCACAGCCACCCGCCTCCTCGGAGACGGGGCCCTCCACACCGCCGGCGGATCCCTCCGCCCCCACCGGTGACCGGGACAACGGCAGAACCGGCAAGGGCGAGGACCGCGAGGGCGACGACAACCGGAAGCCCGACGGCACCGCGAGCGGAACCTCGAACGGCACCGAGAACGGCACCGAGAACGGCTCCGGGAACGGCTCCGGGAACGGCTCCGGGAACGGCTCCGGGAACGGCACCGAGAACGGCAAGCAGCCCGACGGCTCCGGGAACGGCACCTCCGGCGACTGGTACGCCAAGGCGCTCAAGGCCTGCCGCGACTACCGCGACGGCAAGCTGGACGACGACCGCAGACGGTATCTCGAAGCGCTGGCGAAGGGTGCCCGCAATCTGGACCGGTTCTGCGACCGCATGATCGACAAGGACACGGACGGCCAGAACGGCCCGGGCAGCGGCGGCGAGCAGAGCGACGACGGCGATTCGAACGGGGACGGCGGCTCCAACCCCCTCCCGGCGATCCGGTTCACCACCCCGCCGTCGCAGTCACCCTCGACCCCGGTCTCCTCGCCGGCAGCGGACCGGGCGTCCCTCGGTGGCGTCGGATCGCCCGGCTGAGAGCCGTGCGCGCCAGTCCTTTTCAAGCCGCCCACCACAAGGTGTGACGTTTTTCGAGGACACGGCGCAGTACAGAGTGAGCCGACTGGTCATCGGCAGCGCACAGAGCCGGGGTTCCCCCCGTACCTGCGGCTCAGCGCATTGGCGCGGGCGGGACACGTTCCCCCGGTCCCGTCCGCGCCCCTTTCCTTCCGGCCGGACAGGCCCCACTACCCGTAGACGACGACCTTGTCGCCCGTGCTCACCTGGGCGAAGAGCGAGGCGATCTTTCCCTCGTCACGGACATTGACGCAGCCGTGCGAGGCACCGCTGTAGCCACGGGCCGCGAAGTCCGCCGAGTAGTGCACCGCCTGGCCGCCGCTGAAGAACATCGCGTACGGCATGGCCGTGTGGTAGATCGTCGACACATGGTGCCGTGACTTCCAGTAGACGGAGAAGGTGCCTTTGCGGGTCGGCGTGTACTGGGAGCCGAAGCGGACGTCCATCGACGAGACGACGCGGCCGTCGATCATCCATGACAGCGTCCGGCTGTTCTTGCTGATGCAGAGCACCCGGCCCGTCGTGCAGCGCTTGTCCGGCTTGGTGACGGGCAGGGCGGTCGGCGGATTCAGCTCGGCGGCCGTCGGCTCGTGCGTCATGCCGAGCAGCTTCTGCCAGGTGACGGTGTCCGTCCTGCCCGTACGGGAGAGGCCGCGCTTGCCCTGGAAGGACTGGACGGCGGCGACCGTGACGGTGCCGTAGTAGCCGGTGGGGGAGCGGTCGAAGTGGCCGATCTGCCGCAGCCGGGCCTGCAGTTCCCGCACCCGCTTGCCCTCGGAACCGCTCGCCATCAGCGTCGTGCCCTGCGGGTCCGGCTTCGGCGTGGGCGTCGGGGTGGCCTTCGGGGACGACGACGATGCGTCCGGTGAGGGCGACTGTGACGCCGGGGGCTTGGCGTCGTCGGTCGCCGTGGCCCGGGGCGGTGACGGCGGGGCCGCGGACGCGCTGTCGGCGGGCTGCGCCTTGCAGCCGGCGGTCGCGGCGGTCATGGCGAGAACGGCGAGCGCCGCCGTGGCCGTGGTCCCCGCCCAACCCCGTGTCCTGACCCGCGCCCTGCCCGGTGCCCTGCGCCGTGACGTGCTTCCGGTGATGCTGCGTATCATCTCGGCCCCCTGATTCTCCGGGTTTCTCCGGTGTCCCCTTGGACGGATTCCCGCTCTGCCCGGTTGCCAAAGCCCGCGCATGATGGGGAGAGCGGCGGCGAGGGTCGTGGGGAGGGGCTGTGAGCAAGGTCCCAGCCCGTGCACCTCCACCGGTCTCGTGCCCGCCGCTACAGTCCGTCGCGGGAATCCTTGATTACCAGTAAGTAGCTTTACCGAGCAGCTTCAGCGGGAGGCACAGCAGATGACGCGCGAGTCGGAGTCGGGACTGCCCATCGAGCCGGTGTACGGGCCGGACGCACTCGACGGGTGGAACCCCGACGACAAGCTGGGAGAGCCGGGTGCCTACCCCTTCACGCGCGGTGTCTACCCGTCGATGTACACCGGCCGGCCGTGGACGATGCGTCAGTACGCAGGTTTCGGTACGGCCACGGAATCCAACGCCCGCTACAAGCAACTGATCGCCAACGGCACGATGGGCCTCTCCGTCGCCTTCGACCTGCCCACCCAGATGGGCCACGACTCCGACGCGGCGATCGCGTCCGGCGAGGTCGGCAAGGTCGGTGTGGCGATCGACTCGGTCGAGGACATGCGGGTCCTGTTCGGCGGGATCCCGCTCGACAAGGTCTCCACCTCGATGACGATCAACGCGCCCGCCGCGCTGCTGCTCCTCATGTACCAGCTGGTCGGCGAGGAGCAGGGCGTCCCGGCGGACAGACTGACCGGCACCATCCAGAACGACGTCCTCAAGGAGTACATCGCCCGCGGCACGTACATCTTTCCGCCCAAGCCCTCGCTGCGGCTGATCGCCGACATCTTCAAGTACTGCAAGGCCGAGATCCCGAAGTGGAACACCATCTCGATCTCCGGCTACCACATGGCGGAGGCCGGGGCCTCGCCCGCGCAGGAGATCGCGTTCACCCTCGCGGACGGCATCGAGTACGTACGTACCGCCGTCGCGGCCGGCATGGACGTCGACGACTTCGCCCCCCGTCTCTCCTTCTTCTTCGTCGCCCGTACGACGATCCTCGAAGAGGTCGCCAAGTTCCGCGCCGCCCGCCGGATCTGGGCGAGGGTGATGAAGGAGGAGTTCGGCGCGAAGAACCCCAAGTCGCTGATGCTGCGCTTCCACACCCAGACCGCGGGCGTCCAGCTCACCGCCCAGCAGCCCGAGGTCAACCTGGTGCGCGTCGCCGTCCAGGGCCTGGCCGCGGTCCTCGGCGGTACGCAGTCGCTGCACACCAACTCCTTCGACGAGGCGATCGCCCTGCCGACCGACAAGTCCGCCCGCCTCGCCCTCCGCACCCAGCAGGTCCTGGCGTACGAGACGGACGTCACGGCCACCGTGGACCCGTTCGCGGGTTCGTACGTCGTCGAGAAGATGACCGACGATGTCGAAGCTGCCGCCCTGGAGCTGATGCTCAAGGTCGAGGACATGGGCGGCGCGGTCGACGCGATCGAGCGCGGCTTCCAGAAGAACGAGATCGAGCGCAGCGCGTACCGCATCGCCCTGGAGACCGACAGCGCCGAGCGTGTCGTGGTCGGCGTCAACCGCTTCCAGCTCGACGAGGAGGAGCCGTACGAGCCGCTGCGCGTCGACCCCGCGATCGAGGCCCAGCAGGCGGCCCGACTGGCGAAGCTGCGGGCCGAGCGCGACCAGGGCGCGGTCGACGAGGCGCTGGGCCGGCTGAAGAAGGCGGCCGAGGGCACGGACAACGTCCTGTACCCGATGAAGGACGCCCTCAAGGCACGGGCGACGGTGGGCGAGGTGTGCAATGCGCTGCGGGAGGTGTGGGGGACTTATGCGCCTACGGTTGCGTTCTGAAGTGATGTCCACCCGCAGGGGTGATCTCTCGCTGAATGTCCATGGCCCCGGATAAGCTCATGAACAGTGGCCCCCGAAAGGAGGATGCCGTGGCCGTAATACAGCACGAGGAGCAGGTGCGGGAGCAGGAACAGCCCGAGCTGACGCTCGGCGAGGCAGCCGAACAGCTCGCACGCTCGCTGCCTGGGCATCGCGTGGAGATTCTCCAGGGGAGGCTCACTGTGACACCACCAGCGGACGGAACGCATGCTCTGGCCTTGTCCTGGCTGGGCGAGGAGTTCGGCGCCCGGGCACGCACGGTGGGGCTCAGACTCGTCCAGGGGGTCGGGCTGTGGCTGCCCACCGGGCCGGAGGACTACGCGATTCCCGATCTGTCGGTCGTCGAGGCGGACTTCAGGGACGCCCATGTCATGAAGAACTGCTACGCCGCCCACGCCTTCCGCATGGTGGTGGAGGTGACCTCCACCAACTGGGCGGACGACCTCGGTCCCAAGGTCGAGGACTACGCCCAGGCGGGCATTCCGGTCTACGTCGTGGCCGATCGCAAGCATGACCAGGTGCTGCTCTGCAGTGACCCGCGGGGCGGCGAGTACAAGAACAAGGTGCCCCACAAGCGCGGGACGTCGTGCACCGTGCCGGACGTGGTCGGTGTCGAGATGAAGCTCTCCGTGGACCGCCTCCTCGACGGCGACTTGGACTGACCCCGGATTTCCCCGAACCCCCCGAACGGAGTGTCGTACCCGCGTGCGACACTCCGTTTCATGCTAGGTGTCACCGATCTTCCGACCTATCTCGCAGGCCTGGTGCTGATCGTTCTTCTGCCGGGGCCGAATTCGCTGTACGTGCTGTCCGTCGCCGCGCGGCGCGGTGTGCGGACCGGTTATGTGGCGGCGGCCGGGGTGTGGACCGGGGACACCGTGCTGATGACATTGTCCGCACTGGGGGCCTCGTCGCTGTTGCAGACGACGCCGGTGCTGTTCGCCGTCGTCAAGTTCGCGGGTGCGGGCTATCTGACCTGGCTGGCGATCGGCATGCTGCGGGCCGCGGTGGCCATGTGGCGCGAGCGGCACCGGCGGATGGCCGAGCTGACCGATGAGGCCGCCGCGCCCGAGGCCGCCGCGGCGATGGAACGGCCGTACCGGCGGGCGCTGGTGGTCAGCCTCTTCAACCCGAAGGCGATCCTGTTCCTGATCTCGTTCTTCGTGCAGTTCGTCGACCCCGGCTACGCCTATCCGGCGCTGTCCTTCCTGGTACTGGGCACCCTGCTGCAGATCGCCAGCTTCCTCTATCTGTCGATGCTGATATTCGGCGGCACCCGTCTGTCCGCCGCGTTCCGCCGCCGCAAGCGGCTGTCCGCGGGAGCCACTTCGGCGGCCGGACTGCTCTTCCTGGGGTTCGCGGCGAAGCTCTCGCTCAGCAGCGTGTGACCGCGACGACGCCCAGCGGGGCCAGGTACTGTGCCTGGCCCGGGGCGTCCTCGCCCGCCCAGCCGATGCAGCCGTCGGGGCGGACCAGGAACAGGTCCTTTCCGTACACCTCGTAGGCTTCCGTGCGGTGCACGCGGTCAAGGTGGGCGCAAGGCGCTCGTACCAGCGGGGGCAGTGCGCAGTTTCCCGTTCCGACAGGGCGAGTTCATCCGGTGGCCGTACGCGTTTCTTAGCGTGTCGTGGAACCGAACACGCGCGCCGAGCATCCGCACTCCCCGACGGGGCGGGGCACATCTCCCGGCGCGCTCCGGTGACCGCATTACCCGGATACGCCCCCTCCCCCCACGGGCACCAGACGCTTGGAGCGCCATGAGAGAAGCCCGCACCCGTTGGCCACGGCAAGGTGACGCGGCCCCGACCCAGGGTGTCACGTCGCAGCTTGCCCACGTCACCCCGACCGACCTGGACGTGTGCCTGCGCGCCTGCGCCGCGCACAGCGCCAAGCTGGTGGCGGGGCTGGACCGGCGGCGTACGGCACTCGCGGAGGCGCTGCGGCACATGCTGGCCGTGCACGCCGCGGCACCGTCCGCGGAACCCGCGCCCGCCATGTCCCCGATCGCGCTGATCCGGCGCCCCGGCAAGGCCCAGGCGGGCACCGCGACCGCCCTCGTCGACGAACTGCTCGACCCGCTGCTCGCGGTCGGCAACAAGGCGCTGGACTGCGGATACGAGGACGAGCTGAAGCTCGCGCTCCTCATCGGGGACACCGTGCTGACCCAGCGCAGGCGTTCGCGGGCCGGGTGGCGGCTGCGGGCCAGGACGCTGGAGGCGATGGGCGCGGAGGACGCCGCCATCGAGGCGTACGAGCGCTACCTGGAGTTCACCGACGACGACGGCTTCGGCGTCGCGGCCAAGGTCGTCGGCATGCGGCTGGGCGGTGACCGGCAGGACGAACTGCTGCGGAGGCTGGAGCGCGACTGCCCCGACGCCGCGCAGTTCGCCGCCCGGCCCGTCACCGAGTCCTGGGCCGAGGGCCTGGCGCTCCAGGCGCGCGGCGACTGGGACCGGGCGAGGCCCCGGCTGGTCGGCGCCCTGCTCTCGCAGGAGCGCGACGGTGCCCCGGTGACGGAGCTCCAGGACGCCACGTCCCAGTACCTCGACCTGGCCATGGAGGCGGCCCGAACGGACCCGGGCGCCGTGGCCGGACTCACCGGAATCGTCGCGCTCTACGCCGAGCAGCGCAGAAGCCGCATGCGGGGCCCGGTCGAGGACCCCACCTTCGGCGGCGTCGAGTGGACCACGGTCGGCGAGTTCCGCAACCGGATAGCGGGCAAGTCGATCTGCCTCATCGCCAACTCCCAGCGCGTCGGCAGCAGTTCCATGGGCGCCGAGATCGACGGCTACGACCTGGTCGTCCGCTTCAACTCGTACCGGATCGACCCGGCGGCGACCGGACGGCGCACCGACATCCACGCCACCATCCACAAGCACGGCTTCAACTGGGACCAGAAGGTGCACACCCGGCTGGTCTTCGGCGGGATCTCCGGCGACTGGAAATACTCCCTGCGCAACCGCCTCGTCCCGGGCGCCCAGCAGTACCTGGGCGACGAGTCGCTGCGCTGGCCGCTGCGGGACATCGGGCGCGTCGGCGCCGACGTCTGGCCGGCCATTCCCACCACCGGGTTCAACATGCTGTGGCTCCTCGACCACCTGGACGTCAGCAGCCGGCTCGACCTGATCGGCTTCGACTTCTACGAGAGCGGGGCCTATCGCCTGCCCGGTGCGATGCGGATGCCCATCACCTCCGTGCACGAGTACACCAGCGAGAAGGCCTGGGTCATGGAACGCGCCCAGAGCGTCACCGACATGAGGATCCGACTGCGATGACGACGACTGCCATGCCCCTTCCCGTCAAGGCACTTCCCGTGTCGCCCGCCCCCGCGAACGCGCTCACCGGCAAGCGCCGGGTCGCCTTCGCGAGCTTCGTCGACGAGAACTACCTGCCCGGCTTCCTCGCCCTGCTGCGCAGCCTCGCCCTCTCCAACCCGAACGTCTGCGAGGACTTCCTCGTCCTGCACGACGGGCTGCGCCCCGCCTCCGTCGCACAGATCCGGGCGCTGCACCCACGCATCGACTTCCGCCGCGTCGACGCCGAGCACTACGACTCGTACGCCAAGGGCGACCAGGACAACTACCTGGTGCGCAAGGCCTACTTCATCCTCGATGTGTTCCGGGTGCGCGACTACGACACCGTGATCACTCTGGACACCGACATGGTGGTCCTCGGCGATCTCGGTGAACTGCTGAAGCTGCGCGACGGACTGGCCGCCGTACCGCAGTTCTTCTACGGGCAGCACAAGCTCAACAGCGGGCTGCTGGTGATCCAGCGCGAGTATCTGAGCGACGCGTTCTGCGCGAAGCTCGACGAGGTCGGCCGGGCCGGTACGTACGAGCTCGACAAGCACGACCAGGGCATCCTCAACGCCGTGCTCGACGGTGACTTCGTGCAGCTCGACGCCCGCTACAACTTCGTCAAGCGCCGGCTCTCCGGCGACCTCCCGGTCCCCGACTCCACTGCGATCCTGCACTTCACCGGGCGGCACAAGCCCTGGCAGGGCGGCGAGTCCGGCTACCGCGAGGCCCAGGACCGCTGGCACGAATTCGACCTGTCCGACGCCGAGTTCCACTCCACGTACCTGGCTCTGCCCGGCGCCAAGCACCACGATCTGCTGGTCCACTACGGCACCCCACACGTGCTGCGCACCGGTTCCCCGGAGGCCGCCCGCAAGGTCGCCGCCGCCCACATCGCCACGGGCGAGTACCAGGAGGCGGCCGATCTGCTGGGCCGGGTCCGGATACCCGTCGACGAGGCCTGGCCGCACGAGGTGTTCGGCCACGCCCTGATGAGCGTCTCCCGCTACGAGGAGGCCCGCGCCCGGCTCCTGCTCGCCACCGCGGCCCCCAACCGGGCCGCGACCGCCTTCGGCCGCCTCGCCCAGATCGCCTGGATCCACGGCGACGACGACGCGGCGGCCGAGTACGCCCTCAAGGGCCTCGGAGTCGACCCGACCCACCGCGCGAACCGGCTGATGTACAAGCGCACCACGGACGTGCCCGCACCCGTGGAGGGCCCCGCATCCGGCCAACTCGCCCATGTCGCCTTCTACATGGAGCGGCAGGGCAACGCCGGTGACAAGCTGCTGCCCGAGAGCGTACGGCTGGCCTTCGGCCGGGACACCGGTCCCCGGCGCTGGCACTCGATCCACGCCCACCGGCTCTTCGACGAGGCCGCACTGGAGCGGGTCAACGAGCGCCGCGGACTGGTCATCGGCGGCGGCGGCCTCTTCATCCCGGACACCGCGCCCAACGGCAACAGCGGCTGGCAGTGGAACGTCCCGGACGAACTCCTCGACCGGATCGACGTACCCGTCATGGTGTACGCGGTCGGCTTCAACGCCTTCGACGGCCAGGCGTACGGCCACGGCCGGGACCGGTTCCTCTCCTCCCTGCGGAAGCTGGTGGAGCGCGCCTCGTTCTTCGGGCTGCGCAACCACGGCTCGATCGAGAAGGTCCGCGAGCTCCTGCCGTCGTCGCTGCACGACAAGGTCCGCTTCCAGCCCTGCCCGACCACGGTCACCCGGCAGCTGGTGGACGGCTGGACCGACCCCGTACAGCGCGAGAACACTGTTCTGATCAACGCCGCGTACGACCGGTCCGGGCTCCGCTTCGGCCATGACTACGGGCACTTCCTCGCCGAGATGGCCACCGCGGTGAAGGAGCTCGGCAAGCGTGCCGAGGTGCGGTGCGTGGCCCATTCGCTGGACGACGAGCGGATCGCGTTCGACCTGCGGCGCGAGCACGGAATCGCGCTGCCGGTGATCCCGATGTACGACTTCGGCAACGACGAGATCCGCGACACGTACGCCCGTACGAAGCTGGTCATCGGGATGCGCGGACACGCGGGCATGATCCCGTTCGGCTGCGGTACGCCGATCATCAGCCTGATCTCGCACCCGAAGATGGCGTACTTCCTCTCCGACATCGACCGTCCGGAGTGGGGCATCTCGGTCCACGACCGCCACCTCGGTGCCCGGCTCGTGGAACGGGCGGCCGGACTGCTGGACGACCATGCGGCGGCGGTCGCCGATGTGCACGGCCGGCAGCAGGAACTGTGGAAGGTCACCGAGGCCAACGCGGCGGACCTGCGGGTGATCCAGGGCGGCGTGCGCGTCTGAGGGACGAGCGCGAAATCGCCGGACGGGCTTGAGATCAAGCCCGTCCGGCGACCGAGGACGCAGCGCCCGACACCTACTGCCGCACCACGCGCCGCCGCACCGACCGTGCCACCCTCCGCACCACCGCGTTGCGCGGCAGGAACGCGAACTGCGCAGGTACCGCCCCCGGCAGCGCCAGCGAAGTGAGCCGCTTGCGCTTGAAGTACCGCCACGTCCTGGCGTCCAGGTGCGCGGAGAGATACCGTTCGGCGGCCGGCCGCAGCCCGGGGTAGATCCTCGGCTGCATCGCGAACCCGACCGCGGTGACCAGCCCGGTCAGATCCGCCACATCCGCCGGGTCCGCCGCGCCCGCCCTCTCGACGGCCGCCCGGTCCGTCACCTCCGGCACCAGTACGTCGACGAGCGTGACCGGGACGCGGTTGCTGTTCTCGTACGGGGCGAGCCGGTCCAGCAGCATCTCCGTGCCGACCCGGGCCACCGGCAACCCGTAGAACGCCGACGCGGTGAGCAGCGCCGTCGAGAAGCAGCCGACGACCAGCGCGGGCCGCATCCGCTGGTAGAGCACCTCGGCGAGGACCGGGGCGGTGAGCACCCCCGCGTCCAGCACCGTCAGTTCGGCGCCGAGCTTCTCCGCCTCCGCGCCCATCGCCCGCGACCACTGCGCCGGGGCCGTGGGATGCGGCTTGAAGACGATGCGGGTGTGGCCGAGCGCGACCGCGCCCCGCATCATCCGCAGATGCAGGTTCTCCTCCTCGGCCGCGCTGATCAGACCGAGCGCGGAGAGGTACTGGCCGAGCAGCAGGGCGGGAGCTTCCACGGACGGCACGCTGCCCTGGACCTCGGGCGCGTCCCCCAGCTCACCGAGCACCTTGAGGAACACCTCGGTCGGCACGATCTGCGGTGTCACCCCGAACTCCGTGAGCAGCAGTGGCTTCAGCCCCGGCACCAGGTCGAGATGGAGCAGCCGGCGCACCCGCGTACCGACCAGCGGGTCGATCTTGTTACGGGTGGGGCCGTAGCTCATCAGCCCGTCCGCGTACACATCGACCGGTGCGCCGGTGAAGATCTGGGCGATGGCCATCGCGGGGTTGACCTGGATCGACTCGACCGCGAGCTCGATGTCGTCGTCGCCGAGTCCCCAGGACAGGCGCAGATGCCGCTCCCACAGGGGTACGTCGTCGGGGCGCGGCGACCAGCCGCTGGGGTGGAAGGGGGCGATCGTCGTGTTCCACGACATCACGTCGTCGAAACGGCTGCGCAGCGCGTCGAACCCCGGCATCGCGTCGACGGCGGGTGTCGTCTCAGGGACGGCCGCGTTGTTCGAGACGAGCAGGATGCGGCGGTCCGCGTCCGGGAAGCAGCCCGCGTCGAGTGCGGCGGCGAGCGTGGCGGTGCCGTAGAGGGTGGAGGCGAAGAAGATCTGCGTGGTGCGGGACCGGGCGTTGTTCACGCGGCCGCCACCTCCTTGGCACCCGCGGCGACCGGGCGGCGCCTCAGCCGGCGCAGCATCGTGGCGCGCTGTACGTCCATCGAGTCCAGGGCGTCGTCGAGCACCTGCTGCGGCATTCGTTTGAGCGCGGCTCCACTCATCGACTTCAATGTGCGGGCCACTGCTGGTTCGAACCTTTCGATCGAGCTCATGTGGTGGGAAATGATCGCGCAATAGGTACGGACCGCTTTCGGCAGCAGTGCCTGTGCGTCGCGGTCCTCGGCCGTTTCCCGAATGACCTGGTCGAACGAGCGAATGAAATCGAGTTGGCGTACGTCACCGATCTGGGTGAGCGAAGAGGCGATCCCACGCCGGTAAAAGATTCCGAGAAGTCCCAGCACCGCAAAAGAATCGGCCTCGCGATGCAGCCGCCAGATCCACGGGCGGTCCTCCGCGGTGCGCAGACCGTCCGTGAAATGCAGCAGCCCGCGGTCCAGGAGACGCCGGTGGTACAGCCCGGCCCAGGCGTACGGATAGTCGACCGAGGTGGACCGCCCGGCGGGCAGGATCGCGTCCCGCGGGTCCAGTACCTCGCCGCGCCTGCCGTGCGGGACGCGGTGCACCGTACGGCTGGTGCCTTCGACCTGGACATGGTCGGTACGGACGAAGTCGCAGCCCAGCGCCACCGTCCGGGCCAGGACGTCGGCGTAGTGGCCGGGCGCCAGCCAGTCGTCGCCGTCCAGGAAGGCGATGTACTCGCCGCGCGCCGCGTCCAGGCCGGTGTTACGGGCGGTGGCCAGTCCGCCGTTCTGCTTGTGTCTGCGTACGACCACCCCCGGAATCTCGTCCTCGGCGCGGCGCAGAATGTCCGCGGTCCCGTCGGTCGAACAGTCGTCGACGAGGATGAATTCGAAGTCCTCGCGGGCATTGGCCCGCAGGCTTCTCAAGGTGTCGGGGGCGTATGTCTGCACGTTGTAGAACGGCACGATGACCGAAAGCTTAACCACCCGTCTCACGCTAGGGGGGAGCCCGTCATTTGCCTTGACCCCAGGAGGGACACCGGGTGAACGGCGAATGTCGGAATGATGAACCAGGATGAATCATGGGCGATTGCGTCCCCTTTGTGGAGGTGATTCGCCAAGCGTCGGTGGGCTGTTAACCAGCTGTTGCCGTCACGTTGGGCCGCGAATCGAAATGCCTTCCTAAGTTCTGGGACGTGCCCCCACGTACCGATAAGACGACCGCCCTCCGGGTAGCCGTACTCGCAGACTCCGACACCCGGTGGAAATGGGGCGCGCTCACCGCGCGCCGCCTCACCACCGGTGCTTCCGCGAGGTCGACGCAGCGCGTCGAGATCAGCGGACTCCTGCTGCGCGGCCGGGCCACCCCGACCCCGCGCCAGCTGGCCGAGGTCGGCGACGTCGGTATCGACGCCGACCGGGTGCGCGAGGTGACGGCCGTCGAATTCCTGCACACGGTGCGGGACGAGGGATACGACGTCGTCGTACTCGCCCTCGTCGGGGGAGCCGTCCAGGCGATGCTGCACGGACTCGCCGCGCTGCGGCTGCCCGCCAGGCCCGTCGTCGTCACCGGCTATGTCGGAGTCGTCTACGAGAAGCTCGCCGACGGGCTGCTGCTGCGGCACGGCGCGGACGTCGTCCTCGCCAACTCCCGCCACGACGCGGAGCGTTTCCGCGCGGTGTACGAGGGAGTGGGCGCCGATGCCTCGGCCGTCACGGAGGCCGCCCTGCCGTTCCTCGGCGGCGAGCCGCACCGCCCGCAGGAGGGCCGCGACACGGTCGTCTTCGCCGCCCAGCCCTCCGTACCGGCCTCCCGCGCCGACCGTACGTATCTGCTGCGCAGGCTCGTCGAGCACGCCAGGCTGCACCCGAACCGCGAGGTGCTGCTGAAGCTGCGCTCCAAGCCCGGCGAGCACACCACGCACATCGAGGAACTCCCGTACCAGCGGCTCGCGGAGAAGCTGCCCGGCGGACTGCCGCCCAACTTCCGTCTGGTGTACGGGCACATGGGCGAGGTCCTGGACCGCACCGACCTGCTGGTCACGGTCTCCTCGACCGCCGCGCTGGAGTCCCTGCACCGGCGCATCCCGACCGCGATCCTCACCGACCTGGGCGTCCGAGAGGCCCTCGGCAACCACCACTTCATCGGCTCCGGCCTGCTCACCTCCTGGGACCACCTGGACGGCGGCCACCGCCCGGAGCCCGACGGCGCATGGCTGGCCGGCCAGGGCGTCGCCGCCGACGGCACGTACGCAACGGCCTACGACAACGCCCGCGCACGCGTCGAAGCCCTGCTCGCCGCCGCCCGCCTGCCCGACCTCGCCCCGTACTACACACCCGCCACCGCCCCCGGCTACCTCCCCGGCATCCTCGCCCGCCACCACCTGGCCCCCGACGGCCACCCGCTGCCGGGCACCGACCGGCCGCGCGAGACCGGCGGGGTGCGCGGCGCGGTCCGTGACGCGGTACGCGAAGCGGCGCGGGGCGCGTACCGGCAGGGCGTCCAGCGGGTCGCCCCCGTCATCCGGCGGATGGGCGAGCTGTGAACACCTCCACTTCCACCACGACACCAGGAGCAGCGATGACGCCGCCCACCGTGCTCGCCGTGATCCCCGCCCGCGGCGGATCCAAGGGCGTCCCGGCCAAGAACCTCGCCCAGGTCGGCGGCGTACCGCTGGTCGCCCGCGCCGTACGCGCCTGCCTGGACTCCCGTGAGGTCACGGACGTCGTCGTGACGACCGACGACGCGGCCATCGCCGACGCGGCCCGCGCCGCCGGCGACATGCTGGGCGCCCCGGAGCGGGTCCACATCGTCCAGCGTCCCCAGGCCATCGCCGGGGACAGGGCGAGCAGCGAGGACGCGGTGCTGCACGCCCTGGACGCGTACGAGGCGATGCACGAGCGGAAGGCCGACGTGGTGCTGCTGGTCCAGTGCACCAGCCCCTTCGTCGTACGGGAGGACATCGACGGCGTCGCCGCGGCCGTCGCCCGCGACGGCGCCGACACGGCGGTCACGGTGGCCCCGTTCCACGGCTTCCTCTGGCGCGACGGCAGTGCGCCGGAGGAGGACAACCACGGCGTCAACCACGACAAGTCCGTCCGGCAGATGCGCCAGGACCGCCCGGAGGACCTGCTGGAGACCGGCACCGCGTACGCCATGAACGCCGCGGGCTTCCGTATCCACCGCCACCGCTTCTTCGGCCACACCGCCCTGGTGCGCACCGACGCCGCCCGGGTCCTGGAGATCGACGACCCGCACGACCTGGCCCGCGCCCGTGCCCTCGCGCCGCTCCTGGACCCCTCACCGCTGCCCACCCTGGACGACATCGACGCGGTCGTCCTCGACTTCGACGGCACGCAGACCGACGACCGGGTCCTCATCGACGCCGACGGACGCGAGATCGTCGCCGTCCACCGCGGCGACGGCCTGGGCATCGCGGCCCTGCGCAAGGCCGGAATGCCGCTGCTGATCCTCTCCACGGAACAGAACCCGGTCGTCGCGGCCCGCGCCCACAAGCTCCGCATCCCGGTCCTGCACGGCATCGACCGCAAGGACCTGGCGCTCAAGCAGTGGTGCGACGAACAGTCCATCGCTCCGGAACGCGTCCTCTACGTCGGCAATGACGTCAACGACCTGCCGTGCTTCGCGCTCGCCGGCTGGCCCGTCGCGGTCGCGAGCGCCCATGACTCGGTACGTGCCGCGGCGCGCGCCGTCACGACCACCCCTGGCGGCTTCGGCGCCATCCGCGAGATCGCGGCCTGGCTGCTGGGCCCCACCCTCACGACCACAGCTCCCACCCAGTCCCCCGAGTAACCCCGAGCGACTCACCCCCCAAGTAAGGAAACGCACCTCATGAACACCTCCCGTCTGCGCACCCTCGGCACCCGCGCCGCGGGCCCGGGCCGGCCCGTCTACATCACCGGCGAGATCGGCATCAACCACAACGGCGACCTCGACAACGCCCTCGCGCTGATCGACGTGGCGGCCGAAGCCGGCTGCGACGCCGTCAAGTTCCAGAAGCGCACCCCGGAGATCTGCACCCCGCGCGACCAGTGGGACATCGAGCGCGACACCCCCTGGGGCCGGATGACGTACATCGACTACCGCCACCGCGTCGAGTTCGGCGAGGCCGAGTACCAGGCCATCTCCGAGCACTGCGCCAAGCGCGGCATCGACTGGTTCGCCTCCCCGTGGGACACCGAGGCCGTCGCCTTCCTGGAGAAGTTCGACGTCCCCGCCCACAAGGTGGCCTCGGCCTCCCTCACCGACGACGAACTCCTGCGTGCCCTGAGGGCGACCGGCCGCACGATCATCCTCTCCACCGGCATGTCGACCCCGCGCCAGATCCGCCACGCGGTAGAGGTCCTGGGATCGGACAACATCCTTCTCTGCCACGCCACTTCGACGTACCCGGCCAAGGCCGAGGAGCTGAACCTCCGGGTCATCAACACCCTCCAGCAGGAGTACCCCAACGTCCCGATCGGCTACAGCGGCCACGAGACCGGCCTCCAGACGACCCTCGCCGCCGTCGCCCTCGGCGCCGCGTTCGTCGAGCGCCACATCACCCTCGACCGCGCCATGTGGGGCTCCGACCAGGCCGCCTCCGTCGAGCCGCAGGGCCTCACCCGCCTCGTCCGCGACATCCGCACCATCGAGGCCTCGCTCGGCGACGGCATCAAGAAGGTGTACGAGTCGGAGCTCGGCCCGATGAAGAAGCTCCGCCGGGTCGCGGGCGTCGTCGCCGAGAACACCGAGGCGGCCCCGGCCGCCGAGCCGGTCGCGGTCTGACGGGCCGACCGGTGAACCTCGCCTTCGTCGAGAGCCCGGTCCAGCTCCTGAACGTCCTGGAGTGGGCCTACACAGAGGGAGGCGACGACCACGTCCTCACGGACATCACGGTCGTCGTCCTCCCCCCGGTCGACCCGATGTCGCGCGGCCAGCTGCGCCGGATGGCGGAGCTGGCCCGCGACGAGGGCGTCCACGTCCGCTGGCAGGAGGCGCGCGGCGGCGCCGGCGCGCCCCTGAAGACCCTGCGTTCACTGGCCGGACTGCTGCGCAGGGCGGAGCGGATCGTCATCGGCGACCCCTTCTCCCGCTACGTCCAGCTCCTGCTCACCATGGTCCGAGCCCGCCGCCTCACGGTGGTCGACGACGGCACGGCCACCATGGAGTTCGTCGCCCAACTGGCCCGCGGCGAACGCCTGGTGCGCTGGCACCGCAAGGGCAGCTCGGGCCCGCGCGAACTGGTCCTGGCCCCGGTCACGGCCCGCGCCCGCAGCCGCTTCACCCCGTCCGCCACCCGTACGGTCGAGGTCTTCACGGCGATGCCGGTCGAGGCTCCGCCCGGCGTCACCGTCACCCCCAACACCTTCGCCTGGACCCGCGCCCGCTTCGGCCCGCCGCTGCTCACCAAGGGCGCGGACCTGGTCGGTACCTCGCTGGTCGAGACGGGCGTGGTCGACCAGGCCCAGTACCTGGAGGCCGTCGCGGCCCTGGCCCGCACACATGGGGCCACCCGCTACTTCGCCCACCGCCGCGAGTCCACCGACAAGCTCCACGCCCTGGAGGCCGCCACCGGCCTGGAGATCGTCCGCCCCGACCTCCCCCTGGAACTCATCGCCCGCCGCGGCCCCATCGGCCGTACGGTCCTGAGCTTCCCCTCCACGGTCGTCCACACCCTGCCCCTCGCCCTCGTCGGCACGGACGTCAAGGTCGCGGTCTGCGACATCGCCCCGGAATGGCTCCGCGACACGGCGTCCCCGCGCGCCCAGGGCTTCCTGAGCGGCGTCACGGAAACGGCCCGCGACGTGCAGCGCCTGGCGCCCTGGCGGGCGACGGCGATCACGGAGGCGTGATACGGACTGTGGCGGGGATGGTCAGACCGGCATGACCCTGACGTCGTAGGACGGGATCCACTTGTCGCGGGTGAGGATCCTCGGGTCCTTATGAGCGTCGAGCAGCATCTTCATCAGCGCGCCCCGAAGACATCGGTCATGTCGTCAGGCAGGTCGTCAAAGCCATCCTTGATGTGGATCTGCCCCTGGAGTGAACCGCGCCCGGCCCGCTTCACCGAGGGAGGGAGCGGAACAATCTTTGCCCCCGGTTCTGCCTTGGGGATCAACGCTTCCTCACCAGTGACCGCTTGCTCCAGGATGCGCGTGAGATGAGTCTTGGCCTCATGGACGTTGCACTGACGAGTTGCTTCCATGGTCGCCTCACAGGACTGAAGGGCGGCGGTCGATGTTCCTGTTCTCCGCAGTGGATACGAGAGCCGACAGTATTTCACTGCTCAGGAAGACGTGATTCCCACGGGAGGGCCATCTTTTCGAGCGGAAGTCGGGAGAGGGTAAGGGTAAGGTCTTCTCGACGGAATTCGAGTCCAGCCGCAAGGAGGATTCGCGTATGCCTGTCGAGCGCCTCGATGAGATCCTTTGGGAGTCCCGCCGCAACTGGGATCACCCAAGCCCCACCTGGAAGGATCTCATCGAGGTCGCCTTCTTCGATGGGGCGTTGCACATGAACGGAAAATGGCATGAAGGATTTCAATGGTCCCCTTTGGGAGCGCTCCACCCTTCTTATGATGCGCTCCCCGGCGAGCTCGACCGCGCGCAGAACTGCCAGTTCTGCGACAGTAGTGAATAGACCTAAACGCTCTTTGTTGTGCACAGTATCTCCAGATATGTCAACGTATCTTTTGTCCAGCTAATGGCCATCTGTGCAGTCATGTTGTCCCCACGATAGTCCGCCCTGCTCTCGATCGACCTTAATGGTTCCGTGCTTGAGGACATATGGAGAGGGCTCGCCTCCCTTTGTCGCCCTCGACAAAAGCATGAGAACCCTGCCCATCGCGTTCATGTCGAGGCCGAAGCGGCGCCGTTCCTCGGTCAGGCTCTGATCGAGGAACCTCCCATAAAGGCGTTCGGCACCAGGTTGCTGGTCCAAGGAGGCCCTCGCCTGCAGGAGCTGTTCCAACGCGATCTGGCCGGCTTCCTGCCGGTCATGACAGCCGGAATGGTGGACATGATCACGGCACAAGACCCCCATGTTCCAAGGGTCATGGAACATCAGCGCAGCCCGCCGCATGTCGTGATCACTGCGGAGCCAGGAAGGATGGGTTTCGACTGCACGCCGGATGGTGGGCCAGTCCAAGAGGTGGGCAATCTCCAGTTTCCGTACTGTCTTGTGACAGATCATGCACTCGGGGCTCAGGGCGTGAATCAGTCTCTCCGTGTCCGGTGGGAGTGGAGGCCGTTTCGCCTTCGCCTCCTCCCACGCGGTCCGGCGCCGCTCCTGCTGCGTGCGCCAGGCCGCACGTGGCCCCATGTGCAGTGTCACCGTCACACCTGCGTAGCGTGCCTCCAATGCCTTCACGAGTTGCCGCCCACTGACGAACGCGGGCTCGGTCAATTCTGGGATATCAGCTCCAAAGGGCAGCCGGTCATCCCACCAGCCGCTAACACCTCGGCGCGCGTAGCCGGAGTCCGGGAGCTTGAGATTCGACTCAGAGTCAGCCTGCTGCTCCTCAGTCGTGACGGCATACAGGACCAGCCGGTTACCACGCTGCCGAGGCAGCTTCGCGCTCATTTCCATGGCACAGCATGCTAAAAGTCCCACTGGCATAGACCTAATCTGAAGGCTCGTCACAAATATTACTGTCATGCGGGAATGTGGGCCAGAGTCACCACCCTCAGTAGACGACTACAAAAACCACGGTGACCGCGAACCAGCCATCAATAGCTCTCGTAGGCCGGTTGGTCAGCCCGCCGACTTTCATGGCCGATCAATGTGTCTCGCGGGTCCGTGTGCTCTCGTGGAGACCGGCGCCCGGCGTCGGCTCGGCAAGGTCCTGCGGAGCGGGATTTACCCGTGGGTTCGCCGCCGAGCGATCATCGTCACCTTCCCGGCGGATATACCACCGATGAGGGTTGCACAGCTTCCCAAGGCTGGGCGTAGCGTAATCAGTCGGACCTGTTCTGGGGGTGGCTGGCCATGCAGTTCCACGAGGAATACGGCATCGGCGACCGCATCGCGCGGCTGCGCCTGCGCCGAAAGCTGACCCAGGAGGGGCTCGCCGAGCGGGCAGGTGTCTCGGTCGACGTCGTACGCAAGCTTGAACAAGGCGTCCGGAGCACCGCACGGCTCACGACGCTCAACGCTCTCGCACGGGCCCTGGACGTCGAGACGTCCGTACTCGTCGGGCAGCCGACCACCTTCGAGGTGCGCACCGAACAGGACCAGCCGTCCGTGCTGGCGCTGCGGCAGGCGGTCTCACCCGTCGCGGACCTGCTGGGCGAGGAGCCGGACCCCGAGGACCCGCCCACACTCGCGCAGTTACGGGCGGCGCTCCGGTCCACCGAGCGCATCCGGCGGGAAGGCCGCATCAGCGACATCGGTGCACTGCTTCCGCAGCTGATCAAAGACGCGAGAGCGGCTGTACGTGCGCACAGCGGCGCCGACGCCGCCTCGGCCCAGTCGGTCCTCGCCGAGTCGTACCAGGTTGCCGCGACCACACTGACCGCACTCGGCAAGGAGGATGCGGCGTTCACCGCCCTGGAGCGGGCGGCGGAGGCGGCCCGCAAGGGGGACGATCCGCACCTGGAGACGGTGGGCATCTCCAGTCTGGCCTGGGTCTTCACCCGGCAGGGAAGACTCGCGGACGCCGAACGAATCGCCACCGCCACCGCCGAACGCATCGAGCCCACCTTCCGCTCGCATCCGGTCGAACTGTCGCTGTGGGGCATTCTCCTGCTCCGCGCCGCGACGGCGGCCGTGCGCGCGGGACGGCACGACACCGTACGGGACCTGCTCACCCTGACGAGCGCCGCCGCCGCTCGGATCGGCACGGACCGGCTCGACTATGCGACCCCTTTCGGTCCGACGAACGTGGGCGTGGCCAAGGTCAACTTCCTGGTGGAGATGGAGGACGGGGCCGAGGCCCTGCGTACCGCTCGTACCGTCCCCGACCTGCGGTCGCTCCCGCCAACCTGGCTCGCCCGCTTCCACGTGGACCGGGCGCTGGCCTACGCGGAGTTGAACAAGGAGGACGGCGCCGTGCACGCGCTGCTCACCGCGGAAGGCATCGCGCCGGAGTGGATGCGATATCACTCGACGAGCCGCCGATTGGTCGTCGAACTCCGCGGCAGGGAACGGCGTCGCACTTCCGCAGTGACGGAACTCGCCGATCGGCTGGGCCTGGACGGGTAGGTAGGACGGCTCGTCCCACCTGGGCGGAAGAGTCGCACCGGGCGTCACTGTCGGTGCTTCTCGCCCCGGCCTAATTTTGGCGGCACCGTCAACGAGGACGTCCCGACGAAAGCAGGTCCCCCTCATGTCGAGCATGTCGAACCCCGTAACCCGCCTTCTGCCCTGGACCGGCTCCGACGGCCGGACCTGCCTGTTGATCACCGATCACAACACGCACGGCCACGTCTCCCGGGTCGCCGACCAGGTCGAGACCGTGCAACTCGGCATGGGCGTCGAGCTGATCGGGCACGCGGAGGAACTGCTCGCGGACCCGGGGGCGGAGCCGGCCCAGATCCGCTATCTGGCCGCCCGGCTGACCGAGGCGTTGCGTGACGCCTTGCGGGTGGCGGTGAGCCGAGGGGACCGGCTGCGAGGGGCGGGCGGCCCCGCGTCCGGATGAGGCGCGGGCCGACTGACCCGCCCCGTCCCTGACCCCGAAGCGGCCTGGCCTCAGGGTTCGTTGGGGGTGAGCCCCGATGGCGGGCAAGGGCGGGTCGACGCGAGCATCGAGGCATGAAAGCAAGCGAGTTGACGGATCGACAGGCTGGCGGATTCAAGGCGGCGCTCCTCGCGGGACCGGCCCTGATGGCCGCGTACGGAGTGGTGCGGCTGATTGGGCGGGCGGTCGGTGATTACGGGCCCGGCGTGTGGTGGTCGCTGGCGCATCTGCTGTTCCTGGCCGGGGTGCTCGTGTTCGTGCCGGTGTTCCTGGGGCTGCGGAAGACCGCCGTGGTGCGCGGCGCCAGGCGGGTCGCCGTCGAGGTGGCGGCCTGGGCCGGGCTGGTCGGGGCGGCGGCGGTGGCGGTCCAGGCGGTGATCGACCTGGTGGTCGGGTTCGTCGCGGCGGACAAGCAGGCGATGAGCGACCTGTTCGGGCGGGTGCAGGACGTACCCGGTGTGATGCCGTTGGTCTACACGGTGGTGCCGTTGCTGTTCTGGTTCGGACTGCTGGCCCTCGTCACCCTGCTCGCGTTCTTCCGCCGGGACCTGGTCCGGGCGTGGGCTCCGGTGGCCGTGCTGGCCGGGGTCGTGCCGGCGGCCGTGAGCCTGGACCTGCTGCCGGTCGGTGCCCTGTGCATCGGGCTGGCGCTGCTGCCGGTGCGCCGCAGCCAGTAGAAAATGGGTGAGTCTACCCACCTCCATCTCACGCCACACGCTCCGACGCCACATTTTGTTCGTCTATGCGGCTGAACTTTTGTTGATCTGTGGCCAGTTGAGGGGGCAAGGGCCTTACCCTTCACCAGGTGAACCAGTTGATGTCCCGTGATTCCGATGCCCGACCGCCCGGGGACGAGGCGCTGCCCGGCACCCTGCCCGAGGCACTGCGTGCCGAGCTGATTGCCTTCCGCCGCGATTTGCACATGCATCCCGAGCTGGGCAACCAGGAGTTCCGTACCACCGCGGCCATCAAGGCCCGGCTGGAGAATGCGGGTCTGGAACCACGGGTACTCGACACGGGGACGGGTCTGATCTGTGACGTGGGAAGCCGGGGCAGCGACCCGCGGCCCATGCTCGCTCTGCGCGCGGACATCGACGCACTGCCCATCCCGGACACCAAGGCGGGCGTCCCGTACCGCTCCACCGTCCCCGACCGGGCGCACGCCTGCGGGCACGACATCCACACCACCGCAGTCCTCGGCGCCGGTCTCGTGCTCGCCGAGCTCGACCGGCAGGGGCTGCTGCCGCGGGCGGTGCGGCTGATCTTCCAGCCGGCCGAGGAGGTCCTGCCCGGCGGTGCGCCCGACACGATCGCGTCCGGGGCGCTGGAGGGTGTCGGGCGGATCATCGGAGTGCACTGCGATCCGAAGGTGGACGTCGGGCGGATCGGGCTGCGGGTCGGGGCGATCACCTCGGCCTGCGACCGCCTGGAGGTCAGCCTCGACGGCCCCGGCGGGCACACAGCGCGGCCGCATCTGACCACCGACCTGGTCACCGCCGCCGCCAAGATCGCCACCGAGGTACCCGCCCTGCTGGCCCGCCGGGTCGACGCACGGGCCGGGCTCGCCGTCACCTGGGGACGACTGGAGGCCGGGCACGCCTGCAACGTGATCCCGCAGCACGCCGAGTTGTCCGGCACCGTCCGCTGCCTGGACCTGGCGGCCTGGCGGGAGGCACCGGACCTGGTGCACGCGGCGATCGACGAGGTGGCCGGGATGCACCGGGCCAAGACGGTGATCAACTACGTCCGGGGCGTCCCGCCCGTCGTGAACGACGCCGCCGTGATCGATCTGCTCGCCGGGGCGATGACCGCACGCCGCGGATCGTATGCGATCGAGGACACCGAACAGAGCCTCGGCGGCGAGGACTTCTCCTGGTACCTGGAGCACGTCCCGGGAGCCATGGCCCGGCTCGGGGTCCGTACCCCCGGCGACACCGCCCGGCTCGACCTGCATCGCGGCGATTTCGACGCGGACGAGGAGGCGATCACGGTCGCTGTGGAGCTCTTTACTGCCTCCGCGTTGCTCGACGGCAACCATCCGTAACCGGCCAGTTCAGCCTCAGGGCACCCCTGGTTCGCGACGATCCGATAACGGCTTCCGTACGGGGCTTTATCTGACATCTACGCGCGTTACGATCTCGGCGAAACCAGCGCCGGAAGAGGCGCTTCGGTCAGGTTTGAAGGAGCCTTCCCTTGCGCCGGGTATCCAAGATCACCGCTGCGTGTGCTGTCACTGCAGCTCTCGCGCTCACCGCCACCGCATGTGGCGAGTCGTCCACCGAGAGCGCCAGCTCCGACAAGGGCGAGATGAAGATCGGCATGGCCTACGACGTGGGCGGCCGTGGCGACAACTCGTTCAACGACTCCGCCGCGCGTGGTCTGGACAAGGCCAAGTCCGAGTTCGGTGCCGAGACGAAGGAGCTCACCGCCAAGACCGGTGAGACCCCTGCCGACCGTGAGCAGCGCCTCGAGTCGCTCGCCGAGGGAGGCTACAACCCGGTCATAGCGGTCGGGTTCGCGTACAAGGACGCGGTCGACAAGATCGCGGCCAAGTACCCGAAGGTCAACTTCGGTCTCGTCGACTCGGTCGCCACCGCGAAGAACGTCGACAGCATCGTCTTCACCGAGGAGCAGGGCTCCTACCTCGCCGGTGTCGCCGCCGCGCTGAAGTCGAAGGATGGCCAGGTCGGCTTCATCGGTGGTGTGGACCTTCCGCTGATCAAGAAGTTCGCCGCGGGCTTCCAGCAGGGTGTCCTGGACACGAACCCGAAGGCCAAGGTGCAGATCCAGTACCTGTCCACCGGTTCGGACCTGTCCGGCTTCGGCAGCCCCGACAAGGGTGCGTACGCCGCCAAGGGCATGCTCGACAAGGGTGCGGACGTCATCTTCGCCGCCGCGGGCGGCTCGGGTGCCGGTTCGATCGAGGCCGTCGCGGGCAAGAAGGGCGCCTGGTCCATCGGCGTCGACTCCGACCAGGCCCTTGACCCGGCGCTGGCGAAGTACAAGGACACGATCATGACCTCCGTCGTCAAGAACGTCGACGGCGGTGTCTACGACCTGATCAAGTCCGTCAAGGACGGCAAGCCGCTGACCGGCACGCAGGCGTACTCCCTGGCCAAGGGCGGCGTCAGCCTGACCACCACGGGTGACCACCTCAAGGACATCCAGCCCCAGCTCGACGAGGCGAAGAAGAAGATCGTCGACGGCACCGTCAAGGTCAAGACCACGACCTGATCCGACGCGTCGATCGGGGCCCGGGTGAGCCGCTTCGGCTTCGCGCGGGCCCCGATTCACGTACGGCTCCCCGTGCATCCGCGGTAGCCGTACGCACACTGTCCGCCACCTGTCATCAGGTGGCCAACGATTCAGTGGCGCTACGCGCGTAGCGTCCGCCGGGCGCGGTACCTTTTCACGCTCCCACCGCCTCCGTCCCCTCGCCTCCGCCCTCCGCTCCTGCCAAGGAGAGTGCGTCATCAACGCGTCCAGCAGTCCTCATGCCGTGGAGCTCCGCGGCATCACCAAGCGGTTCCCCGGAGTCGTGGCCAACCACGACATCGACATCACCGTGCGCCGCGGCACCGTCCACGCTCTCGTCGGCGAGAACGGCGCCGGCAAGTCCACTCTGATGAAGATCCTGTACGGCATGCAGAAGCCGGACGAGGGCACCATCGCGGTGGACGGCGAGCAGGTCTCGTTCCACAACCCCGGCGACGCCATCGACCGCGGTATCGGCATGGTGCACCAGCACTTCATGCTCGCCGACTACCTCACGGTCCTGGAGAACGTCGTCCTCGGCTCCGAGAAGCTGTACGGGATCGGCGACCGGGCCCGCGCCAAGATCAAGGAGATCTCCGACGCCTACGGTCTCGGTGTCCGCCCGGACGCCATGGTCGAGGACCTCGGGGTCGCCGACCGGCAGCGCGTGGAGATCCTCAAGGTCCTCTACCGCGGCGCCCGCACCCTGATCCTCGACGAGCCCACCGCCGTCCTCGTACCGCAGGAGGTCGACGCGCTCTTCGACAACCTGCGCGAGCTCAAGGCCGAGGGCCTGACCGTCATCTTCATCTCGCACAAGCTGGGCGAGGTCCTGTCGGTCGCCGACGAGATCACCGTCATCCGGCGCGGTACGACGGTGGGCACCGCCGACCCGAAGCGCACCACGACCAAGCAGCTCGCCGAGCTGATGGTCGGCAGCGAACTCCCGTCGCCGGAGACCCGCGAGTCGACCGTCACCGACATCCCGATGCTGACCGTCGAGGGGCTGCGGCTGACCGCCACCGACCCGGACGGCGTGGTGCGTTCGGTGCTCGACGGCATCGACTTCACCATCCACAAGGGCGAGGTCCTCGGCATCGCGGGCGTCGAGGGCAACGGCCAGTCCGAACTGGTCGACGCGATCATGGGCATGCGCCACCTCGACACCGGCGTACTCACCCTGGACGGCGTCGACATCTCCCGCACGCCGACCCGCAAGCGCCGCGAGGACGGCATGGCCGTCATCCCCGAGGACCGCCACCGGCACGGACTGCTGCTGGAGGCCCCGCTCTGGGAGAACCGCATCCTCGGCCACGTCACCGAACGCCCCAACAGCAAGGGCGTGTTCCTCGACCTGAAGGGTGCCCGCGCCGACACCGAGCGGATCGTGCGCGAGTACGACGTCCGCACCCCCGGTATCGAGGTCACCGCTGCCTCCCTCTCCGGCGGCAATCAGCAGAAGCTGATCGTCGGCCGCGAGATGAGCCACGACCCGAAGCTCCTGATCGCCGCGCACCCCACCCGGGGCGTGGACGTCGGAGCCCAGGCGCAGATCTGGGACCAGATCCGCGAGGCACGCCGCGAAGGACTGGCGGTGCTGCTGATCTCCGCCGACCTGGACGAGCTGATCGGGCTCTCCGACACCCTGCGTGTCATGTACCGCGGCCGGCTGGTGGCGGACGCCGACCCGGCGACCATCACCCCGGAGGAGCTCGGCTCCGCGATGACGGGCGCGGCCACCGGCCACCTCGAAGCGCCGGACGAGACACCTGCGCCGGACGACTCCGGTGCCGAAAGCACCGACACCGACCCCCGGAACGGGGGAGAGGACCGATGAAGAAGATCGACAAGGAGCGGCTGCTCCTGGGGATCGCGGCCCCCGTACTCGCGATCGTGGTCGCCTTCCTGGTGACCGCACTCGTGCTGGCCGCCACCGGCAAGGAGCCGTTCAGCGCCTTCGGCATCATGTTCGACTACGGGATGAAGTCGGACAGCCAGGTCTACATCCTCAACAAGGCGACGACGTACTACCTCGCGGGTCTCGCGGTGGCCGTCGGCTTCCGGATGAACCTCTTCAACATCGGCGTCGACGGCCAGTACCGCCTCGCCGCCTTCTTCGCCGCCGCGGTCGGCGGTGCGCTGACCCTGCCCGGCGCCCTGCAGATCCCGCTGATCATCCTCACCGCGATGATCGTCGGCGCGATGTGGGCCGGTATCGCCGGCGTCCTCAAGGTCACCCGCGGCGTCAGCGAGGTCGTTTCGACGATCATGCTGAACGCCATCGCGACGGCCATCATCGGCTATCTGCTCCAGCAGGGCCGCCTCGGCCACCTCGACGAGGCCGGCACGAAGATCTCCACCAAGCCGCTCCCGGAGTCCTCGCACTTCTTCGAGTTCCCGACCACCCCGGCGCCCGTCTGGGGCTTCATCGTGGTCGCGGTCGTCGCGGGCATCGCCTACTGGTTCGCGCTCTCGCGCACCCGGTTCGGCTTCGACCTGCGCACCGTCGGCCAGTCCGGCTCCGCGGCCGAGGCCAGCGGTGTCGACGTGAAGAAGATGGTCGTCACCTCGATGCTGATCTCCGGTGCCGTGGCCGGTCTGGTCGGTATGCCGACCCTCCTCAACGACAGCTTCGAGTACAGCGGCGACTTCCCGGTCGGCATCGGCTTCACCGGTATCGCCATCGCCCTCCTCGGCCGCAACCACCCCATCGGCATCGCGCTCGGCGCACTGCTCTGGGGCTTCCTCGAGCGCGGCACCGGCAAGCTCGAATTCGAGGGGTACGACAAGGAGATCGTCGGCGTGATCCAGGGCGTCATCGTCCTGTGCGTCGTCATCGCCTACGAAGTCGTCCGCCGCTACGGACTCAAGCGCCAGCAGAGCAAGGTCGGCGCGGAACTCGCCGCACAGGCCGCCCGTAACTCCGACCAGCAGGAGGTGTCGGCGTGACCGTCACGGCGACTTCCACCCCGCCCCCCGCGGCCCCCAAGGTCTCCGGCGGCAAGGGCGGCCGCACCCGCCTCTCCTTCCCCGTCGTACTGCTGATCGTCGCGGGCGTGCTGCTCGCGCTGTCCGCCGTACGCGTCATCACCGGCGCCGAGGACATCACATCGGCGGGACAGATCAGCGCGGCGCTCGCGATGGCCGTGCCGATCGGGCTCGCCGGTCTCGGCGGCCTCTGGGCCGAGCGGGCCGGTGTGGTCAACATCGGGCTCGAAGGCATGATGATCCTGGGCACGTTCTTCGGCGCCTGGGCCGGCTGGCAGACCGACCCGTGGCTCGGCGTACTGGCCGGGATCATCGGCGGCATGCTCGGCGGGCTGCTGCACGCCGTCGCGACCGTCACCTTCGGCGTCGACCACATCATCTCCGGTATCGCCATCAACATCCTGGCGCTCGGTTTCACCACCTACTTCGCCAAGCTCTGGTTCAACTCGGGCGAGGCGGCGGCCAAGGGCGGCAGCCCGAAGCAGTCCCCGCCGGCGGACGACATCACCTCGGTGACGATCCCGGGCCTCTCCGACTGGCTGCACTCCATCGAGCAGCACCATTGGTTCTTCGTCTCCGACCTGGCCGGTGTCATCGGCGGCCTGGTCACCCATGTGTCGCTGCTGACGATCCTGGCCGTGGTCCTCTTCGTCCTCACGTTCTTCGTGCTGTGGAAGACCTCGTTCGGGCTGCGGCTGCGCTCCTGCGGCGAGAACCCGGTCGCCGCCGAATCGCTCGGTGTGAACGTCTACCGCTACAAGTACATCGCGGTGATCGTCTCCGGCGGCATGGCCGGCCTCGGCGGCGCCTTCCTCTCGCTCGTCACCTCGCACATCTACAACGAGGGCCAGACCGGCGGCCGCGGATACATCGGTCTCGCCGCGATGATCTTCGGTAACTGGCGGCCCGGCGGACTCGCGATGGGCGCCGGCCTGTTCGGCTTCGCCGACGCGCTCCAGCTGCGCAACGGCGGCGAGTCCGTCCACGCGCTGCTCCTGCTGCTCGTGGTCGCGCTGGCCGGGCTCGCGGCCTGGAAGCTCTACCGCAAGAGCTTCGTCCAGGGCGTGGTCAGCGGGGTCATCGCCGCCGCGGTGCTGGTCTGGTACCTCGCCACGGACACGGTGCCCACCGAGTTCGTGAGCGCCACCCCGTACATCGTCACGCTGCTCGTCCTCTCGCTCTCCGCCCAGCGGCTGCGGATGCCGAAGGCGGACGGCATGCGCTACCGGAAGGGCCAGGGCAAGTGACGGCCGCCGCGGAGGTCGACTGGGCGGCGCTGCGGAGCGCCGCACGGTCCGTCATGACACGTGCGTACGTTCCCTACTCGCACTATCCGGTCGGCGCCGCGGCCCGCGTCGACGACGGCCGTACGGTGTCCGGCTGCAACGTCGAGAACGCCTCGTACGGCATCGGGCTGTGCGCCGAGTGCGGCCTGGTCTCCCAGCTCCATGCCACCGGTGGTGGGCGGCTGACCCACTTCACCTGTGTGGACGGGGCGGGCGAGATCCTGGTGCCGTGCGGCAGGTGCAGGCAGCTGCTGTACGAGTTCGGCGGGCCGGAGCTGATCCTGGAGACGCCGGACGGCTTGCGCACGCTCGACGAGATGCTGCCGCAGGCGTTCGGACCGGACCATCTGAAGTAGGGACCAGCCGAAGCAGAGCCCATCTGCAGAGCACCACCGTGGCCCTCCTGCCCGTCGGGAGGGCCACCCCCATTTCCACCCTCTATGCGCGTAGAGTCATTCAGGACTCTTGCGTACGTACACCGGCCGGAAGGACTCCCAGGACATGGACGCCATCTCCGTCATCCGCACCAAGCGCGACCGGGGCGAGCTGACCCCCGAACAGATCGACTGGGTCATCGATGCCTACACCCGCGGCGAGGTCGCCGACGAGCAGATGTCCGCGCTGGCCATGGCGATCCTGCTGAACGGTATGAACCGTACGGAGATCGCCCGCTGGACCGCCGCCATGATCGCCTCCGGTGAGCGGATGAACTTCGACTCGCTCTCCCGCCCCACCACCGACAAGCACTCCACCGGCGGCGTCGGCGACAAGATCACCCTGCCGCTCGCCCCGCTGGTCGCCGCCTGCGGCGCCGCCGTGCCCCAGCTCAGCGGCCGCGGTCTCGGCCACACCGGCGGCACCCTCGACAAGCTGGAGTCCATCCCCGGCTGGCGCGCCCACCTCTCGAACGCCGAGATGCTCGACGTCCTGGACACCACGGGCGCCGTGATCTGCGCCGCCGGTGACGGGCTCGCCCCCGCCGACAAGAAGCTGTACGCGCTCCGCGATGTCACCGGCACCGTCGAGGCCATCCCGCTGATCGCCAGCTCGATCATGTCCAAGAAGATCGCCGAGGGCACCGGCGCGCTGGTCCTGGACGTCAAGGTCGGCTCGGGCGCCTTCATGAAGACCATCGAGGACGCCCGCGAGCTGGCCTCCACCATGGTCGCGCTGGGCACCGACAGCGGAGTCCGGACGGTCGCGCTGCTCACCGACATGGCCACCCCGCTCGGCCTGACCGCGGGCAACGCCCTGGAGGTGCGCGAGTCGGTCGAGGTGCTGGCCGGCGGCGGCCCGAAGGACGTCATCGACCTCACCCTGGCCCTCGCCCGCGAGATGCTGGACGCGGCCGGGCTCAAGGACGCCGACCCGGAGAAGGCCCTCGCCGACGGCTCCGCGATGGACGTCTGGCGCCGGATGATCTCCGCCCAGGGCGGCGACCCGGACGCCACGCTTCCGGTCGCCCGCGAGCAGCGCGTCGTGACGGCCCCGTCCACCGGCGTACTGACCCGCCTGGACGCGTACGACATCGGCGTCGCCGCCTGGCGCCTCGGCGCGGGCCGGGCCCGCAAGGAGGACCCGGTGCAGGCGGGCGCGGGCATCGAACTGCACGCCAAGCCCGGTGACACGGTCACGGCCGGACAGCCGCTGCTGACGCTGCACACCGACACGCCCGAGAAGTTCGACTACGCGCTGAAGGCCCTGCCCTCCTCGTACGACATCGCCCCGGAGGGCACGGAGTTCACATCGACGCCGGTTGTGCGCGAGCGCATCGCATAGCCGCACAGTCACGTATTCGTACGCACGCGAACGGCCCGCCGGGGCGGAGGAATCCGTCCGGCGGGCCGCTCTCATGCGATCGGTGGGTCTACCTGCTCACTTACTTGCCGAAGTAGGCGTTGTAGATCGACACCGACGACGTGTTGCCCTGCTTGTCCGTGACATTGGCCCTGTAGGAGATGGACTTGCCCTTGGCCGGGTTCTTCACGGAGAGCTTGCCCGACTTGACCGTGGTCTTCTTCCAGGTCTTGCCGGTGTCGTAACTGACGTACACCGTCAGCGACTTGAGGTTCTTCCCAGCGGCCGCGCCCTGTACCGTCACGGGCACGGAAGCGGTCCGGCCGGCCGTGACCCTGCTGTCCGCGGTGACGTTCGGCGTGAACCGCACCGTGGAGACCGGCAGCATGGCCGGGCCCGAGGTCCGCTTGGAGTGGAAGGTCCAGCTCGCGTCGATCCGGGTGGAGACCGGGGACAGTGCGGAGCTGCGCCGCATCGAGGTCGTCAGCCGGTAGTCGGCGGCGGCGGCCGGAACGGCGAAGGGGGCCAGGCCCGTCAGCGGGTCCTCGTTCTGGGCGAGCTTCTTGCCGTTGCGGTACAGGACCGTCGTGGCCGAACTGTATTCGGAACCACCGAGGTTGCCCTGTCCGTCGGCCACCAGCGGCAGCATGCCGACGATGTTTTTGCCGTCGCGGAGGATGCCGTACTCGGAGTTGACCGCGGGGCCGAACACCGCGGTGTTGACCTTCTTCGTGTAGGACTTGCCCGCCTTGAAGCCCTGCGGGGCGCCGAGGGAGTAACTCGCCTCGGTCACCGGGTAGCCGTCCTCGTCGACTCCGCCGTCCTGGGCGAAGTCGAAGCTCCACTTCACCTTGTCGGCGGTGGAGACGTACGCGGTGACGTTGCCGGGGATCTTGTGGAGGGACCAGGCCCCCCAGCCGCCGTCCGAGCCGGGCAGCGAGCCCGTGGTGGAGACTTCACCGGTCTTGCCCTTGGCGGGCGAGCCGAGGGAGAGGCCGACCTTGGCCAGTTGGCCGGTGGTGTACTTCCGCTCGAAACCGGTGGCAGCCCGGGTCACCGGACCGCCGGCCGCGATGTCGTACCGGGTCGAGGTTTCCTTGCTCCAGCTGCCGATCCAGTGCTGAGAGAGCGAACCGTCGGTCACCGCCGGGCCGAAGTGCGCGGTGCGGAAGTTCTTGTACGTGTCGAGGACCCAGCCGTAGGTGAAGCCGGTGTCTTCGGTCGTGAACTGGAGGTCGGATGCGGCCAGCAGGGACTTCGCCCCGGCGGCGGGCACGGTGATGTTCACCGGCTTCGCCTTGCGCGCGTCGAGCGTCACGGTGAGGTTCTTGGTGACGTCCAGCTTCGGCTGGGCCAGCCAGTCGGTGCCCTTGGAGTAGTCCTCGGGGTCGACGGTGACGCCCGTGTTCAGTACGTATCCGCCCCTGGGGACCCGGACCTTGGCCGTGCCGTCGGTGCTCGTCGGGGAGAGCCACTGGCCGAGCGCGGTTCCCGAGAGGCCGTAGAGGTCGGTCTCGGCGAACTCGGCGGGCTTGCCGTCACGTCCGATGGTCTTGACCGTGAGGTCGTAGGACTCGATCTCGCGCTCGACCGCGGCCGCGGTGCGGACGGTCTGGCCGCCGCCGGTCCCGACGACGTACGCGGAGTAGGAGCCGTCGGCCGTGCCGCCGAGCTTGGTGTTCACGGTCAGCGGTACGTCGGCGGTGCCGCCCGCGGGGACGGTCACCTTGTCGGCGCCGAGGGTGAAGAAGCCGGCCGGGGCGGGCTTGCCCTTCGGGCCGGTGGCCGTGACCGCGAGGTCGAGGGTGACGTCCGCGGTACCGAGGTTGCGGTACGTCAGCTTCTTGCTGACCGGGACGTCATCGGTGTGCGGCCACTGCTGCACACCGAAGCTCACCGAGACCGGGTCGGCGACGACGTTCTGGGCGATCGCCCGGTCGACGGCGATCCGGCCCGAGCCCTGCTCGAACGGCGTGTACGCGCCCGGCTTCGTCGAGGCCGTGAGCGCGCCCTTGAGTTCGGCGTACTTCCACTCCGGGTGCTGCTGCTTGAGGAGCGCCGCGGCGCCCGCGACGTGCGGGGTCGCCATCGACGTACCGGAGATCGACAGATAGCCCGGCGGGTTCTGCCCGACCTCCTGGTCGATGGCGGAGCCGGGCGCGGCCGCCGCCGTGATGTCCACGCCGGGGGCGGTGACATCGGGCTTGATCGCGCCGTCGCCGATGCGCGGGCCCCGGCTGGAGAAGTCGGCCAGCTTGTCGTTGTCGTCGACCGCGCCGACGGTCAGTGCGGCGTCCGCGCTGCCCGGGGAGCCGACCGTGCCGGCGCCGTCGCCCTCGTTGCCCGCCGCGATGGCGAACAGGACGCCCTTGTCGGCCGACAGCTTGTTCACCGCCGCTTCGAGCGGATCGATCTCGGGGGTGTCGCCGCCGCCGAGGCTCAGGTTGATGACGTCGGCGCCCTGCGCGACCGCCCACTCCATGCCGGCCAGGACGCCGGAGTCGTCACCGAAGCCGTTGTCGTCGAGCACCTTGCCCTCGAGCAGCTTGGCGTCCGGGGCGACGCCCTTGAACTTCCCGCCCGACTTGGCGCCCGTACCGGCCGCGATCGAGGACACATGCGTGCCGTGCCCGACGCGGTCCTTGGTGTCGGGCGACGCGGTGAAGTTCTTCGTGTCGAGGATCTGGCCCTGGAGGTCGGGGTGGGTGGCGTCCACACCGGTGTCCAGGACGGCGATCTTGACACCCTTACCGGTGTAACCGGCCTTCCAGGCGGCCGGTGTGCCGATCTGCGGCACACTCTTGTCGAGGCTCGCCTTGCGTACGCCGTCCAGCCAGACCCGGTCGATGCCGGCGGCCGTGGTGCGCTGGGCGCCCTTCGAGGGCTTGCTGGTGAGCGCCTGCCAGATGTCCTGGGCGTCACGCTCCGGCGTGGTCACCGACTCGGCGTTCAGCGACTTCAGGGTCCGGTCGACCCGGGTGGCACCCGCGTCGCGGACCTCCGCCTTCGCTGCCGCCGCCCGGGCGCCGCGGTAGGCGACGATCAGCTTCAGGCCCGCCTTCCGGGCCCTGCGGTTCTCCGCACGGTTCAGCTCGGTGACGTCGAACAGCCGGCGGTCCAGCTTTCCGGAGCTGATCAGCCGGTGCGCGTCAGCGGGGACGAGCAGGGTGTGCCCGTCACGTATCTGCCGCTGCACGGGTATGTGTTCGCGCCCCTTGGCGGGCCGGAAGCTCACGACCCGGCCCTTGGCGTCCACCGAGACCCGGTCGCCGGTGATGAGCGTCAGCTGGTGCTGGGCCACGGGCCCGGCGCCCGTCGGCCGGGTGGCGTCGGGCTGTGCCATCGCCGGGGTGGTCATCCCGGCTGCGAGTGCCACGGCTGCCGCCGTGGCGATGGTCGATACACACGCGTTTCTCACGTGTTTGCGCAACTCTCCCCCTGGAGAATCAGGCGGCCCCCTGGGGGCCACTGGTCAGTCGGCACCGAATGGGACGCCGGTGCCGACCGGTTCACACACCTAGAGGGAGGATTGATCGAAAAGGTTCACAGGGACCGTACAGATAAACGGAGTTGACGGAAGTTGATCGGTCGCAGCCCGCACCGGCCGGGCGGCCGGTGGACGGGCGCGAGGCGGGTGGGAGCAGCTACTGGACGGGTACGGGGCGTGCGCCGGGCCGGGGCGACGGGAAAGTACGGAAGCGGGGAGCGATGAGTTTCGGCCGCCGGACCGGTCTGCCGGATGTGGAATCCATGACCCCGATCGTTCTCGCCGTCACCGGCCGCGTCACGCGGGCCGCGGTGCCGGGACTCTGTGCGGAGCTGGAGTCGCTGCTGTACGACCCCGAGGGCGCCGTCCGCGACCCGCGAACCGGGGTGGACTGCGACGTGGGCGGGGTCGCACAGCCGGATCTGGCCCTGGTCGAGGCGATAGCGCGGCTGGGGCTGATCACGCGCCGGGCGGGCGGCAGAAGGCTGCGGCTGCGCAATGTGCCACCCGAACTGCAGAGCCTGATCGACCTGGTGGGGCTGGCCGATGTGGTGGATGTGGGGTGCGGGACCGGGGGCAGCGGAGCCTGAGAGGACCGCGATTCGGCCCGCACCCCGCGAGCATCCCGCGCCACCCCTCAGTTGTCCCCGTCGCCCCGTTCGGCCCGCGCGCAGACTATTGCCGAGCGGTGGTCCCCGGCGTCGTCCGGGACTGCCGCTGCCGAGGGGAGCGGCGCCGGTGTGCCGTTCTCGCAGGCCTTGTCGTACCAGTGCTCCGGCTGCGGCCCCGGTCCGCCGCCGGAGGCGGGATTCGGAGTCCAAGTGGTCCCGGGCGTGGGCCCGTCGGTGGCGACGGGCTCACCCAGCCACTGGGTCAGCCCCCAGCCGCCGGCCGCGAGCACCACCCAGCCCGCCACCAGCCCGTTCCGTACGACGCGCTTCACGCCGCGTCGGCGTCGAGATGATCCGGCAGGCCGAACAGCGGGAACCAGCGGGGTGTGTCCAGGAAGCAGTGCATCCCCGTGATGGAGCCCTTTGAGGTGTCGATGACCTGCACCGCCCACGGCACGAACCCCGGCCCGTCCGGATTCGGTTTGTATTGCGCGAACGCCGGGGTGCCGTTCGCCGTCGTCGCCACCAGCCGTGATCCTTCGCAGCTCGCGCCGATGGTGCGCATGAAGCCGGTGATGTCGTCGTGCCCCTGGAGCCAGAGGTCGAACGGCGGCATGGTCATCACGGCGTCCTCATGGAGCAGCGCGGTCAGCGCCGTCATGTCGTACCCCTCGAAGGCCGCGACGTACCGATCGAGGAGCTTGCGCTGCTCCTCGTCGAGCGGATCGGCGGTGTCGGCGGTCAGACCCTTGTGTTCCGCGAGGGTCGCGCGCGCCCGCTGGAGGGCGCTGTTGACCGAGGCGACCGAGGTTTCGAGCAGCTCGGCGACCTCGTTCGCCTTCCAGGCCAGCACCTCGCGCAGGATCAGTACGGCCCGCTGCTTGGGCGGCAGATGCTGCAACGCGGCGACGAACGCGAGTCGCACCGACTCCCGCGCCACCGCGGCCTCGGCCGGGTCGGCCACCGACGGCAGGATCCGCCCGTCCGGCATCGGCTCCAGCCAGGTGTTCTCCGGCAGCGGGTTGAGCGCTGCCCGGGCGAGCGGCGTCGGGCCCGTCAGATCGACGGGACGGGCCCGCTTGCTGCCCGCGTTCAGCATGTCCAGACAGACGTTGGTGGCGATGCGGTACAACCAGGACCGCAGCGAGGAACGACCCTCGAACTTCTCGAAGTTGCGCCAGGCACGCACCAGCGTGTCCTGTACCGCGTCCTCCGCCTCGAAGGCCGAGCCGAGCATCCGGTAGCAGTAACCGGTCAGCTCGACCCGGTGTCCCTCCAGTCGGCTGTCGATGTCCGCCGACGCTGTCAGATCACTCATCGCTCCACCCCTGTTGCGCTGTGACGCCACTCACTTCAGCACTTCGGAAGCTACAGGAGGGCACTGACAACGGAGGCGGGAAGTGCCGAAGCGGCACACCTTCCGGTCACGTTCCGGGCTTGCGCCCGTACACGTATACGTCGTCGCCGTTCTTCAGCAGATTCCAGTATGCCTTCGCGTCGGCGTCCCGCATGTTGACGCAACCGTGCGACCCCGGCGGGTTCCACATCTTCAGGCCCACCGAGTGGAACGCCTGCCCGCCGTCGAAGAACTGGGCGTACGGCATCGACACGTGGTAGATCGACGAAACGTGGTTGATGTGCCGCATATAGATCTTCTTGGACCCGGTGCGGGTCTCGTACTTGTCCCGCCCGGTCCGTACCGGCACGGGACCGAACTTCAGCTTGCTGCCGTCCTGGATCCAGCTCAGCTGCCGGGTCAGGTCCACACACGCGATGCGCCCCTTGTCGGTGGGGCACTTCTTGTCCTTGTTCGGGTTCTTGCCGGCCGCTTTCTGGGCCGTGAGCGTCTTCATCGTGCGCCAGGTGACCGGCCCCGCGTAACCGATGTCCGGGGTGACCCCGTAGGTGCGCTGGAACGACTGGATCGCCCTGCAGTCGGCGGCCGACTGCTTGCCGTCGACCGGCCGGTTCAGATACTTCTCGACCTGCTTCTGGTAGGGCCCGGTGGACGTCGTGCAGGACGCCGCCTGCGCGGATCCGCCGGTGCCCAGGACGAGGGCGGGCGCCGCCGTCAGACCGGCGACGGACAGCGCGAGTGCGCGCCGCGTCCGGACCCCCCGTATGCTCCCTGCGACTCTCATGTGTGCCAACTCTCCTTCGCGCGCCGTGAGGTGCTTCCGCCTGCTAGACGCGCGTCGGGGAGTGGATGGTTGTGCGTCGTATGTCTCAGTTCGGTACGGACGCCCGTCTCAGTTCGATATGGACGCCACCGGCACGAGCCGGCGCCGCTCGGCGCGTGCGGCCCGCGTGCCGTACAGCGTGATCGAGACGACGCCGAGGACCGCGAGCAGCCCCAGCGATACGGTCCCGGCCCAGCCTCCGGCGTGGAAGGCGACCGCGCCGAGCGTGCCGCCCGCGCTGGAGCCCAGGTAGTACGCGGACTGGTAGAGCGCCGACGCCTGGGCACGGCCCTTCGTCGCCGTACGGCTCACGGACGAGGAGGCGACCGCGTGCCCGGCGAAGAAGCCCGCCGTGATCAGGACCAGGCCGAGGAGTACGGCGGCCAGCCGGTCGGCGAGCGAGAGCAGCAGACCGGCAGCCGTGGTGGAGACGGCCAGGTACAGCGCGCCCCGTCGGCCGAGCCGGGCGACCAGCCTGCCGGCCGCGGCGGAGGAGACCGTACCGACGAGATAGACCAGGAAGATCGAGCCGACGACCCCCTGCGGGAGGTTGAACGGCTCCTCCACCAGGCGGTAGCCGATCACCGTGTAGACCGCGCCGAACACCGTCATGAACAGCGCGCCGATCGCGTACAGCCGACGCAGCAGCGGATCGGCGAGGTGCCCGCCCACGGTCTTCGCGAGTGCCTTCGGGTTCAGCGAACCGGGGGTGAAGTGCCGGGCCCGGGGGATCATGAAGTGGAAGACGACCGCGCAGGCCGCGGCCAGCAGCCCGACCGCGCCGAGCGCCGCCCGCCAGCCCCACAGCTGGGCGACCCAGCCGGTGAGGATACGGCCGCTCATCCCGCCGATGCTGTTGCCCGCCACGAACAGTCCGATCGCGGCGACCAGCGCCTTCGGCCGTACCTCCTCCGCCAGATATGCCATCGCGGATGCGGGCAGTCCGGCCAGCGCCGCGCCCTGGACTGCGCGCAGCGCGATCAGCCAGCCCAGTGAGGGCGCGAACGGCACGAGCAGCCCGACCAGTACGGCGACCGTCAGCGAAGCGGTCATCATCTGCCGCCGTCCGAACCGCTCGGAGAGCGCGCTCATCGGCAGCACACACAGCGCCAGCGCGCCCGTCGCGGCGGAGACCGTCCAGCTGGCCTGTCCGGCCGTGGCGCCGAAGGAGGCGGAGACGGCGGGCAGCAGGGCCTGGGTGGAGTAGAGGAGAGCGAAGGTCGCGACACCGGCGGCGAAGAGCGCGAAGCTCATCCGGTGGTAGCCGGGGCGGCCGGGTTCGAGACGGTCCGGCGTGGCGGGGTCGGCGGTGGCGACAGCGGCGGCGACGGGGGACGGCTGGGGCGAGGCGGCCACGGTGAGGGTGGACGCCCCGGTACTGGCGGGAGGCATGGTTCAAAAGTAGGATGCCAGGTTTCATGCGTCCAATGCATGAACTTGCGATAATCAATCCCATGGTGCATGAACGCAGCTCACAGCCCCGGCTGTCACCCAGTAGTTACGAAGAAGACATTCGCGCAGTCCTCGCGCCGCGGCTGGCCCACTTCGTGGCGGTGGCCCGCCACGAGCACGTCACCCGCGCCGCGCAGGAGCTCGGCGTCCCGCAGTCGACGCTCTCGCGGTCGATGGTCAGGCTCGAACAGGACCTGGGAGTCGCCCTGTTCGCCCGCAAGGGCCGAACCGTCTCCCTCACCCCCGCGGGCCGCACCTTCCTGGGCTCCGCCGAGCGGGCCCTCGCCGAGGTCGAGAAGGCCGCCGACTCGGTACGCGCCGACGCCGACCCGGCCACCGGCAAGGTCGCCTTCGGCTTTCTGCACACCATGGGCTCCGAGACCGTGCCCGCCCTGATCCGCGCCTTCCGTGCCGACCACCCCCGGGTCCGCTTCCAGCTCGTGCAGAACTACGGCGAGGCGATGATCGAACGCCTCCGCTCCGGCGGCCTCGACCTCTGCCTCACCTCACCCGTCCCGGACGCCCCCGATCTGGTCGCCCGCCGCCTCGACGAACAGCGGCTGCGCCTCGTCGTCCCCGAGGACCACCGCCTCGCCTCGCGCCGCCGCATTCGACTGGCGGAGGCCGCCGACGAAAAGTTCGTCACCCTCGAACCCGGTTACGGCCTGCGGCGGATCACCGACGACCTGTGCGCGGAGGCGGGCTTCGCGCCACGTGTCGCCTTCGAGGGCGAGGAGGCGGAGACCTTGCGCGGCCTGGTCGCGGCCGGCCTCGGCGTGGCCCTGCTGCCACCACCCGCGGTGGCCCGCCCCGGTGTCGTGGAACTCACCGTCACGGCACCGAGGGCGGCCCGCGAGATCGGCGTCGCCTGGCTGGACGGCCACCCGGACACCCCACCGGTGGCCGCCTTCAAGCACTTCCTGCTGTCGCGCCGGGGGCACTTGCTGCCGGACTGAGTAGTGGGGAGCAAGGGGGCAGCCGCGCAGGTGCGGGGACCAGTTTTGGGCTTGCGAGGTGGGGCCTTCTGCCGTGGGACCATCCCCGCACTCGCGGGGATGGTCCAGTTGTCCATTTCCTGGTCGCCCCTCACCCCCGCAACGACCTCCCGAACCCCGCAGCCAGCGGCATCCGCAACCCCAGTGGTGGCGGCGCCGCCAGGGCGTCGGCGACCGGGCGTGCGTAGGCCCGGCCGAAGAGCGATCCGCAGACGAAGTCCGTTGCCAGGGCCACCACTTCGGCCCGGTGCTGGCGCAGGCCGTGGCCGTCCGAGTGGACCTCGAAGCGGCAGGTGTCGCGGTTGGCCTTCTTGGCGCGTTCGGCCAGCCGGAAGGAGAGTTCGGGGTCGGTGCGGGCGTCGTTCGTGCCGTGGACGAGCAGGACCTGCCGGCCGAGCAGATGCTTCACCGGCTCCGGCTCGTCCGTCGAGCTGTCGGGCAGCCAAGGGGCCATCGCCAGAACGGAGTTGACCGCAGCGTGGCCGCCCGCACGGAGTGCGGCCCGGCCGCCCATGCCGTGGCCGGCGAGGCAGACGGGGACGTCGCCGTAGCGTCGTACGACCTCGTCCACCGCCCATCGGGCGTCCGCCGCGAGCTGCGCGTCGGTCGCGTTCCAGCCGTGACAGCGATAGCGCACGACATGCGCGGCGAGCCCGTCCTCCTGGCCCGCGCGGGCCAGGGTGCGGGCCAGCGGCAGCTGGAGGGCGTACGAGAGAGGGGAAGGACGGCGGTGCGAGTCGGCCTCGCCGTCCGGGAGCAGCAGAACCACGCCGCTGACCGCAGATGATGCTCCGGCCGCCCTGACGGCCCGTCCCAGCCTCGCAGCAGGCAGGGGGAGTGCGCGCTGTGCCATGACAGAACAGTGTCAGAAGGACAGGTGTACTCCACCCGTATTCGCGGTCACTGTTACGTATCGGCAAGCGACAATCTACGCGCGTAGGCATTAGAGTGCCCAGATGATGAGCCCGACCCTCCATGTGCCCGGCCAGGACCAGATCCGGCGTGCCCCCAAGGTTCTTCTCCACGACCATCTCGACGGCGGCCTGCGTCCGGGAACGATCGTCGACCTCGCCCTCGCGAGTGGATACGACGGACTTCCCGAGACCGAGCCCGACAAGCTCGGCATCTGGTTCCGCGAGGCAGCCGACTCCGGATCGCTGGAGCGCTACCTGGAGACGTTCGCCCACACCTGTGCCGTCATGCAGACCCGCGACGCACTGGTCCGGGTGGCCGCCGAATGTGCCGAGGACCTGGCCGCGGACGGTGTCGTGTACGCCGAGGTGCGGTACGCCCCGGAGCAGCACCTGGAAGCCGGGCTGACCCTCGAAGAGGTCGTCGAGGCGGTCAACGAGGGCTTCCGCAAGGGTGAGCAGCGGGCGCGCCGGGACGGGCAGCGCATCCGTATGGGTGCCCTCCTCACCGCGATGCGGCACGCCGCCCGCTCCCTGGAGATCGCCGAGCTCGCCAACCGCTACCGGGACCAGGGTGTCGTCGGCTTCGACATCGCGGGCGCGGAGGCCGGCTTCCCGCCCACCCGGCACCTCGACGCCTTCGAGTACCTCAAGCGCGAGAACAACCACTTCACCATCCACGCGGGCGAGGCCTTCGGCCTGCCGTCGATCTGGCAGGCGCTCCAGTGGTGCGGCGCCGACCGGCTCGGTCACGGCGTCCGCATCATCGACGACATCGAGGTCGCCGAGGACGGCGGTGTGAAGCTCGGCCGCCTCGCCTCCTACGTACGGGACAAGCGCATCCCGCTGGAGCTGTGTCCGACCTCCAACCTCCAGACCGGCGCCGCCGCCTCGTACGCCGACCACCCCATCGGGCTGCTGCGGAAGCTGCATTTCCGGGCCACTGTGAACACGGACAACCGGCTGATGAGCGGTACGAGCATGAGCCATGAATTCGAGAAGCTGACCGAGACTTTCGGATACACGCTCGATGACATGCAGTGGTTCACCGTCAATGCGATGAAGTCGGCATTCATTCCTTTCGATGAACGTCTGGCGATGATCAATGACGTGATCAAGCCCGGATATGCCGAGCTGAAGTCCGAGTGGCTCTTCGAGCAGACCGCTGCGACCAGCGTGCCTTCCGCTTCCGCGGGCTGAACCGCAGCTGCGCGGGAAACGGCCGGGCTGCGAAATCCCGGCCGTTTTCCGTGTGTCGGCATGTTTGCGGGACGGGTAGTGGGCTGACTACGTTTCAGAGCCGCTCACATCCCCTTCCCCAAGGATGAATTTCACATGAAGCAGTCTGCTGTCAGGACTCTCGGCGTCGCCGCTCTCGGTGCCGCTTTCGCCGCTGCCGCCGCGGGGACCGCATCCGCCACCGTGCTGCCGGCCGACGCCGCGGCCACTGCCCTGCCGGGCGCCGGCTCGGCGCTGGAGAACACCACCCGGACCCTGCCGGTCCAGGACACGGCCACCAAGCTGCTCGGCACCGGCCAGCAGAAGCTCGTCGGCGACGCCACCACCCCGGTCAAGGGTCTGATCGGTGGTATGCCTGCGGGCAGCCTGAGCACCAGCGGCCTGTCGACCAACGGTCTCCCGCTCGGCGGCTGATCCTCCGTACACACGCCTGTGGGGCGGACACCCGAACCAGGTGTCCGCCCCACAGGCGTGTGGTGCGTACGCGGGTCACCAGGCGGCGGACGGCGTCTTCTCGGACGGGAACAGCACCCACAGCGCCAGGTAGAGCAGGAACTGCGGCCCCGGCAGCAGGCAGGAGACCAGGAAGATGATGCGCATGGTTCCCGCGGAGGTGCCGAAGCGCCTTGCCAGCGCTGCGCACACTCCGCCGATCATGCGTCCGTCACGGGGGCGGGCAAGTGCGGCCATGGTGGGCTCCTTCGCGAACCGTTGCTGAGGGAGCAGCTCCTTCGTGCTCCCGATGCATCCATGGTCGCCCGTCGAACAGGGGCAAAGCGTCGCTCTACGGTGCGATACCGACCCTGGGAATCGTCGGGGTCGACCCCTGAGCCGCCTCGTCCCTGGGGTGGGGCAGCACCCTGACCCGCCGCTGGTTCCTGCGGCGCAGCCGCGCCCGGCACATGGGCACGACCAGCAGATGGGCGAGCGCCACGCCGGTGGTGTTCAGCAGCAGCGAGTCGACGTCGACGACCTGCCCCGGCACCCCGGTCTGCGCCAGTTCGATGGCCAGCGAGATCAGCGCCCCCGTCGCGACGGTACGGGCCAGCGAGGCCCACGGGGAGACGAACAGCCGGCCCCCGGCCACCGGCAGCAGCACGCCCAGTGGGGCGAGCAACAGCAGCCCCTCACCGATCCGGCGGGCGGCCTCGACCGGGCCCAGGGACAGGTCCGCTCTGATACCGGCGAACGGTTGAAGATTCGAGGCGGTCGTCCACGGCACATTGAGCGGGCGCAGCGTCAGCCACCCGACAAGCAGCAGATGCGCGAGGAGGAGAGATACCCCCGCCGCGCGGAAGCGGATGACAGCCTGACTGCCCGAACCTTGACGCACGCCCCCCAAGACGCGCCGGGCGGCAGGATCGGTTCCGCCCGGCCCGACGAACCCGGATCTCAGCCATGACGGCGACAGACCCAGCCGGGACGACGCAAAAACCCAGCCGGGACGAGCGAAAACCCGGCGCGTCCGGCGCTTGAGGACAGAAGAACCGGCCGCCGGACGCCCCAGGCCCCCCGCTCAGGCCCCCGTCCCCGCCCCCAGGGTAGGTGCCGCCTTCGGCCTGGCCTTCGTCTCCGAGGTGCACAGATAACCGCGCGGCGCGTAGTTCCCCGGCCCGCCCAGCACCACCGTGCCGTCCGGGGCGAGCGACTCGCTCTCCGCATACGTACACACGATCTGCGCCAGAGCCTCGGACGGCAGGTCCTCCGGCTGCTCGCTGAGCCGCAGCGTGCCCTGCCGGTCGCCGCGGCGGGCCGCGCTGATCTGCAGGGTCGCCGGGACGGCCGTGGAGAACCCGGCCTGCCGCTCATCGACGGGCGGCTTCTGCTCCAACTCGTCCAGGAGCGCCTGCGCGATCCGGACCCGGTCCGACTTCGTATCGCTGATTTGCACCGTGCGGTCCACGGTGACCAGCTGCGAGGAGCAGACCAGATAGATCTGTACGGGGATGCCCTGGAGGGACTGGGTGGCGACGTCCTCCGCGGACATCGAGCACGGCACCTGGGACGGTGCGGCCCCGGCGTCCACCGGCACGGAGGTGGTCCTGATCCCGCAGCCCGATGCCAGCACGGCTGTGATCGCGGCACCGGCCAGCGCCACTGCCGAACGGTGTGCCCGGCGGTTGCTGCCCATCACGTCGCGTCGCCCTCCTCGTCCTGAACCCCCGCGTCGTGATCCCCGGCGGAACGGGTGAGCGGCTCGGCATCGCGCGGCAGCCGCAGTACGAACACCGCGCCGTCGCCGTCCGGCGAGTTCGCGGCCGTGATGTCACCGCCGTGGATGTGCGCGTTCTCCATGGCGATCGACAGACCGAGCCCACTGCCCTCGGAGCGGGGCCGGGAGGCGCTGGCCTTGTAGAACCGGTCGAAGACGTGCGGCAGGACGTCCTCGGGGATACCGGGGCCGTGGTCGCGGACCTCGATGACGAGTTCGTCGTCCTCGGTCCGTACCGAGACCCGTACCGGCGAACCGCCGTGCTTGAGCGCGTTGCCGATCAGATTCGCCAGGATCACATCGAGCCGACGCGGGTCGAGGCGGACCATCATGCCGCGCTCGGCGTCCAGATCCACCGCGTCCAGCCAGGCGCGGGCGTCGATGCAGGCGGTGACCTGGTCGGCGACATCGACCGTGTCGAGGACGAGCCGGGCCGTACCCGCGTCGAAGCGGGTGACCTCCATCAGGTTCTCCACCAGGTCGTTGAGGCGCCGGGTCTCGCTCACCACGAGATGCACCGCGGGCGCGATCATCGGATCCAGGCTGTCCGCCTCGTCCTCCAGTACTTCGGTGACGGCGGTCAGCGCGGTGAGCGGGGTGCGCAGTTCGTGGGACATGTCGGCGACGAACCGCCGGCTCGCCTCGTCCCGCGCGCTCATGTCCGCGACCTTCTTCTCCAGCGAACTCGCGGTCCTGTTGAACGTACGGGAGAGATCGGCGAGTTCATCGGTGCCGGACACCACGAGCCGGGTGTCGAGCTTGCCCTCGCCGAGCTTGCGCGCGGCGTCACCGAGCCGTTGCACGGGTCGCAGCACAGTCGTCGCGGCGGCCTGCGCGAGCAGCGCCGAGCCGACCAGGGCGAGCCCGGTGGCGATCCCCAGCGACCAGGCGAGGGAGTTCAGATCCTGCCGCTCCTGGTCGAGCGACTTCAGCATGTAGCCGGTCGGGCCACCACCGATGATCTTCGTACCGCCCACCAGATACGGCGTACCGCGGATGCTGACCCGCTGCCAGAACAGGTGGTACTCGTACTTGTTGCCCGCCTCCACCGGCTGCTTCTCGTTGACCGCCTTCTGCAGCGACAGCGGCACGTTGTCGAGCGTGAAGGTGTCCAGGTCGGAGTTGCCGACGATCGGCTTGCCGGTGTCGCGCTCGTCGACCAGCAGCACGCTGTAGCCGGGCGAGCTGCTCGCCATCTGCACGGCGGCGTTCTGCAGATCGTCCTTGGTGGGATGCAGCGGAAGCGAGGCCGCTCGGTTCTGCATCTCCTGGCGGAAGTCCCCGAGCGCGGAGTCCTGGGTACGCGTCAGTACGGCCTCGCGGTTCAGCCAGTACGCGATTCCCGAGGCGGACACTGCGGCGGTCAGCGCCACCAGCGCGAACACGACGACGAGACGCAGTCGCAGACTGGTCCAGCGAAGCCCGGTGAGCAGGCTCCGTTTGGCGGCGTCGCTCACTGAGGCGAATCCAGCCGGTAGCCCACACCCCGAACGGTACGGATCAGGGTCGGCGAGGACGGTACGTCCTCCACCTTGGCGCGCAGCCGCTGCACACAGGCGTCCACGAGCCGGGAGTCACCGAGGTAGTCGTGCTCCCAGACCAGCCGCAGCAGCTGCTGCCGCGACAGGGCCTGGCCCGGTCGGCGGCTCAGCTCCAGCAGGAGTCGCAGCTCGGTCGGCGTGAGCTGCAGATCCTCGCCGTCCTTGGTCACGGTCATCGCGGAGCGGTCGATCACCACGTTCCCGAAGGACGCGGAGTCGGTGGACTCGCGCTCACCGCGACGCAGCACCGCCCGGATCCGGGCGTCGAGCACCCGGCCCTGCACAGGTTTCACCACATAGTCGTCGGCACCGGACTCAAGCCCGACCACGACGTCGATGTCGTCGCTGCGCGCGGTCAGCAGAATGATCGGCAGCTGGTCGGTGCGCCGGATGCGTCGGCACACCTCGAAACCGTCGATGCCGGGCAGCATCACATCCAGCACGATCAGATCCGGCCGCTGCTCACGCAGCAGTTTCAGGCCGTCCTCTCCCGTCGCCGCGGTGGCCACACGGTGGCCCTGGCGTGACAGCGAGAGTTCGAGGGCCGTGCGGATGGCGTCGTCGTCCTCGATCAGCAACAGGAAAGGCACGCTGGCCATTCTGACCCATGGTGGAGCCCCAGTTCGACAGTTGGCGCCGACTCATACATCCGGCGCACCGGCGACGCACGGACGGCAGGCCTTGTGACAGGGCTGTGACAGTCGGCGGACAGCGCGATGAAACTGCCCCGGCAAGCTCATTGGCACAAGGAACGGACGGACTCCACCGATGGGGGGCGCGAGATGAACGCAACTCACAGCACCACCGCAAGCGCAGTTGTCACGCGTCTCCACGATGTCGGCCGGAGTACCGAGAAGTCCGGCGCCGGAGGGGGAACCTCCCTGCTCGAGCGAAGCCGAGAGCTCGGGGGAGGGCGGGGGTGCGAACGCGCCGCCAGGCGTCAGCACACGCCGTACATAACGGTGGTTGACGCGACTGTGGTGGCCAACGGGGGAAGCAACGGGGGAGCCGCGTACGGGGAGGCCATGGGGGAGCGGAAGTCCCCGGCGCAGGTCGAGGACGCCGAAACGGCGTTCACGGCCTACGTCCGGGAGCGCCGCGCCTCCCTGTACGCAACCGCCTACCACCTGACCGGAGACCGGTTCGAGGCCGAGGATCTGCTGCAGAGCGCCCTCTTCTCGACGTACCGGGCGTGGGACCGGATCAGCGACAAGGCGGCGGTCGGTGGCTATCTGCGCCGCACCATGACCAACCTGCACATCAGCGCCTGGCGCAGGCGCAAGCTCAACGAGTACCCGACCGAGGAGCTGCCGGAGACGGCGGGCGACACGGACGCGATGCGTGGCACGGAACTGCGCGCCGTGCTCTGGCAGGCGCTGGCGCGGCTGCCCGAACTCCAGCGCACGATGCTGGTCCTGCGCTACTACGAGGGCCGCACCGACCCGGAGATCGCGGCCATCCTCGACATCAGTGTCGGCACGGTGAAGTCCAGCATCTGGCGGTCGCTCCGCCGGCTGCGCGAGGACGAGGTCCTCAGCTTCGGCCGTGACGAGGAGGAGTCCTTCGGCGAGCTGGTGGCCTGAGGGGACGGGGGATACGGGGGAAAGCGGGGCCGCTGCTTCGGGGGAGGCGGCGGAGCACGGGGGTACGGGGGAGCGCTGCGGGGTCGGACGGGCCGGGGGGTCCAGTCCGGCCCCGTCGGCGTGTGTGCAGGATCAAGCCCCGTCGACGATCGAGGAGCGGGGGTCCGGGGGCGGCGCCCCCGGTTGCGGGAAGCCCGCTACACCGTCCCCCGCGCCGCGGACGCCCGTCGGCAGCGTCCCGCCGCCGCGGCGGCCAGCCGTCCCAGTGCCTCCTCCTTGCCGCACGGATACGCACCCAGCGCCGTCTGCCGCGCCACGATGCGCCGTTCCGCCCGCATCAGCCGCCACCCCCGCCGCAGCAGGAACGGCACCGACTTCCGTCCCTCCCGCAGATCCCGCAACAGCCGACGGCGGAACGTCGTCGTCGGGCGGCCGCGCAGGCACAGCGCGTCGGCGAGCACGCCCAGCTCCTGGCACCGTTCGACTATGTCCGCCGCGAAGATCCCCTCGGCCACGAACAGAGGTGTGCGCTCGATGTGGAGGGCCTCCCGGTCGACCCGGGAGCTCGTGGCGATGTCGTACACCGGGACGCTCGTACGCCCCGTGCGGCACAGCTCCACGATCGCGGCGACCGCCGCATCGGCGTCCCAGGACTGCGCGGAGTCCCAGTCGATGTCCATGCTGCCGGGAACGAGCGGGAGCGTGGGGTCGTCGCCCTCCTTGTAGAAGTCGTCCAGGCGCAGCACCGGCAGGTCGGTGCGGGCGGCGAGGGAGGACTTGCCGGAGCCGGAGGGGCCGGCGAGCAGCACGACACGGGTCGGGATCGGTTGGGAATTCACAGGACACGAGTGTGAGGCATTGACCCGCACAGGGGATCCCCCGGTGCCTGTGTTGGTATCGAGCATCACACCTCAACTACTCTACGCACTCAGATGGTTACTCGATCTTCACGATCAGGTGGGAACTCCATGGCACGTCACGCACTTTCCAAGTCCCGGCGCCGCGCCCTGCTGCGGGCAGGTCTGACCGTCACCGCGGTGGGTGCCGCGCTCGGTGCGGGGGGTGCGGCGGCCCAGGCGGCGCCGCTGCCCCTCGCACCGGCCGCGGACGCCGACAGCAGCCTCGGCGGGGTCGGTGGGGCGACCGGGAGCGCGGTGACCGGGACGCTCGGGCACTCGCTCAAGAACGGCATCGCACCGGTGACGCATCTGCGCCTCGACCCGCTGGCCGGTACGGGCGTGGACCCGCTGGACAACGCGGTGGCAACGCAGGTCGCCGACTTCAAGCCGGTCTCCACGGCCGCCGTCACCGATCCGGTGACCAGCGGGGGCGCGCTGAAGGACCTTCCGGTGGCGGGGCAGGTGACAGAGGTGCTGCACGGCTGAGGCGGACGCGGGCAGGGACACGGACACGGCCCGCTCCACCGGGATTCCGGAGGAGCGGGCCGTCGTCACGCGGTCAGTAGGACAATCCCGAGGCGCCCAGCGCGCCCGTCGGGTGCCAGACCGTCTTCGTCTCCAGGAAGGCCGTCAGGCGGTGGGTGCCCGGATCGGCCGACCAGTCGAAGGTGCCGCCTTCGTCCATGGCGGAGGAGGGGGCGGCGCTCGGCGCCTCCTCCTCGGGGCGGTGGCGGGAGACGGGTGGGCGAAGGACCCGCTTCAGGTTGTCCGCCGCAGCGATCTCCAGCTCCTTCGCCAGAGCGGCGTCCGCGCCCGTGAGGTCGATGGCGTTCACGTCCTGGTGGGACGCGAGCGGTGCCGCGATCTCCGCCGTCTTCCCGGACAGGATGTTGACCACGCCGCCCGGCAGGTCGGAGGTGGCCAGCACCTCGCCCAGGGACAGGGCCGGCAACGGGGAGTGGGCCGAGGCGATGACGACCGCCGTGTTGCCGGTCGCGATCACCGGGGCGATCACCGAGACCAGGCCCAGGAACGAGGACTTCTGGGGCGCCAGCACCGTGACCACACCGGTCGGCTCGGGCGTGGACAGATTGAAGAACGGGCCCGCGACCGGATTCGCCCCGCCCACGACCTGGCCGATCTTGTCGGTCCAGCCCGCGTACCAGACCCAGCGGTCGATCGCCGCGTCCACGACGGCCGCCGCCTTGGACTTCGACAGGCCCTCCGCGTCCGCCACTTCCCGTACGAACTGGTCCTTGCGGCCCTCCAGCATCTCGGCGATGCGGTAGAGGATCTGGCCGCGGTTGTACGCCGTCGCGCCCGACCAGCCGCCGAACGCCTTGCGGGCGGCCACGACCGCATCACGCGCGTCCTTGCGGGAGGACTGGGGGGCGTTCGCCAGCCACTTGCCCTTGGAGTCCGTCACCTCGTACACCCGGCCGCTCTCGGAGCGGGGGAACTTGCCCCCGACGTACAGCTTGTAGGTCTTGAAGACGCTCAGACGGTTATCAGACATCGAGGTACGCCTCCAGGCCGTGACGGCCGCCTTCGCGGCCGAAGCCCGACTCCTTGTAGCCGCCGAAGGGCGAGGTCGGGTCGAACTTGTTGAACGTGTTGGCCCAGACGACGCCCGCCCGGAGCTTGTTCGCCACCGCGAGGATGCGGGAGCCCTTCTCCGTCCAGATGCCGGCCGAGAGGCCGTACTGGCTGTTGTTGGCCTTGGCGACCGCCTCGTCGGGCGTACGGAACGACAGCACCGACAGCACCGGGCCGAAGATCTCGTCGCGGGCGATGGTGTGTGCCTGGGTGACGTTCGTGAACAGCGTCGGGGCGAACCAGTAGCCGGAAGAGGGGAGTTCACAGGCGGCGGACCAGCGTTCGGCGCCCTCCGCCTCGCCCGTCTCGACGAGCGCGGTGATCCGGGCGAGCTGCTCCGCGGAGTTGATCGCGCCGATGTCGGTGTTCTTGTCCAGCGGGTCGCCGAGCCGGAGAGTGGACAGCCGGCGCTTCAGAGCGTCCAGCAGCTCGTCCTGGATCGACTCCTGCACGAGCAGGCGCGAGCCCGCGCAGCAGACCTGCCCCTGGTTGAAGAAGATGCCGGTGACGATGCCCTCGACGGCCTGGTCGATCGGGGCGTCGTCGAAGACGATGTTGGCGCCCTTGCCGCCCAGTTCCAGGGTGACCTTCTTGTCCGTACCGGCGATCTGGCGGGCGATGGCCTTGCCGACCGCGGTCGAGCCGGTGAAGGCGACCTTGTCGACGTCCTCGTGCTCGACGAGGGCGGCGCCCGCGTCCCCGTACCCGGTGAGGATGTTCACGACACCCTTGGGCAGGCCCGCCTGGCGGCAGATGTCCGCGAAGAAGAGCGCGGAGAGCGGGGTCGTCTCGGCGGGCTTGAGGACCACCGTGTTGCCGGTGGCGAGCGCCGGGGCGATCTTCCAGGCCAGCATGAGGAGCGGGAAGTTCCACGGGATGATCTGGCCCGCGACGCCGAGGGGTCGGGGGTTCGCGCCGTAGCCGGCGTGGTCGAGCTTGTCGGCCCAGCCCGCGTAGTAGAAGAAGTGCGCCGCGACCAGGGGGAGGTCCGCGTCGCGCGTCTCCTTGATCGGCTTGCCGTTGTCGAGGGTTTCGAGAACGGCGAGCTCGCGGCTGCGCTCCTGGATGATCCGGGCGATCCGGAAGAGGTACTTGGCGCGCTCGGAACCGGGCAGCGCCGACCACTTCTCGAAAGCCTTGCGGGCCGCCTTCACGGCCCGGTCGACGTCCGCGGCGCCGGCCTGCGCGACCTCGGAGAGCACCTCTTCGCTGCTCGGCGAGACCGTCTTGAAAACCTTGCCGTCGGCCGCGTCGGTGAACTCGCCGTCGATGAACAGGCCGTACGAGGGCGCGATATCGACGACCGAGCGGGACTCGGGGGCGGGGGCGTACTCGAATGCAGATGCCATGGGGATCAGTCCACCGTCACGTAATCGGGGCCGGAGTATCGGCCGGTGCTGAGCTTCTGGCGCTGCATCAGCAGATCGTTCAGCAGGCTGGAGGCGCCGAAGCGGAACCAGTGGTTGTCCAGCCAGTCCTCGCCCACGGTCTCGTTCACCAGCACCAGGAACTTGATCGCGTCCTTGGAGGTACGGATGCCGCCGGCCGGCTTCACGCCGATCTGTACGCCGGTCTGCGCCCGGAAGTCGCGCACGGCCTCCAGCATCAGCAGGGTGTTCGCGGGCGTGGCGTTGGTGCCGACCTTGCCGGTCGACGTCTTGATGAAGTCGGCGCCCGCCAGCATGCCGAGCCAGGAGGCGCGGCGGATGTTGTCGTACGTGGACAGCTCGCCGGTCTCGAAGATCACCTTCAGCCGGGCGTCGGGGCCGTCTGCCCGCGCGCACTCGGCCTTCACGGCGAGGATCTCCTCGTACACCTTGAGGTAACGGCCGGAGAGGAAGGCGCCCCGGTCGATCACCATGTCGATCTCGTCGGCCCCGGCGGCAACGGCGTCGCGGACATCCGCGAGCTTGACGTCGAGCGCGGCGCGGCCGGCGGGGAAGGCCGTCGCCACGGACGCCACCTTCACGCCGGACCCGGCCAGCGCGGCGACGGCCGTCGCCGCCATGTCGGGGTAGACGCAGACCGCGGCGGTACGCGGGGTCGTGCGGTCGGTCGGGTCGGGATTGACGGCCTTGGCGGCGAGAGCCCGGACCTTGCCCGGGGTGTCCGCGCCTTCCAGCGTCGTCAGGTCGATCATCGAGATGGCCAGGTCGATGGCGTACGCCTTGGCCGTCGTCTTGATCGAACGGGTTCCGAGGGACGCGGCGCGCGCTTCGAGGCCGACGGCGTCGACGCCGGGCAGCCCGTGCAGGAAGCGGCGCAGCGCACTGTCGGACGCGGTCGCGTCGGAGAATGCGGGAGCAGTGGTGGGCATGGTCACCAGAGGAGCATATCTACGCGCGTAGCGACCTGTACAGGGGGCCTGCTCATCCGTGCGTCGCACAGTACCGGGGCGGCCGCCCCGGCGCCCCTTGCGCACGTCAGGCAGAATCGGGCCCATGACGAGCCCCACACCGCCTGCCGAGCCCACCTACGCCGACCGGACCTTCCGGTCGCCCGCCGGGATCGCCGGGGGTGTCCTGCTGCTGCTCCTCATCTGCTGGATCGGCGGGGACGCCGCGTTCCGGGGCGACGGCCGGGTGCCCTGGCTGGCGCTGGCCGGGCTGCTGACCGCAGTGCCGCTGGTCGTCGCGTTCACGCTGCGGCCCGTCGTCCTCGCCAACGAGCAGCGCATCAAGATCCGTAACCCGTTCCGGACGATCACCATGCCGTGGACGGCGGTCGCGGATCTGCGGGCCGGGTATTCGAGCGAGCTGTTCACCGAGGACGGCACCAAGTACCAGCTGTGGGCGGTACCCGTGTCGCTTCGCCAGCGGAAGAAGGCGGCCAGGCAGCAGTCCCGGCGGTCGCTGGACGACCCGTACGACCGCACTTCCGTGCATGCGGACGTCCGTGACACCAAGTCCCGGATGGCGACGGCCGACCAGACCATGGCGGATCTGCGGGAGCTGGTGGAGCGGGCGAAGGCGGGGGCGGGTACGGGGAAGTCGTCGAAGTCCGCGGCGACTTCGGACTCTTCGGCGTCCTCGGTCTCGGTGCGCTGGGCGTACGAGGTGATCGCACCGGCGGTGGTGGGCGCGGTGTTGCTGGTGGTGCTGCTCGCGACGGGCTGAGGCGGCCGGAGCGCGTGCGTACGACGATCGGACCCAGGAGGGCACTTACCCTTTCAGGGTCCTGATCGCTGCCGCACGGAGTACGCCCATGTCGAGGTGGATGCACTCCAGCAGATGATCGTCAGCGGTGGGCAGTGGCCCTCGCCGGCCGGGAACGCGGAGGCCGACCGGCAGATCTTCCTGCGGGCGCGCAACGCGTGCCTTCTGGCGGACAGTTTTGTGCGGGCGGGCTTCGTCCCCGTACTCGACGACGTCGTGGTCCGTTGTTCCCACCTCGACTTCTACCGCACGACGCTGACCGCCGCACCGATCCACGTCATCGTCCTGGCTCCCGGCCCGGCGGTCGCGGGGCAGCGCAACCAGGCGCGGGAGAAGGTCCTGACCACGGACTGGTCGCCCCTGGACGAGGTGATGCGCTCGGAGCTCGGGCAGCGGGAAACCTGGATCGACAACGCCGCGCAGACGGTCGAAGAGACGGTCGAGGCGATCCTGGCCGTGACGGGCCTGGCAACCACCACCTGTACGGCCGTGGCCGCCCGATCAGAGGTCACCCGACAGGCTCCGAGGGGAAGCCCCGGCGCCGCCTGCCTCCCAACTGCCTCCTGACTACCTCTCGTCGGCCTCCCGCCTACCTCTCGGCGACCGGCCGGGAGGTACACACGTTCACGCCCGTGCCGCTGGTGACCGTCGAGATCAGCTCAAGCGTGCGCTTCTGCGGCCCCATGCGGGACAGGCCGAAGCCGAACAGGACGTACCCGGTGAACATCGGCACCAGCGCCATGTGGAGACCGACGCCCGCGTTCGTCCAGGAGGCGAGCAGCGGTGCGCCGGTGGCCAGCAGCACCGGCACGAGCATCAGCCCGCCCAGCCCGAACACCGCCCCCATGGCCGCGCGCGACGCGACGCCGCGGGTGATGAGGCGGTGTGCCGCCCACGCGTACACGGCGTACGTCGCGCCCGCGACCAGCCCGAGACCCATGCCGGTGACGGTCTGCCCGGCAGAGCCCGTGCCGGTTGCGGAACCGGCCTGTGCCGCCTCCGCCGCACACAGCAGTACGGTGCCGGCCTGGTCCAGGGCGGCACCGGCCATCCACCGCCGGGACAGACGTCGCCGCTCGACGATCCGCTCGATCAGGGCGGACGCCAGTGGGGCCGAGCCGATGGAGACCACCCGCCCAGGCCCATCGTTGCCGCGCCGGTGCCTATGTGGCCCGGCTAGTGCTCCGGGAGCCGGGCCCAGAAGTGGTTGACGATGTCGTCGATGTAGCGTCGCCCGTTTTCGCCGGAGGCGGTGGTGCCGCCGGCTCGGCTGAGGGTGGCGGCCATGAGGGTCTGGTACTCGTGGTGCATGTCGCGCAGGGGGTCTTGCAGGTCGCGGCGTTCCGTGGAGACGAGGCGGGCGATGGCGCGGATGTGGGCCTGCCAGCGCGTGGAGACGGCTTCGGTGAGGAGGCGGGCGAGTTCGTCCTCCATGCCGGTGACGGCGATGAAGTCGCGTGGGGGCAGGTTGAGGACGGTGCCGAGTTTGGCGGACTGTCGTTTGTCGCCCGTCCATCGGCCGGTTTCTTCCATCTGGTGGTAGGCGTCGAGGGTGAGGCCGGTGGCGCGGGCGACGTCCTCGACGGCCAGTCCGCGGGCGAGACGGTGTTCACGCAGGGTGCGGGGAGCGCCCATGAGTTCGCGGGGGTTGCACCACAGGGCACCGGCCAGGGCGGTGAGTTCGCTGGCGGTGGGCAGTGCGGTGCCGCGTTCCCACGCGGTGATGTGGTTGGGGGTGATGTGGGTCGTGCCGTAGGAGGCGCGCATGCCGTAGGCGACGTGGCCGGGGGCCATCCCGAGTTTCTCGCGCAGGATGCGGGCGGCGCGCGCGTTGAAGGGGAGCGGTGGATGCACGGACTGAGAGTAAGGAGTCACCCGGGGTGAACTCCATGGCCGCTGTCGCCCGCATCCCGGTTTGGCTGGATAGGTCGCCGGTGATTTTGGAGGAACCGACAGAGGAACCGACAGGGGGTGCGGGAAGGTCAACCAATGGATTCCGCGAAGCGATTGAGATCGCATCCCTGCCGCGTATGATCCGCTCGCAAAGCGCCGTACGTGTGTTCGTACTCGTGCAACCGACGGACACACGCTTCCGGCGCCACTGCCATGTTTTCCCTCGCACTTGCAGGTCCAGGAGACACAGTCATGCACACCAGCACGACAGGCCAGGCCGAAGCGCCGACAATCAGACCCGGTGGCCCGCTCGACCGGTTCTTCCGCATTGGCGAACGCGGCTCGACGTACGGCCGTGAGATACGCGGCGGGTTCGCCACCTTCTTCACCATGGCGTACATCCTCGTACTCAACCCGATCATTCTCAGCAGTACCGAGGACAAGTTCGGCCACCAGCTGGACGCCGGTCAACTAGCAACCGCCACGGCCCTGGTGGCCGCCGTCATGACCGTGATCATGGGTGTGGGCGGCAACCTGCCGCTCGCTCTGGCCGCGGGCCTGGGTCTCAACGCCGTCACCGCCTTCCAGATCGCCCCTCTGATGAGCTGGGACGACGCGATGGGCCTCATCGTGCTCGAAGGCCTGCTGATCTGCGTACTGGTGTTGACCGGCCTGCGCGAGGCCATCATGCACGCTATTCCGCAACCTCTCAAACAAGCAATCAGTGTCGGCATCGGCATGTTCATCGCCTTCATCGGCTTCGTGGACGCCGGGTTCGTCACCCGCATCCCGGACGCCGCGAACACCACCGTGCCCGTTCAGATCGGCACAGGCACCCTCACCGGCTGGCCCATGCTCGTCTTCTGTCTCGGCGTGCTGATGACGATCGTCCTCCTGGCCCGCAAGGTGCAGGGCGCCATCCTCATCAGCATCGTCGTGATGACCGTCGTCGCCGTCGTCATCAACGGGATTGCCGACATCAAGTCCTGGGGTCTGACCGAGCCCTCGCTGCCCGACAAGCCCATCGCCGCACCCGACTTCGGACTCCTGGGCAAGTTCGATCTGTTCGGCTCGTTCGGTCAGGTCAGCGCGCTGACCGTCGTCCTGCTCGTCTTCACTCTCATCCTGTCCGACTTCTTCGACACGATGGGCACCATCGTCGGCGTCACGGCCGAAGCCGGACTCCTCGACGAGCGCGGCCAGGTCCCCGGTCTGGGCCGCGTGCTGCTCATCGACGGAGCAGCGGCCGTCGTCGGCGGCGCCGCCTCCGCCTCGTCCGCCACCACCTACATCGAGTCCGCCGCCGGTGTCGGCGAAGGCGCACGCACCGGCTTCGCCAACCTCATCACCGGCGGCCTGTTCGCCCTCGCCCTCTTCTTCACCCCTGTTCTGACCATTGTGCCATTGCAGGCTGCGGCCCCCGCCCTCATCGCGGTCGGGTTCCTGATGATGACTCAGGTCAAGCACATCGACTGGGACCGGTACGAACTCGCCATCCCCGCCTTCCTGACCATCGCCGTCATGCCGTTCACCTACTCCATCACCAACGGCATCGGCGCCGGCTTCCTCGCCTACGTGGTCATCAAGGCGTGCCTGGGCAAGGCCCGCGAAGTCCACTGGCTGCTCTGGGGCACCGCGGCGCTCTTCCTCGTCTACTTCGCCATTGACCCGCTGGAGCAGCTGCTCAACATCAAGTAGCCGACGTGGTGGACCCGAAACGGAGCGGGGGACGGCCCAGGACGATCAGCGACGGAGTGTGTGAGCACATCGCGTCCGCCTGATCGCCCGGACGTCCCCCGCCGAACGGGAGACCACCGCCTGCATCCGCTGGTGCGACGCCCGCGCCGCCGAAGGCCGGCTCATCAGCTGTCGACCCGTGGACAGTTCGAGGACCACGGGCACCGGCACCGGGATGTCTTCGTGCACCGCCCGCACCCGCAGTCGGCTCCGGGCCGAACTCGATGAAGCGCAGGGGAGCCACGGTCGCCGGGCCGGGCGGTGACCATCCGCTATGTCCGGGTGCGCTGGTCGTATTTCATGCGGCCCAGGACGATCGTGCAGAGCGCGGCGTTGGTCTGGCGGTCGCCTCCGCGATTGAGCCGGTGACGGTTGGTGCATCCCGAGGAAGCGGGAACGGGCGAGGCGGTGCTGGTCCCTCCCCGCGAGCGGACGGTTTCGATCTGGCAGGATCGTGCGCTTGAACACGCCCCGGCTGTGGGGGCTTTGCCGCCCGGCAGGGCAACGGGAATGTTTTAACGGGGAGATCGAAGAAGATATGCGCATGTGGAATCGTGCTGTTCCGGCGGCGGTGGGCGCCCTGACACTGGCCGTGGTGCTGACCGGTTGCAACGACTCGGATTCGGGGAAGGGCGGGAACAGCTCCGGCTCCTCCTCGTCGGACGACAAGACGACTTACCGTCTGGGCGAGGCCAGCCCGCCGCAGGAAAGCACCATGCAGAACTCGAAGGACAGCAAGTTCACGGTCACGCCCACGAAGGTGCAGACCGGAACGAAGGCCGACATGGACAACTCCGGCCTGGAGAAGGGCAAGGACGAGGCCCCCAAGGTTCCCGTGTACGTGTGGTCCACCCTCACCCACAAGAGCGGCAAGTCCATGGAAGTCGGCGACATGGACGACGACTTGGCCGTCAAGACGGACAAGGGCGAGCGCACCAAGGCCCTCATCGTCATCATGGGTGATGCCAAGTGGCCGAACTGCCCGGCGCCCGACACCGGCAAGAAGCTGAGCCCGGGACAGTCGGAGAAGATCTGCACCGCCTTCCTGATCCCGGAGGGCCAGAAGGCCGCCGCGGTCCAACTCAGCCAGGGCTTCTACAAGGACCCGCTGGAGTGGCCGGTCAAGAACTGACGCTCGGCCGGGGCTTCGCCGAGCCCGATAGCCGGGGCCTCGCCGTTTGACGGAGTGCGCGCATCCGAGATGGAGGGTGCGTGCACTCCACCGCCACCTTTGCCGGAGACGGTGGACACGACCGAGCCCGGTTCCGGAGCGGACACGCGTGCCTCACGCAACCCCGGGCAGCGGTAGTGATGGTGCGCGTGGGAGCAACCGGTTGTGTGCAGATCCGCACTCGGCCCGGAGGCCATCGAAGCAGCCGAGACCGAATGGGCCGGGCTCGTAGCCGCACTCCTGCAGCACGTGACGACGTCCTCGTCGACGACCCACGGGTGCAGGCCCCGGTCGGTCGCTGGGAGCGTGCTGGGCAACCAGGTCCACGCCGCCGGTGGCGATGGTGGGCGGGCCAAGGCCGCAGTGCAGACGATGCGGCAGCAGAACAGGACCCCGCCGAACTGGCGTGGGCCTGGACACCGGCGGTCACCGGATTTCTCCCAGGATGCCCCGGGCTTCAGCCCGGGGAGGAATGGGTCCTTGGGGCGGAGCCGCGTAGCGGCGGAGTTCGTTGCACATCTGCTTTGACCTGTGTTTTCTTTCGTTGTCAGTGGGGGCGGTTAGGTTGGGGGTCATGACGGCAGGAGCGCAGGGCGGGGAGAGTGCCGGGCATGCCCGGTACACCTACCGGCTTCGTGTGTCGTCCACCGCAGCTGCCGCGCTGGAAGCGGAGTGGGCGCGGTGCCGGTGGATCTGGAACGAGAGCTGCGCCCGGTCGAAGAAGGCCCATGCCGAGGATGAGAAGTGCGGCCCGGCCGGGCTGGACAGGATGCTGACCGAGGCCCGGACCGTGATGTCCTGGCTGCGTGAGGGCAGCAGCGTTCCGCAGCAGCAGGTGATCCGCGACTTCGGCAGGTCCCGGGCCAAGGCGCTCAACGACATCAAGGCCCGGTTGCCGATGCGGCAGCGTGCCGGGATGCCGAAGTACAAGAAGAAGCACGGGACGGACCCCACGCTCAACTACACTCGGCGCGGCTTCCGGTTGAAGGACGGTCGCCTGCACCTGGCCGGGGGCATCAGGTTGACCGTGGTGTGGTCGCGCGATCTGCCCGAGCCGCCGTCGTCGGTGCGCGTGTACCGGGACAGCCTCGGGCATTGGTACGCCAGTTTCGTCGTCCCCACCGCCACCGAGGCGCTGCCCTCCACGGGTGCGGTGATCGGGATCGACTGGGGCGTGAAGGAGACGGCCACCACCACGTCCGATGACCATGACCTGCCCCACGCCGAGTACGGCAGGAAAGCCGCCGGCGGCCTCGCGCGCTACCAGCGGATGATGGCCCGACGCCGCGCGCCCCGGGGCAAGGCCCAGTCGAAGGGCTACCGCAAGGCGCAGCGGCAGGCCGCCAAGCTGCACAAGAAGGTGGCCCGGCAGCGGCAGGACACTGCCCGCAAGTGGGCCAAGGCCGTGGTCCGCGACCACGATGCGCTGGCGGTCGAGGACTTCAAGCCGAAGTTCCTCGCCAAGTCCACCATGGCCCGAAAGGCCGCCGACGCCGCGATCGGCGCGACCAAGACGGCCCTGATCGAGATGGGCCGCAAGCACGGTCGGCCCGTGCACCTTGTCCACCCCGCGCACACCACCATGGACTGCGCGCAGTGCGGAGCGAGAACCAAGCACGCACTGCCTCTCTCGGAACGAACCTACTCGTGCACCGCGTGCGGAGCCGTGTCCCCCAGGGACAAGAACTCCGCCCGCGTGATGCTCGTCCGGGCTGGTCTCAACCCGGCTGGTGCTGATCGTGCAAGAGCTGACGGACCGCTGGTCCGCAGCCAACGTGAGCCAGGAATCCCCTTCCTCTAGGGAGGGGAGGATGTCAAAACAGGTCAGATCCCGGCCGCCGCCGCCAGGTCCCGCTTGATCCCGGCGAGCAGCTGCGCACCCCTCGCGCGGGCCGCGGGCAGCTCGTCCGCCGAACCGACCGGCACCACGACCTCCAGGTAGCACTTGAGCTTCGGCTCGGTGCCGCTCGGGCGGACGATCACCCGGGCGCCCTGGAGGTGGTAGCGCAGCCCGTCGGTGGGCGGCAACTGCTCGGTGCCCTGCGACAGATCCTCGGCCGAGGTGACGGCGAGACCGGCGAGCGCGGTCGGAGGCTGCTCGCGCAGCCGCCGCATGGCGTCCGCGATGACCGACAGGTCCTCCACCCGGACCGACAGCTGGTCGGTGGCGTGCAGCCCGTGCTCGACCGCGATGTCGTCGAGCAGGTCGAGGAGCGTACGCCCCTGCTCCTTGAGCACGGAGGCCAGTTCGGCGACGAGCAGCGCGGCCGTGATGCCGTCCTTGTCGCGTACGCCTTCCGGGTCGACGCAGTAGCCGAGCGCCTCCTCGTACCCGTACCGCAGGCCGTCCACGCGGGCGATCCACTTGAAGCCGGTCAGCGTCTCCTCGTAGCCGAGGCCGGCCTTCTCGGCGATCCGGCCGAGCAGCGAGGACGACACGATCGACTCGGCGAGGACACCGGTCACGCCGCGGTTCACCAGATGGGCGGCGAGCAGCGCCCCGACCTCGTCGCCGCGAAGCATCCGCCAGCCGCCGTCGGCGGGGTCCGGGACGGCGACGGCGCAACGGTCGGCGTCCGGGTCGTTGGCGATGACGAGGTCGGGGTCCGTACGGCGTGCGGTGGCGAAGGCGAGATCCATCGCGCCGGGCTCTTCCGGATTGGGGAAGGCGACGGTGGGGAACGCCGGGTCGGGCTCCGCCTGCTCGGCGACGAGCACGGGCTCCGGGAACCCGGCCCGTGCGAAGGCGGCGGTCAGCACGGAGGTGCCGACGCCGTGCATCGCGGTGTACACGACCTGGGCGGTACGCGGCGATCCGGCGGCGAGCACGGTGTCCGTACGGGCCAGGTAGGCCGCCAGGACCTCGTCACCGAGGGTCTCCCAGCCGTTGTCGGGGCGGGCCACGCCGTCGAGCGGGCCGACCGCTGCGATCGCGGCGGCGATCTCGCCGTCCGCCGGGGGGACGATCTGCGAGCCGTCGCCGAGATAGACCTTGTAGCCGTTGTCGCGCGGCGGATTGTGGCTGGCGGTCACCTCGACGCCCGCGACAGCGCCCAGGTGCCGTATGGCGTACGCCAGCACAGGCGTGGGGAGCGGGCGGGGGAGTACCGCCGCGCGCAGGCCCGCGCCGGTCATCACGGCCGCGGTGTCGCGGGCGAAGTCGGCGGACTTGTAGCGGGCGTCGTACCCGACGACGACGAGCCCGCCGGTCTGTCCCCCGGCCTTGAGGTAGGCGGCGAGTCCGGCCGCGGCGCGGATGACGACCGCCCGGTTCATCCGCATCGGCCCGGCCCCCAGCTCACCGCGGAGCCCGGCCGTGCCGAACTGCAGCGTGCCGGCGAACCGTGCGGCGAGCTCGTCGAGGTCCTCGGTGTCGATGAGCTCGGCGAGCTCGTCACGGGTCTCGGGATCGGGGTCCTCCGCGAGCCACGCCCTGGCCTGCGCGATGAGGTCCTGCTGCACGGTGTCCGCCTTTCTGCGGGGTGGGGTGGGTTACGGGGGCGCTGCCCCCGGACCCCCGCTCCTCAATCGCCGGAGGGGCTCACTTTTCGGCCTCGCCGGCGTTTGAGGCGCGGGGCCTGGGGCGGAGCCCCAGTTCAGGAAGGGAAGGGGCGGGGCGGGGAACAGGCCGCCGCAGGCGCCACGCCCACCGGGAACCCGCACCCCGCGGCCCTCACCCCCGGCTCAGATCCGCTCAAGCACCCGTGCCAGCAACGCCCCCATCCGCGTAGCGGAATCCCGCCCCGCCTGCAGCACCTCTTCATGGTTGAGCGGCTCCCCGCTCAGCCCCGCCGCCAGGTTCGTGACCAGCGAAATGCCCAGCACCTCGGCCCCCGCCTCCCGTGCGGCGATCGCCTCCAGCACGGTGGACATGCCGACCAGGTCGCCGCCCATGACACGGACCATGTTGATCTCGGCCGGGGTCTCGTAGTGCGGACCGGGGAACTGCACGTACACACCCTCTTCGAGGGTCTCGTCGACCTCCTTGCACAGCGCGCGCAGCCGCGGCGAGTACAGGTCGGTCAGGTCGACGAAGTTGGCGCCGATGATGGGGGACGCCGCGGTCAGGTTGATGTGGTCGCTGATCAGGACCGGCTGCCCGGGGCGCATGCCCTCGCGCAGACCGCCGCAGCCGTTCGTCAGGACGACGGTCTTGCAGCCGGCGGCGACGGCGGTCCGGACCCCGTGCGCGACGGCGGCGACGCCGCGGCCCTCGTAGAAGTGCGTGCGGCCGAGGAAGACCAGGGCGCGCTTCTCGCCGATCCGGTACGAGCGGATCGTGCCGCCGTGCCCCTGCACGGCGGGCGCCGGGAAACCGGGCAGGTCGGTCACCGGGAACTCGGCCTCCGGAGTGCCGAGCGCATCGCCCGCAGGTGCCCAGCCGGAACCCATCACGAGCGCGACGTCGTGGGTCTCGGCGCCGGTCAGCTCGCGCAGGCGGGCGGCGGCGTCGGCGGCGGCGGCGTGCGGGTCGCCCTGGATGTTGTCCGGAATAACTGATGCGTTCACGCGGATGAGGGTAGCCGGTGATTCCCTACGCGCGTAGATGCCCATGTGCAGAGTCTGCGCACGCTTCCTCGTGCATGCACACAAAAGCGCTGGTCCAGCGGGTCAGCAGGGACGCTTGCGCAGTTCCATCACATAGTCGTGCGGCGCGCCCGCGGACTCCGCGGCGTCCGCGATCTCGCCCAGATAGCGGGCGGACGGCAGCCCGCCCTCGTACCCATTCAGCACATACATCCAGGCCGGCTCCTCGCCGTCCAGGGTGTGCACACGCACCCGCATCCGCCGGTAGATGTCGAGGCCGACGCCCTCCCACCGGTCCATGGAGTCCTCGTCCATCGATGCCAGGTCGTACAGCGCCACGAAGATCTGGGAACGGGGGGCCTCCACCACCGTGGCGAGCGCGCCCTCCCAGCCCATCTGCTCCCCGCCGAAGGTCAGCCGCCAGCCGTTGAGCCAGCCGGTGCCGCGCAGCGGGGAATGCGGTGCGCGGCGCGTCATCAGCCGCGCGTCGAGGTTGCCGGCGTACGCGGCGTAGAGCGACATGGGGTCGAGGGTACGGGAGGCGGTGGGCGGAACGTCGATTCCTGCGAGGAAGACCCCTTACGGGGTTCCGTACGGCGTTCCGCTTGCAGTCCCGCAACCCCGTTGCCCACGCCCCGGCGCACGTATGGAGGGCCCCGGGGCGAAGCACCTTGGCGCGTGCGGGACAATGAAGTACGTACTGCATTCCCCGGGGCGACCCCCCGGACCCCCGGCCGGGGCAGCAGACGGCCGCGGGATGACACACGCGAGGCGGACTTTTCGTGACCCGGATCGTGATCATCGGCGGCGGACCCGGCGGGTACGAGGCGGCGTTGGTGGGCGCCCAGCTCGGCGCGGAGGTGACCGTCGTCGACTGCGACGGCCTCGGCGGCGCGTCCGTGCTCACCGACTGCGTGCCTTCGAAGACCCTGATCGCGACGGCAGAGGTGATGACCACCTTCGACTCTTCGTACGAGGAGTTGGGCATCATCGTCGCCGACGACACGCCGCACATCGAGCAGGCGGCGCGGGTGGTCGGCGTCGACCTCGGCAAGGTCAACCGACGGGTGAAGCGCCTGGCGCTCGCCCAGTCCCACGACATCACCGCCGCCGTCACCCGTGCGGGGGCCCGGGTGATGCGTGGCCGCGGGCGTCTGGAAGGCCTCCAGGCCGCCGACGGCTCCCGCACGGTCGTCGTGACCGCGGCCGACGGTACGGAGGAGAGGCTCACCGCCGACGCCGTGCTGATTGCGACCGGCGGCCACCCCCGGGAGATCCCGGACGCGCTCCCCGACGGCGAGCGCATCCTGAACTGGACCCAGGTCTACGACCTCGACGAGCTCCCCGAGGAGCTCATCGTGGTCGGCTCCGGTGTCACCGGTGCCGAGTTCGCCGGCGCCTACCAGGCACTCGGTTCCCGCGTCACGCTCGTCTCGTCCCGCGACCGGGTGCTGCCGGGCGAGGACCCGGACGCGGCCGCCGTGCTGGAGGACGTCTTCCGGCGCCGCGGCATGAACGTCATGGCGCGCTCGCGCGCCCAGGCGGCGAAGCGGGTCGGCGACCGGGTCGAGGTCACCCTCGCCGACGGCCGGGTCATCTCCGGTTCGCACTGCCTGATGGCGGTCGGCGCGATCCCGAACAGCGCGGGCATGGGCCTGGAGGAGGCCGGGGTCAGGCTCAAGGAGTCCGGCCACATCTGGACCGACAAGGTCTCCCGCACCAGCGCCCCCGGTGTGTACGCGGCCGGTGACGTCACCGGGATCTTCGCCCTCGCCTCGGTCGCCGCCATGCAGGGCCGGATCGCGATGTACCACTTCCTCGGTGACGCGGTGGCCCCGCTGAACCTGAAGACGGTCTCCTCGAACGTCTTCACCGACCCCGAGATCGCCACCGTCGGCTACAGCCAGGCCGACGTCGACTCCGGCAGGATCGACGCCCGGGTGGTCAAACTGCCGCTGCTGCGCAACCCGCGCGCCAAGATGCAGGGCATCCGCGACGGCTTCGTCAAGATCTTCTGCCGACCCGGCACCGGCATCGTGGTCGGCGGTTGTGTCGTCGCGCCGCGGGCGAGCGAGTTGATCCACCCCATCTCGATCGCGGTCGACAACAATCTGACGGTGGAACAGATCGCAAACGCTTTCACTGTGTATCCGTCCCTGTCGGGATCGATCGCGGAAGTGGCCCGTCAGTTGCACACCCGTAAGCTCGCAGGCGAGGCGTAGGCGCCGCCGGGAATCCGGCAATCCCCGACAACTCCTGGCAACTCAGGCGGTCGGGTGACCGTCTGACGATCAGTACGAAACAACAACGGCGCCACCTATACCACTTGGCGGCCCCTTGTATGTACAGCTTCTGTTAATCGGCGCAAACTGCTGAAAACGCTCAGGCGTCACGTTACTGTCAGTTTCGTGTTCGCTGCAGAACGTCGTCAATTGATCCTCGAAATGGTGCGTGCCAACGGGGCGGTATCGCTCCGTGAGCTCGCCCGCGTCGTCCAGACCTCCGAAGTGACCGTACGGCGGGACGTGCGGGCGCTGGAGGCAGAAGGGCTCCTCGACCGCCGGCACGGCGGTGCGGTTTTGCCGGGCGGTTTTACGCGGGAGTCCGGCTTTCCGCAGAAATCCCATCTCGCCACCGCCGAGAAGACGGCCATCGCCGACCTGGCCGCCGGTCTCGTCGAAGAGGGTGAGGCCATCGTCGTCGGTGCCGGCACGACCACGCAGGAGCTGGCCCGCCGGCTCGCGCGGATCCCCGGTCTGACCGTCGTCACCAACTCGCTGCTGGTCGCCCAGGCGTTGGCCCATGCCAACCGGGTGGAAGTGGTGATGACCGGCGGTACCTTGCGCGGCTCCAACTACGCCCTGGTGGGCAGTGGGGCCGAGCAGTCCCTCCAGGGGCTGCGGGTCTCGCGAGCGTTCCTCTCCGGGAGCGGGCTCACCGCGGAACGCGGCCTCTCCACGTCCAACATGCTCTCCGCGAGTGTGGACCGGGCCCTGGTGCAGGCCGCGGCGGAGGTGGTGGTCCTGGCGGACCACACCAAGCTCGGCTCCGACACCATGTTCCAGACGGTGCCGACGGATCTCATCACCCGTCTGGTGACGGACGAACCGCCCGGCCACGACGACCGTGCCGCCACCGAACTGCAGGCCCTGGCCGACCAGGGGGTGCAGATCGCGGTGGCCGGTGCCGGAAGCGGCCCCGCACCGGCCGAGGCCCTGCCGCCGGGCCGCCAGGCCCGCCGCGACATGCCCCTGCCCGGGCAGCGCCGTACGCGCGGGGGTGGTCCCGGGGGGCCCGGCCCGCAGCCGCTACGGAGCGCTGCGGTACTGGCGGAACAGGGGCAGGGGGACCGCGCGAGGGTGGCGGATCTGCGGCGCCGGTAGGGGGCGGCGGTCACTTTCCCCGACCCGCCCCTTCCCGGACCGGAGCCCCGGTCCGGGAAGGGGCGGGTCGGGGAACAGGCCCCGCGCAGCGGACCGGCAGTGCCCACGGCCACCCGCGCCCGCCACACGCACCCGCACCTCTCAAACCCCCTCCGCGTTCGGCCCCTTCAGTCCCTGCAAGGTCAGCATCAGCAGCCGCCCCGCCAACTCCGGATCATCCGGCGACTGCTCCGCAGCCAGCGCGATCGCGTTCGTCAGTTGCATCAGGTCGTCGATGGACACATCCGCCCGCACGGCCCCACTCCCCTGCGCCCGCGCCAGCAGCACCGCCCCCGCCTCGCGCAGCGGCACATTGCACTGCGAAAGTGCCGAAGTCTCGTCCCGCGACGTGGACATGAGCGCCTGGGCGAGGCCGCGGTACTCACCCGCATGAGTGATGATCGCGCCCAGCCACTCCACCAGGCCCCCGCACGGCTGCTCCACCCCCGCGAGTTCGCGGGAACGGGTGATCAGTGAGGTGAGGGCCTCCTGGAAGACGGCGCTCATCAGCGCGTGCCGGTTCGGGAAGTGCCGGTACAGCGTGCCGATCCCCACGCCCGCACGTCGCGCGATGTCCTCCAGGGACGCGTCGGTGCCGTGTTCCGCGAAGGCGGTACGGGCCTCACCCAGCAGCCGGTCGTAATTGCGGCGCGCGTCGGCACGCATGGGCCGGGCCGGCGTCTGTGCCGTGCTCATCGCCATTGCGCAGTCCTCCCTTTTTCCGCCCCAGGGTCCAGGATGCCATTGCATATCCGGAGGGTGTCTCCGTATCGTTTCGGCGCCATGCCGCAATCAGCGACAGACACCACGAAGAACACCGACGCCGACACCGCGTTACCGCACCGCCCCGTCTTCGCCATCGCGCTGCCCGACATAGGCAAGGAACTCGGCTTCAGCCCCGCCGGAGCTCGCTTCGACACCCAGTACTTCCAACTGGGCCGCGACTACAGCCCGTTGCGCACCGGGCTCGCCTTCCTGCCGCTCGCGGTCGGCATCTTCGCCTCGTCCATGCCCCCTGCCAGGGCGCTCGCCCGCTACGGTCTGCGGCGCACCGCGGGCGGTGGTCCGGTCCTCGCCGCCCCGGAATCCTTCTGCAGAGCGTGCTCTCCACGGACAGCGGCTACTGGACGGCGCCGGCGGGGCCGCGGTCCGGGCGGCGGATCTGCAAGGGCCGGACGGGATGCTCGAGGGCTACGCGACCGGGCTGCTCGCCGGGGCCGGCTTCCTGGAGCCGATCCTGATCCTGCTGCTCGCCACGAGGACGGCCGCAGCGCCACCTGCCGGGGAGTGACGCACGCCGCCGAACGACCGGCCGGGGCCCCCGCCGAGTCGAGCGACTCGGCAGGGGCCCCGGCAGAACGTCGGGTACCGCTCGATCAGTCCTTGATCTCGCAGATCACGGCGCCGGAGGAGACCGAGCTGCCGACCTCGGCGGCGAGTCCCTTGATGGTGCCGGCGCGGTGCGCGTTCAGCGGCTGCTCCATCTTCATGGCCTCCAGGACGACGATGAGGTCGCCCTCGTTGACCTGCTGGCCCTCCTCGACGGCGATCTTGACGATGGTGCCCTGCATCGGGGACGCCAGAGTGTCGCCGGAGACCGCGGAGCCGCTCTTCTTCGCCGCGCGGCGCTTGGGCTTGGCACCCGCCGCGAGCCCGGTACGGGCCAGGCTCATGCCCAGCGACGAGGGCAGCGAGACCTCAAGACGCTTGCCGCCGACCTCGACGACGACGGTCTCGCGACCGGTCTCCTCCTCCGCCTCCACATCGGCGGTGGCGGTGAAGGGCTTGATTTCGTTGACGAACTCGGTCTCGATCCACCGGGTGTGGACCTGGAACGGGTCGCTGGTGAAAGCCGGGTCGGCGACGACCGCACGGTGGAACGGAATGGCGGTGGCCATGCCCTCGACATTGAACTCGGCCAGCGCGCGCGCCGCCCGCTGCAGTGCCTGCTCACGGGTCGCACCGGTCACGATGAGCTTCGCCAGGAGCGAGTCCCAGGCGGGGCCGATGACGGAACCGGACTCCACGCCCGCGTCGAGGCGGACACCGGGGCCGGTCGGCGGGGCGAACGTGGTCACCGTGCCGGGGGCGGGCAGGAAGCCGCGGCCCGGGTCCTCGCCGTTGATCCGGAACTCGAAGGAGTGCCCGCGCACGGCCGGGTCGCCGTAGCCGAGCTCCTCGCCGTCGGCGATGCGGAACATCTCGCGTACGAGGTCGAGGCCGGTGACCTCCTCGGTGACCGGGTGCTCGACCTGGAGGCGGGTGTTGACCTCCAGGAACGAGATGGTGCCGTCCGTGCCGACGAGGAACTCCACGGTGCCGGCGCCGACGTAACCGGCCTCCTTGAGGATGGCCTTCGACGCCGCGTACAGCTCCGCGTTCTGAGCCTCGGAGAGGAACGGCGCGGGGGCTTCCTCGACCAGCTTCTGGTGGCGGCGCTGGAGCGAGCAGTCACGGGTGGAGACCACGACCACGTTGCCGTGGGTGTCGGCCAGGCACTGCGTCTCGACGTGGCGCGGCCGGTCGAGGTAACGCTCCACGAAGCACTCGCCGCGGCCGAACGCCGCGACGGCCTCACGGACCGCGGAGTCGTACAGCTCCGGGATCTCCTCCAGCGTGCGCGCCACCTTCAGCCCGCGACCGCCGCCGCCGAAGGCGGCCTTGATCGCGATCGGCAGCCCGTGCTGCTTCGCGAACGTCACGACCTCGGCGGAGCCCGACACCGGGTCGGGCGTACCGGCCACCAGCGGGGCGCCGGCGCGCTGTGCGATGTGTCGGGCGGCGACCTTGTCGCCGAGGTCCCGGATCGCCTGCGGCGGCGGGCCGATCCAGGTCAGACCCGCGTCGATGACGGCCTGGGCGAATTCGGCGTTCTCCGACAGGAAGCCGTATCCCGGGTGGATCGCGTCCGCCCCGGAGTCCTTGGCAGCCTGGAGCACCTTGGCCATGTCCAGGTAGCTGGCGGCCGGGGTGTCACCGCCCAGAGCGAATGCCTCGTCGGCCGCACGTACATGCAGAGCGTCGCGGTCCGGGTCGGCGTAGACGGCCACGCTCCCGATCCCGGCATCCCGGCATGCCCGAGCAACGCGGACAGCGATTTCGCCACGGTTGGCGATGAGCACCTTGCGCACGATGGCTCCCTCCTTGAAACAAGCTGAGTTTAGGGACTACCGACACGGCCCTACGACCCGTCCCCATTGGTGAGCTTGCCCACACGGAGTGTGATTCGAGGCTTGCTCAAGTCGCGAAATCCCTTGTGGCACCACGGTACGCCGGGATTCATGACCGCACAGTAGCCACGAGGTGTGGTCCAGGTCTCTGTTAGTGCAACCAGCTGCGCCCGGTGTTTCTTTGTCGAGTCCCCACTAATGGGCGAACGATTCTTTGCCCGACGCACTAGAGGCGCGACAAGGGGGGCGCGGGGAAAGCGCACGGGTGCGCCTCGGAGGTACGGGGTGAGAGCGAAGGCCGTCCGGGCCCTTGTCCGGAGCGTTACCCGTTAGTAGGGTCCGCGCTGTCGCACGTACTGCAGGTAACAGGGGGTGAGTACCGTGGTGCGCAGACCGGTGGCGTTCGTGACCGCGATCGTGCTGTTCGTGGAGGCCGTGGGCATCGTGGTCATCAACGGCATCCTGGCGACGGTCGTCAAGAACCAGGACATGTCACTGGCCGGGCTGGAATCCGCAGCCATGTCCAACGGCACATGGGCGATGGGCGGCGCCTTCGGCCTGTATCTGCTGCTGTGCGGGCTGGTCCTCCTGCTGGCCGGCATCCGCGACCGGGCCCCAGGCCGCATCGGCCGTATCGCCCTCATCACCTGCGCCGTGGTGCACGGAGTGCTGGGTGCGCTGACGGTGGGGCTGGTCGGCTGGGCCGCTTTCGCGTGTCTGACGGTGGTGCTCGGGCTGATCGTGCTGACGCTGGTGGCGTACGGTCCCGAAGCGGCCGACCGGTCGACGGACGACGCCGAACCCAGCGCTCCGGCCACGGCCTGACGCAGAACGGGTCCGGCTCAGACCCACAGCTCGGTCACGGAGATCCCCAGCTCGCCCAGCAGCCGGCGCAGCAGCGGCAGCGAGAGCCCGATGACATTGCCGTGGTCGCCCTCGATGGAGTCGACGAACGGCGCCGAACGGCCGTCCAGCGTGAAGGCGCCCGCCACGTGGAGCGGCTCGCCCGAGGCCACGTAGGCGGCGATCTCGGCGTCCGTCGGTTCGCCGAAGCGGACGGTCGTGGAGGCGGTCGCCGAGGCCGTACGTCCGGTCGCGGTGTCGATCACGCTGTGGCCTGTCTGCAGTACACCGGCCCGGCCGCGCATGGACTTCCAGCGGGCTATGGCCTCCTCGCTGTCGGCCGGCTTGCCGAGCGCCTCGCCGTCGAGTTCGAGCACCGAGTCGCACCCGATGACCAGGGCACCCGCCGCCTCCGGCCGGCCGGCCACCGCGGCGGCCTTGGCCTCGGCGAGAACGAGCGCCAGCTCGGCCGGCGTCGGGGCGCTCAGCGCGTCCTCGTCCACCCCGCTGACGATCACCTCGGGCGCGAATCCGGCCTGCCGCAGAAGGCCGAGACGGGCGGGGGAGGCGGAGGCGAGCACGAGACGGCGCTGATCAGTCATACGCGCCATCGTAGAAGGGGCGAGCCGGCATCCGGCCCGCCCGGGCAGATTTCAGCCCGCCCGGCGTTCGAGGACCGGGGTCCGGGGCGGAGCCGGAGCCCACCGCACCCCTCACCGCGTCCCGAGCACGAACATCGCGACCACCATCGCGAGCGCAAGCACCAGCCCCGCGCGCCGCATCATGTCCTGGGCGTCGCGCAGTTCCTTCGGCGGCTTGTTCTCCGGGTCGGACCACAGCATGGGACCGATCCTGCTGCGGGGGCGGATGCCGCGCCTGAGTACAGGTACTCAGCCGCTCTGGTGCGTACGGACCAGAGCGCGCCCGGACGCACCGGAGGCCCGGACCCCAAAGGGGCCCGGACCTCCGAAAACGTGCGCGAACAGGTACTCCTGCGACTACCCGGGCCAGTACGTCCGCGCCCAGGCCCGCGGCCCCGGCAGACGGCGCTCGCGCCGGGCGATACGCCCCGGGTCGGACCACTGGCCGGGCAGCGCCGGCGCGCCGGACGACGCATCGGACGCCGTCGCCGCGGCACGCGCCCGGACCACCGCCAGTGCGGCAGCCAGCTCCTCAGGGGTCGGGTTGCCCCGTACGACCTTGATCATGGCCAGGACCCTTTCTAGAGGGGGATGTTGCCGTGCTTCTTCGGGGGCAGCGACTCCCGCTTCGTACGCAGCTGCCGCAGCCCCTTCACGATGTGGGCGCGGGTCTCGGACGGCATGATCACCGCGTCGACGTAGCCGCGCTCGGCCGCCACGTACGGGTTGAGCAGCGTGTCCTCGTAGTCGGCGATCAGCTCGGCGCGCGTTGCTTCTGCCTCGTCGGGGTCCGTGACGGCGGCGATCGTGCGGCGGTGCAGGATGTTCACGGCGCCCTGTGCGCCCATCACGGCGATCTGCGCGGTCGGCCAGGCGACGTTGATGTCGGCGCCGAGGTGCTTGGAGCCCATGACGTCGTACGCGCCGCCGAAGGCCTTGCGGGTGATCACCGTGATCAGTGGGACGGTCGCTTCCGCATAGGCGTAGATCAGCTTGGCGCCGCGGCGGATGATGCCGCCGTACTCCTGGTCGACGCCGGGCAGGAAGCCGGGGACGTCGACGAAGGTCAGGACGGGCACGTTGAAGGCGTCGCAGGTGCGGACGAACCGTGCCGCCTTCTCGCTCGCGTTGATGTCCAGGCAGCCGGCGAACTGCATCGGCTGGTTGGCGACGATGCCGACCGGGTAGCCCTCGACACGCCCGAAGCCGGTGATGATGTTCGGCGCGAACAGGGACTGGGTCTCCAGGAATTCGCCGTCGTCCAGCACGTGCTCGATGGCGGTGTGCATGTCGTACGGCTGGTTCGCCGAGTCCGGGATGAGGGTGTCGAGCTCGCGGTCCTCGTCGGTGGTGGCGAGGACCGCCTCCTCCGGGAAGGCCGGTGCTTCGGAGAGGTTGTTCGAAGGGAGGTACGACAGCAGCGACTTGACGTACTCGATGGCGTCCTTCTCGTCGCCGGCCATGTGATGCGCCACACCCGAAGTGGTGTTGTGGGTGCGGGCTCCGCCGAGTTCCTCGAAGCCGACGTCCTCGCCGGTGACGGTCTTGATGACGTCGGGGCCGGTGATGAACATGTGCGAGGTCTGGTCGACCATGACGGTGAAGTCGGTGATCGCGGGGGAGTAGACCGCTCCGCCCGCGCACGGTCCGAAGATCAGCGAGATCTGCGGGACGACGCCCGAGGCGTGCACATTGCGGCGGAAGATCTCGGCGAACAGGCCGAGCGCGACCACACCCTCCTGGATGCGGGCGCCGCCGCCGTCGTTGATGCCGATGACCGGGCAGCCGGTCTTCAGCGCGAAGTCCATCACCTTGACGATTTTCTCACCGTAGACCTCGCCGAGCGAGCCGCCGAAGATGGTGAAGTCCTGCGAATACACGCAGACGGGGCGGCCGTCGACCGTGCCGTAGCCGGTGACGACGCCGTCTCCGTAGGGGCGGTTCTTCTCGATGCCGAAGTTGGTGGAGCGGTGCCGGGCGAATTCGTCGAGCTCCACGAAGGAACCCTCGTCGAGCAGCAGGTCGATCCGCTCGCGGGCGGTCAACTTGCCCTTCGCGTGCTGCTTCTCGACCGCGCGCTCGGAGCCCGCGTGCGTTGCTTCGTCGATACGGCGCTGCAGGTCCGCGATCTTGCCCGCGGTGGTGTGGATGTCGATCTCTTCCGGCTCGGACATCGGGTGGCGGCTCCCTGCCTGGTCACGGGGACGACTGTGCTGCTGATCAGGTACTGAACACCTACTGATCCGTAGGGTATCGGCGTGGATACGGTTCGGCAGTGCGTCGTTTGCCACACCTAGTCTGGCTTGCATGACACCTTCGGATGCGCCTCACAGCCGCTGGTCGGATCTGGACCGACCGCCCCTGAACGTCCCCGCGCTGCGCCGCGGGCTGCTGCGGCCGGGCGGGCTGTGGACCTCGCTCGACGTCGTGGAGACCACCGGGTCCACCAACTCCGACCTTGCCCGGCGCGCGGCCGAGGGGCTCGCCGAAGGCGCCGTGCTGGTCGCCGAGGAACAGACCGCGGGCCGCGGCCGCCTCGACCGCACCTGGACGGCTCCGGCCCGTTCGGGCCTGTTCTTCTCCGTCTTCGTGACGCCGGGTGACGTCCCCGTTCAGCGGTGGGGCTGGCTGCCGCTGCTCACGGGCGTCGCGACGGCGACGGGTCTGGCTCGCGCGGCAGGCGTCGACACGGCACTGAAGTGGCCCAACGACCTCCTCGTGACTATCCCCAAGGACTCCGACAAGCTCCGTCCAGGGGAGACCCCACTGGGCGAGGAACGCAAGGCGGGCGGCATCCTGGCCGAGCGAGCCGGGAACGGAGTCGTCGTGGGCATCGGCCTCAATGTCTCCCTGCGCACCGACGAACTCCCCGTCCCCACGGCCGCCTCGCTGGCCCTGGCCGGAGCGGTCTCCACCGACCGCGAGACGCTGCTGCGGGGCGTACTGCGCTCGCTGGAGCACTGGTACGGCCAGTGGCGCGCGGCGGACGGCGACGCGGCGGCGAGCGGCCTGCAGGAGGCGTACGCGGCGGGCTGCGCGACGCTCGGCCGGACGGTACGTGCCCAGCTGCCCGGAGACCGCACGCTCACCGGCGAGGCCGTGGCGATCGACGGCGACGGCCGACTGATCCTGTCCACCGACGACGGCCTCCAGGAACCCGTATCGGCGGGCGACATCGTGCACCTGCGGGGCGTCGGCGGCGGCCTGACCTGAGGGCGACGGTGCGGTCGAAGCCCGCTACGGCGTGCGCGCCCTTGGCTCAGCCCCCGGCCCCACCCGGACACGTACCGGGGGCATGAGCCCTTGCCCTGCTGGAAAGCCCCCACCGGCCGCAACCACCCACGCCCCCGGCCCACCCAGGAACATTCCGGGAAGACTTCATGAGCCCTTGCCCTCCTGGAAACCCCCCACCGGCCGCAACCACCCACGCCCCCGGCCCACCCAGGAACATTCCGGGAAGACCTAGCGACGTGAGCCACGGCACACCTGCCGTATCGTTGAGGCGATCCACCGACAGATCGGCAGGGCAGTGCGCAGGGAACGGGCAGGAGGCGGCTGGTGACCGTCGACGACACGACCTCCGGCGCGGGCGCGGAGCCCCCGTCGGACCCCTCGGTCCACCCGACACCGCATCACGAAGTCGACCATACGGCGGAACCGACCGACGATCCCCTCGCGATCCGGCTGGAACAGCTGATCCTGGGCGCCGACCGGCGCTACACGCCGTTCCAGGCGGCTCGTACCGCCGGCGTCTCGATGGACCTGGCCTCCCGGTTCTGGCGGGCCATGGGCTTCGCCGACATCGGGCAGGCCAGGGCGCTCACCGAGGCCGATGTGCTGGCGCTGCGCCGGCTCGCCGGTCTCGTCGAGGCGGGGTTGCTCAGCGAGCCGATGGCGATCCAGGTGGCCCGGTCCACCGGGCAGACCACCGCCCGGCTGGCGGAGTGGCAGATCGATTCCTTCCTGGAGGGGCTGACCGAGCCGCCCGAGCCCGGCATGACCCGGACCGAGGTCACGTATCCGCTGGTCGAGCTGCTCCTCCCGGAGCTGGAGGAGTTCCTGGTGTACGTGTGGCGGCGCCAGCTCGCCGCCGCCACCGGCCGGGTCGTGCAGGCCGCCGACGACGAGGAAATGGTCGACCGACGCCTGGCCGTCGGCTTCGCCGACCTCGTCGGGTTCACCCGGCTGACCCGGCGGCTGGAGGAGGAGGAGCTCGGCGAGCTGGTCGAGGCGTTCGAGACCACCTGCGCCGACCTGGTCGCCGCCCACGGCGGCCGGCTCATCAAGACCCTCGGCGACGAGGTCCTCTACGCCGCAGACGACGCAGGCACCGCGGCCGAGATCGCGCTGCGCCTGATCGAGGCGATGACCCAGGACGAGACCATGCCCGCGCTGCGCGTCGGCATCGCTTTCGGCACGGTCACCACCCGAATGGGCGATGTCTTCGGTACGACGGTGAACCTCGCCAGCCGGCTGACCTCGATAGCGCCGAAGGACGCCGTGCTGGTGGACGGGGCGTTCGCGGAGGAGCTGATCCGTACCGGCGACGCTCCGTCCTCCGAGGCGCAGGCGGCGGAGGAGGCCGCGGTGGCCGAGAAGGAGCGCCAGACCGGCGTGGAGTCGACGTCCGTGCCCAGGTACCGCTACGGGCTGCAGCCGATGTGGCAGCGCCCGGTGCGCGGCCTCGGCGTCGTGGAGCCCTGGCTGCTGGCGCGCCGGGGCACGTCCTGACAACACCCCGGACCGCTGATCGCGGCGCCCCATAGGATCCCCCTGGTAACGATCGTTAACCGGAGGGGTGCAGTCATGACCGTCACGTCCGAGCAGCGGTTCGGGGAATTTGTCGTCGTACGGGTCCACGAGGGGCAGGAACACGTCGCCGAGCTGGTCCTCGACCGGCCCAAGGCGATGAATGCCGTGTCCACGGACATGGCCCGCTCGATCGCCGCCGCCTGCGCCGCGCTCGCCGCCGACCCGGGCGTACGGGTCACCGTCCTCACCTCCAGCCATGAGCGGGCCTTCTGTGTGGGCGCGGACCTGAAGGAGCGCAATTCCTTCACCGACGCCGAGCTGCTGCGCCAGCGCCCCACCGCCCGCGCTGCGTACACCGGCGTACTCGAACTGCCGATGCCGACGATTGCGGCCGTGCACGGCTTCGCGCTCGGCGGCGGATTCGAGCTGGCTCTGTCCTGCGATCTGATCGTCGCCGACCGCACGGCGGTGGTGGGCCTGCCCGAGGTGTCGGTCGGTGTCATTCCGGGTGGTGGCGGTACGCAGTTGCTGCCGCGGCGGATCGGTGCGGCGCGCGCCGCCGAGCTGGTCTTCACGGCCCGGCGGGTGGAGGCGGCCGAGGCCCGTGATTCGGGGCTGGTCGACGAGCTGGTGGAGGCGGGACGGGACCGCGAGGCCGCGCTGGCGCTCGCGGGCCGGATCGCCGCCAACTCCCCGGTGGGGTTGCGGGCCGCCAAGCGGGCGCTGCGGCTCGGGCACGGCCTCGATCTCCGGGCCGGACTCGAAGTCGAGGACGCCGCCTGGCGGTCGGTGGCCTTCTCCGGCGACCGGGCCGAGGGTGTGGCCGCGTTCAACGAGAAGAGGAAGCCGAACTGGCCCGGCGAGTGATGTTGTGTATGTGCAAGGACGCGCAGCGAACATTGCCGACGCCCCAAGCTGATCAAATCAACACAAAACTACATAAGCTGTAGCGATGGGTGGTGATGATGCGCGGCTGCGGGCCGTGGTTTCGCTTGCGCAGACGATGGCGGCGGCACACACCCCGCGGGGGTCGTGGCGAGCGGCTGCGCTGGGGGCGTGCGAGGCCTTGGGCGGCAGTTTCGCCGCGCTCTCCGTCTGGGAGCGCGGGCGCGGGCGGCTGCGCGTGCTGGTCAACGCGGGCGAACGGGCCGAAGGGGAGGAGGAGTTCCCCGAGGAGGAGACGTACCCGGTGCACCAGTTCCCGGAGATCACCGAGTTCCTGCACGAACGGTGGGCCGGGGGCGGTGAGCCGGACGCCTGGGTCGAGACCGCCGACGGCCCGGTGGGCGGCATGCAGGGCGGGGGTGCGGGGGCGCGGGGGTACGGGCATGTGTACTGCCACGAGCGGATGGCCGCCCTGCGCCGCCGCAGGCGCGGCTGCTGCGTGGTGGCGCCGATCGTGCTGCACGGGCGGGCCTGGGGCGAGCTGTATGTGGCCCGCCCGGTGGGGGAGCCGGTGTTCGGGCGGGAGGACGCGGACTTCGCGACCGTGCTGGCTGCCGTCGTCGCTGCCGGCATCGCCCAGACCGAGCGGCTGGAAGAGGTCCGCAAGCTCGCCTTCACCGATCAGCTCACCGGGCTGGCCAACCGCCGCGCAGTCGACGTGCGGCTCGACGAGGCGGTGGAGCAGCATCGGACGGACGGGGCAGTGGTCAGCCTGGTCGTCTGCGACCTCAACGGTCTGAAGCGGGTCAACGACACCCATGGCCATGCGGTCGGCGACCGTCTGCTGGAACGTTTCGGCTCGGTGCTGTCCCGCTGTGGTGCCATGCTGCCCGGTGCGCTCGCGGCCCGGCTCGGCGGCGATGAGTTCTGCCTGCTCGCGGTGGGCCCCGAGGCGGACGACGTGATCCGGGTGGCCACCGAACTCTGCGAACGGGCAGCCGAGTTGGAGCTCGGTGACGGGGTGGCGTGCGGGATTGCGTCGACCGGTGATCCGATCGGCCCGGTGGTGTCGGCGCGGCGGCTGTTCCGGCTGGCGGACGCAGCCCAGTACCGGGCGAAGGCGGCCCGCTCCACGAAGCCGGTGGTGGCGGGGCGCGACGGCGAGGTGATCCGGCTGGCCGACTTGCCGCCGAAGTCCCCGCACGACCGCCGCCACCTGCGCGGCAGTCGGCCCTGACCGTGTGACCGGATCGGTAAGGGGCCAACCGTACGACCACTAGTGACATGAAGGGATTCAATCCGTACGCTTCTGAATATGGATATGCATACAGTCGTGGTGGGGACGTCCGGTACCACCGCCCAGGACGTCATCGCCGTGGCCCGCGGCAACGCTCGTGTCGAGCTCTCCGCGGCCGCCGTGAGCGCACTCGCCGCCGCCCGCGAGATCGTGGACGCGCTCGCCGCCAAGCCCGAGCCGGTCTACGGCGTCTCCACCGGCTTCGGGGCGCTGGCCAGCCGGCACATCAGCCAGGATCTGCGCGCACAGCTCCAGCGCAACATCGTCCGCTCGCACGCCGCCGGCATGGGCCCGCGGGTCGAGCGCGAAGTCGTCCGCGCCCTGATGTTCCTGCGACTGAAGACGGTCGCCTCCGGGCACACCGGCGTACGGCCCGAGGTCGCGCAGACCATGGCCGACGTCCTCAACGCGGGCATCACCCCCGTCGTCCACGAGTACGGCTCGCTCGGCTGCTCCGGCGACCTGGCTCCGCTCTCCCACTGCGCCCTGACGCTGATGGGCGAGGGCGACGCGGAGGGCCCCGACGGCACCGTGCGCCCCGCCGGTGAGTTGCTCGCCGCCCATGGCATCACCCCGGTCGAGCTGCGTGAGAAGGAGGGCCTCGCCCTCCTCAACGGCACCGACGGAATGCTCGGCATGCTCGTCATGGCCCTGGCCGACCTGAAGAGGCTCTACACCTCCGCCGACATCACCGCCGCCCTCTCCCTGGAGGCGCTGCTCGGCACGGACAAGGTGCTCGCCCCGGAACTGCACGCCATCCGCCCGCATCCGGGCCAGGGCGTCAGTGCCGACAACATGCTGCGGGTGCTGGCCGGATCGGGCCTCACCGGCCACCATCAGGACGACGCGCCCCGTGTCCAGGACGCCTACTCCGTGCGCTGCGCGCCCCAGGTCAACGGCGCCGGACGCGACACCCTCGACTACGCCGGGATCGTCGCGGACCGAGAGCTGGCCTCCGCCGTGGACAACCCCGTCGTGCTGCCCGACGGCCGGGTCGAGTCCAACGGGAACTTCCACGGCGCCCCCGTCGCGTACGTGCTCGACTTCCTGGCGATCGTCGCGGCCGACCTCGGTTCGATCACCGAGCGTCGCACCGACCGGCTGCTGGACAAGAGCCGTTCGCACGGGCTGCCGCCGTTCCTCGCCGACGACGCGGGTGTGGACTCGGGCCTGATGATCGCCCAGTACACCCAGGCCGCCCTGGTCAGCGAGATGAAGCGGCTCGCCGTCCCCGCGTCGGCCGACTCGATCCCCTCCTCCGCGATGCAGGAGGACCACGTCTCCATGGGCTGGTCGGCCGCGCGCAAGCTGCGCACCGCCGTCGACAACCTCGCCCGGATCGTCGCCGTCGAGCTGTACGCGGCGACCCGCGCCATCGAACTGCGCGCCGCCCAGGGCCTCACTCCCGCGCCGGCCTCGCAGGCCGCCATCGAGGCGCTGCGCGCGGCAGGCGTCGAGGGCCCGGGACCGGACCGCTTCCTGTCTCCGGACCTGGCCGCGGCGGACGCGTTCGTACGCGCCGGGAAGCTGGTTGCGGCGGTCGAGCCGGTGACCGGACCGCTGGCGTAGGTCCGGCAGGGGGTCAGACGGACAGGGCGTCGGCGCGGCGTACCGAGTAGGTGACGAACGCTGCGCCGATGCCCAGGAACGCCGTGCCGCCGATCAGATACGGGGTGTTGTCGACCCCGGTCCCGGTGTCGGCGAGCCTCGGACCGGCCGCGGTGTCCACGGCGGCGGTGACCTGTCGGCTCCGTGCGCCCGGCGTGCCGGCCGAATCGTCCGTCGCGTTGGCGGACGGGACGAACCACAGGGCGGCCAGCAACGTGCCCGCAGCGGTGGCGGTCAGGAGCGGGCGGCGAGCGATGGCCACGGAATCGATCCCCCTTGTCACAGCCGTGAGTTAGGCCTGTACGCCGATGCTAGTAAAAGCAGCGGGTCGCAGGAAAGTCGCGAGGGCGGGGAGCTTACGCTCCGGCACATGAGCACTTCTGAGACATCACGGTTTGTTCGACTTCAGGTCGAAATGGTGCTGGAGATCACGGACCCCGCCGCCCTCAGCGGTACCGCACTGGAGTCCATCGCCGCCGAGTACGGGGAGCCCGGCGGTGAGTCCGCCGAGGAACGCATGCAGGCCGAGGCGGCCGTACGGGAGGACGGAGCGGAGGCCCTCGCTTCCCTCGTCGATCCGTTCGACCTGGTCAGCGGGGTGCCGGGGGTCGAGCTCACCCAGGCGTCCTGGAGCAGCGAGATCGTCGACTACGACCCGGACGACCCGGGCGGCTGGGACCTCGACGACGAGGACGACGAGGGGGGCGACGGCGACGTCCTGCACAATGGTGAGGACGACGGCGAGCACAGCGGCGTGAGCGGCGGTGCGGAGCGGCGGATCTAGCAGGCGGTGAGCCACGGGCCCGGCCCGCTTTCCGCGGACCGGGGCCGTCGTGCGTACCGGCCGTATATACGCGACCGGCACCGGGAACCACCGCCGACGCGGATGCGTCGATGAGTGTTGTTCCCCACATCCCTCTTGGATGTGGAACGGAAGACCCCTTCCATGGGTTCTAGGAACATTGACGGGTTACGCCGGTCGGCGGCTCTGCTCGGGGTTTTTGGGGATTAGGCAACGATGGAGAAACGTGTGATGACGGACAGCAAGCGGCGCAAGGGCCTGATGGCCGCGTCCGCACTGCTCGGTGGCGTTCTGGTGCTCACTGCCTGCAACGACAACGGCGCGAGCGCCGAGGGCTCGAAGAATTCGCAGGCGGCCGAGGTCGACAAGGCAGCCGCCCAGGACGCGTCGGAGGCGCAGATCACGATCTCGCCGAAGAACGGTGCGACCAACGCGAGCATCAACAACGACGCCAAGGTCACCGTCACCAAGGGCACGCTGTCCCAGGTCGCCATGACCACGTCGGCCGGTGCGACCGTCAAGGGCACGCTCGCCACCGACGGCAAGAGCTGGAAGCCGGACGTCCAGCTGGAGCGCTCGACCACGTACAAGATCAGCGCGACGGCCAAGGACTCCAAGGGCCGCGAGGCGCACGAGAACTCCTCGTTCACCACCGTGTCGCCCGCCAACAGCTTCATAGGCAACTTCACGCCCGAGGACGGCTCCACCGTCGGCGTCGGCATGCCGGTCTCGATCAACTTCAACAAGCCGATCACGGACAAGAAGGCCGTCCAGGACGCAATCACCGTGACGTCCAGCAGCGGTCAGGAAGTCGTCGGCCACTGGTTCAACTCGCAACGTCTCGACCTGCGCCCCGAGCAGTACTGGCAGGGCGGCTCCACCGTCACGATGAAGCTGGCGCTGGACGGCGTCGAGGGCGCGGACGGCGTCTTCGGCGTGCAGCAGAAGACGGTCACCTTCAAGGTCGGCCGCAACCAGGTCTCGACGGTCGACGCCAACGCGAAGACGATGACCGTCACCCAGAACGGCAAGACGATCAAGACCATCCCGATCTCCGCCGGCTCCCCTGAAAACCCCACGTACAACGGGCAGATGGTGATCTCCGAGAAGTTCAAGGAGACCCGGATGGACGGCGCGACGGTCGGCTTCACCGACGGCGACGGCAAGGGCGAGTACGACATCAAGGACGTGCCGCACGCCATGCGGCTGTCCACCTCGGGCACCTTCATCCACGGCAACTACTGGGGCGCGCCGTTCGGCAGCGCCAACACCAGCCACGGCTGCGTCGGCCTCGCCGACGTGAAGGGCGCGAACGACCCCAACCAGCCGGCCGCCTGGTTCTACAACAACTCCCTCGTCGGCGACGTGGTCATCGTCAAGAACTCCCCGGACAGGACCATCACCCCCGACAACGGCCTCAACGGCTGGAACATGAGCTGGGACCAGTGGACGGCGGGCTCCCAGGCCTGACCCGCAGGCACCTCTCCCCTCCCCGAAGTCCCGAATCCCGTACGGAGGCGGCGGCACCCGGATCCCCTCGGATCCGCGGCGCCGCCGCCTTCGGCGTTCGCCCGGTACGTCTGTCGGCGGTGGCGCGGCCCGGCCTCAGCGGTGTCCGGCTGCGGCGTTCCGGTGGGCGATCAGGTCGCTGTGGCGGACCTGGCGCAGGCCCACCGGATCGTCGCGCCCGCTGCTCCAGAAGGCGCTGAGGGAGAGGGCGCCGGGGCCCGCTAGGCACGAGCGCAGGGCGTACCAGGGTTGCAGCGGCAGCCGGCACAGTCCGTACAACCAGCGCCGCACCAACCGGCAGGGCCCCGGGCGCCCGGCGTCGGGCAGTTCGATCACCCGTATCCCCATGATCAGCTTGCCCGCGCCGCCCCCGGCGATCGCGGTGAGGACCACCTGGTTGAGGAACGAGAGCGCGAGCGTCGGGCCGAGCAGCAGACCGACGGTCCCGGGAATGGCGGCCGTGTCCACGTGCGGCCGGGCCAGTAAGCCGCCGGTGACCAGGCAGAGGTAGCAGTCGAGGCCGACGGCGAGATAGCGACGCATGTCGCCCACACGCGGTGGGATTCGGGGCGCGACGCGCTGCCCGGGGACGGGCGGGAGAGCCGGATGGGCGTACGGCCCGGCGGGTCCCGGATGCCCCGGTCCGGGCGGTGTGCGGACGGCCGGTAGGGCCGGCCCGGAACAGCTTCGGTTACGTCTGTGCCCCGGCGACGTGGTCATGACGGCATCATGTCCGATTGCCCGTCACCGTGTGCCCGGGACCGCTCTCCTGCTGCCCCGTACGCCGCATTAATCTCGCAGTCATGACCGCCGCCGTCACCGCCATGATCACCGCAGTAGTCGGGGTGCTCGGCACCCTCTTCTCCCCGGTGCTCGCACAGCGCCTGACCGTACGCCAGCGCGCCGAAGAGGCCCGACTGGCCGGTGAGCAGCGGAAGTTCGAAGAGCGACGTGCCCAGTACACGGCCATGAACCGGGCCTCCAGGCAGTTCCACACACTCCTCAAGGACGCCCTGCACCGCATCCGCGACGACGTCTACACCGAGCAGGAACGTGCCCAGCTCGAAGAGGCCCGCCTCGACCACCGCGACCGCTACGCCGAGGCTCAGATGATCGTCCCCGAACGAATACTGGAGGCATCCCGCGACCTCAACCGGGTCCTTGCCGCAGGTGACGCCGCCATCAAACGCCTGGACCGGGGCCTCGCCCGTGACGGCGAAAGCGTCGAACGGGCCCTGGAGGACCTGAGAGCGGCCGACCCCTGCCTCGACACGATGCGGGAACTGATGCGTCAGGACCTCGGCGTCACCGACTGAACCGTCCCGGAGGTGCGGAGCGCCGGAGTGCTCTGCGGTCTCAGTGGCGCCAGCTATGTTGATCGGACTGACCGAAGGGGGGTGGCTGGGTGATTCGTGCGTACAAGTTCCTCATGCGGCCCACCGTCCGGCAGGGCCGGGCGCTCGGTGAGATGCTGCGAGATCACTCCTCGCTCTGCAACGGCGCATTGCAGGAACGGCGTGATGCCTACCGTCATGTATCGAAGACGAGCATCACCGGCGCGTTGGTGGCGAGGCCGGAGCGGGTGAAGTCGCCCGCGGGCGATCGGTTGTCCGATCGGATCGCGATCGGGGTGGTGACGCTCGGACCCGGCGGGCCGAGCAGCGCAGCCGACTGCTGACTTCCCCGGGGTGGTCGACTTCGTGTCGGCGGAGGTTGTACGCGATGCCGGGACGCGAACCCCACCTCGCAAGCCCTGACGGGACCGTTCGAACCGCACGGTGGTTCAGCTGGCTACACCACGGATGTGGGGGACCGGTCCCTCGTGACGACGGATACGTGCCGGGAGAATGGATCCATCACCCGACAACGGAAGGCAAAGCCCATGAAAGCACTGCTCTGGATCGTGCTCTGCGCGGCGATCGCCGCGAATGTCTCCCTGAACTTCCTCATGGACGACAGCGGTCTGCACATCGCGCTGAGCGTCGTCTCCGGCGTGGTCGTCCTCGCGTCCGGGGCGGGGCTGTGGATGCTGCGCCGCCCGGCGGAGTCGTAGACCCGGCTCAGAATACGGACGCGGTGAACGATTTTCCGGGGCCATGGGGACAATCGATATGCCACAACGGTTCTGTACGTCGCTTTCGTGAGCCGCAGAGCGTGCGATGTCTGGGCGACGCCCTCAATGGGGAGGGGGACCGCTGGTGCCCCGGGACGGGGCACCCACGCGCGCGATGCCGACCCACGGAAGGTATGACCCACATGAGTGTCATCGAGCCGCTGTATGCGGAAATTCTCCGCCGCAACCAGGGCGAGAAGGAATTCCATCAGGCGGTACAGGAGGTCCTGGAGACCCTCGGCCCGGTCCTCGAACAGCGGCCCGAGTTCGTGGACGCCCGGATCATCGAGCGCATCTGCGAGCCGGAGCGCCAGCTCATCTTCCGGGTGCCGTGGTCCGACGACTCCGGCGACATCCATGTGAACCGCGGCTTCCGGGTCGAGTTCAGCAGCTCGCTCGGACCGTACAAGGGAGGGCTGCGCTTCCACCCCTCGGTCAACCTCGGCATCGTGAAGTTCCTCGGCTTCGAGCAGATCTTCAAGAACGCGCTCACCGGCATGCCCATCGGCGGCGGCAAGGGCGGCGCCGACTTCGACCCGAAGGGCCGCTCCGACGCCGAGATCATGCGGTTCTGCCAGTCGTTCATGACCGAGCTCCACCGTCACCTCGGCGAGTACACCGATGTCCCCGCCGGTGACATCGGTGTCGGCGGCCGCGAGATCGGCTACCTGTTCGGCCAGTACAAGCGGATCACCAACCGTTACGAGTCCGGTGTCCTCACCGGAAAGGGCCTGGGCTGGGGCGGTGCCCAGGCGCGCACCGAGGCGACCGGGTACGGCTGTGTGCTCTTCACCGCCGAGATGCTCCGCAGCCGCGGCGAGTCCCTCGACGGGCAGCGCGTCGCCGTGTCGGGCTCGGGCAATGTTGCGATCTACGCGATCGAGAAGGCCCAGCAGCTCGGCGCGACCGTGGTGACCTGCTCCGACTCCAACGGGTACGTCGTGGACGAGAAGGGCATCGACCTCGCCCTGCTCAAGGAGATCAAGGAGGCCGGCCGCGGCCGGGTCTCCGACTACGCGGAGCGCCGCGGCGAACACGTCAAGTTCGTCCCCGGCGCCGGCCTCTGGAACGTTCCCTGCGATGTGGCCCTGCCTTGCGCCACGCAGAACGAACTGCACGAGGCCGACGCCCTGGCCCTCGTACGCAACGGCGTGAAGGCGGTCGCCGAGGGCGCCAACATGCCCACCACCCCGGAGGCCGTACGCATCCTCCAGGACGCGGGCGTCGCCTTCGCCCCCGGCAAGGCGGCCAACGCGGGCGGCGTGGCCACCAGCGCCCTGGAGATGCAGCAGAACGCCTCACGCGACTCCTGGACGTTCGCCCACACCGAGGAGCGGCTCGCGGAGATCATGCGCCACATCCACGACTCCTGCTACACGACCGCGGAGCGCTACGGCAGCCCGGGCAACTACGTGGTGGGCGCCAACATCGCCGGCTTCGAACTGGTCGCGGACGCGATGCTCGCCCAGGGGCTCATCTGATCCGGCCGATCCGACGTGACACCGGCCCGGCCGCCTTCCGCGGCCGGGCCGGTGTCACGTCAGGCAGCCGGCGCTCCGCGCTGCGGTGTGCGGCGCCGAAGGGTCTGGGCCAGGGCCGTGTTCACGACCACGACGACGCCGAAGAACACCGCTGCCACCGGATGCCCCACCGCGTGCACCGCGTACACGCCACCACCGAGCACCACCGCCTTGACCAGCAGAACTCCCGCGAGAGGCGGCCGGAAGCGGGCGCGAGGGGCGGCGAACATCCCCCAGAGCATGATGGCCACCGCCGGGGTTCCCAGCCCCAGCACCAGCTGAGCAGCCGCACCGTCCCCGGTGGTGAAACCCCACCAGGCCAGAGCAGCCAGCGCCACCAACTCGACGATGAACGCGAGAAGTTCGTTGGCCATGAACCAGGGCCGGCCGGCCCGGGGCGGCAGGAGTGCTGCGGCCTTCGCTCGCCATCGGTGGGGAACTCCTCTTCGTGCGATGGTCGCTCTCTGCCGGAAACGGTGACCGGCCGGGGCGAGGTGACCAACCTTTCCTCATGCCGGACCCCTTGACCGCGCGTACCGGGGAAATGGACGGGACGGTGATCCCGCGTCCCGCCTCGCGCAGACGTATCCGTACGCGCACGGCCCTCATCGTCATGGGCCTCGCCGCGGTCACCGGTACGGCCCCGACGCGAGCTTCCTCACCGCACGCACCCGGACCGGCCCCCGCACGATCGACCTGCACGCCCTGCGGTCCGTACGCACCTGGAAAGAGGTCCATCGAGGGGGCGCCACGACGTATCTCGTAGTCACCGACACCGACGCGTCCGGCACGAGGCTGAGCTTCACCGGCGCCGAGGCCGACCGCCTCATCCGCCGGTACGCCGTCGAGCGCGCCCGTCGGACCCCGGACGCGCAGCCGATACGGATGACCAGACTCGCCTCGGCGGACCGGGGCATCCGGCCGCTCACACGGCTGCTGTCGGGTCTGCGTTCCCTGCTCGCCCTGGAACGGCTCGTGGTCCTGGTCATCGGTCCGATGATGATCTCGGCGGCCATCGTGTCCCGCTGAGAGTCCGGGCCCGACAGCGCCTTGATGAGGCGCTGTCGGAGGGTGGGTGAGTACGCCGCTGTCAGTCGCCGGACGGCGCCGGTGCCACACCGATCGGGCAGGACACACCCGTCCCGCCGATCCCGCAGTAACCCGCCGGGTTCTTGTCCAGGTACTGCTGGTGGTATGCCTCCGCGGGCCAGAACGTGCGGCCCTCCGCCGGGAGGATCTCCGTGGTGATCTCGCCGTAGCCGGAGCCCGTGAGGACCCTCTGGTACGCCTCGCGGGAGGCTGTCACGGCTGCCGCCTGCTCGGGGGAGTGGGTGTAGATCGCCGAGCGGTACTGCGTACCCACGTCATTGCCCTGGCGGAAGCCCTGCGTCGGGTCGTGCGACTCCCAGAAGCGCTTCAGCAGCTCGGCGTACGAGACGATCTTCGGGTCGAAGACGACGCGGACCGCTTCCGTGTGCCCCGTCAGGCCCGAGCAGACCTCTTCGTACGCGGGGTTCTCCGTGTAGCCGCCCTGGTAGCCGACGAGCGTCGTCCAGACGCCGTCCGTCTGCCAGAATGTGCGCTCGGCGCCCCAGAAACAGCCCAGCGCGAAGTCCGCGACCTCCAGACCCTCCGGGTACGGGCCCAGCAGCGGATTGCCGAGGACCGTGTGGCGGGACGGGACGGTGAATTCGGGGGTGGGGCGGCCCTTCAGGGCCTCCTCCGGGGTGGGGAGCTGCGGGGTGCGGCGGTGCAGGAACATGCGGGGGCTCCTCCGGGTGTGGGTGTGCAGTCCCTACAACGCAGCGGGGGCGCCGCGGATTCCGGCGCCCCCGCTGCGTCGCACCGGTCAGTTCCCGCCCGCCGCCAAGACCTGTGCGGCGCTGAAGTCGCGGGCTTGGACGTAGCGCTTCTTCGGGTCCCCGGAGTACGTCCACGGGGCGCTGTCGATATGGCCGTCGACCGCACGGAACTGCTCCACGGCTTCCTCGTACCGGTCCTGCCAGTACAGCAGCCAGGCGAGCAGGTGGCGGACATGGACGATCCGCCGGTCCCCGGGGGCGGCCTCCGCGGCGGCCGCCACGTCGATCAGGCAGGCGTCGACCGCGGCGATCAGCTCGGGGCTCTTGTAGAACACGTCCGGATCCACGTCCTGCTCCGCCGTCTCCTGTTCGAACGCGGCGTAGAGCGGGAGGAAGGAGAGCAGCCGGCCGGGGGCGCCCTTCGCGGCCGCCTCGCGCGCGAAACGCTCGGCCAGCTCGTGCGAGCCGCGCCACTTGCGGCACCAGTACTGGAGCGCCGAGGTGTGAGCCGCGAGGTGGTGTGCGTCGCGCTTCTCGATCTCGGCCCACAGGGCGCGGAAGTCGTCGTGCCCGTAGCCGAGGCCCAGGGCGCAGGAGATCTCGGCGATGTACGGGCACGGGTCGTCGCCCGCCAGTTCCTGGGCCTCGTGGCAGGCCACCCGGGCCTGGGCCATCATCCGGTGGAAGCCGGCGAACTGCTCCTGCGTGGTGTACTTCGCCTGCTTCGCACCGCGGATGTCCGCGGCCACGCTGATCAGCGCGCCCGCGTGCACGAGGGCGGCGCCCCCGTCCTTCGGCTGCGCGGTGCGCCAGGCCAGCAGCCAGGTGTCGTCGGCCGCGGCCTCGTCCTGGAGGACGCCGGCACGCCGGTAGCGTTCCTGCCAGTCCCGGCCCGCGCCCGCGAGGAAGTCGGCGCCCGCCTGCCAGTTCCCGGCCCGGACTGTGGCGCGTACCTCCTCGTCGTGCGGGTCGGGGGCGGCGGCGTGTGCGGTGTCGAGCGCGTCGGCCGGGACGAAGCCGAGCTCCGCGGCGGCCCTCGCCGGGTCGGACTTCCGGCTCCGGCGCTTGCGGGACGCCGAGGGGGCGGCGCCGGAGGCGTCGTCGGGCGACGCCGTGTTCTTCCGCGCCTTCAGCCAGACGTAGACGCAGAACGCGATCGCCAGCAGGGGTATCAGTCGTGCCACAGGGTGTACCGGTCCAATCCGGGAAGGTGCAGGGAGGTCACGGGGTGAGCAGTTTGCGCAGCGGCTCGGTGTCCGGGATGTCTGCCACGGCGGCGTCCAGTGCCGCGGGGAGCTCCTGCGCGTACCCGTGCGGCAGCTCCAGCGTGGCGGAGTCGGACCAGGACAGCTGCCAGCGGGCCCGTCCCTGCCGTACGCACTCGTTGCTGACCAGCTGCGACAGGCCGAGCCGCAGCCGGGGCCTGGCGAACTCGCGGGCCGCCCGGCCGGTCGCCGCGGCAGCCTCCTCGGACTTGGGCAGCCGGTCCGCGATCTGCCACAGCGCACCCGCGTCGATCGCGTCGAGCGTGGCGGGGAGCGATCCGTCGCCGCCGGTCGCCTCGGCGACCACCGCGCCGAACTCCTGCGCCGACTGTTCGGTGTACGACGCCATCGACTCGTGCACCAGCTCCGGCCAGTCGGCACGGCGCAGCCCCAGCGCCTCGGGTGTGAGGACTGCCTCTTCCACGGCGGCGAGCGCCCGCTCGGGATCGGCGAGCAGGGCCAGAGACGGTTCCACCGGCTCCGACGCACGTCCGTCGTCCGGCAGCGCCTCGATCCGGGCGACGCGCTCCGCGATCGGCGGATGCGAGTCGTACGGGGAGGACGGCTCGGTCGGCAGGGAGCCGCGCATCTCGTCCAGCTCGTCCCGGCGGGCGGCCAGCAGATGCCGTACGCCTCCCAGGACCTGGCCGGGCAGCGGCAGCATTCCGGCCTCGACGCCGAGCGTGGCGTACGCGTTCATGTAGAAGCCGTGGGCGGCGTCGAGGGCCGGGAGCTCGCGCAGGGCGGACGCGGTCGCGTCACGGCCTGCGATCCGGGCCGCGGCGACATCGGCCGCGAGTTCCTCGCGGCGGGCGCCGGAGAGGGTGGCGCGCATGTAGAACTTCGCGTACGCCGTGTAGATCGCCGCCATCGCGCGGTACGTGACACCCGCGCCTCCGGTGTCGATCTTCTTGGCCTTCTTGCCCTTGGCGAGGGCCTTCGCCGCCTTCTTCTTCTGGCGCGCCTGCTCCTTGGCGACGGTCCTGCCCGCCCGCTCCTGGAAGTGGGCGATGGTGCGCATCACCTGTATGCGGCCGCGCGCGGTGATCGCGGTGAGGCGGGTGTCGGAGTTGCCGTAGTGGCCCATCTCATGGGCGAGTACAGAACGCAGCTGGGCCTGGGACAGGCCGGTCATCAGGGGCAGGCCGAGATAGAGCCGGCGCTTTCCGCCGACCAGGCCGAGGAACCTGGCGTCCTCGCTGACCGCGGCGTTCACGTCGCCGGTGAGCACGATCTCGTCGGGCGCGCGGGTGCCGACCTGCTGCGCGATGTCACGGACGGTGGCCCAGAGCCGGGGTTCGTGGGTGTCGTCGACCGGCAGTCCGGCCAGGCCCTCGTCCTTCGGCGTGCGCAGCATGAACATGCCCCGCACGATCGGGACGGCCAGTACGACGCTGAGGACGAACAACTTCGTGGCGACGCCGCCCGCTGTCCACTCGAACGCCGCCCAGTCGAGGGCGCAGAGGGCGGCGAGCAGGACGACGCTCAGCAGATAGAAGCCGGCGAGCAGGACAAGGGCGCGCGCGGCACGCAAAGATGGGCCCATCGGGCGATTCCCCCCACGGGAATGAGAAATGTCGGTCTGAGGTGGAGCCGGGGTGGTGCGGGTTGTGGGGGGAACCGGAGTATGTCCTACCGCGGGCGGATGCGGCAACGTGGTTCGGCGACAGCCGGAGGCGGCGGTGGAATGCGGGCTGACCAGGGGGGGCGACCGGCCCCGCGTCACCGCGTCACCGCGGCAGCGTCGCCGGGCTGCCGCCGTTCGCCTCGTAGCCGGCGACCGCCAGTGCCCGGTGGACCGTGTACTCGGCGGCCGGGTCGGGGCTCTGGGTCCACGGCAGCGCGCCCACATGGCCGTCGATGTGGACGAGCTGGTTCATCGCCTCCGACCAGCGCTCCATCCGGACCAGGAACAGCACCAGCAGATGGCGGACGTGCGCGAGCATCGGGTCGTCGGCGCGGGCCGCGTGCACCGCGAACAGGGCGCCCTCGACCGCCTTGGTCACCACCGCGCTCCGGTAGAAGCCCTGTACGAGATTGACCTCGGGCAGATGCTCGTACACCGCGAAGAGCGGCAGTGCGGCCAGCAGTGAGCCCTGCGGGGCGCGGGCCGCGGCCGTGGTGGCGAAGCGGTCGGCCTCCTCGCGGGAGCCGTGCCACTTCTCGCACCAGTAGTGCAGCGCGGCGATGTGCGCGCCCATGTGCGCCGGGGCCCGGTCGATCACCTTCGCCCAGAGCCGGTCGAACTCCTCGTGCGAATACCCGAGTCCACGGGAGACCGCCAGCTCGACGAGGTACGGAACGGGGTCGCCCGGCGCCAGCAGCGCCGCCTCGCCACAGACCGTACGGGCCTCCTCCAGGATGATCCGGAAGTCGTCCGTCCCCGCGGTCGACGAACGCCACGCCTGCTGCACCAGGAACTCGGCGTGCACCGCCGCACCGCCCGCGTCCTTCGGCGACTCGGCCCGCCACATGCGCAGCCACGAACCACCGACACCGGGCTGCTGCGCCAGCTCCAGCGAGGCGGCGCCGGCGAACGCCTGCACCCGCTGCCACCGCACCTCGCCCTCCTTGGGCGTACCGGCCAGCAACTGCGAAGCCGCCCGCCAGTCCTGGGAACGCTGCACGACATCGAGCACATCGAGAAGATCCTGGTCCGGGCCCGGCAGCCGGATGTCCAGCTCCTCCTGGCGTACGAAGCCGTAGGTGTCCGGATCGGCGGCGTCCGGCGAACCGGGCGCGACCTGCCGGATACCACCGCGGCGGCGCAGCACGAAGGGGCCGATGACCGCGGCGAGCATGCACAGTGCGAGCAGGAACCAGAGAATCTCCATGCCCCCATTGTCACCGGACGGCCCGGTAGCCCGGTGGGCGCCCTCGCGACGAACTACGCTCGGGCCCCATGAGCGACCAGCACAGCTTCGAGACTCTCGCGATCCACGCGGGAAACACCGCCGATCCCCTCACCGGCGCCGTTGTCCCGCCCATTTATCAGGTGTCCACGTACAAGCAGGACGGCGTGGGCGGACTGCGCGGCGGCTACGAGTACAGCCGCAGCGCCAACCCGACCCGTACCGCACTGGAGGACAACCTCGCGGCCCTGGAGGGCGGCCGCCGCGGGCTCGCCTTCGCCTCCGGCCTCGCCGCCGAGGACTGCCTGCTCCGTACGCTGCTCACCCCCGGCGACCATGTGGTCATCCCGAACGACGCCTACGGCGGCACGTTCCGGCTGTTCGCGAAGGTCGTCTCGCGGTGGGGTGTCGACTTCTCGGTCGCCGACACCTCGGACGTGGCGGCGGTACGGGCGGCGATCACCCCGCGCACCAAGGCGATCTGGGTGGAGACCCCGTCCAACCCGCTGCTCGGCATCACCGACATCGCCGCGATCGCCGGTGTGGCCCGCGCGGCGGGTGCACGACTGGTCGTCGACAACACCTTCGCCAGCCCGTACCTCCAGCAGCCCCTCGCCCTGGGCGCCGACGTCGTGGTCCACTCCACCACGAAGTACATGGGCGGCCACTCGGACGTCGTCGGCGGTGCGCTGATCGTCAACGACCCTGAACTGGCCGAGGAGTTGGCGTACCACCAGAACGCGATGGGCGCGGTCGCCGGACCGTTCGACGCCTGGCTGGTGCTGCGCGGCATCAAGACCCTCGCGGTCCGCATGGACCGGCACAGCGAGAACGCCACGAAGATCGCCGATCTGCTGACCCGGCACCCCAAGGTCACCCAGGTCCTGTACCCGGGGCTGCCCGAGCACCCGGGCCACGAGGTCGCCGCCAAGCAGATGAAGGCCTTCGGCGGCATGGTGTCCTTCCGCGTCGTGGGCGGTGAGGACGCGGCGGTCCACGTCTGCAACCGGGCGAAGCTGTTCACCCTCGGTGAGTCACTGGGCGGCGTCGAGTCCCTCGTGGAGCACCCGGGCCGCATGACGCACGCCTCGGCGGCGGGCTCCCCGCTGGAGGTGCCGGCCGACCTCGTCCGGCTCTCCGTCGGCATCGAGTCCGCCGACGACCTGATCGCCGATCTGACGCAGGCGCTCGGCTAGAGGTTCTCGGCCGATCGGGGCCGGGCAGAGGCGGGCGGGCTCGATCGTTCGGGCCCGGCCGCCCTCGGCACCCTCAGACGCCGACCTTCTCGTCGTCCAGCGACGCCCGGATCTGTTCGCGCAGTTCCGGGCTGTCGGTGTGCTCATGGACGGAGACCGCGTGCTCCGCCGCGGCCCTCACGACTTCCTCTTCCTCGCCGGAGATGGTGAGCGAGCAGTTCGTGACGCTCGGATACTTGCGGCAGTCGGCGACCTTCCTGGTCATCGCAGCCTCCTCGGCCGGTTCCCCGTGACGCCACGTTCCAGGATAGTTCGCCCCGGGTCGGCCCTCACCAGCCGTCCAGCGGCGGCGTCGTCTCGGTGGGAGGCAGTTGCCACGGCTGTGCCTTCAGCGCCCACACCGTGAAGGCGATCACCGCGGCGAACGCCACCAGCAGCACCAGCCTGCGGGCGAAACGGCGCCGGCGCAGCAGCCGGCCGCCGCGCGCCGCCGCCCGCTGTGCCAGATCGGCGGGCACCTGCGGATGCGGACCGTCCAGCATGCGCCGGACCTCGTCCTCGCGGCTGCTGCTGCGGCTCATGACGCGATTTCCAGCGGCCGCTCCAACCCCCACCGTGCCGTGGGTCGGCGGGTGCCGCGCATCGTGGCCATCGAACGGTTGCAGATCGCCCGGATCCGCTCCACCGGAAGCCCGAGCAGCGCCGCAGTCTGCTCCTCCGCGACGCCCTCGTACAGCCGCAGCACGAGAACGAGACGCTCCTGCGGCGTCAGCCGGTCCAGCAGCCCGCCGCGCGGCCGGTGGTGCCGCCAGACCTCGTGGGCGAACCGGATGGCCAGCTCCCGCCGGGTGCGGTCGTACGGGTCCTCGCCGCGCAGCCGCCCCCACTGCGCGTACGTGCGTGCCAGCGCGGCCGTGAGCATCCGCTGGGCCCGGGGGTTCGCTCCGGGCGGCTGCATGGGCTCGGCGGTCAGCAGCGTGGCCGTGTGCAGCAGTCGACCGGCCGCGCCCGCCACGAAGGTCTGGAACTCCTGGGCGCGGCGCCGCTCCCGGCCCGCCTGGCGCTCTCGCACAGTCCTCATCCGAGCCGCTGCGGGGCTCCCGGTCAAGAGGCGTGCGCCCGGCAGCCTGCGCAGCGCCGTCAGGCGTGCCGCTCCCGCTAGCCGGCCGGGGGCGCCTGAGGCGAGGTCTGGCGGGCGGCCAGTGCCAGATTGAACCGGGTGAGCAGCGTGCAGAACGTGTCGCGCTCCTCGGCCGTCCAGTCGCCCGTCACCTGTGTCATGAGCTCGCGCCGGGATTCGCGGACCTCGTCCAGCCGTGCCTGGCCGCGCGGCGACAGCTGGAGCACGACGGCACGGCCGTCCTCCGGGTGCGAGGTGCGCTTGACCAGACCGGTGTCGACGAGGGGTGCGACCTGCCGGGTCACGGTCGAGGAGTCGATCCCCATGCCTGCGGCCAGTGCCTTGACGCCCATCGGGCCTTCCCGGTCCAGCCGGTTGAGCAGCAGATAGGCGGCCCGGTCCATGGAATTGCGCACCTGGCCGATACCGCCGAGGCGGGTCTGCTCGGCACGGCGGGCGAATACCGCGACCTGGTGCTGCAGCGCATCGAGGACGTGGTCGGAACCCGTGGGTTCGGGGGTGGCGCCCCCGGAAGGAGACGCAGCTGTCGTCATGTCCTGAGGGGGCATGGCCGGGGGCTCTCTTCGTGCGGTGTCGGATGGGTGGGGGACAGAGTACGCGGCCACGGGGCAACGCGTACCAGTGCTGCACAAACCTGCGGACAACGGCTCAGGACGGGACCGCACAAGGCGTCCGGCACCCATCCGAGCTGCAAGACTTACGGTATGAACTTCCGCGCGCCCGGCCATTTTCCCCCACTGATCCTCGACGACATCCGCGGGGCGCAGAAGATGCTTTCCGGCGTGGCCAGAGTGACCGCCATGGAAGGCAGCCGCCATCTGACCGAGCTCGTGGGCGCGCCGGTCCACTTCAAGTGCGAGAACCTGCAACGGACCGGTTCGTTCAAACTGCGGGGCGCCTATGTACGGATTGCGGGCCTGTCCCCGGTGGAGCGGGCGGCCGGAGTCGTAGCCGCGAGCGCCGGAAACCATGCGCAGGGTGTCGCACTCGCCTCTGCTCTGCTCGGCGTACGGTCGACGGTCTTCATGCCGGTCGGGGCGCCGCTGCCGAAGGTGGCCGCCACCCGCCAGTACGGGGCACAGGTCCGGCTGCACGGCCATGTCGTCGACGAGACGCTGGCCGCCGCCCAGGAGTACGCGCAGGAGACGGGCGCGGTCTTCATCCATCCCTTCGACCACCCCGACATCATCGCCGGACAGGGCACGGTGGGCCTGGAGATCCTCGAACAGTGCCCCGAGGTGCGCACCATCGTCGTCGGGATCGGCGGCGGCGGTCTCGCCGCGGGCATCGCGGTGGCGGTCAAGGCGGTCCGGCCCGATGTGCGGATCGTCGGCGTGCAGGCGGCGGGCGCGGCCTGTTATCCGCCGTCGCTGGCAGCGGGGCACCCGGTGTCGATCGGCACGCTGAACACGATGGCGGACGGCATCAAGGTGGGGCGCCCCGGCGATGTGCCGTTCGAGCTGGTCAGGGAGCTGGTCGACGAGGTCCGTACGGTCTCCGAGGACGAGTTGGCCAGTGCGCTGCTGCTCTGTCTGGAGCGGGCGAAGCTGGTGGTGGAACCGGCCGGTGCGAGCCCGGTCGCGGCGCTGCTGAGCGATCCGAAGTCGTTCCGCGGGCCGGTGGTCGCGCTGCTGTCGGGCGGCAATGTGGACCCGCTGCTGATGCAGCGCATCCTGACCCACGGCATGGTGGCGGCCGGCCGCTATCTGAGCCTGCGGCTGCGGCTGACCGACCGTCCCGGCGCGCTGGCCACGCTGCTGGCCGTGCTCTCGGTGGTCGACGCCAACGTCCTCGACATCGGCCATGTGCGGACCGATCCCCGGCTCGGGCTCACCGAGGTCGAGGTGGAGCTGCAACTGGAGACGAAGGGGCCGGAGCACTGCGAGGAGGTCTCGGCGGCGCTGCACGACGCGGGCTATCTGGTGATGAGCTGAGCCTCGCGTGTCGCGGTGTATCGCGTTCTGTGGTCCCTGTCGGGCCGGCGAGCTGCGCCGCCAACCATGCACGAGCTCGTCGGACGGCGAGGCGCCGGCGGTTTCTCATCGGTGAGAAGTCCGCACGGCGGGCAGTGCGGGTGCTGCGGTCATCCGTCCGGGTCGTCCCGGCGAACAGCATCAGGTCTCGATGCGCAGCAGTGGCGACAGCACTCTGAAACGGCACCCTTTGCCAGGTTCTGACCGCAGTTCCATCCGGCCGCCGTGCGCGGTGACGAGTGCGTGAACGATGGCGAGGCCGAGAAGCCCGGGGCTTCGCCGTCGGACGCCACGCCGCACATGCGGGGAGCCTTTGGCCCGCCGGGCCGAAGGCTCCCCGCATGTGGGATCAGCCCGTGTAGGGCTTCGCCGTGAGAATCCTCACGGTGGCCGTCTTGCCGTTCGGCAGCTCGTACTCGGCGTCCTCGCCCATCTTCTTGCCGTTCACGCCGGTGCCGAGCGGCGACTGCGGGGAGTACGTCTCGATGTTCGAGCTCGCGTACTCGCGCGAGGCGAGCAGGAAGGTCATCGTGTCGTCCGGGTCGCCGTCGAAGGCGATCGTCACAACCATGCCGGGCTCGACCACGCCGTCGTCGGCAGGCGCCTCGCCGACCTTCGCGTGCTCCAGGAGCTGGGTGAGCTGGCGCACCCGCAACTCCATCTTGCCCTGCTCCTCCTTGGCCGCGTGGTACCCGCCATTTTCCCGGAGGTCACCCTCCTCACGGGCCGCCGCGATCTTTACGGAGATTTCCGTGCGCGCGGGACCAGACAGGTACTCCAGCTCGGCCTTGAGCTGGTTGTACGCCTCCTGCGTGAGCCAGGTGACGTTTTCGCTGGTCTGGGTCACAGGGTGCTCCTCGTCGGTACTGGGAATACAAAGCATCGCCCTACCCGTAAGCATGTGCCTCCACGGGTGGGCGAAACCACGAGCCTAACAATTCCCCAGGAAAAGGGGGAGCAGGTAAACCGTCAGGACTGCGTATGTGCAGGTCAGCGGCTGCAACAGCGGTTCAGTGTCGGCGTGCGGCGGTCAATGTGCCGCCCCGCCGTCGTCGGTACAGCCCAGCAGCTCGACGCTGGTCGCCCTGGCTGTCGTACGCAACGACAGGACGCGGTCGATACGGTCCGTGCGGTCGTCGAAGCGGAAGTCCTTGCGGGCCACGTCGCTGCCGTCCTCGTGCTGCGAGCGGAGCGTGCAGTAACCCTTGGTGTCGGTGCCCTTGCGCACCTCCAGGTGCACATCGACCCGCTCGTCCGAGACGACCTTGAACGTGATCACCTCGGCACTGATGCCCTGGCCGGCGATGTAGTCGTATCCGATCCAGCCAATCACGCCGAGAAGGGCGACGCCCAGCACCGAACCGATGATCTTGAGCTTGCGGTCCGCGCGCTGGTCCGCGGAGCGGCCGTAGCGGTTCTCCGGAAGCGCTTCGCGCACCGCAGTCATGATCGTTCCTCCTGTACCGGGGATCGAGGAATTTTCCACCCCCCGGTTCGGTCACTATAGAAGCCTCCCACCCGCCACCCGACCGCCACCCCGAACAGGCGTCCCTTCGGGACGACACCTCTCGATGGCGTCCAATCAACGAGGATCGAGTCTTGACTGAGCAGCTGCGACTGATGGCCGTTCACGCCCACCCCGACGACGAGTCGAGCAAGGGCGCGGCCACCATGGCCAAGTATGTGTCCGAGGGGGTGGACGTGCTGGTCGTGACCTGCACGGGAGGCGAGCGCGGCTCCATCCTCAACCCGAAGCTCCAGGGCGACGCGTACATCGAGGAGAACATCCACGAGGTGCGCAAGAAGGAGATGGACGAGGCCCGGGAGATCCTGGGCGTCAAGCAGGAGTGGCTCGGCTTCGTCGACTCGGGTCTGCCCGAGGGCGACCCGCTGCCGCCGCTGCCCGAGGGCTGCTTCGCGCTGGAGGACGAGGAGAAGGCCGCGGCGCGTCTCGTCCGCAGCATCCGTGCGTTCCGGCCGCAGGTCATCACGACGTACGACGAGAACGGCGGGTACCCGCACCCCGACCACATCATGACCCACAAGATCACGATGATCGCGTTCGACGGCGCGTCGGACACCGAGACGTTCCCCGAGTCGGAGTTCGGACCGGCCTGGCAGCCGCGGAAGCTCTACTACAACCAGGGCTTCAACCGGCCGCGCACGGTGGCGCTCCACGAGGCGCTGCTGGCCCGCGGCCTGGAGTCCCCGTACGGCGAGTGGCTGAAGCGCTGGAAGGAGTTCGAGCGCGACGAACGCACGCTGACCACGCATGTTCCGTGCGCGGACTTCTTCGAGATCCGCGACAAGGCGCTGATCGCGCACGCGACGCAGATCGACCCCGACGGCGGCTGGTTCCGCGTTCCGATGGAGATCCAGAAGGAGGTCTGGCCGACCGAGGAGTACGAGCTGGCGAAGTCTCTCGTCGATACCTCCCTCCCCGAGAGCGACCTCTTCGCGGGCATCCGCGACAATGCCTGATATGTACGCGACCCAGGCACTGACCCATCTCGTCCCTCTCGCCAAGGAGGTCGACGACAACAAGGTGACCCCCGGCCTTCTCGGCTTCCTCGTCTTCGCGGCGCTCGCCGGAGGCGTGTGGCTGCTGATGAAGTCCATGAACCGCCACATGGGCAAGGTCGACTTCGAGGAGGCCCCGGACCCGGAGGCGGCGCCCGACGGCGCCGTTGCCGCGGGTGCGGGGTCCGCGAAGCGGAAGTAGGCGCGGGGCGGTACCGGGGCGTCCGGGAGCCGCCCCGTTCGCCTGGCGCCGGACGGGGCGGTTGTGCCCGGCCGGGGTCGAAGACGTCCTCAGTCGCCGGACGGGCCGGTCATGGCCGGACAGGTACGCCCATGACCTCCCGTGCGTGGCGTGTGGGCGTCATGCCCAGGCGCCACGCCTGCCAGCCGTCCTCCAGGTCCACGCCGCGGTTCAGCACCACGGTGAACGCCTCCGCGCAGTCCTCCAGCTTGCTGTCGCGCGTCGGGTGGCCGGCCAGGAGCAGATCGGCCAGTTCCTGCTGGGCCACCACCGTGCCCACCTCGCTGCCGCCCGGTGACGCGTACGGCAGCAGCGTGCAGCGCAGGAAGCGGGCCCAGTCCTCGCCCCGTGTGTCGCCGTAGGACTCGAACAGCTCCGCCGCCTCGCCGCACAGCTCCAGCGCCTGCGGGGCGCGGTTGTTGCCCGCGTCGATCAGGGCCAGCTCCAGGCACGTCCAGGCCTCGCCGTGGGCGACCCCGATGCGCCGGAAGTCGGCCCGGGCGTCGACCAGGAGCTGGCGGGCGAAGCCGGAGTTGCGGAGGTTCCCGGTCTGCGCGGCCCGCTGGTCGCGGGTGACCCGGCCCGAGTGGTGCCGGGCGCACGCCAGCCCGTACGTGTCCCGCATCCGGGAGAACATCGTGCGGGCCCGCTCCAGCTGCCGCACCGCCTGGTCGGTGTCGCCGTTCTCCTCCAGCGCCTGGCCCAGGTAGTACAGCGTCCACGCCTCGCCGCGCGCGTCCTCGTTGTCGCGGTGGCGGGCCAGGGCCCGGTCCAGCTGCTCGACGGCCGGGGCCGGGTCGCCGTCCAGCAGCCGCGCGCGGGCCAGCTGGGTCAGCGCCCACGCCTCGCCGCGCTCGTCGCGGGTACGGCCGTACAGGTCCAGGGCCGTACGCAGCGCCTCCTCCGCCCGCTCCACCTCGCCCATCCGCAGCAGGGTCTGGCCCAGCTGGAACTGCGTCCACGCCTCGCCGTGCAGCGACTCGCCCTCCCGGTGCAGGGCCAGCGCGGTGTCCAGGAGATTCAGCGCCTCCGCGACATGGGCCCGGTCGCGTTCGACGGCGGCCAGGGCGTGCAGCGACCAGGCCCGGTCCTCGGCCTGCTCCTCGGAGGACTGCAGCTCGATCGCCTCGCGCAGCCGCGCCGACGCCTCGGTCAGATTGCCCTGGTGGTGCAGGGTGATGCCGAGCGAGCAGAGCGCCAGCGCCGTACCCGCCTCGTTCTGCGCCTCGCGGTACAGCCCGACGACCGACGACAGCGTGGTGCGCGCCTTGTCCAGCTCGCCGAGCTGACGGGCCGCGATGCCGGTACGCCACTGCACGGACCGCTCCAGCAGCCCCTTGTCCACCGCCTGCGTCAACTCGCTGATCTCGCCCAGCCGGTAGAGGTCGCCGCGCAGCAGGCAGTAGTCGCACAGCGCGCCCAGGAGATCCAGTACGGCCCCCTGGTCGACGCCCTCGGCGTGCCGCAGCGCCGAGGTGATGAAACTCGACTCGTCGTCCAGCCAGCGCAGCGCCGAGTCCAGCGAACCGAACCCGTGCGAGCCGAACTGCCCGGCCCGGGTGGACATCTTGCCGTCCACCATGCGGATCACGGCACCGGCCAGCTCCGCGTAGTTCTGGATCAGCCGCTCCTGGGCCGCGGTACGGTCCGCCACCTCCTCCTCGTCCCGCAGCCGGGCCAGGGCGAAGCCCCGTACGAGGTCGTGCAGCCGGTAGCGCGAGCCCCGCACATGGTCCAGGAGCCCGGCCCCGGCCAGCGCCGTCAGCAGCCGCTCGGCCTCCTGCTCGTCGGCCGAGAGCAGCGCGGCCGCCGCCGCGGCGCCCAGGCTGGCCCGCCCGGCAAGCGCGAGCCGCCGCAGCAGCCGCCGCGCCTGCTCGGACTGGTCGGTGTAGCGCAGCCACAGCGCCCGCTCGACCGGTGCGACCGGGCCGTACGCGGCGAGATCGGTGGCGAGCGCGCTCCGGGTCCGTGGACCGAGCGAGGAGCCCGCTGTGCGCAGTGCCAGCGGCAGCCCGCCGCACAGCTCGACGACCGTGTCCGTCGACTGGGAGTCGTACGGCCCCTGCTCCTGCGCCTCGGCGGCCTCGCGCAGCAGCTCCTCCGCGCCCGCCGCGTCCAGGGCGCCGACCGGCAGCTGATGGACCCGGGCCGGGATGTCGGCGGGCAGCTCCAGGGGCTCGCGGGCGGTGACGAGGACGAGGCTGTCGGAACGCTCGGGGACCAGCGTGCGGACCTGGGCCGCGTCGCCGGCGTCGTCGAGGACGATCGTCACCGGGGTGCCGGTCAGATGCTGGTGGTACACCTCGCTCAGCCGCCGCACCTGCTGCTCGGCCAAGGCCCTTCCCCGAGGTCCCGACTCCGCTCGAGAGGGGGAGACCCCCTCTCGGAACAGCAGCTGCTCGCGGGGCGCGCCCAGCCGGTTCAGCAGATGCAGCAGCGCGTCACGCGTCGGCAGCGGCGCCTGGCCGGCCACGTCGCCGCGCAGGTCCACCACGCAGGCGCCCCGGAACTGGTCCTTCAGGCTGTGTGCCGCCCGTACCGCGAGCGTGGTGCGCCCGGCGCCGGGCGCACCGTGCAGGACGACGACGGTCGGCTTGGTCTCCGTCGACGCGCGGGCCTCCCGCACCCACTGCGCGATCTGCGCCAGCTCGGCCCGCCGCCCGGCGAACGGCCCCTCGGGTGCGGGCAGATGGCCGAACGACTGCTCAAGGATCGCGCGCATGCGGGCCGCTGCGCTGCGGTCCCCGCCGCGCAGCGACGGGGTGGTCCGCGACTGCGCGGGGACCTTCTTCGCCGGTGTGCGCGATGAGGGGTTAAGCATCCGCTGCTGGTCGAGGAACGGACGGATGCCCCGTACCTCCAGCGCCGCCAGCCACTGCAGCCGCAGCTGTTCGGCGCCGCCGGGCTGCCCGAGCGCACCCGCGCGCCGGTGGGCGGCGGGCCAGTGCGATGCGGTGATCCTGGCGACGGTCGCCGTGGCCCCCGCGACCGCGACGACGGCGCCCGCACCGAGGGCCGGCCCCGCCGCCGTGCCGAACGCGACATCGGCCCCGAATGCGGCGACCGCGGCAACTCCGGTGACCAGCAGTGGAGTTCCCATGGCCGATCGGCTGAACCGCTGCGACAGCGGCTGTGCTCCGGCCTCCGCCGCGTCCAGCGCCTGGAGATACGCGGCGTACTCGTCGGCCGCCCCGGCCGCCAGGGAATCGAGTGCGGCCCGCCCGCGTGCCGTCAGCGCACCGGCGTCCGCACGGCCACCCGACCGCCGTACCTCTTCCTCGACGGCGCGTACCAACAGCCGTTCGGCTTCCGCCCGATGGCTGTCCCGCATGTGCGTCCCCCTCCGGATACGACGATTGCAACTGCCCCTGCTGTCATCGCCGCCCAGTGTGCTGGGTACGGCGCGTCAGCGCGAGAGAGCGATGCGATCAACCGGGCCTGAGAGAGGATGTGGGTATGCCGAATCGCCTGGACCGTGAGACTTCCCCGTACCTCCTCCAGCATGCCGACAATCCGGTCGAGGTCTGCCGGAGCGCCCAGGCCGGATTCGGCCCAGACCGTCGCGCCCAGCTCTTCGGACAGGCGCCCGTCATGTCCCGGTCCCGAACCGTGGCGAGGCAGGGACACACAGTCGCCGTACTGGCCGCGCGAGCACTGAGCCGGCACTCCTCCCGCCCCGTTTGTGTGCTGCCCCTGTGGCGCATGGGCGGGGCGGGGGGAGGGTGCGCAAGGATGGGACCATGCCCAATCGACTCGCGCAGGCCACGTCCCCGTACCTCCTCCAGCACGCGGACAACCCCGTTGACTGGTGGCCGTGGGAGACCGACGCGTTCGAAGAAGCCCGGCGGCGCGACGTCCCCGTGTTCTTGAGCGTCGGCTACAGCGCCTGCCACTGGTGTCACGTCATGGCGCACGAGTCCTTCGAGGACGACGACGCCGCTGCGTACATGAACGAGCACTTCGTGTCCGTCAAAGTGGACCGTGAGGAGCGGCCCGACGTGGACGCCGTCTACATGGAGGCCGTGCAAGCCGCCACTGGGCAGGGCGGCTGGCCCATGTCCGTGTTCATGACGCCGGATGGCGAGCCCTTCTACTTCGGCACCTACTTCCCGCCCGAGGCTCGCCATGGCATGCCGTCCTTCCGTCAGGTGCTTGAAGGCGTGCACAACGCCTGGACGAGCCGACGGGACGAGGTGGGAGAAGTCGCGGGGAAGATCACTCGGGACCTTGTCGGGCGGGAGCTGAGCACTGGGGATGCCGGGATGCCCACCGAGGAGACTCAGGCCCTGGCCCTCCTCCAACTGACTCGGGACATCGATCCCGCGAGCGGCTGGTTCAAGGGAGACACCAAATTCCCGCCGTCGATGGTGATCGAGTTCCTGTTGCGCCACCACGCGCGGGCCGGTTCCGTGGCGGCGCTGGAGATGGCAGAAGGGCTGTGCGGCGCGATGGCTCCTTCGAGCCTGTACGACCAGGTGGGAGGCGGATTCCACCGGTACGTACTCACGCCGAGGGCTGGTGGGCCTTTGACACCGCACTTCGAGAAGATGCTCTACGACAACGCGCTGCTCTGCCGGGTGTACGCACACCTGTGGCGGTCGACGGGCTCGGAACTGGCCCGCCGGGTCGCTCTGGAGACCGCCGACTTCATGGTGCGCGAGCTGCGTACGCCGGAGGGCGGTTTCGCCTCCGCGCTCGACGCCGACAGCGAGGACGGGGCCGGCCGGCATGTCGAGGGCGCGTACTACGTATGGACGCCCGAGCAGCTGAGGGAGGTCCTCGGCGATCAGGACGCGGCTTTCGCCGCCGAGCACTTCGGGGTGACGCAGGAGGGCACGTTCGAGGAGGGCGCCTCGGTCCTCCGGCTCGCGCGGACGGGCACCGTGGTGGACGCGGACCGGGCTGCCGACGTACGGGCCAAGCTGCTGGCCGCCCGTGAGCTGCGCCCGCGTCCCGGGCGGGACGACAAGGTGGTCGCCGCCTGGAACGGCCTGGCGATCGCCGCGCTCGCCGAAACGGGGGCGTACTTCGACCGGCCCGATCTGATCGAGCGCGCCACCGAGGCGGCGGATCTGCTGGTACGGGTGCACATGGGCGACGTGGCCCGGCTGACCCGTACGTCGAAGGACGGGCGGACCGGCGGGCACGCAGGGGTCCTGGAGGACTACGGCGATGTCGCGGAGGGTTTCCTCGCCCTGGCCGCGGTCACCGGCGAGGGTGCCTGGCTGGAGTTTGCCGGCTTCCTCCTCGACATCGTGCTCCAGCACTTCACCGGCGAGGGCGGGCAGCTGTACGACACGGCGGACGACGCCGAGAAGCTCATCCGCCGCCCGCAGGACCCCACCGACAGCGCGACCCCGGCGGGCTGGACGGCGGCGGCCGGTGCGCTGCTCTCGTACGCCGCATACACCGGCTCGGAGGCCCATCGCACCGCAGCGGAGGGGGCGTTGGGCGTGGTGAAGGCGCTCGGCCCGCGGGTTCCCCGGTTCATCGGCTGGGGGCTCGCCGTCGCCGAGGCGCTGCTCGACGGGCCGCGCGAGGTCGCGGTCGCCGGGCCGGTCGGCGGCGAACTGCACCGTACGGCGCTGCTGGGGCGGGCGCCCGGTGCGGTGGTGGCGGCGGGGGAGACGGCCGGGACGGAGTTCCCGCTGCTGGCGGACCGGCCGATGGTGGGCGGGGCGCCGACGGCGTATGTGTGCAGGCACTTCGTCTGCGATGCGCCGACGACGGACCGGGAGGAGCTGGCGCGGAGCCTCGGGCCAAGCCCGTCCGACGACTGAGTGCGGAGCCATCCGGGGGCTGAGGGCGAAGCCCCGTCTAGCTAGATCTGTCCGTACTGCCAGCCGATCGCGACTGTCAGCCGGTCGCGAGGGCGGCCGATGCGTCGATGAGGGCGAGTTGGCCCGGGCTGGCTCTCCGGGTCCGGGCCTGTTCCACGAAACGGCCCAGCTCCGCGCGGACGGTGGCGGAGTCGATGCGCTTGATCACTGGCAGCGTGGCCTCGACGATCTGACAGGCGTCGTCGAGGCGGCCGAAACCGGCCAGGGCTGTCGCCTGCCGAACCGCCAAGCGGGCCTGGGAGTTGCTGTCCGCCGGGACGGCCGGCCGGCGCCGGCGTTCGGCGGCGAAAAGGTCGGCGGCCAGCTCGAAGCGACGGAGGCTGAGCATGCAGGACGCCTCGATGAGCCGAGGGTTGCCGTTCTCGGTGCGCGGGCCCCAGTGAGGGGTCCGGTCGCCGATGACCTCGGCGGCGTGGCTTCTGAACCGCTCCAGTGCCTCCCGGCAGGCCCCCGCATCGCCACGGCGCGCATGCCCCTGGGCCGCGCGGCGCGCGGCGTGCGCGCGGATCACCGGGTTGGCCGCCGGGTGCCCGGCGGCCTGGTCGGCGAATCCGATCGCCGCATGGGTGTCACCGCGGTGCTGGGCGATGAACGCCTTGCGGACCAGGGCATAAGCGGCCACCGTTTCGTCCCCGCCGTGTGCGCCCCAGCGGACAGCGAGATTCGTCCAGCGCAACGCCTCCGCGGGATTTCCCGCCTCTTGTGCCATCCACCCCGTGTATTCGGCGAACCTCGAGGCCAGCAGCCAGATCTCGGCACGCTGCTCGCCAACGGCTTGCGGGCCGGCGTCCGTCAGGATCCGCGTGATCGACTTCATCGAAGCGGTGACGAACCTCGGTCCGGTGGATCTGCCGATGTCCTTCAGCTCCCACAGGACCCGCTCGTATCCGGCGACCACGGGGCCGGCCTCGACGATGCTCTCGGCCCGGGCGCCGCGGCGGCCGGCCCCGGCCAGCTCGACGAGTTCCCCGCCGGTGCCGAAGGCCGCGTCGCATGCCGCCGCCACAGCGGGCGTCGGGTTGCGCAGCCCGCTCTCCAGATTGCAGATCTGCCCTTCGGACACGTTCGCACGCCGGGCGAACTCGCGCACGCTCCACCCCCGACGTGCCCGGAGTGTGGCCAGGACGACGCCGAAGTCGCCCGGCGGCAGACGCGTGCTGGTCGATCTCCCTGCCGGGACCGTCCCTGCCGCGCTGTCCGCCGGATCCATACCCGCCAGCGTACGGAGCCTTGCGGCCGCTATTCAATCCCCGGCGAATAGCCACCGGGCGAGTACTGCGCCCCTAGGGTGAGCACGATCCCTGACGTCAAGGCTTGCCAGAGAGGGGGCAATTGTGCCGCGCATCTTTCTCAGCTTTCGCAAACCGGACTCCCGGTGGATGCGAAATCGCGTCTACCGCGCGCTGTCCGACCGCTTGGGTGCCGACGAGATCTTCAAGTCGGGCCGGTCGATACCGCCCGGGGCCGATTTCGCCGAGATCCTGCGGAGGCAGGCCGCCGAGTGCGAGCTCATGTGCGTACTGATCGGGCCAGGGTGGCTCGACGCGCGGAGCGAGGACGGGGTGCGGCTCCTGGACCGGGCTCACGACTGGGTCCGCCTGGAGATCGCGACAGCGCTGCGGGCGGGAAACCGCGTCGTCCCGGTCCTTCTGGGGGACGCGACGATGCTGCCCGACGCCTCGGCGCTGCCGACCGAGATCGCGGAGCTGGCGCGCCTGCAGTTCCTCCGCGTTCCGGAGACCCATCTGCCGGACGGGCTGGAGCACTTGGGCGACGCGGTGACCGCTCTCCTGTCCGATACCGATACCGACCCCGCTGTCGAACCCGGGCACGGCACGGAGCCGGCCGCCGATCCGGAGCCATCAATCACCATGACGGCCCATGTGTCCGGCGGCGGCAGCGCCTACCAGGCGGCCCGTGATCAGACGATCAGGCTGGCGTGAGGGGCTGACGATGGATCATCCCGGAGCAGACGGTGCTCGTCGGATCGGGCCGTATGCGCTGCTCGGAAGACAGAGCACCTTCGGCGGGAGCGAAGTCTTCGCGGCCCGCTCGGACGAGGGGCTCCTCGTCACGGTCACGGTCGTGGGGCCCGAACTCGCCGCGGACCCTGGGTTCCGGGACCGGTTCCGAGCTGCCGTCGAGGCGGCACGGACGCTGTCCGGGGCCTTCCTCGTACCGGTGGTGGATGCCGACACCGACGCGCCGGTTCCTTGGCTGGCGACCCGGTTCACCGCCGGACTGCCGCTCCGGCAGGCGGTGGACCGGCACGGCCCGCTGTCCGAACCGGCTCTGCGGGTGCTCGCCGACGGCCTCGCCCGGGCGCTGGCCGCACTCCACGCGGCCGGTACGGTCCACGGCGAGGTGAACCCGGACTCGGTGCTGCTGACCATGGACGGGCCCCGCATCACCGCACTGGGGATGGTGGGAGCCACCGGAAGTCCGGCACCCTCACCGACGGACGACATGTTCGACCTCGGGTCGACCGTGCTGTTCGCAGCTTCCGGAGGCGAGCCGGACACGGACGCACTCCCGGTGTCGCTGCGTGACGTGATCGGCGGTTGCCTGTACCCGGAACCGTCGGACCGTCCCACCGCGGAGCAACTCGCCGCCTACCTGAGGCATCAGAACCTGCCTGCCCTAAAAGGCAGTTGGCTGCCGCCGGCGGTGACCGCCGACATGGCCGCCGCGACCGCGGCGGTGGGATCGGAGTCCGCCGGGGGCGGCGGCCGGGGCCCGCTTCCTCCGCAGCCGGAGATCGCTGCCGGCGCGGGTGTCAGCCGCCGGAAGCTGATCATCGCGCTGGCCGGGGGCGTGGCCGTACTCGGCGGGACCGCGGCGGCACTCGCCTTCTCCGGCGACTCGTCACCGGCACCCGAGAGTCAGGCCGGCGGGCCCGGGTCCACTGCGCGGCCGGCCTCTCCGTCGGGCGGGCGATCCACGGCGGCCCCCTCTGCGTCGCCGTCCTCGACGGACGGACCGGAACCGGTCGTTCTGGCCGGACCCGACGCCGTCAAGGCATGGTCGGAAGCCGGAAAGCACGCCCCCACCTGCCTGGAAGCGTCCGACAAGGTGGTCATGGTGGTCACGGACACGGCCACGTCCTTCCTGGACGCCGCGACCGGAAAATCCGTGTTCCACCCAATGAACACGACCAACGAGTTCCGCATGAGCAGCTACAAGTACCCGACGGCGTACGCGGACGGAGTGTTCTACCTGCTCTGCGACACACCGAGTCAATCAGGCGTGCTGGCGGCGTTCGACGCCGCCGGCGGGAAGGCGAAGTGGGCGACCAACCTTGCCGCCTCCGATCCCGGCGGCGCCAAGCTTGTGTCGATGTACCCGAGCAACTATGTGGCGGTCGCGGGGAACACGGTCTATGTATGCGGACAGGTGCGCCAGTTGGACGGGAAGTTCTCGGCCAAGTCTCCGACCACCGGCTACATCCGTGCGTTCAACGCCGCGACCGGCAAGAAACTGTGGCAGGTCAAGGGCACGGACATCAACAACGTGCTCGTGCCGCCCTCCGGTTCTCACCTGCTGGCCACCTCGGCCGTTCCGGGCAAGAAACCCGGCCGCGTCCAGATGATCGACGCCGGCAGGAAAGGTGCCCGCGGCTGGAAGGTGTCCGTCCCGCACGCCTCGTTCTACTTCACCACCGGCTGGCCGCTGACGTGCTACGCCGCCGGGCTGTTCCTGTTCGCCGGCGGCAACGGCAACACGCTGTTCGCCGTCGACGCGGCCACGGGCAGCGAGAAGTGGCATCAGCGCTTCGATGCGAAGAACGGGGACCAGGTCCAGATCGGCACCCCGTTCTCCAGCCAGGACGGCGCGACCGTCTACGTACCGGTCGGCAGCGACCTGGCCGCCCTGGCCACGGCCGACGGCACGATCCAGTGGGTCGCGGTGCTCGACGGCGCCAGCGACACGGGCACTGCCAACGTGTTCAACGCCTCCCTCGCGCTGGGCGGCAAGAACGCGCAGTGTTCGGCCGACACCGTCTTCGCCACCGACAGTGCCAAGACGCTGTGGGCCATCGACGCCGCCACCGGCAGGGCCCGGTGGAGATACAGGGACCCGGGGCAGCCGGACGTGGGGTTCATGTGGACGGTGGGCGGTGACCACGTGTTCATCGCCTCCCACCTGACCATGACCGCGATCGCGGCCCACGGGCGGTAAGGGACAAGGAGAAGACATGGAGACGAGTGTGGAACTCGCCGGCCTGGCATCGGCAGCCGCGGCGCGCCTGATCGATCTGCTGGCGACGGACGGCTGGGGCGCGGTCAAGTCCTCGGTCCTGGCGCTGTGGCGGTCCGCGCACCCGGAGCGCGTCGAGGAGGAACTCACCGACGCACGCAGCGAGTTGCTGCAGGCGCAGCAGACGGGCGGCGGCGAGGAGCTCCAGGGGCTGTTGGTCGCCGAGTGGCAGGCCCGGATCATCCGGCTCATGGCCACGCGGCCGGACGCCGTCGCAGAACTGCGCGCACTGTTCGGCGGGGAACTGCGCGCTGTCGGAACCCCGGGACCGCAGATCACGGGCTCGATGACGCTGGAGGCACACGTTTCCGACGGCGACGCGTTCCTGGCCGGGCGGGACATGAACGTCACCAGGGGCGGACAGGCGTGACCGAACGCAGCACCGATGCCTCGGCCCCCGACGGGCCGCCCCTCTGGCAGCCGAGACGGCAGGAGGCGCGCGTGACCGGCGGCGGCAGCGCCTTCATGGCCGGCCGCGACCTCCACGTCCGCCTCGGCGACGAGGGGCGCAGAACCGTGGCCGGCCCCGGCGCCGACGACGTTCCGTGCCCGTACCCGGGCTTGGTCCCGTTCGACGAAGAGCACAAGCAGTGGTTCTACGGCCGTGAGCGCATGGTCCACCTCGTGTGCGAGCGGATGGACGCCCGGATGCGTGAGGGCGGCCCGCTGGTGCTGATCGGCCCCTCGGGGGCCGGGAAGTCGTCCCTGCTCGCGGCCGGGGTACTGCCGGCCCTGGACGACGGCCGGCTTCCGGTGGCGGGGTCGAGCACCTGGCCGCGCCTGGTGCTGACCCCGACGGCATCCCCGGCCCTGGCGCTGGCGGCGGCCGCCGGGCTCGACGCCGAGACCGCGCGGCGCACGGCACCGGCGTGGCGGGCCGATCCTGCACGGTGCCTGGCCGAGCTGCGCGAGATCACCGGATCCGGCGATCCGGCGCCCGGCGGGGAGTCCCCCTCCGCGGGCCTGGTCGTCGTGGTCGACCAGTTCGAGGAGATCTTCACGGCCTGCGGCGACGAGACCGAACGGCAGTGGCTCATCGACGTGCTCGACCGTCTGGCCCGGCCCACGGGCGGTGCGGTCGTGGTGCTGGGAGTACGCGCGGACTTCTATGCCGCGTGCACGGCGCATCCGCAGCTCCGGGCGGCGCTCAGGGCCGGACCGGTCCTGCTGGAGCCGATGACGGAGGGCGAACTCAAGGACGCGATCCGCCGCCCGGCCGGCAGCGTGGGACTCGACGTCGAAGACGGCCTGGTCGAGGTGCTGCTGACGGAGCTGGGCACGGTCGGCGGCCCCCTCGGGGTGAGCACCACGGGTCGGCTGCCGCTGCTCGCCCACGCGCTGCGGGCCACCTGGCAGCAGCGCAACGGCTACACGCTCACCGTGGACGGGTACCGCGTCACCGGCGGCATCCAGGGCGCCATCGCCAACACGGCGAACAGGCTCTACGACACCCTGCCGCCGCCCTGCCAGGAGGCCGCACGGTGGGTGTTCCTGCGGCTCGTCATTGTGGGGCGCGACGCGGACGACAGCCGCCGGCGCGTCCGGTACGAGGAACTGCTGCGTCACGCGCCGGACCGGGATGCGGCCGTCAGAGTCCTGGACGACTTCACCAGTGGCCGGCTGCTGACCCGGGACCAGGACACGGTGGTGATGACCCATGAGGTGCTCATCCGTGCCTGGCCCCGGCTGCGGGACTGGATCGAGCACGACCGCACCGGGAACCTCGTACGACAGGATCTGCAAGACGCGGCCGAGCTCTGGGAACGTGCCGGCCGGGAGGCAGCCGCGCTGTACCGCGGCAACCGCCTGGAGGCCGCCCTCGCCTGGGCCGAAACGCACGGGCCGGAACTCAGCGGCGTCGCCCGGGCCTTTCTGGCAGCCGCCCGCCACCACCAGCGGCGCGGGCAACGGCTCCGGCGCGCCGCGGTCGCCACCATCACCGCCCTGGCCGTGGTCGCCTCGCTGGCCGCGGCGTTCGCCTTCCGGCAGGAGGCCAACGCCCGGGACGCCGCCACCAAGGCCCTGCACTCCCGCGACCAGGCGATCAACGCCGCCGTCACCTCCGCGTCCGTGCAACTGGGCCCGACCGATCCCTCGCTTTCCGCCCAACTCGCGCTCACCGCCTATCGCATGGACCCGAGCCCGGATGCGGCGTCCCGGCTCATCACGACCCAGAACACCCCGCTGGACACCCGGCTTCCCGGCCCGCGCGGTGCGGTGTACACCGTGGCCTACAGCCCCGACGGGCACATGCTGGCGGCCGGGAACATCGACCAGAACCTCGTCCGGCTGTGGGACGTCTCCGATCCCGGCCGTCCGGTGGCGCTGGGCCGACCCGTGCCCGTGGACCGTTCCGTCAATTCGATCCTGTCGCTCGCGTTCAGCCCGGACGGCCAGGTGCTGGCCATCGGCGGTCACACCATCCACAACGGCGACGAAGGTTCCGGCGGATTCGTCGACCTGTGGAGCCTGACCAGCCCCAGCCACCCCGTCCTGCTCGGCCGGCCGAAGAGTCCCGGCATTCAAAGCTGGGACGCCAGGTACGCCATCGAATCGCTGGCGTTCAGTCCTGACGGCCGCACCCTGGCCGCCGGATCGTACGCCGGACTCGTCAGCCTGTGGAACGTCACCCACCCCGACGACGTCAAGCCCGCGAAAGCGCCCCTGGACCTCGACTGCCCCGACGCCTTCTCCCGGCGCGTCGCGTTCAGCCCCGACGGGCGCACCCTGGCCGCCGCATGCGCCGACGACGCCGGCACCATCATCCTGTGGAACACCACCGACCCGGCCCAACCCGTCCGCGGCCGTTCCCTGAAGACCGGGAGTCGCGTCAGGACCCTGGCGTTCAGCCCCGACGGCCGCACCCTGGCCGCCGGATCCAGCGCCGGCAAGGTCCACCTGTGGAAGGTCGCCGACCCCGGCCACCCCACCCCCTTGGGCAAGCCGCTGACGGGTCCCGCCCAGCCCGTCACGTCGGTTGCGTTCAGCCCCGACGGTCACACCCTGGCGGCCGGCAGCGCCGACCACACCATCCATCTGTGGAACGTCACCCGCTCCGGGCCCATCGGCCCTCTCGGCCGGCCGTTGACCGGTCCCGGCGACGCTGTCACCGACGTGGTGTTCAGCCCCGACAGCCGCACCCTCGCCGCCGGGAACGCCGACGGCAACGTCGATCTGTGGAGTCTGCCGCCGACCCGGATCATCGGCGCCGGCGGCAATGTGGCATCCGTGGCGTTCAGCCCCGACGGGCGCACCCTGGCCGCAGGAAACCAGAACAACACCGTCTCTCTGTGGAACACCGCCGACCCCAACAATCCCGCTCCCCGCGGTGATCCGCTCACCGGACCCAAGGACCCGGTCGACGCCGTGGCGTTCAGCCCGGACGGCCGCACCCTGGCCGCAGGCGACGGCGCCGGCAAGGTCCACCTGTGGAACACCGCCGACCCCAGCCACCCCGTTCCCCTCCCTGAGACCCTCACCGGGGCGAACGGGCTCATCTTCTCCCTGGCGTTCAGCCCCGACGGCAACACCCTGGCCGCAGCCGGCGACAACAAGCTCGGCAGCATCGCCCTGTGGGACGTCAGTGACCCCGCAAAGCCCGTCACGCAGCCCGGCATCTCCAATTCACACACGCGGTCCGTCATGTCCCTGGCGTTCAGCCCCGACGGCACGATGCTGGCGGCCGGCGGCGACGGCAGCAACGGCAAGGTCGGACTGTGGAGTACGACGGACCCGGGGGTCCGCATCGGGGAACCGATCGCCCAGCCGACCTCCACCAGCACCTGGGTGGCGTTCAGCCCGGACGGCCGCACGCTCGCCACCGGGAACAGCCGCGGCACCGTCACCCTGTGGAATGCCACCGACCCGAACCACCTGACGCGCAGGGGCAGTCCCCTGACTGTGCCCGGCGGCAGCCTGTGGTCGGTGGCGTTCAGCCCGGACGGGCACACCCTCGCGGCGGCCGGCCACACCGACAACGGCACCATCAACCTGTGGAACGTCACCGATCCCGACCACCCCACCGCCATCGGCCGGCCGCTGACCGTGGAGACGGGATTCGTCGCCGTTCTGGCGTTCAGCCCGGACGGTCACACCCTGGCTGCCACCACCGACGACGGCGTGGCCACGCTCTGGGACCTGAAGGTCGAGTCCGCCATCAGCCGTATCTGCGCCGGGAGCTCCGGCGCCCTGAGCCAGCAGCAATGGAAGCGATACGTTGTCCAACCGCCGTACGACCCACCCTGTGTGACCACCTAGCCAGGGCCTGTCCGGCGGATCTTCGCGGATCGGCCCGCGGCGTCCGGTGCGGTGCATCGCAAGGCGAAGGATCGTCCTCGTACTGGACGTACTTGGACGACTCCGACAACGCAGCGAGGTGCCGTGCCGGGCGTCGCGGGCCCGCGAAGATCCGCCGGACAGGCCCTACAGCGTCAGTCCGCCTTCGAGCCCGTCCAGCGCCTGGTTGATCATCGCGATCAGGTCGCCCTCCTGACCGTGCTCGCCCCAGTACAGCGTCACCTCGCGCAGCGCCCCCAGCACCGCCGCGATGAACACCCTGACCTCCAGGTCGTCGGGGCTGCGGCCGCTGCGGTCGGCGAGCGCCTGGGCCAGCACCTTCGCCGTGTCCGACATGGTCTCCGTCATCCGCGCCCGGATGGCGGGGACCTCCACCATCAGCCGGGTGCGCTGCCGCAGCTCCTCCTCCTCGCTCGCGAGGAACGCCGTCAGCGCCTCGGCCATGATGAACCGCAGCGACTCCAACGGCGGTTCGTCGGCCGGCCGGTTGCGCAGCTCGGCCTCCATGATCGGGTCGTACTCGTCGGTGAGGACGATGTCCTCCTTGGTCGCGAAGTACCGGAAGACGGTGCTCGGCGACACCTCGGCCGCCTCCGCGATCTGCTCGATCGTCGTCGCGTCGTACCCCTGCTCGGAGATCAGCCGGTACGTCGCCCGGCGGATTGCGATCCTGGTCTTGAGCTTCTTCCGCTCGCGCAGCCCCATCGCGGGAGGCGTCCCGGGGGCGGAAACGGAAGGGGTACGAGAGGTGGCGGCCATGGTCGCCATTGTCAGGCATCGACGGGCGCGGGGGCCACGTCCGCCCCCTCCCGGGACTCGGTGGGGAGGTTCGTCAGGAACGCCCCGACCAGCAGCGAGGACACCAGGGCCGTGACAGCGATGACGAGCAGGACCACGCTCATGCCGTGGACGTACGCCGCGTCCGCGGAGCCGGCCAGCCGCTGCGCGCCGAGCTTCGCCGCGACGACATGGGCGGCGACGACCGAGTCCCCGGCCGTGTCCGCGGCGGCGGCCGGTACGCCGGTGGTGTCGAGCCGGCCGCTGTACGCACCGGCGAGCAGGCTGCCCAGCAGCGCGATCCCGAGGGCGCTGCCCGTCTGCCGTACGGTCATCAGCAGCCCCGAGCCGCTCCCCGCACGGTCCGCGGGCAGGGCGGCCAGCGCGGCGTCCATCGCGGGGACGACGGCGAAGCCGAAGCCGGCCCCGGCGACGGAGAGCCACAGCGCCGTGAAGCCGTAACCGCTGTCGACGGTCGTACGGCTGCCGAGGAGCGCGGCGAAGGCGAGCACGACCAGGCCCGCCGTCATCGTGGCGCGCGCCCCGAACCGCTGGGTGACGGGGGCGCCCGTCTTCGCGGCGACGAGCAGCCCGCCCATCATCGGCAGCATCCGCAGCCCCGTACCGAAGGCGTCGTGGCCCAGAACCGCCTGGAGGTAGCCGGGCAGGAGGAACATCAGCCCCGACATCACGAACATCACCAGCGTCGCGGCGAGCACGCTCAGCAGGAACGGCCGCTGCCGCAGCAGGGACATGTCGAGCATCGGGCGTTCGGCGCCGCGTTCCCGTACGACGAGCGCACCGATCAGTACGGCACCGGCGGCCAGCATGCCCAGCACCAGCGGGTCGCCCCAGCCGCGTCCGGGGGCCTCGATGATCGCGTAGATCAGCGTGCCGAGACCGGTCGCGGTCAGGGCGGTGGAGACGGCATCGACCTTCGGGGAGGCCGGGTCGCTGGTCTCCGGGAGCAGGAACACGCAGGCAGTGATGCCGATTGCCACCATCGGGATGTTGATCAGGAAGATCGAGCCCCACCAGAAGTGGTCCATCAGCCAGCCGCCGAGGATCGGGCCGAGCGGCAGCCCCAGCGCCGAGGCGGCCGAGACGATACCGATGGCCTTGACCCGGTCCTCGGGCGCGCCGAACAGCGACGGCAGCACGGCCAGCGCGAGCGGCATGACGAGCGCCGCGCCGATGCCCATCACACAGCGGGCGGTCACGACGGCGGGCACGGCGTCGGCGAGCGAGCCGATGAGCGAGCCGATCAGAAAGATGCCGAGGCCGGTGATGAGCATCCGGCGACGCCCGAACCGGTCACCGAGCAGCCCGGCCGGGAGCATCAGAGCGGCGAAGACCACGACGTATGCGTCGGCCATCCACTGCTGCTCGCCGATGGTCGCGCCGAGCTGCTCGGTCATGGTCGGCAGCGCCACGTTGAGGATCGTCATGTCGAATCCGAGGACGAGCATGCTCGCGACCAGCGCGCCCAGGGCCCACCAGCGTCGGTTCATGGGAAAACTCCTTCGAGAGTCACGGTTAAGTGAAAGTAACTCTCAAAAGGTGGTGAGTGTCAATATGTGTCGCCTGTCCGGGCCCGGGAATGACGAATGGCCGCGGCTTTCAAGCCACGGCCATTGCGGGGAGGAGATGGAAGGGGGCGCTCAGCTGTGGTTGTAGGCCACCAGTGAGATGCCGACGTAGTGCACGATGAAGGCCGCCAGGGTCAGCGAGTGGAAGACCTCGTGGAAGCCGAACCACCGCGGTGACGGATTGGGCCGCTTGATGCCGTAGATGACACCGCCGGCGCTGTAGAGCAGCCCGCCGACGACGACCAGCACCAGCACCGCGATCCCGCCGGTCCGCATGAAGTCCGGCAGGAAGAAGACCGCGGCCCAGCCCATCGCTATGTAGCAGGGCGTGTAGAGCCAGCGCGGGGCGCCGACCCAGAACACCCGGAAGGCTATGCCCGCGGTCGCCGCCGCCCAGACCGCCCACAGGAGCGGCGTCCCGGTCGACTCGGGGAGCAGGAGCAGGGTCAGGGGGGTGTAGGTGCCCGCGATGATCAGAAAAATATTGGCGTGGTCGAGCCGGCGGAGCACCGCCTCGCCGCGCGGACCCCAGGTGCCGCGGTGGTAGAGCGCGCTCACGCCGAACAGCAGGCATGCGGTCAGGACGTAGATGCCGCAGGCGATCCGGCCGCGGACGCTGTCCGTCAGCGCGATCAGCACGATCCCCGCGACGATCACGGCGGGAAACATTCCGGCGTGCAGCCAACCACGCATCCGCGGTTTCACCGGAACGGCGTCGGACTCGGCTGTTTCCAGCCCGGCTGGCTCGGGCGCGGCGGCGGCAGCAGTCATTCCCGCATCGTACCTACGCAACCGTAGGTAACGAATGCGAGTGGCAATGCTCACGTGGGCGGCCCCCTGGACATATGGGCGATTCGGTCGGATGATCAAATGAGTGCGTTCGGCACCGGATGAGCGGCTACGAAGCATCCGGGTCGCGGCCCCCACGGGGCAACTACCAAACAGACACCCTCATCAAGGAGCGATCGTGGCGCGCGACATCGCGGCTCCCCTCACTGCCCCCACCAACCACCAGGAGCTCGTTTCCTGGGTGAATGAGATCGCAGCCATCACCGAGCCGGACCGGGTGGTCTGGTGCGACGGCTCCGAGGCCGAGTACGAGCGCCTGTGCGGGGAGCTCGTGGCCAAGGGCACGTTCACGAAGCTGGACGAGATCAAGCGCCCGAACTCCTACTACGCCGCGTCCGACCCCAGTGACGTCGCGCGCGTCGAGGACCGCACCTTCATCTGCTCCGAGAAGGAGGAGGACGCGGGCCCGACGAACCACTGGAAGGCCCCCGCCGAGATGCGGGAGATCTTCACCGGTGAGAAGGGTGTCTTCCGCGGCTCCATGCGCGGTCGCACGATGTACGTCGTCCCGTTCTGCATGGGCCCCGTCGGCTCCCCGCTCTCCGCGATCGGCGTCGAGATCACCGACTCCGCGTACGTCGCCGTCTCGATGCGCACCATGACGCGCATGGGACAGGCCGTCCTGGACGAGCTCGGCACCGACGGCTTCTTCGTCAAGGCCGTCCACACGCTGGGCGCGCCGCTGGAAGAGGGCCAGGAAGACGTTCCGTGGCCGTGCAACACCACCAAGTACATCTCGCACTTCCCCGAGGACCGCGAGATCTGGTCGTACGGCTCCGGCTATGGCGGCAACGCCCTGCTCGGCAAGAAGTGCTACGCGCTGCGCATCGCCTCCGTCATGGCGCGCGACGAGGGCTGGCTCGCCGAACACATGCTGATCCTCAAGCTCACGCCGCCGCAGGGTGAGCCGAAGTACGTTGCCGCCGCGTTCCCGAGCGCCTGCGGAAAGACCAACCTCGCCATGCTGGAGCCCACGATCTCCGGCTGGACCGTCGAGACCATCGGTGACGACATCGCCTGGATGCGGTTCGGCGAGGACGGCCGCCTCTACGCGATCAACCCCGAGGCCGGTTTCTTCGGCGTCGCACCCGGCACCGGCGAGCACACCAACGCCAACGCCATGAAGACCATGTGGGGCAACTCCGTCTTCACGAACGTCGCGCTCACCGACGACGGCGACGTGTGGTGGGAGGGCATGACCGAGACCGCTCCGGCCCACCTCACGGACTGGAAGGGCAACGACTGGACGCCCGCGTCCGAGACGCCCGCCGCCCACCCCAACGCCCGCTTCACCGTCCCGGCCGGCCAGTGCCCTATCATCGCGCCCGAGTGGGAGGACCCGAAGGGCGTGCCGATCTCGGCCATCCTCTTCGGTGGCCGCCGCGCCTCGGCCGTACCGCTGGTCACCGAGTCCTTCAACTGGCAGCACGGCGTCTTCCTCGGAGCCAACGTCGCCTCCGAGAAGACCGCCGCCGCCGAGGGCAAGGTCGGCGAGCTGCGCCGCGACCCGTTCGCCATGCTGCCGTTCTGCGGCTACAACATGGGCGACTACATGAACCACTGGATCAAGGTCGGCGCCGACAAGCCGGACCAGTCGAAGCTCCCGAAGATCTACTACGTGAACTGGTTCCGCAAGAACGATGCGGGCAAGTTCGTGTGGCCCGGCTTCGGCGAGAACAGCCGCGTCCTGAAGTGGATCGTCGAGCGCCTGGAGGGCAAGGCCGAGGGCGTCGAGACGCCGATCGGCGTCCTGCCCGCCAAGGGCGCCCTGGACACCGATGGCCTGGACCTCTCCGACTCCGACCTGGACTTCCTGCTCGACGTCGACAAGGAAGTCTGGCGCGAGGAGGCGGGGCTGATCCCCGAGCACCTCAACACCTTCGGTGACCACACGCCGAAGGAACTGTGGGACGAGTACCGCGCGCTGGTCCAGCGCCTGGGCTGACGCTCCCGGGCGCACCCCGCGTGGGTGCGCCCCCACACTCCCCGCGGCCGGGTCTCCGGACATCCGCCCTGACCTGTGGGGTCAATGGCCCGACGCGGAACGGCCCCCGGAATCCCCTTACGGTTCCGGGGGTCGCCCTTTCCCGCCCCTTTTATAAAGAACGTCCAAGCATCGCCATATCCTTGCGCACAACACCTCCACAACGCTTCGATGTTCCTTCACATCGCCTCCGGTCCAGCCGGCCGGAGGCCAATCGGGCCTGTGGGGGACTCAGTTGAACAAGATCCGGCACCACGGACGCATCGCGGCGACGCTGGCCGCGCTGACACTCAGCACCGCGGGACTCACCGTCCTCTCCCCGCCCGCCGCGCACGCCGCCGTCGGCCCCGTGCCCGGCGACACCGTGGCCAAGCTCCCGATCTCGTCGTACTCGGCCATGGTCGTCGACTCCGTGCACGAGCGGGTCTACATCACGGACGACCGCAGGGACCGGGTCGCGAACCAGGTCCACGTCTACAACTTCGATGGGCAGAAGGTCGGTTCGCTGCCCACCGGCACCGCGCCGTCCGGAATGGCCCTCAGCAAGGACAGCGGGACGCTCTACGTCTCGCAGTCCTCGGGGATCCTCGCGTTCGACACCGTGACACAGGAGCGCACCGGCTTGACCTCCACCGTGTACGACGTGAACTGCCCGCGCGATCTCGCCTTCGCCAGCGGCAAGGAGTGGCACACCGAGATGCTGTCCAGCTTGGGCTGCGACACGAACCAGAGCAGGCTGTACGGCACGAAGGGCACCCAGTCCGTCGACACCGGCTGGAACGCCCCGGGGCGGCTGCGGCTGACGAGCGGTCCCGAGGCGCCCGACCGCCTGGTCATGGCGCAGGCTCGCAGCACGGGGGAGGCGAACCCGTTCCTCACCACGTTCGACACGAGCGGCGACACGCTCGTACGCGGCCCGGAGCGCCGGTTCGCGGACAGTGCGGGCAAGGGCGCGCTCGACCTGAGGGATGTCGCCCAGTCCGCCGACGGCCGGCGGATCGCCGTCGCCGACGCCGCCTACGGCACCCGGCTCCTGGACGCCGCCGACCTGTCCGACGCGGCGACCGCGTACCCGCCGCTGCCCGAAGGGGCCACGGCGTCCGCGGTCGCCTTCAGCGGCGACGGCACGTACATCGCGCGGGGCTCCGGCGCGACCGGGTCCACCCCCGACCTGCTGGTGCAGCCCGCGGACCCGGCCGACGGCACGGCTCCGCTGGAGTTCGCCTTCGAGGGTGCGCTCGACGGGGACCGCATCGCGCCGCGCGGGCTCGGCTGGTCGAAGGACGGGGCGCGCCTGTTCGCCGTCACCGCCAACTCGTACGGCAACCAGTACTGGCTGCATGTCATCCAGCCCCCGGCCGCCCAGTACGACTCCCGCTTCACCGGCACTCTCTCCACCACTCCGGGGCAGCCCGTCGTCGGCGAACCCCTCGGCATCCGGGGCCGGCTGGAGCTGGACGGACCTGCGCCCGCCGAGCCGGTCAGGGTGTCGGCGGTACGGCACGACGCGAACGGCGACCGCGAGCTCGCCCCCGTCGAGGTCGATGCCGATGGTTCGTTCACCGTTCTCGACGTCCCGTCGCTGGTCGGCGACGCCACCTACAGCGTCTCCTTCACAGGTGACATCACCCACCGTCCGGCCGAGGACGTCACGCTCTCCGTCGCGGTCGCCAAGGCCCCGACCGCCATCACGCTCACGGCCCCCGCGGAGGCGACGAAGAGCGCGGGCCTGACGATCACCGGCACCCTGACCGGTCAGGGGCGTTCGCTCCCCGCCGGGATCACCCTGTCCGTGCAGCGCGCCGACAAAAAGGGCACCGGCACGCTGACATCGGCAGCCGTCGCGCCCGACGGCACCTTCACGATCAACGACCTGCCCCGGGCCACCGGCGAGGTGACGTACGAGGTCGGCTACTCGGGCGACGACCTGCACAGCGCATCGACGGCGTCGGCGACGGTACGGGTCCGCAACTAGCCGTGCTCGTGGCCGTGTTCGTGGCCGTGTTGTGACCGGGTGAGTACTCCGAGTGCGGCATGGTCCGGTTTACCGTGAGCCGGGCCATGCCGTTGGTGTGCGGGATCCGTGGGGGGATCATGACGTATTCCGGTGAGCCGCTCTTCCCTGGGCGGCGGAACAGGATCCCGCCCTGGGCGATGGTCGTGATCGTGCTGTCCGTCGTCCTGGTGATCCTGGTTCCGGTCGGCTTCGTCGTGAGCTTCTTCTACGCATGGGGGAAGAACCACGAGAACCTGAGCTTCCCGTCCGACGATGTGACTCTCTCCTCCTGCAGGCAGGACGCGGTGACCGGTCGCCCGGTGGTCGAGGTGCTGGTGGCCAGCCAGGCGGCGCAGCGCGGGACCTTCACGGTCTACGTCGAGTTCCGCGACGCAAGAGGCAAGGACAAGGGGGAGGGTGACAGCGACCCGGCCGGGAAACGTACCGTCGTCTTCAAGGACCTGGAGCGGGGCGGCACGGAGACCGAGGAGGTTGTCGGGCCGGTCCCGGTGCGGGGGCGGCCGGAGTGCGTGGTCGCGGACGCGACGTTTCTGTCGACCGCCTCGGCCGCGACATCCCGGCCGGGAGCGCCATGAATGGATGACACCCGGTCCACGCGCCTCGGCGGCCCGTGGACCGGGGTCGTCAGGGGGCGCCGACCAGGTGCGAGGGGGCGGCGGGGGTGGTGGCAGCGGCGACCGCCGCCGTGTGGGCGTCCATGCGCTCGGCCGCGAGAATCGCGACGGCCGTGTCGGCGCGGGACGCGGCCACCACCAGTGCGCGGCCCGCGAGGGCAAGGGCGCGGCGGTGCAGCGCGAGCGCGGGCGCATCGGTTCGACCGGCGTGCCGGGCGGGCGGCGCGCCGCGCAGCCTGGCCACCTGCTCGGCGATGCGGTCGCCCGCCGCGCCGAGGTCCAGCTCGTCGGTGACCGCGAGAAGTGCGGCCAGGTGTCCGGCGAGCTGGATGTCCAGCTCTTCCTCGCGGGAACGGTGCGGGAAGTCGTCGGCGTGGTCGGCCGGTGTGTGGACCGATTTGGTGCGGATCGGTTCGTACATGGATGGCCTCCTGGCGTTGCTGTGGAACCATCCTACATTGGATTCAGTCTAAAGTTATCTGCAATCGATGTCGGGGCGGAGGGGGACCGGCCGTTCGCTAAGGCTGGCCGTATCCGTCCAGGAAGTGCGCGATCCGGGTCACCGCGTCCGTCAGGTCCTCGGTCGAGGGCAGTGTCACGACACGGAAGTGATCGGGCTCCGGCCAGTTGAACCCGGTACCGTGCACGACCATGATCTTCTCGGCCCGCAGCAGGTCGAGGACCATCTGCCGGTCGTCCTTGATCTTGTAGACCTTGGGGTCGAGGCGCGGGAAGAGATACAGCGCCCCCTTCGGCTTCACGCAGGTCACGCCGGGGATCTGGGTCAGCAGGTCGTACGCGACATCCCGCTGCTCCAGGATCCGCCCGCCCGGCAGCACCAGATCGTTGATCGACTGCCGCCCGCCGAGCGCGGTGGCCACGGCGTGCTGCGACGGCATATTGGCGCACAGCCGCATATTGGCGAGGATCGTCAGCCCCTCGATGTACGAGGAGGCGTGCGCCTTCGGACCGCAGACCGCCATCCACCCCGAGCGATATCCGGCCACCCGGTAGTTCTTGGAGAGTCCGTTGAAGGTGAGCACCATCAGATCGGGCGCGATCGTCGCGGTCGGGGTGTGGGTCGCTCCGTCGTACAGGATCCGGTCGTAGATCTCGTCGGAGCAGACGACCAGATTGTGGCGCCGGGCGATCTCCGTCAGCCCGCGCAGCATCTCGTCGTCGTACACCGCACCCGTCGGATTGTTCGGGTTGATGATCACGAGCGCCTTGGTGCGGTCGGTGATCTTCCGCTCGATGTCGGCGAGGTCCGGCATCCAGTCGGCCTGCTCATCGCACCGGTAGTGCACGGCCGTACCGCCGGCCAGCGACACCGAGGCGGTCCACAGCGGATAGTCCGGAGCCGGTACGAGGACCTCGTCGCCGTCGTCCAGCAGTGCCTGCATCGACATCTGGATCAGCTCGGAGACGCCGTTGCCCAGGTAGATGTCCTCGACGTCGAGGTCGATCCCCTTGGTCTGGTAGTGCTGCATCACCGCCCGCCGCGCGGACAGCAGCCCCTTCGCATCGCCGTAACCGTGCGCCCCGGAGAGGTTGCGCAGTATGTCTTCGAGAATCTCGGGCGGGCACTCGAACCCGAACGCGGCAGGGTTGCCGGTGTTCAGCTTGAGGATGCGGTGACCGGCTGCTTCCAGCCGCATCGCCTCCTCGAGCACGGGGCCCCGGATTTCGTAACAGACATTGGCGAGCTTCGTGGACTGGATCACCTGCATGTCTGGGAGCTTACGACTGCGTTTCACGCGCCGCCCGGGCTTTCCCCTCCGGTTGCCCCACCCGGGTAACCCCGGCGCCCCGCTTCGTCTTCCATAGCCATGTACCCACCGCCCCCGAACCGTGGGAACGCCGGTCCGGGACGGGGCGGGGCTTGGAATGGGCCGGAATGGGGGCGTGACGGACGCGGACGGGTGAGATGCGCCACGTGAGTGGCAGTGTTCGGGGCGTGAGGGGTGCTGGGGGGAAAGGCGCTTCCCTCCCGTCATTCCGGCAGCCGTGTGTCCCGGGGGAGGTGGATGCCGAAGTCGGCTGCCAGTACCCGGAGCACCTCGGCGCCGTCCATCAGCTCCCGTTCCTCGCGGGTGCCGTCGTTCGCCGTGACCACGAGTGTGCGGCCGGTGAGGGACAGGTGGGCGTCCGGGGTGGTGCGCTGGACGTGGCGTCGGACTCAACGAGGCGCTGAGGCCGCTCGGTGCGTGGGGAAGGGAGAACATCCTTCAGAACACGGCGTCGCCCCAGCCGCGATGAGTCACTTGCCGCTGTCCTCGGCGAAGGTGGTGGCGGCCAGGGCGTCGGCATGGATCGGCGGTACGAAATCGATCGGGCGGTTCGCCGCGCGGCGCACGACTTCGGGGTGGGGCCGGGCGAGGACGACCTCTCGGTACTGGTGCTGCAAGCGGTGGCGGAGGACTCCTGTGAGCGGCGGACCCGAACGTCGGCCCGGGCGGACAAGGCCTGATACCGGCGGCCGGACGCAATCCGGGTGCGGCGGCGAACCGCGCTCCGGCACACTGCGCCGGTGAACGCATCCCCATACCCGTCGCCGCAGGTGCGGGCCCTGAGCCATGTCGAGTCCCGGTCCGCGGGCAGGCCGCTCGACCCCACCCTGCCCCTGACGCTGAACTTCCATCCCGACCGGATGGCGGGCGGCCGGCCGATCCTGGTCCGGCTGGCCGAGGACGGTGTCTACCGTTCGCAGTTCGTCACCGGCACCGGCAACGGCGGCCTGACCGCGCATCCGGGCGGTGACCGGTGGCGCTGGGAGAGCCGGATCTTCGACGGTGCGTACGACGACGCGCCCCCCGAACAGCGGCCGGTGTACGGGGCGTTGAACTTCCGTCGCAGAGCCGTCGGCGCGGCACCGAGGTTCGGGTCCTCGCACTTCCGGCTGACCGCGGACACTCTCCCGCGTGCCACGTTCTGCTACCCGGACAGCGCTGCCGAGCCGACGGACTTCGGCGTCGCGTCCGGTACGCACCTCATCGAGCTGGCCGAGGCCGATGGCCGGGACGCGCTCGACGACTACATCGAGGCGCAGATCCATGGCCCGGTCGTCCTCGACCGCCATGTCGAGGCCCTGGTGCTGGACCCCGGCTACCGGTCCACACCCGTGGAGGAGGCGGCCCGCCGGCTCCCCTGCCGTACGGAGTGGCACGCCGGATTCCGGCTGACCGTCGAGCAGTTGCGGCGCCATCCCGACTACCGGGGTGCGGAGTTCGTCGATCTCGGCGCCGAGATCGCACAGGACGGCATGCTCGATCCCCGCATCATCGGAGATGCCGCCCGCACCGGCCGGTACGAGCTCCAGTCGCTCAAGATGGTCTGGCACTGCCTGGCACGCTTCGGCGCACCGCCGCACCCGACCCGACCGATCCGGGCACAGAATGTCGGGTCCGCCGAGGTGCGTGCTTCCTAACGTGAGTGCGCGTAAGGGAAGGAGTCCGGGGTGCTGGAGCGGCTGAATCAGGCCATGGAGCACATCGAGTGCCGCCTCGATCAGCGGATCGACGCGGCCGAGCCGGCGCGGATCGCGCTGACGTCGGAGTACCACTTCCGGCGGATGTTCTCGGCGTTGGCCGGGATGCCCCTGTCGGAATACATCCGGCGTCGGCGGCTGACGCTCGCGGGTGCCGAGGTGCTGGCAGGGGAGCGGACGCTGCTGGAGATCGCGGTTCGCTACGGCTACACCTCGGGGGAGGCGTTCGCGCGGGCGTTCCGGGCCATGCACGGCGTCGGCCCCGGCGAGGCCAGACGGACCGGTGCGGCTCTGCGGTCCCAGCCCCGGATGTCCTTCCACCTCGTGGTCGAAGGGAGCAGCAGCATGCGGTACCGGATCGTGGAGAAGGAGGAGTTCCGTGTGGTCGGGAAGAAGGCGCGGGTTCCCCTCGTGCACGAGGGGGTGAACCCGGCCATCGCCGAGTTCATCCGGGGTATCGGACAGGAGACGGTGCGGCGCATCGCGGAACTGTCCGACCAGGAACCGGAGGGGATCGTCTCGGTGAGCGACAACCTCGCCGACAGCCGGGCGGAGGGGACCGAACTCGACTACTACCACGCCGTGGTGACTGGTGGGGCCGTGCCCGAGGACCTGGACGCACTGGTGGTCCCGGCGGGCGCCTGGGCCGTCTTCGAGAACTCCGGGCCCTTCCCGCAGGCACTTCAGTACCTGTGGCGAGATGTGTTCACCCAGTGGTTCCCGTCCAATCCGTACCGGAGCAGGCCCGGTCCCGAGATCCTGCGCACCCGGGTGTCGCAGGACGCCGGACAGGCCGAGGCGGAGCTCTGGATCCCGGTGGAGCGGACCACGGCCTGAGACCGGGGGGCTCGGTCCGGACGGCTTGAGACCGGGCGACCCGAGACCCGACGGCTTGAAACCGCCCCTTGTGGGGGCCCCTGCCGTGCGCCAACATGCGCATGTCAAATCCGAAGAACTTCGGTCGCAGGGGCCACCAGGGCCCTGCACAGGTCACTAGAGGGGACCCCCACATGAAGAAGCCTCTCGTCGGCGCGCTCTTCACCGTTCTGCTCCTCGGAGCGGGAACGGCCCCCGCTGTCGCGGCCACGAGCCACGACGCGTCCGCGCCCACGACCAAGGCCGCCGCACCGCAGGCGGTCACGGCCAAGGCGGTCACAGCCGAGGCGATCACGGCCAAGGCGGTCACAGCCGAGGCGATCACGGCCAAGGCGGTCAACTTCGCCGGGACCGTCGCGCTCAGCAACTGTTCCGGCTCCGTCGTCCGTACGCCCGACTCCCAGCCCTCCGACCCCGCGCTCGTGCTCTCCAACGGGCACTGCATGGAGTCGGGATTCCCGGGGCCGGGCGAGGTCGTGTTCGACCAGCCGTCCACCCGGAGCTTCACCCTGCTGAACGCCTCGGGCAGCGGAGTCGGCACCCTGCGGGCGAGCAAGATCGCGTACGGGACGATGACCGACACCGACATATCGGTGTACCAACTCACCCGCACCTATGCCCAGATCGAGAGCACCTACGGCATCAAGGCGCTGGAGCTCAACACCGCGCACCCGGTCCAGGGCACCGCGATCACGGTGGTCTCCGGCTACTGGAAGCGCACGTACAGCTGCAATGTGGACGGTTTCGTCTATCGCCTCAAGGAGGGCGAGTGGACCTGGAAGGACTCGGTCCGCTACACCTCCGCCTGCCGGACCATCGGCGGTACGTCCGGCTCCCCGGTGATCGACAACGCCACCGGCAAGGTCGTCGCCGTCAACAACACCGGCAACGAGGACGGGCAGCGGTGCACGGACAACAACCCGTGCGAGGTCGACGAGAACGGCAATGTGACGGTGCGCCAGGGCATCAACTACGCCCAGGAGACCTACGGCATCGTGCCGTGCATCGGTACCGGCAACAAGTTCGACCTCAGCCGGCCGGGGTGTGCCCTGCCCAAGCCGTGAGTTCGTGAGCCACGTCGCCGCCGCGATGCCGACCGGGCACCGCGGCGGCGACGCGCGCTCGCAGGCTCACGCCGCGCCCGTGCGCCGGATCGCCGCCTCGATCCCGTCGAGCAGCACATCGAGTCCGACGGCGAACGTCTCCCGCGCCTCGCGCTCCAGGTACGGCATCGCCTCCTCGCCCGGCGCGGAGGGCGGCTGCTGCGGGGTGCTCTCGCTCTCCATCGCGCTCAGGCTCGGATAACGGTCCGTGAAGTCGGGCGCCACTTCGCCCAGCAGCGCCGAGCGGGCGAACCACCACTCCTCGTCCGACTCGCCCGTCACCGCCGCGGCCTGCCGCGCCTCGGCGACCGTCCCGGCGCAGCCGCGGACGAAGTGGGTCAGCGTGCCGACCAGCCGCCGCAGGAGCGGGGCGTCGAGCCCGGTCTTGTTCAGCAGGCGTACGAGTGTGTCCAGGCCGGCGTACTCGTGCGGGCCGAGGACCGGGCGGGCCTGGGAGACCTGGAGCACCCAGGGGTGGCGGAGGAGGAACGCGAGCGTGTCCTGCGCCCAATCGGTCAGTCCCGCACGCCAGTTGTCGATACCGGTGTACTGGGTGGGCAGCTCGGCGTGGACGGCGTCGTACATCAGGTCCAGCAGCTCGCTCTTGCTGGGGACGTAGGTGTAGAGCGCCATTGCCGTACGGTCCAGCCGCTCGCCCACCGCGCGCATCGAGAGCGCGGCCATGCCGTCCTCGTCGGCGACCGCGATCGCGGCGGTCACGATCGCGTCCACGCTCAGCCCCGGCCTGGGGCCCGGCCCGGGGCCGCGGCGCGGCTGTGCCGGCTGCTCGGCGCGCCACAGCAGGGACATCGAACGGCGGGCGTCGCCCTGTCCGGCAAAGACCACCACTTGCGACTCCTTACGCCATAAAGTAACTTCGCAGAGGTAATTCCTTACGGCATAAACTATCAGTCGCAGAGAGTGGGTGCCGCGATGGGGCAGGCATGGCCCGTGTCGTACGTACGGGTGGTGGGCGTGGAGCGGATCACCCCGCGGACGGCACGCATCACCTTCGCCGGGGACGCACTGGCGGAGCTCATGGAGGACCGGCCCGACCAGCAGATGAAGCTCTGCTTCCCGAGGGAGGGGCAGGAGGTGCCCCGGCTGCCGGAGCCGGACGCCGACGACACGTACGGCATGCGGTGGTACGAGTCGTACCTCGCGATCCCCGAGCCCGAACGTCCGCTGATGCGGAGCTTCACGGTTCGCGCGTACGACCGGCGGCTCGGCCTGATGGCCGTCGACTTCGTGCTCCACGGCGACGAAGGCCCCGCCGCCCGCTGGGGCCGGGACGCGCGCCCCGGGGACGTCCTCGGCATGGTCGGCCCGTCGTCGATGTACGCCCGGCCGCTGCCCGCCGCCGACTGGCTGCTGCTGGCCGGGGACGAGACGGCGCTCCCGGCGATCGGGACGCTCCTGGAGTCCCTCCCGGCCGGGGCGCGGGCGGTGGTGTACGCCGAGGTGGCCGACGAGGCGGAGGAGCAGGTGCTCGACTCGCCCGGCGAGGTGACCGTCCACTGGGTGCACCGGGACCGGGGCGGGACGTTGACGGACGCGGTGAGGGGCGCCGGACTGCCCGCCGGGTCCGGTGCGGCGTGGCTGGCCGGCGAGGCCGGGGCGGTGCGGAGCCTGCGCCACCATCTGGTCGAGGAGCGCGGACTGCCCAGGGTGGCCGTGGAGTTCAGCGGCTACTGGCGGACGAGCCTCACCCAGGACGACGCCCCGACCGAGGAGGACCTGGCCTGGGCGAAGGAGCGTGCGGCCGAGGGCCCGGAGACCTCATAGGTCCTGGATGCGTCCCTCTCCCCGCACTGCCTTCCCCGCCAGCACCTGGGTCCGGCGGCCGTCCTCGATGACGAAGCGGCCGTCGATCAGCACATGCGGGATGCCGGCCGGCAACGTACGCGGTTTCTCGAACGTGGAGCCCGCCGACCGTGCGCCAGTCGAAGTCGAGGTCCGAACCGTCGCCGTTCCAGCCGGTGATCGTCTTCCGTACCTCGGCGAGCGTGCGGTCGTCGACCGGGGCGTACGACAGGCCGTCCTGGCCGAGGACTTCGAGCGTGACGCCCTGTGCGGCCTTGGCGCTGTGGTCGGGGTCGCGGAGCAGCGCGAGATCGCTGTGCGCGTGCATGTCGATGAAGCCGGGGGAGAGGGCGAGTCCGTCGGCGTCGAGGGTGCGGCGGGCGGTGGGGCGCGGGCCGGGGGCGTGTTCGGGGTGGATCTCGACGATCCGGCCGTCGCCGATGGCCACGTCTGCGCGGTGGGCGGGGGTGCCGGTGCCGTCGATGACGTGTGCGTCACGGATGACCAGGTCCATGGGGTCGGCCGCCTTTCGCCAGGACCGAGCCCCTCCGGCGATCGAGGAGCGGGGGTCCGGGGGCGCAGCCCCCGGACGCGGGGAGGGACGGGCGGAGGTCAGAAGAACGTGCGGATGTAATCCGTGACCGTGCCGTCCGCCTCCACCAGCGGAATCAGCTGCCACTTGTCGAAGCTCGTGCACGGGTGCGACAGACCCATCCCCACCCAGTCACCCACCTCCAGCTCCGCGCCCGGCTCCGTACGCACCCACGTGTGCTGGTCCGACAGGCCGCTGACCGCGACACCCGTCGCGGGCCGGACCGAGCCGTCGCGGCCGGACCGTACGACCTGTGCCTGCGGGAGGTCGAGGTCGTACGCCGCATCCCGCTTGCCCGCGTTGAGGAACGCCTGCTCGGGGGAGGGCCGGGAGACAACCTGGGCCCAGAGCCGGAAGGCGGGCTGCAGGGCCCCCTCCTCCGGGACGCGGTTGAACGGGGTGAGGTGGCGGTAGTGGCCGTCGTCGTGCGAGACGTACGCCCCCGAGCGCAGCAGCTTGAGCACCGGACCGGAGAGTTCCGGGATCTGGGCGAACACGTCCGCCACCGCGTCGAACCACGCACTGCCGCCCGCGCTGAGCACGATCCCCTCGTCGGCCGCGGGCGCCGCGAACCGGCCCGCGCGGTCGAAGTCGACGGCCAGCGCGACGAGCCGGCGCAGCCACTCCCGTACCCGCTCCACGGACGCGTCCGGCACCTCGCCCTCGTAACCGGCCACGCCCACCAGACGCAGCGTCGAGGTCGCGGCCACCGCATCGGCGACCGCCACGCACGCGGCCTCGGTACGGGCACCGGTGCGCGCACCCTCGCCCGCGCCCAGCTCCACGACGACGTCCACGGGGCGGGAGGCACCCGCCGCCCGCAGCGCCTCGTCCATCAGCTCCACGCCGCGCACCGAGTCGACGTAACAGATGAAGCGGAAGTCCGGATCGGAGTCCAGCTCACCGGCGAGCCAGCGCAGGGCCACGGCGTCGACGAGCTCGTTGGCGAGGAAGATCCGCCGGATCCCGTACGCCCGGTAGACCCGCGCCTGGTGCGGCACGGCCGCGGTGATGCCCCAGGCGCCGTACTCCAGCTGGCGGGCGAAGAGCTGCGGGGACATGGAGGTCTTGCCGTGCGGGGCGAAGGCGAGCCCGTGGCGCTTTGCGTACGTCTCCAGAAGGGCGAGATTGTGCTCGACCGACTCGGCGGACAGGGCGAGCACCGGTGTGGTGAAGCCGCCTGTGAAGAGATTGCGTCGCTCGGCGGCGAGGGCGCCGACGGTCAGGCCCTCCGCGTCGGGCGGGAGCGCCTTGAAACGGTGGTCGACCAGCTCGTCGGCAAGTCCGGCCACAGGACGGTCGGCGGCCAAGGGGGGCCTCCTCGATCGAAGTATTCGTTGCAGTATGTGCAACACCCATTGCGCATATCGCTTAATGCTGTCTAACATCCGAGCCGACGCCGGGTCAATGCCGAGGCCGACAGCCGGCGCCGCCTCTCCCTGAACCGCTGCCCCGCCACATCCGCCGAATCGCCGAACCAACCGACCCCGCGAGGAGCCCCGAGTGTCCGGAACCCCGGTCAGGACCGCCGACGCCACCACGGCCGCCGAAGTCGTGTGCCTCGGCGAGTCCATGGTGACGTTCCTGCCGTCGCAGCCCGGACGCCTCGCCGACGTACCCTCCTTCGGCCGCGGTATCGGCGGCGCCGAGTCCAATGTCGCCTGCGCGCTCGCCGCCGCCGGACACCGGGCGGCCTGGGTCAGCAGGGTCGGTGCGGACGGGTTCGGCGACCATCTCGTCGAGGCGGTCGCCGGCTACGGGGTCGACACCTCCGCCGTGCAGCGCGATCCGGCGCGGCCCACCGGGATCTACTTCCGTACGGCGACGGACCGGGCCACCGATGTGCACGAGGTGGCGTACTACCGGGCCGGGTCCGCCGCCTCCGCGATGTCCCCGGACAACGTCCCCTACGAGGCGCTGTTCGCGGGCCGCGTCCTGCATCTGTCCGGCATCACGGCGGCGCTCTCCGCCGACTGCCTGGCCCTGCTGCACGACCTGACCGCACCCCGGCCCGGTCGCCCGCTGATCTCCTTCGACGTCAACCACCGGCCGGGCCTGTGGCGCGACGCCGACGCGGCCCGTGAGGTGCTCCTGGACCTGGCCCGCCGCTCCGACCTGGTCTTCGTCGGCGAGGACGAGGCGGAGGAGGTGTGGGGAGTGAAGGGTGCGGAGGCGATTCGCGCGGCATTGCCGGAGCCGGGGGTGCTGGTCGTGAAGCGCGGGCCCGACGGGGCGACGGTCTTCTCGGACGCGGGCGAGGCCGACGACGTCACCACCGTCCCCGCCCTCCGGGTCGATGTCGTCGCCCCTGTCGGCGCCGGTGACGCCTTCGCCGCCGGGTTCCTCTCCGCCACCCTCCGCGACCTCCCCGTACGCGACCGCGTCCGGCACGGCCACCTGATGGCCGCTGCCGTCCTCACCGTCCCCGGCGACCTCACCGACCCTCCGGCCCGCGCTCACGCCGACGCCCTTGCCGCACTGGACGACGATGCCTGGGGGAGACTTCGTCTCGGCCCCGGATGGACGGGGGACGACCAGGAGGTACGTACGACGTGAGCGAGCGCAGCGAGCGAACGGACAAGAGGGGCGTCCCGGGCGAAGACCGGGCCGAGGGCAGCGAGGCACGCGCATGAGTCAGACCGTCGACCGGGCGCTGAGCATCCTGCCGCTGCTCGCCCAGGGGCCCGCCGACCTCGGGCAGGTCGCCGAGCGGCTCGGCGTCCACAAGTCCACCGCGCTGCGCCTGCTCCGTACGCTCCACGAGCACGGACTCGTCTACCGCCAGCAGGACCAGCGCTACCGCCTCGGCGCCCGCCTCTTCGCGCTCGCGCAGGAGGCCGTCGAGAACCTCGACGTACGGGAGATCGCCCACCCCCACCTCGTCGAACTCAACGAGAGCTGCGGCCACACCGTGCATCTCGCGGTGTACGAGGAGCACGAGGTCCTCTACATCGACAAGGTCGAGAGCCGCTACCCGGTCCGGATGTACTCGCGGATCGGCAAGCCCGTCGCGATCACCGTCGCCGCCGTCGCGAAGCTGCTCCTCGCCGATCTCGCCGAGCCCGAGCGGCGGGCCATCGCCGAGAAGCTCGACTACCCCATGTACACGTCCCGTTCGACCCCGAACGCCGGCGCGTTCCTCAAGGAGCTCGCCGTCGTCCGCGAACAGGGCTGGGCCACCGACCTCGGCGGCCACGAGGAGTCCATCAACTGCGTCGGCGCCCCCATCCGGGGCGCGGACGGGCGGGTCGTCGCCGCGATGTCGGTCTCCGCACCCAATGTCGTCGTCACGGCCGAGGAACTCCTCACCCTGCTCCCCCTGGTGCGCCGCACCGCCGACACCATCAGCCGGGAGTACTCCGGCACCAACCCACCCAAGAAAGCCTGAACAGCCATGACCGAGAAGACCGCCCTCACCCCGAGCACCCACACCACGCCGCCCGCGAAGTTCTCGCACGGCGTGAAGAAGGGGAACATCCTCCAGGTCGCCGGCCAGGTCGGCTTCCTCCCCGCCGCTGAGGGCCGGGCCCCGACCCCCGCCGGTCCGACGCTGCGCGAGCAGACCCTCCAGACCTTCGCCAACGTCAAGGCGATCCTGGAGGAGGGCGGCGCGAGCTGGGACGACGTGATGATGATGCGCGTCTACCTCACGGACGTGGACCACTTCGCCGAGATGAACGAGATCTACAACGCCTACTTCGGCGAGCAGAACCTCAAGGCGGCCCCGGCCGCCCGTACGACGGTCTACGTCGGCCTCCCCGAGGGCCTGCTGATCGAGATCGACGCGCTCGCGGTCCTCGGCTGAACCAGCTGATCCACATGCCGCACCCGCTCCACCGCACCACCACGCACGGCACGGCGCCCAGCACCACGGTGGCACGCGGGCGCCCACGAGGCCATGGGCCGGGCCCGTCCCGGACAGCGCGCCCGGATCCGGGACAGGCCCGGGACGCATGCAGCAGCGCCGCGCTCCGCGGCCGCCCCGTCGGCCACCCGCGAACGGTCGTTCAGAGGTTCCGCAACGGCCGAGGGCTCCCCAAGAATTGACGATTTGTTGAGCTCGCTCGCCCCTCGTGCGGGTGACGTGGCCAAGATGCTCGGACAGTGACGATCCGGCCCTGCCGGAGCCCCGTGCGGCAGGTTCCGCATCCGGCCTGACGTGCGGAGATGAATTTCTGGCGGCAGGCAATCGGAAGCTGGATTCGTAACACTCCGCAGTGGTACAGGAGTTAACGACTTTCGATTTGATCCGATTTAGCATGGAGATGTTGTGCAGGCGGCATGCACAGGTTGTCGTACTGGCCTCCGAAAAGTGTTCTCTGCCAGGTAAGACGTGGATAAAGTGCTGAGGCAGAACCGCGGAGCAGGAGCGATTGCGGCCGACGTCATGACCGTCGTCAGGCCGGAGCCGAAACGGGGAACAGCGTGCCGACCGCAATAGCAGTGACCAGTGCTGACTTGGTACTACCTCCGACCGACCAGCAGACACCGACAGCAGCCCTGCTGCAGGCTCCTGACGCCCAGGCGCTGGAGATGGCCATCGGTGACATGCACGTGCTGCTCGAACAGCACGGCTACGTCGTCGCCGTGTACCCGACCGGCATCGCGCCCGCCCATGAGCGCCGGCTCTACTCCGTACGGTCCGTGCTGGAAAGCGACCGCATCGCTCTGCTCAAGGTGGACCTCCCCCCCTTGGGTGTCGCCGTGCTCGTGAGGCAGCTCCGCCAGTTGTCCATCTGCGACTTCAGCCCGGGAGTGGTCGCCTCCGCCGCCCGGCTGCTGTCGCACTACATCCACGCGGGCGCCCTGCTGAACTCCGTCACCAAGTTCGACCGGGTCCCTGTCGACCTCAGGACACACGCCAAGTCCTGGGTGCCGGGCTCCCAGTTCGCCGTGGTCGCGGGGCCGGACCCGCAGCTCGTCAAGGTCGGCCCGAAGGCGGACCCGCCGACCGGCCCGGAATTCGCCACGCATCTGATGGTTGCCAAAGGGCAGTCGCAGTCCGAATGGGTGAAGCAGACCCTGGCACCCGCGTGGCAGGTCCAGGCCATTCACGAGGCCGCGCTTCCCTCCGCTTCCCCGGCATGGTGGGGAACCGGAAAACTGGTCGAATTCGCTGCCTATCTTCCAGACATCTCCATTCTGTACCAACTGGTTTCCTCCGTACGTCGCGAGAACTGTCGCTGGTGCGGAATGGACCTCATCGGTGACCGCTGCGGGTTCTGCTCCTCCCCGCTACCCGCAGCCGAGAACCGCATGCACTCCGCCGGTGTCCTCAGCCAGGGAGCGCCCGCACCACCGCAGTCCTAGCGCTTCCGCTTTCCTCCGTAGACGCCCTCCTGTCCGCTGCCCCACGCATCCGATTCGAACGAGGTTGTCCGGCCCATGAACTCCCGCCAGCGCCGCGGCGTGATACTCCTGCTTTTGTCGGTTCTGTGTGCCTTTGGCGCCTTCGCCGGCGTGCTCTCGGTGATCAGCGACGTCAACACCAAGGTCGGCCCCGAGGTCTCGGCCTACCAGCTGAAGTCCGATGTAGCGCCCTATACCGCCCTGTCGTCCGGCCAGTTCGAGAAGATCTCGATGCCGAAGCGCTGGCTCTCCACCAACGCGGTGACCGACCTCTCCGAGGTGAACGGCAAGATCGCCGTCACCCAGCTGCGCAAGGGCTCGCTGCTCCAGTCCGACATGATGCAGAAGCGCCCCGAACTGCAGCCCGGGGAGCAGGAGATCGCCATCATGATCGACGCCGCGACCGGCGTCGCGGGCAAGATCACCCCCGGTGCCACGGTCAACATCTACGCCACCTTCGCCGGTGAGCGCGACGGAGACCCCTCCCAGTCGAAGGTCATCGTCTCCAACGCCAAGGTGCTGGACGTCGGCAAGCTGACCGCCCTGGAGCCGAGCCGCGACGGCAAGTCCAACATGGGCACCGAGGCCGTCCCGATCACCTTCGCACTCAACACGCTCGACACCCAGCGCATCGCCTACGCCGAGTCCTTCGCGGAGCACGTACGCCTCGCGCTCCTGGCCTCCGGCAGCGACGCCACCATCCGCCCGGGCGACCGCACCTACACGATCGACAAGGACAAGTGAGGATCGCATGACCACCAGGATCCTCCCGGCCGTCGGTGACGTCGACGCGGCCAGATCCGTCACCACCCTGCTCAGCCAGCTCCCCGACGCGGAACCGGCCACTCCGGTCAGCGACTCGACCCAGCTCATCGACACCCTCGCCCGGCTCGCGGGCGAATCGCTCGACGAACTGCCCGAGGTGGTGCTGGTCCACGAGCGGATCGGTCCGGTACCGGCGCTGGAACTGATCAGGGAGGTCTCCCTGCGCTTCCCCGCCATCGGGGTCGTGCTGATCACCGCCGACGTCACCCCCGGTCTGTTCGCCTCCGCGATGGAGTCGGGTGCGCGAGGTGTCATCACCCTGCCCCTGAGCTACGAGGAACTGGCCAACCGGATCCAGTCCGCCGCCCAGTGGTCCGTCGGCGTCCGCCGCCACCTGAGCAGCGGGGCCGATGTCTTCACCGGCCCCGGCGGTACGGTCATCACGGTCAGCGGCGCGAAGGGCGGGGTCGGCACCACCGTCACCGCCGTACAACTCGCCCTGGCGGCCCAGGCGTCCGGACGTACCGTCGCCCTCGTCGACATGGACCTCCAGGCCGGCGACATCGGCTCGTACCTCGATGTGCAGTTCCGGCGTTCCATCGTCGACCTGTCGACCATCACCGACATCTCGCCGCGTGTCCTGTCCGATGCCGTGTTCAGCCACGGTTCCGGCCTCGCGCTGCTCCTGGCACCCGGTGAGGGCGAGAGCGCCGAGGAGGTCAGCGACCGGTCGGCCCGGCAGATCGTCAGCGCCCTGCGTTCGCGCTACGAGGTCGTGGTGATCGACTGCGGCAGCCAGCTGCAGGGAGCGAGCGCCGCGGCCATCGAGATGGCCGACACGGCACTGCTGGTCACCACACCGGATGTGATCGCGGTGCGCGGCGCCAAGCGCCTCGTACGGATGTGGGAGCGGCTCCAGATCCGCAAGGCGGAGGAGACGGTCACCGTCGTCAACCGGTTCATCCGCAACACCGAGATCCAGCCGCAGCTGATCGAGAAGATCACCGGGACCCGCACGGCCAACACAGCCGTTCCCGCGAACTTCAAGGAACTCCAGAGCGTCGTCGACGCGGGCCGGCTGCACGACCTCGATTCCAAGAGCACCGTGAAACAGGCCCTCTGGGCCCTTGCGGGCGAGGTGGGCATCGTGAAGGTTCCTGACAAGGCGGAGAAGAGCGGCGCGAAGAGCGGCGGAATGTTCAAGAACGACCGAGGCTCGATCGGGCGCCCACGCGTCGGCCGACGCGACGGCGACGCCCGGAACCGGGCGACGACCAAGGGGGCAAGTTGACCAATGGCACTTACCGAGACGACAGACACGGAGATACGGGGAAGGCGTTGTGGTGATCCGTCTCCGGTGCGGGGCCGGGTGCGGGGCTTGGTGCATGGCCGGATGCTCGGCCGCAGGCGTGACCGCGGCCAGACCGCGATCGAGTTCCTGGGCGTCACACCGCTGATCATCCTGCTGGCGGTCGCGCTCTGGCAGTGCGCGCTGATCGGCTACACGTTCAGCCTGGCGGGGAACGCGGCAGACAAGGCGGCGCACCAGGGGGCCATTACGGAGGGCCTGCGGTTCAAGGAGTGCCGGGCCGCGGCCAGGGAGCACCTGCCGGAGGCCTGGCAGGAGTCGATGAAGCCGACTAAGTGCCGCTCCTCGTCAGGCATGTACAAGGCCGAGGTCAGGTTGCAGGTGCCTGTCCTGGTGCCCGGTGTACTCAACTGGCCGTTTCGGGTCGAAGGCAACGCCGCGTTCCCGCTGGAGGGCTGAGCGATGAGCAAGCGCACGCACACACCTGGCCGGACGGCCGCTACCACCACCGCCACCCCCCGCCGCGATCGCGGCCAGGTCGCCATCGAGTATCTGGGCTTCCTCCCCCTGCTGCTCCTGGTCGGCCTCCTTGCGATCCAGGCGGGCATGGCCGCGTACGCAGCCAACCAGGCGGGGACAGGGGCCCGCGCGGCAGCCCGAATGGCCAGCATGTCGCTGTCGGGCGGCTGTGACAGGCAGGCGGGCAAGGACGCGATGAGCGACTGGACCGCCGAACGGGCCCGCTTCAGGACGAGTGGCTCGGGCAGAAACAAGGTCACCTGTACCGCCCGCGTCAAAGTGCCCGACATCCTTCCGGGCATCAACATCTGGAGCACGGCCGAAAGAAGCGCCACGATGCCCCGCACCTGACCCCTGCGGCGCACCGCACTGCTGCCTGACCAGCGGCTCAACAAGCGAGTGGGAACGAGGAGTTACGGAATGAGTCTGCGGGCACGCATGACCGCCCCCGAGAAGAACGGCGGGGCGCGGGAGGACAGCCACATGGTGGCCACCTACCGCGCCAAGCTGCTCGAAGAGATCGACCTGGCGGAGATGTCCTCGCTCGCCGCCGCAGACCGGCGGGCCCGGCTGGAGCGCGTACTCAGCCACATCATCAGCCGCGAAGGACCGGTCCTCTCGACCGTCGAACGCACCCAGCTGATCCGCCGGGTCGTCGACGAGGCCCTCGGTCTCGGCATTCTGGAACCGCTCCTCGAAGACGCGTCCATCACCGAAATCATGGTGAACGGACCGGACCAGATCTTCGTCGAGCGCAGCGGCAAGGTCGAACAGCTCCCGATGCGCTTCAGCTCGCACGAGCAGTTGATGCAGACCATCGAGCGCATCGTCTCGACCGTCAACCGCCGCGTCGACGAGTCGAACCCCATGGTTGACGCGCGTCTACCCAGTGGTGAGCGTGTCAACGTGATCATTCCGCCGCTGTCGCTGAGCGGCGCCACACTCACCATCCGACGGTTCCCGAGGGCCTTCACGCTCCAGGAAATGATCAACGTCGGCTCGCTCGACGAGCAGATGCTGATCCTGCTCTCCGGACTCGTCCAGGCCAAGCTGAACGTCATTGTCTCCGGCGCCACCGGTACCGGGAAGACGACGCTCCTCAACGCGCTCTCCGGCCTCATCCCCGACAGCGAGCGCATCGTCACCATCGAGGACTCCGCCGAGCTCCAGCTCCAGCAGAGCCACGTCATCCGGCTGGAGTCCCGTCCGGCGAACGTCGAGGGGAAGGGCCAGATCACCATCCGTGACCTGGTCCGCAACTCCCTGCGTATGCGACCCGACCGCATCGTCGTCGGTGAGGTCCGTGGCGGCGAGTCGCTCGACATGCTCCAGGCGATGTCGACCGGTCACGACGGCTCGCTCGCCACCGTCCACGCCAACAACGCCGAGGACGCGCTCATGCGTCTGCAGACCCTGGCCTCGATGTCCGAGATCAAGATCCCGTTCGAGGCGCTGCACGACCAGATCAACAGCGCCGTCGATGTCATCGTCCAGCTCACCCGGCACGCCGACGGTTCCCGCAAGATCACCGAGATCGCCGTCCTCGACTCGCACGGCCGCGATCCCTACCGCATCGTGACCGTCGCCCGGTTCGACGCCCAGCCGATGGACGCCGAGGGTCGGATCAACGGCGAGTTCAGGTACCTCCCGATCCCGCGCAAGATCGCCGAGCGTCTCTACATGGCCAGCCAGCCCGTCCCGCAGGCCTTCGGGGTCGCCGAATCCGCCGAACAGCTCGCCACCCGAGAGGCCAACTAGGTACCGTGCCATGACGAATCTCCCTCTTCTCACGATCGGCGTCACACTGCTCTGCGGTGTCACAGGCGTCACCGGCCTGCACGCCTACTCCGGCGGCAAGGCCGACCGGGACGCCCTGGTGGACCGCCTGTCGCACACCGGCTACATTCCGGAGACCGGGCGCCGCCGCCGCTTCCGGGGACTCGACAGCAGGCTGCGCAGGACCGGTCTGGGCCGGAAGCTTGAGCTGAAGCTGGCCGCTACCGGCCTCGACATCACACCGGGCGAGTTCTTCGTCTACGCGCTCGCCGCCATGGCCGGCCTCTGGATGATCGCCTCGTCGCTGCTCGCCAGCTTCTTCGGGCCGGTCGCCGCTCTGATCGGCCTCTGGGGCACCAACGCCTTCCTGAACTGGCAGCGGACCAAACGCACCGAACGCTTCATCAATCAGCTTCCCGAGCTCGCCCGCATCCTCGCCAACGCCACGCAGGCCGGACTCGCGCTGCGTACGTCCATCGGTATGGCGGCCGACGAGATGGAGGACCCGGCGGGCGAGGAACTGGCCCGGGTCTCCCGACGCCTCGCTGTCGGCGAATCCCTCGAGGACGCGATGAGTGAGCTGACCGACCGGCTGCCCTCCCGCGAACTCGTCGTCCTCGTCACCACCCTCGTTCTGTCCAACCGGGCCGGCGGTACGGTCGTCAGCTCGCTGCGCAACCTCACCGAGACGCTGGAGGAGCGCAAGGAGACCCGGCGCGAGGTCAAGACCCAGCTCTCCCAGGTCACTGTCACCGCCTACGCCGTTCCGATGTTCGGCCTGGGCGCCATGCTCCTGATGAACGCGGTCATGCCCGGCGCACTCGACCGCATGACCGGCGCCTTCATCGGCCAGGTCGCGGTGGTCATCTCCATCGCCCTGTACGCGATCGGATTCATCGTGATCCGCCGCATGTCCCGGATCGACGTCTGATGGGCGGGGCGCACATGGGCCTGCTGCTCGCCGGCGTCATGGGTCTCGCGGTGTACGGAGTCATGGCCGGTATCCGCATGTACCGGCGCGACGCGAAGCTCCCCGTTGACCTCGCGATCGCTCTGGAGGTCGGCTCCACCCGCACCAGCGCGGTCGGTTCCGGTATCGACCGGCTCGGCATGCGCTGGGCCCCTGCGGTCCTGCGGATGATGGGACCCAAGGCCGTCAACAAGAAGCGCCGCCAGATCGACCTGGCGGGCAATCCGGGCGGTCTGACCATCGACCGCTACGCCGCCCGCCGCGCCGTCTACGGCGGACTCGGCGCGTTCGGCGCCTTCACGATGCTCATGCGCGGCCAGATCTTCCTCGCCCTGCTGCTGATCGCCTTCGGCCTCTTCTGGGTCGAGGTCGGCATCTGGTCGGCGGTCCGCGTCCGCCGCGACCACATCGACCGGACCCTCCCCGATTTCCTGGACGTCCTGGCCGTCGTCGTCTCGGCCGGCCTCGGCTTCCGCCAGGCGCTGGGACGCGTCGCCGAGAAGTACGAGGGCCCCTGGGCCGACGAACTCCGCATCACTCTGCGCCAGATGGACATGGGAGTCAGCCGCCGCGAGGCCTTTGAGCAGCTGCGCAAGCGCAACGACTCGGAGCAGGTCGCGATGTTCGTGACCACGCTCCAGCAGGGCGAGGAGCTCGGTGCGCCGATCGTTGAGACGCTGATCCAGATCGCCAACGACATGCGCCGCACCGACGCCCAGAACGCCCGCCGAAAGGCCGCCAGGGCCGTCCCCAAGGCGACCTTCGCGGTCACCACCTTCCTCCTCCCCGGAACCCTGGTGCTGCTGACGGTCGGCTTCGTCTACGGAGCCAACATCGACTTCGGCTTCCTCGCGGGCGGATGACGTGAACGAGGCGGACGGCGAGCAGGACGGTCGGAGGGAGGTGACAGGCTCATGTCGTTCCAACTCAGCGGCACCCATTCCGGACTGAATGCGGAGGTGCGTCAGGCCATAGCCGATCCCGGTTCACGCCCGGCGTTCGCGATCCAGCTGAACGCGCTCCAGGCGATGTGCCGCCAGGTTTTCGGCTTTCGGCTCGCGATGATCGCCATAGCCACACCGTTCGCGATCGGCCACACCGCCTCCGGCCCGGCCTCCTGGCTGATCGGCTCGGCCATCCTCGTCACCTTCATGGGCTCGTACGTCCTCTTCCGCGACTGGGAACGCTTCGGACCCGTACTCCTGCGCCACCCCTGGCTGCTCGGCATAGACGCCATCTTCGGCGCCCTGCTGCTGATCACCGCCAGCCCGGAGTCCACCCTCGCGTACGTCACCGTCTGTACCCCGCTGCTGGCCGGACTCGTCTACGGCTGGCGCGGCGCGGCGGTCTTCACCGCACTTCAGATCGTCATCGTCCTCGGCGTGCACGGCACCGACCCGAAACTGCAGCCCGCCGATGCCACGGTGTTCCTCCTCCCCGGCTTCTGCGTCATCGCAGGCGCCGTCGGCGTCACCCTGCGCAACCTGCTCCTTCGCTTCGGGACAGCCAGCCAGGCCCTCACCGAGACCAGGGCCCGCCTGGCAGTCAGCGAGGCCGTGGAGGGCGAACGCACCCGGCTCGCCCGAGAAATGCACGACTCCGTAGCCAAGACCCTGCACGGCCTGGCACTGGCCGCCGACGGCCTGGCCGGCTCCTCCGGCCGCATGGACCCGCTCACCGTCAAGCGCCAGGCCGAACTGGTCGCCCGCGCCGCCCGCCGGGCCGCCGCCGAATCCCGCGAACTCCTCTCCGACCTGCGCCGCGAGTCCGGACTCGACGGCGGGGTGGACGTCGTGCGCGAACTCCAGGCACGTGCTGACGACTTCACCCGACGTCACGAACTCACGGCCACCTTCCGACTCCTCAACGACGCACCGATCCCGCCCGTCCCCCAAGTCGTCGCGCGCCAGCTGCTCACCGTCGCCTCCGAAGCGATGGAGAACGCCCACCGCCACGCCCACCCCACCTACCTCGTCGTACTCGTCGGCGTGGAGGGCGATGTTCTGCGCGTCAGCGTCTACGACGACGGGCAAGGGCTGCCCCCGGGCACGACGCTCGACGACCTCCGACAGGCCGGACACTTCGGCCTCGTCGGCATGGTCGAACGCGCCGCGTCCATCGGCGCCCGCATCCGGATCGGAAAGGGCCAGGCGGCCAGGGGAACCGAAGTCCGCCTGGAACTCCCGATCGCCGCTCTCAGTACCGCTCTCGAAGCAAAACAACCCAACTGAACAGCTCCAAATCCATCCTCACCCCCCATAAAACCCTGAGAGGAGGTCGCAGATGCCGGACGACGTCTCCCGCGCGTCGGGCCAGAACTGGGCAGCGCAGAACCACGCCTCCCAGCACACGTCCTCGCACGTCACCCCGCTCAACTCGGAGCCCAGCTCCAATGCGTTCCCCGTTCCCGCCCCCCAGCAGTCAGCGGCATCCGAGTCCATTCCTCCCTTCCCCGCGGCGCCGCCCACGGCCCTTCCCGGTGTCCTGCGGGTCGTCGTCGCCGACGACAACCCAGTGGTACGGGCCGGCCTGGGCGTCCTGCTCTCCGGCCGCGACGACATCGAAGTCGTAGCCGAGGCCGCAGACGGCCGCCAGGCCTACGACATGGCCGTGCAGCACCGCCCGGATGTCGTCCTGCTCGACGTCCGTATGCCCGGCGTCGACGGCATCTCCGCCCTGCCTCACCTCGTACAGGTCGCGCCGGTCATGATGCTGACCTACAGCCGAGAGAGCGAGATCGTCCACGAGGCGCTCCGGCTGGGCGCGGGCGGCTATCTGGTCCACGGCGAGTTCACGGCCGACCAGTTGGTACAGGCCGTACGCGACACCAAGGACGGACGCGCCCACTTCACCGCCACCGCGGCCAACGCCCTCCTTGCTCATATGCGTCAGGGCCCCGGGCCACAGGGACGACCGCTCCCAGAGGGACTCGGCGCGGCCCTGACCACGGGCGTTCCGTACCAGGGGCCCGGCTACGACGGCCACGCCCCGAGTCCGGTCCAGCAATACGGTGCGCCTGCACATGCCCCCAAGCCCGAACCGGCTCCACCTGCGGCGCGACCGATCCGACCATCACAGGGTCTTTCGCATCTGCAACCAGTTGTGGCACAGTCTTCCATGGCCGGGGGTCCGGTCGTGGCTCTCAACAGGCAGCAGTACGGGTTGAGTTCACGGGAGGTGGAGGTCATGGAGCTGATCGCGTCCGGCATGAGCAATCAGCAGATCGCCGCCACCTGCTTCATCAGTGAGAAGACGGTCAAGAACCACATCAACCGCATCTTCACCAAGCTGCACAGCGCCAGCCGCAGCGAGGCCATCGCGCGCTGGCTCGGCACGGCCCCCGCGGCGGGGCAAGGGGTAAGCGGGGCCGGTGGTCATCGTGACTGAGCGGGGGAGTGGTAGCGGGATCGGGTCTGCAGCCGTACGTGCGGGGCGTGGGGTCCAACACGAACCGGCGGCAGAGACCCAACTGACGCTTTGGGCCCGGGAATGGGCCCTGGGACCCTCCGGCGAGCCGGGTGTCCGGCCGTATGTTTCTCATGTCGCCAGCGGCTCCGGCCAGGAGGAAGCCGGAACCGCAGGCGGCACCCAAGAAGCGTGCGAGTCGGCCGGCTTCCGGTCGGCCGAATCTGGAGGGGAACCCCATGTCGAACATCACCCTGAAGACCGCCGTCCGCGTCAACGGCTGGGCCAACACTGCGGTCAGTGCGATCCAGAAGCGCTACGAGGCCAAGGACCGCGGTCAGACGGCGTTCGAGTACCTGGGCATCATCCTGGTGGTCGTGGCGATCATCGGCGCGATCATGGCTACGGGTATCGGTGGCGCGATCTCCGGTCGCATCTCCGGTCTGGTGGACTCCATCACCGCTCAGTGATGATTGGTCGTTCGCGCAACGATGCAGGGCAGGCCTTCCCCATCTATGTAGTGATGGTGGCGGGCCTGCTCTTCCTCGTGTTCGCATTCTTTGCCGTCGGTAAGGCCTCGGCCTTGCGCAATGGGGCCCAGGGGGCGGCGGACGCCGCCGCGCTGGCTGCCGCTCAACAGACTCGTGAGGACTTCGGGGCCCCGTTCCTCGCATCGCTCCCCGGGAACATGCTGGAGCAGTTCCTTCAGGTCCACGCGGTTACCGGGTGCCCTGCGGCTCAGGGACTTGCCGCAGCGAATCAGGCGGACGTCGTCAGCCCCTGCCAGACGACACGTGCAGGCTATCGGGACCGGATCACGGTTGAGGTCGAGGGCCGCAAACCGGTGGACTCGTCGGTGATTCCCGGTACGGAGAACAAGTTCGCGAAGGCCAAGGCCACTGCCATTGTCGAGTTCCGTTGCCTCGGATGGAGGGCCTTCGACTTCAACGATGACGGTGACCAGGACTTGTACATCTTCCCGTGCGGGGACGCCGGGGTGCTCGAAATCGAGCCGAGCAGACCCCCGCTCTGGTCCGAGGTGAGCAAGAAGCTCTACGACGTGCACCTGGTCGACAATTGACAGCGAACGACGAGTAAAGGAATCAGAACCCATGAGCATTCGGCGCTCCACCAAGTCCCGAAGGGCAGTGGCAGCCGTCTCGCTGGCGGCGGCGCTGGCCTTGGCTGTCACAGGCTGCGGCACTGATGGTGGCGGAAAGACGAACGATGCCGGTTCGTCGCCATCTTCCGAGCCTTCCGAGTCCTCTGACGGGGACAAGGGAGCGAAGCAGGAGGACACCGCCGCTGGGGACAACGTGGACCCGAATGTGAAGCTTGCGGAGGTTGAGGGAGACGGGCTGACACTCGTCGTCAATCAAGTGAAGCGCGATTCTGGAGGCTTCGTCACCGTTCAGGGACAGATCACGAACGACAGTGGCCAGACGCGTAACACCAGTTCGTGGGCGGGATCGGAGAGCGCGATCCTCGCCAGGAACCCGAACTCTGTCGCCGGTGCCACGCTGGTGGACAAGGCAGGGAAGAAGCGCTACTACGTGCTTCGTGACACGGAGAATCGGTGCCTTTGCACCACAAGCATCCCTCCGTTGTTGGCTGGCAAGACGATCCCAGTCTTCATGCAGTTCCCGGCGCCCCCGAGTACGACGACCGAGGTTGATTTCACTCTGCCGTCGTTCGCGACGGCGTCCCTGAAGATCTCAGGGTGACGGCTGATATGACCCACAACCGAACTTGGATGAAGCCAATCGGCGTCGCCGGACTCTCCGTTGCTTCAGCCATGCTGATGGCCACTGCCACGTTGTTGGGAGCCTCATCAGCGCTAGCCGATGACGGCCCAAGCGTGCCTCCCGGCACCGAGGCGACATCGGTGCCTCCGGTCGAGCTCGACCCCAACGACCCTGATCTGAAGATGCCCGAAGGCAGCACGCTCGCCCCCGCCAAGGTCCTCGACATCGTCCAGGTCATCGAGGACGAGGGCGGCGATGAGCGTCGCGAGGACAGCAACGCGAGCATCAAGTTCGCGCTCCAGGCCGAGGTCCTCTTCGGCAAGGACAGCGCGAAACTGAGTTCCGCGGCCAACTCCCGTATCGCAGCCATCGCGGCCGAGATCAAGAAGCAGAACGCGACCAAGGTGCGCGTCTTCGGTTTCACCGACAATCTCGGTTCTTCGGCCCACGGTGACGTGCTGTCCAAGCAGCGCGCCAACGCCGTGCAGTCGGTGCTGGTCAAGGAGTTGGGCTCGACCGTCAGCTTCGATATCCGCGGCTACGGTGAGCAGTACCCGATCGCCAACAACGGCACTGAAGAGGGCCGCAAGAAGAACCGCCGCGTGGAGGTCTCCTTCCCGCGCGGCACCTCTTCCTGAGGCACCCGCACACACAGGGGCCCGGCACCGCGAGCCCGTCGCGGTGCCGGGCCCTTGCTGTTACAGCAGGTGGCCGGCCCTACTGGCCTTGATGCCGCGGATCATCTGGCGGAGCGCTTCGCCGCTGTCGGTGAGGTAGTGGTTCTCGTTGCCGAGGACGGCGATGAAGCTGTTGTCGTCAAAGTCCGTGCCGAGTCAGTCTGAAGCAGTCGCATTTCCGAACGGCACAGGACCTTCAGTGTGCTCTATCCAGCCGTGTCGGATGGCGTAGGCGCCAAGCTGCATCCGGGTCCGAACTCCGGCTATGTCCATGAGGTGGCGCAGGCGTCGGTGCAGCGTGCGCGGTGAAAGACCAAGCTGTGTTGCGGCCGTCGGGTCGGTCAGGCCGGCCAGCAGGAGCGCGAGGATCCTTCGGTCGAGGTCGGTCGGGCCTTCCGCACCGAGCTCGACGGTGGTTTCGGCTTCTCCGCCGGTGCCCGACAGCTCGAGCGGGTGGGCGGTGCGCCATATTGTCTCGAACAGCGCGTCCAGCGCATCCAACAGGCCGCTGCGGTGCAGCAGCACGGCGCCGGGCTCTCCGGCTGGTGTGACCGCGAGCGGGACAAGGCCGAGGTCGGCGTCGGCCAGCACGAGTTTCATCGGCAGCTGGTCGGCGACACGCAGTTGCACGCCGTTGCGCAGTGAATCGATCGCATCGGTGATGATGCCCGGCTCTGCCAGCACGGCCCGGTCCAGTACCGCCCGGAAGCGCACGCCGCGGTCGATGGCCACGGGTTCGGCCGTGTTCTCGTCGGGCGGCACGGCGAGGAACGGTGCGGTGATGAAGGTGCGGACCTGCGTGCGGGCTGCCTGTTGCACCTGTAGGAAGCGATGACGGATGGCGTCGACGCCCGTGACGACCTCGATCAGATCGCTGATGCTGCTCCCGGTCATCGCCGCCCGGTGTTCCTCGGCGAAGGTCACCAGTGCCTGCTCTGCCATGCGCAGCCCGTCCTGGCGCTGGCTGATGAGAGCGCCGAGCGCCATGGCCGGCGGCGCGGCGGTGAACTGCTCATCCGCCGACCTGATCACCAGTCCCCACTGGACCAGGCGGGACAGGGCCTTGTCGACGTCGGCCTGCGATAGGGCGAGCAGATCCGACAGCAGCATCGCGGTGGAGTTCGGCCGTCCGAGCAGCGTCCGGTAGACGCGCTCGTCATCGGGTTCGAGGCCCAGAACATCCAGCATCGGCGACCGACTCCCTTCCGCTTGCCGCAGCGGGGAGAGTATGCGCCATGGCGGCAGACCCTGAATAGTCCCTGCTGGGAGCGGGTGTGACGGGAAGGGACCCGGGGAGTCGCCTCCCCGGGGCCCGACAATGCGGTTCATCGCAGGCCGTACGCCCGGATGATCTCGTTCTTGACGCTGAAGCCGCTGTCCGTCCCGGCGCTCGCGCGGACCGAGAGGAAGCCGCCGGGCTTCTTCGCCGTCCTGAACGAACCCTTCCAGTAGCCGTCGGCGCCCATGGTCAGGGTCACCTTCTGCCAGGTGGCGCCGTCGTCGTACGAGACGTCCAGCTTCACCGTGGTGACGGTGCCCGGCACGGTGCCGAGGTCCATCGACACCGGCTTGAGCGCGATCTGCTGGGTCGCATCGGCCTTGACGTCGCCGTGCAGATCCGACTCCAGCTTGTAGTTCAGGTTCAGCACCGAGAACCGCTCGGCGACGTCCGAGTCGACGGTGTCGGACATGAACGTCCACTCGGTGTGGGTGCGCGTCGACAGCCGGAAGACGTCACCGGGCCGCTCCGCGTCGAGGACGGCGCGGTAGGGCAGGTTGCCCGCCGGCACCTTGCGCCACTGCATGTCTCCGCGGGCCGGGTTGTTGTAGATCAGCGTGTCGCCCTGGAAGATCTGCAGGTGGGACGGTGTTTTGCCCCACGGCAGGTAGCCGCCCAGCCGCATGTTGTCGCTGGCGGAGGCCCACGCCTGCACGTTCCAGGTCATGTAGTCCTGCCAACGGGAGTTGTACACACCGAAGGACTCGCTCTGGCCGGGCCGGGTCGCCGGAGCGAACCAGTCCAGACGGGTGGTGCTGCCCTTGGCATACGTGTTGTCGCCCGACACCATCGTCCACGGCAGGGCTCCGTCGACGCCCTGTGTGTGGAACTCCCTCCAGACCTGGCCCGGGGTCACCCATTCGGTGCGGGTGCCCGGGTGCCACTCGAGGTCGGGAAAGTTGACCGCCGGGCTGAGGGTGAAGTCGGACCGGTAGCCTTCCGCCAACTTGCCGTCCGTGGCCGAGTAGTAGCGGGCATCGATCCGGGCGAGGTCACTCTTGGTCGGCTTGTAGACCAGGGCCCGGTCCGGCACCTGGCCGGGGTAGTCCCGGGTCAGGTCGTAGACGAACGGCGTGTACTTGGTCTGCTGTGCGGTCAGCTTCAAGATGCCGGCCTTGGCCATCGAGACAAGGGTCTTGCCCGCGTCGTGGTGCACGGTGGCGACCGGGATGGTCGACTTGCCGACGTACTCCATCAGGGCACCGACACCGTCGTTGACCACGATCAGCGCCTTCGCACCGGCCGCGACCGCGGCCTTGGTGCGCTCCTGCGGCGAGACCTCGTCGCTGCGCTGGATGACGACGACCTTGCCCTTGGCCATGACCTTCTCGTATTCGGCCGCCGCGCCGTTGCCCGCGTAGACGGCGTCCAGCTTGTCCGTGGCGGTGCCCAGGGCGCTGCCCGCCTGCACCAGTGCCTCGAAGCGGAGCCGACCGCCCAACGTGCTCAGGCTGAGCCGCGGCTCGCCCTTGCGCCAGCGGGTCGTCAGCATGAACTCGCCCTGCGTCATCGGCTTCGTCGGCGCAACGTAGACGTCGTCGGACGTCGGCGCCAGCACGTACGCGCTGCGGTAGTCCATGAACGGGTCGAGGCCCTTGTAGTGGACGTTGAAGTCGACCTTGCGCTGGCGGTCCTCGGTGCGCTGCGGCGCCTCGGTCTGCAGCAGGCGTGCCTTGCTCGCGTCCAGCACCACGTCCGCGGAGCCGTCCTTGAGCACGGTCTCCGGGGCGACCAGCACGGCCAGACCCGAGCGGTCCGCCTTCTCGCCGGCCACGTCGAGGTACCCCGCGACGGTGTACAGACCGGGTGCCATGCGCATGGTGGTCGAGCCGTCGACGTAGACCGACCACGGCCAGACGTCTCCGGCCAGGTTCATGTCGACCCAGCCGGCGGCGGGCTTGCCGTCCCGGCCGACCAGCTTGATGTTCAGGTCGTAGCGCTCCGCCTCCTTGAGCAGCGCCACCGACGTGCGGGTCACCGGCTTCCCAGTGGCCGCGTCGGTGGCTATCACGTAGCCGACGTGTCGGCCTACCGAGGCGGCTTGCGGGTCACCGGCCACCGGGACGGCGGCGGTGCCGCCCGCCGGGACGGTCACCGTGGTGGCTCCCAGCGTGAACGGGCCGCCGTCGTTGGTCAGGGCCAGGTTCAGCGTGACGGCGGCGGAACCGGTGTTGGTGAAGGTCAGGTCCTTCGTGACGGCGACGTCGCTCGGCTCGTGCGGCCATGTGTAGTTGCCGAAGAAGAGCGATCCGGTGCCGCGGACCGTGGTGCGCACGGCGGCGGCCACGTCGACACGGCCGGTGCCGACCTCGTACGGCGAGTACCTGTCGGCCAGGCCCTTCGCGGTGCTCATCAGGTGTTCCTTGAGCTGCGCGCCGGTCCAGTCCGGGTGCTGCTGGGCCAGGATCGCCGCCGCGCCGACCACGTGCGGGGTGGCCATCGAGGTGCCGCTGAGGGTGCGGTAAAGGCCCGCACCACCGTCGGTCATCTCCTGCGAGCGGGCCGCGGTGATGCGCACCCCGGGCGCGGCGATGTCCGGCTTCATGCCGCCGGAGTGGGCCAGCGGGCCGGTGCTGGAGAAGGACGCGAGCTGGTCCTGCTTGTCCGTGGCGGCCACGGTCAGCGCCGAGGTGGCCGCGCCCGGGGCGGAGATGCTCTCCGGGCCCGCGTTGCCGGCGGCGATGACGAACAGAGTGCCGTACTGCGCGGACAGCGCGTCGACCGTCTGCGACATCGGGTCGCTGCCGTCCGTCGGGTAGGAGTCGCCGAGGCTCATGTTGACGACGTCCGCACCGGACTCGGCGGCCCACTGCATGCCGGCCATGACCCAGGAGTCCTGGCCGTAGCCCCCCGCGCCGCCGAGCACCTTGCCGACGAACAGGTCGGCGCCGGGGGCGACGCCCTTGTAGTCACCGCCGGAGGCGGCGCCGGAGCCGACGATCGTGCTGGCCACATGCGTGCCGTGCCCGTTGACGTCGGTGACGCCCTCACCCGGCACGAAGCTGGTCGTGCCGTCGATCAGGCCGACGAAGTCGGGGTGGTTGACGTCGATGCCGGTGTCGAGCACCGCGACCTTGACGCCCTTGCCGGTGTAGCCGGCCGCCCAGGCCTCGGGCGCGCCGATCAGCGGCACGCTTTCTTTCAGGTTGGCCTTCACGCGACCGTCGAGCCACAGCTTCGACACACCCGCGCCCAACTTCGCGCTGCCCTGCGGCGCGACGGTGGTCCAGAAGGTGCGGGCCTGCCGCTTCTCGGTGCTGAGCGCGGCACCACGGATGCCCTTGAGCTTGCGGGTCAGCTTGCTGCCGCGAGGGGCCGTCGGCTCGACGGCCGAGCGGGACTTCGGCTGGGCGTACGCCGCGATCAGCGGCACCGCGGCCGACTCCGCGTCGTCGTAGCCCATCTCGATCAGGTCGGTGACGTTGAGCAGCCGCCGGTCCAGCTTGTCCGTGCCCAGCAGCGGCGCCGCCTCGTCCGGGATGACGAACAGGTCACCCTTGATCTCCTGGATCTTCACGCCGCCGACGGCGCTGTCCGGCCGGTCGACGTCGGCGGTCTGCTTGCCGTCGGCCATCGTGGTGACTGTGACGACGTCGCCGGTGACCAGGGTGACCTTGTGGGTCGCCGAGGGCTTGGCGGGAACGGTGGGTTTACTCGGAGCGGCTTGTGCGGGCGCTTGCAGAACTGCGAGCCCCGACGCCAGCAGCGGCACCGCGGTGGCGGCCGAGATCAGCTGCCAGCGTCTGCGCCGGAAGGCGGAAGCCTGAGAGGGAGAGAACATGCCATGGGTCTATCGGCCGGTAACGCCGACGTGAAGGCCTGATGACGGCAAGTCCTTGCCGTGGCAAGGACTTGCCAGCAGCAAACAGTGCGAATCTGAGCAAGATTGCACTTTCCGCACGTGGGCATTCAGTCAACGGTTGCAGCCCGAAGCCCTTGTCGACCACTCGCCGCCCGGTGACGGCCTTGACTCCACCAGGCCCCGTCTGGAGCGTGATCAATTCTGTCGGTTCTGGGTCGGTGTGGCCTCCGGGCTGGTGGAAAGCCTGCGTGGCGCAACGTGAACTCAGCGACGGCGAGCGGGAGTTGATTCAGCCGATTCTGCCGGTCGGGCGCTACGACCCGTAACCGGAGCACCTGCGCGAGCAGTTCGAGAGCGCGATCTGACGGTTCCGCGCCGGCAGCCAGTGGCGGGAGATGCCGTTGGAGTTCGGGCCTGGCAGACGGTCTACGACCGCTTCGCCCAGTGGCGCGACGCCGGACATGAAGCCGCGGACGTAGCTGCGCCGCAGCAGCACACGACAGCGGAATCCAGTCCTGAAGAAGTGCCACGAAACTGAGACGCGAACACGTGGACAAGGACTGAGACAGTCTGAGGAGGCGCTGGTCAGCACGACGCGCTATGGCGCGGAGCGCGAGATCCTAAGCCCGGTACTGCGACCAGTTCGCGGTACCGGGCCCTGCGGCGTTACAGCAGGTGGTCGGCAGCGCCCGCCTTGATGTCGCGGATCAACTGCTGGAGAGCCTCGCGGCTGTCGGTGAGGAAGTGCTCCTCCGCGCCGGTGACCGCGATGTAGCTGTTGCCCTGTTCATCGGTTCCGATCCGGAAGCAGGAGTTACCTTCTCCGCAGAATGAGTCTTCCCAGTTGACGTCCGACATCGGTCATCTCCTCAGAGTTGGCGTGCGATGTTGTGGATGAAGCCCCGCGACTTGTCCGGCGACAGTGCGATCCCCTCCATCCAGTCCAAGTGAGCCCGGTACTTCGCCAGTTGCGCGTCCGTGTGGACGAAGAGGGGTCCGTGCGAGTTGTCGATCTGCGCGGTGTCGAGCTGAGGCACCGGTCCTTCTGCGTACAGGACGGTCTGCCCGGCGCCGGGGAAAGCTCCTGCCTCAAAGGGGATGACCAGAAGCGTCACATTCATCTGTTCGGACTTCTTCAGCAAGTGATCCAGTTGGGCGCGCGCCACGGCGCGGCCGCCGAACTGCATGCGCAGTGCTGCCTCGTGAACGATTCCTGTGAAGGACGGCGGCGTATCCCCGTCCAGAACCTCTTGGCGCTCCACGCGATGTGCAAGCCGCAGCGCGACCTCCCGTTCCGGCAGCTGGGGGATCACCACTCGGAAGAGGGCCAGGGCGTGATCAGAGGTCTGGAGCAGGCCCGGGATGTGCATCGAGTACGCAGCTCGCATGCGGAGCGCGTGCGCCTCCAGTTCGGCGATGTCGAGCAGACCTTGAGGCAGAGCGCCTCGATATCTTTCCCACCAGCCACGTCCGCGTGGTTGCGCCATCTCGACGAGTGCGTCGATGTACTTCTCGTCCGTGCAGTCGCAGTTGCAGGCCAGCGTGCGTAGGCGGTCCGGGCTGATGGGGCGTGCGCCGGCCTCGATGTTCGAGATCTTGCCACGGTCCACGCCGAGCAGGCCGGCCGCGAACTCGGCGGAGACGTCGGCCGATGTGCGCATCCTCCGCAGCTCGACACCGAGCCGCTTCTGACGTTCGGTGGGGGACGTCCTTGCTGCCATGCCGTTCCTTTCCGCATGCGGTCACCGGCAGTCTGCCGCGTGCGCGTGCGACGCGGCCACGAAAGGGTTCATTCGCCAAAAGGAGAGGGTTATTTTGCCCTCCGAGGGCTACATTAAGTTATGCACCGCTCACACAGCGGCGACGAACTGGAAGTGCATCGCGTGGTCCTGCCCGCAACCTCCTTCCCTGGGAGGGGCAGTCCCGCGTCAGGGAGACAGGCCACTGCTCGTCCGCAGCGCAACCGTGTGAGCCACTCGTGCGCACCCACGCGAAAGAGAGACACCGCCAACTCGCCACCCGTATCAGGGGAGTCAGCCATGCACTCATCTCCACTCGCCGCGCTCTGCCCGGCCGTCGCCGAGACGCGTATGCCGGTCCCGTATCCGCATCCCGGCAGCCCGCATCCCAACCCGCAGCAGTACCCCCAGCCCTACCTGCGCTCCAAGGGTCGCTCCGCGCGCGGGCTCGCGCTGAGTTTCACCCTCCCCGGCGACGTCCGCAGCGCGCTCATCGGCCGTATGGCGATCGCCGCCGCCCTGAAGACGCACGGGCTGGCCCCGTACGCCTGGCCGGCCACGCTCGCGGCGTCCGAACTCATTACCGTCACCGCCAGGATGAGCCCGGGAAAGGAGCTGTACGTATCCCTGCGCCACCGGGACGACGTGCTCCGCCTCCTCGTCTGGGACCAGCACCCCCACCACCTCGACCCGGACGTGGCCACGCTCTGCGAGTCGCGGCGTCGGCGGGCGCTGTGGCTGCTGGCCGCTGTTGTGGACGACTGGGGCGGTGAGTGGGGTGCCTGCGAGGCTTCACCGCCGCAGTTGGGCATCAAGTCCTGGGTCATGTTGCCCCGTTGACATTCCCGACCGGGACACCGTGTCCCGCCCGAGCTGCCAGACATTCCCCGCTCACGGTGCCCACCGTCGCTCAGTTGTGCTGCCTGGGCAGTAAGCGGCGAACACGAAGGGCCGCCCCTGTGGCAGCTCCACCCGTCTCGATCAGGCCCGCGCGGAAGCTTTTCCTGGCCGGCCGACCACGGGCCGGGACCCTGACTCCTGCGGTCCCGACCCTTTCGCATGCGCTTTCTCAGACGCCCACGGTTCGCACCCGGTCTCCGCAGAGTTTGTTGATGTCGTCCACGTCCGATGTGACGACGACCCGTGGACCCGCGTAGCTCAATGCCGTTGCGGCCACGACGGAATCGATGGCGTACTTGTGTCCATGGAGGTTCGCATTGCGAAGCAGGTCGATGGCCTGCCACGTGATCGTCTCGGTCACAGGTAGCACTTCGAGACGGGACACGTGCCACCGAAAGCGGTCCATTCGGACCTTTGAATGCCAAGTCTCGATCAGCGTCAGGTTGCTGACAGCGACCAAGGTGTCCTTGGACTGCGCAGCCCGGACCAGTCCGACGATCCGGGGATCATTGTCGACGAACCGGTTCAGCCCTTCGGAGTCGAGGAGAAGGACGCCGTGGCTCAGCTGGCCTTGTGGGCGTCCCACCTGGATTCCCCCTCCGCTGTCGGCTCGACGCCTTCCTGCAGCGACAGGCCTTCGGCTTCCCGGAAGATTCCCGCAGCCCAGTCCTGGATCTCCTGGTTCGGTGGGCCGATCTCTGCTTCCTTGGCCTGGAGCAGCTCCTCCAGCAGATCGCGCTGTATCTGCCGCTCCACGGCCGCACTGATGTAGGCCGAGAAGCCGCGGGCTCCGACCCGTGCCTTCACGGCAGCGATCCGGCCGGCGGGCATGGAAACGCTGACCTTCTGGGCGGGGCCCTCGTCGGGGCCGTATTCCGCAGGAGTATCCATGAGCCGATGGTAGCAATTGATGTGGTAAATCTCTCACCGGGCGTCTGCTGCCCCCAGCGCGCGGGGGGAGCGCTCTGAGGGCGGTGGGCGACCGGCGGCCTGCTACAGCAGGTGGTCGGCTTTGCCGGCCTTGATGTCGCGGATCATCGCCGTAGCCCGCCGGGCCGGTGGATCGGCCGGTGCACGGGATCAACGGGAGCCGGGGTCACCACTCGGTGCCTTGGCCGTGACCAGCAGGCCGGCGATCAGGCCCGCGAGCAGCGTGAGGCCGACCGCCCACCAAAGGATGACGGAGTAGCCGCCCAGGACCGCCCTGTCCGTCTCCCTGACGACGCCGGACAGTGCCGCCGGAAGGTTCTGTCCGCTGAGCAGGACGCCTTGCTCGGCTGCTTTGGTCAAGCCCTCTGGAGCGCCTGACGTCGGGTCCAGCCGGGCGGAGACCGCCGAGGCGAGGATGCCGCCGAACAGGGGCGAGGCGGCCCAGCCGCCCTGCGACTCCCGGCTGTCGGTGTCACCAGCCGCCGTGGCCGCTGCCTCCGTGACCACCGCCGTGGTGGCCGGTGCCGCCTGCGCCACCCTCGGACCAGCTGCCCGGGTCCAGGTCGTGGCCGAGGCCGTGGCCGCCGGTGGTGAAGTCGGCGTAGAGGTCGCTGAGTTCGTCGATGAGCTGGCGGGTGAAGATGTCGGCGCCGGTGGTCAGTGCCGCAGCGAATTCCTCGTCGGCGGCCGAGGCCGCTCTGGCGGTTGAAGGGGCGAGGCGGTTGGTCGCGGTGAGGGCGGCCAAACGGCGGCGGTCGGCGATGCCCCGCAGGCCGGGGTAGGCGGCAGGGGCCAGGCCCGCGGTCTGGACGAGGGCGGCGAGGGTCAGGTCGCGGTCGGCGGTGGACGTCGCGGAGCCGGAGCGGACCACGCTGTCGAGGCGGGCCAGCACCGCCCGGCGGCGCGGCAGGTCGACGGAGAGTATGTCGTGGCGCTTACGGCCGCCGGGGTCGCGCCACCGGCGGACCCGGACCGCCCTCTGGTCCTCCAGCCGGGAGAGGTACTCGGTGGTGAGGGAGCGCGGTGTGCGGCGCAGCCAGTCCTTGAGGCTGGGCGGGGGCACAGTCGCGCCCAGACTGCGCAGGACGTTGTTCAGGCGGCGGTCCTCGACGCGCCGGGGGTCCAACACCTCGATCTTTCGGGGGCCGATGGTGATCCGTCCGGCCAGGACCAGATCCGCCAACTCCGAGGCCCGCAAGGCGAACCGGAGCCGGTCCTCGGCCCGTATCCGGATTCGTCGCCTGCCCGGGCCTATCGCGAGCAGGAGCAGTTCATCCCCCGTGGTCATACGTGCCAGGGTATGCGCGGCCGTCCGCGCAGGGGAGTCCTCCGCGTACCCTCCGTGCCGGTTTCCGTAACCTGCCCCATCGGGCGCCCTCGAAGCCCGAGCGTGGCAAGGATTCCCGGTGTGCGGGCCGGACATTGGGCCGTCAGGCGCTGAGGTCGCGTCCGGCGTCGGTCATCCCCTCGGAGTTGGCGTGCGATGTTGTTCTGCGGCGATCATTTCGATGTTGAGTGCGGAGCCGCTCACCCCGGGCCGGACGCGGCGACCTGCGTGCTCGGCGCGAGCCCGCCGTCCAGTTCGGCCTTGTCCGAGGCGAGCAGCCAGGACCCCGAAGGGCCACGGATGAAGGTCATTGTGTGGGGGAGCGAGTACTCCTCGTACTCCGGGGCTCCATCCGCTGCTTGAGCGGACGTGAACGGGTGGTAGAGGCGGGTGTCCTCCGTGATGCGCAGTGTCACGGTGTCTCCTTCCTCGGCCGCGTCGTCCACCGTCACGTCGACCGTGGCGCGGATGTACCCGCCGTCGGCCTGCCAGTAGGCGCGGCCTTGACGGACCAGCGCGGCGAATTCCGCCCGCAACCCGGCTCGCATCGACGGTGTGGCCGCGGCCGGTGGTTCGGCGGTGGGGGACTGTGCGGCGGCGCGGGTCACCTGGTGGGCGCGTTGTTGCAGGTAGCTCTGAGCGAGCTGGGACAGCCGGGCCCGGTCTGCCGCCGCGGGTGTCCGGCGAGCGAAGTTCGCCGATGCTGTGACGCCACCCGCGATTGCTGCCGCAGCCAGTGCCGCCGCGAGGACGCTTGTACGTGATCCGCGTGCGCGCACGTGTTTCCTCCCCGGAGGCGTATGAACGGCCGGGATCGAAGATGTCCTTCGCGACGTCGACGTCAGCAGCAGGGCGAAGCCGCGTCCGAGAAGGGCCCGTCTTTGACCCGTATGCGTCGGTCGGACGGCAGGAACGGTGCTGTATCCCGTGAGCCGCGCACCCCGGCGACCCCGACGGTATCCGTGGCGTATCCGTGCCGAGCGCAGGGGCCGCTCGGCCGGGCGTACCGAAATGCCGATGACTTCGACCTCGCGTAGCGTGACGAGAGACTGCATAGGGTAATTGAATGGATGCGAACGGGCTCACGGAACGTGCCACCGTCGCGAGGAACCTGCCCGACCGCGAGTACGTGAGCGTCGACGCAGTGCAGAGCGAGTACGCCAAGCACGCGTCCTGAACACTTCGGCCGGGGCGGCGACGCCGTCCCGGCCCGCTCTCCCTTGACCTGCGGAGGTCGGACGTGAATCTCGGCTTGCACTACTGGAACTATTCGACACCGGCCGACCCCGCGCTCATCGCGCCGACGCTCGCGGAGTCGGTGAGGATCGCCGAACAGGCGGGGATCTCGTCGTTCACCGTGATGGATCACTACTTTCAGATGGAGACCGGGCAGACCGTTGCCGACGACCCGATGCTGGAGGGGTACACCACGCTCGGCTATGTGGCGGCGGTGAGCGAGCGCATGACGCTCGGCCTGATGGTCACGGGTGTGATGTACCGGCACCCCGGGCTGCTGGCGAAGATCGTCACCAGCCTCGATGTGCTGTCGCGCGGCAGGGCCAGGCTGGGTATCGGCGCCTCCTGGTACGAGCGGGAGCAGTACGGGCTCGGAGTGCCGGTGGTTCCGGTCGCCGAGCGGTTCGAACGACTGGAGGAGACGATCCTGATCTGCCTGCAGATGTGGAGCGACGACAACGGCCCGTTCCGGGGCCGTCATTACCAGCTCGCCGAGACGTTGTGTGTGCCCGAGCCGATCGGCGAGCGCCCGCCGATCATGATCGGCGGCGGGGGCGAGAGGAAGACCCTGCTCCTGGCCGCCCGGTATGCGGACGCCTGCAATCTGTTCGCCACCGACCAGGAAGAAGTGGCCCACAAGCTCGATGTGCTGCGCGCCCACTGCGCCGCGGAGGACCGTGACTACGACGCCATCGCGAAGACCGTGATGTACAACGGCCCGGTGCTGGCCAGGCCGGACGCTTTTCTCGCGGACGCGGAGGCGTACGCGAGCCTGGGTATCAGCGAGATCCAGGTGCTGCCCGACCGGCACCCGGTCAGCTTCACCCACCAGATCGCCGAGCACATCGCACCTGGCATTGCCGCGATGGGCTAGCCGGACAGGGAAGGATTCCGGGAGGCCGGGGTTGTTCACCACCCCGGCGCCCCTGGCACCGCACCGCCCGACCAGGTGCACTGACCGCAGTGTTGTCGACGCGGGCGATGGGTGGGTTGCCCTGTGCTGGTGAGGCGCGGGCGGCGCGGCGCGGCCATCATGGGAGATGAGGGCGATGGCGCCTCACCCCCGAGCGCTTGGCGACCCTTGGACGGATCCGTGGCAACGGATTCGTGGCAGGAGAGGCTCACCATGGCCGCGACGACAGATGCGACCCCGTCACCCCGACCCGAGCGCCCGGGCAGGAAGGATGGGGTGTGCAGCGAGTTCACCGTCTTCACCAAGATCAAGCCGGGCCATGCCGATGCGCTGCGTGAGGATCTCGCTACGCTCGCCGACGCGACGGATGACGAGAAGGTCCATGCGGCGGTGCGCCAGATCGGCACCCTGCATGACGCACGGCACGTGATCTTCGACAACGACACCCGGTTCATGTTCGCCAGCGTCTTCGACGGCTCCTGGGACACCTACATCGACGACTTCGCCCAGACGGTGGTCGGGTCCCGCTTCGACAAGGTCTTCTCGCACAGCGAAGGGTTCCCCGGCGTCAGCGATCCAGGGGCGAAGGACTGGTTCGTCGCCCACCAGGAAGCCGCGGGGGTCTTCGTCAGCGCCTATCCCGACCTGACCGTTCAGCAGATCTACAAGGACCAACGCGTGAACAAGGCGTTCCAGGCGGTGCTGGACACCCCCGAGTTCCGGGCGGCGCTGGACAACCAGGCCAACGCCGAGTTGCTGGCCACGCCTGCCTTCCAGAAGCTGATGGAGGAAGCCGCAGCCTAGAACCCGGACACAACCGACCTCGGCGCGTCATGGACCGCGTCGGCGGGTGTGAGCCGGGCGGCGCGGGGTTGTCCCGTTGAAGACCGATGTGGAGGCACAAGCGATCATGGACGCGGCGGCAAGCACGAGTGGAGTCGGTGTGGGCGTCGAGATCGACGACGTCCAGAGCGGGGCATTGCGTCCACGGCCGGCGCCGTACGAGGGAAGGTTCATCTTCCTGCATGTCGATGACCGCCACGCCGGGCGTTCCCTGCTGCGACGGCTGCTCCCGGCGATCGAGGGTGGTTTCCCCAGCGCGGACCCGAGCCAGGATGCCTGGGTGGCGGTGGCGTTCACCCACCAGGGACTGCGGGCCCTGGGCGTGCCCCAGGAGTCGCTGGACAGCTTTCCGCAGGCGTTTCGTCAGGGCATGGCCGCGCGTGCGGACCTGATCGGCGACGTGGGCGAGAGTGCCCCGGCCCATTGGGAGCCACCGTTCGGAACGGCCGATGTGCATATCGCGTTGAGTGCCCTCTCTCCCGATGCGGCGCGGCTGGACAAGGCTCTGGAGCGGGCCCGCGCCGCCTACCGGGACACACCCGGTGTCCAGGTGATCTGGCAGCAGGAGGTCCACCAGCTCCCGACCGGGCGCACCACCTTCGGATTCCGCGACGGCATCAGCCATCCGAACATCGAGGGCCTCGGGCTGCCCGGCTCCAACCCCCAGGAAGCCCCCATCAAGGCCGGCGAATTCATCCTCGGCTACCCCGACGAAACCGGCAGTCTGCCGCCTATGCCCAGCCCCGACGTGCTGGGGCGCAACGGGACCTACGTGGCCGTGCGCAAGATTCACACCAAGGTGGCGGCCTGGCGCCAGTACCTGCGCGCGAACAGCGCCGGCGCCCGGGAGGAGGCGCTCCTCGCGGCGAAGATGGTCGGGCGCTGGCCCAGCGGGGCGCCGCTGACGCTGTCGCCGGAGCACGATGATCCGGAGCTGGCGGCCGACCCGCACCGCGTCAACGACTTCCTGTACCGGGAGAACGACGATCGCGGCTTCCGGTGCCCCGCCGGCGCGCACATCCGGCGTACCAACCCCCGCGATGCCACCATCATCGGCGACGCACGGATGCACCGCCTCATCCGCCGCGGCACCACCTACGGCCCGCCGCTGCCGGAGGGCGTGCTGGAGGACGACGGCGCCGACCGGGGCCTGGTCGGAGTCTTCATCGGAGCCCATCTTGAACGACAGTTCGAATTCATCAAGGCCGAGTGGGTCAACGACGGCAACTTCATCGGCTACCCCGGCGAGAAGGACCCCGTAGCCGGGCACCACGACGGAACCGGCAGCGCCACCATCCCGGAGAAGCCGGTCCGGCGCCGCCTGCAGAACCTGCCCAGCTTCGTGGTCACCCGAGGCGGTGAGTACTGCTTCCTGCCGGGTCTGCGCGCCCTGCGCTGGCTCGCCGAACTGGAGGACTGAGGGCCTGCCCTGCCCGGGACGCGGTCTGCCTCGCAGCCGGTCATGAGTGCGGCGAGCGCCGTACGGAGCCCGGTGAGGTCGCGGCGGTGGGCGCCCAGGAGGTGCTGAGGGTCATATGGGTGCGCGACGTCTGTGGGATCACTACCTGGAGCATCCAGCCGGCGGTGGGCTGGTGGCGATCCCGTTCGTGCTGATTGTGACGATTGCCGTGCTGGATATCTTCACCGGGCGCGATGTCCAGCTGGGCCCACTGCTGGTCATCGCGCCCGCTCTGACCGCCTCCCTCGCCGGGCCACGGCTCACCGCTCTCGCCGGGGTCCTGGCAGTGGCGGCCCAGGTGCTCATCGCTGCCTCCCTCGGCGGACTGACCACGACCAACCGCATGGCGCAGATCATCGCGCTGACCGCGCTCTCCGCCTTGGTGGTCTTCATGCGGTTCGTGCGGGAGCGGCGTGACCGGGCGCTGAGCCGGGCACGCTCCGTGGCGGAGACGGCTCAGCGGGTTCTGCTGCGGCCTCCGCCACGCCGGATCGGGTCGTTGCAGGTGGCATGGCTGTATATGTCCGCGGAGGACGAGGCCGAGATCGGGGGTGATCTGTTTGCGTTCGCCCGCGCCGCGCATGCCGCGACCCGGGTGGTCATCGGCGATGTCCGGGGCAACGGGCTGGCCGCCATCGGTGAGGCCTCGCTGGCGCTGGGGGCATTCCGTGAGGGCGCTCACCGGTATGCCACCCTCCCCGAGCTGGTGGCTGCCCTCGGAGACAGCGTCTCCCGGAACGTGGAGGACGTGGCGGACACCGAGCACGACGCCGGCGAGCACTTCATCACCTGCCTCGTCCTGGAGATCCCCGACGACGCCCTGTCGGTCGCCGAGATGATCAACTGCGGGCATCCCCCGCCTCTGCTGGTGCGCGATCAGCAGGTCACGGTCCTGCACGCCCGGCAGCCCCTGCCTCCGCTGGGCGTGGTCGAACCATCCGTCGACGACGACCACACCGACCCGTTCACCCTCACATGCGGTGACATGCTCGTCCTCTACACCGACGGTGTCATCGAAGCCCGCTCGCCGTCCGGAGCGTTCTACCCACTCGCCGAACGAGTCGCCTCCTTCCCCGCCACCAACCCCGATACTCTGCTGCACCACATCCACCGCGATCTGCTCACCCACATCGGCGGCCACCCCGCCGACGACGCCGCCCTCCTGGTCATCGAACGCACTCCCTCTCGCCGGCCGCACCTCACGCCCCGTCCCACCGACAGCCGCCACCAGCACCACCCCGGCGGAGCCGACACGTAGACCAAGGTGGGCACACCGGTGGCCAGCTCGGGGAGGCGCTTGTCGTCGGCGTGCCCGCCAGGAGCTGCGGTTCTGCCCCGAGCGCGCAGCGGTGCTGCCCCGGGTCTGCCCCGGGGGTGCTTCTCAGAGGCGGGCCGCTGTTGTGAGCATGGAGACCGGCCAGGAGGAGGGACGTATGCGCGCACAGTCCTCGCCGGAGGCGGAGTTCGCTCACGCTCAGGCAGCGCGGTCACGGCGGAGCGGCGAGCGAGGCGGAGCGGCGGCGGGGAGCGCCGGACCGCCGCCGGGGTCGCTGTTCGCCCTGCAGCGCAGCGTCGGGAACGCCGCGGTCGCAGCCATGATCGAGCGAAGTCGCCACGAACACCGCCCCGGGTGCGGCCCGGCCGGCTCCGACCGGGCCGTCGGTGTCGGTATCGTGCAGCGCGCCAAGAAGAAGAAGGACTGGAAGCTCGGGTCGACGAGCAGCGAGCTGGCCGCCGTGAAGACGGCGCACTCCAACGGTCCACTGGTCGACACGCTGCACCACATCATTCCCAAGTCGCTCTTCCAGCAGTTCCTCGCTGTGCTGACCCCCGCTCAGGAGCAGCAGATCAGCACCACGCTGGCGCCACTCGCCCCCAAAGCGTTCGGCGCGTCCGACGTCGACAAGGCCCTGAAGAACATGCCGGCCAACTTCCGCGTCGGCCCCCGGCCCGAGGACAGGACCGACGACCCGGGAGATGGCCTCGACCTGAACAAGGACGCCAAGGGCAACACCACGCCCCGCTCCGCCGAGCTCGAGAGCGCCTTCAATTACATGACGGCCGCCATCAACGCGCGGACGGTCACCCAGGCGGACTTCGAAAGCAAGTTCCTCGCCCCGGTCGAGGAGGCGTGCAAGCTGCACGGGACCCTCATCGACATCGATCCCGCACGCGGGACATGGCTGCAGGACAGCAGCGGCAAATACCACATGCCCTAGCGCATCAGAGGACCGTTTCCCTCTGGTGACGTGGCGCGCCGTTCGGACGCTGGTCCGGACGGCGCGGTGTCGCCCGGCTGTGCGGGGGTGAGCCAGACGTCGCCTTCTGCCTGGACGAATTCGGCCCGCTCAACCTTCAGCCCCATCGGGCAGCAGTGGGCCGAGCGCGGCGGGAGGCACAAGGACCCCGACCGGGAACCCCGGCCCCGCCGACGGGCGACCTGCACCCGCCCGCACGGTCCGCCGCTGCATCATCCGGCGGAACAAGCACGCTGCCGACAAACGCCTCCGCGAGGTGGTCAACAGGACGAACGTTGCCTGATGCGGTACTAGACGCCGGTGGTGCCGTCGACGATCTCCCGGATCAGGTCGAGGTGGCCGTTGTGCCGCGCGGTCTCCTCGATCAGGTGCAGCACGATCCAGCGCAGATCGGGATGCCGGCCGTCCCTGCGCGGGCGCTTCGCCGGAGTGTCCAGGTTCGTGGAGGCGACCAGTTCGCGATAGCGGGTGGTCCGTGCCTCGTACTCCGACAGCAGATCGGCGAGCGGCATGTCCACCGCGATGCGCATCTCGCGGTCGGGGTCCTCGTCCGTCCACGGCCCTTCGTCCTCGCCACCGAGGAAGGCCACTTCGAACCAGTAGTACTCGACCCAGCTGAGGTGGTTGATCAGTCCGGAGACCGTCATCAGGGGCGAGCCGGGCAGCGGGGCGCGGCGGGCATCGTCGGGCGAGATGCCCTCACACTTTGCGCGTGCGGTGTCGCGGGCGTAGTCGAGGAAGGTGGCCAGCTGGGTGCGCTCGTCCCATGCGGGAGGCGAATCGGTGCGTGTCATCGGCGTACACGATGTGCGATCTCCGGCTCCCCGTCCATTGCTTTGTTTCATTGGGGCCCGCCCCTGGGTCCGTGGGCCCAAGCCCGGGCGGGCGGAGCTCATTACGCTCGTACGCGACCAACCATGAGCCCACCTGACCAGGCGCCCGCCACGAGCGCCTGTCCGGCGCGCCCATGCGCACCTGGATCTTCACGCTCCACCACTTCTTGGGGTGATGTGTCGATGAGTGACGGTTTCTTCTACTCGTACCACCTCGGCTGGAGCCGCCCGGATGCCGAGTCGCTCTTCGGTGATCTCGACGCGGCAGGACTACGGCTCAGACACCCCGTCACGAGGCGGGTCACGCTCCTCGGCCCGGGGCCGGATCCGTGGGGCACCCTTTCGTGGGTGACCAGGGAGCAGCTCGTGCTCCTGGCCGGCCTGCAGCGGCTCGACAGGGTCGACTTCCTGCTGTGGGTGAACAGCGGAGCCGAAGTTCCGGCGCGCATCCGGCGGATGGGAGACGGAGTCGTCGCGCTCGAATTCGGATTCGGGCGGCTGACGCGGGACGAGCAGGAGGTGGCCGCGCGGGCGATCAGGGAGGCGATAGGGCGGGCTTCCCTGCTCTGCATCGGCTTCGTGGTCGACCGGGAGGGCGCTTCCGCGGCGACCGACTGGAGCAGCGTCGTCATCAACGGCACGACATTCTTCGACAGTTGGCCGGACACGCTCGCTGTGCGGCATGAAATCGCCGCGATGCAGCCGCAGTTGTCCGGAGTGGCGTCATTCGAACAGTCGCCGTGGATGCTGTTCGGGAGTGAGGTCCCCAGCCGGTAGCGGGGCGGTTCCCTGACCTTCTGCGTATCTGCAACTCCGTGCGGAATCAGCAACTTTGAGCCTCGCATTGGGTCCTGAGGCCCATGCCCGAAGGGTGCCGATGTGGTCGGATGCGTGGAGTGGCTGAACTATGGCTGCACACCGGCAAGCTGGGGGACTCGTCGTGTCTGGCATAGGTGGATTTGCGGTTTCGGGTGGCGCCGGTGGGGGTGCTGCCGTGGCTCAGCAGGGCAGGCAGCCGTTGCCGCGCCCGTTGCAGGCGGTGCTGATCCTCGTCCGGGTCCTCTTCGCGGCCGCGGTCCTGGGTGGCGCCGGTGTGCTGACGGTGGCGTCGGCGGTCAATGAGGTCGACGGCCAGTTGCTCGGTCTGCTGCTGTACGCGGCGCTGCCGAGCGTGACCGCATTCGTGCTCTCGCTGTATCTGCGGACCGGCGGTGTCTGGATCTGGCGCGGACTTCTGGCCGTACATGTCTGGCTCACCCTCGGCGCGCTGGCGACCCTCGGCGGGGACGGCGGCGGGCGAGGCGTGACGCAGCTGGTGATGCCCGTCGCCGTTGTCATCATGTTGTTCCGGCCGAGCTCGCGCGACTGGTTCGAGCTTCCCCTCGAACAGCGGTTGCCGCACCGGCCGTTCAGCATCGCACGGATGATCAAATGGCGCCGCGACGACGGCGGTCAGACCGCGATGGAATACCTGGGCATGGTCCTGGTGGTCGTGGCTCTCATCGGCGGACTCATCGCCACGGGGATCGGCGCCCAGCTGACCGGTCAGATGCGGAACGCGATCTGTCAGCTGACCGGAAGCGCGTGCCCTGCGCCCGGGGGCGATGTGGTGGCGGGGGACGGGGAGAACTCCGGGGGTACGGAGTCCGGGGGAGCCGGCTCGGACGCGGGTGGCGCGGCTGCGGCCGGGGGTACGGACTCGGGCGGATCCGTCGCCGGCGGCGGTACGGACTCCGGCGGCTCCGGGGCCGGTGGTTCCGACGCGGCCGGTGGTTCCAGTGCGGCCGGTGGTTCCGATACGGCCGGCGGCTCCGGCTCCGGTTCCGGCGGCTCCGGCGGAGGCGACACCGCCACCCAGGTCGACGACGGCGGTGACGACGTGGACACCTCCGGGGAACCGGACGGTGGCGACGATGTGGACGACGGCGGCAACGGCGGCGACGAGAAGCCCGGCGAGAGCTGCACCTCCGGCGTCGGCGCCTTCTTCTCCTGTGCCGCACACCAGACCGGTGGCTTCTTCAAGGGCCTGGTCGGCGACGGGCTGTGGGGCGACATCACCGGTACCTTCGACACGATCGTCCACCCCGTCAAGGCGTGGAACGGCCTGAAGGACTACGGCAAGAGCCTCGGCGACAAGTGGAGCCAGGACTCCAAGGACGCCGGGGACAAGTGGTCCGAGGGCGACTACCTCGGTGCGGTCTGGGACTGGACCAAGGCGTCCGGCGGCACCGGGCTGAAGGTCCTGGACGACATGTTCATCGGCGACGACGTCCGTGACATGTGGAAGAGGGGCGACGAGGGCCAGGCGATCGGCACCGGCCTGTGGAACATCGGCTCGCTGTTCATTCCCGGCTACGGCGAGGCCAAGCTTGTCGGCAAGTTCGGAAAGCTGGGCAAGCTCGGGAAACTCGGCAAGCTCGGCGAAGTGGCCGAGAAGGCCTCGGAAGCCGCGTCCAAGGCGAAGAAGGCCGCCAAGGCGGGCGATGTCGCGGGCGCCGAGAAAGCGGCGAAGGAAGCGCAGCAGCACGCCGACGATGCGGCCGAGCAGGCCGGGCTCAAGGGCTGCACGGTCGGCATGGGAGGCCGCGTACAAGTCCCGTACGGCAGCGGTGCGGGCATGGGACTGCCCGGCTCGGGCACCGGCGTCATGGCCGCGGCCCGCACGTCCGTGCCCGCCGGTTTCCTCACCGGAAAGTGCGACGAGGTCGACCCGGAGAAGAAGGCGGCCGCCGACGAGGCCCAGAGGCTGGCCGACGAGGCGAAGAAGGCGGCGGCCGCGGCCAAGCGGAAGCAGGAGCTGGAGCGCGCCCAGAACCTTCCGAAGCCGGCCTGGTACAAGGACCTGAAGGACCCGCCGGCCGGGGCCAAGGACGGCGGGGAAGGCAACTGGAAGGAAATCAAGCCGGGCGTCTGGAGCTACCCGACCGAAATGGGTGCCCGTTATCAGGAGCAGATCTCCAAGGTGGGCCGCGGAAAGGAGTACCGGGTCCCGCTGGACAAACTCACGGGAAAGCCGGTCGACTTCGACGGCTGGGACGCCTCGCGCGGCACCTACCTCGAAGCGAAATACGGGTACAAGGGCAAGGACTACTACAACGCCGACACCGGGACGCTCACGTCGAAGGTCGCCGACCGGTGGGCGGACCAGGCGCGCCGTCAGGTCGACGCGGCACGTGGCAAGCCGGTCGAGTGGCACCTGTCCGACCCGGACGTCGCCGAGGCGGCGCGAGAGATGTTCGAGGACCGGGGCATCCCGGTTAAGGTGATCCACACCCCGGGGGACGTGACCGGCTGAACGCCGGGCGGGGTGTGGAACCACAGACCGGAGCCCGAGGAGAACGTGTCGTGCTGAACGTGGTGGTCAACGGCTTCTGGGGCCTTCGCGGGGAATCCGTTCAGGCCGTCGCCGAACGCTGGTCCGGCACGCTCAGCGCGCTCAAGGACATCGACGGCCCGACGTTCGACGTATGGCACGAGGCCGGTGACGACCTCCCGTCCGATCCCGTGCTGGAGCCCTCGGTCCCCGCACTGGCGGAGTACATCGAGCGGAAGAACACAGGCCCCGACCTCGACGTGGTGGGCTACACGACGTCGCTGTGGGCGCAGAACCTCCCTGCGGCGCGCGTGTCCATGGCGATTCACGCGGGCAGTACCTCGCACTACGCGGTGAACTCCGTCTCGCTCGCCTTCCGGTCGCGCGAGGTGGACGAAACCGCGGAGGTGATCCGGCGCGCTCCGGAGATCCTGCGCCTCCTCGCGGAGAACTGGGAGATCGACGCCGGGCAGGTGTACGACAGGCCCCAGTATCGGGCGGTGGCCGAGCGGTTCGACCTGGCGAACAGCGACCCTCGCTGCGGCCGTGCGGTCTTTCTCTCCGCCGGCCGTGCCGCCCTCGCACCCGAGGGGCTGCCCGGCACGTACGTCCGCACCACACACGGTGGACTGGTCATCGACCTCACCCGTGGCGGTACGGAGTCCCCGGCCATCGAGACGATCATCGAGGCGAACACACGACTGCGGGCTGCCGGGGCGCTGGAAAAGCTCCCGGTGCCGTTCGACCGGGCCACGTTCTGACCCCTGCGCGCCCGTGAGCGGCGTGTCTCAGAGCCAACCCGGCAGAGCCAAACCCGTCAGAGCCACCCCCGCATCGCCGCGAACCCGGCCAGCAGCCCCACCGCGAACACCCCCAGCACGACCGCGAACACCGCGGGCATCACCATCGGCCCCCACGCCCCCGGGCCCGCCACCGTGGAGTGCTTCGACGGGGCCGCCGGGTCGTAGCTGACCCGGACCGGCGCCCCGACCTCGAAGCCGAACGGGCCCGGGGCACGGTCGGTGAACTCGATGTCGCGGCCGTCGCGGGTACGGAACGCGAAGACGTACTCGGTGACGTAACTCCGGTCCATGCCCGGCCCCCGGTCGACCGTCCGGCGGTCCGCGCACCGGCCCTCGGCGTGTTCGCCGTGCCGGACCAGCCGCAGCACCCGATGCAGACGCAGCGCCGAGCGGACGGCGAACGCGCCGAGGAACAGGCCGAACAGAAGCAGGAACGTGGCCGTGCCGCCGGGCAGGATCTGCATGAACGAGCGCCTCTGATCCGCTACTTGACGGTGATCGAATCGACGAACGCGTCGAGGTCCTGCCGGCTCAGCGAGCCCTTCACCGCATTGATCCGGACCGCGAACGGCACGTCCTTCGAATCGACGCCCGCCACCACGACGCCCGTCATCTCGGTGCCCGGCGCCGGGGTCCGCTCCTTGCCGCTCGACGTGAACGCGTAGTCGATCCTGCGCGCCTCACGGGCGCTCTCCGCACCCGCCAGCCGCACGTCCGAGGTTTCCTTCCGGGTCGCCCCGAGACCGATACCGGCACCCGCCGCAGCCGCCGCCTCACCGGCGTCGTCCACGCCCGTGGCGAAGTCGAGCTGCACGGAGACCATGCCGGTGCGCAGCCCGCCCTCCTCCTTCAGCGCGACGGCGGCGTTGGCCTTCGCGCGGTCGGAGGCGGGCTGCTCCTTGTAGCCCTTGCTCTCGGGGTAGCCGACGGAGAGGCTCTTGGTGTCGAGCTTGCCCCAGCCCTCCGGGACCGCGGCGGCGTCGCCGCCGCAGCCGGTGAGCAGGGCGAGGCCGATGGCGGCGGCAGCAGCTGCGCCGATTGCCCGGGACATCTTCATCGTCGTCGTCATCGCCTATCGCCTCGTCGTCGTGCGTGGTTGCTGCGCACCGTAGCCGTACCCGGTGTACGAACTACTTCGCGCAGTAGCTGTACGGAAGGTACGAGCGCTTGTCGCCCTGCGGAGCCCCGAGGAACTGCGCGTTTGTCAGTGTCTCCTTCTTGTGCTCGTCCGAGAGGGAGAATCCGAGACTCATGCCGAGCGAAACCTCGAAGCCGAACTCCTGGGCGTCGGTCTCACCGTGGTACTTCATGGTGCTCGACAGGCCGTCCTGGAACATCAGCTGGTCGAACGGGTCGGTTCCGGTGGGCTTCTGCTGCATGGAGTGGTCGCCGAACATGTACTCGAACGGGGCGGTGTTGTTGCCGGAGCCGTCCAGCCACTGCTCGGCGACGGCCCGCTTGTCCTCGGTGGCCTTGTCGGTGTCCTTGCCGAAGATGATCGAGTTCGTCCGGACCTCGATGCCGGTCTCGCCGGAGGGGTCGGTACCGCTGACCTTGCCGCCGCGCTTGTCCTTGCCCTTCTCGCCGTTGTCGCCGCTGATGTCGCCCTTGTCGGACGTCGAGCCGTTCTCGACGGTCTGGGTCATGTCGATGCGGACGATCTTGCCGGTCTTCTGGTCGCGGGTGACGGTGATCGCTCCGGTCCGGTTGTTCTTCGCGGCGGCTGTGCCGCCGAGCGGGCCGGCCGAACCGCCGACCTTGCCCTCCAGTTCGAGCTTGGCGGTGTACGTGTACGACTCGTTGCCGTTGACGTCGTCCTTGGTGATGGTCACCTCGGGGGAGAACTTGGCCTTGCCGCCGAGCTTGGCACCGAGTTTGGTCTCGTCGCCCGCGCTGATGGAGAGGCCGCCGTCCGCGTACACATTGAGGCCGACGGTCGAGTACGAGATCTTCTTGTCACCGATCTTGTTCTCGACGTCCTTCTTCTTGTCGGCCCACTTCATCCCCGAGTACCAGCCGCCGCCGTAGCCACCGCTGTACTTGGTGGAGGTCTCCCACATCTTCATTTCCTCGATGTCGTCCCGCATCTTCTTGGCGTCCTCCTCGCTCTTGAAGACCCAGGTGTCACCGTTGGTGATCTTGATGCCGCCGCCGACGTCCACATCGGCCTTGCCCAGCTTGCCGAGCTTGACGCCGGGGGTGCTGGCGGTGGCGCCCGCCGAGGCGGCGTCCGTGAACGTCATGTAGACCAGCTTGTCGTTCTCGTCGACCTTGCCGTCCTCGTTCACATCCGTCTTGGCCTGGCTGACCTTCTGCTGGAAGCCGTACTCGTTGCCCCACTCGAACCAGCCGATCTTGACCTTGTCACCGACGGTGTCGGAGATGCTGGAGACCTGGCACATCTTGGGCTCGTAGTCGGCGTCCGTCTTCGGCTTCGCGGTGGTGTCCCCGCCGCCGGTGGAGCAGCCGGCACCGCCGCCGCCCATCGATTTGATCGCACAGCGGATGCGTTCCCCGATCTGCCCGCCGACGCCCGCCATCGCCATCGCGCCGATCATCGTGACGACGAGGACGATCACCCCGAGGTACTCCAGGGCGGTGGCTCCGCCGTCCCGCCAGGAGTACGGCTGGTACGGCGCGGGCGACTCTTCCTCGCGGTCGTCCAGCAGCCGGTCGACGGCCAGCCCCGCGGCCGAACCGGTCACCAGCGAGACGATCGGCATCAACGTGCCCTCGAAGCCCATGAGATGCCAGGACACGGCGAATCCGTAGGCGAGCGCGGCCAGCGGGACACCCAGGGAGGCGAGCAGCGTCAGAAGGCGGGACTCGCGCTGTTCGTCGGGCAGGACGCGGGCCGATGCCAGGACCGTGAGCACGGTCGTGATGACGTTCGGCACATGCAGCAGGGCGAGGCGCCAGCCGAAGGACGCGAGCCGTTCATCGGTGGCGAGCATCTCGACGAGCCCGCGCGACACCAGATATCCGGCGGCGATGTAGACCAGAGCACCGGCGGCCCAACTACGGGTCAGTGCGAAGAACGCGCCTCCGCTCACGCCGGAACCACCACCCCCGCCCCCCGGTGGTATGTGGCCCGCGCTTCCGCTTCCCCAGCCCCCGCCACCAGCCACGGTTCTTCCTCTCCGACGCTCACTTGCCATGCCTGTGCCCGTAGTTCTGCATTCGGGTGTGGCGTGAGCGTACGGCTGTACGGGCCGGGTGACCTGGGCCCTTGGCCCCAAAGCCGGGCCCAACGAACGCCGAGCCGGAGATGGGCGGGCACGGCATCGAGGAGTTCCTGCTCATGCCCGCCGAGGAGCGCCACGTCCAGGTCATGCGGACGATCCTGCGGCCCGGCGGCAGCTCGGGCGGCGCGTACAGCCTGGAGGCCGAGACCGTCTTCGCCCACCTGGTCCGCGGCACGCTGCGGCTGAGCGTGGACGGCGAACCCAGGTTCCTGGAGGCCGGTGACGCGACGGCCTTCTCGGCCCGCGCCGCACGCGTCTGGGACAACCCGGGCGAGGACGAGGTCCTCTGGTCGATCGCTCCCGCCCTGCCGCTCTCCCGGACCAGGCTCCGCCCGTAGCCGGGCGCCGCTGCCCGGCCCGTGGCGGGTGGGGCCACCCGCTGCGGAGATAATCGGCAGCATGCCCGACGACGATCCGGCCGCTCAGGCCACCGCCCCCGCACAGCAGCTCGTACGGCAGCGCAGCAGCCGAACGCAGCCGCAACCGCCGCATCCCCCCGTCCGCGGCCGCCTCGCCACGGCCCTCGCGGCGGCGGCACCGGCCCTCGGGGCGTACGCGGCCGTGCGTCTGATCGGTCTCATCGTCTTCGCCGCCGCCGCGGCCGGCGCCGACAAGAGCGCCTTCCACCTCCTTGCCGAGCGCTGGGACTCCGTCTGGTACCAGCGGATCGCCGAGAACGGCTACGGCTACACCGTCGCCCTCCCGAACGGCGACATCCACTCCGACCTGGCCTTCTTCCCCCTGCTGCCCGCTCTGGAACGCGGCATCGCCGAGCTGACCCCGCTCTCCCTCGCGGGCGCCGGACTGCTGGTCGCCTGGGTCGCCGCGCTCTTCGCCGCCTGGGGGATCCACTCCGTCGGGGCGCATCTGTACGGGCGTCGGGCAGGGGTGGTGCTGGCCGCGCTGTGGGGCGTGTACCCGACGGCGTTCGTCCAGTCGATGGCGTACACCGAAACACTGTTCACCGCGTTCGCCGCCTGGACGCTCTACGCCGTACTGACCCGGCGCTGGATCGTGGCGGGCGCCCTGTGCGTACTCGCCGGGCTGACCAGGCCCTCCGCGGCTGCGCTCATCGCCGCCCTCGCGATCACCGCCGCGGTCACGCTCGTGCGGGAGTACCGGGCCGGCCGGACGGACGGCATCGTCCGCCGCAACGCACGGATGCTGACCGGTACCGCACTCGCGCCGCTGGGCTGGCTCGCGTACGTGGTGTTCGTCGCCGTACGGGAGGGCAGCCCGTTCGCGTACTTCGACGTCCAGGCACAGTGGGGCAACAGCATCGACGGAGGCGTGGCGCTCGCCTCGTTCATCCTCGGGCTGCCGCTGCCCGGCGCGCTCGGGCTGTGCGCGGCGCTGGTGGGCCTGGGATGGGTGGTGTTCCTGTGCGTACGGCAGCGCCAGCCGCTCCCCGTACTCGCCTACTGCATCGCCGTCGTCGTCATCGCGCTGATCGGCTCCGGGTACTTCGGGTCCAGGCCGCGGCTGATGATGCCCGCGTTCCCGCTGCTCCTCCCGCCCGCCGTCGCGCTGCTGCGGCTGCGCACCACGGCCCGTACGGTGACGGTCGTCGCCGTGCTCGCGGTGGCTTCGGCGGCCTACGGGGCGTGGACGCTGCTCGGCTCCGGCCCGCCGTGAGCGCGAGCCGGTGTGTGAGCCCGGTCAGGGCCGGGGCGGGTGTGAGAGCGGCCCGGCTGCCCGGTACGTGAGGGCAGCCCGGCCGCCCACGCCTCAGCCCCGGCTCTCCTGCGTCTGGACGATCCGCACCCGCGCCCCCGGCCGCAGTCCCCACTTCTCCATCGCCCCGGCCTCCGACTCGATCACATGACGGGCCCGCAGCCGCGGCATCCCGAGCCGGCCCGGCTTCATCGTGTGGACGGCGACCACGTTGAACTTCCGGTCCAGGTACGCCACATCGATGGTGAACCGCATCCGGAAGGTGTGCACACTCCCGCACGGGGTGATCAGCAGGGCGCCGTCGATCCCGTCCTGCCCGAGCAGCCCGCGGCTCCTGGTCCGGTACGTGGCCGCGATCCGCAGCGGTATCTCCGGCTCCTGCCCCCCCTGTGGATCGGTGACCGTCAACGTCCCATTTCCATTGCGCCATTGAGCCATGGCCAAGACGGTAGCGCCCGGTGACGGCCGCTGGGTCCACAACGGTGCGCAGTGGGCCCCAGGACCCATGACCCGTGCCCGGCACCCGCCTAGGGTCGGCTCCGTGTACGCCATGCTGACAGTGCTCGCCGCACTCTGGGGCGCAGCGGCCGGACTGCTGGTCCCGCGCGCCGCCTACCGGTTCTCCGTCGAACCGGAGGAAGCCTGGCGGGACACCTGCCCCGCGGGCCACGCCCTGACCGGGGCCGCCCGCGGCTGGCTCGGCTCCACCCGGTGCGCCCTGTGCGCGGCGGCGGTGCCGGTGGCCACCGCTTCCGGCGCCGAGCCGGGAGACCGGAGCGACGAGGAAGGCACCGGGCAGCCCGCGGCGCGTTACGCCCCCGGTGTCCTCGTCCCCGTCGTCACCGCGCTCGCCTGCGCCGCGCTCGCGGCGGCCACCGGACTCCGGCCCGAGCTCGCCGTCTGGCTGCTGCTGGCCCCCGTCGGCGTACTCCTCGCGACCATCGACAGCCGCGTCCACCGCCTGCCCGACCGGCTGACCCTGCCCGCCGCGGGGACGGCCGCCGTACTTCTGGGCGTTGCGGAGCTGCTCCCGGAGCACGGCGGATCCTGGCTGTCCGCCCTGCTCGGCGGTGCGGCCCTCGGCGCCTTCTACTTCCTGCTCTTCCTCATCAACCCGAACGGTATGGGCTTCGGAGACGTCAAGCTCGCCCTGTCGCTGGGTGTGGCCCTCGGCTGGTACGGCTGGGCCGTGGTGTTCGCCGGGGGCTTCGCCGGGTTCCTGCTCGGTGCGGTGTACGGGTTCGGGCTGATGGTCCTGAAGCGGGCCGGGCGCAAGACCGGCATCCCGTTCGGACCTTTCATGATCACGGGCGCGCTGCTGGGCATACTGCTCGGCGGACTGGCCGCCTGACCGCCGCTCGGCCTGCCGCCCGCCCCGCCGTATCGAGGTCGCGCTGCCACCGCCCTACTTCCTGCGGAAAGTGATCTGGATGGTGCCGGGCTTCACCGTCGAGGAGTACCGGCCGAAACTGGCCGCGCTGCACCACCGGATCGAGACCGAGGGGCCGTTCGTGGCCCACACCACCCGATTCCTGATGGAGGCCCGCAAGACCGAGGCCCGTAAACCGGAGTAGGCCGTGCCGCCCTGCTTTCGCCCGGAGGATGCGACCCTGGACGGTGAGCGCATGGGAGGGAACCGGCCATGAGGGTGGGGAACGAAGGGGAAGCACCGCGTGTCCCGCGGCAGGGGAAGGCCGACTGGCTCAGCGGAGCACGGATCGTCGGAGTGCTCGGCGTCTTCTACCGGCCGGAGGGGCGGATGGGGGAGCCGGAAGCCGTCGAATTCCTGCTGGCCGACGGCCAGTCGGTGCTCCTGACCTGTGCCTCCGACGGGACCCTGCATGTCGGCCCCGGTGCCTGGCCGAGGCTGCCCGACTGGTGCGTACCGTCGGGGCAGTGGGAGTTCACCGCCGTGTCGAACCTGCCGCAGCCGCCCGACGGCGGCTGGACCGTCACCCGCACCGAGGAGCGCAGGGACGAGAAGGGCGAGGTGCACGAGGCCGTCATCCGGTGCGAGGGCGGACGCTTCGTGGTCATCGGCGGTGACACCGTGTCGATCCGCTTCACCCGCGGCCACCGGGGCGCACCGGCGAGGGGCTGATGTGCTGATGTCCGGCCCGTCCGGTGATCGAGGACAATACGGCGACCGGACGGGCCCGGTGAACCAACGCTGTCGCAGCACCGGCCGCGTCGGCAGGCGCTATGCGTGCGGCCCCACCGCCACCTTCCCCACCGTCAGTTCCGGCTCACCCTCAAGCACTTCGCCGACCCGCGCCACCTGCTCCTCCAGCCCCCGCAGCTGCCCGGCCGTGAGCGGTGACAGCGGCTCCACCGTCACCGCGATCCGCCGGCCCGACCGGCGCTGGTGCCACACCCCGGCTACGGTCCCGTCGATCAGCAGCACCGGGAAGTTCCCCGCCTGGCCACCCGCCAGCGCACGGGTGTACGCCACCCCGGCGAAGAGCTTCTCGCGCGGCTGGGACGCGATGAGATACGCGTCGAAGTAGGGGAGCAGCCGCACCCCGCGCACCGGCTCCACCGGAAACGCGGTGTCGCCCGCCACCAGCCAGGCCGGCTCCCCCTCGTACACGACCTCATCGATCTCCCCGCGCGCGGCCATCCCCGCGAACAGCTCCGCGGCCCAACGCTGCGGCGCCGCGAGCCACTTCGCGAAGTGCTGGGGCGTGGCCGGACCGTACGCGTACAGATAGCGGCGCACGAGACGGGCGAGCGCCTCCGGACCGTCGAGCGGGACGGCGTCCGGGCGGGCATAGGTGACCTTGCGGCCGCGACCGGGCGCGAAGCACAGCGTGCCGCGGTGACCCGCACGATGCATCACCTGCCGCCAGCGCGGCCACATGCCCTGGAACGCGGGCATCACCCGGTCCCCGGCCCATGCCCCGGCACGTTCCACCACCGCATCCGAGAGCTCGTCGACGGTCAGCTCAGCCCCGGTCAGCGCGTCCGCGATCGCGGTGAGCACGGCCTCGGTCTGCTCCGGCGTCATCCGTACATCCTCGGGGAACGGATTGCGCCCGGCCGGTACGGCGGACAACGCACCCGTCCACATGGGCAGTTCGGCCATCGGCAGCAGATGGACGGTGCCGCGCGGCCCGTACGTCTTGACCAGGGTGCGCTCGGTCCACAGCGCCTCGCGCACATCGGTACGGGTCGCGCCCGCCGTCCGCAGCCCGACGGAGAGCTCGGCGGCCGACAGCACCTGGGCGTGCGCGGCCGGCAGCGCGCCGACCACATCGGCCGGGGTGAGGTGCACCGGGGCGGCGAGCCCCTGACGTTCCATCCGGCGCGCGTTCGCCCCGGTCCAGGTCACGGTCGCGGTTCGTGTCGTCATGATTCGGAAACTAGCGGCCCATCAGGTCAGGCCCTGTCCCATACTCGGCCCATGACCTCTGCGAGACGTACAGCCAAGGCTCTCGCCACCGCGTCGGTGCTCCTCCTGACTCCCGCCCTCGCCGGCTAGGGCCGCAAGACCACCGAGTCCCAGCTCCATGAGGCACTCGCCGGTCTGGGATACGGGCCCGAGACCATCTCCACCGGCACCTTCGGCCCCCACCGCAACACGTTCGTCATCGAACTCGGCCCGATCTGTGCGGAGGGGGCCCTGGACGGCGTGGTCAACGGGCTCGTCAAGGCCGAGGCCCACGGCCGCTACCTCGAAGGAACCGGCTGCGTAAAGCCGGTCGGCGGCCACTGAGACCCCACCGGATGCCGTGCTCGCACCGGAGTCCGGCGAATTCGGAGAGTAATTATGGAGTGGCGTGGCACGCAGCATCACTTACGAAGGGTTATGGTGGAAACCCCCCCTCGGGCCGGTCCGTATCCCCCCCCCACGGACCGGCCCGTTTTTTTGTGGGCCGGCTGTGCGCACCGCGTGGCGGCCGCGTGCCGACTACGTATCGGCCCCGCGAAGGCCGCCCCCGGTCAGCTCCGTCCGGCCCAGATGTTGGTGCCCGCGGTGTCCACGGCGAAGGTGTCGATCTCCTTCAGCTCCTCGGCGGACAGCGGCGCCCCGGCAAGCGCCGCGACGTTCTCCTCCAGCTGCTTCACGCTCGAAGCGCCGATCAGCGCCGACGTCATACGGCTGTCCCGCAGCACCCAGCTGAGTGCCAGCTGGGCGAGTGACTGCCCGCGCCGCTGGGCGACGTCGTTCAGTCCGTTCAGCCGGCGCAGCACCTCGTCGGAGAGCAGGCCCGGGTCCAGGGACTTGCCCTGGGTGGCGCGCGAGCCCTCCGGGATGCCCGTCAGGTACTTGTTCGTGAGCAGGCCCTGGGCGAGCGGCACGAAGGAGATGCAGCCCATGCCGGCCGTCTCCAGGGTGTCGAGCAGCCCGTCGTCCTCGATCCAGCGGTTGATCATCGAGTAGGACGGCTGGTGGATCAGTGCCGGTACACCCATCTCCTTGAGCAGCCGGGCCGCCTCGGCGGTCTGCTCCGCGTTGTACGAGGACACACCCACGTACAGCGCCTTGCCCTGCTGTACGGCGGAGGCCAGCGCCCCCATCGTCTCCTCCAGCGGAGTGTCCGGGTCGAAGCGGTGGGAGTAGAAGATGTCGACGTAGTCGAGCCCCATCCGTTTCAGCGAGGCGTCGAGCGACGACAGCAGGTACTTGCGGGAGCCCCACTCGCCGTACGGGCCGGGGTGCATGTCGTAGCCGGCCTTGGTGGAGATGATCAGCTCGTCCCGGTACGGGGCGAAGTCCTGCCGGAACATCTTGCCGAAATTGAGCTCGGCGGAGCCGGGCGGCGGCCCGTAATTGTTGGCCAGATCGAAGTGGGTCACCCCGAGATCGAAAGCGCGGCGCAGGATCGCCCGCTGGGAGTCCAGCGTGCGGTCGTCGCCGAAGTTGTGCCAGAGGCCGAGGGAGATGGCCGGGAGCTTGAGACCGCTGCGGCCGGTGCGGCGGTACTCCATGGAGTCGTAGCGCGAACCGGCGGCCTGGTAGAAGAGAGGAGAATCAGTCACGTTTCTCTCCTTATCACGGACTTGTGACAGGCCGGGTTGGGCCGGTGCGCCGCCTGCGCAGTAATGTGGCGACTTCGGGGACTGCCACGGCACAGCGCGGCGATGGACTCTGCGGAGTAGTGCGGCGATCCCCAGGGGGACGACCCCGGACCCCGGGCAATGGGGCGGGCGGGCCCGCACGGACCGAGAGGTGAACTCAGTGAACTTGCGCGACCTGGTGTACGGGCTCTACGCGCGCCGGGTGGAGGCCCGCCTCGACCACACCCAGGTGCCCAAGCACATCGGCGTCATCCTCGACGGCAACCGGCGCTGGGCGAAGGCGTCCGGCGGCACGGCCGCGCAGGGGCACCAGGCCGGTGCGGACAAGATCCAGGAGCTGCTCGGCTGGTGCAGTGAGACCGATGTGGAAGTCGTCACTCTCTGGCTGCTCTCCACGGACAACTTCGACCGGCCCGAATCCGAGCTGACCCCGCTCCTCGGCATCATCGAGAACACCGTGCGCGACCTCGCGGCGGACGGGCGCTGGCGGGTCCACCACGTCGGCACGCTCGATCTGCTGCCCGCCCATACCCAGACCGTGCTCAAGGAGGCCGAGCAGGCCACGGCCGACATCGACGGGATACTGGTCAATGTCGCCGTCGGCTACGGCGGGCGCCAGGAGATCGCGGACGCGGTCCGCTCGCTGCTGCTGGACCACTCCGCCAAGGGGACGTCCTTCGAGGACCTGGCGGAGATCGTCTCCACCGACCTGATCTCCGAGCACCTCTACACCCGGGGCCAGCCCGACCCGGACCTGGTGATCCGTACCAGCGGCGAGCAGCGGCTGTCCGGGTTCATGCTCTGGCAGAGCGCGCACTCCGAGTACTACTTCTGTGAGGTCTTCTGGCCGGCGTTCCGCCGCGTCGACTTCCTGCGAGCCCTGCGCGACTACGCAGCCCGCCATCGCCGCTACGGCGGCTGACACCGCCGCCTTACGGGGCTCGGCCCCGACAGGGCGCCGCTCCCGCGGTACCGGTCCCGTCCGCGATCGCCGGACGGGCTCGAGTGTTGCCGCCCGTCGTTCGTCTCGTGGTGGCGCGCCCCCACGGCCCCTTTCCAGCCCGTCGAGGGGGTCCCTCCCATGCCTTGAGGCGATGGGGGAGCTCTGCGGACGGAGCCATTCGGGTGGTGTGCCCGAACCCACAGGCCCGGGGGCACCACTCCCAGCTCACCGCCCGCCCCGGGGCGGCATGGCTTCGCGTGTTCGAGGGAATACCCCTGACAGGTCGATGTCCGGTCACCAACCAGGCGGACGTCGTGTCCAAGTGAGCGGCATGGAGTCCGCTCGCCCGGGAGGCCTCTTGCACACGAAGGACCGTACATACAGTGCGGCCGACGCGGAGGGCCGATGCTCGGCCCGTGCATCGGGGCCGCAGCCCGGTCCGTCCTCTCCCATTGGGATGCTCCGCGACGCCGTCGCACCCCAACCTCGTCCGAGGGGGTACGTCCTTCCGTGGTGACCAGCACAAAGCGCCGCATGTCCGACAGGCGCACCTATGTTCTCGACACCAGCGTCCTGCTGGCCGATCCGAACGCCATGGCCCGGTTCGACGAGCACGAAGTCGTGCTCCCGATCGTCGTGGTCACGGAACTGGAGGCCAAACGGCACCACCCGGAGCTGGGGTACTTCGCCCGGCAGGCCCTGCGTCTGCTGGACGACTTCCGGACCCGGTACGGCCGGCTGGATGCCCCGATCCCGCTCGGGGATCTGGGCGGGACACTGCGCGTCGAACTCAACCATTCCGACCCCGGCGTCCTGCCCGCCGGCTACCGGTTGGGGGACAACGACTCACGGATCCTCGCGGTCGCGCGCAACCTCCAGGCCGAGGGGTACGACGTCACGGTCGTCTCCAAGGACCTGCCGCTGCGTATCAAGGCGTCCTCGGTCGGCCTCCTCGCCGAGGAGTACCGCGCCGAACTCGCCATCACCGACTCCGGCTGGACGGGAATGTCGGAACTGCCCCTCGCCGCCGAGCAGGTGGATCTGCTCTACGGGGAGGAGACGCTGTACGTACCCGAAGCCGCCGAACTGCCCGTGCACACCGGACTGGTCCTCCAGTCCGAGCGCGGCAAGGCGCTCGGCCGGGTCACCGCCGAGGGAAATGTGCGCCTGGTGCGCGGCGACCGGGAGGTCTTCGGTATCCACGGCCGCAGCGCCGAGCAGCGCATCGCGCTCGATCTGCTCCTCGACCAGGACGTCGGCATCGTGTCGCTGGGCGGCAGGGCCGGCACCGGCAAGTCGGCGCTGGCGCTCTGTGCCGGTCTCGAAGCCGTCCTGGAGCGCAGGCAGCACCAGAAGGTGATGGTCTTCCGCCCGTTGTACGCGGTCGGCGGGCAGGAACTGGGCTATCTCCCCGGCACCGAGGCCGAGAAGATGAGCCCCTGGGCGCAGGCCGTCTTCGACACGCTCTCGGCGGTCGCCGGACGCGAGGTGATCGAGGAGGTGCTGGGGCGCGGCATGCTGGAGATCCTGCCGCTCACCCACATCCGGGGCCGCTCGCTCCACGACGCCTTCGTGATCGTCGACGAGGCGCAGTCCCTCGAACGGAACGTACTGCTGACCGTGTTGTCCCGGATCGGGGCGAATTCCCGGGTGGTGCTCACGCATGACGTGGCCCAGCGGGACAACCTCAGGGTCGGCCGGTACGACGGAGTCGTCGCCGTGGTCGAGAAACTGAAGGGCCATCCGCTCTTCGCGCATGTCACGCTCAGCCGCTCCGAGCGTTCGCAGATCGCCGCGCTGGTGACCGAAATGCTGGAGGAAGGTCAGATCTGATACGGGATACGACAGTTGGTGCCGCCCGGCGAGCGAAGCAGCTTAGCCGGGCGGCATCATGTTGCGGCGGCATTTCCGAAAAACACTTGCTCCAAACGAGGTGTGAGCTTTCACACGCAACGGAGAATTGCCTACCGGCGTGCCGTTCCGGCAGAGTCTTGCTTCCGTCAGGCCCCGCATACGGCACACCCGCACCTCCAGAGGTGCCACGCACCACACAACTCAACAATCGCCGTCCGTATGCCGCCCGCGAGCACCACGCGGCACTCCCCCAGGGGAGTTGCCCACCGGGTCCGTGCCTCCCGTGACCCAAGCAGTAGGGAGGCCAGCGCCAGGGGCACGATTGCGTCCGCGAGGTCACCTAAGCGGGCGATGCTGGAAGGACACCGTGTGAGCCGGATCTCGGTCCGGGGGTTCGCCGTGGCATCTGCCACAGCCGTAACCACCGTTGGCGCCGTCGTAGGCGTTGCCTCGGGCAGCACTCCCGCTGCCGATGACAACAACTTCGAGGCGACCGCAGCCGACACCACGCTGCTCGCAGACATCCCCGCGGGCCAGCAGGCCCAGGTGCAGACCGCCTCGCTGACGCAGCAGGCCGACGCCCAGGCATCCGCGGCCGACGCGGCGGCGAAGAAGTCCGTGGAGGAAGCGGCCCGCATCCAGGCCGCCAAGGACGCCGAGTCGAAGAAGCAGGCGGCCGAGGACAAGCTGGAGAAGGAGCGCCAGGCCAAGAAGGACGCGGCAGAGCGCGCCAGCCGTTCCGAGACCCGCAGCGCCTCCACGTTCGCCCAGCAGGGCTCGTACACCGTGGCCGAAATCCAGGCGATGGCGCGGCAGATCGTTCCCGCCGACCAGTTCCAGTGCTTCAGCAACATCGTGAACGTCGAGTCGACCTGGAACTACCGGGCGAGCAACCCGTCCTCCGGTGCCTACGGCCTCGTCCAGGCGCTGCCCGGCTCGAAGATGGCATCCGCCGGTGCCGACTGGCAGACCAACCCGGCCACGCAGATCAAGTGGGGTCTCAGCTACATGAACGGCAAGTACCAGAGCCCGTGCGGTGCCTGGTCCTTCTGGCAGGCCAACCACTGGTACTAGAACCCTCCGAGGTTCCGGTCCCAACCTCTCGAAGCCCCTCGCCGTCCTACGGCGAGGGGCTTCGCGCGTGTACGGTCGTTCCGGCCGGTTCGGCGGGGGAGCGGTGGGGAGAGAAATCGGGGGAAAGGGACGATCATGTCGAAGCTTCCGGGGTGGCTCGGCCGTCTGGGCGCCGAACTCACCGAACTGGGCGAGCGGCTGGAACAGCGCAGGGTCGAGGCCGAGGGGGCTGAGGGCGAGGGGGGCGAAGCCGCGCCGATCGAGCCGCCGGAGACCGCCGCTGCCGTACCCGCCGCTTCCGTGCCTGCCGTGCCTGTCACAGCCGTACCGGCCGAGGCGGGCCGGCGTGGCGCCGTGGCCGACCGTGTGCCGCCGCCTCCCGCGTACGCCCCCTTCGTGGCGGCCCGGCCCGATCCGGTCGCGGCGATCCCCTGGGGCATGCGCGTCGCGGCCGAAGCGGGCTGGCGGCTGCTCGTCCTGGCGGGCACGCTCTATGTGCTGATGAAGGTCATCAGCGCCGTACAGCTGGTGGTTCTGGCCTTCGTTGCCGCACTGCTCGTCACCGCGATGCTTCAGCCGACGGTCGCCCGGCTGAGGCGGTACGGTCTGCCGCGCGGACTGGCCACCGCGGTCACGGCGATCCTGGGCTTCGTCATCATCGGGCTGGTCGGCTGGTTCGTGGTCTGGCAGGTCATGGACAACATCGACACCCTCTCCGACAAGGTGCGGACGGGTATCGATGACCTGAAGAACTGGCTGCTCGACAGCCCCTTTCATGTCACCGAGCAGCAGATCAACGGCGTCGCGAAGAACCTCAGCGACACCATCGGCACCAACACCGAACAGATCACCTCCGCCGGACTGCAGGGCGTCACCGTGATGGTGGAGGTCCTCACCGGGATGCTGCTGGCGATGTTCTCGACGCTCTTCCTCCTGTACGACGGGAAGCGCATCTGGCACTGGGTGCTGAAGCTGGTGCCCGCACAGGCCCGGCCGGGTGTCGCGGGCGCCGGGCCGCGCGCCTGGCGGACCCTGACCGCCTACGTGCGCGGCACGGTCTTGGTGGCGCTGATCGACGCGATCTTCATCGGCCTCGGGATCTGGTTCCTCAAGGTGCCGATGGCGGTGCCGCTCGCCGTCTTCATCTTTCTCTTCGCCTTCATCCCGCTGGTCGGCGCGGTGATCTCCGGAGCGCTCGCGGTGGTCGTCGCGCTGGTCACCGAGGGCGTGTTCACCGCGCTCATGGTGCTGCTCGTGGTGCTCGCCGTGCAGCAGATCGAGGGCCATGTGCTGCAGCCGTTCATCCTGGGACGCGCGGTGCGGGTCCATCCGCTGGCCGTCGTCCTCTCGGTCGCCGCGGGCGGCATGATCGCGGGCATCGGCGGAGCGGTCGTCGCGGTGCCGCTGGTCGCGGTCACCAATACGGTGGTCGGTTATCTGCGGTCGTACGGGCAGGAGGAAGCCCTGAGGCACGCGCCGTCCCCGCGCGGGGCGACCGCGATCGACGTCGCCCCGACGCCCGCACCGGGATCGTCGCCCGAGGACAGTGGTGGCAAGAAGACCGAGTGAACAGAAGAAGGGCCCCGGGGACGGTCGGTCGTCCTCGGGGCCCTTCTCGTACAAGGGGTACTGCTGATCCTACTCGGCGAGCACGGCCTCGGCATCGAGGGTCACGCCGACCGCCTGGATCACCGAGGCAATCTTGACGGCTTCCTGAATGGTCTCACGGTCCACGCCGGCCTTGCGCAGCACCTGCTCGTGGGAGTCCAGGCACTGGCCACAGCCGTTGATCGCGGAGACGGCGAGCGACCACAGTTCGAAGTCGATCTTCTCCACGCCGGGCTTGCCGATGACGTTCATCCGCAGGCCTGCACGGAGCGTCCCGTACTCGGGGTCCGACAGCAGGTGCCGGGTCCGGTAGAAGACGTTGTTCATCGCCATGATGGCGGCGGCCGACTTCGCGGCGGTGTACGCCTCCGCGGAGAGGTTGGCCTTCGCCTCCGGCTCCAGCTCGCGCAGCACCTTCGGCGAGCGCGAGGCGATCGCGCAGGCGAGGACGGTGCCCCACAGCTGCTGCTGCGTAAGAAGCCCGGTGTCGTCGGCGTGTCCAACGACCGAACCGAGGTTCAGCTTCAGGTCCTTGGCGAAGTCCGGAACGGCGGCCTTCAGTTCGTCGAGTGCCATGTCGCTTTCAGCTCACTCGCCCGAGAGGAGCGCGACCGGGTCGAGGGTGTTCTCGCCCTTGGTCCAGTTGCACGGGCACAGCTCGTCGGTCTGCAGGGCGTCCAGGACCCGCAGGACCTCCTTGGGGTTACGGCCCACGGAACCGGCGGTCACCATCGTGAACTGGATCTCGTTGTTCTGGTCGACGATGAAGACGGCGCGCTGGGCGAAGCCGTCCTCGCCCTCGATGCCGAGGTCACGCATGAGCTCGTGCTTCGCGTCGGCCATCATCGGGAAGGGCAGGTCGGTCAGGTCCGGGTGGTCCTTGCGCCAGGCGTGGTGCACGAACTCGGAGTCACCGGAGAAGCCGAGGATCTGGGCGTCACGGTCGGCGAACTCGTCGTTCAGCTTGCCGAAGGCGGCGATCTCGGTGGGGCACACGAAGGTGAAGTCCTTCGGCCACGCGAAGACGATCTTCCACTTGCCCTCGTAGGTCTTGTGGTTGATCTGCTCGAACTCCTTGCCGCTCTCCAGCGAGACACAAGCAGTCAGGTCGAACTCGGGGAACTTGTCACCGACAGTGAGCACGCGCTCTCCTTGTAGCTAGGAATTCCCTTGTTCGGGAGTTCCTGAGGGTTGGACGGTCTCCACCTTGGCACAGGGTGCATTGATCACGGAAATAGCTACACTCGGTCGTGATGATCGGAGGTGCCTATCAGTGGCGCAGGGCAATCAGGGCAATCGGACCAAACAGCCCAGCCTGTCGCAGCTGCGCGCCTTCTCGGCCGTCGCCGAATATCTGCACTTCAGGGACGCCGCGGCAGCGATCGGGATGAGTCAGCCGGCACTGTCCGGGGCCGTGTCGGCGCTGGAGGAGACACTGGGTGTCCAGCTCATCGAGCGTACGACGCGCAAGGTGCTGCTCTCGCCGGCCGGGGAGCGGCTCGCGGTCCGGGCCAGGGTGGTGCTGGAGGCCGTGGGTGAGCTGATGGAGGAGGCCGAGGCGGTCCGGGCGCCGTTCACCGGAGTGCTCAGGCTCGGCGTGATCCCGACCGTCGCGCCGTATCTGCTGCCGACCGTGCTGCGGCTGGTCCACGAGCGCTACCCGGAGCTGGACCTCCAGGTGCACGAGGAACAGACCTCCTCGCTGCTGGAGGGGCTGGCCGCCGGAAGGCTGGATCTGCTGCTGCTCGCCGTGCCGCTCGGGGTGCCGGGAGTGACCGAGCTTCCGCTCTTCGACGAGGACTTCGTCCTGGTGATGGAGCGGGAACACTGGCTGGGCGGGCGCACCGACATACCGCGCGAGGCCCTGCGTGAGCTGCCGCTGCTGCTGCTCGACGAGGGCCACTGCCTGCGCGACCAGGCGCTCGACATATGCAGGGAGGCGGGGCGTACGGAGGGTGCGCCGGTCACCACGACCGCGGCCGGGCTCTCCACGCTGGTGCAGCTGGTCGCCGGCGGGCTCGGGGTGACGCTGCTGCCGCGTACCGCGGTGACGGTCGAGACCGGTCGCAACGATGCGCTGGCCACCGGGTATTTCGCGGAACCCGCACCGTCGCGGCGGGTGGCGCTGGGGATGCGGACGGGGGCGGCGAGGCGCGAGGAGTTCGAGGAGTTCGCGGCGGCGCTGCGGGTGGCGATGAAGTCGCTGCCGGTACGGGTGACGGCGGGCGCGTAGAGCAGGTGGAAGGGGGTGCGGTCCCCCCGGGGCCGCACCCCTTGCGGGCTACCGCGCCGTCACTCCGTGCGCAGGCCGTCCGGCCGCATCAGGCGCCACAGCGATGGCAGCGAGACCAGAGTGACCAGCAGGATCAGTGCCGCTCCCGCGCCCGTCATCGGCAGGAACAGCCACCAGTCGGTCACCTTCTTGGCAATCATCCAGATCATCACCGCACCCAGGCCGAGACCGCCCGCGACGGCGACCACCAGGCCGATGACCACGGGGACGGCGGTCTGCCAGAGCACCGACCAGCCGAGCGTGCTCCGCCGGGTGCCGAAGGCGACCAGGACCGAGAGCAGGCGCTTGCGTTCACGCAGCTGCTCCAGCTGCGAGACCAGCATCGCGGCGGCGATCAGCAGCAGGGTCGCGGTCGCGCCGACCTGGAGACCGGTCTGCACGCTGGCGTACTGCCGGTCGCGGGCCACCGAGTTCAGGGTGACGACCCGCATCCCCGGGTCGAGCCGGGCCGCCGTGTTCCGTACGTACTCGGCGACGTCCTTCACGCTCCGGTCCACCCGGATCTGTGCGTTGGTCTGCGCGTGCGGCAGGGTGCTCGGGTCGATCGCGCCGACCGTCGCCATGATGCCCCAGCGGTCCTCGCCCATCGGATCGCGGCGGGTGAGAACGGTCGGGGTGTCGGCGGGCAGGGTCCACAGCTTCGACTTCTCGCCGGGCTCCGATCCCGCCTGGTAGTTGAGTTCGACCGCCTTGCCCTTGCGGGCGGTCTCGTCCATCCACTCGGCCATGCCCTTGTCCTCGGGGTGGACGACGAACGCGTCGCCCTCCTTGCAGGAGCCGATCCGGGCGATCTCGCGCAGGGTCGCGCAGTCGCCGATGGTCAGCGAGGTGGTGGGCTGGATGTCGTCGCCCTTGTACGTGCCCGGCTTGACGGCGTACGACTCGACCGTGCCGATGACCGCCGTCACGCCCTCGGTGGCCCGGAACTCCTTGATGGTCCGGGTGGCCGCTTCACCGGTGACGTTCTCGGAGAACGTGGAGAACTGGGCGCGCGTCGGGTCCTGCCCCGTCATCCGGTTGAACTCGTCGCCCACCGCGGCGAACAGCATCTGCAGCGCCACCGCACCGGCGACCGCGACCGTGATGCCGCTGACCGCGCGGGAGGCCGCGCCGCTGCTCAGCTGGAGCCTGCGGGTGGCGAGCTGCCAGGGCACAGGGCCGCCGCGCAGCCGGTTCACGCTCGCCTCGACCAGCCAGGGCAGCAGCAGCGCGAGCCCGACCAGGACGAGTACGGCGCCGCCCGCGATCGGATACGGGTTGACCGGGGAGTACTCGTCGACCTTGCCGGTCAGCCCGAGTACCGCAAGGCCCGCGACCGGCATCAGCAGCCGCCACCAGAGCCGGCGCCTGCGGCTGTGGCCGTTGCGTACGACGCCGAGCGGTTCGATCACCACCGAACGCAGGGCGGTCAGCGTGACGAGCAACGCCGCCACCGGAACGGCGACGGCGATCAGGGCGGCCAGCAGGGGGTCTGGGACCAGGTCCGACGGGAAGGCGCTGACGTCCCACACCTCGACGTAACCCATGAACTGACGCCCCACCAGGAAGAACACCAGGCCGGTCAGCAGGCCGAGCACCGCCCCGAAGAATGCCTCGCCGGCCGCGATCCGGCGGGTCATCCGGATGTCCGCACCGACCAGACGCAGCGCGGCGAGCCGGCGGTCGCGGCGGTCGCCGCCGAAGCGGACGGCCGTCGCGATGAAGATCGCGACCGGCACCAGCAGCACCACGCAGATCATGATGATCAGCACGATGAGGATGGGCGGCATCTCCTTGGGCGGGCCCGGATCGCCGTAAGCGGCGATCCGGTGGCCGCCGCCCGCGGGGGTCAGGGTGTCGCTGCCCGCGTAGAAGAGCAGCTCGCCCGGGGAGACCAGGCCCGCGTCGGCGATCGTGCCGTTGATCCGGTACGGCAGCCGCTCCTTGAGGAGGCTGCCCTCCGAGGAGCCCAGGAGCTCCTTCAGGGCGGGGGAGACCACCATCTCGTCCGCGGCGGGGAAGCTCGCGACGCCCGGTGGGACGACCGGGTGGGCGCCGTCCGCGCGCATCAGGAAGCCGTCGATGGAGCGGCCGCGGTACTCCGTATCCGCGTTGATCCGGAGCACCGAGGTGTCGGTCTTCCTGGCCTGGGCGTCGGGCGATTCGGAGATCTTGGTCTCGGAGCGGGCCTGCTCACGCGCGGAACGTCGGTCGAGCAGATGGGGTGCGGAGGCGGCGACCAGCAGCAGTGCCACGCCGAGGCCGACGCCGACGGCGGTCAGCAGGGTGCGGGTCCAGCCCTCGCGCCCGCCGGAGACGGCGAACCGGATGCCGAGGCCGAGATCGCGCAGCAGGGCGGCGATGCCGGTGGGCCCGGTGGGCCGGGGCGGTGCGTCGGCCGGTGCGTTCTTCTGATCGAGCAGGGTCATATCGCGTGCTCCAGGTCGCGGACCCGGCCGTCGCGCACGGTGACGTCGCGGTCGGAGTACGCGGCGACCCGGGCCTCGTGGGTCACCAGGACCACGGCGACATTGGCGGACCTGGCCGCCTCGGTGAGCAGTTCCATGACCCGCTCGCCGTTGAGGGAGTCCAGGGCGCCGGTCGGCTCGTCGGCGAAGATCACCTTCGGCGATGCGGCCAGCGCACGGGCCACCGCGACGCGCTGGCCCTGGCCGCCGGAGACCTCGCCGGGGCGCTGGGCGCCGATGTCCTCGACCTCCAGGCGCTCCAGCCAGTGACGGGCGGTGCGTTCGGCGTCCTTACGCCTGGCGCCGCTGAGACGGAGCGGCAGGGCGACGTTCTCCACGCAGGTCAGCTCGGGGACGAGTTGGCCGAACTGGAAGACGAAGCCGAACTCGGTGCGGCGCAGGGCGCTGCGTTCGGCGTCCGACATCGCGGAGAGCTCGCGGCCCGCGTAGGTGATCGTGCCCTTGTCGGGGGTGACGATTCCGGCGAGGCAGTGCAGCAGGGTCGACTTGCCGGAGCCGGACGGGCCCATCACGGCGACGACCTCGCCCGGGTGGATGGAGAACGAGGCACCGTCGAGCGCGGGCGTGGACCCGTACGACTTGTACAGGTTCTCGGCGCTGAGCAGTGAGCCGGCGGGCGTCATCCGCGTACCTCCGCAGCGAGTCGGTCCAGCCGGGCGGCGGTCAGTTCCAGCCAGCGCAGATCGGCTTCGAGGTGGAAGAGCGCGTGGTCGCAGATCAGTTGATCGGCGAGGTCGCCCTTGCGCTTGCGGTCGGTGAGGATGCGCATGAGGCGCAGGTGCTCGGTGCGCTGGGCGTCCAGCAGGGCCTCGGCGCTGCGGCCGGTGAGCAGGGCCAGGACGACCTTGGTGTAGAGCGTCGACTGGAGGTACGGCTCGGGCTTCTCCGGCTGCGCGAGCCAGGTGCCGACATCGGTGATGCCTGCCTCGGTGATGGCGTACCGCTTGCGCTCGGGGCCGCCGCCGCTCTCGATGCCGTCGACCTCGACGAGGCCGTTCTTCAGGAGCCGGGACATGGTCGAGTAGACCTGGCCGTAATGCAGGGGGCGGTCGTGGCCGAACTTCTCGTCGAACGTGCGCTTGAGGTCGTAGCCGTGGCGGGGGCCGGACTCCAGGAGTCCGAGCAGGGTGTGGCCGATAGACATGCACAGCACTGTACATGGCGTGTATACATCGGGTGCATACCCGAGGCTCCGACCCTCCGGCCCCCGGCCCTCAATCGCCGGAGGGGCTCGACTTGTCCTTCGGGGGGCGCCCCCGGCGGGGGATCGGGCGGGCCGTGCCCGGCAGGCGGCCCGCCTCGGCCAGCGCCCTGCGCAGCAGGAACTCGATCTGGGCGTTCGCGCTGCGCAGCTCGTCGGAGGCCCAGCGGGCCAGCGCATCGTGCACCGCGGGATCCAGCCGCAGCAGCATCTGCTTGCGCTGCGGCTGCTGTCTGCGCCCGGGGGTCTCTTCCGTCACTGGTAAAGAGTGCCCGTATTGAGGACCGGCTGCGCGGCGCGGTCACCGCACAGGACCACCATCAGGTTGCTGACCATGGCCGCCTTCCGCTCCGAGTCCAGCTCGACGATGTCCTGCTCGGCGATCCGGGTCAGCGCCATCTCGACCATGCCGACCGCACCCTCGACGATCTGCTGCCGGGCCGCGACCACCGCGCCGGCCTGCTGGCGCTGAAGCATCGCGGAGGCGATCTCGGGGGCGTACGCGAGATGGCTGAAGCGCGATTCGATGATCCGCACGCCGGCGGCCTGCACCCGGGCGGTCAGCTCCACGGCCAGCTTCTCGGTGATCTCCTCCGCGTTGCCGCGCAGGGAGAGGCCGCCCTCCTCGTGGGCGTCGTACGGGTACTCGATCGCGATGTGCCGGACGGCCGCCTCGGTCTGGGTGGCGACGAACTCCAGGAAGTCGTCGACCTCGAAGAGCGCCTGCGCGGTGTCCTCGACCTTCCAGACGACGATCGCGGCGAGCTCGATGGGATTGCCGTAGGCGTCGTTCACCTTGAGGACCGCGGTCTCGTGGTTGCGGACCCGGGTGGAGATCTTCCGGCTGCTGGTGAGCGGGTTGATCCAGCGCAGCCCGTCGGTACGGATCGTGCCGACGTACCGGCCGAAGAGCTGGATCACCCGCGCCTCGCCCGGTGCGACCATCTTCACACCCGTCATGCAGAAGAACGAGGCGATGACGAGCAGGATCCCGAGGATGAGGACCGGGACGCCCACGCCGTTGTTCCCGTTCGAGCCGAATATGCCGCCGACGATGGCGAGACCGATTCCGGCGATCACTCCGATCACGGTCAGCAGCAGGCCGAGGCCACCGGGAATGCTGTGCGCCGTCACCTCCCTCACCTGTGGTTCGGGCATCTGAGGGGTGTCGGGCGTGAGGTCGGCGGCCAGGGTGGCCACGGCGTGCGGATCGTGTCGGTCGGTCATGGGATCCCCCGTTTCGAAAGACTTGCTCGGTGCTAGCAATGTGATTACACATTACTCGGATTCGCAACCCTGAGCGCCTCTCGTGAGTCAGTTCCTGGAGAGCGGGTGCTGATTGTCACGTCCGGAAAAGACCGCATCACTCGCGTTTTGCCCTTGCCAACAGTGTTAGCTGTCTGGGCTGAGCTGATCTGGTCGAACAGAGAAACAGGAGCAACACAGCGATGGGTCGAGCGGATGCGCGACGAGCCCAGCGGCGCGGGGCGCGGCGGGCCGCGAAGAGCGGCGGCATACGCAGACTCTTCACCTGGCGGAAGATGCTGGGCACGTTCTTCGGGTTCTGCCTGCTGAGCATGGGCGCCTTCGTGGCGCTCTACCTGTACGTGGACATCCCGGAGGCCAACGCCATGGCCGAGCGGCAGAGCAACGTCTACCAGTACAGCGACGGCACGCTGCTGACCCGGACCGGTGGGGTCAACCGCCAGAACGTGGACCTGGCCGAGGTCCCCGAGAAGGTGCAGCACGCCTTCGTCGCCGCCGAGAACAAGACGTTCTACAAGGACCAGGGCGTCGACCTGAAGGGCACCACACGCGCCCTCCTCAACACGCTCTCCGGCAAGGGCAAGCAGGGTGGCTCGACCATCACCCAGCAGTACGTGAAGAACTACTACCTGACGCAGGACCCGACGATCAGCCGCAAGCTCAAAGAGCTGGTGATCTCCCTCAAGGTCGACCAGAAGTACGGCAAGAGCGACATCCTCGCCGGGTACATCAACACCTCGTACTACGGACGCGGCGCGAGCGGTATCCAGGCCGCGGCGCAGGCCTACTACGGGGTCGACGCCAAGGACCTCGACGTCTCCCAGGGTGCCTATCTGGCCGCGCTGCTCCAGGCCCCCAGCCAGTACGACTGGGCGGTCGCGACGCCCACCGGCAAGAAGCTCGTCAAGGACCGCTGGGGCTACACGCTCGACAACATGGTCGAGATGCACTGGCTCGACAAGTCCGAGCGCGACAGTCTGACGTTCCCCTACCCGGACAAGCCCAAGCCCGCCCCCGGCATGGAGGGCCAGACCGGTTACCTCGTCGATGCCGCCAACACGGAGCTGGACAAGCAGGGCATCACGGACGACGTGCGGCAGGCCGGCGGCTGGACCTTCACCCTCAACGTCGACAAGAAGCGGCAGAAGCAGCTGGAGGAGTCGGTCGACCAGCAGCTGGAGTCCAAGCTCGACCGCAAGAACAACAAGGTCGACGCGACCGTCCAGGCGGGTGCCACCTCCGTGGACCCGAAGACCGGCGCCGTCGTCGCGATGTACGGCGGGGTGGACTACGTAAAGCACTACCGCTCCAACGCCACCCGCCAGGACTACCAGCCCGCCTCCACCTTCAAGCCGCTGGTGCTCGCCTCCGCGCTGGAGAACGAGGCGAAAACCCAGGACGGCGATCTGATCGGCGTCAACACCCGCTACGACGGCACCAGCAAGCGTCCGGTCGTGGGCAGCGAAACGCCGTTCGCCCCGGAGAACGAGGACAACCAGAGCTACGGCGACGTCACCGTGCAGACCGCGATGAACAAGTCGATCAACTCGGTCTTCGCGCAGATGGTGGTCGACGTCGGCCCGCCCGCGGTGAAGAAGACCGCGCTGGAGCTCGGCGTACCGGACAAGAACTTCCCCGAGCGCCCCGCCATCACGCTGGGCACCATGAACGCCTCGACCTGGGACATGGCGGGCGCGTACGCCACGCTCGACAACCACGGCAAGAAGGTCACCCCGTTCATCGTGAAGTCCGCCGAGCACCGGGACCGCACCGTCGAGCCGGTGGAGGGCATCGGGAACCAGGTGATCAGCCGCAAGTCGGCCGACACCGTGACCTCGGTCCTGACGGGCGTCGTGGACGGCGGCTCCGGCAAGGCGGCCAACACCTCGGCGTACGAGGCGGCGGGCAAGACGGGTACGTCGGAGAACAACAAGTCGGCCTGGTTCGCCGGCTACACCCCGGAGCTCACCACGGTCGTCGCACTCTTCGGCGAGTCCCCCGACGGTGGCGCCCAGGTCAGCCTGACCGGCACGGCCAACTCCGGCCGGGCCAACGGTGGTGGCTTCCCGGCGCAGATCTGGGCGGACTACACCCTCGGCGCACTGGGCGGCGGCTCCAGTGCCCAGTTCGATCTGCAGGATGTCGAGCGCGGTGAAGTCTCCGTGCCGGCCAGCCCGCCGACGACTCCCTCGCAGTCCACGAGCCCCGACCCGTCGACGTCCAAGTCGTCGACCCCGCCGCCGCAGCTCCCGAGCGAGACGCCCAGCCAGCCGACCAGCCAGTCGCCGGAGCCGCCGCCGACCAGCCAGTCGCCGGAGCCGCCGCCGAGCCAGACCCCGGGCCTGCCGGGGGAGGGGGCGGACCCCGGACGGCCGGGCAACAACAATCCGTCGAGCCAGTGAACGCATGAGAGAGGGGCGGTGCCGGCCGGCACCGCCCCTCTCCCGTGCGTCCGCGTACGACGGTGTCAGCCGCCGTTGACCTTCTTCGCGATCCGGTCGCCGAGGTCCTTGTCCACGTTGCGCCAGTACTGCAGCGACCGCTCCAGGACCGGGGCGCTCACCCCGTCCAGCAGATGGCCTGAAATGTTCGACACCAGCCGATCACGCGCCGCGTCGTCCAGGACCTTGCGCACCATCGTGCCCGCCTGGCCCCAGTCGTCGTCCTCGCGGTGCAGCTTGTAGGCCTCGTGCACCATCTCGCCCGCCGTGGCCCAGCCCGCCGGGTCGCCGTAGCGTTCGGTGTCCGCGGCCGGACCGCCGTACGAGTTCGGTGCGTAGACCGCTCCGGTACGAGCCGGCTCGTACCGCATCGGGCCGTCCTTCGCGTACGAGTTCCGGCCGAACCGCGGACGGTTCGGCGGCAGCTGCGCGTAGTTCGGGCCGATCCGGTACCGGTGGGTGTCCGGGTACGAGAAGAGCCGGCCGAGCAGCATCTTGTCGGGCGACGGACCGATGCCGGGCACCAGGTTCGACGGCTCGAAGGACGCCTGCTCGATGTGGACGAAGAAGTCCTCGGGGTTCTCGTTGAGCGTCATCCGGCCGACTTCGATCTCCGGGTAGTCGCCGTGCGGCCACACCTTCGTGAGGTCGAACGGGTTGAACCGGTAGTCCGGCGCATCGTCGAACGGCATGATCTGGACGTACAGCGTCCAGCTCGGGTGATCACCCCGCTTGATCGACTCGAACAGGTCGCGGCGGTGGACGTCGCCGTCGCTGCCCGCGATCTCGTCGGCCTCGGCCTGAGGGTAGAAGTCGATGCCCTGGTCGGTCTTGAAGCGGTACTTGACCCAGAACCTCTCGCCGCCCGCGTTCACCCACATATAGGTGTGCGAGCTGTAGCCGTTCATGTTGCGGTACGTCTTCGGGATGCCGCGGTCGCCCATCAGCCAGGTGACCATGTGCGCGGACTCGGGGGAGAGGGTCCAGAAGTCCCACTGCATGTCGTGGTCACGCAGGGCACTCTCCGGGCGGCGCTTCTGCGAGCGGATGAAGTCCTGGAACTTCATCGGGTCGCGCACGAAGAAGATCGGCGTGTTGTTGCCGACCATGTCGTAGTTGCCGTGCTCCGTGTAGAACTTCAGGGCGAACCCGCGAGGGTCGCGCCAGGTGTCGGGAGAGCCCTGTTCACCGGCGACCGTGGAGAAGCGGGCGAGCATGGCGGTCTGCTTGCCCGGCTGGAAGAGGTCGGCCTTGGTGAACTGGCTGACGTCGTTGGTCACCTTGAAAATGCCGTAGGCACCGGAGCCCTTGGCGTGGACCACTCGCTCGGGGACCCGTTCCCGGTTGAACTGGGCCATCTTTTCGATGAGGTAGTGGTCCTGGAGCAGGATCGGACCGTCGGATCCGACAGTGAGCGAGTGTTCATCGCTCTCCACCGGGATTCCGGCGTTGTTCGTGGTGTAGGGGGTGTTCTTGGTCTTCGATTCCTCAGGCACGAGCGTCCTCCCGTCGGTGGGGGTTTCGGTCAGGTCGTCTCGTTCACGACTGAAGTCAACTCCGCCGACAGGAGGTCGGCAACATTTGGCTACCGTCCGTGCAGGGCTCTTGTGCGCCCCCGACCCGGACCCCCTACTGGCCCCGGGTCGGCATCTCGAACCAGACCACCTTGCCGGTCGAAAGACGAGTGGCTCCCCACCGTCTGGCCAGCCGGTTCACGAGGAACAGGCCGCGGCCGCCCTCGTCCATGTCCCGGGCCCGGCGTTGCCGGGGCAGCTGCGGTGCGTCGTCGCCGACCTCGCAGCGCAGGATGTCGGTGCGCAGCAGCCGTAGCGTCACCGGCCGTTCCGCATAACGCACCGCGTTGGTCACCACCTCGCTGACCAGCAGCTCCACCGAGTCGGAGAGATCGTCGAGCCCCCAACGGTTCAGCGCCCGGCGGGCCAGCCTGCGGGCCCGTCCTGGAGCTGTCTCCTCCGGTTCCAGGTGCCAGTACGCGACATCACTTGGCGCGATCCCGTCGAACCGGGCGGCCAGCAGCGCGATGTCGTCGTCCCGGTCGCCGGGGCCGAGCATGTCGAGCACGTCGTCGCAGAGGGCCTCCAGCGGCGGCGAATGATCCGGGCCGGTGAGCCGGGCGGTGGCGGCGAGACGTTCGCGCAGCTGCTCGATCCCGGTCCAGACGTCCCGCAGCCGGGACTCCACCAGACCGTCGGTGTAAAGGAGCAGCGTGGCGCCCGCGGGAGCGTCCAGCTCGACGGCCTCGAAGTCCACACCACCGACGCCGATCGGAGCGCCGGGCGGCACCCGCAGCACCTCCGCGCGGCCGCCCAGATGGAGCAGGACGGGCGGCGGATGTCCGGCGTTGGCGATGGTGATGCGGTGCGCGACGGGGTCGTACACCGCGTACAGGCAGGTCGCCATGCGGTCGCTGCCGAGCCGCTGCGCCTGCTCGTCGAGGTGGTGCAGCACCTCCTGCGGCGGCAGATCGAGCCCGGCGAGGGTCTGCGCGGTGGTGCGCAGCTGGCCCATGATCGCCGCAGACGTCATCGAGTGGCCCATGACGTCGCCGACGACCAGGGCGACCCGGCTCCCGGGCAGCGGGATCGCGTCGTACCAGTCGCCGCCGACCCGGGCCGTCTCGGCGGCCGGGAGATAGCGGGAGGCGAGCCGGACGCCGGTCGGCTGCGGCAGCGAGTCGGGCAGCATGGTGCGCTGCAGCTCGTCGGCGATGTACGCCTCGCGTCCGTACAGCACGGCCTTGTCGATGCCGAGCGCGGTGTGCGTCGCCAGCTGGGCGGCGACCAGCAGGTCATTGGCCTCGAAGGGCGGCCGTTCCGTTCCGCGCAGGAAGACGGCGGCGCCGATCACCCGTCGCCGTCCGCGCAGCGGGGCGAGGATCGCACGGTGTCCGGTGGGTACGGTCCGTCCGGTACCGAGCAGTTCGGGCAGTGCGGCGCGGGCCGCTGCGGAGTCCCCGAAGACCGGCCGTACGCCGCGCAGTACCTCGGCGAGCGCGCCGCCCGAGCGGACCTCGCACAGCTCGGCAGCCGGGGGCAGGTCGCCGTGCGGATCGATGGCGGGCAGCCGCAGCCGTTCGATCTCCGACGAGGTCTCGGTCTCCTCCTCGTTTAAACGCAGCCGGTCCGACCGGCGCAGCCGCAGCACGAACGGGGAGACCGGCCGCTCGTCGCCGACCGGGAGCGGGTCGCGGAGGTAGACCAGTATGGCGTCGGAGAACGTCGGCACACTGGCCCGGCACAGGCCCAGCACGATCTCGTCCAGGTCTATGCCGCGGGCGATCCGCCGGGTGGCGGCCCCCACGAAACGCAGCCGGTCGCCCTCGCGACGGGCCGCGGCCTGTGGGTCGAGTCCTGGGGGGCCGGGGTTCGCCGCGGAAGCCGCCGGATTCGCTCCCGAGCCCGGCGCCGTGGCCGGGCCGGGGATCGCGGCGGTGGCAGGGGAAGCGGCCGGCGCGGCATCCTGCTGCCGCGGCCGGGTGCGTTCCTGCGACCGGGCGGCAAGAGGCTGCCGGCCTTCGTGGGAGGTGGGATGCTCCGTCACGCGTGGGGTTCCGTCCGTCCGGGCCGGTTGTATGAGGCAATCACCTCGTGGGGCGCTACTGTGCCCCGGCAAGAGCGGCGATAACAACGGCTGTCACCGGATGCCCGCGAACGAGGGGCCGAAACCGGATGCCCGCAGCGTGGTTCGGCGACAACGTTTCCGGCGACGGGGCGGGCGAAAGCGAGCACGTCTCCACCCCCTCGTAGTGGCTCATGCGATTCATACGACTGATGCTGCTCATACAGCTCATACAGCTCATGCAGTGCGTGGTGCTCGTGTGATGACTTGCGGTCAGGTCCGGTGCCGCGTCCGCCGGTTGGAGCGGAGCGGTCCTCCGGAGGACGATCCTACGTTTGCCCCCCTGGGGTGCATCAAGGGTCTCACGACGGCATATGCGAGGGGGTACGGTCCCAGTCATCCGGGAGCGCGGGAACCCGCCAGCGCGGATCGGGCCGCCAGTCCTCCCAGCCGTCCCGGAACGGCGCGCCCCAATTCCGGATCACCTCGACGGCCGCGAGGCCCGCCTCCCGTACCCGCTGCGCGGTCTGCGGGGCCATCAGACCGACCCGCTGCGCCTGGGCGAACTCGTCCTCGTCGCGCCAGACCCAGCTGCGGTCCGGGTAGACGGAGATGTCGAGAAAGTGATCCTCGGAGTCGATGCCGCCCGCCCAGCGGGTGCGCGGTTCCTCCAGGTTCACGTACCAGCTGCGGAACTGCCAGCCGGGCTCCCAGAACAGCCAGACCGACCAGGGTTCACCGGGACGGGCGAGCTTCAGCACGCCGTTGCCCACCCATGTCGAGCGGGCGGTGGTGCGCGGGGAGGTGTAGCGGGTGGCGAGCGGCTCGTCGTGCACCTCGGTGCCGTTCGCCAGCACCGGCTTCACACACTCGGTGCCGGGCGCCACCCATACGGCGAGCAGCTCGTCGGTGTCCCGGACGACGGTGACGGGGCGGCAGATGTGGACCGGGCCCTGGGCGTGATCCGGCGCGGCGTCCCGCCGCAGCGGGCCGTTGCCGCGGTAGCGCCACAGGATCTGATCGCCCGGCGCCCAGTGCTCGATGTGTCCACTACCTGTCATGGGCAGATCTTAGAGATGCCGCAGCCCGGTTGCCGCGACGCATGTCACGGGCGGGTCATACGCAACACGTCCAGCGCCTCGTCGAGCTGCTCCACCGTGAGGTCGCCGCGCTCGACATATCCCGAGTCCAGCACCACCTCGCGGATCGTCCTGCGCTCGGCCAGGGACTTCTTGGCGACCTTCGCCGCCTCCTCATAACCGATGTACTTGTTCAGCGGGGTGACGACGGACGGCGAGGACTCCGCGTACTCCCTGGCCCGCTCCACGTTCGCGGTGATCCCGTCGACCGTACGGTCCGCGAGCAGCCGGGAGACATTGGCCAGCAGCCGCACCGACTCCAGCAGATTCTTCGCGATGACCGGAAGCATCACATTCAGTTCGAAATTGCCCGCCGCGCCCGCGACGGCGACCGTCTGGTCGTTGCCCATCACCTGGGCCGCGACCATCAGAACGGCCTCGGGAATGACCGGATTCACCTTCCCCGGCATGATCGACGAGCCCGGCTGGAGGTCGGGGAGGCTGATCTCGGCCAAACCGGTGCGCGGCCCGGACGCCATCCAGCGCAGATCGTTGGAGATCTTGGTGAGCGAGACGGCGAGGGTACGGAGCTGGCCGGACGTCTCCACGAGCCCGTCCCGCGCGCCCTGCGCCTCGAAGTGGTCCCTGGCCTCGGTGAGCGGCAGCCCGGTGGCGCGGGCGACCTCGGCGATGACGGCGGCGGAGAAGCCGGGCGGGGTGTTGATGCCGGTGCCGACGGCCGTGCCGCCCAGCGGCAGCTCGGCGAGGCGGGGGAGGGAGGCGCGCAGCCGCTCGATGCCGTACCGGACCTGTGCCGCGTAGCCGCCGAACTCCTGGCCCAGGGTGACGGGCGTGGCGTCCATCAGATGCGTACGCCCCGACTTCACGACCGTCGCGAACTCGGCGGACTTGCGTTCCAGCGCGGCAGCAAGGTGGTCCAGCGCCGGGATCAGCTCGCCGGTGACGGCCGCGGTCGCGGCGATGTGGATGGAGGACGGGAAGACGTCGTTGGACGACTGCGAGGCGTTGACGTGGTCGTTGGGGTGGACCTTGCGGCCCAGGCGCTCGGTGGCGAGGGTGGCCACGACCTCATTGGTGTTCATGTTGGACGAGGTGCCGGACCCGGTCTGGAAGACATCGATCGGGAAGTGTGCGTCCCAGCGCCCCTCGGCGACCTCCTCGGCGGCCTCCTGGATGGCCAGGGCGATGTCCGGGGCGAGCACCTTCAGCTCGGCGTTCACCTTGGCCGCGGCCGCCTTGATCCGGGCCAGGGCCTCGATGTGGGCCCGCTCCAGGCGCTGGCCGGAGATCGGGAAGTTCTCCACCGCGCGCTGCGTCTGGGCCCGCCACCTGGCGTCCTTCGGCACCCTCACCTCGCCCATCGAATCGTGCTCGATGCGGAAATCCGTGCCGCTCGCGGGGGTCTGTGCGGGGGCCTGTGCGTCGTCCATGGGGTTCAACCTCCTGAAAAAGTTGAGCACTTGTCTCGTTCTGTGTATTCCCAAGTCGCCTACCGACCAGTAAATACCGGGGGTAACCACAACCCGGGGAGGCGCAATGAGGCGCACCAGGCACAGACTTCGCTGTACCGTCGCGGCCGCCGCGGCCATGGCGGCGGCATTGGGCGGCATGGCCGCCGCCGCAGGGCCGGCGGGCGCGGCAGACCGGTCCGGTATCACCACTACCGCATCCACCCCCCTGTCGCCCGAGCTGGAGGCCATTCGAGCCGCCGAAGCCACCCGGCTGTACGGCGACCCGGCCGAGCGCCCGCTCGCCGACCGCAAGACCGGGCTGATCTCGCTCGGCGACAGCGAGATCTCCGGCGAGGGCGTCGGCACGTACGAGGCGGGCACGAACGGCCCCGACAACTGGTGCCACCGCTCGCCCGACTCGGCCATCCACCGCACCGGGATCCCGGCCGACGTCACGTACAACGTCTCCTGCTCCGGCGCGTACACCGGCAACATCGTGATCGGCGGATCGAAGCAGTACGCCGACGAACTCGTGCAGAGCGACAACCTCGCCGTCAAGGCCCGCAACACCCGCATCAAGATGATCGTGCTGGTCGCCGGCGCCAATGACGACCTCCAGTTCGGCCCGGTCATGACGGACTGCGTCCAGCGCTGGGTGCTCTCCCAGGGGACCTGCCAGCCGAAGTACGAGGGCGGCTGGCAGGCGCGCGTCGACGGACTCGTCCCCAAGGTCGAGAAGACGGTGCGCGATCTGAAGACCGTCATGTCCGACGCCGGATACGGCAACAGCGACTACAAGCTCGTCGTCATGGGATACCCGAGCCCGATCGGCCCGGACTTCTACGACAACCCGGACTTCCCCGGCAAGCTTCCCGGCGGCTGCGCCGGATACGACTCCGACGCCTCCTGGGGCCGTAACGTCGCGGTCCCCGCCTTCGAGCGCGGTATGCGCAAGGCCGCCGCCGACACGGGAGCCGTCTACCTCGACAACTCCCGGCTCTTCCACGGCCACGAGGTCTGCAGCGAGAACACCTGGGCCCGCGGCCTCTACATCGACCTGTCGCACTTCCCGCCGGACTCCAACTCCGTCCGGCAGTCCTTCCACCCGAACGCGCGCGGCCACGCCGCCTTCGCCTCCTGCCTGACCCAGATCTACAACTCGTCCCTGCGCGAGGCGAGCTGCGCAGACCCGGCGAGCACCGGATCGCCCGTCCTGCAGGCCGCGGCGTGGGACGACGTCTTCAAGCCCCTGAAGAACGAGGCAACGGGCACCTGCGTGGACGTCCCCGCCTCGGTGACCCGCAACGACACCGAGATCGGCGGCTGGGACTGCCACGGCGGCCGCAACCAGGGCTGGTGGCACGACTCCGGCACGAAGAGCATCGTGACGGAGCTGAGCCACGACCGGTGCCTCGACGTGCCGGGCGCCGACTACAAGGCGGGCGCCACGCTCATCGTGTGGAACTGCTCGGGCGCGGCCAACCAGCAGTTCGTCAGGCAGTCGGGCACCTTGCGCCCGGCGGCCTCGACCGGGCTGTGCCTGACGCTCGCGGCGGCCAAGGACCCGCTGAAGCTGCAGACCTGCGACGGCGGTGCGGAGCAGCGGTTCGCGTAATTCCTTCCCGCGGTGCAGGGAGGGGCGGGGCGGCTTCGGCCGCCCCGCCCCTCGGCTTCGGCCACCCCGCCCCGGCCGGTGTGTCAGCCGGACGTCACGAACGCGCCCAGGACGGCCGCCAGATGACCGGGGTCGTCGGCGCCGCACAGCTCGCGCGCCGAGTGCATGGACAGCCCCGGCACTCCCACGTCGACCGTCGAGACACCCAGCCGGGCCGCGGTGAGCGGGCCGATCGACGTGCCGCACGGCATCGCGTTGTTGGAGACGAACGGCTGCCACGGCGCACCCGCCCGCTCGCACGCCGCCGCGAACACCGCCATGCCGGTGCTGTCGGTGGCGTACCGCTGATTGACGTTGACCTTGACCGCGGGGCCGCCGTTGGGCAGCGGATGGTGGCCCGGATCGTGCCGTTCCGCGTAGTTGGGGTGCACCGCGTGCGCCATGTCGGCGGAGATGCAGAAGGCGCCGGACAGGGCGCGGGAGAAGTCCTCGGAGCTGCCACCGCGCGCGGTGACCGAACGGTTGAGGACCCGTTCCAGCAGGGGGCTCTGCGCGCCCGTCTCCGAACCGCTGCCGACCTCCTCGTGGTCGAAGGCCGCCAGGACGGGGATGCACGAGGGATCGTCGTCAGCGGTCGCCGCTCCCGCCAGGGCCGTGACGCCCGCATGTACCGACACCAGGTTGTCCAGCCGCGCGGACACCACGAACTCCCGGTCCGCGCCGAGATATCCGGGCGGCTGGATGTCATGGAGCATCAGATCCCAGCCGAGGACGTCGTCCCGGTCCACCTCCCCGGCCGCCGCGACCCGGCGCAGCAGCGAGCCCTCCTCGGGCGCCCCGAGCGCCCACAGCGGGGCGAGATGGCGCTGCCGGTCGAGGGCGAGCCCCTCATTGACCGTACGGTCCAGATGGATGGCCAACTGGGGCACCCGCAAAAGTGGTTCGTCGATCTGGACGAGCCGGGACTCGACCCCGCCGCCGGGGCCGCGCAGCGCGAGCCGCCCCGAGATGCCCAGATCACGGTCGAGCCAGGTGTTCAGCGGAACGCCGCCGTAGATCTCGACGGCGATCTGCCGCCAGCCAGCCGACCCGGTGTCGGGGGTGGGCTTGACCCGCAGATTCGGGGAGTCCGTGTGTGTGCCGACGATCCGGAAGGGGGTGTGCGCGGGGGCGCCCTCGGGGACGTACCAGGCGATCAGGGCACCGCCGCGGGCGACGAAGCTGCCGCCGGTCGTGCCCGTCCAGTCGTCCGTGCCGCGCAGTTCACGGAAGCCGGCCTTCTCCAGCCGCTGGGCGGCACTCGCCACCGCGTGATACGGGGAAGGGCTGGCCCTGATGAAGGACAGCAGGTCGTCGGCGTGGCTGCGGTGGGGAAGCGGCGTCATACGGCGTCCGCCTTTCCGGTGTTCGACGGTGAGGTGAGGGTGGACGAACCCGCGCCGAGCCGCTGGGCGCGGCGCGGCGCCCGGGGTGTCGGGGGGCGGCTGTTTCCTGGTTCCCCAGGACTGCTTCCTGATGCCCCGGGTCGGCGGAGCACTGCAGGAACGTCCGACAACCCACCGCAGCGGCCCGACAAGGCGCAAGTCGGCGGCGCGGCCCGCTGCGTGAAATCGGCGGTGCCGGAACGGCCGCCCCGGCGCCCGGGTCCGAGGTGGCCGGGGGCGTACGGGGCTCGTGCCGGGGGCGTCCGGGAAGACACTGCGGAGGGCCGGGACACGGGGCACCCCGTTCCCGGGCACTACCCGTGCCCGCCGGCCACGCACGGGTGCGCCTCAAGATTGGCTGAATTCCGTCGTACGCGAACCCTCACCGCACCTGCCCACCGCGATCGGCACCGGAGCGGGGCGCGGGGACGCGATCTCGCCTCCGCGACCCCGCCACCCTGATCAGGAACACCACGGCGATCACGATGGTCACCCCGTGGGAACAGGCGACGACGGTCAGCGGGCTGTGGCTGTCGAGTGCCGTCGCGACCAGGATCATGCCGACGCCGAACCCGAGATTCTCCACCGTCGCGGAGAGCCCGAACGCATGACCGCGCAGATCGGCGGGGAGCGTCTGCAGATGCGAGGTGTACGAGACCTCGGTGAGCCCGTCGGCCGCCCCCGCGACAAGTGCGATCACGGCGGTCGCCGCCGACGGGAATCCGGCGAACGCCAGAATGAACGCCCCGGACATCAGACACGTGCCGTAACCGAACTCCGGTGCACCCACCGCCCGCCCGGTGCGCCTGATGTACCGCTGGATCAACTGCTGTGCGACGACGTTCCCCAGCGCCCACAGGCACCAGAACGCGCTGACGAACACGGCAGGGTGCGAGGCATCGAGTCCGGCGGAGTAGACCGGCAGCGCGGCGTTGTGGGAGGACGAACCGAAGGCGTCCGCACCCCGCAGCACCACCATCAGACCGAGAGCGGGCGCGGCGGCATACCTGAGGAACGCCCCCGGTGTCCGCCGCCGCTCCGTCCCGGTCCCCCGCTTCCCCTCCTGCGTACGCCCGCCGGAATCGCCCTCCGATTCCGGCCGGGCGTCCTTCCCCCTGCCCCCGCCCGCGATCGGCAGCAGGGCCACCGTCACGGCGCAGACCACAAAGGTGGCCATGTCCACCACGAACGCGGCGGTGTAGCCGACCAGCGAGACCACCACGCCCGCCGAAGCGAAACCGGCCACCATGGCCAGCGAACGTCCTGTGATGGAAAGGGAGTTGGCCCATGACCGCCGCTCGTCGCCGACCATCTCGGGAATGGAGCTGCGCAACGACACCATGAAAAGCGTTCCGCAGGCGCCCACCACCACGGAAACGGCCATCAGCGCGGCCGTTCGCATCCCCTCCGGCGCGAAGACCAGCAACAGCATCACCGTCGCCTGCGCCACATTCGTCCACAGCATGAGGCTCTTGGCCGTGAATCGGGCGAGGAGACCGCCGGCAGCGAGTCCGGCGAGAAATCCGGACCCGAGCCGCACGGCCATGAACAGGCCCATCGCGAGCGCTCTGCCCGTCGTCTCGTAGACGAACAGATTGAGCGCCACCATGTTCAGGAAGGTGCCGTACGAGGAGAGCGCGTATCCGGCGACCAGGAATCGATAACGGCGCTCGCCGCGCGACGTGCCGGCCGGATCGATATCCGGTGCGCGGTCCGGCCAGCCGTCCGCCTGTTCGATGTCTTGTGTCACCGGCCCATAGTCACCAGTCGTGCTCACCCATGGCCCCCGGATTGCACGAATGTAATCTGCATGGTTTTGACATCCTCCCCTCCCTGGAGGGAGGGGATTCCTGGCTCATGTCGGCTGCGGACCGGCGGTCCGTCAGCTCTTGCGCGATCAGCACCAGCCGGGTTGAGACCAGCCCGGACGAGCATCACGCGGGCGGAGTTCTTGTCCCTGGGGGATACGGCTCCGCACGCGGTGCACGAGTAGGTTCGTTCCGAGAGAGGTAGTGCGTGCTTGGTTCTCGCTCCGCACTGCGCGCAGTCCATGGTGGTGTGCGCGGGTGGACAAGGTGCACGGGCCGACCGTGCTTGCGGCCCATCTCGATCTGCGGTGGACGACACACGAAGCCGGTGGGTGTACCGGGCATGCCCGGCATTCTCCCCGCTCTGCGCTCCTGTCGTCCTGATCCCCAACCCAGCCGCCCCCACTGACAACGCCCGCTGGGGTGGGAACGGCCCGCGGGGGCGCCCCGGCCGATGGAATGCGGCCGGAACGCCCCCCGCGGGACCGTATTTCTCGTGTCTCCGGTACGTCTCAACTCATCAGGCGAGACCCGGACCCCGCACCGGAATGCTGGTGAACGTCGGTGCCGGGGCGGGCTCGGTGAAGAAGTCGTTGCCCTTGTCGTCGACGACGACGAACGCGGGGAAGTCCTCGACCTCGATCTTCCAGACCGCTTCCATGCCGAGTTCCTCGTACTCGACGACCTCGACCTTCTTGATGCAGTCCTGCGCGAGGCGCGCCGCCGGTCCGCCGATCGAGCCGAGGTAGAAACCGCCGTGCGCGTCGCACGCGTCCGTGACCTGCTTGGACCGGTTGCCCTTGGCCAGCATCACCTTGGAGCCGCCTGCCGCCTGGAACTGCGCGACGTAGCTGTCCATACGGCCGGCCGTCGTCGGGCCGAAGGAGCCGGAGGCGTACCCCTCGGGCGTCTTCGCCGGGCCCGCGTAGTAGACCGGGTGGTCCTTCAGGTACTGCGGCATCTCCTCGCCCGCGTCCAGCCGCTCCTTGATCTTGGCGTGCGCGATGTCGCGCGCCACGACCAGCGGGCCGGTCAGCGAAAGGCGGGTCTTGACCGGGTACTTGGTCAGCTCGGCGAGGATGTCGCCCATCGGCCGGTTCAGATCGATCCTGACGACGTCACCCGCCTCGTCCAGGTGCTCGTCCGTGGTGTCCGGCAGGAAGCGCGCCGGGTCCTTCTCCAACTGCTCCAGGAACACACCCTCGGCGGTGATCTTCGCGGTGGCCTGGCGGTCCGCCGAGCACGACACGGCGATCGCGACAGGCAGCGAGGCACCGTGGCGGGGGAGGCGGACGACACGCACGTCGTGGCAGAAGTACTTGCCGCCGAACTGCGCACCGATCCCGATCTTCTGCGTCAGCTCGAAGACCTTCTCCTCCAGCTCCTTGTCCCGGAAGCCGTGACCGGTGGGGGAGCCCTCGGCGGGCAGCTCGTCCAGGTAGTGCGCGGAGGCGTACTTCGCGGTCTTCAGCGCGAACTCGGCCGACGTACCGCCGACGACGATCGCCAGGTGGTACGGCGGGCAGGCGGCCGTACCCAGCGAACGGATCTTCTCCTCCAGGAACTTCATCATGGAGGCCTCGTTCAGCACGGCCTTCGTCTCCTGGAAGAGGAACGACTTGTTGGCCGAGCCGCCGCCCTTTGCCATGAAGAGGAATTTGTAGGCGCCGCCGTCGGTGGCGTACAGCTCGATCTGCGCGGGCAGATTCGAGCCGGTGTTCTTCTCCTCCCACATGGTGAGCGGAGCCATCTGCGAATAGCGGAGGTTGAGCTTGGTGTACGCGTCGAAGATGCCGTGCGACAGGGCCTCTTCGTCACCGCCCTCGGTGACCACATTCTGCCCGCGCTTGCCCATGACGATCGCGGTGCCGGTGTCCTGGCACATCGGCAGGACGCCCGCGGCGGCGATGTTCGCGTTCTTCAGCAGGTCGAGCGCGACGAACTTGTCGTTGGACGACGCCTCGGGGTCGTCCACGATGCGCCGCAGCTGCGCCAGGTGGGCGGGGCGCAGGTAGTGCGAGATGTCGTGCATGGCCTCGGCAGCCAGGGTGCGCAGCGCCTCCGGGGCGACCTTGAGGAACGTACGGCCGTCGGCCTCGAAGGTGGATACACCCTCGGAGGTCACCAGACGATACGGCGTGGAGTCCTCTCCCAGAGGGAGCAGATCGGAGTACGCAAACTCTGGCATTACGGCCATTCCTCACTCGGCAGACAGCGGCTGACCTCCCTTGGACAGCGCACCCACCAGGGTAGAACGCCACGCGGACACCGAAGCTGTGAGGTAAGGCTCAGTTCGGCATCCGCACGGGAGCGACGCGGGGCGACACGGCGGAGGCGCGGTGGGGGCTAGTCGCGATCTATCGCGTTTGGGTACGCTGGGCCGGTGGACCTCGAAAAGCACCCCCAGCAGCCCGTAGCCCCGGCGGAGCCGACCGGTATTCGCGCCTCCGACGCGGACCGTGACCGGATTGCGGACATCCTGCGCGAGGCGATGGCCGAGGGCCGGCTCACCGCCGAGGAACACGCCGAGCGGGTCGATGCGGTCTACCGCGCCAAGACCATCGGCGAACTGGAACCGCTGGTACGGGATCTGCCCGCCCCCGGGGGCGCCTCCCGCCCGGCCGCTGCGCCCGGCACGTTCGGGCACGAGAGCCCCACGGGCCCGGCCGAGAACCTGGTGGCGATCTTCAGCAGCTCCACCCGCAAGGGCCGTTGGCGGGTCGGCGGCCGTACGAACGCCTTTGCGCTCTTCGGCAGCGTGGAGATCGATCTGACCGAGGCGCTTTTCGGCCAGAGGCTCACGGTGATCAATGCGACCGCCATCTTCGGAAGTGTCGAGATCAAGGTCCCCGAGAACATCTCGCTGCGCGGCAGCGGCACGGGCGTCTTCGGTAATTTCGAAGTCGCCACACTGGAATCCGCGGACCCCGAAGCGCCAGTGGTGGTCGTCAACGGCTATTCGGTGTTCGGCAGCGTCGAGGCGAAGCCCAAGCGCGGGAAGTTCATTGCAGATCTCCAGGACCGACTGCGCAAATACCTCGGCTAGGACCCGGCTGGGAACGGCGCGGTCCGTCCTGGTGCGAACTCTTCCGAACTGCTCTGAACTCCTTCGGGAACAAGCCATATTCCTGACCGGTCGCAATTCCGCAGCCCGGAACCAAGTGCCACTCAGTGCATAGGCGCGCGCACAGCGGGTAGGGAGTGCTGCATCGTCTCTCGCTCGCGAAGCCGTCGTCAGGAGTAGACCGTGCTGCAACTGCCGCATCAGCCCCTGCAGGTCGCCGCCGTCCCTCCCCAGCGCACCAGCGCGCGGGAGGACCAGGCCGGCCCCTGGCACTCGGAGGCGGTGTGCCGCCGGGACGAAGCCGGGTTGTTCTTCGCCCCGTCGAAGGAGCCGACTGCTGCCAGACTCGCGCGCGAGGAGTCCGCGAAGCGGGTCTGCGCGCGCTGCCCGGTGATGGTCGAATGCCAGGAACACGCCCTCATACAGCCGGAGCCGTACGGGGTGTGGGGCGGCCTCACCGCCGCCGAACGCCGTGTGGTGCTCGCCCGTCGCAGACGGCGCGAGATGGAACTCAAGGCATCGTCCGCATCCTCCGCCGCGACGGGCCGCATAGCCGCGGCGGGCTGACCGGCCGACGGGGTGCGGGGGCGTGAACCGGTGCCCCGCGTCCGTATCGCGAAGAGGCGCCCCCACCGCACACGGGGGCGCCTCTTCGCGCTCTGCTCCCCGAACCTCGGGGACAGGACCTACTGCGCGCGGTCGAAGTCGATCGCGCTGTAGGCACGCAGCTTCGACAGCCGGTGGGTCGAGTCGATCTTCCGGATGGTGCCGGACTTGGACCGCATGACGATCGACTCGGTGGTCGCCGTTTCCGCGCGGTACCGCACACCGCGCATCAGCTCACCGTCCGTGATGCCGGTCGCGACGAAGAACACGTTGTCGCCGCTGACCAGGTCGTCGGTGGACAGGACCCGGTCCAGGTCGTGCCCGGCATCCAGCGCGCGCTGCCGCTCGGCCTCGTCCTTCGGCCAGAGCTTGCCCTGGATGACACCGCCGAGGCACTTTATGGCGCAGGCCGAGATGATGCCCTCGGGGGTGCCGCCGATGCCCATGAGCAGGTCGACGCCGGTCCCCTCGCGGGCGGCCATGATCGAGCCCGCGACATCGCCGTCGGAGATGAACTTGATCCGGGCGCCGGTCTCCCGGATCTCCTTGACGATGCCGTCGTGGCGGGGGCGGTCGAGGATGACGACGGTGACGTCCTCGGGGGCGGAGTTCTTCGCCTTCGCGACTCGGCGGATGTTCACCGCGACGGGCGCGTTGATGTCGACGAAGTCGGCGGCCTCGGGGCCGGTGACCAGCTTGTCCATGTAGAAGACCGCGGACGGGTCGAACATGGCGCCGCGGTCGGCGGCGGCCAGTACGGCGATCGCGTTCGGCATGCCCTTGGCGTTCAGGGTCGTACCGTCGATCGGGTCAACGGCGATGTCGACCTCGGGACCGGTGCCGTCACCGACGCGCTCGCCATTGAACAGCATGGGGGCCTCGTCCTTCTCACCCTCGCCGATGACGACGACGCCGTTCATCGAGACGGTGGAGACGAGGGTCCGCATGGCCTTCACGGCGGCGCCGTCGGCGCCGATCTTGTCGCCGCGGCCGACCCAGCGCCCTGCTGCCATGGCGGCTGCCTCGGTGACCCGGACCAACTCCAGGGCGAGGTTGCGGTCGGGGGCCTCCGGGGAGACCTCTAGCTGAGACGGCAGATGATGCTCGGACATCGGAGCGCACCTTTCTGTACGGCGACGACCGGAAGAGGGTGCTCTGACTCTATCGCCAGGTCGACAGAATGAGCAGACCGGGTCACGTATGAGCGGGCCGCCCCCGGGCCGGGCCCATCAGGCCTAATGCGACCATGGACCTGTGGCTAGCAAGCGAGGCAAGCAGACAGTGCGGGACATGTTCCTGTCGATGGCGGTGATCTCTGCTGTGGCAGGGCTCGTTTACATCTTCATCCCGCACGACGGGAACGCCAACCCGGTCAAGGCGGTCGACTACCGGGTGGAGCTCCAGACGGCGCGGCGTGCGGCACCGTACCCGGTGGCCGCCCCGGACGGACTGGCCAAGGAATGGAAGCCGACCTCGGTCAGTTACGACCGCAAGGCGGGCAACAGCTGGCACCTGGGCTTCCTGGATCCGGAGGGCAAGTACGTCGCGGTGGAGCAGTCCACGTCCCCGGCGAAGAAGTATGTGACCGAGGTCAGCCAGGACGCCCAGAACACCGGGCGTACGCGGCAGGTCGCGGGCGAGACCTGGCAGCAGTGGAAGGGCGAGAAGTACGACGCCCTCGTGCGCCAGGACAAGGGTGCGACCACGGTGGTCACGGGTTCCGCCTCGCCGGAGCGGCTGGCGGAGATGGCCGCCGCACTCAAGACGGCCTGACGTCCCGTGCGGGGCATTTGCCTCGCGCCGGACGTACGGAGGAGGCCCTGGAGCATCAAGTGCTCCAGGGCCTCCTCCGTACATGTGGCGAGGGACATGTGGCGAGGGTCAGACGGACGTGACGACCTCGTCGTAGGCGAGGCGCGGCAGACGCGGGAACCAGGCGTCCTCGCCCGGCTTGCCGATGTTGACGACCATCAGCAACTTGTGGTCGCCGTCCAGGAACTCCTTCTCGATGCCCGCGGCGTCGTAGCCGGTCATCGGGCCCGCGGCGAGGCCGGCGGCGCGGACGCCGATGATGAAGTACGCGGCCTGCAGCGCACCGTTGAGCGCGGCGGACGACTCGCGGACCGGGCGCTCGGAGAAGAACGCGTCCTTGGCCTGCGGGAAGTGCGGCATCAGGGCCGGGAGCTCCTCGTGGAACTCGTTGTCGGCGACCAGGATGGCGACCAGCGGGGCGGTCGAGGTCTTCGGCTGGTTGCCCTCGGCCATGTGCTTGACGAGGCGCGCACGGGCGTCGTCGGAGCGGACCAGGACGACGCGCAGCGGCGACTGGTTGAACGCGGTGGGGCCGTACTTGACCAGGTCGTAGATCGCCTGGACCTGCTCCTCGGTCACCGGCTCGTCGGTGAAGGTGTTGGCGGTGCGGGCCTCACGGAAGAGGAGGTCCTGGGCGGCGGGGTCAAGAGCGAGGGACATCTTGCGTTTTACCTTCCGGGCGTACACGGGGATCAAGCAACGCCGCCACGGTACGGGAGAGGTTGGTTAACTTTCAACTAAAACCGGAACGGAGTGATCTGTTCCACAGCGCGGGCCTCTTGTGCCACGCGTCGGCAGGGGCTCCGATCGCGGGCGTCGCCTGCCTCACGCCCGCCTCGCCGTGGTCGGCCTCGTCCGAAAAGCCGGGACGCCGGGGAAGCCGGGGAGGCCTCAGCCGTTGTCGGCTGTCGTGCCGCCGCCGCTCTCCTGGGGATCGGCCGGCCCCGCCAGGGCCGCGTCCAGCCGTGCGCGCGCGCCTTCCAGCCAGTGTCGGCACACCTTCGCCAGCTCCTCGCCCCGCTCCCACAGCGCGAGGGACTCCTCCAGCGTCGTACCGCCCGCCTCCAGGCGGCGCACCACCTCGATCAGCTCGTCACGGGCCTGCTCGTATCCGAGCGTGCCCGCGGCACCAGCTGTCGTAGTCCCGTCGTCCGTCATACGCCCCACCCTACTTTCCGGCCCATCAGGAGCCTCCCGCCTCGCCCGTCATCGCTTTCGAGCCGCCTCGGCGCCCGTCCGCCTTGTTCGCCCCCGCACCGAACCCCCGCTCGCTCACTCACTCACCCGCACCGCGAACTCGCCCCCCGAAACCCGGGCCCGAAGCACATCGCCCGGCGCCCCCGCGTCCGCGGGAGCCCGCACCACATGGCCGTCAGCCCGCTGCAGCACCGCATACCCGCGCTCCAGCGTCGCCGCGGGCGACAACGCGACCACCCGCGCCCGGGTATGGGCGAGCTCCGAGTCCGCCCGGTCCAGCAGATGCCCCAGCACCCGCCGGCCCCGCCCGATCAGCGCATCGATCTCCGACGCCCGCTCGTCCACCATCCGCTGGGGATGCTCCATCGCGGGCCGGCCCAGCGCATGCGCCAGCCCCCGCTCCTCCCGGTCCAGCAGCCCCCGTACCGTCCGCAGCGCACGGTCCCGCAGCTGCTGCACCCGGTCCAGCTCCTCGCCCACATCGGGCACGACCTTCTTCGCCGCATCCGTCGGAGTGGAGGCGCGCAGATCCGCGACCAGGTCGAGCAGCGGGGAGTCCGGCTCATGACCGATCGCCGACACCACCGGCGTACGGCACGCGGCGACCGTACGGATCAGCTTCTCGTCCGAGAACGGCAGCAGATCCTCCACGCTGCCGCCACCCCGCGCCACCACGATCACGTCGACGTCCGGTAGGTCGTCCAGCTCCTTCACGGCCTGGACGACCTGATTCACCGCGTGCACCCCCTGCACCGCCGTGTTGCGCACCTCGAACCGGACTGCGGGCCACCGCCGCCGCGCGTTCTCCAGGACGTCGCGCTCGGCCGCCGAGGCGCGACCGCAGACCAGTCCGATCAGCTGCGGCAGGAACGGCAGCGGCTTCTTCCGGTCGAGTGCGAAGAGCCCCTCCGAGGCCAGCGACTTCTTCAGCCGCTCAAGGCGGACCAGCAGCTCACCGATGCCGACCGGCCGTATCTCCGTGGCCCGCAGGGACAGCTGGCCGCGCGGCGCGTACCACTCGGGCTTGGCGAGCACGACGACCCGCGCTCCCTCCGTCACGACATCCGCGATCCGGTCGAAGACCTGGCGGAAGCACGTCACGCTCACCGAGATGTCCTGCGACGGGTCGCGCAGCGTCAGAAACACCACGCCGGCGCCCGGCCGCCGCGACAGCTGGGTGATCTGCCCCTCGACCCAGACGGCGCCGAGCCGGTCGATCCACCCCCCGATGAGCCGCGACACATCACCGACGGGCAGCGGAGCTTCCGCGGACGTTTGGAGAGCCATGCGAGCGAGCGTATCCGCCTCCACCGACAATCAGCCGCCCACGACAACAGCCACTCCGACTCGCCCCCGACTCAGGCTGCGCGCCGCCCCCACTGCAGCGCCAGGACCACCAGCCCCACCCCCAGCCAGCACACCCCCACCACCTGAGCGCTCGCGGTCGCCTCCACGATCACCGCGATCAGCACCCCCGCACCCACCACCGGCACCAGCACATGCCGCCACCAGCTGGGCGGCCCCGCCATCCGGCGTACGGCGAACCAGCCGACCACCGACGCGTGCAGCAGCACGAACGCCGTCAGCGCACCGATGTCGACGACCGACACCAGACGGTCGAGACCATCGGCGCGCCGGGCCGCCCACACCGCCGCCACCAGCGTCACCGTCGCGGCGAGCAGGATCGCGACCCGAGGCACCCCGGACCGCGGGTCGACCTTGGACAGCAGCAAGGGCAGCCGCCGCTCCCTGGCCATCGCGAACAGCAGCCGCCCCGCGGCCGCCTGCCCGGCCAGTGCCGCGAAGGCCGCCCCGATCGCCTTGCTGACCGCCACCAGATCGTGCAACCAGGTCCCGACCGCGAAGTCCACCGTGTCGTAGAACGCCGACCCCTGCGCGGCCGGATCGGCGGCCAGCTGCGCCGACGTCATCGGCTCCAGCAGCGCTGCCAGATACCCCTGCGCCACGAACAGCACACCCGCGAGCACCAGACAGAACAGCACCGCCCGCGCCACCTTCGACGAGCCCCCCGTCACCTCCTCCGCGAACGAGGCGATCGCGTCGAAGCCCAGATACGACAGCACGGCCACCGATACCGCCCCCAGCACCGCCGATGCGGAGAAACCGGAATCGCCGGTGAGCGGGGTCAGCCAGCCGCGCTGCGCCCCGTCCCGTACAAGAACCACCACCGCCGACACCAGGAACACCAACAGCACCACGATCTCCATCGCGAGCACCGCGAAGCCGACCCGGGCGGGAGCCCGTACACCCCAGAGATTGAGCAGCGTGGTGACGACGACCGCGAGCGCCGTCCACACCCACCGCGACACCGACGGCACGAGCGAGTTCAGCGCGATCCCGGAGAAGAGATAGGCGACCGCGGGGATCAGCAGGTAGTCGAGCATCGCCATCCACCCGGCGATGAACCCCGGCCCTTCCCCGAGCCCCTTGCGGGCGTACGCGAAGACCGAGCCCGCCAGCGGGGCGACCCGCACCATCTGGGCGTAGCTGAAGGCCGTGAACGCCATCACGACGGTCGCCGCGATATAGACCAGCGCGACCGCACCGTCCGACTTCGCATCGAGTGTGCCGAATACGCCGACGGGCGCCATCGGAGCGATGAAGAGGAGCCCGTAGACCACCAGATCCCGGAAGCCGAGTGTCCGCCGCAGCCCGCCTTCCTCCTGGTGCGCCCCCTTCGCCTCCGTGACCCCGCCGCCGCTGCCGCCGCCCGTCCCCGACATGAGCCCTCCGTCGATCGCGTACGCATCAGTCTCGCGACCCCGCCGATCTTCCGCGCGTTCGGCTCGGCCTTACGATGGGACGCATGACTGCTACGACACCCCGCCGCGTCCTGCTCGCCGCTCCCCGTGGCTACTGCGCGGGCGTGGACCGTGCCGTGATCGCCGTGGAGAAAGCCCTGGAGCAGTACGGCTCCCCGGTGTACGTGCGCCACGAGATCGTCCACAACAAGTACGTCGTACAGACCCTGGAGAAGAAGGGCGCGATCTTCGTCGAGGAGACGGCGGAGGTCCCCGAGGGCTCGATCGTGATGTTCTCCGCGCACGGCGTCGCGCCGACCGTGCACGAGGCGGCGGCCGAGCGGAAGCTCGCCACGATCGACGCGACCTGCCCCCTGGTCACCAAGGTCCACAAGGAAGCCGTCCGCTTCGCACAGGACGACTTCGACATCCTCCTGATCGGCCACGAGGGCCACGAGGAGGTCATCGGCACCTCCGGCGAGGCCCCCGAGCACATCACGCTGGTCGACGGCCCCGAGGACGTCGCGGGGGTCGAGGTGCGCGACCCGTCGAAGGTCGTCTGGCTCTCCCAGACCACGCTCTCCGTCGACGAGACGATGGAGACGGTCGGCGCGCTCAAGGAGAGGTTCCCGCTCCTGATCTCGCCGCCGAGCGACGACATCTGCTACGCCACGCAGAACCGCCAGATCGCCGTGAAGCAGATGGGCGCGGACGCCGACCTCGTGATCGTCGTCGGCTCCAAGAACTCCTCGAACTCGGTCCGCCTGGTCGAGGTCGCCCTCGGCGCCGGTGCGAACGACGCCCATCTGGTCGACTTCGCCGACGAAATCGACGAGGCCTGGCTGGAGGGTGTCTCCACGGTCGGCGTCACCTCGGGCGCGTCCGTTCCCGAGGTCCTGGTCGACGGCGTCCTGGCATGGCTCTCGGAGCGCGGTTTCGAGGACGTGGAGATCGTGAAGGCGGCCGAGGAGTCCATCACGTTCTCGCTGCCCAAGGAACTCCGCCGCGACCTGCGCGCCGAGGCCGCGGCCCTCATGGAGAAGTGACGGCATCGCGTCGACGGCTTCCCGTTCCGGGAAGTGAGCCGGGCCACCTGCCCGTACCGTGGATTGCATGCAGATCTTCGGCGTGGACATCGGCGGATCCGGGATCAAGGGCGCTCCCGTGGACCTGGACCGCGGAGACCTGGCGCAGGAACGCCACAAAGTACTGACACCGCACCCGGCCACGCCCAAGGACGTGGCCGATTGTGTGGCCGATGTGGTCGGTCATTTCGACTGGTCGGGCCCGGTGGGCATCACCTTCCCGGGCGTTGTCACGAGCGGCTGCACACGCACCGCGGCCAATGTCGACAAGGGCTGGATCGACATGGACGCCCGCGGACTGCTCGGCGACAGACTCGGCCTTCCCGTCACCGTCCTGAACGATGCCGATGCGGCCGGCATCGCGGAGATGGCGTTCGGCGCGGGGCGCGGTCGCAAGGGGACGGTGATCGTGCTGACGCTCGGTACGGGAATCGGCAGCGCCCTCTTCATCGACGGCAAGCTCGTCCCCAACACAGAACTGGGCCACCTGGAGCTGAACGGCCACGACGCGGAGAAGCACGCCTCCACCAAGGCCAAGGAGGACGAGGCGCTGAGCTGGCACCACTGGGCGCACCGGGTGCAGAGGTACCTGACCCATGTGGAGATGCTGTTCTCGCCCGAGCTCTTCATCATCGGCGGCGGAGTCAGCCGCAAGGCCGACAAGTTCCTGCCGCTGATCGAGCATGTACGGGCCGAGATGGTGCCGGCGGAGCTGCAGAACAACGCGGGCATCGTGGGAGCGGCGATGGCGGCGGCGAACACGGCGTAGGGCTCACCCGGCTGCCCCGCCCTGCCCTGCGGCCCCGGGTCAGCGCCGGGGGCGACGCGGCCGCCGTTCCTCGGCCCCCGGCCCTTGGTCAGTGCTGGGGGCGACGGGGCGGCTGGGCGGGCCGCGCTGTCTGCGCGGCGAGCAGCATCCGACGCTGACGTTGCCGCTGCCGCATCAGCCGTACCTTCCGTACGGTCGCGATGAGCCCGGCGATGAGCGTTCCGCCGTACAGCCACCCGGCATGTACGGCGAGCGCGGTGACGAGCGCCATGGTCTGGCCGCCGAAGCCGCCCGTGCCGCCGGAGATCGGGATGACGCCGACGGCGAATGCGATCGGCACGATGATCGGCGCGGTCACCAGGTCCGCGGGCCGTACCCACAGCGCGGTCAGCGCGCTGACCGGCAGGAACAGCACCCCGAACACCGTCGATGAACCGTCGAGGACCAGCCGGTCGAGGCACGCCAGCAGGAACATGGAGGCGGCGGCGAAGAGCCCCGCACCGATGCCGGTCAGCCGGGGATTCGGCAGCCTGCGCAGCGCGAGAACGGCAGGCGGCACCGGCCGGGACCGGCCCTCCGGCTTCGCGTCCATCACCCGATAGACGGCGGCGGCTTCGTCGATGGTGCCCTGCGGGGACAGCGGGGCCTGCCGAGACTGCCTGCGCTGCGGGGGACGTGTCCTGTGCTGCTCCACCGGGACAACGTAGGTCGACGGGCGGGAGGAAACAGGTGCGGGACACGCGCTTTGGGCGACCTAGGGGGTGAGTTCGATGCCACACGGCCGAACGGGAACCGAATCGACGCCCGACCGGACCCGTGGTTGCCCGGTCGCCCCCGCCCGTAAACTGGAGAATCGGCCCACCCGGGCCAGAGGCATCGTCCGCCCGTCCCACCCCCTCCTCATCCCTCCTCCTCACTCCTCAGGAAGTCGCCAACGTGTCGCTCACGATCGGAATCGTCGGCCTGCCGAATGTCGGCAAGTCGACCCTGTTCAACGCCCTGACCAAGAACGACGTGCTGGCGGCCAACTACCCGTTCGCCACGATCGAGCCGAATGTGGGCGTCGTCGGCGTCCCCGACTCGCGCCTGAACAAGCTGGCGGAGATCTTCGGCTCCCAGAAGCTGCTCCCCGCGACGGTCGACTTCGTCGACATCGCCGGCATCGTCCGAGGCGCTTCGGAGGGTGAGGGCCTGGGCAACAAGTTCCTCGCGAACATCCGCGAGTCCGACGCGATCTGCCAGGTCATCCGCGCCTTCAAGGACGAGAACGTCGTCCACGTCGACGGCAAGGTCTCGCCCAAGGACGACATCGAGACGATCAACACCGAGCTGATCCTCGCCGACCTCCAGTCCGTCGAGAAGGCCGTCCCGCGCCTCACAAAGGAGTCCCGCCTCCAGAAGGAGAAGGTCGCGGTCCTCGCCGCGGTCGAGGAGGCCCAGAAGATCCTGGAGTCCGGCGAGACCCTCTTCGCCGCGGGCATCACCGCGGGCACGGAGAAGGGCAGGCTCCTCCACGAGCTGCACCTCCTCACCACCAAGCCTTTCCTCTACGTCTTCAACGTCGACGAGGACGAGCTGGTCGACGAGGACTTCAAGAACGAGCAGCGCGCCCTGGTCGCTCCCGCCGAGGCGATCTTCCTCAACGCCAAGATCGAGTCCGAGCTGATCGAGCTCGACGACGACGAGGCCCTCGAACTCCTCCAGTCGATGGGCCAGGAAGAGCCCGGCCTCGCCACCCTCGGCCGCGTCGGCTTCGACACCCTGGGCCTGCAGACCTACCTCACGGCAGGCCCGAAGGAAGCCCGAGCCTGGACGATCAAGAAGGGCGCCACGGCCCCCGAGGCGGCCGGTGTGATCCACACCGACTTCCAGAAGGGCTTCATCAAGGCGGAGATCGTCTCCTTCGAGGACCTGGTCGAAATGGGTTCGGTCGCCGAGGCCCGCGCCAAGGGCAAGGCCCGCATGGAGGGCAAGGACTATGTGATGCAGGACGGGGACGTGGTGGAGTTCCGCTTCAACGTCTAATACGTTCGGTGAAAGGCCGTCTGACCTGCGGCGGAGTGGGTCGGGCGGCCTTTGCGGTCCGCGCGGAGTCCGCAGCGTGCTGGACGGGTCCGGCACGCGGGGGAGCGGTTACGCCGCTTCGTCGACCTGTGGCTGGGCATCGGCGGACCGGTCCGCGTACGCCTTGTCGACGGCGGCCCGGGTCCGCTCCTCGGAGTCGGGCCACAGGTGGGTGTAGATGTTCAGCGTCATGGCCGCGTTGGTGTGGCCGAGGCGCTCGGAGACCGTCTTCACGGACTCGCCGTGCTTGATCAGCAGGCTGGCGTAGTGGTGCCGGAGGGCGTGGGGTCCGGTGCCCTTCGGTATGCCGGCCTTCGCGCAGGCGGGCCGCCAGGACCCGTCCATGAAGTGCGTGTAGACCACCGGCCCGCCTTGCGGCGCCTTGAAGATCCAGCTCTCGGGCCCATCGGCGGGGAAGTCCCGCAGGTGGGCCTTCATCGCCTCCACCGCTATGCGGGGGAGTGGGACCGTGCGGTGTGATCGAGCGGTCTTGGGCGGGCAGACGTACACGCCGTGCTTGGCGGTCTGCTGGACCTGCTGCTCGACCGAGACGGTGGCGTGCAGCAGGTCCACGTGTTGGAGCTGGAGGCCGAAGAGCTCGCCGGGGCGGAGCCCTGTGCAAGCGCCCAGCAGGACCAGGCCCCTGTAGCGGCCGGGTATCTCCTCGGCCAGCGTCCGCACTTGCTCGACGGCCAAGGGCACGACCTTTTTCCTCGGAACTGAGGGCAGCTTCGCGTCGGTGCAGGGGTTGTGCGGAATCATGCGGTCGCGGACCGCTGCCCGGAAGACGGCGTTGACCGTGTTGAAGACGGTGCGGGAGGTGCTCGCGGCGAGCTTGTGGGTGGTCGTCAGGCTGGTGATCCAGCTCTGCACGTCACCGGGCTTGATCGCGCCGAGTGCCCGCTTCTCCCATACGGGGTAGGCGTAGCAACGCAGGTGCTGGGCTACGGCCTTGGCCGTCGACGGCCGGTGCGGCTGGCTGGCTCGCCACTCCTCCGCGTACTCCTTGAAGGGCTTCTTCGCCGAGCGCGGGTCGACGTACTGACCGGTGACCACGCTGGTCGTGACTTCGTCGAGCCAGCGCTGGGCGTCGAGCTTCCGGTCGAAGTGGCGGGCGTGTTCCTTGCCGTCGAGATCGCGGTAGCGGGCGCGCCATTTGCCGTTGGGTCGCTTCTGGATGTTCGCCAAGTGGCTTCTCCTTCGTGCTGGTTGTCAGTAGTGGCCGCCGTCCTCGATATCGCTGGTGAGGGTGCGAGCGTCCCGCTCGTCGCCCATGAGGCGGAGGCACTGCTCGTTGATCGCGCGTGAGCTGTCGGGGTGGGTCTTGATGTGGTCGGCGACGGCGACCACGGCGCGATGCAGGCGGTCGCGGGCGTCGCGGGTTTCGTAGAACGCTTCGACGGCTTCCTGGACGAGCCGTCGGCTGTCGATGTCGAGCCCTTCCAAGGGCGGTGACATCAGCTCTTCGAGGGGGAGTTCGAAGACGCGGGAGAAGGCGAGCGCCTCATCGAGGTTGATCCGCCGGCGGGGCGAGCCGTTCTCGATGCGCCACACAGCTGTCTGGTTCATCTTCACGCCGGCTCTGGTCACCCGTTCGGCCAGCTCGGTCGTGCTCCACCCTCTGACCTCACGCTCCAGGGCCACGCGGCCCGCCACGTTGCCTTCGCTGTAGAGCAGCGGCACCTCGCTGCCCTCGGCCTTCTCGCCTGCCATCGAACCTCCATCACGACCATCGTTATCCAAATTGAAACATGAGCTTCCCGGTTTGGCTAACCGCCGATCATGGGGTACTGATTATGCAGATCGAATCGAAAGCTAGCCGAATGGGAACGCATGCGATACCTGACCACCTCCGAGGTCGCCGAGCGCTACCGCACCGCCGAGAGCACCGTCCGCTACTGGCGCCATCTGGAGAAGGGACCGCGCGGCATCAAGATCGGCAAGCGGGTGCTCTACCCCGAGGCCGAACTGCTGCGCTACGAGCGCGCGCTGATCGACGGCGGAGAGGACTGGGGCCTGGCCACATGAGCCGCCGACCCGTCCGGACACAGCTACGGCCCTCGGCGCGCCTACGCCGAGGGCCGGAGATTCCCCTGCACGTCGCCCATCCCTGAACGAACGAACCGGTGAGAGGCGAGGCTTTGCCCGTCTCGCCCTCCACCCGAGAGGAACGTCTATGAAGGACCCTACGTCCCCCGCAGCCTCGAACGCATCCGGTGTTGTCTGGCCACCGATCGCGGTCCCGGGCCAGGGTCTGCCTCGGAACCGCGAGCAGCGGACGGGACCACGCCCCGACACGGGAGGCGCGACCTCCGATGCTCAGAATCGGAGCACACCCGGTTCGCGACCTGCTCCGGTCAGCGCCCCGGCGACCGCGTCGGACAGCGCAGTCGATCCTGCTCCAAGCGGACCAGAAACCCAGGACGGCGGCGGGGCGGCAGGAGAAGGCACCGCGCTGCTGGACGACCTCCGCACGGCGATCGGGCGGTACGTCGTTCTGCCGAGCGACGAGGCCCTGACCGCCGTCACGCTCTGGGTCGCGGCCTCCCATATCCAGCCCGGCCTCCAGCACGCGCCGCGACTGGCGGTGGTCGGGCCGACCAAGGGGTGCGGCAAGTCCCGTCTTCTGGACGTTCTCTACGAGACCGTTCACCAGCCGATGATGACGGTGAACACCTCCCCGGCGGTCGTTTTCCGCGTCATCGGCAAGAACCCGCCGACGCTGCTGGTGGACGAGGCCGACACAATCTTCGGCCCCAAGGCGGGCGACAAGGAGGACCTGCGCGGCCTGCTGAACGCCGGGCACCAGCGCAACCGGCCCGCCTGGCGGATCTCCGGGCCGGAGCACAAGCCGACCGCGTTCCCTACCTTCGCGATGGCGGCGCTGGCCGGCATCGGTGACCTGCCGGACACGATCATGGACCGGGCGATCGTCATCCGCATGCAGAAGCGTAAGCCGGGTGAGCGAATCACCCCGTTCCGATCTCGGTACTCCGTGCCGGAACTGCACGCGCTTCGCGATCGGCTGGCCGACTGGCTGGTCCCGCAGCGCGGCATCGTCGCGGGCGCGGTGCCGAAGATGCCCGTCGAGGACCGCGCCGCCGACACATGGGAGCCGCTCGTCATCGTCGCCGATCTCGCCGGCGGGCACTGGCCCGCGCGGGCACGTGCGGCCTGTCTGGCGATGACGCGCAACGAGGTGGTCCAGGACGAGCAGACGACGCTGAAGACGCGGCTGCTGCGTGACATCCGCCGCGTCTTCGATCAGGAGGGCGGCAGGGAGGCTTTGCGCAGTCAGGACCTGCTCGCCGTGCTCATCCAGGACGCCGAGGCCCCGTGGGCGGAGTACGGCACGAAGGGGCTCAACGCCTACCACCTGGCGAACTTGCTGCGCGACTTCGGTATCAGCCCGGCCAACTACCGTTTCGAGAAAGGCAGGCAGGCCAAGGCGTACGCCCGTAACCAGTTCGTGGACGCCTGGGCCCGATACTGCCCTGCCCCCGCCCCATCGGTACCCACCGCCGGGGTCCCGGCACGTCCGACCCAGGGCAGGCCGCTCGCCCCTCCGTCCGGGACGCTGCCCACCGGCACGCCGGGAGGGCCCGCAGGCCCCAGGCCCACGCGCTGACACCAGGTCCGCATCAATCCGTCGCATCCGTCCCCGCGCAGGTCAGCGCGGGGACGGATCTCCTCGGCGTTACGGATCACTCCGTACCTGCGGCTCTCTCCGTACCTGTGCTGACCAGCCACGCGACGGATGCGACGGATGCGACGACACCACCCCTCACGACTGACGGAGCACCACCATGCCCGAATCGAACGCTGACGACACCACCTCCCGCCGCCGCAGGAAGCTGTTCAGGCTCACCCGACGACCAGCAGCAAGCTGGAGCGAACGAGCCTCTAACGAGGCTTCGTCCGCGCTTGCCCCCACCCCAGGGGTGGCGGAGGACAAGGCCGAGCGCCAGGGGGCGCCCGAGCTGGAGGAGGGGGTGGCTGAGGGCTCCTGCCAGCCCGCAGCCGACTCCGTAGGTCCCCGCAATCCCCCGGCCGATGTCCCATCGCTCGTCGAGCAGCCCTCCTGGCGGGATCTCGACGCCCCCGTCCTGCCCGCGCAGATGAACCGCAAGCGCACCGTGGAGAAGCGCGACCAGGAGAAGACCATCCGCTTCACGCGCACCGCGGTCCAGGTGATCAGCGCCGCCGCTCACCAGCGCGGTCAGAGGTTCGCCGGGTTTGTCGGGGACGCGGCCCTGGCTGCTGCGCAGGGCAAGGCGGGGATGGTCGGCAGTCCGGAGGATGATCCTCTGCGCCCGCTGATCGAGGCCGTCGAGGCGCACACGGTCGCGCTGAACCGCATTGGCGGCAACCTCAACCAGATCACCGCAGCCATCAATCGAGGAACCGTGCCCGAGCATGCCGAGGCGGTTCTGGACCGCGTCGAGCAAGCAGCACAGAACAGTTTCCATCTCATCGACCAACTCCTGGCGGACGGCACGGCTCATGGTTCCTGACATCTCCACCGGTTCCGACAGCCGCGGGCTGATCGCCTACCTCTTCGGTCCCGGCCGCCGCGATGAGCACACCAATCCCCACATCGTCGCCGCCTGGGACATGGCCGGCGCCCCGGACCCCGGCCGCGACTCGGCAGCCACTTACTCCCAGCTCGCCAGGCGACTCGACCACCACGTCGAGCTCCGCACCCGCGAGCTGGGCGGCAAGAAGCCACCGCAGCACGTCTGGCACTGCCCGGTCCGCACCGCGCCCGGTGACCGCTACCTCACCGACGCCGAGTGGGCCGAGGTCGCCCGCCGCGTCGTGCACGCAACGGGCATCGCCCCCGAGGGTGACGAGAGGGCATGCCGATGGATCGCGGTCCGTCACGCCGACGACCACATCCACATCATGGCCACCACCGTCCGCGCCGACGGACGCCGCCCACGCACCCACCAGGACGGCCGTCGGGCCCAGGCGGAGTGCCGCAGGATCGAGACCGAGTTCGGCCTACGCCGTTTGAAGTCCGGTGACCTCACGGCCCCCCGAACCCCCACCGGCGCCGAACGCGCCAAGGCCGAGCGCCAGGGCCAGACGGTGACCGCACGGCAGTGGCTGCGCGAGCGGGCGTACGCGGTCGCCGCCGCCGTGCACACCGAGGCCGACTACTTCACCGTGCTGCAGTCCCTCGGCATCAAGGTCAAGACGCGCCTCGGCCCCGAGAGCGGTGACGTGATCGGCTACAGCCTCGCCGCACCCGGCGACACGAACAGTGCCGGCGAACCGGTCTGGTACGGCGGCTCGAAGCTCGCACCCGATCTCTCGATCAACCGCCTCCGCGAACGCCTCCCCGACCAGGAGGTAGCCGACCACCCCCGGTATGCGGCGGACCCTGCCGAGCAGTGGCAGCACGCCACCGCCGCCATGTTCAAGGCACGGACCACCCTCGATTCCGACGACGATGCCGCCGCCCAAGGCCACCTCGCCGCCTTCGGAGAAGCCCTCTACAACATCGCCAGCGCCACACCCGGCCCGCACCGAGCAGAGCTACGCGCAGCGGCCTCGGCGTTCAACCGCGCCCGCCGATCCGCCACTCGCGCCGACCACGACGCGGCCACCGCCCTGCGCCAAGCCGCCAAGGAACTCGCCTACGCCTCCAACGAACCCGGCGGACTCGCCATCGCCCTGCTCTTCGCTACCGTGCACCTGGCGCGCGCAGCCGCCAAGTGGCACGAACAGCGCGGCCACGAACAGCAGGCCGCAGCAGCCGACGAAGCCTTCCGCCACCTCCAGGCCGGCTACCAGCAGGCCGCCGCACCCGTCCTGGCGGACTTGGCCCACCGCGCACCACGAGCCGCAACCGCCCACCGCTTCGAGCAGGACGTTCGCGCGGCCCTCCCCGACCACGCCGACCGGATACTCGCCGACCCCACTTGGACTGCCCTGACCACAACCCTCGCCCACGCCGAAACCGCCGGCCACAACCTCCGACGCCTCTTGGCCGAAGTGGGCACCCAGCGGGAACTCGACAGCGCGGAGTACCCCGCCGAGGTCCTCAACTGGCGCATCATGGCTCAGCCGGGCAAGCGCGTTCAGGCAGCACGCAGGCGAAGCACCGTCACCGGCACATCGTCCATGCCCGCCGCGCCACACCTCTCAGCCACGCCAATGGCCATGAAGCCCGAAGAACGTACTCGGCACCACTGACGGCCAGGGCAGATGCTCTCGCCACGCCCTTTTAGGAGTAGTTCCACTCTTCGCTGGGCAGCGAGTGCCACAGGTCGAGCCAGTCATGGAGCAGGAAGAGCGGTCGGGACAGGACGACGTCGCCAGCTCGCTGGGGCCGGATCGCCAGGCCGAGGTCGGCGAAGACCGGATCGGCGGCGGGGCTGTACATCAGGCTGCCGGGCCGCAGTGTCGTGCGGTGGATGAGCCAGTCCTCCACGTGGGAAGGCGCGCAGCCGGTCAGCGGGGCCGCGTCCAGTCTCACCTGGGGGCCGGTGAGGGCGTCCACGGCGACACACCCCAGGCGGCCTTCATAGAAGAGGGCTCTGACCCCACTCTCGGCGAAGTCGGTGTAGTCGAGCTGTTGGTCTTCGCCGTGATGGGAGTAGGACGAGACTGCCGGTCCTTCGCCGAGGGCACTGGTGATCTCCTCCAAGGTCATCCCGAAGTGCAGGGGGCCGACTCCTACGTACGGAGTGAACGTCCACTCGGCGCGCTCCTCCTCCCTGGTGATTCGCCACGGGCCGCGGTACCCCGTCTCGCTCCCCGAAGTGGCCACGGGCTGCTCCGGTGCCGGCTCGTGCGGAGCAGCCGCTTGTGGGGGCGCGGTCTGGTCCTCACGCCGGCGGCCGAGTCGTTCCGGAGCCGCAGTGTCCTCGGGTTGCTCTTCAAGCCAGCGGATCGCCTGCTCCTGGCCCTCCCCGAAGGGGTCCTCCGCCAGAGCATGTGCCTGGTCCAGGGCGGCGAGGTGTTCCTTCTCTGCGGCGACGAGACCGGTGACGTTCTCGCCCCAGGCCGCCAGGCGCTCCCGAGCGATCCACCGGTAGTGCGAGTCTGCGCTCACGGCAAGGACCGCACGAGCGGCGGGTGCGTACCGGGGGACGGACGAGGCGAGGGCGGGGTCGGCCAGGAGCAGGGCGGTGGCCGCGAGCGCGGCCTCCCCCACCAGTGGATCATCGGCGTCGCAGAAATCCGCGATGCGGTCGTGGAGTATTGGCCGTGCTGCACGGGCGGCGGCCAGATCCTGCGCCGCCCCGATACCGTCCTCGACGTTCAGGCGGGCGATGTCGGCGAATGAAGCCAGCCAATTCAGCAGTTCGGCGCGGAGCGGTCGGCGGCCTGCCCTGCGCTCCCACCGGTCTTCGGCGAGAGTGCGCGGATCGTCGAGAAGACTAGCGACGACCAGGGCCGCCGGGGCGGTTGCTGGAAACACCCGCGCCTGATTGAGGAGCAGCCGGTACAGATCTCCGACCGCCCGCACCCGGCGGGCCGGGTCGGTGGCGAGCACCGCACCGAGGATGTCCGGTGTGTCGGGCACGCCGTGTCGGCCCGTGCAGAAGTGCGGCAGCTCCTCCCAGGCGGTGCCGGCGAGCTCGGCCTGCGCTGCGGGTGGCAGGGAGCTGGCGGGAGAATAGGGAAGGTCCGGGGTTTCGTTGATCACGGCCGCAGTGTTCCAGCCGACTCCGACATCAGGGGTGCCGATCCCTGCCACAGACCGCAGACGGCTCACGCTCGAGCAACACTCTGATGCCCTCGCTGCTCGCGACAGCGAGGGCATCAGTCGTCAGACAGCGCGGGCTGTGGGTAACTGCGAGGCCCATGTCGTGAGTTCGGTCAGGTGCTCAGGTTGCAGCCCGAGATGTGGGTCGGGCTGAACGATGAGGGTCGGCGCTCCCTCGGCGGTGCGCTCCGCCGCCCAGGCGTGGTCAAGGCTGGTGAAGTCGTCGTCGATCCAGACGGCGGGAGCTCTGCCGAGCCAGGTGTCGACGTGGTCGCGTTTCCAGAGGTAGCCGTCGGGGTGGCTGGTGGTGATCTGGGGGCGAGGCAGGTCGAGGTATGGGAAGTCGGGCAGCCCCAGGAGAGGGCCGATGATCGTGGTGGCGTCCCTGCGCCAACTCGTGCACCACACGGGGGTGACGAGCCCGCTGGTCAAGAGGCCGCTGAGAATGCCGCCGTGGCTCGGGTCGAGCCAGATGGGCACGGGGTCGTCGGGGTGCCGGCCGGCGGGCAGGACGGTGTGGCGGACGTGGGTGGGCGGGGTGCTGCCGTCGGCGGCCGGGAACGGGATGAGGACGCCGTCGATGTCCAGGAGCAAGTAGGGCAGGGGCATCATTTCCTCCGGTGGTCAGCTTTTGCGGGCGGTGATCAGGAGGGTGGTGGGCCACGGATCGCGGCGCGGGTGCCGCAGCTCCACCGCCGAGGTGGCGCGCAGGCCCGCCCGGGAGAGGTGAACTCCCCATCGGCGGGCGTCGAACTCCCATCGTGCGATGGGCAGTCGGGTGCGGTCGGGCATGGTGACGTAGTCCTCGCGCGGACGGTCGTCCGTGGATGGATGTCTTCCGGCCCGTGCCGGGTGAGGGACGGAGAAGGCCAGGACACCGCCTGGGTTCAGGCGTCGGGAAATGCCGGCAAGGAGTAGCTCGGGGGCGACGAGGCCGATGGCGCCGAAGACGGAGTAGATCGCGTCGAAGGTCCGGCCGGTGGCCTGCAGGTGGTGCAGTGCGTGGCCGGCGGCGAACGTGGCGCCGTCGATGTGGCCGTAGTGGGAGCGGGCCCGGCGCACCTGGAGGCCGACCAGGTCCACGCCGGTGACGCGGGCCTGGTGGTGCTTCGCGAGGTGGGCCACGTTGTGGCCGGGGCCGCAGCCCAGCTCCAGGACGCGTTTGCCGCGCAGGTCCCGTCCCAGGATCTCGGCGCCGGGACCGATGCCCGCGTGGGTGCTCCATTCCATCCGGGCCTGGTGCGGTGAGGGCGTGCGCGGGGGCAGCGGCTGTGCGCTGGGCTGCGTGGGCGTACCAGGGGGAGACCTGGGCGAGCACCTAGACCTCCAGGAGTTGGACCACGTCGTTCAGGTGGCGGCGGACGACGGGGATGTACGCGGGGTCCTTGGCCGGGTCGTCGATCCAGTGGATGGCCTGTTCCATGAACCACTCCACGGCCCACATGCGATGCCAGCCCAGGGCCCATGCCTCGGCGGCCAGGCCGCCCCGGGCGGCGAGGGCGTCCTCATGACCGCCTGCGGTGACGTACTGCTCCAGGAACACCCGCATTCGGAAGGGGCTCGGCACGTCGGTGGTGCCGTGGTACGAGGCGAGGTCGATCAGGCCGGGGCCGGTGAAGGCGCGTGCGAAGTCGAGGAGGTGCCAGCCGTTCTCCCCGATGTGGACGCTCGTGGGGTGGAACTCGGAGTGGACCCAGCCGAACGGGTCGAGCGTCGCCCCTTGGACGCGGGTCTCGGCTGCGGCGGAGATCTTCCCCAGCGCGGTCTCGATGTCGTCGCAGTCCGCCCATCGGTCGGCTTTCCGCAGCCGCTGTAGGTGATCGAGGGCTCGGCCGGGCAGGGCTGCGAGGCCCGCCCCGTCGAGGAGGGGCAGGCCACCCGCCGGGCGGGCGGCGTGGAGCATGACGGCGGCGGCGACGCCGTCGAGGTCGTCTGCGTCCCGTACGGGGGTGCCGAGGTCGTCCATGAGCATCCCGAGCCACTTGTCCTGCATGGCGGTGGCGTGGAGCGCGGGGACCGGGAGCCCGCGCTGGTATGCCACCCGCAGGGCCTGGGCCTCGCGGTCGAAGGGCTCCTTGGCGTACTTGAAAACGGCCGTGGTGCCGTCGGGGAAGGTGACGCGTTCGACGCCGGACATGCCCCAGACACGAATCTCGGCACGTTCGGGGAGGGGTTTGCCGATGAGGGTGCACAGGTCGTCCAGCAGGGTGGCGGACAGGCTCTGGTCCATGGGGGTCTCCAGGGGACTGGTGGGCTCCGGGGCGGGCGCGCGCGAGCTGGCCCGCCCCGGAGCCGTACTGGGGTGGGGTTACTCGGCTGCGGTCACGCGGTGGGCGTAGACCTGCTCGATCCAGCCCGCCTTGAACTCGGCCAGGTCGTCACGGAAGTTGGCCATCGAGGCACCGTAGGGCGCGACGACGCCGCCGGACTGGTCCGGCACGGGCTGGCAGCCGTGCACGAGCCGGCCGCCGAGCGCGGCGTGGGCCTTGATGGACTCGATCCGGCGGTGCTCGTTGAACCAGCCGCCGTGGTAGACCTCGTCGAGCATTCCGCCCGTCGCGTCGTCCAGGTCGAAGACGACGGAAGTGGCGGCGGGGAAGAACCAGCACGGGCCGACGTTGGAGATGTGCCCGTCCAGCTCGACCTTGTTGAGCGCCATCAGCGTGGCCGCCTCGCGCAGCATGCGCAGGTGGTCGGCGGTGATCTGCGGGAGGCCGAGGCCGGCCAAGTGCTCCTTGCGGAAGAGGTACGAGTACACCCCGTACGCCGTCGCCAGCACGCGGGCCGCGTCGGAGGTGGACTCGCCGTGGTTCTTGATGAAGTCGAGCGCGAGCTGCTCGACCGCGCTCTCGGCCGTCTCGTCCACGTCGAGGAGCTGGGCCTTCACCAACTCCCAGTCGGAGACGAGCCAGGTGCTGGACTCGAAGCGGAAGAAGTACTCGGCCGGGTCGATGGTGATGCGCCGGCCGTCCACGTGGATGCCAGGCAGGCGGTTCCAGCGCGGGTCGAAGGCGTCGGGCAGCTCGACCATGATGGTCGCGGTGTCGATGGTGGTCACCGTGTCTCCGTCTCTGATCGTCCGGGCCGGGGCACAGGAATGCCCGAGCCCGGTAGGGCGTACGGAACTTGGGGGCCGCCCGGCCCGAAAGTGGGGCGGCTGTCGATAAGTGAACCGCCCGCTACGCAGAGTGGGTACGGTGTGACCGAGGTCAAGCGGTATACACGGTTTACGGATCCGGAGCGGAGGCGATCGTGCCGACACCGACCAGCGCCAACTCCCGCCTGCGCGACACGATCAACGCCGCCGGGTGCACGTACGACGCACTCGCCAAGGACGTACGCCGCATCGCCGCCGAGAACGGCGAACTGCTCCAGACCAACAAGTCGGCCATCTCCCACTGGGTGGGCGGTGCCCGCACACCGTCCGGCCAGGCAGGCCAGTACCTCGCCGAAGCCCTCTCCCGGCGGCTGGGACGCGTCGTCACCCGAACCGAGGTCGGCCTCCACCCACCCGACACGGAGCCGCCACCGGACACCGACCCCGTCACCGCGGTCACCGACCTCGGTCGCGCGGACGTCGAGCGCCGCCGCTTCCTCGCCATCGCCGCGTTCACCACGGCCGGCGTGGCCATGCCGCTCCTGCACGACCACGAAGCCACCTCGCGGATGCTCCGTGCCCGCACCGCCCGTTCCCTCGTCGGCAGCGACGACATCGACGTCGTACGACAGATCACGGCAGCCTTCAGCGCCGCCGACGAACGGCTCGGCGGCGGGCACGGCCTGACCACAGTCACCGCGTACCTCGCCGACACGGCAGCCCCCATGCTGCGAGGCCGCTTCCCCACAGAAGCCTTACGACAGGCCGCCTTCGGCGCCGTCGCCGAACTCGCCTACCTCGCAGGGTGGAAACACCACGACCTCGGCCACGAAGGCGCCGCCCAGCGCTACTACCAGGTCGGCTATCAACTCGCCTGCGAAGCGGACCCCCACGGCCACGCCGCATGGATGATGCGTGCCCTCGCCCATCAATCCCTCAGCCTCAAGCAACCCCACCATTGCGTGGACCTCGTCAAAGGCGCGCTCGCCCGCGGCCTCGGCCACGTAGACGGCCAGACCGAAGCACTCCTCCACATCACGCACGCCCGCGCCTACGCAGCCGTAGGCGAGAACCCATTGGCCGCTCGCGCTCTCCTCGCCGCCGAAGACGCACTCCTGCGCGAAGACGGGCCCCAGCCCAGCTTCTCCCGCGTCAGCGGCCCCGCCGCCGGCACCGTGGCAAGCCACACCGCACGCACGCTGACCGACCTCGCCGACCACATCGGTACGGAACAACAGCACCGCGACGCGCTCACTCGCTGGGACCCGGAGAAATACAAGCGAGTCCACGCCCTCACCCACGCCGACCTCGGCGACAACCTCGCCGCCCAAGCCCGTGCCGACGAAGCCGTTGCCGCCTGGACCCAGGCTCTCGTCCTCATGGAGGGCATGACCTCCGACCGCACCCGCAAGGCGATCACCTCGATCCGCTCGACGCTCGCGATCTACCAGCGCCGCCGCGTCCCCGGAGCCGCAGATCTCGCCCGCCGAGCCCGCGAGGCCCTCACCTAACATGCCCAACAACCTGCCCGACGAAGGGAACCCCGTGGCCCAGCAGACCGACAACCGCCCCCCAGCTCTCAAGCCGGCGCTCGACTCGATGACGTTGCTGGTCGCGGCCGTCATCGTCCACGACAAGGCCACCAACCGCGTCGTGCTCCTCCAACGCAGCGAGAACGCCAAGTTCGCCCAGGGGATGTGGGACCTCCCCGTTGGCAAGAGCGAGCCGGGCGAGCCCATTACCGAGACTGCGGTCCGTGAGCTCTACGAGGAGACTGGCCTCACGGTGAAGCCGGAGGCCCTCAAGGTCGCCCACATCATCCACGGCGCCTGGGGCGTTGAGTCCCCCAACGGCTTCCTCACAGTCGTCTTCGCCACCCACGAATGGACCGGCGAACCCGAAAACCGCGAACTCCGCAAGCACTCCCAGGTCCGTTGGGTCGACGCCAATGCCATCCCCGAAGCCTTCGTCGACACCACGGCCAGCGCTCTCCGTCTGTACTTGAATGGTGGTACCGAGGTCTCCCTGGCCGGCTGGTCAAAAGATTAAGCACGACAGGGCCAGTTCGATACGTCCCCTCGCCCGTACGACAGGCTCCAAGACCAGGACCGATCCGGTTGTCCGTCAGGCTCGACCTTGCACCCGCAGGATCGCCGATGCGCTCACCGGCGCCGTCGCGGCTGGCGAGCGACGGGCTGGAGGGAAGACGTACGCCCGGGTCGACAGTCGCCTGGTCGCTGAGGTGCTGCCAGGTTCCGGGAGGCGCGGGATGCTCACCGCTGCACAGATGCGGCAAGGCGCCTCAATGTGCCAGTCATCACTCTCGGTGCATTAATCGTCGCATACTGTTCCGGGCTCGCTACCCTCCACGTGTGAACGATGAGCGGGGGCAGAGCCCCAACGAAGTGATCATCTGGGGCTACAAGTACACATGCAACATGTGTGATTCACACATGGATGACGAGACTGCAGAAGCCGCAGAAGAACGTCGCGCCGAGCACCGCGAACGAGCACACAGTGGCATGAAGCCCAACGCGGGCGACCTGATCGAGAAGTTCGAACCCGTCGGGAACCAGTACCCGAAGAGTCGTCGAGTGGGGGCGGATGGATCATCCTCGTCATCCTCGTGATCGGCTTTCTGGCCGCCAAACGGTGACCACGCCCCGGCGTAACTGAGGTTCCCTCGGTGTGCGGGAGGTGCTGAGTAGCTGGTCAGAGTGGCCGCGGCCCTTCGGAACCCCCCATATCGAGGTGGCCGCGGCAAGCACCGACACTGTGGAGTAGAGGGAGGGCTGGCTGTGGACTGGCACACTGCCAGTCCGCAGGGCACTCGTAAACGGCCGTCGGGAGCCAACGTATCCCAACGGGAAAGTCCCAGGTCAGGGCCCTGGACGAGGCTCCGCCGCAGGTCAGGATCAGTCCGCAGACATTCTGCTTCAACGTTTAATTGAAGCTTCAACTAAATTGCGCGTCCTGTAAAGCCGCAGGTCAAGAGGGGTCCGTCAATCCGAGACGGGCCTCTTTTGCGTCTCCATCGAAGGCCGGACGGTGCTTTGGTGCTGGATGTTGTCCCGGGAGCGGGGCCTTCTGTGGAGGTGTCAGACGATTTCGAGGTTGGCCATCATTCCCATGTCCTCGTGTTCGGCGTTGTGGCAGTGGAAGAGGTAGCGGCCGCGGTAGCCGTCGAAACGGGTGATGATCTCTGCCGATTCGCCCGGCCGCAACGAGATGGTGTCCTTGAGGCCCGCGTCGTGGCGCAATGGCCGACCGCCGCCGCGTGCGAGTACATGGAAGCCGACCAGATGCAGGTGGACGGGGTGGTGGACGTCGGCGATCAGCCGCCACACTTCGACATCGCCGAATCGGACGGTCACATCGGAACGGGCGGGGTCGAACGGCTTCCCGTCGATCAGCCATCCATGGCCTCCATGCATCCGCCCGGCGCGGAAGGAGATCTCGCGCACCCTGGTGGCGTCCGACCGCCGCCAGGTCGGCAGATCCCTGGAGAGCACGCGCGGGATGCGGCTCCTGTCGGTGACCTTGCGTGCGACCCGGAAGGCCATCACGTCGCGGGTACGCCCGGAGCCCAGCCGGTTGACGACTCTGACGCGGGCACCGACCGGGACGCCGGCGAAGTCGATGATCACGTCGTAGCGTTCGGCCGGTGCCATCGGCAGGAGCCGGTGGGTGACCGGTGCCGCGAGCAGACCCTGGTCGGCGCCGATCTGGACGAGATCGATCCGGCGTCCGTCGTCGGTGAGCACTTCGAGTTCGTAGTGCCGGGCGTTCGAGGCGTTCAGGATGCGCAGCCGGTACCGGGCCGCCTCGACCTCGTGCACGGGCCACGGGGCGCCGTTGACCAGGATCACGTCACCGAGCACTCCAGCGAGATAGGGCTCGCGAACACCCGGCCGGTTGCGCAGGGTTGGGTCGAGGGAGGGGTAGTCGAGGCTGCCGTCGGCGGCGAACGCACGGTCGGCGATCATGAGAGGCAGTTCGTGCCGCCCCGCGGGCAGGCCGAGCGCGTCCTCGGTATCGTCGCGCACGATGTGCAGTCCTGCGAGGCCACGCCAGATCGCGGGGGCGGTGAAGTCCATCCGGTGGTCGTGGTACCAGAGCAGCGTCGCCCGCTGATTCAGCGGGAACGTATAGCCCCGCGTCGGCCCGGTCACCACCGCCCGCGGATCGTGCATGGCGTCCCTGCCGTGCGCGCCCATGCCGCGCCCACTCATGTCGCGCGTGCCCATGCTGTGCCCGCCCTGGCCGGTACGGGTGGCGTCCGGCCATCCCTCGGGCAGGACGAGATCGGTCGGGTATCCGTCGGCGCTTGCCGGGGTCCGTCCACCGTGCAGGTGCACCACCGTCGGCACCGGCAACTCGTTTCGATGCCTCACGGTGATAGGCCGACCGCGGCGCGACTCGATCGTCGGTCCCGGGAAGGTGCCCCCGTACGTCCACATCGGCGTCCTGACACCGGGCAGTATCTCCACGGTCGCCTCGCGCTGGGTGATCTCGTAACGGTTGGCGCTGCCCGCCGTGCTGACCGGCGCCAGCACGGCGGGAATGGGCAACGGCACCTGGAACGCGGGCGGCAGCGGCACGGCACTGCGCAGTTCGTCACCGGTGAACGACGGGCGGCGGGCCAGCGCGGCCGCGGTCGCCAGCCCGGTGGCCGCCGTCAGCCCGAGCGCCCCGCCGATGCCCAGCGTCTGGCGCCTGGTCACTCCACGGGCATGACCGGACCGGCCGTCATCCTGCTCACTCATCGTCATCCCCCTCATGCCCCTCCTGCTTCGACTCCGTCATGGTCTGCACCCGTTCGTGCGGGGAGCGCGGTCGTGGCCGCAGTGGCCGGCGCCATACGGTGATGAACACCACGGCAAGCGCGACGACGGTGGCCACCCCCAGTGGCAGATGCAGCCACAGCGCGCCTTCCATCCCGGCGAAGTACTGCACCGTCTCGGCAGCCACCAGGGCCGACGTGGCAAGGAACGGCCAGATCTGACGCAGCCGAACCCAGACCACGATCGCCGCGATCAGCTGCACGTAGCTGACGGAGGTGGTGACGTTGGCGCCGAACTCGTGCCAGCGCAGGCCGTCGTAGTCACCGCTCAGGAACAAGCCGGCGAACACCGGCTGGCCGAAGATCGCAACCAGATGCACGCTGACGACGGCCCGCAGCACCCACCCGCTGAGCCTTCTCCGATGCGCGCTGCCGGAGGAGACCGGCATGGTCGGGTGGGACTTGTCGACTGCGGTGGCCATGGGCGTACTCCTCACTCTCTTCTCGATTCGGGATCGCCCACGACGCTATGACCAAAGAATCATTCTGTCTAAGATCAATATCGCTATGCAGCTATCTCGCTGGAGGCATGACCTCGGTGCCGCCGCGGTCCAGGACGCGAACGAGGAGGGCCATGGATCTGAACGCACTCAGGCAGTTCCTGGTGGTGGCGCGGCTGGAACACCTCAGCCGCGCAGCCGACGAGCTGCACATCGCCCAACCGTCGCTGAGCCGCACCATCGCCCGGTTGGAGAGCGAACTCGGCACCCCACTGTTCGATCGGGCCGGCCGACTCCGGCTGAACGACACGGGCAAACTCTTCCGCGGTTACGTCGAACGCTCCCTCGGTGAGCTCGATGCGGGAAGGCGAGCCGTCGCCGAGGCCACCAGCGAGGGAGTGGGCGCCGTGAGACTGGCGTCGGAAACATTCCTCACGCTCACCGGGCCGCTGGCGGCCTACAAGCGAGCTCATCCCATCATCGAAGTCGAACTCAAGTGGACGCCGGCCGAGGACATGGCCCGCCGCCTGCGGGCCCAGGACGTGGACCTGTGCCTCGCCTCACAGCCGATCAACGCCGATGGTTTGGAGGCGATCCAGCTACTCGATGAGGCGGTGGGGGTGGCCGCGCCACTCGGTCATCCGCTGGCCGGCCGTACCTCGGTGAGTATCGATGAACTCGCCGAACAGCCCCTCGTCACCGCCCGCAAGGGGCACTGGCAACGACGACTCCTCGACCGGCTCTTCGCCGCCAGGGACCTCAGACCGAAGATCGTCTGCGAAGTCGACGAGCCCAGCGCCATCGCTGACCTGATCGGCGCGGGACTTGGCGTCGGTCTTGTCCCCGCCATCGCGCGGCGTACTGCCACCCGCACCCCTCTCGTCTGGATCACCGTCGACAGCCCCGACTGCCGCCGCACGCTCACCCTGTACTGGGGCGTCGACAGCCACCTCTCAACCGCCGCCCGCCTGATGCGCACCACCATCACCAGCTGGAACTGGAACACCCACGAACCGCAGGAGGAACTCGGGTGATCGCCGGCCTGTCGTCCACGGGCGGCGCCGGCACCGCTGCCGGGAGACCTTGCAGAACGCCATCCGGCCCGCGCCCCGCATAGGCCGCGCAGGGCTGCGGGGATGGCGCCGGAGCCGATGCCGATCAGTTCTGCGCGGGTGTCGTCCGACGGGCCGGTCGAGTCGTCGAGCTGCTGGATGAGTCTCTCGATGTGGGTGGTCATGGGTGGTTCCGGCGCCAGAGCGTGGGGAGCCACCAGCAGAGCACCGAGCGGTCGGCGGGCCACGGGGCGCGGTCCTCGGTTGCCCAGTCCTCGAAGGAGTCGCGCGTCAGGTCGATGGGACGCCAGGCGGCGTCGAGCGGCTCGTCCTCGGCCGGCGGGCGGACGTACCGCCGGCCGTGTTCGTCGCAGGCTCCGAAGTCCTGGTAGTTCCGCTGGGCTTCGATCAGGGAGACCTTGTTCGCTCCGCCGTCCATGGTCGGCCAGCGGAACTGGACCCCGTCGTCCTCCCAGAAGCAGACGGGGCAGATCTCGTACGAGCCGGGCATCGCGTCCAGTACGCGGTGTCCGCAGCAGGGACAGGGGTAGAAGTCGCTCACCTGCGCAGTCTCGTTGCAGGTTCGGCTGGTGCGCCATGGATTTCTCTGCCTCGGTCCACCCGGCCAGTCCGCAGCCAGTCCGCAGGACACCCGTAAACGGTCGTCGGGAGCCAACGCATGCCAACCAGGAAAGCCCAGGTTAGAGCCCTGTAGGAGGCTCCGCCGCAGGTCAGGTTCAGCCCGCAGACATTCCGCTTCAACGTCTGATTGGACGTGAATAACGGCCTGACCTGCGAGAAGGCAGGTCAGGCCGTTGTGCTGTCCGCAGTAGTCCGCAGAACCTGAAGCGGCTACGTGTCGTAGACCGTGGAGCGGTGTCCGACGTGTACGACCCACACCACTAGTTCCCCGTTGTCGATGGTGTAGAAGACGCGATAGTCGCCGACTCGTAGGCGGCGGCGCTCAGGCTGGGATACAAGTGCCGTGGTGTTGAAGCCGAAAGGGTCGTTCTCCAGCTCTGTCAGTTTGGCCAGGATACGAAGCGCCATGTCGCGAGGGATCTTGCGAAGCTCGGCCTGGGCCTCGGGTCGGAACACCGTGCGGTAGTCACTCACTGCGTGCCAGCGTCTCTCTCATCACGTCCTCGATCGGGACGCCGGCGGCCGGGCTCGCCATGCGTTCGTCGATGATGCGGTTGATCTCGCGCTCTTCCCACTCCTGGTACTTGCGCAGCACCTCGATCGAGACCACGGCGGCGACCTGCTTGCCGCGGCGGGTGATGACAGTGGGCATGTCGTCGCGGTCGGCCCGTTCGACGACTTCGGCCAAGTGAGCGCGTACGTCGCGGATGGACTCTATGGGCAGCGGCTGAGTCATGCCCCAAAGGTACCGAGTGTGCCATGTGTACACAATCTGGGTTGCATGCACTCGCTGGGATGAGCTGCCGATTGGGTGGCTGATTCCGGGACAGAGATCCGGGAGCAGTTCTTTCTCTTACCCACGCCGGCGCGGTCCGGGTCTTCAGCGCCCAGGATCGATGCGCCGTGCCCCGTTCGGTGCTGCCGGGTTGCCACCGCCGAGGCGGGGCTGACGCCGTCAGCTTTCCCAGTCGACGGAAGCCACGGCCCCGTCGCGGGCCACCTTGACGGCGAGGAGTTCGTCACTGGTCGCAGCGTCGATCGTGTAGTCCATGACGATCCGGGCCTTGGCCTCGCCGATCAGGTGCCACAGCCCGATCCGAACGGGGTGCATGGCTGCAGTGAACGCGTCGGCGCTGATCGCTTCGCCGTTCGCTTCCCGGGTGAGGCGTTTGATCACCTCGACGTCGTCGAGTTCGGCGGCGTGGTGGTCGATGAAGTAGCGATCCTGCTGCAGGTCCTCACGGATTGCCGCGCGAGCCGCGGTGTTCAGAGCCGGCAGGTGGGCCAGGTGCGTCGCGAACGCATCCAGTTCTCCCGCATCCAGCCCGGAGCTGGGTTCGGCCCACAGCCGGACTTCGACCTCACTGCTTCCCAGCGCGGCTGTGCCTTCCCAGATGACTTCCGTCTCGTCCACCGGCGGAACCTCAAGGTGCCCGAAGTAAGGGTGATCGATACTCTTCATGGGGCCTGTCATTTCGATGGGCGGGGACGGCTCGAGAAGCAGTGAACGTTCCTGGTCCAGGTTACGACCTCGATCATTCCGTGCGCGGGTACCGGTTCTGTCGGTACAGCGCCTCCGGTGTCACCTGCCCGTACACGATGCGCACGCGCGCGGTCTGCCCGAAACGACAACCCTGAGTGCACGCCGGTGCGCAGACTGCTACCGCGTCTGGCCCGCTTGCTGGCGGGTCGGGCGCAGGTGCCTGTCCGCGGGGAGTCCTCGTCCGCGAAGTGCTGTGGCTGACGGCCGACCTGGTTGGTGTGTCTGTGGCCGGCGCTTCAGACCTTGACGACCTCCACGGAAGGGCCGCACAGGAGCGTCAGGTCCTCGGGGTCGGAAGTGAGGACGGTGACCGGCTGGGGCGCGTTGCGGGCGATGACGGCGAAGGCGGCGTCGATGGCGTACTTGTGGCCGTGGAGACGGTGGGCGCGAAGGAGGGCGGCGGCTTCGTCGGTGACCTCTCTGGTGACGTCGTGAATGTCGACGCGGGAGAGGACCCACTTGATGCGGGCCGGGTGGATCCGCTCGTAATCGGCCTCAAGAGTGGTCATGGCGCTGGTGGCCACGCGGATACCTTCCTCTGATGCCGCCTGGACCAGCGCTACGACGGTGCGGTCCTTGCGGTAGAGCTTGGAGAGTCCTTCGCTGTCGAGCAGCAGGGTGCCGGGCATCAGGCGGCGGCACCGCCGACCTGTCGGTGGTCATGGCGCAGCAGCGCGCGGGCGGCCTCGACCTCCTCGCGGGTGAGCTCGTCATTGTCGGTCTCGAAGTCGGCGACGATCTCCCGAAGCTTGTCCATGGCGACCCGTTGTTCCAGGGCTTCGGCGACGTAGGCGGAGAAGCCACCGGGCCCGACATGGGCGCGTACGGCCTCAGCAAGGTCCTCGGGCAGGCTGATGGAGTACTTTCTGCTACTGCTCATGGTGTCGATCCTACCGACGGTCGCAACTCTGTGGGTGCGAATAGTCATGGCAGTGCGGGGGGCTCGTACCTGCTGCGCTCGCCGACGAACGCTCGCCGGCTGCTCAAGGCGTACGAGAACGCCCTGGCCAACATCAATGTGTCGGAGCGCGAGCTGATCGATCCCGACTCGGCGGACGCTGGTGCTGCGTGAGGCTTGTCTTCGGGTTCAGGGCTGGGAGGACTACACGTCCTGGCTCAGGAACGACCGCAAGATGCTCGCTCGGATCAACAGGCTCATCGAGGACGTCAAGCGTGACCCGTTCTCGGGAATCGGCAAGTTTGAGCCGCTGAAGTGCCACTTGCCTGGGGCTTGGTCGCGACGGATCGACGATGAGCACCCGCATCGTCCATCTGGTCACGGACAAGGAGATCGTCATCCTCGCCGCCCGCTACTACTGACCGCGGAGCGGTTTCCGGTCGGTCAGGAAGGCGCGCCGGCCAGGACTTCCACCTTGCCGGTGTCGAGCGAGTAGTAGGCGCCGACCACGGCAAGGGCGCCCTGTCCCACGAGCGGGGCCAGGTCCCGGTTGGAGCGCAGGTCGGCTGCGGTCAGCTTGACCTGGGCGCGGGCCATGGTCTCGACCGGGTCGGCACCGCCTTCCCGGACCGCCTGCTCGTACGCCGGCCGCAGAGCCTTGGCGATCGCCTCCAGGTTGCCGGGCAGCGGTTTGCCGTCACGGATGGAGTTGTACGCCGCCTCGACGGCGCCGCAACGCTGATGCCCGAGGACCACGATGAGCGGAGTGCCACTCGTCATGGGCCCGTACTCCACGGAACCCGTGACCACCGGGCCGACCGCCTCCCCGCCCGTGCGCATCACGTAAAGGTCACCCAGCCCGGTATCGAAGAGGAGTTCAGGCGGCACCCGGGAGTCGATGCACGAGAGGATCGCCCCGAAAGGTTCCTGCTTCTGGGCTACGAACTGGCGCCGGTTCGGATCCCGGTCGGGGTGTCGGAGGTCGCCGCTCACCCAGCGCTTGTTTCCGTCCATCAGTCTCGTGAATGCCGCTGTGGGCGTGGCGGGCCGCGCTACCGGCGACGTACTGGTCGCCAATGGGGTGGCGCTCGTCGATGAGCATCCTGCAAGCGCGACCGAGGCGACCACGAGTCCACCGGCGAGCAGAGTTCTGCGATTTGATGGTCCCGCACTGTCCATTGGTCGTTCCCCTCGGTCTGCTGATATGCGTCCGTACGTCTTGATGCGGGTGATTGTTCAGCGCGGTGTGGGAGCCCGACGGCAGGCGCAAGCGGGCGTGGGCTGCTTTGCCACCGACGGCCCACAGAACCGGCTCGGGCGGCGGCATGAGCGCCAGCGAGGCGGGCCTGCAAAGCGTGAGTCCACGCCGGCCCCGGCAAATCCAGCAAGGGTGGGAACGGCAGGATCCCGAGCCTTCGATGCCGTCGCTGAACTCGCCTGCGTCGCCAGTTGGAAACACCACGACCTCGGCACGAATCTCCTCCAGGAGACGGCCCCTTTCCTGTTTCCGCGCCGGGCGCGTCCGTTGCTGGGAACCGTCAGTTGCGTGGTGGTTCCTGGGGGGCGTGTGGTGGAGAGGCGGCGGATTCGGCTCCGCCCGGCGTGCCGATCGATCCGCCCCTGTGCGCTCGTCCGTTCAGGTGACTAGCCGTCAAGATGCTTGTGTCGTATTTCATTCGTATGGGTCACTTGAGTGACCGAACCGGTGGGCCGCCCATCCCTCTCCGGGGGAGCGCGGAACCGTCCTGTTCGCCGACCGTCCATGCGTGACGGACCTCGGCATCGTTTGCTCCGGATGGCCGCGATGGGCGCCCCTGTAGAGGACTTGGATCCGACCAGTCGCCCCTGCCAGGTAGCGGCAGGGGCTGGTGCGACAGCCCCCGGCCTCTGCAAGGGAGCGGTGCGCGAGCCATCCGCGCACACCGAGTACCTCGTCATCGAGGCCACGAGCGTGGCCGCGGACTCTGCGACCGCGTGCGGTTTGCCGCCGTGAGCGGGTCGCCATCAGTCGCGTGAACACCTCGGCCTCATGTCGGGCAGTGCGATGACTCTCGGTTCAACACCGAGAGGGGGCCCCGGCTTGTACGGAGCGGCGCTCGCGGCGTCCGGGGCCGGCGGCCCGCGACACGGCTCATCACGGCTCCAAGCACCCTGCGCGAGGACGGCCGGGCCCGACAGCGGCCCGGTGGTCCAAGTCATGGCCATGGGTCCTGACCCGGACCCGGCTCGGAGTCAACTCCCTGTTTCAGGAGTTCAGTTCAAACAAATGGAGGACGACCATGCCAATCAGTCCGAACCAGGGCTCCACCGGTGGCGGTACCACCGTCACTGTCACGGGCACCAACCTCACGGGCACCACCGCTGTGCTCTTCGGCACCAAGCCGGCGACCGGCGTCACCAACGTCTCGCCCACCCAGGTCACCGCTGTCTCGCCGTCCGGCTCCGGCACGGTCGGCGTGACGGTGACCACCCCGGGCGGAACCAGCAACCCGATCCCGTTCTTCTATGTCGGCGCCCCGTTCAAGTCCGGTCTGAACGTGAGCTCGGGCGCCACTGCGGGCGGCAACACCATCGTCATCAGCGGCACCGGCCTGTCCACGGCCACGGGGGTGTCCTTCGGCGCCAACACCGTGACGCCGACGGTGCTGTCGGACAGCCAGATCAGTGTCGTCGTGCCCACGGGTGCGGCAGCCGGGCCGGTGGGCGTCAGTGTGACGACCGCCGGAGGCACCAACAACGGTCTGTCGTACACGTACATCGACGTCCCGACCGTCACCGGGATCACTCCGGCCTCCGGACCGACGTCCGGCGGAACCGCGGTGACCATCACGGGCACCAACCTGACCTCGACGAACCAGGTCACGTTCGACTCGGTGCCGGCACCGTTCTCGGTCATCAACGCGACGACGGTGTCCGCCGTCACCCCGCCCGGCGCCGTCGGTGCGGTCGACGTCGGTCTCTCCAACCCTGCGGGCACAGCCACGGACGTCGGCGCCTTCACGTATGTGACAGGCCCCGGCATCTGATCCGCTACGGCTGCGGCACCGACTGCCGACGCGGAACAGCGCTCGGCGCCGGTACCGCCTCCGGATGCATGACGTCCGCCCCGGTCCGGGACACTCCGTGCCCGGCCGGGCGGGCAACCCACTCGGCACCACTCACTCATCGCCGCCCGGCCAGGAGGTCCGGGCGGCGCCCGATCAGCACATTCCGATCCCCGCATCCCGTCCACAACGCCCCGATCGCATCCCGCCGATCACATCACCCCGACAGGAGAACGGCTGTGGAGAGCTCCGACAGCTCAATGCCCCACGCTACGCAACCGTCGACGGCTGCGGCGGCCCCCGTAATCACCACGAGCAGCCCTTTCGCGGGGCCCGCCGGAACGGTCGTCACGCTGAACGGCACCGGATTCACCGGCGCGACCGCGGTCACCTTCGGCGGTACTCCCTCCGGTTCGTTCACTGTGGTGTCCGCGATCAAGATCACCGCAGTCGCCCCGGCCGGTGCGGGTACCGTACAGATCACGGTGACCACGCCTGATGGAACCAGTAACGACATTGGCTTCACTTACACGATCGCGACGCCCGCGATCAGTTCCATCGCCCCCAACCAGGGGTCGGTCGAGGGCGGGAACACGGTCACGTTGACCGGAACCGGCTTCTCCGGCGCCACCTCGGTGCTTTTCGGTACCGTGGCTGCCGCGTTCATCGCCGTCTCCGCGACGCAGGTCACTGCGGTCGCCCCGGCCGCGCCCGTCGGCACCGTCAATGTCACGATCACCACTCCAGGCGGCACCAGCACCGGGGTCCCCTATACGTATGTCGCCGTTCCGGTTCTGGGCAGTGTGGCTCCGGCCCAGGGGCCACTCGCGGGTGGGAACAGCATCACCTTGTCCGGGACCGGCTTCACCGGAACGACCTCCGTTCGCTTCGGGGTGAACGCGGCGAGTTCGTTCACCTTCGTCTCGGCGACTCAGCTGACTGCGGTTGTCCCCGCAGGCGGCCCGGGACCGGTTGCCGTCACGGTCACCACGCCCGCTGGTACCAGCACCCAAGTCGTCTTCTACTACTACCTCGGCGCACCGGTTCTCAGCGGCGTCACTGCCGCGTCCGGGCCGGTGGGAGGTGGCAACTCCGTGACGCTTGCCGGTGCGAATCTCCTCCAGGCCACGGCGGTTCGCTTCGGCGTGACGGCGGCGACCACCTACACCATTACCTCGGCCACGGAGGTCAGAGCGGTGGTGCCGCCTGGTGTCGGCGGCGCCGTCCCAGTCACCATCACCACGCCCGGTGGCACGAGCAACAGCGCGGTCTACGTATATCTGGGTGCCCCGGTCGTCGTTGATCTGACACCCGACCAGGGGCCGCCGACAGGCGGCAACACGGTAACTTTCACCGGCGTCGGGCTGACGTATGCCACCGCAGTACTGTTCGGGGGCGTGCCCGCCGGCTTCACCGTGGTCTCCGACACCCAGCTGACAGTCACGGCACCGCCCGGCGTGGCGGGCGCAGCCACCGTCAGGGTCATCACCCCCGGGGGCACCAGTATCGGAGTTCCTTACACCCGACTTGGCCCACCCGGCATCTGAGCGGTCGGATCGATCCGGCCACGATGGCGTGGGCGGAGGAGAAACAGCGCAATCAGTTCGCCTGCTTCGCGCGGCCGGTCGTCGTCGACAGCACGCAGGGCTACGTGGGCATGTACCGGGGGAAGCCGGCCCTGGGGGCGGGCCTACGCCTCCCACCTGATCGAGAAGGGGGCCCGCTACTTCCAGCCGCAGGGCTGAACCGGCGGGTACCGGGGCGTCCTTGAGCGCGGACGCCCGTCTGGCCGGCCAGAAGCCGGCTATCCGGATGGTCACGACCGAGATCAGGACGAGAACGACGAGGAACTCGGCGTTGAGCTCGTCATCGCCCACAGCCTGTCCACGGTGGTCGACGCCGACCGCATCGTCGTCAGGGAACAGGGGCGCATCGTGCAGCAGGGCACCTGCGAACAGCTTCTCGCGGACACCGAGGGCCTCTTCGCCCGGCCGGCCGGACCTCAGCTGTCCTGACAGGGGCACGCAATTTCTGGGAACGCCCCCGCAGAGCCGGAATGGGATGGCATGATCCTCTGCACCTGACCACACTGCGTGCAGGGTGCCGACACTGATCAGGAGAACTCATGGACCAGCGTCCGGCCGGGCTGTCCGGTTTCAACTGGTGGCTGCCCAGCCTGTATGCGGCGGCCATCGTCCTCACCGGGGCCTTCGGGTCGGGCAAGGCGACGGGAATCGTCGCGGTGGTGGGCGGCGTCCTGCTCGGCCTCTACTACGGCTTCGGGAGCAGGCTCCGCGCCCGAAGCTGACCGCCCGTACACCTTCCTACGGCTGCGCGACCCTCAACTCCCGTACGCCCGCAGGTTTCTGCGCGTCCTCGGACTCGACCGTCAGCCGCACCTGCCGGGCCACCGCTCCCGCCCGGTACGGCTGCCAGTGGGTGCCGTCGGACGAGGTCTCCAGGCGGTACGAGGAGGGGGGCACGTCGGCCCACTCCGGTTCGATCGAGGTCACCGGGGCCGCGCGCCCCAAGTCCACCGTCAGTGCGCCCGTCGCGCCGGCGGGGGACCAGGACGTGGCCGGGCTGCCGTCCACCGCGGCGGCCGCGTACAGGCCGGGGATCTCGGAGGTCGCCGTCACCGGGCGGCAGCGGGCCGCGTCCGTCGTCCGGGCGAGGTCGGGGCGGCGGGTGGCGAGGGCGAGCGTGCCGGTGAGGAGGCGGGGGCCGGTGGGGGTGTGGACGGTGAAGGGGGCGCCGGAGATCAACCGGACCGTCGTCGTCACGGGACCGATCGCGATGTCGTACGTACGGCCCCGGTAGCGCAGCCCCGTCAGAGTGACGCCCTTTCCCAGCTGCGGAGGCAGCAACGGATCGAGGCGCACCCCGTCCTCCCGCAGCCGAAGACCCGTCAGACCGTGCGTGAAGACCTGGAGGAATCCACCCTTCCCGGTGAGGAAGTCCTGGGCGGGGGAACCCGACAACGGGTCCTGTGCGCCCGCTTTCGCGCCCCGGGCCTCGCTGAACAGGGCGTACGGGCCGCGCATGAACGGGCGCACGGCGCGCTGGAGATAGGTGTACGTTGCGCAGCCGGCCTCCCCGATCGTGGCGGCGTCGATCGCATGGACCGAGTCCGTCATCGCCGGGCCGTCCGGATCGGTGCGCGCGGCGTAGTAGTCGAGCGTGGACGCCCGGGCGCCCGGCTCCATCGGCCACTCGAGCGGGTAGATCAGCAGCACCGCGTCGGCCTGTTTGATCGTCGAGCCGTTGTAGCCCGCGTACTGGAGGAAGAGTTTTCGCTTCGGGTCGTACGGGATGCGCAGACCGTCCGCGACCCGCGTCCACCCGGCCGGTGCCGGGTGCCCGAGCAGTTGCGCCGCGCGGGTGGCGTTGCGCAGGGCCGTGGCCGCGACCGCGTTGGTGAAGACCCCGTCGGTGACGCCGTTGCTGTACTCGTCGGGGCCCGCGACGTCCTTCACCGAGTAGCTGCCGTCGCCGTTCGCGGTGGCCCGCGAGGCCCAGAAGTCGGCGATCCCCCGAAGCAGCGGCCAGCCGTGCCCGGCCAGCCAGTCGCGGTCCCCGGTCGCCAGGTAGTACTGCCAGACCGCGAGCGAGACATCGCCCTGGAGGTGGTTCTGGGTGAGGCAGTGCGGGGGGTCCCAGCTCTGGCACTCGGTCCAGAGGTTGCCCTTGCTCGCGCTCGTCCACGGGTAGAACAGCCCCCGGAACCCCAGCTTCTGGGCGTTGGTACGGGCAGCTCCGCGCGTGCGGTAGCGGTACTCGACGACGGAGCGGGCCAGTTCGGGGCGGGTGGCGAGCAGCGCCGGGTACATCCAGGTCTCGGCGTCCCAGAACACCAGGCCCGCGTAGTTGTCGCTGGTCAGACCGGCCGGAGCGATGCTGTCGCGGGACCCGGTCCGGGTGGAGGCGAGAAGTCCGTACTGCGCCGACCGCAGCCACCTCTGCAGCTCGGGACTGTCCGGTACGGAGATGTCGGCCGCCCAGGCCTGTCGCCAGGCGGCGGCGTTCGCGGCGAGGACACCGGACCAGCCGCGCCGGGCCGCGCGCCGGGACGCCTCGCCGGCGGCGGTGCGCGGGGCGGACGAGGTGAGCGCGGTGTCCACTCCGACGTACTTCTCGAAGGTGTACGTGCGCCCGTTGCGTACACGGACCGTGCTGCTTACCCGGTCGGTACCGCGTACCTGCGCCGACTTCGATCCGCCGGTGCGCATCGTCTGGACGATCGCGCCCGCTGTCCCGGTGCCCTGCGTGCGGAACGTTCCGTCGTCGTTCAGCGTGATCCGGCGTGCGCCCCGCGGGTCGAGGCGTCCGGTGACGGTCGCCGTGCCGCTCCAGTGCGGTGTCATGCGCAGCCGCACAGCGCCGGTGTGCACATCGGACCGGTCGGCGAGCACCTCGTACGTCAGGTCCGTCGCGCGCCCCTCGGCCGTGGTCCAGCGCAGCGACGTACGCACCAGGCCGCAGCGCAGGAACACCGTCTGGCGGTAGTGCGAGATCCGGCCCGGAGGCGTGGCGGAACCGTAGGTCTCGTTGCCGACGCGTACGTCGAGGGTCGTCCAGCTCGGCAGTGCGGCGATCACTTCGCGGCCGGCGGCGAGGTTCTTGTCGCGCCCGAACAGGCCGGAGACGAAGGCGCCGTCGTAGCGCGGAGTGAACAGCGGCCAGCCGGTCTTCCCGCCCGAGGCGGCATAGCCGGCGCCCCTGGCGGGCACCCGATGGGCCAGATATCCGTTGCCGACATAGGGGTCGTAACCGGCGGCTGCGCCGAACCGGGTGGAGGTCGGTGCCCAGGCGGGGTCGGTGTCCCGGCCGCAGGCCGTGGACGAGGGCGGGAGGGGAGCGGCGGCGTACGAGAGGGGCGGCAGCGGTGCGATCAGGGCGCCCGCGACCAGAGATGTCAGGGACGTGAGGAGACAGAGGCGCGAGAGGCTCACCGTATGAAGGTATGGACGCGCGCGCCGAGCGGCGGTGCACGGCGCGCGGCGCGTGGGTGAACGGCCGCCGGCCCCGTCAGCCGGCGAGGCCCGTTTTGAGGCCTGCGCCGCACAGGGGCACGACGACGCTCCGGTCCGTCCAGCCGCCGACCGCTGCCCAGCAGGCGACGCCCGTCGTCTCCACGTAGAACCCGCGGGCGGCCAGATCCAGCTGTGCCGTACGGATCTGATCCTCGGTCACCGTGAGGAAGGTGCCGCCCGATTCCCGTACCGCGGCCAGGATGGCCCGGGCGCGCGGCGGGCGGGGGATGGCGATGCCCTCGGCGAGGGTGGGGGCGGCCGCGCCGGCCGGGGCGTCGAGCAGTCCGTCCGCTTCCGCGCGGAAGGCGGCGGCCAGCGGTGACACGGCCTCGGCCTGTACGGCGATCAGCGCCGGGCGTTCGTCGATCAGCCCCTGGGCGTGGAGTTCGGCGGTGGCGAGGGCCGCGCCGAGGAGGAGTGTGCCGTTGCCGACCGGTACGGCGATGGCGTCCGGCAGGTGGCCGCCGAGGTCCTCCCACATCTCGTACACGTAGGTCTTCGTGCCGTGCAGGAAGTACGGGTTGAAGACATGCGAGGCGTAGAAGGTGCCCGGGGTGTCGGCGGCGGCACGGGCGGCCAGCGCGGTGGCCTCACGGTCGCCGGGAACGATCTCCAGGCGGGCGCCATGGGCCCGGATCTGCTCGGTCTTCTTCGGTGACGTGCCCTCGGGGACGTACACCGTGCAGGGGAGCGAGGCACGGGCGCAGTACGCGGCGACGGCCGTGCCCGCGTTGCCGCTGCTGTCCGCGATGACGCGCTCGGGCGAGAGGCGGCGGGCCAGTTCGGCGAGCATCACGGCGCCGCGGTCCTTGAAGGAGAGCGTCGGCATCAGGAAGTCGAGCTTGGCCGTGACCGTGCCGGTGAGCGGGACGAGCGGGGTGCGGCCCTCGCCGAGGGTGGTCGTGGGTGCGGCGAGGGGCAGCGCCTCTTCGTAACGCCACAGTGAATTGACGCGTCCGGTCAGCGAGTTGAGCGAGAGCGGCCCGGCGACCTCGAAGTCGAGGTCCCAGGGGCCGTGGCAGACCGGGCAGCACCAGGTGAGGGCGGTGGTTTCGGCGCGGGTGCCGTCCTGCGGACAGAGATACATGGCCATGCCCGTCAGCATGTCAGGTGTGTGGCGGCTGAGTGGCGAAGGTATGGCACACGTCAACGCACCCTTGTGCGATTCCCATGGATCGGTCAATCTTTCGCTGTCGGCCGGGCCGTGGGCAGCGCGGAATCCGAAGCGATTGATTGTCATGCCCATGCTATTCGAGTGCACTCGACTCGGTTCGGCCCGGCCCTGCCCCACCTCCATTTCCCATGGAACCCCCCACCAGCGCACCGCAATCGAGGAGGACCCCTCACATGTCAGTGATGCGTCACACCCCCCACGCGCGTCGAAGACTCGCCGCGGCGAGCGTCATAGCCGGTGCCGCCCTCGCGCTCTCCACCGCGGCGGCGTTCCCCGCCACCGCGGCCGGGACTGCGGCGGAAGGCCGGATCGAGAACGCGGGTGCCCCGGGCACGATCAGCGGCAGTTACATCGTCACGCTCGACGAAGCGGCGGCCGACGCCGGCTCCGCGCAGGGCAAGGCGCTCGCCAAGGAGTACGGCGCCAAGATCAAGAAGACCTACCACGCGGCCCTCAACGGCTACGCGGTCGAACTCTCCGCCGCACAGGCGAAGAAGTTCGCCGCGGACCCGGCCGTCGAGTCCGTCGTGCAGAACCGGACCTTCACGGTCTCCGGCACGCAGCCCTCGCCGCCCTCCTGGGGGCTGGACCGGATCGACCAGAAGACCCTGCCGCTGAACCAGAGTTACACCTATCCCGACAAGGCGGGCGAGGGTGTCACCGCGTACATCATCGACACCGGTGTCCGGATCACCCACAGCGACTTCGGCGGCCGGGCCTCGTACGGCTACGACGCCATCGACAACGACAATACCGCGCAGGACGGCTACGGCCACGGCACCCATGTGGCGGGCACCGTCGCCGGTTCGGCGTACGGCGTCGCCAAGAAGGCGAAGATCGTCGCCGTCCGGGTCCTCGACGACAGCGGCTCCGGCACGACCGCGCAGGTCGTCGCGGGCATCGACTGGGTGACGGCGAACGCCGTCAAGCCGGCCGTCGCCAACATGAGCCTGGGCGGCGGGGCGGACTCCGTGCTCGACGCCGCCGTACGGAAGTCCATCGCGTCCGGCATCACCTACGCGGTCGCCGCGGGCAACGAGTCCACCGACGCCTCCACGAAGTCCCCGGCACGGGTCACCGAGGCCATCACGGTCGGCTCCACGACCAGCACGGACGCCCGCTCCAGCTTCTCCAACTACGGCAGCGTGCTGGACATCTTCGCTCCGGGCTCGTCGATCACCTCGGCCTGGAACACCGGCGACAGCGCCACCAACACGATCTCCGGTACGTCGATGGCGACCCCGCACGTCGCCGGCGCCGCGGCCCTCTACCTGGCCGACCACCCGAGCGACGGTCCGGCACAGGTCTCCGCCGGACTGGTCGCCGCAGCCAGCACCGGAGTGGTGACGAGCCCGGGTACGGGCTCCCCGAACCGGCTGCTGAATGTCGGCAGTGGCACCACCACGCCGCCGGGCAAGAAGTTCGAGAACACGACGAGCTACACCATCGGCGACAATTCCACCGTCGAGTCGCCGATCACCGTCACCGGTGTCACCGGCAACGCGCCGGCCACGCTGAGCGTGCCCGTCAATATCACACACACCTACATCGGCGACCTGAAGATCGACTTGGTCGCGCCCGACGGTTCGGTCTACAACCTGAAGGCGTATGGGACGGGTGGCAGCAGCGACAACGTGGTCACCACCTACTCGGTGAACGCCTCGTCGGAGGTGGCCAACGGCACCTGGAAGCTGCGGGTCGGCGACAATGCGGCGGCCGACACCGGGAGGATCAACTCCTGGGCCCTGCAGTTCTGATGACGGCTCCGTAAGCCATTGAGCGTGTGGGGCGGCCGCATCCGCGGCCGCCCCACACACCTTGCGCCGGCGCCGGTCGAGGCCCCGGTCGGCCGCGGTCATCAGCTCGCCGTCGTCCGTGTCCCCGTCCAGCCGAGGAAGCTATTGGTCTGGACCAAAAAGGGGTCGAGGGGGCGGGGAGGATCCGGGCCGGAAGGGTCGGGGCCTCTCCGGCGGTCGGCGGCGGGATATGCGCGAGGTCGTGATGAATCATCACTTCGAGTGAAACTCTGGCCTGCGCTTGCGATCCGCAACCGACGGTTGCCAGTCTGTTGCAGACTGTCAATCTGTTGGGAGTGGCCTGTGACTTTCGGTGAGCAGCCCGCCTATCTGCGCGTTGCGAGCGATCTGAGAGAGAAGATCGTCAACGGTGCGTTGCCGCCGCATGCGCGCCTGCCGTCGCAGGCCCGTATCCGCGAGGAGTACGGAGTCTCGGACACCGTCGCGCTGGAGGCGCGCAAGGTACTCATGGCCGAGGGCCTGGTCGAGGGGCGTTCCGGCTCCGGTACGTATGTGCGTGAGCGCCCGGTCCCGCGCCGGATCGCCCGCTCCGGCTACCGGACCGGGGCCGGGGCCAACGCGTTCCGCCAGGAGCAGACGGCGGAGGGGGCACGCGGGACCTGGGAGTCCCGCAGTGAGCAGGAGGGCGCGAGCGGTGAGATCGCCGGACGCCTCGGCATCGAACCGGGCGACCGGGTGATGCGTACGAGATACACCTTCCGGGAGGCCGGGGAGCCGATGATGCTCTCCACGTCCTGGGAACCCCTCGCCGTGACGGGGCGTACGCCGGTGATGCTGCCGGAGGAGGGCCCGTTGGGCGGCTGCGGGGTGGTCGAGCGGATGGCCGCGATCGATGTCGTCGTGGACAACGTGGCCGAGCAGGTCGGCGCGCGCCCGGGGCTGGCGGAGGAGCTCCTGGCGCTCGGCGGCGTACCGGGCCATGTGGTGATGGTGATCGAGCGTACGTATTACGCATCGGGTCGCCCGGTCGAGACGGCGGACGTGGTGGTGCCCGCCGATCGCTTCCGGATCGCCTACCACCTTCCGGTCAGGTGACCGATACCCGGAGGGCGCCGTCCGGCGTCGGTGACGACGAGTCAACGCCCTGTCGGGTCCCGTACCGAGGGGCGATCACCGGCTGTAATGGCTTGTCATGTCCCGCTCCTGCCTTCCCGTTCGTACCCGCACACCGGACGACGAACGGGCGCCCCGCGGCGCCGGTTTCGGGTGCTTCGGCTCGACGCCGGCCTCGCTGATCCATGGGCTGCAAGCACGAGCGGGACGTCCGCCTCGTCCACCCCGCGTACGCCACGAGGGGCTGTGCGCACTGCGATGCGAGAGCCGAGCACGCACTGCCGCTGGGTGAACGCACCTACACCTGCACCGCGTGCGGAGTCTCCTCCCCCCAGGGGCAAGAACTCCGCACGCGTGATGCTCGACCGGGCGGGTCCGAGCCCGGACAGCACTGATCGCAGAAGACATCTTGGCCCGCCGGGCCGAGAGGCCGGGCGGGCCTCTTTCGCTCATCGCCCAGATCGGTGAGCAGGCCGACTGTCTGCGCTTCATGCCGACGAAGGCGGAGGCCGACTCGCGGGACGTCTGCCGCAAGCAGCCGTCGGCCGGACCCGTCCTCATGTCGATGCCGACGGTCCGCACGGAGGCGCAATAGGGGCCGGGACCGGCGGCGTATCTGCTGCAGGGGCGCATCCAACCGGGTGCGCCCCTTCTCGATGACCGGATCGGTGTCTCTTTGTGTAATTACGTATCCGTTGAGTGAAGGTCAGGCGTAGGCTCCGGCATATGCGTACTGCGGTTTCCTGGGGATCCTTAGAGACGTGCATGCCGTTCGAGGGAGGGGTGCAATGCTGGGGAGGGGCGCGATGAGCGACAACGGTGCCGAGCTCCCTTGGCTGGTGATACGGCAGGACGACAACGGCAATCGCTACCGCGTCGGCAGGTATGCCACCCAGGGCGAGGCCCGGAAGACTGCCGACAAGCTCGACGCCCACGGCCACAAGCAGCTTTATTGGGTGGAGCGCATCGGGCAGAACGCCCGGCCGTAGAGCGTCCGCAAGGAGTGGGGCGGGGGCGTTACGCTCCGGCTCATGAACGATCGTGTGGTGGTGGCCGGAGCCGTCTATGACCGGGGCCGCCTGCTGGCCGCGCGCCGCAGTGCCCCGCCCGAGCTGGCCGGCCGGTGGGAGCTGCCGGGCGGGAAGCTGGAGCCGGGGGAGAGTGGCGAGCAGGCGCTCGTACGGGAACTCCGCGAGGAGCTCGGCGTGGAGGCGGAGCCGCTGGAGCGCATCCCCGGTGAGTGGCCGCTGAAGCCCGGGTACGTGCTCCGGGTGTGGACGGCCCGCCTGGTGTCCGGGGTGCCCGCACCGCTCCAGGACCATGACGAACTGCGCTGGCTCGGGCCCGGCGAGAGTGACGCGGTCGACTGGCTGGACCAGGACCTGCCCGCGGTCGCGGAGGCGATGCGTCGCCTGCCGGACGGTGCGCCGCGCTGACGCGGAACGCTGCGGTGGGCGCTGTCGGCATGGATTCCGGCGTGGTCTCCGGTGGCGCGCGCCGATTGCCCCGTGCGCCCCTCTCTCTGTGTACGTCTGTTCGTGCGCGCGGGTATACACCCGTACGCCCCACGTGTAGACCCCGGCGATAGTTCGCCCCGAATATCGGGTATGTCCTGATTAGCCCCCGTAAACAGGACGTTCCCGTTGCTGGTCTTGGGAAGTGATCGGCGTGATCGACACCGAAGGCGACTGCGCCGAGTGGACCTTTCCGGCTGTGCCGGGCGCCGTGCGTTCCGCGCGGCATGCCGTCCATGAGACGTTGCGCGGCTGGGGGCTCGACGCTGCCGTCGGAGATATGACAGTTCTGCTGGTCAGCGAGTTGGTGACCAACTCCATGCAGTACACATCGGGCCCCATCGGCGTACGGCTGCTGCGCCCTCATCTCAACGGTCACGCCCCCGCCGCCCGCCCCGGACTGCTCGTGGAAGTCTCCGATCCGCTTCCGGATCCGCCCACCGAACGTATGGCGGGGCCCGATGACGAGGGCGGCAGAGGACTGCAGCTGGTGGCCTGTTCTGCTCGCCGCTGGGGGACCAGACGCGGAAAGACCGGCAAGACCGTGTGGTTCGAGCTGGCCCTGCCTGGTTAGGAGTGGGGTGGGACGCACAGCGATCACCAGAGGTCGGGCAGAACCTGGCTGAAAGGGACTGAGACCGTGCTGTGATCGTGAACGCCGTGTCGGTAGGGGCCGCAGTGCTGAATACTGCGGGCAGGACCGGTCCGGTGTGTGAGCTGGAGGGGACGGTCGCGTGAGCGAAATACCTGGGACAGCGGGCGACATTGTGTGGCAGAGCAGCCCGCCTGGCTCGATCTATGACTACATCAGGGTCGCCTCCTTCTCGATCGGCCCCGACGGCCTGATCGAGCAGTGGAGCCGGCGGGCCGCCGGCCTCTTCGGCGTTCCCGCAGACAAAGCGGTGGGCATGGATCCGGTCGAGGCGTTCATGCCTGCCGAACTGCGCGGGGACGGCCACCGCCGGGTCGGCGAGATCCTCGACGGCAAGGAGTGGACGGGACTCGTCCCCTTCCGGATGCCGGGCGAGGACCCCGTCCACGGGCTCGCCGAGATCTATGTGATGCCGAGTGAGACGGGGGCCGGGGAACGCGCCGCGCTCTGCATCGTCGTGGACGTCCGCGCGCTGCGTCGCATCGAGACCGACCTTGCCGCGTCACAGGCCATATTCGGCCAATCTCCCTTCGGTTTCGTGCTGTTCGGTACGGACCTCACGGTGATACGGGCCAACCAGCGCTTCGCCACCGTCTTCGGCGGCCAGGCCGCCGACCACCGCGGCCGTACGGTCGACGACTACCTCTCCCGCCCCGAGGCCGACCGGCTCACCGCCACGCTGGAGCGCGTTCTGGAGACCGGCGCGTCCGTCACCGATCTCCAGCTCGTCGGCACCGCGCCCGGCGACAGCGACAACCGCCACTGGTCCATGAACCTCTACCGCGTGCACAGCGGATCCGGCCGCCCCATCGGTATCGCCGGACTGGCCACCGATGTGACCCGACGGCACATCGCCGCCCGCGAGGCCGCCAGCGCCCGCCGCAACCTCGCCCTGCTCAACGAGGCCAGTGCCCGTATCGGCAACTCCCTCGATCTGGAGACCACCGCCCGCGAACTCCTCGATGTCGCCGTGCCCGGCTTCTGCGACCTCGCCTCCGTCGACCTCTACCAGGGGCTGCTCACCGGCGACGACGCGCCACCCGGCAGCTGGGATTCGCTCCGTCAGGAGTCCGTCGGCGGCTCCGCCGAACTGCGCCGCGTCGCCCTTGCCAGCGCCGTGTCGGACGCACTGCCCGCCACCGCCGCACCCGACACGGCCGGCACGCCCGCGCTCGGCGCCGTACACCGCTTCTCGTACAACTCGCCCTGTGCCATTGCCCTGCGCACCGGCCATGTCGAGGATGTGCCCGGCGACGACCGGGGCTTCGTCCAGTCCACGCTCGCCGTGCCGATGGTCGCCCACGACACGGTGGTCGGTCTCGTCCAGTTCTCCCGTACGAAGGGCAGCGAACCCTTCGGCGAGAGAGACCGTGCACTGGCCACCGAACTCGCCGCCCGCGCCGCGGTCTGCATCGACAACGCCCGCCTCTACCGACGCGAGCACGAGCGCGCACTGATCCTCCAGCGCAGCCTCCTGCCACCCGGCGACCCCGTGGCCGCAGGCCTGGACATCGCCTGCCGCTACCTCCCCGGCAACACGGCCACCGAGGTGGGCGGCGACTGGTTCGACGTGATCGAACTCCCCGGCCACCGGACCGCCCTCGTCGTCGGCGACGTCATGGGCCGTGGCCTGCGGGCCGCCGTGGCCATGGGCGAACTGCGCACCGCCGTACGGACCCTGGCCCTCCTGGACCTGGAACCCGCCGAGGTGCTCTCCGCACTCGACGAGGTCGCCCGCGGGCTCGGCACCCCCGCCGGCGGCACCTCCTCATCCGACGGTTTCGGCGGCGGCGCCCAGTGGCACTCAAGGGCCGCCCACAAGTCCCGCCAGGCAGACCTCTCCGAGGTCTACCTGGCGACCTGCGTCTACGCGGTCTACGACCCGGTCACCCGGCGGTGCACCTTCGCCAACGCCGGCCATCTCCCCCCTGCCGTGGTCGAGCCGGGCGAACCGGCCATCCTGCTCGACGTCCCGCCCGGGATGCCGCTCGGCGTCGGCGGCGAACCCTTCGAGGAGGTCGAGGTCGAGCTGAAGGAGGGCGCCCTGCTCGCCCTCTACACGGACGGCCTCGTCGAGTCCCGCGACCATCCGCTCGACGAAGGACTGGATACCCTGCGCGGTGCGCTCGTCGAACCGGAACGGCCGCTCGAAGACGTCTGCGACCACGTACTGACCACCCTCGACACCCGGCACGGCGAGGACGACATCGCCCTGCTCATGGCCCGCATCCGGGGGCTGCCGGCCGATGCCGTCGGCGACTGGCGGCTGCCCCGCGAACCCCGCTCCGTCGGTCGCGCCCGCGAACTGGCCCGTGGCCGGCTGCTCGCCTGGGACCTCGAGGAGCTGGTGGACACCACCGAACTACTGGTCAGCGAACTGGTCACCAACGCCCTGCGGTACGGGGAGGGAGAGATCCGGCTCAGGCTGCTGCGCGACCGTACGCTCGTGTGCGAGGTATGGGACGCGGGTCTCGTCCAGCCGCGGCGGCGGCGGGCCCGCGACACCGATGAGGGCGGGCGTGGGCTGCAGCTGGTCGGGCTGCTGAGTGTGGCCTGGGGGTCGAGGCGGACACCGCGCGGCAAGACCGTCTGGTTCGAACTGGCGCTGCCCGACGGGGAGCCGGCCGCCGAGCGCACGGTCGAGCAGCTGCTGAGCATGTTCTGAGCGGTTCGGGAGGCCGCCGAGGGCTCTTGCCCGCCATGGGGTCGCCGGCGGCTCCGCCCCGTCATCAGCCCGCCGGGACCGCGGTCACGAGGCCGTTTTCAGCGCGGCGAGACGGGCCTCGACCTCGGCGCTGTCGCCCAGGCTGTCCAACTGCTCGAACTGGGCGTCCAGGGACGACGCGGCGAGCTCCTGCTTGCCCAGCGCCTTCGCCTCCTCGCGCCGTACCTTGTCCTCGAAACGGCTGAGTTCACTGGTCGGGTCGAGCACATCGATGTTCTTGACGGAGTCCATCATCCGGTTCTGCGCCTGGGCGGACTTGGCGCGTGCGACGAGCTCGTCACGCTTGGACTTCAGCTCCGTCAGCTTGTTCTTCATCTGGTCCAGGCCGGACTTGAGCTTGTCCACCACCTCGGTCTGCGAGGCGATGGTCGGCTCCGCGGTCTTCGCCTCCTTCTCCGACTGGAGCTGACGGCCGAGCGCGACCTTGGCCAGGTTGTCGAACTTGTCCGCCTCCGCGCCCGCCCCGGCCGCCCGCAGCTCGTCGGCCTTGCGACTGGCGGCGAGCGCCTTGCCGCCCCACTCCTTGGCCGCGTCGACGTCCTCCTGGTGGTCCTGTTCCATCAGCCGCAGATTGCCGATGGTCGTGGCGACCGCCTGCTCAGCCTCCGAGATGTTGGCCGTGTAGTCGCGGATCAGCTGGTCCAGCATCTTCTGCGGATCCTCCGCCTGATCCAGCAATGCGTTGATGTTGGCCTTCGCCAGCTGGGTGACGCGGCCGAGGATGGTCTGCTTGGTCATGGCACCTCTCCTGTGTGTGAATGCGTACGAATGAAGCCTTGAGCCGGTGTCCGTGCCGTCGGCTCAGAAGCGGCCGCCGCCGCCCCGTCGGCCGCGCGTGCCCCCGCCGCCGAAACTGCCCGGCCCGCCGCCCCCTTTGAAACCCCCGCCGAAGCCTCCTCCGTAACCCCCGCCGCCGCGGCCGCCCCCGCCGCCGCCCAGGAGGCCACCGAGGATGATTCCGCCGAGCACCGCGCCGCCGACCCCGCCGCCCCCTCCCTGCATACCGCCCGGACCGCTTCGGCCCCCGTACGACCCCACATCCTGTTCGGCCAGGCTCCGGGCCTGCCCGGCCAGGGAATCCGCCTGCTGCGCCTGGGCCAGCGCGCCCTGGGGATCGCCGGTTCCGGCCAGTTCACGGGACCGGTCGAGCCGCCGCTGGGCCTCCGCGAGGCGGGTCCGGGCCTGGCTGCCCACGGCTCCGCGGTTGGTGGTGATGTAGTCGGCTGCGGCGGCGATCGCCGAACGCGCGGTGAGCGTCGCCTGGTCGAGAAGGGAGCGGGCCCGCCGGTTGCCCTGCTCCTGTTCTCGGGCGCCGGCCAGCGCCTCGTCGAGCGCCGCATCGGCCTCCTCCACCCTGCGCAGTGCGTCGATGGGGTCGTACGGACCGGCCTGCATCTCCCCCTTCACGTCACCGAGCACCGACTCCACGCGCGCGATCCGGCCCCGTAGGTCCGCCGTCGAGACACCCTCTGCGGTGCCTTCGAGCAGCCCGCCCGCATCGGCCAGGTCGGTTTCCGCCTCGGTGAGGGCGGCAGGCAGTCTGCCCGCTGCTTCCGCGAGTTCACGGCTCCGCCGGTCCACGGCATCGACGAGGGTGGTCGCCTGGTCGACAGCGCCCTCGGTGGCCCGCACATACACCGCTGCCGCGGCGTTGTTCCCGCTGTCCACCGACTGCCGGGCCTGGTTGAGGCCGGAAGTGGCGAAGACGAGCCGGTCCTTGGCCTGTTCGATGGTGCCCGCGACCGGTGCGGAGGCCGACTCCGCGTACCCGCTGCGCATCGCTGTCAGAGCGGCCTCGGCAGCGGAGACGCGGCCGGCGAGAGCGCGGAAGGCGGTCTCGGCCGTGGCCAGGGCCTGCGGAGCGTTACGTTCCAGGGCGCGCAGCCGGTCGAAGTCCTCGGACACGGCGTCCAGGCGGGTGTTGGCGTCCGTGCAGCGGCTGATGATCTCGTCCAGCATCCGGCGCCGCGTCGCATCGTCCTCGGGGAAGGCGTCGTCCAGCTGCTGTCGCAACCGGAACGCGGCCGTCAGCTCGCCCTTCGCGTAGGTGACGGCCTCGGTGAAGGGGGCTGCGGCCTTTTCGCCTAACTGGGCGGTGGCAAAACCCAGTTCCTCCTCACTGGTGCGGACCGCGTCGTCGGTGTCCACCAGCAACTCCTTCGCACGGGCATCGAGCTCCGGCAACGGAGTCGGTGGCCGGGGCGGGGGGCCCGATCCGGCGGAGCCCGGACCCCAACCGGTCGCACCGGGCGTGGTGCGGGTCGTGACCCGCCTCCTGCGCCGGGTGTACGCATAGCCGGCGACCGCTGCCGCCCCGCCGACGACGACCACCGGCAGAATCAGGTCCGCGGCACTCGTCCCGCCGGAATTCCCAGTTCCGGGATCGGCGACGCCAGGCGTGATCGTCGGGGTGGGCACGGCCTTGTCGGCCAGCACGGCGGAGTACCCGTTCGCGGCGCCGATCGCCGCGCCGGCCCAGTCGTGCTCCCTGAGCGCGGGCTCGATCGCTGTGTTGGCCACGTCCTGGAGCTGGGCGTCGGTGAGGCGTGAGCCCTGCTCGACGGTGTACGCGTACTGCCGGTCGTGGGTGGCGACGGCGAGCAGGACGTCCTCGCGGCCGAGGCCGTTGCGGTCGGCAGTCTCATCGGCCCAGCTCTGCGCGGACCGGCCGGAGAAGTCCCGTACGTAGACCACGAAGAGCTGGATGCGGCGGTCGGCGTACAGCCGGTCGAGCGCGGCCGTGACCTGGTCCCTGCGGTCCCCGAGCGCCCCCACCTTGTCGGTGATCTGTCCGTCCTTGGACAGGGGGACGGGATCGTCGGCGCGAGCGGTCAGCGCGGCGGGAAGGGCCAGCCAGCACACCGTCAACAGCACGGCGAGAAGGGCCCGGCCCGGTATGGATATCCGGGTACGGCTCACGAGCGGCATCACATTTGTGAGGCTATGTCCCCCCTCTGCCACCCGCGACCGGGCGATCGGGCCCGGAGCTGGGAACGATGCCGTTCATACTGCGACGGCACACCGACATCAGGAATTCAGGGGGACGGACGTGCGGACGCGGATGAAGCGCATGACTCAGGCCGTACGGAACCGGGCGGCCCGGTTCCGCTGGAGTGGGCTGTGGGGGACCTGGCCGAGACGGATCGCTCTGGGAGCGGTCCTGGTGATCGTGGTACCGGTCCTCACCGCCGGGATCGCCCTGCGGCTCAACTATTCAGGTGACCCGGGCGACGGCACCCGCACCCGTGGCCGCGACGCCATCTGGCTCGGCCACGCCTGGGTCGACGGGCGCAAGGACGACACAGACCTCGCCGCGTTCGCCGCCCGGATCAAGGGGACCGGTATCAAGGACCTGTACGTCCACGCCGGGCCGCTGGAACACGACGGCACCCTGCCCGCCGCCCGCCACCCCCGGGCGCGGTGGCTGCTCGACGCCGTACACCGCACCCTGCCCGGCATCCGGGTCCAGGCCTGGCTGGGCGACAAGCTCGCCACCGAAGGGCCCGACGGGCTTCGTCTGGAGCGGGCCGCGTCCCGAAGCGCTGTCGTCGCATCGGCGCGGCAGATCCTGGACGCCGGGTTCGACGGCGTCCATTTCGATCTGGAGCCGCTGCACTCCGGCGACGGCCACTACCTCTCGCTCCTCGACGACCTGCGCGGGCTCACACGGACCCGCAGGGTTCCCCTGTCGGTCGCCGCCCACCAGATAGACCCGCTGCCGGCGGCGCACAGCGTGGTGGGGGCGCTCAGTGGCCGCCAGAAGTGGTGGTCGCAGAAGTTCTTCGGGCAGGTCGCACACAGGGTCGACCAGATCGCCGTCATGTCGTACGACACCTGGATGCCGCTGGAGGGCATGTTCGGCGGTTACGTCGCCGAGCAGACCGCGCTCGCCCTGGAGGTGACGCCCCCGGAGACCGATCTGCTGATGGGGCTGCCGTTCTTCCACGAGAACGACCTCGGACACCACGAGTCGGCGGAGACGGTCGAGGCCGCGGTCCGGGGCACCAGACTGGGGCTGGGGCGCACGGACCGCGGCCGGGAACGGTTCGGGGTCGCCCTCTACGTCGACTTCGCGGCGCGGGACGGCGACTGGGCGGCGTACCGGAAGGGTTGGAACTGACCTCCGCGCACGCCGCCACAGGGCGGATCAGATGGAGAAGCGCTCCTTGGCGAGCAGCGGACGCACCTTCGACTGGAACCCACCGGTCCGGAACGGCCGCTGCAGCAGGCCCGGACGGATCGCCTGGGCCAGCGCCGCGGCGATCATGCCCTGGTCGAGAGCGAGCATGTAGTCACTGACCCGCCCGGTGCCGACGTTGACGGAGTCCCGGAATCCGTATCCGGCGTGGTAGGCGCCGAAGTCGCGGTCGAGAGCACGCAGGTTGGCGATCGCCTCGTCCGGCGCGTAGGGCAGTGCGAGGAAGGAGGCGTGCGGGGTGACCACACCGTTGGTGAACGCCGAGGGGGGCGGCAGCAGCTCACCGTCCGTGGTGTACGTACGGTCGGTGTTGGAGGCGTATCCGTCCACCTGCATGCCGATCGCGTCGACGCCGTACTCCTGGTACCCGCCCTCGGGAATGTTGGCAGGGGAGAAGCCCCAGTACCCGTACTCCGCTTCCTTCATGCCGTGTTCGATCTGGCTGCGGACGTAGCGCCGGTGCGTGAGGCCCCAGGACCGCGGCGACCACTCCGGCTCCGGCACGAACAGCGGCACCATCAGGGCCTCGAACATCGACCCGCCCCAGGTGGGGACGATCTTCCGGCCGCGGTGGGTGTAGTGCCCCTGCCAGACGCGTACGCCGTCCATGGCCACGTAGCTGCCCTGCGGGTGCTGCTCCTGCCCGTGCTCGGGGAGCATCGTGCGCAGCAGGTGCCAATAGTGGTCGGTGGGCAGTGAGCCGTCCGCGATGCCCAGGTAACTTGCCATGCGCGGCTCGGTGTTGAGCGCGCCGTAGTGATGGCCGGTGGGCTCCTCGGTGTCGGTCCAGAACCCGCCGCGCAGCTGGCCGGGGCCTGCGACGGGGTCGGCCGGGTCGTACGGCGTGTAGTAATACGACCAGTCGGCGGTGGCCAGGATGCGGGCGACGCGGGGGCGCAGGGCGGGCGAGGCGTCGGCGGCGATGCGCAGACCGGCGATCAGCCAGGCGTTGTCGACGGAGGAGAGGAACGGGCGCACCGGGTCGCCGCTGCCGGGCCACTCGGTCAGGACCGAACCATCGTGCGCGTCGTACCAGTTGAGCCAGAAGCCGTGGTGGCGCTCCAGCTTCTCGACGGCCCCGACGGTGCGCTCCAGCCTGCGTTCCATCGTGGCATCGCTGATCACGCCGAGCCCGGCCGCGGCGACGGTCGACCAGAGGCCGCAGCCGATGTTGGTGGGGGATGTCTGGCGCGACTGGACGGGGGTGGCGCCGCTGACGTCGATCTTGTCGACGGCGAGACCGAAGTCGGTCGTCATCGCCTCGATCGAGCGGTAGGTGTCGCGGAACCAGCGCAGGAGCAGTGGTGTGTCCGAGCTGTGCACGGATTGCGCGGCGCCTGCTGAAGGCGCGGATACGGCTCCGAGGGACAGGGCGGCAGCCCCTGTTCCCGCGGCGGTGAGAAACGTGCGACGGTCCATCGGAACCCCTCGAAGAAGAGCCACCGACTGTGGGCGGTGGGCGGATTTCGTTCGTCGGTCGTGACTGAGGGCGCGGGGCGCCGTGATACGTACGGCACCCGCGCGGACGCCGCACGTGGGCGGGGCTGGACACGTACGGCGCCCACGCGGGCAGAGCTGTACGGGAACCGGCGTCCGTCAGGTATCGCCGGTTCCCGTACGGGCGGGAGCTGTCAGGTTGCTCCCGGTCGGGGGGCCGACGTCAGTCGGCGATGCGCGGCAGCGCGCGCGTGCGGCCCATCTCGCCCAGCCAGACGGCGGACGGCTTGGGCAGGCGCTCGAAGGTCTCCGGGTTCCAGCCGATCAGACCGAAGGTCGGCTTGTAGGAGCCCCACTCGTAGTTGTCGAGCGCGCTCCAGGCCAGGTAGCCCTGGATGTTCAGGCCGTCCTCCAGCGCGGACGCGACCTCGTTCAGCGCGCCGGTGTAGTAGTCGACCCGGCGGGTGTCGTCGTCGGTCGCGATGCCGTTCTCGGTCACGATCAGCGGCACGTCGTTGCCGAGGACCTCGGCGGTGTGACGGAGCGCGTAGCCGACGGCGGTCGGGTAGTACTCCCACTGCGTGAGGGTGCGCTCGACGCCGTCGGCCGTGGGGATGGGGCCCTCGGGGCCGATCTTGGTCCGGGTGTAGGACTGCACACCGATCCAGTCGTCGCCGCGGGCGGCCTCGATGAAGATGTCCTCGCGGGGGTGACGGTAGGCCGCGGTGACTTCCTCGGCGCCGGGCAGGGCCTGGTAGACCTGGTTGGCGATGGTCCAGCCGACCTGGATGCCGGCGTCGATCGCCTTGACCTCCTTGACGGCCGCGTGGTGCGCGGCGATGACGGCCTGGGTGGTCTCGTCGTCGGGGGTCGGCAGTCCGGCGGGCGGGAAGCTGTTGTCGCCCCGCTTGGCCTGGCCCGCCATCACGGCGATCATGTTCGGCTCATTGATGGTGCAGACGTGGCTGACGCCCTCGCCGATCACCGGTGCGCAGGCCGCGACGTAGCGGGCGAAGAGCTCGACCGCGCCGTCGGCGGTCCAGCCGCCGCGCGCCTCGAACCACTGCGGCACGGTGAAGTGGTGCAGGGTGATCATGGGGCGCAGGCCGCGCTCGACGGCGCCCTCGACCATGCGGCGGTAGTGGGCGAGTTCGGCCCGGGAGAACTGGCCCTCGGCCGGTTCGATCCGCGCCCACTCGATGGAGAACCGGTAGTCGGTGAAGCCCAGACCGGCCAGCGTGTCCATGTCCTCGTGCCAGCGGTGGTAGCTGTCGCACGCGTCCAGGCTGGGCTCCTGGATGTGGGTGCCCGCGGCGTGCTCCTTGACCCACCAGTCGCTGTTGGTGTTGTTGCCCTCGATCTGGTGGGCGGCCGTGGAGGCGCCCCACAGGAAGCCTTCGGGGAACGGGACCTGGGTGTGAGTCATCGCAAACTGTCTTTCTGGTGATGAAGGGGTGTGGCCGCCGTCGGGGGTGCGGGGTGCGGCCTCGTACGTTTCGGTGGGCGGCCGGGACGGGCCGGCCTGCCCAGGGGGACGGCTACTTCATGCCGGCCGTCGCGATGCCCTGGGTGAAGTGCCGCTGGAGCGCGATGAAGACGACCAGGACCGGTAGGACGACCAGCAGGGACCCGGCCATCAGCATGCCGTTGGATCCGCCCGACTTGTTGGGGTCGGTGGCGAAGGTGGCCAGGGCGACCGGAAGGGTGTACTTGTCCGGGTCGTTGGTCGCGATGAGCGGCCAGACGAAGTTGTTCCAGGAGCCCAGGAACGTGAAGATCGAAAGCGTTGCCAGGGCGGGCTTCACCAGCGGCATCACGATCCGCCAGAAGATGTACCACTCACCGGCGCCGTCCATCCGGGCCGCTTCCAGCAGCTCGTCCGGGATCGACTGCATGAACTGCCGCATCAGGAAGACACCGAAGGCTCCGGCGGCGAACGGCAGCACCAGAGCGGCATACGAGTCGATCAGTTGCAGCTTGCTCATCAGCACGAACATCGGCAGCAGCATCAGGTTGCCGGGCACCATCAGGGCGCCGAGAACCAGACCGAAGATCTTGTTGCGGCCGGCGAAGTTCAGCTTGGCCAGGGCGTACCCGAGCATCGAGCAGAACACCAGGTTCGAGACGGTGACCAGCACCGCCACGATCAGCGAGTTCATGAAGTACAGCGGCAGATCCAGCTTGTCGAGCAGGTCCCGGAAGTTCTCCAGGGTCCACTCGGTCGGGATCCACACGGGCGGGCTGGCCGTCAGTTCCTGCGGCGTCTTGAAGGCCGAGAGCGCCATCCACAGGAACGGCGCCGACATGATCAGCAGGCCGACCGAGAGCAGGACGTAGACGAGGGGACGCTTCAGGTTGCGGGCCTTCTTCGACTCGGACGGCCGCGTGTCCCCGGGCTTCTTCGACGGCGCCGTCGAGACGGCGCCCGGTGCACTGGTGGCGCTCATTTCGTGTTGTCCTTCAGCAGTCGGAGCTGCAGCACCGTGATGCCCATGATCACTACGAAGAGGACATACGCCATGGCACTCGCATAGCCCATGTGGAAGAAGTTGAAGCCCTCGCGGTACATGTTCAGCGAGACCGTGAGCGTGGAGTCCGAGGGACCGCCCTCGGTCATCACGAACGGCTCCTCGAAGACATTGAGGTAGCCGATGGTCGTGATCACCGTGGCGTAGAGCAGTGTGGGCCGCAGCAGGGGCACGGTGATGCCCTTGAACTCCTGCCAGGCTCCGGCACCGTCCAGCCGCGCGGCCTCCCGTACCTCGGTGGGAATGGCCTGCAGACCGGCGATGAAGAGCACCATGACCGTGCCGAGGTTGCGCCAGACCGCCATCGCGATCATCGAGGGCATGGCGAGCGTCTCGGAGCCGAGGAAGTCCGGCGAGGTGAGACCGACCTCGGAGAAGAGGCCCGCGACCAGCCCGTCGACCGGGTCGAGCACGAACCGCCAGACCACGGCGACCGCGACGATGCTGGTGACCACCGGGGCGTAGAAGCCGACGCGGAAGAAGGTCCGCGCCCGGTCGATGCCGTTGTTCAGCAGTACGGCGATGACCAGTCCGAGGAAGATCGTCAGGGGGACGCCGACCACCACGAAGTACGCCGTGTTGAACAGCGACTTGAGGAACTTCTCGTCGCTGAACAGATTGATGTAGTTCTCGAAGCCGATGAAGTTCGCTTCCAGCGGGTGTGTGACATTGCGCAGCCCGAAGTCGGTGAAGCTCATCGCCAGCGTCGCGAGGATCGGGAACGCCATGAAGACGAGGAAGAGGACGAGGAAAGGAGTGGAGAACAGCCAGCCGGCCAGGTTCTGCACGCCCATCGAGGACTTCTTGCCACCCCGGCGACCTGCGGGCCCGGTGGCCGGGGGCTCGGAAGCCCCCGGCCCGGCCTGCACCTTGGCCGACTCTGCGGCCTTTGAGGTCATGGTGCGCATGACTCCTACTTCACGAGGCCTTCGATTTCGGACTGGGCCGTCTTGAGAGCGTCCTCGGCGGACGCCTTGCCCTGGGTGACCTTGGCGATGGCCTGGTCGACCTTGTCGCTGATCTCCGACCACTTGGCCAGCGACGGGGAGGACTTGGCGGTGTCCATCTGCTTCTTGAAGACCTGGAGATTGGCGTCGTCGGCGAGGTCGCCGGAGGTCCAGGCGGAGGTGTTGGCCGGCAGGTCCTTGGTGCGCTTGTACCAGTCGGCCTGGCCCTCGGTGTCGGTCAGGTACTTGATGAACTCCTTGGCGGCAGCCTTGTGCTCACTGTCCTTGGAGATCACCAGGGAGGAACCGCCGGCCATGGAGACGGAGGACTTGTCGGCGGGCACATTGGCCACCGCCCACTTGCCCTCGAGCTGCGGCTGGCTCTCGTTCAGGAGGGTGACGTGCCAGGGGCCGCCGAAGAACATCGGGACGCGGCCGTTGCCGAAGTCCTTCACCACGTCGTAGCCGGGCTGTACGGACTTGTTGGAGAGCCCCTTGTCGAAGTACGAGCCGTACTCCTCGAGCGCCTTGACGGCCTCGGGGCTGTCGATGACGACCTCGCCCTTGTCGTTGACGATCTCGCCGCCGGCCGAGTACAGGAAGGGGTAGAAGCTCTGCACCGTGTCCAGGCCGCTCGGCTTGAGGTCCAGGCCCCACTTGGTTCCGGCCTTCTTCTGGTAGGCCGAGGCGAGGTCCTGCATCTCCTTCCAGTTGCTCGGAGCCTCGGTGATGCCGGCCTTCTCGGCCAGGTCGGTGCGGTAGTAGAGGACGCGGGTGTCGACGTACCACGGCACGCCGTACGCCTGACCGTCCACCTCGCCCTGCTCCCAGCCGGCCGGGAAGAAGTCCTTCTCGTCGAACGTCTTCGTGTCGACCGGCTCCAGAACGCCGAGCTCGGCGAACTCGCCCATGTAGCTGCCGCCCATCTGCGCCACGTCCGGCAGGGTGCCGGCGGCGGCCGCGGAGACCAGCTTCTGGTGGGCGACGTCCCAGCCGACCGGGGTCACCTTGACGGTGATGTTCGGGTTGGCCTTCTCGTAGACCTTGGCCACATCTGCGAGCTTCTCGCCCTCGGCCCCCATGGCCCAGACGGTGAGCGTCTGCTTCTTGTCCGCGGCGACGTCGTCGCCACCGGAACTGCCGCACGCGGTGAGACCGAAAGTGAGCGCGGCTGCGACTGCGATACCGATCGAGGCGTTTCTGGCGGTGCGGGGCATGGAGGGCTCCTCCTCGAGCAATCCGAATGTATGCGCTGCCTGTAAGCGCATACATCACTCTGCGACAGAGATTCAGGAATCCGCAAGAGGGTGCTAGGTCACACTCGTGCAACGTGCTGGACATCTGAATGTTCAACTTGGCACGGTAAGCGCGATGTTTGTGAAATTGGCAACGATGTGACCTATTTCGCGGCGTTGATCCGCGTGCTCAACGGTCTGCACCGGCATGAGTGGGGGCGATATTGTCGTGATCATGGCTCTGTTCGAACATGACTTCCCCTTCGATCCGGCCTACGGGCGCACGCTCGACGACCTGCTGCTCATCCCGGCTCCCGCCGCCCCGGACGACTTCGACGCCTTCTGGCGGGCCCGGTACGAGGAGGCCCGCAAGGTCGCCACGGAGCCGGAGATCGGCCCGCTGGAGGATGAGCGCGACGGTGTACGGATTCACGGCGTGACGTTCACGTCGGTGGGCGGGGTGCGGCTCGGGGGTTGGGTCGCGCTGCCCGCCGAAGGGCGCGCGGAGCACGGATTCGTCATCGGGCACGGTTACGGAGGCCGGCAGGAGCCGGGCCCCGACGTGCCGCCGCCGTTGCCCCGGGCGGCGGCGATCCTGCCGTGCGTACGGGGCATGGGAGCGCGTGGCCTGCATCCGGGCATCCCGGACGGGGCCGACGGCCATGTGTTGCACGGCATCGAGTCGCGCGACAGCTATGTCATCGGCGACTGCGTGGCGGACCTGTGGTGCGCGGCGTCGGCGCTGCACGAGCTGGTGCCGGACCTGGCGCCCGGGGAGGGTGGCCCGCGGCTCGGATACCTCGGCGAGAGTTTCGGCGGCGGGCTCGGTGCGCTGGCTCTGCCCTGGGACGACCGGTTCGGGGCCGCGCAGCTGACGGTGCCGACCTTCGGCAACCATCCGTTGCGGCTCACGCTGCCGTGCGTGGGGAGCGGGGAGGCGGTGCGGGGCTACCGCCGGGAGCACCCCGAGGTCACCGAGGTGCTGCGGTACTTCGACGCCGCCACGGCCGCGACGCGGCTGGAGATGCCCGCGCTGGTGGCTGCTGCGCTCTTCGATCCCTCGGTGCCGCCGCCGGGGCAGTTCGCCGTGCACAACGCGCTGGCCGGTGAGCACGAGCTGCGGGTGCTGAGCGCGGGGCACTTCGAATACGAGGGGCTGACGGCGGAGGTGGCGGAGCTGCGGGCGGCCCGGCGGGGGTTCTTCGGGGCGCGGCTGGGGCGGTGACGTGGGGGTGGGGTGGTGACCGACGGTGCCCGGCGGGTGCTTCGTCCTCAATCGCGGGACGGGCTTGAGCCGCCGGGACTTGCGTGTGGCGTCCCCGTCAGCCGCAGCCGCAGCTCGCGCGGCGGATCGGGGATACCGGGAGCATGAGCGATACCGGTTCGCGCCCGCCGTTGGTCAGGCGCTGTACCAGCAACTCGACGGCCTGTTCGCCGAGTTGGCGGATCGGCTGGCGTACGGTCGTCAGCGGCGGCCGTACGATCCGGCTCAGCGGAATCCCGTCGAAGCCAGTCACCGCGATGTCCTCGGGCACCCGCGCCCCGCGCCGCTCCAGTGCGCGCAGTGCGCCCACCGCCATCTGGTCATTGGCGAACAGCACGCCCTCCGGCCATTCGGTCTCCCGGTCGAGCAGTGCCTCCGCGGCCCGCGCGCCCTCGGCCTGCGTCATCATCTCGGCCCGCAGGTCCGGCTCGTCCGGCACCGGCAGTCCCGCGTCGCGGCACGCCTCCTGGAAGCCGAGGAACCTCGCCTGGGCGTCCGGCGAGTCGGCATCGCCCCCGACGAAGGCGAGCCTGCGCAGCCCGTGATCCTCGATCAGGTGGCGGGCCAGTTCACGCTCCCCGTCGGCGTTCGCGACGACGATGTGGTCGAGATGGTCGATCTCGCGCGGTCCGGCGAGCATCACCACCGGCAGCCGGCGCGAGATCACTTCGAGGTCCTCGGTCGGCACGGTCTGCGCCAGTACGGCGAAGCCGTCGACCCTTCCCGCGACCTTCGCGACGCTCTCCGGTCCGCCCTCCGGTGAGGCGGCGATCAGCAGCGCGTAACCGTGCCGGCGCGCCGCCCGCTCCATGCCGCGGATGATCTGGTCGGAGTAGAGCATCACCGCGTCGTCGGCGTCGCTGTCCGCCTCCGCGTCGGCCTCGGCGTCGGGGTCGGCCATGTCGGGGAAGCAGAGACCGAGTACGCCGGTGGTCCGGCTGGCCAGGCCCCGGGCGTTTCCACTGGGTACGTAACCGAGCTGGCGGGCGGCTTCGAGGACCCGCTCGCGGGTCTGGGCGCGTACCGAATCGGGGGTGCGGTAGACCCGCGAGACCGTGGCAATGGAGACGCCCGACCGCTCGGCGACGTCGTACACCGTTGGGGCGCTCACTCGACCGACCGTCCGCTTCTTCTTCCGTACCGAAGCACCTGCTGTTGCAGCTACCGACCCTCTTTTGAAAGCGCATTCACCCTAGATCGCAGATAAGAGGACGGGCAAGGTGGCCTGCTGTTGGGGAGGGCCCCGCACAGAGTGCACGTGCGATCGCTTGTCGGCGGGCTCTGCTGGTGATGATCACGCAAATGTCAGCGAGCCGAGGCCCGTGTGGCCCCGGGCGTAGTGCTCGTCGCGGAAGGAAAGGACGGTGTCGTACGTGAGGATCCCGGCGACTGGCACCGCGGCGTAGAAGAAGTACCGGTGGATGTTCTGCATGATCAGCGGGAAGCGGGTCTCGCCGGTGTACGTGGCGTGCGGCTCGGCGACCGCGCAGGCCGGGGCGACGCGCGGAATGCCGGTAATAGGCCTTGCGGTAGGAGTAGCAGGTCAGCCGGAAGCCCAGAAGATCAGGATCAGCAGCGAGAGAGAGGCCCCACCAGCTGCCGAAGAGTTCCCAGTTCTGGCCGTGCTGCATGGGGGGCGCAGTTCTCCGCCAGGCAGGGCACGTCGACGGGTTCGGTGTGACCGGCGGCTTCGGGCGGCGCCGGCCCGGCTTCCGCCTCGCGCAGCCGCGCAAGGCTCCGCTCCAGTCGGCCGACGGTGCGGACCAGGTCGTCGAGGCAGTGCTGAAACACCGTCAATTCTTCGTGCAGTGACACGACTTGCTCTCACTTCCGCGGTCGCGGGTGGTCATATTCATGCGCCCGAGAGTGTCGCGCGTCACACCCCGGTTGCGAAGAGTGCGGGCCTTCCCGGTCTCGCGGGGTGTTCCGCCGCACGGGTGAGGTTCGGGGGCGCTGACGCCGTGTCTGCGCCGCCTCTCGCGCGGGGGCGCATTCAGTGGACGGACGGAACCAGTGTGATCAACTGCAAATGCCACCAGAAACGCACAATCCGGCCCATCCGTGTGCGGGTGGGCCGGGCCGGCCCCGGAGGTATCAGCCATGTCCCACGTCGGCGTCCCGAGGGGGACGGCCCGAAAGCGCCGCTCGCTCGCGCTCCTCACGACGGGTGTGCTGACGCTCCCCGTGCTGGCCGGCTGCAGCTCCGACGACGGCGGCGGCTCCACCGGGGCCGTCGCCCCACAGGACATCGCGGTCGCGGCCCGGAACCTGGTCGCCGCAGGGGGCACCGTCAACTGGGCGATCGACGCCGTGCCCACCACCCTCAACGCCTTCCAGGCCGACGCGAACAGCTCCACCACCCGCATCACGGACGCCCTGCTCCCGACGCTCTTCCCGCTGGACGCCAAGGGCACGCCGCGGCTCGACCCGGACTATCTGAAGTCCGCGAAGGTGGTCGAGCGCGAGCCCAGGCAGGTGGTGCTCTACCGGATCAACCCGCAGGCGGTGTGGAGCGACGGCCGGGACATCGGGGCATCCGACTTCGTGGCCCAGTGGCGGGCGCTGAACGGCAAGGACTCGGCGTTCTGGACCGCCCGCAACGCCGGCTACGAGCGGATCGAGAAGATCGAGCGCGGCGCCGACGACCAGGAGGTCCGGGTCACGTTCGCCAAGCCGTACGCGGACTGGCGCTCGCTCTTCTCCCCGCTGTACCCGAAGGAGGTGACCGGCTCCCCCGACGCCTTCAACGACGGCGCGCGTACCACCCTCAAGGCCACCTCGGGACCGTTTCGGCTGGGCAGCGTGGACACGGCGAAGGGCGAGGTCACCCTGGTCCGCGATCCGCGCTGGTGGGGCGGCCGGGCCAAGCTCGACTCGCTGGTGTTCCGGGCCGTCAAGCCGCAGGACCGCACCGAGGCCCTGACCGAGGGGAAGGTCGACGTCGCCGACGTCGACGCCGCGGCGGCGCATCGGATCGTGCAGGCGGCCGACGACAAGGGCGGCAACGGACAGCCGCTCGCCCAGGGCCCCGGTTCCGGTTCCGGTTCCGGGACCGGCCCGGCCGCCGCACTGCGCTCCTGGGCCGAGGCGCACGGCTCGGACGAAGAGGCGGCGGCGGCCGCCCAGGCGGCCAGGGAGAAGAACCGGGCAGCCGCCGAGGCGTACGCCGCCGAGCAGGGCAAGCTGCGCGCGTATGCGGTCCGCAAGTCGCTGGAGCCCGCCTACACCCAGCTTGCGCTGAACGGCGAGTCCGGGCCGCTCGCCGACGACCGGGTACGCAGGGCGGTCGCCCGGGCCCTGAACCGCCAGGAGCTCGTCGACACCGTACTCAAACCGCTCGGCCTGCCCGCCACGCCGCTCGGCAGCCACCTGGCCCTGGCCGGGCAGCCGGCGTACAAGGACAACAGCGGCGCACTGGGCGGCCAGGACACCGAGGAGGCGCAGGCGCTGCTGGCCGACGCGGGCTGGACGCGGGAGGGCGCGGTCAAGAAACCGGACGGCGCCAAGGCCGGCAGCGAGGTCGAGAAGAAGGGCGCGAAGAAGAAGGACAGCACCGCCGGGAAGGGCGACAAGGCAGCCTCGTCCGAGAGGCCCGGCAAGACCGGCAGCGGCGGCGGCAAGGCCGACAACGCCGCTCCCGAGCGCGAGCACGCCGCCGACGATGTACAGGCCGTCGTCGGCGACGACAACAAGCCCGGCGACAGCGACGGAGTCGGCAACGCCCCCCAGGTCCTCGCTCCCGCCCCCGCCGCCGAGTTCCACAGCGCCGCTCTGCTGCGCCAGGCCGGATACCTGGCCCGGACCGGCACCACCGAGGACGCCCCCTCCGAGGTCGCCGCCCAGGAGCAGCGGCCGGGCGGCGCCGTCGGTGCGTACGCCCCCGCGGGCACCGCGGCCCCCGCCCAGGCCCCCGACGCGCGCCGCGGCCCGCTCGGCAAGAACGGCAAGGTGCTGAGCCTGCGCTTCGTCCTGCCGGCCGGACCGGGGTCGGAGCCGCTGCGTGCCGTCGGGGACAAGATTGCGGCGATGCTCGATTCGATCGGCATCGGTACGGCCATCACCAAGGTCTCCGACGACAGCTACTTCCAGGACCACATCGCTTCCGGCGACTACGACCTGGCGCTGTACTCCTGGCCCGCCACCGCCTACCCGGCGACCGACGACCGCCCGATCTTCGCCAAGCCGGTGCCGGCCACCGACGGCTCCCTGCTGGTCGAGCAGAACTACACCCGCGTCGGTACGGACCACATCGACCAGCTCTTCGAGCAGGCGGTCTCGGAACTCGACGAGGGGACCGCCCGGGATCTGATGAAGCAGGCGGACGCCCGGATCTGGGCCGCCGCAGGATCTATTCCGCTTTATCAGCGTCCGCAGCTCGTGGCGACCGACAGAAAGCTGGCGAACGTCGGCGCCTTCGGCTTCGGCGCACCCCACTACCAGGACATCGGTTTCAAGAAGCCGCAGCCCGCCGGACCCCCGGCAAATAAGAAGAAGTAGCAGGTCAGAACGGCGCCGGAAGCTCAGAACTGGCTCAAGTACCTTGCCCGCCGGGATCCCGGCGGGCAAGCTCGTGTCCCGACCGGACCTGAGCTGCTCGCCCCCCACACGCCCCCCACGGGACCTTGCGGATCCCCCCACGGATCCCCCCACGGATCCCTCCGCATCTCCCTCCTCCTGCTACGCACATCCACCTGGCACACCCCCGGTACTGAGGTAATACCGGCCGAATATCGGTTGAAGAGTGGCTCAAGACCGGTCTTGCGGATCGGGCCGGGAAGCCCGGGACGCGCCAGCCCCGTACCATGGGGGGTAGCCGTGGCGCGTCCGCCCGGCGGGCGTACGAGGACCCGAGAGCGACTGAGACGCCTGATCCCACGATCCGAGAGAAGCGCAAGCCACCCATGCCCACGCGCCACGACATCCGTAACGTAGCCATCGTCGCCCACGTCGACCACGGCAAGACCACGCTGGTCGACGCCATGCTCAGGCAGGCCGGCGCCTTCGCCGCGCACGCCGCCGAGAACCTCGACGAACGCATGATGGACTCGAACGACCTGGAGCGTGAGAAGGGCATCACGATCCTCGCCAAGAACACGGCGGTGAAGTATCACCCCAAGGACGGCGGGGACCCGATCACGATCAACATCATCGACACCCCCGGCCACGCCGACTTCGGCGGCGAGGTCGAGCGCGGTCTGTCGATGGTGGACGCGGTCGTGCTGCTCGTCGATGCCTCCGAGGGCCCGCTCCCGCAGACCCGCTTCGTGCTGCGCAAGGCGCTCTCCGCGAAGATGCCGGTCATCCTCTGCATCAACAAGACGGACCGTCCCGACTCCCGGATCGCCGAGGTCGTCGACGAGACGTACGACCTGTTCCTGGACCTGGACGCGGACGAGGACCAGATCGAGTTCCCGATCGTCTACGCCTGCGCCCGTGACGGCGTCGCCTCGCTGACCAAGCCGGAGGACGGCACCGTCCCGCAGGACAGCGAGAACCTGGAGCCGTTCTTCAACACGATCCTGGCGCACGTCCCGGCTCCGGAGTACGACGACGAGGCCCCGCTGCAGGCCCACGTCACCAACCTGGACGCCGACAACTTCCTCGGCCGTATCGCGCTCTGCCGCGTCGAGCAGGGTGAGCTGCGCAAGGGCCAGACCGTCACCTGGATCAAGCGCGACGGCACGATGTCCAGCGTCCGCATCACCGAGCTGCTGATGACCGAGGCGCTCACCCGCAAGCCGGCCGAGAAGGCGGGCCCGGGCGACATCTGCGCCATCGCCGGTATCCCGGACATCATGATCGGCGAGACCCTGGCCGACCCCGAGAACCCGATCGCGCTGCCGCTGATCACGGTCGACGAGCCGGCCATCTCGATGACCATCGGTACGAACACCTCGCCGCTCGTCGGCAAGGGCGGCAAGGGCCACAAGGTCACCGCCCGCCAGGTGAAGGACCGCCTCGACCGCGAGCTGATCGGTAACGTCTCGCTCCGCGTCCTGGACACCGAGCGCCCCGACGCCTGGGAGGTCCAGGGCCGCGGTGAGCTCGCGCTCGCCATCCTCGTCGAGCAGATGCGCCGTGAGGGCTTCGAGCTCACGGTCGGCAAGCCGGAGGTCGTCACCAAGCAGGTCGACGGCAAGACGCACGAGCCGATCGAGCGCATGACGATCGACTCCCCCGAGGAGCACCTCGGTGCGATCACCCAGCTGATGGCGACCCGCAAGGGCCGCATGGAGACGATGACGAACCACGGTTCGGGCTGGGTCCGCATGGAGTGGATCGTCCCGTCCCGCGGCCTCATCGGCTTCCGTACGGAGTTCCTGACGCAGACCCGCGGTACGGGCATCGCGCACTCCATCTTCGAGGGCCACGAGCCGTGGTTCGGCGAGCTGCGTACCCGTCACAACGGCTCGCTGGTCGCGGACCGCGCGGGTTCCGTGACGCCGTTCGCCATGGTCAACCTCCAGGAGCGCGGTGTCATCTTCACCGAGGCCGGCACCGAGGTCTACGAGGGCATGATCATCGGCGAGAACTCCCGCGCCGACGACATGGACGTGAACATCACCAAGGAGAAGAAGCTCACCAACATGCGTGCGGCTTCCGCGGACACCACGGAGAACGTGGTGCCGGCCCGCAAGCTCTCCCTGGAGCAGTCCCTGGAGTTCTGCCGCGAGGACGAGTGCATCGAGGTCACCCCGGAGACCGTGCGTATCCGCAAGGTCGTCCTGGACCAGAAGGAGCGTGGCCGCACCGCTTCGCGCGCCAAGCGCTGATCCCTGATCCGAGCACAGCCGCCGAGAGGCCCGGCTCCCCGCAGGTCTGCGGGAGCCGGGCCTCTCGGCTGTCTTCCCCTGCACTCCCGACACGCTGCACGAAATACAGGGCATGTGCGAGGGGAAACACCAGTGGAAGCAAATGTTCCGATTGCGTTGCGCGCGTGAGCCGTCACAACGACCTCAATAGCTCCTCAAATAGTCGACACAGTTGCCCTGTTGGTCGACAGAATCGCCGCTGTCGCACCGGCCGGTGAGGCAAGGATCGCAAGGCGAACTCTTCAAGTTCGCCGGAGCGAAGGATTCTGATGCGGAAGGCTGTGGCGATTGTGCTCGCGCGGGCGGCGACGTCGGCCGTACTGACGACGCCGGCGGTGGCGGCCGGCGCGGAGGCCGCCCAAGTCGTCATTGGCCGCGGTGGTGAGGAAGAAGTGCCGCTGATCCGGCCGCCCAGTAGCCTGTGCACGTGCCCCGCCGATCCGCTCGCGCGGGTCGGCGGGGCACTTTTCGCACCCTGACCGCGAAGCGTTGCCGGGGTGTTGAGCCCGCGGGCGTGCAACCCATTTTCGCGAGCTGTGCGTCCGGTTATCGGGCGTTGCTCTCCGGAACATGTGTTAACGGTCCGTTTCGGGCGTGTCTGTCTGGGCTCGCTTTGTCCGGATTTCGGTCAACCAGGTCCTGTCGATGTTGTCAAACCGAGACCCTTTAAGTGTGGTTTACAGCCCGGTCGTACTTAATAGTTGGCTCCATTGAGCTCGGGTCAATGGGTCACGCACTGTGGGGGGTGCCGACTCACGAGCACACTCGGGGCACTGAAGCGATCACCGTCAGGGGTGTCGGTGTATCAACTCCAGTGCCCTTCTTGTAGTCAAAAGTGGACTCATGAGGAGGAAACCCATGCGTGGTGCCAAGAGCGCCAAGTGGGTCGCGGGAGCGGCAATCATCGCCCTGACTGCGACCGCCTGTGGCGGTAGCGACAGTGGTAGCGACAAGGGCATGAACTCGGGCAAGGCGGACCCGAATGGGATCCTGACCGCCCAGCTCAGCGAGCCGCAGAACCCGCTGCAGCCGGCGAACGCCAAGGAGAGCCAGGGCAGCCGTGTCCTGCGCACCATCTTCGCCGGCCTCGTCGACTACGAGCCCGGCACCGGCAAGCTCACGTACGTCAACGCCGAGTCCGTGACGCCCAACGCGGACTCGTCCGTGTGGACCGTCAAGCTCAAGCCGGGCTGGAAGTTCCACGACGGCACCGCGGTCACCTCCAAGTCCTACGTGGACTCCTGGAACTGGTCGGCCAACGTCAAGAACAACCAGACCAACTCCAGCTGGTTCCAGGACATCAAGGGTTACGCCGACGTCCACCCCGAGAAGGGTGCTCCGAAGGCGGACAAGATGTCCGGCCTGAAGATCGTCGACGAGAACACGTTCACCATCACCCTGACCAGCTCGGTCTCGTACTTCGCGTACAAGCTGGGTTACGACGTCTGGGCGCCGCTGCCCGAGTCCTTCTTCAAGGACCCGAAGGCCGCCGGCCAGCACCCGATCGGCAACGGCCCCTACAAGTTCGTCTCGTGGGAGCACAAGAAGCTGATCAAGGTCCGGAAGTTCGACGGTTACCAGGGCCCGAACAAGGCCAAGAACGGTGGCATCGACTTCAAGAACTACACCACCGCCGACGCCGCCTACTCGGACCTGCGGTCGAACAACCTCGACTGGATCGAGGCGATCCCGACTACCTCGCTGACGAGCTACAAGCAGGACCTGGGCGACCGCGCCATCGACGCCGAGTACTCCGCGGTCCAGTCGATCGTCCCCGCGTTCTACACGGACCAGTTCAAGGACATCGACCCCAAGGTCATTCAGGGTCTGTCGATGGCCATCGACCGTGACACGATCACCAAGACCGTGCTCCACGGCACCCGTACCCCGGCCGACTCGTTCGTCGCCCGCGGTGTGCTCGGCTACAAGCCCGGTGCCCTCGGTGACATCACGAAGTACGACCCGGCCAAGGCCAAGGCCCTCATCAAGGAGGGTGGCGGCGTCCCGGGCAACAAGATCTCGATCCAGTTCAACGCCGACCAGTCGCACAAGCCGTGGGTCGACGCGGTCTGCAACAGCATCCGCAAGTCCGTCGGCGTCGAGTGCACCGGTGACTCCAAGCCGGACTTCCAGGCCGACCTGAACGCCCGTGACAACAAGCAGGTCAAGTCCATGTACCGCGGTGGCTGGGTGCTCGACTACCCGGTCAACTCGAACTTCATGCGCGACCTGTACGGCACCACCGCCGCGGGTAACACCTCGGGCTACTCCAACAAGGAGTTCGACGCTCTCGCCTCGAAGGCCGACAAGGCCAAGACGCTCGACGAGACCGTCAAGCTCTACCAGGACGCCGAGCAGCTCCTGAAGAACGACATGCCGGCCATCCCGCTGTGGTTCTACAAGAACAACTCGGGTCAGTCGGAGAACGTCTTCGGCAAGATCGTCTACGGCCAGGACGGCGACCCCATCTTCACCGACGTCCAGGTGAAGGCCAAGAAGTAAGCATCGGGATCCGAAGGCCGGTTCCGCCACTCCCTTCAGGGGGCGGCGGAACCGGCCCGTAGGCGTAGGCCCCGGGGCTCTCCCCCCCACACCCCGCGGCGGAGACAACTCTGAGAAGGCCATCGCCGACCCCTCACGGCATGGAGGCATGATGGGGCGTTACGTCGCAAGGCGACTGCTCCAGATGATCCCGGTATTCATCGGGACCACTCTGATTATTTTCCTCATGGTCCACATCCTTCCCGGTGACCCAATCCGGGCGATGTGGGGAGACAAGGCGGCGGACCCCGCACAGGTCGCTTCGCTGCGCCATGAGTTCGGGCTCGACCAGCCCCTGTGGAAGCAGTACATCGACTACATGGGCAACCTCTTCCAGGGCGACTTCGGCAAGACCTTCGGTGGCCGCGAGGTCATCGACGAGATGTCCGAGGCGTTCCCGGTGACGCTCCGGCTGACCGCCGTGGCGATGCTCATCGAGATCGTCGTCGGCATCGGGCTCGGTGCCTGGGCGGGCCTGCGGGCCGGCAAGGCCGCCGACACCGGCGTACTGATCTTCACCCTGGTCGTCATCTCGATCCCGGTGTTCGTGCTCGGTTACCTCGCCCGCTTCGTCCTCGCGGACCAGCTCGGCTGGGTGTCTCCGAACGTCCAGGACTCAACGAGTTACGCGCAGTTGTTCCTGCCGGGCTTCGTGCTCGCCATGCTCTCCATGGCGTACGTGGCACGGCTGACGCGCACGACCTTCGCGGAGAACCTGCGCGCCGACTACATGCGTACCGCGATGGCCAAGGGCCTGCCGCGGCGCCGCATCATCGGTGTCCACCTGCTGCGCAACTCACTGATCCCGGTCATCACCTTCCTCGGTACGGACGTCGGCGGCTTCATCGGCGGCGCGGTCGTGACCGAGGGCATCTTCAATGTCCAGGGTGTCGGAAACCTGCTCTTCAAGGCGCTGCAGCAGCGTGAGGGTTCGACGATCGTGGGCGTTGTCACGGTCTTCGTTCTCATCATTCTTGTGATCAACCTGATCGTCGACCTGCTGTACGCGGTCCTGGACCCGAGGATCCGGTATGCCTGACGTGACCAAGACCCAGACCGAAGCGGCGGTCGACGCCGTGGCTCCGTCGGCCGCCGATGGCCACAAGGAGCAGGGCAAGCCGCGCAGCCTCTGGGGCGACGCCTGGTTCGACCTGCGTCACCGCCCGATGTTCTGGATCTCCTCGATCCTGCTGGTGCTCCTGCTGGTCATCGCCGCGTTCCCCGGGTTGTTCACCAGCGCCGATCCGCGCGACGGCGATCTGACCAACCACTTCCTGACCAAGCCGGAGCTGACGCACTTCTTCCAGCCCGACTGGTTCGGGTACGACGGTCAGGGACGCTCCATCTACGCGCGTGTCATCTACGGCACCCGCGCCTCGATCATGGTCGGTGTCGGCGTCACCGCGGTGGTCACCCTGGTCGGCGGCCTGCTCGGCATGCTCGCCGGATACTTCGGCGGCTGGCTCGACTCCGTCATATCCCGGATCACCGACATCTTCTTCGGTATTCCCTTCCTGCTCGGTGCGATGGTCGTCCTGAACGCCTTCACCGACCGCAAGGTGTATGTGGTGATCCTGGCCCTCGCCTTCCTGGGCTGGACCTCGATCTGCCGTGTGATGCGGTCCTCCGTGATCACAGCGAAGCAGGCGGACTACGTGACGGCGGCCCGCGCGCTCGGCGCCGGCACCCCGCGGATCCTCTTCCGGCACGTCCTGCCGAACGCGCTCGCCCCAACGATCGTCGTGGCCACCATCGCGCTGGGCGGATACATCTCGGCCGAGGCGACGCTCTCGTTCCTCGGTCTCGGGCTCGCGGACCCGACGATCTCGTGGGGCATCGACATCGCCGAGGGCAGCCAGGCCATCCGGGACAACCCGCATGCTCTGCTGTTCCCGGCAGGAATGCTCAGCCTCACGGTCTTCGCGTTCATCATGCTCGGCGACGCGGTGCGTGACGCACTCGACCCGAAGCTGCGCTGAGGAGGGCGTACGACGTGACCATCATGGACAAGACAGCAGACATCCCGGCGCCCCGTGCCGGGGGGGCGGACGACAGCCCGCTCCTCGAAGTGCGCGACCTGCACGTGGAGTTCCACACCCGTGACGGAGTCGCCAAGGCCGTCAACGGTGTGAACTACAGCGTCGACTCGGGCGAGACCCTGGCCGTGCTCGGCGAGTCCGGTTCCGGCAAGTCCGTGACCGCTCAGGCGATCATGGGCATTCTCGACATGCCGCCCGGCAAGATCCCGCAGGGCCAGATCCTGTACCGCGGCCAGGACATGCTCACCATGAGCTACGAGGAGCGGCGGAAGATCCGCGGCCAGAAGATCGCGATGATCTTCCAGGACGCGCTCTCCTCGCTCAACCCCGTGCTCTCGGTCGGCTACCAGCTCGGCGAGATGTTCCGTGTCCACCAGGGACTCTCCAAGAAGCAGGCGAAGGCCAAGGCCATCGAGCTGATGGAGCGGGTCAAGATCCCCGCAGCCAAGGAGCGGGTCAACGACTACCCGCACCAGTTCTCCGGCGGTATGCGCCAGCGCATCATGATCGCCATGGCGCTGGCCCTGGAGCCGGACCTGATCATCGCGGACGAGCCGACCACCGCGCTCGACGTGACGGTCCAGGCCCAGGTCATGGACCTGCTCAAGGAGCTGCAGACCGAGTTCAACATGGGCCTGATCCTGATCACCCACGACCTCGGCGTCGTCGCCGACGTCGCGGACAAGATCGCGGTCATGTACGCGGGCCGGATCGTCGAGACGGCGCCGGTGCACGAGCTCTACAAGCGGCCCGCGCACCCGTACACCCGCGGTCTGCTCGACTCGATCCCGCGGCTCGACCAGAAGGGCCAGGAGCTCTACGCGATCAAGGGCCTGCCGCCCAACCTGCTCAAGATTCCGTCCGGCTGCGCCTTCAACCCGAGGTGCCCCAAGGCGGACGACATCTGCCGCACGGAGATTCCGGCCCTGGTGCCGGTCTCCGAGCAGGACGGCAGCGAGCTGCCCGGCCGCGGCAGTGCCTGCCACTTCTGGAAGGAGACGATCCATGGCTGAGCTCGACAAGACGGACGGATCGTTGGACAGCACCCCGAACGTCACCGACGTCGTGACCGTCGACGCCGCCGACGAGACGGCGGCGGTCGCGGCGATCGAGGCCCCGGTGGAACGCGGTGAGCCGATCCTCCAGGTGCGCAATCTGGTCAAGCACTTCCCGCTGAGCCAGGGCATCCTCTTCAAGCGCCAGGTCGGCGCCGTCAAGGCCGTGGACGGGGTCTCCTTCGACCTCTACCAGGGCGAGACGCTCGGCATCGTCGGCGAGTCGGGCTGTGGGAAGTCCACGGTCGCGCGGCTGCTGATGGCGCTGGAGACGGCCACGTCCGGCGAGGTCTTCTACAAGGGCCAGGACATCACCAGGCTGTCCGGGCGTGCGCTGAAGGCGGTCCGCCGGAACATCCAGATGGTGTTCCAGGACCCGTACACCTCGCTGAACCCGCGTATGACGGTCGGCGACATCATCGGTGAGCCCTTCGACATCCACCCGGAGGTGGCCCCGAAGGGCGACCGGCGGGCCAAGGTCCAGGAGCTGCTGGACGTCGTCGGTCTCAATCCGGAGTACATCAACCGCTATCCGCACCAGTTCTCCGGCGGTCAGCGCCAGCGCATCGGCATCGCCCGCGGCCTCGCGCTCAACCCGGAGATCATCATCTGCGACGAGCCGGTCTCCGCGCTCGACGTGTCGGTGCAGGCCCAGGTCATCAACCTGATGGAGAAGCTCCAGGACGAGTTCAACCTCTCCTACGTCTTCATCGCACACGATCTGTCCATCGTCCGGCACATCTCCGACCGGGTCGGCGTGATGTACCTCGGCAAGATGGCCGAGATCGGTACGGACACGCAGATCTACGACCACCCGACGCACCCCTACACCCAGGCGCTGCTGTCGGCGGTCCCGGTCCCGGACCCGGAGGCCCGCGAGCGCGGCGAGCGGATCATCCTCACCGGTGACGTCCCGTCGCCGGCGAACCCGCCGTCGGGCTGCCGCTTCCGTACGCGGTGCTGGAAGGCCCAGGACAAGTGCGCCACGGAGATGCCGCTGCTGGCGATCCCCGAGCGCTTCAAGTCCGTGGACTCCCCGGCTGCGCACGAATCGGCGTGCCACTTCGCCGAGGAGAAGGACGTCGTCGGCTCGGCCTCGTAGTACGGCGCGTGTGACACGGAAGGCCCGGAACCTCAGGTTCCGGGCCTTCCGTCATGGCCGGCGCGCCGTCAGCCTCCGCAGGCGTGACGGTACGTCAATGATACGTGGTGGCAGGCCACTTGTACTGGATTCCCCACAGGTTGCTGCTCTTCTTCACCGGGGCGACGTTGTTGGACTTCTTCCAGTTCTTCACCATTTTGCAGCCGCCGCCGGACTTCGGCTCCGGCGGACACCGCTACGACTCCGGCGCTCAGCAGCGCGGTGGAGGGGGCGGTGCTAAGGGACTTGAGGGACCGTTGGGCCTTGGTGGCGAGGTGTGGAAGTGATCGTTGCCTCGTCCCGAGGGGTGCCGGGTGGGCAATACGGAAGCGCCCGGAACCGATCGGTTCCGGGCGCCTTTCCCGAATACCCGGGAACCGGGCTCGCAGGTGGCTCGGGTCAATGGGCCGACGTGCTCGGTTCCTTGGGCCGGGGGAGCCGGCTCGCGGACCGATCAGGTCCGTGTCGGCGAGGGCGCACCCGGGACCGGGGCCAGGGGTGTCAGGCCTCGGTCTTGGGGGCTTTGATGGTCTTGTCGAGCTTCGGCCCCTGAGAGGCGCTACGGGCCTGCGGGACGGACGACGCGGTCTGGGGGTCCTCGGGGTAGTGGCAGGCCGTCAGGTGGCCGTCCCGGCTTCCCTCGACCCGTACCAGCGGCGGAGCCTCGCTCGCGCACTTGTCCGTCGCCTTCCAGCAGCGGGTGCGGAAGCGGCAGCCCGACGGCGGGTTGACCGGAGAGGGGACATCGCCGGTGAGCAGGATGCGCTCCCGGGCCGGCACCTCGTCGGCCGTCGCCTCGGGCACGGCCGAGAGCAGCGCCCTGGTGTACGGGTGCCGCGGGTTGCCGTACAGGTCGTCCCGGTCGGCGATCTCCACGATCCGGCCGAGGTACATGACGGCGACACGCTGCGAGAAGTGGCGTACGACGGCGAGGTCGTGCGCGATGAACAGGAACGCGATGCCGAGTTCCTTCTGCAGCTTCTGCAGCAGGTTCACCACCTGCGCCTGGATCGACACGTCCAGCGCCGAGACCGGCTCGTCGGCCACGATCAGCTTCGGCTCCAGGGCCAGCGCGCGGGCCACCCCGATGCGCTGGCGCTGACCGCCGGAGAACTCGTGCGGGAAGCGGTTGTAGTGCTCCGGGTTGAGACCGACGATCTCCAGCAGCTCCCGTACGCGCGCCTCGCGGCCACCCGCCGGGTTGATGTCGTTGATCTCCATCGGTCCGGCGACGATCTTGCCGACGGTCTGCCGCGGGTTCAGCGAGGCGTACGGGTCCTGGAAGATCATCTGGATCTCGGAGCGGACCGGGGCCAGCTGCTTGCGCGAGGCGTGGGTGATGTCCTGCCCGCGGTAGCTGATCCGGCCGGCCGTCGGCTCCAGGAGCCGGGTGATCAGCCGGCCCGTCGTCGACTTGCCGCAGCCGGACTCGCCGACCAGGCCCAGGCTCTCGCCCTCTCCGACGGTGAAGTCGAGCCCGTCGACGGCCTGGACCGCGCCGACCGTCCGCCGGATCGGGAAGCCGCCCTTGATCGGGAAGTGCTTGGTGAGTCCGGAGACGTCCAGGAGGGGATCTGTGCTGCTCATAGTGGGGAAGTCCCGTCTCTTGTACGTCAGTTGGGCCGGGTGCCGGCGAAGTCGGCGAAGAATTCGGTGCGCTGCTCCGGTGTGAGGTGGCAGGCGGCCCCACGGTTGTCCACCAGTTCCAGCGGCGGCTGGTCGGTCGCACAGCGCTTGCCGCCGACCTGCTCGGTGAACGAGCACCGCGGGTGGAAGCGGCAGCCGGTCGGCGGGTTGAGGAGGCTCGGCGGCGAGCCGGGGATCGGCGACAGCGGTACGTCGACCGGCCCGTCGAGGCTCGGCATGGACCCCAGCAGACCCCAGGTGTACGGGTGCTGGGGCGCCCGCAGCACCTCCTTCTTGGTGCCGCGCTCCACACACCGGCCGCCGTACATCACCAGCACGTCGTCCGCGATGTCGGCGATGACACCGAGGTCGTGGGTGATGAAGATGATCGCGGTGCCGGTCTCCTGCTGGAGGTCCTTGAGCAGGTCCATGATCTGGGCCTGCACGGTGACGTCCAGCGCGGTGGTCGGCTCGTCGGCGATCAGGAGCTCCGGGTCGCAGACCAGCGACATGGCGATCATCGCACGCTGGCGCATACCGCCGGAGAACTGGTGCGGATAGTCGTCCACCCGCAGATCGGGCTGCGGGATGCCCACCTTGGTGAGCATCTCCACGGCCCGCGCCCGTGCCTCCCGCTTGGAGGCCCCGGTGTGCTTGCGGTACGCCTCACCGATCTGCCGGCCGACGGTGTGGTACGGCGACAGCGAGGCCAGCGCGTCCTGGAAGATCATGGCCATCTTGTTGCCGCGCAGCCGCTCCAGCTCCCGCTCCGATGCGGCGAGCAGATCCTGGCCGTCGAGCAGGATCTCGCCGTCGATCTGGGTGTGATCGGCGTCGTGCAGGCCGAGGATCGTCAGGTTGGTGACGGACTTGCCGGAGCCGGACTCGCCGACGATGCCGAGGGTCTTGCCCTTCTCCACGTCGAAGGAGAGGCCGTCGACGGCCTTGACGACGCCGTCCTCGGTCGAGAAGTGAACGTGTAGATCCCTGACGGAGAGGAGGGGCTGCTGATCGGTGCTCGTCACGGGGACGCTCCAGGAGGATGTTGCGGGAGAAGGGGGTGGGCCGGAACGGGGAGCGGGGTCAGGCGAGCCGGATCCGCGGGTCGATGAGGCCGTAGACGGCGTCCACGACGATGTTGGCGAAGACGATCGCGCCCGCCGCGACGATGGTGACCCCGAGCAGCATGGGCAGGTCGCTGGTGTCGACCGAGCGCACGGAGAGCTGGCCCAGACCCTGGAGGCTGAAGGTCACCTCGGTGATGATGGCGCCGCCGATCAGCGTGCCCAGGTCGATGCCGAAGATCGTGACGATCGGGCCCATCGCCCCGCGCCAGGCGAAGCGGAAGAAGACCGAGCGGCGGGACAGGCCCTTGGCGCGTGCGGTGCGGACGTAGTCCTCGCTGAGCTGCTCGACGAGCTGGGAGCGGGTCATACGGGTGTAGTTGGCGGTGAAGATGATCGACAGCACCAGCCAGGGCAGCAGCAGCCCCGATGCCCACTTCACCGGGTCCTCGGTGAGCGGTGTGTACGAGGGCTGCTCCAACAGGCCCATCTGCTGCACCAGCAGGAACATCGCGAGGTAGCCGACGAAGTAGATCTGGAGCGAGGAGCCGAGCAGCGAGAACGAGCTGGCGATCTTGTCGAGCGCCTTGCCCTGCTTGACGGCGGCGAGCATGCCCGCGCCGACACCGAGGATCACGAAGAAGAAGGCCGCGCCCACCGAGAGCGAGAGGGTCAGCGGCAGACGGTCCATGATCGTGCCGAAGACCGGCTGGCGGTTGGTGAACGAGTAGCCGAGGCAGGGCGCCGGGCAGTGACCGTAGTTCCCGTAGTCACGGCCCATGAAGATGCCGGTCAGCCAGTGCCAGTACTGGACGGGCATCGGGTCGGCGATTCCCAGGTTCTGCTTGATCTGGGTGAGGAGTTCGGGGGTGCAGACCTTGCCGCAGGCCATCCGGGCGGGGTCACGGGGTATCGCGTAGAAGAGGTAGAAGGTGATGGCGCTGATGACCAACAGAATGACGATAGCGCCGGTCACGCGGCGGAGAAGAAATCGAAGCATGGGGTCGTGACTTTCCGGGTGGGGCGCCGTCGCCGAGGGGTGGTGAGCGGGGGAATGACCGGGGGCGGGGCGGCCGGTCCGGCCGCCCCGCCCCTGAGGATCACGCCTTGGCGTAGAGCTTGGTGATCGCGATGCCGCTGTTGCCGCCGTCGAAGGTCACACCGCCGACCTTGGAGCCGTACAGCCAGTTGCGGATCGGCCAGTAGTCCGGCACACAGGCGGCCAGCTCCATGATCTGGCGGTCGATCGCGCCCCAGGCCTTGTTGGCCTCCTCGGGGTCGGTGATCTCGGCCGCCGCGTCGATGGCCTTGTTGACGCTCGCGTCGTTCAGCTGCGGCCAGTTGGAGGCGCCGTTGGCGATGACACGGCCGTCGAAGGTGGGCTGAAGAGCGGTGTAGCCGCCCGGCCAGTCGGCGGACCAGCCGGCCGCGAACATATCGAAGTGGTTGTCGATCTGGGCGATCTGGCTGTAGAAGGAGGTCTTGTCGACCTGCTTCGTCACCACGTCGAAGCCCGCCTTGGTGAGCGCGTTCTTGATGGCAACGGCCTGCTTGACCGCGTTGTCGGACTGCTGGAAGGCGATGACGATCTTCTGTCCCTCCTTGCCGGCCTCCTTCAGCAGCGCCTTGGCCTTGACCGGGTCACCGGCCGGCTTCGCCTTCTTGCCGTAGAGGTCGAAGTCCGCGTGGCCGGGGGTGAGCGGGCTGATGATGGTGGTGGCGATTTCGGAGGAGGAGGCGCCGCCGCGGATCAGCTGAGTCTGCTGCGAGGGCCAGGCGTAGTTGAGCGCCTGACGTACCTTGACGTCCGTGATGCGCGTGGTGTTGATCGCGTAGTAGTACGTCGCCGCGTCGAGGTGCGTCAGGACGCGCTTCTTCAGTTCCGGGTCGCCGAGCACCTTCTGGATGCGCTCGGGGGCGATCTCGTTGAAGATCGACAGCGTGTGCTGGTCGTTGCCCTGGTCGGCGACGTAGCGGTCCGTGGACGCCAGGTTCTGGAAGCCGGACTGCAGCTGGAACTTGTCCGGGTAGGCGTTGCGGATCGGGTCCGTCTTGGGGTCCCAATGGGGGTTGCGCGACAGCGACATCGACTTGCCGACCTGGCGGGCGTCGATCTTGTACGGGCCGCAGGAGAACGGCTTCTTGTCGTAGTCCTCCTTGGTGTCCTTCTTCTTGGGCACCAAGGAGAAGGCACGCATGCCCAGCGTGAAGTTGAAGTCGCCGCGAGCTTCCTTGAGATGGAAGGTGACGGTCTTGCCGTCGATCTCGATGGAGTCCAGGTGCTTGCCCTCGTAGGGGCCCTTGTACTTGTCGCCGCCGACCAGCCATTCCTGCGGGTAGCGCGGTCCGAACGTCACGAACTTGGCGAAGAGGCGCTCGAAGGTGTGGCGGACATCGTCCATCGTGATGTCCGAGCCGTCCTCCCACTTCACGCCGTCCTTCAGGGTGAACGACCAGGTCTTGCCGCCGTCCTTCGTCGCGCCGGCGTCGGTGGCGAGGTCGCCCACGAGCGTGGTGGTGCCGTTGTTGTCCACCTTGTAGCCGACCAGGCCACGCATGAACAGCGGCGTGACGAGGTTTTCGTAGGACGACCAGATCTGTGCCGGGTCCAGGTGGTCGCAGTCCAGCTGCTCCATCGTGTAGAGCGTGCCGCCCTTGACGGCGCCGGGGACCTCGGGGGCGGGGCCGGTGGAGTCGGCCTTGGTGCCGACCAGGATCTCGGCCCCCTTGTTGCCGGTCACCTTCGGGGTGTCCTTGCTGCCACCCTTGCCGCCGCCCGCGTCACCGCTGCTGCATGCGCTCAGGACAGTGGAGCTCGCGGCCGCCACGCCGGTGGCGATCAGGAAGTTTCTGCGGGAGAAAGACATGCGTATCGGTCCTTGGGTCGGTGGACGGAGCAGGTACGACAGGCCGGACCACAGCGGCCGGGCTGGGTGGAGCAGAAGCTCAGCGCTTCGACTTCGGGTCGAGCGCGTCGCGTACGGAGTCGCCGAGCAGATTGAAGGCGAGGACGAAGATGATCATCGAGACGCCCGGGAAGAGCATGAAGGTGATGTCGTCCGTGTAGAAGGACGCTCCGCGCTGGATCATCACGCCCCAGTCGGGGGTCGGGTCGATGATGCCGACACCGAGGAAGGCCAGGCCCGCCTCGGCCGTCACGAAGGCCGGCAGCGCGAGCGTGGCCTGGATCAGGATCGGCGTCCAGAGGTTCGGCAGCAGTTCCTTGAAGATGATCCGGGCGGGAGAGGCACCGGTGACCTTCGCGGCCTCGACGAACTCCCGCTCGCGCAGGGCCAGTACCTGGCCGCGGAGCAGGCGGGCCATCGAGGCCCAGCCGAAGGCGGTGAGGGCCAGGATCAGGCAGATGGCCCGCAGCGATGTCGGGATCTCGTCGTCCGGCGACACGAACAGCCCGTAGACGACCGGCATGAAGGCGATGAAGAAGAGCGTCGACGGGAACGACAGCAGAATGTCGATGACCCGTCCGATGAAGTAGTCCGTCTTGCCGCCCAGATATCCGGCGGTGACACCGATGACCACACCGATGAGCGTGACGAGAATGGTGGCCGCTGCCGCGATCAGTAGCGAGGTGCGGATTCCGTACAGCAGGAACGTGAAGACGTCCCGGCCCAGTTGAGGCTCGATACCGAACCAGAAGTCGCCGCTGATGCCGCCGTTGGGCAGGGCCGGATAGCCGAAGCCGTTGAGCAGTTCCGGGTTGTCCTGGCCGTACGTCGTGTACGGGTCCTTGCCGTACAGCTTGGCGATCAGCGGCGCGGCTATCGCTATCACGAAGAAGAACACGACGATGTAGGCGGAGAGCACGCCCGTCCTGTCGCGCTTGAAGCGCCGCCAGGCCAGCTGGCCTGGACTCCGTGCGTCGGCGCCCTTGTCGGGGCCTGCGGGCTGCCGGGACTCCTCAACGGCTTCGGTGGCTGTGGTGTCCACCGGAGCGATGGGGGCCGGGGATGGCGTGGTCATCGAGCTCCTGTCCCCGTACGGAAAGCGGCATCCTCCGGGCAGGAGGAGCTAAGGGGTTGGAACGGACCCAATCAATCGCGTTGACAACGGTCAATTGGCTGTGCAACTCCACACGCGATCTTTAGGTTCTTGACCAGAACTTGACAAGGAGCAGGTGTCCTGCAGGTGGACACGCGATGTGCGGAGCGGGGCAATCTGGGCAACTCGGGCGAGGGTGTCCGATCATGGGTGTGTCCTTTTCGTTATGCGGGGCACTCGAGCGACTCGGTGACACATACGCACGTACGGCCGCAGATAGGGTGCATTGATGTCGTTAACAGGTGATATTTGGCTATACATGTGACGAAGACTCAGAGGAGGCACTCCATGCGCGGAGCCACACCGGCCAAGTGGGCCGCATGTGCGGTGGCCGTCGCCCTGGCGGCGACGGCATGTGGCGGAGGGGGCAGCAGCGGTGGTGGCGGTGGTGCCGACGGAATCGTGAGCTCCTCCTGGGGTGACCCGCAGAACCCGCTGGAGCCCGCCAACACCAATGAGGTGCAGGGCGGCAAGGTCCTCGACATGATCTTCCGGGGACTCAAGAGGTACGACCCGAAAACCGGCGTGGCCACCAACATGCTCGCCGAGAAGATCGAAACCAAGGACAACCAGAACTTCACGATCACCGTGAAGGACGGCTGGACCTTCAGCAACGGCGAGAAGGTCACCGCGAAGTCGTTCGTGGACGCCTGGAACTACGGGGCCCTGCTGAAGAACAATCAGAAGAACGCCTATTTCTTCGGTTATATCGACGGATACAACAAGGTCCACCCCGAGTCGGGCAGCGCCGGCGCGAATACGCTCTCCGGCCTCAAGCTCGTCAACGACAAGACCTTCACGGTCAAGCTGATGCAGAAGTTCTCCCTCTGGCCCGACACCCTCGGCTACCCGGCCTTCGCCCCGCTGCCCAGGGCCTTCTTCACCGACCACGCCGCCTGGGTGTCCAAGCCGATCGGCAACGGCCCGTACACCGTCGACAAGTACACCAAGGGCTCGTCGATGAACCTGCGCAAGTGGGACAAGTACCCCGGGGACGACAAGGCGCAGAACGGCGGCATCGACCTCAAGGTCTACACGGACAACAACACCGCTTACACCGACCTGACGGCCGGCAACCTCGACCTCGTCGACGATGTGCCCGCCTCGCAGCTGAAGAACGTCAAGGCGGACCTCGGCGACCGGTACATCAACACCCCGGCCGGCATCATCCAGACCCTCGCCTTCCCCTTCTACGACAAGAAGTGGAACACCCCCGGCGGCATCAAGGTCCGCCAGGGCCTGTCGATGGCGATCAACCGCGATCAGATCACCAGTCAGATCTTCCAGAAGACCCGCACTCCGGCCTCCGACTGGACCTCCCCGGTCCTCGGCGTGGACGGCGGATTCAAGAAGGGGCTGTGCGGCGCGCCCTGCCAATACAACGCGGCGAACGCCAAGAAGCTGATCCAGGAGGGCGGCGGCATCCCCGGCGGCCAGCTCAAGATCTCGTACAACGCGGACACCGGCTCCCACAAGGAGTGGGTCGACGCCGTCTGCAACAGCATCAACAAGGTGATGGGCAACAACAAGGCGTGCGTCGGCGCCCCGGTCGGCACCTTCGCCGACTTCCGCAGCCAGGTCTCCCAGCAGAGGCTGACCGGCGCCTGGCGGGCCGGCTGGCAGATGGACTACCCGCTCATCCAGAACTTCCTGCAGCCGGTGTACTACACCGACGCCTCGTCCAACGACGGCAAGTGGAGCAACAAGCAGTTCGACGGCCTCGTCGACAAGGCCAACGCCGAGTCCGACAAGGCCAAGGCCGTCTCGACCTTCCAGGACGCGGAGAAGGTCCTGGTCGCGCAGATGCCCGTGATCCCGCTCTGGTACCAGAACGGCAGCGCCGGTCACTCGGACCGGATCACCCATGTGTCGCTGAACCAGTTCAGCGTCCCGGTGTACGAGCAGATCAAGGTCAAGTGACCCGCCCGGGCCGGGTGGCCGGTGCGCTTCCCGGCACCGGCCACCCGGCTTCCGCATCCCGCCGACGCGTCACTCCCCAGCCCCGCGCCCCTGAACCCCGCGACCCCCGGAGCCCTTCATGGGACGTTATGTGATCCGGCGGCTGCTGCAGATGATCCCGGTCTTCTTCGGCACCACGCTGCTGATCTTCCTCATGGTGAACGTGATGGGTGACCCCATCGCGGGCCTCTGCGGCGAACGCCAGTGCGATCCGGCGACCGCAGCCCAACTCCGCTCGGAATTCGGCCTCGACAAGCCCGTCTGGCAGCAATACCTGACCTACATGGGCAACGTCTTCACCGGCGACTTCGGCACCGCGTTCAACGGGCAGAAGGTCACCGAGCTGATGGCGACCGCCTTCCCCATCACCATCCGGCTCACCATCGTGGCGCTCTTGTTCGAGATCGTCATCGGCATCAGCCTCGGCGTCGTCACCGGTCTGCGCCGAGGCCGCCCCATCGACACCACCGTGCTGATCCTGACCCTGGTCGTCATCTCCATCCCGACCTTCGTCACCGGTCTGCTGCTCCAGCTCCTCCTCGGTGTGAAGTGGGGGATCATCCATCCGTCCGTCTCCTCACAGGCGCCGCTCGACGAACTCATCATCCCGGGGCTCGTCGTCGCCTCCGTCTCCCTGGCGTACGTCACCCGGCTCACCAGGACCTCGATCGCCGAGAACGCCCGCGCCGACTATGTCCGTACCGCCGTCGCCAAGGGCCTGCCCAGGCGCCGCGTGATCATCCGGCATCTGCTGCGCAACTCCCTGATCCCCGTCGTCACCTTCATCGGTACGGATGTGGGCGCCCTGATGGGCGGGGCGATCGTCACGGAGCGGATCTTCAACATCCACGGCGTCGGCTATCAGCTCTACCAGGGCATCCTGCGCCAGAACTCCCAGACCGTCGTCGGGTTCGTCACCATTCTGGTCCTCGTCTTCCTGGCGGCGAACCTGATCGTCGACCTGCTGTACGCCGTACTCGACCCGAGGATCCGCTATGCCTGAGCAGACACCGGACGAGGCGATCTCGTCGGCCGGAGCGGGAGGCGTGATGGACCTCGCCCTGGAGGAGGGTGCGACCCTCGAAAAGACACCGGGCGGCCCCGAAGGCACCGGCCCCGCCGAGAAGCCGCGCAGTCTGTGGTCCGACGCCTGGCGGGACCTGCGCCGCAACCCGGTCTTCATCATCTCCGCCCTGATCATCCTCTTCCTGGTGATCATCTCGATCTGGCCGTCACTGATCGCGGACCAGGACCCACTCAACTGCAACCTGGCCAAGGCCCAGGAGAGCTCACAGCCCGGCCACCCCTTCGGCTTCGACGGACAGGGCTGCGACGTCTACACCCGGACCGTCTACGGGGCCAGGAACTCGGTGACCGTAGGCGTCTGCTCCACCCTGGGCGTCACCCTCCTCGGTAGCCTCCTCGGCGGCCTTGCCGGATTCTACGGCGGCTTGTCGGATTCGTTCCTCTCCCGTGTCACCGACATCTTCTTCGGCATCCCGGTGGTCCTCGGCGGCCTGGTCTTCCTCTCCGTGGTGCCGAGCTCCACCGTCTGGCCGGTGATCGGCTTCATCGTGCTGCTGGGCTGGCCGCAGATCGCCCGTATCGCACGTGGCTCGGTCATCACCGCCAAGCAGAACGACTACGTCCAGGCGGCCCGCGCGCTCGGCGCCTCCAACTCCCGGATGATGCTGCGCCACATCGCGCCCAACGCGGTCGCCCCCGTGATCGTCGTCGCGACCATCGCCCTGGGCACGTACATCGCTCTGGAGGCGACTCTCTCGTTCCTCGGCGTCGGCCTGAAGCCGCCTGCCGTCTCCTGGGGCATCGACATCTCCGCCGCGGCCAACTACATCCGCAACGCCCCGCACATGCTGCTCTGGCCCGCCGGAGCGCTGGCGATCACCGTGCTCGCGTTCATCATGCTCGGCGACGCGGTGCGCGACGCCCTCGACCCCAAGCTGCGCTGAGGAGCCCGTTGCCATGTTGCTCGAAGTGCGCGATCTGCACGTGGAGTTCCACACCCGCGACGGGGTGGCCAAAGCCGTCAACGGGGTCAACTACTCGGTGGCCGAGGGCGAGACGCTCGCCGTCCTCGGCGAGTCCGGCTCCGGCAAGTCGGTCACCGCACAGGCGATCATGGGCATTCTCGACATGCCCCCGGGAAAGATCAGCGGCGGCGAGATCCTCTTCAAGGACCGCGATCTGCTGAAGATGAAGAGGGAGGAGCGCCGGAGGATCCGCGGCCAGGAGATGGCCATGATCTTCCAGGACGCGCTCTCCTCCCTCAATCCCGTGCTCAGCGTGGGGGAGCAGCTCGGCGAGATGTTCGTCGTCCACCGCGGGATGTCCCACAAGGACGCCAGGCTCAAGGCCGTCGAGCTGATGGACCGGGTCCGCATCCCGGCCGCCAGGGAACGCGTCGGGAACTACCCGCACCAGTTCTCCGGCGGCATGCGCCAGCGCATCATGATCGCCATGGCGATGGCGCTGGAACCTTCGCTGATCATCGCGGACGAACCCACCACCGCCCTCGATGTGACCGTCCAGGCCCAGGTGATGGACCTGCTCGCCGAACTCCAGCGCGAGCTCAACATGGGACTCATCCTGATCACCCACGACCTGGGCGTGGTCGCGGACGTCGCCGACTACATCGCCGTGATGTACGCGGGCCGGATCGTCGAGGCGGCCCCCGTCCACGAGATCTACAAGGCCCCCGCCCACCCGTACACCAAGGGCCTCCTCCAGTCGATCCCGCGCCTGGACCAGAAGGGCCAGGAGCTGTACGCGATCAAGGGCCTGCCGCCCAACCTGCTGCACATCCCGCCCGGCTGCGCCTTCAACCCGCGCTGCCCGATGGCTCAGGAGATCTGCCGAGGTGAGGTACCGCCCCTCTTCGAGGTGGCCCAGCACCGTGAGAGCGCCTGCTACTTCTGGAAGGAGACGCTCGATGCACGCTGAACCGGGGAGCACCCGCGTGGGCGGCGAACCCATTCTGCAGGTCCGCGATCTGGTCAAGCACTACCCGCTGACCCAGGGCATCCTGATCAAGAAGCAGATCGGCGCCGTCAAGGCGGTCGACGGGGTCTCCTTCGACCTGGCGGCGGGCGAGACGCTCGGCATCGTGGGGGAGTCGGGCTGCGGCAAGTCGACCGTGGCCAGGATGCTGGTGCATCTGGAACAGCCGACGGCCGGTGCGATCAGGTACAAGGGCGAGGACATCACCAAACTGTCGGGGCGCGCCCTGAAGGCCGTGCGCCGCAACATCCAGATGGTGTTCCAGGACCCGTACACCTCGCTCAACCCCCGGATGACCGTCGGCGACATCATCGGGGAGCCGTACGAGATCCACTCCGAGGTGGCCCCGAAGGGCGACCGGCGGGCCAAGGTCCAGGATCTGCTGGACGTCGTCGGGCTCAACCCGGAGTACATCAACCGCTATCCGCACCAGTTCTCCGGCGGCCAGCGCCAGCGCATCGGCATCGCCCGCGGGCTGGCCCTGAACCCCGAGATCATCGTTGCCGACGAACCCGTCTCCGCCCTCGACGTCTCCGTACAGGCGCAGGTCGTCAACCTGCTGGACCGGCTCCAGGCGGAGTTCGGGCTGAGCTACGTCTTCATCGCACACGACCTGTCGATCGTCCGGCACATCTCCGACCGGGTCGGCGTGATGTATCTGGGCCGGATCGTCGAGATCGGCACCGACGAGCAGATCTACGACCACCCCACGCATCCGTACACCCAGGCGCTGCTGTCCGCCGTCCCGGTGCCGGACCCGATGGCCCGCGAGCACCGGGAACGGATCATTTTGCACGGCGATGTCCCCTCGCCGGCCAATCCGCCCTCCGGCTGCCCGTTCCGCACCCGCTGCTGGAAGGCGCAGGAGCGGTGCGAACGGGAAGTGCCGCTGCTGGCGGTACCGGCGGTCTTCCGGCTGACGGACGCACCGGCCGGGCACGATTCGGCCTGCCACTTCGCGGAGGAGAAGCAGGTGGTGCCGCCGGAGGGGCTGCTGGAGACGCCGGGGGAGACGGTGGTGGGGGAGGCGGTTTCGGAGGAGAAGGCGGACGAGTCCGGTCAGGAGGACGCCGTGGGTCCGTCGGGCGCCGTGGGCAAGGAGGACGGGCCGCCGCCTTCGGGGAGCAGCCGGGCCGGCTGACCGCGGGCACGTTGACGCGCGGGCAACTTGGCCGTCTCACGTCCGATACACGAACGCGCCACCATGGTCGGCGTACGGCCGTGCGGGTGCCGTGAACCGGTCGGGGGGCCATCAAGTCCCCCCGGCCGGTTGCCCGTTCGCGCACCGCCTGGACAACACCCTTGTCCGGCGGGCGGCGACGGTGGAGTATCGCTCGCGTGATACTCACACGGGGGGCCAGGATCACCGGCGCCGTTCTCTGCGCCCTGCTCGCGGTGATCGTCGCCGGCTGGCTCGTACGGGACTTCAGGGCCGTCGAGGAACCGGGCGAGTTGCTGCGGTACTGGGCCGGTTACTACGACGCGCGGCTCTCCGCGGTGCCCACCACCTCGGCCGACGACGTGGCGCTGCTCGTGGTGTATCTCGTCGCCGCCTTCGCGGCCCTGCGGTCCTCGGTGGCCGCCACCGCGCTGGTCGCCACCGGAGTGCTGACGCTCGCCATGCGGCTGCCCGGACTCTGGAACATCGGTGAGTCCGCGATGAGCGCCCGCTTCACCGACGACCTCCGTACCCGCGCTCTGATCTGTGCCTTCGCGGCCCTCGCGGCGGGCATCGCGCTCATCGTTACCGCGGGGGCCGGACGCAGACCGCCGCACGACTTCTCCGAACGCACACCGACCCGGCCGGGCCAGGGCGCGAGTGTGACCGCCTTTTTGCTGCTGGGCGCCTCGGGGGCGGTCGTGATCGCCTGGGAGATCCGCCAGGTGGTGCGATTCCCCGACTTCTTCCCGGAGTGGTACGTGGGCGGGGACCGGCTCATCCAGGGACTGATCGACCCGCCGCCCGGCTGGGGCGACGCGGTCATCGCGCTGCTGTGTCTGTTCGCGGCGGTGAGCGCGCTCTTGCGTGCCGTGCACGCACGGCCGTTCGGCCTGATCGCCGGCGGGCTGCTGCTGACCGGCGGGGTGACGGGAGTGTCCCGCGCCGTGCACTACACGATGCTCGACCACTTCGGCGATCTGCCGACCGAGGACCAGCTCGCGGTGGTGACCTGGTTCTTCGAGGTGGTCGTCGCCGTGGTGGTGCTCATCGTGCTGGCCCGGCGGGGCTCCGCCGACGCCCCCGCCCGTCCCCACCAGGGCTATGGGCAGGGGTACGGCTATCCGCCGCCCGGCGTCTTCGGCCCGCCGCCCCCGTCCCAGCCACCGCCCGGCTGGTGACGGGCGCGGCCGGAGCGACCACCGGGCGCCGCCGGTCAGGTCACCCCCGCAGCCCCAACGACCGCTTCAGGAAGTCCACCTGGAGCAGCAGCAGATTCTCCGCCACCTGCTCCTGCGGCGTCATGTGCGTCACCCCGCTGAGCGGCAGCACCTCGTGCGGGCGCCCCGCCGAGAGCAGCGCCGACGACAGCCTGAGCGAGTGCGCGACCACCACATTGTCGTCCGCCAGACCATGGATGATCATCATCGGCCGGACCTGGTCCGCGGCCTCGGAGAGCCCCTCGTCCGTCAGCACCGAGTTGTGCGCGTACACCTCCGGCTGCTTCGCCGGGTCGCCGAGATAGCGCTCGGTGTAGTGGGTGTCGTACAGCCGCTGGTCGGTCACCGGCGCGCCCACCACCGCCGCGTGGAAGACATCCGGCCGCCGCAGCACGGCCAGGGCCGCCAGGTAGCCGCCGAACGACCAGCCCCGGATCGCCACCTTGCCGAGGTCCAGCGGGAACCGCCCGGCGAGTGCGTGCAGCGCCTCGATCTGGTCGTCCACGGTGAGGACGAGGTTGTTCTTGACAGCCTTCTCCCAGCCCGGTGAACGCCCCGGTGCGCCCCGGCCGTCCGCGACGACCACCGCGAAGCCCTGATCGGCGAACCACTGCGACGTCAGATGCGGATTGTGGGCGGCAAGCACCCGTCGGCCGTGCGGACCGCCGTACGGATCCATGAGTACCGGAAGCGGGCCGTCCGACTCTTTGTACCCTTCGGGGAGCAGCACGGCGCACGGAATCCGCCGTGCGCCCCCCTCGGCGAGGTGCACCCGCGCCGACAGAACCGGCTCTTCCGCATGGCTTGCGACGGTGGCGATCCGCTTGCCGTCCCGGAGCACGTCGGCACGGGCCCCCGGCCGCTCCAGCGAGTGGGAGACCAGCACCGTCACGCCGCCCGCGCGGACGGCCGAATGCACCCCCACCCCTTCGGAGACCCGCTCGACGCCCAGCTCATTGACCCGGTACACATGGCTCTCGCCGATCTCCGGCTCCGCGGCATCCTCGCCCGCCGACGCCGAGACCAGGACATCCGACTCACCGATGTCCAGGACCGCCTGGAGCTGCAACTGCGCCCCGGTCAGCAGCCGGTCGCCGACCGCGAGCACCCGCGCCCCGCCCTCGTCCGCGATCCGCACGAGCCGCCCGTCCGGCGCCCAGGCGGGCACACCGGGGAAGATTTCCAGCCAATCCGGGTCCTCGTCGACATGTACCGTCCGTGTCGTACCCGTCTCCGTGTCCACCGCGAGGAAGAGCTGGCTCTGCTGGTCCCGGGCCTGCACGAGCAGTAGCGGAGCCCCGGCCGACGACCAGTGCACCTGCGCCAGATACGGGTGGCGAGCCCGGTCCCAGACCACTTCGGTACGGGTGCCGTCCAGGCCCACCACGAAGAGCCGCACCTCGGCGTTGGGCGTCCCCGCCGCCGGGTAGGCGACCTCGGCCGGCCTGCGGTCCGGGTGTGCGGGATCCGCGATCCACCACCGCTGTACGGGGCTGTCGTCGACCCTGGCGACCAGCAGCCGGTCCGACTCCGGCGACCACCAGAAGCCCCGCGAGCGCTGCATCTCCTCGGCCGCGATGAACTCCGCGAGGCCGTAGGAGATGTTCTCGCCCTCCGGCTCCGCGAGCGCCCGGTCCCCGTCGCCCTCGGCGCCCACGACGCGCAGCGCGCCCTTCGACACATACGCGATGCGACGCCCGTCCGGAGACGGCCTCGGGTCGATCACCGGGCCCGGCACCGGCAACGCACGCGCCGTACCCGCCCGCAACTCCGCGACGTACACCTTCCCGGAGAGCGCGAAAGCGGCCAACTCGGCCGCCGCGTCGACCGCGTAGCCGACGATCCCCGATGAACCCTCACGGCTGCGCTCGCGTCGGGCCCGCTCCTGGGCCGACAGCCGCTCCGCCGAACCGCCGAGCAGCGTCTCGGGGTCGGCGACGACGCGCTCCTTCGGCGTACCGCCCACAGGCAGATCCAGCACCCACAACCGCCCCGACCGGTCCGTGCCGGAGCCCGACCGCAGGAAGACCACCCGCTCCCCATCGGGTGAAACGGTGAACGCACGGGGGGCGCCGAGGGTGAAACGCATCGTCCTGGCGTGCTGACGGGGAAACGAGATCTTCTTCGAAGTCATGGGCCCGAACCTAGTCCCCGACCGCCCGGTCGTGCGCCCCTCGTGCTGCTGTGCCCCGATCAATGCGGTGCCACGGATAGTTATGATCCGTAGCGCTTGGTGGGTATGAACCTGCTGGCTCCATGTGTGCTGCCCGTCCCGACCGTACTGATGGAGGTGAACCGCCGTGGCACTCTCGATTTCGGCGGTGGTGCTGCTGGCGATCGTCGTCTTCCTGCTGATCCGGAAATCCGGACTGAAGGGCGGACATGCGGTGGTCTGCGCGCTGCTCGGTTTCTATCTCGCCAGCTCGTCCATTGCGCCCAGCATCTCGAACCTGACCACGAACGTGGCCGGGATGATCGGAAGCCTCAAGTTCTGAGAGCCGGCTCGTCGGCGGCTCGTGCGCGGGCGCGGTCGGCCAGGGTCTGCCCGGCTCGTAGGCTGGTCCCCATGACGGACCATCCCGCCCGGCGTCTGCTCCTGGTGCACGCGCACCCCGACGACGAGTCGATCAACAACGGCGCCACCATGGCCAGGTATGCGGCCGAGGGTGCCCAGGTCACCCTGGTGACCTGCACGCTCGGCGAGGAGGGCGAGATCATCCCGCCCGCGCTCGCCCATCTCGCGGCAGACCGCGACGACACCCTGGGCCCCTACCGACAGGGCGAACTCGCCGCGGCGATGAAGGAGCTCGGGGTCACCGACCACCGGCTCCTCGGCGGCCCAGGACGCTTCCGCGACTCCGGAATGATGGGCGCCGAGCAGAATCACCGCCCCGGCGCCTTCTGGGACGCGGACGTGGACGAGGCAGCCCAGTACCTCGTGGAGGTGATCCGCTCGGTGCGCCCGCAGGTCCTCGTCACCTACGACCCCGACGGCGGCTACGGGCACCCCGACCACATCCAGGCGCACCGCGTCGCGATGCGCGCGGCGGAGCTCGCCGCCGATCCCGCGTACCGCACCGGAGCGGGCGCGGTGCACACCGTCGCCAAGATCTACTGGAACCGGGTGCCGCGTTCGGTCGCCGAAGAGGGCTTCGCGCGCCTGCGGGACACGGAGCCGGACGCCTTCCCGGGGATCGCCGCCATCGACGACGTACCCGGTGTGGTCGACGACACGAGGATCAACGCGCAGATCGACGGCTCCGCCCATGTGGCGGCCAAACGCGCGGCGATGCGGGCCCATGCCACGCAGATCGCCGTGGACGGCCCCTTCTTCGCCCTCTCCAACGACCTCGGCCAGCCCGTGTTCACCACCGAGTACTACGAGTTGGTACATGGCGCCTCCGGGGCCCCTCAAGGGGCGCGCGAAGACGACCTGTTCGCCGGTGTACCGGGGGCGGAACAATGAGCGGCAAGCAGCGCACACCGCGCACCGGCGCACTCTCCCGGGACGTTCGGGCCACCGGTCTCGCCGCGCCCCTCAACCCCGGGCGGATCGCCGCCTATGCGGGCCTCGCCGTTCTCGGCGCGCTCGTCGGGATCGCCGGGGCGCTCGTCCAAGCCGCCTGGTTCCCCGGCGGGTTGCTGCTCGCGCTGGTCGCCTGCGCCGGGCTGTTCTACGGCGGGAGCTGCGTCTTCGGCACTCAGCTCGGCGCCCTGGCACCCGCTGCGGGCTGGCTGATTTCGGTCCTTCTTCTGCTCGGCGGACGACCGGAAGGCGACTACGTCTTCGGCGATGAACTGGGCCTCACCCTTTTCATGCTGGGCGGAATGGCGATCGCTGTGATCTGTGCCACGATGTCGCGGTCGCCTCAACCCGGCGCCGGCAGCGGCCGATCCGGCAAGTAATGTGCCACCTCCGATCCCGTAATGCCCCTTGTCCGCCCGGTGGTCAGGCAGTCGTTTCCCCCGGTCGCGGGGTGTCTGTCGGCGGCGGCCAGTATGGTGGTTCGCGCGCCGAGCCGTCCCCTGGCCTGCGGCATGGGGGAAGTACGGGCGGCGGAGCCAATCGGGAGAACCTGCTTTGAGTCGTGAAACTGACAGTTCGTCCTCCGGGCCCCAGGGGCGCGGGGGAGCCGCGTACCCCTCGGGGACGCCGCCGTACGGATCCCGCCAGTATCCGTCGCTGCACCCTTCGCAGGACGCCCCGGAGGGGGCCCCGGAGCCTGCGAACCCGCCTCAGTCCGAGGAGCCGAGGACCGAGACGACGCTGACGACGCGCATCCGGATCAACATTCCGGGCTCGCGTCCCATCCCGCCGGTTGTCATGCGTACGCCCATGAGCGACGCCGACACGGCCGAAGCCGAGCGCACGGCCAGCATTCCGCGCCCCGGCTCGCCCGCGCCGGGCGGCGCGTCGGGTGCGTCCGACGCCGACCCGGGCGCCGAGGCGAGAGCCGGTTCTTCCGCGCCCGCGGAACCGGCCGCCGACAAGCCGACCAGGGAGAAGAGCGGCAGCGACTGGTTCGCCCCGCGCAAGGCCCCCATGAACACCTCGGTCGTCGGCGGCAGCGGCAGCGCGGCCGGTGGCGCCGACGGTCCCACGGGCGAGGCGCCCACCCCGCCCCGCGCCGACCTGCCGTACTTCTCGGACGGTCCGCAGCGCACGGGCGACCAGGACGCACCCCGCCCCGGTGGCAGCGCCCTCGACGAGCTCGGCCACGGCGGCCCCGCTGCCGGCCCGCGCCCCACGCCGAACCTCGGGGTGCGTACGCCGGGCCCCTCCGGGCCCACCACGGGCCCGGTCACCGGCACCTCGCCCCTCACTCCGAACCTCGACGGAGCGGGCGGCCCGGGCCCCGGCGGTCCGCGAGGCTCCGGTGGTCCCGCGGGCCCGCAGGGCCCCGGCGCACCCGGTGGCGTGCCCCCGCGGATGTCCGACGACACGGCGGTGCTGACGCCTCAGTTCGCGGCCCCGGCCTCCGCCGGGCCCGGCGGCAACGTCTCCGGTGACACGCTCACCAGCGGCATCCCCGTCGTTCCGCCGGAGCGCCGCGCGCCGTCCCCGTTCCCGAGCGCGGGCGGCCCCGGTGGCGGGCGTCCCGATCTGACGCCCCGTATCCCGGACGACGCGATGGGCACCGGACCGGCAGGACCCGGCGGTCCCGCCGCCCCGGCGCCCGCCCCCGCCGCACGTCCCGCCCCGGCGCCCGAGCCCGCGAAGAAGAAGGGCCGCTCCAAGCTGGTCCTCCTCTGCGCCGGCGTCGTCGGGCTGCTCGGTGTCGCGTACGGCGCCGGACTGCTGGTGAACCACTCCGAGGTCCCCAAGGGCACCACTGTCCTCGGCGTCGACATCGGCGGCGGCACGAAGGAGGAGGGCGTCGCGAAGCTGGACGCCGCCCTCGGCAAGCGCGCCGAGGCGCCCCTTCAGCTCTCCGTGGACGGCAAGAAGGCCGAGCTCGCACCGGACAAGGCCGGGCTCGGCCTGGACAGCCAGGAGACCGTGCGCTCCGCCGCGGGCAGCGACTACAACCCGGTCTCCGTCATCGGCTCCCTCTTCGGCGGCAAGCGCGCTGTCGACCCGGTGATCCCGGTCGACGAGGAGAAGCTCGGTGTCGCGCTGACGGACCTGTCGGGCGTCTCCGGTTCGGCCAGCGAGGGCACGATCAAGTTCGAGCCGGGCAAGGCCGTCGCCGTACCCGGCAAGTCCGGCAAGGCGCTGGACGTCAACCAGTCGATGATCTCGGTGCGCGACGCGTACCGCGCCCAGGTGCAGACGGGCGAGCCGGCCACCGTCGAACTGCCCGTCACCACCCGGGAGCCCACCATCAGCAAGGCCGAACTGGACCGGGCGATGAAGGACTTCGCGAAGCCCGCGATGTCCGGCGTGATCACCATCAAGGCCGGGCCCAAGCAGATCCCGTTCGGCCCGGAGAAGTCGTTGCCGCAGATTCTCACGATGGTGCCGATCGACGGCCGACTGGTCGCGCACTACGACAAGAAGGCCATCGACACACTCTGTGACGGCGTCTTCGACGGCATCATGATCACCAAGGGCGACGGCAAGAAGCACCAGCTCAGTGCGGACGACGTGGCGAATGCCATGCAGACCGCGCTGCTCGGCAGGACCACCGCCGAGCGGACCGTCACGATCAGCCTGAACGGCAACGGATAACCGCCCCACCACGGCGAACCGCACCGCACAACCGCCCCCGTCCGGACCCCCGGCCGGGGGCGGCGTCGTGTCCGGCGGCGTACGACACGACAGCGGCGTCATGCGCGCGGCATGACATCTGTCATCCCGTTTCCACGACCCGCGGCCCTGCCGGACATACCCTGGGCGACCACGCCCGACGGCGACAGGACGCGGCGGCGGCCCTGCGGCGCACAGGCCGTCGGGGCCGCCGAGGAGAACGCTCACGGCGCCCGCACCCTCCGCCTTGCCGACGGTGACCACGGGCGCCCACGGCGACGTCCGGATAGCCGTCACCATTGAAGTCGTCGTGCAGATGCTCGGCGCGCTCGGCGCAGGGGCGGTCGGCTTCGTCGTGGCGTGGCCGACGGGCGTCACGACGGCTCCGGCGACCAGGGCGATGCCGGTTGCGATCGCCGGGCGGCGGCGGTGGGAGAGAACGGGCACGTTACTCAACCCCGTTGCTCAGAAGGCGAGTCGGGGCGGCAGGAACTCAGGTTCCGTGGCGCCCCGTACGACCTGCCGGCCCGGCGGATGGTTGTATCCCGGCGTCGACCGCCGACCGGCCGTCAGCCATCCTTGGAGGATTCGAGGTGGGCGAAGGCCACCACGTTGTCCTCGTAGGCCTTGGCCTTCCTGTTGTACGGGCCTCCGCAGGTGATCAGACGCAGCTGCGCGGACGGGGTGTCCGAGTAGACGCGCTTGTCCGGGAACTTCGCCTTGCTGAACGTCTCGACGGAGTCGACCTTGAACGTGGCGACCGAGCCGTCGGCGCGGGTGATGTCGACCGTGGAACCCGGCTTGAGGAACTGGAGCTGCAGGAACACGGCCGGACCGGTCGTCGTGTCGACATGGCCCGCCACGATCGCGGCACCACGCTCGCCAGGGGTGACACCGCCCTTGAACCAGCCCACCAGGTTGCTGTCGTTCGGGGCCGGCGGGTTCAGCCGACCGTCGGCGCCGATGGACAGTTTGGTGAACGGTGCCTTGACGGCGAGGGACGGAATCTGCAGCCGCGTCGGGACGGAACGTGACATCGCCGGGCCGACGGCGGGCGCCGACGGGGTGACGGGTCGGGGCGCGGCATGGGAGCCGAGGACCTCGGGTACGGCTGCGGGCGCGACGGCGGCGGGTGGGGCCGGCGGCTTGTCGTCGACCGAGGTTTCGATGGAGTCGTAGATCAGGAGCATGCCGACCCCGGCTGCCACGGCGGGCCACATCAAGGCGCGGCCCAGTGTGGTTCCGGGGGCAGTCCGGGTTGGGATGGAGCCGGGAGACTGCGGGGCGGCCATGGGAACGTGCCTTTCGGTCGTGCGGTGTTGGAGAGGGGAGAGGGGAGAGGGAGGGGTGCGGGGGTGGGGGCGGTGGTGTGCGATCGAAGCCGCCGCGGCCGCCGCCCCGAGGGACGACGGCCGCGACAAACGAAACGACCGGTCAGCCGTTGGGCCCGGTCAGGCGATCGCACCGCCCGACGACTGGCGACGGCGCAGCTTGTACGCACCGACGCCGATGCCACCGATCAGCAGCGCCGAGCCGACGGCCAGGCTGCTGCTGGTCGTAGCCATCCCGCCGCCACCGGCGTTGACGCCACCGCTGGGCTTGCTCTCGTTCTGGCCGCTGCTGCCGCCTTCGTCGCTGCCGCGGCCACTCTCGTCGCCGCCGCTGCCACCTTCGTCGCCGCCGCGACCACCCTCGTCGTCGCCGCCACGGCCACCCTCGTCGCCGCCACGGCCACCCTCGTCGCCGCCGCCGCGGCCACCCTCGTCGCCGCCGCGACCGCCTTCGTCGTCGGTGATGACCCGGGCCATGAAGCCGCCGCCGGCGTTGACGCCACCGCTGGGCTTGCTCTCGTTCTGGCCGCTGCTGCCGCCTTCGTCGCTGCCGCGGCCACTCTCGTCGCCGCCGCTGCCACCTTCGTCGCCACCGCGGCCACTCTCGTCGTCGCCGCCGCGACCGCCTTCGTCGTCGCCGCCGCGACCGCCTTCGTCGTCGCCGCCGCGACCGCCTTCGTCGCCGCCACGGCCACCCTCGTCGCCGCCGCGACCGCCTTCGTCGTCGGTGATGACCCGGGCCATGAAGCCGCCGCCGGCCTGAACGCCACCGCTGGGCTTGCTCTCGTTCTGGCCGCTGCTGCCGCCTTCGTCGCTGCCGCGGCCACTCTCGTCGTCGCCGCCGCTGCCGCCTTCGTCGCTGCCGCGGCCACTCTCGTCGTCGCCGCCACGGCCACCCTCGTCGCCGCCGCGACCGCCTTCGTCGCCGCCGCGACCGCCTTCGTCGCCGCCGCGACCGCCTTCGTCGCCGCCGCGACCGCCTTCGTCGCCGCCGCGGCCACCCTCGCCGCCGCCGCGGCCGCCTTCGTCAGAGTCGGACTTTCCGTTCTCGTCGCTGCGCGAGGACGAGGATCCCTTGTTGTGTCCCGAATCCGCGGCCGTGGCCATGGCGTAGGCGGAGGGACCGGTAATGGCAAGGACCGCTGTGACAGCGGCCGAAGCGAACAGTGTGCGGGCAGAGCGCATCTGAACACATTCCTTCCGCCGCAACTGCGAAGAGTGACAGGGCGTCGACTCAGTGTGGCGCAGTGGCGACATGATCTACCGTCAGTCCGAATGTCACTTTGCGCCAACGCAAAATGCCGCATCGAGGCCATGTCGTGGGCCCTTCGGGTGGCGAAAAGCCAATAATCACCCGTTGGACTGCACGCAGCGCCACGTGAGGTTTGGGCGACGACGGTCCACTCGTTTGCCGACTCTTCGGCGCAGCGGTCCAATCGTCGCCCGGCTCGGAAATGATCCCCCGGCGGGCTTGAACAGCCCGTTGGGGAACTGGAGTTGAGGAGACTTGCTCTCCTTGCCCGGCGAGACGTGCACGCGCGCTGCCTGGCGGGACTCCGCCCGGAGCCATACCTTGAATTTACATAACGGTGTACGCGACCCGCCGATGCGCAGATGCTGATCTGCTTTTCGTCGACTGCCGGGTATGAAAGCGCAGGAGGCGGGCACGCAGGTTCCGGCAGGCACCCCCGGCTCGGCGAATTCCCGGCTGCTAAATCGGTTGCAGTGCGGGGCGACCGCCTGCTGTACTCCCCTCCAGTACTCGATCGCCCGAGGAGAAGATCATGCGCGGAACTCTCATGTTCATTCAGACGGAAATTGCCACCGATCTTGAAGGCATGGAGTTTCGTGCACACGCTGAATCTGGGAATTCTGGCGCATGTCGACGCCGGTAAGACAAGCCTGACCGAGCGGCTGCTCCACACCGCCGGTGTCATCGACGAGATCGGCAGCGTCGACGACGGGAGCACCCAGACCGATTCCCTGGCTCTGGAACGACAACGCGGCATCACGATCAAGTCCGCAGTCGTCTCGTTCGCCATCGACGACACGACGGTCAATCTGATCGACACACCAGGTCACCCGGATTTCATCGCCGAGGTGGAACGGGTGCTGAACGTGCTCGACGGTGCTGTACTGGTCATCTCCGCCGTGGAGGGCGTACAGGCGCAGACCCGTGTTCTGATGCGGACACTGCAACGCCTGCGCATTCCGACGGTCATTTTCGTGAACAAGGTCGATCGCGGCGGTGCACAGTACGAGTCCGTTCTGCGGAGCATTTCCGAGAAACTGACCCCCGCTGTGCTTGCCATGGGATCGGTCGACGGGCCGGGCGGCCGGGACGCCCGCTGCACGCCGTACACCGGTGCCGATGCGGACTTCACGGACCGGCTGACCGAGCTTCTCGCCGACCGCGACGACGCGCTGCTGGCCGCGTACGTCGAGAACGCGGCGCCGCTCCCGTACAGCAGGCTGCGCGAAGCGCTGTCGACGCAGACCCGGCAGGCGCTGGTGCATCCGGTGTTCTTCGGCTCGGCGATCACCGGGGCGGGTGTGGACGCCCTGATCAGCGGGGTCAGGGAGCTGCTGCCCGCGGGCGGGGGTGATGCCGACGGGCCGGTCTCGGGCACCGTCTTCAAGGTGGAGCGGGGGCCGGGCGGCGAGAAGATCGCCTACGTCCGGATCTTCTCGGGCACGGTACGGACACGTGACCGGCTGCCGTTCGGCCGGGGCGACGGACACGACGAGGGGAAAGTGACCGCGATCAGTGTCTTCGACCGAGGCTCGGACGTGCGCGAAGCAGCGGTCGGCGCAGGCCGGATCGCGAAGCTCCGGGGACTCGGCGGCATTCGGGTCGGCGATACGGTCGGCGTATCGGACACGACCGCGCAGGGCCATTGGTTCGCCCCGCCGACACTGGAATCGGTCGTGGTGCCCTGCGCTCCGGCGAGCAGGGGTGAGCTGCATTTCGCGCTCGCACAACTGGCCGAGCAGGATCCATTGATCAATCTGCGGCAGGACGGCATCCGGAAAGAAGTGTCCGTCTCGCTCTACGGCGAGGTGCAGAAAGAAGTCATCCAGGCGACGCTCGCCGATGAATTCGGAATCGATGTCACCTTCTGCGAGACCACGACCATTTGCCTGGAACGGCCGAACGGTAGCGGTGCGGCGTACGAGGTCGGCGACCAGGATCCGAATCCCTTTCTGGCGACCATCGGTCTTCGGGTCGATCCCGCCCCGATCGGCAGCGGTATCGAGTACCGGCTGGAGGTGGAGCTCGGATCGATGCCGTTCTCCCTGATGAGGGCGGTGGAGAAGACCGTCTGGGAGACCCTGCAGCAGGGAATCCACGGCTGGCAGGTCACCGATTGCGTCGTCACCATGACGCACTCCGGCTACTGGCCCCGGCAGAGTCATTCCCATGCCGTTTTCGACAAGAGCATGTCGAGCACCGCCGGGGACTTCCGCAATCTGACCCCTCTGGTCCTGATGAGTGCACTGAAGGAGGCCGGCACCACGGTGTACGAGCCGATGCACCGCTTCCGTCTGGAACTCCCCGCGGACCTGCTGGGTCCGCTCCTGCCGGTACTCGCACATCTGCGTGCCGTCCCCGGGACACCGGCCGTGCAAGGTGCGACATGTGTGCTGGAGGGAGAGATTCCGGCGGCGCGGGTCCATGAACTGCAGCAACAGCTCCCGGCCCTGACGCGCGGAGAAGGGGTCCTGGAATCCGACTTCGACCGCTACCGGGCGGTCGCCGGTACACCCCCGGACCGGCCACGCACCGACCGCGATCCGCTCAACCGCAAGGAGTACCTGCTGCACACGGTGCGCAGGGTCGCCGGGCAGGGGGACCCGCGGTAGTCGGCTCGTCGAAGGGGCTGAGGCGGCCGGCCGGGGCGCTGGTCCGGAGGTGTTCGCGCGACCGCTGGTGGCGTGACGGTGCGGCAGGTGGTGGGCACTCGCCCTCGCGCCTCCTGGCTTTATCGCCGTCTTATGTTCATATGGGTTCGCACTTGGTGAACCCTGCGCGATGATTCGTCACTGTGTGTTCGCTGTGTGTTCTGCGGTCTCCCGCTCCAGCGGACTCGGTGCTCAGGTGGACGTTCGTCACCTGATGGGCAGCGGCTACGGGTCGGCAGACGCAATCCACCCCGAAACAGGAAGGACCACCTTCAATGGCTGTGGCTGCCACTCCGTCTGCCTTCTCGGAAGACGGGCGCAAGCGAGTCCGGCGCAGGCGTATCTGGCGCAGGGCGTCCTTCGCCGTGCTGTCCGGTGCGACTCTGCTGAGCACGACCACGTACTTCACCACCGCCGCGTATGCAGCGGAGGCTCCGGTGGGACTGGGGACCGGCATCAGTTACGCCGTGCTGGCCGGCTCAACGGTCACCAACACGGTCACCCCCACCGTTCTCAACGGAGACCTCGGGCTCAGCCCGGGGAGTTCTGTGACGAACTTCCCGCCCGGTCTCATCTTCGGCGCTCGGAACGTAGCCAACGGTCCCGCTCTCACGGCGAAGAACGACCTGGGCATCGCCTACGACGACGCGGCGGGTCGGACTCCGACAGGGGACGTGACGGGCGTCGACCTCGGCGGACAAACGCTTACGACTGGCGTCTACAACTCCACAAGCTCAATGGCCCTCACTGGGACCGTCACCCTCGACGGAGGGGGGAACTCCGGCGCCGTCTTCATCTTCCAGGCGGCATCGACCTTGGTCACAAGCTCGGCGAGTAGCGTCAGACTTGTCAATGGGGCTCAGGCCTGCAACGTGTTCTGGCAGGTGGGCAGCTCCGCCACGCTCGGGACGTTCTCCAATTTCAAGGGCAGCATCCTGGCCTCGGAGTCCATCACGGTACAGAACGGCACGGAGATCCAGGGCCGGGCCCTGGCGCGTACTAGCGCTGTCACCCTGGACAACAACGCCATCACCGTGCCGTCCTGCGTCGGGGCGCCCGGGCCGACCGGGCCCACTGGTCCGACGGGCGGTGCCGGACCTACTGGTCCGACGGGTGGCACTGGTCCGACGGGCGGTGCCGGACCTACTGGTCCGACGGGTGGCACTGGTCCGACGGGCGGTGTCGGACCTACTGGTCCGGCAGGACCTACTGGTCCGGCAGGACCTACCGGTGGTGGTGGCAAGGGTGACCACGGTGGTGGTGGCAAGGGTGACCACGGTGGTGGTGGCAAGGGTGACCACGGTGGTGGTGGCAAGGGTGACCACGGTGGTGGTGGCAAGGGTGACCACGGTGGTGGTGGCAAGGGTGACCACGGTGGTGGCAAGGGTGACCACGGCAAGGACAAGGACAAGGGCAAGGGCAAGGCAAAGGGCGACCACGGTAGATAGGCTCGCGATCATCTGGCCGACACGAGGTCAAGGGCTGAACTGGCTGCCATGGCAGGTCGGCGCTTCCTCTCACTCTGGGTGGCTCGGCCATCATCGTCATGAAGAGGCGCCGCTCGTGTTCCACCATCTGTAGGCAGGTACTTCCGCTGTTCAGCGATCGAATCGGTCAGCAGCCGCCTCTCGGCGTGTTGGTGGCCGATTCGGTCGTTGCGGGCTGCCGGGCAGTGCCCCCTGTCCACCACGGACCGGGACGGGCACATCATCGTGGACGAGGCGCAGGAGCCCGCCCGCACCCTCGCCGACCTGGTCGTGAAGGAGGCTGCGGCGCTGGACGAGGGCAGGCTCGCCGTGATCGTCCCCGACGCGCGGCGCGACGAACTGGGGGCCGCGGTGGCCCGGGCGGTGTACGGGGACGAGCCCGACCTGCAGAACCGGGTCGTGGTCCTCGGTGTGCGGCAGGTCAAGGGGCTGGAGTTCGACGCGGTGCTGCTGGCCGACCCCGCGGCCGTCCTCGGGCGTTCGGCACGCGGCCTGAACGACCTTTACGTGGCACTGACACGGGCGACGCAACGGCTGGGCATCGTGCACGAGGGACCGGCGCCCGAGGTACTGGAGACGGCGGTGACGGAACGGCGCTGAGACGAGGACACGGAGCGGCGGCCGGTCCGCCCCCCCCGTGCCCCTGCCCCGCTAGTTCAGCAACGCCCGCGCCGCCCGCGCCCGTCGCCGGATCGCTTCCGCCGCCTCGGGTTCGACCCCGTCGACCACATCCGCGTACTCCTCCATCTCCGCCGCCCCGCGCAGAAACTGCCCGCTCTGTACGAGCAGCTGCGCCCGCTCGTAGCGCAGTCTGGCCGGATGCGAGGGCAGCAGCAGCGAAAGGTCCACCGCCCACAGCGCCACATCCGTCCGCTCCGGACGGGCCGCCGCCCACGCCCTGATGTTGTTCAGGATCCGCAGCACGATCTCCAGCGGCCGCGCGGGCACCAGCATCGACTCCTCGAGCGGCTCCCCGGTCGCCCCCGCCACCAGCAGCTCCGCGTCCTGCCCGGTCATCGGCCGGCCGCCGTCGAACGGGTCGGCCAGCACCCGCTCCGAAGGATCGCCGAACCCGACGACGAAGCGACCGGGCAGCGCCACCCCGTACACCGGAGCGCCCGCCCGTCGCGCGACCTCGATCCACACCACGGACAGCAGGATCGGCAGCCCGCGACGCCGGCGCAGCACCTCGTGCAGCAGCGACGACTCCAGCCGCTGGTAGTCCGCCGACGATCCCGCGAAGCCGCACCGTCCGCCGAGAAATTCGGCAACGGCCGAGGCCCAGGCCCGGCCGCCCCGCACCCCGTACGGAAGCCGGCCCGCCAGCTCGTCCAGTTCGATCTGCGCCGCGTCGATCCCGTTCGCGTCCAGCGCCGGGTCGGCCACCGCGCCCAGCAGCAGGCAGAGCAGCGCGAGGTCCGGCCGCTCGGCCCGCGCCTCCTCGGCGAACTGCCGGCGCAGCTCGTCCGGGCCGGGACGCTCGGGCTGCTCGGGGTGGTGAGGATTCATCGGGCTCGTCCGCCTCCGTCACGCCGACCGGAAGTGGTGATACCGGTGATGGACCGCGAACCCCATGCCCTCGTACAGCGCCCGCGCCCCCTCGTTGTCCGTCTCCACCTGGAGCCACGCCGCCGACGCGCCCTCGTCCAGGGCCTTGCGGGCGAGTGCCGTCATCACGGCGGTGGCGAGCCCCCGGCGCCGGTACTCGGGACCGACCTCGACAGCCATGAAGCCGGCCCACCGCCCGTCCACCACGCACCGCCCGATCGCCGCGGGCGGTGCGCCCTCGGTGTCACCGGGCACCGAGGCGAACCACACCGAGGGACCGCCGCGCAGCACCTTCAGGACGTGCGGCCCCGGGGTGTCGAAGCGCTGATAGCGGGAGAGCCAGGTCTCGTCGAGGTCCCGGCTCAGCCGCACCTGCGACACATCCGCGTCCAGATCACCGATCGGCGCCAGCGCGGCGATTCGTACCTCCGCCGTCACCTCGCGCCGCCATCCGCGCTGCTCCAGCTCCGCGCAGAGCTGTTCCTGGGTGCCCTCGGCGCCGGTCGCGGTCTGGATGTACGCGGGCAGGTCCCGCTCCCCGTACCACTGCCGGACGCGCTCGAGCGCCTCGTCGAGCGGTACGCCCGGATCGCCGAGCGGCAGCACGGAGTTGGCGCGCCGGGTGAAACCCTGCGCGGCGCGCAGGGTCCAGTCGCCCAGCGGCTCGCTCTCCACCGGCTGCCAGGCGCGGGCACAGACGGGCGCGAGCTCGTCGAAGGAGGCCGCCGGGCCGCGCCGCCGGGCCGGGGCGGCGGGCACGACCTTGCCCGCCACCAGCGTCGTTTCCGTGATGCGGACAAAGTCACCGCTCTTCGTCGTGATCGACAGCACACCGCTGTCCCAGGATGTGAGAACACCGACAGTGTCGGTGAACTTCGGCCCCTGCGAGCCGCGCTCGGCCGTACGCCGGACTGATACCCGTTTGCCCACGTCAGCCGGTGTAATTCGGACTTCGAGTTGTCCGCCGATGGTGAATTCCACAGCTCCGTCCGCCCCTCCTGTTCGGTTCGTGCCCGGGAACGGAGATACTAGGGGCGGGCATCGACGACGCCGCGCTCCCGCGCGAGAGCCAACGCCCTACCGAGGAGGAACGACAGCGTGACCTACGTCATCGCGCAGCCTTGTGTCGACGTAAAGGACAAGGCCTGCATCGAAGAGTGCCCCGTCGACTGCATCTACGAGGGCCAGCGGTCCTTGTACATCCACCCGGACGAATGCGTCGACTGTGGAGCCTGTGAGCCGGTGTGCCCGGTCGAGGCAATCTTCTACGAGGACGACACCCCGGAGGAGTGGAAGGACTACTACAAGGCGAACGTCGAGTTCTTCGACGACCTCGGGTCGCCCGGTGGTGCCTCCAAGCTGGGCCTGATCGAACGCGACCACGCGTTCATTGCTGCGCTGCCGCCGCAGAACCAGTAGTCAGCGGCCGGCACGTGCGTCGCCCCGGTCCCGTACGGCTCGTCACCGTGCGGGACCGAGGCGTTTCCACGCCCGAGCGCCCCGAGCAACCCTCGGAACCCCCGTACGAGAAAGCAGAGATCCGTGTCCGCAGTCTCCTCCCGTCTCCCGGTCTTCCCCTGGGACAAGCTCGCGCCCTACAAGTCGACGGCCGCCGCCCACCCGGACGGCATCGTGGACCTGTCCGTCGGCACGCCCGTCGACCCGGTGCCCGAGCTGATCCAGCGGGCGCTCGTCGCCGCCGCGGACAGCCCCGGCTATCCGACGGTGTGGGGGACCGCCGAGCTGCGTGACGCGATCACCGGCTGGGTGGAGCGGCGGCTCGGTGCGGTCGGGGTGGCGCACGAGAACGTCCTGCCGGTCGTCGGGTCCAAGGAGCTGGTGGCCTGGCTGCCGACGCAGCTCGGTCTCGGCGCGGGCGACAAGGTGGCGTACCCGCGCCTCGCCTACCCGACGTACGAGGTGGGCGCCCGGCTCTGCGGCGCCGAGCCCGTCGTCTACGACGACCCGACGGAGCTGGACCCGGCCGGCCTGAAGCTGCTCTGGCTCAACTCGCCGTCCAACCCGACCGGTCGTGTCCTGTCCAAGGACGAGCTGATCCGGATCGTCGCCTGGGCGCGCGAGCACGACGTGCTGGTCTTCAGCGACGAGTGCTACCTGGAGCTGGGCTGGGAGGCGGAACCCGTCTCCGTACTGCATCCGGACGTCTGCGGCGGTACGTACGAGGGCATCGTCGCCGTCCACTCGCTCTCCAAGCGCTCCAACCTGGCCGGATACCGCGCGGCCTTCATCGCGGGCGACGCGGCCGTGCTCGGCGAACTGCTGCTGATCCGCAAGCACGGCGGAATGATGACGCCGGCCCCCGTCCAGGCGGCGACCGTCGCGGCGCTCGGCGACGACGAGCACGTCGCCGAGCAGCGGACCCGGTACGCGGACCGGCGCGCGGCCCTGCGCACTGCGCTGGAGGCCCACGGCTTCCGGATCGAGCACAGCGAGGCGAGCCTCTACCTGTGGGCTACGCGCGACGAGCCGTGCTGGGAGACCGTGGCGCACCTGGCGGAGCTCGGCATTCTGGTGGCACCGGGCGACTTCTACGGGACGGCCGGTGACCGCTTCGTACGCGTCGCGTTCACGGCGACGGACGAGCGGGTGGCCGCCGCGGTCAAGCGGCTGGCCCGATAGCAGGCGGTACACGCGAGGGGCCTCGGGAGTGCGCACTCCCGAGGCCCCTCGGTGTGAGGTGCCGACGGACCGGGTCAGCCGATCGGCAGACCCTGGGTGGGCAGGCCCTGCACGGGCAGGCCGCCCTTGGGCGCGGCACCGGCGGCGCCGCCGAGGACCTCGCCCGCGCTGCCCGCGGCACCGCCGGCGGCGTTCTGCACGGTGGGGGCGGCCTGGGCGCCGGCCTTGTCGACGGTCTTGCCCGCGGCCGGGAGGGTCGTCCCGACGATCTTGCCGCCGGTCTCGCCCGCCGCCTTGGTGCCCTGCTGGGACGCGCCGTCGACCGTCTTTCCGAGGCCGGCGCCGTCGACGGTGGTCAGGCCGCCGAGCTCCGGGGCCTGCGGGAGCCCCGCGGCACCTGCGGCACCGGCCGCACCGACCACGGGGGCTGCACCCGCGGCGATCAGCAGCGCGGCACGGGCGATCCGGCGGGTCAGGGGGAGGGACATGATGCTCCTTCGACGGGATGAGGAATCTGTCTGTCCGTTGACCGGACGCAATGACAACCGTCGCAAGGGTGGGGGAGGTTGCGGTGGGCCGAGGTAAAGAGTCGACAATGCGTCACATAATCCACAGCGGAGGAACCCCGGCATACACCGCATTCCCGGATGGCCCGATGAACCGTCACTTCCCTTTGCTCGCAAGGGAAGTGGGGAATCGCGGAGAGGGGACGGGAGATGACGCGCCAGGGGGCGTTCCGCGCCGACCGAATAACGCCTTCGGGCGACCGTCCGCACTAGCGTGCGAGCCGCATACGGACCTCGGTGGTGCCCGATTCCGTATGCTCCGTCCGCCAGCCCGACCCGGCCTTCCATACCCGGCCCGCGTACGCGACCTCGTCCAGGCGGAGTGCCTCGGACTGCGCGACCGCCCAGTGCGCGAGCTCCCAGCCGCGCCGCGCCGCGTCGTCGTCCCCGGAGGCGCGGGCCGCCCGCACCGGCACCGAGACCGTGCTCGTCGCCGACGCACCGGCCGCGGTCTTCCCGTCCCCCGGCGACGGCTTCTTCGCGGGCAGCACATCCTTGCCGAAGGTGCGGACCAGCTCCGCCCGCACCTTCGCCGCATCGGCCTTCGCAGCCGTCGTCCGCGGCGGCGTGCAGTTCAGCGCGGCAGGCGTACGGCCGGTCAGCGCGGCCGCCAGCAACGCCGCATCCGGCTCGTGCTTCGCGTACGCCTGCGGGAAACCGCTGCGCTGGACCCGCTGCGCGGCGACCGTCAGCGGCAGCCGTGAATAGCCGGGGACCTCGGCCAGATGCCGGTAGAACTCCCCCGCGGAGTAGACCGGGTCCAGGATCTGCTTCTCGGTGCCCCAGCCCTGCGAAGGACGCTGCTGGAACAGCCCCAGCGAGTCCCGGTCCCCGTGCTCGATATTGCGCAGCCCGGACTCCTGCAACGCGGTCGCCAGCGCGATCGTCACCGCCCGCTCCGGCATCCCGCGCGAGGTGCCGACTGCGGAGATCGTCGCGGCGTTCGAAGCCTGCTCCGGGCTCATCCGATACGTACGGCCGTTGCCGGCCGAACCGTCGGCGGACTCCACGGTGCACCCTTCGGTGACCTTGCTGCCGGATATGTACTGCACAGTCAGATAGCCGGCCAGTGCGGCGAGCACGACAAAAGCAGCCGCGATACGGAAGAGGCGGCTGCGGCCGGTGTGTCGGCGGGCGGGGGAGACGGTCCGGGGCACGGAGCCACCGTACTGGAGTGCCCGGCCGGGGCCGAGGGCCCAGTCCTTTAGGGTCGGTTCCATGCCCGAAAGCACGCTTGACCTCACCCTGGACGGCCCGGCGCTCACCGCCCGGCTCGTCGACTTCCCGTCGGTCAGCGGTCAGGAGGAGGAGCTCGCCGATGCGATCGAGTCGGCGCTGCGCACCCTCCCGCATCTGACCGTCGACCGGCACGGCAACAACGTCGTGGCCCGGACGAACCTGGGCCGTGCCGAGCGGGTCGTGCTTGCCGGGCACATCGACACTGTGCCGATCGCCGACAATGTGCCGTCCCGGCTCGACGACGACGGTGTGCTGTGGGGCTGCGGCACCTCCGACATGAAGTCGGGCGTCGCCGTCCAGCTGAGGATCGCCGCGACCGTGCCCGAGCCCAACCGCGACCTCACCTTCGTGTTCTACGACAACGAAGAGGTCGCCGCGCACCTCAACGGGCTCGGCCACGTGGCCGACGCCCACCCCGAGTGGCTCGCCGGAGACTTCGCGGTCCTCCTGGAGGGCACCGACGGCCAGGTCGAGGGCGGCTGCCAGGGCACTCTGCGGGTCTTCCTCCGCACCGAGGGGGAGCGGGCCCACTCCGCCCGCAGCTGGATGGGGTCCAACGCCATCCACGCCGCCGCCCCGATCCTGGCCCGCCTCGCCGCGTACGAACCGCGCCGCCCGGTCATCGACGGTCTCGAATACCGCGAGGGCCTCAATGCCGTACGGATCGAGGGGGGCGTCGCCAACAACGTCATCCCGGACGCGTGCACCGTCGTCGTCAACTACCGGTACGCCCCCGACCGCACCGCCGAGAAGGCGCTGGCCCACGTCCACGAGGTCTTCGCGGGCTGCGGCGTCGTCGAATTCACCGTCGACGACCACTCGGGCGCGGCCATGCCAGGTCTCTCCCACCCGGCTGCCGAGGCGTTCATGGCGGCGGTCGGCGGCACCGCCCACCCCAAGTTCGGCTGGACCGACGTCTCCCGCTTCAGCTCCCTCGGCGTCCCCGCGGTGAACTACGGACCCGGTGACCCGCTCCTTGCGCACAAGCGCAACGAGCATGTGGCGGTCGACCGGATCACCCACTGCGAGGAGCGGCTCCGCTCCTGGCTCACCAACTGACCCACGGCATTCCCCTGTCCGTAACCTCCGCCGATCTACCCTGACCTGACACAGATGGTCATCGATCGTCGTCGGAGGGAGCAGGTCATGGGCAACCCCGAGGGAGCGCACGTCCCCGAGGAGCAGCGGCAGGGCCCGGTACTGCGCCGCAGGGACCAGGTACAGCCCGGCACCACCGATCAGCGGCTGCTGGATACCGAGGGCGACTCCGAGTGGGTGCACACCGACCCATGGCGGGTGATGCGCATCCAGTCGGAGTTCGTCGAAGGATTCGGAGCCCTTGCCGAGCTGCCGAGCGCCATCAGCGTCTTCGGCTCGGCCCGCACCCCGGCCGGCGGGCCGGACTACGAGGCGGGCGTAAGGATCGGCAAGGCCCTGGTCGAGGCCGGCTTCGCGGTGATCACCGGGGGCGGCCCCGGAGCCATGGAAGCGGCGAACAAGGGGGCGCGGGAGGCGAAGGGCGTCTCGGTCGGCCTCGGTATCGAGCTGCCCTTCGAGTCCGGCCTCAACCCGCACGTCGATATCGGCGTGAACTTCCGCTACTTTTTTGTCCGAAAAACGATGTTCGTGAAGTATGCCCAGGGATTCGTCGTTCTGCCCGGCGGTCTCGGCACCCTGGACGAGCTCTTCGAGGCCCTCACCCTCGTCCAGACGGGCAAGGTCACCCGCTTCCCGATCGTGCTGTTCGGCACCGCGTACTGGAGCGGGCTCGTGGACTGGCTGCGGGACACGGTGGTGGCGCAGGGCAAGGCGTCCGAGCACGACCTGCTGCTGTTCCACGTCACGGACGACGTGGACGAGGCGGTCAACCTCGTGACGAAGGAGGTCGGCCGGTAGTTCAAGCCCCTCCGGCGATTGAGGAGCGGGGTCCGGGGCAGAGCCCCGGTTTCGGGAAGGGGCGGGCAGGGGACAAGGCCCGCCGCAGACCCCCCGCCCTCCCCGCCACCTCACGCCCCGACTACGCCAGCCCCCTCCGTGCCACCGCCGGCTCCCGGTGCCCCGCGATGGACGCCACCATGTCCAGCACCTGCCGCGTCTCCGCCACCTCGTGCACCCGGTACACCTGCGCCCCCAGCCACGCGGACACGGCCGTCGTCGCCAGCGTCCCGATCACCCGTTCCTTCACCGGCCGGTCGAGCGCCTCCCCGACGAAGTCCTTGTTGGACAGCGATACGAGAACCGGCCAGCCGGTCTCCGCCATCTCGCCGAGCCGACGCGTCGCCTCCAGCGAATGCCGGGTGTTCTTCCCGAAGTCATGACCGGGGTCGATCATGATCCCGTCCGGCCGCACCCCGAGTCCGACCGCCCGCTCGGCCAGCCCCAGCGTCACCCGCAGGATGTCCGCCATCACGTCGTCGTACGCGATCCGGTGCGGCCGGGTCCGCGGCTCGGCGCCACCCGCGTGCGTACACACCAGACCGGCGCCGTACCGCGCGGCGACCTCTGCGAGCTTCGGATCGACGCCGCCCCACGCGTCGTTCAGCACATCCGCACCGGCCTCGCAGACCGCCTCGCCGACATCGTGGCGCCAGGTGTCGACGCTGATCACCACATCCGGGTGGCGGCGCCGCACCTCCGCGACGAAACCCACCGTGCGACGGGCCTCTTCCTCGGCGGTCACCTCTTCACCGGGGCCCGCCTTCACACCCCCGATGTCGACGATCGCCGCGCCGTCCGCGATCGCCTGCTCGACCCGGGCCAGCGCCGGCTCGTCCTGGAACGTCGCGCCCTGGTCGTAGAAGGAGTCCGGGGTGCGGTTCACGATCGCCATGATCACCGGCTCGTGCGCACCGAATTCACGCCGCCCCAGCCTGAGCGCACCGCTTCGCATCCCGTGATTCTCCTCTGGTAGATCGCCCCGTGGGTCGCCTGCGACCCTAACTGTCAGCACCGCATGGCACGATCGGACCCGGACAGGTTTCCGCTCCCGGGGAGATACGCGTGTTCTGGTTCTTGCTGCTGGCGATGGTGGTGGTCGTGGCCGCGGTCACCCTCGCGGTGGTCGGCGGAGGGAAGAGCACCGTCCTGCAGGACGTGGCGCCCGAGCAACTGACCGACCCCCTGCCCGCGACGCGCCCGGTCGGCCGCGCGGATGTCGAGGCGCTGCGGCTGCCGGTGGCCGTACGCGGCTATCGCATGACGGATGTCGACGAGGTGCTCGGCCGGCTCGGCGCCGAGCTCGCCGAGCGGGACGCGCGGATCGCGGAACTGCAGTCGGCGCTGGCCGGCGCGCAGCCGACCGTGGTCGGCGGCCCCGATCTCCTCAAGCGGCCGCAGGACCGGCCGCAGCTGACGCGAGAGCGGCCGGAGGACCGTCCGAGAGCGCCGTGGGAGGCGCCCCGACAGGAACACCAGCAGGACCCGCAGCGGACAGAGCACCCCGGAGAGGAGTCCCAGCGATGAGCGGCGACGCAGAAGCGGCCCCGGACGGCGGTCTGCGCTGCCCGTGGGGGCTTTCCACCGAGGACTACCTCACGTACCACGACACCGAATGGGGCCGCCCCGTCCACGGCGACGACGCCCTCTTCGAACGGCTCTGCCTGGAGGCCTTCCAGTCGGGCCTTTCCTGGCTGACGATCCTGCGCCGCCGGGAGGGCTTCCGCTCCGCCTTCGCCGGGTTCAAGATCCCCGCGGTGGCGGAGTTCAGCGACGCCGACAAGGAGCGCCTCCTCGCCGACGCCGGCATCATCCGCAACCGGGCGAAGATCGACGCGACCCTCGCCAACGCCAAGGTGCTGGCCGGCTGGCGCGCCGGCGAGCTGGACGAGCTGATCTGGTCCTACGCCCCCGACCCGGCAGGCCGCCCGGCCCCGCGCACCGTCGGCGACGTTCCCGCGGTCACCCCGGAGTCCACGGCGCTGGCCAAGGACCTCAAGAAGCGCGGTCTGCGCTTCGTCGGACCCACGACGGCCTACGCCCTGATGCAGGCCTGCGGCCTGGTCGACGACCACCTGGCCGACTGCGTGGCGCGCGGCACCGGGGCGTAGACCCGCGCCGGCGGCTACCGGCCGAGGTACTTCGGCTTCTCCTTGTTCAGGAACGCCTGCACCGCGATCGTGTGGTCCTCGGACGCGCCCGCCTTCGTCTGGAGCTCGTCCTCCTTCTCCAGCGCCTCGCTCAGCGAGTGACCGGCGCCGTAGGCCAGGGACTCCTTCAGCGCTGCGTACGCCACCGTGGGACCGGACGCCAGGGTGCGGGCCACGGCGGCGGCCTCCGCGGCCAGGTCGGCGGCGGGCACCAGCTTGTTCACGATGCCCAGCTCATGGGCGTCCTGCGCGGAGACCGAGCGCGGGAAGAGCAGCAGGTCGGCGGCGCGGCTCTGCCCGATCAGGCGGGGCAGCGTCCAGGAGACGCCCGAGTCGGCGGTGAGGGCGACCCCGGCGAACGAGGTGTTGAACGAGGCGGTGTCGGCGACCACCCGGTAGTCGCAGGCGAGCGCGAACCCGAAACCGGCACCGGCGGCGACACCGTTGACCCCGGCGACGACCGGCTTGGGCATCTCGGTGATGGCCCGCACGATCGGGTTGTAGTGCTCCTGCACGGTGCTCAGCGCGTTGCCGCTGCCGGACTCACGGGCCTCGTCGAGCTTGCCGACGTGCTCCTTCAGATCCTGGCCGACGCAGAAGGCGCGCCCGGTCGCGGTGAGCAGAACGGCCCGTACGGCGGTGTCGGCCGCCGCGGACTTCAGCGCGTCACGGAGTGCCACCTTGGCCGCGGTGTTCATGGCGTTCATCGCGTCGGGACGGTTGATCGTGATTGTCGCGAGTCCGTCGCTCACTTCGTAGAGCACGCTGTCCGCCATCTGGTCGGCCATTTCGCTGTCCCCTCTGCACCTTGGGCAATGCCTGTCCAGGCAAGCATGGCCGACTCGGGCGGGAGCGAACATGTGACCTGCGTCTAACAATTGCGCCCCGATGGAGGGGTGAAGGGGATGGAGTATCGCAGCTGGATCGCCGAATTGGGTGGTTTTGAGAGAGCGCGTTGCGCAAGCGATGCCGACCGATGTTGGTCATTGGGGTCTGTGATGCGGGATAATGGCCTGGAAGCAATGTGTTCGATGCCGGTGACACAGCGCCTGTCATGGGGCCGCCGGTTGCGATGAGCTGGTTTCAGGAAGGGGAACGAGCATGGCGGCCATGAAGCCGCGGACGGGCGACGGCCCGCTCGAGGTGACAAAGGAGGGGCGGGGCATCGTCATGCGCGTTCCGCTCGAAGGCGGCGGTCGGCTTGTCGTGGAGCTGACTCCGGACGAGGCCGATGCACTCGGCGATGCCCTCAAGAAGGTCGTCGGCTGAGCAGAGGCGCCCACACTTCATCACTGCCCCGGCACGGTGTCCGTGCCGGGGCAGTGATGCGTTCCCACTCGACAGAATCAAGCCCGTCCGGCGATTGAGGACACCCGGCCGCCCCAGGCACGGGGGACACGGGGCAAGAACCTGCCCCCCAGCCGGCCCCTCAGCCCCGCCGCACCGCGCACAGCAACCCGTCGCCCACCGGCAGCAACGTCGCCATCAGCTCCTGGCTCTCCCGCACCGCACGCAGCAGCTCCCGCAGTCGCAGCACCTCCGCGGGCTGCGCCGCCGAGTCGACCGTACGACCGTCCGCGAAGACACCCTCGAAGCAGACCAGGCCACCGGGTCGCAGCAGGCGCAACGATTCAGCGAGGCAGTCCAGGCTCTCCAGCCGGTCGCCGTCGCAGAACACCAGGTCGTATCCGCCGTCCGCGAGCCGCGGCAGTACGTCCAGGGCACGGCCGGGAATGAAGCGGGCCCGATTGGCGGCGAACCCCGCGGCCCGGAACGCCGCACGGGCGAACTGCTGGCGCTCGGGCTCCGGGTCGACCGTGGTCAGCACCCCGTCGGGCCGCATGCCGTGCAGCAGATAGAGTCCGGACACGCCGGTCCCGGTGCCGATCTCGGCCACCGCTTTGGCGTCCGTCGTAGCAGCGAGCAAGCGCAGCGCGGCGCCGGTACCTGGCGACACCGAGCGGAGCCCTGCCTCCCGAGCCCGGTCCCGGGCCCAGTGCAATGCTTCGTCCTCGGCGACAAAGGCGTCGGCGAACGCCCAGCTCGTCTGCCGGTTGGCGGTAATGACCCTCTCCTGTCCCCGTAGTTGGCGCAACGGTGACTGTATCCGCTGCACCCGGGAACCCGCAGATGGGACCGGGCGTTATGGAGGGGCAGGGGAAAGCCCGTGGAACCGGCCCGCAGATCGGGTCCGGGAGACACGGGCCGGCGGTTCCCGGGGTGATCCCCGGCCCCAGCAGGAAAAAGGCTTATCCGGAGCTAACGGGCGAGGTGGCTATGGTAGGGGCTCCACTGGACACCACCAGAGCCGATAGGGGAGGTGCGGCTGCGCCTGTGGATCGGGGAGGAGTGCTGCGGCGCTTTCTCGGATCGGCGGGTGAGCCGAAATCCGTGACCAACATCGCTGACCGTTCTTCCAGCAAATCCGCGCCGACCGCGACCTTCGCCTCAGATGCGGACTCCCAGGTGTGGACGCCGCCCTCATGGGAAGAGATCGTCAGCACGCACAGCGGCCGTGTCTATCGCCTTGCCTACCGGCTGACGGGCAACCAGCACGATGCGGAGGACCTCACGCAGGAGGTCTTCGTACGCGTGTTCCGGTCGCTGTCGACCTATACGCCGGGCACCTTCGAGGGCTGGCTGCACCGCATCACGACCAACCTGTTCCTGGACTTGGTCCGTCGTAAGCAGCGGATCCGCTTCGACTCCCTCGGCGACGACGCCGCCGAGCGGCTGCCGAGCCGTGAACCGTCCCCGCAGCAGGTCTTCAACGACACCCACTTCGACGCGGATGTGCAGCAGGCGCTGGACACCCTTGCGCCCGAATTCCGTGCCGCTGTCGTGCTCTGTGACATCGAGGGCCTCTCGTACGAGGAGATCGCCGCGACGCTGGGCGTGAAGCTCGGTACCGTGCGCAGCCGTATCCACCGCGGTCGCTCGCATCTGCGCAAGGCGCTGCAGCACCGTTCGCCCGAGGCCCGTGCCGAGCAGCGCTCGCTGGCGGGCGCGATCCTGGCAGGGGAGGGCGGAACGGCGTGAGTGGCACAGTTCCGACCCCTGCGGAACAACACCTGGGGGACCGGCTTGCCGCGCTTGTCGACGGTGAGCTGAAACACGACGCCCGAGAGCGGGTGCTCGCCCACCTCGCGACCTGCGCCAAGTGCAAGGCCGAGGCTGCCGCCCAGCGACGCCTGAAGAGTGTCTTCGCACAGTCGGCCCCGCCTTCGCCGTCCGAGGGATTCCTCGCCCGGCTGCAGGGCCTTCCCGGGGGGCCAGGGGGTGACGACGACAACCGGGGGAAACCATTCGGCGGCTCCGGGCGCTTCGCCGACGGGCTCTTCCCCATGATCCAGCCGTCCGGGAGCCGCACGGATTCGCCGGGGAATTCGCCACTGGGGAGTTTTGGCTTCCTCCCGGCCCCGCACGGTTCGACCGCCGTACTGCCGGGTGGCTCCTCCCGTTCGGGCTTCCGGATCCATGAGGTCGGCCGTGAGGGGGACCGGTCGCCGTGGCGCGGCCGGAGGTTCGCCTTCGCAGCGGCCAGCGCCGTATCGCTGGCGGCCATCGCCCTGGGCGGTGCCCTGCCGACGGGGGCGGGTCCCAGCTCCCCGGCCCGGGCCGCGGGCGCCGGGAACACGGTGAACCCGCTCGACACCGCATCCCGCAGCGAGAGCGGCAGCTCGGTGAGCCGCCGCGGCGGTGGCAGCCAGGGCACCCTTGCCGCAACGGAGGCGGGCGACCGCTCGACCGCAGCCGCTGCCCCACCACCCCCCGCGCCGGAGTCCACACCGGCGGTGCCTTCTACCGCTCCCGCGCTGCTCTCCACGGGAAGTCTCGCGGGGAGCACCTTCGCCGTTCAGGTCCTGACCAATGTGTCCGCGCCACCGCTGATACGCCCGACCGGCACCACCCCGCTCTTCGCCCAGGCGCTCGGACGACTGGCCTCACAGCCCCCGGAGCCCTCCGCGCCGCCGTCCTGGACGCCGCCGTCGGCCTCGACCCTCCCCACCCCCGCCGATCGCGGCATGCCGCTTTCCTCCCGGCGCTGACCGGGGTCTGCGCCGGGGTCTGCGCAGACATTCGCAAACCTGGTTGAATTCCGGGAGGAATTCCGGGACGGACGCCCCTGCCGGGGCGTGCGGAGGCCAGACGCGGCAGTTGCGGGGAGAGCATGGAAGACGGGAAGTCCACCGGGCCGAAGGCGAAGTGGTGGAGCCGGCCCACGGCGGGAGGCACCACCCGCACCGCGCCGGACGAGCCGATCCCCGTCGAGGACGCGGCGCCCACGGTCGATGTGACCGGCGCGACGGCCGTGACGGAAGCACACGCAGCCGACGCGCCCCCTCAGCCGCCGGCACCTGAGCCGGTGTCATCCCCGCCCGCACCCGAGCCCGTGGCGTCCGTAGCGGCCACGCAGGCCGTGGCACCACTGCACGAGCCCGATCAGTACAGCACCCCGCCGTACGGTGGACCCGGCCCCTGGGCGCCCGCACCACCCGTACAGCGACCGGTCCCGACCCCGGCACACGGCACCCCCGTACCCCCGCAGTACGCGGGTACGAACGGCGCCGGCATCCCCACCTCACCAGCCCCCGGTTTCACGCCCCCGCCTCAGCAGCCGCAGCCACAGTCGACGCAGTGGCTCCAGTACGATCCCTGGGGTGCGCCCCGGCAGCCGCTGACCAATCCGGGCCCGCCGCTCGGGGCCGACGGCGGCCGCAAGAAGAACCGCCGCGGCTCCCTCCTCGTCGGTGCGGTGCTGCTCGCACTGGTGGCGGGCGGCATCGGCGGCGGCATCGGCGCCTACATCGAGCGCAACGGCGGCCTGACCCAGGTCGAGCTTCCGCAGACCGGTCACAACAGCGGCGGCCGCGCCCCCGACAGCGTCGCGGGCATCGCCGCCAGCGCCCTGCCCAGCGTGGTCACTCTCCATGTCAGTGGCACCACCGAATCCGGCACCGGTACCGGCTTCGTTCTCGACAACTCCGGCCACATCCTCACCAACAACCATGTCGTCGCCCCGGCCGGGTCCTCCGGCGAGATCACTGTGACGTTCAGCGGCGGCGAGACCGCGCGCGCCGAAGTCGTCGGCAAGGACAGCGGCTACGACTTGGCCGTGGTCAAGGTCACCGGTGTCTCGGGCCTCAAGCCGCTGCCGCTGGGCAACTCCGACAATGTGCAGGTCGGCGACCCCGTGGTGGCCATCGGCGCACCCTTCGACCTGTCCAACACGGTGACCTCCGGCATCATCAGCGCCAAGGACCGGCCGATCACCGCGGGCGGCGAGAAGGGCGACGGCAGCGACATCAGTTACGTCGACGCGCTGCAGACCGATGCCCCGATCAACCCGGGCAACTCCGGTGGTCCGCTCGTCGACGCCGACGCCCATGTCATAGGCATCAACAGCGCCATCCGTGCCGCCGACAGCGGTTCGAGCACCGAGGGCGGGCAGGCAGGGTCCATCGGTCTCGGCTTCGCCATCCCGATCAACCAGGGCAAGCGGGTCGCCGAGGAACTGATCAACACGGGGAAGGCCACGCACCCGGTGATCGGCGTCACATTGGACATGAAGTACACGGGGGACGGCGCCAGGGTCGGTACGAAGGGTGCGGCCGGTAAGCCCGCGGTGACGCCCGACGGGCCCGGTGCCAAGGCCGGGATCGAGCCGGGGGACGTCATCACCGAGGTCGACGGCAGGCGGGTGCACAGCGGCGAGGAGCTGATCGTGAAGATACGCGCCCACCGGCCCGGCGACCGTCTGGACCTCGGCCTGACCCGTGGTGGTAAAGACCTGTCCATCTCTTTGACTCTTGGTTCGGCAACCGGCACGTGACAGCCACGGCACGCTACCGCGCGGACAGTATCGACCGGTACCGTGGGCCGCGTCCGGACCACAACCGACCTGGTCTCGGAGAACACGAGGAGCAACAGGGTGTTCAATGACATAGGCCCACTGGAGCTGGTGACGCTCGCGATCCTGGGCGTGCTGATCTTCGGCCCGGACAAGCTGCCCAAGGTCATCCAGGACGCCTCGCGCTTCATCCGTAAGATCCGTGAGTTCTCGGAGAGTGCCAAGGAGGACATCCGTACGGAGCTCGGCCCGGAGTTCAAGGACTTCGAGTTCGAGGACCTCAACCCCAAGACGTTCGTCCGCAAGCAGCTCATGGACGGCAATGACGATCTGGGGCTGAAGGAGATCCGCGAGAGCTTCGACCTGCGCAAGGATCTGGCCGAGGTCACCGACGCGGTGAACGGCCGGGAGAACGTGGCCGTGGAGTCCGCGGACTCCCGGAGCGGCGTGTCGAGCGGCTCGGCGAGCGCTGCCGCCAACGGCTCCGCCGGTACTCCGGACCTGCTCAAGAAGCGTGAACAGCCCGCGAAGGACGACCGCCCGCCCTTCGACGCAGACGCCACCTGACAGCAGTCAATCCCGGCTCGTCCGGACGGTATGGCTATTCTCCATCTGTCCGGTTGTGAGGACGCCCGTGGGGGGCGGGCCGCTCCGGACACAAGGGATCGAGGAGGCGGCCGGGCAGATGGAGACGACCAGTCGGGTGGGCGCGGAAGGTGCGCCGAGCACAGTCACCGCAGAGGGGGTATCGGCGACCCGGCGTTCTGTCGACGGTTATCTGGCAGCTCCGTTTCCCTGGTACGGACTGGACGAGGCCTTCACCGGGCCGCGTTGGCCGATGCAGGTGGGCACCGCGGCGGACGGCACTGTGCAGCACGGTTCCATCGGACACGGTGACGAGCCGTCGGTACGGGCCGACTCGGGTGCCGAGAAGCAACGATTCGCTGTCGTCGTGACGGTGGCCAGCAGCCCGGTGCGGCGCAGCGGCGACGGTACGGGGGTTCTGGACGCGACCACGGTCTCGTCCGCGGCCTGGCTGGCAGGGTCCGGCCTGCTCGCCTGTACGTGGCCCCCGCAGATGGATCACACACTGCGTGACGACTGGCTGGACCAGCAGACGGAGACTGCGTTCGAACTCGCCGACGATCTGGACGGTCCCGCATGGTCGGCGCTGTCGCTGCCCGTGGACGGTGTCCCGGTGCCGTTCCACTACCGCGAGTCCGAGTTCGGCTGGGTGCTGGCGGGGTCGGCGCACGGCGGGGTGCACATCGGGGCGTACGGGCGGGGGATGAGCGCGTACGGGCTGGGGTTCTCGGTGGTCGGCGACATCGCGACGTACGCGTAGGCCGGGGCGGTGGGCGGTGACCGGTCGTTGCCGGTTGCCGCTTTGTTCTCAATCGCCGGCCGGGCTCGAAGACGTCCTCAATCGCCGACCGGGCTCGGTCTCGCCGGACGGGCCTGGAAACCAGGCCCGTCCGGCGATGCCTTCGTCCCCGCTCAGAACTTGTTGCGCGGGGTGATTCCCAGCGACATGCCCGACAGGCCGCGCTGACGGCCTCCCAGCTTGTCCGCGATGGTGCGGAGTGCCTTGCCGGCCGGGGAGTCGGGGTCGGACAGGACGACCGGCTTGCCCTCGTCGCCACCCTCGCGCAGCCGTACGTCGATCGGGATGGAGCCGAGCACCGGCACCTCCGCGCCGACCGTCCTCGTCAGGCCCTCGGCGACCTTCTGGCCACCGCCGGTACCGAACACATCGACCATCTCGCCGCAGTGCGGGCACGGAAGCCCCGACATGTTCTCGACGACGCCGACGATCTTCTGGTGGGTCTGCACGGCGATCGAACCGGCCCGCTCGGCCACCTCGGCCGCCGCCTGCTGCGGGGTCGTGACGACCAGGATCTCGGCGTTCGGCACGAGCTGTGCCACCGAGATCGCGATGTCACCGGTGCCCGGCGGCAGGTCGAGCAGCAGGACGTCCAGGTCGCCCCAGTACACATCGGCGAGGAACTGCTGGAGTGCTCGGTGCAGCATCGGTCCGCGCCACACCACCGGGGCGTTGCCCGGGGTGAACATGCCGATGGAGATGACCTTCACGCCGTGCGCCGACGGCGGCATGATCATGTTCTCGACCTGGGTCGGCTTGCCGTCCGCGCCGAGCATCCGCGGCACGCTGTGCCCGTAGATGTCCGCGTCCACGACACCGATCTTGAGACCGTCGGCCGCCATCGCGGCCGCCAGGTTCACCGTGACCGACGACTTGCCGACGCCGCCCTTGCCGGATGCCACCGCGTAGACCCGGGTCAGCGAGCCGGGCTTGGCGAACGGCACCTCGCGCTCCGCCGTACCGCCGCGCAGCGAGGACGCGAGTTCCTTGCGCTGCTCGTCGCTCATCACGTCGAGCGTGACGTCGACGCGCGTGACGCCTTCGACCTTCGTCACCGCGTCGGTCACGTTCTTGGTGATGGTCTCGCGCATAGGGCAGCCGGACACCGTGAGATACACCGTGACAGCGACCGCACCGTCAGCATCGATCTCGACCGACTTCACCATGCCGAGTTCGGTGATCGGACGGTGGATCTCCGGGTCGTTCACTGTCGCCAGTGCCTCAAGCACCGCGTCTTCCGTAGCCATACCGACGATGTTACGGCGCCTGCTGCTACGCGCGAGTAGCCCTGTCAGCGGTCTTCGTCACTCTCGGCCGGGAATGGGGCACGCCGGTCGCCCAGGTCCCGCACGAGGTCTTCCAGTTCGGAGCGGATCCAGTCGCGGGTGGCGACCTCGCCGAGCCCCATCCGCAGTGCCGCGATCTCCCGGGTGAGGTACTCGGTGTCCGCGATGGAGCGCTCGTTCTGCTTGCGGTCCTGCTCGTAGGTGACCCGGTCGCGGTCGGCCTGCCGGTTCTGCGCGAGCAGGATCAGCGGGGCCGCGTACGAAGCCTGGAGCGAGAGCATCAGCGTCAGGAAGATGAACGGGTACTGGTCGTACCGCCACGCCGTCGGCGCGAAGACGTTCCACAGCACCCAGACGATGATGACCAGCGTCATCCAGGAGATGAAGCGCCAGGTACCCAGGAAGCGGGCGATCCGCTCGGAGAACCGGCCGAACGTCTCGGGGTCGTATTCGGGCAGCAGCCGCCGCCGCGGGGCCTTCGGCTGGTCCAGCCGGGAACGGGGCGGGCGCGCGATGCCCGAGGCACCCGTCGGCGTCCCCCTCGTGCGGTCCTCACCGGCCACGGGCGACCTCCTCCTCACCGTGGAAGTCGGTCTCCCGCCAGTCCTCGGGCAGCAGGTGGTCGAGTACGTCGTCGACGGTCACAGCGCCGAGCAGGGATCCGCTCTCGTCCACGACCGGCACCGAGACCAGGTTGTACGCGGCCAGGTAGCTCGTCACGGCCGACAAAGGGGTGTCCGGGGTGAGGGGGACGAGATCGCTGTCGACGATCGAGCTGACCAGGGCGTACGGCGGATCCCGCAGCAGCCGCTGGAAGTGCACGGTGCCCAGGTACTTGCCGGTCGGTGTCTCGTCCGGGGAGCGGCACACGTACACCTGGGCGGCGAGTGCGGGGGACAGATCCGCCTGCCGGACCCGTGCGAGTGCGTCGGCGACCGTCGCGTCCGGCCGCAGAATGATCGGCTCGGTGGTCATCAGACCGCCGGCGGTCCGTTCCGCGTACGACATGAGGCGCCGCACATCCTCCGCGTCGTCCGGACGCATCAGGGCCAGCAGCCGCTCCTTGTCGTCCTCGGGCAGTTCGGACAGCAGGTCGGCCGCGTCGTCCGGGTCCATGGCCTCCAGGACATCGGCGGCACGCTCCTCCTGGAGCTTGCCGATGATCTCCACCTGGTCGTCCTCGGGCAGCTCCTCCAGGACGTCGGCGAGCCGGTCGTCGTTGAGCGCGGCCGCCACCTCGGCCCGTCGCTTCGGCGACAGATGGTGCAGCGCGTTGGCCACGTCGGTCGGGCGCAGCTGCTCGAACGTGGCGACCAGGGACTCGGCGCCCTGCCCGTCCTCCTCCAGTGAGAAACCACTGACCGCCGACCATTCGACCGTCAGGGTCTCGCCCTTGCGCCGCAGCGCCCCGCCCTTGCCCTTGCGTACGAAGTACTTGTCGATCTCCCAGTCGCGGCGGGCCGGGAGCTGCGACACGGAGACATCGAGGATGGTGACCTCCTCGCCGGTCTCCACGAGGCGGACCCGCCGGTCGAGGAACTCGCCGAGCACCAGGCGTTCGGTGGGCCGCTGTTCGAAGCGCCGCATGTTGACGACACCGGTGGTGATGACCTGACCGGACTCGATCCCCGTCACCCGGGTCATCGGGAGGAAGATCCGGCGGCGGCTGAGCACCTCGACGACCAGGCCGAGCAACCGGGGCGGGCGGCCGCCGACCCGCAGCATCGCGACCAGGTCGCGGAGGCGGCCCACCTGATCGCCGTTGGGATCGAAGACCGGGACGCCGGCGAGGTGTGAGACGAAGACCCGGGGGGCGCCTGCCGCCATGGTGCGCCTCCTTCTTCCGTGTACGACTTCTCTGTCCGGTCCGTTTGACAGCTAATTAACCGTTATGACGGGATCAGGCTAGCCCGTACCGCTCCGGGCCGCCCCGGTGGATCCGTCCGTACGGCTCTCTGCCGGAAGGTGTGAACGGCACAGGTACGCTGCCGTCTGCCACCCCCGCCATGCAGATGAGAGGCAGTGCGCCCGTGACCTCTTCCGTTCCGCCCGTCCGGGCCCGACGCCGCCGGACCGCCCTCACTGTTGTGCTCTGCGCGGGGCTCACCGCCGCTCTCACGGCGTGCGGGGGCGAGGATCCGGACAAGGGGACCAATGGCGTTGGCAAGCTCGCCGCCACGGAGATCGAAAAGAAGGCGCAGACTGCAGCGGACTCCGCCGATGCGGTGCGCCTCGCCGGGACGCTGGTCAGCAAGGGCGGCACGTACAAGCTCAATATGCAGCTCAGGGAGAAGGGCGGCATCGGCTCCGTCGTCTCGAAGAACAGCACCTTCGAGCTGCTGCGGATCGGTGACGAGCTCTATCTGAAGGCGGACTCGGGGTTCTGGAGCCACGATGAGAAGTCCGGCGCCGACGGCGACGCGGGCGGGGCGGCCGCGGACAAGCTCCAGGACAAGTATGTGAAGGTGCCCGAGGACGACCCCACGTACAAGCTGCTGCGCGGCTTCACGGACAAGAAGACCCTGCTCGACGGGTTGCTCACCCTGCACGGCACCCTCAACAAGGGCGACCGGGAGAAGGTCGGACCGACCCGGACCGTCCAGATCACGGGCGGCAAGGGCGAGGGCGGAACGCTCGACGTCTCGCTGGAGGGCACGCCGTATCCGCTGCGTTTCGCGCGCGGCGGTGGCGGGGGGATCGTGACGCTGTCGGACTGGGGCAAGGACTTCACGCTGGAGGCCCCAGCGAAGGGCGACACGGTCGACTACGGGCAGCAGCTGCCCAAGACATCCTCCTGAGAGCGGGCAGCACGGCACGCGGTCCAGGAGGTGGCCCTGCCCGGCGGATCAGCGACGGGACAGGCCCTGCCCCGGTCAGCCCTTGAGTGCCCGCTTCAGCAGCCGCGGCAGTCCGGCCGGCACCGGCCGTCGCGTGGTCGCGGACGTCGGCAGGGGCGCAGCGGCCAGCGAGCCGTCCGGCAGTTCCGTACGGAATTCGCCGGGTGTCAGCCGCAGCACCCGGCATTCGCGCGCCCACCGCTCCGTCATCTGTTCGGCGTCCGGTGCGTTCAGCCGCTTGCCCTTGAGCTCGGCGACGGCGGCCTCCCACTCCTCGGAGTGCGGTGCGAGCTCCGTCACGGCGGCCGTCCAGGCGACCAGCCGGCCGCCCTTGTCCTTGCTGCGCACGGTCACCTCGGCGGCGGACCCGTCGCCGAGACCGGCCGGGAGCGGCTGCTCGCCGGGGCCGTCGCCGACCAGATGCACCGCACCCTCGTGCCACACGTGCCACAGCGCCCGCGCGGGCCCGGTGCCCCGCACCCAGATGAGGCCCGACTTCTTGGTGGCCTCCTCGACGAGAGCCCGGCCCAGCGGCACGTCAGCAGCAGTCATACCCGAACTCTATTAGAGCCAGCCGTTGCGCTTGAGTGTGCGGTGGATGGAGAAGCAGACCACTCCGATGACGCCCAGCACCATCGGGTAGCCGTATCTCCAGCCCAGCTCGGGCATGTGCTTGAAGTTCATGCCGTAGACGCCGCAGATCATCGTCGGTACGGCGACGATGGCCGCCCAGGACGTGATCTTCCGCATGTCCTCGTTCTGCGCGACGGTCGCCTGCGCCAGGTTGGCCTGGAGGATCGAGTTCAGCAGTTCGTCGAAGCCGATGACCTCTTCGTGCACCCGCGCCAGGTGGTCGGCGACGTCGCGGAAGTACTTCTGGATGTCGGGGTCGATCAGCCGCATCGGCCGCTCGCTCAGCAGCTGCATCGGCCGCAGCAGCGGCGACACTGCCCGCTTGAACTCCAGGACCTCACGCTTGAGCTGGTAGATCCGGCCCGCGTCCGAGCCGCGCGGGCTGCCCTTCGCGGGGGTGGAGAAGACCCCGATCTCCACCTCGTCGATGTCGTCCTGGACGGCGCCCGCCACCGCGATGTAGCCGTCGACGACATGGTCGGCGATGGAGTGCAGGACCGCGGAGGGCCCTTTGGCGAGCAGCTCGGGGTCGTCCTGCAGCCGGTGCCGCAGTGCGCGCAGTGAGCCGTGGCCGCCGTGCCGGACGGTGATGACGAAGTCCCGGCCGGTGAAGCACATCACCTCGCCGGTCTCGACGACCTCGCTGCTCGCGGTGAGCTCGGTGTGCTCGACGTAGTGGATGGTCTTGAAGACGGTGAAGAGAGTGTCGTCGTACCGCTCCAGCTTCGGCCGCTGGTGGGCGTGGACGGCGTCCTCGACGGCGAGCGGGTGGAGGCCGAACTCGCGGGCGATACCGGCGAATTCCTCCTCGGTCGGCTCGTGCAGGCCGATCCAGGCGAAGCCGCCCTCCTCGCGCACCTGGAGCATCGCCTCGTGCGGCGTGCGGCAGGTGCCGGTCTCCACGCGCCGTCCGTCGCGGTAGACCGCGCAGTCGACGACCGCGCTGGAGGCGGACGGGTCACGGGTGGTGTCGTAACTGTTGTGCAGGGCGTTGCTCTTACGCAGGGACGGGCGCACGGCGGCGCGCAGGTCGCGGATCATCGACATGGCTGGCTCCTTCACGGAGGGCCGTCGTCGGGCACGTGGAACAGCCCGGAATGGGGACGTGTGCTCACGTCCGCAAAGCGGGCGGCACCGCAGCGGCGCGATGACGGCGTTCGCTACAGACAGGCAAAAAAGGGGTGCTCTTCCGTCGTGCGCAATGCCAGGGGCCTTGACCGAGAAGGCTTCAGATCACCGAAGAGAGGTGAGGAGCGGAAGAGCGGTTGGTACTGCACGGTCGACTTCGATCCATTGCAGCCCCACCTCCTCCAGCCGGTCCCCCGTGGGGGATGACGTGTCGTCGGGACTGAGAGCGACGCTTCTGCGTGCTGCCCCGACCAGCGGCCAAGACTATCAGCCGACTGAGGGCCAATCGTTTACTTTGCCCGTTCCATACGCGTCCTATGCTCGCAGGATGGGAGAAATTCTTGCTCTGGTCGAGGCCCGGCTGCTGGCGGCCCTCGGTGAACCGGACGCGCGCGCCGCAGTGACGTTTCTCGGTACGGACCGGATCGAGGTCCTTCGTTTCGTCGACGGCGATGTGGTGCGCTACGCCACGCTCGGCATGTCCGCCCAGCCGATGTCCGATCCGACCGCGACCCTCGTGGACCCCGAGAAGGGACCGCGCGCCGAGCTCGTCCTCTCCGTGCGGGCTGGACTCGCCGACACCGACAAGGTGCTCCGCGGGCTGGCCGTACTGGCGGCTTCCCCGCAGGTCGAGGGGGTGATCGTGGCTCCCGGCGCCTCGCTGGACCTCGGCGAACCGCTGTGGCCCGGGGCGCCGTTCAGCTCCGTACTGGTTGCCGAGCCGGGCGGTCTGGTGGAGGACCTGGAACTGAATGAGCCTGCGCCGCGTAGCGGCTCCGTGCGGGGCGATGGCCGGGAGACGGGCGGGCCCATGGACCCGGTGCGGTTCCTGCCCCTGCTGCCGATGACGCACAACGAGGCCGCGTGGAAGCGGGTCCGCGGCGCGCAGGAGCTCCAGGAGCGGTGGCTCTCGCACGGTACGGATCTGCGTGATCCGCTGCGTGGCTCCGTGGCGCTGGACTGAGACGTAGGACCGACCGGCTGAGTCATGCCGGGCATATGGGAAGCCCCGCCGCGCAGCCAGGAGGGGGAGCCGCGGGCGGGGCAGAACAGGGTTTGCGTCGTGGTCAGTTGGCGAAGACTGTGACGCCGTCCTCGCCGGCATGCTTGGGCTCCAGCTCCTCTGCCTCGTGGGTCAGCGCCGTACGCCGGATCCAGACGACGACCGCACCGACGACGGCCGCGATCGCGGCGACCACGAACGGGATGTGGATGTTGCTCCACTCCTCGATCTTCGGTGCGAGGTACGGGGCGGCGGCCGCGGCGAACCAGCGGACGAAGTTGTAACCCGCGCTCGCCACCGGGCGCGGCGCGTCCGACACACCGAGCGCCAGCTCCGTGTAGACGGTGTTGTTCATGCCGATGAAGGCGCCGGAGACGATCGTGCAGACGATGGCGGTGGTGTGGTTGCCGTATCCCAGGATCACGAGGTCGACGGCGAGCAGCACCAGCGAGGCGCCGAGCACCTTGAGCGACCCGAAGCGCTTCTGCAGCCGCGGGGCGACGAGCACCGAGAAGATCGCGAGCAGCAGACCCCAGGCGAAGAAGACCGCGCCCGACTTGTACGGCGTCATGTTCAGCACGAACGGTGTGAACGCCAGGATCGTGAAGAACGCGTAGTTGTAGAAGAACGCCGAGGTCGCGACGGAGGCCAGGCCGCCGTGGCCGAGCGCCTTGATCGGGTCGAGCAGCGAGGTCTTCCTGGCGGGCTTGGGCTGCTCCTTCAGGAACGCCGTGATGCAGATGAAGCCGATCGCCATCAGCGCGGCCGTGCCGAAGAACGGGTAGCGCCAGCTGGCGTCACCGAGCAGGGCGCCGAGCAGCGGTCCGCAGGCCATGCCGAGACCGAGCGCCGACTCGTAGAGAAGGATCGCCGCCGAGCTGCCGCCGGCCGCAGCACCGACGATCACGGCGAGCGCGGTCGACACGAAGAGCGCGTTGCCCAGCCCCCAGCCGGCCCGGAAACCGACGAGTTCGGCGACGGACGACGAGGTGCCGGAGAGCGCGGCGAAGACGACGACGAGCGCGAGGCCGGTCAGCAGCGTCTTGCGGCCGCCGATCCGGCTGGACACGAAGCCGGTGACGAGCATCGCCACGGCGGTGATCAGGAAGTACGAGGTGAAGAGCAGCGACACCTGGCTCGGCGTCGCCTCCAGGCCCTTGGCGATGGACGGGAGAATCGGGTCCACCAGGCCGATTCCCATGAATGCGACAACAGAGGCGCCCGCCGTGGCCCAGACGGCCTTCGGCTGGCGCAGGATGCTGCCCGCTCCTTGATCGAACGGATCCTCTCCCTGCATGGGTCTTCTCGCTCTCCACTAGATCGTTGTGTTATGCACAGAATAAGTTAGGGGAACTAATGAATGCAAGTTACATCTAATTCTTGCTGGTGGGGGCCACGCTGCGGACGGGTGATCATCCTTGACGCGGCGACGGTCCTGGAGGACCGTTGGTCGCTATGAGGGGCGAACCCAGTTGCCCGAAGTGCGGAGGCCGGGTCAGGGCGCCTGGTCTCTTCGCCGACACCTGGCAGTGCGCGGTGCACGGCAGTGTGCAGCCGCTGCAGCCGGTCGTCCCGCCCAGCGTCGAGGCGCTGAGCGTGGTGGTGCAGCGTGCTCAGGTCCCGGTGTGGATGCCCTGGCCGCTGCCGGTGGGCTGGCTGTTCACCGGTGTGGCGAGCGCGGGTGACGACCGCAGCGGTGGTCGCGCCACCGTCGTCGCCTGTTCCGGCCCCGGTCCCGTCGGCGGTATCGGCGAGCTGCTGCTCGTCACCGAGGAACTCGGTGTCGGACTCGGGGCGCGCTTCGCCGGGATCGATGGCCTCGACCCCGGCCCCTATCTGCACGTCGACGGCCCGCCGGACGTGAAGATGCTCGCCGCCGGCCGCCCCACCCCGCTCTGGAACGTCAAGGGAGCGCCCGAGGACCGGGCGGTCTTCGCGGGCGAGGCGCGCGGGCTCTGGCTCTGGGCGATCGTCTGGCCCGAGCAGTCGGGGCTCCTGATGTACGACGAGCTGGTGCTCGCCGATCTGCGCGAGGCCGGGGGTGAGATGGACCTCGTACCGTGCGGGGCGCTCACACCGCGCCTGCTCAACTAGGGCCTGTCCGGCCGACCGGCTCCGGCACCTCGGGTGCCCGCAGGGCCTTCGGGCCCGGCCGGGCACCGCTCGAATGCCGGTTATCCTTGGATGTCCCCTTGTCCGGCCCGAGCACTGGAGTACGCGTCGTGCGCATCGACCTGCATACCCACTCCAGCGCTTCGGACGGTACGGACACCCCCGCCGAGCTGGTGCTGGCTGCGGCCGCCGCAGGCCTCGACGTCGTCGCCCTCACCGACCACGACACCGTGCGCGGCCACGCCGAGGCGATCGCCGCCCTCCCGGAGGGGCTCACCCTCGTCACCGGAGCCGAGCTCTCCTGCCGGATCGACGGCGTGGGCCTCCACATGCTGGCGTACCTCTTCGACCCCGATGAGCCCGAGCTGGCACGCGAACGCGAGCTGGTACGGGACGACCGGGTGCCGCGCGCCCGGACCATGGTGGGCAAGCTCCGGGCGCTCGGCGTTCCGATCGAGTGGGAGCAGGTCGCGAGGATCGCCGGGGACGGATCGGTCGGCAGGCCGCACATCGCCACCGCGCTCGTCGAGCTGGGCGTCGTCGAGACGGTCTCCGACGCCTTCACGCCCGAATGGCTCGCGAACGGCGGACGCGCGTACGCCGAGAAGCACGAACTCGACCCCTTCGACGCGATCCGGCTGGTCAAGGCCGCCGGTGGCGTCACCGTCTTCGCCCACCCGCTCGCCGTCAAGCGCGGTGAGGTGGTGCCCGAGTCGTCGATTGCGCGGCTCGCTGCCGCAGGCCTCGACGGCATCGAGGTCGACCATATGGACCACGACGAGCCGACCAGGGCCAGGCTGCGCGGGCTCGCCCGGGAGCTGGGGCTGCTGACGACCGGGTCCAGCGACTACCACGGCAGCCGCAAGACCGTCGGACTCGGCGAGTACACCACCGACCCCGAGATCTACGGCGAGATCACCCGGCGCGCCACGGGAGCCTTCCCGGTGCCGGGCGCCGGCGGACCCCGCCCCGCGTAACGACGCACGCGTCGCCGCCGGGGCGTGAAGCCCCTCGCCGTTCTTCCGGGCGGCCGGACGCGTACCGCCACTCGTCCCACCACTGCGTTCCATTTCTGCGCACCCGGCCACAAGGCCGCCGTCATGGCTTCGGGGTGCGCTCCGTCAGGCCGTTTCTCGCTCTCTTCTCGCAAGGCTCACTGTGTTCGACGTCGCTGTCTTCGGATCCCTTTTTCTCACGCTTTTTGTGATTATGGATCCCCCTGGGATCACTCCGATCTTTCTTGCCCTCACCGCCGGCCGCCCCGCAAAGATGCAGCGCAGGATGGCGCTGCAGGCGGTGGCCGTCGCCTTCGGCGTGATCGCCGTCTTCGGTGTGTTCGGCCAGCAGATCCTCGACTATCTGCATGTCTCCGTACCTGCCCTGATGATCGCGGGCGGACTGCTCCTGCTGCTGATCGCGCTCGATCTGCTGACCGGCAAGACCGACGAGCCGACGCAGACCAAGGACGTCAATGTGGCGCTCGTGCCGCTGGGCATGCCGCTGCTTGCCGGGCCCGGTGCGATCGTGTCGGTGATCCTCGCGGTGCAGCACGCCGACAGCGTGGGAAGCCAGATCGCGGTCTGGTCGGCGATCATCGCCATGCACATCGTGCTCTGGCTGACCATGCGCTACTCGCTGCTCATCATCCGGGTCATCAAGGACGGCGGTGTCGTGCTGGTGACCAGGCTCGCCGGAATGATGCTCTCCGCCATCGCCGTACAGCAGATCATCAACGGGGTCACCCAGGTCATCCAGAACTCCTGACGGGTGCTCGCGGACACCACAGCGCCCCCGTACGGACCTTCCGTACGGGGGCGCTTCGTCTTTGAGCGTCGTAATGCGTTACGAAGCCGAGCTTTCGGCCGGGCGGATATAGATGCGCTGGCCTATGGCTGCGGCCTGCTGCACGATCCGGTTGACGGAGGCGGCGTCCACGACGGTGCTGTCCACGGCGGTACCGTCGACATCGTCGAGTCGCATGATCTCGAAGCGCACAAGGCTTCCCTTCGTCTGATCCTCCTGCTGGAGAACTACTGGGAGGACGGGTGACCCGTCCGCAAGGATGAGAGCGCCCGACACCTATGTCTTGCGCTCCACGAGGTGTACAACGGCTTGCCTCCTGCAAACATTCCCTACGCTAAGGAAATTTTTTGGATGTCTAAGTACCAGCAGGTCGCCGAGCGCGATCCGGCGACGAGGCCCGAATGAACGAGACAGAGATCCGCGAGCGCCTGGACCGCACCAACGAGCTGCTCCAGCGCGTGCTCGCCGAGGTGTCGAAGACCCCCTCGACCCACGCGATCTTCGTGGACGCGGGCTATGTGTACGCCGCGGCCGGACTGCTCGTCACCGGCACCGAGGACCGCCGCTCCTTCGACCTCGATGCGGAAGGGCTGATCGAGGCCTTCATCGACAAGGCCCGCACGATCTTCGCGGACAGCAGGCTGCTGCGCGTGTACTGGTACGACGGAGCCAGGCGACGCATCCACACCGTCGAGCAGCAGTCCATCGCCGAACTCCCCGACGTCAAGGTCAGACTCGGCAACCTCAACGCCAACAACCAGCAGAAGGGAGTCGACTCACTCATCCGCACCGACCTCGAATCGCTCGCCCGGCACCGCGCCATCAGCGACGCGGCACTGGTCGGCGGCGACGAGGACCTGGTGTCAGCGGTCGAGGCGGCGCAGGGGTACGGGGCCCGGGTGCACCTGTGGGGCATCGAGGCGGGGGAGGGGCGCAACCAGGCCGAACCGCTGCTCTGGGAGGTCGACAGCCAGCGCACCTTCGACTTGGACTTCTGCCGCCCGTACGTCACCAGACGCCCCGTCACCACCTACGAAGACGACACCCCCGCGCCCTCGCGCGAAGACGTCCGCTTCGTCGGTGCGCAGATCGCCGCTGCCTGGCTGGCCGCCCGGGGCCGCGAGTCCCTCGCGGATCTGCTGCCCGGACATCCGTACCTGCCGGGCTCCGTCGACCAGGACCTGCTGGTCGAGGCCGAACGGCTGCTGCAGCACTCGCTGCGCGGCCACGCACATCTGCGGCGGGCGCTGCGTGACGGTTTCTGGCAGCATCTGCAGGCGCAGTACTGAGTTCTGACGGCCATTGCCTACAGGCTGTCCCAGAAGGAGACGAGCGCGGCCGCCGTCTGCTCCGGACGGTCCGTATTGGGGGAGTGCTCGGCGCCCGCGATCCGGGTGCGGCGTGCGCCCAGCCGCTGGGCCATCTCGTCGAGCAGTGGCACCGGCCAGGTGTCGTCGCGCTCGCCGGAGAGCACATGGAGGGGCAGAGGTACGGCGGCGAGTTCGGCCACCCGGTCCGGCTCGGCCGCCAGCTGGCGGCCGGTGGCGATCAGCTGGGCGGGCTGGTGGCGCAGCCAGCGCCGGCGCAGAGCCTCGCCGTCCGTCGCCGCGTCCTCGGGCGGGTCGAGGGCGCGCATCGCCTCCCACACCTCGGCCATGCTCAGCGTCGCGAGCGCGTCGCCGAGCATCTTCACCTTGAGCTGCTGGGCCTCGGTGACCTGTGCCGGTCCGGACGACATGAGGGTCAGCGAACGGAACGGCGAGGCGTCCAGCAGCACGGCGGCGCGGGCGATCTGCCCGCCGAGCGAGTGCCCGACCAGATGCACGGGGCCCTCGCCGCCGATGCCGGGAGCGGTGGCCTGCGCGAGTACATCACGGGCCAACTCGCCCTGTGCGTAGTCCCCTTGACGGGTCGTCCCCTCGGTCTCGTACTGCCCGCGACCGTCCACGGCGACGGTCCGGTACCCGGCGGCACAGAGCGGTTCGAGGAGTGCGATGAAGTCCTCCTTGCTGCCTGTGTAACCGGGCAGCAGAAGGGCGGTACCGCGCGGCGCGGTGCGCGGCGAGGCGTCCAGCACGGCGAAGTCCCCGCGCGCGGTGCGGAGCTGGCGGGCGTGGGCGCAGGGGGGCGGGGCGAAGGTGGGCGGCCGACTCATGGGACGAGGTTATGTCCTCGAACGCCGGACGGGCTTGAGGATGCCCTCAAGCCCGTCCGGCGAAATCAAGCCCCTCAGGCGTTCGAGGAGCGGGGTCCGGGGCGGAGCCCCGGATCAGTCAGCGCTCCGTGCTCAGCCCTCGGTCTTGGCGGCAGCCGCACGCGGCGCCCGCCGCCTCCGCGGCTTCGCCTCGCCCTCGGCGACCGGCGCCTGGGCCACAGCCTCCGTCTTCGGCTTGGCTGCAGCACGGGTGCGGCGACGCGGCTTGGTCTCCGGGTTGGGCTCGGAGATCGGCGCGATCTGGAAGTCGACCTCGTCCTCGGCCGGCTTGATGACGCGGGCGCGGCGGCGCGGCTTGGTCACCGCCCTCGTCTCGGGCACCGGCTCGGCGATGGGCGCGATCTGGAAGTCGACCTCGTCCGCGACCGGCTTCACGACGGCGGCTCGGGTGCGGCGGCGGCGCGGCTTGGTCTCGGTCGCGGGCTCGGCCTCGACCTCGGTCTTCGTGGCGACGGCGGCGGCCGGAGCCTCCACCGTGGTCACAGCGGCCTCGGCTGCGACGTCCGGGGCGCCGACGCGGGTACGGCGACGGCGGCGCGGCGTACGCGGCTCCGACGGGGCGTCGTCCACCTCGGTGGACGGGGCCGGCACCGTGGCGACGGCGGCGGCCTCCTCGACCGCGGAGCCGCCCCGCGTACGACGACGCTGACGCGGCGTACGCGGCGCACGCTCCTCACGGACGGCGGGCGCCGAGGACACGGCGGAGGACTTGCGACCGCGGCCGCCCGTCTCGCCCAGGTCCTCGATCTCCTCGGCCCGCAGACCCGCACGGGTCCGCTCGGCACGCGGCAGGACACCCTTGGTGCCGGCCGGGATGTCGAGCTCCTCGAAGAGGTGGGGCGAGGTGGAGTACGTCTCGACCGGGTCGTTGAACTTCAGGTCCAGCGCCTTGTTGATCAGCTGCCAGCGCGGGATGTCGTCCCAGTCGACCAGTGTGATCGCGATGCCCTTGGCGCCCGCACGGCCGGTCCGGCCGATGCGGTGGAGGTACGTCTTCTCGTCCTCCGGCGACTGATAGTTGATGACGTGGGTCACACCCTCGACATCGATACCGCGGGCCGCCACGTCGGTGCAGACGAGCACGTCCACCTTGCCGTTGCGGAACGCGCGCAGTGCCTGCTCGCGCGCACCCTGGCCGAGGTCGCCGTGGACTGCGCCGGACGCGAAACCGCGCTTCTCCAGCTGCTCGGCGATGTCGGCGGCCGTGCGCTTCGTACGGCAGAAGATCATCGCGAGTCCGCGGCCGTTGGCCTGCAGGATGCGGGAGACCATCTCCGGCTTGTCCATCGAGTGGGCCCGGAAGACATGCTGCGAGATGTTCGCGACGGTCGCGCCCTCACCGTCGGGCGAGGTGGCGCGGATGTGTGTCGGCTGAGACATGTAGCGCCGCGCGAGGCCGATGACGGCGCCCGGCATGGTCGCAGAGAACAGCATCGTCTGCCGCTTCGGCGGAAGCATGGTGATGATCTTCTCGACGTCGGGCAGGAAGCCCAGGTCGAGCATCTCGTCGGCCTCGTCGAGCACGAGTGCGCGGACGTGCGAGAGGTCGAGCTTGCGCTGCCCGGCGAGGTCGAGCAGTCGGCCCGGGGTGCCGACGATCACATCGACGCCCTTCTTCAGGGCCTCGACCTGTGGCTCGTACGCGCGGCCGCCGTAGATCGCGAGAACGCGGACGTTACGCACCTTGCCGGCGGTCAGCAGGTCGTTGGTGACCTGCTGGCAGAGCTCGCGGGTGGGGACGACGACCAGAGCCTGCGGTGCCTCGGTCAGTTGCTCGGGCTCGGCCCGGCCCGCCTCGACGTCCGCGGGGACGGTGACGCGCTCCAGCAGCGGCAGACCGAAACCGAGGGTCTTGCCGGTGCCGGTCTTGGCCTGGCCGATGACATCGGAGCCGGAGAGCGCGACGGGAAGCGTCATCTCCTGGATGGGGAACGGGGACACAATGCCGACGGCCTCAAGGGCCTCGGTCGTCTCGGGAAGAATCCCGAGTTCTCGGAACGTAGTCAGGGTGCTGCCTCTTCTGTGAGACGCGGTCCGAGGCGAACGCTGGGGGTCGTACCGTGCCGGGGTTGGTCATCCGGCCGTGGATGGGCCGGGTGGCGCGGGACCACTGCCGTCGCTCGAGCGCTCGTGCCGCTGAGGGGCCCCTCATCTGCGGTCGTACGTGGCGTACGCCCCGCGTGGAGGGCTGTCGGGTCGGAGCCGATCGGGCCACCGACCGGGCATCCTCATTTGATTTCACTAAGGTTCACGCCGCAGGTACATCCAAAATACTCAGTAGCGCAATACCACTGTACCCCGGAATCGCGCACATGTGTTGGGTGGTACGTCACGAGAGGGCCTGTCCGACAATGCCGGACAGGGTCTTCCCTCAAGCTGAGCGCGGACTATTCTGCGCTTCGTGACTCCTCCCCGGAGGGGCTTCTCACTTGACTGCCAGACAGCTTCATGACGGACAAGCCCTGCCCGGCGCGGCGAAGCGCAGTAGGGAAGCTATCAGCTGTATGCGATGCATCACAGCCGATTCAGAAAGGATTGCCGTGGCCGAAAGCGAGCACACGCAGGTCGCTGCCCAGGGCTGGGAGCAGGCCTCTGCCGACCCGCAATACAGGGCGGCGGTTGTCGACCTGCTGGGAGCACTTGCCTACGGGGAGCTGGCGGCCTTCGAGCGGCTCGCCGAGGACGCCAAACTCGCGCCGACGCTGGCCGACAAGGCGGAGCTGGCAAAGATGGCCTCCGCCGAATTCCATCACTTCGAGCGGCTGACGGACCGGCTGACCGCGATCGAGGTGGAGCCGACGGGCGCGATGGAGCCGTTCGCCAAGGCGCTCGACGACTTCCACCGCCAGACCGCGCCGTCGGACTGGCTGGAGGGCCTGGTCAAGGCCTACGTCGGCGATTCGATCGCCAGTGACTTCTACCGCGAGGTCGCCGCCCGGCTCGACTCGGACACCCGCTCTCTCGTCCTCGCCGTGCTCGACGACACGGGCCACGGCAACTTCGCCGTCGAGAAGGTGCGCGCCGCGATCGAGGCCGACCCGCGTGTCGGCGGGCGGCTCGCGCTGTGGGCGCGCCGGCTGATGGGCGAGGCGCTCTCGCAGGCACAGCGGGTGGTGGCCGAGCGCGACGCACTGTCGACGATGCTCGTCGGGGGTGTGGCCGACGGATTCGACCTGGCGGAGGTCGGGAGGATGTTCTCGCGGATCACCGAGGCGCACACCAAGCGGATGGCCGCGCTCGGGCTCGCCGCGTAGTCGGTTCACCGGGGCCGTCCGGCGTCCGTCCCCGCGGGTGCCGGACGGCTTCAGGCCGCCGCTGATCGGCTCAGGCGGTGGCTGCCGGGGCGGACCAGCAGCGAGAGCGTCACGGCCCCGATCAGCGCCGCGCCGATCAGCGTGGCCACGACGTGGTCCGGGCCCAGCACCGAGTGCATGAGAAACGCTCCGAACACCGCTCCCAGAGCGCCGGTGGCGAAGACGGCACGGCGGGACGGGAGCCGGTGCGGCAGCGAGCGGAGCGCCACCCAGGCGAGGGCGAGCCCGAGCACGACGGAGCCGAGGAATTCCAAGATCACAGATGATCACCTCGCGAGTTGCGGGGCGGGTAAATCGGTCGTTAGCGGTACTACCCGAGGGTTGCGGAACGCAACCCTCCTTGAACAGGGTTCGCTCAGGAATCGCCCGGCTGACGGAAACGCGGACGCGGACGCGGACCGAAAAGCGGGCCGGAACGGAAAGCGGCCCGGCGGGGAATTCCCACCGGGCCGCTGCCACGGTCACCGCTTCGAGCGTGCTGCCTACAGCGCGCCGAACCCCACGCGGCGCGTGCTCGGCTCGCCGATCTCCACGTACGCGATCCGGTCGGCCGGCACCAGGACCTTGCGGCCCTTCTCGTCCGTGAGGCTGAGCAGCTGCGCCTTACCGGTGAGAGCCTCGGCGACTGTGCTCTCGACCTCTTCGGCGGAAAGCCCGCTCTCCAGAACGATCTCCCGGGGCGTGTGCTGCACCCCGATCTTGACCTCCACGGCTATGTCCCTCCGACGGTCAGTCCCTGCGCGGTGAACCGCGCCGTACGCAGCACACATTAGCCCGCTGAGGGGATCCGCCAGCGGCCGGTGGGCAACGCCCGCAGCGAACACGGGCGCCGACCGCACCCGGCGACTTCCATTCAGTGCTGATCGATGCCGTGCAGCGGGAAGCCCGCGATGCCCCGCCAGGCCAGCGATGTGAGCAGCTGCACCGCCGTGTCCCGCGGAATGGCGGACTGGCTGGAGAGCCAGTAGCGGGCGACCACCTGGGAGACACCGCCCAGACCCACCGCGAGCAGCATGGACTCGTCCTTGGACAGTCCCGTGTCACCGGCGATGACGTCGGAGATGGCCTCCGCGCACTGCAGCGAGACCCGGTCGACGCGCTCGCGCACCGCGGGCTCATTGGTCAGGTCCGACTCGAAGACCAGCCGGAAGGCGCCGCCCTCGTCCTCGACGTATGCGAAGTACGCGTCCATCGTCGCGGCGACGCGAAGTTTGTTGTCGGTCGTCGACGCCAGCGCCGTGCGGACCGCCTGGAGCAGCGACTCGCAGTGCTGGTCGAGCAGGGCCAGATAGAGCTCCAGCTTGCCCGGGAAGTGCTGATAGAGCACCGGCTTGCTGACCCCCGCCCGCTCGGCGATGTCGTCCATCGCGGCGGAGTGGTAACCCTGCGCCACAAATACTTCCTGCGCGGCGCCCAGCAGCTGATTGCGTCGGGCGCGGCGAGGCAGTCGAGTGCCCCGCGGGCGCGCCGCCTCGGTCTGCTCGATGGCTGTCACGCCGCCTCCCAAATTTGTGATCGGACACAGCCTTTCCATGCACGCTGCGCCGTACAGCCATCGTACTTTTGGGTAACCCGGGTACGCGCGGCGCGGACGCAGAATTTCACGGACCGGACGGCTGCGGTAGCCACAGATTCGTCGACCGATGGGGCAAAGCGGGGCGTATCAGCGGTAATCATCTTCATCCTGTGTGACAACACGAGCCTGCTCCACCGCATCCGCCTCATTGGCGCTGTCCCGGTCGATGTCCGTGAGCGGTTCGTCCTGCCGCTGCTGGAGATCGGCCCGCTGCTCGGCGGCGTCCGCCCGGGGCGTCTCCTGGTCCGGCTCGTCCGGCTGGATGTCCTCGAAGGTCTCCGGGTCACTGGGGTCGACCGTCATGGTGACTCCCTTCCTTGCTTCGAGCCTAGGAGCTACCCCTGCCAGCCGCTATGCGGTGTGTGACCGCGAACACATGAACCGCGGTGTGATCGTCTCGTAACATTGCCGCATGTCTTCGACCGAGCTGCCGGGAGTCCGCGCCGCCACCGCGGTGGCCCCCACGGTGAGCACCGTCAGGGTCGCGGAGGGGGAGGAGCTGCGCTCCGTCGCGCTGCCCGGACTGACGCTGACCGTCCGATCCCGGCCGCCGGAGCGGACCGGGCTGCCGCCCGCGCTCTATGTGCACGGGCTCGGCGGCTCCTCGCAGAACTGGTCGGCGCTGATGCCGCTGCTCCAGGACCTGGTGGACGGCGAGGCGGTCGACCTGCCCGGTTTCGGCGACTCGCCGCCGCCGGACGACGGCAACTACTCGGTCACCGGTCATGCCCGTGCCGTGATCCGGTTCCTCGACGCGGGGGAGCGCGGGCCCGTCCATCTGTTCGGCAATTCGCTCGGCGGCGCCGTGGCCACCAGGGTTGCCGCGGTCCGCCCCGACCTGGTGCGCACCCTCACCCTCATCTCGCCCGCGCTCCCCGAGATCCGGGTGCAGCGGCCCGCCGTACCGACCGGACTGCTCGCCGTTCCGGGCGTCGCAACCCTGTTCGCCAGGATGACCAGGGACTGGACCGCGGAAGAGCGCACGCGCGGCGTCATGGCACTCTGTTACGGCGATCCGGCGCGCGTCTGCGAATCGGGCTTCCGTGAAGCGGTGGCCGAAATGGAGCGTCGGCTGGAGCTGCCGTACTTCTGGGACGCGATGGCGCGCTCGGCACGTGGCATCGTCGATGCGTACACGCTGGGCGGGCAGCACGGACTGTGGCGCCAGGCCGAGCGGGTGCTCGCACCGACCCAGCTCGTGTACGGCGGACGGGACCAGCTGGTCTCGTACCGGATGGCACGCAGGGCGTCCGCGGCCTTCCGCGATTCGCGGCTGCTGACACTGCCCGACGCGGGGCACGTGGCGATGATGGAGTATCCGGAGGCGGTCGCCCAGGCGTTCCGGGAACTGCTCGACGAACGCGGCGGGAGCTGATCCGGGGCGTGGGACGACATAGTCGAAAGGGCCCCGAACCCGCGGGGGCCGACATCGAGGCCGCCGTCGCGAATACAGGCGGTGATCGCGAGGGCGTACGTCCGGGGCCCGGCAGTGGGCGGCGCCGGAGGCCGGCCGACACACCGGCCGGTGCGGACGGGCACACCCCGTTCCGGCAGACCGGCCACGTCCGCGGCGGCCACCCCGAACAGCGTGAACCCGGCGGCGGCTGGGGGACCGGGCCGCAGCAGACGGTGCCCCGGCGCCAGCAGCAGGCCGGTGGTCGACTGGTGGTACCGGGACCGCGGCGCGAGTTCGTCGAGGCTTTCGACACGCCACCTGAACCCCCCGCGCCCCGTGGGCCTTCCGCCCCGTCGGCCCCGTCGGCCGAACCGTACAGCTCGGTCGGCGAGTGGGACGAGCAGCCGCCGCACGGTGACGCCGACGCGCCGACGCCCACCAAGGACGGCAAGGGCACCAGGGGCCGCACCTTCACCGGTATCGCGGCCGCCGCGGTGACCACCGTGCTCGCGGTGGTCGTGGCCGGGCAGGTCGCCCACGACAGCGGCGGGACCAGTGCCGCGCAGCCCGCGGGCGTCGACCGGGACGGCACCGACGGCGCCTCCCGCTCGGACGACCGGCCGACCCCGAAGGCGGCGCAGGTCAAGTCCCTTTCGTACGCGGAGAAGATGGCCAAGGCGTATCCGCTCTCCCCGAAACTCCATGGGTCCGGGAAGTTCGAGGCGGTTCCGGGTACGGCGAAGGCCCCGGGCAGGGGCCACAAGTACCGCTACCGGATCGATGTCGAGCAGGGCCTCGGGCTCGACGCCTCGCTCTTTGCCCGGGCCGTCCAGGAGACGCTCAACGACGACCGCAGCTGGGCACACGACGGCGCCATGACGTTCGAGCGGATCTCCTCCGACGACCCCGATTTCGTGATCACCCTGGCCAGTCCCGGGACCACCGGGGACTGGTGCCGGAAGTCGGGCCTGGACACGACCGAGGACAACGTCTCGTGCGACTCCGCGGCGACCGAACGCGTGATGATCAACGCCTACCGCTGGGCGCAGGGTTCGTCGACGTTCGGCCCGGACAAACTCTTCGCCTACCGCCAGATGCTGATCAACCATGAGGTCGGTCACCGGCTGGGGCACGACCATGTGAGTTGTGGCACGCCGGGAGCCCTCGCTCCGGTGATGCAGCAGCAGACCAAGTCCCTGGACATCGACGGGATCAAGTGCCGGTCCAACGCCTGGGTGTATCCGGGCAGTTGAATCGAGGAGGGTCGGGCCGGGGGGTATGCCGGACCGTCTCGTCGAACGAGCCGGGCTCCGCCGCCATCTGCCGGTCGGTGCGTCCCCGCCCCAAGCCGTCCGCATGTTGAGATGGTCGTCTCATTATGCGTTGACATCTCCTGGGTGGTGATCCATATTTCTCGGCATGTCACGCAGCCCCGTCACCCCCGAACGCGCCGCCATAGAGCTGGCGCTCATCGGCGTGACCGGGCACAGCGTCGCCGACATCCACTGTTGCTGACGCCTGCCCGAGCGCGCGTCGGCCCTCTGTCCGAGCCCTGAACCGGCCCGGACGACCATGCACGACTGCCGCGCCTGGGCGCACTCCGTCCGCAGGCGCGACAGTTTCAGTGTTCCGGTCATCTTTTTCCATGTGCCGACCGGTTGTGTGCACTCGCTCTCGTTGCTGCCTGCACGGAAATTCCCTCCGTTCTTTTCTTCAGGCAGTACTCCGAGAGGTCACCTTCCGATGCGTCAACCGTCCGTCATATCGCGCCGCGTGGCAGCGGCCGCCGTAGTACTCGTCGTGGTCGCGGGTGCCGCGGCCTGCGGGCCCCAGGACAGCAAGGACAGCGACGGCAATTCCGGCGCAGCGGGCCCGCCCGAGAAGGGCGGCACGCTCACTGTCCTCAACAGCAAGCCGCAGGAGGACTTCGACCCCGCCCGGCTCTACACCTCCGGCGGCGGCAACGTCCCGTCCCTCGTCTTCCGTACGCTCACCACCCGCAACCGGGAGGACGGCGCAGCGGGCGCGAAGGTCGTCCCCGACCTGGCGACCGACCTGGGCACGCCCAGTAAGAACGCCACCGTGTGGACGTACACCCTCAAGGACGGCCTGAAGTACGAGGACGGCACCGCGATCACGAGTGCCGACATCAAGTACGGCATCGAGCGCTCCTTCGCCGCCGAGCTCTCCGGCGGTGCGCCCTACCTGCGCGACTGGCTGATCGGCGGGGCCGACTACCAGGGCCCCTACAAGGACAAGAAGGGCCTCGACTCGATCGAGACGCCCGACGCGAAGACGATCGTCTTCCACCTCGACAAGCCGGAGGGTGAATTCCCCTTCCTGGCCACGCAGACCCAGACGACCCCGGTGCCGAAGGCCAAGGACAAGGGCACCAAGTACGAGGAGCACCCGATCTCCTCGGGGCCGTACAAGGTCGTCGAGAACGAGGGCGACGGCGAGCGCCTCGTCCTGGAACGCAACCCGCACTGGTCGGCCGCGACCGACAAGGAGCGCAAGGCCTACCCCGACCGGATCGACGTGCGCTCCGGGCTCGACTCCGCCGTCATCAACCAGCGCCTCTCCGCATCGCAGGGTGCCGACGCGGCCGCCGTCACCACCGACACCAACCTGGGCCCGGCCGAGCTCGCCAAGGTCACCGGCGACAAGAAGCTCGCCGCCCGCGTCGGCACCGGCCACTTCGGCTACACCAATTACATCGCCTTCAACCCGAAGGTGAAGCCGTTCGACAACCCGAAGGTGCGCCAGGCGATCTCGTACGCCGTCGACCGCTCCTCCGTGGTCAACGCAGCCGGCGGCTCCTCGCTCGCCGAGCCCGCCACCACCTTCCTCCCCGACCAGAAGGCCTTCGGGTACACCCCGTACGACCACTTCCCGGCCGGGAAGTCCGGCAACGCCGCCAAGGCCAAGGAGCTGCTGAAGGAGGCCGGCTACCCCAAGGGGCTGACCGTCACCCTCACGCACTCCAACGACAAGGACTTCGCCACCAGCCCGGAGATCGCCACCGCGCTCCAGGAGGCGCTGAAGAAGGCAGGCATCACCGTCAAGCTCCAGGGCCTGGAGAGCAACGACTACTCCGACACGGTCTACAACGTGAAGAGCGAGCCCGGCTTCTTCCTCGGCGGCTGGGGCGCCGACTGGCCGTCCGGCGGTCCGTTCTTCGCACCGATCTTCGACGGGCGCCAGATCGTCAAGGCCGGGTACAACTTCAACTCCGCCCAGCTGAACGACCCCGCGGTCAACAAGGAGATCGACGAGATCAACAAGCTGACCGACCTGAGCGCCGCCGCGAAGCGCTGGGGCGCGCTCGACGAGAAGGTCGGTGAGCAGGCACTGACGGTGCCGCTGTTCCACCCGGTCTACAAGCGCCTGTACGGCGAGTCCATCAAGAACGTCGTGATCAGCGACTGGACCGGCGTGCTCGACATCTCGCAGGTCGCGGTCAAGTAACCATGGCCGAAGCTCTACTGGCCGAGGAGTCGGGGGCCGTCAAGGCCCCCGACTCCGGGGCCCATTCGTTCTGGCGGCGGCTGCGCGCCCGGCGCGAGGCCCTCGTGGCGGCCGTCGTCGTCGCCCTGCTCATCCTGATCGCGCTCGCCGCACCGCTGCTCGCGGGCATCGAGGGCCAGGACCCCACCACGTACCACCCGGATTTCGTCGACTCCGCCACCGGCGGGGTACCGCTCGGCTCCTTCGGCGGGATCAGCGCCGAGCACTGGCTCGGCGTCGAACCGCTCACCGGACGCGACCTGTTCGCACGCGTCGTCTACGGGGCACGGGTCTCGCTCGGCGTCGCGCTCGCCGCCACCCTGCTCCAGGTGATCATCGGGGTCGGCGTCGGTCTCGCGGCCGGGCTCGGCAACCGCTTCGTCGACCAGGCACTCAGCCGGGTCACCGACGTCGTGGTCGCGCTGCCCGTCATGGTGATCGCGCTCGGCGCGCTCGCCGTCGTCCCCACGAGCTTCCCGCGCCCGGTCCTGATCGCCGTGATCATCGGCCTGGTCGGCTGGTCCGGCATCTCGAAGATCGTGCGCGCTCAGACGCTCGCGCTGAAATCGCTCGACCATGTCTCCGCCGCCCGGCTCAGCGGCTGGGGCTCCTGGCAGATCGCCAGGCGCGAACTGCTGCCCGCACTGGCCGCGCCCGTCATCACGTACGCCGTGCTGCTCTTCCCGGCCGACATCGTCGTCGAAGCGGCCCTGTCCTTCCTCGGCGTCGGCATCAAGCCGCCCACACCCTCCTGGGGGCAGATGCTCAGCGACGCCGACACCTGGTACCAGGCGGCGCCCACCTATCTGCTGATCCCCGCCCTGCTGCTCTTCGTCACCGTGCTGGCGCTGACCGTCCTCGGCGAGGGCGTACGCACCGCACTCGACCCACGCGCCGAATCCCGGCTGCGGATCGGCACCGGCCGGAAGAAGGAGGCCGAGGCATGAGGTGGTTCCTGCTCAGGCGCCTCGGCGGGGCGCTCTTCGTGCTGCTCGCGCTCAGCATCGTCGTCTACGCGGCCTTCTACGTCGCCCCCGGCAACGTCGCACAGATCGCCTGTGGTCCGCGCTGCTCGCCCGCGCAGGTGGCACAGGTCAGCGAACAACTGCACCTGGGCGACCCGTTGTACATGCAGTACGCGCACTTCCTCCAGGGGCTCTTCGCCGGCCGTGACTACTCGACCGGAACCGGGATGCTGCACTGCCAGGCGCCCTGCCTGGGGCTCTCGTACCAGAGCGACCAGCAGGTCACCGAGCTGATCCTGGCCAAGCTCCCGGCGACCGCCTCGCTCGCCGTCGGCGCCTTCGTGCTGTGGATGCTGCTCGGTGTCGGCACCGGGCTGCTCTCGGTGTGGCGGCGCGGGCGGCTGACCGAGCGCATCCTCACCGGGATCACTCTGGCCGGCATGGCCACACCGGTCTTCGTCATCGGCCTGCTGCTGATCATCATCCTGGTCACGGCGCTCCAGATCCTTCCGTTCCCGGACTATGTGCCCCTCACCGAGAACCCCGAGCAGTGGGCCTGGAACCTGCTGCTGCCCTGGATCTCGCTGGCGCTGGTGTCCGCGGCCCCGTACGCCCGGATGACCCGGGCCTCGATGCTGGAGACCCTGGCCGAGGACCATGTGCGCACCTTCAGGGCGTACGGGGTCAGCGAGCGGGCGCTCGTCGGGCGGCACGCGCTGCGCGGTGCGCTGGCGCCGGTGATCGCGCTCGGCGCACTGGACATCGGCTCGATGTTCGGCGGCGCTGTACTCACCGAATCCCTCTTCGGGATTCCGGGGGTCGGCCGCGAACTCGTCGACGCCGTGAAGCACGTGGACCTTCCGGTGGTCGTCGGTCTGGTGCTCGTCACCGGATTCTTCGTCGTCCTTGCCAATGCCGTCGCGGACATTCTGCAGGCGATGGCCGACCGACGGGTGGTGCTGGCATGAGCCTGGTCGAAGTCTGCGATCTCTCGATCTCGTTCGGCGACGTACGCGCGGTGGAGAAGCTGTCGTTCTCGCTGGAGGCCGGCGGCGCACTCGGCGTCGTCGGTGAGTCCGGCTCCGGCAAGAGCGCGTCGGCGTACGCCCTGCTCGGACTGCACCGGGGGACCGGGGCCAGGGTCGGCGGCTCGATCCGGGTCGCCGGGGTGGACGTGACCGCGGCGGACGACGCGGAACTGCGTTCCCTGCGGGGCGCGAAGGCGGCGATGGTCTTCCAGGACCCGTTGTCCTCGCTGGACCCGTACTACGCGGTGGGCGACCAGATCGCCCAGGTGTACCGGGTTCACAACCGTGCCTCCCGGCGTGTGGCGCGGGCCCGGGCCGTCGAGGTGCTGGACCGGGTCGGGATTCCCGACGCGGTACGGCGCTCCCGGTCCCGGCCGCACGAGTTCTCCGGCGGGATGCGGCAGCGGGCACTGATCGCGATGGCCCTGGCCTGCGAACCCCAGCTGCTGATCGCCGACGAGCCGACGACCGCCCTGGACGTCACCGTCCAGGCCCAGATCCTGGATCTGCTGCACAATCTGCGGCGGGAGACGGGCATGGGGTTGCTGCTGGTCACGCATGACGTGGGCGTGGCGGCCGAATCGGTTGACGAGGTACTGGTCATGCAGTCGGGGCGGGCGGTGGAACGGGGGCCGGTGGGCGAGGTGCTCGTGGCGCCGCGCGAGCCGTACACGCAGGCGCTGCTGGCGGCGGTGCCACGCATTCCGGCCCGCCCGGCGGCCTCGGACGAGAAGCCGGCCGCGGACGAGGGCGAGGCATCCGTCCATGGTGAGGAACTCGTCGGGAGTGAGCCGCTCGTCGAAGCCGTCGACGTCCGGCAGGTGTTCGGCAGGGGCAAGTCCGCCCTCGCCGCCGTCGACGGTGTCTCTCTCACAGTCCGGCGTGGCGAAACCCTTGGCATCGTCGGCGAGAGCGGCAGCGGAAAGACCACCCTCGGGCGGATGCTCGTGGGACTGTCGGAGCCCACCTCCGGGCGGCTCACCCGCCGGGCCCGGGTGCAGATGGTCTTCCAGGACCCCGTCTCCTCCCTCAACCCGCGCCGCTCGATCGGCGAATCGGTCGCCGACCCGCTGCGGGCCTCCGGGGAGCGCGACGAGGTCGTGATCCGGTCCCGGGTACGGGATCTGCTGAAGCGGGTCGGGCTCGACCCCGAGCAGTACGACCGCTACCCGCACGAGTTCAGCGGCGGACAGCGCCAGCGCGTCGGGATCGCACGGGCGCTGGCCGCCGAGCCGGAACTGATCGTCTGCGACGAGGCCGTCTCCGCACTCGATGTGACGACCCAGGCCCAGGTGACCGCCCTGCTGGCGCAGGTGCAGCGGGAGCTGGGGCTTGCTCTGGTCTTCATCGCTCACGACCTCGCCGTCGTACGGCAGGTCAGCGACCGGGTCGCCGTCATGCGACGGGGCCGGATCGTCGAGGAGGGCGAGGCGGACCAGGTGTACGGAGACCCCCGGGACCCGTACACCAAGCAGCTCCTGGCGGCCGTTCCCGCGCTCGATCCGGCGCTCGCGGCAGTGCGCCGCGCAGCCCGCAAGGAACTGGCCGCGGCCTGACCCTGCGTGACCGATCGCTCCCATAGCGCGACAGAACGCCATCGGGGCGGGAAAGTTACGACGGTTCACCCCTTTCGGTGGCGCGACGGACAACCGTCCGTCGCGCCACCGGCGTATCCGCTTACGGTCGTCCCGCTGTGAGTCGCTGTTCCAACGGCGGCCGACCACAAGGGAGATCGGGGGTGTGCTCGTGCGGATCGGACTCCTCACCGACGGTGGTTATCCGTATGCGACCGGTGAGTCCAGACTCTGGTGCGACCGTCTGGTGCGCGGACTCTCGCAGCACGAGTTCGATCTCTTCGCGCTCAGCCGCTCCGCCGAACAGGAAGCGCAGGGCTGGGTCCGGCTTCCGGCACCGGTCGGCCGGGTGCGGACGGTGCCGCTGTGGACGGCCGACGAGGACATCCTGGGCACCCACGCCTCCAAGGGGCTGCTCGCCCGGATGATGACGGGCGGGGGCGGACGCTCGTACGGACGGCGCGAAAGACAGCGTTTCGCGGCGTACTTCACGGCTCTCGCGACCTCCGTCTGCACGGCGGGTGCGACGAGCGGCGAGGACGATGCCGCAGGCGCGGGTTTCGGTGAACGGAGCGAAGGCGGGCGTACAGGGCGTACGGCCGCCGGAGTGGCGGACGCGCAGTTCACGGACGGCCTGTACGGACTGGCCGAGCTGGCCCGCGAACACGGGGGGCTCCCAGCGGCGCTCCGCTCCGAAACCGCCGTACGCGTGCTTGAAGCCGCCTGCCGTGCCCCGGGCACCGGGCGCACCGTCCAGACCGCCACCGTCCCCGACTTCCTCGCCTTCGCCCGGGAGCTCGCCCTGGTACTGCGCCCGCTCTCCCTCGACTGGTACGACGAGGAGAGCCTCGGCGCGGTCGACCTCTGCCACGCCACATCCGGTGGTGCCGCGGCGCTGCCGGGGCTGCTGGCCAAACGCTTCTTCGGGGTACCGCTGCTGGTCACCGAGCACAGCGTGCAACTGCGGGCGCACTACCTCGCAGTGACCGACACCCCCCTGAGTGCGCCGGTACGCGCCCTGCTCGCCAACTTCCACGGACGGCTCGCCACCGAGGTGTACCGGCAGGCCGCGATCGTCACCCCCGGCAACACCCACGCCCGCCGCTGGCAGGAACGGTGCGGTGCCGAGCGCGAGAAGCTGCGCACAGTCCACCCCGGCATGGAGTCCGGCCGGTTCACGGTCCTGGGGGAGAGCGGCGACAGCGGTCCCGACGACACGCTGGTCTGGGTCGGCCGGATCGAGCCCGCCAAGGACCTGATCGCGCTGCTGCACGCCTTCGCGGAGGTGCGGAAGGCCGAACCGGATGCCCGGCTGCGGATCATCGGCGCTCCGGCGCAGGGCCCGGAAGGTGCCACCTATCTCGCGCACTGCCGGGCACTCGCCGCCCAACTGTTCCCCGACGAGGCCACGGACGCACACGCCGTCGGTGACAACCCGGTCTCCTTCGAGGACATCGGCGGAGCCGAGGTGCCGGATCTGTCGGAGGCCTATGCGGCGGGTGGGGTCGTCGTCCTCTCCAGCGTTGTCGAGGGCTTCCCCATCAGCCTCGTCGAGGCGATGTTCTGCGGACGGGCCACGGTGTCGACGGACGTCGGCGCGGTGGTCGAAGTCATCGGAGGTACCGGGCTCGTGGTGCCCCCGCGCAATCCCAGGGCGCTCGCCGACGCCTGTCTCGCACTGCTGCGCGACCCCGAGCGCCGCGCGCGGCTCGGAGCGGCGGCGCGCGCCCGCGCGCTCGAACTCTTCACCGTCGAACAGAACCTCGCGGCATTTCGCGGCATTTACCTGGAGCTGATCTCGCACACACCGGTGCGCAGGGAAGCCGACACGGTGAACGCCGACGGCGAACCGCGCCCGTTCGCCACTCCGCCCGAGGCGCACGTCCAGGTCCCGTGGACGGCCTCGGGCCCCGCCCCGGCAGGCACGGCCGACCGCACACCCAGCTGGGCCGCAGAGCCCAGGACCATCTGCGCGGGAGCGCGGGGAGCGGGTGGCGGCGATGTGTGAACAGCAACAGGGGACGGCCGGGCCGGGCCGAAGCGGCGGGCCGGGACGGTCCGACGCAGTCGGCGACGATCACGGAGGAATCACCATGGGCGGCCCGACCGAGGTGTCCGACGCACCCGCCACACCGACCACCGGCGGAAGCTGGGACCTCCGCTCGGGGGCGCTCGTCGCCGAGACCTCGGAGCCGGTGTGGGGCCCGCCGACCCCGGACCCGGCAGCGGTGGCGGCAGCTGCGGTCGAGCCCGTGGGCGTGCCGGACGATGCTGCTCGGAACGAGGCTTCTCGGGGCGTCGAGGCCGGTGACGTATCGGCCGAGGCCGGTCCCCTCACGGCTCCGGACGCCGAGTCCTCCTCCGCACCGAAAGTTACAGAGAAAGCGGCCACGGAGAAAGCCGCCGCAGGGCACACCGCCGCAGAGCAGGTCTCCGCAGAGCGGACCTCCGCAGAGCAGACTTCCGCAGAGGGGGCCGCGACTCCCCGCGCCCCCGAGATCGCGCGCGCCGCTTCGGCGCGCAAGCTCAACGCCTCGCGCCGCGGTCCCGCCGACCCTGTGAAATCGCTGATGCACCGCCATCGCGAGCTGTGCGAGCGGGCCGTCGATCCGCTGGAGATCGCCGCCGGGCTCGAAGCCCATGGTGTCACCGACCGCGCCGCCGCCCGCTACCGGCACCGCGATGTCTTCTCGCTCGCCGAGGAGCTCTTCGCCCGGGTACCCGCCGTGGCGGGGGAGCCCGCAACAGCGCTCCGCGCGCCGGATCGCGACACCGAGACGCGCGCCGCCTGGTCGCTCCGCGCACTGGTGCCGGGCGCGGCCTGCATCGCGACCGCCGGCGCACTGAGGCTTACCGAGGGGGTGCTCGGAGGCCAGGGACGGCTTGCGATCGCCCTCACCGGAGCGCTCGTCGGCATCGTCGGACTCGTCCTCAGCCTGCGCAGCGGCCCCCTGCACGCCGAAGGCCGGTCCTCCGGCACCGCCCATGTGTACGGCTGCTGGCTCCTCGGCTATGTCCTGTACGGCGAAGCGCTGCTCGACCAGGTACTCAGCGGCGGCCCCGAAGGCCCCTGGACGCTCACCCCCGCACCGCTGCTGGGGCTGGCCCTCTCCGTCGCCCCGGCCGCTTGGTGCGCGCACCTCTTCTCCGTACACGCACACCGCAAACTCATCGGCAGCCGCGCACTGGAGGAGTTCGCCGCAGGTGTGCGCCCCCTGCTGTTCGGAGCCGTCGCACTCCACCTGTGCGTCCTCGCCGGGCTGCTCTACGTCGCGCATCTGGGGTACGGGGGCGGCGGCGCCTTCGTCGGGGCGGCCGCGCTCGGTGTGCTGCTCCTGCTGGCCCGGCTGCTGACCGTGCACGGCTTCCCAGAACCCGCCGCCGTCGGACTCGCCGCCGCCTGCGCCCTCGAAGCGCTGGCACCCGCCCTGGTCCTGGCCGGGCGGCTGCCCGGTCTGCACTTCCTCGCCCGCCCCGTCGATGCCCTTGTCGTGGCGGCCGGCACGGGAGCCGTACCCGCCGTCGCCTGTGGCGCAGCCGCGCTCGGGCTGCTGATCACCGCCACCATCGCCCTCTCCCGGGCATCCGCCCACGCCACACCCGGCGACGAAACCCGCAACACCGCGTAACCCGCGCGACCGAAGCCGCACCACCGCTCCACCCCCGCATACGAACCACCCGCACGCCCCCGCGGAGCCGACGCCGCGGGTCCTTCCCCCGTACCGCACCACACTTCCTCAAGGAGACACCGGACATGACCCCCCAATCCCCCGCACCGGCAGCCCGCCGTCGGCACCGAGGGGGCGCGCGATGAGGGTGCTGCTGCTCGGAGCCAACGGATTCCTCGGCCGGTTCGTGGCCGACCGTCTCCTCGCCGACCCCGCCGTGCACCTCACGGCGCTCGGCCGCGGCGACGACGCCGACGTACGGTTCGACCTCGCCGGCGGCAGCCCCGGGGCGCTGACCCGCTTCCTGGACGCCGTCCACCCCGGGGTCGTCGTCAACTGCGCGGGCGCCACCCGCGGCGGGGCCCGCGATCTGACCCGCCACAACACCGTCGCCGTCGCCACCGTCTGCGAGGCAATGCGGCGCAGCGGCTGTACGGCCCGTCTCGTCCAGGTCGGCTGTTCGTCGGAGTACGGGCCCTCGCAGCCCGGCTCATCGACCGCAGAGGACGCAATTCCGCGCCCCGGCGGCCCGTACGGCGTGAGCAAGCTCGCAGCCACCGAGCTCGTCCTCGGCTCCGGCCTCGACGCGGTCGTGCTGCGGGTCTTCTCCCCGGTCGGCCCCGGCACCCCGGCCGGTTCCCCGCTCGGCAGGCTCGCCGAGGCGATGCGCCGGGCCATGCAGTCCGGCGACGGCGAGCTGAAGCTCAGCGGGCTCGGGGTGCAGCGCGACTTCGTCGACGTACGTGATGTCGCGCGCGCCGTGCACGCCGCCTCGCTCTCCGCCGCGCAGGGCGTCGTCAACATCGGCACCGGTCGCGCCGTGCGGCTCCGGGACGCGGCCGCCGTCCTCGCCAGGGTCGCCGGATACGCGGGCGCGCTCCACGAACTCGACGCGCCCCCGCCCCGGCTGCCCATCGGCGCCCCGCGCGCCTCCACCGAGTCGGTCATCGAGCATCTCTCGGCGACCCCCTCCCCCTACCCGGACGGCTGCGGGGCCTGGCAGCAGGCCGACGTCCGCACCGCCAGGGACCGGCTCGGCTGGCGCCCCCGGATCAATCTGGAGGAGTCCCTCGCCGACATCTGGATGGAGGCGGCGTGCCGTATCTGACCCCCACCGAGACCGCCCACCGGACCAGCGGCGCCGAACAACTCGGCTTCGGCGTCCCCGGTTACGCGCATCCGCTGCTCGCCCCCACCGAATGGGCCGAGCTCACCCGCCCCGGCACCCCGCTGCACTGGGCGGTCCTCAACATCGACAACGGCCCCGGCGCCCGCCCCGACCCGCACTGTCTGGAGGCCGCGGGCCGGCTCCGCAACGCGCGGGAGCGGGCCGTGCACGGCGAAACCCCGCAGGACTCCATTCGGGCGGCGGGCGGCCGACTGCTCGGCCACCTCGATCTGGCCTTCGGCAGCCGCCCCTTCGGCGAGCTGATCGCCGACGCGCAGTCCTTTATCGACTGGTACCGCGTCGACGGCTTCTATCTCGGCCGGTGCCCGGCCGGGCGTACCGACCTCGTAGCGGTCCGCCGTCTCACCAGCACACTCGCCACGCTTCTCGAACACGGTGACCACAGGGAGGAGCGCGGGCTGCTGGTGCTGGGGCCGGGCACCCATCCGCATCCGGGCTATGCCGAGGCCGCCGACCAGTTGGTCACCTTCTCCGGACCGTGGACCGACTACCGCTGGTCGCAGGTGGCGGAGTGGACCGCCGCCTATCCGCCGGAGCGGTTCGCGCACTTCGTCCACGGCGTCCCGCGCACCCACCTCGAAGAGGCCATGCGCATCGCCCGCTGGCAGGGCGCGGGCACGATCTTCTTCACGGACCGGGACAACCGACACGGGCGAACAGACCCATTCGCGGCGCTGCCCAGGTACTGGGACGAAATCGTCTCGCGGATCGGACCGGGTATCTCGGAATGAGAAGGGGCGTGGCAGTGTTACGGCAAGAACAACCGTACGTAGATGAAGTACGTAGAAACCGACCACCTGCATTGTTGAGGTTCCTGTGTCGCTGCCACCCCTGGTCGAGCCAGCTGCTGAGCTCACCGTCGACGAGGTCCGCAGGTACTCCCGCCACCTGATCATCCCGGATGTCGGGATGGACGGACAGAAGCGGCTGAAGAACGCAAAGGTCCTCTGTGTCGGCGCCGGCGGTCTCGGTTCGCCGGCCCTGATGTACCTGGCCGCCGCCGGTGTCGGCACGCTCGGCATCGTGGAGTTCGACGAGGTCGACGAGTCGAACCTGCAGCGCCAGATCATCCACAGCCAGGCCGACATCGGCCGCTCCAAGGCCGAATCCGCCAAGGACTCGGTGCTGGGCATCAACCCGTACGTGAATGTGGTCCTTCACGAGGAGCGGCTCGAAGCCGACAACGTGATGGACATCTTCGCCCAGTACGACCTGATCGTGGACGGCACGGACAACTTCGCCACCCGCTATCTGGTCAACGACGCAGCCGTACTGCTGAACAAGCCGTACATCTGGGGTTCGATCTACCGGTTCGACGGTCAGGCGTCCGTCTTCTGGTCCGAGCACGGCCCCTGCTACCGCTGCCTCTACCCGGAACCGCCCCCGCCGGGCATGGTCCCCTCCTGCGCCGAGGGCGGCGTGCTCGGGGTGCTCTGTGCCTCGGTCGGTTCCATCCAGGTCACGGAGGCCATCAAGCTGCTCGCGGGTATCGGCGACCCGCTGGTCGGCCGGCTGATGATCTACGACGCCCTGGAGATGCAGTATCGCCAGGTCAAGGTCCGCAAGGACCCCGACTGCGCGGTCTGCGGCGAGAAGCCGACCGTCACCGAGCTCATCGACTACGAGGCCTTCTGCGGCGTCGTGTCCGAGGAGGCCCAGGAGGCGGCGCTCGGCTCCACGATCACTCCCAAGCAGCTCAAGGAGTGGATCGACACGGATGAGAAGATCGAGATCATCGACGTCCGTGAGCCGAACGAGTTCGAGATCGTCTCGATCCCCGGCGCCCGGCTGATCCCGAAGAACGAGTTCCTGATGGGCAACGCCCTCCAGGACCTCCCGCAGGACAAGCGCATCGTCCTGCACTGCAAGACCGGTGTCCGCAGCGCCGAGGTCCTCGCGGTCCTCAAGTCGGCGGGCTTCGCCGACGCGGTGCACGTGGGCGGCGGCGTGATCGGCTGGGTCAACCAGATCGAGCCCGAGAAGCCGGTGTACTGAGACCGACCGGCAATTGGGGGGCGGCGTCACGGGGCTGGGGCACGCACCTCGCGGCGTTGTCGTCAATCACCATGTTCCCCGAGTTCTCGGCTTCGCTCGAGCAGGGGAGGCCCCATTCGCCATGGCTCAATCCTCCGCCTTGCGATGCACGCACCCCAGCCCCGCTCCTTCACCCACCCCCCAATTGCCGGTCGGTCTAAACGCTCAGCATGCCGAAGGGGCCGGTCCGCGTACTGCGGACCGGCCCCTTCGGCATGCACACGTCCCGCGTCACGAGCAGGTCTTGCCGTCCGCCGGGACCTTTCCGTCGAGGAAGTACGCGTTCACGGTCGACGTCACACACGTGCTCTCGCCGTACGCGCCGTGCCCCTCACCCTTGTTGGTGAGCATGATGCCGACGCCCTTGCCCAGCTCGTCCGCCATCTTTTGCGCACCCTCGTAGGGCGTCGCCGGGTCACCGGTCGTACCGACCACCAGGATCGGACCGGAGCCCGGAGCGCTCGCCTCCGGGTTGTCGTGCTCACCCTTCACCGGCCACTCGGCACACCAGCCGGCCGTGTCCCATGCCAGGAACGGGCCGAACACCGGGGACAGCTTCCGGAACTCGGGCAGCATGGCCCTGGCCTCGGCCGCCGTCGGCCGGAGCTTGCTGTCCGCGCAGGAGATGGCGCGCTGCGAGTGGTTCTGGGTGTCGTAGTGCCCCTTCTCGTCACGGCCGATCCCGATGGTGTCGCCGTCCGGCTTCGCTTAGTCCAGCGGCACCTTGACCGCCGCGCACAGCCAGTCGTCACCGGGTGCGCTGCCGCCCGCGGGGGCATCGCAGCTGTTCCAGTCCGGCCGCTGGGAGGTGAGGGCGGCGGGCAGCTCGGGCATGCCGGGCTGCCCGCTCGGAGTGGACGACCGGCCGGGCGAGGACGCCGCACTGCGGTCCGTCCTGTCGGCCGGCTTGTCGTCCGTACCCCCGTCACAGCCCGCGAGCAGCCCCGTCAGCAGAAGCGCGACGCCCGCCAGAGCCCCGGTGCGTGCGTGTCCGACCACGTGTACGTCCCTCCCCGATGTGCCTGTACATACGACGTACAGAAAGTGCGCCCATGCTAGGTCCTGTTGTCGAACTGCTTTCTGCCGTGGGGGCGATGACGGCAGGTCGACGACAGGGCCCGGGCCGTCCGAGACGGTGAACTACTTGCAGACCGTCCCGGCCGCCGGAACCTTGCCGTTCAGCAGATAGTTGCCCACGACCTTCTGCACACAGGCATTGCCGCTGTTGTACGCGCCGTGCCCCTGGCCCTCGTACGTCATCTGCACACCGACGCCCTTGCCCAGCGCGTCGGCCATCGCCTTCGCTCCCTTGTACGGTGTCGCCGGGTCGCCGGTGGTGCCGATGACGAGGATGGGGGCCGCGCCCGGGGCGCTGACGTCCGGGGTCTCCCAGGCGCCCGCCACCGGCCAGCCGGTGCAGGCCATCAGACCCCAGCCCAGATAGTCACCGAAGACCGGTGAGGCGGACTGGAACTCCGGGAGCTTCGCCATGGTCTGGTCCGCGGTGAACCGCTGCTTGGAGTCGGCGCAGTTGATGGCGGTGTTGGCGGCCATCGAATTGTCGTAGCGACCGTCGGCCTCACGGCCGTTCAGCGAGTCCGCGAGAGCGAGGAGCAGCGCGCCGTCCCCGCCGTCGGCCTCGTCCACTCCCTGCTCCAGCAGCGGCCAGGTCTCCTTGGAGTAGAGGGCGGCCGCGATGCCGGTGGTGGCCAGGGTCTGCGTCAGCTGCCGGGACCCGATCCCCGGGATCGGCTTCTTCTCCAGCCGGGTGAGAAGGCCGGAGATCCCCTGCTCGACCTCCTTCCCGGTGGAACCGGGGAGCTTGCAGGCGGCGCCGCGGTTGACGCAGTCCTCGGTGAAGTTGTCCAGCGCGAGCTGGAACCCCTTGGCCTGGCCGAGCGAGGCCTGCTCGGAGTCCAGGGTCGGGTCGACCACCCCGTCCAGCACCGACCTGCCGACGTTCTTCGGGAACAAGTTGGCGTAGACGCCGCCCAGTTCGGTGCCGTACGAGATGCCGAAGTAGTACAGCTTCTTGTCGCCGAGCACCTGACGCATCAGATCCATGTCGCGGGCGGCGTCGGTGGTGCCGACGTAGGGGAGCTCCTTGCCGGAGTTCTTCTTGCAGGCCAACGCGAAGGTCTTGGTGTCCTCGACGAAGGCATTCACCTCGGCGCTGTCGTTCGGGGTGGCGTCGGTCTCGTAGCGGGCGTCGAGCTGCCGGTCGGTCTCGCACTCCACGCCCGCACTGCGGCCGACCCCGCGCGGGTCGAAGCTGACCAGGTCGTAGCCGGCGCGGAGCTTGTCGTAGTCGTTGCCGAAGGCGGGCAGGGTGGCGACGCCGGAAGCGCCGGGGCCGCCGAAGTTGAAGATGAGGGAGCCGATCCGCTTGTCCGGATTCTTGGCCCTGGCCCGGATGAGTGCCAGCTCGATCGTCTCGCCGCCCGGATTCGCGTAGTCGAGCGGGGCCTTCATGAAGGAACACTCCCAGGGGGTGCCGTCGGGCAGGGGCGACGGGGCCTTTCCGCCGCCCTGTGCCGGGGACGGGGCCGGGCAGGGCTTCCACGTCAGCTTCTGGGAGACGAGGTCGCCGGAGTTGCTCGCCTCGGCGGCATTCGCCGAAAGCGGAGAGCGCGGCGGCCCGTCCGGGTCGTCCTTGTTGCCGCTCTCCGAGCAGGCGGTGATGGGAAGGAGCACGGTGACGGCGGCGGCGAGAGCGGCGGCACGCAGGGCGGGAGAGGTCCTCATGGCCCCATCGTGCGGTGGGAACCGGACCCGTGCACGAGGCACTGGTCCAAGCGGGTGGCCGGGGCTCTCCCCGGTCGCCCGATCGGCCTTGCGGCCAGGCGCGCGCTGCGGCTGAGGAACTGTCAGCTCGCCCTTGCGGGTCAGAGCTCGCCCTTGCGGGTCAGATGGTTGAAGCAGAGCCAGCCGGGAAGCACCGGCAGCCACAGCGTCAGCAGTCGGTACAGCAGAACGGCCGGTGCCGCGACCTCCTTCGGCAGGCCGACCGCGATCAGCCCCAGCGTCAGCGCGCCCTCGACCGCGCCCATTCCGCCCGGTGTGGGCGCCGCCGACCCCAGCGCGTTACCGGCCAGGAAGACCACCGCGATGCTCGCGTAACTGAGATGCGGCACGTCCGGGCCGCTGAACGCCCGGACCGACGCGTCCAGACACATCACGAACAGGCCGGTCAGCAGCAGCATTCCGCCGATGCCCGTCAGCAGCTTCTGCGGCCGCTGCACCACGTCGAGCATGCGCGGCACGACTCCGGCGAACAGCGACCGCACCCGCGTCACCACGAACTTCCGCAGGAACGGAACCGCCGTCACCACCAGCACCAGCACCGCGACCGTCAGCAGCCCGGCGATCACGGTCCTGGAAGGAGTGAGCGAGGACGGGGTCTTCTCGGTACCGGTCAGATAGCCGAACGCCGCCAGCAGCAGAATGTGGCAGCCGAGACCGAACAGCTGCGAGGCGCCGACACTCGCCACGGCGAGGCCCGGACGCACCCCGGCGCGCTGCAGGAATCGGGTGTTCAGCGCCACACCGCCGACCGCGGCAGGGGCGACGATCTTCACGAAGGACCCGGCGACCTGCGCCAGCACGGTCCTGCCGAACGGCACCCGCTCCGGCACGAAGCCCAGCAGGCTCATCGCCGCTGCGACATAGCTGAGGGCCGAGAATCCGACCGCGGCCGCCACCCAGCCCCACTCCGCCTGCTCGACGACCGCACCGAAGTCGGCCTGGGTGACCTGCGAGAGGAGGTAGTACGCGGCGATGGCGCCGGCGATGCAGCTGACCAGGGTGCGCGCCTTGATGCGCTCCAGCCGTACCGGTTCGACCGGTGCCTGCGGCCGGATCAGCAGCACCTGCTGCCGCATCTGGGAGAGCAGATCCTCCTCGCGCGCCTCTTCCAGCGCGTCGCCCATGGCCCGCTTCTCGGCCTGCTTCTGGTTGCGCAGCGACTTGCGGGCGGCCTTGTGGTCCGGCACCGGACCGGCGGTGGAGGTCTCCTGAGCCACCCCGTGTTCGAGCGCCCTGGCACGCTTGGCCGCGTCCGATGCATCGAGCACCGCCTCGCGCTCGCGCTGCGAGCGTTCCCGGGCGAGCCGGCGCAGGGTCGCCCGGGTGGAGCGGCTCAGTGCGATCGGCTGGAGCAGCGGCAGACAGTCCGCGACGGCATCGGGGCCGAGCACGTCCAGAGCACCGGCGACGGCCCGCTCGGCACCCACCCGCAGACCCGTGGTGGTCAGCAGCTGAGCGACATCCATCCGCAGGACCAGATCACCGGCCGCGATCTCGCCGCCGCGCAGATCGGTGACGAACACCTTGCCGGAACGATCGACCAGGATGGCGTCGCCGGTGAGCCTGCGGTGCGCGATCCGCCGCGACTGGAGCGCCTTCACCTGGCGCCAGGCCCCGCGCACCAGCTCGTCGGTGATCTCCGAGTCCTCCAGCGCGTCCAGGGAACGGCCGCCGATGTGCTCGTACACCAGCATCACGGCGTCGGGCCCGAGCTCGGAGGTGGCGATCAGCTTGGGTGCGTTGGCCCCGGCGGCGATCGCCGCGTACGCGAGCAGCGCCTCCTGCTCCAAAGCCTGACGCAGCGACTGGATGGAGCGGTGCTGGGTGATGCCGCGCAGGGTGAGCCTGCGCCACACCCGGTAGAAGAAGCCCTGGGCCTGTTGCTCGCGGTCGACGACCGTCACATCGAGTGGTGGCCCGTCCTCCAGGGTGACCAGATAGCGGCGCCCGCGGTCGTTCTGATCGCCGGATTCGGGTGCGTCCTCGGCGCGCATCGCGGTGACCGGGTGGAAGCCGACATGGCGCAGACCGGCCATCAGATGCTGACCGGTCGGCCGTACGTTCGGCGAGCCGACCGCGTACAGCGTGCCGTACGCCACGGTCCAGCCGATCAGCACGGTGAGGATGATCGAGAACGGGGTCGTATAGCCGCTGACCAGCATGGCGAACGCGTCGAGCAGCAGCACCACCCACAGCACGACCCGCCAGCGCGGCCGTCTCGCCATCCCGACCGCCGTCATATAGGCGATCACGGGGGCGAGATAGCCGTGTACGGGATCGGTGAGCCCGTCACCGGGCTGCGGCTGGGTCAGGGCGTCCTGAATGGTGCCGGGGGCGGACTTGGCCACCCAGAGGTCAGTGGCGAGCGTGACGCCGTGTGCCAGTACGGCGGCGAGCACGCCGTCCGCGATCCGTAGTCCGTCGCGTTTGATCAGCCGCTCGATGGCGAACGCGACCGGAACGAGCAGCACGGCGATGCTGGAGACCAGACCGCCGGTCTTGATCAGGATGTCGGGCGCCTGGCCGGTTCCCTTGTTGATGTCCTGCTCGAGACCGGTGGTCGTGCCGTGGGCGAACGCGATGACCGAGAGCAGGACGGCGATCGCCAGGACCCCGATGAGGAGCCGCATGAGATCGGAGGGGCGGTGTACCCGGGCGGCGAGCAGCGGCTCGTCTCCCGAGACGCGCTCGGCCTGTTCCGCCGCGGCGGACGAGAGCGTCGAGCCGACCAGGTGCTCGGGGACCTCCCCTTGCTCCGCACCGGACTTTTCCTGCTCCGCAGCGGGCTTCTCGGCGGGTCCGTCCGAAGCGTCCGGGTACAGCTCGGCCTCAGGGGCGTCCGCCGCCTTGGGTGGCTGCACGCCCTGCTCCTTCGTCGCCTCTGGTTGGTCTTCGTGTTCTCGTATCACCGGTCACCGCCCGCACGATGGTGGCACGGCCCGGCGACAGAGGAGGGCATCAGGATGCACTGCGCGGACACGCGAAGCGCAAGATACGCTCCTTTGCTCCCGCACGCACGCCCCGTGAAAGGGCGCACACGGACCGGGCCGGGCTGTCGGTGGCGTACGGCAGGATGGGCCGGATGAGTCAATACCGGACGAGCGGCGACCGGACGATCGACGAGTTGCCGGAGTACGCGGAGCGGGTGCTCGATGTCGCCGAGCTGATTCCGCCCGGCCGTGTCATGACGTACGGAGATGTCGCCGAGTGGCTGGGCGACGGCGGCCCGCGCCAGGTCGGCCGGGTCATGGCGCTGTACGGGGCCGCGGTGCCGTGGTGGCGCGTGGTGCGCGCAGACGGGGCTCTGCTGCCAGGCCACGAACTGCGGGCGCTGGACCACTACCGCGAGGAGAGCACCCCGCTGCGCGAGGCGTCGCGCAGCGCGGAGGGCCATCTGCCGAGACTCGACATGAAGCGGGCGCGGTGGGACGGCGTCACCGGCGGTGCGGGCGCGGACGCGGACAGGGACAAGGGCGGAGATGCTCACATCTGACAGCTTGGGCCATTCGGGGGCGCAACGGGCGGCGCCGGGCCCGGCGCGTGATGTGGAACACGAAGCGATACGCGACAGCCCCGTGACGCGGAACGTGACGAGGCACGCAGCGGACTCGCCCCGGAGCGCGCCCCCGCTGGCGTAGCGTCGACAGTTCGCGGCACGCACCGCACCCTCAGCACCAGTACACCCACCAGGACCGGCGATCCACGTGAGCTCCTCCTCCTTCACCCGGCACAGTCCGCACCGGCAGGCACGGCAGGGGGTCCCCCCACGCCCGCAGGGGCGTAGGGGGAGGACCGCGGGCGCGTACCGACTGGTGCGCACCCCGCCGGGCTCCGTGGATCCCCCCCTTCTGGACGCGGCGCAACGTGCGGTGGTCGACCACCCCGGAGGCCCGCTCCTGGTGCTTGCCGGACCGGGCACCGGCAAGACGACCACGCTCGTGGAGGCGGTCGCCGGACGTGTCGCACGGGGCGGCGACCCGGCCCGCATCCTGGTCCTCACCTTCAGCCGCAAGGCCGCCGTGGAGCTGCGCGACCGGATGGCCGGCCGGCTCGGTGCCGCCCGCGGTCCACAGGCCACCACATTCCACTCCTTCTGTTACGCACTGGTCCGCGCCCATCAGGACGCCGACCTCTTCGCCGAACCGATGCGGCTGCTCTCCGGACCGGAGCAGGACGTCACCGTCCGTGAGCTGCTCGCCGGCCAGCTCGAACTGGAACAGGACGGCTTCGCGCACATCCGCTGGCCGGACGAGCTGCGGGCCTGTCTGACCACGCGCGGTTTCGCCGACGAGGTACGGGCGGTGCTCGCCCGCAGCCGCGAGCTGGGCCTGGGCCCGGACGCGCTGTCCGACTTCGCCCGCCGCACCGGCCGTCCGGACTGGGGCGCCGCCGCCGAGTTTCTCGCCGAGTACCTGGATGTGCTGGACGCACAGGGGGTGCTGGACTACGCGGAGCTGGTGCACCGGGCCGTGCTGCTCTCGGAACGCCCCGAGGTGTCGGCGCTGCTGGCCGGGCAGTACGACGCGGTATTCGTGGACGAGTACCAGGACACGGACCCGGCACAGGTGCGGCTGCTGCATGCACTGGCCGGCAACCGGGGGAGCGCCCCGGGGGCCGGGGGCGGCCGGGACCTGATCGCCTTCGGTGACCCGGACCAGTCGATCTATGCGTTCCGGGGTGCCGATGTGAACGGCATCCTCGACTTCCCGGAGATGTTCCGGCGTGCGGATGGCGCCCCGGCACCGGTCGGCGTCCTCACGACCTCGCGTCGCTCCGGCGGACAGCTGCTGGCCGCCACCCGGCTGCTCACCCGTCGGATGCCGCTGACCCGGCTGCCCTCGGCGAAGGTCCGCGCCCACCGGGAGCTCGCCGCGGTCCGCGAGGGCGGAACCGTGGAGACGTACACCTACCCGACCGCCTCCGTCGAACTCGACAACATCGCCGATCTGCTGCGCCGGGCGCATCTGGAGGACGGCGTTCCATGGAACGAGATGGCGGTGCTCGTACGGGCCGGAGGCCGCACGATCCCCTCGGTGCGCCGGGCCCTGACCTCGGCGGGCGTCCCCGTGGAGGTCGACGGCGACGACCTCCCCCTGCGCCATGAACCGGCGGTGGCCCCGCTCCTGACGGCCCTCCGCGCGGTCGCCACAGCGGCGCTGCGCCGGGGTGCGCCGGGTGCGGAGACGGAGGCGGAGGCCCCGGCCTCGGAGGGGACGGAGGCGGAGGCCCCGGCTCCTCCCGGCCAGGACCCCGAAAAGGCTCCCGGCCGGGAATTCGTCCCCGAAGCGCCCTCCTGGCTGGACACCGAGACGGCCCTGACCCTCCTCACCTCCCCCCTCGGCTCCATGGACGCGGCCGACCTGCGTCGGCTCGGCCGGGCCCTGCGCGACGAGGAGCGGGCCGCCGGGAATCGCGTACCGGCACCCTCCGGCGACCTGCTGGCCCGCGCGCTCGCCGAGCCCGAACGGCTCGTCGCGCACGATCCGGCGTACGCCCGCGGCGCCCAGCGCCTCGGCGCGCTCCTGCGCAAGGCGCGCGAGCTTCTCGAAGGCGGCGGTACCGCGGAAGAAGCCCTGTGGGAGCTGTGGGCCGGCACCCCGTGGCCGGGGCGGCTGGAGCGTGCCACGCTGCGGGGCGGTGCGGGCGGCCGCAACGCCGACCGCGACCTCGACGCCGTCTGCGCGCTCTTCGACACCGCGGCCCGCGCCGAGGAACGCACCGGCGGGCGCGGCGCGCTCAACTTCCTGGAGGAGGTCGACGCCCAGGACATCGCCGCCGACACCCTCTCCAGGCGCGCGGTGCGACCCGACGCCGTACGGCTGATGACCGCGCACAGGTCCAAGGGCCTGGAGTGGCGCCTCGTCGTCGTCGCAGGGGTGCAGGAGGGGCTCTGGCCGGACCTGCGCCGCCGCGGTTCGCTCCTCGAAGCGGACCGGATCGGCCGCGACGGCCTGGCCGAACCGCTCACTCCCGGCGCCCTCCTCGCCGAGGAACGGCGCCTCTTCTACGTCGCTGCGACCCGCGCACGCGAACGTCTCGTCGTCACCGCGGTCAAGGCGCCCGCCGACGACGGCGACCAGCCGTCCCGCTTCCTCACCGAGCTCGGCGTCGAACCGCGCGACGTCACCGGCCGACCGCGCCGACCGCTCGCCGTCGCCGCGCTCGTCGCCGAACTCCGCGCCACCACCGTCGACCCCGGCGCCTCGGACGCCCTGCGCGAGGAGGCCGCCCACCGCCTTGCCCGCCTCGCCGCGCTCACCGACGACGAGGGCCAGCCGCTCGTACCCGCGGCCCATCCCTACCGCTGGTGGGGCCTGTACGAGCCCACCCGCTCCGCCGTTCCGCTCCGCGACCGGGACCAGCCCGTGTCCCTCTCCGGCAGCGCGCTCGACCAGCTCGCCAACACCTGCGCGCTCCAGTGGTTCCTCGGCCGCGAGGTGAAGGCGGACGCCCCGGCGACGGCCGCACAGGGCTTCGGCAACGTCGTCCACGTACTCGCCGACGAGGTGGCCTCCGGGCGTACCCCAGCCGATCTGGCTGTCCTGATGGAGCGGCTGGACTCGGTCTGGGACGGCCTCGTCTTCGACGCCCCCTGGAAGTCCCAGCAGGAGAAGGAACAGGCCAGGGCCGCCCTCGAACGCTTCCTGCGCTGGCACGTCATGGACCGCACCGGCCGCACCCCCGCCGCGAGCGAACACGACTTCGACGTGACGCTCGAAGCGGGGGAGTACGAGGTACGGATCCGCGGCTCCATGGACCGCGTCGAACAGGACGCCGAGGGCCGGGCGTACGTCGTCGACTTCAAGACCGGCAAGCAGTCCCCGACCAAGGACGAGGTCGCACGCCACCCCCAGCTCGCCGTGTACCAGCTGGCCGTCCGGGAAGGGGCGGTCGACGAGATCTTCGACGGCGATCGCCCCGTCCCCGGCGGCGCGGAACTCGTACAGCTGCGACAGCCCGCCCCGAAGAAGGAGGGCGGCGACGCACTTCCCAAGGTGCAGGCCCAGGAACCTCTCTCCGGCGAGTGGGTCTCCGACCTGCTGGCCACGGCCGCCGGCCGGGTCCTGGACGAACGGTTCACCCCCACGACCGGCCAGCACTGCACGCACTGCACCTTCCGTGCCTCGTGCAGCGCACAACCGGAGGGCCGTCACATCCTGGAGTGAGAGCCTTCCGGCCGCTCGGTCATGGCTCGAGGGCCACCACGACGTAGACGACATGGGGGTCCGGGGCGATCCGCTGGGCGATCCGGTGCGCGTTCTCCTGCGTCGGCAGCCCGCTGCCGACGTCAAGGAACTGTCGGATCCCGGCTTCGGTGACCAGGGAGGTCACTGCACGGCGCACGAAGTCCTGGTTGTGCCGGACATCGAGGCAGCCGCGCGGATCGGCCGCGAGCGCGGCGGCCGCCGCCTCACGGTCGGCGGGGTAGTTGCCCTTGCCACCGAGAAATACGTCATACACCCGGGCCGGATGCGCCTCGGTCGTATCGACGCGCCGGTGCGGGCCGGAGACGTCGAGGCCGGATGCGGCGAGTGCTCATGAGGCCGCCCTCGCAAAGGAGTTGAGGCGATCGGCGCTCAAGGCGGTCCGGACCCGGACCACCGGGCGACCCTGTTGCGGGCCGCCGGTCGGACCTGCTGCGGGCCACCGGCCCGCCCGGACCGTCCGGCGGCCCCGGCACATTGTCAGTGCGCGCGGCTAGCCTCTGTCGGGTGTCCTCACGCATCACCGATCCCGAGCAGCTGAAGGAGCTCCTCGGGATCCCGTTCACCCCGGAGCAGACGGCCTGCATCACAGCGCCGCCCGCCCCGCAGGTGATCGTGGCCGGAGCCGGGTCGGGGAAGACCACGGTGATGGCGGCGCGCGTGGTGTGGCTGGTGGGGACCGGCCAGGTCGCCCCGGAGCAGGTCCTCGGACTCACCTTCACCAACAAGGCGGCGGGCGAGCTCGCCGAGCGCGTCCGCAAGGCCCTGATCGCGGCCGGGGTCACCGATCCGGACGCCATCGATCCGGACAACCCTCCGGGCGAGCCCAGCATCTCCACGTACCACGCGTTCGCCGGTCGGCTCCTCACCGAGCACGGGCTGCGCATCGGCCTCGAACCCACCACCCGCCTCCTCGCCGACGCCACCCGCTACCAGCTGGCAGCCCGCGTACTGCGCGAGGCGCCCGGCCCCTATCCGGCTCTCACGAGGTCGTTCCCCACGCTGGTCAGCGATCTGCTGGCCCTCGACGCCGAGCTGGCCGAGCATCTCGTACGCCCCGAACAGCTCGCGGAGTACGACACCGACCTGCTCCGTACGCTGGAAACGGCCCGGCTGACCAATGCCGAGCTGCGCAAGATTCCCGAGGCCGCCCAGGCCCGTCGTGAGCTGTTGCAGCTGACCCGCCGCTACCGCGAGGCCAAGAAGAGCCGCGACGTCCTCGACTTCGGCGACCAGATCGCCCTCTCCGCCGAGCTGGCCCTCACCCGCCCCGAGGTCGGCGCGATCCTGCGCGACGAATTCCGCGTCGTGCTGCTCGACGAGTACCAGGACACCTCCGTCGCCCAGCGCCTGCTGCTCTCCGCCCTCTTCGGCAGGGGCCCCGAGGCAAGGGTTACGGAGGTGGTGACCGGGGCGGAGTCCGGCGCGACCACCCGGGCGGTGGCCACCGGTCATGCCGTCACCGCCGTCGGCGACCCCTGCCAGGCGATCTACGGCTGGCGCGGTGCCTCCGTGGCCAACCTCGACGACTTCCCGCTCCACTTCCCGCACGCCGACGGCACCCCCGCCACCCGCTACTCCCTCAGCGAGAACCGCCGCAGCGGCGGCCGCCTCCTCCACCTCGCCAACGGCCTCGCCGCGCCTCTGCGCGCCATGCACGAAGGCGTCGAGGCACTGTGCCCCGCCCCGGGCGCCGAGCGCGACGGCATCGTCCGCTGCGCCCTGCTCCGTACCCACACCGAAGAGATCGACTGGCTCGCCGACTCGATCGCCCACCTCGTGAGGACCGGAAAGGCGCCCGGCGAGATCGCCGTCCTGTGCCGCACCGCGGGCGACTTCCCGGAGATCCAGGCCGCGCTGGTGGCCCGCGACATCCCGGTCGAGGTCGTCGGCCTGTCCGGGCTGCTGCACCTGCCTGAGGTCGCCGACCTGGTCGCAGTGTGCGAGGTCCTCCAGGACCCCGGCGCCAACGCCTCCCTGGTCCGGCTGCTCATCGGCCCCCGCTGGCGGATCGGCCCCCGCGACCTGGCACTCCTCGGCCGCCGCGCCCGCCTCCTCGTCCACCGCGCCGCCCATGGCGACGAGGACGACTTCGACCCCGACCGCCGCCTCGCCGAGGCCGTCGAAGGCATCGACCCGGCCGAAGTGATCTCGCTCGCCGATGCCCTGGACACCTTCCTCGAATCGGGTGGAGGAGAGGACGACGGACTTCCGTTCTCCGCCGGGGCCCGCATTCGCTTCGCCCGCCTGGCCGCCGAACTGCGCGACCTGCGCCGCTCGCTGGCCGACCCCCTGATGGACGTGCTGCACCGCGTCCTCGCCACCACCGGCCTGGAGGTTGAGCTCTCCGCATCGCCGCACGCCCTGGCCGCCCGCCGCCGCGAGACCCTCGCCAACTTCCTCGACGTCGCGGCCCGCTTCGCCGCCGTCGACGGCGAGGCCACCCTCCTTGCTTTTCTGGGCTTCCTGCGCACGGCAGTCCAGTACGAGAAGGGTCTGGACAACGCCCTGCCCGGCGGCGAGAACACCGTCAAGGTCCTCACCGCCCACAAGTCCAAGGGCCTGGAGTGGGACGTCGTCGCGGTGCCCGGCCTGGTCACCGGACAGTTCCCCAGCAGCCAGTCCCGCGACGCCTGGACCTCCCAGCCCAAGGTCCTCCCGCATGCCCTGCGCGGGGACACCGCCACCCTTCCCGTCATCCACTCGTGGGACGCCAAGGGGCTCAAGGGCTTCAAGGAGGAGATGAAGGAGCATCAGCACACCGAGGAGCTCCGCCTGGGATACGTCACCTTCACCAGGCCCCGCACCCTGCTGCTCGGCTCCGGCCACTGGTGGGGCCCGACCCAGAAGAAGCCGCGTGGCCCGTCCGACTTCCTGCACGCGCTGTACGAGCACTGCGCGGCCGGACACGGCGAGATCGAGGCCTGGGCGGACGAACCGGCCGAGGACGAGGAGAACCCGGCCCTCGCCGAGAAGGAGGCCGACCGGGCGTGGCCGCTCCCCCTGGACGACACCGCCCTGACCCGCCGCCGGGCCGCCGCGGACACGGTGATGGCACATCTGGAGGCCCTGGCCGCGGCGGGGAGTGTTCCGGATGCGTATGAGGCGCCGTCCGACACCCCGGATCCGTACGACGATCCGTACGATGCCCCTTACGAGGACGACCCGTTCCTTGGCAGCGAGGCGTACCCCGACGAGGCCGACGACTGGGACGTCCTGTCGTCGGAGCCCCCGCCGGCCCCCGTCCCCAGGCCACACGCCCCCGCTCCCACGCCGCACGTCCCGGCTGCCCGCACGCCCCGGCCCGTCGGGGAACAGCGCCTCACCCCCGAGGAATCCCGCACACTCGCCTCCTGGGACCGCGACCTCGACGCCCTCACCGGCGAACTGCGCCGCGCCCGCGCCACTGTGCGCGACGTTCTCGTACCCGCCTCGCTCTCCGCCACCCAGCTGCTGCGTCTCGCCGACGACCCCGACGGCTTCGCCCAGGAGCTGGCCCGTCCCATGCCGCGGCCCCCGCAGCCCGCGGCCCGCCGGGGTACTCGCTTCCATGCCTGGGTGGAGTCCCGCTTCGAGGAGCTGCCGCTGCCCATGCTCGGGCCGGACGAGCTGCCCGGCGGCGACGAGAGCGACGCCGAGATCGCCGACGAGCGCGACCTCGCCGCACTCAAGGAGGCCTTCGAGCGCACCCCGTATGCCCGCCGTACGCCGTACCGCGTGGAGACGCCGTTCCAGATCACTCTGGCCGGCCGGGTGATCCGGGGCCGTATCGACGCGGTGTACCGCACCGGGAACACGTACGAGATCGTCGATTGGAAGACCACCCGCACCAACACCGCCGACCCCCTCCAGCTCGCGGTCTACCGTCTGGCCTGGGCCGAGCTGCACGACCTGCCGCTCACCGATGTCACTGCCACGTTCCTGTACGTACGCAGCGGAGAGACCGTCCGCCCCACCCGCCTCCCGGGCCGGGCGGAGCTGGAGCGGCTCCTGTTGGACGAGCCACCTTCCACGGGCCGATAGGCTCAAGGCCATGAGCGACACCCCGGACAGCGCCGTCCGTACGTACACCGAACAGCACCGCACAGCCTTCCTCGACGACCTCGCCGCCTGGCTGCGCATTCCGTCCGTATCCGCCCAGCCGGTCCACGACGGGGACGTACGACGCAGCGCCGAGTGGCTGTCCGCCAAGCTCGAGGAGACCGGCTTCCCGGTCACCGAGATCTGGGAGACGCCCGGCGCTCCCGCAGTCTTCGCCGAGTGGCCGTCCGACGACGCGGACGCCCCGACAGTCCTCGTCTACGGGCACCACGACGTGCAGCCCGCCGCCCGCGAGGACGGCTGGGACACCGACCCGTTCGAGCCGGTGATCCGCGACGGCCGCATGTACGGGCGGGGCGCCGCCGACGACAAGGGGCAGGTGTTCTTCCATACCCTCGGCGTCCGGGCCCACCTCGCCACCACCGGCCGCGCCACCCCGGCCGTCAACCTCAAGCTGCTGATCGAGGGCGAGGAGGAGTCCGGTTCACCGAACTTCCGCGCCCTGGTCGAGGAGCAGGCCGCCCGGCTCACCGCCGACGCCGTGATCGTCTCCGACACCGGCATGTGGGACGAGACGACCCCCACGGTCTGCACCGGTATGCGGGGCCTCGCCGAGTGCGAGGTCGAGCTGTACGGCCCCGAGCAGGACATCCACTCCGGCTCGTTCGGCGGCGCGGTCCCCAACCCGGCGACCGCCGTTGCCCGGCTCGTCGCCGCACTGCACGACGCGGACGGACGGGTCGCGATCCCCGGTTTCTACGACGGGGTGACGGAACTCACCGACACCGAGCGCGCGCTCTTCGCCGAGCTGCCCTTCGACGAGGCCACCTGGCTGCGTACCGCCAAGTCACGAGCGGCGTCGGGCGAGGGCGGCCACTCCACGCTGGAACGCATCTGGGCCCGCCCCACCGCCGAGGTCAACGGCATCGGTGGCGGCTACCAGGGCGCCGGAAGCAAGACGATCATTCCGTCCTCCGCCCTGGTGAAGATCAGCTTCCGGCTGGTCGCGGGCCAGGACCCCGACCACATCCAGCAGGTGGTCAGGGCCTGGGCCGAGGCACAGGTCCCGGCCGGTGTCCGTCACCGGATCACCTTCGCCCCCGCCACTCGCCCCTGTCTGACCCCGCTGGACCACCCCGCTCTGCAGGCCGTGGCCCGCGCCATGGGACGGGCCTTCGGCCAGAAGATCCTCTTCACCCGCGAAGGAGGCTCGGGACCCGCCGCCGACCTGCAGGACGTGCTCGGCGCACCCGTCCTCTTCCTGGGCATCTCCGTACCGTCCGACGGCTGGCACGCCCCCAACGAGAAGGTCGAACTCGACCTCCTGCTCAAGGGCGTGGAGACAGCCGCCCACCTCTGGGGCGAGCTGGCCGCCGCACTCCGCTGAATCCTCTGAACACCCGATCCATCCCGGGGGAGTAGGAAGCACCTGTGAGCACCTTCGACAACGCCACCGCAGACCGGCCCATCGGTCTCACGGCGCCCAGTGGCATCGACCGCGCGGCGCACCACCGCCTCGACGAGGCCTGGCTGTCCGCCGCGTGGAGCCACCCGACCACCCGTGTGTTCGTCGTCTCCGGCGGGCAGGTGCTGATCGACGACACGGCCGACGGCGGTACGGAGATCGTCATGACCCCGGCCTTCGAGGCCCCGGTCACCGAGACCCACCGCTACTTCCTCGGCACCGACGAGGACGGCGTCAGCTACTTCGCGCTCCAGAAGGACTCCCTGCCAGGCCGCATGGACCAGCCGGCCCGCCCGGCCGGCCTGCGCGAGGCCGGACTGCTGCTCGGCCCCCGCGACGCGGGCCTGATGGTGCACGCGGTGGCCCTGGAGAACTGGCAACGCCTGCACCGCTTCTGCTCGCGTTGCGGCGAGCGCACGGTCATCGCGGCAGCCGGCCACATCCGCCGCTGCCCGGCCTGCGGTGCCGAGCACTACCCGCGCACCGACCCTGCGGTCATCATGCTGGTGACGGACGACCAGGACCGCGCCCTGCTGGGCCGCCAGGTGCACTGGCCCGAGGGCCGCTTCTCGACGCTCGCGGGCTTCGTCGAGCCGGGGGAGTCGATCGAGCAGTCCGTGGCCCGCGAGGTGTTCGAGGAAGTGGGCGTCACGGTCGGCGAGGTCGAGTACATCGCCAGCCAGCCCTGGCCGTTCCCGTCCAGCCTGATGCTGGGCTTCATGGCACGGGCGACCTCGTCGGAGATCAACGTGGACGGCGAGGAGATCGAGGAGGCCCGCTGGTTCTCCCGCGAGGACCTGACGGCGGCCTTCGAGTCGGGCGAGATCATGCCCCCGTTCGGCATCTCGATCGCGGCCCGCCTGATCGAACTCTGGTACGGCAAGCCGCTCCCGAGGCCGGGAACCGTCGGCTGACGCACGGCGTACGGGCTGCAGAACCCCCGGGCGCGTACAGGAACGCCCCCTCCGGTGCTCGACCGGAGGGGGCGCGACTGTGCTGTCAGAGCGGCGGGATCAGGCGGCGAGCGCCTGCTTCACCTGGGCCAGTGACGGGTTCGTCATGACGGCCTCGACACCTGTGGAGCCGACCACCAGGACGGTGGGAACGGTCTGGTTGCCCCCGTTGGCCTTCTCGACGAAGGCCGCGGAGTCCGGGTCCTGCTCGATGTTGATCTCGTTGTACGCGATGCCTTCGCGGTCCATCTGGCTCTTGAGCCGACGGCAGTAGCCGCACCACGTGGTGCTGTACATCGTCACAGTGCCCGACATGTCTTCGCGCTCCTCTGTCTCGTCAGTCTTGTCAGACTCGTCTGTCTCATCCGTCTCATCCGGCACGCGGAGAAGCTGGAAAGTGCGTCGCCGCACGGAAAGGGAACGTACGTGAGCCGACCACCATTCCCGCCGCCACCCCTGTATTAGTACGACAGATGCGGCCCCCCTGTGGACAACCTCCGCGCCCGCCTCTTCCGACCTGGCAGCATGGCGGGGTGACAGCAGCAACGCATTCCTCTCTTTTCCCACAGGTCCCCGAGTCGGCCGACGCCGTGCTCGACGGCCTGGACCCTGAGCAGCGCGAGGTCGCCATGGCCCTGCACGGCCCGGTGTGTGTGCTGGCCGGAGCCGGTACGGGCAAGACGCGTGCGATTACGCATCGCATCGCCTACGGGGTGCGCGCGGGGATACTCCAGCCGACAAGTGTGCTTGCTGTCACGTTTACCAACCGGGCTGCGGGCGAGATGCGGGGACGGCTGCGCCAGCTCGGCGCGGGCGGGGTGCAGACGCGGACGTTCCACTCCGCCGCCTTGCGCCAGCTCCAGTACTTCTGGCCGAAGGCGGTCGGCGGCGACCTGCCCCGGCTGCTGGAGCGCAAGGTCCAGCTGGTCGCCGAGGCCGCGGCCCGCTGCCGCATCCGGCTCGACCGCAACGAGCTGCGCGACGTCACCAGCGAGATCGAGTGGTCCAAGGTCACTCAGACCGTGCCCGCCGACTATCCGGCCGTGGTCGCCAAGACCCAACGGGACGCCCCGCGCGATCCGGCCGAGATCTCCCAGATCTATGCGATGTACGAGCAGTTGAAGCGCGACCGCTCGGTGATCGACTTCGAGGATGTGCTGCTCCTCACTGTCGCCATTCTTCAGGACCGCCACGACATCGCCGACCACGTCCGCCGCCAGTACCAGCACTTCGTCGTCGACGAGTACCAGGACGTCAGCCCGCTCCAGCAGCGGCTGCTCGACCTCTGGCTCGGCGACAGAGACACCCTGTGCGTCGTCGGTGACGCCAGCCAGACGATCTACTCCTTCACCGGAGCCACCCCCGACCACCTGCTGAACTTCCGGACCCGCCACCCCAACGCGACGGTGGTCAAGCTCGTCCGGGACTACCGCTCCACCCCCCAGGTCGTCCATCTGGCGAACGGGCTGCTCGGCCAGGCCCGCGGCCGCGCCGCCGAGCACCGGCTCGAACTGGTCTCACAGCGCGAGCCCGGCCCCGAGCCCGTCTGTACGGAATACGCGGACGAGCCCGCGGAGGCCGAAGGCACCGCTCGCCGCATCCGCGATCTGATCGCCGCGGGCGTCCCTGCCGGCGAGATCGCCGTGCTCTACCGGGTCAACTCCCAGTCCGAGGTCTACGAGCAGGCCCTGGCCGACGCGGGCGTGCCGTACCAGCTGCGCGGCGCGGAGCGCTTCTTCGAACGCGCGGAGGTACGGGAGGCGGGCATCGCCCTGCGCGGCGCGGCCCGCGCGGGGGGCAACGACTCCCTGCTCGACGACGCGGAGGGGCTGCCGGCGGAGGTGCGCGCGGTGCTTTCCACCAAGGGGTGGACCACGGAGCCGCCCACAGGCTCAGGCGCGGTGCGCGACCGCTGGGAGTCCCTGGCCGCACTGGTCCGGCTCGCCGAGGATTTCGAACAGGCCAAGCCGGGGGCGACACTCTCCGATCTGGTGGCGGAGCTCGACGAGCGCGCAGCCGCCCAGCACGCCCCCACGGTCCAGGGAGTCACACTCGCCTCGCTGCACTCGGCGAAGGGCCTGGAGTGGGACGCCGTGTTCCTGGCCGGGCTGAACGAGGGCATGATGCCGATCACCTACGCCAAGACCGACGAGCAGATCGAGGAGGAGCGTCGGCTGTTGTACGTCGGCGTCACCCGGGCGCGTTTCCATCTCTCGTTGTCATGGTCGCTGTCCCGCTCGCCCGGCGGCCGCGCCGCCCGGCGCCCGAGCCGGTTCCTGAACGGACTGCGCCCCGGCTCGGTGGCCCTCGGTACGCGCGGCGCGGCCGGAGGCGGCGGGATCGAACGGGGCCCCGGACCGGTCGCCAAACGCGGCCGCCGCGGCCCTGCCCGGTGCCGGGTCTGCGGCAAGACCCTCACCGATGCGGGTGAGATGAAGCTGATGCGCTGCGACGACTGCCCCTCAGACATGGACGAGGCGCTGTACGAGCGGCTGCGCGACTGGCGGGCGGTCCGGGCGAAGGAGATCGGTCAGCCCGCGTACTGCGTGTTCACGGACAAGACGCTGATGGCGATCGCCGAGGCGGTGCCGGGCAGCGCGGGCGAACTGGCCGGGATCTCCGGGGTCGGCGCGCGGAAGCTGGATCGGTTCGGGACCGCGGTCCTTGCCATTTGCGCAGGTGAGACGGTGGAAGAAGGGCTCGGGGACGCCGTTGACGAGGTGTGAGAAAAACTCGTCGAAAAAATAGTTTGCGCCCGCCCCAGTCATCACCATAGGTTCTTAACCACGGGAACAGTGACTTCTCTGAAGCCCTGGCCCTGTGCTGTACTTATCCGAATACGCAGGACCGGCCTGCCGGTCCCCCCGAGACGCCGAGAGGAGGCGATTGAAGTGATCAGCATCATCGAGACCAACAAAATGACCGATCTCTCGGTCGTCTCCGCCTGCTCGCTCGGCCTCGCCTGCTCTTCGGAGTTCTCGCTGCGTGGCACCGGTCTGTCCGGCATTTCCGCCGTCAGCCCGCTGTCCCTGTCGAACCTCCCTGTGCGGGAGCGCAATGAGCGACCGACCCAGGCACCGGCAGCAGCAGTAGCGAAGGGACAGGCCCAGGCCTATGCCTTTGCGGCTGTCGGTGCAGGAGCGGAATCCGGCGCCAAGAAGCAGACGATGCACCACACGATGTGGGCCTTCCGTGGGCCTGAACCCTGGAGTGATCCAGCCTGATTCAGAATCAGGCCGGCGCCTTCAGGGCCGCGGAACCCCACTCGGGATCCGCGGCCCTTTTGTTTTGTCCAAACGGACGAGACAGCGCGAAGGAGCCTCGGGACAAGCAACACCCGGTACCAGCCGCCCCCCGGCCAACAGGCCGGAACGACCAGACGAGGACACCACCCACCGTGCAACTCGAAGCGCACGCCCCGTCCGTACCGCCTTCCGAAACGATCCCGCCGCCCGGCCTCACGGAGGACTCCACCTTGATCCCCCTCACTGCGCTCACCGCGCTCGACGACGCCATCGAGAACCTCGGCGTGCCCGTCCCCTGCCGCTCCTACGACCCGGAGGTCTTCTTCGCCGAGTCGCCGGCCGACGTCGAGTACGCCAAGTCCCTCTGCCGCACCTGCCCGCTCGTCGAGGCCTGCCTCGCCGGCGCCAAGGAGCGTCGCGAGCCGTGGGGCGTCTGGGGTGGTGAGCTCTTCATCCAGGGCGTTGTCGTTGCTCGCAAGCGGCCGCGTGGCCGTCCGCGCAAGAACCCGGTCGCGGCGTGACCGCCGGACTGGGGGTCACGGCCCCCAAACCCATGAAGCGCATCGGAACCATCGACCGCCCCCACACCCACGATCCCCGAAATCAGGCACCAATGTCCGTCCCCACGAATGAGCCCGTCGGCTCCGCAACACCGAACGTCACGATCATCGGCGCGAACGACTCACGTCAGAACAGGACCCGCGAGATGCAACTCATCCCAGAAGCCCTGGCTCGTGCTCATATGCACGACCGCCTGAGGGAAGCCGACGCGCGACGCCAGGCCGTGCGCCTGGCCGCCGCGCGCCGGATGCAGCGCCGGGCCGAGCGCGCCTCGATGCGCGCCCGCCGTGCGCTGGCCATGGCAGTCATGCACTAGTCAGGCCGAACACCAGCAGCACCCGCTGCCGGGCAGCCGCTCTGCCCAGCAGCAATCAGTACCCATAGTCAGTACCCCTTCCGCGGGGCCGGTCCGAACGGGCCGGCCCCGCGGTCGTGCTGTGCGGTCGTGCTGTGTGGTGCCGCGCGGCACAGCGGAGACGGAGTTATCGTCACGAGGTGGACGAGGAGACTCATCACCGGATTCAGCAACCCGCGCAGAGGGACGCCGCCGTGGTCGTCTGTGCCCTGTGCGGTACCTCCGCCGACAGCGAGAGCGCACCGCCGGCCTGGACCTGCTCCGTGGAGAACGGCAGACACGAGTACTTCTGCGAAGAGTGCGCCCGTACTCATATCAGGGCGATCGAGAGCCGTCTCGACTCTGCCTGGTGGTGACGCCCCTGATGGTGCCGCCCGGGCATGATGGCCCGGGGCGTTACGGCTTGGGGGCGCGACGCTCCCGGTCGTGAGTGCAACCCGGGCCCGGTCCCGGGGCTCGAAGGCCGCCCTACGCACCGGCGGTCGCGTCGCCCGCCAACTCCTGCACCACTGACTCCTGCTGATTCTTCATCAGGAACCCCGGTACCCAGGACTCCAGTTCGTCACGCAGCCGTACCGTCGCACCCAGCTGGCACAGTACCCCGATCGTGCTCAGCGTCACCCGGTGTATCAGCAGATAGGTGGGCGGCAGATTCAGCTGCTTGCCGAGCTGATGAGCGGGGGAGCGGGGATCCGCAATCCGGGCCGCCTGATTGCGCATCCAGCTCCGGGTGAAGGTGAACTCCTCCACCTGTGCCGGTTCGATGATCGGGAGGAGATATTCGAGCACCGCATCCGGTTCGAGGTCGATCGAGTCCTTGACGAACCCCTCCTCGCGCAACAGTTCGTACACCGCATCCGCATCACCCGACAGCGTCAGCCGCAGGGAGTCCCCGATCGGCTGCGGCAGACCACCCGGCAGCCGGTCAACCGTGCCGAAGTCCAGCACTCCGAGCCGCCATTGCCCGGCCTCGCCGGCGTCGTCCTCCGGGGGCAGCAGCCGGAAGTTGCCCGGATGGGGGTCCGCGTGCAGCAGCCCGGTGCGCGCTGGGCCCGAGAAGAGAAAGCGCGCCAGCAACTCGCCGGCCCGGTCCCGCTGCTCCGGCGTGCCCTCCGCGATCACATCGGCCAGCGGAACACCGTCCATCCACTCCGTCACCAGCACCTGGTCGGACTGGTGCACCACGCCGGGGATCACCACATCCGGGTCGGCCGCGAACTCCTCGGCGTGGTCCCGCTGCGACCGTGCCTCCTGCTCGTAGTCCAGCTCCTCCGAGACCCGGTCGCGCAGCTCCGTGATAAGCGGCTTGATGTCCATTCCGGGGATCAACGGACCGAGCAACCGGGCGAACCTGCTGAGTTGGGTCAGATCCGAGAGCAGCGCTTCTCCGGCGCCCGGATACTGCACCTTCACCGCGATTTCCCGCCCGTCGTGCCATATCGCCCGGTGCACCTGACCGATCGATGCGGCGGCCGACGGCTTGTCCTCGAATTCGAGGAACAGCTCCCGCCAGTCCTCGCCGAGTCGCTCTTCCAGCACCGCATGCACGGTGCCGCTGGGCATGGGAGGAGCGGCTTCCTGCAGCTTGGTGAGCGCCGCCCTATACGGTCCGGCGACCTCCTCGGGCAGCGCCGACTCGAAGACGGACAGGGCCTGCCCCAGCTTCATCGCCCCGCCCTTCAACTCGCCCAGGACCTTGAAGAGCTGATCCGCAGTGCGTTGCTGCACCTCCCGGGCGACCAACTCCGCCGACTTCCCGCCGATCCGCTTGCCCAGACCCCACGTGGCGCGGCCGGCGAAGCCCAATGGCAGGGCGGCCAACTTGGCGGTACGGGTGACCGCTTTCCGGGGTAGATCAGACATGAGCCCCTCCAAATCCCAGACTGCCGTACCGCGTGAGGCGGTTACCCAGCCATTGTGTCGTGTGCTGCTTCGCCCCCGGAGACGCGCTCCCCCTCAGTGTGCCCAGTCGCTCCGCAGGAACAGCCGAGGTGCGCCCCGATCCGCTCGGACCTCCAGTCCAACAGCGGCAGCGCGGCCTCCCAGCGGGTCCCCGTACTGGCGGGCAGCTCCCCGTCCAGAAAGGACAGCGCGTGGGCGGCCGCCAGACCGGCCACTGCAGTCGCCAGCCCCAGGTCACAGGCCTGCACAGCAGTGCGCCGCCCGGATTGCCACTGAGACAGCATCCTGGGCCACTGGCCATCCCGGTCCGCACGCTCCAGCGCCAGACACCCCGCGCACGCCGTACCCCCGGGCAGGACCAGGGGGCCGACCACTCCCGTCGCCTCCATCACCCCGGCATAGAGATGGGGAGTCCCCGAAGCGATCCACGGTTCGGCCGGACGCGGGTCGGGGGCGTACACCCCGAGGCCGTCGCGAGGGGCGACCACGATCAGTGACAGCCCCGGCTCACCACCCGCCGAGGAACCCGCCGTCTCCGATGCCCGGGGAGCCGAACTCGGGGCCGACCTTCGCACCAACTGCCGGGCGGCGGTGTCCCTGCGCTCCCCGACGGCCGCCGGTGGAAGCCCGCCGGGTGAGACGTCCCACGGCTCGGTGCACCCGCCGTCCAGAACCTCTACCCGGCCCACCCCGGATCCGGACAGCACCGCCGCGATCGCGGCACCGACCCGGCCGGCACCCCGCACCTGGACCCGCATCGCCCGGCGGGCCGCCAGTCGCCGCATCCCGCCGCCCGGCTCGGGATGGACGACGGAGAGCGACGCCAGATCGGGGCGGTGCCGCTCCAGGGCGCCGGGCCGGTTCCGTAACGCATCGGTCTCCGGGCCGACAGCCCGCACATCGTCGATCAGGCCCGCATCCGTCAATCGGCCCACCAAGGTGTCCACTTGAAGGTCCGACAGATCCAACGCACGGGCTTCCTCGCGCAGCAGCGGCAGGCCGCGCGTGCCGTCGAGCAGTTCCAGAAAACAGCCCGTTGCGATATCCATCGGACTGAGCTTCACCGCATGAGCGGGGGTCACCCCGAATTGCACGGTTCCCCGGCCGCGCCACGCACGGCGCAGTGCGGGCTTCAACATCGGATACACGGCGTTCCCCCGGTCTGTGTTCCATGATCTCTGTGCGTGGGCTGTGGCCCGGATCTCTGCGAGATCCGTTGTCAGAATGCAGGCAGGCGTCGAAATGTGCAGAAAGTTATCCACAGGCATGGGGTATTAGTCGTTCAAATGGTGCATGCCGTGGAGCGGATCGAGCGCGAACGGTCCCGGAGGCGGGACTTCCCCCACTGACACCGGGTAACGTCATGGCGTGCCCGCCGACCCGTCACCCGGATTCGCCGGGGAGACCCCCGCGCGCAGCGCCGGAACTCATCAGCGCAGCGCGGCGGACCGTCCGCCCCTCACCTCGGCAACGAGCGCGGTCGAGGTCCGCAGGAGCAATCGCCGCAGCAGAACGGTCTCCGCGTACCGGGAGGGAGACCGCACCATCGTGCTCATCCCTGCCCGGATGTCGGAGGCCGAGGAGCAGCGCTGGGTGAACGTGATGCTCGACAAACTCGCGGCCCAGGAGAGCAAACGCATCCTCGGCGACAGCGAACTCGCCGAGCGGGCCGAACGGTTGTCCGCCCAGTATTTTCAGAGCCGGGCCAGACCCGCGTCAGTGCGGTGGGTGACCAATCAGAACACCCGATGGGGGTCCTGCACCCCGGCGGAGGGCAGCATCCGACTGTCGCACCGGCTGCAGGGCATGCCCGAGTACGTTGTCGACTACGTGCTCGTCCATGAGCTCGCGCATCTGCTGGTCCCGGGTCATGGTCCGCGATTCTGGGGGCTGCTGGAGGCGTACCCGCGGACTGAGCGGGCTCGCGGCTACCTCGAAGGGGTGGTGGCGGCCGACCGCCTGCCGCATCTGCCTGCTGCGCGCGGCGAGTGACGTTCGGCGATTCTGTACCGGGTGTGTACCGACTTAGCTCAATGTCGGAGTTTGCGGTTAGCCTGGCGCGACGCATTCACATTCGGGATGGGGGACGGTCGTTACGCATGGCCAGGGAATTCCAGCGCGGCCACAAGGCCAAGATCAGCGATCTCACGCCGGGGACGGACCTGTACGTAGGTGTGCAGATCGCCGGCCCGGGACTGACCTTTGACATCAGCTGCTTCGGCCTCGATGCCAATGAGCAGCTCTCCGACGACCGGTATTTCATCTTCTTCAATCAGCCTAAATCGCCCGAGGAGTCCATTCAGCTCCTTGGAGCCCAGGCCGGTGACACCGAGTCGTTCCGCGTCACCCTGGACCGCATTCCGGCGAACATCCACAAGCTGTCGTTCACGGCGACGGTCGACGGCGCCGGGCAGATGTCCCAGGTCGGCCCCGGGTACATCCGGATCGTCGCGGGTGGCGAAGAAGTCGTCAGGTACGCCTTCAACGGTTCGGAGTTCACCACCGAGCGTGCGGTGATGCTGGGCGACTTCTACCTGAAGGACGTGTGGCGGTTCGCCGCCGTCGGCCAGGGCTTCGACGGTGGCCTCGACGCGCTGCTGAAGAACTTCGGTGGCGAGGTCGCCGAGGAGGAGCCCGCCGCACCTCAGCCGCAGGCAGCCGCCCCGTCGTTCGCCCCGCCTGCCCAGGCGGCCGCACCGGCGCCGGCCCCGTCCTTCGGTGCCCCGGCCGCGCCGCAGGCACCCCAAGTCCCGCAGCCGGCCCCGTCCTTCGGCGCCCCGGCCGCTCAGGCCCCGGCCCCCACGCCGCAACAGCAGATGCATGCCGCGCCGACGATGGCAGCCCCGATGGCACCGCACGGTGGCACGATGCCGCCGCCCGCCCCCGCCCCGGTTCCGTACGGGCAGCCGGGCCAGCCGTCCCAGCAGCCGCAGTTCGGGCAGATCCCCGGCCAGCAGCCCGCCGCCCCGTACGGGCAGCAGGCCCCCGCTCCGTACGGCCAGCAGCCTCCCGGAATGCAGCCGCCCGGTATGCCCCAGGGAGTGCCGCAAGGCGTGCCGCAGGCCGGGGCCGGTCTTCAGGCCGCGCTCCAGCCATACAAGGAGACGGCCACCGGGCAGCGTTGGACCCCGCAGAACCAGCAGCTCATGCGGGTCGACCTCACCATGGGCGGCACGCCCGTGCTCGCCCGCCAGGGCAGCATGGTGATGTACCAGGGCAAGGTCGACTTCAGCTACAAGGGTGCCGGTTTCGCGGGCCGAATCGTCGGCAATTCCACCGGCCAGGAAATGCAGCTGATGCGCTGCACCGGCCGCGGACAGGTCTTCCTCGCCGAGGACGGCTCCCATTTGCACGCCATCGAGCTGCAGGGCGACGGCATCTGCGTCTCGGCGGAGAACGTCCTCGCCTTCGATGAGTCGCTGCAGCACGAGGTCCGCAGGATCGAGGGCCACGGCATCCCCGGCGGCGCCCTGTTCACCATGCAGTTCCAGGGCACCGGCACGGTCGTCGTCAAGACCCACGGCGTCCCTGTCGTACTGCCCGTCACCCCGACCACCTTCGCCGACTGCAATGCCGTCGTGGCCTGGTCGTCCGCATCCCAGGTGATCATCTCCAGTCAGGTCCGGCTGCGCCGCAACGCGTACCCGGGACACAGCGGAGAGACCGTGAACCTTCAGTTCCGGGGCGCCCCCGGCAACTTCATCGTCGTCCAGCCCTACGAGGTCTGAGGGAGCCCGTCATGAACCAGCAACTCGCGGGCTACGCCCCGACCCCCGTCACGGCCCGTATGGAGAACCACGGCCGCACGATGCTCAAGGTCGCCATGGCCACCGGCCAGGACCTCTACGCACGTACCGGCTCGATGGTCGCGTACGAGGGCTTCATCCAGTACGAACCCAACCCGCCCGCAGTCCGTCAGATCGCTTCCCAGTGGATCACCGGCGAGGGCGCACCGATCATGAAGTGCTCCGGCGACGGGCTGCTCTACCTCGCCGACTACGGCGCCGATGTGGTCGTCATCAACCTCAACAACGACTCCCTCTCGGTCAACGGCACCAACGTCCTCGCCTTCGACGGCCATCTCACCTGGGGCGTGGAGCGGGTCAAGGGCCTCGCGAAGTTCGCCGGCCAGGGCCTGTGGAACGTCTGCATCTCGGGCACCGGCTGGGTCGCCATCACCTCGCGCGGCACACCGATCGTCGTCGACTGCGGACGCGGCGAGGACGAGACCTACGTCGACCCGGACGCCCTCGTGGCGTGGTCCCCGAACCTCAAGGTGAAGGGCAAGCGCAGCTTCAAGGCATCCTCGCTCATCGGGCGGGGCAGCGGCGAGGCGTACCAGATGGCTTTCTCCGGCCAGGGCATCGTCGTCGTACAGCCGAGCGAGGACAGTACCGACCGCCTGCGGATCCGGAACTGAGGGGGAGGGAGAACACACCATGCAGAGTCCGCTTTTCAGCTACACGGAACAGCAGTCCCAGGACAGGTACACCGTCCAGAACCCGCAGCTCCTGCGGGTCTCGCTGACCGGCCAGGACGACGTCCTCGCCCGCAAGGGTGCCATGGTCGCCTATCAGGGACTGATGGAGTTCGACGGTGAGTACCAGTCGCACGGGCAGCGTCGCGCCCGCGCGAGCACCGGCGAGGGCCTGGACCTGATGCGCTGCTCCGGGCAGGGCACCGTCTACCTAGCCAACCTCGCGCAGTACATCCATGTCGTGGATGTCGACCACGACGGCATGACGGTGGACAGCGCCTACGTCCTGGCGCTCGACTCCTCGCTGCACACCGAGGTCATCGCGGTGGACAGCCAGTACGGCATCTCGGGCACCGGCAAGTACCAGCTCAACATCTCCGGCACCGGCAAGGTCGCTCTGATGACCTCGGGCCAGCCGCTGATGATGCAGGTCACGCCGGACAAGTACGTCAACGCCGATGCCGACGCGACCGTCGCCTGGTCCAGCTCGCTGCGCGTGCAGATGCAGGCCCAGACGCACTCCTCGGGCGTCTGGCGGCGGCGTGGCAACACCGGCGAGGGCTGGGAGCTCAGCTTCCTCGGCCAGGGCTTCGCCCTGGTCCAGCCGAGCGAGGTGCTGCCCCCGCAGAACCACGAGATCGGCCAGGGCATCCGGGCCCAGTACGGAATGGGCCAGCAGGGCGCCCACGGCCAGAACCAGAACAACTCCTGGAACTGAGCCGCAGCGCACCGGCACGGACAACACGGCTGAGGGGCGGTCTCCCTGGAGACCGCCCCTCAGCCGTGCCGCATGTCGCCCCTACCTGCGCTGCTCCAGCGCTGCGCGGACGCGCGTCATCAGCCGTACGACCGATGTATCGGCCACCGACGCGACCTCGTCGTACGGGAACCAGCGCAGGTCCAGCGATTCGTCGCTGATCTGTTCCGTCGCGCCCGACGGCGCCAGCGCCGCGTACTGCACATCCAGATGCCAGTGACAGGGTGCGGGAATACGGTGGCGGTCCAGTGTCACCGGTCCGCCCGCGAGCAGGGTCAGGCCGCTGATGCCGGACTCCTCGGTTGCCTCACGCAGCGCCGCGGTGGCCAGCGTGCTGTCCTGCGGCTCGCAGTGGCCGCCCATCTGCAGCCACATCTGCAGCTTGCGGTGCAGGGTGAGCAGGACCCGGCCGCGCTCCGGATCGATCACCAGTGCGCTGGCCGTCAGATGTCCGGCTTCGCAGGCCTTCCACATGCCGTCGCGATACCGGGCCAGATGGTCCAGATAGACCTGGCGCAGTTCCTCCTGGGCCGCGTCCACCGGGTTCTCGTACCCCTTCAGTACGAGAACGGCGTCGTCGTACAGGCTCACTGGTCGGTTTCGCCCTTGCCGTCGTTCTTCCGGTCGTCGGCTTCCTCGGAGCCCGCGTCGCCCGCTTCGGCCCCGGGCTTCTGCGGACCCTTCGCGGCCTCTCCGAGCATCTTGTCCAGCTCGGAGAAGTCCAGCTGCTCGTGGTGCACAAAGCCGTCCGGATCGTCCAGGTCCTGGGCGGTCGGCAGCATGTCGGGGTGCTCCCACAGGGCGTCGCGTCCGTCGAGACCGCGGGCGTCCGTGAGCGACGCCCACAGGCGCGAGGCGTCGCGAAGCCGCCGCGGGCGCAGTTGAAGGCCGATGAGCGTGGCGAACGTCTGCTCGGCCGGCCCGCCGGAGGCGCGGCGCCTGCGCATGGTCTCGCGCAGTGCGTCCGCCGAGGTCAGGCGGGACCTCGCGGCCTCGTGCACCACCGCGTCCACCCAGCCCTCCACCAGTGCGAGCGCCGTTTCCAGCCTGGCCAGAGCGGCCTTCTGCTCCGGCGTGTCCTCCGGCTGGAACATGCCCTGCTGAAGGGCGTCCTGCAGCTGCTCCGGCTGCGACGGGTCGAACTGGCCGACCACATCCTCCAGCTTGCTGGTGTCGACCTTGATGCCGCGCGCATACCCCTCGACGGCGCCGAACAGATGCGAGCGCAGCCACGGAACATGGGCGAAAAGCCGCTGGTGGGCGGCCTCGCGCAGGGCCAGGTACAGCCGCACCTCGTCCTGCGGCACGCTGAGGTCCTTGCCGAACCTCTCCACATTCAGCGGAAGGAGCGCGGCCTTGCCCGCCGGGCCCAGCGGCAGCCCGATGTCGGTCGAACCGACCACCTCGCCCGCCAGCACACCGACGGCCTGCCCGATCTGCTGGCCGAACATCGCGCCGCCCATGGACCGCATCATGCCGATCAGCGGGCCCGCCATCGCCTGCATCTCCTCGGGCAGCACATCGCCCATGGCCAGACCGACGCGCTCGGCCACCGGGTCGACCAGCTTCTGCCAGGCGGGGAGGGACGCCTCGACCCACTCCGCACGGCTCCACGCCACGGTGGAGACCGAACCGGAGGGCAGCGACGTCACGCCATCCAGCCAGAGGTCGGCAAGCCGCAGCGCCTCGTCGACCGCGGACCGCTCGGACTGGCCGACGCTCGCGTCCTTGGTGCCGTCCGGCGTGCCCTGCGAGACCGTCTGGCGGGCGATCTGCTTGGCCATGTCCCAGTTCACGGGACCGCCCTCGTAGCTCAGCATCTGGCCGAGCTGCTGGAAGGCCGCACCCAGGTCGTTGGGGTTCATCGTGCCGAACATCGCCGCGAACGGGTTGTCCCCGCCCGCGCCGGGCCCGAAGCCGAACGGGTTCGCCGGCCCGCCGGAACCCTGCCCACCTCCGGTGGGGTCCTTCTTCTTGCCCTCGTCGCCGTTCTCCGGCTCCTCCGGCGGAAGGCCGAATCCGAATGGGGTGTCACTCACGGGTTTCCTCGGCTCGTAGGGCCGCCGGCTCGAACCGACGGCGACTGCCCGACATCACCATCCAGCGTAGACACCAAAAGTCCGCTTGGGGCCTCAGTGCTCCGCCGGCTCCCGGCCTGCGGCAGGATGGACGCCACCTGGTACGTACGCGTCATTCGGGTACGTACTGAAGACAACCGCTGGAGACGCCCGGTGAGTTCCCCAGATCCTCAGGTTCGCGCAGCGCGAAACCTGTCCGACCCCTCGACAGAGAACAAGCCCGCAAAGAGCCGCTCCAGGAACCGTGGCCCCGTCGTCGCGGTCACCGGAGCCGCGGGGGGCGTCGGTGAGCTGCTCACCGCACGCCTCGCGGCGTCCGAGGAGATCAAGCAGGTCATCGCCATCGACGAACGCCGGGGAGAAGTCTCCGAGGCGACCTGGCACATCCTCGACGTACGGGATCCCGCCATCGCGGAGAAGCTGCGTGGCGCAGATGTCGTCGTGCATCTGGCACTCGATCTCGACCTGGAGACCGACCCCGCCGCCCGCACCGCCTACAACGTGCGCGGCACCCAGACCGTGCTGACCGCCGCAGCGGCCGTCGGGGTCCACCGGGTCGTGCTGTGCACCTCGGCGATGGTCTACGGGGCGCTGCCCGACAACGACATCCCTCTGGCCGAGGACGCCGAACTGCGTGCCACGGCGGAGGCCACCGGCGTCGGCGACCTCCTGGAGATCGAACGGCTCGGGCGTCGCGCACCCCGCGCCCACCCCGGCCTCAATGTCACCGTGGTCCGCCCCACCGTCCTGGTCGGCGGTACGGACACCGCGCTGACCCGCTACTTCGAGTCGCCGCGCCTCCTGGTCGTCGCCGGATCACGCCCCACCTGGCAGTTCTGCCACGTCGACGACCTGGTCACGGCCCTGGAGTACGCCGCGCTGGAGAAGATCGACGGCGAGTTCGCTGTCGGCTGCGACGGCTGGCTCGAACAGGAGGAGGTCGAGGAGCTCAGCGGCGTCCGCCGGATGGAACTGCCCTCCGCCGTGGCACTCGGCGCCGCCGCCCGGCTGCACCGGATCGGCCTCACCCCGTCCCCGGCGGGCGATCTGGCGTACACGATGCACCCCTGGGTGGTCAGCGTGAGTCGGCTGCACGACGCTGGCTGGCGCCCGAGCTGGACCAACGAGGAGGTGCTCGCCGCGCTCCTCGAAGAGGTCGAGGGCCGGCACACCGTCGCCGGACGCCGACTCGGCCGTAAGGACGCCACCGCGGCAGGTGCCGCCGGTGCGACCGTGGCGCTGCTCGGCACCGCCGCCCTGGTCCGCCGTGCCCGCAAGGCCCGCCGCCGGATCTAGGGGGCTGCGGCCCGTCTGTAGAAGGCTCCGAGGTCAGGGGCGGCCCGCCGGTGGAAAACGCCATTCCACGATGTCGATGCGGTACGGCACTATGGGTCCCATGGCTTCCACCCACGACCACCCCGGCGAGCAGGCGGCAGGCGACCCCATCCGGCTGCTGGCGATTCGCGACACACCGTTGTCGGTCGACGAGATCTTCCGGGTGGTCGGGGACGACGCCGCGGGCGGCACGGCGCTCTTCGTCGGTACGGTGCGCAACCACGACGGCGGTCAGGACGTCGGTGCGCTCGGGTACTCCTGCCACCCCTCGGCTCAGGACGAATTGCGCCGGGTGGCCGAGAAGGTCGTCGCGGAATTCCCGGTCCGGGCGCTGGCCGCCGTCCACCGAGTGGGCGACCTACGAGTGGGCGACATCGCTGTGGTCGTCGCCGTCTCCTGCCCCCACCGCGCCGAGGCGTTCGAGGCGTGCCGCAAGTTGATCGACGACCTCAAGCACGAGGTTCCGATCTGGAAACACCAGCGCTTTTCGGACGGCACCGAGGAGTGGGTGGGCGCCTGCTGAGCGCAAGCCGATCGGGTGGTAGGCCGCCCCGATTTGCGTAACCGCACCCCTGCCGTGAGCGTTGGTCCTGCAGATGGTTAATCTGCTGATCGGTCAGTTGCGGTCGCTCATGAGGTAGGGAGGTCGTAATGGCAGCACTCGCTTGGTTGCTGATTCCGCTTTTCGCTGCACTCGGTGCTGCGATATGGGGAAGCTGGGCCACCCGTAATCGCACGGCCGGTGATGTCTCAGAACTTGCCGGGTACGCCCGGTTCCGTGAGGCGATGGAGAAATCGCACTCCGGTACCGATGTTGTCTGATCCTCCATCGAACGTACGCAGTCGCCAATCCGCACAGCGGTGCCGGCTGCCGACGCCCTCCGGCACAGCGCCACGCCCGGTTCCACGCTCCGTCCGGACCGGCCCCGACGGTGCACTGACAGACCCTTCCCGTACTGTCGTTCCATGCCACGCCGCACCGCGACGATGCTCGCCTCCACGCTGATCCTCATCGCGCTGCTCTGCGCAGGCGTGCTGATTCCAGTGCCGTATTCGGAGATGTCTCCGGGGCCGACCGTGAACACCCTCGGCAAGGTCGAAGGCGAGCCGGTCCTGCAGATTTCCGGGCGCAAGACGTACCCGACGTCCGGAAACCTCAATATGACGACGGTCAGGGTCACCGGCGCCGACTACAACATGAACCTCGTCGAGGCCGTCTACGGCTGGCTGGCTCACGACAGCGTGGTCGTACCGCACGACACGCTCTACCCCGGCGGCAAGACCGAGCAGCAGTCGACACAGGAGAACGCCGAGGAGTTCAGCCAGTCCCAGGAGAGCGCCAAGGTTGCCGCCCTGACCGAGCTGGGCATCCCGGTGTCGTCGCGCGTCGTGGTCTCCACGGTCGTCAAGGGCAGCCCCGCCCAGGGCAAGCTGCACGCCGGCGATGTGATCAAGCAGGTCGACGGCAGCGCGGTGAAGCAGCCCGAGGACGTCGCGAAGCTCGTCACCCGCCACAAGCCCGGCGAGGACGTCACGTTCACGATCATCCCGGCGAAGACGGCGCAGGCGGCCGAAAAGGCAGGCAAGGAGCCCGAGGGCAGCCGGAAGATCGCCATCACCACGGTGAAGGCTCCCAAGGAGAACCGCGCGATCGTCGGCATCCAGGCGGGGACGGACCACACGTTCCCGTTCCGGATCGACATCAAGCTCGCCGATGTCGGCGGCCCGAGCGCAGGTCTGATGTTCTCCCTGGGCATCATCGACAAGCTGACGCCCACCGAACTCACGGGTGGCAAGTTCATCGCGGGCACCGGCACGATCGACGACAAGGGCAAGGTCGGCCCGATCGGCGGCATCAACATGAAGCTGGTCGGCGCGCGCAACGCGGGCGCCCGGTACTTCCTGACGCCGGACGACAACTGCAAGGCCGCAGCCTCGGACACCCCGAGCGGACTCACGCTGGTGAAGGTGAAGACGATCGACGACGCGAAGAAGTCGCTGGAGAAGATCCGGGCGGGGGACACGGCCGACCTGCCGAGCTGCTCGGCAGGCTGACCGCGCCCCCTCGGCGGGGTCAGGCCTCGAAGGTCGCGGCCAGGGCGTCGGCCAGCCCGGGCACCAGTCCGGCGCCGGTCCGCACCTCGCTCGGGGAGTCCTTCTCGCGGAGCCGTACGGCCGACTCGCGCGTACCGTCCCGAAGGACGGCCACGGTCATTCGCACCTCCTGGCGCTCCGGGTGCTTGGCGACCCACTTGGTCAGCTGGGCATCGCTGAGTCCCTCCGGCACGGAGGCCTCGGCGGACGGCGGCAGCATCAGCCGCTCCACCGTCATCGCGCATCCGATCACCGCGTCGGGCCAGGCGATCGTGGCGAGGAACTCGTCCAGGGCGGTGCCCGGCGGAAGCTCCTCCTGCTCGATGGGGGTGAGTGAGGCGGTCGGGGAGTCGGAGCTGTCGAGACCGAGCTGGGCGGCGAGGCCCGGCTCCTGGGCCCGCAGCCGGGCGGTGTCGACGAGAGCGAATAGCCGGGCCGGCTGGTCCCAGCCGAGGCCGGAGATGTACGCGTCGATTTCGAGCACGGCGACGGTGAGGGGGCTCGCGGCCATCGGGGGGCCTGAGGGGGAAACGTTGGGCATGGCCAACATCCTGCCTCCTTCCGCCCCGGGAACGGGAACTAGGTAAAGCCTCAGTAAGTTGCATAGGTGGGCTCTACGATCGCTGGGCCCGCTTCACACGACCCGCAAACTTCGAGGTGCGCACGTTGGCTTTCCAGATGCCGGACCGCGGCGGAGGCCCGACCGGGCCACGGATCAGAGTCGGCCGCCCGTCCCGGCGCGCCCGTACCCTGCTCATGACACTGGGCGTCCTGGCGGTTCTCGCCATGGCGTTCGTCATGTTCGCCGGGTTCTGGACGGACTGGCTCTGGTACCGGTCGGTCGACTATTCGTCCGTCTTCACCACCACCCTGTGGACCAAGATCGGGCTGTTCCTCGTCTTCGGACTGCTGATGGCGATCGCCGTCGGCCTGAACATCTGGCTCGCGCACCGGCTCCGGCCGCCGCTGAGCGCGATGTCGCTGGAGCAGCAGAGCCTGGACCGCTACCGGATGAGCCTCGCCCCGTACAAGAAGTGGGTGCTGCTCGCGATCACCGCGCTCGTCGGACTGATCGCCGGAGCATCCGCCTCCGGTCAGTGGCGCACCTGGCTGATGTATGTGAACGGCGTGCCGTTCAACCAGAAGGACCCCCAGTTCCATCTGGATGTGTCCTTTTACGCCTTCGACCTGCCCTGGTACCGCTTCCTGCTGGGCTTCGGCTTCGCTGCCACGGTACTCTCGCTGATCGCCGCCGCGCTGACCCACTATCTGTACGGCGGCCTCCGCATCACCAGCCCCGGCGCGCGGGCGACCGGCGCGGCCACCGGCCATCTGTCGGTGCTGCTCGGTGTCTTCGTCTCGCTGAAGGCCGTGGCGTACTGGCTCGACCGGTACGGCCTGGCCGTGAAGTCCAGCGACTTCAAGGCCACGGACAACTGGACGGGCCTGCGGTACGTCGACGCCAACGCCTACCTTCCGGCGAAGACCATCCTGTTCTGCATCGCCGCGATCTGCGCCGTGCTCTTCTTCGCCACGCTCTGGCGCCGCACCTGGCAGCTCCCGATGATCGGCCTCGGTCTGATGGTGCTCTCGGCGATCCTGATCGGCGGGCTGTACCCGGCGATCGTGCAGAAGTTCCAGGTCCAGCCGAACGAGCAGGCCAAGGAAGCGCCGTTCATCCGGAAGAACATCGATGCGACGCGTGACGCATACGACATCGATGACGCGAAGGTCGACGACTACTCGGGCAAGAGCACGACGAACGACGAAACCAAGCTGCGCGCGAGCGCGGACGATGCCGCCAGTTACCGGGTGATGGACCCCAACGTCGTCTCCCCGGCCTTCCAGCAGCTCCAGCAGAAGAGGAACTACTACCAGTTCCCCAAGACGCTGGACGTGGACCGCTACAAGGACGCCGCCGGCAAGGACCAGGACACGGTCATCGGTCTGCGCGAGCTCAACCTCGACGGCATCCCCAAGCGCAACTGGATCAACGACCACTTCACCTACACCCACGGCTACGGCGCCATCGCGGCCCAGGGTACGACGACGGGCAAGAACCCGAAGGGTTCCCCGGACTTCACCGAGTCCGGTCTGCCGACCACGGGTGAGCTCGGCACGTACGAGCAGCGGATCTACTACGGCGAGAAGACCGAGCAGTACTCCATCGTCGGCGGGCCCCAGAAGGAGCTCGACTACGAGGAGGACGGCGAGAAGACCACCAGCTACCAGGGTGACAGCGGGGTCAGTCTCTCCAACGCGTTCAACCGCGCCGCGTACGCGGTCTCGTTCAGCGAGCCGCAGATCCTCTACTCGGGGGCCATCGGCGAGGGCTCGCGGATCCTCTACAACCGCACGCCCAAGGAGCGCGTCGAGGCGGTCGCCCCGTGGCTGACCATCGACGGCGACGCCTACCCGGCCGTGGTGAACGGCCGCATCCAGTGGGTCGTCGACGCGTACACCACCACCAACGGCTACCCGTACGCCTCGCGTACGACGCTCGGTGACACCACGGCCGACTCGCTGACCACCAACCAGCGCGCGGTCGTCGCCCAGCAGAACCAGGTCAACTACATCCGCAACTCGGTGAAGGCCACCGTCGATGCGTACGACGGCAAGGTCAAGCTCTACGAGTGGGACACCGAGGACCCGGTCCTCAAGACCTGGCGCAAGGCGTTCCCGGGGACGGTGGAGCCGCGGGCCGACATCCCCCAGGACCTGATGGACCACCTGCGGTACCCGCAGGACCTGTTCAAGGTGCAGCGCGAGCTGCTCACCCGCTACCACGTCACCAACCCCGCCCAGTTCTACAGCGGCAGTGACGCCTGGCAGGTCCCGGACGACCCGACCAACAAGGAGTCCGGCGCCGTCCCGCCGTACTACCTGAGCATAAAGATGCCGGACCAGACGGCCCAGAAGTTCTCGCTGACGACGACGTTCACCCCGAAGGGACGGCCCGACCTCGGGGCGTTCATGGCGGTGGACGCGGATGCGGCCAGCAAGGACTACGGCACGATAAGGCTGTTGAGAGTCACCACCACGGTGAAGGGCCCCGGTCAGGTACAGAGCGAGCTCAACGGCAACGACGATGTCGCCGAGTTCGTGAGAAACCTCAAGGGAACCGACTCCGACATCGAGTACGGCAATCTGCTGACCGTGCCGCTCGAAGGAGGCTTCCTCTACATCGAGCCGGTGTATACGCGCGGTGGCACGCAGAACTATCCGCTGCTGCGCAAGGTCGCCGCCTCTTACGGGTCGAAGACCGTCTTCGAGAACAGCCTCGGGGAGGCGCTCAACGCGGTCTTCGGGGTGACGGACTCCGGTACCACCGAGCCGCCCGCGGAGACCACCCGGCCACCAGGCACCACGCATCCACCGGCCACCGGTGACGCGGCGCTGAAGAAGGCGATCGCGGATGCGCAGAAGGCCTACGCGGAAGGCGAGGCAGCCCTGAAGAAGCAGGACTGGAGCGCCTACGGCAGGGCCCAGGCGGATCTGCAGGACGCGTTGCAGCGTGCGGCGGCCGCCCAGCCCAAGTCGGGCAGTGCGAATAGTGCGGGCAATTCGGATAGTGCGGATAAAGCGTCCGGTGCCGGCAGTGGTGGCTGAGTAGCTCGGTAAAGACTCACCCCCGCGTCGTGGTACGGTTTGAACACAACGGCGCGGGGTGGAGCAGCTCGGTAGCTCGCTGGGCTCATAACCCAGAGGTCGCAGGTTCAAATCCTGTCCCCGCTACTGAAAGACGAAGGCCCGGATCCTTTCGAGGATCCGGGCCTTCGTCGTGCCACGACGACTTTCTTGTGCGGTGGGTGTGAAGTGCGGTTCGCGGGGCACGAGTTGAGCCCGGACGTGTTTGACTTATCTCTCTGTGGGCATGTCGACAAAACGCTGAAGTGACCTCACTGGCCGCGATATACCAGGTGTACGCGGGTTGTAGGTGGTGCGACGATGGTATTTATGGGGGACAGGGCAACTCTGTTGGAGACAGGGCGGTTTGTGCAGCGTCGCGTTCACCGGCCGGATAGCGTGATGAATGCGGCTTTTGGTCTTGCCGCCGCGGAGAACAGCGAGACCACTGAAACCACTGAGATCATCGGGACGACCGAGACCGCCGAGACTGTGGGGTGTGCCGCGACCGTCGAGAGTACAGAGAGTGAAGAGAGCACGGGGGTCGCCGGGGCCATTGAGGCTGCAGAGAATCCCGAGACCCCGGAGAGCCCCGAGACCCGGGAGAGCCCGGAGAGCGCCGAGAATGAGGCGCGTCACCGTCGCGCCGCCGACGCCGGTGACACCACGTCGATGAGCGTCCTCGGTGCCCTGCTGCTGCGCCGCGGCGATCTGGACGGTGCCGAGCCCTACCTGCGTGCGGCCACCGCCGACGGCGACCGGGCCGCGGCCAACAACCTGGGTGTCCTCCTCCATCAGCGCGGATACACCGACGACGCGGCCGGCTGGTGGCGTATCGCAGCCGTCGCGGGTTCCGCCGCCGCCGCACACGCCCTCGGCCGCCACTACCGCGAGCGGGGCGACGAGCCCGGCGCCGAGTACTGGCTGCGGCAGTCCGCCGAGCAGGGCCATGCCCTGGGTGCATACGCCCTCGCCGACCTGCTGGAACACCGCAGCGACGTCGGCGCCGAGCGCTGGCTGCGCGCCGCCGCCGAACAGGGGCACCGGGAGGCCGCGTACCGCCTCGCGCGCATGCTGGACCGCAACACCGCCGACGACCCGCACGACGCCTTCGGCCGCCCGGGCCTGGGTCCCGCACCCGGCGCGGGCGCCGCCGGTCGTCCGGGTGCCGCCGCCCGTTCCGCAGTGCGCTCGGACGACGGCCCCATGGCCGGTCCGGCGACCGGGCGCGTGGGCGAGGCCGAGCAGTGGTACAGGCAGGCCGCCGCGCGTGGCCACGGGCGTGCCGCCCTGCACCTCGGCGCCATCCTCGAACAGCGCGGCGAGCCCAAGGAGGCAGGGCGCTGGTACCTCATCTCCGCGAAGGCCGGCGAGGCGCGGGCCGCCTGCGCGCTCGGATTCCTGCTGCGTGACGCGGGCGACGAGGAGAGCGCCGCCGTGTGGTGGCTGCGCGCCGCCCAGGACGGCGACGGGAACGCCGCCAACGCCCTGGGTGCCCTGCACGCCGCCCGTGGCGAGCAGCAGACCGCCGAGCGCTGGTACCGCGCCGCCATGGACGCGGGCGACGTCAACGGGGCCTACAACCTGGGGCTGCTCTGCGCGGCCCAGGACCGTACGCCGCAGGCCGAGCAGTGGTACCGCCGCGCCGCGTACGCGGGCCACCGCGAGGCCGCCAATGCACTGGCCGTACTCCTGCTCCAGGCGGGCGACGCGACCGGCGCCGAGCCCTGGTTCTCCAAGGCAGCCGAGGCGGGCAGCGTCGATGCGGCCTTCAACCTCGGCATCCTGTACGCCGGACGCGACGAGGACCGTACGGCTCTGGTGTGGTACGAGCGGGCCGCCGCGGCAGGCCATACCGAGGCGGCGCTCCAGGTCGGCATGGCCCTGCTGCACCACGGCGAAGAGCAGGCGGCCGAGCGCCATCTGCGCTGTGCGGCGGGCGGCGGCAGCGCCGAGGCCGCCTTCCGGCTGGCCGGGGTGCTGGACTCGCGGCAGCCGCCGCCCGGACCTCCCGCGCTCGGCGAGCCGATGCCGGAGAAGACCGAGTGCGAGGAGTGGTACGAGCGGGCCGCCGAGCAGGGGCATCGCCGCGCCCAGGTGCGGGTCGGGATGCTCGCGGCGGCCCGTGGCGACGTGGACAGCGCGGCCCGTTGGTACCGAGAGGCCGCCGAGTCGGGCAGCCGCAACGGCGCCTTCAACCTCGGGCTGCTGCTGGCCCGCGAGGGCAGCGAGCGCGAGGCCGCGCTGTGGTGGAGCCGTGCCGCGAACGACGGGCACGGTCGGGCGGCCCTGCGCCTCGCCCTGCTGGCCGCCCGCCGCGGGGAGCTCACCGAGGGGCAGCGCTGGTGCGCACGGGCGGTCGAACTGGGCCCGGCGGAGGTCGCCGAGCGGGCTGCCCGGCTGCGCGAGGCGCTGCATCAGGAGCTGACCGCGTAGGGGTGCGCGGCGGCCCCCGCACGGACCACAGAAACGGATTTGCGCTGGTCCAGAGCGTCACGTACTGTTGGTTTCAACGACGCGGGGTGGAGCAGCTCGGTAGCTCGCTGGGCTCATAACCCAGAGGTCGCAGGTTCAAATCCTGTCCCCGCTACTGAACGCAGAAGGCCGGATCCTTTAGAGGATCCGGCCTTCTGCGCATACTCCTGCGCGCGAGTCAGAGCTTGTGGCCCACCGCCTCCGAGTACATCGCCCGGTCGACGGCCTTCGTCTCCGGCACCGGGGTGCCCTTCGAGACGCCCGAATCGGCGTACGCCTTCTGCAGCCGGTCCGTCGTGCCCTTCCGTATCTCCCAGTCCATGCGCATCGACGGGGTCGACCGCAGCGTGGCCTTGTCGGTCTTCATCAGCTTCGCCAGTTCGGCGACGAAGGCGGGGTCGGACTTGTAGTCGCCGGTGAAATAGGTGTTCACCGTCCGGATATAGGCACGGAGAAAGGCGACGCCCGCGTCCGGGTCCTTGTTCAGCAGCGTCGGGCCGAAGAGCAGGCCGCCGAGCGGTTCACCGACGGGCTGGCCGCCCAGGAACGCGTACTTCTTGTCGCCGTCCACCTTGCGCCAGATCGGGTCGAGCAGCCAGGCCGAGTCCACGCCGCCGTTCTGCAGCGCGGTCAGCACATCCGCGGAACCGAGCTGCTGGAAACTGATCTTGTCGAGGCCGCCGCCGTGCCTCTTCAGGGAGGTGTCCATCGGGTACGCGATGACCGAGCCCTTGCCGATCATCGTGCCCATCTTCCGGCCCGCCATCTCGACGCGATCGGCGCTCTCACCGTCCTTGAGACGCACCCACAGGCCGCTCTTGGAGGTGGGGTCGGGGGAGAAGTTCCCTGCCACCCACTTGATGTCGAAGCCGCCGTTGATGCCGTTCATCACGGCTGCCTCGGGAGCCGCCCACTGGGCGTCCACATCGCCCTTGGCGAGCAGCGGCAGCGCGTCCGGGGTGGGCAACACCTTCAGTTCGACGTCCAGCCCCTCTTTCGCGAACTCGCCCTTCGCCACCGCGACCTGGAGCGGAGCTACGTACTCCGCACTCAGGGTGCCGGTGGCGACGGTGATCTTCCGCTTCTTCGCCAGGGGCTGGGCGGCCGGGGCGCCCTTGTCGCAGCGGGCCGGTTTCCGGTCGGGGGCGAGGTCGGCCGGGTCGGTCCAACTGCCGGCGCCACAGCCCGCGACGGGCTCGACGGTGCGCGGCGCGGCGGCGGCGCTGTCGCCGGCGGAGCCGTTCCCGGCGCAGCCTGCCGCGCCGAGCAGGGATGCTGTGAGGAGCACGACGGTGCAGGTCAAGGGGGTACGTGTACGCATAGTGCCTCCGTACGAAGAACATGGGGAGCCGTTCAGGACTGGCTGCGGCCGCGGTCGCGCGGGGCCCACGGTGTGAGCAGCCGCCCGGCGATCCGCACCACTTCGGAGAAGACGACACCGAGGACCGCCACACACACGATGCCGACGAACATCACGTCGTTCTGGAACAGCGCCCGGGAGTCGAAGATCAGATGGCCGAGACCGTCGGCCGCGGCGATCTGTTCGGAGGCGACGATGACGAGCACGGCCACCCCTGCCGCGATCCGTGCCCCGACCAGGACCGCGGGCAGCGACGCGGGCAGCAGCACATGGCGGAACATCTGCCAGGGCGAGGCGCCGAAGACCTGACCGGCATCACGGTGGCCGACCGGGACGGCGAGCACGGCCGCCATGGTGGAGATCCAGACGAAGAAGAAGACGGTCGCGGCGACCAGGGCGATCTGCGGTCCTTCACCGAGGCCGAACATATTGAGGAAGACCGGCAGCAGGGCCAGCTTCGGCACGACGTACAGGGCATCGAGCAACGGCTCCAGCGCCGCCCGTACGAGAGAGAGCGAGCCCATCAGCAGGCCGAGCGCGTATCCCGCGACGGTGCCGATCGCATAGCCGCCGAGGACCCGCTTGAGCGTGGCCCACACATCCGGCCACAGTTCACCGGCGCCCGCCCGGTCCCAGCCGTCCGCCAGGATGGTGGAGGGGGCGGGGTAGACCCGGTCATCGATCCAGGACTGTGCCGCGGCCAGTTGCCAGAGCAGCACGAGGAGCAGCGGTACGGCGACGGCGAGCGTGAGTTCCAGGGCGCGGCGCCGGCGGTGGGTGCGTACCGGATGCAGCTCCTGCGGGCCCGGTCTGCGGATCAGGACGCCGTCGTCGGGCTTCGTGGTGCTCACGGTGGTGGTCATGCCGGGACCGCCTCCCTGCGCACCTCGCCGCGCAGAAGTTCCCACAACTCGCTCTTCAGCGCGGTGAATTCGGGCGACGACCGGACCCCGCCGGTGCGCGGCCGGCCGAACGGCGGGCGGCGCTCGGCGATGATCCGCCCCGGTCTGGCGGACATCACCAGCACCCTGTCCCCGAGCACGATCGCCTCTTCGAGGCTGTGGGTGATGAAGAGGGCGGTGGTACGGGTGGTCTGGGTGAGGTCGAGCAGCTCGTCCTGGAGGATCGTGCGCAGCTGGGCGTCGAGCGCCGCGAACGGCTCGTCCATCAGCAGCATCTCGGGTTCGACGGCGAGGGCGCGGGCGATCGCGACCCGTTGCCGCATCCCGCCGGAGAGGGCGGCCGGATACGCCCCCGCGAAGTCGGAGAGCCCCATCCGGGCCAGCCAGTCGCGCGCCCTGGCGTCGGCCTCCTTGCGTGGTATGCGCTGAATGTCGAGACCGAACCGGACATTGGCGAGCACGGTCTTCCAGTCGTAGATCCCGTAGTCCTGGAAGATCATTGCCGCGGGACGGGGTGAGGTCGTACGGATGGACAGCTCGCCGGAGCTGGGGCGGAGCAGTCCGGCGGCGATCCTGAGCAGCGTGGACTTGCCGCAGCCGGACGGGCCGACGATGCAGGTGAACTCGCCCGGTGCGATGGAGAGATCGAGCGGGCCGAGGGCGGACAGGGCCTTGGCGCCGCGCCCGAACGAGCGGGTGAGCGCGTCGGCGCGGAGTTTGGGACTGGTGGCTGCGGTTGTGGGTGGGGTCGGGTGCGGATCTCCCACGGGTCTCTCCTCGCGCGTATCGAGGTGCGGATCCGCCGCGGGGCGGACGTGATCGCCGCAGACGATATGACTACCCGTCAGATTCGGGAAGGGGGTGCGCGCGTGCTGGGGGCGGGGATGTGTGTCATCCCCTGCGAGTGTTCATGCGGAAGGCCCCGGTGCGCGTGATGCTTGCACCGGGGCCTTTCGCGGCAGGACTCAGGTCGTCGCGGCGCAGTTCGGGCAGATGCCGCGGTAGGTCACCTCGACATTGGAGACCGTGAAACCGAACCGCTCGTCGCTCGGCAGATCCGTCAGCGGGTCGCCCGCCGGGTGTACGTCTCGGATGGTGCCGCAGCTCGCGCAGACGAGGTGGTGGTGGGGGCGGTGTGCGTTCGGGTCGTACCGCTTGGCCCGGCGATCCGTGGAGACCTCGATGACCTCGCCGAGCGTCACCATCTCGCCCAGGGTGTTGTAGACGGTGGCGCGGGAGATCTCGGGCAGCTTGGCGACGGCCCGGGCGTGGACCTCGTCAGCCGTCAGGTGCACATGGTCCCCGTCGAGGACCTCGGCCACGACGCGCCGCTGCGCAGTCATGCGCCAGCCGCGTCCGCGAAGTCGTTCCAACAGGTCACTCATGGGAACAAGCCTAACAGTGGGGGGACCGCGTCCCGAACGGATGTGACTTTGGATGTTCACTTGACTTGGACTATGTCCATTGTAGGATCGGGACCGGCATACGCCAAGGGACAGGCTGTGCAGGACATGACGAATGTGCAGGAACGACGCAGGAGGCGCACGTGACGCAGGGACCGCTCACCACGGAGGCCGGCGCGCCGGTCGCCGACAACCAGAACAGCCAGACCGCGGGCGTCGGCGGTCCGGTCCTGGTGCAGGACCAGTCGCTGCTGGAGAAGCTCGCGCACTTCAACCGCGAGCGCATTCCGGAGCGCATCGTGCACGCCCGCGGCGCCGGTGCATACGGCACGTTCACGCTGACCCGCGACGTCTCGCAGTGGACGCGGGCGAAGTTCCTCTCCGAGGTCGGCAAGCAGACCGAGACATTCCTCCGCTTCTCGACCGTCGCGGGCAACCTCGGCTCCGCCGACGCGGTGCGCGACCCCCGCGGCTTCGCGCTGAAGTTCTACACCGAAGAGGGCAACTACGACCTCGTCGGCAACAACACCCCGGTGTTCTTCATCAAGGACGCCATCAAGTTCCCGGACTTCATCCACACCCAGAAGCGCGACCCGTACACCGGCTCGCAGGAGGCGGACAACGTCTGGGACTTCTGGGGTCTGTCGCCCGAGTCCACCCACCAGGTGACCTGGCTCTTCGGTGACCGCGGCATCCCGGCCACGCTGCGTCACATGAACGGGTACGGCTCGCACACGTACCAGTGGAACAACGAGGCCGGCGAGGTCTTCTGGGTCAAGTACCACTTCAAGACCGACCAGGGCATCAAGAACCTCACCCAGGCCGAGGCCAACAGGCTCGCCGGTGAGGACCCGGACAGTCACCAGCGCGATCTGCGCGAGGCGATCGAGCGCGGCGACTTCCCGTCCTGGACGGTGCAGGTCCAGATCATGCCGGCGGCCGAGGCGGCCACGTACCGCTTCAACCCGTTCGACCTCACCAAGGTGTGGCCGCACGCGGACTACCCGCCGATCGAGATCGGGAAGCTGGAGCTCAACCGCAATCCGGAGAACATCTTCGCGGAGACCGAGCAGTCGATCTTCAGCCCCGCGCACTTCGTGCCGGGCATCGGTCCGTCCCCCGACAAGATGCTCCAGGGCCGTCTCTTCGCGTACGGCGACGCCCACCGCTACCGCGTCGGCATCAACGCCGACCACCTGCCGGTGAACCGCCCGCACGCCACCGAGGCGCGCACCAACAGCCGTGACGGCTACCTGTACGACGGCCGCCACAAGGGCGCGAAGAACTACGAGCCGAACAGCTTCGGTGGCCCGGTCCAGACGGACCGGCCCCTGTGGGAGCCCACCTCGGTCACGGGTGAGATCGGCACGCACGAGGCCCCGAGCCACGCCGAGGACAACGACTTCGTGCAGGCCGGAAACCTCTACCGGCTCTTCTCCGAGGACGAGAAGGCCCGGCTGATCGACAACCTCGCCGGGTTCATCGCCAAGGTGTCGCGCGATGACATCGCCGAGCGCGCGATCAACAACTTCCGCCAGGCGGACGGCGACTTCGGCAAGCGTCTGGAGGCCGCGGTCCAGGCCCTGCGCGGCTGATAAGGACGCCTGTCGTCGACGGTGGGCCGGTTCCCTCTTCGGAGGGGGCCGGCCCACCGGTCGTCCATGGGGGCTCAGCCGACGAGTTCCGCATGGTGGCGGCGCCTGGTGGGCGCCCAGCAACGCAGGATGTCGCGGACCGAGACGATGCCGACCGGCCCGTGGTCGTCCAGCACGATCAGATGGCGGAAACCGCCGTGCGTCATGGCCTCCGCGGCCTCTTCCAGGGTCCAGGTGGGCGCGGCGAAGACCACATCGGTGGTGGTGTGGGTGGCGGCGGTCTCGACATCGGGGTTCTGGCCGGAGCCGACCGCGTTGAGGATGTCGCGCTCGGTAAGAATGCCGAGCCCGCTGGTGTCCCGGTCGAGGACGACGGCGGCTCCGATGCGGCGGACCGACATCAGCCGGGCCGCCTGGCGGAGCGTATGGGTGGGTCCGATGGTGAGGACCAGCGTGCTCATGGCGTCACGGACGAGCATGAAGAGAGCCACCTCCTTCGTGAAGCGACTGCGTGAGCCGGTTCACAAGTTCACAAGCGGGGGACTCTCAGAGTGGCACCGATGCGTGACCGGAACAAGGGGAGACGAGATCATCCGAGGGGCGTGCGGTGGTGCACCACGCCCCTCGGGGGCGTGATCCGGATCAGTAGCGCTGGTTCAGATAGCCCAGGAGTTCGCGGTGGAGCAGTCCGTTCGAGGCCGCCGCGTTGCCGCCGCCGGGGCCGGACACTCCGTCCAGGCTGGTGAACTTCCCGCCCGCCTCCTGGACGATGATCGCGTTCGCGGCCATGTCCCAGAGCGAGAGCTCCGGCTCCGCGCAGATGTCGACCGATCCCTCGGCGACCATCATGTACGGCCAGAAATCCCCGTACCCGCGAGTGCGCCAGCAGGCCCTGGTCAGATCCATGAACCCGTCGAGCCGGCCCTGCTCCTCCCAGCCGCTCAGCGACGCGTACGCGAACGAGGCGTCCGCGATCCGCTCCACCTTCGACACATGCAGCCGGGTCGCGGACGTCAGACTGCGGCCGGAGAACGCCCCCGCGCCCTTCGCGGCCCACCAGCGCCGGTTCAGCGCGGGGGCCGATACCACGCCGACCACCGGCTGGAACCCTTCCTCGCCGGCCTCCATCAGGGAGATCAGCGTCGCCCAGACCGGCACGCCGCGTACATAGTTCTTGGTGCCGTCGATCGGGTCGACGACCCAGCGCCGCGGGCCGGTGCCCTCGATTCCGTACTCCTCGCCCAGAATCGCATCGCGCGGGCGCGCCCGATGGAGGTGGCCGCGGATCAGTTCCTCGGCGGCCTTGTCGGCCTCGCTCACCGGCGTCATGTCCGGCTTGGTCTCGACCTTGAGATCCAGAGCCTTGAACCGGTCCATCGTCGCCGCGTCGGCGGCGTCCGCCAGCACATGGGCGAGGCGCAGATCATCGTGGTAATCGGGCATGTCGTCACAGTATCGACCGCAGGTGAACAGAGCTACAGGACCCTGCGGCCGCTCGGACCATTGACAGTCCCCGCAAGCGCGTCAACTCTGGGACGCAGAGCCCTTGGCGCGGGAGGCGATGATGCCCACAGCGCGAGACGCATTGCTGGACGCCGCCCTCTCGGCGCTGGTCGGCCTGCCCTGGTCGGCGGTGCGCATGGTCGATGTCGCGTCCGCCGCCGGAGTCTCCCGGCAGACCCTCTACAACGAGTTCGGCAGCAAGGACGGCTTGGCCCGCGCCCTGGTCCGGAGCGCCGCCGACGGCTATCTGGCCGGAGTCGACCGGGCGCTGGGATCAGCAGGCGGTACGGGGGACAGGCTGGCGGCCACCGCTGCCTGGACTGTCCGCGCTGTTCGAGCGAATGCCCTGGTCAGGGGGTTGCTCACGGGCTGCTGGGGTGAGCGATTACCCCGTCCTGTACACCCTGCGGCCCCGACCGCATCGCTCGTGCCCGCCCAGCGGCGCGCCGACGCCGGGACGCCGACGCCCGCCGAACTGCTCGGCCAGGTCAGAACGCGAGCGGTGGCCGCCCTCGACGAGGGACGGCCACCGCACGACCCGGAGGTACTGGCCGCTACCTGCGAGATCGCACTGAGGCTCGCATTGAGTTACGCGCTGGTGCCGACTCCCCAGGGGACGGAGGGGGAGGTGGCACCACTGGTGCGCGAGGTGGTGGAGTGGCGGCCGACCGGGTGAGCGCTCGGTGCCCGAGGCGGAGCAGCGGTCGCGGGCCGGGTGACGCCGGCGCGCGCCACTTCCCGCGAACGGTTGCCGAGGTGTGAGCGCGACGCGCGGTCAGTGGGAGGAGCCCGACAGTTGCAGTCCGATCACTCCGACGATCACCAGCGAGATCGAGACCAGCTTGAGGGTGGAGACCACGTCGTCGAGGAAGACCATGCCGTAGATCGCGGTGCCCGCCGCGCCGATGCCCGTCCAAACGGCGTAGGCGGGCCCCACGTCGAGTTTCTTCAGCGACAGCGTCAGCAGACCGAAGCTGCCGAGGGCGAAGACGCAGAACGCGATGGTCGGCCAGAGTCGGGTGAAACCGTGCGAGAGCTTCAGACAGACGGCGAAGCCCGTCTCCAGAAGTCCTGCGACCACGACCAGCAGCCACGCCATCGTCAGTGCCCTCCCACGTCGGTGACCGCCTTGCCTCGCTGGGTGTGATTATGCACTTGCCTGCGGCAGCAGATCGCAAACGTGCCGAGGTCAGTCGCCTTCGCGTCGCTCCCGGGTGGACATCAGCCGCCGCAGCGATTCCAGCCGTGCCGGATCTGCGTGGCCGTCCGCCACCCAGGCATCCAGGGCGCATTCCGGTTGATTGCTGTCGTGGGTGCAGCCGCGCGGGCAGTCCACGGCGGCGGGCTCCAGGTCCGGGAACGCGTGGATCACCCGGGACGGGTCGATGTGGTTGAGTCCGAAGGAGCGCACACCGGGGGTGTCGATCACCCAGCCGCGGTAGTCGGGCAGGGGGAGCGCCAGCGCCGATGTGGTGGTGTGCCGGCCACGGCCGGTGACCGCGTTTACGACTCCGGTGGTACGTCGCCGGTCCTTTGGCACGAGTGCGTTGACCAGCGTCGTCTTCCCGACACCGGAGTGCCCGACGAACGCGGTGACCCGGTCGTGCAGCTGCTCGCGGACCCGCTCCGCCGCGTCGCCGTTCTCCAGCTCCTCGCGGCTGGTGACGATGAACGGGACACCCAGCGGGGTGTACGCCTCCAGCAACTTGTCCGGGGAGGCCAGATCGGATTTGGTCAGCACCAGGAGCGGGGAGAGCCCGCCGTCGTACGCGGCGACCAGACAGCGGTCGATCATCCGCGGGCGGGGTTCCGGATCGGCCAGTGCGGTGACGATCGCCAGCTGGTCGGCGTTGGCGACGACCACCCGCTCGTACGGATCGTCGTCGTCCGCGGTCCGGCGCAGTACCGAGCGGCGCTCACCGATGCGGACGATGCGGGCGAGGGTGTCCTTGTCGCCGGACAGATCGCCGACGATGGAGACGGTGTCACCCACCACGGCGGCCTTACGGCCCAGCTCACGGGCCTTCATCGCCATGACCGTACGGCCGTCGACGAGACAGGTGAGGCGGCCGCGGTCGACGGTGAGGACCATGCCCTCCTCGGCATCCTCGTGCTTCGGGCGGGTATGCGTGCGAGGCCGGTTGCCCTTCGGGTTGGGGCGGAACCGGATGTCGTCCTCGTCGGGGTTCTTGCCGTAGCGGCGCATGTCTCAGGCCCCGAGCATTCCGGTCCACATCTGCGGGAAGTCCGGCAGGGTCTTGGCGGTTGTCGCCACGTTCTCGATCTCCACTCCGGGGACGGCAAGGCCGATGATCGACCCCGCGGTTGCCATCCGGTGGTCGTCGTACGTATGGAAGGTACCGCCGTGCAGCGGCCGGGGCCTGATGTGGAGCCCGTCGGCGGTCTCGGTGACGTCGCCGCCGAGCTCGTTGATCTCCTTGGTGAGCGCGGCCAGCCGGTCCGTCTCGTGCAGCCGCAGATGAGCGACACCGCTCAGGGTGGACGGGCCGTCGGCGAGGGCCGCGACCGCCGCGATGCCCGGGGTCAGCTCGCCGACCTCGCCGAGGTCGACGTCGATGCCGTGGATACGGCCCGAACCGGTGAAGGTGAGGCCGCGCTCGGTCAGCTCGCAGCTGCCGCCCATCGCGCTGAAGATCTCCCGCAGGGCGTCACCGGGCTGGGTGGTGCGCTCGGGCCAGTCGGGGATGGTGACCCGGCCGCCGGTGACCAGCGCGGCGGCGAGGAACGGCTGGGCGTTGGAGAGGTCGGGCTCGACGGTCAGATCGCGGCCGAGCAGGGCGGAGGGGGAGACCCGCCAGACGTTCGGCTCGCCGCCCGTCTCCGGCTCGTCGACCTGGGCGCCGACGGCCCGCAGCATGTCGACGGTCATCCGGATGTGCGGCATGGAGGGGAGTCTCGCGCCGGTGTGGCGCACCTCCACCCCCTGGTTGTAGCGCGGCGCCGACAGCAGCAGCGCCGAGACGAACTGGGAGGACGAGGACGCGTCGATCGACACCGGTCCGCCGTCCAGCGCACCGCCGCCGTGCACGGTCATCGGCAGCGAGCCGCGCCCGTCGTCGTCGATCCGGGCGCCCAGTACCCGCAGCGCGTCGATCACGCCGTTCAGCGGCCGTTCGTACGAACGGAGGTCGCCGTCGAAGTGGATCGGGCCGTCGGCGAGGGCCGCGACCGGTGGCAGGAAGCGCATGACCGTCCCGGCATTGCCGACATCGATCGTGGTGGGGCCGTGCAGCCCGGCCGGGATGACCCGCCAGGCCTCGCCGGAGCCGTCCGGGCCGACGCCCTCCTCGATGCCGACGCCCATCGCGCGCAGCGCCTCGGCCATCAGCAGGGTGTCGCGGGAGCGCAGCGGGCGGCGCAGCCAGCCGGGCTCGGCGGCGAGAGCGGCGAGGACGAGGGCGCGATTGGTGACCGATTTCGATCCGGGCACGGTGACGGTCGCGTCGACGGCGCCGCTCGCTCGGGGGGCGGGCCAGAGGGCGGGGTGCACGGCACTTTCGGTCATGGACCTCACTTTAGTGGCTCACCGCAAACCCGAATCTCGATCAAATGAGACGAAACCGGTACGCAACGCAAGCGTGGTAGGTGTTGCGGGGCGGCACCGGCCCTCACATGCCGAGCAGCCAGCGCCCGCCGCCGATCAGTGAGCAGAGCGACACCGCGTGGAAGAGGAACAGCCAGAGCGCGGCCGGTACATCCGTCAGCCGCGACAGCTGGTCCGCGTCCGAGTCCGGCGCACCGCCGTGCCGCCGCTTCGACTGGAGCTCGAAGGCCGGGCGTACGCCGCCGAGCAGCAGGAACCAGACCACGGTGTATGCGAACAGCGACTGCACGGCGGGCGAGGCGAGCCAGGACACCAGCAGGAAGGCCGACCCGGTGAAGATCACCGTCAGCGCCCCGTACACATTGCGGATCATCACCAGCATCACCGCGAGCAGTGCGGTGGCCGCCCACAGCAACAGTGTGATCCTGCCGTTGACCAGCAGCCACGCCCCGCCCAGGCCCAGCAGCGGCGGGGCGGTGTAGCCCGCGGCCGCGGTCAGGATCATCCCGATGCCGGTCGGCTTGCCGCGGCTGACCGTCAGCCCGCTGGTGTCCGAGTGCAGCCGGATGCCGGACAGCTGCCGCCCGGTGAGCAATGCGATCAGCCCGTGCCCGCCCTCGTGCGCGATGGTGATCGCGTTGCGGCTCAGCCGCCATATCAGGTTCGGTACGACGGCGATCAGTGCGAGCGTTCCGGTCACCACCACCAGCCACTGCTCGGGCGCGGGCTGGGTGCCGAGGACGCGGTCCCACAGATTGCCCAGATCGGTGCTGTCCATGGCGTGGGCGACTCCTTGCGGTATCGGCGTCTTGTCGTCGTGACGGTCGTGGCAGTCTGGCACTTATGTGCGGACGGTATGCAGCGAGTCGGCGGCCCGAGGATCTGACCGGACTCTTCCAGGTCGAGAAGTGGGAACCGGCGGAGACCCTGGCGCCCGATTGGAACGTGGCGCCGACCAAGGAGGTCTACGCCGTACTGGAACGTCCTGTGAAAGACGCAGATGATCAGCGTCCGGTTCGCCAGCTGCGCGCCCTGAAATGGGGGCTCGTACCGTCCTGGGCGAAGTCCCCCGAGGGTGCCGCACGCCTGATCAACGCCCGCGCGGAGACCGTCCACGAGAAGCCGTCCTTCCGCCGCCCCTTCGTCTCGCGGCGCTGCATCCTGCCCGCCGACGGGTACTACGAGTGGGTCACCGGTGCGGATGAGCGGCAGCTGGAGGAGAAGGGCAGGAAGAAGCGGCCGCGCAAGCAGCCCTACTTCGTGACACCCGCCGACGGATCGGTCTTCGCGATGGCCGGACTGTACGAGTTCTGGCGCGACCGGACACTGCCGGACGATCATCCGATGGCCTGGTGGGTGACCTGCTCGGTGATCACGACCGAGGCGGAGACCACCCCGCTCGCCGTCGCCCCCGCCGAGGGCCCGGCCGCACTCGCCGACATCCACCCCCGGATGCCACTGATGCTGACCCCGGACCGGTGGGATGCCTGGCTCGACCCGTCGCGCACCGATGTCGAGGAGCTGAAGGGGCTGCTCGCACCGCCGCCGGGAGGGCTGATGCGGGCCTATCCGGTGGCCACGGCCGTCAGCAACGTCCGCAACAACGGTCCCGAACTGCTGGAGGAGCTGGCCGCGCCGGAAGCGAGCACGCTCTTCTGAGCCTGTTGCGACCGGGCAGGATGGGGTGCGTGAGTACTGCAGAGACAGGCCGCAGGGCCGAGACGGTCGACACGGAAGCCGGACCGGCCAGGATCACCTGGCTGCCCGCCGAGAACGCGAAGAACGCCCGCCTGGTGCTCGCGGTCAGCCATGGTGCGGGTGGCGGCATCGAGACCCGCGACCTGCGTGCCCTGGCCGCTGCGCTGCCCGCCCACGGGGTGACCGTCGCCCTGGTGGAGCAGCCGTGGCGGGTCGCCGGTAAGAAACTCGCGCCCGCCCCGAAGACCCTGGACACCGGATGGCGGGGCCTGTGGCCGGCGCTCACCGCCGCGGGGCTGCCCGTCGTCGCGGGAGGACGCAGCGCAGGGGCACGGGTGGCCTGCCGCACGGCGAAGGAGCTCGGCGCCCACGCCGTCCTCGCGCTCAGCTTTCCGCTGCATCCTCCGGGGAAGCCGGAGAAGTCCCGCAAGGACGAGCTCCTCGGGTCCGGCGTGCCCACGCTCGTCGTGCAGGGCGGCAATGACCCGTTCGGGCGGCCCGCCGAATTCCCTCCGGGGGAGTACGAGATCACCGAGGTGCCGTACGGCGACCACGGGTTCGCCGTACCGAAGAAGTCCGGCCTGACCGAGGATCAGGCGATGGAGATCCTCACTGCCGCCGTGACCGGGTGGCTGTCCACCCTCGTATGACGTACGCCCCCTGCGGGTGGAGCCGGTCACACCCACGTCGGCAGACCGGGCACACCCCTGGGAATGTTGAGCGAGGGGCCACTGTTGTGGGTGACATCGGTACATCAACGTCGTACGTGGAGAGGGAGTCCGTCGCATGGGTTCGACCATCTGCCCGCGCCGCTCGAACGCCGCTGACCTGGAGTGGACGGTCCTGCATGCGGCCAAGACCACTCCCGAGCGGGCACTGAGCGGATCGGATCGACAGCCCGTCTCGAAGCAAGGTCGACTATTCTCCGATTCGAGCGGGTCCGGTTTCGGCTCCGCCACAGCGTTGGAGGAGGTGGGTCCGGTCACTGGGACCGACACAGGGACCGACGACGGCCGCGCACAGGAGACGACTGCCGAGCGCAATGCGCGCTTCGAGCGGGACGCTCTCGGTTTCCTCGACCAGATGTACTCGGCCGCGCTGCGCATGACGCGCAACCCCGCAGACGCCGAGGACCTGGTCCAGGAGACGTATGCCAAGGCGTACGGCTCCTTCCACCAGTTCCGTGAGGGCACCAACCTCAAGGCGTGGATGTACCGCATCCTCACCAATACGTTCATCAACTCGTACCGCAAGAAGCAGCGCGAACCTCAGCGCAGCGCCGCCGAGGAGATCGAGGACTGGCAGCTGGCGCGCGCAGAGTCGCACATGTCGACCGGTCTGCGCTCCGCGGAGTCGCAGGCTCTCGACCATCTGCCCGACTCGGATGTGAAGTCCGCTCTGCAGGCGATCCCCGAGGAGTTCCGCATCGCCGTGTATCTCGCCGATGTAGAGGGCTTTGCCTACAAGGAGATCGCGGACATCATGGGGACTCCCATCGGTACGGTGATGTCCCGACTGCACCGGGGCCGCCGCCAACTGCGCGGCATGCTGGAGGACTACGCCCGTGAGCGCGGGCTTGTCCCGGCCGGTGCCGGAGAGTCGGACGATCGGAAAGGCTCGGGCTCATGAGCTGCGGAGAGCCGCACGAGACGGACTGCTCAGAGGTCCTCGATCATCTCTACGAGTTTCTCGACCACGAGATGCCCGACAGCGACTGCACCAAGTTCGAGGTGCACTTCGAGGAGTGCTCCCCGTGCCTGGAGAAGTACGGCCTGGAACAGGCCGTGAAGAAGCTGGTGAAGCGCTGCTGCGGCCAGGACGACGTGCCGACCGATCTGCGCTCCAAGGTGATGGGCCGGATCGACTTGATCCGCTCGGGGCAGGCGGTGCCCGAGCAGGACGTGACGGCGTCGGAGACCGGTCAGCCGACCGTCGCCAAGGAGTGACGCCCGGCGGCCGTCACTCGTAGCCGCGCCCCGTATCGCCCGCGTCCCGCGCGCATCACCCGAATGCGCTAATCGGGCCCGTTGACGCTCGACGGGACACACAACTCGCTAGCCTGGCGCCCTCATTGACCATGTTGGGGGGCGGGCGGGGCGGGTGAGAGCCACACGCGGGGCGGCGCGCGCGTACATTCTGACGGCCGCGGTCGGCGCCCTGGTATGTGTGCTCCCCGCGCTGGGAACGGGCGCCGGGACCCCGTGGGCCACCGTCGGACTGCTCACCGGGCTCTATCTGGCCTGTGAACTCCCCGGGCGCTGCTCCTTCTTCGGCAGCTCCGTGCCGATCTGCGCCGGATCGCTCTTTCCACTGCTGCTCGCCGCCGCCTTTCTGCTGCCTCCCGCCGCGGCCGCCCTGGTCGCGATCCCCGGATCGCTCGTCGGCCGGGTGGAGACCCCGCCCGCCACCGCACGGCGTGTCTGGCGGACCGCGCAGCTCGCCGTCACCGTCTGGGCGGCCTCGTCCGTACACGGTCTGCTCGGCGGCGCCGCCACGCTCGGCGGCACAGGTACCGGCCCCGACCGGCTCCCCGACCTCCCGTACGCCCTGCTGCCCGCCTGTGCCGCCGCCCTGGCCTTCAGTCTCGTCCTGACCACTCTGGACGGCTCCATCCTGGTCGCGGCCGAACGGCTGCCCGTCCGGCGTGCCTGGAGCGGACTGCTGTGCCGCTCGCTGGGACCGCATCTGGTGCATGGTCTCGCCGGGCTGATGATGGCCGTCCTGTGGCGCGGTCCGTACGGGCCGCTGTCCGCGCTCATCATCCTGCTGCCGATGTACATCTCCTGCTGGGTCTTCGCCCAGTACCACCGAGAGCACGCCGCCCACCGCGCCACCATCAGAGCACTGGTACAGGCAGTCGACATCAAGGACACGTACACCCGCGGTCACAGCGAACGGGTCGGGCAGGCCTCCGTCCTCATCGCCCGGGAACTGGGCATGGACCAGGGCCGGCTGGAGGTCCTCCGCTTCGCCGGCATCCTGCACGACGTGGGCAAGCTCGGAGTCCCCACCCGGGTGCTCCGCAAGGACGGACCGCTCACCCCTCAGGAGCGGCGGGTGATCGAACTGCATCCGGAGTACGGGCACGAGATCGTCCGCGGCATCGGCTTCCTCGACGAGGCGCGGGCCGCGATCCTGCACCACCACGAACGGCTCGACGGCAGCGGCTACCCGTACGGGCTCAGCGGGCGGGAGATCCCCGAGGTCGCACGGGTCGTCGCGGTGGCGGACGCCTTCGACGCGATGACGTCGACCCGGTCGTACCGGCGGGGGAGGCCGGTGCCCGCGGCGCTGGAAGAGTTGAAGCGGTGTGCGGGTACGCAGTTCGATCCGCGGATGGTGCGGGCGCTGGTGCGGGCGGTGGACCGGCACGGATGGTCGGCGGCGACGGCGAACGAGGCGATTCCGCGGCCGCGGAGGGAGGGGGCGGCGGGCGGGGGTGCCGGAGCCCTCCGGGGGCCGGTTCGTCCTCAACCGTCGGGCGGCCCCGGCCCCCCCCGGTCTGCAGCCGTCCGTGGACCGTCGCCGATGACCCGGGTCGGGTCGTGGTTGCCCCCCGTCGTCCTCGCCGTCCGCGGCGCAGCTGCGATGCTCGCCGTCGCCGGGCTCGGCCACACCCTCTGGGACGGTGTCCACGAACCCGGACACGCCCTCGCCTTCGGGGTGCTCATCACCGTCGGTGAACTGGCCCGCTGGGGTGCGCTTCCCGGCGAGCGCGAGCCCGCGCCGCTCGGAGTCGCCGGAGCACTCGCGTACGCCCTCCTCGGCCGCAGCGGCGGCGCCCCCACCACCCACGGCGTCCTCCAGGTGGTAGCCGTACTCGTCGCGGCACAGCTCGTCGCCTGTGTGCCCCATATGGCACGCGGCAGCGGACCCGCGCCCGACCGGGTGGCCCGCCGCATCCTGACCGTCACCTTCGCCGCCGTGTGCTTCCAGCCGCTGTACAACTCCGGCCGCACTGCGGACCGGTTCGGCGAAGGCCCGTACTACGTGCTCTTCATGCTCCTGTTCCTCGTCCTGACCGCCCTGTGCGACGCCGTGCTCGCCGCCCTGCTGCTGCGCTCGCGCACCGTCCCCCATGGCTTCAAGAGCACGGGAGGTACCCCCCTCCCGTACGGGCCGCTGCTCCGCGACGAGCTGCGCGCCCTGATCGGCATCGGGTCGGCAGTCTGCGCGACCGGGGTCGTGATGGCCCTCGGGGTCGCCGTCGCCGGGCTGTGGGCGCTGCCCGTCCTGTGCGTACCGCTGCTGCTGACCCAGGTCTCGTTCCGCCGGTTCGTCGCGGTGCGCACCACCTACCGGCAGACGATCACCTCGCTCGCCCGGTCCACCGAGATCGCCGGATACACCCCGCACGGGCATGCCTGCAGGGTCGCGGTGCTCTGCACGGCCGTCGGACGAGAGCTGGGGCTCTGCGGGAGCGAGCTGACCGTGCTGGAGTACGCGGCCCTGATGCACGACATCGGCCAGCTCTCCCTCGTCGACCCGGTCCCGGACGGGGCGACGGCCACCCTGCCCGCCGCCGAGCAGCGACGCATCGCGCTGCTCGGAGGGGCCGTGGTCCGGCAGACCGGGGTGGACACCGAGGTCGCCGTCGTGGTGGAACGGCAGGCCGACCCCTATCGCGAGCAGCCGTTGTCCGCCAGGATCGTCAGGGCCGTCAACGCATACGACGACCTCTCCGGGGAAAGTCTCATCGGGCCGCTGGGTGCGCTGGAACAACTCAGGCTCGGTACCGGTCACGACTATCAGCCCGAGGTCGTGGAATCACTGGCCAGAGTCCTGGCCCGGGGCGGTCTGACCCCCGTCCTGCCTGGGTAACCCATGGGTAATGAGCGGGTGTCCGGCCAGGCATGGTTGGATGCGAAGAAGAGCGGAAAACGAGGGTGTCCAGTCGGGACAGGCGGGAATCGTGAGGATCTTCGGGAAGGTACGGCATCGGCCCTCCGCCTCTTGGCGGCAGGCCACGGACCGCGCGTTCACGCTGATCGGCGACGGCCGGTACGAGGACGCGGGCGCGCTGCTGACACGTGCGGCGGACCTGGAACCCTGGCTCTCCGAGTCGTGGTTCAACCTGGCGCTGCTGCACAAATTCCGGCATGACTGGGAACAGGCGAGAGCCGCCGGCCTGAGGGCCGTCGCGCTGCTCGACAAGGAATCCGGTGCTCCCGACTGGTGGAACGTCGGGATCGCCGCCACCGCGCTGCAGGACTGGCCGCTGGCGCGCCGGGCCTGGCAGGCGTACGGCCTCAAGGTGCCGGGCGCGGGCCAGTACACCTCGGCGGCCAACAGCGAGCCGGTCGGCATGGAGCTGGGCAGCGCCGCGGTACGGCTGTCGCCGGAGGGCGAGGCCGAGGTCGTCTGGGGCCGCAGGCTCGATCCGGCCCGGATGGAAGTGCTCTCCATCCCGCTGCCGTCGTCCGGCCGACGCTGGGGCGAGGTCGTCCTGCACGACGGCGTGCCGCACGGAGAGCGGGTCACCGCGGCCGGGCCCTCGTACCCCGTCTTCGACGAGATCGAGCTTTGGGCGCCGTCCCCCGTACCCACCTGGGTCGTGCTGCTCGAAGCGGCCACCGAGGCGGACCGGGACGCCCTGGAGCGGCTGGCGTCCGACGCCGGGTTCGCCGCCGAGGACTGGTCGTCCTCCGTGCGGCTGCTCTGCCGGGCCTGCTCGGAGAGCCGGATGGAGAGCGACGAGGGCGACGGCGAGCACCTGGACCCGCACGACCACAGCGAGCCGGGGCATCCGGGCCCGCTGGGGCACCGCACCGCCGGTGAGCTGTGGGTGCCCGAGCGCGAGTGCGGGATAGCGGCACCGGCGGGGCTGGTGCGCGGACTGCTGGACGGCTGGGTGGCGGACAGCCCGGACAGCCGTGAGTGGCGGGATCTCGAAGAAGTCTGCTGACCGGTGCCCGTAGGCTGTACGGGCACCGATCGCGGTGCTCGGGTGCCCGGGCCCCGGTCCATCGGATGTCCGGGTTTCAGGTTTTGAGGAAGGCGTACGGCGGACATGGCGCAGCAGGAGACGGACGAGCAGATCAGCGTCGACGACGAAGGTTTTGTCGTGGACACCGAGGACTGTGAGGCGCGCGAGGCGGCACATCGTGAGCGCGGCACCTCCCGTCCGATCACGGTCGTGGGCAACCCGGTGCTGCACAAGGAGTGCAAGGACGTCACCGAGTTCGACGACGAGCTGGGCCGGCTGATCGACGACATGTTCGCGAGCCAGCGGACGGCGGAGGGCGTGGGCCTTGCCGCCAACCAGATCGGCGTCGACCTGAAGGTCTTCGTCTACGACTGCCCGGACGACGACGGTGTACGGCACGTGGGCGCCGTCTGCAACCCGGTGCTGGAGGAGCTGGCGCCCGAGGACCGGGTCCTGGACGACTCCAACGAGGGCTGCCTCTCCGTCCCGACGGCCTACGCCTCGCTGGCCCGCCCGGACTACGCGGTGGTCCGCGGGCAGGACGCCAAGGGCAACCCCGTCAAGATCCGAGGCAACGGCTACTTCGCCCGCTGCCTCCAGCACGAGACGGACCACCTGTACGGATACCTGTACATCGACCGGCTCTCGAAGCGGGACCGCAAGGACGCGCTGCGGCAGATGGCGGAGGGCACCCCGCGCTACGAGACCGTTTCGAACGACTGACAACCTGCGCGTACGGCGCGGTGGACGGCCCAGCCGACCGCCGCGCCGATCGCGTACCAGAGCAGGTCCGGCGCGTTGAACGACGTACCGAGCACCAGCCGCGCCAGGGTGCTGTGCGCTGCGAGGTCCGCCGGTACGCCGGTCAGCTGGAACAGCTCCACGGCGCAGCTGAGACCCAGCGCGGCTCCTGCCGCCGTCCCCGGCCGGACCCGGGGCGCGAGCAGTACCACCAGGGTCAGGATCAACACCGTATACAGCGCGTCGCCCGCGTACTTGGCGACGGCGCCCGTCGCCGTGGACCTGATCCCGAGGCCTGTGGCGACCGTCAGCACAGCTGCGACGCATGCCATGAGGCGTGCATGTGCGAGATCGCCCATGACGGGCACCTTATGCGGCCTCACCCAGCTTCACCGCGGCCGGGGTAGTCACCTGCGGACCACGAATCCCATCGAGCAGACCTTCGCGACCGTCCGGCCGCGGACCGAGGTCACCCGCGGTGCCGGCAGCGCGGCTGCTGTCCTCGCGATGGTCTCGAGCTCGTCGAGTCCGCCCAGGCCCGCCGGCGATCCGTGAACGCACCCCACCTCGTCGCCCTCGTCCGAGCCGGAGCACGCTTCGAACGCGGCCACTTCGTCGAGACGACCTGAAGCTCACGCGGCATGAACGCAATGGCAGAATAGGCCGGTGACCAGCGCCAAAGACACAGTCCGCCAGTTCCTTCTGCAGGTGCGATCGGGCAGGCAACCCGACTGGGCCGACCGCTTCATGGCCAGCCACGTCCTGGCCCACCAGGTCGTCTCGGAGACGCCGGTGGTCGTGGAGCGCACCCCGCAGCAGTACGCCGAACACGTCCAGGAGATGCTCGACGCGTACGGCGCCTTCACGCTGACCGTGGACGAGCTCATCGCCGAAGGGGACCGGGTCTACGCACGCTGGACCCAAAACGGACGCCATGCAGGACCGATCGACCACCACCCGCCAACCGGAGCGGAGATAACGGCGATTACCAGTGCGGTCTATCGCATCGAGGACGGCCTGATCGTCGAGTACTGGATCCAGATCGACCGGCAGGGAATCACCGCCCAGCTGGAGAAGGCTGCCAGTGAGCACTGAAGCAAATCTGTTCCACAGGGTTTGACTATTACTCCGGGCGTCGCACCGACCTCGTAGACGCGTACGTCGAGGCCGGCAGAGGAGCAGCCGGCGAAGCTGCGAGCGTGTGAAAGTCCGACGGATCCGACCCGCATGCAGGTACGTGATCCCGAAGGGGACCGGAGCGACTGAGGACTGCCCCGGCAAGCAGTGGGGCAGCCCTCAGCGGTGTAGTGCTAGAAGTCCTCGTCCAGGTCCACCGAGCCCTCGACCGCCACCTGGTAGGCGGACGGACGGCGCTCGAAGAAGTTCGTCAGTTCCTGGACGCCCTGCAGCTCCATGAACCCGAAGGGGTTCTCGGAGCCGTACACCGGGGCGAAGCCCAGGCGCGTCAGGCGCTGGTCGGCGACGCACTGGAGGTATTCGCGCATGGATTCCGTGTTCATGCCTGGCAGGCCTTCGCCGCAGAGGTCGCGGCCGAATTGGAGCTCCGCCTCGACAGCTTCCTTCAGCATGTCGGTGACCTGCTGCTCAAGCTTGTCGTCGAAGAGGTCCGGCTCCTCCTTGCGGACGGTGTCCACGACTGCGAAGGCGGCTTCCATGTGGCAGGTCTCGTCGCGGAAGACCCAGTTGGTCCCGGTGGCCAGGCCGTGCAGCAGGCCGCGGGACCGGAACCAGTACACGTAGGCGAAGGCACCGTAGAAGAACAGGCCTTCGATGCACGCGGCGAAGCAGATCAGGTTCAGCAGGAAGCGGCGGCGGTCGGCCTGCGTCTCCAGGCGGTCGATCTTCTCGACCGAGTCCATCCACTTGAAGCAGAACTGCGCCTTCTCACGGATCGACGGAATCTCCTCGACCGCGTCGAACGCCGCCGCACGGTCGTCCGGGTCGGGCAGATAGGTGTCGAGCAGCGTCAGATAGAACTGGACGTGTACGGCCTCCTCGAAGAGCTGACGGCTCAGGTACAGCCGCGCCTCGGGGGAGTTGATGTGCTTGTACAGCGTCAGCACGAGGTTGTTGGCGACGATCGAGTCACCGGTCGCGAAGAACGCGACGAGCCGGCCGATCATGTGCTGCTCGCCGGGGGACAGCTTGGCGAGGTCGGCGACGTCGGAGTGGAGGTCGACCTCCTCCACCGTCCAGGTGTTCTTGATCGCGTCCCGGTAGCGCTCGTAGAAGTCCGGGTAGCGCATGGGCCGCAGGGTCAGTTCGAAGCCCGGGTCGAGCAGGTTCTTCTCGGAGTTGGTGGAGCTCATTACTGGCAGGCCTCGCAGGACTCGGGGTTTTCGAGGGAGCAGGCGATCGCGTCCGCGTCGGGAGCCTGGGCCTGCTGCACGGGAATGGGAGCGGCGGCCGCGGCCTGGCCGGAGGCCGCGCGGGCGATCCGGGTCGCCGGGCGCGAGCGCAGGTAGTACGTCGTCTTCAGCCCCTGCTTCCAGGCGTACGCGTACATCGAGGAGAGCTTGCCGATCGTCGGCGTCTCCAGGAACAGGTTCAGCGACTGGCTCTGGTCGAGGAACGGCGTACGGGCCGCCGCCATGTCGATCAGACCGCGCTGCGGGATCTCCCACGCCGTGCGGTACAGCGCCCGCACATCCTCCGGGATCCAGGCGAAGCCCTGCACGGAACCGCTCGCCTCGCGCAGTGCCTCACGGGTCCGCGCGTCCCACACGCCGAGCTGCTTCAGCTCATCCACCAGATATGCGTTGACCTGGAGGAACTCACCGCTGAGCGTCTCGCGCTTGAAGAGGTTGGAGACCTGCGGCTCGATGCACTCATACACACCTGCGATCGAGGCGATCGTCGCCGTCGGCGCGATGGCGAGCAGCAGCGAGTTGCGCATTCCGGTCTTCGCGACCCGGGCGCGCAGCGCGTCCCAGCGCTCCGGCCAGTTCAGCTCGGTGTCGTAGTGGTCGGGGTGCAGCACACCGCGCGCGGCACGCGTCTCGGACCAGGCGGGCAGCGGGCCGGAGCGCTCGGCGAGCGCGCAGGACGCCTCGTACGCCGCGAGCATGATCCGCTCGGAGATCTTCGTGGAGAGCGCGCGGGCCTCGGGGGAGTCGAACGGCAGCCGCAGCTGGAAGAAGACGTCCTGCAGACCCATCGCGCCCAGGCCGACGGGGCGCCACTTCGCATTGGACCGGCCGGCCTGCTCGGTCGGGTAGAAGTTGATGTCGACGACCCGGTCGAGGAAGGTCACGGCGGTGCGGACGGTCGCGTCCAGCCGCTCCCAGTCGATGCCACCGTCGGCGACGAACGCACCGAGGTTCACCGAACCCAGGTTGCAGACGGCCGTCTCGCCGTCATCGGTGACTTCGAGGATCTCGGTGCACAGATTCGACGAGTGGACGACGCGGCCCGGCTCGGCGGTCTGGTTCGCGGTCCGGTTGGAGGCGTCCTTGAACGTCATCCAGCCCTGGCCGGTCTGCGCGAGGGTGCGCATCATCCGGCCGTACAACTCACGGGCCGGCATCGACTTGCGGGCCAGCCCCTTGGCCTCGGCTGCGCGGTACGCGGCGTCGAACTCCTCGCCCCACAGGTCGACCAGCTCGGGCACGTCCGCCGGGGAGAACAGCGACCAGTCGCCGTCCGCGTCGACCCGGCGCATGAACTCGTCCGGGATCCAGTGCGCCAGGTTGAGGTTGTGCGTACGCCGCTGGTCCTCACCCGTGTTGTCGCGCAGCTCCAGGAACTCCTCGATGTCCGCGTGCCAGGTCTCCAGGTAGACGGCGGCGGCGCCCTTGCGGCGGCCACCCTGGTTGACCGCGGCGACGGAGGCGTCGAGCGTCTTCAGGAACGGCACGATGCCGTTGGAGTGCCCGTTGGTGCCGCGGATCAGTGAACCGCGGGCGCGGATGCGGGAGTACGAGAGACCGATGCCGCCCGCGTGCTTGGAGAGCCGCGCCACCTGGTGGTAGCGGTCGTAGATCGAGTCGAGCTCGTCGAGCGGGGAGTCCAGCAGATAGCAGGAGGACATCTGCGGATGCCGCGTGCCGGAGTTGAACAGGGTCGGCGAGGACGGCAGGTAGTCGAGCCGGCTCATCAGCCCGTACAGTGCCGCGACTTCGTCCAGGGCGCGCTTCGAGTCGTCCTCGGCGAGCCCGGCCGCGACGCGCAGCATGAAGTGCTGCGGCGTCTCGATGACCTGGCGGGTGTGCGGGTGACGCAGCAGATAGCGGCTGTGCAGGGTCCGCAGCCCGAAGTAACCGAAGCGGTCGTCGGCGCCGTCGGTCAGTGAACGCTCCACCAGCGCGTCGAGCGCGGCCGCGTGCAGCGCGACGAACTCGGCGGTACGGTCCGCGATCAGGCCCTCTCGGTGCCCGACGGCCACCGAGGCGGAGAAGGAGACCACGCCCTGACCCGCCGCCTCGTCCGCGATGGTGCGGGTCAGCAGCCTGGCCGCGAGCCGGGAGTAGGCAGGGTCCTCGGAGATCAGCCCCGCGGCGGCCTCCGTGGCCAGCGAGCGCAACTCTGCCTCGTCCGACCGGGCGTTACGGCCGCGCAGCGCGGCGGCGGCGACGCGACCGGGGTCGGTGTCGGGCAGATCGACGGTGAGGTCGGTCAGGGTCCGCAGCAGTGCGGTCCCCGGTCCGTCGTGTGCGGTTCCCTCGGACTCGGCCGCTTCGGACACGGCGACTGAAGCCGGATCGGCTGGCGCGATGGTCACGTGGTGCTCTCCCTCGCTCGGCTCGGGGCCGGCGGGGAGCGGGGCAGCCGGGCAGAGGCGGGCCCGCGTCGGGCAGCACTCATTGCGGCGTCCACCGGCCCATCCGCGAGGCCCGGACGTCTGGCATCCGGTTCGGTCGAGCCGGATGCGCTGTCGGCAGGTCCTCGGACTTACTTGCGGGTGCACAAAAGTGCACCGAATACACCGTTGCGGGACAGTTCCGGATTCGCACCGGATTTCCCTGCGGCGACAGCGAGCACGAGCATACATGTGGGGGCCGCTGGATGGGACGGCCCCCACATGTTGTGTCGCGCAGTAGAAGTCGAGCCCACAGGACTAGCCGTGAGATCCCCTGTCGGAGCAGGCGGACGGCCCGCCACGCCCCGCTGAAGGGGGCGCGACGGGCCGTCATCCGGCCGTGGGAGCGGTCGTCAGTGGCCGCCGCCCGGGGCCCCCGCCGTGGCCGGCGGGAGCTCCGCCCGGACGCCCGGGTCGCCCGCGTCGGCCGTGTAGTCGGCCGGGGAGGTCTCGTCGGTCCCGGCGGGTGCCTTCACGGCGTTCAGGACGAGGGTGAGCACCACCGTCACCACCACGTTCAGCGCGAACGCGGTCAGACCGATGTAGCCGATCTCGCCGATGCCCGGGATCTCCTTGGACGACCCGCCGAAGTGCGCCTGGGTCGGGCTGGCGACCCCGTACGCGGCCACCGTCCCGTACACCATGCCGACCGCCCAGCCCGCGAGCAGTGCCCAGCGGTGGAACCAGCGGGTGAACAGGCCGCCGACCAGGGCCGGCATCGTCTGGAGGATCCAGATCCCGCCGAGCAGCTGGAAGTTGATCGCGACCGTCTTGTCCATGGTGAGGACAAAGGCGAGCGCGCCGACCTTCACCAGCAGCGACACCAGCTTGGAGACCTTGGTCTCCTGTTCCGGGGTCGCGTCCGGCTTCAGGAAGTCCTTGTAGATGTTGCGGGTGAAGAGGTTCGCCGCGGCGATCGACATGATCGCGGCGGGCACCAGAGCGCCGATGCCGATGGCGGCGAACGCGACCCCCGCGAACCAGTCGGGGAACATGTTCTCGAACAGTTGGGGGATGGCCAACTGCCCGTTGTCCACCTTGATCCCGGCGGCGATCGCCATGAAGCCGAGCAGCGCCAGCAGGCCCAGCATCAGCGAGTACAGCGGCAGGATCGTGGTGTTGCGCCGGATCACATTGCGGCTGCGGCTGGAGAGCGTCGCCGTGATCGAGTGCGGATACATGAAGAGCGCCAGCGCCGAGCCCAGGGCCAGTGTGGCGTAACCCCATTGGCCCGCTTCACCCGGCGCGAGCGCGCCGCGCGGCTTGCCGGTTGCCGGGTTGGTCTGGGAGAACGCATCGCCCGCCTTGGCGAAGATGTCGTCGAAGCCGCCGAGCTTGATCGGGATGTAGATGATCGCCACTACGATGACCAGGTAGATCAGTCCGTCCTTGACGAACGCGATCAGCGCCGGCGCCCGCAGACCGGACGAGTAGGTGTACGCGGCGAGCACCGCGAACGCGATCAGCAGCGGCAGGTCCTTGACGAACCAGTGGGTGTTCTCTCCACCGCCCACGCCCATCACGTCCAGCACGGCCTGGATGCCGACGAGTTGGAGTGCGATGTACGGCATCGTGGCCAGGATGCCCGTGACGGCGACCGCCAGCGAGAGCCCCTTCGAGCCGAAGCGCCCGCGGACGAAGTCCGAGGTGGTCACGTACCCGTGCTTGTGCGAGACCGACCACAGGCGCGGCAGGAAGGTGAAGATCAGCGGGTACACGAGGATCGTGTACGGCACGGCGAAGAAGCCTGCCGCGCCCGCCGCGTAGATCGCCGCGGGAACGGCGACGAAGGTGTACGCGGTGTACAGGTCGCCGCCGAGCAGGAACCAGGTGACCCAGGTGCCGAACGAACGTCCGCCCAGGCCCCATTCGTCGAGGCTGGCGTCGTTCTCGGCCTTCCGCCAGCGCGCCGCCAGGAAGCCCATGACCGTGACGGCCAGGAAGAAGAAGATGAAGACGCCGAGCGCGACGCCGTTCACGCCGTCCTTCATGCCGAAGCACCCCCCTTGCGGGCGCGCTGGTCACGCTGCCACAGCTTGTACGCGATCACCGTGAGTGCGGTGGAGATCAGCACCCAGAGCATCTGGTACCAGTAGAAGAACGGAATGCCGATGAAGGTGGGGTCCACCTTCGCATACGAACTCACCCAGAGCATCGCCACGAACGGCGCGATGAGACAGAGGGCGATGACCACCCGCACGGGTGTGACTGTGGGCGGTTTTCCTTCTGGGTCTGCTGGCATACGGCGACTCCGTCCCCTCGCTGATCACCTGGTGTAATGCGCAGGAAATCTAGGGGAGGCTTCCGGTCACCGTCACCCCCTGTCCGCATTGCGGTCCGGCAACGGTCCCGTGCGCGGGCACGAACGTTCGGAATGTTGTCAAACGTACGACACTTGGTCTGCACCAGGCGTGTCAACGGCCCCCGTGGAGTGGTGGATTCCACGGGGGCCGCGACGGTCGCACCCAGGAGTGCGGTGGCCGGAATCAGTCGGCCGACGCACCCGGACTTCAGTCCGTCGGCCGCTTCAGGCGCGCCACGAACTTGTACCGGTCGCCCCGGTAGACCGAGCGCACCCACTCCACCGGTTCGCCCTGCCCGTCGAGCGAGTGCCGGGACAGCATCAGCATCGGCAGGCCCACATCCGTACCGAGCAGTCCGGCCTCGCGCGGGGTGGCGAGCGAGGTCTCGATGGTCTCCTCGGCCTCGGCCAGCCGGACGTCGTACACCTCCGCCAGGGCGGTGTAGAGCGAGGCGTACTTCACCAGCGAACGGCGCAGCGCCGGAAAGCGTTTGGCCGAGAGGTGCGTGGTCTCGATCGCCATCGGCTCCCCGCTGGCGAGCCGCAGCCGTTCGATCCGCAGCACTCGCCCACCGGCCGTGATGTCGAGCAGTCCGGCGAGCGTGTCGTCCGCCGTGACGTAGCCGATGTCCAGCAACTGGGACGTCGGTTCGAGTCCTTGGGCGCGCATGTCCTCGGTGTACGAGGTGAGCTGCAGAGCCTGTGAGACCTTCGGCTTGGCGACGAAGGTGCCCTTGCCCTGGATGCGCTCCAGCCGACCCTCGACGACCAGTTCCTGGAGTGCCTGGCGCACGGTCGTGCGCGAGGTGTCGAACTCGGCGGCCAGGGTCCGTTCCGGTGGCACGGGGGTGCCCGGCGGCATGGTGTCCGTCATGTCGAGGAGATGTCGCTTCAGCCGGTAGTACTTCGGGACACGCGCCGTCCGTGTGGCCGCGCCCGTCTCGTTCTCCGTACTGCCCCCGTCGCCCATGGCCCGCCTTCCCGACTGCTGCGTTGCTGCCGTCACCGGCTCCTCCGTCTGTCGCGGCTCACATGGTGGCACGGTCCGGTCACGGCTCGTCGCCCTCCCCCAGGTGTCGGTCCTGTAACGGACGCGAGTGCACTTCTTATACACCCTTGACACCCTTAAAGGTCTAGGCCAAGCTCCCGGTTCTGGTCTAAACCATTAAAGGCCAGGTCCAGCCCCAGCAGTACTCGTCGAATGTCTTCGCGGTGGGCGGGGTTGCGGTATCCCTGAGGAGGGTTTGGCGTGAAGCGCAAGCTCATCGCGGCGGTCGGCGTCGCGGGCATGATGATCGGCCTCGCGGCGTGTGGGTCCGACGACGGCGACAGCAACAGCGGTAAGAAGACCGGCCCGGACAGCTACAAGGGTGAGACGCTCACCGTCTGGACGATGTCCGGATCGAACCCGCCCGGGTGGACCAAGACGGTCACCGATGAGTTCGAGAAGAAGACCAAGGCCGAGCTGGAGATCGAAGTCCAGGACTGGAACGGCATTCAGCAGAAGGTCACCACGGCCCTCTCCGAGTCCAACCCGCCGGACGTCCTGGAGATCGGCAACACCCAGACCCCGGCGTACGCCAAGACCGGTGGTCTCGCCGACCTCGGTGACCTGAAGAAGGAGATCGGCTCCGCCTGGGCCGACGGCGTCAACCAGCCCTCCATGTACGACGGCAAGCAGTACGCCCTGCCGTGGTACGTGGGCAACCGCGTCGTCATGTACAACAAGAAGGTCTTCAAGGACGCCGGTATCACCGAGACGCCGAAGACCCGTGCAGACCTCTTCAAGGCGTTCGACGCCATCAAGGAGAAGGGCGACGCCGAGCCCATCTACCTGCCCGGCCAGAACTGGTACTTCTTCGACGGCCTGCTCGTCGGCAAGGACGTCTCGCCGGTCAAGAAGAAGGGCGACAAGTACGTCTCCAACCTGGCCGACCCGAAGGCCGCCGAGGCCATGGACGTGTACAAGCAGTACCAGTCCTACTCCAAGGCTCCCAAGGACAAGGACGAGGCCACCCCGCAGCAGGCCGAAGTCTTCGCCAAGGGCAAGACCGGCGCCGTCATCGCCATGGGCTACGAGGCCGGCACCGCCATCAAGGCCAACCCGAAGCTCAAGGACGACATCGGCTTCTTCACCATCCCCGGTGAGACGGCGGACAAGCCCGAAGGCGTCTTCCTCGGTGGCTCCAACCTCGCCGTCGCCGCGGGCAGCAAGAAGCAGGAGCTGGCCAAGGAGTTCCTGAAGATCGCGCTCTCCGAGAAGAACGACGGCGCGCTCATCAAGGAGGCCGGCTGGTCTCCGAAGAGCGACGCCATGCAGCAGTACACCGTCGGCCAGCCCGCCGCCGAGGCGGCCGGCCCGGCCGCCGCCAAGTCCGGTGGCACCACCCCGCTGATCCCGGAGTGGGCACCGGTCGAGAACCCGCCGAACCCGATCAAGACCTACATGACGCTGGTCCTGCAGGGTAAGTCGCCCGCCGATGCCGCCAAGCAGGTCGAGGGCGAGCTCGACAAACGCCTCAGCCAGCAGCAGTAATCGCAGTAGCGCGTCCCGCGCCGGGGCGGCGGGTCTCGACCCGCCGCCCCGGTTGTACGCACCGTTCCGTGTAGGGCTTTGTTGGAAGAGATGGCGAGCATGGCAGTGCAAACCGACCCCTCGGATGTGGCCAAGACGGTCGCAGTCCGCGGGCAGGACGGGAAAACACCCGTCGGGCAGCACGGGGGAAGCAAGCGGAAGGTGGGTATCGGCACAGCGCCGTACCTGTTGATGGTTCCCGCGCTTGCGGTGACGGCGATCTTCCTCGGGTATCCCTTGGTCAAGAACGCCATGCTGTCGTTCCAGAACCTCAATATGGGACAGCTGATCCAGCACGTCACCGAGTGGAACGGCTTCAAGAACTACCAGGAGATCCTCACCGGTGAGGACTTCTGGAAAGTTACGCTCCGCACGATCGTGTTCACCGGCGTCAACGTCGTTCTGATCATGATCATCGGCACGCTGGTCGGACTGCTGCTCGCCCGTCTCGGCAGGAAGATGCGCCTCACCCTGATGGTCGGCCTGGTGCTCGCCTGGGCGATGCCGGTCGTGGCCGCGTCCACCGTGTTCCAGTGGCTGTTCGCCTCACGCTTCGGGGTCATCAACTACGCGCTGGACAAGCTCGGCCGGCACTCGATGGCCGACTTCAACTGGACCGGCTCGCAGTTCTCCACCTTCTTCGTGGTCACCCTGATGATCGTCTGGCAGTCGATCCCGTTCGTGGCGATCAACCTGTACGCGGCGACCACCACCATCGCCAAGGAACTGTACGAAGCCGCCTCACTCGACGGCGCCGGCGTCTGGAAGAGCTTCACATCGGTGACGTTCCCGTTCCTGCGGCCCTTCCTCTACGCCACGACCTTCCTCGAGGTCATCTGGGTCTTCAAGGCCTTCCCGCAGATCTTCACCATCAGCGAGGGCGGCCCCAACCGCCTCACCGAGACACTGCCGATCTACGCCTTCGTCGAGGGTGTCGGCAACCAGCACTACGGTATGGGCGCGGCGATCTCCCTGCTGACCATCCTGATCATGCTGGGGCTGACCTCGTACTACCTCCGCATCGTTCTCAAGCAAGAGGAGGACGAGCTGTGAAGCGCTCACTGCTCGGCCGCATCTGGCCCAACGCAACGGCGATCGTCCTCTTCGCCGCACTGGTCTTCCCCGTCTACTGGATGTTCAGTACGGCGTTCAAGCCGACCGGCGACATCATCACCGAAGCGCCGGTCTGGTTCCCGACCGACGTCACGTTCGAGCACTTCAAGACGGCGTACCACGCACCGAACTTCCTGACCCTGGTCAGGAACTCGCTCACCGTCACGCTGCTCGCCGTGGTCTTCTCGCTGATCATCGCGCTCTTCGCGTCGTTCGCGCTGGCCCGGATGCGGTTCAAGGGCCGCAAGAGCATGATCCTGGTCTTCATGATCGCGCAGATGGCCCCCTGGGAAGTCATGGTCATCGCGATCTACATGCTGGTCCGCGACGCCGACATGCTCAACAGCCTGGTCCCGCTGACGCTCTTCTACATGGTGATGGTGCTTCCCTTCACGATCCTGACGCTGCGCGGCTATGTCGCCGCGGTGCCCAAGGAGTTGGAGGAGTCGGCCATGGTCGACGGCTGCACCCGCCCGCAGGCCTTCATCAAGGTGATCCTGCCGCTGCTCGCCCCCGGCCTGATGGCCACCTCGCTCTTCGGCTTCATCACGGCGTGGAACGAATTCCCGCTGGTTCTGATCCTCAACAAGGACCCCGAGGCCAAGACACTTCCGCTGTGGCTATCCCAGTTCCAGAGCCAGTTCGGCGACGACTGGGGTGCCACCATGGCGGCGGCCTCGATCTTCGCCATCCCGATCCTCATCCTCTTCGTCTTCCTGCAGCGCAAGGCCGTCAGCGGCCTCACCGACGGCGCCGTGAAGGGATAACACCGCTCCATGACCACGCTGATATCCACCACGGACACCATCACCCGCGACGCTCTCGCCGTCCTGCAGCCCGGATTCACCGGCACCACCGCCCCGGACTGGGTGCTGCGCCGGGTCGACGAAGGCCTCGCTTCCGTCGCCCTGTTCGGCCGCAACATCCAGACGCCCGAGCAGGTTGCCTCGCTCACCGCCCAGCTCAGGGCCGGGCGCGACGACCTCCTCGTCGCGATCGACGAAGAGGGCGGTGACGTCACCCGCCTCGAGGTGCGTACCGGCTCCTCCTTCCCCGGCAACCTCGCGCTCGGCCACGTCGACGACGTGGCGCTGACCCGCGCGGTCGCCCAGGAGCTGGGTCGCCGGCTCGCCGAGTGCGGCGTCAACCTCAACTGGGCGCCGTCCGCGGACGTCAACTCCAACCCGGGTAACCCGATCATCGGTGTGCGGTCCTTCGGCACCGACACCGAGCTCGTGGCCCGGCACACCGCCGCGTACATCGAGGGCCTCCAGGCCGCCGGAGTCGCCGCCTGCACCAAGCACTTCCCCGGGCACGGCGACACCGCGATCGACTCACACCACGCGATGCCGCGCATCGACGTGGACCTGGAGACGCTGTACGCCCGTGAACTGGTGCCCTTCCGGGCGGCCATTGCCGCAGGTTCCAAGTGCGTGATGAGCGCGCACATCCTGCTGCCCGCCCTCGACCCGGACCGCCCCGCGACGGTGAGCCCGCAGATCCTCACCGGTCTGCTGCGCGAGGAGCTGGGGTACGACGGCCTGATCGTCACCGACGCCGTGGAGATGCAGGCCATCGCCGGGACGTACGGCATCGAGCGCGGCTCCGTCCTCGCGATCGCCGCGGGGGCCGACGCCCTGTGCATCGGTGGCGGCCTGGAGGACGACGGCACGGTGCAGCGGCTGCGCGACGCGCTGGTCGCGGCGGTGCGCAGCGGTGAACTCGTGGAGGAGCGGCTCGCCGACGCGGCCGCACGGGTACGTGCCCTCGCGTCCTGGACACGGGGGGCCGAGGGAGCCGGTTCGGAGCCGGGTGCGGCAGTGCAGAAGGAGACCGCGCACGGTACCGGGACCGGTTCCGGCATCGGCCTGGTCGCCGCCCGCCGCGCGGTGAAGGTGACCGGCTCCGCGGAGCCGCTGACCGACCCCGCTTACGTTGCCGCGTTCACCTCCGCGTCGAACATCGCGGTCGGCGACGAGACCCCGTGGGGCATCGCCGCGGAGCTGGGCCGGCTGCTGCCGGGCACGGAGACCGACACATACAGCAGCGACACCGAGGCACCCGTCGCCGCCGTGCTGCGGGCCGCGGGGGAGCGGCGCATCGTCGTGGTCGTCCGCGATGCCCACCGCCATGCCTGGATGGCCGAGACCCTCGACGCACTGGTGGCGGAGCGCCCCGACACAGTCGTGGTCGAAATGGGCGTCCCGCAGGCGGCCCCCAGGGGTGCCCTGCACATCGCCACCCACGGCGCGGCCCGCGTCTGCGGCCTCGCGGCCGCGGAGATCATCGCCAGGGGCACGGACCGCCCCCAGGCCTGAAAGCAGGGAGTGATGCAGCACGAGGGGCCGCATCACGCCTGCCCCACCCCCGGCCGGCCCAACGCCCGTTCAGATGGACGGGCGTTGCCGGCTGCACGGCCGATCCAAGCCGACCGGGTACTTCAAGCCGCTCCGGCAGGTCAAGCCGGCCCGGCGTTTGAGGACACCGTGTCCACCCGGACGACCCTCCCCCCGGCGCGAGGGTCGGATCAAGCCCGTCCGGCGATTGAGGACAAGCACGTCCGCAGGACGCGTAACGGCATACGAGAGGGCCGGGGCACCCACCACGGGTGCCCCGGCCCTCTCCCCACGTCCGGGACGACTGAGACCGACCGGTCTAAAGACCCTGCCACAGCGGCTTCGCCGCATACGTGGCGCGGAAGTAGTTCGCCAGCTTCAACTTCGACGCGGCAGCCTCGTCCACCACAACCGTCGCATGCGGATGCAACTGCAGCGCCGACGCGGGCACGATCGAGGCCACCGGCCCCTCCACCGTTTGCGCCACGGCGTCCGCCTTGCCCTCGCCGGTGGCGAGCAGGATCGGGTGGCGGGACTCCAGGATGGTGCCGATGCCCTGGGTGATCACGTGGTGCGGCACCTGCGTGATGTCGTTGTCGAAGAAGCGCGCGTTGTCGACCCGGGTCTGCTCGGTGAGCGTCTTGATCCGGGTACGGGAGGCGAGCGAGGAGCACGGTTCGTTGAAGCCGATGTGCCCGTCGGTGCCGATGCCGAGGAGCTGCAGGTCCACCCCGCCGGCCTCGGCGAGCGCCTTGTCGTACGCCTGGCAGGCGGCCAGGACGTCCTCGGCGGAGCCGTCGGGGCCCATGAAGGACGCCTCGGACAGGCCGAGCGGTTCGATGACCTCGCGCAGCACCACGGAGCGGTAGGACTCGGGGTGGCCCGCCGGCAGCCCGACGTACTCGTCGAGCTGGCAGATACGGGCGCGCGAGGCGTCCACGGCGCCGGAGCGGACCTTGGCCGCCAGCGCCCGGTAGATGGGCAGCGGGGTAGAGCCGGTGGCAACGCCGAGAAGGGCGTCGGGCTTGCGGCTCAGCAGGGCGCCGATGGCCTCCGCGATGAGTTCGCCGCCTGCCTTGGCGTCCGGGACGATGACAACTTCCACGCGGGGCCTGCCGATCTGAAGAGTTGAATCACGTGGTATAGACCAATCGGGGTCCAATCTAGCAGAATCCGGTAACACGGACACGACGGCCGCACCCGTCCTGGCCGCGGCCCGCCGGCGGGTGTCCGGGTTGAGCGGCGACTGGCCGAGGCGATCCTGGCCCGCAGGGGCGAGGCCGAGACCCTGGCTTCGCGCTACCGCTTCGCCGAGCGCATGGTCATCACCTCGCGCGGCTACGGCCATCGACGCGGCCAAGGAAGCCGCCCTGAAGCTGATGGAGACCAGCTGCATCCCGGCTCTCTCCTACTCCGGCGTCGATCTGCTGCACGGCCCGCTCGCCATGGTCGACAACATCTCCCCGGTGATCGGCCGTCGTCGCGGACGGCCGGGGCGGCCGGGCCCTCCAGCCGGTCCTGGACCGGCTGTGCGGCCGTGGCGCGGACCTGTTCGTGGTCGGCCCCGAGGTCCAGGTGGAGGCGGCGTCCGCGGGCTTCGTGCTGCCGACGGCGGGGGGTCGCCGAAGAGGTCCAGCCGATCCTGGAGATCCTGCCGCTGCAGATGCTGGCATACGAGGTGACGATCGCCCGCGGTCAGGACCCGGACGCGCCGCGTGCGCCGGCCAAGGCCACCGAGACCCGCTGATCACGGGGCGGGGTACGGGCGACGCCCGTAGAACACCCGCGGGCCGCGGCGCCGGGACGGGACCCTCGGCCCGTCCGGCACCGCAGCCCGGAGTCAAGACCGACCACCACCTGGGGGGCGGCGTCGCGGGGTTGGGCACGCACATCTGCGGCGTTGTCGTCAATCACCAACGCTCCGCGTTGGCTCGATCCTCCGCCTTGCAGCTGCACGCACCCAACCCCGCTCCTTCTCCCACCCCCCAGGCGCCGGGCGGTCTGCTCGGCCGGCGGTGTGCGGTGCCCCCGGCCGGGGAGAGGTGCCTGCGCAGTCAGGGCAGAGAGCGCGGGTACCTCGATCCACTCTCCTGTGCGGGGAGAGCGGAAGCTCTGTCTTGAGCATTGTGGACTAGACCATTCGTCCGTGTCCATCCATCGGACCGCCGCAATTTTCCGGGCCCCCACCCTTACACGTGCGGCCGGGTCGTTCGGTTCGGAACCATCGCCCATCCGCGGGTACGCTCGCACACGTGCCCTCCATGAACGACCTCGTCCGCCAGCACACAGCCCTCAGTGACACCGACCTGGAGTGGCTGCATCTGCTGGTCTCGGAGTGGCAGCTGCTCTCCGATCTGTCCTTCGCCGACCTCGTGCTGTGGGTTCCCACCCGCGACGGCACCCGCTATGTGTCCGTGGCCCAGATGCGGCCCAACACCGGCCCCACCTCCTACCAGGACGACATGGTCGGCCACTTGGTGCCGCGCGGCCGCCGCCCGCTGCTCGACGCGGCGCTGGACGAGGGCCGGATCGTGCGCGAGGGCGACCCGGAGTGGCGCGAGGAGGTGCCGGTACGGGTCGAGTCGATCCCCGTACGCCGTGAGGGCCGGGTCCTCGGAGTCATCGCCCGCAACACCAACCTCCTGACCGTCCGTACACCGTCCCGATTGGAGCTCACTTACCTCCAGTCGGCCTCCGACCTGGCCCAGATGATCGCCGCCGGGTCCTTCCCGTTCCCCGGCCAGCAGGTCGACATGGACGCATCGCCGCGCGTCGGCGACGGGCTGATCAGGCTCGACGCCGACGGAGTCGTCCAGTACGCCAGTCCCAACGGTCTCTCCGCGTACCACCGCCTCGGCCTCGCTTCCGACCTGGTCGGCCAGCACCTGGGCGGGATCACCGCCGAACTCGCCCCCTCCCGCGGCCCGGTTGACGAGGCCCTGGTCAAACTCGCCAGCGGCTACGCGCCCCGTGAGTTCGAGGTCGAGTGCGCGGGCGGGGTGATCCAGCTCCGGGCGATCCCGCTCAAGCCCAAGGGGGTCAGGATCGGCTCCCTGGTCCTCCTTCGGGACGTCACCGAACTGCGCCGCCGTGAGCGGGAGTTGATCACCAAGGACGCCACCATCCGGGAGATCCACCACCGGGTGAAGAACAACCTCCAGACCGTCGCCGCCCTGTTGCGGCTCCAGGCCCGCCGGATGGACTCCCCCCAGGGCCGCGAGGCGCTCAACGAGGCGGTGCGGCGCGTCGGTTCGATCGCCATTGTCCATGAGACGCTGTCCCAGAATCTGGACGAGCGGGTGGAGTTCGACGAGATCGCCGACCGGGTCATCGCGATGGTGGCCGAGATCTCCCCGGGCAAGGTCACCTGTCGCCGTACGGGACGCTTCGGCATTCTCGACGCCGAAGTGGCCACACCGCTGGCGATGGTGCTCACCGAGATCCTGCAGAACGCCCTGGAACACGCCTTCACCCTCGCCGAGTCCGGCACGGTGGAGGTGTCGGCGGTACGCGGCGGTTCCTCCGTCGGGACGCGGCTGCTGATCACGGTCCAGGACGACGGCTGCGGACTGCCCGAGGGTTTCGACCCGCAGCGCGCCGGCAACCTGGGGCTGCAGATCGTGAGGACGCTGGTGGAGGGCGAGCTGAGCGGCACCTTCGGCATGGTCCCGGCCCCGGACCGCGGCACCCAGGTCGTCCTCGACATCCCGGTCCGCGCCCAGAAGTAGCCCCGGCGGCCGGCAAGGCACGAACACAGCAGTGAGCCCGGACCGTTGATCACGGTCCGGGCTCACTGTTCATGCATGCGCTTCGGGGGTACTGCGCGCTGCGACTCGGGGGGCGGGGTTGTGCGTACGCTCTGTACGCGCCGCCTGGCTGAGGCTCGTAGCGGTGGCGTCGGATCAGGCGCTGGCGTTACGCGCCCGGTTGCGAGCGGCACGGCGCTTCATTGCGCGGCGCTCGTCCTCGCTGAGGCCACCCCAGACGCCGGAGTCCTGACCGGACTCGAGCGCCCACTGCAGGCACTGCTCCATGACGGGGCAGCGACGGCAGACGGCCTTGGCTTCCTCGATCTGCAGCAGCGCAGGACCGGTGTTGCCGATGGGGAAGAACAGCTCGGGGTCTTCCTCACGACAAACGGCGTTGTGACGCCAGTCCATGGCTGCTACCTCTCCTTGGTATTACATACTGGTGCTTGTGAATGTGAACGCTTTCACGAATCCCCCCGCAGATGACGGGCCGACGCCCAGATGAACTGGTTGTGGTCCTGTGAAGTGAGGAGGGGTTCTGGCTCTCAGTGGAGGCCGTTGTTGCGGGCCGTCCCGATCGCCATGTAGAGATTCGCAAACCTCGGCTGCGGATACAACCCCTTCTGGAAACTTTTTTTTGATTCCTCGGTGTCGGCTAGGTCACAGCCGTACTTCTATGGGGTGGAGCCCAGCCCAAACGTTCGAGTTAAAGGACTTTGGCCCCTTCCACTCACACAATCACACGCAGTGCACGGCGTACGCCTGTGAACGTCACACTGGTACGCACTCCCAGGTGGTCGCCGTCCATCTGGAAGGGCAGCGGCACCTTTGAATGCAAGGTGAAGTCTGTGAGGTCATGGAGTGAAACGGCGTGCTTGCCGGACGGGCCCTTCTCCGGGCTCGAAGTGAGCAGCTGGGTGCCGTAGCGGGCGACCGCCGAGGTGGAGAGCCGCTTCAGTCCGAGCACGTCCAGGCCGGTGTCGAAGGTGGCCTTCGGGGACGCGTACATGGGGCGATTCCCCAGGTACGTCCACGGAGCCGTGTTGGAAATTATGGACAGCGCGAGGCCGGTGACCGGTTCCTGTCCGGGTGTCTCCAGTGTCATCGCCCCGTGCCGTCGGTGCGGCTCCTCCAGGAACTGCCGGACCACCTGGCGTACATACAGCGCATGCGTCGAGCGCTTGCCGCGTTCGCGTTGCTGTTCGACCCGGCCGACCACGCCCGCGTCGAATCCGAGCCCGGCGCAGAAAGTGAACCAGCGTTTCGGAACCGACTCGTCCTCGGTGCCCGGGGTGCCGGCCGCCAGTCCGAGACCGACCGTGCGTTCGGTGCGGTTGGCGAGCGCGTCCAGGATCGCTCCGGTGGCCTCCACCGCGTCGTTGGGCAGGCCCAGGGCGCGCGCGAAAACATTGGTGGAGCCGCCGGGAACCACCGCGAGACTCGGCAGGTTGTCCAGGTCGGGGCCGTTGTGGAGCAGACCGTTGACGACCTCGTTGACCGTGCCGTCGCCGCCCAGGGCGACCACCAGGTCGATCTCCGAGGAGTCCGCGGCCTGCCGCCCCAGATCCCGGGCGTGGCCCCGGTACTCCGTGGTCACGGCCTCCAGCTTCATCTCGCTGGCCAGCGCGTGGATGAGCACATCACGCGTCCGCGCACTGGTGGTGGTAGCAGCTGGATTGACCACAAGGAGTGCGCGCATGACGGCCAGACTACCTACCGCGTGGTATCGGTCTGAAGTCCTGCCCCATGACCTTCACTCTCGGTGACGACCCGGGCGCGGTCGGACGGGGCCGTCCGTTTCCCGTACGGTTCCCGACCCCGGCTTCGCTTTCGCAGGGCCGGGATGTCAACCTGCAAGGGTGAGTACTCAGCAGAACACGCCCTCCTCGTCGCCTTCGCCGTCGGTCGGACCGGCGAAGCCGAGCAGGATCACTCTCGTGGCCGGACTCACCGCCCTGGAAGGGGCGGCGCTCGCCGGCGGCGGTGTCTACATGCTGGTGAGGGGGCTGCTCGGGCACCCCGAGAGCCCGCAGCAGGCGGAGATGGGCGGCCTCACGCTGATCGCGCTCGGCCTGATCCCGCTGTTCGCCGCGCGTGGTCTGCTGCGGCGGCGCAGCTGGAGCCGCGGCCCCGCACTCATCACGCAGATCATCGCGCTTCCGGTGGCCTGGACGCTGCTGAGGTCCCACGGCGCACTGATCCCGGCCGGGATCGTCCTCGCCGCGGTGGTCCTGATGGCGCTCTACCAGCTGGTCAGGCCGACGACGGTCGAGGCACTCGGTATCCGCCGACCGGGCACCACGCCGGACGCCTGAGCCGGATGCCCGATGTCCGGGTGAGGCGGCCTCCGGGCGACGCCGACTCCCCGGGCGCAGGTGCTGCACGTACGACCGCCGGGCGCAGCTGCCCCGCGCGCGGGCACGGCCGTTTCCGCCGGCCCCCGCGCCCGAATCGGCCCCTTCGCGTTACTCCTCGACGAGCAGCCGCTCGCGCAGCTGCGCCAGTGTGCGCGCCAGCAGCCGCGAGACGTGCATCTGCGAGATGCCGACCTCCTGCGCGATCTGCGACTGGGTCATGTTGCCGAAGAAGCGCAGCAGCAGAATCCGCTTCTCGCGCGGCGGCAGGTCCTCCAGCAGCGGCTTGAGCGACTCCCGGTACTCGACGCCCTCCAGCGCCTCGTCCTCGGAACCCAGCGTGTCCGCGACCGCCGGGGACTCGTCGTCCGTGTCCGGCACGTCCAGCGAGAGCGTGCTGTACGCATTGGCCGATTCCAGGCCCTCCAGGACCTCTTCCTCGGAGATGCCCAGCCGTTCCGCCAGCTCGTGCACCGTCGGCGAGCGGCCGTGCTGCTGGGAGAGTTCGGCGGTGGCCGTGGTGAGCGAGAGCCGCAGTTCCTGGAGCCGGCGCGGCACCCGGACCGCCCAGCCCTTGTCACGGAAGTGGCGCTTGATCTCGCCGACGACCGTCGGGGTCGCGTACGTCGAGAACTCGACGCCGCGGTCCGGGTCGAACCGGTCCACCGACTTGATCAGGCCGATCGTGGCGACCTGGGTCAGATCGTCCAGCGGCTCGCCGCGATTGCGGAACCGGCGGGCCAGATGCTCCACGAGCGGCAGATGCATCCGTACCAGCTGATTGCGCAGCTCCGCCTTCTGGGCCGACCCGTCGGGAAGCTCGCGCAGTTCGATGAACAGCGCCCGCGCCCCGCTGCGGTCGTGTGGATCGTGGTGCCCGTGCTCGCTCATCTGGCCTGCCCGCTCCGCCTGCGAATGCTCCACCGCGACCGTACGGCCCGCAGGCCCGTCCGCCCCGTCCTCCGGATGGGGCAGGGCCTGCTGCTCCGGGATGCCTGCTGGTCGCACCACCCCTGGTCGGATCGTCTCGTCCCGCACAGGACCGTCCCCGTTCCCGTTGCTCACGCCGGCCCGGGTCCCGCGCCGCGCTGTTTGTAGAGGCTGATGCTGACAGTACGGTCGTCGGCGACCGAGGAGTCGACCTTTCCGGCCAGTGCGGAGAGCACCGTCCAGGCGAAGGTGTCTCGCTCCGGCGCCCGGCCGTCCGTCGTCGGGGCCGACACCGTCACCTCGAGAGAATCATCGATGAGCCGGAAGACGCAGCTGAGGACGGAGCCCGGCACGGCCTGCTGAAGCAGGATCGCGCAGGCCTCGTCGACCGCGATGCGAAGATCCTCGATCTCGTCGAGAGTGAAGTCCAAGCGCGCTGCGAGACCGGCCGTTGCCGTACGCAGCACCGACAGGTAGGCACCCGCAGCGGGCAGCCGGACCTCTACGAAGTCCTGATTCCCGGGCTCGCCTGCGATCTGGGACACCCTCACCTCCAAGGTGGCACAAACTCTTTCGAGGATCCGGGAAGGGTGCCCCGGAGCCATGCGGTACGTCTTCGGTTCTGGTCCGGCGACGCTATCGCGATCCATGATGCCGTGTCGCCGGGCCCCCAGCCCATGACTGTCACTCATGGTAAGCCCATGAGTACACACGGTGGGTAGGGGTCTGCGGCGGTCAATTGCGAACAACCGGCGCCGGTTTGACGTACCCAGGCGTCAGACGATCGAACCGTCCTCGAAGCACCAGCGCCAGCTTTCGCCCGCCTCGAAGCTCCGCATCACCGGATGACCGGTCTCCTTGAAGTGTGCGGTGGCGTGCTGCAGCGGCGACGAATCGCAGCAGCCGACATGACCGCAGAGCAGACAGAGTCGTAGCTGCACCGGGTGGGTGCCCGCCTCGAGGCACCCGAGACAGGTCCCGCTGAGCGGGACCGGCTCGGGGCGCGGCAGTTCGGACACGTGCGCGCAATCACTCATGATTGCCAGGTTACGACGGATGCGAGGACCGTGAAATGGACGCATTGCCGCTGGTGGCATTGGTCGCGGCCAGTGCGGCCGTGGCGGGGGCCGCCCGCCGCACCCCGGTGCCGGCCCCCCTGCTGTTGGTCACGGTGGGGCTGATCGCCTCGTATCTGCCCGGGGTGCCGACGTACACCCTGGACGCGCACGTCGTGCTGCCGCTGCTGCTGCCGCCGTTGCTCTATACGGCGGCCGTCGACAGCTCGTACCTCGACCTGCGGGCCAATCTCCGGCCGGTCGCGCTGCTCTCCGTCGGCTACGTCCTGTTCGCGACCGTCGCGGTCGGCTGGCTGGCGTACCGCCTCGTGCCGGACCTGCCACTCACCGCCGCGCTGGTGCTCGGCGCGGTCGTCGCCCCGCCGGACGCCGTCACGGCCGCCGCGATCGCCCGCCGGGTCGGGCTGCCCGGCCGGGTCACGACGATCCTGCAGGGCGAGTCCCTGGTGAACGATGCCACCGCGATCACTGCCTACAAGGTGGCCCTCGCCGCCGCCGTCGGCGAGGGCATGAGCTGGGGGGCCGGGATGGGTGAATTCCTCCTTGCCGCGGTCGGCGGTGTCGTGGTCGGCCTGGCGCTGATGGTGCCGCTGCACTGGCTCCGTACGCACCTCAAGGAAGCCCTGCTGCAGAACACGCTGTCACTGCTGATCCCCTTCGTGGCGTACGCGGCGGCCGAACGCGTACACGCCTCCGGAGTGCTCGCCGTGGTCGTCGTCGCGCTCTATCTGGGCCACCGCTCCTGGCAGGTCGACTTCGCGACCCGGCTCCAGGAGGCGGCCGTCTGGAAGATGGTCGCGTTCATCCTGGAGTCCGCGGTCTTCGCGCTGATCGGGCTCCAGCTGCCCTTCGTACTGAAGGGGCTCGGCACGTACGCAGTGGCAGACGCCCTCTGGTACGCGGTGGCCGTGTTCCTCGCCGTCGTCGTGGTCCGCTTCATCTGGGTCTACCCGGCGACGTATCTGCCCAGGTGGCTGTCGAAACGGATCAGGGAGCGCGAGCCCGAGACCAACTGGACGGCGCCGCTGATCGTCGGCTGGGCCGGGATGCGCGGGGTCGTCTCGCTCGCCATCGCCTTCTCCATCCCCATGCTCACGACCGACGGGCAGGCCTTCCCGGCCCGCAACCTGGTGCTGTTCCTGACCTTCACCACCGTCATCGGCACCCTCGTTGTCCAGGGGCTCAGCCTGCCGCTGCTGGTGCGCGTCCTGAAGCTTCCGGGGCGCGATGTGACGGCGGAGACCCTGGCCGAGGCGCAGGCGCAGAGCGAGGCGTCCACGGCCGCCGAGGCGCGCCTGGAGGAGCTGCTCACCGACCGGCGCAACTGGCTGCCGGGACCGCTCACCGACCGGCTGCGCACCGTCCTGGAGCGCCGCCGCAACGCGGTGTGGGAGCGGCTGGGTGCGGCCAATCCGGTGACCGGGGAGTCGGTGGACGACACGTACCGGCGCCTGGCCAGGGAAATGATCGAAGCCGAGCGTGAGGTCTTCGTGCGGCTGCGGGACGAGCGGCAGATCGACGACGAGATGCTCCGCACGCTGCTCAGAAGGCTCGACCTGGAGGAGGCGGCGGCCTACCGGGAGGAGTCGGAAGCGCCTTAGCTCAGACCGACCGGCAAATGGGAGGCGGAGCCGGTGGGCCCCAGGACCTGTCCAGTGGGATGCGCCTACGGCCGGCCCGTGACGACGGCCGCGACCGTGGTTCCCGCGGGGAACGCGCCCTCCTCGGCCAGCGCGGTGAGTGCGTACAGCAGCTTGGCGACATAGAGGCGCTCGACGGGCAGCCCGTGCCGCTGCTCGAAGTCGTCCGCGAAGGCGTGCAGCTGCGGGGTCGTACGGGCGTAGCCGCCGAAGTGGAAGCGTTCGTCCAGGCACCACGACCCGGCGGGCCCGCCGAACGCCTCCTGCTGCAGTTCCCGTACCGCGTCGCCGAGGAAGCCGCCGCGCAGCACCGGGATGCCGAGGGCGCGCTGCCCCGGTGCGAGGCCGGCGGCCAGTCCGGCGAGGGTGCCGCCGGTGCCGCAGGCAACCGCGACCACATCGGCCCGGCCGCGCAGCTCGCGGCCCAGCTCCGTACAGCCCTGTGCGGCCAGGGCGTTGCTGCCGCCCTCCGGGATGACGCAGCACTCCCCGAAGGCGCTCAGCAGCCCCGCCAGGACGTCTGGATCGGCCTTCGCGCGGTACGTCGTACGGTCCACGAAATGCAGGGTCATTCCGTCGGCGGCGCAGCGGGCGAGCGAGGGGTTGAGGGGACGGCCGGCCAGTTCGTCACCGCGTACGACCCCGATGGTGGGGAAGCCGAGCAGCCGCCCGGCGGCGGCGGTGGCCCGCAGATGGTTGGAGTACGCGCCGCCGAAGGTCAGCACGGTGCGCCCGGCGGCGGCCCGCAGGTTGGGGGAGAGTTTGCGCCATTTGTTGCCCGGAGGGTACAGCTCCACTGGTCCAAGTGCAGCCGTATCCCAGTCCAGCGTGGTGTGAATGAGATCGTCCCGCTTGAGCAGCAGCCGAACGCCCTGGCGGGCGAATCGGTCGTCGTGGACTTCTTCCAGGGGGGAGGGCGGCCGGGGCTGGAGTGCAAGGGCGAGATTTACGGGCTGGCTCACCCTGTCATTGTCGCTCTGACCGTTGGCCGCGCGTTCACGGCGTCCGGGGTACGCCCCGGTTCCACAGTTCCTCGGCGTGCTCGGCGAATCTGTCGAACATCCCGCTGTCGCCCTGGCGGCGCAGATGCAGGAGAGGCGAGTCGTGGCCGACGAGCCGGGCCAGGTGGGGTGTCACGACTGCGTCGTGGTCGAACCTGAACACGGACAGGGACACGTGGTTCACGGCATCCTCGGCGCTGCTGAATCGCGTTTCCAGGCCCTCCAGCGGACCAAGCCGTCCCAGGTGCTCCAGGCTGATCCGGATGCGCGTTGCGACGCTCAGGGCGACGTCCTCGATGGCCTCACGCTGGCGGGTCACTTCCCCGTCGGGATCACCGAGCAGGAAGCGCACCCGGCATCCCTCTGAGATCTTCCTGCGCAGTGTGTCGACGAATGCGGGTTGCTCCAGCCACACGAAGTAGTTCGTGATCCGGCCAGGAAGATGTCCGTCGTGGCACCTTCGATCAGCTCGCCCCACACCGTCGACGGGCAGGCCGATCGGTACGGGTATGCGTGTACCAACTCGCGGTCGTGACCGGTCTTCACGCGTTCCTGTACGGCCTTCGGCCAGATCATCTCTTCGTCCACCTTCAGCGCCCGGCACGCGTCGACACGGTTCCTTGCATGAGGTACCAACTCGGCATCGGCCAGCCACCGTTCCACGGTCTTGGGTGCCACGCCGATACGGGCGGCGAGTTTCCGTGGCGAGAGCTTGGCGTCTGCCATAGCCGATCGTAGAGCGACGTTCAAGACTGGATCACGTGCGGCGCATCCGGCTCACAGGTCTCGGTCAGGTGGGCCTTGTAGCCGGTCCAGCCCGAGCCGCGCTTGATCCCGTAACGGGCATCGGTGTCATAGGGCGAGCACAACCGGTGATGAACCGGCGGGAGATCCTTGCCCTCCCGCCGGCGCACCCCCCTCTCGTCGCGGTGGTACTGCTGGACCCAGGAGACCCGCAGGACCTGCACCGCCTCGATCTCGCGCAGCCAGTCCGGAGCCGCGGGGGCGTAGACCGCCTCCAGGAGGACGAACCCGTTCCGTCCGACCTGCTCAGACCACTGTTCACGGACCTCTTCGCCCTTGGGGAAGCGGTAGTCGTCCACGCGCGGCCCGTAGCGCTCGGCCCACTCGGCCGTGACCAGGCCGGACAGCCATGCCGGGGCAGCGACCGCCAGCGCCTCCAGCGCCGCCCGCAGCGTCTCGCCGACGAACTCCATCCTGTTCGGCGTCCGCACCGCCGCCAGCACATGCGTGGAATCGGTCCGCTGTCGGCCACCGGCCTTCAGCAGGCCCAGCCCGCGCAAGCGTTCCAGCACCAGTTCCAGCGTCGTCTGTTCCAGTTTGTGCTCGATGAGACGGGAACGGAACAGGCTCAGCACGGAGGCTTCGAATCCGGGATCGTCCAGCTCCAGGCCGAGCAGAATCTTCCAGTCCATCCGGGCCCGCACCTGGTCAGTGGCCTGCCGATCGGTCAGCCCCTCCGCATACTGCAACACCGACACCAAAGCCAACGCCCCCGGCGAGACAGCCGGACGTCCCCGGACGGCAAACGCCCCGGCGAACGCCTCGTCCTCAAACAGCGGGCCCAACGCCTCCCGGATCCGCACCGCCAACGTCCCCTTCGGGAACGCTGCCCGCACCACCCGGGCCGTCACCTCCGGCACCCCACGATCAGCCCGTGGCTCCAGCGACATCTCTCTCGGCCCTCCCGCCCACGACCACAACAATCGTGACGGACCAACGACCCAGCCCTGCTCGAATCACGCATTCCTCAGCAGAGTCCTGAAGGGCGGAGCACTGGCCAAGATCAGAGGTAGAAGTGCCTGTTCCCGTCGGTGTTGGCCTCGTTGTCGGACGTGAGGCGCTTCTCGGCGACGACGGCGCGCAGTACGTCGTCGTCGCTGAGTCCGGCGTGGTTGGCGCGGCCGTAGCCGACCAGGTGGATCCGGCCGTCCTTGGCGATCACGCCGTGGCACAGCGGGCCGGGCAGCTCCGGACAGCCGTCGCGGCAGATGCGGACGGTGGAGGCGGTGCCCTCGGTGGCCGTGTGGTGGATCATCACGCCGCTGACCGGGCCTCAGGGTCTCCGGCCCATCCTCGGACCGGTTGTTCGGGCCGTGTGCGAGCCGTTCCGGTCAATTCCGCCAGCAGTGGGCCGGGTTCAGCCCTGGGCGAGCCACAGGTCGGGGCCGAACACCTCGTAGTGGATGTCCGCAGCCGGGACGCCCTTGGCCAGCAACTGGGTGCGTACGGCGCGCATGAAGGGCAGTGGTCCGCAGAGGTAGGCGTGGGTGCCGGGGGCGATCGCGAGGCCGCTCAGGTCGACCCGGCCGGTGCGGTCGGCCCGGTGGCCGGGTTCCGGGGTCTCGTACCAGAAGTGGGCGACGGCGTCGGGGAGTTTGCCGGTGAGCAGGGCGTGGTCGGTGCGCATCGCGTGGTCGGAGGGGGAGCGGTCGCCGTGCACGACGGTGACCGGGGCGCGGTGTCCGGTCGCCGCGAGGTGTTCCAGCATCGACAGCATCGGGGTGCAGCCGATGCCCGCGGAGGCGAGCAGGAGCGGGGCGTCGACGGAGTCGAGTACGAGATCGCCGTACGGGGCGGAGACGCGCAGCCGGTGGCCGGCCCCGACCTCGGCGTGCAGATGGCGGGAGACCTCGCCGTCGGGCGAGCCGCCGCCGTGCACCCGCTTGACGGTGATCGAGCGGAGCGGGGAGCCGGGGGCGCTGGAGAGGCTGTACTGGCGTATCTGGCGGGCCCCGTCGGGGAGTTCCACCTGTACGGAGACGTACTGGCCGGGGCGGAAGGCGGGGGCGGGTGCGCCGTCTGCCGGGCGGAGCTGGAAGGTGGCGACATCCGCCGTCTCCTCGATCCGGGTGGCCACCTCCCACTCGCGCCACACGTCACCGGCGACGACGCCCTGCTGTGCGTACAGCCGCTCCTCGATCGAGATCAGGGCGCCCGCCATCAGCCAGTAGACCTCGTCCCAGGCGGCGGCGACCTCCGGGGTGACCGCGTCGCCGAGTACCTCGGCGATGGCGGCGAACAGATGGGTGTGCACGATGTCGTACTGCGCGGCGGTGACGCCGAGCGAGGCGTGCTTGTGCGCGATCCGGCTGAGCATCACGTCGGGGCGGGTGTCCGGGTGCTCGACCAGCTGGGTCGCGAAGGCGGCGATGGAGCCCGCGAGAGCCTGACGCTGGGCGCCGGACGCCTGGTTGCCGCGGTTGAAGAGGTCACGCAGCAGCTCGGGGTGGGCGTCGAAGAGCTTGCGGTAGAAGAGATCGGCGATGTCTCCGATGGCCGCGCCCACGGCGGGGAGGGTGGCACGGACGGTGGTGGTCGACGTCTCGGAGAGCATCGGTGACTCCTCGTTCCTTGAATTGGTATTTGAGATTCGTATTTTTGGGCAGTGTGAAGCCGGGCGGTGGCGCCCGTGGTGTGGTGTGCAGTGGCTCAGTCGGCGGCCGGGCGGCCTCTGCTGATGCCGATCAGCAGCGGCCCTGTGGGGGAGGTGACGAGTTCGGAGACGGTGATCGGATCGAGCGAGGCGTAGAAGGCGTCCTCCGCCTGGCGCAGGGCGCCGCGCAGTCGGCAGGCCGAGCGCAGGGGGCAGGGGGTGGTGCCCTCGCAGTCGACGACGTCGCCGGGTCCCTCCAGCTCCCGGACGAGTCCGCCGATCGAGGCGGCCCGGCCCGCTCCGGTGAGGCTGAGCCCGCCGCCGCGGCCCCGGCGCGCCTCGATGAGGCCGAGGTGCTGGAGCTTGGCGACGACCTTCGCGGTGTGGGTGTACGGCACCTGCATGGTCGCCGCCACCTCCCGGGTGGTCGGCGGGTCCTCGTTCTCCGCGACGGCGAGGCGCATCAGTACGCGCAGCGCCACGTCGGTGAATCTCGTCAGCCGCATGACGGACACGGTAGATAAGTTGCATCAGGGATGCAAATTAATGGGACCCGTGGACATCGCTGAGCGTCGTGCCCAGCCCCAAGCCCGGATAGTCACACTCTTTTGTGTAATGGCGTGCCGACTCTCCGTGCTGAAAGGCTTCTTCACGCAGGTCAGCCGATGATCGAGAGGACGTCAGATGTCCGTTGGTGAAGAGGTTCAGGACGCGCCGGTGCCACCGCAGCAGAGTCTGGGCACGGCGGCGGCGCGGAACCTCGCGACGACCACCAAGTCCGCTCCGCAGATGCAGGAGATCACCTCACGGTGGCTGCTGAAGATGCTGCCATGGGTGCAGGTACAGGGTGGCACCTACCGGGTGAACCGCAGGCTGAGCTACTCGGTCGGGGACGGCCGGGTGACCTTCGTGCAGACCGGTGACCGGGTCGCGGTCATCCCCGCCGAGCTCGGAGAGCTCCCCGCCCTGCGGGAGTTCGGCGACGAGGAGGTGCTCGGCGAGCTGGCCCGGCGGTGCGAGCAGCGTGAAATCGCAGCCGGCCAGGTACTGGCCGGCGCCGGGGACACGGCGGACCGTGTCTTCCTGCTGGCGCACGGCAAGGTCGAGAAGGTCGGCAGCGGCCCGTACGGGGACGAGACGGTGCTCGGGGTCCACGCCGACGGGGCCTACTTCGGCGACCACGCCCTGATCGACGGCGACGCCGTCTGGGAGTACACGGCCCGTGCCGTCACCGCCTGCACGGTGCTGACGCTGAGGCGGGCCGATGTGCTGAATCTTGCCGAGCGCGCGGATTCGCTCCGCACCCATCTCGCCGGACTGCTCAGCATTCCGCAGCAGCGCACCAACAAGTACGGCGAGGCGGAGATCGATCTCTCCGCCGGCCATGTCGGCGAAGCCGTCGTCCCGCACACGTACGTGGACTATGAATCGGCGCCGCGCGAGTACGAACTCAGCGTCGCCCAGACCGTGCTGAAGGTCCACAGCCGGGTCGCCGACCTCTACAACCAGCCGATGAACCAGACCGAGCAGCAGTTGCGGCTCACGGTCGAGGCGCTGCGCGAGCGCCAGGAGCACGAGCTGATCAACAACCGCGAGTTCGGTCTGCTCAACAACTGCGACTACGGGCAGCGCCTCCAGCCGCACGACGGGGCGCCCGGCCCCGACGACATGGACGAACTGCTCTCGCGCCGCCGCGGCTCGAAGCTCTTCCTGGCGCATCCGCGGGCCATCGCCGCATTCGGCCGTGAGTGCAACAAGCGCGGTCTGGTGCCGGAGAGCGTGGAGGTCGGCGGACACCATGTGCCGGCCTGGCGGGGCGTACCGATCTTCCCGTCCAACAAGATCCCGGTCACCGATGCCCGGACCACGTCGATCATCTGCATGAGGACGGGTGAGGCCGAGCAGGGCGTCATCGGACTCCAGCAGACCGGCATCCCCGACGAGATCGAGCCCAGCCTGTCGGTCCGGTTCATGGGCATCGACGAGCAGGCGATCATCTCCTACCTGGTGACGGCCTACTACTCCGCAGCCATCCTCGTACCGGACGCCCTCGGCGTACTGGAAAACGTAGAGGTCAGCCGCTGGCGGTAGCCCATCGGGGGCCCGGACGGCGATGTCCGGGCCCCCGTCAACCTCCGCCACCGGGCAGCCGTGCCCGGGGCGGCCTCGGGAGGACGCCCCAGTGAAGACCCACCACGCACCCCAACCACCCACACCCCGGGCCCCGGGTGACAACGACCCGGCCGCCCTCGCAACGCAGAGCCGGGAGGCCACCGCCCTCCTGGAACAGACCCGCACCCTCGTCGATCCCCATCTGCACGCCGCCGTCGACTCCTTGCCCGGATCGATCCGCCGCGTGGCGATGTACCACTTCGGCTGGCAGCAGGCCGACGGCACCCCGTCATCGGGACGGGCGGGCAAGGCGATCAGGCCCGCGCTCGTCCTTGCCGCCACCCGGGCGCTGGGCGGCGACCCGAAACGGGCCGTACGGGCAGCCGTCGCCGTGGAACTGGCCCACAACTTCACCCTGCTGCACGACGACGTCATCGACGAGGACCGGACTCGTCGGCACCGGCCCACGGCCTGGGCGGTCTTCGGTATTCCGGACGCGGTCATCGCCGGTGACGCCATGCTCGCCCTCGCCCAGCGGCTGCTCGCCGAGGACACCGGCCCGGCCTCGGCCCGCGCCTCGGCGAGGCTCTCGACCTGTGTCATCGAGCTGTGCGCAGGCCAGCAGGCCGACTGCGCCTTCGAGGGCCGCGGGCCGGACGAAGTCTCGCTGGACGAGTGCCTGACCATGGCCACCGCCAAGACGGGCGCTCTGCTCGGCTGCGCCTGCGCACTGGGTGCGCTGTACGCCGGCGCGGGGGAGCGGGCGGTCGGCGCGATGGACGGATTCGGCCGGGAGGCGGGCCTCGCCTTCCAGCTCATCGACGATCTGATCGGCATCTGGGGGGATCCGGCGCAGACCGGAAAGCCGGTCGGGGCGGATCTCGTCGCCCACAAGAAGTCCCTGCCCGTGGTCGCCGCACTGACCTCCGGCACGCCCGCAGCGGCCGAACTGGCCGCGCTCTACCGGGGGTCGATGAATACACCCGGTGAGGTGAGCCGCGCCGCCGATGCCGTCGACCGGGCCGGCGGCCGGGACTGGGCGCAGATCTGTGCGGCCGACCGGATGGCACGCGCGGTCCACCACCTGTCCCGGGCGGTCCCCGACCTGGCCCCGGCGGGCGATCTCCTGACCCTGGCGGAGTTCGTCACCCGCCGGACGCACTGAGCACGGGGAGGAGGGAGCGGTACGCAGAGCGGGATCGGAGGGGGCGCGGAGAAAGGAGCGGAGCGCCGAGACCGGTGAAGGGGGCGGAGGAAGGAGAACGGAGCAAGGTGCCGAGGTCACAAGGCCCGTGAGACGAAAAGGAGGGCGACCGGGCGGCTGTCATGGGCACGGGCTACAGTCCGTGCCCATGACAGATGAGTCATGGGCAGGGTGGTACCGGGACCGGCAGGGTTCCGACGCCGTCATCCTCACCACCGACGGACAGCAACTCCGCCTCCGGACCAGGGGCGTCGACTTCGAGGGCGAAAGCTTCGACGGCCTCGCCCCGGTGGCCGGCACACCACCGGCCGACGACCTGTTCGCCCTGGTGGACGGTGCGTTGGGCGACTGTGTCCTGGAGTGGGACCTGCCGCTCCCGGTCCTCTGGGACGGAGCCGTCCATCAGGCCACGCTCAGCTGCCTGTTGTCGCTGCGCCGCCCCGATCCGTATCTCTACCTGGAGCTGCAGTTCGGCGGGGCGGCCTACCGGTCCCATCGTGCAGAGAGCGACTTCGCGTCCGCCCTCGCCACGATCCAGCGCGCCCTGCCGCCCGGCGTGCGCCTGCAGACCTGCATCGCCTGCGCCTTCTCGGACTACTTCCCGTCTCCCGGCCGTGGCCTTTCCGGCGGCCTCGCATGCTTCCGCGGCGCCAAGGACGCCTACCGCGGGGCGGCCGGTGAGGGCGATGTCCTGGATCTGTGGGACCGGCGGACCGGATTCGTCCAGGAGATCTGGAGCTGCCGCGAGTACGAGCCCCGCCCGGACCAGGGTGCCGGCACCGGGCACCGGGGTGCGTTCCCGCTGGAGCTGGCTTGATCTTCCCTGCCTGACCGGTTGTTGCCGCCCTCCAGTTGCTCGTCGGACTGTTCCTGACCACTGCGAGGGCGGTCCGTACCTGATCCCGCCACCCCCGACGGCATGCCACCCCCGACGGCATGCCGTCAAAGTTTTGCCACACCTCCATTGTTCTATTAGCATGCAAACAATGGAGGTTTTCATGAAGCGTAAGAATCTGGGCCGAGCGACTCTCGTCGCCCTGCCGTTCCTGCTCGCGCTCGTCGCCGATCTGGTGCTGCTCGCCGTCTTCCGCGATCGGCTTCCCGGACAACTGGCCAGTCACTTCCAGGCCGATGGTCGGGCGGACGGCTATGCGGGGCAGGTGTGGCACGCCGTGGCCAGCGTTCTGCTGTTCGCCGTGACCGGTGCTCTGTGGGCCCTCACGGTGGTGCGAGGGAAGTTCTACGGGTGGGCCTACCGCTGGCTGGTCGCCGGTGGATACGCCTTCGCCGGATTCCTCGGCTGGGTGATGGCAGCAGTGCTGCTCGCCAACGTGGATGCCGGTGAGAATGCGCAGGGGGAGGGGCAAGGTGTGTTGTTCCCGATGTGGCAGCTCGCCGTCGCCCTGGGGGTCGCCGCGCTCGCCGGAGGGCTGGGGATGGTGCTGGCCGCGCTCGGTCCCGTACCGAAGCAGCCGGCCGCGACCGGGCAGGCCGGGGACGGTGCGCGGATCGCGCTCGCCGACGGGGAGGTCGCCGGATGGGCGCGCAGCGCCGGGAGTTGGTGGCTGCCGCTGATCGCGCTCGCGCTCGTGGCCGGCGGGGTGGTGCTGCTGTTCGTCTCGGGCTGGGCGGCCGCGATTCCGCTGCTGCTCCTCGGTGTGCTGCTGGCCGCCTTCGCCCGGCCGTACGTGGTGGTGGACCGGCGCGGCATCACCATCTCGGGAATGCTGCCCTGGCCGCGCCTCAGAGTGCCGCTCGACCGGATCGAGGCCGCGACCAGCAGGGACATCAACCCCCTTGCGGAGTACGGGGGATGGGGCTATCGCATCCGACCGGGACGGAGCGGTGTCATGATCCGCTCCGGTGAGGGAATCGTGGCGACACTGGCCGGCGGCCGGGACTTCGCGGTGACCGTCGACGATTCGGCGACCGGCGCCGCGCTCCTCAACACCCTCATCGACCAGCGCCGAGCGGAGCACTGATCATGCTCTTCCGGGTCGATCCCACCTCCACCGTGCCGCTCGGTGATCAGATCGCGGCGTCCGTGCGCCGCGCCGTCGCCGAGGGGACGGTGGTGCCGGGCGAGCGTCTGCCCGCCGCCCGCGTGCTCGCCGATTCCCTGGGGGTCAATGTCCATACGGTGCTGCGGGGTTATCAGCAGCTCCGCGAGGAGGGGCTGATCGAACTGCGCCGGGGGCGCGGTGCGGTCGTCACCGGCGGCGCATCCCCGCACCGGGCCCGGCTGCTGGAGCGTGTACGCGAAGTGGTCGCGGACGCGCGCGAGCTGGGGATGACGGAGGACGAGCTGCTGACCCTGGTCCGTACCGCACTCAACAACCCGTAGGTCAGCGCAGGTCGTCCCAGCCCCAGCGCGGCGTCGGGCCGGGATCCGATTCCAGCATCCCTCGGAACGAGTGGCGCGCCCGGTCCGTTCGCTGCGGGCGGATCAAGTGGGGGCGAGCGTTCACCTGTCCGTCAGCGGCTCAAGGGGCCACCCCGTCCTACGAGGTGGCCCCGGTGCCGCTGAGCAGCCGGACAGTGGTCAGGAGCCGCTGCGGGCGAGTGCGACCGCGAAGCCGTTCTGCCACAGGTGGTTCACCCGGCTGCGCTCGTTCGCGTTGGGATACGGGTTGGTGCAGGACGGGCCGGGGCCGCCACCCGACATCAGCTCGCTGCACGGGCCGGAGTAGTGGTCCGGAAGGCCGAGCACATGACCGGTCTCGTGCGCGGTGACGCGGGTCGAGTCGTACTGCTGGTTCTGTGCGTGGTCGAGGAAGATGTACCCGTTGCCGTGCCCGTCGGTGCCGGCGTACGAACCGCTCGGGTCGTTGCCCTCGTAGTAGGCGAAGTCGGCGTTCGAGCCTTCCTGGAGCCGGACGTTGGAGACCGAGCTGTTCCAGATCCGCGCACTGCTGGATATCTCGGTGCGGAAGCTCGGTGCGTTGGCGGTGCTGTAGACGATGGTGACCGCCTGGGTGCCGGGGTTCTCCGCCCGCTTCCTGGCGACGGACTTGGCGACCGCCTCGAAGAACGCCTTGTTCGCGGCGGCGCTCTCGTGCGACCTGGAGTCGGAGGTGTAGCCCGCGTGGGCCTCCGAGGCGGCGGGGGGTGCGGCGGGCGCGGGAGAGGAGGCGATGGCGGGTGCGGCGCCCAGTGCGGCCGCGAGTCCGAAGCCGAGGCCGACCACGGCCGACATGACGGTCCTGGGGTGTCTCATGGGGGGTCTCCTGCCGATTACCTGTCCGATGAACCCGTCCGGTCATCGGACGACGGAATGACCGCCCTGGTCAGCGAGGCGAAGGCGGAGGACGACGCGGTTCGCGCCTCGGGCCCGCAGCTGCGCATCGGCTGCACCACGAGCAGGGTCATCGGCGGCTGGCTGCGCAGGCTGCGGCTCCGGCTCCGGCTGCCCGGCACGGACATCTCGCTGCGGGTCGACGTATCGGCCAGTGCCCTGCTGCATACGGTCGATGCGGGCGGGCTCGATGTCGCCTTCGTGTATGAGGTCGAGGGCTGTCCGCTGGCCATCCCGGAGGGCCTTGAGCAGCACGTACTCATGGACCGCGAACCGCAGTTCATCTCCATGGCCCGGGACCATCCGGCCGCCGCCCGGCCCGTGGTCGACCTCGGGGACCTGGCCGCCGACCGGTGGATGGTCGACCCCACGGTGGACGGCGAATGGGACGGGCTGCGCCGGGTGTTCGGCGAGGCGGTCGCACCCTGCCAGCCCACCTCCGGGCCGCGCGACGACATGGCGATCCGTCCGCTGCGCGACGACCCCCTGGCCGTACGGCTGCTGCTGGTGTCCCGGCCGGGCGCCGACATGACGACGGTGTACGGGGAGCTGGAGGCGGCCTACCGGGAGGCGGCCTACCGGGAGGCGGCCCAGCGGGCGGCCGGGTACGACCAGTGGCTGCTGCGCAACCGCAGCCGGCTAGCCCGCACACAGTGAAGGACCGCTGTCCGATTCCGCCAAGAGCGAGAACCTGTTCCGGCCCGGCCGTCCGGCGGGCAGAGTCGGCCCCCATGAGGCTTCTGGTGCTGGGCGGTACGGAATTCGTCGGTCGCGCCGTCACCGAGGCGGCGCTCGCGCGCGGCTGGGAGGTCACGGTGTTCCACCGAGGCCGTCACGCACCCCCGCAGGGCGTGACGGAACTCCTCGGTGACCGCACCACCGGCGACGGCCTCGCCGCGCTGGCAGCAGCCGCCGGCCGCCACGGGGGTACGCCCGACTGGGACCTGGTCGTCGACACCTGGAGCGGCGCCCCTTCGGCCGTACGGGACGCGGCCCGTCTGCTGGCCGACCGGGCCGCCCGGTACGCGTACGTTTCCAGCCGTTCCGTGTACGACTACCCGGCCCCGGCCGGTCTGCCCGAGGACGGCCCGCTGGTGGCCGGTGCCTCGCCCGACGCCGGTGGGGACGTCTCGTACCCCCTTGCCAAACGCGGCGGCGAACTGGCCGCACTCGACGCCTTCGGGGACTGGGCCCTGCTGGCCCGCGCGGGACTGATCCTGGGCCCCTGGGAGAACGTGGGCAGACTGCCCTGGTGGCTGCTGCGGATCGCCCGCGGCGGGCCCGTACTGGCCCCGGGGACACCGGACCTGATGCTCCAGTACATCGACGCCCGTGACCTCGCCGATTGGCTCCTGGACGCGGGTCGCGGTGGTCTGCACGGGCCGTACAACCTGGTCAGCCGCCCGGGCCACGCCACCATGGGGCAGCTGCTGGACGCCTGTGTACGCGCCACCGGCTCGGACGCGGAACTCCGCTGGACACCCGCTCAGACCATCCTCGCGGCAGGTGTGGAGCCCTGGAGCGACCTGCCGGTCTGGCTGCCGCCGGGCGAGCTGTACGACACCATGCACCGGGGTGACGTCAGCAAGGCGTACGCGGCCGGTCTGCGCTGTCGGCCGGTCGGCGAGACGGTCACCGATACCTGGAAGTGGCTGGTCGACTTGGATGGCGTGGCCCCGCAACGGCCGGACCGGGCCGCGGTCGGTCTGGACCCGCGGGTGGAGGCCGAACTGCTGGCGGATACGGCCTGACGCGCGCTCGCGCGCACGACATGCCCCGACGCGGCCCTACGTATCGGGGCATCCGGGTGCACCTGAAACCGGCCGGGCCACCCCGACCCCTTCGGAGAGGCAATCACCCACCCCAGCCCCTTCGGAGACGACACCCGCACCGAAGCCCACCCCCACCCACTCCCGGCCGCACAAGCCCGACCACAACCGGCCGGACGACCCCGGCCACGGGGGCTCGTTCCCGAACACGGGTTCCCACGGCGGTGTATGGATTCTCGGCGGCATCGCGGCAGTTCTGCTCGCTGCCGGATCGGCGGCCACGCTGATGGCCCGCAGGGCGCGTCGACGCAGCTAGCTTTGGCCCATGGCCGAACTGCTGCTGCACCTCACCGAAGGCCCCTTGTGGGAGGCGGCCCGTGGGATCGGGACGTACGAGATGTCCACCCGCGGCCGCACCCTGCACGAAGAGGGCTTCATCCACTGCTCGCTGCCGCACCAGCTCGCAGGCGTGGCCGAGATGCTGTACGGCGCCGGGAGCCGGGCCGGGACCGGTGACCAGGATCTGGTGGTCCTCGCCATCGATCCCGCTCGTCTCCAGGCACCCGTACGGTACGAGTCCGTCGCGCCCGGCGGCGAGGAGTTCCCGCACATCTACGGACCCGTCCCGGTGGACGCGGTCGTGGAGGTGCGCCCCTGGCTGCGAAAGGAAGGCGACCCCGCATGAACCCCTCACCCCCCACAGACCCAGGCGCCTCCATCGTCGCCGTCACCGGCGCGAGCGGTGCGGTCGGCGGCCGTGTCGCACAGCGCCTGGTGCGCGCCGGTGTGCCTGTGCGGCTCCTCGGCCGCGACCCGTCCCGGCTGCCGGAGCTGCCCGGCGCCGTCGCCGCACCGCCCGCCCCCTACGGTGACGGGGAGGCCATGCGTCGCGCTCTCGCCGGGGCGCACACGCTGTTCCTCGTCTCGGCGCACGAGAGCCCCGACCGGGTGCGCCAGCACACGACGGCCGTGGACGCGGCGGTCGCGGTGGGCGTCGAACGCCTCGTGTACATCTCCTTCCTCGGCGCGGCGCCGGACGCCACGTTCACCTTCGCCCGGGACCACTGGCACACCGAGGCGCACATCCGGGCCGCCGATGTGCGCTACACCTTCCTGCGCGACAGCCTGTACCTCGCCGGGCTCCCGGCGATGACCGGAGCCGACGGGGTGCTGCGCGGTCCGGGTGGCGACGGCCGGGTGTCGGCGGTGGCGCACGAGGACATCGCGGACGCCGCGACCGCCGTGCTGCTGGCCGACACCGAGAGCGCCGACACCCGCCACGACGGGCTCACGTACGACCTCACGGGTCCCGAGGCGTTCACTCTCGCCGAAGCTGCCGAGGAAATGGGCCGGGTCACCGGCCGGACCATCACCTACGTACCGGAGACCCGCGAGGAGGCCTATGCCTCACGGGCGCAGTACGGTGCCGAGGACTGGGAGGTGGCCGGCTGGGTGACGTCGTACGAGGCCATCGCCACCGGCGAGATGTCCACGGTCTCGGACGCCGTACCGAACCTCACCGGGCATCCGGCGATGAGCCTGGCCACCTATCTGAGGGAGCATCCGGACAGCTATCGGCATCTGCTGAAAACGGACTGACGCCACGGCGGGCGACACCGGCAGAGGAGCCTGGCCGGCGCCCTGCTTGCCGGCGCCTTCCTCGGTCCGCGTCGCGCCAGGGGCGGCGAGCGGCGGTGACTACGGGTTCACCGCCGCATCGGCGGCTGTCAGCCCTCGTCGTGCACTTTCTGCAGCTCGGCGATGTCCAGTTTCTTCATGGCCATCATCGCCGCGGTGGTCCGCGCGGCCTTCTCGGCGTCCTGGTCGCCGATCAGATCGATCAGCGCCTCGGGGACGACCTGCCAGGAGACGCCGTATCTGTCCTTCAGCCAGCCGCAGGGCCCCTCTTCGCCCCCGTCGGTGAGGCTGCTCCAGTAGTAGTCCACCTCGTCCTGGTCCGAGCAGTGGATCTGGAACGAGATGGATTCGTTGAAGGTGAACTGCGGCCCGCCGTTCAGCCCGACGAACTTCTGGCCGTTGATCTCGAACTCGACCGCCATCGCCGATCCGGCAGGCCCGGGCCCTGCTTCGGTGTAGCGGCCGATCCTGCCGAGGCGCGAGTTCTTGAAGACCGAGAGGTAGTACTCCGCCGCCTCCTCGGCCTGCCCGTCGAACCACAGACATGTGGTGAAGCCCTCGGTGGTCATCGCTGTCTCCTGTCGTGAGCGCATGTCCGTCGTGCGCGCATGTCCACCCATACCGACTGATCCCGTACTGGAAACTCATCGGTCGCATATTGGGGGGGGCATCGGTGGCGCCCCGGCCCACGGCGGACAGCCGCGGCTCAGCGGGTGTCCGGTCCGGGCCGGGACCATTCCCGTCCGCCACGTACGAAGAGGGGTATCAGCGCCGTTCGGCTCCACATGGTTCCCGCGGGTGAGGCGAGAGCCATCGGCGACGAACACTGCCGGTTGCAGCAGGTCGATCGAGACGATGGTGGCCACGCGGACGGCGACGGACAGTATCGCAGCCGGGAAGCGGACCAGCGCGAGGGCCCCGGACCGGACGAGCACCGGCAGGGGCACGGTGACGGCGGGGATCCCGCCGGGTGGCACGCCCCCGCCCCGGATAAACGGCTGGCCCCTGGCGGGCGTTGACCCTAGGCTCCCCGGAACGGGACTGCGCAGTCCCGCAGGTTGCGGAGTCGTGGCAGAGCGGCCCGGGCTGGCACACCGTCCGGTGCACCAGTTGGCGGCAGGACGCCACCACGCTGATCGGGCCCCTCCTCGACCTCCCGCCCCTGCCGCACATCGACCTGCCGCGCCCCCAGATCACCACCAGTCACCCCAACGGCTACCTGTGGAAGCGCGACCACGTCGACGCCCGGCTGCGCGCGGTGCTGGGCGACGCCCCCAGGTTTTGATTCTGGCAGGGACCGCGATGCCCTCCCGGATGGCCATCACATAGCGGTTCACAACGTGGTATCCACCGGTGTGGCCGAGGGCGGTCAGAACCCTTCAGTTGGCCAGTTGAGAAAGGGTGGCGCGCACACCGTCCGCCCAGCCGGCCTCGCTGTCAGCGCTCTGTGTCATGATGCGGACGCGTCCCAGGGGAGTGGGCCGCGGTCTGCTGATTGCCAGGGGGTTGGGGATGGGCGCGGGCACGGAGCCGGACGGCTCATCCAGGTCCGACGAGGAGTGGGAGCGGTTTCTGCGCGAGTCGGTGGCGGGTGCCGCCGACGCGCCCAAGGAGCCGTCGGCGCGGGCCCGCGACGCGGCAAAGCGGCTGCGCGCGGAGCCCGGCCGCGGCCTGGAGGGCTGGCGCAGCTACACGCCCGCGCGGCCCAAGCGGCGCACGGGCTGGTACGTGGTCGGGCTGCTGGCCTCGTTGGTGCTGCTGGTGGTGGCGCTCGCGCCGGGGCGGATAATGGACCTGTTCGCCGGCGCTGACTCCCCGCCGCTGGCGGCCGAGACCGCCCGCCCGACCCAGGTACCCCCGGCGGAGGCGGCCCAACGCCCCACCATGGACGAGCCGTTCCGCGGTTCGCCGGCGGCGAGCTGGGCGAGCGGAGCGGCGGGGATCACCGTGCCGAAGGCCGGGGCGGTCGGCTGGATGAGCGCGGCCGAGGTCGAGCGGGCCCTCGCCCGCAGCCGGGACTTCCTCGTCGCGTCCGGCCTGGACCGCGGGGTGCTGCGGGGCGAACGCCCCGAGAAGGCGATTGCGCTGATAAACCCGCACCAGAAGGACGTCCAAGACCTTCTCAAAACCGCTTTCCGAACCCCGAGCGAGAAGAACGACCCCCTCCTCCTCTTCAGCCGCTTCCAGCCCTCCCGCACCCAACTGGTCGGCGACGTCGTGAAGACCCGGGGTCGGCTCACCTACCGGGAGGGCGAGCGCGGCGCGCTCCAGGTGACCGCCGACGTCACCTTCGTCTACCCGGTCACCCGCGCGGAAGCGGGCGGCGACGACGAAATCGTGCGCACGATCGTCCGGCGCGAGCTGGTCCTGAGCTGGGACGACCCTGACAAGGTGATCACCGAGCCGGGCACGTTCTCGATCGTCTCGTACAAGTACGACATGACCAACGGCGGCTGCGGCGCCCTCACGGGCTACTTCACCCCGCCCTTCGGCACGGACCGCCGGGCAGACGAGGCCGGCACGGAGGTCGACCCGTACGACCGCAGCGCGCCGGTCGGGCGGGGCGAGTCCTCTGGGGACGAGTGCGGGAGGGCGACGCGGTCCTAGCGGGCGTTACTCGGTGGCGGCCACCCCAACCCCGAGGGCGATGAACATCCAGCTGCCGATCCGCTCCCAGCGCCGGCGCCAGGCCGGTCGCCCGAGCACCGCGCGCAGCCGGGCGGCGACGTGCACGAGCGCCAGCCAGTAGACGACGCCGATCGCGACATCAAGCGCGCCGAGTCAGCCACGTCCGGCGTGAGGCCTACGGCATCCGCTGGTCAGTGACAGACGGCGGGGATCGCCGGTTGCCGCTGCTCCGCAGGTCAGAGGGTGCTGAGATGCTGGACGGAAGAGATGCTGTTGGTGATCTTCGGCGCGAGCCCCCTTCGAGTTCCGGCGGTCGCTGGTCATGCAACAGCCGCCAAGCCAGGCTGCCGGCCGAGGGCAGTACGAGAGACGCCCATCGGCTACGACTCCGCCATCCCGCACAGGCGTAACGGCACGACGTCCATGGACCTCAACAAGATCACCAACAACATCCGGAACTCCGGTCAGAGCCATCTCCAAGGAGCCCCAACAGATCCCGCCACGATGCGTGGCGAGGGGATCTGACCTGGGTCAGCGGTGCTGACTGCGCTCTCCGGGCCTCATGGCCACTGGTGTGGCCGGTGGGTGTGGCGTGGCTGACATGGACGACGTGCCGCTGACCGTACTTCGCCTGCAAGCCGCTTGAGCCCGCCTGTTCGGTTGAGCGGTGATGCGCCAGTCGAGGACCTCGGCGGGGCGGTCGGCACTGTCCAGTTCTCGCTGGGCGCCGACCGTGGCCAGGAGGTGCCGGGGGTTGTGGCCGGCAGTCTCGGCGCGGGCGAGGGTCGTTGTCAGCGCGGCCCACGCGGGGTCGGCGAGGACGCGGTCGGCGTGGTCGGGAAGGGCCGCGCGAAAGGTCAGCCGGTCGCGCAGCGCGTTCAACTCAGGCACGGAGTCCCGCGTGCGGAACGGGGTAAGTCGCTCACCCGATTTGCGCTTCTGTATGCGGATCACGACCGCCCGGTCCATGATCGTGTCCGGCAGGTCGCCGATCCCGGCGAGCGCGGCCATGGCGAAGGTGGGGAACGCGGTCGGCTTGTGCTCCGGCCCGGAGATGCGCCAAGCCGGCCGGTTGCGCTGGTGCCCGGCGTTCAGCAGGCCGCGCAGGTCCTCCTTCTCACCCGCCTTGGGGCCGAAGATGGTGTCGGCCTCGTCCACGAGGAGGGTCGGCGGGTTCTTGCCGATGCCCCGGAAGATCACCGCCGGGGAGGTGTCGGCGACCAAGGGGAGCGGTAAATCTCGGGTTCTGGACGTGCTCCACGAGACTGTCCACCAGCCGATGATGACGGTGAACGCGTCTCCAGTCCGGCCTGATCGGCCCGCCGAAGACCGCCAAGTCCCGGCGTACCGTCCCCGTTGGCGAGGTCGTCACCGACGCGCTCCTCACGCACCTTGCCGCGCGCCCTCCAAGGGGTGGCTGTTCACGATGGAGGAGGGAGAACCCCTCAACTACCGTCGCTGGAAGACTGAATGGAACTGCGCTGGCCGCGCACTCCAGGCAGCTGAAAACGAGGCGGCCGAGCGCGAGGGCCGCAAGCCCGTCGAGCTGCCTCACATGGTGACCCATGACCTGCGGCACTTCTACGCCTCCGCGCTCATCGCCGGCGGCGCGAGCGTCAAGCAGGTTCAGATGGTCCTCGGCCACGCGTCCGCCGTCATCACGCTGCGGATCTACGCCCACCTGTGGCCGGGCGAAGACGACCGCACCCGGTCCGCCATGGACGCCGTGCTCGGCGGCCTGCGGACCGGGTGCGGACAGGTAGGCGATGCGACCCGCGAAACCGCAGGTCAGGCGGCCTAGCCATAGATCAAGCCTTCTTGGTCTCCCAGAAGATCTTGTCGATCTGGGCGATGTAGTCCAGCGCCTTCTGGCCCGTCGCCGGGTCCGTGGAGGCCTTCGCGGCCGACAGCGCCTTCAGGGCGTCGTTGACCAGCTGGTGCAGCTCCGGGTACTTCTCGAAGTGCGGGGGCTTGAAGTAGTCGCTCCACAGCACCGAGACGTGGTGCTTGGCGAGCTCGGCACGCTGCTCCTTGATGACCACCGCGCGGGCCCGGAAGTGCGGGTCCTCGTTGGCCTGGTACTTCTCCTGGACGGCCTTGACGGACTCCGCCTCGATGCGGGCCTGGGCCGGGTCGTACACGCCGCAGGGCAGGTCGCAGTGGGCGCTGACCTTCACCTTGGGGGCAAACAGGCGGGAAAGCATTGAGCTGTCCTTCCTCGTGATCGTCTTCTCAGGTGGGACATTACTCCGTGAGAGACGGGATTTAGCGGGTGCCCCCATGGGCTTAGGCCAAAAGTCCAGGGTGAGGATGGGCCCAGTGGCCGAATGTACGGAACGCTGTGCAGGACGGTGTACTGGACGGACCGGGGAGGTGCCGGAGAGATGCAGGAGGTGCCGGAGTTGCCTGAGCTGACGCAGGAGCAGCCCGGGCGAGGGCCGGCTGCGCGTATGCCGTTCCAGGTGGTGGAGGTGACGGGGCCGTCGATGGTGCCCACGCTCCACCACGGGGACTGGCTGCTCGTGCAGTACGGGGCGACGGTGCGCCCAGGGGACGTGGTGATTCTGCGCCATCCGTTCCAGCAGGATCTGCTGATCGTCAAGCGGGCCGCCGAGCGCCGTCGGGGCGGCTGGTGGGTGCTGGCCGACAACACCTTCGCGGGCGGTGACAGCACGGATTACGGGACGGTGCCCGAGGAGCTCGTGCTGGCCAGGGTCCGGGCGCGCTACCGGCCGCTGAAGAAGGATCAGCGGTCGCTGTGGGGTGTGGTGACCTGGGCGGTCTCCGCGCTGCGGCCGGTGTCGGCGGCCCGTTCCGCCTCCAGGCGCTTGCGGGCCCGGTAGGCGGCCACGTTGGCGCGGGTCGCGCAGCGGTCCGAGCAGTAGCGGCGGGAGCGGTTGGTCGAGGTGTCGAGGTAGGCGTTGCGGCACGGCGCCGCCTCGCACAGGCCGAGCCGGTCGACACCGTACGAGGTGAGATGGAAGGCGAGGCCCATCGCCGCGATGGCGGCGTACCCGGCCGTCGCGTTCGACGGGTGGTCGGCCAGGTGCATGTGCCAGTCCGGCTTGCCGTCCTCGTCGCGGAGATCGTGCCCGGAGATCTGCGGGCTGACCGGGAACTCCAGCAGCAGTGAGTTGAGCAGGTCGACGGCGAGTGTCTCGTCACCGCCGTCGGCCGCTTCGAAGACCGCGCGCAGCCGTGCCCGTACGGACCGGAAGCGGGTCACATCCGCGTCGGTCGCTCGCCGGGCCGCCTGTCCGTTGGCGCCGAACAGCTCGCGGACCGCCTCGACGGAGGTGAGGGAGTCCTTGTTGCGGGCCGGCTCCTCGGTGTTGACCAGACGCACGGCAGAGTCCGAGTAATAGGCCAGTTCCACTTGTAGTCCTTACGGCGTCGGTCTAAAGTCGATGCAGCGAACGATGTAATGGGCTTTTGCGGTTCCAGGGTATTACATGGAGGTTCCTCGTGGCGGAGACAACGACAGGTACTGACTGGGCGGCCTGGCAGGAGAGCTGGGACCGGCAGCAGGAGTGGTACATGCCCGACCGCGAGGAACGGTTCCGGGTGATGCTGGACATGGTCGAGGCCCTTGTGGGGCCCCGGCCGAGAGTGCTCGACCTCGCATGCGGTACGGGAAGTATTACGGACCGGCTGCTCAAGCGGTTCCCCGAGGCCACCAGCACGGGCGTCGACCTCGACCCGGCGCTCCTCGCCATCGCCCGCGGCCACTTCGACGGCGACGAGCGCGTCAGCTTCGTCACCGCCGACCTCAAGGACCCGGACTGGGCAGGGAAGTTGCCGTACGACTCGTACGACGCCGTCCTCACCGCCACCGCCCTGCACTGGCTGCACACCGAACCGCTCACCGCGCTCTACCGGCGGATCGGCGGGCTTGTCAGGGAGGGTGGGGTGTTCATGAACGCCGACCACATGATCGACACCGAGACCCCCCGTATCAACGCGGCCGAACGCGCCCACCGCCACGCAACCATGGACCGCGCCAAGGCCGAGGGTGCTCTCGACTGGGCGGACTGGTGGGCCCTCACCGCCAAGGACCCGGTCCTCGCCGGGCCGACCGCGGAGCGGTACAAGATCTACGGCGAGCACGCGGACGGCGACATGCCGTCCGCGCGGTGGCACGCCGACACCCTGCGCGTGGCGGGGTTCACCGAGGCGCGGGCTGTCTGGGCGTCGCCGTCGGACACCCTGGTACTCGCGGTGAAGTAGCGGCAGCAGGTGCAGGAGAGGCGGTACGGGCAGCGGCCCGTACCGCCTCTCTTATTTTTCTGTCCTCTGCTGCAACCCGCTGTGCGTCCCACCGCACTGGAAGGGTGAGACGGTCCGCACCCGCGGGCCCGGAGAGGGGCGCCGACGATGCGGATCGATGACGATGCCGCGCTGCACGCCTTCGTCGAGGGCAGACGTACCGCGCTGTTCCGCAGCGCGTACCTGCTGTGCGGCGACCGGCACGAGGCCGAGGACCTGGTCCAGGCGACGCTGGTCAAAGTGGTGCTCGGCGGACGGCGGTACGGGCGGCTCGACAACATCGAGGCGTACGCACGCAAGACCCTGATCAACACCTACATCGCGGCCCGCCGCCGGTTCTGGCGGCGCGAACAGTCGTACGGCGAACTGCCCGACCGCGCGGGCCACGTGCCCGACACGGACACCGGCCTCGCGGTGCGGGCGGCCCTCGCACGGCTCACGGCCAAGCAGCGAGCCGTACTGGTGCTGCGCTACTGGGAGGACCTGAGCGTCGAGGCCACGGCCGGACTGCTCGGGATGCGGGAGAACACGGTCAAGAGCCATGCGGCTCGGGGGTTGGCGGCGCTGCGCGCCGAAATGGCGGAGGAATTGGTATGAACGACGTGCATGAGCTGCTGCGGCGGGCCGCCGAGAACGCGGGGCAGCCGGTCATCTCCACCCAGGCGGTGTACGCCAGAGCCGCCCGGGTGCGACTGCGGCGCCGGGTCACCGTATCGGCGGCCGCACTCGCCGTGGTCGCCGCCGGAGTGGTCGCGGTACCGGGCCTCGCCTCGGGGGCGAAGTCGAAGGAGTCGTCGGTGGCGGCCCCTGCCGAGCTCACGGGGAACAGCGGCAGGGCCGAGCAGCTGGTCAAGCTGCTGCCCAAGGACGTGGGGAGCGTCGAACAGGTCTCGCTGGCCGTCATCATCAAGAACGCCACCCCCGAGCAGGCCAAGGAACACCCGGTGGGGCCACTGGACGGGCAGTACGCCGTCCGCAGGGACGGCGGCGTCGGCTATCTCACCGTCGACCTGAGGGATGCCGAGTCCGTCGCGAAGAAGTTCGGCGGACTCGATCCGGCCGCGGATCTGTGCAAGCCCACCAACGGGGAGCATCGCCCGGCGGACTGCGTACGCGAGGAGCTCCCGGACGGGCGGGTGCTGACCATCTGGAGCGACCCGATGAAGTACGGGGGCACACCCCTGTGGGGGCCCGAGCTCGTCGGCCGGCTCACCCTGAAGGACGGCGGACTGCTGGCCGTCCGCAGCAGCACCGGTCTCAAGAGCGCGCAGGCGCAGGGCCCGCTCCTCAAGACCCCGCCGCTCACCCGCGCCCAGATGCGGACCCTGATGCTCAGCCCGGAACTGATGCCGAAGAAGTAGAGAACAGAAAGCAGGGGGCAGGAGCAGGGGCACGGAGAGGAGGGCGGTGCGGACCCGGATCGGTCCGTACCGCCCTCCTACTGCGCTCTTAGAGCACCTTTGACAGGAACGACTTCGTCCGGTCGTGCTGCGGGTTGGTCAGTACGTCGCGCGGGTGGCCCGACTCGACCACCACACCGTCGTCCATGAAGACCAGCGCGTCGCCGACCTCACGGGCGAAGCCCATCTCATGGGTCACGACGACCATTGTCATGCCGTCCTCCGCGAGACCGCGCATGACGTCCAGGACATCGCCCACCAGTTCCGGGTCGAGCGCCGACGTCGGCTCGTCGAAGAGCATCAGCTTCGGCTCCATGGCCAGGGCGCGGGCGATGGCCACCCGCTGCTGCTGGCCGCCGGAGAGCTGGGACGGGTAGTTCTTGGCCTTGTCGGCCAGGCCCACCCGGTCCAGCAGCCGCTCCGCCCGGGCCCTGGCCACTGCCTTCGCCTCGCCCTTGACCTGGACCGGGGCCTCCATGACGTTCTCGATCGCCGTCATGTGGGGGAAGAGGTTGAAGCGCTGGAAGACCATGCCGATGTCCCGGCGCTTCAGGGCGACTTCGCTGTCCTTGAGCTCGTAGAGCTTGTCGCCCTTCTGGCGGTAGCCCACCAGTTCGCCGTCGACGTAGAGCTGGCCGGCGTTGATCTGCTCCAGGTGGTTGATGCACCGCAGGAAGGTCGACTTGCCGGAACCGGACGGGCCGATCAGACAGAAGACTTCGCGGGGGGCGACCTCCAGGTCGATGCCCTTGAGGATGTGCGCGGCACCGAAGGACTTGTGGACGCCCTGGGCCTTCACCATCGAGTGCGTGGTCATCGGGCCACCTCCGAACGACGGAACAGGTTCAGGTTGGCCCGCAGGCGCTGCAGCGGAGTGGGCGGCAGGGCCCGCAGCGACCCTCGGGCGTAGCGGCGCTCCAGGTAGTACTGGCCGACGCTGAACACACTCGTCAGGGCCAGGTACCAGATCGAGGCGACGAACAGCATCTCCATCACCGCGAACGAGGTGGCCGCGATGTCCTGGGCGCTGCGCAGCAGATCCTGGTACTGGACGGCGACGACCAGCGACGACGTCTTGAGCATGTTGATGAACTCGTTGCCCGTCGGCGGGATGATCACCCGCATCGACTGCGGCAGCACCACACGCCGCATGGTCTTCGCCTGGGTCATGCCCAGCGCGTGGGACGCCTCGGTCTGGCCCTCGTCCACCGACTGGATGCCGGCCCGGACGATCTCCGCCATGTACGCGCCCTCATTGAGGCCGAGGCCCAGCAGGGCGGCCAGGAACGGAGTCATGACATCGGTCATCTCGTCCCGGTAGAACCCGATGTCGAGGATCGGGAAGATCAGGGCGAGGTTGAACCAGATGAGCAGCTGCACGTAGACCGGAGTGCCCCGGAAGAACCAGATGTACAGCCAGGCGATCGTGCTGGTCACCGGGTTCTTGGACAAGCGCATCACGGCGAACAGCACACCGAGCACCAGGCCCAGGGCCATGGAGGCCACGCTGATGTAGACCGTGTTCCGAAGGCCGGTCAAAATGCTGGGGTCGAACAGCTTGTCCGGCACGGTCGCCCAGCGCACGTTGCCCTGCGAGAAGGCGTACACAAGCCCGACGAGCAACGCGAGCACGACTACGGCGCTGATCCAGCGCCCGTAGTGGCGTACCGGGATGGCCTTGATGGCCTGGGGCGGGGCCCCGTCCGGCGCGGATATCACCCCGGACGGAACCTTCTTGATCTTGTTGTTCACAACGACTGCCCTTCAGCGGTGCGCGGGTCAGGAGCCGCCGTTGACGACTGCTTTGGTGACCGCACCGTCACCGGCGCCCCACTTGTCGAGAGCGGCCTTGTAGGTGCCGTCGGCGATGATCGCGTCCACGGCCGCCCGGAGCGCGTCACGCAGCTGCGTGTTCTTCTTGTCGACCGCGATACCGAACGGGCCGGCGTCCCCCTTGTTGGCGATGGCCTCGAAGTCGTTGCCGCCGCCCGCGGACTTGGCGATGTACGCGGCGACCGGGGAGTCGTTCAGGTCGGCGACTGCGCCGCCCGACTTGACCCGGGTCTGGGCCTCGGCGTCGGTCGAGAAGGCCTCGATGGAGATCTTCGCCCTGCCGTCCGTCGCGCACTTGGCCGACAGGTTCTTGGCGGCGGTCTCGTACGTCGTACCGCGCTGGACGGCGAGCTTCTTGCCGCACAGGTCGTCGACGGATGTGATGCCTTCCGGGTTGCCCTTCTTCACCAGGATGCCGGTGCTGGCGGTGAAGTAGTCGACGAAGTCGACACCCGTACCGGTCTTCTTGCCCTTGCTGTCCAGCCCCTCCTGGCGGGCCTTGGTGTCGCTCATGGAGGACATGACCGCGTCGTAGCGGCCGGTGGGCAGTGCGCCGAGCAGGGTGTCGAAGGTGCCGGAGGTGAACTCGAACCTCACACCGAGCTGCTTGCCCAGGGCCGCGGCGATGTCGGGGTCGACACCGACGATCTTCTCGCCCTGCTTGATCTCCATCGGGGCGTATGTGGCGTCAGTGCCGACCTTGATGACGCCGGCCTTCTGGATGTCCGCCGGCAGCTTGGCGAAGAGCGGTGCGCTGTTCTCGCTGCCGCCCTCCTTCTTCGGGGTGTACGAGTTCGTCTGGTCGCCACAGGCGGTCAGCAGCATGGTGCCGGCGACCGCGATGGCGCCGACCGCTGCAATCCGGGACTTCGCGGCCGTGCGACGTGTGGTGCTTGCGGTCATGATCGGGTTCCTCCGGCAGATGAGGGTGGTGCCAGGCGGTATGACACGCGATGTCGCATGTCGCCGCCCTGTGCGATTACGGCATCTTGCCATTCGGATTTGCCCAAACAGGGGGCCAGTCATGTCAAAATCGGGTAACGGGCGATCCCCGAGCCTCAAGGGGCCGGTACATCAAGGCCGGACCATCTGTGGGGTTTTCTTCTTGACACCGGAGGATTTTCGGCGCGTCTCGACCGGTGAACGTCATTTCGCCAATTGGCTGACTTGTCCAGATATTCGACTATGAGTCACATCACCGCGTCGGTATGGACTCGTCCGTGACGTGGTCCGTCCGGTAAGAAAGACCTTTACACCCCTCATCCGGGGCTCAGGGCGCGTGTGCGGCGCGCCCGCGCGTATGTATCTCCCCCTGCCGGGGCGGGCCAACCGCCGGGCGCAGGGAACGTACGCGGTGCCCGCCCACCCCTCCTCAATCAGGAGTGGCCACCCTCAAACGTTGAAGACTTAAGGGGTCAACACCATGGCAGCGGAGATCGTCAATCCTCGCAGCGACAGCACCACCGACAACGCCACCGAAGGGCCGTTCGATCCGGCCTTCGCGCTCCACCGCGGCGGCAAGATGGCCGTGCAGGCCACCGTGCCCGTCCGTGACAAGGACGACCTGTCCCTCGCATACACGCCCGGCGTCGCCAAGGTGTGCAGCGCCATCGCCGAGAATCCCGAGCTGGTCCACGACTACACCTGGAAATCGCAGGTCGTCGCCGTCGTGACGGACGGCACCGCGGTGCTCGGCCTCGGCGACATCGGCCCCGAGGCGTCCCTCCCTGTGATGGAGGGCAAGGCGATTCTGTTCAAGCAGTTCGGCGGCGTCGACGCGGTCCCGATCGCGCTCGCGACCACCGACGCGGACGAGATCGTCGAGACGGTCGTCCGGCTCGCGCCGTCCTTCGGCGGCGTGAACCTGGAGGACATCTCGGCGCCGCGCTGCTTCGAGATCGAGCGCAAACTGCAGGAGCGGCTCGACATCCCGGTCTTCCACGACGACCAGCACGGCACCGCCGTCGTGACGCTCGCGGCCCTGCGCAACGCCGCGAAGCTGTCCGGCCGGAGCCTCGGCGAGCTGCGCGGCGTCATCTCCGGCGCCGGTGCGGCCGGGGTGGCCATCGCCAAGTTCCTGCTGGAGGCGGGGCTCGGCGATGTCGCCGTGGCCGACCGCAAGGGCATTGTCAGCCGGGACCGCGAGGACCTGACGGACGTCAAGCGCGAGCTGGCCGAACTCACGAACCGGGCCGGGATCTCCGGTCCGTTGGAGAGCGCGCTGGCCGGCGCGGACGTCTTCATCGGGGTTTCCGGCGGTACGGTGCCCGAGGCGGCCGTCGCCTCGATGGCGCCGGGTGCGTTCGTCTTCGCCATGGCGAATCCGAACCCCGAGGTCCACCCCGACATCGCGCACAAGTACGCGGCCGTCGTGGCGACCGGGCGTTCCGACTACCCGAACCAGATCAACAACGTGCTGGCCTTCCCCGGCATCTTCGCGGGTGCCCTTCAGGTCCGGGCCTCCCGGATCACCGAGGGCATGAAGATTGCTGCGGCGAATGCGCTGGCGGATGTCGTGGGCGACGAGCTCGCGGCGGACTACGTGATTCCGTCGCCGTTCGACGAGCGGGTGGCTCCGGCGGTCACGGCCGCTGTGGCCGCGGCGGCGCGGGCGGAGGGCGTGGCTCGGCGCTGAGATCCGGGGCGGGGCGGGGTACGGGTTCCCGGGTGCGGGGTGCGCCTGCGGCGGGCTTGTCCCCACCCCGCCCCTTCCCGTAACCGGGGGCTCCGCCCTCGGACCCCCGCTCCTCGATCGCGGGAGGGGCTGATTCTGCCCCCGCCCCCTGCGCGGTGCGCGTCACACCCGTGGCTGGTTACGTCGGCGCGCGCCCCGGCCTATCGTCAAGGCCATGTTCGCCGCCTACGCATCCCGCATCGACCGCGACCACCCCCTCAACGGCCTTGAGCTGGGCGAACGCCCCGCCCCCGAGGTGCGTCCCGGCTGGACGACCGTCAGCGTCCGGGCCGCTTCCCTCAACCATCACGATCTCTGGTCCCTGCGTGGCGTCGGTCTCGCCGAGGACAAGCTGCCGATGATTCTCGGCTGCGACGCCGCAGGGATCGACGAGGACGGCAACGAGGTCGTCCTGCACTCCGTCATCGGGCAGACCGGGCACGGCGTCGGCCCGAAAGAACCCCGTTCCATTCTCACCGAGCGCTATCAGGGCACCTTCGCCGAGCAGGTCACCGTCCCCAGCTGGAATGTGCTGCCCAAGCCGAAGGAGCTCACCTTCGAGCAGGCCGCCTGTCTGCCGACCGCCTGGCTCACCGCTTACCGGATGCTCTTCACCAACGCCGGGGTGCGTCCCGGCGATTCGGTCCTCGTCCAGGGCGCGGGCGGCGGCGTCGCCACCGCCGCGATCGTGCTCGGCCGGGCGGCCGGGCTGCGGATCTACGCCACCAGCCGCGACGAGGCCAAGCGCAAGCGCGCCGTCGAACTCGGTGCGATCGAGGCGTACGAGCCGGGTGCGCGGCTGCAGCAGCGCGTCGACGCGGTCATCGAAACGGTCGGCGCCGCCACCTGGTCCCACTCGGTGAAGTCGCTGCGCCCCGGCGGCACGCTCGTCATCTCCGGCGCGACCAGCGGCGACCGGCCCTCACACGCCGAGCTGACCCGGATCTTCTTCCTGGAGCTGAAGGTCGTCGGCTCGACCATGGGCTCCAAGGACGAGCTGGAGGATCTGCTGGCGTTCTGCGCGACGACCGGCGTGCGGCCCGTCATCGACGAGGTGCTGCCGCTGGACCGGGCCCGCGAGGGCTTCGAACGGCTGGAAGCGGGCGGCCAGTTCGGAAAGATTGTGCTCACCTGCTCTTGAGGTGTTCGGGGTGAGCTGTTCTCATCTGCGCCATGCGAATGCGGACACGGATGGGCAGCGTACTCACATCGATCGTCACTTCGTCCGTGCTCGCGGCGGGGGCCTTCGCCCCCGCCGCCGACGCACGGCCCGCACCACCGGACCGGACCGGCATCCCCCGCCTCACCGACGACGAGGGCCGCACTCTCACCCTGCGCGGATGGAGCGTCGCGGACAAGGCGAACAGCGGTGACCAGGCGCTGACCGCCATCACCGAGAAACACTTCCGCGATCTGCACGCGAAGGGCTTCGACTTCGCCCGGCTGCTCATCTTCTGGGACGACCTGGAGCCGCGCCGGGGCCAGTACAGCACCGCGTATCTGCGCAAGATCGACCGGGTCCTGGAATGGGCGCGGAAGTACGACATCCGGGTGGTGCTCGATGCCCACCAGGACGTCTTCGGCCCGGCGTTCGGCAGTCGGGGCATCCCGGCCTGGGCGACCCGTACCGACGGTCTGCCCTTCACCCCGCACCCCGACGACTGGTTCTCCGAGTACTTCGAGCCCGCCGTGCAACGCGCCTTCACCCATCTCTACGAGGACCCCGATCTCCAGCGCGCCCAGGCGCAGATGTGGAAGGTCGTCGCCGACCGCTACGCGCACCACCCCGCCGTCCTCGGCTACGACCTGATCAACGAGCCGATGGGGGAGATGGAGGAAGGGGAGGACCTGGCGACGGCTGCCCGCCGCATCGAGGCCCAGCAGCTCACCCCGATGTACAACAGGCTGGCCCGTGCGGTCCGTTCGGTGGACCGGGCCAACTGGCTGTTCGTCGAACCCACTCCCATCGTCGGCGAGGGTGTCCCCACCGGGCTTGGGGCGATCGGGGACCACCGCACCGTCTACGCACCGCACTTCTACAACGCCGCGATGGAGGCGGGCGGCGACTACGACCCGTCGGCGGGCTGGATCGAGTCGTACGAGGCCGCCGTCACCGCGTACCCGGAGCAGCGGCACATCCCGGTCGTCGTCGGCGAATGGGGCCCGCTGAACAACACGCTCCCGCGGATGGGCCGCTTCTACCGGGACGCGATGGCCTCCCTGGGCCGCTACACCTCGGGCTGGGCCGGCTGGGCGTGGTGCTACGGCGGCGGTTACTGCGCGCTGGACAAGGACGGTGCGTTCGCGAAGAACAAGGAGCGGACCGCCACACCGTACGCACCCGCCGTCGCCGGAACCGTCCACTCCGACACGTACGACGACACCGCCGGCGTCTACCGGCTCTCCTACACGGCCGGCCGCCGCGGCACCACGGAGGTCTCCCTGCCGCCGACGGCCGGCCAGTGGCGGGTCTCGGTGGACGGTCACGCCACGGTCCGAAGGCACGGGGGAGAGGTGCTTGTCCAGGCCCGCAAGGGGGCTCGCGTCACGGTCACGGTGACCTGGGCGGCGCATGGCTGAGCGGGTCTCCGCAGCATCCTTGTCAATCGTGGTTGGCAAGGATGCCATGTCAACGTAAGTTGACATCATGACCGAAGCAACGGATCTCGCCGCGCGCGCCGGTGACCACGACCCCCGGGTGGGGCTGCGGGCGGTCGCCGCACTGCGACGGCTGCTGGAGCAACTCGAAGCCGTGCAGGTCAGAAGTGCCCGCGTGAAGGGCTGGTCGTGGCAGGAGATCGCGGCCGAGCTGGGCGTCAGCCGACAGGCCGTGCACAAGAAGTACGGGAGGCATTGATGTTCGAGCGATTCACCAAGACCGCCCGGGCGACCGTGACCGGCGCCGTGACCCACGCCGAACGGACCGACGCCGAAACGGTCACCCGGGGTTTGAGGACCGGGGCTCCGGCCCCGGCCCCGCGTCAGCTCCCCGCGCCGTCCTTCCGCAGCAGCGCCCCGATGTGGGCCGCCGCCGTCGACAGATGGCGGCGGGCCTCCGTCAACTGCTCCTCCGTGACGCCCCGGTCCCGGGCCGCGTCGCGGATGTCGTCGCGGAAGCGGTCGAGCAGACGGTCCAGATCGCGGGCCGGGTCGCCGCTCCCTGCGGCGTCCCTGCCCCATTCCGGGTCGGTGTCGGCGGGCTCCGGCTTGATGTACGGGGGCCAGCTGCCCGTCCTCGCGAAGCTGCCCAGCTGACCGGTGATCTCGGCCAGCCCCTCCCGTACGCCCGAGGGCCAGTCGCCCCGCGCGAAGTGCTCCTGGACCTGGCGGGCGGCGTTCTGCATCTGCTCGCGCGCCCTGTCCTGGGCCTCCTTGGCCTGGCGGCGGGCCTGCTGGGCGTCCTCGCGGGCGCGGCGGGACTCGTCCTTCGCCCGGCGTGCCTGCTCCTTCCACTCCTGCTTGGCCTTGCGCAGCTCCTCCTTCGCGGTGCGCCACGCCTCCTTGTCGCCGAGGTCGCCGAAGGCGGACTCCCAGTCGCCCTTACGGCCGGCGGGGCCTGCGGAGGTGTGCCTGGTCTCGTGCGCCGCGGCCTGCATCTCGCTGCGCAGCTTGCCGGCGGCGCCGCGTACGTCATCCCGGATCTCGGCGGCGAGTTCGGAGACCGATTCCCTGATCTCCAGTTCCAGATCGGCGAGTTCACCCGTGCGTCCGGCCAGTTCGGCGCGGCCCGCGTCGGTGATCGAGTAGACCTTGCGGCCGCCCTCGGTGGCATGGGTGACGAGACCCTCGGCCTCCAGCTTGGCGAGGCGCGGATAGACCGTGCCCGCCGAGGGCGCGTACAGCCCCTGGAAGCGTTCTTCCAGGAGCCGGATCACCTCGTAGCCATGGCGAGGGGCCTCGTCGAGCAGCTTCAGCAGATAGAGGCGGAGGCGGCCGTGGGCGAATACGGGGGGCATGTCAGAGCACCTTTCCGGTCGGCTCGGCATCGTACGGATCGTCCTCGGCCGGTGGGCGGCGCAGCAGGGCGATCGATCCCGAGACGGTCGTCGCCCTCAGCTTCCCGGTCCCGGCGCCGAGCGTGCCGGTGATCTTCTTCGCCCCCCACTGGCCGCTGACCCGCAGATCCTCGAAGCCGTTGGAGACGGCGCCGCTCGCGGTGTTCGCCTCGACCGTGGCGTCCGCCGGGTGCGGCAGCCGGATGGCGACCTCGCCGGAGACCGTGGCCAGCTGGATGTCCGTGGGCTTCCCGGTCGGGTCCAGGTCCAGCACCATGTTGCCGCTGACCGAGTCGGCCCGTACGGAGGCCCCGGCGCCGTCGACGACCGTCAGATCGCCCAAGACCGTCTGGAAGCGCAGATCGCCGGTGACCGACTGGGCCTCCACGCTGCCGGAGACCGTCTCGGCCCGGACCGGACCTGCGAGCCCGACGAGCGTGGTGTCGCCGCTGACGCCCCGTACGTCCGTACGCCCACGGATTCCGGATACGACGGCTCCGGCGCCGACCACGCCCACCTCCACCGTCGACCCGGCCGGCACGGCGAGCGAGACGACCGCGCTGCGGTGCCAGCCCTTGCGGTCGAACCACTTGAGGAAGTCGTTCCACGGCAGGCCCTCGTACGCGACCGTGAGGGCGCCGCCCTCCTGGGTCACGATCAGCGGCGGGCCCTCGATCGCGGAGATCTCCAGCCGGGCGGTCGGCTCCTCGGTGCCGACGACATTGACGGTGCCCCCGACGATGCGCACATTGAGCGACGTCACGGGGTCGTCGAAGGTCAGCTTCTGGGGCTCGGCGATGGCCCATGTCGACACAGGCATGGATCTGGCCTCCCGGGGAGCGCGGAATGACGCAACATATCGCGTCTCTTGCTGAACACGATATATCGCGGATCGTGGAAGTCAAGGGAAGGCGAGGGCGTCACGATGCCGTCGATCGATCAAAGGGCGTCGAATATGGGCAAATTGCCCTACCGTGTGGGGCATGAATGCGACATCCCCCGTGGGGGCGCTGCTGCTGTGCCGAACCCGAGAACGTACGGCCGGTGGCTCATCTGCTGCGCGAGCAGATGCTGCTCGCGCCCGCCGGAGACGGGTGGTCCGTCCTCGCACCCGAGGGAAAGCCCTGGCAGAGCGATGGCGGGGGTGCGGACGCGGAGCCGGTCGGCCGGGTCGTGGCCGGCTGGGCCACGGCGCTCGCGCCTCGACCCCGTACTGGATGTCCAGGCACTCGAAGGGCTGACCCGCCCGGACCCGGACGCCGATGCCCGCATCCGGCTGCGCGGGCTGCTCGCCGTCCTCAGCCGTATCGGCCTGGCCCTCACGCCCGGTCTGGACCCGGACACGCCCGGCGACCGCCTGTACGCGGCGGCCGACGACCGGCCCGAAGCGGAACCGATCACCTGGGCCGGCCGGCGCGAGGCGGTGAAGGTTGAACTCGACGCGGCAGGGAGCAGCCGCCTCGGCCCCTGGATGCGCGGCCCCGGAGCCCGCGTACTGGGCGGCGCCCAGGGGGCGGCCGGGCTGCCGCTCGCTGGGTCTTGGCGGGGGTTGCGAGCTGCTGCCGGTTTGCTGCGTTGAAGTGGGTTGTGGCGAGCGGGAGTGGGTCCTGTCGGTGGGTGTGCGGGGGTGGGAACGGGGGTTCTGGGGCCGAATGGGTGACCTTGGCGGTTGCTGCTCGTTGAGCTGGGTGGCAGGTGCCCGGCCCGGGAGGGAGCGATGTGGTGGGTGGTTTGCGGGAGCTGGCGGCGCCGTTCGTGGTGCCCGGGCCTTGCGGGGTGGCGGTCCGGGACCGTCTGAAGCACCTCACGCCCCAGGACGAGAGTGTTCTGCGCGCGGTCGGTGTGCATCAGGGTCGTCTGGCTTCGCGTGATCTCAGGGCTCGTTGTGCGGATGGTCTGGAGCACGGTGCGGACACCTGGGCGTCGCGCAAGCGGGACCTGACGCCGCTGTCGTCGTCGCGGATCGCCGGTGCGATCACCAAGGCCACACACGATCAGTGGGCGCTCGCCCGCCGTTGCCAGGCGGCGCACATCCAGACGCTGGAGGCCGGGATCAGGACGCTGCGGCACCGCCTGTCCCTCCCGATCGGGGAACCGGGGACGAAGCGGGCTGCGGGCGGCTACCGCTCCCGGGGCGAGTGGTTCCGCAAGTCCCGCCGCCTCGCCGCACTGGAGGCGCGGCATGCGGCCGTTGTCGCCGACCGGCAGGCCGGTCGGGTGCGCGTGGTACGGGGCGGCAAACGCCTCCTCAACACCCGCCACCACCTCACCCGGGCCCGCCTGACCGAAGCCCAGTGGCGGGAACGCTGGGAAACGGAACGCTGGTTCATCGCCGCCGACGGCGAGTCCGGGAAACGGTTCGGGAACGAGACCATCCGCGTCACCCCGGACGGTGAAGTGTCCATCAAGCTGCCCGCCCCGCTCACCCACCTGGCCAACGCCCCTCATGGCCGGTACACCCTCACCACCCGTATCGGCTTCGCGCACCGGGGCCAGGAATGGGCCGACCGCATCACCGACAACCGGGCCGTCGCCTACCGCATCCACCTCGACACCGACCGTCGCCGCTGGTACCTGACCGCGTCCTGGCAACGCCCCATCGTGAAGACCATCCCGCTGGCGACCGCCCGCGCCCGGGGCATGATCGGCGTCGACACCAACGCCGATCACTTCGCCGCCTACCGGCTCGACCGGCACGGCAATCCGGTCGGTGACCCGCACCGCTTCCCCTACGACCTGTCCGGCACCGCCGATCACCGCGACGCCCAGATCCGCCACGCACTGACCCGCCTGACCAACTGGGCCACGCACGGAGCGCTCGGACTCGCCCACGACCGGTTCAGGGCCGACGGGGCCGATGGCGTCGGGCCGGCCTGACTACTCGTCCTCGTCCTCGTCCTCGTCGTCGAGACGGGCCAGCCAGGTGGCGAGGCGCTCGACCGGCACCTCGAAATCGGGATTGAGATCGACGAACGTACGCAGCTGCTCGGCGAGCCACTCGAAAGTGATCTCTTCCTCGCCTCGCCGCTTCTCCAGTTCCTCGATACCGCGGTCGGTGAAGTACATGCGGCAAGCCTAATGCCTGGTGACAGCCCCGCGAAGGCCGGGAGTACGTCCTCGGGCGCAGCCCGAGGACGCCGCGCGAGCCCGTCGAGAACCTGCCCGCCGCGCCCCGGCGCCATGGTCCATGTCTCTCGCATCGGCGGCCTACTGCCGTTAACCTGCGGGTAGTTGGGGGAACGGGGGGTTTCATGGGTGACGGCGGGGCCCGTATCACGCGTATCGAGATGCCGGACGGCACACCGGTCTGGGCGCGGATCTCAGGGGCGGAGGAGCTGGCGAAGCCCGCCCGGGGGCCGGCGTTCACGGACATCGGCTACGGGGACTTCGCCGAGCAGGTACAGGCCCGGGTCGAGAGCCTCCAGGCCGTCGTGACCAGCGTCGCGCGTTCGCTCGCCGAGCCGTTGCGGGCGGTGCGGCCCGACGAGGTCAGCGTCGAATTCGGCATCGAGCTCACCGCGAAGGCGGGCAAGGTCGTCGGCCTACTCGCGGACGGCGAGGCCAAGGGCGGCATCAAGGTCACGCTGACGTGGAGCGGTGGCGGTCCGCCCGCCGATCCGGCCATCCCGGCGCAGACGGGGGCGCGTGGGGCGGGGCAGGCCGCGCCGCAGGCGGCTGCTTCCTCGGCCACGCAGGTCACTCCGCCCGGTGTCCGGGCCACCGCGCCGCACCCCGCCCCGCCCATGCCGCCCCCGCCCTCCTCGCCGCCAGGGCATCCGCCCGTGCCCACGGCACCGTCGGCGGCGGTCCCGGGCGCATCCGCGGGGAATCCGGACGCCGGGGCATCCACCGGCGCACCGGCGCATTCGGACGGGCCCGGGCCGGACGCCGGAAGCCGGTCATGACCCAGCCGCCGGGCAGGGGCGCAGGGGGCGGCTCGGAGAGTACGTACCGTGCGCTGGCGGGCCTCGTGATGGCGGCGACCGTACGCATCCATCGCCCGGAGCCCGGGTATGCCCCTGACGGATCCGACAGAGGCTTCCTGGGGAGCGGCTTCTTCATCGCCCCGAGCTGGGTCCTCACGTGCGCGCACGTGGCGATGGAGGGGGAGGGGCGTCACGTGAACGTGGTCTTCAAGCCGGACCGGGGCAGCGCCGAGACCGCGGTCCAGGGCACCGTGGTCGCCGCCCTGCCCGAGGGCCGTCACGCCACGGCCGGGCCCGGCGGCGCACGGGTTCCGGCGCCTTCGGGCGGCTGGCCCGCCCCCGACCTCGCGCTCATTCGGCTGCTGCGGCCCGTCGAGCACCCCTGTGTGTACGTCACCGAGCGTCCGGCGGGCATGTTCGGCGGCGGCTCGGTCCTCTACACGGGCTGGACCGACGGCGGGTCGGGGCAGCTGACCCGGTTCAGCGGGCGGTGCCAGGTGATGGGTACCTTCGGCGACTGGGCCGAGGACGACGAACAGATGCGGCTCGACGGCGACCGGATGTACCCGGGCCTCTCCGGCGGACCCGTGGTGGACCTGGCCCGCGGCGAGGTCGTCGGCGTACTCAAGTCGCGCTCCGACGGGACAACCGGCGGGACCTCGATCGGCGTCGAGCGGCTGCGCACGCTGCCCGTGCCCCCCGGGGCGGTCGCCGCCGAGTCCGACGACCCCTACCAGGCGGTGTTCCACGCCCACGACCGCTACCACGCCGACCGGCACACCAGCCCGGTCGGCACCGATCGGACCTGGGCCGATCTCCAGCGCGAACTGGGTGCCGGAGCAGGGCTCGCCCTCAGCCCCCAGCAACGCGTCGACCTGCTCGGCCGGCTCGCCGAACTCCCGCCCCCGCTCAGCACCCGCAGCCTCCTCGACCTCCTGGACCGGCTGCCGGACACCCACCCGGTCGAGCACCACGCGGCCCCGCGCGGCTGGCGTGACGGACTGGGGACGCTGTACGACGCCCCCGGCGGCGACGGCGCACTGGAACTGATCCTGCGCTACTGCATGAGCGTCATCTCCGCCGAACGCCCTTACGTCCTGCCGTCCACCCGGCTCGCCGAGGCATACCTGTGGGAATGGGTGAAGCGGATGGCCGAGGACCGGCTCTCCCGCAAGTTCCGTCATGAGCTTGCCGGGCTCCGGCACAACGGCCGGCACGCCCCGGGCCTCGAACACCTGCGAACCCCGGCGCCGACGCTCGAACCGGCCAGGACGCGCAGCGCCCCGTTCGTCCTGCTGGCGCTGGAGCCGCGCGGCTGGGAACGGGACCGCTACGACTGGCGGATCGGCGTCGCCCAGCACGGCGGGGACGTCCTGCCCGTCGCCGAGGACAGCCGGGGCACCGCATCAAAGGCCCTCCCGGCCCGGCTTGCGGGCCCGCTGGCGGAGGCGTTCCGGCGGTGCGACGAACCCGACGACCCCGCCGTGCTCCAGGTCGCCGTACCCCAGACCCTCATGGACCTGGAGGTCGACGGATGGCGGGTGCCGCCCGACGGGCGGCCGCTCGGAGTGCTGCGCCCCGTGGTCATCCGCCGCCTGGACCACGGTCCGCTCCTGGCCGATGACGGGATCGACGAGCGCGAGGCGCGCTGGAAGCGGACCATGACCGCCGCGATGCGGGCCGCCGTAGTCGACTGCGAGGACGGAATGCGGGTACCCGTACCCGTGGTGGAGGAGCTGCGCCAACTGGCGTACGAGACCGTCCCGGTGCTCTGCCGTTACGGTGACCGGGCCCACCCGGAGACCGCGGCCGGACTCGGGCGGGTGCTCGACGGGGGTTTCGGGGTGGCCCTGTGGCGGCGCCGGGCGGCCGAGCCGGCCGCGGTCTGCACGGAATTCCACCGGCGCGCCGCCGATACGGTCGCCGAGGCCCGCACCGCCGTTCAACTCCCGAAAAAAGTTCATGAGTTGAGGCAAGGGGTGTATGCGGGCCGTGCGGAGACGTACTGGTCGGACGGAGTCGCCCTGTTCTACGAAGATCCACACCATCCACTGCCCGGCTCCGGGCAGTTCCTTGAGGCGCCGTGAACGGCCGGGCCCTTACGGGGTGTACGCCGGATCGCTACCGTGATGCACGTTCGACTGCTGCCCCTGGCGGACGAGTGACGACGAGGAACACGTTATGAGTGAACCCAGCGAGTGGCTCATCTACCGAGGGGCCGGCGAACCGCACGAGGGCATCGAGCAGCTGCCGCCCCCGCCGCCCTGGCGGGACTTCGCGGGCCGCGGCGCCCCGGCCCCCGACGAGCAGGACGGGGACGGATCCGCCGACCGCCGCCTCGGCGGCTACCGGCACATCGCCGAACTCCACCGGCCGGGCGCCGAAGAGCTCGAAATGATCAATGCCGCGCTCTATCTGCGGCGTCCGCTGCTGGTCACCGGCAGCCCCGGCGCGGGAAAGAGCACGCTGGCCCACTCCGTCGCCCATGAGCTCGGGCTCGGCCGGGTCCTGCGCTGGCCCATCGTCAGCCGCTCGGCGCTCCAGGACGGCCTCTATCACTACGACGCGATCGCCCGGCTCCAGGATGTACAGATCGCCGCGCACAGTGCGGCGGCCGGGGCGGCCGGCGCCGAATCGGCACAGAGCGTCGGCAGCTACATCCGGCTCGGGCCGCTCGGCACCGCGCTGCTGCCCTCGGACCGGCCGCGCGTACTGCTCATCGACGAGCTCGACAAGAGCGACATCGATCTGCCGAACGACCTGCTCAATGTGCTGGAGGAGGGCGAGTTCGCGATCCCCGAGCTGGAGCGGATCGCCGACCGGCTGCCCGACGGCGAGGCGGAGGTCCTCGACGACGACGGCAGCAAGGTGAAAGTGAAGGGCGGCAGGGTGCAGTGCCGGTCCTTCCCGTTCGTGGTGCTCACCAGCAACGGCGAGCGGGACTTCCCGGCGCCCCTGATGCGCCGCTGCATCCACCTGGAGCTCGGACGCCCCGACCACCAGCGGCTCGCGACATTCGTACGCGCCCACCTCGGCGACGAGGCGGCGCGCTCCGGGGACGATCTCATCGCCCACTTCCTGGAACGCTCCCGCAGCGAACTCCTCGCCACCGACCAGCTGTTGAACGCGATCTATCTCACCGATGCCGCCGCCCCGGCCGGCCGCGACCGCCTCGCCGACCTGCTCATCCAGCGACTCGACCGGCCGAGGTGATGTGCTGATGGCCGACGGCGAGGCGCGGCACGGACCGGGCGAGGGACGCAGCGCCGACGGTGGTACGGGTGGCGCCGTGGAGCCTTGTGGCACCCATGTCCCGGGTGAGGCAATGGACACTGAGCCCGAAGCTCCCGAAGCTGTCGGGCCGGTGCCGGTGCCGGTGCCGGTGCCGGAGCCCGGTCGCGAGCCGCAGCAGCAGCCGCAGCCGGACTCCGAGCCGTACGACGGAGGCCTGCTGCCCGCGTTCGTCGCCCGGTTACGCGAAGCCGGGCTCGACCCCGACGCCGAGCAGCTCTGCGACGCCCTCTGGCTGGCCCGCTGGACCCGCCACCCCGACGAGCCGGACGACGAGGACGACGCGGCCACGCCGCTGCTGTCCGTCGGCCCCGCCCAGCCGGGCCGCCCGGCCGGGCGGCCCGCCCCGCAGGTGACCGGACGGGACGAAGCCCCGGACCCCGCCCCGGTCGACGACGAGCCCGCGGAGCAGCGAGACCTCGGCGACGCCGACCGGCGGATCGCCCTCTACCCCGTACCGCGGACCGCGCCAACCGGCGGCTCCCGCCCGGACGGCCCGGCCGGGCGCGGACGGAGCGCCGCCCGGGGCGGCCGGGCGAGAGCGCTCACCGTCGGCGTACCCGCAGCCCCCGCCCTCCCGGCTCCGCTCGAACTCCAGCGAGCCCTGCGCCCGTTGCAGCGATACCGCCCGGCCGCACCCCCGCTGCGCCGCACCCTCGACGAGACGGCGACCGCGGAGCTCAGCGCCCGTGCCGGCGGGCTGATCATGCCGGTGTTCCGCGGTGCTTCCCGGGGCGAGGCACTGCTGCAGTGCGTCATGGACGCCTCGTCATCGATGCTGGTGTGGCACCGGATGTTCAGCGAACTCCAGCAGATCTTCGGCCAGTTGGGTGCCTTTCGGGATGTCCAGGTGCGCTATCTGCACCAGGGGCCCGACGGTGCGGCCGCGGTGAGCCGCAGCCCCGATCCGGCCGCCGCACCGCTGAACTCCGCGGACCGGCTGAGCGATCCGACCGGCCGCCGTGTCACCGTCCTCGTCAGCGACTGCGCCGGTCCGCTCTGGCACAGCGGCCGGGCCCACCGGCTGCTGCACCAGCTGGCCGGACAGGCCCCGGCCGCCGTGCTCCAGCCCCTGCCGCAGCGGATGTGGAACCGCACCAGGCTGCCGGTCACCTACGGTTCGCTGTCCCGGGGCGAGGGGCCCGGCGGCGCCGCCGTACTGAAGGTCATGGAGCACGCCGGAACGGGGCCCGCCATGCACCCGGGCGCCCTCGCGATTCCCGTACTTCCGCCGGTGGAAGGCGCGTTGGCGGCCTGGGCGAGGCTGCTCTCCGGCACCGGTGCGGGGCGGATCTCCGGAGCCGTCGGCTGGGTGCGGGCCGATCAGCCCGCGGCGGCCGCGCAGCGCCCCGGCGACGGGCTGTCCTCGCTCCAACTGGTCAGCCGCTTCCGTTCCGCGGCCTCCCCGGTCGCCGGACAGCTGGCCGTCTACCTCGCGGCGGCCCCGCTGTATCTGCCCGTGATGCAGCTGGTGCAGCGCACGATGCTGCCCCACTCCGGCCCCTCCGAACTCGCCGAGGTACTGCTGAGCGGACTGCTGACGCGGAGCAAGGCCGAGGACGGCGGTGAGGACGGCGGCCAGTGGTACGAGTTCGCGCCCGGAGTCCGGGAAGCGCTGCTAGGTCCGCTGGGCCGGGACGAGGCGCTGCTCGTACTCAAGCACTGCTCGCAGTACATCGAGCAGCGATTCGGGAAGGGCGGGCCGAACTTCCCTGCCCTCGCCTTCGCCCAGCTCGGAGAGGGCAGGGACGGATCGTCGCGGTCCACCCGCACCACGGACACCATGGAGAACAGCGCGCCCGACGGGGAGATCGAAGAGGGTGACGAGAACGGGGAGAGCGGCGCAAGCGGCGGGTCGCGCGTCCCCCATCCCTTCGCCGAGGTCGCGGTCCGCGTACTGGAGCGTTTCATGCCCCTGCCCGAGCAGTTCGTCGTCCAGACCGACCGGGACGGCTACCGGAGCCCCGTCCAGACGCCGAACGCGGCGGTGGAGAGCGCCCGCGTCCTCGTGCGGCACTTCGAATCGGACAGCATGGTGCAGTACCTGATCGACGCCGTGCAGCTGCTGCGGGGGGCCACAGAGCGCGAGGAGCAGCCGGGCGCCGACCCCGAACTGTGGGCGGAGTACTCGCGCTGTGTCCTGCGGCTGTGGGAGGTCCAGGGCGACGCCGAGTTGCTCCGCGAGGCCGAGTACGCCGCCGAACGGGCCGCCGCGCACCCCGGGGCGGCCCGCGAACGGGCCGTACTGGCGAAGGTGTTGCACGCCGCGGCCGACGACCGGCGGCGGCGCGGCGACCGGCGCGGCGCGCTGGAACTGCTGCGGCGCGCCGACCGCGAGTACACGGCCGCCTGCGCGGACCCCGGCCTGGAACCCGCCGAGGCCCTCCGGCTCACGCTGGAGCGGGTCCGGGCCTTGGAGGCGCAGTGGCGGCTCGACGGCGACACCGCGCTGCTGCAGGCCGCGTACGGCATGCTGGAGGCGTTCGCCGACGTCTGGCCCGACCAGGAGAACCGGCCCGCCGCCCTGCCGCTGGCGCACGGCCGGACCCTGCTGAGACTGGCCGGGGCCACCGTCGACACCGAACAGTCCCGGGTGTACGCGGCTCAAGCGGCGCGCTCCTTGCGCACCGCGTTCGAGCAGGGCGGTGGCCGGCACACCATGGGCACCGAGGTGCGCATCCTGCTGGATCTGGTGGACGCCCTGCTCGCCTCCGGCGAGGAGCCGGACGAGGCGGCGACCCTGATCGAGCAGGCCCTGGCGACCGTACAGGAACAGCGGCTGCGCGCCCGGCTCCAGACCCGGGCCGCCCGAGTCCGTGTCGCCCGCTACGAACACACCGGAAATCCGGGCGAACTCGTAGAGGCGGCCGACTGGTTCGCCCGCGCCGCGCGCGGCGTCCCGCGCGACTCGCAGGCCCACGCCGATCTGCTCGCCGAATGGGGCGGCACCCTGCTGCGCCGCGCCCAACTGCCCGACGGCCGCGCACACATCGGTGCCGCGGTACGGGTGCTGCGCGACTGCCGTACGGAGACGGCGGCGGGCAGCGCGCGCCAGGCCGAGCGGCTGCTGATGCTGGGGCGGGCGCTGATGCTGCGGCACCGGGCCACCGAGGACCGGGTCGATCTGCGGGAGGCCGAGCATCTGTTCGGGCTCGCGGCCCAGGAGGCGACCGACCCGCTGACCGCGGCGCGCTGTCGGCTGGAACTGGGCCTGTCCCACCTCGACGCCTCCCGGGTGCTGCACCGTCCGGCCCGGCTCGACGAGGCAGCCGAGGCGTTCCGGGGCGCGGCCGACGCGGCCGGCACGGCGGAAGGAGAGCTGGAAAGTCCACAACAGATCCGGCAGGCGGTCGAGTTGAGTGGTACGGCCAACCACTGGCGGGGTATGACATACGAGAGGGCGGGACGTCCCCGGGCCGCACGCGAGGCGTACCGGGCGGCCCGCCAGGAATGGCGCAAACTGCCGGACGGCGGCGGTGCGGCGGGCGAGGCGACCGCCGAGCGGCTGGCCGAGCTGGAGCGCTGAGTGCCGGGCGAGAATGGTCGGGCGTCCCGTCCGGGCGGCCGCGACGCCGGTGTGAGGCCATCCGGGCGATGCGTGCCGCGTGCGACCGGCGTACGACCGACGCCGGTCGATGGCATGCTCGTACAGGCGTATGCCGGATTGTGCGGGGCATCGGTACAGAGGTGACCGGTGCGGGTGCGGCTCGCACGGGAGCCGACGGCGCGTGTGCCATGTGCAACGCGAGTAGATGTACGTGTGTCAGGGACACGGGCTCAACGGGAAGCGCTCAACGGCGAGCGAGTCACCAAGGCCCGATGCGGCAGTACGCGGTACGGGGAGGCGTGATGAGCGAGTCGATACGCAACGGCGGGCCGGGCAGGGGGCCGTGCGGCGGGCCGGATGCGCTGCCGGATCTGCTGGGGCTCGATCTGGAGGTGCTGCGGACACTGGACCACCCGGTGCTCTCCGCGGTGGTCGCGGATCTGCGCGGCCGGGCCGAGCAGCCGCGGGAGATGCTGTGGGGATTCACCAACGCCTTCTGAGGCGGGGTGCCCCGCAGCCCCGGGGGACGGGGCAGGAGCCGCTCGATTTCGGTCCGTGGACCGGTTGAACAGGACATCATGGCCCGGGACGGGTTTGCCCGTACGGCAGGCCAGGGATACTCGCCCCGGGCCGGCGACGGGGGCCGTCCCAACAGACAGGCAGCACGGGGGTGCCGGAGTGTCTCCACAGTCGACGCCGCGCACACCCCCGCGCACGGAAGCCGGCGGCGCCCGTCGGTACCCCGTCCCCTTCGGGCAGTTCATCGTCAAGGTGCACGGCCGGTGCAATCTCGCCTGCCGCTACTGCTACCTCTACGAGGGCCCCGACCGCACCTGGCGCGCCCGCCCGGCCGCCGCCGCACCCGCCGTTCTGGAGCGCACCGCGGACCGGATCGCCGAACACGCCGCAGCCCACGGACTGCGCGACGTCGCCCTCGTCCTGCACGGCGGCGAACCCCTCCTCGCGGGCGCCGGCCGGCTGGCTGCCCTCGCCGACCGGGTACGCGATCTGGTGCCCGCGGGCTGCACCGTCCACACCACCGTGCAGACCAACGCCACCCTGCTCACCGACGCGCGCGTCGCCACGCTCGCCCGGCACGGCATACGCATCGGCATCAGCCTCGACGGCGGCCTGGCCGCCCACAACACCCGGCGCACCGACCACGCGGGACGACCCTCCTGGCCCGCCGCCTCGCGCGGTGCCCGGCTCCTCGCCGACCGGCACCCCGATGCGTACGCGGGCATCCTCACCGTCGTCGACCCGCAGACCGACCCGGTCGGGATGTACGAATCGCTGCTCACTCTGCGCCCACCGGCCCTGGACCTGCTGCTGCCGCACGGCAACTGGACGACCCCCCCGCCGGGCCTGCCCGATACGGAAACGGCGGAGCCCGGACCGGGCCGCCCGACCCCGTACGGTGACTGGCTCACCACCGTCTTCGACCGCTGGTGGCCGACCGGACGGCGGGAGACCCGAGTGCGGCTCTTCGAGGAGTGCATCGCCCTCCTGCTGGGCCTACCCGCCGCCACCGAGTCACTCGGTCTCGACCCCGTCAACGCGATCGTGGTCGAGACCGACGGGACGATCGAGCAGGTGGACTCCCTCAAGTCCGCCTACGACACGGCCGCCGCCACCGGGCTCGACGTCTTCCGCCACACCTTCGACGACGCCCTGCGCCACCCGGGCGTCGCCGCACGCCAGGCGGGCGCCGACGCGCTCGCCGACGCCTGCCGCGCCTGCCCGCTGCTGACCGTCTGCGGCGGCGGCCACTACGCACACCGCTACCGCGCAGACAACGGCTTCACCAACCCGTCCGTCTACTGCGCCGATCTCGAACGGCTGGTGCGCCACATCGCGGGCCGGCTGTCCGATGCAACCGCAGGAGCACGCCGATGAGCCCCCCACCGAGCCTCCCGCCCCCGGACCACATGCTGCGCCAACTGGGCCGCACCGAGGGCGACGCCGACACCCTCCACATCCTCGTACGCGACCAGGACACCCGCCGGCTCCTCCTCCTGCGCGCCCTGCTCGACGCGGCCGACGCCGCCCCCACGACCGTCTGCCCGCGCCGGGCAATCGACCGGCTCCACCAGGACTGGGCACTGCTGGAGAAGGCCGAACGCGCCGACCGGACGGCCGTGCGCACCGTCCTGCTCCACCCCCTCGCCGGCCCCTGGGCGCAGCGCTGCCTGCGCGGCCTCTCCGGCTCCGTCCCCGGCCCCGAACTCCACGCGGACCTCGACCACTTGAGCGCCCTCGCCGCCGCAGCCGCGATCCGCGCGGGAGTCACGTTCACGACCCGGCTCACCGCACACGACGGACTTCTCCCGCTGCCCACCCTGGGCGCCCTCCGCATGGCCTCCGGCCCGGTCGGCATCGCCTTCTCGGAAGGTGAACTGACGATACGTGAGGCCGACGGCCGGCCACCGATCACCGTACACACGCAACGGGACGGCACGGCCGGCTCGGCCGACCCGCGCTGGCTGCCCGTGCTCGCCCTGCCCGCCGTACTGCCCGGCGTCGGACCCGTACCCCTGGACGACGTCGACCCGTACCGCACCGAGGGCGGCGGACTCCGGCGCCACGGGCTGAGCGCCGCCACCCATATCGACGATTGCGAACGCAAGGCATGGACCGAGTCCTGGTCCGGAGTGGAGCCCCTGCTCCGCATCGGCGGCGAGCACCGCCTCACCGAAGCGGCCATCCTGCTGCGCTGTCTGGTGCCGCTCGGACCGCCACCCGGCTCCGGATCGATCGGCGAGGGCGCGGCGCACTGCAGCGGCACCAGGCGGGAGGCGTTCGGCGCCGTCCTCAGCAGCAAACCGGCCACCCCCGCCTACTTCGCCTCGACCCTCGTCCATGAACTCCAGCACACCAAACTGGCCGCGCTGGGCGCCCTCGTACCGCTGCACCACGAGGACGCGACACCACGCCACTTCGCCCCCTGGCGCTCCGATCCCAGGCCCTTCGACGGTCTGCTCCAGGGCGCCTACTCGCACATCGCGCTGGCCGACTACTGGCAGCGGTTCGCGCTCGGCGCGCAGCGCGTCACCCACCGCGACCTGGCCTGGGCCGAGCACGCCCGCTGCCGTGAACAGGTCGGGGCCGTACTGCCCGTGCTGGCGGGATCGGCGGCACTGACCCGCGAAGGCCGGATGCTGGTCAACGAGATGATCACGCTCTACCACCGTCTGGACGATTGTCCGCCTCCCGCGGGTCATCTCGCGCGCGCGGAGGCGTACGTGGCCACCACGAGGGTGATATGGCAGCAGAGGAACGGCTCGCGAAGGCAGTGAGCGGCTCCCGCGACACCGGCCGGAGCGACCATGCTCCGGTGTATGTTGACAAGGCTTGAGTCGAGGCAGGGAGACGGTTGAATGCCCGCAACGCGTAAGCAAGTTGGAGCACCCGGGGTGCAGGCCGTCACCATCAGTTTCGCCGGTTTCAACCGCGCCTGGGCGGCGTGGATCGGAGACCGTCTGGAGCGCCGCGGAGTGACGGTCGTCCAGCAGCGGTGGGACCCTCCGGTGGAGGTTCCGCTGGAGGAGTCGCTGCGGGATCTGATGCTGTCCCGCGGCCGCGTCCTGGTGATCCTCAGCGACTGGTACTTCCAGCTCGGCCCCCGCAGCCACGACGAGTGGAACAGGGCCCTGCGCGAGGTCGTCGCCCCCGACCCCGACCGCTTCGCCGCCGTCAGCGTCACCACCTCCGCGCTGCCCGGCGCCACCTCCGTCCTCGGCGCCGCCGACCTCACCAACGTCGGCGCAGACGAGGCCGAACGACGGCTCCTCAACCGCCTGGGCCTGCCCACCGACCCGCTGCCCGAGTCCGTCGAGACCGGGCAGGGGCCCCGGTACCCGGCAGACACCCCCGAGGTGTGGGGCGGGGTGCCGCGCCGCAACACCCGGTTCACCGGCCGGGAGGAACTGCTCAGCAAGGCGTACCGGTCCCTCCAGGACGCCGGACCCGGTGCCGGAGTCGTGACGCTGCACGGCATGTCCGGCGTCGGGAAGACCCAGCTTGCCGCGGAGTACGTCTACCGCTTCGGCTCCGAGTACGACGTGGTGTGGTGGGTGCCCGCCGACCGGCGCGCCCTCTACCGCCAGAAACTCGCCGAACTCGCCCCCGAACTGGGCCTGTCCACCGGCGTCGAGTACGGCGAACGGCTCCGTGCGGTACGCGACGCGCTGCGCCGCGGCGAACCGCACTCCCACTGGCTCCTGGTCCTCGACGGCGCCGACGAACCCGAACACATCTGGGACCTGGTGCCGACCGGCCCCGGCCACGTCCTGATCACCTCCCGCAACCCGGAGTGGAGCGAGCACAACAGCAACCTCGTCGAGGTCCCGGTCTACGGCCGCCAGGAGTCGGTCGCCTTCATCCGCCGACGGGCCCCGCGCCTGACCCCGGCCGAGGCCGACCAGCTCGCCGACGCCCTCGAAGACCTTCCGCTGCTCCTGGACCAGACGGCGGGCTGGCTCAACGACTCCGACATGTCGGTCGAGGAGTACATCGAACTCCTCGAAGGCGGCATCGACCAGGACGTTGTCAAGGTCTCCGCGGACTTCCCGCTCGCCTTTCAGACCGCCTGGTCGATACTGCTGAACAAGCTCAAGGACACCGTCCCCGAGTCCGTCGACCTGCTGCGCTTGTGCAGCTTCTTCGCACCCGGCTCCATCCCCGTACGGCTACTGAGGGAAATGCCCACGGGAGAACTGCCGGAGCAGGTTTCCGGACTGATGAACGATCCGCTGCTGTGGAACAAGGCGATCGGTCAGCTCCGCCAGTACTCCGTGGTCCGGCTGGAGTCGCACGAGTCGGTCGTCGACGCGGCGTCGTCGGGCGAATCGATCTACATGCACCGCATGGTCCACAAGATCGTCGGCCACGACATGCCGGCCCGGGACCGCCAGGAGTTCATCGACGTGGTCCGCCGCGCTCTCGTGGCCGCGGACCCCGGACGGCCCACCGACACCCGTCTGTGGCCCGCGTATGCCGAGATCACCCCGCACCTGAAGTGGGCCGACGTACTCAGGAGCACCGACCCGGCGGTGCAGAGCCTCGTGCTCAACTGCCTGCGCTACATGTACCTCTCCGGGGAATACCGGGCCGGCATCAAACTGGGCGAACGCGCCATGAACGCATGGCGGGAAATCCTCGGCGAGAACCGTCCCAGGGTCTGGGACCTCAGCTACAACTACGCCAACCTGCTGAGGGCCGTCGGCGACTACGCCGGCACGGAAGCCATCGAGCGGGCCGCCGTCGACCATCTGCGCACCGAACGCGGCGCACAGGACCTGGAACACCTGCGCGCTGCCGGTGGCCTCGCCGCCGACCTGCGTGGCCTCGGCCGGTACGACGAGGCACTTGAGATGTCCACCTGGATCCTCGTCGCCTACCGCGAACTGCTGGGCGACCAGGACTCGCGCACGCTCAACGCGCAGAACAACCTGGCCGTCACACTGCGGCTTCTCGGCCGGTACGAGGAGTCCCTGGAGCTCAATCGGCGAACCCTGGAGTCCCGGCGGCAGCTCTTGCGCCAACGCCACCCCTGGACCCTGTTCTCCGAGATCAACTACGCCACCGACCTGCGCCTGCTCGGCCGGTACGGCGAAGCGCTGTCGCTGCAGAACCAGAGCGCCCGGGTGCACCGGCTGGTCCTGGGCGACGACAACCCGCAGACCCTGCGAGCCGAGTACAACCTCGCGCTGTGCCACTACCGCTCGGGGGAGCGGACCAGGGCCTCGGCCCTGTTCACCCGAGTCCTGGAACGATGTGAACGGGTGCTGGGCGAGGGCGACCCGCTGACCATGATGTTCGCGGCCGGTCAGAGTTGCTTCGCGCGTGAGCACGCAGACATCGACCAGGCCAGGGGAATAAGCGAGAAGGTCGTCGGTGGCTACGTGGACATGCTCGGTGAGGAGCATCCCTTCGTGGCCGGAACCCGGGCCAACCATGCCCTGATCCTGCGGAACGTGGGGGAGCGGGATCACGCCCATGCACTCCTGGAGGAGGCGCTCGCCGCCATGACGGCGGCCGTGGGCGAGAACCACCCCTGGACCCTGGGCTGTGCGATCAACGCCTCGGCGTTGCGCAATCTGGTGGGCGACCCGGAATCCGCCGTCGCGCTGACGGACTCGGTCATCACGCGGGCCGTCGAGGCACTCGGCAGGACCCATCCACTGACCCTCTCCGCCCGGATCGCCCATGCCGCGGACCTCCGCGGCATCCGGGACCGGCAGCGGGCCGAGAAGGTGGAGAACGAGGCGCTGGGAGATCTGGTGTCGACGCTCGGCTCCCAGCACGTCCACACGGTCTCGGCCCGTTCCCGCAACCGTCCGTACTGGGATTTCGAGCCCCCGATCGTCTGAGACGGGTCGGCGGCCGGGTACGGGCAACGCCCCGTACGGCCGCTGATCTCACGACGGAGGGCCCGCCCCCGCGATCAACTCGCGGGACCGGGCCCTTCGGGTTCGTGCGTACAGCGACCGGTCAGGTCTCGAAGCGTCAGGCCTCGAAGACCTCGGCGACCAGCTGTGCCTGCTCGGCCTGGTGGCGCTTGGCCGAGCCGACCGCCGGGGACGAGCCGTGCGGCCGCGAGATGCGGCGCAGGCGCTCACCGTGCGGGACGTCGGCGCCGACGGCCAGGTCCAGGTGGTCGATCAGGTTCAGGGCGATGAACGGCCAGGCGCCCTGGTTGGCCGGCTCCTCCTGCGCCCAGAGGTACTTCTCGGCGTTCGGGTACTTGGCGATCTCGGCCTGCAGCTCGGCACCCGGCAGCGGGTACAGGCGCTCCAGACGGATAATCGCGGTGTCTGTGACGCCGCGCTTCTCGCGCTCCGCCTCCAGGTCGTAGTAGACCTTGCCGGCGCAGAAGACGACCTTGCGGACGTCGTTCGCGTTCACCGTGTCGTCGCCGATCACCGGGCGGAAGCCGCCGGTGGTGAACTCCTCCGCCTTCGACGCGGCCGCCTTGAGGCGGAGCATCGACTTCGGGGTGAAGACGACCAGCGGCTTGTGGTGCGGGTTGTGCACCTGCCACCGCAGGAGATGGAAGTAGTTCGACGGCAGGGTCGGCATGGCGACCGTCATGTTGTTCTGCGCGCACAGTTGGAGGAAGCGCTCCGGGCGGGCGGACGAGTGGTCCGGGCCCTGGCCCTCGTAGCCGTGCGGCAGCAGCAGCGTGACGCCGGAGGTCTGGCCCCACTTCTGCTCGGCCGAGGAGATGAACTCGTCGACGACGGTCTGCGCGCCGTTGACGAAGTCACCGAACTGGGCCTCCCAGATGACCAGCGACTCCGGACGGGCCAGCGAGTAGCCGTACTCGAAGCCCATCGCCGCGTACTCGCTGAGAAGCGAGTCGTAGACGTTGTAACGGGCCTGGTCGTCGGAGAGGTAGAGCAGCGGGGTGTAGTCCTCGCCGGTCACCTGATCGACGAGGACCGCGTGCCGCTGGCCGAAGGTGCCGCGGCGGGTGTCCTGGCCGGCGAGCCGGACCGGGGTGCCCTCCATCAGCAGCGAACCGATGGCCAGGGTCTCGCCCATGCCCCAGTCGATCGTGCCGTTCTCCACCGAGGCCGCGCGACGCTGCATCTGCGGCATCAGACGGGGGTGGACGGTGATCCGGTCGGGGATGTTGACCTGGGACTCCGCGATGACCTTCACGACCTCCTGGGAGACCGCGGTGGTCACGGCGACCGGGAACTCGGGCTGGACCTCGGGGGTGTGTGCCGGAGCCGGCAGCGAGGTGGCCTCGCGGACCTCCGCGAAGACCTTCTCCAGCTGGCCCTGGAAGTCCTGCAGCGCCTGCTCGGCCTCTTCCAGCGTGATGTCGCCGCGACCGATGAGGGACTCGGTGTAGAGCTTGCGCACCGAGCGCTTCTTGTCGATCAGGGTGTACATCTGCGGGTTGGTGAACTCCGGGTTGTCGCCCTCGTTGTGACCGCGGCGGCGGTAGCAGATGAGGTCGATCACGACGTCCTTGTTGAACGCCTGCCGGAACTCGAAGGCCAGGCGCGCGACACGGACGACGGCCTCGGGGTCGTCACCGTTGACGTGGATGATCGGCGCCTCGATCATGCGCGCCACGTCCGTGGCGTACATCGAGGAGCGCGAGGACTCCGGGGCGGCGGTGAAGCCGACCTGGTTGTTGATCACCACGTGCACGGTGCCGCCGGTGCGGTAGCCGCGCAGCTGCGACATGTTGAGCGTCTCGGCGACGACGCCCTGGCCCGCGAAGGCCGCGTCGCCGTGGAGTGCGACGGGCAGGACCGTGAAGTCCGTGCCGCCCTTGTTGATGATGTCCTGCTTGGCGCGGGCGATGCCCTCCAGGACCGGGTCGACCGCCTCCAGGTGCGAGGGGTTGGCGGCCAGCGAGACCTTGATCTGCTCGCCGTCCAGACCGGTGAAGGTGCCCTCGGCGCCGAGGTGGTACTTCACGTCGCCGGAGCCGTGCATCGACCGGGGGTCGAGGTTGCCCTCGAACTCGCGGAAGATCTGCGCGTACGACTTGCCGACGATGTTCGCCAGCACGTTCAGCCGGCCGCGGTGGGCCATGCCGATGACGACCTCGTCGAGGCGGGCCTCGGCGGCGGAGTCGATGACCGCGTCGAGCAGCGGGATGACGGACTCGCCGCCCTCCAGCGAGAACCGCTTCTGGCCGACGTACTTGGTCTGCAGGAACGTCTCGAACGCCTCGGCGGCGTTCAGCCTGCGCAGGATGCGCAGCTGCTCCTCGCGCTCGGGCTGCTGGGTGCGCGTGCGCTCCACCCGGTCCTGGATCCACTTGCGCTGCTTCGGGTCCTGGATGTGCATGAACTCGATGCCGGTGGTGCGGCAGTACGACTCGCGCAGCACACCGAGGATGTCGCGGAGCTTCATCATCGACTTGCCGGCGAAACCGCCGACCGCGAAGTCCCGTTCCAGGTCCCACAGGGTGAGGCCGTGCTCGGTGATGTCCAGGTCGGGGTGCTTGCGCTGGCGGTACTCCAGCGGGTCGGTGTCGGCCATGACATGGCCGCGGACCCGGTAGGAGTGGATCAGCTCGAAGACCCGCGCGGCCTTGGTGACGTCGTTGTCGTGCGAGGCGTCGATGTCCGTGAACCAGCGGACCGGCTCGTACGGGATGCGCAGCGCCTTGAAGATCTCGTCGTAGAACTCGTTCTCGCCGAGGAGGAGCTGGGCGACGATCCGCAGGAACTCGCCGGAGGCGGCTCCCTGGATGACCCGGTGGTCGTACGTCGAGGTCAGCGTCATGATCTTGGAGATGCCCAGCTTGTTCAGGGTGTCCTGAGAGGTGCCCTGGAACTCTGCCGGGTAGTCCATCGCGCCGACGCCCATGATGAGGCCCTGTCCGGGCATCAGACGGGGCACCGAGTGCACGGTGCCGATGCCGCCGGGGTTGGTCAGCGAGGCGGTGACTCCGGTGAAGTCGTCCATGCCGAGCTTGCCGTTGCGGGCGCGGCGGACGATGTCCTCGTAGGCCTGCCAGAACTCGAAGAAGTTGAGCGTCTCGGCCTTCTTGATGGCCGCGACGACCAGCTGGCGGTCGCCGTTCGGCTTCACCAGGTCGATGGCCAGACCGAGGTTGACGTGGTCCGGCTTGACCAGGGTCGGCTTGCCGTCCTTCAGCGCGAAGGAGTGGTTCATCGCCGGCATGGCCTTGAGGGCCTGGACCATCGCGTACCCGATGAGGTGCGTGAAGGAGATCTTCCCGCCCCGGGCGCGCTTGAGGTGGTTGTTGATGACGATGCGGTTGTCGAAGAGCAGCTTCACCGGAACGGCGCGGACGGACGTGGCCGTCGGCAGCTCCAGCGAGGCGTTCATGTTCTTCGCGACGGCGGCCGACGGACCGCGCAGCGTCACGTACTCGGGGCCGGCCGCGGCCTCGGTGGCCTCAGCCGCGGCGGGCTTGGCCGGCGCAGGAGCGGCGGCCTTCGCGGCCGGAGCCGGCGCGGCCTTCGCCGGGGCTGCCGGAGCAGCGGCGGCGGGAGCGGCCTGTGCGGGCGCCGGAGCCGCGGGCGCGGGGGCCTTCGCGGCCGGGGCCGGGGCCTGCGCCGGAGCGGCCTGGGGTGTGGTGACCGGTGCGGTGGCGGCCGGGGCCGGGGTCACCGCAGCCCCCGCGGCTGCGGCGCCGGGAACGGGCTTGTCCGCCGTGCCGGACGTACCCGGCTTGTAGTCGGCGAAGAAGTCCCACCAGGCGCGATCGACCGAATTGGGATCCTGGAGGTACTGCTGGTAGATCTCGTCGACGAGCCACTCATTGGGGCCGAAAGCTGCAGCCGGGTTCGAACCCGGGCTGGCTTGGTCGGTCGAGATGCTCGAGTTACTGGGGGACTGAGACGACACGGCGGCAACCGCCCTCTTCCGCTTCACAAGGTGATGGACAGCGGAAATCAAGGCTACGCCTCCCCAGCCGTTCCACGCAGGCCGGGCCGGTCTTCGTCGTGCAAGTCACATCGGAAGACGGGTTTCGGCGCAGGAAATGGCGGGAAACAAGCATGGTTCCGCTTCACTTCGGGTACGCGGGACCGCGGCTACGGCCCCCTGGACCGTACCCCTTGAGCAGAACACGTCGAACGTGCCCTTCCGGTTCGAACCCTATGTCAACCTCGCGGTTGCCGGATCCCCGGAAGAGTGACCTGGATGCGGCATCCGCGAGCGGATTCGGCCACGCCGATTCGTCCGCCGTGCAGATCCACCGCCCAGCGGGCGATCGCCAGGCCCAGGCCCGTACCGCCGTCGCTGCCCGGACCGTGCGGGGACGGCACCTCGCCGCGGTTGAAACGCTCGAAGACCCGGTGCCGCTCGGACTCCGGAATGCCCGGGCCCTCGTCCAGGACCTCCAGTGCCAGGGATTCCGGTCCGGCCCCGCGCCGCGCCAGCACGGTGACCCGGCCGTGCGGCGGGCTGTGCTTGACAGCGTTGTCGATCAGATTGGCCACGACCTGGTGCAGCCGTTCCGCATCCGCGTGCGCGGTCAGCTCGGGCGGCGACACATCCAGATGAAGATGTACGTCCTTGCGGGTGTGATTCCCGGAACCGGAGGACAGCCGGCGGTGCGAGGCGGCGAGGTTCGCCTCCTTCAGCACACCCGACAGATACGGCCACACCTCGAATCGGCGGGCCTTCAGCGTGACCACCCCGCTGTCCAGGCGGGACAGGTCCAGCAGCGTCTCCACCAGCCTGCCGAGCCGCTCGGTCTGTTTCAGCGCCGTGCGCATCGTCTCCGGATCGGCCGAGGACACTCCGTCCACGACGTTCTCCAGCACGGCTCTCAGCGCCGCGATGGGTGTTCGTAGCTCATGCGACACATTGGCCACCAGCTCCTTCCGGTGCCGGTCCACGGCCTCCAGATCGTCCGCCATGCGGTTGATCGTCTGGGCCAGATCGCCGAGCTCGTCACGCCGGTCGGCGCCGCTCACCCGTCTGGTGTAGTCACCGTGCGATATCGACCGGGCCACGGTCGTCATCTCGTCGAGCGGCGCAGTCAGACCGTGCGCCACGAACTGGGTGATCAGCAGGGTCGCGATCACCGAGAACACCGTGATGAAGCGCAGTTCGGTCCTGGTGCGCAGGGCCACCATCAGCAGCCCGGTGGTGATGAATACCGAGACCACCACGAGCGTGCCCAGCTTGGCCTTGACCGAGAATGGGCGCAGTCCGGAACCGCCGGGCCGGGTCATGGCGCCGGGGTCTCCAGGGCGTAGCCGACACCGTGCACGGTACGGATCCGCTCCGCACCGATCTTCCGGCGCAGCGCCTTGATGTGGCTGTCGACGGTACGGGTGCCGGAGGCGTCCGCCCAGTCCCACACCTCGGCCAGCAGCTGCTCCCGGGAGAGCACCGCACGCGGGGTGTTGGCCAGGCAGACCAGCAGATCGAACTCGGTCGGCGTGAGGTGGACGTCATCGGCGCGCACCCGGACCCGGCGCTGCGCGTGATCGATCTCCAGCTCGCCGAGGCGCAGTATGCCGCTGCGCGGCGTCACCGCGGCCAGTGCCGCACGCTCGACCCGCCGCAGCAGGACGTGCACCCGGGCCGCCAGCTCGCGCATCGAGAACGGCTTGGTCATGTAGTCGTCGGCGCCGACCCCGAGGCCGACCAGCATGTCGGTCTCGTCGTCCCTGGCGGTCAGCATCAGCACCGGCACCGGCCGCTGGGCCTGTACACGGCGGCAGACCTCCAGGCCGTCGAAGCCGGGGAGCATGATGTCGAGCACCATCAGGTCGGGCTGCCATGCCTCGGCCGCGTCCACGGCCGCGGGTCCGTCGAGTGCGGTCTGCACCAGAAAGCCCTCGGCCCGCAGCCGGGCGGAAATGGCATCGACGATTGTGGCATCGTCCTCGACCACCAGCACCCGGCGCTGCGCGCCCGGCGTGGCCGCGACACCGGTGTGGGTGGTGTGTGTCTGTTCCATCGCCCCGCCCCTGCCCGCTCTCACGGGGGGCCATTCCCCCGGACGCACGGTCTTCGCTTGTGGATTTCGTGGGTGATCCCCGTTACCGGTCAGCAGCGTAAAGGCAGCGGACTGCTCTCGGCTACGCAGGGTGTACCGGCTTGGGCGCGACGAAGTGGCGGAGTGTCGGCCTTGTGGCGCTTGGCCCCCGGGCGTCCCGGGGGCCACGGATACCCGGTGGGGGCTCTCAGCCCGTCCGAAGTGCGAGATGCACCACGTCGGGAACACCTCGGGCAACACTGACCTCTTCTGTCCTAACCCCACTGAATCCGGCATTCCGCAAAGCCTGTTCGAACTCGGCGGACGGTTGTGCGGACCACACCGCGAGAACGCCGCCCGGTGTCAGCCGCTCCCGGCAGTCCGCCAGACCGGCAGGGGAGTACAGGCTCGTGTTGTCCTCCGTGACTGTCCAGTCCGGTCCGTTGTCGATGTCGAGGCACAGGGCGTCGTAACGGTCCGTAGTCGTACTCAGGTATGCAATGAGATCCGTCGTCAGGATCGCGGTCCGCGGATCGGCGAGCGCCGCACCGGAGATCCCGGCCAGCGGCCCCTCCAGATGCCAGTCCACGATCGCCTGTTCCCGCTCGACGACGGCGATCCGCCCCCACCGCGGCTCGGCGGCGGCCCGGACGAGCGAGAACCCCACCCCGAGACCCCCGATGAGCACCGCCGGTGCCGCCCGGTCGGCGGGCAGCGCGGCCAGTGCCGCGTCGATCAGCAGCCGCTCGGAACGCCCGTCGGAGGTGTCCATCAGAAAGCATCCGTTGGCGATGATCTCGAAGTCGTCCCCCCGCTCCCGCAGAACGACTTCGCCGTAAGGGCCTTCGCGGCGGTCGAGCGTGACGGGGGCGAGGGTGTCGGGTCCGTGGACGTCGGGCATGGTGCGGGTCTCCGGTGGATGGCGGACACGGTCACCGCCATCCTGGCCGCTCGACGCGGCCGGGGCCAGCGGATTGCCGGATCCGCCCGATCCATCCGATCCATCCGGGGGGAGCGTGCACCGTTGCGCGGCCCCGGGCGTGCGACGGACGAGAGTTACGCGCTCCGGGGGCGCGGAACGTCCGGGGTTACGCGCTCTCCGGGCGCGCGCCGCCGAGAGTCACGCGCTCTCCGGGCGTGCGCCGCGCACCGCGAGGAGGACCGCCCCGATCACGTACGCCGTCAGGGCCACCGCCCACGCCGCACCCTGCGGACCCGGCTGCATCGGCCAGGCCCACACTGCCGCCGCGCCGCCCGCGGTGTCGGGCGCCGCCAGATAGACGGCGCTCCCGTAGACCGTCATCGGCAGCCAGCTCAGCCGGGCACCGATCAGGGCGGCGGAGGCCGCGGCCACCCCGGTCGCGCCGAGCGCATTGCGCACCATGGCCGGCCCGCCGAACGCCTCCGGATGCCCCGGGACCGCCAGCGCGAGAGCCCCGGTCGTCAGCACGGTCAGGATCAGCAGATGCAGTAGTCGGCGCGGCCACCAGCGGCGTACGGCGGTCCGGTCCAGCTCGTCGCTGTGGGCGTGCAGGCTGGTGCCGATCGCGGCGGAGGCGAGCAGCGGGGCCAGCACGACGACCGGGATGCGGGCGGTGTGGTCGAAGTACGGCCTGGTTTCCAGCCAGTGGGCCGCGCCGGCGGCTACGAGAACGATGCCGGTCAGGGCGACGGCGGTGAGGGGAAGGCCGCGGGAGCGGATATAGAGGACGGGGACGGGCGCTGCGGCGTGGATCGGCCGGTGGCTCACAGGACCGGGACCTCCGAGGGCGTGCAGTCCGCCGGGACGGCCAGGAAACGGCCGAGCCAGACCTTGCGCTCTGCGTCCGGCATGGCTTCGAGGCGGGCGAGCTGGCGCGAGTCCGGATACCACGGCGAGTCCTCGCCGCTCAGCCAGCTGATGACCGCGTCAGTCGTGCGTGCCATTCGCTCGTCCTGCTTCCGGCCCTTCTCGCCCGGGCCGGCCGAGCAGTTGTGGTTCACCAGACCGAGGGCGGTTTCCCGGACGTACCTGTGGGGATCGGTCAGCCGGTTCCGGGTGATGCCCCAGCCACGCCCCACGTACGCGAGAGCGGCTTCGCCGTCCTTCGGGCCGGACCCGTTGTCCACGTATCTGACCGGTGCGCCCGGGACTCCCTCCAGCCGCGAGAACATCCCCTGCAACGCCTCGGACGCCTGGGAGAGCACCGGGGCGTCGGCGGCTCTCATGCAGATCTGCGGCGTGCCGGGAGCGGCCTTCGTGCAGACCCTGCGCGCCACGGCCGGATCGTCCCGGAACAGGTCCTCGCCCGTGTGCGCGATCAGCGTTCCGGCCGCGATCGCCAGGGCGAGCGGAACAACGGCCAGGTGGCGCCGCCGCGCCGCGTACCCGAGCAGCACGGCGACGGCGATACCGCCCGTCCACGCCACCAGAACCGGGGCGAACCACCACACCGGTACGTATCCGTTCAGGCGGACTTCCTGTGCCGGGCTCAGGAATCGGGCTGCCACGTCCAGATAGCCCGGGAACCCCAGGAGGACGTACGCGCACACCGCCGACACCGGAGCGATCAGCCGCCAGCGCACCAGCCTGCCGACGACGAAGCCCACGAAGCCGATGGACAGCAGGTAGCCGAGATCCGCAGCGGCGATCGAGACGGACGGACTGCCGGCCCCGGTGTACGGTGCGGTCGCCGCGAACACCACGGCCAGCGCGAACAGATACCCGGCAGCCGCCCACAGCACGATCGGCGCCGCGGCCGTCGTCACCTGCGCGAGCCGGCCGCGCGGCACCGAGAGCAGCAGCTCGGCGGTGCGGCGACGGTGCTCCCGGCCGCCCTGCCAACAGGCCGCCGCGGCGACGAGCGGACCGCCGAGCAGCGCCGCCGCCAGGTGCACCTGGCTCTGCGTCTCCCCCCAGCTGCCCTGCCACTGGGGCGCCTTGCCCCACAGCGGAACGAGGATGGTGAGGGCGACGGCGAGCCCGGTCCAGGGGGCGATCCCGCGCCGGAGCTCGGCCCGCAGCGCGGTGTGCGCCGGACGGTGTGCCGGTGCTTCGGGGCTCGTCATCGATGCGCCACCGCCGCCCGGTGCGCCCGGAGCGCAGCGGTGTAGCCGCGCTCGATCGGGTTGCCGTCCGGCCCGTCCGCTCCGGTGTCCGCGCCGCCGAGGGCCGTCAGCTCCTGCGTCGTACCCCGGTACGCGATCCGGCCCGCCTCGATCAGCGTCACATCGGTGCAGGCAGCGGCGACGTCCTCGACCAGATGGGTCGAGACGATCACGGTGGACGTGCTGCCCAGCTCGCGTATCAGCGCCCGGAACTCGACCCGCTGCTCCGGGTCGAGACCGGCGGTCGGCTCGTCGAGCAGCAGCAGGTCCGGATCGTTGACGATCGCCTGGGCGATGCCGACGCGTCGCACCATCCCACCCGACAGGGTCTTCACCGGGGCGTCGATCCGGTTCGCCAGACCCACCCGGGCCACCGCAAGCTCCACGGCCGCGGGCACCGTCGCCGCGTCCATCTCCTTGAGCCAGGCCACATAGGCGACGAATTCGCGGACGGTGAAGCCCGGGTAGTACCCGAACTCCTGCGGCAGATAGCCGAGCCTGCGCCGGACCGCCGCCCGGCTGCGGTGGCCGGACTTCGCGCCGACCTCGCTGCCGAGCAGCTCCACCCGGCCGCCGGACGGTGCGGCGACCGTCGCGAGCACCCGGATCAGCGAGGTCTTGCCCGCCCCGTTCGGTCCGAGGAGCCCGTGCACACCGGGTGCGAAGTCGAGGTCGACGGCGTCGAGCACGTCCGTTCTGCGGTGCCGCACGGTCAGTTTCCTGACCGTGACCGTACTCATGACCGTGGTGCTGCTCATGCGTTCACGCTCACAACGTCTCCAGATGGTCGAAGGATCTACGGCGTGCGGCGAGCAGCACGGCGCACACCAGCGCCCCGGCCGCCCAGCCGCCCTGTGCGGCGGGCCCAGCGAAGTACTTCGCGGCTTCGGCCGCAGGCTCGCCGATCTCCGGGGAAGAGGCGGCGAAGGCGGGCAGGAGCACGGCGGCAGCCCAGGCCGCGGCGACGGACGAGGCGCCGGTACGGCAGCCGACGTACGAACCGAGGGCGAGCGCCGCCAGCGTCATCGCCAGCCCCGGAAGCAGCCATGCCGCCGGGCCCGGCCCCGCGGCGGACGGGGGCAGCGCGGCCCCGGCGAGGGTGAGCGCCGGGATGCTCACGCCGAGCACCGCGGTGGTTCTCGTCAGCAACAGCCGCAGCCCGCCGGACGGGGTGGCGGCGGTGATCTCGTGCATCGGGTCCGTGTGCCGTCCGTAGGAGACGACGACCCCGGCGAGCGGCAGCACCGGCGCGATGACGAGGAGCAGCGGCCGCGTGGCCGCGCCGAGCCCGGCCCCGTACGCCAGAGCGAGGGCCCCTACGGCCACCAGCACCAGCGCCAGTAGCCACGCACCGCGCAGTGCGGGCCCGGCGGCCCACAGCAGACGCCCGGTGCGGGTGGCGGACCCGGGAAGGCGGACGCGACCGTTCAGGACGGCCCCGGTTGCGGACGTGAGGAAACGGACCCGGTTGCTCCGGACGGGCCGGCTCTCCGGTGTCCTTTCCGCAGCCACCGCGGTCAGCACCCCCGCCCGCACCCCGTCCAGCAGCGCCGCCGCCTCCTGCCGTGCCCGTACCGCCGCCGAGACCCGTGCCGCGCACCCCCCGCACGTCTCCACGTGCTTCTCCAGGGACCAGGCATCCGTCTCCGCCACCGAACCGGCTGCGTACCGGTCGGCCAGTTCTCCGCCCACGTGCCAGTGGGTCATGCCGTCGCCTCCCCTCATGCCGTGTCTCCCAGCGGACCGGCTTTTGGCGCCAGCAGTTCCAGCGCGGCGCGCAGCTCGCGTCTGGCCCGCATCGCCCGGGTCTTGACCGTGCCTTCCGGTATGTCCAGGAGTCGGGCCGTCTCACGGGTCGTCAGTCCGTCGATGACCGTCGCGCGCAGGACCTCGCGCAGCTCCGGCGAGATCCGGTCGAGTGCGGCGCCCACGTCCCCGTACTCCAGACCGGCCAGCACCCGCTCCTCGGCGGACGGTGCGGCGGCTGCCCACTCCTTGCTCCCGGCCCGCTCGGCCTCGGCCTGCGCAGCGAGATCGGCGCGGGCGTGGACCCGCTGCGCGTCCACCAGCCGGCGCGAGGCGATCACCCAGAGCCAGCCGCCGATCTGCGCACCGCGGTGCGATCCGGCGGAGCGCCAGGCCGTCACGAAGGTGTCCTGAAGGACTTCCCGTACGGTCTCGGTATCCGCGCACCGTCTGCTCAGCCGGGCGAGCAGCCAGCCGGCGTGCCGGTCGTAGAGCGTCGCCAGGGCCGCCGTATCCCCCTGCGCGACGGCACGCAGCAGCGCGTCGTCGTCATTTCGGTCCTCCCCCGGGGGGCGCAACAGGCTCACACCCCTCTATCGAGTACCGGACCCGAGTCGGTTCATACGTGGCTCATGCGGTTCACGCCATGGACGGCGCGGGGGACGATCACGGATGGCGGAACGTTGCTTCGGGGGCCGGTACGGAAAGGGGCGCCTCGCGCGGTGCATCAGGGTGCGGACAGGGCGGTTCGCGAAGAAGAGCTCGCGGCGCCGCTGCTCGACGCCATACCGCGTCGGCGCCGTACGGAAGAGCCCGCCGTTCCTGCGGACCGCAAGGCCCGCCGGTGGCTGCGGCTGCTGCCGACGCCCACCGGTACCCCGTTCGCCTTCGGGTATCTGCTGGGGCCATCCGCCGGCGCTGCTGCTGGGCGTGGCCTGCCGACCGCTGCTGCGCCGGGCCGGTGCGGTCACAGGACAGGGGGTGGTCAGGGGCGTGGGGCCTTCTCGCCGTGCACCGCGAGATACTCGGCTGCCAGCCAGGACGCCAGATCGTCGATGAGCATCGCGAGGACGGCCGGGTCGGCGGAGGGGGTGCGGCCCGTGCGCGCGGCCACCCACATCTGCTCGATCCGCTCCGGGTAGTAGCGGGCGAACACCTCGGCGGACTCCATCAGATCGCTGGTCCAGCCGCCCCACTGCGGCATGACCAGGGTGAAGCCCGACCGGACGATACGGCGGGCGGCGCCGCGGCTGAGGTTTCGGCGCTCGGAGTCCGTGGCGGCTTCGGCGGCCCTCCGTCGCCAGCGCGGGAGCGAGAGGTGGAGGTCCCCGTTGGTCTCGCGGGCGAGCAGCGGGGTGGGGCGGTAGCGCGGAAGCTGTACGGCGAGGTCCTCGCCCAGCAGCGGGGTGCAGAGACAGGCGAGGAAGAAGCCGAGGTCATTGCGTTCGAGTTCGCTGGTGAGGGTGTCGGCGCCGAACAGCAGGATGCCGACGCCGTCGATCTGGCCGAACGAGGCGTCCAGCCCGGCCTCGACGGCCCGGGCCGCCGCCTCGTCGGCCTCGGTGGGCCCGGTGCGCAGGGCGAGCAGCAGGTCCAGATCGGAGACACCGGGAACGGCCGTGCCACGCGGAATGCTGCCGTAGATGTACGCGCTGTGCAGCCGCGCGCCGTCGAACGCTTCGGCGATCCGGGCGCGGGCCGCCGCCACCACGGGGGCGAACGCCGCCGGTACCCGGCTCAGCGAGCCCTCCCGCCGGATGGTGCCGTCCGGATTCATCCCTCGGTCGTCGTTCATACCGGCACTCTGCCCGGTGTTCCGTCCGGCTGCCGACCGGTTTTCCGCAGGTGGGCCGGGCTTAGGGGCATCGGCCGGTCCGAGGCCCCGTGCCGCCGTCAGTGCCCCGGCGGCGACCACACGTAGGGCGTGGTGGTGGTCACGGAGTGGAAGCCCAGCCGCCGCAGGATCGGGGCGCTGTCGTCGGAGGCGTCCACCTGCAGGAACCTGACACCGCGGGCGGCGGCGAGCGAGGCGACCAGGGCCCGGTAGATCCCCCTGCCCCGCCACGCGGAGAGTGTCGAGCCGCCCCACGGACCGGCGAACTCGGTTCCCGCCCCTGGGGTCGCCGATCTCGGGGTCCTTCCAACAGGCCATGGCTTCCCAATGGGGAAGTCAAGCTGTGTCGACGGGCAGCATTCAGTTCCCTGATCAGTCGAACCAGACCACGAGTCGCACGTGCTCTGGTCCATGCAGCTCGGCCAGCGTCCGCATCACGTCCCAGACCGGCGCCCAGTGGGTTCCTGCCCCGGCAACGGTGCTTCGGCTGAGCGTGCCGGACCGATCGGTCTCGTCCCAGTTGGCGGCTGCCAGTTCGGCCCAGCTGATCCAGGTCGTTCCGTGCGCGTCCTGTGGCCCGCCCCACGCGTTGAACGCGTCCCGCAGTCCATCCGAGGCGTCCACCGGCAGACCGCGGCCTTCGGTCAGCGGACGGAACCCGAAGGAGTTGCGGACGCCGAAGAGGCAGGCGAAGGCGTCATAGACGTTTCCGGTGTTGAGGAGGAAGAGGTCAATGGCGGCGTGCCATACCGCGTCCTCGTCGTCCTCCCCCCAGATTCGGGCCAAGGGTCTGCACTCGATCATTCCGCTCACGTCGGTGGACATGTCCGCAGTCTGCCGAGGGTGGACACGGCTCGTCGCCAGACCCCTTGTCGCAAGGTAACGCTGCACGTCGCAAGCCATGTCGCAACGTTGACGTGCACGTCGCAACCTTCGCCTTCAACGGACAGCATCCAGTCGATCGCTCACAGCGAACATGCGCCGGGAACAATGGGCGGCTCAGGAGCATTGAGTCTGCATAACTCAACTTGACTGCCGAAGGGGAGATCATGGCTACCGAGTCCCATGCGGTCACTCCGCTCGCCCTGCCCGTGCTGCCGCTCGACGACGAGGTCGTGCTGCCCGGGATGGTGGTGCCTCTGGACCTGTCCGACACCGATGTACGCGCCGCCGTGGAAGCCGCACAGGCCGCAGTCCGCGAGGGCGGCGGCAAGCCCGAGGTGCTTCTTGTGCCGCGGATCGACGGGACGTACACCGGCACCGGTGTCATCGGCACCGTCGAACAGGTCGGACGGCTTTCGGACGGGGATCCGGGCGCGCTCATCCGCGGCCGTGGCCGGGTACGGATCGGGGCCGGGACCAGCGGACCGGGTGCCGCGCTCTGGGTGGAAGGGACACGGGTCGACGCGGTCGTCCCCGATCCGCTCCCCGGAGCCGCCGCCGAGCTGGTCAAGGAGTACAAGGCGCTCGCCACCAGCTGGCTGAAGAAGCGCGGCGCCTGGCAGGTCGTGGACCGGGTCCAGCAGATCGAGGACATCTCCGCGCTCGCCGACAATTCCGGCTACTCGCCCTTCCTCACCACTGCCCAGAAGGTGCAGCTCCTGGAGACCGTGGACGCGGTCGCCCGGCTGAAGCTCGCCATCCAGTGGCTCGGTGAACACCTTGCCGAGCAGGACGTCGCCGAGTCCATCGCCAAGGACGTCCAGGAGGGTGTCGACAAGCAGCAGCGCGAATTCCTGCTGCGGCGCCAGCTCGAAGCCGTACGGAAGGAGCTCTCCGATCTCAACGGCGGTCCTGGTTCCGGCGCAGACGAGTCCGACGACTACCGGGCCCGCGTCGAGGCCGCCGATCTTCCCGAGCACGTCCGTGAGGCCGCCCTCAAGGAGGTCGACAAGCTGGAGCGCTCGTCCGACCAGAGCCCCGAGGGCTCCTGGATCAGGACCTGGCTCGACACCGTCCTCGAACTGCCGTGGACCGAGCGGACCGAGGACGCGTACGACATCCGCGGCGCCCAGGAGATCCTCGACGCCGAGCACGCGGGTCTGCAGGACGTGAAGGAGCGGATCACCGAGTACCTGGCGGTACGCAAGCGGCGTTCGGAGCGCGGCCTCGGTGTCGTCGGCGGGCGGCGCGGCGGTGCCGTGCTGGCGCTGGTGGGTCCGCCGGGCGTGGGCAAGACCTCGCTCGGTGAATCCGTCGCGCACGCCATGGGACGCAAGTTCGTCCGCGTCGCGCTCGGCGGTGTACGGGACGAGGCGGAGATCCGCGGCCACCGGCGTACCTACGTCGGTGCCCTGCCGGGACGAATCGTCCGGGCCGTCAAGGAGGCCGGTTCGATGAACCCGGTCGTCCTGCTCGACGAGATCGACAAGGTCGGCTCCGACTTCCGGGGCGACCCGGCTGCCGCCCTCCTCGAAGTCCTCGACCCGGCGCAGAACCACACCTTCCGTGACCACTACCTGGAGGTCGAACTCGACCTCAGCGATGTCGTCTTCCTGGCGACGGCCAATGTGCTCGAAGCCATCCCGGAGGCCCTGCTCGACCGTATGGAGCTGGTCAGGCTCGATGGCTACACCGAGGACGAGAAGGTCGTCATCGCCCGCGACCACCTGCTCCCGCGCCAGCTGGAGCGGGCCGGTCTGGAGAAGGACGAGGTGACGCTCGACGAGTCCGCGCTGCGTAAGCTGGCCGGCGAGTACACCCGTGAAGCGGGCGTAAGAAACCTGGAGCGGGCCGTCGCCCGGCTGCTCCGCAAGGTCGCGGCCCAGCATGAACTGGGTGACCGGGAACTCCCGTTCACGGTCACCGAAGCGGATCTGCGCGGTCTGATCGGCCGGCCGCACCACATCCCCGAGTCCGCCCAGGACCCGGCCGAGCGCCGCACCGCGGTGCCGGGTGTGGCCACCGGACTCGCGGTGACCGGTGCCGGTGGTGACGTGCTGTTCGTGGAGGCGTCGCTGGCCGATCCGGAGACCGGGGCGTCCGGACTGACCCTCACCGGTCAGCTCGGCGATGTCATGAAGGAGTCCGCGCAGATCGCGCTGAGCTTCCTGCGGTCGCACGGCGCGGAGCTGGAGCTGCCGGTCGCGGATCTGAAGGACCGCGGCGTGCACATCCACTTCCCGGCGGGCGCGGTCCCGAAGGACGGCCCGAGCGCCGGCATCACCATGACGACTGCGCTGGCCTCGCTGCTCTCCGGACGGCTGGTCCGTACGGATGTGGCGATGACCGGTGAGGTCTCGCTCACCGGACGGGTGCTGCCGATCGGCGGCCTGAAGCAGAAGCTGCTGGCCGCGCACCGGGCCGGGATCACCACCGTGGTGATCCCGAAGCGGAACGAGGCCGACCTGGACGATGTCCCGGCCGAGGTCCTGGACACCCTGGAGGTCCACCCGGTGACGGACGTTCGCCAGGTGCTGGAGATCGCCCTCGCCCCGGCCTCCGCGGCCAGGCCCGAGGAGAGGATCCCGGCCGCGGCGTAGGCGCCATGGCGTGACGGGCGTGGCGCCACGTGCGCGACCGGTACGGACGGCCCGCCTTCCCGGCAACGGGTGGGTGGGCCGTTCCGCGTGCGCCTGGGGCCCCGCCTTCCGGGACGTACGGCTCAGGGGCGGTAGATGGTCCCCGGGACCGGCTCTGCGGGCGCCATCAGCTGCGGGACGGTGACGAAGGTGTAGCCCTGCTTCTTCAGCGCGTCGATGATGCCCGGCACGGCGGGCACCGTCCCCTTGTAGATGTCGTGCAGCAGGATGATGCCGTCCCGGCTCGCCTGGTCCAGGATGCGCTTCTCGATCAGCGCCGAGTCGGTCGTGGAGTAGTCCTTGGCGGTCGCGCTCCACAGGATCTGGGAGAGCCCCAGGTCCTTGCTGATGTCCGAGACGGTGTCGTCGGTACGGCCCTGCGGCGGGCGCATCAGGCGCGGCTTCTTGCCGGTGATCTCCGCTATCGCGCCCTGCGTCTTCTCCAGCTCGGTGCGTATCTCGGCGGGCTTCCTGTCCGTCAGGATCTCGTGGGACCAGGTGTGGTTGGCCACCTCGTGCCCCTCGGCGGCGAGCCGGCGCACGGTGTCGGGGTGTTTCTTGACGTGGTTCTTGCCCAGCAGGAAGAAGGTCGCGTGCACCTTCTTCTCCTTGAGGATGTCCAGCAGATGCGGGGTGTCCTCGCCCGGTCCCGCGTCGAAGGTCAGGGCTATGCACTTCGCCTTGCGGCAGTCCACCGGGCCGAAGGAGCCCTTGGCGTCGGAGCCCGCGTCGCCGCGCGCGGAGGCCGGCGCGGTGGTCTGCATGGAGCAGCCGCTCAGTGTCAGGGTGAGCGCCGTCACAAGAGCGGCAGCCAACCCCGTACCGATCGACTTCATCTTCATGGACAAGGCGGGTCACTCCTCCGTAGCTGAACAAGGCGCACGGCGTGCGGCAGAGAAGGACTATACACACGGCGTATACACTGGGTGTATAGAGGGCCTTCGTTGTCGGCTCGCAGGGCGAAATGCCTGTTCGGGTGGCGCGAACAGGGAAGAGCCCCGGCGACTGGGTGGGTCGCCGGGGCTCTGCTGTGCGAAGCGTCGGACCGGGCGGGCGCGGCAGGCCGGCTCAGCCGTTGGCGAGAGCCTGTACGCGGTCGAGGGCGCCGTTGAAGTGGTTGTGGTCGCCGACGTAGGGGCCGGACGAGGTGTACTGCCAGATCGTGTAGTAGCTCCAGCCGGCCGGGAGTTCGCCGACCGTGGTGTTGTAGCGAGCCACCCACAGCGGGTTGGTGGTGCCGAAGCTCGCATTGTTCCCGGTGCAGGTCTGCCACCAGCTGGTCGCGGTGTAGATGACCGCGTCGCGTCCGGTGCGCGCCTTGTAGGTGTTCACGAAGTCACGGATCCAGGACACCATGCCTGCCTGGGTCTTGCCGTAGCACTGCGCGCCGTACGGGTTCCACTCGATGTCGAGCACGCCGGGCAGGGTCTTGCCGTCCTTCGACCAGCCGCCCCCGTGGTCCACGAAGTAGTTGGCCTGGACGGCGCCGCTCGTGGTGTCCGGGGTGGCGAAGTGGTACGCGCCCCGGATCATGCCGATGTTGTACGAGCCGTTGTACTGCTGGGCGAAGTACGGGTTCGTGTAGTACGTGCCCTCCGTGGCCTTGGTGTAGGCCCACTTCACGCCGCTGTTCCAGAGAGTCGCCCAGTTGACGTTGCCCTGGTAGCTGGCGACGTCCACGCCTTCGGTCTGGACGGCGCGGGTGTCGCGCGGCAGTCCGCCCTGGCCGTCGTGGGTGATGACGCCCATGCCCATCGTGGCCGTGCCGCGCGCGGGCTTCTTGGCCGCGGCGGCGGTGTCGTGGGTGCCCGCGGCGCTTGCCGCGCCGGGCAGGGCGAGAAGGAGGGAGAGGGCTGCGAGCAGGGTTCCGGCCGCGGCGAAGCGCGAGCGACGGGATGTTCCGGATCTGGATCTGAGCACCGGCATGTGAGTGCCTCCGAGGCCTTGGTGGGGGGGACGTGCTGATCCCAGGGGGACGCCGGGCGAACCCCTGTCGACATGTCATGGTGTGAACATGCCATGCATGAAGCTACGCACGTAGACCTGCGCTGCGGAAGGGGGCCTGGGGGCTGCCGTTGGTCTACGCCTGCGAAATACTGGCCAGGCTGCGGCTATGACCAGCGGCGAAAGAAACTTTCAGCGGCAGGAAAGCTCATGAGGGGTGTTGACGTGCACGGGAGCGAAAGCGGTAGTGAACCCGGCGCGAGCGGAGAAAGTGGTGTGGACCACGCATTCCTTGCCCTGGAGCGGGAGTTGGCCGTCTTTCTGCGCCGGGCGCGGGCCAGCTCCGGGGAAATGGCGCGCGAGGTCCACCCCGAACTGGAGGCCGCCGCCTATGGGCTTCTCGTACGGCTGGAGTCGGCCGGGCGGCAGCGGGCCACCGATCTCGCGGCCTACTTCGGGGTCGGCAAGGCGACCATGAGCCGTCAACTGCGTGCCTTGGAGGCCCTCGGGCTGGTGGCGCGCGAGCCCGATCCGGCCGACGGCCGGGCCTCCCTCGTCCACCTCACCGCCGGGGGTCTGGCCCGCTACCGCAGCGTCCGTGACGCCCGACGCGACCGCTATGTGCGCAAGCTCGCCGACTGGGACCGGGCCGAGGTGGCCGAACTGGCCCGGCTGTTGCATCACTTGAACGCCCGGGCCGAGGACTGACGCCCCGGCCCGCCCTCCCCGGTGCGCCGTCACAGCACCGCGTAGACCGCCGTCGCGTCGTCGTGGGTCTTGCTGCGGCGCAGATACGTGCGCTCCGTGTCCGCGTCCTCCAGTGCCCTGACGCGGTCGATCAGCCCCTGTGCGCCTTCCCTGTGGAGCATCCCGAGGCAGTCCGCCCAGTCGCCCGCGCGGAACATCTCGGTCCAGCGGGCCGCCCCGTCGGTCATCGCGGCCAGCGCCCGCACCTGGCCGAGCGGGGTGCGCCCGGTGACCGCGCGGGCCACCACGGAGGGGTCGGCGGCGGCGGTGAAGAAGCCGCCCTCCTTGTTGCGTACCTGCGCGTCGGCGATCGCTTCGTCGGCCAGAGAGCCCGGCGGCAGGCGGTCCAGCCGGTCGTCGAGAAGGGGTTGCACGGTTCCGTCGGGCGCCTCGAACAGTAGTACGGAATCGGACAGCACCAGGTGCTCGATCTCGTGTTCGTCCCAGCGTGCCATGACGACCGTCGCCTGCGGCGTCCTCGCGTGAGAAAGGTCACACGAGGAGCGGTGTGTATCGGCGGTGTGCCGGATGGACTCGGCCAGGATCTCCTGGAGGGTCAGATCCCGTCGCGAACCGGACAGTTCGACCAGTGAGCCGCCCAGCCGTGCGGCGAACCAGGGGACCGAGTGCACACAACCGTCGTCACCCTGCGGCGGAGTCACTCCGTCGAGCAGGATCAGCGTCCCACCCTGGCCGTAAGCGGGCAGCGCGGTGGCGGCCCAGTCCTCGTTCGGTCGTTCAGCGCTGCCGGCGACGGTGGCGAGTTCGATTCGCATACAGCCAGTCTGCACGACGCCTTCACGAGCCCTGCACCGCCCAAGGTTGGCCTCTATCGGCAGGTCAGGGGGATGCCTGGAGTGGAAGGAAAGGCTCCGGGCGGCGTGCGGGCGGGCATCCTGCCAAAGCCTGGGCGGAAGTTCCAACCGACGGCCCAGGTGTGCCGGATGCGCCCCCGGGGGAGACTTGTTCGTCAACTCTGGAGTGATGTTCACTCGTTCAGGTGGCGGAGTGGTTGATGCGCGCCCCCCTCTCAAAAGCACTGGAATGGTCGGAAGCCGTACCAGGGTCGGGGCGCTCGTTCATATGTGACCGTGCGTCACCTCTGCTTCAAGGGCGGACGAGTCAAGAATGCGAGCACCGGTGCAGAAGAAGCGGCCTCGGAGCAAGGGCAGCAAGCACAGTGGTTCCGGGGTGACGCCTCCGGCACCCGTCGAGAGCGAGAGCACCCGGCGCACCGTGCGCGTACGCAGCCGGCTGGTTGCCGGTGTCGCGGTCGTCGGTATCACCGTCATCGCCGCGGGCGCACCCGCGGCCCTCAGTGCTTCCTCCGACCTGAACGAGTCGCAGCGGCTGGTCACCCTCGCCGAGCTGAACCAGCAGGCCATCGCACTCGCACACGCCCTCGCGGACGAGCGTGACGAGGTGACCGCCTACATCGCGGCCGGCCGTGACGAGAAGTCCGGCCCCACGGCGGAGGGCAAGGGCGAACCCGGCAGCCCGAGCGGCCGCGTCGACCAGCAGGTGGACGAGATCAGGGGCGCGGCCCCGGCCGCACTCCGTCGCGACCTCTCCACCATCCCCTCCCTGCGCCGCGACGCGCTCAGCGGCAAGGGCACGGCGCTGGAGGCCCATCAGGCGTACTCCGAGGTCATCGCCAAGCTCCACGACCTCGCCGACGAGCTCGCCGAGAAGACCCCGCCGCGCGCCGCCGAGGCCACCCGCGCCCCGCTCGCCCTGGGCCGGGCCACCGAGCAGGCCTCCGCCACCCGCGGGTTGCTGATCGCCGCGCTCTCCGTACCCCGCGAGGGCACGACCCCGCAGATCGACCCGATCACCGGGCTGCCCGTCCAGACCCAGGACGCGGGCAGCAGCAAGGACGACCGCACCCGTGACGAGCTGAGTGCCGCCGCCCAGCAGGCCCGGGTCCGCGAACTCTCCTCGCTCGCCGACTTCGACCAGGCCGCGGGCTCCACCGCCCGCGACAAGCTCTCGTCCACCGTCACCGGGCCCGAGGTCAACAACGCGGAGAAGTACCTCAACTCCCTCACCGACCGTCCCGAACTGTCGGACTCCGACCAGAAGACCAACAGCAAGAAGGTCGAGGCGGCACTCTCCGCCCGGATCGACCGGATGCGGGGTGTCGAGTCCGCCCTCGGCACCGCACAGGTCCAGCGCCTGGAGCAGTTGCGCGACGACGACGTCACCGCGCTGGAACTGCGGATCGCACTGCTCGGCGGCTGTCTGCTGATCGCCGTCGGCGTCTCCACCGCAGTGGCCCGCACCCTCACCCAGCCGCTCGCCGTCCTGCGTGTCGGTGCCGCCCGCCTCGCCGCGGAGCCCGCCACCGCCGAACCGGTCCGTTACACCGGCCGCAACGACGAGTTCGCCCAGGTCGTACGGTCCATCAACGCCCTGCACGGCAAGCTGCACGGGCTGCTCCACGAGTTCAACGGCCGCTTCGAGAGCCTGGAGACCGAGCGCGCCGAGCTGATCGCCGGACGCGAGGCCCTCACCCTCCAGCGCGCCGAACTCCAGGTCATGGCCACCGACCTCACCGCCCAGCTGGAGCGGCTGAAGAACACGGTCCACCACACCTTCGTCAACCTCTCGCTGCGCACCCTCGGCCTCGTCGAGCGCCAGCTCGGTGTCATCGAGAACCTGGAGGAGCGCGAGCAGGACTCGGAGCAGCTGGCCACCCTCTTCAAGCTCGACCACATGGCCACGGTCATGCGCCGCCACAGCGAGAACATGCTGGTCCTCGCCGGCGCCGAGCACGGCCACGGGCACGCCGGCCCGATCCCGCTGGTCGATGTGTTGCGCGCGGCCGTCTCCGAGATCGAGCGGTACGAGCGGGTCACCATCCAGTCCCTGCCGCCGCACGCCCAGATCGCCGGTTTCGCCGCGGACGACCTCAGCCACCTCGTCGCCGAACTCCTGGAGAACGCGACCTCCTTCTCGCCGCCGGATTCCCATGTCCAGCTCTCCGGCTGGCTGCTGGAGACCGGCGAGGTGATGCTCTCCGTCCAGGACGAGGGCATCGGGATGTCCGCCGTACGGATGGGCGAGCTCAACACCCGGCTCGGCGACCCCACGTTGTTCGAGGCGGGCGAAGAGGGTGCGGACAGGGCCGGGCTCGGACTCCAGGTCACCTCCCTGCTGGCCGCGCGCCACGGTGTACGGGTCCAGCTGCGCGACAACATGGGCACCGGCGGGGTCACGGCGGTCGTCGTCCTGCCCAAGGCCATGCTGCCGAAGACGCCACCGGCTGCCACACCACCGCCGGTGAAGGTCCCCGGGGACGCCCCCGCGCTGAACCTGCCGGGGTCGGTCGCCGAGGCCAACTCCAACTCACTGTCGGGGCGTACGCTCGCCCTGCCCGGCGACCCGCTGATCGCCGCGGCCGAGCAGACGATCCGCGAGTCCGGGGCCACCTCCGAGCCCGAGCCCGAGCCCGGGCACGCGGCGGGCAACGCACCCGCTCCGGCCGCCGCCGAGGCCGAGGCCGAGGCCGAGACCACGATGCAGGTACGGCTCCCGGTGGACGTCCCCGAGTTCACGGCGCCCGACCCGTACGCCATCGGCCCCGACCGCCACGAGCGCACCACCGACGAGTCCCCGGAGCCGTACACCGCGCCGGCCCCAGCCCCCTCGCCGTACACCGACCCGGCCCCCGCGTCCGCCCCGGAGCCGTACACCGCACCCGCTCCGTACACCGCACCCGCTCCGTACACCGCACCCGCTCCGGCCACCGCACCCGCTCCGGCCACCGCACCCGCTCCGGCCCCCGCGCCCGTCGCCGACGCCCTGCCCGGCCCCCGGCAGCCGGAGCAGCACTCGCAGCTGCAGCAGGAGCGCATCACGGACAAGGGGCTGCCCAAGCGCACCCCCAAGGTCGTCAAGCCCACCACGGCACCCAGCACCGAGCGCAAGGGCAGCCTGGACAAGGAGGCGCTGCGCCGTCGGCTCGGCGGCTTCCACCAGGGCGCTAAGGAAGGCCGCCGGGACGTCGAGGCGGAGATCGCTGAGATCACGGCGACCCAACCGTTCCCCGGAACCCCCGCACATGCCGGGCGCACCGCACTTACCGAGCACGGTGAGCGGGCCGCCCCCGGCGACGGCCGAAACGATGAGACGGGGGACACAGTCGAGGAGGCACGCAGTTGACTGCGCCCAGCACATTCGGGCTGAGTACCGAGGCCCGGAACCTTCACTGGTTGCTGAGCAATCTGGTGGAGGAGGTGCCAGGGGTCCACTCGGTCACCGTCGTCTCGTCCGACGGACTGATGCTGCTCTCCTCCGACCCCGGCCATCTGACCACTCAGAACACCGGTCGGCAGGACGGCCCCAAAGGCTCCAGCGCCGACCTGGCCACCATCGTCTCCGGCATCGGCAGCCTTACCATCGGCGCCGCCAAGCTGATGGCCGGCGGCGGTGTCAAGCAGACCATGGTCGCCATGGACGAGGGCAGCGTCTTCGTCATGTCGATCAGCGACGGCTCGCTGCTCGGTGTGCACGCCACCCCGGACTGCGACATGAGCGTCATCGCCTACCACATGGCGCTCTTCGTCGGCCGAGCCGGACACGTACTCACCCCCGAACTCCGTAGTGAACTGCGCAAATCGATGGAGAGCGCCCAGTGACGCCCGCTGCTGAACCCGCCCGCAGGCTTCCCGTCCGCGGGTCCGACCGAAGGCCCGCACGGGTCCGCCCGTACTCGCTCACCGGCGGTCGCACCCGCTTCGGTCACGTCCTGCTCGTCGAGACGTTCGTCGCCGCGCTCGAAGCGCCCGAGGAGCGCCGCGAGCTGACCAACGGCAACCTGGCCACCCGCGTCATGCCGGAGCTCCAGGCCATCGTGGAAATCTGCCGCCGGATGCGTACGGTCGCTGAGATCTCCGCCCTGTTGAAGATGCCGCTCGGCGTGGTCCGGGTACTGCTCAGCGACTTGGCCGACCAGGGAAAGATCCGCGTGTACGGGACCGGTCATGGCGCCGGCCAGCCCGACCGCGCACTGCTCGAAAGGGTGCTCAATGGACTCCGCCGTCTCTGAGTCGCCGCTCTTCGCCCCGCGCCAGCCGGGGGCCAAAAACCAGGCCGAAGAATCGCTGCAGGCCTGGCAGTTGGACCACACCAGGGCCCCCATCGCCACGAAGATCGTGGTCGCGGGCGGGTTCGGCGTGGGCAAGACGACCTTCGTGGGGTCGGTCTCCGAGATCACCCCGCTGAAGACCGAAGCGATGATGACCCAGGCCAGCGAGGAGACCGACGATCTCTCCGCGACACCCGACAAGGTCACCACGACCGTCGCGATGGACTTCGGCCGGCTCACGCTCGACGACGACCTCGTGCTGTACGTGTTCGGCACACCGGGCCAGCAGCGCTTCTGGTTCATGTGGGACGACCTGGTGCGCGGCGCGATCGGTGCGGTCGTGCTCGCCGACACCCAGCGGCTCGCCGACTGCTTCCCCGCACTCGACTACTTCGAGAGCTGCGGCCTGCCGTACATCGTCGCCGTCAACCACTTCGAAGGAACGCCGGGGTTCGAGGCGGAGGACGTCAGGGAGGCCCTGACTGTGCCGCCGCACGTGCCTGTTGTGATCATGGACGCGCGTAACAGGATCACCGTCGTCGAGTCGCTGCTGGCCCTCGTCGGCCACGCCCTCGACGCCACCCCGGCATAGGAGGGTGCTGAAGATCTTGGCCGGATCGGCCTAGATCTTCAGCACCCTCCTCGCTCGCACGCAACACGTAACGGAGAACCGCGATGCGGAAGATACTCATAGTCGGAGCCGGTCAGTCCGGTCTCCAGCTCGCCCTCGGACTGCAGTCCCGAGGGTACGAAGTCACCCTGATGTCCAACCGCACCGCCGACGAGATCCGCTCCGGCCGGGTCATGTCGACGCAGTGCATGTTCGACACGGCGCTCCAGTACGAGCGTGACTACCAGCTCAACTTCTGGGAGTCCCAGGCCCCGCGCATCGAGGGCCTCGGCATCTCGGTCGCCGCTCCCGACTCCTCGCGCGCCGTCGACTGGGTCGGAAAGCTGGACAGCTTCGCCCAGTCCATCGACCAGCGCGTGAAGATGGCCGGCTGGATGGAGACCTTCGCCCAGCGCGGCGGACAGCTCGTCATCCACGGTGCCGCCGTCTCCGACCTGGACTACTTCTCCCGCACCTACGACCTGGTGATGGTCTCCGCGGGCAAGGGCGAACTGGTCTCCATGTTCGGCCGGGACGCGTCCCGTTCGCCGTTCGACGCCCCGCAGCGCGCCCTGGCCGTCGCGTACGTCCACGGCATGGGCCCGCGCCCCGAGCACCCCGAGTTCGACGCGGTCCGCTGCAACCTGGTTCCCGGCGTCGGCGAGCTCTTCGTGATGCCGACCCTGACCACGTCGGGCCGCGCCGACATCCTGTTCTGGGAGGGCGTCCCGGGCGGCCCGCTGGACGCGTTCCAGGGCATCAAGGACCCGTCCGAGCACCTCGCCAAGACGCTGGAGCTCATGGAGCGGTTCCTGCCGTGGGAGTACGCCCGCGCCACCAAGGTCGAACTGACCGACGCCAACGGCACCCTGGCGGGCCGTTACGCCCCGACCGTACGCAAGCCGATCGGCCGGCTGCCCGGCGGCGGTCTGGTCCTCGGTGTGGGGGACGTGGTCGTCGCGAACGACCCGATCACCGGCCAGGGCTCCAACACGGCCTCCAAGTGCGCGAACTCCTACCTGAACTCGATCATCGAGCACGGCGACCGCGAGTTCGACGCGGAGTGGATGCAGGCCACGTTCGACCGGCACTGGGAGACCACGCAGCACGTCGTGAAGTGGACCAACGCGATGCTCGGCGTTCCGCCGGAGCACGTGCTGAACCTGATCGGCGCAGCCGGCCAGCTCCAGCCGGTCGCCAACCGCTTCGCCAACGGCTTCAACAACCCGGCGGACTTCGAGAACTTCTTCTTCGACCCGGAGAAGACGAACGCGTACCTTGCCGAGGTGTCCGGGGCCGCGTCGGCCGCCTGACCGCAGCAGCCGGGCCGAGTCCCGTCGGGAATCCGACGGGACTCGGCCCGGCTGTCATGTGCGGACGCCACGGCCCCCGGCCGGCTACTGCTCGGGCGCCGACGACGAGCTGTACCCCGCGTCCGAGCCCGAGGACGCCCCCTGCGGGAGCTGCGGCGGCTTGTACGCGGACAACGGCGCGCTCTGCGGATCCGGCCGTACGGCACCCAGCAGTGGATTCGACGCCACCGGCGAGACCTTCACCTGCGAACCCGGCCGGGGCGCCTGCACCACCTGGCCGTTGCCGATGTACAGCGCCACATGAGTGGCCTTCGGGAAGTAGATCACCAGGTCGCCCGGGCGTAGTGCGTCGATCGGCACCTTCGGCAGCTGCCGCCACTGCTCCTGTGAGGTCCGCGGAATGACGCGGCCCGCCTTCGCCCAGGCCTGCGAGGTGAGCCCCGAGCAGTCGAACGAGTCCGGCCCCTCCGCACCCCACACATACGGCTTGCCGACCTGCCCGATCGCGTACTCCACCGCCTCGCCGCCCGTCTGGGACGGCGACCTGGTCGAGGACAGGGCGCCCGAGGCGGCCAGGGCGCCCTGAGCCTTCGCCATGCCCTGCTGTTCCAGCCGGGACAGCTCGGCCTGCTGCGCGGCGGAGAGCGTGGCCAGTTTTGCCTCGACGGCCTTGATTCGCGACTGCACCGCGTCCCGCTGCTTCTTCTGCTTCGTGGCCAGGACCTGCTGCCGGTCCAGCACCTTGCGGGACTCGGCCGCCAGGTCGTCGGCGCGCTTCTCGGCGCCGGTGAGCCGCTTCACGGTGGCCGCCCGCCCGGTCGCCGCACGCCGGATCACATGCTCCTGGTCCAGGAAGTGCTCGGGATCACGGGCCAGTAGGAGCTGCATGTACGAGGAGATGTCGGACCGCCCCTGGTACTGCTCACGGGCCAGCTGCCCCGCCTCGTCGTGGCTGTCGGACAGCGCGATCCGGGCGGCGACGAGGGAGGCGTGAACCTTCTTCGCCTGCGCCTTGCGCTTCTTCAGCTCCGCCGCGGTCCCGTTGTACGTCTCGGTGGCCTCCTCGGCCCGCTGGTACAGCTTCTGCAGCTCGGTCAGCAGCTGGGCGACGCTTTTGTTCGTGGCCGCAGGGGCGGCGGGCGACTTCGCGGTGGTGCCCGCGGCGGGTCTCGGGTCCACGGGTGCGGCGGCTGCCGGCGAGGTTACGACTAGCGTGGTCAGGGTCGCGGTGCAGACCGCACGCAGGACTCCGCCTGACACGACATCACCTCCGGTGACGGCGCGAGTCATGGGACTTCCCCATGAGTGAGCGCGAGGAATCAAATACGGTCACTCGGTGTCACGAGATGCAAGAACCGTGCGGTGTGGCGGCAGACGGGTTCGCCCGGAAGGCGGTGGGCGGGCGCGGACCTCCTGGGCCTTCGCTCAGGTGACCGGGAAGGCGTAGAAGATCCGGTCGCGCTGGACGACGGCGGTCTTTCCGGCCGCCAGCACCCGGTACGGAGCGGTGACTGTGGGCCCCTTCGGGTCCTGCGACCCGATGTCCTGGAACTTCCACAGCCGTCGCCCGTTCTCCGCCGCGAACGCGGTGACCTGGGCTCCGTCCGCGGCCAACAGCGTCCTGCCGGTCGTGCTGAGCGTCACCGCGGGGGCGGCGGCGCCGGGTGCCGCCTCCGTCGAGCGCCGCCAGCGCAGCCGCCCCGTCTCCCGCTCGACCGCGCCCACTTCCTGGTTGCGGTTGGTGGTGTGCAGAAGCGTTCCGGTGGCGACGGGGGTCCCGTACGGGGTCCCGGTGGTGCCGTTCAGCGTCCACTTCGGCTTGCCTGCGGGGATCTCGAAGGCCTGGAGATCGTCGCCCACCGCCGCGTACAGCAGGCCCCGGTCGTCGCCCATGGCCGCTCCGTCCGGTGCGATCGTGCCGAACGACCTGCTCCAGAGCAGCTTTCCGGTCTTCTGGTCGAAGCCCCGGAAGACGGCTTTCCCCTTGGCGGCCTTCACATCGCCGGGTGTCAACGTGCCTGTGCTCTGACGTACGACGAAGTCGTCCTGCCCGACAGAGATCAGCCGGTGGACGGGGGCGGCCGGTCCGCGCCCGGTGGGTACGGGGGTCCGCCACAGCTCCTTGCGCTGCAGGACGTCGTAGGCGAAGAGATACGACTTGACGACCTGGGTGTCCTTGCCGCGCTTCTTGCCCTTCTTCGGAGCCGGGGCCTTGACCGTGACCTTGTTGGAGCCGGTGAACCAGACCACCGGTCCGAACGAGCCGACGACCCCCGACACCGCGAGGTTCGGCGCCCCGGTGAACTCGTCCGCGTATCCCACCCGGTGCGCGACCTTGCCGTCCTTCGGCGACAGCCACAGGAACTCGGACGGACCGGCGACGAAGCAGAGATCCTCCCCGGCCGGCAGCGCGGCCTGTCCCTTGGCGGCGTCCGTGTTCTCCCAGACCCGGCGCCCGGTACGCAGATCGATGCCGGCCGCCCCGCTCTCGCTGGTCAGCACCAGGAGCCGATCGTTCCAGAGGGCGGCGGTGAGCGGCGGCGGTTCGGCCGCCGGGTGCGTGTACACCCAACGCGGCTGAGGCGGCAGCCCCGCGACGGTGGGACCGCTGCGGCTCGGCGCGGGCTTGGGATCGTCCGTCGTCCCCCCGTCACCGGACCCGAGTGCGAGCACCCCACCCCCGCCGACCACCAGCCCAGCGGCCCCGGCGGCGAGCCCGATGAAGAGGCTGCGCCGACCGACGGCGGGGGCGGCCGGGGAGGGGGCGGGAGCCGCGGGGACCGGCAGCGGGCTGGGCGGCAGCACAGTGGAGGGCGGGAGTACGGCAGGAAGCCCGGCGGCGGGCGTGGCAGGGGGCGCGGTGAGTTCGCGCGGTACGGACAGCTGGGTCGTGGGCCGGTCGGTCCTCGGGACGTGACGCCCGATGTCCCCCAGCTGAGTGGTACGGGTGTCCCGGGCAGGGGCGAGTTCGCGACCGGGCGCGTCGGCCGGTGCGCCCGATGGTGTGGCGTCCGCAGGTCCGTCGACGGGCCCGTCAACCGGCGCATCCACCGGATGACCCGCCGAGACCGAATCCCGGACCCTCACCCCCTGTTCCGTCACCGCAGCCGCCAACCGTTCCGGCAGCCAGTCGCCCTTTGCCAGGCCCGCCGCCCCCTCGAGGGCCAGCTCCGCCGCCACCGTTCCCGCACTCGGCCGGTCGGCCGGGTCCTTTGCGAGGCAGCGGGCGATCAGGTCTCGCAACTCCTCGGGAACCGCGCCGAGTTCAGGGTCCGTGCGGGCGATCCGTTCGGCGCCCTCGGCGGCCGGGCCGTCGGCGAGCGGGGTCGTGCCGGTCGCCGCGTACGCCAGCAGCAGGCCCAGCACGAAGAGATCCGAGGCCGGTCCGGGCTCCTCTCCCTCGACTTGTTCCGGGGTGAGATAGCCGAGACGTACGGACAACTGCCCTCCGGGCCGGGCCTCGGCGGCGGCCGCAGCGCCCAGCGGGCCGAACGCGGTGAGCCGCGGCCCGTCCTCGGCCAGCAGCACCGTCCCGGGAGCCAGGCCCTGGAGCACGGCTCCGGTGGCGTGCACGCGGGAGAGGGTCTCGGCAATGCCCGCGCCCAGTATCCGCACGGCACGCTCGGGAAGCGGCCCCACGAGCTCGATCGCCTCGGAGAGCGTCAGCGCGGGTACGTAGGGGCCGGCCGTCCACGGCAGGTCGTCGTCCGCGTCATCGGCCGGCGTGTCGAGCTGCGGCTGGACCCAGCCACCGGCCATCCGGTCCGCGGTGCGGGCCTCCGCCTGGAAGCGGCGCCGGAAGGCGGGCAGCGCGGCAAGTTCGGGGCGGGCGGCGGTGACCACCACGGTTCTGCCCGCGGCCGTGTCGTGCGCGAGGTACTGAACGGCGCTCGCGGTCTCGCGGCACCGCGCCAGCACGGCGTACGGACCGATGCGGCGTGGATCGTCCTGACGCAGCGCCTCCATGGCGCACCCCCTTGCTGACCGTGCCCGGCACCAGAGCGTCGATCTTAGACCGATCCCTCCGCCCCGCCGGGTGCCGCACCCTCAGTCCGGCTTGGACCAGGGCCACTTGCGGCTGTGCCGCTCACGGCCCTCGGGGGCGTACTCGTACACCCAGCCCCGCGGAATCCCCAGCCGCTTGGAGTGACCGGCCGGCACCCGGCGGTATGCGTATACGGTGGCGGGCCCGCCGTCGGCGGCCGGCACCGGGACCTCGTACCACTTGGGCGGATGGCCGGTCGGACCGACGAGTACGGGCAGTACCCGCCCGTCCAGGGGGCCGCCGGTGAAGTGGGTGTTCTCGCTTCTCACCGCCCCAGTCTGACCGATCAGCCCTCGGGCAGCAGATGGGCCGCCCCGCCGACCACAGGGATCAGCCGTTCTGCCAGCCGCCCGGCCGGACCTGCGGCATTCTCCAGAGGCAGCAGCTCCGCCACCGCCGAGGCGGTCTCCGGGTCCGTCGCCGCCGTCGCGGCCAGCAGCGCGATCAGCTGGTCGACCAGCCAGTCGCGCAGATCGGCCGCGGCGGGCTGCTTACCCTCGTCCAGCCATATCAGGGACGCCGCTTCGACGGCCGCGATCCAGGTGCGCACCATCATCCGTAGCCGGGGTCCGGGCCGGGGCCCCGCACCCGCGGCGCCCCGGCCCAGGTGCAGCAGGATCTGCTCGGCCGCCGCCCGTCGCACCTCGTCGACGATCGCGGTCGTACGGGAGGTCTCGACGACGCTCCCGCCGCGCAGCAGTGCGCTGAAGCCGGCGTCGTGCTCGTCCACGAAGGCGAGATATCGGTCGAGCACCCGCAGCACCCGCTCGATGGGCGGCCCCACGGGCGGCTCGCTGAAGCACAGGATCAGTTTCTCGGCGGCCGACCTCAGCGCCGCCTCGTACAACTGCTGCCGTCCGCCCGGGAAGTAGCGGTACACGAGCGGGCGGGAGACCCCGGCGACCGTCGCCACCTCGTCGAGCGAGACCTCGTCGGGGGCCCGGTGTGCGAACAGAGTGAGCGCCGCACCGAGGAGCTGGGTGCGGCGCTCCTCGACGCTGAGCCTTCGGTACGCACGGGTCGGCGGCGCGGCAGCGGTCATGCCATGAAGCCTAAGCGCTCCGCCCGAACGGGCAACGGGGCGTCGGCTCAGGCGAGCAGGCCGGAGCTCTTCCACAGCCTGCGTCCCACCCCGTTGAGTACCCCGATGTCGTCCAGGAAGTCCGTCAGCCGCTTCGCGCCGGTCTGCATGATCTCCGCCCGGTGGCCGCTCGCCTTCACCTGGGCGACGGCCTCGCGGCGGTCCAGGCCGACGTTCTCGTACACCAGCGGGTTGATGAAGCAGACGGAGAAGACGCGGGCCGCCTCGCCGCAGCTCACCCGGGTGAACTCGCGCTCCCAGCGCGGGGCGGTCACCATCTGGCGGCGCAGCTCCTCGCGGGCGTACCGGACGTGCCGTGCCTCCTCGACGACATGGATGCGCGTCACACCGCGCACCAGCGTCTGGACGCGCTCGTCCGGGAACGTCAGCCGCTGCATCCAGTCGAGGATCTCCTCGCCCAGCAGGGTCGCGGCGAACGAACCGGGCGTGGTGGAAATGGTCTTCAGCACGCGTGCGAGGTTGTGATAGACCCGCGGTACGGGGTAGTCGGGCGACCCGCTCCACTTGATCATGCGGCCGAACATCATCGAGTGCCGGCATTCGTCGGCTATCTCGGTGAGCGCGTAGCGGACGTGGTTGCTGGTCACCGGCTTGTCGTAGATGTGCCGGACCAGCAGCTGCATGAGGATGATCTCGAACCAGATGCCCAGCGAGGCCAGCGAGGCCGCCTCGTGCCTGGCCAGGTCCGACCGCTGCTGCTCGGACATCCTCCGCCACAGCGGGGTGTCGTAGAGCGAGACGAGTTCGGGCGGCCAGAACCACTTGCCGTCCTCGATCGCCGAGTCCCAGTCGAGTTCCTTGTCCGGATCGAAGGAGTGCTTGGCCGAGGATTCGAGCAGCCGCTCGGCGATCTGCTCGCGGTCCCGGAGCGGGCCGAGTGCATCGCGAAGCAACTGCACGTCGCGTTCGGTCACTGTCGTCATGGCTGGAGGCACCTCACACATGGGTTACCGACGGTCACTTCTTATGAGACTCTCTGTCAGTAAGGCCGTCAATCCCTTGCGCACGACTTGTTGACCCGGCGTCTATCAACGTGTGAACCTGCCAACTGACTCAACCGCCACGGAACTTAGACCGACCGGCAAATGGGGGGTGGGAGAAGGAGCGGGGCTGGGTGCGTGCAGCTGCAAGGCGGAGGAGGGAGACAACGCGAAGGGGGTCCCCCCATGCCTTTAGGGCTATGGGGGAGTTGTCGACTGACGACAACGCCGCAGATGTGCGTGCCCAGCCCCGTGACGCCGCCCCCCATGTGCCGGTCGGTCCTATCGGAGCACACAAGGCGAGAAGGAGCCGTCCGTGTCGACACACGACCTCTACACCACCGCCCCCGACGCACCGCTGTGGCAGGTGCCCGCCTCCGGCGCCGCCCGCTTCAGCTGGGACTACGACGACGGCCGCGAACGCCTGCTCGCCCTCTACCAGAAGGGCAAGGACAAGCAATGGGACGGCAACAAGCGCATCGACTGGTCCCTGGAGGTCGACCCCGCCGACCCGCTCGGCACCCCGGACGACGTCCTCACCCTGTACGACACGCCGCACTGGGCGAAGATGACCGACAAGGACCGGGGCGAGCTGCGCAAGCACTACACCGCCTGGCAGTTCAGTCAGTTCCTCCACGGTGAGCAGGGCGCCATGGTCTGCGCCGCCAGAATCGTGGAGTCCGTCCCCGACCTGGACGCGAAGTTCTACTCCGCGACCCAGACCATGGACGAGGCCCGGCATGCGGAGATATACAGCCGGTTCCTGCACGAGAAGGTCGGGATGCTCTACCCGATCAACGACAACCTCCAGGGCCTGCTCGGCGACACCCTGCGCGACTCCCGCTGGGACATGCCCTACCTCGGCATGCAGGTCCTCATAGAGGGCCTCGCCCTGGCCGCGTTCGGCATGATCCGGGACACGACGACCAAGCCGCTTCCCAAGCAGATCCTTGCGTACGTCATGCAGGACGAGGCCCGGCACGTCGCCTTCGGGCGGATGGCGCTTCGCGACTACTACAAGCAGCTGAGCGACGCCGAACTGCGCGAACGCGAGGAGTTCGTCATCGAGGGCTGCTATCTGATGCGCGACCGGCTCAGGGGCGTCGAGGTGCTGGAGAACTTCGGCATCGGCAAGCAGGAGGCCGAGGAACTCTCCGAGCAGTCACCGTTTCTGCAGCTCTTCCGCAAGCTGCTGTTCAGCCGGATAGTGCCGTGCGTCAAGGACATCGGCCTGTGGGGCGAACGGCTCCAGAAGGCATACGTCGACATGGGTGTCTTCGAGCTCGGCGACTCCAGCCTCGACCTGCTGATGGCCCAGGACGAGGAGCTGGCCGAGCAACTGGACCGGGACCGTTTCGCGGCGGAGGAACAGGCCAGGGTCGCCGAGGTCGAAGAGGCGATTGCGCGGGGCGGGGCCGGCCCGTCCGGGGACTGAGAACAGAGCGGCCGTCCGGCGGGGACCCGGGGGACTCACAGCCGGGCGACGAATCCCCGCACCAGCTCGGCCACCTGTTCCGGCACCTCCAGCAGCATCGCGTGCGTCGCCCCGATGCCCTGGGCCGTGACGCCCGCCCGCTCCGCCGCCAGCTCTGCCAGATCCCGGGCCAGGCCCTGCCCGTACGCCTCCAACAGCTCGTCCAGCCACTCCAGACCGGGCGTCGGCGGAACCCGGTGCAGGGCCCGGACCAGCAGCAACGGGCAGGGGACACGGCGAAACAGCGCGAACAGATCGAGGGCGTCCAGAGCATCCAGCATCTCCAGCGCGCACTCCCGCTCCGGCAGCAACTGCCACCCGCCGTCGTCGAGTTCTCGCACACTCGCGCGGAACGAGGCCTCGGCCCGCTCGTAGGGGATGCCCAGCCCCATGCTGTACGTGGCCTGCTGTTCCACGTACTCCGCGGGCATCCGCTGCCCCGCCGACGCCCGGGCCAAGTCCCCGATCTCGGCCAGCCGCCGCGTCACCTCGCCCGCGTCCAGCCCCGGGTACTGCGCGGGCGTGCCCCACCAGAAGCCGTCCAGGTTCACCGCCCCCGACACCCGGTCCGGCCGCTCGGCGGCGTACAGCGCGGCGACCATCCCGCCCAGCGAATGCCCGACAGGGACCACGGCGCCCGAGACCCCCAGGGCGGCAAGGGTCTCGTCCAGGTCGCTCAGCACCGCGTCGAACGACCACGACGCAGCGGCACTGCGGCCGTGCCCGGGCAGGTCCACGGCGAGCACCCGGTGGCCGGAGGTGAGGTGCGGGGCGACGGCGTCCCAGTCGGCGAGGGAACGCGAGGCCGCATGGAGCAGAAGAAGGACCGGCCGGCCACCGTCGTCGGGGCCGCCGTGGTCGCGTACATGAAGAACGGTCATGCAGTCACGGTAGGGCGCGAAAAGCGGCTCGAGATCGTTCGACAGCACGACGGAACGGGGCACTTTCCTGGGCCATAATGGATGTACGCCGTCCGCCGGTCCCGGGAGGATGGCGCGTATGACGACTCCGCCCCCGCCCCTCACCGCAGGCTCCGCAGCCGCCCGCCGAAGCCTTGAAGCACTGGCCCTGGGCGATGCGTTCGGCGAGCGGTGGTTCCCGCTCTTCCGCGAGCCCCGGCAGGCATTCGACGAGATCAAGGCGCGTCGCACCCCCGAGGAACCGGTCTGGCACTGGACCGACGACACCGCCCTGGCCCGCGCCCTGCTGCGCGCCATCGACGAAAACGGCCGGGTCGAACAGGACCGCCTCGCGCTCTGCTTCGCGCTCGCCTTCGAGGCCGACCCGGCCCGCGGCTACGGCCACGGCATGCACATCCTGCTGCCCGAACTGCTGACCTCACCGGCCGACTGGCGCACACTGGCGCCCGAACTCTTCGAGGGCGGCAGCCTCGGCAACGGTGCCGCGATGAGGGTCGCACCGCTCGGCGCGCACTTCCACGAGGACGTCCCTCACGCCGCCGAGCAGGCCGCGCTGCAGGCGGCAGTCACCCACGCACACCCGGAGGGCATTGCGGGCGCGGTGGCCGTCGCGGTTGCGGCGGCGCTGTCGGTCCGCGGCGAGTTCACCCTGGCCGCGGTCGCCGACCGTACCCCCGAGGGGCTCGTACGCGACGGCCTGCACCGGGCCATGGACGTACCCTTCGCCACCGAGCCGTGGAAGGCTGCCGACCTGCTGGGCAACGGACAGCGCATCCGCGCCGACGACACGGTCCCGTTCGCCCTGTGGACCGCGGCCCGGCACCCGGACGACCTGGAAGCGGCGCTCTGGGCAACGGCCGAGGGCTTCGGTGACGTCGACACGACCTGCGCCATCACCGGCGGCGTCGTCGGCGCGGCCACCGGGGTCGACGGAGTGCCCGCACAGTGGCTGCAACGCCGGGAGCCGCTGAACTGAGCCGTCAGCCCTTCGCGGTCGGCGCCGCCCGACCGCCCGGTCGGCCCGTCGCGGCAGGTGCCGGGAAGGACTTCCGCAGAGTGAACGCCCGCTCCGTGGGCCCGTGTTCACGCAGATGACGCAGGCGCTCCTCGGCATCCTGCACCGTCGGCGCACGCCCGCCGGCACCCACCACAGGGCCGTCATGGCCTCCTCCACCCGCTCGAACCACTCGCGCCGCCGCGCCAGCAGCTCGCGGTGCTGCCCTTGGTACATGAACGCCGTCAGTGCGTCCGTGTCGCGCCACACCGACATGTTCACGATCAGTCAGGTGTCCCCGAAGATCGGTACGTCGGTGGCGTTGCCGGTTTCGCTCTGCAGCCGCCAGACGAAGTCGGCGGCCTTGTCGGCGACCGCGTTCACCGGGTCGAGGGCGTCGACGAAGCCCTTCAGGTCATCAGTACTTTCTCCACCGCAAGGGCCATTCCGAGCAGCGAGACGTCCGCCCCGCGCTCCGCGGCCAACTGCAGCCCGACCGGGCAGCCGTCCGCCGTGAATCCGGCGGGCACACTCGCGGCGGGATGCCCGCTGAGGTTGAAAGCCCAGGTCAGCGCGGTCGAGTAGAGCTCGCCCGGACCGTCGTGGCCGTGCGGGCGGTTGGGGGTGGTCGGGGTGAGCAGCAGAGGGGTACGGGAGAACAGGCCGTCGAGCCGGACGTCGTTCTCGCGGCGGATCTCCGCGGCGGCCGGGGACGGCTCCCCGCTCCGGACCGCCTGCCATGCCTCTCGCGGGTCGAACAGTTCGCACGTACGGTCCACGAGCCGCACCACCCCGCCCGCCACGAGCCGCCCCACCGCGCGCCGGACGACCGACTCGACTTCCGGGTCGACCTCCGCGTACCCCAGATCGGGGCTGAAGACAGCGGGGATCGGAAGGTCCGCCGTCGCCGGTTCGCAGCCGTCCAGGACACAGCGCAGATAGGTCTGGGCCTGGGCCGCCGAACGGGTCAGCACCCCGGCGGAAGCGAGCCCGGACCGGTCGGGGGAGGGCAGCAGGCCGTTCGTCGTCTTCAGGCCGAACACCCCGCACCACGCCGCCGGAATCCGTACCGACCCCGCCCCGTCGCTGCCGGTCGCCAGCTTCACCAGATCCGCCGCGACCGCCACCGCCGAGCCCGCCGAGGAGCCGCCGGGTGTGCGCTCGGGGTGCCACGGGTTGACCGTACGGCCATGGGCGCCCAGCCCCCAGGTCTGCCAGGGCGTGCCGGGGCCGGGCACCGAGGTCGCGCCGACCGGGACGCCGCCGGCCGCGACCAGTCGCCGGGCCGCGTACGAGCGGATACCGGCCGGCCCCTTGACCGCGAACGGCATACCGGCCAGCGGAAGCTGACGGGCCCGACCCTCGTCGGAGAGCGCCCTCTCGGGCCACACCTCGATGAACGCGCACAGGAGCGGATCCTCCCGCCCGATCCGCTCCAGCGCCCGGCCCACCTCGCCCGCATCCGTCACGCGGTCAGCTTCCCAGAGCCGCCTGCATGACGGAACGGGCGATCGGGGCCGCGCTGCCGCCGCCGCTGATGTCGGCCCGGTTCGCGGCGGCGTCCTCGACGACCACCGCGACGGCGACGGCCGGCTGCGCCGAGTCCGGCGCCTGCGCCCAGGAGATGAACCAGGCGTAGGGCCTGCCCGAGTTGTCGATGCCGTGCTGTGCGGTGCCGGTCTTGCCGCCGACCTTCACCCCGTCGATCGCGGCGTTGGACCCTGTGCCCTGCTCCACGACGTCGACCATCATCCGCCGCAACCGCACGGCTGTCCGAGGACTCATCGCCTGGTGGTAGGTGTGCGAGCCGTTCCGGTGGACGGTCGAGCCGCTTTTCGTGGTCGTACGGTCCACCAGATACGGGTACTTGAGGTCGCCGCCGTTCGCCACGGCCGAAGCCACCATCGCCATCTGGAGCGGTGTCGCCGTCGTGTCGAACTGCCCGATCGACGAGAGCGCCAGCTGGTCGTCGGACATCTCGGTGTCGAAGTTGCTCTTCGCCACCCCCGACGGGATCTTCAGCCCGGTGTCGTTGAAGCCGAACTTCCGCACCGCGTCCACCATGCCCTTCAGCCCGACCCGCACCCCCAGCTCCGCCATCACGGTGTTGCAGGAGACCCGGATCGCCTCGGCGAGCGAGGCGTTCTCGCAGCCTTCCGCCTCATTGGGGAGCGTGGTCGACGTACCCGGCAGAACATAGGGGGACGGGGTGTCGGTCTCGTCGTCGGGGTCGGTGACGACGTCCGCGTCGAGGGCGGCCGCCGCTGTCACGATCTTGAAGGTGGAGCCCGGCGGATAGGTCTGCCGGATCGCCCGGTTGAGCATCGGCTGGCTCTTCGCCGCGTTCAGCTGCTGCCAGGCGTCGGTGACCGACGAACCGGTGCCGGATAGCCACCCGGGATCGTACGAAGGGGTCGAGACCAGCGCCAGGATCCTGCCGGTCGACGGCTCGACGGCGGCGACCGCGCCCCGCCGCCCGCCGAGCCCGTCGTAGGCGGCGCGCTGCATCGAGTCCTTGATGGTCGTGACGACGTTGCCGCCGGGCTGCTGGCTGCGGGTGATCTCGTTCCACAGGGGGAACGGGGCGAGCATCGAGTCGGTGCCGGAGAGGATGCCGTCCTCGGCGTTCTCGATCAGCGTCGTGCCGTACGTCTGCGAGGCGTAGCCGGTCACCGGTGCGTACAGCGGGCCGTATCTGTACGTGCGCTCGAACTTGAGCTGCTCGCCGGTGTTCTTGGTGCCGGTGACGGACTTGCCGCCGACCAGGATGTTGCCGCGCGGCTGGCTGTAACGGGCGATCGTGAGGCGGCGGTTGGCGGGATTGTTGTCCAGACTGTCGGCATCGAAGACCTGGATGCGGGCGGCATTCAGAAGCAGCGCCACGAGCAGCACCAGACAGAGCGCGGCGGCCCGGCGGATGTAGCGGATCACGGCCTGGCCTCCGGGGCTCGCGGCGGGTACGGGATCACGGCTCGCGGGTACGGGATCACAGCTCGTCCTCCGCCGTCGGCGCGATGACTCCGGTCTCCACATGGTCGGGACGGGGTCTGCGGGCCTGGTCGCTGACCCGGATCAGCAGCGCCACGATGATCCAGTTGGTGACGACGGACGAACCGCCCTGGGCGAGGAACGGCATCGCCATGCCCGTCAGCGGGATCAGTCCCATCACCCCGCCCGCGATCACGAACACCTGGAGCGCCAGGATCGAGGCGAGACCGATCGACAGCAGCCGCCCGAAGGGGTCGCGCAGGGCGAGGCCGGCCCGGTATCCGCGGGCGACCAGCAGCGTGTACAGCAGGAAGATCGCGGTCAGCCCGGTCAGGCCGAGCTCCTCGCCCGCGGTCGCCAGAATGAAGTCCGACTTGACTGCGAAGCCGATGAGGATGGAGTGCCCGAGCCCGAGCCCGGTCCCGAGCATCCCGCCGGCGGCGAACGCGAACAGTGACTGGGCCAGCTGGCTGGGTCCCTGACCGGCGTCGATGGAGGCGAACGGGTCGAGCCAGTCCTGGACCCGGCTGTGCACATGCGGTTCGAAGGAGCCGACGACGAACGCGCCGACGGCGGCGAGCAGCAGACCCACCGCGACCCAGCCGGTCCGGCCGGTCGCCACGTACAGCATGATCACGAAGAGGCCGAAGAAGAGCAGCGAGGTGCCCAGATCGCGTTCCAGGACCAGCACACCGACGCTGAGCAGCCAGATCGCCACGATCGGGCCGAGCACCCGGCCGGTGGGGAGCTGGAGCTTCCAGATCTGGCGGCCGGTGTAGGCCAGGGCGTTGCGGTTCGCGGCGAGATACGCGGCGAAGAACACGGCAAGCAGGATCTTGGCGAACTCGCCCGGCTGGAAGGATAATCCGTCGACCCGGATCCAGATCTTGGCGCCGTTCACCGCCGGGAAGAAGATCGGCACGATCATCAGGACCAGGGCGGTGGCGACCGAGAGATAGGCGTACCGCTGGAGCACCCGATGGTCGCGCAGAAAGACGACCACCACGATGAAGAGCGCCACGCCGAGCGTGGACCAGATCAGCTGGGTGGGGGCCGCCTGGTCCTTCGGCGTCTCCAGGTCGAGCCGGTAGATCAGCACCAGGCCGAGCCCGTTGAGCAGTACGGCGATGGGCAGCAGCAGCGGATCGGCGTACGGGGCACGGAAGCGGACCGCGAGATGGGCGAGGAGTGCGAGCAGCCCCAGGCCCGCGCCGTAAGCGGCCACGTCGGGCGGGACCGCGTCGTTCCTGGCCAGGCCGACGGCGGCGTAGCCGTAGACGGAGATGAGGACGGCCCCGACGAGGAGCAGCAGCTCGACTCCGCGCCGCTTGGGCAGACGTAGATCGGGCGGGGGTGCGTCCGCCGTCGTTGCGGTCATGCCACGCAACGTAGCAAGAGGTGGTGTCTATTTCCCTTATGTCATAGCGGGTATGTCCACAGACGTGTCCATGAGCGTCTGCCCGGCGGCAGGCGTCGGCGGATGTTCGGCTGACGCCCCTCACTCCTTGTGACGCGCTCCGGATTCCGGATCGTCCCGGCTCTCCGACACCCCGTCGTTCAGCCGTACGTACTCGGGGAGCGTCAGCCGGGCCACCGCCCCGCCGTCCCGGGCGTTGGAGAAGGTGAGGTCGGCGCCGATCACCTCCGCCTGCCCGACGGCGATGGTCAGCCCGAGACCGTGTCCCTTGCCGCCACCCTCGGTACGGAACCGCTGCGGGCCGTCGGCCAGCAGATAGTCCGGAAAACCCGGCCCGTGATCGCGCACGGTCACCACCGGCCCGTCGACCGTCAGTACCACCGGGGGGCGGCCGTGCCTGTGCGCATTGGTGATCAGATTGCCCAGCACCCGCTCCAGGCGCCGCTTGTCGGTCTCGATCCGTACGTGCTCCTGCGGTCGCCCTGCGGCGGTTCTGTCGGAACGGATCTCGGTCTCCGTTCCGGATGCGCGCACCACGCGTTCGACGAGCGGCGCCAGTTCGTGGACATCGAGATCGACCTGCTCCGTACGGGCGTCCAGCCGGGAGATCTCCAGCAGATCCTCCGTCAGCCCCCTCATCGTCCGGACCCGGTCCCGTACCAGTTCGGACGGCCGTCCCGGCGGCAGCAGTTCGGCGGCGGCCGAGAGACCGGTCAGCGGGGTGCGGAGCTCGTGGGCCACATCGGCGGTGAACCGCTGCTCGGTCAGCAGCTTGCGCTGGAGCGTGGACGCCATCGTGTCCAGCGCGCCGGCGACGATCGCCACCTCGTCCTGCGGGCGCGAAGGGTCCGCCGTGCGCAGGTCGCCGACGCGGGCGTCGAGGTCGCCCGCACTGATCCGGCGGGCCACCCGGGCCGTCTGGTGCAGCCGCCGGGTGACCCGGGTGACGGCGAATGCGCCGACGAGCAGGGTGACGCCGGTGGCCAGCAGGGAGGAGCCGACGATCGCCCCGTCGAGATCGTTGATCGTGCGGGCGCTCTGGCTGTAGTCCACCTCCGTTGCCAGCGCACGGCCGTCGGCCGGAGCCGCCGCCCACATGACCGGATGCCCGTTGTGATGGGCGACGAGCGTGCCGCGGTCGCCGCCCGCGGCCAGTGCGCGCAGCGAGGCAGGCAGCCCCGGCGGATCGATGCCGGAACCCGGCGGGAGCGCCTCGCCCGTCTCGTACGCGACGGTGACGTCCTCCAGCCGGGACAGCGCCTCGTCGCGGGCCTGGCCGACGGTCTGACGGGTCACCTCGCTGTGGACCAGCACGCTCAACAGCGCGGCGAGGGCGCAGCACATCACGGTGATGAAGACGGCCGACTTCCAGGTGAGCGTCGCGGTCCAGGCAGGCGCGCGCAGCCCACGCCGCTTCGTTCCGTGCCGCCCGCCCCCGCGCCACCTCATCGACGCTCCGCGGAGACGCCGACGGACGGTGTGGCGGTGGGCCCGGCGGTCGTGGATCCGGTTGTCGGACGGGCGGTCGTGGGGTGCGGCTGCGGGGCCCGGGACGCAGGGATCCGGAGGATCTCGTCCCGGGTGGGCAGCATCGCGCGCTGCCTGCCGTCCCAGGACCAGGCGGTGCGGTACTCGTACCCGGTGATGGCCGACGGCACCCGCATGATCAGATCCCGCCCGGCCAGGTCGACGCTGATCACGGCGTCCGCGGTGGACAGGATCCGGGTCAGCCCGCCCGCCTCCGGCATATAGACCCGTACGGAGAGCTGGCGGCCGGGCAACCGGATGCCGAGCACCATCTCGTCCTTGCCGTCGCCCGTCAGATCACGGAAGTAGGGCTGCAGCACGGGACAGGAAGCCGGTTCGGTAGGGCAGGCGACGATGTGGCGGACCGTGTCGGCGGGGAGGCCGGCCGTGCCGCTGGACCGGTTGGGCCGGGCCTTCAGGCCCGCCTGCACCACCGCCACCGGATCCAGACGGTGCACATCGCCGTCCGGCACCTCGATCCCTGGGATGTGTGCGGTCTCGCCCTCGCCGTAGTCGTACGGAGCGGCGGAGGCGGGCGGCAGCTCGGGCCAGAGCCGGGCGGGCCCGATGGCGGTCGGGGTCGCTCCGGCGCTCCGCAGCCCCCCGCCGGTGCCGCAGCCGGCCAGCAGCACTGCGCCGACGACGGCCCCGAGGGCCGCCGCCGAGCGGCGCTGCACCCGGTGATGCGGATGCATGACACCCTCCCTTCCCGCGGTCTGTGCCTCATAGACCTTATTCGGAAGGAAGTCATTTTTGTCTATTTGATACCGGCTTGGGGTGCTGTTTGGGATGCTGCTTCAGCGCTGGTAGGGGTTTTGTCCCTGTCCGCCCGGCGCGTATCCCGGCTGTCCCTGTCCCTGTCCCTGTCCCTGTCCCTGCGCCTGCCCGAACGGATTGCCGTCCTGCGAGGCGGCATGCTGCGCCAGCAGTTGTTCGGCCTGCTCCTTCGGGATCTGCTGCTCCCCGCCGCAGAACGTGCACTGCGTCGCGAACTTCGTCGAGAACGGGAACAGCGGCACGAAGAACAGCGTGAACTTCGTGACCCGCTTGCGCAGCGTGTGCGCGGCAGGATTGCCGCACCAGCCGCAGACCATCGTCAGGATGGCCAGTTGGTACAGATAACCCCGCGTACCGAAAATGATCATGTTGTGGGTCCCTTCCCCGCATTACCCAGAAGCGCCTGCCGGCAGAGCGCCAGCAGCTTTTCGTCCTCGTATGTGTCGTGGCTGCCGTATCCACCGTCCATCGCGTTGTGACGACGTACGGAGGCGAGCTCGGCGCGCAGCACATGTGCCACGTCCGACCCTGCACCAGCGACACCCGTCCGCGCCAGACATTCCGCCACCCGGACCCGGACATGACGGTTCTTCTCCCAGGCCGCCAGGAGCACCGGCACGGACTCCTCGGCCCGCCCGGATACGTCCCACAGCGCGATCGCCGCATCCACCCGCAGCCACAGCTCCTCGTGCCCGAGCAGTGCGCGCAGCCGGGGCGCCGTCACCGCCGCCCGGGTCCCGAGCCTGCCCAGCGCGTTCACAGCGGAGCGCCGCTCGTGGGCCCGCTCCGCCTGCAGGCCCTCGATCAGCACCGGCAGCACGGCGTCGGCGTCCCCGTCGACCGCCCACAGGGCCTCCGCTATTTCCGTCGCCGAGGTACTCCCGGGGCGGCGCAGCAGAACACGCAGCTCCGGTACGGCACTGTGCGCCGCGGGCCCGAACGAACCGAGCGCCCGCAGCGCCGCCGTACGCAGCCACTCGCCCCGGTACTCCGGCGCGCCGCGCAGCACCCGCAGCACCTCCGGCATCGCCTCGTCCGCCCGTAGCGCGGTCAGCCCCGTGAGCAGCGGGCTCGCCCGGTCGTACGTCCCCTCGTGGAGACGGACCTCGCCGAGCCTGCGGCGCAGCAGAGCGGTCAGCGGGGCCGCTGCCGTCCCCAGACAGCCGATGGCGAATCCCACATCGTGCGGCACCTCGGGCCGCTCCAGCGCGGCGGCCAGCGCGGGCACAGCACGGGCATCACCCAGCCTGGCCAGCGCCTTCACCGCGCTGCCGAGCCCCGGAGGCCCGCTGGGCCAGTCCTGAACCCAGGCTCCGGGGTCCGCCGCCACCCGAGCCGCCAACGCATCGGCGGCGGGCGCGGCGAGCCCGAAGAGCTCCTCCAGCACATGCGCGGCGGCCTCGGCCAGCCGTGGCTCGGGGGTGGCGAGCTGCTCACCCACCAGCCGGACCAGCTCCTCGTACGAGCCGCGCCAGGCCCGGATCAGCCCGCTGCTCATCCGGAGCGCATCGATCCGCTGCTGGTGGTCGGGGCTGCGCAACTGATCCGTCAGCAGCGCCGTCCGCTCGGCGACCCGGTCGTCGAGCCCGATATGCAGCGTCCGCAGCAGGTCCGCCGTCCAGGGGGCGGTGCGCCCCGAAGCCTCCTCGTCGGACAGCGCCCGCAACTGTCCCACCAGGGTCACAGGCGCGGCCCGTTCCTCGACGGGCGGCTCCCCGGTCACGGCCGCCTCCGAGTGCGGGTCGGCGGCCGCGACCGCCTCGGCCGGACCGGCCTGCGCATCGACCTCGGGAGCCGCCTCGGCCCGACGCACGGGCACCGAGCGCAGCTGCCTCAGCAGCCCCGTCACCACTCGTACGACATCGCCCGGCAGCGCATCCGGCGCGCACCGCGCCAGCTGGGCCAGTGCGGCGAGCCGCAACCCCGGCGGGAAACCCTCACCGGCCAGCCGGGTCAGCCAGTCGGCCACCTGCCCGGCCAGCGCGCGATGCCGCAGAGCGACCCGCCCCGCGGCCTCGACCAGGGCGAGCCGTACCTCCTCGGCCGGCTCCACCGGCAACCGCTCCCGCAGCAGCGCGAGGACCCGCACGGGGTGGCGGTGGAGCGTGGCGAGCGCCAGGGGCGCGGAGAGCCGCGCGCCCGGGTCCTCGTCGGCCATCAGCTCGAAGAACACCCCGGCACCCGCGGTGACGGCGGTCGCCGCCATCGCGTAGTTCGCCGCGCCCTCGATCTCGTCCTCGTCGATCTCGTCCTCGTCGTCCCCGTCCAGATCGATGCCGCCGATGCTGGTGAGCAGCTCGACGATGCTGCCCCGGTCCTGAATGCCCGGATCCACGACCAGCTCGAAGAGAAACGGAATACAGGCCAGCGTGCATGCGTACACATCACCCTGGTGGTGAACGGCCCCGTACATCCCGTCCAGCGCCGCCTCGCGCTCTGCCGGATCGGCGGACGCGAGACCCCGCAGCATCGTCGGCACATCATCGGCAGGCCCGTAGGCATGCTCCATCGAGGCCCAGTCGACCTCGTCGATCCCTGCGAACACGCCATCGCCTCCCCACGCAATTCCACGAAGCAGTGTCTGCGAGGAGTGTGCACCACGGCTCGGACGCTCCGCCCTCCGCGTGCGGTCTTTTCATGACGGACATGACAAGATCGTCCGTCATGCGCTACGCGCTCCGGGGGCGAATTTCGGACGCGTCGATCGACCGATGAAAGCAGCCCGTCCGGCGATCGAGGACAGGACGGCGGCCATCCCGACCCGGCCCCGGACCCCCGCCCGCCCCTACCGCGCAGCCGGCAACCGCCCTGCCCGGTCCGGATTGATGAGCGGCCCCAGCAGATCCCCGTACCGCTCCAGCCGCGCCCCCATGTCACCGGCCAGAAAGACCAGCCTCCCCGGCGCCCGGCACTCCTCGATCTCCGCCCAGGTGACGGGCGCCGAGACGGTCGGTTCGGGCCGGGCGCGCAGCGTATAGGGCGTGGCGGTCGTCTTCGCCGCCGCGTTCTGACTGAAGTCGACGAACACCTTTCCCGGCCGCAACGCCTGCGTCATCCGGTGCACGACCAGCTCCGCAAGCTCCTGCTCCGCCTCGACCGCCAGCCCTTTCGCGTACGCCGACACCCGATCGGCGGGGGTGGGCTCCAGCGGTACGAGCAGATGCAGCCCCTTCGACCCCGAGGTCTTCCCGTACGCGAGCAACCCGTCCGCCGCCAGCCGCTCACGCAGCCACAGAGCCACCGCGCAGCACTCCACCACGGTCGCGGGCGCACCGGGGTCCAGGTCGAACACCATCCGGTCGGCGATCCCGGGCGCGTCGGCCTGCCACTGCGGCGTGTGGAATTCCACCACCAGATTGGCCGCCCACATCAGCGAGGCCAGATCCTGCACGACCACCTGTCTGGCCTGCTGGTCCTCATGGTGCGGAACGGCGGTGGTCCGTACCCAGGACGGCGTACCCGGCGGCGGATTCTTGGTGAAGAAGCGCTGCCCGTCCGGCCCGTCGGGATAGCGCAGGAAGGACACGGGCCGGTTGCGCAGATGCGCGAGCAGGGCCCCCGCCGCGGTGGCCGCGTAGTAGTGGAGCACCTCGCCCTTGGTGGTTCCGGTGGCCGGATACAGCACCTTGTCGAGATTGCTGAGCGCCAGCCGCCGCCCCTCCACCTCTGTGATCGGCGTCATACGATAAGAATCACATGTTTCCCTGATCTATAGGTATCTATACGAACACAAGGGGTGAACAGTGCGGTCCATCTGGAACGGTGCCATCTCCTTCGGGTTGGTCAGCATCCCGATCAAGCTGGTCAACGCCACCGAGAACCATTCGGTCTCCTTCCGCCAGATCCACCTCGCCGACGGCGGCCGGATCCGGTACCGGAAGGTCTGCGAGATCGACGAGCAGGAGGTCACCGCCGCCGACATCGGCAAGGCGTACGAGGACGCCGACGGCTCGATGATCCCGATCACCGACGAGGACCTCAGCTCCCTCCCGCTCCCCACCGCCAAAACGATCGAGATCGTCGCCTTCGTGCCGGCCGCCTCGATCGACCCGCTCCAGATGGACGCGGCGTACTACCTCTCCGCCAACGGAGTCCCGGCGGCCAAGCCGTACACCCTGCTGCGTGAGGCGCTGAAGCGGAGCCAGAAGGTCGCCGTGGCGAAATACGCGCTGCGCGGCCGCGAACGGCTCGGCATGCTGCGGGTGGTCGACGATGTGATCGCCATGCACGGCCTGCTCTGGCCGGACGAGATCCGCAGCCCCGAGGGTGTCGCCCCACAGACCGAGGTCACGGTCCGCGATGCCGAACTCGACCTGGCCGACGCGCTGATGGCCACCCTCGGTGAGGTCGACATGGACTCGCTCCATGACGACTACCGCGAGGCGGTCGAGGAACTCATCGCGGCGAAGGCGGACGGCCGGACCCTGGAGCCGGCGGAGGCGGACGCCTCGGGCGGCGGCAAGGTCATCGACCTGATCGCAGCGCTGGAGAGCAGCGTCCGGGCCGCGAAACAGGCCCGTGGTGAGGAGCCGGAGACCGCCGGGGAATCGGCGAACGCACCCGTCGCCGAGGTCACCTCGCTCACCGGCCGCAAGAAGTCGGGCGGAACCGGAGCGAAGAAGAAGGCCACGGCGTCAACCAAGAAGACGGCCGCGAAGAAGTCGACGCCGAGCAGGGCACCCGCCAAGAAGACCGCCGCGCGGTCGACGCCGAAGTCGTCCGCCAAGACGACGGCGAAGAAGACCACCGCGAAGTCGGACACGAAGTCGACGACGAAGAAGGCGGCCCCTCGCAAGCGCGCCTCGGCCTGAGACGGGGATGAGCGGCGGCACGTGCCGTCGACGTGCATCCAGCCGGTGCGCTTGGGGCCGGACCCATCAGCTCCTTGGTGCCGAGACGGTCTCGGCGGCCCCCCGCTTCACAGACGATGACCGGCACGGTTGCCGAGTGGGAGCGCTGGACCGGCGCGGGCCCGGTCCACGAGGTCGGCGGCGTAGCCGCGGTCGGCCCAGACCTGCGTGACCTGCGGCTGGGTGAGGCGCAGGCGCCAGACACGCACATGAGGGTTACTAACATCAATGAAAGTAACCCTCTCGTCGTCTTCCTGAAGCCTTGTGCACCGAGCCCTCGACCACCCGCGACGGGCGCCGAGAAGCGCGCCATCCCCGTACCCGTCGTCTGAGGCGCCCCGCTGGGCCGCGCTTCACCGGAACGCCGCATCTGCTGGCCGCCAGAGACCTGGCCACGATCAGCGAGAGAGGTGAGCCGGGCAGCGCGCGACGAGCGACCGCGCCCGGTTTCACTCGCTTCGCGGCCGGAGGACGACGGAGGACAGGGCGGTGACGGCAATGAACAGCGCCAGGGGCCCGAGCGGCATCACCATGCCTGGCCGGTCGCCGAGCTGTTCGATGCAGTGGCCGACGGTGACGAACCAGCCGACAGTGCCGGCAGCCACGAGCAGATACACGCGACGCTCCCGCAGTATGCCTGACACGTGCACTCGGCTGAGCCGCCGAGGCCGGCCGCCTCCTGTGGTTTCGGGCCTCATGGGTGGTTCGGGCCTCATGGGCGGGCGGACAGCCCGGTCCGAGTCCGGACCGACGGCGGCGCGAAAGGCTGACTGATCACCCGCCACACCGCTCCGCGCCTATGCTCACTGGATGGAGCAGAGCGAAGTGGTGAAGCGTGTGGTGGGAATCCTCACGGAGGCGGGCGAGATCCGCCGGCTCCTCGAAGAGAACGTGGACCGGGACGATGTGGAAACCGATCCGAGCGTGGTGACCGCCCTCCTGAACGAGACGATGCCCCGGATCACGATCCCCGAGGACGCCTCGATCGAAGAGGTCGCGGTCATTGTCGGCCGGGAGGTCGGCGGCGCGGTGGAGCAACTGGTCGGCGCGTTCACCTTGGCCTTCGCGATGCTGGCCCAGGTGCACGACTCCGGGCAGACGGACGTGACCTCCGCCGACGTACTGCAGGACCTGGCACTGCGAGCGGAGCAGATCGGTTCCGGCGGCCCGGAGGACACGGACCCGTAGACCGCACGGCCCGAGCCGACCGGCAGCCGCTCGTTTGTCGCATCGGGACTGAGGTATGTCTGCCGTCCTCTGTGCCCACAGGTGTTCGTGCGGCCGGCAGGATCACAGGCCGTGCTGGTCGAGCAGCCGCATCAGATTCCGCTTGCGCTTGTGGGCGGCGCGCAGGGCAGCGACGTACGACATGAACTCGTCCTCGGTGCCCAGGCGGCGGTGGCAGTCGCGGATGTTCAACAGCAGGCTGGTCAGCTGCTCGTAGACCGTGTTGCCGGTCTGCTTCGTGAGAGGTTCGGCCAGGCGCAGGTAGACGCGGAGCGCGTCGGAGGGACGAGAGGCGCGTGCCTGGTCGGCGAGGGCGAGCCACTGCCGGTCGTGGGCGCCGGTCTCGGCCGCGGCCTGCCAGGCGGTGGCGATGTCTTCGTCGTCGAGCAGGGCGTCGATCAGGACAGGCCCGCTGTACCAGGACTGTTGCCGCTGCTGCGCATCGGCCCGCAGCAGCGCGAGAGCTCGCTCACGCTCTGCCCGCCAGCAGCCGGCTGCCTGCGCCGCCGTACGCAGCTGCCGGTATGCGGCCAGGGAACGGTGCGCGGCGAGGACAACGCGGCGCAGGGCGACGGCGTCGGAGAGCCGATCCGCGCAGGTGTAACGGTCGCAGAGGTAGTCCACCAAGGCGATGTCGGGTGTACCGGGGCCGGACGCTTCCTCGATGCCGCGCTCCGCCCACCGGAGGGACTCGTCGGGACGGCCGGCGGTGTCCAGTTCGCGGGCGATGACCAGGTGGGTGCTGCCGCCGGGTGCGAGGTCTGCCGCGTGAACGGCGATCACGGTGTCCACATCATTGCCCGCCCTGGCCAGCCGCTCCATCAGGTACTTCTCCGCCCACCCCGTGCGGTTGCCGCGCCACGCCTCGACAGCCAACTGCCGCACGGTGACCATGCCTTGCTCCCCGAGGACATCCGCGTAGTCGAGCGGGTCGATGCCGGTCAGGTCGTCCAGGTCACCGAGCACATGCCGGACCAGCCACCGCCCGGTCTCGTCCGGGTCCGGACGAGCCGTACGGCACGCGTCGAGATGGGCTTCGGCGAGAGTGGCCCCGACCTCGCTCAGCTGCCCGTCGGAGTCGTCGATGCCGTCCTGCACCTCGCTCAGCAGCCGCATCGCCTCCCGCGACAGCTGGATCGCGTCCTCGGCCCGCCCGGTGGAGGTCAGCGCGGTGATCGCGGACACCGCCTGCGCGGCTTGTTCGCCATACGCGCGGGCATCGGCGTACTCGACGTATCCGTACTGCGCGAAGGGAGTGATATCGAGGAGTTCACGGATCCGGGTACGGACCTCGGCCAGGTCTCCGCGGGCGCTCGCCGCCCGCAGTTCCAGGCGGCGGCGTACCTGCCGGTCCTCGGCGATCTGTTCCCGGACAAGGGCGAGGAGTTCGTCCCTGGAGAGTCCGGCCAGCCACACGTCCAGCTTCTGCGCACGACTCCGGGCTCGGCTGCGCTGCCGCGGCAGCGCAGCCGCCTCGGCGAGCGCGGTCAGGCCGAGTGCGACCAGGTGCTTGCAGAAGTTGCCTTCCACGCCGTACGGGCAGTCGCACTCCCCACCCAGCCTGCCGGGTCCGCCGAGGGACAACTCCACCGCGTACGCGTCCGTCCCATGAACCGTGGCCGTGATCCAGCCGTCGCCCACTTCCATGGCGGTCACCGCATCCACGTATCCCTGGCCTCGCTCGAAGGAGCGCGGACCGGCCAGCGCGCGCAGGTCGTTCTCGTCGAATTCCGTATTCCGTGCCACACGGTCATTCAACCGGAGGATGGGAGCATCGCTCTGCGGCATCCAGGAATCTCGGTGGTATTGCCGACACACGGACATGGCAGGGTGCCGCACCTCTTATCCTCCGGCCTGAACGGGTCCCCGCGAGGGGATCGCCACGCGCGAAGCCAGCTGAGGGTACTTCCTGTCGCTCGCCGCGGCCTCGGCTCGGGCGGCCGAGTAGGACTCCGAGTAGACGCCGACGACGCGGTACCGGCCCCGACCGTTGCGGCTGCACGGGGCAATCAGGCGTGGTGGGCGCCACGCCCGCCGCGCCGGTGAGTCATCGTTCATCACGCTATGCCGCCGGCCCCGTTCGTCCGCCCGGATCGCCGAATCCACCATCCTCAGCCACCACTTGACCAGCAGAGACCAGCCGAGGCCGTCAGACGGCGGCGACCGCACGCACACGCGGCCGCTCCCCGGCAAGCGACGGGATCAAACGCCGCCCCACGCCTCCAGCAGCTCGGCGGGCCCGTACGACGCGTCCAGTGCCCCGCAGTCGGTCCCACTGCGTGAGACCGCGACCACCGGCACCGGATCGGGCGTCAGTGCGGCCCGGTGGCGATGCAGCGCGGCCAGGTCGTGGCGGTCGAAGGGGGAGTTCTCCAGCCATTTCACCGAGCCGACGAACAGCAGCTTCTTGGCGATCGGGGCCCTGTCCGCTGCCACGATGTCGATCTCCACGTCGTTCGTGCGCGTCCAGTAGCCGCCGATGGCCGGGGCTGCCGGAAGGCTCGCGTCGGGCAGCAGGCGTGCCAGGGCCTCCCGTACCAGGGGCTCGACGGCGCGGCCGCGCCAGCTCGTCCAGTTCTCCCTGATGCGGGTCAGTGTCAGATCGCCCCGGCCTCGTTCGATCTCCGGGAGGGCCGGGCCGAGCAGTTTGAGCCAGAAACGCAGGTAAGGGTCGGCGACCCGGTAGCGGCGGTCCTTCGACGGCCGGGTGGACAGGGGCAGTTCGGCGGCGACCATCCGCTTGTCCGTGAGGGCGGTGAGGGACCTTTGCAGGGAGGCGCCGGACAGGCCGCCGGCCGCGCGGGCGATGTTGGAGAACGTCCGCTCGCCGCTTCCGATCGCGGACAGCACCGCGCGGGCCTGCAATTCCTTGGGGAACTCCGCGGCCAGTGACCGCTCCGCCGAGACCAGCAGAGCGGACACCGGATCGCTGAGGGCTTCCTCGAGGAAGTCCCACAGGCCCGCTCCGTGCGTCCACTCCGTACAGATGAGCGGCAGTCCGCCCGTGACCAGCGTGGCGTCGAAGGCCGATGCGGCGTCCAGGCCGAGCATCCGCCCTACTTCCGCCGGGTTCAGCGGTCCGAGGACCATCTCGCGGCCGCGCTGGTGGAACGGGCGCCCGTAGCTGTTCAGCGCCTCCATCATCGACAGGTCGGAACCGATGAGGACCAGGAGTACGGGCTTGGTCTCCAGCACTCGGTCCCAGGCGCGCTGCAGCACACCCTCGAACGCGCCGTCCGCATCCATGAGGTACGGCAGTTCGTCCAGGACGACCACACTCGTCCGGTCGTGGGGCAGGGTTGCCGCCAGCACGTCGAACGCGGCGTCCCAGCTCGCCGGCCGGGCTCCGGCCAGGAGGCTCGCCAGCGGCAAAGTCGAAGCGTCGGCGTCCCGGGCCAGCCTCTGAAGGTCGGCCTCGGGCGATGCCCCGGTGGCGGCGTAAAAGAGGAAGGGCACGCCGGAACGCTCGGCGAAGCGCTCGACCAGCCTGGACTTGCCGACGCGGCGGCGGCCGCGCAGCATCAGGCACCTGCCGGGCCGCTCCCGGCCGACGCCGGCCGCGACCTTGCCCAGTTCACGCTCGAGCGTGGCCAGCTCGGCCTGTCGCCCCACGAAATTCGCCATGCGCAGCCTCCAGTGACATCCGACACGCACATTCACGTTACTAACATCAATGATAGTAACGTTCTCGTGCTCCTCCCTCGACCTTCGTGTGCCGCCCGCCGCACGCCACGTACCGGATGGCTCCGCACTCGTACAGCCTGGTCCGTCGCCACGTCGTACCTGGTCGGAGGGCGACGTTTCTCACCGACCCGGCCGACGGACTGTTCCGGGGGCCCTACCTGCGGTTGCGGCGGCCGTTCCGGCCCGCCGAGGACGGCTGGCAGCGGCATCTGGACTGGTGGTCCGGGCCGTGGCCGTACGCCCACCAGGCGGAGTCCTTCGCCCGGCTCACCACCAAGGACGGATACGCCCCCCTGCCGGCGCTTGTCACCACCGGCACCGGCTCCGGCAAGACCGAGTCGTTCCTGATGCCGGTCCTCGACCACTGCCTGCGGGCCCGAGGGGCGGGGAAGCCCGGCATCGAGGCCGTGCTGCTGTACCCGATGAACGCCCTCGCCGGAGACCAGGCGGGCCGCCTCGGTGACCTGCTGGAGGACCCGCGGCTGCTCGGCGCCGGTGTGTCCGCCGGGCTGTACATCGGCGAAGCGAGTGCCTCCCGCAACGGATCGCCGTACAAGCGCGTGATGGTCGACCGGGCCGAGATACGTCGCAACCCGCCGGACATCCTGATCACGAACTACAAAATGCTCGACCTCCTGCTCCAGCGGCCGCAGGACGCGTCGCTGTGGCGGGACGCCGACCTCACGTACATCGTGATCCGGGCGCGCCGGACGGGAAGGACCGGCCACTGCTGGTCGTCGAGACGCAGCTGTGGCTGCGCGCCCTGTCCCGGGTGCTGCGGTACGTCGCGCCGCAGCCGGTGTTCTCCTGGTCCGACGCCGACCAGGCGGCAGCCACGGCTACCACTCCTCGGAGGGACGCCGTGCGGTGGCGATCGCCGCCCAGGAGGAGCGCCGTCGGTACGCGTAGGGGGTCCGGGCGGCTGCCCGCCATGTACTGCCGCCACTGCGGCCGCTCCGGCTGGGCGGCCGTTTGTCCCGAGCGGAACTGCTTGCCCCGGGCTGCTGAGTGCTTCTGTTCCGTGGTGCTGTCCGTCTTGGACATGGGCCCGTGTGCATGGCGCGGCTCAAGCCGGGAGGGTCGGTAGGCGGGCTGGACCAGCCCGCTCCGGCGGGGCGAAGATGCTGCCCGATTAGGCTGCCCTCCCGCAGCTTCCAGAGGGCATGAAAAAGACCCTCTGCTCAGCGTTTCCGCTGGTCAGAGGGTCTGTCCGGAAGTGCCCCCGGCAGGATTCGAACCTGCGCACACGGCTCCGGAGGCCGATGCTCTATCCCCTGAGCTACGGGGGCGTATCGCTGCGTTACGCGGCGACGGGAGAAACACTACCAGCTTCCGCAGGGTGTCCGTGAACAGGTATTTCCGCGCTGTCGGAGGCGGCGGTACGGGCCGCGCGGAGGGGCCGTAGGGGTGGTCCTGGGTGCATCCGGCCACCCCCTGCGCCACTCGTCCGGGGTCGGAAATAGGCAAAACCCGGACGCAGCCCCTACGTCCCGCCTACTCTCGGAGTGTGTCAGGGTCTTGTGGCCGCGTGCTTGTTGTCGACGACAACAAGGTCATCCGGCAGTTGATCAGGGTCAATCTTGAGCTTGAGGGCTTCGAGGTCGTGACCGCGGCCGATGGTGTCGAGTGTCTGGATCTGGTGCATCGGGTCTGTCCCGATGTGATCACGCTCGATGTCGTCATGCCCCGGCTGGACGGTCTGCAGACCGCCACCAGGTTGCGCTCCGATCCGCGGACCAGACATCTGCCCGTGGCGGTCATCAGTGCGTGTACGCCGTACGAGGTGGACAGCGGGGTCGCCGCAGGCGTCGATGCGTTCCTGGCGAAGCCCTTCGAGCCGAGCGAGCTGGTGCGGCTCGTACGGCAGTTGATGGACAGGGGGGACCCGTCGTCGGTCGACGGCAGACGCGGTGCCGGGAGGGCGGAGAGCGCCGCAGGGTGACCGCATGGCGAAACCGGGTCGCGGGGCGCACCCCTTCCTCCCATACGCTTGTCCTGTGACCCCCGCCGATCTCTCCAGGACCGTGCTGCACGCCGTGCGCCGCGCGGTCGACGAGGACGTCTTGCGCGCGCCCGTGCCCGCGCGCGTGCGGGTGGAACGGACACGGCCGGGCGGGCGTGGGGACTACGCCACTGCCGTCGCCCTCCAGCTGGCCGGGCCCGCCGCGCTGCCGGCCAGGGATGTGGCCGAGATTCTTCGGGAGCGGGTGCAGGGGGTGCCGGGGATCAGTGGTATCGAGGTCACCGGGCCCGGGTTCCTGAACTTCACCCTGGACGGTGACGACGGCCTGGCCGTCCTTGTCGGCGTCATTGAGGCGAGCGGTACCGAGTACGGGCACGGGGATGCCCTCGCCGGTGTGTCCGCCTCGTTCGTACCCGTCGAGGAGTTGCGCGCCCGTGTCGTCACCGGGACCGTCGAGCGGCTGCTCCGGTCTCAGGGGGCGGAAGTCGGGGCGCGGGCGGCCGGCGGGGAAGCGTTGCATGTGGTGCCCGTGCCCGCCGCGGACCGCGATCTCTTCGCGCGGCTCGGGAGCGACGCCGCGCGCTGGGCACTGCTGCGGGCCGCCCCGCACGACCGGGCCCGGTGCACAGGGAGCGACGAGCTCCTCGTGCAGCGGGAAGGCAATCCGTTGTTCCGGGTGCGGTACGCGTACGCCCGGACCAGGGCCCTGAGCCGGAACGCTCAGCAGCTCGGGTTCTGTGGCGCCTACGAGGAGAGCGTGGAGGCGCCCGGGCTCGGTGCACTCCTCGCCGACCATCCCGGTGTGCTTGCCGCCGCCGCCCGCCATCGTGAGCCCGACCGGCTCGCCCGGCAGCTGGAAGCGGTCGCGCAGGCCTTCTTCGACTTCCACGACGGCGCCGCCCCGCTCCCCGTCGGTGACGAGAAACCCTCGGCCGCCCACCGCTCCCGGCTCGCCCTTGCCGAAGCCGCCGGGACGGTGCTGGCAGGCGGCCTGTCCCTGCTCGGCATCAGCGCACCCGAAGTCCTCTGAGAGACCCGAGAGAGCAGAGCAACACGATGAGCCGATCCGCACACCCCGCCGGGCCCCGTCACGCCGACGTCATGACGGAGGGGCACTACACCGCCCCGCCCGCCGACCTCAACGTCCTGGACGCGAAGGTCTGGGCCCGTACCGTCTCCCGCAACGACGACGGTGTGGTCACCGTCGGCGGGATCGAAGTGACGCGACTTGCCGAGGAATTCGGCACCCCCGCCTACTTCCTCGACGAGAGCGACTTCCGGGCCCGCTGCCGGGCCTGGGCCGACGCCTTCGGACGCGACGCTGATGTGTTCTACGCCGGGAAGGCGTTCCTCTCGCGGGCGATCGTGCGCTGGCTCAAGGAAGAGGGGCTCAACCTCGACGTCTGCTCCGGGGGAGAGCTGACCTGCGCACTGGACGCCGGGATGCCCGCCGAACGCATCGCCTTCCACGGCAACAACAAGACCGTCGCGGAGATCGAGAGGGCGGTCACCGTCGGCGTCGGGCGGATCGTGCTCGACTCCTTCCAGGAGATCGCCCGGGTCGCGCACATCGCGCAGCGGCTCGGCAAGCGGCAGCGCGTACAGATCCGGGTGACCGTCGGCGTCGAGGCGCACACCCACGAATTCATCGCCACCGCACACGAGGACCAGAAGTTCGGGATCGCGCTGGCCGGGGGACAGGCCGCAGAGGCGGTACGCCGGGCGCTCACCCTCGACGGGCTCGAACTCATCGGCATCCACTCGCACATCGGCTCGCAGATCTTCGACATGGCCGGCTTCGAGGTCTCCGCCCGGCGCGTGGTGCAGCTGCTCGCCGAGGTGCGCGACGAGCACGGCATCGAGCTGCCCGAGATCGACCTGGGCGGCGGGCTTGGCATCGCCTACACCTCCGAGGACGACCCGCGTGAGCCGCACGAGATCGCCAAGGCGCTCGGCGACATCGTCACCCGTGAGTGTGAGGCGGCCGGGCTCGCCACCCCGCGGATCTCCGTCGAGCCGGGGCGTGCCATCGTCGGCCCCACCGCGTTCACGCTGTACGAGGTCGGCACCATCAAGCCCCTGGACGGGCTGCGTACGTACGTCAGCGTCGACGGCGGCATGTCGGACAACATCCGCACCGCGCTGTACGACGCCGAGTACAGCGTCGCGCTCGTCTCGCGCACCTCGGACGCCGAGCCGATGCTCGTGCGCGTCGTCGGCAAGCACTGCGAGAGCGGCGACATCGTGGTCAAGGACGCGTTCCTGCCGTCCGACCTGGCGCCGGGCGATCTGATCGCCGTGCCCGCCACCGGTGCGTACTGCCGCTCCATGGCGAGCAACTACAACCATGCCTTGCGCCCGCCCGTCGTCGCCGTGCGCGACGGGGAGGCGCGAGTGATCGTCCGGCGCGAGACGGAGGAAGATCTCCTGCGTCTCGATGTCGGCTGATGAAATAGATGTCTCAGGATCCGGACGAGTGGCAGAAACTCCCGTCCGGTGAGTGAGACTGGTCCACACATCGGATGTAAAGGAAACGAGGTCGGATGATGCGTACGCGTCCGCTGAAGGTGGCGCTGCTGGGCTGTGGAGTGGTCGGCTCAGAGGTGGCGCGCATCATGACGACGCACGCCGACGACCTCGCCGCGCGCATCGGCGCGCCGGTCGAGCTCGCCGGTGTCGCCGTGCGCCGGCCCTCCAAGGTGCGGGAGGGGATCGACCCCGCACTGATCACCACCGATGCGACAGCCCTGGTCAAACGGGGCGACATCGACGTCGTTGTCGAGGTCATCGGTGGCATCGAGCCCGCCCGCACCCTCATCACCACCGCCTTCGAGCACGGCGCGAGCGTCGTCTCCGCCAACAAGGCGCTGCTTGCCGAGGACGGCGCCGCTCTGCACGCCGCCGCCGAGCAGTACGGCCGGGACCTCTACTACGAGGCCGCCGTGGCCGGCGCCATCCCGCTCGTACGGCCGCTGCGCGAATCCCTCGCCGGTGACAAGGTCAACCGGGTCCTCGGCATCGTGAACGGCACCACCAACTTCATCCTCGACCGGATGGACACGAGCGGGGCCGGATACTCCGAGGCGCTCGACGAGGCCACCGCTCTCGGCTATGCCGAGGCCGACCCGACCGCCGATGTCGAGGGCTTCGACGCCGCCGCGAAGGCCGCGATCCTTGCCGGTATCGCCTTCCACACCCGGGTCAGGATCGGCGAGGTGCACCGAGAGGGCATCACCGAGGTCACCGCCGCCGACATCGCCTCCGCCCGCCGCATGGGCTGCACCGTCAAGCTCCTCGCCATCTGCGAGCGCGCCGCCGACGGGCAGTCCGTCACCGCGCGAGTGCACCCCGCGATGATCCCGCTGAGCCACCCGCTGGCCTCAGTCCGCGAGGCGTACAACGCGGTCTTCGTCGAGGCCGAGGCGGCCGGGCAGCTCATGTTCTACGGCCCCGGCGCCGGCGGCTCGCCGACCGCCTCCGCGGTCCTCGGCGACCTCGTCGCGGTCTGCCGCAACAAACTCGGCGAGACCACCGGCCCCGGTGAGTCCGCGTACACGCGCCTGCCGGTCAGCCCCATGGGCGAGGTCGTCACGCGGTACCACATCAGCCTCGACGTGGCCGACAAGCCTGGCGTACTCGCCCAGGTCGCGACGGTCTTCGCCGAACAGGGCGTATCGATCGATACCGTCCGCCAGCAGGGCAAGGATGGCGAGGCCTCCCTCGTCGTCGTCACCCACCGCGCGCACGACGCCGCCCTCTCGGCGACCGTCGAAGCGCTGCGCAAGCTCGACACCGTGCGCGGTGTCGCCAGCATCATGCGTGTTGAAGGGGAGTAAGGACCCATGACCAGCAAGGGCACCCACCAGTGGCGCGGAATCATCGAGGAGTACCGGGACCGCCTTCCGGTCACGAGCACGACGCCGGTCGTCACGCTTCGTGAGGGCGGTACGCCGCTCGTCCCCGCTCAGGTCCTCTCCGAGCGCACGGGCTGCGAGGTACACCTCAAGGTCGAGGGCGCCAACCCCACCGGGTCCTTCAAGGACCGCGGTATGACGATGGCGATCACCCGGGCCAAGGAGGAGGGCGCACAGGCCGTCATCTGTGCCTCCACCGGCAATACCTCCGCCTCCGCCGCCGCGTACGCGGTGCGGGCCGGCATGGTCTGCGCCGTCCTCGTACCGCAGGGCAAGATCGCGCTCGGCAAGATGGGCCAGGCGCTCGTGCACGGCGCCAAGATCCTCCAGGTCGACGGCAATTTCGACGACTGCCTGACGCTGGCCCGCTCGCTCTCGGACAACTATCCGGTGGCGCTGGTCAATTCGGTCAACCCGGTCCGTATCGAGGGCCAGAAGACCGCCGCGTTCGAGATCGTCGACGCGCTCGGCGACGCCCCGGACATCCATGTCCTCCCGGTCGGCAACGCGGGCAACATCACCGCGTACTGGAAGGGTTACAAGGAGTACGCGGGCGACAGTATGTCCACGCACACCCCGCGCATGTGGGGCTTCCAGGCCTCCGGCTCCGCGCCGATCGTCCGCGGCGAGATCGTCAAGGACCCGTCGACCATCGCCACCGCGATCCGGATCGGCAACCCGGCCTCCTGGCAGTACGCGCTGGACGCCCGGGACGAATCGGGCGGTTTCATCGACGAGGTGACGGACCGCCAGATCCTGGCCGCCTACCGGCTGTTGGCCTCCCAGGAGGGCGTCTTCGTCGAGCCCGCGTCGGCCGCGTCCGTCGCCGGTCTGCTGAAGGCCGCCGAAGAGGGCAAGGTCGACCCGGGTCAGAAGATCGTCTGCACGGTCACCGGCAATGGGCTCAAGGACCCCGACTGGGCCGTCGCGGGCGCTCCGCAGCCGGTCACGGTCCCGGTCGACGCGGCCACCGCCGCCGAGAAGCTGGGCCTCGCGTAAGCCCTGGGGCCGGTCGGCAGGAGCCGGGCTCGGCTGTCGATGAGAGCCCGGCACCCCTGCCTGCGGGAGCCCGGCTCACCTGTCGGTGAGAACCCAGCTCAACCGCCCCTTTTCGGGGCGGAGAGCGCATAGGAGGCGGGCGACACGCATCGTGCGCCTCCTGTGCGCCCTATGTCGCCACAGAACCTTCCTTCGATAAGCTGTACCCAACCCGCCCCGCCGCATCTGCCGCGGTGCAAGGGCCGTTGTGGCCGTCGGGTTCCCCGGAATTCCACTCCCCGCCGCCACGACCTCCCGCCAGCATCGAGAAAACGCTTCACCACCCCCGCTGTCTCACAAGGAGAGTCGTCTAAGCGATGGCCGGTCCCGCCTTCCGAGCCGCCGCCGTCCGGGTGCGCGTCCCCGCGACCAGCGCCAACCTGGGCCCGGGTTTCGACGCCTTCGGCCTGTCGCTGGGGCTGTACGACGACGTCGTCGTCCGCGTGGCCGACTCCGGACTGCACATCGACATCGCGGGTGAGGGCGCGGACACGCTGCCCCGCGACGAGAGCCACCTCCTCGTACGCTCCTTGCGCACGGCCTTCGACCTGCTCGGCGGACAGCCCCGCGGCCTGGAGATCGTCTGCGCCAACCGCATCCCGCACGGGCGCGGCCTCGGCTCCTCCTCCGCCGCCATCTGTGCCGGCATCGTCGCCGCCCGTGCCGTGACGACCGGCGGTGACGCCCGGCTCGACGACGCCGCGCTGCTGGAACTCGCCACCGAGATCGAGGGCCACCCCGACAATGTCGCGGCCTGCCTGCTCGGCGGGTTCACCCTTGCCTGGATGGACGGCGGGTCGGCCCGCGCCATCAGGATGGATCCCGCAGATTCCATCGTTCCGGTGGTTTTCGTCCCCAGCAAGCCAGTCCTGACCGAGACCGCCCGCGGACTGCTGCCGCGTACGGTCCCGCATGTCGACGCCGCCTTCAACGCGGGCCGTTCCGCGCTCCTCGTCGAGGCCCTGACCAGACACCCCGAGCTGCTGCTCACCGCCACCGAGGACCGGCTGCACCAGGAGTACCGCGCCCCGGCGATGCCGCAGAGCGTGGAACTAGTGAACCGACTGCGCGCCGACGGCGTCCCCGCAGTCATCTCCGGTGCCGGGCCGACGGTGCTCGCACTGGCCGACGACGGTGCGGCCGACAAGGTCGCACAGCTGGCGGGCGAGGGATGGGCGGCCAATCGGCTCACTCTCGACGCCCCGGGTGCGAGTGTGCTGCCGCTCGCCCCGTAGCCGAGAAGTGATTGCCGGTGAGTGAGAGGGGGAATGTTTGTTGGAGCCGGTAGTGTTAACCTCAAGTCTGCAACCGACGTCTATGTGGCGCGTTGCTTCGTGTCCCTTTCCGGGACCACCAATTCTTCCGGGAGCCTCCCCAACTGCCTGAGCAGCCTGCCTGAGCAGTTTCGTGCACGCTCCGGAACCGGCACGACACCCCTCGCTTGTCCAGGAGTGGGCCGAGCAGGGGATGCTCGCGCCGGACCCTTGCACACCTTCATCTCTCCGCCGTACCCGGCGGACCACCGCCCCGGCACGGTCCGCGATCCGCAAGATCACAGACCGCAGTCGGACAGCACAACCGGTCGCCGAGCCAGAAGGCCGACGTCCGCTCCAGGGAAGGACCCTTCGTGAGCGACACCACCGATCTGATGGGCGTGACTGCCGACAAGAGCGTCGACAGCACCGCGCCCGCCGAAGGTGCTGCCACTGGCACCACCGCACGGCGCCGCCGCTCCGGCACCGGCCTTGACGGCATGGTCCTGGCCGAGCTGCAGCAGGTCGCGTCCGGCCTCGGCATCAAGGGCACTGCGCGTATGCGCAAGGGCCAGCTGATCGAGGTCATCAAGGAGGCGCAGGCCGGTAGCTCCGCCGCGCCCAAGGCCGCCGCGCCCGCCGCGGATGCCGAGACCAAGCCGAAGCGCCGTGCCACCTCCAAGGCGCGCACCGGGGGCGAGTCCGCGGCCGCCGCGCCCGCCGAGAAGGCTGCCGCGCAGCAGATCGACATCCCCGGCCAGCCGGCCAGCGACGACCAGCCCACGGGTGAGCGTCGTCGGCGCCGTGCGACCGCTCAGGCGGGCAGCCCGGAGACCAAGGCGGAGAGCAAGCCGGCCGCCGAGGTCAAGGCGGAGGCGCAGGCCGAGCCGAAGAGCGACGACCGCACCGACGCCAAGGCCGAAGCCGCCGCCGACACGGCCGAGGGCCGCCGGGGCGACCGCCAGGACCGCGGCCAGCGGGGCGACCGTCAGGAGCGCGGGGAGCGCCGCGACCGTCAGCGCGACCGCCGCGGCAAGGGTGACGAGCAGGGCGGTGGCCAGGGCCAGCAGGGCGGCCAGCGCCAGCAGCGCCAGGGTCAGGGCCAGCAGGGCGGCGGCCCGCAGGACGACGGTTACGACGACGAGGCAGGCGGTCGTCGCGGTCGTCGCGGCCGCTACCGCGACCGCCGTGGCCGCCGTGGCCGCGAGGACTTCGCCAGCGAGGTTCCCGTCTCCGACGACGACGTCCTGATCCCCGTCGCGGGCATCCTGGACATCCTCGACAACTACGCGTTCATCCGGACCTCCGGCTACCTGCCGGGCCCGAACGACGTGTACGTCTCGCTCGCCCAGGTCCGCAAGAACGGCCTGCGCAAGGGTGACCACGTCACCGGTGCGGTGCGCCAGCCCAAGGACGGCGAGCGTCGCGAGAAGTTCAACGCGCTGGTCCGCCTCGACTCGGTCAACGGCATGGCGCCCGAAACCGGCCGCGGCCGCCCGGAGTTCCAGAAGCTGACCCCGCTCTACCCGCAGGACCGGCTCCGTCTGGAGACCGACTCCAACGTCCTGACGACGCGGATCATCGACCTGGTCGCACCGATCGGCAAGGGCCAGCGAGGCCTGATCGTGGCCCCGCCGAAGACCGGCAAGACCATGATCCTGCAGGCGATCGCCAACGCGATCACGGTCAACAGCCCCGAGTGCCACCTGATGGTCGTCCTGGTCGACGAGCGTCCGGAAGAGGTCACCGACATGCAGCGGTCGGTGAAGGGCGAGGTCATCTCCTCGACCTTCGACCGTCCTGCCGAGGACCACACCACCGTCGCCGAGCTGGCCATCGAGCGCGCCAAGCGTCTCGTCGAGCTGGGTCACGACGTGGTCGTCCTGCTGGACTCGATCACCCGCCTCGGCCGTGCGTACAACCTCGCGGCCCCGGCATCCGGCCGCATCCTGTCCGGTGGTGTCGACTCGACCGCGCTGTACCCGCCGAAGCGCTTCTTCGGTGCCGCGCGCAACATCGAGGACGGCGGTTCGCTGACCATCCTGGCCACCGCGCTCGTCGAGACCGGCTCGCGCATGGACGAGGTGATCTTCGAGGAGTTCAAGGGCACCGGCAACATGGAGCTCAAGCTCGACCGGAAGCTCTCGGACAAGCGCATCTTCCCGGCGGTGGACGTCGACGCGTCCAGCACCCGTAAGGAAGAAATCCTGCTCGGCAGTGACGAGTTGGCCATTGTCTGGAAGCTGCGCCGGGTGCTGCACGCGCTCGACCAGCAGCAGGCGATCGAGCTCCTCCTGGACCGGATGAAGAAGACCCAGTCCAACGCGGAGTTCCTGCTCCAAATCCAGAAGACGACGCCCGCTCCGGGCAACGGCAACGACTGACGTCGTACCCGGATCGGCTGAATCACAGGGCCGCCCTCGTCACTCCGGTGGCGGGGGCGGCCCTGCGTCGTAGGGCCCGCGAATGTGACGCAGTCGATTCGACCCTTTCGACCGATCCGAGACGTTCGCCACACAACCGCCACGACGACAGAGGCCACCACGATGTCTGTACATGGCAAGAAACCGCAGGTGAGGGCGGGATCACCAGCTGTTCATCAAGGTCGCACGTTCCTTTTGTCCTCACGCGGGCGTGACAGGTCGCTGTGCAACCCTTCTTCGTGCCGCGACGTCGTACGAAGTGGCAACAAGTCGCCAAAGCCGACAAAACCAGTGCCCGAACACCGCTGCAGGGACTAGGGCCTGCCCGGCGGATCAGGGCCGGACAGGCCCTGGCCGGGAGAAGCTGACGACAGAAGGAGACGGATGACCGAGCAGAGAGGGAGCGGCGGGCGAATACGCCCCACCGGCAAACGCCGGAAGAAGCCTTCCCGTCGCCGCAGGGTGACGGTGATCGCCGCCTGGACCCTGGCCGGTGCCGTGGTCGTCGGCGGCGGCGGGCTCGGATACGCCTACTTCAAGATCAACGGCAATCTCAAGGCCGTCGACATCAACGCGGCGCTCGGCAAGAACCGCCCCGACGACGTCGACAACGGCTCCCAGGACATTCTCGTACTCGGCTCGGACTCCCGCTCCGGCGCGAACTCGAAGTACGGCGCCGACGAGGGCACGGCCCGTTCCGACACCGCGATGGTCGTGCACATCAACAAGGGCCACAAGAGCGCCTCCGTCGTCTCCATCCCGCGCGACACCCTCATCACCCGCCCCGACTGCACAAGTGACACCACGGGGCAGCCCGTCGCGGGCGAGCAGCGCGCGATGTTCAACACGGCGTACGAGGTCGGCGGACCGGCCTGTGCGGTCAAGACCGTCGAGTCCATGTCCGGCATCCGCATGGACCACTACCTCGAAGTCGACTTCACCGGCTTCAAGAAGCTCATCGACGAGCTGGGCGGAGTGGAGATCACCACCACCCAGGCGATCAACGACCCCAAGAGCCATCTGAATCTCGAACCCGGCACCCACACGCTCGACGGCGAGCAGTCGCTGGGCCTCGTCCGCACCCGCAAGAGCGTCGGCGACGGCAGCGACCTCGGCCGCATCCAGCTCCAGCAGGCGTTCATCAAGGCGCTGATGGAGCAGGCCAAGAGCGTCGGAGTGTTCTCGAACCCGAAGACTCTCTTCGACCTCGCGGACACGGCGACAAAAGCCATCACCACCGACTCCGACCTGGGTTCGGTCGAGCAGCTCACCGGCTTCGCGAACGGCCTCAAGGGGCTCGACTCGAAGAACGTCCACATGGTCACCCTGCCCGTGCAGTACGACCCGGCCGACCCGAACCGCGTCGTACCGCTGGAGGAATCCGCCCAGCAGGTATGGACGGCGCTCAAGCACGACAAGGCCATCCCCGCCTCCGCCACCGAGAAGTCGGCGGGCGACAAGGGCGTCGCGGGCAGCGTCGTCAAGTGACAGGGCGGGCCGGGAATAGTTGCGGCCCGCCCCCGGTTTTGGGAGATACGGCCGGTCCTGGCAGACTGGTACGTCGGCCCCGGTTCACGGACGCGCAATCCGCGCGTACGACCCGGCGCCCTCCCGAACCTAGGAGAAACCCTTGAAGCGCGACATCCACCCCGAGTACGTCGAGACGCAGGTCAGCTGCACCTGTGGCGCGTCGTTCACGACCCGGAGCACCATCGACGGCGGCACCATCCGCGCCGACGTCTGCTCCGAGTGCCACCCGTTCTACACGGGCAAGCAGAAGATCCTCGACACCGGTGGCCGCGTGGCCCGCTTCGAGGCCCGCTTCGGCAAGGCTGCCGGCTCCGCCAGCAAGTAGCGAGCCACTGCGCCGGTTCTCGGCGCCCTCTTCCCGGGGGCGCCGAGGCCGGCGTTTTTTTCCGGCCCGGGGTACGGGCCGTCCCCGTACCCGGGCCCGGACAGCATCACGCTGTCCAGCAGGCACGTTTGAGTGAAGAAACCAGGAGCCCGAAGATGTTCGAGGCGGTCGAGGAACTGATCGGTGAACAAGCCGATCTTGAGAAGAAGCTCGCGGACCCGGCGGTCCATGCCGACCAGGCCAACGCGCGCAGGCTCAACAAGCGCTACGCCGAGCTGACCCCGATCGTCGGCACGTACCGCTCCTGGAAGCAGGCCGGGGACGACATCGAGACGGCGCGCGAGCTCGCCGCCGACGACCCCGACTTCGCCGCCGAGGTCAAGGACCTGGAGAAGCAGCGCCAAGAGCTCACCGAGAAGCTCCGCCTCCTCCTGGTCCCGCGCGACCCCAGCGACGACAAGGACGTGCTCCTGGAGATCAAGGCGGGCGCGGGCGGCGACGAGTCCGCCCTGTTCGCCGGCGATCTGCTGCGGATGTATCTGCGCTACGCCGAGCGCGTCGGCTGGAAGACCGAGATCATCGACTCCACCGAGTCCGAGCTCGGCGGCTACAAGGACGTCCAGGTCGCCGTGAAGACCAAGGGCGGCAACGGCGCCACCGAGCCCGGCCAGGGCGTGTGGGCCCGGCTGAAGTACGAGGGCGGGGTGCACCGCGTGCAGCGGGTGCCGTCCACCGAGTCCCAGGGCCGTATCCACACCTCGGCCGCCGGTGTGCTCGTCACGCCCGAGGCGGAGGAGGTCGACGTCGAGATCCACGCCAATGATCTCCGTATCGACGTCTACCGTTCCTCGGGCCCCGGCGGCCAGTCCGTCAACACCACGGACTCGGCGGTCCGCATCACACACCTGCCGACCGGCGTCGTCGCCTCCTGCCAGAACGAGAAGAGCCAGCTCCAGAACAAGGAGCAGGCCATGCGTATCCTGCGTTCGCGACTGCTCGCGGCCGCCCAGGAAGCCGCCGAGCAGGAAGCTTCGGACGTACGACGCAGCCAGGTGCGTACGGTCGACCGTTCCGAGAAGATCCGTACGTACAACTTCCCGGAAAACCGGATCTCGGACCACCGCGTCGGCTTCAAGGCGTACAACTTGGACCAGGTGCTCGACGGTGACCTGGATTCCATGATCCAGGCCTGTGTCGACGCCGACTCCGCCGCCAAGCTTGCCGCCGCATAAGACCGAGTCCGACCCGCCCGTAACCCCGTACGGAGAACCGCGATGAACCTGCTGCTCGCCGAGGTGGCCCAGGCCACCCAGCGGCTGGCCGACGCCGGTGTGCCTTCACCGCGATTCGACGCGGAGGAGCTCGCCGCGTTCGTGCACGGCGTCAAGCGGGGCGAGCTGCACCGTGTGCCGGACGCCGACTTCGACGCCCGCTACTGGGAGGCCATCGCCCGCCGCGAGGCCCGCGAACCGCTGCAGCACATCACCGGACGCGCCTTCTTCCGCTACCTGGAGCTCCAGGTCGGACCCGGTGTCTTCGTCCCCCGCCCGGAGACCGAATCGGTCGTCGGCTGGGCGATAGACGCCGTCCGCGCGATGGATGTCGTCGAGCCGCTCATCGTCGACCTCTGCAGCGGATCGGGCGCCATCGCCCTGGCCATGGCGCAGGAGGTTCCCCGCTCGCGCGTGCACGCCGTCGAGCTCTCCGACGACGCCGTGAAATGGACCAGGAGGAACGCCGAGGGGTCGCGGGTCACCGTCCACCACCAAGACGCGCTCACGGCTCTTCCCGAACTCGACGGCCAGGTCGACCTGGTCATCTCCAACCCGCCGTACATCCCTCTCACCGAATGGGAGTACGTGGCACCCGAGGCCCGTGACCACGACCCGGAGATGGCCCTCTTCTCCGGCGAGGACGGCCTCGACACCATCCGCGGCATCGAACGCACCGCACACCGCCTGCTGCGCCCCGGCGGCCTCGTCGTCATCGAGCACGCCGACACCCAGGGCGGCCAGGTGCCGTGGATCTTCACGGAGGAACGCGGCTGGGCCGATGCGGCCGACCATCCCGACCTGAACAACCGGCCGCGGTTCGCCACGGCCCGCAAGGCCATGCCGTGACCGGCGGCCACCACCCGCACGACCCGTACCCGCCATACCCGTACATGCTTGAGGAGGCCGGCTGATGGCACGGCGATACGACTGCAACGACGCGACCGACCGTACGACGGGTCTGCGTGAGGCCGCGTCGGCCGTCCGCCGCGGCGAACTGGTCGTGCTGCCCACCGACACCGTGTACGGGATCGGTGCGGACGCCTTCAGTTCCGAGGGCGTCGCCGACCTGCTGGACGCCAAGGGCCGAGGCCGCAACATGCCGACGCCCGTCCTGATCGGCTCCCCGAACACCCTGCACGGACTGGTCACCGACTTCTCCGAGCAGGCCTGGGAGCTCGTCGACGCCTTCTGGCCCGGCGCCCTCACACTCGTCGCCAAGCACCAGCCGTCGCTGCAGTGGGACCTCGGGGACACCCGCGGCACCGTCGCGATCCGGATGCCGCTGCACCCGGTCGCCATCGAGCTGCTCACCGAGGTCGGCCCGATGGCCGTCTCCAGCGCCAACCTCACCGGACACCCGGCCCCCGAGGACTGCGACGCCGCCCAGGAGATGCTCGGCGACTCCGTCTCCGTCTACCTCGACGGCGGCGCGACGCCCGGCATCGTGCCCTCGTCGATCGTCGATGTGACCGGCAAGGTCCCCGTACTGCTGCGCGCCGGTGCGCTCTCCGTCGAGGAACTCCGCAAGGTGGTACCCGACCTCGAGGTGGCCAATTGACCGCCCCTGAGGGGCGTGGCATAGCGGGGCAGGCCGACACTTTCCGCATCCTCCACGTCAGCACCGGCAATGTCTGCCGCTCACCGATCACCGAGCGGCTGACCCGGCACGCCCTGGTGGACCGCCTCGGCGATCCGCTCAGCGGCGGACTGATCGTGGAGAGTGCGGGCACCTGGGGCCACGAAGGTGCCCCCATGGAGGCCAACGCCGAGATCGTCCTCGCCGACTTCGGCGCCGACACCACCGGCTTCGTCGGCCGGGAGCTGCTCGACGAGCATGTGATCCGTGCCGACCTGGTGCTCACCGCCACCCGCGACCACCGGGCACAAGTGATCTCGATGGGTCACTCGGCCGGCCTGCGGACCTTCACCCTCAAGGAATTCACCCGGCTGGTCCGGGCCATAGACCCCGCCACGCTGCCCGACCCGCGCGACGAGGGTGTGGTCGAGCGCGCCCGCGCACTGGTCCGTGCCGCGGCCGCGCTGCGCGGCTGGCTGCTGGCCCCCACCGCCGAGGCCGACGAGGTGTACGACCCGTACGGCGCCCCGATCACGTTCTTCCGGTCCATCGGCGACGAGATCAACCAGGCCCTCGACCCGGTCGTCACCGCCCTGACCGGCGTACCCGCCCCGCACTGACGCTTGCGCCTGCGCCACCCTGACGGCCGTACACACGGGCCCGGTACCAGGGGGCCCAACGGGTGTACGGCGTCGCCGCACAGCAGGCAGGGGGCCCGTCACGGGCCTACATTGGAGCTGACGTCAGCGCACCCCTCCCCAGGCCCGGAGCCGTCAGATGCCGGTCACCACTCCTGCCGCACCCACCTTCGCCGCCCTGCCGCAGGACTTCGGCGCCCTGCTCCGGGAGGACCCGGAGATCGCCGCGGTGCTGCTGGAGGAGCTGCACCGGCAGTCGAGCACCCTGCAGCTGATCGCCGCCGAGAACTTCACCTCGCCCGCGGTCCTCGCCGCCCTCGGCTCACCGCTCGCCAACAAGTACGCCGAGGGCTACCCCGGCGCCCGCTACCACGGCGGCTGCGAGCAGGCCGACGCCGCCGAACGCATCGCCTGCCGGCGGGCCACCTCGCTCTTCGGCGCCGAACATGCCAACGTCCAGGCGCACTCCGGCTCCTCCGCCGTCCTCGCCGCATACGCGGCCCTGCTGCGCCCCGGCGACACGGTGCTCGCGATGGGACTCCCGTACGGCGGGCATCTCACCCATGGCTCGCCCGCCAACTTCTCCGGCCGCTGGTTCGAGTTCATCGGCTACGGGGTGGACTCCGAGAGCGGCCTGATCGACTACGAGCAGGTGCGCACCCTGGCCCGTGCGCACCGCCCCAAGGCGATCGTCAGCGGCTCGATCTCGTACCCGCGCCATCCCGACTACGAACTGTTCCGGGAGATCGCCGACGAGGTGGGCGCGTATCTCATCGCCGACGCCGCGCATCCGATGGGGCTGATCGCCGGGGGAGCGGCGCCGAGCCCCGTCCCGTACGCCGACGTGGTCTGCGCGACCACGCACAAGGTGCTGCGCGGTCCGCGCGGCGGGATGATCCTGTGCGGTGCGGAGCTGGCCGAGCGGATCGACCGGGCGGTCTTCCCGTTCACCCAGGGCGGCGCGCAGATGCACACGGTCGCCGCGAAGGCCGTCGCGTTCGGGGAGGCGGCCACTGAGGCGTTCACGGCTTACGCGCATCGGGTGGTCGCCCATGCCCGGGTGCTGGCCGCAGGTCTGGAGGCCGAGGGCTTCGAGGTCACCACGGGCGGCACGGACACCCACCTGATCGTCGCGGATCCGGCTCCGCTGGGCGTCGACGGCCCCACTGCCCGCACCCGGCTGGCAGGGGCGGGCCTGGTGCTGGACACCTGCGCGCTTCCGTACGGGGACGCCCGGGGCATCAGACTCGGTACCGCGGCCGTCACCACCCAGGGCATGGACGACGCCGACATGGCACGGCTGGCCGTGCTCTTCGGAGCGGCGGTACGTGAGGAGGGCGACATCCGCGCGGAGGTTCAGGAACTGGCCCGGAAATATCCGCCCTATCCGGGGTAGACGTGGTCCGTGCAACCATCGGCCCGGCCTCCGTGTCCGCAACCATGAGCCCGACGTAGTTAAAGTGTGGGCTGAGATGGCCGGCGAAATCTATGGGGCAGCCCGTGCGTGATTACCTGCTGACGCTCTGTGTCACGGCTGCGGTTACCTATCTGCTGACCGGCCCGGTGCGCAAGTTCGCCATCGCGGTCGGGGCGATGCCCGCGATCCGTGCGCGTGACGTGCACCGAGAACCGACACCGAGGCTCGGTGGCATCGCCATGTTCGGCGGACTGTGCGCCGGACTGATTGTCGCGGACCATCTGTACAACCTCGACAGCGTCTTCCAGCTCTCCAACGAACCGCAGGCGCTGCTCTCCGGGGCCACGCTGATCTGGCTGATCGGTGTTCTGGACGACAAGTTCGAGATCGACGCACTGATCAAGCTCGGCGGGCAGATGATCGCCGCCGCGGTCATGGTCATCCAGGGCCTGACGATTCTGTGGCTGCCGATCCCCGGCGTCGGCACCGTCGCGCTCACCCAGTGGCAGGGAACGCTACTCACGGTCGCCCTGGTCGTCATCACCATCAACGCGGTCAACTTCGTCGACGGCCTGGACGGTCTCGCGGCGGGCATGGTGTGCATCGCGGCCGCCGCGTTCTTCCTGTACACCTACCGGCTCTGGTACGGGCACATGATCGAGGCGGCGGCCCCCGCGACGCTCTTCATGGCGATCCTGATGGGCATGTGCCTGGGCTTTCTGCCGCACAACATGCATCCGGCCCGGATCTTCATGGGCGACTCGGGTTCGATGCTGATCGGCCTGGTGCTGGCGGCCGGTGCGATCTCGGTCACCGGGCAGGTCGACCCGGACACGATGAAGCTCTTCGCCGGCAGTGAGCGGGAGGCCACCCACGCGATGCTGCCGGTCTTCATCCCGCTGCTGCTGCCGCTGACCATCATCGCGATCCCGGCCGCCGACCTGGTGCTGGCGATCGTGCGGCGTACGTGGAACGGCCAGTCGCCGTTCGCGGCGGACCGTGGCCATCTGCACCACCGTCTGCTGGAGATCGGCCATTCGCACAGCAGGGCCGTACTGATCATGTATTTTTGGTCGGCTCTGATCGCCTTCGGCGCGGTCGGCTACTCCGTGCACTCCGCTTCGCTGTGGATCGTGATCGTGATCGTGGGCCTGAGCGCCCTGGGCCTCGTCCTGCTGCTGATGCCGCGCTTCACCCCGCGGGCGCCGTACTGGGCGGAACGCTTCGTACCGCCCCGCTACCGCCGTCGCCGCAGTGAGGGCGAGATGCCCGATGCGGAACCCTCATCTGCGCGCGAGGCCCAACAGCGGCCCCTCGAAACGCGGATGGGGCAGGAGGAGCACGAACTCCAGGAGCGGCCCCCGATCGTCGTGGGAGTCTCCGGCGTCAACGGGGCGACTGCGATCGGCCCCCGTTCGCGTTTTTCGGATCGGCGCATGGACAAGAGCCATCACTGAGGGGCGTCTCAGGACCGCTGCCTCAGGATCTGTCGGGCACTGACTTGGAATGACTGAATGTGGCGCATGTGATTGATGTGGCCTCGCCGTTCCATCTCGGGACGTCGTTGACCAGGAAAATTTGCACAAGTTAATCTATCGATCTGCGAAGCACCTTCGAAGCAAGAGGAATTTAGGCCAGGACGAGACTCCGCGCCTCGCATATTGCATCCGTTGTGCGTGCCGCTGCATGTTAGGAATGCCTACGACAAGGGGGAGTTGGCCCGCCCGTGACCAGGGTGGGCTGTCCCTGCTCATTCGTGAGTGAGGCAGAAGCATGCGAAAGTTTTCCGCAATAGCCATCGCGACGGTGGCGCTCGGCAGTTCGCTAGGACTCATGGGGGCCGAGGCCGTGGCGGCCCCGGTGACGTCGGCGAGCTCCGTGCAGGACGTCGGTGCGCTCGGTGCGGTCCCCAGCTGCGTCAAGGTCACGCGAACCCATCAGGGCGAGGGGTACAAGGCGTACCGGGTCAAGAACAACTGCTCCAGTACGAAGAAGCTCAAGGGCATCTTCAAGTACGGCTACGACACGAGCTGCCACACCGTGAAGGCGGGCAAGGAGGACTTGCTCTCCTCCACGCAGCCGTGGGTGGGTTACGACAAGGTCGTGACCTGCTGAGCGGGGCAGGCGTGACTGGCGCCTGAGGTTGCTGACGACGCCTCCGGGGAGGGTGCTTTGTGCCTACCCGGAGGCGTCGACGCGTCTTCCCTTTGTCGCCGGCCGGGCTGGGCGGGGTGCTTGTGGGTGCGGAAATAGCTCGTGAGGACGCATCATGGTGCGCAAGCGTTGACGAAATGACTGGGTTCAGGTTTGGCGCAGAAGGACGTCGTCCCGGTGAAAGGGATGAACCGCTCATTACGGGATGATTCAGTGCAGCGGGTGCTCACACGCGCAGGTTCACTCTCACGTGTGACAGTAGGCACACTTCCTTGGTAAAGACCTCATCAAATAGTTTGTGATACCGTTCACGAAGCCCGGTGACGGAGTTGAAGGATCTGAGTACCACGGTCCATCGGCCCGAGGCATCGACTCGGACCGGGCCTACGCTCGTCCATGACGACACACTGCCCACCCCCTGCAAGCGGAGCTGCCGCCATGCCGTCCAACGACGCCCGGACTCTCCTTCAAGCCGCCGTACCCACCGCTGTCGTCGGCGCCGTCGCCGCTGCGATCAGCGGCGGTGTCGCCGGCGGCGAGGGAGCCCTCGGGGCGGCCATCGGGACGCTCGTGGTGATCCTCTTCATGGGGATCGGACTCGTGGTCCTGCAACGGACCGCTAAGTCCCTGCCTCACCTGTTCCAGGCGATGGGGCTGATGCTGTACACGGCTCAGCTTCTCCTGCTGTTCATCTTCGTCGCCGAATTCAAGAACACCACGCTGTTCAACCCGAAGTCCTTCGCGATCACTCTGGTCGCGACGACACTCGTGTGGATCGGCGCACAGGCGCGTGCGCACATGAAGGCCAAGATCCTTTACGTCGAACCCGAATCCGACAAGGGCAAAAAGCCCGAGAACACGGGGTCGAAGGCGTGAAGGGTAGGGGCGGAATAAGTACAAGTCCGGGACCCTGCTATCGTCCGGTTCCAACTGCGGCACTGCGGGCGCGGGCATGTGAGCTGACGCCTGCTCGATCGCGAGGCTCAATGCCTGACTGCCGCCCACACATCCGTTACACCAGTCCAGTGCCGAACCGCGGCTGCGCGCCGCGCCGACACAACGAGGTTGCCGTACCTATGCGCCACGCTGAAGGAGCCCGCGGTGAGTGCTGACCCGACACAGGTGCTCGCCTTCGAGACCGATTGCCACATCTTCGACGGTTGTGGTTTCCCGGCACCCGGCTTGCACTCGTTCCTGTTCGAGCCCATCTGGGGCGACGCGGACAGCAACCTGTACTTCAACAAGCCGATGCTGCTGGCCCTGCTCGGCTCGATCATCGTCGTCGGTTTCTTCTGGGCCGCCTTCCGCAAGCCGAAGGTCGTCCCGGGCAAGCTGCAGATGGTGGCCGAGGCCGGCTACGACTTCATCCGTCGCGGTGTCGTCTACGAGACGATCGGCAAGCGTGAGGGCGAGAAGTACGTCCCGCTCGTTGTCTCGCTGTTCTTCTTCATCTGGATGATGAACCTCTGGTCGATCATCCCGGTCGCGCAGTTCCCGGTGACGTCGATCATCGCGTACCCGATTGTGCTGGCCCTGATCGTGTACGTCCTGTGGGTCAGCCTGACCTTCAAGCGCCACGGCTTCGTCGGCGCCTTCAAGAACTTCACCGGGTACGACAAGTCGCTCGGCCCGGTGCTGCCTCTCTCCATGACCATCGAGTTCTTCTCGAACCTGCTGGTCCGGCCGTTCACCCACGCGGTGCGACTTTTCGCGAACATGTTCGCCGGTCACACCCTCCTGCTGCTGTTCACGATCGCTAGCTGGTACCTGCTCAACGGCATCGGTATCGCTTACGCCGGTGTCTCGTTCGTGATGGTCATCGTGATGACCGCGTTCGAGCTCTTCGTGCAGGCGCTTCAGGCGTACGTCTTCGTACTCCTGACCTGCACCTTCATCCAGGGCGCGCTCGCCAAGCACCACTGAGGATCCCGCACCCGACCCTTATTCGTCCGGTGGCCAACCCCCACCGGTCCTTGAAAGAGAAGGAAGACTGGCATGTCCCAGACCCTCGCCGCTGTCACCGGCGACCTGAAGGCTCTCGGCTCCATCGGTTACGGCCTCGCGGCCATCGGCCCCGGCGTCGGCGTCGGCATCATCTTCGGTAACGGCACCCAGGCCCTGGCCCGCCAGCCCGAGGCGGCCGGTCTCATCCGTGCCAACCAGATCCTCGGCTTCGCCTTCTGTGAGGCGCTCGCCCTCATCGGTCTGGTCATGCCGTTCGTCTACGGCTCCTGATCCATCGGATCAAAGACCAGCCAACTAGACGAAAGGCAATGACGTGAGCCAGATGCTTACGATCGCGGCTGAGACGGAAAACCCGCTCATCCCGCCGATCCCCGAGCTCGTCATCGGCCTCATCGCCTTCCTCATCGTCTTCGGCATCCTCGCCAAGAAGCTCCTCCCGAACATCAACAAGGTTCTGGAAGAGCGCCGCGAGGCCATCGAAGGCGGTATCGAAAAGGCCGATGCGGCCCAGACCGAGGCCCAGAGCGTTCTTGAGCAGTACAAGGCTCAGCTCGCCGAGGCCCGCCACGAAGCCGCTCGTCTGCGCCAGGAGGCGCAGGAGCAGGGCGCCGTGATCCTGCAGGAGATGCGGGCGGAAGGCCAGCGGCAGCGCGAGGAGATCATCGCTGCCGGCCACGCCCAGATCGAGGCCGACCGCAAGGCTGCGGCCGCCGCGCTGCGTCAGGACGTGGGCAAGCTCGCCACCGACCTGGCCGGCAAGCTCGTCGGCGAGTCCCTCGAGGACTTCACCCGGCAGAGCGGCACCGTCGACCGTTTCCTCGACGAGCTCGAGGCGAAGGCCGAGGCTGTCCGATGAACGGCGCGAGCCGCGAGGCACTGGCTGCCGCACGTGAGCGTCTCGACGCGCTGACCGACAACACGTCGGTCGACGCGGCGAAGCTCGCCGAGGAGCTGGCCGCCGTAACGGCGCTGCTCCAGCGCGAGGTATCGCTGCGGCGGGTCCTGACCGACCCGTCGCAGGCCGGCGAGGCCAAGGCCGAGCTGGCCGGACGACTGTTGCGCGGTCAGGTGGGCGGCGAGACCGTCGACCTGATCTCCGGCATGGTCCGCTCCCGCTGGTCGCAGTCTCGTGACCTGGTCGACTCGGTCGAGGGGCTGGCGAACATCGCAGACCTCACCGCTGCCCAGCGCAGCGGAGACCTCGACGACGTCGAGGACGAGCTGTTTCGGTTCGGCCGGATCGTCGCCTCCGACAAGGAGCTGCGCGCCGCGCTCACCAACCGGTCCGCGTCCGTCGCCGCCAAGAGGGAGCTGCTGCACAGCCTGCTCGGTGGCAAGGCACGGCCCGCCACCGAGCGAGTCGTCGTGCGGCTTGTCACCCAGCCGCGTGGACGTAGCCTGGAAGCGGGACTCGAGTCCCTCTCCAAGCTTGCCGCGGAGCGCCGGGACCGCATGGTCGCCGTGGTCACCTCGGCAGTGCCGCTGAGTGATCAGCAGAAGCAGCGCCTCGGCGCCGCACTGGCGAAGATCTACGGTCGGCAGGTGCACCTGAATCTCGATGTGGACCCCACGGTCCTCGGCGGGATCGCGGTACGGGTCGGTGACGAGGTCATCAACGGCACCATCGCGGAGCGCCTCGACGAGGCGACCCGTCGCATGGCCGGCTGACGAGCGCAGCGCAGCAACAGAACAGAGCAAGACCAGCGGCCCGGTTGGGCCGTGCAGAAATTGCAGAAGATTCCTGGGGGTCGGCCCCCAGACCCCCTTAAGAAACTTCGGGCCCAACAAGGAGAGCAGGGAACCCAGATGGCGGAGCTCACGATCCGGCCGGAGGAGATCCGGGACGCGCTGGAGAACTTTGTCCAGTCGTACAAGCCGGACGCGGCCTCGCGCGAGGAGGTCGGTACGGTCAGCGTTGCCGGCGACGGCATCGCGAAGGTCGAGGGTCTTCCCTCGGCCATGGCGAACGAGCTGCTGAAGTTCGAGGACGGCACCCTCGGTCTCGCCCTCAACCTCGAGGAGCGCGAGATCGGTGCGATCGTCCTCGGCGAGTTCAGCGGCATCGAAGAGGGCCAGCCGGTGCAGCGCACCGGTGAGGTGCTCTCCGTCGGCGTCGGCGAGGGTTACCTCGGCCGCGTCGTCGACCCGCTCGGCAACCCGATCGACGGTCTCGGCGAGATCGCGACCGACAGCCGCCGCGCCCTCGAGCTGCAGGCCCCTGGCGTCATGGTCCGTAAGTCGGTGCACGAGCCGATGCAGACCGGCTACAAGGCCGTCGACGCCATGGTGCCGATCGGCCGCGGCCAGCGTCAGCTGATCATTGGTGACCGTCAGACGGGTAAGACCGCTCTGGCCGTCGACACGATCATCAACCAGCGCGACAACTGGCGCTCGGGCGACGTGAACAAGCAGGTGCGCTGCATCTACGTCGCCATCGGTCAGAAGGGTTCCACCATCGCCTCCGTGCGTGGTGCCCTGGAAGAGGCCGGCGCGCTCGAGTACACGACCATCGTCGCCGCCCCGGCGTCCGACCCGGCCGGCTTCAAGTACCTGGCGCCGTACACCGGTTCGGCCATCGGCCAGCACTGGATGTACCAGGGCAAGCACGTCCTGATCATCTTCGACGACCTTTCGAAGCAGGCCGACGCCTACCGCGCCGTGTCGCTGCTGCTGCGCCGTCCGCCGGGCCGTGAGGCCTACCCGGGCGACGTCTTCTACCTCCACTCGCGTCTGCTGGAGCGCTGCGCCAAGCTCTCCGACGACATGGGTGCCGGTTCGATGACGGGCCTCCCGATCGTCGAGACCAAGGCGAACGACGTGTCGGCGTTCATTCCGACCAACGTCATCTCCATCACCGACGGCCAGTGCTTCCTGGAGTCCGACCTGTTCAACGCCGGCCAGCGCCCGGCCCTGAACGTCGGTATCTCGGTCTCCCGCGTCGGTGGCTCCGCCCAGCACAAGGCGATGCGCCAGGTCTCCGGCCGACTCCGTGTCGACCTCGCCCAGTACCGCGAGCTGGAGGCGTTCGCCGCCTTCGGTTCCGACCTGGACGCGGCCTCGAAGGCGTCGCTGGAGCGCGGTAAGCGCATGGTCGAGCTGCTGAAGCAGCCGCAGTACGCTCCGTTCCCGGTCGAGGAGCAGGTCGTCTCCGTCTGGGCCGGCACCACCGGCAAGATGGACGACGTCCCGGTCGAGGACATCCGTCGCTTCGAGAGCGAGCTGCTGGAGTACCTGCGCCGTGAGCGCAAGGACCTCCTGACCAGCATCGCCGAGGGCGCCAAGATGTCCGACGACACGCTGCAGTCGATTGCTGACGCGATCGCCGCCTTCAAGCAGCAGTTCGAGACCTCGGACGGCAAGCTTCTGGGCGAGGGCTGATCGATGGGCGCTCAGCTTCGCGTTTACAAGCGCCGCATCCAAGCCGTCACCGCGACCAAGAAGATCACCAAGGCGATGGAGATGATCGCCGCCTCGCGCATCGTCAAGGCGCAGCGCAAGGTGGCGGCGTCGATGCCGTACGCGACCGAGCTCACCCGTGCGGTGACCGCGGTGGCGACCGGCTCCACCACCAAGCACCCGCTCACCACCGAGGCCGAGTCCCCGGTCCGCGCCGCGGTTCTGCTCATCACGAGCGACCGCGGTCTGGCCGGCGGCTACTCCTCCAACGCCATCAAGGCGGCGGAGCGGCTCCGGGAGCGGCTCGCAGGTGAGGGCAAGGAGGTCGACACGTACATCGTCGGCCGCAAGGGTGTCGCTTACTACGGCTTCCGCGAGCGCAAGGTCGCAGACTCCTGGACCGGCTTCACCGACAGCCCGTCGTATGCGGATGCCAAGAACGTCGCTGCGCCGCTGATCGAGGCCGTCCAGAAGGACTTGGCCGAGGGCGGCGTCGACGAACTGCACATCGTCTTCACCGAGTTCGTGTCGATGATGACGCAGAACGCTGTCGACGACCGGATGCTGCCGCTTTCGCTCGACAAGGTTGCTGAAGAGAGCGGTACGAAGGGCGAGATCCTTCCGCTGTTCGACTTCGAGCCGTCGCAGGAGGACGTTCTCGACGCCCTCCTGCCGCGCTACGTCGAGAGCCGTATCTACAACGCACTGCTGCAGGCTGCCGCTTCCGAGCACGCCGCCCGCCGCCGCGCGATGAAGTCGGCGACCGACAACGCCGGGGATCTCATCAAGAGCCTCTCCCGGCTTGCCAACGCGGCCCGCCAGGCCGAAATCACCCAGGAAATCAGCGAGATCGTCGGCGGTGCAGGTGCTCTGGCCGACGCGTCCGCGGGGAGTGACAAGTAATGACGACGACAGTTGAGACGGCCGCTGCCACGGGCCGCGTCGCCCGGGTCATCGGCCCGGTCGTCGACGTGGAGTTCCCCGTCGACGCGATGCCGGAGATCTACAACGCGCTGCACGTCGAGGTAGCGGACCCGGCCGAGGACGGCGCCCGCAAGACGCTGACCCTCGAGGTCGCCCAGCACCTGGGCGACGGCCTGGTCCGCGCGATCTCGATGCAGCCCACCGACGGTCTCGTCCGCCAGGCTCCGGTGACCGACACGGGTGCGGGCATCACCGTCCCGGTCGGTGACATCACCAAGGGCAAGGTGTTCAACACCCTCGGTCAGATCCTGAACGAGCCGGAGGCCGAGGCGCAGATCACCGAGCGCTGGCCGATCCACCGCAAGGCCCCGGCCTTCGACCAGCTCGAGTCCAAGACCGAGATGTTCGAGACCGGCCTGAAGGTCGTCGACCTGCTGACCCCGTACGTCAAGGGCGGCAAGATCGGTCTGTTCGGTGGTGCGGGCGTCGGCAAGACGGTCCTCATCCAGGAAATGATCATGCGTGTGGCGAAGCTGCACGAGGGTGTGTCGGTGTTCGCCGGTGTCGGTGAGCGCACCCGTGAGGGCAACGACCTCATCGACGAGATGACCGACTCGGGCGTCCTGGACAAGACCGCGCTGGTCTTCGGCCAGATGGACGAGCCGCCGGGCACCCGTCTGCGGGTCGCGCTGTCCGCCCTGACCATGGCGGAGTACTTCCGCGATGTGCAGAAGCAGGACGTGCTGCTCTTCATCGACAACATCTTCCGCTTCACGCAGGCCGGTTCCGAGGTCTCCACGCTGCTCGGCCGTATGCCGTCCGCAGTGGGTTACCAGCCGACCCTGGCCGACGAGATGGGTGTGCTCCAGGAGCGCATCACCTCGACGCGTGGTCACTCGATCACCTCGATGCAGGCGATCTACGTCCCCGCGGACGACCTGACCGACCCGGCCCCGGCCACCACGTTCGCCCACCTCGATGCGACGACGGTTCTCTCCCGTCCGATCTCCGAGAAGGGCATCTACCCGGCCGTGGACCCGCTGGACTCCACGTCCCGCATCCTGGACCCGCGCTACATCACGCAGGAGCACTACGACGCGGCCAGCCGTGTCAAGGGAATCCTGCAGAAGTACAAGGACCTCCAGGACATCATTGCGATCCTCGGTATCGACGAGCTGGGCGAGGAGGACAAGCTCGTTGTCCACCGTGCCCGTCGCGTCGAGCGCTTCCTGTCGCAGAACACCCACGCCGCCAAGCAGTTCACCGGCCTGGACGGTTCGGACGTGCCGCTCGACGAGTCGATCGCCGCGTTCAACGCGATCTGCGACGGTGAGTACGACCACTTCCCGGAGCAGGCGTTCTTCATGTGCGGCGGCATTGATGACCTCAAGGCCAAGGCCAAGGAGCTCGGCGTCTCCTGAGCCCATGGCTCACCGAGGGGGGCGGGTGCGTCCCGTCCCCCTCACCACGCCCCGTAGAATTGACCCAACACCCGGCATGAACGGCCGGGTGGTGACCCGAGGAGCCACCCTTGGCTGCTGAGCTGCACGTCGAGCTGGTCGCCGCGGACCGCAGTGTCTGGTCCGGCGAGGCCACCCTGGTCGTCGCGCGCACCACGTCCGGCGACATCGGCGTCATGCCCGGTCACCAGCCGCTTCTGGGTGTGCTGGAATCGGGCCCGGTGACGATCCGCACGAGCGATGGCGGGACCGTGGTCGCCGCTGTGCACGGCGGTTTCATCTCGTTCGCGGACGACAAGCTCTCGCTGCTCGCGGAGATCGCGGAGCTGGCGGACGAGATCGATGTCCAGCGCGCCGAGCGTGCGCTGGAGCGTGCGAAGTCGGACACGGACGCCGCCTCCGAGCGGCGCGCCGAAGTGCGACTGCGTGCGGCGGCGGTGCGCTAGCGCACCGCGACACGTAGCTTTACCCTCAGCCGCGGCCCGAGCTGGAGACCACTCCAGACCGTGCCGCGGCTGAGGCGATGCAGGTGCAGGTGCAGTTCTGGCGGTATCCGTTACTCGACGACGCGAGGAGGTCGGTGGAGATGTACCTCGCGCTGTGGGTGGGCGGGCTGGTCGTCGCACTGATCGCGGTTGGTCTCTTCGTCTTCGGTCTGCGCCGGCGGCTGATTCAGCGCTCCGGTGGGACCTTCGACTGCAGCCTGCGATGGAATGTGCCGGAGGAGCCCGATCTCTCGGGCAAGGGCTGGGTGTACGGGGTCGCCCGGTACAGCGGCGACCGGATCGACTGGTTCCGGGTCTTCTCGTATGCTCCCCGCCCGCGCCGGATCCTGGAGCGTTCCGCGATCGAGGTGGTCGCCCGTCGGCTGCCCGAGGGCGAGGAGGAACTGGCGCTCCTGTCCGACGCCGTGGTGCTCGGCTGTCTCCATCGTGGGACCCGCCTGGAGCTGGCCATGAGCGAGGACGCGCTGACCGGGTTCCTCGCCTGGCTGGAGGCGGCTCCACCCGGCCAGAGGGTGAACGTGGCCTGAGCCCGAGGTCCGTACGACGTGCTTCGGGCCCGTACGGCAGCCGACGAAAAACCGGGGGACAGGGGGCGGACCTGTCTCCCCGGCTGCTTTGCGGGGTTGTGCGCGGTACTGAGTAGGGGGTTACTTCAGGCCGTTGTTGATCGCGCCGACGAGTTCACCGTTGGCGGTGTCACCGCTGAACTCCCAGAAGAACGCCCCTCCCAGGCCCTGGCCCTTCGCCCAGGTCATCTTGGACGCGATGGTGGCCGGGGTGTCGTAGCTCCACCAGTTGGTGCCGCAGTGTGCGTACGCCGTACCGGCGATCGTGCCGGTGGCCGGGCAACTGGTCTTCAGGACCTTGTAGTCCTCGATGCCCGCTTCGTACGTACCGGGGGCTGCTCCGGTGGCGGTGCCGCCGGGCGCGTCCTGGGTGACACCGGTCCAGCCGCGGCCGTAGAAACCGATGCCGAGCAGCAGCTTCGAGGCCGGTACGCCCTGGGCCTTCAGCTTGGCGATGGCGTCGGCGGAGTTGAAGCCGGCCTGCGGGATGCCGCTGTAGGAGGTGAGCGGGGAGTGCGGGGCGGTCGGGCCCTTTGCCTCCCAGGCACCGAAGAAGTCGTATGTCATCACGTTGTACCAGTCCAGGGACTGGGCGGCGCCTGCGTAGTCGGTGGCGTCGATCTTGCCACCGGTGGAGGCGTCGGCGGTGATGGCGGCCGTCACCAGGTTGTTGCTGCCGAACTTCGTGCGCAGCGCCGAGGTGACGCCCTTCAGGGCGGCCGGACCGCTGGTGTCGCAGGTCAGACCGCAGGCGTTGGGGTACTCCCAGTCGATGTCGATGCCGTCGAAGACATCGGCCCAGCGGGGGTCCTCCACCAGGTCGTAGCAGGACTGGGCGAACGCCGCCGGGTTCTTCGCGGCCTCACCGAAGCCGCCGGACCAGGTCCAGCCGCCGAAGGACCACAGGACCTTGATGTTCGGGTACTTCGCCTTGAGCTTGCGCAACTGGTTGAAGCTGCCGCGCAGCGGCTGGTCCCAGGTGTCGGCGACGCCGTCGACGGACTTGTCGGCGGTGTACGCCATGTCGTAGTCGGCGTAGGCGTCACCGATTGCGCACTTGCCGCCGGTCACATTGCCGAAGGCGTAGTTGATGTGCGTGATCTTCGCGGCCGAACCCGAGGTGTCCAGGTTCTTGACGTGGTAATTCCGGCCGTAGACACCCCAGTCGGTGAAGTAACCGAGGTTGACCTTGCCGCCGGTGCCCGGGTCGGGGTTGCCGCCGCCACCGGTGGTGTGGACCTTGACCGCGCCGCTGACCGGACCGGTCCGGTCGGCGGTGTCACGGGCCTGCACGGTGTACGAGTAGTCGGTGCCCGCGGTGAGACCGGTGTGGGTGTACGTCGTACCGGTGACCGTGGCGACGACGGCGCCGTCGCGCAGGACGTCGTAGTTCTTGATGCCGTTGTCGTCGGTCGCGGCGGTCCAGCTCAGCTTGGCCGAGGTGTCGGTGATGGAGCTCGCGGTGGGGGTGCCCGGCGCCGAGGGGGCGTTGTCGCCGGGGACGCTGCCGCCGTCGCAGGAGGCGCCGTTCAGCTTGCAGCCGGTGGGGGCGCCGGAGCCGGTACCGTTGAAGCCGAAGGAGACGCTGGCGCCCGGTGCGACCGAGCCGTTCCAGCCGACGTTCTTGGCGGTCCAGTGGGTTCCGGAGCTGGTGACGGTGGCGTCCCAGGCGGAGCTGACCGCGGGGCCCGAGGGGAAGTCCCACTCGATGGTCCAGGAGGAGAGGGCGGTGGTGCCGGTGTTCTTCACCGTCCACTGGCCCTCGAAGCCGCTGCCCCAGTCGGACTTCTTGAGGTACGTGGCGGTTGCCGAGGTGGCGGCTTCGGCGGGGGAGGCCAGGCCGACCATCGCGGCGAGCGGGAGAAGCAGTGCGGTGAGGCCCGCGACGGCTCTGGATCTGGTGGCTCTTCCGGTCCCGAGTCTGAATCGGGTCCGGCGTAGGGGGGTTTCAGTGCTCAACGGTGCTCCTCGGGTGAGGTCCGGACAAACGGGTTGGTCCGTGGACTGCAAACCCTGCGCCGCCCTGAGCACGCCTTGTCATGGCGCACTCACCGCAGTGTGCTCGGTGAGATTAGGAAGGTCTGGACCAACCGTCAAGAGGTCCAGACCAAAGTTCGGAGCTAAACCTCAGATGCCCAACTCCTGTGCAAGTACTGCCGCCTGGACCCGGCTGCGCAGCTCCAGCTTGCCCAGCAACCTGCTGACGTGCGTCTTCACGGTGGCCTCGGCCATCGAGAGTCGTACCGCGATCTCGGCATTCGACAGCCCCGCGCCGAGGCAGCCGAGCACCTCCCGCTCCCGCCGGGTGAGAGCATGGAGCACCGCAGGGTCGGGCGCGTTCGCAGGCCGTACGGGGGTGGTCCCGGCGAACTCCGCGATCAGACGGCGCGTCACGGCCGGGGCGATCAGCCCCTCGCCGCGCGCCACCGTACGTACCGCTTCGAGCAGATCGTGCGCATCGGTGTTCTTCAGCAGAAAGCCCGCCGCCCCCGCCCGCAGCGCCCCGAAGACGTACTCGTCCAGATCGAACGTCGTCAGCACCAGCACATCCGCGAGCTGCTCGGCCACCACCTGCCCGGTCGCCGACACCCCGTCGAGGCGCGGCATCGACACGTCCATCAGCACCAGATCCGGCCGTAGTTCGCGGGCCAGCCGCACCGCCTCCTCGCCGTCCCCGGCCTCGCCGACGACCTCGATGTCCGGCGCGCTGCGCAGAATGAGCACCAGCCCCGCACGGACCGCCGACTGGTCCTCGGCGACCACAACCCGGATCGTCATGCCCTCACGGTCCCTTCCTCCACGGGCAGTTCGGCCCGTACCCGCCAGATCTTCGTCCCGCCGCCGGTGCTCACCGGACCCGCCTCGATCTCTCCGCCCAGCAGGGCAACCCGCTCCCGCATCCCCACCAGTCCGGCTCCTGATCCGGGTGCGCGCGGCCCATGACGGTCGCCGTGCACACTGCTGACCTCCACCGTGAGCAGCCGCCCGGCCCGCCCGAGCCGTACCGCGACCGGGCCGGGCGCGGCATGCTTGAGCGCGTTCGTCAGGGACTCCTGGACGATCCGGTACGTGGCCAGTTCGACCGGCGCGGGCAGCGGGCCCCGCTCGCCGCGGGTGTCCTCGAAGGTGCAGGTCAGTCCGGTCGACGCGGCGTTCGTACGGGTCTGCTCGACCAGTGCGTCCAGCGAGGCGAGCGTCGGCGAGGCGCTCGGCTCCGGGGTGGCGCCGCCGGTGCGGAGCAGCCCGATCAGCCGGCGCATCTCGGCGAGAGCGTCGACGCTGTTCTCCCGGATCACCCCCAGCGCGTCGCGCGAGGTGTCCGGGTCGTCGATGGAGAGGGCGGCGGTGGAGTGGATGGCGATCGCGGAGAGATGGTTCGCCACCATGTCGTGGAGCTCGCGGGCCATCCGGGTACGCTCGGCGGTCACCGCCTGGGTACGGTCCATCTCGGCCAGAAGTGCGGTCTGATCGGCGCGCAGCCTGGCGGTCTCGGCGGCGTCGCGGTGGTTGCGGACGCTCACCCCGGTGATGGCGGGCAGGAACGAGACCATTCCGGTGACCACCCCGTTGAAAAGCGCCTGGGGATTGCGGAACCACGCCAGGAACCCGATCGTGACCGCGACCGTGATCAGGAACGTGGTCACCGGGATGCGGCGGGCGGCGGACGGTGTCCCGTACAGCACGGCCGCGTACATCAGATCCGTGAACATCAGGACGGTCGCCAGGTTCCCGACCGTGAACTGGTCCGCGACCAGGGCGAGCGTGCCGACGACCAGCGCCGTCTGCGGGGCGGTCCTGCGTACCAGTTCGAGCGCCGAGACGACGGCCAGGGGCAGCAGGGAGAGCCACGGAGCGGCGAAGGTCCGGTTGCTCTGCATGTGCAGCCCGAGCGACCAAAGGAACAGACCGCCGAAGAGACCGGTGGCGGCGATGAGCACGTCGTGGCGGTGGGGGCGGGTGAAGGAGAGCACCCTCCCATCCAACACGGCGGTTTCGCTGCGGACCTCCGTACCGGGAGCGAGGCACGAGTACATCGAAGTATGCAGTCACGGTTCGTCACTGCCGACGACGATTCCGGGGGCCGCGACCCGAAGACTGGGAGGGACCGGAAGGGGAAGTGCTGTGATCGTCACGCTGATCGTGCTCTGCGAAGTCGGCTTCTGGGTGCTGCTGGCTGCGGGGCTCGCACTGCGGTACCTGGCGAAGAAGCCGCGCCTGGGTGCGGCCGTGCTGCTGTGTGAGCCGCTGCTGGAGCTGGTGCTGCTGGTGGTATCGGCCGTCGACCTGAAGAACGGGGTCGAGCCCGACTGGAAGCACGGGCTCGCCGCGGTCTACATCGGCTTCACGGTGGGGCTCGGCCACTCCACGATCCGCTGGGTCGACGCGCGGGTGGCCCACCGCTTCGCGGGTGGCCCGCCGCCGGTGAAGCCGCCGAAGTACGGGATGGAGCGCGCGGCCCACGAGTGGAAGGTCGCGGTGCGGTGGCTGGTCGCGGCGGCGGTGGCGCTGGCGCTGCTGCAGGCGGCGATCTGGTACGTGGGCGGGGACGGGGATGTGACGTCGCTGCGGTCGTGGCAGCAGACGATGCTGTTCGTGATCGGGATCAATGTGGTCATCGCGGGGAGCTACACGGTGTTCCCGAAACGGGAGGGGGCGGGGCGCTGAGAGGTCGGACGGGCTTGATCTTCAAGCCCGTCCGGCGCCCGATGACAACAACCGCTACCGCTCGCCGCCAGGTACCCACAGCACGTCGCCGACCTCCTTGTTCGCCGTCCTCGCGAGGATGAACAGCAGGTCGGAGAGGCGGTTGAGATACGTCGCCGTCAGCGCGTTCATCACCTCGCCGTGCGCCTCCAGGGCCGCCCACGTGGACCGCTCCGCACGCCGGACCACCGTGCACGCCTGGTGCAGCAGCGCCGCCCCCGGCGTACCTCCCGGAAGGATGAAGCTGCGCAGCTTCTCCAACTGCTCCAGGTAGTGGTCGCAGTCCGCCTCCAGCTTGTCGACGTAACTCTGCTCGACCCGCAGCGGCGGGAACTTCGGGTCCTCGACGACCGGGGTCGACAGGTCCGCGCCCACGTCGAACAGGTCGTTCTGCACACGGACGAGGACCTTGACGACATCCTCGGAGAGCTGCCCGAGCGCGATCGCCGTACCGATGACGGCATTGGCCTCATTGGTGTCGGCGTACGCGGAGATCCGCAGATCGGTCTTGGAGGTCCGGCTCATGTCGCCGAGGGCGGTGGTGCCCTGATCGCCGGTGCGGGTGTAGATACGTGTCAGATTGACCATGTGGCCAGCCTAGTTAGGCACCGGTGCTTCGGAAGACGCGTGTGCCCACCGAGGCGTCGGGAGAGGCGGCGTACTCGGTCTTCAGGACGGTCGGCGTGCCGTCGGCCACGACCACTCCCCGGTCGATCACGATCAGCCGGTCCGCGAGCGCGTCCGCCTCGTCGAGGTAGTGGGTGGTGAGGACGACGGTCGTGCCGAAGTCGTCGCGCAGTCTGCGCACCAGGTCCCACAGGGCGGCCCGGCTGCCCGGGTCGAGGCCGGTGGTGGGCTCGTCGAGGAAGAGAACGGCCGGGCGGTCGGCGCCGGGGCTGACGACCCGCTGCCCGGGCTCGTCGGCGGCCAGATCGCCTGGATCGAGGGGGCGGTCGTGGGCTACGTCGGGCAGGAGATGATGGCCGGCCGCAAGGCGGTCGACGTGTCGCGCGACGCGCTCGTCCTGCTCGACGAGATCGAGGGCCTCCTCGGCGAGAAGGTCCTCAACTACGCCCGGCGCGCCGCCGAATGACGTGTCCCGGTGTGATGTCCGTCATGCGGGACGTGACGCGCATCTCTTCGCGGTCACAGGGCCCCTCGCTGGTACTAATCTCCGCCGGAGAGCATGTGAACAACCGTTAGGACCGGCCGTGCAGGGACCAGCTGCAGAGGCGAACAGAAACCAAGGGGTGCAGACGTGGCCAGGAAGCTCGCCGTCATCGGAGCCGGACTCATGGGATCCGGCATTGCGCAGGTCTCCGCCCAGGCGGGCTGGGACGTCGTGCTGCGTGATGTCACCGACGAGGCCCTCACCCGTGGTCGTGACGGCATCAAGGCCTCGTACGACAAGTTCGTCTCCAAGGGGAAGCTGGAGGCGGCCGACGCCGATGCCGCGCTGGCCCGCATCACCACCACCACCGACCTCGACGCGGTCGCCGACGCGGATGTCGTCGTCGAGGCCGTCTTCGAGAAGCTCGAGGTCAAGCACGAGATCTTCCGGGCCCTCGACAAGATCGTCCGGGATGACGCCGTCCTCGCCTCCAACACCTCCGCGATCCCGATCACCAAGATCGCGGCAGTGACGGAGCGCCCCGAGCGCGTCGTCGGTGTGCACTTCTTCTCGCCGGTTCCGATGATGCAGCTCTGCGAACTCGTACGCGGCTACAAGACCAGCGACGAAGCCCTCGCCACCGCACGGGAGTTCGCCGAGTCCGTCGGCAAGACCTGCATCGTCGTCAACCGTGACGTGGCCGGCTTCGTCACCACCCGGCTGATCTCGGCGCTCGTCGTCGAGGCCGCCAAGCTGTACGAGTCGGGCGTCGCCTCGGCCGAGGACATCGACATCGCCTGCAAGCTGGGCTTCGGCCACGCCATGGGCCCCCTGGCCACGGCGGACCTGACCGGGGTCGACATCCTGCTGCACGCCACGAGCAACATCTACACCGAGTCCCAGGACGAGAAGTTCGCCGCGCCGGAGCTGATGCGCCGGATGGTGGATGCAGGTGACATCGGCCGCAAGAGCGGGCAGGGCTTTTACACGTACTGATCGTTTTCGGTCCTCCGGATGCCTGATCTGCCGTCGGTCAGGCCCGGAGGTCCGGGGGGCGTCTCCTGGAATCGGTGGATCCGCGTGGGTCCTCGCCGGGCCTTGGTCACTCCACGGGGTGAATTCGGTATCGGTTCACTTACAGACGGCAACTTCCCTGTCGCTGTCGCAGTCAGTTGTGACAGAGACAGAACAGACAGACGAACCTTGCTGGGCAATTCCGGGGAGCGTATATGCATATCAGGGGCGACCACGCCGAGCTGGTCGTCGGGGGCCGCCTCGACGTCCGAAGCGCGGCGGACGCCCGTACGGCCCTGCACTCGGCCCTCGACAACGGAGTCGGCGACCTGGTGCTCGACCTGACCGAGCTGGATTCCTGGGACGCCACCGGGCTCGGCGTCATCATGGGCGCACACCGCCGGGCCGGTCGGGCCGGACGACGGCTGGTGCTCCGTGGCGTGCCGCCGCAGATGCAGCGCCTGCTGGTGGCGACCCGGCTGCACCGCATTCTGGCCATCGAGGGCGGAATCGCCGCAGACTCCCTGCCGCGCGTGTAGGGCTTGTCCGACCCCGACCCGGTGGACGGGCCCTGACCGTGCGGCGCGGCCGAAGGTGCACAATCCGCACGAGAATGCGCGCTTCGGACGGCGTGACCCCCCGACTGTGAGCGGGCGCTGTGCGACGGTCTAGGGTTCGGCCGTCCGCCGATTGACGAACCCACCAGGCGGACACCGGACCAGAAGCGACAGCGGGGCGTGCGAGGCCGGGAGGGACAATCGTGTGCGACGCGTCTGGGGGCTTTGGCGATGGACCCGACACACCGGCGGCCGGAAGAGTGCGGCCGGGACAACGACAGCTTCGGTGAGGGAACCGGCCGACGACTGCCGTCCCGCGATCCATCCCCAAGCTCTCAGCTCCGTTCGAGCAGGGGCGGCCCCGTTACTCCGGAATTCGGTCAGCAAACGCCACAACAGGCGCGCGTCGTCCGGCTCATATCGGGTGACTACCTCCTCACCGTCAACCCGGTCGACGGCAGCGAGGTCGAGCTGTGCCCGCCGGGGGAGCAGCACGATCCGCCGGTCCGGCGCACCGCGGCCGAGCGCGCCGACCGCGAACGCGCCACCGCACCCCCCGTGCCGCCGGGGCCGCCTGCCCCCCGTCTGCCCCTCCTGGAGCGTGCGGAAGAGCGCGAGCGGCTGGCACGCCTGCTGGCCCGCGGCCGCTCGGTGCGGCTCACCGGACCGGCCGGATCCGGCCGTACGGCACTGCTGAACGCCGTCGCCGCCGACTGCGCGGACCTCGCACCGGACGGAGTCGTACGGCTCTCCGGCTACAAGCGGACCGTCACCGACCTGCTGTACGGGCTCTTCGAGGCCGTCCATGACGCGCAGCTGCACCGGCCCGACCGAGCCGGTCTCCTCGAAAAGGTCCGGAGCATCGGCGCCGTCGTCGTACTCGACGACCTGGAATTCGGCGGGGGCGCCCTGGAGGAGCTGCTCGACGCCACTCCGGAGTGCGCCTTCCTTTTCGCGACGACTCCGGATGTCGCCGCACCCACCCCGGACTCGTACCTCGAAGAGGTCTTCCTCGCGGGCCTCGGCCGCAGCTCCTCGGCCGACCTGCTGGAGCGGGTCGTCGAGCGTCCGCTGACCGAGGAGGAGGCGAACTGGGCGGGAGACCTCTGGTTCGAGTCCGAGGGGCTGCCGCTGCGCTTCGTCCAGGCGGGCGCCCTGCTGCGCCAGCGCGACATGCTGCGCACCGACCCCGACGCATACAGCGGCCTCGACGGCCGGTCCCTCGACGCACCCTTCGGGCACGACGAGGACATCGACGGCGTCCACATACCGCTGCCCAGCCTCGGCGAGGGCGCGGCGCCCGCCGCGCTGCTCGCCTCACGGCTGAGCGGGCCCGCCCGCGACACCCTGCGCTTCGCGGTCGCACTCGGCGGCGAGGTGCCGCACCAGGCGCATCTGCCGGCGCTCGTCGGGGACACCCACGCCGACGCCGCGCTCGGTGAACTGGCCGGCTGCGGACTGCTCTCCCCGGCCGGTCCCCGCTACCGGCTGGCCGCCGGGGTCCTCGCCCAGCTGGAGGCCGCCGGATACGGCGAGGACAGCATCGACCGGGCCCGGACGGCGGCCCAGCACTACGCATGGTGGGCCGGGCACCCCTCGGTCACCCCCGCACGGGCGACCGCCGAGGCCGATGCGGTCGTCGCGGCGATGGCACAGCTCGTCCCCGGCGACGGGGCGGGGCAGACCGGCGTGGCCGTGCTGCTGGCCCGCAGCGCCTCCCCGGCCTTCGCGGCAGGACTGCACTGGGGCGCCTGGGAGAAGGCCCTGCGGATCGGCCAGGAGGCGGCCAGGATCGCCGGAGAGGTCGCCGAAGAGGCTTACTTCCACCATGAGTTGGGCGTCCTCGCACTCTGCACCGGCAATCCGGACCGGGCCAGGGCGGAGCTGGAGACCTCGATCAGCATGCGCGGGGCGCTCGCCGACAAGTCGGGCGTGGTGGCCGGACGACGCGCGCTCGCCCTGGTCGAGGACCGCTCCGGCGGCCCGCTGCCCGGCGGACCTGTCCCGGTGGGCGATGACGTGCCTGCCCCGCGGTACGAGAAGCCGGTGCCGCCGCCCGTCGGCCCGACGGCAGCGGTGACGCAGAAGCTGTCACGGCCGTATGAGGACGCCACCGCGGTGATATCCCGGCCGAGCGCCCCCGCAGCCGCCTCAGGCGCGCGGGGAGGCCGTTTCGGAGCGCTGGGCGGAGCCCGGCGCAATCTGGTCGCGGCGGGCGCGGGCGTCCTCCTCGCCGGTGTGCTCGGCACGGTGGTGGCGCTGGGGATGACGTCCGGTGACGGCGATGCCCAGGGGAATCCGGGTGTCACGACCGAGGAGTCGGCGGGCCAGGACGACAGCGGGGACGGAGTCCCGGCCGACGGGCCGACGGACGGCTCGACCCCCGGAGACACGGCATCCAGCGGCAGCGCGGTGACGCCGGGTCCGTCGGGCAGCCAGGCCACGCCCGGCGTGAGCGGTACGCCGTCCACGGACTCGACGGGGCCGGGCGACACCCCGTCGTCGCACACACCGTCCAGCGACAAGCCGTCGTCGGGCAAGCCGACCAAGTCGCCCGGCCCGACGAAGTCGCCCACGCCGACGAAGTCGTCCAGCCCGAGCCCGACTCCGACGGAGACCGACTCCCCGGACCCGACGGGCTCGGCAACCGAGCCCCCGCCGACGTCGCCGAACATCTCCGACTCGGCGAGCGGGCCTTCTTCTTCGTCGTCAGCGGCGGCCAGTGCGGACAGCAGCCCGACCGTGGCCTGAGCGGAGCTCCGCGGACGCCGGACGGGCCACGCACGTCCGGCATCCGCGGAACATCAGAACAGGCGCAGCTTGTCGTCCTCGATGCCGCGCAGCGCGTCGTAATCGAGCACCACACAGCCGATCCCGCGGTCCGTCGCCAGCACCCGCGCCTGCGGCTTGATCTCCTGCGCCGCGAAGATGCCCTTCACGGGGGCGAGGTGGGGATCGCGGTTGAGCAGCTCCAGATAGCGGGTCAGCTGCTCCACGCCGTCGATGTCGCCGCGCCGCTTCAGCTCCACGGCCACGGTCTGGCCGTCGGCGTCCCGGCACAGGATGTCGACCGGTCCGATGGCGGTGAAGTACTCACGGCGGATCAGGGTGTAGCCCTCGCCGAGTGTCTCGATCCGGTCAGCGAGGAGTTCCTGCAGATGTGCTTCGACGCCGTCCTTGATGAGGCCCGGGTCGACACCCAGCTCATGGGACGAGTCATGGAGGATTTCCTCCATCGTGATGATCAGTTTCTCGCCCGCTTTGTTGACCACGGTCCAGACGCCCGCGGTGTCGTCGGCGCCCTCCTTGAGGGTGCAGGGCGGTGACATCCAGTTGAGGGGTTTGTACGCCCTGTCGTCGGCGTGGATCGACACGCTCCCGTCCGCCTTCACCAGGATCAGACGGGGAGCGGAGGGCAGGTGGGCCGTGAGCCGGCCGGCGTAGTCCACGGAGCAGCGGGCGATGACGAGACGCATGGTCGGCAACGCTACTCGACGACGGGTGCTCCACGCGATTCTCCCTCCGCTGCCCCTCTGGGCTCCGGACCGGGGCTCCAGGGGCTTGCCCCTCTTTGCTGCCCTTCGTTATTGGCCGGTTGTGTTCCCAATCTCCTGGTGCGGCCAGGACTGCGCCCTTACCGTGGAAGCAGGAGGTCGCCGTCTGTGCACGCTGCGTCGCCGTCCTCCTTCCCTGCCCGTAAGGCCCCGGCCCGGCGTCGGGGTCGCGAGAGGAGAACCCATGTCGCTCGACGTCTCACCGGCGCTGTTGGAACAGGCCGAGCGAGGCGAGGTCGACGAAGCCGACTTCGTCGACTGCGTCCGGACCTCCCTGCCCTACGCATGGGAGATGATCAGCTCTCTGGTGGCTCAGCTGAAGGTCGACGGCGGAGAGTTCGCCGACAACCAGACGCCCCCGCCGGACGAGCAGGCACGTGGTCAGCTGCTGCGCGCGCTCGCGAGTGATGCGATACGTGGCGCTCTGCAGCGGCACTTCGGGGTGCGTCTGGCATTCCAGAACTGCCACCGCGTCGCGGTGTTCCCGCTGGACGCCTCGGTCGACGAGCGTCTGGCCCGCTTCACCTCGGTGAGGGGCCAGTTGCTCAATCAGTCGCCCGAACTACGGGACTGCTAAACGCTTCTGCTGCCGTTCCGGGCCGCGGGAGGTGCAACTGGCTCCGGGGCGGCAGCCCCCGTACCTCTTACGACTGCTTATGAGAGCAGCGGCAGTACTTCAGTGCCCAGCCGCGCTACGTTCTCCTCCGTGGCCGCCAGATCTCCCGAACCCTCCACCAGGAGCGCGAAGCGGGTGATGCCTGTCCGCTCGGCGGTGGCGGCGAGCCGGTCGGACGCGAGCCGGGGCGGGCCCACCGGATGAAGGCCGCACAGCAGCTCCGTATAGGCGACCGGGTCGCGCATCACCCGGATTCGGCCGTCGACCGTCACATGGGCGTCCAGGCCCTGTCGCAGCCAGCCCGGCATCGCCTTCACGAGCGTCTCCACGGCGTCCTCGGCACGGTCGGCGATCTGGGCCACCCCTGCGGACACATGTCCGGCCTCCCGGACGCTCTCGGGCGAGCGGCCCGCGGCGAGGGCGGCGGAGCGCCACAGAGCGACCATCTCGGCCTTCTCCTCGTCCCCGCAGTGCATACCGAGCAGCATCGGCAGACCGTTCTCCGCGGCGAGCCTCACCGTCTTCGGCGAGGTGCACGCGACGACCACCTCGGGACCGCCGGGGCTCTCGCCGCCGTCCACGTCGAGCAGCTCGTCGGCCCGGGGGACCACCGCCACCTCGCGGAAGCCGTACCGCTCCCCGCTCCCCGCCACGCGGGGTTTGCCCAGCCAGTCGAGCAGCAGCTCCAGGGACTCCGGGAAGCCCTTCTCGTACGCCTCCAGGCCCCCTCCGAACACCTCCAGATCCACCCAGGGGCCACCTCTGCCGACGCCGAGCGTGAACCTGCCGCCGCTGGTGAGATGGAGCAGCGCGGCCTGTTCGCCCAGCGTGACCGGGTGCTGGGTCGGCAGCACGCTCACAGCCGTACCCACCCGGATTCTCCGGGTGCGGCCGAGCAGCAGCGCGGCCAGGGTGACGGCGGACGGGCAGACCCCGTACGGCACGAAATGATGTTCTGCCAGCCAGACCGAGTCGAGCCCGGATTCCTCCGCAACCTCGGTGGACCGGATCGCGCGATGCAGCGCTTCCCCCGGCCCCTGTCCCGGAAACTGGGCTGCCAGTACGAACGTTCCCACACGCATCGCCAATTACCTCCTTGCGGCCGACGCGGCTCTCCCCTGCTGGGGACAACGTCTGACACGTGCCAAAGGCACGGTCCGGAGGCAAGTTGTTGCGATTTTCCGGTAACTCACCCCCTCCGGGGTGCCGTCCTGTGCGGTGCGGGACACCTCGTTCGGCCAAATGGCCCTACGCTTGACGGGAACTGCCCAGCCTGCCCCGTGAGGTGTCACGTGTCCCCGCGCCGCAACCGCCCCCGAGGCGGCGAGAGTCCCCACGACAGCGCAGCGGAGCCGGGGGCCCGGTACGGCGGCGGTGGACGCACGGAGGAGTGGCAGGGGGAGGAGTGGTCGGTCCGCCCGGTGAACGGCGCGAGCGCGGTCGGCAAGCGGTACCGCTGCCCCGGCTGCGACCAGGAGATCCCGTCGGGCGTCCCGCACCTGGTGGCCTGGTCCGAGTACGGCGGGATCGACGACCGCAGGCACTGGCACAAGGCCTGCTGGAACGCGAAGGACCGCCGCACCACGCAGGTGCAGCGGTCCAGGAACGCGCCTCGCTACTGAGCCCCGGCGACCGGCCTCGCCGACGAGCGGTCAGACGTCGCGGTTCTCCAGTGACAGATAGGCGCCGGCCATGGCCACGGCCGTGACGCCGAGCATGATCCACAGCGGTTCCCAGCCGGATGGTCCCGACCCGGTGCCCGAAGCGTCGTAGAGCGCGCTGAGCTGACTGGGGATCGAGTACTCGAAGAGCGCTTCCTGCAGGTCGGCGAGCGACTGCGCGAACATGAACATGGCCAGCACGAGCGGCAGCAGCACCACTCCGATCATGATCGTGATCGCACCCGCGGAGTGCCGGATGAGAGCGCCGACCGCGAGCGAGAGCAGTCCCAGCGTCGCGATGTAGAGGCCGACGCCGACCGTGGCGCGCAGCCAGTCGTCACCGGTGGGCGCCTCGCCGTCCAGGATGGCCGTCTGCAAGGCGCCGACCAGCGCGGTCGTCACGGTCGTGATGACGAAGGTGAGCAGGAAGAAGACGATCGCCTTCGCGCTCAGCACCCGCGCACGGCTGGGGCAGGCCGTCAGCGTCGTACGGATCATGCCGGTGCCGTACTCGGAGGCGATGGTCATCACGCCGAGCGTGATCACACAGATCGAGCCGAGCAGCACACCGAAGAAGCCGAAGCTGAGTACCGGGACGTCGCCGATGTCGGTGTCGGCGGTACTGACCGCGATCGCCGCAAGCAGTCCGAGGCCGAGGAGCAGCACGATCATGATGCCGAGCGTCCACATCGTGGAGCGCACTGAACGGATCTTGGTCCACTCGGAGGCGAGCGCGTCGCCGAGGGTGGCGCGGCGCACCGGGATCGGAGAGGCGTAGAGCCCGGTCGGTGCGTCCTGCCAGTTCTGCTGCGGGATCGGGGCCTGCTGCTGGTACGGCGCCTGCGGGGTCGGCGGTGTGGTCATCGGGCGTCCTCGCTGGTCTCGCGCTCGGTCAGGTCTGCGGGGGCTGCGGCGGGCGCCGCCGGGGCCGCGGCAGCGGGTGCCGCCGGAGCTCCCGCGTGCGGGTTCTGTCCGGGTGGTGGCGGGGCGTACCAGCCCTGCTGCGGCACATCCGGGTCCGGCGGCTGCGGCGCCCCGTAACCGGGCTGCTGTCCGTATTCGCCGTGCACCGGCTGCTGCAGCCCGGCCTTCTGGTCCACCGTCGAGCGGTAGTCCACGGCGCCCTGCGTCATGCGCATGTACGCCTCTTCGAGCGAGGCCTGGTGCGGAGAGAGCTCCCACAGCCGGACATCCGACTCGTGTGCCAGATCGCTGATCCGCGGCAGCTGCAGACCGGTGATCCGCAGGGCCCCGTCCGGCTCCGACATGACCTGGCCGCCCGCCTCGGTGAGCGAGGCGGTCAGCTTCTCCCGCTGCTCCGGCACGCCGTCCGCGACCCGCACCCGGGCGAAGTCGGCCGAATTGGCGGAGATGAAGTCCTTGACGCTCATGTCGGCGAGCAGCTGCCCGCGGCCGATCACGATCAGATGGTCGGCGGTGAGTGCCATCTCGCTCATCAGATGGCTGGAGACGAAGACCGTACGGCCCTCCGACGCCAGCATCTTCATCAGATTGCGGACCCAGAGGATGCCCTCGGGGTCGAGACCGTTGACGGGCTCGTCGAAGAGCAGCACCTGCGGGTCGCCGAGCAGCGCCGCCGCGATGCCGAGCCGCTGGCCCATGCCGAGCGAGAAGCCCTTGGAGCGCTTCCGTGCGACGTCGTGGAGACCGACGACACCGAGCACCTCGTCGACCCGGGCGGCCGGGATGCCGGCGAGCTGGGCGAGCGAGAGGAGGTGGTTACGGGCGCTGCGCCCGCCGTGCACCGCCTTCGCGTCCAGCAGCGCACCCACCTGTCGCGGGGCGTTCGGCAGGCTGCGGAAGGGGTGGCCGCCGATCGTGACATGGCCGGAAGTCGGTCGGTCCAGGCCCAGCATCATGCGCATGGTGGTGGACTTGCCCGACCCATTGGGACCGAGGAATCCGGTGACGGCCCCCGGCCGCACCTGGAAGGAAAGGTTGTACACGGCCGTCTTCGCGCCATAGCGCTTGGTCAGGCCGACTGCCTCGATCATGCTCCAGCCCCATCGACTTCGTCTGTCGTCGGGGCCCAGGCCGTCCGGCCGTATGCCCCCCGTAAGAGTTAGGAGGATATCCAGGCCTTGACGGTTCCGACCAAGTCGTTACGAGAGCGCGTCGCCTCCCCGGCAGAGCGGACGGAGTGCTTCCGGGCCGGCCGGGTCTTGCGTCCGCCCACCGGCCATTGGGTCCCGCCCACCGGTCATGCGTCCCGCTTCTTCAGTACGAGATAGCCGCCGACCAGCGCGGCCGCCACCCATGCGACCAGAATGCCGAGCCCGCCCCACGGCCCGTACGGAGCAGGGTTGCTGTTCATGGCGTCCGGAACAACCTGCATGATCTTGGATCCGGCCTGGTCGGGGAAGTAGCGGGCGACCTTCTTCGCGCCCGGGACCGCCGACAGGATCTGGGAGACCAGGAAGAAGAACGGCATCAGGATGCCGAGCGACAGCATGGAGCTGCGCAGCATCGTCGCCACACCCATGGAGAAGATCCCGATCAGGCCCATGTAGATGCCGCCGCCGACCACCGCGCGCAGGACATTGTCCGCACCGATGTCCGTGTGGTGGTCGCCGAGGAGGGACTGCCCGAGGAAGAACGAGACGAAGCTGGTGGCGATGCCGACCACCAGGGCCAGCACACCGGCCACCGCGACCTTGCTGAAGAGGAACGAACCGCGCTGGGGCACGGCCGCCAGCGAGGTGCGGATCATGCCCGAGCTGTACTCCGTACCGACCACCAGCACACCGAATACGACCATGGCCAGCTGGCCGAGGACCATGCCGGAGAAGCTGATGAGGGTCGGGTCGAAGGTGGCCCTCTCGGCCGCGGGGAGGTCGTCGAACTGGGCGTTCATCAGGGCGCAGAGCGCCGCGCTCATCGCGACGGTGACGACGAACGCGGAGATCAGGGTCCAGACGGTCGACGAAACCGTACGGATCTTGGTCCACTCGGAGGTCAGGACCGCGGGTACCGATGCCATCGTCGTCACGCCCCCTTGCCGGTGCCGGAGGTGCCGGGTACGCCCGGCGTGCCGTTCCCGGCCGTGCCGGCGGCGGTCCGCTGGTTCCACCCGTCACCCCAGCGCGGGCCCACGGGCTGCGGTGCCTGACCGAGCTCCGAGTGTGCGTGGTACTCCACGGAGTCCGCCGTCATCTGCATGAACGCTTCCTCCAGGGAGGCCCGCTGGGAGCTCAGTTCGTGCAGCACGATCTGATGCCGGGCGGCGAGCTCTCCCAGCGCCTCGGTGGTGGTGCCGTCGATCTCCAGCGTGCCGCTGCCCGCCTCGACCACGATCAGGCCCTCCTCGTGCAGCACATCGCGCAGCCGCTCCTGCTGCGGGGAGCGCAGACGTACATAACTGCGGGAGTTCTGGTGGATGAAGTCGGCCATCGAGGTGTCGGCGAGCAGCCGGCCCTGGCCGATCACGATCAAATGGTCCGCGGTGAGGGCCATTTCGCTCATCAGATGCGACGAGACGAAGATCGTCCGGCCTTCCGCGGCGAGCGCCTTCATCAGATTGCGGATCCAGTGAATTCCCTCGGGGTCGAGACCGTTGACGGGCTCGTCGAAGAGCAGCACCTGCGGGTCGCCGAGCAGCGCCGCCGCGATGCCGAGCCGCTGGCCCATACCGAGGGAGAAGCCCTTCGACTTCTTCCTCGCCACCGCGCTCAGACCGACGGTGTCCAGCACCTCCGCGACCCGGCTCTCCGGGATGCGATTGCTCTGAGCGAGACATAGCAGATTGTTGTACGCGCTGCGCCCGCCGTGCATCGACTTCGCGTCGAGCAGCGCCCCGATGTACTTGAGAGGTTCTTCCAGGTCCCGGTAATGCTTGCCGTCGATGCGCACCGAACCGCTGGTCGGGTTGTCGAGATCGAGCATCATCCGCATCGTCGTGGATTTGCCCGCACCGTTGGGGCCCAGAAAGCCCGTCACCATTCCAGGTCTGACGCGGCACGAAAGCCGGTCGACGGCAACCTTGTTGCCGAAGCGCTTGGTGAGACCATCAAGCTCGATCATGCGTTCACGCTAGAACGGCCGCGCGCCCGGCGCCACCACAAGGGCGGAACCGGGCGCGCAAGGAGGGTGCTGAAGATCTTGGCTGGATCAGGGAGCGGCGTCTGGTGCGTGCAGCCGCAAGGCGCCGAAGCGTCCTCGGATGGGGTCTCCCCTGCTCGAACGAAGTTGAGAGCTTGGGGAAGGAGCTATCAGGTCGCTTCGGCAACGCCGCAGATGTGCATGCCAGGCGTCGCGAGCCCAGCCAAGATCTTCAGTGTCCTCCTGGGGTACAGCTGCGGTACCGCGGGGTCAACGGGTCTGCTGAGCCGGGACGCCGCGGGTGACCGGCTCGTCGTCGGCGGGCGAGCCGGCGGCGGCCACCGCGGCACCGGTCAGCGTCGCCAGCATCTCGCGGACGTTGGTCAGCTGAGCGTTGATCGAGTCGCGGCGGTTGGTGAGCGCCGCCAGCTCGCGCTCCGACTCGCTGCGGATCCGGTCGGCCTTCGCGTTCGCGTCGGCCACGATGTCCTCGGACTGGCGCTGCGCGGTCTCCACCGTCTGACGGGCCCGGCGCTCGGCGTCCGTACGGAGCTTCTCGGCCTCCAGGCGGAGCTGCTCGGCGCGGTGCTCGATCTCGGCGAGGCGCTTCTCGGCCTTGGCCTGACGGGACGCGAGGTCGCGCTCCGACTGGTCGCGGCGCTTGGCGAGGTTGGTCTCGAAGTCCGCGGCGGCCTGGGCGGCCTTGGCGCGGGTCTCCTCGAAGAGGGCGTCCGCCTCCTCGCGCTTCTGAGCGGCGTCCTTCTGGGCCTCCGTACGCAGCGAACCGGCCTCACCCTTGGCCTTCTCGACGATACGAACGCCCTCGTCCTCGGCCTTCGCCTTGCGCTCGGCGGCGAACGACTCGGCGTCGTTGCGTACCTGCTGGGCGGCCGACTCGGCGAGTTCACGGTGCTGCTCGGCGGCGCGACGGGCCTCCTCTCGCAGGTCCTTCGCCTCCTCCTCGGCCAGGCGGAGAATCTTCTCCACGCGCGCGCCGAGACCGGCGTACGACGGCTCCGCGTCATTCACCTGGGCCTGGGCGTTCTGCGTTTCGAGGTGGAGCTCCTCGATGCGCTTTTCCAGAGACGTGATGCGGGCGAGAGCACTATCACGGTCGGCGACGAGCTTTGTAATGCGGTCATCCACCTGACCGCGGTCGTATCCACGTCGCACGAGCTCGAAGCCGAAGGGGGAGGAAGGGTCGCTCATGAGGTTCCTGTCGAATGAGACCGGTGAGGTGTTAGAGGGAATCCTAGGGGCCCGAGCGGCGTGTCATCGAGTGGATGCCCGTTTGATCTGGAGAATGACACCCCTTTTGGGTGGCTGACCCCCGCAACTCTTGCCACTCGGAGGGTTGAACGTCCTTGACGAAGCACGGGAGATGACAGGGCGACTACCCCTCGGACGACTTGCCACTCGATCGAGTGCCCGCTGAGGCACCGGCTTTGACGCCACCGGCGGAGCCGCCACCCGCGCCCTTGCCGCCGCCCGTCGGAGACTCGAACGACTCCAATGCCTCCAGCACGTCCTGGACACGGGAGATCTCGGTGTTGATGTCCTCACGCCGGCGCACCAACAGATCGAGCTCGCGCTTGCCCTCGTCCACCGTACGCTTCGCCTCGACCTCGGCGTCGGCCCGCAGCTTCTCGGCCTCACGGATCAGTGTGGCCTTCTTCTGCTCGGCTTCCTTCAGCAGCGCCTCGGCCCGCTTCACCGCCGCGATCCGGACCTTGCTCGCCTCCGAATTGGCGTCCGCCAGAAGCTCCTTGGCCTTGGCCGCCGCCTCGTCGCGCTGCTCGGTCGCCGCCTTCATCAGGTTGTCGACGCGCTCGCCCGCCGTCTTCATCTGCTCGGAGGTCTCCCGCCGGGCCCGGTCGTGCAGCTCCTCGATCTCGCTCTCGATCCGGGTCCTGAGCTCCTCGGCACGCTCCCGGATGGCCGTGGCGTCCCGGCGCGCGCCGACCAGCAGCTCGTCCGCGTCCGTACGGGCGCGCTCCACCAGGGAGTTGCCCTCGACGGTCGCCTCCGAGGTGATCCGCACAGCTTCCTTGCGGGCCACGCCGACCATCGTGTCGGCCTGCTCCTCGGCCTCGGTGGCGGCGCGCAATGCCTCCTCCTGGGCCTTGTTGATGAGCTGGTCCGCCTGTTCGGCGGCATCGGCACGGCGCTTTGCCGCGGCCTCCCGCGCCTCGTCGAGCAGCCGGTCGGCCTCCTGACGGGCCTCGGCACGCATCTGCTCGGCCGCCGCCTCCGCTTCGGCGTGTACCCGCTCCGACTCCTCGCGGGTGCGGGCCGCGTGCTCCTGGGCGGAGCCGACGATGGCCACCGCCTCCGCACGCAGCCGCTCGGCCTCGTCCGTGGCCTCGCCCGTCACCCGGGCCGCCTGCTGCGTCGCCCGGTCGACCAGCCGGGTCGCCTGCTGTGTAGCCTCCTCGACGAGCTGGGTGGCCTGTTGCGTCGACTCCGTACGGATCCGCTCGGCCTCGCTCGTCGCCTCGCCCACCAGCCGGTCGGCCTGGGTCGCGGCATCGGAACGCATCCGGTTGGCGTCCTCGCGGGCCTCGGCCCGGCTGCGAGCCGCGTCCTGCTCGGCCGAGGCCAGCGCGTCGGAGGCCTCGGTACGCATCCGCTGGCTGTACTCCGCGGTGTCCGCGCGCAGCCGCTCCGACTCGGCGATCGCATCGGAGACGGTCCGCTCGGCCATCGCCTTCGCGGCCTCGGACTCCTCCTGCGCCTCCCGGCGGAACCGGGCCGCGTCCTCGCCGGCCCGCTCCCGCTCCGCGTACGCATCGGAACGGACCCGGTCCGCCTCCTCCTGCGCCTCGGACTTCGTCCGCTCCGCGACATGCTCGGCGGTGGAGCGCAGCCCGGCGATCTCCGCCTCGGCCTGCTCCTGCAGTCCGCTGACCGAATCCCGTACCTGCTGGGCTGTCTGCTCGGCCGCGGAGACCAGCTCGGTCGCCCGGCTGTCCGCCTCCTCGACCAGACGCTGCGCCTCGGCCTGCGCCTGCCCGACCCGCTTGCGGGCGGATGCGAGAAGCTCCTCGCTCTGCTCGCGGGCCCGCTCGCGCTCCTGGTTCGCCTCGGTGCGCGCCGCGTCGAGGGTCTCCTCGGCCTCCCGGCGGCGCCGGTTCGCCTCCTCCTGCGCGGCGGCCAGCGCCTCGGCGGCCTCCGTGCCCACCCGCTCCGCGGCGGCAGCGGCCTCGGAACGCACCCGGTCGGCGCTCTCCTGCGCCTCGGACTTGAGCCGCTCCGCCTCGGCGGCCGCCTCGCTGCGCAGCCGTACGGCGGTGGACTCGCCCTCCGCACGCGCCTTCGACGCATCCGCCGCGGCCTCGTCGCGCAGCCGCTCCGCCTCGGTCTCCGCCTGCGCCTGCAGCGCCCGCAGCCGCTCGGCGGCCTCCGCGCGCAGCCGCTCGGATTCCTCGTTCGTCTCACGCCGGATGCGCTCCGCCTCGGAGCGCGCGTCGTTAAGCGCCTGCTCGGCGGTGGTGACCCTGGTCTCGGCCTCGGTGTTCAGCCGGGTCAGCTCGTCGGCCGCCTCCGCCTGCCGGGCCGCGACCGCACGCTCGGTCTCCTCGCGCAGCTCCGCCGCCGCCTGCTCGGCCGCGGTGGTGGTGGACCGGGCCTGCTCCTCGGACTCGGTACGCAGCTGTTCGGCCTCGGCGTGGGCGCGCTCCAGGGCCTCCTCGGCCTGCTTGCGCAGCGCGGTGGCGCGCTCGGCCGCTTCGGTACGGACCCGCTCGCTCTCCGTGCCCGCGGTGCTGCGCAGCTCCTCCGCATCCGCCTTCGCCTTGGACAGCAGCTCCTCGGCGGTCTTCGCGCCCTCCTCGATCTGCTGGACGGCCTCGCGGCGGGCCTCGCCACGGATCCGCTCGCCCTCGGCGACCGCCTCGGAACGCAGCTGCTCGGCCTCGCCGCGCAGCCTGCGCGCCTCCTCCTGCAGCTCGACCGTCTTGGCCCGGTACTCCTTGGTGTCGTCCTTGGCCGCGCCCTTGAGCTGATCGGCCTGCTCGGCGGCCTCGCCGCGCAGCCGGTCCGCCTCGGCCTCCGCCTCGCGGCGGATCCGGTCGGCCTCCTCGCTCGCCGCCCCGGTGGTGGACTTCGCGGCCTCGGATGCCTTGGTCAGCACCTCCTCGGCGGTCCTGGCGGCCTTGGCGAGCTGGGCAGCGGTGTCCTCGGCGGCCGCCGTGCGGGCCTTCTCGGTCGCCTCGGACTTCAGCCGGTCCGCCTCGGCGCGGGCATCGGCGAGCGCCTGCTCGGCCTCCGCCTTGAGCGACTCGGCGTCCTTGGTGGCCTCGCCAACCAGCCGGGCGATCTCCGACTTGGCCGTACGGGTGCGCTGCTCGTTCTGCGACTCGGCGGCGGCCAGCCGCTTGACGGCGGCTTCCTTCGCCTCGTTGGTGACCTTCTCGGCCGCCAGGCGGGCCTCACGCAGCTGGGTCTCGGCCTCCTGCATGCGCTGCTCGGCGGCCCGGTTCAGCTCGGCGGTCTGCTGCCGGGTCTGCTGGGTCTCGGCCGTCGTCGAGGTACGCAGCTGCTCGGCGTGGCTGGTGGCCTCCTGCGCCTGGCTGGAGGCGGCGTTCAGCAGCCGCTCGGCGTCCTTGCGGGCGCGCAGCAGGATCGCCTCGGCCTCGGTACGGGCAGACTCCGCCTCGGAGCCGAGCCGCTGCCGGGTCTCGTCCGCCAGCCGGCCCGCCTCGGCGCGCGCGGCCGCCAGGGACTGCTCGGCCTCGGTCCTGGACTCCTCCAGCAGCCGGCGCGCCTGGGACTCGGTCCTGGCCCTGAGCTGCTCGGCCCAGGCGACGTTCTCGTTGACATGGGACTCGACGGTCTGACGGCGCTCGGCCAGCTCCTGGTCGAGCTGCTGGCGCCGCTGCACGGCCTCGTTGTGCAGCTCGGCCTGGAGCCGCGCCTGGTGCTCGGCATGCTCCTGCAGGATCCGCTGCGTCTGCGCACGGGCGTCACGGAGCTCACGCTCGGCGTCGGTCCGCAGCTGCTCGGCCTGGATCTGGGCATTACGGAGCAGCTGCTCGGCCTGGTAGCCGATGTCCGCGCTGTCGTATGCGGGACGGGTCGCGAGATTGCGCCGAGCCTCGTGCAGCTTGGCGCGCAAGACCTCGACCTGGTAACCGAGGTCCTCGGCGTGCTGGACGGCCTTCTCCCGGTCGGTCTTCAGCCGGTCCATCTTGGCTTCGAACCGCGAGAGGTGGTCGTCTTCAGCTCGGTGGCTCTCCTGGCGTTCGTAGCCCCGCACTGCGCGGTCCCATCCGTCCCCTGGTCGCAACTCTCCAACGAGTACCGTTCGCCGGTGAACGGTCCCCCGGGGAATGGTGACAGATCAACGGCTGGGGACGCGGCGCGGCCCCGGCCCGGCCCCGGCCCGGAACAGCCCACTCTACCGGGCCAGGTATCCGGAGGTCAGTGCTCCGCTGCGGACGTGACCAGTTCGGTGAGGACGCCGTGGCAGTCCTTGGGGTGCAGGAAGGTGATCCGGGATCCCATCGAACCTGTCCGGGGCTCGTCGTACAGCACCCTGATCCCCTTCTCCCGGATGTCCGCCGCGTCGGCGTCGACGTCCGCGGTGCCGAAGGCGATGTGGTGGACACCCTCCCCATTCTTTGCGAGCCACTTGCCCACGGCCGAGTCCTCGCGGGTCGGCTCCAGGAGCTGGAGGTAGGAAGCACCGCCGTCGGACGTATCGTTGATCTTGAGCATGGCCTCACGCACGCCCTGCTCCTCGTTGATCTCGGAGTGGAACACCTCGAATCCGTAGGTCGAGCGGTAGAACTCGACGGTCTTGTCGAGGTCGAAACAGGCGATCCCGATGTGGTCGATTCGCGTCAGCATGCAACCAGTGCAGCGCTACACAGATGGTTACGCAACGTGCGCGCGATCACACCCGCTGCCGGATGACGGGTGAGGTACCGCTCAGTACATTCATGTAAACCCTCGTTCACTCCTAATCCCAAGGGGCTGCGCCTCATGTCAGGAACGACCGGTACCACCTCAGTGATCGTCGCGGGCGCGCGTACGCCCATGGGCCGCCTCCTCGGCTCGCTGAAGAGCTTCTCCGGAGCCGATCTCGGCGGCTTCGCCATCAAGGCCGCGCTGGACCGGGCCGGTATCGGCGGCGACCAGGTCGAGTACGTGATCATGGGCCAGGTCCTGCAGGCCGGTGCGGGCCAGATGCCGGCCCGCCAGGCCGCGGTCAAGGCGGGCATCCCGATGAACGTTCCCGCGCTCACCGTCAACAAGGTGTGTCTGTCCGGGCTCGACGCGATCGCGCTCGCCGACCAGCTGATCCGTGCCGGTGAGTTCGACGTCGTCGTCGCCGGTGGCCAGGAGTCCATGACGAACGCCCCGCACCTGCTCCCGAGGTCCCGCGAGGGCTACAAGTACGGCGCGATCGAGATGCTCGACTCGATGGCGTACGACGGTCTGACCGACGCCTACGAGAACATCCCGATGGGTGAGTCCACCGAGAAGCACAACACCCGCCTCGGCCTGAACCGCGCCGAGCAGGACGAGATCGGCGCCCTCTCCCACCAGCGCGCCGCCGCCGCCCAGAAGAACGGCATCTTCGAGGCCGAGATCACCCCGGTCGAGATCCCGCAGCGCAAGGGCGACCCGGTCCTCTTCTCCAAGGACGAGGGCATCCGTCCGGAGACGACCGCGGAGTCCCTCGGCAAGCTGCGCCCGGCCTTCACCAAGGACGGCACGATCACCGCGGGCACCTCGTCGCAGATCTCCGACGGCGCCGCCGCGGTCGTCGTCATGAGCAAGACCAAGGCCGAGGAACTGGGCCTGGACTGGATTGCCGAGATCGGCGCCCACGGCAATGTGGCGGGCCCGGACAACTCGCTCCAGTCGCAGCCGTCCAACGCCATCAAGCACGCCCTGAAGAAGGACGGCCTGGAGGTCGCGGACCTCGACCTCATCGAGATCAACGAGGCGTTCGCCGCGGTCGCCGCCCAGTCGATGAAGGACCTCGGCGTCACCCCTGAAAAGGTGAACGTCAACGGCGGTGCCATCGCGCTGGGTCACCCGATCGGCATGTCCGGCGCCCGTGTGGTGCTGCACCTGGCGCTGGAGCTGAAGCGGCGCGGCGGCGGCACCGGTGCGGCGGCGCTGTGCGGCGGCGGCGGCCAGGGCGACGCGCTGATCATCCGCGTCCCCAAGTAGGAACGGCCCGGTCAGGCCGTACGTAGTACACGTAGAGCACGCAGCGAGTGAACGGAGCGGTGATGGTGGACGTCCCCACCCTGGTCGAGCAGGCCCGTGCGGGCCGGCCGCGGGCCGTGGCCCGGCTCATCTCCCTGGTGGAGGGGGCGTCGCCGCAGTTGCGCGAGGTGATGGCGGCCCTGGCGCCGCTGACGGGCAACGCGTACGTCGTCGGCCTGACCGGCTCACCCGGTGTCGGCAAATCGACATCGACGTCGGCGCTGGTCTCGGCGTACCGGCGGGCGGGCAAGCGGGTCGGTGTCCTGGCCGTCGACCCGTCCTCCCCGTTCTCCGGCGGCGCGCTCCTCGGCGACCGGGTCCGGATGTCGGAGCACGCCTCCGACCCGGGCGTCTACATCCGCTCCATGGCCACCCGCGGACATCTGGGCGGCCTCGCCTGGTCGGCACCGCAGGCGATCCGGGTGCTGGACGCTGCGGGCTGCGAAGTGATCCTGGTGGAGACGGTCGGCGTCGGCCAGTCGGAGGTGGAGATCGCCTCCCAGGCCGACACCTCCGTCGTCCTGCTGGCGCCCGGCATGGGCGACGGCATCCAGGCGGCGAAGGCCGGAATCCTGGAGATCGGCGATGTGTACGTCGTCAACAAGGCCGACCGGGACGGCGCGGACGCCACCGCGCGCGAGCTCAACCACATGCTGGGCCTCGGCGAGTCCCGCGGTCCCGGCGACTGGCGGCCGCCGATCGTGAAGACGGTCGCCGCCCGGGGCGAGGGCATCGACGAGGTCGTCGAGGCGCTGGAGAAGCACCGGGCGTGGATGGAGGAGCACGGCGTGCTCGCCGAGCGGCGCATGGCCCGTGCGGCCCGCGAGGTCGAGACGATCGCCGTCACGCGGCTGCGTGAGCGCATCGGCGATCTGCACGGCGACCGCCACATCGGCGCGCTCGCCGAGCGCATCGTGGCGGGGAGCCTCGACCCGTACGCGGCGGCGGACGAGCTCGTGGCAGGACTCACCGGGGCCTGACCCGGCCGGACGGGTCAGGGGGGCGGCGTGCGGGCCGCTCCCCGACCCGTCCGCGGGCCGACGGTGCGGAGAAGTGGCGGGAGCCGCTGCCCGACGGCACCCGGGTGGCCGACTCCGTCCAGTCGGGCGGAGTTCTGTACTACGTCACGAGGGCCACCGGCACGGGTGCGGACCGGATCCTTGCCCACCAACTCACCGGCAAGCACTCCCGCAAGTGGGACAAGCCGTGGGACGACCCGGCCCCCGAAGCCGAACTGCTCCTCGCCGAGGGCCGGCTCGTCGCGGTCGGCGACGGCGTCACCATCCTGAAGAGCGGCGACGGCACCCGGCTGGGAGACATCGGGGCCGGTGACATCACCTGTCGAACGCCCGTCCTGAAGGGCAAGGAACTCCTCTGCCCGGGCTCGGACGGCCTGACGGTCGTCGATGTGACGGCCCCGCGGAACCGACGGTCGATCGCCGCCGGCGTGGACATCGTCTACCGGCCCGCCGTGTCACGTGACGGCAAGGTCGTGGTGAGCAGCCGGACACGGGTGTACGCGTTCGGCCTGGCCGACGGGAGGCAGTACTGGGCGACGTACGACGGTGGCGAGGGGCTGGATGTCGCGGGCCGGTTGGCCGTGGCCGGTGACAATGCCGTTGTCGTGGGCGGGTACGGGATCAACGCGTTCGCCATGGCTTCCACAGGGGAGGCGGACGACACGGGCTCGCGCCTGCCCACTGAGTGGCCCGTAGAGCCAGGAGACCCGCTCGACCCGGCGTCGATCTCGTTCGTCGGTAGGGGCGACGCGGTGTTCCTGAGCTTCGGCGACGGGACGGTCATCTCCGTCTACGCGCCCTGACGGTCCGCCGGGAAGGCGCCGTCAGTCGTCAGCGCCGTCGTCCCCGTGGCGGTCGTCGTCGCCGTCGTCCGACCGGTCCACCGTCACCTTGCCCGTGCTCGCGTCGACGTTCAGCTCGTGCTGCTTGCCGTCCTTGCCCCGGACGTCGACCTCCCAGTGCAGTGCCCCGCCGCTCCGGCCGTCGCTGTCGTCCAGTTCGATCGACGTCACGGTCCCGGGCGTCGCCTTGAGTGCGGCGTCGACCGCCGCGTCCAGCGAGACGGGGGCAGAACTGGGCGCATGCCGGTCGCGATCGTCGTCGTCGTTGTCGTCGGAGACGTGCTTCCCGAGCACCTTGCCGTTGCCCGCGTCCACCGTCACGTCGTGCCACTTCTTGTCGGAGCCGTACACATCGAGCTCCCAGACCGGCCCGCCGTCCTCGTCCTCCAGCTCGGCCTCGGTGACCGTGCCCGGAACGGACCCGACGGCGGCCGCGGCCGCGGCCCCGACGCCGACACGGGCGGTGCTGCCGCTTGCCGCGCTGCTCGTGGTGTCGCGGTCGTGGCTGTCGTCGTCCGCGAAGGCGACGGCCGTGGCGGCTCCGCCGCCGACGAGCACGGCCGCGGTGACGGCGGCGATGGCGATCTTGCGCTTCATGAGGGTTCCTCCCTGATCGGGTGGCCGGTTTCGACAAGGTCCACACTGCCCGGGTGATGCTGAACGCAGCCTGAAGCCACCTGAAGCCGTCTTCAGGTTCCGTTTGCGACCCTGTGTGTATGCGCCTGTTGATCGTGGAGGACGAGAAGCGGCTGGCGATGTCCCTGGCCGGGGGACTCACCGCCGAGGGCTTCGCCGTGGATGTCGTGCACGACGGTCTCGAAGGGCTGCACCGGGCCGTCGAGGGGGCGTACGACCTCGTCGTCCTCGACATCATGCTGCCCGGGATGAACGGCTACCGGGTCTGTGCCGCCCTGCGCGCCGCCGGCCAGGAGATGCCGATCCTGATGCTGACGGCGAAGGACGGGGAGTACGACGAGGCGGAGGGCCTCGACACCGGGGCCGACGACTACCTGACCAAGCCCTTCTCGTACGTCGTGCTGGTGGCCAGGATCCGGGCGCTGCTGCGGCGCCGGAGCGGCGGCTCCGGCTCGCCGGTGGTCACCGTCGGCTCCCTGCGCATGGACACCGCCGCTCGTCGGGTGTACCTCGGTCCGGCCGAAATCACCCTCACCGCCAAGGAGTTCTCGGTGCTGGAACAGCTTGCGCTGCGGTCCGGGCAGGTGGTGAGCAAGGCGGACATCCTGGAACACGTCTGGGACTTCGCCTACGACGGCGACCCGAACATCGTCGAGGTGTACGTCAGCGCGCTGCGGCGCAAGCTCGGCGCGGCCGCCATCCGTACGGTGCGCGGCGCCGGATACCGGCTGGAGGCGCTGTGAGATCGGTACGGGCCAGGGCCGCACTCGGTGCCACGGTCGTGGTCGCGGTCGCACTGGTCGGCGCAGGGCTCGCCGTACTCCTCGTCCTGCGCGCCAACCTCACCGACCAGGCGGGGCTGCAGGCCGAGGTGGTGGCCCGTGAGGCGGCCGGGCAGCTGGCCCTCGATGTGCCGTACGACCGGCTGGAGATGCGGGAGGAGGAGGATCACCCGGTCCAGGTGACCGACGAGGACGGGCGCGTGGTGGCCGTCTCCAAGGACCTGCAGGCGATCTCCGGCACCGGCACGGATCAGGTCACGCCGGCCCCGTCACCGGCCGCGGGAAGCTCCACCGGGTCCGGCGACGACGGAAGCGACGACGGCTACGGCGACGACAACGGCGGTCACAGCATCCCCGGCCGCGGTGAAGTCGACTCCGACGAACCGGACTTCACCAACGGCACCGCCACCGTCGACGGAGAAACGGCCGACTACCGCTTCGCGTCCGTACAGGCCACCACCTCCGCCGGGGTGACCCTGACCGTCCACGCGGGCGCCCCGCTGGCCGCCGAGCAGGAGGCCGTGGGCACGGTGCGCGGGGCGATGCTGATCGGGCTGCCGGTGCTGCTGCTCGTCGTCGCCGGGGTCACCTGGCTGGTGACCCGGCGGGCGCTGCGCCCGGTCGAGGGAATCCGGCGCGAGATGGCCGCGATCACCGCGTCCGAGGACTTGAGCCGACGGGTGCCGGAGCCCGGCTCGCGCGACGAGATCGCCCGGCTGGCCCGTACGACCAATGAGACGCTCACCGCTCTGGAGGCCTCCGTCGACCGGCAGCGGCGCTTCGTCGCGGACGCCTCGCACGAACTGCGCAGCCCGATCGCCTCCCTGCGCACCCAGCTGGAGGTGGGCGCCGCGCATCCGGAGCTGCTGGACGTGCCGGGCGCCGTCGCCGACACCGTACGGCTGCAGGCGCTGGCGGCCGATCTGCTGCTGCTGGCCCGGCTGGACGCGGGTGAGCGGCCGGGCCGTACGACGCTGGACCTGGGCGCGCTGGTCCATGAGGAGGTCTCGCAGCGCACCGGCGACCGGATTCCGGTGGCGGTGTCCGTACCGGACTCCGGTGCGTTCGAAGTGGCCGGTTCGCGTGGGCAGTTGGCCCGGGTGATCGGCAATCTGCTGGACAACGCCGAGCGTCATGCGGAGCGCACGGTGGCGGTCTCGCTGCGTGCGGAGCGGGGCGGCGTGGTCGTCGCGGTCACCGACGACGGGGCGGGGGTGCCACCGGACGAGCGCGAGCGGATCTTCGAACGTTTCGTACGCCTCGACGACGCCCGTACGCGGGACGAGGGAGGCGCCGGTCTCGGCCTCGCCATCGCCCGTGACGTCGCAGCCCGGCACGGCGGCCGGCTGACGGTGGACGGTGCGCCTCAGGGCGGCGCGCGGTTCGAGCTGTGGCTGCCGAGCGCCGGTTGAACACCGCCCCCGACCCGCAGGTCACACCTTGCCGCGGCGCCCCCGCAGATGATCCGCGACCGGTGTCAGTGCCGCGTGCAGGTCCGTCAGTGCCTCCGGCGTCAACAGGTCCATGAAGTGCTTGCGCACCGACGCCACGTGGTGCGGCGCCACCTTCCGCATCGTCTCCGCACCCTCATCGGTGAGGACCGCGAACAGTCCGCGCCGGTCCGACTCGCAGTTCTCCCTGCGGACCAGTCCCGCGCTCTCCATGCGGGTGATCTGGTGCGAGAGCCTGCTCTTGGACTGCAGCGTCGCGGCGGCGAGGTCGCTCATCCGCAAGCGCTGGTCGTCCGACTCCGAGAGGTTGACCAGGATCTCGTAGTCGTTGTTGGTCAGACCGAACGGCTGGAGGTCCTTCTCCAACTGGTGCATCAGCAGCCTGCTGACGTCCAGGTGGGTGCGCCAGGCGCACTGCTCCGCGTCGTTCAGCCAGCGAGTGGCCGTCTCGGTCTCCATGTATGGATTCTACCTAAGAAGTTGAAAGCCGGACGAAGGTGGGGGAGTGTGACGCCCGGCACTTGCCCGGAGACGGGCTCGGGTGCGGGGTGCAGACGTTCGACGTCACACTCCGCAGACTACCGTTCACAAACCGAAGCGGCGTTGGAGGTCCCCGAGCTGACCGGGCAGACGGGGTGCGGAGCCATGTTGACCCGCACCACCCGGCACCCCGGCCTGCGCCGGCGTCGCCCCCGTCGGCTGCTCGGGCATCAGGATCTCGGTCGACTGCAGCAGCACCGTACCCGCCCCGACGAACTCGAACTGGTGCTCCTCGCCCGACGTCCCGCCGATCCCGGTCAGCGACCTGAGCCCGCCCATCACGCCCGTCATATAGCCGTGGTCGTAGTGGTGGCACGGCGAGGGGCAGTCCGCCCAGCCCACCAGTGCCTGCGGATCGACCCGCAGCGGCGGCTCCATGAAGACCACCGGACCGTTGGACGCGGCCACGAACTTTCCCGTACCGATCAGTGTCAGAAAGCCCGGCACGATGGACTGCTTGAGTGCCAGGGTCGGCTGGTACGCGAGGAGGTTGCCGGACCGGATCGTCAGATTCCCGTCCTCCAGGTCGTACGAGTTCACGTCGAAGGCGCGGTCGGCGAGGAGCATCTTGCCGCTGCCTTCGGCCACCACCCAGTCGCTCGCGTGCAGCGGCGAGTGGAAGCTCGTACGGATCAGCCGATCGAAGCGGCCGTGGCCGATGCCGTTGAACTCGATCCGCCCGTAATAGGCGATCATCTTGCCCCTCTGCAGGAACCACTGGCTCCCCTTGAGCTCCACGCAGAAGGTGTACGAGTTGACGTTGTCGTCCGACGGCAGCGTCATCGGGTCGAAGACCACGGGCGTGCTCACAGCTTCTCCTCCGAGGCCTGGACGTACACCGCGCCACTGCCGCTCAGCTCCAGCTGGAACGCCTCGCCGGAGCCGCGCCCCACCATGTCGCGCCAGCCGAGCGCGGTGGAGAGCTTGTTGCGTACGTCGCCGTGGTGGGCGACGTACGCCTGCGGGTCCACATGCACCTCGCGGCCCGGGGTGATCGGCAGCTCGATCATCCCGCCGTGGGCCATCACCGCGACCGCGCCATGACCCTTGAGGGTGGTGGTGAACAGGCCCTGCCCGGTCACCTGGCCGCGCACCATGCCCATCACTCCGCCCTGCGAGCCCATGAACATCGTGCCCTGCTGCAGCGTCCCGTCGAAGGCGAGCAGCCGGTCGGCCTCCACGTACAGGGTGTCGCCGGACAGGTTGATCACCTGGATGTGATGGCCTCCGTGGCCGAACAACACCGTGCCGCTGCCCTCTACCGTCATCAGCGGCGTCGCCTCATTGGCCACCCGGCGGCCGATCATCGACATCACGCCCCCCTGGCCGCCCTGGATGTTCGGCGTGAACGACACCTCGCCGCGATAGGCGAGCATCGCGCCGCGCTGGCTGTACATCTTCTGGCCGGGGAGCACCGTCGCCTCGACCATCTTCGAGTTGATCTCCCGGAACGGCATCAGACATCGCCCCCGATGGTGTTCCGCTCGCTCGGCTGCACGTAGACGAGTCCTTCGCCCTCGAAGCGGATCTGGAAGGACTCGCCCGAGCCCTCGCCCATCAGCGTCCGGAAGTTCACCCCGGACTGGAAGTGCTGTTGCAGATTGCCCTGATGTGCGATGTAGGCGCCGGGGTCGACGAACAGCGGGTACTGGGCCGAGACCCGCAGCGCCACGGCCGAACCGTCCGACGTGATCGCCACCTGCCCGGTGCCCTCGACGGTGGTGGTGAACAGGCCGTTGCCCGTCGCCCCGCCGCGCAGGCCGGTGAAGGTGGTTCCGGTGCGCAGCCCGGCGTCGGTGCAGAGCAGATTGCTCGCCTCGACACACAGCTTGTCGCCGTGCAGCGAGACGAGGCTGATCTCGCTCGCGCGGTCGGCGAAGTAGCAGGTGCCCTGCCCGGTCACCTCCATCACGGTCATCTGCTCGCCGGTCAGCCGGCGGGTCACCATGCCGCGCAGGCCGTCGCCGCCGCCGGTCATCTTCTTGAACGTCATCCGGCCGTCGTACGCGACCATCGAGCCGTTCTTCGCCCTGACGGCGTCGCCGGCCAGGTCGACGGCGAGCGTTCTGCTGCCTTGGAGTCGGAACATTGCCACGGAGCGACGGTATCGGCCCGGCCCCGGCCGGGACAGGGCCCTGGGGAGGAAGCGGCATCCTGAACCACCCCTGATGCGCATCCGGTACGGGGCCCGTACGCAATCGGGACGTATCCCGTACGGGGCGACGACGGAACGGATTGGGGCCAGGCGGCGGCACGTGACCGGACACATACGGCCCCGGCGCCGAGCGCCGCCCGTGCCGATGCCACAATGGGTGCGCTTGTGCCTGTATTCACAAGCTGTCACGATCCTCCCACCGAAGGTGCCCTTGTGGACATCAAGACCGCTACCGCCCTGCACCGGCTGCGCCTCATCTCGATTCCCGAGGCGCTCTCCTTCCCGGCGCTGATCATCTTTGGCTCGATCCTCAGCCGGGTCTCGGACATCGACTTCCTGATGATGCCGCTCGGCATCATCCACGGTGTGCTCTTCGTGATCTACGCCGTCCTGCTGCTCGACGTCTGGTCCAAGACCAAGTGGCCGCTGAAGCGTGTCGCGTTCTTCTTCCTGCTCGCGCTGGTGCCGTTCGGCGGGCTGTACGGCGACAAGGTGCTCAAGCGCTACGAGGCCGACGACGTCATTGCCGCCCGTGCCCGCCGGGAAGGCGTGGTCAGCGCGTGATCGTCGCGTTCTCGGTCAGTCCGCTGGGCGTCGGTGAGGACGTCGGCGAGTACGTCGCCGACGCCGTCCGGGTCGTCCGCGAGTCCGGGCTGCCCAACCGCACGGACGCCATGTTCACCTCCATCGAGGGTGAGTGGGACCAGGTCATGGACGTCGTCAAGCGGGCCGTCGCCGCCGTCGAGGCCCGCGCCGGACGTGTCTCCCTCGTGCTGAAGGCCGACATCCGCCCCGGTGTCACCGACGGGCTGACCTCCAAGGTCGAGACGGTCGAGCGGTACCTCGCGGACTGACGTCCCTGCGCTCCCCGGAGACCCCTCTCGCCGCAAGGCGAGGGGGGTCTCCGTCACCCGGAGTGCGTCTCGGGCTCCACCGCCAGCGCGATCCCGAGCGGCGTCCGCTCGTACAGCACCTGGTGCCCGTACCGCCGCGAGGTCAGCAGCCCGGCCGCCCGCAGTACGGACAGATGCTCCGACACGGAGGACGGCGCGAGGCCGAGCCGGTGGGCGAGGGCGCTCGTCCCCGCCGGTTCGTCGAGCGTGCACAGGATGTCGGCCCGCGCCCGCCCGAGCAGCCGCGCGAGCGTCTGCGGCGTACGGTCGGCGGGTTCCGTCCACAGACCACCGATCCCGCGCGCCGGATAGATCACCGCGGGCTGGTAGGGCGGCTCGTACCCGCTGACCACGTCCGGCCAGGCGAAGACGCTCGGCATCAGGACGAGACCCTGCCCGCCGAGCACCCGGGAGTGGCGGCCCCGCATCCCGACGAGCGTGAGCGTCGAGTCCGCCCAGCTCAGCTGGGGACTCAACTCACCGAGCAGCCGCGAGAAGCCGACCGCGGCGAGCCGGCGCGAGTGGTACGCGATGTCCGCCTCGAGCAACGCGCGCAACCGCGGCCAGTCCGGCTCGACCAGGACCCGCCACGCCTGTTCCAGAAGCGCGGACAGCTCCCGCTGCGCGCGGGCGGGGTCGTCGAGCATCGCCCGTCCGGCGGGGGAGTCCAGTCCCCCCGGCACACAGGCGAGCGTCAGCGTCAGATCCTCACGGACGAGCTCGGGGTCCATGGCGCGTACCCCGGCGATCTCCTCCTCGAACGAGGCGTACGGCCCGAGCGGTGGCGGGGAAAGAAAGTCCGGATTGTGTCCGCTCTCCGGCATCAGCGACCACAGCGGCCCGAGGTCGAGCCCGGCGGCGGCGCTCCGGATGCGCCGCAGCCACGGCTCGTGGTAGCCGTGGTTCCCGGGGCGCAGGAGGGTGCGGACCGCCTGTTGCGTCTCCCAGAGCGGGGAGAGGGCGAACCTGCAGCGCAGCAGATCGCTCTCGTCGAAATGCAGACGGAACGGCATCGGCGCGCCTCGCGGAGATTCGGTGTCAGCCGAAAGTCTATCGAGTACGGGCCGTGTTCCTCCACGCTGCGTCCATGCCGAGCAACAGCCCCGCACCGGCGGGCAGTCCACGCGACACGGCGAACCCCCCGAGCGGCCCGACGAGCTCCTCACCCCAGAACCCGTCAGCCGCATGCCGCGCCGCGAACGTCCGCCCCGCAGGAGCGGCGCCGTCCCCGGGCTCGTCCCCGGAGCGCGCCGACCCCATTGACCCGAACCCGTCACCCGCGCCCCGGGCTCCGGCCTCCGTCCCGGACCCCGGCACCCCCCGCGGCTACCGCGCCGTCTTCGCCGTACGGGAGTTCCGTGCCGTCTTCGCCGCACACCTGCTCTCCCTCCTCGGTGTCGTCGTCAGCGAGATCGCGCTCACCGTCCTCGTCTACGACCTCACCGGCTCGCCCCTGCTCAGCGCCCTCACCTTCGCGCTCGGTCTCCTCCCGTACCTCGTCGGCGGCACGCTCTTCGCCGGGGTTGCCGACCGCTACCCCGCCCGCCGGGTCCTCGTCATCTGCGATCTGATCTGCGCGGGCTGTGTCGCCGTCATGGTGCTGCCCGGCACCCCCGTCGGCGGGCTTCTCGCGCTGCGCTGCCTCGTCGCCTCCGTGTCGCCCGTCTTCACCGGGACGCGTATGGCCGCGCTCACCGACATCCTCGGCGATGGCGACCTCTATGTACTGGGCCGCTCCCTGCTGCGGATCGTGTCGCAGAGCGCGATGCTGATCGGCTTCGGCGTGGGCGGTGTGCTGCTCGCCGCGGTGTCCGCGCGCGGGGCGATCACCATCACCGTCGGGACCTTCCTCTGCTCGGCGGCGCTGCTCCGCTTCGGGACCCGGGACCGGCCCGCCCGGAGCGGCGGCGACGCAGGCGGCGCCCTGCTCAAGGACTCGCTCGCCGGAGCCCGTACCGTCCTCGCCGACCGCAGGATCCGCGCCCTGCTGCTGCTCTTCTGGCTGCCGGCGATGTTCGTCGTGGCACCGGAGGCGCTCGCCGCACCGTATGCGGACGAGATCGGTGTCGGCCCGGCCGCGCTCGGACTGCTGATGTGCGCGATGCCGGTCGGCCACATCGGCGCCGAGCTGTACGTGGGCGCGGTGCTCGCCCCGCGCCTGCGCTCCAGGATCGTGCTGCCGGTCGCCGCCGCCGGGCTGCTGCCCCTCCTGCTGTACGGGTTCCGTCCCGGCATGGTCCTGAGTGCCGTCGCGCTCGCGCTGGCCGGGGCGGGGGCGGCGTACGTCATCGGTCTCGACCAGTGGTTCGTGGACGCCGTCCCGGAGCAGTTGCGGGGCCGGGCCATGACCCTGCTCACCGCCGGGCTGATGACGATCCAGGGCGTCGGCATGGCCCTCGCCGGGCTCGCCGCCGAATTTCTCCCCGTACATCAGGTGGTCGCCGGGGCGGCCGTGATCGGTACGGTGTGCACGCTCGTCCTCGTCCGCGAGGTCAGGAGCACGGAACCCGCTCACGGTCCTCGGACCGAAGTTCGAGACGGGGCTGACCGGCATATGACCAGTGGGTAAGGTCGATGCCGTGCCGAAGCCGCTCAGTCTCCCCTTCGATCCCATCGCCCGCGCCGACGAACTCTGGCAGCAGCGCTGGGGCCCGGTGCCCTCGATGGGGGCGATCACCTCGATCATGCGCGCGCAGCAGATCCTGCTCGCCGAGGTCGACGCGGTCGTCAAACCGTACGGCCTGACCTTCGCACGGTACGAGGCGCTGGTGCTGCTCACCTTCTCCAAGGCCGGTGAGCTGCCGATGTCCAAGATCGGTGAGCGGCTCATGGTCCACCCCACCTCCGTCACGAACACGGTGGACCGGCTGGTGCGCTCCGGCCTGGTCGCCAAGCGCCCCAACCCGAACGACGGCCGCGGAACCCTCGCCTCCATCACCGACAAGGGCCGCGAGGTCGTCGAGGCCGCGACCAAGGACCTGGTCGACATGGAGTTCGGGCTCGGGGTGTACGACGCCGAGGAGTGCGCGGAGATCTTCGCCATGCTGCGGCCGTTGCGGATCGCGGCCAAGGATTTCGAAGAGGCATAGGACAACATTTCGAGGGCCCGGCCCGCTGCAAGATCGCCCCGGGCGTCCGGTTACGCTCGATTCCATGAAACGCAGTGTGCTGACCCGGTACCGGGTGATGGCCTACGTCACCGCAGTCATGTTGCTGGTGCTCTGCACCTGCATGATCTTCAAGTACGGCTTCCACATGGGCAAGGATCTGACGCTCGTCGTCTCCCAGATCCATGGCGTGCTCTACATCATCTACCTCGTCTTCGCCTTCGACCTGGGCTCCAAGGCGAAGTGGCCGGTGGGCAAGCTGCTCTGGGTGCTGATCTCCGGCACCATCCCGACGGCCGCGTTCTTCGTCGAGCGCAAGGTCGTCCGCGAGGTCGAGCCGCTGGTCGCCGACGGTTCTCCCGTCACCGTCAAGGCCTGAGCCACCCGGGCGAGCCCGGCCCACCCCGCAGCACCCGAACCGCCCCGTGCAAAGCGCCGGGCGGTTTGCCATCGACATTTACTAGGACGTCCTAGTAAATTCGATGGTATGGACGCTGACGCGATCGAGGAAGGCCGCCGCCGCTGGCAGGCCCGTTACGACAAGGCCCGCAAACGTGACGCGGACTTCACCACACTCTCCGGAGATTCCGTGGAACCCGCGTACGGTCCCCGCCCCGGGGACACGTACGAGGGATTCGAGCGGATCGGCTGGCCCGGCGAGTATCCCTTCACCCGGGGGCTCTACCCGACCGGCTACCGCGGCCGGACCTGGACCATCCGCCAGTTCGCCGGCTTCGGCAACGCCGAGCAGACCAACGAGCGCTACAAGATGATCCTCGCCGCGGGCGGCGGCGGGCTCAGTGTCGCCTTCGACATGCCGACGCTGATGGGCCGCGACTCCGACGACCCCCGCTCGCTCGGCGAGGTCGGGCACTGCGGCGTGGCCATCGACTCCGCCGCCGACATGGAGATCCTCTTCAAGGACATCCCGCTCGGCGACGTCACGACGTCCATGACGATCAGCGGACCCGCCGTCCCCGTCTTCTGCATGTATCTGGTCGCCGCCGAGCGTCAGGGCGTCGACCCGGGCGTGCTCAACGGCACGCTCCAGACCGACATCTTCAAGGAGTACATCGCGCAGAAGGAGTGGCTCTTCCAGCCCGAGCCCCATCTGCGCCTCATCGGCGACCTGATGGAGCACTGCGCTCGCGACATCCCCGCCTACAAGCCGCTTTCCGTCTCCGGCTACCACATCCGCGAGGCCGGGGCGACGGCCGCGCAGGAGCTCGCGTACACCCTCGCCGACGGCTTCGGTTACGTGGAGCTCGGCCTCTCCCGCGGGCTGGACGTCGACACCTTCGCCCCCGGTCTCTCCTTCTTCTTCGACGCGCACCTCGACTTCTTCGAGGAGATCGCCAAGTTCCGCGCGGCCCGCCGCATCTGGGCCCGCTGGATGAAGGAGACGTACGGCGCCAGGACCGACAAGGCGCAGTGGCTCAGGTTCCACACCCAGACCGCCGGTGTCTCGCTCACCGCCCAGCAGCCGTACAACAACGTCGTGCGGACGGCGGTCGAGGCGCTCTCCGCGGTCCTCGGCGGCACCAACTCGCTGCACACCAACGCCCTCGACGAGACCCTCGCACTCCCCTCCGCGCAGGCCGCCGAGATCGCGCTGCGCACCCAGCAGGTGCTGATGGAGGAGACCGGCGTCGCCAATGTGGCCGACCCGCTGGGCGGTTCCTGGTACGTCGAGCAGCTCACCGACCGGATCGAGGCCGACGCCGAGAAGATCTTCGACCAGATCAAGGAACGCGGCACCCGGGCCCACCCGGACGGGCAGCACCCCATCGGGCCCATCACCTCCGGCATCCTGCGCGGCATCGAGGACGGCTGGTTCACCGGCGAGATCGCCGAGTCCGCCTTCCGGTACCAGCAGTCGCTGGAGAAGGGCGACAAGCGCGTCGTCGGCGTCAACGTCCACCACGGCTCGGTCACCGGCGACCTGGAGATCCTGCGGGTCAGTCACGAGGTCGAGCGCGAGCAGGTCCGGGTGCTCGGCAGCCGCAAGGACGCCCGCGACGATGCGCTGGTCAAGTCGGCGCTGGACGCGATGCTGGCCGCCGCCCGCGACGGCTCCAACATGATCGGGCCGATGCTCGATGCGGTACGGGCCGAGGCGACGCTCGGCGAGATCTGCGGGGTTCTGCGCGACGAGTGGGGCACCTACACGGAGCCGCCCGGCTTCTGACGGGCAGTCGGTAGTCATGCTCGACAGCTGCGCTCGGCGGCAGCAGCCCCCCGCTACGCGGAGGCCGCCGCACCCAGCCCCGCGAGCAGCAGCACGGTGAAGCGCCGGGCCCAGTCCTCGTCGACGGGCTCGGCGCTCACCAGGGCCCGGTGCACGACCGCACCGGCGATCACATCGAAGATCAGATCGGCGGTCGTCGCCGCCACGGCCTCGTCCTGCTCAACGGGCAACTCCCCGCGCTCCTGGGCCCGTTGGCGCCCCTGAAGCACCAGCCGTTTCTGCCGGTACACGATCGAGTCGCGGATCCGGGTCCGCAGCGCCTCGTCGCGGGTCGACTCCGCGACCACCGCCATCAGCGCCGTCTGGGTCTCCGGCCGCTCCAGCAGCGCGGCGAACTGCAGCACCACCGCCTGCACATCGGCCGACAGGCTGCCCAGATCGGGCAGTTCCAGCTCGTCGAAGAGGACCGCGACGGCGTCCACGACCAGCTCGTTCTTGCCCGCCCACCGCCGGTACAGGGTCGTCTTGGCGACCCCGGCCCGCGTCGCCACGTCGCCCATCGTCAGCTTCGACCAGCCGAGGTCGACCAGAGAGGCTCTGGTCGCCTCCAGGATCGCTTCATCGGCCGCGGCGCTGCGCGGACGTCCCGTTCGGAGGGGTTTGGGGCGGCTGTGGCTCAGCATGCCGCGACCATACCGGTCAGTAAGTAGAACCGACCGGCCCCGTTCGCCGTGAGACAGATCACCGAACGTACTTGTGCGCGAGGGGTGTCGGGAAGTTACGCTACGGGTCGTAGCGTAAAGACGATGGTCATGCCGTCATGACGCCACGACCGAACGACAGCCACAGGCACCGGGTGGGGACCCGGCGCCGAAACGGGTCTTTCAGGGGCCCTCGGACCGTGTCTGTCCGTGCCCCCGCACGCCGGCGGGGGCCGCGGACGGGTGCGGTTCCCGTCTCGCTTTCCATATCGGCGTGCCGAGGGGGGAGGATGTACGTATGCAGCCTAGGAACATGTCCATGAGCGGCGTCGTCGACCTTGCCGCGGTGAAGGCGGCCGGCGAGGCCAAGGTGAAGGCGGAGCAGGCCCGTGCCGAGGCCGCCCGGCAGGGTGGTGGCGGGGCCGTGTCGCCGTCCGCCCTGGTGATCGATGTCGATGAGGCGGGCTTCGAGAGCGACGTTCTCCAGCGCTCCGCCGAGGTCCCGGTCGTCATCGACTTCTGGGCCGAGTGGTGCGAGCCGTGCAAGCAGCTGGGGCCGCTCCTGGAGCGCCTGGCCCATGAGTACAACGGCCGCTTCGTGCTGGCCAAGGTCGATGTCGACGCCAACCAGATGCTGATGCAGCAGTTCGGCATCCAGGGCATCCCGGCGGTCTTCGCCGTCGTCGCCGGGCAGGCCCTCCCGCTGTTCCAGGGCGCGGCTCCCGAGGCCCAGATCCGGCAGACGCTCGACCAGCTGATCCAGGTCGGCGAGGAGCGGTTCGGGCTCACCGGAATCGTGGTCGACCAGGACGCGGCCGCCGCCGAGGGAGCCGACGAGGCTCCTGCCGAGGAGCCCGCCGGGCCGTACGACGCCCTGCTCGAAGCGGCCGTACAGGCCCTGGACGCCAGCGACTTCGCCGGTGCCATCAGTGCGTACAAGAACGTCCTGTCCGACGACCCGGCCAACACGGAGGCCAAGCTCGGTCTCGCCCAGGCCGAACTGCTCGCCCGGGTCAAGGACATGGACCCGCAGCAGGTCCGCAAGGACGCGGCGGGGAACCCGGCCGATGTCACGGCGCAGCTCGCGGCCGCCGATCTGGATCTGGTCGGTGGTCATGTCGAGGACGCCTTCGGCCGACTCGTCGAGACGGTGCGCCGTACTTTCGGCGACGACCGGGACACGGCGCGGGTGCGGCTGCTGGAGCTGTTCGAGGTGATCGGCCCCGACGATCCGCGGGTCGGCGCCGCGCGTACGGCGCTGGCGCGGGTCTTGTTCTGATGTGACAACGCGGCCGTGGCACCCCCGGGGTGCCACGGCCGTTTTCGCGATCAGGCGATAAGAGACGGCCCCGCTTTACCAAATCTTGATAAAGGTACGGCCTGTTACTCGCAGTAAATCACCCCCCGGGATCTGTCTGCACAAAGACCCCGATTTCCCCTTTCGTCCTTCCGTTCGACGCCACCCTGTGTGGCCGGGTGATGTCGCCTGGTCGCGCATCGGTCATCGGGCCGTTACTAGCGAGTAACGAACCCCCTTGTGCCGCGGGCGGGAATGCACCACGATCGGCCACGCTCGGTCCAATAACGCCGGCCCGGCTGCCAGTCGGGGCGGCGGCCCTGTTGGGTCCCCACCGAGTGGGTCGGCGGCAGTGGCGCCGACTCCGGACAGGGGGGTTCCTGCCGTCCGGCAGGGCCTGTCCGAACAGGTTGCGCGAATGCGTGGCCAGTGGTTGTCGCTCGGGGGTGATCGCCGGCGATTCGGACGCGGTTCCTGCCTCCGTACGCGGGCGCTCTCCTTTCCGAGGACGTAGCACTTCTCCCATCCCAGGACGGGCCCTCGCCCGTACCGGAGATGTACGTCCGAGAAGGAGGAAAATAATGAGTTCCCAGGTTCGTGGTGGCACCAGATGGAAGCGTTTCGCTCTGGTCATGGTGCCGAGCGTGGCGGCTAGCGCAGCGGTGGGCGTCGGCCTGGCGCAGGGTGCGCTCGCGGCTTCGTTCAGCGTGTCCGGCCAGGAGTTCAAGGTCAGTGCCGCCGAGCTCGAAGGCTACGACTTCGTTCAGTACGGCAGCGTGGCCACGGGCAAGACTCTCGACGGTAAGGACATGGCGGCCCCGGTGGCCGTGTCCGGCTTCCGTAAGGCTTACATCACCAAGATGTGCCAGTCGGTCGTCACGCCCAACCTGCCGTTCGGTCTCGGTAGCGTCACCTTGACCCTCAACGCGGGTGACCCGAGCAAGGGCGACAAGAAGGTCTACGCCAAGGACCTCTACCTCGATGTCTCCGAACTCGAGGCCGACGCCCAGTTCAGGAACATTGACATCGGCGTCGCGGCCGGTTCTCTGCCGAAGAAGGAGAGGCCGGGCTCCCCGGGCATCCAGCCCGGCACTCAGGCCAACCCGAACGGCTTCGCGCAGCGGGCCGAGAAAGCCGTGCTGAAGGGCGTGGAGCAGAAGGCGTGGGCCACGACGGCAGGCACCTTCAACCTCAGCGGACTGTCGCTCAAGCTCCACAAGGGCGTCCAGGAGTGCTACTAAGCGCTCGCCCGGGTGGCTGGGCATGTTCGGCGTGTGCCCGGCCACCCACCCTTCTTCTTCTTCTCACAGCGGTACCGGTTCCAGGGAGCTGTTTTCCATGAGCCCCGAATCCACAGGGCAGAACGATCACTACCTCCGCGTCTTTCGGCGGCGCTTCCGCACCTGGCGGGGTAACCGGCCCTTCTGGGCGGGTCTGTTCACCATGGTGGGCGGAGTGCCCATCGCCTATTTCCCGTACGCCAACATGCACCTCGGCAATTTGACGCTGGCGATGTCGACCACGGCGGGCGCGGGGTCTCTCATCATCGGAGTCCTGCTGATCACGTTGGGTCTGACGATGTGGTTCCACCACATCGTCAGGGTGTTCGCCGGTGTCGCGGCCATTCTTCTGGCTCTGATCTCCATACCAGTCGCGAACATCGGCGGCTTCGTGATGGGCTTCCTGTTCGCCCTGCTCGGTGGGGCGCTCTCCCTCTCCTGGGCCCCGGGGGTACCGGCGACGGATGCCACCCCGCTCGGCGAGGAAACGCCCGCGGTCGCAGCGTTCGCGAAGAGCGAGTCGGCGGGTGAACTCCCGGAGGGCGCGTACTACGAGGCAGTCGCCCCTCAGCGGCAGCCCACTGAGCACGGCACGACCGTTGAGGCCGACGGCGGGAGGCATCGTGCGGGGTGATGACAGGCAGGCAACCAGCTTCGAAAACGAGGACCTCCGGACGAGAAGCGGACCGCGCCACGCGGCCCCCAGGAAGTCGTTGCTGACGAAGCTGCACATACCCGCCGGCAAGGCCTTCGCGCTCGCCGCGATGCCGACGGCCGTCTTCGTGGGCATGGGGCTCACCCCCAAGCTCGCGCTGGCCGACGACAGCACGGACATACCCTTCGCGCCCGGCCCCTGCGTGACCCGCTCCGACGAGCCGAGCGAGTCGCCGTCCCCGTCCGCGTCGGAGACGAAGTCGCCGTCCCCGTCCCCGTCCGCCACCGATTCCGGTGACAAGGGCGACGCGGCGACCCCGGAGCCCTCTGCGACCCCGTCCGCGAGCGACGCCGCGAAGCCGGAGGCGAAGGCTGCCGACGCGCCCGCCGCCGCCTCGCCGAGTGCCTCGCCCACACCCACGAAGTCGACGAACCCGCTCGACCCGCTGGGCGTCGGTGACGCACTGAAGGACCTCTTCGACGGACCGGACAAGGAGACGGCGAGCCCGTCTCCGAGCGCGAGCACGGTGTCCCCGAAGCCGTCGCAGAGCGACACCGCCGAGCCCGCGGAGAAGCCTGCGGAGAAGGCCACGGACACCGCGAAGGAGACGGCCGACAAGACCGCCGCTGCCATCCGCGACGCCGCCGACAAGGCCGGCAAGTCGGTCGAGGAGCTCGACGACAGCGCCAAGGGACTCGACGCCAAGAAGGACGACGACATCCCGGACGGCGCTAAGCCGCGCTTCCCGTGCCCGACGGCCGACCCCGAGGCACTGGCCGCGGCCGACCTGGAGACGGGCGTCCCGCTGCTCCCGACCGACCCGTGGATCCTGGAGAGCTCGCTGCTGACCCTCAACGGGCTCGACTACAAGGGCATTGTCGAGGTGAAGACGCAGGACGGCACCATCAAGAAGGTGCTGAAGTTCACCGCGAGCTCCATCGACATCAATGACCTCCACCAGTTGACGGTCGGCCCGGCCGGCACCACGGCCCACGTCCAGGCGCGGAAGGGCTCCACGTCCACCATCCGCAACGGCACGGTGACGATGTACACGGAGGAGCTGAAGGGCAACCTCTTCGGCCTCTTCCCGGTCACGTTCAGCCCGGAGACCCCGCCGCCGCTGGATGTCCCCTTCGCCTTCTTCACCAAGGTCAAGGTGACCCAGGCCGGCCAGTTCGGCGGCACGCTCACGGTGCCCGGACTGCATAACTACTTCACCGGCGGCAACAGCTAGCCGACACCGACCCGTTCGGGAGCCGCACAGAAGACTTGTGGGCCGCACGCCTTCCGGAGTGCGGCCCACAAGTCTTGCCGTACGGGTACCGGCCGCGTCAGTCGCGCGCCCCGCCCCCCACATGGTGCACCCGCACCATGTTCGTCGTGCCCGGGATGCCGGGAGGCGAGCCGGCCGTGATGACCATCGTGTCGCCCTCGTTGTAGCGGTCCAGCTTCAGGAGCTCCGCGTCGACCAGGTCGACCATGGCGTCGGTGTTGTCCACGTGCGGTACGACGTGGGCCTCGACGCCCCAGCTCAGGGCGAGCTGGTTGCGGGTGGACTCGTCCGTGGTGAAGGCCAGGATGGGCTGCGCCGCGCGGTAGCGGGAGAGGCGGCGGGCCGTGTCACCGGACTTGGTGAAGGCGACCAGTGCCTTGCCGTTCAGGAAGTCCGCGATCTCGCAGGCGGCACGGGCCACCGAACCGCCCTGGGTGCGGGGCTTCTTGCCCGGTACCAGCGGCTGGAGGCCCTTGGAGAGCAGCTCCTGCTCGGCGGCGACGACGATCTTCGACATTGTCTTGACCGTCTCGATCGGGTACGCGCCCACGCTGGACTCGGCCGACAGCATGACCGCGTCCGCACCGTCCAGGATCGCGTTGGCGACGTCGGACGCCTCGGCGCGGGTCGGCCGCGAGTTGGTGATCATCGACTCCATCATCTGGGTCGCCACGATCACCGGCTTGGCGTTCCGCCGGCAGAGCTCCACCAGGCGCTTCTGCACCATCGGGACCTTCTCCAGGGGGTACTCGACGGCCAGGTCGCCACGGGCGACCATGACACCGTCGAACGCCATGACGACGCCCTCCATGTGCTCGACGGCCTGCGGCTTCTCGACCTTGGCGATGACGGGGACCCGGCGGCCCTCCTCGTCCATCACCTTGTGGACGTCCTTGACGTCATCGGCGTCCCGTACGAAGGAGAGCGCCACCAGGTCGCAGCCCATCCGCAGGGCGAACCGCAGGTCCTCGACGTCCTTCCCGGACAGGGCCGGTACGTTGACCGCCGCGCCGGGCAGGTTGATCCCCTTGTGGTCGGAGATGACACCGCCCTCGATGACGATGGTCTTCACCCGGGGGCCCTCGACCGCGACGACCTTCAGCTCGACGTTGCCGTCGTTGATCAGGATCGGGTCGCCCTTGGCGACGTCGCCGGGCAGGCCCTTGTAGGTCGTGCCGCAGATCGACCTGTCGCCGGGGACGTCCTCCGCGGTGATGGTGAACTCGTCCCCGCGGACCAGCTCGACGGGGCCCTCGGCGAACTTCGCCAGGCGGATCTTCGGGCCCTGGAGGTCGGCGAGCACACCGACCGCGCGGCCGGTCTCGGCGGCGGCCTTGCGGACCCGGTCGTAACGACCCTGGTGCTCCTCGTGGCTGCCGTGACTGAAGTTGAAGCGGGCCACGCTCATGCCGGCCTCGATCAGAGCGACGAGCTGCTCATGGGAGTCGACGGCGGGACCGAGTGTGCAGACGATTTTGGAACGGCGCATGAGGCGGATCCTATCGGTTTGTTTCGCTGCGGAATATTCCGTCTGGTGGAAGATACAAAGGGGCGCAGGGGTGCTCAGTTGTGGGCCTGTCCGACGAGTGCGAAGGTCTGGACGGCGATCTCCAGTTCCTCGTCCGTCGGCACCACGGCGACCGCGACCCGTGCGTAGTCCGGCGAGATCAGCCGCGGTGCGCCGGACCGTACGGCGTTCAGATCCGCGTCCACCGCCAGGCCGAACTCCTCCAGTCCGGCGATCGCAGCCTCCCGTACGGGCGCCGAGTTCTCCCCGACCCCCGCCGTGAACACCACGGCATCCACCCGCCCGAGGACCGCCGAATAGGCGCCGATGTACTTCTTCAGCCGGTGCACATAGATGTCGAACGCCAGCGCCGCACGCTCGTCGCCCTCGTCGATCCGGCGCCGGATCTCCCGCATGTCGTTGTCGCCGCAGAGCCCGACCAGACCGCTCTTCTTGTTGAGCAGCGCGTCGATCTCGTCCGTGGACATCCCCGCCACCCGCTTGAGGTGGAAGGTGACCGCCGGATCGATGTCGCCGGAACGCGTGCCCATCACCAGCCCCTCCAGCGGGGTCAGCCCCATCGAGGTCTCCACGCACCGGCCGCCCGCAACCGCCGACGCCGAGGCGCCGTTGCCCAGGTGCAGCACGATGACATTGACCTCCTCGGGGGTGCGTCCCAGCAGCTCGGCGGCCTTGCGGGAGACGTACGCGTGCGAGGTGCCGTGGAAGCCGTAGCGCCGGATGCGGTGCGCGTCGGCGGTCTCCACATCGATCGCGTACCGCGCCGCGTACTCCGGCATCGTCGTGTGGAACGCCGTGTCGAAGACCGCCACCTGCGGAAGGTCCGGACGCAGGGCCTGGGCGGTACGGATGCCGAGGATGTTCGCCGGATTGTGCAGCGGGGCCACCGGGACCAGGCGCTCGATTTCCTTGAGCACCTCGTCGTCGATCACCACGGGCTCGGTGAACCGGAGCCCTCCGTGCACCACCCGGTGGCCGATCGCCGCCAGTGCGGGGGAGTCCAGGCCAAGACCGTCGGCCGCCAGTTCCTCGGCCGCCGCCTTCAGTGCGGCCTCGTGGTCGGCGATCGGGCCGATGCGCTCACGCGGCTCGGCGCCACTGCCGGCCGGCGGGGTGTGCACCAGCCGGGAGGTCTCCTCGCCGATCCGCTCGACCAGTCCGGCCGCCAGCCGGGAGTGGTCGCTCATGTCCAGGAGCTGGTACTTCACCGACGAGGAGCCGGAGTTGAGAACGAGCACGCGATTCGCGGCCACGGTGGAAGAACCTTCTGCGGTCGGGGTGGTCATGCGGTTCGCTCCTCGCCCTGTGCCTGGATCGCCGTGATGGCCACGGTATTGACGATGTCCTGGACCAGTGCGCCCCGGGACAGATCGTTGACGGGCTTCCGCAGCCCCTGGAGCACCGGTCCGACGGCCACGGCGCCCGCCGAGCGCTGCACTGCCTTGTAGGTGTTGTTGCCGGTGTTCAGATCCGGGAAGATCAGCACTGTCGCCTGACCCGCCACCTCGGAGCCGGGCAGCTTCGTCGCGGCGACACTCGGCTCCACCGCGGCGTCGTACTGGATCGGACCCTCGATCCTGAGGTCCGGCCGGCTCTCGCGCACCCGGTCCGTCGCCTCGCGCACCTTGTCGACATCGGCGCCCGAACCCGAGGTGCCCGTCGAGTACGACAGCATCGCGATCCGCGGCTCCACGCCGAAGCGGGCGGCGGTCGCGGCCGACTGCACCGCGATGTCCGCGAGCTGCTCCGCGTCCGGGTCCGGGTTGACCGCGCAGTCGCCGTACACCAGGACTTTGTCGGCGAGGCACATGAAGAAGACGGAGGAGACGATCGAGGCGTCCGGCTTCGTCTTGATGATCTCGAACGCGGGGCGGATCGTTGCCGCGGTGGAGTGCACGGCCCCGGAGACCATGCCGTCCGCGAGCCCCTCCTGGACCATCAGGGTGCCGAAGTAGTTGACGTCCGCGACGACGTCGTACGCCAGCTCCACCGTGACCCCGCGGTGCGCGCGCACCTGTGCGTACCGCTCGGCGAACGCCTGGCGCAGCTCGGAGCTCTGCGGGTCGATGAGCTGCGTACCGGCGAGATCGATGCCGAGGTCGGCGGCCTTCTTGCGGATGACATCGACGTCGCCGAGGAGCGTGAGGTCGCAGACATCGCGGCGCAGCAGTACGTCCGCGGCGCGCAGCACCCGTTCCTCGGTGCCCTCCGGCAGGACGACCCGGCGCCGGTCGGCGCGGGCCTGCTCCAGCAGCTCGTGCTCGAACATCATCGGGGTGACACGGCCGCTGCGGGCCACCGAGATCCGGTCCAGCAGGGCGCCGGTGTCCACATGGCGCTCGAAGAGGCCCAGTGCGGTCTCCGCCTTGCGGGGCGTCGCCGCGTTCAACTTGCCTTCCAGCGCGAAGAGTTCACCAGCGGTGGGGAAGGAGCCGCCGGCCACGGAGACGACCGGGGTACCCGGTGCGAGTCTCGCGGCCAGCCTGAGTATCTCCTCGCCGGGGCGTTCGTTCAGGGTCAGCAGCACACCCGCGATGGGCGGGGTCCCGGCGCTGTGCGCGGCCAGCGAGCCGACCACCAGATCCGCCCGGTCCCCGGGCGTGACCACCAGACAGCCCGGCGTCAGCGCCTTCAGCATGTTCGGCAGCGTCGCGCCGCCGAAGACGAAGTCCAGCGCGTCCCTGGCCAGCCCGGAGTCGTCGCCGAGCAGCACCGTGCCGCCGAGCGCCGCGGTGATCTGGGTGACGGTCGGCGCGGAGAGTGCCGCATCGTCCGGCAGGACGGAACAGGGGACGGGCAGCCGGGCCGCCAGCCGTTCCGCGATGGCATCGCGGTCCTCGGCCGCCACCCGGTTCACGATCATCGCGAGGACATCGCAGCCCAGACCGGCGTACGCCCGGTAGGCATTGTGGGTCTCGGCCCGTACGGACTCCGCGGTCTGGCCCTTCCCGCCGACCACCGCGATGACCGAGGCGCCGAACTCATTGGCGAGGCGGGCATTGAGTGCCAGCTCGTCGGGGAGCTGCGTGGCGGCGTAGTCGGTGCCGAGGACCAGCACCACCTCGTACTTCTGGGCCACCTGATGGAAGCGTTCGACGAGCCGGGAGACAAGTTCGTCCGTGCCCTGCTCCGCCTGGAGTGCGGACGCCTCGTGATAGTCCAGCCCGTAGGCCGACGCGGGATCCTGGGAGAGCCGGTAGCGGGCCCGCAGCAGCTCGAAAAGCCGGTCGGGTCCGTCGTGGACGAGCGGCCGGAACACCCCGACCCGGTCCACCTGACGCGTCAGGAGCTCCATGATTCCCAGATCGACGACCTGGCGGCCGTCTCCCCGGTCGATCCCGGTCACGTACACGCTGCGCGTCACGCGTGCTCTCCCGTCCATTTTTGCGGTTTGGGATGGTATTGCGATGTTGACGATACCTGTGGGGGCTCGGACGCCGCCCGCCGGGCGAAAGGCCCTCGGCGGAAGGCTGTGGGAGCCCCCTCCGCGCGTCCGGCCGGACCGCCGCCGGGTTCGCTGCCGCATCCGGCGGAACGGGCCGTGCGGGCGTCCCCGGAGCGGCCGAGAGCGCGAGGACCAGACCTGACGTGGGACAATCGTTGTGGCTCACGGTACGGGGGATTCTGTAGGCGCCCCCGAAATGCACGGCACTAGCGAGCAGGAGATACAGCACGATGCGCATCGGAGTTCTCACCGCAGGCGGCGATTGCCCAGGCCTGAACGCAGTGATCCGGTCGGTCGTCCACCGTGCCGTGGTGGGTCACGGCGATGAAGTCATCGGCTTCGAGGACGGGTTCAAGGGACTCCTCGACGGCCACTTCCGCCCCCTCGATCTCAACGCGGTCAGCGGCATCCTCGCCCGTGGCGGCACCATTCTCGGCTCGGCCCGGCTGGAGCGCGACCGGCTGCGCGAGGCCGCCGAGAACTGCGCCGAGCTGAGCCGCCGTTACGGCATGGACGCCCTCATCCCGATCGGCGGCGAAGGCACCCTCACCGCCGCGCGGATGCTGTCGGACGCCGGTATGCCCGTCGTCGGCGTCCCCAAGACCATCGACAACGACATCTCCGCCACCGACCGCACCTTCGGCTTCGACACCGCGGTGGGCGTCGCCACCGAAGCCATAGACCGCCTCAAGACCACCGCCGAATCGCACCAGCGGGTCATGGTCGTCGAGGTGATGGGCCGCCACGCCGGCTGGATCGCGCTGGAGTCCGGAATGGCGGGCGGCGCGCACGGCATCTGCCTTCCCGAGCGCCGCTTCCAGGTCGAGGACCTGGTCAAGATGGTCGAAGAACGCTTCGCACGGGGCAAGAAGTTCGCGGTCATCTGCGTCGCCGAGGGCGCGCACCCGGCCGAGGGCTCCATGCCGTACGCCAAGGGCGAGATCGACCAGTACGGCCACGAGCGTTTCCAGGGCATCGGCAACCGGCTGGCCATCGAGCTGGAGACCCGGCTCGGCAAGGAGGCCCGGCCGGTCATTCTCGGCCACGTGCAGCGCGGAGGCACGCCGACCGCGTACGACCGGGTGCTCGCCACTCGCTTCGGCTGGCACGCGGTGGAGGCCGCGCACCGGGGCGATTTCGGCCGGATGACGGCTCTGCGTGGCAACGAGATCAAGATGGTTCCGCTCGCCGACGCCATCACCCAGCTCAAGACGGTGCCGGCGGACCGGATGGACGAGGCCGAGTCGGTCTTCTGACCCCGGACGCACGCGGCAGCGTCACAAGCAGTGGCCGGCGGCCCCGACTGTCCCCCCGTGGACGGTCGGGGCCGCTTGCCGTTTCCCCGGCCTTCGGGGCCGTTCAGGAAGGTCAGGGCCGGACGGGCCGTAGTGCCGGAATCCACTCTTGAGTCGGCGGCCCGGATCAACAAGGCCTACCTCTGTCCCGGACATGTCCCGACTCGACTGAAGGGGGCGGCCGGCTCAGACGCTCGTCCCCTGCACCCCCGCCGTCTGCCAGAACCGTTCCACGATCTTCGCCAGGAACTCCCGCCCCGCATCGCCCGTCGACCCGGCCCGCTCCGTACCCGTGCTGCTCCAGCTCAGCGTCGACATCATCAGCGCCTGGTAGTCGGCGTGCAGCTGTTCAAGTACGTCCTGCAGGAACCCGCGCTCCAGTGGCACCAGCTTCGCCACCGGCCGGACATGGGCCTGCCGGCGCGTCGTCACCGCACTGCGCAACAGCTCCGCCAGCTCCTCGTCCCGGCCCGACACCGTCACGACCCCGGCGGCCGTCAGCCCCAGTACCTCGCTGAGCACCGCGGACTGGCGTTCGTTGCCGCGCCAGCGCCCCGCCTCCTCCATCCGCAGATACGCGGAGGCGGTCAGCCCCAGCAGGCGCGCCAGCTCGTCGACGGCCAGCTCCCGGGCCATCCGGTGCTCCCGCAGGGTGCGTGCGGCGGTCAGGAGTTCGCCCGGTGAGCACCACAACACCCCGGCCAGCGCCGTGAGTTCGTACTCGCTCGGCATGGCGATCCCACGCTCCCAGGCGGCCACCGTCTCGGCGCTGACGCGGAGCCCGTACTGGGCTCCGAGACCATAGGCGACATCGCCGGGAAGCATCCCCAGGGCCTCGCGGAGTCGACGCGCGGCGGGGGCGTTGAAGGACGGGGAGGGGTGCACGGCCCCACCGTAGGAGTCGATACACGGTCTGACTACGGTGTGTTCCACCGATATCACGGCTCGTATGAACGTCCTAGTACTGCAACCGCATGCTGCCTTTGTCGACCGGGGCTGGATCGAGGTGTGCCCGGGGTCGTCGCGGGGCGGACCCGTCCATTGAGGCCGATCCCGAGGCCGTACTCAGCCGCCCTGTGCGCAGCACGCCCCGTCAACCGCTGCGGGCACACCCCTCCCGCCCAAGTGTGTCAACCTCTTGACACACTTCAGTTCAACAGCAATTGTGTCAGGCAGGTAATACAGCTTACGGGAGGGAAAGGGATCGGCATGTCTGCTGCCGCACCGACGGAAGGCACATGGAGAGCGCGGCTCGATACTCCCGTTCGATGGGCCGGTGCGGCCACCGGCCTGGTGGTCAACGCGCTGGTCTCCTTCAGTCCCGAGTCCGACGTGGATCTGCTGTACGCATTTCCCGTATTCGGACTGTGTGTCATGGCCGGCGTCTTCGCAGCAGACGTGGTTGCGCGCCCGAATTCCGGCCGTCTGCGCATAGCCCACATGGCGCCGCGCCGGATCCGGGACTATCTGCCTCGCTCCCTGACTACTGCATTGGCCGCGCAGGCTGTCGTCTTACTCATCCTCCTGATCGTCGCCGTCTCAACAGCCTCGACGGACGCTGAGGGACGTTCGGGGCGTGCACTGTCCGTCAGGTGCCCGGCAGGAGCCCAACTGCTCTCGCCCTGGCCCGGCCCCTACTACGCCTGGCCGACCCTCGGCGGCCTCGCGCTCGGTGCTGTTGCCTGTGCACTGCTCCTGCGCCGCGTCACCGTGCGGTCCGGGAATGACGAGCAACGCCGCGTGAGAATCCGGGCGGCGATCGGCGCATGGGGAGTGCTGGTGACAGCCCCTCTTTTCGCTGTCGCCTTGACGATGGGCGTCGCGGTGCTGAGCGTGTCCTGCGCGGGCTGGATGAAGGACGTGGCCTTGTGGGGGCTGGCCGTAACGGCCCTCACTTCTGCAATGACCGCGTGTCACTGTCTGAGTGTCCTGTTGCTCCCGCAGGTCTATGTCACGGCGCGGCCATGACAGCACACCGCGTCAGCATCAACCACGCTTCCCCTGTTCCACCTTACGAACAACTTCGCGGACAACTAGCCGATTTGATCTCCGTCGGCCAATTGCGTCAGGGGGACAGGCTGCCGTCCGTGCGCCAGCTTGCCTCCGACCTCGGACTCGCCAACAACACCGTGGTGCGGGCATACCGCGAACTCGAGACCGCGGGCCTCGTCAAGAGCCGCCGAGGCTCTGGTACCCAAGTTGTCGCCCCGGCGGCCACTACCGATGCCAAGGCGAAGCTCGCGGAACACGCAAGCACCTACACCGCTGCCGCCAGGCAGCTCAACGTCACGGACGAGGAAGCCCTCGCGGCAATCCGTCATGCTCTCGCAAGTCTCGATACACCGTGACGCCAGAGAGATCCACCACCCCGCGCCTCAGGCTGAGAAGCCGACACCGACTCCGATTCCGTCCACGAGCGTCTCGTGCGTCCGGGTCCGCACGAGCGCCTTCAGGGCCCTCAACGGCTACGAAGCGCCTGGTGCTGCACGGAGTCAGCGCCCCTGGGCCACCCACCGGTAGTGCAGCTCCGGGCGCCCGATCTGACCGTACTGCGGGCTGCGTACCGCGCGCCCCACGGTCACCAGATGTTCCAGATAGCGGCGCGCGGTGATTCGCGAGATGCCCAGCTCCACCCCGGTCGCGCCCGCCGTCACTCCGTCCTGGGCGGCCCGCAGGACACGGGTGACGGCCTCCAGCGTCGGGCCGCTCAGCCCCTTCGGCAGCCGGGTCGGCTGTGGCGCGCGCAGTGCGCCGAGCGCCCGGTCCACCTCGTCCTGACCGCTCGCCTCACCGGCTGCCGCGCGGAACTCGGCGTAGCGGACGAGCCGGTCGCGCAGGGTGGCGAAGGTGAACGGCTTCAGCACGTACTGGACGACACCGAGCGACACGCCTTCCCGGACCACCGTCAGATCACGCGCCGACGTCACCGCGATGACATCCGCCGAGTGCCCGGCCGCGCGCAGCGAGCGCAGCAGCTGCAGACCGTGCCCGTCGGGCAGATACAGATCCAGGAGCAGCAGATCGACCGGCGTACGGTCCAGCGCCCGCACCGCCTCCGCGCGCGAATGCGCGACCGCGGCCACCGTGAATCCGGGGACGCGGCCCACGTACAGCTGATGGGCGTCCGCGGCTACGGGATCGTCCTCGACGACCAGCACCTGGATCACGCGGTGGCCTCCTTCGTGGTGTGCTTCGTGCGGTCGCCGACGGCCAGCGGCAGCCGCACCGTGAACTCCGCACCGCCGTCCGGGCCGCGGTCCAGCGCCACCGTCCCGCCGTTGCGATGCACTGCCTGCTGTACGAGGGCCAGACCGATCCCCCGGCCCGCGCCGTGCGTCGACCAGCCCCGGTCGAACACCTCGGCGGCGTCGTCGGGATCGATCCCGGCCCCGGTGTCGGCGACCCGCAGCAGCAGCTCGCCCTCCCCGGCGAGCGCGGTGACGGTGACCCGGGCGCGGGCGGCCCTCCCCGGCAGCGCATGCCGCCGGCCGGGCATGACTCCGGCGCCCGGCGTACCGGTCACCGCCTCCGACGCCGCGTCCACCGCGTTGTCGATCAGATTGCCGAGGATCGTCACCAGGTCCCGTGGCGGGAGGGCCGTGGGCAGGGCGCCGTCGTCGATCAGGCTGTCGTCCGCGAGCACCAGCTCCACCCCCCGCTCGTTCGCCTGCGCCGCCTTGCCGAGCAGCAGTGCCGCCAGCACCGGTTCGGCGACGGCGCCCACCACCCGGTCGGTGAGGGCCTGGGCCAGCTCCAGTTCGGCTGTCGCGAAACCCACCGCCTCCTCGGCCCGGCCGAGCTCGATCAGCGACACGACTGTGTGCAGCCGGTTCGCAGCCTCGTGCGCCTGTGAGCGCAACGCCTGGGTGAATCCCCGCTCGGAGTCCAACTCACCGGACAGCGCCTGGAGTTCCGTGTGATCTCGCAACGTCACGACCGTACCGCGCTGCTCCCCGCCCACCACCGGACGCGTGTTGACCACGATCACCCGGTCCGCCGTCAGATGCAGCTCGTCGACCCGCTCCTCGGAGGCGAGCAGCGCACCGGTCAGCGGCGCCGGCAGATCCAGCTCGGTGACGCTGCGCCCGACCGCACCCGGTTCCAGCCCGAGGAGCTCCCGGCCCGCGTCGTTGATCAGCGCGATCCGGCGCCGCCCGTCGAGCATCAGCAGTCCCTCGCGCACCGCGTGCAGCGTGGCCTGGTGGTAGTCGTGCATCCGGCTCAGCTCGGCGGCGTTCATGCCGTGCGTGTGCCGCCGGAGCCGGGCATTGATCACATACGTGCCGATGCCGCCGAGCGCCAGCGCCCCGCCCGCCGCCAGCCCCAGTGCCTCGAGCTGCGCCCGCATCTGCGAGGAGACTCGCTCGACCGTGATGCCCGCGCTGACCAGGCCGGTGATCCTGCCGCCGTCCCGGACCGGGGTGACGACCCGGATCGAGGGTCCGAGCGTGCCGGTGTACGTCTCCGTGAACGTCTCGCCGCGCAGCGCCTGTTCGGTGTGCCCTAGGAACTGCTCCCCGATCCGGTCGGTGTCCGGATGTGTCCAGCGGACCCGGTCCGGGGACATGATCGTGACGAAGGCGATCCCGGTGTCCCTGCGGACCTTCTCGGCGTACGGCTGCAGCACGGCGGACGGGTCCGGGGTACGGATCGCCTCCCGTACGGACGGCGAGTCCGCGATCGCCAGCGCCGCCGTCCTGACCTGCCGGGTCGCGGTCTCCTTCGCCTGTGCGCGGCCGGAGACGTATGCGAAGAACGCGTACCCCGCCACCACGGCCGCGACCAGCACCACCTGCATGGCGAAGAGTTGGCCGGCCAGGCTGCGAGGGCGGGTACGGGGGCGGGGGAGACGCATGGCAACAGTCTGCCTGGCCGAAAACATATGAACGAAATGCACGTAACGGTGACCGCCGTCACAGGGAGCGAGATAGTCGCCAGGCCCCCCAGGGACGGGGGAGCGACCTGGACGAGCCGAGGAGAACCCCCGTGGGAGTGGCAGCCGCCAAGCGGGACCGTACGCATTATCTGTATCTCGCCGTGATCGCGGCTGTGGGCCTCGGTATCCTCGTGGGCTTCGCGGCCCCGGACGTTGCCGTCGAACTCAAGCCAATCGGTACCGGCTTCGTGAACCTCATCAAGATGATGATCTCGCCCATCATCTTCTGCACGATCGTGCTGGGCGTCGGATCGGTGCGCAAGGCCGCCAAGGTCGGCGCGGTCGGCGGCCTCGCCCTCGGCTACTTCCTGCTGATGTCGACCGTCGCACTCGCCATCGGCCTGCTCGTCGGCAACATCCTGGAGCCCGGCCAGGGCCTCCACCTCACCGAAGAGGTACGCGCCGCGGGCGAGCAGCAGGCGGCGGGCCCCAGCGAGTCCACCGTGGACTTCCTGCTCGGCATCATCCCCACGACGATGGTCTCCGCCTTCACCGAGGGCGAGGTGCTGCAGACTCTGCTCATCGCCCTGCTCACGGGCTTCGCACTCCAGTCCATGGGCTCGGCCGGCGAACCGGTCCTGCGCGGCATCGGCCACATCCAGCGCCTCGTCTTCCGCATCCTCGCCATGATCATGTGGGTGGCCCCGGTCGGCGCGTTCGGCGCGATGGCGGCGGTGGTCGGCGAGACCGGCATCGACGCCCTGAAGTCCCTCGCGATCATCATGGTCGGCTTCTACGTCACCTGCGCGATCTTCGTCTTCGTGGTGCTCGGCACGATCCTGCGGCTGGTCGCCGGGGTCAATGTGCTGGCTCTGCTGAAGTATCTGGGCCGCGAGTTCCTGCTGATCCTCTCCACCTCCTCGTCGGAGTCCGCCCTGCCGCGGCTCATCGCGAAGATGGAGCACCTCGGGGTCAGCAAGCCCGTCGTCGGCATCACCGTGCCGACCGGCTACTCCTTCAACCTCGACGGCACCGCCATCTACCTCACGATGTCCTCGCTCTTCATCGCCAACGCGATGGGCGACCCGCTGAGCGCGAGTGAGCAGATCTCGCTCCTGCTCTTCATGATCGTCGCCTCGAAGGGCGCGGCCGGAGTCACCGGCGCGGGCCTCGCCACCCTCGCGGGCGGCCTCCAGTCGCACCGCCCCGAACTGGTGGACGGCGTCGGACTGATCGTCGGCATCGACCGCTTCATGAGCGAGGCCCGCGCCATGACGAACTTCGCGGGCAACGCGGTGGCCACCGTCCTGGTCGGCACCTGGACCAAGGAGATCGACAAGGAGCGGGTGCACCAGGTCCTCTCCGGCGCGCTCCCGTGGAACGAGCAGATGCTCAACCAGGACGCCGGGCACGGCGACGCCACGAACACCGTTCCCGAGCCGCGCGACGGCGGCCAGGAGCCCGCTCTGGCGAAGGCATAGACACCGAATACCCAGCACAGCGGCAGGGCCGTCGCGGGAGCTCCCGCGACGGCCCTTCGTGCTTGCCTTGACGTCTGCGTCAACCTTTACCGTCGAAGACATGCGAATCGGGGAGCTGGCCGAGCGGGCCGGGACGACCACGCGGACTCTGCGGTACTACGAGTCACGCGGACTGCTGCCTGCGCGCCGGGCCGGCAACGGGTACCGCGCGTACGACGAGGACGATCTGCGTCTGGTCCAGCAGATCAGGACCCTGCAGGACTTCGGGTTCGAACTGGAGGAGACCCGGCCGTTCGTCGAGTGCCTGCGCGCCGGCCACCCGGCCGGTGACGCCTGCCCCGCCTCGCTCGCCGTCTACCGGCGCAAGCTCGGCGAGCTCGACTCGCTCATCGAGCAGCTCCAGGCGGTACGCGCCCAGGTGGGCGCACAGCTCGCGAGGGCCGAACTGGAGGCCGCGGCAGAGCTTCCCGGCGGTCCGGAACCACGTTGTGAACTGGGAGGATGACAGATGATTCATGCAGCAGAGGGCGTGGCCGAGGTCACCGACACCACCTTCGACGGGGAGGTGCTCGGGGCAGACCTCCCCGTACTGGTCGAGTTCACCGCCGACTGGTGCGGCCCGTGCCGCCGGCTCGCCCCCGTACTCAGCGCCGTTGCCGCCGAGGAGGCCGAGCGCATCAAGATCGTCCAGATTGACGTCGACCGCAACCCGGGGATCGCGAGCCGGTACGCGGTGCTGTCGATGCCGACCCTGATGGTGTTCCGCTCCGGCGAACCGGTGAAGTCGATGGTGGGCGCCCGCCCCAAGCGCAGGCTCCTGCAGGAGCTGGAGGACGTGTTCGAGACGGTGTGAGGCGGGGCGTACGTATCTCCAGGCGGCCGTCTGCGCGGTACCTGCGCAACTCGACGCGTTCAGGGGGTTTTCATCAGATCGCGGAGGGTGCTGACCAGCGCGTGGATGTCACGTTCGACGGGCGGGTCGGCGGGGGCTGTCGGGGCCGGGCCCAGGGCGGGTGTGCGGCAGGGGCGGCAGAGGCCGTCGGGGAGTGCTTCGGGGTGGCCGGGTGTGCCGCATTCGGTGCATTCCACCATCAGGCGGCGGAGGGGAGTACCTGGCGTGGCCGGTGTCCGGGTGGTGGGCAGACCGGGCGGGATCTTGTCGTTGAGGCGGCGGCGTACGAAGCCGATGGGGGAGTCGACCTGGGCGGGGAGACCGGAGGTGAGGGCGCGGGTGAGGTAGTCGGTGTCCACGCCCCGGGTGAACCACTGGGCGGCCAGGGGCGCCAGGACGGTGCAGTCGGCGGCGGAGAGTGCCAGGCGTGGTTCGAGTCGGCCCAGTTGGGCCAGGGCGAGGTACGCGGGTGAGGGGTGCGCCGGGGCTGGTTCGGGGGTTCGCTGCTGCGGTACGACGGGTACGGGAGCGGGCGAGGCGGGTTGCGCTGCGGGCCCGGCCGGCGTTGCGGGGGCCGGCGCCGGTGGTTGTGCCCCGGCCTGGGGAACGGGTGCTTCCGCGGGGACCCGGGGCGGCGGCTGGGGAGCGGTTGATGCGGCTGCTTCTTGAGTGGCTCGGTTGTTCTCGGCGTCCAGGAAGGCGCCCCACCATTCGTTGTCGCGGGCGGTGCGGGACCAGAAGGTTCGGGTGACCCAGCGGACCTGGCCGCGTTCTTCGATCCGGCACTGGGCGTGGCGCAGGTGACCGGCCACGCCCAGTGCCCTGAGGGCGCTGCCGACGGCCATCTGCCCGTACAGGGGGATGCTCCTGGCCAGTGACTTGATGTCCATGGCGGCGCCGTCGGGCAGGTGGTCGACGTACCCGGCGATGTAGCGCTCGCGTTCGGGCAGCAGCGTGAAGTCATCTGCGTGCACGGGGCGTTGGTCCGGCGCGGATCGCTTGCCGTAGCCGCGGTTGGCCTTCGGGTATGGGCGCGAGGATGCGGGCGTACGCAGGGCAGGGTTAAAGTTCTCGGTAGCCACGAGATCGGCCTTTTCGATCTTGGGGTGAGACCCCGGCCTGGTGCTCGAACACCGCGTCGGGGTCGTTTCGTTGGGGGCACCGTAAGCAGCCGCGATGGCACGCCGCAAGCTGGTCAGGATTAGTCGTACTTGCTGGTCGTGACGGGTCAGGGAGGGCGGGGAGGTTTTCCCAACCCCCTTCTTTCATCTACCGGTTAACCAAGAGCGCTCGAATCCCGGAGCCCGGATCCCGCCGCCCGGATCCCGAAGCTCAAGCGTCGGGCCCGGCACCCTCCCTGTGCCCACGAAGGAGTGAACCACCCGGCCCCGAAGCTCGAACCCCGACCCCCAAGGCCCGGAACTCGGGTTCCGATCCGCAGTGTGGCACTGCTCGATCGGCGGAGCGGACGCGGCCACCGCCCGGTCGTGGCTTCGCGAGCTCTCGCCTTCATCTGCCTCCCGTTTACCACCAATTTCCCCGTTGTGGTTCGAGCTCTCGCAGGTCGTCGTGGGGGAGGGTAGGCAGGGGTGGGAGGCAACCGGCTGGTAGCGGCCGAAAGCTGCCAAGTTCCGGGAGTCGAAGCGGACGGCGCACCAACGCAACCTCGTCCCGGCTCGGTGGTCTGGCTGAAACTGTCCAGGCTGGTGCTGGGGTGGAACCAGGGCCGCAGGGCGGGCAGTTGTTGCCCGCTCAGTCGGTGGGAGATTACTGTCGTGCCGCGCTGGGACGGTTGGAACGGCCGTGCCGGATTCCGCGCGGCGCCCGATCTCTCTCACTTCTAGGGACCCGTTCATGCACCCCTTGCTGATGCCCGTCGTCGCCGCGCAGGCGCTGTTCGTGCGCATGTCCACCGAGGCGCTGCCACCCGCGGGCGGGCCGGAATCCGGGACGGCCGGTGAGGCGGCCGGGGGCGAACCGCTGCGGATAGCCGTGGTCGGTGAGTCGACGGCGGCGGGCTGCGGCGTGGAGCAGCAGGAGGAGGGGTTCACCGGGCAGTTCGCGCGGGAGCTCAGTGTGCGCACCGGGCGTCCCGTGGACTGGTCGGTGCACGGCCGGTACGGGGCCACGGCGCGGCGCATCCGGTACCGGCTGCTGCCCGAGCTGGACACCGGCCTCCACGTGGTGGCCCTGCTGGCGGGGGTCAACGACGTACTGACCCGGCGCAGCCCGCAGGACTGGGGCGACGATCTGGGGGCCGTGGTCGGCGAACTCGCGCAGCGGGCGGATCAGGTCGTGGTGACGGGGATACCGCCGTTCGCGGAGTTCCCCTCCATCCCGGGGGTGCTGGGCCGCTACCTGGGAGAGCGGGCGGCCGTGCTGGACGAGGTCGCGCAGCGGGTGTGCGCGGAGGTCCAGGGGGTGACATGGATCGGCTCGACGAACGTCCTGCCCATGGGTCCGGACTTCTTCGCCCGGGACCGGTTCCACCCTTCTGCCCAGGGGTACCGCGAGTGGGCGCAGATCGTCGCCGGGAAGGTGGCGCTGTGAGCGGGGCCGGGGAGCAGCAGCCGGCTCGGGCTGGGCTTGCGTGCCCGGTGCACGGGACCCGCTGACGGGGCTGCCGTTCGTGGACGAGCACCGGGTGCTGGTCGCCGCGGATGCCGCGCAGGTGTGGCGGACGCTGACCTCCCCGCCTGTTCCGCCCCCCCGGAGCCGCGCTCCCTGACCTGGGTCGTCGATGCTGCACCGAAGTATCAAGTTCGTACACGCCGCCGTGTTGGCGTTCTCCGCCATCCTCGCCTTTCTGCTGCTCAGGCACCTCGACGGGCGCTGGGTCATGGGACACACGGCCGTCGTCTGGGCGACGGACTCCACGGGCGCGACCAGTGGCTCTCAAGTCACCACCTCCATCACCGAGTTCGCCGCGTCCCACCGGGCGACGATCGCCCGTGAGACCCCGACCTCAAGGAGCCGTACAGCCGCCGACACCTCTACCTCGCCCCCGGCGGCCCCCGCTCCGACTGGCTGGGTGACGGCTATCCCGCATTCGACCGCGACTACCGCACCGATGTGCACCCCGTCGCCGAACTCGGCAATCGCGACCCGCGCGGCTACTACTACGTCTTCGGATCGGACCGGGACGCCGGCGAGCTGGTCCGGACCCTCACCGACCTCGGGTTCGAGGCAGCGGTCTACCACCCGTACTCGCTCGAACAGCTGACCCCGACGTACTCCGACAGCGCAGTTCCGGATCCGCACCGGTGTCCCGTGGCGGGATCTGCCGCAGCGGTTCGGGAGCTGGAAGACCGTGTATGAGCGCCATCGCCGCTGGTCGGCGGACGGCACCTGGGAGCGACTCCTCCAAGCCGTCCTGGCCGACGCCGACGCCGGGGGGATCGACTGGAGCATGGTAAGCGTGGACTCCACATCATGTCGGGCCCACCAACACGCAGCCGGAGCACCGCGCAGGGCGCCCCGGGTTCCGAAGCGGAGATCGACGCCGCAGCAGCACCGCCCCGACGAGGGGCTCGGGCGCTCCCGGGGCGGCCTGACCTGCAAGATCCACCTCGCTGGGGAGGGCGGTCGCCGGCCGCTGGCCCTGCTGATCACTCCCGGTCAATGGGGCGACAGCCCGCAGTTGATCCCGGTGCTGGAGCGCATACGGGTCAAGCGCCCCGAGGGCGGCCGTCCGCGCACCTGCCCCAACCATCTTGGCGAGGGTAGGGCGTACAGCTCTCGGCGCAACCGCCGCTACCAGCGCCGACGCCAGATCAAGTACACCATCCCTGAACCGAGGGACCAGTGAACCCACCGCTGGCGCCGCGGCAGCAAAGGAGGCCGGCCTGTCGGCTTCGACAGCTAGATGTACAAGCGCCGCAACGAGGTCGAGCGCACGATCAACCAGCTCAAGCACTCCCGGGCCGTGGACACACGCTACGACAAGAGAGCCTTCGTCTTCACCGGTACCGTGACCGCCGCGTCGATCCGCCTGTGGCTCAGGTCGTGAGCGGCTACCCGCAGGCTTTCCTGTTCGCAGAACCTGGGACGAGCTCAGTAGTGGCTAAGCATTTCGTCGGCCGGGATGCAGTCGAACATGGTGTTGGCCCAGTCGTTGGGCCTACCGAAGACCAGTCGCGTGAGCACAACGTCGCCGGCTCGCTGTGCTCGCGGGTTCATCCCCAACTCCTGCGAGCCGATGTCGCCGCCCTTGGTGATCTCAATGTCCCTGCCGGTCTTCTCCGCGTAAGCAGTTAGTTCGGCAGAGAGCTCTGAGGGAGGCCGCCCTATCAGCCGGATCCCGTCAAAAGTGACCTGGGGGCCAGTCAAGGCGTCGACAGCGATGCAGGTCAGTCCCATCGGGCCGACGTAGTAGGCCGTAACAGCATTGCGGTAGAACGGGGCACCCGCTGCCCGGAATCTCGTGCGTAGGTGCCCGAAGGGGCCGAACTTGCCGACGTCCGAAGCGGCGTCGGAGGTGAATCCGCACGCCTCCATCGCGATGCTTGCCTCCTGCACGCTCATGCCGAAGATCAGCGGGCCGACACGCTCAAGTGGCGCGTAGTTCCATTGCGTCCGGTCGGATTCAGCCACCACTGCCCATGAGTCTGTCCACACGTCCAGCAGCCCCTTCCGGTGATCACATGGATACAGCGCCGATGACCCTACCCCTGCGGTAATCAGCATGATCCGCCGGACAGGCCCTAGTCGTACTTGCTGGCCGTGACGGGTCAGGGAGGGCGACGAGGTTTTCCCAACCCCCTTTTTTTTACCCAGTGGTTAACCAAGAGCGCTCGAATCCCGAGGACCGGATCCCGACGCCCGGATCCCGAAGCTCAAGCGTCGTGCCCAGCCCCCCTCCTTGTACCCACGAAAGAGTGAACCAGCCGGTCCCGGAGCTCGAATCCCGACCCTCGAAGTTCGCCTGGCGGCGGCCCTTTCCTGCTTCTCAACCGGCGTACGCTGAATCAGGAAGGGTGGTGTCGCATGTCGGACGAACTCGCTGACAACCTAAGGAAATACCGCCGCGCTGCCGGACTCAGTCAAGAGCAGCTCGCCCACCGAGCGGGACTGTCAGTCGGCCCCGTCAGGAAGATTGAGCAGGGTGACGACGGTGTGCGAATGGAGACACTTCATGCCCTGGCCCGCGCGCTTGGAGTGAAGACCTCCGGTCTGATGGTGGCCGGAGCTCCGAGGCCCGTACCTCATGACAACCTCAACGCCTTGAATCTCCGCGAACTCCGAATCGCCCTGACCCCGGCCGTCAGCCTGGCCGCGCCTGACGCGCCGACCGGGGACGCGCCCGACATCCGTCGCTTGCGCCGCATGACCCACGACAGTGCGCTCCTCTACTACGGGGACAGCTATCAGAGCACTGCCGCCGACCTCCCGGCTCTCATTCGAGCCGCGAACGAGGCCGTGGCCTACTACGACCACGGGAGCGAGCGCCAGGACGCCCTGCGAGTCCGCTCCGAAGCCCTGCAACTGGCTGGACGGTACTTGACGCAGATCAGGCAGTACGACCTTGCCTACGGGGCTATCAAGGAAGCCGTCAGCGACGCCCGGCTGGCCGGCAACGAGCTGACCGCGGCGTCAGGAGTGGGCGGCATGTGCTTCGTGCTCATTCGGACCGAACGGTTTGACGAGGCTGAGGACATTGCCGTTGCGACGATGGACATCGTCGAGCCGAAGATCAAGGGGGCCACGGCGGACGAGTATGCGACCTGGGGTGGCCTTGCGATGGAGGCCGCTGCCGCGGCGGCTCGAAACAACCGTCCCGAAGAAGCCAAGGAGCTCCGAAGGGCAGCCGGCACGGCTGCGAAGGCTGTGGGCGTTTCGCACCGCAACCTTCTGCGCCATTGGTCTCAGTTCGGGCCCGTCACTGCCGCGATGAAGGAGCTGGAGGACGCGATGGTTGCGGGCGATGCACGGACTGTCGTTCGGAAGTCCGGCGAGGTGGAAGAACTCCAACCGAAGGCGTGGAAGCGGTTGGGGAAGCCGAGCACGAACGACGGGAACCGTTACTTCCTCGATCTGGCTCGGGCTCGCGTCCGCACAGGTGACTCCTCGGCCGCCATGGAAGAACTGTCTCGTCTGGATTACGTCGCACCCGAATGGTTCCGCCACCAGACGGCCGCCGCGATCACCTTCGAAGAGATCACGAAGAAGCGTCGTACCCTCACTGCCGATATGCGCACGGTCGGCACTCACCTGGGCGTATTTGGCTGACTACAGCACGTCGATGTAGTTCTGACTGACCGTGACATCAAGTGCACTGCCTGGCATCTGGCTGGATACTCAGGGTCTACGTACCGTCCCTGGCATGGCGAACAACCAGCAGGCCGGCCCCCGGATCGGGGCAGTAGTCAAGGACATGAAGACCGACCGCTTCGGCGTCGTGATGGGCACCATTGGCGGGCTCATCCAGCTCCGCCCGATCAGCGGCGGACGGTCGTGGGAGGCCGAACCGGACGGCATCGAGGTGCTCTCCTCGCGCCAGGAGCTGACCGTTCGCCTCGCTGCTCTCAATGCCGAATCCAGGCGCGGAGTGTGAGTGGGCCCCGGGCCATCGTGAGGCACGTCCAGTGGACCCTCGCGCCGAACCAGGAGCCTGATGCCGAGCCTCAGACGTACGCCATGCTGTGCGTCGTCTGCGGAGACTCCTCCGCTACGGCGGAGGACTGGGACGCCCCGCAGAGGTGGGCTCTCTCCCACTCGGGGCGTAACCCCTCCCATCGCATGTACCGAGAGCTGATCACCAGGCCCTGGCGGACGTGGATGAACTCATGACAAGGATTCCTGTCCTGCTTGCTGCGCCCTCGGACGTTGCCGAGTCGGCGGTGAACCAGCGGCGCAATACACGCTGTTGCCGGTCCAGTACGGCGCGATAACCTGTCGTTGTCCAGCACATCAAGACCTGTGACGCGCGAGGGGGATCGTGGAGCGGCGCGATGTACAAGGGCATTATGAAGAGCTGGCCGCCGAGTACGACGAGCACTGGGTGTACGGGCCGGACTACATCCCTTGGATGTCGGCCCGCATCGCCGAAACGCTGAGGCTCACCGCCAACGACCGCATCGCCGACATCGGTTGCGGTACAGGGCTGTTCGCGCGCGAAGTAGCGAAGTCTGTCCGGCCGAGCCATCCCGTCCTCTGCGTCGATCCCTCAGAGGCGATGCTTCGTCAGATCGGGACGCCGCACCCACCTGGTCTGACACCGGTTCTCGCCTCGGCCGAAGACATCGCCGAGGGGAATGTCGACCTGCCCTGTGGCCGGCTCGATGCGATGTGGCTGAGGAATCGGTGCACCACCTCCCGGATCCGGCCCGGACGTTGCGCGGCCTGGCGGGGCGGCTGGCGGCCGGTGGACGCCTGCTCGTGGTCATGCTCCCGGCCACGATCCAGTACCCGTTGTTCGACAGTGCTCTCAGGCGCTTCGAGGAGTTGCAGCCCGACCCGTTCGGCATCGTGGAGCATCTGACAGCGGCTGGGATGGAGGCGGGTCTCTCCCACGTCGAGCACGAGTTGCGCATCGACCGGGACAGGTACTTCGGCATGGTGCGCGCTCGCTACATGTCCTTGCTCTCCACCTTCAGCGACCATGAGATCGAGAAGGGGATCGAGGAGATGCGTGCCTCCCACCCCGAGCCCGTCCTTGTGTTTCCCGACCGGTTCGCCTTTGTCCTCGGGGAACTGCCGGATCAACGAGGTGAGGGCGAGTGAGTACCGTGGTCGATGAGCGGCTGCGTCGGCTCCGGGGTGAACTGGACGATCACGCACGGATCGCGGACCGTCTCGGGCTCGACCTCGAGCGCCCTCTGCGTTCCCTCGACGACGGCTATCCCGAGAATGCTGTCGCGCTTGTCGGCAAACTGACTGAGAAGCTGCTCAAGGAGTTATGGCGCCACCACAACATCGAAGGTGATCCTTCTACCAAGGCGCTGAACGACCTCGTCAAGCGCTGCCGTCCGCATATCCGAAGCAGCACCGTGATGGACGCTCTGGACGACATCCGTCGCCTTCGTAATCGTTCCACGCACGACGGCTACGACATCAGCGACGAGGACGGGCTGCTGGCCGTGCGCCGCCTCGTCGATGTGCTGGTCTGGTTCACGAACACGGGGAGCCCCGCGCTCCTCGGCGGAGAGCCGGACCTGGCTCCCGAGGTGGCCCGCCGCTGTGAGTTCCTCGCAGGTCTGTACGTCACCCTCGGCTATCGGCAGGCCAAACGCTTCGTTCTCAGCCCCGACACCGTCTACCAGCTGTTCTGCCGTGAATCGGGAATGCGGCTGGAGTACGTGGAGCTCATGCTCTCCCGGGACGCCGACGAGCTGAGCACGGTCCTCGCCTCCAGCGACGGTGAGTTGTTGCGCACCCGATTGCCCAAGCTCACCAGGTTTGTTGTCTTGGAGGACAACAACGACAGTGCGGTATCCGGGGCGCTCCACCAGATGCTTGGACTGGACTTCCGGATCGTCCGCTACGACGGCTTCGTCGACACTCTCGTCAACCTCGAAACACACCTCGGCGCCGTCTCCTCCATGGCCGCACCCGCAGAGCCCCGCGTGGCGATCAACGCTGCAGTGCTGTCCAATGACCCGCACACCGGGGAGCCCCGGACAACGGAGTCCGCGGATGCTGCGGAGCTGCTCGCCCGTCTTGCCCGGGGTAGCGCGAACGTGCTGGTCACCGGTCGCCCCGGGAGTGGTAAGAGCACGCTTTTACGCTCTCTGGCCGTCAACCCGGACACCCGCCGTTTCCGCTTCTACTTCGACCTTGGACTCAAGCCCAAGGACGAACCCTTCTCGGAGTACGCAGCGCGACTCCTGGCACCGTCCATGGCTTCGGACCGCTCCCGCGCCTACGACCTCTTTCTCTATTTGATCCGCTCAGGCACCGCACTCTGCGTGCTCGACGCCGTCGACGAGGGCGTCGATGAGGCGAGCCCCACCGGTTTCCTGCGCCTCTTCGTGGATCTGGCGGCCGTGCTCTCGGCGGAGTCCGCCGTGGTCATGAGCTCGCGCGTGTCCTTCCTTGCCGACTCGCCCCAGGTCCGCCAGCTGCTGGACAGCGGCGCAGGGCGTTCCGAACAGCTCGTCGAGCAGATGTATGCCAATGGAGTCGACCCGGCCAGGGTCCCGCACTTCCATCTCGTACGCCTCGCCGAACCTGACGCAACACCGTTGGAAAAGAGGCTCACCGCGTCGCTAGGGCTGTCTTCGGGGCGTTCCCTCGCAGACATCCTCGGAACGCACATCACCCGGACCCTGGCCGATCGCGGACAGGCCGGCATCGAGCAACGTCTGCCCGAATGCTTCGGGCACGCCTTTCTCACCGACCAGACGGTGTTCTCCCTCCTCGACCTGCACCGGTCGTTGGGGACAGGCGCGTTCACCGACGGACGCCTTGAGCTCGACGCCTGTGTGCTCTCGCCCTTGCTACGCCCGGCAGGGCCCGATCAGGTCGCCTTCGTGCACACCGCATACCAGGAACTGCTTGCGGCGCGGTATCTGGCCGAGGCCGGAAACCAGGACGCGGCAGTCGACGTGCCGGGCGGCGCCTTCCTCACCGAGCAGGTTCGGGCCTTCCTCGCCGCCCTCCCCAGCGCTCCCGCGACCGACGACTGCGTACTGCCCGCCGGGACGTATCTGGTCGGCCCGGCCGAACGGCTGCTGCTCCGTCGAGTCCCGCGATCCGTACGATTCGACCGGCACGCCGTGACGGTGCAGCGCTACCGGCGCTTCCTCCAAGCGCTCAACAGTGATGGCACCTCGAGCTGGGACCATCCCGACCAGCCGGCCAACGTTACGCACCATCCGTGGACCGACAGGTTGCGCGAATCCGACTACTACGCCGACGCGCGCTACGACTCGTACCCGGCCGTCTGCGTCAACTGGTGGAGCGCGTACGCCTTCGCCGGGTTCGAGGGCAAGAGGCTGCCTACCTCCCTGGAGTGGGAAGCCGCTGCGCGTGGTACGAACGGCCGCCTGTTTCCCTGGGGCGACGAGCCCCGGGACGGACTGATCAACTGTGCGGACTCATGGGTCGGGCGCCCTGTCGTCACCTACCAGGCGTGGTACGAGGACTTCGCAGGCGACGCCGTCCGCCGGGCATGGGTGACGCCATCGGACGAACGGCCCGGAAACCGCTCTCCGTTCGGCATCGGCGACATGGTGGGCAACTGCTGGGAATGGACGTCGACCAGCCTCGGTGATCCGGGTGAGGCCGTCATTTGCGGCGGCAGCTATGACAACCCGATGCGTGCTGTACAGGCAAGCAGTAAGGGTCTCTACCGGAAACGCGGGGGAAGCAACGCGGTTGGCTTCCGCTGCGTGGAGGACATCACCGACACCGGGGAGGCGGTGGCATGAGTGGCGAGCCGCGTCACGGCACGATTGTCGACAGGCGTTCGAGTGGCGGGGGAGTAAACGGCACGCTCGGTTCGTACATCGTCCGAGACGACGAGGACCAGCGGTACTACGGATTCGACTACCGGCAGATCGTGACTGAAGGCTTCCGCACCATCCGCACCGGTGAGCGTGTTCGCTTCCATGTCTCGGCGAGCCCCGGCCAGGCCGAGTTCGTCATCCGCCTCGACCAGCCGGATCCGTCCGAGTACTACGGATGACCGCCGTGTCCCCCTCACTCGAAACCATCACCGGTGTGCGCCAAGAGCTGACAGTTGTCGTCCCGGTGCGTCTGCTGCGGACTCCCGACTGGGCCGAGGGGCCGTTCCCCTTCGAGCTGGGCAGCCGTCGCACCGATACCGCGACGCGGGCAACGACGAGCTGACCGACGAACTCTCGGACGTCGTCGACACCACGCAGCTGCCGCGAAGATTCGCAACGCTGGAGGGGAACATCGCAGTCTTCCGCAGCACCCACTGGCGTCAGCACCTGACTGCCCACGGTCCGGCCAACGAACTGCTGCTCGCCAACTTTTTCTTCAGGGCCAGCTCCGCCGCACACCCTGCCGCTTCATCGGCCTCTATATAGAATGGCCGCAGTGAGGGCAGGCTTTCCAGGACGCCTGGATACGCTTACCGCATTCATGACAGTCCCGGCGTCGCAGTTGGCCACAGAACGGGCAGGCAATCCAGTTTGCGTCCTCAATCTCCCTAGCGCATCTCGTGCAGCGAAGTAATTGCAAAGGACGCTCACGTTGAAGCCATTCCAGGATATCTACTGTTACGTTATATGCGGTTTCTGCATATTGAACAGCTTCTCGGCCGCGGTGAGCGGAGTCATTGCGTAGATTCCGCAGCCAGTGTGCTGCTGCGGCAATACGCGTAGGCATGATTCCAGTATCGCTAAATTCTTGGATGGCGCCACTGATGGCCTTTGGTGGTACGCGACCAAAGCTCCGTTCGTAAAGCTCGGCAAGTTCCTGTTCGACGGTCTTCCCTGCTTTGATTACGGCCAGTTCGGGCTCCCGTGCAAGTAGGGATCTAATGCTTCGAAGCGCCTTGCGATATTCTTCGTCAAGGCTGGCCACCCGCTCGATCACTCGACTCTCACTGTCGGTGTCGTCCAGTCCGTTTGCTGTGAAGAGACGAGAGTGTCGTCCGATAAGGATGGGGGCGCACATGATCGAGTCGGAGTATCCGAGCCGTAGCTTTGATGTATCTGGCGAGGGTGCATCGGAATTATCGAGAGGTGCTAATGATTCCTGCAGGCTGGGCATATTTCCGGCGAACAGTCCGGAGGAAATAAGGAAATTCCAGGAAGCCTGCAAGGATCTTACGATTTCTTCTCGCGATTGATCTATGGGTTCACTGGCAGTGTCAACCCACTCTATTCCATTGCGCAAGATATTGTCGCACTCGGCGTGGGTGAGGCCTTCCCCGAAAACTCCTTGCAGGAAGTGAAGTTCGTTGGCCGAGAGCCCCGACTGGAGTTTGCGAGTGGCATCGGAGTGGGCTCGTAGGAAGGACCGCAGGGCGGTTGTTTTGCTTCGTTCTGCCTCGCTGCTCACGCAGAGAAGGTTCAACTGGGTCCCGGAATCCTCCGCAGTGAATATGCGGGTGCCGCCGAGGCGCACTGCCATACTTGTGAATGGCTCCCAACAGGAAATTCCGTCGATGAAGCCGGCTTTGAAGGCCATGATCTGATCGTTGGGAGGGAGGTCGACGAATACCGGCGTGCGATCGGATGCACTGGCCCAAGCGTGAGCGATCTCATGGCCTGTACTTCCTGAAACGGTGCCGATTCGTGGTCGGGTTGGAATCGCCCCCCTGGTGACGACTGCGTGCCCTTTACCGAGCCGCTGGGCGATTCCAATGGTGCGCACGGGAAGTCCATAGGCGTATCCGAGGAGGAAGGGTGTTGAGCCGAAATATGCGGCGTCGAGTGTTCCGGTGAAGAATTTGAGCATGGACTGAAGTCCGGAAGTGGCGAAAGTGAAGCTTACGGATGTAGTCAAGTTTCATCTCCCGGATTCGACGAAGGCATTATAGGCGGCCAGAAGAACAGAAACTGTAACGATCGCACTGTTGACTGTAGCCAGCCTCCGGGGTGAGGTCTTACGGGAGATTCTTGTTCCCAGAATCAGGCCGATCAGTTGCATCGGAAGGCATGCGAGAGTCAGTAGCATGACATTCGAGATGTGATCACCCACGATGAAAAAGGTGAGAACCCGAACTACCGCCGATACGAGTAGGACTCGCGTGACAATGATTCTGAGGTCATGTGGCGTTAAGAAGCGTTGAAAATAAATCACCAGAGGCGGTCCGTTAATACCTGTGATGCCACCGATTAAACCTGCCAGCAAACCGACCAGGCTGCCCTGGGGGCCGATGGCCCGAGAAGAGGCAACGGGGCCGTTGCGCTGGGCAGCGAAAACTGAAACCAAGCCGATGGCAACCGCGAGCACCAGTATCCCGGCAGCGACAGAGCTCGGAATGTAGGTCAGCGCGACGACTCCAGCAGCCGTTCCCACGGCCATGGTGGATCCGACGAGGAAGCCTTCCCTGCCGCGCCGTACCTGAGGGTCCGTAACGGTGAGCGTTGCACCTGAAGTGACATCCAGTGCACCGGATGCGGCGACAGCAAGTGGCTGGCCGAATAGAGCGGACGCCATTGGAACGAACAGCAGCGCTGGTCCGAAGCCTGTAAGCCCTTTGAGGCCATATGGCAGAAGGGCCAAGACAGCGATGATCGCTAAGTGCTCTGCGCTGAGGCTCATGTAGTCCTCTCTTGACAGGCTGAAGAGCTCTTTTTGGGCAGAAGCGCGAAGAATGAGGAGCACTGGGGACGGAACCGGTCGTCTGCGGTAGGCAAGTCACTTGCCAGCCGACCAAGCTTAGCTGTTCTGAGTAGGTCGCAGGGACTCGGTCTATCACCGTGACCCCAAGGGAAGTGACGGTGCGTCACGACAGGAATAAGGTTTGAAGACTCTGGGACGGAGGGCTGGGGAACGCCGCACCGAGGTTCCGCACGCCAGGAGCCGCGTGGACATCCACGGGCTGTCGTGACCTGGTGCCGCAGGTCCGTGCGAGGGTTCTTGTTGCGGAACCCGACAGGTGACGTCACCCCGCAGCGGGCAGGGGCGGACGATGTGGTGCGAAGGCCTCCACACTTCAGATTCCCTGGAGGAGATGGAAAGAACCGGACCGCTGGATGGCGGGAGATCCGGATTCTCTCGGGACTGGACGCGACGGCCATCACGGGCTGTCGGTGTTCCGGTTTGCCCAGCAGGTTGGTGACGCCCAATCTGGCGGGGCTGGTCGGCCACGACTCCCCCTTGACGTCATATGTGGCGTAACCAGGGCAATCAGGGCATGTGGCCTTCGGTCGCAACGTTGAGGAGCCGAGGCAGCGGGAGAGCTCCACTGGACCTGCAGGCACTTCCCAAATCAGACTGCGGCTGGCACCGAGTACACGTGATCGGCCCTGAACAATGGCGTATTAGGCCGTGTTGAAGGCCAAAGACCCGCGATAGCCTGCCGGTTTCCATCCAAGGAGACTGGTATGACCGCCGCGTCGCCCTCACTCGAAACCGTCACCGGTGCGCGCCAGGAGTTGACGGTCGTTGTTCCGGTGCGTCTGCTGCGGACTCCCGACTGGGCCGAGGGGCCGTTTCCCTTCGAGCTGGGCAGCCGTCGAACCGATACCGCGACCCGGGCAACCTATTTCGCTCCGGCCTCCGCGAGAGTTCTTTACGGTGCGCCCGGCCGGCCCAGACGCTGGCACCGGTCGGCGTCGGTCGTCCATAACGGCCTGCATCTCATCGGTATGGAGCTTCTCCGTACGGCCACCGTCCGTAGTCCCGAACGCGCTCTCGCGGTCCTCCACTTCACGGTGTACAACCCGCTGTTGCCTGTGGTGCGCGAGATAGCGGGACGACTGACCACCGAAGCCGACGCCGCGACGCTCGCAGGGCCGCTGGATCCTGGGGTACTCCTCGCAGGTATCGCGGAAGTCACCATCGGAACAGGGACGTTCGCCATCGCCCGCCCCTACACCGTCGCCTTTCTGACCCCCGAGGCCGACCACACTCCGGCGCTGCGTGCGGGCTATGAAGGGCCACTGCCGGCCACTGCCGACCGCTGGCTCTGGCAGCTGGCGTCACGTTCGAACACGGCCGACTTCCCGCTCGCCCCAGAGACGGCCGCGGCAGAGCTCAGCAGCGCCGTGCGTATCTCGGCGGACTGGAGCGCCCTGGTTCTCCGGCAGGGCGCCGCCTTCCTCGGCCACCGCGCCGATACCGGGGATGGCGACTTCTACGCGTTCGGCGCCCTGCACTCGCGCACCGTCTACCTCGATGCCCTGCTGCTCGGGTCGCTCCAGCGCGACCACATCGACGAGCTGACCGACGAGCTCTCGGACGTCTTCGACACCACGCACCTGGCACGGCGGGTCGCCACGCTGGAGCGGAACATCGCGGTCTTCCGCAGCACCTACTGGCGTCAGCACCTGACCGCCCACGGCCCGGCCAACGAACTGCTGCTCGCCTTCCAGAACCAGCACCGACTGCCCGACCGTTTCGGCGAGATCCTGGCGGAGGCCGCCGACTACAGCCGGCTGGTGCAGACGCAGGAGAGTCAACAGATCAGCGGCGCGTTGGGAACGCTCACGATCCTGGGCCTGCCCCTTGGCACAGCGCTCGGCGTACTCCAGGTCATCGGCGACGAGTCCCTCGCTCACCTGCTCGTCGCACTCGGGCTCTCCGTCGCTGCGGCGGCCGCCGCGCTCGCGACGCGTTACGGGCGGCTGGTGCTGTCGTCGCTGCGTGGAGGCGGCAAGCCGTAGGCGGCGATCCTTGAGCCTTGGTGTACCAACGCGGCGCCCCTGAAGCGAATTTGGGAGCGTCGGAGCTCATGGGTCGCGGCCCCGCCATCGGATCGGTGGCGGGGCCGCGACCTGTCCGTGCGGGCCGGGGCAGGGCCCGGCCCGCACGGAGCGTCAGATCAGGTGCAGGTGCGGTCGGGTTTGAGAGAGAAGTCGGCCGTGGTCGCCTTGTGTGGCGTAATCTCGGCCGATGCGGTCTGCAGCTTCCAGCCCTCCTTGGACGCGGTCACCGTGAGCGGGTTGTTTCTGACGTCGAGCCAGAGCGCGTAATGACCGTTCTGGTCGGTCTTCAGTGTGTAGGTCGCCGTCTTCGAGGTGATCTGCACGGTTGCTCCGGCCAGTGGCGTCGGCGTGCCGGTGCAGCCGGCTCCGGTGACCGTCCCGGTGATCTTTCCCCAGGTCTTGGGCGGTTTCACCACGAACGTCACCGGCACGGGCGCGATCCCGTAAGGAGTCTTCGCGCTGATCAGGAGCTGCGCGGTGAACGTGCCGGGCTGGGTGATCTCGGCGACGTCCGCGTCGAAACTCACGGTGACGTCAACGCTCTCGCCCGGCTGAAGCGTCACGTCGCTCTTGTCCACTGACAGCCAGGGGACATCGGTTGTGTCAGCGCACTGGTCAAAGCCGGGCAGCAGCTCCGAGTTCTTGAACGCATTGAAGTTTCCGGTAGTACCTCCGATCTTGTAGAAGCCGCAGGCGGAGCCACCGCGGTAGAGAGTTCTGTCGGAGTTGGGCAGCGCGGTCCAGGTGTCGGAACCCGGGTCGTAGGTGAAGCCCTTATTGGTGATCGTGCTGGAGCTGTAGGTCACGCCACCGGACACGAGGAGCTTGCCGTCTACCGCTGAGTAACCCATTCCCCACAGGTCGATCGGCAGGTCGGCGACGGGGGTCCAGCTGTCGGATGCCGGGTCGTAGCCGTAGGCGTGCTTGGTGGTGGTACTGCCCGACGTCCCGCCCGCGCAGTACAGCTTGTTCGCGATGGCGCCGCAGCCGAGCCAGGAAATCGACTCCGGGTAGGCCTTGCTCGAACTCCAGGAGTTCGAGGCCGGGTCGTACACCTGCACGTCCGTCTTGCCGCAGGCGTCGGACGCGCAGCCGCCGACGATGTGGATCTTGCCGCCCAGCACGGTCACGGCGGCGCCGGCGTACGGTTTCGGGTTGTCGGCGCCGGTGGACCAGGCGCCGGTCAGCGGGTCGTAGATCTCGGTCTTGGCCACCGGCCTCCCGTACGCGTCCCAGCCGCCGAAGACGTAGAGCTTGCCTCCGTAGGCGGCCGCCTGCGGCGCCTCCCGGGCGACGCTCAGGTTCGGCAGGGCACTCCACGCCTGGGCGCCCGGGTCGTAGACGTAGGCCTTGTTGAGGACATGCGTGCCGTCGGTTCCGGCGGCCGAGTAGACCTTGCCGTTGATGGTCGCCACGCCGTTGTCCATGATCGGCACGGGGTAGTCGGCCACCGTCGTCCACGGTGCCGCGTACGGCGCCGCCGACGGCTTGGCCGCCGCCGTCTGCGCGGTTGCGCCGGGCCGGAACCGCAGGGGGCTGTAGTGTCCCTTCACCTCCTGCAGCGGAGCGCCCTTCTGCGCCGCGGCGGGCTGGTAGACGCCCGGCAGCTCATCGATCTTGGCGGTCACCGGGGCGGTTCCGGTGTTCTTCAGGGTCAGGGTGGAGCTGCCCTTTCCCTTCCAGGCGGCCGTCTTGCTGAGCTGGGCCGGGCTGACCGCGATCCGGGGGGCGGGCAGGGCGAAGGTGCCATCCGATGCCTGGTCCGGGGCGACGTTGACGGTGATGTCCTGTGCGCTGTAGGAGTTCCCCGCCTTGGCGGTGAACGTGTGATCCCCGGTGAGCGAGGAGAACATCCAGTGGAAGCCGTCGCCCAGGTTCGGGTCGTTCGGCGTCGCCATCGAGGTCGTCTTCTCGGCGGGTTTGTCGGCCGACGTCACCGTGGCGCCGTTGATCCCGGCCCCGGTGTTCTTGTCGGTCACCCGGCCGACGACCAGGCCGCCCGGTACCGGGTCGCACGTGCGGTCGCCGAGGAAGACGTCGTCGACCTGCCACCACCACCCCCACTTGGCGGTGAGGTGGAATCGCACCTGGACGTTGGCCTTGCCGGCGGCCTGGGGCAGGTCCACGACCTCGGTCCGCGGCCCCCGGGCGCTGTCCTTGGTGTGGTGCCAGACGGTGTTCCACGTCTGGCCGCCATCGACGCTGAGATCGACGTCCCCACTCTGGCCGAACGCGAAGCCGTTGTAGTCGGTGCGGAAGATCAGGGACGGGTGGGTTCGCTGGCTGAAGTCCATAGCCGGGCTGATCAGCGACGTGTCCTGTGTCTTTCCGTAGCCGTAGTAGCTGCTGTCGACGATGGCGAAGCCGCCGGACCCGCCGGTCTTGTTGCCGCGCCTGCCGGGATCGTTGAACGCCCAGGTCTGGCCGTTGCCCACCTTGTCATCGACGGTCCAGCCCGACGGTGCGGTGGTGCCGTCGAACGACTCGCTGGTACCGGCGTAGCGGTAGCCGTATCCGGCCGCGCTGCAGGTCGTCGCATCGACCGACGCGTTGACGTCATGCGTCACATCCGCCGAACCCACCTGAACATCCTGAGAATCCTGCTGGTAGCCCGGATACAGCGGGTCGACCTGCAGCGTGTAGGTGGCCCCGGCGGGCACGCTCAGGGTGTACGTCCCCGTCTTCGGGTCGGTGTAGGCGACCGCGGTCGGCTCGTCCTTGACCCGCACCGTCGCGTACAGCGGCCAGCCCTGACCGGAACCGTCACGGACGCGGCCGGTGACGTTCACATGCGACTTCGCGCTCAGCGCGAAGTCCTCGGTCAGCGTCTGCCCATCAGCGATCGCGACACCGGACACGGTCTTGGTGGCGTACCCGAACTTGCTCGCGCTGACGTCATGCGTTCCTGGTGGCGCGGTCAGGGTGTAGCGCCCTTGCCCGTCCGTCATGGCTGTGACGTCGCCTACGGTGATCTTGGCCGCTGCCAGTGGAGCGGTGCCGTCGGTGACGGTGCCTGTGACGGTGCCGTGCGGACCGGAGCGGAATGCGGCGACCCCGTTCGGGGTGCCGAGCCCGGTCGGCCCGTCATACCCCGGCCCGCCCTTGCACAGATACGCCGTGGTGCAGTTGCCGTTGCTTCCGAACGTGACGTCATTCAGCGCGGACGGCTGGGCGTACGGGTAGGAGTTGGGCGCCGACCCCGTCGTCGGTGTCCCGGCCAGCGCGTAGACGGAGGCGATGATCGGGGCGGAGGCGCTGGTGCCGCCGAAGACCTGCCAGCCGCCGTGGTAGACGGCGACGCCGGTGTTCGGGTTGGCGACCGCGGACACATCCGCGACCGTACGGCGCGGGCAGCCGGTGTCCTTCTGGAACGACGGCTTGGCCTCGAACGCTGAGCAGCCACTGCCCGCACCACTCCACGCGCTCTCGGTCCAGCCGCGGGGGCTGGAGGCGTCCTTGACCAGCGAGGTGCCGCCGACCGCCGTCACGTACGGGGACGCGGCCGGGTATGAGACGCCGAAACCGTAGTCGCCGGTGCTGACGGTGATCGCGACACCGGGGTGGTTGAAGTAGGCGTCGTCGGCCTGGCTCTCGTCGGAGCCTTCGTTGCCGCCGTAGCTGTTGGAGACGTACTTGGCGCCCTGGGCGACCGCCTGGTTCACGGCCGCGCCGAGGTTGTCCACGTAGCTGTCGTCGGCCTCGACCAGCAGGATCTTGCAGGTCGGGCATGTCGCGCTGACCATGTCGATGTCCAGTGCGATCTCCGCGGCCCACCCGGCGTCCGGTGGCGGATAGTTCGTGCCGCCGCGCTGGTCGATCTTCTTGAAGCAGCCGTTGGCCGTGGTGCACGGCGGCAGCCCGTACTGCTGGCGGTAGACGGCCAGGTCCGCCTCGGCGTTCGGGTTGTCGAACGCGTCGACGATCGCGACCGTCTCGGTGGAGCCGGCGGCGGGCAGGTTGTAGGCGCTTCGCAGGTCGGCCGGGCCGAAACCGGTGGGAGCGGCATCGGGCTGGATGCCCTTCGCCGCGATGACATCGGTGCGGACCATGGCGAGGCAGGACATCTCGCCGGCTTTCGACGGCGTGGCGCACACCTGACTGGTCGGGTGCTGGCCAGGCGACGTCGGGCCTGCGGCCTTCGTGGTCGGGACAGGATCCTTGGCGGAGGCAGCGGAGGCAGCGGAGGCAGCGGAGGCAGCGGAGGCAGCGGAGGCAGCGGAGGCAGCGGTGGTGGCGGTGGTGGAGGCCCGGGCCGAGGTCGGCAGGGCGATCACCGTGAGTGCGGCGACGGCGAGCGCCACGATCAGCGCTAAGGCGCGTCCGGCCGCCGTGGTCAACGCGACCGGATGCGACCTGCGGGGCGATGGCCGCGCGGCGGTGGGATGAGACATGTACACCTTTCCTACGGGGTGCATGCAGACCCGAATCGTGAATTCTTCATCAGGCAGATCTCGGCTCAGTCGTACTTCTTCGGCTGCGACTCGTTTCCGCGGCCCAGCGTGCTTTTCGGGAAAACGAGGGATTCGACGGGACACGGTGCACGAGACTTTGTCCGTCCCTTCGGCCGGATGACAGATTTGCGCGGACTTTATGGCCGGCGGCACAGCTCCGTCATCGGTCGAATGTCGGGACGATCCCAGCGCCGGCCCGACGAATGTCGAATCACGCAGACGCCCGGCCCACGAGGTTGCGCCAAGTGGCCATCGCGCGGGGTGCGGTGCCGGTCCGCAGCTGGGAGGCGTCCTCGGCGAACGTGGTGTCACTGACGTGGCGCCGGGCCTCGATCTTCCAGTGGTCGCCCACGAGTTGGGTGATTTGGGCGAGTTGGGGCGGTCCGGCTTGTTCGGCGGTGAGGTCGGTGACGGCGTGGACGGTCGACAGCCGTTGAAGTGGTTGTCGGGTTTCAGACACTGCCGGTTCCGGTCAGCCGGAAGGTGTTCACAGCCTGCAACGGGGCTTACACACTGGGTTTGCCCGCGGATACACCTGCGGGTGCCTCGAAAAGGAGCCCCTGTGAAGAAGACCCTCTCCCTGGCGGCCAGTCTGGCAGTCGCCGCGACCTGCGCGCTCGGTGCGGCGCTTCCTGTGCACGCCGCCGACAGGAACGCGACGACGAGCGTCACCAGCCAGGCACTTCAGTCGGCCATCGACAGCTCCACGGCGACCCCGCGGGCCAAAGCCCTTGCCGAGCAGATCCTGGCCGAACTGCCGGCCGACTGGGAGTCCCGCGCCCAGGCAGCCGCTGCGAAGTACGGCATCGACGACTCGCGGTGGAGCGCGATCCGCGACAGCGTGATCAACCCCGACGACCACCAGTGCCAGTCGACGGAGCTCAAGACCTGGGCCCGCAGCCTTCTCATGGGCGCCGAAGACCCGTTCACCATCTTTATGCTCTCGATCTTCGACGGCTTCAACCTCCCGACCTACGACGCGCTGATCTTCGGCGAGGAGTCGAGCTCGAACACCTTCGGTGTCAACGGCGAGTACACCCAGAAGCTCCCCGCCGAGATGAAGAACCTCAAGCGCTTCTGGGACATCGACTCGGCGGACATCCAGCTGATACCCCTGCACGGGGCCGATGTCTTCTCCAGCCCCGAGCGGGTCGCCCGTACGCTCGCCGCGCTGTACGGAGGGACCCCCGAGGACCAACTCGACCTGGCCGACATGTTCATCGAACTGGTCAACATGGAACCGATCCTCAAGGGCGGCGCCAACCCGGTCTTCAGCTTCAACGCATTCGCCTACACCGAGGAGCGCGAGCCGGAGCCGACCGGCATCTCCGACCGGATCATCGTGGGCGACGGCATCCTGCAGGGCATGGACGCCGTGGGACTGGGCGATGTCGCGCCGCGGGCGATCGTGGGCCACGAGTTCGGCCACCACGTGCAGTACGAGGACGACCTCTTCGCGGGCGACCTCGACGGTCCCGAGGCCACCCGCCGTACCGAGCTCATGGCAGATGCCTTCGGGACGTACTACGTGACCCACGCCCGCGGCGAGGCGCTCAACACCGCCCGTGTCCTGAAGGCCCAGAAGTCCTTCTACCAGGTCGGGGACTGCGGCTTCGACAACCCGGGCCACCACGGCACGCCGAACCAGCGGCTCGCCGCGTCCACCTGGGCGGCTGACGTGGTCGAGGACGCCCCGGACCAGGGCCACATCCTGCCGTCGCTCAAGTTCGCCGGGATGTTCGATGCCAAGCTTCCCGACCTGGTCAAGCCGGACGCCGTCAACTGACGCACGGTCCGGCGGCAGTACAGCGGGGCACTCGTCCGAGTGCCCCGCCACCGCCCGGGGCGGGTCGGCCCGCCCCGGGCGCACGTCAGGCGAGAGCGGCATGCCGGCACAGAATGCGAGGGAGCGCTTCGCTAAGGCTGCGGTGCCTGGACAGGGCTGCGGTTCAGAACCAGCCGCGGCGGCCGGCTTGGACACCGAGCTGGAACCGGGTCTGGGCGCCGAGCACCTCCTGCAGCCGGGCGATGCGTCGGGACACGGTCCGCTCGCTCACCCCGAGCTCACGGGCGATCGACTCATCGGTCAGCCCGGCACCGAGGTAGTTCAAGAGCTGTCGCGCGTCGTCCCTCCGACTGGTCTCGAGGTCGACGACCTCGCGGACGGAAGGAAGCGGGACGGCCATCCGCCAGTACGACTCGAAGACTCCGACAAGCCCGTCCAGCAGGCCCGACCGGTGGACGATCACGCTGTGGTGTCCCACCCGGTCCGGTGCGGTGACGGACAGCACGGCCAGACGGTCGTCGCAGACCAGTGCGTTCAGCGCGACATCATGGAAGACCCGTGCCTGCTCCCCGCGGGCGACGCACGCGTGTGCCGCCTCCAGCGCCTTGGGCACCTGCAGGATGTTGGCGCTGTACACCACCCGGTAGACGATCCCGCGGGACATGGCGTCCAACGCTTCGGTGTCCACCTCCGGCCCACGCTCGCCCCCACCCGCCGGCCCGATTGACAGAGCGCGCACCTCCGACGCGGCCTCGCGGTGGATCCGCCGCTGGATCGCATCGGGTCTGGAGGAGGTGTCGACGACCTCCACGTAGTCCGATCCCGAGGTGTGGTCGAACCAGAACCGCGACAGGAGCGTCGCACTCTCGTAGGCGTTCCGGGCTTCGCGTGCGCGCCGTTCGGCGACGGCCTCGAGCGCCGCGCGCGGTGGCTGCGCGGTCAGCCTGTCGCCGACGCGCGACACCAGGCCGATGCGGGTGAGTTCGTCGATCGCCTGCGGGAGCTCTTCGGCGGGCGACCCGACCGGTCCCCACCGTCCGATGAGCTCGGCCAGGGTCTGCGGACCGTACTCCACGAGCGCGAGGTAGGCGGCTTCGGCGGTCGCGGAGAGTCCGAGGGCCTGCAGTGGGCGCATCCTGAGTATGTCGCCGTGCGCCCCAGGAGCAGTGACGGACACGGACACTCAGCCTCCCACGGGCCGGTCGGCGGTCTCTTAAGGATCCGCACGGGACGGATCGCCGGAAGGCTCGCCGCCAACGTTCAACGGATCAGGGCGAACCGTGACGACGAACGGCCGCGACGCGCACCCCCACGGGCCCATCCCGGTGCGCTCCGTGCATCCGCTGAGGCGCCGCCAGCGTAGCACCGCGTGATCACGCGACCCGGACGGGCCGAGAGGGTAGGCCCACGGGGGCTCGCGGCTGCCGACTTTGGGCTACTCCTGCACGTGGCCGAGCCTGAACTCGTCAGCCCCGGGAGTCAGGTTGGACGCGAGGGGACGGTCGGCGGACTTCGGGGGAGTCGTTCAAGCCTGGCCCCTGGCCTAGGGCATGACGTCGAGCGGCCGGAGGAAGCGGCGCTCGTACCGTTTGATGCAGCGGGTGTTACGAGCCAGTTCGAAGGCATCCTGGCAGTCCGGGTCGGACATGCTGTCCGTGCGGTACTGCTCGTACGCGGCGAGACTGGGAAAGGAGAAGAGGGCGTAGGCGATGTCGCTGTCGCCCTCACTCGGCAGGAAGTAGCCGTGGTGCGTCCCGCCGAAACGGTTGACGAGCCCGACCCAGCGGCGGCCGTACTCCTCGAAGTCCTCAAGCTTGTCGGCGTCGATCTCGTATTTCAGATGAATGGTGATCACGCCCACATCATGCTGCATGCCGGTTCAGGACCGAAGGCAGCCCATGTGCCCCGAGTCCCGAGTTCCGAGCCTCGGTCGGCCTGGCCTGGATAGCCGGGACGGCGGCCGACATCGACGCGAAGGAGTACAACGGCGCGGGTGCCAACCTCGCCATGATGACCGCCGGTGTCGATCACCTGCTGCACGCGTCCCGCAGCAGGGGGCTGGACACGTCCCGGCTGGAGGCGATCAAGGCCGTCTCCGACCGTGCGATCGCCGAGGGGCACGGCACCGATTCCTGGGCGAGTACGGTCGAGGCGCTCGGCGGCTGAGCGGCATGGTGCGGGGCCCGCAGCCCGGAGCCGGCCGCGGGCCCCGCGGGTGGGCTCAGACCGGCTTCAGCCAGACCGTCGCCAGCGGCGGCAGCGTCAGCAGGATGCTGCCGGGCCGGCCGTGCGCGGCCACCGGTTCGGGCTTCAGCGGCCCGGGATGGTGTACGTCGCTGCCGCCGTACCGCGCGGCGTCCGTGTTGAGGACCTCCGCCCACGCGACCTGATCACCGAGGACGTCCGGGACGCCGATGCGGTAGTCGTGCCGCACCACCGGGGAGAAATTGCTGACGGCGAGAAGCGGCGAGCCGTGCGCGTCGAAGCGCAGGAAGGCGAAGGCGTTGTCCTCGGCCGCACCGCCGTCCACCCAGTCGAAGCCTTCCGGGACGGTGTCGCGCTGCCAGAGCGCGGGGGTGGCGCGGTACACCGTGTTCAGGTCGCCGACCAGGGTGCGTACGCCCCGGTGGTCGCTCTCCGCCTCGTACGAAGGGTCGAGCAGCCACCAGTCCGGGCCGTGCCCCTCCGACCACTCCGCTCCCTGGGCGAACTCCTGCCCCATGAAGAGGAGTTGCTTTCCGGGATGGGCCCACATGAAGCCGAGGTACGCCCGGTGGTTGGCGCGCCGCTGCCACCAGTCGCCGGGCATCTTGCTGACCAGCGCCTGCTTTCCGTGCACCACCTCGTCGTGCGAGATCGGCAGGACGTAGTTCTCGCTGTACGCGTACACCATCGAGAAGGTCATCTCGTTGTGGTGATACTTGCGGTGCACCGGCTCCTTCGAGACGTACTGCAGGGAGTCGTGCATCCAGCCCATGTTCCACTTCAGCCCGAAGCCGAGCCCGCCGAAGCCGTCGGGGCCGACGTGGTGGGTGGCGCGGGTGACGCCGTTCCAGGCGGTGGACTCCTCGGCGATGGTGACCACACCCGGATTGCGCCGGTAGACGGTTGCGTTCATTTCCTGGAGGAAGGCGACGGCGTCCAGGTTCTCCCGGCCGCCGCGCTCGTTCGGGGACCATTCCCCGTTCTCGCGCGAGTAGTCGAGATAGAGCATCGAGGCGACGGCGTCGACCCGCAGCCCATCGATGTGGAACTCCTCGCACCAGTAAGTGGCATTGCTGACAAGGAAGTTGCGTACCTCCTTGCGCCCGTAGTCGAACTCCAGCGTGCCCCAGTCCGGATGCGCCGCCCGTGACGGGTCCGAGTGCTCGTACAGCGGGCGGCCGTCGAACTCCGCGAGCGCCCAGTCGTCGCGCGGGAAGTGCGCGGGCACCCAGTCGACGATGACGCCGATACCGGCCCGGTGCAGCGCGTCGACGAGGAACCGGAAGTCGTCCGGTGTGCCCATGCGTGATGTCGGGGCGTAGAAGCCGGTGACCTGATAGCCCCAGGAACCGCCGAAGGGATGCTCGGAGACGGGCATCATCTCCACATGCGTGAACCCCAGATCCCTTACGTACGCGGGGAGTTGTGAGGCCAGCTGGCGGTAGGTGAGTCCCGGCCGCCAGGACGGAAGATGCACCTCGTACACGGAGAACGGCGCCTCGTGCACCGGCAGGTCCCCGCGGTGCGCCATCCACTCCTGGTCCTGCCACTCATGGTGCGAGGCCGTCACGATCGAGGCAGTGGAGGGCGGTACTTCGGTACGGCGGGCCATCGGGTCGGCTCGTGTGGTGTGCGAACCGTCCGGGCGGCAGATGTCGAACTTGTAGAGCGCGCCCTCCCCGATCGCGGGCACGAACAGCTCCCACACCCCGCTGGAGCCGAGCGAACGCATCGGGAAGCCGGTGCCGTCCCAGTAGTTGAAGTCCCCGACGACCCGCACACCGCGGGCGTCGGGGGCCCAGACGGTGAACCGGGTCCCCGCGACCCCCTGGTGTTCCATGGGCTGAGTGCCGAGGGCGGTCCACAGCTCCTCGTGGCGTCCCTCGCCGATCAGATGCAGATCGAGATCGCCGAGCGCGGGCAGGAAACGGTACGGATCCTGCACCTCGATCTCGTTGTCCTCGTAGGCGACCAGGAGTTGGTACTCGGGGAGTGAGGGCATCGGCAGCAGCCCCGAGAAGAGGCCGTCGCCATCGTCGTGCAGTTGCGCCCGTAGCCCCTTGGCGAGCACGGTCACGGACCGCGCGTACGGGCGCAGCACCCGGAAGGTCACACCGCCGCGGACCATGTGGGCGCCGAGCAGGTCGTGCGGGGCATGGTGCTCACCGGCGAGCAGCCGGCCCCGGTCGCCGTCGTCGAGGGGGCGCGCCTGGCGTACTCCCTGTCCGGCGGCGCCCCGGCGAGGACGCGGCGGCGCGGCACCGGTACCGGCGGCTTGCTTGCCCGCAGGCTTCTTCCGCGTGGCCGGATCGTCCGGCGCTGCCGGTTCCGAAGGGGGCGGCGCGGCCTCCTTCGCCGGGGTCGCGGGGGGTGCCGTCCCGTCCGGTGTGAGCAGAGGGACTTGGGGGGCCTCGGTGGCGGCGGGCGTTTTGCGGGACGGCTTGCGGGCGGTCACAGGGACAGCCTCCTCGGAGGGTGTTGTCGGGGCGGAATGGGGCCGGACAGGGCCGAACAGGGCCGAACAGGGCCGGACAGGGCGGGACGGGGACGGGCGGTGGTGCGGTTGCGACGACGGCGGGTCCGCCGGCGGGCGGCGGCACCCGGTCCGTCAGTCGGCGACGGCGGCCAGCCGCTGGATCGCCGCCATCGGAACCGGAAGCCAGTCGGGCCGGTGCCGTGCCTCGTACAGCACCTCGTACACCGCCTTGTCCGTCTCGTGGGCGCGCAAGAGCTCCGGTTCGCTGCGCGGGTCGACGCCCGAGGCCTTGGCATACCCCTCGCAGTAGGCGGTCCGGCAGCGTGCCGCCCACTCGGCGTTCCACGGGCGGTGCGAGCGGGCCGCGTAGTCGAAGGAGCGGAGCATGCCGGCGATGTCGCGTACCGGTGGCTGCGGACGGCGGCGCTCGGGCAGCGGTCTGGCCGGCTCGCCCTCGAAGTCGATCAGCGACCAGAAACCGTCGGCCGCGCGCAGCGTCTGGCCGAGATGGAGATCGCCGTGGACCCGCTGGGCCGCCCAGTCGTGACCCCGGTGACCCAGTGCGGCCACCGCGTCGAAGGCGGTACGCAGCCCGGGGACGTACGGCATGAGCGCCGGGACCGCCTGTGCGGCGGCTTCCAGCCGCTGCACCATCGCGGCGGCGAGATGCTCGGTCTGGGAGCGGCGCAGGGTGGGCGTCGGCAGGGCAGCGGCGAGCGCGGTGTGCACCTCGGCGGTGGCCGTGCCGAGGGCGTGGGCCTCGGCGGTGAAGTCCAGGCCCTTGGCGAGGGCGCGCAGGGCGAGCTGCCAGCCGTCCTGCGCGCCGCGCAGGAACGGCTGCAGGACGCCGAGGGTGAGCGGCCCCGGGGCGGCGGCTTCGAACCAGGCGACGGGGGCGGGCACTCGTCCGCAGCCCTCGCGCGCGAGCGCGAGCGGCAGTTCCAGATCGGGGTTGGTGCCCGGGAAGATCCGGCGGAAGATCTTGAGGATGTAGGCGTTGCCGTAGACGAGCGAGGTGTTGGACTGCTCGGTGTCGAGCACGCGCGGTGCCAGCCCCGCGGCGATGGGGGCACCGCCCCGGTCGAAGCGCAGGGCGCCGAGGGTGCCGGGGGTACGGAACCGTTCCAGCAGGAGTTCGGCCAGGCGCGGGTCGTGCAGCCCCTCGTAGACGGTGCGGCCGGCGAGCGGTCCTTTGGCCACATGGCCGATGAGTGCGGGCGCCAGCCGTGGCGGCAGCGCTGACCTTACGCCGAGCAGCAGTTGGTAGCAGTCGTCCGGCGACTGCGCGGGCATGGAGGGCTGGTGGACCCGGACCAGTAGATGGAGCAGCCCGGTCCGGGTGCGAGCGCCGACGGGATCGGTGTCCACCGGCAGTATCTCGGTCGCCGACACCAGCGAGAACGCGGTGATCGGCCGGCCCTTGCCCGCGAACCACCGCTGCCGGGGCAGCCATTCGTGCAACAGGGGGGCGAGAGACGGGAGCAGGGCTGTGCTGTCAGCCAGGGCGACCCGAGTGGATGCAGCCTCCGACATGGCATCGCGTCCTTTCCCCGGGCACACCACAGGATGCGAAGAGTGTCCCGGATTGCGGCAATAGCTGTCCGGCTGTGCGGGACGTGTCGGGTCAGGATGGTCCGTACGGACTCGACTCGAAGGGATCGAAACGCCAGAGGGGACCCGGAAGGGACCGGAAGTGTTCGATGCGGGGGAGAGTGCCCCGTGCGGGGCGGCGGAAACCGCCCCGCGGTTGGTGGTGCGAAGCGACGCCGGGTCAGCTCGGCGGTGCGTCCTTCCGCAGCCGGAACCAGTAGAACCCGTGTCCCGCGAGAGTCAGCAGATAGGGCCACTGACCGATGGCGGGGAAGCGCACCCCGCCGATCAACTCCACCGGATGACGCCCGTCGAACGACCGCAGATCGATCTCCGTCGGCTGCGCGAACCGCGAGAAGTTGTGCACGCAGAGCACGAGATCGTCCTTGTACTCACGGGTGAAGGCGAGCACTGCGGGGTTCGAGGACGGCAGTTCGTTGTACGACCCGAGACCGAAGGCCCGATTCTGCTTGCGGATCTCGATCATCCGTCGCGTCCAGTGCAGCAGCGACGACGGGGAGGCCATCGCCGCCTCGACATTGGTGACTTGGTAGCCGTAGACCGGGTCCATGATCGTGGGGAGGTAGAGCCGCCCGGGATCACTGGAGGAGAACCCTGCGTTCCGGTCGGGAGTCCACTGCATCGGAGTGCGTACGGCATCCCGGTCGCCCAGCCAGATGTTGTCGCCCATCCCGATCTCGTCCCCGTAGTAGAGGATCGGGGAGCCGGGCAGGGACAGCAGCAGCGCCGTGAACAGCTCGATCTGGTTGCGGTCGTTGTCCAGCAGGGGTGCCAGCCGCCGCCGGATACCGATGTTGGCCCGCATCCGGGGATCCTTGGCGTACTCCGCGTACATGTAGTCGCGTTCTTCGTCCGTGACCATTTCGAGGGTGAGCTCGTCATGGTTGCGCAGGAAGATTCCCCACTGACAGTTCTTCGGGATCGCCGGTGTCTTCGCCAGGATTTCGGAGACCGGGTAGCGGCTCTCGCGCCGGACGGCCATGAAGATCCGTGGCATCACAGGGAAGTGGAACGCCATGTGGCACTCGTCGCCGCCGGCCTGGAACTCGCCGAAGTAGTCGACGACGTCCTCCGGCCACTGATTGGCCTCGGCGAGCAGCACGGTGTCCGGATAGTTCGCGTCGATCTCCTTGCGGACCCGCTTCAGGAAGTCGTGCGTCTCCGGAAGGTTCTCGCAGTTGGTGCCCTCCCGTTGGTAGAGATACGGCACGGCGTCCACGCGGAATCCGTCGATGCCGAGGTCCAGCCAGAAGCGCAGCGCGGAGATGATCTCCTCCTGCACCGCCGGGTTCTCGTAGTTGAGATCGGGCTGGTGGGAGAAGAACCGGTGCCAGTAGTACTGCTTGCGCACCGGGTCGAAGGTCCAGTTGGACGTCTCCGTGTCGACGAAGATGATCCGGGCGTCCGGGAACTGCTTGTCGTCGTCGGCCCAGACGTAGTAGTCGCCGTAGGGCCCTTCCGGGTCGGTGCGCGACTGTTGGAACCACTCGTGCTGATCGCTCGTGTGGTTCATGACGAAGTCGATGATCACGCGCATCCCGCGCTGGTGCGCGGCGTCGACGAACTCCACGAAGTCGGCCAGATCGCCGAACTCCGGCAGCACGGCGGTGTAGTCGGACACGTCGTAGCCGCCGTCGCGCAGCGGCGACTTGAAGAACGGCGGCAGCCAGAGACAGTCGACGCCCAGCCACTGCAGATAGTCCAGCTTGGCGGTGATGCCCTTGAGGTCGCCGATGCCGTCTCCGTTGGAGTCCTGGAAGGACCGGACGAGGACCTCGTAGAAAACGGCGCGCTTGAACCAGTCGGGATCGCGGTCCTTGGCCGGGGTGTCCTCGAACAGGTCGTGGACGGGCTCATTGACGATCATGGTGTGGGTGACCCTCCGGTCGGCGGGGACGGTCGCAGGACGACGATGTGCGCGGGCGTGACGCCCGGCTCCAGACGCACATAGAAGGTCCTGCCCCAGTGATAGGTATCGCCGGTGAGCTCGTCGCGCACCGGCACGCTCTCGTGCCAGTCGAGGCCGAGTTGCGGCATGTCCAACGAGACCGTGGCCTCCTGGGTGTGGTGCGGGTCGAGGTTGACGACCACCAGAACGATGTTCGAACCCGAACGCTTGCTGTACGCGATCAACGCGTCGTTGTCCGCGGAGTGGAAGTGCACATCGCGCAGCTGCTGCAACGCCGGGTGGCGGCGCCTGATGCGGTTGAGTGAAGTGATGAGCGGAACCAGCGAACGGCCCTCGCGCTCGGCCGACTCCCAGTCCCTGGGCCGGATTTCGTACTTCTCCGAGTCGATGTACTCCTCGCTGCCGGGCCGGATCGGGGTGTTCTCGCACAGCTCGTACCCCGCGTACACGCCCCAGGTCGGGGAGAGCGTCGCGGCGAGAACGGCCCGCGCCTCGAAGGCCGGACGGCCCCCGTCCTGGAGGTAACCCGGCAGGATGTCCGGGGTGTTCACGAAGAAGTTGGGCCGCATGCAGGAGGCGGATTCGCCCGACAGCTCCGTGACGTACTCGGTGATTTCCTGCCGGGTGTTGCGCCAGGTGAAATACGTGTACGACTGCTGGAAGCCGATGGCGGCGAGCGTCTTCATCATTGCGGGCCGGGTGAATGCCTCGGCCAGGAAGATCACATCCGGGTCGGTCCGGTTGATACCGGTGATCACCTTCTCCCAGAAGATCACCGGTTTGGTGTGCGGATTGTCGACGCGGAAGATCCGTACCCCGTGATCCATCCAGAAGCGCAGAATGCGCAACGTCTCCGTGACCAGGCCGGGAAGATCCTTGTCGAAGGCGATCGGATAGATGTCCTGGTATTTCTTCGGCGGATTCTCGGCGTAGGCGATGGTGCCGTCGGCGCGATGGTGGAACCACTCGGGGTGTTTCTCCACCCAGGGATGGTCGGGAGAACACTGGAGTGCGAAATCCAGCGCGATCTCCATGCGCAGGGTGCGGGCGGTCTCGACGAAGTGATCGAAGTCGTCGAGGGTGCCCAGCTCGGGATGGACCGCGTCGTGACCGCCCTCGGCCGAGCCGATCGCCCAGGGCACGCCCACGTCGTGGGGAGCGGGGGACAGCGAGTTGTTGGGGCCCTTGCGGTGGGTGGTTCCGATGGGGTGGACGGGCGGGAGATAGACGACGTCGAAACCCATGGCGGCGACCGCGGGAAGCCGCTCGGCAGCCGTACGGAAGGTGCCGCTGATGATTCTCACCGGCTGTTCCGCCGCCCTTCCCGGCTTCCCCGCCCTGCCCTTCTTCTTCGCCCCGGCCGGTTCGGCCGGTTCGACCCTGGCGCCCTCCGAGCGGGGGAACAGCTCGTACCAGGAGCCGAACAGGGCCCGCCGGCGCTCGACCAGCAGAGGAAGCGGGCGGGATGCGGTGACCAGTTCGCGCAGCGGGTGACGGGCGAGCGCGGCCTGCGCCTCGGGGACCAGCGCCGCGGCGAGCCGGGCGGCGGCCGGGCGGGACCCGTCGCGCAGTGCGTCGGCCGCGTCCAGCACCGCCTCGCGCCCATCCCGCTTGGGTACGCCCGCGGCGGCCCGCTCGTACAGCTCGGCGCCCTCCGCCAGGACGAGAGCGGTGTCGATCCCCGCCGGGATCTTGATCAGGGCGTGCCGGCGCCAGGTGGTGACCGGGTCGCTCCAGGCCTCGACCGTATACGTCCAGCGGCCCTCGGAGACCGGGGTGACATCGGCGCCCCAGCGGTCGGTGCCAGGGGCGAGCTCGCGCATCGGCGTCCAGGGACCGGGGCGCCCGCTCGAATCCAGCAGGACCACATTGGCGGCGACGGCGTCATGGCCCTCGCGGAAGACGGTCGCGGTGACCTGGAAGGTCTCTTGGGCAACGGCCTTGGCGGGCCTTCTGCCGCAGTCGACGAGGGGACGGACGTCGAGGACGGGAATGCGACCGATCATGGAATCACCTGGGGACTGGACGGGGTGAACGGGGCGCGATGCGGCCGCGGAGGGCGAAATACGCGCACCGCGACCGATGGGGTCCGTCCTTTCTAGCTGCTCCGTTGACGGCTGATGGGGTGTGGGCATGGCCGCTCCTGTCCGCATTCACTCGAATGGCACTCGAACTGCTGGGGCGCGGATGTGTTGCGCGGATGTAAACCGGATGAAAACCGGTCCCGCAGGTGCCTCGCATTCGTGCTGCATTCGGGCGGCATTCGCGTGGTCCCGGGATGGACTCGGGCTGTGTACCGGAGAAGCCTTCCCATGCTTCTCGGGGGGCCAATCCGGTGGTGTGTCAACTACTCGGGCGTATCTGTGACGACCTGAATGCGCCGAGCGCCGCCCCGCGTGCTCGGGGCTCGCCGGCGCCCCTTCGGACGCCACTGGGCAGCTTTCCCCTCGGTGCGAAGTGCCACAAGACCGAACGAGGGGACGGAATCGGCCATTACCTATGTGGCGGATGTGCCTGGACCGGCCGTTCGGGGCCCCGGATGCGGATGCGGATGTGATGGGGGCGGGCGGGGAGGAGGTCGCCACGGGGCGGAGAAGGGGCGGGCGACCGGCCGATGGCACGCGCTGTGAGCCGGTCGCGCGCCGTGGCTGCGGCGAACGGCCCACCGTTGACGTCGAGGGTGACGGAGAGGCGCACACCGTGGTGCGTCCCCTCGGATCCGTACGTCCCCTGTAAAGGTGGAATACGTGAAGGCCATTCGTCGATTCACCGTGCGTCCCGTCCTCCCCGATCCCCTTCAACCACTCAGTGACCTCGCCCGCAATCTGCGCTGGTCCTGGCACACCGAGACCCGTGAGCTCTTCCAGGCCGTCGACCCGGAGATCCGGCGGACGGCGGAATGCGACCCCGTGCGGCTGCTCGGTGCCGTATCCGCCGGGCGACTTGCCGAGCTGGCCCTGGACCAGCAGTTCCTGCACCGGCTGACCCAGGTGTCCGCAGACCTCCGGGACTACCTGGACGGTCCCAGGTGGTACCAGGAGCAGCTGGCCCAGGGAGCAGAGCTGCCGGCCGCCGTTGCCTACTTCTCACCCGAGTTCGGCGTGACCGCCGCACTGCCCCAGTACTCCGGCGGGCTCGGCATCCTCGCCGGCGACCATCTCAAGGCCTCCAGCGATCTGGGCGTCCCCCTCATCGCGGTCGGCCTGCTCTACCGGCACGGCTACTTCCGCCAGAGCCTGTCCCGCGACGGCTGGCAGCAGGAGCACTATCCCGTACTCGATCCGAACGAGTTGCCGCTCACCCTGATCCGCGAAGCCGACGGAACCCCGAGCCGGGTGGTCCTCGCCCTTCCCGGTGGCCGTTCGCTGCACGCCCACATCTGGCAGGCCCAGGTGGGACGCGTGCCGCTGCTGATGCTCGACTCCGACGTGGAGGAGAACGCGCCGGGCGAACGCGAGGTGACCGACCGGCTGTACGGCGGCGGCAGCGAGCACCGGCTGCTGCAGGAGATGCTCCTCGGTATCGGCGGCGTACGGGCCGTGCGGACGTACTGCCGCCTCACAGGGCATCCGGCGCCCGAGGTGTTCCACACCAACGAGGGGCACGCCGGCTTCCTCGGACTCGAACGGATTCGTGAACTCTCCGGCACCGGGCTGGACTTCGACTCCGCGGTGGAGTCCGTGCGGGCCGGCACGGTCTTCACCACTCACACGCCCGTGCCCGCCGGGATCGACCGGTTCGACCGCGAACTCGTCGCCCGGCACTTCGGGGACGACGGCGAACTTCCGGGAGTGGGCGTCGAACGCATCCTGCAACTGGGCGTGGAGACCCACCCCGGCGGTGAGCCCGAGCTCTTCAACATGGCGGTGATGGGGCTGCGGCTCGCCCAGCGGGCCAACGGGGTCTCCACGCTCCACGGGTCGGTCAGCCGCGAGATGTTCGCCGGGCTGTGGCCGGGCTTCGACGCCGCGGAGGTGCCGATCACCTCGGTGACCAACGGGGTCCACGCACCCACCTGGGTCGCGCCCGAGATCCTCCGGCTGCGCAAGGGGTACGGCGGCACTCCCGGACGCTGGGACTCCGCCGCCGACGTCCCGGACCGGGAACTCTGGGACCTGCGGCGGGCCCTGCGCGGACAACTGGTCACCGAGGTGCGCGAGCGGCTCTACGCCTCATGGCGCACCCGGGGCGCGGAAGCGGCCGAACTCGGCTGGATCGACAGCGTGCTGGACCCGGACGTGCTGACGATCGGCTTCGCCAGGCGAGTGCCCTCGTACAAGCGGCTGACGCTGATGCTGCGCGACCGTGACCGGCTGAGGGAACTGCTGCTCCACCCGACCCGCCCGATCCAGATCGTCGTCGCCGGCAAGGCCCACCCCGCCGATGACAGCGGAAAGCGGCTGGTGCGGGAGCTGGTGCGGTTCTCCGACGATCCCCGGGTGCGCCATCGCATCGTGTTCCTGCCGGACTACGGGATGGCCATGGCGCAGAAGCTCTACCCGGGCTGCGACGTCTGGCTCAACAACCCGCTGCGCCCCCTGGAGGCCTGTGGTACGAGCGGCATGAAGGCCGCGCTCAACGGTTGCCTCAATCTCTCGGTCCTCGACGGCTGGTGGGACGAGTGGTTCGAGCCGGACTTCGGATGGGCGATCCCGACGGCCGACGGTCTGGTCATGGACGAGGACCGCCGTGACGATCTGGAGGCGGGCGCCCTCTACGAGCTGATCGAGGACCGGGTCGCGCCGCGCTTCTACGACCGGGGCGGCGAAGGGCTCCCCGAGCGCTGGATCGAGATGGTCCGCCGCACGCTGGGCACCCTCGGGCCCAAAGTTCTGGCAGGTCGCATGGTGTCCGAGTATGTGGAGCGGCTGTACGCGCCCGCCGCGATCGCCCAGCGTGCGCTGGATCCCGGCACGGCCCGGCAGCTCGCCGACTGGAAGGCCAGGGTCCGCGCCGCCTGGCCGCGCGTCGGCGTCGACCATGTGGAGGCCATGGCGCCCAATACGGCGGGCGGCTCGGCCGAGCTGGGGTCGACGCTGGTGCTGCGGGTCCGGATCGCCCTCGGGGTGCTGGAGCCGGCCGATGTGGAGGTCCAAGCGGTGGCCGGCCGGGTGGACGCCGCCGACGGGATCTCGGACGCCCAGGTCTTCCCGCTGAAGCCCGCCGGGGGCCAGGACCTGGAGGGCCGCTGGCTTTACGACGGTCCGCTGGCCCTCGATCGCACCGGGCCGTACGGCTACACGGTCCGGGTGCTTCCCGCCCATCCGCTGCTGGCGACCAGCGCGGAACTCGGCCTGGTGGCACTGCCCACGGATTCGATGGGTGACGGCGCGGGTCTGCTGATGCGCTGACGCACCGTCCGCCCGGCCCCGGTACCCGCCGCGGACGTGAAACCGCCCGGGAGGAAGCGAGAGCTCCTCCCGGGCGGTTCGTATCGCAGCCGGACCCGGCTCCGGGTTCAGAAGGCCGACGGGTTCGGAACGTCAGCTGGTTTCAGGACCCGCCGGCCGGTTCGGACGCCGATCCGGTTCAGACACCGACCCGGTTCAGAAGGTCAGCTTGAAGCTGTTGATCTTGCCGGTGTCGCCCGAGTAGACGTCCTGGACCTTCAGCTTCCAGGTGCCGTTGGCCACCTCGGACGACGCGTCGACCGTGTAGGTCGTCTGGACGTTGTCCGCCGAGTCGAAGCCCGAGTTCTTCAGCCGGTAGGCCGTGCCGTCCGGGGCGACGAGGTCGATGACCAGGTCACCGCGGTAGGTGTGGGTGATGTCCACGCCGACCTTGAGGGTGCTGGGCGCGTTGCCGGTGATACCGGTGACGTTGACCGAGCTGTAGACGGCCGCACCGCGGTCCGGGATGGCGACCGTGGTCTTGTTCTCGAAGACCTTGCCGCCCGGGTCCGGGTTGCCGCCGTCACGGGTGCCGACGTTGATGGCCGCCCAGGCGTCGCCGACCGCCTTGTACTCGGCGCTGGTCGTGCCGTACAGCTCACCGGCCACGGCGAGGGTGCCGGTGCGGGCCGCCGCGTAGTTCGTCGTGGAGGTGAACTTGGTGGTGAGCGCCTTGAACCAGATCTGCTCGGCCTTGGCGCGGCCGATGCCGGTCACCGGCAGGCCGTCGGAGGTCGGGGAGTCGTAGGAGACCCCGTTGACGACCTTGGCGCCGCTGCCCTCGGAGAGCAGGTAGAAGAAGTGGTTCGCCGGGCCCGAGGAGTAGTGGACGTCGATGTTGCCGATGCCCGAGTACCACGCGTCCTTGGACGCGCCGTCCTTGCTCGGCTTGTCCATGTAGCGCAGCGGAGTGCCGTCGCCGTTGATGTCGATCTTCTCGCCGACGAGGTAGTCGCCCGGGTCCGCGGTGGTGTTGGAGTAGAACTCCACGCCCGCGGCGAAGATGTCGCTGGTCGCCTCGTTCAGGCCACCGGACTCGCCGCTGTAGACCAGGTTGGCGGTGGCGGCGGTGACACCGTGCGACATCTCGTGCGCGGCCACGTCGAGCGAGGTCAGCGGCTTGACGTTGCCCTCGCCGTCGCCGTACGTCATGCAGAAGCAGCTGTCCTGCCAGAAGGCGTTGACGTAGGCGTTGCCGTAGTGGACGCGGGAGTACGCGCCGACACCGTCACCGCGGATACCGGTGCGGCCGTGCACGTTCTTGTAGTAGTCCCAGGTCTCGGCCGCGCCGTAGTGGGCGTCCGCGGCGGCGGTCTCGGCGTTCGACGGGTTGCCGTTGCCCCACACGTCCGTGGAGTTGGTGAACAGCGTCCCGGTGCCGGACGACCCGTGGTTCAGGTTGTAGGTCTTGTGGTTGCCGCGGCCCGTGTCGGTCAGCGTGTACGACGGGGCGGTGCCGAGGGTGACCTGGCCGTTGTACTGGGTGTTGCCGGTGCCGTTCTCGACACCCTGCCACTCGTACAGCTTCGCCCCGGTGGCCGCGTCCGTGATGACGTGCAGCTCGTTGGGGGTGCCGTCCTGCTGGAGGCCGCCGACGACGGTCTCGTAGGCGAGCTGCGGCTTGCCCTGCGCCATCCAGACCACCTTGCGGGGCGCCCGGTCGGCCTCGGTCCTCTTCGAACCGTCGGCCTTGGCGAGGCCGAGCGCCTGCTTCTCGGCCTTGGCGGGCGCGACGTCCGCCTTGAGGTCCACGGCCTTCAGCTGACCACTGGTCACCTTGGAGGCCTTGGTGACGCCCTGGGTCGCCCCGGACTTGGACTCCTGGACGATCAGGTCGCCGCCGAGCACCGGAAGTCCGGCGAAGGTGCGCTCGTAACGCGTGTGCGTGGTGCCGTCGTTGTCCTGGACGACATCCCGGACGACGAGCTTCTCCTGGGAGCCGAGACCGAGCTCCTTGGCCGTGGCCGCCTTGGTCGCGTCGGCCTCGCGGATCAGCTCGGCGCGCTTGGACGGGGTGAGCTGCTTGGCCAGGGCACCGTGGTCGGCGCCGGCGGCCGCCGGTACCGCTGCGGTGGCGCTGCCGGGAGTGGCAGTGGCCGTACCGGTCTGGACTCCGACGGCGAGGAGGGCTGCTGCGGCTATCAGAGCGCCGGTCGCGGTGGCGCGACGGCTGGGCGTGGATCTCACGCGGACTCCTTCTGCGAGGGGGGTACCGGCGGCAGGGTGAGCCGACGGGAAGAACGAGAAGTGCGCGGAACGGGGTGAAGAGTGTCAGCCGGAAGATGGTCCTGTCAGGACCGCGTCAACAAGTTGGCCGGAACTCGTTCGTTGCCGGAAAGGTCATGTTCGTTAAGCGGACGTTTCGCCGATCACCATCGCGATGCCGTAAGAGGTCCGCGCGGCCGGAATTCGGGGAGAGGGGCGGGGCAGGCCCGAATCGGCCGTATGTGAACAGCGGGTCCGGTGGCGGGTGGTTGCCGCTGGCCGAGATGGTGATGGGATGTGGCTGATTTCTCTCCCTGTGCTCGGGGTTGGACGGCTCGGCCCGGTGCCTTGTACCGCTCGGGGTTCGGTGCCGGGGGTTGTTGCGGTGCGCGTACGGCCCTTGGACGCGCGCGAGTGGTGCGTACGGGGCGCCGCGGGTGGTGCCTGTACACGACCGGAGTCACCGGACGGTGACTTCAGGCCCCACGTCCTGTGCCCGTCGGTCGCGGGGTGCGGTCATCCGGTGCGGTCCTCCGGCGCTACGGACGGAAGCAAGCAGAAAGCCCCGCTCCTCGACACACGTCGGGGGACGGGGCTTTCGCGGACGTGGCGGGTGTCAGCCCTGTGTCGCGTACGGGAGAAAGCTCTGCCAGGCGCCGGGGTTCACGGTGAGTTGGGGGCTCTGGCGCAGTGTGGAGTCCCGTACGTGGACGGTCGCGGTCGGCTCCGAGGCAGGCCCGGACATCGCCACCTCGACGCAGTCATCGCCTTGCGAGCCGCTGTAACTGCTTTTGAACCAGGTCAGTTCGGAGTGCACCCGTACGGATCCGGCCCACCCCCGCCCGTCCGGCGCCGAAGTACTACCAGACCCGCGCATACGCCCGCCGAACCCGGCCCGAGACGGATTGACGGGCCCGCCCAGGCCAGCTCCTTCTCGGGCGGGCTCGATGGTCGAGGCCCATCCCGCAGTCCCGGCCTCAGGCCCCTCGGGCGTTCCCCTCGTCGAGATGCGGAGCCTCGGCTCCCGCTCGTCCTCGTGTCACTGCGACCGGTGCGGACCGCCGTGTCGGGCGGGGAAATGGTGGCCGTGCACGTGATCGCCCGTCCCCGCCGACCGTTCGCGGCGGGGACGGGCATCCATGTCACGGGTCGACGAAGCGCCCTCATCGCTCAGCACGAGTGAGGTCGGGCCGCGTCACCAGCTGCGGCCGATGCCACTTTCGGTCCGTCCGGGCTCTCCGGGTACACCGCCTGCAGGAGGCCGCGGACGAAGCGGTCGGGGTTGTCCAGGCCGGCGGCGGCCAGGGTGTCGGAGCCGTCGGCCAGCAGGTGTGGGATGGCGGCGTGCATGGCGAGGGTGACGATGGCTGCCCGCTGCGGAGTGACGGGCAGTCCGGCGGCCCGCTGAGCCAGCTCGAAATCCTCGAAGTCGGAGGCCGCGATGGGATCGAGGATGGCTGACAACCAGGGCTTGCGGGCCGCCTCGACCTGCAGCTCCAGGTAGGCGAGCAGGCGGGGGCGACCGGGCCCTGCGACGTTCTCCACGAGCGCCCGGAACATGGCCACCAGGCCCTCGCGGTCAGGGGATCCCGGTCCAGCGGCGGCCATGTGTGCCGTGGTCTCGCGGTACCGCTCCAGGCAGCGCTCGGCCACTGCGCGCAGCAGGGCGTCCCTGGTCGGGAAGTAGTTCTTGGTGGTGCCGGGCGGCACCTCTGCGGTCGTGTCGACGGCGCGGTGCGTCAGGCCGCGTCCGCCCGCTTCGGCCAGCACCTCGACGGCCGCGTCGCGCAGCCGGTCTCGTCGATCCGGATTCACCGTCAGCTCTCCTTCGTCCGGGCCCCTTGCCCACGCTACCCCAGCCGTGGTACCACAGGTGTGGTGATCGGTCGAAGGGTCGGGCGGCGAGCCGGGGAGGGTGGCATGACGGGAATGGCGGTTGTCGTTGGGGCGGGAGTCGGTGGGCTGGCGACGGCGATCGGGCTGCGCCGCGCGGGTTGGGCGGTGTCGATCCTGGAGCGGCGGACGGAGCTGGAGCGGTACGGCACCGCGTTCGGCATTCACCCCACCGCGCAGGCCGCGCTCGACCGTCTCGGGGTGGGCGAGGCGTTCCGCGGCCGGGCGGTTCCCTACCGGGGCGCGCGTATCCGCACTCCAGAGGGGAAGGTGATGGCGAGCCTCCCGCTGGAGCGGATCGAGCGGAAGGCCGGCCGCCCCGAACTGCTGATCTCCCGGCCCTACCTGATCGATGCCCTCATGGCCGAGTTGGACGCCTTCGGGGATGTACCTCTCAAGTTCGGGGAGAACGTCTCCGAGGTGGATGCGCTGGTGGCCGGGCACGACCTGGTGGTCGGTGCCGACGGAATCCGCAGCGCCGTGCGCGCCGTGCGGTTCGACGAGCGCAGCGGCCCGCGGCATGTCGGAACCGTCGCCTGGATCGGCATCGCCGACTTCGAGAGCGGCGTCTACGGCGAGACCTGGGGCAAGGGCCGGTTCTTCGGGATGACCCCGGTCGAGCCGGGCCGCACCAACTGGTACGCCACCGTGCCCGAGGCCACCACGGCCGAGGAGCTGCGCGGGTACTTTGAGGACTGGCACGACCCCATCCCGCGTGTCCTCGCCGAGACCGACCCGTCCACCTGGATCCGTTACGAGATGCGACACCTGTTCCCCGCTCTGCCGACCTTTGTCAACGGCGGGAGGGTCGCGCTGGTCGGCGATGCGGCGCACGCCATGACGCCCAACCTGGGCCAGGGTGCGTGCACGGCGATCCTCGACGCGGAGGCCCTGACCCGGGCCGTCGCCGAGCACGGCCCGGTCGGCCTGCCCGCCGCCCTGCGCGCCTACGACTCGGAACGCCGTCGCAGCGCCCAGCGGGTCGCCTTCGGCTCCCGGAACCTGCACCGCTTCATGACCGCCGAGCGCACCCGCCTGCGCAACTCGATGTTTCGCATGATGCCGAGCTGATGGAGACTCACGACAGGGACGGGTGGCTTTCGCGGTCCAGCCGTGCCATTCCCGCGACTTGGCGATGACAGTCCGGAGTCGTTGCGCATCGAATCCCGGATGTGCGCGTCCACTGCGCTTGAGCGCCGACATTGTGCATCAAGCCTCGGACCCTGCAACCCGCCCCCGTCACGCCAGGCTCTCCCGCCACGCCCGGTGGAGTCCGGCGAAGCGGCCCGTGCCGCCGATGAGTTCGGACGGGGCACCGTCCTCCACGATGCGCCCGCGGGCAGCGGAGCCCGTACCGAGGAGAAACGACGGCCGCGGTGAAGACCGGAGCTCCTGTGCGGAGCCGCGTGCGTCAGCGGGTGGTGAGCACCATCCGGAAGCGGGCGGCACCGGACATCATCTTCCGGTACGCCTCGGTGGCCCCGTCCAGCGGCACGGTCTCCGTCATCGGGCGGATTCCTTGCAGGGCGCTGAACGCCAGGGTGTCCTGTACGTCCTGCGCGGTGCCTGACGGGTGGCCCCGGACGACCTTGCCGCTCATGAGCAACTGGGTCGGGCTGATTCCCAGCGGCTCGGGGTCCGCGCCGATGACCACCAGCTCACCGCGGGGGGCGAGCCCTTCCACGGTCGCCGTGATGGCCCCGGAGTTGGCGGCGGTGGCCAGGACGACCCTGGCGCCGCCGAGGGCCTGCAGCGCGTCCGCGACGGAGGTGTCCGCCGTGCTGTCGATGTAGTGGTGCGCGCCGAGCTCCTTGGCGAAGTCGGCCTTGGCGGCTCCGCGGGCGATGGCCACGGTCTCGAAGCCCATCGCGGCCGCGTACTGCACCCCCAGGTGGCCGAGCCCGCCGATGCCCAGCACGGCGACCAGGTCACCCGGCCGGGCGGAGCTGCGCCGCAGCCCGTTGTACGTGGTCACTCCCGCGCAGGCCATGGGCGCCGCATCGGTCGCCGCCAGTGCGTCGGGGATCCGGGCCAGGGCGTCCACCGGTGCGATCACCGTCTCGGCGTAGCCCCCGTCGTACGCCCATCCGGGGACCTTCAGGTTCCGGCACACGACGAAGTCGCCCTGCCTGCAGGGTGTGCAGTGGCCACAGCTGCCGCCGAACCAGCCCACCGCCACGCGGTCGCCCACCTGCCAGGCGTTCTGCGTTCCCTCACCCAGCTCCTCGATCCGCCCGGCGATCTCATGCCCGGGGACCAGCGGAAACCGTACGCCCGGAAGCGCGGCGTTCACGAAAAGGGCGTCGCTGTGGCAGATCCCGCAGGCATCCACGGCCACCCGTGCGTGGCAGGGGCCCGGCTGCGGCACCTCGCGCTCGACGATCTCGAACGGACCGGCGGCGGTGGTGACCTGCGCGGCTCGATAGACGCTCATCTGGATCTCTCCGGAATGCGGGTGGACGGCCCCCGGGATCAGGAGACCAGCTCCGGCCCGATCGCGCGCGCCGAGTGGAGCAGACGAGGGGCGGGCCCGGGTCATACCTGCCGGAATCGAGGCCCCACACCCTCCCCGTCACACCCTTGCGGGTTCCTCGTGATCGTTGGCACTGAGTCCTGCGGATGGGGCGCGCGGATGCCGTTTCGGCGGGCGTCGTGGCCCCGGGGCCTCTGCGGTGTTCCGCTATGGCGTGGGTGGTGTCACCGACGTCAGGTAGGTCGCCGCTTCTCTTCCGTTGTTCGTGTAGCGGTGAGGCCGTGTGGCGTCGAAGGTCAGTGCCTCACCCGCCTGCACTTCGAAACGCTGGTCGGCAACGTGCACCGTGACCGTGCCGGTGATGACGTAGGCGCACTCGACCGCGACATGGCCCCACTGTTCGTCGCCGGATGCCTGGCCCGGTTCGAGCGTGCCGAGCAGAACTTCGAGTTGGCCGTTGCTCGGGGTCAGGCGCTCGTACTGCACGAGGCCCTTCGGCATGAGCAGGCGGGAGCGTTCGCCGGGGCGGCTGTGGTGCGCTGTGAGCGGGGCTTGCTCATGGAACAGCGAGGCGGTCGATGGGCCGAAGACCGTGCTCAAGGCACGGAGAGTCTTGAGGCTCGGCTCGCGGGCGCCTCGCTCGACCTGGCTGAGCAGGGTCGCCGACAGGCCGGTCTGCGCTGCGAGGTCGCGCAGGCTGAGCCCTGCCTCCGTGCGCAGCGTGCGTAGTTGGTCTCCCATCACGGCGTTCAGCCTAGCTGAGCCGTGCGCGCCATTGTGCACGCTTGTGTACGTGAGCCCTGTGGGTGCTAGCACGTTCTACCTGGAGAGTCAACGGTTGACAGTCGAAGCGTTGTGCACTTTTGTGTACACACGTAAATAAGTGCACGCCTGCTGTGCTGTCCCCAATGTTGTGGAGAGGTTCACCGCCATGAGCGCCGACAAGCATCTGGCCTTCCGCGGAGGAAGGGCACTGGCGTTCTTGCCGGTCGTCGTGTTCCTCGCGTTCTGCGTCCTCTTCTTCGGCGTGTTCAAGACGTTCGACATGACCGCGCTCGCCGCGGGAGGTGTTGTCGCGCTGCTCGTCGGCGCGCTGCTCGCCAAGTCGTATGCGGCGTACTGGTCCGCCGTGACGAAGGGGATCGGATCGTCCACCGCGGTCACGATCGTGATGATCCTTTTCTGCGTGGGGCTGATGTCCGCCCTGATCAAGGAGACCAACGTCTCCGGCGGGTTCGTGTGGCTCGCCGAGATCCTCGGCGTCGACGGCGGCACCTTCACACTGTTCGCGTTCGTCGCGGTGTGCATCATCTCGATGGCGACGGCGTCGTCCATCGGGACGATGTTCACGGCGTTCCCGATCTTCTATCCGGCCGGCGTGCTCCTCGGCGCCGAGCCGGCGTTCCTCGCCGCCGCGATCATCTCCGGCGCGATCTTCGGAGACAATGTCGCCCCGATCTCCGACACGACGGTCATCTCCTCGTCGACGCAGACGTTCCGTCGCAAGGCCGGCACGGCCGATATCGCCGGAGTCGTCCGCAATCGCGCTCGCTTCGCCTTCACCGCGGCAGGCTTCGCGGCCGTCGGATTCTTTCTGCTGGGGTCGTCGGGCCGGTCGAGCGACCTCGCCCACTCGCAGGAGCTGCTGGAGCAGGCCGCCGATCCGCTCGCCCTCGTGATGCTCATCCCCGTCGCGCTCATGCTCACCGTGGCGCTGCTCACCCGCGACATCTTCAAGGCGGTCACGGTCGGGCTGGCATCAGGGATCGTCACCGGCCTCGCCTCGGGCCTGCTGACCCCTGAGGGCATCATCGGCGTCACCGACGGGGCGCCGACCGGATTCCTGGTCTCCGGCATCGGCGACATGCTCGGCGTGATCGCTCTGGTGGTGACCGTGTTCGGCATCATGGGCGTACTCACCGAGGCGGGCATCCTCGACTGGCTCGTGAGCGCCCTCACCAACAGCCGCCTGTCCAGCACCCCGCGTGGTGCGGAGTTCGCGATCGGCATCGGGATCTCGTTCACCACGCTGCTGTTCGGCGGCGTGAACTCGGCCGCGATGCTCACGTTCGGCCCGGTCGCCAGTGAGATCGGCGACCGCGTCGGCCTGCACCCCTACCGCCGAGCGGTCGTCATGGACTGCTTCGCGATGGGGATCGCCTCCATCGTCCCCGTCCTCAGCGCCTATCTGTTCATCGGCGCGCAGCTCACGACCGGGATCAAGGGCGTTCCTGCCTTGGCCACGACGGAGATCTTCGTCGCGATGCTCTACCCGCTCGTCCTCACCGTCGTCATGGTCGTGGCGGCCGCAACCGGTTGGGGCCGCCGTTTCGAGGGCCCGGACGGTGTCGAACTGAAGCGACCCGAGCCCGTGCCGGCCGCGGTCTGAGAAGCACACCCCAGGAAGAACACAGCCGGACGACCGGCGATTGGAGCAGACATGGATCGCAACACCGTCAACTGGCGCGGCTACATCCCCGCCATCACCACACCGTTCACCCGCGAGGGCGCGCTCGACATCGACGCCTTGCACCGGCAGATGGCCTGGCTCGTCAACGAGGGCATCCAGGGCGCGATCCTGGCCGGCACCAGCGGCGAGTGGTTCTCCCTGTCCACGAAGGAGCGCGCGGAGCTGTTCGCGGCGGGCGCCGAACACCGGAGCGGCGCCTTCCCGGTCCTCGGCGCCTGCAACGCTTTCACTCCACACGAGGCGATCACCCACGCCCGCGCGGCACAGGCGGCGGGCCTCGACGGCATCCTCCTTACCCCGCCCCCCTACATCGTGCCCAACAGGAAGGAGATCGTTGCGTTCTACCGGGCGGTGAGCGATGCCACCGACATCCCGATGACCGTGTACAACTGGCCGCGCGGCTGCGTCGTGGACATGGACGTGGAACTGCTGGCCGAACTCGCGCAGATCGAGAATGTCGTCGCCATCAAGAACTCGACGGGAGACTTCGCGAGCTTCCTCGCCGGGATGTACGCGCTGGAGAGCGAGGTACGGTACTTCGGTCTGCCCACCAACGCGCTCGGCGCCGACCTTGCGATGCTCGGCCACGGCGACGGCCTGATGGGAACGGGCGGCATCCTCGGCCGTGACCAGGCCGACTTCTGGAACGCCGTCGACGCCGGGGACCGAGAGCGCGCGGTCCAGCTGGGCAGGAGGGACCGCGTGTACATGGACGCGTGGTTCCGTCCCGACTACGGCGTGCAGTTCGGCAACCAGCAGGCGATCATCAAGACCGCACTGCGGCTGCGCGGCATCCCCGCGGGATTCGTGCGGGCGCCGCTCCTCGATCTCACGCCGGACGAGGTCGCCCGCGTCGAGGCGACCCTGCACGAGCTCGGTATCGAGACGGTCTCCCTCGCCGATGACTGAGCAGTACGACGTCGTAGTCGTCGGCGGCGGCCTGCTCGGCTGCCTCACGGCGTGGATGGCTGCCCGCGACGGGGCGGACGTGCTCCTGGTCGACAAGGACCAGGTGAACCAGCACGCCTCGGGCCAGAACGCGGGGAGCCTGCACTTCCAGCTCGAATACCGGATGGTCGAGGCGGGCCGGGAGGCCGCGCGCGTCGCGGCGGAGGCGATGCCGCTGCACCTCGACGCTGCCGGGATGTGGGCGCGTATGGAGGACGAGATCGGAGAGCCGCTCGGCGTGCGCCAGACGGGCGGGCTCATGGTCGCCGAGAACTCCGGCCAGGTCGGGATGCTCGAGTTCAAGGCGGAGCTGGAACGCTCCTGGGGCCTCGACGTGCGCACGCTCGATCGCACCGAGCTCGACGACGTCGCACCGTACCTCTCACGGGACATCGTCGCAGCCAACCTCAGCACACTGGAAGGAAAGGCGGACGCCCGTATCGCCGCTCCCGCGGTCGGACGCGCGGCCATCGCGGCCGGCGCGACCGTGCGTGCACGCTCCCGCCTCGTCGGCGCGCATCGCGCGGCGACCGGATGGGAAGTCACCCTCCGGGAGACGGACCGCGCGGGAGGCGAACGGGACCGCACCGTCCGGACCGCAGCAGTCGTGCTCGCCGCCGGCGTATGGACGACCGAGCTCGGCCGGGTTTTCGACGCCCAGCTCCCCACCGTCCCCCTCGCCCTCACGATGACCGTCACCTCGAAGGTCCCCAAGTTCATCCCCCACCTCGTCCAGCACGCAGGCGCGCGCCTGTCGCTCAAGCAGTCGCTCGACAACACGGTCCTCATCGGCGGCGGGTGGCCGGCACGACTGATGAGGGACGTGCACGGCGTCCCGGAATTCGACCGCAAGCACCAGTTGATCCCGCAGTCGATCGCCGGCAACGCGCGCGCGGCCGTGAACACCGTTCCCGCGCTGGAACGGGTCCCCGCCCTGCGCAGTTGGGTCGGCGCGACCACGGTGGCCCCCGACCAACTGCCTCTCGTCGGCGCGGTCAAGGGCGCGCCGGGGGTGTTCGTCGCCACCGGCGGATCGGCCTTCACCCTCGGGCCGAGCTTCGCGCGGGTGCTGACCGGCCTCATCGCCGGGCGCTCGCCCGATATCGACCTCGCACCCTACGACCCGGCCCGCTTTGCGGAAGGGAGCGCCCCATGACCACAGACGGATCCTGGCGTCACACCGCGCAAGAACGCGGCGACGCCGTGACAATCTCCGTGGACGGCGAGCCGGTTCGCGCGCGTACGGGCGACACGGTGGCTGCGGCGATGCTCGCCGCAGGGGCCGCGTTCGAACGAGACCGCATCGGAGCTCCGCGGGCGCCGCTGTGCAACATGGGGACGTGCTTCGAGTGCGCCGCCACGGTCGACGGTCGGCTGCTGACTCGCACCTGCCTCACCCCGGCGCGCGAGGGCATGGTCATCAAGACGTCAGGGAGGCTGTGATGTTTGATCTCGCGATCATAGGCGCGGGTCCGGCGGGCATGTCGGCGGCTCTCACCGCCGCCGATCACGGCCTGACAGTGGTCGTCATCGACGAGCAGCAGCGAGCGGGCGGACAGATCTTCCGTCAGCCGCCCGAGACCTTCACCGGAAGCGTCCTGCACCCCACCGCCGGCTACGGCTGGGCCACCGAGCTCATTCGGCGCTTCGAGGCGGACCCGCGGCTGACGACGGAGTTCGGCTGGTCGGCGATCGGCGTGCTGCACGACGACGCAGAGCCGGATGGGCTGTGCGTGGCGATCAATCACCCGGAACACGGCACTCGCGTGATCGGCGTGCGTCGGTTGCTGATCGCCACCGGCGCCTACGACCTTCCCGTCGCCTTCCCCGGCTGGATGCTGCCCGGCGTCATGACCGCCGGCGGTGTCCAGACCCTCGTCAAGGCGCAGAAGATCGCACCCGTCGGCGACGTCGTGCTGGCCGGGGCGCATCCGCTGCTGCTGCTCGTGGCCGACCTGCTCATCCGCGACGGCGTTTCCGTGCGCGAGGTCGCGTTCGCCCAGAGCATCCCGACGCCGGTGGACATGCTCCGCGCCCTCGGCGCCGTACCCGGTCATCTACGGATGCTCGCAGAGACGGGCGCGATCCTGGCGCGGCTGGTGCGCAAGGGCGTTCGGGTCTCGTCCCGGACCATCGTGACGGCCGCCCAAGGCACGGAACACGTGTCCCGGATCGAGCTTGCCAGGGTCGACCGGCGGTGGAAGGTGACAGGCGCACCCCGCGAGGTCGCTGCATCGCACCTCGTGCTCGGGTACGGCTTCTCCGCATCGACGGAGCTCGCCCGTCAGATCGGATGCGAACTCGTGTTTGATTCGCCGCGGGGTGGCTGGGTGGTTGCACACGACGAACGACTGCAGACATCCGTCCCCGGGGTGTTCGTCGCCGGCGAGCCCACGGGCGTCGCAGGCGCCGACCAGTCCCGCGCCGAGGGCACGCTCGCGGGTCTCGGGATCGCCGCGAGCCTCGGACGTGCCGTGTCGGCCGCGGCCTTCGCCGAAGCAGAACGTGGCATCCACGCATCGACACGATTCTCCACTGTTGTGCAAAACATGTTCGAACCGGTCCGTGGCGCGCTCGGAGACCTGGCGACGCGAGAAACCACCGTCTGCCGATGCGAACTGGTCACACGCGGCGAACTCGACGACTTCCTCGAATCGTCACCGTTCGTCAGCAACGTCAACGCCGTCAAGCTCTCCTGCCGGACGGGCATGGGCCCCTGTCAGGGACGCTACTGTGAGAGCAGCGTCGGCACGGTCCTCGCATCGGCACGCGAGCAGACGATTGGGCTCGGCGGACGCTTCTCCGCCCACCTGCCGATCAAACCTGTGCCCGTCGGAGACCTCCGGGACCTCGACGCGGTCACCGAGCAGCCCGCATCGGACGACTCGGATACAGGTCGCTCGGCGTTGTGACGGCCGGTGGACGCCCGGACCGGCCGGGCCGGTCCCGCGACTTGACGATGACGGCCCGGAGTCGTCGCGCGTCGAATCCCGGATGTGCGCATCCACTGCGCGTGGAGCGCCGACAGTGCGCATCAAGTCCTGGGCCCTGCACCGCTGTAGGGAGCGCGACTTCGTGAGCACTGGCTTCTGCGGATACGTCGGAATCCGCGGGTGATGAGCAGCGCTCGTGTCGGCTGATCCTGAGCAGAACTCCGTGTCCGGACGTTTTTGGCAGTCACCGTGAGTAGCGACCCTTGGGATCTGAGAGCCGGCGGGAACGGACGACTCGACCTCGGCGGCTTGGCGATGGACGGGTTACCCACTGAGGACGCTGCCTTGCTCGCTCGGGTTGGCGGTGTGAGCTGCCCCGAGCGCTGACAGCACCGGCATCGCCGAACTCCGCGGCAAGTGGCGCCCAGCCCTGCCGCATGGTGGCGCGGATCGACGGCAAGGTACGCATCGGCGCTGGTCGCGAGATCCATTGCGCACTCGGACCGGGATGTGCGCATCGAGTGCGCATCCTCAGCCGACATTGCGCGTCGACTCGCGGATCCTGGACTCAGCTCCCCGTCACGCCAGGCTCTCCCGCCACGCCCGGTGGAGCCCGGCGAAGCGGCCCGTGCCGCCGATGAGTTCGGACGGGGCGCCGTCCTCCACGATGCGCCCGTGCTCCATCACCAGGACCCGGTCCGCGATCTCCACGGTCGACAGGCGGTGCGCGATCACGACCGCGGTGCGGCCGTGCAGCACCGTGTCCATGGCCCGCTGCACCGCCCGCTCGCCGGGGATGTCCAGGGAGCTCGTCGCCTCGTCGAGGATCAGCACCGCCGGGTTCGCCAGCAGGGCCCGTGCGAACGCCACCAACTGGCGCTGACCGGCCGAGATCCGGCCGCCCCTCTTGCGTACGTCCGTGTCGTATCCCTCGGGCAGTTGGGCGATGAAATCGTGTGCGCCGATCGCCTTGGCGGCCTGCTCGATCTCCTCACGGGTCGCGTCAGGGCTGCCGATCGCGATGTTCTCGGCGACGGTCCCGGAGAACAGGAACGCCTCCTGGGTCACCATCACCACACCCCGCCGCAGCTCGGGCACGGCCAGATCCCGCAGATCGGTCCCGTCCAGCAGCACCCGGCCGTCGGTCGGGTCGTAGAAGCGGGCCAGCAGCTTGGCGAGCGTCGACTTGCCGGCGCCCGTCGAACCGACCACGGCCACGGTCTGGCCGGCCGGGACCGTCAGATCGAAGCGGGGCAGCACCTCGCCGCCCGTCCGGTAGGCGAACCGCACCGAGTCGAAGACGACCTCGCGGCCCGGGTGATCACCCGTGAGGGCGGGCAGCTCCCGCGGATCCGACGTCTCGGGGACGGAAGGGGTCTGGTCGAGCAGCCCCGCGATCTTCTCCAGCGAAGCCGCGGCCGACTGGTAGGAGTTGAGGAACATGCCGAGCCGGTCGATCGGGTCGTACAGCCGGCGCAGATAGAGCACGGCCGCAGCCAGCACACCGAGTGCCAGGGTGCCCGAAGCCACGCGGTACGCACCCCACAGCACGATCCCGGCGACCGCCGTGTTGGCGACCAGCCGGGATCCGACGACATAGCGTGCCATCTCCAGCATCGCGCCGCCGTTCTTCCAGGCGTGTGCGCTGTTGAGGTCCTCGAAGTGCTTGTCGTTGATGCGCTCGCGGCGGAAGGCCTGGACGGGACGGATGCCGTTCATCGACTCGGCGAACTTCACGATGACCGCGGCGATCGCCGTCGACCGCGCCGCGTAGAGCACCCTGGCCCGCTGCTGGTAGAGCCGTACCAACAGATACAGGGGCACGAAGGAGAGCACCGCGACCGCGCCGAGACCGAAGTCCAGCCAGAGCAGCACCAGCGAGATGGACACGAAGGACAGGACGATGCCGATCAGCTCCTGGAGCCCCTCGCTGAGCAGTTCCCGCAGCGACTCCACATCCGTGGTGGAACGGGAGATCAGCCGGCCCGAGGTGTAGCGCTCATGGAAGTCCACGCTCAGCGCCTGTGCATGGCGAAAGATCCGCCCGCGCAGATCGAGCAGCACGTCCTGGTTGATCCGGGCGGAGGCCCGGATGAACGCGTACTGCATGCCCCCTGCGGCCGCCGAGCACAGCGCGTATCCCACGGCCACCGCGATCAGCGGCCCGTAGTCCTTGTCCCGGAAGGCGGGCACACCGCTGTCGATGGCGTAGGCGACGAGCAGCGGGCCCGCCTGCACCGCCGCCTGCTGGATCAGCAGCAACAGCGCGGACACCATCACCCGGCCCCGGTGCGGCCGGAGCAGCGACATCAGCAGTGTGCGGGTCGCACCACGGGGCGTGGGCAGATCGTCCCGGTCGAACTGATCACCGGCGCCGTCGGAGGGGGACGGGCCCTCGGGCTTCTTCCGCGCATCGCGCCGGTCGGCGGGCCCGGTCGTCGTCGTACTCGTCATCGGGTGCGGCCCTTCTCGGCAGGGACGTCCGGCACAAGGCGGTCCTCGTCGGACGGGTCGGGGAAGGCGTCTTCGGCAATGGCACCTTCCTGTGCGCTTGTGGCGCCGGACATCAGCCAGGCGTACTCCGCGCTGCCGCGCAGCAGTTCCTGATGGGTGCCGACAGCGGTGATCCGGCCCTCCGACAGCAGCGCCACCCGGTCCGCCAGCATCACGGTGGACGGACGGTGCGCGACGACGATCGCCGTCGTCTCCTCGAGCACTTGCCGCAGGGCGGCCTCCACCAGCGCCTCCGTGTGCACATCCAGGGCGGAGAGCGGATCGTCGAGCACCAGGAATCGTGGCCGGCCGACCACGGCGCGGGCCAGCGCGAGCCGCTGCCGCTGTCCGCCGGAGAGACTGAGCCCCTGCTCGCCGACCTGGGTGTCGATGCCCTCGGGCAGGTCGTACACGAAGTCGGCCTGCGCGACCGCGAGTGCCCGCCGCAGCTCTTCCTCCCCGGCGCCTTCGGCGCCCATCAGCACGTTCTCCCCGACGCTCGCCGAGAAGAGCGTCGGCTCCTCGAACGCCACGGACACCAGTTCGCGTAGCTCCTGCCGGGGCATGGCGGTGATGTCCCTGCCGTCCAGCGTGATCCGCCCCGCGGTCGCCTCGTGCAGCCGCGGCACGAGCGCGGTGAGCGTCGTCTTCCCGGAACCCGTGGCCCCGACCAGGGCCATCGTCTCGCCGGGGCGGATGCGCAGATCGATCCGGGACAGTACGGGTACGGAGCCGGCCTCGGCGTCGGGGTAGCGGAACTCCACACCCTCGAAGACCATTTCGCCCTGACCGGCCGTGTCCTTCGGCGCGCGGCCGTCGGCGGCGGCCGTGTCGTCCTCCTCGGCCACATCCATCACTTCGAAGAACCGCTCGGTCGCCGTCGCCGACTCCTGGCTCATCGCCAGCAGGAAGCCGATCGACTCGATCGGCCACCGCAGCGCGAGCGCCGTGGAGAGGAAGGCGACCAGCGTGCCCGCCGAGAGCCCGCCGTCCGCGACCTGGACCGTGCCGAGGACCAGCGCCGCCCCGATGGCCAGCTCGGGGATCGTGGTGATGGCGGCCCAGATGCCCGCGAGCAGGCGGGCCTTGCCCAGCTCCGTGCTTCGAAGCCGCTGCGAGAGGGCACGGAACGCGAGGGCCTGGCTGCGGTGCCGGCCGAAGCCCTTGATGATGCGGATGCCGAGCACGCTCTCCTCGACGACCGTCGTCAGATCGCCGACCTGATCCTGCGCCTTGCGCGCCACGAGCGAGTACTTCGTCTCGAAGACCGAGCAGAGAATCACCAACGGGACCACCGGGGCGAGCAGCACCAGTCCCAGCGTCCACTGCTGCATCAGCAGAATGATGAAACCGATCAGGATCGTCGTTCCGTTGACCAGCAGGAAGGTCAGCGGAAAAGCCAGGAACATGCGCACCAGCATCAGGTCCGTGGTCCCGCGCGAGAGCAACTGCCCCGACGGCCAACGGTCGTGGAACGCCACCGGCAGCCGCTGCAGATGCCGGTACAGGTCGGCCCGCATCGCCGCCTCGACCCCCGCCAGCGGCCGGGCCACCATCCACCGCCGCACCCCGAAGAGCGCGGCCTCGGCGAGGCCCAGCACCAGCAGATACAGCGCGCCGAGCCAGACGCCACCCGGGTCGCGGCCCGCCACCGGACCGTCGACGATCCACTTCAGTACGAGAGGGATCACCAGACCGATACAGGAAGCGACTACCGCGACCAGAGCTGCGCCGAACAGGCGCTTTCGTACCGGCTTCACATAGGGCCACAACCGCAGCAGAGAGCGCACGGTGGACCGGTCCTTGGGCTCTACATGTTCTTCGGGCATCACAGGCGAGCCTACGGTTCACCACTGACATCGCTCATGTGGTTTTTCGGCCGTCCGGCGGTGACGGAGCCTCATGACCGGCCCTGCGAACCGCTGGTCGTACCCCGTATCAACCGATCGGCCGATGCTGCTTCGAGCGCGATGGACGATGGCGCGCCGGTCCCCGCGACACGATTCTCGTAGGCATGGCAATCATCGAAGTGAACGGGGTGCACAAGGCCTACGCCGGGCGCCCCGTCGTGGACGGAGTGAGTTTCGCCGTCGACGAGGGGGAGATCTTCGGGATCCTCGGACCCAACGGTGCGGGCAAGACCACCACCGTCGAGTGCGTCGAGGGACTGCGGGTTCCCGACGCCGGCACGGTCCGCGTGGCCGGTCTCGACCCCGTCGCCGACCACGACCGGGTGACCCGGCTGCTCGGCGCCCAGCTCCAGGAGAGCGAGCTGCAGCCCAAGCTCACCGTGGCCGAGGCGCTGGAGCTGTACAGCGCCTTCTACCCGGACCCGGCCGACTGGCGTGCGCTGGCCGAACGGCTCGGTCTGCACACCAAGTACGACACCAGGTTCGCCAAACTGTCCGGCGGCCAGAAGCAGCGGCTGTCCATCGCGCTCGCCCTGGTCGGCAACCCGCGGGTCGTGGTCCTCGACGAGCTGACCACGGGTCTGGACCCGCGGGCCCGCCGGGACACCTGGAAGCTGATCGAGGACGTACGCGACAGCGGCGTGACGGTCCTTCTGGTCACCCACTTCATGGAAGAGGCCAGCCGGCTCTGCGACCGTGTCGCCGTGATCGACAAGGGAAAGGTCGTCGCCCTCGACACCCCGTCCGGCCTGATCAGCGGGGCCGGCAGCGCCACGGTCATCTCCTTCACGCCTTCACAGCCGCTCGACGACACCGAACTGGGCCTGCTGCCCGGGGCGGTCTCCGTCGAACAGAACGACGGCCGGATCGTCATCAACGGCACCGACGAGACGGTCAACGCGGTGATCTCGCTGCTGGCCCGCCACCGCATCACCGCACACCAGCTCCGCGTCACCGAGGCAACGCTGGACGATGCCTTCCTCGACCTCACAGAACAGGCGGCCTGAGATATGACCACCGCGAACCCGGCCAAGGCGATGGACGCACCCACCCCATGGGCAGCGGTACTCAGGACCGAGACACGGCTCTTCCTCCGCGAGCCCGGCAGCCTGTTCTGGATCCTCGTCTTCCCGACCGCGCTGCTGACGATCCTCGGCCTGATCCCGTCCTTCCGGGACCCCGACGACGCACTCGGTGGCCGCCGCGTCGTCGATCTGTACGTACCGGTGTCGGTGCTGCTCGCCATGATCATGGCCGGACTGCAGGCCATGCCGCCCGTCCTCACCGGCTACCGCGAGCGCGGGATCCTGCGTCGCATGTCGACCACTCCGGTACGGCCGGCCGCCCTGCTCACCGCGCAGATCGCGCTGCACGGCGCCGCGGCCCTGGGCTCCGCCGCGCTGGTGATGGCCGTCGGCCGGACCGTCTTCGACGTCACGCTGCCCGGACAGCCCTTCGGTTATGTCCTGGCGCTGCTCCTGGCGACGGCGAGCGTCCTCGCACTCGGCGCACTGCTCTGTGCGCTCTCGCGCACCACCAAGGCCTCCGCCGCCATCGGCTCGGTCGTCTACCTCGTGATGATGTTCACCGCCGGGGTCTGGATCCCGGTGCAGACCATGCCCGACACTCTCCGGCGCATCGTCGAGGTCACCCCGTTCGGCGCGGCCTCCCAGGCGCTGGACCGGGCGGCGTCCGGCGGCTGGCCCGGCTGGGCCCAGTTGGGCGTGATGGCGCTGTGGGCGGCCCTGGCGACCCTGCTCGCGACCCGACTGTTCCGATGGGAGTGACCGTTCCGGGGGAGACTTCACCCATGGATACGGGGGACATGACAAAGGCGAGCACCACCGGACCGACGACGGTCGTGCAGTTGGGGGAACGGTTCTTCCGGTACGGGCCGTACGGTCTGCTCGGCCTGGGCACCGCGGTCTCGGCCGTGAGCGCCGACCTCATCATGTCCCGCACGGACGTGTACGTCACCGCGGTGCTGGTCCCGGTGGCGCTCGTCCTCCAGCTCTGGTGGGGGCGGGTCCGGCCGAGTGTTCCCCCGAAGTCGCGGGCGGCGCAGTTCTACTTCGTCGCCCGCATGTTGCTCGCCTTCGCACTGACCTGGTGCAACTCGTTCTTCTCCATATTCGCGGTTCTCGGCTACTTCGACGCCGGCCGACTGCTTCCGCACCGGGCCGTCAGAGCCGGGCTGCTGGCCACCGCCGTCATCATGGCGGGCTCGCAGTGCGGCAGCGGCCTGCCGCCGGTCTCCCTCATGAACTGGATCGCCTTCGGCATCCTCCTCGCCCTGCACGCCACCCTCACCATGGTGTTCGCCCAGATCGGCGACCGGGAGGCCGAGCACGCCCGCACCCAGGTCGACACCATCGCCGAACTGGAGTCCGCCAACGCCCGCCTCGAACAGGCCCTCGCAGAAAACGCCGGCCTGCACGCCCAACTCCTCGTCCAGGCCCGCGAAGCGGGCGTCGCCGACGAGCGGCGCCGACTGGCCGCCGAGATCCACGACACTCTCGCGCAAGGTCTGACCGGCATCATCGCCCAGCTCCAGGTGGTGACCTCGATCGCCGACACCGACCCGGCGCTGGCCCGGCAGCACCTTGATCGCGCCGCCGCCCTCGCCCGGCACAGCCTGGGGGAGGCGCGCCGCTCGGTACACGATCTGGTCCCCGCCGCACTGGAGCACGACGACCTTCCCGGCGCGCTGAAGAAGACGGTCGCCGGCTGGGCCGAACGCCACGGGGTCCGGGCCGAGTTCACCGTTACCGGTACCGTCGAGCCGCTCCACGACGAGATAGCCGCCACCTTGCTCCGTATCGCCGAGGAGGCCCTCGCCAACGCCGGCCGCCATGCCGGGGCGTCGCGGGTCGGCATCACCCTGTCCTTCATGGGCGACGAACTGACCCTGGACGTACGGGACGACGGCCGCGGCTTCGACCCGGCCGCCCTGCCGCCGTACAGCGGCGCGGGCGGTTTCGGGCTCGGCGGCATGCGGGCCCGCGCCGAACGCATCGCGGGCACCGTAGAGGTGGAGACGGAGCCGGGCCGCGGCACGGCGGTCTGCGCCCGGGTGCCACTGGTTCAGGACGGCCGATGACCAGTACGGTTGGCCTGCCATGGTTGAGGATTCCGCACGCGTCATCACGCTCGTCGTCGTCGACGACCACCCCGTCGTACGGGACGGTCTGCGCGGCATGTTCGATTCGGCCCCCGACTTCCGGGTCCTCGGGGAGGCGTCGAACGGGGTGGAGGGCGTCGACCTCGTGGCCCGGCTCGACCCCGATGTCGTCCTGATGGATCTGCGGATGCCGGGCGGCGGCGGAGTCGCCGCCATCGCCGAACTGACCGGGCGCGGCGCCCGGTCCAAGGTGCTCGTCCTGACCACGTACGACACCGACTCCGACACTCTCCCCGCGATCGAGGCCGGCGCGACCGGCTATCTGCTCAAGGACGCGCCCCGCGACGAGCTGTTCAGCGCCGTCCGCGCCGCCGCCGACGGCCGCACCGTGCTTTCGCCCGCCGTCGCCTCCCGCCTGATCTCACGAGTGCGCACCCCGGCGGCGCAGGGTAACGAGTCGCTGTCGGGCCGTGAGCGCGAGGTGCTCGAACTCGTCGCGAAGGGCACCTCGAACCGTGAGATAGCCGCCGAGCTGTTCATCAGCGAGGCCACGGTGAAGACCCACCTCACCCATATCTTCGCCAAGCTGGGCGCCAAGGACCGGGCCGCCGCCGTCGCGGTCGGCTACGACCGGGGCATCCTCGGCTGACCCTCACTCCCTGACCCTCACTCCCTTAGACCGACCGGCAAATGGGGGGCGGCGTCGCAGGGCTGGGCACGCACATCTGCGGCGTTGTCGTCAATCACCAACGCTCCGCGTTGGCTCAATCCTCCGCCTTGCAGCTGCACGCACCCAGCCCCGCTCCTTCTCCCACCCCCCATTTGCCGGTCGGTCTTACCCGCAGCAGCAGCACCGACCTGGCCGGTACGGTCAGCAGCCCGCCGCTCCGGTGGACGGTGCCGGGTGCCACGGCCTGGTCCTCCCGCGAGGTGTCCAGGACCAGTTCGTAACTCTGCGCCCACGGCGGCCCGGGAAGCCGGAAGTCGCTCGGCCGGTGGTCCGCGTGCAGGATCGCCAGAAAGCTGTCGTCCGTGACCTGTTCGCCGCGCGCGTCCCGGCCGGGGATGTCGCGTCCGGAGAGATAGAGCCCGACCGTCGCCGCCGGTGCGTACCAGTCCTCCTCCGTCATCTCCTCCCCCTGCCGGGTGAACCACGCCAGGTCCCGCAGCCCGTCCGCCGCCTGCGCCCGTCCGGAGAAGAAGGCGCGGCGGCGCAGCACCGGGTGGGTGCGGCGCAGGGTGAGCACCCGGGAGGTCAGCTCGGTCAGCGCCCGCCATCCGGGCTGGTCGAGCAGGGACCAGTCCAGCCAGCTGACGTCGTTGTCCTGGCAGTACGCGTTGTTGTTGCCGCCCTGCGTACGGCCCATCTCGTCGCCCGCGACCAGCATCGGCACACCCGTCGACAGCAGCAGTGTGGTGAGCAGATTGCGCAGCTGACGGCGGCGCAGCGCGTTGACCGCGGGGTCGTCGCTCTCGCCCTCGGCGCCGCAGTTCCAGGCCCGGTTGTCCGAGGTGCCGTCCCGGTTGCCTTCGCCGTTGGCCTCGTTGTGCTTCTGCTCGTAACTGACCAGATCGCGCAGGGTGAAGCCGTCGTGCGCGGTGACGAAGTTGACCGAGGCGTACGGGCGCCGGCCGCCCCACGCGTACAGATCGCTGGATCCGGTCAGCCGGTAGCCGAGATCCCGTACGTCGGGCAGGGTGCCGCGCCAGAAGTCCCGTACGGCGTCCCGGTAGCGGTCGTTCCACTCGGTCCACAGCGGGGGGAAGGCGCCCACCTGGTAGCCGCCGTTGCCGACGTCCCACGGCTCGGCGATCAGCTTCACCCGGCGCAGCACCGGGTCCTGGGCGATCACCGCGAGGAAGGGGGAGAGCATGTCGACGTCGTGCATCGAGCGGGCCAGAGCGGCCGCCAGATCGAAGCGGAAGCCGTCGACGCCCATCTCCGTGACCCAGTAGCGCAGCGAGTCCGTGATCAGCCGCAGGACGTGCGGCTGGACGACATGCAGGGTGTTGCCGCAGCCGGTGTAGTCCGCGTACCTGCGGGCGTCGGACTGGAGGCGGTAGTAGCCCCGGTTGTCGATGCCGCGCAGCGACAGCATGGGACCCAGCTCGCTCGCCTCCGCCGTGTGGTTGTAGACCACATCGAGGATCACCTCGATCCCGGCGTCGTGCAGGGCCCGCACCATCCGTTTGAACTCGCCGACCTGCTGGCCCGCGGTCCCGCTCGCCGAGTAGTCGGCGTGCGGGGCGAAGTAGCCGATGGAGTTGTAGCCCCAGTAGTTGTGCAGGCCGCGCCGGAGCAGATGGTCCTCGTGGGCGAACTGATGCACCGGCAGCAGTTCCACCGCCGTAACCCCGAGCCGCTGCAGATGGCCGATGGCCGCCGGGTGGGCGAGACCGGCGTACGTGCCCCGCAGCTCCTCGGGGATTTCGGGGTGCAGCTTGGTGAAGCCGCGTACATGCAGCTCGTAGATGACGGAGTCCGCCCACGGGGTCTTGGGCCGGCGGTCCTGCGCCCAGTCGTCGTCGTCATGGACCACGACACCCTTCGGTACGTACGGAGCGGAGTCCCGTTCGTCGCGCACGGTGTCGGCGACCTGCTGGTGCGGCCAGTCCCTCACATGGCCGTACACCTCGGCCGGGAGGGTGAACGAGCCGTCCACGGCCCGTGCGTACGGATCGAGGAGCAGCTTCGCCGCGTTCCAGCGGGCACCGGTCCAGGGGTCCCAGCGGCCGTGCACCCGGTAGCCATACCGCTGACCCGGCCGCACGCCCGGCACGAAGCCGTGCCAGACCTCATGGGTCAGCTCGGTCAGCACAAGGCGTGTCTCGCTCCCGTCCTCGTCGAAGAGGCAGAGCTCGACGGCCTCCGCGCCGCCCGCCCAGAGCGCGAAATTGGTGCCCGCCACCCCGTCGGGGCCCACCCGGAAGCGGGCCCCGAGCGGCATCGGGGCGCCGGGCCACACGGCGGGCGGCCGCCTCGGCACGGCCTCCCGCGTACTCTCCGGCACGGTCTTCGCCCCTGTCTCCGGCACTGCCTCCTGCTCTGCTGCGCTCGACACCTGCTCGCCTCCCGCGGCTCGTGGGGACCGGCACCGAAAGGGAGCGCGCGGCGTCCCGGCCGCGGCTCCCCGAGTGTGGTCCTCCCCTCTGTTCTGCCCACGCGGGGGCCCGCACTCACGTTTCCCCCGACCGGCCTCCGTCGTTGGGGGGACGTGAACCACGTAGCGAAGAGGGTGGTGGCGAGCTCGGTCACCGTGCTGACATGGGCAGGACTGCTCGCCGTGCCGGCCGTAGTGAGTGGCTGCACCGATGCCGGATCCATCTTCAGCGGGAAGGCACGCTCCCCACAGGAAGCGATCCTGATCACCCCGTTGGACGGGGCGAAGAACATCGGCCCGGACGGCCGGACGGAGGTGAAGGTCCCCGACGGGCGGCTGGAGGGCGTCAAGGTGACGCGGATCGAGGACGCGCGGCGGCAGGAGGTGCCGGGCCGGATCGCGCATGACGGTCTCTCCTGGACGCCCCGGGAGAAGACGGGCCGGCTCGGGCTCGCCTCCGAGTACAGCGTCGACGCGGTCGCCCTGGACGGCGCCGGGAACCGCTCGGCCCGTCACACCGCCTTCACCACGGCGGTCCCCGAACACCGCTTCTGGCAGCAGCGACACCCCGGCCGCCCGGTTCTTCGACCGGACACTCATCGGCGATGTGATCGAGGTCGTCAACTCCAAGGACAAGCAGGTGGCACCGGACAACGGGCTCGGAGGCCGGAATGTGAACCGGACCCGGTGGAAGGCCGGCTCGGCCCTCCGCTGAGGCCCCGTCGGATCCCCCAGGGCCTGTCCGGCGGATCAGGACACGGACAGGCCGGCCGGCCCCGCCGCACCCGTACCGCGTGTCACCTGGTGAAGTCCCGGGACAAGTTGCGACTGAACGGTGACATCCGCGGGGTCATCTTCCCGGGATCGGTGTGATTATCTTTCGCTGAGCGCGCATGTGCAGCGCGCGGGGGCGGGGGCCTGCGGGCTCCCAGGGTCTTGGCGGGGCCAGGCCGTGTGAGGGGAGACGAGCACATTGAACGGGCAGCCGATATCGGGGACATCGGCCGGGGCGAACAGCGGGCGGCGCGGGCGAGGTGCCACCGGACTGCTGGCTCTGGTACTGGGTGCGCTGCTGTTGCTGGTGACGGCGTGCGGCGGGGGAGGCGACGCCGGGAGCGCAGGCAAGGACCGCAAGGGCGGGTCGAAGGTCGGCGACACCACCGCCTCGCAGGCCGTGGTGACCATTGCGCCGAAGGACGGAGCGGACTCCGTCGCCACCAGCGGGGCACTGAAGATCTCCGCCGAGCAGGGGAAGCTGACCACGGTGAAGGTCGCCGACCCCAAGGGCACCGAGGTCGAGGGGAAGATCGCGGCGGACGGCACGAGCTGGACACCGGACCAGCATCTGGCCGCGGCGACCAAGTACAAGGTCCACGCGGTCGCCAAGGACGCGAAGGGCCGTGAGTCGGCGAAGGACACCAGCTTCACGACGCTGGTCCCGCAGAACACCTTCATCGGGCAGTACACCCCGGAGGACGGTTCCACGGTCGGTGTCGGCATGCCCGTCTCGATCCACTTCACCCGTGGCATCACCGACCCGGCAGCGGTCGAGAACGCCATCGAGGTGACGGCCGAGCCTGCCGTACCGATCGAGGGCCACTGGTTCGGCAACGACCGCCTCGACTTCCGCCCCGAGGAGTACTGGGCCGCCGGAACCAAGGTGACCGTGAAGCTCAACCTCGACGGCGTCGAGGGGCGACCGGGCGTCTACGGCAAGCAGGCCAAGACGATCTCCTTCACCATCGGCCGCCGACAGATCAGCACCGTCGACGCGAGCACGCACCGGATGAAGGTCGTCCGCGACGGCAAGCAGATCAAGGACATTCCGATCTCGGCGGGTGCCCCGGCGACCACCACGTACAACGGCCAGATGGTCATCAGCGAGAAGCTCAAGGTGACCCGGATGAACGGTGACACCGTCGGCTTCGGCGGCGAGTACGACATCAAGGACGTGCCGCACGCGATGCGCCTGTCCACCTCGGGCACCTTCATCCACGGCAACTACTGGGGCGCCTCCGGCGTCTTCGGTACGACCAACACCAGCCATGGCTGCGTCGGTCTCCAGGACGTGCGTGGTGCCTGGAGCAAGAAGACCTCGGCGGCCTGGTTCTTCGACAACTCGCTCATCGGCGACGTTGTGGTCGTGAAGAAGTCGCAGGACAGGACGATCCAGCCGGACAACGGCCTCAACGGCTGGAACATGTCCTGGTCGGAGTGGACCAAGTAGCTCGCGTCGTACGGAAAGCGAGTGGGCCCGGTGCTGTGACCAACAGCACCGGGCCCACTCGCGTCAGCCCCGGTTAACCTGCCTCTCATGACCGCAACCCTCGAAGCAAGTGACGGCGTCGGCACGATCCTGCTGGACCGTCCGCCCATGAACGCCCTGGATGTCGCCACCCAGGACCGGCTGCGTGAACTCGCCGAAGAGGCGACCCGGCGCGACGATGTGCGTGCCGTGGTCCTCTACGGCGGCGAGAAGGTGTTCGCGGCGGGCGCGGACATCAAGGAGATGCAGGCGATGGACCACACGGCGATGGTCGTACGGTCCAAGGCGCTGCAGGACTCCTTCACCGCGGTGGCCCGGATCCCCAAGCCCGTCGTCGCCGCAGTCACCGGGTACGCGCTGGGCGGCGGCTGCGAGCTGGCGCTCTGTGCCGACTTCCGGATCGCCGCCGACAACGCCAGGCTGGGCCAGCCCGAGATCCTGCTCGGACTGATCCCCGGAGCGGGCGGCACCCAGCGCCTCGCCCGGCTGATCGGCCCCTCCCGGGCCAAGGACCTGATCTTCACCGGCCGCCATGTGAAGGCCGAGGAGGCCCTGACGATCGGTCTGGTGGACCGCGTGGTGCCCGCCGCCGAGGTGTACGAGCAGGCGCACGCCTGGGCTGCCGAGCTGGCGAAGGGGCCGGCCCTCGCGCTGCGCGCCGCCAAGGAATCCGTCGACGCCGGCCTGGAGACGGACATCGACACCGGGCTCACGATCGAACGGAACTGGTTCGCCGGTCTGTTCGCCACCGAGGACCGGGAGCGCGGTATGCGCAGCTTTGTGGAAGAGGGTCCGGGCAAGGCCAAGTTCCTCTGACCGAACGCAAGTTGGGCACAGAGTGGCGCGGGTTCATCCGTGCGGGCGGATTGGCTGGGCCTTGAGAGAACCTTGAGGCCCAGTTGCCCGAAGGGGCTGGCGACCTCGCTCGGAGGCGTTATCTGTGCAGGTCAGAGTGGGTGTGTCGGGCTGCATTCTGCCAATGGCATATGCCTACCGACTTCCCCGGAATGATGTATTCCGGGGTGCGGATTCCTTTGGAACGGCCCCGGAGCGCTCGCCCAGCGGCCATGATGGTGTGCATGGCGGGCCTGGAGGGTGTGGAACAGCCGCGACCGCGCAGCGGCGCGACAGCGGCACGCTGGATGCCGACAGTCGATGACGAACGGGCGTTCAAAGCGCTGGAGTTGTTCGGGAACCCGGCGGAGGATGAAGTCCGGCTGCCGTCCCGCCCGGAGTCCGCTGCCACCGCCCGAAGGCTCACCTCGTGTGTGGTGCTGCGCCAGTGGGCGCTCTCCCCGCATGTCGCCGAATACGCCGTGCTGCTCGTCTCGGAGCTCGTCGGCAATGCGGTACGGCATACCGGCGCCCGGGTTTTCGGGCTGAGGATGCTGCGCCGTCGCGGCTGGATCCGGATCGAGGTGCGCGACCCCTCGCGTGGGCTGCCGTGCCTGATGCCCGTCCAGGAGATGGACATCAGCGGCCGGGGGCTTTTCCTCGTCGACAAGCTCTCCGACCGGTGGGGCGTGGATCTGCTGCCGCGCGGCAAGACCACCTGGTTCGAGATGCGGATCTCCGACCGCTGATCCCCGGCGGGCTCGTGCCCGGATGCACAGAAGCCCCCGGTCTGCCGTGGTGCGGCGCTTCGGGGGCTTCTGTGTGGGGGCCGTGAACTGGGGGGGGGGTGTGTTCACGGCCGCTTGCGACGACCGAGCTCGGGTCAATGCGGTCGTGTCACCGACTATGGCAGACGGGCGACCTTGCCGCCAAAGGTGCAAACAGGGCATTAGTGTCCATAGTGCGACATTCTTCAGGTGAATCGCAGGTGTGATGGGTCACTTGCCTGGAAAAGCATGAATATTTATGAGATTCAGCGATTGATTCATTCGCGTCACCCGGATATCCAAATATCGCCATTCTTTGCGCATTTTGCCCCTACTGTTCTTCGCATGAACGCCTCCGACACACCGGTGCACCGCCGCAGCGCTCTGCGTGCGGGAGCAGGGGCCGCCATCGCCGGTGCCCTCATCGCCGGATGCGCGGACCGCGGCGACGCCGCCGGTACGTCGGCCAGGACCGTCCCGACCGCAGTGAGCCCGAAGAACCCCGTCACCGCGACCACCCGGCCCGCGGCCCCGCACCCCGCGCCCGCCCCGCACCGCTTCCCCGGGCAGCCGGTCCAGATCGACCACGGCCCCCGCGACCGCGCCCGCGTCGCCCTCACCTTCCACGGCCAGGGCGACCCCGCCATCGCCCGGACCGTACTCGCCGAGGCCGAACGGGCCCACGCCCGGATCACCGTCCTCGCCGTCGGCAGCTGGCTCGACGAACACCCCGAGATGGCCCGACGCATCCTCGACGGCGGCCACGACCTCGGCAACCACACCCAGCGCCACATCGACATCTCCTCGATGGGCGAGGCCGAGGCGTACGCGGAGATCACCGGCTGCGCCCAGCGGCTGCGCCGGCTCACCGGCTCCATCGGCACCTGGTTCAGGCCCTCCCGCACCCGGTACGCCACCCCGCTCGTCCAGCGGCTCGCCGCCAGGGCGGGCTACCCGCACGTCCTCTCGTACGACGTGGACTCCCTCGACTTCACCTCGCCCGGCGCCGCGGCCGTCACCCGCAAGGTGGCCGGGGAGATCCGCAACGGATCGGTGGTGAGCCTGCATTTCGGCTACGCGGACACGGTCGCCGCCCTGCCTGTCCTCCTCACCGAAATCGACCGCCGCCGACTGCGCGCGGTGACGACCACGGAGCTGCTGACCTGATGCCTCACCCCACCAAGCTCACCGCGGCCCTGCTCGGGGGCGTCCTGCTGGCGGTCCTCACCGGCTGCGGCACTTCCGCCGAGAAGCGGAACGCCGAGGCCGCCACGCCGTCCGGCAGAGCGAAGCCCGCGCTGCCCGGCATGCCACCGGTGCTCGACGCCAAGGACGTCTACGCGGCCGACCGGCCGGGGAAGCTCTCCCCGGTCGTCAAGGACTTCCCGTCCCGGGTGTACGTCCCCAACACCAACTCCGACACGGTGTCGGTGATCGATCCCGCGACGTACAAGGTCATCAAGACCATCAAGGTCGGCCGCCAGCCGCAGCACGTCGTCCCGTCCTGGGACCTGAAGACCCTCTGGGTCAACAACGACATCGGTGACAGCCTCACGGCCATCGATGCGGCCACCGGGAAGGTGAGCCGCACGGTGCCCGTCTCCGACCCGTACAACCTCTACTTCACACCGGACGGCAAGTACGCCGTGGTGATGGCCTCGATGGACCGCCAATTGGTCTTCCGTGACGCCCACACCATGAAGACGGCCAAGGCCGTCCCGGTCAGCTGCGCGGGTGTCAACCATGCCGACTTCTCCATGGACGGCCGGTACTTCATCGTCTCCTGCGAGTTCTCCGGCGAACTCCTCAAGGTCGACACGGCGCAGATGAAGGTCGTCGGCCGGCAGAAGCTGCCGTTCAAAGGCGCGATGCCGCAGGACGTGAAGCTGTCACCCGACGGCGGTACGTTCTACATCGCGGACATGATCGCCAACGGGGTGTGGGTGCTGGACGGGAAGAAGTTCACCACCCCGAAGCTGCTGCCCACCGGCAAGGGTGCCCACGGCCTCTACATCAGCCGCGACTCCAAGGAGATGTACATCTCCAACCGGGGCGAGGGCTCCATCTCCGTCTTCGACTTCGCACAGCGCAAACTGGCGAAGAAATGGCGCCTGCCGAACGGCGGCAGCCCCGACATGGGCGGAGTCTCGGCAAACGGCAAGGTCCTCTGGTTGAGCGGGCGTTACAACTCCGAGGTGTACGCGATCGACACCGCCAGCGGCAAACAGCTCGCCCGGATCCCGGTGGGCAGCGGCCCGCACGGACTCGCCGTCTACCCGCAGCCGGGCCGCTACTCACTCGGCCACACCGGCGTCTTCCGCTGACGGTCCGGCGTCAGCCACGAGCCGTGACCCAGCTCACCCGCTGAACACTCACCCCGCGACCAACAGGGCCTCCGAGCCCACCGGCCGGTAGCCCGCCGCCTGGAACGTCCGCACACTGCGGGCGTTCCCCGGCGACTGCTGCGCCCACACCACCGCGTCCGGCACCAGATGCCGGGCCGCCCGCGCCAGCCGTTCCCCCAGCCGCCGGCCGCGCGCCTCCTCGGCCACCTCGACCGCGGTCTCCCAGCGCCCCGCGACTCCCCGGCCGAGGATCACCACACCGCCGTCGGCGGACCAGACCCGCACCTCGTCGCGGTACTTCATCGCCCGCGCCACCCGAGGGTGCTCCGGGTCCTCGATCTCCCGCAGCGCGATCTCCGGCTCGCCCGGCAGCGCGTCCGCGACCGTCAGCAGATCGATGGTGTTCATGTGCCGGCCGCTCCGGGCCAGCAGCGCGCTCAGGAAGTACGGATTCATCGTCGCGGCGAGCTCGTCACCGGGGGTGGCGGCCAGCACGGCCCGCACCCACCGCGGATCCTCGTCGGTGAACACCACCGAGTGCGCGGTGAACGCCAGCACTCCCGCGTCCCGGGCGCCCGGCTGCCCCACCACCGTCGTGGACCCGTCCGGCGGGGGAAACCGTCCGTGCGCCGCAGCCGCCAGGATCTTTGCCAGTGTGTCGTCCATCAGCGTGCCGCTCCCCGGTCCCGAACGCGGTCCGCCGGGCGGCGGACACCCCATCCATGATCGACTACCGGCCGCTGCGACCGCCATCCGTCGCGCCCGTTAATCTGAGCCCCGTCAGTCAGACATTTGGTCGGGCATCGGTCAGGCATTACGAAGGGGCGAAACTGTGGCGGACATCGAGTCGGCACGCAAGGCGTTCGAACGGTTCGATATGAACGGCGACGGGCTGATATCGGCTGCCGAGTACAAGAGCGCAATGGCTCAGCTCGGCGACCACTACGTCACCGAGCTGGTGGCCCAGGCCGTCATCAACTCGCACGACGCCAATGGCGACGGGCTGCTCACGTTCGACGAGTTCTGGGCGGCGCAGAACAAGGCCTGATGGCCGGGAGGACCCCCGGCCTACGGGCCGGGGGCCGCCGACCGCGCCGCTGTCCGCGGCGGACCGAGCCGGTCTCAGCTGTTCCTCCGGTACGGTGCCCAGCCGCGCAGCTCCTCGTCGCGCGGGGCGCTCACCACGGCGGGCACTCCGGGGCCGAAGCCCATCACCGGGCGGGACGCGTCCCAGGCGGGCCAGCCGGGGTCACCGGAAGTGGCGAACCGCACCCACGCAGCGTGCATGGCGTCGGCCAGCTCCTGCGGGGCGTCCTCGCCCGTCAGAGCCACCGCGTCGGGCTGGTCCAGTGTGTCGAAGACGAAGGCGATCTCCAGCGCGTGACAGGCACCGAGCCGCAGCACGGGGGACGGCCAGCCGAACTCATAGAGATGGGTGCTCCCCGAGGCACCGGCGCGTGCATCGGCCACCCGGTTCAGCGGGACGCGCAGCAGCAGATCGGTGGCCAGCGCCCCGAGCAGCTCACCCGGAGTGGCACCGGGCCGGTTCGCGCGGTACGTACGCGCCGTGGCGCCCGGCACCTTGAACTTCAGCAGGGCCAGCCGCAGCTTGATCCTGGACAGCCGCTCCGTCAGACCGCTCGGTACGAACCAGAGCCGGTACTCCTCGCTGTTCGTGCCCATCAGCAGATCGACGTCGTTCGCGGCGCCGTCCAGCAGCGCTTCGAGCGGATCTCGGGGCAGCAGATCGCCGTCCACCACGATCTGGAAGGAATTCCCGCCGGTCAGCGGGGAGCCGCCGGACGTCACCTCGGTCTGAGCCGCCAGGAGCTGCGCCGGGTCCACCGCAGCCAGCGCCCCGGCCGTCGCCGCGACCCCCAGCCGCTTGGCGATCAGCTCCGTGGTGCGGCGGGCGGCGGCGCCCAGGGGCAGCGCGGTCGGCGCACCGCTCTGCAGCACCGCACGCCGGAACAGGCCCTTGGCACGCGGGGCGGCCAGCAGGGCGGCGATGCTGATGGCCCCCGCCGATTCACCGCACACCGTGACCAGGTCCGGATCGCCGCCGAACGCCGCGATGTTGTCCCGCACCCAGGCCAGCGCCGCGAGCTGATCGAGCAGCCCCCGGTTGGCGGGCGCGTCCGGGAACACCCCGAACCCCTCAATGCCGAGGCGGTAGTTGACCGACACGAGGACGACGCCGTCACGGGCGAACGCCGCCCCGTCGTACAACGGCACGGCCGACGAGCCGTGCAGCAGCGAACCGCCGTGGATCCAGACGAGGACGGGCAGCCCGGTACGGGCCGGTGACGGCGTCCACACATTGAGGTTGAGGCAGTCGTCGCCCGGCACGTCGGGATCGGGCAGCAGCCGGTCCAGCGGCGGGGAGTACGGCCGCTTGGGCGCGGTCGGCCCGAACACCACCGCTTCCCGTACCTCTTCCCAGGGCTCGGGCGGCTCCGGCGCCCGGAAGCGGCGGGCGCCGACCGGCGCAGCCGCGTACGGGATACCGCGGAAGACGGCGACGTCCTGCTCCAGCGTGCCGCGCACCGCCCCGTGGACCGTGCTGACCTGCGGTGACGTCTTGGATATGGGAGGGGGTACGGCAGTCATGAGGTGGTTTCAGCCCTTCTGCGTCCGCGATCGCGGACGGTGCGGTTGTGGAGAGTGCGACGGACGACGAGCCGACGGATGGTGGGGGAGGGAGCCGCCGGGGTGCAGCACCTCCACCGGCACCGGTGACTCGATACGTACCCGGTCCGGGGCCGCGTCGACCCGGACCGCTCGGTGTCCCAGTCGGGCCCGTTTCGGTCCGTCACGGGCGCCGAGCCGGTGGGCCCGCCGGTTTCGCTGCCCCGGTGCTGCATCGGCGAGCGGGTGAACATCGACGCCCGGTCCAGCAGCAACTCCCCTACCACAGGCTCAACTTCTCGGCGCGGAGCGGGTGTTGGGTGGACCGCCCGCTGTCCGCTGTCCGCGGTCGGGGCGAGGGGACGTGCGGGGGCGGTCATGGCGGACGTGGCTCCGGTCGTTGTCGGTCGGGGCGTCGGCGTCGGCCGGATGGATCAGGAGGAGGCGGCCGGCAGCGCCCGTTTGAGGACCTTGCCGGTCGGGCCGAGCGGCAGCGTCTCGGTGAATCGCACGATCCGCGGATACTTGTGCCGCCCGAGCCGGTCCCGGGACCAGGCGATCACGTCCTCCTCCGTCACCGCACCCGCATCCGCACGCAGCACGACGACCGCGCAGACCTCCTCGCCGCGCGCCTCGTCCGGCACGCCGATCACCGCGACCTCGGAGATCGCCGGATGGCGCACGAGCACCTCTTCGACCTCACGCGGATAGATGTTGAAGCCGCCCCGGATGACCAGGTCCTTCTTCCGGTCGACGATGCTCAGGAAGCCGCCCTCGTCCCGCACCCCGAGATCCCCGGTGCGGAACCAGCCGTCGACCACGGCGGCGGCCGTCGCCTCCGGATCGTCGAGATACCCCGCGAAGACGTTGTGACCGCGCACCACGACCTCGCCGACCTCGCCGTCCGGCAGCAGCAGCACGGCGTCCTCGACCGCCGCGTCCGCAACGCCGATCTCCACACCCCAGACCGGGTGGCCGACCGTGCCGGGGCGCCGGCCGAGCTCCGGCTGGTTGAAGGTGGCGACGGGGGAGGTCTCGGTCAGCCCGTAACCCTCCAGGACCTGCGTCGCGAAGGTCTCCTCGAAGCGTTCGAGCACGGCGACGGGGAGCGCGGCGCCGCCCGAGACGGCCGCGCGCAGAGTGAGACGGTGCGTCGTGTCGTCCTTCGCCGCCGCCTCGACCATCGCGTGATACATCGTCGGTACGCCCATGAAGACGCTCACGCCCTCGGCGGCCAGCAGTTCGAGTGCGCCCGCGCCGCTGAAGCGCGGCATGAGGACGAGCGTGGCCCCTGCCCGTAGCGTCGCGTTCATCGCACAGGTCTGCCCGTAGCTGTGGAACAGCGGCAGACAGCCCAGGACCACGTCGTCGATGTCCAGCCCCAGCAGGTCGTGGGCGATCACGGACGCGTTCATCACCATGTTGAGGTGGGTGAGAAGCGCACCTTTCGGCCGCCCGGTCGTGCCGCTCGTGTAGAGGATCACCGCGGTGTCGTCCGGCGCCGCGGGCTCCGGCGCGGGCAGCGGGTCACCGTCCGTCGGTACGCCGCGCACGGCCCGCACCCCCGCGGCACGCGCCCCCTCCTCGGCCACCGGCCACAGCGGACCACCGCTGATCAGCGCAACGGCACCGCTGTGCCGCAGTACATACGCCACCTCGTCGGCCACCAGCAGCCCGTGCACCGGTACGACCGTCGCCCCGGCGGCGAGCGCCCCGTAGTACGCGTACAGGAAGTCCGCCGAATTGGGCAGCAGCACCGCCACCCGGTCCCCCGGACACACCCCGGACGCCCGCAGCGCGCCCGCGCAGTGCAGCGCCCGGACCCACAGCTCCCGGTAGGTGAGCCGTGTGTCCGAATCGACCACGGCGACGCGGTCGGGATACCTGCGGGCCGACTCACCGAGGACAGTGGCGACGCTGAGAAACATGACACGCTCCAGGAAACATGGCGTTTACACGGCTGCTGCTGCTCAGAATCAGCCGTCGGCCCGTCTCCACACAATGTGCAGGTGCCCACCATGCGCATCGTCGACGTGGGCAGCAGCCCCTCAGAGATGTGTGCGACAAGGCATCCGCCTATCGGGAGGGCGGCGCTAACCTTCCGGCATGGCGGACAATCCCGGAGCCCGGACTCCTCGCAGCGACGACCACGGCAGCGGCGGCGCCGACGGCGAGCCGCGCCGCGCCCTGGCCGTCGCTCTGGTGTCGCAGATCGACGAACTGACCCGGCGGGTCGTCGCCGACATCCACGCGCACAGCGGCACGTACGCCTCCGGCGCGCCCGTCAGCCGGGACGATCTGTGGGAGATCTGCCGTGACAATCTGCTGCGGGCACTGGAGGACTTCGGCGGACTTCCCTCCAGCGGGGGTGACTTCGAGTACGCGGCGCGCGAGACGGGACGGCGGCGCGCGGAGCAGAACGTACCGCTGGACACCGTGCTGCAGGCCTACCGGCGCGGGGGCCGGGTGATGTGGCAGGTGATGGCGGAGCACCTGCGGGCGACACGGGCCGGACGGGCCGGTGGAACCGGGCGGGGGCAGGACCCCGGGGTCGCGGGCGACCGGGACACCGAGCTCGACATGGCGGGTGCCGTGTGGGAGACCATCGACCGCAACTCGCTCGTGATGGCCGAGTCGTACCGGCTGACCCAGCTGGAGATGCAGGGCCGCCAGGACACCCGCCGCGTCGCCCTCTTCGAGGCCCTGCTCGACGGGCGCGGGGACGATCCGGCGGTCGCCGCTGCAGCCTCCGCCGCGCTCGGAGTGCCGGTCCACGACCGGTACGTCATCGTCGTCGCCGCCCAGGACCCGGCCGCGCCGCCCAACCCGGCGCCCGTCCTCGACGACCACGGCATCTGGTCCTTCTGGCGGCCGAGATCGGGCCGGTACGCGGGAATCGTGCGGCTGGCCGCGGGAGAGTCCGGCGTACTGCTCGACCTGCTGCGCCACCGGACCGGTGCCACCGCGGGCGTATCACCGGAGTTCGACCGGCTCGCCCAGGCGGGCCGGGCCCTGCGGCTGGCCGAGCAGGCCCTGCGTACGCTGCCCGCCGGAAGTGGCGAGGCGGCGGCGTTCGACGACCGGCTGGCGGAGGTCCTCCTGGTCGGCCGGCCCGAGATCGCCGAGCGCATCGTCACCACGCAACTGGGCGCCGTCCTGGACACGGCGGCCGAACGCGACGCGCTGCTCAGCACGCTGCGGGTCTGGCTCGACAGCGGCTGCTCGGCGGCGCGTGCCGCCGAGCTCCTCTACTGCCACCGCAACACGGTCCTCAACCGGATCGGCCGGATCGCCGAACTCACCGGCCGTTCCGCGGAGTCGGGTGAGGCGCGGCTGGGGTGGGCGCTGGCCCTCAGGGCGTTGCCGCTGAGGGGAGCAGACGATGAACCGGCGCCGACAGGCGACTACTTGGGCTGGACGGGCACCCCGGACGGCAGGGGGCCCTGACGGCGACCGGAGGCGGCACGGGGATGCGGAGACCTTCCGTCAGGCCTTCGGAGGCCCGTCGTCGGGCGTCCGATCCCGGCCCCCTGCGCCATGCTGCCGACCGATCAGGCGGCGAAGTGCCGTGACAGCGACTCCCGTTCGTCGACCTCCACCAGATCGGGACGGGTGTACCGCTCCGCGCGGGCGTGGTAGTCGAAGTCGCCCCGGACCAGCCCGCGGTAGTCCTGTACACACCGCTCCAGCGCGGCCCGGGTGCGGCCGTGGATCCCGGCCGCCTCTATTTCCTCGATCAGTTCCCTCTCGGCACGCCGAACCCGTTCCGCTATCTTCGCGAGCTGCACCCCGGCCTCGTCGACGGCCTCCTGGAGGCTGAATCCCCGGTCGCGCTGAATGAGCCGTACCGCATTGTGCTCGTAACCGAGCAGTGCCTCCTTCTCGAAGGAGCAGATGTCGTTGCAGAGCCCCGAGTGATCGGTTACGGCATGGCAGCAGGACCTGGGCGAGATCGGCCAGGGCGGGGGCAAAGCCCAGGACCGGTGTGGCCGCGGCCCAAGCCGACTGGAGCGCCTTGGGTCGATGCCTGGTTCCGCCACTTCGTCGGCGCGTTTGCGCCATGGCGTTTTTGCGCCTTTGGCAGCTCTTGATTCGCCTTATGCCTCAGTCGAGACTCCGAAGGCCCGATCGACAAGGCAGGTGGCGCGGGTGGTGATCCGCACCGCGTTTTCTACATCCCACGGCGGGCGGTCCTCGCCGTTTTTCGGAAGGGTACATTGTGGCAAGACAGAGCAGATTGCTGCGTTTGGCCTTGGCGGCCTTGGTCTTACCTTTGCTGGTGCCGCTCGCCGGCGGAACCTCGTTCGCCCAGCCGGTCACGGACGCGCCTGCGGCCGAGCGGAAGGTGGAGCCCGAGCTGCTCGGACAGCTCCAGAAGGAGCGGAAGGTCACCTTCTGGGTCGAGTTCGACCGGGACGCCGACCTGCAGGCGGCGGCGAAGGCCCGGACGAAGACCGAGAGGGCGGCGGCCGTCCTGGCGGCGAAGCAGAAGCAGGCCAAGACGTCCCAGGCCAACGCGATGAAGCTGCTGAAGTCGGCGGGAGTCGACCACACCTCTTTCTGGATCAACAACTCCATCCAGGTTGTCGGCGGTCAGGAACTTGTCGAGAAGCTGGCTGCCCTGCCCGAGGTCGCGCAGATCAACTCGGACGAGGAGATCAAGCTCGACACGCCGGTCGCGGGCGAGGCCGAGCCCACGGTCGACGCGGTCGAGTGGAACATCGACCGGATCGAGGCTCCGAGGGTCTGGAACGAACTCGAGGTGCGCGGTGAGGGCATCGTGGTCGCCAACATCGACTCCGGCGTCCGGTACGACCACCCGGCCCTCAAGAACCAGTACCGCGGTCTCAACGCCGACGGCACCTACGACCACAACTACAACTGGTTCGACCCGACCCAGGATTGCGACACTGCCGCGCCGTGCGACAAGAACGGCCACGGCACGCACACCATGGGCACCATGGTCGGCGACGACGGCGGCACCAATACGATCGGTGTCGCGCCGGGTGCCAAGTGGATCGCCGTCAAGGGTTGCGCAACCGTCTGCACCGAGGAATCACTGCTTGCCGCGGGGCAGTGGATCATCGCGCCCACTGATCTGACCGGCGGCAGCCCGCGCCCGGATCTGGCGCCCGACGTGGTGAACAACTCCTGGGGTGGGGACGGCTTCGATCCCTTCTATCAGGAAATTGTGACCGCATGGCGGGCCGCCGGCATCTTCCCGGCGTTCTCCAATGGCAACTCCGGACCGAGCTGCAACACCAGCGGTTCGCCCGGTTCGTACCTGAGCAGCTACAGCTCCGGCGCGTTCGACATCAACAACGATATCGCGAGCTTCTCCTCCCGGGGCACCGGCGAGAACGGGACGATCAAGCCGAACCTCGCCGCGCCGGGCGTCAATGTGCGTTCCAGCTGGATGGACGGCAGCTACAACACGATCTCCGGCACCTCGATGGCCTCCCCGCACACTGCGGCCACGGTCGCACTGATGTGGTCGGCGTCCCCCGCCCTCCAGGGCGACGTGGCACAGACCGAAGCGCTCCTCAACCAGACCGCCATCGACGCCGACAACACCACCTGCGGCGGCACCGCGGCCAACAACAACGTCTTCGGTGAAGGCAGGCTCAACGCCTATGACGCAGTCTCTGCCACACCGCACGGGCCGACCGGCGCACTGAGTGGCACAGTCACCTCGGGCGGCGCGCCGGTCGCCGGGGCGAAGCTGAACGTGGACGGCCCGACGGACCGCACCCTCAACACCGCAGCCGACGGCACGTTCACGCTGCCCAAGCTGCTTGTCGGCGACTACACGCTCACGGTCGACAAGTTCGGCTACTCCACGGGCACCGGTGCGGTCACGATCACGCAGGGGCAGACCACCACCCGGAACTTCACGCTGGAGCAGGCGCCGTCGGTCAAGGTCTCGGGAACGGTCACCTACAAAGCCGGACCCGCGGCGGGCGCGGCGATCACCGTCAAGAACACCCCCGTCACCGCCACCACGAACGCCCAGGGCCACTACGAGGTGACCCTGCCGCTCGGCACGTACGACCTGACGGCCTTGCCCTCCATCCGCTGCGCCGCTGCGGGCACCGCGCACGTGGAGGTCACGGCCGACACCACCGCGGACATCGCCCTGTCGGACCGCACGGACACCTTCGGGTACGCCTGCCAGGGCGCCAACAACAACGAGTACGTCGCGGGCACGGACAAGACGACCCTCACCGGCGACTCGGCGCTCCTGCCGATCACCCTGCCCTTCCAGGTCCCGTTGTACGGCAGGACCTACTCCTCCGGTTGGATATCCGCGGACGGTGCGCTGGCCTTCACCTCCCCCTCGGCGAGCAGCAACACCACCATCCCCCGCACCACCGGACCCAACGCGGCGCTCTACCCGTTCTGGGACGACCTGGTCGTGCCGAGCTCTGGGGGCGTCTACACCGGCGTCATCGGCACCGCCCCGCACCGCTCGTTCGTCGTCGAGTGGCGCAACGTCGTCCACCGGTCGGCCGGGCTGGAGAAATTCTCGTTCTCCGCAGTCATCGGCGAGGACGGCAAGATCTCCTACCACTACAAGGACATCACCGGCATCGGCTTCGAATCGGGCTCCAGCGCCACCATCGGCGTGGAGAACGCCTCGGGCACCGATGCGTTCCAGTATTCCTACGAGACCCCCGGTGTGCTCTCCGACGGCTTGAGCATCGACTTCCGGACCAGCAAGTCCGGCGTGGTGCTGGGCAGGGTGCTCGACGCCAACGACGGCGAGGCCCTCGCGGGAGCGACGGTCACCCTGGGCACGGGTGACACGGTGATGACCGGCAAGACCCGAGCGGACGGCTCCTACCTGTTCCAGGCGCCGTCCGGTGCAACCTCGATCAGGTTCACCGCCCCGAACTACCAGCCGTTGGAGCAGACGGTGACGCCCGATGCGGGCGGTGTCGTGGAGATGTCCGAGGCGCTCAAGACCGCCAAGGTGACGGCCGCCACGAAGGCGTACGACATCGTCGTCCCCGCCGGCCAGCAGCGTGCCCGCGCCTTCGAGCTGACCAACTCGGGCCTCCCGTCGGCATACACCGTCGTCGAGGACGCCCCGTGGCTGACGGTCAGCCTGACCGGCGGCGATCTGGCCACGGGCGAGAAGGCCACCGGCACACTCTCGGTCGACCCGGCCGGGTATGCGGCGGGCGAGGTGCTCACCACCACCGTGCGGGTGAACTCCGACAGCGGCCGGACACCGGTGTTCACCATTCCGGTGAAGGTCGTCGTGCCCCGCTACCAGGCAGCACTCCAATCCGGTGCCTCCAGCGCCGCCGTGGACACACTCGGCGACACCTGGAAGCCGGACCAGAAATACCTGGCGGGCTCCTTCGGCTACGAGGGCACATCAAGCGTCAGGTCCACGACGAAGGTCATCGCCGGCACCGATGATCCGAAGCTGTTCCAGGACGCGCGCGAGGGCATGGTCGGATACCGCTTCGACAACGTCCCCGACGGCGTCTACACGGTGGAACTGGACTTCGCCGAGGTGTCGGGCAGCAAACCGGGTCAGCGGATCTTCGACGTCTTCGCCGAGGACATCGAGGTACTGCCGTCCCTCGACATCGCCTACCAGGCCGGCTCCTACGCCGCGGTCACCCGGACCTACACGGTCACCGTGACCGACGGTGTGCTCAACGTGCGGTTCCCGGCGACCAGCGGCAAGGCGCTGGTCAACGCCATCCGCGTCACCGAACGGCCCGACAAGGCCTGACAGACCGACCACAAGGGGCCCGTCCCGCCGCCCAGCGGGGCGGGCCCTTCGCTGTCGTTCGCCTTGGGTCGACGCCTGGTTCCGCCACTTCATCGGCGCGTTTGCGCCATGGCGTTTTTGCGCCTTTGGCAGCTCTTGATTCGCCTTATGCCTCAGTCGAGACTCCGAAGGCCCAATCGACAAGGCAGGTGGCGCGGGTGGTGATCCGCACCGCGTTTTCTACATCCCACGGCGGGCGGTCCTCGCCGTTTTTCGGAAGGGTACATTGTGGCAAGACAGAGCAGATTGCTGCGTTTGGCCTTGGCGGCCTTGGTCTTACCTTTGCTGGTGCCGCTCGCCGGCGGAACCTCGTTCGCCCAGCCGGTCACGGACGCGCCTGCGGCCGAGCGGAAGGTGGAGCCCGAGCTGCTCGGACAGCTCCAGAAGGAGCGGAAGGTCACCTTCTGGGTCGAGTTCGACCGGGACGCCGACCTGCAGGCGGCGGCGAAGGCCCGGACGAAGACCGAGAAGGCGGCGGCCGTCCTGGCGGCGAAGCAGCAGCAGGCCAAGACGTCTCAGGCCAACGCGATGAAGCTGCTGAAGTCGGCGGGAGTCGACCACACCTCCTTCTGGATCAACAACTCCATCCAGGTTGTCGGCGGTCAGGAACTTGTCGAGAAGCTGGCTGCGCTGCCCGAGGTCGCGCAGATCAACTCGGACGAGGAGATCAAGCTCGACACGCCGGTCGCGGGCGAGGCCGAGCCCACGGTCGACGCGGTCGAGTGGAACATCGACCGGATCGAGGCTCCGAAGGTCTGGAACGAACTCAAGGTGCGCGGTGAGGGCATCGTGGTCGCCAACATCGACACCGGCGTCCAGTACGACCACCCGGCCCTCAAGAACCAGTACCGCGGTCTCAACGCCGACGGCACCTACGACCACAACTACAACTGGTTCGACCCGACCCAGGAATGCGACGTTGCCGCGCCGTGCGACACCAGCGGCCACGGCACGCACACCATGGGCACCATGGTCGGCGACGACGGCGGCACCAACAAGGTCGGCGTCGCGCCGGGTGCCAAGTGGATCGCCGTCAAGGCTTGCACATTCAAGCTCTGCAACACCGCCCCGCTGCTCGCCGCGGGGCAGTGGATGATCGCGCCCACGGATCTGAGGGGCGGCAGCCCGCGCCCGGACCTGGCGCCCGACGTGGTGAACAACTCCTGGGGTGGGGACGGCTTCAACCCCATGTATCAGGAAATTGTGGCCGCCTGGCGGGCCGCCGGCATCTTCCCGGCGTTCTCCAATGGCAACTCCGGACCGATCTGCAACTCCAGCGGTTATCCCGGTTCGTACGTGAACACCTACAGCTCCGGCGCGTTCGACATCAACAACGACATCTTCTTGTACTCCTCCCGGGGCTCCGGCGAGAACGGGACGATCAAGCCGAACCTCGCCGCACCGGGCGTCAACGTGCGTTCCAGCGCGCTGGGCGGCGGCTACAGAACGGCCTCCGGCACCTCGATGGCCTCCCCACACACTGCGGCCACGGTCGCACTGATGTGGTCGGCGTCACCCGCCCTCCAGGGCGACGTGGCACAGACCGAAGCGCTCCTCAACCAGACCGCCATCGACACCGACAACACCACCTGCGGCGGCACCGCGGCCAAGAACAACGTCTTCGGTGAGGGCCGGCTCAACGCCTATGCGGCAGTCTCTGCCACACCGCACGGGCCGACCGGCGCACTGAGTGGCACAGTCACCTCGGGCGGCGCGCCGGTCGCCGGGGCGGAGTTGAACGTGGACGGCCCGATGGACCGCACCCTCAACACCGCAGCCGACGGCACGTTCACGCTGCCCAGGCTGCCCGTCGGCGACTACACGCTCACGGCCGGCAAGTTCGGCTACTCCACGGGCACCGGTGCGGTCACGATCACGGAGGGGCAGACCACCACCCGGAACTTCACGCTGGAGCAGGCGCCGTCGGTCAAGGTCTCGGGAACGGTCACCTCCGAAGCCGGACCCGCGGCGGGCGCGGCGATCACCGTCAAGGACACCCCCGTCACCGCCACCGCGAACGCCCAGGGCCACTACGAGGTGACCCTGCCGCTCGGCACGTACGACCTGACGGCCTCGCCCCAGATCCGCTGCGCCGCGGCGGGCACCGCGCACGTGGAGGTCACGGCCGACACCACCGCGGACATCGCCCTGTCGGACCGCACGGACGCCTTCGGGTACGCCTGCCAGGGCGCCAGCAACACCGAGTACGTCGCGGGCACGGACAAGACGACCCTCACCGGCGACTCGGAGTACCTGCCGGTCACCCTGCCCTTCCCGGTCCCGTTGTACGGCGCGACCTACAACTCCGGTTGGATATCCACGAACGGTGCGCTGTCCTTCGACGCCCCCTCGTCGGCCACCAACGTCAACAAGGCCATCCCCCACCCCTACAGACTCAACGCGGCGCTCTACCCGTTCTGGGACGACCTGATCGTGGATGCGAGCTCCGGGGGCGTCTACACCGGCGTCATCGGCACCGCCCCGCACCGCTCGTTCGTCGTCGAGTGGCGCAACGTCACCCAATGGTCGGCCCAGTTCGAGAGGTTCTCGTTCTCCGCAGTCATCGGCGAGGACGGCAAGATCTCCTACCACTACAAGGACATCACCGGCATCGGCTTCGAATCGGGCTCCAGCGCCACCATCGGCGTGGAGAACGCCTCGGGCACCGAGGCGTTCCAGTATTCCTACGACACCCCCGGTGTGCTCTCCGACGGCTTCAGCCTCGACTTCCGGACCAGCAAGTCCGGCGTGGTGCGGGGCAGGGTGCTCGACGCCAACGACGGCGAGGCCCTCGCGGGAGCGACGGTCACCGTGGGCACGGGTGACACGGTGATGACCGGCACGACCGAAGCGGACGGCTCATACCTGCTCCAGGCGCCGTCCGGTGCAACCTCGATCAGGCTCACCGCCCCGGACTACCAGCCGTTCGAACAGGCGGTGACGCTCGATGCGGGCGGTGTTGTGACGACGTCCGAGGCACTCAAGACCGGCAAGGTGACGGCCGCCACGAAGGCGTACGAGTTCGTCCTCCCCGCCGGCCAGCAGCGTGCCCGCGCCTTCGAGCTGACCAACTCGGGCTCCCCGGCGGCATACACCGTCGTCGAGGACGCCCCGTGGCTGACGGTCAGCCTGACCGGCGGCGATCTGGCCACGGGCGAGAAGGCCACCGGAACGCTCTCGGTCGACCCGGCCGGGCACGCGGGCGAGGTGCTCACCACCACCGTGCGGGTGAACTCCGCAAGCGGCCGGGCACCGGTGATCACCATTCCGGTGAAGGTCGTCGTGCCCCGCTACCAGGCCGCGCTCGACGCCGGCGCCTCCAGCGCCGCCGTGGACACACTCGGCGACACCTGGAAGCCGGACCAGAAATACCTGGCGGGCTCCTTCGGCTATGAGGGCACATCAAGCGTCAAGTCCACGACGAAGGCCATCGCCGGCACCGACGATCCGAAGCTGTTCCAGGACGCGCGCGAGGGCATGTACGGATACCGCTTCGACAACGTCCCCGACGGCGTCTACACGGTGGAACTGGACTTCGCCGAGGTGTCGAGCAGCAAACCGGGCCAGCGGATCTTCGACGTCCTCGCCGAGGACATCAAGGTACTGCCGTCCCTCGACATCGCCCACGAGGCCGGCTCCTATGCCGCGGTCACCCGGACCTACACGGTCACCGTGACCGACGGTGTGCTCAACGTGCGGTTCGTGGCGGCCAGCGGTAAGTCGCTGGTCAACGCCATCCGCGTCACCGAACGGCCCGACAAGGCCTGACAGAACGATCAGAAAGGGGCCCGTCCCGCCTCCAGCGGGGCGGGCCCTTGCAAAGAGATGAACGTGTCCCTGGACCACGAGGAGGAGCATCATGCTGTCAGACGTGCTGGGACTGACCCCCGAACAGTCGGACACTTACCGCGCGCTGATCTCGGTAGCCTCCGCCACCCCCGCCGAGCTCGCCGAGTCCGTCGGCTGTGGCGCAAGCCAGGTGGTTCGTATCCTCGGTACGCTCGAAGGCCGGGGGCTCGCCGCGCGCAGCCACGGCGATACCACCCGGTTCATGGCTTCTCCACCGGCAGCGGCGTTGCGGGCGCTCCTGGTCCAGCGACAGAACGAGCTCAAGTTGGCGGAACTCGAACTCGGCTCCCTCGACGAAATCTACCGCGCGGCCGCCCTCGGGCGCGGCGTCGGGGGCGTCGTCGGCGTGATCCACGGCACCGAGGCCGTCCGCAAGCGCGTCGGTCACATGCAACTCGGCGCGCGGGAAGAGGTCATGAACTTCGTCAAGGCGCCAGTCATTTCAGCCGGTAACCTGACCGACGGTGCGGTCATCGCGCGCGGCGTTCGTTACCGGGTGATGCTCGAACGCGCGATACTCACCGAGGGAGCCACGTCGTTCGACGAGATCGTCCGGGCGCGGGCCGCAGGAGAGGAGGTCCGAATCGCTGAGACGCTGCCGCTGAAACTTTTTGTCGTGGACCGCGAGTTCGCCATTGTTCCGCTCCTCGGTCCGGCCAAGGCCGCAAAGGAGGGAGCCCTGCTCGTGCACGAGGGTGGCCTGCTCGATGCGCTGATAGCGCTGTTCGAGTCCGAATGGGGGAAAGCGACGCAGTTTGTCAGCTCCGCCGATGCCATGCAGAACGCGCCCGCAATCGAAGATCTGGATGCACAGATCCTCAGCCTGATGCTGGCCGGCCTCACCGACCGCGAGATCGCCGCCCAGCTGCGCACATCCCTGCGGACGGTGACGCGCCGGGTCCGGCACCTGATGGATATCACGAAGGTGCAGACTCGTATGCAGCTGGGCTTCCAAGTGGCACGGCTGGGCTGGCTCGAAGCCGAGCGAGACGGCAGCCGGACCGTATGAGGCCGTGGGCGATGGGACGCGACGCGCATCATTGCCCGAGCACGTCGCGCAGAACACGCCGGCGCTGAGCGCGCCGGACGTGCCTGCGGGCGCGGACTTTCACGCCTGTCCCAGGGAGATTCCAGGGACTTTCCGCCGCGTAGGCAGGGAAGGCCCTGACAGCGCTGAAAGAAGTAAACGCGCTGGTCAGGGCCTGTTCTCTCAGCACTCGATGATGTTCACCGCGAGCCCGCCCCGCGCCGTCTCCTTGTACTTCACGCTCATGTCCGCGCCCGTCTCCTTCATGGTCTTGATGACCTTGTCGAGGGAGACCTTGTGGCTGCCGTCGCCGCGCAACGCCATCTTCGCCGCCGTGACGGCCTTGACCGCGGCCATGCCGTTGCGCTCGATGCACGGGATCTGGACGAGACCGCCGACCGGGTCGCAGGTCAGGCCGAGGTTGTGTTCCATGCCGATCTCGGCGGCGTTCTCGACCTGCTCGGGGGTGCCGCCGAGGACCTCTGCGAGGGCGCCCGCTGCCATGGAGCAGGCGGAGCCGACCTCGCCCTGGCAGCCGACCTCGGCACCGGAGATGGAGGCGTTCTCCTTGAACAGCATGCCGATGGCTCCGGCGGCGAGGAGGAAGCGGACGACGCTGTCCTCCTTCTCCGCCTCGGTGGCGCCACCGGCCGCGAAGTTCATGTAGTAGTGCAGCACGGCCGGGATGATGCCCGCGGCGCCGTTGGTGGGTGCGGTGACGACGCGGCCGCCCGCCGCGTTCTCCTCGTTGACCGCCATCGCGTAGAGGGTGATCCACTCCATCGCGAGGGTCTGTGGGTCGCCCTCGGCGCGCAGCTGGCGGGCGGTGTTCGCGGCGCGGCGGCGGACCTTGAGGCCGCCGGGCAGGATGCCCTCGCGGGACATGCCGCGCGCGACGCAGGCCTGCATGACGCGCCAGATGTCGAGCAGGCCCGAGCGGATCTCGTCCTCGGTGCGCCAGGCCTTCTCGTTCTCCAGCATCAGCGAGGAGATGGACAGACCGGTGTCCTTCGAGAGCCGCAGCAGTTCGTCGCCGGTGCGGAAGGGGTGCTTCAGCACGGTGTCGTCGAGGACGATCCGGTCCTCGCCCACTGCGTCCTCGTCGACGACGAAGCCGCCGCCGACGGAGTAGTAGGTCTTCTCCAGGAGTGGGGCGCCCTCGTGGTCGAAGGCGAAGATCGTCATACCGTTGGCGTGGTACGGAAGCGCCTTGCGACGGTGCAGGATCAGCTGCTCGTCGGCGTCGAAGTCGATCTCGTGCATGCCGAGGAGGTTGATCCGGCCGGTGGTACGGATCCGCTCCACCCGGTCGTCGGCGGACTCCACGTCGACGGTACGGGGCGACTCGCCCTCCAGACCGAGCAGGACGGCCTTGGGGGTGCCGTGGCCGTGACCGGTCGCCCCGAGCGAGCCGTACAGCTCGGCGCGTATGGAGGCGGTGTGGGCGATGAGGCCCTCGTTCTTCAGTCGGCGCGCGAACATATGGGCGGCGCGCATCGGACCGACCGTATGGGAGCTGGACGGGCCGATGCCGATCGAGAACAGGTCGAAGACCGAGATGGCCACGGGGGGACTCCTAAGGGTTGGTAGACGCCGTTGTCTGCCGGGTGATGCGGTACGGGCCGGCCGGCCCGAAGAGCAGCGGGGACAAGGGATGGGGCACCGCGCCCACTGTCCAGTGTGCGCGGTGCCCCGCCCGAAACGTGACGAACTGTGTCCCGGATTACTTCGGGACAACCTGTGACCCGGACTACTTCAGGCCGGGATACAGCGGGAACTTCTCGGCCAGCGCGACGACGCGGGCCTTCAGGGCATCCGCGTCGTAGGACGGCTTGAGCGCCGACGCGATGATCTCCGCGACCTCGGTGAAGTCCTCGGCCTGGAAACCGCGGGTGGCCAGGGCCGGCGTACCGATCCGCAGACCCGAGGTGACCATCGGCGGCCGCGGGTCGTTCGGGATGGCGTTCCGGTTGACCGTGATGCCCAGCTCGTGCAGCCGGTCCTCGGCCTGCTGGCCGTCCAGCTCGGAGTTGCGCAGGTCGACGAGGACCAGGTGGACGTCGGTACCGCCGGACAGCACGGAGACGCCGACCTCGGTGACGTCCGGCTGGACCAGGCGCTCGGCGAGGATGCGGGCGCCGTCCAGGGTGCGCTGCTGGCGCTCCTTGAACTCCTCGGTCGCCGCGACCTTGAACGAGACCGCCTTGGCCGCGATCACGTGCTCCAGCGGACCACCCTGCTGGCCCGGGAAGACCGCGGAGTTGATCTTCTTGGCGAGCTCCTGCGTCGACAGGATGACGCCACCGCGCGGACCGCCGAGGGTCTTGTGCGTGGTGGTCGTGACGACATGGGCGTGCGGCACCGGGTTGGGGTGCAGACCCGCGGCAACCAGGCCGGCGAAGTGCGCCATGTCGACCATCAGGTACGCGCCGACCTCGTCCGCGATGCGGCGGAAGGCGGCGAAGTCCAGCTGACGGGGGTACGCGGACCAGCCGGCGACGATCAGCTTCGGCTTGGACTCCTTGGCCAGACGCTCGACCTCGGCCATGTCCACGACGCCGGTCTCGTCGACGTGGTACGGGACCACGTTGTAGAGCTTGCCGGAGAAGTTGATCTTCATGCCGTGGGTCAGGTGGCCGCCGTGGGCCAGGCTCAGGCCCATGATCGTGTCGCCCGGCTTCAGCAGCGCGAACATCGCGGCGGCGTTGGCCTGCGCACCGGAGTGCGGCTGGACGTTCGCGGCCTCGGCGCCGAACAGCGCCTTGATGCGATCGATGGCGATCTGCTCGACGACGTCGACGTGCTCGCAGCCGCCGTAGTAGCGGCGGCCGGGGTAGCCCTCGGCGTACTTGTTGGTGAGGACGGAGCCCTGGGCCTCCATGACCGCGACCGGAGCGAAGTTCTCCGAGGCGATCATCTCGAGGGTGGACTGCTGACGGTGGAGCTCGGCGTCGACAGCGGCGGCGACGTCCGGGTCCAGCTCGTGGAGGGAGGAGTTGAGAAGCGACATCAGGTGGTCCCTTTGGGTCTCAGTTGCCGGAGAACTCGGTGTACTCGTCGGCGGAGAGCAGGTCCTTCGGCTCCTCCGCCATACGTACCTTGAACAGCCAGCCGCCCTCGAAGGGAGCGGAGTTCACCAGCGACGGGTCGTCCACGACGTCCTGGTTCGCGGCGGTGACCTCACCGGTCACCGGCGAGTACAGGTCGCTCACCGACTTGGTCGACTCCAGCTCACCGCAGGTCTCGCCCGCGGTCACCGTGTCACCGACCTCGGGGAGCTGGGCGTAGACGACATCGCCGAGCGCGTTGGCGGCGAACTCGGTGATACCGATCGTGGCCACACCGTCCTCGACGGCCGACAGCCACTCGTGCTCCTTGCTGTAACGCAGCTGCTGGGGGTTGCTCATGACCTGAATTCTCCTGTACGCGGGGGAGTGCTGATGAACGGTGGTCTTACGGTGTGAGACGCGACTGCGTCACTTCCGATGTGCGCGGACGTCACTTCTGGCGCTTGTAGAAGGGCAGCGCCACGACCTCGTACGGCTCGTGGCTGCCCCGGATGTCCACTCCGACGCCCGCGGCACCGGGCGTGGCGTGCGCGGCGTCCACGTACGCGATGGCGATCGGCTTGCCCAGGGTGGGCGACGGGGCACCCGAGGTGACCTCGCCGACGACCTCGCCCCCGGCGACCACGGAAAAACCGGCGCGCGGCACCCGGCGGCCCTCGGCGATCAGCCCGACCAGCTTGCGGGGCGGAGCGGTCTCGGCGCGCTCGGCGGCGGCCTGGAGGGCCTTGCGGCCGACGAAGTCGCCCTCCTTCTCGAACTTCACGACCCGGCCCAGGCCGGCGTCGAAGGGGGTCAGCTCGGTGGTCAGCTCGTGCCCGTAGAGCGGCATGCCGGCCTCCAGGCGCAGCGTGTCGCGGCAGGAGAGCCCGCACGGGATCAGGCCGTGGGACGCGCCCGCCTCGGTGAGGGCCTTCCACAGGTGCTCGGCGTGCTCGGGGGCGACGAACAGCTCGAAGCCGTCCTCGCCGGTGTAGCCGGTACGGGCGATCAGGGCGGGGACACCGGCGACCGTGCCGGGCAGACCGGCGTAGTACTTCAGACCGTCCAGGTCGGCATCGGTGACGGAGGCCAGGATGGCGGGGGACTCGGGGCCCTGGACGGCGAGCAGCGCGTACGCGTCGCGGTCGTCGCGCACCTCGGCGTCGAAGCCGTCGGCCCGCGCGGTCAGCGCGTCCAGCACGATCTGGGCGTTCCCGGCGTTGGCGACGACCATGTATTCGGTGTCACCCAAGCGGTAGACGATGAGGTCGTCCAGGATCCCGCCGTCCTCGGCACAGATCATCGTGTAGCGGGCGCGGCCCACGGCGACGGTGCCGATGTTGCCGACCAGCGCGAAGTTCAGGAAGGCCGCGGCCGCGGGGCCGGTGACGGTGATCTCGCCCATGTGCGACAGGTCGAAGAGACCGGCCCTGGTGCGCACCGCGTTGTGCTCGTCGCGCTCGCTGGCGTACCGCAGGGGCATGTCCCAGCCCGCGAAGTCGGTCATGGTCGCGCCCAGCGAACGGTGCAGGGCATCGAGGGCGGTGAGGCGGGGGGCGGTGCTCATGGATATGGCTCCCAGGGCATGACGACGAGGACAATCCCTCCCCATCTGTCATCGGAACCTGAGAGGTTCGCCGAGAGCCCCTGAAGGGTTCGGCTTGCACCTTGGGTGGAGCCGCAGAGCGGCCCGCTTTTCAGATCTGCCTCATCCACGCGGTACGGGGCCTGAGAGATTCAAGGGAGGAACTTGCTCCTTCGGCGCCCGGCACATGCAGTGACCGGAACTCTCCCGCGCGGATTCAAGCGGCCTTTATGCAGTTGGCCGGGTCATCATCGCACGCATCGCGCCGGAGTGGGCCCCCGGTCCCGCATGGGAATTCAGCGGCGTGGACGGTTGTGCCGCATTACCTTTTCTTTACACTTCATGGGCATACGTGGGGTGACCCGACAGGGGAGGGCGATGACGTTGCAGCGGTACGCGACGACCGCGGGGGTCGCGCAAGGCGCGATGCCCGCACAGCCAGGGGCTCCGGCCACGGAGACACTCGGCACGCACGCGCCCGTCGTGCGGGATCTGCGGGAGCGGGCCGGGCGCAGCCCGCACAGCCTGCACTTCGCGGCGGGCGACGTGGTGGTGGTCTCCGGGCTGCCCGGCAGCGGCAAATCGACGCTCATCCGGCGGGCGGTCACAACGGTCCGTGCCATCGACTCCCAGGACACCCGGGACCGCTGGGCGGAGCTGATGCCCCGTTTACTCCCGTACGCCCTCTACCGCCCCCTCGTCCGTGTCGCCCACTACTGGGGACTGTGGCGGGCGCTGCGCTCCGGCGAGTCCGTCGTCGTCCACGACTGCGGAACCCAGACGTGGGTACGCGGCTGGCTGGCCCGTGACGCGCGGCGCCGGGGCCGCGTCCTCCACCTCGTCCTGCTCGACGTCACACCGCAGACGGCGAGGGAGGGCCAGCGGGAGCGCGGGCGCGGGGTCTCCGGATATGCGTTCGCCCGGCATCGCAGGGCGGTGGGGAGGCTGCTGCGGAACACCGAGACCGGTCTGCTGCCGCCCGGGTGCGTTTCGGCGGTGCTGCTGGACCGGGAAGCGGCGGGGAAGCTGGGCCGGATCGCGTTCGCGGACGCATAGGGCCTGGGGGGTGAGGGGCCAAAGGGCCTGGCGGCCGGACGTTAATCTTCTGCCGGAAGGCTCGGGCAAGAAGGGGAAGCAGTGGACATTCCGGCACAGGTCCAGTCCCATCCGCAGAGCGGATGGCCGGCCAATGAGCTCGAAGAAGTTCTGATGGCCTCGGTGGGCAGCCCGGAGGCGGGCGGGCGGCTCGTCGAGGTACTCGGGCGCAGCCACGTCTGGGTGCCCCTGCCGGGCGGCGGCGGACCCGACTCCCCCGACCTGGACCTGCCCACGCTGGAGATCGAGGGCGCCGCGTACGTTCCCGTGTTCAGCTCCGAACAGCAGTTCCTCGCCTGCGTCGGCACCGCCATGTCCTTCACCGTCGCGCCCGCCCGCGAGTTCGCCCGTGGCCTGCCCCCGCAGCTCGGCATCGCGGTGAACCCGGGCGGCGCCGTCGGGATGCCGCTGCCGCCGCCCGCCGTGGCCGAGCTCTGCCGTGCCGGACGCACCCCGCTGGACGGGCCGGCCAGCGGAGGCAGGGTCCGGCTGTACGAGCCGGCCTGGCAGGAGGAGCCCGTCGACTTCCTCGCCGCGGCGGCCGGCGAATTCGAGGAGAGCGGTGTCGTGCTCACCGCACGCCGGGCGCTGGCCAGCATCGAGGGCGGCGAGCCCGTCCTCTTCATCGGCGTCGAGTTCTCCACCTGGGAGGGCGCCGGGCGCAATGCCCCGATGGACGCCCTCGGCCGTGCGCTCGGCCGGGTCGAGGTGCCCTGGCCGGTCAATCTGGTCCTGCTCGACGTGGCGCAGGACCCGGTCGGCGACTGGATGCGGGAGAAGGTCCGGCCGTTCTACCGGCGCGCGGGCCAGTAGCGCCCGCGGACGCCTTCGGAGCGGATCACCTCGTCGACCCAAGGCGTCAAGTCGGTGTCAGGACCGGCGCATAAGCTGGTTTGATGGCTGGTGCCTCGGCACCATGCCGCACCCGTGTGCCCCGGGAGCGGCGGGCCGACACAGTGGATCGAAGAGGGGCGGGACCAGGTGAGTGCGTCAGGCACCGCGGCGGCCGGGCAGGTCGAGCACATGCTGCGCCAAGTGACGCCCGGGCGCTACGACGCGTACGAGGCACTGCTGCAGGCCCTCTCGAACGGCCGGATCTGGATGCTCCTCTGGCACGGCCAGGCGGGCTCGCCCGACGCCCAGTACGGAAACATGGAGATCGACGGCCTCGGCTACGCGCCCTGTGTGACGTCCGCCCAGGAGCTCTCGGCCAGCGGCTGGAACCGGGCCCATGAACTGGTCGGCGGCCGCGACATCGCCCGCGCCCTCTTCCCCGACCGCTGGGGCATCTGGCTCAACCCGCACGCCCCGGGTGGCGGCGTAGGCATCCCCTGGCTGGATCTGCGCCGGATCGCCACCGGCCTCGACCGGATGCCCGCGGGCCCGCTCCGGCTCACCGAACCGGCCATCGAGATCCCGCAGTTCTACGCCCTGCTCTCACAGAACGCCCATCACACCCCCGCGATCCGCTCGCTGCGCCGCGCCTGGGTCCAGCCCGCGCTCGGCGTCCCGTATCTCGCCATCGGTCTCGACCTCTACGACACGAGCCAGACCTCGGTCGACGCGGTGCGCGCGATGATGCAGCAGTCGATCGGCGCGGTCCCGGAGGGGCTGCCCGTCTCCACCGTCGCGATGTCCGACGAGTACGACCCGGTCGCGATGTGGCTGCGTGCCAACTCCCGTCCGTTCTACGACCGCGAGGCCCACGCACCGGCGGACCCGGTGGCGGGCTACGGCTATCCGCCGCCGCAGGGCGCGTACTGATCCTGCCGGCAGCGGAGTTGCACCTCCCCGGCAACCGAAATGTCGCTGTACGCACCCGACTTCCGGAATGCGGCCACCCGCTCCCGTCCGCGCCCGGGCGAACCGGCACGTCGCCCAAACCCTCGCTACGGGCCGGAACTTCCCCATGTCCGAGATTTCCGTGCTGGGGGTGTCTGATGGTGAAAGCGACGCGAATCTGCGCGCGTGCCCCCTTCCACCTCAACTGCCCTGTGTTCGAGGGGCGTTCACTTCCGTCCGGATAACGGAACACCCCTGACCGCATCACGGTTAGGCATCCATTCGCCTGACGGTATGGCTACCTCGCGCGACGGCAATGAAGACTCCCGCAGCAAGGGCGTCTTGCCGCCTCTGCGTACGACTGACTGATCGCGCCGCCACAGCGGCCAGTTCGGCCCGGCCACCGCCGGTTGAGAGGGGTCCTTGCCACGATGACGGCACCACTGCACGAGCCGACCAAGGAAGCGGACTCGATCGCGACCGACGGTCCCGCAGCCGACTCCGGCGTGAAGAAGGTCGAGGGACGGTCTCTCAAGCAGATCGCCTGGAGCCGTCTGAAGCAGGACAAGGTCGCGCTGACGGGCGGCATCACCGTGCTCGTCCTGGTCGTGGTGGCGGTCTTCGCGCCGCTCATCGTGAGCCTGTTCGGGCACCCGCCGAACGAATTCCACCAGGACATGCTCGACCCGCTGACCAATCTCCCCAAGGGCGACCTCGGCGGCGTGAGCGGCGACTACCTCTTCGGCGTCGAGCCCAACAAGGGGCGCGACATCTTCAGCCGGATCGTCTACGGCGCCCGGATCTCGCTGCTCGTGGCGTTCCTGGCGGCCCTGGTCGCCGTGGCGCTCGGCACGCTCTTCGGGATCATCGCCGGCTACTTCGGCGGCTGGGTGGACGCGGTGATCAGCCGGGTGATGGACGTGCTGCTGTCCTTCCCGCAGCTCCTCTTCATCATCTCCCTCGTCTCGGTCCTCCCCGACGACCTGCTCGGTCTCACCGGCAGCGGGGTGCGCATCGCCGTACTCATCGCCGTCATCGGCTTCTTCGGATGGCCGTACGTGGGACGCATCGTCCGCGGACAGACGCTTTCGCTGCGTGAACGCGAGTACGTGGAAGCCGCGCGCAGCCTCGGCGGCGGGCGGGCACACATCCTCTTCCGTGAGCTGCTGCCGAACCTGGTGGCGCCGATCACCGTCTACGCGACGCTCATGATCCCCACCAACATCCTCACCGAAGCGGCCCTCAGCTTCCTCGGCGCCGGTGTGCGGCCGCCCACGGCCTCCTGGGGCGGAATGCTGCGGGACGCCCTGGAGACGTACGAGCACGACCCGATGTTCATGGTCTTCCCCGGCGTGACGATCTTCATCACCGTACTGGCCTTCAACCTCTTCGGGGACGGGCTGCGCGACGCCCTGGATCCCAAGGGGACCCGATAGCCCACGACTTGCCCCTGCCGCACTGTCAGGTGGCTCTTCCCATGGTTCTCCGGCAAGCAACGGCCTGGGACCGCGATCTCGGAGGTTACGAGAAAATGTCCACAGTTACCTCGAAACGACGGCTCACCGCTGGTGCGGCCCTCGTGGTCGCGGCGCTGATGACCACCACCGCGTGCGGCGGCGGCGACGACGGCGACAGCGGCGGCGGCAAGGCGAAGGGCGCCGGCTTCAACGCGGCGTTCAACAAGGTCGCCAACGCGTCCACCAAGAAGGGTGGAACGCTGAAGATGGTCGGCAAGCAGGACCTCGACTCCGCCGACCCCCAGCGTGCCTACTACGGCATGGCCTGGGACTTCATGCGCTTCTACACCCGCCAGCTGGTCACGTACGACACCAAGCCGGGTGCCGCCTCCACCAAGCTGGTCGGCGACCTCGCCACCGGCCCCGGTGTGATCTCGGACGGCGGCAAGACGTACACGTACAAGCTGCGTCCCGGTATCACCTGGGAGGACGGCTCCAAGCTGACCTCCAAGGACGTCAAGTACGGCATCGAGCGCATCTGGGCGACGGACACCATCACCGGTGGCCCGCAGTACCTGATGCAGACGCTGGACCCCAAGCACGAGTACAAGGGCCCGTACAAGGACACGTCCGCGGACAAGCTCGGTCTGAAGGCGATCGAGACGCCCGACGACAGCACCATCATCTTCAAGCTGCCCAAGCCCAACGGTGACTTCGAGCAGTTCCTCGCCATGCCGTCCGGCTCGCCCGTGAAGGCGTCCGAGGACACCAAGGCGAAGTACACCCAGCGGCCGTTCTCCTCGGGCCCGTACAAGTTCGAGTCGTACAAGCCGGGCAAGAGCATCGTGCTCGTCCGCAACGACAAGTGGGACAAGTCCTCGGACCCGGTCCGTGCCGCGCTCCCGGACAAGGTCACGGTGACGATCTCCGCCAACCTGGAGGAGAACGACAAGAAGCTGATGGAGGGCGACTACGACGTCGACCTCAACGGCACCGGCATGACTCAGTCCGGCCGTGTGACCGCCGTCCAGGACCACAAGGACAGCGTCGACAACATGCAGACGTCCTTCGTCCGCTACGTCGCGCTCGTCCACACGGCGAAGCCGCTGGACGACGTCCACTGCCGCAAGGCCGTCTTCTACGCCACGGACTTCGCGGCCCTGCAGCAGACCCGCGGTGGCGAGATCGCCGGTGGCGCGATCGCCAACAGCGCCCTGCCGGCCTCCATCAAGGGCCACAGCGACTACGACCCGTACGGTGTCCTCGCCCGCAAGGGCAAGCCGGACGCCGCCAAGGCCAAGGAAGAGCTGAAGGCATGCGGTCAGCCGAACGGCTTCACCACCAAGCTCAGCGCCCGTAACAACAACCCGGGCGAGGTCGACACCGCCGAGGCACTCCAGGAGCAGCTCGGCAAGGTCGGCATCAAGATCGAGGTCGACCCGATCGACGGCGCCGAGGCCTCCAGCATCACCGGTTCGCCGTCCGTCGTGAAGAAGCGCGGCTACGGCATGACGATGAGCGGCTGGGGCCCGGACTTCCCGTCCGGCCAGGGCTTCGGCCAGCCGCTGTGGGACAGCCGGTTCCTCGCGGAGACCGGTAACTACAACGAGTCGCAGCTCAAGGACCCGCAGATCGACAAGCTCTTCGACGACGCGATCGCGGAGACCGACGCGGAGAAGGCCGGCGAGATCTACAAGGCTCTCGACAAGCGGATCCTCGACCAGGCCGACTGGATGCCCTTCATCTACGAGAAGAACATCACCTGGCGCGGTAAGCGACTGACGAACGCCTACATGTCCGACGCCTACAACGGCCGTTACGACTACGTCTCGCTCGGCGTCGTCAAGTAATCGCTGGAGTCAACAGCATGTGCAGTCAACCCGGTTGACTGCTCCACCGCCGCCGAAACCCGCCAGTCCGAAGGGCAGGTGATGGCCCGGGGCGGTGGCCGGGAGCCCCCACAAGGGGTTCCCGGCCACCGGCGGGCCGACACAGTGCTTGCTTATCTCATCCGGCGCCTGTTCGCCGTAGTCATCATGGTGCTCGTCGTACTGCTCGCGACCTTCACCATCTTCTTCATGCTGCCCAAGTGGGCGGGTCAGGACGTCGCAGTCCTCTTCGCCGGCAAGGCTTCCGGTGCCGAGCAGCTCCAGGGCATCCGGATCAAACTGGGTCTCGACGACCCCCTCCTCGTCCAGTTCTGGGACTTCGTCAAGGGCATCCCGATGGGGCGCGACTATGCGAACGGTGACGACGTCACCCACTGCGCCGCACCCTGCTTCGGCTACTCCTTCCGCACCGAAGTGCCGGTCTGGACCACCCTCAAGGACGCCCTGCCCGTCACCGGTGCGCTCGCCGCCGGTGCCTGCGTCCTGTGGCTCCTCGGCGGCGTCGCCACCGGTGTCGTGTCCGCGCTGAAGCGCGGCAGCATCTGGGACCGTGCCGCGATGACCACCGCCCTCGGCGGCGTCTCCCTGCCGATCTTCTTCACCGGCATGGTCGCGATGGGCCTGTTCGTGCACAACCTCGGCTGGGTGCACATCGCCGACAACCTCTCCACGGACGACGGCATCGGCACCTGGTTCCAGACGCTGATCCTGCCGTGGATCGTGCTCGCCTTCCTGAACGCCGCGATGTATGCCCGGCTCACCAGAGCCACCATGCTCGAAGTGCTCGGCGAGGACTACATCCGCACCGCCCGTGCCAAGGGCCTGGGCGAGGGCACCGTCATCACCCGGCACGCCCTGCGTTCCGCGATGACGCCGATCCTCACCGTCTTCGGCCTCGACATCGGCGTGCTCCTCGGTGGCGCCGTCCTCACCGAGTCCACGTTCAACCTGCCGGGGCTCGGGCTCGCGGCGGTCCAGGCCATCAGCAGCAAGGACCTGCCCGTGATCCTCGGCGTCACACTGTTCGCGGCTCTCGCGATCGCCGTCGCCAACCTCGTCGTCGACATTCTGTACGCCGTCATCGACCCGCGAGTGAGGCTGGGATGACCGAACTGCACAAGAGCGGTGCCGCGCTGGGCGAACCTGCCCCGGTCGGCTCGCCCGCTCCCACCGCCTTCCTCGAAGTGCGCGACCTCAAGGTGCACTTCCCGACCGATGACGGTCTGGTCAAGTCCGTCGACGGGCTCAACTTCCAGCTGGAGAAGGGCAAGACCCTCGGCATCGTCGGCGAGTCCGGCTCCGGCAAGTCCGTCACGTCGCTGGGCATCATGGGTCTGCACACCGCGGGCCAGTACGGAAAGCGCAAGGCACAGGTCTCCGGCGAGATCTGGCTGGACGGCAAGGAACTGCTGTCCGCGGACCCGGACGAGGTGCGCAAGCTGCGCGGTCGCGACATGGCCATGATCTTCCAGGACCCGCTGTCCGCGCTGCACCCGTACTACACGATCGGCAAGCAGATCGTGGAGGCGTACCGGGTCCATCACGACGTGGACAAGAAGACCGCCCGCAGGCGCGCGATCGAGATGCTCGACCGGGTCGGCATCCCGCAGCCCGACAAGCGCGTCGACAGCTACCCGCACGAGTTCTCCGGCGGGATGCGCCAGCGCGCGATGATCGCCATGTCGCTGGTCAACAACCCCGAGCTGCTGATCGCCGACGAGCCGACGACCGCGCTGGACGTGACCGTCCAGGCGCAGATCCTGGACCTGATCCGGGACCTGCAGAAGGAGTTCGGCTCCGCGGTCATCATCATCACCCACGACCTGGGCGTCGTGGCCGAGCTCGCCGATGACATCCTGGTGATGTACGGCGGGCGCTGCATCGAGCGCGGACCGGCCGAGAAGGTGTTCTACGAGCCCCGGCACCCCTACACCTGGGGTCTGCTGGGTTCGATGCCGCGCCTCGACCGCGACCAGACCGACCGGCTCATCCCGGTCAAGGGTTCCCCGCCGTCGCTCATCAACATCCCGTCGGGCTGCGCCTTCAACCCGCGCTGCCCGTACGCGGATGTACCCAAGGACGACGTGACCCGCACCGTACGGCCCGAGCTGCAGGAGGTCGGCAGCCGGCACTGGGCGGCCTGCCACATGTCGCAGGAGCAGCGGGAGCGTATCTGGACCGAAGAGATTGCGCCCAAGCTGTGAGCGAGGACAAGGCCGTGACGAGCGAGGACAAGGGCGTGGACGTTCCGGCGCAGAGGTCCGCCGGGAGCGGCGCGGCGGTCAAGGACGCAGCCTCCCGCGAGGTGCTGCTCAAGGTGACCGGGCTGCAGAAGCACTTCCCCCTCAAGAAGGGGCTGCTGCAGCGCAGTGCCGGTGCCGTGAAGGCCGTCGACGGGATCGACTTCGAGGTGCACTCGGGCGAGACCCTGGGCGTCGTCGGGGAGTCCGGCTGCGGAAAGTCGACGATGGGCCGGCTGATCACCCGGCTGCTCGAACCCACCGCGGGGAACATCGAGTTCGAGGGGAGGGACATCACGCACCTCGGCGTCGGCGCCATGCGCCCGATGCGCCGGGACATGCAGATGATCTTCCAGGACCCGTACTCCTCGCTGAACCCCCGGCACACGATCGGCACGATCGTGGGTGCCCCCTTCAAGCTGCAGGGCGTCACGCCCGAGGGCGGCGTCAAGAAGGAGGTGCAGCGGCTGCTGGAGGTCGTGGGCCTCAACCCCGAGCACTACAACCGCTACCCGCACGAGTTCTCCGGCGGTCAGCGCCAGCGCATCGGGATCGCCCGCGCGCTCGCGCTCAACCCCAAGCTGGTCGTGGCGGACGAGCCGGTGTCGGCGCTGGACGTCTCGATCCAGGCGCAGGTCGTGAACCTGCTCGACGACCTCCAGGCCGAGCTCGGCCTGACGTACGTGATCATTGCCCATGACCTCTCGGTCGTACGGCACGTGTCGGACCGGATCGCGGTGATGTACCTCGGCAAGATCGTGGAGCTGGCGGACCGCGAGTCGCTCTACAAGGCGCCGATGCATCCGTACACCAAGGCGCTGCTCTCGGCGGTCCCGATCCCGGACCCGAAGCGCCGCTCGGCCAAGAGCGAGCGCATCCTGCTGAAGGGCGACGTACCGTCGCCGATCTCGCCGCCCAGCGGCTGCCGCTTCCACACCCGGTGCTGGAAGGCGACGGAGATCTGCAAGACGCAGGAACCGCCGCTGGTCGCGCTGAAGACCGGGCACCAGGTGGCCTGCCACCACCCGGAGAACGCGCCGGACCAGGCGCCCGGCGAGACGGTGACGGCGGCGGCGCGCGAAGCGATCGAGATCGTCGACGTGAGCAAGCCGGCGGCGGACGAGCCTGCATCCGTCGAGCCCGAGGTGGCCGCATCCGCCGAGCCCGCGGCGGACGAGGCAGAGGTGGGGGACGGCGACGCCGCCTCGCCCGATACGCCGGAGGACAGCACGAAGGAGTAGTACCGGGGAGCAGTACCGGCACAATTGCCCGGTGCTCAACGAACTGTTCACGCCCTCCGTCCAGCATGCGCTCGACATCGTCGGAATCTTCGTCTTCGCGATCTCCGGCGCTCTGCTCGCCGTCCGCAAGAACTTCGATGTCTTCGGCATCGCGGTACTCGCCGAGGTGACCGCGCTGGGCGGGGGGCTGTTCCGTGACATCGTCATCGGGGCGGTCCCGCCCGCGGCGTTCACGGATCTCGGCTACTTCACCACCCCGCTCCTCGCCGCCGGCCTGGTGTTCTTCCTGCATCCGCACGTCGAACGGATCCAGGTGGGCGTCAATGTCTTCGACGCGGCCGGCCTCGGGCTGTTCTGCGTCACGGGCACGGTCAAGGCGTACGACTACGGCCTCGGCCTCACCGCGTCGGCGGCCCTGGGGCTGGCCACCGCGGTCGGCGGCGGTGTGCTGCGCGACGTACTGGCCAACGAGGTGCCTTCGCTGCTGCGCTGGGACCGGGACCTGTACGCGGTACCCGCGATGGTCGGCGCCACCATGATCGTGCTGTGCATCCGCTTCGACACGCTCAACGCGTTCACCAGCGGCACCGCGGTCATCATGGCCTTCGTACTGCGGCTGCTGGCGATGCGCTACCACTGGCGGGCCCCGCGCGCCTACAACCGGAAGTCCGCGACGGCCGAGGAGAGCTGAGCGACCACCCGGGGCGGCGCTGTGATCCCAGCAAAAAAGCTACCGCTCAGTAATACAATCGGTGTACGGTGCATCGCATGGTACAGGCAGCAGAGCAGTCGGCGGAGCAGTCGGCACAGACCGGACCGGCGACCATCGGGAACAGTGAGTTCGACCGTGACACCGCCGTCACTCTTCGCGAAGAGGGCGTCTACGACGCCGAACTCTCCGCCGGATGGACGATCATCCATGCGGTCAACGGCGGATACCTGCTGGCCATGCTGGGCCGCGCGCTCGGCCAGGCCCTGCCGCACCCGGACCCCTTCTCCGTCTCGGCGCACTACCTCACCGCGTCCGTGCCCGGCCCGGCGGTGATCCGGACCCAGACCGTCCGCACCGGCCGCACCCTCTCCACCGGCCAGGCCTCCCTCTTCCAGTTCGCGGAGGACGGCACCGAGGTCGAGCGCATCCGGGTCATCGCCACCTACGGCGACCTGGACGGCCTGTCCGACGAGGTCCGTACGTCGGCGAAGCCGCCGGCCATCCCGCCGATGGAGCACTGCTTCGGCCCGAGCGACGGCCCGGCCCCGATCCCCGGCAGCTCGGCCATCACCGAGCGGCTCGACATCAAGCTCGACCCGGCGACGGTCGGGTGGGCCATTGGCGCACCCTCCGGCAAGGGCGAGATGCGCGGCTGGTTCGGCCTCGCCGACGGCCGCGACGCCGACCCGCTCTCGCTGCTGCTCGCCGTCGACGCGCTGCCGCCCACCTCGTTCGAACTGGGCCTCAAGGGCTGGACGCCGACCATCGAACTCACCACCCACATCCGCTGCCGCCCCGCCCCCGGCCCGCTGCGCGTCTCCATCACCACCCGCAACCTCGCGGGCGGCTTCCTGGAGGAGGACGCGGACGTCTGGGACAGCGCGGACCGACTGGTGGCCCAGTCCCGGCAACTGGCACGCGCACCGCGCTCCTGACGGCCGGCGGCGGGGAAGGGGCAGTGGCCGGGAGAAGCTGGTGAGGTGAAATCCGATCGGCTGCTCTCGATCCTCCTGCTGCTCCAGACCCGTGGCCTGGTGCCCGCCACCGAGCTCGCCGAGCGCCTCGAAGTCTCCGTACGCACCGTCTACCGGGACATCGAGGCGCTCTCCGCCTCCGGCGTCCCGGTCTACGCCGAACGCGGGCGGCACGGCGGCATCGCGCTGCTGCCCGGGTTCCGTACCGATGTCACCGGGCTCACCGCCGACGAGGCGCGCGCCCTCTTCGTCCTCGCCGCCGAGGGCGCCCATGCCGCGCTCGGCCTCGACTAGGCGCTCGGCTCCGCGCTGCGCAAGGTGATGGCCGCCCTGCCCGCACCGCACCGGCCCGCCGCCGAACTGACCAGCAGGCGGATCCTGGTCGACCCGGTGCGCTGGATGAGCGGCCCGCAGCCGGCCGTCGATGTGGCCGAACTCCACGAGGCCGTCTTCGCCGACCGGCGGCTGCGGCTGGACTACCGCCACAGCGGTACGAGCACCCCGCGCACCTACACCGTCGATCCGTACGGCCTCGTCGTGAAGGCGGGCGTCTGGTACCTGGTGGCGGACCGGGACGGGGTGCCCCGGCTCTTCCGGGCCGACCGGGTGCGGCGGGCCGGCCTCGCGGACGAACCGGTCGTGCGCCGGCCCGGGGCGGAGCTGGCGGACCTGTGGGACGAGCTGCGCAGGCAGGTCGAGGAGCGGCCGGGGCGGGTACGGCTGCGGGTGCGCGTGCACCGCTCCCGGCTCGACCTGTTCGTACGCCTGCACGCCGGGGCGCTGACGGGGGAGCCGTGCCCGGAGGAGAGCGGGCAGTGGCTGCGGGCCGAGCTGGCCGTCGACTCGGTCGAGTGGGCCCGCTCCCTGCTCTCCTTCGGCCCGAACCTGGAAGTGCTCTCGCCGCCCGAGGCGCGGGACGTCCTCGCCCGCCACGCGGCGGCGGTCGTGGCGCTGTACGGGCAGGCGGGCGCGCCCTGATCCGTACGGGAGGCCCTAAGGCGCGTCGGCCCTGCCGGCGTCGTCCAGCCAGTGCAGCCTGCCGAGGGTGACCAGTCTCAGCCGGCGGCGGGCCACTCCGGCGACCTCCCGCTCGCCGTCCGGCCCCGCGTCCAGCAGTGCCGACGCGGTGATCACCATGTGGTCGACATAGAGACCGCCGAGCATCAGCAGGTCCTCCTCGCTCCAGCCCCGGGACTCCGGCTCCTCGGCGAGCGCCGCCGCCACCTCCTCGGCGAACCGCCGAAGTTGGGCCGCTATGGCCTCGCGGACCGGGCCGACGCCGCCGTGCTGTTCACGGGCGATGAAGCGGAAGTGGGCGGGCTGTTCGCCGACATGGCGCATGATCAGCTCGATGCTGCGATCCAGGCGCTCCTCGCTGTCACCGGTTTCGGCGAGCGTCGCCCCGATCATCCCGTGCAGGCTGCCCAGCGCCTCCTCGACGAGCGCCACACCGAGCGCCGCGGTGTCGTCGAAGTGCCGGTAGAAGGCGGTGGGCGTGACGCCCGCGGCCCGGGTCACCTCGCGCAGCCCGAGGCTGCTGAGGCTCTGGTGCTCCAGGAGTCCGAGTGCGGCATCCAGCAGTGCCTGACGGGTTCTCAGCTTCTGGGCCTGGCGGACGCCGACGGTGTGACTCATGCCATTCAGTAAACAACTGTTCTCCGGGGTGGGGAAGTGCCGAGCAGGTCTAGACTGGCAAGTCAGTGAACAGTCGTACTCTCAAATGCTCGTGGAGAGCCTGCGGAAAGGCTGAACATGATCGTCCTCGTCGTCGCCCTGCTTCTGCTCGGGGTCGTGCTCGGAGCGGTGGTCCAGCTGCCGCTGCCTCTGTCCCTCGCGCTGGCCGCCGTGATCGGCTGCTGGCTGCTGATCTTCGCCGTACGGGAACGGGCCGGCGCGCAGCGCCGTTCGCGCTGACCGCCGTCCCGACCACCGACCAGAAGGAGCCCGCAGCATGACACTCACCGCATCGGTCCACCGCCCGGAAACGGATGACGGAACAACGGCCGCCAAGACCGAAACCGGCCCCGAAGCCGGGCTCGCAGTCGGCCCCGATCCTGTGGCCGCCGCCACCGCGCCCCGGCCGGACAGCCGCAGCGCCCGGACCCGGGACGCCGACGGGCTGGCCGTCGCCTCGTTCGTGCTCGGGCTCGTCGGTCTGCTGGTGATGAACATCCTGCTCGGCCCGGCCGCCATCGTGATGGCGGTCCTCGCCCTAGTCCGGTCCACCTCCCGCCGCGGCCGCGCCCTGCTCGGGCTCGCGCTCGGCGTCGCCGACCTCGTGGTCCTTGCCTTCCTCGTCACCGGAAACGGCGTCGTCGCCTGGAACTTCGGCGGCTGAACCGGGCGGAGCGGACCCCGCCGCCGCGGTGCTCGGGTCCCGGGACGCCATGTGCCCGCCGTACGCCCCGCCTCGGGCTCGCGGAAACTGTGGTGCCTTCTGATCGCTCGACAGGACCGCCCGCATCCTGTTCGATCATGGATGGCACAGTGGGCGTCCGTCTGGGGTGGGCTGCGGCGAGGGAGAGGGTGCGTGCTGGAGATAGCGGGGATCGGGGCAGCGGAGGAGCGGGTCTACCGCCACCTGGTGGAGGTACGAGGTGCGGGCGTGGACGAGATCGTCCAACGGCTCCACATCCGGGAACGCGAGGCGGCGTCGCTTCTGTCCTCCCTGCATGACAAAGGCCTGGTCGGGCGGCTGCCAGGCGACGGCGGCATGCGGTACGTACCCGTCCCGCCGGACGTGGCGCTGCAGCCCCTGCTGGCGCGTGGCCAAGAAGCGCTGGAGTGGGCGCGTCGTGGAGTGGAACAGCTGGCCGAGGAGTACCGGGCGGGCGGCCGACGCCATGACGCCGGGCAACTGGTCGAGGTGATCGCCGGGGCCGGCGCCATCCGTCAGCAGCTGCGCCAACTCGCCTACGGGGCCCGCAGCGACCTGCGGTGGTTCTGCAAGGCCGATCCCGTGGCGCTGCGCGCCCAGGACAACGACGAGGAGTTCGAACTGCTCGCCCAGGGCATCCGCTACGAGGCGATCTACGAACGGGCCTGCCTGGAACAGCCCGGCATGGTCGACAACGTCGCCCAGGGCATCCGCGCCGGTGAAACGGCCCGCGCCACCAGCACACTCCCCGTGCGCATGGTCATCGTCGACAGCTCTGTCGCCGTCTGCCCCCTGATGTCGAGCAGCACGACCGGCGCCCGCGGCGAGCCGACCGCCGCGATCATCCGCAGCAGCACTCTCCTGGACGCCCTCGTCGCCCTGTTCGACATCCAGTGGGCTGCGGGGACCCCGCTGCACGTCACGGAGGCGGGCGAGCTGGCCGACTTCGCCGGCGGCATGGGACCTGGCGGCAGTCTCGCCGGCGACGAGCGCTACCTGCTCTCCCTGGTCGTCGCGGGCGTGGCGGACAAGGCGATCGCCACCCAACTGCGTGTCAGCCACCGCACGGTGCAGCGCCGGATCACCGCGCTGATGCAGCGGGCGGGCGCGAAGACGCGCACGCAGCTGGTGTGGCAGGCGGCGCGGCGCGACTGGCTGTCGTAGGACGCACGGAAGCCGCGACCGGGGCCGGTCGCGGCTTCCGGATCCCGCGTACTACCTCAGCGCGTACGCCCGCTCGATCTCCTGCGTCACCTCGTTGCCCGCGTCGTCCCAGGCGCGGACCCGTAGCGTGACGTACCCGCTGGTGCGGGCAGTCGAGGGGTGGGTGACCCGGACACGGTAGGCGCCGTCGCCCCGGGCGGAAGTCGTCGCCGCCCGCCAGTGCCCGCCGTCGTCGTACGAGACGGACACCTCCATGCCCTTCACGGAACGGCCCGTCAGACCGTCCTGGTGGCGGGCGCTCACTCCGAAGGCGAAGGACCCGGAGTCAGGGGCGGAGCCCTGGAGGTCGGTGGCTACGTCGTAGTCGAGCTGGAGGAGGGGAATCAGGGACTCCTTGCCCTCGGCCGGGCGAGGGGCCGTGAACGACCAGCGGGTGCTGGTGGCCCGCGAGAGGGTGCCCTCGGGGCTGGTGCGCTTCACGTCCAGGTCCAACTGGTAACGGCCGTCGTCCCCGCCCGCGGGGAAGACACCCCACGCCCGGGGGCCTTCGGCGAGGATCTCGCCGTCGCGACGCAGTACGGCGCGGGTCTCGTCGGGGTAGGGGGTGCCGGCGTCCTTGCGAGGCAGGGCGTAGCCGTAGTGGCCGGAGGCGGTGTCGGTGAACTCGGGGATTCCTATGGTCAGCTGGTCGCCCTTGCGGTGGGCGAGCCCTTCGACACCTCGGGGGATCGCCGGGCGCACCACGGGGGCGTACCAGCTCTCCGCGGCGTGCTCACCGGGCCGGTAGGTGCGCAGGGGGCCGAACATGCCGGTCCCTACCGCGTGGATCGCCCAGGTGTTGCGGGGGTTGACCCAGTGCAGCCACCGGGTGTCGGCGGGACCGCTCAGGTACTCCGTCCGCGCCTGCCCGGTACGGACGTACCGGGACCGCAGGGAGAGGGCCGCTTCCTCCCACGGACGCCAGGACTCGCGGTTCTCCGTGACGTAGCGTGCCCCGCCCGTGTCCGGGTAGCGCGAGACCACGGTGGCCGTGTTCCCCGGCCCGACCTTGTGGACCACGTGTTCGGGAACGCGCTTTTCGGAGAGCTGTACGACCTCGTAGAGGTAGGGGCTTTCCGGGGTCCCCTTCAACTCCAGCGTGGTGCGCGGCGCGCGCAGCCGCTGCGCGGTGGCGTGGGAGGCGTACAGCCCGATCGCCGGAAGCCGCTCGCTCACCGGCTGCCAGGGCGTGGCCGCGTACCTGTTGCCGCCGGCGGTGGTGACGGCGGCCGCGGCTCCGGCGCGGGCGGCCGAGGTCACCGCCTCGTCGTACTCCACCCCCTCCAGTTCCACGAGCACCGCCGCTCCTCGGACGTCCACGCCCCGTGCGCGCAGCGCCTCGTAGTCCTCGGGGCGTCCGTGACCGGCGTCCACCACCCGCAGGCGTCGCACGCCTTCCACGGCGGGAGAGTTGTGGAGCAGGCGGACGGGGACACCGGTCGCGGCGGCAGCGGAGAGGGCACGTGCACCGAGCATCGGTGCGGCCAGCTGCCAGCGGGAGGAGAACTCGAAGGTTCCCTCGGTGAACTCCTTGGTGGGCGTGACGTAGAGGAGCTGTCCGCCGCTGTGCGCGCTCGTGAAGTAGCTGACGAACTCCCGGTCGCCCTTCGTCCAGCGGGTGGAGAAGACCAGCGGACCCCGCTGCTCGGCCCGCTGGGGGGTCCGGATCTCCACGGGGACCGCCTTGCGTGCGTCGAGCACCAGGTCCGTGGCGCCGCCCACCCGCAGGTGGGGGTCGACCACCAGGCTGTTGGTGACGTTGTCCTCCGAGTGCTGTGTGATGACGCCGTGCAGGTAGTACATGCCCTCGGGCAGGTTCAGTGTCAGGCTCTGCCCCGCCGGTACCTCCTGAATGACGTCGAAGCGGCCTGTGGGACCCAGCATGATCAGCGGGGAGACAGTCGCCGGCTGCCCGGCGCGGTCGATGCCGCGCACGGTGACCTTGTGCGTGACCGGGTCCTTCGTCGCAGAGAGAACGGTGTGTGCGACGGCCTGTCCGTCGGCCGAGGTGGCGGTGAGGCGTCCGCCGAAGACGCCCTCCGGCAGCGCGGGCGTGTCGAGGGTCACGGCCACGTCGGCAGTGCCGTGGGCGGGCACGGTGACCTGCTGGGGGGTGCCTATGGCGTCTGCCGGGGCCGGGGAGCCGTAGAGCTTGTCGAAGGTGGTGTCCAGGGTGAGCGTTACGGGCGCGTCGCCGTCGTTGGTGTAGGTGACGCTCACCTTCTGCGGGCCCGCGTCCGGTCCCAGGATGCCGAAGGTGGTGGTGCCGGTGGCGCGCACCTGCTGGCGCACCGAGCGGGCCACGTCCACCCGGCCGGTGCCCTGCTCGTAGGCCGTCTGGTCGGGGGCGGTACGCGTCGTGCTCATCAACGCGTCCTTGAGCTGCTGGCCGCTCCAGTCGGGGTGGCGCCCGGCCAGGATCGCCGCCGCGCCCGCCACGTGCGGCGTCGCCATGGACGTACCCGAAGCGGCGGTGTAGGCCGCGTCCACCGGGCTGCCCATGGACGTACCGGCGGCGCGGGCGGCGGCGATGCCGACGCCGGGGGCGGTGAGGTCGGGCTTGGCGCCGTTGTCGCCGACGCGCGGGCCTCGGCTGGAGAAGGGGGCCAGCTTGTCGTTGCGGTCGACGGCGCCCACGGTCAGTGCCTTCTCCGCGGCGCCCGGGGAGCCCACCGTGTAGTCGGCGCCCGTGTTGCCCGCCGCGACGACGAAGAGCGTGCCGGTCTCCTCGCTGAGGCCGTTGAGGACCTGGCTGAGTACGTCCGTGCCGTCGGTGGGACTGCCGCCCAGGCTCATGTTGACGATGTCGGCGCCCGAGCGGGCTGCCCAGTCCATGCCGCCGATCATGGCGGAGTACGAGCCGGTGCCCTTGTCGTCGAGCACCTTGCCGATCAGCAGCTTCGCCCCCGGTGCCACGCCCTTGCGCGAGCCGCCCGAGGCGGCGCCGCTGCCGGCGATGGTGGAGGCGACGTGGGTGCCGTGGCCGTGGCCGTCGTTCGCGGTGGGCTCGTCGGTGAAGTTGCGTACTTCGCCGAGTTTCCCGGCCAGGTCGGGGTGGGTGGCGTCGACGCCGGTGTCCAGGACGGCGACGGTCGCGCCCTTGCCGTCGTAGCCGGCCTTCCACGCCTCGGGCGCACCGATCTGCGCGGTGCTGCGATCGAGGGAGGCGTGGACCTTCGCGTCCAGCCACAGCTTCTCGACGCCGCCCTCGAAGGCCGCGTTCTTGAAAGCGGAGTTCTTGGAAGAAGAGTTCTTGGAAGCGTTCTTCGTGCCGCCCTCGGCGCCGCTCCTGGCGAGTGCGTCGTCGTCGATGGCCTTCCAGAAGCGCCCTGCCTGCTTCTTGTCCGCCTTCAGTGCCGCGCCGCGCAGGCTCTTGATGACCAGACCCTTGCGTGAACCGGTGGGCGCTGCCTTGGACTTGGGGTCCGTACCGCCGGTGTAGCGGGCGATCAGCGGGATGGCGGAGGTGTGGGCGTCGTCGTACCCCTGCTTGACCAGCGCGGTGATGTTGAACAGTTGCCGGTCCAGCTTGCCGGAGGAGATGTACGGGAGCGCGGCGCGGGGCAGCACGTACAACTGCTTGTCGATCTCCAGCTGGCTGAAGTCGGCCTGCGAAGCGCCCGGGGCCGGCTCGACGGAGATGGCCTTCCGGCCGCCGGGGAAGGTCTCCAGCCGCACCCGGTCACCGGTCACGAGCGTGACGGAGCTGACCTGGGGGCGGCCGGCGGAGTTCGCGCCGACGGAGGCGGGCGCCGGGGCGGCGCTCGCGCCGGAGGAGGTGGAAGACAGGGTGGCGATGAGGACGCCTGCTGCCAGAACGGCGGCAGAGCGATGCCGTATGTGCATCGGAACCTTTCCAGGAGGCAAGGAAACGGACACGCGGTGCGGCTCAAGACTGGGGCCCCCATTGATCGCCGCACCAGACCTTTCCGGTGCCGTGCTTGCGACATGTCGCCAAAACGACACGGTGCGCTCCACCGCGCGTACCGGCGGAATCACCGGGGCCGAGCGGCCCCTTCTCGTCACGGGCAACGGCCTCGTCGCCCGGAACTTCGCCGGCTGAACCGGGCGCGGAGCCCGACGCCCTCCCCGCCCGGACGGGCCCGGGAACGGGCCGAGGAAGACCGCACCCGGCCGTGCGCGGGTGCCGGGGCACCATGCGCCCGCCGTACGCCCCGCCCCGGGCTCGTAGAATCGAGCCCACCATGGCTTACCTCGACCACGCCGCGACCACGCCGATGCTTCCGGAAGCGATCGAGGCGATGACCGCCCAGCTCGCCGTCACCGGCAACGCGTCCTCACTGCACGCCGCCGGGCGCCGGGCCCGCCGTACCGTCGAGGAGTCGAGAGAGACCCTCGCCGATGCCCTCGGCGCACGCCCCAGCGAGGTGGTCTTCACCTCCGGCGGCACCGAGGCCGACAACCTCGCCGTGAAGGGCCTGTACTGGGCCCGCCGCGACGCCGACCCCCGCCGCACCCGGGTGCTGGCCAGCCCCGTCGAGCACCACGCGGTGCTGGACGCCGTCGACTGGCTCGCCGAACACGAGGGCGCGAACGTCGAATACCTCCCCGTCGACCGGCACGGACGCGTCCACCCGGACGCGCTGCGCGAGGCGATCCTCCGCGATCCCGACGATGTCGCGCTGGTCACCGTGATGTGGGCCAACAATGAGATCGGCACCATCATGCCGGTACGTGAACTGGCCGCCGTGGCCCGTGAGTTCGACGTGCCGATGCACGCGGACGCGGTGCAGGCGTTCGGGCAGCTGGAAGTCGACTTCGCCCGGTCCGGGCTGGCCGCGATGACGGTGAGCGGGCACAAGATCGGCGGCCCGTTCGGCATCGGCGCGCTGCTGCTCGGCCGCGAATACACCCCCGTACCCGTGCTCCACGGCGGCGGCCAGGAGCGGCACGTCCGCTCGGGCACCCTCGATGTGCCGGCCGTCGCCTCCTTCGCCCTCGCGGGGCGGCTGGCCGCCGACGGGCGGGAGGAGTTCGCCCGCGAGATCGGCGGGCTCCGCGACGAACTGGTCGCGGCCGTGCTGGCGGCCGTGCCCGACGCCGTCCTCGGCGGCGACCCGGCCCCGGGCGGCCGGCTCCCCGCCAACGCCCACTTCACCTTCCCCGGCTGCGAGGGCGACTCGCTGCTCCTGCTGCTGGACGCCCAGGGCATCGAATGCTCCACCGGCTCCGCGTGCACCGCGGGGATCGCCCAGCCGAGCCACGTCCTGCTGGCCACCGGCACCGACTCGGACCTGGCCCGCGGCACCCTGCGCTTCTCGCTCGGCCACACGTCCACCAAGCAGGACATCGACGAGGTGTCCCGCGCCATCGGCCCGGCGGTGGAGCGGGCACGGACGGCGGGCCTCAGCTGAAATCGAGCCCGTCCGGCGATCGGGCGGGCCTCGTGGTCACCGCGCGCCCGCCGCCCTGACCAGCTTCAGATACCGGTCCCAGTCCCAGTGCTTCCCCGGATCGGTGTGGTCCGTGCCCGGCACCTCCACATGCCCGATGATGTGCTCGCGGTCCACCGGCATCCCGTACCGCCCGCATATCGCCGCCGTCAGCCGCGCCGACGCCCCGTACATCGCCGCCGTGAAGTCCTGCGGCCGGTCCACGAAGCCCTCGTGCTCTATGCCGACACTGCGCTCGTTGTACGACCTGTTCCCCGCGTGGAACGCCACATCCAGCTCACGGATCATCTGCGTCACATGGCCGTCCTTGCGTACCACGTAGTGCGCCGCCGCCCCGTGTCCCGGGTCCTGGAAGACCTTCACCGCGCTCCGGTAGCTGCCCTGGGTGACATGGATGACGACCCGGTCGATGGGGTAGTCGGCGGGGCGGTCGGCCCGCCGCCAGTTCGCCGGGGACGCCGATATCCACTCGGCCCGCGCGAAATCCACCTCGCCCGGTGTCCGGGGCTTGTCCACGCCGGGCAGTCGCCACCAGGCACGCTCCAGCTCTTCCCATGCCAGCGCGGCCGTGCCTGCGGCTGTGACGGCAGCGCCGATCAGCAGCCCGCGCCGGCTGATGCCGTGCCCGGACTTCGCCCCCGCGGACCCCTTGGCGCCCGCCGTCCTCTTGCTGCCCATGTGATTCACAACGCATATCCGCGAGCGTTCGGTTCCCGGCGCCCCGTACTCTGGTGGAGCTATGACTGAGACTTCCCAGCGCCCCCTCCGTGTGCTCGCCGCCATGTCCGGCGGTGTCGACTCCGCCGTCGCCGCGGCCCGCGCCGCCGAGGCGGGCCACGACGTGACCGGTGTGCACCTCGCCCTCTCCGCGAACCCGCAGTCCTTCCGTACCGGAGCGCGTGGCTGTTGCACGATCGAGGACTCCCGCGACGCGCGCCGCGCCGCCGATGTCATCGGCATCCCGTTCTACGTCTGGGACCTCGCGGAACGCTTCCGCGAGGACGTCGTGGACGACTTCATCGCCGAGTACGAGGCCGGTCGCACCCCCAACCCGTGTCTGCGCTGCAACGAGAAGATCAAGTTCGCCGCGCTGCTCGACAAGGCCCTCGCGCTCGGCTTCGACGCCGTGTGCACCGGCCACTACGCCACCGTCGTACTGAACGAGGACGGCAGCCGCGAGCTGCACCGCGCCTCCGACATGGCCAAGGACCAGTCGTACGTCCTCGGCGTCCTGGACGAGAAGCAGCTCGCCCACGCGATGTTCCCGCTCGGTGACACCTTCACCACCAAGGACGAGATCCGTGCCGAGGCCGAGCGCCGGGGCCTCGCCGTCGCCAAGAAGCCCGACAGCCACGACATCTGCTTCATCGCCGACGGCGATACCCAGGGCTTCCTGGCGAGCCGGCTCGGCACGGCCGAGGGCGACATCGTCGACGAGTCGGGTACGAAGGTCGGCACCCACGAGGGCGCCTTCGGCTTCACCATCGGCCAGCGCAAGGGCCTGCGCATCGGCCACCCCGCCGCCGACGGCAAGCCGCGCTACGTCCTGGACATCTCCCCGGTGAACAACACGGTGACGGTCGGCCCGGTCGAGTCCCTCGACGTCACCGCGCTCACCGCCATCAAGCCCCGCTGGTGCGGCACGGCCCCGGCCGGCCCCGGTGCGTACACCGCCCAGCTCCGCGCCCACGGCGGCGAGACGGAAGTGACGGCCGAACTGGTCGACGGAACGCTGAACGTCACCTTCACCGAGCCGGTACGCGGCGTGGCCCCCGGCCAGGCGGTCGTGCTGTACGACGGCACCCGGGTGGTCGGCTCGGCGACTATCGCGACGACGGTGCGAGGGGAGACCGCGGCGGCATCCGGCTGACCGCCGGGGCCGGTACAGAGCCCATTCCAACCCGACGGAGTGGCCGGGCGGTTGGTGGACGGCTTACGAAGCGAAGCTCCTGGTAGACGGGTTCACGACATCGGCGGTCCACCGGGAGTGCTCTCGAACCTGGGCTCGACGAACAGCGCCAAGTAGTCCCGCCGCGCCCCGGCCACCGATGAACGCGCACACCAGAGGCTCGCCCACACCTCTCTCCGGGGGTGCCGCTCTGGCTCCGATCCGCTTCCGCCTGGCCATCGCCGCCTGAGCCCGTGGGTCACTCACTGGCACTACGCTGTGAGGAGTTGACGCAGCGCCAGTGGAGCGGACGGGGGACCACGTGACGCAGGACGACGCGACGCAGGACGAGGGCCGGATGGACGTGGACTCCATAGTCCGGGCGGCTACGGAGGTTGCGAAGGTCGCTGAGGAACGCGGCACGCCTATTAACCACTACATCGCCGCTGGCAACATGGCCATCAACCTTGGTCGGATTGAGGGTGACCAGCACGCATCCGACCAGGATCTGTCAGGTGTGGCCGAGCCCGCTGCGGCTGCATCCGCACGGCCGGAGTCGTTGGCGGAGCAGCGGCAGAAGTTCCACTTTGAGTTCCTGAACCACTCGCTCAAGCAAGCCGAGTGGACGTTCCGCCTCAGCGTTTGGTTTATGACGGGCGGTGCTCTGGTGATCCTTGCGGGGGCGGTCCTGGCGCTCGTGTATGCCGGGAACCCAGACGTCAGCTTCCTGCCATACGTTACGGCCCTGACGGGTGCGCTGATCACAGTTGGGGGCGGAGCGTTGGCGTTGCATTCGAAGCGCACGATGGCCAACCTCACGAAGCAGGCGGAGCACAACGAAGGTAAGATCGATGTTGATCACAAGCTCGAAATGGCCACGATCTTCATTGACCGTGTGGACGACCCGGAGCGCAAGGACCGGCTCAACTCGGCCGCAGCGATGAAGGCGCTCGACATGCAGTCGAGTCCAGAGGTGATGGTCGACCGCCTCTTGCCTGGGCAGGAGCCCCGGCAGCTCGGTGAGATCGAGCCGGGCGGTTCCACCCGCTGAACAGCACGAGGCCCCCGGAGATACCGCCGGGGGCCTCGTGCGTACTCGCTGGGCCTGGGGAGGCCGGGGCGGGGTCTCGTGCGCTCCGTGGTGCCACCGGAGGCCGGGACGACCTACGCGGAGGGCTGGGACTGCGATCCCTCCGGTTGTTCTTCCTCAGTGCGCTCCTGCTTCAGGTCACGCCAGGCGATCCGAGCACGACGTGCCGAAGCGAAAACGTCGGGCAACTGGTCGAGGAACCCCCGGATGGCGAAGAGCAGGATCGACAGCACACCAAAGAATGCGAGGATGCCGAGCGTCACGGCCGCGTCCAACAGTCTCAGTACCTTTCAGACAGGTGACCGAGCCGGGTCTCTTGCGCAGGGCATTCGTCAGCTCGGCCACGGTGAAGTGGCTCGAACCGAGAAGCCCCACGCTCGACGTAACGCTGGGTGTCTCAGTGGCCGAGGCGGGTGCGCTCGGCAATACAGTGGTTGGTGCGCTAAGTCCGTGGCGAGTCGAATGCTCCTCAAGCGACTTTGCGAGCCGACATCGATTGGATGTGACCGGCAGGTATCCAACCCGCCTGTCTCATCCCGGTCTCGCGCCTCCTGGAACGCCCTGCACCATCTGGATGCAGATCACAAGAAGCGAAGCAAAGGGCTTCGACTGCGTGCGAGAGCTTGCAACCTCCCACACGCAGAACTGATGGTAGGTCAAGCGCACTCGGTCGCGCAGCTCCACCTGGCACAAGTGAGCCCCGTCTCAGTCGGAATTGACTGGACGGGGCTCAGGTGCCGGAGACCGGGGCGACCTACGCGGCGATGGGCGGCTCCTCGTCATCCGCCGGGGGCGGCAGCTCCTCGTCAATCCGGGGCGGAAGCTCGGGCCCCTTGAAGCGCTGCCAGGCGTCGCGGACTCGACTGGCCGAGTCCATCATCTCTGGGATCTGGTCGAGCAGCCCCTTCAGGGTGAAGAGGAGGATCGAGGTCACGCCAGCGGCGGCGAGAATGGTGTTGGTAGCGGTGTCGTCCACCGACCCTTGCCTTCCCTGTCATGGGTCGGATCGGGTGCGCAGGCAGCCTCGATCCGAACCCAACGGTTCGGAACGAGACACCTGCGCCGACGCGGTACGCGGATGTTCTCGGGTGCGGCCCCGGGAGGGCCGCCGTGCAGCAAGATTCAAAAATGCAGAAGTATGTATGTAGGTCGCGCCATCCAAACTGCTTTGCCTACGCGTCTCGGGTGCCTTGCACCCCGGGCTCATCAGGTTCGGACGGTCCTGACCGCCTCGTTTAGGCGATCAAGTGCGCGTTTGATGCAGTACGTGTGTGTATGTATGTGAGTATGCGCAAGTGTGTATGAGTTCAGCAATCTTACCGATGTCAAATGTACCACCGGGTGATGCGCCGTCAAATGTAACGCCACCCCGTCATTTAGCAGTTGATATGACGGAGTGGCGGGCTGGGTGTAACTACTCGATAGCCTCGATCTATCAGGGGCGCCAGGTCGGGCCTGACGCGGTGGCCGTCCGGGTGTCTCTCCCGAAGTTCGGTGTTTCTCGATCAGCTGAGACCGATCCCGTCGGCCTTCACTCCGAGCACCAGCGCACGGAGTGCGGCCCGGTTCGTCGTGACGACGCGTTCCGGGCTCTCGCTCTCGCGGATCGCGATGTCTGTGCCCTCTGCTACGGCAACCTCGACGCAGTTGTTGCCTCCTGCGTCGGAGAACGACGACTTCTGCCAATGCAGGCCGGACACGTGAGGCACCTCTACAACTCTTTGAGGACTGAGCGGATGAAATCCCTGGACTTGACGGGAGTCAACGCCACCTTCTCGACCATGTCCAGCCTGGTACGGAAGTTCGCCAGCTGTGTGGGGGAGTCGATGAAGACGGCTCCGGTGGGCGAGTCCAACTGCACCGTGTCCAGATGCTGGTTGGGGGCCTCTGCATACAGGACGGACGAGTCGCCGAGGAGCGGGAAGCCACCGGCTGCGAACGGGATGACGTGCAGCGTGACATTGGGGCGTTCACTTGCATCCAGCAGGTGCAGAAGCTGAGCGCGTGTGACAGCGAGGCCTCCGATCTGCATCCTGATCGCGGCTTCGTGGATCACGCCGGTGTAGGGGATCGGGTGTTCTCCCATGACCACCGACTGGCGGGCCAAGCGGTGTGCCACGCGTAGTTCGATTTCGAGGCGCGGCATGGCCGGGACGAAGAGTTCGAAAATCGCGCGCGCGTGGTCCTCGGTATGAAACAGGCCAGGAAGGTGCGCGATCTGGACGGTGCGTAGGCGCACGGCGTAGTGCTCAAGGGCCGATACATCCAGAAAGCCCGGCGGGATCTTGCCCCGGTACTCCTCCCACCAGCCTGACTTCCGTCCGCCGGTCAGCCCGGCCAGTGCGTCGACAAGGGGGAAATCGTTGCACTCATAGATGCTGGCGAGTCGACGCAGGCGCTCTTCGCTGACGCCGAAGCGGCCGGCTTCCACATTGGAGATGACCGTACGGTCGGTGCCCAGGAGATCGGCCGCTACAGGGGCGGTCATGCCTGCGCCCTCGCGCAGCCGCCGAAGTTCGATGCCGAATCGACGTTGCAGGATGGTTGGGGTCTGTCGCGGTGCCATGCGCCCTCTCCTTGGTTCGCGCACAGTGTGCCTATTCGGAGCCCAACGTTCTACCGAGTGCGGGAAGTTAACTCTTCGGAGTGACTTGGTAGCACCGTTATGAGTTTCTCTCTTACTCTGTGATGCGTGCCACTCGCGCAGTCGATGACGGAAGCGCACCGATCCACCCCGCCCACCCGGGAACGGCGGGCCCCGGACCGGCATTGCCACCGCCACCCCAGCCGCAACCGCCCGTGGCGCACGTCCACTTGAGACCACTCGACCACTCGCACGCACCTCAGGAGGTGTCCGTGAGGGCTGAACCCACCCCCTACGCCCCGCACATCCACCAGCACCCCGCCCCCATCCCGTTCGCCGAGCCCTGGAGTTACGAGCTCGCCTTCCCCTGCGACCCGCGCAGCCCCCGCATCGCCCGTACGACCCTCCGGGCCATCCTCGGTGCTCATGAACTCGACGAACTCAGTTACCGTGCCGAGCTGTTGACGTCCGAACTCACCACCAACTCCGTGCGGCACACCAAAGGGCCCGCAGCCGTCCGGCTCCAGTGGCGGCACCCCGTACTCCGGGTCAGCGTGTGGGACATGAGCCCTGACCTGCCCAGGCCGTACGCCCCGCCCGCCGACCCCCACGCCGAAGCTGGGCGTGGCATGGCCATCCTCGAACTCGTCGCCGACCGCTGGGGCGGGTGTGCCATAGGCGAGGGGGCGTACGGGCCGGGCGGCAAGACCGTCTGGTTCGAGCTCGGACTCGGAGCCTGAGCTCGGCGAGGCGAGGCCCCGCGCGGCCACGTCCGACCCCTGTACGGGCGTGGCCACGCGGGGCAGATCGAGGAGGGGCCCGAAGGCCCCGGGCTCAGGAAGCCTGGCGCGCGTACATGTCCCTGCCGAAGAACTCCGCCAGCACCGGGCCTGGGGAGCCAGATCGCGCGTCCGGCCTGTCCGGGTGCGGTGGCGGGCGCGCGGGAGTGCGTCCGCGAGGGCGCGGGTCGACAGCCAGGCCCGGGTGGGGCTGAAGCCGCCGCAGACCACCAGCGTCCGTGACGTGACGGACGCGAACCGCTCGGCCGGGATCGGCTGTCCCCGAGCAGCGCGCCGTCGTACGCGAGCATGTGGGCCAACGACACCAAGCCGGGCCACAGCGGTGCACGTCGCATCCGGACGATCATGTCGGCCGGGACGCCCGTCACGGACAGGAACAGCTCCACGGCCCCGCCGCGGTCCCCGGCGGACAGCAGCCGGTGCAGCCGGGCCGTGCAGCAGGCCTTGAACTGCACCCCCGAGGCCCCGGGGGTTGTGAGCTGCTGTCGGTTTGCTGAGCTGAAGTGCGTTGGAGTGAGCAGGAGTGGGTCCTGTCGGCGGCTTCGCGGGGCGGGAACGGTAGTTCTGGGGCCGAATGGGTGACCTTGGCGGCTGGTGCTCGTTGGGCTGGGTAGTGGTTGTCCGGTCTCGTGGGAGGGGGTGTTGTGGTGGGTGGTGTGCGGGAGTTGGCGGCATCCTTCGTGGTGCCCGGGCCTTGTGGGGTGGCGGTCCGGGACCGTCTGAAGCACCTCACGCCCCGGGACGAGAAGGTTCTGCGTGCGGTCGGTGAGTATCAGGGGCGTCTGGCTTCGCGTGATCTCAGGGCCCGTTGTGCGGATGGTCTGGAGCACGGCGCGGACACCTGGGCGTCGCGTAAGCGGGGCCTGACCGCTCAGCCGTCGTCGCGGATTGCCGGTGCGATCACCAAGGCCACCCATGATCAGTGGGCGCTGGCGCGCCGTTGTCAGGCGGCGCACATCCGGAATCTGGAGGCCGGGATCGGGACGCTGCGGCACCGCCTGTCCCTCCCCATCGGCGCGAGGGGAACGAAGCGGGCAGCCGGTGGCTACCGCTCCAAAGGCGAGTGGTTCCACAAGTCCCGCCGCCTCGCTGTACTGGAGGCCCGGCACGATGCCGCGGTCCGTGACCGGCAGGCCGGACGTGTCCGGGTCGTGCGGGGCGGCAGACACCTCCTGAACACCCGCCACCACCTCACCGACGCCCGGCTGACCGAAGAGCAGTGGCGAGAACGCTGGGAAGCGGAACGCTGGTTCATCGCCGCCGACGGCGAGTCCGGGAAACGGTTCGGGAACGAAACGATCCGCGTCACCCCGGACGGCGAGGTCAGCATCAAACTGCCCGCCCCGCTCGCACACCTGGCCAACACCCCTCATGGCCGCTACGCCCTCACCGTCCGTATCGGCTTCGCGCACCGGGGCGTGGAGTGGGCCGACCGCATCACCGCGAACCGGGCCGTCGCCTACCGCATCCACCTCGACACCCAGCGTGGCCGCTGGTACCTCACCGCCTCCTGGCAACGCCCCGCCGTGCAGACCATCCCGCTGGCCACCGCCCGCGCCCGGGGCATGATCGGCGTCGACACCAACGCCGACCACTTCGCCGCCTACCAACTCGACCAGCATGGCAACCCGGTCGGTGACCCGCACCGTTTCCCCTACGACCTGTCCGGTTCGGCCGGTCACCGCGACGCCCAGATCCGCCACGCACTGACCCGGCTGATCCACTGGGCCAAGCAGGCCGGTGTCGCCGCGATCGGCATCGAGGACCTCGACTTCACCACCGAGAAGACCCGCGAGAAGCACGGCCGCCGGAAGCGGTTTAGGCAGCTGATCTCCGGCATTCCGACCGGAAAGCTCAAGGCCCGGCTGGTCTCCATGGCTGCCGAACAGGGCCTGAGCATTGTCGCGGTCGACCCCGACTACACCTCGATGTGGGGTGCCCAGCACTGGCAGAAACCGCTGGCCACCCCCAAGCGAAAGATGTCCCGTCACGATGCCGCCGGCATCGCGATCGGACGACGCGCCCTCGGACACCCGGTCCGGCGTCGGACGGCACCGCCCCCACACGACCGGAGCGATCGTGCGGGGCATCGGACCGCCCAGGCCAGGCCAGGCACCCGAGGACGTGAGGGAACCCGCCCACCCGCAACGGACCACGCCCCCAGAGACGTGCCGCCGAACGGGACGCGAAAGCGGCAACCCAGTGCATCCAACACCGTTCGGGATGCACCCAGTACACATCGGTGGGTCCAGGACCCACTCATGCACACTGGCTAGGAACGGTGTAGGGCGGTTGGTAGACCGCCAGCAGGTCGGCGGGAAGCCCCGCGGCCCGGGCCTCCAGGGCCAGTGCCCCGCCGGCCCCGACGCCGAACACCGAGGCTCGGCCGCCCACCACGGCGACGAGCGCGGCCAGGTCCCCGATCTCGCGTTCCACCGAGTACGGCCCGCTGTCGCCGCTGGAGCCGCGCCCGCGCCTGTCGTACGTGACCACCTCGAAGTGCGGCGCGAGGAGGCGCGCGAGGGGAGCCTCGGTCGCCGCCGTGCTCAGAGCCCCGCCCACCAGGATCACCGGCGGCCCTTCACCCCGGCGCCGATACGCGATCGAAGTGCCGTCGCGGGAGAGAGTCTTGTCCATGTGAAGGTTGACTGCGATGCCGCGAAAAAGTCACCGCTTCGGCCGAGAGTTTTTGAGATTCTTCAATTCCCAAGGTCACAGCGGTGCTTGACGATCAGTCGGAGACCGTCTCGGTGTCGTAGAAGCAGAAGTGGCCCTTGATCGCGGCGACTTCGGGCTTGGGTTCCGGATACGCCCAGACGAGATCGGCCGCGTCCGGCAGCGACCAGTAGGAGGCATCGCCCTTGAACGGGCAGTGGGTGTGTGTGTCCGAAGCGGTCAGGAGTTCCGTACGGACGTCCTCGGGCGGCAGGTAGTAGCGGACCGGACAGCCCGTCTCGCGCAGTACGAGCGGGCGCCGGCTCTCGGCGAGCACCTGCCCGTCACGCACCACACGTACATGCTCGGTGCCGGGTTCGACGGTGATGATGTGTCCTCGTGTGGAAGTCATGTCTGGTTCAGCGGCGTCGCGGGCCGGTTTCTTCCCCGGCGTCGGCCGGATTTCCACTCGCGCGCCCGGGTGTGTCAGTGGTGGCCCTTACGGTGTCTGCATGAACATCTGCGTTTTCCTCTCCGCCGCCGACCTCGACGACCGCTACACCCGGCCCGCCCGCGAATTCGCCGAAAGGCTCGGCCGGGGCGGACACACACTGGTCTGGGGAGGGTCGGAGAGCGGGCTGATGAAGGTCGTCGCCGACGGGGTGCAGGAATCGGGCGGACGGCTGGTCGGGGTATCGGTCGACTTCCTGGCCGCGAAGGCGCGTACCAATGCGGACGAGATGGTGATCGCGCGCGATCTCGCCGAGCGCAAGGCGCTGCTCCTGGAGAAGGCCGACGCGGTCGTGATCATGGTGGGGGGCACCGGGACGCTCGACGAGGCGACCGAGATCCTGGAGCTGAAGAAGCACGGCAAGCACGACAAGCCGGTGGTCCTGCTCAACACGGCGGGCTTCTACGACGGGCTGCGCCAGCAGTTCCAGCGCATGGAGGACGAGGGCTTCCTGCCACTCCCGCTGACCGACCTGGTGTTCTTCGCGAAGGACGGCGTGGGCGCCCTGGCCTACCTGGAGGAGTGGTCCGGCCTGCGGTGACGCGGCGGCGGGGCGCGATCAGTGGAGTGCGATCATGGGGGCATGTCCACTCATGTCATCACCGGCGCAGGCTCCGGCATCGGCGCAGCCGTCACCCGTCGTCTCCTGGAGCGCGGTGACGAGACCGTGCTGCTGGCCCGTGACGCGGGCCGCGCGAAGGAGCTGGCCGCGCTCCACCCCGGCGCCCGTACGCTCGTCGGTGACCTCTCCAACCCGGACCGGCTCTCCTGGGCGTTCGCCCAGCAGGCGATGCCGGAGCGGGTCGACTCGCTGCTGCACATCGCGGGCGTCGTGGAGCTCGGCAAGGTCGGTGACCTCACCCCCAAGGCATGGCACTTCCAGCTCAACGCCAACCTGGTCGCGCCCGCCGAGCTGACCCGGCTCTTCCTGCCGCAACTGCGGGTCGCCCAGGGCCATGTGCTCTTCGTGAACTCGGGCGCCGGTCTCGCGGCGCACGCCGAGTGGAGCGCGTACGCCGCGAGCAAGCACGGCCTGAAGGCGCTCGCCGACTCGCTGCGCCACGAGGAGCACGCGAACGGCGTCCGGGTGACGTCCGTCTACCCGGGGCGCACCGCCAGTCCCATGCAGGCCAAGGTCCACCAGCAGGAAGGCAAGGAGTACGACCCCTCCCGCTGGATCGACCCGGAGTCGGTGGCCACCACGATCCTGATGGCTGTCGACCTGCCGCGCGATGCCGAGGTCAACGACCTCACGGTGCGCCCCGGGCGCTGATCGCCACCACCGACCGGACGGGGCGTGCACGGCCTTAGGCTTCCCGTGTGAGCGAGAAGAGCAAGTTCAGGGGTTGCCCGGCCACCGGAATCGGTTCCATGCCCGGGGGAGACGCACGGGAGGCGGCGAAGACCGTCACCGGGTCCTTCGGGGACGGCGAGGGCCTGCCGTATCTGGCCGAACTGCCGGCCCGCGGGCCCGGTGCGGACATGATCGGGCGCACCATCGGGCTGCTCGTCGACCTGTACGGCCATGTCGAGCCCAGTGGCTGGCGGGTCAGCGACCGGCCCGGACGGGACACCCGCCGGGCCAGGTCCTGGCTCGGCGAGGACCTCGACGCCCTGGAGGAGTTCACCCAGGGATACGAGGGGCCGCTCAAGGTCCAGGCGGTCGGTCCCTGGACGCTGGCCGCGGCACTGGAACGGCGGGGCGGCGAGGCCGCGCTCGGCGACCCGGGGGCCTGCCGCGACCTGGCGGGCTCACTGGCGGAGGGACTGCGCGCCCACCTGGCGGAGGTACGTCGCAGGGTGCCGGGCGCCGAAGTGATCCTCCAGCTCGACGAACCGTCGCTGACCGGCGTACTGCGCGGGCGGATCAGGACGGCGAGCGGCTACCGCACCTACCGGGCCGTCGACCGCCAGATCGTGGAGGGCACCCTTCGCGATGTCCTGGCGGCTGTCGGGGACGGGGCGACGGTCGTTCACACCTGTGCACCCGATGTGCCGTTCGCGCTGCTGCGCCGGGCCGGGGCCGACGGTATCTCGTTCGATTTCTCGCTGCTCACCGAGCGTGAGGAGGATGCGATCGGGGAAGCGGTCGAGGGCGGCACCCAGCTCTTCCTCGGGGTGGTGCCGGGCACCGACCCGGCCTCGGGCGGATTGTCGGACCCGGGCGGTAGCGTCATGGGTGTCAGGACGCTGTGGCGCAGGCTGGGGCTGAATCCGGGGACTCTGACAGAGTCCGTGGTGATCACCCCGTCGTGCGGGCTCGCGGGTGCCTCGCCCGCGTACGCGCGTGCCGCGCTCGCCCACTGCGCCCGGGCCGCGAGATCGCTCGCAGACAACCCTGAGTGACGGGGCAACGGGTAACGGGAGGACGAGACGATGGCCGGCGAACAGCAGATGTCAGTGCCCGCACAGGCTCGGGAGCAGCATGCACTCCTTGCCGAGCAGATCGAGGAGCACCGCTTCCGGTACTACGTGAACGACCAGCCGGTCGTGAGCGATGCCGAGTTCGACCGGCTGATGCGCGCGCTGGAGGCCCTGGAGGAGACGTATCCGCAGCTGCGCACGCCGGATTCGCCGACACAGAAGGTCGCGGGGCCGTACCGGACGGAATTCACCTCCGTCGAGCACCGCGAGCGGATGCTCTCGCTGGACAACGCCTTCGACGACCTGGAGTTGGCGGCCTGGGGCGAGCGGATCGCCAAGGACGTCGGCACCACCGACTACCACTTCCTGTGCGAGCTGAAGGTCGACGGACTCGCGGTCAACCTCACCTATGAGCACGGGCGGCTGACCCGGGCCGCGACCCGCGGCGACGGCCGCACCGGCGAGGACATCACCCCCAACGTCCGTACGATCGCCGAGATCCCGCACCGGCTGAGGGGTGAGCGGATTCCGGCGCTGGTCGAGATCCGCGGCGAGGTCTTCTTCCCGATGGAAGCCTTCGAGGAGCTCAACGCCCGGCTCGTCGAGGCCGACGACAAACCGTTCGCCAACCCGCGCAACGCGGCGGCGGGTTCACTGCGCCAGAAGGACCCGAAGGTCACCGCCACCCGCCCGCTGCACATGGTGGTGCACGGCATCGGCGCCCGTGAGGGCCTCGACATCGACTGCCTCTCGCACACCTATGAGCTGCTGCACGAATGGGGTCTGCCCACCGCCAAGCACAACAAGGTGGTGGATTCCCTCGACGGGGTACGGGAGTTCATCGCGTACTTCGGCGAGAACCGGCACTCCGTGGAGCACGAGATCGACGGCGTCGTCGTCAAGCTCGACGAGATCCCGCTCCAGGGCCGGCTCGGCTCCACCTCGCGCGCCCCGCGCTGGGCGATCGCCTGGAAGTACCCGCCGGAGGAGGTCAACACCAAGCTGGTGAACATCCGGGTCGGCGTCGGACGCACCGGCCGGGTCACCCCGTACGCCCAGGTCGAGCCGGTCGAGGTGGCGGGCTCCGAGGTCGAGTTCGCCACCCTCCACAACCAGAACGTGGTGAAGGCGAAGGGCGTCCTCATCGGGGACACGGTGGTGCTCCGCAAGGCGGGCGATGTGATCCCGGAGATCCTCGGCCCGGTCGTCGATCTGCGTGACGGCACCGAGGAGGCGTTCGTGATGCCGACGCACTGCCCCGAGTGCGGTACGGAGCTGCGGCCCATGAAGGAGGCCGACATCGACGTCCGCTGTCCCAACGCGCGGTCCTGCCCCGCGCAGTTGCGGGAGCGCCTCGCCTATCTCGCGGGCCGTAAGTGCCTCGACATCGACCACTTCGGCTATGTCGCGGCCGCGGCCCTGACCAAGCCGCTGGAGCCCGAGGAGCCGCCGTTGCGCGACGAGGGCGATCTCTTCGGGCTGACCGTCGAGCAGCTCCTGCCGATCCGGGCCTATGTCCTGGACCAGGACAGCGGACTGCCCAAGCGCGATCCGAAGACCGGCGAGGAGAAGACCGCCTGGGTCTTCGCGAACCAGCAGGGCGAGCCGAAGAAGAACGCCCTCGCCATGCTCGACGCCATCGCCGCGGCCAAGAACGCCCCGCTCGCCCGGATTCTCACCGGGCTCTCCATCCGTCATGTGGGCCCGGTCGCGGCCGAGGAACTGGCCCGTCAGTTCCGCTCCATCGACCGGATCGACGAGGCGACCGAACAGGAGCTGGCCGACGCGGACGGGGTCGGTCCCGTCATCGCCGCTTCGGTGAAGCAGTGGTTCGCCGAGGACTGGCACCGGGAGATCCTGCGCAAGTGGCGGGAGGCCGGGGTCCGGATGGAGGACGAGGGAGCGGGGGAGGAGGTCGGGCCGCGCCCGCTCGAAGGACTCACCGTCGTCGTCACCGGCACGCTGGCCGGACACACCAGGGATGGCGCGAAAGAGGCGCTCCAGCGCAGGGGGGCGAAGGTCACGGGTTCCGTCTCGAAGAAGACCTCGTTCGTGGTCGTGGGTGACAACCCCGGTTCGAAGTACGACAAGGCGATGCAGCTGAAGGTGCCCGTGCTGGACGAGGACGGCTTCGCCGTACTGCTCGAACAGGGTCCGGATGCCGCGCGCGAGGCGGCCGTACCCGTCCAGGAACCGGCGGAATAGGACGGATCTCCGTCGCATATCCGGCGCAACGGGGCAGAACTCCGTCGGGCGGCCCCGAAACGGGGTCGATCGGCGGATGAGTGGTGAACGGGTGGGCAGAAAGGGTGTAGACGGACGGACAGGGACAAGGGTTGTCGTCGGGGGGCCGGGTTCACCCGATCGGCGCATAGCAGATGCTGACGGACGGTCGGTTCGCATTCGGGCAAGAGCTGTAGAGCGCTGCCCGTAGAAGCCTTCTGCGGCCTACTGTTGAGATGTGCACCTGCCGTGCCCGGCCACGGAGTGGGAAATCGGGTCGTGGTGGCATGGAGCTGAACCATCGGGCGACATCGGCACCGCCGGCTGTGAGAGGGACGGAATGAAACCGACCGAGAGCGCCGCACCGGTGTCGCGGCTGCAAGGTTTCGTCGGCCTCACGCCCAAAGTGGGTGCCGTCGTCGTGGCGATCGCCGTTGTCCAGCTCGCGACCGGTTTCTACCGGACCGTGAGTGAAGGACACGCACTCTTCCCCGACGGCAGGGCCGGCTGGTCCCTCGCCGTCCTCACCGGAATCATCGTCGGTCATCTGGTCGCGCTCGGACACGACCGCTGGTGGGGCGGCACCGGTTCCGGAGCCGCCCTCACCCTTGCCGTGCTGCTCCTCTACGGCTGGGTGCCCGCCGGTCTGGTCAGCCTGGTCGTCGTCGTCCTCGTCGGCGTGGCCCGCAGACACCGCTGGTGGCAAGGGCTGCTGCACGGCGCGGTGGACATCCTGGGGATAGGTGCGGCAGCCCTGGTGCTCGCCGCGTTCGGTGAGGTGCAGACCGTCGAATCGCCCTGGCAGCCACTCGACTGGGGCATCGCCGCCGTTCCGGAAGTCCTCCTGGCCGCCTCCACCTACCTTCTGGTGACCCGGGTCCTGCTGTGGTATGCGCGGGCACCCCAGGGCGGCGGGCTGCCGACCATCGCCCGCACCGCCCTGCTGCGCCAGGGCCTCGTCGCGGTGGCCCTGCTCGGCATCGCACCGCTGATCTGCGTCGTCTCGATGGCCATGCCCGTACTCCTGCCGCTCTTCGCGGTCCCGCTGATCGCCCTGGACTCCACCCTCTGGATCGCCCGCGCCCGGGCCGAGGAGCAACTGCGCGACCCGCTGACCGGGCTGCCCAACCGGCAGTGGCTGCTGGAACGCACCTGGGCGGCGCTGGAGGATGCCGAGTCCACCGGCGCCAGATCCGCTCTCGTCCTGATCGACCTCGACCGTTTCCGTGCGGTCAACGACACCCTCGGTCATCTGGCGGGGGACCGGCTGCTGCTGCAGATAGCGGAACGTCTCAGACTGGCGCTCCCGCGAGGAGCGGAGGCCGCGCGGCTGGGCGGTGACGAATTCGCCGTGCTCCTGCCGACCGCGGACTCCACCACCAGCGCCCAGCGGGTCGCCCGCCATCTGGTCGCCGATCTGTCCTCCCCACTGGACCTGGACGGTCTGACCCTGGTGCTGGAGGCGAGTGCCGGAGTCGCCGTCTATCCGGACCACGCGCTGGACGCCGAAGGGCTGCTCAGGCGTGCGGACGTGGCGATGTACCAGGCCAAGCGCGACCGTACGGGCGTCGAGGTGTACGAATCGAAGCGGGACAGCAACACCCCGGACCGGCTCGGGCTCCTCGGCGATCTCCGGCGTGCGCTGGACGCCGGAGAGGTGGAGCTCCACTACCAGCCGAAGGTCCGCTTCGACGGCCAGGTGGCCGGCCTCGAAGCTCTGGTGCGCTGGGTGCATCCGGAGCGCGGCCGGGTCCCTCCGGACGAGTTCATCGCCATCGCCGAGTCGTCCGGCCTGATGCCGCACCTCACGGAGTACGTCCTGGAGACGGCGCTGGCCCAGGTCGCCCGGTGGCGGGCGCAGGGGCTCTTCGTCCCGGTCGCGGTCAACGTCTCCCCGCGCGACGTCCACACCCCCGGATTCGCGGGCGGCGTCGCGGCACGGCTCGCCCGGCACGGCGTTCCGGCCGGGGCGCTGCAGCTTGAAATAACGGAACACGTGCTGCTGGAGGACCCGCAGCGCGCCGCCGACACCCTCGCCGGACTCACCGGGCACGGCGTGAAGATGTCCCTCGACGACTTCGGTACGGGGTACTCCTCGCTGGTCCATCTGCGCCGACTGCCGGTCAGCGAGCTGAAGATCGACCGGTCGTTCGTGGCCCGTCTGGCCGTCGACAACGAGGACGCGGAGATCGTCCGCTGCACCATCGACCTGGCCCACTCGCTCGGTCTGCTGGTGGTCGCCGAAGGGGTCGAGGACGACGAAACCTGGGAGCGGCTGCGGGATCTGCGCTGCGATGCGGTGCAGGGGTGGCTGGTCGCCGCTGCGATGCCGCCGCAGGAGACGACGGCCTGGCTGCGGGCGCGGGGTGAGCACGGGTGGCGGCGGCCGGCGGAGCTGGCGGCTGCGGCGGCGGCCGCGGCCGCCGCCGCCGGTGCGACGCCCGAGCTGGAGCAGCGGCCGCCCGGGCGGGCGGTCGAGTCGAGGCCCGCGACGACATGAGCGCGGGGGGTGCGGTGTGCGGGCGCCGGCGGAGTCCGGTGGCCGCTCTGCCCCCCTTGCCGGACGGGCTCGAACCGGGCTCGCCGGACGGACTTGAATCTGTCGCCTGACCAGGGTGTTCGCCCGGGTGGCGGGAGTGGCTGCGGGCGACACCATAGGATTGGGCCAAAACCACACACCAACCCCTGAGGATCGCTGCATGCCTGGCATCACGCGCGAGGAGGTCGCCCACCTCGCCCGGCTGGCGCGTCTGGAGCTGAAGGGCGAAGAGCTCGATCACTTCGCCGGTCAGCTCGACGACATCATCGGCGCGGTCGCCCGCGTCTCCGAGGTCGCCGACCAAGACGTACCGCCGACCTCCCACCCGCTGCCGCTGACCAACGTCATGCGCGCGGACGAGGTCCGTCCGTCGCTCACCCCCGAGCAGGCGCTCTCCGGCGCCCCGGCCCAGGAGCAGCAGCGTTTCAAGGTGCCGCAGATCCTGGGGGAGGACTAAAAGCCATGACGGACAACAGCACCATCATCAAGCTCACCGCCGCCGAGATCGCCGCGAAGATCGCGTCCGGCGAGCTCACGGCCGTCGAGGTCACCGAGGCCCACCTGGCCCGGATCGACGCGGTCGACGAGAAGGTCCACGCCTTCCTGCACATCGACCGCGAGGGCGCGCTCGCGCAGGCCCGTGCCGTCGACGCGAAGAAGGCGGCCGGTGAGAAGCTCGGCCCGCTGGCCGGTGTTCCGCTCGCGCTGAAGGACATCTTCACCACCGAGGGCATGCCGACCACTGTCGGCTCCAAGATCCTCGAAGGCTGGATCCCGCCGTACGACGCGACCCTCACCAAGAAGCTGAAGGCCGCCGACGTCGTCATCCTCGGCAAGACCAACATGGACGAGTTCGCCATGGGGTCCTCCACCGAGAACAGCGCCTACGGCCCGACCGGCAACCCGTGGGACCTCACCCGTATCCCGGGCGGCTCCGGCGGTGGCTCCTCGGCCGCGCTCGCGTCGTACGAGGCCCCGCTCGCCATCGGCACGGACACCGGCGGATCCATCCGCCAGCCCGCAGCCGTCACCGGCACCGTCGGTGTCAAGCCCACCTACGGCGGCGTCTCCCGCTACGGCATGGTGGCGTTCTCCAGCTCCCTGGACCAGGGCGGGCCCTGTGCCCGGACCGTCCTGGACGCGGCCCTGCTGCACGAGGTGATCGCCGGGCACGACCCGCTCGACTCGACGTCCATCGACGCCCCGGTCCCGCCGGTCGTCGAGGCTGCGCGCAACGGCAGCGTCGACGGCATGCGCGTCGGTGTCGTCAAGCAGTTCGCCGGTGAGGGCTACCAGGCCGGTGTCGTCCAGCGCTTCAACGAGTCGGTCGAGCTGCTGAAGTCGCTCGGTGCCACGATCGTCGAGCTGGACTGCCCGTCGTTCGACCTGGCGCTGTCGGCGTACTACCTGATCGCGCCGTCCGAGTGCTCCTCCAACCTGGCCCGCTTCGACGCCATGCGTTACGGCCTGCGGGTCGGCGACGACGGCTCGAGGTCCGCCGAGGACGTCACCGCGCTCACCCGTGAGGCCGGCTTCGGCGACGAGGTCAAGCGCCGCGTCATCCTCGGTACGTACGCCCTCAGCTCCGGCTACTACGACGCGTACTACGGCTCGGCACAGAAGGTCCGCACCCTCATCACCCAGGACTTCGAGAAGGCCTTCGAGCAGGTCGACGTGATCGTTTCCCCGACGACGCCCACCACCGCCTTCTCGATCGGCGAGCGCGCCGACGACCCGATGGCGATGTATCTCGCGGACCTGTGCACCATTCCGACCAACCTCGCCGGCAACTCCGCCATGTCGCTGCCCTGCGGCCTGGCTCCGGAGGACGGCCTGCCGGTCGGACTGCAGATCATCGCCCCCGCCATGAAGGACGACCGGCTGTACAAGGTCGGAGCCGCCGTCGAGGCCGCCTTCGTGGAAAAGTGGGGCCACCCGCTGCTGGAGGAGGCTCCGTCGCTGTGAGCGCACTGACCAAGGCCAAGGGCTTCAAGAAGTCCAAGACCGGTACGTACCTGTCCATCGGCACCACCGCTTTCGGGGCGCTCGGCGTCATCAAGCAGGCCAAGAAGGCCCGCTTCGAACACGACACGCTCCGACTGATCGACGCCGTTGTCTCCGCCGCCGCCATCGCCACTGGTGTCGCCCTGCTGCTGCGCGAACTCAAGCGCATCGGCGATGACGACGTACTGCTGGGCTGAGAGGGAAGTTTCACCGTGACTGTCACTGACCTGGTGTCGTACGAGGACGCGCTCGCGTCCTACGACCCCGTCATGGGCCTGGAGGTCCATGTCGAGCTCGGCACCAAGACCAAGATGTTCTGCGGCTGCTCGACCGAGCTCAAGCAGGACGCCAACTCCCAGACCTGCCCGGTCTGTCTCGGCCTGCCCGGCGCACTGCCGGTCGTCAACGAGATCGGCGTCGAGTCCGCCATCAAGATCGGCCTCGCGCTGAACTGCGAGATCGCCGAGTGGTGCCGCTTCGCCCGGAAGAACTACTTCTATCCGGACATGCCGAAGAACTTCCAGACCTCCCAGTACGACGAGCCGATCGCCTACAACGGCTATCTGGACGTCCAACTGGAGGACGGGGAGATCTTCCGGGTGCAGATCGAGCGTGCCCACATGGAGGAGGACACCGGCAAGTCGACCCACGTCGGCGGTGCCACCGGCCGTATCCAGGGCGCGTCCCACTCCCTGCTCGACTACAACCGTGCGGGCATCCCGCTCATCGAGATCGTCACCAAGCCGATCGAGGGCGCGGGCGCACGCGCCCCCGAGGTCGCCAAGGCGTACGTCGCCGAGCTCCGCGAGCTCATCAAGGCGCTCGGTGTCTCGGAGGCCCGGATGGAGATGGGCCAGATGCGCTGCGACGTCAACCTGTCGCTGCGCCCCAACGGCACCGAGACGTTCGGTACACGCTCCGAGACGAAGAACGTGAACTCGCTGCGTTCCGTCGAGCGCGCCGCCCGCTTCGAGATCCAGCGCCACGCCGCGGTGCTGAGCTCGGGCGGCACGATCGTGCAGGAGACCCGGCACTTCCACGAGGAGGACGGCTCGACCACGGCCGGCCGCATCAAGGACAACGCCGAGGACTACCGCTACTTCCCCGAGCCCGACCTGGTGCCGGTCGCCCCGGCCCGCGAGTGGGTCGAGGAGCTCCGGGGCGGCCTCCCCGAGCTGCCGCGGCTGCGCCGCAAGCGGCTGAAGGAGGAGTGGGGTGTCTCCGAGCACGACATGCAGTCCATCCTCAACGCCGGTGCGGTCGACCTGATCGTCGCCACGACCGACGCGGGCGCACCCTCGGACCAGGCCCGCAAGTGGTGGATGGGCGAGCTGGCCCGTAACGCCAACGAGACCGGCCGCGGCCTCGACGAGCTGCCGATCACCCCGGTGCAGGTCGCCAGGGTGGCCGAGCTCGTCACCTCGGGCGACCTCAACGACAAGCTGGCCCGCCAGGTCATCGAGGGCGTCCTCGCGGGCGAGGGCGACCCGGACACCGTCGTCGAGAAGCGCGGCCTGAAGGTCGTCTCCGACGAGGGCGCGCTGGGCACGGCCGTGGACGAGGCGATCGCCGCCAACGCGGCCATCGCGGACAAGATCCGCGGCGGCAAGGTCGCGGCGGCGGGCGCGCTCGTCGGCGCGGTCATGAAGGCCACCCGCGGCCAGGCGGACGCGGCCCGCGTGCGCGAGCTGATCCTGGAGAAGCTCGGCGTCGAGGGCTGATCCGTCCCCTGCGTGGGCGGTCCGTACGTCCCTGAAGGGGCGGTGCACCCGTGAGCCGGGTGCGCCGCCCCTTCATCGGCGACGCCGGCCGTGTCGACGGTCGCGCTGTGGGGTGCGCTGCAGCTGATCGGGGGTGTGACCAGGTGCGGGGCGCGGTTGGACTTTCCCGGCCGACCTGTTGGACGTTCACCACCGAGCCGTACGAAATCCTTCCTGGCGCCACCTGGCTTGATTAGTTTCCCGGCTGTACCACAGGACTCGGGAGGCTCACTTGACCACGGACATTTCACGGCGACGGCTCTTCGCGCTCGGCGGCGGTGCACTCGGCGTCGCAGCTGCGGGGTCGCTGCTTCCGCCGTCGCTGCAGGCCGCGATCGCCGCGCAGCCGGCACATTCGGCGGGGTCCGGTGGCGGTGACGGGCTCGGAGCCATCAAGCATGTGGTGATCCTGATGCAGGAGAACCGTTCCTTCGACCACTACTTCGGGATGCTCCGGGGAGTGCGCGGCTTCGGCGACCGCAACGCCGTCGAACTGCCCTCCGGCAAGCCGGTCTTCGAGCAGCCCGCTCCGCTGGGCACCTCCGTGCTGCCGTTCCCGGTCAGGGACGCCGCCGAGACGCAGAGGAAGGACCTCCAGTACATCGGCGCGCTCGACCACTCCTGGAGCGGTGGCGGGAAGGCGTGGGCCGGGGGCTGGATGAACGGCTGGGTGACCGCGAAGACGGCCGCCACCATGGCGTACTACGACCGTCGCGACATCCCGCTGCACTACGAACTGGCCGACACCTTCACGGTCTGCGACGCCTACCACTCCTCCATCCACACCTCGACCAGCCCCAACCGCAACCATCTGTGGAGCGGGAAGACGGGCAACGAGGCGAACGGCAAGCGGGCCGTCGGGAACGACGCGTACAACGAGGGCACGCACCCCGGGTACGACTGGGGCACGTACGCGGAGCGGCTGGAGAAGGCCGGGCGCAGCTGGCGTACGTACACCGAGTGGGAGAACTTCACCGACAACCAGATCGAGTTCTTCGCCACCTTCAAGGCGATCGCCCGCAAGGCGTTGGCCAAGACCGGCGGCCATACGTACATGGAGTCGTTCTACTCGGCGGTACGGGATGCGGACGCCACGGAGCGGGAGCGGCTGTTCGGTCTGCTCGAAGAGGGTGTCGCCACCCTGGACAAGACCGAACGCAGCCTCTTCGAGCGTGCGTTGCGCCGGGTGGAGACCGGAACGCTGGCCGATGAGTTCGCCAAGGACGTGGCGGCGGGCACGCTGCCCGAGGTCTCCTATCTGGTGCCGTCGGCCGTCGACTCAGAGCACCCGAGCGTCTCCTCGCCGATCCACAGCGCGACGATCGTCTACAAGGTCCTGGACGCGCTGGGCAAGCACCCCGATGTGTGGCGGCACACCGCCGTCCTCATCAACTACGACGAGAACGACGGCTTCTTCGACCACGTGCCGCCGCCGGTCGCGCCGCCCGAGGTGACCGAGGAGCAGTGGGAGGGCAAGCCCACCGGTCTCGGGATTCGGGTGCCGCTGCTCGTCGTGTCGCCGTGGACCGTGGGCGGCTACGTCTGCTCCGAGGTCTTCGACCACACCTCCGTGATCCGCTTCCTGGAGCGCTGGACCGGCGTGAAGGAACCGAATATCAGCGACTGGCGGCGCACCGTCACCGGCGATCTGACCTCGGCGTTCGACTTCAAGCACGCGCGGCGCAGGCCCGAGGTGGAGCAGCCCGGCGCCATCCCGCCGTTCAGCGGACGCTGGGCGCCGAAGCCGCCGCTCGTGCAGCACATGCCCGTACCGGAGCCCGGGGCCCGCCCGGCCCGCGCGCTGCCGTACCAGCCGGACGCCCAGGCGAAGCTGGTGGACGGGGCGGTGCAGGTGGCCCTCAGCAACACGGGGCGCTCGTCCGTGCACTTCGCGCTGTATCCGTACGCGGGGGAGTTCCCCGTACCGCAGCACCGGGATGTAAGGGGCACGGCGCAATGGACGGTGCCCCTTACCGGTGCGGCGTACCGGTTCACGGTGACGGGGCCGAACGGCTTCCGGCGCGAGTTCGCCGGGCCCGCGAAGGACGGCGTCTCGGCCGGGGCCGAGGTCGCCTCGCGGGTCGACGCGCATGAGCGGGATCTGCATCTCACGCTGCGCAACACGGGGCGGACGACGCTCACCTTCACCGTACGGCCGCTGGGGTACGTCGACGAGGCGGACCTGCGGGACTGGACCAGGACCGTCAAGGTCAAGCCGGGACGCAGCCGTACGGTCGTGCACTCGGCGGCCGACGCACACGGCTGGTACGACCTGGCCGTCACCGTCGACGGGGACGATGCCTTCCGGCGTCGGCTGATGGGGCACATCGAGAACGGCCGGGCGAGCGTCTCCGGCTGACGGGCCGCCTGGCAGACCCGTTATTGCGTACGGGAGTTCGGCGCCCACCGGAACCGCCGCGCCGCGGCCGGCGTTTCCTTGATCATGACTGAGCTGATCGAGAAATGGGCCGGAGTCATGGCGGGCGCCGCCCCCGAGGAGGCGGACCCCGCCGTCCTGGAATGCGCCCGCCTGCTCGCCGCCGAACCGGGCGGCGAGCAGACGGTCCTGCTGACCTTCGGTCTGGTGCATCGAACCGCTGAGCCGGCGGCATGTCCCGTTCAAGGACGAGACAGCCTCCGAGGAGGCGGCGCTCTGGGCCGGCCCGGCGGTACGAGCAGCTCGGCCCCGGCGGACCCGCGCTCGACCGGACCGTTCTGCTGCTCCTGATGGGCACGGCGGCCGATTCCCTGGAGCTGTCGTACGGAATCGCCCGCGAGATCCTCGGTATCCTCCGTACCGCTGCCGCCACCCTGCCCGGTGGCGCATGCGCCCACGCGAACGGCCATGCACCCGGCCATGAGCGCACCTCCGACCGCATGGCCCGCATCGCGCACCTCTACGTTCCGGACGCATGCCCCGCCCCAGGCCCGGACTCCGGCCAGGGCTTCGGGAGCGAGGTGCTGACCTGCCCCGTCCATCTGGCGGACATCGTGGCGAAGGGCATCGCGGAGATCGAGGAGCAGTTCGAGGAGAACTGGAGGCGGAGGAGCGACTGGCCGGGTGAGGTGGCCGGAAGTCGTTGTGGCTCCGGAGCCGCGGTAATTCCCGCGGTCATTGTGAGTAAGGCCACGAAAGGGACAAAGGATCACCATCGGCTGCAAGAGTGGCGGTTCTCAGGTCATGTGTTCTTTGCGGGTAATTCATGTTTTGTCCCGGTAAAGATCCACGAACCCTCAGGGAGCATGTCCGTTGGCCGCCATTGCCCGCTGGTGCATCAGGCACCGCCTCATCGCCGTTCTCATCTGGCTCTTCGCCCTCGGCGGCGCAGCCACCGCGGCGGGCTTCGCGGGTTCTGCCTACTCCAACGACTACGAGGCGCCCGGTACGGAGTCCGGCCGGGCCGCCGAGCTCCTCAAGAGCGGCTTCACGGACCTCGGCGGTGACACGGACACCATCGTCTGGCACACCACCGACTCCACCGTGCGAGCCGCAGATGTCCGGCAGACGATGACCCGGACCCTGCACGCGGTCGAGGAACTGCCCGGTGTCGGCGCCGTCACCGGGCCGTACGGGGCGTCCGGCGCCGGGCAGATCAGCGAGGACGGACGCACCGCCTACGCCACGATCACCTTCGACCGGCAGTCCGACGACATTCCGGTGCAGCAGGCCCAGGCGGTCGTCGACACAGCGAAGGCTGCCGCCGGCGACCACCTCCAGGTGGAACTGGGCGGCTCGGCCGTCGCCCTCACCGAAGCGCCGTCCGTCCACTTCAGCGAGGCCATCGGGGTCGTCGTCGCAGCGGTGGTCCTGTTCCTCGCCTTCGGCTCGCTCGCCGCCAGCATGCTGCCCATCGCCACCGCTCTCGTCTCCGTCGGCACGGCGTACGCGGGCATCGTGCTGCTGGGCCATGTGATGACCGTTGCCGACTTCGCCCCCATGCTGGGCATGCTGATAGGGCTCGGCGTCGGCATCGACTACGCGCTGTTCATCGTCACCCGGCATCGCGGAGGACTGCGCAGAGGCATGACCGTCGCCGAGGCGGCGCAGAACGCCGTCGCGACGACCGGGCGGGCCGTCGTCTTCGCCGGAGCCACCGTCTGTACAGCGCTGCTCGGCATGCTGATCCTGCGACTCGGGTTCCTCAACGGTGTGGCGATCGCCGCCTCGCTCACCGTCGTCCTGACCGTGGCCGCCTCCGTGACCCTGCTGCCCGCCCTGCTGTCCTTCATCGGCATGCGGGCGCTGAGCCGGCGAGAGCGCAGAAGGCTCGCCGAGCGCGGGCCGCAGCCCGAACTGCCCACCGGCTTCGCCGCCCGCTGGTCCGCGTTCGTCGAACGCCACCCCAAGCCGCTCGCGGCGTTCGCCACCGTGGTGATGCTGGTCCTCGCGCTGCCCACGTTCTCCCTGCATCTGGGCACCTCCGACCAGGGCAACAACGCCTCCTCGTCGACCACCCGGCAGGCGTACGACCTGCTGGCCGACGGATTCGGGCCCGGCGTCAACGGCCCGCTGACGATCGCCGCACAGCTCGACGGCGCGGACGACCGGCTGGCGATGGATGGCCTGCCGGCCGCTCTGCGGGCCACCGACGGCGTGGCCTCGGTCGGCCCGGTCACGTACAACAACAGCGGCAGTGCGGCCTTCGTCACCGTCGTACCGAAGTCGTCACCGCAGTCGCAGGAGACCAGCGCACTCGTCGACCGGCTGCGTACGGACGTCCTCCCGCGGGCCGAGGCGAACACCTCGCTCCGGGCCTATGTGGGCGGGGTCACGGCCAGCTACGACGACTTCGCCCGGATCATCATCGGCAAGCTCCCGCTCTTCATCGGCGTCGTCATAGGGCTCGGCTGTCTGCTCCTGCTGCTGGCCTTCCGGTCGATCGCCATTCCGCTGAAGGCCGCCGCGATGAATGTGGCCGCCGTCGCCTCCTCGGTCGGAGTCGTAGTCGCGATCTTCCAGTGGGGGTGGGGGAGCGAGCTGCTGGGGCTGGGCAGCTCGGGGCCCATCGAACCGTTCCTGCCGGTCATCATGGTGTCCGTGCTCTTCGGGCTCTCCATGGACTACCAGGTGTTTCTGGTCGGGCGGATGTACGAGGAGTGGCTGGAGACCGGTGACAACCGGCGGGCGGTGCGGGTCGGCCTCGCCGAGACCGGCCGCGTGATCAACTCCGCGGCCGTGATCATGATTTCGGTCTTCCTCGCCTTCGTCCTCAGCGGGGACCGGGTCATCGCCATGTTCGGAATCGCGCTCGCCGCGGCGGTCGCCCTCGATGCCTTCGTTCTCCGTACGCTGCTGGTCCCCGCCCTGATGCATCTGCTGGGCGGAGCGAACTGGTGGCTGCCGCGCCGGCTGGACCGGCGGCTGCCGCGGATCAGCATCGAGCCTCCCGAGTGCCGCGCGCCGCATGGGAAAATCCCACAGGCAGCGCAACCGGTGGAACCGGTGGAAGCTGCGCATTCAGTACAAGCGGTGGAAGCGGTTCGAGAAGGAGCATGATGTTCGCGATATCCCTGGGCGACGACGGAGCGGAACTGCGTCCGCTGGAGATCTGGCAGGCGGCGGAGTTCCTCGCCCATATGGACCGGGCCCGCGAGACCGTCGACCCCTGGATCCCCTTCGCCTCGTTCGCCACCGACCTGGACTCGGCGCGCGCCCTGCTCCGGCGGTACGCGGAGAAGCAGGCGGCCGACACGGGGCGGCTCTACGGCATCTGGCTGGACGGCACGCTCGTCGGCGGTGTCCTGTTCCGGATCTTCGACACGGAATCCGGGAACTGCGAGGTCGGCTGCTGGCTGGAGCGAGCGGGGGAGGGGCATGGCCTGGTCACCCGGGCGGCACGGAAGCTGATCGACTGGGCGGTGTACGAGCGCGGCATGCACCGTGTGGAGTGGGACGCGTCTGCCGCGAACACCCGAAGCATCGCCGTTGCCAAGCGGCTCGGTATGACACGCGACGGGGTGCTGCGCGAGAACTACCTGTACCGCGGCGAGCGGCACGACTCGGAGATCTGGTCCGTACTGGCCCGGGAGTGGCGGGCGCAGAAGGCCTGAGGCCACGGGCAGGGGGGGACCGGCCGACGACGGGCGTTAAGAGGGTTCTCATCTGTCCCGCCTAGCGTGCGGGACATGAATCCCGGAACTCCCAAGAACCCCACCACCCCCACGGGCCCCGCCGCTCCCGCTGTTCTCGACGCCGAGGAGACCGCGGCCGAGGAGAACACTGCCAAGGACGCGGCGTACAGCCTCGACAAGGGGGCGGCCGAAGCCGAGGGAGAGCTCGCGGTGGCCGACGACGCCGGGGCGGGCTCCGCCCCGGACCCCGATCAGGACCTCGATTCGGATGCCGGCCTCAAGGACTCCGATTCCGAGGACTCCGACTTCACGGACCCCGACTCCGACGACTCCGGCAAGGAGTCGTCCGGCCTCGGATCGGCCGCCGCGGCCGTGGCCGCCGCCGGTCTCGGTGTCGTCGCGCTGAGCGGGTCCTGGACCGGCAGGATCGCCGCCGAGCGCGAGACCCTGATCGGGCAGATCAAGACCTCGAGCGGTGGCACCGCGGCCCAGCAGATCTCGGAGATCTACGGCGACGCCTGGCACTCCACCGCGCTGGTCAATGGCCTCTTCGCACTGCTCGCCCTGCTGGTCGGCATCTTCGCCCTGGTCCGCCCGGCCTTCGGCGCACCCTCCCCGCACCCGCAGCCCGGCTGGGTGCGTGCCGTCGCGACCGCCGGCATCGCGCTCGGTGCCCTCGGCTTGGTGATCTCCATCGGCATGTACTTCGACCTCTTCGTCACTCTGCCGACCGTGGGCATCACCGGGTGAGTACGTACCGCCCTACGGCCGTCTAAGGCATCCGCCCGGGCGGCCCCGGCCCGTGTGCGGCAGTGTCCGCACCCGGCTAAGGCCCCCCGCCCCGCGAAGATGCGGAACTCGCCCGATGCGGCGACACCTCCTGGGAGACGACAGTGGGGGCACGGCAGAAGCACTGCCGCCCCCCGGCCCCAACGGGCCGTCGTCCTCCGGGAGAAGCACATGTACACGCTCGAACTCCACAAGCTGCACGAGAACGAACTGCGGCGCCGTGCCGAGCAGGAGCGGCTCGTCGGGGAGGCCCGTCGGGCCCGCCGGGCCTCCCGCAGGGCCGGCCGTGATTCCGTACGCAAGGAGGCCGAGGGGCCGGTGAGTACGGACCGGAACCGGTTCGTTCACGCCGCGTAGTAGTCGTGTGACGGCTGCGCGATGCCGGACGACCCGATTCCGGGGCCCGCGCCGTCGGACCCATGTGCGATGCTCGGCGACGTGGAGACCAGGTCCGTCAGTCCCGTGTTCGTCGGCCGCGCAGGTGAATTCGCCTCGCTCGTCGATGCGCTCACCCGCGCCACCGCAGGGGACACCGGCCGGGCCGACCGCCCCGGCGGCGAGCCGCAGGCGCTGCTCATCGGCGGCGAGGCGGGCGTCGGCAAGACCCGGCTGGTCGAGGAGTTCCTCGCGGCGGCCGTGCGCCGCGAGGCCGTCGTCGCCGTCGGCGGCTGCGTCGAGGTCGGTGCCGACGGCCTGCCCTACGCCCCGTTCTCCACCGCCCTGCGTGTCCTGCGCCGCACCCTGCCCGACGAGATGGCTGCCGCCTGCGCCGGGCAGGAGGGTGAACTGGCCCGGCTGCTCCCCGAACTCGGCGAGGCCGACCGGGACGCGACCGACGAGCACAGCACCGCCCGCCTCTTCGAGCTCACCGCCAGACTCCTGGAGCGCATCTCGGCGCAGCGCGCGGTCGTCCTCGTCCTGGAGGACCTGCACTGGGCCGACGCCTCCACCCGGCATCTCCTCGCCTATCTCTTCCGCACCGTGCGCAGCGGCCGCCTCGTCGTGATCGGCACCTACCGCTCCGACGACATCCACCGCCGCCACCCCCTGCGCCCCCTCCTCGCCGAACTGGACCGGCTCCGTACCGTCCTCCGGATCGAACTCGCCCGCTTCAACCGCGCCGAGGTGCGCCGCCAGCTCACCGGCATCCTCGCCGCCACCCCCGAGGCAGCCCTGGTGGACGAGATCTTCGAACGCTCCGACGGCAACGCCTTCTTCGTCGAGGAACTCGCCTGCAGCCTGGAGAGCGGTGACCACTCCCGACTCTCCGACTCGCTGCGCGACCTCCTGCTCGTCCGCGTCGAAGCGCTCCCCGACGACGCTCAGAAGATCGCCCGGATCGTCGCCGAGGGCGGCTCCACCGTCGAGTACGAACTGCTCGCCGCGGTGGCCCGGCTCACCGAGGACGAACTCATCGAGGCGCTGCGGGCGGCCGTCGGAGCCAACCTGCTGCTCACCACCCCGGAGGGCAACGGCTACCGCTTCCGGCACGCCCTGGTCCGCGAGGCCGTCAGCGACGACCTGCTGCCCGGCGAGCGCTCCCGACTCAACCGGCGCTATGCGGAAGCCCTGGAGATCGATCCCACCCTCGTCCGCGCCGGTGAACGGGCCACCCGGCTCGCCAGCTACTGGTACAGCGCACACAATGCCGCCAAGGCCCTGCCCGCCGTACTGAAGGCCTCGGTCGAGGCCCGCCGCCGCTACGCGTTCTCCGAGCAACTCCGTCTGCTGGAGCGGGCGATGGAGCTGTGGGACGACGCCCCCGATGACGTGCGCCGCACCCTGCGCCCCATCGACTACGCAGAGAGCTACCCGGCTTGCGGCTGCGACCCCGACACCACCCCGCTGCGCTATCTCGACCTGATGGCCGAGGCCACCGTCGCCGCCCGGTTCGGCGGCGAACGCGAACGGGCCCTGGCCATCGCCAAGAAGGCCATGCGCATCCTGGACGGCGAGGACGACCCGCTGCGCGCCGCCTGGTTCTGGGTCCAGCGCTCCCGGCTGATGCAGGACCTCACCCGTGGCGACGGATGGCAGGAACTGGCCACCGCCCAGGAGCTCGTACGCGGCCTGCCCCCGTCCGTCGTGCATGCCGATGTCCTGATGAGCGTGGCGGGATGGGGCGCCCTGCACCGCCCGGGCGCCGAGACGCTGCAAGCCGTCGACCGGGCCGTGGAGTACGCCCGGCTCGTCGGTGACGAGTACATCGAACTGCACGCCAGGCTCACCCGTGGCTGGCTCACCGCCGACGCGGGCAGTGTCGACGAGGGCATCGCCGAGATGTACGCAGTCCGCGACCGCGCCGATGAACTGCACCTGGTCGGCATCATGAGCCGGGCCGGTATCAACCTCCCCTCCACCCTCGAATCCATGGGCCGCTCCCTGGAGGCCGTGGCCGCCGCGGACCACGGCATCGACATCAGCCGCAGCCACGGCATCGCCGACATGGAGGCATGGGTCCGCTGCAACCAGGCGACCTCGCTCTTCTCCCTCGGCCACTGGGACGAGAGCCGTGCGACCACCGACGCGGCGGCCCGCGCCGCCCAGTCCAGCAAGGCGCAAGGGCTCGTCGCCTCACGCCGTACCGAACTGGCCCTCGCCCAGGGCGACCTGGCCGAGGCCGAGATTCAACTCGCCCTGACCCGACGCTGCTTCGGCTCCCGCGACCCGCAGCCCCAGCACCTCATCACCCGCGTACGCCACGCCATGACCCTCGCCGTGCAGCAGGGGCGGCTCCCCGAGGCGCGGGCCGCGTTCGAGGCGCTGGCGGAGCAGGGCTTCCCGCCCGGCACCCAGCGGTATGCCCTGCCGCTGCTCCATGTCGCCGCCGCTGCCGAGGCCGACGCCCGCGGTCTGCCCGCCGCCGACCCCGGCCGGCCGGCGATCCTCGCCGGCATCCGGACCCGCCTGAAGCGGCTGCCGATGCTCATTCCCATCTGGGCCGCCTACGGTCTTCTGGTCGAGGGCGAGCTGGCCCGGGCGGAGGGTCATGACACCCCCGGCCATTGGTCCCGCGCCGCCACCGCATTCGCCCCCCTGCACCGCCCGTACGAGCTGGCACAGATCCGCCACCGCTGGGCCGAGGCCCTTCTCATCGCCGCCGGCGACCGGTCCGCGGCCACCACCCTGCTGCGCGAGGCCCACGGTACCGCCGGGCGGCTCGGCGCGCGCCCGTTGACCGAGACCATCGAACTGCTGGCCGGACGCGCCCGCATCACCCTCACCACCTCCGACCGGTCCCCGGCCCACGGCACCGCCCAAGAGATACCGGTCGCCGTCACCGTCCCCGCCCAGGACGGCACCACCGACGAGGCGGCGGACCGGGAGCAGACCGAGGACCACCTGCGCGAGGCGGCAGCGGCGGCGGTGGAGTCCTTCGGGCTGACGCGACGCGAACAGGACGTGCACCGTCTCGTCGCGGCCGGTCACACCAACCGCAGGATCGCCGAGGAGCTCTACATCTCACCCAAGACCGCGAGCGTGCACGTCTCCAACATTCTCGCCAAGCTCGGCGTCTCCAGCCGCGGCGAGGCGGCCGCCCTGGCCCACCGGCTCCGCCTGTACCCGGCCCGGAACGCCTCCTGATACCCGAGGCGTCCGACCCGCCTACGGCCGTGCGTCCGACCCGCCTACGGCCGCGCGTCCGGACCGGCCTCCGGAGCGTCCGGGGCATCCGGCCCGGACGCCTCATCGGGGTCGTCCGCTGCCTGGTCCGGGTCCGGCATCGCGTCTGTCGCGCCACGGTCCGCCCCGGGACCGCCGTCGGTACCGGACGCCCTGACGATCACCTTTCCGGAGGCCAGGTCTATCGGCCCGCGCCCCGGGTCGCCGACACCGAGATCCACCCGGGTCAGCTCCAGACGCTTCTGCTCCTCTGCGGCATGCTTACGGCCCGGCGCGAAGAGTTCCTCGAAGAAGTTGAACACCGGTCGCACGCCCTTTCACCTGCTGTAGCCGCTACCGCACCTTCAGCACCAGGATCCTGTCGTCTCCCGGCTTCGGGGTGCCACGGGTGTCCGTATTGCTCGTGACCAGCCAGAGCTTGTTGCCGCCCGCGGCCAGGACCGTGCGCAGACGCCCGTACTTCCCCTTCAGGAACGATTGCGGGGCCGCCAGAGATTCCTTGCCGGACAGCGGAATCCTCCAGAGCCGCTCACCGCCCAGGCCCGCCATCCAGATCGAACCCTTGGCGAAGGCGATCCCGCTCGGGGAAGCCTCGGACGTCTTCCACTGCGCCACGGGATCGATGAACCCCGGCTTCCCCGCCTTGCCCTCGACCTCCGGCCAGCCATAATTCCCACCCGGCTCGATCCGGTTCAGCTCGTCCCAGGTGTCCTGCCCGAATTCGGACGCCCACAGCTGCTTCTGCCCGTCCCAGGCCAGCCCCTGCACATTGCGGTGCCCGTACGAATACACCACGGAGTCGGCCTCCGGATTGCCGTGCAGCGGCTGGCCGTCCGGGGTCATCCGCAGGATCTTGCCGGCCAGCGACTTCTTGTCCTGCGCGAGCCCGGTGTCCCCCGTCTCCCCGGTGCCCGCGTACAGCATGTGATCCGGGCCGAAGGCGATCCGCCCGCCGTTGTGGATCGAGCCCTTCGGGATGCCCCGCAGAATCGTGTCCGGTGCACCCAGCAGCCGGCCGGGCGTCGTGCCGTTCTCGTCGTACTGCATGCGCGCGATGCGGTTGTCGGACTCGGTCGTGAAGTACGCGTACACCAGATGGTCCGAACCGTACGTGGGGGAGACCGCGATCCCCAGCAGCCCTCCCTCCCCGCCGGGCGACACCCCGGGCACGGCGCCCAGCAGGGTCTTCTTGCCGCTCTTCCCGTCGATCCGGGTGATCGTGCCCTTGTCACGCGAGGAGACCAGCAGATCGCCTCCGGGCAGCTCCGCCAGCCCCCACGGCGAGTCGAGTCCCTCGGTGAGCGTGGAGACCACCTCCACCGAGCCCTTCGCCGGTGGCAGGGCCACCGACGCGGACGGCGAGGCCGACGGGCCCGAGGCGGCAGGGGAGGGGCGGGACAGCGATGGCATGTGCCCGACGCCCGCCGCACTGCCGGAACCGTCCCCCGAGGAACACCCCGCGGTCAGCAGCAGCGTGCCCGCGGCCAGCACGGCCACCGTGCCGTGACGCACGCCTCGACGCCGCCCCGGACGACCCGCAGGGCCTTGTACAGATCCGAACAGAACACCGCGCACAGCACCGATCCCTTCGACGGCCACCCGACTACTGTTCTTACACCGCAGCCCCGCCCCGGGTTCCCCATGCCCGCCAGTTTTCCCGATCGTTGATCACGACTGCGAGGCCGGCGGTCAGTCCCACGACCCCCGCGCCGGGGGCAGCCGGGCGATCTCCACCAGATCCCGCGCGGTCAGCGTCAGACCGGCCGCCCCCGCGTTCTCCACCGCCCACCGCTCCCGCTTGGTCCCCGGCACCGGCACCACATGCGGCCCCTGCCGCAGCACCCAGGCCAACGCCACCTGCGCCGCAGTCGCCCCGTGCCGCTCCGCGATCCGCCGCAGCCCGACCACCACCGGCTGGTTCGCCGCCATCATCTCGGCCGTGAACCGCGGATGCCTGGCCCGCAGATCGTCGGGCTCGAAGCCCTGTCCCGGGGTCAGCGTGCCCGTCAGATAGCCGTTCCCCAGGGGCATCGCCGCAAGCAGCCCCACACCCCGCGCCGAGCACCACGGAAGCAATGACTCCAGCGCCTCCGGCGACCAGACCGACAACTCCGCCTGCACCGCGCTCACCGGGAAGACCTGCTGCACCCGCTCCAGCTGACGGATCGTTTCGTCATACATTCGGGCACCCGGCCGGCGTGAAGCCCGCGCCCCGACCGCACAGAGTCCGAGCGCCCGCACCTTCCCGGCGGTCACCAGCTCCGCCATCGCGCCCCAGGTCTCCTCGACCGGCACCTCGGGATCGGCCCGGTGCAGCTGGTACAGATCGATCACATCGGTTTGCAGCCGCCGCAGCGAGGCGTCACAGGCCCGCCGCACATAGCCGGGGCGGCCATTGGCGACGATGTGCTGATCGCCCACCAGCAGCCCGCACTTGGTGGAGACGAAGGCATCGGACCTGCGGCCCTTCAGCGCCCGGCCCACCAGCAGCTCATTGGTGAAGGGGCCGTACATGTCGGCCGTGTCGAGCAGTTGGACGCCCGCGTCGAGCGCGGCGTGCACGGCACGCAACGCACGGTCACCGCGCTGCTGCGACGCGCTGTACGCCCAGCTCATCGGCATACAGCCAAGACCGACCGCACCCACGGCGAGCGCCGCCGCACCGAGACTCCTGCGCTCCAACTCCCCGAACCCTCCCTAAGGTCCCGTGACGACAGGACCTCGGCCCCGCCGTCACGGGACCACACCGCACCCCAAAGTAACCTCTGCCGGCCGCCGCCCCTCGCGCAGCCTCCCGGGGATTAGCCTCCCGACCATGACTTCGACGAAGACTCCCGACGTATGGATGCCTTTTCCCGCCGACGAGATCGAAGGACTCCCCGAGGGTCTCAACTACCACTTCTGGGACGGCGCGCAGGACTACCCGGCCGACCCGGCCCACTGCGCCTTCTACGTCGTGCCGTACATGAAGGGTTCACAGATCGCGGTCCGCCCGCTCGCCGGCATGGCACGGGTCCAGATCGTGCAGACGCTCACCGCGGGCATCGACCATGTCGAGCCGGGGCTCGGTCTGCTGCCGGCCGGGGTACGGCTGTGCAATGCCAAGGGGGTCCACGAGGCGTCGACCGCGGAGCTCGCCCTCGCGCTGATCCTCGCCTCCCTGCGCGGCTTCCCCGGGTTCGTCCACGGTCAGGACAAGGAGGAGTGGCGGGCCGGCCTCTACCCCGCGCTCGCCGACAAGTCCGTGCTGATCGTGGGGTACGGATCGATCGGGGCCGCCATCGAGGACCGGCTCGTGCCCTTCGAGTGCGCGCGGGTGGCGCGCGTCGCGCGCTCTGCACGGACAACAGCACGCGGCCCCGTACACACACTCGACGACCTGCCCGCACTGCTGCCCGAAGCCGACGTCGTCGTGCTGTCCACTCCGCTGAACCCGTCCACACAAGGGCTGGTGGGCGCGGAGTTCCTCGCCGCGATGCCGGACGGAGCGTTGCTCGTGAACGTCGCACGGGGCGGCGTCGTCGACACCAAGTCGCTGCTGCTCGAACTCGAGTCCGGCCGACTGCGCGCCGCCCTCGATGTCACCGACCCGGAGCCGCTGCCCGCCGGCCATCCTCTCTGGCATGCTCCGAACGTCCTGATCACTCCTCATGTGGGCGGCAGCACCTCGGCGTTCCTGCCGCGCGCCGAGCGTCTGGTGGCCGGACAGCTGAGCCGTTTCGCCGCAGGGGAGCCGGTGCAGAACGTCGTACGCATCACCGGTTGACCACACTGCGGGTCCGTGCGACCGCGGACCGTTCCGACAAGTCCCCTGATCGTCACGGAGAGTAGATAAGCTATGTCCCTGAGTGACTGGTCTGGTGTATCGTCCCGAAAAGGGGCGCTGAGCCGAGGAAGGGACTGCGCCGGGGAGGGACGCAACACGCGAGGGGGCGACGGGCGATGTACGGCCGATGGGCGAACGATCCGGCACCGCAGGGCAGTCGACGGCGACTGGGGCCTGTTCCGGGTTTCCCGTTGTCCGCCCTCAGGGCGGGCGACGCGGTGTCCGGTGCGTGCGATCGCCGGGCGGAGGGTCGTCCTCGTACTGGAAGCACTTGGACGAGCCGGACAACGCGGCAAGGGAGTCCCTCCTGCTCGAGCGAAGCCGAGAGCTCGGGGGAGTGCGTGCCAGGCGTCGCGGCGCGGACGGGAAACCCGGAACAGGCCCCAGCCGGGCGCCGGGTGCGTGCGCACCCGGGGGCGTCGGGTGCGCCCCGGTGAGCGCGCCGGCCGGCGCCCTCGGGGCGTTCCTCTCCCGGCGGTCCACCGTCGGCGGCGCATCCGCGCTGGTCCTGCGGGTCCTGGTCGGCCTCGTCTGCGGTGGTTACGCGGTGGGGGCGGCCCTCGGCTGGGGTTCTTCGGAACTGGCGCTCATCATGGGGGATTTCGGCCTCGGCGCCGCCGCGCTGGTCGCGGCCGTCTCCTGCTTCCTCTACGCGCGGACCGGTGGCGACCGGTTCCGGCCCGCCTGGCTGCTGTTCGCGCTCTCCTCGCTCATGGCCGCCGGGGGCAATGCGGTCTGGGGCTGGTACGAGGTCGTGCTCGGGCGCTCGGTGCCCAGCCCCTCCCTCGCCGATGTCTTCTACCTCTGCTTCGCACCACCCGCCATCGTCGGGCTGCTCGTCCTCGCCAAACGGCCCGTCACCCGGGCCGGATGGTTCTGTCTCGCGCTGGACTCCTGGCTGATCGGCGGATCGCTCCTCACGCTCTCCTGGAGCCTCGCCCTCGCCCATACTGCGCATCTCGTGGATGCCGAGGGCGCGAGCGTGGCCCGCGCGGCGCTCGCGCTGGCCTATCCGCTGCTCGACATCGTGCTTGTCTCCATGGTGCTGGCCCTGCACTTCCGGCGGTCCAACGTCAACCGCTCCGCGGTGAACACCGCCGTTGCCGCACTCGCCCTGACGGTTCTGTCCGACGCCCTGTTCACCTCTCCGCTGCTGCGCCAGGCCTACCACTCCGGCCAGTTGCTGGACGCGGGCTGGTTCGCCGGTTCCCTGCTCCTCGCGTACGCGCCCTGGGGTGCGACAAGCGCAACGGACAACGCCTTCCCGCCGCGGGGTGCGCCGCGCTCCACCAGCCGGCCCATCGCGGGATCGCTGGCCGCACTGACGCCGTATCTCGCCGCCGCCGTCTGCACTCTCGGCATTCTCTACACCGTCACCGAGGGCCGCCGGGTGGACCGCGTCGTGGTCTTCACCGGCTGCACGGTGGTGCTCGCCCTGGTCGTCCGGCAGGGCATCATGCTCGTCGACAACATCGCCCTCACCCAGGAGCTGGCACAGAAGGAGAACCACTTCCGCTCCCTGGTGCAGGGTTCCAGCGATGTCATCATGATCGCCGCCCCCACCGGCGTCCTGCGCTACGTCAGCCCCGCCGCCGCGGGGGTGTACGGGCGTGATGCCGACGACCTGGTCGGTGCCGAGCTGGCCTCGATCATCCACCCCGAGGACCTGGGGCGGGTGGTTCACGAGGTGCGCCGGTTCCTCGCCGCTTCTCCGCGGGAAGAGCCCACCACCCGGATCGAGTGCCGTTTCAGATCCGGTACGGGCGACTGGCTCAATGTCGAATCCACGGTCAACCGCCATCAGGGCGGGCTGATCCTCAACAGCCGTGATGTGACCGAACGGGTGCGGCTGCAGGCCCAGTTGCAGCACAACGCCGAGCACGACCCGCTCACCGACCTGCCCAACCGCGCCCTGTTCACCGAGCGGGTGCGCCAGGCCCTCGGCGGCCGCCGCTCCGGCGACCCCGGCACCGCCGTGCTCTTCATCGACCTCGACGGCTTCAAAGCGGTCAATGACCGCCTCGGCCACCAGGCGGGCGACGAGCTCCTCATCCAGGCCGCCCACCGCCTCCATGAATCCGTACGGGCCGGCGACACCGCGGCCCGCCTCGGCGGTGACGAATTCGCGGCCATCATCCTCGGCGACGGCATCCGCGACCAGTCCGCCCGGGAATGCCAGGTCCACGAGATCGCCGACCGGCTGCGCCTCACCCTCTCCCAGCCGTACCGCATCGGCACCGGCGAGGTCCGGGTCGCAGCGTCCATCGGGGTCGCCTTCGCCGAGCCCGGCATCTCTCCGAGCGACCTCATGCGCAACGCCGACCTCGCCATGTACCGCGCCAAGGCGGGCGGCAAGAACCGCGTCGAGCTGTACGCCCCGCAGATGCAGGCCGAAGTCGTACGCCGCTCCGAGCTGGCTGCCCGGCTGCGCACCGCTCTGCGCGATGGTGAGTTCGCCCTGCTCCACCAGCCCGTGGTGCATCTCGCCAGCGGCACCGTCGCCGCCGTCGCCGCCCAGGCCCGCTGGCGCTCCGCCCAGGGCATCCTGTTCACCCCGGCCGAATTCCTCCGCGTCGCCGAGGACAGCGACCGCACTGCCGAACTCGGTCGCTGGCTCCTCGAAGAGGCCGTCGAGCAGGCCGCCGACCGGGCCAGGGCCGGCCATCCGGTCTCCGTCGCAGTACGGCTCTCCGCCCGCAGGCTCCTCGACAAGGGGATGCCGTTCGGCTCCGTCGAGGCGCTGCTCACCCGGCACAGCCTGCCCTCCGGCGCCCTGATGATCGAGGTCGCCGACAGCGACCCCCGGATCTCCTTCGACGAACTCGAACAGCGTCTCGTCGCGCTGCGCCGGCTCGGCGTCCGCATCGCGCTCGACGGCTTCGGCAGTGGATACGCCGCGATCAACGCCCTGCGCCGGCTCCCCATCGACGTACTGAAACTGGACCGCGGTCTCGTCGAGGGTGTCGTGGAATCCGCCCGGCTGCACAAGATCACCAGCGGCCTCCTGCGCATCGCCTGCGACCTCGGCATGCAGTCCGTGGCCGATGGTGTCGACGTACCGGAGCAGGTCCTCGCGCTGCGCGCCATGGGCTGTACGCACGGCCAGGGAATGGCCTTCTCCGGGCCGCTCGACGAGTACCGACTGCGCCGCGCCCTGGCCCGCGGCGAGTTCCCGGTGCCCGGCAGTGCCACCGCCCAGCCGGTCATGGCCGGCGGCTCGACCCCACTCCTCAGTGGCTCACATGTTGAGACGCCCGTCCCACCCACTTGACACGTTGCATGCGTCGGAGAGAGGGTCAATGCCATGCGCACCCGAATTCTCGTACTTGGAAAGCGCGTCGGCTGAAGCAGAGTCCCTCACTGACACTCTGCAGACCACACCGACGCGCTCCCCTCGCTTGCCTCACGGCACGAGGGGTTTTTTGTTGCACTGACACCAGGCAAATCCTCGTAAAACACCCGCAAAAACCCTCAGCTTCGAGAAGAGAATGCCGATGACCGAGCAGGCCACCGGGGCCCACCATCCCCAGCCGCGGGCCCGTAACGGCGGATCGTCCGCCGCCACCGTTGAGCACGTCACGGGCGCGCAGTCCCTCATCCGGTCTCTTGAGGAGGTGGGGGCCGACACGGTATTCGGCATTCCCGGCGGCGCCATCCTTCCGGCGTACGACCCGATGATGGACTCCACCCGGGTCCGTCATGTGCTGGTCCGTCACGAGCAGGGCGCCGGACACGCCGCCACCGGCTACGCCCAGGCCACCGGCAAGGTCGGCGTCTGCATGGCCACCTCCGGCCCCGGCGCCACCAACCTGGTCACGCCGATCGCCGACGCCCACATGGACTCCGTCCCGCTGGTCGCGATCACCGGCCAGGTCGCCTCCAAGGCCATCGGCACGGACGCCTTCCAGGAAGCCGACATCTGCGGCATTACGATGCCGGTCACCAAGCACAACTTCCTGGTCACCAAGGCCGAGGACATCCCGCACACCATCGCCGAGGCCTTCCACATCGCCTCCACCGGCCGTCCGGGCCCCGTCCTCGTCGACATCGCCAAGGACGCCCTGCAGGCGCAGACCACGTTCAGCTGGCCGCCCACCCAGGACCTGCCCGGCTACCGTCCGGTCACCAAGCCGCACGCCAAGCAGATCCGCGAAGCCGCCAAGCTGATCACTCAGGCCAAGCGCCCGGTGCTGTATGTCGGCGGCGGTGTCATCAAGGCGGGGGCCACCGCCGAACTGAAGGTCCTTGCAGAGCTCACCGGAGCGCCCGTCACCACCACACTGATGGCGCTCGGCGCATTCCCCGACAGCCACCCGCTGCACGTCGGAATGCCGGGCATGCACGGTGCGGTCACCGCCGTCACCGCGCTGCAGAAGGCCGACCTGATCGTCGCCCTCGGAGCCCGATTCGACGATCGTGTCACCGGCAAGCTGGACAGCTTCGCCCCGTACGCCAAGATCGTCCACGCCGACATCGACCCGGCCGAGATCGGCAAGAACCGCGCCGCGGACGTCCCGATCGTGGGCGATGCCCGCGAGGTCCTGGCCGACCTGGTCCAGGCCGTCCAGGCCGAGCACACCGAAGGTCACGTCGGTGAGGCCGCCCGGACGGGATATTCAGCCTGGTGGAAGGACCTCAACCGCTGGCGCGACACCTACCCGCTCGGCTACGACCTGCCCGAGGACGGCAGCCTCTCGCCGCAGCAGGTCATCCAGCGCATCGGTCAGCTCGCCCCCGAGGGCACGATCTTCGCGGCGGGCGTCGGCCAGCACCAGATGTGGGCCTCGCACTTCATCCAGTACGAGCAGCCCGCCACCTGGCTGAACTCCGGCGGCGCCGGAACGATGGGGTATGCGGTCCCGGCCGCGATGGGTGCCAAGGCCGGCATGCCGGACCGTACGGTCTGGGCGATCGACGGCGACGGCTGCTTCCAGATGACCAACCAGGAACTCACCACCTGCGCGCTCAACAACATCCCGATCAAGGTCGCCATCATCAACAACGGGGCGCTCGGGATGGTCCGCCAGTGGCAGACCCTGTTCTACAACCAGCGGTACTCCAACACCGTGCTGCACTCCGGCGCCGACACCGAGGGCGTCCCGGCGAAGGGCACCCGCGTCCCGGACTTCGTCAAGCTGTCCGAGGCCATGGGCTGCCACGCGATCCGCTGCGAGGACCCGGCCGACCTGGACAAGGTCATCGAAGAGGCCAATTCCATCAACGACCGCCCCGTCGTGATCGACTTCATCGTCCACGAGGACGCCATGGTGTGGCCGATGGTCGCCGCCGGCACCTCCAACGACGAGGTCATGGCCGCCCGCGGGGTTCGCCCCGACTTCGGCGACAACGAAGACGACTGAGAGACAGAGAGAGACCGACTCCATGTCCACCAAGCACACGCTCTCCGTCCTGGTCGAGAACAAGCCCGGTGTCCTCGCCCGGATCACCGCCCTGTTCTCCCGCCGCGGCTTCAACATCGACTCGCTCGCGGTCGGTACCACCGAACACCCCGACATCTCGCGCATCACCATCGTCGTCGGTGTCGAGGACCTGCCTCTTGAGCAGGTGACCAAACAGCTCAACAAGCTGGTGAACGTCCTGAAGATCGTCGAACTCGAGCCGTCCGCTGCGATCCAGCGTGAGCTCGTCCTGGTGAAGGTCCGCGCCGACAACGAGACCCGCTCCCAGATCGTCGAGATCGTCCAGCTGTTCCGCGCCAAGACCGTGGACGTCTCCCCGGAGGCCGTCACGATCGAGGCGACCGGCGGCGCCGACAAGCTGGAGGCCATGCTCAAGATGCTGGAGCAGTACGGCATCAAGGAGCTGGTCCAGTCCGGCACCATCGCCATAGGGCGCGGCGCGCGCTCGATCACCGACCGTTCGCTGCGCGCCCTCGACCGTTCGGCCTAGGCACCGCCACTTCGCCGCTCGTATGGCGAGATCCGAAAACGTATCTGACGCACCCCGCCGTACGGTGGGACGCAACACCTGCACACCAAGGAGAGACCCAGTGGCCGAGCTGTTCTACGACGACGATGCCGACCTGTCCATCATCCAGGGCCGCAAGGTCGCGGTCATCGGCTACGGAAGCCAGGGCCACGCCCACGCGCTGTCGCTGCGCGACTCGGGTGTCGACGTCCGTGTCGGTCTGCACGAGGGCTCCAAGTCCAAGGCCAAGGCCGAGGAGCAGGGCCTGCGCGTGGTGACCCCGTCCGAGGCCGCCGCCGAGGCCGACGTCATCATGATCCTCGTCCCGGACCCGATCCAGGCCCAGGTCTACGAGGAGTCCATCAAGGACAACCTCAAGGACGGCGACGCGCTGTTCTTCGGCCACGGCCTGAACATCCGCTTCGACTTCATCAAGCCGCCGGCCAATGTCGACGTCTGCATGGTCGCCCCGAAGGGCCCGGGCCACCTGGTCCGCCGTCAGTACGAGGAGGGCCGCGGCGTTCCGTGCATCGTGGCCGTCGAGCAGGACGCCTCGGGCAACGGCCTGGCGCTCGCCCTGTCGTACGCGAAGGGCATCGGCGGCACCCGCGCCGGCGTCATCAAGACGACCTTCACCGAGGAGACCGAGACCGACCTGTTCGGTGAGCAGGCCGTCCTCTGCGGTGGCACCGCCGCCCTGGTCAAGGCCGGTTTCGAGACCCTGACCGAGGCCGGTTACCAGCCGGAGATCGCGTACTTCGAGTGCCTGCACGAGCTGAAGCTCATCGTGGACCTCATGTACGAGGGCGGCCTGGAGAAGATGCGCTGGTCCATCTCGGAGACCGCCGAGTGGGGCGACTACGTCACCGGCCCGCGGATCATCACGGACGCCACCAAGGCCGAGATGAAGAAGGTCCTCGCGGAGATCCAGGACGGCACCTTCGCCAAGAACTGGATGGCCGAGTACCACAACGGTCTGCCCAAGTACAACGAGTACAAGAAGGCGGACAGCGACCACCTCCTGGAGACCACCGGCCGTGAGCTGCGCAAGCTCATGAGCTGGGTCAACGACGAGGACGCGTAACCCGTTCACCCCGGGCGCGGGTCTCCTGACCCGCGCCCGGGGTGTTCCCCCCTGCTTCACCGCTGGAAGAGGCGGCGTCGTACGTGTGTACAAGTCGTCCACCCCCGTGTGGGTGATCCTTCCATCGGGGCGCAGTATGCGTCCTGGCGCATGACTACACTTCTCCACACATACACGCGTCAGGCCCACAGTGTCGTGCGTCTTCCACGCGGCAAGCCCCTCCACCGCCTGCGGCCGTCGGGACGGCCGTCCGCACTGGACTTGTGAGGACTCACGTGAGCTCGAAACCTGTCGTACTCATCGCTGAAGAGCTGTCGCCTGCCACGGTTGACGCCCTGGGTCCGGATTTCGAAATCCGGCACTGCAACGGCGCGGACCGCGCCGAGCTCCTCCCCGCGATCGCCGATGTCGACGCCATCCTGGTGCGCTCCGCCACCAAGGTCGACGCCGAGGCCATCGCCGCCGCGAAGAAGCTGAAGGTCGTCGCCCGCGCGGGCGTCGGTCTGGACAACGTCGACGTCTCCGCCGCCACCAAGGCCGGCGTGATGGTCGTCAACGCACCGACCTCCAACATCGTGACCGCCGCCGAGCTGGCCTGCGGTCTGCTGGTCGCCACCGCGCGCAACATCCCGCAGGCCAACACCGCCCTCAAGAACGGTGAGTGGAAGCGCTCCAAGTACACCGGCGTCGAGCTGAGCGAGAAGATCCTCGGCGTCGTCGGCCTCGGCCGCATCGGTGTCCTGGTCGCTCAGCGCATGTCGGCCTTCGGTATGAAGATCGTCGCGTACGACCCCTATGTGCAGCCCGCGCGTGCCGCCCAGATGGGCGTCAAGCTCCTTACGCTGGACGAGCTGCTCGGGGTCGCCGACTTCATCACCGTGCACCTGCCCAAGACCCCCGAGACGCTGGGCCTGATCGGCGACGAGGCGCTGCACAAGGTGAAGCCCTCGGTGCGCATCGTCAACGCCGCGCGCGGTGGCATCGTCGACGAGGAGGCGCTCGCCTCCGCCCTCAAGGAGGGCCGGGTCGCCGGCGCCGGTCTCGACGTGTACACGAAGGAGCCCTGCACGGACTCCCCGCTGTTCGAGTTCGACCAGGTCGTCTGCACCCCGCACCTCGGCGCCTCCACCGACGAGGCCCAGGAGAAGGCGGGCATCGCGGTCGCCAAGTCCGTGCGCCTCGCCCTCGCCGGTGAGCTCGTGCCGGACGCGGTCAACGTCCAGGGCGGTGTGATCGCGGAGGACGTACGCCCGGGCCTGCCGCTCGCCGAGAAGCTCGGCCGGATCTTCACAGCGCTCGCGGGCGAGGTCGCGGTCCGCCTCGACGTCGAGGTGTACGGCGAGATCACCCAGCACGACGTCAAGGTGCTCGAACTCTCCGCGCTCAAGGGCGTCTTCGAGGACGTGGTCGATGAGACCGTGTCGTATGTGAATGCCCCGCTCTTCGCGCAGGAGCGCGGTGTCGAGGTCCGCCTCACCACCAGCTCCGAGTCGCCGGACCATCGCAACGTGGTCACCGTCCGCGGCACGCTCTCGGGCGGCGAGGAGGTCGCGGTCTCCGGCACGCTGGCCGGCCCCAAGCACCTTCAGAAGATCGTAGCCGTCGGCGAGTACGACGTGGACCTGGCGCTGGCCGACCACATGGTGGTGCTGCGTTACGAGGACCGTCCCGGTGTCGTCGGCACGGTCGGCCGGATCCTCGGTGAGGCCGGTCTGAACATCGCGGGCATGCAGGTCTCGCGGACGGACGCGGGCGGCGAGGCGCTGGTCGTGCTCACCGTCGACGACGACGTCCCGGCGTCGGTGCTCACCGACATCTCCACGGAGATCGGTGCCGCATCGGCCCGTACGGTGAACCTGACCGACTGACGGTCTCAGGGCCCCGCGTACCCGGCATATAGACGTGCGTCTTACACGAACGTCTGCATGCCGGGTACGCTGCTTTCATGGGACACCGTGAGGATCTGCTCGAAGGCGCCAAGCGCTGCCTGCTGGAGAAGGGATACGCCCGGACGACGGCGCGCGACATCGTGGCCGCCTCCGGTACGAACCTCGCCTCCATCGGCTACCACTACGGCTCCAAGGAGGCCCTGCTCAACCTCGCCTTCCTCAAGGTGACGGAGGAGTGGGGCGATGCGCTCACCGAGCGGCCGGACGTGGACGCGGACGGCGGCGACGGGTCCCGGTCGCCGCTCGACCAGTTCCGCGACGCCTGGGAGCGGGTGATCGACAGCTATGGGAAGACCCGGTCCGTCTGGCAGCTCCAGATGGAGGTCGTCTCCCGGATCGACCAGGACCCGGAGCTGCAGAAGGCCCTGGCGGGCCCGCAGCGCGAGGGGCGTGACGGGCTCGCCGAGAACATGCTCGGCATCGACCCGGAGACGGACCCGGAGAAAGCGCGGGTGGCCGGGCTGTTCTGCCAGGCGCTGCTCGCGGGTGTGATGGTGCAGTGGCTGATGGACAGTGAATCGGCGCCGTCCGCGCAGGATCTGACGGACGGTCTGAAGGCGGTGCTCGAAGGGCGGGTGCGGTAGGAAGGGCCTGGAGTCGGAGTCCAAGTCGGGGCGAGCGCCCGGGGCCGGGGCGACGGCTCCGTCCTCGAACGCCGGGCGGCCTGATGGGGGCTCTCGGATGCGTCCAGCTCGGTGGCGGCGTGCGGGATCAGAGTCGCGCGCCCTTGAGTGCCATATGCAGCAACAGTCGGTCCTCGCCGTCGTTGAGATCGAGGCCGGTGAGCCGCTGGACCCGGGAGAGCCGGTAGTAGAGCGTCTGGCGGTGGATGCCGAGTGCGGTGGCCGTACGGGACGCCTGGCCCGCGCAGTCGAGGAACACCTCGGCGGTGCGGGCCAGATCCTTGTGCGGCGGGGTGAGCAGGGCGCGGACCGCGGGATCCGCGGCTGCTTCTGCGGGGAGCGCGGTCAGCAGCCGGTACGGGCCGATCGCCGACCACTCGGCGACCGGGCCGAAGCGGGACTCGGCCGCCGCCGCGCGGGCCGCGGCCGACGCCTCGTGCCAGGCCTCGGCCAGGTCCGCCAGGCCCCGGCGGGGCACCGCGACCCCGGCGGTGCCGTACCCGCCCGCGGAGGAACGCAGCCGGTCCGCGGCGGTGAGCGCCGGGTCGAGGACATCGCTGGAGCGCAGCCGGATCAGCGCGGCCAGCGAGGGGCCCCCGACGGCCCCGGGGGCCGGGACCGAGGTCAGTGCCGATGCCGAGGACACCGTACGGACCGATGGTGGATCGTCGGTCCACGGGGTCACGCACACCACCGTGTGCAGGCCCTTCGCGTCCCGGCCCAGTGCCTCGTCCAGCGCGGCCACCGCCATGTCGCGCTGCCAGCCCCGCCCGGCTGTGAGGACCGCACCGAACTCCCGGGACAGATCCGTGCCCGCCCGCGCCTCGTCGGAGAGCAGCCCCCCGATCCGGGCCGCCACCTCCATCGCCGCCCTCAGCTGCTCGTCGGTCGGCCCGGGGTCCGCGTCGAGCAGCCATACGTAACCGAGCACGACACCCCGATGGCGTACCGGCAGACAGATGCGGCCCCGGAACACCCCGGCCTCCGGGGCGGCCGGAATGCGGACCGGGCCGGTGGCGCGGGCGATGCCGAAGCCCTCGAACCAGGAGCGGACCGCGGGCGTGGAGCGCCTGGTCAGGATCGAGCGGGTGCGGACCGGGTCCATCGCCGTGTCGTCGTCGCTGTCGTGGGCGCCGAAGGCGACCAGGCCGAAGTCCCGGTTCTCCAGCGTCGCGGGGGCGCCGAGCAGCCCGGAGATCTCGTCGACCAGCTCCTGGTAATCGCCCTTCACCCGGCCATTCTCGCACCCCTTCAGACATATGTCTGAGATCCCGGGAATGGATGCGTGACAGCTGTCGATGGCACACCATCGGAGGGATCCTTAGATTTCACGGTGGTTCTCCGTGCTGTACCGCTCTGTCCTTATCTGCCGGTACGGCCTTCGTTCGTACTTTCCGTGGAGGTGCCCCGTGCTGGGTCCCGTGATTCTCGCCGCGTCCCGCAGCGACAAGATGCGCCGTTTCATCTCGGCCGCACCTGGCACCAAGCAGGTCGTCGACCGGTTCATCGCCGGTGAGACCGTCGACCAGGTCGTCCCGATCATCGAGGACGCCGCCGGCAAGGGCCTCGAAGTCACCCTCGACGTGGTCGGCGAGGACATCACCACCCCCGAGCAGGCCGCCGCCGCCCGCGATGCCTACCTCGAACTGATCGAGCGCCTCAAGGACCTGGGCCTGGGCACCAAGGCCGAGATGTCCGTCAAGCTCTCCATGTTCGGCCAAGCGCTGGACGGCGGCCACGAGCTGGCGCTCGCCAACGTCCGCCCGGTCGTCGAGGCCGCCGCCGCGATCGGCACCACGGTCACGCTGGACGCCGAGGACCACACCACCCTCGATTCGATGTTCGCCATCCACGAGGAGCTGCGGAAGGACTTCCCGCAGACCGGCTGTGTGATCCAGGCGTATCTGTTCCGCACCGAGGAGGACGCCCGCCGCCTGGCCGCCGTCGGCAGCCGCGTCCGCATCGTGAAGGGCGCCTACAAGGAGCCCGCCTCCGTCGCGTACCAGGACAAGGCCGAGATCGACAAGGCGTACGTCCGCATCCTGAAGACCCTGATGGAGGGCGAGGGCTACCCGATGATCGGGTCGCACGACCCGCGTCTGATCGCCATCGCCCAGGAGCTGGCCCGGAAGGCCGGGCGCAAGCTGGACGAGTACGAGTTCCAGATGCTGTACGGCATCCGCAGCGACGAGCACATCCGGCTCGCGGCCGAGGGCCACCGGATGCGCGTGTACACCGCGTACGGCACCGACTGGTACGGCTACTTCATGCGCCGCCTCGCGGAGAAGCCGGCGAACCTGCTGTTCTTCGGCCGCTCCATCCTCACCAAGGGCTGACCTGCCCGGCTGACCCCCACCCCCTGACACAAGGAGACAAGGCACTCATGGACGCTGTTACTCAGGTCCCCGCGCCGGTCAACGAGCCGGTCCACTCCTACGCCCCGGGTTCCCCGGAGCGTGCCCGCCTGGAGGCGAAGCTCAAGGAGCTCAGCCAGAACCCGATCGACCTTCCGATGACCATCGGTGGCGAGAAGCGGATGGGCGGCGGCGAGCGCTTCGACGTCGTACAGCCGCACAACCACAAGGCCGTCATCGGTACGTTCGCCGGCGCCACGCAGCAGGACGCCCAGGACGCGATCGACGCCGCGCTGGCCGCCGCCCCGGCCTGGCGCGCAATGTCCTTCGACGACCGCGCCGCGATCATCCTGCGCGCCGCCGAGCTGCTGTCCGGCCCCTGGCGCGAGACGCTGGCCGCATCCACGATGCTCGGCCAGTCGAAGACCGCACAGCAGGCCGAGATCGACACTCCCTGTGAGCTCGTCGACTTCTGGCGCTTCAACGTGCACTACGCGCGCCAGATTCTGGCCGAGCAGCCCCCGGCCAACTCGCCGGGCGTGTGGAACCGCATGGACCACCGCCCGCTGGAGGGCTTCGTCTACGCGATCACGCCGTTCAACTTCACGGCCATCGCGGGCAACCTGCCCACCGCCCCCGCCCTCATGGGCAACGTCGTGGTGTGGAAGCCGTCCCCGACGCAGACCCACGCCGCCGTGCTGCTGATGCAGCTCCTGGAAGAGGCGGGTCTGCCCAAGGGCGTCATCAACCTGGTGACCGGTGACGGCATCGCCGTCTCCGAGGTGGCCCTGAACCACCGCGACCTGGCCGGTATCCACTTCACCGGTTCGACCCCCACCTTCCAGCACCTGTGGAAGACGGTCGGCAACAACATCGCCAACTACCGCACCTACCCGCGGCTCGTCGGCGAGACCGGTGGCAAGGACTTCGTCGTCGCCCACCCGTCGGCCGACCACGCCGTGCTGAAGACCGCGCTCACCCGTGGCTCCTTCGAGTTCCAGGGCCAGAAGTGCTCGGCTTCCTCCCGTGCGTACGTCCCGGCCTCCATCTGGAACTCCGGTTTCAAGGAGAAGTTCGCGGCAGAGGTCGACTCCATCACCATGGGTGACGTCACCGACCTGTCGAACTTCATCGGTGCCGTCATCGACGAGCGCTCGTTCGCCAAGAACAAGGCCGCGATCGACCGGGCCAAGTCCGACCCGTCCTGCACGATCATCGCGGGCGGCACGTACGACGACTCGGTGGGCTACTTCGTCCGCCCGACCGTCATCGAGTGCAGCGACCCTTCGAGCGAGGTCTTCACGACCGAGTACTTCGGCCCGATCCTCGCCGTGCACGTCTACGAGGACGGCAAGTACGACGAGATGCTGGAGCAGATGGAGTCGGTCTCCGACTACGCGCTGACCGGTTCCGTCATCGCGGGCGACCGCGCCGCGGCCGCGCACACGATGGAGAAGCTGCGGTACGCCGCGGGCAACTTCTACATCAACGACAAGTCGACCGGTGCCGTCGTCGGCCAGCAGCCCTTCGGTGGCGGCCGTGCCTCGGGTACGAACGACAAGGCGGGCGCCCCGCAGAACCTGCAGCGGTGGACCCTGACCCGGGCCATCAAGGAGACGCTGGTTCCGCCGACCGACTACACCTACCCCCACCAGGGCTGACGCCCCCCGGGGCGCCGCACCCCCGGCGCCCCGCCACGATTTCCGCCTCCCGCCCGGTTCCCCTGCCGGCCGGGAGGCGGTTTCCATTCCGGGGCCGTCCCTCAGTAAAGGAACCGCTTCACTACCGCGTCGCCCGCCTCCGCGGCCCGCCCGTAGAAGTCCAGCACCTGCCGGTAGTGGTGGGCGAAGACATCGCGGACCTCGGGCTCCGGCCAGCCCCAGTGCGCGCCGACGCCCCCGGCGGCCGCGCGCCACAGCTTGTCGAACGGATGGCGGCGGAGGAACTCCGCCGCCTCCCGCACCCCCGCGGCCTCCAGAGTCACCGATGGCGCCTCGATTCCGGCCGGGTCCTCGTGGACGGTCCCGCCGAAGACCGGGAGCTCGCAACTGCTGCGGCCGGGCGGTGCGGTGAGGCACAACTTGTGCACCTCGGAGAAATCCTTGGAGATGTGCAGATCCGTCTCCAGGAGGTCGAGCTCGTCGTCCGTGTCACCGAAGACCGCCGTCACCCCGGCGAAGTCCTGCGGCAGCCCGGCTGCTGGAACGGCCCGTGCCTGCATGCTGAAGCTCATGGTCGTCCCCTCCCGCCGGGCCGTTGTCCGCAGGCCCCCCCGCTCATGAACAGTAGGGGCACCCACTGACAACGGCCCGGGCCGACAGGTGAGCCGGTGGGCCAGAGGCTGCGGTCCGCTACCGGTTCAGCCGTCGCACGAGGTGCGGCCCGGGGCCCAGCGGCAGGCCACCGCGGCGAAGCCGCCGTCGGCAACCCCATCCATCGCCGTACAGGGAAGGCGCGGGGTGGAGCGGCTACCGGGCGAGGAGGGCAGCACGTATGTCCGCGGTGCGGCCGGCCGCGTGCTGCCGCCCGCGTCCGGGACGCTGATCTTCGACTGGCGGGACGGGGACGTGCTGTGATCGCGCGGTGGCCCCCCGGAGGACCGCCGCCGGGGATGTCCGGCGCCCCGGGGACGGGTTCCCCCGCACCGAAGGAGCTGGCGCACCGAAGGAGCTGGTCGGGGGAGTGCTGATGGAGGAGGAGTGCGCGCTGGTGTGCCCCGCCGGCCATCCGGCGCCGCGGACGCTCCCGCTGGTGGACCGGGCGGAGAGCTGCTCCTCGTACACCCGCGACTGGTGGGCCGCACAGGAGTGGATCCCGCGTGCGACGGTCGAGGCCGAGGACGACGGAGCGGTGCTCTCGATGGTGTCCCGTGGACTCGGCATGGCGATCAAGCCGGAGCTGTCACTCGAAGGAGCACCGGACACGGTCGAGATCACGGCTCTCGGGTCGGAGCGGCCGACGCGTTCGGTCGGCTGCGTCACCACCCCTGAGCAGGCGCAATCGCTCGCTGTCCGGGCCCTGATCCGGGGACTGAGGGCGGGCGGCCGTAAACCTCCGTCTCAGATAGTAGGAAGTCCGAGTAATTGTGCAGACAGACCGGCCGAGCTGTCCTAGCTTTGTAGAAGCCGAACGTCTCGCTAGATCCAGCGACTGGCGGTCGTGAGTGTGCGCCCCTGTGCAGGCAACCCCTGCGGCGCCCGCTCCCCGCCCCTTCCGGCGCCTCGATATCCCGATCTCGAAATCACGTTCACGATTTTTCGATCTCGAAATCCTCGCGATCTCAAGGAGTCGATCCACCATGGCCGAGACGACTGTCCGCCGAGTCCGCCACACCCACCGTCCGACCGAGTCGGAGCGCCAGAATGCCGCCGCCGCCCTGCAGCGGGCCCTGGACCGCAGGGACAACGGCGGCTCCACGGGCCACTGAGAACGGTCGGCCGCGGCTGATCTCGAAGTGGTCGATGCGCTCGCCCGACTCGGCGAGTGCGGTGACCTTCATCCGGGCGTGCCGGATCCAGCCAGCGCGTCTGCCTGCCGTCGCCGATCCCGAAGTTGGCCGGGATCTCGGGGTTCTGGCCCAGGATCAACTGGTCGTTGCCCAGCGCGTGGTAGCTGACGCACTGGTCTCCGAAGGCGGTGAGGGTGAAGGTCTCGGCGTGCGAGGGCGCGGTGGTGAAGGTGCCGAGCGTGCCCAGGTTGCGGGTGTCGGCGGGGTCGAAGCCGTCGTGGCCGACGCCGTAGTAGTACGTCGTGCCGGGCTGTAGTCGCTCCAGGCTCGCGTGTACGTAGAACTGTTCGGCCGCCGCGATCTTGCCCCCGTTCAGCTCGGGGGTGGTGAGGAGGCGCACCTCGGCGTCGATCCTGCGGCTCAACGCCCACGGTTTGTGGCCGATCCGGATGTACGGCCGCTTCACGGCGAACGAAACCTGCCAGGAGACCGCCATCTGCGTCCTCGGGTCGGCGCCGTACGCCAGGTGCCGGCCGAACGGCGCAACCAGCGAACCATCCAGCTGGGTGGACGTGTGGCGCGAGTCGCAGCTCCTCGTGTGTCCGTATCGTGGACGCAACGTGTCATGGTGTGGGACGCGCAGTAAGGTGCGGACATGTCTCGCAGCATCAATCTCGCAGTGATCCCTGGTGACGGTATCGGCCAGGAGGTAGTGGCTCAGGGCCTCAAGGTCCTCAATGCTGTTCTCCCGCAGGATGTGAAGCTGGAGACCAAGGAGTTCGACTTCGGCGCCAAGCGCTACCACGCGACCGGTGAGACCCTCACCGACGCGGATGTCCAGGCGCTCAAGCAGCACGACGCAATCCTGCTCGGCGCGATCGGTGACCCCTCGGTTCCGTCCGGCGTCCTGGAGCGCGGCTTCCTGCTGAAGCTCCGTTTCCTCTTCGACCACCATGTGAACCTGCGGCCGTCGAAGCTCCTCCCGGGTGTCGCGACCCCGCTCAAGGGTCAGCCGGAGATCGACTTCGTCGTGGTCCGCGAGGGCACCGAGGGCCCGTACACCGGTAATGGCGGTTCGATCCGCACCGGCACCCCGCATGAGGTCGCCACCGAGGTCTCGGTCAACACCGCCTTCGGCGTCGAGCGTGTGGTCCGTGACGCCTTCGCCCGCGCCCAGGCGCGCCCGCGCAAGAAGCTGACGCTGGTCCACAAGAACAACGTGCTGACCTACGCCGGGCACCTGTGGACCAACATCTTCGACAAGGTCGCGGCCGAGTTCCCGGACGTCACCACCGACTACCTGCACGTGGACGCGGCGACGATCTTCCTCGTCACGCAGCCCGAGCGCTTCGACGTGATCGTCACCGACAACCTCTTCGGCGACATCATCACCGACCTCGCGGCGGCCGTCTCCGGCGGCATCGGCGTCGCGGCCTCGGGCAACATCAACCCGAGCGGCGAGTTCCCCTCGATGTTCGAGCCGGTCCACGGCTCCGCCCCGGACATCGCGGGCCAGGGCAAGGCCGATCCCACGGCCGCGATCCTCTCCGTCGCCCTTCTGCTGCGCCACCTCGGCTACGAGGCCGAGGCCGTGCGCATCGAGGACGCCGTCTCCGCCGACCTCGCGGAGCGAGGGGGGCACCTCCCAGGCCCTTCAGGCTCTGGGGGAGGCACGACGACTCGTACCACCGACCAGATCGGCGACGCGCTCGCGGTACGCGTAGCGAGCTGACCCGACGACTCCATTTTCGAAGCCGCCGGGTCGCAACCGCACCCGGCGGCTTCTCCTATGCGGTCCCGGGTGCCACCATCGACCACTGGACCGCATTCACGTCATTTCGTGCACGGCCACCCGGGAGCGATAATCGAACGGGGCCGTGGCTCGCGGTGAAGCTCGGACGTCCTAGCACCTGTCTGACAGGAGCGGCGTGAGCGCGGTCCAACACACACAAACGGTGAAGGACACGCACACATGACGACGCCCACGATCGAGCTCAAGCCCTCCTCGAACCCGCTGTCCGACGCGGAGCGCGAGGCGATCCTGGTCAAGCCCGGATTCGGCCGCTACTTCACCGATCACATGGTGACGATCCGGTGGACCGAGGGCCGCGGCTGGCACGACGGCCAGCTCGTCCCCTACGGCCCGCTCTCCCTCGACCCCGCGACCACGGTCCTGCACTACGCGCAGGAGATCTTCGAGGGCCTCAAGGCCTACCGCCGGCCCGACGGCTCCGTCGCCACGTTCCGCCCCGAGGCGAACGCCAAGCGTTTCCAGGCATCGGCGCACCGGCTGGCCATGCCGGAACTGCCCGTCGAGACGTTCATCGAGGCGTGCGACGTGCTGGTCCAGCAGGACAAGGCATGGGTTCCGGCGCACGGCGGCGAGGAGTCGCTCTACCTGCGCCCGTTCATGATCGCGACCGAGGTCGGCCTCGGTGTGAAGCCCGCCAACGAGTACCTCTTCGTCGTCATCGCCTCGCCCGCCGGTGCCTACTTCCCCGGTGGCGTCAAGCCGGTCTCCATCTGGCTCTCCGAGGACCGCGTCCGCGCCGTCCCCGGCGGCATGGGCGACGCCAAGACCGGCGGCAACTACGCGGCGTCCCTCCTCGCCCAGGCAGAGGCCGCGGCGAAGGGCTGCGACCAGGTTGCCTACCTCGACGCGGTCGAGCACAAGTGGGTCGAGGAACTCGGCGGCATGAACCTGTACTTCGTGTACGGGAACAAGATCATCACCCCGGCCCTGACCGGCTCCCTGCTCGCCGGCGTCACCCGTGACTCGCTGCTCAAGGTCGCCCGCGACCTCGGCTACGAGTCCGAGGAGGGCCGCGTCTCCATCGACCAGTGGCGCGACGACACCGCGAACGGCACCCTCACCGAGGTCTTCGCCTGTGGCACGGCCGCCGTCATCACCCCCGTCGGCACCGTCAAGTCCGCGGGCGGCGAGTGGACCCAGAGCGAGGGTGCGCCCGGCGAGGTCACGCTGAAGCTGCGCGAGCGCCTGCTGGACATCCAGCGCGGCGTTGCCGAGGACACCCACGGCTGGATGCACCCGCTCGGCTAGGACCTGGTCCGTTCCTGTCGTATGCGCGAAGGCCGCGCCCGGTTTCTGCCGGGCGCGGCCTTCGTCGTGTCCCGAACCGTCGGCACGGTTGGAGCATCGCTCAAAAGTGACGAGGTCGAGCTTTAGGTTTCCGCCGATCCACGGTTAGAGTGCTGCTCTAAACAGGAGGTGTGCGGGCGTGCGACTGACCCCGACGGAACGTGACCGGCTGCTGCTCTTCGGCGCCGCCGAACTGGCCCGGGCCCGCCGCGCCCGAGGGCTGAAGCTCAATGTCCCCGAGGCGACCGCTCTGATCGCGGACACGGTCTGTGAGGCCGCCCGCGACGGGCGCAGGCTCGCCGAGGCCATCGAGGCCGCACGGTCCGTGCTCGGTCCCGACGATGTCCTTCCGGGGGTCGCCGATGTGGTCACCGAAGTCCATGTGGAGGCCGTCTTCGACGACGGTTCGCGACTCGCCGTGGTCTCCCGGCCGCTGGGCGGCGGGCTCGGCGACGACGCTCCCGGGGCCGTCGTCCCCGGTCCCGCCACGCCCGAGCCGGAACCGGCGGCGCGCCTGGCGGTCCGCAACACCGCGACCGTGCCGGTCTCCGTGACGTCGCACTTCCACTTCTTCGAGGCCAACCCGCGGCTCGACTTCGACCGGGCGGCGGCATACGGGATGCGGCTCTGCGTTCCCGCCGGGTCCTCCGTCCGCTTCGGGCCGGGTGAGTCGGTCGAGGTGGGGCTGGTGCCCATCGGCGGAGACCGGATCGCCATCGGGTTCGCCGGACTGGTCGACGGACCGCTCGACGCGCCCGGCGCACGCGAAGAGGCCCTGCGGCGCGCGGTGGCATGCGGATACCTGGGAGCAGAGCGATGAGCATCGATCGTCACGAGTACGCCTCCGTGCACGGCCCGCGTGCCGGGGACCGGGTCAGGCTCGGTGACTCCGGGCTGACCGTCCGCGTCGAGTCGGACGCACAGCAGTACGGCGAGGAGTTCCTCGCCGGATTCGGCAAGACCGCCCGCGACGGGTTGCATCTCAAGGCCGCCGCCGTCCGGGACACCTGCGATGTCGTCATCAGCAATGTGCTGGTCATCGACGCCGTGCAGGGCATCCGCAAGGTGTCGATCGGTATCCGTGAGGGCCGGATCTCGGCGATCGGGCGGGCCGGCAACCCGGACACCCTCGACGGCGTCGACGTCGTCGTCGGCACGGGGACGTCGATCGTTTCCGGCGAGGGGATGATCGCGACGGCGGGCGCTGTCGACACCCATGTCCATCTGCTCTCGCCGCGGATCATGGAGGCATCGCTCGCCTCCGGTGTCACCACGATCATCGGCCAGGAGTTCGGCCCGGTCTGGGGCGTCGGCGTCAACTCGCCCTGGGCCCTGCGCCATGCCTTCAACGCGTTCGACGCCTGGCCGGTCAACATCGGCTTCCTGGGACGCGGTTCGTCCTCCCACGAGGCGCCGCTGGTCGAGGCGCTCGCGGAGGGCGGGGCCTGCGGCTTCAAGGTCCACGAGGACATGGGCGCCCACACCCGCGCCCTGGACACCGCACTGCGGGTCGCCGAGGAACACGACGTCCAGGTCGCCCTGCACAGCGACGGGCTGAACGAGTGCCTGTCGGTCGAGGACACCCTGCGTGTCCTCGAAGGCCGCACGATCCACGCCTTCCACATCGAGGGCTGCGGCGGCGGACACGTCCCCAACGTCCTCAAGATGGCGGGCGTCGAGAACGTCATCGGTTCGTCCACCAATCCGACGCTGCCCTTCGGCAGGGACGCCGTCGCCGAGCACTACGGGATGATCGTCTCCGTACACGACCTCAAGACGGACCTGCCGGGCGACGCCGCCATGGCCCGCGACCGCATCCGCGCCGGAACGATGGGCGCCGAGGACGTCCTGCACGACCTGGGCGCCATCGGCATCACGTCCTCCGACGCACAGGGCATGGGACGGGCCGGTGAGACGGTACGCCGCACCTTCGCGATGGCCGGGAAGATGAAGGCCGAGCTCGGCCCGATGGACGGCGACGGCCCCGCGGACGACAACGCCCGGGTGCTGCGCTACATCGCCAAGCTCACCATCAACCCCGCCATCGCCCACGGCCTCGCGCACGAGGTCGGCTCCATCGAGACCGGGAAGCTCGCCGACATCGTGCTGTGGCGGCCCGAGTTCTTCGGTGCGAAGCCGCAGCTCGTGCTGAAGTCCGGCTTTCCGGCGTACGGGGTCACGGGCGACCCGAACGCCGCCACCGACACCTGCGAACCCCTGGTCCTCGGACCGCAGTTCGGGGCGTACGGAGCCACTGCGGCCGATCTCTCCGTGGCCTTCGTCTCGCAGGCCGCGACCCACCTCGGTGCTGACCTGATGCCCACGCGCCGGCGCCGTGTCGCAGTGCGCGGCACCCGCGGCATCGGCCCCGGCGACCTCGTCCACAACTCCCGTACCGGAGAAGTCGCGGTGGACGCCCACAGCGGTCTGGTCACCCTGGACGGCGACCCGCTGCGCTCCGAGCCCGCCGACTCCGTCTCCCTCAACCGCCTCTACTTCCTCTGACACCTTTCAAGGACGCTTCATGACCTTTCGTATGCCGCCCGAGTGGGCCCCGCACGAACGCACCTGGATGGCCTGGCCGGGCCCCAACCCCACCTTCGACACCGACGCCGAACTGGACGAGGCCCGCAGTGCCTGGGCCACCGTCGCCCGCGCCGTCCGCCGCTTCGAACCCGTCACGATGGTCGTCGGCCCGGGCCAGGAGGACAGCGCCCGCGCCCTTCTCGGCCCGGACATCGAGCTGGCCGTCCGCCCGCTCGACGACGCCTGGATGCGCGACATCGGTCCCACCTTCGTCAGTGACGGGCGTCAACTAGCCGCCGTCGACTGGACGTTCAACGGTTGGGGCGCCCAGGGGTGGGCCCGCTGGGAGCACGACCAGCACATCGCCCGCTCCGTCGCCGAGCTCGCGGCCCTCCCCGTACACAGCTCCACGCTCGTCAACGAGGGCGGCGCCATCCATGTCGACGGCGAGGGCACCGTCCTGCTCACCGAGACCGTCCAGCTCGGCAAGGAACGCAACCCCGACTGGACCCGCGAGCAGGTCGAGACCGAGATCCACGCCAGGCTCGGCACCGAGAAGGCCATCTGGCTGCCTCGCGGACTGGCCGGTGACTACGGCACGTACGGCACCCTCGGTCATGTCGACATCGTCGCCGCCTTCGCCCGCCCCGGCACCGTCGTCGCCCATGTCCAGCCGGACCCGGCCCACCCCGACCACGAGATCACCCGTGAGACCGTCCGCATCCTGCGCGCCGCCACCGACGCCAGGGGCCGCTCCCTGAACGTGGTGGAGGTCCCCGCGCCCACCGTGCTGAAGGCCGACGGGGAGTGGGTCGACTACTCCTACATCAACCATTACCTCTGCAACGACGGCGTGGTTCTCTGCGCCTTCGACGACCCGCGCGACAAGAAGGCGGCGGCGATCTTCGGTGAGCTGTTCCCCGACCGTACGGTGACACTCGTCGACGCCCGTACGATCTTTGCCGGCGGTGGAGGCATCCACTGCATCACGCAGCAGCAGCCGAAGGTCTGAACCGTGCCCCCCGCTCCACGCCGTCGCAACACCGCCCCGCCCCGCGAGGAACTGCTGGCCGCCGCCATGGCCACCATCGCCGAACGGGGCCTCGACGGCCTCACCATGGCTGGGCTCGGCCATGAGGTCTCCATGAGCAGCGGACACCTCCTCTACTACTTCCGCACCAAGGACGAGCTGCTGCTCCAGACCCTGGAGTGGAGCGAGGGCCGGCTCGGCGCGCAGCGGCGCACCCTGCTGTCCGGTCGGGCGACGGTCCGCGAACGGCTCGACGCGTACATCGATCTGTACCTCCCCGACGGCCACCGCGATCCGCACTGGACGCTCTGGCTGGAGGTCTGGAACCGCTCGCAGAACGCCGACGACGACGCACGCGCCCGGCAGGCCGCGATCGAGGGCGCCTGGCACCGCGACCTGGTGGCGCTGCTGGCGGAGGGCGCCTCGCGCGGGGAGTTCCGTACCGTCGACGCCGAACGGTTCGCGACCCGGCTGCGCGCCCTGCTCGACGGGTTCAGCGTCCATGTCGCGGTCGGCATCCCCGGCACCAGCCGCTCCCAAGTCCTCGACCAGGTAAGAGAGTTCATCGACGACTCGCTCACCGCCCCGGAGCGGCCCGCTCTGCCGTGAACCAAACGCACTCACGTACGCGTGATCGTTGCCCGTTGCGGCCTTGTCACGTTCCCGGCTGTTCGGGCACGGTGGCGGACCATGGGACGAGAGCAGTGGAAGAAAATCTGGGTCGGCTCCGCCGGCAACATGGTCGAGTGGTTCGACTGGTTCGTGTACGCGACCTTCGCCGTCTACTTCGCGGATTCGTTCTTCCCCGAAGGCAACGAGACCGCCAACCTCATGAACACCATGGGCATCTTCGCCGTCGGCTTCTTCATGAGGCCGGTCGGTGGCTGGATGCTCGGCCGGATCGGTGACCGCAGAGGACGCAAGGCCGCGCTCACCCTCACCGTCACCCTCATGTCGGCCTCCGCGGTCCTCATCGCCATCGCGCCGACGTACGACGTCGCGGGATACGGCGGTGTCGCCGTCCTGCTGGTGGCCCGGCTGCTGCAGGGCCTCAGCGTCGGGGGCGAGTACGCCGCCAGCGCCACCTACCTGACCGAGGCGTCCGCGCCCCACCGGCGCGGCTTCGCCTCCAGCTTCCAGTACGTGTCCATGACCGCGGGACAGCTCATCGGCCTCGGCCTCCAGATCATCCTGCAGCGCAACATGTCCGACGCGGCCCTGCACAGCTGGGGCTGGCGCATCCCGTTCATCGTCGGTGCGCTCGGTGCCGCGATCGTCTTCTATCTGCGCCGCTCGATGCTGGAGACCGAGGTGTACGCGGAGTCCGGCGCCGCCGAGCAGGAGGACCGCGGCACGCTGAAGGCGCTGTGGCAGCACAAGCGCGAGGCGTTCCTGGTGATGGCGCTGACCATGGGCGGGACCGTCGCGTACTACACGTACACGACCTATCTCACCAAGTTCCTCTCCAGGAGCGCCGGCATGGAGAAGTCCACCGCCTCGCTCGTCAGCTTCTGCGCCCTGTTCGTCTTCATGTGCATCCAGCCGCCGGCCGGACTGCTCTCCGACCGGATCGGCCGCCGCCCGCTGCTGATCACCTTCGCCGTCGGCTCGACCTTCCTGACCGTGCCGATCATGACGATGCTCAAGCACGCGGGCACCTTCTGGCCCGCGTTCGGCCTGGCGCTCCTCGCCCTGGTCGTCGTCACCGGGTACACCTCGATCAACGCCTGTGTGAAGGCCGAGCTCTTCCCGACCGGCATCCGCGCTCTGGGCGTCGCCCTTCCGTACGCCATCGCCAACGCGCTCTTCGGCGGTACCGCCGAGTACGTGGCGCTCTGGTTCAAGAAGTCGGGCGTCGAGTCCGGCTTCTACTGGTACGTGGCGGGTTGCGCCGCGGTCTCCCTGGTCGTCTACCTGACCATGCGCGAGACCCGCGACATCGACCTCGGCCGGGTCGGTGCCGACCGGAAGCCAGGGCAGGCGGCCCCGGCGGAGTCGTCCGGAGCGACGAGCGTGACGCCCGCATCCTGAGACGGGCCACGGCACGGAGGCAACCCTGTGCAAGACTGCCTCCGTGCCCTCGTTCGTCATGATTATTGGCAACAGGCGCGCCGGTCCGCAGTGACCGTCCCGTATCACCATGTGCGGCACGGCCACCGTGCCCCAGACCAGCGCGCAGACCTCTCGCACCCGCGAGGGGTTTTTTCGTTTTCCGGCCCTCACCTCGGCCGGGGCGAGGCGCGCGGGATGATGGGGGCAAGTGGAGCCAGATCGTCCGGATCCGCTCATCCGACAGGAGTCCTACCAGCATGACCACCAAGGCCAAGGCCACCGACGACAGTTTCCATGTCTTCGACACCACACTGCGCGACGGGGCCCAGCGTGAAGGCATCAACCTGACGGTCGCGGACAAGCTGACCATTGCGCGGCACCTGGACAACTTCGGCGTGGGCTTCATCGAGGGCGGCTGGCCCGGCGCCAACCCCCGGGACACCGAGTTCTTCGCCCGCGCCCAGCAGGAGATCGAGTTCAAGAACGCCGAGCTGGTCGCCTTCGGCGCGACCCGCAGGGCCGGTGGCAAGGCCGCCGAGGACCACCAGGTCAAGGCGCTGCTGGATTCCGGTGCCCCCGTGATCACGCTGGTCGCCAAGTCCCACGACCGCCATGTGGAACTCGCCCTGCGCACCACCCTCGAAGAGAACCTGGAGATGGTCCGCGACACCGTCTCCTTCCTCCGTGAGCAGGGCCGCCGGGTCTTCGTCGACTGCGAGCACTTCTTCGACGGCTACCGCGCCAACCCCGAGTACGCCAAGGCCGTTGTCCGCGCCGCCTCCGAGGCCGGCGCCGATGTGGTCATCCTCTGCGACACCAACGGCGGGATGCTCCCGGCCCAGGTCCAGGCCGTCGTCTCCACCGTTCTCGCCGACACCGGCGCCCGGCTCGGCATCCACGCCCAGGACGACACCGGCTGCGCGGTCGCCAACACCCTGGCTGCCGTCGACGCGGGCGCCACCCACGTCCAGTGCACGGCCAACGGCTACGGCGAGCGGGTCGGCAACGCCAACCTCTTCCCCGTCGTCGCCGCCCTGGAACTCAAGTACGGCAAGACCGTCCTGCCCGAGGGCGCACTCGCCGACATGACCCGCGTGTCGCACGCGATCGCCGAGGTCGTCAACCTGACGCCCTCCACCCACCAGCCCTATGTGGGTGTTTCCGCCTTCGCCCACAAGGCCGGACTGCACGCCTCCGCGATCAAGGTCGACCCCGATCTGTACCAGCACATCGACCCCGCGCTGGTCGGCAACACCATGCGGATGCTCGTCTCCGACATGGCGGGCCGCGCCTCCATCGAGCTCAAGGGCAAGGAGCTCGGCATCGACCTCGGCGGCGACCGCGAACTCGTCGGCCGGGTCGTCGAGCGCGTCAAGGAGCGCGAGCTCAAGGGCTACACGTACGAGGCCGCCGACGCCTCCTTCGAACTGCTGCTGCGCGCCGAGGCCGAGGGCCGGGCACGCCGCTACTTCCGCACCGAGTCCTGGCGCGCCATCGTCGAGGACCGCCCCGACGGCACGCACGCCAACGAGGCGACCGTGAAGCTCTGGGCCAAGGGCGAGCGCATCGTCGCCACCGCAGAGGGCAACGGACCGGTCAACGCACTCGACCGGGCGCTGCGTGTCGCGCTGGAGCGGATCTACCCGCAGCTCGCCAAGCTGGAACTGGTCGACTACAAGGTCCGCATCCTCGAAGGCCGCACCGGCACCGAGTCCACCACCCGAGTCCTCATCACCACGGGCGACGGCGACGGCGACTGGGCGACGGTCGGCGTCGCGGAGAACGTCATCGCGGCGTCCTGGCAGGCGCTGGAGGACGCCTACACGTACGGGTTGCTACGGGCCGGGATCGAGCCGACGGAGTAATGCGGTTGGTCCTCGATCGCCGGACGGGCCGGAAGGCGAGCCCGTCCGGCGATCCAGGCGGGCGGCGTAATCGGCGGCCCGGTTGCAGGCGCGCAGAGTCGCCCCCAGCGCCGCCGCCTGCTCGGGCGACGGAGTCACGCCTCGCTGAGAGCGCTCTGGCTCGCCACCGCCGTGGTAGCGCCGGCCGCCGGTTGCTCGTCCGCCAACTCGGTTGCCGACAAAGGGGGCGGCGCCTCCGGCGTGCTGACCCTGGGCAAGCCGGACGGACCGCAGACCAACAGAAGACCGGCGGGAAGCTGACCGCCGCGGTGTCCAAGCCGTTCGCCGACGCGGACCATCTGCTGCTCACCGGCGACCTCACCGGTGCGGTGGCGAAGCTGCAGGAGGCGTACCGGGCCGCGCAGTCCCGTGAAGAGGAGGCCCAGGTGGGTGGTGGCGCACGCGCCGCCCACCTGGGTTAGCTTCGATATATGCGGAACAGGCTGTTCCCGACCTTGTTGGCCGGCCTGCTGCTGATTCTCTCGGTGGCCGTGCTCGCCATGGCACCCGTTGCGCCCACAGCGGTCGGTGCATCCACCATCAATGATGTCGCGCAGGCGCTGCGCAGGAGCCCGGTGTACGTCGATCCGGCCGCCGCCGACCAGCTCTCCCCGGGCCAGGCGGCCGCCCTGTCGAGGAAGATCAAGGACGCCGACAAGCCTGTGTTCGTGGCGGTGCTGCCGCGGACCTCGGCATTCCCCGAGCAGAACCTGCTCACCACCCTGCGCACCGACACCGGCATCACCGGCGTCTACGCGGTCCGCCTCGGCAACGGGTTCAACGCGGGCGCCGACCCCCGGGTGATGTCCACCCGAGCGGTCCAGAACCTCACCGCCGCCGTGAAGACACCCGGCACGGACACCGACGCCGCGACCCAGCTGAACGCCTTTGTCGACCGGGCCGTCGAGCAGGCCCGGGGCAGCGCCCCCGCCTCCTGGGGCGGCTCCTTTGCCGGCGACGGATCATCGTCCACCGTCGGACTGATCACGGTCGGCGCGATCCTGGTGCTGGGCGGCGGCACGGCCTACACGATCTTCCGGCGCAACCGGAAGCGCAAGGAGGCCGAGGAGCGGGCCGCACTCGACAAGCTCCGGGTCGTCGTGGACGAGGACATCACCGCGTACGGCGAAACCCTGGACCGGCTCGACTTCCACCCCGCCGAGCGGGGCGCCGACGACAGCATGCGCGCCGACTACGAGCGGGCACTCGACTCCTACGAGAGCGCCAAAACCCGCATGTCAAAGGCCCAGCACCCGTCCGACGTGCGCGGGGTCACCCAGGCCCTGGAGGACGGCCGCTTCTCCCTCGCCGTCCTGGAGGCCCGCCGCAAAGGCGCTGAACCGCCCGCCCGCCGCCCGCCGTGCTTCTTCGACCCGCGCCACGGCCCCTCGGTCGCCGACGTCCGGTGGTCCCCGTCCGGCGGAACGGCCCGTGAGGTCCCGGTCTGCGCGGGGGACGAGATCCGGTTGCGCGAGGGCGAGGAGCCGCTCGGCCGCACCGTCGACACGGGCGACGGCCGCCACCGCCCGTACTGGGAGGCGGGCCCGGCGTACGGCCCCTGGGCGGGCGGCTACTTCGGCGGCGGTCTGCTCCCCGGCCTGCTGGTCGGCACACTGCTCGGCTCGGCGCTGTCGAGCCCGGCGTACGCGGCGGAGTACGGCGGCGGTGACTTCGGCTCCGGCGGCGACTGGAACGGCGGGGACTTCTCCGGCTCCGACTTCGACTCTTCGGGCTTCGACGGCGGAGGTTTCGGCGGCGGCGATCTCGGAGGCGGCGGCGGATTCGACGGAGGCGGGTTCTGAGCCGCTGACCGGCTATCCCTCGGGCAGGTGCGATTCATGCTAGACCTGAAGTTATGTCTGGTATCGGCCGATTCCGGGCGAGGTTGCGACGCTCCGTCCGGCGATCACATCGGCACGATGGGGGGCGCTCGGGCCAAGCCACCCTCGCGCCGCCCGGCCGGGACATGACCCACCGTTCCCCGGGCCGCGAACTGCTGTCCCTGTTCAGCCTGCGTACCGTGGCCGGCCAGGTCTTCTGCTTCGTGCTCGGGCTCGTACTCCTGCTCATCGCCGGCGGCGCGATCGCGCTGGTGCTGCAGGGTCGCAGCGACAGCCTGCAAGAGGCCCGGCTGCGCACACAGAGCGTGGCCGAGACATTCGCCCACTCGCCGGGGATCCTGCCGGCGCTGGACAGCAAGAATCCCACCGCCATCCTGCAGCCACGCGCGGAGCAGGTCCGTCGACAGACACATGTCGATTACGTCGTCGTGGCCAGCCCCCAGGGCATCCGCTACACCCACCCCAACCCCGCGCTGATCGGCAAGCACCTCATCGGCCCGTACGAAGAGGCACTGGCCGGCCATGGCTTCACCAAGAGCTTCTCCGGCAGCCAAGGGCCCTCGATCAACTCGGTGGTGCCCGTCAAGCGGCTCGACGGTTCGGTCGCCGGCGTGGTGTCCGTCGGGCTCACCGACAAGTCGGTGAACACCGTGGCCGGCCGGTCCATCCCGTTCAGCATCGCTGTCGCGGTCGCCGCCTTCGCGGTCACCGTGGGCGGCGCGGTGCTCTTGAGCAGACGGCTGCGCCGTCAGACACACGGGCTCGGACCGGCAGAGATGACCCGGATGTACGAGCACCACGACGCGGTGCTGCACGCGGTCCGCGAGGCCGTCCTCATCGTCGGGGCCGACCACCGGCTGACGCTGGTCAACGACGAGGCCCGCAGACTGCTCGCCCTTCCCCCGGATGCCGAGGGCCGCGCGATGACGGACCTCGGACTGGACCCGGAGACCGCGGAACTGCTCGCCTCCGGCCGGACGGTCACGGACGAGGTGCTGCGCGTCGGCAACCGGCTGCTGGCCGTCAACCTCCGGCCGGCGGGCGCGGACGGCGGGCCGCCCAGCACCGTGGCGACCCTGCGGGACACCACCGAGCTGCGCAAGGTCACGGGCAGGGCCGAACTCGTCCATGAACGCCTACTGCTCCTCTACGAGGCCGGTGCCCGGATCGGCACCACCCTCGACGTCAGCCGGACGGCCCAGGAGCTGGCGGATGTGGCGACTCCCGGTTTCGCCGACCTCACGAGCGTCGACCTCGCCGATCTCGCGCTCCCCGGGGATGAACCGACCACGCCGGACAGTGCCCCGCTGGACATGCGCCGTACCGCCATCGCCGCCACGGACCCGGACCAGCCCCTGTACTCGATCGGCCGACTGGTCGGATTCGTTCCCTCCAGGACCCGGGCCATGCGCGTGAACATCGACGAGGTCGGGCTGGGGTCCGAGGTGATCACGCAGCTGGGATGGCGGCACTGGGACCCCGAGCGGGCCACGAAGATCCTGGACTACGGATTCCACTCGGTGCTCTCCGTACCGCTGCACGCACGGGGCGTCATCCTGGGTCTGGTCAACTTCTGGCGCGCGGGCAATCCCGACCCGTTCGACGAAGACGACCAGTCCTTCGCCGAGGAACTGGTGGCCCGGGCGGCCGTCAGCGTGGACAATGCCCGCAGGTACACACACGAGCACGAAATGGCCGTGACGCTGCAACGCAGCCTGCTGCCCCGCGACCTGCCCGAGCAGAACGCCCTCGACGTGGCCCACCGCTACCTGCCGGCGCGGGCCGAGGTGGGCGGCGACTGGTTCGACGTGATCCCGCTGTCCGGCGCCCGGTTCGCACTGGTTGTCGGTGATGTGGTCGGACACGGGCTGCACGCCGCCGCCACCATGGGGCGGCTGCGCACCAGCATCCACAACTTCTCCGCGCTGGACTTCGCGCCCGACGAACTTCTCGGACATCTCGACGAACTGGTCAGCCGGATCGACCAGGACGAGGCGGCGGGCGGCGACGCCGAGATCGCCGGAGCCGGCTGCCTGTACGCGATCTACGACGCGGTCTCCGGAAACTGCTCGGTGGCCCGGGCAGGCCACCCCGGGCCCGTGCTGGTCCTCCCGGACGGCAGCGTCGAAGTTCCCGAGGTTCCGGTCGGTCTGCCCCTCGGTATCGGTGGCATGCCCTTCGAGGCGGCCGAGTTCCACGTACCCGAAGGGAGCCGTCTGGTCCTCTACACGGACGGTCTCGTCGACAGCCGCGACCGGGACATCGACGCCGGCCTGGAGCTGCTGCGCGCCACTCTCGCCGGTCGCGACCGGACACCGGAGGAGACCTGCGACGACGTGCTCGACGCGATGCTGTCCGGGCCGCCGACCGACGACGTCGCCCTTCTCGTGGCCCGCACCCGCACGCTCGATCCGAACCAGGTCGCGCAATGGGACGTGGCCACCGATCCGGCGGCCGTCGCCGGGGTCCGCAAGAACGTCGCCCAGTGGCTCACCGAGCGTGGCCTGGACGAGGAGGCGTTCACCACCGAGCTGATCCTGAGCGAACTGGTCACCAACGCGGTGCGCTACGGCACAGGACCGATCGAGGTCCGCCTGCTGTACGACCGCAACCTGATCTGCGAGGTGTCCGACACCAGCAACACCTCACCGCATCTGCGCTACGCGGCGACGACGGACGAGGGCGGCCGGGGACTGTTCCTCGTCGCCCAGTTCGCCGAACGCTGGGGCACCCGCTACACCGAGACGGGCAAGGTGATCTGGTCGGAGCAGACGGTCGGCGAATCGGGGGGAGAGGAGGAGGGATACGACTAGACCGATACCCGGTCCAGGCCCTCACGCCGTGACAAGGTCAAGAATTTGCCGCTTCGGCAAGGATATTTGCCGAAGCTGTGCTCCATCGCGGACGCTCTCCGGTGAACGGAGGTGCTTCTCATGAGCGGCATGAGCGACACGAACGACATGAACGACGTGGATCAGCGGTACGACGTGGTGGTGATCGGCGGTGGAGCCGCCGGGCTGAGCGGAGCCGTATCGCTGGCCAGGGCGCGTCGATCGGTGCTGGTGATCGACGCGGGCCGGCCGCGCAACGCCCCCGCGTCGCACGTGCACAGCTACCTGGGACGCGAGGGCGGTGCGCCCTCGGAGCTGCTGGCCGCCGGCCGTGACGAGGTGACCGGTTACGGGGGTGAGATCGTCGAGGGCACGGTGGTGGCCGCCGAGCGGCTGCCCGGTGACGAGGGGTTCCGTGTCGTACGGGAGGACGGGGCTGCTGTCGTGGCGCGCCGGCTCCTGGTGACCACCGGCCTCGTCGACGAACTGCCCCCGGTGCCGGGCGTGGCCGAGCGGTGGGGGCGCGAGGTCCTGCACTGCCCGTACTGCCATGGCTGGGAGGTGGCAACCCGCCCGATCGGCATCCTCGCCACCAGCCCCCTGGCCGTCCACCAGGCACTGCTGTGGCGCCAGTGGAGCGCGGACATCACCTTCTTCGTCCACACCGGGCCCGAGCCGACCGAGGAGGAATACGAGCAACTGGCCGCGCGTGGCATAGCCGTGGTCGACGGAGAAGCGGCCGGCCTTGAGGTGACGGACGACCGGCTCACCGGCGTGCGGCTGGCGGGCGGCCGGGTGATCCCGCGCGAGGCCGTCGTGGTCCAGCCCCGCTTCACCGCCCGCGCGGGCGTCCTCACGACCCTGGGCCTGGCGGCGGCCGAGCAGGAGATGGGCGGTCAGGTGATCGGCACATACATCGCCGCCGATCCGACCGGAGCGACGGAAGCCCCCGGCGTCTGGGTGGCCGGCAATGTCGCGGACCCCAAGGAGCAGGTCATCGGCGCCGCCAACGCCGGGATGCGGGCTGCCGCGGCGATCAATGCGGACCTGATCGCCGAAGAGACCGGCCGGGCGGTCGCAGCCCGTCGCCGTACGGCCTTCTCGGCGGCGGCGGAGCGCGAAGTCTGCGCGCGGGTGCTCGGGGAGCGACGACACGGGTTGTGACCGGCCGGTCCGCAGGGGCCGCACGAAGGGAATGGTCCGGTCGGACCACGGCAGTGCGCGGTCCCGGCCGACGACGAGCGCCCGCCTTCCGACCCCGGGCGGGGGAGGAGGAAGGCGGGCGCGCTCGGGTTCAGGCGTGCAACGGGAGGCGTCAGGCCTGCGGTGCTGCGGCCTTGATCGCGGAGATGTCGAAGTTGAGCTTGACCTTGTCGCTGACCATCACGCCGCCGGTCTCCAGCGCCGCGTTCCAGGTCAGGCCCCAGTCGGAGCGCAGGATGTCCGCGCTGCCCTCGAAGCCGACGCGCTCGTTGCCGTAGACGTCGGTGGCGGAGCCGTTGAACTCCAGGTCGATGGCGAGGGGACGCGTGACGTCCTTGATGGTGAGGTCGCCGGTGATGCGGTACTTGTCGCCGCCGAGCTGCTCGGCACTTGTGGAGCGGAAGGTCATGAGGGGGAACTTCTCGGCGTCGAAGAAGTCGCCGCTGACCAGGTGGCCGTCGCGGTCGGCGATGCCGGTGTCGACGCTGGCGATCTTTACGTCGATCGAGGCGGCGGAGTTCGAGGGGTTGTGACCGTCGAGCTTCAGGCTGCCCTCGTGCTCACCGAAGGAGCCGCGCACATTGGTGACCATGGCGTGACGCACGGTGAATCCGATGCTGGAGTGCGCCGGGTCGATCGTGTAGTCGCCGGTGAGGGCGGCCAGGGCCGGGTCCACGGCGGGGGCGGTGGCGACGGCGGTGGCGGACGGGGCGTTGTTGTTCTTGCGGTTGAACAGAGCCATGGCTCCTCCTCGGGGGACGTGATCGAGTGGCGGTCGAAGTTGTTGTTTAACCTTCAACGAGATTGACTTTAGCGCCATCTAGTTCAAAGTTCAACATCAGGGCTGCAGATTGTTGCGAGGGGCGGCTCGCCTGCCGTCATCCGCTCCCTTTGTCCTCTGGCGGACGCGCGTAGAACTCGGGCACTATCTCCCTGCCCCTTATTTGTCATGAGCAGGAGGAGTCCCTCATGGTGTCCCGTATGACACTGCGCCCCGTCCTGACCGCCCTCGCCCTCGTCCTCGGCGTCCTCTTCGCCCCCGGCGTCGGCGTTCTCGGCAGCGGTGCCACCCAGGCCCACGCCGTCACGAAGCTCACGCACGCACAGGCCACCGCCCGCTTCAGCTCATCCGGAATCACCTGGTCGTCCTCCGGTGGCTGCTCCAACCGCAACGTCGCCACCTGTACCTCGTTCGACCAGCTCAACCTGGCCACCGCCCAGGGCGCCCAGACCCTCAAGAGCGCCACGGGCTGCGCGCTGAACATCACCGGCGGTACCGAGACCGGGCACGCCAGTGGCACGTACTCGCACTGGAACGGCTACAAACTCGACTTCGCCAAGTCGACCTGCCTCACCAACTACGTCCACAACGTCTTCACCTACATAGGCGTGCGCGGTGACGGCGCCCCCCAGTACCAGTCGGGTTCCGGCAACGTCTACGCGGACGAGGGCAACCACTGGGACGTGACGTACTACAACTGCGGCGGCTGCTGACTTCCGCACGCATCGACCCGCACGGGGTGTCCCTGTCCGCCGGACAGGGGTACCCCGTGCCGCTGTCTCACACCACGCCGGCCGCGCCGGGCCTCGACGCGGTGCACCACCTCGTCGATCCGAATGTGTGACCGGCAAGCACGCCCAAGCCCCGGCAGAACCAGGAAAGGTGAGGTGCCGGTGAAGCACTCCGCAGGCCCGCCGCCTGGTCGCCGCCGTCCGAACTTGTGGCACTGGCTGCGCCCCCGGAGTTCACGGGCGTTCGTCCTCGGCATCTGCATGGCCGTCGGCGGGCTCGCCGGCGGGTGCGCTCCGCGGTGGACGGAAAGGGGATCTGGACGGCCTTCGGCATCTTCGGCGTGGGGGTTCTCGGAGTTGTTCTCACCACTGCGTGGATCGTGACGTACGCGCGGGAGCGCTGAGGAGAGGGCTCGGGCACAGCAGCCGGGGCGCGGGCGCCGTCCGGATGTAGAAATGGGCCGGCCTGCCAAGCAGTTCGAGCGAGGCGGCCGGTCGCGATCCTGCCGACGTCCACATCACGCGACAGCTACACGCGGACGGTCATGGTCACGGTCACCTCGTCACCTGCCGAGAGTCCCTGCGGCTTGCGGACCGCGTTCTTGAGCGGCAGCAGGTAGCTGCCGTCCTTGGGGAAGAGCGACGTGGTGAAAGCGGTCTCGCCGATGCGAGCGTCCACGGGGACCGCGCCCCAGCCGTACGTGGCCAGCGCAGCCACCTCGCGGATGTCAGCGGCCTGTTCGTCGGGCACGGCGGCGAAGTAGAACGGTGAAGGACCCCGCCACTCGATGACGCGGCCGGTGAATACAACGTGCACGAGGTCGATCCGTTCATCGAGGGAGCCGAATGCCGGGCAGCGTACATGCGGGCTCACTCGGCACAAGAGGTGGCGGTCGCCCACCTGCGGGAGGCGACCGCCACCCGCAGGATCAGGCCCCACACCTACCGTGAAGCACCGCGGGTTGCCGTCGTTCGCGGCGCCCGGTCGACCGAGGCGCGCTGTCTCCTGCGGAACGCCGGTACAACTCGTATGCCGCGCCGTGTCCCTGACGAAGCATCACGAATGCCAAGTCTGAGGGAACCTGGGCACCGGAGACCTAGCTGAGCTCTGTCCGTGCAGCCACAGCTGCGAATTCCCTGTCTGTTGCACAGAGTTGCGTGGTATCCCCCGTCTCAGCGGGGCAGCGCCCACCAGCCACTTGCTCCTGTCCCGGTGGTTGTCGCTCCAGGCGGAGCCCGCGCGCACCTCCAGGCGAATCTCGACGTGGGGTGAGCGATGTTCGCATTGTGGAACATGGTGTGGCGTGGAGCGAAGGCCCTGTCGGCGGTGTGCGGGCGTGTTGGGGGAGTAAATCAGCCTGCTGGAGCCAGAGTTCCCATGACTTTGTGGACCTTGTGGTCTGTTTTCACATGCCCTTGGTGATCGGGTTTCTGTTGGCGGACTCGGCACCTTCACTGCCGCAATCTGCCCAGATGGTGACCCAGGTCACTCTTGACCAATCCCGATCTTGACCAGATATTTGGCTGACTTTTGTGAAGGCTATGTAGGTAATGGGGCGGGGCATGTGAATGGCGGGGTGTGGCGTCGAGTGCGTCACGGTGTGTGCGCGCTGGCTGTTGCGGCCACAGTGGCGGGTTCGATTCCTGCTCTGACCTGGCAGGCCGTGGCTTTACCCGCATCCTCTGGTGAAGCTGTGGGGGAGTCAGCATCGCCGGAGTCGAGAGCTTCGGCTGCTGCGGCAGCGTCGGGTGAACGTGTAGAGGTTGTGGAGGAGCGCACCGAGCGGGAGACGGTGTTCGCGAATCCTGACGGGGCGACGTTCACGCTGGAGAAGTCGATCGCGCCGGTGCGGGTCGTCGCCGCCCAGGGCGGTGGCTGGGTGGATCCCGATGCGACGTTGGTGGAAAAATCCGACGGTTCGGTCGGTCCGAAGGCCGCGGCCGTGGATCTGGCGTTCTCGCCGGGCGGTGCCGGGGCGAAGCTGGTCACGATCGCTGAGGGCACGCAGTCGGTGTCGCTGGGGTGGCCTGGTACCTTGCCCGCTCCACGGCTTGATGGCGCACGTGCCGTTTACGAGAACGTGCTGCCCGATGTGGACCTGGTCCTCACCGCGACGGTCGAGGGCTTCCGCCAGGTCCTGGAGGTGAAGACCCCCGAGGCTGCGGCGAATCCGGCGCTGGACCGCATCGAATACCAGCTCGGCGCAGAGAATTTGACGGTCCAGGCCGGCGCCGGAGGCGGAGTGGACGCCCTGGACGGCAACGGCCGTCCGGTGTTCCGGTCGCCTGCGGCACGGATGTGGAACTCGGCGGGCGACGACACCCTCCCCGCGGTTGCGCAGCGCTCGCTGTACCTTGCCGGACCCGCTCAGGCTGATACGGGCGAGGTTGTGCCTGCGGGCCCTGCGGAGGAGGGTGACCCGCTGGCCGGACCGGGCGCGGGTGACGCGTCCTCGGTCCTCGGCCTGGCGGTCACCGACAGATCCGTGACGGTCGAGCCGGACCCTGAGCTTCTGGCAGCCACCGACGAGGCGGACTTCCCGCTGTACATCGACCCGTCGATCGAGCTCAACGAGTCGGAGCGCACCGTGCTGTCGTCGGACGGCGATGTGTTCTGGAACTTCTCCGGCGGCGACAACGGTATGAGCGTCGGCAAGTGCGGATCCGCGGTGATCGGCGGCATCTCCTACTACTGCGGCAACGGCTATGTGAACCGGATGTACTTCGAGTTCGACCCGGGCAAGCTGAAGGGGAAGCACATTCTGGACGCCACGTTCCGTGTCACGGAGACGTGGTCGTTCTCCTGTGACGCGCGGTGGGTCGATCTGGAGCGCACGAACAACATCTCGCCGTCATCGAAGTGGCCCGGCCCGACAAAGCTGGACCAGATGGGCGACCGCAACGTGTCCGCGGGCCGCGGCAGTAACTGCGATCCTTCCCAGCCGCGCGCAACGATCAAGTTCCACGACAACGCGGCAGAACCGGACGAGAACCTGGCGCCGACCGTCCGGAGCTTCGCCGACGGGAAGATCTCGCGCCTGACGCTGATGCTGATGGCGAAGGACGAGTCGGACACCGTTTCCTGGAAGCGGTTCGACGACGACGCGGTCCTGAGCGTCGATTACGTCGGCAAGCCTGCGAAGCCGAGCGCCATCGGCCTGGTCACGGGATCCAGCCAGACGTGCACGACCACAGAGTCTGCCCCGGCGATCGCCACCGACCCCACTCCCGCACTGACCGCCACGGCCCAGACGGAATCAGGCGGGGAGTCAGGGGCCAGCCTGCGGATCGTCATGGCTCTGGACAAGAAGACCGGCACGACCTGGACGAAGGCGGTGGGAGACATGCTGGTGCCGTCCAGTCCGGTCGGTGACAACGTCAAGGTCACCGCGTCGCCGTCCACCGCGTTGGAAGAGAACACGGTGTACCGCTACCGGGCCTGGACCCGGTCGTACTACGGTTCCGAATGGCTGTCCGGCCCGTCGAACGCTTCCACAACCGGCTGGTGCTACTTCAAGGTCGACAGCAAGGCACCCAAGCCCCCGACCATCGCGTTCAACAAGACTGCCCCGTACACCCCGTGCACGGCGAACGACTGTGTCCCGGGCGGCAAGCCCGGCCAGGCGGGGTCCTTCACCCTTGGCCCGGCAGCGGGGGACGTCAATACCGCTTACCGGTACAAGCTGTCCACCGACACCGCGTGGTCGTCCTACATGCCCGGAGCGACCGTGACGATCGCACCGGTGCCTCCTACCTCGGGCACCATGACCCTGCAGGTGGAAGCGAAGGACACCTACGGTCCAGGAGCCGCCAACTCCGTTGAATTCGTTGTCAAGGAGGGCGACGGCCCGGTCGGACGATGGAACTTCCACGACACGGGCGCGGAGGCGGTCGATTCCTCCACCACCGACCCCAAACTCCAGGACAACGCCACCCTGACCGGCGGCGCCGCCCGAACCGGCCAAGGGCGCCGCGGCGAAATCACGATCACCCCGGCCACGGAAACCACACCGGCGGTCAAGGCCACGGACAGCGGCCTCAGCCTCAACGGCACCACCGGCTACGCCTCAACCGCCGGCCCCGTCATCGACACCCGCGCCTCGTACACGGTGGCCGCGTGGGTCCGCCTGAACACAGACACACACAACGCCACCGTCATGGGGCAGGACGGCGTGAACCGCAGCCCGTTCCTGCTGGGCTACGAGCAGAGCACCAAGAAGTGGTCCTTCCGCGAGGCCGACACCGACGCACCCGCCGACGGAACATCGTCCTACCAGCGGGTCACCTCCAAGACTGAGGCCGTTCCCAAGGCATGGACCCACCTGGCCGGTGTCTTCAACGCCACGGACAACACGATCACTCTCTACGTCAACGGTGAGCCGCAGGGCACCACGCAGTTCACGACGCCATGGGCGTCGACCGGACGTCTGCAGATCGGCCGCGTTCAATGGTCGGGCACATACACGGACTACTTCCCAGGCGTGATCGATGAAGTAGCGGCGTGGCAGGAGGCACTGACCGAGCTACAGGTGAAGCAGGAGAGCACGCTGCTCGATGCGTACGGAAAGCCTTCCGCGGAACTCGTCGCCTCATGGAACCCCGCTCAAGCCACTGGCACGTCGCTGGCCAACAGTGCACCGGGTTACGACGGCACCCTGTCTCTCTCCTCGGGCGCCTCGCTGGTCGACGACGAACTGGTACTGGACGGCACCTCGGGTGCCGGAACCACGCCGGGCCCGGTGGTTGACGACTTGGGGTCATTCACGGTGACGACACAGGCAGTCGTCGACGCCGCCGAGATCGTGACGAAGCCGGACAAATACAAGGCCCAGATCCTCGGTCAGCGTACGGCCACCGGATCTTCTTGGAGCCTGTGGTTCGAAAAGACCGACACACGGCAGGAACCCGAGCTCGACGAGAACGGCGAACCAGTCCTCGACGAGAACGGCAATCCCGTGACGAAGACGGTTCCGGTCGGCCGGTGGAACTTCGGCCGTCTGACCGCCGACGGCACAGGAGCATCGGTCGTCAGTAAGGAAGAAGCCGTCCTGGACTCCGAGGTCCGCCTCACGGGTGTCTACAACGCCCAGGACAGGACTATCCAGCTCTATCTCACCTCGGATTCTCAGGGAGACGACGCCATGGCCTACACCGCACAGGTCGGCAGCGGTGAACTCTCCGCCGGTAAGGGATACCTCGGAGCTTGGGGTAACTACCTGCCCGGACGGATCGGAGACATCCGCCTCTGGGCGGGAGCAATGAGCGACGGCACACAGGTCTACGACGTCGTCGGAACCTGACACCGCCCCGCTGCTCTGTCAGCTCGCCACGGGGCCGGCCATCACGGCCGGCCCCCGCGGTCCCACCATCCCACTCCGCCCCAGCGCCGCCTTTCGCCTACCGGTGACCGGCCTCTTTCCCGGAGAGAAGACGTGTTCGTTTCCAGACCCTTCCCCACGTTCCTGAAGCGCGGCGCAAGACGCCAGCCCGGCACCGGGACCAGGAAGACCCGCATCCCCTTGGTCGGAGCGCTGGTTCTCGCACTGTCCATTCCAGCAAGTCTCACCCCCCTCGCCGTCGCGGCGGATCCGCTGGGACGTCCGGACGTTCCAGCGCCCAGGGTGAGCAAGGTCAAGACGATCTCCGCGCTCGGGGCAAAAGAGGCCCGAGAGCGGGTGGCAAAGAACAGGGCAACCAACAGCAAGCAGGCCGCCCGGGCACGCAGTGAGCGGGCCGCCCACTGGCCGAAGGCTTCACACAACACCCAGAAGATATCCGGCAAGCCCGCGACGGCCACCGTCTCCGTCACCACACCTCGTCCCAAGAAGGTCTCAGCACGCAACGGGAAACCGGCCGCTGCTGCCGCAGGCACCGCCACGGTGAACGTGCTCGACCAGAAGACGGCCCGCAGTGCGGGTATCACCGGCGTCGTGTTCACCGCCGCAGCTGAATCCCCTGGTACTGCCAGTATCACCGTCGACTACTCCACCTTTGCCGATGCGATCGGCGGCCACTGGGGTTCCCGCCTCGGCCTCGTATCCCTGCCCGCCTGCGCGCTCACCAGCCCGCAGAAGGCCAAGTGCCGTACGCAGACGCCCGTCCAGTCCCGAAACGACGCCACGAAGCAGACCGTCTCCGCACAGGTCGCAGTGCCGCAGGCGACCGCGGCCAAGGGCGGACCGTCAGCAGCGGGTGTCTTCGCCGTGACGGCGGTTGCCGCTGCTCCGGCATCCGGGTCCGGTGACTACAAGGCGACCCCGCTGACCGCCTCCTCCAGCTGGGAAGCAGGCGGTTCGTCCGGGGCGTTCACCTGGTCCTACCCGATCAGCGTGCCGCCCGCAGCAGCGGGCCCCGCCCCCTCGCTCTCGCTGTCCTACGACTCCGGCAGCACCGACGGGCGGACCGCGAACACCAACAACCAGGGCTCCATGCTCGGTGAAGGGTTCGATCTCACCTCCTCCTACATCGAGCGCAAGTACGGCTCGTGCGAGGACGACGGCCAGGACGACAAGTCCGACCAGTGCTGGAAGTACGAGAACGCCTCCCTCGTCCTCAACGGCAAGGCCACCGAACTCGTCAAGGACGACGCCAAAGGCATCTGGCACCTGAAGAACGACGACGCCTCCCAGGTCACCCACGAGACCGGCGCCGACAACGGCGACGACGGCGACAACATCGTCGACGGCAAGGGTGACGGCAAGGGCGAGTACTGGAAGGTCGTCACCGGTGACGGCACCACCTACACCTTCGGCCTGAACAAACTTGACGGCGCCGGCACCGAGCGCACCAACTCGGTCTGGACCGCACCCGTCTTCGGCGACGACGCCGGAGAACCCGGATACTCCTCCGACACCAACTTCTCCGGCCGCGCCAAGACACAGGCATGGCGCTGGAACCTCGACCTCGTCACCGACATCCACGGCAACGCCTCCACCTACTGGTACAAGGCGGATACGAACCACTACGCCAAGAACGGCGACAAGACCAAGCTCGCCGCCTACACCCGCGGCGGCTACCTCGAAGAGATCAAGTACGGACAGCGCTCCAACACACTGTTCACCGGCAAGCCCTCCGGCACCGTGGAATTCACCTACAAGGAACGCTGCACCGCCACGGACTGCTCCTCCCTGACCGAGGACACCGCAAAGAACTGGCCCGATGTCCCCTTCGACGCCATCTGCACAGCCGACGAGACCGACTGCCTGCCCACCGGGCCCGCGTTCTTCACCCGCAAAATGCTCACCGGCATCGACACGAGCGTCTGGTCCACGGCCGCCGAGCCCGACGCGTACAAGCCGGTCGACAGCTACAGCCTGACCTACCAGTTCCTGGACGGCGCGGACATCGGCAACCCGTCCGACAAAACGCTGACTCTCAAGACGCTCCAGCGCACCGGGAAGAACGGCGGCACCATCACCGTGCCGCCGGTGGAGTTCGACTACCACATGCGGCCAAACCGCGTGGAATCCGACGCCGACAAAATCGTTCCGCTGACCCGCCCCCGCATCAACACCATCACCACCGAGACCGGCGCCATCACCACGGTCACCCTCTCCGGCCCGGAGTGCGTCCGTGGCAGCAAGATGCCCAAGGCCGAGGACGACAACAGCCTGTCCTGCTACCCCGTGTACTGGCCCGCCAACGGCGGCGACCCGCAACTGGACTGGTTCCACAAGTACAACGTCATCTCCGTTTCCACCTCGGATCCAGCCGGCCAGAACGAGGCCGTGGAGAATTCCTATACCTACGAGAACCCCGGCTGGCACTACAACGACGACCCCTTCACGCCCGAGGACGAGCGCACCTGGTCCAGCTGGCGCGGCTACCGCAAGGTCACGACCTACACCGGTGACACCAGGCACCCGCAGTCCAAGACGGTCCGTCAGTACATGCAGGGCATGCACGGCGACAAACGCCTGGACAGCACAACCCGCACCGCCACCGTCCCCGGCATCGACGTGGCAGGCCTGGACGTATCGGACGCCACCGACTACGACCAGTACGCAGGGTTCCTGCGCCAGGAGCTCACCTACAACGGCACCGAGCCCGTCTCTGTGACGGTCAACAACATCTGGGGCAAGGAAACCGCCAGCCAGCAACGGTCCTACGCCCACACCAAGGCCTACTTCATCCGCACCGGCCGCACCTACACCTACACCTACCTGCCCATCAGCAGCACCTGGCGGCGCAGCTACTCCTCCCACACCTACGACAACACCTATGGCATGGTCACCCAGACCGAAGCCATCGGCGACCAGGCCAAGACTGGAGACGAAACCTGCACTCGAGTCTGGTATGCGCGCAACCCTGACAAGGGCCTCACGAGTCTTGTTTCCCGGACGCGTGTCGTCGGGTCTGCCTGTCTGGACTCCGCCGGGGCTGTCATCACCGACGACAAACTGAACCTTCCGGCGAACTCCAAGACGCGCGGAGACGTGCTCTCCGACGCCGCCGTCGTCTACGACGATGCTGCCGCCACTGGCTGGTCCGCCTCGCAGACACCGACCCGCGGCATCGCCACCTGGACCGGCAGAGTCAAGGCATACCCGGCCGCGATCGGTACGAATGACCGCACCCCGGCCCTCAACGGCGGCTGGCAGACGGTCACCAAGACCACGTACGACACCCTCGGACGCCCGCTCAGCGTCACGGACGCCAAGGGCAACGCCACCACCACGACGTACTACCCCGCAGCGGCCGGCCCGCTCACCTCCACCGTTGTCGCTGCGCCCAAGCTCGCCTCCAACGGCCAGTCCCACAAGACGTACACCTACGTCGACCCGGCACGCGGTTCGGTCACCAGCACTCTCGACGCCAACGTCAAGAAGACCGAGAACAGCTACGACGCACTCGGCCGCATCACCGACACCTGGGCCCCCAACCGCAGCAAGGGCACCGACACCCCGACGGTGAAGTACGACTACAACTTCGCCCGCGGCAGCCAGCCCTGGACCTCGGTCGCCACCCTCAAGGCCGACGGCAAGAGCTACCAGACCACCTACGCCATCACCGACGCACTCCTGCGCCCCCTGCAGACCCAGACCGCATCGCCCCTCGGCGGCCGCATCCTAACCGACACCCGCTACGACTCACGCGGCCTCGCCTACGAGACCTACGCCGACATCTACGACAACCTCAACGCCCCGGACGGCAAGTACGCCCGTGCCTCCTACGCCCACACCCCGGCCCTGACCCGGACCACGTACGACGAGGCAGCACGCCCCGCAACCAGCACGTTCACGGTGTTCGGTGACGACCGGTGGTCGACCACCACCAGCTACACCGGTGACTCGACCGCCACCACGGCGGTCAAGGGCGGCAATGCCACCCGCACCATCACCGACGCCCTGGGCCGCACCGCCGAGACCCGCACCTACGCGGGCACCGAGCCGAACGACACCGCGTACGGCGCCACCGTCGGCACCGCCTACACCCGGGTGAAGTACGACTACACCCGCGACGGCAAGCAGTCACAGATCACCGGCATCGACGAAGCCAAGTGGACCTACACCTACGACCTGTTCGGCCGCCAGACCAGCGCCACCGACCCGGACAAGGGCGCCTCCAGCACCGAGTACACCGATCTCGACCAGATCGACTTCACCACCGACTCACGGAACGCGATACTGCTGTACGGGTACGACGAGATCGGCCGCAAGACCGATCTGTGGCAGACCTCGAAGGCGGACGCCAACAAACTCGCCCACTGGAGCTACGACACTCTCCTCAAGGGCATGCCCGACGCTTCCACCCGCTACGTCGGCGGCACCACCGGCAAGGCGTACACCAAACAGATCACGGCCTACGACACCCTCGGCCGGGCCACGAGCACCGACGTTCTGTTGCCGGCCGACGACTCGCTGGTCATCTCCGGCGCCGTAAAGGACAAGATCACCTTCGGTACTGACTACCGACTCGACGGCGCCGTCAACAACACCAAAGAACCCGGCATCGCCGGACTCCCCACGGAGATCGTCGAGCCGAAATACAACTCCGTCGGCCTGACCACCGAACTCTCCGGAACCAACACCTACCTCCTCGGCGTCACCTACTCCGCCCTCGGCCAGGCCGAACAGCTCACCCTCGGTGCGGGTGCCAAGAACACCTACATCAACAACACGTACGAGGCAGGCACCGGCCGACTCACCCGCAGCAACGTCACGGACCAGACCCACCCGTACATGCTGCAGGACCTCAACTTCACCCAGGACGAAGCAGGCAACGTCCAGTCCATCTTCGATCCCACCACCCTCGGCGGCACCACCAAAGCCGACAACCAGTGCTTCGCCTACGACGCCAACCGGCGCCTGACCGAAGCCTGGACCCCCAAGTCCGCCGACTGCGCAACCGGTGGCCGCACCACCGCCAACCTCGACGGCGCCGCCCCGTACTGGACCAGCTATACCTACAACAACGCCGGCCAGCGCGACACCGAGACAACCCACGCGGCCACGGGTGACGCCACCACCACGTACGGATACAAGACGCCGACCGGCCAGCCCCACCCGCTCGTCAAGACCACGGGCGCCAAGGCCGCCACGTACGCGTACGACAAGGCGGGCAACACCACCAACCGCCCCGGAACCCAAGCCACCCAGACCCTGGACTGGAACACCGAAGGCGAACTGGCCTCCACCACCGAACCAGCAGCCGGCACCAAGCCCGCCCTGGGCACCACCTACCTCTACGACGCCGACGGCGAACTCCTCATCCGCCGCGCCACCGGAGACGGCGACACCGTCCTCTACCTCGGCGCCACCGAAGTACGCCTCACCACCAAGGGTGCGACCAAGACGGTCTCCGGCACCCGCTACTACAGCGCCGCGGGCCAGACCATCGCGGTCCGCACTGCAACAGCCGGTGTTGCAGGCAGCAAGCTCAGCTTCCTCGCCGCCGACCACCACGGCACCAGCAGCATCGCCGTGGACGCCACCACCCAGGACGTCACCAAGCGCTACACCACCCCCTTCGGCGCCTCCCGCGGAACGAAGTCCACGACCTGGCCCGACGACAAGGCATTCCTGGGCAAGCCCGCCGACACCACCACCGGGCTCACCCACATCGGCGCTCGCGAATACGACCCTAGCGTTGGGCAATTCATCAGCGTCGACCCTGTGCTTGCCGCTGACCAGCATCAGTCGCTCAATGGCTACAGCTACGCCAACAACACCCCGGTAACTTCGGCCGACCCCACCGGGCTGTGGATCGACGACGGCACAGGCCACAGCGAGCCCAGGCGTGACGGGGGCGCTGCCACGGCACCTAGTCCCACGCCCGGCAAGACCAGCGGTACATCCACGAGCGGAACCGCTCCCTCTGGTGGTCGTGAATCATATGAGGTAGAGAAGTCTCAGTACGGGAATCAAGATTTGTCCGACCGATTTCAGCAAGATCGGATGGCGCAGATTCTGGGTGGAGGGTTCGGACTGCGCGACGAGATCGATGATGGCGGGGACCAAGTATTCAATGCTTGCATGGGAAGGGGAGGGGACAAGCGCGTATGCAACGGGGTAGAAGAAGTTTTCGAGCTGACTAAGTGGAATGATGTGCGCAAAGCGGTGGGGCGCATCGACGAATCCTGGGCCAGCCCGGAAATGCACAAGAAGAACAATGGGAGAGGGTTCGACGACAAGGAATATTCGCTTGCCCTCTATCTGGCCTTGAAGGGTAAAAAGGTCATGTCGCGCAACGATTCCGATGGGGCGGGAGATGCTTGGGTGGACAGGATCCGGTCGGAATTCAAGGCGCCCACGTCCCGGAACGCAGTTCAGACGCGCCTCAAAAAGGCAAGCCGGCAAAATGTGGATCACGTATACCTGGATGTGCGAGGTACCGGACTTTACCAAGAAGACGTGGAGAGGGCTGTGAACGGGCAGGTAAACTCCTCCAGGGGAGGAGCTACATTTAGTGAGGTATGGGCGGTCGGAGGCGAGGCGTACGCATACCTCAATGGCGGGGTCTACGGCGCCTGGGACCTACGAGTTTACGGCGACTGAGCAGTTTGCCGAATTCACAGCTTGAGCGTGACGGCGGCCGAGGTTGCCGTCACGCTCATCGTCTGATTTTTCGTTGGGTAAGGTAGATTAATGGCAACCGGTGATTTCGATATCTTCATTAACTTTAAAACCGGGATGCACGTTGACGGAGGTCTTGACGTGGAGGCATCCCTTGATGTCGCAAGAGTAATTGACGGAGAATGTCGAGAGTCTTGGAGCGAGGCGGGTGCTAGATCATTTTCGATCCAAGGTGAGGCGGCGACTGCTTGGGTTGCTGAATTGACGGAAAGCGGCGAGTTCGTGCTCCCCGTCTTCCTTGAACATCCCTGTGATGTCGAACTGCGCTATCGCGCCGATTGTCCGAATTGGGGTGACGCCTTGGAGCTCGCGCGATTCGTTTTCCGCTCACTGGATTCACTTGAGAAGTACGACATGTTCATGATCCATGATGATGAACAGTTGGTTCAAATGAATTTCCCTCACCCCGATTTTCAAAGCCTGGAGGAGTTTGTCTATTGGTAGGTTGAAGAGTGAGGAATTTTTGTGGTTGAAGTGGCTGCCTTCTTTGGGGAGGGCCCGCACCGGCGCGTCTCGGTGATACAGGCTGCTGCCGGCCGGGATGGCCAGGATGGGCGCATTCAGGCGGGCGGGCATGCGGAGCGCGCGGATGCGGTGCTGGACGCGGTGATCGGTGCGGTCGTACCGGAGATCAGCGGGCTCGCGATGACACGACAACCGGAAGCTGCGACTCGTCGAAGGTCGCCGAGCCGGCGATCAGGCCCAACGGTCCGGCGCACGTGGGGCCGAAATCCCGGTGGTGTCGACCCTCAGGCTGTGAAGCCGAGGCCGAGGAGGGCGGCCCAGGCGGCGGGGGGAACGGTGAGGACGGGGCCGTCGGTGACTTTGGAGTCGCGGATGTGGACGGCGGCGGGGTGCGCGGCTACCTCGACGCAGGCGCCGCCCTGGTCGCTGCTGTAGCTGGACTTGCGCCAGTCGTAGGCTACTTCGACGCAGTCGCCGCCCTGGCTGCCGCTGTAGCTGGACTTGAACCAGGCGAGAGTGGTCGAGCTGGGGGCCGGGTGTGCTGCGCGGGTCATGACTCTCCAAGCAGTTCGTCCAGTAGGCGCGCGCTCTTCTCGACGGAAAGCGCCTGCGAACGCAGCATCCCATATTTCTGCTGGAGCACGCTGACGTCATCTGGATCTTCGTGAAGGTAGCTGGTCAGCTGCCCCTCCACGTAGGCGAGGTGGTCGTGGTCGGGGGTTTCCAGCAGCACCATCGGGCCATCGAGCGCGGCGTGCTTCGGCAGTTTCATCGGCATGATCTGAAGTCCCAGGAAGGGGAGTTCCATGCTTCGGCGCAGATGCCGGATCTGCTCACGCAGCATGGTGGGGTCCCCGATCTCGCTGCGCAGAATGCTCTCCTCCAGCAGGAAGTGGAGCATGGGGCGGGGCCTGCGTTCGAGGAGCCTCTGCCGGTCCAGTCGGGCGGCCACCCATTCCTCCTGCTCGTCCTCTTCGAGAGGCGGATAGAGACAGGAGAAGAGGAACCGGGCGTACTCCTCGGTCTGGAGCAGCCCCGGTACGACCTGGTTCTGGTACGAGAGCAGCGTCACCGCCTCCTGCTCGTAGTCCACGAAGTCCTGCACGAACGCCGGGAACCGCTCCTTCTGTGGCACCTTCGACACCGCGACCTGCAAAACCCCTTTCGTGCCCAGCAGGTCGTCGAGCTGCGCTGCGAAATCGGCCTGCAGCGGCCTGCGCCCCTGCTCGATCGATGCGATCGTGTCCTCGCCCACGCAGCACTGATCGGCCAGTGCCGCCTGCGTCATCCGGGCCGCCTTGCGGAACGTCGCCAACTGGGCGCCGATCAGGTGCCAGGACGTGATCCGCTTGTTCTTCTTCGCCGAGTGCATGAAGTGCCTCTCCCCGTCGCGAAACCCGGATGACCCGTCAGGAGCCGTACAACTGCGCTGTACGAGCCGACGCGCTGATCAACGGTAGTGACGTTGTGTGACCTTGGCGGTGTGAACGAACCAACTCAACTCCCCCACTTCCGCGAGGCGTTCTACCGCCGGGAACGCCGTTCCGTGCCGCTCGTACGACAGTTCGTGCGCCAGGCCCTTGTCGACTGGGCGTACGATGCCCGTGCCGGCGACGTGTTGCTCTGCGTGAGCGAACTCGCCACCAACGCCCTGCGGCACGGCGTCCCGCCCGGTCGCGGTTTCCGCATCCACCTCTACCTGGACCCGACCGACGGTCTCCTGCGTGTCGAGGTCCACGACAGCGGCGAGGGGGAGGTGCGCCTCGGCGATGAGGGCGCGGCGCCCGACGCGGAGGGCGGGCGGGGGCTGCTGCTGGTGGCGGCGCTCGCCGACAAGTGGGGGGTGGGGGAGCGGAACCCCGGCAAGGTGGTGTGGTGCGAGTTCGAGGTGCGTGGCCGGACCCCGCGCCCGGCGTCGGGCGTGCCGCCCTGTTTCGCGAGAGGGGCCCGGGACCCGAAGCACTAGGTCGGCGGGGCCTACCGGTTCCGGTCGCGCGTGCGCTATCCCTGGAACGGCGGCCCTCGACGGGGCCGTTTCCCGTGGAAGTCGAAGGAGCCCTGCCGTGGACGACTGGTACGTGGACGACCGCTGCACCAACTGCGACGTCGCCCGACAATTCGCGCCCGAGCTGATCGGCGAGGAAGGAGGGAAGTCGCGGATCCTGCGGCAGCCGAGCGACGAGGCGGAGACGCGGCGCTTACACGCCGCCGTCTTCGCCTGCCACACCCGCTCGATCCGCCCCGCGTCGGGGCAGCCGGACCCGGCGCTCGACCCGTTTCCGATGGCGCTGGACGACGGCGTACTGGTCTGCGGGCACAACTCCCAGCACACCGCCGGCGCCAACTCCTACCTGCTCCGGCGCCCGTCCGGCACGGTCATGATGATCGACACCCCGCGCTGGAGCCCCGGTCTCGCCGAGCGGTACGTGGCCGCGACGGGACCCGTCACCGATGTGCTGCTCACCCACCGCGATCACGTCGCGCACGGGCGCCGCTACGCCGACCACTTCGGCGCCCGGCTGTGGATCCACGAGGGCGACCTCGACGCGGCACCGGACGCGGACCAGGTGATCCGGGGGCTCGACCCCGTGGAGATCGGCGAGGGCGTCACCGCCCATCCGCTGCCCGGCCACACCCGGGGCAGCGTGCTCTACCTCGCGGACGACCGGTACTGCTTCAGCGGCGACAGCTTCTACTGGTCGCGTACGACCGACGATCTGGAAGTCGCGGAGAGCGTGACCTGGTACTCCATCGAGGAGTTGGCCGCCTCGCTGGCGCGGACGGCGGGGCAGCTGCGGTTCGAGTGGGTGCTGCCCGGCCACGGCGACCGGCAGCGCCGGGACGCCGACGAGATGTCCCGGCGGCTGCACGCGCTGGCGGAACGCACCGGGCTGCTGCGGCCCCGGCCGATCGACTTCACCGCCCTCCGCTGGTGACGTTCCACGTCCGCTGGTGACGCCTGCCGGACCGGCTCCACGCCGTCCGGCAGGCGCTCGGTCGGTGAGGCGAAACCGTGGTCAGTTCATCGCCATGACGGTCGGCTTCTCCGCGGCCATCAGCATGTACGGGGCCTGCGGATCGGCGTTCATCGCTCCGACCCACCGGTTGTAGAACGCGGTACCGGAATTCGCGGTCGAGCTCGAGTTGACCTCGAACAAGGCGAATGCCCAGACGTTCGAGCAGATCAGGACGAACTCCTGCGCAGTGACACCACGAAGGGTGGCAGTGGCCGCTTTGGACCAGCGTCGATCGTTCTCAGCGAGGTTCTCGCCGATGAAGGCCCGGAGATCATCGCGTGACGTCTGGTTGCGCTTGAAGACTTGTCGGTTGAACTGCCCTTTGGCGTACTGCGAGTTGAAGGGGTAAGGGACCCACATCCAGCTCCACCCCGGCCCGGTCCCGTTCCACTCGGCTTCCGCATCGGGATAATCGTGGTTGGAGATCACGGATTGGAAAGACTTACCCGGAGCGTCCAGCTTGAGCATGCTGCCCCTGAGGTCATCCGTCGGTGAGCCGCGGCAGCGGAGGCGCACTGCCCCCACGCGTGCTCGTCATTCGGCAGCAGGCTACGTGGAGGGCTTCGGGGTGAGGGCCGGCTTCGGGGAACTTTTCCACTGTTCCTGCACATACCCGTGGTCCAAGGGGCGATTCCAGCCCGTTCAGCGCTCGTTCACTGCTGCCCGCCCTGATGCCGTCCGTCCTGATGCCGTCCGTCCTGCTGCGGGCCGCCACCCGGCGCGGCCGCCCACCGCCGTACCTGACGATCGGTCACTGCCCCTGTCCCGCGCTCTGCTTGGACTTAAGCAACGCGGTTGTTGGACTGGTGCGTTCCGAGCCGTCGCAGGTCGTTGACGCTGTCCAGTCACGGGGACTACTCAGAGCACATGTCGCGAAGATTCACTTCGGCGGGCGCTGTCGCCGCCGCCTCAGCCGCCGTCCTGGCGCTGGTGGGGACCGCGCTCCCCGCCACAGCCGCCGCCCCCTCACCCGCCGCAGTCGAGTCGGCCGTACCCGCGGACGCCACCGTCATCCAGTCCGCGCAACTCGCGGTCGCCGTCGCCGACGACTTCCCGCGCGTCCTGGCGTACACCGACAAGGCGAGCGGCGATCAGCTGCTCGGCAGTACCCAGCCGGTCACCGCCGTCACTCTCAACGGCACCGCGCACCCCGTGAAGCTCAAGGGGGCGCCCGAGGTCACCGCCTCGACCGCCCGCTACACGCTGACCTTCACCGATCTGCCCGGCATCGAGATCGACGCCTCGCTCTCCGTCTCCGGCCGCGCCACCACCTTCAAGGTGACGGCCGTCCGTGACACCGAGGCGTTCCGCGTCGGCACCATCGACATTCCCGGCCACGACCTGGTCTCCGTCGGCTCCACGGACACCGGCGCCGCCACCGCCTTCACGCGGCTGGACAACGACTCGACGAAGACCGCCGACGTCTTCGCCCAGGTCACCCCGGACACCGCCGCCGACTCGGCGCCGGTCGGTGCCTCGTACGCCATCGTGAACACCGGCTCGCTCGCCGCGGCTGTCGAGTCCAACTCCTCGTACGACAAGCCCTCCGGCGCCACCGGCGGCGACGACGCGCGGTTCTGGCACCAGGCCCGCAAGGCCGACGACGGCAGCGTCCGGGTCGGTGTCTGGTCCGGCCAGTGGACCTACCGCGGCGACGGGGCGCCGAAGCCGGAGAGCGGGGACAACCTCCCCTGGGCGAAGGTCGTCGTCACCCCCGACGCCAACGGTGACAAGAAGGTCGACTGGCAGGACGGAGCCGTCGCGTTCCGCTCGATCGGCATCACGGCGCCCGGCAGCAAGGACACCCCGGACCGGGTCATCAGCCACATCCCGTTCAACTTCGCCAGCCAGGCCACCCACCCCTTCCTGCGCACTCTGGACGACGTCAAGCGGATCTCGCTCGCCACCGACGGCCTCGGGCAGATGGCGCTCCTCAAGGGATACGCCTCCGAGGGCCACGACTCCGCCCACCCCGACTACGGCGGCAACTACAACAAGCGCGCCGGCGGGCTGAAGGATCTCAACGCGCTCCTCAAGGACGGCAAGAAGTGGGGCGCCACCTTCGGCGTCCACGTCAACGCCACCGAGGCGTACCCGGATGCCAAGGCCTTCGACGAGAAGCTCGTCGACAAGACCAAGCCCGGCTGGAACTGGCTCGGCCAGAGCTACTACATCGACCAGCGCCGCGACATCAACAGCGGTGACCTGGCCAAGCGCTTCCAGCAGTTGCGCGACGAGACGGACCCCAACCTCAGCCTGCTCTACATCGACGTCTACTACACGCACGGCTGGATCGCGGACAAGACCCTCCAGTCCGTGCAGAAGCAGGGCTGGAACGTCGCCACCGAATGGGCCGACAAATTCGAGCGCGGCTCGCTCTGGTCGCACTGGGCCAATGACCTCGACTACGGCGGCGCCACCAACAAGGGTCTCAACTCGAAGATCATCCGGTTCATCCGTAACGACGAGAAGGACGTCTGGAACAACGATCCGGTCCTCGGCCAGACCGCCATCGAGGAGTTCGAGGGCTGGACCAACGAGACCGACTGGAACGCCTTCTACGACAACATCTGGCAGCGCGACCTGCCCGCCAAGTACCTCCAGCAGCAGAAGATCACCCGCTGGGACGGCAACGACATCACGTTCACCGGCGATGTCCGGGGCACGGTCGAGGACAGCAAGCGGACCTTCTACGACCACGGCCGCAAGGTTCTGAGCGGCACCGACTACCTGCTGCCGTGGGACGGCGGCAAGAAGCTGTACCACTACAGCAAGTCCGGCGGTACGAGCAGCTGGGCGGTGCCGTCCAACGGCGCGTACACCGTCTACAAGCTCACCGATAATGGCCGGGTCAAGGTCGGCACGGTCAAGCCCGTCGACGGGAGGATCACGCTGACGGCCGAGGCCGGTCAGCCGTACGTCCTCTACCCGGACCAGGCGCCGAAGGCCGCCGACGCCAAATGGGGCGAGGGCACCCCGGTGGACGACCCGGGCTTCAACGACAGCGGCCTCGACGCCTGGTCGAAGACCGGAACCGTCGCCCGCGACACCGACGACCAGGGCCGCAACAGCGCCGAGCTCTCCGGCACCGGCACGGCGGCACTCTCGCAGAGCATCTCCGGCCTCACGCCCGGCAAGCGCTACACCGCGTCCGCGCTCATCGAGGTCCAGCCCGGAAAGACCCGGCACACGACACTCTCGATCGGCGGGAAGTCCGTCGCCGTGGACCGCTCCACCGCTGAGGACTACGTCGCCGCGTCCGACTGGCACGGCACGTACTTCCAGCGCGCCAAGGTGAACTTCACCGCCCCCGCCAACGGCCGCGCCACCCTCCGTATCGAGGCCGCCAAGGGCAGCTCGGCGAGCGTACGGGCCGATGACGTACGGATCGTCGCCAACGCCCCGGCCACCGCTGAGAACACCGTCGTGTACGAGGACTTCGAGGACGTCGACCAGGGCTGGGGCCCCTTCCTCAAGGGCGACGCGGGCGGCTCCACCGACCCCCGGACCGTCATCTCCCAGCTGCACACCCCGTACACCCAGGCCGGCTGGAACGGGAAGCTCGTCGACGACGTCATCGGCGGCAAGGAGTCCCTCAAGGCCCACGAGGAGAACACCGGACTCGTCTACCGCACCGCCCCCTGGACCGTGCCGATGGCCGACGGCCACCGCTACAAGGTCGAGTACGACTACCAGTCCAGCCACGCCGGCGCCTACGAGTGGGTCGACGGCTACGACCGGATCACCGCAGAAGGAAACCCCGACTCGGTCGAGACCCGGACCACCCCCATCGGACAGCAGCGCACCACCGGCCACTTCAGCGAGACCGTCACCGCGGGCTGCGGCGACACCTGGACCGGACTACGCAAGCGCGGCGACGCACCCGACGGCGCCGACTTCGTCCTCGACGCGTTCACCGTGACCGACCTCGGTCCGGCCCCCGCCTCCGAGCAGGCAGCCTGCGGCACGCTCACCGTCGACCCGGCCGCCGAGACCCTGGAGCCGGGCACGGCCAACACCGTCGAGGCGAGCTTCACCAACTACGAGGCCACCGCGGCGACCGGTGTCGCGCTGAGCCTGACCGTCCCCGAGGGCTGGAAGGCGGAGCCCGCGGGCGCCGTCACCTTCGACTCGGTCGCGGCAGGCGCCAAGGTCACCGGCAGCTGGCAGGTCACCCCGCCGGTGGACGCCAAGTACCGGACGTACAGCCTGAGTTCCGGGGCGACGTACACGGTCGGCGGCGCACGGCGCACGCTCGACGCACAGACCTCCGTGCGGACCCTGCCGCCGCCGCCCACCACCGACAGTTGGGCCAGCGACCTCGACTGGACGGCCTCCCAGAACGGCTGGGGGCCCATCGAGCGGGACCTCTCCAACGGAGAGCAGGGCAGTGGTGACGGCACCCCGCTGAAGATCGGAGGCACCGCCTACACCAAGGGCCTCGGCAGCCACGCCCCGGCGAAGATCCGCTACTACCTGGGCGGCCGGTGCACCTCCTTCACCGCCCAGGTCGGCGTGGACGACGTACAGACCTCGCGAGGCAGCGTGCAGTTCAGCGTCACGGCCGACGGCACCGAGAAGGTGAAGTCCCCGGTCCTGAAGGCCGCCGACAACGCCTGGTCGCTCACGGCGGACACCACCGGCGCCAAGTACGTCGAACTGGTCGTCGGCGACGGCGGCGACGGCAACGGCAACGACCACGCGGACTGGGGTGACGCACGCTTCCATTGCGGTAGTTGAGAGCGCAGGATGCGGGACGGGTGCCCATGGTGGGCACCCGTCCCGCACCCGCATGCGATGGCCTTCCTCCTCCGACGAACCGGAGCCGTACATGCCGAACCCGCCCGTATGGTCACGCCGTACCCTGCTCGCCCTCTCGACCGCCACCGTCCTGGCGATCTCCCTCCCCGGTCCCGCGACGGCCGCGGTGGCCGCCGAGGCAGACGAGTTCGACACCCTCCGCCTGCGCTGGACCGGGATCGCGCTCGGCACCGGCTTCGACGCGGCCGCCGAACCCTACGCCTCCCGCCTCGCCGAAACCGGCACGCTCGCCCGCAAGTTCAGGGCCACGATGAGCCCGGCGGCCGACTCGCTGTGGCCCGGCATCACGTACAACCCGCCGTCCGGCATCACCCAGGGATACAGCCGCCTGTGGACGATGACCCAGGCGTACGCCCAGCCCGGCACCGGATCGACCGGCGACGCCGCCCTGCTCGCCGACATCGTCCGCGGCTACGACCACCTCGCCCGGACGGCCTACCACTCCGCAGTCACCCCGTACGGCAACTGGTGGGAGTGGCAGATCGGCAGCCCGCGCATCCTCATGGACATCACGTCCGTGCTGTACGAACAGTTGGGCGCGGCCCGCGTCGAGGCCGCCTGCGCCGCCGTCGACCACTTCATCCCCGACGCGGTGCTCCGCGACTACAGCGGCACCTCCACCGGCGCCAACCGCGTCGACCTGTGCCGCTCCGTCGCCCTGCGCGGCGTCCTCGGCCGGGCGCCCGCGAAGGTCGCACTGGCCAGGGACGCACTGTCACCCGTCTTCCCGTACGTCACCGAGGGAGACGGCCTGTACGCGGACGGGTCGTTCATCCAGCACACCACCGTCGCCTACTCCGGCACCTACGGCCAGGTCATGCTCGACGGCCTCGGCCGCCTCTTCGCCCTGCTCGCCGGATCGACCTGGGCCGTCACCGACCCGAACCGGCAGATCATCCTGGACAGCGTCGAGCGCGCCTACGCGCCGCTGATCTACAACGGCCTGGTCATGGACAGCGTCAACGGCCGTGCCATCAGCCGCGGTTACCTGAAGAACGACGAGCTTCAGGTGATGCGCGGCGACCACTTCCACGGGCAGGGCATCATCGCCGGGATCGCCCTGCTCGCCGCGGGCGCCTCGGCGGCCGAGCGCGACCGGTGGCACGGCATGATCAAGGGTTGGATCGCCCGCGACCGGACCAGCCCGATCCTCACCGCCCGCCAGTTCGGCATCGCGGACCTGGCCCGGCTGCACGCGGTCCAGGCCACCGCCGTGCCGGCCGAGCCCGAGCGGGTGGGCCACCACCTCTTCGCCGACATGGCCCGCGCCGTGCACCGCCGTCCGGGCTGGGCCGCGGGCATCTCCATGGCCTCGGAGCGGATCTCGCACTACGAGTGCGGCAACGGCGAGAATCCGCGCGGCTGGCACACCGGCGCCGGGATGCTCTGCTGGTGGCCGGGCGAGAAGGAGAACGACCAGTACACCGACTGGTTCTGGCCGACCGTCGACTTCTACCGACTGCCCGGAACGACCGTGTCCACCAAACGGCTCGCCGACAAGGCCGGTGGCGAGTGGGGTGCCCCGAAGCCCGCGGTGAAGTGGGTCGGCGGCGCCACGGACGGCGTATTCGGTGCGGTGGGCCAGCACCTCAAGGGCCTCGGCTCGACCCTGGAGGCCCGCAAGTCGTGGTTCTGCGTCGCCGACGCGGTCATCTGCCTCGGCGCCGGCATCACCAGCACCGACCAGGTCCCCGTCGAGACGATCGTCGACAACCGCATGCTCGGTGAGAACGGCACGGTCCCTCTCACGGTCGACGACCGCACCGGCCCCCGCTGGGCCCACCTCGCGGGTCACGGCGGCTGGGTCTTCCCCGGCGGCGCCGGCCTGCGCACCCTGCGCGAGGACCGTACCGGCGCCTGGTCCGACATCAACACCACCAGCTCCACCGAGCGCCGGACCCGCCGCTACCAGACCCTCTGGCTCGACCACGGCGCCGACCCGGTCGACGCCGAGTACGTCTACCTGCTGATGCCCGGCGCCTCCCGCAGAACCGTCGCCGCCCGCGCGGCCGACCGGCACTGGCTGACCGTGCACGCCAACACCGCCGCCGCACAGGCGGTCGCCGTCCGCTCGCTGGGGGTGACCGCCGCCAATTTCTGGCAGCCGGGTGCGGCCGGTCCGCTCTCCGTCACGGCCGCGGCGAGCGTGCTCGTACGGGAGGGGCGGCGTTCCACGACAGTGTGCGTCAGCGGGCCCGACCGGACCGGTGCGCCGGTGGACGTGGTCTGGGAGCGGCCGGTACGGGAGGTCGTCTCGGCGGACCCGGGGATCGAGGTACGTGCCACCGGCCGACGGCTGGTGCTGAGGGTCGAGCCGGGAACAGAGGGAGGCACCCTGCGGTGCGAGGTCCGGTAGACGCCGGGGCTCAGGAGGAGTGAGGAGTGGGGACGCAGGGCCGGGGTATTCTCGCGGAACTCCGTCGTGCGTCCCGCCCCGGTGACCGGCGCGGGAGCGGTGCGGGACCGGCCGGATGCCGTCCGCAAGGGCCCGGACCCCCCGACCGGACCACACTCCGAGGCTGACATGAGTGTGCAGCAGACCACAGTGACCCTTTGTCGGACCCACACAAAGACGGACCCATAAGGGCTGGTACTTCGCCTGCATGTCCCCAACCTTCTGTCAGGCTTCTCCAGGAAACAGGTCAGGAGACTGTACGGAGTCGACGGCAGGATTTACTTGCCCGGCTTCGTAGGGTCGGTACATGACCGTTGTGGACGAAACCCCGGGCGAGCCGAGTGACACCCGTGGCCGTGTGGCCGAACTGCTGGCGCTGCGCGAGCAGGCCCGGCGCGGACCGAGTGACCGGGCGACCGAGGCGCAGCACGCCAAGGGCAAGCTGACGGCGCTCGAGCGCATCGAGCTGCTGGTCGACCCGGGTTCGTTCAAGGAGGTCGAGCAGCTTCGCCGGCACCGTGCGACAGGCTTCGGCCTGGAGCAGAAGAAGCCGTACACCGACGGTGTCATCACCGGCTGGGGCACGGTCGACGGCCGCACGGTCTTCGTCTACGCCCACGACTTCCGGATCTTCGGCGGTGCGCTGGGCGAGGCCCACGCCACCAAGATCCACAAGATCATGGACATGGCCATCTCGGCCGGTGCCCCGCTGGTCTCGCTGAACGACGGCGCGGGCGCCCGTATCCAGGAGGGCGTCAGCGCGCTCGCCGGATACGGCGGGATCTTCCAGCGCAACACCCGGGCCTCCGGTGTCATCCCGCAGATCAGCGTGATGCTCGGCCCGTGCGCGGGCGGTGCGGCCTACTCCCCGGCGCTCACCGACTTCGTGTTCATGGTCCGCGAGACCTCCCAGATGTTCATCACCGGGCCGGACGTCGTGAAGGCGGTCACCGGTGAGGAGATCAGCCAGAACGGCCTCGGCGGTGCCGATGTGCACGCCGAGACCTCGGGCGTCGCGCACTTCGCGTACGACGACGAGGAGACCTGCATCGCCGAGGTCCGCTACCTGATCGGGATGCTGCCGTCCAACAACCGGGAGAACCCGCCCACCGTGGCGAGCGACGACCCGGCCGACCGGCGCGGCGACGTCCTGCTCGACCTGGTGCCGGCCGACGGCAACCGCCCGTACGACATGCACAAGGTCATCGAGGAGCTCGTCGACGACGGCGACTACCTGGAGATTCACGAGCGCTGGGCCCGCAACATCATCTGCGCGCTGGCCCGTCTGGACGGCCAGGTCGTCGGCATCGTCGCCAACCAGCCGCAGTCCCTCGCCGGTGTCCTGGACATCGAGGCGTCGGAGAAGGCGGCCCGGTTCGTCCAGATGTGTGATGCATTCAACATTCCCATCATCACTCTTTTGGACGTACCCGGCTTTCTGCCCGGGGTGGATCAGGAGCACGGTGGAATCATTCGGCACGGTGCGAAGCTGCTCTACGCGTACTGCAACGCCACTGTGCCGAGGATCTCGCTGATCCTGCGCAAGGCCTATGGCGGTGCCTACATCGTGATGGACAGCCAGTCCATCGGTGCGGATCTGACCTACGCCTGGCCGACCAACGAGATCGCGGTGATGGGCGCCGAAGGTGCCGCCAACGTCATCTTCCGTCGGCAGATCGCCGACGCCGAGGACCCGGAGGCCATGCGGACCCGCATGGTCAAGGAGTACAAGGCCGAACTGATGCACCCGTACTACGCGGCCGAGCGCGGCCTGGTCGACGACGTCATCGACCCTGCCGAGACCCGCGAGGTGCTGATCGCCTCGCTCGCCATGCTCCGCTCCAAGCACGCCGACCTGCCGTCCCGCAAGCACGGCAACCCCCCGCAGTAGTCCGCAGCCTCGCAGCAACCCTGCCGAGCCCGCGAAGACCTGCCGAGAAGACGGAGAAACCACCCATGAGCACTGCCGCCGAGTCCGTGCTGCGTGTCGAGAAGGGTCTTGCCGACCCCGAGGAGCTGGCCGCCATAACCGCGGTCCTGCTCGCCCGCGCCGCCGCCCAGCCCGCAGCGACCCCCGCCCACCGTGGCCGCAGCACCGCCGGATGGCGCCGTCTGGAACGCACCCCGGGCTTCCGCGCCCCTCACTCCTGGCAGGGCTGAGCTTTTCTGTCCTCAGGCGCCGGACGGGCTCGACCGAGCCCGTCCGGCGCCTGAGGACAACGCTTGAGGACGCAGCGCAACCGTAAGGCCCCGCACTCCCGAAGGAGTGCGGGGCCTTACGCATGTCTGCCGGGGCGGCGAGCCCTACCGCAACCGAGCCATCAGCGCATGCTCCACCAGCGTGATCAGCGCACTTTTCGCATCCGCACGGTGTCGCGCGTCCGTCGTGAGAATCGGCGTGTCCGGCCCGATCTGGAGCGCTTCGCGGACCTCGTCGGGGGTGTAGGGCTGGTGTCCGTCGAAGCCGTTGAGGGCGATGACGAAGGGGAGTCCGCTGTTCTCGAAGTAGTCGACGGCGGGGAAGCAGTCGGCGAGGCGGCGGGTGTCGACGAGGACGACGGCGCCGATGGCGCCGCGGACCAGGTCGTCCCACATGAACCAGAAGCGGTCCTGTCCGGGCGTACCGAAGAGGTACAGGATCAGGTCCTGGTCCAACGTGATGCGGCCGAAGTCCATCGCCACCGTCGTGGTGGTCTTGTCCCCGGTGTGCGTCAGATCGTCGATGCCCGCGGACGCGGACGTCATCACGGCTTCGGTGCGCAGCGGATTGATCTCCGAAACGGCACCGACGAACGTGGTCTTACCCACGCCGAAGCCCCCTGCCACCACGATCTTCGCGGAGGTAGTGGAGCGGGCTGCTCCGCCGCTAGAGCTTGCGAAGTCCACTGAGCACCCTTTCGAGCAGTGTCACATCTGGCTGGCCGCCGGCGGACTCGTCGCCGCCGGGCTGATGGATAGCGACGAGTCCGGCCTCTGCCAGGTCGGCTACGAGGATTCGGGCAACGCCGAGCGGGATCGAGAGCATTGCCGAAATCTCGGCGACCGACTTGATCTCGATGCACAGCCGGCAGATCCGCTGGTGCTCGGGCAACTGCCCTTGCAGCCGGGACGGATCGGCCGTGGTACTGACCAACGCCTCAATGGCGAGTTGGTAGCGCGGTCGGGTCCGGCCGCCGGTCATGGCGTACGGACGGACCAGCGGATTGTGCGCGGCCGCTGCGGCAGGCTCGGGGGCCTGCCGCAGCTGAACGGGCTGAATGCGGGGCGACTGGGGCGAGTCGTAGCGCTGCGGCCGCTGCGGAGGCCACCCGGGACCCGGCTGGGCGCCCTGCGGCGGCTGCGAAAAGGGCTGATACGGCTGCTGTGTGCCCTGTCCGCTGGGTGTGGAGGGGAAGTTGAAACGATTGTCCCCGTGCTCACCCGGCACGTTCTGGCCACCGTCGTACCGGTGTCCGCCTGGGGGTGTTGCCACGATTCCTCCTCCGCCTGCCGGTCCCGATCCCAGTGGGTCCGCGCCACCGCACTTTATGGCTCAGTGGCGCGAAACGCACTGTCTGTCTACTAGTTAAGAAGACTTCCCTGAAGTTCGGCGCGGAGGTCCGGGGTGAGGACGGTGCCCGCACGGTCGACCAGGAGGGCCATTTCATACCCGACCAGACCGATGTCGGCATCCGGGTGGGCGAGCACGGCCAGCGAAGATCCGTCGGAGATGGACATGATGAAGAGGAATCCGTGTTCCATCTCCACAACTGTCTGATTCACGGCGCCGCCTTCGAAGATCCGCGAGGCTCCCGCGGTCAGCGAGGTCAGACCGGAGGCGACAGCCGCCAGCTGGTCCGCGCGGTCGCGCGGGAAACCTTCGGACATGGCCAGTAGGAGTCCGTCGGCGGAGACCACCACCGTGTGCGACACCCCGGGGGTGTTGTCCACGAAGTTGGTGATCAACCAGTTCAGATTCTGCGCCGCCTGGCTCATCGGGCTCACACTAACGCTCCTGGTTGTAGGTATTACTTGTGTCCGAACCCGCGTTACGTCCCCGCAGCACGCCCCGCCGCAGGTTGCTCAACCTGCCGCGGACGTCCTCGGGGGCGCGGGAGACCTGAGGGCCGTCCTGCCGGGTCTGCTCTGCCGTGCCCTCGACCAGATTGGCCTTGGGCACCCGCCGGGGAAGTCCGGACGGGGTGACCCCGCCGGCCTTCGGCTCCCGGAGCTTCTCGGCCCGCTCCCAGCGCTCGTCGTTCGCCGAGCGCCAGTCGTCGGAGCCGTTCCCGTCCTGCTGCGCAGGCGACTGCCGCTGCGGCAGTTCCTGCTGCGGCTGTTGCTGCTCGGCGACGGGCCGGTTGTTCCCGCGGCCGGTGGGCTGCCAGTGCTGTTGACCGCCCCGGCGCGGCAGACCGGCTTCGGTCAGCTCGTGGCCGGAGTTCGGGGTGGCCCCCGGACGATCGAAGCCTACGCGTTCCTGCGGCTCGGCGGGGATGCTCGGGGAAGATTCCGCTTCGACTTCTGCCGGCGGCTCGTACGCGCCCTGGTAGGCGCTCTGATCCGCCCACCCGTCCTGGTGGGGCTGGGGGGCGAACTGCTCCTCGTACGACGGCTGCGGGACCTCACCGGCCGCATAGGCAGCCTCCGCATAGCCGCCCTGATGAGCGCGGTCGGGCTGCTCGGCAAAGCCCGCGTCGCCGCGGTAGGGGTCGTAGCCGCCCTCGTACGAAGCCTGCTCGTACTGCTCCTGCTGCGGCTCCTGGGCGTACCCGTTCTCGGCGTACCCGTTCCCGGCGGGCTGGTTCGCGGCGTACTGCTCCTGCGGGAACTGCGGGCGCTCGCCGGCCGTCTGTGCCTCCAGCGTGGCCCGGCGCTCCTCACGCATCAGCGAGCGGCCCACCGGGTCCAGCTGCGCGGCGTCCACCGACTGCTGCTCGTAGCGAGAGTCGTCGAAGCCGAGCTCCGCCGCCGTGCGCATCTGGGGCTGGTGCGGCAGCTGGTCGAAGGTCTGCTGCTGCGGAATGATCGAGGAGACGGTGAAGTCGTCCTGCGCGGCGACCGGTTCGCCACCGCCACCGTGGGTGATGGCGTCCGGCAGCATGACCAGCGAGGTCGTTCCGGCCTGCTCGCCCGAGGGGCGCAGCTGGACCCGGATGCCGTGCCGGTCGGCGAGCCGGCCGACCACGAACAGACCCATCCGCTGGGACACCGCGGCGTCCACGGTCGGCGGGTTGGCCAGCTTGTGGTTGATGTCGGCGAAGTCCTCGGCGGTGAGGCCGATGCCCTTGTCGTGGATCTCGATCATCACGCGGCTGTCGGGCAGCCGGGTCGCCGTGACCCGCACCTTGGTCTGCGGCGAGGAGAACGTGGTGGCGTTCTCCAGCAGCTCGGCCAGCAGGTGCACGAGGTCGGTGACGGACTGGCCGTGGATCTCGGTCTCCGGCACCCCGGAGAGCTCGATGCGCTCGTACGACTCCACCTCGGAGGAGGCAGCCCGCAACACGTCGACCAGCGGGACCGGCTGGTTCCAGCGGCGGCCCGGTTCCTCGCCGGCGAGGACGAGGAGGTTCTCGCCGTTGCGGCGCATACGGGTGGCCAGGTGGTCCAGCCGGAAGAGGTTCTCCAGCTGGTCCGGGTCGGCCTCGTTGTTCTCCAGGTCGGTGATGAGGGTCAGCTGGCCCTCGATCAGCGACTGGTTGCGACGCGACAGGTTGGTGAAGATCGCGTTGACGTTGCCTCGCAGCATGGCCTGCTCGGCCGCCAGCCGCACTGCCTCGCGGTGCACCTGGTCGAAGGCGCGGGCGACCTCACCGATCTCGTCACGGCTGTCGATCGGGATCGGCTGGACACGGGTGTCGACCCGGCCCGGATCGGTCCTGGAGAGCTGGTCGACCAGCATTGGCAGCCGCTGCTCGGCGACCTGGAAGGCGGCTGTACGCAGTCGGCGCATCGAGCGGCTCATCTGCCGGGCCATCAGCCATGCCAGGACGAAGGCGGCCAGCAGGGCGACGATCACGACGGCGGCGTTGACGACGGCGGCTTTCTTGGCGCTGGACGAGATGTCCGCGGCCTCGGCCACCGCCTTGTCGACGAGTTCGTTCTCGACCGTGGTGTAGGCGTCGAACTTGGCGGTGGCGGCCGCCATCCAGGTCTCGGGCGTGATGCCCTTCGCAGCCAGCTTCTCGGGCGACTTGCCCTGCCCGATCTGCTGGGCCATGCCGTCGAAGACCGAGCCGTCGACACTGGGAGGCGTGACGAACGGGACACCCGCGGCGTCGGCCTCCTCCTTGGCCTTCTTCAGCTTCTTCGCGCCGTCGGCCGACTTGTCGGCCATGACCTGCTTCAGCCGGGCGGCGTCGGCCTCCGTACCACCGGAGATGAACTCGTCGAGTGCGATCTGTTCCAGGTAGTTGTATGAGCCGAAGGCCTTGACCTGGGCCTCGAACTTGGCGCTCTCCTGGCTCGGACGCACCAGGAGGTGCATGCCGATGGAGCGCTGAAGCGATTCTGCAGCTTTGGCGAGTTGGATCGCGTAGAGAGTACGGCCATAGCTGGTGATGTTGCTGGTGCCCAGCCCCAGCTCGTTGGAGAACTGCATCAGGTAGTGCTGCACCTCGACGTAGCCCTCTTCCGTCTTCACCGGGTCCATGCCCTCGGCGTAGGCGGCCTTGCGCAGCTCGGGAAGCTTGGGCTCCTCCAGCCGGAACAGCTGAAGACGCCGCTCCAGGCCCTGATCCTTCGGCAGGTCCTGCACGGCCTTGTCGAACTTGGCCGCGGCCGCGTCGGTGGCGGCCCGGGCCTGGCTGACGACAGCGGCGTCACGCTCGTTCGACAGCATGGGCTGTGCGGTGAGGTCACGCTCATTGAGGAGCGCCTGGCCGTACTCGGAGGCCGCGCGCACGATCTGCGCGGTCTTCTCGGCCTCCTGCGCCTCCCGCCAGGTGTCGACCGACTCCGTCACCTGGAAGCCGCCCATGACCAGGCCGACCAGTACCGGGATCAGGAGGATCGCGTTCAGCCGGGTGGGCACCCGCCAGTTGCGCGGGGACATCCGGCTGCTGCTGCCACCGGACGCCACTGCCCTGGACGCATCGGCAGGCGACGCCGCGGCGCGCGGCGGTGGGGTGAAGTTGCCCCGCTCTCGCTGCGCCGCGGAGCCCTCGTTGCTACGCCTCACTCGACCAACAACCTCTCGGCGTCGGCACCTACGTTGTGCCGTTTTTCGTTCAGGGCCGTACTACTGGGAAGTTCGTCGAATTCCAGCACGGGGACCGGCCGCGTTCCAAACAGTCGGAACCAGCCATTCCGAGTGGTCCAGGCCTCAGATATAACGGGCATAAAGAGCGAGCCCCGTCAAAAGGCGGGGCTCATGTGAGCACAGCGGTACCGATCGAATGCATCGGGTGTTGAACGCGGGACAATTCTCTGTCGAAACGTTATGAACACGGGGGCGGATCGTGTCAAAGGACACAGTCCACCCCCGTTTGGTTACGGTAACTGCCATATATCAATACAGACTTGTGCCTACTTCAGCCGCGCCATCAGAGCGTGTTCCACGAGCGTGATGAGGCCGCTCTTGGCATCCGCACGGTGCCGCGCGTCCGTCGTGATGATCGGGGTGTCGGGTCCGATCTGGAGCGCTTCGCGGACCTCGTCGGGGGTGTAGGGCTGGTGTCCGTCGAAGCCGTTGAGGGCGATGACGAAGGGGAGTCCGCTGTTCTCGAAGTAGTCGACGGCGGGGAAGCAGTCGGCGAGGCGGCGGGTGTCGACGAGGACGACGGCGCCGATGGCGCCGCGGACCAGGTCGTCCCACATGAACCAGAAGCGGTCCTGTCCGGGCGTACCGAAGAGGTACAGGATCAGGTCCTGGTCCAGCGTGATGCGGCCGAAGTCCATGGCGACGGTCGTCGTCGTCTTGCCGCCGGTGTGCGTCAAGTCGTCGATGCCCGCGGACGCGGACGTCATCACGGCTTCCGTACGCAACGGGTTGATCTCCGAAACGGCACCGACGAACGTGGTCTTACCCACGCCGAAGCCCCCCGCCACCACGATCTTCGCCGAGGTGGTGGAGCGGGCCGCACCGCCGCTAGAGCTTGCGAAGTCCACTGAGCACCCTTTCGAGCAGCGTCACATCCGGCGTGCCGCCGGCCTCTCCATTGCCCGGCTGGTGGATGGCCACCATGCCGGCTTCCGCCAGGTCCGCGACAAGAATCCGGGCCACACCGAGCGGCATCGACAGCAGCGCCGAGACCTCGGCCACCGACTTGACCTCACGGCAGAGGTGGCAGATCCGCTGGTGCTCGGGGAGCAGCGTCCCCAGATGCGCGGGGTCGGCCGTGGTGGAGACCAGCGCCTCGATCGCGAGCTGGTAGCGCGGCCGGGTCCGGCCGCCGGTCATGGCATACGGACGGACCAGCGGCTGGTCGCCTTCACCGTCGTACGACGCGTGGTGCAGTACGCCGTACGGATCGGGTGAGGCGGGTGGCGGGGTCATGAATCCTCCGGGCGTGACAGCAAGGGGTCGGCTTGCCGTCTGAAGGGGCCGGTGGGGGCTATAAGCGGCCGAACGGGCTGGGGATGAGGGCGTTACCTGGGGCAATCGAGTCTGTCATCGATCCACGGCTGCCTAGTGGAGCAGGCTGCCTTGGAGCTCGGCACGGAGGTCCGGGGTGAGGACGGTGCCCGCACGGTCGACCAGGAGGGCCATTTCGTACCCGACCAGACCGATGTCGGCGTCCGGGTGGGCGAGCACGGCCAGCGAGGAGCCGTCCGAAATGGACATCAGGAAGAGGAACCCGCGTTCCATCTCCACCACGGTCTGGCTGACGGCGCCGCCTTCGAAGATCCGGGAGGCGCCCGCGGTCAGCGAGGTCAGACCGGAGGCGACAGCCGCCAGCTGGTCCGCGCGGTCGCGCGGGAAACCTTCGGACATGGCCAACAGGAGTCCGTCGGCGGAGACCACCACCGTGTGCGACACCCCGGGGGTGTTGTCCACGAAGTTGGTGATCAACCAGTTCAGATTCTGCGCGGCCTGACTCATCGGGCTCAACTAACGCTCCTGCTGGTGAGTGGGGCCGAGGGGAAAACTTCCGGTCGACTGGCCGTTGTTGGCCTGCCGTCCTTGCTGGATGCCCCGGCGGAGATTGGTCAACCGCCCGCGCACATCATCGGGCGCACGCGACACCTGAGGACCGGACTGATGGTTCTGCTGCTGGGCGGTGCCCGGCACCAGATTGGCGCGAGGTACCCGGCGAGGCAGTCCGGAGGTGGTCACTCCGCCTGCCGCGGGCTTCTTGGCCCGCTCCGCCTGCCGTACGAGTTCGTCGTTCGGCGAGGGGCGCCAGGAGCTTGTGGTGGCGCCCGTGTCGCCTCCGTCGCGGCGCGGCGCGGCGGGAACGGGGCGCTCCTGGGCCGGCTGCTGCGGGGAGGCGGGCGCCTGCAGCTCGGCGGGCGGCTGCTGGCCGCCCTGCTGCGGGCCGTGGAACCAGTTCGTCTCCAGGGTGTCGTACAGCGGCGTACGACCGTCCCCGGGCCCGGCCGGAGGCAGCGCCTCGGGCTGTGGCTGTGGCGGCAGGACCGGGCGGTACTGCGCGTCACCGTTGGGCAGGGCGGGCGGACGCGGGGCACCGAAGTCCCCGTTGTCCCGGCCGCGGTGACGCGGTGCCGGCAGGCTCTGGTCCTGCGCCCGAGCGGGCTGCGGCTGTCCGAAGTCGGGGCGGGCGAACTGCGCGGTGCTCGCCGGGTCCTGCGGAGACTGAGCCTGCGGGGCCGGGGCCGAGAAGTCCGGGCGGGCGAACTCGGCGGTGGAGCCGGGGCCCTGCCGGTCGTCCATGGGCGGCCGCGGGGTGAGTGGAGGGCTCGTCGGTCGCTGGAACAGGCCGGTGGACTCGGGCTCCTCGTGGCCGCGCGGGGCGTCCAGCGGAGCACGCCGCGGCGCGGACGGCTCCTCGGTGCCCCAGCTGGTGGTCTGCGGGCGCTGCGGCTGCGGGTTGCCACCGGGCAGCTCGGCACGCGGACCGCCGACCGGGGGCAGCTGACGACCGGGGTCGACCGGGCCGTCGGGCTGCTGGAAGCCGCCCTGGCCGCCCGGGTTCTGCCGGGCCTGCTGCGGCTGCGGGGACTGCCACGGGGCCGGGCCGTTCGACCGGCCCTGCTGGTCGCCGCGGTCCTGGCGGTGCTGGTCCTGGCGGCTCTGGCCGAACATGTCGGGCTGGGACGAGTCCGTACGGCCCGTTCCGTCGCCCTGGCCGCGGGCGCCGAGCCGGGCACCGTTGCCGAAGGCACCGGCGAGGCCGCCACCCTTACGCTGCGGCTCCTGGCGCGCGGTGTCCTGCGGGCCGGTGTTGGACAGCCCGGCGGACTGGAAGCCGGCGTTCTGCTGACCCGGCTGACCCTGTTGGCCCTGCTGGTTCTGCGGCCGGCGGGGGCCGCCGTCACGCGAGGGCAGTGCGGCACGCGGACCGGAGCCCGCGCCGACCTGACCGCGCGCGGCACCCGGGCCCGCGGCGAGCCGGCCGGCCGGGGCCGACGGAGCACCTCCGAGACCGGGACGGGAGCCGTTGCCCGCGCCCGTACCGCTGCCACCGCCGAGCAGACCGCCGGGGGCGGAGGGCTGCTGCCCCGGTCCCGGCTTGGGGGCCGGCTGCTTGCCGCCGTGCGCGACATCGACGGGGAGCATGACCAGCGCGGTCGTACCACCGGAGTCGGAGGGCCGCAGCTGGATCCGGATGCCGTGACGCAGGGACAGCCGGCCGACCACGAACAGACCCATGCGGCGGGAGACCGAGACATCCACGGTGGGCGGCGAAGCGAGCCGCTCGTTGATCGCCGCGAGGTCCTCGGGGGAGAGGCCGATGCCGGTGTCGTGGATCTCGACCAGCACCCGCCCGTCGGGCAGCGCATGACCGGTTACCCGGACCTTCGTCTGCGGCGAGGAGAACGACGTGGCATTCTCCAGCAGCTCGGCGAGCAGGTGCACGAGGTCGTTGACGACGCGGCCCGCGACCTCGGTGGCGGGCACCGCGGCCAGTTCGATGCGCTCGTACTGCTCCACCTCGGAGGCGGCGGCACGGAGCACGTCGACCAGCGGGACGGGACGGGTCCACCGGCGGCCCGGCTCCTCACCCGCGAGGACGAGGAGGTTCTCGCCGTTACGGCGCATACGGGTCGCGAGGTGGTCGAGCTTGAAGAGCGAGGACAGCTGGTCCGGGTCGGCCTCGCGCGACTCCAGTTCGGAGATGAGCGAGAGCTGACGCTGGATGAGGCCCTGGCTGCGGCGCGAGAGGTTGGTGAACATCGCGTTGACGTTGCCCCGCAGGAGGGCCTGCTCGGCGGCGAGACGGACGGCCTCGCGGTGCACGTCGTCGAAGGCCGCGGCCACCTTGCCGATCTCGTCCCGGGAGTGCACACCGACCGACTCGACCGAGGTGTCGACGTCCTGCGGGTCGGCCTCGGAGAGCTGCTTGACGAGCTCGGGCAGCCGGTCCTGGGCGACGCGCGTAGCAGTGTCCTGCAGTCGCCGCAGCGAGCGGATCATCGACCGGGCGACGACGAAGGCACCGACCAGCGAGACACCGAGCACCAGCAGGATGAGCGCACCGCTGATGATCGCTTCGCGCTTCGACTCGTCGCGGAGCTCGCGAGCCTTGCCCTCCATGTCGCTGAGGAGGGTTTCCTCGATGGTCTTCATCGCCTGGATCTTGGTGGAGCTCTGGTCGTACCAGTCCAGATAGGAACGCCGAGGCATGTTGTCCATGCCCGAGGGGCTGTCCAGGACCTGCTTCGCATAGGTCTCGGAGGCCTTGATCTCCGGGTTGCCCTCCTTCAGCGTGGCGATCAGCTCTTCGGCGTTGTTGCCGGTCGCCGCGTAGACCGCCTCGAAGGAGCGGAGCGCAGAGTCTTCCTTGTCCAGCGCGGCGCGGCCGAACTGCTTGTCGTTCGGGTCGAGGTGCGGCTGCTTGCCGTTGCCGCCGGGCAGCGACGCGGCGATGACCGCCCGCTGGATCGAGGCGTACTCCTTGGCGGAGGAGAAGGCCGCCAGCGCCCGGGTCCGCTTGATCATCTCCGAGTTGCTGGTCGCCTGCGCCATGTCCTGCGAGAGGCTCAGCAGCGAGGTGATCAGCTGGCTGTACTGGTCGACGGTCTGGAGACTGGGGGAGCCCTTGGCGTACGCCGTCTTGCGGATCTCGCGGATCGAGGACAGCTGGCTGGCGATCTGATGGACGCTCGAGTTGATGCCCTCGAGGGCCTCGTCGCCCGACGGGTCGCCGATCGAGTTCGTCGCGTCCAAGAAGGCCGTCTTCGCCCGGTCGGTCTTCTTGCGGGGCTCGGTGACCTTGAAGTCGTCGGCCTTCACCCCGTTGGACAGTGGACCGGCCGAGCGGTCGCGCTCCTCCTGGAGCGCCTGGGCGAGCGTGGTCGCCTGCTTGGTCATCTTGGTCAGCAGCTGCATGTGATCCAGCTGCTGGATGTCGTTCATGGAGTCGTTGATCCGCAGTCCGCCCAGCGTGGTCGCGGCGACCACCGGAAGGGCGAGCAGGGAGACCAGACGCGTGCTGATGCGCCAGTTGCGAAGAGCCACACGCGAGCCCGTGCTGAGGGGGCCCTGGGGCTTGAGCGACGAGATGGGATCGGTGCCGCTGCTCACCGTGGCATCGGGGCGCCGGTCGCGGTCACCGCTGTCGCCGGCCGAGGCCGGTCCGGGGTTCTGGGCGTGCTGGGGCGAGGAACCGCGGTCGGTCCCGCCGTGCGGCTCCTGTTCCGCCGCAGCGCTGCCATCCCTCTTGAAACGTCCCTGCACTAGCGTCGCAACCTCTGGACCAGGCGTCCCTCCGCGCGAAGCGGGTGGGACGGTGTCGGCGTCGTGGGGCATCGTGTCCGCCCCCTGGTGGTCGTGAGTGACCGGCGCTCTTCCCCCTTCCGCCGCCACTCGGCGCTCCGTTGCGCCCCTGCGCGCCGGTTTGAAACCCGCGGCGGTGCGTGGAATTCCAGCACAGTGCCGGATCTCCAACAAGGGCCCCGTACCGGGCCGTGGCCAGGGTGACGCGTTGTGATGACCGGGTGACAAACCGTGGAGCGTGTTCGCGGGCAAAGTGGATCATTAAGGGTGAATCGATGGAGGGCGAAGGGTGTCCCAGTCGACATGATCAGGAGCGGAATGGCTCATTCAGTGCCGCAATGTCCGTTTCTGTCGGAGTGATCTGCTGTCCGGAATGAGGTAATTGTCAACACGGTCGTGAGGAAACTCACATGATGATCGCCGTCTCATCCAGGCTCCCGAAGGGAATTGGATGTCTTAGCCTGACGCTTTACAGGGATGGCAAATCCGACAACCGGCGCCCCTCCGGGCGGCGCCCGTACCGACAGGGTCCGAACGGCAGATGAAGACGACGACGATGTTCCGCAACATTGCCAACCCCCGGCGCACCACGCTGGCGCACCTCAAGGACGCCGACGAGCTGCAGACGCCGGAACTGCCGGAGCGCGCCGTCGAGCTGCCCACCCAGACGGCCAACCCCCGCCGCACCATCCTCATGGAAGCCCCGGTCACGGCCCCGGCCGCAGCGGCCGAGTAATGCGCGGTCGTCCCCCCTCACCCGCGTTAGCCTGGAGCGTCAGTCTTCAGCCAGCCAGCAAGTGAGGGGCGACAGCATCCCGTGCGCATCGCCAGGTTCTCCATCGACGGCAATGTCGCCTTCGGCGCGGTCGAGGGCGAGGGGCCCGATGGTCTCGTCCTCGACATCATCAAAGGCATCCCGTACGCCGAGTTCGAGCTCTCCGGCACCAAGGTTCCGCTGAGCAAGGTTCGCCTCCTGCCGCCCGTGCTCCCCAACAAGGTCGTGGCCATCGGCCGCAACTACGCGGAGCACGCCGCAGAACTCGGCAACGAGGTCCCGGACGTCCCCGTCGCCTTCTTCAAGCCCACCACCTCGGTGATCGGCTCCGGCGACGCCATCGAGTACCCCTCCTTCTCCAACGAAATCCACCACGAGGCCGAACTGGCCGTGGTCATCGGCCGCATGTGCCGCGAAGTGCCGCGTGAGCGCGTGAAGGACGTCATCTTCGGCTACACCTGCGCCAATGACGTCACCGCCCGCGATGTCCAGAAGCGCGAGAAGCAGTGGGCACGGGCCAAGGGCTTCGACACGTCCTGCCCGCTCGGCCCCTGGGTGGAGACCGACCTCGACCCCAGCGACCTGACCATTCAGGCCACGGTCAACGGCGAGCAACGCCAACTGGGCCGTACGAGCGACATGATCCGCTCGATCGAGGATCTGGTCGTCCACATCACGGAAGCCATGACGCTGCTCCCGGGTGATGTGATCCTCACCGGCACTCCCGCAGGGGTCGGACCCCTCCATGTCGGCGACGAGGTCGCCGTCACCATCGAAGGCATCGGCACTCTCACCAACAAGGTGATCAAGCGTGGTTAACGCACCATTCCCCAAGCTCTCGGCTCCGCTCGAGCAGGGGACACCCCATCGCGTACGTTTCTGTCCCTCCCCGACCGGCAACCCCCATGTGGGCCTGGTCCGCACCGCCCTCTTCAACTGGGCTTTCGCCCGCCACCACGGCGGCACCCTGGTCTTCCGCATCGAGGACACCGACGCGGCCCGCGACTCCGAGGAGTCCTACAACCAGCTCCTGGAGTCGATGCGCTGGCTCGGCTTCGACTGGGACGAGGGCCCCGAGGTCGGCGGCCCGCACGCCCCGTACCGCCAGTCGCAGCGCATGGACATCTACAAGGATGTCGCCGAGAAGCTTCTCGCAGGCGGGTACGCGTACCACTGCTACTGCACCACCGAGGAGCTCGACACCCGCCGCGACGCCGCCCGCGCCGCCGGCAAGCCGTCCGGCTACGACGGCCACTGCCGCGACCTCACGGCCGAGCAGATCGCCGCGTACGAGGCCGAGGGCCGCACCTCCATCGTCCGCTTCCGGATGCCCGACGAGGCGCTCACCTTCACCGACCTGGTCCGCGGCGAGCTGACCTTCCAGCCGGAGAACGTGCCGGACTACGGCATCGTCCGTGCCAACGGCGCCCCGCTCTACACGCTGGTCAACCCGGTCGACGACGCGCTGATGGAGATCACCCACGTCCTGCGCGGCGAGGACCTGCTCTCCTCCACCCCGCGTCAGATCGCCCTCTACAAGGCGCTCATCGAGCTGGGCATCGCCAAGGCCACCCCCGCGTTCGGCCACCTCCCGTACGTCATGGGCGAGGGCAACAAGAAGCTCTCCAAGCGCGACCCGCAGGCTTCGCTCAACCTCTACCGCGAGCGCGGCTTCCTGCCCGAGGGGCTGCTCAACTACCTCTCCCTGCTGGGCTGGTCCATCGCCGAGGACCGCGACATCTTCTCCATCGAGGAGATGGTGGCCGCGTTCGACATCAAGGACGTCAACGCCAACCCGGCGCGCTTCGACCTGAAGAAGTGCGAGCACATCAACGCCGAGCACATCCGCAAGCTGGATGTGAAGGCGTTCACCGAGGCGTGCGGCCCCTGGCTGAAGGCGCCGTTCGCCCCGTGGGTCCCGGAGTCCTTCGACGCGGAGCAGTTCGCGGCGATCGCCCCGCACGCCCAGACCCGTGTCACGGTCCTCTCGGACATCACGGCCAACGTCGACTTCCTCTTCCTCGACGAGCCGGCCATCGACGAGGCGTCCTGGGCCAAGGCGATGAAGCAGGGCTCCGACGCCCTGCTCGTCACGGCCCGCGCCAAGCTGGCCGCCGCCGAGTGGAACGCGGACGCCCTGAAGAACGCCATCCTCACCGCCGGCGAGGAGCACGGCCTGAAGCTCGGCAAGGCCCAGGCCCCGGTCCGCGTCGCGGTCACCGGCCGCACGATCGGCCTGCCGCTCTTCGAGTCCCTGGAGATCCTGGGCCGCGAGAAGACGATCGCCCGCATCGACGCGGCACTGGCCAAGCTGGCCGCCGCGTAGGCATCCAGGTCACGCCCGGAGGGGGCGGCCACCGGTTCACTCCGGGGGCCGTCCCCTCGGCCGTTTCCCGGCTACGAGGCGCGTTTCAGCCGGGGTGGGGTACGGGATTCAGTCGAATATCGTCGTTCACTTACGGGAATTTTCGACGTGGCCAGGATCAGTCGGCGTGGCCCGACAGGGGTGCGTGACGCAGGAATGAAGGGCAGATGACAGGGGATCTCAACCTCTCCGCGGCTGAGTTATATGCTTCGGCGGGGGCCGCAGACACGCTCGTAACGGATTTGCAAGGGCCTTTGCGGAAGGCGATCGACGATACGGCTGCGGCATTCCGGGCATGGGACGACAAGGGCCGTATCGAGGCCGTCGGTACCGGCTGGGGCGACGCCCTGACCACTCTGAAGGATCGTTTAGCGGAACACGCGAACGGTCTACGGCTGCCGGCCGATGGCCGCAGCATCAACGACGCGGACGTCGGCGACTGCTTCAAGGGCTGGTGAGCCCGGAATGCCAGAACTCTTCGCACAGCTCTTCCGCCAGGACTTCTCGGATCTGGAAGCGGCCACCGGCTCGTGGCAGAAGCCGACCGAGATCCTCGGCGACACCCGGATCGGCAGCGGGAAGCGCGTCTCCGAGTTCGGCGAGATCACCGAGGCCGAGATCCGCGGTGTCCCGACCGGAACCGACGAACAGCGCTTCCGGCAGAAGGCCCGCGCCTACCTGCTGCGTCACGAGGGCCAGCCGACCGTCCACAATCTGCGCCACAACGAACAGATCACCAGTGAGGACTGGACAGGCAAGCAGCCCAGCAGGCGTTTGAGGGCTTCATCGCGGGCAAGCAGCTGAGCGCCGGCCAGCTGGACTTCATCACGCTCATTGTCGACGTGGTCGCGAAGCGTGGTCTGCTCGGCCTGGGTGACCTGTATGAAGTCGGCAGTCCCTTCCACGACCGGGCGCCCGGCGGGCCCGGACGACCTTCACCCCTGAGGACATCGACGACCTGAAGTTTGTCTTCATCGGCCTACGGAGCACCGCGAAGCCCAGCGCGCCCGCCGCGTAGGAACCTAGGCTGGGCCACATGACGATCCGCGCGGTCCTCTGGGACATCGACGACACGATCTTCGACTACACGGGCGCCGACCGCGCCGGCATGAGCAAGCATCTCGAACAGGAGGGCCTGCCCGACGGATACGACTCCGTCGAGCAGGCCCTCGCTGCGTGGCGGGCGATCACCGATGTGCACTGGGCGCGGTTCGCCGCCGGGGAGACGGACTTCCAGGGGCAGCGCCGGGACCGGGTCCGGGAGTTCCTCTCGCGGGCGCTGGACGACGCCGAGGCCGACGACTGGTTTGCTCGGCACGCCGCCCATTACGAAACCGCCTGGTCGCTCTTTCCCGATGTGCTGCCCGCGCTGGATCTGCTGGCGGACGGCTTCCGCCACGGGGTGCTGTCGAATTCCAGCATCCACAACCAGGACCGGAAGCTGCGCACGCTCGGTGTGCGGGAGCGGTTCGAGGCCGTGGTGTGCGCTGTGGAGCTGGGCGTCTCCAAGCCCGAGGCCGGAGCCTTCCACGCCGCCTGCGACGCGCTGGCGCTGGAGCCGCAGGAGGTCGCGTATGTGGGGGACGAGCCGGACATCGACGCGAGTGGCGCGGTCGCCGCGGGGCTGATGGGGATCTGGCTGGACCGCGGCGGACGCGGTGGGCGGCCCGAGCTCGTCCGGATCAGCGGGCTCGATCAGCTTCCCGGCCTGCTGGCGGGCAATACCCGTTTTGGAGCGCCGGACACCTTCGGGTAATGTTCTTCCTGCGCCGCCCGAGCGGGACGGAAGATCTGAACGGGAAGCGCAAACCGAACAAAACCCCCTTCCGGGGGTTGAGTTTTGGTGGGCTATGGTGTAATTGGCAACACTACGGTTTCTGGTACCGTCATTCTAGGTTCGAGTCCTGGTAGCCCAGCGCAGAAATGCAACAGCAGTAACAAGCCCCCGTTGTGTAGCGGCCTAGCACGCTGCCCTCTCACGGCAGTAGCGCCGGTTCGAATCCGGTCGGGGGTACAGATCCTTCCCGCGAGATCATCTGGGTCGCACCCACGCTCTCGATGCAGGATCGCTAGGGCCCCCGTTGTGTAGCGGCCTAGCACGCTGCCCTCTCACGGCAGTAGCGCCGGTTCGAATCCGGTCGGGGGTACTTGTAACACCATGGGCTATGGTGTAATTGGCAACACTACGGTTTCTGGTACCGTCATTCTAGGTTCGAGTCCTGGTAGCCCAGCGCAGAAATGCAACAGCAGTAACAAGCCCCCGTTGTGTAGCGGCCTAGCACGCTGCCCTCTCACGGCAGTAGCGCCGGTTCGAATCCGGTCGGGGGTACAACAGAGCGACAGAGTAGGGCCCTTCACTGAGGTGAAGGGCCCTACTGCTTGTCCGTCAGAGTCCGTACCGCCGGGCCGACTCCTCCTCCTGAGCCATCCTGCGCAGCGCCATCAGCAGTGGCTCGCAGAGCACCGCCGACGCGACCGCCGTCTCCACCTGTTCCGCCTTCGTGGGGTACGTCTCCATCATGTCCAGGTCCTGGACGGCGACTTGGTGCATGAGGCGGGCCTGCTCGGCTACACGCTGCTGTCCGGCTCGCCGCGCACGTACTGCGTCGTCCAGTACTGGGAGTCGAAGGAGAAGCTGTACGCGTACGCGAGCGCTTTTGACATGTTGCACCGCAAGGCGTGGGCGATGCTGAACCGCAAGGAGAAGAAGTCCCGGCAGCACGTGGGGCTGTGGCACGAGACGTACATAGTGCCCGAGGGCGGTTGCGAATCCATCTACGCGGATATGCCGGCCTACGGACTGGCTGCGGCGACCGGCGTACTGCCGATCGAGGGGCGGGGTCGCAGGGCCGCGGACCGTCTCGCGCACCGCTCGTCCGCGCAGTGAGGTACTGAGAGAGGCCGCCACGACGCTGGGGCGGCCAGGGCTTTTTTCCGTGTACGTCAGCCGGTGCGGCGCAGGGCCTCGCTGAGCCTGGCCGCCGAGTCGATGACCGCCTGGGCGTGCATCCGGCCGGGGTGCCGGGTCAGCCGCTCGATCGGTCCGGAGACCGAGACGGCGGCGACCACCCGGTTCGAGGGGCCGCGCACCGGCGCCGAGACCGAGGCGACGCCCGGCTCGCGCTCGCCGATCGACTGGGCCCAGCCCCTGCGCCGTACGCCCGAGAGTGCCGTCGCCGTGAAACGGGCGCCCTGGAGGCCGCGGTGCAGGCGCTCCGGCTCCTCCCAGGCCATCAGGATCTGGGCCGACGAGCCGGCCTTCATGGTGAGCGTGGAGCCGACCGGCACGGTGTCCCGCAGACCGGACAGCCGCTCTGCCGCCGCCACGCAGATCCGCATGTCGCCCTGTCGCCGGTAGAGCTGCGCGCTCTCGCCGGTGATGTCACGGAGGTGAGTGAGCACCGGTCCCGCCGTGGCCAGCAAGCGGTCCTCACCCGCCGCCGCCGCCAGTTCCGCCAGCCGGGGGCCGAGAATGAAACGGCCCTGCATGTCCCTCGCCACCATGCGGTGGTGTTCGAGTGCCACGGCCAGTCGATGTGCCGTGGGTCGTGCGAGCCCGGTCGCCGCGACCAGCCCGGCGAGGGTGGCCGGACCGGACTCCAGGGCGCTCAATACCAGAGCTGCCTTGTCGAGAACGCCGACGCCGCTAGAGTTGTCCATACGACGATACTCCCGTCTCACTCTGTGAAACGCAAGTTCAATTTTCGGCGGAAGTTGCGAACCTGTAGGGGCGGCCACACAACGGCCCGCAGCCACCGCCCCGCACGGGGGTCCGGACGGCGGCGCACCGAATCTCTAGTTGGGCCGGCGAAGACGCCGGCCGGAGGGAAAGCGATGGGTAGGACACTCGCGGAGAAGGTCTGGGACGACCATGTCGTCCGGCGCGCCGAAGGCGAGCCCGACCTCCTCTTCATCGATCTGCACCTGCTGCACGAGGTGACCAGCCCCCAGGCCTTCGACGGCCTCCGTCAGGCCGGACGCCGGGTGCGGCGCCTCGACCTCACCATCGCCACCGAGGATCACAACACCCCGACCCTCGACATCGACAAGCCCATCGCCGACCCGGTCTCCCGTGCCCAGTTGGAGACGCTGCGCAAGAACTGTGCGGAGTTCGGTGTACGGCTGCACCCGCTGGGCGACGTCGAGCAGGGCGTCGTGCATGTGGTCGGCCCGCAGCTGGGGCTGACCCAGCCCGGCACCACGGTCGTCTGCGGCGACTCCCACACCTCCACACACGGTGCGTTCGGCGCGCTGGCATTCGGCATCGGCACCAGCCAGGTCGAGCACGTGCTGGCCACCCAGACGCTGCCGATGGCCCGCCCGAAGACGATGGCGATCACCATCGACGGCGAACTGCCCGACGGCGTCACGGCCAAGGACCTGATCCTCGCGATCATCGCCCGGATCGGCACCGGCGGCGGCCAGGGCTACATCCTCGAATACCGCGGCTCGGCCATCGAGAAGCTCTCGATGGAAGCCCGGATGACCATCTGCAACATGTCGATCGAGGCCGGTGCCCGGGCAGGCATGATCGCCCCGGACGAGACCACCTTCGACTACCTGAAGGGCCGCGACCACGCCCCGCAGGGCGAGGACTGGGACGCCGCCGTCGCGTACTGGAAGACGCTGCGCACGGACGACGACGTGGTCTTCGACGCCGAGGTCGTCATCGACGCCGCCGAACTGGCGCCGTTCGTCACCTGGGGCACCAACCCCGGCCAGGGCGCGCCCCTCTCGGCCAACGTCCCCGACCCGGCTTCGTACGAGGACGCCTCGGAGCGCAATGCCGCCGAAAAGGCCCTGGAATACATGGGGTTGACCGCCGGGCAGCCGCTGCGCGAGATCAACGTGGACACCGTCTTCGTAGGCTCCTGCACCAACGGCCGGATCGAGGACCTGCGTAATGCCGCCGCGATCCTGGACGGCCGCAAAGTCGCGGGAGGCGTACGGATGCTGGTCGTCCCGGGCTCGGTCCGGGTCGCCCTGCAGGCCGTCGAGGAGGGCCTGGACAAGGTCTTCACCGCCGCAGGCGCCGAATGGCGGCACGCGGGCTGCTCGATGTGTCTCGGCATGAACCCCGACCAGCTGGCCCCCGGCGAGCGCTCCGCCTCCACCTCGAACCGCAACTTCGAGGGACGGCAGGGCAAGGGCGGCCGTACGCACCTGGTCTCCCCGCAGGTCGCCGCCGCCACCGCCGTGCTGGGCCACCTGGCCTCGCCGGCCGACCTGTCCGACGCCCGTACGCCTGCCGGAGTCTGAGAATCATGGAAGCTTTCACCACGCACACCGGCCGGGCCGTCCCGCTGCGCCGGAGCAACGTCGACACCGACCAGATCATCCCCGCCCACTGGCTGAAGAAGGTCACCCGCGACGGCTTCGAGGACGGACTCTTCGAGGCCTGGCGCAAGGACGCGAACTTCGTCCTCAACCGCCCGGAGCGCAGCGGCGCCACGGTGCTGGTGGCCGGTCCGGACTTCGGTACCGGATCGTCCCGCGAACACGCCGTGTGGGCGCTGCAGAACTACGGTTTCAAGGCCGTGATCTCCTCCCGGTTCGCCGACATCTTCCGGGGCAACTCGCTGAAGAACGGGCTGTTGACCGTCGTCCTCGACCAGAAGGTCGTCGACGCGCTCTGGGAGCTGACCGAGGCCGACCCGACGGTCGAGATCACCGTCGACCTGGAGGCGCGCCAGGTCCGCGCCGAGGGCATCACGGCCGACTTCGAGCTCGACGAGAATGCCCGCTGGCGACTGCTGAACGGGCTGGACGACATCAGTCTCACCCTTCAGAACGAAGCGGACATCGCGACTTATGAGGTGGCAAGGCCGACCTTCAAGCCGCGTACAATTAACGCCTGAGCAGCGCGTTTCCAGGACTGCGCCCCCCACCATCTGGTAGGGGGCGCAGTCGCTTGTTGAGACCCCGTCGGGCGACAACTCGCCCCAGATGGCACAATCGGTGCATGGAACGCGACAGCCAACTCAAGCTTTACGGCCAAGTCGCCGACCGATTGAAGGAAGCGCACACAAGAGTGCGCGCACTGCAAGTCCCGGAGGGCGTAAGGATGGCGCTGTCCCGGAAGCTGTTGGTCATCACGGCCGCGGCTAAGCACGATCTCCCGGATGCGGCAAGGCGTCTGGACCGGTTGATGAAGGACCTCGATGAGGGCCGATTCCCCGAAGGTGACTGACTCTGCGGAACTGTGCGGCGGTCGACTTCGTTGCGGCACTAGGGTGATTAGCCCGTTTCGTGTTTGATTTGCGGTATATATCTGCCTAACGTGCGAAAACGCTTGAACACTTTCGTTCTGGCAATGTCTCCGAAGGGGAAGACGTGAACAAGGCGCAGCTCGTAGAAGCGATTGCCGACAAGGTCGGCGGCCGTCAGCAGGCCGCCGACGCCGTCGATGCGGTGCTCGACGCGATCGTCCGTGCGGTTGTCGCGGGGGACCGGGTATCGGTCACCGGCTTCGGCTCGTTCGAGAAGGTCGACCGCCCCGCCCGCTACGCCCGCAACCCGCAGACGGGTGAGCGGGTGCGGGTCAAGAAGACCTCGGTGCCCCGTTTCCGTGCAGGACAGGGCTTCAAGGACCTGGTGAGCGGCTCGAAGAAGCTCCCCAAGGGCGAGGTGGCCGTGAAGAAGGCGCCCAAGGGCAGCCTCACGGGCGGTGTTGCCCGTGCGACGACCAAGGCCGCGGCCAAGAAGGCCGCCGCCAAGAAGGCCGTGGCGAAGAAGGTCACCGCCAGGAAGACCGTGACCGCGGCGAAGACCGCTGCTGCGAAGAAGACCACCGCGAAGAAGACCACCACGGCGGCCAAGAAGACCACGGCAGCGGCCGCGAAGAAGACCACCGCCGCGGCGGCGAAGAAGACGACGGCCGCCAAGAAGGCCGTCGCCGCCAAGACCGCGCCCGCCAAGAAGGCCGTGGCGAAGAAGGCTCCCGCGAAGAAGGCCACGGCGCGCAAGACCACGGCGAAGAAGGCCACTGCACGGAAGAAGTGAGGCCGAGCAGCGCAGGGCTACTCACGCGCCGGGCCGGGCTCCCCTCGGGGAGCCCGGCCCGCGGGCTGTTGTGGGCAGTGTGCGGAGCCGTTCAGAACGTCTGCAGCGTCACCAGCGTGATCCGTAGATCCGCGCCCTCGCCGGTGACCTCGATCCGCACCCGCTGCCCCGGACGCAGCAGCCGCAGACCGCCGGCGTCGAAGGCCCGGGCGTCGAATTCCACCGGGGTGCCGTCGTCGAGGAGCACACTGCCGGTGCGCGTCTCGGGGTCGTACGTGTACGAGGTCGCCTGCATGAACGGCAGCCTATCGGTCCCCGAGGGGCGCTCCGGCGGCCCAGCGCCCCGCCGTGTGCGGGCCGACGCCCAGGGTCAGGGCCGCCCGCAGATCGTCGCCGGTGTCCACGTCCTGGCGGACCGAATCGATGCCGGTCAGGCTGATTTCCACCGCTCCGGAGTCCAGATGTCGGGCCCGGGAAGAACCGCCGAAAGCCGGTCGCAATTCCACTCCCGGCGCAGCCGACAGAAATGTTGTACCGATTCCAGCCGAATCGGTGACAAATGCGCGGGGAAATGCGGCGGAAAAATTGAGTACCCGGGCCAATTCTCCGGGGCGCAGCGCGGGCAGATCCGCATTGAGGGCGGCGAGAGCCGCCCCTGGCCGCTCGGCCCGCACGGTCCGCTCACCGTGCGCCAGGGCGGCGTTGAGCCCGCGGTCCGGTTCGTCGGGAACGATTCGCGCTCCGAGGGCCGCGAGAGCCGCCCCGGCCTCCGTGTCGTCCGTGACGACCACCACATCCCGTACCGCTGGGCACGACAGGGCGGCGGCCACGGTGTCCCGTGCGAAGGCGAGGGCGAGCCGCGGGCGCAGCGCGGCGCCCGTCGCAGGCGCGAGCCTGCTCTTGGCCCGCGCCAAAGGCTTCAACGGGACGACCAGCGACCAAGGACCGGCCGGGGCGGTGTTCGTGGCGATCTGCCTCTCGATGCGCATCGCCGCTTATTCTCGCCTGCCGGTGCGAGAACCCGGAGGTTCGGTCCCGAAAGCGGGGCGTACGGTGTTCTCGACAGAGCAGGGGCCTGGGGCGAGACTTGACCGGTCGGTAGCCAGGCAGTAGTCAGGTCCTTAGAGGAAGGTGTCCGAGTGTCCCGCCGCAGAATCGGCTTCTGGTACCGCCTGGCGGCGGTCATCGCAAAACCGCCGTTGGTGGTTCTGTTCAAGCGCGACTGGCGGGGAATGGAACACATTCCGGCCGACGGCGGATTCATCACTGCGGTCAATCACAACTCCTATCTGGACCCGCTTTCCTACGGTCACTTCCAGTACAACACCGGACGGGTGCCGCGGCTTCTCGCGAAGGCGGGCCTCTTCAAGACCCCCTTTGTCGGAATGATGCTGCGCGGCACCGGACAGATCCCCGTGTACCGCGAGACGACCAATGCGCTGGACGCCTTCAGGGCCGCCGTCGACGCCATCGAGCGCGGTGAATGCGTCGCCTTCTACCCGGAGGGCACCCTCACCCGCGACCCCGACTTGTGGCCGATGGCCGGCAAGACCGGTGCGGCCCGCGTTGCGTTGATGACGAAGGCCCCCGTCATCCCGGTCGCCCAGTGGGGCGCCAACCTGGTCATGCCGCCGTACGCCAAGGAGAACAAGCTCCGGCTCTTCCCCCGCAAGACCCTTCAGGTGCAGGCCGGACCGCCCGTCGACCTCTCCCGGTTCTACGACGAGGATCCGACGCCGGACGTCCTGCGCGAGGCGACCGAGGCCATCATGGCGGCGGTGACCACGCAGCTGGAGATCGTGCGGGGCGAGAAGGCGCCCGCGGAGCCGTACGACCACCGCCAGGCCCGTGCAGAACAGCGGCGCAAGGCCGAAGGAAAGGGACCCAAGTGACGCACCCCGCAAAGGCAGCCGTCTTCGGAACCGGCTCATGGGGTACGGCCTTCGGCGTGGTTCTCGCCGACGCCGGCTGCGAGGTCACCCTCTGGGGCCGTCGCGCCGAAGTTGCCGAGGCTGTCAACACCACCCGTACCAACCCAGACTATCTGCCGGGAATTGAGCTCCCCGAATCCATCAGGGCCACCACCGACGCCGCCGAGGCGCTGCGCGGTGCCGACTTCGCCGTGCTCGTCGTGCCGTCGCAGACGCTGCGTGCCAACCTCGCCGACTGGGCCCCGCACCTCGAACCGGACACCGTCCTCGTCTCGATGATGAAGGGGGTCGAACTCGGCACCGCCAAGCGGATGAGCGAGGTCATCGAGGACGTCACCAAGGTCGGCGCGGACCGCATCGCCGTCATCACCGGCCCCAACCTGGCCAAGGAGATCGCCGAGCGACGCCCCGCCGCGGCCGTCGTCGCCTGCCAGGACGAGTCGGTGGCCCGTCGCCTCCAGGCCGCCTGCCACACCCCGTACTTCCGCCCGTACACCATCACCGATGTGGTCGGCGCCGAACTCGGCGGCGCGGTCAAGAACGTCATCGGTCTCGCCGTGGGCATCGCCGACGGCATGGGCCTCGGTGACAACGCCAAGGGCTCGCTCATCACCCGCGGTCTCGCCGAGACCACCCGGCTCGGCCTCGCCATGGGCGCCGACCCCCTGACGTTCTCCGGACTCGCGGGCCTCGGCGACCTGGTGGCGACCTGCTCCTCGCCGCTCTCGCGCAACCACACCTTCGGCACCAACCTCGGCCGCGGAATGACGCTCCAGGAGACGATCGCGGTCACCAAGCAGACCGCCGAGGGCGTCAAGTCCTGTGAATCCGTGCTCGATCTGGCGCGCAGGCATGGCGTCGACATGCCCATCACCGAGACGGTCGTCGGCATCGTCCACGAGGGTAAGCCGCCGATGGTCGCACTGGGCGAGCTGATGTCGCGCAGCGCGAAGCCCGAGCGACGCTGACGGGTTCGCCGGGGGAGGACCTGAAGGGCGCGCAAGCCGGTGAACGTTTGCGTATCGCTCCAGCGGCCCCGGCCACGCTGACGCGAGTGGTACCAGCAGGTACGCTCAACGCGATATGAGCAGCGAGAACCTCCCCCAGAGCCCGGAGCAGCAGCTCCGCAAGCCGCGCGTGGCCGTCGTGTTCGGCGGCCGCAGCTCCGAACACGGCATCTCGATCGTCACGGCCGGCGCCGTCCTGAACGCCATCGACCGGACGAAGTACGACGTCCTGCCGATCGGCATCACGACGGACGGCCGCTGGGCGCTCACCGCCGACGAGCCCGAGCGCATGGCCATCGCGGACCGGAAGATGCCGGACGTGGCCGAGCTGGCCGAGTCCGCCGAGGGCAGCGTGGTGCTCTCCGTCGACCCCGGCAGCCGTGAAGTGGTGTACAGCGAGCCCGGCTCGGTCCCCAAAGCGCTCGGCGAGGTCGACGTCGTCTTCCCCGTGCTGCACGGCCCGTACGGCGAGGACGGCACCCTTCAGGGGCTCCTGGAGCTCTCGGGTGTGCCGTACGTCGGCGCCGGGGTGCTCGCCTCGGCGGTCGGCCAGGACAAGGAGTACATGAAGCGGGTCTTCACCTCGTTCGGGCTGCCGGTCGGCCCGTACGTCGTGGTACGTCCCCGCGAATGGGACACGGACCCCTCCGCTGCCCGCAAGCGCATCGTGGACTTCGCCGGTGACCACGGCTGGCCGCTCTTCATCAAGCCCGCACGGGCCGGCTCGTCGATCGGTATCACCAAGGTCGACGATCTCGCCGGTCTCGACGATGCGATCGAGGAAGCCCGCCGCCACGACCCCAAGTTCCTGGTCGAGTCGCTGCTGCGTGGCCGCGAGATCGAGTGCGGGGTGCTGGAGTTCGAGGACGGACCGCGCGCCAGCGTGCCCGCCGAGATCCCGCCGGTGACCTCGCACGACTTCTACGACTTCGAGGCCAAGTACATCGACTCGGCCTCCGGGATCGTGCCCGCCCCGCTCACCGAGGAGCAGACGGCCGAGGTCCAGCGGCTGGCGGTCGACGCCTTCGAAGCCGTGTCCTGCGAGGGCCTGGTGCGGGCCGACTTCTTCCTCACCGAGGACGGCAGCTTCGTGATCAACGAGATCAATACGCTGCCGGGTTTCACCCCGATCTCCATGTACCCGCGGATGTGGCAGGAGAGCGGCGTGAGCTACCAGGAGCTGGTGGACCGGCTGATCCAGGCCGCGTTGAACCGGCCGACCGGCCTGCGCTGAGAAGACGAGACCCGGGCCGTAGGGCGTGCGCTCCGGAACGGGAGCGCACGCTCTACAGGCTGCTGGGAACCGTCTTCCGGACGGCCGGGCCGAACGCGGCCAACGGGCTCGCGTCATGCGCGTACGCCGTGGACAGGCTCACCTCGACGTACGCCTTGCGGTAGGTCGTCGTAAAACGCGGACCGGCGTCTTCCGGCTGCTCCAGCAGCCAGTTGACGCCGTCCGCCTCGACCCCCTTGGCCATGGGGTCGTCCATCTTCGCGGGCCGGGGGACACCGCAGCGCAGTACGATCGCTCCGTCCCCCCACTCGGCGGTCAGTTCGGACTTCGTCCCGGTGTCACCGCGGTCGAGTCCGGCAACGGTCTTCGGCAGCTCCTTGTGCAGTGCACGGCAGTAGGCTGCGGCTTCCGGCGGTGGCGTGGGAACCGTGATCGACGCCGCGGCGTCCGTTGAGGAGCAGCCCGCCGCGGCCAGCAGCAGCGCGGCAACGGACGGACCGAGAAACACGGGGTGGCGGAACCGGCGGCGCAATGATGTCACCGGCCCAGCGTAGACGGGGGCTACAGATGAACGACCGGGCAGGTCAGGGTTCTGGTGATGCCTTCCACTTGCTGGACCTTGGCGACCACCATGCGGCCGAGTTCATCGACAGTGTCGGCCTGGGCGCGCACGATCACGTCATAGGGGCCGGTGACGTCCTCTGCCTGGATCACTCCCGGAACTTTGGCGATGGTCTCGGCGACGGTCGACGCCTTGCCCACCTCGGTCTGAATAAGGATGTACGCCTGTACCACGGAACCTCCAGGGCGGCCACGAGGATCATGTGGGGGAAAGGGACGCCACGGTATCGCGTTGCCGCGGGCCGCGGGGAGACCTACGGGGCGGTTGACGTCCACAGCGTGGCGCACGCAAGACACAAGTTGACGTATCTCTTGACAGTACCGACAGCAGTGACGGCCCGCGACCGCAAGTGCAGCGGTGCGAAAGGGGGACAGGCATGCCGATGAGAACCGGTGCAGACTGCTCCCTGCGGCGGCGGCCGGTCCACGATCCGGACCCCCGGCCGCTGAAGCAGCCCGGACGATCGTCCGGGGCGATAGATGAGAGGTGAGACTCGGTGAAGGGAACCGTGGGCGAGTTGGGGGAGTTCGGGCTCATCAGGGAGCTCACTTCCCGGCTCACCACCACTCCGGCGGTACGGCTCGGCCCCGGCGACGACGCCGCGGTCGTGTCCGCTCCCGACCGCAGGGTCGTGGCCAGTACGGACATCCTGTTGGAGGGACGGCACTTCCGTCGCGACTGGTCGACGGCGTACGACGTCGGCCGCAAGGCCGCCGCCCAGAATCTCGCCGACATCGCCGCCATGGGCGCCGTGCCCACCGCGCTGCTGCTCGGCCTGGTCGTCCCCGCCGAACTCCCGGTCACCTGGGCCGGCGAGCTGATGGACGGCATCCGTGACGAGTGCCAGGTCGCCGGCGCGGCCGTGGTCGGCGGCGATGTGGTGCGCGGCGAGACGATCACCGTCTCGATCACCGCACTCGGCGATCTGCGCAACCATGAACCGGTCACCCGGTCCGGCGCCCAGCCCGGCGACGTCGTCGCCGTCACCGGCTGGCTCGGCTGGTCCGCTGCCGGATACGCCGTGCTCTCCCGCGGCTTCCGCTCACCCCGCGCCTTCGTCGAGGCCCACCGGCGCCCCGAACCGCCGTACCACGCAGGCCCCGCGGCCGCCGGACTCGGCGCCACCGCGATGACGGACGTGAGCGACGGACTCGTCGCCGACCTCGGGCACATCGCCGAGGCCAGCAAGGTCCGGATCGATCTGCGCTCCGGACTCATCGACATCCCCTCGCAGATGTCCGACATCGGGCAGGCCGTCGGCGTGGACCCGCTGCAGTGGGTGCTGACCGGGGGAGAGGACCACGCGATTGTCGCCACTTTCCCGCCGGACGTGAAGCTGCCCGCCCGCTGGAAGGTGATCGGCGAAGTCCTCAACCCCTCGGCGCTGCCGCAGGTGACGGTCGACGGGGCGCCCTGGACCAGCAAGGGCGGCTGGGACCATTTCGGGGACATCGAGGACGCCCACTAGATTTCGGCGGGTGTCCCCATCTGTTGCTGTATCCGCCCGTGTACTCACCGTCGCCGGTTCCGATTCCGGCGGCGGTGCGGGCATTCAGGCCGAGCCGAGGACGATGCCGGCGTTCGGTGTGCGCGGAGTGAGCGTGCTGACCGCCGTCACGGCCCAGACGGGCATCTGCCCGGCGAGCCCGTCGACCACGGCTGGCTGACGCGCACCGTGTGAGGGCCCCAGGAGCACAGCAAAAAGCCGGTCCACCGAGGTGGACCGGCTTTTTGGGCAACCGGAAGGCTGCGCTACGACGGGAACGTCAGCGCGCGACCTTGCCGGCCTTGATGCACGAGGTGCAGACGTTGAGCCGCTTCGGCGTCCGACCGACCACGGCACGCACGCGCTGGATGTTGGGATTCCAGCGACGGGACGTACGGCGGTGCGAGTGCGAAATGTTGTTGCCGAAGCCCGGCCCCTTGCCGCAGACGTCGCAGTTGGCAGCCACGGGTCACTCCAAAGACTTCAGGTGCACTTACAGTGAATTCCGGCGCGCCGGATTCATTTGACTGAAGTGGCGGTACCGGAGGAATGGCCCGACTCTCATCGGGCAACCGAAGCAGCATACAACGGCTGCGTCGGTGGAACGAAACTACCATGGGTTCCGCCGCCTCCTGTCCCGCCCCTGTCCCTGCCGGACCGGCGGCACGGGGCTACTCTGCGGTGCAGCCGGCCGTCCACGGCCGATTTCGAGGAGGACCGACAGGTGCCGCAGACCGCCGACGACATGGACGCCGTCGCGGTGCGTACCTGGTGCTCACTGGCCCTGGAGGCACTGGGCCGGGAGCGCGAGGCGATCGACGCGATCAACGTCTACCCCGTCGCCGACGGGGACACCGGTACGAACCTCTATCTCACCGTGGAGTCCGCGACCCAGGCCGTCGAAGCGGTCTTCGCCGCCCATGAGACCGGTACGACCGTGCCCGTCGCCGCCGACGCGATACGGGCCATGGCGCACGGAGCACTGATCGGTGCGCGCGGAAACTCCGGCACGATCCTGGCCCAGCTGTTGCGCGGGATGGCAGGGGCGCTGGCCGACGGGCACGACGCGGACCATCTGCGCCGGGCGCTCACCGGAGCCGCCGCAGCCGCCCGGCAGGCCGTCGCCCACCCCGTCGAGGGCACCGTGCTGACCGTGGCCACCGCAGCCGCCGAGGCCGCCGGACGCGCGGCGGACGACGCCGGAACCGCGGCGGTCGCACGGGCGGCGTACGAGGGAGCGCGGACGGCCCTGGAAGCGACGCCCGGACAGCTCGCCGTCCTCGGACGGGCGGGCGTCGTGGACGCCGGCGGACGGGGTCTGGTGACGGTGCTCGGGGCGCTCGTCGAAGCGGTCTCCGGGCGGGCTCCCGAGCGCACATACGTGGCTGTGCCCGCGACCGTGGTCCCTGTGCTGCAGGACTGCGCGGAGGGCGGACCGGCCTTCGAGGTCATCTACCTGCTGGAGGCCACGGACGACGCCGTGGACCGGCTGCGGACCCGGCTCGACGGGCTCGGCGACTCGCTCGTAGTGGTGGGCGGCGACGGGCTGTGGAACGTCCATGTGCATGTCGACGACGCGGGTGCGGCGGTGGAGGCCGGTGTCGAGGCGGGGCGGCCGCACCGCATCCGGATCACCCACTTTGGCGCGGACCGGGTACACCCCCCCACCGAACCCGTGCAGCGCGCGGTCGTCGTGGTGGTCCCCGGCGACGGGCTCCGCGGCCTGTGCAAGGAGGCCGGGGCGACGACGGTCCTGGCCCGCCCCGGGGAGCCGCCTGCCAGCGGCGAACTGGTCGACGCGATCCGCCGGGCGCACGCCCGCGAGGTGGTTCTGCTGCCCAACGACGCGGAGCTGCGCCACACCGCCGCTGCCGCCGCCGAACAGGCCCGCGCGGAGGGTGTCCGGGTCGCCCTGATCCCGACCCGGGCCGCCGTCCAGGGCATCGCGGCCCTCGCCGTCCACGAACCCGACCGCAGCTTCGACGAGGACGTGGTGGCGATGACCGCCGCGGCCGGTGCCACCCGCTACGCCGAACTGGCCGTCGCCGAGCGGCAGTCCTGGACCATGGCGGGTATCTGCCAGGCCGGCGACATCCTGGGCCTGATCGACGGCGATGTCGCGGTCATCGGCGAGGACGTACCGGAAACGGCCCGGAACGTGCTGGACCGCATGCTGGCGGCGGGCGGTGAACTGGTCACCCTGGTCCTTGGCGAGGACGTCCCCGACAGCCTGGCCGACGAGCTGGAGGAGCACGTACGGGAGGGCTATCTGGCGGTCGACACGGTGGTGTACCGGGGCGGCCTCCAGTGCGCTCCGCTGCTGATCGGGGTGGAGTAGGGCGGCGCGCGGCCGGCGCGGGTGTCCTCAAGCACCGGGCGGGCTTGATTTCTGCACCTGTGCATCGGACGCGCGGGTGGGAGACTGTCCTCAAGCCCCGGACGGGCTTGGATTCTTGGCCACGTACTTCCCATCTTGCGCCGTTCCTCGTCCCCGTACGCATCGAGGACGCTGCGGGCCCGTGCCCGGGCCGCGTCCGGGCGGTTCAGGTCCGCCTCCGGCCAGGCGGCCGTCAGATCGGAGGCCGTGCGCAGGCCGGGGAAGCCGGGCCCGGCCTCCGCGAAGCCGGCGACCGCCCGGTGCACGTACGCGAGCGCCTCTTCGAACCCAGGTGCCTCACCCGGCTCGCCCTCGCGGACATGGGATCAGCTCGCCGGTCCGGTGGAACGGCAGCCCGGCCGCTGCCCCGTCCGGCTCGGCGGCCCGGCGGGCGACGGAATCCGTGAGAGGTGATCGCGAGCCGGAAGCGTGGGAGCCGGTCCTGGGGGCGTGGCGACAATTCCGACCAGCGGATTCCGGTGTTCCACGTGGTGCCCGGCGGACATCTGTCAGTGGTGTGGTGTGCAATGGATCGCGTGTCTGCGTTCGATGAACCCCTCAAGAAGCTGCTCGGCGGAGCCACCGCGAAGGTGATGGCCGAACACCTCGACCTGCATACGGTCGGTGATCTGCTGCACCACTACCCCCGGCGGTACGAGGAGCGCGGTCGGCTCACGGCGCTGACCGACCTTCCGCTGGACGAGCATGTGACGGTGGTCGCCCAGGTCGCCGACGCACGCATCATGATGTTCAACAACGGCCGCGGCAAGCGCCTCGAAGTGACCCTCACCGACGGCAACGGCCGCCTCCAGCTGGTCTTCTTCGGCCATGGCGTCCACAAACCGCACAAGGAGCTGTTGCCGGGCCGGCGGGCGATGTTCGCGGGCAAGGTCTCCGTCTTCAACCGGAAGATGCAGCTGGCCCACCCCACGTACCAGCTGCTGGACGCCGAGTCCATCGACGGGGCCGAGGCCACGGAAGCGGTGGACGCATTCGCCGGGCGGCTGCTGCCGATCTACCCGGCCTGCAAGCAGCTGGACTCGTGGCGGATCGCCAAGGCCGTCGACGCCGTGCTGCCCAGCGCGCGGGAGGCCGTCGACCCGCTGCCGCCGAGTCTGCGCGAGGGCCGCGGGTTCACTCCACTCCCGGAAGCGCTGCTGAAGGTCCACCGCCCGCAGACCAAGGCGGACATCGCGCAGGCCAGGGACCGGCTGAAGTGGGACGAGGCCTTCGTCCTCCAGGTCGCGCTGGCCCGCCGCAGATACGCCGACACCCAGCTCCCGGCAGTGGCCCGCAGACCCAGGTCCGGCGGACTGCTCGACGCCTTCGACGCCAAGCTGCCCTTCACCCTCACCGAGGGACAGCGGAAGGTCTCCGAGGAGATCTTCGACGACCTGGCGACCGAGCACCCGATGCACCGGCTCCTCCAGGGCGAGGTCGGGTCCGGGAAGACCATGGTCGCGCTGCGCGCGATGCTCGGCGTCGTCGACGCTGGCGGGCAGGCCGCCATGCTCGCGCCCACCGAAGTGCTTGCTCAGCAGCACCACCGCTCCATCACCGAAATGATGGGCGAGCTGGCCGAGAACTGGGGACTGTGGCGCGAAGCGCCCCCTCAGGAGGGGCGGCGGTCGGACGACGGGCGGGCGCTCGGCGGCTCCGAGCAGGGGACGAAGGTGGTGCTGCTCACCGGCTCCATGGGCGTCGCGGCCCGCCGCCAGGCCCTGCTCGACCTCGTGACCGGCGAGGCCGGGATCGTGATCGGCACACATGCGCTGATCGAGGACAAGGTGCAGTTCCACGACCTGGGCCTGGTCGTCGTCGACGAACAGCACCGCTTCGGGGTGGAACAGCGCGACGCCTTGCGCTCCAAGGGAAAGCAGCCGCCGCATCTGCTGGTCATGACCGCGACCCCCATTCCCCGTACGGTCGCCATGACCGTCTTTGGCGACCTGGAGACGTCCGTACTGGACCAGCTGCCGGCCGGCCGCTCACCGATCGCCAGCCATGTCGTACCCGCCAAGGACAAGCCGCACTTCCTCAGCCGCGCCTGGGAACGGGTCCGCGAGGAAGTGGAGAACGGGCACCAGGCCTATGTGGTCTGCCCCCGCATCGGCGACGACGCCGAGGACGAGGCGGCGGGCAAGAAGAAGAAGGCGGCCGAGGACGACGGCGAGAAGCGCCCGCCCCTTGCCGTCCTGGAGATCGCCGAACAGCTCGCCAAGGGCCCGCTCACCGGTCTGCGCGTCGAGGTGCTGCACGGCAGGATGAACCCCGACGACAAGGACGACGTGATGCGCCGCTTCGCCGCGGGCCAGGTCGACGTCCTCGTCGCCACCACCGTCATCGAGGTCGGGGTCAACGTCCCCAATGCCACTGCCATGGTGATCATGGACGCCGACCGGTTCGGGGTCTCCCAGCTCCACCAACTGCGCGGCCGGGTCGGCCGCGGCTCCGCCCCTGGACTCTGTCTGCTGGTCAGCGAGGCCCACGAGGCCAGCCCCGCCCGCGCCCGGCTCTCCGCCGTCGCCGCCACCCTCGACGGCTTCGAGCTGTCCCGGATCGACCTCGAACAGCGCCGCGAGGGCGATGTCCTCGGCCAGGCGCAGTCCGGGGTCCGCTCCTCGCTGCGGATGCTCACCGTCATCGACGACGAGGAGGTCATCGCCGCCGCCCGCGAGGAGGCCGCCACGATCGTCGCCGCCGACCCGGAGCTGGAACACCTGCCCGAGCTGCGGATCGCGCTGGACGCGCTGCTCGACAAGGAGCGCGAACAGTACCTCGACAAGGGGTGACGGGTGCGCGGGCCCCATCCGCCACGACGCCATATCGTGGGTGGCACGGCGCCGCAGCATCCTGTGGGCCGCCCACGAACCGAGGACCAGACATCCATGACCCGCGTGATCGCCGGCTCGGCCGGCGGACGCCGCCTGGCCGTCCCGCCCGGCACCGGCACCCGCCCCACCTCCGACCGTGCACGTGAGGGCCTCTTCTCCACCTGGGAAGCCCTCCTGGGCAGCCTCCACGGCACTCGTATCGCGGATCTGTACGCGGGTTCCGGTGCCGTCGGCCTGGAGGCACTCTCCCGCGGCGCTGTCCACGCCCTGCTCGTCGAGGCCGACCCCAAGGCCGTCCGCACCGTCCGGGACAACGTCCGCACACTCGGCCTGCCCGGCGCCGAAGTCCGTACCGGCAAAGCCGAACAGATCGTGACGGGACCGGCGCCCGCGGAGCCGTACGACGTGGTGTTCCTGGACCCGCCGTACGCCGTGACCGACGACGATCTCGGCGAGATACTGCTCACACTCCGTGCCCAGGGGTGGCTCACAGTCGACGCCCTCGTCACCGTGGAACGCAGCACGAGAGGCGGAGAATTCAACTGGCCCAAGGGATTCGAGCCACTGCGGACCCGTCGCTACGGCGAGGGAACGCTTTGGTACGGTCGCGCCGCCTCTACGTGCGAAGACGCATGATGACCGGACCGGAGAGCGAGGGGACCAAGTTGCGCCGTGCCGTCTGTCCGGGGTCATTCGACCCCATCACCAATGGACACCTCGACATCATTGGCCGCGCCTCGAAGCTGTACGACGTCGTACATGTCGCGGTGATGATCAACCAGTCCAAGAAGGGCCTGTTCACGGTCGACGAGCGGATCGACCTGATCCGCCAGGTCACCGCGGACTTCGGCAACGTCGAGGTCGAGTCCTTCCACGGTCTCCTGGTCGACTTCTGCAAGCAGCGCGACATCCCGGCGATCGTGAAGGGCCTGCGGGCCGTCAGCGACTTCGACTACGAGCTGCAGATGGCCCAGATGAACAACGGCCTCTCCGGCGTCGAAACGCTCTTCGTGCCGACCAATCCCACCTACAGCTTCCTGTCGTCCTCCCTGGTCAAGGAGGTCGCCACCTGGGGCGGCGACGTCTCCCACCTGCTGCCCCCGGTGGTCCATGAAGCCCTCACCGAACGCCTCGCTCAGCGCTGAAGAGCTGACGAACCGTCACCAGGTGTCGGGCGGGCGCCGACTGGCCGTACAGTCGTCCCGTCCGTCTCCAAATCGGCTGTAGAGAGTGGCGAGCACACGGTGGACGTGCAGAAGAAGCTCGACGAGATCGTCGAGGCGGTCGGGAGCGCCCGGTCCATGCCCATGTCGGCTTCGTGCGTGGTCAACCGCGCCGAGCTGCTCGCGATGCTCGAAGAGGTGCGCGAGGCCCTGCCCGGCTCGCTCGCCCATGCCCAGGAGCTCATCGGCGGTCGGGAGCAGATGGTCGAGCAGGCCCGTCAGGAGGCCGAGCGGATCATCGAGACCGCCCACGCCCAGCGCGGCTCACTGGTCTCCGACACCGAGATCGCCCGGCAGTCCCAGACCGAGGCCGACCGCATTCTCGACGAGGCCCGCCGGGAGGCCGCCGAGGTCCGCGCCGAGGCGGACGAGTACGTCGACAGCAAGCTCGCCAACTTCGAGGTCGTCCTCACCAAGACCATCGGTTCCGTCGACCGCGGCCGCGAGAAGCTCCTCGGCCGTGGCCAGGCCTTCGACGAGCAGGGGTACGAGGACCCGGACTTCGCCGAGGCCCCGGAGCGCAGCACCGACCCGGCCACGCTCCAGCGCCGCGCCGACGAATACGTGGACACCAAGCTCGGCGCCTTCGAGGCCGTGCTCGCCACGACCCTGGAAGCGGTCGGCCGAGGCCGGCAGAAGCTGCACGGCCGGGTCGCCACCGACGAACTCGGCGCGCACGTGGCCGCCCAGGACGCGGCGGGCAACCAGGGGCACATGAGCGACGAGGACCACTGGGCCGGCCTCGCCGAGCTCGCCGCCCCGGAGCCGCAGCCGGTGCACCAGCAGGTCCAGCCGCACTTCCCCGCCCAGGCCCAGCCGAGCTACGCGGAGACGTACGCGTACCAGGAGCAGCCGCAGCAGGACGTCTACGGGTACCAGCAGCAGCCGGACCCGTACGCCGCCTATCAGCAGCAGGGCTACGACCAGAGCCAGGCCCAGATTCCGGTCCAGGGGTACGACGGCTGGCAGCAGCAGCCCATGCAGCCCCAGCAGGCGCTCCGGCCGCAGGGCGAGAGCGCCCTCGACGAGACCAGCCTGTTCGACACCAGCATGATCGATCTGGACCAGCTCCGCCGGTACGAACAGGAGCGCTGACCGGGCGGCAGAGAGCCGGGGCGGACCGGATTGGGAGCTGGGCGGCGCGTCCAGTATCCTGGCTGTTCGGTCGCGCGTATGTCCGCGATCCCGGCTGCCCGTTTCGAATCCGAATCCGGTCGGCCCTCCCCACAATGCGCGATGCACATGATTTCGAAAGCAGGAAAAGCTCTGAACGGCCACCTCGACCACCGAAACCCCCTCGTGTTCGACACGCACGAGCTGGGTCGGCGTCCCGGTGCCCTCCAGCGGCTGACCCGCTCGGTGGACGCACCCGGTTCACCAGCCCTCGGCATCGACGGGGTCATCGGTGTGCCGGAAGGCGCACCCGTGGAGCTGGACCTCCGCCTCGAATCGGTCATGGAAGGGGTGCTTGTCACAGGCACCGCCCGTGCGTCGGTCGAGGGGGAGTGCGTAAGGTGTCTGGAGCCGCTGCGCCAAGAGGTTGTGGCGGACTTCCAGGAGATGTTCTCGTACCCTGACGCCGATGACCGGGGCCGCAGCAAAGCGGAGCCGGCCGACGACGCCGAGGACGACGAGGACAGGTTCTTCATCGAGGACGGCCTGTTCGACCTCGAACCAGTGCTGCGCGATGCGGTGGTGCTCGCACTGCCGATGCAGCCGGTGTGCCGGGAGTCCTGTGCCGGTCTGTGTTCCGAATGCGGAATCAGGCTGGACGAGAACCCCGGTCACCACCACGATGCCGTCGACATCCGTTGGGCGGCATTGCAAGGACTCGCCGACACCGTTCAGGACGGCGAGAAGGACAACATGGGCGGCGCCGAAGCGGGCGTCGACGAGAAGCAGGAGAAGTAGCCGTGGCTGTTCCGAAGCGGAAGATGTCGCGCAGCAACACGCGCCACCGCCGGTCGCAGTGGAAGGCTGCGGTCCCCACCCTGGTTTCGTGTGAGCGTTGCCAGGAGCCGAAGCTGCAGCACATCGCGTGCCCCAGCTGCGGCACGTACAACAAGCGCCAGGTCCTCGAGGTCTGAGCGGCTGGTGAGAGGCCCGATGTCTGAGTTGTCCAACGCCAAGAAGCAGGCAGACAACGTCAACACAGCCTCGTCCCACACGCTTCTGGAAGGGCGGCTCGGGTATCACCTCGAGTCCGCCCTTCTGGTGCGTGCGCTGACCCATCGTTCGTACGCATACGAGAACGGCGGTCTGCCCACCAACGAGCGACTCGAATTCCTCGGGGATTCGGTACTCGGCCTGGTGGTCACGGACACGCTGTACCGCACCCACCCCGACCTGCCCGAAGGCCAGCTGGCCAAGTTGCGGGCCGCGGTGGTCAACTCGCGTGCACTTGCGGAGGTGGGCCGCGGCCTCGAACTCGGCTCCTTCATCCGGCTCGGCCGCGGTGAAGAGGGCACGGGCGGCAGGGACAAGGCATCCATCCTCGCCGACACCCTTGAAGCGGTGATCGGCGCGGTCTACCTCGACCAGGGTCTCAGCGCGGCCTCGGAGCTGGTCCACCGGCTCTTCGACCCGTTGATCGACAGGTCCTCGAACCTCGGCGCCGGCCTGGACTGGAAGACCAGCCTCCAGGAACTCACCGCGAGCGAGAGCCTCGGCGTCCCCGAGTACCTCGTCACGGAGACCGGTCCGGACCACGAGAAGACCTTTACTGCTGCTGCTCGCGTCGGTGGTGTCTCGTACGGCACCGGCACCGGCCGTAGCAAGAAGGAAGCGGAGCAGCAGGCGGCGGAGTCCGCCTGGCGCGAGATCAGCGCCGCCGCGGAGGCGCGGGAGGCTGCGGCGAAGGCCGCTGCCGACGGAGGGGCCGCCGACACCCCTGCCAACCCGTCGCCGTCCACGGACGTCGCTCCGGCCTGACCCGAGAACCCCTCGGTGCCCTGCGCACCGAGGGGTTTTTCCTGCCCGGATATCCTTTTCATCTCTCCAGTTCACTTCTTCAGGAGCGACACCGTGCCCGAGCTGCCCGAGGTCGAAGTCGTACGACGCGGTCTTGAGCGCTGGGTCACCGGCCGCACGGTCGGCAATGTCGAAGTGCTGCATCCGCGTGCGGTCCGCCGCCATCTCGCGGGCGGTGTGGACTTCGCGGCCCGGCTCGGCGGCGCCCGCTTCGGAACGGCCATGCGCCGCGGCAAGTACCTCTGGGTGCCGCTGAACGACGCGTCCAGCTCACTGCTGGGCCACCTCGGCATGAGCGGCCAGCTGCTCGTACAGCCGCAGAACACGCCCGACGAGAAGCATCTGCGCATCAGGATCCGCTTCGACGACTCGCTCGGCACCGAGCTGCGCTTCGTCGACCAGCGGACCTTCGGCGGGCTCTCTCTCCACGAATGCGCCGCCGACAGCACGGACGGGCTGCCCGACACCATCGCGCACATCGCCCGCGACCCCCTGGACCCGGCGTTCGACGACGACGCCTTCCACACCGCGCTGCGCCTGCGCCGTACAACGGTCAAGCGCGCCCTGCTCGACCAGTCGCTGATCAGCGGCGTCGGCAACATCTACGCGGACGAGGCGCTCTGGCGCACGAAGCTGCACTACGACCGGCCCACCGCGACCCTCACCCGGCCCAGGTCGGCCGAGCTGCTCGGCCACGTCCGTGAGGTGATGAACGCGGCGCTCGACCAGGGCGGCACCAGCTTCGACAGCCTCTACGTCAATGTGAACGGCGAGTCCGGATACTTCGACCGCTCGCTCGACGCGTACGGGCGAGAGGGCGAGCCCTGCCACCGCTGCGGTACGCCGATGCGCCGCCGCCCATGGATGAACCGCTCCAGCTACTTCTGCCCGCGCTGTCAGCGACCGCCGCGCACGGCTTCCTAGACGTCGGCCTCCGGGCTCGGGTGGGCCTCGTCGTAACGGTCACGGGCCTGGAGCACCTCGGGCATCCGGCCCTCGACGAGCTCGATCAGTCCGAGCAGCCGCTCGGCGACCTGCCGGCCCAGAGACGTCAGCTCGTAGTCGACGCGCGGCGGATTGGTGGGCTGGGCCTCGCGGTGGACCAGACCGTCCCGCTCCAGGGCGTGGAGCGTCTGCGAGAGCATCTTCTCGCTCACCCCGTCGACCCGGCGACGGAGTTCGTTGAAACGGAAGCTGCCCTCGTACAGCGCTCCCAGCGTCAGACTGCCCCAGCGCCCGGTGACATGCTCCAGGGTGCCGCGTGAGGGGCACTGCCTGGAGAACACATCAAAAGCGAGCGCGTCCAGACGGGTGTTCTCGTCCATGCCGACCAGCGTACGCCGCACAGCGCTTACCAATGGGGTGCGCTTTCTGCTGGAGAGCGTGCCGGGAGTGCTCAGAAACCGAAGTCCTGGGTCCACCAGGGGCCGCCCGCACCGAAGTGCACGCCGACGCCGAGCGTTTTGTAATCGCAGTTGAGAATGTTTGCCCGATGGCCGTCGCTGCTCATCCAGGAGTCCATCACGGCCTGCGCGTCGGCTTGACCGCGGGCGATGTTCGCACCGCCGAGCCCCTGCACACCGGCCTTCGCGGCGCGGTCCCAGGGGGTCCGGCCATCGGGGTCGGTGTGGTCGAAGAAGTCGCGGGCAGCCATGTCGTCGCTGAAGTCCTGGGCCAGCGAGGCCAGTGAGGCGCTGGCCGTCACGGGGCTGCAGCCGACCTTCGCGCGCTCTTGGTTGACCAGGGTGAGCACAGCGGCCTGCGCGGAGCCGGCGGCGGCCGGTGTCGGTTATTCGGAGGGCTTCGCCCGCCCGGTCGGTCCGGACGTCTTCGACGGGGAGGCGGACGACGGGGACCCGGTGGGGGACTCCGCCTTCGTCGGGCCATCGGCGCGCCCGACGCCGCGGCCGGCCGCGGTGGCGCGGTCGGCAGGGGCGGTGGTGGAGGCGCCGTGGGTCAGCAGATCCGGGGCCCCTTTGGTACGCACCTGGTCGGCAGCCGTGCCGCCGCCGATCGTGTAGGTGTCGCCGCCGGGCAGCAGACCGGACGCGACCGCCACGGCCCCCACGGCAAGGGCCGCGGACGCGCCGATCAGTCCCGTACGAACAGGTATCCCGGACCGCTTCCTGCGGCGCGCACCCCGGTGCCGGCCCGCGTCCCCCGCCGCGTGGTACTCAGCGGCAGGAGCTGCGGCGGAGCGTCGATGGCGTCCCATCTGCTGAGCCCTTCTGGGGGTCTGGACGCCGCTCTCGACGTCAACATGATTCACCCGATGGGGTGAAGCTATTGCGACGGGACTGTAGCCCATGCCCTATCGGCGGGAAGTGTTCCAAGAGCGATTGGCCGGTTAGCGTTCGGGCATGAACGAAGATGTACGACTCACCGCCTGGGTACGCGGCCGAGTACAGCAAGTAGGGTTCCGCTGGTTCACCAGGGCAAACGCTCTGGAGATCGGTGGCCTCACCGGGTTCGCCCTGAATCTCGACGACGGCAGGGTGCAGGTCGTCGCCGAGGGCCAACGTGAGAATTGCCACCGTCTACTGGAATGGCTGCGCTCGGACGACACACCCGGGCACGTTGACGGAGTCACTGAGATCTGGGACACCCCGCGCGGCGGATACGAGGGCTTCGCGATCCGCTGATCCGGGCTCGATGTGGGGCCGTCACGGGGGGCTGTGTTCGGACCGTGTTCGACGGGCGGCGCGGGGTGACGGAGCGGGCGCTCATCTGCGTACACATGAAATGACCTGCGGAATGACCGGGTGGTTGCCAAGATTCGGTTGGCGTGCCAGGCTGCGGCACTAAGGATGATCTCCACGCCCCCGAGGGTCCCGCAGGAGAGTCGCGCCGCATGATCGTCAAGCCGCGCGCCCCCGGGCCGCCCATCTCTACAGGGCGTGATCGTGTTGACCGTCAAACTTTTTGGTGAGACGCTGAAATCCCCGCGCACCTTAGCTGTTTGGCAGAGCTGTTTGGCAGCAGAACAGCAGTGAATACAGAGCACTGCCGAGCACCGCGGGTGCGATTCCCTCACGACCCACACCGCATCGGTCGGTCACTCAGTGTGGAGGACCATCCATCATGGCAAAGGCGCTTCTCGGTTACGTCGGCGGTTCCGACCCGCGACTCCTCGCCGAGATGCGACGGCTCCAGCAACGCGTCCAGGACCTCGAATCCGAGCTCGTACGGATTCAGGACGAGAATGACGCGCTCAATGCCGCCGCCCAGCACCAAGAGTCGCTGCTCGACAGCATCGACATCGACGTACCTCAGGCGGAGCCGGCGCTGACCTGACCGATGGCCCCCAGGGCCGGTCAGGCTGTCCGCGCCAGCCGTCCGAGAACATCACCCGGATCGTCGCCGGATCATTGAAGATCACTGCTCTTGATCTGTCACCACCGTGACATGTCCTTGATCCGTCATCCGCTGCACCGGTAACACCGCACAAGATTTACAAGGGGCGCTTCGGCGTCCCTTCTTTCTTTTCCGCTCGGACCTGTGCGGGACCCGCCCCGGACGTACACCCCTTCCCTTACCGTCTGATGTGCCCTGCACCTTCATCAGCGAAACCGAGAGTGAAAGGTAGAGTCCGGCGGCGTGCACCTCAAGGCCCTGACCCTGCGTGGTTTCAAATCGTTCGCCTCCACCACGACGCTGCGGTTCGAACCCGGTATCACGTGCGTCGTCGGTCCCAATGGTTCGGGCAAGTCCAATGTGGTGGATGCGCTCTCCTGGGTCATGGGGGAGCAGGGTGCCAAATCCCTGCGCGGCGGCAAGATGGAAGACGTGATCTTCGCCGGCACCACCGGGCGGCCGCCGCTCGGACGGGCGGAAGTATCGCTGACCATCGACAATTCCGATGGCGCACTGCCCATCGAGTACGCCGAAGTGACGATCACTCGGATCATGTTCCGCAACGGCGGCAGCGAATACCAGATCAATGGCGACACCTGTCGGCTCCTGGACATCCAGGAACTCCTCTCGGACTCCGGTATCGGCCGCGAGATGCATGTCATCGTCGGCCAGGGCCAGCTGGACTCCGTACTCCATGCCGATCCGATGGGGCGGCGCGCATTCATCGAGGAAGCCGCGGGCGTGCTCAAGCACCGCAAGCGGAAAGAGAAGGCGCTGCGGAAACTGGACGCGATGGGGGCCAATCTGGCCCGCGTCCAGGACCTGACCGACGAGCTGCGACGGCAGCTGAAACCACTGGGCCGGCAGGCGGCCGTGGCGCGCAGGGCCGCCGTCATCCAGGCCGACCTGCGCGACGCCAGGCTGCGGCTGCTCGCCGACGACCTGGTGCGGCTGCACACCGCGCTGCGAAGCGAGATCGCCGACGAAGCGGCACTCAAGCAGCGCAGGGAGGCCGCGGAGGCGGAGCTCAAGTCCGCCGTGGCGCGCGAGGCGGAGCTGGAGGACGAGGTACGGCGGCTGGCGCCGCGGCTCCAGCGGGCCCAGCAGACCTGGTACGAGCTGTCGCAGCTGGCCGAGCGTGTGCGCGGCACGATCTCGCTGGCCGATGCCCGGGTGAAGAGCGCCGGCGCCGCCCCCGAGGAGGAGCGGCGCGGCACGGGATTCAGGGACCCTGAAAGCATGGAGCGCGAGGCCGCCCGGATCCGTGAGCAGGAGGCGGAGCTGGAGGCCGCGCTGGAGGCGGCGGAACACGCGCTGGAGGACACCGCCGCCCACCGGGCCGAACTGGAAAGGGAGTTGGCGGTCGAGGAGCGCAGGCTCAAGGATGCCGCCCGCGCCATCGCGGACCGCCGCGAAGGGCTCGCCCGGCTGAACGGGCAGGTCAACGCGGCCCGCAGTCGGGCCGGTTCGGCACAGGCGGAGATCGACCGGCTGGCCGCCTCGCGCGACGAGGCGCAGGAGCGGGCGGTCGCCGCGCAGGAGGAGTACGAACAGCTCAAGGCCGAGGTCGAGGGCCTGGACGCGGGCGACGCGGAGCTGGGTGAGCGGCACGAGGCCGCCAGGCGGGAACTCACGGAGGCGGAGGCGGCGCTCTCCGCGGCCCGGGAGGCCGCGACCGCCGCCGAACGGAAGCGGGCGGCGGTCGCGGCCCGCCATGAGGCACTTGCCCTCGGTCTGCGACGCAAGGACGGCACCGGTGTCCTGCTCGGTGCGCGGGACCGCCTGTCGGGCCTGCTCGGCCCGGCCGCGGAACTCCTGACGGTGGCGCCGGGGCACGAGGTTGCGGTGGCGGCGGCACTGGGCGCGGCGGCGGACGCGGTCGCGGTGACGGACCCGGCCGCGGCGGCGGACGCGATCCGGCTGCTGCGCAAGCAGGACGCGGGGCGGGCGGCGCTGCTGTTGGGTGGGGCGCGGGGTGGGGTGCCTGATCAGGGGAGTGCTGGTGGTGCTGGTGCATCTGGTGTCGATGTGGCCGGAGCGCCCGCCGGAGCTCCGCCCGCAGTGGCCGACCTCGTCCGCGGGCCCGTCGAACTGGTGGGCGCGGTAAGGAGGTTGGTGCGGGACATGGTGGTCGTCGGCACCCTGGAGGATGCCGAGGATCTCGTCGCCGTACACCCGGAACTGACGGCCGTGACCGCCGAGGGGGACATCCTCTCGGCCCACTTCGCGCACGGCGGTTCCGCCGGGGCGCCGAGCCTTCTCGAAGTGCAGGCATCGGTCGACGAGGCCGCTGCCCAGTTGGAGGAACTGGCCGTGCGGTGCGCGGAGTTGACCGAGTCCCAGCGGCTCGCGGGGGAGCGGCGCAGCGCGAGCGCCGGGCTGGTCGAGGAGTTGGGGGAGCGGCGTCGGGACGCCGAGCGGGAGAAGTCCGGGGTGGCTCAGCAGCTCGGGCGGCTCGCCGGGCAGGCCCGTGGCGCCGCGGGCGAGGCCGAGCGGATGACCGCGTCCGCCACCCGTGCCCAGGAGGCGCTGGAGCGGGCGACGGAGGAGGCCGAGGAGCTGGCCGAACGGCTGCTCGTCGCCGAGGAGATGCCGGTCGAGGAGGAGCCGGACACCTCCGTACGCGACCGGCTCGCCGCCGACGGTGCCAACGCCCGCCAGACCGAGATGGAGGCCCGCCTCCAGGTGCGTACCCATGAGGAGAGGGTCAAGGGACTCGCGGGCCGCGCGGACTCCCTCGACCGGGGCGCCCGAGCCGAACGCGAGGCCCGTGCCCGCGCCGAGCAGCGCCGTGTCCGACTGCGGCACGAGGCGGCGGTGGCCTCCGCCGTCGCGTCCGGCGCCCGTCAGTTGCTGGCCCATGTCGAGGTGTCCGTCGTACGGGCCGAGGAGGAGCGGGTCGCGGCCGAGGCGGCGAAGGCGGAGCGGGAGCGGGAGCTGGTGGCCGAGCGAAACCAGGGCCGCGAGCTCAAGAGCGAGCTGGACAAGCTCACCGACTCCGTCCACCGCGGCGAGGTGCTCGGTGCCGAGAAGCGGCTACGGATGGAGCAGCTGGAGGCGAAGGCGCTGGAGGAGCTGGGCGTCGAGCCGGCCGGGCTGGCCGCCGAGTACGGCCCCGACCAGCTCGTACCACCGTCACCGGCCACCGAGGGCGAGGAGCTGCCGGAGGACCCGGAGCACCCGCGCAACCAGCCGAAGCCGTTCGTCAGGGCCGAGCAGGAGAAGCGGCTGAAGTCGGCCGAACGGGCGTATCAGCAACTCGGGAAGGTGAATCCGCTTGCCCTTGAGGAGTTCTCGGCGCTGGAGGAGCGGCACAAGTTCCTCTCCGAGCAGCTCGAAGACCTGAAGAAGACCCGGGCCGATCTGATACAGGTCATCAAGGAGGTCGACGAGCGGGTCGAGCAGGTGTTCACCGAGGCGTACCGGGACACGGCCCGTGAGTTCGAGGGCGTCTTCTCGCGGCTCTTCCCGGGCGGCGAGGGGCGGCTCATCCTGACCGACCCGGACAACATGCTCGCGACCGGCGTGGACGTCGAGGCCCGACCGCCCGGCAAGAAGGTCAAGCGACTCTCGCTGCTGTCCGGCGGGGAACGCTCGCTCACGGCGGTGGCGCTGCTGGTCTCGATCTTCAAGGCCAGGCCGAGTCCGTTCTATGTGATGGACGAGGTCGAGGCGGCGCTCGACGACACCAATCTGCAGCGACTGATCCGGATCATGGAGGAGCTCCAGGAGAGCTCTCAGCTGATCGTGATCACGCACCAGAAGCGGACGATGGAGGTCGCCGACGCGCTGTACGGCGTCTCGATGCAGGGCGACGGCGTCTCCAAGGTCATCAGCCAGCGGCTGCGCTGAACCTTACTCAATCTTCAATGCTTCAACGCACCTTTTTGGGTGTTGCTGAATAAATGTGCACCAATGCAGCAATCTTGCAATCTTGACTTCGAAACTTGAACGTATAGTCTCCGCAAATTCGTTTTTATGTTCAAGTGGTGGCAGTCGTGAAGTTATGCGCCACTTGGAAGAGCTCGCTCCCCCCACAAGAGCTCGCCCCCACACCTGACGACGCGGCCAGGCATCAGGAGTACAAGTGACCAGCACATCGCAGGGACCGGCGTCCGGAGCCCGGGAGGCCCATCCGGACCACCTCGGCCATGTCATCTTCATCACGGCAGCCGCTGCGATGGGTGGTTTTCTGTTCGGCTACGACAGCTCCGTCATCAACGGCGCCGTCGAGGCGATCCGCAGCCGGTACGACATCGGCTCGGGAACGCTCGCCCAGGTCATCGCCGTCGCCCTGATCGGCTGTGCGATCGGCGCGGCCACGGCGGGGCGCATCGCCGACCGCATCGGCCGAATCCGCTGCATGCAGATCGCTTCCGTGCTCTTCACCATCAGCGCCGTCGGTTCCGCGCTCCCGTTCGCGCTCTGGGACCTGGCGATGTGGCGCATCATCGGCGGCTTCGCCATCGGTATGGCCTCGGTGATCGGCCCGGCGTACATCGCCGAGGTCTCGCCGCCCGCCTACCGCGGCCGGCTCGGCTCCTTCCAGCAGGCGGCGATCGTCATCGGCATCGCCATCTCCCAGCTGGTCAACTACGGCATTCTGCAGCTCGCCGACGGCGATCAGCGCGGCGAGATCGGCGGCATCGAGGCCTGGCAGTGGATGCTCGGTGTGATGGTGGTCCCCGCCGCCCTGTACGGACTCCTGTCGTTCGCGATCCCCGAGTCGCCGCGGTTCCTGATCTCGGTCGGCAAGAAGGACCGGGCCCGGCAGATCCTCGAGGAGGTCGAGGGCAAGAACGTCGACCTCGACGCCCGGGTGGCCGAGATCGAGACCGCCATGCACCGTGAGCACAAGTCCAGGTTCAAGGACCTGCTGGGCGGCCGCTTCGGATTCCTGCCGATCGTCTGGGTCGGCATCGGCCTGTCGGTCTTTCAGCAACTCGTCGGCATCAACGTGGCGTTCTACTACTCGGCGACGCTCTGGCAGTCCGTCGGCATCGACCCCTCGGCCTCGTTCCTCTACTCGTTCACCACGTCGATCATCAACATCGTCGGCACCGTGATCGCGATGGTGCTGGTGGACCGGGTGGGCCGCAAGCCGCTCGCGCTGGTCGGCTCCACCGGTATGGCCATCGCCCTCGCCTTCGAGGCCTGGGCCTTCTCCGCCCACCTGGTCGACGGCAAACTGCCCCACACCCAGGGCATCGTGGCGCTCGTCGCGGCCCATGTGTTCGTGCTGTTCTTCGCCCTGTCGTGGGGTGTCGTGGTGTGGGTCTTCCTCGGCGAGATGTTCCCGAACAAGATCCGCGCTGCCGCGCTCGGCGTCGCCGCGTCCGCGCAGTGGATCGCCAACTGGGCGATCACCGCGAGTTTCCCGAGTCTGTCCGACTGGAACCTGTCGGGCACCTACATCATCTACGCGTGCTTCGCCACGCTCTCGATCCCCTTCGTGCTCAAGTTCGTGAAGGAGACCAAGGGCAAGGCGTTGGAGGAGATGGGCTGATCCCCGCTGCCCCTCTCCTCGACCACGCAATGCCCCGGCCCGCACCCGCGTGCCGGGGCAGTTCCGGTGGCCCGGGTCAGCGCGCGACCGCCTCGCAGAACAGCCGCAGACTGTGCCACCCCTCCTCGACCGGCATCCCCCCGCACAGCGGATGCAGCACCAGGCTGTCCAGTTCCCCGGCCGCCCCGGCGCACTCGTCCGGCGTGATGACCCGGTAGACCCCCTCGTCCCGCAGCTCCGCCACCGTCGTCGCCGCCGAACGCACGGCCGAGCGGATGTCCTTGGACTGCCAGGAGGCGTACGTACGCGCCTCGTGCAGGAAGTGCTCGCCGTACTCCGCCCAGGTCCGGTCCGGGTCCTCGGACACATGCAGCAGCGGCGTCTCGGTGGACGGCATCATGCAGAAGCCGTCCGTCCCGAATTCCGCACGCTGCTCTTGGTAGTACGCCTCCAGCTCCGGCAGATGCGCGCTCGGGAAGAACGGCAGCCCGAACCGGGCCGCCCGCCGCGCCGCCGCCCGCGAGCTGCCGCCCACCAGCAGCAGCGGATGCGGCTGGGTGTACGGGCGTGGCGTGATCCGGACCGTACGGCCCCGGTACGGGAACGGTTCCCCGGTCCACGCCTGCAACAACGTCTCCAGGAGCTCGTCCTGGAGCCGGCCACGCCTGCCCCATTCGACACCCGCCTGTTCGTACTCCTCGGGCCGGTAGCCGATCCCCGCCACCGTGACCAGCCTGCCCGCGCTCAGCAGGTCCAGGACCGCGATGTCCTCGGCCAGCCGCAGCGGGTCGTGCAGGGGGCCGATGATCGCCGAGACGGTGAGCGCGATCCGGCGGGTGGCGCCGAAGACCGAACCCGCGAAGACGAAGGGGGAGGGCAGCCAGGAGTTGGCGGCGCCGTGGTGCTCCTCGGTCTGTACGGTGTCGACGCCGTGCTCGTCGGCGTACGCGGCCATTTCCAGCGCGGCGCGGTACCGGGCCGAGAGCGACTCGGGGGTGGCATCGGGATCGACGAGATTGAACCGGACCACTGTGAAGGCCATGACACTTGTCCCCTGCGTCGGGCGGACTCGGCGAGGCGGGACGCTAGCTGACGTAGCGTCAGAAGTGTAGAGGTGTGACGCCTCCGGGCCGTTCTCGGCCGGCGGGACGCGGCAGGATCGCGTACAGCGCGGCGGACACGACGATCGTGGCCGCCCAGCCCAGTCCGTGGCGCCCGGTCCAGGTGGCGGCGAGCGGGCCGGAGAACCACTCCATGCCGGTGAAGAGCAGGCCCACCACCAGACCCACGGCCCACGCGGTCACGGCGGTCACGGCGAAACCTCCGGTGTACCAGTAGGCGCTGGCCGGTGTGGTGTCCAGGAGTGCCGCGGGGTCGTACGTACGCCCCCGCAGTTGATCCACACCGAAGACGCCGATCCATGCCGAGAACGTCACCGCGAGCAGCGTCAGAAAAGATACGAAGGAATCCAGGAAACCCGCCGCCGTCATCATCAGCAACGAGCCCGGAAACAGACTGATGGCGGCATTCACCCCGACCGCCCACGCGCGGGGGATCATGAATCCCAACGTCTGTGCGGTGAATCCGGCCGAATACATCGACATCGCATTGATCAGCACCATGCCGACCACGGAGATCAGCAGATACGGCACCGAGAGCCAGTCCGGCAGCAGGGGACCGATGAACGAGACCGGATCCCGGGTGACGGCCAGGCCCGGCGTGGCGACCGCCATCACGGAGCCCATCAGCACCATCGGCAGAAACGCGATCCCGGTGCCGCCCACGGTCGCCACGATCATTGCCCGGCCGGACGCGGTGCGCGGCAGATAGCGGGCGAAGTCGGGGCCGGTCGGAACCCAGCTGATCCCGCCGGCCGCCAGTGTGCCGACCCCGGCGATCATCATCGCCGTGGGCCCGGCGGGTCTGTCCAGGACGTCCCGCCATTCGGTCCGGCCGATGAGGTGGATCAGTACGAGGATGCTGAAGCCTCCGAAGAGATCGCCGACCAGGTGCAGCACACCCGCAGGGCGCGCACGCCCGGCCCCGACACCAGGAAGTTGCTCCCCACGAAGGCGAGCAGGGTCGCCATGATCAGGGTGCTGCTGCTTTCGATGGAGAAGAGCAGATCCAGTACGGCCAGCAGGGCGTAGGCGCCGGTTACCGCGTTCACCGTCTCCCAGCCCCAGCGGGCGATCCAGATCAGCGCACCGGGCAGTAGGTTGCCGCGCTGACCGAAGACGGCCCGGGAGAGTGCCCCGCCCTGCTTGCCCGCGATCGAGACGAGGCCGGCCAGTCCGAAACTGACGACCGGCGCCGCGATCGCGACGGCCAGCACCTGCCAGAAGTTCAGCCCGTTGAAGACGGCGAGCCCCGCACCCATGGTGAGCAGCAGCACGGTCGGGTTCGCGCCGACCCAGGTGGGGGAGAGTCCGGACCCGGCCGGTGCGCTCGCTGTCGGGGACGGGTTCCAGGCCAAGGGTCTCCACAGGCAGGGTCGTGCCTTTACCGCCAAAAGGTGTATAACACCCAAGGGGATTCGGGGGTGATTCTTCGGGGCGGCCCCCCGCGGCGGACGTGACTGATACTGGGTGGGTTATGGAATTCGTCATCCTTGCTGTAGTCATCGCCCTGGTCGCGGTCGGCGTGATCAGCGGGCTCGTGGTCAGCAGCCGCAAGAAGAAGCAGCTGCCCCCGGCGCCGTCGAGCACGCCGACCATCACTCCTCCCGCCGAGCCCCATGTCGGCGAGGAAGCCGAGACGCCGCGCGAGGAACCGCGCCGCACCATCGAGGAGGTCGGTCCCCCCTCGGCCGAGGCTCCCGCCGAGGAAGCCCCCGAGGCCGTCGAGCCGGAGGCGCCCGCCGCCCCCGTCCTCGAGGTGCCCGAGCCCACTGCGGGCCGTCTGGTGCGGCTGCGTGCCCGGCTCGCCCGCTCGCAGAACTCCCTCGGTAAGGGGCTGCTCACGCTCCTGTCCCGCGACAACCTCGATGAGGACACCTGGGAGGAGATCGAGGACACCCTCCTCACCGCCGACGTCGGCGTCGCACCCACCCAGGAACTGGTGGAGCGGCTCCGTGAACGCGTCCGCGTTCTCGGCACCCGTACCCCCGAAGGGCTGCGCTCGCTGCTGCGCGAGGAGCTCCTCACCCTGCTCGGCACCGACTTCGACCGTGCGGTCAAGACGGAGAGCGGTGTCGACACCCCCGGTGTCGTGATGGTCGTCGGCGTCAACGGAACCGGCAAGACCACCACCACCGGCAAGCTGGCCCGGGTGCTCGTCGCCGACGGCCGCAGCGTGGTGCTCGGCGCCGCCGACACCTTCCGGGCCGCCGCCGCCGACCAGCTCCAGACCTGGGGCGAGCGCGTCGGCGCCCGCACCGTGCGAGGACCCGAGGGCGGCGACCCGGCGTCGATCGCCTTCGACGCGGTGAAGGAAGGGATCGCCGAGGGCGCCGATGTCGTCCTCATCGACACCGCGGGACGGCTGCACACCAAGACCGGGCTCATGGACGAGCTCGGCAAGGTCAAGCGCGTCGTCGAGAAGCACGGACCGCTCGACGAGATCCTGCTCGTCCTCGACGCCACGACCGGACAGAACGGTCTGGTGCAGGCCCGGGTGTTCGCCGAGGTCGTCGACATCACCGGCATCGTGCTGACCAAGCTGGACGGCACCGCCAAGGGCGGCATCGTCGTCGCCGTCCAGCGTGAACTGGGCGTACCGGTGAAGCTGGTCGGTCTCGGCGAGGGACCGGACGACCTGGCTCCGTTCGAGCCGGAGGCATTCGTGGACGCCCTGATCGGAGACTGACGCCTCGCGCGCCCGCAACAGAGCCCGACCGCATGATGCAACTGCGGTCGGGCTCTTCGTCTTGTCGGGCTCCGCGCCTGGGATCGGCGGGCTCCGTGTCTGAGGGCGGCCACCGATTGAGCAGCCCCGACGGCGGGACCCCACCTCCGCGAAAGTGGCGGCGGTTCAGCCGCAAAGGGGCGCGCGATGGCAGCTGTACGCCAGCGTGCCCAGCAGCAGCCGCGCCTGCGGCGGTGCGGCCGCCGTGTCCAGCACCGGCGGGCGCAGCCACCGGACCGGGCCCAGGCCGCCCTCGTCGGACGGCGGGGCGGTGATGTGGCAGCCGGGCCCCAGCGCCCGCAGGTCCAGACCCGCGTCGTCCCAGCCCATCCGGTACAGCAGCTGCGGGAGCTCGGCGGCGGCACCCGGGGCCACGAAGAACTGCGCCCGCCCGGCCGGTGTCACCGCGACCGGGCCGAGTGGCAGGCCCATCCGCTCCATGCGGACCAGGGCCCGGCGCCCGGCCGCTTCGGCGACGTCGAGGATGTCGAAGGTGCGGCCCACCGGAAGCAGCATCGAGGCGCCCGGCACCTGGGCCCAGGCATCCGCCGCCGTGTCGAGCGTGGCCCCTGCGGGGACCTCGCGGGCGAAGTCCAGTGGATGGGCGCCGGGGGAGGGGCACTGCGCCTGCCCGCACGAGCAGCGGCCGGCCGCGGCCCGCGCTCCCGGCGCGACGGCCCAGCCCCACAGCCCTGTGTACTCGGCCACTGCTGTGCACTCGGCCGCACGGCCGCGGCGCCGTGAGCCGGTGCGCATCTCGCGGATGCCGCCGATCGTGAAGCCCATGCCCCCTCCAACGTGTCCGACTCGCCAGTGGTTACGACGCGGAGTTCAATCGTGACGCTCCGTCGCCACTGTTGATTCGTGGCGCGCCGGTGCACTCGGAGTCTTGCGACATGTTCCATGCGCCCCGTCGTGCGTCACTGCGTCCACCGCTGATCGTCGTGTGTCAAGTGAATCGCGCCCGACGGTGGTGGCGTTCATTCGAAGGGGTGGCGAATGGTGGCGTTTCTGTAATCGTCCTCGCGGAGGCGGTGATCGTGGGATTACCGTCGGTACGCGAACCATGGAAGTATGTGCGCCCATGGGTATGCCGGAGGCAACCCGATTTCCTGTTCGATCGTGCGCAACCTCCGTATGGGCGGCATCGGATCAGGGCGATCTGATAGTGGTTCGCGCGACAGTATTCGGCGGATGGGGGCGTTCCAGTGAGTGGCAGCGGCGCGGGCGATACGAATGCCGGTAAGCGCCCCAATGGGCAATTGGGCTCATGGTTCGTGCGCAGCGGCTGGTCGAAGGGCGAGCTGGCGCGGCAGGTGAACCGTCGGGCGCGCCAGATGGGCGCTCACCACATCAGCACCGACACCTCCCGGGTGCGGCGCTGGCTCGACGGTGAACAGCCGCGCGAGCCGATCCCGCGCATCCTCTCCGAGCTCTTCTCGGAGCGCTTCGGTTCCGTCGTCGCCATCGAGGACCTCGGACTGCGCGCGGCGCATCAGTCGCCATCCGTGTCCGGCGTGGACCTGCCCTGGGCAGGCCCGCAGACCGTCGCCCTGCTCAGCGAGTTCTCCCGCAGCGATCTCATGCTCGCCCGCCGCGGATTTCTCGGCTCCTCGCTCGTGCTCGCCGCAGGACCCGCCCTGATCGAGCCCATGCAGCGCTGGCTGGTGCCCGTCACCGCCACCGGACCCGCACGGCCGGAGTCGGCCGCCGCGGCCCGCCGACCCTCCCGGCTCTCCGGCCCCGAGCTCGACCTGCTGGAGTCGACCACCGCGATGTTCCGCCAGTGGGACGCGCAGTGCGGCGGCGGACTGCGCCGCAAGGCCGTCGTCGGTCAACTCCACGAGGTCACCGACCTGCTGCAGGAACCGCAGCCGGCGGCCACCGCGAAGCGGCTCTTCCGCTGCGCCGCCGAACTGGCGGAGCTGGCGGGCTGGATGAGCTACGACGTCGGCCTCCAGCCCACCGCCCAGAAGTACTTCGTCCTCGCGCTCCACGCCTCGAAAGAGGCCGGTGACAAACCGCTCGGTTCGTATGTTCTGTCCAGTATGAGCCGCCAGATGATCCACCTCGGACGGCCCGACGACGCCCTCGAACTGATCCATCTCGCGCAGTACGGCAGCAGGGACTGTGCCACTCCGCGCACCCAGGCCATGCTGTACGCGATGGAGGCTCGTGCGTACGCCAACATGGGCCAGCCCAGCAAGTGCAAACGAGCCGTCCGGATGGCCGAGGACACCTTCCTCGATGTCGGGATCGACGGCGAGCCCGAGCCCGACTGGATCCGCTTCTTCTCCGAGGCCGAGCTCAACGGCGAGAACTCCCACTCGTACCGCGACCTCGCCTATGTCGCGGGCCGCAGCCCCACGTACGCCACGCTCGCCGAACCCCTCATGAAGAAGGCAGTCCGGCTCTTCGGCGAGGACGACGAGCACCAGCGGTCGTACGCACTCAACCTGGTCGGCCTCGCCACCGTCCACCTCCTCCAGCGCGAGCCCGAGCAGTCCACGGTGCTGGCCGAGAAGGCGCTGCGCGTCGCCAAGAAGATCCGCTCCGAGCGCGTCAACACCCGGCTCCGCAAGACCGTCGACACCGCTGCCAGGGACTTCGGAGACATTCCCGAAGTCGCCAGGCTCACCGATCTCCTCACCGGGCAGCTGCCCGAGACCGCAGAAGCGGTCTGAGCCGCCCCCAGGCCCCGGCCACGGCGACCACCCCGCACAGACCGACTTCGGCTCCCCCCATTGCCAGGTCAGCGGGTGGTCGGCGTGGCCGGTTCGCGTTGTCGTTCCCGTACGGGAGAGTCGTAACCGCACCGTATGCGGTCCCGGCCGCAGAGTAGGGCCGGCCCCGGGTACGCCACGGCCGGTTCATGGCGACGTAACACACCGGACCTCTTCGTCACTGCCGCGAAACGCCGTGCGGCATCGGCGGAAACCGTGCTGGGCGAATCTCATGGCGCATAACCGGCCCGCACCTTTTCCCCAGTGGTCCCGCACGTGGTCCCGCTCATATCGCCCGCACGCGGCCGCACCGACGACGAGGAGACGCCGATGCCCCCAGGCATCACGACGCTTGCCGCAGACGCCCCGACGCTTTCTGCCGCCAACACCGGGTTCATGCTCATCTGCTCCGCCCTGGTGATGCTCATGACCCCGGGCCTGGCCTTTTTCTACGGAGGCATGGTCCGCGTCAAGAGCACCCTCAACATGCTGATGATGAGCTTCATCAGCCTCGGGATCGTCACGATCCTGTGGGTGCTCTACGGATTCAGCCTCGCCTTCGGCACCGACATCGGCTCCGTCATCGGCTGGAACTCGGACTACGTCGGCCTCAGCGGGATCGGTATCACCCAGCTCTGGGACGGCTACACGATCCCCGTCTACGTCTTCGCCGTCTTCCAGCTGATGTTCGCCGTCATCACCCCCGCACTGATCAGCGGCGCCCTCGCCGACCGGGTCAAGTTCACCTCCTGGGCCCTGTTCATCACGCTCTGGGTCACCGTCGTCTACTTCCCCGTCGCCCATTGGGTCTGGGGCGCGGGCGGCTGGCTCTTCGAGCTCGGCGTCATCGACTTCGCCGGTGGCACGGCCGTCCACATCAACGCAGGTGCCGCGGCGCTCGGCGTGATCCTCGTCATCGGCAAGCGCGTCGGCTTCAAGAAGGACCCGATGCGGCCGCACAGCCTGCCGCTCGTCATGCTCGGTGCCGGACTGCTCTGGTTCGGCTGGTTCGGCTTCAATGCCGGCTCGTGGCTCGGCAACGACGACGGCGTCGGCGCGGTCATGTTCGTCAACACCCAGGTCGCCACCGCTGCCGCGATGCTCGCCTGGCTCGGTTACGAGAAGCTCCGCCACGGCTCCTTCACCACCCTCGGTGCGGCCTCCGGCGCGGTAGCGGGCCTCGTCGCCATCACACCTTCCGGCGGCGCGGTCAGCCCGCTCGGCGCCATCGCGGTCGGCGCCATCGCCGGTGTCCTGTGCGCCATGGCCGTCGGCCTGAAGTACAGGTTCGGCTACGACGACTCCCTGGACGTCGTCGGCGTCCACCTCGTCGGCGGTGTCGTCGGTTCCCTCCTCATCGGCTTCTTCGCCACCGGTGGTGTCCAGTCCGACGCCAAGGGCCTCTTCTACGGCGGCGGCCTCGACCAGCTCGGCAAGCAGGCCGTCGGTGTCTTCGCCGTCCTCGCGTACTCTCTGGTCGTCTCCGCGATCCTCGCCTTCCTCCTGGACAGGACGATCGGGATGCGGGTCGACGAGGACGACGAGATCTCCGGCATCGACCAGGTCGAACACGCCGAGACCGCGTACGACTTCAGCGGAGCGGGCGGCGGCGCGGCCCCGCGCACCACAGCCTCCGCAACGGCACCGGGCACGACGGCAGCACCGCAGACGAAGAAGGTGGACGCATGAAGCTCATCACCGCAGTCGTGAAGCCACACCGGCTCGACGAGATCAAGGAGGCCCTCCAGGCCTTCGGCATCCAGGGCCTCACGGTCACGGAAGCCAGCGGATACGGGCGTCAGCGCGGCCACACCGAGGTCTACCGGGGCGCCGAGTACACCGTCGACCTCGTCCCCAAGATCCGTATCGAGGTCCTTGTCGAGGACGAGGACTCCGAACAGCTCATCGACGTTGTCGTGAAGGCCGCCCGAACCGGCAAGATCGGTGACGGCAAGGTCTGGAGCGTGCCGGTCGACACCGCGATTCGCGTACGAACGGGCGAACGCGGCCCGGACGCACTCTGACCCACGGTCCCGAGACGAAAGGCAGCCGGGTGACGAGCACCGAAGTGACCACCGAATCCGAAGGCTCGGAACCCAGCAGCTACGCGGCGGCCCGGCTGCGCCTCCTCCAGGAGAAGGCGCAGTCCGGGCCGCCGCGCCGTGCGGCCCTCGCATCACTCACCGACGACTGGCTCACCGCGCTGTTCATCGCCGCGGCCGAACCGACCGGCGTCCGCGGCGCCGCCCTCGTCGCCGTCGGCGGCTACGGCCGCGGCGAACTCTCCCCGCGCAGCGACCTCGACCTCCTGCTCCTGCACGACGGCAACGCCGACGCCGGGGCCATCGCCTCCCTCGCCGACCGCATCTGGTACCCCGTCTGGGACCTCGGCCTCGCCCTCGACCACTCCGTACGCACCCCCGCCGAAGCCCGGAAGACAGCCGGCGAGGACCTCAAGGTCCAACTCGGACTGCTCGATGCCCGGCCCGTCGCAGGAGACCTCGGCCTCGTCGCCGCCATGCGCACCGCGATCCTCGCCGACTGGCGCAACCAGGCTCCCAAACGCCTCCCCGCCCTCGACGAGCTCTGCCGCGAACGCGCCGAACGCCAGGGCGAGCTCCAGTTCCTCCTCGAACCCGACCTCAAGGAGGCCCGCGGCGGACTGCGCGACGCCACCGCCCTGCGCGCCGTCGCCGCCTCCTGGGTCGCCGACGCCCCCCGCGAAGGCCTCGCCGAAGCCCGTCGCGTCCTCCTCGACGCCCGCGACGCGCTCCACCTCACCACCGGCCGCGCCACCGACCGCCTCGCCCTCCAGGAACAGGACCAGGTCGCCACCGCCCTCGGTCTCCTCGATGCGGACGCACTGCTCCGCCAGGTGTACGAGGCCGCCCGCACCGTCTCCTACGCAACCGACGTCACCTGGCGCGAGGTCAACCGCGTCCTGCGCGCCCGGTCCGTGCGCCCCCGGCTGCGCGCCATGCTGGGCGGCGGCAAGACCGCCGCCACCGAACGCACCCCGCTCGCCGAGGGTGTCGTCGAGGCCGACGGCGAAGTCGTCCTCGCCCGCTCCGCCCGCCCCGAACGCGACCCCGTGCTCGTACTGCGCGCCGCCGCAGCGGCTGCCCAGTCCGAACTCCCGCTCTCCCGCCACGTCGTACGCCACCTCGCCACCGCCGCACGCCCGCTGCCGGTGCCCTGGCCCGCTGAGGCCCGTGAGGAACTCGTCACCCTCCTCGGCGCGGGCGACGCCACCGTCCCCGTCTGGGAAGCGCTCGAAGCGGAAGGACTGATCACCCGGCTGCTCCCCGACTGGGAACGCGTCCACTGCCGCCCCCAGCGCAACCCTGTCCACACCTGGACCGTCGACCGCCACCTCGTCGAAGCGGCCGTCCGCGCCTCCTCCCTCACCCGCCGCGTCGGCCGCCCCGACCTCCTCCTCGTTGCCGCACTCCTGCACGACATCGGCAAGGGCTGGCCCGGCGACCACTCCGTCGCCGGGGAGGTCATCGCCCGCGACATGGCGGCCCGGATCGGCTTCGACCCGCACGACGTGGGCGTCATCGCCACCCTCGTACGTCACCATCTGCTGCTCGTCGAGACCGCCACCCGCCGCGACCTCGACGACCCGGCGACCGTGCGCTCCGTCGCCACCGCCGTCTCCACCACCTCCACCCTGGAGCTCCTGCACGCCCTCACCGAGGCCGACGCACTCGCCACCGGGCCCGCCGCATGGTCCACCTGGCGCGCCTCTCTCGTCGCCGACCTCGTCAAACGCGTCGCCGCCGTGCTCGCCGGCCAGGCCCCGGAGGAACCGGAGCCCGCCGCCCCCAGTGCCGAACAGGAACGCCTCGCCATCGAGGCCCTGCGCACCGGCGAGCCCGTCCTCGCCCTGCACACCCAGGCCGAGACCCCGAACGAGGACGGCGAACCGGAACCCGTCGGCGTCGAACTCCTCATCGCCCTGCCCGACCGCCCCGGCGTGCTGCCCGCGGCGGCGGGCGTCCTCGCCCTGCACCGCCTCACCGTGCGAGCAGCCGACCTGCGGGCCGTGGAACTCCCCACCGAGCTCGGCGAAGACGACTCCGCCGACCTGCTGCTGCTCAGCTGGCGGGTCGCCGCCGAGTACGGCTCCCTGCCGCAGGCCACCCGCCTGCGCGCCGACCTCGTACGCGCCCTGGACGGTTCCCTGGACATCCGGGCCCGCCTCGCCGAACGCGAGGCCGCCTACCCGAGGCGGCGCGGGGTGAAGGCCCCGCCGCCGAGGGTGACGGTCGCGGCGGCCGGCTCACAGCTGGCGACGGTGATCGAGGTACGGGCCCAGGACGCCCCGGGACTGCTGCACCGGATCGGCCGGGCGCTGGAGCAGTGCGAGGTACGGGTGCGCAGCGCGCATGTTTCGACGCTGGGTGCGAACGCGGTGGACGCTTTCTACGTCACGGATACGGACGGTGAGCCGCTGCCCGAGGTACGGGCCGCGCAGGTGGCCCGGGAGGTCGAGAAGGCGCTGGGCTGAGCCCCGCTGCCGCGCCCACAGGCCCTCGTCCGCCCATGAGAACCGGGCGAGGGCTTTGTGTTTCCCGGGGTCCGGATACCCTTGGGGACGACTGACCTGCCCCGCCCCCGACCCTGAGGACCGACGAGCGCCGTGTTCGATACTCTCTCCGACCGCCTTAGCGCGACTTTCAAGAACCTCCGGGGCAAGGGCCGCTTGTCCGAGGCGGACATCGACGCCACGGCCCGCGAGATCCGTATCGCCCTGCTCGAAGCGGATGTCGCGCTGCCGGTCGTCCGCGCCTTCATCGGCAACGTCAAGGAGCGGGCGCGCGGCGTCGAGGTCTCCCAGGCGCTGAATCCCGCCCAGCAGGTCGTCAAGATCGTCAACGAGGAGCTCGTGGGCATCCTCGGCGGCGAGACCCGGCGGCTGCGGTTCGCCAAGAACCCGCCCACCGTAATCATGCTCGCCGGTCTCCAGGGTGCCGGTAAGACCACCCTCGCCGGAAAGCTCGGCCTCTGGCTCAAGGGCCAGGGCCACTCCCCGCTGCTCGTCGCCTGTGACCTCCAGCGCCCCAACGCCGTGAACCAGCTCAGCGTCGTCGCCGACCGCGCCGGTGTCGCGGTGTACGCCCCGCAGCCGGGCAACGGCGTCGGTGACCCGGTCCAGGTCGCCAAGGACTCGATCGAGCACGCCCGCTCCAAGCAGTACGACGTCGTGATCGTCGACACCGCCGGCCGCCTCGGCATCGACCAGGAGCTGATGCAGCAGGCCGCGGACATCCGCGACGCCGTCAGCCCCGACGAGATCCTCTTCGTCGTCGACGCGATGATCGGCCAGGACGCGGTCAACACCGCCGAGGCCTTCCGCGACGGCGTCGGCTTCGACGGCGTGGTGCTCTCCAAGCTCGACGGTGACGCCCGCGGTGGTGCGGCCCTGTCGATCGCCCATGTCACGGGCAAGCAGGTCATGTTCGCGTCGAACGGTGAGAAGCTCGAGGACTTCGACGCCTTCCACCCCGACCGCATGGCGTCCCGCATTCTCGACATGGGTGACCTGCTCACCCTGATCGAGCAGGCGGAGAAGACCTTCAGCCAGGAAGAGGCCGCCAAAATGGCCTCCAAGCTGGCGTCCAGCAAGGGCAAGGACTTCACGCTCGACGACTTCCTGGCCCAGATGGAGCAGGTCCGGAAGATGGGCTCCATCTCCAAGCTGCTCGGGATGCTGCCCGGCATGGGGCAGATCAAGGACCAGATCAACAACATCGACGAGCGCGACGTGGACCGTACCGCCGCGATCATCAAGTCGATGACCCCGAAGGAGCGCGCCGAGCCGACGATCATCAACGGCTCGCGCCGGGCCCGTATCGCCAAGGGTTCCGGTGTCGAGGTCAGCGCCGTGAAGAACCTGGTGGAGCGGTTCTTCGATGCGCGCAAGATGATGTCGAAGATGGCGCAGGGTGGCGGCATGCCGGGGATGCCGGGGATGCCGGGCATGGGTGGCGGTCCCGGTCGGCAGAAGAAGCAGGTCAAGCAGGCCAAGGGCAAGCGCAAGAGCGGCAACCCGATGAAGCGCAAGGCCGAGGAGCAGGCCGCGGCGGCCCGTCGCGAGCAGGCGGCGGCGCAGGGCGGTGCGTTTGGTCTGCCGGCGCAGGAGGACAAGAACTTCGAGCTGCCGGACGAGTTCAAGAAGTTCATGGGCTGATCGCCCGACGACATGCGCAGGGGGCGCCCACCGACGGTGGGCGCCCCCTGCGCATGTTCCTATGCGGCGTGCCGTCCCGGTCGCAGCGTCGTGCCGTTGGCGAGGTCCGCCGGGTCCAGGGAGAGCGCTGCGGCCGCGGTGGCGCCCACATCCGCGAGGCTGTCCGCGTCCGGCAGTAGTTCCACGCCGTCCGTGCCGGGCCGGTGGATCAGCACCGGCACGTACTCGCGGGTGTGGTAGGCGTGCCCGATCGTGGGGTCGTTCCCGTGGTCGCCGGTGACGATCAGCCGGTCGCCGGGGCTGTCGAGCAGCGCCACGAGCCCGGCGAGCCCGGAGTCCACCTGCTCCAGGAGGTGTCCGTAGCGCTCGGTGTCCTGCTGGTGCCCCGCCAGATCGGTCTCCTGGACGTTGGTGACGACGAGCGCGTCGCCGGGGGCGCGTACCGCTTCGAGGGTGTACGAGAGCACGTCGGCGGTCTTCACGGCCGGGTGTCGCCTCGCCGCCTCACAGGCCAGGATGTCGGCGGCCTTCCCCACCAGGGTGACCGGGATGCCGGCGCGGGCGGCCAGACCGGGGAGCTGGCGGGTGTGGTCGAGCTCGGCGCCCAGGTGCTGGACTTCCAGGCCGCCGTTGCGGTAGAAGCCGGTGGCGGGGGTGTCGAGTCCGACGGTTCCCGCATCGCCGGGGCGCACGAACTGCCTCAGCGGGCCGTCCGCGTTGCCGCCGACCGCGATGACCCGGGCGACGGGCGCGACGGCGCGGACGGTACGGGCGATGGCGAGGATTCCGCCGGGGCCGTCGAAGGACAGGTCCTCCAGGCGGCCGGAGGCGTTCCAGTTGATCCCGGGGTCGGCTTCCAGGTTGTCGTGGACGAGGACCGTGCCGTCGACGACGAGGAGCGGCTTGCCGTCCAGCGGTTCGACGCGGTGGCCGGCCGCTTCGAGGGCTGCGGCCACCTCGGCCAGATGGTCGGCGAGCCGGGCCACCGTGACCCGGCTGAAGTCGGCGCCCATCATCGTCTGGTGGCCCGCGAAGGTGTCGGCGCCGGGATAGCCGAGCGCGGCGCGGCCCGCGCCGACGGGCAGATGGGTACGGCGGGCGAGGTCCTGGTGCGGGTGGACCAGACCGAGACCCAGCGCGCCGAGCACGGGCAGGCGCAGCGGTCGGCCGAGGGCCGCGCGGCAGTGGTCGAGGACGTGTCCGCAGGTGTCGGCGGTGAGATCGCCGGGGCGCAGGGTGCCCGCGTCGGGCATGGCGCCGATGCCGAATCCGTCGATGACGACGATGACGGTCTTGGCCATGGGTGCCTCCTATTGAGGGGTCGGCCTTACAGGGCCCGGCCCTGGGCGTCGTACAGCCCGCTCAACCGGGGTGTGCCGGAGGCGAGTCCGGAGACGACGGCGACGGTCGAGCGAGTGACGAAGATCTGCGTACGGAAGGCGAGCAGTGCGGTGTCGCCGAGCCGGACGTCCTGGCGGTCGGCGGGAGCGTCGAGCAGCCGGTAGTAGTCGATGTTCTCGGCGGGTGCGTCCTGTACGCCGAGGCGTGCGCCGGTGCGCGGCAGCAGGGCACTGCGGATATGGGACCGGGCGTAGAAGCCGCCGCCGCGGATCGCCGGGCGGCCGTCGTCGAGGGTGTGGGCGATCTCGCTGACGTACACGTACGCGGGCTTCTCGGGCTGCTGCGGGTCGAGGGCGTGCAGCGGGGTGGTGCCGGTGAGGGCGTGGCCGGGTTCGCCGTGGGTGGCGCCGAGTTCGGCGAGCAGCGGGAGGGACGCCATCGAGGTGGCGCTGGGGGCGCTCAGCTTCAGGTGTTCGTGTCCCCGGGCGGCCAGGACGTCGCGGGCCTTGAGGGCGAGCGCGAAGTTGGGGGTGGCGTGGGGGATGCCGGTCGCCGGGTCGCACAGGACGCAGGGGAAGGCGGTGACGCCCGCGATCCGGATGCCGGGCAGTTGCTCGGCCGCTTCGGCGAACGAGTCGAGGCGGCCGAGCGGGACGCCTCCCTCCTGGCCGGGGTAGACGGTGCCCTCGGCGCCTTCGAGGCGTACGAGAACGTCCTGGACGAAGCCGAGCCGCTGGGCGGTCTCGGACACGGCCCGGGCGTTGGCGAGGTCGAACACGGTGACGGTCTCGGGGCGCCAGGCCAGCATTTCGGGCAGTGCGCGGCGGGGGATCTGGACCAGGTGGCCGAGGTTGCCGGCCTGTGCGCCCGCGGCGTGCAGGGTGCGGGCCTCGGGCGGGTCGATGGCGGCGAACTTGGGGATGTGCCGGGCAACGGCCCTGATCAGCTCGGGGTTGCGGCCCAGCTGTTTGACGACGAACCAGAGGCCGATGCCGACCCGTTCGGCCTCGGCCGCCAGCAGCGCGGCGTTGGCCTCGACGGCGTCGACGTCCATCACGTAGGTGTCGGGCGGGATCTCGCCGCGCCGGTGAAGGGCGGCCGCGGCGTCGACGAGCTCGGGGTTGCGGGTGAGCACGGTGTCGAGAAACACGGTCAGTCGTCCTTCGGGTCGTGCAGCACGTCGAGCGAGCGGCGCAGGATGTCGATGACGAGATCCGCGCCCGCCCGCATCGGGTTGATGCGTACGGTCCAGTCGGCCAGCTCGGGGGAGTCGTCCAGGGCGGAGCTGGACATCCGGTAGAAGAGCGGCGCGATCTCGTAGCGCGAGTTGGAGCCGACGGGGTAGGGGGCGGCTCCGAAGCGGGCGGCGACGGCGGGCAGTTCCTTCGCGACCGGCCGGTCGAGGCGGACGAGCAGGCAGCGGTCCTGGGCGTTGGCGATCCGTACCTCGGCGACGCCCTCCACTTCGCCCGCGGCCAGCCGCTCGGCGACCTCGGCGCCGACCCGGGACTGCACGGACCACATGACCGGTACGTGGGTGAGGGCGCGCAGGGCGTCGAGCGCCTGATGGCCCTGGACCTGTCCGCCGCCGGAGTAGTTGTCGCGGCGGATGTGCCCGACCAGATCGCGGGCGCCGACCACGATGCCGACGCCTTCGGGGCCGTGCAGTTTGAACAGGGAGAAGCAGGAGGCGTCGGCGCCGAGCTCCACTCCCGAGGCGGGGGTGCGCATGACGGCGTAGTTGTCGTCGACGAGGGTGCGGACTCCGGCGGCCCGGCAGGCGGCGAGGACCTCCGCGGGGTCGTACGAGTCGGCGAGCCGCTGCCGGGTGTGCTGGACGTAGGCCCACCGGAACCGGCCGGACTCCAGGGCCTCGTGCAGCGCCCGCGCGTCGTTGAAGTCGACCTCGACGGTCCGTACACCGATGCCGCGCAGCGTGACCTCGGTGGTGCGGTAGACGGGGGCCCGGTGGATGAGCAGCGGGTCGCCCGCCCTTACGGCGGCGCCCAGGGCGGCGCGGATCGCGCCGGTGCCCGCGCCCTGGACGAAGGCGGCGTCCTCGGCGCCGAAGAAGTCCGCGAGTACGGCTTCGACGCGGGCGGTGGTGCGGGGGCGGCCGAGACCGGGGACGACTCCGGCGTCCGCGTCGAAGAGCTGGGGGCCCTCGAAGTGCGCGGCGGTGGCCTCCAGGAGTCGGAACTGTCTGGCGATCGCGTCGTCCAGCTCCACCGTCGCGAGCGGGAAGGTCTGCGGAAGTACAGGGCTCATGGTCAGAACTCCTCCACGCGCGCGCCGGTCAGGAAGCAGAGCGGATTACGGCGGGTCATCAGGTCGATCAGGTCGTCGTCGACACCGGCCGCACGGGCCTTGGGCAGGAAGCTCCGGAAGAGATGTCCGTATCCCCGGCCGCCCTCGTCGAGGAGGTAGCCGTGGCGGGAGATGTCGCAGCTGAGCAGTACCCGGTCGGCGTGCCCGGCCTCGACGAGGGCGAGCAGCAGCCGCAGCCGGGTTTCGTCGCTCTGGTAGCCGTCCTTGCCGACGGTGTCGAACGCGACGTACGCCCCGCTCGCCGCGAGCTCCTTGTGGACGGCGGGGTCGTCGAGCAGATCCTGGTGGCCGATGCTGATGCGATGGGCCGGCAGGCCCTCTCCGGTCAGCAGCTCCAGCTGGGCGATTCCGCCGCGGCCGAGCTGGGCGTGGGTGGCGACGGAGAGGCCGGTGGCGAGGGCGGCCCGCGCACTGGCGCGCAGCACCTTGGCCTCGGGCGTGGTCGGGGTGTCGCCGTGGCTGCCGATCTCGCCGAGAACACCGGGGCGGATGCCGGTGACACCGATACCGCCGTCGATCTCCTGGACGAGCGCGCCGGTGAGCTCCTCGACGCTGCTGCCGTCGATCTCGGGGGTGTGGAACGGTTCGTAGTACCAGCCGGTCGCGGCTACGACGGCGATCCGCGCGTCCCGGGCGATGCGGGCCAGGGCACGGACGTCGCGACCCATGCCGCGGCAGGTCAGTTCGACGACGAGGGAGAGACCGAACTCGGCGCGCAGCGCGGCGAGTTCGGCGGTGACCGCCGCGGAGTGGAGGCCCGGGTCGAGGACGACCGCGCCGTCGCCCTTGTGGTCCAGGTCGAGGATGAGGTGCTCATGGGCGAGGGCGGGGCCGGCCACGGAATCGGCTGCGAGATCGCCGACGACGGTGCGCAGGACGGGCGGTGCGGGGTGGTTCATCGTGGGGGGTTCCTTCTTCGTGTACGTACCCGGCCTCAGCCCTTGATCGGGGTGAACAGGTCGAGCCAGTACAGGACGTTGAGGAGGATGCCGCCGACGATCACCGCGGCGGGAGCGGCGGCCATCTTCACGACCGGCCGGCCCATCGCCTCGTTCATCAGGTAGAGCCCGCCGACGACGAGGATGCCGAGCCCGCCGCCCATGGCGTTGGCGGCCATCAGCGAGCCGAAGAGGATCGCGAGCTGAAGGGTGTCGCCGATCGCGCTGCGCAGGTGCTCCGAGGAGTCACGGACGCTGGGGAGCTTGCCGAGGACCTTGCCGATGTACGAGAGGGCCAGGATCTCGGCGGCGAAGACGGCGGCGCCGACGACCGCTGCCAGGAACGGGCTCGGCATCAGATAGCCGATCGGGTACACCAGGGTGAATCCTGCGATGCCGTACGCGCCGGAGGCCAGCGCGGTCGTCGCGATCAGCGGGATGAAGCCGAAGACCCGGTAGAAGTCGACCTGGGCGGCCTCGGCGTACTGCCCCTTGGCTATCAGGAAGCTGGTCGCTTCGCCGCCGCCGAATATGTGCATCTGGGCCAGCACGCAGACTCCGGCGCCGAGCACCATGAACAGCGGGAGGTACTTGCGCAGTCGGGCCGCGCTGGCGCTGAACAGCGAGGCCATCGGGTCGTCCTCCAGGACGACCTCGGTGACACCCGCGGCCCGGTCGGCCCTGCGCTGCTTCATGTCCTTGGCGACGGCCAGGGCGATCAGCATCAGCACGCCGGCGGCCATGGCCAGCGAACCGGCGAACATCTTCGGCCAGACCTTCATGGTCATGACCACCAGAGCGAGTTCCAGGACTCCGGCGACGGCGCCCCACTTGCGGCCGAACTGCTTGGTGATGGCGAGCACCGGGAACAGCGCGAAGAGGAAGAGGATCGGCGTCGACATCTGCTGCATGGCGGTGATGAAGTCGACGGGCAGGTCGTGCGCGACGTTGTTGGCGCCGTTCAGTCCGAAGACGACGACCGCGCCCCAGGCGCCGCCGAGGATCGGCGCGAGCCACTTCTTCGGCGCCAGTATGCCGAGGATGTCGGTGGGCAGGAAGACGAGCCACGGGTTGAGCACGCCGGTGGAGAGCGCCATCGGGGCGCCGAGTCCGAAGATGAACCCGGCGGAGAGGCCGAAGGAGACCGCCGTCGTTGCGCTGCGGGTGGTGCGCCCCTGGATGAAGTCCAGCAGGAACGGACGTACGCCGTCGTTGAAGACGGCCAGAGCCATGTGCGAGATATACGCCGTCAGCGCACAGAGGGCTATCACGGTCAGCTGCTGGGCCAGTGTGAAATCAAGGCTGGTACCGGCGGCGAGTGTGGTGCTCACGAGTCACTCCTTCGTGCCCGGGACAAGGGGGATTCGGCCGGATCAGCCGCGGGCAGCGATGGCGCGCGCCATGAGTGGGGCGACGGCGTCGATCTGGTCCATCGAGAAGCCGAAGACCTTCTTGCCGTCCGCGATCAGGGCGGTGATCTCCTCCTCGGTGGGCACGCTGCGGCCGAAGGTGTGGCAGGCGGCGCTGCCCATGAGACCGACGAGGACACCGAGGGAGGCACCGGCGCCGGTGCGGCAGGTACCGAGGTAGTAGTCGGCCTGTCCGACACGGAGCTTCATCGCGGCATCCATGTCGCTGGAGGTGACGACGTCGAGGGAGTCGATGCCGAGGTTGCCGATGGCCTGGGCGACCTCGACCTTGCCGACTCCACCGGTGAGGATCTTCGTCATGGCTGTCTCTTCTCTCTTTGTCTGTTTCTGCGTGCGGGGAGGTGTCCGTCCGCGCACCGGGACCGGTCAGGAAATGGGGGCGGCCGGTGACTGCTGGGCCAGTACGGCGAGGTGCATACCGAGGAAGTTGACCTCCGAGTCGGGGAGCGCGGCGCCGAGATCCCGCTCGGCCCGCGCGGATACGGCACGGGCGCGTTCGACGGCGTCGGGGTGTCCGGCCAGTTCGGCGGCGACCTGGTTGTCGGTGAGGAACTGTTCGATCGGTTCGCCGTCCAGGAGCCGGGTGAGCGCCATCATCAGATGGCTGGTCAGCATGCCCGCGGTCGCTTCGGTGACCGTGCGCCCGTCGGCTTCGAGGGCGGTCAGCTCGGCGGTGACGAAGTCGGCCACCTCGGGCCGGACCTGACCGCCTTCGCGGAAGAGCTGGATCCGCAGTGCGAGCTGGTCGTCCATGGCGAATCTCCTAAAATCAACAATAACCAGGATTCTGTATTTTCATACTGGCGAAAGTCCCGCACGGATGAGATCTCCGTCACTGGACCCGTGCCGGTCAGTACGAGGGCACGCGCTCGCCCCGCAGTACTTCACTCTGCAGCCGGGTCACCAGGGACAGATCGAGTGAGTCCCGGACCGCGGCGAGGGCCTTCGCCCCGTCGGTCCGGCCGATGATGGCCGCGCTGGAGTTGCGCAGCGACAGCTCCCGGGTGACTTCGTCGCCGAGCGGCAGCACATCGACGCCCAGCCCGATCCGGTCCTGCACCTCGTCCAGGTTCCAGACGGTGGCGTCGACCTCGTCGCGGGCGAAGAGATCGCGCAGCTGCATGTACGAGGTCTCCAGCCACTTGATGTCCTTGCGGCCGGCGAAGACCCGCTCCACGAGCATCCGCAGATCCTCGGACGCGTGGTCGACGGCCACCCGCAGCCCGGGGGAGTCCGGGTCGACGCCGTGCCGCAGCAGCATGCCGTGCGCGCCGACGTAGGTGGCGGGGCCGAGGTCGGCGACGAGCTCCACCGGGTGCTCGGCGATCAGCTGGTCGGCCGCGAAGCGGGACAGGACGACGAGATCGACCTTGCCCTCCAGCAGGGCGGCGGTGCGGGCTCCGGCGCCCCGCATGAACGTGATCGCGAACGGGGCGCCCGCCTCCTCGAAGGCGCCGCGCAGCCCGGTCGCCAGGCCTTCGTACCTGCGTGAGTACGGGAGCGGCATCGCGGCGAGCAGGGTGCCGAGTCCGGACAGCCGCCAGAGGACGGAGCGGTCCGAGCGGACAAGGAATGTGCCGAGATGGCCACGGGCGGTCGTCTCGATCGCCCCGGAATCCTCCAGCAGCTGCAGCGCCGCCTGAACGGTCCCGTTTCCGCAGCCCAGCTCCTCGGCGAAGTCGCGCACACGGGGCAGACGGGTGTCCGGCTCATGATTGAGCAGCAGGACGGCGAGCTGCCGGGCGGCGAGGCCGTTTCGAGTGAGGAAGCGGTCATCGAAATCGTTCACGAATCAAACAGTAAACAGGATTCTGGATATTGACAAGAGGTTCGCGAAAGGTTCATCCGTTGAGCCCCGCTTCCCCCCTGTGGGCCCACTGGGGGGCCCACAGGGGGCTTTGGCTCCGTTTATCGTCTAATGTCACATGCACTGACTGTCGGCAGAGGAGCGCGCGTGACCACCCCCGTACCTCCCCGTGACCGAACCGATCTGCCGTGGCGCTCCGAGGGCGCCCCGCCGCCACCGCCGCCGGGCCGGAAGATGCCGGGAGGCTGGCGCGGGCTGCTGCTGACCGCGCTCGCCGTGTATCTGATCGCCAATCTGGTGCTGGCCCTCTTCAACGGGGGGAAAGAACAGACGATCGCGTACACGGAGTTCAGCAAGCAGGTCACCTCGGGCAATGTCTCCAAGATCTACTCCAAGGGCGAAGCCATCCAGGGGCAGCTCAAGAAGGAGGCGAAGGTCCCAGGGAGCGACAAGAAGTACACCAAGTTCGTCACTCAGCGGCCCGCCTTCGCGGCCGACGATCTCTGGGCCGAACTGGTCAAGGGCGATGTCACGGTCACCGCGGAGCCGGTCGTCCAGCAGCGCAGCTTCCTCGCCAATCTGCTGATCTCGCTGGCCCCGATGCTGCTGCTCGTCCTGCTCTGGGTGTTCTTCGCCCGCCGGATGTCCAGGGGCATGGGCGGCGGGATGGGCGGCCTCGGGCGCAAGACCCCGCCCAAACCCGTCGAGCTGGAGGGCGGCAAGCGCACCACCTTCCAGGATGTGGCCGGGATCGACGAGGTCAAGGGTGAGCTCAGCGACGTGGTGGACTTCCTGAAGAACCCGCAGGCGTACCGGAAGATGGGCGCCCGGATGCCCGGGGGAGTGCTCCTCGCGGGACCGCCCGGCACCGGCAAGACATTGCTCGCACGAGCCGTCGCGGGTGAGGCCGGGGTGCCGTTCTTCTCGGCATCGGCCTCCGAATTCATCGAGATGATCGTCGGCGTCGGCGCGAGCCGGGTGCGGGAACTCTTCGCGGAGGCGCGTAAGGTCGCCCCCGCCATCATCTTCATCGACGAGATCGACACCATCGGCCGGGCCCGCGGCGGCGGCTCCGGCATGGGCGGCCACGACGAGCGCGAACAGACGCTCAACCAGATCCTCACCGAGATGGACGGTTTTTCCGGTTCGGAGGGCGTCGTCGTCCTCGCCGCCACCAACCGCGCCGACGTCCTCGACCCCGCCCTCACCCGGCCCGGCCGCTTCGACCGGATCGTTCAGGTGAGCCCACCGGACAAGGGCGGCCGGGAGGCGATCCTGGAGATCCACACCCGGCAGATCCCGCTCGCCGACGATGTGAACCTGGCCCAGGTCGCCGGTACGACCCCCGGTATGACGGGCGCCGATCTCGCCAACCTGGCCAATGAGGCCGCGCTGCTCGCGGTCAAGCGCCGGCAGTCCGAGGTCAGCCAGTCCGATCTCTCGGACGCCCTGGAGAAGGTCCAGCTGGGGGCGGAGCGCTCACTGGTCATGTCGGACGAGGAACGCCGCAGGACCGCGTACCACGAGAGCGGGCACGCCCTGCTCGGCATGCTCCAGCCCGGCGCCGACCCGGTCCGCAAGGTCACCATCGTGCCGCGCGGCCGGGCCCTGGGCGTCACCATCTCGACTCCGGACGCCGACAAGTACGCCTACACCGAGCAGTATCTGCGCGGCCGCATCATCGGTGCGCTCGGCGGCATGGCCGCCGAGCAGGTGGTCTTCGGCGTGGTCACCACCGGCGCGGAGAGCGACCTGGAACAGGTCACCAACCTGGCCAGGGGCATGGTCGGCCGCTGGGGCATGAGCCACAAGGTGGGCAGGCTGACGGCGATCCCGAGCGATGCTCAGCAGGCGTACGGACTGTCGGCGGCCCCCGCGACGCTCGACGCGGTGGACGGCGAGATGCGGCGCATCGTCGACGAGTGCTACGAAGCGGCGTGCCGACTCCTGAGCGAGAACCGGGACAGGCTGGACTCGCTGGCCGCGGCGCTGCTGGAGAACGAGACGCTGGACGAGGCCGCGGCCTATCGTGCGGCCGGCATCACCCGCCTGGGCAAGTAGCGGCCGGTGCACACGAGGTTCACGCAATGGCTCAGGTGGTGCACACGAGATAGCGGAAGACGTTCGGCATCCAGATCGTGCCGTCCCGGCGCCGGTGCGGATGCAAGGCCTCCGCGACCTCTTTGGCCACCTGGTCCCGGTCCGTCGCCCGCACCGCCGTATCGAAGAGCCGTGTCGACAGCAGCCCCCGTACCGCACTGTCCATGTCCGCGTACCCGAACGGGCACGCGACCCGTCCGGAGCCGTCCGGATTCAGACCGGCCCGGAACGCCACTTCTTCCAGATCGTCCCGGGTCCACGGCCGCCAGCCGCCCGTGCGCGGCGCCCGCGACCCGTCGGAGAGCCGGCCCGCCACCCGAAGCACCGGCGCCGTCGCGCACCGCTCCGGTGGACCCCACCCGGTCAGTACGACCGTGCTGCCCCGGGCGGCCAGCGGTACGGCGGACCGCAGCGCCTCCACGAGCCCTTCCCCGTCGCCGGACGAGCAGCCGATCGGGGTGAACGCGGTGAGCAGGTTGTACGGCGTTCCGTCGGCCGGGGCGGCCGCGGACGGATCGCCGTCCAGGAGCCGCGGATGCCCGGCCGGCGGCCCGGCATCGCTCCCCGGACCGGGCAGCAGCCGGGCCCGGGCGAGTGCCAGTCGTTCGGGGTCGGTGTCGACGCCGGTGACGCGCGCCCCGCGCGCGGCCGCGATCAGCAGCGCGAGACCGGAGCCGCAGCCGAGGGAGAGCAGCCGGGTGCCACTTCCCACTTCGAGCCGCTCGTACACCGCTTCGTACAGCGGTGCGAGCATCCGCTCCTGAATCTCGGCCCAGTCCCGGGCATGGTTGCCGGAGTCCACCGGGGTGGCCGTGTGCGCGAAGCTGTGGTGCCGGACGAGCGTTGGTGTCATGGAAGCGCCCCAATCCGCCGAGAGGTCGGTCATGTCCGATCGGTCGTGCCCCGAGTGGATGCCCCCCGTACGTGTGCGCCCGCTCCCCCCCCCCCGTATGTCAGAGAACTGCGCATCCGCGCCCGCGTCCAGGGGTCTGATGGCAATGCTTGCGTGCTCCGGTGGTGCGCCCGTGGGGACGGCCCGTGGACGCAGGGCCCGTCGCCCTGTGTGGTGGGTGGTATCGCCGTACGATGCGCGCCATGGCAAAGGCACCCGTTCTCACGCCCCAGGCCGAGGACTTTCCCCGCTGGTACCAGGATCTGATCAACAAGGCCGAACTCGCGGACAACGGTCCGGTGCGCGGCACCATGGTCATCCGGCCGTACGGATACGGCCTGTGGGAGCGGATGCAGCAGGAGATGGATGCCCGTATCAAACAGGCGGGCGCCCGGAACGCCTACTTCCCGCTCTTCATCCCCCAGTCTTACCTGACACGCGAAGCCGAGCACGTCGAGGGCTTCGAGCCGGAGCTCGCGATCGTGACCCACGCCGGCGGAAAAGAGCTCGAAGAGCCCGTGGTGGTGCGGCCGACGTCCGAAACGATCATCAACGAGTACTTCTCGAAGTGGGTGCAGAGCTACCGGGATCTGCCGCTGCTGATCAACCAGTGGGCGAATGTCGTGCGCTGGGAGATGCGCCCGCGGGTCTTTCTCCGTACGACGGAATTCCTCTGGCAGGAGGGTCACACCGCCCACGCCACCTACGAGGAGGCCCGGGAGTACGCGGCGTACATCCACCGGGACGTCTACGCGGACTTCATGGTCAACGTGCTGGGCATCGATGTGGTCCTCGGCCGCAAGACCCCCGCCGAGCGGTTCGCCGGGGCCGTCAACACCCTGACGCTCGAAGGGATGATGCGGGACGGCAAGGCCCTGCAGATGGGTACGAGCCATGAGCTCGGCACCAACTTCGCCGAGGCCTTCCACACCAGCTACCTGTCCAGGGAAGGCAGGCAGGAACTCGTCTGGCAGACCTCGTGGGGCTCGTCGACCCGCATGGTCGGCGGGCTGATCATGGCGCACGGCGACGATCACGGCCTCCGGGTGCCGCCGCGGCTCGCGCCCGTCCAGGCGGTCGTCCTCGCGATCAAGGGGGACGAAGCGGTGCTGACCGCGGTCCGGTCCATCGGAGAGCGGCTGCGCGCCGCAGGGATCAGGACCGAGGTCGACGACCGCACCGACACCCCGTTCGGCCGCCGCGCAGTCGACTGGGAGCTGAAGGGCGTGCCGGTACGGATCGAGGTCGGCCCGCGCGATCTGGCGAACGGCACCGCGATGCTGGCCCGGCGCATCCCCGGCGGGAAGGAGCCGGTCGCGGTCGAGGCCCTGCCCGCGCTGCTTCCGGCGGTCCTCGAGGAGGACCAGGCGACGCTGCTGAGGGAGTCCCGGAGCCGGCGCGAGTCGTCCACCAGCGAGGTCGCGTCCGCCGACGAGGCCGTGGAGGCGGCGGCGGCGGGCGGCTGGGCGCGTATCGACTGGTCGGCCCTCGGTGCGGCGGGCGAGGCCCGGCTCGCGGAGCACGGGGTGTCCGTACGGTGTCTGGTCGCCGAGGACGGGTCGGTGCCGGACGCGGACGATGCCCCCGGTACTGTCGCCCTGGTGGCCCGCGCCTACTGACGCGGAGCCGCTCGGCACCCGGCGTACGTTTGCCGCCTACGCGTCCCGGCGTACGGGTCGCTACGTACCACCTTGGTGTGGGCTGTGAGACTTCTCCGCAGATCTGCGCACCCGCCCTCGTCAGGACGCATCAACGGCAACTGACTGGTACGTGCAAATTATTTGGGATGGCCCGGAATCGGAACACCTGGGCACTCGCGCTCGTTGTCACGACGTGAGCACGACACCACCTGTACTTGCCGCAGAGCTGGCGCAGGCGTGGGCCGACATTCAGCGGTACCACCCCGAGCTGCCGGATCTAGCCGCGCCCGAGTCCCTGATCGGAGAGTCCTCGTCCGCCTGTGGCGCCGAGCTCTCCTTCGAACGACTGCTGCACGAGGCAGTCCATGGCATCGCCGCCGCGAGAGGTGTCCGCGACACCTCGCGAGCCGGCCGCTACCACAACCGTCGATTCCTCGCGATCGCCGAGGAGTTGGGTCTCGACCATGCCGAGGAGCCCCACCCCAGCAGTGGCTTCTCGCTGGTCACGCTCAATCCCGAGGCCAAGCGCAGGTACCGCCCGACGATCGAGCGGCTGCAGCGCGCCCTCAAGGCGCATACGGTCGCCACCGCCGCCGACACCAAGCGTTCCTTCCGTGGCCCGGCCGCCCGGCACGGCTCCTCCGGCGGAGGAGTCCGCGTCAAGGCCGTCTGCGACTGCGGACGCAATGTGCGAGTCGTCCCGTCGGTCCTGGCGCAGGCACCGATCGTCTGCGGTGGCTGCGGAAAGCCGTTCCGTATCCCGGAAGCCGCGGTCGCGGTGGGGTGACCCGATGTGGTGTGGCACAATGGCTAGCTGTACTCGACAGTCGCATAGGACCCCTCTCTCCTCCGGCTGACGCGTCCATCGGGCACCCGAGTACCGCAACCCCACGTGGCATCTTCGTTGTGCCCAACCACGTCATAGACCAGGAGACACCACTTCCGTGGCAGTCAAGATCAAGCTGAAGCGTCTGGGCAAGATCCGTTCGCCTCACTACCGCATCGTCGTCGCCGACTCCCGTACCCGCCGTGACGGCCGGGCCATCGAGGAGATCGGCCTGTACCACCCGGTGCAGAACCCCTCGCGCATCGAGGTCAACTCGGAGCGTGCGCAGTACTGGCTGTCCGTCGGCGCCCAGCCGACCGAGCCGGTTCTCGCGATCCTGAAGCTCACCGGCGACTGGCAGGCCCACAAGGGTCTCCCGGCCCCCGCGCCGCTGCTGCAGCCGGAGCCCAAGGCCGACAAGCGCGCCCTGTTCGAGGCTCTGGCCAAGGACACCGGCGAGGAGTCCAAGGGCGAGGCCATCACGCAGAAGGCGAAGAAGGCCGACAAGAAGGCGGACGAGGCTGCTGACGCGGCTGCGCCCGCCGAGTCGACCGAGGCCTGAGCATGCTCGAGGAGGCTCTCGAGCACCTCGTGAAGGGCATCGTCGACAACCCCGACGATGTGCAGGTTGCCTCGCGCAACCTGCGCCGTGGTCGCGTACTCGAGGTCCGGGTCCACCCCGACGACCTCGGTAAGGTGATCGGCCGCAACGGCCGCACCGCACGCGCACTGCGTACCGTCGTGGGCGCCATCGGCGGCCGTGGCATCCGCGTCGACCTCGTCGATGTGGATCAGGTTCGCTGACAGAGTTGAACACCGGCACGGGCCGGGGAGGGCCATGCGCCCGCCCCGGCCCGTCGTCGTATGACAGGAGAGACACAAGGTGCAGTTGGTAGTCGCGCGGATCGGCCGTGCCCACGGCATCAAGGGCGAGGTCACCGTCGAGGTGCGTACGGACGAACCGGAGCTGCGGCTCGCGCCCGGGGCCGTACTCGCCACCGAACCGGCCACCGCCGGACCGCTGACGATCGAGACCGGCCGAGTGCACAGCGGACGGCTGCTGCTCCGCTTCGAGGGCGTACGCGACCGTACGGCTGCCGAGGCCCTGCGCAACACGCTCCTGATCGCCGAGGTCGACCCGGCGGAACTCCCCGAGGACCCCGAGGAGTTCTACGACCATCAGCTCATGGACCTCGACGTGGTCCTCGCCGACGGCACCGAGATCGGGCGGATCACCGAGATCACGCATCTGCCGTCCCAGGATCTCTTCATCGTCGAGCGGCCGGACGGCAGCGAGGTGATGATCCCGTTCGTCGAGGAGATCGTCACCGAGATCGATCTGGAGGAGCAGCGCGCGGTGATCACCCCGCCGCCCGGTCTGATCGACGAGAGCCAGGCCGTGATCGCCTCCTTGCGCGACGAGGACGGCGACGAGGACGAGGCGCCCGAGTCCGGGAAGGACGCCTGATGCGCCTCGATGTCGTCACGATCTTCCCGGAGTACCTGGAACCGCTGAACGTCTCCCTCGTCGGCAAGGCCCGCGCGCGCGGCCGGCTCGATGTGCACGTGCACGACCTGCGGGACTGGACGTACGACCGGCACAACACGGTCGACGACACCCCGTACGGCGGCGGCCCCGGCATGGTGATGAAGACCGAGCCGTGGGGCGAGGCGCTGGACGACGCGCTGGCGGGCGGGTACGAGGCCGGGGCGCACTCCCCGGTCCTTGTGGTGCCCACACCCAGCGGCCGTCCGTTCACCCAGGAACTCGCCGTCGAGCTCTCCGAGCGGCCTTGGCTGATCTTCACGCCGGCCCGTTACGAGGGCATCGACCGGCGGGTGATGGACGAGTACGCGACCCGCATGCCGGTCGTCGAGGTGTCCATCGGGGACTATGTGCTGGCCGGTGGGGAAGCCGCGGTGCTGGTGATCACGGAGGCGGTGGCCCGGCTGCTGCCCGGCGTGCTCGGCAACGCCGAATCGCACCGGGACGACTCCTTCGCCCCCGGCGAGATGGCCAATCTGCTGGAGGGGCCCGTCTACACCAAGCCGCCCGAGTGGCGCGGCAGGGGCATCCCGGACGTCCTGCTCAGCGGTCACCACGGGAAGATCGCACGTTGGCGGCGGGACGAGGCGTTCCGTCGTACCGCGCTCAACCGGCCCGATCTCATCGAGCGCTGCGAGGCGCGCGGCTTCGACAAGAAGGACCGCGAGATCCTCTCCATCCTCGGCTGGTCGCCGGAGCCCGGTGGACAATTTTGGCGCAGGCCCGAGGCCATGGAAGAATAGGCCGCTGCTGTACGTCCGGCGTGCGCCCCTGCCACAGGGGGAACGACGCCCGCCCGACGCGATCAGCACCCCCATCTCCTTACTATCTCCCGCCGATGACCTGTGGCATCGGCGAAGAAAGCAGACAACATGGCTTCCCTGCTCGATGGCGTCAACGCCGCATCGCTGCGTACCGACGTCCCGGCGTTCCGCCCCGGTGACACCGTCAACGTCCACGTCCGAGTGATCGAGGGCAACCGCTCCCGTATCCAGCAGTTCAAGGGCGTAGTCATCCGCCGCCAGGGTTCGGGCGTCAGCGAGACCTTCACGGTCCGCAAGGTCTCCTTCAGCGTCGGCGTCGAGCGCACCTTCCCGGTGCACAGCCCGATCTTCGAGAAGATCGAGCTCGTCACCCGTGGTGACGTCCGTCGCGCCAAGCTGTACTACCTCCGTGAGCTGCGCGGCAAGGCCGCGAAGATCAAGGAGAAGCGCGACAACTGAGCTAACTCCCAGGTCCACAGGATGGCCGGATAAGCTCTGGCCCCGATGGACACGGAAGCCAAGCCCTCGGAGCGCGACCGCTCCTCCGGACCCGCAGCAGGGTCGGAGGAGGGGTCGCGCTTCTCGCGTATCCCGGACCGGTTGACCGCCTCGATCTCGTGGCGGCGGACCGCCGTACTCGGAGCCGTCTGCTCGGTCTTCGTGCTGCTCCTCAGCGCCTTCGTGGTGCAGCCCTTCCTGATTCCCAGCGGTTCGATGGAGCCAACACTGCGAGTGGGGGACCGGGTGCTGGTCAATAAATTGGCGTACCGTTTCGGCTCCGTACCGCAGCGCGGCGATGTGGTGGTATTCGACGGCGCCGGATCGTTCGTGCAGGAAGCTCCCCAGGAGAATCCCGTCACCGGGCTGCTGCACGGTGTGGCAGCGTCCTTGGGGCTGGCAGAGCCTGCCGAGACCGACTACGTGAAGCGCGTGGTGGGCGTGGGAGGCGACCGGGTGGTCTGCTGCGACAGGCGCGGAAGGGTCGAGGTGAACGGCCGGCCGGTCGACGAGGGCTACCTGTATCCGGGAGATGCGCCGTCCGGGGTGGGCTTCGACATCGTCGTGCCCGACGGCGCGCTGTGGATGATGGGCGACCATCGCAGCAATTCCCGCGACTCACGTGACCACCTGGGAGAACCGGGCGGTGGCATGGTCCCGGTCGACATGGTGATCGGCAGGGTGGACTGGATCGGCTGGCCGCTGGGCCGGCTGGGCTCGCTGCCGGACAGTGGCGCCTTCGCCGGCGCACGGGTGACGGGCGGGGCCCATGGGTAACCGCGGGCGGCGACAGGACGGGCCCGACCCCGAGATACCGCTGCCGACCGGCAGCCGGCCGATGGTCGCGCGCTCACTGCCGACCAGGGCGGAACGGCGCAAGCTGGCCCGCAAGGTCAAGCGGAGGCGGCGCAGGTCGGCCGTGCGGGAGATCCCCCTTCTCATCACCGTGGCGCTGGTGATCGCGCTCGTGCTCAAGACCTTCCTGGTGCAGGCCTTCGTGATCCCGTCGGGGTCGATGGAACAGACCATCCGGATCGGCGACCGGGTGCTCGTGGACAAGCTGACGCCCTGGTTCGGATCCAGGCCTCAGCGCGGCGATGTCGTCGTCTTCAAGGACCCGGGTGACTGGCTGAAGCAGGAGAACGCCGGAAAGAAGGACTCGCCCGTCGTCGTCAAGCAGGTGAAGGAGGCACTGACCTTCATCGGGCTGTTGCCGTCCGACGACGAACAGGATCTGATCAAGCGGGTGGTCGCGGTCGGCGGCGACACGGTGAAGTGCTGCGACAAGGACGGCCGGATCACCGTCAACGGCGTACCGCTGGACGAGCCCTATCTGAATCCCGGTAATCCGCCCTCCCTCATCAAATTCGAGGTAAAGGTTCCGGCCGGGCGGATCTTTGTGATGGGCGACCATCGGTCCAATTCGGCCGATTCGCGCTATCACCTGGACGAGCCGGAACACGGCACGGTTTCCGAGGACGAGGTCGTGGGACGGGCTGTGGTGATCGCCTGGCCCTTCGGGCACTGGCGAAAACTGGAGGAACCGGCGACATTCGACTCGGTCCCTGACGCGCGCGCCGGGACGGCTGCTGCGTCGGGCCCGTCGAATAGTGTGTCGTCCAAGGATCCCAATGGAATGATCCCTCTCCCGACCCCTGCGGAACTCCCGCTCGTTATGGGAGTGGTGGGCCTGCACCGGCTAGGGCGCAGGCCGTGGCACGGAGTAAGGAGTGGATGTGGGGGATTTGGCGGTCGGCGCACGATCCGGACACGACGAACCCGAGGACCGGCCGGACAATCCGGAGAACGTCGAGTCCGCCGGAGCGGCGGACAACACGGAGGGTGACGGCGACGCTCCGAACGGCGGTAGTACGTCCCAGAAGAAGCCACGCTCCTTCTGGAAGGAGCTGCCCCTGCTCATCGGCATCGCGCTGGTTCTCGCGCTGCTGATCAAGACGTTTCTGGTGCAGGCGTTCTCGATCCCCTCGGACTCGATGCAGGACACGCTCCAGCGGGGCGACCGGGTGCTGGTCGACAAGCTGACCCCTTGGTTCGGCGCGGAGCCCAAGCGTGGCGAGGTCGTGGTCTTCCACGACCCGGGCGGCTGGCTGGAGGACACCCAGACGCCCAATCCGAATGTGGTGCAGAAGTTCCTCAGCTTCATCGGACTGATGCCGTCCGTCGAGGAGAAGGACCTGATCAAGCGGGTCATCGCGGTCGGCGGCGACACGGTGGAGTGCAAGAAGAACGGCCCGGTCATCGTCAATGGCAAGGCACTGGACGACCAGTCGTTCATCTTCCCGGGAAACACCCCCTGCAATGACGAACCGTTCGGCCCGATCAAGGTGCCCGAGGGTCGGATCTGGGTGATGGGCGACCACCGCCAGAACTCCCTCGACTCCCGCTACCACCAGGAGCTGCCGGGTGGCGGCACGGTCTCCAACGACGAGGTCGTCGGCCGGGCCATCGTCGTGGCGTGGCCGATCAACCGCTGGGCGACCCTGCCCGTCCCGAAGACCTTCGACCAGCCGGGGATCAACGACCAGTCGGGGATCAACACGGCGATGGGCCTGGCTCCGGGAGCACTCGGTGTAGCCGGAGCGCTGCCGCTCGTGCTGTGGCGTCGCAGGAGGCTGACCAGCGAGCGTACCGCCGGGTAGGGTGCCGACTCGGATCAGCGATTGTCGATCTCCGAGGTGGGGGACGCTGGGATGAGTGGAACAGGACGTACGGATGACGGCCACGGTCGGCTCGGCAGCATGCTGTCGGGGCTGGCCGTGGCCGTCGGCTGTGTGCTCTTCCTCGGCGGCTTCGCCTGGGGAGCCGTGGTGTACAAGCCGTACACCGTGCCGACCGAGTCGATGACACCGACGGTGCACGCCGGCGACCGGGTGCTCGCACAGCGGATCGACGGCAGCGAGGTGCACCGGGGCGACGTGGTGGTCTTCACCGATCCGGTGTGGGGTGACATGCCGATGGTGAAGCGTGTCGTCGGGATCGGCGGCGACAAGATCGCCTGCTGCGACAAGGGCCGGCTCACCGTCAACGGCAAACCCATTGAGGAACCGTATCTGCGGACCAAGGGCCTCGCCTCGGCGAACGACTTCACCGCGGATGTTCCCAAGGGGCAGCTCTTCCTGCTCGGGGACGAGCGCAGCGCCTCGCTGGACTCCCGGGTCCACCTGGACGACCCGGGGCAGGGCTCCGTGCCGCGCAGCGCGGTGCAGGCCCGGGTGGACGCCATCGCCTGGCCGCTGGGCGGCATGGTCGAACGGCCGCAGACCTTCGCCTCCTTCCCCGGTGGGGTGTCGTCGCCCGGACCGCTGCGGCTGCAGCTCGGGGCCGTGGTGGCGGGTGTGGTGCTCATCCTCGTCGGTGCCGCATCCGGCCCGATCGCGGCACGGTCCGCGCGGTCGGCACGGAACAGGCGCGAAAGGGTACTTGCCGGTGCGCGTTGAGGAGCGGAAGGTCGCCAGGGTGGTGCTCCTGGACTCTGACGACCGCATTCTCCTGATACACGGGTTCGAGCCGGAGGACCCCGAGAGCACCTGGTGGTTCACCCCCGGCGGCGGTCTGGAGGGCGACGAGACCCGGGAACAGGCCGCGCTGCGGGAGCTCGCGGAGGAGACCGGGATCACCGACGTCGAGCTGGGCCCGCTGCTCTGGCAGCGGATGTGCTCGTTCCCGTTCGACGGGCGCCGCTGGAACCAGGACGAGTGGTACTTCCTGGCACGTACGAAGCAGACCGCCACCGATACCAGTGGGCTGACCGGGCTGGAGCAGCGCAGCGTCGCGGGTCTGAGGTGGTGGACCTCCGCCGAACTGTCGGTGGCGCGTGAGACGGTATACCCGACCAGACTCGCCGAGCTGCTGCGCACGCTGCTCGACGAGGGTCCTCCGCGTACGCCACTGGTTCTGGCCCCCGAAATCGCCTAAGCGCCCAGGGGCGCCGGAGCCTGGCGCACAATGGGGGCACGCACGGCTGAAGGGGAACATGCCAATGAGCGCCGAGGACCTCGAAAAGTACGAGACCGAGATGGAGCTGAAGCTCTACCGGGAGTACCGAGATGTCGTCGGTCTGTTCAAATATGTGATCGAGACCGAACGGCGCTTCTACCTCACCAACGACTACGAGATGCAGGTGCACTCGGTTCAGGGTGAGGTGTTTTTCGAAGTATCCATGGCGGACGCCTGGGTCTGGGACATGTACCGGCCCGCACGGTTCGTCAAGCAGGTACGGGTGCTGACGTTCAAGGACGTCAACATCGAGGAGCTCAACAAGAGCGATCTCGAACTTCCGGGTGGCTGAGCCCGTTTTACGCGCTCTTCAAGGGGATGGATTCCCCCTTCCGGGTGGCTGAGTTGTCCACAATCCCGGAGTTGTCCACCAAGATCCACCAGCTGGGACCGGACGCGTCAGAGTCGGTGCCGGAGGTGGTGCCGATATGAACGCACGGGGGGCACTCGGGCGGTACGGCGAGGATCTGGCGGCGCGGCTGCTGACCGACGCCGGCATGTCCGTACTGGAACGGAACTGGCGCTGTCGTGCCGGTGAGATCGACATCGTTGCGATGGACGGCGACGCACTCGTGGTCTGCGAGGTGAAGACCCGCAGGGCGGGTGCCTTCGAGCATCCGATGGCAGCCGTCACACCGGTCAAGGCGGAGCGGCTGAGACGGCTGGCCGGGATCTGGCTCCACCGGCACGGCGGCCCGCCGCCCGGTGGGGTCCGGATCGACCTGGTCGGCGTGGTGCTGCCCAGGCGCGGCGCACCCGTCGCCCAGCATGCGCGGGGGGTGGCCTGATGGGGTTCGCGCGAGCGTGTTCGGTGGCGCTCGTCGGCGTCGAGGGTGTGGTGGTGGAGGTCCAGGCGGACCTGGAGGCGGGGGTGGCCGCATTCACCCTGGTGGGGCTGCCGGACAAGAGCCTGGTGGAAAGCCGGGACCGGGTCAGGGCCGCGGTTGCGAACTCAGGGGCCGAGTGGCCGCAGAAGAAACTCACGGTGGGTCTGTCACCGGCTTCCGTACCCAAGGGCGGCTCCGGTTTCGATCTGGCGGTTGCCTGTGCGGTGCTGGGCGCGGCCGAGCGGATCGACCCGGCCTCCATCGCCGATGTGGTGATGATCGGTGAACTCGGGCTGGACGGCCGGGTGCGGCCGGTGCGCGGCGTGCTGCCTGCCGTGCTCGCCGCGGCGGAGGCCGGGTATCGCCAGGTCGTCGTGCCCGAGCAGACCGCGGGGGAGGCGGCGCTGGTGCCCGGGATCTCGGTCCTCGGGGTACGGAGCCTGCGGCAGCTGATCGCGGTGCTCTGCGACGAGCCGGTGCCGGACGAACGGCAGGCTCACGGCGAGGGGCGCCCCGACACCATGCTGGCCGGGCTGATGGTGCCCGGCGCGGGTATCGGCATCGGGCTCGCCCGGGTGCCCGGGCAGGGTGACGGCAACCCACCGGATCTGGCGGATGTGGCGGGGCAGGAGCGGCCCCGCAAGGCGCTGGAGGTTGCCGCGGCGGGCGGTCATCACCTGCTGCTCTCCGGACCGCCGGGCGCCGGCAAGACCATGCTGGCCGAAAGGCTGTCGGCGATTCTGCCGACGCTGACCAGGAAGGAGTCCCTGGAAGTCACCGCGGTGCACTCGGTGGCAGGCATTCTGCCGCCGGGGGAACCACTGGTCACCCGTGCGCCGTACTGTGCACCGCACCACTCGGCGACCATGCAGTCGCTGGTGGGCGGGGGAAACGGGCTGCCGCGGCCCGGTGCGGTCTCTCTGGCCCACCGGGGGATTCTCTTTCTGGACGAGGCGCCGGAATTCTCCGTGCGGGCGCTGGACGCGCTGCGCCAGCCGCTGGAGTCGGGGCATGTGGTGGTGGCACGCAGCGCCGGGGTGGTGCGGCTGCCCGCCAGATTCCTGATGGTGCTGGCCGCCAACCCCTGCCCCTGCGGCCGGCACACCCTCAGCGGTGCCGGTTGCGAGTGCGCGCCCTCGACGGTCCGGCGCTATCAGGCGAGACTCTCCGGGCCGTTGCTGGACCGGGTGGATCTGAGGGTGGTTGTCGACCCGGTCAGGCGCGAGGACCTGATGGGGCAGGGCGGCAGGGGTGAGTCGACGGCCACCGTCGCGGCCCGGGTCCGGGAGGCCAGGGCGCGGGCGGCAGACCGGTTGGCCGGCACGGTGTGGACCACCAACAGCGAGGTGCCCGGCCATGAGTTGCGGACCCGGCTGGCCGCGGCACCGGGCGCGCTGATGGAGGCCGAACGGGACATGGAAAGGGGCGCGCTCACCGCACGGGGCCTGGACCGGGTGCTCAGGGTGGCGTGGACGGTCGCCGATCTGCGCGGTGCCGACCGCCCGGACGGCTTTGACATCGCGGTGGCGCTGGAACTGCGGACCGGGATCCCACGGGGCGCCTTGACGAAGGCCGGAGCGTCATGAATCCGCGGGCGGACCCTGGGCAGGGGCAGGAAACGGGGTGCCTTCCGGCGTGGGACCCGGAGCGGGGCGCGGGGCCGGGGCCGGCGGTGAGCGATCGGGAACGGCTGGCGCGGGCTGCGCTGACCCGCATCCTGGAGCCGGGGGACGAGCGCGGCGGCCGCTGGATGCGCGAGTGCGGTGCCGTCGAACTGTTGCGGCGGATCACCACCAGGGACGGGGCCGCGGAGCGGCTGAGCGGAATGACTCCGAAACGTCTGGGCGGATACCGGTTACGGGCCGAGAGCGCCGAGCCCGAGCGGGACCTGGCGGCGGTCGCCGCCCTCGGCGGGCGGTTCGTCTGCCCCGGCGACCGGGAATGGCCCAGCCAGCTCGACGACCTGGCAGACGCCAGGCCGACCGGCCTCTGGGTGCGGGGGCCGCGCGATCTGCGGCTCTGGGCGCTGCGCTCGGTCGCCGTGGTCGGCAGCCGTGCCTGCACACCGTACGGATCCCATATGGCGGCGAGCCTCGGCGCGGGGCTCGCGGAGCTGGGGTGGGTGGTCGTGTCGGGAGCGGCGTTCGGGGTGGACGGGGCAGCCCATCGTGGCGCGCTCGCCGTTGACGGGGCGACGATGGCGGTCCTGGCCTGCGGTGTTGACGTCGCCTATCCCCGGGGACATGCCGAGCTGATCGGACGCATGGCGGAACAGGGGCTCGTCATCGGCGAGTTACCACCGTCCGATCATCCGACCCGCAGCAGATTCATTCTCCGGAACCGGGTCATCGCCGCGCTGACGCGCGGGACGGTCGTGGTCGAGGCCGAATACCGCAGTGGTTCGCTGGTCACCGCACACAGCGCGCAGCGGCTCGGCCGCTTCACCATGGGCGTGCCGGGCCCCGCCACCAGCGGGTTGTCAGCAGGAGTCCATGAACTCCTCCGCGGGGAGGGCATCCTGGTGACGGATGCCTCGGAAGTCGTCGAACTGGTGGGGGACATCGGCGAACTCGCTCCGGCCAGACGCGGCCCCGTACATCCCAGGGACCTGCTGGACGCGGTCTCCGCCAGGGTTCTCGACGCGCTGCCGTCCCGCGGCGCCGTCGGCGGGCGCGATGTGGCCCGCGGCGCGGGAACCAGCATCGATGAAGCGCTCGGCAGACTGTACGAACTGCACTCACTGGGGTTCGTCGAACGTGATGGCGATGGATGGCGGTTGACGCCGAGACCGACATGCAACGGCGACGCGCGGCGAGGCGGTACTTGACCTGGAGCATTCGGGTGAAAAGGTGATGCCGATGACCTCGGCGGATCCTTCAGCGACGCCTCCGGGGCCGGCGCACGTGGCGACGGCCCCGGACCTCAGTCATGTTCGATCGGTCGGAATCGCACGGCGCCGATCCACTGTCCTGCGCGGACCGCGACGCCTCGGTCACGCTACGCTCACATGAATTCCGACTCAGACACAAGTCCCCCAGCACTTCACAGCAGAACGGCTCAAGGCACCACATGCCCCAGCACACCTCCGGGTCTGACCGCGCGGCAGTACCACCGGCTGCGCGTGGCACTGTGCGCCCCCCTGCCCCCTCCTCGCTCGACGAGTTGTGGCGTTCATACAAGTCCACGGGCGACGAGCGGCTGCGGGAGCAGCTGATCCTGCACTACTCGCCGTTGGTGAAGTACGTCGCGGGCCGGGTGAGTGTGGGCCTGCCTTCCAATGTCGAGCAGGCGGACTTCGTCTCCTCGGGGGTGTTCGGACTGATCGACGCGATCGAGAAGTTCGATATCGAGCGCGCAATCAAGTTCGAGACGTACGCGATCACCCGCATCCGTGGCGCGATGATCGACGAACTCCGTGCGCTGGACTGGATCCCACGCTCGGTGCGCCAGAAGGCGCGGGCCGTGGAACGCGCCTATGCCACGCTGGAGGCGCAGCTGCGACGCACGCCTTCCGAGCCGGAGGTCGCTGCGGAGATGGGCATCGCGCTGGAGGAACTGCACGCGGTTTTCAGCCAGTTGTCGCTGGCGAACGTGGTCGCGCTGGAGGAACTGCTGCATGTCGGCGGCGAGGGCGGTGACCGGCTGAGCCTGATGGACACGCTGGAGGACACCGCCGCCGACAATCCGGTGGAGGTCGCCGAGGACCGTGAGCTCAGACGGCTGCTCGCCCGGGCGATCAATACGCTTCCGGAGCGCGAGAAGACGGTCGTCACGCTCTACTACTACGAGGGCCTCACTCTCGCCGAGATCGGCAATGTGCTCGGGGTGACCGAGAGCCGTGTGAGCCAGATCCACACCAAGTCGGTGCTGCAACTGCGCGCGAAATTGGCCGACGCCGGACGGTGATACCACCGGTGGCCGCTGCCGGCCGTGGCTGCTTCGGCCACTGATCGGGGCCACACCCGCCCTCTCGAACACCGGTCGCCGTAGAGTGGATGCGTGCCCAGGATTCGAGCGGCCTCGGTGGCCGAGCACCGGACCATGCAGCGCGGCGCCCTCCTGGACGCCGCCCGCTCCCTGCTGTCCGAGGGGGGTACGGAGGCATTGACCTTCCCCGCCCTCGCCGAACGCACGGGCCTCGCCCGGTCCTCCGTCTACGAGTACTTCCGCTCCCGTGCGGCCGTCGTCGAAGAGCTGTGCGCCGTCGACTTCCCCGTCTGGGCGGCCGAGGTCGAGAACGCGATGGAGCAGGCCACCACGCCCGTGGGAAAGATCGAGGCCTACGTACGACGGCAGCTCGACCTCGTCGGAGACCGCCGCCACCGGGCGGTCGTCGCGATCTCGGCGAGCGAGCTGGACGCCGGCGCACGCGAGAAGATCCGGGCCGCGCACGGCGGGCTCATCGCCATGATCGTCGAGGCGCTCGGCGATCTCGGCCACGAGCAGCCGAGACTGGCGGCGATGCTGCTGCAGGGCTCGGTGGACGCCGCGGTGCGCCGTATCGAACTCGGCGTGGCGGAGGAGCCGGCCGTGATCGCGGACACCGCCGTCGCCATGGTCCTGCGAGGCGTACAGGGCATACAGGACTGACGTCGGGGCCGCGCCGCGGCAACGACGAACAGAACGCCGGGGGCGGCGAGTCCGTCCCCGGCCCCCTCGGCCGAGGGCCTGGGCTCCGGTACGCCGAACACTGGCAGCAGCCGGGACGGACCCCGTCGCAGCAGTTCCGGCGGCAGCAGCGACAACGGATCCAGATATGCGTCACCGTGCCGCAGTCCCCAGTGCAGACAGCCCGATGCGCAGTGGAAGGGCCCCGCCTCCACGACCGCCACTACTTGTCCTGCCGTCACCTTCTCGTCCTTCGCGACCAGCGCGCGCACCGGCTCGTACGTGGTCCGCAGCGGCGGATCGCCGGTCCCGGCCACCTCGATCGCCACCACCCCGCGCCCCGCCACACGCCCTGCGAACGAGACCCGGCCCGAGGCCGCGGCGAGCACCGCCGTGCCCGGCTCTGCGGCGAGATCCACCCCGCGGTGGCCCCGTCCGTAGGTACTCACCGGCGGCTCCCATCCCCGTACGACCGCAGGCCGTCCGGCAAGCGGCCACAACCGGGCACCGTCCGGCCGGGGCGCCGGTGAGGGAGCGGGCGCGGGTGCGGGAACAGGCGCGGGCGCCGGCTCTTCGGCTGCCGCGACCGGCGCGCCGCACAGCGCTGAGAGAAGAACCAACACCGCCACGAGCGCGGCGCCGCAGAAGCGGAATCTGTGCCTGAAAAGGGAAACGGTCGGATCCGGTGTGCATCGCATGGCAGAACCGTCCCGCACCGCTCGGAATCGCGGGGATCATGAACCGGATCTGTGGACTACCGACCGGTTGTGGACAGCGCCGTCACCCGGCACTCGACCTGTCCCGTACACTTCCTATGGCGATCCGGGTCACCGGGTCGACTTCGCACGCCCCGCCACCTCCCTCTCTGCGGATGGTGGCCGCGCTCCTCGGTCCCTTGTGGCACGGCGCGTCGGGGCGTCAGGCGCGACAGCAATCCTGCGGTCGCGACAACCGAGCACCTCAAGGAGTACGGCCATGGCCGTCGTCACGATGCGGGAGCTGCTGGAAAGCGGCGTCCACTTCGGTCACCAGACCCGTCGCTGGAACCCGAAGATGAAGCGCTTCATCTTCACCGAGCGCAACGGCATCTACATCATCGACCTGCTCCAGTCGCTGTCGTACATCGACCGCGCCTACGAGTTCGTCAAGGAGACCGTCGCCCACGGCGGCTCCATCATGTTCGTCGGTACCAAGAAGCAGGCCCAGGAGGCCATCGCCGAGCAGGCGACGCGCGTCGGCATGCCGTACGTCAACCAGCGTTGGCTCGGTGGCATGCTCACCAACTTCTCCACCGTCTACAAGCGCCTTCAGCGTCTGAAGGAGCTCGAGCTCATCGACTTCGAGGACGTGGCCGCCTCCGGCCTCACCAAGAAGGAGCTCCTGGTTCTCTCCCGCGAGAAGGCCAAGCTGGAGAAGACCCTCGGTGGTATCCGCGAGATGCAGAAGGTGCCGAGCGCCGTCTGGATCGTCGACACCAAGAAGGAGCACATCGCCGTCGGTGAGGCGCGCAAGCTCCACATCCCGGTCGTCGCGATCCTCGACACCAACTGCGACCCCGACGAGGTCGACTACAAGATTCCGGGCAACGACGACGCGATCCGCTCCGTCACCCTGCTCACCCGCGTGATCGCCGACGCCGTCGCCGAGGGCCTCATCGCCCGTTCCGGTGCCGCCACCGGTGACTCGAAGCCGGGCGAGAAGGCCGCCGGCGAGCCGCTCGCCGAGTGGGAGCGCGACCTGCTCGAGGGTGACAAGAAGGCCGATGCCGAGGTGCAGACCTCTGCCGAGACCGAGAAGGTCGCGGACGCCGCCGAGACGCCGGCCGAGGTCGCTGCCGAGGCCCCCGCTGCCGAGGCTCCGGCCGCGGACGCCGAGCAGGCCTGACACCTCCGTCACGGCTGAATGACGGCGGGGGCCGGTGCCACGAGCACCGCCCCCGCCGTCCACCCGTAGATCTTTCAGACTTCGAGAGAGAAACACAGACTCATGGCGAACTACACCGCCGCTGACGTCAAGAAGCTCCGCGAGCTGACCGGCGCCGGCATGATGGACTGCAAGAAGGCGCTCGACGAGGCCGAGGGTAACGTCGACAAGGCCGTCGAGGCGCTCCGTATCAAGGGTCAGAAGGGCGTCGCCAAGCGCGAGGGCCGTTCTGCCGAGAACGGCGCCGTCGTCTCCCTCATCTCCGAGGACAAGACCTCCGGCGTTCTGCTCGAGCTGAAGTGCGAGACGGACTTCGTCGCCAAGGGCGAGAAGTTCCTGGCCGTCGCCAACGCGCTCGCCGCCCACGTCGCCGCGACCTCGCCGACCGACCTGGCCGCGCTGCTCGCCTCCGAGATCGAGGCAGGCAAGACCGTCCAGGCGTACGTCGACGAGGCCAACGCCAACCTCGGCGAGAAGATCGTCCTGGACCGCTTCGCGCAGTTCACCGGCGGTTACGTGGCTGCGTACATGCACCGCACCATGCCCGACCTTCCGCCGCAGGTCGGCGTGCTCGTCGAGCTGGACAAGGAGAACGCCGAGGTCGCCAAGGACGTTGCGCAGCACATCGCCGCCTTCGCCCCGAAGTACCTCAACCGCGACGAGGTCCCGGCCGAGACGGTCGAGAACGAGCGTCGTGTCGCCGAGGCCACCTCTCGCGAGGAGGGCAAGCCCGAGGCCGCCCTTCCGAAGATCGTCGAGGGTCGCGTCAACGGCTTCTTCAAGGACGTCGTCGTCCTGGAGCAGGCGTTCGCCAAGGACAACAAGAAGTCCGTCCAGAAGGTTCTGGACGAGGCCGGTGTCACCCTGAAGCGCTTCTCGCGCATCAAGGTCGGCATCTGAGTCCGTCCGCGAACAACGGTGGACCCCGATAGGGTCTGGTGCAGTCGTCGGCCGCACACATGCCGTACGACCGCAGAACTGACGAGGAGGCCATTGCCGCTGAGGGACACCAGACCCACCGGCAATGGCCTTCTTCGTATGTGCACGAGGAGAATCTCCATGAACAAGGGCGCGGACGCCGCAAAAGGTGACCACAAGCGCGACGACGGCAAGGTACCCGGGCGCTTCATGCTGAAGCTGTCCGGAGAGGCGTTCGCCGGCGGCGGGGGTCTCGGTGTCGACCCCGACGTCGTACACGCCATCGCCCGGGAAATCGCGGCAGTCGTCCGCGACGGCGCGCAAATCGCGGTCGTCATCGGCGGCGGCAACTTCTTCCGCGGTGCCGAGCTCCAGCAGCGCGGCATGGACCGGGCCCGCTCCGACTACATGGGCATGCTCGGCACGGTCATGAACTGCCTGGCGCTCCAGGACTTCCTGGAGAAGGAGGGCATCGACTCCCGCGTCCAGACCGCCATCACCATGGGGCAGGTCGCGGAGCCGTACATCCCGCTGCGCGCCGTGCGCCACCTGGAGAAGGGCCGTGTCGTCATCTTCGGCGCCGGCATGGGGATGCCGTACTTCTCCACCGACACCACTGCCGCCCAGCGCGCCCTGGAGATCGACGCCCAGGGTCTGCTGATGGGCAAGAACGGGGTGGACGGGGTCTACGACTCCGACCCGAAGACCAACCCCGACGCGGTGAAGTTCGACGCCCTTGAGTACAGCGAGGTGCTCGCCCGCGATCTCAAGATCGCCGACGCCACCGCCATCACGCTCTGCCGCGACAACCAGCTGCCGATCCTCGTCTTCGAGCTGACCGCCACGGGCAATATCGCCCGCGCGGTCAAGGGTGAGAAGATCGGCACGCTCGTGAGTGACCAGGGCACCCGGGCCTGAGAACCGGGGGACCTTCCCGGGAAGTCAAGGAAAGGTCCGGGGCCTGCGGGGAACACCCCGGGACAGGCCCCGAAGGATGGACAACGGCCTGCCGGTCGGACACCGTGCAGGTGAGGACGCGACGCAGGACCCGCCGGGCCCGAGCACGCCGGGCCCACTCAAGACACGCAGGAGCACGTGGTGATCGAAGAAACCCTCCTTGAGGCCGAGGAGAAGATGGAGAAGGCCGTCGTCGTCGCGAAAGAGGACTTCGCCGCGATCCGTACCGGCCGTGCGCACCCGGCGATGTTCAACAAGATCGTCGCCGACTACTACGGCGCGCTGACCCCGATCAACCAGCTCGCCTCGTTCTCGGTGCCCGAGCCGCGTATGGCCGTCGTGACGCCGTTCGACAAGAGCGCGCTGCGCAACATCGAGCAGGCCATCCGCGACTCGGACCTCGGCGTCAACCCGAGCAACGACGGCAATATCATCCGGGTGACCTTCCCGGACCTCACCGAGGAGCGTCGCCGCGACTACATCAAGGTCGCGAAGACGAAGGCCGAGGACTCCAAGATCTCCATCCGGGCCGTGCGCCGCAAGGCCAAGGAGACTCTCGACAAGCTGGTCAAGGACAAGGAGTCCGGCGAGGACGAGGTGCGTCGCGCCGAGAAGGAGCTCGACGACACCACCGCGAAGTACGTCGCACAGGTTGACGAGCTGCTCAAGCACAAGGAAGCCGAGCTGCTCGAAGTCTGATGAACGACTCTTCCTGGGGCGCCCCGCGGGGAGCCGGTCACTGGGGTGTGCCCGCGACGCAGGCCGCTCCGGCGGGTCCTGCATACGATGTGCATGACGCCCAGCAGACTCGGCCCATGCCCATAGTGCCGGACGTTCCCGACACAGGTAGAGACGCTGACGACCGTGATGGCAGGGAACAGGGGGCCGCACGCCTGGGCGGCGGCCCCCTGTTCCGTGACGAGAAGCCGCAGGAGCCCATGTCCACCGCGCCACCGCCCCCGCAGAAGAAACGTGCGGGCCGTGATCTGCGATCCGCAATAGGGGTCGGTGTGGGGCTCGGCGCCGTCATCGTCGCCTCGCTGTTCATCGTGAAGGCCGTCTTCGTCGGTGTGATCGCCGTCGCCGTCGTCGTGGGCCTTTGGGAGCTCACTTCCCGGCTGGAGGAGCGCAAGGGCATCAAGGCGCCGCTCATCCCGCTGGCGGTCGGTGGCGCGGCGATGGTGGTGGCCGGATACGCACGCGGCGCCGAGGGCGCCTGGGTGGCGATGGCGCTGACCGCACTCGCGGTGCTCGTCTGGCGGATGACCGAGCCTCCCGAGGGCTACCTCAAGGACGTTACGGCCGGCGTGTTCGCCGCGTTCTACGTACCGTTCCTGGCCACCTTCGTCGCCATGCTCCTGACCGCGGACGACGGGCCTCAGCGGGTGCTCACCTTCCTGCTGCTGACCGTGGTCAGCGACACGGGTGCGTACGCCGTCGGCTGGCGCTTCGGCAAGCACAAGCTCGCGCCGCGCATCAGCCCCGGAAAGACCCGCGAGGGCCTGTTCGGGGCCGTCGCCTTCGCGATGGTCGTCGGCGCGCTGTGCATGCAGTTCCTGATCGACGGCGGTTCCTGGTGGCAGGGACTGCTGCTGGGGCTCGCGGTCGCGGCCAGTGCCACTCTCGGTGACCTGGGCGAGTCGATGATCAAGCGGGACCTCGGGATCAAGGACATGGGCACGCTGCTGCCGGGCCACGGCGGCATCATGGACCGGCTGGACTCGCTGCTGCCGACCGCCCCGGTGGTCTGGCTGCTGTTGGTGCTGTTCGTGGGTTCCGGCTGATCCCCGAGTTCTACCGCCCTGACCTGGGCTTTTGCGAGTGAGGGTCCGTTGTCCACAGGGCGGCGGGCCCTCACTGTTCTGTCTGCGACACTGGATGAACCATGCCTAAGCCCGGAGAACTCACTTTCGTCGCGCCCCGCGGAGCCAAGAAGCCGCCGCGGCACCTCGCCGACCTCACGCCCGCCGAGCGCAAGGAAGCGGTCGCCGCGATCGGCGAGAAGCCGTTCCGCGCCCAGCAGCTCTCACAGCACTACTTCGCGCGGTACGCGCACGACCCGGCCGAGTGGACCAACATCCCGGCCGGTTCGCGGGACAAGCTCGCCGAGGCGATGTTCCCCGACCTGATGTCGGTGGTCCGCCACATCAGCTGTGACGACGACACCACCCGTAAGACGCTGTGGAAGCTGCACGACGGGACGCTCGTCGAGTCCGTCCTGATGCGCTACCCGGAGCGGGTGACGATGTGCATCTCGTCGCAGGCGGGATGCGGGATGAACTGCCCGTTCTGCGCCACGGGACAGGCCGGTCTCGACCGCAATCTGTCGACCGCGGAGATCGTCCACCAGATCGTGGACGGCATGCGCGCGCTGCGCGACGGGGAGGTCCCCGGTGGTCCGGCGCGGCTCTCCAACATCGTCTTCATGGGCATGGGCGAGCCGCTCGCCAACTACAACCGGGTGGTCGGCGCGATCCGTCGGCTGACCGACCCGGAGCCGGACGGGCTGGGGCTCTCGCAGCGCGGGATCACCGTCTCCACCGTGGGCCTGGTGCCCGCGATGCTCCGCTTCGCCGACGAGGGCTTCAAGTGCCGCCTCGCCGTCTCCCTGCACGCACCGGACGACGAGCTGCGCGACACGCTCGTCCCTGTGAACACGCGCTGGAAGGTGGGCGAGGTGCTGGACGCCGCGTGGGAGTACGCGGAGAAATCCGGCCGCCGCATCTCCATCGAGTACGCGCTGATCCGGGACATCAACGACCAGGCGTGGCGCGGTGACCGGCTCGGCCGACTCCTCAAGGGTAAGCGTGTGCACGTCAATCTGATCCCGCTGAACCCGACGCCGGGCTCCAAGTGGACTGCCTCGCGGCCCGAGGACGAGAAGGCGTTCGTCGAGGCGATCGCGGCACACGGAGTGCCGGTCACCGTGCGGGACACCCGCGGCCAGGAGATCGACGGGGCCTGCGGGCAGTTGGCGGCAGCCGAGCGCTGAGGCCGGAACGGCCCGTGTAGCCTGGGCCTGAAATCAACTTCATATTCCGACAGGGGAGCGCCACAGCGCTGAGAGTGCGGCACCGAGAACAGGTCGGCCGCAGACCCTCTGAACCTCGCCCGGGTCATTCCGGGTAGGAAGTTCGGTCATCAACTCATGCTGTTGCGCCCTGCCCGCTTCTCCAGGGGCAGGGCCGCGTCTCTTCCTGGCCAAAGCCCAGGAGGAATCCACAATGAGCACCACGCGCAGAACCAAGCAGCTTGCGGCGACGGCCGTCGCCGCCGCGCTCGGCGTCACGGCACTTGCCGGATGCGGGAGTTCCGGCAAGTCGGACTCCGGTTCCGGCGGCACGAAGAGCTCCGGTTCGAAGACCGTGACCCTCGTCAGCCATGACTCCTTCAACGCCTCCAAGGATGTGCTCAAGGAGTTCACCGAGGAGACCGGCTACACCGTCAAGGTGCTGAAGAGCGGCGACGCGGGTGTCGCGCTCAACCAGGAGATCCTGACCAAGGGCTCCCCGCGCGGCGATGTGTTCTTCGGCGTCGACAACACCCTGCTCTCCCGCGCTCTCGACAGCGGTCTCTTCACGCCGTACGAGGCGAAGGGCATCGACCAGGTGGCGGCCGGCACCCAACTGGACGCCGAGCACCGGGTCACCCCGATCGACACCGGCGACATCTGCATCAACTACGACAAGAAGTACTTCGCCGACAAGAAGCTCGCGCCGCCGCAGTCCTTCGACGACCTGGCGAAGCCCGAGTACAAGAACCTCCTCGTCACCGAGAACGCCGCGACCTCCTCGCCCGGCCTCGGCTTCCTCCTCGGCACCGTCGCCACCTACGGCGAGAAGGGCTACCAGGACTACTGGAAGAAGCTGAAGAGCAACGGCGTCAAGGTCGTCGACGGCTGGGAGCAGGCGTACAACGAGGAGTTCTCCGGCTCCGCGGGCGGCAAGAAGGCCAAGGCCGACCGGCCGCTCGTCGTCTCGTACGCCTCCAGCCCGCCCGTCGAGGTGCTGTATGCGAAGCCGCAGCCGGCAGAGGCCCCGACCGGGGTCGCCACCGGGACCTGCTTCCGTCAGATCGAGTTCGCGGGTCTGCTGAACGGCGCGAAGAACGAGGCCGGCGGCAAGGCCCTGCTGGACTTCCTGATCAGTAAGAAGTTCCAGGAGGACATGCCGCTCAACATGTTCGTGAACCCGGTCACCAGGAGCGCGGAACTGCCGGAACTCTTCACGAAGTTCGGCGCGACGGTGGACAAGCCGACGACCGTCGCCCCCGACAAGATCTCCAAGAACCGTGAGCAGTGGGTCCAGTCGTGGTCCTCGCTCGTAGTGAAGTAGCGAAGACTCCCGTACGCGGAACGGACGCGGGCGGGAAGGGCGAGCATGGGGAGGGGCCGCGCGGGAAGAGGCCGCGCGCCCGCTCCGGGCACGCGAACTCGGCGCGCGCAAAGGCGTGGCGCGCGAGCGCGGTGCGGCTCGGCCTGATGGCCGTGCCCGTCGCGTTCTTCGCGCTGTTCTTCGCCTACCCCGTCGCCGCGATCGTCGGCCGCGGGCTGAAGGTGGACGGCGTCTGGCAGTTCGGCCGGATCGGCGAGGTGCTGACCCGGCCGGACATTCGCGACGTCCTCTGGTTCACCACCTGGCAGGCGCTCGCCTCGACCGCGCTGACCCTGCTGATCGCGCTGCCCGGCGCCTATGTCTTCGCCCGCTTCGACTTCCCCGGCAAACAACTGCTGCGGGCGGTCGTCACCGTGCCGTTCGTCCTGCCGACCGTCGTGGTCGGGACCGCCTTCCTGGCGCTGCTGGGACGCGGCGGGCTCCTCGACGAACTCTGGGGCGTACGGCTCGACACCACCGTCTGGGCAATTCTGCTCGCCCATGTCTTCTTCAACTACGCGGTGGTCGTGCGGACCGTGGGCGGGCTGTGGTCACAGCTCGACCCACGGCAGGAGGAGGCCGCCCGGGTGCTGGGCGCCGGCCGGTTCGCCGCCTGGCGGCGGGTCACCCTGCCGGCGCTCGCACCCGCCGTGGCCGCCGCCGCGCTGATGGTCTTCCTCTTCACCTTCACCTCCTTCGGGGTCGTACAGATCCTCGGCGGCCCGGGGTACTCCACGCTGGAGGTGGAGATCTACCGGCAGACCGCCCAACTGCTCGCCCTGCCGACAGCCGCCGTGCTGACGCTGGTGCAGTTCGCCGCGGTCGGCGCGATCCTCGCCGTCCACGCGTGGACCGTACGGCGCAGGGAGACCGCGCTGAAGCTGGTCGACCCGGCACAGACCGCCCGCAGGCCGCGCGGCGCCGGGCAGTGGGCGCTGCTCTGCGGGGTGCTGCTGACCGTGCTCGTGCTGATCCTGCTGCCGCTCGGGGTGCTGGTCGAGCGCTCGCTGGACACACCCGGCGGCCATGGCTTCGACTTCTACCGGGCCCTGCGGTCCGCCGACGCGGGCGGCGGTACGTTCCTGGTCGCCCCGCTCGAAGCGATCTGGAACTCAACTCAGTACGCACTGGTCGCGACCGTCATCGCGCTGGTCATCGGCGGGCTCGCCGCCGCGGCGCTGACCCGGCGCGCGGGGCGGCTCGTCCGCGGCTTCGACGCCTTGCTGATGCTGCCGCTCGGGGTGTCCGCGGTCACCGTCGGCTTCGGCTTTCTGATCACCCTGGACAAGCCGCCGCTGGATCTGCGGACTTCATGGATTCTGGTGCCGCTCGCCCAGGCGCTGGTCGGTGTGCCCTTCGTCGTACGGACCATGCTGCCGGTCCTGCGGGCGGTGGACGGCCGGCTGAGGGAGGCGGCCGCGGTGCTCGGGGCGTCACCCCTGCGGGCCTGGCGGGAGGTCGATCTGCCGCTGGTGCGGCGGGCGTTGCTGGTCGCGGCCGGGTTCGCGTTCGCCGTGTCGCTCGGTGAGTTCGGCGCGACGGTGTTCATCGCACGGCCGGACCGCCCGACGCTGCCGGTGGCCGTGGCCCGGCTGCTGGGGCGGGCCGGGGAGCTCAACTACGGCCAGGCGATGGCCCTCAGCACCATTCTGATGGTCGTCTGCGCCCTCTCGCTGCTGCTGCTCGAACGTATCCGCACGGACCGATCCGGGGAGTTCTAGAGATGCTGACACTGGAATCGGCCACGGTCCGCTTCGGTGAGCGGGCGGCACTCGACAGGGTGGATCTGGAGGTCGCCGAGCACGAGATCGTGTGCGTGCTGGGGCCGAGCGGCAGCGGCAAGTCGACCCTGCTGCGGGTGGTCGCCGGACTGCACCCGCCGGACGGCGGCCGGGTGCTGCTGGACGGCGCGGACCAGGCCGGGGTGCCGGTGCACCGGCGCGGACTCGGCCTGATGTTCCAGGACCATCAGCTCTTCCCGCACCGCGATGTCGGCGCCAATGTCGCCTTCGGGCTGCGGATGCACGGGGTGTCGCGGCGCGATCAGGAGCGCAAAGTCGGTGAACTCCTCGACATGGTGGGCCTGCCCGGCTCCGAACGGCGGGCCGTCGCCGCGCTGTCCGGCGGTGAGCAGCAGCGTGTCGCCCTCGCGAGGGCGCTCGCGCCGAGCCCGAAGCTGCTGATGCTGGACGAGCCGCTCGGCCAGCTCGACCGCGGCCTGCGTGAACGGCTCGTCGTCGAACTGCGCACGCTCTTCGGACGGTTGGGTACGACGGTGCTCGCCGTCACCCACGACCAGGGCGAGGCGTTCGCCCTCGCCGACCGGGTGGTGGTGATGCGCGACGGGCGGATCGCCCAGGTGGGCACCCCACTGGAGGTCTGGCAGCAGCCCGCCTCCGCCTTCGTCGCCCGGTTCCTCGGCTTCGACAACGTGGTGGAGGCGACGGTGGCCGGTACGGCCGCCGACACGGTGTGGGGCAAGGTGCCGGTGCCCGAGGGCTCGCCGCAGGGGGCCTGCGATCTGCTGGTGCGCCCGGCCGGGGTCCGGATCGGGTCCCCGGACGGGGGGCTGCGCTGCACGGTCGGGACGCGTACGTTCCGGGGCAACCATGTCGCCGTACAGCTGACGCCCGTGGGTGGTCCGGTCCTGGAGGCGGAGTGTTCGCTGCGGGACGCCCCGGAGGAGGGCGCGACGGTCGGGGTCGGGTTCGACGCGGCGGAGACCGTCGTCCTGCCCGCCGTCTTCTGACCGGCCCCGCGCGTCCGGCGGAGGGCACGGCCAGGTTAACTTGACCGGCCGAGCCCGTGTCCGACGGTGCCGCCCGCCGTCTCCCCGCGTCCGGAACTGCTGGAGCGGCCCGGACCGATCACACGCGGCGGGTCTGCGCAGTGGTGTCCGTGCAAGCTGGAGGAGGACATGCGGCAGATCCGGAACGACTCCGAGAAGGACGGGAACCATGACTGAGTCAGCACGCGAGGGCATCGACATCACCCGCATCCTCGACGCCCCGCGGGAACTGGTCTTCGAGGCCTGGACGACGCCCGAGCACTTCGCCGCCTGGTACGGCGGGGACGCCGAGGTGCCGCTCGACCGGGTGTCGATGGATGTCAGGCCGGGTGGCGCCTGGAGCCTGGTCATCGTGGTGCCGGGCACCGAGATGCCCTTCCACGGGGTCTACCGCGAGGTCCTTGCCCCCGAGCGGCTGGTGTTCACGCTGAAGGACTCCACCGCACCCGCCGACATCGAGGGCGAGACCGTCACCGTCACCTTCGCCGACCGCGGCGACAAGACCACCGAAATGGTCTTCAAGCAGCGCGGCGGCAACCTCACGGCAGAGCAGTACGCGGCCGCCGAGGACGGCTGGGAGGCCTTCTTCGACGCGCTCGTGGCCCGTCTCGCGTCCCTCTGAACCGGCCCCGGCTACCGCTTCGCCGACATCCGGGCGAGTGCCTCCGGGGCCTCGTCCACCGTGCCGACGAGCGCGATACGGGACTCCATCGGCCGACTGTCGGCCAGCGCGCGCAGCAGTGGCCACGCGGGCAGCTCCTTCGTCCAGTGCGCGCGGCCGACCAGTACCATCGGGGTCGGCCTGCCGCGGGAGCCGTAGTAGTTCGGCGTCGCGTTGTCGAAGATCTCCTGTACGGTGCCGGCCGCGCCCGGAAGGAAGATCACGCCCGCCGTGGAGCGGGCGAGCAGCCCGTCCTCGCGCAGCGCGTTGGCGAAGTACTTGGCGATGTGGTCCGCGAACGGGTTCGGCGGCTCATGTCCGTAGAACCAGGTGGGGATCGAGACCGAGCCGCCGCCGCCCGGCCAGCGCTCCCGTACGGCGAAGGCGGCCAGCGCCCAGTCGGTGACCGACGGGGTGAACGAGGGGTTGGCGGCCAGGAGTTCGCAGGCCTTGTCCAGCATCGGATCGGGGTGCGGCGCCGCGTACGCCCCGAGGTTCGCGGCCTCCATCGCGCCCGGCCCGCCACCGGTGGCCACCGTCAGGCCGCTCCGGGCCAGCGTCCGGCCCAGCCGGGCCGCGGCCGCGTACTCCGCGCTGCCGCGGGCCGTCGTGTGGCCGCCCATCACCCCGACGACGAAAGCGCCGCCGGCGAGGTGTTCGTCCAGCGCGTCGGAGACCGCGTCGTCGTGGAGCGCACGCAGCATCGACGCGAAGGTGTCGCCGCTCGCCCGGGTCTCCTGGAACCAGCGGTACGCGCGGGCATCGGGCGTCGCCGCGTAACCGCCGTCCGTCAGCCCTTCGTAGAGCGCGTCGGGGGAGTAGAGCAGGCCGCGGTACGGATCGAAGGGCAGTCCGGGCACCGGCGGGAAGACGAACGCACCGTCGGCCCGTACCTTCGCCGCCGTTCCGGGCGCCATCAGACAGCCGAGGAAGACGGCACCGGCCGTATCGGCGGCCAGCAGGGCGGCGCCCCGGTCCGTCAGGTCGACGGACTGGACCCGGCGCCCGGCCAGCCTCCCGGAGGCGACCGCCGCGTCGAATTCGGCGAGCGAATCGATCTCCGGGCCGGGTACGGGAGTGCTGTCGTCCGGGCTGTCCACGTTGTCATGCTACGTAGCGGCCGAGGTGCACGGGCGTGGCCGGGACGCGGCGTCCTCAGGCTGTCAGCGGCAGCGCCGCCAGCTCGGCGACCAGCCAGGTCAACGGGGCGAAGACGACCAGCAGCGCGACGGCGCGCAGGGCCGTCGCGGCCCACAGCACCGAGGCCGGGGCACCCAGCCGCAACAGCGCCCGCGCCGTCCGGGTGCGGTCCTGCCTCGCCTCCAGCGCCGAGGTCAGCAGCGTCGCCGACGTACAGCCGAGGACGAGTACCGCGCCCAGCGCCGTGAGCGGGCCGAAGGGGCGCGGCCCCGTCCCGTACAGCGCGTAGGCGGCGAACATCGCGGAGAGCACCGCACAGACCACACCGAGCGGCCCGCCGATCCGGCGCGCCTCGCCCATCAGCACCCGGCCGGCCAGCAGGCGCACGGCGCCGGGGCGCACCGCCTGGAGCAGCCGCCCGCAGAGATATGCCAGGCCGGGTCCGGCCATGACCAGGCCGATCGCCGTCAGCGTCCACCCTGCCAGCACTCCGGCCGGGGTGGCGTCGAACCTGCCGGGGAGCGGGAGCAGGCTGCGCCCGTCGCCCCGGCTCAGGTACGCCTCCACGGCGAGGCCGGCTGCGATCAGCGCCACCCCCCACGGCAGCCCGGTCGGGGGCGTCGCCGAAGCGGGTGGCCGGTCCTCCGGCACGTCGTCCGAGGAGACGTCGTCCGGGACCGTCGCAGAGACCGGCCGGGTGCGCAGCGCCAGCACGCTCGCCGTGGCCGCGGCCACCGGGACCAGGGCCAGCAGCACGAGTACGGCCGCGAACGGCAGCGGGGCGTCCGCGTCGAGCAGCCCTGCCGCCGCACCGTCGAACGGCAGCCCGGACAGATCGCCGCGCAGATGCAGGAAGAACAGCAGCGCCACCATCGACCCGAGGGTGCAGGAGACGGCTGTGGAGACAGCGGCGAGCACCGTGAGCCTGACCGGCCCGAGGCCCACGGCGGACAGCCCGGAGCGTGGCCGGGTGCTCGGGTCCGTGCGGGCCACCGCGACCGCGAACTGCACGGTGGCGGCGAGCGGTACGAAGCACCACAGCAGCCGCAGCACGGCTGCGGAGGAGTGCGCCGGGTGCCCCGATGCGTAGCCCAGGGCGCACAGCAGCAGGAAGCCGACCCCGGCGGAGGCGGCCGCGACCAGCAGCCGCCGCATCAGGACCAGCGGATGGGCGCCCCGGGCTAGACGGAGAGCGAGCACGCCGCCCTGCCCTCCGCATCGGATACGGCGGGAAGGGCGACGGTGGCGACGAGGCGGCCGTCCAGCAGCGGGACCGTACGGTCGGCGAGGGTGGCGACCTCCGCGTCATGGGTGGCGAGCACGACCGTGATGCCGTGCGAGCGGGCCGCGCTGGTGAGGGTGCGCAGCACATGCGTCCGGTCGGTGCGGTGCAGGGTCGCGGTCGGCTCGTCGGCGAAGATCACCGTGGGGGAGGCGGCCAGCGCGCGGGCCACGGCGATCCGCTGGCGCTGCCCCTGGAGCAGCGTATGCGGTCGCTTCCTGGCGCACACGCCGATGTCCAGCCGCTCCAGCCACTCCAGGCCGACCTTCTTCGCCTCCCGGTGCGAGGCGCCGCGCAGCAGCAGCGGAAGAGCCACGTTCTCCCAGGTGTTCAGCTCCGGTACGAGCTGGGGCTCGGGGCCGATCCAGGCGAACTTGTCGCGGCGCAGCCGTTCGCGCAAGCGGGGGCCCATGGTGTGGACGGGGACGCTGTTGAACCACACCTCGCCCTGCTGGGGCACCAGTTGACCGGAGAGGCAGTGCAGCAGGGTCGTCTTGCCGCTGCCCCTGGGGCCGGTCACGGCGAGGATCTCGCCGTCGTGGACACCCATGGAGACGCCACCGAGCGCGGGTGAGCCGTTGTGGGAGTGGTGCAGGGAACGCGCCCAGATCACGTCGTTGTCCGGCGGGGCCACCATGGAGTACACCTCGGTTCAGATCGTATGTCCCGTCCCCCTTACGGGGGAACGAAGAGGGGCCGATCGGTCACTCGGCACCGTAAGGATTCGAACCGCGGTGTGGTCACAGCACACGGCCCGGGTGCGCTCCATCCCACTCGAATGGGCGCATCCGGGCCGTGTGGACCGTATGAAATGACTGCTGGAAGCCGGTCATGCGGTGGTCAACCGGTGGTCGAGCCGCAGGGCCGTCCGGCGCATGGCGGCCGGACAGATCCTGGCCCGTCGGGCGGACGGGCGGACAGGGGCGATCGGCTGCCCGGTCCGTGGCCGGTCAGCCGATCGAACCGCCGGTCAGAGCTTGGTCCACGCCTCGGTGAGGACGGTCCGCAGAATGCCCTCGATCTCGTCGAACGTCGACTGGTCGGAGACCAGCGGCGGCGCGAGCTGGACGACCGGGTCGCCGCGGTCGTCGGCCCGGCAGTACAGGCCGTTGTCGTACAGCGCCTTGGAGAGGAAGCCGTACAGGACGCGCTCGGTCTCCTCGTCGGTGAAGGTCTCCTTGGTGGCCTTGTCCTTCACCAGCTCGATGCCGTAGAAGAAGCCGTTGCCGCGGACGTCGCCGACGATCGGCAGGTCGAGCAGCTTCTGCAGCGTCGTGTAGAAGGCGTTCTCGTTGTCCAGGACGTGCTGGTTGAGGCCCTCGCGCTCGAAGATGTCGAGGTTGGCGAGGCCGACCGCCGCGGAGACCGGGTGGCCACCGAAGGTGTAGCCGTGCAGGAAGGTGTTGCCACCCTCGTAGAACGGCGCGGCGATGCGGTCCGAGACGATGCAGGCACCGATCGGGGAGTAGCCCGAGGTCATGCCCTTGGCGCAGGTGATCATGTCCGGGACGTAGCCGAACTTGTCGCAGGCGAACATCGTGCCGAGACGGCCGAAGGCGCAGATGACCTCGTCGGAGACGAGCAGCACGTCGTACTTGTCGCAGATCTCGCGCACGCGCTGGAAGTATCCGGGCGGCGGCGGGAAGCAGCCGCCTGCGTTCTGCACCGGTTCCAGGAAGACCGCGGCGACGGTGTCCGGGCCCTCGAAGAGGATCTCCTGCTCGATCTGGTCGGCGGCCCAGCGGCCGAAGGCCTCCGGGTCGTCGCCGTGGATCGGGGCGCGGTAGATGTTCGTGTTCGGCACCTTGTGCGCGCCGGGGACCAGCGGCTCGAAGGGGGCCTTCAGGGCCGGCAGGCCGGTGATCGACAGGGCGCCCTGCGGGGTGCCGTGGTAGGCGACCGCACGCGAGATGACCTTGTACTTGGTCGGCTTGCCCTGGAGCTTGAAGTACTGCTTGGCCAGCTTCCAGGCGGTCTCCACGGCCTCGCCGCCACCGGTGGTGAAGAAGACCTTGTTGAGGTCGCCCGGCGCGTAGTCGGCGAGGCGCTCGGCGAGCTCGACGGCCTTCGGGTGGGCGTAGGACCACACCGGGAAGAAGCCCAGCTCCTGGCCCTGCTTGTACGCCGCCTCGGCGAGCTCGTGACGGCCGTGACCGGCGTTGACCACGAACAGGCCGGACAGGCCGTCGAGGTAGCGCTTGCCCTGGTCGTCGTAGATGTAGGTGCCCTCGCCACGCACGATGGTGGGAACGGGCGCGTTCTCGTAGTCCGACATGCGGGTGAAATGCATCCACAGGTGGTCGTACGCGGTTCGGCTGAGGTCCTTGCTCACGGCTATCGGGTTCCCCACATATAGGTCTGCTTCTTGAGCTTCAGGTACACAAAGCTCTCGGTGGAGCGCACACCGGGGATGGCCCGGATGCGTTTGTTGATCGTTTCCAGCAGGTGGTCGTCGTCCTCGCAGACGATCTCCACCATCAGGTCGAAGGAGCCCGCGGTCATCACCACGTACTCGCACTCGGCCATGGCCGACAGCGCCTCGGCGACGGGATCGAGGTCGCCCTCGACATTGATGCCCACCATCGCCTGACGTCGGAATCCCACGGTGAGTGGGTCCGTGACGGCGACGATCTGCATCACGCCCTGGTCGAGCAGCTTCTGGACGCGCTGCCGCACGGCCGCCTCGGAGAGGCCGACGGCCTTGCCGATCGCGGCGTACGGACGACGCCCGTCCTCCTGGAGCTGCTCGATGATTGCGAGGGACACGGCATCGACCGCTGGGGACGATCCGTTCCCGGTCCTGGAGTCTGCGCTGCGACTGGCCACGCATCCACTCTGCACCGGGACTCGTCGGTCTGGCAACCCCAGATCGATGAAATTCGTTGTCTGAGGGTCTCGATCTCACTGAATCCGAAGTTCACGGCGGTTGGGCATGTCGAAAGCGATACCCGAGCGACTAGGCTGGTCATCTCATCCATTGGACGTGTCGACAGGAGGGGTGGTTGTGACCACCGAGGTGCGCCGTCTGCGCAACTACATCAACGGAGAGTTCCGGGACGCCGCTGACGGGCGGACCATCGACGTGGTCAACCCGGCGACGGAAGAGGTCTACGCGACCTCGCCGCTCTCCGGCCAGGCCGATGTCGATGCCGCGATGGACGCCGCCGCGGCCGCTTTCCCCGCCTGGCGCGACGCCACGCCCGCCGAGCGCCAGAAGGCCCTGCTGAAGATCGCGGACGCCTTCGAGGAGCGCGCCGAGGACCTCATCGCCGCCGAGTCGGAGAACACGGGCAAGCCGATCGAGCTCACCCGCACCGAAGAGATCCCGCCGATGGTGGACCAGATCCGCTTCTTCGCGGGTGCCGCGCGGATGCTCGAAGGCCGCTCGGCCGGCGAGTACATGGAGGGTCTCACCTCGATCATCCGCCGCGAGCCGGTCGGTGTCTGCGCGCAGGTCGCGCCGTGGAACTACCCGATGATGATGGCCGTCTGGAAGTTCGCCCCGGCGCTCGCCGCCGGCAACACCGTCGTCATCAAGCCGTCCGACACCACCCCGGCGTCGACTGTGCTGATCGCCGAGATCATCGGCCAGATCCTCCCCAAGGGCGTCTTCAACGTCATCTGCGGCGACCGCGACACCGGCCGCGCGATGGTCGAGCACCCGACCCCGGCGATGGCCTCCATCACCGGTTCGGTACGGGCCGGCATGCAGGTCGCCGAGTCTGCCGCCAAGGACGTCAAGCGGGTGCACCTGGAGCTCGGCGGCAAGGCCCCGGTCGTCGTGTTCGAGGACACCGACATCGCCAAGGCCGTCGAGGGCATCTCCGTCGCGGGCTTCTTCAACGCGGGTCAGGACTGTACGGCCGCGACCCGCGTCCTGGTCCACGAGTCGATCCACGACGAGTTCGTCACCGCCCTCGCCAAGGCCGCCGCCGACACCAAGACGGGGCAGCCGGACGACGAGGACGTGCTGTACGGCCCGCTCAACAACGCCAACCAGCTGAAGCAGGTCAGCGGCTTCATCGAGCGGCTCCCCGCCCACGCCAAGGTCGAGGCGGGCGGCCACCGGGTCGGCGAGAAGGGGTACTTCTACGCCCCGACCGTCGTCTCCGGCCTCCAGCAGGACGACGAGATCATCCAGAACGAGGTCTTCGGCCCGGTCATCACCGTCCAGAAGTTCACGGACGAGGCCCAGGCCGTCGCGTACGCCAACGGTGTCGAGTACGCCCTGGCCTCCTCGGTGTGGACCAAGGACCACTCCCGCGCCATGCGGATGTCCAAGAACCTCGACTTCGGCTGCGTGTGGATCAACACCCACATTCCGCTCGTCGCCGAGATGCCGCATGGCGGGTTCAAGAAGTCCGGCTACGGTAAGGACCTCTCCGCGTATGGCTTCGAGGACTACACCCGCATCAAGCACGTCATGACCTCGCTCGACGGCTGATCCGTCGTCAGTTGCGGTGTGCGGCCCCGGGCGTGAGTCCGGGGCCGTTTCCGTTCGGTATCGACAGCGGCACCGGCGGCGGCATCGACAGGGTGTGCGGACAGAGCGTGTGCCGCTTGACGGTTGGTCCATTGCCCGCGCCGTCGCCCGACCGGCATCCTGCGCAGGTGCGAGCAATCCCGAAGAACCCCATGTCCCGCCGGTCCCTGCTGCGCGCCTTCGGGGCCACAGCGGCCGGTGTCACGCTGGTCGGCTGCGGAGTGCCCGCTGCGTATGTGGAGCCCGGTGACCGCGCCGGACGCGACACATCGGCGCGTGACCACTCCCTGCACTTCGCGAACTGGCCCCTGTACATCGACACCGACGACGAAGACACGTCGAAGCGGCCCACGCTCGACGCGTTCAGCAAGCGGACCGGGATCTCCGTCACGTACACCGAGGAGATCAACGACAACGACGAGTTCTTCGGGAAGATCAGCCCGGCCCTGATGAACCACCAGGAGACCGGCCGGGATCTGATCGTCATGAGCGACTGGATGGCCGCCCGGTTCGTACGGCTCGGCTGGGTGCAGGAGATGAACCGGGCCGAGCAGCCCAACGTCGCCAAGTACCTGGATCCGCAGCTGCGCTCGCCCGCCTTCGACAAGGGCCGGATGCACAGCGTCCCCTGGCAGTCCGGGATCACCGGCATCGCGTACAACCGCAAGAAGCTCGGCCGCGAGATCAAGCACCTGAGCGATCTGTGGGCGGACGACCTGCGCGGCAAGGTGACGCTGCTGTCCGGGCTTGACGAGTCCTTGGCCCTCCTGATGCAGGGCAACGGCGTCGACATCACCCGCTGGAAGCGGGACGACTTCTACGAGGTGTGCGACCAGGTGGAGAAGCTGGTGAAGAAGAAGCACATCCGTCGCTTCACCGGCAACGACTACATCAAGGACCTGTCGACCGGCGATGTGCTCGCCTGCCAGGCATACTCCGGCGATGTCATCCAGCTCCAGGCCGACAACCCGGAGATCGAGTTCGTGGTGCCCGAGGAAGGTGCCGAGCTCTGGGCGGAGTCCCTCATGATCCCCAACCTCGCCCGCCACAAGCGCAACGCCGAGAAGCTCATCGACCACTACTACCAGCCGGAGGTCGCCGCGGAGCTGGCGACCTGGGTCAACTACGTCTGCCCCGTCCCGGCCGCCCGCGAGGTGCTGGCCTCCTCCAAGGACGAGGAGACCGCCGCGCTCGCCGAGGACCCGCTGATCTTCCCCGACGACACGATGCGCCGACGGCTGGCGATCGCCCGCGACATCACGTCCGAGGAACGCCCCGAGTTCGCCAAGAAGTGGAACTCCATCGTCGGCCTGTGAGCCGTACCCGGGGCGGCGTAAAGAGCCGGTAAATGCGGGCGTACGCTGCGGTCATGAGCGAGCGAAGAGCCCTGCTGAGGCGTATACGCGTGTGGTTGGCCGTCTTTATCGTCTGTCTGGTGCTGAGCGGGCTGACCGCCTTCCCGCTCGTCCATGAACTCCACTGGGCCGAGGACCTGTTGAAGTCCTCGGCCTCTCCGGTACCCGAGCACTTCCCGGCCCTGATGGAGTGGATCACCCGCGTCCGCACCGGTCTCGACGAGGCCGATGCGAAGTACCCCTTCGTGCTGTACGGCACCGACTGGCTGGCCTTCGCGCACCTCGTCATCGCGGTCGCCTTCTACGGCCCCTACCGGGACCCGGTCCGCAACATCTGGGTCGTCGAGTTCGGCATGATCGCCTGCGCGGGGATCATCCCGCTCGCCCTGATCTGCGGACCGATCCGGGACATCCCCTTCTGGTGGTCGGTCATCGACATGTCGTTCGGGGTCTTCGGGGTGATCCCGCTGCTCGTCGTACGCCGCATGATCAAGCGGCTGGAGGCCCTGCCGCAGACACCGTCACCGGAACCGCTCTCCGCCGCGACGGCCGTCTGAGTCACTCCCGCGCCGGGGCTCCGAAGGCGCTGACGATCAGGCCCATCCCTGATCTTCGCAGGGAATTCCGGCCTTCAGGCCGGGCGGGAATGCGGTCCTTGGACCGGAGGCGCGGAGCGCCGGAGTGCTCTGCGTTGTCAGTGGCGCCAGCTATGTTGGTCGGACTGACCGAAGGGGGGTGGCTGGGTGATTCGTGCGTACAAGTTCCTCATGCGGCCCACCGTCCGGCAGGGCCAGGCGCTCGGTGAGATGCTGCGAGATCACTGCTCGCTCTACAACGGCGCATTGCAGGAACGGCGTGATGCCTACCGTCATGTATCGAAGACGAGCATCAAGTACGGGATGCAGTCGGCGCAGTTGAAGGATATTCGGGCGTTCGACCCGGAGCGTCAGGGGCGTTGGTCGTTCTCCTCGCAGCAGGCGACGTTGCGCCGGTTGGACAAGGCGTTTGCGGCGTTCTTCCGGCGGATCAAGGCTGGGGAGACGCCTGGATACCCGCGTTTTCGTGGGGTGAACTGGTTCGACACGGTGGAGTTCCCGAAGGACGGGGACGGCTGCCGCTGGGATTCCACCCCGCACGACCCTGTCACCCGCGTGCGCTTGCAGGGTGTCGGACATGTCAAGGTCAACCAGCACCGGCCCGTAGTGGGCAAGGTCAAGACGGTCGGCGTCAAGCGCGAGGGCCACAAGTGGTTCGTCGTACTGACCGCCGAGCAGGAGCGGCCCGAGCCACTGCCGGCGACGGGCAGCGTGGCCGGCATCGACCTGGGCATCGCCAACTTCCTCGCCGACTCCAACGGCGGGTTCGTGGAGAACCCCAGGCACGGACGCCGCGCTGCCGCGAGGCTCGAAGCTGCCCAGCAGGCGCTGTCTCGGTTCCCGCGATGCAGGGCGAAGGACCGCGCCGCCAACCACCGGCGGGCCGTGGAGCAGGTCGCCAAGCTGCATGGCAAGGTGCGCCGTCAGCGCCTGGACCACGCGCACAAGACCGCCCTCGGCCTGGTCCGCGCGCACGACTTCATCGCGCACGAAGATCTCAGGATCCGCAACATGCCCGCTCCGGGGATCCGCCGGGGCCCGGCACTCACCAGGGTGACTCCTCCCCGCCCTGAAGGGACGGGGCTTCTCGCTATGCCGGTTGGGCTCGCCGGGGCCGTGGAGCAGCCGCACGGACACCGTCCGGGCGGCGGCGTGCCTGACCACGTTCGTCAGGGCCTCCTGCACGATCCGGTGGACCGCGGCCTCGGTGTCCAGCGCCAACGGCCGGGCCGGGCCCATGACCTCGAAGGAGACCTCCAGGCCACTGCCGCGGACCCGTTCGACGAGGCCGGGCAGCGCGGCCAGTGAGGGCTGGGGCTCGCGCGGTGACTCCGGGTGCGTCTCCCTCTCGCGCAGCACGCCGAGCATCCGGCGCAGCTGCACCATCGCGTCCCGGCCCGTCTCCGAGATTGCCTCGAACGCCGCCTCCGCGCGCTCCGGCGCCGTACGGACCGCCACCGGACCTGCCTCCGCCTGCACGATCATCAGGCTCACCGCGTGGGACAGTATGTCGTGCATCTCCCGTGTGATCCGCGCCCGTTCACGTGCCGCGGCCTGTTCCGCCTCGATCCGGTGCGTCAGCTCCAGCTGCCTGGCCCGGTCCTCCACGGCCCGGGTGTACGCCTGCCGGGTGTGGGTGAACCGGCCGAAGGCGTACGCCGCGGTGAAGACGATGAGCGAGAACACCAGCTCACGCGCTTCACCCGTGTTGAACGCGGTCGACGGGAAGACCACGGCGAGGGCCAGGGCTCCGAGGACCTGGCGCCTGGGCGACGGCGCGAGCGCCGCCATGGTGTAGAGGGCGACCAGGCCCGTGTACGGCAGGGTCTGTCCTGGGCCGTCGACGGCGAGTCCGTACAGCGCCTGGGTCGCGAAGACGGCGAGGAGTACGCGCACCGGCGCCCGGCGCCGCCACACCAGCGGCACCACGGTGAGGGTGGTCAGCAGATACGCCGTCGCCGTCGCGGGCTCCAGACGGGGATCCCGGGGGACGACCCACGGCATCGACACGGCGGCCTGCACCAGCAGGGCCACCCCGATGTCCGTCGCCCAGGGGCCGGTGTGCCACAGCCCCCGGGCGCGCGCCCACACCCCCGTATGTCCATTACGGCTTCCGCGCCACCGCGCCGAACTGGGCGACCTCCACCGCACCGGGCTCGCCGCGCCAGCGTGCGCACGACACGATGCCCGGCTCCACGAGTTCGAGCCCCGTCAGGAACGCGGCGAACTCGGCGCGGCTGCGCGCGGTGATCGGCGGGGTGGCGTTCTCGTTCCAGAACCGCATCGCCGCCTCGTTGCCCTCGCCGCCCAGCTCCAGCGTGGGGTGGGTGAGCACCAGATGGCTGCCGGACGGCATCGCGTCCATCAGCGTCCTGACGATGCGCTGCGCCTCATCCGTGTCGAGGACGAAGTTGAGGATGCCGAGCAGCATGACCGCGACCGGCTTCTTCAGGTCCAGCGTCGGTTCGACGGCCTGCAGGATCCGCTCCGGGTGGCGCGCGTCCGCCTCGATGTACTCGGTCGCGCCCTCCGGTGAGCTGGTGAGCAGCGCGCGGGCATGCACCAGCACGGTCGGGTCGTTGTCGACGTACACGATGCGGGAGTCGGGGGCGGTGTGCTGGGCGACCTCGTGCGTGTTGTCGGCGGTCGGCAGGCCGGTGCCTATGTCGAGGAACTGGCCGATCCCCGCGTCACCGGCGAGATACCGGACGGCCCGCCCCAGAAACGCCCGGTCGGCGCGCGCCACTTCGCCGATGCTCGGGTACATGGCGGTGACCTGGTCGCCGACAGCGCGGTCCACGGGGTAGTTGTCCTTGCCACCGAGCCAGTGGTTCCAGACCCGCGCGTTGTGGGCGATGTCGGAACGGATGCGGTCGTTGAGAGGGATGGTGCGGGCTTCGGTCACGTCTCTGCTCCTCTGGCTCCCGGCCTGGCATCACGGCGGATGCGGCGCTGTCCATGATGCCGGACCGATCAAGAGGAGCCGGTGGCCGAGGAGTTGGTGAGGACTCGTCGCAGGGCGTCGACCCGGTTGGTGGTGATCGAGTCGACCCCCTGTCGGACGAGGCGGCGCATGGTGCGCTTGGTGTCGGCCGTCCAGGCGGAGACCAGCAGTCCGTCCCGGTGGAGACGGTCCGTCAGCTCCCGGTCCACCAGCCCGAACCGGTAGTTCAGCCACCTCGGCCTCACCGCGTCGAGCAGTGTGGCGCGTGGTGGCGCGAGTGTCGTCCAGGTCAGGGCGATCTCCGCGGACGGATCGGCGGCGCGCACCCGCAGCATGGCATCTGGGCCCGCGCAGTAATACGCCCGCTCACCGGCCCCGCACTCGCGCACCGCGCCGACGATCCTGCGTACCGAATCATCGGTGGAGCCGGGCAGATCGACCATGACGCGGTGCGTCCCGGCGGCGAGCAGCGCGTCGCGCAGTGTGGGCACACCGCCCGCGGTCAACTCGGTGAGCTCTTTGTGGGTCAGTCGGTCGAGACGCACGTCATGGCCCCACAGCCGCTCCAGTGTGGAGTCGTGCAGCAGGACAGGTACACCGTCGCGGGTGACTCGCACATCGACCTCGACCGTGTCCGCCCCCCGTTCGAGGGCGGAGCGGATCGAGGGCAGCGTGTTCTCGCGGACACGGTAGGGATCGCCGCGATGGGCTACGGCGGTGACAGTGGTGGCCATGGGGCCATTGTGGCCACCGGGGTCAGCGGCCGGTGCCCTCAAGCCAGTTCGTCGTGTACGTGTCGATCTCGGCGGCCAGCGTCCGCTTGCCGGCCGCGTCGAGGTACGACGCCTCGACCGCGTTCTTCGCCAGAGCCGCGAGACCCCGCTCGTCCAGACCGAGGAGACGGGCGGCCACCCCGTACTCCTTGTTGAGGTCAGTGCCGAACATCGGCGGGTCGTCGCTGTTGATGGTGACCAGGACGCCCGCCTGCACCATCTCCCTGACCGGGTGCTGCTCGATGTCGGCCACCGCGCGGGTCGCGATGTTCGAGGTCGGGCAGACCTCCAGCGGGATGCGGTGCTCGGCGAGGTGGGCCAGCAGCTTCGGGTCCTGGACGGAGTGGGTGCCGTGGCCGATGCGTTCGGCGCGCAGATGGGTCAGCGCGTCCCAGACGGTCTGCGGCCCGGTGGTCTCCCCGGCGTGCGGCACGGAGTGCAGGCCCTCGGCGATCGCCCGGTCGAAGTAGGGCTTGAACTGCGGGCGCTCCACGCCGACCTCCGGGCCGCCGAGCCCGAACGAGACGAGCCCCTCGGGACGGAGGTCCACGGCGAGCCGGGTGGTCTCCTCGGCTGCTTCGAGCCCGGCCTCGCCGGGAATGTCGAAGCACCAGCGCAGAACGACCCCGAGCTCGGCCTCGGCGGCCTTGCGGGCGTGCTCTATCGCCTCCATGAACCCCTGCTCCGGGATGCCGCGCCGGGTCGAGCTGAACGGGGTGACGGTCAGCTCCGCGTAGCGGATGTTCTGCCGGGCCATGTCACGGGCGACCTCGAAGGTCAGCAGCCGGACGTCCTCCGGGGTGCGGATCAGGTCCACGACGGAGAGATACACGTCGATGAAGTGGCTGAAGTCCGTGAACGTGAAGTAGTCGGCCAGTGCCTCAGGGTCGGTGGGGACCTTGGAGTCGGGGTGGTGCGCGGCCAGCTCGGCGACGATACGGGGCGAGGCGGACCCGACATGGTGGACATGCAGTTCCGCCTTGGGCAGCCCCGCGATGAAGGGGTGCAGATCGGTCATCGGATACTCCGGTGGCGTGGGACGGTTCGGGTGCCGGGCGCCGGTCGGCCGGGCAGGGGACGGGGATCATCGTAGGCCGGGTCCTGCCGGACGGTGGTGGGCCGTAGCATGACGGGATCACGATGGGGGAGGCCCATGTCAGACAACACAGAGCAGCCCGCGGGCGGGGCCGCGCCGCGCGATCCGTGGGCTCCACCGGACAGCAGGGTGCCGCTGGAGAAGCCGGCCGGTGATCCCCGGCCGCCTGCTGTGCACGATCAGCCGACGGTGACCTCGATGCCGGGCGTGGGGGACTCTCCCGCGCCGGCCACGGGAGAGGGGTTCGGCCCGGGAGGGCAGACCGGGCCGGTGCCCGGCTCCGGGGCCGGGTTCGGCCCCGGGGAGGTGCCGCCGCCGCCGATCGCACCGAACGGACCGGGCCAGCAGGTCCCGCCGGCCGCGGGGCAGTACGGCTACCCTGCCGCGCCGGTTCCGCAGTACGGCAGCTACCCGGGCTACGCCGGCTACAACCAGGCACCCTGGGGCGGTTCCACACCTTCCAACGGCATGGGTACGGCAGCCATGGTGCTCGGCATCCTGGCCATCTGCCTGTTCTGCGTCTACGGGATACCCAGCCTGATCCTGGGCGTACTTGCCCTGATCTTCGGCATCCTGGGCCGCAAGCGGGCGCAGCGCGGTGAGGCGACCAACAGCGGTCAGGCGCTCGCCGGGATCATCATGGGCTCCATCGGCATCGCTTTCGGTGTGGCGATCATCAGCTTCTTCATCTGGCTGTTCGTCACCCACGCCGATGAATTCGACGACAACACGTACAACGACGACCCGTACTCCACGTCTTTGGTCGTCGGCGTCACTCGATAGCCGACGTCGAGCGCCGGTGCCGGATCCCCTGCGGTGCCGGTGCCGTGTCCCACCCGATGGCCGGGCGGGCCGGACTCCGGCCCGCCCGGCCATCGGTCATCCCGGCCGCCTCATGGAGCGCGCAGCTCCGCCCGCGCGTCCATCAGCGCGAACCCCAGCAGATTCAGCCCCCGCCAGGTCGCCGGATTCTCCGCACGCGGGTCGTCCGCCGCCAGCCCGATCCCCCAGATCCGGTCCATCGGGCTCGCCTCGACCAGCACCCGGTCCCCGGTGTTCAGCAGGAACTCCCGCAGCTCCGCGGCCTGGGCGAACTTGTGGACGCTGCCGGCCACCACCAGTGCGTACCGCTCGCGCTCCCACACCGCCTCGTCGAAACCGCGGACCAGCCGGCCCACCTTCTTCGCCTGGGCCGGGCTCTTCGCCGAGATCGCACGGACCTCTGCCTCCGCATCTTCGAAGAGACGTGCCTTGGCGGCCATCATCCAGTGCTCGGCCGACGCATACCTCACCCCGTCGACCGTGAAGGGCGCCGGCCACCACTGACTGAGACAGCTCGCACCGATGCGGCCGTCGGGCCGCGGGCGGTGCCCCCAGAAGTGCAGGTACTTCACCTTCTTGCCGCGCCCGGTCCGCGCCAGCAGGTCGTCCATGTGTTCCATGACACGCGAGTCTGGCATCCGCCACTGACACTCCGTACGGGGAATTCCGCAACGACGCGACACATGGTCGACAGATTCCGTCGCGTAACCAAAAGGCAACAACGGAATCACTTGTTGGGGTTGATCTCCTCTGCCAGGATCGGCACTCAAATCGAGCAGAGACTACGCCGCCCCCGCACTCCGGGGAATGCGGCGGAGGAGAGCGTCATGGGCAACGGCATCCAGGTGCGGGACCGCTTCGCGGACGGCGCACAGTACATCGGCGGAAAGCTGCGGTCCGGTACATCGGGACGCCACCACGAGGTGGTGAACCCGGCAACGGGCAAGAGCGTCTACACCTACGAACTGGCGGGCACCGCCGACGTCGACGCGGCCGTCGCCGCCGCACGCGAGGCGTTCCCCGGCTGGTCGGGTGCGACTCCGGCGGAGCGGGCCGAGGCGATGCACCGCTTCGCCGCCGTCCTCGCCGAGCAGGCCGACGACTTCGCCTACGTCGAGTCCCTCCAGTGCGGCAAGCCGATCAAGCTCTCCACCGAGTTCGATGTGCCCGGCACTGTCGACAACACCTCCTTCTTCGCGGGCGCCGCCCGCCATCTGGAGGGCAAGTCGGCCGCCGAGTACGACGGCGACCACACCTCGTACGTACGCCGTGAGGCGATCGGCGTCGTCGGCTCCATCGCGCCCTGGAACTACCCGCTCCAGATGGCCGCCTGGAAGGTCCTCCCGGCCATCGCCGCGGGCAACACGATCGTCCTGAAGCCCGCCGAGATCACCCCGCTGACCTCGCTGATGTTCGCCCAGGCGGCGACGGAGGCGGGCATCCCGGACGGCGTGATCAACATCGTCACGGGGGCGGGCAAGGAGGCAGGCGAGCACCTCGTCGGCCATCCGGATGTCGTCATGACCTCCTTCACCGGCTCCACCGCCGTCGGCAAGCGCGTCGCGGAGATCGCCACCTCCACCGTCAAGCGCCTCCACCTCGAACTCGGCGGCAAGGCCCCCTTCGTGGTCTTCGACGACGCCGACCTCGAAGCCGCGGTCCACGGCGCGGTCGCCGGGGCGCTCATCAACACCGGCCAGGACTGCACCGCCGCCACCCGCGCCTACGTCCAGCGTCCGCTGTACGACGCCTTCGTGCAGGGCGTCGCCGAACTGATGGAAACCGTCAGGCTCGGCGACCCCTTCGACCCGTCGACCGACCTCGGCCCGCTGATCAGCCACGCCCAGCGGGACCGGGTCGCCGGATTCGTCGAGCGAGCCCGCGCCTACGCCACTGTCGTCACCGGCGGCGAGGCCCCCGGCGGCGAACTGGCCGCCGGTGCCTACTACCGGCCGACCCTGGTCGCCGGCGCCGCCCAGGACAGCGAGATCGTCCAGTCGGAGATCTTCGGCCCCGTTCTGGTCGTGCTGCCCTTCGACACCGACGACGAGGGCATCCGCCTCGCCAACGACACCCCGTACGGGCTCGCCGCCTCCGCCTGGAGCCGCGACCTGTACCGGGCGAACCGCGCCACCCGCGAGATCAAGGCGGGCTGCGTCTGGGTCAACGACCACATTCCGATCATCAGCGAGATGCCGCACGGCGGATACAAGGCCAGTGGCTTCGGCAAGGACATGTCGTCGTACTCCTTCGAGGAATACACGCAGGTCAAGCACGTCATGTACGACAACACCGCGGTCGCCGAAAAGGACTGGCACCGCACGATCTTCGGGGACCGATAAGCCGGCCGACCCCCGGCCACACACACCCGAGAGGGCAACGCGCATGGAGCAGTACGAGCCCGAGCGTCTCTCCGCGGCCCAGCTGGCCGCGATGCGACGAAGCCTGACCAGCGGGCGGGGCGCCCTGACCCGCCGATCGCTACTCCGCGCCTCCGGCATGGGGGCGCTCGCGATCGGCGGTCTCGGCACGCTGAGCGCCTGCGGCATCCCGCCGGCGAAGCGGGAGGGGGACGCCGCGGCGGCCTCCGACGACCACTCGGCCAAGGAGAAGCAGATCAACTTCTCCAACTGGACCGAGTACATGGACGTCACCGACGACGGCAAGCACCGGCCCACCCTGGAGGCGTTCACGGAGCGCACCGGGATCAAGGTCAAGTACACCGAGGACATCAACGACAACGTCGAGTTCTTCGGCAAGATCAAGCCGCAGCTCGCGGCCGGCCAGGACACCGGCCGCGACATCATCTGTGTCACCGACTGGCTCGCCGCGCGCATCGTCCGACTCGGCTGGGCGCAGAAGCTCGACCCCTCGCACCTGCCGCACGCCTACGCGAACCTGTCGGCGCAGTTCCGCTCCCCGGACTGGGACCCCGGCCGCGCCTACTCGTACCCGTGGGCGGGCATCCCCGCCGTCATCGCCTACAACTCCAAGGCGACCGGGGGCCGCAAGGTCGATTCCGTCAGCCAGCTGCTCGACGACCCGAAGCTCAAGGGACGGGTCAGCTTCCTCTCGGAGATGCGCGACTCCATCGGTCTGACCCTGCTCGACATGGGCAAGGACATCGGCACATTCACCGACGCCGACTACGACGCCGCGATCGGCCGGCTCCAGAAGGGCGTCGACAAGAACCAGATCCGGCGGTTCACCGGCAACGACTACACGGCCGACCTCGACAAGGGTGACATCGCCGCCTGTGTCGCCTGGGCCGGTGACATCATTCAGCTCCAGGCCGGAAACCCGGACATCAAGTACGCCGTCCCGGCCGCCGGATACGTCATATCCAGCGACAACCTGCTCGTCCCGGTGAAGGCCAGACACAAGACCAACGCCGAGAAGCTCATCGACTACTACTACGAGCCGACGGTCGCCGCCCAGCTCGCCGCGTACATCAACTTCGTCTGTCCGGTCGATGGAGTCCGCGACGAACTGGCGAAGATCGACAAGGCGATGGCCGACAACGTCCTGATCCTTCCGGACAAGGAGATGGCGGCCAAGTCGCACGCCTTCCGCTCCCTGACGGCCGAGGAGGAGACGGCGTACGAGGAGAAGTTCGCCAAGCTCATCGGTGCCTGACCGCCGCGCGTTTTCCTTTCCCCCGATCTCCCCTGACACCAATGGGACCGCGATCCATGACACAGCAGCAGACAGGCGGCGACGTCCGCCTCACCGGGATCAGCAAGACGTACGGCTCCTTCGCCGCCGTCAAACCGCTCGATCTGACCGTCCCGCAGGGCTCCTTCTTCGCGCTGCTCGGCGCGTCCGGCTGCGGCAAGACCACCACCCTGCGGATGATCGCGGGCCTGGAGGAGGCGACCACCGGCACCGTCTCGCTCGGCGGCCGGGACATCACCGACCTGCCCCCGTACAAGCGGCCCGTCAACACGGTCTTCCAGAGCTATGCGCTCTTCCCGCACCTCGACATCACCGAGAACGTCGCCTTCGGTCTGCGCCGGCGCGGCATCAAGTCGGTGAAGAAGCAGGTCGACGAGATGCTGGAGCTTGTCCAGCTCGGCGACTTCGCCAAGCGCAAGCCGCACCAGCTCTCCGGCGGCCAGCAGCAGCGCGTCGCCGTCGCCCGCGCCCTGATCAACCACCCGCAGGTGCTCCTGCTCGACGAGCCGCTCGGCGCCCTCGACCTCAAGCTGCGCCGCCAGATGCAGCTGGAGCTCAAACGCATCCAGACCGAGGTCGGCATCACCTTCATCCATGTCACCCACGACCAGGAGGAGGCCATGACCATGGCCGACACCGTCGCGGTGATGAATGGCGGCCGGGTCGAGCAACTCGGTGCCCCCGCCGACCTGTACGAGAACCCGAAGACGACCTTCGTCGCCAACTTCCTCGGCACGTCCAACCTCATCGAGGGCGAGATCGTCTCTGCGGGCACGGACATCGTCGTGGCGGCCGGCGGCGGAAAGCTGCGGCTGCCCACCGAGCGATGTTCGGCCCCGACCGCCAACGGCGGCAAGCTGCTGCTCGGCGTACGCCCGGAGAAGATCTCGCTCGCGCACGCCGACGACGCGGATGCGATAGCCGACGGCCGCAACCGGGTCACCGGCCGGATCGTCGACTCCAGCTTCATCGGAGTGTCCACGCAGTACGTGGTGGAGAGCCCGGCCGGCAAGGCGCTTCAGGTGTACGAGCAGAACATCGAGCGTGATACCCGGCTCGCCCCCGGTGCCGAGGTCGTCCTGCACTGGAACCCGGCCCACACCTTCGGTCTGGACGCCGCCCAGTCCATGCTTGCAGGGACGATGGGCGACGCCGGTGTGGAGACGGTGGAGGACGCGGCGTGACCGTCACCCAGGCGCCACCTGTCGCGCCGCTCACGGAGCCGAAAGTACGCAAGGCCTCCACCCGCAAGCGCCTCGTCCCCTACTGGCTGCTGCTCCCCGGCATCCTGTGGCTGGTCGTCTTCTTCGCGCTGCCGCTGGTCTACCAGGCATCGACCTCCGTACAGACGGGATCCCTGGAGAAGGGATTCGAGGTCACCTGGCACTTTCAGACCTACTGGGACGCGCTGAAGGACTACTACCCGCAGTTCATCCGGTCCCTGCTGTACGCGGGCACCGCCACGATCCTGTGCCTGCTGCTCGGCTACCCGCTCGCGTACCTCATCGCCTTCAAGGCGGGCCGCTGGCGCAATGTCGTCCTGGTGCTGGTCATCGCGCCGTTCTTCACGAGCTTCCTGATCCGTACGCTCGCCTGGAAGACGATCCTCGCGGACGGCGGCGCGGTCGTGGACGTACTGAACACGCTGCACATCCTGGACGTCACCAGCTGGCTCGGCTGGACCGAGTCGAACCGGGTGCTGGCCACGCCGATGGCGGTGGTCTGCGGTCTCACGTACAACTTCCTGCCGTTCATGATCCTGCCGCTCTACACCTCGCTGGAGCGGATCGACGGCAGGCTGCACGAGGCGGCCGGCGATCTGTACGCCACCCCCGCCACCACCTTCCGCAAGGTGACCTTCCCGCTCTCCATGCCTGGAGTCGTCTCCGGAACGCTGCTGACCTTCATCCCGGCCAGCGGTGACTACGTCAACGCGGAACTGCTGGGCTCCACCGACACCAAGATGGTCGGCAGCGTCATCCAGACCCAGTTCCTGCGCGTCCTCGACTATCCGACGGCGGCCGCGCTCTCCTTCATCCTCATGGCGGTCGTCCTGATCATGGTCACCGTCTATATCCGCCGCTCCGGGACGGAGGACCTGGTCTGATGCCCGTACTGCGCTGGATTCGCCGGAATCTGATCGTCATCGCGGGTCTGCTGACCCTCGCCTACATGATCCTTCCCAACGTTGTTGTGATGGTGTTCTCGTTCAACAAGCCGAACGGCCGCTTCAACTACGCCTGGCAGCGGTTCTCGCTGGACGCCTGGAAGGACCCCTGCGGTGTCGCCGACATGTGCGGCTCGCTCTCGCTCTCCCTCCAGATCGCCACGTGGGCGACGATCGGCGCGACCGTCCTGGGCACGATGATTTCCTTCGCGCTGGTCCGCTACCGCTTCCGGGCGCGCGGCGCGATCAACTCGCTGATCTTCCTGCCGATGGCGATGCCCGAGGTCGTCATGGCCGCCTCGCTGCTCACGCTCTTCCTCAACATGGGCGCACCGCTGGGCTTCTGGACGATCCTCATCGCGCACATCATGTTCTGCCTGAGCTTCGTCGTGACGGCCGTCAAGGCGCGTGTGATGTCGATGGACCCGCGGCTGGAGGAGGCGGCCCGCGATCTGTACGCGGGACCCGTGCAGACCTTCCTGCGGGTGACGCTGCCGATCGCCGCCCCCGGAATCGCGGCGGGAGCGCTGCTCGCCTTCGCGCTCTCCTTCGACGATTTCATCATCACCAATTTCAACGCGGGCTCCACCGTGACCTTCCCCATGTTCGTCTGGGGATCGGCACAGCGCGGCACGCCCGTGCAGATCAACGTCATCGGTACGGCGATGTTCATCATTGCTGTGCTGGTGGTTGTCGCCGGCCAGCTGATCGCGAACCGGCGGAAGAACAGCGCACGATAGAAAGCCCTGAAGGAGTTGGAAACCATGGCCCCAGTTGCCATGCGTACTGCTGCACAATCACTCGCCGACGCCAAGCCGGTCTCGTTCTGGCTCGACGACCCCGGCAAGCCCGAAGCGCTGCCCGCGCTCACCGGTGACGAGCACTGCGATCTCCTCGTCATCGGCGGCGGCTACAGCGGACTGTGGACCGCGCTGATCGCCAAGGAACGCGACCCGGAGCGGGACGTCGTTCTGATCGAGGGGCACGAGGTGGGCTGGGCCGCGTCGGGCCGCAACGGCGGATTCTGCGCCGCCTCCCTCACCCATGGCCTGCCCAACGGCCTGGAGCGCTGGCCGGACGAGATCAGGAAGCTGGAGGAGCTGGGCGAGCGGAACCTCGACGCCATCGAGGCCGCCGTCGCCCGCTACTCCATCGACTGCGAATTCGAGCGCACCGGCGAGATCGATGTCGCCACCGAACCCCACCAGCTCGAAGAACTTCTCGAGTGGCACCAGGAGACCGAAAAGCTCGGCTTCACGGGTGTGGAATTCCTGGACCGGGATGCGCTGCGCGCCGAGGTCGACTCGCCCACCTTCCTGGGTGGGCTCTGGGACCGGAACGGGGTCGCCATGCTGCATCCCGCCAAACTGGCCTGGGGTCTGAAGCGGGCCTGTCTCGACCTGGGGGTGCGGATGTACGAGCACACCCGGGGCCTCGAACTGGCCAGGTCCACCACCGGAATGGCGGTCCGCACGCCGTACGGGAGGGTCTTCGCGCGCCGTGTCGCCCTCGGTACGAACATCTTCCCTTCGCTGGTCAAGCGGGTACGCCCGTACACCGTGCCGGTCTACGACTACGCGCTGATGACCGAGCCTCTCACCGCCGACCAACTCGCCTCGATCGGCTGGAAGAACCGGCAGGGACTGGGTGACAGTGCCAATCAGTTCCACTACTTCCGGTTGTCGGCCGACAACCGGATTCTGTGGGGTGGATATGACGCGATCTATCCGTACGGGGGCCGGCTGAGCGCCGATCTCGATCAGCGCCCGGAGACCTTCCTCAAGCTCGCAGGCCAGTTCTTCGACTGCTTCCCGCAGTTGGCCGGGGTCCGTTTCAGCCATGCCTGGGGCGGGGCGATCGACACCTGTTCCCGCTTTTCCGCATTCTTCGGTACGGCCCATCAGGGCCGGGTCGCCTATGCCGCCGGATATACCGGACTCGGCGTCGGAGCCAGCCGGTTCGGGGCCGATGTGATGCTCGATCTGCTGGCGGGCGAACAGAATGAGCGGACCGCTCTGGAAATGGTCCGCAGCAAGCCGATGCCGTTCCCGCCGGAGCCCTTCGCCTGGGCCGGGATCGAGCTCACCAAGCGGTCCCTGGCCAGGGCGGACAGCAATGGCGGGCACCGCAATCTGTGGCTGCGGACGATGGACCGGCTGGGGCTCGGCTTCGACAGCTGAGCACGGCGGGCGCCTGCTCTCGGAGCTGTGATCCAGTTCACTGTCAACCGGTAGCCCGAACTCGCGTAATGGATCGGCGCGACCCCTCTCTCCCGTGTGCACCGGCAATGCATTGCCGGTGCACACGGAATGGAGGCAGGGCATGGCCGGCGCGGGGGTCGGAGCAGCAGTCGAATGGCTCGCATCGGTGGCACCGGATCCGGACGCCTGCCGGTGGGAGTGGGAGCGCAATCCCCAGGGAGCCGCGCTCCTTCCCGCCGGCCGGCGCTGGGACGTACTGATTCTTCCGGGCGAGCTGGGCTGTCCCACGTTCGATGTGCTCACCCGACTCATCGACCGCCCCGGGCCGGTTCTCTCCGATTTCGGCAATGCCCGCATGGGCTTCTTCGTGCCGCCGGGCACCGTCACCTGCCGGGTCGGCGCCGGTGTACGGGGAGCGGGGCGGGGGACCTGGGCAGTCGTGCCGTACCCGGGGCGGGAGGCCGCGGGCGGGGTGCGCCGGCTGATCCCGCCGGACGGCTCGGGAACGCTCGCCGACGCGACACTTCTGGAGCTTGCGATAGACGAGGCGGCGGCGGGGAGGGCCGAGAGCGGCGGGGACGGGCGGGGGACGGCGGGCCGGGGGTGCTGACAGAGGTCTTGACAGCCTGATTGGTCCGGACCATGTTGTGGCCGCCGCACTCAATTCCCCCATGCGCGGAGGCCGTTGTGGAGCGCACGGGATCCCCCGCCCGATTTGCCGGACTTCTGGCCGCTTTCTCGGCGGCCCTGCTTGCCGTCGTCCAGGACTACAACTCGGGCTCCACATGGGTCTGGACAACCAGTACCACTCAATGGGCGGAGCGGACTTCCACATCGCCATGACCGACATGCTGCTCGCCGGATTCCCGGTGACCGGCGACCGGACCAAGGTCTTCCCCGGGCTCCGTCCCGACCAGGTCTCCATCGGTCTGCCGGCCTCCACCCGGGCGGGTTCGGCAGCTGAGGCCCAGCGGCAGGAGCAGTGGCCCGCACAGGAACCAACTGGCCACCACGTCCAGCGGCCAGTGGTAGCCCTGTCGGACCAGCCCGAAGGAGACGCCGAGGACCAGGGCGGCACAGGCGGCGAGGAGTGTGAGGCGGGTGCGGGCCGAACGGAGCCAGGGCAGGAGGAGCAGGGCCGCGGAGCCGTACGCGACGGCGGCGGTGGCGGTGTGCCCGGAGGGGTAGTAGTCGCCCCCCGGCGGCACGACCGGGGTGCCGTGGCGGCCGGTCCACTCCTTCAGGGGCACGATGATCGCCGGCACCAGGGCCATGAGCACGGCCGCGACGAGCGGCGGCAGCCACCAGCGGCCCGTTCCGGTGGCACGGCCCCGCCAGGCGACGTATACCGCGACCAGCGCCAGCAAGGGCACAGCGACCTGACCATTACCGAGGTCGGAGAGCAACTCGGACACCCGGTCCGGATGGATCAGCGCATGGCTGACCCGTTCGTCCACGCCCAGGAGAGGGCCATCGGTGACCACCTGCCAGGTGATCAGCGTGAAGGGGAGGGCCGACAGGCCGCACACCAGGAGGAACACGCGAAGGGAGAGACGGAGGGATTCCGGTCGCTCGGCGACCCGTGGGGCGGGCGCACTCCCGGTCTGCGGGTCGGGGCAGGTCGGCAACATGAGGTCCAGCGTCTCAGATCCGGCCGTCCGAGCCGGGTCGGCCGAAACGCAGCCCCAGGTCCGGGGCCGGGAACCGCATGTCCGTCCACCACGGTCCGCTCGGGCCATGCCGGACGGACTCGCGCGCCCACGTCGGCCAGGATCGCCGGACAGGCCCGAGCGAGGGCCCGTCCGGCGGATCATGCCGCAGGTGCAGGGCAATACACCTAGGGCTGTGACCGACCGGGCTCGTTGGTCCGGCCGAGACCGGACAGGTGTCCGAGCCTCGCGACTCTTCTGAGTCTCCTGCTGCCGATCTGCTTGCCGAGGCCGGTCAGCCTCCTGCGTACGCGCCGCTTGAACCCTTTCGAGATCTGCTTCGTCTGGGAGGCGCGGGTGATGTGCAGGCTGAGGTTGGCGAAGCCCCGGGTGTAGTACGGCTCTACTTCCAGGGGTCCGCTCCGGCCGCCGCGGGCCGGAGCCAGGCCGTCCGCCTTGCGGGCGCCGAACCTGCGCTGGGTGCTCAGGCCCTGGGAGCGGACGTTGAGGTACACGTCCCACACCCCCGTCGGCAGCGGGGTGCCGTCCAGGGCGCGGGTGATGTCGATGTCGGCGGTGAAGCCTGCCGCCCTGTGGTCGCAGTCGTGCCCCCGGACACGGGTGTGGGCGGACAGCGGTGCGCGGCGGGTGGGGACGCGCACCTCGCGCCCGTCGTTCCGCAGCCGCAGGACCAGCTCGGTTGCGGGCTCCTGTGTGTCCACGTTCTCGATGTAGCCATGGCCGCGCAGCCGCAGGACGCCGCGTCGCCTGGTCCGGTGCCACTCGACGGCGTCCAGCCGGTCGTCCTGCCGTAGTCCGGCGGTGACGTCGTAGCAGGAGTCGGGGATACCGGCCTTCGCGTCGCCGAAATACGGGTAGGCGGCGTAGGCGCGCCCGTTCTTGACGGCAATCTCGTGAGGAGGCCGGTGCTTGTCCCTCTCCGCGGTCAGGAAATCGATGATGTCGATCAGTTCCCGCTGCAGTCCGTGCTGTGCGCAGTGGGCGACCAGCCGGAGCGGTGCGGTCATCCGGACGGCGAGTTCCGGGGTGTAGAACTCGTCCAGCTGCTCCTTGGCGATTCCCATGGCCTTCAGCCGGTCGCTCTCCTTCAACAGCGGGAAGCGCCAGGAGAAGGAGTCCAGGAGGCCGCCCCTGAAGTGCCGCAACAGCGCGGCGTCACGAACGGGTCCGGGTTCGCTGTACGTGGTGATCGCGGTCATCAGGCGTCGGGCGACCTCAAGACGTTTCATCACGTCACGGAAGTTGCTGGTGAGGTTGCCCTCGTCTTCGCGCTGTACCTTGAAGTAGCAGTCCTCGTCGGCGACCACCGAGATCACGGAAGCCTGCAGGTAGGCCTTGGTCACGAAGAGGCGGTCCTCGCCCATGTGGATGTCCTCGTCGAAGCGCAGTCGGCGCTCCTCCAGGAACGAACGCCGCATGAGCTTGTGCGGCATCAGGGCGTACCAGACGCGGGAGGTGGCCAGATCGACGACCTCCTGGTCGGCCTCGAACATGGAACGGGGCACGGTGCAGTTGACACCCACGTACTTGCCCAGCGTTATGTCGGAGCCGTTGCGCTCGGCCATGTCGATCATTCGGCGCAGAGCATGGGGGCCGAGGTAGTCGTCGGCGTCCAGGAAGAAGACGTAGCGGCCCCGGGCCAGCCCGAGAGCGACGTTGCGCGGGCCGCTCGGCCCTCCGGAGTTCTGCTGGTGGATGACGCGCACCGTGCCAGGATGCTCGGCGGCGAACCGGTCAAGCTCCTGCCCGGTGCCGTCGGTCGATCCGTCATCGACGGCCAGGCATTCCAGTTCGTACGTGCCCAGCGACTGTTCGACCACCGATTCCAGGCAGCGCGTCAGATAGGGCATGGCGTTATAGGCGCCGATGATGACTGTGACTGTTGGGTCCGACACTAATTCCCCCCCGGGAATCGTTCATGACGATTATGCTCACATATTTACCCATCGTTCACGGCGTGTGCCAAGTTTCCAACTGTCTTGGTCCTGTGAACGGTTGATTTCCACCCGTACGACAGCGAGAGCCGCCGGAGGGAACGGGACGGCTTGAGCGAGCCGGTGCGTCGGGGCGCCGACGCAAGGGGCGAGAGAGGAGCCGGCCGCCCGGGAACAGGGGGGGGTGGTTCCGGGGCGGCCGGTCGGATCGGTTTGCCGCGCGCCCCGGGGGGTTTGGGGCGAGCGGCCATCCGATCGGTGAGGAGTTCCGGAGCCAGAGGCTCCGGTGGTGTGCGCGAAGGCACGGCCAGGACGGTGCTGGGAAAGCTCCGGCCCGGCGTCGCCGGCAGTCCCCTGCGGGCGGGGTGTTTCTCTCATCTGCGGAAACCGTACGGCAGGCGATGGGGGACCGACAGTCGAAAACGGATCCCGCCATCGGCCCCCCACACGTTCTTCACCTCCCGTCCCGGGTGAAGCCAGGCGGTTCGAGCAAGTGTCCAATTTTGTCGCTGGGTCGGTGAGTGTCGAGGGAGCGGCGGTCATGTGTGTGGTGGTTTTACTACGGTCCGATGTCATGAAGCTGGTGGTACAGGTGAAGCTGCTGCCGACGCCCGAGCAAGCGTCGGCGCTCGAGGCGACTCTGTATGCCTGCAATCGGGCCGCCGCCTACTTTCTTCCGGCCTGAGGCGGCCCAGCCGTTCGACGACCGCTGCCTGTCGTGGCAGTACGACGCCCGCACGATCTCGGTCCGGACGGTGTCCGGTCGTATGAAGGATCCGGTTCGCCTGCTCCGCGGACCAGTTCAAGACGCTTGTCTCGTACCGCAAGGGCGAAAGTGACCTGGTGCGGCGTGGCGGTACGTGGTTCCTGGTCGCCACCTGCGATCTACCCGATCCGCAGGTGCACGAGCCGGTCGACCGGGTGGGCGTCGATCGGGGCGTCGTGAACCTGGCCACCACCAGTGACGGCGTCAACTACCAAGGACGCAGGTTGTCGCGCTACCGGCGCCGACAGGCCCGCAAACGCGCCGAACTCCAGGCCAGGAGCCCCCGCTCCGCCACCCGCCGCCTCTCTCGCCGCGCGCAGAAGGAGAAGCGTCATGCCACGCAGGTGAACCGCCATCAGTAAGGAGATCGTGTCCGTCGCGCAACGCACCGGTCGCGGGATCGCCGTCGAGGACCTCGGTGGCATCCGCGAGTGGGTACGGCTATGCCGCGACCAGTGGGGCACGCTTCCCTCCTGGCCTTTCCACCAGCTCGGCCGGCACCTCGCGTACAAGGCCCGCCGGGCCGGGGTGCCATTCCTTGAGGTGGATGCGGCCTACACCTCGCAGCGCTGTCCGCGCTGCGGGCACACAGAGCGGGCCAACCGGCCCGACCGGGACAACTTCCAGTGTCGTCGGTGTGGGCTCGCCGGCCCCGCCGATGTCGTCGCCGGGGTCAACGTGCGTGATCGTGCACGCTCGGCGTGGGTGTTCGTCACCGCACCCGCCCCCTCCCCCTGACCTTCGTCCGGGGGAGGGGGCGGGTGCGACCCGTGACCGTCCCGTCGTAGGGGACAGTCGGGAGCGCGACAAGGTGTGAACGACCGAGTACGTACACACTCGGCCGTCCACGGCCGAGAAGGTGACAGGCCCTCACGCGGGCCCTGTATCCCCGGCGAAAACGCCTTCCGTCACCGCCGGGGTTCGCACAGGTCAGATCTGGTCGAAAGCCTGCTCGATGATGTCGAGGGCCTCGTTCAGCAGGTCCTCGCCGATCACCAGCGGCGGCAGGAAGCGCAAAACGTTGCCGTACGTGCCACAGGTCAGGACCAGCACGCCCTCCGCGTGGCAGGCCTTGGCGAGCTTCGCGGCGGCCTCCGGGTTCGGGTCCTTCGTACCGGACTTCACCAGCTCGATCGCGATCATCGCGCCGCGGCCGCGGATGTCACCGATGACATCGCCGTTCGGCAGCTTCGCCTGCATCTCGGCGAGGCGGCTCTTCATGACCTCCTCGATGCGCTTCGCCTTCCCGTTCAGGTCCAGCTCGCGCATCGTCTCGATGGCACCGAGCGCACCCGCGCAGGCCACCGGGTTCCCGCCGTACGTACCGCCGAGGCCGCCCGCGTGCGCGGCGTCCATGATCTCGGCGCGGCCCGTCACGGCGGAGAGCGGCAGACCGCCCGCGATGCCCTTGGCGGTGGTGATCAGGTCGGGCACGATGCCCTCGTCCTCACAGGCGAACCACTGACCGGTACGGCAGAAGCCGGACTGGATCTCGTCCGCGACGAAGACGATGCCGTTGTCCTTGGCGAACTGCGCGATCGCCGGGAGGAAGCCCTTGGCCGGCTCGATGAAGCCGCCCTCGCCGAGCACCGGCTCGATGATGATCGCGGCGACGTTGTCCGCGCCGATCTGCTTGGTGATCTGGTCGATGGCCTGGGCGGACGCCTCGGCGCCGGCGTTCTCGGCACCGGTCGGCCAGCGGTAGCCGTACGCCACCGGCACCCGGTAGACCTCGGGTGCGAACGGGCCGAAGCCCTGCTTGTACGGCATGTTCTTGGCGGTCAGCGCCATGGTGAGGTTGGTGCGGCCGTGGTAGCCGTGGTCGAAGACGACGACCGCGGTGCGCTTGGTGTAGGCGCGGGCGATCTTCACGGCGTTCTCGACGGCCTCGGCGCCCGAGTTGAACAGCGCGGACTTCTTGGCGTGGTCGCCCGGCGTCAGCTCGGCGAGCTGCTCACAGACCTCGACGTACCCCTCGTACGGCGTGACCATGAAACAGGTGTGGGTGAAGTCGGCGAGCTGCGCGGAGGCGCGGCGTACAACGGCCTCGGCGGAGGCGCCGACCGACGTCACGGCGATACCGGAACCGAGGTCGATCAGACGGTTGCCGTCCACGTCCTCGATGATCCCGCCACCGGCGCGGGCGGTGAACACCGGCAGGGTGGAGCCCACACCTGCGGCCACCGTCGCGAGACGGCGGGCCTGCAGCTCCACCGACTTCGGGCCGGGAATGGCAGTGACGACGCGGCGCTCCTGCGGAATTGCGGTCATGAGGGGCTCCTGTGGGGTGTTTCGGACGCTTCTCTCTCTGCAGGCTATGGGCGAGGCCCGGGGTCCGGCATGTTCCGTTCGGGAGTGGTGACCGGGCGCGGTTGTCCTCCACGGACATAGCGACGGGGTGCGGGGGCCGGGCTGCGGCGGTGCGCGGGCGGGACGAAAGGCCCTGGGGCACGGGCGAAGGCTTATCGCCGGACCGCGTCTGACGGGGTGGTACGGGGCACTAGATTGATGACTTCGGGCGCCTGCGCCCGGAGTTACCGGTCGGCGCTGGTCAGGGGACGAGGGACAGCACATGGACACCGAGGGCACGTACGAATCACCCGACACCCGCTCCGGTCATCCGGTGCCGCGCCCGGCCGGCCCGCCACCGCCCGGACTGCCGCCCAGGCCGGGCTACGCCCCCGCCTCCGGCCCCTCCCTCGGGGACTGGCTCCGCACCCCGAGGCCCGCCGCGGAACCCGGTGTCTGGCGGCTCGGCCATGCCCCCCGGCCCGCCGAGGAGGAGGAGCGCACCCCGGACCGCACGCTGGTGAGCGGCGCGGTGATCTCGCTGCTGGCCTGCATCCTCGTCTGGTCGCTCTGGCGCAACAACTACATCCCGTACTGGCGGGTTCCGCTGAAGCTCTTCACCCCCGGCGACTGGTGGGGGCCGTTCGGCGACGAGCCGCAGACCCGGGGCGCGGTCCGTGCGCTCGACATCTACCGTCTGCTGATCATCGGGGGCCTCGTCTACGGATTCGGCCGGCTGGGCAACTGGCCGGCCGCCTTCGAGAGGTGCGTCGCCGCCAGGGGGGCCGCCGCACGGGCGGGCGGTGCGGCGATCGGTGCGCTGCTGGTCTGGATCCTCGTCTGGAACGGGACCGTGCCGGGGATGGGGCTGGCCTTCGGCCTGGTTCCCGGCTCCTGGCTGGGCCCCGACCAGCCGATGTCCCCGGTGATCAGCTACGGGCTGTACGTCGTGCTCACCCTGCTGATCGTGTGGCCGTTCGCCGGGCTGGGGCGCTGGACCGAGGCGTGGCGCCGCGGCCGGTCCCCGCAGCCGGCACCGGGCCGGGACGGCCGCGACCCGGCGAAGCCGCACGCGCCCGGCGGTGCGGACGCCATCGTCGAAGGCAGCGAGGAGGACCCGGCCGAATGGCCGGATCTGCGTGCCGCCGGACAGCACCAGGCCGCCGCCGCGCTCGCCAGGGAAACCCGGTCCGGGCGGATGAACGATGTCGACTACGCCCGTATCCGCCGCGCCTGGACGTCCGTGCGCGCCGACCACTCCAGGCTCTCCGCCTTCACCGACACCGTGCTGCGCAACGGCTCCGCCGCCTGTACCCACCCCTCCGGCGCACGTGACCTCCCGGTCCGCGCCGCCCGGCACGATCTGCTGGTCCAGCAGGTCAGGCTCGGCACCGTCGAGGGCGGCGAGCGCAATCCGTACGCCCGCCGCGGCAGCGGCATCGCCCTCGATCCCGGGCTGCTGGGCACGTCCCTGCTCGCGGTCGGCCCGCCCGGCGCGGGCAAGAGCCGGGCACTGATCCGGCCCGTCGTCGAATCCCTCGCACTGCAGGCGCTCGCCGGACAGGCCGCCGTCGTCGCCGTGTGCGCCGCCGGCACCCAGCTCGGCGGCGACCAGGGGTTCGACGTCGTCATCAAGGTCGGCGACCCGTCATCCGTGCACGATCTCGATCTGTACGGCGGCACCACCGACCCCGACGAGGCCGCGACCGTCCTCGCCGACGGTCTGGTCGGCGACCTCCCCGAGGTGGACAGCAGACGCGCCGCCACGGCCCTCGCCCAGCTCCTCGGCCCCTTCCGGGCCGCCCACGGCCGTTTCCCCTCCGTACCGGAGCTGCGGGAACTCCTGGACGGTGTGCCCGGTGCCCTCGCCGCCCTGCGGGAGGCACTCGACGCGACGGGACACCCCGGCATGCAGCGCGAACTCGACGGCCGCGCCCGCCAGTCCGGTGCGCCCGGCGACCCGGGCCCGGCTCTCGCCGACCGCGTCGCCCTGCTCGACCGGCCCGCCTTCACCGAGTTCTTCGACACCACGGGCAAGGCCCGCCCCTTCTCGCTGCGTGCCCTGGAACACCCGCTCCGGGTCCGTATCGATCTGCCCGAACGCGGCCACGCCGAGGCGTCCCGGGTACTGGCACGTCTGGTACTCGCCCAGTTCACCGCGAGCGCCGCGGCCCGTACCGACCGTTCCCTCTTCGCCTGTCTGGTCCTCGACGACGCGACCCACACCCTGACCGCCGACACCGTCCGCGGAATCCAGCGGCTGCGCTCCGCGCACGCCGGGGCCGTACTCACCCTGCGCACCCTCGACGACGTACCGGAGCAACTGCACACGGCGCTGCTCGGTGCGGTCGGCTGTCGGATGGCGTTCTCCGGAATCACGACGTGGGACGGGAAGAAGTTCGCCGAGGCCTGGGGAACGGAGTGGGTCGAGACCCGCGACGTCACCCAGCGCACCGTCTTCGCCGACCAGCCGATGACCCGGGCCATCCATGCCTTCCGCAAACTGGTCACCGGCAAGGCGGTCACCACGGACGCGGTGACCGTGCGCCAGGTCGAGCGGGAACGCTGGTCGGCCTCCGAACTGGCCCACCGGGTACCGGCCGGACACGCGGTGCTGTCCCTGACGACCGTACGGGGGGAGCACGCGCCGCCCTTGCTGGTGGATCTGAACGGCTGAGCGGTACGCAGAGTGGCCCGCGGCGCCGGAGCGGTTATGGCGGACCCTGCCGCCCTGGCAGAATCGGTAGGAGCCGTTCATACGGGACGGCGAAAATCGACTCCTTGAGGTCCCGCGGTCCCCATGCCCCCCACTCTCGCCTCGCTCGTCCAGCATTCGGCGCTCAAACTCACGGTGCGTGCGGGGGCGGACCGGCTCGACGCGCCCATCCGCTGGGCGCACGCCAGCGAGCTGACCGACCCCGTCCCGTACATGGAGGGCGGTGAGCTCCTGCTCGTCACCGCCACCAACCTCGACGCCGGGAACCCCGAGGCGATGCGGCGGTACGTGCGGCGGCTGGCCGGGGCCGGAGTCGTCGGGCTGGGCTTCGCCGTCGGCGTCCACTACGACGACGTACCACAGGCGCTGATCGACGCTGCCGAGGAAGCGGGACTGCCGCTTCTCGAAGTGCCGCGCCGCACCCCGTTCCTCGCCATCGCCAAGGCCGTGTCGTCGGAGATCGCCGCAGATCAGTACCGGGCGGTGACAGCGGGGTTCGAGGCCCAGCGTGAGCTGACGAAGGCCGCACTCGCGGGCGACGGCCCCGGCGAAATCCTCACCCGGCTCGCCGCGCATGTCGACGGCTGGGCGGCGCTGTACGACGCCTCCGGCGCGGTCGTCGCCGCGGCCCCCGACTGGGCCGCCCGCCGGGCCGCCCGGCTCACCCCCGATGTGGAACGGCTGCGGGAGCGTCCCGCCCCGGCCAGCATGGTCGTCGGCGACACCGACGACCGGGTCGAGCTCCAGTCCCTGGGCACCGGCCGCCGGGTCCGGGGCGCGCTGGCCGTCGGTACCGGCGCGGCACTGGGCACCGCCGAGCGGTACGCCGTGCACTCGGCGGTCGCGCTGCTGACCCTGACCACCGCCCGCTCCCGGGCCCTCCAGGGCGCGGAGCAGCGACTGGGCGCGGCGGTGCTGCGCATGCTGCTCGCCGGCCAGCCGGACCACGCACGGGCCGTCGCCGGGGATCTGTACGGCGGGCTGCTCGACGCCCCGTTCCGGCTGCTCATCGCGGAGGCGTCCGCCCCTTCGACACCGGCCCCGCTCGGCGAGGCGATGGAGGCGGCGGCCTTCCGGACCGGCGAGACCCTGCTGGCGGTGCCCGAGGGCGAACGGCTCGTCGTCCTGGCCGCGGACGGCGGAGCGGCGGTCGCGGCCTGCGCGGCGTACGCGGAGGCCCAGGAGGCCCAGGAGGCGCGGCCCCCGCGCGAACCGGCGACGGCGGAGGAGGGCCAAGTGGTCGTCGGTCTGTCCGCACCGGCGGGCCCCATCGCCGTCTCCGCCGCGTACAAGCAGGCGGAGCAGGCCCTGTCGGTGGCCCGCCGCCGGGGCAGGGCACTGGTCGAGCACGAGGAGCTGGCGGCCGGCTCGGTACTGCCGCTGCTCGCGGACGACGCCGTACGGGCCTTCGCCGACGGAATGCTCCGCGCCCTGCACGAACACGATGCCAAGGGCCGCGGCGACCTGGTCGCCTCGCTGCGGGCCTGGCTCTCCCACCACGGCCAGTGGGACGCGGCCGCGGCGGACCTGGGCGTGCACCGCCACACCCTGCGCTACCGGATGCGCCGGGTGGAGGAGATCCTGGGCCGCTCACTGGACGATCCTGACGTCCGGATGGAGCTGTGGCTGGCACTGAAGGCCACGAGCTCCCCGTCGGCGCCGGAGTCGTAGCGGTTGCCGTTGCCGTCGGCGGAAGGTCGCGGAAGGTCAACGAGCTGCACGTCGACGCCGGTGCCGTAGCCGTTGCCGGAAGGCCATGCGCCCCGCTCACGCCGACGCATCCGACAAACCGGCGTGTACCCGCCGCGTTCTGCTCCACGCCGGACAAACGCTGGCCCGGCCGTGCGGCCCTACGGTGGGGGCGTACACCCCACGACTCCGAAGGGCCGGAACCTCCATGACTTCCACCCACGCCTTCTGGCTCGCCGGCCGCCAGGCCACCGGCGAGGACAGCTTCGACGTCACCAACCCCTGGGACGGCCGTCTCGTCGGCACCGTCAGCGTGCCGACCGACGCGCAGATCGAGGAGGCCGTCGCGGCCGCGCACGCCGTGCGCGAGGAGTTCGCCGCGACCCCGGCCCACGTCCGGGCCGCCGCGCTCGATCACGTCGTACGGCGCCTGGTGGAGCGCACGGAGGAGATCGCCCAGCTGATCTCCGCGGAGAACGGCAAGCCCATCAAGTGGGCGCGCGGCGAGGTCGGCCGTGCCGTCTCCGTGTTCCGGTTCGCCTCCGAGGAGGCCCGCCGCTTCAACGGCGGCGACGCCCAGCGCCTCGACACCGATGCCGGTGGCACCGGCCGCCTCGGCCTGACCCGGCGTTTCCCCCGCGGCGCGGTCCTCGGCATCGCACCGTTCAACTTCCCGCTGAACCTGAGCGCCCACAAGGTGGCCCCGGCCATCGCCGTCGGCGCCCCGATCATCCTGAAGCCCGCCCCGGCCACCCCGATCTCGTCGCTGATCCTGGGCGAGCTGCTGGCCGAGACCGACCTGCCGGCCGGCTCGTGGTCCGTGCTGACGGTCCCCAACGACCGGATGCCTGCCCTGGTCCAGGACGAGCGCCTGCCCGTCATCTCCTTCACCGGTTCCGGCCCCGTCGGCTACTCGATCATGGAGTCGGTGCCGCGCAAGCACTGCACGCTGGAGCTCGGCGGCAACGGCGCCGCGGTCGTCCTCGGCGACTACGCCTCCGACGAGGACCTGGACTGGGCCGCGACCCGTATCGCGACCTTCTCCAACTACCAGGGCGGCCAGTCCTGCATCTCGGTGCAGCGGGTCATCGCGGACGCCGCGGTCTACGACCGGCTCCTCCCGAAGATCGTCGCGGCCGTCGAGGCCCAGGTCACCGGCGACCCGTCCGACGCCGCCACCGACGTCGGCCCGCTGGTCAACGAGGACGCCGCCAAGCGCGTCGAGTCCTGGGTCGACGAGGCCGTGCAGGCCGGCGCCCAGTTGCTCACCGGCGGCAAGCGGGACGGTGCCACCTACGCGCCGACCGTGCTCGCGGAGCTCCCGGACGGCGTCACCCTCTCCAACGAGGAGGTCTTCGGACCGGTGCTGTCCGTGCAGAAGGTGGACGGCGAGGCCGAGGCGTTCGCAGCTGTCAACTCCTCCAAGTACGGCCTGCAGGCAGGTGTGTTCACGCACGACCTGCAGACGGCGTTCCGTGCCCACCGCGCCCTCGAGGTCGGCGGCGTGATCATCGGCGACGTTCCCTCCTACCGCGCGGACCAGATGCCGTACGGCGGCGCCAAGCAGTCCGGCGTCGGCCGCGAGGGCGTCCGCTACGCCATGGACGACTACACCTACGAGCGCGTGCTGGTCCTCACCGGCCTCGCCCTGTAGGTCCGCGAACCGGATCGAACCGATCCACCAGCGCCGCCTGTGATCCGCCTGGACAGCACGACAGCAGGCGGCAGATGAACGGCCGGAGCCCACTGTGCGGGGGCTCCGGCCGTTTCTGCTCGCCCCGTGCGCCACCGGACCGATCCCCGTTCACGGCCCGGCAGCCCTGTCACCGCGGGGCTGACCAGTGGAGTGGCTACCGACCCGATCGGCGTCCGGGGGATGGTGGGAGTGCCGGTAATCGGGTACATCAGGACAAGTAGCACCGGTTGGTACGGCTCGGCAGGCGCCCATGCGCGCTCCGCGCGGACCGGCCGCGTCCGCCCACCCCACAACGCGGCGAGGTGAGCTCCTCATGTCCGCACCATCCGCTCCGAAGAACACGCCCAAGGTCACCGAGCGTGAAGCGCGCCAAGTGGCCGAGGCCGCGCGCGAACAGGACTGGCACAAGCCCAGTTTCGCCAAGGAACTCTTCCTCGGGCGCTTCCGGCTCGACCTGATCCATCCGCATCCGCTGCCGGCCGCGGACGACGTCCGGCGCGGCGAGGCGTTCCTCGCCCGGCTGCGCGACTTCTGCGAAACCAGGATCGACAGCGCCCTCATCGAGCGTGAGGCGAGGATTCCCGACGAGGTGATCAACGGCCTCAAGGAACTCGGCGCGCTCGGGATGAAGATCGACCCGAAGTACGGCGGCCTCGGCCTCACCCAGGTCTACTACAACAAGGCCCTCGCCCTGGTCGGCTCCGTCAGCCCCGCGATCGGTGCACTGCTCTCCGCCCACCAGTCCATCGGCGTACCGCAGCCACTGAAACTCTTCGGCAGCCAGGAACAGAAGGACACCTTCCTGCCCCGGCTGGCCGGCACCGACATCTCGGCGTTCCTGCTCACCGAACCGGACGTCGGCTCCGACCCGGCCAGGCTCGCCACCTCGGCGGTTCCGGAGGGACCGGACTACATCCTCGACGGTGTGAAGCTGTGGACGACCAACGGTGTCGTCGCCGACCTCCTCGTCGTGATGGCCCGCGTCCCGAAGTCGGAAGGCCACAAGGGCGGCATCACGGCCTTCGTCGTCGAGGCGGACTCCCCGGGCATCACCGTCGAGAACCGCAACGCCTTCATGGGCCTGCGCGGCCTCGAGAACGGCGTCACCCGCTTCCACCGGGTCCGGGTCCCGGCCGCGAACCGCATCGGCCCCGAAGGCGCAGGGCTCAAGATCGCACTCACCACGCTCAACACGGGACGGCTCTCCCTGCCCGCCATGTGCGTCGGCGCCGGGAAGTGGTGTCTGAAGATCGCCCGCGAGTGGTCGGCGGTCCGTGAGCAGTGGGGCAGGCCGGTCGCCCGGCACGAGGCCGTCGGCGCCAAGATCTCCTTCATCGCCGCAACCACTTTCGCGCTCGAAGCGGTGGTCGATCTCTCCTCCCAGATGGCGGACGAGAACCGCAACGACATCCGGATCGAAGCGGCCCTCGCCAAGCTGTACGGCTCCGAGATGGGCTGTCTGATGGCCGACGAACTGGTCCAGATCCGGGGCGGCCGGGGCTTCGAGACAGCCGCGTCCCTCGCCGCCCGCGGCGAACGGGCCGTCCCCGCCGAACAGCTCCTGCGCGATCTGCGGATCAACCGGATCTTCGAGGGCTCCACCGAGATCATGCATCTGCTGATCGCCCGTGAGGCCGTCGACGCCCATCTGAAGGTCGCGGGGGACATCATCGACCCCGACAAACCCCTTTCCGCCAAGGCGAAAGCGGGCGCGAACGCGGCCGGCTTCTACGCCCGCTGGCTGCCCAAGCTTGTCGCAGGGCCAGGACAACTCCCGCGTACGTACGGGGAATTCAACCCAACCGGACACCCGGACCTGTCCACCCATCTGCGCTACGTCGAACGCTCCGCCCGCAAGCTCGCGCGCTCCACCTTCTACGCCATGTCGCGCTGGCAGGGCCGGATGGAGACCAAGCAGGGCTTCCTCGGCAGGATCGTCGACATCGGCGCGGAACTCTTCGCGATGAGCGCCGCCTGCGTCCGCGCCGAACTGCTGCGCTCCTCCGGCGACCACGGCCGCGAGGCCTACCGGCTCGCCGACACCTTCTGCCGCCAGTCCCGCGTCCGGGTCGAGGAACTTTTCACCCGCCTGTGGTCCAACACCGACGACCTGGACCGGCGTGTGGTCGACGGCGTTCTGTCCGGTGCGTACACCTGGCTGGAGGAAGGCATCATCGATCCGAGCGGCGAAGGCCCGTGGATCGCCGACGCCACTCCCGGGCCGTCCGTCCGGGACAACGTCCACCGCCCCGTTCGCTGAACCGCGGACCACCGGGCGGGCGCACGTCCACTCACCGGACGTACCCCGCCCGGCCGTGCGGGGGTACGGCAGGATGACGGTTCGTGACCGTCATCCACATCCCCGGCTCCAAGTCCATCACCGCGCGTGCCCTGTTCCTGGCCGCCGCCGCGAACGGCACCGCTCACCCCATGTCGAAATGACCGCCCCCGGCGACTCCACGGATCACGGCGGCCCGGTGGGCGAGGTTCCGCGCCAAGGGCGGCTGAGATCGGCCCCGGGCGGACAGCGCCGGCCCGGCGCGGGGGACGCACTGTCCACACTCACAGCCGATGCGGCAACAATGGGGGGCATGAGCGACAGCCCTGCCCCCCTCGCCGACCCGCACGTCGTCTTCGATGCCACGGAAGGCCCCCGGGATCTCGTCATCCTCGGCTCCACCGGCTCCATCGGCACCCAGGCCATCGACCTGGTGCTGCGCAACCCCGACCGCTTCCGCGTGACCGCGCTCTCCGCCGCGGGCGGCCGGGTCGCACTCCTCGCCGAGCAGGCGCGGCAGCTGCGGGTGCGTACCGTGGCCGTCGCCGCACCGGACGCCGTACCGGCCCTCCGCGAGGCGCTGCGCGAGCAGTACGGGGCGGGCGAGCCGCTCCCCGAGATCCTGGCAGGGCCCGAGGCCGCCACCCAGCTCGCCGCCGGCGACTGCCACACCGTGCTCAACGGAATCACCGGATCGATCGGTCTCGCCCCCACACTCGCCGCACTCGAAGCGGGCCGCACGCTCGCCCTGGCCAACAAGGAGTCGCTGATCGTCGGCGGCCCGCTGGTCAAGGCGCTGGCCGAGCCCGGCCAGATCATCCCGGTCGACTCCGAGCACGCCGCCCTCTTCCAGGCGCTCGCCGCCGGGACCAGGGCCGACGTACGCAAGCTCGTCGTCACAGCGTCCGGCGGCCCCTTCCGGGGACGAACCAGGAGCGAGCTCGTGAGCGTCACCCGCGAGGAGGCCCTCGCGCACCCGACCTGGGCCATGGGACCGGTCATCACGATCAACTCCGCCACCCTGGTCAACAAGGGACTGGAGGTCATCGAGGCACATCTGCTCTACGACATTCCGTTCGAGCGGATCGAGGTCGTGGTCCACCCCCAGTCGTACGTTCACTCCATGGTGGAGTTCACCGACGGCTCCACCCTCGCCCAGGCCACACCCCCGGACATGAGGGGCCCGATCGCCATCGGCCTCGGCTGGCCCCAGCGCATCCCGGACGCCGCACCGGCCTTCGACTGGTCGAAGGCGTCCAGCTGGGAATTCTTCCCCCTCGACAACGAGGCCTTCCCGTCCGTGGGACTGGCCAGGCACGTGGGCACGCTCGGCGCCACCGCCCCGGCCGTGTTCAACGCCGCGAACGAGGAATGCGTCGACGCATTCCTGGCAGGACGGCTGCCGTTCAACGGAATCATGGATACGGTCACGGCGGTGGTGGCCGAACACGGCACCCCCGCCACGGGAACTTCGCTCACGGTCGCAGACGTCCTCGAAGCGGAGACCTGGGCACGCGCCCGGGCCCGTGAACTCTCGGCGAAAGCGACAGCGGAGGCGCGCGCATGAGTATTACGACGGTCCTGTTGACGATTCTGGGCATCGTCGTCTTCGTCATCGGGCTGCTGTTCTCGATCGCCTGGCACGAGCTGGGCCACCTCTCGACGGCGAAGCTCTTCGGTATCCGCGTCCCCCAGTACATGGTCGGCTTCGGTCCGACGATCTGGTCGCGGAAGAAGGGCGACACCGAATACGGGATCAAGGCCATCCCGGCCGGCGGCTACATCCGCATGATCGGCATGTTCCCGCCGGGACCGGACGGGCGCCTGGAGGCGCGGTCCACCTCACCGTGGCGCGGCATGATCGAGGACGCCAGGTCCGCGGCCTTCGAAGAGCTCGAACCGGGTGACGAGAAGCGGCTCTTCTACACGCGCAAGCCGTGGAAGCGCGTCATCGTGATGTTCGCCGGACCGTTCATGAACCTGGTCCTCGCCGTCGCGATCTTCCTCGGTGTGGCGATGACCTTCGGCTTCCAGACCCAGACCACCGAGGTGGCGGGTGTCCAGAAGTGCGTGATCGCCCAGAGCGAGAACCGCGACACCTGCAAGAAGTCCGACCCGGTCTCGCCCGCACAGGCCGCAGGACTCAAGAAGGGCGACAAGATCGTCGCCTTCGACGGCCAGAAGGTCGACGACTGGGCCACGCTCTCCGACAAGATCCGCGACACCATCGGCCCCGCCACGATCACGGTCCAGCGCGACGGCCAGGAACAGACCCTCCACGCGGTGCTGAAGAAGAACGCGGTGGCGAAGAAGGACTCCAAGGGAGAGGTGATCCCCGGTGAGTACGTGACGGCCGGCTACCTCGGCTTCGCCGCCCAGACCGAGATCGTTCCGCTCTCCTTCGGCGACTCGGTCGTTCGCATGGGAGACATGATCGAGAGTGGCGTCGACTCGATGATCGCCCTGCCCTCCAAGATCCCGGATCTGTGGGACGCCGCCTTCGGCGACGGTGAGCGAGCAGCGGACTCCCCGGTCGGCGTGGTCGGTGCGGCCAGGATCGGCGGCGAGGTGATGACGCTCGACGTACCGGCGCAGAACCAGATCGCGATGATGCTGTTCCTGCTGGCCGGCTTCAACCTCTCGCTGTTCCTCTTCAACATGCTGCCCCTGCTGCCGCTCGACGGCGGGCACATCGCCGGAGCGCTCTGGGAGGCCCTGCGCCGCAATGTGGCACGGGTCTTCAGGCGCCCCGACCCGGGCCCCTTCGACGTGGCCAAACTGATGCCGGTCGCCTATGTCGTCGCAGGTGTCTTCATCTGCTTCACACTGCTGGTGCTGGTGGCCGACATCGTCAACCCGGTCAAGATCTCCTGATCTCCCGACCGGCCCCGTGAACCATGGGTGACGGCCCGGCACACAGTGTGTGTACGGGCCCGCCCCATTGCGCGGCGCTCCCGGACGCGGTGTGCTCCGGGGTGTCGCCGGTGCCGTAACCTCGAAACCCGGAGCCCGCCGATCTCGGGACCTTGATCCACACCTTGGGGATGCTCAGCGCATGACTGCGATTTCTCTCGGAATGCCGTCCGTTCCGACCAAGCTCGCCGACCGGAGGGTCAGCCGCCAGATCCAGGTCGGGTCGGTTGCGGTCGGCGGGGATGCGCCGGTGTCGGTGCAGTCGATGACCACGACGCGTACGTCGGACATCGGTGCGACGTTGCAGCAGATCGCGGAGCTGACGGCGTCGGGCTGTCAGATCGTGCGGGTGGCGTGTCCGACGCAGGACGATGCGGACGCGCTGGCGACGATCGCGAAGAAGTCGCAGATCCCGGTGATCGCGGACATTCATTTCCAGCCGAAGTATGTGTTCGCTGCGATTGATGCGGGCTGTGCGGCGGTGCGGGTGAATCCGGGGAACATCAAGCAGTTCGACGACAAGGTGAAGGAGATCGCGCGGGCCGCGAAGGATGCGGGTACGCCGATCCGGATCGGTGTGAATGCCGGTTCGCTGGATGCGCGGCTGCTGAAGAAGTACGGGAAGGCGACTCCGGAGGCGTTGGTGGAGTCGGCGTTGTGGGAGGCGTCGCTCTTCGAGGAGCACGGTTTCCGGGACATCAAGATCTCGGTGAAGCACAACGATCCGGTGGTGATGGTCAATGCGTACCGTCAGCTGGCGGCGCAGTGCGACTATCCGCTGCATCTGGGTGTGACGGAGGCGGGGCCGGCGTTCCAGGGCACGATCAAGTCGGCGGTGGCGTTCGGTGCGCTGCTGAGCGAGGGGATCGGGGACACGATCCGGGTGTCGCTGTCGGCGCCGCCGGCCGAGGAGGTCAAGGTCGGGCTGCAGATTCTGGAGTCGCTGAATCTGAAGCAGCGGCGGCTGGAGATCGTGTCGTGTCCGTCGTGCGGTCGGGCGCAGGTGGATGTGTACAAGCTGGCGGATGAGGTCAGTGCGGGTCTTGAGGGCATGGAGGTGCCCTTGCGGGTGGCCGTGATGGGCTGCGTCGTCAACGGTCCGGGTGAGGCCCGTGAGGCGGACCTGGGTGTCGCTTCCGGGAACGGCAAGGGGCAGATCTTCGTGAAGGGCGAGGTCATCAAGACCGTGCCCGAATCGAAGATCGTCGAGACGCTGATCGAAGAAGCCCTGAAGATCGCCGAGCAGATGGAGAAGGACGGCATCGCCTCGGGCGAGCCCCAGGTCTCCATCAGCTGAACCAGAACTCGCACCACCGCGCCCCGCCGGACGAAAACCGCCCGGCGGGGCGCCGTCGTGAGCGACCTCACGGGCCCCCGCAGCCGCTGTTCCCGGGCACGGGCGGCGCCGATGAGCCTCTTTGGGTACAGTGCGGAAATCAGCAGACCGCATGGTGAGGCCCCCTCGTGTTGACGCAGACCACCACCCGGGTCCTCGAACCCAGCGACCTCGGCGCCGCTCTCGCCATCCTGGAGAGCGAACCCGTCGTCAATGCCTTCGTGACGTCCCGGGTCCGGATCGCAGGTCTCGATCCCTGGCGCCTCGGCGGCGAGATGTGGGGCTGGTACGCCGATGGGCGGCTGCGCTCGCTGTGCTACTCGGGCGCCAACCTCGTACCGATCTGCGCCACCCCCGAGGCCGTCAGGGCATTCGCCGACCGGGCCCGCCGGGTCGGCCGACGCTGCTCCTCGATCGTCGGCCCCGCAGAGCCCACCACCCAGCTGTGGCGGCTCCTCGAAACCGGCTGGGGCCCCGCCCGCGAGGTCCGGGCCCATCAGCCGCTCATGGTCACCGAGAGCCCGTCCGCCGAGGTCACCCCAGACCCCCTGGTCCGCCGGATCCGCAAGGACGAGATGGACGTCCTGATGCCGGCCTGCGTGGCGATGTTCACCGAGGAGGTCGGCATTTCCCCGCTCGCGGGCGACGGCGGACTCCTCTACCAGGCGCGCGTCGCCGAGCTCATCGGCGCCGGCCGCTCGTTCGCCCGGATCGAGGACGGCCGGGTCGTCTTCAAGGCGGAGATCGGTGCGGCCACCCCGCAGGCCTGCCAGATCCAGGGTGTCTGGGTCGCCCCCGAACACCGCGGCCGAGGACTCTCCGAGACCGGGATGGCGGCGGTCCTGCGCTACGCACTGGCCGATGTCGCACCCGTCGTCAGCCTGTACGTGAACGACTACAACACCCCTGCGCGCAAGGCCTACGCCAGGGTCGGCTTCCGCGAGGCCGGCGCGTTCATGAGCGTGCTGTTCTGACCGGTCGGCGGCCGGTGCCACCGACCCGTACCACCCACCCCACCCGGGCCAGTAGGGTCGGCGCATGGCAGCAGTTTCCGGGGGCGGCCCCCACACTCCCAGCATCCGGATCGGACCGATCGATCTTGCCGCGCGCGTGGACGAGGCGCTCGCGGTGCAGGCTGTCGCCTTCGGCCTGGGACCGGAAGAGATCGAGGTACGGCGCCACATCGTCCTCAGACACCTCGACCACCCCTGCGCCCGCGCGCTGGGCGCCACCACCCCGGGCGGCCGGCTCGTCGGCTTCGTCTACGGCATGCCGAACGAACGCGGTCAGTGGTGGTCCACCGTCGTCGAGCCCTACCTCCGCGCCACCGGCTCCGCGCACTGGCTCGACGACTCGTTCGTCATCACCGAGCTGCACGTCCTGCCGAAGTTCCAGAACCGCGGCATCGGCCGCGCGCTGATCACCGCCATCACGGACGCCGTCGACCAGCGCCGGTCCATCCTCTCCGCGATCGACACGGAGAGCCCGGCACGTGGTCTCTATCGCAGTCTCGGCTACCAGGACCTGGCCCGGCAGGTGCTCTTTCCCAGCGCTCCCAAGCCGTACGCGGTGATGGGAGCCCCGCTTCCGCTGCGTCGCAAGGGCTAGGACGGAAGCCAATCGATTTCCGCCCACCCGTACCACCCGGCTAACCTCCTGCACATCACCCTTCCGAGCAGGAGTTCATCATGGCCCAGGTCCAGCGCATGTCCCGATTGATGATCAAGACACTGCGCGACGACCCGGCGGACGCCGAGACGCTCAACCACAAGCTGCTCGTCCGGGCCGGATACGTACGTCGCACAGCGGCCGGAATCTGGACCTGGCTGCCGCTCGGCAAGAAGGTCCTGGAGAACATCACCCGCGTCGTGCGCGAGGAGATGGACGCCATCGGCGGCCAGGAAGTGCTGCTGCCCGCGCTGCTCCCCAAGGAGTCGTACGACGCCAGCGGCCGCTACCACGAGTACGGCGATCTGCTCTTCAAGCTCAAGGACCGCAAGGGCGCCGAGTACCTCCTCGGCCCCACGCACGAAGAGATCTTCACCCAGGTCGTCAAGGATCAGATCACGTCCTACAAGGATCTGCCCGTGATCCTGTACCAGATCCAGACCAAGTACCGGGACGAGGCCCGCCCCCGCGCCGGTGTGCTGCGCGGCCGCGAGTTCCAGATGAAGGACTCGTACTCCTTCGACACCACGGACGAGGGGCTCATCGAGGCGTACCAGCTGCACCGCGCCGCCTACATCCGGATCTTCGAGCGGCTCGGCCTCGACCACCGCATCGTCTCCGCCGTCTCCGGTGCGATGGGCGGCTCGGCCTCCGAGGAGTTCCTGGCCCCCGCCCCGGCCGGTGAGGACACCTTCGCGGACTGCCCCGCCTGCGACTACGCCGCCAACACCGAGGCCGTGACCTTCGAGGCCACCCCCGTGGACGGCTCGGCGCACGGCCCCGTCGAGGAGCTGGACACCCCCGACACCCCGACCATCGAGACGCTCGCCGCGCACCTGGGCGTCCCGGCCTCCGCGACCCTGAAGAACCTGCTGGTCAAGGTCGACGGCGAGATCGTCGCCGTGGGCGTGCCCGGCGACCGCGAGGTCGACCTCGGCAAGCTCGGCGAGCACCTCGCCCCCGCCGTCGTCGAACTGGTCACCGCGGAGGACTTCGAGGGCCGCCCCGACCTGGTACGCGGCTACGTCGGCCCGCAGGGTCTGGAGAAGGTCCGCTACATCGCCGACCCGCGCATCGCCGCCGGCACCGCCTGGATCACCGGCGCGAACAAGCCCGGCACCCACGCGAAGAACGTCGTCGCCGGCCGTGACTTCGAGGTCGACGACTACCTCGACGTCGTCGTCGTCGAGGCGGGCGACCCGTGCCCCAAGTGCGGCACCGGCCTCAAGCTGGACCGCGCCATCGAGATCGGCCACATCTTCCAGCTGGGCCGCAAGTTCGCGGACGCCTTCCAGCTCGATGTGCTCGGCCAGAACGGCAAGCCGGTCCGGGTCACCATGGGCTCCTACGGCATCGGCGTCTCCCGCGCCGTCGCCGCGCTCGCCGAGCAGACCGCCGACGAGCAGGGGCTGTGCTGGCCCCGCGAGATCGCCCCGGCCGATGTCCATGTCGTCGCGGCGGGCAAGGCGCTCCAGACGGAGCTGGCCCTCGACGTCGCCGAGAAGCTTGCCGCCGCCGGTGTGCGGGTCATGGTCGACGACCGCGCGGGCGTCTCGCCCGGTGTGAAGTTCACCGACGCCGAGCTGATCGGCATCCCGAAGATCCTGGTCGCCGGCCGCCGCTCGGCAGAGGGCGTCCTCGAGCTCAAGGACCGCCGTACGGGCGAGCGCGAGGAGCTCGCGGTCGACGAGGCGATCGCCCGCCTGACCGTTCAGGGCTGACACCGCAACGCAATGCCGTAGGCCCCCGCGCATCGCGCGGGGGCCTACGGCATTGCGAGGCATTTACAGCCAGCCTGCGAACTCCAGCGTCAGCTCGCCCTCCTGGCGACGGCCGACCGCCAGCGCCCGGGTTCCCGACTCCACCGCGCGGAACAGCGTCCAGCCGTGCAGCCGCTCCCGGTCCACGTCCAGCGAATCGGCGAGCTTCTTGATCCGCCGCCGGGCCGTCACCGGGCCGCCGGGGGAGGCGATCAGGTCCTCGACGCGGTCGCGCACCAGGCGCGCCAGATCGTAGGCCCGCTCACCGACCAGCGGCTCCGGCCCGACCGTCAGCCAAGGCACCCGCTCGCCCGCGAGCACCTTGCTCTGGCGGAAATTGCCGTGCAGCAGCAGGAGTTCGGGGGAGTGGGCGACAAGCTCCTCACGCGCCGCGAGCGCCGCGGAGACCAGCGGCTCCAGGCTCGGGTCGGCCGCGGCGCAGGCGCGCATCGGCTCCGTACGGCGCCCGGTCCGCTCGGCGACCGTCTCGAATCCGTGGCCGGCCGGCGGCTCGACCCAGAGCCGGCGCACCGTCCCCGCCGCCTCCAGCAGCGCCTTCGCCTCCGGCAGTGACCGCAGCGACACCTCGGGATGCAGCCGTTCGAGCAGCATTGCGCCGGGGCCGCCGTTGAGGAGCTGCACCGCGCCCCAGCCGTTCCAGTGAGCGAGCGCCGCTTGCTCCAGCTCGGGTGCGGCCCCGGACGGAGCGATCTTCAGCGCGGCCGGGGTGCCGTCGGAGCATGTCACCAGCAGGACCAGACTGCTGCGGCCTCCGGGGGCGGCGACCCGTTCCACGGTCAGCTTCTGCCCGGTCGAGGACAGCGCTTCCTCGGTCAGTGCGGGAAGCTGCGCGAGCCAGTCGGCGGCGGCCGCATCCCCGTACGACTCGCCGAGCGCTCGCACCAGACGCTGCGGCGGTTCGAAACCCATAACGTGCTTTGTTCCCTTTCAGAGCTTCTTCAGTGCGTTGCGCCGGTCCCGTTCGTCACATCGGTCCCGCGGATCGCGTCGGACCCGGCGCTCGCATTCGTCCCTGTCGTCGCGCCGGTCCCGTCGGCGGTCCGCTCGGCGAGCCCGGGAAAGGGTACGCCGCTGCCCCGCCAGCGGACCGCACGTACCGCGGCCTCCCGCAGCGCATCCGCGGCCTCCCGCCTGAGCGGACCCGCGGCGGCCCGTACGAGATCGGAGTACACGTCCGCGACCCGGTCCTCCAGCAGGGCGGCCAGCCGCACCGCCGCAGCCGGGTCCGGCACCGCGAACGGCAGAGCGTACGCGGCCTGAGCCGCCACCGGTTCACCGCCCAGGTCACGCACGGTCCGTGCCAGCGCATCGCGCCGGGCCCGGTGCGCGTGGTAGGCCGCGGTGGCCTCGGCCCGGCGGCCGTCGGCGACCCGGCCGCCGACCACCCCGTACCCGTACACCGCCGCGTGTTCGGCGGCCAGGGCCGCCTGCGCCGCCTTCTGCGTTCCGGCGCTCATGACGAGGTCTCCTTGGCCAGTTCGGTCAGCAGATAGGCATGGGCCGCGCCCGCCGCCGCGATCGACGCCAGCAGCCGGGCCAGTTCCGGCGGGGCTTTCAGCAGCGTCGCCGTGTGGGCGTCCGCGGTGCGGCGTTCCGCCGCGGCCAGCTCCTTGAGGGCGGCCTCGGCGTCGGTCGCGCGTGTCCGCGAGAACACGAGCGTCTTGCCGCCATCGGGCGCCAGCGCCTTGGCATGGGCCCGTACGGCGTCCCGCAGCGGTGAGAGCCCGGCGGCGGTCGCCGGATGGGCCCTGACCACCTGTTCGTACCGGGCGAGCAGTTCCCTGCTGGTACCCGCGGCACCCTCCCGGAGCGTCTTCTCCGCCCGTGCGGCGGCGGCCTGCTCGGCCGCGGTCGCCGCGTCGGCCCGTGCGGGGCCCTCCCGGGTCCCGGTCCCGTCGCCGCAGCCGGCCAGCACCGCCCCCATGGCGATCGCCCCCGTCGCGGTGAACGCACCTCTGCGCGTCGTCCCCGTGCGCCGCACTTGTTCTCCTTCGGGCTTGGACCTGTCTTGACTGGATCTGTCCTGAAGTGATCACCGCAGGCGAGCGTACCCGCGGCAGCGGAGCAGGCGGACGGCAACACCCCTCGGGACCGGATACCCTTTGACCTGACACGCGAGATCCCCACAACAGCACACGCGGCCGAGGAGTCACCCGGATGAGCACCACCCAGAGCGAGAGGCTGCGCGGACTGCTCGAACCGCTCGTCAGCGCCGAGCAGCTGGATCTCGAAGAGATCGAGGTGTCCCGGGCGGGCCGCCGCCGGGTGCTGCGGATCACCGTGGACTCCGAAGAAGGCGTGGAGCTGGACACCTGCGCCGAGCTGAGCCGCGCGATCTCCGAGAAGCTCGACGAGACCGACGCGATGGGCGAGGGCGAGTACGTCCTCGAAGTCAGTTCCCCCGGTGCCGACCGCCCGCTGACGGAGCACCGCCACTACGTACGTGCCACGGGCCGCCTGGCCAAGCTGCACCTGCGCGAGGGAGGCGAGCTGGTGGCTCGCATCCTCGCCGTGGACGAAGAAGGACTCGACCTCGAAGTGCCGGGCGTCAAGGGCCGCAAGCCCACGTCCCGCCGGGTCGCCTTCGACGAGATCACCAAGGCGCGCGTGGAGATCGAATTCAGCCGCAAGGACAAGAAGGAAGAGGAGGCGTAGCCGTGGACATCGATGTGAAGCTCTTGAAGGGCTTGGCACAGGACAAGGAGATCCCCTTCGACGTGCTCGTCGAGGCGATCGAGTCGGCCCTCCTCATCGCCTACCACCGTACGGACGGAAGCCACCGTCGCGCGCGCGTGAAGCTCGACGAGCGCGGCCATGTGACGGTGTGGGCGAAGGAGGACCCGGCCGACCTCGAACCGGGCCAGGAGGCCAAGGAGTTCGACGACACCCCGTCCGGCTTCGGCCGGATCGCCGCGACCACCGCCAAGCAGGTCATCCTGCAGCGGCTGCGCGACGCCGAGGACGACAGGACGTTCGGCGAGTACGCGGGCCACGAGGGCGATGTCGTCACCGGCGTCGTCCAGCAGGGCAAGGACCCGAGGAACGTCCTGGTCGACATCGGCAAGCTGGAAGCGATCCTGCCGGTGCAGGAGCAGGTGCCGGGCGAGGAGTACACCCACGGCCTGCGTCTGCGTACGTATGTCGTACGGGTCGCCAAGGGCGTGCGCGGTCCGTCCGTGACGCTGTCGCGGACCCACCCCAACCTGGTGAAGAAGCTCTTCGCGCTGGAGGTCCCGGAGATCGCGGACGGTTCCGTCGAGATCTGCGCGATCGCCCGCGAGGCCGGTCACCGCACCAAGATCGCGGTCCGTTCGACCCGTTCCGGGCTGAACGCCAAGGGTGCCTGCATCGGCCCGATGGGCGGCCGGGTGCGCAATGTCATGGCCGAGCTGCACGGCGAGAAGATCGACATCGTGGACTGGTCGGACGACCCGGCCGAGATGGTCGCCAACGCCCTGTCGCCCGCACGGGTGAGCCAGGTCGAGGTCGTGGACCTCGGCGCACGGTCCGCCCGGGTCACCGTTCCGGACTACCAGCTGTCGCTCGCGATCGGCAAGGAGGGGCAGAATGCCCGCCTCGCCGCCCGCCTCACCGGCTGGCGCATCGACATCCGTCCGGACACCGAGACCGACGCCGAGCGCGACGTCGCCGACCGGGAGCGGGCCGAGCGGGCCCGCGAGCGTTCGCAGCGCAGCTGACCGACCCGGCGGCCGCCGGGCTGCGGCCCGCGCCGGACTCCCTGGCGCCGCCCCGGAAGGGGTGCCAGGGGCTCGGTCGCGCGGGCCGCAGGGAATACATCTGGGCGGCATGCCGCTGAGAACACGACAACATCCGTTCGATTTTTGCCCCAAAGGGGTGAGGTCGGCGCGGGGAGGTAGACTTAAGCGTGTCTGGCCGGACGCACGCCCGCGCTTGCCCTGAACGAACCTGTGTGGGATGCCGGGAGCGGGCGGCCAAGAGCGAGCTGCTGCGCATCGTCGCGGACGGGGATGCATGCCTCCCTGATCCTCGCGGTACGCTGCCCGGCCGGGGTGCATATGTACACCCCGTCTCTGTCTGTCTGGACCTGGCGGTTCGCCGCCGGGCGCTCCCCCGGGCCTTCAAGGCCAAGGGGCCGTTCGACCCCGCCGCAGTGCAGCGGTTCGTCGAGCGGGTGACACCGTAAGAAATGAACGGCACGGGACCCCGTGCGGTCAGGTACCTCGCGAGTTGGAAGTAGGTCGAGATTGCGATGAGCACTCGATGAGTACGCGATGAGTACGCCCATGAAGTAGCGACGGTCCGGCGGTAACCCGGACCTAAAAGGAGCGAAGTGGCTAAGGTCCGGGTATACGAACTCGCCAAGGAGTTCGGCGTCGAGAGCAAGGTCGTCATGGCCAAGCTCCAAGAACTCGGTGAATTCGTCCGTTCGGCGTCCTCGACGATCGAGGCGCCGGTTGTACGCAAGTTGACTGACGCACTGCAGGGGCCCGGCGGCAACGCCGGCAAGTCCGCTGCGAAGCCTGGCGCGCCTCGCAAGGCCGCGCCCGCAAAGCCCGCAGCGCCCTCCCCGGCCGCTGCGGCCCGTCCTGCTGCCCCGAAGCCCGGCGCCCCGGCCCCCAAGCCGGCCGCAGCCGAGGCCCCCAGCAGCACCCCTTCCGCTGCCGCGCCTTCCGCGCCGTCGGCGGGCCCGCGTCCGGGTCCGAAGCCCGCGCCGAAGCCCGCTCCGGTCACCCCGGTGCCCGCAGCAGAGTTCTCCGCTCCGGCCCCGGCCCAGCCGGCCGCGCCGCAGCAGGCCCCGCGTCCCGCGGGTGCCACCCCCGGGCCCCGTCCTGCCGGTGGCCATGCCCGTCCGGCTCCGGCCGGCGGTCAGCGTGACGGCGGCCGTGGTGGCGAGCGCGACGGTGGCCGTGGCGGCGACCGTCCGGCCCGTCCCGCAGGCCAGGGCGCCCCGCGCCCCGGCGGCGCCCGTCCGGCGGGTCCCCGTCCGGGCAACAACCCCTTCACCTCCGGTGGCTCGACGGGCATGGCCCGTCCGCAGGCACCCCGTCCCGGTGGCGCCCCGCGTCCCGGTGGCGGTCAGGACCGTCCGGGCGCCCCGCGTCCTCAGGGCGGCCCCGGCGGTGCTCCGCGTCCCCAGGGCCAGGGCCAGGGCGGTGCCCGTCCGACCCCGGGCGGCATGCCCCGTCCGCAGGCTCCCCGTCCGGGCGGTGCCCCCGGTGGTAACCGTCCGAACCCGGGCATGATGCCGCAGCGTCCCGCTGCGGGCCCGCGTCCCGGTGGTGGCCCCGGCGGTGGCCGTGGTCCCGGCGGTGGCGGTCGTCCCGGTGGCGGTGGCGGCGCAGGCCGTCCCGGTGGCGGCGGCTTCGCAGGCCGTCCGGCCGGTCCCGGTGGCGGTGGCGGCGGTTTCGCCGGTCGTCCCGGTGGCGGTGGCGGCGGTGGCGGCGCAGGCCGTCCCGGTGGTGGTGGCGGCGGCTTCGGCGGTCGTCCCGGCTTCGGTGGACGTCCCGGCGGCCCCGGTGGCCGTGGTGGCACACAGGGTGCGTTCGGCCGTCCCGGCGGTCCCGCGCGCCGTGGTCGCAAGTCGAAGCGGCAGAGGCGCCAGGAGTACGAGGCCATGCAGGCCCCGTCGGTGGGCGGCGTCATGCTGCCTCGCGGCAACGGACAGTCCGTCCGTCTGTCGCGCGGTGCCTCCCTCACCGACTTCGCGGAGAAGATCAACGCCAACCCGGCGTCGCTCGTCGCCGTGATGATGAACCTCGGCGAGATGGTCACTGCCACGCAGTCCGTCTCCGACGAGACTCTGAAGCTGCTCGCCGAAGAGATGAACTACGTCCTCGAGATCGTCAGCCCGGAGGAGGAGGACCGCGAGCTGCTCGAGTCCTTCGACATCGAGTTCGGCGAGGACGAGGGCGGCGAAGAGGCTCTGGTCTCCCGTCCGCCGGTCGTGACCGTCATGGGTCACGTCGACCACGGTAAGACCCGACTTCTGGACGCGATCCGCAAGACGAACGTCGTTGCGGGCGAGGCCGGCGGCATCACGCAGCACATCGGTGCGTACCAGGTCTCCTCCGAGGTCAACGGCGAGGACCGCAGGATCACCTTCATCGACACCCCGGGTCACGAGGCGTTCACCGCCATGCGTGCCCGTGGTGCGAAGTCCACCGACATCGCGATCCTCGTGGTGGCGGCGAACGACGGTGTGATGCCCCAGACGATCGAGGCGCTGAACCACGCCAAGGCGGCCGACGTGCCGATCGTGGTCGCGGTCAACAAGATCGACGTCGAGGGCGCGGACCCGACCAAGGTGCGCGGTCAGCTCACCGAGTTCGGTCTGGTGGCCGAGGAGTACGGCGGCGACACGATGTTCGTCGACATCTCCGCCAAGCAGGGCCTCAACATCGAGGCTCTTCTGGAGGCCGTCGTCCTCACCGCCGACGCCTCGCTCGACCTGCGGGCCAACCCGGAGCAGGACGCGCAGGGTATTGCGATCGAGTCCCACCTCGACCGCGGCCGCGGTGCCGTTTCGACCGTCCTGGTCCAGCGCGGCACGCTGCGCATCGGTGACACGATGGTCGTCGGCGACGCGTACGGCCGAGTCCGCGCGATGCTCGACGACAACGGCAACAACGTCGAGGAAGCGGGTCCGTCGACCCCCGTCCTCGTCCTCGGTCTCACCAACGTCCCGGGTGCCGGCGACAACTTCCTGGTGGTGGACGAGGACCGTACGGCCCGTCAGATCGCCGAGAAGCGTGCCGCCCGTGAGCGCAACGCCAACTTCGCCCGCAAGGGTGTCCGGTTCTCCCTGGAGAACCTGGACGAGGCGCTCAAGGCCGGTCTGGTCCAGGAACTCAACCTCATCATCAAGGGCGACGCGTCCGGTTCGGTGGAGGCTCTCGAGTCCTCGCTGCTCCAGCTCGACGTCGGTGACGAGGTCGACATCCGGGTCCTGCACCGCGGTGTGGGTGCGGTCACCGAGTCGGACATCGACCTGGCGACCGGCTCCGACGCCATCGTGATCGGCTTCAACGTGCGCGCCGCAGGGCGTGCGCAGCAGATGGCCGAGCGCGAAGGCGTGGACGTCCGGTACTACTCGGTCATCTACCAGGCGATCGAAGAGATCGAAGCGGCCCTCAAGGGCATGCTCAAGCCGGAGTACGAAGAGGTCGAGCTCGGTACGGCGGAGATCCGCGAGATCTTCCGCTCGTCCAAGCTGGGCAACATCGCCGGTGTGCTGGTCCGGTCCGGCGAGGTCAAGCGCAACACCAAGGCGCGCCTGCTGCGCGATGGCAAGGTCATCGCGGAGAACCTCAACATCTCCGGTCTGCGCCGCTTCAAGGACGACGTCACCGAGATCCGCGAAGGCTTCGAGGGCGGTATCAACCTCGGAAACTTCAACGACATCAAGATCGACGACGTCATCGCGACGTACGAGATGCGCGAGAAGCCGCGAGGCTGACCCGTACCTCAACAGTCGGGGCCGGTCGACGGGTCATATTTCCGTCGATCGGCCCCGGCCGTTCCGTGTACGGTTCTTGTGTCCCTGCCAAGCGCTGGCAGGGCACGAACCCGAACCGGCGGGACATCCGGACATACATGTATGTGGGGACACTGTCCTTCGATCTGCTTCTCGGCGACGTACGGTCGTTGAAGGAGAAGCGCTCCATCGTCCGCCCGATCGTTGCCGAGCTCCAGCGCAAATACGCGGTGAGTGCGGCGGAGGTGGGCGGTCAGGATCTCCATCGCAGGGCCGAGATCGGCCTCGCCGTGGTCTCCGGGGACACCGGACACCTCACAGACGTACTCGACCGGTGCGAGCGGCTGATCGCCGGCCGGCCCGAGGTGGAGCTGCTGTCCGTACGACGGCGGCTGCACAGCGACGAAGACGATTGAGCAAGGCAAAGAAGGAGACGGACCAGTGGCCGACAACGCGCGGGCGAAAAAGCTGGCGGACCTCATCCAGGAGGTGGTCGCCGAGAAACTGCAGCGCGGTATCAAGGACCCGCGTCTGGGTACGCACGTGACCATCACGGACACCCGGGTCACCGGTGACCTGCGGGAGGCCACGGTCTTCTACACGGTCTACGGCGACGACGAGGAGCGGGCGAGCGCGGCGGCCGGCCTGGAGAGCGCCAAGGGCATCCTGCGTTCGGCGGTCGGAGCGGCGGCGGGGACGAAGTTCACCCCCACGCTGGCCTTCGTGGCCGACGCCCTCCCGGAGAACGCCAAGGCGATCGAGGACCTCCTCGACCGGGCACGGGCCTCGGACGCACGGGTGCGCGAGGCGTCCTCGGGCGCCACGTACGCCGGTGGCGCGGACCCGTACCGCAAGGCGGAGGACGAGAACGACGAGGACACCGCCTCCGAATGACATCGCAGAACAGGACTCCCGGTCAGGGGAGCGGGAGCGCAGCGACCTCGGGCAAAGGTGGTGGTGGGCGACGGGAGGACGGCCTTGTCATTGTCGACAAGCCGTCCGGCTTCACTTCGCATGACGTCGTCGCCAAGATGCGCGGCATTGCCCGGACCCGCCGCGTCGGCCATGCAGGCACGCTGGATCCGATGGCGACGGGCGTTCTCGTGCTCGGTGTGGAGAAGGCCACCAAGCTTCTGGGCCATCTCGCGCTGACCGAGAAGGAGTACCTCGGCACGATCCGGCTCGGCCAGAACACCATCACGGACGACGCGGAGGGCGAGATCACTTCGTCCACCGATGCGTCCGGTGTGACGCGTGAGGGCATCGACGCCGGGGTGGCGGCCCTGACCGGACCGATCATGCAGGTGCCGTCCAAGGTCAGCGCCATCAAGATCGACGGTAAGCGGTCCTACGCACGGGTGCGCGGCGGCGAGGAGTTCGAGATCCCGGCCCGGCCGGTGACGATCTCGTCCTTCAACGTCTACGACGTCCGCGAGGCGGTCGCCGAGGACGGGACGCCGGTCGTCGACCTGGTCGTCTCCGTCGTCTGCTCCTCGGGTACGTACATCCGCGCGATCGCCCGCGACCTCGGCGCCGGGCTCGGCGTCGGCGGGCATCTGACCGCGCTGCGGCGCACCAGGGTCGGGCCGTACGGCCTCGATGTGGCGCGGACGCTCGACCAGCACCAGCAGGAGCTCACCGTGATGCCGGTGGCCGAGGCCGCCGCCTCGGCGTTCCCCCGCTGGGACGTGGACGAGAAGCGCGCCAAGCTGCTGCTGAACGGGGTGCGGCTGGACATGCCGGCCTTCCCGCCGGGACCGGTCGGGGTCTTCGGGCCCGACGGGCGGTTCCTGGTACTCGTCGAGGAACAGAAGGGCAAGGCCAAGAGCCTCGCCGTCTTCGCCTGACCGGCGACCCGGGTCCTGAGACCCCATCGTGGAGCGGGCGGGGCCCCTGTGCCCGCTCCACGATCCCCCGACGGTTTCTGTCCATCGGACGCCATGAATTCACCCCAACGAGCAGGCGCTCGGAGTGACTCAGGGGTGCATTCGGGGGCGCTTTTACTCCGAGTGGTATTCGCGCCGATCACCGTCGGCCTAACGTCGGACCATGGGAAGCGGGGACCGGGCAGCGCTGGTACGTATCTGCGATTCGGCCGGCCGGTCGCGGGGGACCGGATTCGTCGCCGACGACCGGGGCACGGTGGTGACCAGCCACGAAGCGGTCGACGGCCTCACCCGGCCAGTCCTGTACGGAACGGACGGTCGCAGCTGCTCCGTCGAGACCGCCGATGTCACCGCGCTGCCGGAACTGGACCTCGCCCTGCTGCGCACCTCGGGGCTCTCCACGCTCGGCGTGGAGCCGACGCCGATCGCCTTGCGGGACCGGATCGACGCCGGTACGTATGTGACGATCGCCGCCCACGGCTGGCGCGAGGCGCGGGTGCTCGGCACCGCCCCGGTGACGTACACCGCGAACGGCAGCTCCCACCGGATCGGCACAGCACTGGAGCTGGCGCTCGGTACGGACGGCAGAGACGCGCTGCGGCTCGGAGGTGCGGCGGTGGGCGGGCCCGTCCTCGATCCGGAGAGCGGCGCGGTCATCGCCGTGCTGGGCACCGCGCTGCGCGCCGGGCACGCCGCCGCAGGGTTCGCGGTGCCGCTCAGGGGCACGGGCACCGACGGTCCGCTGGACGAGCTGCTGCGGCGCAACGCGACGGGCGTTCCCGGATACGGACGCGACCTGAATCTCGCGGGCGCCCTGCATCTCACCGCGACATCGCTCGGCTCGGCGGGCGGGTCGGCCGGCTGTTCCGATCCGGTCGAACGCCCGGACGTCATCGCGGAGTTCAGCGCCTTCTCGGCCCCCGGCCACCCCTCGTCCGCACCGCACGGCCCCGCCGTGGTCCTGGGTCTCGTCGGAGCGCCGGGCACCGGCCGCACCACCGAACTGGCCGCACTCGCCGCCCGCCGGGCCCGCGGCGCCGTACCCGCACCCACCCTCTGGCTGCGCGGCGCCGATCTGCTGGCCGACGACTCCTCGGTCTCCGAGGCGATCGCCCGTACGCTCCGGCGGGCCGGGCGGATCGTCACCGCCGCCGGAGCGAAGGGCGACATGGCGAGCGCCACCCCCGAGCGGGTGGCCGGGCTGGCCGAAGAGTCCGGGAGCCCGCTGCTCGTCCTGCTCGACGGCCCCGAGGAGATGCCTCCCGTACTGGCCCACGGGCTGGCCCGGTGGACCGCGGGCACCGTCGACTGGCTGCGGGCGTGCGGGGCGCGGCTCGTGGTCGCGTGTACGCCCGAGCACTGGGAGACGGCCGGTGCGCTCTGCCCGCCCGGTGCCCTGCACCGCCCCGCCAGGCCTGCGAGGCGGTTGCCGTCCGCGGTCCGCCTCGGCGACCTCACCGCGAGCCAGGCCGAGCAGGCCCGGGAGCGGTACGCCATTCCGCCCGATGCGCTCGCCCCCGGCCACGGCCGGCACCCGCTCACCCTGCGTCTTCTCGCGGAGGTGCGTGCGGCTCTGCCCGGGGACGTCGCCGGGCAGCCGGACGCGGAGGACGTCTTCGGCGCCCACCTGGACCTGATGTGCCTGCGCATCGCGTTCCGCATCGCAGCCGTATCGGGCCCGGCGCCCGGCGGCACCGCGGTTCGCCGGCTGGCCGCGCAGGTGGCGGGGCAGGTCCACGAAGCGGCGCGGCGCTGTCTGGGTCCCGGACAGGGGGAGCTGGACCGGGCGGCGTTCGAGGCGGTGTTCCCCTGGCACACGGGCTGGGCGTCGGCGGTGCTCACCGAGGGGCTGCTCGTCCCGGCGGGAGCGGGCTACCGCTTCGCGCACGAGGAGCTGGGGGACTGGGTGCAGGGCGCCCACCTGGACCTGGACGCGGCGCTGTACGCACTGGTCCACCGGTGGCATGCGGAGGAGGGACCGGGAGCGGTGGCGGCGGAGCCACGCGTTCCGCAGCCGAGGAGGCCGCGTACCGGGCGCAGCCGGGCGCCCGTGCCCGAAGTGGCAATGGAGGCCGCGATGACGGTGGGTCCGCGCACCCTGCCCGTACCGCGCCATCGGATCGGCCCGGTGATCCAGGCCCTGCTGCTCCTGGGCCGCCGCCAGGGCCCTGCCGCGCTGGCGCACCGGCTGGCCGATCTGATCGAGGCCCTGGACCGGATGTCACCGGGGACGGGGGCGCGTGCCGAGGCCGCCCGGGACGCCCGCTGGTGGGCGGTGCACCTGCTCTCGGAGACTCTGCTCCGGGTACCCGATGCCCGGCCCCACCTCGGGGTGCTGCGGCTGCTCGCCGACCGTATCGTCCGGCGCGCGGCCACGGGCGGGCCGGTGAGCCCGGGGGTGGGGGTGTACGCCGAGTTCGGGCCGTGGTTCTGGCGGCGGCTGAGGCTGCCCGAGGCGGACCGGATCGATCTGTTCCGGCGTCTCGTCCCCGCCGACGGCCCGCGCCGTGCCGACCCCCGTGGTGACGACGACCGCACCGGCGACCCGTACCCCGACGGCGACAGCGGCGAGCGGTTTCTGGATGCCGTCGCGCGGCGGCTCGTGGCGCAGCCCCGGACCATGCAGCCGCTGCTCTGCGGCTGGTTCACCGACGAGCGCCCTCTCCCTGGCGACGAGGGCGTCACGATCCGTCCGACCGTGGCCGCCGCCGCTCAGGCGCTGCTCTACGCCCGTCGGGACCTGGCCGTCGACGATCTGACCGACGCACTCGTCTCGACCGCCCACCCCCGGGCCGAGGAACTGCTCGCCGCGCTGGCCGAGGACGAGCCCTCCGCGCTCTGTCGGGCCGTCGACAGATGGGCCCGTGACGAGGACCAGCACGCCCGCCGGACCGCCGCCGCCTCGTACGCACTGGTCACCGCGGCACACGTCACCCTCGACGCCGACCGCGAGCTGCTGCGCCAAGCCGCCCTCGCCCTGCTGGCCCGCCCGGCCGACGCCTCCCTGCACGGGGCCGCGCTCACCCTCCTCGTACAGGATCAGCAGACCAGGGACCGCTACCTCCCGCAGGCTGTGCGGGCCTTCGTCGCGGGCGAGCCGCAGTTGCCGGCGGACGCACTCGCCATCGCGCTGCCCTCCCATGCGAAGCAGGTGCTCACCGCGTTCCGGGAGCGGCTCATCCGGCCCGACGAGGGGGCGGGCGAGGTGCTGTGCTCGCTCGCCGGGATCGACGCCCCCGCGCTGGCCCTGCACGCCGCCGGGCTCGTGCGGGCGTACATCGACAGCCACCCGGAAGACGCCCTGCACGCCGCCTCGTACATCGACCGGAGGCTGGAGCACGGACCCGCCGCCCGCGCCCTGCTGCTGCCCCTGGTGACCGGACTGCTGCGGGACCGTCCCGTGCCGCCGCCGGCGCGCGGCGCGCTCGCCGGGGTGCTCGCGGCACCCGGCAGCCCCGCCTCCGGGCAGCTGAGGGGCGAGCTGCTGGAGGTCCTGCTGGAATTCGAGCAGGACGCCCACCGTGACCCGGCCGTGCTCGACGCCTTGCTGCGGGCTGCCGCGACCGGCTCCGGCGGACGCACACCGGCCCGCACCCGTGCCCTGGTCCACCGCACCGGGATGCTGCTGGTCCGTACCCCCGAGGGCGCGGTCCGCTTCGACCGCCGACTGGTCGAACTCGCCCGTGACGTGCCCGGATTCGCGGCCCTGGTCACCGGGTGGCTGGCCGACGCCCCGCAGGAGTGGGCGGCGCTCGTCGGCCCGAGCGCGCGGCGGACGGTGGAGGCGCTGGGAAGCCCGAAGACGATGCCGATGCAGGCCGCGGGGCGTGAGCATGGCAGTCTTAGACCTGCGTAACAGGCAATCTCACGTACACAGGTTCGGGCGAGGAGCGGTCACAGTGCAGCGCTGGCGTGGCTTGGAGGACATCCCCCAGGACTGGGGACGCAGCGTCGTCACCATCGGCTCCTATGACGGGGTGCACCGCGGACACCAGCTGATCATCGGGCGGGCCGTGGAGCGGGCACGCGAGCTGGGCGTGCCGTCGGTCGTGGTGACCTTCGACCCGCATCCCAGCGAGGTCGTACGGCCTGGCAGCCACCCGCCGCTGCTCGCCCCGCACCACCGGCGCGCCGAGCTGATGGCGGAGCTGGGGGTGGACGCGGTGCTGATCCTGCCGTTCACCACCGAGTTCTCGAAGCTGGCGCCGGCCGACTTCATCGTGAAGGTGCTCGTCGACAAGCTGCACACGCAGCTGGTCATCGAGGGCCCCAACTTCCGCTTCGGTCACAAGGCGGCCGGGAATGTGCAGCTGCTCACCGAGTTCGGCGAGACGTACGACTACGGCGTCGAGGTCATCGACCTGTATGTGAGCGGCGAGGCGGGTGGCGGCCAGCCGTTCTCCTCCACCCTCACCCGACGGCTGGTCGCCGAGGGCGATGTCGCTGGCGCCGCGGAGATCCTGGGCCGGCCGCACCGGGTCGAGGGCGTCGTGGTCCGCGGCGCACAGCGCGGCCGTGAGATGGGCTTCCCCACGGCCAACGTGGAGACCCTGCCGCACACCGCGATCCCCGCCGACGGCGTATACGCGGGCTGGCTCAATGTGAACGGCGAGGCGATGCCCGCCGCGATCTCGGTCGGCACGAACCCGCAGTTCGACGGCACGGAGCGGACGGTGGAGGCGTATGCGATCGACCGCGTCGGCCTCGACCTGTACGGGCTCCACGTCTCGGTGGACTTCCTCGCGTACGTACGCGGGATGCTGAAGTTCGACTCGATCGACGACCTGCTCGTGGCGATGGCCGCCGATGTTAAGCGGTGCAGCGAGCTGATCTCCGCGTACGAGCGCGGCTGACGAAACGGGCGGGCAGGTCCTCGGCCATCGGCACCCGGTACTCCAGCGCCTCGCCGTTCAGCAGTGCGCCGTCCTCGTACCGCATCCCCTCGAACATCGCCTGGGCCGGGCCCATGACGACGGCGCCCTCGTCCTGGCTGCTGCCGGGGGTAGCGTGACCGCCCCGTCGGGCGTCAGGCGGCCGCCACCGCACGCATGGGTTCCTTCCTCGGTTACCGGGTCACCGTCTGCGATGCCCGCCCGGCCTTCGCGACCCGGGAACGCTTCCCCACCGCCGACGAGGTGATCTGCGCCGGGCCGCACACCTGTCTGGGGGTGACGGACATCGACGAGCGGACGGTCATCTGCGTACTGACGCACGAGCCGAAGTTCGACGTTCCGCTGCTGGTGGCCGCGTTGCGCACACCTGCCGCGTACATCGGGGTCATGGGCAGTCGGCGCACCCACCTGGACCGGGCCGCGCGGCTGCGGGAGGCCGGGGTCGACGCGGCCGAACTGGCGCGGCTCGCATCGCCCGTCGGGCTGGACCTCGGTGCGCGCACACCGGAGGAGACCGCCGTCTCGATCGCCGCGGAGATCATCCAGCACCGGTGGGGCGGGACAGGCAGGCCGCTCGGCGAGCTGACCGGGGCGATCCACGGCCGGGCAACCGGCGGCCCGCCCGGCGCCTGACAGCGCGGCGTCCGCCGGACGAGCCGGGGCCCGTCCGAGGGTGATCCGCCGGACAGGCCCCAGGTCACCCCGCTACGCCCGCGCCTTCGCAGCCGCGCCCGCCCAGTGGCACGCCACCTGCGTCTGCCCGCCGCCCGCGAGCACCGGCAGGTCCTTCGTACGGCACGCGTCCGCGACACCCGCCCGCTCGGCCTCGCCCGAGGCCAGCACCTGGCAGCGGGCATGGAACCGGCAGCCGGACGGCACCCTGGAGGGGTCCGGCGCCTCACCGGTAAGGATCACCGGCTCCGCCCCGGACTCCGGCAGCACCGACAACAGCGCCTGGGTGTACGGGTGCTGCGGATCCGTCAGGATCTGCTCCACCTCGCCCGTCTCCACGATCCGCCCGAGGTACATCACCGCGACCCGGTCGGCGATGTTCCACGCCAGGCCGAGGTCGTGCGTGACCACCAGAGCGGACAGGCCCAGCTCGTCCCGCAGCCGCAGCAGCAGCGCCAGGATCTCGCCGCGCACCGAGGCGTCCAGCGAGGCCACCGGCTCGTCGGCCACGATCAGTTCCGGCTCCAGCACCAGCGCGCCCGCGATCACGACCCGCTGGCGCTGACCGCCGGACAGCTCGTGCGGATACCGCAGGAAGAACCGTTCCGGCGGCCGCAGCCCGGCCCGGGACAGCGCCCCGGCCACCGCCTCCCGCTCGTCCCCGGCGTAGCCGTGGATCCGCAGCCCCTCGGCGACGGCGTCGTACACCGTGTGCCTCGGGTTGAGCGAACCGCTGGGGTCCTGGAGCACCAGCTGGACCCGCTTGCGGTACGCCTTCAGCGCCCGGCTCGCATAGTCGAGCGGCTGCCCCCCGAAGGTCACCTGCCCGGACGTCGGCGGGACCAGGCCCAGCAGCGAACGCGCCAGCGTCGTCTTGCCGCAGCCCGACTCGCCGACCAGGGCGACGATTTCGCCGGGACGGATGTCCAGGTCGACGCTGTCCACGGCACGCGCCGGGGCAGCCCCGCGCCGACCGGGGAAGGTGACCTTCAACCCCTGGGCGCTGAGCAGGGGAGTGGTGGTGGTCATGATGTGCTCCTTGCTTCCTCGGCACCCGGCCGGGCCAAGGCCGCGGCCACCCCCGGCTCCACCAGCACACAGGCGGCCCGCCGCTGTGGCCCGGCGTCCCGCAGCTCCTGGTCCTGCGTCGTGCAGGAGTCCAGGGCCACCGGGCAGCGCGGGTGGAAGGTGCAGCCGCCGGGCAGCGCCGACGGGTCCGGCGGATCGCCGGGCAGCCCGCGGGGTGCGAACCGGGAGGCCGGGTCGCCGATGCGCGGAAAGGCGCCGGACAGGGCTTTGCCGTACGGGTGGTGCGCGTTCTCGTAGACCTCGGACGCCGGGCCCTCCTCCACGACCCGGCCCGCGTACATCACCGCGAGCCGGTCGCAGGTGTCCGAGAGCACCGCGAGGTCATGGCTGATCATGATCAGGCCGAGGTCCTGCTCGGACACCAACTGCTCGATCAGCCGCAGGATCTGGGCCTGGATCATCACATCGAGAGCCGTGGTCGGCTCGTCCGCGATGATCAGGCCCGGATCGCAGGCCAGCGCCATCGCGATCATCACGCGCTGCCGCTGCCCGCCGGAGAGCTCGTGCGGATAGGCGTTCGCGCGGGCGGCAGGCAGCCCGACCTGTTCCAGGAGTTCGCCGGCCTTCTTCGCCGCCCCGGCCTGTGTCGCCTTCCTGTGCAGCAGGATCGGCTCGGCGATCTGCTCCCCGATACGGTGCACCGCGTTGAGCGAGTGCATCGCGCCCTGGAACACGATCGATGCCCCCGCCCAGCGCACCGCCCTGACCTGACCCCACTTCATGGTGAGGACGTCCTCGCCGTTCAGCAGGATCTGACCGGAGACCTTCGTCCCGGCGGGCAGCAGCCGCAGCAGCGCGAGCGCCAGTGTCGACTTCCCGCAGCCGGACTCACCGGCGATGCCGAGCTTCTGCCCCGCGTCGACGGTGAGGTTCACGCCGCGGACGGCCTGCGCTCCGCCGGCGTACGTCACCGTGAGGTCCCGTACGTCGAGAAGTGGCGTCTTGTGGATGCTCGTCGTATTCAACGGGCCACCCCCAGCTTGGGATTGAGGACGGACTCGATGGCGCGGCCGCACAGCGTGAACGCCAGGGCCACCACGGCGATGGCGATCCCGGGCGGTGCCAGGTACCACCAGTCGCCCGCGCTCACCGCGCCCGCCTCGCGGGCATCCTGGAGCATGCCGCCCCAGGAGGTGGTGGTCGGGTCGCTCAGGCCGAGGAAGGCCAGCGTGGCCTCGGTGAGGATCGCGCTGGAGATCACCAGCGTGGTCTGCGCGAGCACCAGCGGCATCACGTTCGGCAGCACGTGCCGGACCATGATGTGCCCGTGGCCGCCGCCCAGGGCGCGGGCGCGCTCGATGTACGGGCGGGACTCCACGGCAAGGGTCTGGGCACGGACCAGCCGGGCCGTGGTCGGCCAGGTCGTGACGCCGATCGCGATGATGACCGTCCACATCGAGCGGTCCATCACGGTGGCGAGCGCGATCGCCAGGACCAGGGTCGGCATCACCAGGAACCAGTCGGTGACCCGCATCAGGACCGTCGAGTACCAGCCGTGGAAGTGCCCCGCGACGATGCCGACGACCGTACCGATGGCGACGCACAGGAACGCCGCGAGCAGGCCGACCGTCAACGAGACCCGGGCGCCCCACACCAGCAGGGCCAGCACGCTGCGTCCGAACTGGTCCGTACCGAGCGGGAATTCACCGCTCGGCGACTCCAGCGCACCTCCCGGCGCGCCGGTGACGCTCTGCGAGTCGGCGCCGACGAGCTGCGGCGCGAACAGGGCGATCAGCGCGATCAGGACGAGCGCGGCCAGACCCCACAGTCCGCTCCTGTGGCTGCGGTACTCCCGCCAGAAACGGGCGACGGACCGGCGCTTGCGCGCCCGGGCCAGAGCGCGCGGGTTCTCGGCCGCTTCGGCCTTCGTGGGCGTGGGCATGGATTCGGTCGTCATCGGCCCACCCGGGGATCGAGCAACGGATACAGCACATCGGCAAGGGTGTTCGCCAGGATCACCGCGGTGGCGAAGACGAAGAACAGCCCCTGCACGAGGGGGAGATCGGGCACGCTGAGCCCCTGGTAGAAGAGACCGCCGAGGCCGGGCCAGGAGAAGACCGTCTCTACCAGGATCTGCCCGGCGACCACATGCCCCAGGTTCACGAACATCAGTGTGAACGTCGGCAGCATCGCGTTCGGTACGGCGTGCTTGCGGCGTACGACATCGTCCCGCAGCCCCTTCGCGCGGGCCGTCGTCAGATAGTCGCTGCCCATCTCGTCGAGCAGCGAGGAGCGCATCACCAGCAGCGTCTGCGCATACCCGACCGCGACCAGCGTGATGACCGGGAGGACCAGATGATGCGCCACATCGAGGATGTACGCGAATCCGCTCTCGCCGCCCGATTCCATACCGCCGGTCGGGAACATCCCGGGGATCGGACCGATGCCCACCGAGAAGACGATGATCAGGAGCAGGCCCAGCCAGAACGACGGCACCGAGTAGAGCGTGAGCGCGAACGCGGTGTTGAAGCGGTCGCTCATGGAGCCGTTGCGCCACGCGGTACGGGTGCCGAGCCAGATGCCGAGCGCGGTGTAGAGGACGTACGACGTGCCGGTGAGGAGCAGGGTCGCGGGGAGCGCCTCGGTGATCTTGTCGATGACGGGCGCGTGGAACTGGAACGAGGTGCCGAAGTCGCCCGTGAGGGCGTCGCCGACGTAGCTGGTGAACTGCCGCCACATCGGCTGGTCGAGGCCGAACTGATGCCGGAGCGACTGGAGTTGTTCGGCGGAGACGGGGCGGCCGCCTGTCATCTGCTTCACCGGATCGCTGGGAATGAGCCGGAACAGGAAGAAGCTGGTGACCAGGACCGCGAACAGGGAGACGGCCGCTCCCATGATCTTGGCCGCGACGTACTGGAGATAGGCCTTGGTGTTACGCGCCCGTGGACCGCGGGCGGCCGACGGGCCGGCCTGGGCCGGGCCTTCGGTGTCCGCATCCGCGATCTGCACGAGCGCCGGAGTGCTTTCAGCTGTCATAGGGAACTCTCGTTACTCGTGCTGCACTGAGACCGACCGGCAAATGGAGGTGCGGCGTTGCACCCCCATTTGCCGGTCGGTCCTGGAGGAAACCGGTGGGGCGGCTTCGTGTCGCCCTGGCCGGCCCCTCTCGAACCGTCCGCGTGATTACTCGCGGTCGTCCGCAGTGGTGCGGCGGCGCGTCGCGAAGAACAGACCGCCACCGGCGAGCACCACGACCACCACGATGACGCCGATGACGACTCCGGTGGAGCTGGACCCGCCGGAGCTGTCCGAACCGCTGCTGCCCGCCGGAACGGCCGACCACCAGCTCCAGTACCCGTCCTGGCCGTAGATGTTGCCTGCCGCCTCGGGCATGGTCGTGATCGACTTGATCTGGTCGGTGCGGTAGGCCTCGACCGCGTTCGGGTACGCGATGATGTTCATGTACCCGGAGTCGTACATCCATGACTGCATCTGCTTGACGATGTCCGCGCGCTTGGCCGGGTCGTACTCGGCGAGCTGCTTCTTGTAGAGCTCGTCGTACGTCTTGTCACAGATGAAGTTGTCGGTGGCGGCGCTGTCCTTGGCCTTGGCCGGCAGGGCGTCGCAGGTGTGGATGCCGAGGACGAAGTCCGGGTCCGGGTTGACGGACCAGCCGTCGAAGGCGAGGTCGTACTCACCGGCGTACCAGGGAACCGAGACGTCGTCGAGGCAGTCGACCTTGAGACCGATGCCGAGCTTGCCCCACCACTCCTTGAGGTACTTGCCGATCGCCTTGTCGTTCGGGTCCGTGGCGTGGCACAGGATGCGCAGGTCCAGCGGCTTGCCGTCCTTGCCGACGCGCTGGTCGCCCTTGAGCTTGTAGCCCGCCTCGTCGAGGAGCTTGGCCGCCTTGGCCGGGTCGTAGGCGAGGCTCTGGTCGGCGGACGGCTGCCAGTGGTACGCCGAGAAGCGCGGCGGGATGTAGCCCTGGCCCTCGACGGCGTGGCCCTGGAAGACCTTGTCGATGATGGTCTTGCGGTCGATCGACAGGAAGAGGGCCTGGCGCACCTTCTGGTCGAGAAGGGCCTTGTTGCCGTCGCCGAACTTCTTGCCGTCCTTGGTCTGCGCGCCCGGGTTGGTGGCCAGTGCGAAGAAACGGCGGCCGGGGCCCTCGTTGACCTTGATGTTCTTCTCGCCCTTGAGGGACGCGGCCTGTGCGGGCGTCAGCGCGGGGGAGCCGGCGACGAAGGAGACCTCGCCCTTGCGCAGTGCGGCGACCGCGGCGTCCTGGTCCTTGTACGTCTTGAAGACCAGCTCGTCGAACTTCGGCGCACCGCGCCAGAAGTTCTTGTTGGCCTTGAGCTTCACGTACTGGTCGACCTTGTAGTCGGTCACGACGAACGGCCCGTTGCCGACGATCGGGAACGTCTTGTCGTTGTTGAACTTGGAGAAGTCACCGACCTTCTCCCAGACGTGCTTCGGCACTATCGGCACATCGAGTGCCGCCATGGTGGCCTGCGGCTCCTTGAGCTCGATGACCAGCTGCGTGGGGCTCGGGGCCGTCACCTTCTTGAAGTTCGCGACGAAGTTGCCGTTGGCCTGCGCGGCGCCCTCGTCGGTCATGATCTTGTTGAACGTCCACGCCGCGTCCTCGGCGGTGGCCTGCTGCCCGTCCGACCACTTGGAGTCGGACCGGATGGTGTACGTCCAGGTCAACTTGTCCGCGGACGGCTCCCACTTGGTGGCGAGGCCGGGGATCGCGTGATTGTCCTTGGGGTCGTAATTCGTCAGGAAGTCGTACATGAGCCGGCTGATGCTCGTGCTCATCAGCCGCTGAGCGAGGAACGGGCTCAGGGAGTCGACGCTCTGTGCGACGGCGACGGTCAGTGTCGACTTGCCGCTGTCGGCGGCCTGCGCCTGCTGCGGCGCGGCACCGAGGGGCACGCCCGGGACGATGGATCCGGCGGCCAGCGCCAGAGCAGCCGCCCCGGAGGCCAGGAGGACACGCAGACGTGAACGTGGCTGGGCAGAGGGTGGTGGAACTCTTTCGACCATGGTCAGGGACCTCGCGTCATAACTCGCACGGAGAAGGCGGGTTGATCTGTGGTTCGCCAGCTGGTGAAGCGAAGGTCTATCAGCGGGGGTCGAGCCGCGTCAACGGTCACCGAAACGGCGTGTGGTCTGCGGGAATGCGCAGAGGGCCCGCACCGTGGAGACGGTGCGGGCCCTCATTGGTTTGGACCTCTGTTGCCTTACTGCTGAGGCGCTGGCGGCGGCTGCTGCGGCCAACCCGCGGGCGGTACGGGACCCTGCGGTTCGGGCGGGATCGGCTGTCCGGGTTGACCCGGCTGACCGGGCTGCTGCTGGTGAGGCGGCGGTCCGGCCGGGCTCGCCGCGGACTGGGCCTGGGAGGGCAACGACTGCTGCCAGCCGTTCTGTTGCACTCCGGGACCGGGCTGAGGGGGGTACGGCTGCGGGGGCTGCTGCCCGCCGTACGGCTGTTGCTGCGGCGGGTACGGCTGCTGCGGCGGGTACGGCTGCTGGCCGGGCATCGGCGGGGCGTACTGCTGCTGGCCGGGCATCGGCGGGGCGTACTGCGGGGGCGGGTTGGAGCCGTTCGACGTCCAGAGCCCCTGCTGCTGCTGGGCACGCGCGAAGTCCTCCGCGACCATCGCGGAGAGGTTGAAGTACGCCTCGCGGGTCTTGGGCCGCATCATGTCGAGGTCGACCTCCGCACCGGCCGACAGATGCTCGTCGAACGGTACGACGACCACGCCGCGGCAGCGCGTCTCGAAGTGCTGCACGATGTCATCGACCTTGATCATCTTGCCGGTCTCGCGGACACCCGAGATGACGGTGATGGAGCGCTGAACGAGCTCCGCGTACCCGTGCGCCGACAGCCAGTCCAGTGTGGTGGACGCGCTGGACGCACCGTCGACCGACGGCGTCGAGATGATGATCAGCTGGTCGGCGAGGTCCAGCACTCCGCGCATCGCGCTGTAGAGCAGACCGGTGCCCGAGTCGGTGAGGATGATCGGGTACTGCTTGCCCAGCACATCGATCGCGCGCCGGTAGTCCTCGTCGTTGAACGTCGTGGAGACCGCCGGGTCCACGTCGTTGGCGATGATCTCCAGGCCGGAGGGTGCCTGCGAGGTGAAGCGGCGGATGTCCATGTACGAGTTGAGGTACGGGATCGCCTGGACCAGGTCACGGATGGTGGCCCCGGTCTCCCGGCGCACCCGGCGTCCGAGCGTGCCCGCGTCCGGGTTGGCGTCGATGGCGAGGATCTTGTCCTGCCGCTCGGTGGCCAGGGTCGAGCCGAGGGCGGTGGTCGTCGTGGTCTTGCCGACGCCGCCCTTGAGGCTGATGACCGCGATCCGGTAGCAGGACAGCACGGGCGTACGGATCAACTCGAGCTTGCGCTGCCGCTCGGCCTCCTCCTTTTTGCCGCCCAGCTTGAAACGGGCCGCGCTGGACGGCGTACGGCTGCTCTTCGCCTTCTGCTTGTTCCGGAGCAGCCGGTCGGAGGAGAGTTCCACGGCCGCCGTGTACCCGAGCGGGGCGCCGGGCACGGAGCGCTCGCGCTGGTCGTGGGTGACCGGGGTCGGCCACGCGGCGCCGGTCCGCGGGTCGACGGGCTGTTGCTGCTGTGGCGGCTGCTGGTGCGCGGGCGGCTGTGCGGCGACCTGCGCGGGCAGATTGGGCGCGCCCTGGACCGGCTGCTGGGGCGCCTGGGGGACCTGCGGCGGCAGCGGCACGCCTTGCTGCGCGGGCCACTGGGGTGTCTGGGGTGCCTGCGGCGGATGGGGTGCCTGGGGCCTCTGAGGAGGCTGCGGGAATCCGTAACCGTCCTGCACCGGTGCCTGCTGCGCGGGGGGAGCGGGCTGCTGCGGGAATCCGTAACTGCTCTGCGGCGGCTGCGGTGGCTGTGGTGCCTGCGGTGGCTGAGGCGCCCCGGCATGCGGGAATCCGTAGCCGCCGGGCGCCTGGCCGGCCGGAGTCTGGGCGGGCCACTGCGGCGCCGACTGAGGCGCGGAGGGCTGCGGCGTGGCGGGCTGGAACGCGGGAGGCAGCGGCGGCAGACCGCCTTGCGGCGGCGCCGGGGTCCAGGGGGTCGGCATGGCGGGCGCCGGGGCGTCCTGCGGTGCGTTGGGGGGCGGTACGTCCTGGGGCGCCGCGTCCGTGACGGCGTCCGAGGACGCGGCGCCCTCAGGTCCGTCGGCAGCAGCGCTCGTGACGTCGCCCGGAGTCTCGGCGGGAGCCTCTGCATCGGCACCGGAATCCGCGGCGGCAGCGACGTCCGGCTCATCGGCGGATTCCGCCGCCTGCGCGGAACCGGAACTGGGGGCTTCGCCCTCGTCCGCACCGTCAGCACCGGCCCCCACGGAACCGGATTTTGAACCCGAGCCGTCCCCGTCCGCGTTCCTCGACGCCTCCTCGCGCTCCGCGATCTCCCGCTTCAGCGCGGCAGGTGAGAACCGCATGGTCGCACCGCTCTCCACATCACCACCCCCGAACGGGTCCGTCATCCCGTCGGGAGCCCCCGCCCCTGCCCCCTCCGCAGGAGCAGGAGCGGAGTCCCCCGCCGTGGAATGAACAGGAGCCGGAGCCGGGTCCGGTGCGGGAGCCGGTGCCGGAGCCGGGGCCGGTGCGGGCGGTGCCGGGGCCCAGTTGGGGTCGAAACCGCCCCCGGCCGGCGGCGCGGGCACGGACAACGGCGCACCGTTGGGCGGCGGAGGCGGCGCCAGGTGCGATCCGGCACCGCCCGACGAGTCCCCCGGCGCGTTCTGTGTGTACCAGGCGGGCGGGGTGTAGTCGATGGTGAACTCACCCGTCATCTCGGCGGGATCCGCGTCGGACGACTCGTCGACGGGCTTGTTCCAGCCCCCGCGGATCTCGTCCCGATCGCCGTTCACTTTGCCTCCTGGTGTGGTCGAGCACCCTTGTGCCTTGGTGGGTGGGGGCGACCGTTTCCGTCTTCCTAACCGCCCGGCTCTCCCCCCGGGACACGCATCGCCTGCCCGCAGGTTCTTCTGCCGTGCCCGGACCCACCCTAATCGTCTTGGGGCTCGCTCCGGCAGGCCGTACGGCACCGCATGAGCCGTCCCGTACATCACGCACTGCCCCCAAGTGAACCGAGTACGGCACAGAGTGAAGGGTGAAGCGGTCAAACTCGCATATCTATGTACGGAATGCCGAACGTTCCGTACAGGCCGAAAGTAAGTCGGCCCCCGTCAGTCCATCCGGCGCGCGCCACCCAGCAGCCCGGTCTCGGCGTCGGTCGCCTGGGTCATCACGAACTCCCGGTCGCGCCCCGAGCACCAGAGGGTGACCCCGTCCGCCAGCGTGGACAGTGCCTGAGTCTCGGCGGCCGGAAGATGCAGTATGCGACCGATCTGTGTGGCTTCGTCAGGAGAGACCCGCTGGATGCCGACCAGGGCCGACTTCTCGATCAGCCTCGGTGCGACCGGACTCAGATACGGAAGCAGCGTCAGCACAGACTGCCAAGGCCCGGACACCACCCGCCCGCGGGGTGGCCGCATGCCGCAGTCCCGCACCACGACCACCGGCGAACCAGCCGAGGGCCCCTGTGGCGGCACCCGCCCCACATCGTGCAGCGTGATGCACGGCTGACCGCCCCCCGCGGCGTGCGCAAGCCCCGTCCATGTCTGCGCCCGCCCGGTCTCCACGACGATCCGCGCACCGGTCGCGGCCGCCCGCAGCGCGAGAACCTGCGCCGTCCACAGCCCGCCGATCAGCGTGACGTCGTACGGAGTCGGCCGGTTGATCCCGAGCACGGCGGGGCGGCCATGGGCGTCCACGCCGATGACCATGCCGTCGTCACCGACCGGCAGGGCCAGCGCCGCCAACTGGTCGAGCGAGACCGACTGCCGCTCGCGACGCGGACCGATCAGCCCGAAGCCGAGCCGGGCACGGGCGCTCGTGGGCACGGACATCAGCGGGTACCCCCGAGCGGCAGAGTGGCGAGCACACCGGGCAGCTGCTCGCGGTCGAGCCGTACCAGCGAGGTCCTGACCCCGCGGGCAGTGCGCTCCAACTCGTGACGGGAGCCAACCAGTTCCTCGTCGCTGCGCCCGGTGATCCGGATGTGCCCCGTGATCGAGACGCCCTGCCGCTCGCCGTGCCCCAGCGTGAGGCTGAAGGTGGTGGCGAGCGCCGGGATCGAGGTGAGCAGGGCGACGAGCTGCGGCATCGCCGCACCGGCGCCACCACCGCTGCCGCCGAGCTGCGGCCAGCGGCCCACCCAGTAGGTGGTGTGCCACCGGTCGTCGCAGCGCCAGGTCCGCGAGGTCTCCCCGGTGCGGCGTACCGGCGTCCCGCCCCGGCCGGCCTGCGCCATGGCCGATGCACTGGCACAGACCGAGGTCGCGATCGCGGACGTCAACTCCTGCTCGGTCAGCACCGTCGCACGGAAGCCCGCTCCGGTCAGCCTGCTGGACAGCTGGTCGGCCGCGCGTACCACGCACTTCTGCGCCCCCGTGATGCCACCGCCGCGCGCCTGCACGGCCTCCGGGCAGAGTTCCGGGTCCAGTTTGAGTGCGATCCAGGTGATCCGGACGGCGGGCGAACCCGTCTGGGCCTGCAGCGGCGCGTAGTTGCGTGCGGCGACGGACTGCTGGGGCAGATGCGGGGCGGGTGCGGGCTGGGTGTGCTGCACGATCTGCGCCGACTCCAGCCGGATGCCGTCGACTTCCAGCACATCCTGTACGAGCGCCAGCGGCAGCGGCTGCACGGACCGGTCCGGCCTGAGCGCCGAGGCGTCCGACTCCACCTGGAGGACGGCCGTGACGAACGTACCGTCACCGATCATCCCGACCGGCCGCCGGTCACGGTCGCTGAAGGAGTACGTACGCAACGCCGGATCGCACTCGACGACGGGCGCTATCCCCGGCTCCGTTCCCGCGGGCAGCTCCAGCGAACCGGCCCTGCGTGAACGCGCGCGCAGCGAGAGGACGGTGCCCAGCCACTCGGGAAGTGAACGGCGGTGTCTGCGCACGACGGCCAGCAGCACCAACAGCGCGGCGACCACGACGGCCGGGGCCAGTAGCAGGGGTTCGATCACCCACGCCGCGAGCAGCAGCGCGGCCGCGGTCTCCAGCAGTACGAGTTGTTGCAATCGGAACGAACCGAGCTGCCCGGGGCGTCCGTTGAGCCGTGCGGAGGCCGGCCCTCGGGCGCCCCGCGAAGAGCGGCGGGAGGCCGGTGGGCCACCGGCCGGAGGAGCTGTGGAGACCGTTGCGTTCCCGGCCGGACGTGTCCGTGTCGCGGAAGCCGTCATTCCGGCATTCCCCCGTTCATTAGGCCCCAACTCCACCCGTATTCCGCCTGCCCCGCACGGAGCTTCGGCGGCTGGATCACCCTACCCGCCCCACCACCGCTCGCGGTCAGCAGGCATAGTAGGGGGCCGGTCCGGCACCCAGGTCCGGCATCGCGGGCCCGGCACAGGGGCCGGGGATGCGACCGCCCCCGGTGCCGCGCGGGGAGACACGGGAGAAAAAGCGACTCATGGCATCACGGCGGGATGAGCTCAACGCATACACCTTTGCGAAGAAACGCACGGTGGCGGCATTCCTCCAACCCTCGCCCACCGGGACCGAGGAGGGCGCCCCGCGGCCGCTGCGAGCGGTCCTGCCGAGCGTGGTCGTCGGTGCGCTGATCCTCGCGGGCTTCGGCGCCTTCGGCATGTTCAAGCCCACCGCGCCCAAGGGCTGGGACAAGCCCGGCACGAACGTGATCGTCGGCAAGAAGTCCACCACCCGCTATGTCGTGCTCACCACCGGCAAGGGCAAGAAGAAAAAGACCCTGCTGCACCCCGTGCTCAACCTCGCCTCGGCCCGGTTGCTCCTCAATCCGCAGAACTACGACGTCATCCAGGTCGCCGACGAGGTCCTGGACGCGGGCAAGCCCCCGCGCGGGCCGATCCTCGGCATTCCGTACGCGCCCGACCGGCTGCCCGAGGCGAAGGACGCCGGGACGGCCAAGCGATGGGCCGTCTGCGTACAGCCCGGCGGCAAGGGCAACACCGTGCAGAAGGCCGCCTTCGTCTTCGGTGAACGCGACAACAAGCTGACCGAGGGGAGGAAGAAGCTCAGCGGCGGCCAGGTGCTCTACGTCCAGGGCCAGGACCGGGCCCGCTATCTCGTCGATGCGAACGGCACCAAGTACCGCATCGCCGAGACCGCCGCCGACAACGGCCATCTGACCAACGCCCTGGTCGGCAGCAGGCAGCCGCAGTCCGTCACCGACGACTGGCTGGCCACCCTGCACGACGGCAGCCCGATCGTCTTCCCGCGGATCCCCGGGACCATCGGCGCCCCGGCACATGTCGAAGGGCAGCTCTCCACCGAGGAGAACAAGGTCGGCATGGTCCTCAGGACCAGGACCGGCGAAGGCACCAGTTACTACGTCGTGCTCGACAAAAAGGTCCAGCCCGTCTCCGGGTTCACCGCCTGGCTGCTGATCAACTCCCCGCAGACGGCCGAGCTGAACCTGGAGGGCGAGGCCCGCGCCGTCGGCCTCCAGGACTTCGTGCCCGACACCGCGGCCTTCGCCGGCCAGGCCGCACTCTGGCCGGCCCACAAGACCGACCCCCCGGTGAACGCCGCCGAGGGCGGCAGCGCCGGCCGCGACACCGTCTGCAGCGTGCTGCGCAAGGTCGACAGCTCGGGCCGGACCACCCTGAGCACCTGGGCGAGTACCGCGTATCCCGCCTCCATCGCCGCCGGTGGCACCAGCACCTACGTCACCCCCGGCAGCGGCCTGCTCTACACCCAGGTCCGCGGCGAACAGACCAGCCCCGACGGATCGCTCTTCCTGGTGACCGACACCGGACTGCGGTACGCGGTCCAGGCGAACGGCGACAGCGATGCCGGCCGCTCCGACATCGGCACCGGTGACGAGCAGAAGCAGTCGGATGGCCGCCCCGAGCCCAGCCAGGCGCAGAGCAGGCTCGGATACGAGAAGGTGACGCCCGCCCTGGTACCGATCGCCTGGTCGGACTTCCTGTCCAAGGGCCCCCGGCTCGACACCAACAGCGCCCGCCAGCCCCAGGGTTCATGACGTTCCGGCGCACCGCAGGCAGAACAGGGTACGGGGGAGAGGAACAGATGTTGTACCGGAAGACGGTCCTCGCGGCGGCGGTCGTCGCCGCACTGGCCGCACTGGTGGGGCCGGGGGCCGCGTACGCCGCCGGGAGCGCGCAGGGCACCGGCGATGTGGGCATAGACGGCAGCGGCGAATGCACCTTCCCGATGAAGCAGCAGTACGAGGGCCGCCCCTGGTCGCTGCAGCGCGTCCTGCTGGACGAACTGTGGCAGGACACCAAGGGCAAGGGGGTACGCGTCGCGGTCATCGACACCGGCGTGGACAACGTCAACCCGCAGCTCAAGACGGCCGTCGACACATCGGCGGGCGCCGACTACCTCAAGGGCGGCAAGAGCGACGGCACCGTCGACGAGGTCGGCCACGGCACCAAGGTCGCGGGCATCATCGCCGCCCGCCCCCGCAAGGGCACCGGATTCGTGGGGCTGGCCCCCGAGGCCACGATCATCCCGATCCGCCAGAACGACGAGAAGAACAGCGGCAAGGACACCACGATGGCGACCGCGATCGACCATGCGATCGCCAAGGGCGCCGACGTCATCAACATTTCGCAGGACACGACGAAACCCCTGAACGAGACGTCCGCGCTGGGCAGAGCGGTGGCCAGGGCGCTCGCCAAGGACATCGTCGTGGTCGCCTCCGCGGGCAACGACGGCATGGACGGCAAACGGAAGCGCACCTACCCCGCGGCCTTCGACGGCGTCCTCGCCGTCGCCTCGTCCGACCGCAACAACGAACGCGCCCCCTTCTCCCAGGCCGGTGAGTTCGTCGGCGTTGCCGCACCGGGCGTCGACATCGTCTCCACCGTCCCGGGCAACGGCCAGTGCACCGACAACGGCACCAGCTTCTCCGCCCCGTACGTCGCCGGGGTCGCCGCCCTGATGCGCGCCAAGTACCCGAAGTGGACGGCGGCCCAGATCGTCGCCCGGATCGAGCAGACCGCCGAACGCTCCGTCACCGGCCATGACGACTACGTCGGCTGGGGCGTCGTCGACCCGGTCCGCGCCCTGTCCGGCGACGGCATCCCGCAGGACGCCCCGCATCCCGACCCGGCACCGCCCAGGGCGCCTGCCCCCGAGCCCGCGCACCTTTCCCTGACGGAGACTTCGCAGGAGCGCAGCGAGCGGTACGCCACCTACGCGCTGGCCGTGGCGGCCGTACTGGTCAGTGTGATTGCCGGAACTGCGACGGTGGTCCGGGATGTCCGGCGTCGGCGCGCTTCGCGGTGACACATCCGCCCGGTGGCGTGACTCTCTCACCATGAACCACAGTTGGGGAGAGCTGACGAAGTGACTAGGGTGGTAACAGACTTCACGTGTGTGACGGGGGAACGAGAAGTGGCCGAATCCGATTTCGGATCGCGGGAATGCCGACGACGCGCTTTCCGGTCCCGCACTTTCCCCACTCCTTTGCCGGAGCACACGGGGGCAGGAAGAAGCCTGGCCGCACCATGCGGACAGGCCCGGGAACTGAGAGATAGGACCTCCGGATGACCAACCCCGCAGGCGGGTACGGGCTTGCCGACGATCGGATCGTCCAGGCGAAGAACCAGATCACCAAGACGGCCGGCGAGGTGTCCCGTGAGTCCAGGGAGCTCGCCGACATCCTCGCGACGGTCGGCGCCGGATGGACGGGTGTCGGTGCCTCGGGATTCACCTCCGCACAGATCATGATCAATGAGGACCACGACCAGATCCGCCGGCTTCTCAACGTCCTCCTCAACGCGGTGGGCAGCACAAAGGAACTCAGCAACGCCAACGACGAGGAGGTCCGTGCGGCCTTCAACGCGGTCAAGGATCAGGCGCCGTCGGGCAACACCTCCGGGCTGAACAACGTCTGAGCCGCGCCGCACCCCCCTTCCGTACACGCTGAGCACCGAGGAGAAGACACATGGGGCATGACCCGAACACCAAGGTCAAGTACGAGAGCGTCCAGGAGATCGCGAACCGTATCCGTTCGGTGTCGCAGAAGATCGTCAACGACCTCGCGGAGATGGACAGCGCAATCAAGGTCGTCACCGACACCTGGGACGGTGAGGCCCACCAGGAATACCTGAACCTCCAGCGCAAGTACAAGGAGAAGGCGGACCACATGAAGAACCGCCTGGAGCAGGTCGCGAAGATCATCGAATCCGGCAAGGACAGCTACCGCGCCACGGACCTCAAGGCTTCGCGCGCGTTCACCGAGGCGTACTGACCGCCCGCAAGAGCACCGAAAGAGGGGCACGCTCGTCGGAGCGTGCCCCTCTTTCGGTGTGCCACAACGACTACTTCAGGTCGAACTCGCCGTCCCGCGCCCCCAGGACGAAGGCCCGCCACTCGGCCTCGGTGTAGCGCAGCACGGTCTCGGGATCCAGCGAGGACCGCATCGCCACCGCGCCGCCCGGCAGATGCGCGATCTCGACGCGCTCCTCGGCCTCTTCGGTACCGGGCGCACTCAGCCACTCCACCCCCGAGATGTCGAGTGCGTACAGCTCGTCCTTCTCCGCTTGCGTGCCCATCAGGTGCCTTTCCTCTCCTGCGGCGGAACGTGTTCGTCGCCCGCGAGCACACTATCCCCGCTCGCGCGCCCCGCAGTCCCGGTGTTTACAGCTTCCGTACCACGGTGGTAGAGACCGCCCGCCCCGCATCCGGACGCACTGCTGGACCGGTACGCTCCGCCGAGCGCCGGCCCGCCCGGTCTCCTGCTGAGCTGGTCCTGACCGGCGAACACGATGGTGTCCGTGACCGCGGTCCGGGTACGGAACGACTCCCGGCCCCGGCGGCTCAGTTCTGCTCCGGCAACCGCCCGATCTGCACCAGCGGGTTCCCCCGGCGCCGTGAGGCGAAGTACCCGCGTCCCGGCGGCATCGCATGCCCGCGCACCGAACCGATCAGATCGCCCTCGGACGGGTCGCCGGACAGCACCACACCCTGCGCCCCCAGCTCCTTGATGCGCTGCATGAACGCCTCGTACATCGACCGCGAGGCCCCGGCGGAGTTGCGCGCGATGATGAAGCGGACCCCGGTGTCCCGGGCGAACGGCAGATACTCCGCCAGCGCGGCCAGCGGGTTGCCCGCGTTCGTCGCCACCAGGTCGTAGTCGTCGACGATGATGAAGATCTGCGGGCCACTCCACCAACTGCGGTCGCGCAACTGCTGCGGCGTGACATCCGTCGGCGGCTGCCGTCGTGCGAACACCCCGGCCAGCGCCTCCATGTGCATCTGCATCGAGCTCGCCATCGGCGCGTACTCCAGCAGATGCCCCTCCGGCAGCGCACCCAGCAGCCCCCGCCGGTAGTCACCGACGACGAGCTTCGCCTCGTCGGGGGAGTAGCGCTCCGCGATCTGCTTCGCGATCAGCCGCAGCAGATTGGTCTTCCCCGATTCGCTCTCCCCGAAGACCAGGAAGAACGGATCGGTCTCGAAGTCGACGAACACCGGCTCCAGTTCGGTTTCGTCGATACCGATCGCGATGCCCCGCTGCGGGAACTCGAAGCCCTTCGGCAGATGATCGGCCGGCAGCTTGCGCGGCAGCAGCCGTACGGCAGGCGCCGCGGGACCCGCCCAGTTCGCCTTCACCGACCCGACGAACGCGGCCGTACCGTCGGAGAGATCCGCGGCGCTGCTGGAGGAGTCGATACGCGGCAGCGCCCCCATGAAGTGCAGCTTCTGCGGCACCTGACCCCGGCCCGGGACACCCGCGGGAACATTGGCCGCGACCTTGCGGTCGAACTCGGAGTCCATGACGTCGCCGAGCCGCAGCTCCAGCCGGCCGAGGATCTGGTCCTTCAGCGCGGCCCGCACCTCCATGTAGCGGGCGGCCGTGATGACTACATGGATGCCGTAGCCGAGCCCGCGCGCGGCGATGTCGGTGACGACCTGCTCCAGCATCTCGTACTCGGAACGGAAGCCGCCCCAGCCGTCCACCACCAGGAAGACATCGCCCCACGCCTCGCCGGGCAGTTCACCCAGGGCGCGCTTGCGCCGGTAGGTGGCGATGGAGTCGATGGAGTGGGCGCGGAAGAACTCCTCACGCCGGTTCAGTACACCGGCGACCTCGGCGACCGTACGCCGCACCCGCTCCGGGTCCAGCCGGGAGGCCATCCCGCCGACATGCGGCAGCTCCGCCAGCGAGACCAGACCGCCACCACCGAAGTCCAGTCCGTAGAACTGCACTTCGTGCGGGGTGTGGGTGAGGGCGAACGACGAGATGAGCGTCCGTACCAGCGTCGACTTGCCGGACTGCGGCCCGCCGACGACCATCATGTGGCCCGCCGCACCCGAGAAGTCCCGGTAAAGCACCTCGCGCCGCTGCTCGAAGGGCTTGTCGATCAGCCCGAGCGGCACCGTCAGCCCGCCCGGACGGGTGTACTCCGTCGCCGTGAACCCGCGCTCGGCGGTCGGCGCGAGCCCCGGCAGCAACTGGTCCAGCGTCGGCGCCCGGTCCAGCGGCGGCAGCCACACCTGATGGGCGGGCACCCCCTGCCCCTCCAGGCGACGCACGATCACATCGAGCACCGTGTCGGCGAGCGCATCGTCCTCCGAGCTCGTCCGCGACGCCACCAGATGCGCCGGATCGGGTGCCGCGTACACCACCGGCACCGGAAGCGCGCTGAACACCGCGGGCCGCCGCTCGATCGGCAGCGCCCCCACCGACAGATCGGGACCGCCGGTGCGGTACGTCCCCGACACATACGCCGCCTTGAACCGCGTCATCTCGTCCGTACCGAACTTCAGATAGCCGGAACCGGGCACCGACGGCAGGTGGTACGCATCGGGCACACCCAGCGCCGTACGCGATTCGGCGGCGGAGAAGGTCCGCAGCCCGATCCGGTACGAGAGATACGTGTCGAGCCCGCGCAGCTTGCCCTCCTCCAGGCGCTGCGAGGCGAGGAGCAGATGCACACCCAGCGAACGCCCGATCCGGCCGATCTGGATGAACATGTCGATGAAGTCGGGCTTTGCGGTGAGGAGTTCGGAGAACTCGTCGATGACCAGGACGAGCGAGGCAAGCGGCTCCAGCGCCGCTCCCGCCGCCCGCGCCTTCTCGTAGTCGTGGATGTTGGCGTAATTGCCGGCAGACCGCAGCAGCTCCTGCCGGCGCTGCAGCTCACCGCGGATCGCGTCCCCCATGCGGTCGACCAGCGTCAGGTCGTCCGCGAGGTTCGTGATGACGGCCGCCACATGCGGCATGTGCGACATCCCGGCGAACGTCGCACCACCCTTGAAGTCCGCGAGCACGAAGTTCAGCGTCTCCGAGGAGTGCGTGACCGCGAGCCCCAGCACCAGCGTCCGCAGCAGCTCCGACTTGCCGGAACCCGTGGCGCCGACACACAGCCCGTGCGGACCCATGCCCTCCTGCGCGGCCTCCTTCAGGTCCAGCATCACCGGCTGGCCGTCCTCGCCGACCCCGATCGGCACCCGGAGCCGTTCGGAGACCGACCGTGGCCGCCAGGTGCGCGCCACATCGACCGAACCGGCGTCGCCCAGATTCAGCAGATCCGTGAAGTCCAGGTTGGCCAGCAGCGGTTCGTCGCCGTCGCCGCCGCCCATCCGGAGCGGCGCCAGCTGCCGGGCCAGCGCCTCGGCCGCGGGAAGCGACATCCCGTCCGGCACACCCTCGTACGCCAGTCCCGCACCGGACTCCAGTCGCAGCAGCCCCGGCCGCACTACCACGGAGAGACCCCCGCGCGGCTCGTCGAGCTCGCCCGGTACCACCTCGACGATCGTCACCCCCTGCAAGCCCTCGGCCGCCGCGAACAGCGAATCCGGCGGCACCATCCCACCGTCCAGCACCACCACGATGTGCGGCTGGTCCAGCAGCGGCTGACTCTCCCGGCCGAACCGCGGCCGCCCGTCGAGCCGGCCCGCCAGCAACTGCTCCAGCTCGCCCAGATCATCACCGAACAGCCGCTTCGTACCGGCCCCGTCGACCTGCCCCGGCACCTGCAGATGCGGAAGCCACTTCGCCCACTCCCAGCGCGGCACCGCACCCCGCGCCGCCACGACGGCGACCATCAGATCCTCGGGGGAGTGCAGCGTCACCAACTGCGCGACCAGCGCACGCGCCGCCGACTGCGCCGTCTCCGGCTGGCCGGAGACCGTCACGTGGTAGAACGCCCGCATCGACACGGCCATCGGCAGCCCGTCCAATGACCCGTGCACCGCGAGGAAGCGCTGCATCGCACCCGCGCACATCGGCTCCAGCTCGTCCACCGGAGCGGTGTCGGGCGCGATCAGCGGGGTGGCCAGCTGCTGCGCTCCCAGCCCGACCCGCACCTGCCCGAAGTCCTTGTCTCCGACGCGCCGTTCCCACACCCGGCTGCCCTCGGCGACCACCGACCACAACTGCTCGGGAGCAGGCTGCAGATACAGCTGTACGTCCCGCTGCTTGCGCGCCGTACGGCGCACCGTACGCCGCGTCTGCGCCAGGTATTTGAGGTAGTCACGCCGGACATCTGCCATTTGCCCCTGCGTACCGCGGCGATGGCGGACAAGCTGCGCGACCACCATTCCGACGGTCGAGACAAGCATCAGAACACCCATGATCCGCATGAACGGAGGGGCCTGGGGAGAGAAGAAGAAGACCACCGACGAACCCATGCCGAGCACCGGCAGGATCTGCATCAGCATGCCCTCCTGCTGCCCGCGGGGCAGTTCGGGAGGGGACTCCAACGTCAACTCGTCCATGGGGACTTCCGGCGGCAGGGCCCGCGGAGGTCGTTTCACGACGATCTGGCTCACCGAAACATCAATCCCTCGGTACGGACGGGCGGAAGACCGGCCGAACGTGCACCGAAGCCCCCGTGGCTGCCTTTGCTTGCGGACGTCCCTCCGCGCGATGGCGATCCTACTTGCAGATGACCTGCCCCCCTCCCGGTAGGGTGGCGCGCGCACCGTGCGCAACCGCGAATCAGGGGGACCAGACACGTGAGTTCGACTGCAGCGACGGGCTTCTGCCGCGTCACCGTCGTGGCGCCCGACAGCCGGATCGATGTGGCCCTGCCGGAGGACATCGCCGTCGCCGACATCTACCCGGAGATCCTCCGCCTCACCGGCCAGACCCAGGCGGCCGGAACTCCCACCGGGTACCACCTCGTACGCCGCGACGGTACGGTCCTCGACGGCGCGCGCACCCTCGCCGCCCAGCAGGTCCTCGACGGCGAACTCCTCAGCCTGCGCCCCTTCGCCCAGTCGCTGCCGCCCGCCGTCTTCGACGACGTCTCGGACGCCGTCGCCTCGGCCGTCACCCGCGACCGCCATCTGTGGAGCGACGAACTACTGCGCGGTGCGGGCCTGGTCGGCGGCGTACTGCTGCTCGTCCTGATGGGCTTCGTGCTCTGGTTCGCCGACCCGGTACGGCACGACATGCACAGCCTGCCCGGCATCATCGCCGGTTCGGCCGGACTTCTGCTGACCGCGTTCGCGGGGGTACGTGCCCGGGTCTACGCGGACCGGGCCACCGCCGTCGCCCTCGGTCTCGGCGCACTGCCCCTCGTACTCATCGCGGGCTCCGGCATCATCGGCCCGGACGCCGGCCAGGGCCCCGGCCGGCTGCAGTTCCTGCTCGGCTGCGTCGCCGTACTGGTCTCCTCGGTCGCGCTCGTCGCCCTCACCCCGAGCGGCGACGCCCCGTTCGTCGCGGCGACCTTCCTCGCCACCGTCGGCACCATGGCGACGTTCGTCGCGATCCTCACCGAGGCATCCGCCACCGAGACCGCCGCCGTCTGCGCCCCGGTCGCCCTCGGCCTCGTCGCCTTCCTGCCGGGCCTCTCCGCCCGTTTCGCCCGGCTGCCCATCGGCTACGCCTCGCCGCGTACCGCCCCCGGCGGCTACGACGACAATTTCGCCGAGCCGAACGCGGAGCCCCAGACCCAGGGCACCCCCGTCGACGCCGACCGCATCGCGGCCCAGGCCCGCCGCGGCCACGAGATGCTGCTCGGCCTGGTCGGGGGCTGTGCGGCCGTCGTCGTCGGCTGCGCGGCCGTCCTCGGCTTCTCGGACAACATCTGGGGCCAGTTCCTGGCGCTGGCCGCAGGACTCGCGATGCTGCTGCGCGCGCGCCTCTTCCGCTACACCTCGCAGGTCGCCTGCGTACTGGTGGCGGGCATCGGTGCGGTCGCCCTGCTGGTCCTCGGCCTCTCACTGAATCCGCCGACCGACCTGCTGTTCGATCTGATCAGGTACGGCGACCGCAGCTCCCTGGACATCCGTACGATCTGGCTCTCCGCAGCCGTCGCCGCCGGCGCCGCCCTGCTCACCGCGATCGGCCTGATCATCCCCCGCAAGGGCCTCTCCCCGTTCTGGGGCCGCCTCCTCGACCTGGCCGAGAGCACCGTCCTCCTCTCCCTGGTCCCGCTCTGCCTGGCCGTACTGGACGTCTTCGCGAGGGCCAGGGCTCTGACCAGCTGACACCGATCGGGCCCAGCCGGGCGGAACCAAGCCCGTCCGGCGATCGAGGACAGAGCGGCAACCAGACGCCCCGGGGGGACCGCATCGCCCCCACGCGGCCCGCCCCGCAGGGACTGGTACGCTGTGTTACGGCCGTTTGTGTACGCGCTCCCGGATCATCCTGGGAGCTGCGCTCATCGGACCTTCGCCCCCGAGTAACGGAAGACCCCCTGCGATCAAGACCAGGGGCGCTCGTGGACGCATCGAACACCAAAGAGGAGTACCGCGTGTCGCTCGACGCCGCTACGAAGAAGCAGATCATGGCCGAGTTCGCCACCAAGGAGGGTGACACCGGTTCCCCCGAGGTCCAGGTCGCGATGCTCTCCCGTCGCATCTCGGACCTGACGGAGCACCTCAAGGTCCACAAGCACGACCACCACTCCCGGCGTGGTCTGCTGATCCTGGTCGGCCAGCGCCGCCGCCTTCTGCAGTACCTGGCCAAGAAGGACATCCAGCGCTTCCGTGCCCTGGTCGACCGCCTCGGCATCCGCCGCGGTGCGGCCGGCGGCGCCAAGTAATACGCCGTGAAGGGAGCGGTTCCCACGACTGAGGGGGCCGCTCCCTTTGTTGTACGCACGGTTGTGCGTACGTATGTATGTACGGGATGTGACGGGCCTGCCCGCACGGCCGGAATGCCAAGCTGAGCCGAATCTCAGTACCCTGGTCGCAGAACGTCCCACAGACGAGCGAGAAGAAGACTCCCCGCCGCCGGTCCTCGGTAGTGGCCCCCGGACACAGCAACCCGGGTGCTTCGATCGAAGACCGGCCCGCCGATGGAGGGCTTCTCCGCAACCGTCCCCCGCCACACGGGCGTGGGGGCGAGAAGACGATATGTATCGGAGAAAACGCTAGTGGAGAACGAGACCCACTACGCCGAGGCCGTTATCGACAACGGAACCTTCGGCACCCGCACCATCCGCTTCGAGACGGGCCGCCTGGCCAAGCAGGCCGCCGGCTCCGCCGTCGCGTACCTGGACGACGACACCATGGTGCTGTCGGCCACCACGGCTTCCAAGAAGCCCAAGGACCAGCTCGACTTCTTCCCCCTCACGGTGGACGTCGAGGAGCGGCAGTACGCCGCGGGCAAGATCCCCGGCTCCTTCTTCCGTCGTGAGGGCCGGCCCTCCGAGGACGCGATCCTCACCTGCCGTCTGATCGACCGCCCGCTGCGCCCTTCCTTCAAGAAGGGCCTGCGCAACGAGATCCAGATCGTCGAGACGATCATGGCGCTCAACCCCGACCACCTGTACGACGTGGTCGCGATCAACGCCGCCTCCTGCTCCACGCAGCTGGCCGGCCTGCCCTTCTCCGGCCCGGTCGGGGGCACCCGTGTCGCCCTGATCAAGGGTCAGTGGGTCGCCTTCCCGACGCACACCGAGCTCGAGGACGCCGTCTTCGACATGGTCGTCGCCGGTCGCGTCCTGGAGGACGGCGACGTCGCGATCATGATGGTCGAGGCCGAGGCCACCGAGAAGACCATCCAGCTCGTCAAGGACGGCGCCGAGGCCCCGACCGAAGAGGTCGTTGCCGCCGGTCTCGAGGCCGCGAAGCCCTTCATCAAGGTCCTCTGCAAGGCCCAGTCGGACCTCGCTGCCAAGGCTGCCAAGCCCACCGGCGACTTCCCGGTCTTCCTGGACTACCAGGACGACGTCTTCGAGGCGCTCGCCGCAGCCGTCACGTCCGAGCTGGCCCAGGCGCTCACCATCGCCGGCAAGCAGGACCGCGAGGCCGAGCTGGACCGCGTCAAGGAGATCGCCGCCGAGAAGCTTCTCCCGGCCTTCGAAGGCCGCGAGAAGGAGATCTCCGCCGCGTACCGTTCGCTGACCAAGAAGCTGGTCCGCGAGCGCGTCATCAAGGACAAGGTCCGCATCGACGGCCGTGGCGTCACGGACATCCGTACGCTCGCCGCCGAGGTCGAGGCCATCCCGCGCGTGCACGGCTCGGCGCTGTTCGAGCGTGGCGAGACCCAGATCCTGGGCGTCACCACCCTCAACATGCTCCGCATGGAGCAGCAGCTGGACACCCTCTCCCCGGTGACCCGCAAGCGCTACATGCACAACTACAACTTCCCGCCGTACTCCGTCGGTGAGACCGGCCGCGTGGGCTCGCCCAAGCGCCGCGAGATCGGCCACGGCGCGCTTGCCGAGCGCGCCATCGTGCCGGTGCTGCCGACGCGCGAGGAGTTCCCCTACGCGATCCGCCAGGTCTCCGAGGCGCTGGGCTCCAACGGCTCGACGTCCATGGGCTCGGTCTGCGCCTCCACCATGTCGCTGCTGAACGCCGGTGTGCCGCTCAAGGCCGCTGTCGCCGGTATCGCCATGGGGCTGATCTCCCAGGAGATCGACGGCAAGACCCACTATGTCGCCCTCACCGACATCCTCGGTGCGGAGGACGCCTTCGGTGACATGGACTTCAAGGTCGCCGGTACGAAGCAGTTCGTCACGGCGCTCCAGCTCGACACCAAGCTCGACGGCATCCCCGCCTCGGTCCTGGCCGCCGCGCTGAAGCAGGCCCGCGACGCCCGCCTCCACATCCTCGATGTGATGAACGAGGCCATCGACGTCCCGGACGAGATGTCCCCGAACGCCCCGCGGATCATCACCGTCAAGATCCCGGTGGACAAGATCGGTGAGGTCATCGGCCCCAAGGGCAAGATGATCAACCAGATCCAGGAGGACACCGGCGCCGACATCACGATCGAGGACGACGGCACCATCTACATCGGTGCCGCCGACGGACCGGCCGCCGAGGCCGCCCGTGCCACGATCAACTCGATCGCCAACCCGACCATGCCGGAGGTCGGCGAGCGCTACCTGGGTACGGTCGTCAAGACCACCACCTTCGGTGCGTTCGTGTCCCTCATGCCGGGCAAGGACGGCCTGCTGCACATCTCGCAGATCCGCAAGCTCGCCGGTGGCAAGCGCGTGGAGAACGTCGAGGACGTGGTCGGCGTCGGAGCCAAGGTCCAGGTCGAGATCGCCGAGATCGACTCCCGGGGCAAGCTCTCCCTGATCCCCGTCATCGAGGGTGAAGAGGACGAGAAGAAGGACGACGCCGCCAAGTGACGTCCCGTAGTTCCGTGACGACGGCCCGCGCCTCCTCGAAGGCGCGGGCCGTCGCCCGTACCCAAACGCTTCTCAAGGGCACCAACGGCATCGGTACGGTCCGCCGCACCGTCCTTCCCGGCGGTCTCCGGGTCGTCACCGAGACGCTGCCCTCCGTCCGCTCCGCCACCTTCGGGATCTGGGCCAACGTCGGATCGCGCGACGAGACCCCCACCCTGAACGGTGCGACGCACTACCTCGAACACCTCCTCTTCAAGGGCACCGCCAAGCGCAGTGCCCTCGACATCTCAGCCGCCATCGACGCGGTCGGCGGCGAGATGAACGCCTTCACGGCGAAGGAGTACACCTGCTACTACGCGCGGGTCCTCGACACCGACCTGCCGCTGGCCATCGACGTCGTCTGCGACATGCTGACCGGCTCGCTCATCACCGCCGAGGACGTCGACGCCGAGCGCGGCGTCATCCTCGAAGAGATCGCGATGACCGAGGACGACCCGGGCGACTGCGTGCACGACCTGTTCGCGCACACGCTGCTCGGCGACACCCCCCTCGGCCGCCCGGTTCTCGGCACCGTCGACACCATCAACGCGCTCGACCGCGGCCGGATCGCCCGCTTCTACAAGAAGCACTACGACCCCACACACCTGGTCGTCGCCGCCGCAGGCAACATCGACCACGCCACGGTCGTACGCCAGGTCCGCAAGGCCTTCGAGCGCGCGGGCGCCCTGTCCCGCACCGAAGCCGTCCCGGTCGCCCCGCGCCAGGGCTCCCGCACCCTGCGCACCGCGGGCCGCGTCGAGCTGCTGAACCGCAGGACCGAGCAGGCCCATGTCGTTCTCGGCGTGCCCGGCCTGGCCCGCACCGACGACCGCCGCTGGGCGCTCGGCGTACTCAACACCGCCCTCGGCGGCGGCATGAGCTCACGCCTTTTCCAGGAGGTGCGGGAGAAGCGCGGCCTCGCCTACAGCGTCTACTCGTACACCTCGGGCTTCGCCGACTGCGGACTCTTCGGCGTGTACGCGGGCTGTCGGCCCAGCCAGGTCCACGACGTCCTCAAGATCTGCCGGGACGAACTCGACCGGGTAGCGTCCGAAGGGCTGAGCGACGAGGAGATCGGCCGCGCCATCGGGCAGCTCTCCGGCTCCACGGTCCTCGGCCTGGAGGACACCGGCGCGCTGATGAACCGTATCGGCAAGAGCGAACTGTGCTGGGGCGACCAGATGTCGGTCGACGACATGCTGGCCCGGATAGCGCAGGTCACCCCCGATGACGTACGCGCGGTGGCGGGCGAGGTCCTCGGACACCGCCCCTCGCTCTCCGTCATCGGCCCGCTCAAGGACAAGCAGGCCGACCGCCTCGACGAAGCGGTCTCCTAACTCCACCCGTAAGGAAGCAGAGCAATGAGCAAGCTGCGCGTGGCCGTTCTCGGCGCCAAGGGCCGTATCGGATCCGAGGCGGTACGAGCCGTCGAGGCCGCCGACGACATGGAGCTGGTGGCCGCCCTGGGGCGTGGCGACAAGCTGGAGACCCTTGCGGAATCCGGCGCCCAGGTTGTCGTCGAGCTCACCACCCCCGCGGCGGTGATGGGCAACCTCGACTTCTGTATCCGGCACGGCATCCACGCCGTCGTCGGTACGACGGGCTGGTCCGACGAACGGCTCGCGCAGCTGAACACTTGGCTCTCCGGCTCCCCGGAGACCGGTGTGCTCATCGCGCCGAACTTCTCCATCGGCGCCGTCCTCACGATGAAGTTCGCGGAGCAGGCCGCCCGTTACTTCGAGTCCGTCGAGGTCGTCGAACTGCACCACCCCAACAAGGCCGACGCCCCCTCGGGCACCGCCACCCGCACTGCCCAGCTGATCGCAGAGGCCCGGAGGAAGGCCGGCTGCGCCCCGCAGCCGGACGCCACCACCACAGCCCTGGACGGCGCCCGCGGCGCGGACGTGGACGGAGTCCCGGTCCACGCGATCCGGCTCCGAGGTCTTCTGGCCCACCAGGAAGTGCTGCTCGGCGGCGAGGGCGAGACGCTCACCATCCGCCACGACTCCCTGCACCACAGCAGCTTCATGCCGGGCATCCTGCTCGGCACACGCCGCGTGGTGACCACTCCCGGCCTCACGTTCGGCCTGGAACACTTCCTCGACCTGAACTGACTGAGCCCTGCCATGCGCGCAAAGATCACTTACTTCGTCACCGCTGCCGTCCTGGTCTTCTACTTCGCTCTGGTCGGCAGCCGTGGCATCCTGCTCATCCGGCACGGCACGCTGCTGACGGTCACCTTCGGGGTCGCGGTGCTGATCCTGCCGGTGATCGGTATCTGGTTCCTCTGGAAGAACACCCAGTTCGTGGCGCGGGCCAACGCGCTGGCCGCGGAACTGGACACGGAGGGAGGCCTGCCGGTCGACGAGCTGGTCCGCACCCCGTCCGGCCGCATCGACCGCGCCTCGGCCGACGCCGTGTTCGCACGCCGCCGCGAGGAGACCGAGGACTCGCCGGACGACTGGCGCTGCTGGTTCCGCCTGGCCGTCGCCTACCAGGACGCCAGGGATACCCCTCGCGCCCGAAAGGCCATGCAGCGCGCCATCGCCCTGCATGCGAAGCCCACTCAGCCCAGCACGCCCTGACCTGGGCCGACGGGCTGTCCGACCGGATCACCAAGCCCGTCCGGCCAGATCAAGCCCGTCCGGCGCTTGAGGACAAAACGGCTACCGGGCGCGCCCGGTAGCCGGACGCCTCAGCCCCGCCGATACTCGTCCCCCCACGCCTCGACCGTGTCGGCCGCACGGTCGAACGCCTCACCCCGCGCCAGGAAGTCCGCATTGCTGTCGGTGAGCAGGGGCGGAATCGCCTCGCCCCCCTGGCGTACGACGATCAACGCCTGCCCCTGCACCGTGCGCGGAAACCCGAGCCACTTCACCGGCTGCTGCACCGTACGGACGTTCGCGACGCGGTTCCACGGCACGGTTGTCGTCGTGAAGAAGCCGACCCGGCGCACGCCGTGACGGCTCACCCAGGCGCCGACCCGCAGCAGCCGCAGGGCGCAACCGATGACCACGACGGCGAGCGCCAGACACGCGGTGGCACCCGGCACCGCCCCGGAGAACGCGGTGATCATCCCCGCGAGCAGGATGAACGACGCGAGCAGCAGCAGGGAGGCCGCAGCCGCGACCCGCCAGGGTCCTGGGCGGTATGGACGCCGCCAGCTGTCGTGGTCGTCGAACGGCAGCGCGATGTCCTCAACGCTCGCGTCAAACGCGCGGTCGGCCGTCAGAAAGGGCAGGGGCACGACTGATCCTCACTCACAAGCACGCTCGATTGCTGTGCCCGGTGAGGCTACCGAGGAGGCCGCCGACCAGACCACCCCAGGGGGCCCGTAGGGGTCAGCGCCCGTAGGCAGCCTCGGTCTGCTGGGTGTGCGACGGCCCCTGGGAGGGGCTCAGGGCGGGCAGACCGAGGATCAGCGACCCGACGAGACCTGCGACGACCGTCAGCCCGACAAGGGAACGGTTGGCCAGCTGGGAGACGGTGGTGCGCTCCCGCGGGGGCGGGGTGACGTTACTGCGGAATCGGTCGGCCTCGGCTACGAACGAGAACGGGACGGATTCACGCCGGCGGAACATGAGGAAGCTCTCCTTGAACTCTGTTACGGACGCTGCTATTGAGTCAGACGTGCGGCAGACCAGTTCGGTGCCCTGAATCGCCGAATTCGTCGAAGAAATCCCTGCGCGACCCTTCCGGCCCTCGTTGTCAGTGGCGGCCCGTAGAGTGGGCGCCGCCCGAGCGACGCCATTGGAAGGACCCCGCCGGTGACCGAGACCCCCGAGCCCGCAAAGCCCAGCTTCCGTAGTGATGTCACCGTTGACCTGGTGAAATACGCCGCAGGCGACTCCGACGTCCTGTTCGCGGCCCGTGTCTCCACGGCCGGTGAGCAGTCCCTGGAGGAGGTCACCAAGGACCCTGAGCGCTCCAAGGGGCTCATCAACTTCCTGATGCGTGACCGGCACGGCAGCCCGTTCGAGCACAACTCGATGACCTTCTTCATCAGTGCCCCGATCTTCGTGTTCCGCGAGTTCATGCGCCACCGCGTCGGCTGGTCGTACAACGAGGAATCGGGCCGCTACAGGGAGCTGGAACCGGTCTTCTACGTTCCGGGGGAGTCCCGCAAGCTCGTCCAGCAGGGCCGCCCCGGTAAGTACGAATTCGTCGAGGGCACCCAGGCTCAGCAGGAGCTCACCGGCCGCATCATGGAGGACTCCTACCGCCAGGCGTACGAGGCGTACCAGGAGATGCTCGCCGCAGGAGTGGCCCGCGAGGTCGCCCGCGCGGTACTCCCCGTCGGCCTGTTCTCCTCGATGTACGCCACATGCAACGCCCGCTCGCTGATGCACTTCCTCGGCCTGCGCACCCAGCACGAGCTGGCGAAGGTGCCGTCCTTCCCGCAGCGGGAAATCGAAATGGTCGGCCAGCAGATGGAGGAGCACTGGGCCCGGCTCATGCCGCTCACCCATGCAGCCTTCAACAAGAACGGACGCGTAGCCCCGTAAGCGGTGTCCGTATTGCGGCGTTTCGTGAAGTTCATCTAGGCTGATCAAACGGACCCGGCACTGCTTGAACCCCCGAGCAGGCAGTGCCGGGCTCCTACTGGGTGTCCCCCCGAGGGGGCATTGGGCGCTGAGCAACGAGTAGCGTGTTACCCATGGCTCCGATCTCCACTCCGCAGACCCCCTTCGGGCGGGTCCTCACCGCTATGGTCACGCCCTTCACGGCGGACGGTGCACTCGACCTCGACGGTGCCCAGCGGCTCGCCGCCCACCTGGTGGACGCAGGCAATGACGGTCTGATCGTCAACGGCACCACCGGCGAGTCCCCGACCACCAGCGACGCGGAGAAAGACCAGCTCGTAAGGGCCGTACTGGAAGCAGTGGGAGACAGGGCCCACGTCGTCGCAGGCGTCGGCACCAACGACACCCGCCACAGCATCGAGCTCGCCCGCATGGCCGAACGCTCCGGTGCCCACGGCCTCCTCGCGGTGACGCCGTACTACAACAAGCCGCCGCAGGAAGGCATCTTCCGCCACTTCACGGCCATCGCCGACGCCACCGGTCTGCCGGTGATGCTCTACGACATTCCGGGCCGCAGCGGTGTGCCGATCGACACGGAGACGCTCGTACGGCTCGCCGAGCACCCGCGCATCGTCGCCAACAAGGACGCCAAGGGCGACCTCGGCCGCGCCAGCTGGGCCATCGCCCGGTCAGGCCTCGCCTGGTACTCCGGCGACGACATGCTGAACCTGCCGCTCCTCTCGGTCGGGGCCATCGGATTCGTCTCCGTCGTCGGCCATGTCGTCACCCCCGACCTGCGCGCCCTCATCGAGGCTTACCTCGGCGGCGACGTCCAGAAGGCCACGGAGATCCATCAGAAGCTCCTGCCGGTCTTCACCGGCATGTTCCGTACCCAGGGCGTCATCACCACCAAGGCCGCGCTGGCCCTCCAAGGCCTCCCCGCAGGGCCCCTGCGCCTTCCCCTGGTGGAACTCACCGCACAGGAAACGGCGCAGCTCAAGATCGATCTCGCCGCCGGTGGGGTAGAGCTGTAACCACAGACTTCACAACTGAATAAGCGAAGAACACTCGCAAGAGCGACAACACAGACAACAGCAAGTGCACGAATGACATGCGCGCCACGTGCCCAAGCGGTACGTGGCGCGCGTGGTAAGGAGAGTCTTTTGAGTCATCCGCATCCCGAACTCGGCACCCCGCCGAAGCTCCCGAAGGGCGGCCTCCGGGTCACCCCGCTCGGCGGCCTCGGCGAAATCGGCCGCAACATGACGGTCTTCGAGTACGGCGGCCGCCTGCTCATCGTCGACTGCGGAGTTCTCTTCCCGGAGGAAGAGCAGCCCGGAATCGACCTGATCCTGCCGGACTTCACCACGATCCGGGACCGTCTCGACGACATCGAGGGCATCGTCCTCACGCACGGCCACGAGGACCACATCGGTGGTGTCCCGTACCTGTTGCGACTGAAGCCGGACATCCCCCTCATCGGCTCCAAGCTGACCCTCGCGCTGATCGAGGCGAAGCTCCAGGAACATCGCATCCGCCCGTACACCCTCGAAGTCGCGGAGGGCCAGCGCGAGCGCATCGGCGTCTTCGACTGCGAGTTCATCGCGGTCAACCACTCCATCCCTGACGCCCTCGCGGTTGCCATCCGCACACCTGCGGGCATGGCCGTCGCGACCGGTGACTTCAAGATGGACCAGCTCCCGCTGGACGGCCGGCTCACCGACCTGCACGCGTTCGCCCGGCTGAGCGAGGAAGGCATCGACCTTCTCCTCTCCGACTCGACCAATGCGGAGGTCCCCGGCTTCGTGCCGCCCGAGCGGGACATCTCCAACGTTCTGCGCACGGTCTTCGCCAACGCCCAGAAGCGCATCATCGTGGCGAGCTTCGCCAGCCATGTGCACCGCATCCAGCAGATCCTCGACGCGGCACACGAATACGGCCGCCGGGTGGCCTTCGTCGGGCGCTCGATGGTCCGCAACATGGGCATCGCCCGCGATCTCGGCTATCTGAAGGTGCCCGCGGGCCTGGTGGTCGACGTCAAGACCCTCGACGACCTGCCGGACGACGAGGTCGTGCTGGTCTGCACGGGATCCCAGGGCGAGCCGATGGCCGCACTGTCCCGTATGGCCAACCGCGACCACCAGATCCGCATCGTCCAGGGCGACACGGTGATCCTGGCGTCGTCCCTGATCCCGGGCAACGAGAACGCGGTGTACCGCGTGATCAACGGCCTGACCCGCTGGGGTGCCAACGTCGTCCACAAGGGCAACGCCAAGGTCCACGTCTCGGGCCATGCCTCGGCCGGTGAGCTGCTGTACTTCTACAACATCTGCAAGCCGAAGAACCTGATGCCGGTCCACGGCGAATGGCGCCACCTGAGGGCCAACGCCGAACTGGGCGCCCTCACCGGTGTACCCAAGGACCACATCGTCATCGCCGAGGACGGCGTGGTCGTCGACCTCATCGACGGCAAGGCCAAGATCGTTGGCAAGGTCCAGGCGGGCTACGTATACGTCGACGGCCTCTCGGTCGGCGATGTCACCGAGACCTCCCTCAAGGACCGCCGCATCCTCGGCGAGGAGGGCATCATCTCCGTCTTCATCGTGGTCGACAGCTCCTCCGGCAAGATCACGGGCGGGCCGGACATCCATGCCCGCGGCTCCGGCATCGACGACTCGGCATTCAGCGCCGTCGTGCCGAAGATCGAGGAAGCGATCAACAGGTCCGCCCAGGACGGCGTGATGGAGCCCCACCAGCTCCAGCAGCTGGTCCGCCGCACGGTGGGCAAGTGGGTCTCCGACACCTACCGCCGGCGACCGATGATCCTTCCCGTAGTCGTCGAGGTCTGACCCCGACAGTCGCGAACTCCGGAGCGGGGCCCCCGATTTGCATCGGGGCGCCCCGCTCCAGTACGTTTACGGCTCCGCCTGACCGGGAAGCGCCGCGCACGCTCATGTGCAGTGAGCATCCCGAACGGAGCGGGAATTCCGGCTCAGAACTTCTGATAAAGTCGGATCCGCCGAGAGGCAAGGCCACTCCAAAGGCCACCGGAATTCAAATTCGGACCGGAAACGGAACGAAAAAGAATCTGGTAAGGTTGGAACCGCCGGAAAGGGAAGCGCGAAAGCGAAGAACTGGAAAGCGCAGTAAAAATTCTCCTGCTCCGCAGGGGGCCGCTTCGACCGGGAATCGGACACGAAAGAGTCTGATAGAGTCGGAAATGCAAGACCGAAGGGAAAGCCCGGAGGAAAGCCCGAGAGGGTGAGTACAAAGGAAGCGTCCGTTCCTTGAGAACTCAACAGCGTGCCAAAAGTCAACGCCAGATATGTTGATACCCCGGCCTGCTTCGGCAGGTTGGTGGTTCCTTTGAAAGTCCTGCCGGGCCTCACGGTTCCGGTAGGCAATTTACACAGCGAGGACGCTGTGAACGATCGGTCTTATTCCGGCTGATCGTTCCGCTCTCGTGATGTGTGTCCCGATTACGGGAAAACATTCACGGAGAGTTTGATCCTGGCTCAGGACGAACGCTGGCGGCGTGCTTAACACATGCAAGTCGAACGATGAAGCCCTTCGGGGTGGATTAGTGGCGAACGGGTGAGTAACACGTGGGCAATCTGCCCTTCACTCTGGGACAAGCCCTGGAAACGGGGTCTAATACCGGATAACACTCTGTCCCGCATGGGACGGGGTTGAAAGCTCCGGCGGTGAAGGATGAGCCCGCGGCCTATCAGCTTGTTGGTGGGGTGATGGCCTACCAAGGCGACGACGGGTAGCCGGCCTGAGAGGGCGACCGGCCACACTGGGACTGAGACACGGCCCAGACTCCTACGGGAGGCAGCAGTGGGGAATATTGCACAATGGGCGAAAGCCTGATGCAGCGACGCCGCGTGAGGGATGACGGCCTTCGGGTTGTAAACCTCTTTCAGCAGGGAAGAAGCGAGAGTGACGGTACCTGCAGAAGAAGCGCCGGCTAACTACGTGCCAGCAGCCGCGGTAATACGTAGGGCGCAAGCGTTGTCCGGAATTATTGGGCGTAAAGAGCTCGTAGGCGGCTTGTTGCGTCGGTTGTGAAAGCCCGGGGCTTAACCCCGGGTCTGCAGTCGATACGGGCAGGCTAGAGTGTGGTAGGGGAGATCGGAATTCCTGGTGTAGCGGTGAAATGCGCAGATATCAGGAGGAACACCGGTGGCGAAGGCGGATCTCTGGGCCATTACTGACGCTGAGGAGCGAAAGCGTGGGGAGCGAACAGGATTAGATACCCTGGTAGTCCACGCCGTAAACGTTGGGAACTAGGTGTTGGCGACATTCCACGTCGTCGGTGCCGCAGCTAACGCATTAAGTTCCCCGCCTGGGGAGTACGGCCGCAAGGCTAAAACTCAAAGGAATTGACGGGGGCCCGCACAAGCAGCGGAGCATGTGGCTTAATTCGACGCAACGCGAAGAACCTTACCAAGGCTTGACATATACCGGAAAGCATCAGAGATGGTGCCCCCCTTGTGGTCGGTATACAGGTGGTGCATGGCTGTCGTCAGCTCGTGTCGTGAGATGTTGGGTTAAGTCCCGCAACGAGCGCAACCCTTGTTCTGTGTTGCCAGCATGCCCTTCGGGGTGATGGGGACTCACAGGAGACTGCCGGGGTCAACTCGGAGGAAGGTGGGGACGACGTCAAGTCATCATGCCCCTTATGTCTTGGGCTGCACACGTGCTACAATGGCCGGTACAATGAGCTGCGATGCCGCGAGGCGGAGCGAATCTCAAAAAGCCGGTCTCAGTTCGGATTGGGGTCTGCAACTCGACCCCATGAAGTCGGAGTTGCTAGTAATCGCAGATCAGCATTGCTGCGGTGAATACGTTCCCGGGCCTTGTACACACCGCCCGTCACGTCACGAAAGTCGGTAACACCCGAAGCCGGTGGCCCAACCCCTTGTGGGAGGGAGCTGTCGAAGGTGGGACTGGCGATTGGGACGAAGTCGTAACAAGGTAGCCGTACCGGAAGGTGCGGCTGGATCACCTCCTTTCTAAGGAGCATCTAGATTCCGTAAGGAATCCAGAGCCACTACGTCGGCAAATGTTCGACGGTGGTCAGCTCATGGGTGGAACGTTGACTATTCGGCACGACAGGTTGTTTTTCACTAGTACTGCTTCGGCGTGGAACGTGGGAAGGGATCGGTTGTGTCGGGCACGTTGTTGGGTATCTGAGGGTACGGCCGTGAGGTCGCCTTCAGTTGCCGGCCCCAGTGAACTCGCCCTCAGGGGTGGGGTGATGGGTGGCTGGTCGTTGTTTGAGAACTGCACAGTGGACGCGAGCATCTGTGGCCAAGTTTTTAAGGGCGCACGGTGGATGCCTTGGCACCAGGAACCGATGAAGGACGTGGGAGGCCACGATAGGCCCCGGGGAGCTGTCAACCGAGCTTTGATCCGGGGGTGTCCGAATGGGGAAACCCGGCAGTCGTCATGGGCTGTCACCCGCTGCTGAACACATAGGCAGTGTGGAGGGAACGAGGGGAAGTGAAACATCTCAGTACCCTCAGGAAGAGAAAACAACCGTGATTCCGGGAGTAGTGGCGAGCGAAACTGGATGAGGCCAAACCGTATGCGTGTGATACCCGGCAGGGGTTGCGCATGCGGGGTTGTGGGATCTCTCTTTCACGGTCTGCCGGCCGTGAGACGAGTCAGAAACCGTTGATGTAGGCGAAGGACATGCGAAAGGTCCGGCGTAGAGGGTAAGACCCCCGTAGCTGAAACATCAACGGCTCGTTTGAGAGACACCCAAGTAGCACGGGGCCCGAGAAATCCCGTGTGAATCTGGCGGGACCACCCGCTAAGCCTAAATATTCCCTGGTGACCGATAGCGGATAGTACCGTGAGGGAATGGTGAAAAGTACCGCGGGAGCGGAGTGAAATAGTACCTGAAACCGTGTGCCTACAAGCCGTGGGAGCGTCGCTGTATGTGCTTGCACATGCAGTCGTGACTGCGTGCCTTTTGAAGAATGAGCCTGCGAGTTTGCGGTGTGTTGCGAGGTTAACCCGTGTGGGGAAGCCGTAGCGAAAGCGAGTCCGAATAGGGCGTTTCAGTAGCACGCTCAAGACCCGAAGCGGAGTGATCTAGCCATGGGCAGGTTGAAGCGGAGGTAAGACTTCGTGGAGGACCGAACCCACCAGGGTTGAAAACCTGGGGGATGACCTGTGGTTAGGGGTGAAAGGCCAATCAAACTCCGTGATAGCTGGTTCTCCCCGAAATGCATTTAGGTGCAGCGTCGTGTGTTTCTTACCGGAGGTAGAGCACTGGATAGGCGATGGGCCCTACCGGGTTACTGACCTTAGCCAAACTCCGAATGCCGGTAAGTGAGAGCGCGGCAGTGAGACTGTGGGGGATAAGCTCCATGGTCGAGAGGGAAACAGCCCAGAGCATCGACTAAGGCCCCTAAGCGTACGCTAAGTGGGAAAGGATGTGGAGTCGCAGAGACAACCAGGAGGTTGGCTTAGAAGCAGCCACCCTTGAAAGAGTGCGTAATAGCTCACTGGTCAAGTGATTCCGCGCCGACAATGTAGCGGGGCTCAAGCGTACCGCCGAAGTCGTGTCATTCGTACATGTATCCCCAACGGGAGTACGGATGGGTAGGGGAGCGTCGTGTGCCGGGTGAAGCAGCCGCGGAAGCGAGTTGTGGACGGTTCACGAGTGAGAATGCAGGCATGAGTAGCGATACACACGTGAGAAACGTGTGCGCCGATTGACTAAGGGTTCCTGGGTCAAGCTGATCTGCCCAGGGTAAGTCGGGACCTAAGGCGAGGCCGACAGGCGTAGTCGATGGACAACCGGTTGATATTCCGGTACCCGCTTTGAAACGCCCAATACTGAATCAGGCGATGCTAAGTCCGTGAAGCCGGCCCGATCTCTTCGGAGTTGAGGGTAGTGGTGGAGCCGACGAACCAGACTTGTACTAGGTAAGCGATGGGGTGACGCAGGAAGGTAGTCCAGCCCGGGCGGTGGTTGTCCCGGGGTAAGGGTGTAGGCCGTGTGGTAGGTAAATCCGTCACACGTTAAGGCTGAGACCTGATGCCGAGCCGATTGTGGTGAAGTGGATGATCCTATGCTGTCGAGAAAAGCCTCTAGCGAGTTTCATGGCGGCCCGTACCCTAAACCGACTCAGGTGGTCAGGTAGAGAATACCGAGGCGTTCGGGTGAACTATGGTTAAGGAACTCGGCAAAATGCCCCCGTAACTTCGGGAGAAGGGGGGCCATCACTGGTGATTGGATTTACTCCATGAGCTGGGGGTGGCCGCAGAGACCAGCGAGAAGCGACTGTTTACTAAAAACACAGGTCCGTGCGAAGCCGTAAGGCGATGTATACGGACTGACGCCTGCCCGGTGCTGGAACGTTAAGGGGACCGGTTAGCTGACTTTCGGGTCGGCGAAGCTGAGAACTTAAGCGCCAGTAAACGGCGGTGGTAACTATAACCATCCTAAGGTAGCGAAATTCCTTGTCGGGTAAGTTCCGACCTGCACGAATGGCGTAACGACTTCTCGACTGTCTCAACCATAGGCCCGGTGAAATTGCACTACGAGTAAAGATGCTCGTTTCGCGCAGCAGGACGGAAAGACCCCGGGACCTTTACTACAGTTTGATATTGGTGTTCGGTTCGGCTTGTGTAGGATAGGTGGGAGACTTTGAAGCAGCCACGCCAGTGGTTGTGGAGTCGTCGTTGAAATACCACTCTGGTCGTGCTGGATGTCTAACCTGGGTCCGTGATCCGGATCAGGGACAGTGTCTGATGGGTAGTTTAACTGGGGCGGTTGCCTCCTAAAGAGTAACGGAGGCGCCCAAAGGTTCCCTCAGCCTGGTTGGCAATCAGGTGTTGAGTGTAAGTGCACAAGGGAGCTTGACTGTGAGACCGACGGGTCGAGCAGGGACGAAAGTCGGGACTAGTGATCCGGCAGTGGCTTGTGGAAGCGCTGTCGCTCAACGGATAAAAGGTACCCCGGGGATAACAGGCTGATCTTCCCCAAGAGTCCATATCGACGGGATGGTTTGGCACCTCGATGTCGGCTCGTCGCATCCTGGGGCTGGAGTCGGTCCCAAGGGTTGGGCTGTTCGCCCATTAAAGCGGTACGCGAGCTGGGTTTAGAACGTCGTGAGACAGTTCGGTCCCTATCCGCTGTGCGCGTAGGAATATTGAGAAGGGCTGTCCCTAGTACGAGAGGACCGGGACGGACGAACCTCTGGTGTGCCAGTTGTTCTGCCAAGGGCATGGCTGGTTGGCTACGTTCGGAAAGGATAACCGCTGAAAGCATCTAAGCGGGAAGCCTGCTTCGAGATGAGTATTCCCACCAACTTGATTGGTTAAGGCTCCCAGTAGACGACTGGGTTGATAGGCCAGATGTGGAAGCCCGGTAACGGGTGGAGCTGACTGGTACTAATAGGCCGAGGGCTTGTCCTCAGTTGCTCGCGTCCACTGTGTTAGTTCTGAAATAACGAACGGCCGTGTTGTGTTCCGGTGTTGGTTAATTTCATAGTGTTTCGGTGGTCATTGCGTTAGGGAAACGCCCGGTTACATTCCGAACCCGGAAGCTAAGCCTTTCAGCGCCGATGGTACTGCAGGGGGGACCCTGTGGGAGAGTAGGACGCCGCCGAACTCCTTTTACGGGAAAGCCCCGCACCTCTGGTGCGGGGCTTTCCTGCGTTCACCCACGCGTGCGGTCGGCCGGCTCGGACGAGGCAGGCCGGGCCACGCATGCGCAGTGGTGAGAGGGGCGGCGGGTCTCGATGACAGTCCGTCAGAATCTTTTGCGGTCAGTGGTTCTGAGTACCCCTGAGTTCAGGGTATGCTTAACCTCGTTGCCACAGCGCAGCAGGCCCCAATAGCTCAGTCGGTAGAGCGTCTCCATGGTAAGGAGAAGGTCTGCGGTTCGATTCCGCATTGGGGCTCAGGCAAGACGAAAGGCCCTCGCCACTCGGCGGGGGCCTTTCGCATGTCCCGATGCTTCCGCGCTCGCTGCCCGTCGGCGTGGTGCGAATCGAGACGGCGAATTCGTTTGGCCAGTACGTGAGGGCCCTGATGCAGCGTCCATGCCAGCCGGACCTGTGCCACCGTCGCGCCATGTACGCGGGCGATGGCGAGCAGCTCGTCGTCGGTGGCGCCCGTGATGTTTGCGTCCTCCTCGCGTCCCTCGCCGGCAACGGAGAAGAAGGGGGACGAACGCGATGCCCTGCTCTCCACAGAGCCGCAGAACATCGTCCGTGCCCGCGTTGCGGGAGTCGAGGCCGTAGCGGTTCTGTACGCACACCACCGGGGCGATGGGCCGGGCCTCGGCGAGGTGTTTGCCTTGATTCCGGAGACACCGAGGTGGCGGATGAGGCCGGCGTCGCGGAACTCGGACAGGGCACCGAAGTGTTGCGGAGTGAGCGCCTGGTCGATCAGTTCGTTGGCGAACCGCAGCGACGAGAAGTAGAACGTGGCGGTGTCGATGTGGTTCACGCCGAGCTCGATCGCACGCCGGAGCACGCTTATGGACTGGTCGTCTTTGAAGTCATGGGCCGGAGTGTTTCCGAGCCTTCGGCCCGATGAAGTGCGGTCAGGTGGTGGGCGGTTCAGGGACGCGCATGGCGAGGATGGCCATGTCGTCGGAGGCAGGCTCGGCTGCGAAGCGTTCAACCGCCCGCAGGATGCGTGCTGCCACCGCGCCTGCCGTGAGGCCGGTACAGGTGGCCAGGACATCCGCCAGACCGTCGTCGCCGAGCATGCGGGTGCCCTCACGGCGTTCCGTGACGCCGTCGGTCACGCACAGCAGGACATCGCCCGGAGCGAGGGTCACCGTCTGCTCGTACAGTTCGAGGTCCTCGATGACGCCCAGCAGGGGCTGAGGTTCGGCCGCTGACTCCACCGAGCCGTCCTGGTGCAGGCGCAACGGCAGCGGGTGCCCCGCGCAGACCACCTTCAGGAGCGCGCTGCCGTCCTCCTGGGGCCACAGCTCCCCGTACAGGAGGGTCAGGAAACGGCTGCGGGCGCCTTCGTCCAGGATGGCGGCGTTGAGGCGCTCCAGAACGGCCGGACCGCCGAAGCCTTCGCGGGCGAGGAGGCGCAGGGCGTGGCGGGCGAGGCCCGTGACGGCCGCGGCCTCCGGGCCCGTACCGCAGACGTCACCGATGGCGAAGCCGTAGGCGCCGTCGCGGATCGGGAAGACGTCGTAGAAGTCGCCGCCGACCTCGTTGCCCTCGCCCGCCGCGCGGTAGATGACCTCGATCTCGACATTGGGGACCTCGGGCAGCCCCGGCGGCAGCAGGCTGCGCTGCAGGGACTGGCTGATCGCCATACGCTCCGAGTAGAGGCGGGCGTTGTCGAGGGCGAGGGCGGCGCGGCGGGAGAGGTCCTCGGCCAGTTCCAGGATCTCCTGGCGGAAGTGGTCGTCGGAGGGCTTCCCGAGGGTGAGCATGCCGATGACGCGGTTTCGGGCGACGAGTGGCAGGACCACCGTCTCCCCGCCCACCGCGGCCGCAGTGGCGAGCGTCGTACGGATGCCGGAGCCGAGCCCGCCGGGTTCGCCGAGGCCGAGCGTACGCATCGAGGTGCGCAGGGCTGCCTGGTGAGCAGCCTCCGACGGGGCTGTCCAGACACGGGCACCTGGGGTCGGCACGGGGTCCGGAGGAGCGATCTTGGAGAGCAGGGCCTTGAGGCCGTCGATGAGCTCCTCGTCCTCGTGCAGCACATAGGAGAGATACGGCTCCGAGGACTGGTCCGCGATCGTGTAGACGGCGCACCATGTGGCCAGGGTGGGGACCGTCATCTGGGCCATCAGAGCCAGGGTCTGGTCCCGGTCGAGGGTGCCCGCGAGCAGGTCGGAGGCCTCGACGAGGAAGGAGAGGGAACCACGGCGCAGGCGTTCCAGCTCGCCCAGGCGGGCCGATTCGACGGCCAGCGCAATGCGGTCCGCGGCGAACTGGAGGCGTAGAGCCTCCTCGTTGGAGTAGCGGCCTGCCGCTTCCGCGGCGACGCCCAGCGAGCCCGTGAGGCGCCCCTCGACCTTCAGCGGAACGGTGACGACGGAGCGCATCCCCGTGCCGCCGAGCAGGGGGACGGCGCCGGGCACGTTGTCGAGGTCTTCGTGTACGGCGGGCATCCGGGCGGAGCCGTAACGTCCGGTACCGGCCTCCACCGGAACCCGGGCGAAACGCTGGCGGGCGGAGGGCAGACCGGTCGTGGCCCGTACCTCCAGTTCCGTTTCATCGTCCGTCGCCAGCAGCAGGAAGGCCGAATCGGCGTCGAGCATGTCGCGCGCCCGCTCGACCGTGCGCTGGAGCAGGCCGTCGAGGTCGTCGGGGGCGGGGGAGCCGATGAAGATCTCGAACGGGTCCGTCTTGTGGCTCTCGGCGTTCGCGTCGGAGACCGGTGTGCGTACCGGGGACTGGAGCACGGCACGTTCGTAGTCGCGGACGAGCAGGCAGACCGTGGATGGTTCGCCGTGGGTGTCGCGGACCCGGAGATGCGAGGCGTAAACGGGGATGGTGCGGCCGTCGGCGCCCCGGATTCCGTAACTGCCCTCCCAGCGCGAGAGCTGCAGTGCGTCCACGATGCCGGTGTTGGTGCCGGGTGTCTGCGGCCAGGCGGTGAAGTCGGTGAGTTGCTTACCGGTGACTTGGTCCGCGGCATATCCGAAGAGGAACGCGGCGTCCTCGTTCCAGGCGGCGATGGAACCGGTGCTGTCGATCTGGACGACGGCCACCCGCACGCGCTCGTCGGCGACCGGGAGCAGGCCGACCGGGAGCAGGGGGCCGGCGGAGCGGATTCCCACAGGGCGCTCGGGAAGATCCAGCTGGAACCAGACATGTTTATGGATGGGCGAATACTCGACGCCCCACCGGGAAGCGAGCGCCGCGCAGAGCAGCAGTCCGCGGCCGTTCTCACGGTCCGGGCTACCGAAGTCCAGACCTGTGCTCTGGAGGGGGATCTCGCGTTCCGGGTAGTGGTCGGAGACCTCGATCCGGACGCCGTCCTCCGTGCGCTGGCACAGCACGTCCGCGGCGGTGCCAGCGTGCACCACCGCGTTGGTCACGAGCTCGCTGGTGAGGACGACGGCATCGTCGACGACATCCGTGTATCCCCACCCCTGGAGAGTGTCACGGACAAAGGCGCGGGCGGTCGCGACGGAGCGTCCGACCGGGTCGAAGGTGGCAGCCGCGCGCGCGGTGATCACAGCACTCCCCATATGGTGTCTCGTCGCTTCCTCGAGTCCTGTGCCCGTTTCTCGCCGCTTCGATTCGCCTGCCAGGCTAGACGCTCGGTCTCGGTGCCGGGTACACGAGGGCCGACTTCGGGCAGGAACGACCAGGAACAGGCATGTGACCGGACAAGTGTGGGCTTCCCAACAGGGTGATGTGGGACAACCGTTGGAGGCTGCACCCCGATTGGTTCGGGCCTGGTACGTTTCAACGATTTGACGTCCGCATGGTCACCCGTCGACGGTGGGCTGTGGCGGTGAGCCAATGAGGAACTGGGCAAGCTCCCAGATAAGGCCCGAGCGATACGGTCAACCCCTGCGGGAGGGATCACGGTGGAGTCTGGCGTGGCGGCGCGGGGAACAGGCACGCGCACAAAAGGCGGACAGTCCGTGAAAAAGCAGCGCAATGGAACCATCGACGTCGACGCGGCAGCGCTCAACAGACTGTTGGCAGGCCTGGTGGCGATGCGCGACGGGAACTTCCGCAGGCGCCTGACCGTTTCGGCTGACGGCGTGATGGCGGAGATCGCGGCAGTCTTCAATGAAGTCGCCGACCGGAATCTCCATCTCACCGGCGAGCTGGCCCGGGTGCGGAGGGTGGTCGGGCGTGAGGGGAAACTCACCGAGCGGCTGGAAACGGGCGCCTGCGAGGGTTCCTGGGCCGCCGCGATCGACGCCTCCAACGAGCTGGTCGACGATCTGGCGCGCCCGGTCTCGGAGGTCGGGCGGGTGCTGTCGGCGGTGGCCGACGGTGATCTCGAACAGCGGATGGAGCTGCGGTCGCACACGGCCGATGAGACGGTACGGCCGCTGCGCGGCGAGTTCCTGAAGGTCGCCCGTACGGTCAACAACCTGGTCGACCAGTTGTCGGCGTTCACCGAGCAGGTGACGCGGGTCGCGGTCGAGGTGGGTACCGAGGGCAAGCTGGGCGGGCAGGCCCAGGTGCGCGGGATGTCCGGGTCGTGGAAGGACCTCACGGACTCCGTGAACACCATGGCGTACCGGCTGACCGCGCAGGTGCGGGACATTGCCCTGGTGACGACGGCGGTCGCCAAGGGCGATCTGTCGCGGAAGGTCACCGTCCATGTGGCCGGCGAGATGCTTCAGCTCAAGAACACCGTCAACACGATGGTCGACCAGCTGTCGTCGTTCTCCTCCGAGGTGACCCGGGTCGCCCGCGAGGTGGGCACGGAGGGCGAGCTGGGCGGGCAGGCGACCGTGCCCGGTGTGGCCGGGGTGTGGAAGGACCTCACCGACTCCGTCAACACGATGGCCGGGAACCTGACCTCTCAGGTGCGGGGGATTGCCGAGGTGACGACCGCGGTCGCCAACGGTGACCTGTCCCAGAAGGTCACTGTGAGCGCCCGCGGCGAGGTCGCACAGCTCGCCGAGACCATCAACCAGATGACCGAGACACTGCGGACCTTCGCCGACGAAGTGACCCGAGTGGCCAGCGAGGTCGGTGGCGAGGGGCTGCTCGGCGGTCAGGCGCAGGTGCCGGGGGCGGCGGGGACCTGGAAGGACCTCACCGACTCGGTGAACACCGTCTTCCGGAACCTGACGACTCAGGTGCGCGACATCGCGCAGGTGACCACGGCGGTGGCCAGCGGCGACATGACGCAGAAGGTCACCGTCGATGTGGCCGGCGAGATGCTGGAGCTGAAGAACACCGTCAACACGATGGTGGACCAGCTGCAGTCCTTCGGTTCGGAAGTGACCCGGGTGGCCAGGGAGGTCGGCGTCGAGGGCCGGCTGGGCGGTCAGGCCGAGGTGCCGGGGGCGGCGGGGACCTGGAAGGACCTCACGGACTCGGTGAACACGGCGTTCCGGAACCTTACGGGGCAGGTGCGCGACATCGCGCAGGTGACGACCGCGGTCGCCAACGGTGACCTCTCGCAGAAGGTCACCGTCGATGTCGCGGGCGAGATGCTGGAGTTGAAGAACACCGTCAACACGATGGTTGCGCAGCTGTCGTCCTTCGCCGACCAGGTCACGCGGATGGCGCGTGACGTGGGTACGGAGGGCCGCCTCGGTGGCCAGGCGCGGGTCGACGGCGTTTCCGGCACGTGGAAGGAGCTCACCGACTCCGTCAACTTCATGGCGGGGAATCTGACCTCCCAGGTGCGCCAGATCGCGCAGGTGACCACTGCGGTGGCACGGGGCGACCTGTCGCAGAAGATCGATGTTGACGCGCGCGGCGAGATCCTGGAGCTGAAGAACACCATCAACACGATGGTCGACCAGCTCTCCGCCTTCGCCGAGCAGGTGACCCGGGTCGCCCGCGAGGTGGGCACCGACGGACGGCTCGGCGGGCAGGCGCAGGTGCCCGGCGTGGCCGGTGTGTGGCGTGATCTGACCGATTCGGTCAACGGCATGGCGGGAAACCTCACCGCTCAGGTCCGTAACATCGCGCAGGTCGCCACTGCGGTGGCGCGCGGTGACCTGTCGCAGAAGATCGATGTTGACGCGCGCGGCGAGATCCTGGAGCTGAAGAACACCCTCAACACGATGGTGGACCAGCTCTCGAACTTCGCCGAGCAGGTGACGCGGGTCGCCCGTGAAGTGGGTACGGAAGGCATCCTCGGCGGCCAGGCCGAGGTGCAGGGGGTGTCCGGTACGTGGAAGGACCTCACCCAGTCCGTCAACGGCATGGCCAACAACCTGACCCTGCAGGTCCGTAACATCGCCGAGGTCACCACAGCGGTCGCCAAGGGCGATCTCTCCAAGAAGATCACGGTCGACGCCAAGGGCGAGATCCTCGAACTGGTCACGACCGTCAACACCATGGTCGATCAGCTGCTCAACTTCGCCGACGAGGTGACGCGGGTCGCCCGCGAGGTGGGTACCGAGGGCATCCTGGGTGGTCAGGCCCGGGTGCGTGGTGCGACCGGTATCTGGAAGGACCTCAGCGACAACGTCAACCTGATGGCCAACAACCTGACCAGTCAGGTGCGGAACATCTCCCGGGTCTCGTCTGCGGTCGCCAACGGCGATCTGACGAAGAAGGTCACCGTCGAGGCGCGCGGCGAGGTCGCCGAGCTCGCCGACACCGTCAACACGATGGTGACGACGCTGTCCTCGTTCGCCGACGAGGTGACGCGAGTCGCCCGCGAGGTGGGCACGGAAGGTGAGCTGGGCGGCCAGGCACGCGTTCCGGGTGTCTCCGGTACATGGAAGGACCTCACCGAGTCCGTGAACTCGATGGCGTCCAATCTGACCGGGCAGGTGCGCCAGATCGCCACGGTCACCACGGCCATCGCCAAGGGCGACCTCACCAAGAAGATCGACATCGACGCCCGCGGCGAGATCCAGGAGCTGAAGAACACCATCAACACGATGGTCGACCAGTTGTCCTCGTTTGCCGAGCAGGTGACCCGGGTCGCCCGCGAGGTGGGCACGGAGGGGCAGCTGGGCGGCCAGGCCCGGGTCCGGGACGTCGACGGCACCTGGCGCGACCTCACCGAGTCCGTGAACGAGATGGCCGGGAACCTCACCCGTCAGGTGCGGGCCATCGCGGCCGTCGCCACCGCGGTGACCCGCGGCGATCTCAACCTCAAGATCGATGTGGATGCGGCCGGCGAGATCCAGGCCCTGCAGGACAACATCAATACGATGATCGCCAACCTGCGTGACACCACGGCCACCAACAAGGAGCAGGACTGGCTGAAGGGCAATCTCGCCCGGATCTCCGGTCTGATGCAGGGGCGGCGCGATCTCGACGACGTGGCCTCACTGATCATGAGCGAGCTGACCCCGGTCGTCTCCGCGCAGCACGGTGCGTTCTTCCTGGCCATGCCGACCGGTGACACCGACGCGGTGGGATCGGACAGCGACAAGGACAGCTCGTACGAACTCCGTATGAGGGGCAGCTACGGATACTCGGCGGGATCGATGCCGACATCCTTCCGGCCCGGTGAGACGCTCATCGGCACGGCGGCGGAGGAGAAGCGGACCATCCAGGTGGACAATGTTCCGCCGGGTTATCTGAAGATTTCCTCCGGACTCGGTGAGGCACCGCCCGCGCATGTGATCGTGCTGCCGGTGCTCTTCGAGGGGAAGGTTCTCGGTGTGATCGAGCTGGCCTCCTTCCAGCCGTTCACCCACATCCAGCGGGACTTCCTCAATCAGCTCGCCGAGATGATCGCGACGAGCGTCAACACCATCAGCGTCAATACGAAGACCGAGAAGCTCCTTGAGCAGTCGCAGGAGCTGGCAGAGCAATTGCGGGACCGTTCACAGGAGCTGGAGAACCGGCAGAAGGCACTTCAGGCCTCCAACGCCGAACTGGAGGAGAAGGCCGAGCTGCTGGCCCAGCAGAACCGCGACATCGAGGTCAAGAACACCGAGATCGAGGATGCCCGACAGGTCCTGGAGGAGCGCGCCGAGCAGCTCGCGGTCTCGATGCGTTACAAGTCGGAGTTCCTGGCGAACATGTCGCACGAGTTGCGTACCCCGCTCAACTCGCTTCTCATTCTGGCCAAGTTGCTCGCGGACAACGCCGAGGGCAATCTCTCGCCGAAGCAGGTGGAGTTCGCCGAGACGATCCATGGAGCCGGTTCCGATCTGCTTCAGCTGATCAATGACATCCTCGATCTGACGAAGGTCGAGGCGGGCAAGATGGACGTCAGCCCGACCCGGATCGCGCTTGTCCAGCTGGTCGACTATGTGGAGGCGACATTCCGGCCGCTCACCGCGGAGAAGGGGCTCGATTTCTCCGTACGGGTCTCGCCGGAGCTGCCCGCGACACTGCACACGGACGAGCAGCGGCTGCTCCAGGTGCTGCGCAATCTCCTTTCCAACGCGGTGAAGTTCACCGACAGCGGGGCGGTCGAGCTGGTGATCCGGCACGCCAACGAGGATGTGCCGAATGCCATCCGTGAGCAGCTCCTGGAGGCCGGCTCGCTGCGTGACGCCGATGCCGATCTGATCGCCTTCTCGGTCACCGACACCGGTATCGGGATCGCGTCCAGCAAGATGCTGGTGATCTTCGAGGCGTTCAAGCAAGCGGACGGTACGACCAGTCGCAAGTACGGCGGTACGGGGCTCGGCCTGTCCATCAGCCGGGAGATCGCCCGGCTGCTGGGCGGCGAGATCCACGCGGCGAGCGAGCCGGGCCGCGGCTCGACGTTCACGCTCTATCTGCCGCTGCACCCGAGCGAGTTGCCGCCGCAGGGCTATCCGCAGATCGGTCCTGGGCCCATCGAGGCACACGGTGCCGCAGTCGAGGAAGGTCTGCTTCCGGAGGCCGGTCCGGGCGTCGACCCGACGGCCACCGTGCACGATTCGGCGGGTGCCGCAGGACTGATGCGGCGTCGCCGCAAGAACCTGGGGAGCGCGGAGCGGCGGCCCGCGCTGCCGTCCCGCGCCGCCGCCCCGGCTGCTCCGCAGGAGCCTTGGACGCTTGCCGGGCAGGAGGAACCGGAGGTCCGCAGGACGTTCCGGTTCCACGGCGAGAAGGTGCTGATCGTCGACGACGACATCCGTAACGTCTTCGCGCTCACCAGCGTGCTGGAGCAGCACGGTCTTTCGGTCCTGTACGCGGAGAACGGACGTGTGGGCATCGAAGTCCTGGAACAGCACGACGATGTGACGGTCGTACTGATGGACATCATGATGCCGGAGATGGACGGCTATGCCACGACGGCAGCGATCCGCAGGATGCCGCAGTTCGCCGGGCTGCCGATCGTCGCACTGACCGCGAAGGCCATGAAGGGTGACCGGGAGAAGGCGATCGAATCCGGCGCTTCCGACTATGTCACCAAGCCTGTGGATCCCGATCATCTTCTTTCTGTTATGGAGCAGTGGATGCGCGGAGAGTGATCATTAATTGAGAGAATCGCGATGAGTTGATGAGCGACTGTGCTCGCAGGGGTGTGAGGAGGCGCTGTACGGGGAACCTTCTGGTCCCCCACCGCGTTTCTGTTGTGTGCACAGTGACATCGTGGTGACAGGGTGTGGTGACGGGCGGGGTGCGGCTACCATGACCGGCACAAGGACGGACGGCGTAAGGGAGTCGTCCCCTGGGGCGGCGCCCGGTGCAATTCCGGGGCGAGGAGGACGGGCCATGGTGCAGAAGGCCAAGATCCTCCTGGTCGATGACCGGCCGGAGAATCTGCTGGCGCTGGAGGCCATCCTCTCTGCGCTCGATCAGACACTGGTACGGGCATCGTCAGGGGAGGAAGCGCTCAAAGCGCTGCTCACGGACGACTTTGCGGTCATTCTGCTGGACGTCCAGATGCCGGGCATGGACGGTTTCGAAACCGCCGCGCACATCAAGCGGCGGGAACGGACCCGGGACATCCCGATCATCTTCCTCACCGCGATCAATCACGGTCCGCATCACACCTTCAGGGGTTATGCGGCGGGCGCGGTGGACTACATCTCGAAGCCGTTCGACCCATGGGTGCTACGGGCCAAGGTTTCGGTCTTCGTCGAGCTCTACATGAAGAACTGCAAGCTGCGCGAGCAGGCGGCGCTGCTGCGGCTCCAGCTGGAGGGCGATACCAACGGCGGCGCGGGCCACGAGAAGGAGCCCGCAGGGCTGCTGGCCGAGCTCTCGGCGCGGCTCGCGGCCGTCGAGGAGCAGGCCGAAGCGCTCTCCAAACAGCTCGACGACGAGTCGGCGGACGCCGCGGCCGTGGCCACCGCCGCCCATCTGGAACGCAAGCTGACCGGCCTGCGCCGGGCACTCGACGCGCTGGAGCCCGGCACCGGCAGCGGCGCGGCAGTCCTTCCCTCGTAGCGCCGTACTGCCCCGCGACTCCATGGCGGGGAGCGGTCCGGCGGTACGACCTCAGGTCGAGGGGTGGGCGGTTGTCAGGACGCTCGGCCCAACTGCCCTGCCGTCTCGGCCGTTCGACGGTTCGGCGACAGGGACATCCATCAGCGGCGGCGTGAGGACACGTCAGTTTCCTGCCTCTGTACAGCGACACGGTCGGGTGAAGAGGCGGGCACACGTGTTCACGGCCGTCAACACCGGTAACCTCGGCACCATGGCCTCACGTACGTCCGGCAAGGGTTCCCAGAGCACGGCGGGCACCGCGAAGCGCGTCGGCCGTACCGCGGGGCCGGCCAAGAAAGCCGCACCCGCGAAGAAGACCGCCGCGAAGAAGACCGCCGCGAAGAAGGCCCCCGCGAAGAAGGCGGTGGCCAAGAAGGCGGCCGCGCCCAAACCGGCACCGTCGCCCACCGGCGGTGTGTACCGCCTGGCGCGCGCCGTCTGGCTCGGTGCGGCCCACGCCGTCGGCGCGATGTTCCGTGGCATAGGGCGCGGCGCCAAGGGACTCGATCCCGCGCACCGCAAGGACGGCATCGCGCTGCTGCTGCTCGGTCTCGCGCTGGTCGTCGCCGCGGGCACCTGGTCGAATCTGCGCGGGCCCGTCGGCGACCTCGTCGAGATGCTCGTCACCGGAGCCTTCGGCCGACTCGATCTGCTCGTACCGATACTGCTCGGCGCCATCGCCGTACGGCTGATCCTCTACCCGGAGAAGCCCGAGGCCAACGGTCGCATCGTCATTGGGCTCTCCGCCCTGGTCATCGGGGTGCTCGGACAGGTTCACATCGCGTGCGGATCGCCCGGCCGGGGAGGCGGCACCACGGCGATGCAGGACGCGGGCGGACTCATCGGCTGGGCGGCCTCCAAACCGCTGGTCTACACGATGGGCGAGGTCCTCGCCGTACCGCTGCTGCTGCTGCTCACCGTCTTCGGACTGCTGGTCGTCACCGCCACCCCGGTGAACGCTATTCCGCAACGGCTCCGGCTGCTCGGCACCAAGCTGGGCATCCTCGACCCGGTGTACGACGCCGACGCGGAAGAGGAGGGCGACGACGAGCGCTACGACGAGCAGTGGCGCGAGGCGCTGCCCGTCCGCTCCCGCCGCTCTTCCGCACGCCGCTCCGAAGCGCCCGCGGAGTACGACCCCGACCAGGTGGAGGCCGACGCGCTCTCCAAGCGCCGCAGGCCGCGCAGGCCCTCCGTGCAGCCGACGATGAACCGCACCATGGACGCGGTGGATGTCGCGGCCGCCGCGGCCGCCGCGCTCGACGGGGCCGTGCTCAACGGCATGCCGCCCTCGCCGATTGTCGCCGACCTCACCCAGGGCGTCTCCGTCGAGCGCGAACGCCCGGGCACGCCGGTGCCGGGCGCCAGGGAGGGTGAACCCGCCAGTGGGGGAGGGAAGCCGGAGAAGGGAGCGGTGCCCTCGGGCGGCGTACCCGATCTGACGAAGCCCGCGCCCGACCGGTCGCAGTCCCAGCCGTTGCCGGCCCGCGCCGAACAGCTGCAGCTCTCCGGCGACATCACGTACTCACTGCCCTCGCTCGACCTGCTGGAACGGGGCGGGCCCGGCAAGACCCGCAGCGCCGCCAACGACGCGATCGTCGCGTCCCTGACGAACGTCTTCACCGAGTTCAAGGTCGACGCCGCAGTCACCGGCTTCACCCGCGGACCCACGGTCACGCGGTACGAGGTGGAACTCGGCCCCGCGGTGAAGGTCGAGCGGATCACCGCGCTCGCCAAGAACATCGCGTACGCAGTCGCCAGTCCCGACGTCCGGATCATCTCCCCGATCCCGGGCAAGTCGGCGGTCGGCATCGAGATCCCCAACACCGACCGGGAGATGGTCAACCTCGGCGATGTGCTGCGCCTCGCGGACGCCGCCGAGGACGACCATCCGATGCTGGTCGCGCTCGGCAAGGACGTCGAGGGCGGATATGTGATGGCCAACCTGGCGAAGATGCCGCACGTGCTGGTGGCCGGTGCGACCGGTTCCGGCAAGTCGTCCTGCATCAACTGTCTGATCACCTCGGTCATGGTGCGGGCGACGCCGGACGACGTACGGATGGTGCTGGTCGACCCCAAGCGGGTCGAGCTGACCGCGTACGAGGGCATCCCGCACCTGATCACGCCGATCATCACCAATCCCAAGCGCGCCGCCGAGGCCCTCCAGTGGGTCGTGCGGGAGATGGACCTCCGGTACGACGACCTTGCCGCGTTCGGGTATCGGCACATCGACGACTTCAATCAGGCCGTCCGCAACGGCAAGGTCAAGCCGCCGGAGGGCAGCGAGCGCGAGCTCTCGCCGTACCCGTATCTGTTGGTGATCGTCGACGAGCTGGCCGACCTGATGATGGTCGCTCCCCGTGATGTGGAGGACGCCATCGTCCGTATCACCCAGCTGGCCCGCGCTGCCGGTATCCACCTGGTGCTTGCGACCCAGCGGCCCTCGGTCGACGTCGTCACCGGTCTGATCAAGGCGAATGTGCCCTCCCGGCTCGCCTTCGCGACGTCTTCGCTGGCCGACAGCCGTGTCATCCTCGACCAGCCCGGCGCCGAGAAGCTCATCGGAAAGGGTGACGGTCTGTTCCTGCCGATGGGGGCCAACAAGCCCACCCGTATGCAGGGTGCCTTCGTCACCGAGGACGAGGTCGCGGCCATCGTCCAGCACTGCAAGGATCAGATGGCGCCGGTCTTCCGCGAGGACGTGGTGGTCGGCACCGCCAAGAAGAAGGAGATCGACGAGGACATCGGCGACGACCTGGATCTGCTCTGCCAGGCCGCCGAACTGGTCGTCTCCACCCAGTTCGGGTCCACCTCGATGCTTCAGCGCAAGCTTCGGGTCGGCTTCGCCAAGGCCGGCCGGCTGATGGACCTGATGGAGTCGAGGAACATCGTCGGGCCGAGCGAGGGATCCAAGGCGCGCGACGTCATGGTGAAACCGGACGAGCTGGACGGGGTGTTGGCACTGATCCGCGGGGAAACCGCTTCGTAGGAGAAGTGCGGGCAACCGTTTCGTCGGGTCGTACGTCAAGTTGAAGGGAGGGGCGGCAAGATTGTCCTTCTCGGGGTGGCCCAGAGAATCGGACGGCGTTCGAGTCTGATGGCGTACAAAGTCCTTCCTCCCGGTTGCCCCACCCTTTCGTACCCCCCCTAGACTGAACACCCAGCAGGTGGCTCACGCTCGAAAGGCGCCCCCGTGTCCATCGGCAACTCCCCCGAAGAAGACCGGCCTTCGATCGGTCGAGTGCTCCAGCAGGCTCGTATCGCCGCAGGTCTCACGGTCGAAGAGATCAGTTCGTCCACCCGGGTGCGCATCCCCATCGTGCACGCGATCGAAGAGGACGACTTCTCCCGTTGTGGCGGCGATGTGTATGCGCGCGGCCATATCCGTACCTTGGCGCGTGCCGTCGGGACCGATCCGGAACCGCTGGTTTCGCAGTACGACGCCGAGCACGGCGGCCGTCCCGCACCCACGCCCGCGGCGCCGCTGTTCGAGGCCGAGAGAATCCGTTCCGAACCCCGTCGGCCCAACTGGACGGCGGCCATGGTCGCCGCGATCGTCGCTGTCGTCGGTTTCGTCGGCTTCACCTTCTTCAAGGGTGGCGACGACAGCTCCACGACCACACAGGTCGCGGAGGGTTCGACGCCCAACACGAAGAGCCCCAAGCCGAAGACCAACAAGCCCGTCGACCCCAAGCCGCAGCCCTCCGACAGTGCCATCGCCGCGGCACCCAGGGACAAGGTGACGGTGAAGCTCAGCGCCAGTCAGGGCAAGAGCTGGATCTCCGCCAAGGACCACAACGGGCGGCTGCTCTTCGACGGGCTGCTGCTGCAGGGCCAGTCCAAGACCTTCCAGGACCAGGAGCGGGTCGACCTCGTCCTCGGTGACGCCGGGTCCATCGAGCTCTTTGTGAACGGCAAGAAGGTCGAGGACAAGTTCCAGCCGGGCCAGGTCGAGCGGCTCTCGTACACGAAGGGCGACCCGGCGGTCGGCTGACCCGTACACGCACGGTTTCCCGAGCGGCATCAGCAACACGGCGAGCGCCCGGCAATGCTGGGCGCTCGCCTGCTTTGTCACTCGGTGTGACGGTGGAACCCTGCACGGCAGGGCGAGTGCTGGGACAAAGTAGTCTTGAGCCCATGCCCGAACGCCGTACCGTCGCCCTTGTCACTCTTGGCTGCGCCCGTAACGAGGTGGACTCGGAGGAGCTCGCAGGCCGCTTGGCAGCGGACGGCTGGGAGCTCGTCGAGGATGCCTCCGACGCGGATGTCGCCGTCGTCAACACCTGTGGATTCGTCGAGGCCGCCAAGAAGGACTCCGTCGATGCCCTGCTCGAAGCCAATGATCTGAAGGACCACGGCAGGACCCAGGCCGTGGTCGCCGTCGGCTGCATGGCCGAGCGCTACGGCAAGGACCTCGCCGAGGCCCTGCCCGAGGCGGATGGTGTCCTCGGATTCGACGACTACGCCGACATCTCCGACCGCCTCCAGACCATCCTCAACGGTGGCATCCACGCCTCGCACACCCCGCGCGACCGCCGCAAGCTCCTGCCGATCAGCCCGGCCGAGCGGCAGGACGCCGCAGTGGCTCTGCCGGGGCACGCGCAGGAGGCCGCACCGGCTCCCGCCCCCGAGGACCTTCCCGACGGAGTCGCTCCGGTCTCCGGGCCGCGGGCGCCCCTGCGCCGCCGGCTGGGCACCAGCCCCGTCGCCTCGGTGAAGCTCGCCTCCGGCTGCGACCGCCGCTGCTCCTTCTGCGCCATCCCTTCCTTCCGCGGCTCCTTCATCTCGCGCCGCCCGTCGGACGTGCTGGGGGAGACCCGCTGGCTGGCCGAGCAGGGCGTGAAGGAGGTCATGCTGGTCTCCGAGAACAACACCTCGTACGGCAAGGACCTCGGCGACATCCGGCTGCTTGAGACGCTGCTGCCGGAGCTCGCCGACGTCGAGGGGATCGAGCGGATCCGGGTCAGCTATCTGCAGCCGGCGGAGATGCGGCCGGGCCTCATCGACGTACTGACCTCGACCCCGAAGGTCGCCCCGTACTTCGACCTGTCCTTCCAGCACTCGGCCCCCGGTGTGCTGCGGGCGATGCGCCGCTTCGGTGACACCGACCGCTTCCTGGAGCTCCTGGACACCATCCGCAGCAAGGCACCGCAGGCCGGTGCCCGCTCCAACTTCATCGTGGGCTTCCCCGGCGAGACCGAGGCCGACCTGGCGGAGCTGGAACGCTTCCTCACCGGCGCCAGGCTCGACGCCATCGGCGTCTTCGGCTACTCCGACGAGGAAGGCACCGAGGCGGTCGGTTACGAGAACAAGCTGGACGCCGACGTCATCGCGGAGCGGCTCGCGCACATCTCGCAGCTGGCCGAGGAACTGACCTCGCAGCGCGCCGAGGAGCGCCTGGGTGAGTCCCTGCAGGTGCTGGTCGAGTCCGTGGACGAAGAGGACGGTGCGGTGGGGCGCGCGGCGCACCAGGCCCCCGAAACGGACGGCCAGGTGCTCTTCACCGCACGCGAGGGCCTCGTGCCCGGCCGTATGGTCGAGGCAAAGGTTGTGGGCACCGAAGGAGTGGACCTGGTGGCCGAGTGTTCCGAGCTCGTGGAGGCGGCCAGATGACGGGAGTCCCGGCATCCGCGGCAGGCGGCTCCGGCGCCAAGCCGGTCCGCGGCGGCGAGCTGGGTACTGCGGCCGTCAACCAGGCCAGCCTGTGGAACATCGCCAATCTGCTCACCATGCTGCGGCTGGTGCTGGTGCCCGGCTTCGTGATGCTGCTCCTGCACAACGGCGGCTACGACCCGGCCTGGCGGTCGTTCGCCTGGGCGGCGTTCGCCATCGCCATGATCACCGATCTGTTCGACGGTCATCTCGCGCGCACATACAACCTGGTCACCGACTTCGGGAAGATCGCCGACCCGATCGCGGACAAGGCGATCATGGGTGCGGCGCTGATCTGTCTGTCGTATCTCGGTGATCTGCCCTGGTGGGTCACGGGCGTGATCCTCTTCCGCGAGATCGGCATCACGCTGATGCGGTTCTGGGTGATACGGCATGCGGTGATCCCGGCCAGTCGAGGCGGGAAGATGAAGACTCTGGCACAGGGGACGGCCGTCGGGATGTACGTCCTGGCGCTGACCGGTCCACTTGCCACGCTGCGCTTCTGGGTGATGGCGGTGGCTGTCGTGCTGACGGTCGTCACGGGACTCGACTATGTGCGCCAGGCCGTCGTGCTGCGACGCCAGGGGCTCGCGGCCGAGCGGGCCGCCGCGGCGGAGGCTGCTGGGGGGTCCGGAGCCGCTGCGGTGTCCGGGGTATCTGCGAGGCCTGGGGTGTCCGGGGCAGCTGAGGGGGCAGGGCCGGTCTCCGGGGCCTCGAGTGCCCGTGGTTCGGCGGAGGCCGAGCGGTGACTGCCGCGGCCCGGGTGCTGGAGTTGCTCGTGGAGCGCGGTGAGACTCTTGCCGTCGCCGAGTCGCTGACCGGCGGTCTGGTCGCGGCGGAGCTGACTTCCGTACCGGGTGCCTCGAACTCCTTCCGCGGGTCCGTGACGGCTTACGCAACGCCCCTGAAGCGGGAATTGCTGGGTGTCGACGGCGTCCTCCTGGCGGAGCGCGGTGCGGTCGACCCGGAGGTGGCGCGGCAGATGGCGGCAGGTGTGCGCCGTGTTCTCGGGGCAGACTGGGGTATGGCCACCACCGGCGTTGCGGGCCCCGAGCCGCAGGACGGCAAACCCGTCGGCACGGTCTATGTTGCGGTGGCCGGGCCGGACGGCGCGGAGAATGTGACCACGCTGCGATTGAACGGCGGGCGTGCGGACATCCGTAGAGAGACTGTACGGAGCGTGCTGGCATTGCTCTCCGCCGAACTCGGCAAGAATGCAAGCGCACAGGATACGGAACAGAACGGGGGGAATTGATGTTTGCAGCCCTGAGTGAACACGTCATCGCTCCCCGCACGGCCGCGGCGCAAGGCGGTACGGTGGGGCGTGAAGGATGCGGCTACGCGGTCCGAGGAGGGAGCCACCGATGATTCTGCTCCGTCGCCTGCTTGGTGACGTGCTGCGTCGGCAGCGCCAGCGCCAAGGCCGTACTCTGCGCGAAGTCTCCTCGTCCGCCCGAGTCTCGCTCGGCTATCTCTCCGAGGTGGAGCGGGGGCAGAAGGAGGCATCCTCCGAGCTGCTCTCCGCTATTTGCGACGCGCTTGACGTACGGATGTCCGAGCTCATGCGTGAAGTGAGCGATGAGCTGTCGCTGGCCGAACTGGCCGAGTCGGCAGCAGCCAGCGATCCGGTGCCTGTGCCGGTACGTCCAATGCTCAATTCCGTCTCCGTGACGTCGGTGGCAGGTGTGCCGACGGGACGGGTGACCATCAAGGCGCCCGCGGAAGCGGTGGATGTCGTCGCCGCCTGACCTGCGAGGTCCGGTGTGAAGCGGAGCCCCGGTCGGCCCCTCAGGGGGCGGCCGGGGCTCCTGCGTGGTCCGGGGTGGGTGGGCGTGGTCCGTTCTGGATGCGGCTCGGGAGTGTCTGGGTGAGACTGCGAGTAAGAGGCGTTGATCAGGAAGATCACGGGTGGCCCGACACGGGCTGACGTGGCCTGACGTGTCTCGATGCAGCCTGCGCCGGGGTGCCTGAATGCCTCTGGCCCGGGTGGAGCCGCGATCCGGAGCAAGCCCGGATGTCCCGGGCGGAGAGCGCACAACGGTCTGCGGCAGCGCACTGCGCGCCGGTGGTGCACCGGTGCGCCCTCCCGCCGGGCGAGCGGGTCGGACTAGGTTCGGCCGGAGGAGGCAGCCATGGTACGGCGATGGGTGCCGGCGCTCGTTCTCGGCGGGGTGTGGTGGTGGGCCGTGCTGCGGCTCGTGCTGGAACCGGCCCATGCGGGGCTTGTCGAGGGTGCGGTGGCGGCGGGCGGATGGGGGCTGAGCCTCCTGCCCGTGCATGTGGCCGCGACCGCTGGGCCGACGGGGGCGAGCGGGGCGGACGCGTGTGAGGGGCGGTGGTCTGCTCTTGGGATGCGGTGTGCGGGTTGGTGGTCCGACATCGGGACGCGGTGCCTGGGGCGGTGGTCCGCCCTTGGAATGCGGTGCGGTGGCCGGGCCTGGCGGACTACCAGGGCATGGATACGCCGCCATTCGGGCGGAGGATCTGACCGGTCATGAAGGCCGACGCATCGGATGCCAGATAGACCAGGGTGTGGGCGACGTCCTCGGGCTCGCCAACCCGGCCGAGCGGGGAGATCCGCGCCATCGTGGCCTCCGCCCGTCGCTGTTGTTCCGCGTCGTGGCGGGCTGTCATGGGCGTACGGATCCAGCCCGGGGCGACGGCGTTGACACGGATGGAATGAGGCCCCAGCTCGGTTGCGAGGGTCTTCGTCAGCTGGACAACCGCCGCCTTGGCCGCGCTGTAGCAGAGCAGCCCGGGGCTCGCGGCGTCGACCGCTCCCGAGGCCATGGTGATCAGCGAGCCGGGTGCGCTGCGCGCGATCAGGCTGCGGGCAACTTCCTGACAGGCGTACAGAACGCCCTTGAAATTGACTGAGAGGACGCGATCGAGGTCGTCGTCCGCGGTCTCCAGGACGCTGCTCGTATGCATGATTCCGGCTACGGCGGCCAGGATGTCGAGGTTGCCCGCGGCGGCCACCGCGGCCCGGATCCGACTGCGGTCGGTGACATCGAGAGTGTGGATGTGGGATGTGCCACCCGCTTCGGCGATCAGGTCCCGGGTCTCCAGCAGGCCCTTCTCGTCGCGGTCCGCGCAGTGCACGGTGGCGCCCGCCGCTGCGAGCAGGATGGCGCCTGCGCGGCCGATGCCACCCGCCGCGCCGGTGATGAACGCGGAGCGGCCCGTGAGGTCGTACGCGGTGAGGGACATGACCGGACGGTACGACCGAATCTGACGGATCGTCAACTAGCTTGTGGGGCCCGATTGGCAGCGCGGGCACCAGTAGGTGGGGCGGGCTTCCTGATCGGCTGTGCGGATGGGCGTGCCGCAGCGCAGGCAGGGGTGGTTGGTCCTGCCGTAGACCCAGAGCCGTTCGTTCGCGCCGTATCCGCGGGGCGCTGCGCTGGCGGTCGTGCGCATGGGGCGGTCTCGGTTGGCTTCGAGGAGTTGTTTGGCCGTGGTGACAAGACGGGCGGCGGTGGGGGCTGCCAGGTCGCCGATGGGGAGCCAAGGGGTGGCACGGGCGAGGAAGCAGAGCTCGGCCTTGTAGATGTTGCCGATTCCGGCCAGGTTGCGCTGGTCCAGGAGGGCCTCGCCCAGGGGGCGGGCGGGGTCGCTGAGCAGATTGTGCAGGGCGGTTTCGGCGTTCCAGTCGGGGCCCAGCAGATCGGGGCCGAGATGACCGACCGCCTTCTCCTCGTCCCGGGTGCGGAGGAGTTCGAGGAGGGGGAGCCGGTAGCCGACGGCGGTGTGTTCCGCGTTGGCGAGGACGGCGCGGATCTGGTGGGAAGGGCCGCCGCGCCAGCGCTCGCCCGGAGCATAGATGCGCCAGGCGCCGTCCATCCGCAGATGGCTGTGGAGGGTCAGGCCGCCCTCGATACGGGTGAGGAGATGCTTGCCGCGCGAGGTCACGTCCAGAACCGTCCGGCCGGTGAGGTCGGCGGTGGCGAACCGGGGGACGCGCAGGTCGGAGTGGGTGAGGACTCGGCCGGCGAGTGCGGTGTGCAGACGTTTGGCGGTCTGCAGGACGGTGTCTCCTTCGGGCATGCCTCCATGATGCGGGGTCGGGTGGGGAGTATGGCGTGGGTGGTGTTGGGGGCGGGCGGAGTGGCGTACGAGGCGTGAGGTGCGCAGGTTGTTCAGGCGCGCAGGCGGAGTCCCCTCGGGGTGGCCAGGAATCCGGCCGCCTCCAGCGTGCGGCCGAGCGGGGAGGTCAGGGATGAGGCGCCGTTGGTGCGCTCCACCGTGACCGTGCCGAGCGCCCCCGCACGGGCGGCTGCCGCCAGTGCCCCGGCTGCCGCGAGGAGTGCCGGGTCGTCCGGGTCGGTGGGCCAGGCCAGCAGCGTCTTGCCGCCACGCTCCATGTACATTGCCAGTTCGCCGTCGACCAGCACCACCAGGGCGCCCGCCTTGCGGCCGGGCTTGTGCCCGGCGCCGTCCGGCGGCTCGGGCCAGGGCAGGGCCGCACCATAGGCATTGGCCGGGTCTGCCGCGGCGAGGACCAGGGCTTGGGGTGCGGCTCCCGGCGCCGTACGGTCGCGGGCGGTGGACGTGGCACGCAGCCGGTCGACCGCGCCGTCCATCGCGAACTGGGCCGCTCCCAGGCCCTCGACGACATAGCCGCGCCGGGCCTGACCGTTGTCCTCGAAGGCGGAGAGGACACGGTACGTAGCGGAGAAGCCGCCCTCGACGCCTTCGGCCTGGACCGCGCCGCGGGTCACCACCCCATGGCGGTCGAGGAGCGTGCGGGCCAGGGCGTGCGCACGGTGCGTGGGGTCGGGTTCGGTGGCGGGCAGCAGGGACCAGCGGCCCGAGACGGTGGGCGGGCCGGTGCGGGACACTGGCCGGGCAGCGGCGGTGAGTGAGCCGTAACGCCCGCGCGGGACGGTCCGTTTGGCGCGGTGGGCGGTCGATCCTGCCGTGCGACCGGAGCCGAGGAGCGAACGCAGCGGGGCGAGCGTGTCATTGGTGAGCCGGCCCGACCAGGCCAGGTCCCAGACTGCATCGGCCAGTTGCGGATCGGTGCAGTCCGGGTGAGTGGTGGCGCGGACCTGGTCGGCGATCTGCCGGAAGAACAGTCCGTATCCGCCGGTCAGGGCCGTCAGGACGGATTCGTGCAATGCGCTCAGTTCGAGCGGGTGCGGGGGCGGGAGGAGCAGGGGTGCGCTGTCGGCGAGGTAGAGGGACAGCCAGCCGTCCTTGCCGGGAAGGGCACCCGCACCGGCCCAGACGACCTCGCCGGTGGTGGTCAGCTCGTCCAGCAGCGCGGGGGAGTAGCCGGTGACCCGGCCCGGCAGGATCAGTTTCTCCAGGGCCGACGCCGGGACGGGCGCACCCTGCAACTGCTCGATGGCGCGCGCCAGTCCGTCGATGCCGCGCAGGCTGTTGTTGCCCAGGTGCTGCCACTGCGGAAGGAAGCCGGCGAGGGCGGCGGGCGGGACCGGTTCCAGCTCATGGCGGAGCGCGGCGAGCGAGCGGCGGCGCAGCCGGCGCAGCACGGTGGCGTCGCACCACTCCTGGCCGATGCCGGCGGGGTGGAACTCGCCCTGGACGATCCGGCCGGTTGCGGCGAGCCGCTGCAGCGTGCCGTCCGTGACAGCGGTACCGAGGCCGAAACGGGTGGCGGCCTCGGTGGAGGTGAACGGGCCGTGCGTACGCGCGTATCGGGCGAGGAGATCGCCGAGTGGGTCCTTCACCGGTTCGGTGAAAGCCTCGGGGACACCCACCGGGAGGGCGGTGCCCAGTGCGTCGCGCAGCCGTCCCGCGTCCTCGATCGCGGCCCAGTGGTCCGTTCCGCCGATCCGGACCCGGATGGCCCGGCGGGCAGCGGACAGCTCCGGAGCCCAGGGCGGCTGGGCGCCGCGCTCGGCCAACTCCGCGTCGGTGAGCGGACCGAGGACCCGAAGGAGATCGGCGACCCCTTCGATGTCCTTGATCCGGCGGTCCTCGGTCAGCCACTGGAGTTCCTGTTCCAGCTCGGTCAGGACGTCGGCGTCGAGCAGTTCGCGCAGTTCTGCCTGGCCGAGGAGCTCGGCCAGGAGGTGGGAGTCGAGGGAGAGGGCGGCGGCCCGCCGCTCGGCGAGGGGCGAGTCGCCCTCGTACAGGAACTGGGCGACATAGCCGAACAGGAGCGAGCGGGCGAAGGGCGAGGGCTCCGGGGTGGTGACCTCGACCAGCCGGACACGGCGTGCTTCGAGGTCGCCCATGAGTTCCGTCAGCCCGGGGACGTCGAAGACATCCTGGAGGCATTCGCGGACCGCTTCCAGAACGATCGGGAAGGAGCCGAACTCGGAGGCGACCTGGAGGAGTTGTGCGGCGCGTTGGCGCTGCTGCCAGAGCGGGGTGCGCTTGCCGGGGCTGCGCCGCGGCAGCAGCAGGGCGCGCGCCGCGCATTCGCGGAACCGCGAGGCGAACAGGGCTGATCCGCCTACCTGGTCGGTGACGATCTGGTTGATCTCGCCCTGGTCGAAGGTCACGTCCGCAGCGCCGACGGGCGGTTGCCCGCTGTCGTACGAGGGGCCCGGCAACGGGGCCGGATCCAGGGCCGGGTCCTGCGCCGGATCGAAGTCCAGGAGGTCCAGGCCCATCAGGTCTGCGTCGGGCAGCCGCAGCACTATGCCGTCGTCGGCATGCATCACCTGGGCGTCCATGCCGTACCGCTCGGCGAGGCGGGCATTCAGCGCCAGCGCCCACGGGGCATGCACCTGCGCGCCGAACGGGGAGTGGACGACGACCCGCCAGTCACCCAGCTCGTCACGGAAACGCTCGACGAGAATGGTCCGGTCGTCCGGTACGTGACCGCAGGCGCGGCGCTGTTCGTCGATGTACGAGAGGGTGTTGTCGGCGGCCCAGGTGTCGAGACCGGCGGCGAGCAGACGCTGCCGGGCATCTTCCTGGGACAGTCCGCCGATCTCGCGGAGGAACGCACCGAGCGCACGCCCCAGCTCCAGCGGACGGCCCAGCTGATCGCCCTTCCAGAACGGCAGCCGGCCCGGAACCCCGGGGGCGGGCGACACCAGGACCCGGTCGCGGGTGATGTCCTCGATTCGCCAGGACGTGGTGCCCAGCGTGAAGACGTCGCCCACCCGGGACTCGTACACCATCTCCTCGTCCAGCTCGCCCACCCGACCGCCGCCCTTCCTGGGGTCGGCGCCGGCGAGGAAGACCCCGAAGAGCCCGCGGTCGGGGATGGTCCCGCCGGAGGTGACGGCGAGTCGCTGGGCGCCGGGGCGGCCCGTGACCGTACCGGCCACCCGGTCCCAGACCACACGCGGGCGCAGCTCGGCAAAAGCATCGGACGGATAGCGCCCGGCGAGCATGTCCAGCACAGCCGTGAACGCCGACTCGGGCAGGGCGGCGAAGGGGGCGGCACGGCGGGTCACGGCCAGCAGATCATCCACCTGCCATGTGTCCAGGGCGACCATGGCGACGAGCTGCTGGGCCAGCACATCCAAGGGGTTGGACGGGATCCGGAGCGCCTCGATGGAGCCCTCGCGCATCCGCTCGGTGACCACGGCAGCCTGTACCAGATCGCCCCGGTACTTCGGGAAGACCACTCCGGTGGAGACCGCACCGACCTGGTGCCCGGCCCGGCCGACCCGTTGCAGCCCGGAGGCGACCGACGGCGGCGACTCCACCTGGACGACCAGATCGACCGCCCCCATGTCGATGCCCAGCTCCAGACTGGAGGTGGCGACCACGGCCGGCAGCCGACCCGCCTTGAGGTCCTCCTCGACCTGGGCGCGCTGTTCCTTGGAAACCGAACCGTGGTGTGCGCGGGCGAGGAGCGCGGGGGCGCCCTTCGCCGCGCCCGACTGGGCCATGATCTCGGCCGGGGAGTGTGCTTCCGGCAGCGTCGTGGCGGAGCCGTGCTCATCGAGCACAGTGCCGGTGGCCCGCTCGTACGCGATCTCGTTGAGCCGGTTGCAGAGCCGCTCCGCGAGGCGGCGGGAATTGGCGAAGACGATGGTGGAGCGATGCTCCTGGACGAGATCGACGATGCGTTCCTCGACATGGGGCCAGATCGACGGCTTGTCCGCCTGGTCGGTGTCGGTGGCGGGGGAGCCGCCGAGCTCGCCCAGATCCTCGACCGGCACGACCACCGACAGGTCGAACCGCTTGGTGGACGGCGGCTGGACGATCTCCACCTTCCGCTGCGGTGAGAGGAAGCGCGCCACCTCGTCGACCGGACGGACCGTCGCCGACAGGCCGATCCGCCGTGCGGGCCGCGGCAGCAGCTCGTCGAGACGCTCCAGCGACACGGCGAGATGGGCGCCCCGCTTCGTACCCGCCACGGCATGCACTTCGTCGAGGATCACCGTCTCGATGCCGGACAGCGCCTCCCGGGCCGATGAGGTCAGCATCAGGAAGAGCGATTCGGGCGTGGTGATCAGGATGTCCGGCGGCCGGGTCGCCAACGAGCGGCGCTCGGCGGGCGGGGTGTCGCCGGAGCGGATTCCCACCCGGACCTCGGGCTCGGGCAGCCCCAGACGCACCGACTCCTGGCGGATGCCGGTCAGCGGTGAGCGGAGATTGCGCTCGACATCGACCGCGAGGGCCTTGAGGGGCGACACGTACAGCACGCGGCAGCGCTTCTTCGCCTCGGCGGGCGGCGGGACGGACGCAAGACCGTCCAGCGCGGCGAGGAACGCGGCCAGGGTCTTACCGGAGCCGGTCGGCGCGACGACCAGCACGTCCGAGCCCTCGCCGATCGCGTGCCAGGCGCCTTCCTGCGCGGCGGTGGGCGCGCTGAAGGCACCCGCGAACCAGCTGCGGGTCGCAGGGGAGAACGAGTCGAGCGCAGAGCCGGCCATGTCCCCCATCGTGCACCCCGGCACTGACAACGGCTGTGACGGCCATCGGGGACCGCGCCCCGGAGCTGCGAGAATTCGTCCATGGTGGCAAGACCGGAGTCGGGGTCAGGGGAGTGGGCGAGGCACTGGCAGTACGCGGAGCTGCCCGACCTCGATCTGCTGCGTGCCCGGTACGTGCGCCACACCTTCCCGCGCCACAGCCACGAGGGCTATGTCTTCGGGACCATCACCCGAGGGGTGGAGGACGTCGGTCTGCCCGGCGGCACCGTCGTACACGCGGGCCCCGGCGCTGTGGTCATGATCAATCCGGAGGTGCCGCACACCGCCCGCGCGGGTGTTCCGGAGGGCTGGGTGTACGCCACGCTGTACCCGTCCGCGCAGGTGATCAACGACATCGCGGCCGAGACGACGAGTCTGCGCGGCACGGTCGGTTTCACCGAGACCAGCGTCATGGACCCCTACGCGGCCCGGCTGATCGGCGAGGTCCACCGGGCAGCCGAGGAGGGCAATGCACTCGCCGCGGACAGCGTGCTGCGGGTGATGGTCGCGCGGCTGCTGAGCCTGCACGGCAGCGCGCTGCCCGCACGCGTGCCCCGCTCGGCGGGTGCCCGCGACGCGGCGCGGGCCCGCGCCGTGCTGGAGGGCAGGATGGCGGAGCCGCCCACCTTGGAGGCGCTGGCCGCGGAGCTCGGAACCAGCCCGTTCGCGCTGCTGAGGGCCTTCAAGAAGCAGTACGGGATGCCGCCGCACGCCTGGCTCACCGATGCCCGGGTGCGGGCCGCGCGCCGGATGCTCGACGCGGGGACGGCACCTGCGGAGGCGGCCGCCGAGGTCGGCTTCACCGATCAGCCGCATCTCAACCGTCACTTCACCCGGATCGTGGGAGTGCCGCCCGGCGCGTACCGGCGCGAACGTGCAAGAACGTACAAGACCGGTCGTGACCTGCCCACGTAGCGTTCCGGTCGTGGCAGAACAGACAACACTCCCAGAGGGCGTAGGCGAAGCAGCCGGTGCCCCCCACGGCAGCGCGACCGTCCCAGGGGTGCAGCCGGACGCCGTCGGGGCGAAGTCGGACGCGGCCGTCGTACGCGACGCGCTCGGTGTCGGCATAGCCGTCGGACTTTCCGGCTTCGCCTTCGGCGTGACCTCGGCCGGCTCCGGACTGAGCCTGCTGCAGACCTGCGCGCTCAGCCTCGCCGTCTTCACCGGCGCCTCGCAGTTCGCCCTCGTGGGCGCTCTCGCAGCGGGCGGCAACCCGTACACGGCGGCTGCCGGGGCCTTCTTCCTCGGCGTACGCAACTCGTTCTACGGCCTGCGGCTGTCGCAGCTGCTCGCTCTTCCACGCGCGCTCCGTCCCTTCGCCGCCCAGTGGGTCATCGACGAGACGACCGCCGTGACACTGCCGCAGCCCACCCGGCGGGCCGCACGGATCGGTTTCGCCGTCACCGGACTCACCCTCTACATGCTGTGGAACCTGACCACGTTGCTGGGGGCCCTCGGTGCCGAGGCGCTCGGCGACACCGACGCCTGGGGGCTGGACGCGGCATCGCCCGCGGTCTTCCTCGCCCTGCTCGCGCCGATGCTGAAAAGCACGACGGAACGCATCACCGCCGCAATCGCGGTTCTGCTCGCGCTCGGACTGCTGCCCGTACTGCCCGCAGGTGTCCCCGTCCTGCTGTCCGCGCTCGCCGCACCCGCCGTCCTCTTCCTGAGCGGATGCCGGAAGGGAACGAGCCGGGGGACGGCCACGGCGGAGGAGAACTGATGAACATCTGGATCGCCATCGCGCTGACCGCCGTCGGCTGCTACCTCGCCAAACTGCTCGGACTGCTGGTGCCCGCCGGGGTGCTGGAACGTCCGCTCGCACAGCGTCTCGCCGCGCTGCTGCCAGTGGCGCTCCTGGCCGCCCTCACCGCGCAGCAGACGTTCGGCGACGGGCAGCACCTGACGCTGGACGCCAGGGGCGCGGGGCTCGCCGCGGCGGCGCTCGCACTGGTTCTGCGCGCGCCCTTCCTCGTGGTCGTAGGGGCCGCCGTGGTCGTCACTGCAGGGGTACGTGCCCTGGGTTGGACACCTTGGTGAGATACATCGGTAAGGGGCTCGGTCCCAGGGACCGAGCCCCTTACACACGTACCTGCCGACCCGTTCAGTGCACTGCGAGGCCCATTGGCGCGGTCTCCGCCACTTCGAGCCGTGCCGCGTCCTTCTCCGGCCGGAGGAAGCAGACGGCGAGCACACCGGCCACCGCCACCAGCCCCGCCATCAGCAGATACGCCGAGTGGTAGCCCGTGGGCACGGTGGCCGCCGCATCCACCATCCGGCCCGTGACGAGCGGCGACAGAATCCCGGCGAGCGCATAGACGAAGGCCAGCGCGCCCAGCACCACCCCGCGCTGCCCGGCCGGTGTGATCCGGGCGACGGCCGTCTGCGAGGCGGTGAGGATCACATGCGTCAGCGCCATCGGCCCTACCATCAGAGTGATCTTCACGCCCACCGAGTCCACCTCGGCGAACACCGCGATCGACAGGGCGGCCACACACATCAGGAGACCGCTGCCGAGCCCGACGGGCAGCCTTGGCGCGGTCCGGTTCCGGGCCGTCCGCCGTGCCAACAGCCCATGCCCCAACAGCACCACGGCGTTACCGACGGCCGTTGCCGTCACCACCGCCCCCGACTGCTTCAGCGTCAGCCCCGACACCTCGTGCAGATAGTCCGGCGCCCAAGTCAGACCCGCCGAGAGCATCCAGTAGGCGGCGAACGCCCCGAAGGCAGCGGTCAGCCAGGTGCCGGAGAGCAGCACCCTGCGATACGGAACAGACGGACCGGCCCCGTCGGAGACGGCAGAGGGCCCCCTTCCCAAGGGAGGCGCGAGCGGCCCCTCCTCGCCCCGTACGTACCAGCACACCGCCCACCCCAGGCCGACCAGTCCCACGGCGCCGAAGGCCCAGCGCCATCCCCACACATCGATCACCACGGTCAGCAGCGGAGCGGACAGCGCCACTCCGCCCGCCGCACCGACCATCAGCACGGCGGTCGGCAGCGTCCGTTCCTTCTGCCCGAACCAGCCGTGCAGATGGTGCACCGCCACCGGCGCCGCAGGCCCCTCGGCCGCCCCGAGCAGCACCCGGGTCGCGATCAGCGTCCCGAACCCGGCGGCGCCGAGCAGCATCGGCAGCTGCGCCACCGACCACAGCAACGCCATCCCGAGCAGCAGCACGGTGGTGCGGACGCGACGGGTCAGGAAGGACACCCCCAGCGCGGCCAGGCTGAACAGGGCGAAGAACGAGGACTGCGCCGTGCCGAACTCACCCCGAGTCAGTCCCAGCTCGTCGCGGATGGGGTCGGCGGCCAGGCCCATGACGGTCTTGTCGGCGAAGTTCACCAGCATGAAGGTGAGCAGCAGCCAGGTGGTGCCCCAAGCGCCCTTGCATACCTGCTCCTCCGCGGCGGCCCCGTCTCCCGTCCGGAGCCGATCCATGGTCACCCGTCCTCCCCGGGCGCCCCGCCGCAGCCGCACTCGTCCTCGTCCGCGACTCCGACGCTGATCATTCCGGCGGCCCGCTTCCGGCCTTCCGGGGAGCGCGTCAGCTCGGTCTCCAGATCGGTCCCCTCGGCCACCGCCGCCGACTCCGCAGCCGCCCAGTTGAACACCCCGCGGGCCATGGTCGACGTCTCGGACCTCGCCCGCTGCGCGTACACCCGCGCACGTATCCGTGCCACTTCCACATCGGCAGGGGCCGCCAGCGCGGCGGTCTCCGCCAGATGCGAGGCGAGCCTCAGCTCACCCTCCTCCAGAAGCTTCAGCGCCCGCTGAGCCAGTACGGAAGCGCCACCCGCTGCGTCCGCGAACTCGGTGGCGACCGCGGCGTCCGGGGCCGGCTTGAGGTGGGCCGGGTTCTGGTCGTACCAACCGCCCCAGAGCCGCCACAGGTTACGTACGACGAACTCCGGCTCGTCGTAGGCGGGATGCAGATAGGGCTTCTCCAGCAGCTCCTGCGGCACCTGTATGCCATGCAGCACGGCGTCGAGGCGGTGACCCGCGTTCATCAAGGCCCTGGTCTGCTCACAGAGCGACTCCAGGAGTTGCGCAGTGTCGTCGAGTGCCCGGTTCACGCGCTCCGTGCCGACAATCGGCACGCCGTGGCCGGGGAGCAGCAGTTCTGCGCCGAGCTCCTGCATGGCGCGCAGCGCCCGCGCCCAGTCCTCCGGGTACCGCTGTACCTTCTGGGGGTTGCCCGCGTTCGGGGTGTTCCAGATGAAGAGGTCACCGGTGCACAGCGTCTTGAGTTCGGGAACCCACACATAGGTGCTGTCGTCGGTCTCACCCTTGGCATGCACCAGCTCGAAGGTCAGATCACCGCGCTCGACGGTCATCCGGTCGCGGTAGGTGGTGTCGGGGTAGCGGTAGGTGGACGGCCAGTCCAGCGACGGTACGCCGAACTGCCTGCGGTTGATCCAGGAGTTGTAGCCCGCCGTGCTGATGTATCGGTCGAAGCGGGCCGTGACCGCCTCGTGCGCGATCACCTCGGGCCGTGTACGCCCCTCGCTGTCCGCCTGCGCGTCGAACGGCGCAACACCGAAGACATGGTCGACATGGCCGTGCGTATAGACGACGGTACTGACCGACTGTTCACTGAAGGCGCGCACCGCCTCGTGCAGAGGACGCGCCGTGCGGATGTCGCCGGAGTCCACCAGCACCAGCCCGTCGCCGGTGTCGAACACCGCCACATTGGCGAAGGCGGGCAGGAAACCGACCCGCTCGCGCACGGTCACCAGCTCCGCGCCCGAGTACGCCCCGGACAGATGTGCCAGGAGTGTGTCCTCTCCCTGCCACACCCGGTCGATGTAGCTGAGATAGTCCGTCGACTTGTGCTCGGTCATACCTGCGGCTCCTTCGGTGCTGTACGGCGGATCGCCCGGAACCTGAGTGTCGGCCCAAGAAGTGACCTGCGACACCCTCCCTCGTCACACCTCGATGAGCTGCGTACTGTGACGCATCACAAGGACGATCGAGGGAGAGGGAGTGCCGCCATGCCACTCTCCGACAGGGCCAGGGTCCTCGCCCTGCGTTGCGAGCCCAAAGTCAATGAGCTGGCGCGGCGCATGACCCGCCAGTCCTTCGCGCAGCTCCCCGGATACGCCGGACTCCCGGACGACGTGAAGGACCTGGAGATTGCCGCGACCATCCGGCACGGCGTACGTCTCTTTCTTCGCCGTGCCACGGAGCCACACCCCGGTCCCGGCGGGCTCCGCCTCTTCCGTGAACGGGCGGCGCAGCGTGCCGAGGAAGGGATGCCGCTGCATCTGCTGCTGCGCAGTCACGCGCTCGGTATGTACGTGCTGTGGCAGTCGCTGCGTGAGACCGCCGAGCCGGGTGAGGAGGGTGCGCTCATCGAACTGGTCGATCTGCTGCTCCAGTCGCACCACTCTCTGGTCGGCGCAGTGGCCGAGACCTATATGGACGAGCGATCCGCGCTGGAAGCGGAACAGCGCGAGCAGCGCCGCTCCCTGGTACGCGGATTTCTCGACGGGACGCTGGAACCCGGCCGTGCCTTGCTTGAGCAGCTCGGCCTCGACGGGCCCGCGCTCGTGCTGGCCGTCGTCCTGGAACCCTCGGCCGACGCCGATCCGGAATCGGGCGGTTCGGAACAGGGGAGCGCGGTGACCGTACGGCGTCGGATGCGTCGCATCCAGACCGTGCTCGATCAGGGATTCGGCACGGAACTGCTCTTCCTCTTCGATGCGGGAATGGGACGGGCCGTCGTACCGCAGGGCTGCGAGCCCCCCGGCGACCTGGCCGAGCGTCTGACCCGTGCCTGCGGGGCCGAAGTCCGGATCGCCGCCGTCCCGGCAGTGGCATCCGAGGCGGTCCCCGAAGCGTCCCGGACGGCCGTGGAGATCCTCCGGGTCGCCCGCACGTGCGGGTTGCCACCCGGGCTGCACTGCCTCGACGACGTACTCCTCGAATTCCATCTGTCGCGCCCCGGCCCCAGCAGCCACCGCATCGCCGCCCTGCTGGACCCCGTCGCAGGCCGCCCGGAACTGCTGCAGACCCTCCGCACACACCTGGCACAGCACCAGGACAGACGCCTCACCGCGGCACTGTTGGGGCTGCATCCCAACACCGTCGACAACCGGCTGGCCAAGCTCACCGAGCTGACCGGACTCGATCCGTCGTCGCCACGTGGCGCCGCGCTGGCCATCGCGGCCCTGTTGCTGCGCGACACCGCTGCCGGGGTCGACGGCGTGTCCGCAGCCGGCTGACCGATACGGACGGCACATGCACGGCGACACGGCTCGGGTGCACGGGGTGGGCCACGAGCCCGCTGCGCCGCCTTGCCCGCCTGGTCTCAGTCGAGGCTGCGCCCATGGGCCCGCAGCGTCAGGAGCGCCTTGAGCGTCACGATGGGCCGGCCCTCCAGAGCCGTCCCAGGCGCCCACTGCCGCCAGTTCACCGGCCAGCCGCCGTCCGTCTGCTGCTCGGCCGCAAGATGGTCGAGCGAGTGGGCCAGCTCCTCGTCGGTGAACCAGCGGCGGGCGAGCGAATCGGGTGTACGGGCGTAGTCGTACGGGAAGTGCTGCTCGCCCGGTGCGTATCCGGCCGCCACCGGGTACTCCTCGCGCCTCTCCGGATCCAGCACGGCGAGCCGCTGTTCCCGCACCAGCCGCCCGAGCCGGTCGGCCGCCGCCTCCGCACGGGCCCGGTCCGGAGCGCCGTCCAGAAAGGCGAGCGCCGCCTCGATCTCGTACGGATGCGACCGGTCCAGAGCGTCGACCGCAGCCCAGCAGAAATCGGTGGCCCGGAACAGCCAGGCATGCCACACCGCATTGCGGTGCAGGAGCCCGACGACGGGTCCGGTGGTCAACAGTTCCGCGGGCGGGTCGTCGACGATCGGGATGAATGGTGCGGCCGGATAGCCGCGCTGCGACGGCAGGAGAGCGGGCAGCGCCCCCTCCCTGGTGGACACCTCGGTCAGGAAGCGGCAGATCCGGTCCACTCCCAGCCCGCTGCAGCGGCCGATGGAGTCGAGGACATTGAGTGCGTGCGCGGTGTGCAGTGGCTGACTGACAGGGCCACGCAGATCGGGTTCGAGTGCGTGCCCATATCCGCCGTCCTCATTCAGATAGGCGGCGAGTGCGGTCTCCACGGCCTCCGCACTTCCTTTCAGGAAGTGATGGGCGAACCGCCGCTGTTCTAGGACACGGGCCGTGAGCCAAATGAACTGCTCGGCACGGTTGAGGGGACTTGTTCCGGTTCCAGCCATGGACCGACCGTAGGGCGGTAAGCGCTCTCGGCAAGACGTAGCGGCCTGGCTGCACTCTCAGGAGCGGGATACTGAGGTCATGCGGTTGACGATTTTCTGGGAACGGATGGCGGACCACTTCGGCGCGGGATACGCCGATTCCTTCGCGCGCGATCATGTGATGGCCGAGCTCGGCGGGCAGACGGTGCACCAGGCGCTGGCCGCGGGCTGGGACGCCAAGGATGTCTGGCGCGGTGTCTGTACCGCGGTCGGCATCCCCGCCGACAAGCGCTGATCGCCGGCTCGTCAATGGCCGGACCTGTGGTGTTGTCCGGGGTGGGCGGCTGTTTGCCACAGCTGTAGGCGAGACTGGAGCCGTGTCACCGACAGACGAGACAGCCCAGACCCAGACGCCTTTCACTCAGCCCGCCCCGCCGGTCCCGCCGTCCGGCTACGGGCCGGCCCGTATGCCCGCGTGGCTGCCGCGTGCCATGGTGCTCGCCTTGGCGCTCTACGCCTGTTTCCGGCTCGGCAGCTGGGCGTTCGACCAGCTCATCGGGCTGCTGATCAATGTTCTGATCGCGTTCTTCGTGGCGCTCGCCATCGAGCCCGCGGTGAGCCGGATGTCGTCGCGCGGCATGCGTCGCGGCCTCGCCACTTTCCTGGTCTTCCTCGTCGTGCTGATAGCCGCAGCCGGTTTCGTCGTGCTGCTCGGCTCGATGCTCGCGGGCCAGATCGTCGACATGGTCGAGGAGTTCCCGAAATATCTGGACTCGGTGATCAACTGGGTCAACCAGAGCTTCCACACCGAGCTCTCCCGGGTCGAGGTCCAGGACAGCGTGCTGCACTCCGACTGGCTGCAGAAGTACGTCCAGAACAGCGCGACCGGAGTGCTCGACATCTCCACCACCGTGCTTGGCGGGCTGTTCCGTCTTCTGACGATCTTCCTGTTCTCGTTCTACTTCGCCGCCGACGGCCCCAGGCTGCGGCGCGCCCTGTGCTCCGTACTGCCGCCCGCCAAGCAGGCCGAGGTTCTGCGGGCCTGGGAGATCGCGGTCGACAAGACCGGCGGCTACCTCTACTCGCGCAGCCTGATGGCGCTCATCTCCGGGATCGCGCACTACATCCTGCTGGTGATCCTCGGCGTTCCGTACGCGCCCGCGCTCGCCCTCTGGGTCGGACTGGTTTCCCAGTTCATCCCCACGATCGGTACGTATCTGGCAGGCGCCCTGCCCATGTTGATCGCGTTCACCATCGACCCCTGGTACGCGCTGTGGGTGCTCGGATTCGTCGTGGTCTACCAGCAGTTCGAGAACTACGCGCTGCAGCCCAAGCTCACTTCCCGGACCGTCGACATCCATCCGGCGGTCGCCTTCGGATCGGTCATCGTGGGCACGGCGTTGATGGGTGCCGTGGGTGCGTTGATCGCGATCCCGGCCGTCGCCACGCTCCAGGCGTTCCTCGGCGCCTATGTGAAGCGGTACGACGTGACGGACGACCCGCGGGTGCACGGACGCCACCAGCAGCGTGGTGAGCCGGTGGTCACGCGGCTGCGCCGGTCCTGGCGGACTGCCGAGAGCAATGAGGGCCGGGGCGGACAGGACGGGGCCGGGGAGCATCCGGAACGTGCCTGACCGGCTCGGTGGTGGGGCTCGTCTCAGCGATAGCCCGCTACGTCGGCCGGCCCGGGTCCTGGACCTCGGTGACATATCTCAAGGCATCGGGCCGACTGCCGTCGAGGTCGGTGAAGCCGTAGACCTTCGCCGACTGTCCGCTGGACAGCGACTTGCCGTTCCAGCGCGACCCCGCGAGCGCGGCTACCGCCCGGCCGACGAACGCCGGGCTCTCGGAGATGGCGAAACGGGGCGAGTGCGCGATCGCGTCGCGCCGGTTCGCCTCGGTGACGCCGTGGGCCTCCGGCATGGCTTCGGAGCGCAGCCAGTCGGGCGTGAGGGGCGCGGCGGTCGCACCGTGGGGGACTCCAGCTCGTGCGCCGGCGCGAAGGCCATCCGGTCCACCGATGCCTTGGCCAGGTCGTAGAAGAAGGAGACCCGGTAGTTGGCGGCGTTGTACTCATCGGTTCCGTCCGTCACCTCGACGACCAGTCCTCCCGGCGTCTCTATGAGGAGCGGGAGCGCGTAATGACTGGTGATGGCGTGGGTGTCCGCGGCCAGACGCAGGGTGTGCAGCCCGGTTTCCAGGGAGGATTCCCAGACCGACTTGTTCCACTCGATCTCCGCTCCCCAGATGTCGTTCACGAGAACATGCAGACAGCCCTGTTCTCTCGGGATACGGGCCACGAGCGCGCCGACCTCCTCGGGCATCAGATGGTCCACCCGAACCGGGATTCCGTGGCCGCCGGCCTCGTCCACGAGAGCCGCGGTCTCCTCGACGGTCTCGGGGCAGTTCATCTCCGAGCGCTGCGACCCGCCCGTCCGCCCCGTGACGTAGACGGTCGCTCCGGTCACACCCGGCTGAAGAGCGATGCCGCGGCCCGCGGCCCGCGTCGCCCCGGCCACCAGCGTCACTTTGCCTGTCGGCTCTGTCGCCATTTAGCCGAAATCTGTCAGGGTGTCGATCGCTGATCTTGACTCCCTCGAGGGTGGAGTGCTAGGGCGCTACGCTGGGGGCAGTTCGGTCCGGCGCGGTGTGCTTGACACCAAAATCGAACATACATTCTCATGGGATTCCGGCCGGGTTTTCCCGGGCCCGACCGTGGAGTTGTCCACAGGCCGGGAGGACGTCGAGGCCCATTGTCAGTGGCAGGGGTTAGCGTCTTTGACGTGAAGCGATCGACTCAAGCAAATCGGGTGGAACCCATGGCAGGAACCGACCGCGAGAAGGCGCTGGACGCCGCACTCGCACAGATTGAACGGCAATTCGGCAAGGGCGCGGTGATGCGCCTCGGTGAGCGGCCGAACGAGCCCATCGAGGTGATCCCCACCGGGTCGACTGCCCTCGACGTGGCCCTCGGCGTCGGCGGCCTGCCGCGCGGCCGTGTGGTGGAGGTGTACGGACCGGAGTCCTCCGGTAAGACGACGCTGACGCTGCACGCGGTGGCGAATGCGCAGAAGCTCGGCGGCTCGGTAGCCTTCATCGACGCGGAGCACGCCCTCGACCCCGAGTACGCGAAGAAGCTCGGCGTCGACATCGACAGCCTCATCCTGTCCCAGCCGGACAACGGTGAGCAGGCCCTCGAAATCGTGGACATGCTGGTCCGCTCCGGCGCCCTCGACCTGATCGTCATCGACTCCGTCGCGGCGCTCGTGCCGCGTGCGGAGATCGAGGGCGAGATGGGCGACTCGCACGTGGGTCTGCAGGCCCGTCTGATGAGCCAGGCACTCCGCAAGATCACCAGCGCGCTCAACCAGTCCAAGACCACCGCGATCTTCATCAACCAGCTCCGCGAGAAGATCGGTGTGATGTTCGGCTCGCCGGAGACCACGACCGGTGGCCGGGCGCTCAAGTTCTACGCCTCGGTGCGCCTCGACATCCGCCGGATCGAGACGCTGAAGGACGGTACCGACGCCGTCGGCAACCGCACCCGCGTCAAGGTCGTGAAGAACAAGGTCGCGCCGCCCTTCAAGCAGGCCGAGTTCGACATCCTCTACGGCCAGGGCATCAGCCGCGAGGGTGGTCTGATCGACATGGGCGTGGAGCACGGCTTCGTCCGAAAGGCGGGCGCCTGGTACACGTACGAGGGCGACCAGCTCGGCCAGGGCAAGGAGAACGCCCGTAACTTCCTCAAGGACAACCCCGATCTCGCCAATGAGATCGAGAAGAAGATCCTTGAGAAGCTGGGCGTCGGCGTCAGGCCTGATGCCGACGCCGCCGAGCCCGGTGCGGATGTGGCGGGCGGTGCCGCGGCTTCGGCCGACAGCGCGAAGTCGGTGCCCGCTCCGGCCGGCAAGGCCAAGCCGGCCAAGACTGCGGCGGCCAAGAGCTAGACCGTGACGCGTCGTACGGAGTGGCCGGTCAGCGCCACTGACCATGGCGCCGGTCCCGGCCCCGAATTCGCCGCCGGACACACGGCCGAGTCCGAGGGCGCGTACGAGCCGGAGGCCGGCCACGGCACCGGCTCGGGCGCCGGATTCGGTGAGGGAGCGGGTCGTGGTGCCCGCTCCCGCTCAAGGAGCAGCGGCTCCCCTTCCTTGTCGAGGGCCGAGAAGGGGGAGCCGCGAGACCCGGTCGAGCAGGCGCGCAACATCTGTCTGCGGCTGCTCACCGGGACCCCGCGCACCCGAAAGCAGCTTGCGGATGCCCTGCGCAAGCGGGAGATCCCGGATCAGGCGGCCGAAGAAGTGCTGTCGCGCTTCGAGGATGTCGGGTTGATCGACGATGCTGCGTTCGCGGACGCCTGGGTGGAGTCCCGGCACCACGGCCGAGGGCTGGCCCGCCGCGCTCTCGTCCGTGAGCTGCGCACCAAGGGGGTGGATTCCGCTGTGATCGACGAGGCCGTCGGGCAGCTCGACTCCGAGCAGGAGGAGGCGACAGCCCGAGAGCTGGTCGCGCGCAAGCTGCGCTCCACTCGTGGCCTGGACCGCGACAAGCGGCTGCGCCGTCTTGCGGGCATGCTCGCCCGCAAGGGGTACGGGGAAGGTATGGCCCTGCGCGTGGTGCGGCAGGCGCTGGAAGAAGAGGGCGAGGACACGGAAGGCCTGGACGAGCCCTTCTGACCGGGCCCGCACTGGACGGGGCGGTTGTGGAGATTACTGCCCGGCGCGAGCGGCGCGGCTGATGGTGGCGTCGATCAGGGCGAGCGCATCTGCGGCGGTGCGGCCGGGGTGCCGGTTCCAGGGGCCGATCAGCCCGATCCAGCCCTGGGAGCGGAGCTCGGCGACGAGCCAGGCGCCGGCCCGGTCCACGGTGTCGCGGGAGCCGTAGCCCAGGCGGTGTGCGGTGAGGAGGGCGCCGCAGATGCACCGCGCACCGCGGGCGTTGCGCAACCGGTACGGGGTGTTCTGCCAGCCCCACTCGGTAAGGATCTGCCGTGCGTAGGCGAGATGCGTGGAGGGACGCACCTCGGGCTGCCCGATGCGCCGCCAGGAGTGGAGCCGGTCGGGGAGGATCGCACCCAGGCGCCCGGGGAGGGGCCGTTCGCGCGGCGTGGTCGCCGGCAGGGCACGGACGGAGTCGGCGATGAGTTGGTCGACCGGTACGGACAGCAGGTCGCGCCAGTCGGCCGGGGGGCTGACCGGCAGTCGTTCCGCGGTGCCGGGGGAGGAGGGGAGCAAGGGTTCGGGGGTGGTGAGGTCCCAGCCGGAGACGATCTGTTGCCACGCCTCGGTGTCATGGAGGCGAGCGGCCTGAACGTCGAGTTGGTCGGGGGTGAGGGTGGGGGTCGGCATGGGTGCGAGGCCTCCGTCACGTCGGTCCTTGGCGTTGAGGTGAATGTCCGTCGGGTACGGGGATTGCTCCACCGGAGCGTGGCGTTCGGGTGTGTCGGGATGGATTCGGGGGACCGGCGAACGGCCTGCGGGGGGTAGCCCCAGCACGAAGACGCAGGCGCGCTCCAGTGCACGGACATCTGTGGACAGAGCACTGTGTGACGCATGGCAGAGAAGCCACCCATGGCAGCCGTGCACGACACACGCGCCGTGCACGACACACGCGCCGTGCACGACACACGCGCCGTGCACGACACACGCGCCGTGCACGACACACGCGCCGTGCACGACACACGCGCCGTGCACGACACACGCGCCGTGCACGACACACGCGCCGTGCACGACACACACGCCGTGCACGACACACACGCCGTGCACGACACGGACGCTGCGCACGACACGGACGCTGCGCACGCCACCAGCTACCACCCGCGTGCACTGGCCCTACGCGCCGACCTCGCCCTCTTCAAGCAACTCCAACGCGGAAGCGACCCGGCCCCGGACCCGACCGGGATCCCGGACCCGGCCGTGACCCCGGCGGACGACAACAGAAAAGAGACGGACGCACCATGATGCTGCGCTATGCCCTGCAGACGATCCGGGACCCGTAAGGGCGGATTCCTCGGTGCCTTCCTGGCCCTCATGTGCGCCGCCGCCCTCATCACCGCCTGCGGCACACTGTTGGAGACCGGCCTACGCGGAAGGATCGCCACCGAACGCTATGCCGCCGCGCCGCTCGTGGTCTCCGCCGACCAGAACGTCCACCGCACCACCGTCAAGCACAAGGGCAACGGAAAAACCAAGGTCAAACACAAGTCGAAGCCGGTCGCCGAGCGCGCCTGGCTGCCCGCGGCCATCGCTGACCGGATCAGCAACCTGGAAGGCGTACGGAAGGTCGTTCCCGAGCTGACCTTCCTGGCCCAGCCCGTGACTCGGTCCGCGCCCCAGTCCGTGTCCCAGTCCGCCGCCCACCGCTCGTACGGTCACTCCTGGGCCTCCGCCCCACTCACCCCCTTCGCTCTCGTCTCAGGCCGCGCCCCCACCTCCGAGGACGACGTGGTGATCGACCGCGGCCTCGCCGAACAGAAGGGCCTGAAGCCCGGGGACCGGCTCGTCGTCCAGTCCACCAGCACCCCCCGTCCGTACCGCATCAGTGGCATAGCGGCCCCGGCCGGCCGGGGCGATCTCGGGCAGCAGTCCTCGCTCTTCTTCTCCACCGCCGAGGCCGAGCGACTTGCCGCCCGACCCGGCCGGATCAGCGCCCTCGGCGTGATGCCCGCGCCCGGCACCGACCCCAACCGGCTGAAGAAGCAGGTCGAACAGGCGCTCAAGGGCACCACCGCGCAGGTCGCCACCGGTGACGACCGTGGGCCCGTCGAGTTCCTGGACGCCGCGGGAGCCCGCATCAAGCTGGTCTCCATGGGCGGCGCCATGGGTGGTACGTCCCTCCTGGTCGCGATCCTCGTCGTGGTCGGCACCTTCGCGCTCTCCATCCAGCAGCGCCACCGCGAACTGGCCCTGCTCCGCGCCATCGCTGCCACCCCGCGTCAGGTCCGCCGCCTCCTCGGCCGTGAGGCCCTGGCCGTCGGAGCCGTTTCCGGTGTCCTGGGCGCGCTCGCCGGGCTGCCCCTCGCCGGCTGGCTGCACAGTCGATTCATCGACATGGGTGTGATCCCGGCGACCCTGGAACGCACCGCAGGCATCTTCCCGGCCTGTGCAGCCCTGGCCGTCACTCTCCTCGGCGCCTGGGCGGCGGCGAGGATCTCCGGCCGCCGTATCGCCCGTATCCGTCCCGCCGAGGCCATGGCCGAGTCCACGGTCGAACGCGGCCCGGCCCGCGGCCGGATCGTCGCGGGTCTCGTGCTGCTCGCGGGCGGCGCCGCTCTCGTCGCCGTACTGAGCGTCCTGCGTACCGAGGCCGCCGCGACCCCCGTCACGTTCCTGGCCGTCGTCGTGTCGGCCACGGCCGTGTCACTGCTGGGCCCGTTCCTCGTACGACTGGCTTCTGTGCTGCTCGCAGGACCGCTTCGACTGGCAGGTTCCGGGGGACCGCTCGCGACCGCGAACATCCGCGGGAACTCCACCCGGATGGCCTCCGTCGTCACCCCGCTCACCCTGCTCATCGGGATGACCTGCACGGTTCTCTTCGTTCAGCCGACGCTCGGCGACGCCGCCCGCGTCCAGGCCCACGACGGCGTCCGCGCCGCCTGGGTACTGGCCGCGCAGGGGCCAGGTGTCCCGTCCGCGGCCGCCGAGACCATCCGTAGGACGACGGGTGTCACGGCCGCCACTGAGGTCGTGCGGACCACCGTGCGCGTCGGCCTCGACAAGTACCCGGCCCAGGGCGTCACCCAAGCCGGACTCGCCCGCACCTGGGACCCTGACGTGACGAGCGGATCGCTCACCGAGTTCACCGCCGGCCCCGGCACCGTCGCGATCAGTGAACTCGCTGCCGACCGGCTCGGCCTCCACCCCGGCAGCAAGTTGAAACTCCACCTCGGCGACGGCACCCCCGCCACCCTCACCGTTGCCGCCGTCTACAGCCGGGGCCTGGGCTTCGGCGACCTGACCCTGCCCCATGAGCTGCTCGCCCGCCACATGGACAACCCTCTTGCCGCCACGGTCCTGGTCGCCGGGGACAGCGGCCGTGACGAACTCGCCGCCGCACTCAAGCGGTTCCCCGGCGTCTCCGTACTCGCCCCGGCGACCGCCGACCGGCTCCAGGCGGACCGACAGCAGGAGAATGCGGCGGTCAACCATCTCGCCATGGGCCTGGTCCTGGCCTTCACCGCCATCGCGGTCGTCAACACCCTTGCCATGTCCGTGTCCGAGCGCATCAGGGAGTTCGCCATGCTCAGGCTGGCCGGCGCGACCCGGCGTCAGGTCCTGCGGATGCTCCGCATCGAGGCCCTGTCGGTCCTGCTGATCGCCGCTGCCCTCGGCAGCGGTATCGCACTGGCTGTACTGACCGCCTTCAGCATCGGCATGACCGGCAGTGCGGCGCCCGCGGTTCTGCCGCTGGTGTTCGCGACGGTGGTGGGCGCCGCCGCACTGCTGGCACTGACCGCCACGGCGCTGCCCGGGCGACTGGCACTCAGGGTCCGCCCGGTGGAGGTGGCCACGTCCAGGCAGTGAACCTCCGACGGGATCAGGCGTCGGCGTCCTCCGGCTGGGACGCCCCGCCCGACTCGACGCCGTCCTCCGGCTGGACACTCCCGCCCCTGCCCCGTCCCAGCGCCGTCCGTCAGGCTTCGACCGGAAGCCCCGCTGCGCGCCATGCCTGGAATCCGCCGATGAGATCGGTCGCCCGGTGCAGCCCCAGCTGCCGCAGGGACGCGACGGCGAGACTCGACGCATAGCCCTCGTTGCAGACCACCACGATGTGGAGATCGTGGCTCACCGCCTCCGGGGCCCGATGGCTTCCCTGCGGGTCGAGCCGCCACTCCAACTCGTTGCGCTCGACGACCAGCGCCCCCGGAATCAGTCCGTCCCGTTCCCGCAGCTCCGCATAGCGGATGTCCACGAGCAGCGCACCGTCCGCAGCGGCGGCGACCGCCTCCTGCGGGCCGACCCGGACGAACCCGGCCCGGACCCGTTCCAGCAGTTCGTCGATCCCGACCGGCTCCGTACCACCCCGACGGCTGTCGCTCACTGCCAGTCCTCCGGCCGTTCGACCTGCTCAAGACGGAGCACCGCACCGATACGGCTGTAGCGCCGGATCTGCGGCAGTGGTGGGTAGTACGCATGGACGGAGACGGCATGCTCCGTGCCGGACTCGTTCAGCACCTCGTGGACGTGGTGGCGGCCGAATGCCCTGCCCTGGCCGGGGGCCAACTGCCGGGAACGGTCGATGCCCTCGGCGAGTTCGAGGGTCTTCCAGCCGTCGGTGGGCAGCCGGGCGGCGAGCGACAGCTCCTTGAGGGTGCCGACTGCGGTGGTGAAGGCGCCGATCGAGTCGGCGTGGTCGTGCCAGCCGGTGCCGGCACCCGGCGGCCAGCCGATCAGCCATGCCTCACTGCCGCCCGGTCCTTCCAGCTGGACCCAGGTGCGGTCCTCGGGATCGAGGGGGAGCGAGGCGACGATCTCGGCGTCGGCGGCGACACGGCGGACGAAATCGAGCAGCTCTGCGGCCGTCGGACCGGTAGCGCCGTCGGCGGCGGAGGACATGAGTACAGAAGGTGACGCAGGGGCAGGCACAGAGACCGTCCTGAGGGTTCGCGCGGATGCACGGCCGCACGACAGTGCGCACGGCGCGGCAGGAGGAGGCGATTCAGCAGGACGGGCGACACACGCAGCCCGCATAGCGGACGAGGTCCGTATGGACCCTCCGCCACAGGCGCACATCGGTGTCGATCACGTTTGGGAGTACACCATGTGCGCCTGCGATGGTCAATTGATGTCCGCTGTCCGGTCGGAGCGCACTGAGGTGCGTGCCGCGCCGCCGCGCGTCGCGTCCGCCGCCGCGAAGAGCTCCCGGGGCCGTACCCCGCCGAACGACGCCACCAGGTGGCCGTCCGGCCTGATCAGCAGCACGGTGTGCGCCGACGCCCCCGGATAGCTCTCGGTCACCAGCAGCTCGCCCTTCACCGGCAGCGCGTCGACAGCCGCGACGAGACTGGGCATGACGCCCGCGGTCATCCAGTGCCGCCGGTCCCACACCACGGTTCCGGGCGCCACCAGGACCACCAGCAGATGCCCCTGCCCCAGCCGCTCGCGCAGCCGCACGGTCGTGCCGTCGGGTGCCGTCACCCGTACATCGGCGACCGGCGCACCGGGGGGCGTACCCACAGATGTGTGCGCCTCGGCGCGTGCGGGCGCAAGGGGCGAGTGCGAGTACGAGGGGGGCGCACCGAGGGGGCCGCATCCCAGATGTCCGTCGGTGAGCAGCGAGTCGTGCCCCCGTGCGCTCCCCGGTACCAGGGTCCGCAGACCTCCGCCGCCGCGCAGTATCGGCAGCGACTGGTCCGCGGCGCGCAGCCGTGTGGCGACCGCGGCCCGGCGCTCCGCCTGGTAGCTGTCGAGCAGTACGTCGGAGGCGCCGTGGTGCCAGGCCTGGGCCAGCTTCCAGGCCAGGTTCTCGGCGTCCCGCAGCCCCTCGTCGAGTCCCTGGGTGCCCAGCGCGCCCAGCAGATGGGCGGCATCCCCGGCCAGGAAGGCCCGGTCGACCCGCCAGCGCAGGGCGAGCCGGTGGTGCAGCGTGTACACGCCCGTGTCCAGCAGTTCGTACGGCGGTGTCTCGCCGCACCAGCCCGCCAGGGTGTCCCGGATCCGGGTGATCAGGGCGTCCGGGGTGACGAGCTCGCCACGCGACGGAAGCAGCCAGTCCAGCCGCCAGGCGCCGTCCGGCAGCGGCCGCGCGGTCACCTCGGCGCCGCCGGTGCGCCACGGCGGCAGCCGGTGCAGCAGGGCCTGCCCGGGCCAGGGAAGTTCGGTGCGCAGCGCGGCGACGGCATGCCGCTCCACCGCCGTACGCCCGGGGAAACGGATGTCGAGGAGCTTGCGTACGGTGGACCTGGCCCCGTCGCAGCCCACCAGATAACTCCCGTGCCACCAGGTCGAGTTCGGCTCCCTGGTGTGCACGGTGACCCCGGCCGGGTCCTGCTCCAGCGTGTCGATCCGGCTGTTCGGAGCCACCTGCACCAGCTCCTGTGCGGCCACCGCGTCCCGCAGCCCGCGTGTCAGGACGTGCTGCGGCAGATGGATGGGGGCCGGCAACGGATCACCGTCGGGGGAGTCCTTGCCGAGCGGCAGCTCACGCACCAGCTGCCTGCGCCGCATGGACCGCCAACCGGACCACCGGATGCTCTCGTGCCGGAGCGCTTTGCAGCCGAGCCGCTCCACCAGGGCCGCTGTGTCCTCGCGCAGCACCACCGTACGGGCGGGACGCGTCTCGTCCTTGGCCGGATCCTTGTCGAGAAGGACGGAAGGGACGCCCTGCGCCGCGAGGGCGAGCGACAGCACCAGACCGACGGGCCCGGCGCCGACGACGATCACCGGGTCCACGGGGCGGCTCCTCGAATCCGTGCGGACGGTGCCGAGGGCGCGGACGGAAGGAGCGCGCGGCTCGAAACGGGGGTAGGCGGCGGAGGAAGTGTGGCGGCGGGGGCAGGGGGCGCGATCACAGAACGTATGCAACCTACTGCCGGTGCTTGCGTCAAGCGACACCAAAGAGCGGTGAGGGGCGGTGGCAGATCTGCCACCGCCCCTCGGGCACGCATTCCGACGAGCCGTCAGGCGGCGCGCCCGTCGTCGACGACGAGCGACGGCGTACCGATGGTCTCGGGCGCGCCCCCGGGCGCGGCACCCTTCCCCTTCTTGTTGCGCCGGAGCCACCGCTCCAGCCACCTCGCGAACGACGTGAGCGCGAAGTTCAGCACGAGGAAGATCAGGGCCACGATCGTGAAGCACGCGATCGTGTTCGCACCGTAGTTCGCGCTCATCGGGCGGACCGACGCCAGCAGTTCGGGGAAGGTCATCATGGCGCCGCCGAGCGCGGTGTCCTTCACGATGACGACGAGCTGGCTGACGATCGCCGGCAGCATGGCCGTCACCGCCTGCGGCAGCAGCACGGACAGCATGATCTGGCTCTTGCGCATGCCGAGCGCCTTGGCCGCCTCCGCCTGGCCCTTCGGCAGGGTCTCGATTCCGGCCCGCACGATCTCGGCGAGGACCGAGAAGTTGTACAGCACCAGTCCGGTCACCACGGCGTACAGCGGACGCACATCGGTATCGATGGTGGTGTACTCCGCATACACCGCGTTCGCGATGATCATCAGGATCAGTACCGGGATGGCGCGGAAGAGTTCCACGACGATGCCGGCCGGCATCCGTACCCAACGGTGGTCCGAGAGCCTGCCGATACCGAACAGGGCGCCCAGCGGCAGCGCGATGATCAGGGCGAAGAACGCCGCCTTGAGTGTGTTCTGGAGGCCCGGCCAGATGTACGTCTCCCACGGCTGGGGGCTGGTGAAGAAGGGCTTCCACTTGATCCAGTCGAGCTGGTGCTTCTCGGCCAGGCCGTCGTACACCCACCACACCACGGCCGCGGCGCACAGCACGAACAGCACTGTGTAGAGGATGTTGCGCTGCTTGGCGCGGGGTCCCTGGGCGTCGTAGAGGACGGAACTCATCGCTTCACCGCCACCTTCTTGCTCACCCAGCCGAGGATCAGGCCGGTCGGGAGGGTCAGAACGACGAAGCCGAACGCGAAGACCAGCGAGATCAGAATCAGCTGGGCCTCGGCCTCGATCATGTCCTTCATCAGGTAGGAGGCCTCGACGACGCCGATCGCGGAGGCGACCGTGGTGTTCTTCGTCAGCGCGATCAGCACGTTGGACAACGGGTTGACCACCGCGCGGAACGCCTGGGGGAGGATGATCAGCCGCAGCACCTGCGTGAAGCTCAGCCCGAGTGCGCGCGCCGCCTCGGCCTGGCCGACCGGCACCGTGTTGATGCCGGAGCGCAGCGCCTCGCAGACGAAGGCGGCCGTGTAGGCGGCCAGGGCGAGTACAGCCAGCCGGAAGTTGATGTCGTCGATGACCTCGGCGCCGAGCATGACGCCCAGCGTCTGGTACAGACCCAGCGACGAGAAGACGATGATCACGGTCAGCGGAATGTTCCGGACCACGTTCACATAAGCGGTGGCGAAGCCACGCATCAGGGGGACCGGGCTGACCTTCATGCCGGCCAGCAGCGTTCCCCATATGAGGGAGCCGAGGGCGGAGTAGACGGTGAGCTGCACCGTCACCCAGAAGGCCCCCAGCAGGTCGTAACCTTCAAGAAAGTCGAACACGATCTCCCGCGCTTCCGCGTGTAGGAGGGCACGGCGCGCCGCCGTTCACGGACGGCGCGCCCGGTCAGCCCTGCTTCACTTGACGATGTTGCCGATCTTCGGGGCGGGCTCGTTCTTGTAGTTCGCCGGGCCGAAGTTGGCCTTCACGGCCTTGTCCCAGGAACCGTCCGAGACCATCTTGGTGAGCGCGTCGTTGATCTTCTTCTTGAGGTCGGCGTCGCCCTTCTTCAGGCCGATGCCGTAGTTCTCGTTGGTCATCTGGAAGCCGGCCAGCTTGAACTTGCCCTGGAAGTTCTGCTGCGAGGCGTAGCCCGCCAGGATGCTGTCATCGGTGGTCAGCGCGTCGATGACCTTGTTCTCCAGGCCGGTCAGGCACTCCGAGTAGCCGCCGTACGTCTGGAGCTGCGCCTTCGGGGCCAGCTTGTCCTTGACGTTCTTCGCCGAGGTCGAGCCGGTGACCGAACACAGCTTCTTGTTGTTCAGGTCGGCCGGCGACTTGATCGAGTCGTCGTCGGCGCGCACCAGGATGTCCTGGTGCGCCAGCAGGTACGGACCGGCGAAGTCGACCTTCTGCAGGCGCTCGTCGTTGATCGAGTAGGAGGCGGCGATGAACTTCACGTCACCGCGCTCGATCGCCGTCTCGCGGTCGGCGCTCTTGGTCTCCTTGAAGACGATGTCCTTGGCGTCGTAGCCGAGTTCCTTGGCGACGTACGTGGCGACGTCGACGTCGAAACCGGTGTACTTGCCGTCTGGCGTCTTCAGGCCGATACCGGGCTGGTCGATCTTGATGCCGATGTTGATCTTCTTGCCGCCGCCCGAGCTGTCCGAGCCGCCGTCCTTGTTGTCGGAACCACAGGCGGTGGCGGTGAGGGCGAGGGCGAGCACGGCGGCCGAGGCGGCGGTGACCTTACGAAGCTGCATGGTGGTTTTCCCTAGAGTTGACGCGATGTGAGTGATCAGCCGGTCCGGGCCCGGTGGTGAAGGATCAGTCAGTGGTGAAGGATCTTCGACAGGAAGTCCTTGGCCCGGTCGCTGCGCGGGTTGCTGAAGAACTGGTCGGGCGTGGCCTCTTCGACGATCTTTCCGTCCGCCATGAAGACGACCCGGTTCGCCGCCGAGCGCGCGAAGCCCATCTCATGCGTGACGACGACCATCGTCATGCCGTCCCGGGCGAGCTGCTGCATGACCTCCAGCACCTCGTTGATCATCTCCGGGTCGAGCGCCGATGTCGGCTCGTCGAAGAGGATCACCTTCGGGTCCATCGCCAACGCCCGTGCGATGGCCACGCGTTGCTGCTGACCGCCGGAGAGCTGGGCGGGGTACTTGTCGGCCTGCGTCGCCACACCCACCCGGTCCAGCAGCGAACGGGCCTTGTCCTCGGCGGCCTTCTTGTCCGTCCTGCGGACCTTGATCTGGCCCAGCATCACGTTCTCGAGCACCGTCTTGTGCGCGAAGAGATTGAACGACTGGAAGACCATGCCGACGTCGGCGCGCAGCCGGGCCAGCTCCCTGCCCTCCTGGGGCAGCGGCTTGCCGTCGATCGATATGGCGCCCGAGTCGATCGTCTCCAAGCGGTTGATCGTGCGGCACAGCGTGGACTTCCCGGACCCGGAGGGCCCGATGACGACCACGACCTCGCCACGGGCGATGGTCAGGTCGATGTCCTGGAGCACATGCAGCGCGCCGAAGTGCTTGTTGACGTTGCTCAGTACGACAAGGTCGTTCGCCGCAGGCGCGGCGTCCTCGGCGCCCTTGGTCACTGAAACTCCGCTCATCGGCTTCTTGCTCCGTCCTCCTCGGTTGGGAAGGACCCTAGTGACGCGGTGCTACCAGCGTCATTACATCTGAGCGGAAATTGAGGATAACGATCCGGCGGCGGCCGGACACTCCGCGTGAACGGGGTGGCGGGCGAGACGCCCGGGGCGTACCGGGTGGATAACAGATGGCTCGATGCGATGGGCGGGCCCTTGACTGACGTACCGGTCATCGGAGTGGATGCCCTGGTACGCCATGACGTGAAACACCTCGCTACGGGGAAGTGACGAGGGGCGTACGAGAGACCACACCGACACACGCCGATACCGCACCTACGGAAATCCGGCATCGCACCTTCGGAAAGGGGGAGCCTTGAGACTGCTGCTCGTCGAGGACGACAACCACGTCGCGGCCGCCCTCTCCGCGATCCTCGCCCGGCACGGCTTCCAGGTCGTGCACGCGCGCAGCGGCGAGGAGGCACTGCAGGCGCTGCTGCCCGCGGACACGGAACCCTTCGGTGTCGTGCTCCTCGACCTAGGCCTGCCCGACCAGGACGGCTACGAGGTGTGCGGGAAGATCCGCAAGCGCACCTCCACCCCGGTGATCATGGTGACCGCGCGCGCCGATGTCCGGTCGCGGATCCACGGCCTCAACCTCGGGGCCGACGACTACGTGGTCAAGCCGTACGACACCGGCGAGCTCCTCGCCCGTATCCACGCCGTCAGCCGGCGCAAATCGGCGGGTGAGGACACCGTCCCCACGCCCGTCGTCGCTCTGCGCCTCGGGCACGTCCACATCGAGCTGCCGACCCGCCGGGTCAGCGTCGACGGATCGGAAGTCCAGCTCACCCGCAAGGAGTTCGACCTGCTCGCGCTGCTCGCCCAGCGCCCCGGTGTGGTTTTCCGCCGGGAGCAGATCATCAGCGAGGTGTGGCGCACGAGCTGGGAGGGAACGGGGCGCACGCTCGAAGTGCACGTCGCGTCCCTGCGTTCCAAACTGCGGCTGCCGGCACTGATCGAGACGGTGCGCGGGGTCGGCTACCGCCTCGTCGCCCCGTCCGCGTAGAGGCGTACGTCCCAGGTGCGCACCCGGCTGCTTCCCCTGCTCATCATTCTCATGGCGAGCGTGCTGCTCGCCCTCGGCTTCCCCCTGGCCGTCAGCGTGGCCGGCGCCCAGCAGCAACGCGTCGTCATCGACCGCATCGACGACACGGCACGCTTCGCCGCGCTCGCCCAGTTCATCGCCGAGCGGACCCCCGGCTACGACGAGAGACGCCGCACCCTGCGGAGCGAACTCGACACCTACGCATCGGTGTACGGCATCCGCGCCGGTGTCTTCTACCGCGACGACAGTGCCATGGCGAAGGCCCCGGCCACCTGGCAGCTCCCGATCGAGGGGGAGGGGAGAGAGGCCTTCAAGGAGGCGCTCCTGGGTCGTCGCAGCCACGATCCGCCGCAGGTCTGGCCCTGGCAGCGGGGCAGGGTCGTCGTCGCCTCACCCGTCGTACGGGACGGCGATGTCGTCGCCGTCGTGGTCATCGACTCGCCCACCTCCGAAATGCGCGCACGCACGCTGCGCGGCTGGTTGCTCATCGCGGCCGGCGAAGTCGTCGCGATGCTGGTGGCGGTCGGCGCCGCGATCCGGCTCACCGGCTGGGTACTGCTGCCCGTACGGACCCTGGACGCGGCCACCCACGACATCGCCAGCGGCCGGATGAGATCTCGGGTCGCGGCCTCCGGAGGGCCGCCGGAACTGAGGCGCCTGGCCCGCTCGTTCAACGAGATGGCCGACAACGTCGAGGACGTGCTGGAGCAGCAGCGCGCCTTCGTCGCCGATGCCTCGCACCAGTTGCGCAACCCCCTTGCCGCATTGCTGCTGCGGATCGAGCTCCTCGCGCTCGAACTCCCGGAGGGCAACGAGGAGATCGCCTCCGTGCGCACGGAGGGCAAGCGCCTCGGGCAGGTTCTCGACGACCTGCTCGACCTGGCGCTGGCCGAACACGCCGATGCCGATCTGCAGCTCACGGACATAGGCGCACTCACCGCGGAACGCGTCGCTTCCTGGCGAGCGGTCGCCGAAGAGAAGGGAGTACGGCTCAGGGCGGACGGCTCATCCGCCGTGACCGCCTGGGCGGACCCCATCGCCCTGTCGAGCGCCCTCGACGCCATCATCGACAACGCCCTGAAATTCACCCCTGCCGGCGAAGAGGTCCTCGTCACGGTCGCCTCCGGCCGCGATGACGTCACGGTCGTCGTCGCCGACCGCGGACCGGGCCTCACCGCACAGGAGATGGAGCGCGTCGGAGATCGCTTCTGGCGCAGCGCCCAGCATCAGAACGTGCAGGGTTCCGGTCTCGGGCTCTCCATCTCCCAGGCCCTTCTGGCGGCGGGCGGCGGCTCTCTCAGCTACGCCGCGCATGAGCCGCACGGCCTGCGGGTGACGGTGTCGGTGCCACGCCAGGGCCCGCAGGGCTGAGCGCGGACGGGCGAGGGCCCAGCCCGGGGATCGGGCCCGACCGAGCGGTGCCGGGGATCAGGGCTTGACCGAGCGGTAGTAGCGCTTGGCCCCTTCGTGCAGCGGCAGCGGATCGGTGTAGATCGCCGTACGCAGATCCACCAGCTGGGCCGCGTGCACCTCGCGCCCGATCCGGTCCCGGCTGTCGATCACGGTCCGGGTGAACGCCTCCGTCATCGCCGGATCCGTACGGTCCGTGGTCACCAGCACATTGGCGACCGCCACCGTCGGCACCGCCTGCCCCTGCTGCGCGTTGCGGTAGGCGTCGGCGGGCATCACGGCCGAACGGTAGTAGCGGGCGGACCCGCCCACGGCCTGAAGCTCCTTGATCAGCGGGGCCTCCAGCGGCACCAGCCGGATCGCGAACCGGTCCGACAGCTCCTGGACGGCGGAGGTGGGCAGTCCGCCGGACCAGAAGAAGGCGTCGAGCAGGCCGTTCTCCAGCCTCTGAGGCATGGTGTCGATGCCGTCGGGAAGCGGCGTCACATCGTTCGCGGGATCGAGGCCGGCGGCCGTCATCAGCCGGTCGGCGATCAGTCGTACCCCGGAACCCGGCTGCCCCACCCCGACGCGCTTGCCGATCAGGTCCGAGACCTTCCGCACCTCCGAGTCACGCGGCACGACCAGCTGGATGTAGTCGTCGTACAGCCGCACACAGCCCCGCAGCCGGTCGGCGCCCGGCTTGCCGCTGCGCAGATAGGTGGCCAGGGCATCGGCGGTGGCGATGGTGAAGTCGGCCTTCCCCGTGGCCACCCGCGCGATGTTCTGCTGCGAGCCCTCACTGGTCTGCAGCCGTATCGACACCTGGGGCAGATCCTTGGCCAGGTCCCCCTTGAGCCGCTCGCCGTACCGCTGGTAGACCCCGCTGCGTACGCCGGTGCTGAAGGTCAGCGTGCCGCTTGGCGTCGGGTTTCCGAGCGGGAGCAGCCACCACAGCAGCAGCCCGAGCACGACGGCGAGGGCGGCGCACGCCTGAAGGGTGCGGGGCCGGCCGATACGGGACAGTGCCTGGAGCATGGCGGCGATCCTGCCAGCCCGCCGGGGCGATGACCAGGGCCGGGCCCCGGTGGTCCGGAGCCTCGGTCCCCGCACCCGGACACAGGGGCCGTGAGCCCGGCCGGAGAGGTATTCATCCTTGCGGCCCGATCGGAGCCCTTACCCTGGACGGGTGAGCGGCAACGACGTGGCTGGTGGAGTAGTGGACGGTTTGAAGACGTACGAGGTGCGCACCTACGGGTGCCAGATGAACGTCCATGACTCCGAGCGGCTGTCGGGGCTGCTGGAGGACGCGGGTTACGTACGTGCCGCCGAGGGCTCGGACGGCGACGCCGACGTCGTCGTCTTCAACACCTGCGCGGTGCGGGAGAACGCGGACAACAAGCTCTACGGCAATCTCGGCCGGCTCGCCCCGATGAAGACCAAGCGGCCCGGTATGCAGATCGCCGTCGGCGGCTGCCTGGCGCAGAAGGACCGCGACACCATCGTCGAGCGGGCCCCCTGGGTGGATGTCGTCTTCGGTACGCACAACATCGGCAAGCTGCCGGTGCTGCTGGAGCGCGCCCGTATCCAGGAAGAGGCGCAGATCGAGATCGCCGAATCCCTGGAGGCGTTCCCCTCCACGCTCCCCACCCGCCGCGAGTCCGCCTACGCGGCGTGGGTATCCATCTCCGTCGGCTGCAACAACACCTGCACCTTCTGCATCGTCCCGGCGCTGCGCGGCAAGGAGAAGGACCGCCGCACCGGCGACATCCTCGCCGAGATCGAGGCACTGGTCGCCGAGGGAGTCTCGGAGATCACCCTGCTGGGCCAGAACGTGAACGCGTACGGCTCCGACATCGGCGACCGAGAGGCCTTCTCCAAGCTGCTGCGCGCCTGCGGGAAGATCGAGGGCCTGGAGCGGGTCCGTTTCACCTCGCCGCATCCCCGTGACTTCACGGACGACGTGATCGCGGCGATGGCCGAGACGCCCAATGTGATGCCCCAGCTGCACATGCCGATGCAGTCGGGCTCGGACACGATCCTCAAGGCGATGCGGCGCTCGTACCGGCAGGAGCGCTTCCTCGGCATCATCGAGAAGGTGCGCGCCGCGATGCCGGACGCCGCCATCTCCACCGACATCATCGTCGGCTTCCCCGGCGAGACCGAGGAGGACTTCGAGCAGACCATGCACGCGGTCCGCGAGGCGCGCTTCGCCAACGCCTTCACTTTCCAGTACTCCAAGCGCCCCGGAACCCCGGCCGCCGAGATGGAGGGGCAGATCCCCAAGGAGGTCGTCCAGGAGCGGTACATGCGCCTGTCCGCCCTCCAGGAGGAGATCTCCTGGGAGGAGAACAAGAAGCAGGTCGGCCGAACGCTGGAGATCATGGTTGCGGAGGGCGAGGGTCGCAAGGACGGCGCCACCCACCGCCTCTCCGGCCGCGCCCCCGACAACCGCCTGGTCCACTTCACCAAGCCGGACGAGGAGGTGCGTCCGGGCGATGTGGTGACCGTCGAGATCACCTACGCGGCCCCGCACCACCTCCTCGCCGAGGGCGTTCCGGTGGGCGTACGGCGGACCCGGGCCGGGGACGCCTGGGAGAAGCGCACCGCCACCGAGGCCACCAAGCCTGCCGGAGTGATGCTCGGGCTGCCCGGTATCGGTGCCCCGGCGCCGCTGCCGGCCGCTGCGGCCCCCGGCTGCGGCTGCGACTGACACCGGCAGGACGCGAACGGCGGCGGTGGCTGACGGACGCATCGCACCCAAGCAGTACGCTGCCCACCATGCTTGTCGCCGCCGCTGTCTGCCCTTGCCCGCCCCTGCTGGTACCCGAGGTCGCCGCCGGTGCCGCGCCCGAGCTCGACGCCCTGCGGGACGCCTGCGCCGAGGCCCTCGGCGTGCTCGCCGCCGCCCGGCCCGATCTGCTGATCGTGATCGGGCCCGCGGACCGCGCGGGGCGTGGCCCGCATCCCGAGGGGGCCACCGGCACCTTCAAGGGCTTCGGCATCGACCTCGGTGTACGGCTGGGGCGCGAAAAGGGGCCGGTGGCGGACCCCACGCTTCCGGCGTCCCTCGCCGTCGGTGCGTGGCTGCTCGCCCGCGCGCACTGGGCCGAGGCGCCGGTCGAAGGGCTCGGCGTGGGGGAGCCGCTCGAAACCGGTCGCTGCATGAGTACCGGACGGGACCTGGCCGTCAGGGCGGACCGGGTGGCCCTGCTGGTGATGGGCGACGGCAGCGCCTGCCGCACACTCAAGGCCCCCGGCTATCTGGACGACCGAGCCGAGGCGTTCGATGCGGCGGCCGCCCATGCGCTGGGCACGGCGGACCCCGACGCGCTGATCGCGCTGGACGAGTCGCTGGCGTCCGAACTGAAAGCGGCGGGCCGGGCGCCCTGGCAGGTGCTCGCGGGCGCGGCCGAGGGGGCGGGCCTGGGTGGACAGCTGCTGTACGAGGACGCTCCGTACGGTGTGGGCTACCTGGTCGCCACCTGGTCCTGAGCCCCGTCCGTACCCTTGCCCGAGCATATGCAGCCGACGGCCGTGCAGCGTCGTCGCTCCACGGCCGTCCATCGGGCTTGATCGGTTGATGTTCAGGAAGCGGGCGGCGTACCACCCGGCGTACCCGGCGGTGTTTCGCCCTCGTCGTGCTTGGTACCACCCTCGTCGTGCTTGTGGGACAGGCGCTCGACCGCTTCCTTGGCCTTCTTCGTGCCGGACTCGATCTTGTCGCTGTACTTGCCCTTGGTCTTTTGGTCGACCGTCCGTGCGGCCTTGTCGAGCCCTTGGTCGATCTTGTGTCCGTGCTGATGCGCGAGATCGCCGACCTTGTCCTTGGCGGGGCTCAGTTTGGCCTTCAAATTGTCCAGGAAGCCCATCGGGCACCTTCCCTGCTGGGGGACTAGGGTCGGGCGTCCTCTCCGACCTCGCTGCCGACGGCCTCATCAGGCAGCCATGAGAGCGAACGGCAAACCGTGAAAAAACGCCCCTATTCACTTACGAATTCTACTGGTACGGGCGAAGATCCGCGCCGCTCGGAGCATCGCCCCCGGCTACTCGCCTGCCCAGGGGCCAGGGCCGGGGGCTTGTGGCCGGAACGGCAGACGACTCCCGTTCGGAGCCGGTCACCTCACTCGTTCCGGAAGAGGGCCGGAGGTTTGCGAGACTGGGGCGGTGAGAAGTTCAGCTCCCGCACCGCGGGTCATCACCGTCGTCGGTCCCACTGCAGCCGGAAAGTCTGATCTGGGGGTATTCCTTGCTCAGCAGCTCGATGGCGAAGTGGTCAATGCCGACTCCATGCAGCTCTACCGGGGGATGGATATTGGCACTGCGAAGCTGACGCTCTCCGAACGCGGACACGTTCCGCATCACCTGCTGGACATCTGGGACGTCACCGAGACCGCCAGCGTCGCCGAGTATCAGCGGCTGGCCCGCGCCGAGATCGACCGGCTGCTTGCCGCGGGCCGTACCCCCGTCCTGGTCGGCGGCTCAGGGCTGTACGTGAAGGGCGCCATCGACGCCCTGGAGTTCCCCGGCACGGACCCCGGCGTACGGGCCAGGCTGGAGGAGGAACTGGTCGAGCGCGGCTCCGGGGCACTGCACGCCCGGCTCGCGGCCGCTGATCCCGAAGCGGGCCGGGCCATCCTGCCGAGCAACGGCCGCCGGATCGTCAGGGCCCTCGAAGTCATCGAGATCACCGGCAAGCCCTTCACCGCCAATCTCCCCGGTAACGATGCGGTGTACGACACCGTCCAGATCGGCGTCGACGTGGCCCGCCCCGAACTCGACGAACGCATCGCTCTGAGGGTCGACCGGATGTGGACGGCCGGACTCGTGGACGAGGTGCGCGCCCTGGAGGCGCACGGTCTGCGCGACGGACGGACCGCGTCCAGGGCGCTCGGCTACCAGCAGGTGCTTGCCGCGCTGGCCCGGGAGTGCACCGAGGACGAGGCGCGTGCCGAGACCGTACGCGCCACCAAACGATTCGCGCGCCGTCAGGACTCATGGTTCCGCCGCGACCCGCGGGTCCACTGGCTCAGTGGTGCGGCGGAGCACCGCGGGGAACTCCCGCACCAGGCGCTGGCGTTGGTCGAACGAGCGGTTACAGCCTGATCGCATGACGGGAGATCGGTGGCGTAGCAGGGCTCTCTCTGGGCTGCATCGAAGCAGGTCAGAGGGAGTTTCCTGGGTTGCGGGGCTTCGTCAGGCTTCGGCAGTCAGAGACAGCCCTTTCGGGTGTCGGTGCTGACCCCTTGCTGGCTTTGTTGATGGGGAGTCAGTTACACGGGTTGGCTGTGAGCGGGGTGCCGGAGCGTGTGGTGGGTGATGCGACGGGGGAGCTGCCGTGGTGCCTGCGGGTAGAGCAGCGGGCCAGCCCGTTGACTCCTTCAGACGAACGTCCAGGTCCTCATCGACCCGTTCGGACGTCTGCTGTGGGGCTCACCCGCGCTGCCGGGACCCACTCGTGCTCTGACCGCCGCACGGCAGCACGGCATCATTGACGGACTCGCCGACGCCGACGTGAGGTGCTGGGCGGACAAGGCATATCAGGGCGCCGGCTGCCACGTCCGCGTACCGTTCAGAGGCCGCCGGCTCGAGAGGCGGAAGCAGCGGCGCAACAGCAGCCACGCCAAGATCCGCTGTGTGGGTGAGCAGGCGATGGCGGTCCTGAAGGGCTGGCGCCTGCTGCGGGCAGAGAAGACCTGGCGAGACAGCGCCACATACCGCGCAAAAAGCCTTCATCTCCTCAAGGAAACGATCGGCTTCCTCCGACTACCCGGTCCACAGATCTTGACGATTACTGCATTCTTCTCGCCAACCCCGGCATCTACGATGCGGTCCGGATGGCGCAAGGCCAGCGCCCTGCCCAGGAGCTTCCCCTCAAGCGTGCGCACCGCGCCGAGAGCAGTTAGTGCCGGTCGGTCCCCTGTCCGTCTCGGATAGCGAGAGGAAGGCCTTTCTCCGGAAGAAACTTTCAAACGCTCGAGGTCCTGCACTCTCTGTAGCGACCCGAGGTCGCTCAGTGAGATGGGCTAAGCGCCATCTCTGCACCGCAGCCGTGTTGTTGGCGAGATCTTGCCCATAGCGCGCGACTCGCCCAAACGGCAGTGTGCACGTCGTGGACCGGCAAGTCCGGACACCGGTTTCATCGCGGCGTACTCGGTTATGGCTGGTTTCTGGGTGTTAAAAACCGTCACGGAGCGTGTCGCCACTGGCGGCGGCCCGAGCTGCACGGATAGGGCACATTGTCCTAATGGGACTTGCCGCCTGCCGCCACTTCTGACCCATGCGACTCATCCCCCTTGACTACTGCAGATGATCAGGCGTTGACTCCGAGCCACTTGTAGATCTTTTGTGACTCTGGGGTGGGGACTGTGGAGTTCGGGCGGGGGCATCGCCATGCCCGCAAGCGTCGAAGAGACCTGCTGAGCCGAGGCGCCTCGGGTGTGATCGGCGTGGCACTGACGGCGCTGCTGTCGACGATGGTCGTGCAGGCGCCGATCGCTGCCGCGGCCACCGTGGAGACAGAGCCACCGGAGCTGTCCGAGGGGCAGAAGGCGCTGGCCGCGGCGAAGGAGTCCGGCGAGCGGGTCGAGGTTGTGGGGCAGCGTTCGGCTGAACGTCAAGGAAGGCGCGTCGGGCAACCTCGCCGCAATCGACGATGACGGCAGGACGGTGTTCAAGGCGCCGCCGGCTCGTATGTGGAATTCCGCCGGCAAGGACCAGCCATCGCCGCCGGCGGTCGTCTCGGAGCGTGCCGCGCTGGATGAGACTGCTCCCTCCGACCCGGCCGCGAAAGCCTCATCGAGCGCCGGTACCGAGCCGGGGCAGGGCGATCAGGTTGCCAAGGTGGACATCGAGGTCGGGAAGGGGACGCTGTCGACCGTGCCGGATGCAGATCTGCTCGCGGTCAAGGACTCGGCAGTCTATCCGCTGTACATCGATCCGTCGGTAACCTGGGGCGAATCCGAGCGGACGCTGCTGCGCTCGGATGGCTACGAGGACTATGCCTGGGGCAATGGTGACGACGACCAGGGCAAGGGTGCTGGCAAATGTGGCACCTGGAACGGCTATGGATGCGGGCCCGGGTACGTACAGCGCCTGTACTACGAGTTTTCGCCCGCCAGTTTGAAGGGCAAGCATGTCCTGGATGCCACGTTTCGGGTGACGGAGCCGTGGGCCTTCCAGTGCGAGCCGCGCTGGGTGGACCTGGTGCGGACGAACAACATCTCGTCCTCCACCACGTGGTCCTCGCGCCCGAAGGAGCTGGACTTGATGGGCGACCGTCACGTGTCGGCGGGCCGGGGAGATCTCTGCAGTCCCGGATTGCCCAATGCGGCGATCGAGTTCAACGACGATCCGGAAGAGACCAACGAGAACCTCACGCCGACCGTGAAGGATTTCGCGGCAGGAAAGTTCTCCCGGCTCACGCTGGAGATCCGGGCGCACGATGAGTCGGACACCGCGGCATGGAAGCGGTTCAAGAACGATGCCGTCCTCGAGGTCTCCTTCGTGGGTATCCCGGACAAGCCGAGTGGCATTGGCCTGGTGACTGGTTCGGGCACGGTGTGCTCGACCAGCGAGTCGAACCCGACGATCGCGTCCGACCCGACGCCGGCGCTGACCGCGACGACGCAGACCAAGGCCGGCGGTGAGGAGGACGCGCAGCTGCGGATCTTCTTCGACGTCGACCGGAAGAACACTGACGGCACGTGGGCGGACACCAACATCGGGACGAATGACGCGCGGCCGTCGACGGGATACGCGGGGGACGGGAAGAAGCAGGTCATCAGCTGGTCCACCCTGAACGAAGGGCCGGTACACCGCTACCGGGCCTGGACGCAGTCGTTCTACAACAACGGATCGAGCCACCTCTCCGGTCCTTCCAATGGCTCTACCACTGGGTTCTGCTACTTCAAGGTCGACCCGACCGCCCCGAAGGCTCCGAAGATCACCATCGGTGCGCCGTACACCGAGTGCCTTCCCAACGCCTGTGAGGGCAGGGGCGGTCCGGGGCAGAAAGCCACCTTCAGCCTCGCGCCCGCCACGGGTGACACCGGCGTGGTGTCCTACCAGTACACGCTCTCGGGCATGACGAGCTGGCTGACGGTCAACGGCTCCACAGCGAGCGTTCCGCTCACACCGGATCGGGAGGGCAGCTTCACCCTGTGGGCCAGGGCGAAGGACAACGTGGGCCGCTACGGGGCGTGGAACGCGGTGGACTTCCTCGTCGCCGCCGGACCAGGTCCCATCGGCCGCTGGCACTTCGACGAAGCCGATGGAGCCGCGATCAACTCGGCGACCTCCACCGCAGGCCGGCACGGAGCCACCCTCGGTGGCGGAGCGGTCCGTGATGATCGGGGCCGACGCGGCGTGATTACCCATGACGCGCAGGGCCAGCCGTTGGCGAACCCCGTCACGGACAAGGGCCTCTCCCTGAACGGCACCAGCAGCTACGCGGCCACCGCCGCCACCGTGCTGGAGACACGGTCCGCATTCACCATGGCCACCTGGGTGCGGCTGGACAAGAAGGGCGCGGACGCCACGGTCCTGTCCCAACGCGGAGCCCAGAAGACTCCCTTCACGTTCCGCTATCTGGCCAGCGCCGACAAGTGGTACTTCGGAATGATGAAGGCCGATGCCAGCCAGTACTGGGGACAGTATTCCGCCTACCCGGCCGAGGTCGGCGTCTGGACGCACCTGGCCGCCACCTACGATCCCGCCACCGATGAACTCGCCTTCTATGTGGACGGCCGAAGGCAGGGGCAGGTGATCAAGCCTGGTGCCGGCTCGTGGGAGTCGGCGGGTCCGCTGCAGATCGGTCGCCAGGAAAACGTCAGCGGAACCTTCAGCCAGTACTTCCCGGGGTCGATCGACGAGGTGGCTGTGTGGCAGACCGTCCTGACGCACCAGCAGGTCGCCGATGAGGGACGGGCACTGATTTCGGAGCAGTTCGCGGGAGTCGAGCTCATGGCGGACTGGGACGCCGGTCGTGGCAGTGGGACGACCGTCGCCGACACCACCTCGGGATACGGGAAGAGTCTCACGTTGACCGGCGGTGCGACCTTGGACGGCGAGGCCATTGTGCTCGACGGCGTCGATGACGCGGCCACGGCAGCGGGTCCGCTGGTCTACGACCACGCGGCGTTCACCGTGACGACGAGGGTGCAGCTCGACGGCGCGACGCTCGCCGGAAAGGCCGTCGGCTACACAGGTCAGGTTCTCGGACAACGGACGGCCGACGGCTCGGCGTGGGGCTTCTGGTACGAGCTCACCGGCAAGGGCACCGAACTCGACGAGGAGACCCTGGAGGAGAGGTCGGTCCCCCTCGGTGTGTGGCACTTCGGACGTCTGAACGCGGACGGGACATGGAGCTCTGTGGCTTCGGAGGAAGTGGCCGCATTGGACACCCCGGTCAGGCTCACCGGGATCTACGACTCCATGTACGGCACCATCAGCCTGCACCTCGGCTACAACCAGGAGGGCGACTCCAAGGACTTCACCGTCCAGCTGGGCACCGGGGACTTCGCCATCGGCAAGGGCTTCACGGACGGAACATGGAAGCACTTCCTGCCCGCGCGGGTCGAGGAAGTGCGGCTGTGGGCAGGCGCGATGGCCAGCCCGGAGCAGATCGACGCACACGTTGGCGACTGATTTCGGCGATGGGCGGCGGCACGAAGGCCGCCGCCCACGTGCGGCCGAACAGTGACGTCGCCGTGGCGACTCAATGACCTTTCTGAACCTTGTGGACTGGGTGGGGACGGAACTCTGATGGCGTTTGGCATAGGCACCTCAAGACGGGGTTCGGGTGGTGGACGGCGTTGGGGACGCCGGCTGGTGACTCCTGTGGTGGCGCTGGCCCTGCTTGCCCCTCTTGGGGAGGTACAGGGCGCGGTCGCCAAGGACGCCGGAGTGGTTCGAGCTGGTTCGGACCGGCCGGATGTTCCCAAGCCCCGGGTAAGCAAGGTCAAAGAGGTCAAGGGCCTGGGAGCGAAGAAGGCTCGTGACAGGGTCGCAGCGGGCAAGAAGGCCGGGGCTGCGCAGGCGGAGCGTGCCCGCAATGAACAGACGGTTACCTGGCCCGAGCGTGATACCGCAAGCATCGAGCTCGTTGATGATAAGCAGGCCACGGCAGAGCTCGGCGGCACGTCCGTCTCAGTGGTGCCTGAGAAGGGCAGAAACGCAGCTGCATCTGGTACCGCCCAGGTCACGATCCTGGACCAGAAGGCCGCGGACAAGGCGGGCATCACCGGCGTGCTGCTCAGCGCAGCCGCGGACGCCGCTGGCACTGCGGAGATCAGCGTCGACTACAGCGGCTTCGCCTCCGCCTTCGGTGGTGACTGGGCCCAGCGGCTGCGTCTGGTGCAGCTGCCCGCCTGCGTACTGACGACGCCGGAGAGGGCCGGATGCCGCAAGCAGACCTCGCTGAAGACGGATAACAACGCTTCCGAGCAGTCGGTTGCGGCCCAGGTCACCCTGGCCAAGGCGGAGCGCGGCGGGCCATCAGCCCAGTTGCTTGCGAGCGCTGAGGTGCCGAGCGCCACCGTGTTGGCGGTGACTGCTGCTGCAGCCGCATCCGGCGAGTCACCCAAGGGAACGGGCAACTACTCGGCGACGGAACTCTCTCCCTCATCCTCCTGGGAGGCTGGCGGCAGCTCCGGTGCGTTCACCTGGAACTACGGGTTTAGCGTGCCGCCGGCCGCGGCCGGCCCCACGCCACCCCTGTCGCTCTCCTACGACTCGGGCAGCATCGACGGCCGCACCGCCACCACCAACAACCAGGGCTCCGCGGTCGGTGAGGGCTTCTCCCTGACCGAGTCCTACATCGAGCGCACCTACGGCAGTTGCGACAAGGACGGTCATACGGACGTCTCGGACCACTGCTGGAAGTACGACAACGCACGCATCGTCCTCAATGGCAAATCCAGCCGCCTGATCAAGGACAACACCTCCGGAGACTGGCGTCTGGAGGACGACGACGCCTCCACCGTGACCCGCTCCACCGGCGCGGACAACGGCGACGACAACGGCGAGTACTGGACCGTCATCACCGGCGACGGCACGAAGTACGTGTTCGGCCTGAACAAGCTCGACGGCGCCGCCGACCAGCGCACCAACTCCACCTGGACCGCCCCCGTATTCGGCGACGACTCGGGCGAGCCCGGCTACGACACGGGCAGCGCCTTCGCCGACCGGTCCCTGACGCAGGCGTGGCGATGGAATCTCGACTACATCGAGGACACCAGCGGCAACGCTTCCACCTACTGGTACACCAAGGAAACCAACCACTACCCCAAGAACAAGGCCACCACCGCCAACGCCTCCTACACCCGTGGTGGCTACCTCAAGGAGATCAAGTACGGGCTGCGCAAGGGCGCCCTGTTCACCGATGACGCCGATGCGAAGGTGACCCTCGCGCACGCCGAACGCTGCACCGTCGGCGACTGCGCCGAGCTGACCGAGGACACCGCCAAGAACTGGCCCGACGTCCCCTTCGACGCCATCTGCAGCGACGGCGAAACCGAGTGCAACGCAGCCGGCCCGTCCTTCTTCTCCCGTAAGCGTCTCACCGGTATCAGCACCTTCTCCTGGAACGCCACCACCAAGGCGTACGACCCGGTGGACACCTGGACGCTCACCCAGGACTACTACGACGCAGGTGACATCGGAGACACCACCGACCACGTCCTGGTCCTGGAGTCGATCAAGCGGACAGCCAAGGCCGGTCCCGCGGCGATCGATGTCAACCCGGTGACCTTCACCTACCAGCTGCGCCCGAACCGGGTCGATGGCACGGACGACATCCTGCCGCTCAAGCGGCACCGCATCGAGACGATCACTTCCGAGACCGGGTCGATCACGACGGTCACGCTGTCGCAGCCCGAGTGCAAGCGCAGCGAAGTCCTCGGCGCCGCACAGGACACCAACACCCGCTCCTGCTACCCGCAGTTCTGGAACATCAACGGCGCCTCCGAGGCGTCGGTGGACTGGTTCCACAAGTACCGCGTCCTGGCCGTCGGCGTCGCCGACCCCACCGGCCAGAACGAGACGATCGAGCACGCCTACGACTACGCCGGTGCCGCCTGGCGCCACAGCGATGACCCGTTCACCCCGAAGGACGAGCGGACGTGGTCGGAGTGGCGCGGCTACCGCGACGTCACCACCTACACCGGAGCGTTGGACACCACCCGCTCCAAGAGCGTCTCCCGCTACCTGCTGGGCATGAACGGGGACAAGAACAAGGACGGCACCACCAAGACTGTCAGCATCGAGCCGCTGATGGACACCGATGTGGACTTCACGGCCCTGACCGACAGCGACCAGTACTCGGGTCAGCTGCTCCAGAAGGTCACATACAACGGCAGTCAGCCGATCTCCACCTCGTACACGAACTACACGTACAAGAACACCGCCAGCCAGTCGGTGCCGGACGCGACAGATCACACGGCCCGCTGGGTACGGCCCAACTCGGCCTACGCCAGCACCTACCTCACAGCCTCCAAGACCTGGCGCACCCAGGTGACCACCAGCCGCTACGACGACCTGGGCATGGTCACCTCGCACGACGACTACGGCCAAAAGGGCCTGGGCGGCGACGAAACCTGCACCCGCACCTGGTACGCCCGCAACACGGACGCCGGCATCCACAGCCTCGTTTCCCGCACCCGCACCGTCGGCAAGGAATGCTCCGTCGCCGACACCACGCTCGACCTGCCGGCCGACGACAAGCGACCCGGCGACGTCCTGTCGGACACCGCGACCGCCTATGACGGTGCCACGTGGTCGGACTCGATGAAGCCGACCAAGGGCCTGGTCACCTGGACCGGCCGCGCGAAAGGCTACGCATCCGGCACGCCCAGCTGGCAGACGCTCACCAGCGCGGCGACCGCGGACTTCGACGTCCTCGGCCGGCCGCTCAAGGTCACCAACGCGGACGGACAGCCAACCACCACCGCGTACACCCCCGCCACGGCAGGGCCGGTAACCAAGATCATCAGCACGGATCCCAAGACCTTCAAGACCACCAGCTTCCTCGATCCGCGCAGTGGCCAGACGCTGCGCACCTATGACGCGAACCTGAAGAAGACCGAACTCGTCTACGACGCCCTGGGCCGCCTCACCCAGGTGTGGCTGCCGAACCGGGACCGCGGCAGCGAAAGCGCCACCTTCGGCCCCAACACCAAGTTCGAATACACGATCGACAACAAAGATCCGTCCTGGGTATCGACCGCGGCGCTGAAGAAGGACGGCAAGACCTACACCACCAGCTACGCCATCTACGACTCGATGCTGCGCCCGCTGCAGAGCCAGACCGAGACGTCCAACGGCGGTCGCCTGCTGACCGACACCCGCTACGACACCCGCGGCCTCGCGTACGAGACCTACGCGAACATCTTCGACACCACCAGCACACCCAACGGCACCTACACCCGTGCCGAGTACGGTGAATCACCCAACCAAAGCGCCGCCGTTTTCGATGGAGCCGGCCGGGCCACCAAGAGCACCCTGCACGTCTTCGGCGTGGAGAAGTGGTCGACCACCACGAGCTACACCGGCGACTCCACCGCCACCACTGCCCTCGACGGCGGCACCGCCGCCCGCGCCATCACGGACATCCGCGGCCGCACCGTGGAAAGCCGTGAGTACGCCGGCAAGTCGCCGGCCGATACCCAGTACGGCGATGGCCTCGGCGTCAGCTTCGCGTCGACCAGGACCACCTACTCCCGAGGCGGCCTGCAAACACAGATCACCGGCCCGGACGACGCCAAGTGGTCCTACACATACGACCTGTTCGGCCGGCAAAGCGAGGCCAAGGACCCCGACAAGGGCACCAGCGCTACCGAGTACGACGTCCTCGACCGGGCCATCAAGTCGACCGACTCGCGCGGCAAATCGATCCTGACCGGATACGACGAGCTCGGCCGTATCACCGGCACCTGGGCCGGCTCCAAGACGGACGCCAACCAGCGCACCGGGTACACCTACGACACGCTACTCAAGGGCCAGCCCGACAAGTCCACCCGATACGTCGGCGGCAAGGCCGGGCAGGCGTACACCGACACCATCACCGAGTACGACAGCCTGTCCCGCCCGGTGGCCAACACCCTCGAACTGCCCGCTGACGACCCGTTCGGCGCACTGAGCACGTTGTCGTTCAAGAGTTCCTACAACCTCGACGGCACAGTCGAGACCGCCGAGGAGCCGGCTCTCGGGGGCTTGCCCTCAGAGATCATCGACTACGGATACAACAACGTCGGCCAGATCACCTCGGTCGGCGGCTCCACCGGCTACCTCCTCAACACCACCTACTCACCGCTCGGCCAGCCCTGGGAACAACGCCTGGGAACAGCCAACACGGCCGATCACAAGAAGGTATCCATCAGGAACACCTTCGAAGACGGCACCGGCCGCCTCACCCGCAGCAACATCAAGGCCGACGCCCAGCCCTACATGCTGCAGGACCTCAACTACAGCTTCGACCAGGTCGGGAACGTCACCTCCATCACCGACCCCACCACGCTCGGCAGCACCAGCGGCGCCGAAACCCAGTGCTTCGCCTACGACGGCCACCGCCGCCTCACCGAAGCCTGGACCCCCAGCCTGTCGGTAACGCGAACGATCCCAAGCCATGGCCTCGGTGACGAGGGAGCAATCAGAGGTGGACAGATGAACGTGGTGTGGACGGCAACATCGCCGGAATCGGATGAATTCTATCCACTCGAGAAGGAGACGGACCTCAGTGAACTATCCGACCGTTTCCGAGAGTTGCGTGAGTTTGGTGCCGGATACCTGGAAGTTCGGCATCCGGAATGCGACTATCCGCAATTGACCCTCGGATTCCGCGGCGAACATGCAGTTATCCACCGGTTTGTAAGCCCCGATGCCATGTCTTTGCTTTCAGGGGACGCTTCCGTCCCCGCAACGATGGTGATCGAAGTTCCGATCATGGGCGAATTGGCGGAATTTACAGGTGACTTTGCGGTTCGTGCAGAGCACGCCTGGGATCTCGTTGACGAGTTCGTTCGGACTGGAGAGGTCAGCGGATTGGGTGAGTGGTGTGACCTGTAATCGAGCGCTATCGATGCGGCTTTCTTCCTGGGAGGAAGTAGGCGTCAATCCGGGATCGTTCGAAGCTTTCATAGAGGCTTCTCCCCGGTGACGGGGGAGGGGGACGCGTGCTGGAGCAGCGCATGGCGGAGCTTCTCGGGGTCGATGAGGGTGTCGTCGTCGCGTAGTTCGCACCAGCCGCCGAAGTATTCGTCGGCGCGGCAGGGGTTCGGGGCGACCAGTCATGAGCCGTGTGAGAGTAGCCGCACGGGCAGGCCGTGCCATGCGTCGGCCGTGCTCATGGGAATCGCGAAGTGCAGGCGTGTGCTGGGCTGGTCGTACAGCACGGGGCCGATGGATTGTCCGGTTGTTCGCAGCAGGGACAGGGCCAGGAGTCCGGGTTCCGCGTGGACGCGGAGGAGGTCCCAGCCGTTGCCGGCTGCCAGCGGATTTGTTCTGCTGGCCCGCGGGCTGGTCGGCTCCGACGCCGCAACCCGTGCCAATACGCCCCCACAGCCACTCCGACAGCAGATGCACAGCAGGGTCGGGTTCACGAGGCTCGCCCAGCCCGGCGCGGGCAGCTGCTCGGCCCCGGCGGGTAATCTCCACCAGTACCCGACCCACATGGCCAATGTCGGGATGCTCGATGTCGGCGTACGGGCTCTGGTGCAGAGGTGCGTACGGGTTGATCTGCAGAGGTAAACCGGCGTGTCGGGGTGGGGTCTGGCGTGCTGAGAGGAGTCTGGCGCTGACTGCATGACGCGTCGAGGAGAGGCCGACGAATGTTGCTGGAGCCGGAGCGGTGGCTGGAACTGCGGCGTTTCCGGGCTCTGCATGAGGCGGGTGCGAGCATCTCGGAGATTGCCCGGGAGACTGGCCTGAACTGGCGGACGGTCAAGAAGTACCTGGAGAGCGACGGGCCTCCTGAGCCTCCGGCGGCGGCGCCGCGGTCGGATCTGGGCAACCAGGTGATCAAGCCGTGGGCGCATGTGATCGATGCCTGGCTGCGGGCCGAGGGGTGCTGCTGAAGGCCGCGGTGATCCATGAGCGTCTCGTCGAGCAGTATGACTTCCCGCACCACTACCAGCGCGTCGAGATGTATGTGCAGCAGGCCCGCCCCAGGATTGCGGAGGAGCTCGGATATACCCCGCGAGAGCTGGCCCGGCTGCACCGCCGCTTCGAAGTGGTGCCCGGCGCCCAGGCCCAGGTCGACTGGGGAGACGAGGGCGGCATCCTGGCCCATGTCGGGATCCCGAAGGTCTACTCCTTCCACATGGTCCTGCCCCACTCTCGGGATCCGTTCTGCTGAGGGCTTCCTTGGCAAGACAACCGACGAAACCACCGGCCTCACCCACATCGGCGCCCGCGAATACGACCCCACCATCGGCCAATTCATCAGCATCGACCCCATCCTCGACCCGGCACAGCCCCAATCCCTCAACGGATACAGCTACGCCAACAACACCCCCGTTACCGCATCCGACCCCTCCGGCCTCTGGTGCGACAGCTGCAACGACGGAATGGGCTGGACACGCCCCGACGGCGGAACCAGAGGCGATGAGAACGGGGGCAAAAACCCCGACGGCAGCGTCCGCGGCACACCCGGCTTCCCCAGCACCCAACCGGTGCCCGCTGGTCACGGCAACAGCCCCGGAGCCGGAAAGGTCATAACGAATCTGGGGCACGGCGCCCCCGCGCTGCCCCCGCCGGACGTCTACCGGGACTACCAGTCGAAGCTCCCCGGCGTCGCACAGATGAGCAACCTCGGCACCTACATGCCGGAACTCAGCTACGCACTCAACGTAGAGCTCTACTTCAGGGAACGCTGCAGCTTCTCATTCGACGAATCGTGCTTCGCCATCCGCGACTTCTACACCAAGGGTGAGGACTCCCACGGGCTTCCCAAGTACTGGGCACACGTCGACGACATCCCCCTCATCAACACGTGCCCCATATGCCAAAACATCGGCTTCCAGGCGCTGATGACGGCGCTGCCCGTCGGGAAGTTCAAATACGCGCCGAAGTGCTTCCTGGCCGGCGCCGACGTCCTCATGGCCGACGGCGATACCAAAGACATCGAGGATATCGAAGTCGGCGACATGGTCATGGCCGCCGACCCGGAGACGGGGGAGCAGGGGCCCGAGAAAGGTGACGCGCCTCATCCGAAGCGAGGGTGAGAAGCAACTCAATACGCTCACTATTCTCACACCGGACGGTCCGGAAAAGCTCACGGCCACACGCGAGCACCCCTTCTGGTCCCCGTCCGAGCGGGCCTGGGTGGAAGCAGGCGACCTCACCCCGGGGATGACGCTGCGCACCGATACCGGTGAAACAGTCGAGATCACCGGGAACAAGTCCTTCACCAAGCGCACCAAAACCTACAACTTCACCGTCGACGAGCTCCACACGTACTATGTACTCGCCGGGACAACTCCAGTTCTCGTGCACAATACGTGCGGACCGGGGATCACGACGCGAACCGAGAAGGCTGGTGATATCGGTAAATACACCGAGGGGCAGAAGATCCGGGATCCAGCGCCGCAGTGGTATCACGAGGAACTGAGCAATGAAGAACTTCTGGATGGAATCAACAACCCTGGTGAAGGAGACGGACTCCTCGTCTCGTGCGACGGCACGATCCTTGGGGGCATCACCGTTGGGACGAACTCCAAACAAGAGTCAGAGACGGGCGCATTGACCCAGATACGCCCATACGCATTGACGTCTACGACCCGGAGTAGTACCTGATGCCTCTGATTCATTCGACCGACCCCGACTTTCGCGTGTGTCAGATCAGCTTCGATGCGCTGATCGCGATCCAGTTGGAGGCGGAGAGGCGAGGCTGGGCGACTCGATGGTCCTCGGTAGATGCGCTCCGCAGCCAGGTCAGGGATAGCGCCGTCGTCCTCCAGTCACTGATGCGCGAGGAGTGAGGAGGGGCTGTGTGGGCATACCGGTGTCTCGTGTTGTTCTCAGTTGCGGATGGCGAGGAAGCTGGCGGAATCGCCACGATCGATCTTGATCCGGCAACGTTCGAGTCGTTGGAGCGAATTGATCGGGACCCGGATGCTCGAAAGGCTTTTGCGCGAATGTTCTCCCTTGCGAGCGGCGGAATTTCGATGGTCTCGAAGAAGTAGCGAGATCTATCAATGGTCAACCATTGGCGGAGCGGTCGCAGGTCGAGTCGGCGAATTTCTCGTCTCCCTGGATGGGAAACTGATCTCTGACGCGAAGCTTGGCCGCCCAGCTGGGAGAATTACCCGTCGATAACGACCAGCGATAACCGCAGAGGCCCCACCGGAATGATGTTCCGGTGGGGCCTCTGTGGTGTCTGACGGCAGTAGTTGACGGCAACGTCAGCGGACGGGGGTTGCGCAGGGGGGTGGTTCGTTGCCGTCGTCGGGCTTGCTGGTGCTCTCGGTGGGGTTGCGGAGGGCGTGGCCGAGGAGGTCGATGGCGTCGCGTTGGAGGCGGAGCCGGACGTGGGCGTACACGGTGGCGGCGACGCCGATGTGGGCGTGCCCCAACAGTTCCTTGATCACCACGAGTTCGACGCCCTGCTCCAGGAGGAGGGTCGCCGCCGAGTGCCGGAGATCATGGAAGCGAATGCGGCACACAGGAAGGCTGACTGACTGTGGCCCGCACCGAGTACTACGACGACCCCACCGCACCCAAGCCGAACAGCATGGTCGTCGCCGCCTCCGCCGTCGTCACCGACGACCACGGGCGCATCCTCCTCCAGCGCCGCCGCGACAGCGACCTATGGGCACTGCCCGGCGGCGGCATGGACCTCACCGACTCCCTGCCAGGCACAGCCGTCCGCGAAGTCAAGGAAGAAACCGGCCTCGACGTCGAGATCACCGGCCTGGTCGGCACCTACACCGACCCGAAACACATCATCGCCTACACCGACGGCGAGGTCCGCCGCCAGTTCAACGTCTGCTTCACCGCCCGCATCACTAGCGGCCAACTGGCAATCTCCGACGAGTCCACCGAACTCCGGTTCCTACCGCCGGAAGAGATCGAGCACTTGCCGATGCACCACACCCAACGACTCAGGCTCCAGCACTTCCTGGAACAGAGCGAGAAGCCGCACCTGGGCTGAACCGTCTGACGGCAGTAGCGACGGCAACAACCCCGCACAACCACGGACACCCACGCACCTCACCGGACCAGCAAACCGTACTTGACCTGCGAAAAAGCAGGTCGAAGGCTTCGCTTAGCACACGTACTATGTGCTGGCAGGGGACGCGCCGGTCCTGGTTCATAACAATTGTGTCCCGTCGATTTCTCGACAGAAGCAAGATCAGCATGTTCTCGGGACGAAGGAGTGCCAAAAGCGGCTCGACAACGGCACGCCGACATCTGTGTTCGGAAGTCGCAGTGAGGCAGATGCCTATGCGCGGGACGCCTGGCAAAACGGAACTCCGGTGCCCGGTCGTTCGAATGTTCGCGACTACGAGTACGGCCGACCGGTGGGAAGGGGGCCCAATGGGGGCTGGCAGACCAGGGTGCGGGTTCACATTGATCAGTCCGGCAAGACGCACGCCCGCCCCCGGTGGGTCGCGAGTACTTTGACTAGCGAGATGAAAGAAAGAGGATCTGTGGGAGCAAGAACCTCCTGGTCTTGGCGGGCGTGGGACGTTTTGTTGCAGGATATTCAAAATGCATATGAGGACATCGGTGCTCCCAGGAGGGCCTTTGCTCTGACTGCAGCACGACGCCAGCCATACCGCGACCTAATCGATGCTCTGGCTGGAATTGCAACATTGACCGACGGCACGGATATTAACTGCGACGTGTGTTTCAGTTATGCGGTCGAGTCGCACGGGTTGCATCTCGTTCGCCTCTCGATGGTCGGGCCGTATGCCACTTTTGCAAGGGTGCATGCCTGTGGAGACGTGGAATTCATTGATTCGCGGGAGGCTTCTTCATCGGATTTCCAGCGGGACGTACTTCGACTGTTGAAAGCGCGCGGCTTCCATGTTCTGTCGGAGGATCAGTTGAATGCGACTGTCGATCTGGCGCTACCAGAAATTGGGCATGTAAAAGTCTATAATGCCCTCTTTTCTCCGGAGGAGGAGCTGTCCTTGAAGAAGCGGAATAGTGGGCGATAAAGTGCTGGTCCTCGCTGCGAATCTTGAGTCTTCCGGGTCGCGCGAGACCGCCCGACGGCAGTAGTTGACGGCAGCACGGTTGGACGGCGGAGTCCCCACGAGGTTCTCGGAGGGACTCCGTCTTCGTCCGCAAGCCCCGCCCGCCCCGGACCTCGCCCTCGCCAGACTCGGCACCATCGGGGCTCCGTCGGACTGCAGTGTCTAGTTTCAGTTTCAGGTGTGGACCTCATCGACGTTCGCCGAGGGCGGGCAGGCTCGGCCAGCCATGGCGCACCAAGGTCCGATACACCGGCACGCGCGACAAAAAATCTCCCGAATACCGGGCGCGCAGGGCAGCAGGTCGAGCTGTTCAAAGTTTCTCTACTGGTTCAAGGCGACCCGCTGGCGCGGGTCGCCCGCGGCACGGCCGCCCACCCGGCCCGCTCTCGGCTCCGCCACCGCGGGCCGGCCAGCGACCAGGCCGCGCAAAGACAGCGCAGCGGATGACCAGAAGCGCGAGGAAGCCCGGACGTTCCCGCGCTGCGAGGGCCAGGCCGACGGCGAGGCAGCGACAGGGCATTGGCCAGTGCGCAGCTCCCGGTGGGGTCGGTCGGCTCCGTGGGCTTTACCCACCTGTTCGGCTCGGGGCCCGCGTTGGGCAAGGCCAGGGAACGGGAACAACCGCACAGCTGAAATCGCTAACAGAGTTCTTTCCGGACGGATGGACCCAAATACGCTTATCGAATTCATGTTAGGAGGGCGATGAACGTCGTTGCGGTGCGACTGGACGCTGCGGTGCACTTCACCGCGTTTGTGCTGCGCGGAGATGAGGAGTCCGCTGAGCGGGTATGGGTCTGCGTTCGCGCCGCAGACTCGGCGCCTGCGGTCTCGTGGCTCGGATGTTGGAGCAGGGAGCCGGAGCCGTCTCTGGGTGAGATCAAAAAGCTCCTTCAGCTTCTCTCTCGGTCGATCAGCTCCGGAGTGGTGATTGGCCCTTATGGTCCAGCCCTGGGCGCAATTGAGTCGTTCCAGTCTTGGGATTCGTGGGGCCCTGGAGTGCCTCACCCGGTCCTTGGCCAGCGCCCCTGGGAGTTGCAGGCTGGAAACTCGCTGAACGAAGTCTCCATCGATGACCTGAATCTGGGCTAGGGCGTGTGTCGGAAGTGCTTTAGGTTGGCTTATGTGAGTGCGCGGGGGCAGGGTTATAGATATGTCGGACCGGTCGAGCTGAAGGCTGCGGTCCAACCTGGCAGCCGCGGGTGCCGGATCAGCTCGGCAGCTGAATTCAGCGACTGGATCGCTGGGCGATCGGCGGCGGAGTTGACCGAGCCGTTCACCTTCGTGGTCGGCACGGACGGTGCGCTTCGGCTGGCGCCGCGGCGGAGCGAACACGTGGCCTGCGCCGGCGGAGCCATGGTTCTGAGTGCTGGCGAGATCGGTTTCGTGCGCGAGGCGGATCGGTGGGTCGTGAGCGAGGTCAGCAACCAGTCCACCGGGTATCGCCCCGACATCAGTTCCTGGCAGGAAGTCGCTCGTGCTCTGGACAACGCAGGGCTCGAACGGCCTTCCGGCTTCACCCACGAGGTGGTGTTCCGGTGGTGTGCTGGCTGTCAGGAGCACAACATCGTGCGCGAGGACGACTTCGTGTGCGTCTTCTGCGGCAGCGATCTGCCGGAGACGTGGAACGTGGATCCCACGGTGTGATGGCTGAGGTGCCTCCGGTCCCACCCCTGTACGCTCGCTCACCAGAAAGGTGCCCTGACTCTTGTGCCGGATACGACCTCAACACTCGAATCCTTGCAGTTCAGCGGCACCTTGCTGCTATCGAACCATCAAGCCGCCCAATTCGGATGAATGGTCAGGGCTGGGACGACCACCCGGAATCTCCGCCTGCCTGCATTCGGAATGACCGCTGAAAAATATCCGAAATCCACGATCAGGATTCATACGGTGGATCGAGGCGTACGTCCAGCAGTCCGAAACGTCGGACGCGAAGGAGGTTCGATGTAATTCGGGCGACAAGTTCAGGGCAGCCAGCCGGTGCAAGTCCGGTCCGAGGAGACGCCAGAGTCCTCGGTAGCGGGGCTCCCGGCATCGGTCGAGAGGCCGGTGTCGAAGTGGAGCGACGATCACCCCTTGGGGGTGCGCAACCGGCCGGTCCGCAACATCAAGTGAAGCCTGCAGCGTCGTCAGCACCGACCCGCGTGAGCGGGGCCAAGGAGGAGCCGAGCCCGTGCCTTAGAGGGCGAAGGCCAGGGAAGACGCCTGGGAATCTGGAGCGGGCGTCGAAGAACCTCCCGGCGTAAGGGGCGTGGAACGGCCGGAAGGTTGTCCTGGGAACTGGAGAGGGCCTCCTCGGCCCCGGGTCTGCGGCCCGGGAAGCAGGGCCCGCCTATAACCGGTGGAGCCGGGAAGTGGCGGGCTGCCGAGAGGCAGTCGGAGGGGGTCGTAGTAGTGCCGATCGGCGGGACAACACAACCCGTCAGGAGCGAAGGGCCCCTGCTTCATCGATGCGTGTCGCGTGTGAGGAGGTGGCTCGGGTGAGTGCCGGAGTGGCTAGTTCCGCCCGCCGGAAGGAAGGCGTCGCACGACTGGATGGCCGGCCTTTGGACAAGGTCCGTGCCTTGCAGTGGACGCTCTACCGCTGTGCCAAGCAAGATCCTGAACGTCGGTTTCATTCCCTGTACGGCCATGTCTCCCGCAGAGATGTCTTGTGGCGGGCCTGGTCCGGCGTGTGTGCGAACCGGGGCGCTCCCGGCGTGGACGGGGTGACCGTCGATGCCGTGGCCGCCGCCGGGGTGGAGGAGTTCCTCAACGACTTGTCGCAGCAACTGCGGGCGCATACGTATCGCCCGTCACCGCTGCGGCAGGTCCTGATCCCCAAGCCGGGGCGGCCGGGAGAGTTCCGGCCGCTCTCGATCCCCACGGTGGCGGACCGGGTGGTGATGACCGCCGCGAAACTGGTTCTCGAACCGGTCTTCGAAGCGGACTTCCTGCCGGTCAGCTATGGGTTCAGGCCCAAGCGGTCCGCGATTGACGCGTGCGAGAGCGTGCGCGTGGAGGCGAACCGGGGCCGGGAGTGGGTGCTTGAGGCCGACATCCGCGACTGTTTCGGATCGATTCGGCATGACGCCCTCGTGGCCCAGGTGGCCCGGCGCGTCGTGGACGGCCCGATGTTGAAGCTGATCCGGATGTGGCTCCGGGCGGGGGTTCTGGAGGACGGGGCGACCGGCTCACCAGGAGCAGGGACCCCACAGGGCTCACCGATCTCACCGTTGCTCGCCAATATTGCTCTGCACGTCCTGGACGTGGCATGGCAGCGAGACGGGCACCGGCTCGGGGTGTTGGTGAGGTATTGCGACGACTTCGTGATTCTGTGCCCGACCAGGGAACGTGCCGTGCAGGCGCGGGAACTGGCCGGGACGGTGCTGGTCGGCCTCGGGTTGCAGCTGCATCCGGAGAAGACCGGCATCGTCCATCTCGCCAGGGGTGGGCAGGGTTTCGATTTCCTCGGCTTCCACCACCGGAAGGTGGAATCGTGGCGCCGCCGTGGCAGGTTCCACCTGCAACGATGGCCGTCTCAGCGGGCGATGGGGGTGCTGCGGGACAAGATCCGGGCGGCGACCGACCGTCGGCACGTGGGACGGTCGCTGTCGGCCGTGGTCGCCGACTTGAACCCGGTCCTGCGAGGCTGGGCGGCGTACTTCCGTAACGGCAATTCCGCCGGGAAGTTCTCCACGATCGACAGCTACGTCCACGAGCGTCTCGCGATCTTCGACAATCGCAAGCGCGGCATCCCGGGCAGAAAGTGGGGCAAGCGCCACGATGGCGCGTGGTTCGCCAGGCTCGGAGCCTTTCGCCTGTCTGGAAACGTGCGCAGGGTGGCGGTGCATGCCAGCCGGTGAACGATGTCGGTAAGCCGTGTGCGCGAGAAGCGCATGCACGGTTTGACGGGCGGGGGCTGGAAACGGAGCCTCACAGGCCACCGCGCCAGTCCCCGACCCTACTGATATGTCAGGCCGCGGCGGTGCCTTCGGGTGCTTCTATCGTTCTGGTGTTGAAGTCGAGGCCGTTGTTCGGGAGTGCGGCGGCCTTGGAGATGGAGCCGGGCAGGAGGTGCCGGTAGGCACGGAAGGTGATGTTGATGTCGGAGTGTCCCATCCAGTCCGCGACGTCCGTGATGGGGATGCCTTGTCCGAGGGCGTTGGAGGCGAAGTAGTGGCGGAAGCTGTACATGGTCATCCCCTCGGGGACGAGGTTCGGCTTCTGCTCCTGGAGCTGGGTCCACCATCTCCTGAGGGTGGTGGGTGAGAGGAAGGCGTTCCCGGTGCTGGGGCGCAGGGTCTTGAGGAGGTAGCCGTTGGCGAAGGTTCCGTGCGTCGCGGCGTACTGTTCGATGCCTTCGCGGACGAAGGAGGGCAGGGGCACCTCACGGAATTCGCCGGTTTTCCTGAGCTTGAGCGGTTCCAGGGTGACGGTCCGGTCGTGTACCTGCTGGTGCACCCGATATACGTCCTTGGCGACCATGTTGTTCACGTTGACGGCGAGGGCCTCGCCGTTGCGCAGGCCCATGCCGGCCATGAGGTCGACGATGAGGCGGAAGGCGTCGTCGTCGCGGGCCATGCGCAGGAGGCCGACCTGTTCCACCCAGGCTGGTCGCGACCGGTCAATCCGGCGCTGACCTGGGGCTATTGCTGACCTCTCGCTGACTCGCTGACCAGCAGCAGGCATCCGACCTGCGTAAACCCTAAAGCGGGGCTATAACAGCCTGATCACGTGATGGCATCGGGAAGCCCTGCCCGTCATTTCGGTGACCGGGAGCGTGCCATCATCGAGCATCGATCGACCAGTGGAGTCCGAGTTGGGAGGGCGCGTGGCGATGGAGGCCGGCCCTCGCGACACGGAACAAGACGCACCGGACACGGCGCACGAGGCAGGACGCTTGAGCCCTGACGGGCCCGACGAGCTCGAGGTGACCTCCGAGGTCGAGGTCGAGCTGCGGCCCGCGCGGCGTCTGCGCATCTGGCAGCTCGCACCGATCGTCATGCTCGCCGCCGTGGGATCGCTGATGTTCGCGTTCCCGCTCGCCTTCGAGTTCGGCGACGGCGGCGCGGTCGTCGCCATGCTGGGCCTGCTGATCAGCTGCTGCGCCGCGGGCTGGGGCATGATGGCCGCCCGCCGCGTGGGTTACACCTGGCCCGGGCTGCCGCAGCGGGGCTCGGGCGAGAGATCCGACTGGCGCGTGATCGCCCTGTACGTCGCCGTGTGCGCCGCACTGGTCGCACTGGCCGTCTGGCGTGTGGCGCGGCTCCGCTGACGGACGGAGCGGCTGCAACAGTGTGGCGCAGAGACCCTGCTTCGGCATGATGCCCGGTCGCTGCCCGGTGCACCCTTGCGCGGCCCGGTTTCGTCGGCTGTCGGCGCCGCCTCGTACAGTTGCCCTGTGAGCACCTCGCAGATCGCCTTCCTCAAGGGGCACGGCACCGAGAACGACTTCGTGATCGTTCCCGACCCGGACAACGCCACCGACCTGCCTGCCTCCGTCGTCGCCCGACTGTGCGACCGCCGGGCCGGTATCGGTGGTGACGGGCTGCTGCACGCCGTACGGTCCGCCGCGCACCCGGAGGCGCGGGCAATGGCGGACGAGGCCGAGTGGTTCATGGACTACCGCAATGCCGACGGTTCGATCGCCGAGATGTGCGGCAACGGCGTACGGGTCTTCGCGCGCTATCTGCAGCATGCCGGACACGTCGAGGAGGGCGACCTCGCCGTCGCGACCCGGGGCGGCGTGAAGAAGGTGCACATCGCCAAGGGCGGCAACGTCACCGTCTCCATGGGGCGTGCACTCCTTCCCGAGGACGGCGTCACGGTCAGCGTGGCCGGCCGCAGCTGGGACGCCCGCAATGTGAACATGGGCAATCCGCACGCGGTCGCCTTCGTCGACGATCTGGCGCACGCCGGCGATCTGCTCTCCGTACCGCCGTTCAGCCCCGCGGCCGTCTACCCCGACGGCGTCAACATCGAATTCGTCGTGGACCGCGGACCGTGCCATGTCGCGATGCGGGTCCATGAGCGCGGTTCGGGCGAGACCCGCTCCTGCGGCACGGGCGCCTGCGCCGTGGCCGTCGCCGCGGCCCGCAGGGACGGCGCCGACCCCGCGGAGACCGGCACCCCGGTCACGTACACGGTGGATCTGCCCGGCGGCACCCTCGTGATCACCGAGCGGCCGGACGGCGAGATCGAGATGACCGGAGCCGCCGTGATCGTTGCCGAGGGCTTGATCGACTCCGCCTGGCTCGAAACGGCGATCGGCTAGAGCTTCGCTCGAATGGGTGATCCGTTTCACGCTGAGCGAGAGCCGGACTCCGCCACGTGGTGGGCTCGGTAGCATCAAGCACCGGCCCGGAGGCGCGTCCGCACCTCCCCACCGCCGGTCGACGTCGCCGGAGGTGCCCCATGAGTGCAGAGGCCACCAACCCAGGTGCTCCCATCCGCAGGCGGGGCCGTCCCCGGATCGATCTCCGCAGGCTCGGCCGCGTCGCGCTGCTCGGCCCCGTCTCCCGCGACCGGCTGCCGGACGCGATCGGCCATGTCGCCGAGGCCCACCGCGCGCACCACCCGGATGCCGACCTCTCCATCCTGCACAGGGCCTACGTACTCGCGGAGTCCTCGCACCGCGGACAGATGCGCAAGAGCGGCGAGCCGTACATCACGCACCCGCTCGCCGTCACGCTGATCCTTGCCGAGCTCGGCGCCGAGACCACGACACTCACGGCCTCACTGCTCCACGACACCGTCGAGGACACCGAAGTGACCCTCGATCAGGTGCGGGAACAATTCGGCAAAGAGGTCTGCTACCTCGTCGACGGCGTCACCAAACTCGAAAAGGTCGACTACGGAGCGGCGGCCGAACCCGAGACCTTCCGCAAGATGCTGGTCGCCACCGGGGACGACGTCCGGGTGATGTCGATCAAGCTCGCCGACCGGCTGCACAACATGCGAACCCTGGGCGTGATGCGTCCCGAGAAACAGGCAAGGATCGCCAAGGTCACCCGCGACGTGCTGATCCCGCTGGCCGAGCGGCTCGGCGTACAGGCCCTCAAGACCGAGCTGGAGGACCTCGTCTTCGCGATCCTCCGCCCCGAGGAGTACGAACACACCCGCGCACTGATCGCCGCCGCGTCGGCGCAACCGGACGCCTCCGGCGCCGCGGCCACCCAGGACCCGCTCGCCGCCATCGCCGAGAACGTCGCAGCGGTGCTGCGGGAGGCCGGCATCCCCGCAGAAGTCCTCATCAGGCCGCGCCACTACGTCTCCGTACACCGCGTCAGGATCAAACGCGGCGAACTGCGCGGCACCGACCTCGGCCGGCTGCTGGTTCTCGTCGGCGAGGACGCCGACTGCTATGCCGTGCTCGGTGAACTGCACACCTGTTTCACCCCGGTGATCTCCGAGTTCAAGGACTTCATCGCCGCCCCCAAATTCAACCTGTACCAGTCCCTGCACACCGCGGTCGTTGGCCCCGACGGGGCGGTCGCCGAAGTTCTCATCCGTACGCACCGAATGCACAAGGTCGCCGAGGCGGGCGTCATCGCCCTCGGTAATCCGTACGCGGCGGACAGCGGCTCCGCGCCGCAGTCCGCCGAACCCGCGGACGGAGAGCGCGCCGACCCGACCCGGCCCGGCTGGCTCTCCAGGCTCCTTGAATGGCAACAGTCCGCCCCGGACCCCGACACCTTCTGGACCACACTCCGTGCCGACCTCGCCCAGGACCGGGAGATCACGGTCTTCCGCACCGACGGCGGCACGCTCGGACTGCCCGCCGGAGCCAGCTGCGTCGACGCCGCCTACGCGCAGTACGGGGACGAGGCGCACAGCTGTATCGGCGCCCGGGTCAACGGCCGGCTGGCCACCCTCGGCACCGTACTGAGCGACGGCGACACCGTGCAGCTGCTGCTTGCCGAGGACGCTGCCTCCGGCCCCTCGCCCGACTGGCTCGACCACGCCCGAACCCCAGCCGCCCGTATCGCCATCACCGGCTGGCTTGACGCCCATCCCGAGGATGCCCAGGGCCCGCACAGCAGCAGGCCCGCGGGGCCCAGGCCCGAACCACAGCCCCAGGAAAACACCGACCCCGGGCACGCCAGGTCCGCGAGCCGCACCGCGAGCGCCGTGGTGGACCGGCCGGATGCCACCGTACGACTCGCGGGCTGCTGCACCCCCGTACCACCCGACGCCGTCACCGGATTCGTCGTGCGCGGCGGCGCCGTCACCGTGCACCGGCTGGAGTGCCCCGCGGTGGCCCGGATGCAGTCCGTCGGCCGGGCGCCGGTCTCGGTGAGCTGGGGCGACGCGGCCGGGTGCCGGGTCACCCTGGTTGCCGAGTCCTTCGGACGGCCCCGGCTGCTCGCCGATCTCACCGAGGCGATCGCGGTGGCGGGCGCGGCGATCATCGCCGCCACCGTCGAACCGCCCAGCGAACAGCGCGTCCGGCACACCTACACATTGCAGCTCCCCGATGCCGCCGGACTACCGGCGCTGATGCGCGCGATGCGTGACGTGCCCGGGGTGTACGACGTGAGCCGCGCCCAGCACCCCGCCGCCACCGTCTGACCCCGCCGCGCAGCGCCATCTGCCACAGCGATCTCGTTCGAGTGGCATGGCGCGCGCCGCACCTGTACAGGTGGGAGTCGCTGGTAGCGGTAGTTCATGCCGATCATCTCCCGCCGTCTGCGGGCCGCTCTGCTGGCCACCGCATCGGCCGCCCTCGTTGCCGCCGCCCTCCCCTCACCCGTGCCGCTAGGAATCGGTGATCCACTCTTCCCGCGCCTCGGCAACCCCGGGTACGACGTCCTCTCGTACGACATCGGACTGACCTACCACGGCAGCAACAGCAAGCCGCTGGACGCCGTCACCACGATCGAAGCGCGGACCACCGAGCCGCTGGACCGGATCAACCTCGACTTCGCCCAGGGCACTGTCCGTACGGTCGAAATCAACGGTCTGCGCGCCGACTTCGCCGCGGCGGACGAGGACCTGGTCATCCAGCCCCCCGGCCGGCTCCCGGCCGGAGTGCCGCTGCACATCACCGTCCGGCACACCAGCGACCCGAACGGCGGCCGGGACAGCGGCGGCTGGCTGCGCACCGCCGACGGTCTGGCCATGGCCAATCAGGCCGACGCCGCGCACCGGGTCTTCCCGAGCAACGACCATCCCGCCGACAAGGCGTACTTCACATTCCGGATCACCGCACCCAAGGACCTCACGGTGGTTGCCAACGGCCTGCCCGCAGGAACGGCCCGCAACGGTGCCGAGACCACCTGGACCTACCGGACCGAACACCCCATGGCCACCGAACTGGCCCAGGTCACCATCGGCCGTTCCACCGTCCTGAAACGGACCGGGCCGCACGGGCTGCCGGTACGCGACGTGGTGCCGAGCGCCGACCGCAAGCGGCTGGAACCCTGGCTCAGCAAGACACCCGGTCAACTGGAATGGATGGAAGAGCAGGTCGGCCCCTACCCCTTCGAGACATACGGACTGCTGGTCGCCGCCACCGACACCGGCTTCGAGCTGGAGACCCAGACACTCTCGCTCTTCGAACGGTCTTTGTTCACCCAGACCGCCTACCCCAAGTGGTATGTCGAATCGATCATGGTGCACGAGCTCGCCCACCAATGGTTCGGCGACAGCGTCTCCCCACAGGCATGGTCCGATCTGTGGCTCAACGAGGGCCATGCCAGCTGGTACGAGGCCCGCTACGCCGAGGAGCACGCCGACAAGCCATTGGAAAGCCGGATGCACGACGCCTACATCAGGTCCGACGGCTGGCGCGCCGCGGGTGGCCCTCCGGCCCGCCCCGACGTTCCGGAGCCCGGACAGAAGCTCAGCCTGTTCCGGCCGGTCGTGTACGACGGCAGCGCACTGATCCTCTACGCGCTGCGCCAGGAGATCGGCGAGAACGCATTCGACCGGCTGGAGCGGAGCTGGGTGGAGAAGCACCGGGACTCCAACGCCGCCACCGCGGACTTCGTCCGGCTGGCGTCACAGACCGCGGGCCGCGACCTGACCTCGTTCTTCGACGGCTGGCTGTACGGCGACAAGACCCCGCCGATGCCGGGGCACCCGGACTGGCACAGTGCCAAGCCCGACGGACAGCGATAAACCCGGGTGACGGGCCCGGCGGACCATGCCACTATCGACGGGTCGCCGCGGCGGCCGGACCGGCTTCCCGACAGCGGGAATCATCGGGAGAGGTCACGCGTTGTGACTGATGTAACGGACTTCCATCGACGTAAGGATCCAATGACCTCCTCTTCTTCCCTTCCCCAGGACGCGCAGGACGCGCAGAGTGCTACGGAGAATGTCACCGAGAGCCTCACCGAGAGCCTTCGGGCCGACGCCCTGATGGAAGAGGACGTCGCCTGGAGCCACGAGATCGACGGAGAGCGGGACGGCGAGCAGTTCGACCGCTCCGAGCGCGCCGCACTGCGGCGTGTGGCAGGACTCTCGACCGAGCTCGAGGACGTCACCGAGGTCGAGTACCGACAGCTGCGCCTGGAGCGTGTGGTGCTGGTCGGCGTCTGGACCTCGGGGACCGTGCAGGACGCGGAGAATTCCCTCGCGGAGCTGGCCGCACTTGCGGAGACGGCAGGCGCCATGGTGCTCGACGCCGTCTTCCAGCGCCGCGACAAGCCCGACCCGGCCACCTACATCGGCTCGGGCAAGGCGCTGGAGCTGCGCGACATCGTCCTCGAATCAGGGGCCGACACCGTCGTCTGCGACGGTGAGCTCAGCCCCGGCCAGCTGATCCATCTGGAAGACGTCGTCAAGGTCAAGGTGGTCGACCGGACCGCCCTGATCCTCGACATCTTCGCCCAGCACGCCAAGTCCCGGGAGGGCAAGGCGCAGGTCTCGCTGGCACAGATGCAGTACATGCTGCCGCGGCTTCGCGGCTGGGGTCAGTCGCTCTCCCGTCAGATGGGCGGCGGCGGTTCCAGCGGCGGTGGCGGCATGGCAACCCGTGGTCCCGGTGAGACCAAGATCGAGACGGACCGACGTCGGATCCGCGAGAAGATGGCGAAGATGCGCCGGGAAATCGCGGAGATGAAGACCGGCCGCGAGATCAAGCGCCAGGAGCGCAAGCGCAACAAGGTGCCGTCGGTCGCCATCGCCGGCTACACCAACGCGGGCAAGTCCTCGTTGCTCAACCGGCTGACCGGTGCGGGCGTCCTGGTGGAGAACGCACTGTTCGCCACCCTGGACCCGACCGTACGCCGGGCCGAGACGCCGACCGGCCGGATCTACACCCTGGCCGACACCGTCGGGTTCGTACGGCATCTGCCGCACCACCTCGTCGAGGCGTTCCGCTCCACCATGGAGGAGGTCGGTGAATCCGATCTGATCCTGCATGTGGTGGACGGCTCCCACCCGGTGCCGGAGGAACAGCTCGCCGCGGTGCGCGAGGTGATCCGCGAAGTGGGCGCGGTGGACGTGCCCGAGGTCGTGGTGATCAACAAGGCGGATGCGGCCGATCCGCTGGTGCTGCAGCGGCTGCTGCGCATCGAGAAGCATGCGATCGCCGTCTCGGCGCGTACCGGCGCCGGTATCGACGAGCTGCTCGCACTCATCGACACCGAACTGCCTCGGCCCTCGGTCGAGATCGAGGCACTCGTCCCGTACACCCAGGGCGGACTGGTCTCCAGGGTGCACGCCGAGGGTGAGGTGATCTCCGAGGAGCACACGTCGGAGGGCACTCTGCTCAAGGCGCGGGTCCATGAGGAACTGGCAGCCGTCCTCTCCTCGTTCGTCCCCGTGGCGCACTGACCGCAGCGCGGTACGGCTCAGAACGGACCGAAGGCCCGCTCCCTCGTCGGGGAGCGGGCCTTCGGGCGTACGCGCGGCTGCTACTGGCTGCCGAACTTCTCGCTCATCGCGGTGAAGACGTTCTGTGCGCCCTTGCCCAGGTGGGGGCCGGCGAGCCGGCCCGAAGTCACCGGGCCGATGGAGGTGTTGGAGACCAGCGCGAGCTTGCCGTCACTGCCTTCGCTGAACCACCCGCCGCCGGAAGAGCCGCCGGTCGTGGTGCAGCCGATGCGGTACATCGTCGGAGCGCTCGGGCTGATGGAGAGCCGGCCGGGGCGGTCGACGCACTTGTGCATGATCAGGCCGTCGTACGGCGGGGCGGCGAGGTAACCCCAGGCGCCCATCGCGCTGATCTTCGAGATCTCGGGGGCGTCGAATTTGACCGGCAGGGCGTTGCCCACAGCCTCCTCAAGGGACTTGCTGCCCTTCTCCGGCTTCACATGCAGCACCGCGTAGTCATAGGGGGCGCCGTCGCCCCCGGTGGGACCGCCATCGGCGAGCCATTCAATGGTGGCCGGACCAACGGCCACCGACGATGCAGGCCCACCCTATGACGGTGCGGAGCATGCTCTTTGCCGCAGAGACACAACCCGCATGGGGTGCGGCGGGCCACTCGGGGCCGTGGCGCGACAGCAAAGGCCCCGGCGGGCAACAGCCGCACCGGGGTCCCTGATGTGCCGTCACCGTCACCCGAACCTGGCCGGGTGACGGTCCGTCGTCACTGCCCTGCGTACTTCTTGCTGACCGACTCGTAGACGCCCTTGGCTTCCTTGCCGAAGCGCGGTCCGGCCAGCCAGCCGGCCGTCACCGGGCCGATGGAGGTGTTCGAGACGAGGGCGGGCTTGCCGTCCTGGCCCGCCGCGACCCACCCACCACCGGAGGCGCCGCCCGTCATGGTGCAGCCGATGCGGTACATCGTGGGGTCCTGCGCGGTCAGCGAGAGCCGACCCGGCTTGTCCGCGCACTGGAAGGCCTTCTGGCCGTCGTAGGGCGGAGCGGCCGGGAAGCCGGTGGCGGTCATGCTGTCGATGTTCGGTACGGCCGGGGCATTGAACTCGACAGGCAGCGCAGAGCCGACCGTTTCCTCCAGGGACTTACCCGTCGAGCCCTTCTCCGGCGTGACATGCAGCACCGCGAAGTCGTACGGGGCGCCCTGCCCGCCGATCGAGGAACCCTGAGAGATCCACTGGTCGGACGTCTGTGCCCACTGGCCCCACCACACGCCGTAGGGCGCGATCTCCTGCTTGGTCGCCTTCTGCAGCTCGGCCGTCGACAGACCTCTGTTGTTGTACGACGGCACGAAGGCGATGTTGCGGTACCAGCCGCCCTTCTTGCCCGCGTGCACGCAGTGCCCCGCGGTCCACACCAGGTTGGACCTTCCGGGGTGCGCAGGGTCCTTCACCACGGTCGCGGAGCAGACCATGGAGCCCTCGGGGCTGTCGAAGAGCAGCTTCCCGGACTCCGCGGCATTGGCGTGGTACGGCGTCCGGACACCGGCCGCCTGGACCGGCGCGGGCGTCGGGTCCGTCACACCCACGTCCCCCGAGATGTCGTTATCGACCGGCTGCTCCGGCGACTTGTCGGCATCCCGCATCCGGTCCGGGTCCCAGAGACCCTCGATGATCGGGTTGACGAAGTCCTTGGCCTCGCGCAGCCACTGGTCCTTGTCCCAGTTCTTCCACTCGCCGTTCTTCCACTGGTCGAGGTCGATCCCGTGTTCCTTGAGCCGGTCCTTCAGATCGTCCGGAATGGTGATCTTGCCGTCCGAGGACTGGCCGGCGGCACTGCTCGGCTTGTCACTGGCGTTGTCCTCACTCGGACCGCAGGCAGTGGCGGTGAGCGCAAGGACCGCAGTGACTGCGGCCACGGCGAGCACCGAGGAACGCGTGCGACGTGCGCTCCCCTGACGTGCGGTGAGAGCTGGTCGAATGAGTCGCATGTGGTGATCCCCCTGGGACTTCGTAACTCAACACTTCTGTACTGCACTTCGGTACTGCTCCGAGCCACCTGCTCCGAACGTCGTGCGGACTCCCGGAAATCTGTCCGAGCCCTCCGTGCGGCCCCCACTATGCCGGTGCCGATGGGGACGGTGCGCAGCAGGGCCACGGTTCCGCCCCGCAAGGATCTTCGGATTTACCCGTGATCCCCTGCGTTCTGCGTCGTTGGTACGTGCGAGGGACTCGAGGACAGCGTTCATCCCCGCAGTCCGTCCGTGCGTCGACGTAATGACGTGCAACGCAACTGTTACAGCGGGAGGACCAACAGCCGTGGCCGTGACCGAACCAGCCCCGGTGGCAGCACCGGCGTTGCACGAGGGGATCCTGCGCCGTCAGTCGCTGCGCGAATCCGCCGCCCGTACCTATGCGCGTTCACTGCCGATCGTGCCGGTGCGCGCCCGTGGGATGACCATCGAAGGAGCGGACGGGCGGCGATACCTCGACTGTCTCTCCGGAGCCGGCACCCTGGCGCTCGGGCACAACCATCCGGTGGTTCTGGAAGCGATCAGGAAGGTGATCGACTCGGGTGCACCGCTGCATGTGCTCGACCTCGCCACCCCCGTAAAGGACGCCTTCACCACGGAGCTGTTCGCCACCCTGCCGCGGCAGTTCGCCGACAACGCCCGGATCCAGTTCTGCGGACCTGCCGGTACGGACGCCGTCGAGGCGGCGTTCAAACTGGTCCGTGCCGCGACCGGCCGCAGCGGACTTCTCGCCTTCACCGGCGCCTACCACGGGATGACGGCAGGAGCCCTTGCCGCCTCGGGCGGTGCCGAGGACGTACGGGTGACACGTCTGCCCTTCCCGCAGAACTACCGTTGCCCCTTCGGTATCGGCGGCGAGCGCGGCGCGGAGATCGCCGCCCGGTGGACCGAGAACCTTTTGGACGACCCCAAGGGAGGCGCGCCCGTGCCGGCCGGGATGATCCTCGAACCGGTGCAGGGGGAGGGCGGCGTGAACCCCGCCCCCGACAGCTGGATGCGCCGGATGCGCGAGATCACCGAGACTCGGTCCGTCCCCCTGATCGCCGACGAGGTCCAGACGGGCGTCGGCCGCACCGGTGCCTTCTGGGCGGTCGAGCACAGCGGGATCGTGCCCGATGTGATGGTGCTCTCCAAGGCCATCGGCGGTTCCCTCCCGCTCGCAGTGATCGTCTACCGCTCCGAACTCGACACCTGGCAGCCGGGCGCTCACGCCGGCACCTTCCGGGGCAACCAGCTCGCGATGGCGGCGGGCACGGCCACCCTTGCCTTCGTGCGGGAGCACCGCCTCGCCGAGCGCGCCGCGACACTCGGCGCCCGGATGGTCGCACGCCTCCAGGCACTGGCCACGGACCACCCGTCCATCGGAGACGTCCGCGGACGGGGCCTGATGATCGGGGTGGAACTCATCGACCCCGAGGCCGCTGCGCAGGGCGGCAGCCCTGAGCCACTGCCCGCCCCGGTCCTCGCCGCAGCCGTCCAACAGGAGTGCCTGCGCCGCGGGCTCATCGTCGAACTCGGCGGACGCCACTCCACCGTCGTACGCCTCCTCCCGCCCCTCACCCTCACCGACGAACAGGCAACAGCGGTCGTGGACCGCCTCGCCGACGCCCTGGCGGCCGCCGAGCGCCTGCCGCACCGCCGGACCACGACCGGGTCGATCCGCTGACCCCGGACACCATCACAAGGAAGACCGCCGTGAACCCCACCACCGCACCCCAGGCCGACGGCCCTCCCCCCACCCAGCAGCGAGGACAGGCCGGACTCACCGGTAACCTCGTCGTCGAGCAGACCACCGTGCCCCGCCAGATGGCGGCACTGCACGACGAGCGGTACGCCTCGAAGGCCACGTTCACCTGTGCGGCACCGGCGGACCTCCTCGACCATCCGGACCCGCTGAGGGCCGCCGACACGGCGGGTGTCGAGAATCTGCTCCGCTGCTGGGTCCGGGAGTGCGACCTGCCCCAGCCGGCCGGGGAAACGCTCCGAATCCCGCTCCCCGCCAGCGGAACCGCTCTGCTCGTCCCCGTCCTCTACTGGTCTGCCACGGGCTGGCACCGCTTCGGCATGCCTGCCCTGGAGGGGGCATCCGAAGGAGCACCGCCCACCGACGCCGTCACGGTCGCCGCTCTCCTGGGCCGCGAGGCCGACCGCCAGGAAGGGGCCGACATGGTGGCCCGGGTCGCCGACTCCGTACAGCGGACGGCCGGCTTCATCGCCGAGCGGCGCCGCACCCCCGGCGCCCCGGCCGAAGCGGACCTCTTCCTCACCGCCGAGCAGTCACTTCTCCTCGGACATCCGCTCCACCCCACCCCCAAGAGCCGCGAAGGCCTCTCGGACTCCGAATCCCGCCTCTACTCACCTGAGTTGCACGGCTCCTTCCCGCTGCACTGGATGGCTGTCGACCGGTCAGTGCTGGCCACCGACTCCGCCTGGACCGACGGAGGCCGTCCCGTATCGGCCACGGAACTGATCACCTCCCATGCCGAAGGACTGCAACTCCCCGACAACACGACACCGATTCCGCTCCACCCGTGGCAGGCCCGCGAACTCGGACACCGGCCCGCAGCCGCCGCCCTGCTCGACGCCGGACTGCTGCATGACCTCGGACCGCACGGGAAGCACTGGTACCCCACCTCATCCGTCCGCACCGTGCATCGGCCCGGCGCCGAGCTCATGCTCAAGCTCTCCCTCGGCGTTCGCATCACCAACTCCCGTCGAGAGAACCTTCGCAAGGAACTCCACCGTGGAGTGGAGGTCCACCGGCTGCTCCGCAGCGGACTCGCCGCGCAGTGGCACGCCGTCCATCCGGGCTTCGACATCGTCCGCGACCCCGCATGGCTCGCCGTCGACAGCCCGGAAGGCGAGCCTGTCGCAGGCCTCGACGTGATGCTGCGCCACAACCCGTTCGGTCCGTACGACGACGCGGTCTGCATCGCCGCGCTCACAGCCCCGCGCCCCTGGCCGGGCCGGACGGGCATGCACTCACGCCTCGCCGAGATCGTGATCTCCCTGGCTGCTGTCACCGGAAGAGCCGTAGGCGCCGTCGCCACCGAGTGGTTCCTGCGCTACCTCGACCGCGTCGTACGCCCCGTGCTCTGGCTCGACGCCCACGCAGGCGTGGCCCTCGAAGCCCACCAGCAGAACACCCTGGTGCTGCTCGATCCCCACGGCTGGCCCGTCGGCGGCCGGTACCGCGACAATCAGGGCTACTACTTCCGCGAGTCCCACCGTGCGGCACTGGAGCACCGGCTCCCCGGCATCGGATCGGTCAGCGACACCTTCGTCTCCGACGCGGTCACCGACGAGCGCTTTGCCTACTACCTCGGCATCAACAATGTGTTCGGACTGATCGGAGCCTTCGGCGCCCAGCACCTCGCCGGCGAACACGTGCTCATCGCCGCGTTCCGTCGATTCCTCGGCTCGGCCGCCGCACTGGGCTCCCCACTGCCCACACATCTGCTGGAAAAGTCCCACCTGCGGTGCAAGGCCAACCTGCTGACCCGGCTGCACGGCCTCGACGAACTCGTCGGGCCTGTCGACACCCAGTCCGTCTACGTCACCATTGTCAACCCCCTGTGTGCCTGAGGGAATATGACCACCGCCTGAACCGCCGAGAGGAGAGCGACACCGTGGCTCCCGCCGATGCGCACACCGACGCCGGTACCGGCCCTGCCCCACAGGCCGACACAGGCGCCGAGGACACCCTGGACCTGCCGCTCTCCGAAGAACTCCTCGCCCTTTTCGGCGAGGACGCACCCGCCACCGCGACACGCCCCCAGCCGCCGAACGCGTCCGCGTCATCCGAACCGGACGACGCGCGCCCGGTCACAGGCACGCAGGCAACCATGAGCAGGCCGGCCGCCTCGGATCTGCTCGACCACCCTGCCGGCTGGGGACCGGTCACCACCCCGGCCGGAGTGTTCCAACTCGTTCCCGTGCGACTGGAACGCGATCTCGCCGTGATCAGCCGCTGGATGAACGACCCCGCAGTCGCCGCATTCTGGGAACTCGCCGGATCCGAATCCGTCACAGCCGACCATCTGCGCCCTCAACTCGACGGTGACGGACGCAGCGTCCCGTGCCTCGGCGTGCTGGCAGGCGTTCCCATGAGCTACTGGGAGATCTACCGTGCGGATCTCGATCCGCTGGCGCGTCACTACCCCGCTCGACCGCACGACACCGGAATCCACCTTCTCATCGGCGGTGTGAACAACCGAGGACGCGGGGTCGGTACCACCCTGCTCCGGGCCGTCTCCGACCTCGTACTCGACAACCGTCCCCTGTGCGCACGTGTTGTGGCAGAGCCCGATCTGCGTAACACCCCTTCCGTCTCCGCCTTCCTCAGTGCAGGCTTCCGCTTCTCCGCGGAAGTGGAATTCCCCGACAAACGAGCCGCCCTGATGGTCCGCGACCGAACCCACCGTGCCCAGCTGTGAACGATCTGCTGCTTTGCATACACCGCTCGAACCCCATCGGTTTCATCCCGAGGAGTCCCCGTGCCGAAATATCCTGCGAGCCATGATTCAGCGGAGTCTGCCGACCTGCTCAGCACGCCAGAACTGAACCGGACGGTCTGGGACGGAGCCGCTGCCCGGCTGCTCGCGAAGATGCTCGGTCAATTCGCCTACGAGGAAGTCATCGAGCCGGTCCGGCAGGCCGACGGGGGCGATACGTACACCCTCGGGCTCGATGACGGTGGAACCCTGAGCTTCAGCGCCCGGCGGGGCGTGTACGGCAGTTGGCGCATCGCCCCCGATTCGGTTCTGGAGACGTGCGGCAGCGCCCGGGAGTCGCCGGCGGACACGACGCGGGACAGAGGCCGGGGCGCGCCTGCCGAGCAACTGCGGGACCGGAACACCGACATCGTCCCTTTCCGCGACCCGCTGCAGTTCCTCGCCCGCGCCCGCCACCTCCTCGGGATCGACGGCGCCACCCTCGGCCACCTCATCCGCGAGATCACCACCACCCTCGCCGCCGACGCCCGGCTCGACCACACCGCGCTCTCCGCCGCCCGGCTGGCCGATCTCGACTACGCCGAGCTGGAAGGGCACCAGACAGGACACCCCTGGCTCGTCGCCAACAAGGGACGCCTCGGCTTCTCCGCCACCGACGCCTCCCGTTACACACCGGAGGTCCGCACGCCGGTCAGGCTGCCGTGGATCGCCGTCTCCACCAGGATCGCCGCCTACCGCGGAGTGACCGGCCTGGCCACACCCGATCAGCTGTACGTACAGGAACTCGACCCGTCGGTCCGCGACTCCTTCGCCGCCGTGCTCCGCGCCCGCGACCTCGATCCCGCCAGCTATCTGTGTCTTCCCGTGCACCCCTGGCAGTGGGATGAATGGATCGTTCCGGTCTTCGCCCCGGCCATCGCCGCAGGCGACATCATTCCGCTCCACACCGACGCCGATCTCCGGTTGCCTCAGCAGTCCATCCGCACGTTCACCAACGTGGCCCGCCCCGACCGGCACACCGTCAAACTGCCCCTGTCGATCCTCAACACGCTGGTCTGGCGAGGGCTGCCGACCGAACGCACCCTCGCGGCCCCCGCCGTCACCACCTGGGTCCAGGGCCTGCGCGACCGGGACGCCTTTCTGCGCGACACCTGCCAGGTCATCCTGCTCGGCGAGGTGGCCTCCGTGACCGTCGAGCATCCGCTCTACGACCACCTCCCGGAGACCCCGTACCAGTTCAAGGAGATCCTCGGCGTGATCTGGCGAGAACCCCTCCAGCCCCGGCTCGCGCCGGGCGAACGGGCCCGGACCCTCGCCTCGCTGCTCCACACCGATCCACAGGGCCGCGCCTTCACAGCCGAGCTCGTCGCCCGCTCGGGGCTCACGCCCACCGCCTGGCTGACCCGGCTCTTCGCCGTGCTGCTCCCGCCGCTGCTGCACTTCCTCTACCGCTACGGCACCGTGTTCTCCCCGCACGGCGAGAACTCCATCGTCGTCTTCGACAACCAGGACGTACCGGTGCGCCTGGCGATCAAGGACTTCGTGGACGATGTGAACATCAGCGCCCAGCCGCTGCCGGAGCATGAGTCGATGCCACAGGACGTACGCCGCATCCTGCTCACCGAGGAGCCCTCCTTCCTCACCCAGTTCATCCACTCCGGACTGTTCATCGGTGTCTTTCGCTTCCTGTCCCCGCTGTGCGAGGAACAGCTGGGAGTTCCGGAGGACGATTTCTGGTCACTCGTACGGGCCGAGATCCTGCGGCACCACGCCCGCTTCCCCGAGCTCAAGGAGCGATTCGAGATGTTCGACATGCTGACGCCCCGCATCGAACGTCTCTGCCTGAACCGCAACCGCCTGCACGTGGACGGCTACCGGGACCGCCCCCGGCGCCCGCACGCCGCCATTCACGGGACCGTTCCCAACCCGCTCCACCCCGCCGTCTGAGTCCGGGAGTGATCGCCGTTGTCAGTGGTGCCCCGTAGGCTGGTCGGGCTATGACAAAGCCATCCCTCCCCGAGCTCCTCCACGCCGCCGTGACCGCCGTCGGCGGTACGGAACGGCCCGGCCAGGCCGCCATGGCCGAGGCCGTTGCCGAGGCTGTCGACGACAATGCCCATCTGCTCGTCCAGGCCGGCACCGGCACGGGCAAATCCCTCGGCTACCTGGTGCCCGCGCTTGCGCACGGGGAGCGCGTCGTGGTGGCCACGGCGACCCTGGCACTGCAGCGCCAGCTTGTCGAGCGCGACCTTCCGCGCACGGTCGACGCCCTGCATCCGCTGCTGCGCCGCCGTCCCCAGTTCGCCATGCTCAAGGGCCGCTCGAACTATCTCTGCCTGCACCGGCTCCATGAAGGAGTCCCCCAGGACGAGGAGGAGGGGCTCTTCGATCAGTTCGAGGCAGCGGCCCCGTCGAGCAAGCTCGGTCAGGATCTGCTGCGGCTGCGTGACTGGTCGGACGAGACCGAGACCGGCGATCGCGACGACCTCACCCCTGGCGTTTCCGACCGTGCCTGGGCGCAGGTCTCCGTCTCCTCCCGCGAATGCCTGGGCGCCAGCAAGTGCGCGTACGGCGCGGAGTGTTTCGCGGAGCAGGCCCGTGAGCGTGCCAAGCTCGCCGATGTCGTCGTCACCAATCACGCCCTCCTCGCCATCGATGCCATCGAGGGCGCCCCCGTGCTTCCGCAGCATGAGGTACTGATCGTCGACGAGGCCCATGAGCTGGTCTCCAGGGTCACCGGAGTGGCCACCGGCGAGCTCACCCCCGGCCAGGTCAACCGCGCGGTGCGCCGAGCGGCGAAGCTGGTCAACGAGAAGGCCGCTGACGCCCTGCAGACCGCGTCGGAGGGCTTCGAGCGAGTGATGGAGCTGGCGCTTCCCGGTCGTCTGGAAGAGGTCCCCGAGGACCTCGGCTACGCACTGCTGGCCCTTCGTGACGCCGCGCGTACGGTGATCTCGGCCCTGGGCGCCACCCGGGACAAGTCCGTCCAGGACGAGGACGCCGTCCGTAAGCAGGCACTCGCATCGGTGGAGACGATTCACGGCGTCGCCGAGCGCATCACCCAGGGCTCGGAGTACGACGTCGTCTGGTACGAGCGTCATGACCGTTTCGGCGCCTCTGTGCGGGTCGCCCCGCTCTCCGTATCCGGACTTCTGCGCGAGAAGCTCTTTGCCGAGCGGTCCGTCGTCCTCACCTCGGCCACGCTCAAGCTGGGCGGGGATTTCAACGGGGTGGGGGCGTCGCTCGGACTCGCTCCCGAAGGCACTGCGGGCGACGACATTCCGCAGTGGAAGGGGCTCGACGTCGGGTCTCCGTTCGACTACCCGAAGCAGGGAATCCTGTACGTCGCCAGGCATCTGGCCACGCCCGGTCGGGAGGGTTCTCGCACCGACATGCTGGATGAGCTCGCCGAACTGGTGGAAGCGGCGGGCGGGCGCACCCTCGGGCTGTTCTCGTCCATGCGGGCGGCCCAGGCCGCCGCCGAGGAACTGCGCGGCCGGCTCGACAAGCCGATCCTGCTGCAGGGCGAGGAGACCCTCGGAGAGCTGATCAAGAACTTCGCAGCCGATCCCGAGACCTGCCTCTTCGGCACGCTGTCGCTCTGGCAGGGCGTGGATGTGCCCGGGGCCAGCTGCCAACTGGTGGTCATGGACAGGATCCCGTTCCCGCGTCCCGACGACCCGCTGATGAGCGCACGCCAGAAGGCGGTCGAGGAGGCCGGAGGCAATGGGTTCATGGCTGTCGCGGCGACGCATGCCGCGCTGCTGATGGCACAGGGCGCCGGCCGGCTCGTACGGGCCACGGGCGACAAGGGTGTGGTCGCGGTGCTCGATCCGCGCCTGGCCAACGCCCGGTACGGCAGCTATCTGCGCGCCTCGCTGCCCGATTTCTGGTACACCACCGACCGCAATCAGGCGCGCCGCTCACTCGCGGCTATCGACGCGGCAGCCAAGGCCAACGACCAGTAGCCCACCCTGGGTGCCGGGCGGCACATGCAGGGCCCCGGGATCGGCGCAGTGGATCCCGGGGCCCGGTCGGAACCGGCGAGTCTTCACACCCGCCGCAGCACCGCCACCACCTTGCCGAGAATCGTCGCCTCGTCGCCCGGGATCGGCTGGTACGCGGAGTTGTGCGGGAGCAGCCACACATGGCCGTCCTCCCGCTTGAAGCGCTTGACCGTGGCCTCGCCGTCCAGCATGGCTGCCACGATGTCGCCGTTCTCCGCGACGGGCTGGCGGCGCACGGTGACCCAGTCGCCGTCACAGATCGCCGCCTCGATCATCGAGTCACCGACGACCTTGAGGACGAACAGTTCTCCGTCACCGACCAGCTGGCGGGGGAGCGGGAAGACGTCCTCGACCGATTCCTCGGCGAGGATCGGGCCACCGGCTGCGATCCGGCCGACCAGCGGCACATACGACGCTGCGGGCTTTCCCGTTGTGTCGGTGGGCTGCGAGCTGGGTTGGTCCGAACCGCGGACCTCGTACGCCCGCGGGCGATGTGGGTCGCGACGCAGGAAGCCCTTGCGCTCCAGGGCCATCAGCTGGTGGGCGACGGAGGACGTGCTGGACAGGCCCACCGCCTGACCGATCTCCCGCATCGAGGGCGGGTAGCCGCGCCGCTGCACGGAGTCCCGGATCACCTCGATCACTCGCCGCTGCCGGTCCGTGAGCCCCGAGCTGTCCGCCCGGATACCTGGAGGTCGGCCGGGCAACGAGCGCGCCGGGCGCACGGGCTCTGGCCCCTCCGTGTTCGTGACTGAGTCATTCATGGCATGCACCGGCTCGAGTCGGCTCTGGGAGCGGTCCTGCGCAGTGATGGTGGCACTGTCTGCGGTGGTGGTCACGTCGGCCCCTCTCGAATGGTCTCCCTGGACTGGACAACGGTAGTAGCTTTCGAAAGGTTGCGCCAAACACACGTTCGAGTGAAAAACGAATAAAAGTCTGCCGTGTGTTCACTGCTGGGTGTATGCGCAACGGCTGGAGCGACCCGACCGACCCTGCTTGGGTCGAACTCTTGGGTCGACCGGCAATTCGGGCTATTACGGTAGCGTTCGCCGGCGCGGCGTCGCCGCGCGGGGTGGTCTCCGCGTCGTTGTCCGAGTCTGACAGCAGGAGCCCCGCAATCCTGGCAGCCGCGCGGTTCCCGTAACCTCGTGCTCGGCCGTACGCTGCCTGCGGTCCGCCCGCAATGCGCGACACGCGCTAGGGCTGAATGAGCGGCCAAACCCAAGATCTAGTGGTTGGATTGTTTCAGCCGCCCAGAAGTTGTGGTCCCCCGTCCGTCGGGGGTGCGGCCATCGCCTATGCTTGTGACTGCTTCGAGGGGCCCTGGCGGGCCCTGAAGAGGCTATTCAGTCGTGCTGTGAAGGAGGGTTGGGAGCCATGCACTGCCCCTTCTGCAGGCACCCCGACAGCCGGGTCGTCGACAGTCGCACCACCGATGACGGCACGTCGATCCGCCGTCGCCGTCAGTGCCCCGACTGCTCCCGCCGTTTTACGACGGTGGAGACCTGCTCGCTGATGGTGGTGAAGCGCAGCGGTGTGACCGAACCCTTCAGCCGTATCAAGGTCATCTCCGGCGTGCGCAAGGCATGCCAGGGGCGGCCGGTCACCGAGGACGCCCTCGCCAAGCTCGGCCAGCGGGTCGAGGAGGCAGTGCGTGCCACCGGTAGCGCCGAGCTGACCACCCATGACGTGGGTCTGGCCATTCTCGGCCCCCTGCAGGAACTCGACCTCGTCGCGTACCTGCGTTTCGCGTCCGTGTACCGGGCGTTCGACACACTTGAAGACTTCGAGGCCGCCATCGCGGAACTTCGCGAGCGGCGGCCTCCCGTGGAGGAGCGCGGGAGGGGCGAGACCCTTGAGGTCCCCGTTCCCGCCGTCGCCGCCGACTGAGCGACACCGGCCGATCGGCACAGGTCCGCGGATCGGCGACAGGGCGGCTGTATATAGACCCGCTCCGGGTGCTGTGCGTGGCACCCGAAGCATCAGAGACAGACTGTGCCCCGGGAAGTTCTGGGCACTTCAGGGCGTTTTTGCCCACATATGGGAGGCGGCATGACAGAGACGGCGAGCGGCCCGGCACGAGGTTCCCGAGCCAAGGGAACCAAGTCGAGCAAGGGTCTGCGTATCGAGCGCATCCACACCACCCCCGGCGTACATCCGTACGACGAGGTGGCGTGGGAGCGCCGTGACGTCGTCATGACCAACTGGCGCGACGGCTCGATCAACTTCGAGCAGCGTGGCGTCGAGTTCCCCGACTTCTGGTCGGTGAACGCGGTCAACATCGTCACCAGCAAGTACTTCCGCGGGGCCGTCGGCACCCCGCAGCGCGAGACCGGTCTGCGACAGCTCATCGACCGGATCGTGAAGACGTACCGCAAGGCCGGTGAGGACCACGGCTACTTCGCCTCTCCCGCGGACGCCGAGATCTTCGAGCACGAGCTGGCATACGCCCTCCTGCACCAGATCTTCAGCTTCAACTCGCCGGTCTGGTTCAACGTCGGAACGCCCCAGCCGCAGCAGGTCTCCGCCTGCTTCATCCTGGCCGTCGACGACTCCATGGAGTCGATCCTCGACTGGTACAAGGAAGAGGGCATGATCTTCAAGGGCGGTTCCGGCGCCGGCCTGAACCTCTCCCGTATCCGCTCCTCCAAGGAACTGCTGTCCTCCGGGGGCAACGCCTCCGGCCCGGTCTCCTTCATGCGCGGTGCCGATGCCTCCGCCGGAACGATCAAGTCCGGTGGCGCCACCCGACGCGCGGCCAAGATGGTCATTCTCGACGTCGACCACCCCGACATCGAGAACTTCATCGAGACCAAGGTGAAGGAAGAGGAAAAGATCCGCGCCCTGCGCGACGCGGGCTTCGACATGGACCTGGGCGGCGACGACATCACGTCCGTCCAGTACCAGAACGCCAACAACTCGGTCCGTGTGAACGACGAGTTCATGAAGGCCGTCGAGTCCGGCGGCAAGTTCGGGCTGCGCGCCCGGATGACCGGTGACGTCATCGAAGAGGTCGAGGCCAAGTCCCTCTTCCGCAAGATGGCCGAGGCGGCCTGGGCCTGTGCCGACCCGGGCATCCAGTACGACGACACGATCAACCAGTGGCACACCTGCCCGGAGTCCGGCCGGATCAACGGCTCGAACCCCTGCAGCGAGTACATGCACCTGGACAACACCTCGTGCAACCTGGCCTCGCTGAACCTGATGAAGTTCCTCAAGGACGACGGCAAGGGCAACCAGTCCTTCGAGTCCGAGCGCTTCGCCAAGGTCGTCGAGCTGGTCATCACCGCGATGGACATCTCCATCTGCTTCGCCGACTTCCCGACCCAGAAGATCGGCGAGAACACCCGCGCCTTCCGCCAGCTCGGTATCGGTTACGCCAACCTCGGCGCCCTGCTGATGGCGACCGGCCACGCGTACGACAGCGACGGCGGCCGGGCCCTCGCCGGTGCCATCACCTCGCTGATGACCGGCACCTCGTACAAGCGCTCCGCCGAGCTCGCCGCGGTCGTCGGTCCGTACGACGGCTACGCCCGCAACGCCGAGCCGCACCAGCGCGTCATGAAGCAGCACGCCGACGCCAACGCCGCGGCCGTCCACATGGACGACCTGGACAACCCGATCTGGGCCGCCGCGACGGAGGCCTGGCAGGACGTGATCCGCCTCGGTGCGAAGAACGGTTTCCGCAACGCGCAGGCCTCGGTCATCGCCCCCACCGGCACCATCGGTCTCGCGATGTCCTGCGACACCACCGGCCTCGAGCCCGACCTCGCCCTGGTCAAGTTCAAGAAGCTGGTCGGCGGCGGCTCGATGCAGATCGTCAACGGCACCGTCCCGCAGGCCCTGCGCCGCCTGGGCTACCAGGAGGAGCAGATCGAGGCGATCGTCGCCCACATCGCCGAGCACGGAAATGTGATCGACGCCCCCGGTCTGAAGACCGAGCACTACGAGGTCTTCGACTGCGCGATGGGCGAGCGTTCCATCTCCGCGATGGGCCACGTGCGCATGATGGCCGCGATCCAGCCGTGGATCTCCGGCGCGCTCTCCAAGACGGTGAACCTGCCGGAGACGGCCACCGTCGAGGACGTCGAGGAGGTCTACTTCGAGGCGTGGAAGATGGGCGTCAAGGCGCTCGCGATCTACCGCGACAACTGCAAGGTCGGCCAGCCCCTCTCCGCGAAGACCAAGGAGAAGGGAAAGTCCACAGCGGACGCAGTCACGGCCAAGGCCGAGGAGACCATCCGTACCGCGGTCGAGAAGGTCGTCGAGTACCGCCCGGTCCGTAAGCGCCTCCCCAAGGGCCGTCCCGGCATCACCACCTCCTTCACGGTAGGCGGCGCCGAGGGCTACATGACCGCCAATTCCTACCCGGACGACGGTCTCGGCGAGGTCTTCCTGAAGATGTCCAAGCAGGGCTCCACTCTCGCGGGCATGATGGACGCCTTCTCCATCGCAGTCTCGGTCGGTCTGCAGTACGGCGTTCCGCTGGAGACGTACGTCTCGAAGTTCACCAACATGCGCTTCGAGCCGGCCGGTATGACGGACGACCCGGACGTGCGGATGGCGCAGTCGATCGTCGACTACATCTTCCGCCGCCTCGCGCTGGACTTCCTGCCCTTCGAGACCCGCTCGGCACTCGGCATCCACTCGGCCGAGGAGCGCCAGCGGCACCTCGACACCGGTTCGTACGAGCTCTCCCTGGAGGACGACGAGCTGGACGTCGAAGGCCTGGCCCAGTCCGCCCCGGTGCGGACGGAGCCCCTGAAGGCGGTGGCCGCCGTGCAGGAGGCCGAGAAGCCGGCCCCGAAGACGGCGCACACCTCGGCGGAGCTCGTCGAGATGCAGCTGGGCATCAGCGCGGACGCGCCGCTCTGCTTCTCCTGCGGTACGAAGATGCAGCGCGCCGGATCCTGCTACATCTGCGAGGGCTGCGGCTCGACCAGCGGTTGCAGCTGACACCGGGCGCCATCGCGTGGGACACAACGTCCGACGTAGCCTGCGCGCCTAGCTGATCAGCAGCTCGCACGAAGGGGACCGACCGATGGTCGGTCCCCTTCGTCGTGCCGCAGCCCCTGGGCAGGGACGGGACGTGTGCTGCGTGGACCGCGTCCTGTGACGTGTCACGTTCCGGGCGTACGGCTTCCCATCATTCCGGCGAACGAATCGGGGTCGCCATCGAAGCCCCGGACCGATCCGTGGAACTCCCAGCTGCCGGAGGCACCGCGGATGAACTCGGCGACGGATGCCGCGGTGGCGGCGCCGACCGCGGAGAAGTCGTTCTCCGCGAGATTCGTGTAGCCCTCCCGGATCTGAACGCCGGTGTTCGCTATTTCGGCGAATGTCCTGCGGCCGTCGCGCTGCTGAATGGCGACTCCGACGACGACCCGGGTGTACGTGGTCGACAACCGGTCCAGTTCCAGAGTCATGACCTCGTCGAAACCGAGGCCCTGGCCGGTCCTGCTGTCGCGGTTGAGAGTGATGGTGCCGTCCGGGGAGCGGCTGTCGAAGTGCACGAGATATGCAGGGCGGCCGTACGGCGCCTCCGCGAGGTAGGTCGCCGCGATGATGTCGAGGTCATGGGTCGGGGCACCCGGAGGGCTGGGATCCCATTTGAGCCTGACTTCGGCCTTCTCTATGTCCTTGTTGGGCGTGCTCATCGGACTTGCCTCCCTGGCTTGCCGTTGGGCCGTCGTCGGGCTGTTCAGACCACCCGATCATGTCCGTAACCGGCCGTGGATCCAACCGGCTTGGCCGTAAGCGACGGAATCGGGCCACTGCCGGTTCGGCGGTTCAGTGCGGAATCCGGCGCGGTGGTCTCTGGCGGACCTCTTCCCGGAAGATCTCGATGGCGCTGCTGACCTGTCGGATGAGGTGGGTGTGCTCGATGCGGTCGAGATAGAGGCAGTTGCGGGCCACTCCGTCCAGCTCGAAGGCGAAGCAGAGCGTCATCAGAGGGTTGATGAAGAGTTCGCTGTCCCGGGTGCGCGAGGTGAACTGGGCGTTTCCGAAGGCTCCCTGGACCGCTGCGGCAATCGACCCGTTGACGATGCTGGGGTGGTCAGGAGTGTGGTGCTGAGCGTGTGCCACCGCATCGACGAAGAGGGCGCCTTCGCGTGTCGTACGGGATATGGAGAATGCGCCGAGGAAGGAACCGTCGCGTTCGAGGGTGGCGATGTTCTCCAGTACGAGGCCGTGGCTCACCCCGTGATAGGCGTCGATACCGAAGCCGATGGACACAACCAGGCGTTCCCGTACGTCGATTGCCGCGAGTGCCGCGACGCTGGTCAGGTCCTCCTCCGGTGTGCCGAGGCCGGATTCGTCGCCGCGCATCAGGATGTCCGTACCGCCGTCGACCAGGACGACCGCATCGATGTCGTACTTCTCGATCAACGCCCGGTAGGCGGCGCGCAGCGGTTGCACGCCCACTCGGGAGAAAGCGTGCACACTGCTCGGGTAGCCGTGCAGGGCGAGCCACTGGGCGAGGGTGCGTTCCGGGAAGTAGGCCTGGTGGAGGGCCGTTTCGGGGGTGATGGCGGCGACGTCCGGCGCGAGCCAGGCGTCGAGGGGCAGCCCTTCGAGAGCGCTGAACGACAGATTGGCGAGTTGGACGTGCTTGCCCTGGTGGAGCAGGGAGAGCGCGATGGGGAGCCCCGCATAGATGTCGAAGCCGCCGCCGGCCCCTGCGACGAGGATGCGTTCTGCGGATTCGAGTCGGGAGAACAGGGAGTTGGTGTGCAACGAGGCCATGGAGATCATTCTGCGATTCACGGCCATTGATTCGGGCGTACTCCGGCAGAGCGTGACCCTTACCACGTTCGGCACCGTACGATGGCGCGGTGCTGGTCAAGTGGATTCGTTGCACCGTGGTGGACCGTCGAGGTTTTGAACGGGGACAGCGAAAGTGGGCGGGGCTGCTGGGTGAGCCGGGGTTCAGGGGACAGGGCGGCGGGTGGAGTCGAGGGCGTCCGGAAGTGGCCCACGTCTTTACTTTCTGGGAGAACCGCGTCTTCTACGACTCGTTCATGGCGCGCGCGCACGACCGACTGGCTGCCGAGCAGTCCGGCACGTACAGCAGCATCCAGGTCAAACTGTTCGAGTACCGCTTCGATGTGAAGACCGGCTTTGAGCCCCGCTTCACCGATGCGGATGTTGTCAGGGTGGCGCACAGCAAGGTGCACGAGGACCGGGTCGAGCATTTCGCGTTGATGCAGGAGCGGGTGTGGAATCCGGCAATGGCCGGATCACCGGGCATGCTGCGAGGGGTGTTCGGGGAGGCGTCGGGGCACGAGTTCCTCGTGTTGTCCATGTGGCAGTCGAGCGCCGAGCGTGGCAAGTATCGGGCGGGGAGCATTGAGCGGCTGACTCAACGGGCGCGGACCGAGGACGATGTGACGGCGGTGGCGGGAGACGTCGTGCAGCTTGAGCCGTCCTGGACGGTGTGATCGGCCGACACGGAGCGGTGCGGCGGGGACAGTGCGCCGGGGGCGATGCGGCTGCTGATCAGGCAGGTTCGGCCGAGATGGGCGGAGTGCTGAAGACGCTCGCTCGGGCAGCAACCAGGGCCGCGTCGGCAGCCCGGTCGGCCAGCGTCTCGTCGATGGGCTCGCAGGTGATGAACAGTCCGGAGAACAAGGGCGAGGCCACGGCCCTGACCAGCGTTTCCGCCTCCGTGTGCCGGTCCAGTTCGTTGCGCGCGACGGCGCGCGCGACGATCACGTCGCAGCGGGCGAACCGCTCCGAGTAGAAGGCGCTCAGCGCTTCGGCGGCGCGCTGGGACTGGAAGGCCGCGGCGGTGAACGCGGTCGGTGCGGCCGCTGCGGCAGGATCCGTGAAGGCGTCGGCTGTCGTGTGCGCCAGGGCGCGCAGATCTCCTTCCAGGCTTCCGGTGTCGGGCGCCGCCCAGCTGTCCTCTCCAGCCGGGTCCAGGGCGTCCACGACGAGCCCTTCGAGGTTTCCTCAGCGGCGGTAGAGGGTCGTCTTGTGGACGCCGGAATGCTCCGCGAAGTATTCGACGACCTCGCAAGCGTCTGGAGCGTCTGAGGGAGGAGCCCGTCCCCAGGCCTCCGGACCCGTTGCGCTTCACCGCTCGGCCTACGGCCGGCGCGACCGAAGGGGAGCTGGTGTCCCTGACGGGCATTACGGGTCGGTGCTCGGATCGCAGTCGACCGGCTCTGCGTGGCGGCAGGCGACAGACTGCTGATTCACGGCGGCAACGGAGGCTTTCGTGCGGACTGTTCCGGTCCCGGGATCTTCAGGTGCCGGTCGGATCGCTTTCCGCGGGCCAGCAGACGGCTCGCCCTCGCCCGTCTGCTGGCCCGGCCCGCGGACCTGCTGCTCGACGAGCCCGCGAATCATCTGGCACTCGGACTCGTGCAGGAGCTGGAAGAAGCTCTGACCCTCCGGGGCGCGCTGGTGGTGGTCTCCCACGACCGGCTGCTGCGCCGCCGCTTCACCGGCGACATTCGTCGGATGGAGTCCCGACAACTGCTCGAATGAGCCGCAGTCGATCTACGGTCGGTACATGGCACGACCGCAACGCATTGTCCTCGTCCGGCACGGGGAGTCCGAGGGCAATGTCGATGACACGGTGTACGAGCGTGAGCCGGACCATGCGCTGAGGCTCACCGCCACAGGGCTGCGGCAGGCCAGGGAGGCGGGCGTGCGGCTGCGCGAGCTGTTCGACGGCGAGCGGGTCAGTGTGTACGTCTCGCCCTATCGCCGCACGCACGAGACGTTCAGGTCCTTCGGGCTGGACCTTGAGCGGGTGCGTGTGAGGGAGGAGCCGCGGCTGCGGGAGCAGGACTGGGGGAACTGGCAGGACCGGGACGACGTGAGGCTGCAGAAGGCATACCGGGATGCGTACGGTCATTTCTTCTACCGCTTCGCGCAGGGAGAGTCCGGGGCCGATGTGTACGACAGGGTCGGGGCCTTTCTGGAGAGTCTGCACCGCAGCTTCGAAGCCCCAGACCACCCGCCGAATGTTCTGCTGGTCACGCACGGACTGACCATGCGTTTGTTCTGCATGCGCTGGTTCCACTGGTCAGTGGCAGAGTTCGAGTCACTGTCCAATCCGGGCAATGGGGAGACCAGGACGCTCATACTCGGAGAGGACGGGCGCTACACCCTTGACCGGCCGTTCGAGCGCTGGCGTACCCCTGAGCCGTACGGCATCACCGGATAGAGTGGAAGTGCGATGACAACCGCTGACTCTGCTTCCGACCAACGATTCGAACGCGCCCTGGCGAGCCTGCGAGGGCTGTCCGTGGGGGACGCACTGGGTTCCCAGTTCTTTGTGCCCGCCAACTATCCGCTGCTGAAGCAGCGCGAACTCCCCCCCGGCCCCTGGCAGTGGACGGACGACACCGAGATGGCCTCGTCGGTGCTGGCCGTGCTGGTGGGTCACGAGCGAATCGACCAGGACGCGCTCGCTCGTTCCTTCGCCGAGCATCATGACTTCGACCGGGGATACGGTCCTGCCGTGAACCGGCTGCTCAGGCTGGTACGGGAAGGCGGCGACTGGCGGGAGCTGGCGTCGGCGCTGTTCAAGGGCCAGGGCTCCTGGGGCAACGGCTCGGCGATGCGCATTGCGCCGCTCGGCGCCTGGTACGCGGACGACCCGGAGCAGGCCACACACCAGGCCGAGATCTCCTCGTACCCCACGCACCAGCATCGCGAGGCGGTCGTGGGCGCGATGGCCGTCGCGGCCGCAGCCTCGCTGGCGGCGGCGACCGCGGGACCACCCACCCCGACAGAGCTCCTCGACGGCGTGATCGCACTCGTACCGCGCAGCGCGGTCGGTGCCGGACTGCGCCGGGCACGCGACATGCTCGACTACGGCGATGCCGCGACGGTTGCCGCGGTCCTCGGCAACGGCCGACGTACCAGTGCGCATGACACCGTTCCGTTCGCCCTCTGGTCGGCGGCGCGGAGCCTTGGCGATTTCGAGCAGGCTTTCTGGCTGACGGCCCAAGCAGGCGGCGACGTCGACACGACCTGTGCGATCGTCGGAGGGATCGTCGCAGCGGGCAAGGCGGGCGCACCGCCTGCCGACTGGTCGGCACAGACGGAAGAGCTGCCGGACTGGCTCCCGCGATAGTCCGGGGGCGACGACAGCGCCGCCCCCGATGCGGCCGCGCCAGCCGGGCCACCCGACTGTCACGGTACTGCCACAGCCCTTCCTCACGCGGTCGGAGACAGTAAGCGGAGGCTACTCTTTCGGCCACGCCGCCCTCGGTGATCATCCTGACGGGTGTGCACCGAAATGAGACGCCGGGGTGCCCCGCGCTGCCCAGCGGCGGTGCGTGCAGACCCCGGTGAGGGAGGGGTCCCATGTCCGATCACACGTCAGAAACGCCCCGGCAGGAAGATGCCCCAGAGCGGTCCGAGCCGTCGGGTCAGGCTGGGACGTCCGAGCCGACCGCATTGTCGAAGGCCCCGCTGCCGGAGCCTCGCGGAGTCGCTCCCGAGCCGCCGAAAGTACCGGCGTACGCGCAATCGGGCAGGCAACAGCATCCGCCCAACCCCTGGCAGCCAGGCCAACCCCAGGCCCCGGCGCTCTCGCGGCTGCGCCCGGCCAGGCCCGCCATCATTCAGAGCGCGACGCTCTACTCCGTCCTGGCCACCGCGATACTGAGCGCCCTGCTGCTGGGTGACGGCCTCGGCCTGAATCTGCTGATCGTCGCGGTCCCCGCCGCGCTCGCGGCCTTCTTCGCCGCACAGGCGGCCGGTCGCCGCCTCCGCTCATGGACAGCTGTCTGGGCGGTCGGTGGCTTGGCGCTCCTCGCCGTCCCGGCCCTTCGGGACGCCGGATGGCCCACCTTCCTCGCCGTTGTGTCGGCCGTCGCACTGGGCTCACTCGCCCTGCACGGCAGTCGCAGCTGGCTCGGGGTGTTTCTCGGCTCACTGGGCCTGTTCAGCTCCATCGCCGAGGGTCTGGCCTGGGGCGGGCGAGGCGTGCGCGAGCGGATGGCGGGCTCCCGAGGCCGGTTGGGCGTGGTATTCCGCACCACCGCGGTGGCGGTCGTCCTGCTCATCGTGTTCGGGGCACTGTTCGCAAGCGCCGATGCCGCCTTCGCCGATGTGCTCGGCAATCTGATACCCGATGTGTCGGTGGGCGGCATCCCCTGGCGGTTGTTCCTCTTCGTCGTCGGCCTGATCGGTGCGCTCGCCGCCGCGTACACCGCAGCTGCCCCGGTGCGCTGGGACGGCATCGCCGTTCGTCCGGGGAAGGCACGTGGGCGGCTGGAATGGGCCCTGCCGCTCATCGTGCTGAATCTGCTGTTCGCCGTCTTCATCGCCATCCAGCTCACTGTGCTGCTCGGCGGATACGACAAGGTGATGACAGAGACCGATCTCAGCTACTCCCAGTACGCCCGGCAGGGTTTCTGGCAGCTTCTCTGGGCCACACTCCTCACGCTGTTGGTGATCGCACTCGCCCTGCGCTGGTCCCCTCGTGGACGGGGGAGCGACCGCACTCTCGTCCGTAGCGTGCTCGGCGTGCTCTGCCTGCTCACCCTCATCGTCGTGGCGTCCGCGCTGAGGCGCATGGACCTGTACGTCGATGCGTACGGTCTGACGCGGCTGCGAATATCCGTGGCAGCGGTGGAACTCTGGCTGGGCGTGGTGCTCGTCCTGATCATGGCGGCCGGAGTGTTCGGCGCCCGCCTGCTGCCGCGCGCTGTGGCTGCGAGCGCAGCCGTCGCCGTGCTCGCGTTCGGGCTGATCTCGCCCGACGGGCTGATCGCGGAGCAGAACGTTCAGCGGTACCGCAACGACCACTCGATCGACATCGACTACCTCCGAGGCCTGTCGGCCGACGCCGTACCCGCCCTGGACGCACTGCCCGAGCCGCTCCGCTCCTGTGCCCTCATGGACATCGAACGGTCGCTGCGAGACTCCGACGATCCCTGGTACGCCACCAGCTGGGGCGAGGCGCGGGCCCGGGACATTCTGAGAAAGCGGAGTTCGAACGATCTGGCGCAGGCATGCAACGCTTCGCGTACGAGCGGCGGAGGCAGTGACCGCGGCGGTGACGGAGACGATCCGTACGACCCCTACGACCCGTACTGACGTGGGCTGACCCGCACAGGTGCAGGCCGAGCGACCGCGGTGCGAGCGGGCACCTGCTGTGTGTCCGCCGCTCCGGCTCGGCGCTGCGTTCCGTGCTTCACGAATGTGATGCATTCACTGCTGAGCGCCTCAGCTGGTGATCCTCAGTCGTGTTCTCCTGGCGTCGGCACAACGCTTCGTGGGCACCGCCTTCGTACGCACAGCTCTTCGGACGCATGTACCGCAGCAAACTGAACGCCGGGGCCCATGACCGTGCCGCAATCCGCTCTGCGGCTCGGTGTGCGGCTGGGGCGGCCGTCGGGCGCCCCGGGGTGTTGTCGGCGTTCCCATCGGCGTACGCTGACAGGCGCCATGCCGTACGAACCACCCACGCACACCGTCGAGCGCTCACTGCGCGCTACCACTGGTGCCAAGACCGTCGCCGGTGTCGACGAGGTCGGACGCGGAGCGTGGGCGGGACCGGTCACTGTGTGTGCGGCCGTCACCGGCCTTCGCAGACCTCCCGCCGGACTCACCGACTCCAAGCTGATCAGTCCCAAGCGCCGCGCGGAGCTGGCCCCGTTGCTGGAGCGCTGGGTCACCGCGTTCGGTCTGGGTGATGCCTCTCCGCAGGAGATCGACGACCTGGGGATGACGGCTGCACTGCGCCTCGCCGCTGTGCGCGCCCTCGAAGCCCTGCCGGTGCGGCCCGACGCGGTGATACTCGATGGCAAACACGATTACCTGGGACGGCCCTGGCAGGTTCGCACAGTGATCAAGGGCGACCAGTCCTGTATCGCGGTTGCGGCTGCGTCGGTGATCGCGAAGGTCCGACGGGACACGATGATGGCCGAACTGGGCGCGGATTCCGGCGAGTACGCCGCCTTCGCCTTCGGCGCCAACGCCGGTTACCCGTCGCCCGTGCACAGGGCCGCGCTGGAGGAGTGGGGACCCACACCCCACCACCGCCTCTCGTGGTCCTACCTCGACGCGCTGCCCAAGTGGCAGCACCTCAAGAAGGTCCGCTTCTCCGCCGAGGCGGCTGCACTGGAAAGCGGGGGCCAACTCGGCTTCGACTTCTGATCGCGCACATGTACCCACCCGCTGATGCCTTGCGTGTCGGCGTTTGATAGACAACCACCCATGCCTCTCATCCCCGAGGAGCCTCAGATTCACGAGAGCGTCCAGGGTCCCCGCGTCATTCCGGCCGCAGGCCGCACCGCGTCGACCCCCCGTCCTGTACCCGGTCCGCGTTCAGCGGCCATGCCGCGCCCCGGTCGCCCGGGACCCGGCCCCGCGAGGCCCGCGCCCCCGGCGCAGCGTCCGCACTCCAGCTCCGGCCAGCCGCAGGCGGCCCGGCCGGAGAATCGTTCCGCACCACAGATCCAGCTGATCCCCGCCTCGGCTGCCGACGCACTCGACGCTGCCGACGAAGCGGTGGACCTGCTGCTCGACTCCGGACGCGCACCGGGCGACATCCTGGTGCTCACCACTGGTGAGCAGCACCCGTGGGCAGCGCACGAACTCTCCTTCGGCGAGGCCGCCTACTGGGCGCAGCACGAAGCCGGCGACGACGTCTTCTTCGCCGGTGCCGCAGCCACGGAGCGGGTGAAGCCCCGCCCCGTGGTGATCGTCGCCGTCAACGGTGACGGCGGTGACGGCATTGCCGGCGCACTGTCCGGTGCGCAGGAACGCGCCGGTGCCCTGCTGATCGTGTGCGGGGACCCGCAGCGGATCAACGCGGTGCTCGGCGTCGGCGTCTGATCCGTAGGGGACAAGGGCCGTGGTGACCCGGCTGCCCGACAGGGCGGCCGGGTCCGCAACCACGGGTCAGCGTGCCGCGGTGCGGCGCAGCGCCTGAGCCGCACCGCCGCCGGTGCGCAGCGGGACCGGATCGTGGTCGAGAGATGTGTCGGCAAGAGCGGACAGCTGCGATGTCGAACTGGGCCGACGCCCGCCCCGGCCCTCGCCCAGCACCTGCCAGCCGCCGCGGGTCAGCGTGATGTACGCGCCGCACCGAAGGCCGTGCAATGTGCAGGCGTCCCGCAGGCCCCACATCCACGCTCCGTCCTCCTCCGTCCAACGCTCGTCGCCCTCGCGGCAGTAGAGCAGTACTGCGGTACGGACAGGTGTGCGGCGGCGCAGGTCGTGCGGGATGACCCGCCGCAGATGTGCCAGCAGCGCGTTGCGGAACTCCCAGCCGTCCGCGGCTATGGAGCGGCGGGCGAACGAGGCGCTGGCCGTGAGGCGTTCCTCATGGTCGAGTACGGCGACGACAGCGGTCGCCGGGGCCGGCCGGTGCCGGGCGTGCAGGCCGCTGACGACCTCGCGGGGACTGCGCAGCAACGGTATGCCCGCTTCGGCCCACTCGGCCGGTTCGAGCATCCTGGCAAGGCGGTTGGCGGAATCGGCAGATGCCGAGGACGCCGACATCGAAGTGGCTGCGGACGGAGCGAATCCGAAGGTCACGATCCTCCCTTCGCATACGCGCCCACGGTGCGGGCAGGGTCGGGTGAGGGTGCACCGCGGCACAGCCCTTCCGGGCCGCGAAAGGGCCGTGCGGGGAGCGGTCCAATTCTTGCTGGCGTATCGGCAGGCGGCAACGAGCAATTGGCGCAGCTGACGGGAATCAGCCGGAATGACTCTGATATCCCTGCCCACGCCGTGCCTGGATGACGCTTCCTGTCACGCCTGAATGGCAAGGACCAGCGGAAACACTCCCTGCGCCCCGGCCCGGCGCAGCAGCCGCGCGGCCACGGCCAGTGTCCAGCCGGTGTCCGAGAGATCGTCCACAAGCAGCACGGGACCGCCTGCCGCGGCCAAGGCGTCGGCCAGCTCGGGCTCCACGACCAGTGCTTCGTGCAGAGCCCGGAGCCGCTGTGCGCTGTTGGGCTGCGAGATCCGTACCCCGGCGGCCGCCGGTGCATAGGCGACGCTGCCGAGCAGGGGCATCCGGCCCACCTCGGCGATGCGGCTGCCGAGTGATTGGATGAGCTGCGGCTTGCTGCGCGAGGCGATGGTGACCACCCCGACCGGTCGGGGCGCGGCGTCCTCCGCCCCGGATGCCCATCCCCCGGGCCCCCTGGCCCAGTCGGCCAGCACGCTCACCACCGCGTTGGTCACGTCGTCCGGCACGGGGGCATCCGGTGTCTGCGCCGCCAGCATCGGGCGCAGCCGGTTGCCCCAGCCGATGTCGGAGAGCCGGCCCAGTGCGCGGCCGGTGAACGACAGTTCTCCGGCAGGAATACGGCCCTTGAGATCGATGCCCACGGCGGCGAAACCGGTCGGCCACATCTTGCGGGGCTCCACCTCCACGCCGGGCCTGCCGAGTTCGCCCCGCGCACCGTCCAGGGCCGCATCGGACACGTGGTCGTCGAAGCGGGCTCCCGCGCAGTTGTCGCAGCGCCCGCATACGGTTGCCTGCTCGTCGTCCAACTGGCGGCGCAGGAACTCCATCCGGCAGCCGGTCGTCGTCGCGTAATCGCGCATCGCCTGCTGCTCGGAGTCCCGTTGGCGGGCCACCCAGGTGTAGCGCTCGGAGTCGTACACCCAGGACTCACCCGTGGCGATCCAGCCGCCCTTGACCCGCCTGACCGCGCCATCGACATCGAGCACCTTCAGCATGGTCTCCAGCCGGGTGCGTCTCAGGTCGACCAACGGCTCCAGAGCCGGCAGTGAAAGCGGTCGGCCGGCCTGGGCGAGAGCGTCGATCGTCCGCCGAACCTGCTCCTCGGGAGGGAAGGCAACCGATGCGAAGTACTGCCAGATCGCCTCGTCCTCCTTGCCCGGGAGCAGCAGCACCTCCGCATGCTCGACACCGCGGCCCGCGCGTCCCACCTGCTGGTAGTAGGCGATGGGGGAGGAAGGCGAGCCGAGATGAACGACGAAACCCAGGTCGGGCTTGTCGAATCCCATGCCCAGCGCGGACGTTGCCACCAGGGCCTTGACACGGTTGGCAAGGAGATCGTCCTCGGCCTGCTGACGGTCGGCATTCTCGGTGCGGCCGGTGTAGGACGCCACCGTGTGCCCGCACTGGCGCAGATATGTGGTGATCTCCTCGGCGGCCGCGACCGTCAGCGTGTAGATGATCCCCGAGCCGGGGAGTTCCGACGTCGGTAGTCGGGCCGGAAGGCATGGCCCCAGTCGGAAATGCAGTGCGCCTCGTCGACCACGAGCAGCCCGGTCGCGGCGGCAAGCCGGGGAAGGACCTGATCCATGAAATCGGGATTGTTGAGCCGCTCGGGGCTACCGAACAGGGAGGGCATTTGCATTCCAGGCGGAATTGGGGCCCTGACTTGGGTAAACATGTCGATCTGGGGTGGTAGTGGTCGAGTGCTCGCGCCTGGCTGTCCTTGATCGGTGCGTGGCCAGTGGACCGCTTGCGAGGGGATTGTCACTCAGGGTGAGTTGGTCGATTGTCAGTGGTATCGGGTTGCATGGGGGCATGACCAACCTGGAGCTCCGTGCTGAAGCCGATGCCATCCTCGCTGAGCTTGTCGGCGCCCCTGGGGGTTCGGCGCGGCTGCGGGAGGACCAGTGGCAGGCGGTGGCAGCCCTGGTGGAGGAACGTCGACGGGCCCTGGTGGTGCAGCGCACCGGGTGGGGTAAGTCGGCGGTGTACTTCGTTGCGACTGCTTTGCTGCGCCGGCGTGGCTCCGGGCCGACGGTGATCGTCTCGCCGCTGCTGGCGTTGATGCGTAACCAGGTGGAGGCGGCGGAGCGGGCCGGTATCCGGGCGCGGACGATCAACTCGGCGAATCCGGAGGAGTGGGTCTCGATCTACGACGAGATCGAGAGTGGCGCGACCGACGTTCTCCTCGTGAGTCCGGAGCGTCTCAATTCTGTGGATTTCCGGGAGCAGGTGCTGCCCAAGCTGGCGGCCACGACCGGTTTGCTGGTGGTCGACGAGGCGCATTGCATCTCGGACTGGGGCCACGACTTCCGGCCCGACTACCGTCGGCTGCGGGCCATGCTCGGGGATCTTGCCCCGGGTGTTCCGGTGCTGGCCACGACGGCGACGGCGAACGCCCGGGTGACGGCGGATGTGGCTGAGCAGCTGGGCACCGGCGCGAGCGAGGCCCTGGTGCTGCGGGGCTCGCTGGAGCGGGACAGTCTGCGGCTTGGCGTCGTCAGGCTGCCTGACGCGGCTCACCGGCTGGCGTGGCTGGCCGAGCATCTGGACGAGCTACCGGGCTCCGGGATCATCTACACGCTGACGGTCGCCGCGGCCGAGGAAGCCACGGCCTTCCTGCGGCAGCGGGGCTTCAAGGTGGACTCCTACACGGGGCGGACGGAGAACGCCGACCGGCTCCAGGCCGAGGCCGATCTGCAGCAGAACCGGGTCAAGGCGCTCGTGGCCACGTCCGCGCTGGGCATGGGATTCGACAAGCCCGACCTCGGTTTCGTGATCCACCTTGGTTCGCCGTCTTCGCCGATCGCGTACTACCAGCAGGTGGGCCGTGCGGGGCGTGGGGTGGAGCACGCGGAGGTGCTGATGCTGCCGGGCAAGGAGGACGAGGCGATCTGGCGCTACTTCGCCGACACGGCCTTCCCGCCCGAGGCCCAGGTCCGCCAGACCCTTACGGCCCTCGCTGAAGTGGGGCGTCCGCTGTCCGTGCCGGCCCTGGAGGCGGCGGTGGATCTGCGGCGCACCCGGCTGGAGGCGATGCTCAAGGTCCTCGACGTGGATGGGGCCGTCAAGCGGGTGAAAGGCGGCTGGGAGAGCACCGGGCAGCCTTGGACGTACGACACCGAGCGGTACGCGTGGGTGGCGCGGCAGCGGGCCGCTGAGCAGCAGGCCATGCGTGACTACGTCAGCACCTCCCAGTGCCGGATGGAGTTCCTGCGCCAGCAGCTCGACGACGAAGGCGCGGTCCCATGCGGGCGGTGCGACAACTGCGCCGGCGCCTGGATCGGCTCCTCCGTCTCAACCGAAGCACTGACGGGAGCCGAGAAGGAACTGGATCGCCCGGGAGTGGAGGTCGAGCCGCGCCGGATGTGGCCGACCGGCATGCCCGCCCTCGGCATCGACCTCAAGGGCCGCATCCCCGCCGGCGAGCAGTGCTCCACCGGCCGGGCCCTGGGCCGCCTCTCGGACATCGGCTGGGGCAACCGCCTGCGCCCCCTCCTGGCCGAGAACACCCCCGACGGCCCGGTCCCCGACGACGTCCTGAATGCCGCGGTCGCCGTCCTTGCCGACTGGGCACGCTCGCCGGGCGGCTGGGCACCGAACGTCCCGGACGCCTCCGCCCGGCCGGTGGGGATCGTTGCTGTGCCGTCCCTGTCCCGCCCGGAACTGGTCGGCTCCCTCGCCCAGGGAATCGCGACCATCGGCCGTCTCCCCTACCTCGGCACTCTGACGTACGCCGGGCCGGACAGCGCTCACGCGGCACGCCGCAGCAACTCGGCCCAACGCCTCAAGGCGTTGTCCGGCACCTTCACCGTCTCCGAGGAGCTGGCTGCTGCCCTGGCCAGTTGCCCCGGTCCCGTGCTGCTCGTGGACGACTACACCGACTCCGGCTGGACCCTCGCAGTCGCTGCCCGACTGATCCGCCAAGCAGGCAGCGAACAGGTTCTTCCGTTGGTCCTCGCTGCGGCCAGCTGAGCTTCCCTCATCGGGATCCTTCTTGTCAGCCAGGGCGGACGTCAGCCACCATTTCGGCCGCTTCAAGGTCTTGGATGGGTGGCGTGCCCCGGTGATGGTCGTTGTGGTTACGGTACTTCGCTGCTGTGCTGCTACCTACGATGACCAGCGAGACGGACGCGCCAGCGTCCGCGTACGCACCGTCGGCCTTTGCCCAAGTCGGTGAATTCAAGAACCGATCAGGGGGCAGCCCTTACTGCGGCACGGTCACTGCCAAGTCTGCCGTGGACCTAGGACACAGCCTCCGGCGTAAGCCTTGTCGGAGCAAGAAGAAGGTCGCTGTGTCAGCGGCCGAACCGTGCCGCCAGCTCGCGTTTGAGGACCTTTCCACTGGGGCCGAGCGGGAAGCCGTCGACGAACTCCACCACCCTCGGATACTTGTACGCTGCCAGTTTCTGCCTGCTCCAGGCCACGATCTCCCCGGCCAGTTCCGCGCCGGGCACCGCCCCGGGCCGCACGGACACCACCGCGCACACCTCCTCGCCGTGCCGCTCGTGCGGCACGCCGATAACCGCCACCTGCACGATCGCCGGATGCCGCATCAGCACTTCCTCCACCTCGCGCGGATACACGTTGTACCCGCCGCGGACCACCATGTCCTTCTTCCGGTCCACGAGGGAGAGATAGCCGTCGGAGTCCTTCACACCGAGATCACCCGAGCGGAACCAGCCGTCGACCAGCACCTCGGCCGTGGCCTGCGGCCGGTTGAGATACCCGGCCATCACGTTGTGGCCGCGGATGACGACCTCGCCCAGTTCACCGGCCGGGAGGAGCTCGATCCGGCCCTCCACGTCGGCCCTGGCGATCTCCACGTCGACGCCCCAGATCGGTCTGCCCACCGTGCCGGGCCTGCACGGCCAGGCCTTCTGGTTGTACGCCACGACCGGAGACGTCTCGGTGAGCCCGTAGCCCTCGTAGATCGGGCAGCCGAAGGTCTCCTCGAACTCCTCAAGCACGGTCACCGGCAGCCCCGAGCCGCCGGAGAACGCGCGGTCCAGACGCGGGCGCAACCGCGCGTCCTCGACGGCCGCGAGCAGGGCGATGTACATCGTGGGGACGCCCATGAACACCGTGCAGCCGTGCCGCACCATGAGGTCGAGCGCCCCCGGGGCGTCGAACCTCTCCATCAGCACCAGCGTCGCGCCCGCCCGGAAGCAGGTGGCCATCCCGCAGATCTGCCCGAAGGTGTGGAACAGCGGCAGGCAGCCGAGGAGCAGGTCGTCAGGACCCAGGTCGAACGGGGAAAGCATGGTGGTGCCGACGTTCATGACCACATTGAGGTGAGTGAGCATCGCTCCCTTGGGCCGGCCCGTGGTGCCCGAGGTGTAGAGGACCACCGCGATGTCTTCGGGCATGCGCGGCACCAGGCGGTCGAGGGGCGCGATGTCCCGGGCGAGCGCGTCGAGACGGGGGCGACCGCTGCTGCCCTCGTTCTCCATGACCGTGAGCAGCGGCACCCCGGCCACCTCCGCGCCCTTGGCGCCCTCGTCCAGCAGGGGCTCGGCGCACACCAGCGCCTTTGCCTCGGAGTCGCTGAGGACGTAAGAGATCTCGTCGGCCTTGAGCAGGGCGTGCACGGGCACCGCCACCGCGCCGAGCGCGAGCACGCCAAAGTACGCCTTCGGGAAATGAGGCGTGTTGGGGAGCAGCAGCGCGATCCGGTCACCGGGCCCGAAGCCATAGGTGCACAGCACCGCGGCGTACTGCCTCGCCTCGTGCCACAGCTGCCGGTACCGCAGCTCCTGGCCGCCGAAGACGATGGCCGGATGGTCCGGTCGGCGTTCGGCGGACTCGGCGAGCACGGCCGCCAGCGACATGGTCCCGCTCACCTCCGGCTCCACGCGTCCGCGCGCAGCGCCGCCTTGTCGGGCTTGCCGGTATGGCCGAGCGGAATCTCGTCGTAGTACCTGATCTCCACCGGCGCGTGGTTGGACGAGAGCTCACGGCTCACCTGGCCGCGCAGCTGGTCCGCCGTGGTGGCCGCACCCCCCCGCAGCACCACCGCCGCATGGACATGCTCGACCTGGTCCTCGTCCGCGACGCCGAACACCGCCGCCTGAACCACGTCCTGGTGGGTCAGCAGCGCGTTCTCGACGGCCGACGGATGCACCTTGATGCCCCTGGTCTTGATCACATCGGCCAGCCGCCCCTGGAGATGGACGTAGCCGCGCTCGTCGAGACAGCCCAAGTCGCCGGTGTGCAGCCAGCCGTCACGGATCGTGCGCGCGGTGAGCTCCGGCGCGCCCCAGTATCCGAGCATCGCGTACGGCGAGCGGACGCAGACCTCCCCGACCTCGCCGGAGGGCAGGTCGCGATGGTCGTACGGGGCGCGGATGCGGACCTCCGCAGCCGTCGGCCGCCCGGCGGTGGCGAGCAGGCTCGCGTCGTGGTGGTCGGCCGGACTCAGCTCGCTGATGGGCCCCACCTCGGTGGTCCCGTAGGTCTGCGCGAGCACGTCACCGAACACCTTCACCGCCTCGGCCAGCCGCGTCGGTGACGCGGGGCAGCCCGAGTACGTCAGCGTCCTCAGGCTCGACAGGTCGAAGGCGCCGGAGGCTGCCTCGTCGAGGAGCATGTACAGCTGCGGGGGAGAGACCGTCATCCGCGAAACCCGGTGGGTCTCGACCGACGCCAGGGCCCCGGCCGGGTCGAAGCCCTCCTGCAAAACCACCGTGCCTCCGGAGACCAGCGCCATGTCGGCGACCGCGCCGCTGGTGTGGCTGAGCGGTAACGTGGACAGGTACACCGTCCGTGCGTCCTTGGGCAGCCCCGTGACGGCCATCTGCCGTACGCCGAAGGAGACCGTGACACCCTTCGGGGCGCCGGTGGTGCCGCTGGTGTAGGTCACCGTGGCGGGATCGTCGGGGGCGATATCGACGTCCGGCGCTTCGCCGGGGCTGCCCCCGCCGTCCGCGTCGAGATCGAGACTGCCGGTCAGGTCGAGCACGTCATTGCCAAGAGCGCCGAGACCGGCAAGGTGAGGTGCCTCGGTCATACCGCCACACAACTCCCGTGCGAGGGCAAGGTGTTCCTTGTCGACGGCCAGCAGGGTCGTCCCGGTCGCCGCGAGAATCCGGCGGCGGGCCTCGGTGCTGATGCGGTCCAGCGGGTCGACGGCGTTGGCGGTCTGCAGATGCACCACCATCGCGCCGATGAGGTTCGCCGCGTACCGCAGGATCAGCGTGGCGGGCGTGTTGGTGACGGTCAGCAGACCGACGACAGTCCGGCCATTGTTCCGTGCGCTCAGCTCGTTCCTGCGGCGGTCCAGAATCTGTGCGGAGGACGTCACCGAGTAGATGAACTCCTCGGCGGTGACGGGCTTGCCCTGCCACCACAGCGCCACCCGCTCGGGGTTGACGGACAGCTCTCTCAGAATCTCACGGACGTAATTGCGACCGACGTTCCTCATGCTCACCGCGAACTCCCGTCAGGCAGGCCGTTTACCGAATTCAACTGCAGCCGCCCACGAGTGCGCTCTTCCGCCAGTAACTGAACCCGGTGAACTGTGGGTTACCGGGTCTTCGAATTTAGTGGGGGTGCGCCTCTCGTCGACTCCGGCGGGTGGTTGCACAGCGTGAGCGCAGGCGTTGGTTGGCGCGGTTCCGGAAGCCGAAGGCGTTGCGTGCTTCGAGCTTGATGAGGCGGTTGTTGCCTTCGGATGCGGCGTTGGTGATTCCGGTGGTCAGGTAGGTCTCGATGCCGTCCCACCACTGCTCGACGGTCTCGGCGAGGGTGACGAGTTCGGGCAGGTGGGCGCGGTCGGCGACGTGGGCGAAGAAGCGGTGGCGGGCTGTGGAGATCGCGGAGTGGTTGGGGGTGACGTGGGTGCGGCTGACGGCCAGGTCGAGGAGGTCGCGCAGGAGTTCCTTGGCCTGCCAGGCCGCGTGGATCTGTCGGCCGTAGGTGCCCATGTACTCCAACTCGGCCTTGAGGAGGCTGCGTTGGTCTTCGGTGAGGTCCTCTTTGTTGCGGCGCAGGAGTCTGCGGACGGTGTAGATGCCGTCGCCTTTGCGGGCCCGGCGGCCGTGCTGCCGCCAGGTGAGGCGTCGGCGCAGGTCGGCGAGGTGGCGCTGGGTGAGCTGGACGATGTGGAAGCAGTCGACGACCACGGCCGCGTGCGGCAGGGTGCGGTGGACGGCGGTGCGGAAGGTGGAGCACAGGTCGATGGCGACGTAGCGCACCTGTGCCCGCCAGGCGGCGGGCTGGGAGGTGAGCCAGTCGGCGACCGAGGTGGCGTTGCGGCCCTCGGCCTGGCCGAACAGCCCTTGTCCGCCGATCGCGTCGACGAAGCCGATGTGCCAGGCGTCCGCGAGGAGTTCCCACTTGTTGGTGGCCGGGTTCTGCTTCCATACCGGTTTGCCCCGCCGGGTCTCGTCGATCCCGATCGCCGAGGCCGCGGGTCGCGTCTCGGGCAGGATCGTCGCGGCGTAGTCCTCGAAGCATCGCTGCACGATGGGCCAGCTCAGGTGCAGGTCACGGCTGGCCTGCACGACGGTGCGAGAGCCGTCGCAGACCGCGGCCCCCGCCGCCCGGCGCAGGGCGGTGGTGGTGCGCATCCCGGCGGGCACCACGTGTATCGCCTCGGTGAACGAGCCGCGCGGGCAGGCGGGTTCGGCGCAGTGCCAGCGCGCCTTGCGCCACCGGACGCCCACCACAGGGCAGGTGCCTGGGCCGGGTTGTGCGGTAGTCCTTCAGCCGGGTGGCGAAGACCCCGCATGAGGGGCAGGCCCGGGCGGAGTCCTCGGCCGTGACGACGTACACCGTCGAACCGCCCGATCCATCGTCCTTGACCTTGATCACACTCACCCCCTCCAGCCCAAGAAGTCGCGTTGCCGCCTCGTTGATCCCGGTATCGTCGATGTTCAAGCCCGTGGGGTTTCGTGATCGGTTGCGTAGAGAACAACCATGATCACGAAGGCCCGCGGGCTCCTTGCGTCCGGGGCTCCAGCTCCCCAACCGCCTCACGCAACGTGACCAGCGAGCCCGCCCGTCACCGCCGCGCCCCCATCAGTTCGAAGACCCGGGTTACCCGCCGCTGGACGGGTCGCACGCCGGTGGTCAGCGGGTTACCCGGCGCTTGACGGCACGGAGATAGCTTTCCGGAAAATCGAGAAGCCCGGCACAGTCGGCCCCTGACACCGCTACGGCAAAAGAGAGTGAGTAGACGTCATGGCTCAGCACTTGGAGACCTTTTCGCGCCAAATGGCCGAATTCTCGGACAATAAACGAGAGTTTCTGGAAATCGGGCGTCTGGCCGGACGATTTCCCGCCGCAAGCGCACGGACCAAGAGCGACAGCGACTCCTCCGAAATAAGCATTTGGTGCAGCAACGACTACCTCGGCATGGGGCAGAACCCGCTCGTGCTGGATGCCATGAAGGAAGCCATCGACACATTCGGAGCCGGGTCCGGCGGTTCCCGCAACATCGGGGGCACCAACCACTACCACGTGCTCCTCGAAAAGGAGCTGGCGGATCTGCACGGCAAGGAAGAGGCGCTGCTGTTCAGCTCCGGATACACCGCGAACGACGGGGCCCTCACGATCCTCGCGGGCCGGATGGAGGGGTGCGTGGTCTTCTCCGACGAGCTGAACCACGCTTCCATCATCGACGGGCTGCGCCACAGCGGCGCCGAGAAGCACATCTTCCGCCACAACGACGTCGGGCACCTTGAGGAGCTGATCGGGCGGGCCGACCCCGCCCGCCCGAAGCTCATCGTCGCGGAGTCCGTCTACTCCATGTCGGGCGACGTCGCACCGCTCGCCGAGATCGCACAGCGCCACGGAGCGATGACCTTCCTCGACGAGGTGCACGCGGTCGGCATGTACGGCCCCGAGGGCGCCGGCATCGCCGCGCGGCTCGGCATCGCCGACCGGTTCACGGTCATCATGGGCACGCTGGCCAAGGGCTTCGGCACGGCGGGCGGCTACATCGCGGGACCCGCGGCCGTCGTCGACGCCGTCAGGAGCTTCTCGCGCGCCTTCATCTTCACCACCTCGCTGCCGCCGGCTATCGCGGCGGGCGCGCTCGCCGCCGTGCGGCATCTGCGGGGCTCGGAGAAGGAGCGTGACCAGCTCTGGAGCAACGCGCAGCTGATGCACGGGCTGCTGAGGGAGCGGGACATCCCTTCGTCTCGGACAACTCGCACATCGTGTCCGTGTTCGTGGGCGACGAGAAGAAGTGCAAGCAGGCGTCCGAGCTGCTGCTCGGCAACCACGGCAGCTATGTCCAGGCGATCAATGCGCCGAGCGTGCGGGCGGGGCAGGAGATCCTGCGCGTAGCTCCCGGCGCGGTGCACAGTGCCGCTGCGGTACGGGAGTTCGTCGAGGCGCTGGACCAGATCTGGGAGACCATCGATATTCCCCGCGCGTCGACGTCGCTTCCCTCGCAGGTGATCGGCTGACCTGGCTGACCCACGGACAAAGGGGCGCCCCCGCGCCGGAGGAGGACTCCGGCGCGGGGGCGTTTTCTGAGCGCTCAGATCTCCGGCCGACGGGCGGAGTCGCCCGCGAACACGACGTCAGCGGTCGCGACGGACGAGCCGATTGCGATCGTGGGCATGGCCTGCCGTTTCCCGGGCGGTGTGAGCTCGTCCGAGGAGTTGTGGCGGCTGGTTGCGGACGGCGTGGACGCGGTGGGTGAGTTTCCGGTCAACCGCGGCTGGGACCTGGATGAGCTGTATGACCCGGATCCGGCGACGTCGGGCACGTCCTATACCCGGCACGGCGGATTCCTTTACGACGCCGACGAGTTCGATCCCGAATTCTTCGGGATGTCGCCGCGCGAGGCGCTCGCCACCGACCCCCAGCAGCGGCTGCTGCTGCGGACCGCGTGGGAGACGTTCGAGAGTGCCGGGGTCGATCCCGAGACGCTCCGGGGCAGCCGTACGGGCGTCTTCGCCGGCGTGATGTACCACGACTACGGCTCGCGCATACGCAGTGTGCCGAAGGACCTGGAGGGCTATCTGGCCGGCGGCAACGCGGGCAGCATCGCCTCCGGCCGTGTTGCGTACACCTACGGTCTGGAGGGCCCGGCCGTCACCGTGGACACTGCCTGCTCGTCCTCCCTGGTCGCGCTGCACCTGGCGGCCAACGCCCTGCGTCAGGGCGAGTGCGACATGGCGCTCGCCGGCGGCGTCACCGTGATGTCCACTCTCCAGGCATTCGTCGAGTTCTCGCGCCAGCGCGGGCTCTCGGCCGACGGCCGCTGCAAGCCCTTCGCCGCGGCTGCGGACGGGACGGGCTGGTCGGAGGGTGTGGGCCTGCTGCTGGTCGAGCGGCTGTCTGATGCTCGGCGCAACGGGCATCAGGTGCTGGCGGTCGTACGGGGCAGCGCGGTCAACCAGGACGGTGCGTCGAACGGCCTGACGGCGCCGAACGGTCCTTCGCAGGAGCGGGTGATCCGGCAGGCGCTGGCGAATGCGGGCCTGTCGGCCGCGGACGTCGACGCGGTTGAGGCGCACGGCACCGGCACCACGCTGGGTGATCCGATCGAGGCGCAGGCGCTGCTGGCTACGTATGGTCGGGAGCGGCCGGAGGACCGGCCGTTGTGGCTGGGTTCGTTGAAGTCGAACATTGGGCACGCGCAGGCGGCGGCGGGTGTCGGCGGCCTGATCAAGATGGTGCAGGCCATGCGGCACGGTGTCCTGCCCAGGACCCTGCACGTCGACGAACCCACCCAGCACGTCGACTGGGAAGCCGGAGCCGTACGTCTGCTCACGGAGGACCAACCGTGGCAGCAGGACGGCCTGAGGCCGCGCCGCGCCGGGATCTCGTCCTTCGGCATCAGCGGCACCAACGCGCACATCATCATCGAGCAGCCGAGCGAGCCCGCGGCCGAGGGCCGGGCGACCGACGGGATCGAACCACCCGTCCTCCCTTGGGTGGTGTCGGGCACTTCCGCGGACGCCGTGTCGGCCCAGGCACGACGCCTGCTCGCGTCCGTCTCGGGTGCGAGCGGCCCGGATGCGCTGGACGTGGCGTACACGCTGGCCACCGGCCGGGCCGCGCTGGAACAGCGCGCCGTCGTCGTCGGCACGTCCAGGGCCCAACTGCTCGCCGGCCTCGGTTCGCTGGCCAACGGGAGCTCAGCACCCGGCGTGGTCCGCGGCACGCGCGCGCAGGGCAGAACGGCGTTCCTGTTCACGGGGCAGGGGAGTCAGCGTCTGGGTATGGGGCGTGAGCTGTACGAGCGGGTGCCGGAGTTTGCCCGTGCCTTCGACGAGGTGTGCGGGCATCTGGACGGTGAGCTCGGACGGCCCTTGAAGGATGTGGTGTTCGCTTCCGCAGATGGCGAGTTGGCTGAAGCGGGGTTGTTGGACCAGACGGTGTTGACGCAGCCGGCGTTGTTTGCGGTCGAGGTGGCGTTGTTCCGGCTGGTGGAGTCGTGGGGTGTGCGCCCTGATTTTGTGGCGGGGCATTCGATCGGCGAGTTGGTGGCGGCGCATGTGGCCGGGGTGTTGTCGCTGGCGGACGCCGCGGTGCTGGTGGCGGCGCGGGCGCGGTTGATGCAGGCATTGCCGGCCGGTGGGGCGATGGTGGCGGTCCAGGCAGCCGAAGAGGAAGTGCTGCCGCTGCTCCAGGACGACCGGGTGGCGATCGCGGCGGTCAACGGACCCCGGGCCACGGTCGTGTCGGGTGACGAAGAGGCAGTCATCTCGGTCGCCGAGCAGGTGGAGTTGCTGGGCCGAAAGACGCGTCGCCTGACGGTCTCTCATGCGTTCCACTCACCCCGTATGGACGGGATGCTGGAGGAGTTCCGGGAGATCGCCGCCGGACTGACCTACCACACCCCCCACACCCCCGTCGTCTCGAACGTCACCGGTGAACTCGCCGACGCCGCTCGGCTCTGCTCCGCCGACTACTGGGCTCGGCATGTCCGCGAGGCCGTGCGCTTCGCCGACGCGGCACGCACCCTCGCCCGCGAAGGCGTGACCAACTTCGTCGAGCTCGGCCCCGACGGCGTGCTGACCGCGCTTGTCGAGGACACGCTCGACAATGAGCCGGGCGAGCACCTCGCTCTGCCGCTGCTGCGACGCGACCGGTCGGAGACCGGCACGCTTGTTGCCGGAATCGGGCAGCTGTACGCGGCGGGCGTTCCGGTGGACTGGCGCGCCTTTTTCGCGGGCAGCGGAGCCCGTCGCGTCGACCTGCCCACGTACGCCTTCCAGCAGGAGCGCTACTGGCTTGATGCCGACATGGCCGACGACGAGGCCGGGGGAGCGGGGACGAGCCCGACCGGTCACCCGTTGCTGGGTGCCGCGGTCGATCTCGCCGGGGCCGACGGGGCGCTGTTCACCAGCAGGATCTCGGTGCGGAACCAGCCATGGCTCGCGGATCACACCCTCCTCGGCAGTGCCGTGCTGTCGGCCGGTGCCTTCGTGGACCTGGCGGCGCGCGCGGGCGAGGAGGTGGGGGCGTCCGTTGTGGACGAACTCGTACTCCGCACCCCGCTCGTGCTGCCGGCCGAAGGCGCTGTGCGGCTGCAAGTCAGGGTGGGCACTTCGGAGCCGGAAGGCGCCGATCGCCGGCCGATCGCCGTGTACGCCCGACCCGACACGGCCGGCGCCCCCTGGACCCTGCACGCGGAAGGTCACCTCGAAGCCGGTGACGGCGGCGGCCATGAACTGGACCCGGGGGCGCTGGACGCCGCGCTCCTCGACCACCCGTTCACGGAGGGCGAAGGGACCGTGCTCGTGCCCACGGAGTGGCGCGGGGTACGGATCCACTCAGCCGTCACGGAGTCGGCACGGGCGCGCCTGACCGAGACAGGAGAGAACACGGTCGCCGTCCAACTGGTCGATGTTCAGGGCGCGGTGGTCGGCACGGTGGACTCCGTCCGCTACCGGGAGATCGTCGAGGAGGAGTTCACGGCCGCCTCGGGTGTGTACGGCGACGCGCTGTTCCGTTTCGAATGGACACCGGTCACCGCCACCGCTCCGCATTCCCCCGTCGAGCTTCACTGGGCCCTTCTCGGGGCTGACACTCGTACGGGCCACGACACCGCCGACGACACGGCCCGCGGCCTGGTGCGTCACGAGGATGTGGCCGCGGTCGGCAAGGCTGTCGACGCCGGTGTGCCGCTCGACGCCGTACTGACCTACTGGCCATCCGGCGCGTCCGACAGTGGCCTGGCGCTCCGCGCGGCAACCCACCGTGCGCTGACGCTCGTCCAGGACTGGCTCGCCGACGAGCGGCTCGGCGAAACGCCGCTCGTCGTGGTCATGAGCGGTGGGGCGGCAGTCGGCTCGCGGGATTCCGTCGACCTGGAGGCCGCGACGGTCCGCGGACTGCTGCGCTCCGCCCAGGCGGAGCACCCGGCCCGGCTGATCCTCGTCGACATCGAGCCGGTCGACATCGAGCCGGTCGACATCGAGCCGGTCGACATCGAGCCGGTCGACATCGAGCCGGTCGACATCGAGCCGGTCGACATCGAGCCGGTCGGCTTCCGGCCGCTGACACCACGCGTGGGCACAGCGCTGTTCGACGCGGCACTCTCTGTGCCCGTGAACGGAGCCCCCACCGACGCGGTCCTGGTCGCGATGCCCGTGAACCTCCCGGCGATGCGCGCTCACAGCCCCGTACCGCCGCTCTTCCGGACGCTCGCCGGAGTGCCGACGCGCGCCGCGCACACCGGCGGGGGTGTCGAGCCGTTGGCGCGACGCCTCGCCGGACTCGACGACGACGAACGGCACAGGCTGGTGCTCGACCTGGTGCGTGCGAAGGTGGCGGACGTGCTGGGCCGTACGGATCCGGCCTCCGTGGGGGCCGAACGGCCCTTCCAGGAAATGGGCTTCGACTCGCTCACCGCCGTCGATCTGCGCAACAGGCTGAAGGCGGACACCGGGCTTCCGCTGCCCGCGACACTGATCTTCGACCACCCCTCGCCGGCCGCGCTCACCCACTTCGTCCTCGCGCAGGCGGCGGCCGACGAGCAGCCCGGCGCGACCTCGGTCCTGGCCGAGCTGGACGGGCTGGAGGCCGCGATCTCGTCGGCCGATCCCGACGGTCTGGACAGGACCGTGATCACCGAACGTCTGCGGGTGCTGCTGGCCAGGGTCGGCCCTGACCGGACGGATGACGAGCAGACGCCCGATGCGGCGAGCAGGCTCGCCGAGGCATCGGCCGACGAGATCTTCGACTTCATCGACAGCGAGCTGGGCCGCGGCACGAACTGACCGTCCCACCACCTCACAGCCATCCAAGGAGAAGCGGGTCCACATGCCGAACGAAGAGAAGCTGGTCGAGTACCTCAAGTGGGTGACCGCGGATCTCCAGAAGACGCGCCAGCGGGTCGCCGAACTGGAAGCGGGGCAGGACGAGCCCGTGGCGATCGTCGGCATGGCCTGCCGATTCCCGGGTGTCACCTCGCCGGACGAGCTGTGGCAGCTCGTCATGGACGAGGGCGACGCGATTTCGGACTTCCCCACTGACCGGGGCTGGGACCTGGACAGTCTCTACGACCCCGACCCGTCCCGGCCAGGGAAGATCTACATCAAGCAGGGCGGCTTCCTCGACGGTGCGACGCAGTTCGACCCCGCTTTCTTCGGGATCTCGCCACGCGAGGCCCTGGCCATGGACCCGCAGCAGAGGGTGCTGCTCGAGACCGCGTGGGAGGCCATCGAGCAGGCGGGCATCGACCCCACGACGCTCAAGGGGACCAGGACCGGTGTCTTCGCGGGGCTCGTCGAGCAAAGCTATCTGGACCTGGACAGCCCCGAGGAGTTCGAGGGCTACCAGATGACCAGCAAGCTCAGCTCGATGGCGTCGGGCCGCATCTCGTACACCCTGGGCCTGGAGGGCCCTTCGGTGTCGGTCGACACGGCCTGCTCGTCGTCGCTGGTCGCCCTGCATCTGGCCGTGCAGTCGCTGCGGTCGGGCGAGTCGACGCTGGCGCTCGCGGGAGCCTCGTACGTCTCCGCGCACCCTGGCGGATACATCGACGGCTCCCGGCAGCGGGGACTCGCCGAGGACGGCCGGTGCAAGCCGTTCTCCGCCGCTGCCGACGGCATCGGCTGGTCCGAGGGCGTCGGCCTGCTCGTGGTCGAGAAGCTGTCGGACGCCCGGCGTAACGGTCACCGGGTCCTCGCCGTCGTCCGGGGGAGCGCCGTCAACCAGGACGGTGCGTCGAACGGCCTGACCGCGCCGAACGGTCCGTCGCAGGAGCGCGTGATCCGCCATGCGCTGGCCAACGCCAAGCTGACGGCGGCCGACGTGGACGCGGTCGAGGCGCACGGCACGGGCACCCGCCTGGGCGACCCCATCGAGGCGCAGGCGCTGCTGGCCACCTACGGCAGGGCGAGGCCCGAGGGCCGACCGCTGCTCGTCGGCTCCTTCAAGTCCAACATCGGCCATGCGCAGGCGGCTTCGGGCGTCGGCGGGCTGATCAAAATGATCCAGGCCATGCGCCACGGCGTCCTGCCGAGGATGCTGCATCTTGACGAGCCCACACCCTTCGTGGACTGGTCGGCGGGTGACGTCGAACTCCTCGGCGAGGCCCGGCCGTGGCCCGAGACGGGTGCGCCGCGCCGGGGCGCGGTCTCGGCGTTCGGAGCGAGCGGCACCAATGCGCACGTCATCCTGGAACAGGCGCCCGAGGTCGGGCCGGAGCCCGAGTCGGCCGTCGACGCGCCCGCCGTGCCGTGGGTGCTGTCCGCCAAGACCTCCGACGCGCTGCGAGCCCAGGCCCGGCGGCTGCACGCCTTCGCTGCCCGTGACACCGCCCCCGGCACGCTGGACGTGGCGCTGTCGCTCGCCACCACCCGTACGGCGATGGAGCACCGCGCCCTGGTCGTCGGCCGGGATCGTGAGCAACTGCTCAGCGGTCTGGATGCGTTGGCGAACGGGACCGAGACCGGCAACGTCGTCACCGGGACCGCGGGCGGTCCCGGTGAGAGCGGCAAGACGGTGTTCGTCTTCCCCGGGCAGGGCAGCCAGTGGCCCGAGATGGCCCGGGAGCTGCTGGACACCTCCGACGTGTTCGCGGCGCGGATCGCCGAGTGCGCCAAGGCGCTGGAGCCGTACGTCGACTGGTCGTTGGAGGACGTGCTGCGCGACGCGGAAGGCGCGGCGTCGCTGGAGCGGCTCGACGTGGTGCAGCCCGCGCTGTTCGCGGTCATGGTTTCGCTGGCCGAGCTGTGGCGTTCGCACGGTGTCGAACCCGCGGCCGTCGTCGGGCACTCGCAGGGCGAGGTGGCCGCCGCGTGCGTCGCCGGAGCGCTGTCGCTGGACGACGCGGCCCGGGTCGTCGCCCTGCGCAGCGTCATCGCACTCAAGCTCCAGGGTACCGGCGGCATGGGCGCGATCGGGCTGCCGCGCGAGGACGTCGCCGCACGCCTGGAGCAGTGGGACGGCAGGCTGTCGATCGCGGTGGAGAACGGCCCCAGCTCGGTGCTGGTCGCCGGAGACCGCGACGCACTGGGAGAGCTCATCGCCCAGTGCAAGGCGGACGGCGCGCGGACCAAGCGGTTTCCCACGGACTTCGCCTCGCACTCCGCGCAGGTGGAGGCGGTACGGGAAGAACTCCTCGCGGCGCTTGCGCCGGTACGGCCGCAGAAGGGGACCGTTCCGTTCTTCTCGACGGTGACGTGCAACTGGGTGGACACCGACCGTCTGGACGCCGAGTACTGGTACACGAATCTGCGGGGGACAGTCGAGTTCGCCCGCTCCGCCCGGGCCCTGGCCGAGCAGGGACACGGGATCTTCGTCGAGATCAGCCCCCACCCCGTGCTGACCTCGCATCTTCAGGAGAACCTCGGCGACGCCCCGGTCATCACCGGCACCCTCAGGCGCGACGAGGGCGGCATCGACCGCTTCCTCGCATCCCTGGGGGCCTATCAGGTGCGCGGTGGAGAGGTCGACTGGGCGCGGCTGTTCGGGGGCATCGGCGCTCGTCGCGTGGAGCTGCCCACGTACGCCTTCCAGCACGAGCGGTACTGGTACGAGTCCGGCGCCGACACGCTCGACGCCACCGGTCTCGGCATGAGCGCGACAGGGCATCCGCTGCTCGGTGCCGCGGTCGCGCTGGCCGGAACCGAGGAGACGCTGTTCACCAGCAGGCTCTCGCTGCACACGCATCCCTGGCTGGCCGATCACATCGTCGCGGGCGCGGTCGTTCTGCCGTCGTCCGCCCTGGTGGAACTCGCCCTGCGGGCCGGTGACGAGCTCGGCTGCACGGCCGTGGACGAACTCCTCGTCGGCGCACCGCTCGTGCTGCCCGCGCACGGCGGCGTGCAGCTCCAGGTCGCGGTGGGCGCGGCGGACGAGGAGGGCGGGCGGGACGTCACGGTGCACGCCCGCCCCGAGGACGGCGACGTACAGTGGGCCGAGATCGCCCGGGCGCGGCTGAGCGTCCGGGGTCCGGGCGCGCCGTTCACGACGGGACAGTGGCCGCCCCCGGGGGCGCAGGCGATCGACCTGGAGGGCGCCTACGACGGGCTCGCCGCGGCGGGCCTGGCACACGGCCCGAGGTTCCGGGCGCTGACTGCCCTGTGGCGTGCCGACGACTCCGTCGTGCACGCGGAGCTGACGCTGCCCGAGCTGTCCGCGGGCGACGCGTCCCGGTTCGGCGTGCACCCGGCCCTGCTCGACGCGCTGACCCACGCCGCGCAGATCGCGGACGCAGCGTCCGACGCCTCTGCCGAGCCGTCGGCGCGCACCGCAGTCGGCTGGGGCGACGTCCAGCTCTACGCCACCGGCGCGACCGCGCTGCGCGCGCGGCTGACCCGGTTTTCCGATGGCAGCCTGTCCGCGCTGCTCACGGACCTGAGCGGGCAGCCGGTCGCCGCCGTCGGCTCACTCACCTTCGGACCCGCGGCGACCGGTCGGCTCGAACACGCCGCGGCCCGTGACCACGACGCGCTCTTCCACACCGACTGGACCCCGATCACGCTCGCGCAGCCCGATGAGCCTCTCCGCTTTGCCGAGTTGGGCGACGGCGAGGTCTCCCCGGCGCGGGTCGGGGACGTCGATGCCGTACTCGTACACCTGGAGTCGCGGGACACGGACGAGCCCGTCGCCGCCGCCCACGCGGCCACCCACCGTGTGCTGTCCGTGGTCCGGGCGTGGCTCGCCGACGACTCGCTCGCCGACATACCGCTGCTCGTGCTGACCCGAGGAGCGGTGGCCGCCGCATCAGGCGAAGGAGTACGGGACTTGGGCGCGGCGGCCGTAATGGGCCAGATCCGCTCGGCGCAGTCGGAGAACCCCGGCCGGTTCGTGCTCGTGGACACCGCGGGAACCGACGGCGAACCCTCACCCACGACCTTGTCGGCGGTCGTCGCCTCCGGCGAGCCCCAACTGGCCCTGCGGGCGGGCAAAGTGCTGCTGCCGCGAGTGCGCCGGGTGCCGGTGGCGACCGGACGATCGCCCTCCGGGTCCTGGGACCCTACCGGCACGGTGCTCATCACCGGTGGTACCGGCACCCTGGGCGGCCTGTTCGCCCGCCATCTCGTCGTCGAGCACGGCGTGACCCGGCTGCTGCTCACCAGCCGCCGGGGTCCCGATGCGCCGGGCGCTGCCGAGCTCACGGCCGAACTCGCCGAGTTGGGAGCCGAGGTCGCCGTCGCCGCCTGCGACGCCGCCGACCGGGACGCACTCACCCGCGTGCTGGCCGCGATTCCGCAGGACCGTCCGCTGACCGGCGTGGTGCACGCGGCCGGCACCCTGGACGACGGCCTGATCACGGCGATGACCCCGGAGCGCCTGGACGGAGTGCTGCGGCCGAAGGTCGACGCGGCGTGGCATCTGCACGAACTCACTCGCGACCTCGACCTGTCGGCGTTCGTGCTGTTCTCGTCCCTCGCGGGCGTCATCGGCGGTGCCGGACAGTCCAGTTACGCCGCCGCGAACACCTTCCTCGACGGTCTCGCCGAGTACCGGGCCGGCCTCGGCCTGCCCGCGACCTCCGTCGCCTGGGGGCTGTGGGCGCAGACCGGCACCACGGGTGACCTGTCGGCGGCCGACCTGGAGCGCATCGCGCGCGCCGGTTATCCGCCCATCGCCTCCGAGCGTGGCCCGGCGATGCTGGACCTCGCGCTGGCCCTCGACCGGGCCACGGCCGTGGCCACCCCGCTGAACATCGAGGCACTGCGCGAACAGCCGCGGCAGGTGCCCGCGGTGCTCGGTTCGCTGGTGCGCGTACCGTCGCGTCCCGCCGCCCGGAACAGCGATGTCGCGGTCGGCTCCCTGGCGCGCGACCTCAGCGGTCTGCCGGAGGAGGAGCAGCGCGGCCGGGTGCTCGACCTTGTGCGGGCGGAAGCGGGCGCGGTGCTCGGCCATCCGGCACCGGACACCATCGGCGAGCGGCAGCCCTTCACTGATCTGGGCTTCGACTCGCTGACCGCCGTCGAACTGCGCAACCGGCTCGGCTCGCTGACCGGCCTGCGGCTGCCGACCACGCTCGTCTTCGACCATCCCACCCTTGCCGCTCTCACCGCGTATCTGTGGGCCGAACTGGTGGGGGAGACGAGTGCCGACGACGGGCCAGCCGACCGTTCCGCGGTCGACTTCGCCGCAGAGATACGCCTCTCCGACGACATCCGCCCGGCCACCGAGGTGCACCGCGTCGTCGAGAACCCCAAGGAGGTCTTCCTGACCGGCGTCACCGGGTTCCTGGGCGCATATCTTCTGCGCGATCTGATGCGCACCACGGACGCGACCGTGCACTGCCTGGTGCGCGGCGCCGACGAGACGGCGGCGCTGGAGCGGCTGCGGGCGAACCTTCAGTGGTACGGAATCTGGGACCAGGTCGACAACGAGCGGCTGTCGGTCGTGGTCGGCGATCTCGGCCTGCCGGGCCTCGGGCTCGCCCCTGAGCAATTCGACGAACTGGCCCGGGCGGTCGACGCGGTCTACCACCCGGGGGCCATGGTCAACTGGGTCCAGCCGTACGCCACGGTCAAGGCGGCCAACGTGTCGGGCACCGAGGAGATCCTCCGGCTCGCCGCCCGCCACCGCACCGTCCCCGTGCACTATGTGTCCACCCTCGGCGTGTACGTCGGCCGCGACGCCGGCGGCGCGGGCATCAAGGTCTCCGACCCCAGCGGCCCGGGCGAGACCCTGCCGACCGGCTACACCCAGAGCAAGTGGGTGGCCGAGCAGATCATCGAGCTGGCCAGGGAGCGGGGACTGCCGGTCTCCGTCTACCGGGTTGACCTCATCGCCGGCGACCACGAGAGCGGTGCCTGCCAGACCCGCGACTTCGTGTGGCTGAGCCTGAAGGGGCTGCTCCAGGCCGCGGCGGTGCCGGGTGACATTCCGGTGCGGTTCCGTCTGATGCCGGTCGACTACGCGAGCGCCGCGATTTTGCACATCTCCCGGCAGGCCGGGAGAGACGGCCGGACGTTCCACGTGTGCAGCCACACCGGACTGACGCTGGGCACCATGGTGGAGGAGCTTCGGGCGCACGGGTACACGCTCGACGAACTGGACTGGGACAGCTGGCGTGAACGCGTGACCGCCGACGCGGAGAACGCGATGGTCCCGCTCTTCGACGCGTTCGAGGTGATGGCCGCCGCTCCGGACGCCTTCTATCCGCCGATCGACGACCGCGAGACGGTCGAGGCGCTGGCAGGGAGCGGAATCCACTGCCCGGAAGCGACTCGCGAACTGTTCGGCAGGCACGTCGAGTTCTTCGCGGAGAAGGGGTACTTCCCGGTGAAGTAGGAAGCGCGGACAGACGGGGCTAGGCCGTTTCATTCAGATCATCGGATCCTTGGTCCGGTTGTGTCGCTGTCTGATGCCCAATGGGCCCGGATCATGCCGTTCTTACCCGATCGGACGCCGAGGCGGGGTAGCCGATGGCGTGATCGTCGGCAGGTGATCACGCCATCGCGTGGAAGTACCGCACGGGCTCGCCCTGGATGGACCTTCCCGCGGAGTACGGCTCGTGGAAGGGCGCCCACGACCGGCTCCGGATGTGGGCGATGGACGGCACGTGGGAACGGATCCGCCTGCCCTTCGGTGTCGGCCGGGAGCATACCGCCGGGAGTGTTCTGCCCTATCTGCTACGGCCCGAACGTGAAGGCGGCCACTGTGCTGCTGGCGGTGCGCGGCCATATGGGCGTGGCATGGGCCGCGCAGATGATGCACGCCCTGCTGGACGCGGAGGTCTCCACCGGCTTCGCTTCTGGCCTGACAGAGTGCGAGTCCGAGTGTGGAGAAATCAGTTCGTCGGGGCTGACCAGCAGCACATCCACCTCCCCGGCCGCCACCTCGGCCTGGACGGTGTCCCACTCCTCGGTGTTGGACGAATTGATCGTGCGGGCGCTGATTCCGGCCCGGGCCGCTGCCGCGACCTGGTTGCGCATCAACGCCAGCAGCGGCGACACGATCACGGTCGGTCCACCGCCCTGTGCACGGAGCAGCGACGTCGCGACGAAGTACACAGCGGACTTGCCCCAGCCGGTTCGCTGGACGACCAGGGCTCTGCGCTTGTCGGCGACGAGAGCCTCGATGGCCCGCCACTGGTCCTCCCGCAGCCGTGCAGCGCCTGACGTGTCCCCGACGAGTCAGGCAAGTACGGAATCGGCTGAAGCCCTGAGCTCTGCGCGGTCTGCGTTGGTCATGCCCCCATGCAACCCGATGGCTACGACAAACCGCGAACGGCCCTGCGGTCCTGTGGATAAAGTTATCCACAGGGGGTCGCGGAATTTGGCTGCCCGGGGGACGGTCATGCCATGAACCAGCACCACGAATCCACCGGTCCGGCCGACGAGCAGCAGATCACTCTGCGGGGGCCTGGCGAACTCGCCGATGCCCTCCCATACCTCATGGGGTTCCACCCGAACGACAGCGTGGTCATGGTCGCCCTGCATGGCGGCCGGGGCCGTTTCGGCGGGCGGCTCAGGCTCGGCATCCCGCAGGCACCTCAAGAATGGCCACCCGTCGCCGAGCAGCTTGCCGAGTGCCTGATCAAGGGGAGCGAGCGGCGTGGGGAGCGCCCTGACGCGATCGTCATCTTCCTCTGCCAGGATCCGGCCGAAGGCGAGAGCGGCAGTCAGATCATGGAGCGGCTGAAGCCCCTTGCCCAGCGTCTGCGGACGGCCTGCGGTGCGCTCGACGTACCCGTACTCGAAGCGCTCTGCATCTCTGCCGGCCGGTACTGGTCTTACTGCTGCCCGGACGAGCGTTGCTGCCCGGCCGAAGGGAACCAGTTGGCTCTGCCCGGCACCTCGGTGATGGCGGCTGCCGCCGCATACGCGGGCATTCAAGTGCGCGGAACGCTTCGGGAGATGGAGGCCAGGCTTGCACCCCTGAACACGACGGTGGTTGCAGAACAGCAACGGGCACTCGACTCGGCCGGGGCCGAGCTGGTGCCGAAGATCCTCGACGAGGTGGGACGCAAGGACGTGGCCCGAGAGACCTTGGGGCTTGCCCGAAGGCTCATGAAACGCCTCAGGGAGGCGCCGGCTACGGTGCCCTCCGCGTCGGACATCAACGACGACCAGCTGATCAGCCATGACGAGGCCGCTGCCGTGATCCTCGGTCTGCAGGACCGGGAAACCCGTGACAAGGCCGCCGAATGGATGGAAGGGCCCGAAGCCGATTCAGCGTTGCGACTCTGGCGGGCGCTGTCCCGTCGCTGCGTCGCACCGTACGAGGAGCACGCCGCGGCGCCGCTGACCCTGGCCGGGTGGGTCTCCTGGTCGACGGGCGATGAACCGGGCGCACGGGTCGCGCTGGGTCTCGCCCTGCGGGCGGATCCCGGGTACACCTTTGCTCAACTTCTCCATGAGGCATGCAACCAAGGCCTTGATCCGGAGACGCTGCGCCGCTGTCTACGGGGGGAGCGCAGTGCTCGGACGGGCCGTCGCGGCCACCGTACGGACCGGAGCACGCGGTCCCGCACGTCACGCCCGACCGCCACACGACGAAGGAAGACCCCATCCGGCTCCGCCCGCCCCGAAACGGCCACCACCCGACGTCGGCCAGGGCAAGCCTCCCCCAGCCATCGTGGGTCCAGGAGCGGTCGATGACCCTTGTGCCTCGTCGCTCCGACTCAGCAGCTGTTCCCGCCTGACGTTGGCGGGCAGCGCCCGGGCTGCCGTCGTCGACGGCCGTCGACGGAGGTTGTGAGGGTGGCCTGGGTGTTGCGGCGGTGTGGGCGGCCGGTGCTCCGTACGACACCGGCTTGAGGGGGTACACGGCCCACTGTTGCGAAGTGGGTGCCGGCTCAAAGGCCGGCCGCGGTTCGACCCCCATGCTGTGGGGACGGCCGGCAGGAGTCGCCATGGTGCGCGGAATCGGTGATCTCCAGGGCGTCCATGGCCGGTGCCCTGGAGATTCCCGGCCGGCGAGCGGGCCGGGGCCACAGCGAGGAATCTGGCGTCAGGACGGACGAAGAACACGGCGAAGGGAGTGTTTATCGTCAGGCAGACGACTATGATCACCGCATGCCGCCCTACGACCCGTCGACCTTCCCGCCCTTCGCTGTCACCGTCGACCTGGTCGTGCTCACGGTGCGCCGTCATGCGCTCTGCGCACTGGTGGTACGCCGCGGTGAGCCGCCGTTCCAGGGTCGATGGGCGCTGCCCGGCGGGTTCGTCAAAGCCGATGAGGATCTCGGAGCCGCAGCAGCGCGCGAGCTCGTCGAGGAGACCGGCCTGTGCGCTCAGGATCCCGCAGCCCCGGCGGTCGGCAATGGCGCCCATCTCGAACAGCTCGCCACCTACGGCGACCCCGGGCGTGACCCCCGGATGAGGGTTGTCAGCGTCGCTCACCTCGCTCTGGCCCCTGATCTTCCGGCCCCCCGGGCGGGTGGCGATGCGAACAGTGCGCGCTGGGCGCCTGTCGAGGATCTGCTCGGACCGGAGGGTGGCTTCGGCCATGAGGGCGAAAACCAGGCCCCACTGGCCTTCGACCATGCGCAGATCCTTGCCGACGGCGTCGAACGGGCGCGTTCCAAGATCGAGTACTCCTCTCTGGCCACCGCTTTCTGCCCGCCGGCTTTCACGGTTGGTGAGCTTCGGAGGGTGTACGAGGCGGTGTGGGGCGTGGTTCTCGACCCGCGGAACTTTCACCGCAAGGTGACAGGCACGCCCGGCTTCCTGGTGCCTGCCGGCGGGACGACCACCCGGCAGGGTGGTCGCCCCGCCCAGCTCTTCCGGGCCGGTGCGGCCACGGTGCTCAACCCGCCGATGCTGAGGCCAGAAGTCTGACCTTGCGGAACGCCCGCAAGGTCAGTGATGCGCAAAAAGTCGGATATGTCGCGTTATCTTGCTGCGGTACCTGCCCTGCCGCCGAGCGGTCTCACCTTCCGCGAGAGAAGCGATGCTCCAGGCCATTGGACTCACCAGCGCCCGCCGCCGTGGCCTTCCGGCCGCCGTGGACGATCTCACCTTCGAAGCCCCGCCCGGCCGCGTCACCGCACTTCTGGGCGCCCCCAGCTCGGGCAAGACCACAGCCCTCCGCCTCATGCTCGAACTCGACTCGGGGCGGGGGGTCACCTACTTCCGGGGCAGACCGCTGCACCGCATCCCGCACCCCGCGCGTGAGGTGGGCGTACTTCTCGGGAACGTGCCGGGTCACCCCGCCCGTACCGCCCGCAGCCAGCTCCGCATGCTCTGCGCCGCCGCAGGCGTACCGGCGTCCCGGGCCGACGAACTGCTCGAGACCGTCGGTCTTGCCGGACTCCGGGACCAGCGCATCGGCACACTCTCGCTCGGCATGGGCCGCCTGCTCGCCTTCGCTTCGGCGCTGCTCGGCGACCCGCACGCGCTCATCCTCGACGACCCCGCCGAAGGTCTCTCTCCGCGCGAGGAGTGCTGGTTGCACGGGCTGCTGCAGGCCCATGCCGCCCAGGGCGGGACCGTTCTGTACACCACGACCGATCCCAAGGAGGCCGCGCGAGCAGCCGACCACGTGGTCACCATCGACGGCGGACGTCTCGTCGCCGACCAGAGCATCAGGGACTTCTCCCGGACCCGCCTCCGCCCCCGGGTCGCAGTCCGTACCCCACACGCAGCCCGCCTTGCCGCCGTCGTCAGTCGCGAGGCCCGAGCGGCCAGGCGCTCGGTCGAGGTGGTCACCGAAGCAGGCAGCCTCCTCTCCGTGTACGGCTCCACCTGCGCGGAGATCGGCGACGCGGCATTCCGGCACGGGCTCCCGGTGCACCGGCTCGCCGACGAGGTCGGCGACACCGGTCCCACAGAACCTGTAGATGCCGCAGACCCCGCTGTCGGCGAAGGCGAGGGGCAAGCCGAACCGCGACCGGCCGCGCGGGCAGCCGGCTCGGAACCGTCGCCACCGATCCGACGTCGCCCGCCCCGTGGCCCGCTCCATCCGCTGCGATACGAACTGCGCCGCCTCCTCGGTGTCAGAACAACAGCCTTGATCGTGGGTACTGTTCTGGTCGCCTCGGTCGGGCTTTCCGTCCTCCTCGCCCGCTCCGGCCATGCTCAGCTGCCGAAGATGTTGGCGGCCTGGCCGTCGCTGCTGCCACTGCCGCCCGCAGCGGTCGGGGCCGGACTGCTCGGCGCCCTCTCGTTCGGCGACGAGTTCCGCTACCCCGCGCTGGCGGCGGGCCGAGGCGCCGTTCCGTGCCGCCTGGGGTTACTTCTTGCCAAGCTCGTGGTGTCAGCGGGCGTCGCCCTGGTGCTCGCTCTGGCTGTCGTGCTGGCCTCCGCCGAAGCCCTTTACTTTGTGTACGGCAACGAGATCAAGGTTCCTTCGAATTCGGTATATCTGAGCGCGAGTTGGGCGGGGCTGACCGTGGGCTGCGCCTGGGCGGGTCTCCTGGCCGCCGGAGTCTTCAGAGTGACGACGGCCGGTATCGCTGCGGTACTTGCCGTTCCTGTGCTCGTCGTGCCGATTGTCCAGGGCTTGCTGACGGGGCCGGCCTCTCGTCCGGTCGTCGGGCTTCCAGTCAGGCTCCGCGAGCTGGTGTGGCCGCGCTGGCCGCAGGAGGCGGACCGATGGGTGACAGCTGTCGTGCACGTGGTGGCACACCCGGTGGGGGCTGCGTTGTCGTTGTCGTTGTCGGTTCTGATCTGTGCATATCTGTTCACCAGCCTTCGCGGCAGGGTCCGTTGGTGATCGCAGGGCGGTTGCGGATCGCTCCGAGCCTCACAACTTCCTTGAAAATGCCCGATTTCAACCTATAAGGCGTCAATTGGGGGGTGGGTGCCGATCACCCTTTCGTGTGCTTTTCACCAAAGACCTCAAGGGTCGGCTGGGCCGCGCCGACAAAGGATGCGTGAGTACCCTTGCGCACACCATGATGACCGCCGCCCGCTCCGCCGATTCCGGCCTCGCCGGCCCGGGTGAACTTGACCGCTACCCGTATGCGGAGGCGCCGGCCGGCGAGCGTGCCGCTCTTCGCTCCTGGGACGGTCCCGATGCCGAGCTCGGCCGGGCGAGCCGACGAGGCTCGGCCAGCCGTGGTCGTGGCCTCCACGGCCAACTCGTTCAGCAGCTGGGCCAGATGATCGTCTCCGGTGATCTGGGCGCCGACCGCCCCCTCGTGCCGGAAGAGATCGGTCAGCGTTTCGAGGTCTCCCGCACCGTCGTACGTGAATCGCTGCGCGTTCTCGAGGCCAAAGGCCTGGTCAGCGCCCGACCCAATGTGGGTACCCGGGTCCGCCCCGTCAGTGACTGGAATCTGCTGGACCCTGACATCATCGAATGGCGTGCCTTCGGCCCTCAGCGCGAGGATCAGCGCCGTGAGCTGGGGGAGCTCCGGTGGACGATCGAGCCGCTCGCTGCCCGTCTCGCCGCAGGTCACGGCCGTGAGGACATTCAGCAGCGCCTCGGTGACATGGTCGAGATCATGGGGCACGCGCTCGGGCAGGGCGACGGGATCACCTGCTCCCGGGCCGACGCGGAGTTCCACTCCCTGCTCATCCAGGCGGCGGGCAATCGCATGCTTGAGCACCTCTCCGGCATCGTCTCGGCGGCCCTGCAGGTCTCGGGCGGTCCCGTCACGGGCTGCGACCGCCCCGGCGAGACGTCCCTCGGTCACCATGCCCGGATCGTCGATGCCCTCGCATCCGGCGACTCGGCGGGCGCCGAAGCCGCCATGCGTCAACTGCTCGTCGTCCACCCCGAGGTGGAGCGGGTGGTGCCCGCGCCCCGCGAGCACTGAGCACAACACTGCCAGGGTGCACGAACCACGTGTCGCCGGGCCCCAGTGGTCCGGCGGCACAATTGTGGGGGGATGGTACCTCTGGTCACGTTCGTCGCAAATGAGGTGTGACTCGGGCCACGTGGATTGGGCGTAACACTCCTCGAAACAGTGCGATGACTTAAGAGGTGACCGCCGCGGAAGGAATACAGCAGCCATTCAGTGCGCTGTGCAGTTCTGAGGCCAAACCCGCGCCGTCGGTACATTCCCAGCCCGACGGTCGTCGGCTCAAGCCCTCTCCAGGGCCGGGCCGGAAGCCGTTTCCATCGTTCCGAGAGGTTGTTCGTGTCGGCCAGCACATCCCGTACGCTCCCGCCGGAGATCGCCGAGTCCGAGTCTGTGATGGCGCTCATCGAGCGGGGAAAGGCTGATGGGCAGATCGCCGGCGATGACGTGCGTCGGGCCTTCGAGGCTGACCAGATTCCGCCAACCCAGTGGAAGAATGTTCTGCGCAGCCTCAACCAGATCCTCGAGGAAGAGGGTGTGACGCTGATGGTCAGTGCCGCGGAGCCGTCAAAGCGTGCCCGCAAGAGCGTCGCAGCAAAGAGCCCGGTCAAGCGCACCGCCACCAAGACTGTCGCGGCCAAGACGACCGTGACCAGGACCGTCGCGGCCACTGCCGCCCCGTCGGCAGAGACCGTGGACGTGGTGGCTGACGACGCTGCCGCAGCCGGTCCTGCGAAGAAGGCGGCAGCCAAGAAGACGGCTGCCAAGAAGACCGCCGTGAAGAAGACTGCGGCTAAGAAGACAGCAACGAAGAAGTCCGGAAAGCAGGACGACGAGCTCCTCGACGGCGACGAGGCGGTCGAAGAAGTAAAGGCCGGCAAGGGCGAGGAAGAGGAGGGCGAGGGCGAGAACAAGGGCTTCGTCCTCTCCGACGACGACGAGGACGACGCACCTGCGCAGCAGGTCGCCGTCGCCGGCGCCACCGCCGACCCGGTCAAGGACTACCTGAAGCAGATCGGCAAGGTTCCCCTCCTCAACGCCGAGCAGGAGGTCGAGCTCGCCAAGCGCATCGAGGCCGGTCTGTTCGCCGAGGACAAGCTGGCGAACTCCGACAAACTCGCGCCGAAGCTCAAGCGCGAACTGGAGATCATCGCCGAGGACGGCCGTCGCGCCAAGAATCACCTGCTGGAGGCCAACCTCCGTCTCGTGGTTTCGCTGGCCAAGCGCTACACCGGCCGCGGCATGCTCTTCCTGGACCTCATCCAGGAGGGCAACCTCGGTCTGATCCGCGCGGTCGAGAAGTTCGACTACACCAAGGGCTACAAGTTCTCCACGTACGCCACCTGGTGGATCCGTCAGGCGATCACCCGCGCCATGGCCGACCAGGCCCGCACCATCCGCATCCCGGTGCACATGGTCGAGGTCATCAACAAGCTCGCCCGTGTGCAGCGTCAGATGCTCCAGGACCTGGGCCGTGAGCCCACGCCGGAGGAGCTGGCCAAGGAACTCGACATGACCCCCGAGAAGGTCATCGAGGTCCAGAAGTACGGTCGTGAGCCGATCTCCCTCCACACCCCGCTGGGTGAGGACGGGGACAGCGAGTTCGGTGACCTGATCGAGGACTCCGAGGCGGTCGTCCCGGCGGACGCGGTCAGCTTCACGCTCCTCCAGGAGCAGCTGCACTCGGTGCTCGACACGCTCTCCGAGCGTGAGGCGGGCGTGGTCTCGATGCGCTTCGGTCTCACCGACGGACAGCCGAAGACGCTGGACGAGATCGGCAAGGTCTACGGCGTGACGCGCGAGCGTATCCGTCAGATCGAGTCGAAGACCATGTCGAAGCTGCGCCACCCGTCGCGTTCGCAGGTGCTGCGCGACTACCTCGACTAGGTCGCAGGAGTACACAGACCGAGGGCCCGGATCCCGTGAGGAGCCGGGCCTTCGGCCTATCTGCGGGTGCGATCGGCGACGGGTCGGATGACTCTGGGTGGGAATGGTTCACCACAGAGTCAGGAGTGTGCATGTCCCGCACAGTTTTTCGCGCCATGGCCGGGGTGTTCGCCCTTGTTGCCGCCACGGCTGCCATACCGCTCGGATCCCCCGCTGCGGCTGTTGCGGACAGCATCGTCATCGGTGGCCAGCCCGCACACGTCAAGGACAACCCCTGGGTTGTGGCACTGTCCAGCCGTGGCCGGTTCGGAGAGACACGCGCCGGGCAGTTCTGCGGCGGTGTCGTGGTGGCGCCGAAGAAGGTACTGACTGCTGCACACTGCCTGAGCCGGGAGGCGCTCGGCGTCGAAGTCGGCGAGGTGCGCGATCTGAGGGTCATCTCCGGCCGGGACGACCTGCGCGGGACCGGAGGGCAGGAGACGCCGGTACAGGCGGCTTGGAGCAATCCGGGGTTCGACCCCGCCACGAACGCGGGGGACCTGGCGGTGCTCACCCTGGCCGACGCGCTGCCTACCAAGAGCGTGATCCCGATGGCTGCATCCGGTGACGCGGCATACGAGCCGGGTACCGGCGCCGTCGTCTACGGGTGGGGTGACACGACCGGCAACAGCGACTATGCGTCGTCACTCCGCTCCGCCGAAGTGAGCGTCCTGCCGGACAGCCTGTGCCGGCAGGCCTACCCGGGCGGCAGAGACGGTACGTACGACGCCTCAGCGATGCTCTGCGCGGGCGAACTGCTGGGTGGGCACGACGCATGCCAGGGCGACAGCGGCGGGCCGCTGGTGGCCCATGGGCGGCTCATCGGGCTGGTGTCCTGGGGGAACGGCTGCGCCCGGGTCGGGAGCCCCGGCGTGTACACGCGGATCTCTGCTGCGATCGGCTGGATGCCGGGCGGTAGCTGAACGACCTCACTGCGGGTACGAGAACGGGCGGCTCCCCATTCGGGAAGCCGCCCGCCGTCAGGTCTGGGACCTGACCCTGGCTCGTCGTGGATGCGAGGTGTCAGTGTTGTTCCTCTTCGGCGGCTTGGGCCTGCACGGCCGTCAGCCGGTCCGTCTCATCCTGTATTTCCGCGGCGATCTTCTTGAGTTCCGGCTCGAACTTGCGACCGTGGTGGGCACAGAAGAGCAGTTCACCGCCGCTGATCAGGACGGCGCGCAGATATGCCTGGGCGCCGCAACGGTCACAGCGGTCTGCTGCGGTCAGCGGGCTCGCGGGGGTCAGAACAGTAGTCACGTCGCCTCTTCTCTAGCTCGACGAGCTGTCGTACCAGGGTCAACATCCAACCAGGCCGAAAACGTTCCCGCTCGTGGCTTTTCTTCGAAACTTCTTCTCAAGATGGCTGTCTGTTGCCGGTTGGCGGCGAATGTGCCGTATTGCGTAGCGCTACGGTTTCGCGTTGCTTGTCTTGGTGGATCCTCCCGGCTGGCTTGCCGGTTTGTTCATGAGGACGTGCCCGGAGCCTAAATGGTTCATGCCTGGAAGGGAACGTGATGTTCACGTCACTCCTACGAGGGATCGAACGTGTATGCGAGGCTGGACTAGTGTGAGGGTTCTCGGAGGGTGGCGTTACAACCGCTCTACCAGGCCTCGGTACCCTCTCAGCGGCGACCGAAGCCGAGCCCGTTACCGACTGGGCCCCAAATGAAATTCAGCGAGGAGCGAACCGCGTGACCGCCGATACGTCCGTGCCGTCCACTGCGCTGCTGACCGGAGCAGACCGAGACGGTTCCAACTACACCGCGCGGCACCTGCTCGTACTCGAGGGGCTCGAAGCGGTTCGCAAGCGTCCCGGGATGTACATCGGGTCCACCGACAGCCGCGGCCTCATGCACTGCCTCTGGGAGATCATCGACAACTCGGTCGACGAGGCTCTGGGCGGCTACTGCGATCACATCGAGGTCATCCTCCACGACGACAATTCCGTGGAGGTCCGGGACAACGGGCGCGGCATCCCCGTCGACGTCGAGCCCAAGACGGGCCTGTCCGGCGTCGAAGTCGTGATGACCAAGCTGCACGCCGGTGGAAAGTTCGGCGGCGGCTCGTACGCCGCGTCGGGCGGTCTGCACGGCGTCGGCGCCTCCGTGGTCAACGCGCTCTCCGCCCGGCTGGACGTCGAGGTCGACCGCAACAGCGCGACCCACTCGATCAGCTTCCGGCGCGGAGTCCCGGGGATCTTCACCGAGCAGGGGCCTGACAGCCCGTTCGACCCGGCCAACGGCCTGCTCAAGGGCAAGCGGGTACCGAAGGCGCGCACCGGCACCAGGGTGCGTTACTGGGCGGACCGGCAGATCTTCCTCAAGGACGCCAAGCTCAACCTGGAGACGCTCCACCAGCGGGCGCGGCAGACGGCCTTCCTCGTCCCCGGCCTCACGATCGTCGTCCGTGACGAGCGCGCTCTCGACGGCGAGGGCAAGACCGAGGAGACCTTCCGCTTCGACGGCGGAATCAGTGAATTCTGCGAGTACCTCGCCCAGGACAAGGCGGTCTGCGACGTCCTGCGCCTGACCGGTCAGGGCACTTTCAAGGAGACCGTGCCTGTCCTGGACGAGCGCGGACACATGACGGCGACCGAGGTCACCCGCGAACTCGCCGTCGACATCGCCCTGCGCTGGGGCACCGGATACGACACCAACCTCAAGTCCTTCGTCAACATCATCGCCACCCCCAAGGGTGGCACCCATGTCACCGGATTTGAACGCTCCGTGACCAAGACGGTCAACGAGGCTCTGCGCTCCGCCAAGCTGCTCCGCGTCGCCGAGGACGACATCGTCAAGGACGACGCACTGGAGGGTCTCACCGCAGTCGTCACCGTGAGACTGGCGGAGCCGCAGTTCGAGGGCCAGACCAAGGAGGTGCTCGGCACCTCGGCGGCCAACCGGATCGTCGCCAACGTCGTGGCCAAGGAACTCAAGGCGTTCTTGACCTCGACGAAGCGCGATGCCAAGGCCCAGGCCAGGGCGGTCCTGGACAAGGCCGTGGCGGCCGCGCGCACCCGCATCGCGGCCCGCCAGCACAAGGACGCACAGCGCCGCAAGACAGCGCTGGAGTCCTCCTCGCTGCCGGCGAAGCTCGCCGACTGCCGCAGCGACGACGTGGACCGCAGCGAGCTCTTCATCGTCGAGGGCGACTCCGCGCTCGGTACGGCCAAGCTCGCCCGGAACAGCGAGTTCCAGGCACTGCTGCCGATCCGGGGCAAGATCCTCAATGTCCAGAAGGCGTCCGTCTCGGACATGCTGAAGAACGCTGAGTGCGGTGCGATCATCCAGGTCATAGGAGCCGGGTCGGGGCGGACCTTCGACATCGACGCCGCTCGCTACGGGAAGATCGTCCTGCTGGTGGACGCCGATGTCGACGGCGCGCACATCCGCATTCTGCTGCTGACGCTGTTCCAGCGCTACATGCGGCCCATGGTCGAGGCAGGTCGGGTCTTCGCAGCCGTACCCCCGCTGCACCGGATCGAGCTTGTCCAGCCCAAGAAGGGCCAGGACAAGTACATCTACACGTACTCCGACGGCGAGCTGCGTCAGCGGCTGCTGGAACTGCAGCGGAAGAACATCCGGTACAAGGACTCGATCCAGCGCTACAAGGGTCTGGGCGAGATGGACGCCGACCAGCTGGCGGAGACCACGATGGACCCCCGGTACCGCACACTGCGGCGGATCAACATCGGCGATCTGGAATCGTCCGAGCAGGTCTTCGATCTGCTGATGGGCAATGAGGTGGCGCCGCGCAAGGAGTTCATCACCAGCTCGGCCGCCACCCTGGACCGCTCACGCATCGATGCCTGAGCGTCGCCGTCTCCACCCCTGGGTGGAGACGGCGACTCCACCCAGGATCAACCCCTGAGCCGATTCCCTGACCTGGTCGTTTCCGTAGCGTCGAAGGCGTTCAACCTTCCCGCATCTCGGAGGCAGTCATGTCCGGGCTTGTCAATGTCCTGGTGATCGACGCCGTCATCGCTGCTGTCGTGGTCCGCCAGTGCCCGGCACGGCGGATCTCCGACGACAAGCGCTGGTGGATCCTGCCGGGCATTCTCCTCGTCATGTCGCTGCGCGAGCCCGGGCTGGCGGATCCGCGTCACGAGGCGCTGTCCGTGGCGGTCCTGGGCGCAGAGCTGGCAGTGGGGCTGGTGACCGGCGCCGGCTGGGGCTGGACCTCTCGGCTTTGGCACGAGGCGGACGGCTCGCTGTGGAGCAAGGCCACCAAGGCCACCGTCTTCGTCTGGACAGCGGGACTGGCGCTGCGGGCGGCTCTCTACGGGGCTGCCGCGCTGATGGGCATACACCAGGGCAGCGCTGCACTGATGTCGGCTCTCGCGGTCACGTTGGTGGTGCGCAGTGGTGTGCTGATGTGGCGGGCCGGGCAGATGCGTCCGGCGTACGGTGGCTCTGCCGACGGGATGTCGTCGCAGCCGGCGTGGAAGGACCGCGTGTGACTCGCACGATCTGGACGAGCTGGCCGTCCAGGGAAGCCCTGTCACGGGTGAGCCGCGCCCGCCCGCGGGCGGCGATCACCTGGTCCATCCGGCTGGGTCTGCTCACCGCCATGCTCTGGGGCACATTCACCGGCGGGCGGTTGGGGCCCTGGGAAGTTGCGCTCGGGCTGGTGGGCGTTCTGGGCTGTGGGGTTGCCGCGTGGGCGTTCTTCCGGACCAGCCTGGAACACCGGCTGTGGCCGTCGCTGGGACTTCTGGCGTTGCTGATGGTGGCGGCACTCGGTGCGCAACAGGCCGGCGCCGGTGTGCCCGCGGTGATCCTTTGGTGCGGTTGCGCGGTCGCCGCGCTGAAGAGGTTGCCGCTCGCGGCGGGCCTCCCGACCACAGCCGTCACCCTCGGCGCGTACGCCGCCGTCAACACTGACGGCTGGCTGACCACGGCCATGACCACGGCGGGCCTCTCCCTGGCGGGCTACGTGATCAGACTGGACGCCGAGGCCCGCGGCAGCGCCCAAACACTTCTCGCGCAGGAGCGGGCGGCCCGCGCGGCGGAGGCCGAGACGGCTGCCCTGGACGAGCGGGCCAGGATCGCCCGGGAGATCCACGATGTGCTCGCTCACAGCCTCTCGGCGCAGCTGGTACATCTGGAGGCGGCGCGACTGCTGATCGAGCGGGAGCCCGCGGGGGAGTTCCGGGACCGGGTACTCGAGCGGGTGGTGGCGGCACGCTCCATGGCGCGTGAGGGGCTTGCGGAGACCTGGCAGGCTCTGTCGGCGCTCCGGGGGGAGGTGTCCCCGGTGGAGGATTTCCTGCGGCAGTTGGTGGCCGCGGAGCCTGCCGAGGTCAGCGTGTCGGGGGAACAGCGGACGCTGACCGCTGAGGCGTCGCAGACGGTCCGGCGGGTGGCGCAGGAGGCCCTGACCAATGTGCGCAAGCACGCACCGGGGGCCAGGGTCCTCGTACGGCTGGAGTACCTGCCGGACGAAATCGCCCTGGAGGTCCGGGACTCGGGTGGGCACGGACACGAGGAGGAGCTCGCCGCCAGTGGCTCCGGATACGGTCTGCTGGGGATGCGGGAGCGGGCCGAGCTGATGGGCGGGATGCTGGAGGTCGGTCCCGGCGAGGAGGGTTTCGTGGTGAGTCTGCGGGTGCCCGCGTGAACGCGCGGGTCGTGGTCGCCGATGACCAGTCGGTGGTGCGCGAAGGAATCGTGATGCTGTTGGGGCTGCTGCCCGGAATCGAGGTGGTCGGGTCGGCGAAGGACGGTGAAGAGGCCGTCGCGCTCGTGGCCGAGCTGGCCCCCGATGTGGTTCTGATGGATCTGCGGATGCCCCGTTGCGACGGGGCGGAGGCAACACGGCGGATCCGCAAGGAGTATCCGGGAACCCAGGTGGTGGTGCTCACCACATTCGCGGATGACGACTCGCTCTTTCCCGCACTGCAGGCGGGAGCCCGGGGCTATCTCACCAAGGACGCCGGGGGCGATGAGATCGTGCGGGCCATCCAGGCCGTGCTGTCGGGCGAGGCCGGGCTCTCGCCCTCCGTGCAGCGCCGTCTGCTGGAGCGCGTCACCACGCAGCCCTCGCCGCCCGGTCCGGCCCCCGAGCCCCAACTGCCCGACGGTCTGACACCACGTGAGCTGGAAGTGCTGGTTCTGATCGCGGAGGGGCTGTCCAACCTGGAGATCGCCCGCAGGCTGCACATTTCGCAGGCCACCGTGAAAAGCCACATCAACAACCTCTTCGCCAAGGCCGGGGTGCGCGACCGGGCACAGGCCGTTCGCTATGCGTACGTTCGGGGCCTCGCACAGCCGCCCGGGTCAACCTTCACCTGAAGTGGTGAAGACCGGCGAATGAATGCCCGGGATCTTCCCGATCTGCCCATTCTTGAGTAAGCGGCCGAAGTGGTCCGTGGACAAGGGGAGTTGCTCGGTGGAGAAGGAAGCAGGGCGCGAGGCCGCAGCGATGCGACTCGACGACCCGTGGGACGACGCGCTGGCCTCCGGATGGGGCGAGCTGGACGGTGCCGGGAGCTTCGCTCCCGCCGGACCACCCGGGCCCGCTGACCCGCAGCGCGGCCACAGTGCGGCCGACATCTATCTGGAGGTGCAGCGCAGCGAGGCCTTCCAGGAAGTGCGCCGTCGGTACCGTCGGTTCGTCATCCCCGCCACCCTCGCCTTCCTCGTCTGGTATCTCGCCTACGTCGTCGCCGCGATCACCGCACCCGGGCTGATGGCCCGTCCGGTGGCCGGAGCGATCAATGTCGCGATGGTCGCGGGGCTCGGGCAGTTCCTCACGACGTTCCTTCTCACCGGGGCGTACGCACGTCACGCACAACTGCGCAGGGACCGGGCCGCACTCGATCTGCGCTGGGAGACACAGGAGATGACGCGGGGGATCGGGCGTTGAACGGGAACCACCAGACCCTGGCGCTCCTGCTGTTCAGCGCCTTCATCGCAGTGACGCTTGCCATCACCACCTGGGTGAGCCGTAACCGGCACGGCTCGGCAGAGGAGTTCTATGCGGGCGGCCGGCTGTTCTCCCCCATGGAGAACGGTTTCGCCATCGCCGGCGACTACATGTCGGCCGCGTCCTTCCTCGGCATCTCCGGTCTGATCGCCCTCTTCGGCTACGACGGCATGCTCTACTCGGTCGGGTTCCTCGTCGCCTGGCTCGTCGTCCTGCTCCTGGTTGCCGAACTGGTCCGCAACTGCGGCCGGTTCACACTCGCCGACGTGGTGGGGGCGCGGATGGCGGAGCGCCCGGTCCGGATCGCTGCCGGCACCTCGTCCGTCACCGTCTCCGTGCTCTATCTCGTCGCACAGATGGTGGGTGCGGGCAGCCTGGTCGCCCTGCTTCTCGGCGGTACGAGCAGCGCCGCCCGTTCCTGGACCGTCATCGGTGTCGGGGCGCTCATGGTGATCTACGTATCGCTCGGCGGGATGCGCGCCACCACCTGGATCCAGATCGTCAAGGCCGTTCTGCTGATGGCGGGAGCGGCCGTGCTCACCGGGCTCGTCCTGGTCCACTTCCATGGCAACTTCAATGCCCTGCTCAACGCCGCCGCCGAACGGAGCGGGCATGGAAGCCGGTTCCTCTCGCCCGGCCTCCGGTACGGCGGATCCTGGACGGCACGCATCGACTTCATCAGCCTGGGCCTGGCCCTGGTACTCGGTACGGCGGGACTGCCGCACATCCTGTCGAGGTTCTACACCGTGCCCACCGCCCGTGCGGCCCGCCGTTCGGTCGTTTGGTCCATCGGGCTCATCGGCAGCTTCTACCTGATGACGATCGTGCTCGGATTCGGGGCGGCGGCACTGGTCGGCTCGGCGGAGGTACGAGCGTCGAATTCCGCGGGGAACACAGCGGTTCCGCTGCTGGCTTTGGTGCTTGGCGGTGGCGAAGGATCCACCGGGGGAACGATTCTGTTCGCCGTGGTCGCCGCCGTCGCCTTCGCGACCATCCTTGCCGTCGTCGCGGGGATCACCCTCGCCTCGTCCGCCTCTGTGGCCCATGACCTCTACGCCTCGCTCAGGCGTCCTGGCTCCAAGCAGTACAGCGAGGTCACCGTGGCCCGGGTCGCCGCAGCGGGGATCGGGGCGGCCGCCATCGGGCTCGGCCTCGTCGCCCAGGACCTGAATGTGGCGTTCCTGGTGGGGCTCGCCTTCGCCGTCGCCGCTTCGGCCAACCTCCCCGTGCTGCTGTACTCCCTGTTCTGGCGGAACTTCACCACCCGGGGAGCGGTCTGGTCGGTCTACGGCGGGCTGATCCCTGCCGTGCTGCTCGTGCTGCTCTCCCCGGTCGTCTCCGGCAGCCCCACCTCGCTCTTCCCCGGCGCCGACTTCCAGCTCTTCCCCCTGGAGAACCCCGGCCTGGTCTCCATCCCGCTGGGCTTCCTGGCCGGCTGGATCGGAACGGTCACGTCCACCGAGCCGCCCGACGCCGCCAAACATGCGGAGACCGAGGTCCGTGCGCTGACCGGGGCAGGGGCGGTGTAGCCGCGCGCGTGCACCACACGGACCGGATCTCTCAGGCCTGCCCGCCGGTGGACCAGGTGTAGCGGTGTTCCGGGCGGCCCGTCTCGCCGTACCGCAGCGTCAGCCGCACCCTGCCGGTCCTTTCCAGCAGCTTTAGATAGCGCTGGGCGGTCTGCCGGCTCATCCCGGCGCTCTCCGCGATCTCCTGCGCGGAGAGCGGCCCTTCGGCGCTCCGGAGTGCTTGTTTGACCAGCTCCGCCGTGGTCGGTGAGTGGCCCTTGGGCAGGTCGGGTTCGCCCGTCGCCCACAGGGCGCCGAAGAGCCGGTCCACCTCACCCTGCTCCGCCTCGCCGCCGCCTTCGAGGGTGTGGCGGAGAGTCGCGTACGCCTCCAGCTTGGTACGCAGCCCCGCGTAGGTGAACGGCTTCACCAGGTACTGCAGCGCGCCATGTCGCATGGCCTCCTGGACGGTGACGACGTCGCGCGCCGCCGTCACCATGATCACGTCGGTGTGGTGACCGAGCCTGCGCAGCTCACGCACCATCGTCAGACCGTTGCGGTCGGGCATGTAGTGGTCCAGAAGGACCAGGTCCACACGCTGTTTCTCGATCGTGGCGAGGGCTTCGGCGGCGGAGTGCGCCTGGGCGGCCACCCGGAATCCCGGCACCCTGGAGACATAGGCCGCATTGACCTTCGCGACCCGGATGTCGTCATCCACGACCAGGACCTCGATCACTGAGCCTCTCCCGCGGTGCCGGTTTTCGGTTCGGTCATTTCCCGTTCAGTCATTTCAGGGTCCGTCATGTCCTGGACGGCCAAGGCTTCCGGCAGTACGACGGTGAACTCGGCGCCACCGTCCGCGGCCCCGTCGACAGTGACTCCGCCACCCTGCCGTTCCGCCAGCCGCCGCACCAGTGCAAGACCCAGGCCGCGCTTGCCGTGCGCCGGGAGTTCCTTCGTCGACCAGCCCTCCGTGAAGATCGATTCGCGTTGCCCGGGCGGAACCCCGGGGCCGCTGTCGCGGACCCGCAGCACCACGGTACGGCCCTCGGCGCGCAGGCCCACCTCGATCAGGGCACCGTCCGCTCCGGCCGCCGCGTCCAGTGCGTTGTCCACGAGATTGCCGACGACGGTGACCAGCCCGCGAGGGTCCACCAGCCGGTCCGGTAGCAGGGTCCCGGGGGCCATGCGGAGCGCGACGCCGCGCTCCGCCGCGACCGTGGCCTTGCCGACCAGCAGGGCGGCCAGCAGGGGGTCGTGCACCTTCTCGGTGACCTGCTCGGCCGTTGCCCGGTGGACGCCGACGACCTCGGTGACGTACTCCATGGCGTCCTCGCGCATGTCCAGCTCCAGCAGTCCCAGGAGGGTGTGCATCCGGTTGGCGTGCTCGTGGTCCTGGGCCCGCAGAGCGTCGATCAGGCCACGGGTGGAGTCGAGCTCGCGGCCGAGATGTTCGAGTTCAGTGCGGTCGCGGAGGGTGGCGACGGCGCCGCCGTCGTCGGTCGGCATCCGGTTGGCGAGCAGGACCCGGGTGCCCTGCACCGTCAGCAGATCGTTGCCGACCACCCGGCCGGCCAGTACATCAGCGGTCCGCCCCTCGCCGAGCACGGCGTCGAGCGGGCGGCCCGCGGCATCGGGGCCGAGCCCGAGTAGCCGCTGCGCCTCGTCGTTCAGGAGCCGGATGCGGCCGGTCCGGTCGAGTGCCACGACCCCTTCCCGGATGCCGTGCAGCATCGCCTCGCGCTCCGTCAGCAGCGCGGAGATATCGGAGAAGGCGAGGTCATGGGTCTGCCGCTGGAGGCGCCGGGAGATCAGATAGGCGGCCAGCGCCCCGACAGCGAGCGCCCCGCCCGCGTAGGCGAACAGCCCGGGAATCGCCGCGAGGAGCCGGGCGCGGACACTGTCGTACGCGATCCCGACGGAGACCGCGCCCACGATGTGGTCCGTCCCGTCGCGCAGAGGCACCTTCCCGCGGGCCGAGCGACCGAGCGTGCCGCTGTCGATCTCCATGACGTTCCGGCCGGCGAGCGCGTCACTCGGGTCGGTGGAGACAACCTTGCCGATCTGGTCGGTATCGGTGTGTGACCAGCGCACCCCGCGCCGGTCCATGACGACGATGTACTCGGCGCCGGTGGCGCGTCTGATCCGCTCGGCCGCGGTCTGCACGGGCCCGGTGGGGGCCGGGGCCGTGGAGAGCAGCGACTCCGTGATCTGTGGCTGGGCCGCCGTGCTCTGCGCGATGGCGAGTACGGTGACACCGGTGGCGATGGCCAACTGCATCAGCAGGACCTGGGAGAAGACCCGCTGTGGCCAGCCGAGTCGGCGTGCTCTTCTGGCGGTGGGCGGTGGTGCGCTCATCATATGAACGGTAGAGGGCATTCCGATGCTTTCCGAAATTCCCTTCCACTGTTCGAGATTCTCCTCGTCCATCCCTCTCTTCGGAGGGAATCCCCGCCTTCAGGACTCTGCTGAGGAATGCGTGATTCAGGGCTGGGTCGTTGGTCCGTCACGATTGTTGTGGCGTGGGCGGGAGGGCCGAGAGAGATGTCGCTGGAGCCACGGGCTGATCGTGGGGTGCCGGAGGTGACGGCCCGGGTGGTGCGGGCAGCGTTCCCGAAGGGGACGATGGCGGTGCGGATCCGGGAGGCGTTGGGTCCGCTGTTTGAGGACGAGGCGTTCGCCGGGGCGTTTGCCGTCCGGGGACGTCCGGCTGTCTCGCCGGGGCGTTGGCTTTGGTGTCGGTGTTGCAGTATGCGGAGGGGCTGACCGATCGGCAGGCCGCTGACCAGGTGCGGGCCCGGATGGACTGGAAGTTTCTGCTCGGCCTGGAGCTGGACGATCCCGGGTTCGATGCCTCCGTGCTGAGCCTGTTCCGTTCCCGTCTCATCGAGCACGGACTGGAACAGACGACGCTGGAGCTGGTGCTGGAACGCTTGCGCGGGCTGGGCCTGCTGAAGGCCGGTGGCCGGCAGCGGACCGATTCCACGCATGTGCTGGCGGCGGTGCGGACGCCGAACAGGATGGAGTTCGTCGGCGAGACGCTGCGGGCGGCGCTGGAGGCGCTGGCGGTCGCTGCCCCGGCATGGCTGTCCGGCCTGGTCACGGCCGAGTGGGCCGAGCGCTACGGGCCGCGCGTGGACGACTACCGCTTCCCCAAGGGCGAAGAGGTCCGTGAACAGTGGTCTGAGCAGGTCGGACGGGACGGGTTCGTCCTCCTGGAGGCGGTCTACGCCCCCGCGGCTCCGGACTGGCTGCGCGAGATCGAGGCGGTGCAGGTCCTGCGGGTCTCCTGGGTCCAGCAGTACCACCGCGACGAGAGGGGGGTGCGCCGGCGGGAGGGCAAGGATCTCCCGCCGGTTCATCACCGGTTGTGCTCGCCCTATGACACCGATGCCCGTTACGGGATCAAGCGCGGCTCGGGCTGGACCGGCTACAAGGCCCACCTGACCGAGACCTGTGAGCCGGATGCGCCGCACGTGATCACGCAGGTGGCCACCACCGATGCCGTGGTGGCCGGCACTGAGATGACCGAACCGGTCCACCAGGCGCTCGCGGAACGGGAGTTGCTGCCGGACGTGCATGTCGTGGATGCCGGCTACACCACTGCCGCCCTGTTCCTGTCCGCGACCGAGCGGGGTATGGAACTGCTCGGCCCGGCCCCGCACGACAGCAGCCACCAGTCCCGAGAGGATCAGGGCTTCTCCCGCGCCGACTTCACCATCGACTGGGACAACGAGAGCGCCACCTGTCCAGGCGGGCACCGAAGTTTCGAGTGGTGGGAACAGAAACACCACCGCAACGGCACTCCGGTCCTCAAGGTGTTCTTCCCCGCCGAGCACTGCCGCCCCTGTCCGAAGCAGACGTCGTGCACCAAGCCCCCGTCCGGACGCCGGGGCAGGGGCATCACCTTCCTGCCCCGCGGACGGCACGAGGCACTCGAAGCCGTCCGCCAGGCCCAGGAGACCGACAATTGGAAGAACCGTTACGCGATCCGGGCCGGGGTCGAAGGCACGATCTCCCAGGCCGTCCGTGTCACCGGCCTGCGCCGTACCCGCTACCGCGATCTACCCGCGACCCGCCTCGGCCACGTCTTCGCCGCCACCGCGCTCAACCTCATCCACATCGACCGATGGCTGACCGGCACCCCACTCGGCGGCACCCGCACCTCCCGCCTCGAAGCTCTGATGCTCGCGGCCTGACCACCCGAATCACGCATTCCTCAGCAGAGTCCTTCAGGCGGGGAGGGAATCCGATCTCGGGACTGCTCTAACTCTCAGGCTGGAGCGGACGTTTTTGCTGCTCGATGTACTGCTTGACGATATCCAACGGTGCGCCACCGCAGGACCCGGCGAAGTAGGAGCCCGACCAGAAACGGCCGTGCATGATGAAGCGGTTGACACGGCTGGTGAACTCCTGTCGCAGGTAGCGGGATGAAACGCCCTTGAGCGAGTTCACCAGGGCCGACAGGGCGACCTTCGGCGGGTAGTGCACCAGGAGGTGCACGTGATCCTCTTCGCCGTTGAACTCGATCAGCTCCGCGCCGAAGTCCGTGCAGACGTTCCTCATGATCTCCTCGCAGCGCGTCAGCATGGCGTCGTTGAAGACTTCGCGCCGATACTTCGTCACGAACACCAAGTGTGCGTGGAGGTTGTGGACGACGTGACGGCCCCGACGGACCTCGGGATTCGGTTCCCAGCGTGGTGACATGAACCAATCGTAGTATGCTCGAGCGAGCTCGACCGGAAGGGGGGTGGGCCGGTGATCCGTGCGTACAAATTCCTCATGCGGCCCACCGTGGGTCAGGCACAGGCTTTGAGTGAGATGCTGCGCGACCACTGTTCGCTGTACAACGGGGCGTTGCAGGAATGTCGTGACTCCTTCCGGCACGTGTCGAGGACGAGCATCACGTACGGGCAGCAGTCCGGGCAGCTGAAGGAGATCCGGGCGTTCGATTTGGAGCGGCAGGGCCGCTGGTCCTTCTCCTCGCAGCAGGCCACGCTGCGTCGCCTGGACAAGGCGTTCGGTGCGTTCTTCCGGCGGATCAAGGCCGGCGAGACGCCTGGCTACCCGCGCTTTCGTGGGGTGAACTGGTTCGACACGGTGGATTTTGCCAAGGACGGCGACGGCTGCCGCTGGGACTCCACCCCGCACGACCCCGTTACCCGGGTCCGTTTCCAGGGCGTCGGGCACGTCAAGGTCAACCAGCACCGTGCGGTGGTCGGCAAGGTCAAGACCGTCAGCGTCAAGCGCGAGGGCCGCAAGTGGTTCGTCGTGCTCACCGCCGAGCAGGACCGGCCCGAACCGCTCCCGCCCACGGGCAGCGTCGCCGGTATCGACCTGGGCATTGCCTCGTTCCTCACCGACTCCAACGGCGTACACGTCCCCAACCCGCGCCACGGCCGCAAGGCCGCCGCGAAACTCGAAGCCGCACAGCAGGCCCTGAGCCGGTTCCCACGCCGCAAAGCCGAAGACCGCACGAAAAACCACCAGCGGGCCGTGGAGAAGGTTGCCACGCTCCACGGCAAGGTCCGACGCCAGCGGCTCGACCACGCGCACAAGACCGCGCTCGCCCTGGTCCGTGAGCACGACTTCATCGCGCACGAAGACCTCAAGATCCGCAACATGAGCAAGGCCCCCGCACCGAAGCCCGACCCTGGAACGCCGGGCACCTTCCTGCCCAACGGGGCAGCGGCGAAATCCGGGCTCAACCGTTGCATTGCCGATGCCGGATGGGGGGTGTTCCTGACGATCCTGTACGCCAAGGCTGAGAGCGCCGGACGGGAAGTGATCGCCGTGGACCCCCGCAACACCTCCCGCACCTGCCCCGAATGCGGGCACACCGCCAAGGAGAACCGGCCCACACAGGAGAAGTTCCACTGCGTCTCGTGCGGCCACCAGGCACACGCCGACGTCGTTGGAGCAACCAACGTTCTACGGGCCGGGCTGGTCCGCCGCTACGCCAACCAGGCATAGCGAGAAGCCACCCCGTTCACGGGGTGGAGGAGTCACATTTACGTAACCTGCTTGCACTTCTTGCGCCAGTCAGGCGCGCATGACGCGACGACTTGCTCAGATGGCGCAGAAGGTGGGAGCCAGCGAGGCCACGGTCAGCCGGGTGCTCAACGGCAAGCCCGGCGTCTCCGATGCCACCCGGAAGGCCGTCCTCTCCGCGCTCGACGTCCTCGGTTACGAGCGCCCGACCCGGTTACGCGGCGAGCGGGCCCGGCTGGTCGGCCTGGTGCTTCCCGAGCTGCAGAACCCGGTTTTCCCCGCCTTTGCCGAGGCCGTCGGCGGCGCGCTCACCCAGCAGAGGCTCACCCAGGTGCTGTGCACCCAGACCAAGGGCGGCGTCTCCGAGTCCGACTATGTCGAGCTGCTCCTTCAGCAGCAAGTGTCGGCCGTGGTCTTCGCCGGTGGGCTCTGCAGCGCAAACCGGCCGCCGCCCGCGCGATCGCCGCGGAGTCGGGCACCACCGTGCCGGACGAGCACATGGCCCGGGCCATGTGCTCGCTGGAGGGCGGGCAGGCCGCCGCCATGCGCCAGCTCGACCAGGGCGTCACGGGCATCATCTGCGCCAGCGATCCGCTCGCGCTCGGAGCTGTGCGCGGCGCGCGCCGCCGTCGAGCTGCTCTGCGTGCAGATCGGGGGGCGTACCATGCCGTCCGACGAACTGCTCTTCGAGCCGGAACTGGTGGTGTGCGGCTCCACCGCCCAGCCGCCGCGCACCGCTTCTCGCTGACCGTCGCGATTTTGCGTTGCACGGGCTGTCTACTGCAGCGGTCCACCCGCGGGGGTGGGCAGCGGCTGAGGGGGACGGGGGCCTTCGTACTGGCCGCTGGGGCGTATACGCAGCGGCCGTTCCCCGTACTCCTCCAGTGCATGTGCGATCCAGCCCGCCGTGCGCGACACGGCGAACACCGTCTCGCCCGCCTCCGCGGCCATGCCCGAGGAGACCGAGAGCACGGCGAGCGCCAGGTCGACATTGGCGTGCAGGGGTGCGTGGCGGGCGGTCGTGGTGACCACGTCGCGCGCTGCAGCGAGCGCGGGGGCTGCCTGCGGGACGTCCGCGAGCAGGGCGAACAGCGTCTGCGCCCGTGGGTCCTCGGAGGTGTACAGGCGGTGGCCGAGCCCCGGGACCCTGCGTCCGGTACGGAGATGGTCCGCGACCACCGGTACCGCGCTGCCCCGCTCCAGGACCTCGGTCAGCATCCGGTGCGCCAGACTGCTCGCGGCCCCGTGCAGCGGGCCCTCCAGGACTCCCAGGCCCGCGGAGACCACCGCGTACGGATGGGCATGGGCGGATGCGGCGACCCTGGCGGCCAGTGTCGACGCCGCGAGATCGTGGTCGATCAGCAGAGCGAGGGCGGTGTCCAGCGCGGTGACTGACGGCTCGTCGGCCGGCCGGGCAGTGAGCTTCGGCCACAGCCTCCGTGCCAGCCCGACCCCGCTCACGTCCGCCCTCCCTCCGGATCCGTCACCCGTCGATGATGCGCGCGAGGCCAGGGGCAGCGCTCCGACCAGGGTCGGAATCAGGCTCCGTGCACTGGCGAGCACTGCCTCGCGCGAGAGGTCGAAGCGGAGCGGATCGGCGGTCGCCGCGGCGATCACGGCCACCCGCAGCCGGTCCGTCGAGCCGCTGTGCGCGGGCAGTGCGTCGACCGCCCGGCCTGCCGCAGCCAGCGCCTCAGCAGGTGCCGTGAAACGGATGTCGGGCCGCAGATGGCCGGTCCAGAGCCATTCGGCGACCTCCTCGTAGGCGTACTGCCTGGCCAGTGCGGTCGCGTCGACGCCACGGAAGTAGTAGCGGTCGCTCTCGATCAGGGTGATGCCGGTACGGAAGACCAGATCACCGGTGGCGGCCGAGGACTCCCGGCGGCCCGTGCGCCGGGCCAGCGCATCGACCTCCGCGACGTCGAACGTGCTGCCGCGTCCGCCGGGAGCGCGCCTGCTGCTCAGCTGGCCCCGGCTGACATAGGCGTACACCGTCTCGGGTTTCACACCGAGGCGCTCAGCCGTCTCCCGGGTGCTGAGCCGCTGCCGGGCCGTCGCACCGGGGCCGTCACCGGGTGCTGCTTGATCCTTCATGTCGCCAACCGTATCCATATTGATTCAATCAATATTGACAGGATTGAAGTCAATCATAGATGGTCGAATCAATATTGATGAGATTCACCGGGACGCTCACGGAGGAAGAGATGCCGACCATGACCAGCGGAACCCCGCTCGACGTACCCCGAGGGCTCGCCGGAGTCGTCGTCACCGACACGGCCCTCGGCGATGTCCGCGGGCGTGAGGGCTTCTACCACTACCGGCAGTACTCGGCGATCGAACTGGCACGGACCCGCAGCTTCGAGGACGTCTGGTACCTGATGTTCGAGGGCACGCTGCCCGATGCCGCAGCCGGTGCCGAATTCGCCGCCCGCACCGCCGCACTGCGCCGACTGCCCGCGGAAGTACGCGAGGCCCTGCCCGCCATAGCCCGCGCGGGAGCCGTCTCCGGGCCCCTGGCCGGCCTGCGCACCGCCCTCTCGCTCCTCGGCGCCTCGGTCGGCTTCCGGCCGGTGTACGACATCGACGCCGACCGGCGCCGCAGTGACGCCCTGGCCGCCTGCGCCGCCATCCCCACCGTGCTCACGGCCCTGTACCGGCTCGGCCAGGGCCTCGAACCGGTCGAGCCGCGCGACGATCTGCCCTACGCGGCCAACTACCTCTACATGCTCGCCGGTTCCGTACCGGACACCGCACGCGTCAGGGCCGTGGAGCAGTACCTGATTTCCACCATCGACCACGGCTTCAACGCCTCGACCTTCACCGGCCGCGTCGTCGCCTCCACCGGCGCCGATGTCGCGGCCTGTCTGGTGGCGGCCGTCGGCGCGCTCTCCGGACCGCTGCACGGCGGAGCACCCAGCCGCGCCCTCGACACCCTGGACGCCATCGGCACCCCCGACCGCATCGACGGCTGGATCCGCGAACGGGTGCTCGCGGGCGAGCGGATCATGGGCTTCGGTCACCCCGTGTACCGCACCGAGGACCCGCGCTCACGCATGCTGCGCGGAATCGCCCAGGGCTTCGGCGGCCCGCTCGTCGACTTTGCCGTCGAGGTCGAACGGCAGGTCGAGGCGATCCTCGCCGAGCTCAAGCCGGGCCGTGAACTGCACACCAACGTGGAGTTCTACGCCGGAGTCGTCATGGAGCTGTGCGGGCTGCCGCGCGAGATGTTCACGCCGACGTTCTGCGCGGCGCGGGTGGTCGGCTGGAGCGCCAATATCCTGGAGCAGGCGGAGGACTCGAAGATCATCCGCCCCGCGGCCCGATACGTCGGTACGCCCCCGTCACAGCTGGTCCCGGCGCCCTGACGCCCCCGAGGAAGGTCCCCGTTGAACCCGTCGTCCCCGCCCCGCAAGCAGCAGATCCCGGTCATCGTCCTTGCGGGGTTCCTGGGATCCGGCAAGACGACACTGCTCAACCACCTCCTCCGTAATCGTGCGGGAAATCGGATCGGCGTGATCGTCAACGACTTCGGCTCCATCGAGATCGACGCCATGACGGTCTCGGGGCAGGTCGGCTCGACGGTCTCGCTGGGCAACGGATGCCTGTGCTGCGCAGTCGACGTGAGCGAACTCGACACCTTCCTGGAGACGCTGACCCGGCCCGCCGCCCGCCTCGACGTGATCGTCATCGAGGCCAGCGGACTCGCGGAGCCGCAGGAGCTCGTGCGCATGCTTCTGGCCAGCGAAAATCCGCACATCGTGTACGGGGGACTGGTGGAGGTCGTCGATGCCGCAGAGTTCGATGCCAGCCGGGAGCGCCATCCGGAGATCGACCGCCACCTCGCTGTCGCCGACCTTGTCGTGCTCAACAAGACCGACCGGGTCGGGAGCGAGGAGCAGGCCCGTATCCGGGACGTCATCGCTGCGGCAGGTGTCCCGGCCGGCGACGCAGCGGCGGGTGGCAGCGCGGCCGCCGTCATCTGCGCCACGTACGGACGCATCGACCCCGAGCTGCTCTTCGATCCGGCGCTGCGGCCGGACGGTGAGGAGAAGGCGCGCCAGCTCACTTTCGAGGATCTGCTCCTGGCGGAGCGGGCCGAGGAAGAGGCCGACGCCGGACACGGTCACCATCTGCATGCCGTGTACGAGAGCGTGTCCTTCACCGCGGACGTACCCATGAACCCCCGCCGATTGATGGAGTTTCTCGACTCCAGGCCGCAGGGTCTCTACCGGATCAAGGGGTTCGTCGACTTCGGCGTGGGCGACCGCGGCAACAAGTACGTCCTGCACGCGGTCGGCAGGTTCCTGCGGTTCGACCCGCAGCCGTGGACCCGCAACGAACCGCGCCTCACGCAGCTGGTGCTGATCGGCTCAGGTATCGATCCGGAGCAGCTGCACAAGGAGCTGGCCGACTGTCGCGAGAGCGCCGCGCCGACGCCTGACACGACGCAGGACGCCGCACATGAACGAAGCATGTGGGGCGTCCTGCGGTACGTGCAACGGCCCTACGACGACGCGTAGCGGCAGGCCACGCGTCGTCGGCCGACTGCCTACACCGGCCCCGCGATCACCGCGACCGGCTTGGCCAGCGGCGTCCCCGAACCGTCGCGCCGCGGGTCGGGCTCCGGCAGCTCGGTCGGCGTGCCGTTCTTCTGCGCGGCCCGGGCAGGCGTCGCGCCCGCCCAGCCGAACACCAGGACGTCCTCGCCCTTGAGGAACCTCTGGCAGCGCACCCCACTGGTGGCCCGGCCCTTGCGCGGATACTGGTCGAACGGGGTGAGCTTGGACGTCAGCACCGAGTCGTCCAGCGTGCCGTGCGAGCCCGCCACCGTGAACACCACGGCGTCCGCCGCCGGATCCACCGCCGTGAACGAGATCACCTCGGCATCCGCCGTGAGTTTGATCCCCGCCATGCCTCCCGCGGGCCGGCCCTGCGGCCGCACCTGCGCCGCCGGGTAGCGCAGCAACTGAGCGTCGGACGTGATGAAGACCAGGTCCTCCTCGCCCGTACGCAGTTCGGCCGCGCCGACGATCCGGTCACCGTCCTTGAGGGTGATGACCTCCAACTCGTCCTTGTTGGCCGGGTAGTCCGGCACTACCCGCTTGACGACCCCCTGCAGAGTGCCGATCGCCAGGCCGGGGGAGGCCTCGTCGAGCGTGGTGAGGCAGATGACCTCCTCGTCGCTCTCCAGCGTGAGGAACTCCGAAACCATCGCACCGCCCGAAAGGTTGGGCGCGGCATGGGTGTCCGGCAGCTGGGGCAGATCGATCACCGCGAGCCGCAGCAGCCGCCCCGTGGACGTCACCACGCCCACATCGCCACGTGCCGTCGCCGGTACGGCCGACACGATCACATCGTGCTTGGCACGCTTGGCGTCCTCGGCGAAGACGATCGGATCGTCATTGGCGGTGCGGGCCAGCAGGCCGGTCGAGGACAGCAGCACCCGGCACGGGTCGTCCGCGACCTCGAGCGGCACCGAGGCGACCTGCGAACCGGCCGACTCCAGCAGCACCGTACGCCGATCGGTGCCGAACTTCTTGGCGACTGCGGCCAGTTCGGAGGAGACGAGCTTGCGCAGCTCGGTGTCCGATTCGAGGATGACGGTCAGCTCGTCGATCTCGGTGTTGAGCCGGTCCCGCTCGCTCTCCAGCTCGATCCGGTCGAACCGGGTCAGCCGGCGCAGCGGGGTGTCCAGGATGTACTGCGTCTGGGTCTCGCTCAGCGAGAAGTGCTCGATGAGCCGCTCCTTCGCCTGGGCCGAGTTGTCGCTGGACCGGATGAGCCGGATGACCTCATCGATATCGATCAGTGCGACGAGCAGGCCCTCGACCAGATGCAGCCGGTCGCGACGTTTGCCCCGGCGGAACTCGCTGCGCCGGCGCACCACGTCGAAGCGGTGGTCGAGATAGACCTCGAGGAGCTCCTTGAGGCCCAGAGTGAGCGGCTGTCCGTCGACCAGCGCCACATTGTTGATACCGAAGGAATCTTCCATCGGAGTCAGCTTGTAGAGCTGCTCCAGCACGGCCTCCGGCACGAAGCCGTTCTTCACCTCGATGACCAGGCGCAGGCCGTGCTCGCGGTCGGTCAGGTCCTTCACGTCCGCGATGCCCTGGAGCTTCTTCGCCGAGACCAGATCCTTGATCTTGGCGATCACCTTTTCCGGGCCGACGGCGAAGGGAAGTTCGGTGACGACCAGGCCCTTGCGGCGCGCCGTCACATTCTCCACGGCGACGGTCGCACGGATCTTGAACGTGCCGCGCCCGCCGGCGTACGCATCCTTGATGCCACCCAGGCCCACGATCCGGCCACCCGTCGGCAGATCGGGACCGGGGACGAACCGCATCAGGGTCTCCAGGTCCGCACCCGGATGCCTGATCAGATGGCGGGCGGCGGCGATGACCTCGCCCAGGTTGTGCGGCGGCATATTGGTCGCCATGCCGACCGCGATCCCGGACGAACCGTTGACCAGGAGGTTCGGGTATGCGGCCGGGAGAACGGTCGGCTCCTGCTCCTGACCGTCGTAATTCGACTGGAAAGCGACGGTGTCCTCGTCGATCGACTCCGTCATCAGTGACGTCGCGTCGGCCATCCGGCACTCGGTGTACCGCATGGCGGCCGGCGGGTCGTCGTTTCCGAGCGAGCCGAAGTTGCCGTGGCCGTCGACCAGGGGGAGCCGCATGGAGAACGGCTGTGCCAGACGGACCAGCGCGTCGTAGATCGACGTATCGCCGTGCGGGTGCAACTTGCCCATGACCTCGCCGACGACACGGGCGCACTTCACATAGCCGCGGTCGGGGCGCAGGCCCATCTCGTTCATCTGGTACACGATGCGGCGGTGCACCGGCTTCATGCCGTCACGGGCGTCCGGCAGGGCCCGTGAGTAGATCACCGAGTACGCGTACTCAAGGAAGGAGCCCTGCATTTCGTCGACGACGTCGATGTCGAGGATCTTTTCCTCGAAGTCGTCCGGCGGCGGGGTCTTCGTGCTGCGGCGGGCCATCGCTGCTGCGACTCCTTCACGGATTCTGTTCGGGCAACCTCAGGTTCTGACGCGGACCATTGTGGACCGCCGCACTGACATCGCCGACCTCGACCCGTCCCAAGAGCAGTTCCCGACCCCTGCCGAGGTGGTTTCACGACCCATCCCGCGGGGGATGCGCCCCTCTTTCACGCGAACTTCCGCAGTATGGGAACTTCGCCAGGTGCCTGTGCGCTTGCTTACAGTGGCAGGTCTCGCAGGAAATCCAGTATCGCGATCGAAGGGACGTACATGCCCATGGGTCACACGGCCACAGCCCAGGCCGGCTCCGGCGGTTTGACAGCGACCGAGCACCGTCTGGCCAACGGCCTGCGCGTGGTGCTCTCCGAGGACCATCTGACCCCGGTCGCCGCGGTCTGCCTCTGGTACGACGTCGGCTCGCGCCACGAGGTCAAGGGACGTACCGGTCTGGCTCACCTCTTCGAGCACCTGATGTTCCAGGGCTCCGGCCAGGTCAAGGGGAACGGACACTTCGAGCTGGTGCAGGGAGCCGGCGGTTCGCTCAACGGGACCACCAGCTTCGAGCGCACCAACTACTTCGAGACCATGCCCACGCATCAGCTGGAGCTGGCTCTCTGGCTCGAGGCCGACCGGATGGGCTCGCTGCTCGCCGCGCTCGACGAGGAGTCCATGGAGAACCAGCGCGACGTCGTCAAGAACGAGCGCCGCCAGCGCTACGACAACGTCCCCTACGGCACGGCGTTCGAGAAGCTGACGGCACTGGCCTACCCCGAGGGTCACCCGTACCACCACACGCCGATCGGCTCGATGGCGGACCTGGACGCCGCGACCCTCGAGGACGCCCGCACCTTCTTCCGTACGTACTACGCGCCCAACAACGCGGTGCTCTCGGTCGTCGGCGACATCGACCCCGAGCAGACCCTCGCCTGGATCGAGAAGTACTTCGGCTCCATTCCGTCCCACGACGGCAAGCAGCCGCCGCGCGACGGCACGCTCCCCGAGACCATCGGCGAGCAGCTGCGCGAAGAGGTGCACGAGGAGGTTCCGGCGCGGGCGATGATGGCCGCCTACCGGCTGCCGCACGACGGAACCCGTGAATGTGACGCGGCAGACCTCGCGCTGACCGTGCTCGGCGGCGGCGAGTCGTCGCGGCTGCACAACCGCCTGGTCCGCCGTGACCGCACGGCCGTGGCGGCCGGGTTCGGGCTGCTGCGGCTGGCCGGTGCGCCCTCGCTCGGCTGGCTGGACGTCAAGACGTCCGGTGGCGTCGAGGTGCCGCAGATCGAGGCCGCGGTCGACGAGGAGCTTGCCCGGTTCGCCGCCGAGGGCCCCACGCCCGAGGAAATGGAACGTGCGCAGGCCCAGTTGGAGCGCGAGTGGCTGGACCGGCTCGGTACGGTCGCGGGCCGCGCCGACGAACTCTGCCGGTTCGCCGTGCTGTTCGACGACCCGCAGCTCGCCCTGACCGCCGTACAGCGGGTACTCGATGTCACCGCGGCAGAGGTCCAGGCGGTCGCCAAGGCCCAGCTGCGCCCCGACAACCGGGCGGTGCTGGTCTACGAGCCGGTCGAATCGGCCGAGCCCGCAGACGCAGCGGACACCGAGACCGGCGTCGACCGCGCCGACGACACCGACGCGTACGAAGGAGCGGACAAGTGACCGACGCTGCCGCGACTGGAGTTTCGATGAAATACCACCCGCAGCCGGCCCCCGGCCTCGCCCGCCCCTGGGCCTTCCCCGCGCCGGAGCGAGGCGCGCTGCCCAACGGCCTCACGGTGCTGCGCTGCCACCGCCCCGGCCAGCAGGTCGTGGCGGTCGAGATCTTCCTCGACGCCCCGCTGGACGCCGAGCCCGAGGGCCTCGACGGCGTGGCCACGATCATGTCGCGAGCGCTGTCCGAGGGTACCGACAAGCACACCGCCGAGGAGTTCGCCGCTGAGCTGGAGCGCTGCGGCGCCACCCTCGACGCGCACGCCGACCACCCCGGCGTCCGGGTCTCCCTGGAGGTCCCGGCCTCCCGGCTGGCCAAGGCGCTCGCGCTGGTCGCCGAGGCGCTGCGGGCGCCCGCCTTCGCCGACAGCGAGATCGAACGGCTGGTACGCAACCGGCTCGACGAGATCCCCCACGAGCAGGCCAACCCGGCCCGGCGCGCCGCCAAGCAGCTCTCCAAGGAGCTCTTCCCGGCCGCGGCGCGGATGTCGCGCCCGCGCCAGGGCACCGAGGAGACTGTGGAGCGGATCGACTCGGCGGCCGTGCGTGCCTTCTTCGACGGCCACGTCCGGCCGTCCACGGCGACCGCCGTGGTCGTCGGCGACCTCACCGGCATCGACCTGGACGCCCTGCTCGCCGACACCCTCGGCGACTGGTCGGGAGACACCGCGGAGCCTCGTCCTGTCCCGCCGATCACAGCCGACGACACCGGCCGAGTGGTGATCGTCGACCGTCCGGGCGCGGTGCAGACGCAGCTGCTGATCGGCCGGATCGGCGCCGACCGGCACGACAGCGTGTGGCCGGCCCAGGTGCTGGGCACGTACTGCCTGGGCGGCACGCTCACCTCCCGGCTGGACCGTGTGCTGCGCGAGGAGAAGGGCTACACCTACGGCGTACGGGCCTTCGCCCAGGTGCTGCGGTCGTCGGCCCCGGATTCCGCCTCGGGGGCGACCGGTGCCGCGATGCTCGCCATCAGCGGATCGGTGGACACGGAGTCCACGGGACCGGCGCTGAAGGACCTGTGGACGGTCCTGCGGACCCTGGCGGCCGAGGGGCTGACCGATGAAGAGCGTGAGACGGCCGTGCAGAACCTCGTGGGTGTCGCACCGCTGAAGTTCGAGACGGCGGCCTCGGTCGCGGGCACTCTCGCCGACCAGGTCGAGCAGCACCTCCCGGACGACTACCAGGCACAGTTGTACGCCCGGCTCGCGGAGACCGGCACGGTCGAGGCGACCGCTGCGGTTGTCAACGCTTTCCCGGGTGACCGGCTCGTCACGATCCTCGTCGGTGACGCGTCACAGATCGAGGAACCGGTCCGGGCCCTGGGCATCGGAGAGGTGTCGGTGGTCGTCGGCTGACGGGCGTACCCGTCGTGGACACCGGACGACCGGCCGGGCCGAGGCGGGTGCCCCCCGCCTCGGCCCGGCCCGTTGCGTGTGACAGTCCATGGTCGACTTCCACCTTTGACCGAGCACCGAAGGCAACGGCCGGTCCACTGACCCGTCATACGTCCGCATATCGGGACAGAACGAAGATCCCTGTGAGCGAAATCTCGCCGGAGTCTTCCTTTTTGTCCGTTTTGGCGGTGAGGTTGCCTGCCTGCCCTGTGGGATGCGCTACAAAATGGCCTGTCCGTTTGGTGAATGTCAGTGACCCCGCTTAGCGTCGGCCGGGCTGTCCGTCACTCGTATGCCGCATCCGTGACGTACCGGGCAGCCATCGCCGAGTCCCCGTCAGGCGCGAGCCTGGGGAGCCGGGGACCCATGCAGTCCCTGGGGTGAATCGGATGCCTGAGCCCAGATGAGGCCAGGGCGTCCGTAGGAGACCTTCCTGCTCCGAACCCGTCAGCTAACCCGGTAGGCGAGAAGGAAGGAAAGGATCAGCCACTTCATGGCGTTCACCCGTGCCACCGGGAAGCATCGTGCCCCGAGCCGACTGACGCGCAGCAGCGCGAAGATCGCCGGCGTCGCGGCTCTGGCCACCACCGGCGTCATCGGCGGCATGGCCTCTCCGGCCCTCGCCGCGGACTCCTCCGTCAGTGAGACCGGTCTGAACCAGGTCATCGCCATCGAGGGCACCCTCGCCGACCAGATCGACGCCCAGGCCGACGCGCAGAAGCGCCAGGCCGATGTCGCGGCGAAGGCGAAGGCGGAGGCCCAGCGGAAGGCCGAGGCCAAGAAGAAGGCCGAAGCCAAGAAGAAGGCCGAGGCCGAGGCGAAGCGCGCGGCCGAGGCGCGCGCCGAGAAGGCCCGCGCCGCCCGGTCCGCCGAGCGCACCCGACTGGGTTACTTCCAGCTCCCGGTCGCCGGTTCGTACGTCACCACCGGCTACAAGTCCAGCGGCTCGCTCTGGTCCTCCGGCAGCCACTCGGGTATCGACTTCCATGCCGCGTCCGGCAGCTCCGTCGTCGCCGTCGGCGCCGGTACGGTCGTCGAGGCCGACTGGGGAGGTGCGTACGGCAACAACATCGTGCTCCGGATGGCGGACGGCACGTACACGCAGTACGGCCACCTCTCCTCGATCGGCGTCTCCGTCGGCCAGAGCGTCGGCGCGGGCCAGCAGATCGGCCTCTCCGGCTCGACCGGCAACTCCACCGGACCGCACCTCCACTTCGAGGCCCGGACCACGCCGTCGTACGGCTCCGACATGGACCCCGTCGCGTACCTGCGCGCCCACGGCGTCAACGTCTGACCGACGCTCCACCCGCAGCACCCCTTCGAAGGCCCCGGCAGCGCGCCGGGGCCTTCGCCGTGCCCGCCCGCAGTACCTGCTCCCCGAACCGTCCTGTGGCCAAAAGATATTCATGAATTTCCACCCGGCATCGGAAATGCGGCTGCATTGCAATAGAGTCGCAGAACAGGCGTCGGTCGGCCGCGTTTCGCGGGAATCAAGGCGGAGGTTCAGACATGCGTATTCCGGCGCATTCGGTATGCACGGCGATCCGTGACGACATCGTCTCCGGTTTCTTCGAACGCGGAAGCCGGCTTACCGAGGAGTTGCTGGCGCGCCGTTACGGGGTCTCCCGTGTCCCGGTACGGGAAGCGCTGCGCACCCTGGAGTCCGAGGGCTTCGTGGCCACCCGCCGGCACGCGGGCGCCTGTGTCGCCGAGCCCACCGAGGAGGAGGCCGCCGACCTCCTGGAGGTCCGGATGCTGCTGGAGCCGCTGGGTGCCGCGCGCGCCGCGCAGCGCCGCACCGGGGCGCATCTCAAGGTATTGCGCGGTCTGGTCAGGCTCGGCCGGGAGCGGGCCCGGCGGGGCGAGGGGGAGGACCTGCGTTCACTGGGTGGCTGGTTCCACGAGACGTTGGCGCAGGCCTCCGGCAGTCCCGGCCTGATCGCGCTGCTCACCCAGCTCCGGCACAAGATCGCCTGGACGTACACGGTCGAGCAGCCGGCCCGCCCGGTGGACTCCTGGGCCGAGCACGGGGCCATTGTGGACGCGGTGGCGCGGGGTGACGCGGGGTGACGCGGAACGGGCCAGGGCGCTGGCGACCCAGCACGCCGAACGGGCCGCGGCCGCGCACCGGCTGCGCCGCGCCGACCGGCCGGGCCGCCGCGCCGACGCCTCGCGCGCCGACCGGGTGAGGACTTCGCAACATTCCGTAAACGCCACGGGTGTTCGGCATTAACAATTACGCCGTATACAAAGAGTTGTGATTCTGTGAGGGCCTTCTTTGGGCTGCCCGAATTTGCTCCGGCGGTTCCGGGTCGGGAAAGTAAAAAAGCCGCGGCCCCCAATAAGGGTGCCGCGGCTCTCTGGCAGAAAATGGTTCAGACGGTCTCTGGAAGCTCATCGAGCCCTTCGGCGACCAGCTTCGCCAGACGGTCCAGGGCGGCTTCGGAGTCGTCGGCCTCGGACGCGAGCACGATCTCCTCGCCGCCGTGCGCGCCGAGACCGAGCACCGCGAGCATGGAAGCCGCGTTCACCGGGTTGCCGTCGGCCTTGGAGATCGTCACAGGGACGCCGGAAGCCGTAGCGGCACGGACGAAGATGGAAGCGGGGCGGGCGTGCAGGCCCTCGGCCCAACCGACGTTGACGCGGCGCTCAGCCATGGTTCTGCCCTTCACGAATCAATGGTTGTCTAGACCAGTCTCTCATGTGGTGCGCGATGCTCCGGCCGACCCGCGGCACGCCCGCAACCCGTGCTGGACCGCCGATCGGCCCCCTCAGACTGCCCCGGCCCCAAGGCCTACGCGACCGCTGACGGAGCCGTAGTCTTTGCGCATGCAGCCCTCGCCGGAGCAGAGTCCGCATCACGCGTACCCCGATCACTGGGAAGCGGACGTGGTCCTCCGCGACGGAGGAACCGCCCGGATCAGGCCCATCACCACGGACGACGCCGAACGGCTGGTCAGCTTCTACGAGCAGGTCTCCGACGAGTCGAAGTACTACCGCTTCTTCGCCCCGTACCCGCGTCTGTCCGACAGGGACGTGCACCGCTTCACCCATCACGACTACGTCGACCGGGTGGGGCTCGCGGTCACGGTCGGCGGCGAGTTCATCGCGACCGTCCGCTACGACCGGATCGACGAGCGGGGCAGGCCCGCTTCCGCGCCCGCCGACGAGGCCGAGGTCGCCTTCCTCGTCCAGGACGCACATCAGGGCCGGGGCGTGGCATCGGCGCTCCTCGAACACATCGCTGCCGTCGCCCGCGAGCGCGGCATCCGCCGCTTCGCCGCCGAGGTGCTGCCCGCCAACAACAAGATGATCAAGGTGTTCCGGGACGCCGGGTACACCCAGCAGCGCAGTTTCGAGGACGGCTCCGTCCATCTCACCCTGGACCTCGAACCGACCGCCGAGTCGCTCGCCGTGCAGCGCGGTCGTGAGCAGCGGGCCGAGGCGCGCTCCGTGCAACGGCTGCTCGCCCCCGGATCCGTCGCTGTCATCGGCGCGGGCCGCACTCCCGGCGGGGTCGGCCGCACGGTCCTGCGCAACCTCCTCGGGGCCGGCTTCACCGGCCGTACGTACGCAGTGAACCGCGCCTTCGCAGCCGACCAGGGCACGATCGACGGTGTCCCCGCCCACCGTTCCGTGGGCGAGATCGACGAACAGGTGGATCTCGCGGTCGTCGCCGTCCCCGCCGACCGGGTTCCGGAGGCCGTCGCCGACTGCGGTGAGCACGGCGTCCAGGGCCTGGTCGTCCTCTCCGCCGGGTACGCCGAATGGGGCGCCGAAGGCAGGGAACGGCAGCGTGAACTGGTCCGCCAGGCCCGCTCGTACGGGATGCGGATCATCGGCCCGAATGCCTTCGGTGTCATCAACAACTCCGAAGCCGTCCGGCTGAACGCCTCCCTCGCCCCCGAGCCGCCCGCCCCCGGACGCATCGGCCTCTTCACTCAGTCCGGAGCGATCGGCATCGCGCTGCTCTCCGGGCTCTACCGGCGCGGCGCGGGCCTGTCCACCTTCATCTCCGCCGGCAACCGCGCCGACATCTCGGGCAACGACTTCCTGCAGTACTGGTACGAGGACCCGGACACCGATGTCGCCCTGCTGTACCTCGAATCGCTCGGCAACCCCCGCAAGTTCACCCGCCTCGCGCGGCGCACAGCAGCCGTGAAGCCGGTGGTCGTGGTGAAGGGTGCCCGGCACAGCGGCTCCACCCCACCCGGCCATGCGGTGCCGGTCAGCCGGATCCCGGACGCGACGGTATCCGCGCTCATGCGGCAGGCGGGCGTGATCCGCGTCGACACCGTGACGGAGATGGTCGACGCGGGTCTCCTCCTCGCCGATCAGCCCCTCCCGGCGGGCCCGCGGGTCGCGATCCTCGGCAACTCCGAATCGCTCGGCCTGCTCACCTACGACGCCTGCCTGGCCGAGGGGCTGCGCCCGCGCCCGCCCCGCGACCTCACTACCGCCGCCACCCCGCAGGACTTCCGGGATGCCCTGGTCGAGGCCCTCGCCGACGAGGGCTGCGACTCGGTGGTCGTGACGGCGATCCCGTGGGTGGGCGAGAACGGCGAGGCGGAATCGGGCGACGGCGAGGTGCTGGCGACCGCGCTGCACGCGGCCGCCGCAACCGGTCCCGCCAAGCCGGTGGCCGTCGTCCATGTGGAGATCGGCGGTCTGGCGGAGGCCCTCGCCGCGGCCACCAGCACGGTCGCATTGCCGCGTCCTTCGACACAGTCCTCCGCGGCCGCGACACCCCCGCGCGCCGGAGCCGCCACCACGACCGGCCCCGCCCCCGCGCATACCCCCTCAGCACCCGGAACCGGCAGCGGCACCGCCGCCACCGATGAGGGCAGCGAGGACGGCGCCGGTGCCGGCGCGGGCACCGATGGCAGCCCTGGCATCCGGATCGGCCGGATTCCCGCCTACCCCGCCGCCGAGCGGGCCGTGCGTGCCCTGGCCGAAGCGGTGAGGTACGCGCAGTGGCGACGGCTGGCCGCTGTGCCCGGCAAGGTGCCCGAGTTCCTCGACGACACCATCGACGAGCCGGGCGCCGCCGCCCTGATCGACACCCTCCTCGGCCCCGACCCCGACCCGCGGGGCAGACCACTCGCACACGACGAGGCGCGCGAACTCCTGGGTTGCTACGGCATCACCGTACGGCCGACGCTTCCGGCCCCCGACCCGGAAGCCGCTGTCGCCGCGGCGGCACAGCTCGGCTATCCCGTGGCGCTCAAGACCACCGCGCCCCATCTGCGTCACCGTGCCGATCTCGGCGGTGTCCGGCTGGACCTCGCCAACGAGAGCGCGTTGCGCCGGGCGTACGGCGAACTGACCGACCTGCTCGGCAAGCCCGCCGAGCTCCAGCCCGTCGTCCAGGCCATGGCGCCGCGCGGCGTCGACACCGTCGTACGGGCCACGATCGACCCGGCGGCGGGTGCCGTCCTCTCCTTCGGGCTCGCGGGCGCGCCCTCCGAACTCCTCGGCGACACCGCCCACCGCCTCGTTCCGGCCACCGACCGCGACGTCGCCGAGCTGATCCGGTCCATCCGGGCGGCGCCGGTGCTGTTCGGCTGGCGTGGCGCGGCGCCCGTGGACACCGCGGCGCTGGAAGAGCTGCTGCTGCGGGTGTCCCGGCTGGTCGACGACCATCCCGAGGTGGTTTCCATCGCCCTGGAACCGGTCGTGGTCGCCACCCAGGGGCTGACCGTCCTCGGCGCGAGCGTCCGGCTCTCGCCGCCCCCGGCCCGCACCGACCTCGGCCCCCGCCGCCTCCCCAACTACTGACCGGCGGCGCACCGTTTCGTCCCCGATCGCCGGACGGGCGCGAAACCGGGTCCCTTCACCGCTGGGCCCCGGTCCGACCTGCCGCACAACGTCCCCGGCAGTCATCCGTCCCCCGTAGGATGGTCCTCATGGCAAAGACCGGTACGACGACCCAGGGGCTGCGCGCGGCGATCGAGCGCAGCGGCTACTACCCGGCCCTCGTGGCCGAGGCGGTGGAGGCCGCCGTGGGCGGTGAGCCGGTCGCTTCGTACCTGGTGCACCAGGAGACCACCTTCGACTCCAACGAGGTGCGCCGCCACGTCACGGTCCTGGTCCTGACGGACAACCGTTTCATCGTCAGCCACACCGACGAGCAGAACGCGGACACCAGCTCCCCGACGCCGTACGCCACCACCTCCACCGAGTCGGTCAAGCTCGACCGGATCTCGTCGGTCGTCGTCAGCCGTGTCGTGGCCAACCCCGAGAAGTACGTACCGGGCACGCTGCCCCGCGAGGTCGTCCTCACCATCGGATGGGGCGCGGTCTCCCGGATCGACCTGGAGCCGGCCGCCTGCGGCGACCCCAACTGCGAGGCCGACCACGGCTACACCGGCAGCTCCACCGCCGACGATCTGAGCCTGCGGGTCAGCGAGGCCGGTGACGGCCCGGACACCGTGCGCCAGACCCTCGCCTTCGCCCAGGCGCTCTCCGAGGCCACGGCCGCGACCGCGGCGACCGGCCGCTGATGGCCCAGCCGGCCTGGCAGGACCCCGTTCTGCTCCCCGTCGACACCGCCCCCGTCCCGGAGTACGGCAGCGGCTCGCTCTCCGATCTGCTGCCCACGCTCGCCGCCGGGCAGGGCGTACCCGGCTTCACCGCCGCGATCCCCGAACTCACCCCTGCCGACCGGAACTGCGTGTTCCTGATAGACGGTCTCGGCTGGGAGCAGATCAAGGCCCACCCGGACGAGGCACCGTTTCTGCACTCCCTGCTGCCCACCTCGCGCGGCGGCACCGGCCGTCCGATCACGGCGGGCTTCCCGGCCACCACCGCGACTTCGCTGGCCTCGGTCGGTACCGGACTTCCGCCGGGGGAGCACGGCCTTCCCGGCTACACCGCGCGTAATCCGGAGACCGGCGAGCTGATGAACCAGCTCCGCTGGCAGCCCTGGACCTCGCCGAAAGCCTGGCAGCCGTACCCCACCGTCTTCAAGCTCGCCGACGCCGCCGGTGTGCGCACCGCCCAGGTCTCCGCCCCCGCCTTCGAGCAGACTCCGCTCACCAAGGTCGCGCTCAGCGGGGGCTCGTTCCTCGGCCGGCTGTCCGGCGAGGAGCGGATGGACGTCGCCGCCGAACGGCTCGCCGCAGGTGACCGGTCGCTCGTCTACACGTACTACAGCGAGGTCGACGGCAAGGGCCACCGCTTCGGCGTCGACTCCGACGCCTGGCGCGGACAGCTGATGTACGTGGACGGCCTGGCCCGGCGGCTGGCCGAACAGCTCCCGCCCTGCTCGGCCCTGTACATCACCGCCGACCACGGCATGATCGACATCCCCTTCGACGAGCAGTCCCGGATCGACTTCGACGAGGACTGGGAACTGCGCGCGGGTGTCGCCCTGCTCGGAGGTGAGGGCCGGGCCCGTCATGTGTACGCCGTCCCGGGGGCCGAGAGCGATGTGCTGACCGTCTGGCGGGAAGTGCTCGGCGAGCAGTTCTGGGTGGCGAGCCGGGACGAGGCGATCGCGGCCGGCTGGTTCGGCCCGAAGATCGACGAACGTGTCCATGGCAGGATCGGAGACGTCGTCGCGGCGGCCCGCGACGACGTGGTGATCACGGCTTCGGTCAATGAGCCGCACGAGTCCGCGATGGTCGGCATGCATGGTTCGATGACCCCCGTCGAGCAACTCGTCCCGCTGCTCGAAGTACGCTCGTAGGCGCGTTTTCCCTCTCCAGTCTTCCCCCACCACCATTTCCCCTGCCCCGCTTCGTCCCGCCCGAAAGGTGCTCAGCCCCTCATGCCCGAGCTTGTGTTCTTCTCCGGAACGATGGACTGCGGAAAGAGCACGCTGGCGTTGCAGATCGGCCACAACCGTTCGGCACGCGGACTGCAAGGCGTGATCTTCACCCGTGACGACCGGGCGGGGGAGGGCAAGCTCTCCTCACGTCTGGGGCTGGTCACCGAGGCCGTCGAGGCCGATGAGGGCATGGATCTGTACGCCCACCTGGTCGGCCTCATCAGCCGGGGCGGCCGGGCGGACTACGTGATCGTGGACGAGGCGCAGTTCCTGGCTCCCGTCCAGATCGACCAGCTTGCCCGTATCGTCGACGACCTCGGCATGGACGTCTTCGCGTTCGGCATCACCACCGACTTCCGGACCAAGCTGTTCCCCGGATCCCAGCGGCTGATCGAACTGGCCGACCGGGTCGAGACGCTCCAGGTCGAGGCGCTCTGCTGGTGCGGTGCACGGGCCACACACAATGCCCGAACGGTCGGCGGCGAGATGGTCGTCGAAGGTGCCCAGGTGGTCGTGGGAGACGTCAACCAGCAGGCGGGCGAGGTCGGTTACGAGGTACTGTGCCGGCGTCACCACCAGCGAAGGACGACCAGCGCGAGCGCCCGCGCGGCCGCGCTCTCGCCGGACGTGCTGCCCGTCACCTCTGCCTGAACCGTCCCCTCGGGCGTCCGGCGCGGATGCTTAGGATGACGCTGTGAACACGGTGAGCGGAAAAGAGGCCGAGTCCGAATCGGGCCCGTCGGGCAGGGTGCAGCCGAGGCAGCTGATCGTGACGGTCTACGGGCTGTACGCGCGCGACACCGAAGGCTGGATGTCCGTGGCCTCGCTCATCCAGCTGCTCGCCGATCTCGGCGTCGAGGGGCCGACCGTCCGGTCCTCGGTCTCCCGGCTGAAGCGCGCCGGACTGCTCGAAGCCGAATCGGTCTCCGGAGCTGCCGGATACCGGATCTCACCCGAGACCGAGCAGATTCTGCGCGACGGCGATCCGCGGATCTTCGCGGCGCGGCGGGCCACCGTGGACGAGGGCTGGGTGCTGGTCGTCTTCTCGGTGCCCGAGTCGGAACGCGCCAAGCGGCACACCCTGCGCACCCAGCTCACCCGGCTCGGCTTCGGTTCCGTGTCCGCCGGGGTGTGGATCGCACCGGGACATGTGCACGACGAGGCGGAGGACATGCTGGCCCGGCACGGGCTGCGGTCGTACGCCGACCTCTTCCGGGCCGACTATCTGTCGGTGGGCGGGGGCGCGGACGGGAGCGGGGACCTTGCGGCGAAGGTGCGCTCCTGGTGGGACACCGTCCGGCTGCAGCAGCTGTACGTCGAATTCCTCGCGGTGCACCGTCCGGTGGCCGAGCGGATCGCGAGCGGAAGTCCGGTGACGGACCGCGAGGCGTTCACGACGTACATCAGGGTCCTCACCGACTGGCGCCGGCTCGTCTACCTCGACCCCGGTGTCGCGCGTGAACTGCTGCCGGCCGAGTGGAGCGGAACCGAGGCGTCCGAGCTCTTCGACGAGTTGCACGCCCGGCTGGCCGGCCCCGCCCATCGGCATGTCGAACGGGTCCGGGCCGGCTGACCCGCCCTCGCAGCCCGGCGGCTCAGTGAGCGGCCGTGCGTACGATCGTGAACACCGCGCCCTCAGGGTCCGCCACGGTCGCCACCCGGCCGCTCGACCCCTCCCGGACCGGCTGCAGGATGTATCCGCCGAGCTCCACCACGCGGTGCGCGGCCGCGTCGGTGTCGGTGACCTCGAAGTACGTCATCCAGTGCGGGCCCCGGTCGCGCGGCAGGGCGTGGCCTACGCCGTGCAGCGAGGCCACCGGACGACCGTTCAGATGCAGGGTCTGGTAGTCGAAGTCGGCCGAGACGACCGCCTCCGCCTCGTAGCCGAAAACCGTCTGGTAGAACTTGCAGACCGTCGAGGTCTCGCTGGTCACCAACTCGTTCCAGACCGGTGTGCCGTGGGCTCCCGCGAGCGCCGTACCGACGTGCGCGGCGGCCTGCCAGATCCCGAAGACGGCGCCGCTGGGGTCGGAGGCGATGGCGAGCCGGCCCGCCTCGCCCGCGTCCAGAGGTCCGACGGCGACCGTGCCGCCGCAGGAGCGGATCATCTCCGCCGTGACATCGGCGTCGCCGGTGGCCAGATAAGTCGTCCAGGCGACCGGCAGATGGCGGTCGGGCGGCAGCTGTCCGATGCCCGCGACCACCTTCCCGTCGATCAGTGCGCGGACGTACGGACCCAGCTGGTCCGGGCCGGGCACGAACTCCCAGCCGAACAGATCGGCGTAGAAGTCCTGGGTCGCGCTCAGGTCGTGCACGATCAGACTCACCCAGCAAGGTGTTCCGGGCGTGCGCCGGGCGGCAGCCTCGGTCATCGTCACTCTCTCCTCGGACCATCGTGGTGGCCGTACGGGGGGAACGGGGCCGGTGTGCCGCCATGCGGTACAGGATGTGTGCGCCCCGTGCAGATGCTTGCACCACCCGGCGCACGATGTGCCCCGGCCGCGCCGCACTTTCCGGGATCTCGACAGAGAGAGACCGGTTTAATGTGATACGTCCGTTTCGAAGGTGTTACGGGTGGGGCGGCTCCTGCGCGAGGATGGCACCCATGAAGCCCATCATCACCGCATCCGAATGCGCGAGCGAGTCGGCGGGGCCACGTCCGCCGGTGCTCTTGGACGTACGTTGGCAGCTGGGCGGCCCGCACGGCCGTCCCGGCTACGAGGCCGGGCACATCCCCGGTGCGGTATTCGTCGATCTTGATGCGGAACTTGCCGGTCCGGCAGGCAGCGGCGGCCGTCACCCGCTGCCCGATCCGGAGGAATTCGGCGCGGCGATGCGCCGAGCCGGTGTCTCCCGGGACACTCCCGTGGTCGTGTACGACGGCGGCCAGGGCTGGGCGGCGGCGCGCGCCTGGTGGCTGCTGCGCTGGACGGGGCAAGAGGACGTCCGGGTCCTGGACGGCGGTCTCGCGGCCTGGAGGGGGGAGCTCCAGACGGAGACCCCGCCCCCGGCCGAGGGTGACTTCCGGCCCGTACCCGGCGCTCTGCCGCTGCTGGACGCGGACGGGGCGGCGGTGCTGGCCCGCTCGGGTCTGCTGCTCGACGCGCGAGCCGCCGAGCGCTACCGGGGCGATGTGGAGCCGATCGACCGGGTGGGCGGCCACATCCCGGGTGCCGTCTCGGCCCCGACCTCCGAGAACGCGGGGGACGACGGCCGATTCCTGCCCGCCGAATCGCTGGCGGCCCGCTTCGAGAAGCTCGGTGCCGGCCGGGCACCGGAGGTGGGCGTCTACTGCGGCTCCGGTGTCTCCGCCGCCCATGAGGTGCTGGCCCTGGCCGTTGCCGGGATCCCGGCGGCGCTGTACGCGGGCTCCTGGTCCGAGTGGTCCGGTGACGGGTCCCGCCCGGTCGCAAAGGGCCCCGACCCTCAGTAACGGAGCGCGCACCGGCCCGAGGGCAAGGAACCCCCGTAACAGGTTCCGTACGCGCACGGCGCGAGCGGTGCACGCGGTACGAGGGACGCATGCGACACGAGCGGCACGAGGCCCGCATACCGCACGAGGGCCCGTACGCAGCGGCGTACGGGCCCTCGTCATACTGCGGTCGCCCCGCCTCAGTCCTGCTTCTTCCGGCGCGTACCGAAGACGATCTCGTCCCAGCTCGGCACGGCCGCCCGGCGGCCCGGTCGGACGCCGTCCGCCTCGGCCTGGCGGTCCGTCGTCCCGGTCAGCCGGTCGCGATGGCCGGCCACCGCTCGCGGCATGAGCACATCCGCGTAGGCGGAACCGGCGCCTGCGGAGGCTGCCGCGGCCGGCGGCTCATCGGCCTCCGGCTCCTGCACGGCGGGCTCGATGGCCGGAGGCTCGGGCGGTGCGGGCCGCTCCGGCACCACCATGTCCCCGCGGAAGCTCGGCACCGCCTCCAGCAGGCTGGTCAGCGAATCGCGCTCGCCGGCCGAGATGCCGCCGATGTGTTCATCCGGCTCGGGCACGGGTGCCGGCGCCGTGGGGCGCTCCATCTGGCGGTCCAGGGCACGGTCCAGCGGCCGGTCGCGGGGCAGCCGGGCGATCCGTGGCACGAACGGGAAGCTCGGCTCGGGCGCGGCGACGTCGTCGGTCTCGCCGATCAGTGAACGCGCCTCGTCGTCCACGGCCTGGACCAGCCGGCGCGGCGGGTCGTACGTCCAGCTCGCCGAGTGCGGCTCGCCCGCGACCCGGTAGACCAGCAGGACTTCCCAGGTGCCGTCGTCACGGCGCCAGGAGTCCCACTGGACGGTCTCCTTGTCGGCGCCGCGCAACAGCAGCCGCTCCTGCACCGCCTCGCCGAGCTGGGGGCCGGTGTTCTCGCCGGGACGTCGCACAGGAGTCTTCCGGGCCCGCTCGGCCATGAAGGCACGCTCCGCGAGCACGGGGCCCTCGAAGCGGCGGACACGGTCGACCGGAATCCCGGCGAACTGAGCAACCTCCTCCGCGGAGGCACCGGCTCGTATCCGGGCCTGGATGTCGCGGGGGCGGAGGTGGCTCTCCACCTCGATCTCGATCTGGCCGAGCCGCGCGCGGTCGTTGCGCACGGCGGCTCGCAGCCGCTCGTCGATCGGAAGCGTGTACTCCGTGCTGTCCGCAGCCTTGAGCACCAGTCGTGTGCCGTCGTTGGAGACGGCCACGACACGCAGTTCGGGCATGGGGACCTCCCGGGTGGTGCCTGCCGACGTCACGTGCGTCGCTGCTTCCGCTAGTCGAGTGTGGCCTGCCCGGGTGCAGCCTGCCACAACATTGCCGTGTTGCCCGGCGTGTCGGGCGTGAGCCCTTGATCGCCGATATGACACGGTGACCTATTGTGCAACACAAAGTGATTGATGGTCGCTTTGTGCAGTCAGTCCCCGTGCGATGCCGTGGCGCCGCCGGATCGAGTGCCTCCTTCGGCCCCCTCCCGAAGATCCCGGACACCCACGTGGGAGTCCGGCCCCAGGGCTCGCCACAGTACTCCATTCGGGCCATGTGGGTGGACCGCCGCGCCGCCGAAGTTCTCGTGAGGTGTGGGAGTTGAGCTACCCGGCCGGGTGTGGGGTGACCTTCATGCGTGTCCTGCTTCACAGAATCTCCCGAAGCGGAACTATTCACTTCGCTCAAATGTCCCTTCCTGTTGCATGGTGGGAGAGATGTCAATCAAGGGCTGGAAATGGTGCACAAGCCAGAAAGTGACAGAGAACCCAAAGAAAGGCGTATAGATCTGAGCCTGCCGCAGGTGGCGGGCAGCGCCGTGGCAGCAGTCGCGGCAGCGGTGGCGGCCTCCCAACTGGGCGTGTACGGAACGATCCTCGGTGCCGGAGTGATGAGCGTCGTCGCCACGTGCGGCGGTTCGGTCTTCCAGCACTTCTTCCGCCGCACGGGGGAGCAGATCCGCGGGGCCACGGTCCAGGTGAAGCACCCGCGCCGCGAGGTGACCGTGCATACGCGTGAGACGGGTGGTGCGCGCGTCACCACGGCCGAGCAGCGCGATACGGATGCCACGACCGTACTGCGCAATGTGGCAGACGATCCGGACCGTACGCAATTGCTGAGGCCGCTCGACGGGACCCAGTTGCTCACCACTGGGCGCCCGGACCCGGACGAGGAGTTCTCCGCAGCCACCACCCACGGCACCCGCATCCGCGGCTGGAAGCGGTCGGCGCTCGGGGCGGTCGTGGTCTTCGCCGTGACGATGGCCGGCATCACCACGTTCGAACTGGTCTCCGGCAACGGCCTGAGCGGTGGCAAGGGGACGACCGTCGGATCCGTCGTACGAGGCGGGGAGCGGGGCTCCGGGTCGAACGACCCGGCACCGGCGACCAGCACCGATCCCGGCCAGGGGCAGACCCCGGGCCAGGAGAGCGGTGCGACGCCCGGTACGGATTCGCAGGACGGACAGAGCCGGAACCCGGACTCCGGACAGGGCGACGGTTCCTTGACCGATCCGACGCCCAGCCCCACGCCGTCCGACAACACCGGTGGCCGCACGAGTCCTCCTCCGGCGACCACGCCCTCCCCGGCAGCGCCCGGCGACGGCAGCACAGCCGGCCCGGACCCCGCGGGTGCGGGCGGCGCCCCCGTTCAGGGTGACCGCGCCACCACGGGCACGGACGCCGGGCGGTGAACGGCCGCGACGCCCAGAGCCTGTCGGGTGACCTCTGATCGGGCGGACGCGGCCTGGCACGCACTCCCCCAAGGCCTTAAGGGCCAGGGGGGACCCCCTCCGGCGTTGCCGAAATGCCCTAGTAGCTCCTTCCCCAAGCTCTCAACTTCGTTCGAGCAGGGGAGGCCCCGTCCGAGGCCGTCCCGGCGCCTTGGAATCGCACGCACCATGCCGCGTCCGCTCTCCGATCGAAGGTCACCCGACAGGCTCTCAGTCGCCCAGCACCCGGCGCAGATAGTCGTTGCCGAAGAGGCGGTCCGGGTCCAGCCGGTCGCGTACGGCGGTGAACTCGCCGAACCGCGGATACACCCCGGCGAGGTACTCGGCGTCGCGGGTGTTGACCTTGCCCCAGTGCGGGCGGCCGGCGTGGGTGGTCATGATCCGCTCGACGGCGGTGAAGTACGCCTGGTAGGGCGTGCCCTTGTACAGATGGACGGCGATGTACGCGCTCTGACGGCCCGAGGCCGTGGAGAGCGCGATGTCGTCCGCGGGGGCGGTCCGGACCTCCACCGGGAAGCTGATCCGCAGGGGTGAACGCTCGACCATCGCCTTGACCTCGCGCAGCGCCTCCACGACGGCCTCGCGCGGCAGCGCGTACTCCATCTCCACGAAGCGGACCCGGCGCGGGCTGGTGAAGACCTTGTACGGGATGTCGGTGTACGTGCGGGCCGACAGAGCGCGGCTGGAGAGCTTGGCGATCGACGGAATGGCGGCGGGGACCGCCCGGCCGAGCGAACAGGCCACCTGGAAGATCCCGTTGGAGAGGAGCTCGTCCTCGATCCAGCCGCTGACCTTTCCGGGCGGGGCGGCGGGGCCCGCGCTGCGGTTGTTGCGCTTGGTGTTGCAGTTGCCGGTGTGCGGGAACCAGTAGAACTCGAAGTGTTCGTTCTCGGCGACCAGCTCGTCGAAGTCGTTCGTGACCCGGTCGAAGCTCATCGGCTCCTCACGGGCCGTCAGCAGGAAGACCGGCTCCACGGCGAAGGTGATCGCCGTGACGACACCCAGGGCGCCGAGCCCGATCCGGGCGACGGCGAAGATGTCGGCGTTCTCCTTCTCCGAACAGGTCAGCACCGTGCCGTCGGCCGTGACCAGTTCGAGGGCACGGATCTGCGCGGATATGGACGCCGAGTCGCGGCCGGTGCCATGGGTGCCGGTCGAGGTGGCGCCGGCGACCGTCTGCTCCATGATGTCGCCCATGTTGGTGAGCGACAGGCCCTCCCGCGCCAGTGCGGTGTTCAGCCGCTTCAGCGGGGTGCCTGCCTCGACGGTCACCGTCATCGCCTTGCGGTCGATCTCCCGGATGCCGGTGAGTAGATCCGGGCGGATCAGCACACCGTCGGTGGCCGCCGTCGCGGTGAAGGAGTGCCCGGTACCGATCGGCTTCACTCTCAGACCGTCCTCGGACGCGCGGCGCAGCACCTCGGCGAGCTCCGCCACGGAGGCGGGGGACACGGCCCGTACCGGACGGGCGCTGACGTTCCCCGCCCAGTTACGCCACGCGCTCGCCGTCCGTGCGTCGGTGTCGGTCATCTTCCCCGAGCCCTTCCGTAGGAACCGGCCCGCTGAGCCGGCGATACCCCAGGAACGCCACCGCGGCCGCGAGCGCTCCCGCCACGACGGGCACCGCGTACCCCGCCTCGGCTCCGGAGGCGTCGACCACCAGGCCGGCGGCCGAGGAGCCGAGCGCCACACCGACGGCGAGCCCGGTACTGGTCCAGGTCATGCCCTCGGTCAGTTCGGTGCGTGGTACGTGCTGCTCGACGAGGGCCATGGTGGTGACCATCGTCGGTGCGATGGCGAGGCCCGCGACAAAGAGCGCCACGGCCAGAAACGGGAGGTTCCCGGCCAGTTGGAGGGGGATCATACTCACGGCCATCGCACACACGCCCACCAGCCACCGGGTGGACGGCTTCCCCTTGAGGTGCAGCAGGCCGAAGACCACTCCGGCCAGGCAGGACCCCAGCGCGTACACGGCCAGCACGAGGCTCGCCGCGGCCTTGTGGCCCTGCTCCTCGGCGAAGGCCACCGTCACCACGTCGACCGCCCCGAAGATCGCACCGGTTGCCACGAACGTGACCACGAGCACCTGGAGACCCCTGGAGCGCAGCGCGGTTCCGCCGGTGTGCTGCTCGCGCGGATGCGGCACCGGCTCGGTGGCGCGCTGCGCGGTCAGCCAGACGACACCGACCAGCAGGAACCCGGCGGCGAGAAGCGGCCCCGCCTCCGGGAACCAGGCGGTGGACAGGCCGATCGAGATGATCGGCCCGAAGATGAAGCACACCTCGTCGACGATCGACTCCCACGCGTACGCGGTGTGCAGCTGCTGCGGCGAACCGCGGTAGATCTCCGCCCAACGGGCCCGGATCATCGAACCTACGCTGGGGACGCAGCCGGCGCCCGCCGCGAAGACGAAGAGCGTCCAGTCCGGCAGCCGCTGCTGCGCGCAGACCAGGAGACCGGCCACCGCCGTCAACGCGACGAGAGTGGCGGGGCGCAGGACGCGGCGCTGCCCGTGCCGGTCGACGAGCCGGGAGATCTGCGGCCCGATCACCGCCGCCGACATCGCCAGCGTCGCGGAGAGCGCGCCCGCGAGCCCGTAACGGCCGGTGAGCTGGGAAACCATGGTCACCACGCCGATGCCCATCATGGACAGCGGCATCCGGCCGAGGAATCCGGCCGCCGAGAACCCCTTGGTGCCGGGGGCGGCGAAAATCGCGCGGTAGGGACTGGGCAAGGACGGCTCCGGAACAGCGCGATCGCACGCGCCCGTAATGCGTGAAGGTAGCCGGTACAGCTTACGGTCGGGGTGGTCCGTCCGACAGGGGGGTGAGCCGATGTCGGTGGGAGCGCTGTCCGAGGCGAGTGGCAGGATCGGTGCCATGTCCGATCTGCGCGATCCCGCTCCCTATGACGCCCTGCTGCTGCTCTCCTTCGGCGGCCCCGAAGGCCCGGACGACGTGGTCCCGTTCCTGGCGAACGTGACCCGTGGCCGTGGCATCCCCGAGGAGCGGCTGCAGGAAGTCGGCAAGCACTACTTCCTGTTCGGCGGCGTCAGTCCGATCAATGCCCAGAACAGGGCCCTGCTGGACGCCCTGCGCAAGGACTTCGCGGAGCACGGACTCGATCTGCCGGTGTACTGGGGCAACCGCAACTGGGCGCCGTACCTCACCGACACCCTGCGCGAGATGACCGCGCACGGACACCGCCGCATCGCAGTCCTCGCCACCAGCGCATACGCCTCCTACTCCGGCTGCCGGCAGTACCGCGAGAACCTTGCCGAGTCACTGGCCGCCCTGGAGGCCGAGGGGCTGCGGCTGCCCCGGGTTGACAAGCTCCGGCACTACTTCAACCATCCCGGGTTCGTACAGCCCATGGTGGACGGCGTCCTCGCCTCCCTGGCCGACCTCCCCGAGGACGTACGGGCAGGGGCGCATCTCGCCTTCACCACGCACTCCATCCCCATCTCCGCCGCCGACACCTCCGGCCCCGTGGAGGAGCACGGCGAAGGCGGCGCCTATGTCGCCGAACACCTCGACGTCGCCCGCCTGATCGTCGACGCGGTGCGCGAGGAGACCGGCGTCGAGTACCCCTGGCAGCTCGTTTACCAGTCGCGCAGCGGCGCCCCGCACATCCCGTGGCTGGAGCCCGACATCTGCGACCACCTGGAGACGTTGCACGGCGAAGGCGTCCCCGCCGTGGTGATGGCCCCCATCGGTTTCGTCTCGGACCACATGGAAGTGCTGTACGACCTCGACACGGAGGCCACCGCGAAGGCCGCCGAACTCGGACTTCCGGTGCGCAGGTCCGCGACGGTGGGCGCCGACCCGCGGTTCGCCGCGGCCGTGCGCGAACTGGTGCTGGAGCGCGCCGCCACCGAGCAGGGGCGACTCGCGCAGCGGTGTGCGCTGGGCGCGCTCGGCCCGAGCCATGACCTCTGCCCGGTCGGCTGCTGCCCGGCCCGGGCCCTCAAGCCCGCCGCCGCGGGCGCCGACAGCCCGTACGTGTAAGAGCGCCTGCCTGATGCCTAGAGACCCCTGGAGCGCCGTGACCGACCCGAACCTGTCCGAACTGCTCGACCTCGCCCTGGAGGCCGCCCGCCGTGCCGGTGCGCTGCTGCGCGACAGCCGTCCGGCCGATCTGGGGGTGGCCGCGACCAAGTCCAGCCCGATCGACGTCGTCACCGAGATGGACATCGCCGCCGAGAAGCTGATCACCGGCTTCCTCACCGAGCGCCGCCCTCAGGACGGCTTCCTCGGCGAGGAAGGAGCGAGCGCGGAGGGCAGCAGCGGTATCCGCTGGGTCATCGATCCGCTCGACGGCACCGTGAACTACCTGTACGGACTGCCGACCTGGGCCGTCTCCATCGCCGCTGAACGGGACGGCGAGCGGGTCGTGGGCGTGGTGGAGGCCCCGATGCGCCGTGAGACGTACCAGGCGGTGCTCGGCGGCGGTGCATACGCGAAGGGCGGTGCGTACGGCGAAGGCACCGCGCTTCGCTGCCGGCCCGCGCCGCCGCTCGACCAGGCGCTCGTTTCGACCGGCTTCAACTACGTCGGCCACGTCCGTGCGCACCAGGCGGACGTGGCCCAGAAGCTGATCCCGCGGCTGCGTGACATCCGGCGCAGCGGCTCCGCCGCCGTGGACCTCTGCGATGTGGCGTCCGGCCGCCTCGACGGCTACTACGAGCGTGGGCTCCACCCGTGGGACCTGGCGGCCGGCGACCTCATCGCCCGCGAGGCGGGCGCCCGTACCGGCGGCCGTCCCGGGCTGCCCGCCGACGGTGATCTGACCGTCGCCGCGACGCCGGGTGTCTTCGAGCCGCTGCAGGGCCTCCTGGAGGAGCTCGGAGCCTGGCACGACTAAACCCGGTCGACCGGGTTCTTCCGGCACGCGAGAAGGGCCCCTGACGCCGGTTGCGGCATCAGGGGCCCTTCTCGCGTGGCTCAGACGCTGGTGGCGCCGATTTCAACGCCGTGCTCGGCGGCGAGGCGGTGCAGGTCGTCCAGCTCGCCCTGCTCGACATCCGCGAGGAAGTCGTCGCCCGTCTCCCGAGCTTTCGTGAGGTCGGACTCGGTGGTCTTGATTCGTTGCAGCAGACCTGCGGTGAAAGCGTCCATAATGCGCCCCCTCATCGTGGGTCGGTGGCACGGGGGTGTGCCCGGGTTTCCCTCCGCACGGAGGCGGTAGGGCGGGTGATCACGCGCTCTCCGGGGACGGAGTGGCCTGTGGCACGCCACATTCAAGGCGTGATCGCGGGTGTGAATTCGTCCTCCCCAGACCAAAGCTCAGAGAAACCTCAACTGGCCCGGAAATCCGGTGAATTCCCCGGAGCCCCAGGTCGGCCAGCGCCGTCTTACCGCCGGTTTATACGCGTTGCGGGCAGGATGGAGCCGCACAGACAGTGCCGATGAGCGGTCCGGATCACGGACCGTGAGCACATCGGGACGTTCTGAAGTCACCTACGTACTGAAGTTTCTAAGGAAGGACAGCGCCGTGCGCGTACTCGTCGTGGAGGACGAGCAGCTGCTCGCCGATGCGGTGGCCACCGGATTGCGCCGTGAGGCCATGGCCGTCGATGTCGTGTACGACGGTGCGGCGGCCCTGGAGCGCGTCGAGGTCAACGACTACGACGTCGTGGTGCTGGACCGGGACCTCCCCCTGGTGCACGGCGACGACGTCTGCCGACGGATCGTCGAATTGGGCATGCCCACCCGGGTGCTCATGCTCACCGCGTCCGGGGACGTCAGCGACCGGGTGGAGGGGCTGGAGCTGGGCGCCGACGACTATCTGCCCAAGCCGTTCGCCTTCAGCGAGCTCACCGCGCGGGTACGGGCGTTGGGCCGGCGTACGACGGTGGCCCTGCCGCCCGTCCTGGAGCGCGCCGGAATCAAGCTCGACCCCAACCGCCGCGAGGTCTTCCGGGGCGAGGCGGAGGTCCAGCTCGCGCCGAAGGAATTTGCCGTGCTGGAGGTCCTGATGCGCAGCGAGGGCGCGGTCGTCTCGGCCGAGCAGTTGCTGGAGAAGGCCTGGGACGAGAACACCGACCCGTTCACCAATGTCGTCCGGGTGACCGTCATGACACTGCGCCGCAAACTCGGTGAACCGCCGGTGATCGTCACCGTGCCCGGCTCCGGCTACCGGATCTGACGGCCGATGCCCACCGTCCCGGCGCCGCCGACGGCGCCCCCGAAGCCCACCTGGGAGCCCAAACAGCAGGAGCCGCCGTACTGGCTGCGCCCGACCATCCGGATACGGCTCACGCTGCTCTACGGCGGCATGTTCCTGATCGCCGGCATCCTGCTGCTGGCGATCATCTACATGCTGGCCGCCGAGGCCCTCCAGGTGGGCAGCGAGCTGCCGTTCAAGATCGTGAACGGCCGGGTCGTCAGTGACGTGTGCAACTTCAGCGGCTTGACCACACCCGATGCCGCCAACGCGGCCATGAACACCTGCGTCAACCACCAGCGCCAGCAGGCGCTGGACACCCTCCTCAACCGGTCGCTGCTGGCCCTGGTCGGCCTCAGCGTCATCGCCTTCGCCTTCGGCTATGCCATGGCGGGCCGGGTGCTCTCCCCGCTGGGCCGGATCACCCGCACCGCACGCCGGGTGGCCGGAACCGATCTGTCCCGCCGGATCGAGCTGGACGGCCCGGACGACGAGCTGAAGGAGCTCGCCGACACCTTCGACGAGATGCTCGATCGCCTGGAGCGGGCCTTCACCGCCCAGCAGCGGTTCGTCGGGAACGCGTCGCACGAACTGCGCACCCCGCTCGCGATCAACCGCACGCTGCTCGAGGTCCATCTCTCCGACCCCCAGGCCCCGCTGGAGCTGAAGCAGCTCGGTAAGACCCTGCTGGCCACCAATGAGCGCAGTGAACAGCTCGTCGAGGGCCTGCTGCTGCTCGCTCGCAGCGACAACCAGATCATCGAGCGTAAACCGGTCGACCTCGCCGAGGTGGCCTCGCGCGCGATCGACCAGACGCGCGGCGAGGCCGAGGAGCGGGGCGTGGAGATCCGTGGCGAGCGGGCCCCGGCCGTCGTCCAGGGCAACGGCGTCCTGCTGGAGCGGATCGCGCTGAACCTCGTACAGAACGCTGTGCGCTACAACGTTCCGGAGCAGGGCTGGGTGGAGGTCACCACCGAGCTCCAGTCCGGCCAGGCCTTGCTGGTGGTCTCGAACACGGGCCCAGTGGTGCCTGCGTATGAGATCGACAACCTCTTCGAGCCCTTCAGGCGGCTGCGTACGGAGCGAACAGGCAGCGACAAGGGGGTGGGGCTCGGCCTGTCGATCGCGCGCTCTGTGGCGCGCGCTCACGGCGGCCGTATCGTCGCGGAGCCCCGCGAGGGCGGTGGTCTTGTGATGCGCGTCTCACTGCCGGTCTGAGATGCTGGGCGGGGCGATACGTGCACGAATTATTTTGTTCGCTTTGAGCGGAATTTTCGGGACCTGCGCCCGAAGTTGCCGTGTGTGATCGATCACAGGAGCGAATTTCTGGATGTCAACGCTCCGTGATCAGGGCCGGCACCGGAAAACCCGCAAAAGTCGGGGTTTTCGAGGTTCGATATCACGGGAAGTACACGGGGTGGCGCCCGTGAAGCGCGAGACCGGGACCGTGTACGGTCCCCATCGCCACCCAAGGCGACCACTCCCGAGCGGTCCTTTTGGGTGTCGATTGAGTAACAGACCTTGATGTGAGGCAAAATCTCCGCCTCAGGTCGGGCACAAGTCCGGCCTCTCACGCGTTACGTGCGCTGAGACACCGCAGACACCCAGAGGGGGAGAGCGACATGGCAACGGATTACGACACCCCACGCAAGACCGATGACGACGTCGACCAGGACAGCCTTGAAGAGCTCAAGGCTCGCCGGAGCGACAAGACGGCGTCCGCCGTCGACGTCGACGAGTTCGACGCGGCCGAGGGACTGGAGCTGCCCGGAGCAGACCTGTCCAACGAAGAGCTGGCCGTAAGGGTCCTGCCCAAGCAAGCCGACGAGTTCACGTGCATGAGCTGCTTCCTCGTGCACCACAGGAGCCAGTTGGCGCGCGAGAAGAACGGCCAGCCGATCTGCCGCGACTGCGACTAGGTCGAACCGACCGTGGCAGGCGACACACCGTTCCGGAAGCGACGCTTGCGGCGCAAGAGGTCGTCGGAGGCGAATCAGGGCGGCACAGGCCCGGCAGAAGGCGTAGCAGCGCCTGCTGAGCGGTCCGCCCTGCCACCCTCCCCGGGTGAGCGGGACGACGAGCGGGGCCGGTCGGCCTCGCTCGAAGCAGTCGCGGCAGTCGCGGCAGTTGAAGGAGTCGAAGGAGTCGACACGGCCGATAGGGCCGGACAGGTCGACAGGGCGGAGTCCGTGACCGGGGCAGGCCGTCTGAGTTCAGTGAAACGGGGAGTACGCAAGGGTGGGGAGAGCGCCAAGGCAGCGATCGGTCATATCGCCGACCTGATCATCGAGACCGCTCCCCGCATCCCTGTGCGCGATCTCGCGACCTTGCGCAAGCAGTTCCCGGGCCTCGGGCCCGAGGAGCTCGCCGACAAGCTCATCGCAGGTGCGAGCAAGGCCACAGCAACCGTCGGCGCCGGTATCGGCGCGGCGGCCATGATGCCCGTACCGCCCGCCATGCTCGCCGAACTGGCGGCGGAGATCACCGGTGTGGCCGCGATCGAGATGAAGCTCGTCGCCGAACTGCACGAGGTGTACGGGCTGCGTCCGCCGGGCGGGCTCACCCAGCGTTCCACCGCCTACCTCACGTCCTGGACGGAGGAGCGCGGTATCGATGTCACCCACCCCGCGACGATCAATGCGGCGCTGGGCGGCCAGATGAGGCGTGAGCTGCGCCAGCAGATCACGAAGCGCATGGTGCGCGATCTGCCGAACCTCTTCCCGTTCATGGTCGGCGCCGCCGTCGGCGCGATGATGAACCGGCGCGACACCAGAAAGCTTGCCGAACGGGTCAGGAAGGACCTGCGCAAGCGCCGGATCCCCTGGGACCGGCTTCCGGAGCTGCCTCCGCTGGAGCGGCCGGGGGGCCTGCGCAAGGACCTCCCGGGCGAGCTGGAGAGCTAGGGCATCCCGGCGCCAGACGGGGCCGGGTCCCCGCCCGACAGGGCCTGTGGGGCGGGGAGGGGCCGCCTGGAGGGCCCGCGAGGGTCCCCCCGAAGGAGAGAAGCCCCGAAGCTAGGCCCGCACCGCGCTGAGCGCTGCGACCAGGGCCTGCGGCTCGCGGGTCGACAGATAGACGTACGGAGTCGGGTCCTGTGGGTCGGTGACCTCCACCCGGACCGCCGTCGGGATGTAGCTGCGCAGCAGCATGAACGCGCGGGTGTCCGCCTTGTACGAGCGCCACGCGCGCGCCTCCTCCGCCTCCAGCACCTCGGCCTCGCCGAGCGCCGTCACCGGAATCCGTGCGTCGCCGGCCACCAGGGCGCCCGCGACCACCCGGATCCTGGCCGAACCGTACGAGCTCACCGCGGCCGCCGACAGGGCCGTTCCGCCCACCAGGCCGGCCAGCAGGGGCAGGGTGCCGAGCGGCAGCAGCATCAGGGCACAGGCGATGCCGACCAGGAAGGCGATGAGCCACCACGAACGGGGCGCGGTCAGTCGTTCGTCGAAAGGCGGGGTGGAAGGCTGCATGAACCCAAGCTTGGCACGGCGCGACCTGCGGGTGGCCGCGCGGGTAAGGTCTGCGCCTGTGAGTGGAACATCTGTGGCTCTGAAGCCCCCGGCCGACGCGGTGAAACCGGTCCGGCACCCCGAAGCCCCGGCCCCCGGCGAACTCCTCGGCGCGCACTACGAACACTGTTTCGGGTGCGGCGAAGGACAGCCGCACGGGCTGCACCTCCAGGCGCGGGCCGACGAGGGTGTCAGAGTCACCGCCGAGTTCACCGTGAAGGCCGCCCACCAGGGCGCCCCGGGCCTGGCCCACGGTGGCGTCCTGGCCACCGCGCTGGACGAGACGCTCGGCTCGCTGAACTGGCTGCTGCGGGTGATCGCGGTGACCGGGCGGCTGGAGACCGACTTCGTGCGCCCGGTGCCCGTGGACACCGTGCTGCACCTGGACGCCGAGGTCACCGCGGTGCACGGCCGGAAGATCTACTCCCGGGCGACCGGCCGGATCGGCGGCCCGGACGGACCGGTGGCGGTCCGCGCCGAGGCCCTCTTCATCGAGGTCAAGGTCGACCACTTCATCGAGAACGGCCGCCCGGCCGAGATCCAGGCAGCGATGGCCGACCCGGACCAGACCAAGCGCGTCCGTGCGTTCGAGGTGAACCCCTGATGCGTCACCCCGTAGACGTACTTATCCGCCGTGTCGACCCGGACGTGCCGATTCCGGCCTACGGACACCCGGGCGACGCCGGGGTCGATCTGGTGACCACCGAGGCCGCCGAACTCGCCCCGGGCGAGCGGGCTGTGCTGCCCACCGGGGTGTCGATCGCGCTGCCCGACGGATACGCCGCGTTCGTGCACCCGCGGTCCGGCCTCGCCGCACGCTGCGGAGTCGCTCTTGTGAATGCCCCGGGGACGGTTGATGCCGGGTACCGTGGAGAGATCAAGGTGATCGTCATCAATCTCGACCCGCGCGAGCCTGTGCGGTTCGAGCGGTTCGACCGGATTGCCCAACTGGTCGTCCAGCAGGTCGAGAAGGTGCGCTTCCACGAGGTGGCGGAGCTACCCGGCTCGGCCCGCGGTGAGGGAGGCTTCGGATCCACCGGAGGGCATGCTTCCGGTGATGTTGATGGCGTCAGGGGCGGGATTACCCAGGGCGGGAACAGCTACGCTTCGGTCGTACTCGACCGGGAAGGACAGTGACGTGTTCGGACGTCGCAAGAAGAGTGGTTCCGCCGAGGACGTGGCGGACGAAGCGCGCGAGGCCGAGCAGGTCGTCGACGAGCTCGATGACGCCGATGGGGCCGACAGCGGCTCGCGTCGGGTGAATCTCCCGCCGGCGCCGCGGCCGGACGGACCGTGGGACATCACCGAGGTCTCCCAGCCCGGCGAGGGCCGGGTCGACCTGGGCGGCATTTTCGTGCCCGGCGTCGAGGGCATGGAGCTGCGCGTCGAGGTGGCCGGTGACGCGATCGTCGCTGCGACCGTGGTGCTGCGCGAGAGCGCCATTCAGCTGCAGGCCTTCGCCGCCCCCAAGAAGGAGGGCATCTGGGGTGAGGTCCGCGAGGAGATCGCCTCCGGCATCACCCAGCAGGGCGGGATCATCGACGAGGTCGAGGGCCCGCTGGGCTGGGAGCTGCGTGCCCAGGTCCCCGTACAGCTCCCGGACGGGACGAACGGCGTGCAACTGGTGCGCTTCGTCGGCGTCGACGGGCCGCGCTGGTTCCTGCGCGGAGTGATCTCCGGCCAGGGTGCCGTGCAGCCGGAGGCTGCGGGGCTGCTGGAGACGATCTTCCGGGACACCGTGGTCGTCCGTGGCGAGGGCCCGATGGCGCCGCGCGACCCGATCGTCCTCAAGCTCCCCGACGACGCCCAGATGGTGCCCGAGGGCGTCCAGCAGGAGAACCAGGAGGGCTCGAAGTTCTCCGGTGGCATGGGCCAGCTCCAGCGCGGACCCGAGATCACCGAGGTGCGCTGAGCTGATACGGGCAGCCGCCCGGCACAGCTGCAGAAAGGCCGGTGGGCCGTACCCCCTGGGGGGGTACGGCCCACCGGCCTTTCTGCGCGCGGGGCGCGTGACAGGGGCGCGTATGGAGCGCGTATGGGGCACGTATGTGCACCGTCAAGGGCTCGCCCTTCCCCGTAAGGAAGCCATCAACGCAGGCCAGGACGGCTGTGACGCAAGGTTTGCTCATGAGGTCCGAGAATCCGTACCTCATCTAGGAGCACACGATGGCCGATGTGGCCTTCGTCGTCACCACGATCGCGGTGTTCGCGTTGGTGGCTCTCATCGCCAAGGGGGTGGCGAAGCTGTGACTGCCGAGAACATTGTCGGTCTGATCGTGGCCGTTGCCCTGTTGGGCTATCTCGTCCTCGCCCTTCTGTACCCGGAGAGGTTCTGAGCCCGATATGAGCCCCGTCCTCGCTGGTGTGCTCCAGCTGCTCGCGCTCGTTGTGGCGCTGGGTCTGGCGTACCGTCCGCTCGGTGATTACATGGCCGGCGTCTATTCCTCTCCGAAACATTTGCGGGTGGAGAAGTGGATATACAAGGCCATCGGCGCCAATCCGAACACGGAGATGCGTTGGCCCGCGTATCTCCGTGGTGTCCTCGCGTTTTCCGCGGTGAGTGTCCTCTTCCTCTATCTGCTGCAGCGGGTGCAGGGCAGTCTGCCCGGCTCGCTCGGTTTCTCCTCGATCGACCCCGATCAGGCGTTCAACACTGCGGCGTCGTTCGTCGCGAACACCAACTGGCAGTCGTACTACGGCGAGCAGGCCATGGGCCATGTCGTCCAGACCGGCGGCCTCGCGGTGCAGAACTTCGTCTCGGCCGCCGTCGGCATCGCCGTCGCGGTGGCGCTGGTACGCGGTTTCGCCCGCTCCCGCACGGGTGAGCTGGGCAACTTCTGGTCCGACCTGGTGCGCGGCACCATACGCATCCTGCTGCCGATCTCCGTGATCGGGGCGCTGGTACTCGTCGCCTGTGGTGCGATCCAGAACTTCTCCGGCATCCATGAGGTCGGGCAGTTCATGGGCGGCTCGCAGCAGTGGAACGGTGGCGCGGTGGCCTCGCAGGAGGTCATCAAGGAGCTGGGTACGAATGGCGGTGGCTACTTCAATGCCAATGCGTCCCACCCGTTCGAGAACCCCAACGGGCTGTCGAACCTCTTTGAGGTCTTCCTGATCCTGGTGATTCCGTTCGCGCTGACCCGCACGTTCGGCCGGATGGTCGGTTCGCTGAAGCAGGGCTACGCGATTCTGGCGGCGATGGGTTTCATCTGGCTCGGGTTCACCGCGCTGATGATGTGGACCGAATTCGCCCACCACGGGCCCGCTTTCGATATTGCGGGCGGGGCGATGGAGGGCAAGGAGACCCGGTTCGGCATCGCCGGCTCTTCGATTTTCGCGGTGGCCACGACGCTGACGTCGACGGGTGCGGTGAACTCGTTCCATTCCTCGTTCACGGGCTTCGGCGGCGGGATCACGATGCTGGGCATGCAGCTGGGTGAGATCGCTCCTGGTGGTACGGGGTCGGGGCTTTACGGAATGCTGATCATGGCGATCATCGCGGTGTTCATCGCCGGTCTGATGGTCGGCCGTACGCCGGAATATCTGGGGAAGAAGATCGGCACCCGGGAGATCAAGTTCGCGGCCTGCTACATCCTGGTCACGCCGACTCTGGTGCTGTGCTTCACCGCCGCGGCGATGGCCCTGCCCACCCCGCCCCACTCGATGACGAATACCGGGGCTCACGGCTTCTCGGAGATCCTGTACGCCTACACCTCCGGCGCCAACAACAACGGCTCGGCGTTCGCCGGGCTCAACGCGGACACGCAGTGGTTCAACACGACGATCGGCCTGGCGATGCTGCTGGGCCGGTTCCTGCCGATGGTGTTCGTGCTGGCGCTGGCCGGCTCGCTCGCCGAGCAGAAGCCCGTACCGGCGACCGTGGGAACCCTGGGCACGCACAAGCCGCTGTTCAGCGGGCTGCTGGTCGGCACGATCCTGATCATCACCGGGCTGACCTACTTCCCGGCACTAGCGCTGGGGCCGCTGGCCGAAGGGCTGGCGTCATGACCACTCGTCTGAAGCAAGAGGACTCGATGTCCACTGTCACCCCCACCCGGGCACCGCACCAGGACGCGCCCACGGGCCACCAGAGCGAAGGACGCGTCGGCGGGGGTCTGTTCGACCCCAAGCAGCTGCTCAAGTCCTTCCCGGACGCAGTACGCAAACTGGACCCCCGGGTGATGGTCAAGTCACCTGTGATGTTCGTGGTGCTGATCGGCTCGGTGCTCACCACCGTGCTCGCGGTACTGGATCCGGGCGACTGGTTCGGCTGGGCGATCGCGGTCTGGCTTTGGCTCACGACGATCTTCGCCAACCTGGCGGAGGCGGTCGCCGAGGGGCGCGGCAAGGCGCAGGCCGACACGCTGCGCAAGGCCAAGACCGACACCGTCGCCCGGCGGCTGATCGGCACGAACGAGGAGCGGGTGCCGGGGACCGAGCTGCGTATCGGTGATCTGGTGGTCTGCGAGGCCGGTGACATCATTCCCGGTGACGGGGATGTCGTCGAGGGCGTGGCCTCGGTGGACGAGTCCGCGATCACGGGCGAGTCGGCGCCGGTCATCCGGGAGTCGGGCGGTGACCGCTCGGCCGTCACCGGGGGTACGAAGGTGCTCTCCGACCGGGTCGTCATCAAGATCACCACGAAGCCGGGTGAGACGTTCATCGACCGGATGATCGCCCTGGTCGAGGGCGCCGCCCGGCAGAAGACACCCAACGAGATCGCCCTGAACATTCTCCTGGCGTCCTTGACCATCGTCTTCCTGCTCGCCGTCGTCACTCTGCAGCCCTTCGCGATCTACGCGGGTGAGAAGCAGTCGATGATCGTGCTGACCGCACTGCTGGTCTGCCTGATCCCGACGACCATCGGTGCGCTGCTCTCGGCGATCGGTATCGCCGGCATGGACCGGCTGGTGCAGCGCAACGTCCTTGCCATGTCGGGGCGTGCCGTCGAGGCCGCGGGGGATGTCTCGACCCTGCTGCTCGACAAGACCGGCACCATCACGCTCGGCAACCGGCAGGCCGCCGAATTTCTTCCGGTCAAGGGCACGACCGAGGCCGAAGTGGCGGACGCCGCCCAGCTGTCCTCACTGGCCGACGAGACTCCCGAGGGGCGTTCCATCGTCGTGCTCGCCAAAGAGAAGTACGGGCTGCGCGAACGACACCAGGGCGAACTGCGGCACGCCGAGTGGGTCGCGTTCACCGCCCAGACCCGCATGTCGGGTGTGGATGTCGACGGACGCAAGGTCCGCAAGGGCGCGACCGGTTCGGTCGTCGCCTGGGTGAAGGAGCGCGGCGGCAGCGTCTCGCAGGACGCGCAGGCACTCACCGACCGGATCTCCCAGGCCGGCGGCACACCGCTGCTGGTCGCCCTGGAGGACGAGCACGGTGCCCGGGTCCTGGGTGTCATCCACCTCAAGGACGTCGTCAAGGAGGGCATGCGGGAGCGGTTCGACGAACTGCGCCGCATGGGCATCAAGACGGTCATGATCACCGGGGACAACCCGCTGACCGCGAAGGCAATCGCCGAGGAGGCAGGCGTCGACGACTTCCTCGCCGAGGCCACCCCCGAGGACAAGATGGCCCTCATCAAGCGGGAGCAGGCCGGCGGCAAACTCGTCGCGATGACCGGTGACGGCACCAACGACGCACCGGCGCTGGCTCAGGCGGATGTCGGCGTGGCCATGAACACCGGTACCTCGGCCGCGAAAGAGGCCGGGAACATGGTGGACCTGGACTCCAACCCCACCAAGCTGATCGAGATAGTCGAGATCGGCAAGCAACTCCTCATCACCCGCGGAGCCCTGACCACCTTCTCGATCGCCAACGACGTCGCGAAGTACTTCGCGATCATCCCGGCAATGTTCGCGGTGGCCTACCCCAGCCTGGACAAGCTGAACATCATGCAGCTGTCCTCGCCTCAGACCGCGATCCTGTCCGCGGTCGTCTTCAACGCGCTGATCATCATCGCGCTTGTGCCGCTCGCCCTGAAGGGCGTGCGCTACCGGCCCAGCAGCGCCGACTCGATGCTCCGCCGCAACCTCGGAATCTACGGACTGGGCGGCCTGGTCGCCCCGTTCATCGGCATCAAGATCATCGACCTGATCATCTCCCTCATCCCCGGAATCGGCTGACCTGCCATGAACAACTCCGTAGGAAACACCGCCCGGCTGCTCTGGGCCGCGCTGCGCGCCCTGCTCGTCCTCACCGTCGTGTGTGGCGTCATCTACCCGCTCGCCGTCACCGGTCTCGCCCAGGGCATCTTCCCCGACAAGGCCAACGGCTCCGAGATCACCTACAACGGCAAGGTCGTCGGCTCCGAACTCATCGGCCAGCGCTACGACCTGCCACTGAAGAAGGGACAGGAAACCGCAGCCCCGGACCTCAAGTGGTTCCAGCCGCGCCCCTCCAACGGTCTCGGCACCAACAGCGTCAACACCCAGTACAAACTGATCCTCTCCGGCGCGACCAACCGCTCCGGCGACAACAAGGAACTCATCGACTGGGTCACCGCCGCCAAGGCCGCCGTCGTCAAGGACAACTCCGTCCCCGGCCACCCCGTCAACCCCGCAGATGTGCCCGCCGACGCCGTCACCTCCTCGGCCTCCGGCCTCGACCCCGCCATCTCCCCGGCGTACGCACAGCTCCAGGTACGCCGCGTCGCCGAGCGCAACCACCTCGACGTGACCCAGGTCGAGAAGCTCGTCGAGCAGCACACCGACGGCCGGATCCTCGGCTTCGTGGGGGAGCCGACGGTCAACGTCCTCCAACTCAACATCGCACTCAAGCAGCTGGTGAACGGGGCTTGAGGGAACTGAGGCCGGCCGTGGTGGCCGGCCTCAGGCCGTTGGGCCCCCGTTGCACGCCGGTCTAGCGGGTCGGCGTGCCCAGGCTGCCCGGATAGAGGTACTTCTCCGGCGGGATCACCGTGCCGTCGACCCACGCCCCGAAGAAGCCCTTGAGGTCCTTGCCCGAGTCCCTCGCCGCCAGCGCCTCGAACTGCCGGAACGAGGCGTTGCCGTACGCGTGGTCGCGGGTCCAGGTCCTGAGCGTCCGGAATTTGCGCCGCGCCGACGACGGACTCGGCGCGACCGTCCTGGTCGTCACCCACGACCCGATGGTCTCCGGGCAGGTGCGGCGTACGGTACGCATCCGCGACGGCCGGACCTCCACGGAGACCCTGTGCGACGGCAGCCCCGACGGCGGCGCGGAGGAATTCGCCGTACTCGACCGGGTGGGGCGGCTGCGGCTGCCCGACGACTATCTGCGACGGTACGGGCTCCGCCACCGGGTGCGCCTCACCGCCGAGGACGACCACATCGGCGTCTGGCCCGACGCCTGACCACCGCGCTTCGGCCATTGCCCAGCCCTGTGTCCGATGCACATACTGGCGGCCGACGGGACCGAGCACGTATGGGGGAGAGGCATGACCGACAACACCGGCCGGACGAGCACCGGCGGGCAGAGCGGTGCGGCGGTCGCCGAGGACCCGGCCCGCGGGCCCATGGTCCGGGTCGAGGACCTGCACCGCTCGTACGGCACCGGCGCCGCGGCCGTGCACGCGCTGCGCGGGGTGTCCTTCGAGGTGCCGCGCGGTGAACTCGTCGCGCTCAAGGGACGCTCGGGCTCAGGCAAGACGACGCTGCTCAACCTCGTCGGTGGCCTCGACAGCCCCGACGGCGGCCGGATCACCGTCGGCGGCACGGACCTCGCCGAGCTCGGCGAGAACGGGCTCCTGGAGCTGCGCCGGGACCGGATCGGCTTCATCTTCCAGTCGTTCGGCCTGATCCCGATCCTGACCGCCGCGGAGAACGTCGGCGTACCCATGCGGCTGCGCAAGGCGGACCCGCGCGAGCGCGAGGACCGGGTGGCGCTGCTGCTCTCCATGGTCGGCCTCGCCGACCACGCCGCTCAGCGCCCCGGCGAACTCTCCGGCGGCCAGCAGCAGCGCGTCGCGATCGCCCGCGCGCTGGCCAACCGCCCCGCGCTGCTGATCGCGGACGAGCCGACGGGGCAGCTCGACGCGGAGACCGGGCTCGCGGTGATGGAGCTGCTGCGGGCGGTGGTGCGGAGTGAAGGCGTCACAGCGCTGGTGGCGACGCATGATGCGCAACTGCTGGGGCTGGCGGACCGGGTGCTGGAGCTGAGCGACGGGCACATCGTCGAACACGAGTAGTGGGGCGGGGCGGGGGCCGGGGCCGTCCGAGGCGTCAGAATCCTGTCAATTCGGTTCCTCGCCCCACCCCCCGTCCCATTTGTCGAGAATCCTCGGGGTAGCTTCGAACCGGCTGCCGCATCTGCGGCAGCCGGTTCAGAGAAGACAATGGGGCCATGGCACGCGGCAAGCTTCGGATCTACCTGGGTGCGGCACCCGGCGTCGGCAAGACGTACGCGATGCTCTCCGAGGCCCACCGTCGTGTGGAACGGGGCACCGACTGCGTCGTCGCCTTCGTGGAGCACCACGACCGCCCGCGCACCGAGGTCATGCTGCACGGCCTGGAGCAGATCCGGCGCCGTGAGATCGAGTACCGCTCCGCCGTCTTCACCGAGATGGACGTCGACGCGGTCCTGGAGCGCGCCCCGGCCGTCGCCCTGGTGGACGAACTGGCGCACACCAATGTGCCGGGCTCCCGCAACGCCAAGCGCTGGCAGGACGTCGAAGAGCTCCTCCAGGCCGGCATCGACGTGATCTCCACCGTCAACATCCAGCACCTGGAGTCGCTCGGCGACGTCGTCGAGTCGATAACCGGCGTGCGGCAGCGCGAGACCGTCCCCGACGAGGTGGTCCGCAGGGCCGATCAGATCGAACTCGTCGACATGTCGCCCCAGGCGCTGCGCCGCCGGATGGCCCACGGCAACATCTACAAGCCGGACCGGATCGACGCGTCCCTGTCCAACTACTTCCGCCCCGGCAACCTGACCGCCCTGCGCGAGCTGGCCCTCCTCTGGGTCGCCGACCGGGTCGACGAATACCTTCAGCAGTACCGCGGCGAGCACAACATCCGCACCACCTGGCAGGCCCGCGAACGCATCGTCGTCGGACTCACCGGCGGTCCCGAGGGCCGTACGCTCATCCGCCGCGCGTCCCGGATGGCGGCGAAGGGCTCCGGCAGCGAGATCCTCGCCGTCTACATCGCCCGCAGCGACGGACTGACCGCCGCCTCGCCCAAGGAACTCGCCGTCCAGCGCACCCTCGTGGAGGACCTCGGCGGCACGTTCCACCACGTCATCGGCGACGACATACCGTCGGCGCTCCTCGAATTCGCCCGTGGGGTGAACGCCACGCAGATCGTCCTCGGCTCCAGCCGCCGCAAGGCCTGGCAGTACATCTACGGGCCGGGGGTGGGCGCCACCGTCGCCCGGGAGTCCGGGCCCGACCTCGACGTCCACATCGTCACCCACGAGGAGGTCGCCAAGGGGCGCGGTCTGCCCATCGCCCGCGGTGCCCGGCTGGGCCGGGTCCGGATCATCTGGGGCTGGCTGGTCGGGGTGGGCGGCCCCGCCCTCCTCACGCTGCTCCTGAGCGGCCTGGGCAACGGCCCGGGGCTCGCCAACGACGTCCTGCTCTTCCTCTTCATGACGGTCGTCGCGGCCCTGATCGGCGGACTGCTGCCCGCCCTCGCGTCGGCCGCCGCCGGCTCGCTGCTGCTGAACTACTGGTTCACCCCGCCCACCCACACCCTGACCGTGCAGGACCCGGAGAACTTCGTCGCCATCGTGATCTTCTTCGCGGTGGCGGTCTCGGTCGCCTCGGTCGTCGATCTGGCGGCCCGCCGCACCCATCAGGCGGCCAGGCTGCGCGCCGAGTCGGAGATCCTCTCCTTCCTCGCCGGCAGTGTGCTGCGCGGCGAGACCACCCTGGACGCGCTCCTGGACCGGGTCCGCGAGACCTTCGGCATGGAGTCCGTCGCCCTGCTGGAGCGGCAGAGCGACGTCGATCCGTGGACGTGCGCCGGGAGCGTCGGGCCGAGCCCGGTGGCCCGGCCGGAGGACGCGGATGTGGACATGCCCGTCGGCGACCACATGGCGCTCGCGCTCTCCGGCCGGGTGCTGCCGGCCGAGGACCGCCGGGTGCTCGGCGCGTTCGCCGCCCAGGCCGCCGTCGTACTGGACCGCCAGCGCCTGGTCGATGAGGCGGAGGAGGCCCGGCGGCTCGCCGAGGGAAACCGGATCAGGACGGCCCTCCTCGCCGCCGTCAGCCACGATCTGCGTACCCCGCTCGCCGCCATCAAGGCCGCCGTCAGCTCCCTGCGCTCCGACGACGTCGCCTGGTCCGACGAGGACGAGGCCGAACTCCTCGAGGGCATCGAGAACGGCGCCGACCGCCTCGACCACCTCGTGGGCAACCTCCTCGACATGTCCAGGCTGCAGACCGGCACCGTCACCCCGCTGATCCGTGAGATCGACCTCGACGAGGTGGTCCCGATGGCGCTCGGCGGCGTCCCCGAGGGCAGCGTGGATCTGGACATTCCCGAGACCCTGCCGATGGTCGACGTCGACCCCGGACTGCTGGAGAGGGCCGTCGCCAACATTGTCGAGAACGCCGTCAAGTACAGCCTCTACGCAGAACGCGTCACGGTGGCCGCCAGTGTGCTCGGCGAACGCGTCGAGCTACGGGTGGCCGACCGCGGCCCCGGCGTCCCCGACGACGCCAAGGAGCGCATCTTCGAGCCCTTCCAGCGCTACGGCGACGCCCCGCGCGGCGCAGGCGTCGGACTGGGCCTCGCCGTCGCCCGCGGCTTCGTGGAGTCCATGGGCGGCACGCTGGACGCCGAGGACACCCCCGGCGGAGGCCTCACCATGGTGCTGACCCTCAAGGCGGCATCGGGATACGTTCCCGTCAGTCCCGACCTGCCCGCGCGGGTCACCTCATGACCTCGCAGGTCACCTCATGATCTCCGCAACGTCCCAGGAGATCGCCGTACAGCAGAAAGGCAGGGCCCCCATGACCCGGGTGCTTGTGGTCGACGACGAGCCGCAGATCGTACGCGCCCTCGTGATCAACCTGAAGGCGCGCAAGTACGAGGTGGACGCCGCGCCCGACGGCGCGACCGCCCTCCAGCTCGCCGCCGCTCGCCACCCCGATGTCGTCGTCCTCGACCTCGGACTGCCGGACATGGACGGCGTCGAGGTGATCAAGGGGCTGCGCGGCTGGACCCGGGTGCCGATCCTGGTGCTCTCCGCCCGCCATACCTCCGACGAGAAGGTCGAGGCCCTGGACGCCGGAGCCGACGACTACGTCACCAAGCCGTTCGGCATGGACGAGCTGCTGGCTCGGCTGCGCGCCTCCGTCCGCCGCGCCGAGCCCGTCGGCCAGCACGGCTCCGACGACGTCGTGGTCGTCGAGACCGAGGGGTTCACCGTCGACCTGGCGGCGAAGAAGGTCCACCGCGAGGGACGCGACGTACGGCTCACCCCCACCGAATGGCACCTGCTGGAGGTCCTGGTCCGCAACAGCGGCCGGCTGGTCAGCCAGAAGCAACTGCTCCAGGAGGTCTGGGGGCCCTCGTACGGCACCGAGACCAACTATCTGCGGGTCTACATGGCGCAGCTCAGGCGCAAGCTGGAGGCCGACCCCTCGCATCCCCGGCACTTCGTCACCGAGCCGGGGATGGGCTACCGCTTCGAGCGCGGCTGAACGGGGCACCGGGTCTGTCCCGTTACCGTTGCGAGCAACTCGTTCGAGTGACACCCGGGACACCCGCTCGGAGCACGGGAGACCGGTACCCTTCGGATATGAGTGCTGTTCCTCGATTCGAGAAGCCCGGCAGGGCTGAGAAGCCGTCCGGCCGCTTCCGGCGGATGCTCGACCGGCTGTCCAGCTCCCAGGAGGACCTGGAGTCCGAGGAGCTGCAGGAGGACTTGCAGGCTTCGGGGTGCACGCGGATCTCCGAATGCACCGACCGCCAGATCGTCAAGGTGACTGGTACGTTGCGGACCGTCACCCTGCGGCCGCGCGCCGGAGTGCCTGCCCTGGAGGCGGAGCTCTTCGACGGCACCGCGCCGCTGGACGTGGTCTGGCTGGGCCGGCGCTCCATCGCGGGCATAGAGCCGGGGCGCAGGCTCATCGCCTCGGGCCGGATCGCCATGTGTCATGGACGCCGTGTGCTGTTCAACCCCAAATACGAACTCCGACCGCTCGGCAAGGAGTAGCCGGTGACGTCTCTCGACAAGCCGACGTCCGACAAGGACCGCACCACCCACACCGACCAGCAGGAGGCCGACGCGAAGACGGTCACCGAGGCCGCGCTCTTCGAGGCGTTCGGCGGTGCCCGGGGGATGGTGGAGACAGTCCTTCCCGGGCTGCTCTTCGTCACGATCTTCACGATCAAGAAGGATCTGCACCTCTCCGCCATCGCGGCCCTGGTGGTGTCCCTGGTCCTCGTCGCCGTACGGCTGATCCGCAGGGACACCGTCAAGCACGCCTTCAGCGGTGTCTTCGGCGTGGCCTTCGGTGTGGTCTTCGCGATGATGACCGGCAATGCCAAGGACTTCTATCTGCCGGGCATGCTCTACACGCTCGGCCTGGCACTCACCTACCTGATCACCACCCTCGCCGGGGTGCCGCTGATCGGTCTGATGCTGGGCCCGGTGTTCAAGGAGAACCTCTCCTGGCGCACCAGGAACCCCGGCCGCAAGAAGGCGTACGCCAAGGCCAGTTACGCCTGGGGGCTGATCCTGCTCGCCAAGTGCGCGATCCTCTTCCCGCTGTACTGGTGGGCCGACACCACCCAATTCAGCTGGGTCCTGGTCGCCCTGAAGATCCCGCCGTTCCTGCTCGCGGTCTATCTGACCTGGGTCTTCCTCGCCAAGGCGCCGCCGCCCATCGATGTCTTCGCCGAGATGGAGGCGCAGGAGCAGGCCGAGAAGGCCCGCAAGGCGGAGGCGGCCGCCGCCGCGACGCGCCACCAGGAGTTCTGAACCGCCCACGACAGACGGAAGGGGCCCGGAACCGTGCGAAAACGGTTCCGGGCCCCTTCCGTCTGCCTGCCCTGCCTCGGTCAGTCCTCCGAGTCGCCCCGGCGCACCGACAGCAGGTCCTCCAGTTGCTCCTCGCGAGCCTGCGCGGCCACGAACAGCAGCTCGTCACCGGCCTCCAGCGTCTCCTCGGTGCTCGGCGTCAGAACGCGCTGCCCGCGGATGATGGTGACCAGCGAGGTGTCCTCGGGCCAGGCCACATCACCGACCTGGGTGCCGGCCAGCGCCGACTCCGGGGGCAGCGTCAGCTCGACCAGGTTGGCGTCGCCATGGCTGAAGCGCAGCAGCCGGACCAGATCGCCGACGCTCACCGCCTCCTCGACCAGGGCCGACATCAGACGCGGCGTGGAGACCGCCACATCGACGCCCCAGGCCTCGTTGAACAGCCACTCGTTCTTCGGGTTGTTGACCCGGGCGACGACCCTCGGCACGCCGTACTCGGTCTTGGCGAGCAGCGAGACAACCAGATTCACCTTGTCGTCGCCGGTCGCGGCGATCACGACGCTGCAGCGTTGAAGCGCCGCCTCGTCGAGTGAGGTGATCTCGCAGGCGTCCGCCAGCAGCCACTCGGCCATGGGAACCCGCTCCACCGAAATGGCCGTCGGCGCCTTGTCGACGAGCAGCACCTCGTGCCCGTTCTCCAGCAGCTCGCCCGCGATGGAACGGCCCACCGCACCGGCCCCGGCAATCGCGACACGCATCAGTGACCGCCCTCCTCAGGACCCTCGGCGAAGGCCGCCTCGACCTTTGCGATCTCGTCCGTACGCATCATCACGTGGACCAGGTCGCCCTCCTGCAGCACCGTCTGCGAGGTGGGCAGAATGGCTTCGCCCAACCGGGTGAGGAACGCCACGCGGACGCCCGTCTCCTCCTGCAGCGTGCTGATCTTGTGGCCGATCCAGGACGGTGTGGTGTGCACCTCCGCAAGCTGCACGCTGCCGCTCGGATCCCGCCACAGCGGCTCGGCGCCCGAGGGCAGCAGCCGCCGCAGCATCTGGTCCGCGGTCCAGCGCACGGTGGCGACCGTGGGGATACCGAGGCGCTGGTAGACCTCGGCGCGCCGGGGGTCGTAGATCCGCGCCGCGACATTCTCGATGCCGAACATCTCGCGGGCCACCCGGGCGGCGATGATGTTCGAGTTGTCGCCGCTGCTCACCGCGGCGAACGCACCGGCCTCCTCGATCCCCGCCTCACGGAGGGTGTCCTGGTCGAAGCCGACACCGGTGACGCGCCGCCCACCGAATCCGGACCCGAGGCGCCGGAACGCCGTGGGGTCCTGGTCGATGACGGCGACCGTGTGCCCCTGCTGCTCCAGGGTCTGCGCGAGAGCGGCTCCTACTCGTCCGCAGCCCATGATGACGATGTGCACCTTGCGCCTACCTCGCAGTCCTGGTCGTCCGGCTGACCTGCGAAAACACCCTGCTCACACTTCTTCCTCAGCTTGCCGGGCAAACAACGGGGCAACGGTCTGTCCCGTTGCCCAGGATGAGCTTATGCGGCCGGGAGTGCGAGGCCTCATCCGAGTGCGCTTTCGCCGCGCCCCGTGATGAGGGCGGGGAGGGCCGCCGGATGCAGCCACTGCGGGACGGACCCTTGAGTACGACGACTACAGACATCTAACATGTCAGTTCATGGAGACCCTGCGCCCCGTCCGACGGACCTTGCTGCGGGACACCGCGTACGAGGCGATCCGTGACGCCATCGTCTGCGGCGACATCCCGCCCGGTGCCCCCGTCCGCGACGCCGACCTCGCCGAACGGCTCGGACTGTCCCGGGCCCCGGTCCGCGACGCACTGTCCCGGCTCTCCGGCGAGGGCCTCGTCGAATCCAAGCCGCAGAGCTACACCCGGGTGACCCGGCTGGTGCCGCGCGACGTCCGGGACGCGGCGGCGGTCGTACGGGCCATGCAGGAACTCGCCGCCAGGACGGCCGTACCCCTCCTCGCGGATTCGGACATCACCGCGATGCGCGAGGCGAACGACCGCTTCCGGGACGCGACCCGCCGCGGCGACGTGGCGGACGCACTGCGCGCCGACGACCGGCTCCACGACGTCCTCGTCCTCGCCTGCGGCAACCGCGCCGTGGCCGCCACCGTCCGGCGCTACACGCCCCTGATCCGGCGCCTGGAGTGGCGGCAGTTCGGCACACCAGGCGCGGCACACGGCTCGGCGGAGCTGCACGATCGGCTGATCGAGGCGTGCGCGGGGCGCGATGCCGAAGCCGCGGCCCGGGTCACCGCGGAGATCTGGCGGGCACTCGAAGAACTCGCCGACGAACCGTCCGACTAGGCCGACGGCCCGAGCACCGTCCGGACGAGCCGCCAGGCCGCGGACGAACCGACCACCATCACCACGCCAACCCCCGCCCACCATCACCGAACCACCCCCCCGGCCAAGGGAGCCCCCGTGACGCCCGCATCGCCCGCAGCCCCGTCCATCCCCTCCCTCTCCTCCTACGACCGCTACCCCCTCCTCTTCGGTCCCTCTCCCGTGCACCGCCTCGACCGGCTCACCGACCACCTCGGCGGCGCCGCGGTCTGGGCCAAGCGGGAGGACTGCAACTCCGGCATCGCCTATGGCGGCAACAAGACCCGCAAGCTCGAATACCTCGTCGCCGACGCCCTGGCGAAGGGCTGCGACACGCTCGTCTCCATCGGCGGCGTCCAGTCCAACCACACCCGCCAGGTCGCGGCGGTCGCCGCCCGTACCGGCCTCAAGTGCGTGCTCATCCAGGAGAGCTGGGTCGAGTGGCCCGACGCCGTCTACGACAAGGTCGGCAACATCCTGATCAGCCGCCTGGCCGGTGCCGATGTCCGCCTGGTGCGCGCCGGGTTCGGCATCGGCGTCAAGGAGAGCTGGGAGCAGGCGCTGCGCGAGGTCGAGGAGGGCGGCGGCCGGCCGTACGCCATCCCCGCCGGCGCGTCCGACCATCCTCTCGGCGGGCTCGGCTTCGCCGACTGGGCGTACGAGGTCGCCGAGCAGGAGCGCGCACTCGGCGTGTTCTTCGACACCGTGGTCGTCTGCTCGGTGACCGGCTCCACCCAGGCCGGCATGGTCGCGGGCTTCGCCGCGCTCGAAGAGGCGGGCGGCCGTCCGCGGCGCGTGCTGGGCATCGACGCCTCCGCCGAACCCGCTCGCACCCGCGAGCAGATCGCCCGGATCGCGGCCGGTACCGCACGGCTCATCGGGGTGCGGCGCGAGCTCACCGTGGACGACATCGAGCTGGACGAGCGCTACCACGCGGGCACGTACGGTATCCCCGACGACACCACCCTCGACGCGATGCGGCTCGCCGCCCGTACCGAGGGCATGGTCACCGACCCCGTGTACGAGGGGAAGTCGATGGCCGGGACGGTCGACCTCGTGGCGCGCGGCGAGGTCGCCCGCGACTCCACGGTCCTCTACGCCCATCTCGGCGGTCAGCCCGCACTCAACGCCTACAGCGCCCTGTTTGCGGACGCCTGAGCGCAAGGATTTCGTTAAGGATTTCGTGGCTTTTTCGGCCGGGCGCAGGAGATTGCGAGGCCACGGGGGTGGTGGGTCTGCGGCTTCCATACGGAACGCATACGATCCTCTGCGTGTCCAAACTGACCGACCTGCCCAAACGGATTCTGATCGGACGGGCGCTGCGCAGCGACAAGCTGGGAGAAACGCTCCTCCCCAAGCGCATCGCTCTTCCCGTCTTCGCATCCGACCCGCTGTCCTCGGTGGCGTACGCACCCGGAGAAGTTCTCCTGGTGCTCTCCGTCGCGGGCGTGTCGGCCTACCACTTCAGCCCCTGGATCGCGCTCGCCGTCGCGGTCCTGATGTTCACGGTCGTCGCCTCGTACCGTCAGAACGTGCGCGCCTACCCGAGCGGTGGTGGTGACTACGAGGTCGCCACCACCAACCTCGGGCCCAAGGCCGGGCTGACCGTGGCCAGCGCGCTGCTGGTCGACTACGTGCTGACCGTCGCCGTGTCGATCTCCTCCGGGGTCGAGAACCTCGGGTCCGCGATCCCGTTCGTCGTCGAGCACAAGACGGCATGCGCGATCGCGGCCATCGTGCTGCTGACGGTGATGAATCTGCGTGGCGTCAAGGAGTCCGGCAAGCTCTTCGCCATCCCCACGTACCTCTTCGTGGCCGGCGTCTTCATCATGATCATCTGGGGTGCGTTCCAGGGACTGGTCCTCGACGAAACCATGCACGCCCCGACCTCGGGCTACGAGATCAAGGCCGAACACGAGGGACTGGGCGGCTTCGCGCTGGTCTTCCTGCTGCTGCGGGCTTTTTCCTCCGGTTGCGCCGCCCTCACCGGTGTCGAGGCGATCAGCAACGGCGTGCCCGCCTTCCGCAAGCCGAAGAGCAAGAACGCCGCGACGACGCTCTCGATGATGGGTCTCCTGGCCGTCACCATGTTCTGCGGCATCATCGCCCTGGCCATGACCACCGGTGTGAAGATGGCGGAGAACCCGGCCGAGGACCTGATCAACAACGGTGTCCCGGTCGGCCCCGACTACGTCCAGGACCCGGTGATCTCGCAAGTCGCGGCCGCCGTTTTCGGCGAGAATTCGTTCCTCTTCATCGCCCTCGCGGCGGCCACCGCACTCGTTCTCTTCCTGGCCGCCAACACCGCGTACAACGGCTTCCCGCTGCTCGGCTCGATCCTTGCCCAGGACCGCTACCTGCCCCGCCAGCTCCACACCCGCGGTGACCGGCTCGCCTTCTCCAACGGCATCGTGCTGCTGGCGGGCGCGGCGATCCTGCTGACCTGGGTCTACGGAGCGGACTCGACCCGGCTCATCCAGCTCTACATCGTCGGTGTCTTCGTCTCCTTCACCCTCAGCCAGACCGGCATGGTCAGGCACTGGAACCGCCACCTGGCAACGGAGAAGGACCCGGCCGAGCGCCGCCGCATGATCCGCTCCCGCGCGATCAACACCTTCGGCGCCTTCTTCACCGGCCTCGTACTCGTCGTGGTGCTCGCCACCAAGTTCACCCACGGCGCCTGGGTCGCGCTGCTCGGCATGGTGATCTTCTACGGGACGATGACCGCGATCCGCAAGCATTACGACCGGGTCGCCGAGGAGATCGCCGCGGAGGAGACCCCGGTCGACGAGACGATGCGGCCCTCCAGGGTCCACTCGATCGTCCTGGTCTCCAAGCTCCACCGGCCCACGCTGCGCGCCCTCGCCTACGCCAAGCTGATCCGCTCCCACCGTCTGGAGGCGCTCTCCATCAGCGTCGACCCGGCCGAGACCAAGGCACTCAAAGAGGACTGGGAGCGGCGGGGCATCGACATCCCGCTCAAGATCCTCGACTCCCCGTACCGCGAAGTCACCCGCCCGGTCATCGAATACGTGAAGAGCCTGCGCCGGGAGAGCCCGCGCGACGTCGTGAGCGTGTACATCCCGGAGTACGTGGTCGGTCACTGGTACGAGCACCTCCTCCACAACCAGAGCGCCCTGCGCCTCAAGGGGCGGCTGCTGTTCACCCCGGGCGTGATGGTGACCTCCGTGCCCTACCAGCTGGAGTCCTCCGAGGCGGCGAAGAAGCGCGCCAGGAAGCGCGCCGAGTGGAACGCACCGGGCTCGGTGCGCCGCGGACCCGTGGAGCGCAGGCCCAAGGAACCTGCCAACAAGGGCTGACCGCGCCCGCCCGCTCGTGGTAAACGGCCGGACGACACCCACGTAGACTCGTGGGTTGTTGTCCGGCCGTTTTTCCCTTGATCCCTGGAGCCACCCCCTCATGCAGAACGAACCCACGTCGTCGCTGGTCGGGGAGGAGTACGAGGTCGAGGTCGGGCCCGTCGCGCACGGCGGCCACTGCATCGCCCGCACCTCGCAGGGTCAGGTCCTCTTCGTACGGCACACGCTTCCCGGCGAGAAGGTCATCGCCAAGGTCACCGAGGGCGAGAGCGACTCCCGTTTCCTGCGCGCCGACGCGGTACGGATCATCGAGGCGTCCAAGGACCGCGTCGAGGCGCCCTGCCCGTACGCCGGTCCCGGCAAGTGCGGCGGCTGCGACTGGCAGCACGCCAAGCCCGGCGCCCAGCGCAGACTCAAGGGCGAAGTGATCGCCGAACAGCTTCAGCGCCTCGCCGGCCTCACCCCCGAGGAGGCGGGCTGGGACGGCACCGTCATGCCGGCCGAGGGCGACAAGCTTCCGGCGGGCGAGGTACCGGCCTGGCGCACCCGGGTCCAGTACGCCATCGACGAGGACGGCCGTGTCGGCCTGCGCAAGCACCGCTCGCACGACGTGGAGCCGATCGAGCGCTGCCTGATCGCGGCCCCCGGCGTCACCGAGCTCGGCATCGAGAAGCGGGAATGGCCCGGCATGGCCTCGGTGGAAGCCATCGCGGCCACCGGCTCCCACGACCGCCAGGTGATCCTCACCCCGAGGCCCGGCGGCCGGCTGCCCCTCGTCGAGCTCGACAAGCCCGTCTCGGTGATGCGCGTCGACGAGCGCGACGGCGGCGTCCACCGCGTGCACGGCCGCGCCTTCGTCCGCGAGCGCGCCGACGACCGCACCTATCGGGTCGGCTCGGGCGGCTTCTGGCAGGTCCACCCGCAAGCAGCCAACACCCTCGTCCGCGCCGTGATGCAGGGCCTGCTGCCCCGCAAGGGCGACACCGCCCTCGACCTCTACTGCGGCGTCGGCCTGTTCGCGGGCGCCATCGGCCAGCGCATCGGCGAGAAGGGCGCCGTCCTCGGCATCGAGTCCGGCAAGCGCGCCGTGGAGGACGCCCGGCATAACCTGAAGGACCTGGAGCGGGTCCGCATCGAGCACGGCAAGGTCGACCAGGTCCTGCCGCGCACCGGCATCACCGAGACCGACCTGATCGTCCTCGACCCCCCGCGCGCAGGCGCCGGCAAGCAGACGGTCAAGCACCTGACGGGCCTGGGCGCCCGCCGCATCGCGTACGTGGCCTGCGACCCGGCGGCCCTGGCGCGCGACCTGGCGTACTTCCGGGAGGGCGGCTACAAGGTGCGGACGCTGCGCGCGTTCGATCTGTTTCCGATGACCCACCACGTGGAGTGCGTGGCGATTCTGGAGCCGACCACAAAGAGCTCCTGACCTGTGCTTTTGGGCGCGCGCATTACGGGCGATATCTTGGCGCATGTTCGATGCTCGTGGCGCACGTTGACGTACGTTCTGACGGATCGCCACCTTGCTGTTGGTGCAGGTCAGGCGGGATGCCCGACCCACATTCTGAGGTCCGGCTTTGTGAAAACCTGACTCTACGCTGCCCTGGGCGTCAACGCCCAGGGCAGCAAGGCGGCGCCGTGAGCGCCGCTGGGCGGCTCTGAGGTGACTTCAAAGGGTCACTGTTAGTAGCCGGGACCGTACGGGCGAGGCTCGGGATGTCCGGCAGATGGAGTGTCCCGTTGAGCGGGTTCAGGCGTTGCACGTGGCCGTCGGCCCAAGCGATCCATGCCTCGGATCCGTCCCTCTCCGGTCCAGCCGACAGGGTCTCTGCATGGAGGCGCAGGCGTGCTGCTTCCAGATCGGCCAGCCGCTTGCGTTCGGTGGCTTCTGGTGAGCGGTGATCGGTATGGAAACGGGTGACAGCGCTAGTCGGCCGGACCTGTTCCGAGAGCCCTCGCTCCATCAGAGCGCGAGAAACGGGCTGGGTGCACCGTGCCAGGAAACCCGCAAGGCCTCGCGGGCGCGGGTGCACGCGACGAACAGTAGGTTCAACTCGCCGAGCAAGTCATCGCGATGCTGCTGCGCATCCACTTCCGGCGGTGTCAGGGCCGACGCCAGGGGAACGGTGCCATCGTTGGTGCCGGCAACGGCGACACAGCGGAACTCCAAGCCCTTCATCCGGTGCATGGTCCCGATCCGGACGCCGTCGCCGGTCGATTGAGAGGATCCGAGCACGCACACTGGCAGGCCGGACTCCTCCAGCGCTTGGGCGATTTCCTTGCCCAGCTGGAGGTAGCGCACGGCCACGCCGATTTCGCCGGCCTCCACACCGCCAGCCACCCATTGCTCGACCTTCGCCACGAGGTCTGCGATTTCCCCGGACCTGCTTTCGGATCCGTGAAGTTCGGGCTGCCCGCCCCGCAGTACAGACCGGAAACCAGCCAGCGATGCGGTACCGCCGTCCATGTCATCGGGCTTCTCGTTGCTGAGCAGCGCGGTCGACCACTGCAGAATCTCGTGTGTGGTGCGGTAGTTGACGCGTAGGCGGTGGGATCTGCCAGTCACGGTGATGCCGAGATTACGCAACGCCACCTTGTACCCGTAGATGCGCTGGTGGGTATCGCCTGCAATGAACAGGTCGTCGGGGCCTTCGGGGACCAACGCCCTGAGCATGCGCCACTGAGCGGGATGAAGATCCTGAGCTTCGTCGATCACCACATGGTGAAAGGGACGGTCGGTACGAGGCTCCAGCAGACGGGCGGCCTCCGCGCTTACCTGGAGGAAGGTCCACTCTCCCGCATCACGCAGTTCTCGGGTGAACCCCTCCACGGCGCGCCAGACCTGCGCGCGCCGCAGCGGGCTGAGCGGCGTACCCCTGCCGCTACGAGAGGCCTTCAGGTAGGCCTCGGGCGAGCGAAGGTCTTGCGCGAGGATCACTTGACGCCATTCCTGGTCGAGGAACACGTCGTTGAGGTCGAGGCCCAGCCGCTGGGCGATTCGCTTCCAGCGGGTGTGGATCTCCTTCTGGCCGGTGAGTATGGCCAGGGGAGTGCCTCGGTCCTCCCGTACGAGCTGGTTGGCCAGAGCATCGACGTTGACGACTCGGATCTTCGCTCGCAGCGGCGCGTCGGGGATGAGCAGTTCGAGGGCGCCGCGCAGGTCAGCCGCGAGATCCTTCGTGTAGGTCGTGAGCAGGATCGCGCCGTCGGGAGCATCGGTGGGCAACCGCCTGGCGAGGTGGAGGGCGCGGTGCAGGGCTACGACGGTCTTGCCCGTCCCCGGGCCGCCGGTGACCCGCGCCGATCCGCTGTACGAGGGCCGGTAGGCGATGCGCCGCTGGCTGGGATGGAGGAAGACGCGCCACGCATCGAAGGGTCTGGACAGGATGTCCAGCAGCTCTTCGGGCCCGGACAGCAGGGCGATCCTTCCTTGCGAGCGGGCCATGGCCACGGCGAGCTCGTCGCCGATCGAAGGGTGGATCTCTGCGTCGGGAGTGTGCTCTGTCTGGACCGCGACGGACTCACGCCAGACCTCGTCGGGGGTCAGGCCGGCAGCCAGGCCGGCGAGGACGTCGTACTGCTGCTCGGGAAGGAACTTGCGGAGGGCGTCGAGGTGGGCCTCGTCACTGAAGTTCCGTACCAACGGAAGCAGGTCGGGGTCGATACCGAGGCGGGTCAGCTCTTTGTCGGACACGTGGGTGAAGAGCCGCTCGTCCACTGCGGGCGTGGCGCTCCGTACGGAGGCGGCCGCGTGCTCGAGGGCGACGTCATCGCGTAGCTCGATGCCCTGGGTCGCGGAGTTCACCGTTGCCCGGTGGCTCAGTGCCCAGGCGATGGCGTCGTCGTGTGCCATGACCTTGAGGAGAAGGAAGCTGTCCCCGGTGTCCGGGGCGAGGACGACGCCGCGCATGAACTTGTTGACACGGATGGTGCGGATCCGGGGGTCGCGCGGATTCTCCAGCTTCTCCAGGTGAAGCCCGGCATGCCGGTGCTCGCGGAACTTGCCGAAGACCTCGTGAACCCGTTTCTGAACGGGCTTTTCCAGCTTGGCGAACTCCAGGAGGAAGTCCTTGTGGATTCCCAGTGTCGCCATGAAAGCCCCCGGATCGCACGAGTGTTGACGTTTCGACTGATCACCGTACGGTATGGGACGACAATGGCGGGTCGGTGCCGGAGGTCGGGGAGAGGACGGGCGTGCACGCTCAGGAGACTACGTTCAGCAAGCTGGTCCAAGGGGAGAAGCAGTTCCAAGTCCCGCTCTACCAACGTACGTACAGCTGGCAGCGGGACGAACTGCGACAGCTGTGGTACGACGTGCTGGAGTTGGTCGAGGACCGGCAGGAAGGCCGCCCCAATACGGGTCACTTCCTCGGCTCGGTGGTGCTGGCACCCGAGCGCATCGCTGCGGGTGGGATGCAGCGCTGGCTAGTGGTGGACGGCCAGCAGCGGATGACTACCCTGATGCTCGCTTTCACGGCCCTGAGGGACCACCACCGGGACCGGGGCTCGGCGAAGAAGGCCGCCCGCATCAACGACCTTCTCCTGGTCAACGCCTATCAGGACGGCCATGACAGCTACCGTCTGCTGCCGACGCAGGCGGACCGCGATGCCTACATCGCGTGTGTGGACAGCCTTCCGAAGGCCGGTGGCGCCGGAAATGTCGGTGCCGCCTACCGCTTTTTCACCGGTGAGCTGGCCGAGGGGGCGGACAGCGTCGGCGAGGCCTGGGTCGACGCCGTCGAGTCCGTACTCGGCGACTGCCTGTCCATCGTGGCGATCACCGCTGCCGAGGGCGACAACGTCTATCGCATCTTCGAGTCGATCAACAACACCGGAGTCGGGCTCAGCCAGAGTGATCTGCTGCGCAACTACCTCTTCATGTGCCTGCCGAGCAGGGGCGAGGACGTCTACCGCAAGCGGTGGCTTCCGATGCAGGAGCTGCTGGGCCCGAGCAACCTGGAGTTGCTGGTCTGGCTCGACCTCGTCGTCGGCGGCAACAGCAGAGCCCGGCAGAGCGAGATCTACCGAGACCAGAAGAAGCGTCTGGAGCCGTTGGGCGGCGACGAGGAGGCGCTGGAAGCGGAGATCGCCCGGTTCTCCCTGCGCGCCGACCGGCTCATGAGGATCCTGGAGCCCGAGCGGGAGACTGACCCGCAGTTGCGGGCGGTGCTGGAACGACTGTCCCGATGGGGCGGTCAGACCCACTACCCGCCCGCGCTTCACCTCCTCGACCTGGTGGACGAGGGCAGCACCACGGCAGCCGAAGCGACCACGGCCCTCGAGTATGCAGAGAGCTATATGGTGCGGCGCCTCTTCGCGGGGCTGTCCACGACGGGCAGCAACCGGGTGTTCATGGAACTGCCCAAGGAGCTGGACAAGGAAGGGACTCCCTCCGAGGCGGTCCGCCGGTTCCTGTCGCGCAACCGCACGGGCGCGCGCGTGTGGCCCGGTGACGAAGCGGTCCGCGACGCCATCCGCACCCGGCCCTTCTACAAGACGGGCCGTAGCAACCAGCGCTTCCAGATCCTGCGCAGGCTGGAGGAGAGCTACGCGTCGGCCGAGCCCGTCGACTACGGGAAGGCGCAGCTCACCGTGGAACACGTCCTGCCACAGCGTCCCGCGCAACAGTGGTTCGACCTGCTGGCCGAGGAGGCCGGTGACGAGGAGAGCCCCGAGGAGATCCACGCTCTGTTTGTACACACCCTGGGCAACCTGACCCTGTCCGGGGAGAACGCACGTCTATCCAACCACCCCTTCCGCCGCAAACAGGAGCTGTTGGACTCGAGCGCGCTGCGGATGAATCAGCGGATCGCGGCACAGGGCGGTTGGGGGCGGAGGGAGATCCTGGCCCGGGCCGAAGAACTGGCCGACCGGGCGGTGGAGTTGTGGCCCGGCCCGCTGGACGGAGTGGTGCACGCCGACGACGAGTGGGCGGGCTGGCGTGAGTTGCGTGAGATTCTGCTCGCCGTGCCGGCCGGGACCTGGACTTCGTACGGTGATCTGGCTGCCCTCATCGGGACCAGCGCCATCGCCGTCGGAAATCACGTGTCGGCCAAGACGGGTCTGCACTGCGCCTACCGAGTGTTGACCGCTGACGGACGGATCGCCGGCGGGTTCAGGTGGACAGACGACCGGCACTCCGGTGACCCGCGGCTGGTCCTGGAAGCCGAAGGCGTCCCCTTCGACGCGAACGGCCGGGCTTTGAAGTCCCACCGGCTGAGCGCCTCCGACCTGGCGGTCCTGGTGGGCAAGGAGGTGCCGGAGGAGCAGCTCCCGGGGACGGCGCCCCAGGGCGGGGACGAGAAGACGGAGGGCACGGCCGCGCGGTTCGAGGCGCTACTGCGGGACAACCAGCCGCCCGAGGTCGTCGAAGGTGTCCTGGCCGCAATGCGGTTCTGGGAAGAGCAGGGCGGATACCAGGTCTACGGCAAGTCGAACGAGACCAGCTGCTTCCCCACGGTGGACGCGGGGCGGCCGAACGCTCCACGCGCCCTGTGGCCGATCGCGCTGTACCCAGTGACGGGCACGGCGGAGGTGGTCTTCCAGTACCTCAAGCGGCGCCCGCCGTTCGACGACGAGCCGCTGAGGCGAGCGCTGATGCAGCGCTTCAACACCGTCGATGGCATCGACCTGGCCGAGGCCAAGCTGGACCTTCGCCCGTCGTTCCCGCTGGAGGTCTTCGCCGACCACGGCGAGGAGATCCGCGCCGTACTGGAGTGGTTCGTCCACGAGGTCGCCCTGGCGGAGGCCCGGCGTCCGTTCGACGACGTCGATCAGGCTGTGTTGTGACCTGAACCGACCGTCGACGGCGGCCATGTGGCCGGATCGCAGCCTTACCGGAAGATCACTGCTCAGGTAGCCTGCCCGGGCAGTGATCGTCGTCACTCCGGACGTGGGCGCGTGACGGGTGGCCTGCGACCGGAGCACGGGGGCGCATGGAGCTCAACAACCACCAGGGCTGGTACGGAGAGACCTTCGTGGCCGCGATCGCCGCAGCGGCCGGATTTCAGGTGGCTGTGCCCTATCCGGACATCGGCAAGGACCTGATCCTGGGCCGGGACCACGAGGACCCGGACCTGGACGTCCAGATCGCACTCCAGGTGAAGACCCGCCGGGTCGAGGAGGTCGCCGAGACGGATACCGGTTTCAAGATCACGCTGTCGGCCGCAGGCTACAAGCGCCTGCGCGGCAAGCGGCAGGTACCCGCCTACCTGGTGATGGTCCTCGTCCCCACGGATCCGGCACAGTACATCCGCATGGACGAGGAGGCCCTAGTCCTGCGCCGCTGTGCCTACTGGGTCTCGCTGGAGCAGCGCCTTCCACTGCAGCAGGGCCAGAAGACGGTGACTGTCACTGTGCCGCGCGACAATTTGCTCACGGTCGACGCTCTGCACAAGTTCTTCGCCCGGGCGTGTGAGGAGGTGCCCGCACCATGACCGCGATCGGCGTATCCGAAATCGAGCTGGAGCGGTTGCGGCCGCAGGACGTGGCGCACTATCTCAGCAGCAGAGGCTGGCGCGCGGGGATCCAGGTCCGCTACAGCCGCCGCTGGGAACGGGACTGGGCAGGGCGGACGCTCCGCGTCCTGGTGCCCCTGGACACCGACCTGGCGGACTTCGCGGACCGCATGGCCGATCTGGTCGGAGCCTTGGCCGAAATGGAGGGCCGCCCCCCGTCGGCGGTCCACCAGGACCTGACTCTCACCGGTCTCGACGTGCAGTACATCAGGACGCTGCCGAACACGCCGTCGGGGACCATTCCCGTCCAGGCCGGCGTGCTCGCCATGGCGGGTGCCCGCGATCTGCTCCTGGCGGCTGCCTCCCACACCGTCGAGCCGCGACCCGTCCTTCCCCGGCGTAAGAGCCGGGCCGCTCGTGACCTCGTGGACCGTGCCCGCTTCGGGCCCACCGTGCCGGGCAGCTACATCCTCAGTCTTCAGGTACCTCTCCCGGAGCGCAGGCCGCAGCTGTCCCTCTTCGACGACGAACCGGATCCCTTCGCGCGCCAGGTCTCCCGCCGCATGTACGAAGCGGTCGCGGCGGCGCGTACGGCAGCCGAGCGCGCGAAGAGCACAGGCGATCCCGCGCCCTTCACTGATGCCTCGCGCGCCGGGGTCTCCGCCGACCTGTGCGAGGCACTCGCAGGGATCGGCGGAGATGACGACCGCGACTCGCAGGTCCACGGATTCTCGATCGACTTCACCTGGTCACCGCGCTGGCCAGTGCCGCCATTGCCCGTCGTCGCTCCGTTCACACCGAGCCTCGTCCGGACACTTCGCGAGGGTGCCAAGGACATGCGTCGGCAGGCCCCCGAGCCCGGCGTGACCATCATCGGCCGCTCGATCAAGCTCAAGCGTGCCATCGATCAAGGCCCGGGTGAGGTGACGGTGGAAGCGGTGGTCCTCGGCCAGGCCGGTGCAATCGGCCCGAAGCGGCAGATCCACGTCCACCTGAACACCGACGACTACACCCGGGCCACGGACGCCCACGCTCAGGGGCGGACGCTCAAGATCGAGGGTGATCTGAGCCGCCGGGGCACCTACTACGAGCTGACCCAGATCACGGCCTTCGACGTGCTGTGACGGTACCGGTACAGGTGGCGCTGCCAGCGATGCCGGGAAGAGGGTTGCAAGGCCGGTCGTGCGTGTTTGAATTGCTGTGTTTGACGTGAATCGCCCGGGGCGGGCATGCAGAGGGGCGGAATGCCGATGACCACGCCGACCACCGACCTGGCGGGTGTGGCGCAGAGGTCGGTCCGCCGACGCGCCGACGAGCTGGACAGCCAGGCCGTCCCGGAGATCAGCGACCTGGTCGAGGTGCGGGGGACTCGGTGGGTCGTGGCCGACGTCGACCACGTCAAGCCGGAGGCGGACGCGGCAGCCGGGGCCGCCGCCACCCTCGTCACCCTCAACAGCGTCGAGGACGGCCGCTACAACGACACGCTGTCCGTGATCTGGGAGGTCGAGCCCGGCCGCCGTCGGCTCCCTGCCGGGTCGCTCCCGGACGTCACGGCCCAGGGGTTCGACCCACCGGAGCGCCTCGCCGCCTTTCTGGACGCCGTCCGCTGGTCGGCCGTGACCTCTGCGGACGTCCGCACCCTCCAGGCGCCCTTCCGCTCCGGCGTAGCCATCGAGCCCTACCAGCTCGAACCCGTCTCCCGCGCCGTGGCCGCGCCGCGCGTGAACCTGCTCCTCGCGGACGACGTCGGCCTCGGCAAGACCATCGAGGCCGGCCTCGTTGCCCTGGAGCTGATTCTCCGCAACCGCGCCCACAAGATCATGATCGTCTGCCCGGCCGGCCTCACCGTGAAGTGGCGTGACGAGATGGCCGAGAAGTTCGGCCTCGACTTCGCCGTCATCGACTCGGACCGCTGCGCGGAAGTCCGCCGTACCCACGGCAGCGCGGCCAATCCCTTCAACATCTATCCGCAGTGCATCGTCAGCCTGCCGTGGCTGCGCGGCCCCAAGGCCCAGCGCCTGCTCGCCGAGGTGCTGCCCGTCCAGCAGGCCGACGCGGTAATCCCCGCCAAGCGGGCCTTCGACCTGCTCATCCTCGACGAGGCGCACCACGTCGCACCCTCGGCGCCCAAGCAGCTGTACCCGGTCGACTCCCAGCAGACCAAGCTGATTCGCCGTCTCGCCCCGCACTTCGAGCACCGCCTCTTCCTGTCCGCCACCCCGCACAACGGCTACCAGGAGTCGTACACCGCCCTCTTGGAGCTCATCGACGGCCAGCGCTTCGCCCGCGGCGTCGAGCCCGACCCGGAAGCGGTCAAGGACACGGTCGTCCGGCGCCTGAAGTCCGACATCCGCGACCCCAAGACTGGTGAGCGCCGGTTCCTGGAGCGGGAGACACGCGCCCTTCCCGTGGAATACACCGAGGACGAGCGCCGCATCCACGGCCTCCTCAAGGAGTACGCGCAGCTGCGCCGGGCGAAGCTCGGCACGCGCTTCAAGGGCGGGCGCAAGGCCGCCGACCTGGTCACCCTGCTGCTGAAGAAGCGCCTCTTCTCCTCGCCCGACGCCTTCGCCCGCACGATCGGCGTCTACCTGGAGACCCTCCGCACCAAGAAGCAGCAGGCCGCGGAAGAGGTCGAGGACTGGCAGGAGACCTTCTTCGACGACTACGCCGACTACGACGACGAGCCGCTCGCCGAGGCCGAGGACGACGCCATCGCGCGCGCCACCACCCTCCAGCCCGGCACCGACGGCGACGAGGCCGTCCTGCTGGAGCGGATGCGGGACTGGGCCCAGCGCCATCAGGCCCAGGCCGATTCCAAGGCCCGGGAACTCATCACATACCTCAAGGCCCAGTGCCTGACGTCGGACGGCAAGTACTGGCTCAACGAGCGGGTCGTCGTCTTCACCGAATACCGCGACACCCAGATCTGGCTCCAGAACCTGCTCCGCGACCACGGCCTCGGTGGTGACCGCGTCGCCCTACTGCACGGCGGGATGAACGCAGAGGAGCGCGAGCAGCTGCGCCTCGCCTTCCAGGCCGAGCCCGCCGAGAACGACGTACGTATTTTGCTGGCCACCGACGCGGCGAGCGAGGGCATCGACCTTCAGCGGCACTGCCACCGTCTGGTCAACTACGACATCCCCTTCAACCCCAACAAGCTGGAACAGCGCATCGGCCGCGTGGACCGCTACGGCCAGCTCACCGCTCCCGAAATCGTGCACTTCATCGGCAGCGGCTACGAGAAGGCCACGGATACCTACGAGGCCGACCTCGAGTTCCTTTCCCGCGTCGCCGTCAAGGTAGCCCGGATGCAGGAGGACCTCGGCAAGGTCAACGCCGTCCTCGCCGACGCGGTCCAACGCCGGATGACTGGCGACCTCGGCACCGACTTCGACGTCGAGCACGCGGAGGCGTACGCCAACCGCAAGGCCAGGCGCGGCGGCAACGTCGCAGCCGAGCGCGATGCCCAGGCCCAGGCGCTGCGCCTCAAGGAGCAGGTCGACACCACCAGGAGCACGCTCGGCGTCACCCCGCAGCGGGTCGCCCGAGTTGTCTCCACGGCGCTGCCGCTCGCCCGCCAGCAGGTCATCCGTCCCACCCTGGACGACCGAGAGGCGGCCGAAGGCCTCTACGAGGTCCCCACCCTCACCGGCTCCTGGGAGCGGGCCACCCACGGCCTCGCGGACAAGCTCCGCCCCGAGGTCCAGCGGCCCGTGACCTTCGACCCGGCCGAGGTGAAGGACCGGGACGACGTCGTCCTCGCCCACCTGGGCCACCCGCTCGTGGCCATGTCCACCCGGCTGCTGCGCGCGGCCGTCTGGAACAAGAACCGCACGCGCCTCGCCCGGGTCTCGGCGGTCATCAGCGATCACCCGGAGCTGGAGACCACCCTCGTCGGCGCCTTCGCCCGCTTCGTCCTCGTCGGCGCGGACGGCGTACGCCTGCACGAGGAGATCCTCCAGGCCGGCGGCTGGCTCCGGGAGCCCGAAGCGGGACGACCCGCCCGCTTCAGCCGCCTGGAGAAGCTGACCACGGTCGGCGAGATCCTCGACGACGCCTTCACCCGCGCCACCCCGGCCTCGCCGCTGCTCCAGACCCGGCTCAGCGAGTCCTGGCCGCACGTCGGTGAGGGCCTGGTGTCCGCACTGGAGTGGCGGGCCCGCAACCGCCAGACTGCGCTGGAAGGCCGACTGGAGACCCGTCGCCGCGACGAGTCCGAGCGGATCTCCGCCAACATCGACCGGTTCCGGGACTCCCTGCGCGCCGCCCTCGGAGCGGACCCCGACGAGCACCCGGAAGGCCAGCTGGAGCTGGACTTCTACGAGGCCGAGCAGAAGCAGTGGGACCGCGAGAACTGGGACCGCAAGCTGAAGGCACTCGAGAGCGAGAAGGAACGCGAACTCGCTTTCATTGCGGCCCGCTACGCCCAGCCCAAGGCGCTGCTGTTCCCCGTCGCCGTCGTCTTCGTCGTTCCCCGCCGGGAGGCAGTGAAGTGAGCACCACCAGCACGCGCACGTCGGGACCCGGCCGCGGACGGACCCGCAGCGGCGCCCCGCTGCCCCCCGACGGCAAGCAGCAGCACCTGGACTGGCTCAGCCTGGTCGATGTATCGGGCCCGTTCCTCACCCTGCCCATCCTGCTGAAGACCTGGGCGCAGCTCGACTCGCTGGACAAGCCGCTGCGCGACCGCCTCCGCTACGAGCACGGCGTCTGGCAGTCCGACCCGGCGGCCGGCCAGGCCGACTGGACCGCCTTCGTCCTCGGCGAACTACTGGGCTGGGGTGACGCACTGCGAGAGGGCCCCGACTTCTCGGAAGCCTTGGCGGTGGACGTGCCGGAGCACGACGGAGAGCGGATCACCCCGTCCTTCGCCCTCTTCGAACCGGGCAGCGAGGCCGCAGACACGGCGGCGCTGGTCGCCGACTGCGCGATCCTGGGCCTGACCGTGCCCGCCGGCCAGCACCCGGCGAAGCGCGTCGCGGGCTCGGCCTGGTCGGCCACCCCGATCGACCGGGTGGCGCACCTGTGCCGGCACCACGGCATCGAGCTGGGCCTCGTCACGGAAGGCCGCTGGTGGGCCCTGGTCTGGGCACCGCGCGGCGGCGTCACGACGTCCGCCGTCTTCGACACCGTGGACTGGCCCTCGCCCGCGGAACGGGTCGTCGTCCGTGCCTTCCTGTCCTTGCTGCACCGGCGCCGCTTCTTCTCCGTCCCGGACGACGAGACGCTGCTGCCGCTGCTCCGGGAGTCCCTGGACAGCCAGGAGGACGTGACGGACGCGCTCGGCGTCCAGGTCCGCCAGGCCGTCGAACTGCTGGTGGAGGCCATCGGCCGCGCCGACATCAGCGAGCGTGCGGACGGGCGTCGCGGACTGTCCGACGTGCCTGCGCAGGACGTCTACCGGGGCGCCGTCGCGATCATGATGCGGGTGGTGTTCCTGCTCTTCGCGGAGGAACGGGGGCTGCTGCCGAGCGACAACGAACTGTACGTACGGGCCTATTCAGCGGGCCGCCTGTGCCAGGAGCTGGAGGACCTGGCCAAGCAGACCACAGAGGAGGACCTGGAGGAGACCACGGCCGGCTGGCACCGGCTGATCGCCCTCTTCAATGCGGTGTACGGGGGAGTGGACCACCCTGCGCTCGCCATGCACGCGTACGACGGCTCGATCTTCGACCCGAACGCCTTCCCGTGGCTGGAGGGCCGCGGGACGGGTGAGAACGACCCGGCGGAGCCGCTGCCGATCGACGACCGGACCGTGCTCCACATGCTCCAGTCCGTCCAGTACGTCTGGATCGGGACGGGCAAGAAGAAGGAACGCCGGCGGCTGACCTTCCGGACACTGGACGTCGAGCAGATCGGCTACGTGTACGAGGGTCTGCTCTCGTACCAGGGTCGCCGGGCCGAGGACACGATCGTCGGGCTCGTCGGAAAGCCGGGGATGGAGGCCGAGGTCCTGCTGACCCGGCTGGAGTCGCTGGCCCGGACGAAGGGCGAGGGGCTGGGCGCGGCCCTGTCGGAGGAGTACCACAAGGCGACGGGCCTCGGTGCCGCGGCGAAGGTGACGAAGCTGCTGGCGCCGGTGGGCGAGGCGGAGCGCGGTGAGGCCCGCGCGAAGCTGCTGGCGGCGACGGACAACGACGGCCTGCTTGCGGACCGCCTGCTCCCCTTCTACGGCATCATCCGCCGGGACCTGCGCGACCTGCCGGTGGTGATCCGGCCGGGCGCGCTGTTCGTGACGGAGTCCTCGCTCCGGAAGAACACGGGCACGCACTACACCCCGAAGTCCCTGGCCCAGCAGGTCGCGGACGGGGCGCTGGAACCGCTGGTCTACGAGTACGGCCCGCTCCAAACGGCGGAGCGATCGCAGTGGCGGCCGAAGAGGTCCGAGGAGATCCTCAAGCTCAAGGTCGCGGACATCGCGATGGGCTCGGCGGCGTTCTTGGTGGCTGCTTGCCGGTACCTGGCGGGCGCGCTGGTGGAGGCGTGGTCCCGGGAGGGCGAGGAGCGGGCGAGGGCGTACCTGGCAGCGGCGGAGTCACTGTCGGTGTCGGCGGTGGACGCCGAGGCGGACCCGGTGATGGTGGAGGCCCGACGCCAGATCATCGAGCACTGCCTGTACGGCGTGGACATCAACCCGATGGCCGTGGAGATGGCGAAGTTGTCGCTGTGGCTGGTCTCGATGGACCGCGAGCGGCCGTTCACTTTCTTGGACGACCGCCTGGTGGCGGGCGACTCACTGCTCGGCATCACGTCTGTTGAGCAGCTTGAGGCGATGCACCTGGACCCGGTCCGGGGGCGTGAGCTGGGCAAGGACACCCTCGACTTCACGGGCGGTGTCCGGCGGGTGGTGGCGGAGGTCGCCGAGGAACGCCGCAAGCTGGCCGACATCAAGGGCACGGACCTGGAGGCGCTGGCCCGCAAGCGGGCGATCCTGGTGTCGGCGCGGGAGAAGGCGCGTCAGGCGTCTGTCTTCGCTGACCTTGTGGCGGGCGCGGCCCTGGCTGGTGCGGGTCGCAGTCAGGTGGAACAGGACCAGCTGTCGTTCGAGGCGGTGTCCACTGCGCATGCGGTGGCCGATGCGGGCGACGACGAGGTGGCTGCCGAGCTGGACCTTCGGCGGGCGGAGGCGCTGGCACGAAAGTGGCTGGCGACGGGGCGGCCGGAGGGGGCGTTCGACCGGGAACCGGTTCATCTGCCGCTGGTGTTCCCGGAGGTCTGGGAGGAACGGGGTGGGTTTGATGCAGTGGTAGGGAATCCACCTTTTCTTGGTGGGACTAGAATTTCAGGACCCATGGGTGTTGCCTACCGGAAGTACCTAGCGGAGTCGATCGTCGGATTTGAAACCGACAGGGCTGATCTTGCCGCATTCTTCACTCGCAGGGCGGCTGACATTGCAAACACTGGTGGTAAGGTCGGGCTCGTGACCACCCATGGCGTGGCCCAAGGAACCAGTATGCAGGTGAGCCTTGGTTACCTTACTGCGCATGGCTGGACTTGCTATAAAGCCGTACCGAAGCGCCCGTGGTCCACGCGCAGTGCCTCCGTTTATATCATCCAATTTCACATTTCGGCCACTAAGTGGCATGGTGAATATTGGCTGGATGGAAACCGGGTGACCGGTATAACTGCCGCACTCGCCCCGATGAGTCGATCGACCTGGAAGCCACAGGCGCTCGCGGAGAACCTTGGGATGGGGCTGCAAGGGAGCAAGCCGTCGGGTAAGGCATTCATTCTCGATGATCTGGAGCGCTCCGCCATGCTTGCGGACGCCCCGGAGAATTCCGCCGTAGTGCGGCCCTACCTTACCGGTAGTGATCTTTATGCTACGCCCGAAGGGAATGCGCGGCGGCATATTGTCAATTTTAGGGATTGGGATCGCGAGAGGGCAGCCGAATTTGTCCGTCCTTTCAGGCGTGTCGAGCGGCTTGTCGAGTTGGAGCGTATCGGAAGTTCGGAGGAGGGGAATCCGAATTGGTGGCAGTTTGGGCGACCTGCAACGGAGCTCTATCGAAGGATCGAGAGCCTTGATAGGGTAATTGTGTTCGCGGAGACGAGTAAGACGCTGACTCCGGTCATGGTTTCCGTGGGGCCCACCTTCAGTAATACTGTCGTCGTTCTCCCGTTTGCGGATTACGGGACATTTGCCGTCCTGGCTAGTGCGCCGCATTATTGGTGGGCTTTGAGTAATGGGACTTCAATGAAGAAGGACCCCAGATATCAGGTCCCGAGGTGCTTTGAGAACTACCCAAGACCAGTAATTGACGGGCTGCAGGGTGTGGGAATGCAGTTCAGTGAAATCCGGTCTGATATCGCCCGGCGGCGTGGAGTCGGGCTGACTGAACTTTACAATCTGTTTCACGATGAATGTTGCGGTGATTCCGATATTGAGGAGCTTCGGGCGATTCAGCGGAAGGTAGATGCCGAAGTTCTTCGTGCGTACGGCTGGAAAAACCTTCTCGACCAGTCTGGCGGTTTGGATCACGGATTTCACCCGACGGAGCAGGGTCCTCGCTACACCGTCGGACCCGTCGTGCGGCAAGAGATCCTCGACCGGCTTCTCGAAGAGAACCAGCGGCGCTACGCCGCCGAAGTCGCCGTCGGCCTGCATGACAAGAAGGGCGCTAAGAAGAAGGCGACGGCGGCACGCGCCAGCCGGAGGCCGAAGCCTCCGGCTGAGGAGCCGCCGAGTCTGTTCTGAGGCAGGTGCCGGCGGAGCCGTTCAGCGCCGACCGCACAGGGCTCCGTCGCCCCCTCGTTCGCGGACGACCGTGATCGACACCCACGGCTGGAGGACGTACACGTTGCCGTTCTCGAACTCCAGCCGCTTCCGGCGTCCTTGCAACTCCCGCACGTCCACCACCCGGTGCGGGACTCCGCCGGCCGCCAGCACGTCACCGCACTGAATGCCGTCGGCCGTTACTTTCAGGCTCTGCGCGACTCGCCTGGTTGTGTCTGCCCTCGCCAGGCTCCGCTTGTTGTGCTCGCGGAGCCTGGCCAGTAGCTCCTCGCGACGTGCAGCGGCGCGCTGCTTCGGGTCCGGCGAACGGTCGGTCACGGCGCGCAGTTCCTCAGCGCCGCCGCCAGCTTCCACGCCACGTCCGTGCGGCAGCACCCCAACTCCACCAGCGGCGCCAGGTACTTGCTCGTCAGCGACACGGAATCGACCCCGAGCGACGGCAGTACGACATCCACCGCCGCCAGCGCCTCGCGCAACTCGTCTCGCGCCGCCTCCGTCGCCCTGGTTTTCTCAACCATGCTCCCGTGCCTGCCCGTGCGGAAGTACATGGCGCAGGTTGTTCCTGGCTTGCTGCAGACAGACGCGTATGCACGCGCGCTACTTCGTACCAGTCGGCCCCGTGACACGGATGCGCAGATCGAGCAGTTGGTCTCGGCTCGGATGGAGCGACAGTCGATCCTCGCCGGTAGCTCCCCTCCCTTGCTGTGGTGCATCCTGGACGAAGCCGTGGTCCGTCGCCCGGTGGGTGGGCCGTTGGTCATGCGAGGTCAGCTGGTTCACTTGCTGGCGCAGCGCAGAGCTCGCACGTTGTCTTGCAGGTGCTGCCCTTTGGTGCGGGTGAACACCCCGTGATGGGTGGATCGTTGACGCTCCTCAGCTTCGAGAGGGGGCCGGACGTGGCATACACCGAGAGCTCGCACGCAGGTGAACTCATTGAGGCCCCTGAAGAGGTGGCGGAGTACACGCTCGCCTACGATCTTCTGCAGGCGAAGGCTCTACCGCCGGATGAGTCGGTGACCCTTGTCCGTTCAGCCCTGGAGGACCGGAATGCGCGTCGCGCGAGGCGATCTGAGCAACGCCAGTTGGCGAAAGAGCACGTACAGCAACGGGCAGGGTGGCGACTGCGTCGAGGTCACTGACGGCGTCCCCGGTGCCGTCCCTGTCCGGGACAGCAAGCGCCCCGCCGGCCCCGTACTCGTCGTCGGTGCGCCCGCCTGGATCATGTTCATCGGGCACCTGCGTCAGTCGTAGCCGCCGGGGCGCGGATCCCCACGACCCGGTGCCGTGCGATGCCCTTCAAAGAAACGGGTGAGAACCCTCCCAACCAAACCCGGGGCTCAACTCCCTTCGCCACCCGATCGGGTGATGGGACCGCGCCGCCCGACACGGGTGGGGTACGGTCGCGGAAACAACCCCCATACAGACAGACGGCCCCCGACAGGACGGCAATCCTGGCGAGGGCCTGACCAATCCGGAAGAGAGAAGCTTCCCGATGGCTGACCCGCAGTCTAACGCGGCCGCGCCTCCGTGCCCCGTGTTCGCGATCCCCGAGGACGCACCCCGCGCCGGGGTGATCCACGTACGCCACCGTCACACCGACCGGTTCACGGTCGTCGGCAACCACCTCGCCCAGCACCCGCACCTCTCCGCCGCTGCGATCGGCATCGGTGTGTACATCCAGTCGCTGCCCGACGGAGCCTCCGTTACCGCGAAAGCGCTGACCCTCCGGTTCCGCGAGGGAGAGATCACCATCCGGCGGGCCCTCAACGAGCTTGAAGCAGCCGGGTACTTGGAGCGTCGCCGCGTACCGCTCGGCGGTGGCCGGTTCGCGACCCGCACCCTGGCCTATGACAAGCCCGGCTGTGCGCCCGTACGGCAGCCTGCCCCCCTGAAGAGGGAGCCGGCCGAGGTCGCGCCCGCGCAGGCCGCCGCCCCACCGCACGCGCTCGCCGCCAGCGGACCGGCCGCCGAACTCCTCGCCCAGCTACGGCTCATCGACCCCCGTCTGATCCTCGCCGTCCGCGACGTGCAGCGCCTGGTACCCGCCGTCGAAGCGTGGCTGGCCCGCTCCGCGACCCCGGATCAGATCACCCGCACCCTCACGGCGAACCTCCCGCCCGCGCCGGTGCCCATCCATCACCCGCCCCGCTTCCTCGAACACCGCCTGACCGCCTTGCTGCCACCACCGCTTCCGGCCTCCCCGCTACCGTCACCGCGTCCCGCGCCCCTGATCACTTGTGACGGCTGCGAGCGCGCGTTCCGCAGCCACGACCCTGAGGCCCAGTGCACGGACTGCGCGCCACCGGTCGCCGAAGCGGGCTGAGACGCATACCCCCTGGTCACAGGAGGATGTGGCCGGTAGCCATGGGGCAGTTGTCAGTGGTCGCGGCTAACGTCTTGATCACCACGGTCCGACCGTGGACGTTTCAGTCGGCCCAGCCCTGGAGTGTCGCCCGATCATGACTTCCCCCGTGCCCTACGCGTCTACGTCCCTCGCCGACCTCCTCCCCGCCCTCCGCTATGCCGATCCGCAGCTGCTCGCCGCCCGGTTGGAGGACGTACGGCTTCCGCTCGGCTGGTGGCACGCGACACCGATCCTGGCCGTCGAGCAGGTCATCGGAGCCGAGGCGCTCAGCCACCAGGTGGCGCAGACGCTGCGGGCGGTGTGGCCGCACGCGGAACTGGGGGATGCGATCCCCGTGCTGCGCCTGCTGGACGAGGCGACCGCTGCGACGGCCCGGCAGACCGTGGCCCGGGCGGCGCGCGCTGCCGGACCCACGGTCGCGGACGGGGACGAGGTGCTGGCCGGGCTGTTCCGGGGGATCCTCGACCGGCTGCATCAGCGGGGGATCCCCCGGGAACGCGCGGGCGGCGTACGGGAGGCGCTCGCGGTCATCGCCGCCTGGCTGCCCGAGGACGCCCCGGCGGAGGTGCGTGCTGCGCTCGCCGTGCTTCAGGGGTCGGGCGCAGAACCGCGCGAGAACCACGAGGGTCCGGAGGCGGGGGAGTCGTTGCCCACGCAGGACGACGTGGCGGAAGATGCCGCGGTCATCGGGCCGGTGGGTGGGAACGAGAACGAAGACGGAACCGAGGGCGAGGACGGGACCGAGGGGGAGGACGGGACTGAGGGGGAAGCGGAAGAGCCCGTCGAAGAGCCCGCTCCCGCACCGATGGTGCTCGCCGATGGGCCGGAGCCGTCCGTCGCTGCGCTCATAGACAGGCCGCTGGCCGCGTTCGACCGGCTCGTCGGGACGTGGGACGAGCGCGACACCGTGATCGCTGGGCAGCGGATGTTCGCCGCCCAGCCGGAGAAGCTCAGCGTCCTGGGGGAGCGGTTCTCCGTCAGCCGCGAGCGTGTCCGGCAGGTGGAGCGGATCATCCTCGGGGTGATCAGGCAGTGGCTCGCGGGCCACGGCGACGAGGGCGCGGCAGGCCGGGACTTCGCCGGGCATCTGGCCGCCGTTGCCGAGCGGCTCGGTGCCGTCTGCACCGTGGCAGAAGTGCACGCCCTGCACCCGGACCACGCCGCCACCGTCGAAGCGCTCGGGGTGCCGCTCGGGGACGTCATCGCGCGGTTGCTGCCCGACCGGACGGTCGACGGCGCGTGGATTGTGCAGGGGGATGCTGCCGAGCTGCGGTCGGTGATGCAGGAGCAACTGCTCGCGGCCTGCGGTGACGCACCCCTCGCCTGGGACGAGGCGGCCGCGCTCGGTGCCCGCTTCGGGGTGCGGGCCGAGGTACTGGGGCCCTGGGCCGCCGAGATCGGCCGGTTCCGTGTGATGGAGGGGAAGGTGGTCCACTGGGGCCGATCCGTCAACGACCGGGCGGTCGCCGTACTCGCAGTGCAAGGGACTCCGCTGCCGATGGAGGACATCCACGAGCGGCTGGCCGACGGCACGGCGATCAGCAGCATGCGGAACCAGATCTGGGTCGACGAACGGTTCATCAGGCTCGACCGCAACCTCTACGGCCTGCGCCAGTGGGGCGGCGAGGAGTACCTCGGCATCCGGGAGATGATCACTCGGGAGATCGAGCGCGCGGGCGGTGAGGCCGAGGTCAACGCGCTCGTCGAAGCACTCGCCACCCGCTTCGACGTATCGGCCGCCTCCGTGCGTACCAACCTCACCGCGCCGATCTTCGCCCGCAGCAGGCGCGGTTGGGTCTGCCTCGCCGACCAGAGCAGCACCGGCACGGACACCCCGTACACACCAAGGAACGACGTGGCCGGCACCCGGCGGTGTTTCCTCGGGGCGGACGGGCGCTGGTGGTACCGGCTGGAGGTCAACGCCGAGCACCTGCGCGGCTCAGGGACGCCCGTTCCGGCCGGGTGGGCGGCTCACATCGGCGGAGCCCCCCTGTGCGAGCCGATCACGTTTCGGCACGATGCCGGCGAGACGACGCTCCAGTGGCGGAATCAGTCGGTCCTGGGGTCCATCCGGCCGCTTTTGGAAAACATCGGTGCCGGTGTCGGCGACCACGCGTTCTTCAACGTGGCGGACGGACGGCTGAGCGCCTTGCGCCTGCCCGCTCCGCAGCCCGGTACGGGTGCCGAGGCGCGTGCTGCCCGGCTCACCGGCTGGACTGCGGCCGTGACCCGGCAGGAGGCGGTCGAGGTGATCGCCCGGCGGATCGGGATGGAGCCCGGATCGGATTCGACGGCTCTGTTGGAACGGCTGGGCGAGCGCGGGGACCGGGACATCGCCGAATTCCTGGAGCAGGCCCTGGCCGGGGCGATTCCGGCGTTCTGATTCCTGTCCGGTTGTCGGAGGCTGCCGTTAGCATCGAGCTGACGACGCATGATGACGCACTGTCATGATCCGTGCGGCGGCTGCCGCGTCGGGAGAAGGGCCTCCTGAGGGGTCGGGAATCCGCCGGGGGGCGGGAGAGGGGAATGCGTATGCCGCCGAGCCAGTCCACGGGAGGCACCACCGGATCGCTCGAGGAGGACCTCCTCCAGCGCGTCCGCGAGGTCGAGCAGACCCTCGTACCGGCCACGTCGTACGAGGTCCGGGACGACCTGGGCGAGCTGATCAGCCGGGACCTCCTCGGACCGTGGGGCGGCTCGGGCGAGGAGTTCGACCACCGTGCCGCCGGGCCGCGCGACCGCTACCTGGTCGGGATGATCGGTCCGAAGCGGGCGCTGACCACGACGCTCGCGGCCGCGAGCGAGCAGCTCCTGGACGACTCCGACGGCGAGGGCGACGGCAGTGACCAGGGCCTTCCCGAGCGCCTGACCGCCCAGAACGCGGGCCGGATGTGGGCCTCCTCGATGGGCCTGATGTTCGCCGTAGCCGCGGACGACAGGGGGGCCGAGGTCTCCGTGCGGGTCCGCTGGGGGCGGTATCACCGTTCGCAGGTGCTGGGCGAGGACGGTGTCGCCCGCTCCACGTGGACGCGGGAGCAGGTCGAGCAGACGCACGCACTGCGGCTCGACGGCCCCGCCCAGCAAGTACTGCCCCTCACCTCGGACGACCCGGAAGCACCCGGGGTGCGTCTGGTCACCGAGGTGCGCAACCGGCAAGGGGCGGCAGGGACCACCCGGGTGGTCGAGCTCGCGCTCGTCAACGCGCAGGACGAACCCCAGCAGGCCAGGGATACGGCCTGGATGTTCCAGACGGAGCTTCACGTCACCGCGGCGGATGGGGCCGCCGCGGTGTTCCTTCCCATCTCCGACCCGCTCGACGAGGTGGAGGAGAACCACGGACCGCTCGGCGGTGCCGATCCGGAGGAGGACCACCTCACCCTCCTCTACCGCAACCACCTCAAGCACGCCGCCGGGCGGAACGTGGCGGTCGACGTCACCGTCGGCGAAGGGGAGCGGCAGGCCCGGGCCCTCACCACGACCTGGCTGCCCGTGCACGACGTACCGGCGACCATCGCACCCTCGGGGAAGCAGGCGCAGCACCTGGAGGGGCTCGAGCTCTCCATGGACGAGCTCGCCGTGCTGCCGCCTGCTGCTCTCATGGAGGCCCTTGCTCCGCTCGCCGACGGCTACAGTGCCTGGCTTGACGAACGCGAGGCCGAGGCCGAGCAGCTGTCCGGCACCCTGCGGGAGAGCGCACTCGACGCCGTGCGCCAGGCACGCGACGTGGCCGTCCGAATCACCCTCGGTGTCGACCTGCTCTCTCACACGGACCGCCCCGAAGTACTGGAAGCATTCCGCTTCGCCAACCGGGCGATGGCGCTCCAGCGCCGGCACACGGCCATCGCCGCGCTGCGCGAGCGCGAGGGCATCGGCTTCGACGAGGCCCGCAAGCGCATCGCCGCGCAGGGGGCGGCCGGCGCGTCGTGGCGCCCGTTCCAGCTGGCGTTCGTCCTGCTGAACCTGCGCGCGCTGGCCGACCCCACCCTGCAGGAGCGCGAGGCCGGTTCCGACGCGGTGGTCGACCTGCTGTTCTTCCCCACCGGTGGCGGCAAGACAGAGGCGTACCTCGGCCTGGCCGCCTTCACGTTCGCCATCCGCCGGCTCCAGGGGACCATCGCCAGCGGCGAGGACGCCCGCAGCGGTGAGGCCGGTGTCGCTGTGCTGATGCGGTACACGTTGCGGCTGCTGACCGCGCAGCAGTTCCAGCGGGCCGCCGCCCTCGTGTGCGCGGCGGAAGTGCTGCGCCGCGAGGCGTACGACGGAGGCGACTACCGCTGGGGGGAGACGCCGTTCCGGATCGGGCTGTGGGTGGGCGGCGCCGTCTCGCCGAACCGGTACGAGGAAGCCGAGCAGCAGGTCGCCGAGGCGAAGGACGCGGGTGACGGACGCGCAGCCAAGGTGCTCCAGACGCTCGCCTGCCCCTGGTGCGGTACGGCCCTGAGCGCACAGCGGGACCTGCATCCTGATCCCGACCTGCGCCGCGTGGTGCTCTACTGCGCCAACGGCGAGGGGAAGAACGCCTGCCCGTTCTCAGAGCGGCGCTCGCGCCACGAGGGCCTGCCCATCCTGACCGTCGACGAGGAGATTTACCGGCTGGCCCCCAGCCTCCTCATCGCCACCGTGGACAAGCTGGCCCAGCTGCCCTGGCGTGGCCAGGCCGGAATCCTCTTCGGCCGGGTGTCGGAGCTCTGCCCGCGGCACGGATACCGGCACCCCGACCTCGACGTCCGCACCAAGTGCGGTGAGAAGCACCAGGCCAAGCCGGGGCACGAGGCGGTCAAGAGCCGGGCGGTGACGCGGCTGCGACCCCCGGACCTGATAATCCAGGACGAGCTGCACCTCATCTCGGGTGCGCTGGGCACCACCGTCGGCCTCTTCGAGGCGGCCGTGGACGAGCTGTGCGGCTGGCAGGTGCCCGGCCACGAGCGCGTCGGCCCCAAGATTGTGGCCTCCACCGCCACGACGAAGCGCGCCGCCGAGCAGATCCAGGGTGTGTTCGCACGGAAGTCGGCGATCTTCCCGCCCCAGGTCATCGATGTTGGCGACACCTTCTTTTCCCAGCAGGTTCCCCTGTCATCGAAGGCGCCCGGCCGCCGCTATCTCGGCATCTGCGCCCACGGCGTCAGGATGAAGCAGGCCGAGATCCGCGTCGCCGAGATCCTCCTGCTGGCCGGCCAGACCCTGTTCGACCGGCATGGCAAGCCCGCCGATCCCTACATGACGCTGGTCGGATACTTCAACGCCACCCGCGAACTCGCTGGCATGCGCCGCTTCCTGGACGACGACATCGCGACCCGGGTACGCATCCACGGTACCCGCAAGGAGATGTCGAACCGTCTGCTGCGCCCGACCGAGATGCTGTCCGTCCAGGAGTTGACCTCGCGTATCTCCTCCGGGGACATCACCGAGGTGCTGGCCCGCATGGACGTCGGCTTTGACGAGGAGACGGACACGACCGTCCGCAGGCAGGCCGTCGTCGCGGAACTGCGGGCGGCGGCGCAGCACAAGCAGCGCCTGGACCCGGCGAAGCTCGGACTGCGCAACGAGGGCAACGGCGCGGTCGACGCGGTGATCGCGACCTCCATGCTGCAGGTCGGGGTCGACGTGCCCCGCTTCGGCCTGATGATGGTCGTCGGCCAGCCCAAGAACACCGCCGAGTACATCCAGGCGTCCTCCCGCGTCGGCCGTGAGGCCGAACGCCCCGGCCTGGTCGTCACGCTGTACAACTGGACCCGGCCGCGCGACCTGGCCCACTTCGAGAACTTCGGCCACTACCACGCCACGTTCTACCGGCAGGTCGAGGCGCTGTCCGTCACCCCGTTCGCCCGCCGCTCCCTGGACCGCACGACGGCCGGAGCGTGGATCGCGGCCGTCCGCAACGCGGCGCTCCCGCACTCCCGCAACGGTGACGCCTACGACGTCGACCTCGACGGGCCGGTCGCCCGGCAGATCACGGAGCGCTTTCTGGCCCGGGCCGAGACCGTGGGCGGGCCGCGTGCGCGCGGCTACCTCGCGGAACGCATCGAGGTCCTCAAGGACGCCTGGGCACAGAAGAAGCAGGGCAGTGCGCGCCTGGGCTACGAGGAGGCCCGCTGGCAGGGACAGCAGCTCACGGGTCTGCTGAACCGGGCAACGGGAGCCGTTTGGGACGAGCTGACCGTCGCCCAGTCGATGCGCGAAACGGAGAACGAGATCAACCTGCTGGTGCCGGGCACCGGTCTGTACGACATCGTCGGCGGAGCACCGGATTGGACGTACGACGGCGGCTCCGGAGCGGGCGGCACGGACGACGGAGACTCGCCGGACGGCGACGAGACCGGCGCGGTACTCGACACCAAGGCTGCTGCCGCGGCAGCGTCTCAGCACGGGAAGAAGGCGCAGTCATGACGGACAAGGCCCAGCACCGCCGCCGTGTCGGCTCGGTCCGCCCCAGCCATCTCATGTTCACCGGTGGAGTCGGTGCCCTGGTCGACCTGCCCAACTTCGCCGTACTCGTGCGAGGCATCGACGACTGGCACTACGACTCCTTCGAGTGGGCCGATCTGAAGGAGCCCCGCCTGCTGCACGCCGTCAACGGACTGATCGCGGATCCGTACGGGCCGCAGGTCACCCAGCTGAGGCCGGCACCGTGGATGGACGGCACCGATTCTGACCCCAGCGGCCCGGCAGCCAAGGTTGGTGTACCTGTTCTGCCGTTCCCACAGTGGCTCCGCTGCACCGCCTGCAACGACCTAGGCGCCCTCGACTCGAAGATCTTCAAGTTCGAGAATGCCAGGCCGCGTCGCCCCGACCAGGCGCGTTTCTTCCACGAGAGCTGTACCGCCAAGCGCAAGGGCAAGCGCCCGCTCGCCGTAGCCGCGCGGTTCGTGCTGGTGTGCCCCGCCGGTCACCTGGACGACTTTCCGTACGCCTCCTTCGTGCACCGTGGCGGACCGTGTACGGAGGTCAGTCATCCAAGGCTGCAGATGCTGGACCACGGCGGCAACCAGGCAGCCAATGTGAAGGTCAAGTGCGTCAACTGCGGGCAGGACCGCAACATTCGTGACGCGATGGGCCAGCGCGGCGAGATAACGCTCCCGCGCTGCCGTGGCCGCCATCCCCACCTGTCGACCTTCGACCCGGCCGGCTGCAAGCTGCCGTCGAAGCCCCTGGTCATCGGCGCCTCGAACCAGTGGTTCGCGCAGACCCTCAGCGTGCTGGCCGTCCCCCCGACCAGTGGAAGTGCACTGCAGGGAAAGGTCGAGCAGCTGTGGGAGCACCTCAAGAAGGCGGTCCTGCCGGAGATCCTTGACGCCCTGTGGGACCTGCCGCAGTTCAAGCCGTTGCACCAGTGGACCCAGGCCGAGGTTTTCGAGGCCATCTCGGCGCACCGGTCGTCTGTCGACGATGCCACGGCTGTGCAAGAGGCGGCCGCGTACCCCGATCTCCACACCCCTGAGTGGGAGATCTTCACCAGCCCCCAGCTTCCCGAGCCCAGCGAGGACTTCGCCCTCAACGGTGTTGCCGTACCGCCAGCGCTGAGCGGTGTGTTCTCGCACATCGTCCAGGCGGACCGGCTGCGGGAGGTACGCGCACTCATAGGGTTCACCCGGCTCGACGCCCCCGACCCCGAGGACCCCACGCTCGTCGCCCGGGCGCCGCTGTCGCGCAGCCGCACACCAGCCTGGGTCCCGGCAACCGAGGTACGCGGCGAAGGGATCTTCCTGCGCGTGTCCGACGAACTGGTCGCGGACTGGGAGCGGCGCGTGGCCGGCTCCGCTGCCCTGGCCGCGCACCGGGACGCGTACGTGGAGTTCCGGCGCAACAGGTACTCCGGCCGCGTTCAGGACACCGACGACCCGCTGCGTGGCTGGCCCGGTGCCCGTTACATCGCCCTGCACACCCTTTCACACCTACTCATCCGGGCGATCTCTCTGGAGTGCGGCTATTCCTCGGCGAGTCTTTCGGAGCGGATCTACGCGGGCCGGGACGACGACCGGCGCACCGGCATCCTGATCTACACGGCCGTACCCGATACCGAAGGCACTCTGGGCGGCCTCGTCGCGCTCGCCGAACCGGAACGGTTCACGCGCATCGTGCGACGGGCGCTCCGCGATGCCGAGCGCTGTTCTTCCGATCCCCTGTGCGCGGACCGTCTGCCCCGGCCCCCGCACGAGGACTTCCTGCACGGCGCGGCCTGTCACGTGTGCCTCTTCGTGTCGGAAACGACCTGCGAGCGGGGCAACCGCTTTCTGGACCGCAGATTCATCGTGCCAGTAGGTGACCCGGATCTCGTCCTCCTCCCGGGCCTCAAATGAAGTGGGCCCGCCTGCTGGAGGCCGCAGCGGACGTGGAGGCCGTAGCTGGGGTCCGCGCCCTGACGGCCCTCGCCGACGGCATCGGCGAGGGTCAGCCCCGTACCTCGCTGCTCGCACTGCGCTCCGATCCGGGCTTCACCGAAGCCGCGGCGGCCGTACTGGAGGCCATCGCGGTCGACGGCCTGCCGGGCGAGGCGGCGGCCGCCTCACTACACGGACTGGCGGCAGGCTGCACGCAGCGGGACCAGGAGCAGGAGGTTTCACTGGTTTGGAGCGGCCCGTCGTCCCACCGGGTGCCCGTGCGGTCCACGAGCAGGGTCCTGCTCGGGCTTATCGCCACGGCAAGGCAGGAACTGACGCTGATGACGTACTCGGCGCGACGCTACGAACCACTGGTGGCGGCACTACAGGAAGCCGTGGCTCAGGGCGTCCACGTGGACGTCGTCGTCGAGACGCTCCAAGGCGCTGGCAGCGCGCTGTCGGAAATCGAGCCGGCATCCGCCTTCGCGGATGTCATCGGGGCGCGGATCTGGCACTGGCCGTCAGGCAACAGGAAGGATCCCGGGGCCAAGACCCATGCGAAGCTGGCGGTGGCTGATCAACGCACCTTGCTCACGACCAGTGCCAACTTCACCCAGGCAGGGGTGGACCGGAATATCGAGGCGGGGATATTGATCAAGGGCGGCCCTGCTCCGATCCGTGCCCTGGAGCATGTGCGCGAACTCCAGCGCACCGGAGTCCTCGAAAGGCTTTGGTGAGCCCAACCCATCTCGGGTGCAAGGTTCGTCCGACGCAGCAGCGTTGGGCTGCCGCGCTGTAGCGTGCTACCGCCCGTACCAGTCAATCAGCTTCATGAGCTTGCGCTTGCGCTTCTCGGTTCATCAGGCGGAGGCAGACGGTTAGGGCGGCGGTCACGGAGGCGGTCGGCGAGGGTGAGTCACTGTCGACTGTCGGCGAACCCTCCATGGCTGCTGCCGATGCCGTGTCCTGGTCGCCGTCGTCCAGCAGCGTGTCGACGATGGCCGAGCCCAAGTGCTGGAGGCTCTTTCGGGGCCGGGCACCGGCAGCTCGTCCTGATGGGGGGTCAGGCATAGGAAGAGCCGCCCAACCCCTCCGGATCGAAGGGGAGGATGGGCGGTTCCAAGCCGCAGGCTCTCGCCGAGAACGACCGTCAAGGGGCACCCCTGGCCGGCCCCAGGACGTGGCAGGCCGGGGCGGCCGGTCTCATCCGTTCCCCTCCCGCCCCGCGGGACCTACGCGTCCCTGCGCCTCAGGGACCACCACCCCGCCAGCACCGCCGCGCCCGCCCACAGTGCCGTCACCCCAAGGCCCGCCAACGGCGCCAGGTCGCTCGGCGGGTCCACGTACAGGACCTGCTGTCCGGCGCGGTCGGGGAGGTAGTCGGCGACGGAACCCGACGTCTCGCCCAGGACCATGGAGACGATGAGGATGAACGGGATCAGGATGCTGAGCACGGCGAGGCCGCTGCGCAGCACCGCCGTCAGGCCGGCCGCGAAGAGCGCCATCAGCGCGAGGTAGACGGCCCCGCCCAGGCAGGCGCGCAGCGCGTCCGCGTTGCCCAGGCTCAGCGCCGCGTCGCCCAGGAAGGCGCTGCCGCCCAGGAACGAAACGAACGTCGTCACCAGGCCCATCGCCAGCGCGAGGCCCGCCACGTTCGCGAGCTTCGCCGCGTAGAACAGGCCCCGGTTCGGCACCGCCGTCAGCGACGCGCGGATGGCTCCCCCCTGGTACTCGGACGACATGGCCATCGTGCCGAAGGAGATCGCCGCGATCTGGCCCAGGTTGAGGCCGAGGAAGACGGAGAAGAGCGCGTCGAAGTCGGCGCTGTCCGCTTCGGAGTCGCCGGTCGCCGCGTTGGCCGCGACGGCGAAGCCGGCCGTCAGCAGGAAGACGGCCAGCAGCGACCACGCGGTTCCGCGCAGGGTCCTGATCTTGATCCACTCGGAGCGGAGTACGGCTGCGGTGGACATGGTCAGGCCTCCTGCGGGGCTCGTGCGGAGAATTCCGTGGCGGTAGCGGTGAGGTCGAGGTAGGCCTGCTCCAACGTGGCCTCTTCGGCGGCGAGTTCGAGAAGAGCGATGCCCTCCTGGGCGGCCAGCGGGCCGATGGCGTCGATCTCGGCGTCGTCGATCAGCATGCGCCCGTCGTCCGACTCGACGGGGGTGTGGCCGTGCCGCAGCAGTACCTCGCGCAGCCGTGCGGGTTCCGTCGTACGGACGCGGACACGCGGCTTGACGCGGGCCGCGATGAAGTCCTTCGTCGGCGTGTCCGCCAGCAGTCTGCCCTTGCCCAGGACGATCAGGTGGTCGGCGAAGGAGGCCGTCTCGCCCATCAGATGGCTGGAGACCAGCACGGTGCGGTTCTCCCGCGCGAGGCGGCGCATCAGCTCGCGGATCCAGATGATGCCCTCGGGGTCGAGGCCGTTCGACGGCTCGTCGAGCAGCAGCACCTGGGGGTCGCCGAGCAGGGCCGCGGCGATGCCGAGGCGCTGGCGCATGCCGAGGGAGAACGTCTTCACCCGGCGGGATGCCACGCTCGCGATGCCCGTCAAGTCGAGGACCTCGTCCACCCGCCGGTCGGGGATGCGGTTGCTCGCGGCGAGAGCCAGAAGGTGGCTGCGGGCGGTGCGGGAACCGTGCGGCGCCTGGGCGTCGAGGAGGGCGCCCACATGCCGCAGCGGCTCGTCGAGCTGCGTGAACGGGCGGCCGCCGATCGTCGCCGTGCCGGAGCTCGGGCGGTCGAGGCCGAGCATGAGGCGCATGGTGGTGGACTTGCCCGCGCCGTTGGGGCCGAGGAACCCGGTGACCTGGCCGGGCCGGACGGAGAAGGTGAGGCGGTCGACCGCGCGCACCTGTCCGTAGACCTTGGTCAGGTCCTTCACTTCGATGGCTGTCATGGTGATGACGGTGCCGTCCACAGGGGGATGTCCGCTTCCCCCGGCGGAGGGAACGTCCTCCCCCACGCGGGGGAGGCAACTGCCCTGCCCCGCTGGGATTGTGGCCCTGCGGCTGTGGCTCGGCTTCGGGGTCACCGTGGTCACGCTCAACGGCGTCGTACTGACGCTGGGTCTGCTGATGCCGTCCCTGTGGCCGCCGTTCGGGCCCGCGACCATGCTGCTGCCCGGGCGATGGGGGTGGTGGTACCCGCTGCCGGCCCCGGTGTCCGGCGCCGCGCTGGTCGCTGTCGTATGGGGGGCCGGCGCGCTGATGGCCGACCTCGCACCCCGGCTGCTCGGCCCGTCCCCGGCGGAGCGGCTCGCGGAAATGGAGGAGCGGACCGAGCGGTTGCTGGAGCGCACGCGGCTCGCCCGCGAGCTGCACGAAACCATCGGGCACGCGCTCACCATCGCCGTGGTGCAGGTGGGCGCGGCGCGCGCGGCCGGGACGCCGGAGTTCACCGACCGGGCACTGGCCGCCATCGAGGACACCGGGCGCGAGGCGCTGTCCGAACTGGACCGGGTGCTCAGGCTGTTGCGCGAGGACGCCGACCCGACGGCGCAGCGGTCCACGCTCGCGCACGCCGGACGGCTGGACGAGTCGGCGCGAGGGGCCGGGGCCGACGTGACCTGAGCGAGAGCGAGCAGCCGCCGTTGCACTTTGCAACGGCGGCCGTATCCAGAGGGCCGTTACTACAGCGCCCGCTCGATCTGGTTTTCGTTGATCTTCTCTTCTCGCATGGTCTTCTCGTTCTGGACGGCGTAGCGAGTTTGCGCCCCGCTGCCCTCGGTCTGCCGGATCTCGCCCTGCTGCTTCTGGTTCTGCTGGTCCCGGTACTCGACGCGCTGTCCCTGGCGGTATGACATGGGAGTCTCCAAGTCTCGTGGGGGTTGACGGAGGGCCGACCCCGCTCGTTCGGCGGGGGACGCGCCTCCTCGGCGCCTGCGACTATCGCTCGGCGTCCTCTGACAGCCCACCCCCACGTCCGCGCTACAGCAACCACTACGAGGCGAATGGGGTACGGCTCGCCCCCGGCCGAGGTCGCGCCAGTGGTGATCAACTTTTGGTGACAGCGGCCAAGGAATGCTGATGCGGGACAGTCGAGCTCGGAGGTTCTCCAGACCCTTCGAAGGTGTCTCATTCGAGTGAGCCTCGGAGCGCTCCTCCAGCCCCAGCGGCGTGATCGGTAGTGATTCCTACCGACTCGCCCACCCTGGGGCTCGGCAACAGGCAAGAGGCCGCCATAGGTGCCTGACTGCACCTGATCCACGGGGACATGTACCGGCGGTTACTTGACGTTACCGATGTGAGAGTTGACTCTCACGAATCATGAGAGGAGACTCTCACATCATGGACTCCAGTAATCGCCTGGGCGATATCGAGATCACTGATCCGCAAGCTATGCGGGCGTTGGCGCATCCGGTGCGACTGGCGATCCTCGACCACCTTCAGCGGCACGGACCTGCGACTGCCACGCAACTCGCGCCCGACGTAGGAGCGACGCCGTCGGTGACCAGTTGGCATCTGCGTCACTTGGCCGGCTTCGGTCTGGTCCGCGACAGTGAGCCCGGCCCGGACCGCCGCCAACGGCGGTGGGAGGCAGAGGCGCGCGGCTTCCGATTCGAGACGCCGCAGGACCCGGCTGATGAGGAGGGTCAGTCAGCCGCGCGGGTGCTGTCGCAGCAGATGTTCCGGCGCTATGCCGACTTCCCGAGCCGATGGGCTGCCGAAGTCGAATCCGAACTCGATCCGGCGTGGCGCAGGGTGGCCGGGCTGGCCAACACCCGCGTCGTCGTTTCCGCTGAGGAACTCGCCGCCATCGAGGACGGGATCGAGCGCATTCTTGCGCCGTACGTCAATCGTGACCCGGCCGAGCGGCCCACCGACGGCCGCGGCGTCCGGCTCATGCGCTACGTCCTGCCGGAAGGTGCCGAGGAGCAGACCGGGCAGACGCCGTGAGCAGCCCGGAGCAGACCGCTGCGATATCGCTGTGGCGGGATCGACGGTTCTGCCGCTTCTGGGCCGGTCAGTCGGTCTCGCAGTTCGGCGACCGGATCACCGAGCTGGCTCTGCCCCTGATCGCCGTGAGCGCGCTGAACGCTTCGGCCAACCAGGTGGCGTGGCTGACCGCACTCATCTGGGCCCCGAACCTGCTCGCAATCTTCCTGGGGGCCTGGGTCGATCACCAAGCCCACAAACGCCGTCTGATGATCCTCGCCGACCTGGTGCGCGCCGCAGTGCTGCTCAGCCTCCCGGCGGCCTACCTGTTGGGAGCGGTGACACTCGGGCAGCTGTATGCCGTGGCGTTGCTGACGGGCGCCGCCGGGGTGCTGTTCAACACCGCCTATCCGCCGTTCTTCGTGCGCCTCGTGCCGCGCGCGTCCTACGTCGACGCCAACAGCAAGCTCAGCGCCAGCCGGTCCGCATCGTATGTCGTCGGCCCGGCCATCGGTGGCCCACTGGTCCAGGCGCTGACCGCACCCGTCGCCATCGTCGTGGATGCCCTGACCTTCCTGGTGTCAGCAGTACTGGTCAGCCGGGTATCGGTCGACGAACCACCGGCAGCCTCCGGCGCCGCAGCGGCGCCCTCGCTGTTGCGGCGTGCCAAGGAAGGCCTGACGTTCATCGTCCGTCACCCAGTACTGCGGGCCGGCCTCGGCTGCGCGGCAACCGTCAACTTCTTCACCTTTGTCGCGGGCAGTGGGCTGATCGTGCTCTTCGCCAGCCGGAGCCTTGGACTGTCCGCCGGAGTGATCGGCATCGCGTTCGGGATCGGCGCGACGGGTTCCCTCCTTGGCGCGGTGTTCGCTCCGAAGATCTCGCGACGGCTCGGCGTGGGGCGCAGCATTGTCGTGGGCGCGGTGCTGTTCCCGGCACCGATCGCCATCGCCGCCGCTGCGGACGGCCCGCTCTGGCTCCGCGCCGGAGCCTTGGCCGCGGCCGAGTTCTTCTCAGGCTTCGGCGTCATGCTGTTCGACGTCAACCTCAACTCCCTCCAGGCCGCGGTGATCCCTGACGGCATGCGCAGTCGCGTGGCCGGCGCGTACAGCACGATCAATTACGGCATGCGCCCCGTCGGCGCCGTCGTCGGCGGGCTACTCGCTACGCTCATCGGCCTGAGGCCGACCCTCCTCATCGCCGCCGTCGGTGGAGCCCTGTCGCTGCTCTGGCTACTGCCCTCACCGATACCCCGCATCCGATCCCTGGCCCCGAACAACACTGCGGATACCGCTGGCGACTCGGACGACGACCAACGACCAGTACCTTGTTGACCGCCAGGCATGGTCCAGACCGGGTTCGAGCGGATGCCTCCCAGATCCGAGGGTGCGAGTTCCGCAAGCGCGCACTCGTAACGGCCCGCTCCGGTAGGAGGCGGAGCCGACCGCCAGGGTTACCAGGCGTTTCCGGGGATTTCCAGGGATCTGCGGTGTGGCGGTGGTTTCCGGTCGGTATGCGGTGCTCGTCGGCCGACGTGTCCACCACGACGAATCCGATGGGGCCGGGGTCACCTCCCCTGCGGACCCCGTCCGCGATCCCCGCAGAGCGGAACGACAGGCGTACACCGCAAGGCGGTTGGTCGCCACGAACTGAAAATTCTTCAGTCTTCGGGCAGGCTTCAGAGACGATGCAGAGGATGGATCAACCAGCCGGTACGAGGGGGAACATGATCGAGAAGATTCTGCCGTCCCAGGTGGCCGTTGCCGAGGCGCACTCCGACCCGCCCGACGCGGCGCTCTTCCCTGGCGAGGCAGAGCTGATCCGTAATTCCGTGGAGGGCCGCCGCAAGGAGTTCACCACCGCACGCTGGTGCGCCCGCCGCGCGCTCGGCGAACTCGGTCTCGCACCCGCCCCCATCCTGAAAGGCGAACGCGGTGCGCCGATATGGCCGGGAGGAGTGGTCGGAAGCATGACCCACTGCGCCGGCTACCGAGCAGCTGCAATCGCCCGCCGGGCGGATGTGCTCACCGTCGGCATCGACGCCGAACCACATGAGCCGCTGCCCGACGGGGTGCACGAGTCCATCGCGCTCGCGACGGAACAGCAGCGCGAGCTCGAGCTGCGTCGGGCGTACCCCGAGATCCACTGGGACCGGCTGCTGTTCAGCGCGAAGGAGAGCGTCTACAAGGCGTGGTTCCCGCTCACCCACCGCTGGCTCGGCTTCGAACAGGCCGACATCGTGCTCCACTCGAACGGCAGCTTCACCGCCGGGCTGCTGATCTCCACCACGGAGCCGGACCTGGCCGCGGGAGCAACGGCGACCCCTACGGCTTTCAGTGGCCGATGGCTGGTCGCGGACGGTCTCCTGGTGACCGCCATCGCTGTCGGGAGCGAGCCGAACGCGCCCACCGGGTAGCGGGGCGCCGCAAGCGGTCACCGCTGCGGTACATGGCACGGCGCACAGTCAGGGGTGACGCGCGAGGAGACCGGCGAGAACCATGCCGGTGACCCAGCGCGTCGTCTCGACCATCAGCGGCGGGGTGGCCGGATACGATGAAACGTCGGCTCGCACCTCGTCCGGCGTGCGGGTGTACCCGTAATCTCTGACCGCATGAGTGCAGACCACATGGGCGAAGACCGCAAGCGTGCACGTGAAGTGGGCATCCCTCTGGCAGGCGAGCCGGGGCCGTGGAACGCGATCACGGACGTGCCCGGTGTCGAGGTCGGGTACGTCACCCTGGTCGAGGGCGAGGACGTACGCACCGGAGTGACGGCGCTCCTGCCGCGCGGGCGGGACGGTGTGGGTACGCCCTGCGCGGCCGGCTGGCACTCGTTCAACGGCAATGGCGAGATGACCGGAACCGCCTGGATCGAGGAGAGCGGATCGCTTGCCGTGCCGGTGGTCATCACCAACACGTACGCGGTCGGCCCGGTGCACCGCGGCGTGGTCGAGTGGGTGCGCGCCAACCGTCGTGGTATGGCGCCGGAGTGGCTGCTGCCGGTGGTCACCGAGACCTGGGACGGCCACCTCAACGACATCCACGGCTCGGCCGTGGAATCCCGTCATGCGGCGGACGCGATCGAGGCGGCGATCTCCGGCCCGGTCGAGGAGGGGTGCGTCGGCGGCGGAACGGGCATGCGCTGCTATGGCTTCAAGGGCGGCTCGGGAACCGCATCGCGGGTGGTGCAGTACGGCGAGGACCGTTACACCGTCGGCGCCTTCGTGCAGGCCAACTTCGGCGCACGGCGCGAACTGGTGGTCGCCGGTGTGACGATGGGGCGTGAGCTGTCCGATCCCTTCGAGACGCCGGCCCCCGAACCGGCGCCCGCTGGGGAGCCCCAGGTGCCGCCCGGCGCGGGGTCGGTGATCGTGGTCGTGGCGACCGACGCGCCCCTGCTGCCGGGGCAGTGCAAGGCGTTGGCCCGCCGGGTGACGCTGGGCCTCGCCCGGACCGGCACCACCGGCAGCCATTTCTCCGGGGACCTCTTCCTGGCCTTCTCCACGGCCAACCCGTCCGCGCTGACCAGTACGTTTCCCGCTGACGACGGCAGCACGCCGTACGAGTCGATGCGCTTCGTGCCATGGGGCCGGATGGACCCCTTCTACGGTGCGGTGGTCGAGTCGGTGGAGGAGGCGGTACTCAATGTGCTCACCGGCGCACACTCGATGACCGGCCGGGCGGGCCACCACGTCCCGGCGCTGCCGCTGGACCAGGTGACCGAACTCCTGGCGGCGCGAGGACAGTGACGCCGTGCGGAAGGCGATGCTGACGGCGCATTCGGAGGTCGCAGCCGGGGAAGACAGGCGCAGGGCGTGGTGGTCACTGGTCTCGTACAGGTTCGTCGGCCATACTGCCCGCCGTGGAGCAGCGCATAGATCCGAACACTCAGCCCGGCTACGCCGCGGGAACAGACCCGGCGTACATCCCTGGTCTCACGGCCCCCGCTACTGCCGGAAAGCAGGATACGAGTCAGGAGCAGACGGACCAGGAACGGACGGACCAGGAAAGGACAGAGGAGCGGGCGCCCGGTGCCGTCGCCCCCGGCGATGCCGTTGCGGAGGCCGTATCCGAGGATGCGGCAGCCGACGGGGAGGCCGCTGCCGAAGCGGCGGCTGACGACAAGGAGGCAGAGGACGGCCCCGTATTCGAGGCGAGCGACCGCCGTGGGTCGATCACCGCGGACCGTGACGGCGTCCGGTTCCGGCTGGACGACCAGGAGGCCGAGTTCCGCTGGGACGAGATCGGTGCGGTTGAGGTGAAGACTCCTCGGTTCGGCCGCCGGTTCACCGTCACGGTCCATATGTCGGCCCGTCGATGGTTCAACGCCGAGGTCGAGGCACCGGCCAGGAGCAACCTCAAGCAGTGGGCGGGAGAACTCGACGCGGTCCTGGACGTCTACTTCGAGGAGTCCTGACCACGGCGGTGTCGTCCGAGAGGCTGGGCCGGCGGCCGAAACGGCCGCCGGCCCCGTCGCGACCGCAGGCATGGCCCCGACCCCTGACCCGCCGACCGCGCGTATGCCGGGCGGTGGAGTGGCTGAGAGGCCGGCACGGGCGTGCGGCAGCGCAGTGCCAGGTGGGACCGGGTGCCCGGCCGGGGCCTCGGCCGTCGCCGCCTCGTCCCTGTCCCCGAGGCGTGCTGTGGATGACTCCTACCAGCTGTTGCCGAACCGGGCCATCGGCTCGATGAGGTAACGCTCCTCGTAGGCCCGATACGAGACAAGAGCGTCGGCGAGCAGATCCAGCGCCGAGCGCAGCTCCCGAGCCCGGGCCTCGGCTCCGACCCCGGCCCGGTCCTCGCCGCTGCCCGCGACTCGGGCGACCAGGGCCCGGCGGCGCCCCGCGTGATCAACGCCGCCGGCTGACCCGGCGCGGCAGCTTCCAGCCGAGGGCTGCGCCGAGCCGTCCCGCGCGACCCGGCCGATCGCCGCAGGCAGGTCGTCGCACTCACACCGGAGGGGGAGCGGCTCCAGCGGATACTTCAGGAAGTCGCCGAGCGCTCGCAGGAGACATTCCTCGCCATCCTGTCCACGGCCGAGCGGGCGGTGCCGGCCGCACTGTTGCGCAGGGTGCTCGTCTCGGACGACCGCGCCGGCGCCGCAGCGGACGCCTGACACTCAAACGCGGCGGCGGAGACCTGACACCCAAGCGCCACGTCGGACGCTGACGCTCAAGCGCCGTCGCGCGCGCCGCAGCGGACGCCCGACGCGCCGAAGTGCCGTCAGACGCCGCCCTGACGTGCGCCGCGAAGCACGTCGAGTATGTGGGGCCAGGCTGCCGCCCCAAGTGCCGCGTCCGTCGCGGGTGAGCCTCCGTACAGGAAGTGCGCGGAGGCGGGAGCGGGGACCTCGCCCGGAAGTCGTGGGCGGTGGCCTGCGTCGGGGCTGCTGATAACCCGTACGGGCAGGTCGGCCGCCCTGCGACGGGCGACCAGTTCCCCGGCGTAGGGCAGCGAAGGCCACATCGCATCGTCCCCGCCGGCGACAAGCACGAATTCGGCGGTGGACTTCTCCACCGCGATCGTCGCCGCGTCGACGCGGTCGGCGAACGTCTGCCGGCTGCGCTCGTAACGAACCAGCGGATCGACAAGGCCGTCATGCCCTCCCGGGCCAGGATCCGGCAGCGCTCGTCCTCGATGCGCCCACTGGACCCGGAGAGGACGAGCACCCCGATATCGCCGCCACGTACGCGGCCACGCGCGGGCATGGCCAGAAACCGTTCCTGGGCAGTGAGCAGGAGTGAGTCCTGTCTCACCGGCACGCCCCGAACGGTGTTGGGCGCACTGGTCCTCCGCTTTCACGTCTTGGGCGGCGACACATATCACGTATGCGGTCCGTCCCAGGTGGGCGGAATCCCTACGACCTGGCCATGTGGGTGTGGCCAGAGGCGACGGGGAGGCCCCGAACCATCACTCCGGTGATACGGGGGCCCCGACTGCTGACACCACACCCGGCGTCCCAGATCGCGTGACACACGTTACGCACACCCAGTCAGGCACACCCACAGACCGGAACACCGTTCACTCAATCGTGTCCATGTTCGCCAAAACAAGGTACTGGACCAGCAGTTGTGAACCCCTCGCGAATGCCCGGGTGAGGGCCTTCGCGAGGGGCTCCGTGGGCAGCCTTGCGAGCGTCCCCGCCCGGACCGTTGAAGGTGCGCTCGACGATGTCCATCGGTCGGTCAGGCGCCCGAGAGCACCACTGAGCGGGTCAGATGGCGCGGGCTGTCCGGGTCCAGACCGCGGGCGGCGGCGCGGGCGATCGCCAGACGCTGGACGCGTACCAGCTCGGCCAGCGGGTCCAGCCCGCTCTCCACCCAGCGGGCGCCGGTCGAGAGCACCTGCTCGGCAAGGCCCTCGGGGGCGGTGCCGAACATCCAGGTCGCGGTACCGGTGGTGGCGATGCTGATGGGACCGTGGCGGTACTCCATCGCGGGGTACGCCTCCGTCCAGGACAGCGACGCCTCCTTCATCTTGAGCGCGGCCTCGTTGGCGAGACCCGCCGTCCAGCCACGGCCGAGGAAGGTGAACTGGGTGCAGTCCAGCAGGCCTTCGGGCAGCGGCTCTGCCAGTGCGGTCTCCGCATCGCGGACCACGGCGTCGGTGTGCAGACCGAGGTGGGCGCGGAGCAGCGTGAGCAGGGTGGTGGCGAACCGGGTCTGCACGACGGACTGCTCGTCGGCGAAGTCGAGCACGACAACCTCGTCGGCGGACGTCATGACCGGGGTGTCCGGGTCGGCGGTGATGGCCACTGTGCGGGTGACACCACGGAGCCGGTTGAGCAGTTCCAGCACCTCGGTCGTGGTCCCCGAGCGGGTGAGGGCGACGACCCGGTCGTAGCCGCGGCCGAAGGGGAACTCCGAAGCGGCGAAGGCATCGGACTCGCCCTGCCCGGACTCCTCGCGGAGCGCGGCGTATGCCTGAGCCATGTAGAAGGAGGTGCCGCAGCCGACGACCGCGATCCGCTCACCGGTGGCGGGCAGAGCGGCTGCCTGCGTCTGGGCCAGCTCGGCGGCGCGGCGCCAGCACTCCGGCTGACTGGCTGTCTCGATCTCGACAAATGACACTCTTGCACTCCGTACTCGTAGTGGGATGCTCGTTTGTGCACGCTATACGCGATGTGCAAGCATTATCAAGCATTCTGCTTGCAGGAGGCTTGGCTGGGTGAAGCCTTGTGCGACGCTTGCGCGTGTCCGGTGACACGTACCCAAGGGGATGGGTGCCCGAAGCCCGGGCTCGTAAGGAGATTTCTCTTGTCCAGGGATGCCCGGTGGAACGCGCTGCTGGAACTTGTCGGTAAGAACGGCCGGGTGGAGGTCGAGGACGCCGCCGCGACGCTGGATGTCTCGGCCGCGACCATCCGTCGTGATCTGGACCAGCTTGCCGAGCAGCAGCTGCTCACGCGTACCCGCGGTGGCGCGGTCGCGCACGGCGTCAGTTACGAACTGGCCCTGCGCTACAAGACCGGCCGTCACGCCCCGGAGAAGCAGGCCATCGGCCGCGCCGTCTCGGAACTGGTGGCGGTCGGCGAAGTGGTGGGCCTGACCGGCGGTACGACACTGACCGAGGTGGCCCGTTCGCTGGCGGTGCGCTCCGATGTCGTCGGCGACACCGCGGCCGGGATGGGCGGTCAGCCGACCCTGACCGTTGTCACCAACGCCCTCAACATCGCCAACGAACTGGTCATCCGGCCGCAGATCAAGATCGTGGTGACCGGCGGAGTGGTCAGGCCGCAGTCGTACGAGCTGACGGGCCCGCTGGCCAGCGGAGTGCTGGGCGAAATCACGCTGGATGTCGCCGTGCTGGGTGTCAACGCGATCGACACCGAGCGCGGTGCATACGTACACCACGAGGGCGAGGCCAGCATCAACCGGCTGCTCGCCGAGCGGGCGCAACGGGTGGTCGTGGCGGCCGATTCCTCGAAGATCGGCAAGCGGGCCTTCGCCCGGGTCTGCGATCTCGGGCAGGTCGATTTCCTGGTCACCGACAAGGGGATCACGCCCGAGGCGACCGCCCGCTTCGCGGAGGCCGGCGTCACCGTCATCGCCGTCTGAACCAGTCGCCCGAACGGCGGGTCGACACCAAGGGGGTGGCGACCCGCCGTTTCCGTTTCTGTGTGGCCGAAACCGGACGCAGCCACGCAGAAGGGCGTATGGGCGGCGTTCCGGACAGGTTCTGCTTGAGAATGTTGTTAGTGGTGACGTCAAACGCATAATCATGCACGATCGAGCGCTCGGGACCGGTTCGGTGACAGTGCTTCCAGCGCCGTCACCGGAGGTTTTGGCGCAGCTGTTTTCAGCCATGCTCGGTGGGTAGTCGGCTCTTTCCGGTTTGGCGACGGCCCGACCGGTGTCCGCCGCGATGTGTGACACCGTCAGGTGAATTGTGGGTAATCATCCGGAAGATGTCGTATGGGGGTGCGGGGTGCCGGTCTCGTAGGGTCACCGAGCCTCCGGAACCGGAGAGCGTGAGCGGCGATTTTGCGCCAATGAGATCTCGCGGTGGCCGAGTTCGAACGCATGGCCGGATCGTGGTCGGCATAATCGCGTCCATGTCGATCATGGGTGGAGACGTCGTTGACCTGGGTCGGGGCTTGTACGCATGGCTCCCGCCGAAACGGGGCTGGGGGCTGGCGAACTGCGGTCTCCTCATCTCGCCCCGTGGCGCGCTCTGGATCGATACCCCGTACGACGCCGTGCTGGCCCGCCAGTTCCTGGCCGAGTCCACGAAGCGGCTGCCCGACGGTGTCTCCATCGACCGGGTGATCGTCACCCACGCGAACGGCGACCACTTCTGGGGAGCGGGCGTGCTCCCGGACGCGGAGATCATCGCGACCCGAGAGGCCCGCGAACACATCCATTACGAGCCCACGCCCAAGCAGCAGCACGCGCTCGTCGCCACCGGCGATCCGGCCACCGCGCTCGGGGCCTACCTCGGACGTCACTTCAACCCCTTCGACTGGTCGCAGACCGAGCCGGTGCAGCCGACGACATACTTCACCGGGGAGCTCGAACTGACCCTGGGGGAGTACCCGGTCCAGCTCTCCGCCTTGCCGTCCGCGCACACCACCGGCGACCTGATGGTCCATCTGCCCGCGCAGCGTGCGGTGTTCAGCGGCGACATCATCTTCTCCTCCACCCCCGCTCGGCCGGGCGATCACCCGGTGCACTGGGCGGGTCCGCTGAGCAATGTGATCGCGGCCTGCGAGCGGGTGCTGGCCACCGGCGCCGAGATCATCGTCCCGGGGCACGGACCGGTCCTCGATCAGGCCGGGGTGCGCGATCACATCGTGTATCTGGAGTACGTGCGCGAGCGCGCCCACGCCTTTCACGCAGCCGGGATTCCCGCCCTCGAGGCGGCCCGCCGGGTCATCGCCGAGGGGCGCTACCCGGAGCTCGGTCTCCCCGAGCGGCTGGTGGTGACCATCGGAAGCGAGTACCGGCAGCTCGACGGCTCCGAACTGCCCGGAGTGCTCCAGGTGATGACCGATGTCGCCGTGGTCGCTCAAGAGGTCGAGCAGGCCCGTGAGTCGGCGGGCCCGGCGGAGAAGTAAGCGGGCCCGGCGGAGAAATGAGCGGAGCTTCCGCCGTCGCTTCGGCCGGAAGACCGATCCGACAACAGAAATGCGGTGACGGCATGGGATGGATCGTGGCGGTGATCGCCGTCGCTGCTGCCGTGGCGGCGGCTGTCCGCGCACAGAACGCTGCGCGCGCGGAGCACCTGGCCCTGGCCCGCGCCGAGCTGGCCGAACGGCAGTCGAAGGCCGCCGAGGCCCGTACGGCCGCCCTCACCGACGAGATCCGGCAACTGGCCCGCAAGCGGATACCCGCCGCGGCGCTCGCCCTCTCCCACCCCACCGCCCAGGTCCCCGGACTGCGGGAGGCGGCCGAGGTCGACGGCGATTCCGCCCGGCTGCTCACCGAGGCCGTACAGGCGGCTCGCACGGCGGTCGTCGAGGAGCGCGGGCGCGTCGACGCGGCCGCCCGGGCTGCGATGCGCGGCACCTCGGCCAAGATCCAGTCCCTGCTCAACCAGTCCCAGCAACTGCTGCACGAGCTCCAGCACGAGTACGACGACCCACGCATCCTGCAGCTGGACTTCCGTAACGAACTGGCCTTGCGGCGTACCCAGTCCACCGCCGTGCTCTGCGACGCCTGGCCGGGACTCGCCCGCCAGAACTCGCCGCTCGTCGAGATCGTGCTCGGCGCCCAGTCCCGGGTCGCCGGCTATGAGCGGATCAAGGTCGCCAACCATTTGCGCGACGAACGGCTCGCGCTCGTCGCCCGCGCCGCGGAACCCCTCGCGATCGCGCTCGCCGAACTGCTGGCCAATGCCACGGCCTACTCGCACCCCGACACCGATGTGCAGGTGACCGTCCAGCAGAGCGGTGGCCGCGGCGCGTTCCTGATCGTCGACGACGCGGGCATCGGCATGGACGACGATGCGCTCGACCGGGCCCGTGCCCTGCTGGCGGGTCCGTCCGAAGTGCTCCTGACCGAGCTGGGCGACCCACCGCAGACCGGTTTCGCCGTCGTCGGCCGGCTCGTCGTGCAGTACGGCTTCAACTGCCACATCGAGGCATCGCCGTTCGGTGGAATGCGTACGATCCTGCGCGTCCCCGCCCATCTGCTCACCGTGATGGAGGACGACCGCAGCCTCTCCGCCCTCGCCCCGAAGCCGATGCAGGCGCACACCACTCCTCCGGTTTCCGCCCGCGTCGAACCGGAACCCGCACCGGCACCGCAAGCCGTCGGCGGGCACCCCGCCGAGCTGCCCAGCCGGCGCCGACGTTCACCACGCCCGACCCCGGCCCGGTCCGCATCCGCCGCCCTCACCCGGGACCGGGAACAGGTGTCCCGTACACCCGAGCAGGCCGAGGCTTCCTGGGCGGCACTCCAACAGGGCACCCTCAATGGCCGGAGCGTCGCCGGGCGGTCATCCGCACCGGCAGCGGACGATCACCACCCGGACGACCACGACGACCAGGACGACCAAGGAGACGACGAGAAGTGAGCGCCCCCACTCCCACCACCGGTGACCTCGCATGGGTGCTGACCCCCCTGCTGGAGCTGCCCGGAGTCCAGCACGCCGTGGTCGCCACCGGCGACGGCCTCGTCGAGGGGGCCTCACCCGGCCTGGACCGGGCGTCCGGCGAGCGGGTCGCCGCCATGACCGCCACGCTGCACGCCGCGGCCCGCGCGTTCACCACGGCCTTCACCGACGTCGAGGCGCCGCGCCTGGCCCAGACGGTTGTCGAGTCCGACCAGGGCTTCGCCATCGTCGTACCGGCCGGGAACAACACCACACTCGCCCTGTTCGCGGAACCCGGAGCCAAACTCGGCGACATCGCCTACCAGATGCAGGTGCAGGTCACCGCCCTGACCCGGGCGATGAACGCGCCCGCCCGCCAACCGGACACCGCCACCCGGCCATGACCTCCGGCCCCGGACGCCGTCTGATCCCCGCCTATCTGGTCACCGGCGGCCGGACCCGGCCCGCCGGTCCCGCGCTCGACCGGCTCGCCGTGCTCGTACGCACCGACACGGACCTGCCCCCGGACACCGGCTCGGAACAGCGCAGGCTGTGCGAGCTGCTCGAACCGGGCGCGCTCACCGTCGTCGAATCCGCGGCCCACCTGGATCTGCCGGTCAGCGCCACCGTCTTTCTGGCCACGGACCTTGCGGCCGCCGGACATCTGCACACCCGACCGCCCATCCCCAGCGCCGGGGAGATCGACCGGTCGCTCGTCGAGAGGCTGCTCGTTGGACTCCGCTCCCTCCACTGACCGGACCGGCATCGGCTATCTGCCGCCTGCCGCCCGGACCCTGATGAAGCTCGTCGTCACGGGTCCCTTCGGCGTGGGCAAAACCACCCTGATCCGCACGCTGTCGGAGATCGCCACGCTCCACACCGAAGAGGCGATGACTCAGTCCAGCACCCGGCTCGACGACACCGCAGGCCTGCCGGACAAGACCACGACCACCGTCGCCATCGACTTCGGCCGGCTCACCGTCCTCGACGACCTGGTGCTCTACATGTTCGGCACGCCGGGCCAGCAGCGGTTCCTCCCGCTCTGGGAGGACATCGCACGCGGCGCGCTCGGCGCACTCGTCCTGGTCGACACCCGCAGGCTCGCCGACTCCTTCGCGGTCATGGACATGGTCGAGGAGCAGGGACTGCCGTACGCCGTCGCCGTCAACCGTTTCCCCGACGCCCCCGCCCACACCGACGAGGTCCTGCGCAAACACCTCGACCTCGCCCCCGAGACCCCGCTGGTGCAGTGCGACGCCCGCGAACGCCGCGGCAGTATCGACGCACTGATCGCGCTCGCCGAGCATGTGCTGACCCGAATGCCCCGGCCCGAGGACCCGTCATGACACCGCCCGCACAGCCGCCGCAGCCCCTCGCGCTGTACGGCCCGAACTTCGCCGCCGACCCGCAGAGCCACTACCGGCGCCTGCGTGAACACGGCCCCCTGGCCCCCGTCCGGCTCGCGCCCGGCATCGACGCCCTGCTGATCACGGACTACCAGGCCGCCGTCGACCTGCTGCGCGACACCCACACCTTCACCAAGGACCCGCGCGCCTGGCAGGCCACCGTCCCCGACGACTCGCCGGTCCTGCCCATGCTCGGCTACCGGCCCACCGCGCTCTTCAGCGACGGCGACGTACACGCCCGTTACCGCGACGCCATCAACGACAGCCTCGCCCTGATCGAGCCGCACGTCCTGCGGGCCGAGGTCGTCCGGGTCGCCCAGCGGCTCATCGGCGAATTCGCGGCCACCGGCAGCGGCGACCTGATCGCCCAGTACGCCCGACGACTCCCGGTGCACGTCATCGTCACCTGGTTCGGCGTACCGTCGGGCGACAGCGAACGCATCGTCAACGGCATCGCCGGCATGTTCAACTCCGCCGAGGACGCCGCCACCGCGTACGCCGACCTCGTCGAGGTCGTCACCGATCTGGTCGCCGATCGCCGCGCCCGGCCGCGCCGCGACCTCATTTCGTACCTCCTCGCCCATCCGGCCAACCTCGACAACGACGAGACTGTGCGTCAGATCACTCTGATCATGAGCGCGGGCCACGATCCGACGACCAATCTGATCGGCAACGCGCTGCTGCACATGCTCACCGACGCGCGCTACGCCGGCTCGCTGCACGGCGGCGCGATGACGGCACACGAGGCGATCAACGAGGTCCTCTGGCAGGACCCGCCGCTGGCCAATTTCGCGGCCCACTACCCGCGCCACGACACGGAGTTCCACGGCGTCCGACTGCGCGCCGGACAGCTGCTCCTCGTCTCCTACGCCGCCGCCAACACCCAGTCCGTGCCCGACCGTTCGGACCCCGGGGTCCGCTCCGGCGCCAGTGCCCATCTGGCCTGGTCGGCCGGTCCGCACCGGTGCCCGGCAAAGCAGCCGGCGCTGCTCATCGCCATGACCGCGATCGAGCAGCTCACCAGTCAGCTGTGCGACGCAGAACTGGACGTTCCGGTCAGTGGACTGAAGTGGCGGCCGGGACCGTTCCACCGTGCTCTGGTGCGGCTTCCGGTACGTTTCACGCCCGTTGACATGACTACGGAAACGGACCGGCACGACGCGGCCGAGGGTGCTTCGGACGGACCGTCAGCGGTGTCGATCAGCTTGTGAACCGTGTCGGTGGTACGCCGAACGGGTGAGGGGCGAGAGAATTGCCCGATGAACAGCGAGCGCAACGCCGACCGAAGCACAGACGGGGTGGTCCGGTGAGCAGGTACGACAGGTACGACGTCACGGACGAGCAGTGGGAGGGGCTTGCCCAGGTCGTACCTCTGCGCAGCCGCGACGCGTGGCCGTCCAGGGTCGATCACCGTACGGTCCCCGGCGAGAGCGCGGCAGCCGAACAGCGGCGCCTCGTCGTGCTGCGGGTCCAGGTCTTCGCGGACGCACGCGAGGTGGCGGAGTACCTGGTCGCACAGATCCCGGTGCTGCTCGATCTGACCAGCGCGGAGACGGATGTGGCCAAGCGCATCCTGGACTTCACCAGCGGGGTGGTCTTCGGTCTGGGCAGCGGAATGCACCGGGTCGACCGGAACGTCTTCCTGCTGTCGCCGCTCGGCATGGAGGTCGAGGGGGTTACGGCGGCAGGCGTCCCCGGGGCGTAGGAAGGCCGCCGTGCGGGTGTCGGCAGGGTGGGCGCGGCGGTAGACGTCCTTCGGTCGTGGGAATGCCGTCCGGGGCGGGGTTGCCGCGGCAGGCGTTACACGATCGTAGGAAGGTCGTTCAGGCGGAACGGTTCGCCGCTCCGCGGTCTGCGTACGGTCCGACCATGAGTGCACTCCGCCGGGGGACCACCTCGCCACTGCCCGCCCGTACGCCCGTGCCTGGTGAAGCTGTTGCCGTTACCGGTGCATCCGTGTTCGGTGAAGCTCCTGCCGCTACCGGCGCGTCCGTGTTCGGTGATGGCCCCGCCGCTACGGATACGTCGGCCCGCCCGGAAGCCGTGTGGCGTTCCGGCGGTCCTGTCCGCTCCGCCGGACCTGTCGTCACCGAACTGCGGTTGTCCGCCTTCGCCTCGCACCGGGGCGCCAACTTTCCCATCGGCCCGGTCACGCTCTTCGCCGGACCCGGCGGCAGCGGCAAGTCGAGTGCGTTGCGGGCGTACGAGGCGCTGGCGCGGCTGGGCAGCGGAGACCCGCTCGACGAGGTTTTCCCGGACCCGGCGGGGTGCGTACCGGAAGGTGCCGCGGCCGATGCGCAGGGCCGCCGCGGATTCCGGATCGGCTGCACGACGGACGGTCCGGCAGGACCGGTACGGCTCGACGTGGCCGTCCAGGTGGAGCCCATCCTTCGTATCGTCGGTGAACGGCTCACCGGCGGTGGCGAGACCCTGCTCACCACTGCATTGCGCGACCCGGGGCGCTCGACGGTCCAGGCGGCCTGGCACACCGCGGGCGCGGCCCCGGTGACGCGCGCGCCGCTGCCGGACGACCGCCTCGGAACGGCCCTGCTGCCGCTGCGGGTGGCGGGCAGGACCGAGGGGCAGTTACAGGTCCTTGCCGCCGCCGAACAGATGGTCGTGGCCCTGCGGTCGGTCTTCGCCTGTGAACCGCAGCCGCCGCGGATGCGTGCGCCCGTACCGGCGGGCGACGGCCGGTTGCGCCGCGGTTGCGACAACCTCGCGGCGGTGCTGGAGCGCACGCGCACGCAGTGCGCTCAACGCCACGCCCGGCTGGTCGCGGCGACTCACGCAGGATGCGCGGGGCCGGTGACCGCACTCGGTGTCGAGCGGCTCGCGGACGGGTTGCTGCGCGCGACCGTCGGGCGCGGCGGGGGGCATGCGACGCCGGTCGGCCGGCTCGGCGACGGTGAGCTGAGGTATCTCGCGCTCGCTCTGGTGCTGCTCACCGGCCCCGGGGTGCTGGCGGTGGACGCCGCGGGCGAGGTGCCGTCGGCCATGCAGACCCTCACCGTGCTGGCCGACGGACTCGACCGGGACCTGGACGGACGGCAGTTGCGCGGACTGCTGGATCTGGCGGTGTCGATCGGGACGGCCGGGCACCTCAGACTGGTGGGGACGGTCACGGAGTCGGGTGCGGTGCGAGCCCGGGAGACCGCCGGGGTGACGATGGTAGACCTGAAGCCGTGACAGAACTTGATGTACGTGCCCTGCAGCAACGGCTCGCCGCGTTCGCGGCTGCACGGGACTGGGAGCAGTACCACACCCCGAAGAACCTGGCGGCGGCGCTGAGCGTCGAGGCGTCCGAACTGGTCGAAATCTTCCAGTGGTTGACGCCGGAGCAGTCGGCGCGGGTGATGGAGACACCCGAGACGGCGCACCGGGTGGCGGACGAGGTCGCGGATGTTCTCGCTTATCTGCTGCAGTTCTGCGAGGTGTTGGGGATCGACGCACTGACGGCGCTGGCGGAGAAGATCGACCGGAATGAGACCCGGTTCCCAGTGCCGGAGCGCCCGGACACCCTGGAGTCCCCAGATCGTCACTCTTCGGAGTGATCAACTTATTCACAGTCGACTTCGTGTCCACAGATTTCCGAATTCCCCTGGCTTTTCGGTACCGACACCCTCACTGTGGGTAATGGATGAGTTGAGCGGCTTTTCGTACGGACGGGGGTAACGCATGGAAGCGGAGCGGCTTGTGGGAGTCAGCCGGCGTGCACTGGCACAGAGCCGCTGCACGCCGGACATCATCGCCGAGGCATGGCAGGCCCAGGCGCTCGCTCAGGCGATCGGCAGCCGGCTGGCGGCGGACGGGCCCAAGGAGGTACGGGGAGAGGCGCGCGGGCTCAGCGAGATCGGCGGAAGGAGCGGCGGGGCGCTGGACCACCCGGCGGCGCGGGCCGGAGTGGCGCGGGCCGCGCAGCTTTCCGAGCTTGCCGAACCGCGGGCGACGCTGACGGGGCTGGGCACGCTGCTCGGGGAGGTGGGGATGGCCTTGGTCGGGGTGGCCTGCGAGACGGACGAGCAGGGGCTCTACTGGCAGTGCATGGAGGCGATCGACGCGGCCGACGAGTCCATGGACCGGGTGCACGGAATGCTCCGGCGCCTTGACGAGCAGGACCGGGAGCGGCAGCAGGATCTGGAGCGAGGCCGGGAGCGGGACGGCCCCTACGGTGCGATCCGCGGACCGGCGGGATCGGCGGCGGGCCAGCCGTGACCGCGCAGGATTCAGGGAGTGATGAGGAACGGGACGGTGTACGGGACGGCCGTGACCGTAAAGGGCCTCGGCAGTGGCGGCGCGTGGGAGGGAGAAGGAGGGGAATGACCGGCATCCGGAGGTGCAGGATGGATGCATGGATCTTCGAATCTTCACCGAGCCCCAGCAAGGGGCCTGCTACGACACCCTGCTCACCGTCGCCAAGGCGGCCGAAGACCTCGGCTTCGACGCCTTCTACCGCTCCGACCACTACCTCCGCATGGGCCCGGGGGACGGGCTGCCCGGCCCGACCGACGCGTGGATCACCCTGGCCGGGCTGGCGCGCGAGACCAAGCGGATCCGGCTCGGCACGCTGATGACCGCGGGGACCTTCCGGCTCCCCGGAGTGCTCGCCATTCAGGTCGCTCAGGTCGACCAGATGTCCGGCGGACGCGTCGAGCTCGGCCTCGGCGCAGGCTGGTTCGAGGAGGAGCACAAGGCCTACGGCATTCCGTTCCCCAAGGAGAAGTTCGGCAGGCTGGAGGAGCAGCTGGAGATCGTCACCGGGCTCTGGGCGACCGAGATCGGCAAGACGTTCAGCTTTGAGGGCACGTACTACCAGCTGACGGATTCGCCCGCGCTGCCCAAGCCGGCGCAGGCCAAGGTGCCGGTCCTGATCGGCGGTCACGGTGCGACGCGCACACCGCGGCTGGCCGCCCGGTACGCGGACGAATTCAATATTCCCTTCGCGTCGCTGGAGGACAGCGAGAAACAGTTCGGCCGGGTCAGGGAGGCGGCGAAGGCGGTCGGCCGCGGACCGGACGACCTGGTGTACTCCAACGCCCTGGTGGTCTGCGTCGGCAAGAATGACGCCGAGGTGGCGCGGCGCGCCTCCGTCATCGGCCGTGAGGTGGAGGAGCTGAAGGCGAACGGGCTTGCGGGCTCACCCGCCGAGGTGGTCGACAAGATCGGCAGGTACGGCGCGATCGGGTCGTCCCGGATCTACCTCCAGGTCCTGGATCTGGACGACCTGGAGCACCTGGAGCTGATCTCCTCCCAGGTCCAGTCCCAGTTCACCTGAACCGGGAACCATCCCGGCTCCCCCGAGTCAGGGATCGGTCGCCGCTCACCCGAGCCAGGTCCGGGCCCGGTTCACGAGGGAGTCACCCGTGCAACCCATCCGGTCAGTCGACGGTCCGCCCGTCCGTGCGCTCGATCGTGCCCTCTTGGAGGGGACGCTCCTGCTCGACGGTGGTCTCTCCAACCAGTTGGAGGCGCAGGGCTGCGATCTGTCCGACGCTCTGTGGTCGGCCCGCCTGCTGGCCGACGGGCCGCGGCAGATCGAGGCCGCGCACACTGCCTATGTGCGGGCGGGTGCGCAGGTGCTCATCACGGCCAGTTACCAGGCGACCTTCGAGGGATTCGAGGGGCGGGGGATCGGACGGGCCCAGGCTGCGGAGCTGTTCGCCCGCAGTGTGCGGCTGGCGCGGCGGGCCGCGGGCGCGGTGGAGCGGGAGATCTGGGTCGCCGCCTCGGTCGGCCCGTACGGGGCGATGCTGGCGGACGGCAGCGAGTACCGGGGCCGCTACGGGCTCTCCGTCCGGGAGCTGGAGCGGTTTCACCGGCCGCGGGTGGAGGCGCTGGCCGCCGCAGGGCCCGATGTGCTGGCGCTGGAGACGGTGCCGGACATCGACGAGGCCGAGGCGTTGCTGCGAGCGGTCGAGGGGTGTGGGCTGCCCGTCTGGCTCTCGTACAGCGTGGCGGGGGACCGGACCAGGGCGGGGCAGTCGCTGGAGACGGCCTTCGCTCTTGCCTCGGGGCATGACCGTGTGCTGGCAGTCGGGGTGAACTGCTGTGATCCGGCGGACGCGGACCGGGCGGTGCGGGCGGCGGCGGAGGTGGCCGGGAAACCGGTCGTGGTCTATCCGAACAGCGGTGAGCGGTGGGATGCCGGCGGACAGGAGTGGGCCGGTGCCCCCACCTTCGATCCGGGGAGAGTGCGGGCCTGGCAGGACGCCGGCGCCCGGCTGGTGGGCGGCTGCTGCCGGGTAGGCCCGGAGACCGTCGCGGAGCTGGCCGGGCTGCTCGGCGCAGCGACGGCAGGCGAAGGGAGAGGAGGGTCAACAGTGCCGTAGACACATGAAAATACCTGGTGGGGGGCGAGCGACGCGGACCATACTCGGACGTGTGTTCCTGACAATCAGCACGACCGGCAACCCGGAACGTCCCGCGACCGATCTCGGCTTTCTGCTGCACAAGCATCCCCAGAAGGCGCAGACGTTCTCCACCTCCCATGGCACCGCGCATGTCTTCTATCCCGAGGCATCCGCCGAGCGCTGCACAGCGGTGCTCCTTCTGGAGGTGGATCCCGTGGCGCTGGTGCGGCGCGGCAAGGGCAAGGGCCGGGGCGGCGCCCCCGACGCGGCGCTCGCGCAGTACGTCAACGACCGTCCGTACGCGGCGTCCTCGCTGCTCTCCGTCGCGATGAGCACGGTCTTCAAGACCGCGCTGAACGGTGTGTGCCGCGCACTGCCCGAACGTGCACAGGCGCCGCTGCCGCTGAGGATCGAGGTGCCCGCACTGCCGGCGCGCGGCGGCGCGGAACTGGTGCGCAAGCTCTTCGGGCCGCTCGGCTGGAAGAGCGTGGACGCCGTGGCCGTACCTCTGGACGAGCAGTTCCCGGAGTGGGGGGACTCGCGGTACGTACGGCTGGTGCTGGAAGGCGAGTTGCGGCTGGCGGACGCGTTGCGGCAGCTGTATGTCCTGCTGCCGGTGCTCGACGACGCCAAGCACTACTGGGTCGCACCGGACGAGGTGGACAAGCTGTTGCGGGCCGGTGAGGGCTGGCTGGCCGGCCACCCCGAGCAGAAGCTGATCACCAGCCGCTATCTGTCCCGGCGCTGGGGGCTGACCCGGCAGGCGATGCAGCGGCTCGAACTGGTGCGGCTCGCCGAGTCGGACGACCTGGACGTCGAGAGCATCGACAACGCGGTGGACGAGACGACCGACACCGAGGAGAAGCCGGTGCCGCTCGCCGAGCAGCGGCGCACCGCGATCCTCGACGCGTTGCGCACCGCCGGGGCGAGCCGGATCCTCGACCTGGGCTGCGGTCAGGGCCAGTTGGTGCAGGCGCTGCTCAAGGACGTGGGCTTCACGGAGATCGTCGGCGTCGATGTCTCGATGCGCGCCCTCACCATCGCCTCACGACGGCTGAAGATGGACCGGATGGGGGAGCGGCAGGCCGGACGGGTCACGCTTCAGCAGGGCTCGCTCACCTACACCGACAAGCGGCTCAAGGGGTATGACGCGGCCGTGCTCAGCGAGGTCATCGAGCACCTCGACCTGCCGAGGCTGCCCGCGCTGGAGTACGCCGTGTTCGGTTCGGCCCGACCGCGGACCGTGCTCGTGACGACGCCGAACGTCGAGTACAACGTCCGCTGGGAGACCCTTCCGGCCGGGCATGTGCGCCACGGCGACCACCGGTTCGAGTGGACCAGGGCCGAGTTCCGCGACTGGGCCCAGGAGGTGGCACAGCGGCATGGATACGGGGCCGATTTCGTCCCCGTGGGGCCCGACGACCCCGAGGTGGGGCCGCCGACACAGATGGCCGTGTTCACGATGACCGCGGCCGATGAGGGCACGACCAAGAGCGAGAGCAAGAGCGAGAGCAAGAACGAGAGCAAGAACGAGTCCTGGCACGAGACCGCCAACGAGATTGAGAAGGAGGCGAAAGTCGCATGACCAGTACTTCGCGCACGTTGCCGGTGACCGACCTCTCCCTCGTGGTGCTCATCGGAGCCAGCGGTTCCGGCAAGTCCACCTTCGCCCGTAAGCACTTCAAGCCCACGGAGATCGTCTCCTCGGACTTCTGCCGCGGCCTGGTCGCCGACGACGAGAACGACCAGAGCGCCAGCCGTGATGCCTTCGACGTCCTGCACTACATCGTGGGCAAGCGGCTCGCCGCCGGGCGGCTGACCGTCGTGGACGCCACCAGCGTCCAGTCCGAGAGCCGCAAGCAGCTGGTCCAGCTGGCCAGGAGCCACGACGTGCTGCCCATCGCGATCGTTCTCGACCTGCCCGAAGAGGTCTGCGTCGCGCGCAATGCGGCCCGCCCCGACCGCGCCGACATGCCGCGCCACGTCATCCAGCGCCACCGCCGTGAACTGCGCCGCTCGCTGCGCGGCCTGGAGCGCGAGGGCTTCCGCAAGGTGCACATTCTGCACACCGAAGAGGAGGCGGAGCACGCAGAAGTGGTGCTGGAGAGCCGCTACAACGACCTCCGCCACCTCACCGGACCCTTCGACATCATCGGCGACATCCACGGCTGCAGTTCCGAGCTGGAGGCCCTGCTCGGCAAGCTCGGCTACGTCGACGGCGCGCACCCCGAAGGGCGTACGGCGGTCTTCGTCGGCGACCTCGTGGACCGCGGCCCCGACAGCCCCGGAGTACTGCGCCGCGTCATGTCCATGGTGTCGGCGGGCAACGCCCTGTGTGTGCCGGGCAACCACGAGAACAAGCTCGGCCGCTACCTCAAGGGCCGCAAGGTCCAGCACACCCATGGACTCGCCGAGACCATCGAGCAGTTGGACCGGGAGGAGGAGAAGGACCCCGCCTTCCGCGAGCGGGTGCGGGAGTTCATCGACGGGCTCGTCAGCCACTACGTACTCGACGAGGGCAAGCTCGTCGTCTGTCACGCCGGACTGCCCGAGAAGTACCACGGGCGCACCTCCGGACGGGTCCGCTCGCACGCGCTGTACGGGGACACCACCGGTGAGACCGACGAGTTCGGCCTGCCCGTGCGCTACCCGTGGGCGGAGGAGTACCGCGGCCGTGCCGCCGTGGTCTACGGCCACACCCCGGTGCCCAACACCTCTTGGGTCAACAACACCATCTGCCTGGACACCGGTGCGGTCTTCGGTGGGAAGATGACCGCGCTGCGCTGGCCGGAGCGCGAGCTCGTCGACGTACCGGCCGAGAAGGTCTGGTACCAGCCGGCCAAGCCGCTGACCACCGAGGCGCCCGGGGGCAGGGAGGGCAGGCCGCTGGACCTCACCGATGTGCACGGCCGCCGGATCGTGGAGACCCGGCACATGGGCCGCATCTCGGTCCGCGAGGAGAACGCCGCGGCGGCACTCGAAGTCATGAGCCGGTTCGCCGTCGACCCGCGGCTGCTCGGCTACCTCCCGCCGACCATGGCGCCCACCGCCACCTCGCACGAGGACGGTTATCTGGAGCACCCGGCCGAGGCCTTCGCCCAGTACCGGGCGGACGGTGTCACCGAGGTCGTGTGCGAGGAGAAGCACATGGGCTCGCGTGCGGTGGCGCTGGTCTGCCGGGACGCGAACACTGCCCATGAGAGGTTCGGCGCAGGGAGAACCTCCCACGCTTCCGGCGGTGAAGGAGGTCCGACCGGGGCGCTCTACACCCGCACCGGAAGGCCGTTCCTCGACGACGTCGCACTCACCGAGGTGATCCTCGGCAGGCTGCGCACCGCCGTCACCGCCGCCGGACTCTGGGAGAAGTGGGACACCGACTGGGTGCTGCTCGACGCCGAGCTGATGCCGTGGTCTCTCAAGGCGGCCGGGCTGCTGCGCTCGCAGTACGCCGCGGTCGGTGCCGCATCCGGGGCGGTCTTCCCGGAGGCCAACGCGGCCCTCGCGGCAGCGGTGGCCCGTGGGGTGGACGTGGGCGCGCTCGCCGACCGCCAGCGGGGACGGGCCGAGGACGCGACCGCGTTCACCGAGGCGTACCGCCGCTACTGCTGGAGCACCCAGGGCCTGGACGGGGTGCGGCTCGCGCCGTTCCAGATCCTCGCCGTGCAGGGCCGCTCGTTGGCCTCCGTACCGCACGACGAGCAGCTGGCCTGGCTCGACCGGCTGGTCGAGCATGATCCGACCGGGCTGCTCCAGGTCACCCGCAGGCTCGTCGTCGACACCGGTGACGAGGCGTCGGTGCGCTCCGGCATCGACTGGTGGCTGGAGATGACCGGCCGCGGCGGCGAAGGCATGGTCGTCAAGCCGCTCGCCGCACTCGTACGGGACGGCAAGGGCAGGCTGGTCCAGCCGGGCATCAAGGTGCGCGGCCGGGAGTACCTCCGGATCATCTACGGCCCCGAGTACACCGGCCCGGAGAATCTGGAGCGGCTGCGCGGCCGGTTCCTCGGCCACAAGCGGTCGTTGGCGCTCCGGGAGTACGCGCTGGGGCTCGAAGCGCTGGACCGGCTGGCCGACGGGGAGCCACTGTGGCGGGTCCACGAGGCGGTGTTCGCGGTGCTGGCCCTGGAGTCGGAGCCGGTCGACCCGCGGCTGTAGGCAGTGGCGCCGGCGGGTCTTCCGATGAGATCAACGGAAAACCGCTGGCGATTCACCGGGTGAACGGCGCTCCGCACGGTGAGGATGGATGCATGGGATTCCATGTCGACTCCGAGGCCGGGCGGCTGCGCCGCGTCATCCTGCACCGCCCCGATCTTGAGCTGAAGCGGCTCACCCCCAGCAACAAGGACGCGCTCCTGTTCGACGACGTGCTCTGGGTGCGCCGCGCCCGCCAGGAGCACGACGGCTTCGCGGACGTGCTGCGCGACCGCGGAGTGGAGGTGCACCTGTTCGGCGATCTGCTCCGTGAGTCGCTGGAGATCCCGGTGGCCAGACGGCTCGTCCTGGACCGGGTCTTCGAGGAGAAGGAGTACGGCCCGCTCGCCACCGAGCATCTGCGGGCCGCGTTCGAGGAGTTGCCCAGCGCCGAGCTGGCCGAGGCGCTGGTCGGCGGGATGACCAAGCGGGAGTTCCTGGAGCGGCACAGCGAGCCGACCTCCGTCCGCTTCCATGTCATGGACCTGGACGACTTCCTGCTCGGCCCGCTGCCGAACCATCTCTTCACCCGGGACACCTCGGCCTGGATATACGACGGGGTGTCGATCAACGCGATGCGCTGGCCGGCCCGGCAGCGCGAGACCGTCCACTTCGAGGCGATCTACCGCCACCATCCCCTCTTCACCGGCCCCGACGCAGGCGCCTTCCACCACTGGTCGGAGGGGCAGGACGACTACCCCTCGACCATCGAAGGCGGCGACGTACTGGTCATCGGCCACGGCGCCGTACTCATCGGGATGAGCGAGCGCACCACCCCGCAGGCGGTGGAGATGCTGGCCCGTGGACTGTTCGACGCCGGCTCGGCGCACACGATCGTGGCGCTCGACATGCCCAAGCGCCGGGCGTTCATGCACCTCGACACGGTCATGACGATGATCGACGGCGACACCTTCACCAAGTATGCGGGCCTGGGCATGCTCCGCTCGTACACCATCGAGCCCGGTGAAGGGCCGAGGGACCTGAAGGTCACCGACCATCCGCCCGAGCACATGCACGACGCGATCGCGCATGCCCTGGGCCTGGACTCGATCCGGGTCCTCACAGCCACCCAGGATGTGCACGCCGCCCAGCGCGAGCAGTGGGACGACGGCTGCAATGTGCTCGCCGTCGAGCCGGGCGTCGTCGTCGCGTACGAGCGCAACGCCACCACCAACACCTATCTGCGCAAGGAGGGCATCGAGGTCATAGAGATCCGCGGCAGCGAACTCGGCCGGGGCAGGGGTGGCCCCCGTTGCATGAGCTGCCCCGTGGTGCGTGATCCGGTGTAGCGGTGCACGATCTGGTGCAGTGGTGCGCGACACGGCGCAAGGAACGCGACACGGCGCAAGGAAAGAGACTCTGCGCAAAGAGCCTCCGCACGAAAGGACTCCGCGCGAAGAGTCGTCGCACAAGGCAAGAGCCTCCGTATAGCGATGCAATGCTTCGTATAGACTTCCAGGGTCACTGTTTGCACGACCTCACCCGACCCAGGAGCAGTCTCATGGCCATAGACCTCGCAGGCCGCCACTTCCTCAAGGAGCTGGACTTCACGGCCGAGGAGTTCCGCGGCCTGATCGATCTCGCGGCCGAGCTCAAGGCCGCCAAGAAATCGGGGACCGAAGTGCAGCGGCTGCGCGGCAAGAACATCGCGCTCATCTTCGAGAAGACCTCGACCCGTACCCGCTGCGCCTTCGAGGTGGCGGCCGCCGATCAGGGTGCGTCCACGACGTATCTCGATCCCTCCGGCTCGCAGCTGGGGCACAAGGAGTCGGTGAAGGACACGGCCCGCGTCCTCGGTCGGATGTTCGACGGCATCGAATACCGCGGTGACAGCCAAGCGGCCGTCGAGGAGCTGGCTGCGTACGGCGGCGTTCCGGTCTTCAACGGACTCACCGACGACTGGCACCCGACCCAGATGCTCGCCGACGTCCTCACCATGGCCGAGCACAGCGAGAAGCCGCTGGAGCGGATCGCGTTCGCCTACCTCGGCGACGCCCGCTTCAACATGGGCAACTCCTACCTGGTCACCGGCGCACTGCTGGGCATGGACGTGCGGATCGTCGCGCCGAAGTCCTACTGGCCGGCCGAGGAGATCGTCACCGAGGCCCGCAGGCTGGCCGAGGCCGGCGGTGCGACGGTCACTCTCACCGAGGACATCGCCGAGGGCGTCAAGGGCGCGGACTTCGTCGCCACCGATGTCTGGGTCTCCATGGGTGAGCCCAAGGAGGTCTGGGGCGAGCGCATCGAGGCCCTCGCGCCGTACGCCGTGACCATGGACGTCCTGCGCGCCACCGGCAACGCCGACGTGAAGTTCCTGCACTGCCTCCCGGCCTTCCATGACCTCGGCACCAAGGTCGGGCGGGAGATCGAGGCCGCCCACGGGCTGACGGAGCTGGAGGTCACCGACGAGGTCTTCGAGTCCACGCACTCGGTCGTCTTCGACGAGGCCGAGAACCGGATGCACACGATCAAGGCCGTTCTGGTGGCCACCCTGGCGGCCACCAGCTGATTGCTGCATGATCATGCACCCGATTGGGTGAACATGCGTGGAGGCGGCTAATATGTTGTCTCTTGGTGGGGTTCGAGCTCGCACGCTCGAACCCCATTTTCGTGTGTGTCACCAGAGCCCGGAGCTCCCCCACGGGGCCCCGGGTGCACACCCCCCACACATGCTCCACCAGAGAAGAGACCGTCCCCGTGAGTCCGCTGCGCCCGCCGAGCTCCCTGCGCCCCTCCGGGCCACGCATCAAGAGCCCCCACCAGCTGATCGCCGAGTCCGGCGCCGACCTGGAGGGGCACGGCCTCAAACGCACCATGGGACTCTTCCAGCTGGTGTGCTTCGGTGTCGGCGCCGTCGTCGGCACCGGCATCTTCGTCGGCCTCTCCGACAGCGTCGCCGAGGCGGGCCCCGCGGTCGTGCTGTCGTTCGTGCTCGCCGCGATCACCTGCATCTTCACCGCGTTCTCCTTCGCCGAGCTGGGCAGCGCGATCCCGGTGTCCGGCAGCTCGTACTCCTTCGCCTACGCGACCCTCGGCGAACGCATCGCGTTCCTCGTCGGCTGGTGTCTCCTGCTGGAGTACGGAGTCTCGGTCTCCGCGGTCGCCGTCGGCTGGAGCCAGTACGTCAATGAGCTGCTGAACAGCTTGTTCGGCTGGCAGCTGCCTGCGGCCCTCTCGGCGGGGCCCGGCGACGGCGGAGTGATCAATCTGCCCGCGGTCCTGGTGGTCATGATGGCCGCCACCCTGCTGGTGCGCGGCGTCCGGGAGAGTGCGGGGGCCACCACCGCGATGGCGGTCCTCAAGATCGCCATTCTGATCATGTTCTGCGTCATAGCCTTCACGGCCTTCGAGCACGGGAATCTCACGCCGTTCGTCGCCCACGGGGCGGGCGGGGTCACCGCCGGCGCGTCGCTGGCCTTCTTCTCGTACATCGGCTTCGACGCCATCACCACCGCGGGCGAAGAGGTCAAGAACCCGCGGCGGAACATCCCGATCGCGATCATGGTCTGCATCGGCCTGGTCACCCTGCTCTACTGCGCCGTCGCGCTCGCCGCCATCAGCGCCCTCGGCCCGGAGGCCGTCGCCGACAAGCCGGCCGCGCTCTCGATCGTCGTCGACCAGGTCACCGGCTCGACCGTCGGCGGTGGAATCATCGCTTTCGGAGCGGTCGTCGCGATCGCGTCCGTCGTGCTCGCGGTGATGTACGGGCAGACCCGCATCCTGATGTCGATGTCCCGCGACGGTCTGATCCCGCGGGTCTTCGAGCGGGTCTCGCCGCGGACGGCGACGCCGGTCGCGAACACCTGGATCGTGGCGGTCGTCTTCGCGATCCCGGCGGCCTTCTCCTCGCTCGACGTGGTGGTGAATCTGACGACCATCGGCACGCTGGGCACCATGGTCGCGGTGAACATCGCGGTGATCGTGCTGCGCCGCCGAAACCCTGAGGTGACCGGCTCGTTCCGGGTGCCGCTCTACCCGGTGAGCCCGCTCCTGGGCGTCGTCTTCTGCCTCTATCTGATGTACGGGACGGGCTGGGCGACCTGGGTGCAGTTCGCCGTCTTCCTGATCGTCGGTGCGGCGGTGTACGCCTTCTACGGCCGCAGCCGTTCCCGGCTGGCCGCTGCCGACGCGGGTTGATGAGGACGGTCGGTCGGCTCCGAGATGTCCGGTCAGCTCCGAGGCGTACGGGACGGCAGGGTGAACCACACCGCCTTGCCGTGTTCCGTCGTGCGGTGACCGCAGGACGAGCTGAGCGTACGGATCAGCAGCAGACCCCGGCCGTGTTCCTGCCAGGGGTCCGGCGCACTGCCGGGCTCCGGATGGGAGAGATCGCCCGGCGGGGCCGGGTCGCGGTCGTGCACCTCCACCTGGCAGCCGGTCGGCAGGAGCTCCACCACCAGCTCGATGGGTTCGTCGCTGCGGGTGTGCTCCACGGCGTTGGCGACCAGTTCGGCGGTGAGGAGTTCAGCGGTATCGGAATCGGCCGGCGCTTCGATGTCCGCCAGTGCCGTACGGATCAGGGCGCGAGCGACCGGTACGGCCACCGTCGAATGCGGCAGGGCAATCCGCCAGGAGGCGGGGAGGGGGACATCGGAGGGCACAGCTCGGTTTCCGTTCCGGAGTTCACGAACTTTCTGGAGGTCAAGACTTCTCGGTTTCAACCTTACGAAGTGCAACGACACAGGCAAGGGACCGCCGACCGGTACGAAGGGGACGTTCGGCACTGAGTTCTCACGCTCCGCCTATTGCGTGCTCGTGACGGGAGTCACGTACGAGTGATAAGTTCGTTCGCAGGTAGCAGCCCGACGGCTGAAGGGGAGCCCCCTCGATGAGCCCGTTTCCCAGCTCCGCCCCCCGTACGGATGACTGGCGCCATCTGCGGCTGACGACGGAGGACGGAGTTGCCACCGTTACCCTCGCCCGCCCCGAGAAACTCAACGCTCTCACCTTCGGTGCCTACGCCGACCTGCGCGACCTGCTTGCCGAACTGTCCCGCGAACGCACCGTGCGCGCTCTGGTGCTCGCGGGGGAGGGCCGCGGTTTCTGCTCAGGCGGAGATGTCGACGACATCATCGGCGCGACACTCGCCATGGACACCGCCCAGCTCCTCGATTTCAACCGCATGACCGGACAGGTGGTGCGTGCCCTACGTGAAACCCCCTTCCCCGTCATCGCCGCCGTACACGGCGTGGCCGCAGGTGCCGGCGCGGTTCTTGCGCTGGCCGCCGACTTCCGGATCGCCGATCCGTCCGCCCGCTTCGCCTTCCTCTTCACCAAGGTCGGTCTCTCCGGCGGCGACATGGGCGCCGCCTATCTGCTGCCGCGCGTCGTCGGCCTCGGCCATGCCACCCGGCTGCTGATGCTCGGCGAACCGGTCCGCGCACCCGAAGCGGAACGGATCGGACTGATCAGCGAGCTGACCGAAGAGGGCCAGGCGGATGTGCGCGCGGCAGCGCTCGCCCGCCGCCTCGCCGACGGACCGGCCCTCGCCCTCGCCCAGACCAAGGCGCTGCTCACTGCCGAACTCGACATGCCGCTCGCCGCCGCGGTCGAGATGGACGCCGCGACCCAGGCCCTGCTGATGCACGGTGACGACTACGCCGAATTCCACGCCGCTTTCACCGAGAAGCGGCCACCGAAGTGGCAAGGCCGGTAGCGCGATGCCGCCCGACACGAGCGCGACCGGAGCCGGGCCGTCCACCGCGACGGCGCCCGGCGCGAATCGGACCGGCGTGAAGCGGATCGCGGTCATCGGCGGCGGCCCCGGCGGGCTCTACGCCGCGGCCCTGCTCAAGCGACTCGACCCGGAACGCGACATCACCGTCTGGGAGCGCAACGCCCCCGACGACACGTTCGGCTTCGGCGTCGTCCTCTCCGACGAGACGCTCGGCGGCATCGAGCACGCCGACCCCGTCGTCTACCGGGCACTCCAGGACGAGTTCGTACGGTGGGACGACATCGACATCGTCCACCGCGGCGTGACCCAGACCTCCGGCGGCCACGGCTTCGCGGCGCTGGGCCGGCGCAGACTCCTGGAGATCTTGCACGAACGCTGCGACTGGCTCGGCGTACAGCTCCGCTTCCGCACCGAGGCACCGCCGGCCGCCGAGCTGGCCACCGCATACGACCTGGTGATCGCCGCCGACGGCGTGCACAGCCTCACCCGCGCCGCGCACGCCGACACCTTCGGCCCCCGCCTCACCACCCACCGCTGCCGCTACATCTGGCTCGCCGCCGACTTCGCCCTCGACGCCTTCCGCTTCGAGATCGCCGAGACTGCGTACGGAGTGATGCAGCTCCACGGCTACCCCTTCTCGGCCGACGCCTCCACCGTCATCGTCGAGATGCGCGAGGAGGTCTGGCGCGCCGCCGGATTCGACACCTGCGACGTGGAGCACTCGACCGTACGCTGCGCCAAGATCTTCACCGAGGCGCTCGGCGGCCGGCCGCTGCGCTCCAACAACTCCGCCTGGCTCACCTTCCGTACCGTCGTCAACGCCCGCTGGTCGCACGGCAACACGGTCCTCATCGGCGACGCCGCTCACACCGCGCACTTCTCCATCGGCTCCGGCACCAAACTCGCCGTCGAGGACGCCCTCGCGCTCGCCGCCTGCATCGAGGAACAGCCCGACCTGCCAGGCGCACTGGCCGCGTACGAGACCGAACGCCGGCCGGTCGTCGAATCGACCCAGCGGGCCGCCGCGGCCAGCCTGCGCTGGTTCGAGGAGCTCGGCACCTACGTCGACCAGCCGCCCCGCCAGTTCGCCTTCAACCTTCTCACCCGCAGCCGCCGCGTCACCCACGACAATCTGCGGCTGCGCGACGCCTCCTTCACCGCCGCCGTCGAGGAGGAATTCGGCTGTGCCCCGGGCACCCCGCCGATGTTCACCCCGCTGCGGCTGCGCGGCCTCGAACTCCGCAACCGCGTCGTCGTCTCACCCATGGACATGTACTCGGCCGTCGACGGCGTCCCCGGCGACTTCCACCTCGTCCACCTGGGGGCACGCGCACTCGGCGGTGCAGGGCTCGTCATGACGGAGATGGTGTGCGTCAGCGCCGAGGGCCGCATCACCCCCGGCTGCACCGGCCTCTACACTCCCGAACAGGCTGCCGCCTGGACCCGCATCACCGACTTCGTCCATGCGAGCGCACCCGGTACGGCCATCGGCGTCCAACTCGGCCACTCCGGGCGCAAGGGCTCCACCAAACTGATGTGGGAGGGCATCGACCAGCCCCTCGACCACGGCAACTGGCCGCTCACCGCCGCCTCCCCGATCCCGTACGCCGACGGCGTCAACCAGGTCCCGCACGCCCTGGACCGGGCCGGCCTCGACGCCGTACGCGAACAGTTCGCAGCGGCGGCCCGGCGCGCCGACCTCTGCGGCTTCGACCTGCTCGAACTCCACTGCGCCCACGGCTACTTGCTCTCCGGCTTCCTCTCGCCACTCACCAACCACCGTACCGACCGCTACGGCGGATCGCTGCAGGGCCGGCTCCGCTTCCCCCTCGAAGTCTTCGACGCGATGCGCGCCGACTGGCCCGACGACCGGCCCATGACCGTCCGTATCTCCGCCACGGACTGGGCCGAGGGCGGCACGACGGCCGAGGACGCCGTAGAGATCGCCCGCGCCTTCGTCGCCCACGGGGCCGATGCCATCGACGTCTCCACCGGTCAGGTCGTCCCCGACGAGCGCCCCGAGTACGGCCGCTCCTACCAGACCCCGTACGCCGACCGGATCCGCAACACACTGTGCGTGCCCGTCATCGCGGTCGGTGCGATCTCCTCCTGGGACGACGTGAATTCACTGCTGCTCGCGGGCCGGGCCGACCTCTGCGCCCTGGCCCGTCCGCATCTCTACGACCCGCACTGGACGCTGCACGCGGCGGCCGACCAGGGCTACAGCGGACCGGGCGCGCCCTGGCCGCTCCCGTACCGCGCGGGCAGCCGTACCCCGCCTACGGGCCGCACCGACGCACCGAAGCCGCGGCTCACTCTGGGGTGACGGGCAGGCACGCGTGGCAGAGACAGGCATCGGGGTGCGGGGCCCCGTGATGGGCATGCCGTTCCTCCCCGGCGACCCGCTCCAGAAGTGCGGCCAGCTCCTCGGCCTTCTCCCTTGTGGCAGCGCCCGGACCGGCACACCGCTTCAGCACGGCCGGGATGTACACCAGCTGGGCCCGGAAGGTGTGGAGATGGCGGGTTCCCGTGTCGATGGTGATCCAGCGGCCGGTGTGCCGCGCATGCCCCACCGTGGTCAGCTGCTGGTGGCCCGTCCCGGGGTAGGTGTCGATGACATACACCTTCGCCCCGCCCCGGTACGCCTTCGTTCCGGGACGGAGCTCCTGCCCGAGGTCCCCGTACCGCCGCCACAGCACCACACTCGCCGCGACCAGCCACGCGGGTTCCGGCGGTCCGTTCATCGCTCCGCCGCGCTGATCAGCAGCCGGTCCGAGACCGCCCGGTAACCGATGCGCTGATACACGCCGTTGCTGGTCGGGTTGGCGAGGTCGGTGAAGAGCAGCACCTCCTGCGCGCCCGCCTCCCGTGCCGCCCGGCTGATCTCCGCCGTCACCGCGGCCGCGTACCCCCGGCCGCGGTGCTCGGGAGGTGTGTAGACCGCCGCGACCCGCACCGTGCCCGCGATCTGCGGTGAGACGCCGGCCATCGACACCGGCACGCCGTCGACCTCCCAGAGGGTCAGCCTGCCGGACGCCGTCCGTTCGTCCAACACCCGTTCGGCATGGGTGCCGGGCTGGCCGACCTGATCGGCGAAGGCGAGATGCCAGCGCAGCAGCAGTTCCCGGTCGGCGGTGGTGGCGGCCCTGGGCCGGCCCGAGGGGGCGGGGGAGGGCGGGATCAGCGTCCCCAGCCGGTAGAGCCGCTGCTCCTGGTCGACCCGGTGGCCGGGCCAGTTGGCGGCCAGCGCCTCGGCGGTGGCCCGGTCCGCGTTGATCCCGGTCAGGGGGAGCGCGGCCGCCAGCGGGGCGACCGCCTCCGGGGCGACGGTTCCCAGCAGCGCCGGATACGGCGGGGTCTGCACCAGTGTCCCCGCGACCTCGCCGTCCGCCCCGCGCCACCAGCCCAGCAGCGGGTCGGCGTCACCGTAGGCGTGCGGGCCGCTGCTGCGCAGGGTCGCGGTCACGGTCAGAACCAGGGTGTTCTCGGCGGGCCGGGCGGCCAGCGAGGCGCCGGCCGCGTCGAGAAAGGCGTTGATGTCATCGGTGAAGGTCCAGGTCATGCCTCATCCTGCCGGGTGTGCGCGGAGCAAGGCACCCGTATTTCCGGGTCAGTCGTCCCGCAGCCGGAAGCGCTGCAGCTTCCCGGTGGCGGTGCGGGGGAGAGCGGGCAGGAACTCGATGACGCGCGGGCACTTGTGCGGGGCCAGTTCGCTCTTCATGTACGTGCGCAGCTCGTCGGCGTCCAGTTCCGCGCCCTCGCGCAGCACCACGTACGCCACCACGATCTGGCCGCGCAGCTCGTCCGCCCGGCCCACCACCGCGGCCTCGGCCACTGCGGGGTGGTGCAGCAGGGCGTCCTCGACCTCGGGGCCCGCGATGTTGTAGCCGGAGGAAATGATCATGTCGTCGGCGCGGGCGACGTAGCGGAAGTAGCCGTCCGGCTCGCGCACATAGGTGTCGCCGGTGAGATTCCAGCCGTGCGCCACATAGTCCCGCTGACGCTCGTCGGCGAGATAGCGGCAGCCGACCGGCCCGCGGACGGCGAGGAGTCCGGGCTCCCCGTCCGGCACCTGCCTGCCCTCGCGGTCCAGCACCCGGGCCTGCCAGCCGGGCACGGGAACTCCGGTGGTGCCGGGGCGGACCGCGTCGTCGGCGGCGGAGATGAAGATGTGCAGCAGTTCGGTGGCGCCGATGCCGTTGATGATGCGCAGACCCGTCCGCTCGTACCAGGATCGCCAAGTGGCGACCGGGAGGTTCTCGCCGGCCGAGACACAGCGCCTCAGCGCGCTCAGATCGTGCTCGTCGATGTGGTCGAGCATCACGCGGTAGGCGGTCGGCGCGGTGAACAGCACCGAGACACGGTGGGCCGCGAGCGCGGGCAGCAGCTGCGTCGGGCCGGACTGTTCGAGCAGCAGGGCACTGGCACCGGCCCGCAGCGGGAAGACCACCAGGCCGCCGAGCCCGAAGGTGAAGCCGAGCGGCGGACTGCCCGCGAACACATCGTCGGACGTGGGGCGCAGGACATGGCGCGAGAACGTGTCGGCGATGGCGAGCACATCCCGGTGGAAGTGCATACAGCCCTTGGGGCGCCCGGTGGTCCCCGAGGTGAACGCGATCAGTGCGACATCGTCCGCCGCCGTGTCCACCGGACGGTACGGCCCCGTCCTGGCCTCGGCCAGGTGCAGCAGATCGTCCGGGGCGTCACCTCCGTACGCCGTGATCCGCAGCCCCGGCACCTGAGCCTTCACCAGGTCGTCGACCGCCCGGATGTCGCACAGTGCGTGGCTCACCCGGGCGATCGAGCAGATGGTGGCAAGCTCGGCGGACCGCTGCTGGGCCAGCACCGTGACGGCGATCGCGCCCGCCTTCAGCACCGCGAGCCAGCAGGCGGCCAGATGGGGTGTGGTGGGGCCGCGCAGCAGGACGCGGTTGCCGGGTACGACCCCCAGATCGGAGGTGAGGACATGGGCGATCCGGTCCACTTGGTCCCGCAGCTCCCCGTAGCTCCAGACTCCGCCGTCGGGGGTACGGAAGGCGGGGCGCCCGGGGCCGAAGCGGTCGACCGTACGGTCCAGCAGTTCGGCCGCGCAGTTGAGGCGGGCCGGATACTGCAGTTCGGGAAGGTCGAAGAGCAGTTCCGGCCACTGGTCCGGGGGTGGCAGGTGCTCCCTGGCGAAGGTGTCGAGGTGCGCTGAGGTCTTCGGGTCCATGACGGATCGCCCCCTTGTCGCATCTGGAGCGTATCGTTTGGGTGACGGTAGTCAACGGTCCGCGATAAGAAGAGAAGACGAGACGCGACAAGAGAGGCGCCGGTATGACGGCATTCTCGCTCGATCCGGCACAAACCGCCTGGTGTGAAGAGCTAAGAGCCCTTGCCGAGCAGCAACTGCGCCCCCTCGCCGAAAAAGGCGAACCGGGCCACGTCAACCGCCCCCTGATCGCCGCACTCGGTGAGTCCGGCCTCCTCGACCGGCTGCTGAACTCCGGCGCCCTCGACCTCTGCCTGCTTCGAGAGTCCCTGGCCCGCGGCTGCACGGAGGCCGAAACCGCACTGGCCCTCCAGGGCCTCGGCACCCACCCCGTGGTCCAGGCAGGCACCCCGGCCCACCGCGAACGCTGGCTCCCAGAGGTGCGCGCCGGCCGCGCCGTCGCCGCCTTCGCGCTCAGCGAACCGGGCGCGGGCTCCGACGCGGCGGCCCTGGCCCTGAACGCCGAACGCGCCCCCGACGGCTGGCGGCTGACCGGCGAGAAGTGCTGGATCTCCAACGCACCCGAGGCCGACTTCTACACCGTCTTCGCCCGTACGACCCAGGGCGCCGGATCGCGTGGCGTCACCGCGTTCCTGGTTCCCGCCGACCGACCCGGACTGACCGGCACCGCACTCGACATGCTTTCGCCGCACCCCATCGGGGCCCTGGTCCTCGACGGCGTCCCGGTCACCCCCGACGATGTGCTCGGCGAACCGGACCGCGGCTTCCGGGTCGCCATGAACACCCTCAACCTGTTCCGCCCCAGCGTCGGCGCCTTCGCCGTCGGCATGGCCCGCGCCGCCCTCGATGCCACGGTCGCGTACACCGCCGAACGCACCGCGTTCGGCGGTCCGCTGAAGGACCTCCAGGCCGTTTCCCACCAGGTCGCCGAGATGGCCACCCGCACCGAGGCCGCCCGGCTCCTGGTGTACGCGGCCGCCGCCGCGTACGACGCGGGGGAGTCCGGAGTGCCGCGCCGCGCGGCCATGGCGAAGCTGTACGCCACCGAGACCGCGCAGTACGTCGTCGACACCGCCGTCCAACTGCACGGCGCCCGCGCCCTGCGCCGTGGCCACCTCCTCGAACACCTCTACCGGGAGGTCCGCGCCCCACGGATCTACGAGGGCGCCAGCGAGGTCCAGCGCACGATCATCGCCAAGGAGCTGTACGCGAACCGGGAGGCGTCCGCATGAGTCCGGTCCACCGGATCAACCCCGCCGAACTCTCGCCGCCCGCGGGCTTCTCGCACGCCGTCACTGCCACCGGCGGCCAACTGGTCTTCCTGGCCGGGCAGACCGCCCTCGACCAGGACGGCAAGGTCATCGGCGCCGCCCTGCCCGAGCAGTTCGCGACGGCGCTCACCAATCTGCTGACCGCCCTGCGCGCGGCGGGCGGCGCCCCGGCGGACCTGGCCCGGGTCACCGTGTACGCCACCGACGTGGCCGACTACCGGGCCCATGTCGGGGAACTGGGCCGCATCTGGCGGCAGTTGGCGGGCCGTGACTATCCGGCGATGGCGGTCATCGGCGTGGCGAGACTCTGGGACGAGCAGGCTCTCGTCGAGATCGACGGGGTGGCGGTACTGCCGTGAACGCGCCGGACGGGCCGGGCATGCCGAGCCCGTCCGGCAACGCGCGGATCAGTAGGGCTTCACCAGTACATGCGCCGCGCCCGGAATGCCGACCTTCAGCAGCTCGTCCTCCTCGGGCGTGGTCCCGGTGCCCGTCTCCTGCTTGAGCACCGCACGCGACATGGCCTGCACCCACATGGCCCGGGGGCGGCGGCGTGCCTCCCACGCTTCGAGGGCCGCGGCCACATCGGCCTCGGCGTCCAGCGACTCGGCGAGCACCAGAGCGTCCTCGACGGCCATCGCCGCGCCCTGCGCGATGTGCGGGGTGGAGGCGTGCGCGGCGTCACCGGCCAACACCACCCGGCCGACGTGCCACGGCTCCTCGACCGTCACCTGGGAGATCCGCGAGTACACCACCGCGGCCGGGTCGGTGACGGTGGCGAGCGCCTCGGCGACCGGTCCGGAGAACATCGCCAGCCGCTCCATGAGCTGCTCATGGGCCCGCTCCGGGTCCGGCCGGAAGTCCTCGGACTCCTCGAACACCGCACCCAGGTACATCAGTTCATCGGTGATCGGGGTGAGCAGCGCCTTGGCCTCCTTGCCCGCGGTGCCCATCACCACACCCCGCACCCGAGGCTGCCGGGGCACTGTCACGCGCCAGTTGGCGAAGCCGGTGTATTCGGGGGCGTAACGGTCCCCGTACAGCCGGGTGCGCAGCGGCGAACCGATGCCGTCGAAGCCGACCACCAGGTCCCAGCGGCCGGTGGAGCCGTCGGAGAGGGCGACGTCCACGCCGGAGCCGTCGTCGGTCAGCCCGGTGATGGTGGTGCCGAAGCGGATCGTGGCCCCGGCGGCGACGGCGGCGGCGTTCAGCACCTGGGCCAGGGCGGGGCGCGGGATGCCGTTGTTGGAGGGGGCGTCGCCCATCCGCGGCTGCGGTATCTCGGCGAGCGTGTTGCCCGCCGGGTCGGCGATGGTCAGGATCTCCCACTCGAAGCCCGCCTTGAGGCAGTCGTCGAGAACCCCGATCTCCCGCATCACATGGAGGGCGTTGGACGGCTGGATGATGCCGACGCCGAGCGCGTCCAGCTCGTCGCGGAGCTCGGCGACCTCGACGGTGTGGCCGCGCCGGGCCAGCGCGGTGGCGAGGGCGAGTCCGCCGATGCCGCCGCCGTGAATCAGGACGCGCAGGGGTGATGCCATCTCAGATCTCTCCAGAGCGAGAAAAGTAGGGGGAAGCGACGGGGAAGAGCGGACGGTCAGCCGGCCACGACGGGCAGGGTCTTCGACTGTTGGGGGATTGGCTCAGACCGACCGGCAAATGGGGGGCGGCTGCTGGGGATCTGCCACTCGTTTCCTCCCGTCCAGTGGTGGTCTCCTCTGTTTGTGTGAGTGGGGAGCCTTCCTCGTTCTCCGCGTCGTGGGATGTTGACGATTGTGCTCTTCCCGCGCGTTGTGGTTCCCTGCGGGGGTCTCGGACGGATCGACGGGGTGCGGTGAGGCCGTGTCCTTGTGTGACTGTCAGTCGTCAAGCCGATCGGAGTGCCGTGATGCGGCCGCTCCGGCGAACTGATCGGGATCGTGTGGGGAAGCGGGGGTGGTGGGCGTGGCCAGGTTGATGGCGACGGCCACCTGTAGCGCCTTTCGTGGCGTCGTCGAGAGCAGTGGTGAGCGGGTCGGGCAGGGCCTGTTGTTCGAACGGGTGGGTTTTCTGGCCGGGTTGAGCCACGGTGATCCCCGTCGGCGTACCGAGGCGGAGTGGGCCGCGCTGCGGAAGCTGCTGCCCGCTGGGGTGGCGGTGCCGAGATCCGTAACCGCACCCGCCAGATCCACTGCGGCGAGCACAAGTGAACCCACTGCGCCGAGCGGGGCGCGGCGCGCCGTACGGGTGAAGCACGCTCGGGGATATATCTGTATTTAGTGCCCTTTGCCCTTGACGCATCGCCCAGGCCCCGGACGCCCGACCGGGGCGGGCGCGGGACGCCCCCCGGGGCTGTATGACCGCGCTCGTCGTCTGCCACTTCGTCCTGGCCGCCTGCGCGCGCCCGCTGGTACGAGCGCTGGGCAGGCGAGCCTTCATCGTGCTCGCGCTGCCACCGGCCGCCGCCACCGTGTGGGCTGCCACACAGTGGGACACCGCGGCGTCCGGCGGCTCGGTCACCTGGTCGTGGCAGTGGATGCCGGCGTACGACGTCACCGTCGATCTGCGGCTCGACGCGCTGGCCGAACTGATGGTGCTGCTCGCGGCCGGAATCGGCACGCTCGTCCTGCTGTACTGCGCCTCGTACTTCACGGACGAGACCCCACAGCTGGCCGGCTTCGCCGGGAACCTCCTGGCGTTCGCGGGCGCCATGCTCGCCCTGGTCCTCGCCGACGACCTGATCTCGCTCTATGTGTTCTGGGAACTGACCACGGTCTTCTCGTACCTGCTGATCGGGTACGACAGCGAGCAGAAACACAGCCGCCGCTCCGCGCTCCAGGCGCTCACCGTGACCACGCTCGGCGGCCTCGCGATGTTCGTCGGCTTCCTGATCATCGGTCAGTCGGCGCGCACCTACCGGATCTCCGCCATCCTCGCCGACCCGCCCGGGGCGAGCCTCGCCGTCTCGGTCGCGGTGGTGCTGATCCTGTGCGGGGCCCTGTCGAAGTCGGCGATCTGGCCGTTCAGCCTCTGGCTGCCGAACGCCATGGCCGCGCCCACCCCTGTCAGCGCCTATCTGCACGCCGCCGCGATGGTGAAGGCGGGCGTCTACCTCGTTGCCCGGCTTGCGCCCGGCTTCGCCGACGTGCCGGTCTGGCGCCCCGTCGTGATCGTCCTCGGCGCCGCGACCATGCTGCTCGGCGGCTGGCGCGCGCTGCGCCTGAACGACCTCAAGCTCGTCCTCGCCTACGGCACCGTCAGCCAGCTCGGCTTCCTCACCCTGCTCGCCGGGGTCGGCAACCGGGACGCGGCACTGGCCGCCGCCGTCATGATCCTGGGCCACGCCCTGTTCAAGGCCCCGCTGTTCCTCGTCACCGGCATCGTCGACCACGCGGCCGGAACCCGTGATCTGCGCAAGCTCTCCGGTGTCGGCCAGGCGCTGCCGCACGTCTGCACCGTCGCGGTGCTGGCCGCGGCTTCCATGGCCGCCCTGCCGCCGCTGCTCGGCTTCGCCGCGAAGGAGGCCGCGTTCGAGGCGCTGCTGCACGGAGACACCGCCGACCGCTGGGCGCTGGGCGTCACGGTCGCGGGCTCGGCGTTGACCGTCGCGTACACCGTGCGATTCGTCTGGGGCGCCTTCGCCCGCAAACCCGGCGTCGAGGACACTCCGGTCCACCGGGTCGGCTGGGCGTTCCTCGCGTCGCCCGCTCTGCTCGCGGTCTGCGGGCTGGTGCTGGGACCTGGCGTCGGATGGACCGACCGGCTGCTCAGTGCGTACGCGGACACGTTCCCCCCGTCCGCGCATCCGTACCATCTCTCGCTCTGGCACGGATTCGGGACCGCCCTCCTGCTCTCGGCCATCGCCATGGCGGGCGGCGTGGTGCTTTTCGCCGTACGCACCACCGTGACCAGGCTCTCCCGGCGGATCGCCTGGCCGACCGCCGACAGCGTCTTCGGGCACCTGCTGCTCGGCCTGGAACGGCTCTCCCTCCAGCTCACCGGCCTCGTCCAGCGCGGCTCGCTCTCCGTCTACCTCGCCACCACCCTGCTCGTGATGCTGGCCGGCCAGCTCACCGTCCTCGGTGTGGACCGGCCCTGGCACCGGGCGGCCCTCCCGAGGGTCTGGGACATCCCGCTGCAGGGCGCCATCGCCGTGCTGACCTGCGCGGCCGCACTCCTCTGTCTCACCGTCAGCCGCCGGATGAAGGCCGTGGTCCTGGCGGGGCTGACCGGATACGGCGCGGCGCTCCTCTTCGTCATCCAGGGAGGTCCGGACCTGGCGCTCACCCAGTTCTGCGTCGAGACCGTGTCGATGATCGTGTTCGTGCTGGTGCTGCGGCGGATGCCGGTGCACTTCCAGGAGTCGGTCAGCACCTGGCGGCGTGCCGTACGCATTCCGGTGGCGCTGGCCGCGGCGGCGACGCTCGGCGTGGTGGTGTGGGTCGCTGCGGCCGCCCGCAGGGCCGCCCCGGCAGGCGCGGCCATGGTGGAGGAGACCGCCCACCACGGCCTCAAGGACGTCGTGGCCACCATCCTGGTCGACCTGCGGGCCTGGGACACGATGGGGGAGTCCGCCGTGCTCGCGGCGGCGGCGATCGGGGTGACGAGCCTGATCTATCTGCACCGCCGCACCGAGGGATCGTCACTGCGGGAAGAGTTGCAGGGGCGTACTGCCTGGTCGCTGACGGCCCCCGAGATGACGGGACTTCCGCACGGTGATGAAGGGGCACCGGAGCGCAGCTGGCTGGCGGCCGGCTCGACGCTCGCACCCGAGCACCGCTCGATCGTCTTCGAGGTCGTGGCCCGGCTGCTGTTCCACCCGATCCTGGTGCTCTCGGTCTATCTGCTGTTCTGCGCCGAGAACATGCCGGGCGGCGGCTTCGTCGGCGGGCTCGTCGCCGGGCTCGCCCTGATCACCCGCTACCTGGCGGGCGGCCGTTTCGAACTCGCCGAGGCCGCGCCGCTGCAGCCCGGACTCTTCACCGGCCTCGGTCTGTTCATCTCCACCGGCGTCGCCCTGCTCGGCCTCGCCGAGGGAACGGTCCTGCACGCCTGGACCCACCACGGCCGGCTGCCCCTGATCGGCGCATACCATCTGGGCACCCCGGTCCTCTTCGACTTCGGCGTCTATCTGCTGGTCCTGGGCGTGGTGCTGGACATCGTGCGCGCCCTCGGCGCCAAGATCGACCGGCAGATCGAGCGAGCAGCGGTCGAAAAGGCAGCCGCGGCGAGCACCGCCACCCCACCGGGAACAGCACCCGGGACGGGAGGCACGCCCGGATGACGGTCAGCTTCTCGCTCCTGGCCACCGCCGCGGTGCTGTGCGCGGTCGGCGGCATCCTCATGCTCACCCGGCCCCTCACCCGCATCCTGCTCGGCGCGGTGATCGCGGGCAACGGCATCAATCTGCTCGTCCTCGCCGCGAGCGGACCGGCCGGCCGGGAACCGCTCCTCTACGGCGTCCCGCTGGGACAGGTCACCGACCCCCTGCCGCAGGCCATCGCGCTCACTGCGATCGTCATCACCCTCGCCACCACGGCGTTCCTCCTCGCCATGGCCTACCGCAGCCACCAGTTGACCGGCACGGACGAGGTCCACGACGACCTGGAGGACCGGCGCATCGCGCTGCGCTCCGAGGTACTGGGGGAGCGGGACGAGTTGCGTGACCGGTACCGGGCCGCCTCGGACGTCACGGACGAGGAACGCGCCCGGTACCGCGAGGAGCGCCGCCGCCTGAGGGCCAGGCTGCGCGCCGACCGCGCCCTGCAGGCCCGCGGCCGGTACGCCACCGGGGACCTCTGGCACGACGTACTGGGCGCGGACCCCGCGGACTACGCCCAGCAGCAGGACCACTCCGCCGACGCCGACCCAGGAGCCACCGGATGAACGCACTGGTCCCCCTGCCGGTGCTGCTGCCGCTCTGCGCCACCGGCCTGAGCCTCGCCTTCGGCACCCGGTTCAAGCAGGTCCAGCGCTTCATCAGCGTCGCCGTGCTCAGCGCCGTACTCGGACTCTCCCTCACTCTGATGATCGTCGCCGACACCCGCGGCCCGCTCTCCGTACACCTCGGCGACTTCGCACCACCGCTCGGCATCACCCTGGTCACCGACCGGTTGTCCGGGCTGATGCTGACCGTCTCCTCCGCCATCACGCTCTGCGTGCTGGTCTACTCCCTGGGCCAGGGCATGGCCGACCGGGACGAGGTAACACCCGTCGCGGTCTTCCACCCCGCGTATCTGATCCTGGTCGCCGGGGTCTCCTGCACCTTCCTCGCCGGTGACCTCGTCAACCTCTATGTCGGCTTCGAGATCATGCTGGTCGCCAGCTTCGTCCTGCTCACCCTCGGCGGCACCGGACCCCGCGTCCGCGCAGGCTCCACCTACGTGATCATCTCGCTGTTCTCGTCGATGCTGTTCCTCACCGCCATCGCCATGACATACGCGGCGACCGGCACCGCCAACTTCGCCCAGTTGGCCGGACGGCTCGCCGAACTCCCGCTCGGGGTACAGACCCTGATCCAGGCGATGCTGCTCACCGTCTTCGCCATCAAGGCCGCCGTCTTCCCGCTCGCCGCCTGGCTCCCCGACTCGTACCCGACCGCGCCCGCACCCGTCACCGCGGTCTTCGCCGGTCTGCTCACCAAGGTCGGTGTCTACTCCATGCTGCGTACGGAGACCCTGCTCTTCCCCGGCAACCGGCTCGGCGACCTGCTGATGGCCGCCGCACTCGCCTCGATGGTCGTCGGCATCCTCGGAGCCGTCGCCCAGACCGACCTGAAGCGGCTGCTCTCCTTCACCCTCATCAGCCACATCGGCTACATGGTCTTCGGTATCGGCCTCGCCACCCGGGACGCGTACGGTGGCGCGATCGTCTACGTCGCCCACCACATCACCGTCCAGACCACGCTCTTCCTGGTGGCAGGGCTGATCGAACGCCGGGGCGGCACCACCGAACTCACCCGGATCGGCGGACTGACCAAGGCCGCCCCGCTGCTCGCCGTCCTCTTCTTCGTACCGGCCATGAACCTGGCCGGCATCCCGCCGCTGTCCGGATTCATCGGCAAGCTCGGGCTGATGCGGGCCGGTGTCGCCGACGGCAGCGTCTGGGCGTGGATCCTCGTCATCGGGTCGGCCGTGACCAGCCTCCTCACGCTGTACGTGATGGCCAAGGTCTGGAACCTGGCGTTCTGGCGGGCCGCGCCCCCCGGACAGGCCGCGTACGGCACCGTCCTGGAGTCCGACTCCGACGAGGACGACAACGACGCCGACGAGGGCCCCGACCACATCCCGGGCAGCGGCGACGAACCGGTCCGCCCCCGCCATCAGCCCGCCGGGCGCGCGGTCGCGGCCACCCTGCACGGACACGCCGTCACCACCACCACGAAACTGCCGCGGCCGATGACCGCGGCCACCGCCGCAGCCGTCGCCCTCGGACTCGCCTTCACCGTGTTCGCCGGACCGCTGACCTCCTACACCGACCGCGCGGCCGCCGAACTCCTCGCACGCGCCTCCTATGTCGAGGCGGTGCTCGGCCGGTGAAACGCCTGATCAAGCCATCTTTCCGGAACAAGGACCTGCCGCCCTTCAGCTGTGAGTTCGGCGGGCGGGGACGTGTGCTCGACCTCCCGCTGATCGCCTGGCTCACCCTCATCTGGGTGCTGTTGTGGTCCAGCCTGAACTGGGCCAACGTACTGACCGGTGTGCTCGTCGCGGTCGCCGTCTGCCTGGCCTTCCCGCTGCCCAGGGTCGACCTCGGGCTCCGCCTGCACCCATGGGGCATCCTGATGCTCGCCGGCTATCTGCTCTACGACATGTACACCTCGGGTGTACGGGTCACCCGGCAGATCTTCGTCGACCATCCGCACCGGGCCGCCGTCATCGCCGTACCGCTGCGCTGCCGCTCCGACCTGATGCTCGCGGCCACCGCCGTGGCCGTGTCGAATGTGCCCGGCGGATCGGTCGTCGAAGTGCGCCGCGCCACGGCCACCGTCTTCCTGCATGTCCTCGACGCGGACAGACCCGCCGCACTCGACGCGGCGCGGCGCTCCGTCTGGCGGCTCGAGGAGCTGACGGTACGGGCTTTCGGTACCCCCGACGAGATCGGCCGCGTCGCCGAACCACCACCACCGATCAGGCACGAAAGGGGGGACGGCGCATGAGCGTGCCGGAGTCCGTCGACCGGGTGCTGCTCACCGCGGCCGTCGTCGTGATCGTCATCGCCGGAGCCGGGCTCCTCACCCGGATCTGGCGAGGCCCCTCCATGCTGGACCGGGCCATCTCGCTGGACGTGTGCGCCGCCCTCATCATCGCGGGTCTCGGCGCCAAGTCCGCCTTCGCGCGCGAGCCGTTCTACTTCCCGATCATGCTGGTGCTGGCCTTTCTCGGGTTCACGGGGTCGGTCGGCATCGCCCGCTTCATCGCCACACGCGACCGGCCGGCGCTGCGGCGAGGTGCGGACGCAACCGAAAGCAGCGACGGACGCGAGGGGGGAGCACGGTGAGTGTCTGGCTCCAGATCCTCGACACGGCCGGTGCGGTGCTGGTCTTCACCGGTGCGGCCATCTGTCTGCTCGGTGTGATCGGGATGCTGCGGCTGCCGGACGTGCTGTCCCGCAGCCATGCCGCCACCAAACCGCAGACGCTCGGCATGCTCCTGGTCCTCGCCGGGGTGGCCCTGCGGCTGCGCAGCGGCATGGATCTCGCCACCCTCGCGCTGATCGGCTTCTTCCAGCTGATGACGGGCCCGGTCGCCGCCCACCTGGTGGCGCGATCCGCCTACCGGACCGGTCAGACCGGCCACAGCGAGCTGCTCTTCGACGAACTGGACGAGCAGCTGACCGAGGAGCGCTGACGCTCTCCCGCTGTCAGCAGTCCTGGCGCGCCGCGCTCCGGCTGCGAGCGGGCGCGGTCGGTACGGGTGACATCGGTGCGGTCCTGCGTCCTGAACGTGAGGCGGGGTGACGGTCAGTGCGTCGGCGTTCGTGCGGCCCGGCGGGTGTACTGGTCCGGGGAGGTGCCCACGGTGGCGGTGAAGTCACGGACGAGGTGGGACTGGTCGCTGTAACCGAGTTCGGTGGCCAGTTCCGCCCAGTCGATGGACGCCCGGCGCATGGCCGCCTCCGCGGCTTCGTGGATCCGGCACCGGTTGATGACCCACTTGGGGCTGAGGCCCACATGGTCGGCGAACAGTCGTTGCAGCTTGCGCGTGTTCATTCCCAGCCGATCGGCGAGATCGCCGACCCTGGTCAGCGACCTGTCGGCGACGACGAGGCCGACCACGGCGTTCAACGGCCCGGTCGCGGACAGCGGTTGTACGTCCAGGGAACGGAGAAGGTTCTCGACGACGGCCGTCGACCCGTTCACGTCGTCGGCCCCGGCCAGCACACGCGCCGTTTCGTCGGCCTCCGCGCCGAACACGGCCGACGCCGCGAACCGCTGCCCGGCGACGGCGGACACCCGGCCACGCAGGAAGGGCCGGAATCCCGCCGGCCGGAATTTGACGCCGAAGACCTGGCCACGGCGCTCCAGCCGTCGCACGAACTCGTGCGGCGAAATGGCCTCGATCGTGGCGGTACCGGCCTCGAACACCAGATGCACGGCAGCGTGCGGGATCACGCGCTGTTCGTAGGACTCCCCGTCCGGCATGTCCCAGCGAACGACCCAGTAGCAGTCGACTGCCCAGGCCAGGTCGGGTGAGGGCAGGTGCCGGGTCAGCTCGAAGTGCTCGAATCCGGTGCGGGGGTCGACGATGCCGCGGGTGTCCTGATCGGTCTGCCGGGTCACGGAACCATGCTAACGAGGCCGCGGTGTCGTGTTTCTTCAAGACCGCTTCTCCGGCTCCGCATAGGCTCCGGCCATGAGCGAAGTCGATCTCCTTGCGGGTGTGCTGTCCAAGACCGGCGACGTCATCGAGGGAGTCGATGCCGGCCAACTCAGCCTTCCGACCCCGTGCGACGACTACGACGTCGAGGCTCTGATCAATCACATCGTCGGGTGGCTCCTCGTGTTCGAGGCCGGCTCCCGGGGCCGGTCCCACGAAGCCGATGCGGCAAACCACAGATGCGGCGCCGACCCCGCCCGCGAGTTCCGCGCCGCCGCGGCCGGCGTCGTCGAGGGCTGGGAGAAGTACGGCTTCGACCGACAGGTCAGCGTCACGGGCGGCAGCATGCCGGGCGAAACGGTGTTCAGCATGACCGTCATGGAGTACCTGACCCATGGCTGGGACCTGGCGGTCGCCACCGGGCAGCCGATTCCCTACACCGACCGGGAAGCGGCAGAAACCCTCGCCCGCGCGGCGGTCACTCTGCCGCCGCAGTACCGGGGCGAGAACCTGCCCTTCGGCCAGATCGTTCCGGTCGACGCGGACGCGTCGGCCGTGGACCGGCTCGTGGCGTTCCTCGGACGCCGGCCGGTGCCGTCGTCGGCGCGGTAGCCGCTCTCCGGACACGGCCCATGGCCATGCGGCAGCGGAACGGCCCGGCCCGGCTCGGTCCGGTCCGGCCGGGAGTACCCTGGAGTCACCGAGGACAATTCGCGCACCCGCTTTCAGGTGGGTGCCGCTCTCGGCGATTCACGACACCGGGCCGGTCATGACCGGCCCGGGGCAGGGTTCGCGTCATGACCGCGACCATTCAGTACACGTCCGCGGTCGAAGACCGGACCCCTTCTTCGTTGCCGCTCCGACTCATGCTGGCGCCCGCCGGCACCTCTCCGGCTCTGGTCGACGGTGCATGGTGGCCCCACTCCCGCGACCTGACGGCGGAACTGCCGTCGCTGACGGCCGTACTGGATCCGTTGTGGGGCCGGATCACCCGGGTCACCGTGAACCCCACGTTCTGGCCGGTCGTCCCGCGCAAGGTGCGCGTCGCCGGGCATCTGGTCCATGTCGGCTGGTTCAAGGCCGAACAGGACCCCCATAAGCTCCTGCTGCTCTCCTACACGACCGGCCGCTGGGACCTGCTGGTGATCCCGCCGGAAACCGGCCAGGCCACAGCTGCCCGGCTGATGACCGCAGCCACCGATCCCTTGCGGGTTCTCACCGCGAGCGGTCTGATCCGGGAGGCGGAGTTCTTCCGGATCGCGGCCGAGGCCGACTGGGACTCGACCCGGGAACTGGTCTGGGACGCCGAGGGCGGCCAGGGTGCATCTCCCCGGATGCCTGCCGCCCGACGAGCCGTTCCCGAGGGCACGGCCCCGGGCGGCGGGGCGTGAAGACCTTCGACACCAAGGGTTACCGACTTCAGCAGGTGATCTCCAGACAGGTGGCATCTCATGACTGCCGACGAACGTACCCCGGAGCTTCTCCTGCTCCTGGCGGACACCGGTGATCAGCCGGTGCCTGGTAGCGCTCTTCTGCGGATGGAGACGACCTCCAGCCGGGCCGGGTTCTTCGACGGCGCCTGGTGGCCGCGCTCCCGTGACATCAAAAGCCAGTTGCCCGACCTGATCGACGCGCTGACGGTCAGGCTGGGACCCATTGCACGGGTCGGCCTCGACGCGAGTGCCTGGGACGAAGCCCCGGGACACCTGGTCATCGGTGACCGGAAGATTCGTATCGACTGGTCCGCCGTCGACGACAGCACAATGATCGTCACCCGCGGCCATCAGGACCACTTCTCGTTCCTGGTGATCCCACCGCACGCCTCCGCCTCGGCCGCACACACCGCGATGACCATGGCCGTACTGGACGGTAACTGCACATCGGCGGAGCAGGTTCTCGACGCCGCCGGCATCGTCGCCACGTAGCCGGGAGGCAATACGCCACAACGGCCCCGGCAATACGCACCGGGGCCGCCCTTCCGGGCCGTGCACGTGAGCGTGCACCAACCCGAACCCCACGATACGCCTGAGGGATATTTCCGTCATAAGGCGTCAACGGCGCGGACTGGTGGGCTGCAGTGGCGCGGGCCCGTCATCTTCGCCCCATGTGCTGCTCCGCACTTCGCAACACCGCCGCCCCGGCCGGTTTCTCCCACGTGCGGGTGGTGCCCGCGACTAGCCTCCGAACATGCTGCGTATCGCCGACACCCGCACCGGTCACCTCGTGGAGATCCCCGCCGCCCCCCGCCGCCTGCTGCGCAGCTGCGTCCATCTGCCGGCCATCGGCACCGGGGCCGGTCCGGTGTACCTGCGTGTGCCGCTGGTCGGCGACGTACTGGCGCGCACCGCGGAGCTGAACGGCCTGCAGGTCGTCACGGTCCTCACCACCCCGGACCTGACGCACGATCAGGCCCGGGCGCTCGACCGCGTCATGACGGCGCTCGGCATCCATCCGCCCCTCGTCGTCGCAGGCCACCATCCGGACGGGGCGCTCGGCGGCCCCGCCGACGTACACGTGGTCGCCCAGGGCACCGACACGGACGACGCCATGGGCGGGGTCCGGATCGATGTGGGGCAGGTCAGTACGGCGCCGCTGGACGAGGGTGTCCCGGACCCCGGCCACCTTCTCTCCTCGGACCTTCCGGACGTACTCGTACCGGAGGTCGCCGATCCACTGGCCGTGCGCCTGCTGTTGCTCGGCCGCCCCTACGGCACACCTGTCACGGTCACCGGTGGAGTGCTGGCCGACGCCCGGCGCACACTGCGGCAGTGGCGTCAGCAGGTGGCCGACTGGGCGCAGGAGCCGTCCAGGCCGATCCCCGCCGACCTGCTGCGACAGTCGCATGCGGCGCTCGTCGACGATCTCGGTGTCGGTGCCGTGCTGGATCTGCTGGCCGATGTGGCGGGACGGTCCGATGTGCCGGCCGGTGCCAAGTTCGAGACCTTCGCCCATCTCGACCGCGTCCTCGGCCTGGACCTCGTCCGCGACGTCGGCCACCAGCGCGGCCCGGACCGGCCGACGCCCCGGTGAACAGGCACGACCAGCGGTTTCGGCGCCCCGACCGGGCGGAATGCCGATTCCCGGGACCAGGCGCATGGCCACGCCAGGGCCGTGCCCGCCCTTGCACACTGCGCGATCGGGGCAGGCACGGCTCGGGTCGGCAGGTCAGTTCCTTCGTGCGGTGCCCATGCCGAACAGCTCTTCGTATGCGAGGGAGAGGACGGGACCGGCGGCCGGGCCGCCGACGATCGCTCGCCGTCGTGAGACGCGCGGGCGGCCTCGCAGCCGGTGGGAATGGTTCGTCATGAACGCCCTTTCGCTGGTGTGCTCATGGTGCGGTTCATCCGCGCGCGGGGCCGGGGGACCTATCGCATGAGGCTCTCCGCCTGCGCGAGGAAGGTGTCGAGCACGCCGTCACCGACCTTGGGCTGGACGCTGCCCCAGGTATTGCGCGGCGGGTCGACCCGCACGGCGCGTGCCTGTTCCCGCAGACGCCGTGATGCGGCGAGCAGTTGCGCGGCCGTGTCCTTGTCGCCCGCGCTCCAGGCGTCGAGTGCGTCGAGCATCGTCACAGCTGCGTCGCCCCACAGCCGGGTGGCGTCGAGCCAGGGCCCGGCGTCGGTGACGAATCCGGGCTGGACGGCGCCCCCGCGGATGACCGCGGGCGCGTTCCGGATCGCGGTTGCGTACGGGCGCAGCTCGCGCACGGCGTCGGCCCGGTCGCCGGAGTCCCAGGAGGCCCGGAACGCCGCTGTCCGGCGGGCGAGTTCGGGAGCCTGCGGCTGCCAGGGCGTGGCGCCGAAGGTGGGCGCCAGGTGTTCCAGGTCGCCGAACACCAGCAGGGCATCGGTCGCCGCCCGGTCGCCGCCCGCGAGGTAGGCCATGGCGCGGCGCCAGTTGGCGCGTGCGTCGTACGCCGTGTCGTTCCAGGTGAAGTCGGCCGTGCCGAAGACGGTGACCTTGCTTGCGTACGGCTGGTTCATGGGGGTTGGCCACGATGCCGGTGAGGTGCGCGGACAGTCCTGCCTCACGCTTGTCGTACGGCGCGAGGAGCAGCCGTCCTCTGGTGTTCCCGTAGTCGTTGTCGGGATAGTTGTCCCACACGAACACCTTGCGTCCGTACAGCTTTGCCGCCCCTTCGGCCTGCTGGTCGGTGATGCTGGGCGGCACGACGTCGGTGCCGCCGAGGGCTATCGCCGATCCGGGCCTGTGTGCCGAAACCCGCAGGGCGTAACCCTCGGCGTGGTCGGGGGCCGTCGTGGTACCGAGTTCGCGGGCGACGTCCGGGCGGGTGGCGGGTCCGAGTCGCACGGTGAGCAGGCCGGCGGCGGCCGGGGGCACGTTGCCGGGTGCGACGACGTCCACCCGCCCGGCGCCGTGCGTCTTGAGCTCTGCGACCAGGCGGCTGAGGGCTGCGGCGTCGGTCCGGTCGTCGGCCACGACAAGCACACGGCCCGTGACGGCGGCGTCGGAACCGGACGACGGCGCGGCTCGCCACGGGCCCGGTCTCGGCCGGCTGCCCAGGACGGTCGTAAGAGCTGACGGCCGGGGACTCCGGATCGTCTCCTGGGTGCCGAGCAGGGCGCCAGGTGCAGGCAGGTGATCGTCCGTCAAACGCCGTTGTCAGTGCCTCCCCATAGAGTGAAAGCGTCACTCGGGGAGCCTCGGAAAAGGAGCAGAAACGTGTCCGCCAACAAGATCCAGCACAAGGTGAATCACGTCGCGCTGGTAGTGGACTGTTCGGGTTCCATGTATCAGCACCAAAGTCAGCTCATCCGTGTTGTGGATGAGTTCGTGGCGGGTCTGAAGGCCGAGTCGGACAGCCTCGGCCATGAGACCCGGATCAGCCTCTACTCCTTCGACCACAGGGTGGAGAATCTGGTCTGGGACATGGACGTGAAGCATCTGCCGTCCATGCGGGGTCTGTACAAGGTCAACAACGGCGCTACGGCGCTCATCGAGGCCTCTCTGAAGTCCCTGGACGACCTGGGCCACATCTGGGAGGAGTACGGCGAGCACAGCTTCCTCCAGATCGTGGTGACGGACGGCGAGGAGAACGCCTCCGGCGGCGACAGGCGGCACGACGGCGACATGGCCATCCTCGGCCCCTGGCTCGACAAGATCGCGGCGAAGATGGGCAAGCTTCCGGGCCACTGGACTTCCGCGATCCTCGTTCCGAACTCCCTGGCGAAGCGAACCGCCCAGAACTACGGTTTCCCGGCCGGAAACATCGCCATCTGGGATGCGGATTCCCAGGAGGGTGTCGAGGAGGCGATCGGCACCGTGCGCGCTGCCGCCACCAGCTTCCTCCGGGGCCGCGAGCAGGGCGTGCGCGGCACGAAGAACCTGTTCGCCGTCGGCCAGGACATATCGGTCGACGAGGTGCGGGCGAACCTCGAACCGATCCCGGCCGACAAGTACCGGCTCCTGAAGGTCGACAAGGAGATCGAGATTCGGCCTTTCGTTGATTCGCATCCGGGCGTGACGTACGAACGCGGTTCGTGTTACTACCAGCTGGGCACCCGGGCTCAGGTTCAGCCGAACAAGGAAGTCATCGTGGTCGAGAAGGACACCGACCGCGCATACACGGGCGACGCGGCGCGCAACCTTCTGTTCGGCACGGGTATCCAGGGGACCGTCTCCGTGAAGGCGGGGAACAATCCCAAGTTGGAGGTATATGTGCAGAGTCGTTCGGTGAATAGAAAGCTCAAGCCGAAGACGCGTCTGCTCATCATGCTCTGATCCTCGATCGACCGCGTGAATTCTGATCACGGGTGTCGGGCGGGTTCTGGGTGTCTCTTCGGGATACGAGCAGCGGCGATTGCCGGGTGGCCGTCCGGTGCGGGGTCTCCAAGGTCCTTCGGGTCGTGGGCGGCCTGCACTACCTACGCACGAGAGGGCCCGGCGGCCATCGCCGGGCCCTCCTGCCTATCCGTTGCATCCCTACGCCCGTCCTTCCGGGCAGCGGGGTCCCGCCCCCCGCGGCAGCCCCGCGCGGACAGGAGATCAAAGTGCGTGAGACAAAGCTTCCCCCTTGCGCGTAGTAGCCGTAAACGGCGTCTGCCGCGACGGCCTGCCGCAACGTCGCGTGGGAGTACGCGACACGGTCCTCGATCGAGAACGAGGCGGCGTCGACCGGGTGCATGGCGGAGAGCTCTCCCTTCAGCCAGTCGACAGCCGAGACGAGGTCGGTGAACGTCGTGGCGATGTGGGCGACCGGCCTGTCGAGCCAGTGCTTGATCTCGATAGGCGGGTAGTCCGAGGGGGAGGGGCTACCGAGAAGCCGGTTCTGACGGGCGTAGCGCGGCCTGCCGCCCGAGTTCTGCCATCTCCGCTTCGTCGAGGTGCAGCGGGGGCCCTGGCCCCCCGGAGGCGTCAAGCACGCGTTGATGTGCGCAAGGCACCCCGTCTCCTGCTGGATGTCGTGACGCATCCGCGTCAACGCCGGCTTGACTGTCTGGAGCTGACGGAGAGAGCGCGTCCCGCCGTCGCGCATGTGCGCGCGGACACTCCGGGGGAAGGGCATGTCTCCCATGCCGTACGTGTGCCGCTCGCGGACCTTGCCGTCCTTGATCAGGACCAGGTTCCGCATCGCGATGCACTCGGCGTCCACCCAGTCCTCGACGACGTCGCCGTCCGCGATGTCTACGCTCCGTGGCCGTACGTACACTCGGCATACGGGTTCAGTCGGGTTCAGGTTCCAGGAGGCTTGTCGCGCTGGGTGCGTTCGTCTGGGTGCGGCACGGGTCGCGGCGTAACCTGCACCTTCCGGGGCGCCCGTACGCGGGCACGGCCACGGTCTACGCGGCCACCGTCCCGGCGGTCTACGACCGGGCGCACGGCAACCGGCTGGACGGTGAAGGGTTCACGGCCCGGGTCGTCGGGAAACGGGAACGGTCTGTGGACAACTCCGGTGCGGCCGTGCCGGGTTGCCGGGGGCGTGAGCCCCATTCTCTTGGCGGCCGCTCCGCTTACGTACAGCTGAGGTGGGGGGAGGTGGAAAGACACCCCGCGCAGGCGCACGAGGTCCCGAACCGCTTCTCCGTCCAGGAACTCATCGCTCCGCAGCCCACGGCAGGTCGCCCAGGACATCCGGATCGCCCGCCGGGTCCGGCCGCTGGTTGGATGGACCCAGGGCGAAGGCCTGCGCCGCCTCGCATACGCACTGCGGCCCGTCATCGACCAGGGGAAGGACGTCCACGACATCGCCGCCGAGCTGACGTCCTGGTGGCTCGACTGGCGTCCCGCCCGCCCCGCCGCCTACATCACCGCCCAGCTCCGAAACCGGGCGGCCCCGCACGAAGCATTCGCGGAAGACACCCACCCGGACACTACCGGACCCGCCGGCAACCCGGCATGGCAGGCGTGGCTGCGACAGCGCGCCATCACCCCGGAACGCGTCGAACTCACGTGCACCGACGACGACCGCCGCCACGCCCGCCCCTACGGCTGGGACCGATGGCCCGACATCACCGCGCACTACGCGACCGACCCCGACGACGCCCTCGACCTCTACGGCACCCGCCTGTGCTGCTACGCGGTCAAGCGCAGTGCATGGGCCTGAGGGAGGCGGGGGGATGCCTGCCCTGTAGTGGGGTTCCCGGTGCCCTCCCGCCAAGGAGGCCACCGGGAGGCGGCGGGGCGCGGTCGCCTCACCCGGTCGGTCACTCAAAGCTGCGGCCGGCGGGCGTGGGCCCGCATCCAGAGGGGCGCTTCGGGGCGTACGCGTACCTACGGCCCCGTACTCGCCGGAGGCGGGGTCACGGACGGTTCGATGGTCGACCGGACGTATATACGAGTCGTGCCGGGCTTGAACTCGTGAGCGAAGAGGTCGACGCAGCGCTGAAGGTACTTCCCCTCAAGGGTGGTGAGTTCATCAGGACAGACACCGCCCCTTTTCAGTCCCTGGACGAGAATCTCCGGCTCCACCAGCCCCAGGTGAGCAAAGCGGGCAGCGGGGCGGTAATCCTTCTTCTCAGGATCCGAGTTCGGAATCAATTCGGTGCCGTCTCGCATAAGTCGGTTCGTGTACGTCTCTGCTTCCTGGCTCGGCAGGACAAAGGACAGGAGCCCCGTGTCGAAGCGCTGCCCTACCTTGTAACCCGCACGCCGGTCGGATGCGGCCTCCGGGATGCGGATGCCTATTTGGCCGCTCATCCAGACCGGATTCGCTCCGTCTTCCCAGCAGCAGTTCATCTCCTGGTCCAACAGATCAGCCTTCGCGCGGTCGGCGACCCACCACAGCGCGCCGATTACGGCGGCGCCACCGACGCAGAACACCAGAGCGACGATGCCGAGTGCGACCGACAGCCGAAGCGGAGGCTTGGGCTGTCCACCCGCAACTTCATTACCGGGACTGTTCATGGGTGCGCCTCGTCTTTCCTGCTGATCACGACCGGGATTTGTGCGATCACCGTCACGCTCCGGCTCGTCTGGCTGCCGTGGAGGATTGTGATTCGGGGCGGGTCCTCCCAGGTGGTAACGGGTCCTGCTCAGGAGACCTTTACCCAGGCGGGCAGCGTGCTGGGCACGACGGGCCTGTTCTGGCAGTCGAGCGTGTTCGCCATGACGCGGGCCGAGTGCAGGAGGAGCGCGAGATGGTCTCGAACGTTCACACCGTCGGTGAGCGTGTCGGTCAGCTCGCCCGTCAGAGGGACTTCGCGCTCCTGTCCTGCCGGGGTACCCGGTACCTTGCACTGCACGTAGACCTGGTATCTGGCTTCCCTGTATTCATCGGTCCCGTAAACGAGCTTCACGTCCGAGTTGACCTGCGTCAGGCGAGGCTCCGAAATAATTCCGTTCTTGGTCCCTTTGTCGAAAGCGGTATCGAAAGGGAAGGGAGAAGGTTTGTATGTGAGGCCGATTTGCATCCCCGTGGAGATATCGGTCCGGATCATGCACATATTCGACTCGATGTACGGGGTTGGCTTACTCTCGGGAGTCCACTTCCGGACTTGATCACGGTGGCGAGATCGGGCATCGGCCAAAGAGGCCGGGCTCCTGAAACGCAGCTCTTCGGATTCTTCGACCCCACGGTCTATCTGTTTCAGCCCGGACGCGCCGAAAAGTTCCTGGCATGCCTTGCGCTGTGCGGCAGCCACATCCGCTTCTGTTTCATCCGTCGTTTCCGAGCAGGCGCTCACTCCGAGAGCCAAGGAACACATCAGGAGGATGTGGATAGGTGTAAGTGTCCTCATACGTCACCACCCCCGGGCGTCGTCGGTGTCGCTGAGTCGTCCGCCTCTGTTGTACGCGTCCTCGGCCGTCCCCATCAGCTTGCGGACCTCACCGCTCTCCATGTTGTGTGCCTCCACGTAGTTGAGGAGGGGCCCCATCGCGTTCTGCCGCCCTTCAGCCTTGGCCTTGTCAATACCCTGGGCTGCTTCGTCGTGGTTCTCGAACTCATGGTCCTTGAGCCACTGCAGGGTTTCGTTGCCGAACTGTGTGTTGGCAGCGCCGCCAATGGTCTCGATGGCCAGAGGAACAGCAACCACGGCTACCGGTCCAGCGGGAACTATCGCCGCCGTCGAGACACCCACCGCAACGCCGATCGTGGCCTCGGCAGCGAAGTCGCGCCATGCGCCCTGTTGTTCCAGCTTCAAGTTACGTTCGGTCTTGTCGTCCGCGAATTCTTTGCCAATGGCCTCGATGCGGGATTCGTCCAGCATGCCGTGCATCTTGACACTGTGCAGGCCGGCCGCGACGGCGGAGTCGCTGTCGTCGCCTTGAGCCGTCATGAGGCTCGACCCCCGGCGGACCTTGGCGCCAGCGCCTGAGAGCCTGTGGACGTAAGTACGGAGAGTAATCGCTGAATCGGCGTGACCGAGGCGGTCTGTGAGGGTGTAAATGTTCACGCCTTTCGTCAGGGCCATCTTGGCGTCAGTCTCTCTACTGAACAGATCCGTCTGTGGACACTGTCAGGGTCGCTCCAGTGGGTCCGCCATCGCTTGCCCTGGCCGTGCGCCTTCGACTGCGACTTTCCCTTGTGATGGCGGCACACAGGGGCCTGAGGGTGCGGCTCCTGGCGTTCTTCTGGTGTGTAGGGGGCAGTCGAGGGCGGGTGGGCGTCGGCTGGGATGCTGCGTGGCCACACAGCGTCCCGCCGTGTCTGGAGGCACTGTCCGGATCGCCGTTTCGTGCCAGGGACACTGTGATAGTGGTAGCGGTTGACGGTGGACCGAACGGGGGAGTCGGAGACGTGCGCGATCCGTTGGAGAACGTGGAACTCACTGAGGCCGTACAGGGCTTGCGGGATCAGCTGATGGCCTCTGTGCACGCCGCGGACGGCCAGCGCATCAGGTTCGAGGTCGACGAGATCACTCTGGACTTCTCGGTCGAGCTGCGGCGCGACGCGACGGCCAAGGCGGGGTTCAAGGCATGGGTGGTCTCCGGCGACGCCCAGGTGGGGGTGGCGCAGAACGCCGTCCACAAGGTGTCCGTGAAGCTGAAGCCGAAGGACTCGGCCAACGGCGGGCCGATCGAGATCGGAAATCAGGCCGAGGTCGACATGGGTGACTTCGAGCATCCGTCCGGACTGCGCGGCGGATGAGAGCCCGGTCCGTCGAACGCATCGCCATCGTCCAGGGAGCGCGGCAGGGCAGCGGCTTCCTACTGGACTCCCGCTTGGTGCTCACTTCGGCACACCTGTTCGAAGGGGAGGGTGGGGCTGCTCGCGTCGCCGTCCCCGGAGGGACGGGGATGCGCAGCTGCCGCCTCGTGTGGCGCCGCTACGACGAGTCGTGCGACGCGGCCCTGCTCGAAGTGGATGAAGACCTGGTCAGGGAGGCCACGACGTGCCGGATGTCCGATGTCCGGTGGGGCCGGATTTCCGGCCTGGCCGCCTGGGAGAACTGCGAAGCGGTGGGCTACCCGCGGATCTCGCTCCGGGACGGGATGCGGCCGGACACCGAGCAGATCGTGGGCACGCTGAAGCCGGGATCATCCGTCCTGCGCGGCCGCTATGTCCTGGACAGTTCCCACGCCCCGCCGCCCGCGGCCGACACCTCCGGCGCATCGCCATGGCAGGGGATGTCGGGCGCCGCGCTCTTCGTCGGCGAATACCTGATCGGCGTGGTCTCCGGGGATCCCGCGCAGTGGGGTCACGCGCGGGTGGAAGCCGTTCCCATCTCCGTCATGGTGGCCGATGCCGGCTTCCGGCGGGCGGTGGAGGCAGCTGCAGGGCTCTGTCCCGAGGTGGTGGAGATCGGCAGGCCGGCGCCGCAGGTGGTGCACGAGGCCTCCGCCTCCTGCGAAGGCGACTGGCTCCCTGTCGCCGACGCCGACCCGGTCTCCTTCGGTGTTCATCGCGCGCCGGATGCCTCCGGCCATCCGGACGTCGTGCAATACGTGCCACGCTGCGTTGATGCGCAGGTGGACGCCCGACTCGAAGCGCTGGCGGAAACGGGCGGCATGCTGCTGCTGACAGGGGATTCGGCCGCAGGCAAGTCGAGGGCCCTGTTCGAAGGTATGGTCCGCAATCTCCGGGACTGGTCGGTCTGCAAGCCGGACCCCGACGCCGCCCTGTCCTCCCTGCATTCCTCCTCCGGAAGTGATTACAAGAAGGTCGTATGGCTCGACGACCTGCACAACTACCTGCGGTCTGACGGGCTGACGCCGTCCCTGCTCGACCGGCTCGTCCGCCGCGGCGCGGTCGTGCTTGCAACGCTGCGCACCGAGTTCCACGAGCATTACACGGACGAGGAGGACGGCCCGTCGCTCTCGCGGAGCACCGGGCCGCGCCTGCCGTCCTCGCCGGGCAGAGTGATCCGCGCAGCGCATCACATCACCCTGGACCGGATCTGGACCGACGACGAGCGGCAGGCTGCGTCGTTGAGCGAGGATCCGCGCGTCGTTGCGGCACTGAACGCCGACAGGGCGCACGGGGTGGCGGAGTACCTTGCGGCGGGACCGCAGGTCCTCAAGCGGTGGAAGGCCGCTTCCCGGGTGAAAGGCAACGCCCGGGGTGCCGCGCTCGTCGCGGCCGCCGTCGCCCTCGCCCGCACAGGTGTGGACACTGCGCTGGCGCCGGAGTCCCTGGAACGCCTCCACGCGTACTTCCTCGACCGGGCGGGCGGCCCGGCGCTGCGGCCGGAAGGCATGGAGGAGGCCTGGGACTGGGCGTCCAGGATCGTGCTGGGCGTAACCAGCCCCCTGGTACCGGGCCGGGGAGGAACGTGGAAGCCGTTCGACTACCTCGTGTCCGACGCCGCGCGCCGGTCCCGTCCGAGTGAGCTCCCGGGACAGGTGTGGGACGAGGCCCTGCGCATCGTGGACGACACGCGCCGTGTGCTGGTGTCGACCGTCGCCAGGGTGGCGGGTCGGCCGGACGTGGCCAAGGAGGTGCTCCGCCCCCTCGCGAAGGCGGACGATCCCGACGGCCTGATCAACCTGGGGGCGCTGCTGGCCGCGGAGAAAGACTATTCCGGTGCCGGCCGCTGCTTCGAGCGCGCTTCCTGCCTGGGTGACTCCACCGGGGCTCACAACATGGGTGCCCTGTCCTTCGCGAGGGGGGATCTGAAAGCGGCACGGGAGTGGTACGAGCGTGCGATCGAGGGCGGGGAACGGGAGTCGATCGGCGCCCTCGGCCTGCTCCACGAAAAGCTGGGGAACCAGGACGAGGCGATAGCGCTCTGGAAGCGCGGTACCGAGGCCGGCGATCCCGGGAGTGCCCTGCACTACTCGGACTGGCTGAGGTCGAAGTGGCAGTCGGACGAAGCCGTCGAGGCCCTGAGAGTTGCCGCAGATGGCGAGATCCCGCTTGCCGCGCTCTCGTACGCTGGCGTCCTCCTGCGCAGGGAAGACCACGAAATGGCGAACGCTTATGTCTCGCGTGCCTACGATGCGGCGGTCAACCAAGGGAATCTGGGCGACCCGGTCGGCTGCCTGATGGCCGGCGTGACCGCGTACTCCTTCGGCAACATCCGGCTGGGGGAGGAGTGGTGGAGCAGGGCACGGGAGCACGGCCACCCATCGGACTGGGTGGTCCTGGAGGCCGCGGACGGCTCGGCCGGACTCCCGCACCTGGCCTTCAGTCAGGATTGCCTGAACAAACTCGGGCAGGAGGAAGCCCGTTCCCTCATGCAGTTGCTCTGGGCAGGCGACTGCCAGGACTGCGGATACCCGCTGCGCGACGGTGTTCCAGCACTCTATGTGGACGACCAGTACAGTCGGGCCGACGCACGGCTCTTCCACTTCGGACTGTGCGGTATCCGCACTGGAACGATTCGGCCCTGATCAATGTGGCCCAAGAGGCGGGTATCAGCTGGAAGGCCTTCGCCGCCGGAGTGCCTGTGGGGGAGCGGAACGACCTGCTCGTTCCCGCTCTCGTTGTCAACCCCTCTATCGAAGTGGCGCAGTTGGTCCAGAGCGGGGACCGCTGGACGGCCACGGCTGCTTTCGGTCCCCGGTCGGCCAACGCTGAAGTGCTCGGCCTCCAACCGCTGTGGTCCGGATTGCCGCCCAGGTCGTCCGACGGGCGCGCTTGGGCATTCACCAGTCCCGGTGAGGTCGCGGTGGCAACGTTTGGCCGGCTCTGGAGCGCTCCTGCGACCGAGGAGTTCACCGCACTGGTGCAGCAGTACGGAGGAATGCTGCTCATCGTGGCGAGCACCGTCGGACCTGATTCCCCGGCCGCTGTGGAAGTCCTGACAGACGCTCTGGAGGCCTGGGACTCGATGACGAGGTGGGTCTCTCTGAAATCCGATGCCTCGGGCCAGGACTGCCGAACCACCCTACGACGCCAGGTGGTTCGAGAGGTAAGGAAGGACGGAGGGCTCGGCGTCCAGGCCCAGGATGGCCGTGGTCGCTTCTGCCTATTCCAGGATGCCCTACAGGGCGCCGGGCGGCCTCCTGCCGGGCCGCGCAGACCATGCCCGAGTCCGGGTTGCGGAAGTACACACGCGGATGCCCCGCGTCCTCTGGGACCGCCGTGAACGCTTGGCGGCCGGCTGGCCCGTCGGGGGAAGGCCCTCCAGCCGGGTGCGGGGTGGGCTGGATCCGGGCGCGGCGGCCGTCCGGGAAGCGGGCGATGCTCGCGCCCGGGTCGATGCCGGTGCCGGGCAGCAAGGCGGGGCTGGTTTAGCGGTCGGGTAGCCCTGGTGGGTTCAGACGGCCATCTGTCCGTCGAGGGCGGCGAAGGCCCACAGCCAGCCTGGGGTGCTGGAGGTCAGCCAGGAGGGTCGTGCTCGACACCGAGCGCATGGAACTTTGGGGATGAAAGCGCTGGAAAAACACTGAGACCCCATGACCCTCCGTGAAGAGTGACGGGGCTCAGTTGTGTGATCGCACCTGTCGAACCGTCAGCCGGACGCCATCGCCTTGCACCGTACTTGTACAAGGCGATGGGAAGCGATGAAAGAAGCCGGCAGGGGCGGTGCCCGATTACCCGAATCCCTAAATATCCCGTTACTGTGCAGAGTTGCGTCTGGCCTGCGAGAACAGCCGTCACTCAAGATCATGTTGCACGAATCCTGCACGAGCGGCCACGTCTGCACATCAGGCTGCCTTCCCGTACATGCGGACGGCATCCGGTGGCATGGCGGGATCGGACAGGGGCACCGCAATGGTGTGGTCGGTGAACGCGCGAGTGAGGCTGCCCAGGCGGGCTCCACAGCCCCAGCCCTCCTGGGCACGCCGGATGCCGCGGATCACCTTCACGGCCATGGGCTCGCCGAGTGGGCTGTGGGCGAGATACACCTCCCATGCCGCCTGAGCCCAGCTCCTGGAGGGCCGAACAGCCCCGATGCTTCAGGCGGCCTCGGGACTCAGCCCAAGGCAGGGTTTTGCATGTCGGTGAGAGTGTCGGCGAGCCGGGTCACGCCGTCGACGATGGCCTTTTCCGGCGCGCTCAGGCTCAGTCGGAGACAGCGGGTGGCGTGGCCGTCGGGGAGGTCGGTGGACGGGGCGTCGACGAAGAAGTACCGGCCAGGGACGACGAAGACCTGCTTCTCCTTCAGTCTCCGGTACACGTCGATGTCGTCGAACCACGGGTGGTCTATCCAGATCCAGGAGAACATCCCACCGGAACCGGAGTGGACGCGCCAGTTCAGACCGGGCGGGAGCTGTTGGGCGAGGACTTCATCCATGAACTGCCGCTTGTGACGGTAGTGCGGGGTGATCGCCTCACGGGTGACGCGGTCCAGGCATCCGTCGCGCAGCGCCGCCGCCACTGCGGCCTGCGGAAGCTGTGGGGCGTGGAGCACTGAGTTGGACATGAAGGCGGCAAGCGCCCCGATGTGGTCCGGGTCGCCTATGGCGAAGCCGATCCGTTCGCCCGGCAGGCCGGCCTTGGAGACGGAGAAGCAGTTGATGACGTTGCGGTGCCGTACCGGGTCGACGTGCACCTCGCCGATCCTCGGGAAGGGTGCGCCGTAGGCGTGGTCCACGACGAGGGGGACGTCGTGCTGCTCGGCGACGGCGATCAGGTCGTCCAGTTCGGTCCGGGTGACGGCGCGGCCGGTCGGGTTGCCGGGACTCGAGATGAGGAGCATGCCCAGGTCGTCGCGGCGGGCCAGCGCGTCGAGGTCCAGCGAGTAGCTGAACCGGTGTTCTGCTTCGAGGTTGATCCGCGGGGCGACGCCGGCGATGCCGTCCTCGTGCATGCACAGGCCCTGGTACCCGGTGTAGTCCGGGACCATCGGCATCACCAGTCGGCGCATGCCGTCCGGGCCCGGCCCGAGGAACAGCGCCGCCGCGGCGAAGCACACCATCTGACTGCCCGGGCCGATCACCACGTTCTGCGGCGTCAGATCCCAACCGTAGGCACCGTTGAAGTAGTCGACGACGGCGTTGATCAGGACGGTGCTGCCGCGCGAGGGACCGTAGCGCCCGACGGCTCGGTCGAAGTCCTCCGCGAGGGCGTTCGACAGCGCCTCCCGCCACATGGCCCCGGCCTCGGGTATCGCGGCCGGATTGCCGATGCCGAGGTTGATCCAGTCCTCCTCCGCGGTTCCCGCCATGGTGGAGGCCACGTCCTCCATGATGCTTCGCAGGCCGGACATCCCGGCCATCCGAGTTCCGATAGGCGACAGTCGCATGCGTGATCCTCCGGGAGGACGAAGGGGGGAGGGGCCGGCGGCCCACGGGAGCCGAGACCCGCGGGCGGTGAACGCGGCCGCGGGCGGGACCGGCCGGGCGCGGGGTGGGGTGGGTTCAGGGACGGGCGGGCAGGCCGTCGATGCTGAAGGAATTCTTCTCCCGCATGTACGTCTCCAGTTCCAGGGGGGTCTTGCGTTCCCCCCACTTGTCCTGCAGGTCGCGTTCGCGGACCAGCGTCATCTCGGGGACGGTGAAACCGCAGGAGTCGGCGATGCGGTGCAGGGAGACGACCATGACGGAACGGGGGATGGGATGCTTCCCGAAACGGCCGGTCAGCGCGTCCCACTCGGTGGAGTCCGGGAAGACGCAGCGGGCACTGCCGTAGAGCCGGAGGATCTTGGGACGGGCACTGAAGGAGCAGAACATCAGGGTGATCCGCTGGTTCTCCCTGATGTGGGCGATGGTCTCCGCTCCCGAGCCGATGAGGTCCAGGTAGGCCACCGTGGTGTCGTCCAGGATCGTCAGGGTGTCCATCCCGCCCTTGGGCGACACGTTGACATGCCCGTCCTCCGCCCGCGGCGCGGTGGCCACGAAGAAGACGGGGGCTTCCTCGATGAAGGCGCGCAGCGCGGGAGTCAGCGCCGGGTAGAGCTTTCCCATGGGCCGCTCACCCTTCCTGCCGCGGTCGGACGGCCGTGGCGGGACGCAGGTCCCGCCCGGCGACGCCTTCCAGCCAGCGGACGACCTCCACGTTGTCGGCGCCGCTGGGGAGTTCGGCGAATGCCTTCTCCCACAGCTCGCCACAGGCCGTGCCGAAGGCCGCGGGGCCGCCTGCCTCCGCCTGCAGTGAGGTGGCGATACGGATGTCCTTGAGCATCAGCCGCAAGGCGAAGCCGGAGTCGAACGTTCCGGACAGGACGTGGTCGGGGAGCTTGGTCTCCGAGGCGTGGTTGCGCCCGGTCGACGCGTTGATCACCTCCAGCATGACGGCGGGATCCAGGCCGAAGGCCCTGCCGGTGATCATGACCTCCGCGACCGCGGCCAGATTCACCGCGGACAGCAGGTTGTTGAGCGCCTTCAGGGCGTGGCCGGCGCCGGCCGGGCCGACGCGGTGGACCCGGCCCAGGGCGGAAAGGACCACCTCGGCACCGTCGAGGGCGTCGGGGGTACCGGCCGCCATCAGGGTCAGCTCGCCCGCGCGGGCGGCGGCGGGACTGCCCGACACGGGTGCGTCCACGACCGCGACACCGTGGTCGGCGGCCACCCGGCCGAGCTCCAGGGTGTCGGACGGGGCGGACGAGCCGGTGTCGATGATGAGCGAGCCGGGCTCGAGCCGCGGCAGCAGCACGTCCGCCACCTGCCGTACGGCCGAGCCGTCGGGCAGCATGGTGACCACCACCGAGGCGGCGAGACCGAGGACATCCGACACGCCCTCGATACCCGGGTGACGATCAGCGGACTTGACCGCCTCCCGGTCGATGTCGAAGACCGTGACGTCGAACCCACGGTCCGCAAGGCGGCGGCACATGCCGCCACCCATGGATCCGAGACCGGCGAAACCCACGCGCATGCTGTGCACGTCCTCTCTCACTCGTCCCCGAAGTCGAATGCGACGAGGTTCTCGAGTTCCATCTCCCGGACGATGCGGCGGATGCCGGAGAAGTCCCGGACCAGCAGCCCGTTGCCGGTCTGGGCACGGCAGTCGGCGACGATCTCGTCGGCAGCCTCGATCCCCGCGTGCCGGAGGATGCCTGGCCACACCTCGAAGTCCTGGGCGACGAAGGCGTGCAGCGCCTTGGGCAGCGAGTCGACGAACATGCGTCGCTGCTCCTTGTTGAGGTGGACGTACAGGGCCTTGGCGACCTCGACCATGACCGAGGAGTGCGCGGCCTCGTCCCGGGCGTGCAGGCGGGGGACGAGGGCGTGCAGGGGCTGCACGCTCTCGTCGCGGGACAGCAGCTCGAGATAGGCGTTGACGCTGATCTCGGAGACGGTCGTCCAGATCAGCCTCAGCAGGTCCCGCTCCCACTGCTCCGAGGTCTGCGCCTCGGCCTCCACGAGCCTGCGGTAGGTGACGGTGTGCGGGTGGCTTGGCTCGCTCGTCACCTTCCGGATCTCGCGGGTGCGCTGCATGGCCACCATGTGCATGTAGGTGTGCCAGACCTCGTCCACGTGCGTCTGCTGTACGGCGCGCTTCAGGTGCACTCCGTCGGCGCCCGGGAAGGCACCGTGCATGATCATGGCGAAGGTGGGGTTGGCGACGTACTCTTCGGCCGCGATGACCCGCTCGTTGTACACCAGCCAGGCCATGGTGAGCACCTGCTGGCGCTGCTCCGGCGAGGCGGCCAGGAACAGGGGGTGCTCGGCGAAGGGCAGCAGCCGCACCGGATAGTCCGGCAAGGACTCGTCGTAGGTCTCCGGCTCGGAGATGCGGTCCAGGTCGGTGCGGATGGTCGCACGGCGGGGCCAGGCGTCGGCTATCCGGCGCAGGACGGTCTCGTCCAGGTGGTCGGCTTCGACGTGGACGGCATCCGAGAGGTCGGTCACTGCGCGTGCCCTTCTGCTGCGGCCGACGCGATGGAGTCGGCGAGGATGGCGATGCCGCGGCGGAGTTCGTCCTCGCCGGTGACGATCGGGGGCATGATCTTGAGGACCTGGCCGCGGGCACCCGACGTCTCGACCAGGAGCCCCTTCTCGAAGGCCGTGCGTGAGACCCGGTCGGCGAGCGTGTCGTCGGCGAAGGCGAGGCCGCGGATCAGGCCCCGTCCGTGTACGCGGCATCCCAACTGCTCGTACCTGACGGCTAGTTCCTCGAGGAGTCCGGTCAGACAGTCGGTGTGTTCCTGGACCCGCTTGCCGAAGGCCGGGTCGGCCCAGTAGTCCAGGCAGGCCGTGGCGGTGACGAAGGCCAGGTTGTTGCCACGGAACGTGCCGCTGTGCTCGCCGGGTCCGAGCTGGTCCAACTCGGGCCGGACCAGGACGAGGGCCATGGGCAGTCCGAAGCCGCTGATGGACTTGGACAGGCACACGAGGTCGGGAGTGATGCCGGCTTCCTCGAAGCTGAAGAACGTCCCGGTCCGGCCGCAGCCCGCCTGGATGTCGTCGACGATCAGCAGGATGTTCCGCTCCCTGGCCACCTCGGCGAGTCGGCGCAGCCAGGAGGGGCTCGCCGCGGACAGGCCGCCCTCGCCCTGCACCGTCTCGACCACGAAGGCGGCCGGCAGGTCCACACCGCTTCCCGGATCGTCGAGGAGACGGGTCAGGTAGTTGATGGTGTCGACGTCCTCGCCCGGGAACCCCTCGTACGGCATGCGGGTGACGTGGGACAGCGGGACACCGGCGGCGTTCCGCTTGAAGGCGGTCGCCGAGGCGGCCAGCGCGCCGAGCGACAGGCCGTGGAACCCGCCGGTGAACGCGACGATCTCGGTTCGGCCGGTCACCCGCCGGGCGGTCTTGAAGGCCGCCTCGATCGCATTGGTGCCGGTGGGGCCGGTGAACTGGACCCGGTACTCCATCGCCCGGGGGGCGAGCACCACGTCCTGGAACCGTTCGAGGAACGCGGCCTTGGCCGTCGTGTGCAGGTCCAATCCGTGCACGGGACCGTCGGCGAGCAGGTAGTCGACGACGGCGGCGCGCACCTCGGGCGGGTTGTGGCCGTAGTTGAGGGCTCCCGCGCCGGACAGGAAGTCCATGTACTCGCGGCCTTGTTCGTCCCACATCCGGTGGCCCGAGGCCCGGGTGAACACTGCGGGGAAGCGGCGGCAGTAGGTCCGTACGGCCGATTCCATCGCGTCGAAGATCGTCACGGCATACTCCAGGGGTCGGTTGCGGCGATCTCGGCGGACTCCCGGCGGCCGAGCGCGGTGTGTGGACGGAGCGGGAACCAGCCCGCCAGGGTGAGCCGGAGCAGTTCGCGCATCCGGTCTGCGATCAGGGCGGGCGTGTACGCGGTGGGCACGTCGGCGAAGTCGATCGTCGGCGTGGGCGGGAAGTACCGGCCGCGACGGGCGGGCCGCACCACGGCGTCCCAGAGGTTGAGGCTCTGGCCGCCCCAGCGGGCCCGGCCGCTGAACACCGAGTAGACGGGCAGGCCGTGCGGGTGCGGACGGCTCAGCGCCTGGTTGACCGCCTCGCTCACCATCTCGACGATCAGGCCGCACGATCCCGCGTCACGGGCCCGGCGGGCCTGCGCGAACAGTTCCGCCGCGTCGTCCACGGCGTCCCCGCGGCGGCTGAGCCCGGTGAGCTGTGGCGTGTAGCCGAGGTGGGCGAGGGTGGGCAGACCGGTGGCGGCACAGGCCTCGACGCAGCGCATCCCGTCCTCGCCGGCCACCTCGATCTTCACGGCGTCCGCGCCGGACGCGGCGAAGCGCTCGGCGGCGACCAGCGCCGCCGTGGTGTTCGCCGTCGTGCCGTCGGGCAGGTCGGCGAGCAGGAACGGCCGGCGGTCGGCCGGGAACTGTGCGTCCAGCGCGGCCCGCACCTCAGCCACCAGACCGACCAGGGTGTCCAGGGCCCACGCCTGCTCGGCGGGACCCGACATCACTGTTCCGGTACGGCCGAGGTGGGTCATGAAGTACGAGTCGCCGACCATCACGCACTCGACGGGGCTGTCCGCCAGGTCGGGCGTGGACAGGGCCTGGGCCAGCCCTTCGATCTCGTATCCCCGGTAGGCGTTGACCTTCAGCCCCAGCTGTGCGGGAGACGCGTACCGCCACAGGTAGGGCGCGAGCAGGCCCGTGGCTGCTGATGCGGTCAGCTCAGTCTGCATGGAGGGACTCCTGGTAGATCTTGTTGATGCGCAGTACCGCCTCGTGCACCTGAGCGGGAGGCGCGGCCGTGAAACAGATGCGGGCCCAGCCGGCACAGTGCTCGCCGAAGACCCTGCCGGGTGCCAGGCCGATGCCCTCCTCGGCGCAGCGCCGGACAAAGGCGTCCCCGGCCTTCCCGTCGCCCAGCGCACCAAGGTCGAGGAAGGTGTACAGGCCACCGGCCACCGGAGTGTGCGGGATCTGAAGCGCCTCGTCCGTCCGGCGCCAGGACTCGGCCGTGCGGGCACGCCGGGCCGCGAGCTCCTCCTGCGGTGTGGCCAGGGCCTCGAACGCGGCGAACTGGGCGGCCGTGGCGACCGAGTACAGCGTGTGCAGCGACCACTTGGTCAGGACCTCGCCAAGCCCCGGCGGGTGGATGAGGTGGCCGACCCGCGCTCCGGGCATCGCGTAGGTCTTGCTGCACGAGTGCACCGAGAAGGTGCGCTCGGCAGCCCCTGCGATCGTGGCGGTGTCGATGAACCCGTCCGGGGAGAAGTCGTAGTTCTCGTACGCGTTGTCCGCGATGATCCACAGGTCGTGCCGCCGGGCCAGTGCGACGAGTTCGGCGAGCTGGTGCGCGTCGAGCCGGTAACCGGTCGGGTTGTTCGGGTTGTTGAAGTACACGGCACGCGTGCGGGGCCCCACCGCGGCTTCGACGGTTGCGGCGAAGTCGTACGCGGGATCCCGGGACAGCTCCAGGAAGACCGGTACCTCGCGGGGCACGCCCTGCGCGGCCCGGACCAGGCCGGTGGCGAAGAGCCACTGAGGAGACAGGACCAGCACCTCGTCGCCGGGTTCCAGCACGGCGTGCAGGACGACGGCGATGGCGTGCGTGGCCCCGCCGGTCACCAGGACCTCGTCCTCGCCGACCGGTGTGCCGCGGCGCGCGGTGGCGGCCTCGGCGAAGCGTTCGCGGAGCGCGGGGACACCGGCGGGCGGGGCATGTTCGTGGGCGGCGATCCCGAACTCGGTGCGCTCCCACGGGCGAGGCGTGGCGCACGGTGTGAAGACCGTCTTGCCCTGGTGGAGCCTCGCCGGGTTCTCGTGACGGTGCTGCTGCAGGAGACGTTCGACCGCCGTCAGCGGGGAGGCGGGTATCTCGGCCAGCGGCCGGCCGATGGAGGGCATGGCTGGTGACTCCTAGTCTTGTCGCGTGCGGGCCGCAGCGCCCCAGGCCGGCCGGCCGAGCCCGAGGTTCTCGCGGAGCGTCCTGCCCTTGTACTCGGTGCGGAACAGACCCCTCCGCTGGAGTTCGGGGATGACCTGACCGACGAAGTCGCACAGCCCGTCGGGGAGGACCGGGGGCATGATGTTGAAGCCGTCGGCTCCTTCGTTCAGGAACCAGTCCTCCAGCTCGTCCGCGATGCTCTCCGCGGTGCCGATGACGATGCGGTGCCCCCGGCCGCCGGAGACCGACTGGTAGAGCTCGCGGATGGTGAGCCCCTCGCGCCGCGCCTTGTCGTACACCAACTGCTGGCGACTGATGCTGCCCTCGGTGCGGGGCAGTTCGGGCAATGGGCTGTCCACCGGCAGGTTGGAGATGTCGGCTCCGCCGAGGAGCAGCCGGAGCAGGCCGAGGCCGACCACCGGGTCCACCAGTTCCTGGAGCGCGGCGTACTTGTCCTCGGCCTCCGCCCGGGTGCGGCCGACCACGGGGAAGATGCCAGGCATGACCTTGGCCTCGTCGGGCTCACGGCCGTGGTCGGCGAGCTGCTTCTTGATCCCGCGGTAGAACTCCTGGGCCTGGGACAGGTCCTGGGCGGCTGTGAAGATCACCTCGGCCCACTGGGCGGCGAAGTCCCGGCCGTCCGGCGACGATCCGGCCTGCACGATGACCGGGTAACCCTGCGGGGGACGTGCGACGTTGAGCGGTCCGCGCACCTGGAAGTGCTCGCCGCGGTGCCCCAGCACATGCATCTTCTCGGGGTCGAAGAAGCGACCGGCGGCCTTGTCGTGGAGGAACGCGTCGTCCTCCCAGCTGTCCCACAGGCCGGTGACGACGTCCATGAACTCCCGGGCCCGGTGGTAGCGCTGTGCGTGGGAGGGCTGCCTGTCACGGTTGAAGTTCTGCGCCTCCGCGTCGGTGACGGACGTGACTACGTTCCAGCCGGACCGCCCCGCGCTCAGGTGGTCCAGGGAGGCGAAGTTGCGTGCCAGGTGGAACGGCTCGTGGTACGTGGTCGAGGCGGTCGCGACCAGGCCGATGCGTTCGGTGTGGACGGCCAGTGCCGACAGCAGCGTCAGCGGCTCGAACTGGATGATCCGTCCCTGGCGGCTGAGCTCGTCGTGACTGTCGAACGGGATGCGGATGCCCAGGCCGTCGGAGAGGAAGACCAGGTCGAACAGGCCCCGCTCGGCGGTACGCACGAGGTCGCGGTAGTGGCCGAAGTCCAGCCCGCCGGCCGCGTGGGCATGCGGATGGCGCCACGAGGCGACGTGGTATCCGGGGGTGATGAGGAATGCTCCCAGGTGAAGCGTACGGCGCGATTTTCGCGTCATGGACTCTCCCTTGGCGGGCGCTCCGCGACCGGTGCCGGAGTGGCCCGGAGTGGCTGGACTGGAACGTAACCGAGCCGAGCTGCCTCACACGGGTTGTGAGCGCAACGGGATTTCGCCGCAGAAGTTTCGTTCAAATCCTTTTGATCGCTCTGCCGTCCGGGCCCCGAGCCCAATGGGGTACTCGATCAGAAGAGGGCGTCCGAGGCCGTCGCGACCTACGCTGCGAGCGATCCGGAACGGGAGGGGCACAGCATGGACGAGGCGAGCGGACGTGACGTCCTGGTACTGGTCGACAGCGACCATGCGGACACCCCGTACGACAAGTGGGCCGCCGAGGCGGGGATCCGCGCCCATCTGCTGGTGTCCCGGGCCCGGTATCCGCAGTACCGTCATGTCCCCGGCGCGCGGGCTTTCGACGACTACGTTTCGGGCGGCGGGGTGGAGCGCGCGGCACTGGAACTGGCCGACTCGGTTCCCCTGTCCGCGGTGGTGGCCCGGATGGAGGGCGATCTGTTGCGCGCGGCCCGGCTGCGGGAGGCCCTCCGCATCCCCGGGCAGGACTGGAGCAGCGCCCTCGCCTTCCGGGACAAGGTGGTGATGAAGTCCCGCTTGCGTGAACAGGGAGTGCCGGTACCGGAGTTCGCAGCCGTACGGACGCCCGTGGACCTGCTCGCCTTCGTCCGGCACCACGGATACCCGGTGGTGGTGAAGCCGGCTCTCGGGTCGGGCTCGACGGGGACCCAGGTGCTGCACGGGCCCGAGGACATGGACGCTCTGTTCGCCGCGGGGCTGCCGGACCACCCGGAGGTGGAACAGTTCGTCGAGGGCATCATGCATGTGGTGGACGGCCTGATCGTCGACGGCGGGATGCGCGCCGCGTTCGTCTCGCGCTACGTCAATGACTGCCTCTCCTTCCGGGCCGGCGGGCACCTCGGATCGGTGCAGCTGACCCGTGACGACCCCCTGACGCCACGACTGATCGACTACGCCCGCCAGGTGCTCGCTCTGCTGCCCACGCCCGACCGCACGACCTTCCACCTCGAGGTCTTCCACACCCCGGACGACCGACTGGTGTTCTGCGAGGTCGCCAGTCGTACGGGAGGCGCGCTCACCGGGGCCGCCCTACGGGCTGCCGCGGGGGTCGACCTGGACAAGGAGTGGTTCCTCGCTCAGACGGGACATTCACAACACGGCCTGGTGCCGTGCGTTCACGGTGCGGCGCCGGGGCGGTCGGCCGGCTGGGTGGTGTTCTATCCGGAGCGGGGGAGGCTGGCCGCGCTGCCGCAGTCCCCGCCGCCGTTCGTCGCCGAGCAGAGGCTGCGCGGGGCGGTCGGTACGACCTACCGGGGCGGCGAGAAGTCGGGCGTCTACCTGGCCGGTTACGTGGTGACCGGAAGGCACGCCGATGAGGTGGAAGACAGGATGAGGGAGGTCGCCACGTGGTACGCGGCCCAAGTCCGGTGGGAAGAGTGAGTGGGAGCTGATATGCGGTACATCGTCATCGGAGCCGGCGCGGTGGGTGGTTCCATCGGCGCCCGGCTGTTCGAGAACGGTCACGACGTCGTACTCGTCGCCCGTGGCGCCCATTTCGAGGCGCTGCGGCAGGGAGGACTCCGGTTCACGACTCCGGAGGGGGCCCGCCGGGTTCCGGTGCCGGTCGCGTCCGGTCCGGAAGAGGTCGCACTGCGCCCCGGCGACGTCCTCGTCCTGGCCGTGAAGACCCAGCACAGCGCGGCCGCGCTGAGCGCGTGGGCCGGTCGTCCGGTGGCCGACGGCACCACGGCGGGCGAATCACTTCCCGTGGTCTGTGCCCAGAACGGCGTGGAGAGCGAGCGGCTGGCGCTGCGTCACTTCCATGCGGTCTACGGCATGTGCGTGGTGCTGCCCGCGGTCTTCGTGCACCCGGGGGAGGTGACCGCGGCGTACGGCCCGTACACCGGGGCGCTGGTGCTCGGCCGCTACCCGTCCGGGGACGACGCACGGGCCCGGCGCATCGCCGCGAACCTGGAGCGTTCGTTGTTCTCGGCACCCGTCGTGTCGGACGTCATGCGCTGGAAGTACGGCAAGCTGGTGGGTAATCTCGCGCAGACGGTCGAGGCACTCTGCGGGCCGGTGAAGCCCGATGGCCCCGCTGCCGAGCTGGCCGAGCGGTCAAAGGCGGAGGGGAAGGCGGTGCTGGCCGCGGCCGGGATCGCCTACGCTGACGCGGCGGAGTTGGCGGCCCTGCGCAGGGGCAAGGTCGAACTGCGGACACCGGCCGCCGACGGTGTGCTGGGATCGACGTGGCAGAGCCTCGCGCGCCGCACGGGCTCCGTCGAAGCGGACTACATCAACGGCGAGTTCGTGCTTCTGGGCCGGACGCACGGGGTACCCACCCCCGTCACCGAGAAACTGCTGCGGCTCGCGCACGTCTCCACGCTGGAGCGGCGGGAGCCTGGCTTGATCTCTCCCGAAGAGGTGCTGAGGATGTGTACATCCGTAGCCGGATGACCGGAATGAAATGTCGGCAGTTGTCGACTTTCTGCATTGCTCACCCAATCGATCGGTGACTGTTCAGGGGCGTCGGCGAGCTGCGGTGATGCGGGTTCGGGTGGCTCTGCCGGTCGGTGGATCGATCTTGTTTCCCCTTCTCAGCCGCCGCCCTTGTACGAGGAGTTGGCCGAGCCCGTCGGTGCGGGGTACCGGGCCCGGCAGGTCTTTGATCTGCCCGAGATGAAGGCGCACATCGCCGAGCACCGGTTGCACCGGTCGGTGTGCGGGCGGTACACGCCCCCGGCTGCCTCGACGCTTCCCGGCAAAACGCAACGACGTCGAGTGAAAACTCTTACATTGATCTCGGGGCGGCCCGAGCACCTGTGCGAGTTAGTGAAAGGGCCTCGTTCTCGGCTTTCGAACACACAGGATCGTGATGGGTGGGGCGTGGTGGAATTGAGCGGTTACGGTGAGGGCGATGTCATGCAGGACAGCCGCGCGGGATGTCTCCTCAAGCATGAGCTCAGGAACGCAGCGCACGTGCTGATGGGGCTGAGGGAGATCGCCGGACGCGAAGGGCCGGACACTGTACCGCTCGCCGGGGGTAGACGGATCAAGGACCCAGTCGTAAAAGCCCTGTTGGTGGGCAAGACGCTAGCCGCCCGGACGGGCGGGGTCCGGCTGGAGATCGACGAGGGATCGGCTCTCGGCAGCGCCTCGGAGCTGTCGGGGGACATCGTCATCGTGCTCGGCAACCTGGTGGACAATGCTGTCGATGCGGCCCTGGAGGGCCCCGACCTCGAGCCGGCGGTATGGGTGACGGTGCGGGAGAACGCCGGAGGCGTGCTGCTGCGGGTGGAGGACAACGGTCCGGGGATACCGCCGGACAAGCGGCAGTGGATCTTCAATACGGGTGCTTCCACCAAGCAGCGCGCCGACGGGCCGGACCGGGGACTGGGGCTCGCCATCGTCCGGAAAATCACCGCGAAACGGGGCGGTACCGTCGCGGTCTTGGACCGGGCGGGCGGCGGGGCAGTGGTCACCGGGCGGCTGGCCACGGCGGAATGACGACCATGTTCAACGTCCTCGTCGTGGATGACGACTTCTACGTCGCCAAGATCAACTCGCGTTACGTGTCCGCGGTACCCGGGTTCCGGGTGGTGGGCGAGATGCACAGCGCCGGGGACGCGTTCAGCGCCCTGGAGCAGGGCGGGATCGATCTCGTCCTGCTCGACCACTACCTGCCGGACGAGAACGGCCTGTCGCTGACCCGCCGGCTGCGCGAGCTCGGCCGTGACATCGACGTCATCATGGTGACGGCCGAGCGGAGTTCGGCCTCGGTCCACGAGGCCATGAGAGCCGGAGTCCTCCAGTACCTCGTGAAGCCGTTCACCTTCGAAGTGCTGCGACGCAAGCTCGAGGCGTACAGCAGGCTGCGCGGGACTCTCGGCACCGGCCGGCTGGACCAGGAGCGGATCGACCGGATCGTAGGCGGCGGCGGACCGCAGACCGCCCTGTCGCTGCCGAAGGGGTACAACAATCGGACGGTCGAGTTGATCATGGAACTCGTCTCCCGCACCGAACACCCTTTGTCGGCGCACACGGTGGCGGACCGGACCGGGGTCAGCCGGTCCACCGCGCAGCGCTACCTGAAGCATCTCGAGGAGAACGGGAAGCTGCAGCTCACCCTGAGGTACGGGGACAGCGGTCGTCCCGAGCACCTGTACCAGGGCAAGTGACGTCGCCCGGCGGGATGCGCCGGGCGACGCCACGGTCATACGACGTCGCCGGCGAGAGGGCGGACCCGCAGCCGGACGCCGAGCACGTCCACGGCGGCCCGGGCCGCCCGCACCGCCTCCTCGGCGGTCTCCGCGACCGCGCGGACCTGGGCCACCCGGGAGTCGGACGAGGTGAGGGTGCTCACAGTGTCCCCGGGGTCGGCCGACACGGAGACCTCCGTCACGCCGGGCAGTGCCCTGGCCTCCTGGACACCGGTGATCTCCTCGAGCTCGCCGGGGGCGTCGACAGCTGCGAACCAGATCGCCGAGGCGCGGGCCGGGCGCGGCTCGGAGAGTGTGGCCCGGATGTCGGGCAGGACCTTCTCCCCGATCGTGTGGCGGACCATGCACTCGGCGATGTCGACACCGGTCGCGTCGAGGGTCAGGGCCGGTATCTCGTCGCCGCCCGCCCGTACGTGCGTCTCGATCACCCGGGGGCCCTTGCTGGTGAGGACGACCTCCGTGTGGGTCGGCCCCGACCGCACTCCCAGCGCGTCCAGCAGCTGCCCGACGTACGCGTGGATCTCCGCCTGCTCCCCGGTGGGCAGGGGTGCCGGGGACACGTGCCCCAGCTCGACCAGGCTGACCGGGTCCGAGTACTTCCGTGTGATGCCCACCACCTGGTGGTCGCCCTCGTCCGAGAACGCCTCCACGCTGAACTGCGGGCCCTCGTGGAACTCCTCCACCAGCACTCCGGTGTTGACGAGGCCCATGTAACTGCCGCCGGCCCGCTCGAAGGCGGTGGCCAACTGGCTCTCCTCGGTGACCTTGGTGACGCCCGCGCTGCCCGTGCTTTGGACCGGCTTGACCACGCAGGGCAGGCCGTGGTTCCGCACGAAGGCGTGCAACTCGTCCAGTTCCGTCACGCGGGCGTACGCGGCGGAGTCGACACCGGACTCCCGCAGCCTCGCCCGCATCGCCTCCTTGTCGTGGATGACGGTCATCGTGGCCGGGCTGAGGGCCTTCAGGCCGAGCGCCTCACCGATTGCGGCGTAGCGGTGCTGATCGCGTTCGCCGAAGGTGGCGATCCTGGTGAAGGGGTGGATGGCGTGAACGGCCTTGGCCATGGCGATCCACTCCTGGTCGTCGGCGTCCCCCCGGACGGCGATGATCCGGAGGTGTCCGGCGGGCTCACGGACGTTGCGGACGTATTCCACCTGGCAGATGGTGGTGGTGCAGACCCCGGGCCGGATGCCGCGGAGCAGGGACGGGTGGTTCCGGCCCGTGCCCACGACCAGTACGTGTTCGTTCATGGGATGCTTCGTCTCTCTGTGCTGATTCGGTGTGCGCCGGGCCTACTGCCAGGCGGTATTGGCGTGCCACCACTTGGTGACCTCGGCCATGCGCTTGCGGACTTCCTCGGCCGTCCCGGCATGGACGAGGGCCTCGGCGGCCGCGTCGGTCGCGTGCTCGACGCCGTCCCGTCGGGTCCCGGCGGCCAGCTTCACCTCCAGCTCCACACCCGGTACGGGGCAGGACTCGGCCGGCGGCACGAACGTGCCGTGACCGGCGGGCAGCAGGAGCCAGCCGAGGAGCCCGGCGGGCGCGGCCGGCTGGTGGTCCAGGGTGAGGTCCGAGCCGCACTGTGCCCGCAGCCCCTCCTTGGCCAACTGCACGCCGAAGGCGCGCTCGTAGACCTCGGCGATCAGCGCACCACCCGCCCGGCTGGCGATCTCGCACATCACCGGTTCGCCGTCCGGATCGATCCACGCCTCGAGGTGGAAGGCGAGCGGGTCCGGGGCGGCGGGCAGCGCGGCGACCACGTCGGCGGCGAACTGCCTCAGTACCTCGGTGCGGGCGTCGTCCCGTTCGAGCAGCACGCTGCCCAGGGGCGCCCCGTCGATGACGCGCTCCGCGAGGCCGCCGGTGTACTCGCAGGGCCAGGAGTGGACGATCCTGCCGTCCCGCATGATGCCGTCCACATGGAAGAGGTCCCCGCGCGCGAAGCTCTCCACCATCCACTGGCCCGGCACGTGGGACACGGCCGACTCCCGACCGCCCTCCAGGAACGCGGTGACGTCCGCCGGGGAGCGCAGGATGGAAACCCCTTGCGCGGCGGCTCCGGTGCGCGGCTTGATCACCACCGGGAAGCCCTCCGCGTCGATGAAGTCGAGCAGGTCCATCGGACCCTCGACCGCGGCGAAGGACGGCACGCGCAGGCCGGCCGCCCGGGCCGTACGCTTCATGACCAGCTTGTCGCGGTACGCGGTGGCCGACTCCACGCTCTGCCCGGGCGCCCCGAGCCGGGCCCGGAGCCGCGCGGCCCGCAGCACGTCGCTCTCGCTGGTGCTCGCCACGAGCTCGGCGCCGTGCTCCCGGGCCGCCTCCTCCGCGGCCTGCTCGGTGGCCCAGGAGTGGTAGTCCTCGACGAGTCGGTGGCGCGGGAAGTGGGTGGCCAGGATCTCCTCCGCCTCGGCGACGGCCTTGGGTGTGGTGATCAGGACGACGCTGTCCGCGGTCTCGTCCAGCCACTCCTGGAGGGGACGGCTGGTGAGCGGCTGACGGGAGAACAGCAGAACTCTGGGCATGCTCAGATCCTCGTGAGGTCGGTGGAGGGAACGCCCCGCAGACAGCTGTGGAGATGCACCAGACTGTCGCCGGGCGCGCCCTCCACCACCTCGTCGACGGAGCACACCACCAGGTGGTGGTCCCCGAGCCGGGCCTGATGATGCGGGGAGCAGATCAGCCAGCAAAGACAGTCGTCCAGCAGCGGGACGCCGTGCGGACCGAGGTGCCAGCGGGTGGGCGGTGCGAAGCGATCCACGCCGGAGGACGCGAACAGCTCCGCCACCTCGACCTGGTGCGCGCCGAGGAGCTGCACCCCGAACCGTGTGCAGTCCTTGATCCGCTCCCAGGTGCTCGAGGTCTCGGCCAGGGCGAAGGAGATCAGAGCCGGCCGGGCACTGATCGAGGTGAACGAGGTGACGGTCACCCCGGCCGGTCCGGCCGGACCCGTGGCGGTGACCACCGCGACGCCCGCCGCGTGGGCGCGCAGGGCCGACCGCAGGGCCAGGGCCGTGACCGTCACGATCCGCTCCCGGTGGTGGTGAAGTCCGGCCGGGGCAGGCCCAGATGGTCCCGGAGGGTGGTGCCCTCGTACTCCGTGCGCATCAGGCCGCGCCGCTGCAGTTCGGGGACCAGCAGGTCGACTATGGAGTCCAGTCCGGTGGGCAGGCAGTCGGGCATGATGTTGAAGCCGTCGGCCGCCTCGTTCACGAACCAGTCCTCCAGCTCGTCCGCGACGGTCTCGGCGGTGCCCAGCAGGAAACGGTGACCCCGGCCGGCCGCGACCGACAGGTACAGCTGCCGGATGGTCAGGCCCTGTCGCCGCGCCTGCTCGTAGATCGTCTGCTGTTTGCCCGCGCTGCCCTCGGACGCCGGGAGTTCGGGCAGTGGCCCGTCCAGCGGGTACTGCGACAGGTCGACCATACCGAGCTGGTACGAGAGCATCCCCAGGCCGACGACCGGGTCGACCAGCTCCTGGAGCTCCGCGTACCGCTCCTCGGCCTCCGTCTGGGTGCGGCCGAGCACGATGAAGGCGCCGGGGAGGATCTTCACGTCCTCGGGGTTGCGGCCGTGGTCGGCGACCTGCTTCTTCAGCCCCTGGTAGTAGCTCTGTGCCCGTTCCAGGGTCTGCTGCACGGTGAAGACGACCTCGGCCCAACGGGCCGCGAAGTCCTGGCCGTCGGGCGAGGAACCGGCTTGCACGATCACCGGGTGCCCCTGGGGCGGACGGGCCACGTTGAGCGGGCCGCGCACGCTGAAGTGCTCGCCGCGGTGCCCGAGGACGTGCAGCTTGTCGGGGTCGAAGAAGCGGCCGGACGCCTTGTCGTGGAGGAACGCGTCGTCCTCCCAGCTGTCCCACAGGCCGGTGACGACCTCCATGAACTCCCGGGCACGGTGGTAGCGGGCGGCGTGCTCGGGCTGGGCGTCCCTGTTGAAGTTGCGGGCCTCGGCGTCGGTGGCGGAGGTGACCACGTTCCAGCCGGCGCGGCCGGCGCTGAGGTGGTCGAGCGAGGCGAACTGGCGTGCCACAGTGAACGGTTCGTTGTACGTCGTCGAGGCGGTCGCCGCGAGGCCGATCCGCTCGGTGTGCACGGCCAGGGCGGACAGCAGGGTCAGCGGCTCGAAGTGCACCATCCGGCCCTGCCGACTGAGCTCGTCGGCGTCGCGGTACTTGGTGCGCACTCCGGCGCTGTCGGAGAGGAAGACCATGTCGAATTTACCGCGCTCGGCGGTCTGGACCAGCCTGCGGTAGTGCTCGAAGCTGTGTCCTCCGTCTGCGCGGGTGTCGGGATGGCGCCAGGCGGCGACGTGATGGCCCGGCGCGGGCAGGAAGGCGCCGAGTTTCATCATGCGGTGGGGCGATCTGCTCACAGTGGATCTCCAAGGGCGGCGAAGGCGGGCATCGGGGAAGGCAGGGGAGCGGGACAGGTCAGCCGAGTCGGCGTACCGGTGAGCCCGCCAGGAATGCCTCGATGTCCTCCACGGCCTGGCTGTAGTACGTGCGGTAGTTGTGCTGGGACACGTAGCCGAGGTGCGGCGTGGCCAGCAGTCGGGGCGCGGTGCGCATGGGGTGGTCGCCGGGCAGCGGCTCGACGTCGAAGACGTCGACCCCGGCGCCGGCGATCCGCCCCTCCCGCAGAGCGTCGAGCAGGGCCTCCTGGTCGACGATCGCGGCCCTGGAGGTGTTCACCAGGTAGGCGGACGGCTTGAGCAGGGCCAGCTCCGGGGCTCCGAGGAGACCCCGGGTGCGGTCACTCAGCGCCAGGTGCACCGAGACGAAGTCACTGCTGGACAGCAACTCCTCCTTGGACGCGGCCAACTGGACCCCGTGCTCCTTGGTCCCCCGCTCGGTCAGGTTCTGGCTCCAGGCCACCACGTCCATGCCGAAGGAGAGGCCGACCTGCGCCACCCGGCTGCCGATCTTGCCGAGGCCGAGCAGACCGAGGCGGCGGCCGTGCAGGTCGACGCCGACGGTGGACTGCCAGGGGCCGCCGGCGCGCAGCGCGGCGTTCTCGGTGACGATGCCGCGGGCAAGCCCGAGCAGTAGCGCCCAGGTCAGTTCCACGGGAGGGGTGGAGGAGCTCTTGGTGCCGCACACCGTTACGTCGTTGCGTGCCGCGGCAGCGAAGTCGATCACGGAGTTGCGCATGCCCGAGGCGACCAGGAGCGTGAGCCGGGGCAGCCGGTCCAGCGTCGAGGCGGGGAACGAGACGCGCTCCCGCAAAGTGACGATGATGTCGAAATCCCGTACCGCTGCGACGAGTTCTTCCTCCGTGTCGAAGTGTTCCGGGAAGCTGACGACCTCCACCCGGCCCAGGACCGGGCCCCAGTCTGCGAGGGACGTGGCGACGGCCTGGAAGTCGTCGAGGACGGCGCAACGCAGGTTCATGTCAGTGCTCTCCGATGTTTCCGCGGTGGGTGGGGTAGTGGACGGGGTCCGGCTGGGCGCCGAGGCCGGGAGTTTCGGGGCGGGAGATCACCCCGCGGTCGATGCGGACGCCGGTGAACGGGTCGTCGGTCAGGCCCAGATGGCCGTCGAGGTCCAGATGGTCGGCGAGTCCGGCCAGTTGTGCCATGGCGGTCACGCCGAGGGAGCTCTCCACCTTGCACCCGAGCATCACCTGCAGACCGACGCGGCGGGCGAGGGCGATCGCCTCGCGGGCCGCGAGGAGCCCGCCGCAGGTGAGCAACTTGATGTTGACTCCGCTTACTCGGCCCTGCAGCCGCAGGACGTCCTGCGCGCTCGCGCAGTCCTCGTCGGCGAAGACCGGGACCGGGGACCGCTCGTGCACGTAGCGCAGGTCGTCGGGCGAGTCGGGCGGTACCGGCTGCTCGAGGAGTTCCACGCCGTGGCGGTGCAGTTCCTCGGCGACCCGGAGCGCCTGGTCGGGCGTCCAGGAGCCGTTGCCGTCCGCCCGGATGCGCCCGCCGTAGACCGAGCGCAGCACTCCTGCCCGGCTGCCGTCGTCCTCGGGGGTGAGCTTGAGTTTGAGGACCGGCCACGAGGCCGCGTCGCGCGCCTTGGCACGCAGTTCGTCGTCCGGGCAGGCGCCGATGGACAGCGCGGTCGGCGCCGTCGGCAGCCCTGCCAGCCCGAGCACGTGCTGCAGCGGCTGTCCGCACGCCTTGCCCAGCAGGTCGTGCAGAGCCATGTCCACGGCGGATCGGGACGCCGGGCCGATGCCGGCCGCGTCCAGGTCCCCGAGGACGCGGCACATCTCATGCGGCGAGGCACCGGTGAGCAGCGGAGCGCAGGCGTCGATCTCCGCTGGGTCCGCGTCCCGCGCGGTGCCGTAACCCGTGAGTCCCTGCCAGGTCAGCTCCAGCACACACTGACGCACCGCGGTGACGACGCCGGTGTTGCTGACGAAGGGCTTGTCGAGGCCGATCGAGGTCTGCCACCGGGTGAGTCTCATGCCAGCACCTCCTCGAACGCAGCAACGACAGCGCATGCCTGCCGGAACGTCAGGTCACGGAATCCCGTTGGTTCCACCGGTGTGGCGGGAGCCCGCCGCACGGCGTCGGTGGGGACGCCGCTGCCGTCCCGGAAGCGGGCACGCAGGTAGGGCGACAGCCGGTCCTTGTACGTGGACAGCCAGGTGACGGTCGTGTCGTGGGTGGCGTCCGGATCGGCTGCGAGCACGACCTTGAACAGGTCTGCGAGCAGCTCGCGGTCCTGTTGCTCGCTGTCGGGCGGGCACAGCATGAAGATCTGCGCGGGCAACAGCGCGAAGCACAACGGGCGCACCTCGGCGAAGTTCCGCACCAGGGGACCGGTGATCGCGCGCAGCGAGCGGACGGTGGTCTTGCGGGCCAGATAGCCGCGGCGCCGCGGCGGGCAGCCGGCCATCGCCCGGGCGCCCCAGTGCAGATGGGTGACGAAGGGACTCTCGGAGGGGAGCCCCGAACGGTCGGGAAGATGGCTGCCGAGCAGGCCGAACAGAACGCTGCTCAGCTGGATCGAGATCACGGGCAGGACCGGTGGCACCTCGCCCATCCGGGAGAAGAAGGCGCGGGGTTCGGTCAGCGCCTGGACGGTGAGCAGAGCCGCCTCGGCGAACGCCCGCGCGGACGGGTAGACGTGGTCCTCGATCGCGTAGCCCGTGCCGTGCCGCCGCACCTCGCAGCGGCCCACCGAACCGTCCAACCGGACGGCGTGGCTGATCAGTTCGGCGAAGGCCGCGCGCGGGTTCTGCCGGGCGGCGGCCTCCTCGAGCAGCAGGCAGAGCATGTCGGTCACCAAGGCGGCGTGCTCGGCCAGGAAGGCCGCCCACTGCCGGAACCGGTAACCGGGCACGGTTGTCATGCGCCGCCAGTGCAGTTCGGCGAGCGGGACGAGTTCCCCGTCCAGCTCCGCCTGGGTCAGGGCGCAGAACAGCGGACGGCTGCGGTCCCGCCGGGTGAAGGCCCGCCCGTCCCAGGTGTGCAGCGGCAGCGTGGTTCGCCGGCCACCGTCGACCAACGAACCCGGCAGGTAGACGTCGTCGCCCCCTTCGGTGTCGGCCTCGGTGCGGGTGAAGCCGTAGACCAGCGGGTAGCCGTAACCGCCCGCGCACACGGCGGTGTTGAAGTCCATCGGGCCCGAGCGGCAGAGCGCGATGTCCTCCCAGTTGCCCAGGTGACCGGTGCGCGGCGGCAGCAGCCCCTCCGTGTCCCGCACCAGATCGAGCAGGCTGCCGACGGGGACATCGAGCGTGCCGAAGTGGAGGGTCGTGTAGGGCTTCTCGCCGGTGGCCAGCGCCGCCGTGCCGGTGGCGGAAGGCGTCAGACCGAGGCGGTCGAGGACGTTCGCACTCACCCTGCCTCCTCGGCGCGCAGCCTGCCGAGCAGGTGCGGCAGGGTGCCGCCGGCCAGCAGGACGTCCCACTCGCCGGCCGAGGTGACGTCCGCCCTCGCGGTGAAGGACACCTGGTCCGCGGTGACGTGGACCAGACCGCTCTCTCGCACGTCGTCGAGCGCCAGGTCGAAGGCCTCGTGTCCGGTGAGCCCGAGCGAGGCCCAGGTCCGGCCCTCGGGCAGCAGCAGGGGCAGGATGCCCATGGCGCACAAGTTCGCCCGGTGGATGCGCTCGAAGCTCTCGGCGAGGACCGCCCGCACCCCCAGCAGCCAGGGGCCCTTCGCGGCCCAGTCACGGGAGGAACCCATGCCGTAGTTCCGCCCGGCGAGCACGACGAGGGGAGTTCCCGAAGTGGCGTAGCGCTCTGCGGCGTCGAAGACGGGGAGCCGTTCGCCGGTGGGTAGATGCAGGGTGGTGCCACCGCTGTCGCCGTCGCCGACGAGACGGTTGCGCAGCCTCGGGTTGCTGAAGGCACCGCGCGCCATCACCTCGTGGTTGCCGCGGCGTGAGCCGTAGGAGTTGAAGTCGCGCACCCCGTGGCGGCGCAGGTGGATGCCGGCGGGCGAGTCCTCGGGGATGTCGCCCACCGGTGAGATGTGGTCGGTGCTGACGTCGTCGCCGAGTGCGAGGAGCGCGCGGGCGCCGGTCAGCGGTCCGGCCTTCGGCCCGGCGTCTACGTAGGCGGGGAAGCGGATGTAGGTGGACTCCTTGTCCCAGGGGAATGTCTCGCCGTCCCCGGCGGTGAGGGCGTCCCACTCCGGCACCGGAGCCTGGTCGGCAGTGAACAGCTCGGGGCGGACGAACTGCGCCTCCAGCGCCTGCAGTTCGGCGATGTCCGGCCAGATGTCCCGCAGCAGTACGGGCCTGCCGTCGCTGCCGACGCCCAGCGGTTCGCTGTCCAGGTCGGCGCGGACGTGCCCGACCAGGGCGAGCGCGATGACCAGCGCGGGGGAGGCGAGATAGCCTGCCCGTACCTGGGCGTGCACCCGGGACTCGAAGTTGCGGTTGCCGCTGAGCACCGCGGCCACCGTCAGACCCTCGCGGGTCACCGCTTCGCCGACGCCGGGGTTCAGCTGTCCGCTTCCCCCGTTGCACGTCATGCAGCCGTAGCCGGCCACATGGAAGCCGAGCTTCTCCAGGTGCACCATGAGACCGGCGTTCTCGAGGTAGCGGGTCACGGCCCTCGACCCGGGCGAGAGACTGGTCTTCACGTGGGCGGGCACGCTCAGCCCCCGCTCGACGGCCCGCCGGGCCAACAGCCCTGCGGCCAGCATGGCCCGCGGGTTGGAGGTGTTGGTGCACGAGGTGATCGAAGCGATCACGATGTCGCCGTCGGAAACGCCGTCTGCGGTCCGCTTCGCGGCGCCATGCAGCGCAGCGAAGGACGTGGGGAGTTCCCCGAGAGAGATCCGCTGGTCGGGCCGGGACGGACCGGCCAGTGTCGGGCCCACCGAGCCGAGGTCGAACTCGATCACCCGGCCGAACCGGGGCTCGGCCTCCCCGGGGTGCTCGCGCAACAGCCGCTGCCGACGGCAGTACTCCTCGACCCGCCGCAGGTCCGCCTCAGGGCGACCGGTCTGCCGCAGGTAGGCGAGGGTGTGCTCGTCCACCGGGAAGAACGCGGACATGGCGCCGTACTCGGGCGCCATGTTGGCGACGGTGCAGCGGTCGGGCGCCGACAAGGCGATGAGGCCGGGGCCGGTGAACTCGACCATCAGGCCGCGCACGTTCGCCTCGCGCAACGTGCGGCACAGCGCGAGGACCACGTCGGTCGCTGCGGCGCCGGACGGGATCGTGCCGGTCAGACGGACGCCGACCACCGGGGGTATGCGGACCGGCTGGGCCATGCCCAGCATCAGGGCTTCCGCCTCCAAGCCGCCGACGCCCCAGCCCAGCACGCCGAGACCGTTCACCATGGTGGTGTGGCTGTCGGTGCCGATGACCGTGTCCGGGAAGAGCGCCCCGTCCGGGCCCTCGGACACCACGGTCGCCAGTCGCTCCAGGTTCACCTGGTGCACGATCCCGGTGCCCGGCGGCGTCACCCGTACGCCCCGGAATGCCTTCCGCGCCCATTTCAGGAACGTGTAGCGCTCCCGATTGCGGCTCATCTCCAGGGCCTCGTTCCTGACGAGGGCGTCCGCAGTGCCGGCCCAGACGGTCTGCACGGAGTGGTCGACGACCACGTCGACGGGCAGGGCCGGGCTGACCCGGCCGGGCTCGGCCACCCGGTCTCGCAGCGCGGCCAGGTCCACCAGGAGCGGTATCCCGGTGTAGTCCTGGACGAGGACGCGCGCAGGCCGGAACGGCATCTCCAGCTCCGGGTCGGCGCCACGCCCCAACCGCTCGCCGAGCACGGCGGCCTTCTCCGGGTCCCCGTGCCGCAGCAGGGATTCCAGCAGGACCCGGCCGGTGTACGGGACGGCATCCAGGGCGAAACCGTGCTGCGCGGCGAATTCCGGCAGGGTGCTCAGGGGCGCTGTTGTCACCGGTTCCCCTTCGTGAACGGGCGTGCGTGCGGGCCCGTGTAGCTGAGCAGCGGCCGGATCAGCACGTTGTTGGACTGCTGCTCCAGGACCTGCGCCACCCAGCCCGCGGTGCGGCCGATCACGAAGAGGGGGACCGCCAGGTCGTCGGGCAGGCCGAGCAGTCGGTAGGCGAGGCCGGCGTAGAGGTCCACGTTGGCGGCGACACCGTGCCGGCTGTAGGGGCTCATGGCGGCGGCCACGGCATCGAGGGTTTCCAGCCCAGAGGTGTCCCCGCACTCCTCGCTGAGCGCGACGACGGTCGCCCGCAGGTGCCGCACCCGCGGATCCTCGGTGCGGTAGACACGGTGGCCGAAGCCCATCACCGGCTCCCCGCGTCCCTGCAGTTCGGCGACGTACGCCTCGGCCCGCTCCGGTGAGCCCACCTGGTCCAGCAGCGTCATCACACGCTCCGCCGCCCCGCCGTGCACCGAGCCGCCGAAGGCCGCGACGGCGGCGGTGAGCGAGGCCGTCATCCCGGCCCGGCAGCCCGTCGCCACCCGCGCCACGAACGCCGAGGCGTTCGAGCTGTGGTCGGCGTGGACGATCAGGCCCCGGTTGATGAACTGCACCGCGGCGGGTGTGGGGGACTCACCGAGGAGCGCCGTCAGGACGGCCTCCGCGTACGAGGTGTCCTCGGCCGGCATCAGCGGCTCGCGGCCGTTGCGGAAGGCGTGGTGCGCGGCGACGATCATCGGGATCTGGCCGAGGAGCGTGATCCCGGTCTCGCGGGCCTGCTCGTACGTCTCGTCGGAGCCGTCCACCCGGCGCTGACCGAACGCGGCGAGCGCGGAGACACAGGTGCGCAGTGCCTCCACGGGGTGCGCGTGTGCCAGCGAGCGGGCCAGGTCCAGGACCGGCCCCGGCAGCGCGCGAGCGGCGTGCAGCTCCTTGCTGAACCTCTCCAGCGAGGCGGCGTCCGGCAGTTCACCGTCGATCATGAGATGGGCAACCTCCTCGAAGGAGGCGTGGGCGGCCAGGTCGTGGATGCTGTAGCCCCGGTACTCCAGGACGCCGGCGACGCCGTCGATGTGCGTGATGCCCGTCCGGTCGAAGACGACGCCCTCCAGGCCGCGGTGCACGGCGGCACGGTCGTCGGGCGCGGCCGGCCCCTGCTGCGGGGTGGTTCCCGCGGCGAACTCCCGTATCGCCGAGACCGTGCGCAGACTGAGCGTCAGCTCATCGTCGATGGGGACGCCGTACGCCTTCTCGAGCGCCACCATGAGCGAGACGTGGCCCAGCGAGTCCCACTCCTTGATCGACTGGTATTCGACCTCGTCGGTGACCCGGGCCTCCGCAATGCCCAGGGTGCGGGCGATGAGCTGGTCAACGCTGCTCATGGCTTCCCTTCTGCAAGTGATCGTTGAGGTATGGCGAGCACGGCCTTCGGGGCCGCGCGTCAGTTGTTGCCGGACCGTTCGTCCAGCAGTTGGTGCAGGGCCTGGCGGTCCACCTTGCCGTTGGGGTTCACCGGCATGGCGTCCACCACGTGGACGGACCTCGGCGCCATGTAGGCGGGCAGGCCCGCCGCGCAGGCGTCACTCAGAGCGTCCGGGTCGTCCGTTCCGGACACCACCGCGGTGACCGTCTGGGTGTCGGGCCACAGCAGGCACACGGCCTCGGCCGCCCCGGCCCGGCGCAGGACGGCCTCGATCTCGCCCAACTCGACACGGTGGCCGCCGATCTTGACCTGCTGGTCGTTGCGCCCGAGACAGACGAACTCACCGTCCTGCAGACGTACGAGGTCCCCGGTGCGGTAGTACGTCCGGTCGTCGCGCTCGAAGTAGCGCTCCGCGGTGAGCTCCGAGGCCCGCCAGTAACCCGGAGTGGTCTGCGGTCCGGCCATGCACAGCTCGCCGGTCCCGCCGTCCGGGACCGGGACGAGTTCCTCGTCCACCACCAGGGGATGCAGCCCGGGGTACGGCCGGCCGATCGGCACGTTGTCGTGGACGCACTGGGCCGGACTCGTCCGCGGATCCCAGCGGTGGACCGTGCACGCGATGGTGAGTTCGGTCGGCCCGTAGAGGTTCTCCACCACCGAGTGCGGGGCCGCGGCCTGCCAGTCCTCGGCGGCCGCGCGGGACAGCGCCTCACCGCAGAAAAGACTCCAGCGCAGGGTGGGCATCGTCCCCGGCTTCAGCACCCCGCGCCGGCGCAGCACCGCAGCGACGGACGGCACAGAGAACCAGACGGTGATCTGGTTGCGCTCGAGGTACTTGAACGGGGCGAGGAGCTCCAGCGGATCCATCGCGCAGACCCGCGCCCCGTGCTCCCAGGCCATGAAGAGGTCGAACACCGACAGGTCGAAGGTCTGCTCGAAGGTCTGGGTGAGCCGGTCGTCGGGGGTCAGCGCGTAGCGGTCCTGGTTGGCGTCGAGGAACGCCCGCACATTGGCGTGGGTGACCGGCACCCCCTTGGGTGCGCCGGTGCTGCCCGAGGTGAACAGCAGGTACGCCGGGTCCTGGGGCGACACCTCGGGGAACCGCTCCAGCGTGGTCGCCGCCGCCAGGTCGGTCGCGTCCAGGACGCGCGCGTCACCGAGGTCGGGGGCGTCGGCCCGCAGGGTGTCGGGCAGGAGGATGACCGGCCGGCGCGGCAGGCTCCGCAACAGCTCGGGGAGTTGGGGGAGCGACGCGGCGTCGGCCAGTACCGCGTCCGCCTCGGCGCGCTCCAGCATGGTCAGGGTGCGCTCCCGCGGAAACTTCCGGTTGAGCGGTACGAACGCCGCGCCCGCGAGCAGCGAGGCGGCCACCCCGAGGTAGGAGGTCACGCTGCGCTGTGCGAAGACCGCCACGCGCCGCGGCCGGCGGCCGACCGCCTCGACCAGCAGCGTGGCCCAGCGGCGTGCGGTGTCGGCGGCCTCCGCGTAGGTGACGTCACGGCCCTGGGCGGTCAGGGCCACGTGGTCGGGGAGGAGGGCCGCGTGATGGAGGAGGCCGCTGCCCAAGCGGTGGTCGAGTGCGGTGGTCATGTCGTTCCGGCCTTAAGTAGCGGGATTGCGGCGCGATCTGCCTGTCGGCTGTACGTGGCCAGACGCTAACCCCGCCCCGGTCCGGTGGAACGATTACGTGCGCACTGCCTCTTAACCGGGAAAATCTCGGTGCCCAAAGCGCAAGAGGCGGAACTGGATTTTCGCGGTAATGCCGCTTTGTGCTCGCAAGCGCGGTCGATCCCGGGCCTTGACCTAACCTCGTCACAGATAAGAGCGAGGAGACGCCCGGAATGCTCACACGCTTCCTTCCCCCGCCCGGCCCCGCCAGGCTCATCACCGTCATCACCATGGTGCTGACGTTGGGGCAGGGGCTGTGGATGGCCATCAACGCGGTCTACGCGGTCGAGATGCTCCACCTGACGCCGACACAACTGGGCATCAGTGTGAGTACCGCGGCCGCACTCGTGCTCATGTGCAGCACGCCCCTCGGGCACCTCGCCGACCGGGCGGGCCCTCGCGAGGTGCAGATGTGGTCGTACGTGGTGGCGACGCCGCTGACGGTGGCCCTGGTGTTCGTGGACAGTTTCGTGTCCTACCTCGTGGTGACGGCCGTTCAGGCCGTCGCGTACCGGGCGGGCCGCAGCGCCCGAAAGGCGATGATCGCGGCGCTCATCCCCGCCGCGGACCGGGTGCGTCTCCTCGCCTACGTGCGGGCAGCCAGCAATGCGAGCGTCTCGATCGGCGCGGGCATGGCGGGGCTCGTGCTCGCGGTCGGCACCCGGCCGGCCTATCAGGGCGCCGTGCTGTTCACCGCTGCTTGCTTCCTCGTCACCGGCCTGCTCACGCTGAAGGAGCAGCATGTTCCGCCCGTCCCGGCCAAGCCCGGATTCGCCTTCTCGGTGCTGCGTGACCGGCCGTTCCTGCTGTTCACCGCCCTCGACGGGCTGCTGACCACGCACGCCTTGCTGCTCGACGTGGTAATGCCGCTGTGGGTACTGCACCACACCGGTGCGCCCCGGTGGATGAGCGCCGTCATCCTCATCCTCAACACCGTCCTCGTGGTGGCCCTCCAGACCAGGGTCGCCCGGGGGGCGGACGCGCCGGCGGCGGCGGCGAAGGCCAGTCTCCAGGGCGCGGGTTTTGTCACGGGCGCCTGCGCCGTGTTCGCTCTGAGCAGCGGTACCGGGACGCTGACCACGTGTCTGCTCCTCCTGGTGGGCGCCGTGATCCACGCCCTCGGCGAGATCCGGCAGTCGGCGGGGAGCTGGGGAGTGGCCTTCAGCCTCGCTTCCGACGACGCCCAGGGGCAGTACCAGGGCACCCACGCCATGGGGATCGACCTCGGCAGGATGATCGCCCCTGCGATCTTCGTTTGGCTGGTGCTCGAGCACGGGGCCACCGGCTGGATCGTCCTGGCCGCCGCGTTCGCGCTGCTGGGAACGGCGATGCCGGCGGTCGTCGCCTGGAGCCTGCGCAAGGGTGCCAAGGACACAGAGGAACCCGGGCGCATCGCCGCAGCGGGCTGACACGAGGAGAAACGCGGTATGACGCAGTGGCATGTTGCCCCGCGGAGTGTAAACCTACAAGGCGTCTGCCTCATCGACCGGACCACCGGCTGGGTCGTCGGCGACGGCGGGATGATCCTCGCCACCCACGACGGAGGGGCCACCTGGATGTCCCAGGGGGACACCGCGAAGGACCTCCGGGCGGTGTCCTTCGCCGACACCGGCAGAGGCTGGGCCGCCGGGCGTGACGGCACCCTGCTCAGGACCATCGACGGCGGCGCCCGCTGGGAGCCGTGCGCCGTCGGCACCACACGCAACCTCTACGGGATCTCGTTCGCTCCATCCGGGCGGACCGGGTGGGCTGTCGGTGACGGCGGTACGATCCTCGCCTCGTCGGACGGCGGGCTGACCTGGCAGTCGCAGAGCCCGACGGAGAAGACCCACTTCACCCGCTGCTGTGCGGTGGACGACCGGGTGGCATGGGTGGTGGGCAAGCACGGCCGCGTCCTCGTCACCACCGACGGCGGAACGACCTGGACGGACCGCTCCGGCGCCACGAAGGCCGACCTGAAGGGCGTCTTCGCGGTCTCCGCCGAGCTGTGCTGGGCCGTGGGACGTTCGGGCACCCTGCTGTCGACGACGGACGGCGGCGTTCACTGGGGCGCGGCGGACGGGGTGACCGCCCTCGATGTCTACGGGGTGTGGGCATCACCCGACGGGCGCACCGTCCGGGCCTCGGGGGACGACGGCCTGGTACTTGGCTCGGACGACGGGGGCCGTACCTGGTCGCACCTGGACAGCGGCACGCCCAAGGACGTGGTGACCCTCGCCTTCACCGCCGACACACGGCACGGGTGGGCCGCCGGGGACGACGGTCTGATCCTCGCCTCCGCGGACGCCGGCCGGACCTGGGTTCCGCAACTCAACGGCACATACAAGGACTTGGTGGGCGTCCATGGCGCGGGTTCCACCCGGTGGGCGGTCGGTCAGGACGGCACCATCCTGACCACTGTCGACGGCGGAACCGCCTGGCGGGCCTGCGTGGAAGCCGGTCAACTCCTCTGGGCGGCGCATGTCCTGGACGACGAACGGCACGGCTGGGCCGTGGGCGCCGGGGGCACGGTGCTGAGCACGGCGGATGGCGGTGCGAGTTGGCAGCGTCGGGATGTGTCCGTGGACGTGGATCTGTTCGGTGTGCATTTCGGGCCGGGTGGGCGTCGGGGTTGGCTGGTGGGCGCCGGGGGCACGGTGCTGGCCACGGCGGATGGCGGTGCGAGTTGGCAGCGTCGGGATGTGTCCGTGGACGTGGATCTGTTCGGTGTGCATTTCGGGCCGGGTGGGCGTCGGGGTTGGCTGGTGGGCGCCGGGGGCACGGTGCTGGCCACGGCGGACGGCGGCACGAGCTGGCAGCCTCAGGACGCGCCGGTGAAAGCCAACCTGACGTATGTCCACGCCGTCGACGACGACAGCGCCTGCGCGGTCGGACGCGCCGGCACCTTGCTCGTCACCCACGACGGCGGCGCCACCTGGTCGCCGCGGGACAGCGGCACCGGCGCGGCCCTGTGGTCCGTCGCCTTCACCCCGTCGGGAGATCGGGGCTGGGCGGTCGGAGACCTCGGCACGGTGCTCGTCACCGACGACGGCGGCGAGGTGTGGAAGGCCCAGGAGACCGGGACGTCCACAAACCTCAAGAGCGTGTGGGCCGCCGCCGACGGCAAGCACGCGCACGTCGTCGGCGACGGCAGCCTGGTCCTGGCCACCCAGGACGGCGGCACGTCGTGGACCCGACAGGTGGCCGGCACCGGCAAGAACCTGTACGGCGTCCGCATCCTCCCCGAGGCGCGGCGGGGCTGGGTGGTCGGTGACGGGGGCACCGTCCTCGCCTCCCGCGAAGCGGGCACCTGGGCCCCGCAGCCGAGCCGCACCACGGCGAACCTCTATACCCTCGCCGCGGCCTCGCCCGAGGCGGCCTGGGCGGTGGGCCGGGGCGGCGTCGTCCTGGTCACCGACGACGCCGGCGCCTCCTGGCGGCCGCAGCGCAGCGGGACCATCAAGGACCTGCTGGCGGTATGCGTACGTCCGGACGCCGGCACCGGATGGGCCGCGGGCGATCACGGCACGATCATCGCCACTCGGGACGGCGGGGCGACCTGGTTGACCCAGCCCACCCCCACGGGCGACGTGCTGTGGGGGCTGGACTTCGCCGACGCGCTGACCGGTTGGGCCGTGGGCCTCGGCGGCACGATCCTGCACACGCGCGACGGCGGGGACACCTGGGACCTGCAGGACGGGGGCACCCCGGACGACCTGTTCGGTGTGTACGCCGCCGACAGCCGGACCTGCTGGGTCGTCGGCGACCGCGGCACGGTCCTGAGCACCCGGGACGGCGGCCGCACGTGGCAGCGCCGCAACGCCGACACGATGCAGAACCTCAACGCCGTCGCCTTCTCGGCGGACGGCGAAACGGCCCTCGCGGTGGGACGCAGCGACACCGTCCTCACGTCCCGGGACGGGGGTGCCACGTGGCGGGCCGACTCGACCGGTACCGGGATGTCGCTGTGGGCCGTGCAGCTCACCTCGGCGCGAGAGGCATGGGTCGTCGGCGACGAGGGGACTGTGCTGTCGACCTCGGACGGCGGCTCCACCTGGGACCGCCACCCCTGCAGCCCGGTGAAGGACTCGGTCGTCCACTGGTAGCGCACCCGGGAACCTCGAAGCGCACCTAGGGCCTGTTCTGAGTTGGCCCGTGGCGTCGCGACGCCCGGCACGCACGCTCGCCGCACCGGCCGAACGCCCGAGCAGCTCCGCTACCAGGGCCTTCGTCCGGCACGCCGATCGCACGCACCGAACGCCGCTCCTTCCCCCACGGGACAACTCAGAACAGGCCCTAGGCTCACCCCCGGAAAGCCCGGGCACACCCCACACAGGAGAAGCAGATGAGCAGCACCACCCCCTTCGCGGACATCCCGACGACCACCCTCGCCGACATCCTGGGACGCGAGCAGGTCATGGACATCACCATCCGCCCGCTGTGGCCCTCCATGCCCCGCGTCGCGGGCCCCGCGTTCACCGTGCAGTGCCCGCCCGGGGACAACCTGATGCTGCACGCGGCGATCCACCGGGCCGAGCCCGGCTCGGTCATCGTGGTGGAGTCCGGTGACCTGGACTACGCGCTGGCCGGCGGTAACGTCTGCGCTGTGGCCCAGCGGCGCGGGGTCGTGGCGTTCGTGGCCGACGGACTGATCCGCGACCTCGCCGAGGTGCGCGAGGCAGGCTTCCCCGTCTACGCAAGGGGAGTCATCCCCTTCCCGGGGAGCAAGAAGGCCGTCCGGCCGCTCAACGAGCCGGTGCGGTGCGGTGGCGTACGGGTCGAGGCCGGTGATGTCGTGGTGGCCGACGAGGAAGGCGTCGTCGTCGTCCCCGGCGCGCGTCAGGAGGAAGTACTGCTCCAGGCCAAGGCGAAGCTGGCCAAGGAGGCGGAGCAGTCGCTCGACGCCTGGCAGGAGGCGCACCGCTCGCGCATCGACCGGATCCTCGCCGAGTCCGGCTTCGAGGAATGAGCGCCGGCACCATGCTCAACCGCGTCCTTCCCGTGCACGGACACGTGCGGACCTTCCTCGGTATCGTCCTGGTCCTCACGCTGGGACAAGGGCTGTGGATGGCCCTCAACGCCGTCTACTCGACCACCGTTCTGCACCTGTCCGCATCGCAGTTCGGCGTCGGCGTCGGGCTCGCCGCCGGAGTGGCGCTGCTCCTGAGCACGCCCAGCGGTCACCTGGCGGACCGGATCGGGCCGCGCCGCCTGCAGATCTGGTCCCTTACCGCGATGGGCCCGCTGTCGGCCGCGCTGCTCCTGGTCTCGGGCTATCCCTCCTACCTGGTGGTGGTCTGCACCCAGGCGGTGGCCTACAGCGCCAGTCGCAGCGCCCGTCTGGCGATGATCGCCGGGCTCGCCCCGCCGGAGGAGCGGGTGTCCGCGCGGGCGTACATGCGGACGGTGAGCAACGTCAGTGCGACGGCCGGCGCCGGGGCGGCGGGCGTGCTGCTCGCCGTCGGCAGCACCACGGCCTATCGGGCCGCCGTCGTCGTCGTGTCGCTGGCCTACCTGGCCAGCGGCCTGCTGACGCTGCGGCTGCCCACCGTGCCCCCGCAGCCTCCCCGGCCGGGCCCGGCACTGGTGGTGCTCCGCGACCGTCCCTTCCTCACCTTCGTGGTGCTGGACGGCCTGCTGTCCATGCACAACATGCTGCTCGAGGTGGTGCTGCCGCTGTGGGTGCTGCACCGCACCGGCGCGCCGCGCTGGGTGATCGCGGCGATCATGCTGCTCAACACCGTGCTCGTGGTGGTGCTGCAGGTACGGGCCTCGCGCGGCACCGACGAACCGGAGGCCGCCGCGCGGGCGGCCCGCGGCGGAGCCCTGTGCGTCGCCGCCGCCTGCGTCGTGTTCTCCCTGACCGAGGGCGCCTCCGCGGTCACCGCGTCGGTACTGCTGCTGCTGGGGGCCCTCGCGCACGTCCTCGGCGAGGTGCGGCAGGCGGCGGGCAGTTGGGGCATCTCGTTCGGGCTCGCTCCCGCTTACGCCCAGGGGCAGTACCAGGGGACTTCGTTCATGGGCGCCGACATCGGCAAGATGATCGCGCCCGCGCTGCTCACCTGGTTGGCGATCGAGCACGGGACCCTCGGCTGGCTCGTCATGGCGATCGGCTTCGCCGTGGTGGGGGCGGCGATGTCGCCGGTCGTTGCCTGGGCCCGGCGCAGCAAGGAAGCCGCCGTGCCGGCATCCGGTTGAACCCGCTTCGATCCCCCGGATCGGAACAGTGCCTCACGACAAGGAGAAGACCCCGTGGACAAGCTCGCCGAGCCGGCGCCCGCCCTGCAATTCCCGGTCCGGGACGCGGCCGCTCCCGACGAGGGGACACCCCGTGACTCCTTCTCCTGGGACATCGCGCTGTCCGGCCCGGTCGACCGGTTCCCCGCGCTGGTCCGCGCTGTCTTCGCCGTGCTGCTCCACCGCTACAGCGGTCAGGACGATCTCGCCCTGACCTACTTCCCGGCCCGGACCACCAAGGTCCCCGCCCGGCCAGTGGTGCTGCGGTCCCGCATCGAGGACGCCGGCACCGTCGCGGACCTGGCCGCCGCGCTGACGGCGGAGGCGGCGGGCTCCGGCGTCGCCGTCCCGGACAGCGGGCTGCGCGCTGCAGTCGCCGGCGCCGTCGCGCCGGAGGACGTCCTGGGATTCCATCTTCTGCTGGAGGCGGTGCCGGCGGCCGACGGCGCGCGGTGCACGTTCCACTACGACCCCGCGAGGTTCACCGAGTCCTTCGTCTCCCGGATGGCCGCCAACCTCCACACGCTGTTCCTGGACGCCGCCGCGCGGCCCGGCTCCCCGGTACGGCAGCTGCGCCTGCTCTCGGACGAGGAGACGCGCTACCTGCTCCGCGAGGTCAACGCCACCGAACGCCCGTACCCCCGGGAGAGCTCCCTGCACGCGCTGGTCGAGGCGCAGGCGGCCCGCACTCCTCAGGCACCCGCCGTGGACTGGAACGGCGAAATCCTCACCTACGCGGAGCTCGACGCGCGGGCGAACCGGATCGCCCGCGTCCTGGGCGGGCTGGGCATCGCCCCGGGGAGCCGGGTCGGAGTGTCGACCGGACGCACCCAGCACACGGTCACCCTGCTGCTCGGCATCCACAAGGCTGGCTGCGCCTACGTGCCCCTCGACCCCGCATACCCCGCCGAAAGGCTCCGCGCGATCGCCGCCACGGCAGCCATGTCCGCGGTGGTCACCACCGGCGAGGACACCCCGGACTGGCTCGACGGTGTCGACGTCCTGCCGGTGACGTGGCAGACGCTGCTGGAGAAGGCCCGCGGCGAAGACGCCGGCGGGGTGCCCCCAGCTGCCGGTCCGCAGGACGCCACCCATCTGATCTACACCTCCGGCTCGACCGGCTCGCCCAAGGGCGTGGTCATCAGTCACCACAACGTGGTCGCGCTGCTGGCCTGGGCCTGGGACACCTACCGCACCGAGGACGTCTCCCGGGTCCTGTTCTCCACCTCGCTCAACTTCGACCTGTCGGTCTTCGAGCTGTGGGTCCCGCTCACCATGGGCGGCTGCGTGGTCGTCGTCGACAACGTCCTCGCGTTGGCGGAGTCCCCCGGCCTGAACCCCAGCCTGGTCAACACGGTTCCGAGCGCGCTGCGGGTGCTGCTCCAGCGGGACGCCGTGCCGGCCTGCACCGGCGTGCTGAACGTCGCCGGTGAACCCCTGCCCAAGGAACTCGTCAACTCCGCGTTCGACAGCACACGGGTCCAGCGTCTCTACAACCTCTACGGTCCCTCGGAGGACACCACGTACTCGACGTGGAAATGTTTCACCGGACCGGTGGCGGACAACCCCACGATCGGCGTGCCGATCCACAACACCGCGGCATACCTCCTCGATGCCCACGGGCAACTCGTCCCGCGAGGCGCCGTCGGCGAACTCCACCTGGCGGGCGCGGGCGTGTCCCAGGGGTACGCCGGCGACCCGGACCGCACCGCGGAGGTCTTCGTCGCGAGTCCTGCGGGCCTGCCCGCCGCGACCCTGTACCGGACGGGAGACCTCGCCCGGTGGACCGAGGACGGGGAACTGTACTTCCTGGGCCGGCGGGACAACCAGGTGAAGGTGCGCGGCTTCCGGATCGAGCTCGGTGAGATCGAGTCCGTGGTGCGGGAGGTCGTCGGTCTGCGCGACGTCGCCGTGCTGGCCGTCGCGGCCGAGGACGGCGCCCGCCTCGTCTGCTACGTCGGCCAGGCCGGCGACGAGGCCGACGTCGCACGCCTCCGGGACCGCCTGGGCCGCAGGCTGCCGCACTACATGCAGCCCGCGAAGATCGTGTTCGACGAGGCGTTGCCGCTGCTGCCCAACGGCAAGGTCGACCGGAAGACCCTCCTGGTCCGGCGCGTCGACTGGGCGGAGGGCAGCGCGGCGGGCTCCCCGCCGGACGGCGCCGACCAGGTGGCCGTCGCCCGGGTGTGGTCACGGCTGCTGGGGCTGGAGCAGCTGGGCTCCGACCTTGACTTCTTCTCCGTCGGCGGGCACTCCCTGCTGGCCACGCTGCTGGCGGCCCGGCTCGGCGAGGAGTTCGGCGTAGTCGTCAAAGTGGCCGAGCTCTACCGGAACCGGACAGTGACGGAGCAGGTCCGCATGATCCGCGACAAGCGCGAGCGGGCCACGGCAGCCATCGGCTCCAGCACGGAGGCACGGCTGCGCGCCGTCGCCGAGACACTGTGGGAATCCGCCCGCGGACACGGAGTCCCGGGCGCCAGTGCGGCCGTGTACATCGACGGCGAACTCGGCTTCACCCACTACGGCTTCGACGACGCGGAGCAGCGCATATCGCGCTCCGCCCAGTCGCGCCAGCGGATCACCTGCGTTACCAAGGCCCTCCTGGCGTTCGTGGCCCTGCGACTCGTCGACCGTGGCCTCCTCGGGCTGGACGAGCCGCTCGACGGGCATCTGCCGCAGGCGTTCCGGCGCCGGGACGGTCGTACCGTGAAGGTGACGCTGCGTCAGTTGCTGTCGCACACCAGCGGCATCGACGACTCCTACGAGGTCTGGCACGAAACCGACTTCGACGACCTCGAGAAGTACGTCACCGCCTTCGGCGCGTACGGGCAGCTCTTCGAGCCCGGCACGGTCTTCGCCTACTCCGCGTGCGGCACCTCCATCGTCGCCGCGCTGATCGGGAAGCTCCTGGGTATGCCGTGGCGCAGGGCCGTGAACGAACTGTTGTTCGTCCCGCTCGGCATCGAGGAGATACCCGAGACGCTCGCCGAGGACGGCCACTACGGCGACTCGGTCTCCGGCGGTCACCTCTGGAACGACAAGGCGCAGGCCTACCTGCGGCACGACCCGGTGCCGCAGACCGTCGCCGACGACGCGGCCGGTCCGTTCTCCATCTGCCTGACCATCGGTGAACTGGCACAGATCGCTCTGCTGGCGCTGAACGACGGTGTCACGGCGCAGGGCGAACGCCTGCTGTCGGAGGAACTCGCCCGGCAGATGCGCACCCCGCAGGTCGACGTCCCCGGGCATCACTTCATGCACGCCTGGGGGCTGGGGTGGCTGATGTTCGGTCCCTCCGCGTTCGGGTTCAACTCCAACGGCAGCGGACACCACAACTTCATTCAGATCTTCCCTGAGGAGAAGTCGTTCCTCCTGCTGCTGGCCAACGCCTATCCGGTCTTCGGACTCTACGAGGACCTGCTGCGTTCACTCACCGGCAAGGGCCTGGTGCACACCGACCGGAGCTTCGATCTGGAACTGTCCGACTGCGTCGGCCGGTACGAGTCGGACGGGTACCGGATCACCGTGCACAGGGGCACCGAGCACCTGGGCTACGCCTACGCGGAACGGCAACCGGACGGGAGTTGGGCCGATCTGGACGAGGGCGACCTGGTGCTGTCGGGGGCGGGCGGATTCAGCTCCATCTCGGAGCGGAACGTGCTGGCCGGTTCCATCTCGTTCATCCCGGCACCCGGCACCCGCACACCGGCCTTCGCCCGGGTCGGCCAGCGCTTCGTGGTGAAGGTCTCCTGAGCCGGTGCGGTGACTGCCCGGCAGCCGCTCGCCCTGGTACGGCGCAGAGGCCGTTCAACGGGGGCGCTGCGTGGGCGGTGCGGGCGGCGGGCCGGTAGCGCAGGCGGTCGGGCGGCAGTGACCACCGTGCCCACCAGGGCGCCGAGGCAGCGAAGCCGGCGCTCGTCCGGCCGTGTCCCAGAAAAGTCCCAGAGGTGCCGCCGCACCCCTACCGGCCCGCATTCGCGCAGGTCAGGCGGGTGCGACGGCGTCCTGGAAGCCGTCGGTCAGATGTCGCGGAAGAGACCAGCGAGCGCGGTGACCTGCCAAAGAGCCTGCTCGCCGCACACCGCGCCGTCCACCTCGCCCTCACCGGCCGGCCCGCCCTGCTGCTGTCCCGCTCCAACCTCCTGCGCCAGCTCGTGCGGGACACGCTCCAGGGCCTAACGGTCCCGAGCGCCCCCGTCGAGGCCGCCACCGTCCACGGCTGGGTCATGCGCCACTTAGGCTACGGCGCACCGCGTACCCAGGACGGCTGGTTCGACTGGACGGCCCTCACCGGCCAGGCCGCCGGGACGCTCGGCACATACGACGGGACCATGCCCCATCTTGTCGTCGACGAAGGCCAGGACCTGTCGCCCGGCTTCTACCGGCTGGTCCGTATCGCCGCCGTCTCCGTCACGGTCTTCGCCGACGAGTGTCAGCGCCTCACGGAGACGAACTCCACCCTCAACGAGATCACCGACGCTCTCGGCCGCTCCACGGGACGCGTTGAGATCGCGGGAAACCACCGCAACAGCCGCGAGATCGCCTCCCTCGCCGAACACTTCCGCATAGGCGGCACTCGACCCGAAATCCCCTTCCGCAGCGGGATGCTGCCCGTGGTCCGTCACTATTCCGATACCAAGGACCTGGCCGACGACATCGCCGGTCTGGCGGCCCGGCACCCGCGGGACCGTATCGGTGTCATCGTCAACACCATGCGCCTGGCTGCCGACTTGATGCGGCTCCTGGAACGCGCCGGCCTCGCCCACGAACCCCAGCTCTACAGCTCGGAGGCCTCGTCCGGCCGCTATCGCGACCTCGACCTCGCCCGCCCCGGCGTCGTCCTCGTCCACCGCGCCAGCACCAAGGGCCTCGACTTCGACACCGTCGTCATCGCCGACACGGAATCCGACTCCGCCACCGACCCCACGGCGGCGACCCTGCGCATGGCGTACTACGTCGTGATCACCCGCGCCCGGCAGCGGCCGGTGCTGGGCTGGCAGGGGAGCCGGTTGCCCCGTCATCTGGAGGGGTTGGACGGATTGGCGGATTCGCGGTGATGGGATCGCTCCGCATTCGATGTCAGACGTAGGCTGCTGTCGGAGAACAAGGGGGAGACGATGACTGACGACCGCAAGACGACCGTGCCGGTGTGGACGCTGGCGACCGCTGACGTCCGAGTGCCGGGATTGACCGCGGGCGAGTCGATGACAGCTGAACGCCTGGCTGAACTGCGCGGAGTGCTGGCCGCTCTGGCCGACGAGCCGATCGTCACACTTGAGGTACATCCGCTGCCCGACAAGATCGACCGAGGCCGTGGCATCCCGCTCGACGCCGCGAGTCCCCTGGCGCAGCATCTGTCACAGTTCATCACGCAATCGACGCGAAGTTCCCTTACGGCGGCCAGAGCGACCGCTTCCGGCGAGAATCTGTATTGCATGGTGGTCCCGGCGAAGGTCGCCGCCCAGTTTGGGCAGGGCATCGTCCGCCCGATGGTGCCGAAGGGGGCGGTCGGCGGCATCTACGGTGAGCTCGTGAATTCGACGGGCAGGATCGCTTCCAAAGCAAGATTCGTGCCGGTCGGAGGCGCGGCAGCGGCGGGCACGGTCGGCGGGGCCGGTGCGACCGCCGGTGCCGCGGCCGCCGGCGGCACGGCGCTCACCGTGGCCGCTCCGCTCGTGCTCATGGCCGTGGCGGTGGGAGTGAGCGCGCACGCCGACCGCAGGCGCCAACAGGCCATCGAACACATCACGGAACTGCTTGAGCGACTTCAGGAGGAGAAGCTCGACGACGAGCGCAGCACACTCGACGGCTGCCGTGGCGCTATCGACAAAGCCACGGCCATCCTGCTCGACCAGGGCAAGCTCGGTGTCTCCCTGGGACTCGACTCGGCGGTGCATGCCATCGACACGGCGCTGAGCAAGGCCGACGGCCGCCTTACCCGGTGGCAAGGCGCGCTCGACGGACTGCGCGAGGGCGAGGCCGTCGAACTCGGCACGCTGACCAAGGCGTTCCCCGGCGTCGATGACCATGGCGGTACGTTCCGCACCCACCTCGAACTCGCTTCCCTGGCCATCGCGCTGAAGCGGCGGGTAGTCGTCCTCCAGGCCGTCGAGCACGCACAGAGCAACGACGGCAATCCGTTCGAGAACTTCACCCGCGAACTCAAGCGCGATCAGCAGCGCCTCGATGAAATGGAGTCGAGCATCGCCGGTGTCCTGGTACGCCTGTCGGCACTGGAGCTGGCACGCCCGAGCGGCTTGCGTGCGCCCGTCTTCACGACCGGTGAAGTGGATCGCCTCATGAGCGCGGCGCACCGGATTCACCAGCTGGGCCGTGGCGTCACAGTCAACAGCCGTACGACAGACGTGGCGATTGAGATTGCCCGCGACAAGGACGGCTCGGTGGTCGTGTTCCCCGCGTTGCCGGCGTAGACCTATCGGTGTGTTCGGCAATGCGCGCAGGGCGCTGTCGCCCCAAACGCCGATCAGTAGCGGCGGGCAGCCGGCCCGGGACCGTGGTGGGTGCCGCGCAGGGTACTGAAGGCGTTGTCGTGATCGAAGGCCGTCTCGATCCACAGCGCGCAGGATGGTGGTCGTCCAGGGCAGGCGGGCCAGGACCTCACTGGGACTCAGGAGCGGCAGGCAGAGGCTGGCGTACCCGGTGACGACCGGGTTGGGGTCGAGAACTGGCGTGAGAATTAGCTGAATTCATGGTGCACTCCGCATCGGGAACTAGGTTGCGCACCGGAACCCTCGCCTTGCTCGGATGAGTTGATGCAAGATGGCATGGTGTCAAGTCTCCGCAGCGACCCACGTACCTCCGCTGCTGTCCGCGGCAGCGGCTGGGTAGGCAACTCACCACAGGCCGAGCAGTTACTGACGCATCTGGCGCCCGGTGAGCGCGTCGAGTCGCTGTTCACCACTCTCCGGTTCCACGGCGCGCTGACCGGTCAGCGTCTCCTCCTGTGGCGGGGCACCTTCAAGGTGGAACACATGGAACTGCGCCGTCCCCTCACCGTCCTGGGGAGTGGGAGTCAGTCGCGGTTCGGCGAGGCGGTCGTGCTCGACGGCCCAGAGGGGGTGATGGAGCTCAAGCCCCTTTCGCCGGTGGTGGCCCGTGCTTTGATCGACGCCGGTCGGCCTGGCGATGACGACGGCCCGGGCACTCCTCCGTACCTCGCGCAGGGCGACAGCGACGCCTCCGGGATTCCCCGAGCACACCCGGGGAATCCCGGCCGGGCATCCACACCTCCGCATGCGAAGGAATGCACCGGCTCACAGGAGAGGGTGTTCCGCGCGAGAACCATCCGCACATGGCAGGACGCCGAGTTCGCCGCCGTCGACCACATGCGCAGTATCGGCTTCGCCGAGGCACAGGTGACAGGTTCCGGCGCGGACGGGGGTATCGACGTGATCGCCCACGATGCCATTGCGCAGGTGAAGCACTACAGTCAGCCGATCGGTGTCGGCCCCATCCGAGAACTGCGGGGGGTGGCGGACGCGCACCATCACCTGCTGTTCTACGCGTCCGGCGGCTATACGGCCAGTGCCCTGAAGTTCGCGGACGAGAGGGGGGTCGCGCTGTTCTCCCTCCTGGAGCTCGGCCACATCACTCCAGTGAACGCGGCAGCGTCTCGGCTGTCTGCACGCCAGGACCGGACCGCCGGGTGGAGCCGGACGACGCCCAGCTGGAGTCAAGTGGCTGCCGGGGGCGGGCAGTCCCCGAACTCGCGCGCGATCCAGCGCGCCGCTGAGCTGGAGGCCCAGCGCCAGACCGTGCGCCGCCTGATCACTAGCGTCCGTGCGCAGACAAGTGTGGTTCACGCGCTGCCGTCCAACCGGTATACCAAGGACCGCATCAAGACACTGAACGCAGCGCACAAACTGACGGAGCGGGCGGAAGTCCTCCTGGCCAAGTCGCAGGCGGACTTCCAGACCCACGGCGGCCGGAAGCGACTCATCGCCATGGCCGACGAGAAGGCCCGCGAAGCCGCCCTGAAGCTGGGGATGCGTGTCTGAGGGAACGGCAGGCAGGAGATTCTGCTGTTCTCATGGACCATCAGGGCTCGGCCGGGAGACCGTTCCTGATGCGGACCTCGAGTCCCACCGGGCATGGAGGCTCTGCTGCTGCGGCAGATCTGACACTACCGGCGGCGAGTGGATGGATGATCCGACGTCCGAGACCGAACTCGCAGAGGTCCGACGCATGCAGGGTGGGTACCCTGATCACTTCTTCGATTTCTGGAGCCTGGTGGCAGGGACGCGTTTCCTCCCCATCTCGATGATCAGGCCGGCGGCCTTGAACGTGAGGTTGAGGGCGACGCTGTCGGGGACCTGCTGGTCGGGGCCGAGGTGTCCGGTGATGTAGTCGCCCATCTGGACATCCGGCTCCAGCCGCCTGAGGACCATGTAGGCGATGGACTCGGCCTCGACCTCGTTGCGGGCACGGGCCGTGGCGCGTTCCTCGTCCGAGCGGGGCCGCAACCGACGGTCGGGCCAGGTCTCCCCAGGACCTGCGCTGAGGTGTCCGCAGAACAGGTGCCCGAGCTCGTGGGCCAGCGTGGCGTACCGGTCCAGCAGGGACAGATTCCGGTTGACCTCGATCTCGAACAGCGTCGGGTACGTCTCCGGTCGATCCCCGGGCCTGCTGCCAGGACGCCCGACGAAACCGCCGGACCTGCTCGGGTACGTGCGCCCGCAGGAGGAGGCCGCGTGGTCGACCAAGGTCAGCCGGATTCCCAGGGGCGCCAGGTTCGACTCCGTGTGGTGCCAGACCTCGGCGACTTCCTTCTCACCGGCCCGCGATGACACCGACACAGGGGCGGTGACCTCCTTGGGCAGCGCCCGGGCTCCCGGCAGGGCTTCTGTGTCCCCGACGTCGTACACGAGCATGTAGGGCCCCCGGGGCTGGAAGATCAACAGCGGTTGGGCGCCGGGTCTGAGTACCCGCCGATACTTCGACTTCCACTCCGAGGAGGACAGGACGTAACGCGCGCCCGGCCTCTGGACGTGGACCACCATCGCATTGAACGGGGCGTACCGTTTGAAGCGTCCGACGAACTCGAGCATCTGCACGTAATCGGCGGACGAGCGATAGCGCTGGGCGCCGCGGACGAGATCGTCGATCGACGCCTTGGCCAGGTCCGCCTGCGAAACCTCGACCTCCTCGTCCCACGGAAGATCCAGCCCGTACTGCGCGATCACCGCTTCTTCGTGCTCCAGCGGAATCTCGCGCAGCCGCTTCCAGGCCGCGAGCTGTTCTCCGGCCCAGCTGGGTTCGACCATGTGCGCGAACGACAGCAGCCCGGTGACATGGGCGTCCAGCTCGGCCAGATCTCCGAACTTCTGATGATGACAGTGCTGCACGACACCGAACGATGCGGCTCCTCGCACATGCTTGGTGATGCGGCGCTTGTACGCGCGCGTCAGGCGAGGAGTGGGGCCGTCGACGACGATGCCCAGCACGCTCCGGCGAGAACCGGGGCGAGCCACATAGGTCTTCTGCGCGTTGAGTCTCATGCCCAGCGGTTCCAGGGCCTTCTTCACCTCGGTGACGAGACGGTCCACGCGGTCGTGGCGCACGGGCCCACGGCTGGAGAAGTACATGTCGTCGCTGTAGCGGGTGTAGCGCAACCCCAAGGACTCGGCCTGGTGGGAGACGACCTCGTCGACGCCGCGCATGACGATGTTCGACAGATACCCGCTGGTGGGAGCGCCTTGCGGAAGGAAGCCCTCGCGGGTGTGCTTGTGGACCAGGGCGGGCCGGCGGACGGAGAAGCTTTGCCCGGTGGCCTCCAGGTACACGTCGCGGTGCCCGGTGCCACGGTTCATCCAGGTCTGGTTCGACCCAGGTGGCGACACGGTGACCAGCCGGGCCGTGGTGTAGGCGCCCAGGGTGCGGCCGACACGACGCAGGCCGATCTCCGGGGAGCCGTCGTCGTCCTCCACGAGTTCGATCCGGTACTCAGGTCCTCTCGTGCGGGGCCACGCGTCCTTCAGAGCCGCGTGGACATGCCGCTCCCTGACGCTCCCGAAGAAGTCGGCGACGTCCAGGCGGATCACGGTGTGGGCCCGCAGATGGACTGCCGCGCAGTCCACGACCGAGCGGCCCTCGCGATAGGCGAATGCTGCCGGGTGCGGTTGGAACCTGGCTGGAAGAGTCCCCAGACGGGTCAGGATCTCCTGCTGCATCCAGGACAATCGAGGGATGGGGGCGTGCAAGGTCCGCAGTCCGCCGCGAGGCTTGGGTATCCGGTGTTCGATGTACGGGTAGATCGAGCCGCTGACCACCGCCTGGAGGAACTCCCCGGGGCTGAGATCCGCGAAGTCGTCTGCCGTCGTCATCGAACCGCCCCGTCCCCCCTTGGTGAGACGCAGCCGACGAGCCTCACCTTGAGCTGTTCCACCGCCCCTGCACGGGCGGCCGCTGTATCCCTCCGCCACCCTGTGACAAGCACAGGGCTCGATCCCTGGCATCCTGTGTGATCAGCACCCGGACGTCAGGACCGGAGGGCCCATCGCAAGGGATGGGTTCCTGAGACCCGTCGACTGCGTTGAGGAAGATCGTAGCTGCCCGAAGTGTCGAACCCACCGGTTCAGGTCACCTGACGGCGCACCGAACCTGCGCACTCCACTGCGGAGTTGGGCAGGACGAAGGCTGTCGGTGGTCGTGGGTTCGGAGGGCTTCGCAGATGCGCGTCGCCGGTCTTGTCGTCCGAGCGAAAGGCCCCACCAGGCGTGGCCACACACTGTTCAAGGCGCCGACAACTCGGCCCGGACGGTCTTGCCGCCGGGTGGGTGGGGGACGCATTCCCACCGGTCGGAGAGAGCGGCGACGAGCAGCAGGCCACGTCCGCCGGTGAGCAGCGCTTCCGGTTCGGCACCCGCTGAATCGCCCCGGGTTCGGTAGAGATCTCAGATTGTGGTTGTGACCTGGGGTTTCGTGGTTGCGAGGTAGTAGTTGGTCTCGTATTCGACGGGCGGGATGTGCCCTATCTCACCGTGGAGCCGGCGGTGGCAGTACCAGTCGATCCATTCGGCGGTGGCCAGTTCGACCTGGGAGAGCGTCTTCCAGGGGCGCCCGGGCTTGATCAGTTCGGTCTTGAACAGGCCGATCGTGGACTCCATGAGCGCGTTGACGCTGATCGGAAAATCGAGGTTCGTGAGGGCAGGCGGCAGCATCCGGGCCGCTTGCGGGCCGGATGTCGAGGCGAGCCTGGTCAGGCGGATACGGGTTCGAGGGTGACCTGGTGACCGAGGGCCTGGAGCTGGCGGACGAGGTCGCGGGTCTTGCGGGCGGGATTGAGATGGCGTTGATGCCAGTCGGCGCCGAGTTCCTGGTAGAAGGCGTCCGGGTCGTTGATCAGGTGCCAGGTGATGACGAGTATCGATCGTGCGACGGCGACCAGGGCTTTGGCGTGGCCGCGGCGTTTGACGATGCGGCGGTAGCGGGCGCCGAGGAAGGTGTCGGTGCGGGCGGCGGCGTTCGCGGCCTCGCCGAGGGCGCCCTTGAGCCAGGGGTTGCCCTGCCCGGCCGGGCCTGTGGTGTTCTTCGCGCCGGACTGGATCGTGCGGGGGCATAACTTGGCCCAGGACACCAGGTGTTCGGGGGTGGGGAAGCGGCTCATGTCCGCGCCGATCTCGGCGAGGATGATCTGTGCGGTGGCCGGGCCGATCCCGGGGACGGCGTCCAGTTTCTCGGCCAGGACGCGGGCGTTCACGCCGCCGGCGGACCGTCCCGCTCCCGCGTCGCGCGGGGTGGTGACCTCCTCCAGCGTGTGGGCGATGAGCCGGTCGAGTTCCCGAAGGGGACCGACCTCAGCAGACACACCCGCGAGGATCTCGCTGCCGTCGCCACCGCCCTCAACGGCCGCCCCCGCAAAACCCTTGGCTGGAGAACACCCTCCGAGACCCTCAACAGTCATCTACAATCAACACAAAACGGAAGTGTTGCGACGACTCCTTGAACCTGGGGTCGTCCTGGCTGAACGTCGACAGGTTTGTGCCTTTGGGCAGGTACTGCCGGAGCAGCTTGTTGGTGTTCTCGTTGGTGCCACGTTGCCAGGGGCTGCGCGGGGCTGCGAAGAACACGTCGACACCGGTGTCGGCGGTGAACCGCTTGTGGGCTCCAGCGTGCTGCGTAGTCGGGGGTTCATGCGTTTGTAGGTCTCGGCCAGAGCGGGAACGACCACGGTGGTGTGACGGCTGGCGAGTTTCACGACCGTGAGGAACCGTGACTTCCGGTCGACCAGCGTGGCGACCTGGCTGTTGTTCGAGCCGATCACCAGATCGCCTTCCAGATGCCCGAACTCGCTGCGGTCCGCCGCCGGCTGGGGCCGCTCCTCAATCGGTCGGGCATCGGTGATCTGTGAGCGCCACTGTCCTTTCACCGTGTGGCGCTTGTTCTTCCGGATCGGGCGGCCAGTTCGCAGGTGCTCGCACAGCTCGCGGGGGATCACTTTCCAGCGGGTGGTGTAGACCGATCGGTAGATCGTCTCGTGGCTGATCTCCATCCCCGGGTCGTCACCGTGATGCCGACGCAGGTGGCCGACGATCTGTTCCGGCGACCACTCCTCCCTCAGCAGGATCAGCACCGTCTGCCTCAGCGCGGGCCTGCGGGCGAGCAGGCACTGCTTCGGGCGCCGGGCGCGGTCAAGTGCCCGTTCCTGCGCAGCGATCGCCCGGTAGACGTCGCGTCCGCCGTTGTTGCTGACTTCACGACTGATCGTCGACACTGCACGCCCCAGGAGGCCGGCGATGGCCCGGTAGGACTCTCCGGCACAAAGACCACGTGAGATCTCCTCCCGCTCGCCCATGGTCAAGCTTCCGGCGCGCGCTTTGCGGGGTCCGGGAGCGATCCCTCCGTGGTGCTTGAGGACGGTGAACACCGAACCGGGCGGCTTACCGATCTGCCTTGAGATGACGCTGATCGATTCCCCGGCCCTCCACCGCCGCCACAAGTCGGCCTTCATCTCGTCCGACATCCCCGGCCGACCCAGTCTCGCCACGTAAACCGTCCTCAACCAGCACTGTTGCTCTGACCGGTTGAATCTAAGGCGGCTTTTTTCAAGATCTCGATCGTCTGCTGCTGTTCCCGGTTCTCCCTGCGCAGCCGCTGGAGCTCTTCCTTCTCCGCCGTGGTCAGTGCACCGGGCGCACCATCTCCCCGGTCGGTGCGGTCCTGCTTAACCCAGCCCCGCAGCCCCTCGAGGCTCACTCCGAGTTCCCTGGCGATCTCGGTGACGTTCCGATGCGGCGAGGACCGGACGAGAGCGATCGCGTCCCGCTTGAACTCGGCTGTGTACCGCTTGCCCATGTTGCTCTTGCCACTCACTATCTGGACTGCTTCCTCCGGGACCAACCGTCCCAGTATCAGGCTGTCCAGTTCAGTGGGGGAACTTCAAGGGACCGTAAAGCGACTCTCTTGGAGTCGTCATCCTGGTGTACGGCCCGTGCGTCGCCGCGTTCGTGGCGGCCGACGCCCAGGCGGACCGGCCCTGACTCGCCGTCGAATACGTTGCGGGACGCGACCTGCGGACGTACGTGACCGGTCACGAGCCGCTGCCCCTGGCCGAGACCGCCAACCTGGGCGCTCTGCTTGCCGAGGGGCTCGGCACAATTCACGAGGCGGGACTGCTGCACCGCGACCTGAAGCCGCCGAACATCCTGCTCGCCGAGTAGGGACCCAAGGTCATCGATTTCGGCCTGGCCGTCCTCGCCGAGCGGCGCTCCGTACTGACCGCCACTGGCAGGCCGTGGCGTTGCGCATCGAGGACCCCACCGCCGGGCCCAACGGCGGCAACTGGTTGACGAACAGCCGCCGCGCGTACGCCTCGGTCTGCAAGAGCCCCGGAACCAGCCGGCACTCGTACCTGTAGAGGCTCACCGCCTCCTGCTCCAGCCGTGCCCACTACCGGAACCAACTCGCTAGCCCAGGCCGCCGCGACAGATGCCGTGCCGCACCCCGCAGCCCCGAACGCGTCCAGTACCTCCTCGGTCCGGTCCACGAACTCCGCTGACGGAAACCGCCGCCCCTGCTCGATCGAACCCACGGTCGTCACCGAATACCGCACCCGCCCAGCGATCTGTTCCTGCGCCGGCCGGGCCCGGAACGCCTTCACGACCACCTCCGCCACCCCCGCAGCACTCAGCAACCGGCCACTGCGCGATGCTCACACGTTCACCCAGCGATTCAGCTCCTCCCCACGCGGCGCCAGGCTCGCCCGGCGCCTGGCCGTGCTCCGGCTCGACCGGTGGTGCATTCCGCCTGGTAGCGAGCTGCTCGATGTGGCCGCCCTGGTCGTCGCCGACGCAGTGCAAGATCACAGGGCTGCACGGCCGTCGAGCGGAAGCAAGCAGGCCCGTTCCGGAACTGACCGGGACGGGCCTGCGGGGGAGCCAGGAGGGGATTTAGGATCGATGACCGTTCCAGCGGAACAGGTCCTGTTCCTCGATCACCTGGTCCACAAGAGCGGACATGGCATGCAGCAGGCCGTTCCCATCGCGTGACGGGGTGGCGGTGGGGATGGGAGCGCCACGCTCCAGCACGTCGGAGTCGATGATCTCCGCCCGAATGAAGGTGGAGCCCTTCCCTTGCTGGCAGTAGGCATCCAGCCAGGCACTCTGAACGTCCGTTTTGATGCGTTTTTCCGTCAGAGCGTAGATCTTGCTGGTGATGGCGCTGCTGATCTCTTCGACGATCGCGTCCCGCTGCTCGCCGGTCGGAGGTTCCCCCTCCCAGCGCACGGGACGCTCAAGCAGCCACATGATCTGCACCTGAAGCTCATTGCGGAGTTCAGCGACAGGTTTGAGTGTGTCGTACTCGTCCCACCCCCATTCACCGAGCCGCCTGGAAAGGGCTTTGATCCGCGTCCAATGCTCTTTCGAGTTCGACTCGAGACCGAGAAGCCCACGCCATCGAGCACGGTAGGTGCTCGCCGCTTTGGTCACGGCGAGGGCCAGATCCATCCGGTCGAAGACCGGCTTCGCCGGCCCCAGTGGCACCGATTCCTCACCCTCGGCGAGTTGTCGTGTCAGTGCCTCGAGCTGACTGATGGTGCGTCTGGCACTGTTGCTGACGGGACGTAGTGGCTTGTGCATTCCACCGACGAAGTAGCAGCGCCGTTCCAGTCGCCGTCGGATTCCCCGCTCTGCTGTCGTACCCAGCTCCTCCCCGATGGAGCTGAGCATGTTCTCCGCCGAGGCGCGAACATGCTCCTCCCGGTCCGCGAAACTCGGAAGGTTGTCGGCTCTCATGCGGTCGAAATGGGTGAACAGGAAGCTCAGCTTGCTCGTGTTCCCCGAAACGGCGATGGACTTCAAAGCCGCGGCCGGGGCTGCCTGCATGGGAGCGGTGGCATTGTCCACCAGGAGGATGGCATCGACTTCGTCGAGCCGCTTGGCCAGATCGGTGGAGAGCGTGGACGCCGACTTCGGCGTATGCCCCAGACCCTCCAGGTCGATGAGGACCATCCGTTGGGGCGCATCTGCCCACGAGGAAGTGAAAGGCCCGCCCACTCGGATACCGTTGACGAGTGGCGTGAGCAACCGGCCGAAGAGCGGAGCGTAGTTGCTGGAAAGCCACGTGACCGACTTGAGGAACGCACCACGGTCCTCGGTCGACAGCGTCCAGGTGAGCGGCCACCCCTGACGCGTGCGCCGGAGCTCGCCCTCCGTGAGGAGTGCGAAACGGAGTTCGATCTCGTGGAGCATGTTGTCGACGATGGTGTGGAACTCCTCCAGCTGGCGGAGCGAGGAGTCGAGCACTTCTTCCAGGAGTTCCTCGATGACACGCTCGTCGTCACCCGCCTGCGGCTGCAGGTCCGCAAGGGCACCCTGCTTCTGTTCCGCCACCAACCTTCGCAGCTCGGCCACGGCCGTGATGAGCATGGCGGCGGTCGCGTCACTGTCGATGGCGGCGAGTTCGTCGGCTTCGAGCGCAGTCGCGTCCTCGTCCGTCTCGTCCTCGTCATCGGGCATGTCGTCGTCATCGGATGTCAGCGTCGGCCGGCCGAGTGTGTAGCTGAACCGGAAGCGCTGGTTCACGTGATCCAGAAGTCGCCTCAGCGCTTCGCTGTTCGACTTCCCCTGGAAGATCGCCAATGCGGCGGAGGACACGTTGTCCGTGAGGTGATCGATCACCTCATCTCGAGCGGCGAAGGTGACCGCAGCCTGGTAAGGACCGTCCTCCGTCGGGATGATCTCGGTATCGGCCACCGTGGTCTTCGCTGTCGACGTGGACGGGAAACGCTCGGTGCCGGGATCTGTGCCGAGCAGTTGCCGCACCGCCGTGGTTTTCCCGGCACCCGTCGTACCCAACAGGAGGACATGGGGGTATCCATCAGCCAAGGTCGGCAGAGGCAGAAATTCTTCGCGCAGTCCTCTGAAGTCTGTGCGGGTGGCTTCGAGCCCGTCGTAGAAGACATCGACGATCCGCTGGTCGTACAGCGCGATTGCTTTGGACCGGGCCTGCGACTCCCACAGTCCTTCGTTCTGAAGGATCTGATTCAGTTGGTCGACGAGGGCGTCAGCCTCCTCGTCGACGCTCGTTCCCAGTCCTCGTCGGACACGCCGCCCCTGTTTACCGGTCGCCGGATCAAGTCGACTCGGGTGCCGGAAGATCACTGACCATCCGTCTCGCCCCTGCGAACGACTTTTCGACGCGGTGTAATGACGTCCCATTGCCAACCCCCCAGTTGTTCCCGGTTGTTCCGAGATGCAGAACGTTGGCAGGCGCTGTGACGCATAGTCAAATCGATCAAGCCGCATTCCCTGCGGTGGCCGTTGATCACGATGTTTGACTGGCTAGCACGGCCTGCCTACGGGGGACTGTCATTCCTCGTACCTGCGCGAAAGCCGACAAGCGCGAGACGCTGGTGGCGCTGTTCGAGGTCGAGCCCGGCCTGCTCACCGGCCGCAGGCGGATAGCGGTTCAGCTCGTCGGCCCGACGTGACACGACCGACATCGGACGTTGCGAGGCCACTTCGGCGACAACCCTCCGTAAAGGCTGACGGGTACTCAGGCTTTCCTGACGTACCGTCAACCATTCAAGATCATCTTGCACGTGCGTTGCACAAGGTGCTGAAAAACAACGGTGATCAGTGGAGGGCTGTGAAGGTAGGTATCCGCAGGTCAGCTGGCATGTTGAGGTGTCGTGCCCCTTGCCTCCAAGGGGCACGACATCGGGCCGGTCAGATGTCCCGGAAGATCTCGATCTGCGCGCCCACGGAGTTGAGCCGCTCCGCCAGCTCCTCGTAACCGCGGTTGATGACATACACATTGCGCAGTACGGAGGTGCCTTCCGCCGCCATCATGGCGAGCAGCACCACCACGGCGGGCCGCAGCGCGGGCGGGCACATCATCTCGGCGGCGCGCCAGCGGGTCGGGCCCTCGACCAGTACCCGGTGCGGGTCCAGGAGCTGCAGCCTGCCGCCGAGGCGGTTCAGATCGGTGAGGTAGATGGCCCGGTTGTCGTAGACCCAGTCATGGATGAGGGTCTGGCCCTGGGCCGAGGCGGCGATGGCCGCGAAGAAGGGCACATTGTCGATGTTGAGCCCGGGAAACGGCATGGGGTGGACCTTGTCGATCGGCGCCTCCAGCTTGGAGGGGCGGACCGTGAGGTCGACCAGCCGGGTACGGCCGTTGTCGGCGGCGTACTCAGTCGTACGGTCGCAGTCGACGCCCATCTCTTCCAGCACCGCGAGCTCGATCTCGAGGAACTCGATCGGCACCCGGCGGATCGTCAGCCGGGACTCCGTCACCACGGCGGCGGCGAGGAGGCTCATCGCCTCGACCGGGTCCTCGGAGGGGGAGTAGTCGACGTCCACATCTATGTGCGGGACGCCGTGCACGGTCAGTGTGGTCGTGCCGACGCCGTCCACGCGTATGCCCAGTGCCTCCAGGAAGAAGCACAGGTCCTGGACCATGTAGTTGGAGGATGCGTTACGGATGACGGTCGTGCCGTCGTGCCGGGCGGCGGCGAGCAGCGCGTTCTCGGTCACGGTGTCCCCGCGCTCGGTCAGCACTATGGGACGGTCGGGTATGACCGAGTGGTCTATCTGGGCGTGGTAGAGCCCTTCCGTCGCGGCGATCTCCAGCCCGAACCGCCGCAGCGCGATCATGTGCGGCTCGATGGTCCGCGTGCCGAGGTCGCAGCCGCCCGCGTACGGAAGCTTGAACGAGTCCATCCGGTGCAGCAGCGGACCGAGGAACATGATGATGGAACGGGTCCGGCGGGCGGCGTCCGCGTCGATGGCGTCCAAGTCGAGCCGGGCCGGCGGGACGATCTCCAGATCGACTCCCTCGTTGATCCACCTCGTCCGCACGCCGATGGAGTTCAGCACTTCCAGGAGTCGGTAGACCTCCTCGATGCGGGCCACGCGGCGCAGCACCGTACGGCCCTTGTTGAGCAGCGAGGCGCAGAGCAGTGCCACGCACGCGTTCTTGCTCGTCTTGACATCGATGGAGCCCGAGAGCCGGCGCCCGCCGACCACCCGCAGGTGCATGGGCCCGGCGTAGCCGAGCGACACGATCTCGCTGTCGAGTGCCTCACCGATGCGCGCGATCATCTCAAGGCTGATGTTCTGATTGCCACGCTCGATGCGATTGACGGCGCTCTGACTGGTGGCGAGTGCCTCGGCGAGCTGACTCTGTGTCCAGCCCCGGTGCTGACGGGCGTCACGGATGAGCTTGCCTATGCGTACGAGATAATCGTCTGACATGACGAAAGGCTATCTCAGATATGAGATGAGACCTGTGGTGGGGTGTGGTGTTCGGGTGACGACTGCATGTGGAGGCACGGCGGTTACGCAGCCTGATGTGCGTGAAAGGTGCGGGCTACGGGCGCACCGTGCGTTCCATGGTCCACCCGGATCGCCGCGACGGCGCGCGGTGTACGTCCATCCGGGGGGACGGGTGTCGGCCTCGCCCAGGCTCCACTCGCCGAGCCGGGCGAGGCCGGGGAACAGTGCAGGCCTGACGGGAGCCTGGCGTCGAATCAGCCCTCGAAGCCGCCTTCGGCCAGGATCTTGTCGATACGGGTGCGATGCGCTTCCTCCCACGCATGGAAAGATTCGCCGGCCTCCATGGTCGGCTTCTTCCGGGCATCGAGGAGCACCTGCTCCCGGCGGGCACAGGGAGTGACCACAACGCCCTCTTCGTCGGCCACCACGATGTCGCCCGCGTCGACGCTCACACCACCGCACCGCACCGGGCCGTTGAGCGGCTCAACGGCCTTCTTGGTGCCCGGGACGGGGAGGACTCCTCTGGCGAAGAACGGGAAAGCCCATCTCGCGCACCTCGGCGAGGTCATGGATCGCCCCGTCGGTCACGAACGCCGCGATTCCACGGCGCTGAGCGACGGCGGGGCGCCGGGAAACCCAGGCCGTCCCCGATGCCGCAGGCGGGAGGCATCGCCGGGACGGCTCCGCTCAGCGGAGCTGCTGCCACGGTCGCTCGATGGCAGACTTGGGCCGGCCACCGCGCACACCAGCCAGAGTGTCTCTCGGCTACATGTCACGTCGCGGCGAGCTTCGCCGGCGGAGCCCTGAGCTCGGGGGGAGCGCCTGACCGACCTGCCGGGCATGGCAGCAGCGCCCGCTGCCGCCATGCCTTCCCCCCCCGCCGTTTCGTGGCCCGGTTGGATCCCCGCTGTGCTCAGGATCTCCAGGGTGCGGGGCCCCGCCCCCTGGGAGTGGCCAGGAGGGTGAACGCCGGTCTCGGTGTGGCGTGGAGTCGGAGGACTTCAGCGAGGCGTTCGGTGGTCGCGGACGTCCTGCGTTGCGTGCCCGCAGCGTCACCCTGGAGACGATGCGTCCCGGCTGGGCGGAAGCCCTGCGGTCCTTCTGCGCTTCCCGCTGCACGCAGGCGGGGCGCGGCCTCGTCCCTTTTCGGAGCATCTGTCGGCAGGCCGAGCAGAACCTCCAGGATGTGCCTCCCCCGCCGGCGGACCGTTTGGTGGCAACCTCGAAGAACTCCGCGATCCGATACCAGCCGGGAAGTGACGCACACCGCGCGACCGGCGAAACTCGCGCCGGAGTGACACGTCGAACCCGCCCGTCACACAGTCCCGCAGCGGACGCCGTCGACGCCCGTGCACCGCATCGACGTACGACAGCTCGACGTACGGCACCGCGGGATCCACCCTGACCGGTACGGCCACCCAGCACCCCCAGCACGTCACCTCGTACGACTGGGTTCGCTGGCAAGGAAGCCGAAACGACTGGGTTCGCTGTCAAACGCCTCGATTGGATGACAGCGGACAAAGCCGCCCGCGCATGACCGTGCGGCGGTGATGTACTAGAGTTATCTCGACATCGAGATATATGCCGAAGGCGCACCGCAGTCCGCCAGTCAGTAAGGGTTACCTAACTAAGCCTTACCTTAGCGGATGGTCGAGGGGCCGTAGGCGGCACCACGCGGCGCCCGCCGTAAGGAGGCGCGGCGCGGAGTACGCGCACATTGATGAAGGAGACTGTCGTGTCGGCGAACAGCTTCGACGCCCGCAGCACGCTGCGCGTGGGCGACGAGTCGTACGAGATCTTCAAGCTGGACAAGGTCGAGGGCTCCGCGCGCCTCCCTTACAGCCTGAAGGTGCTGCTGGAGAACCTGCTCCGCACCGAGGACGGCGCGAACATCACCGCCGACCACATCCGGGCGCTCGGCGGCTGGGACTCCCAGGCGCAGCCCAGCCAGGAGATCCAGTTCACGCCGGCCCGCGTGATCATGCAGGACTTCACCGGTGTGCCGTGTGTCGTGGACCTCGCCACCATGCGTGAGGCCGTCAAGGAGCTGGGCGGTGACCCGGCCAAGATCAATCCCCTCGCCCCGGCCGAGCTGGTCATCGACCACTCCGTCATCGCCGACAAGTTCGGCACCAACGACGCGTTCGCGCAGAACGTCGAGCTGGAGTACGGCCGCAACAAGGAGCGCTACCAGTTCCTGCGCTGGGGCCAGACCGCCTTCGACGAGTTCAAGGTCGTCCCCCCGGGCACCGGCATCGTCCACCAGGTCAACATCGAGCACCTGGCCCGTACGGTCATGGTCCGGGGTGGCCAGGCGTACCCCGACACCCTCGTCGGCACCGACTCGCACACCACCATGGTCAACGGCCTCGGCGTGCTGGGCTGGGGTGTCGGCGGTATCGAGGCCGAGGCCGCGATGCTCGGCCAGCCGGTCTCCATGCTCATCCCGCGCGTCGTCGGCTTCAAGCTGACCGGCGAGCTCCCGGCCGGCACCACCGCCACCGACCTCGTGCTGACCATCACCGAGATGCTCCGCAAGCACGGTGTCGTCGGCAAGTTCGTCGAGTTCTACGGTGAGGGCGTCGCCGCCACCTCCCTCGCGAACCGCGCCACCATCGGCAACATGTCGCCGGAGTTCGGATCCACCGCCGCGATCTTCCCGATCGACGACGAGACGCTGAAGTACCTGCGCCTGACCGGCCGTGACGAGCAGCAGGTCGCGCTCGTCGAGGCGTACGCCAAGGAGCAGGGCCTCTGGCTGGACCCGGCCGCCGAGCCGGACTTCTCCGAGAAGCTGGAGCTGGACCTGTCGACGGTCGTTCCGTCGATCGCCGGCCCGAAGCGCCCGCAGGACCGCATCGTCCTCGCCAACGCCTCGCAGCAGTTCGCGCAGGACGTCCGCAACTACGTCTCCGAGGACGAGGAGTCCGGCAAGGAGTCCTTCCCGGCCTCCGACTCGCCGGCCTCCTCCAACGGTGTGCCGTCGCGTCCGACCACGGTCACGGCCCCTGACGGGACGACGTACGAGATCGACCACGGCGCCGTCACCGTCGCCGCGATCACCTCCTGCACCAACACGTCGAACCCGTACGTCATGGTTGCCGCGGCGCTCGTGGCCAAGAAGGCCGTCGAGAAGGGCCTGACCCGCAAGCCGTGGGTCAAGACCACGCTCGCCCCGGGCTCGAAGGTCGTCACCGACTACTTCGACAAGGCGGGCCTGACCCCGTACCTCGACAAGGTCGGCTTCAACCTCGTCGGCTACGGCTGCACCACCTGCATCGGCAACTCCGGCCCGCTGCCGGAGGAGGTCTCCAAGGCGGTCAACGAGCACGACCTGGCCGTGACCTCGGTGCTCTCCGGCAACCGTAACTTCGAGGGCCGGATCAACCCCGACGTCAAGATGAACTACCTGGCGTCCCCGCCGCTGGTCGTCGCGTACGCCATCGCCGGTTCGATGAAGGTCGACATCACCAAGGACGCCCTGGGCATCGACCAGGACGGCAAGCCGGTCTACCTCGCGGACATCTGGCCCTCCGAGGCCGAGGTCAACGATGTCGTCGCCAATTCCATCGGCGAGGACATGTTCAACAAGTCCTACCGGGACGTCTTCGCCGGCGACGCCCAGTGGCAGGCGCTGCCGATCCCGACCGGCAACACCTTCGAGTGGGACGCCGAGTCGACGTACGTCCGTAAGCCCCCTTACTTCGAGGGCATGACGATGGAGACCACCCCGGTCTCCGACATCACCGGCGCACGCGTGCTCGCCAAGCTGGGCGACTCGGTCACCACCGACCACATCTCCCCGGCCGGTGCGATCAAGGCCGACACCCCGGCCGGCAAGTACCTGACGGAGCACGGCGTCGAGCGCCGCGACTTCAACTCCTACGGCTCGCGCCGAGGCAACCACGAGGTCATGATTCGCGGCACGTTCGCGAACATCCGGCTGCGCAACCAGATCGCCCCGGGCACCGAGGGTGGCTTCACCCGCGACTTCACCCAGGCTGCTGCTGCCGGCGATGCCCCCGTGTCGTTCATCTACGACGCCTCGCAGAACTACCAGGCCGCCGGCACCCCGCTGGTCATCCTGGCGGGCAAGGAGTACGGCTCCGGCTCGTCCCGCGACTGGGCCGCCAAGGGCACCGCGCTCCTCGGCGTCAAGGCCGTCATCGCCGAGTCGTACGAGCGCATCCACCGCTCGAACCTCATCGGCATGGGCGTCCTCCCGCTCCAGTTCCCGGAGGGCGCGACCGCCGAGGCCCTCGGCCTCACCGGCGAGGAGACCTTCTCCTTCACCGGCGTGACCGAGCTGAACAACGGCACGACGCCGCGCACGGTGAAGGTCTCCACCGACACCGGTGTGGAGTTCGACGCGGTCGTCCGCATCGACACCCCCGGTGAGGCGGACTACTACCGCAACGGCGGCATCATGCAGTACGTGCTCCGCAGCCTGATCCGCAAGTAGGCCGCAGAGCCGAAGGGCCGCATCCCGAACTCCCGGGGTGCGGCCCTTCGCGTTGCACGGCGTCTGCGGTCGTCCCTACCGGTTGATGGTCTGCACGAACGCTGCCCAGCCTGCGGCCCGGAAGGCCAGGACCGGGCTGTCGGTCAGCTTGGAGTCGCGTACGGGGACGAAGCCGGGGACGTTGTCGGCGACCTCGACGCAGCTTCCACCGTCTCCGTTGCTGTAGGACGAGGTCCGCCAGGCGGCACGGCTGAGGTCGGGCGTGCTGTTCATCGGTCGCAGTCCTTCGCCGCCGAGGCGATCAGTGCCAGGGACGCCTCCGGCGACAGCGCGACGGCCCTGGCCAGATCGTATGCCGATCGATACTGCGCCACCAGAGCCGCATCCTCGATGAGTTGGCCCGTGTAGGCGCCCTCCGTGTACACGACGGTCGGGGCATCGGTGAACTGCATCAGCGAGGACATGGTGTTCAGAAAAGGATGAAAGCCGGCGGAGAAAGGCAGAACCTGCAAGATCGCGTGCGGATGGGCCCGGGTTGTCTCGACGAGATGGGCGAGCTGGTCCCTCGTGGCGGGGAGGCCGCCGATCGGAACGCGTAGTGCGGCCTCGTGAATGATCGCCCAGAAGTCCGGCCCGTTCTCGCAGCTGAGGAGTTGAGCGCGCTCCATGCGGGCGCTGACCGTCTGTTCCACCACTTCGTCGGACGTCCGCCGCATCGTGCCTCTGGTCAACGCTGTTGCGTAGGCACGCGTCTGGAGCACACCCGGGATCAGCATCGGTGCGTACTCTTCGATGGACCTGGCTCGTTCTTCCAGTTCCGCCGCATCCGCGAAGTACCCCGCCACCTTCGACTTCCGCGCCAGTCGGCACAGTCGCTGGAGGTGCTCGCCGCTTTCCAGCAGTTCGTCGAAGGCACGGGACATGTCCTCCTGCGGGCGCCGTTCCGCCATCTCGAACAGCCCGATGTACGTACCCGAGCAGAACACCTTGTCGCCCAGCTCGCTCTGGGACATCCCTGCGGCCTCACGCAGGCGGCGCAACTCGGAGCCGTAGAAGGAGCGGGCGTCGGTGTACGGATCGAGGTCCTTGGGCTGCGGCATACGCCGAAATGTAACGGCGCACGGACGCGCCGGTCCGGGAATCGGGGAACGCGCCACCCGTAGGTGGCTGCCGCCGCTCGGTCGTCGAGGGCCGCGCGCGGTAAACGATTTGACGGGCGGCGCGCGCGAGCGTTCGTATGGCCGTCGGCCGCCAACCGCCGGTCGGTGCCCCACTCCTGAAGGGTCCTCATGCACACGGGCAAGATGCATGCCGACGAACCGGAGATCGGCGAATCCCTCGTGCACCGGCTGATCGCCTCGCAGTTCCCGGGCTGGGCCGGACTGCCCGCCGAACCGGTCGTCCCCGTGGGCACGTCCAACGCCATGTACCGGCTCGGCGAGGACCTGGTGGTGCGACTACCCCGTACCGCGGGAGCCGCCGGCGACGTGGCGAAGGAGCACCACTGGCTGCCCCGGCTCGCCCCGTCGCTTCCCGCCACGCTTCCCGTACCGCTGGGCAGGGGCGGGCCCGCGGAGGGCTATCCGTGGCACTGGTCGGTCTTCCGGTGGCTCGACGGCGCGAATCCGACGGTCGGGGAGGTCGTCGAACCCGGCCCGCTCGCGGCGGACCTGGCGGACTTCGTCGCCGCGCTGCACCGGGTCGACCCCGCCGACGAGCCGCCCTCCTTCCGCAGCGAGCCCCCGGCGGCCCGCGACAACGGCCGGCGCACCCGGCCTGGGTAGGTTCAGCGGGGACCCGGCCCGGTTCCTTCCGCTGGGGCATCTGACGGAATGTGACGGGACACCGGGATGCCGTACCCGCGGGGAGGTACCGGCCACCGCATCGTGGACCGGAGGGTCTGCAACCAAGCAGCGCGCGGCGCGCGGCATGAACAGCCGCGGAACAGCACAGAGAGCGGATGACACCCATGGGCGAGTTGATCCTGATCCGGCACGGCGAGACCGAGTGGTCGCGGTCCGGGCAGCACACGAGCCACACCGACCTGCCCCTGACCCCCCTCGGCGAACGTCAGGCACGCGCGCTGGCGCCCCTGCTCGCCGACCGGCAGATCGCACTCACCCTGGTCAGTCCAGCGGTACGCGCCCGGCGTACCGCGGAGCTCGCCGGACTCGTCGCACCCCGCATCGCACCCGAGCTGCGCGAATGGGACTACGGCGGCTACGAAGGGGTGACCACCGAAGAGATCCACCGCACCCGTCCCGGGTGGAACCTCTGGACCGACGGAGTCGCCCCCGGCCCCGAGGCGCACCCCGGGGAAACCCCCGCCGAGGTCGGAGCCCGCGCCGACCGGGTGCTGGCCGAAGTCGTGGAGGCGGCGAGCCGCGACGCGGACGAGGACATCGCGCTCGTCGCCCACTCCCATTTCCTGCGCGTACTGACCGCCCGCTATCTCGGCCTGACCCCGGCCGAGGGCACACTGTTCCAGCTCGCCACGGGGGCCGTATCCCGGCTCGGCACCGAGCACGGTCAGCCGGTCATGACAGCGTGGAATGTGACATTGCTCGATCTTGACTTCCATCTTTGATGGTCGAATTGTGCTTCGAAATTGATCACTCGTAGTGATGAGCGCTGTTCGTCAGGGCGGCCTCCGTCGGATCCTGTGCTCCGTCACAGAGGCACCGGATCAACACGAAGGCCGTAGAGGTGAGTCTGCTGCATCACGATGTCACGCGGGAGCCGTTCGGGCTGCTGTCAGCCTTCCGCGCGGAGTTGTACGCGTCCATGACCGGGAGGGCGGACGCGTTGTTCGAGCTGACCGACGCGATGCTGTGTGCTGAGCCCGGGGGCCGGAGCGGCGTGGCGGACGGGTCCGCACGCGCGAGAGCCCCCACCGGTGCGCGGTGCGGGGTTCTCGGTCCGGGAAGTGCCACGGTCGCTACGAGTCGGTGGAATCCGGGGAGTTGAGGGCGATGGCTCCGACGGGGCAGAGGCCGACGGCCATCCGGGCGGCGGACCGGTGCTCGGGGGCCGGCGCGGGGTGCAGGAGCACCACCAGGCCTTCCTCGTCGTCCTGGTCGAAGACCTCGGGGGCCGTCAGGGCGCACATGCCGGCACCGGCGCAGCGCTCACGGTCGACGCTGAGACGCAGCGGCTCTCGTGGGTCGCTCATGGGTCTACTCCTTGTCCCAGGTGACGGGCAGGCTGATCACGCCGTAGATGTTGGAGCGGTCGCGCAGCGGCACCTCCTGCGGCGGCACCGCGAGGCGCAGGGTGGGGAAGCGGGCGAGGAGTGCCGGAAGCGCGACGGTCATCTCGACGCGGGCGAGCTGCTGGCCCAGGCACTGGTGGGCGCCGTGGCCGAAGGACAGGTGCCCGGTGGCCTTGCGGTGGATGTCGAGCCGGTCGGGGTCGGGGAACTTGTGCGGGTCGCGGTTGGCAGCCTGCACGGAAACGGTCACCGTCTCGCCCGCCCTGATGAGTTGGCCCTCCACCTCGACGTCCTCGAGCGCCGCCCGCAGCAGCGGGTCGGCCACGCTGAGGTAGCGCAGCAGCTCCTCCACGGTCTGCTCGGCGAGGCCCGGGTCGGCTCGCAGTGCGTCCAGCTGGTCGGGATTGCTGAGCAGGGCGAAGGTGCCGAGGGCGAGCATGTTCGCGGTGGTGTCGAGCCCGGCCGCGAGCAGCAGCCCACCGATTCCGGCCAGCTCCTCGTCGGTGAGGTCGGAGGTGGTCAGATCACTGAGCAGGTCGTCGGTGGGCTCGGCGCGCTTGGCGAGGACCAGTTCTCCCAGGTACTGGAGCAGCGCCGTATAGGCCTCGCCCTTCGCCTCGGCGTCCGCCGTCTGGTCGAAGAGGGTCGCCACGTGGCTCTGGAAGCGCTCCCGGTCGGTGTACGGCACGCCGAGCAGCTCGCAGATCATGAGCGCGGGCAGGGGCTGCGCGAACGCCTCCACCAGGTCGACCGTGGGCCCGGACTGCTCCATGGCGTCCAGGCACTCGGTGGTGAACTGCGCGACGCGCTCGGTGAGTTGACGCATCCGGCGAACGGTGAACTTACCGGTGAGCAGGCGTCGGTAGCGGGTGTGCTCGGGGGCGTCGAGGCCGATGATGTCGCCGACCGGCGCCGGCGGTAACTCCCCCGACACGCCCGCTATCGGCACCGGCAGATGCAGGAGTTCGTAGCGTGAGCTGAAGCGTGGGTCGGCCAGGACCGCGCGGGCCGTGGCATGGCCGGTGACCAGCCGGCCCACGTGTCCGTCGGCGTAGCGCATGCGGCGCATCGGCTTGTCGCTCAGGGCGGTGAGTCCGGCGGGCGGGTCGAAGGGGCAGCCGGTGCGCCGGTCGGTGGGCAGGGTGGGCGGCTCGTCGGCGGTGATGTCGTCGGTGGTGATGCCGGCGGCCGTCGGGTCGTACGACATGGGGTCCTCCCGCGATCGTGGGGCGAGGTGCAGCTGGTGCGGATCGGTGAAGTGGGCTGAGAAGAGCGGAGGTTACCGCTTGGGGCCGGTCTTGAAGGCGCGGCGCGCCCACACGTAGCCGACCAGGGAGAGCCCCACGCACCAGGCGAGGCCGATGACCGCGCTGGATCCGATCTCGGTGCCGAGCCACAGACCGCGCAGGGTCTCGATGATCGGAGTGAAGGGCTGGTACTCGGCGAACCAGCGCAGGCCGGTGGGCATGGACTCCGTCGGCACGATGGCGCTGCCGAGGAACGGCAGGAACGTCAGCGGCATCGGGATGTTGCTGGCGCTCTCCACGTTCTTGGCGACCAGGCCGATGCCCGCGGACAACCAGGTGAGCCCGAGCGTGAGCAGGGCGAGCAGACCGATGGCGGCGACCCACTCGACGGGCGTCGCGCTGGGGCGGAAGCCCATCAGGAGGGCGACGCCGATGACGAGCGCGATGCTGGTCATCGTCTGGATCACGCCCCCGACGACATGGCCGGTCAGGAACGAGGCCCGGGAGATCGGCATCGTACGGAAGCGATTGACGATGCCCTCGGTCTTGTCGACGCACACGCTGATCGCGGTGGTCAGGGCGCCGGAGGTGGCGGCCATCAGGATGATGCCGGGCGCCAGGTAGTCGATGTAGTCGCCGCTGCCGGTGGGCAGGTCGCTGATGCCGGTGCCCAGGGCGCTGCCGAGGACGTAGTTGAACAGCAGCAGCATCACGATGGGCATGATGACGACGGTGAGCGTCAGGGACGGGTAGCGCAGCGCCTTCTTGAGGTTGCGCCGCAGCATCGTCCTGGAGTCTCTGGCGGCGTAGGACATGGTGGCCATCAGGCGTTCTCCTTGGTCGATGCGACGGTGTCGGCGGGGCGGGGCCGGCCGGTGAGGGTCAGGAAGACGTCGTCGAGGTCGGGGGTGTGCACGGTGAGCGACTCGGCCTGGACGGCGGTGGCGTCCAGGGCGTCGAGGACGGCCCGCAGGTTGGGGATGGAGCCGTCGCTGGGGATCTGCAGGGTGAGGGAGTCCTCGTCGCGGGTGGCGATGCCGAAGATTTCCGCGGCGGTGCCCAGGCCCTGGATGTCGGTGAACCGCACCCGGATGTGGCCGCCGGGGATGCGCTGCTTCAGCTCGTCGGCGGTGCCCTCGGCGATCAGCCTGCCGTGGTCCAACACGGCGATGCGGTCGGCGAGTTGGTCGGCCTCTTCGAGGTACTGGGTGGTCAGGAAGATGGTCACGCCGTCGTCGGCGACGAGGTCCCGGATGATCTCCCACATGGTGCGCCGGCTGCGCGGGTCGAGTCCCGTGGTGGGCTCGTCGAGGAAGATGATCCGCGGATCGCCGACCAGGGTCATCGCCAGGTCGAGCTTGCGCCGCATGCCGCCGGATAAAGTGACGGCGGTCTTGCCCGCCACCTCGGACAGGTCGAAGCGGCGCAGCAGGTCCTTGGCCCGCCGCTTGCCCTCGCGCCGGTCGAGGTGGTGCAGATCCGCCATGAGGAGCAGGTTCTCCTCGGCGGTCAGCAGATTGTCGACGGCCGAGAACTGGCCGGTGACGCCGATCGCGGAGCGCACCGCGTCGGCGGCCCTGGTCAGATGGCGGCCCGCGACCCAGGCCTCGCCCGCGTCGGCGTCGATGAGCGTGGAGAGGATCTCCACCGTGGTGGTCTTGCCGGCGCCGTTCGGCCCGAGCAGGGCGAAGACGGTGCCTTCGGCGATGCTCAGGTCGATGCCGTCGAGCACGAGCTTGTCGCCGTAGGACTTGCGCAGCCCGGTGGCGGTGATCGCCGGCGCCGTCGCGTTCGCGGCGATCGGCGCGGATGTCTGGGAGGCAGTCATGCCGCTTTCCTTTCGGGGGTGGGGAGTTGGGGGTACGCGGGGTCAGGCGCGGCGGATGACGATGTCGCCGGCTCCGGTCCGCGCGTGCACCTCGACGGTCTCGTCGGAGTCCGCGGGGCCGGCGGAGGAGCCGAGCGAACTGCGTACCGTGCCGTACTTGGTGTTCAGGTCGAGCCAGGCCGCGGTGCCCTCGTGGATGCCCACGTCGAGGTCGCCCACGGAGGTGCGCAGATCGATTCGGCCGCGGGTCACGTCCCCGACGCGGATGCGGCCGTTGGAGGACATCGCGTCGACCCCGGCGTGGGCGACGCCGATCTCGATACGGCCGTTGGCGGACTTGGCGCCGACGCCGCCGTGCGCGATGCCCACGGAGATGTCCCCGTTGGCCGCGTTGGTCTTCAGGCCGCCGGTGACCTCGCCGATCTCGGTCAGGCCGTTGCCGTTCTTGACGGTCGCCGAGCCGGTGACCGTGCCGACCTCGACCCGCCCCGAGCCGATGACTTCGATGTCCCCGGTCGAGCGGGCCAGGCGGATGTCGCCGAGGTCGGTCTTGAGGGCGGCGCCCGCCACCTCGTCCACCTGGAGGTCGCCGAGCGAGGTCTTGAGCGCGACCTCTCCGAGGGGGCCTTCGCAGAAGAAGCCGCCCATGGCCGAGGTGCCCCGGACATCCGACCCCGCGGGCAGTTCGACGCTCACCTCGATGGCGCCCGGCTTGCCGAACAGGGACCGCTTCTTGGGCGTCTTGACCGTCAGGCGGCCGCCCGAGCAGGTGAGCTGGGTCTGCTGCACGGCGCGTACGTCGTTGTCGTCGGACCCGTTGCGCGGCAGCACCTCCACGACCGTGTCGGTGCGCTTGCCCGCGGTGATGCGGGCGTTGGCGACCTCCAACTCGAAGGTGGCGGAGATCGGTTCGGGAGTCTCGAAAGTAGGCATGGCTGTCCCGTCCTCTTGGCTTGGGTGGTTGATCCCGCCGGTGAGGCGGGTGATGAGTTACGTCGGCCGGATCGGCGATCCGCCGGTGAAAGTGGGGGTGGGCCGGGCCGGCGGCCCTAGCGGACCCAGCCGGTGAAGCCCCGGCTGCCCGAGTCCTTGCCGCGGCCCGGCGGGCTTACGCGCTCCCCGCCGTCCAGGGCGGTGGACACGGCCCGCACCAGCCAGGCGTTGACCGACAGGCCCTCCACTGCCGCGGCGTTCTCGGCGTGGCCCTTGAGGTGGGCGGGGAGGCGGAAGTTGATCCGTGCCATGGCGCCGTCGTCGGCGTCCGCGGGTGGCGGTGGCGGCGCGGGTGCGGCGGGGGCCGCGGGCGGCGCCTGCGTCTCCTGGAACGGCTCGGGTACGGGCGGCGGTGTCACCACGAACTCGGGGTCGAGTCCGCGCAGCCGCACGTCGACCGAGCCGGGCGCCAGCTCCCGGGTGACCTCGCCCATGGCTGCGGACAGCGCGTTGAGCAAGGTGAGCCGGGTGGCGGACTCCAGGGGGGCGGTGAGCCGCTCGGCCAGGGCGCGGGCTTCGTCCCCGCCGGCGTCCGCCGCGACGGCGAGTTCTTGCCGGAGGTTGTCGACGTAGGGCGTGAGGTCCATGACGCCATCATGGCACATTCGTGGCGCCATGGCGAGCCAAGTTGACTCTTTCGCGGTGCACGCGCCTCTGGCCTGGGGTTTCTTTGTTGCCGTGGCGTGGCATGGTGCCGTTTGGGTGAGGGTATGGCTTGCGGATGGCGCCATGCAGATGTCATGGTGGCGCCACTTGAATGAGGAGTCTGGTGTCACCGGGGTGCCCGTCTGGCGCCATCTCCCAGGCCATTCCCTCTTCTCGCCACCGCACCCCGCTCAGGCCTCTTTGTTCCGCTCTTCCCTGCCCACTGACAGGAGTTCCCAGCCGTGGCTACCTTCCTCTACGAACTGGGCCGTCTCGCCTTTGGGCGGCGATGGCTGATGGCGCTGCTGTGGGTGGTGATCTTCTGCGGTGCGGGCTTCGCCGCCTCCTCCGCGCCGACGCCACCCGCCGACACCTTCTCCATGCCAGGCACGGAGTCGCAGAAGGCCTTCGACCTCCTTGAGGAGAAGTGCTTCCCAACCTCGACGTCGAGGGCGAGAAGCTCTCCCGCATGGGGCGGGTGGCGCCTCCGCGCCGCGAACATGAACTGGTCGACCAGGGGCCCGGGTCGACCCTGGTCAGGCCCAGCGGCTCGGCGCCACTGGGAACGTCCTGCCGAGCCCGGCCGACTCACCCCGGCCCGCGTCCGCCGCGGGTTCAGGAACCTCCGCGCTCACTTGCCATGCCCAGCCCGTGCGCCCAACCCTCAAGGCCAGGACCGGGCAGGCCACTTGGGTCGAAGAACCGCCGGCCGGCGCCCCGCTACGACGTGGGTGGAACGGCCAGACGACCCGAGTCCATCATCGAACGTGATCGGCTCCGACCATGAAGATCGAGCCGAGAGCCTGTTCCCCCGGGCTGTTCCGGATTCCCCGAGCGGGACCGAGGGTGTCATGCGCAGCTGAGGGGGCACCGGCTGCTGCCTCGTCGTCCTGAGCGCCATGGTCGACCGGAGCCGTGATGTCGTCCCCGTCCCACCGTCGGAGCAACGCAGGACGGCCGGTACCTCACAGGGGAGGTACCGGCCGTCCGTGTGAAACGAGGTAGTGCCACGAGCGAGGGGGGCGTCGGATCAGGAGAGCAACTCCAGCTCTGCGAGCGTCCCTTCACCGGCGAACACCACTCGGTAGTGCGCGTACGAGCCCGGCGTGCTCACCGAGAACACCCTCGTCTGCCTGTCCCAGGCGAACGACTGGGCCGACCGCTTGTCGAGGTCCTTCCATGTCGTGCCGTCCGACGAGCCCTGCAGGACCCACCCGGCCGGGGCCTTGTCCGCCGCGCTCGATGTCAGCGTGTACTGGACCGCGTCCGTGGCCGAGGGCACCGGCAGGTCCACCGAGGCGACCGACGCCGAGGTGGCCGATGTGTTGTCGAACAGGGCACCCTCGCCCTTCAGCACGTCCGCCTTCGGCGATGCCACCTTGTCGTCCGTGGTGATCGAGGTCGGCGCCGCGTCCTTGCCGGTGCCCCACGACGACGGCTTGGCGCCCATGTCGAAGTCCAGCACACCGCCCTTGGCCAGCAGGTCGTGCGGCAGTGAAGTCGAGTTCCACTTCTTGCCGTTGACCTTCAGGCCCTGCACATAGATGTTCTTCGCGCTGTTCTTCGGCGCCCTGACGACCAGGTCGTGGCCGTTCTCCAGATGGACCGTGGTCTTCGTGAAGAGCGGGGAGCCGATCGCGTACTCGCCACTGCCCATGACGAGCGGGTAGAAGCCGAGCGAGGAGAAGAGGTACCAGGCCGACTGCTCGCCGTTGTCCTCGTCGCCGTGGTAACCCTGGCCGATCTCGCTGCCCGTGTAGAGGCGGCTCAGGACCTCGCGGACCTTCTCCTGCGTCTTCCAGGGCTGCGAGGCCGCGTCGTACATATAGGTGACATGGTGCGCGACCTGGTTGCTGTGGCCGTACATGCCCATCCGTACGTCACGCGCCTCCGTCATCTCGTGGATGACACCGCCGTACGAGCCGACGAACTCCGGGCCCGCTGTCTCGGGAGTGGAGAAGTACGTGTCGAGCTTCTTGGCCAGGCCGTCGCGGCCGCCGTACAGGTTCGCCAGGCCCCGGCTGTCCTGCGGGGCCGTGAAGGCGTAGCCCCAGCCGTTCGTCTCCGTGTAGTCGTAGCCCCAGACCCGCGGGTCGTACTGGTCCGACGGGAGCCGCCAGTCGCCCTTGGCGTCCTTGCCCTGGAAGAAGCCGGCCTTGCTGTCGAAGAGGTCGACGTAGTTGCGGGCGCGGTTCAGGAAGTACTCGGACTCCTCCTTGTACCGCTCCTTCTTCGTCTTCCTGTAGAGCGCCCGGCCCATCTGCGCGATGCCGTAGTCGTTGAGGTAGCCCTCCAGCGACCAGGACAGGCCCTCGTGCGTGGAGGTGTTCGCGTAGCCGACGAACGGGGACGTCTCCATGCCCTTGCGGCCGACGCCCGAGGACGGCGGGACCACGGTGGCGTTCTTCAGGGCCGCGTCGTACGCCGCCTCGGCGTCGAACTTCACACCCTTGACGTAGGCGTCCGCGAACGCGACATCCGAAGAGGTGCCGGTCATCAGATCGGAGTAGCCGGGGGACGACCAGCGGGAGATCCAGCCCCCGTCCTTGTATTGCTGGACGAAGCCGTCCACCATCTCGCCGGCCTTGTCCGGCGTGAGGAGGGAGTACGCGGGCCATGTCGTCCGGTAGGTGTCCCAGAAGCCGTTGTTGACGTACACCTTGCCGTCGACGATCTTCGCGCCCGTATGGGTCGGGGTGTCGGAGCCGACCTGCGGTGAGAAGGGGCTGGCGTACTTGTCCTTGCCGCCGACCTTCTCGAAGCCCGAGTTCGGGTACAGATACAGCCGGTACAGGCTGGAGTACAGCGTGGTCAGCTGGTCGGCCGTTGCGCCCTCGACCTCCACCTTGCCCAGGATGTCGTCCCAGGCCTGCTGCGCCCGGTCCTTCACCCGGCCGAAGGAACGGGAGGCGGGGATCTCGGCGGCGAGGTTCTGCTTCGCCTGGTCGATGCTGATCAGTGAGGTCGCCAGTCGCAGGTTCACCGTGCGGTCCTTGCCCGCGTCGAAGCGGAGGTAGCCCGTGACATCGTCGCCACCGCCGCCGGACAGCTTGCCGCTCCCGGTGACCGGCGCGTCGAAGACGCCGTGGACGAAGAGGCGGGTGGCGCCGGTCGAGCCGCCGCTCTTCACATCGGAGAAGCCGGTGAAGGAGCTGCTCTTCGGGTCGAGAGTGAGCCCGCCGTCGTTGGAGACGTTGTCGAAGACGATGCTCGCGTCGTCACCGGGGTAGGTGAACCGCATCCGGGCGGCGTGGTCGGACGGTGTCATCTCGGCCTTGAGGCCGTTGTCGAATGTCACACCGTAGTAGTGCGGTTTCGCCGTCTCGTTCTCGTGGTGGAACGGCAGCGCACGCGCCGTACGGGAGGCGTCCGGGGTGCCGGAGACCGCCGACGGCATCAGCTGGAAGGTCTGCCGGTCGCCCATCCAAGGACTCGGCTCATGGCTGGCGCCGAAGGCCTGGAGCGTGGGCAGGTTGTCGTTGTTGTTGCCGCGCGCGTAGTCGTACAGCCAGCTGGTCGATCCGGCGTTGGTGACCGGCGTCCAGAAGTTGAAGCCGTTCGGGACCGCGGTGGCGGGGAAGTTGTTGCCGCGCGAGAAACCGCCGCTGGAGTTGGTGCCACGGACCGTCGACGCGTAGTCGGAGAGGTGCGAGCGGCGCTTCTCGGGTGCCTTCGGGGCGATCTCGATGTCGTCGATCCAGCCCTGGAACTTCGCCGGGCCCTTGGGGGAGTCGTACGCCATCAGAATCCGGTCGACGGTCTTGCCCGCCGCGACCGTGCCGATCGTCGAGTCGACCTTGTTCCACTGGTTGACGTACAGCCGCTTGGCATCGGCCTGGCCCTGCGGGGTCAGCAGGCCGCCGTTGCTGTCGGTGGCCCGCAGATCGCTCAGATACGTGCCGTCCGTGAACGCCAGGTCCACCGAGACATGCGTCGCCGGGTAGGAGAGGTCCGTCTCGCCCATCTGAGGGTAGATCAGATAGGAGAGTGAGGTGTCACGGGTGACAGCCGTGTTCACATCGAAGATCTTGTTGTACGAGTAGGCCCGGCCGTCCGTCCTGTGCGTACCCGCGTACCGCAGGGCCTTCTTGCCCGTGAAACCGGCGCCCGCCTTGGCGGTGGGGGAGCCGGACGGGCCGCGGTCGATCTGGCTGCGCATCGAGTCGGGCGCCGGGACCGAGGTGTTGCCGTCGGAGAACTGGACGTCGGCGAGCTGGGTCGCGTCCAAGGCGCCGTTGTTCTTCGTGATCTGCAGACGGTAGTGCTGGTACGCCGTGTCAGATGTGAAATCGTACGACTTCGTCTGGAACCGCTCGGTGAACGTCTGGCCGGTCCGGGAGTCGAGATCCTTCCAGTCCTTGCCGTCGGCGGAGCCCTGCAGGGTCCAGTCCTTCGGATCGCGCTCGCCGTGATCATTGGCCGACGTCAGCGCGTATGTCACGACCTTCACCGGTTCCGTGAGGTCGAACTCGACCCAGGCGGTGGGCTCGAAGGACAGCCACTTGGTGCCGGACTCCCCGTCGATCAGGTTCTCCTTCACCTCCCCGCCGCCGGTGTTCTCTTCACTGGCGCGGACATCTGTCACCTTGTCCGTGACATTGCCCGGTATTCCTGCGGAGAAGCCGCCATCGACACCTGATGACCGCTTCTTTCCGTCAGGACCGTCTTCGACGGTGTTGCGCCAGTCCGGCTGCTCTTCATCCGCTTCGAAGGACGAACTGAACGTCCGTTCCCCCAAGGGGATTTGGCCCTTTTTGCCTGTCCCGGCCGACTGAGCGACGGCCGCGGTGGGGGCTGTCACGACCAGAACCAGCGAAGCCGCTATCAGCGCGGCCGTACGGCTTTGTCTCTTGCGAGAACCATGTCGGGGCTGCATGCCGAGCCATTCCTCCCGAGGAAGTGCGCTTGGACAACGTTGTCATGGAGTTGCGCAAGGTCCAGTAGGGAGCCAAGTGCCGGGATGTGTCAAGGGTGTTGGGTGTGAATCGCCAGTCGAATCGACCGTAATGCGGAAATCGTTACACCCGGACCGAGACGCAAAGGGTCCAGGTATCCGCGAGGTCTCAACTCGGGAAAGACTGCTGCTCAACCTTGCATTCGATCTTGCTCAGGCGGCCGTGAGTGGACTATACCTGTCGGCGTCCGCACAGCTTATTCCGGCGACGCGGACAAGGGGGACACGGGGGAACGGCCAAGGAGTGCACAACAAGTGCATCCGATGCCCGATCTCCCGAAGCCCCCCACTGCACATGGCTAGCCTGAGATCAGCACTACCCAAGCGCAACTGACCGCGGTGGCGGGGCCCTTCGCCTGAGGCGAGTTTCGACGGGCGACCGGTACACACCGCCTGAGTCCTGGAGAAGGCGAGGACTTGAGCATGGGATCCACCTCCGCCCACAAGAATGAGGGCCTTGGCCGTCGCGATGTGATCAAGCGATCGGCCGCACTCGGCCTGATCAGCGTTCCGACGATGGGCTTCCTGTCGGCGTGCGCCAGCGGCGACAGCAGCAGCGACAAGAAGGTCGAGAAGGGCAAGGTCACCAAGACCAACCCGCTCGGCGTCAACGAGACGGCTCCCCTTGAGGTCGTCATCTTCAACGGCGGCTTCGGCGAGCAGTACGCGATCGACGCGGAGAAGAAGTACAACGCGGCGTTCCCGAAGGCTCCGAAGGTCAAGCACGTCGTGACCCAGAAGATCGCGACGCAGCTGCAGCCGCGCTTCAACGGTGGCACCCCGCCGGACCTGATCGACAACTCGGGTGCCGAGCAGATGGACATGGGTGTCCTGGTCGGAAAGAAGCAGCTGCTGGACCTGACGCCGCTGATGGACGCCCCGTCCATCGACGACCCGACCAAGAAGGTCCGCGACACGCTGCGTCCGGGTGTCCTGGAGATGGGTCAGTTCGACGGCGACCCGGTCTGGATCATGTACTACGCGTACACCGTGTACGGCGTCTGGTACTCGCAGACCGCGCTCGACAACCTCGACGCGCAGTACCCCGAGAACTGGGACGACATGCTCGCCCTCTGCGCCAAGGCGAAGAAGAAGGGCATCGCCGGCTGGACTTACGCCGGCAAGTACCCGTACTACCTGCCGTTCTCGCTCTACCCGTTCATCGCCAAGATCGGTGGCCGGGAGGTTCTCGACAAGATCGACAACCTGGAGCCGAACGCCTGGAAGGACCCCGCGGTCAAGGCGGCGTTCGAGGCGTACTACGAGCTGTACCAGAAGGGGTACATCCTCAAGGGCACCCCTGGCCTGACCCACATCCAGTCGCAGACCGAGTGGACCAAGGGCAAGGCGCTCTTCATCCCGAACGGTTCGTGGGTGGAGAACGAGGCGGCGCCGACCACGCCCAAGGACTTCAAGATGATGGTCGCGCCGCCGTCCGGCCTGGACGCGTCCGACAAGCTCCCGTTCGGCACCATCTGGGCCTCCGGCGGCGAGCCCTTCGTCATCCCGGCCAAGGCGAAGAACCCCGAGGGCGGCATGGAGCAGCTGCGCATCATGCTCTCCGAGGAGTCCTCCAAGAACTTCACCAAGCAGGTCAAGTCGCTCAGCGCCTTCAACGGCGGCACCGACGGCCTGACCCTGTCGACCGCCATGCAGTCCGGTGTCGACTCGCTGAAGAAGGCCGGCGACAACGTGGTGAACCCGCGTATGCAGGACTGGTACGTGAAGCTCCAGAAAGAGCAGATCGGCATTGCCGGCATCGGCGAGATGATGGCGGGCCGTGCGACCCCGGCGGAAACCATCAAGAAGATCCAGGCCTTCGCCGACGCGGCGGCCAAGGACCAGTCCATCAAGCACTACAAGCACCAGTGAGCAACCGTCACCAGCGGCGGCACCCGCGGAAAGATCGGGGTCGGTAAACGATGCAGCATGGCAAGTACCGTTTCATCGTGGGGTTCTTGGTGGTCCCACTGGCGTTGTACGCGGTCTTCGTCATTTGGCCGTTCGTCCAGTCCATCTATTACTCGTTCACGGACTGGACCGGTCTGAGCCCGGACTTCAAGATGGTCGGGTTCGACAACTACACGAGGATGCTGAAGGACGACATCTTCTGGAAGTCGTTGCAGCACAGTGTGTTGCTCGTGCTGCTGCTGCCGCTGGTGACGTTGGGCCTGGCGCTGTTCTTCGCCTTCATGCTCAATGTCGGAGGCCGACGGCGCAAGAACGCCGCGGTCTCCGGCGTGCGCGGCTCGGGCTTCTACAAGATCGCCTATTTCTTCCCGCAGGTGCTCTCGATCGTCATTGTCGCCCTGCTCTTCCAGTTCGCCTTCAACCCCCGTGGCGGGATGCTGAACGCGACGCTGAAGGGAATCGGCCTGGGTTCCATTCAGCCGGACTGGCTGGGGGATCCGAGTCTCGCGCTCGTCTGTGTCATGTCGGTACTGGTCTGGTCGACGGTCGGATTCTTCGTCGTCCTCTTCTCGGCCGGAATGGCGTCCATCCCGAAGGACTTCTACGAGGCGGCGCTCCTCGACGGCGCCAGCCGCTTCACGACGTTCTTCCGGATCACGCTCCCGCTGCTCTGGGACACGGTGCAGTCGGGCTGGGTCTACATGGGGATCCTGGCCCTCGGCGTGGAGGCTTTCACCGCCGTACAGGTCATGACCGTGGGCCCCGGTGGTCCCGACTACTCGACCACGGTCCTTCCGCTGTACGTGTACCAGACGGCCTTCCGCGACGGGCAGGCCGGATACGCAACAACGATCGGTGTCGGACTGCTCATCGTCACCATGGCCTTCGCCGCCATCGTGATGCGGCTGGGCCGGCGCGAGCGGCTGGAGTTCTGATGCTGCGATTGACGGGAGACGGTCCCCGGACCCCCAGCAGGCACCACAGGTCGGCCTCCGTGTCCGGCTCGACAGTACGAGGTGAGTACACGTGAAGACCACTGACACCCCGCCCGCGGTCCCGGACGTGGACCCGGCCCCCGTGGCCAAGGCGTCGGCGCCCGCAGTCAAGGAGAAGAGCAGCGAGGGCCAGGTCCTCAATGTCTTCTCGCACGGTGTGCTGATCATCTGGGCGATCCTGGTCGTCATGCCGCTGCTGTGGGCGGTGATGGCGTCGTTCAAGACCGACGACTCGATCCTGTCGACGCCCTGGGCGCTGCCGGACAAGCTGCACTTCGACAACTGGTCGCGCGCCTGGAGCCAGGCGCACATGAGCGACTACTTCTTCAACACGGTCGTGGTGGTGGGCTGCTCGCTCGTCGGGACCCTGCTGCTCGGGTCGATGGCGGCGTACGTACTGGCGCGGTTCGACTTCCCCGGCAACCGGTTCCTCTACTACCTGTTCATCGGCGGGATGAGCTTCCCGATCATCCTGGCGCTGGTCCCGCTGTTCTTCGTCATGAACAACATGGGCCTGCTGAACACGCGGCACGGACTGATCATGGTCTACATCGCGTACTCGCTGCCGTTCACCGTCTTCTTCCTCACCTCGTTCTTCCGGACGCTGCCGAGCTCGGTGGCGGAAGCGGCGATGCTCGACGGGGCCTCGCACACCCGGACGTTCTTCCAGGTGATGCTGCCGATGGCGAAGCCCGGCCTGATCAGCGTCGGTATCTTCAACTTCCTCGGGCAGTGGAACCAGTACATGCTGCCGACGGTGCTCAATACCGATCCGGGCCACCGGGTGCTCTCCCAGGGGCTGGTCGAACTGGCCAACAGCCAGGGATACAAGGGTGACTGGTCCGGTCTCTTCGCCGGTCTGGTGATGGCGATGCTGCCGGTCCTCGCGGCCTACATCATCTTCCAGCGTCAGGTCGTCGCAGGGCTCACCGCGGGCGCGGTGAAGTAGCACTCGTACCCTCCGCACACACACGAACCGCCCGCCGGCCACGCGCCGGCGGGCGGTTCGCGTGTGCAGGGGGGACTGCCTCGGGTGCGGGCAATGTGCTCATCCGAGGCTTCGCATGCTCAAGGTCTTGACGGGGAGCACCCCAAAACGCTCAGCTTAGAGTTCACATGTTAGAGAAAACGGTAGGAGTGAGAGAGTCGATGGAGACTCCGGGGTCGCAGACATCTCTGCATCGCGCCAACCTTGAGCGGGTCGTGCGCGCGGTACGTATGGCCGGCGCGCTCACCCAGGCGGAGATCGCACGGAGCACCGGCCTGTCAGCGGCCACCGTCTCCAACATCGTTCGCGAGCTGAAGGAAGGTGGCACGGTCGAGGTGACCCCCACCTCGGCGGGCGGCCGCCGGGCCCGCAGTGTCTCGCTCAGCGGTGACGCGGGCATTGTGATCGGCGTCGACTTCGGGCATACGCATCTGAGGGTGGCGGTCGGCAATCTCGCCCACCAGGTGCTCGCCGAGGAGTCCGAACCGATGGATGTCGACGCCTCGGCGGCGGAAGGCTTCGGGCGGGCGGAGCGGCTGGTCAAACGGCTGATCGAGACGACCGGGATCAGCCCGGACAAGGTGATCGGGGTCGGCCTCGGTGTTCCCGGCCCGATCGACGTCGAGTCCGGCACCCTGGGCTCCACGTCGATCCTGCCGGGCTGGACGGGCATCAACCCCAGCGAGGAGCTCGCAGGCCGGCTCGGCGTTCCCGTGTACGTCGACAACGACGCCAACCTCGGGGCGCTCGGCGAGCTGGTCTGGGGGAGCGGCCGCGGGGTCAAGGACCTCGCCTACATCAAGGTCGCCAGCGGTGTCGGCGCCGGTCTGGTGATCGACGGGCACATCTACCGGGGGCCGGGCGGCACGGCCGGTGAGATCGGGCACATCACGCTCGACGAGTCGGGCCCGGTGTGCCGCTGCGGCAACCGGGGGTGCCTGGAGACATTCACGGCCGCGCGATACGTCCTGCCGCTGCTCCAGCCCAGTCACGGGCCCGATCTCACCATGGAACGGGTGGTCCAGCTGGCCCGCGGGGGCGATCCGGGCTGCCGTCGGGTGATCGGGGACGTCGGGCGGCACATCGGCAGCGGGGTGGCCAATCTCTGCAATCTGCTCAATCCCAGCCGGGTGGTGCTCGGCGGTTCGCTCGCAGAGGCGGGCGAGTTGGTGCTCGCGCCGATCCGCGACTCGGTCTCCCGCTATGCCATTCCCAGCGCCGCCAGGCAGCTCTCGGTGCTGCCCGGGGCGCTCGGCGGCCGGGCCGAGGTGCTGGGCGCGCTGGCCCTGGTACTGAGCGAGATGGGGGATTCGACCCTTTTGGAAAGCAGTCTGTCGACGGGCACCTCTGCATTCACTTAGATAACGAATGGCACCGTTGTCATCTCGTTAAGGATTTACTCCTTGACGCTGACGTCGCAGCCGAGTTGACTTCCAGCCACCTCGGCCGCAACGTCGCGGCCTCGTCAGGGAGGTTCGAGAATGAACACGCGTATGCGTCGTGCCGCCGTTGCCGTTGCCGCCACCGCGATGGCGATGTCCCTCGCTGCCTGTGGCAGTGCCAAGGACGCCGATGGCAAGAAGAGCACGGAGTCGAGCGCCAAGAAGGGCGACGACATCACCATCGGTCTGCTCCTTCCGGAGAACCAGACCGCGCGTTATGAGAAGTTCGACAAGCCGCTCATCGAGAAGAAGGTCAGCGAGCTGACCAACGGCAAGGGCAAGGTCCAGTACCTCAACGCCAAGCAGGACGCGCCGACCCAGGCCCAGCAGGTCGACGCCATGATCACCAACAAGGTCGACGCGCTGATCGTGGACGCGGTGAACTCCGCCTCCATAAAGACCTCGGTCCAGAAGGCCCACGACGCCGGTATCCCGGTCGTCGCCTTCGACCGCCTGGCGGAGGGCCCGATCGACTCGTACGTCTCCTTCGACAACGTCCAGGTCGGACACGTCCAGGGCAAGGCGCTGCTGGAGGCCCTCGGCGACAAGGCCAAGTCCGGCGAGATCGTCATGATGAACGGTGCGATCACCGACCCCAACGCCCACGACTTCAAGACGGGCGCGCACGCCGAGCTCGACGGCAAGGTGAACATCGGCAAGGAGTACGACACCAAGGACTGGAAGCCGGAGAACGCCAACGCCAACATGGACGCGGCGATCTCGGCCATCGGCAAGGACAAGATCGTCGGTGTCTACTCCGCCAACGACGGCATGGCCGGCGGTATCATCACCGCCCTCAAGGCCGCCGGTATCTCCCCGCTCCCGCCGGTCACCGGCCAGGACGCCGAGCTCGCGGGTGTGCAACGCATCGTCGCCGGTGAGCAGTTCATGAGCATCTACAAGCCCTACGTGCAGGAGGGGCCGATCGCCGCCGAGATGGCGGTGAAGCTGGCCCAGGGCAAGGAGCTCGGCTCCCTCACGACCTCCACGGTCGACAGCCCCACCACCAAGAAGGTCCCCTCGGTGATCCTCCCGGTCGTCTCGCTGACCAAGGAGAACATCCAGGACACCGTCCTCAAGGACGGCATCTACCAGGTGAGCGAGATCTGCACCCCGAAGTACAAGGCCGCCTGCGACAAGCTCGGCCTGAAGTAAGGGTCCCTCTCGCCGCGAGACCGGTCGGCCGACTTCAGCGAAACCGCGGTCGGCTGACCTCTCCGGCGGCAAGTCCGCTGATCTCAACGGGACTTGCAGCTGATAAAGCCTGTCCGGCGCCCCGCACATCAACCGTCCCGCTATCGGGCGGGGCGCCGGGCGGAACGCTTCCCCGCCTTCTGTTCTCTTGTTCTCTTCTGCTCGACCACCGTGCCTTCCCCCAGGTGCGGCATCCCCGCCGGTCAGGCGGCGAAGGAGATGGTTCATGTGTCCGCTACGCCCGTGCTGGCGTTGCGTGGGGTCTCCAAGCGATTCGGTGCTGTGCAGGTACTCACCGACGTAGAGCTTGAGGTCCACGCCGGTGAGGTCGTCGCCCTGGTGGGCGACAACGGCGCCGGAAAGTCCACGCTGGTCAAGACGATCGCCGGTGTGCACCCCATCGATGACGGCGTCATCGAATGGGAAGGCAGCCCCGTCCAGGTCAACAAGCCGCAGGATGCCCAGCACTTGGGCATCGCGACGGTGTACCAGGACCTCGCGCTGTGCGACAACATCGATGTCGTCGGCAACCTCTATCTCGGCCGGGAGCTGCGCAGGCGCGGCATCCTCGACGAGGTCGAGATGGAGCGCCGCTCGCGCGAGCTGCTCAACACCCTTTCCATCCGCATCCCCAGTGTGCGCATTCCGATCGCCTCGCTCTCCGGCGGTCAGCGCCAGACCGTCGCGATCGCGCGCTCGATGCTCGGCGAGCCCAAGCTCGTCATTCTGGACGAGCCCACCGCGGCGCTCGGCGTCGAGCAGACCGCCCAGGTCCTCGACCTGGTCGAGCGGTTGCGTGAGCGCGGCCACGCGGTCATCCTCATCAGCCACAACATGGCGGACGTCAAGGCCGTGGCCGACAAGGTCGCCGTGCTCCGGCTGGGCCGCAACAACGGCGTCTTCGATGTGAAGAGCACGTCGCAGGAAGAGATCATCTCCGCCATCACCGGAGCCACGGAGAACGCCGTGACCCGTCGTGCGGCGCGCAACGCGGAGGTTCAGAAGTGAGCACCGAAAAGACCGCCGTCCCCACGGCCGAGGCCGCCAAGGGCGCCGTCACCGCGGTGGACCCCCGGCTGCTCGTACGCGAGCAGGGCCTCAAGGGTTACCTGTCGGAGTTCCGGCGCAGGATGCGGGCCGGGGACCTCGGTTCCCTGCCCGTCGTGCTCGGCCTGCTGATCATCTGGGCGATCTTCCAGAGTCTCAACTCGAACTTCCTCTCCGCGGAGAACCTGAGCAATATCTCCGTCACGATGGTCGGCACGGGCATGATCGCCGTCGGCATCGTCTTCGTACTGCTGCTCGGTGAGATCGACCTCTCGGTCGGCTCGGTCAGCGGTGTTTCGGGCGCCGTCGTCGCCGTGATCACGGTGACGCACGGCATGAACGAGTGGTTCGCGATCCTCGTCGCGATCGCCAGCGGCGCGGTCATCGGCGCCGTCCACGGTTTCTTCTTCGCCCGTGTCGGCGCCCCCGCGTTCGCCGTGACCCTGGCCGGTCTGCTGTTCTGGCTGGGCTTCATGCTCCAGATCCTGGGTGACAACGGCACGATCAACCTGGACTCCGAAGGCGTCGTCGGGCATCTGACCACGTACTACTTCACCGATGTGGCGGCCGCCTACGGCCTGGCCGTACTCTCCGCGGTGGTGTACTTCCTCAGCACGTTCTTCGACAACCGGCGGCGTGAGGCGGCGGGCATCCCCTCCCGGCCGGTCGGCGAGATCCTGGTGCGCACGGGACTGCTCGCGGTCCTGTCCCTGGTCGTCGCCTATGTGCTCAACCAGTACAAGGGCCTGCCGCTCGCCTTGGTGATCTTCCTCGCGTTCCTGGTGGCCACGGACTTCGTGCTGCGCCGCACCGCCTACGGCCGCAAGGTCTTCGCGCTCGGCGGCAGCGTCGAGGCGTCGCGCCGAGCCGGTATCAACGTCACCGCGATCCGTATCTCGGTCTACACGATCGCCGGCACGTTCGCGGCCATCGGCGGCCTGTTCCTGGCTTCCAAGATCGCCGCGGCCAACCAGAGCGCCGGCACCGGCGACCTGCTGATGAACGCCATCGCGGCGGCCGTCATCGGCGGCACCAGCCTCTTCGGCGGCCGCGGCCGCACCTGGAACGCGCTGCTCGGTGTCATGGTGATCACCTCGATCCAGTACGGCCTCGCCCTGGAGGGCATCGCCACCCCGATCCAGTACATGATCACCGGTGGTGTGCTTCTCGCCACAGTCGTCATCGACTCGATCACCCGCAAGACCCAGAAGTCCGCGGGCCGCGCCTGACCGCGGTTCCGCGGGCCGTGCCCGGCATCCGTCATGGATGCCGGGCACGGCTCTGTCCGGGGACGGATGCGGCACGGCCGTGCCCGCAGGCGGAAGCGGTCACCCCGGTGTGCCGGCGGCGGCACCACGTGCGCCCCGTACAAGGGCCCGGGCGGCCGTCCGCACGTAGATCTCATCGGCGTACCTGCCCAGGCGAGCCGTACGGTACGGCTCGCCTGGGCCGCCCACAGCCCGATCGCCGTCAGTACGGGACGCCCTGCGCGCCTTCGGCGTCCGCGACGGTGTCCTCGTCGTCACCCGGGCCGATCCCGGCGACGGCGCCCTCGCGGCCGAGGAGGCCAGGGACCGGCTGTCCGGCCTGGAGGCTGTCGTCACGAGCGCGCCCACCGGAGCGCCTCGGCGACGGCACGGCGCGGATAGGGGCGGAGTGCGACCTGCCCATCGACGTCGGGGAACGGGCGCTGCTGCGCGACCCGGGACAGCGCAGGATCGCCGCCGGACTCGTCGTCCTGGACGCGGATCCGCCGCCGCTCGCCCGCAGGGGCGCCGCCGCCCGGCGCCATGCCGACCTCGCCCGCCGTCCCGACCGCCCCGACGCGGCCGCGGAGATCGCCCGGCGCGGCGCCGTACGCCGCGCGGCGCTGACCTCGTCGGGCCACCTGGCCCCCCGACCGGGAGGCGCCGGCGGGCAGCGACGAGGTCGCCGGCCGGCTCGTCGACGTGGCGTGGTGGCGCCACCGCCGGGAACGGCCGGCGGCGGCCGTGCGGGAGTGGGCCGTCGGCCATCCGCTCACCCCGCCCTGCCGCGGGCGGCCGCGCTGCGCCTGACCGGCTTGCCCGACACCGCCCTGCTGGACGCGGCGGCGGACGGGCTCGGCATGGTGTGGGACGGATCCGGGATCCGGGAGGCGCACGTGCGTCCCCTCCTGTCCGACCGGGCGCGGGACGCACTCGACACCCTCTGCGCGCGGCGATCCGTTCGGCGAACCCGGGCAGCCGGAGCCGGTAGAGCTCGGCCTCACCACCCCGCACCTGCGCGCGGCCGTCGACCGCGGCCTATGTGCACCCCGACGGGGTGCGCCTCGCGCCGGCCCGGCTCGCGCCGCTGCCCCAGCCGTTCACCGTCAGCGCCGGCCGCCGCACGCTCGGCACCTCCCGCCGGGTCGCGGTACCCCTGTTCGAGCTCCTCGACCGGCTCGGGCACACCGGCTCCACCCCCGACGGCCTCAGGCCGCCAGGTCGCGAGCGGCGATGCGACCCCCTGACGCCACGTGACCTCGCACGTGTTCACCGGAACACACGAAACGCAAGAGATATCAAGAGATGTGGAGCGTTTCCCGCCGAAGGTGTGACGCACGAACCTCCCCCTGACGAACGCCGTCCCGTGCGGAACATTAGACTCTGCGGATCGGCAAGAAGTTCGACCGGCTCATACGCAAGGAGGCACGGGTGCCGTTGCTGACCCACATCAGGGGACCGCGCGACCTGGACCGGCTCAGCCTGGAGCAGCTCGACCAGCTGGCGGACGAGATCAGGACCTTCCTCGTCGACGCCGTGTCCAAGACCGGCGGCCACCTGGGACCCAACCTCGGTGTCGTCGAACTCACCATCGCGCTGCACCGCGTCTTCGAATCCCCGAAGGACCGGGTCCTCTTCGATACGGGCCACCAGTCGTACGTGCACAAGCTCCTCACAGGCCGCCAGGACTTCTCGAAGCTCAAGAGCAAGGGCGGCCTCTCCGGCTACCCCTCGCGCGCCGAGTCCGAGCACGACATCATCGAGAACTCGCACGCCTCCACCGTGCTCGGCTGGGCCGACGGCCTCGCCAAGGCCAACGAGGTGCTGGGCAAGGACGACCATGTCGTCGCGGTCATCGGTGACGGCGCGCTCACCGGCGGTATGGCCTGGGAGGCGCTGAACAACATCGCCGCCGCCAAGGACCGCCCCCTCGTCATCGTCGTCAACGACAACGAGCGCTCCTACGCCCCGACCATCGGCGGCCTCGCCAACCACCTGGCCACCCTGCGCACCACCGACGGTTACGAGCGCTTCCTGGCCCGCGGCAAGGACATCCTGGAGCGCACCCCCGTCGTCGGCAAGCCGCTGTACGAGACGCTGCACGGCGCCAAGAAGGGGCTGAAGGACTTCATCGCCCCGCAGGGCATGTTCGAGGACCTCGGCCTGAAGTACGTCGGTCCGATCGACGGCCACGACATCGAGGCCCTGGAGTCCGCGCTCCAGCGCGCCAAGCGCTTCGGCGGGCCCGTCATCGTGCACTGCCTCACCGAGAAGGGCCGCGGCTACACCCCCGCCCTGCTCGACGAGGCCGACCGCTTCCACGCCGTCGGCAAGATCCACCCCGACACCGGCCTGCCCGTCTCCACCTCCGGCCTCGACTGGACCTCCGTCTTCGGCGAGGAGATGGTCAAACTCGGCAGGGAGCGCAAGGACATCGTCGCGATCACCGCGGCCATGCTCCAGCCGGTCGGCCTCAGCAAGTTCGAGGAGGTGTTCCCGGACCGGATCTACGACGTCGGTATCGCCGAGCAGCACGGCGCGGTCTCCGCGGCCGGCCTCGCCACCGGCGGACTGCACCCCGTCTTCGCGGTGTACGCCACCTTCCTCAACCGCGCCTTCGACCAGGTCCTCATGGATGTCGCCCTGCACAAGTGCGGTGTGACGTTCGTCCTGGACCGTGCCGGTGTCACCGGCACCGACGGGGCCTCGCACAACGGCATGTGGGACATGTCGATCCTGCAGTGCGTGCCGACCCTGCGGATCGCCGCCCCGCGCGACGCCGACCAGGTCCGCGCCCAGCTGCGCGAGGCCGTCGAGGTCGACGACGCCCCGACCGTGGTCCGCTTCTCCAAGGGAGCCGTCGGCCCGGCGGTCAAGGCCGTCGGCCGAGTCGGCGGCATGGATGTGCTGCGCACGTCCGACGCGCCCCGCCCGGACGTCCTCCTGGTCTCCGTCGGTGCGCTCGCCCCGATGTGCCTGGAGATCGCGGACCTGCTGGACGCCCAGGGCATCACGACAACGGTCGTCGACCCGCGCTGGGTCAAGCCCGTCGACGAGGCCATGGCCCCGCTCGCCGAGCAGCACCGCGTCGTCGTCACTGTCGAGGACAACAGCCGGGCCGGCGGCGTCGGCTCCGCCGTCGCCCAGGCGCTGCGCGATGCCGGGGTGGACGTACCGCTGCGCGACTTCGGCATCCCGCCGCGCTTCCTCGACCACGCCTCCCGCAAGGAGGTCATGGCCGAGATCGGACTGACCGCGCCGGACATCGCCCGTCAGGTCACCGGCCTGGTCGCCAAGCTGGACGGCCGCTACGACACGGACACGGACAGCAGCTCCGTGATCGAGCCCGTCCGCGACTGACCCGTACGACCCCGGTCCCCCGCGGCCGGTACGCGTTACGGCCAATGGGCCGGTCGGCCACCCTGTACGAGTGGTCCGACCGGCCCATTCGCGTGAAATCGCCCGGTGCGGAGCCCTGCGGCGCAGATACGGTCCCAATCATGGCGTACACGACGAGTGCGTGGAGGTACGCCGGTGACTGCCCAGCAGGACACACCACCCAGCAGTGGCGGACTGTTCCGGACCAAGACGGTCGAACAGTCCATCCGCGATACCGAGGAGCCGGAGCACGCGCTCAAGAAGTCCCTCTCCGCGCTGGACCTCACAGTCTTCGGCGTGGGCGTCATCATCGGCACCGGCATCTTCGTGCTCACCGGCAAGGTGGCCAAGGAGACCGCGGGCCCCGCCACCGCCCTCGCCTTCGTAGTCGCGGGCATTGTCTGCGCCCTGGCCGCGCTCTGCTACGCCGAGTTCGCCTCCACCGTCCCGGTCGCCGGCTCCGCCTACACCTTCGCGTACGCCTCGCTCGGCGAACTGGTCGCCTGGATCATCGGCTGGGACCTGGTGCTGGAGTTCGCACTCGGCACGGCGGTGGTGGCGGTCGGCTGGTCCGGTTATGTCCGCTCGCTGATGGACAACTTCGGCTGGAACATGCCCGCAGTGCTCTCCGGAACGGATGTGGCGAAAGGATTCGGCTTCGACATCCTGGCCTTCGTCCTAGTGCTTGTCCTGACCGTCGTGCTGGTGTTGGGCATGAAGCTCTCCGCCCGGGTCACGACGATTGTGGTCGCCATCAAGGTTGTCGTGGTCCTGATCGTGATCATCGCCGGGCTGTTCTTCGTCAAGGCCGCCAACTACTCGCCCTTCATCCCCCCGGCGCAGCCGCAGACCTCGGGTTCCGGACTGACCGCGCCGCTGGTCCAGCTGATGTTCGGTTACGCGCCCACGAACTTCGGTGTCATGGGCATCTTCACCGCCGCCTCCGTCGTCTTCTTCGCCTTCATCGGCTTCGACGTGGTGGCCACCGCCGCCGAGGAGACGAAGGTTCCGCAGCGTGACATGCCACGTGGCATCCTCGCTTCGCTCTTCATCTGCACCGTGCTCTATGTCGCCGTGTCACTGGTGGTCACGGGCATGCAGCACTACAGCGAGCTGTCGGTCGAGGCCCCGCTGGCCGATGCCTTCAAGGCCGTCGGCCATCCCGTCTACGCGGGATTCATCAGCTTCGGCGCAGCGATCGGCCTCACCACGGTCTGTCTGATCCTGCTGCTCGGGCAGACCCGGGTGTTCTTCGCGATGAGCCGCGACGGTCTGCTCCCGAGGTTCTTCTCCGTGACGCACCCCCGCTTCCACACCCCGTACCGCCCGACCATCCTGCTCGGCGTGATCATCGCGATCGTCGCGGGCTTCACGAGCATCAACGAACTGGCGACGCTGGTGAACATCGGCACGCTCTTCGCGTTCGTCGTCGTGGCCCTGGGAGTCATGGTGCTGCGCCGCACCCGCCCCGATCTGCACCGCGCGTTCCGCACCCCGTGGGTGCCGCTGATCCCGATCCTCTCGGTGGCCGCCTCGGTCTGGCTGATGCTCAATCTGCCGGCCGAGACCTGGCTGCGGTTCGCCATCTGGATGGTCATCGGCGTGGTCATCTACTTCGCGTACGGGCGCAGGCACAGCCGGATCAACGAGCCCGTCGGCCGGCCGTAGATCAGTCGCTGCGCGACGGAGGCAGCGGCCGTACCGCACGGGGGCCCACGCACTGAGCTCCGTACGCCTCCACCCGCTGCCGCAGCCCCCGGTCGGCGGTGACGACCACGCAGATGCGGGCTGCCGGACGGGACATGGCGTCGGCGACCAGCTCGACGATCCGGTCGTCACCGCTTCCGGGCGCCGATTCCACCCGTACCCCGGGAAGCGATTCGACGCCCCGGGCCGCGCCCTCGACGACCAGGATCAGCTCGGCGGGACCGGGAAAGGAGCCCAGACCGTCCGCGGCGAACGGGGCCAGCGAATCCCGCAGCCGTACGGCCGCCCCCCGCCGGTCCCGCCACCATCCGTCCGGTACCGACCCGACCACATTGGCCGCGTCGACGATCACCAGGGTCGGTTCGCTCAGCATCCTCGAAGGGTGCCATGTGCAGACCGCGGCCGGAGACCGTCAGCCGCCGGTGGCCGGGGACTTCTTCGCGGACTCCGGAATCGTGGCGTCCCCGCGGATCGCCTTCCACAACGTGTCGGCCTGCGGCTGCGCCGCCACGACCCGGTCCGGATCGGCCTTGTCGTACGCCACCGGGAGCATGATCGTCTCCATCGAGGCAGGATCGACGCCCTGCATGGAGCGGGCGAACTTCGAGAGCGACGTCAGCGAGGCGAGACCGTCGTCGGTCGTCAGCGACTCGGTCGCCGAGTTGGCGATCTTGTACACGTCCGTCGGGCTGCTCAGCAGATCCTGCGACTTGACCTCGCTCAGCAGCGCCAGCAGGAACTGCTGCTGCAGCCCGATCCGGCCGAGGTCGCTGCCATCTCCGATGCCGTGCCGGGTGCGTACGTACGCGAGCGACTGGGTGCCGTCGAGCTTGTGCGGCCCCGCGGTGAGGTCGAGGCCGGACGACTTGTCGTGGATGTCCTGCGGAACGTCGACCGTGACGCCGCCGATTGCGTCGACCAGATCCTTGAACCCGGCAAAGTTGATCTCCAGGTAGTGGTCGATCCGGACCTTGGACATCTTCTCGACGGTCTTGACCACACAGGCCGGACCGACCTGCGAATAGACGGAGTTGAACATCACGCGGTTCGCCGACGGAACGGCCGAGCCGTCGGCCTTCGTGCACTCGGGCCGGGTCACCAGGGTGTCACGGGGTATGGACACGGCGACGGCCTCGGTGCGGCCCTCGGGAATGTGCACCACCATCGCGGTGTCGGACCGGGCACCGCTGACGTCGCCCCCGCCACCCAGCTCCTTGTTCTCGGCACCGGCCCGCGAGTCGGAGCCGAGAACCAGCAGGTTCTGACCGCTGGTCGGCAGCTTCTCGGGGCGGTCGTCGCCGAGCGCCTCGTCGATGTCGACGCCCTTGATGTTCCCGTCGAGGCTGCTGTAGAGCCAGTAGACGGTGCCGCCTGCGGCGAGGAGGACAACAAGCAGGCTGATCAGCACAATGCGGCCGGTACGACGCCGTGGGCGCCCGCCCCCGTCGCCCTTCTTGCGGCCCTTCCTGCGGGACTCCGCCCGCCGTGAGGCGCGCGGGCCAGGGGGAACGATGTCGTGGCTCATCCTGCTCGAGTCCCTTGATCTCGTGGCCGCGGAGCGGCCGGGGTAGGGCCGGGGACTCGGGTGGGGCCGGTCCACGCATGTGGGGGGCAGAGCGTGCACTATAGACAGATTTTCGAATTTTGTGTAATCCTTCGCGCGATCTTCAACTCCGGCATCGAATTGTTATTCGTTCCGTGGTGCGCCAGTTGTCTCCGTGGGCGCCTGTGATGCCGGGGAGCGCTGATCCGTGGGGCGAACGGGGAATCTATGATGGGTTGGTTCGGCCCGTTGCGTGCCGGAGAGCCGAAACGGCTCCCGGAGCCGGGGCCGAGGAACCATGGGGAAGGACGACTTCACGTCATGCCGGTCAGATCCAGGCGCGCTGCCCAGGGGAGGGCCCCGATTCCGGGTGCCGACGTCCACGACGGAAGCGGGAATCGGGTGGCGCGGGCGACCGCCTACGGGCGTTGGCTCGTACTCGGCAAGGACGGCAGACTCAGTGCTTACGCACTGTGCGACGAGGGGCTGCTCCGCTGGACGGAGGCTCGTCCCGGGGGGCCCGACTGGACGGGCCCGGACCTCTTCCCGGTGGCGAACCTGACCCATCTGTCGGTGACTCAGGGATCCGACTGCTTTGTGCACTTCATCGGGCGCCGCACGGTACGCAAGGACGACGGACCGGTCGTCGACCTCGTGCATGCCACCCAGTTCCAGTCCGGCCGCCCCGTCACCGCGTGGCACCCCCTCGGCAACCCGCACAAGGACCGCGAGAAGGCGGCCCGACTCGGAGTGCCGACGGCCGCCGTCAACGCCGAGGGGCTGCTGCACGTCTTCGTCCGCAACGCCGACGGCAGGCTCGCACTGCGGCGCGAGAAGACGGGCGGAAAGTGGGAGGGTTGGCAGGACCTCAAGGGCGGACGGCTCCAGGACGGGGCGGTTGTGGCCGCCACCGCCTCCGGACGCATCGAGGTGCTCGTCCCGGGACAGGGGCAGGCGATGCGGTGGAGCCAGAACGAGCCCGACGGCGCCTTCACACAGGACCAGGACGTCCCGTTCGCCCATGCCCCGGGCAGCGCCGCGGCTCTGGAGACCGCGCAGGACAGGGTGACGTACTACTGGGCCGATGAGGCGACCGGGGGCGTCGTCGCGCATCGCCCCGGCACCTGGGCGATCCCGCTCAACAGCTCTCCTGCGAACGGTGCGGTGGCGGCTCTGCGCGCCATGCTGGACGGCTACGACTGCACCGTACTGGCCCACCGAGACCGCGAGGGCCAGGTCATGCTCACAGCCTGCGGTACGGAGAACGAAGGAGCGGGCGTGTGGTGGTCGCCGACGGGTGAGCGCTGTGTGGGCGGACCGGCGCTCGCCTACGACGCGTACGGCCGGGTCGTGCTCGGGCTGATCGGCGAGGACGGCGCCCTGCGCGTTGCCCGGCAGAGCCGTGAGCCGGGCCTGGCCCTGGAGCACTCGGTCCGGATCTGAGCCGTACGGACTGTCCGGACCACCGGGGCACGGGGCACTCACCGCGATGAGTGCCCCGTTCGCGTCGCCGGGCAGGACCATGGATCAGGAGGCAGGCTTCAGCCCGATCGACAGGTAATTACTGTCCGTGTAGTACGGGTTGAAGGTCACCGAGCGTCCACCGACGGTGGTGATCGTCCGCTTCGGATAGACGTGGATGTGCTTGCGCTGCATGATTTCGTCGCCGAACCGCCCCAGCCGCAGACGGTGTGCCTCGCCCGACACCGTCAGGTTCCCCGGAATGCTCAGGGACAGGTCCCAGATGGTGTCGACATCGACCATCCGGTCCGCGTACTGCTGGAGATCGATGGTGAAGCTGGCCCCGCCGTTCGAAAACGCGCACGGGATGGTGACGAAGGAGTCCGCGTTCTTCCGGCTCTGCGCGATCACGTGCGCGCCCTGACCGGCGAGGTCGACCTGCGGTCCGCCGGCCGCTGCGGCGACCCCCAGAACGTACGACTGGATGTTGAGGTGTGAGCCGGTCGCCTCCACCGACAGCACCTCCGCATGGGCATGGAACTCGCGCGAGACGATCTGGAGATAGCCGCCGTCCTCGGAACGCGTGAACGTGCGGAACTGCACCGGGCCGGCGTGGGCCGGGGACGAGATCAGCGAATTCGCCGACTGCTGGAGTTCGTTGACCTTCACCCGGCGCATGACGCCGTCGTCCTCGCGGCGCAGCAGCACGTTCCATGTCCCGGGAGCCAGCCGCAGCTGCGCCGGGACGGAGGCGTACAGATGCCCGTCGGCCGCCTGCTCGGCCTGCGCCGCCAACAGCGCCTGCCGCCCGTCCGCCGCGTTGACGCACAACACGGTGAACCGACTGCCCGGCGCCCGAGCCGGATCGACCGCGAACTCCAGGTCCCCCGCGGGGGTGGCCCGGCACAGCGCCTCGGGCCGGTAGGCGCGCGCCGTGAGCAGACGGGAGAGGTACGTCTCGTACGCCTGCGCCTGCGATTCGTTGCTGTAGTGCCGGGACTTCTCCACCGCGTTCGATCCGAGCTGTACGCGCAGGTCGGCGTCGCTCAGCAGCCAGTCCAGGTTCTTCGCGAACGCGTCCACATCTCCGACGGGCGACAGCGCGCCGTCCACTCCGTCGGAGATGATCTCGGACGGACCGTGCGGGCCCGCCGTGCTGAGCACCGGGACGCCACAGGTCATGGCCTCCACGATGGTCAGGCCGAACGTCTCGTCCGTCGACGTCGAGGTGTGCAGCGCCGCCTTGGCCAGCTCCTCGCGCAGATGCCTCGTGTGCCCCATGAGAAGGATGCGCTCGTTCGCCCCCAGGTCGTCGATGAGCTTGCGCAGCTTCGGCTTTTCGTCGCCGCTTCCGTAGATTCGCAGGGTCCAGTCCGGGTGCTTCCTGCCGAGCTGCGAGAAGGCGTTCACGAGCAGGTCGAACCGCTTCCAGTCGACGAGCCGCCCCGACGCCGTGACGATGCGCGAGCCGTGCACATCGGCCCGGAGGAAGGTCCCGGGGACGGCGTTGGGAATGGCATGGAACACCGTCCCGACTGCGCCGTACGCGTCCCGGTGTGTCTGGGCGTCCTTCGCGGTCACGGTGACGAAACCGTCCAGCCGCGGAATCGCGGCGTCCAGCATCTTCCGCGAGGCCGCAGTCTGGTGGTGGTAGTGCGTATGCGCCTGGCCCAGCGTGATGTACTGCCCGGTCCCCAGTGCCGTCAGCAGCGACACCGTGTTGGGGGCGGTGGCGATGATGACGTCGGCGTCGGAGCTCTCCAGGTACGCGGCCGCCCGCTCGTCCATCAGCCGGCTGTAGCGGTTCTTGTCGTCGGCCTTGAAGCCCGTGCAGTGCTGGGACGCTGTCGAGTGCAGCGGATTCGTCAGGTCGGGCGAGCCGCCGCGGGTGTCCACGAGCGTGCGCAGCCTGATGCCGGGCGCGAAGCGGAGCGGCGGTACGTCGTGGTACTGGAACACGCTCACCAGCTCGACCTCGTGCTGCCGGGCGGCGAGCGAGTTGGCGAGCGTCTGGGTGGCTACGGACGTACCGGCCTGTCCGTAGGCGCTGTACATCAGAAATGCGATCTTCACGTGGTCCTCCTGGATCCGTGGCCGTAGCGGCTTCAGTTCCGAATTCCGTGGGCTCCGGTCTCCGGGACGGGGCTCAGACGGGCTGGTTCCCGGAGTCGTCGAGCACCTGCGAGAGGGCGGTCTCGAACGCCGAGGCGGCGCGCTGCCTGCGTACGTCGATCACCTGGCCGCTCATGCCGGAGAGCAGGACATCGAGCGAGCTGCGCGCGACCTCGTCCGAGGGGAGCAGCGAATCGCTGGGCTCCTGCCCGAACACCTTGGTCCGCATCGGGGTCGCGGTCCGCTCCGGGTTCATGCAATTGACCCGGATGTTGTCCTCGGTCCACTCCTCCGACAGCGCCTGGGTGAGGTTCACCACGGCCGCCTTGGTCGAGGAGTGCAGGCTGTACTCGGCGCGCCCGCGGGTGTAGCTGCCGGAGGTGAAGAGCAGCAGCTGTCCCTCGGTCTCCGCCAGGAACTTGTACGCGTTGCGGGCGATGTTCACGGGGGCGAGGTAGTTGATCCGGAGCGCCTCGTGGATCGCGGCGGAGTCGGTTTCGTCGAGCCGGCCGATCCGGAGCACACCCGCGGTGTTGACGACGTAGTCGATCCGGCCCGTCTCCGCGTACGCCCTGGTGAAGGCTGCTTCCACCTCGTCCGGGTTCTCCACATGGGTGCCGGTGGCGGAGCGGCTGAGGGCGTACACGCGGGCCCCGTACTCCTCGGCCATACGGGCGATGCCGGCGCCGATTCCGTACGAGCCGCCGAACACCATGAGAGTCCGGCCGGCCAGCCGCTCCCGGTAGAACGCGTCGGAGCTGTGTGCCGGAGCGGTCGTCGAGGCCAGTTGGAACAGCTTGTCGGCGATGAAGACATCGACGGGCTGGGTGACCTTCATGTTGTACTCGTCGCCCATGACCACATGAACAGGCACGTCGGGCAGGTACTTGACGACGACCGAGCAGTCGTCGGTGGCCCGGAACAGTGGGTCGGCCGCCGCGAGCTCGTACGCCCGACGAATCGTGGACAGCCGGAACCCCTGGGGCGTCTGGCCGCGCCGGAGGCGGTCGCGGTCGGGCACCTCGGTGATGAACTCGCCGTCGTCGCCGTGCGTCCGGGTCACGATCACGGTGTCGGACGAAGGGATGGCTACGTCGACGGCGCGGTAGCGTTCCAGCGCCTGCACGCACTCCTTGACCACGCGCTGCGACAGCAGCGGACGCACCGCGTCGTGGAACAGCAGATTGCAGTCCTCATCGCCGTCGAGCCGGGCGGCCACCGCCGCGATCGCGATGTTCGTGGTCTCGCTTCGGGTGCTGCCGCCCGAGAGCACCTGCGACACCTTGCTCAGACCGGCCTTCGCGACGATCTTCTCGGCGTCGGCGACATGGTCCGGTGCCATCAGGACCACGACGTCGTCGATGTCCGGTGCGTTCTCGAAGATGTGCAGAGTGTGCTCGAGTATCGACTTACCGGCGATCTTCAGGAGCTGCTTCGGGACAGCGAGCCCGATGCGCTGCCCGGTGCCACCGGCGAGGACAACGGCGACAGTACGGCGACGGGAGGCGCGGATGGTCAAGGTCTCTTGCTTCCTGTAGGCGGTGAGGTGACGAGCATGCGGCGGCAGGCCGTCAGGCCGGCTGGTGCGGCTGCTGTTCGGGGTGGCCGGGTTGTTCCGGGGACTCGATGGGGAAGTCCCGCAGACCACGGAGATAGAGATCGTTCGCCGCGTCGGCGAAGCGCACGGTCGACGGCGGATTGTCCGGACCGAGCAGATAGTCCTTCAGCTGCTCCCGGTACGGGGCCATGACGTCCTGGTCCCGGGAGAACATGGCGCAGAGCGCCGTCTCCAGGCCATTGCACTCGGCGTCGAGCAGGTACGAGGCGTACGCGGTGCGCTGCTCGTTGCGGAACTCCGCGTCCGGCAGGCCCTCCAGATTGAAGATGGCGTACGGCTTCCGGGTGGCCACGAAGTCCGAGACCACGCTCGACATGTCGCCGATCAGCAGGTCCGAGTGGTTGAAGCAGTCGTAGAGCGTGGGCACCCTGTCGGTCACGACGTGGTGCGCGTCGGCGGGCAGTGAGTCCCAGTAGAGCGTGCCCGCCTGGTCACGGAACTTGCGGATCCGGGTTGTCCGCTCCTCCTCGGTGAGGTCCGGGTACTTCGAGCGGACCCCGCGCTCCTGGAGTGCGGCGAGCCGCTTGTCGATACGGGCCAGCCGGCGGGCCGCGGCCTTCGAATCGAGGATCTTCCGGCCGAACCGGCGGGCGTTGTCGTCCTGGAGCAGCGCGATGATGCGCCGGTGCGCGGCGGCAGCGGCGGGGGAGCGGGTGCCGGTCAGCGGGTGCGGCTTGTAGATGATCCGCAGCTGCCGCTCGTGCGCGAGCAGGGTCCGTATGAGGTGCTCGCCTGCCGGGATGACCGAGGTGTAGCAGGCATCGTCGGTCCAGCCCTCCCAGGTGGGGGCGTAGATGACGGTCGGGATCTCCTGGCTGACCGAACCCGTCCAGCGGCGCAGGGGCATCAACTGAGGTCGGCCGACCTCCACGATCTGATGGGCGGTCACCGCATGCTTGATGCGCTCGTAGCGGTCGCGTCCGGCCCGTCCGGCCACCCAGATTTCGTCGAAGACCTTGCTGACGCGGTTACTGCTGGCGAGCTTGTCGCTGTCGCCGTGACCGATGAAGACGTGCTTGACCTCGTGCCGCTGGAGCATGTGCACGTTCTTGCCGGCGTTGCCGGGGTAGAGCGTCACCCGCAGTTCGGGCATCTCGACACGGGCCAGATATTCGGCCTTCGGGACGCAGATGACCGGTACGGAGGTGGCGTCCAGGAACCGCAGGGTGGCCCGCTCGCGCAGCACGATGATGGGGCGCAGATCCAGCGACTCAAGCGACTCCAGCCACATGTTCACCTGGTACATGAAGTCCCGGGAGACGGCGGCGAAGGTGAAGTAGAGCGCGACCTGCGGCCGGTACTCCCGCAGCTGCCAGTTCAGCTCGTCGATGGCGTCATTGGCGGTGGGCAGGATGAGCGCGTTTCGCGCCCCGGGCAGCAGGACCAGGAAGGCCACGAAGGCGAACCAGACCGAGGCGATCCCGCCGAACGTCACGTACTCCCACCGGTCGGTGGCGATCGTGCCTATCGCGCCGCCCACCAGCGGGACGTCCAGATGCAGCGTCTTGCGGACGTGCTTGTTCATCAGGAACGGGTGCGGCAGCCGCCGGATCCCCAGTGCGTCCAGGTCGAGTCCGCGCGTGGTGAAGGGCAGCGCGGCACGCTCCGTTTTGACCCGCTTGAGCAGAGCACCGTAGGCGAGCTGCAGGACGAAGAGCAGCAGTAGCCCCACTGAGGTCATCTGGACGACGAACGAGTCGAGGTCATTGATGGAGCCGCAGAGGGCCAGCAGCAGGAACTGCCGGATCAGGAACCGGATGGTGAGCCCGAATCGCGAGTCCCGCAGCCGGTCCAGGGTCGAGGACTCGGAGGTGTGCAGGAGCAGGTCGGCCGCGTAGCTGACCGCTGCGGCGTACGCGAAAACGGGCAGGGACGCCATCACCACCGCCGCCAGCATGGCGACGAAGCTGAGCACCAGGGCCGCGGTGATCAAGAACCCCAACGCTGCCTGACGTTGTGCTTTGCCCATGGGCGGCCGGCTCCTCCTTCAGTGTCTGGGTGCGGCGCATGGCTGCGTTGCCAGCGCGGACAGGGACTGCCGCACGTCACAGTGGGGGCCGAGCCGCGGTCTGACGGAATGCGGACGGTGCGTAAGGAACTTGTGAAGCATCCGACCGAACTTTAGACACCCATGATGCTTTCGGTGAACTTTCACAGGGTCAAAAGTCGAACATTTGACGTCTGGATACCGAACAGTTATGAATCAGGGGGCTCTGTGTGATCTCCGTAACGCCGAATCTCACGCTTGGTGATCAAGGCCGATGTGCGTTGCTCCCGGTCAGGACTGACACGAGTAGACAGTCAGCTCTCGCCGGCCCGGCGTCTTGACCGAGAAGGCCACGCACAGCCGCGGTTCCGGGCCCGGCCGCACGGCGATCCCTTCCGGCTCGCGGAAGTCCAGCCCCGGTGCCACTGTCACCTTCTGGCGCCCGGCGGCCCGCCCGCTCCGTATGTCGATCGCCGACACATAGGTGTTGCCCCCGCCGGACGGCGGATTGCTGCCCGCCGCGTCCGTGTAGGGCTTTCCGGTCAGCTGGTAGATGTGGTCTCCGTGCAGGGCACAGCCCTGGAACGTCTCGCCCTCCTGGAGGGCACTGTCCTCGACGTGATGCAGCGGCTCGTACCGCCCGGTGAGGAATTCGTCCATGCGGTAGACCGTGTAATGGTGGGTACGGCCGACCCAGTGGCTCACCAGAACACGGCGGCCCGGGAGGTCCAGCGCCGGATGGATCTTGTGGCTGCCGGGCAGCGGGCGATGATGCCGTACCCGCGGTGACGAACTGTCGATCACCGCGCCGTTACGGAACGGGATCCGGGCGATGGCGCGTCCGTACCCGGTCCGGACGTCCACGTCGGACTCCACCCACAGCAGCGCGTCCCCGCCCGAGGGCTCCACCCCGTGCGAGATCCCGTGTCCGAACCCCCGGAGGTACATGTGCCCGGCCTCGGCACCCGAGGGGGAGAGGACCGTCACACACATGTCGCCGGCCAGCCGCCGGGTCCGGCCACCGAGTGGCCCCTCCTCGTCGGGCAGCCGGACAGAGGCCGGCACGACCTGGAGCGCGTACACCTCGCCGGGCTCGCTGCCGTACGAGATCGACTGCGGGCCCGAGACATGGTGCAGCGGGCTGAGCGGCAGCAGCTTCGACGCCGTGTCGATGTCGAAGAGTCCGGCCTGTCCGGCGGGCGGCTCGCCGTCGCCCGCACCGACACCCGGGGTTCCGCCCAGGAGGACGGTTCCGGCCGCCGCGACCAGGCCCCCACAACTCGCGAAGAGCAGCGATCTGCGAGTGATGTGGCTTCTGGTGCCCACCATGCCTGCCCGTGACCGCCGTCTCTCCTCAGGGACGGGACACCGTCCACCTCTGGGGTTGGATCAGACATCCTGTCACGACCCCGTCGAGTCCGGACGACCTGGGCAATGCGTACGGAGGGTACGGCCCGTCCACCGAGCCGCACCCTCCGCCGGTCAGGCAGTGGTGTTACGCCGGAACGCTCGCCACACCCTGCGCCAGGAACTTCTTGCCGTTCACCCGCTCCGAAACGCCCTCACGGTCCAGGTACGGAGTGATGCCGCCCAGGTGGAAGGGCCAGCCCGCGCCGGTGATCAGGCAGAGGTCGATGTCCTGGGCCTCGGCGACTACGCCCTCGTCCAGCATCAGACCGATCTCCTGCGCGACCGCGTCCAGGACTCGGTCGCGGACCTGCTCCTCGGACAGGACGACATCGCCCTGGTTGAGGAGAGCGGCGACCTCCGGGTCGAGCTCCGGCTTGCCGGAGCCGTATACGTAGAAGCCGCGCTTGCCGGCCTTGACGACCGCCGCGAGGTTCTGGGAGACGGTGAAACGCTCCGGGAAGGCACGGTTCAGGGTCTCGGAGACATGCAGACCGATGGCCGGGCCGACCAGCTCCAGGAGCACCAGCGGCGACATCGGCAGACCGAGCGGCTCGATGGCCTTCTCGGCGACCTCGACCGAGGTTCCCTCGTCGATGACGTTCTGGATCTCGCCCATGAAGCGGGTGAGGATGCGGTTGACGACGAACGCCGGGGCGTCCTTCACCAGCACCGCGGTCTTCTTCAGCTTCCGCGCCACACCGAACGCCGTGGCCAGCGAGGCGTCGTCGGTCTGCTCGCCGCGGACGATCTCCAGCAGCGGGAGGATCGCGACCGGGTTGAAGAAGTGGAAGCCGACGACCCGCTCCGGGTGCCGCAGCTTCGACGCCATCTCGGTGACCGAGAGGGACGAGGTGTTGGTGGCGAGGATCGCGTGCGCCGGGGCGACCGCCTCGACCTCGGCGAACACCTGCTGCTTGACGCCGATCTCCTCGAAGACGGCCTCGATGATGAAGTCGGCGTCGGAGAAGCCTTCGGCCTTGTCCAGCACACCGGAGACCAGGGCCTTGAGGCGGTTGGCCTTGTCCTGGTTGATGCGGCCCTTGCCGAGCAGCTTTTCGATCTCGGTGTGGACATAGCCCACACCCTTGTCGACGCGCTCCTGGTCGATGTCGGTCAGCACGACCGGCACCTCCAGACGGCGCAGGAACAGCAGCGCCAGCTGCGAGGCCATCAGACCGGCACCGACGACGCCGACCTTGGTGACCGGGCGGGCCAGGGACTTGTCCGGGGCACCGGCCGGGCGCTTGGCGCGCTTCTGGACCAGGTTGAAGGCGTAGATCCCGGAGCGCAGCTCGCCGCCCATGATCAGGTCCGCGAGGGCCTGGTCCTCGGCGTCGAAGCCGGCGCTCAGGTCGCCGTTCTTCGCCGCGGCGATGATGTCCAGCGCGCGGTACGCGGCCGGGGCCGCACCGTGCACCTTGGAGTCGGCGATGGCCTTGCCACGGGCGACGGCCTGGTCCCAGGCGTCACCGCGGTCGACCTCGGGGCGCTCCACCGTGACCGTGCCGTTCAGCACGTTCGCGGTCCAGATCAGCGACTGCTCCAGGAAGTCCGCACCTTCGAAGAGGGCATCGGCGATCCCGAGCTCGAAGACCTGCTTGCCCTTGAGCTGACGGTTCTGGTTCAGCGAGTTCTCGATGATCACCGAGACCGCGCGGTCGGCGCCGATCAGGTTCGGCAGCAGGGCGCAGCCGCCCCAGCCGGGGACCAGACCGAGGAAGACCTCGGGCAGCGAGAACGCGGGCAGCGCCTTGGAGACGGTGCGGTACGAGCAGTGCAGACCGACCTCGACGCCGCCGCCCATCGCCGCGCCGTTGTAGTACGCGAATGTCGGGACCGCGAGGCCGGAGAGGCGGCGGAAGACGTCGTGGCCGCCCTTGCCGATGGCGAGCGCGTCGTCGTGCTTCTTGAGCAGCTCGACGCCCTTGAGGTCGGCGCCGACCGCGAAGATGAACGGCTTGCCGGTGATGCCGATACCGGCGATCGCACCCTCGGCGGCCTCCTTCTCGACCTGGTCGATGGCGGCGTTCAGGTTCGCCAGCGACTGCGGTCCGAAGGTGGTCGGCTTGGTGTGGTCCAGGCCGTTGTCCAGTGTGATGAGGGCGAACCTGCCCGCTCCCGCAGGAAGGTCGAGGTGACGTACGTGCGCCTGCGTGACGACCTCGTCGGGGAACAGCTCGGCCGCACCCTTCAGAAGCTCAGTGGTGGAGCTCACTTGCTGCCTCCGTCTGCCTTGTCGAAGTGCGGGTTCTCCCAGATGACCGTCGCGCCCATGCCGAAGCCGACGCACATGGTGGTCAGGCCGTAGCGGACCTGCGGCTGCTCCTCGAACTGGCGGGCCAGCTGCGTCATCAGACGCACACCGGACGAGGCCAGCGGGTGACCGTAGGCGATGGCGCCGCCGTACTGGTTGACGCGCGCGTCGTCGTCGGCGATGCCGTAGTGGTCGAGGAAGGCGAGCACCTGCACGGCGAACGCCTCGTTGATCTCGAACAGGCCGATGTCACCGATCGACAGGCCGGCCTTGGCGAGGGCCTTCTCCGTCGACGGGATCGGGCCGTACCCCATGACCTCGGGCTCGACACCCGCGAAGGCGTACGAGACGAGGCGCATCTTGACCGGGAGGCCGAGCTCGCGGGCGACGTCCTCGGCGGCGAGCAGCGAGGCGGTGGCACCGTCGTTGAGCCCCGCGGCGTTACCGGCGGTGACGCGGCCGTGGGCGCGGAACGGGGTCTTCAGACCGGCCAGGGATTCCAGCGTGGTACCCGGACGCATCGGCTCATCGGCGGTGACCAGGCCCCAGCCCGTCTCGCCGGCCGAGCCCGCGGCGGAGCCGCTATCGGCTGCAGCGGTGCGGCGCACGGAGATCGGCACCAGGTCCTGCTGGATCTTGCCGTTGGCGTATGCCTTGGCGGCCTTCTCCTGCGAGCGGACCGCGTACTGGTCCGCACGGAGCTTGGTGATCTGCGGGTACCGGTCGTGCAGGTTCTCCGCGGTCATGCCCATGAACAGCGCGGACTCGTCGACCAGCTTCTCCGATACGAAGCGCGGGTTCGGGTCCACGCCCTCGCCCATCGGGTGGCGGCCCATGTGCTCGACACCACCGGCGACGACGACGTCGTACGCGCCGAAGGCGATGGAGCCGGCCGTCGAGGTGACGGCGGTGAGGGCGCCCGCACACATGCGGTCGATGGAGTAGCCGGGGACGGACTGCGGCAGACCGGCCAGGATTCCGGCGGTGCGGCCCAGCGTCAGACCCTGGTCGCCGATCTGGGTGGTCGCGGCGATGGCGACCTCGTCGATCTTCGCGGGGTCCAGGTCCGGGTTGCGGCGCAGCAGCTCCCGGATGGCCTTCACGACGAGATCGTCGGCGCGGGTCTCGTGGTAGATGCCCTTCGGGCCCGCTTTGCCGAACGGGGTGCGGACGCCGTCGACGAAGACGACGTCCCGGATGGTACGAGGCACGGTGGCTCTCCTCCAGGGTGCGGGATGGCACTGCTGCGGGGCACGCCCACAGGCGCGCCGCTCCCCTCATGCTACTTGCGGGTAACCAGACTGCCCAGCCCCTGTGGCGGGAGCGGCGAAGGTCACATGCGGGTGGGGCGGGCGCGAGGGCCGTTCGGCCTCGAAGGCCGGACGGGCCGGCAGCGGACTGCCCGACGTGTCGAGGCCGCGCCGGAGACGGCAATCGCCGGACGGGGCGGTGAGAACAGCCCGTCCGGCGATTGAGGACAGAGCGCGGCCGGAGGCCGCGCAACCTGGCGTGATTACGACCCTCAGGGGCGAGCCCTCAGGCCGCCGACACCAGCGCTCGGACCAGAATCGGGGTCACCTGTTCGATCTGCCAGCGCCGCGCGCCGTACCCGGTGAGCGCGGACTCGATCGCGTCCGTGGTCGGATTCTTCGGCGGCTCCCAGCAGACCCGGCGCACCGTGTCCGGGGTGATCAGGTTCTCCTGCGGCATGTGGAGCCGCTCGGCGAGCTCCGACACCGCGGCGCGGGCGGCCGAGAGCCGCGCCGCTGCCGCCGGATCCTTGTCCGCCCAGGCGCGGGGCGGCGGCGGACCGGCGAGGGTCTGGCCGGGCTGGGGGAGCTCGGCGTCCGGCAGCGCCTTGGCGCGGTCGATGGCCGCCTGCCACTGCTCGAGCTGACGCCGCCCCATGCGGTGGCCGAACCCGGGCAGCGCGGTCAGCGCATGCGTGTTCGGCGGGAGCGCGAGCGCCGCCTCGACGATCGCGGCGTCACCCAGCACCTTGCCGGGGGAGATGTCCCGGCGCCGGGCGACCTGGTCACGGGCGGTCCACAGCTCCCGTACCACCGCCATCTGACGGCGGCGGCGGACCTTGTGCATGCCGGAGGTGCGGCGCCACGGGTCCTTGCGCGGGGGAGCGGGCGGCGCCGAGGCGATCGCGTCGAACTCCTCCCGCGCCCACTCCAGCTTGCCCTGCCGGTCGAGCTCGTCCTCCAGGGCGTTGCGCAGATCGATCAGCAGCTCGACATCGAGCGCCGCATAGCGCAGCCAGGGGTCGGGCAGCGGACGGGTTGACCAGTCGACGGCGGAATGGCCCTTCTCCAGCGAGTACCCGAGCACGCTCTCGACCATGGCGCCGAGGCCGACCCGCGGGAAGCCGGCCAGCCGTCCGGCCAGCTCGGTGTCGAAGAGCCCGGTGGGAGTCATCCCTATTTCGCGCAGACAAGGCAGGTCCTGAGTGGCGGCGTGCAGGATCCACTCGCTGCCGCTCAGGGCGTCGCCGAGCCCCGACAGATCGGGGCAGCCGACAGGGTCGATCAGCGCGCTGCCCGCGCCGTCGCGGCGCAGCTGCACCAGGTAGGCGCGCTGGCCGTAGCGGTAGCCGGAGGCGCGCTCGGCATCGACGGCCACCGGGCCGGAGCCCGCGGCGAAGGTGGCGATCACCCGGGTGAGGGCGTCGTCGGATGCCACCACCGGGGGAATGCCCTCTCGAGGTTCGAGCAAGGGGATCGGCGCCGGGGCGACGTCGTCCGGGGGAGCGCCCCCGGTGGTTCGCAGTGAAGTGTCTGCTGCGGTCTCTTGGGCGTCGGTCACGTGTCAAGGGTATCTGTGTATGTACGGCGCCCGTCGACGGAACGTTCCGTCGACGGGCGCCGATGAATGTAAACCAGCCGGTGTGTATGGCTGTGTGTACTTGCCGGGGTGCGGGGGTCAGTGGATGATGCCCGTTCGCAGGGCGACGGCGACCATTCCTGCGCGGTCTCCGGTGCCGAGCTTGCGGGCGATTCGGGCGAGGTGGCTCTTGACGGTCAGGGCGGACAGGCCCATGGAGACGCCGATGGCCTTGTTGGACTGGCCTTCGGCGACCAGCCGGAGGACCTCGACCTCGCGGCCGGACAGTTCGCGGTAGCCGCCCGGGTGGCTCGGGGTGCCGGGGGGCCGGCGGTGCATACGGGCGGCAGTGGCGCCGATGGGAGCGACGCCTGGACGGGTGGGGTGGCCGATATTGGTTCGGGTGCCGGTGACGACGTAGCCCTTCACGCCGCCCGCGAGGGCGTTGCGTACGGCGCCGATGTCATCGGCGGCGGAGAGGGCGAGGCCGTTCGGCCAGCCGGCGGCTCGGGTCTCGGACAACAGGGTCAGCCCGGAACCGTCGGGCAGGTGGACGTCGGCTACGCAGATGTCGCGTGGATTGCCGACGCGGGGACGGGCCTCCGCGATGGACGACGCCTCGATGACGTCACGTACTCCGAGTGCCCACAGATGGCGGGTGACGGTGGAACGGACGCGCGGGTCGGCCACGACGACCATGGCCGTCGGCTTGTTCGGGCGGTAGGCGACCAGGCTTGCGGGCTGCTCTAGGAGAACGGACACCAGGCCTCCTGGGGAGTGGCGGGACGGGCCGGCTCGGGGATGAAGCCGGGGCGAACCGTGCTTGAAGGGTCATTGACCTCTTCGGCAGCAGACCCGTCCTCCTTTAGAGGAAGATCACTATTTGGTGAGTAACAATTCGGGCAAATCGGACATGCGATCGATTGTACGAAAAAATTGCCGGTGACATTGCGACGGTTGTGACGCAGTGTTACCGGCAAGGGGAAGGGCTCGGGGTTCGGGACAGATTCAGGACAGGTTCAGGACAGGTTCAGGGAACCTGGGGGCCGCGCCGCTGGGGGAGTGTCACCACCGCGGCATCGGCGGGGCCGGATGGTGGCAGGCCGGCGATCTGACACAGCAGATCGCCCCACGCCATCAGATGCGCCGCAGTGTCCGGCACCCCGCCACGGCCCTCGCGCGGTGTCCACGACGCCCGGATCTCGATCTGCGTCGCCGGGCGTCTCGTGGCCAGCGCACCGAAGTAGTGCGACCCCGCCCGGGTCACCGTGCCGCCCGCCTCCCCGTACGACAGACCACGCGCCTCCAGCGCACCGGTCAGCCATGACCAGCACACCTCCGGCAACAGCGGATCGGAGGCCATCTCCGGCTCCAGCTCGGCCCGTACCAGCGTCACCAGGCGGAAGGTGCCGTGCCAGGCGTCGTGCCCGGCCGGATCGTGGAGCAGTACGAGGCGGCCGTCGGCGAGATCGTCCTCGCCGTCCACGACCGCGGCCTCCAGGGCGTACGCGTACGGAGCGAGCCGCTTGGGCGGCCGTGTCGGCTCCACTTCCAGCTCGGGACGCAGCCGCGCCGAGCGCAACGCGTCGACTGCCGACCGGAACGCGGGCGGGACGGAACCACCCTCCGCGCTGTCCTTGCTGTCAGCGCCATCGGTTTGATCGGAGAACTGTCCCTGAGCCGGAGCCATGCGGGGAAGAGTAGGCGGAACCGGAGCCTCGCGCAGGGAGGGACACCCGGGCGGGCCCGGCTGCTTGCGGCTTCGTGCGAAGATTCTGTGTGTGAGTGCCAACGACCGCCCCATGGGCCAGCAGACGAAGACATCCGCCACCCATGAGTCGGCGTTCCTGAAGGCATGCCGACGTGAGCCCGTGCCGCACACGCCGGTCTGGTTCATGCGCCAGGCAGGGCGTTCGCTGCCGGAGTACCTGAAGGTGCGCGAGGGCATCCCGATGCTCGACTCCTGCATGATGCCGGAGCTGGTCGCGGAGATCACGATGCAGCCCGTCCGCCGCCACAAGGTCGACGCCGCGATCTACTTCAGCGACATCGTCGTACCGCTCAAGGCCATCGGGATCGACCTCGACATCAAGCCCGGCGTCGGCCCGGTCATCGCCGATCCGATCCGCACCCGCGCCGATCTGGCCCGGCTGCGCGACCTCACGCCCGAGGACGTCAGCTACGTCACCGAGGCCATCGGCCTGCTCACCGCCGAACTGGGCTCCACCCCGCTCATCGGTTTCGCGGGCGCGCCCTTCACGCTCGCGAGCTACCTCGTGGAGGGCGGCCCGTCCCGCAACCACGAGCACACCAAGGCCCTGATGTACGGCGACCCGCAGCTCTGGGCGGATCTGCTCGACCGGCTCGCCGAGATCACCGGCGCCTTCCTCAAGGTCCAGATCGAGGCCGGTGCCTCGGCCGTCCAGCTCTTCGACTCCTGGGTGGGCGCACTGGCCCCCGCCGACTACCGGCGTTCGGTGCTCCCCGCCTCGGCGAAGGTCTTCGAGGCCGTCGCCCCGTACGGGGTCCCGCGCATCCACTTCGGTGTCGGCACCGGCGAACTCCTCGGCCTGATGGGCGAGGCCGGCGCGGACGTCGTCGGCGTCGACTGGCGGGTTCCCATGGACGAGGCCGCGCGCCGCGTCGGCCCCGGCAAGGCGCTCCAGGGCAACCTCGACCCCGCGGTGCTGTTCGCGCCGACGGCGACGGTGGAGGAGAAGACCCAGGAGGTGCTGGACGCGGCCGCCGGTCTCGAGGGCCATGTCTTCAACCTGGGCCACGGCGTCATGCCGTCGATGGACCCGGACGCGCTGACGCGGCTCGTGGAGTACGTGCACGAACGGACCGCGCGCTGAGCGGGAGAGGACACCGGGCGCCGCGCACTCAGGCGGTGCCCGCCCTCCGCAGTACCGTCACCGCCTTGCGGGCCGCCACCAGGACGGGGTCCCAGACCGGTGAGAACGGCGGGGCGTAGCCCAGGTCCAGCGCGGTCATCCGGTCCACCGTCATCCCGGCCGTGAGCGCCACGGCCGCGATGTCCACGCGCTTGGCCGCCCCCTCCCGGCCCACGATCTGCACGCCGAGGAGCCGCCCCGTGCGGTACTCCGCGAGCATCTTCACGGTCATGGGCTGCGCCCCCGGGTAGTAGCCCGCCCGGCCCGTCGACTCGATCGTCGCCGTGACGAACCGCAGGCCCACCGCGCGGGCGTCCTTCTCCCGCAGCCCGGTGCGGGCGATCTCCAGATCGCACACCTTGCTCACCGCGGTGCCCACCACCCCCGGGAACGTCCCGTAGCCGCCGCCCACATTGGCCCCGATGATCTGGCCGTGCTTGTTGGCGTGGGTGCCCAGCGCGATATGGCGGGTACGGCCCGCCACCAGGTCGAGGACCTCGACACAGTCGCCGCCCGCATAGATGTTGTCGTGCCCGACGACCCGCATCGACAGATCGGTGAGCAGACCGCCGTGCGGGCCCACCGGAAGGCCGACGGCCCGCGCCAGCGTCGTCTCCGGCTCCACACCGATACCGAGCACCACCACGTCCGCCGGGTAGGAGGTGTCGCCCGCGACGACGGCGCGGACCCGGCCGTCCGGGCCGGTGCGGATCGCGGTGACCTCGGCCCGGTTGACCGTGGTGATGCCCAGGCCGTCCATCGCGTCATGGACCAGCCGCCCCATGTCGGGGTCGAGCGTCGCCATCGGCTGCTTGCCGCGGTTGAGCACGGTCACCTCGAAGCCGTGCTTCAGCATCGCCTCCGCCATCTCGACGCCGATGTAGCCCGCCCCGACGACGACCGCCCGCCTGCGCCCCGGCGCCACCCGGTCCAGCGACTCCAGCAGCGCCTGCCCGTCGTCCAGCGTCTGCACCCCGTGCACCCCGGGCGCGTCCATGCCGGGCAGCGCCGGACGCACCGGCCGGGCTCCCGTCGCGATCACCAGCTTGTCGAAGCCCGTCCAGTACGTCTCACCGGTTTCCCGGTCCAGGGCCCGCACCCGCTGCCCGGCCACATCGATCTCCGTGACCTCTGTTCGCATCCGCAGGTCGATGTCGCGGGCCCGGTGCTCCTTCGGCGTACGGGCGATGAGGTCGTCCCGCTCCTCGACGTCGCCACCGACCCAGTACGGGATGCCGCAGGCGGAGTACGAGGTGAAATGGCCCCGCTCGAAGGCGACGATGCTCAGCTCGTCGGGACCCTTGAGCCTGCGGGCCCCGGACGCGGCGGACATGCCCGCCGCGTCACCGCCGATGACCACCAGTCGCTCCGCCGTCATGTCTGGTCCCTTCGACGCCGAGTCCGAAGGGACCACGCTACGACGCCGGGGGCGTGGACGAGGACTCGGACCGCTCGGGCGCCCGCGGCGCGCGGCGTCCGGGCAGGCGGCCCGGGAGCAGCCGCCACAGCAGCAGCAGTACGGCGGCCGCGGCCAGGAACGGGGCCGCGGCACCCACCGCCATCGCGAGCCACCGCAGCATCGTGACGAACGCGTGCCAGCCGCCGCCGAGCGCGTCCAGGAAACCGGGGTCGTCGTCGCCGTCCTTCGTCACCGTCTCCGGCTCGGAGAGGTCGAGCGTGATCGTGGCGAGCGTGGTGCGGTCCTTCAGCGACTCCTGCTGGGCGAGCAGCGACTCCAAGGATGCCTGACGACTGCTCAGTTCACCTTCCAGCGCGACCACATCGGTGAGCTTCTCGGCCCGGTCCATCAGCTTGCGCACCCGCGCCACACTCGCCCGCTGGGTGGCGATCCGGCTCTCCACGTCGACCACCTGGTCGGTGACGTCCTTCGCGGACGACGTGCGCGACAACAGCTTCCCGGCGCCCGCGAGATCCCGCAGCACCGCGTCGTACTCACCCTGCGGAACACGCAGCACGATATGTGACATTTCATGCGTGTCGTCGACCCGCTCCGTCTCCTCGCGGGCCACCAGACCGCCCGAACTCTCCGCGACCGAGCGGGCGGCCGCGGCGGCCTTCGGCACGCTCTTCACCTCGACCGAGAGCGTGGCGGTACGGATGACATGGGTGCCGGCGGGCTGGGCGTCGGGCTTCTTCCGCTCCGCCGAGGAACCGCCGGCCTCCTGCGGATCCTGTGCCGTCTTCCCGGCCGCGGCGTCCGCGGCGCCCCGCTCGTCCGCGGAGAGCGCCTTCTTGTTGTCCCCGGAACTCGCGTCGCTCGCACTGTCGGCCGCCCCGCAGCCGCTCAGTGCGAGGAGGCCGGCCAGCAGCCCGGCGGCCAGGATCGTGCGCGAACGACGGACGGATGAACGGCCAGGATGCCGGTCTGTCTGCATAACTGCTCCCCCGAGGTGGGTGGTTGATGGTGCCGGTTCGACGTGCGGGGCGGTGGTGCGGGTTGCCGGATACCGGTTTCGAAGCGGTCACGTTCAGGACTCGGAAGAGGTTTGAGAGAGTGGAGGCATGCAGCGTTCAACAAACCGCGCGGACACAGGTACGGGTCATGTCGTCGTCATCGGCGGTGGCATCACCGGTCTCGCCGCCGCCCACCGGCTCCTCGGAGCAGGGCTGCGGGTCACCCTCCTCGAGGCCACCGACCGGCTCGGCGGCAAACTCATGACCGGTGACATCGCGGGTACCCGGGTCGACCTGGGCGCCGAGTCGATGCTCGCCCGGCGCCCCGAAGCGGTCGCCCTGGCGCGCGCCGTCGGGCTCGGCGACCGCCTCCAGCCGCCCGTCACCGCCACCGCATCGGTCTGGACGCGCGACGCCCTGCGGCCCATGCCCAAGGGCCATGTGATGGGCGTACCCGGCGACCCGGCGGCGCTCAGCGGGGTGCTCTCCCCGGAGGGCCTCGCGCGCATCGCACAGGAGCGCGACCTCACCCCGACCACCGTCGGCGACGATGTCGCGGTCGGCGCTTACGTCGCCGACCGGCTGGGCCGCGAGGTCGTCGACCGGCTCGTGGAACCGCTGCTCGGCGGCGTGTACGCGGGCGATGCCTACCGGATCTCGATGCGCGCCGCCGTACCGCAGCTCTTCGAGGTGGTGCGGGAGGGCGGCTCGCTGCTCGACGGTGTCCGGCGCATCCAGGAGCGGGCCGCGGCCCGGCAGCAGACCGGACCGGTCTTCCAGGGCATCGACGGCGGCATCGGCACCCTGCCGTACGCGGTCGCGGACGCCGTACGCGCGGCGGGCGGGGAGATCCTGACAGCCACCCCCGTCCTCGGCCTGACCCGTACCACCGACGGCTGGGACGTCCGCACGGACACCCGGGTGATCACCGCCGACGGCATCGTGCTCGCCGCCCCGGCCTGGTCCGCCTCCACCCTGCTCGCCGCCGAGTCCCCGGCCGCCTCCGCCGAGCTCGCCGGTGTCGAGTACGCGTCGATGGCGCTCGTCACCATGGCGTTCCGCCGCTCCGACGTGGCCGCCACCGGCGCACTCGACGGACGCTCCGGCTTCCTCGTACCGCCGGTCGACGGCCGCACCATCAAGGCCTCCACCTTCTCCACCCACAAGTGGAACTGGGTCGCCGACTCCGCCCCCGATCTGTTCGTCCTGCGCACCTCCGTCGGCCGGTACGGCGAGGAAGACCACCTGCACCGCGAGGACAGCGAGCTGGTCGACGTATCGCTGCGTGATCTCGCCGAGGCGACCGGACTGGCCGCGAAGCCCGTGGACACCGAGGTCACCCGGTGGATCGGCGGACTGCCCCAGTACCCCGTGGGCCACCTCTCCCGGGTCGCCCGGATCCGTGACGAGGTCGCCAAGCTGCCCGGCCTGCGGGTCTGCGGAGCGGTCTACGACGGGGTCGGCATCCCGGCGTGCATCGCGAGCGCGCACCGTGCCGCCGACGAGATCGCCCGCGACCTCACCGGCGGTTCCGGGGAAGAGATCATCGCCACGTCGACCCTGGTTCAGGGCACTCGGAGCGAGGCGGGACAATAGCCGTATGAGTGCGCCTGAGAAGATCCCCAACGCCGGCAAGAAGGCCAAGGACCTCAACGAGGTCATCCGCTACACGCTGTGGTCCGTCTTCAAGCTGCGCGATGTCCTGCCCGCGGACCGTGCCGGTTACGCCGACGAGGTCCAGGAGCTGTTCGACCAGCTCGCGGCGAAGGACATCACCGTCCGCGGCACCTACGACCTCTCCGGCCTGCGTGCCGACGCCGACATCATGATCTGGTGGCACGCCGAGACCGCGGACGAGCTGCAGGAGGCGTACAACCTCTTCCGGCGCACCAAGCTGGGCCTGGCGCTGGAGCCGGTCTGGTCGAACATGGCGCTGCACCGCCCCGCCGAGTTCAACAAGTCGCACATCCCGGCGTTCCTGGCCGACGAGACGCCGCGCAACTACGTCAGCGTCTACCCCTTCGTGCGCTCCTACGACTGGTACCTGCTGCCGGACGAGGACCGTCGCCGCATGCTCGCGGACCACGGCAAGTTGGCCCGCGGCTACCCCGACGTCCGGGCCAACACCGTCGCCTCCTTCTCGCTCGGCGACTACGAGTGGATCCTCGCCTTCGAGGCCGACGAGCTGCACCGCATCGTCGACCTGATGCGCCACCTGCGGGCCTCCGAGGCGCGGATGCACGTCCGCGAGGAGGTCCCGTTCTACACGGGGCGCAGGAAGTCCGTTGCAGACCTGGTGGCCGGACTCGCGTAGCGAGCGGGCTCCGACCACCCCAACCCGGAAGATCAGACGACGGGCACCGGCGCGTTCCGCGCTGCCCGTCGTTCCAGCGACACCGGGTTCGGCTCCGGGTTCGCCGCAGGCTCCGACCTGCGGCGACCCCGGAACCCACAGGGAAGCACACGGAGCACGGTTCGATGTGACAACCGACTGGACCGGCTGCGATGCGGGGGCATCAGCCCGTCCTGGTGTCGGCCCGTCGTGCCGCTGCTGTCCCTGCTTGTCAACAGCGGCCTCCATGACGAGAACTGACTCCTCATCAGCGATCAGCTGGACGGTGGACCCCGAGTGCGGCCCGCAACACCGGATCGTCCACGGCGCGCACACCCAGCACGGCAATCGCCGCCAGGAGGCCATGGTCCTTCGACGCCGCCGGGATCTCGTTCGCGGCAAGCAGTCGCCGCCCGGCGGGTGAGGCCCAGGAGCTGTACGGATGGATCTCCATCCGGGCGATGACCAGACAGCCCAGCGTCAGTGCGAGCGGCAGCCCGAACCGGACGAGCAGCGGGACCACCGGACCGTCGGCGCCGCGCTCCTGATCGGGTATCAGCAGCGCGACAGCGCCCATCGCGACCACCAGCAGAGCCGCGCCGCGCACCGCCCGGACCGCGGCGGCGACATCGGTTCCGGCGCCGCCGGGGACGGCCAGGCCGGCGGTGACGAGCCGGTCGGCCAGGGCGCGCACGGTTTCGGCAGCCGCCGCGGCCGTCCGTACAGGCGGTATGGGGGACTGGCCCTGCGGACCGATGGCACGGATCACCGTCCGCTCCATCTCGTCCCGGCCCTCCGGGTCGACGACCGTCGCCCACCCGGTGTGGGCGAGCAGCAGCCGCTGCCGCAGATGCATGGTGACCAGCGCCAGATCGACCACCCGGTGCGGGCCGCCGGCCAGGAACGCGGTCTCGTACAGGGTCAGTTCAGGAGTATCCGGCACCTTCCGTACGGAATCCGCGGATGCGTCGTGCAGCAGCCCCGTGCGGGCGGCGACGATACAGAGCCGGATGCACGAGATGGCTGCCGCACCCCATGCGACCAGCAGAAACAGTACCCAGAGCATGGCGGATTTCTATGCGAGACGGGCGTGGAACGCCATGGCCTGTTCATCATGCGGACGGTTCGGCGGCGTGGGCCGAGGAGCGGGACGCCGCCGTCGCTCAGGAGCTGCTGCCACAACTGGACCCGCCACCGCAGCTGGAACCGCTGCTGCTGGAGCAACTGGAGCCGCTCGACCCGCCGCAGCCGGACGCTGAGCTGCAACTGGACCCCGAACCACAGCTCGACCCCGAACTGCATCCGCCGCCCCCTCCGCTGCTGCCACTGCCATTGGAGCTTCCGTAGCTGCCGTTGCCGGGGCCCGTACCGGCGCACCACACCGCCGGTGCGACGAACATCGCGGAGGAGTCCGAGGACGAGCGCGAGCCCGGGCGCAGGGGCTGTCCCGCCGGGCGCATCCGGGCCGCCGCGATCAGCTGCGTCTGCAGTACGGGATCGGGGAGGGCCCGCAGTCCGTGCGTGGCCACCAGATGGGCCGGGTGCGGGTTGTACGCATGGGCGGTGCGGTATGCCTCGGCGGCCCGGCGCCCCGCCTTGGTGACCCGCCCCCGGGCGACAGCGGCGCAGACGAAGCCGATCGGGAAGCCGACCAGCAGGAAGGGGAGGACTTTGAAGATGAACGGTACGGAGAAGTCCACGTCGGCCGCGTAGTCGGCCGTGGACTGCACAGCCGTCATCACGACCGCGAGCGGGATGGCCAGCACACAGACCAGCCCCTGCGCGATGCCCCAGCGACGCCACGTACGGCTCGTCGTGGGCGAGGCCAGCAGACCGCGGGCCGCGAGCCCGTCGCCGATCTCCTGCACCGCGGGGTGCCGCATCACCGCATCGCGCAGGGTGTGCAGCGCGCCGCTGGGTGCCATGGCGTGTTCCTGGAGCACCGCACGCTCCACCGGGTCACGGGCGTCCATCTGCTGGACGGCGACGATGCCGGGACCGCCGATGGCGAGCCGCCCGTCCGTCTGCATCGCGGTGAGCGCGGTGTCCACCACTCTGCCCGGACCACCGTTCAGGAAAGCGATTTCGAAGAGGTCGTGGGCGGGGCCGCCGGACCCGCCACGGGCACGGGTGAGCCCCACGATCAGGAGGACCGACGAGACCACGATGCCGAGATCCACCAGCACTGCGAGGGTGTTCATGCCGGTCACCTTCCGACCAGGGCCGCGCGGGCCGCTCGTACCAGCCGGGTGGAGCGGCGCGGCGGTCGCGCGGAGGCCCGGTCCTGCCACCAGTGGGTCAGCCGGCGCCGTGCCGCGTCGTCGGCGGGCCGGCCGGCGATCAGCAGCTCCTCGACGAAGTCCAGCGCGTCGCGCCGGTAGCCGGCGGACATGGGACGGGTCCTGGCGTACGCGAGGAAGGCGTCCCGGTAGCCGGCGCCCAGAATCTCCGGCAGTTCGGGCGCCACCTTGGCGACGACCCCGGCCCGTTTGGCGGCCAGGGCACGGCTCTGGATCCCGAGTCGGCGGTGTTCGAAGCCCTGCGGGGCGGGGGTGCCCGCGACGAGGGAGGAGAGCAGCGCGGTCTGGGCGACCGCGACCCGGTCGCGCACGGATTCCGGGGACGGACCGGGTCGCCGGACAGGTCGCGATACGGAATTCCCGGCGTGCGCCGACGCACCGGCGCCGAGGGCAGCCGCCCGGTCCAGCGTGGCGCGGATCGTGATCAGTTCGCCCGCCAGCTCCTCGGCCGGCGGGAAGTCGTCGTCCCGTTCCAGGAGTACGCCGGGCGGGTCGACCCGGGAGCGGAGTTCGGCGAGGACGTCGAGCACGGGCTCGGTGACCGGGTGGGCGTGGGTGTCGTGCCAGACGCCGTCCTTCTCGACGCCGCCTGCCACATGTACGTACGCGATGGCCTCCACCGGCAGCTCGTCGAGCGCGGTGGCCGGGTCCTCGCCGCGGTTGACGTGGTTGGTGTGCAGATTGGCGACATCGATCAGCAGCCGGACGCCGGTGCGCTCGACCAGCTCCGCCAGGAACTGCCCTTCGGTCAGCTCCTCGTCGGGCCAGGAGATCAGCGCCGCGATGTTCTCCAGTGCCAGCGGCACGGGCAGCGAGTCCTGGGCGATCCGTACGTTCTCGCACAGCACGTCCAGCGCGTCCCAGGTCCGCGGCACGGGCAGCAGATGGCCCGCTTCCAGCCCCGGCGAAGCGGTGCGCGGCCCCCCGGCACGTACGAACGCGATGTGCTCGGTGACCAGTGGCGTGGAGAGCAGCTCGGCCCGGGCCGCGAGATCCGCGAGCCGGCCGGCGTCGGGGCGCTCCGCCCCGCCGAGGCCGAGCGAGACGCCGTGCGGGACGACAGTGACACCGCGCGCCCTGAGCCGCACCAGCGAATCGGGCAGATGGTCGGTGCATATGTTCTCCGCGACCGCCTCCACCCAGTCGATCCCCGCCAGCGCCTCGACGGCGTGCGCTATCTCCGGCCGCCAGCCGATGCCGATTCCCAGCTTCATGTCGTCCCCCTCCTCCACTCCGTGCAGGGCTAATGGCCCCGGCGGGCGGTGGTGAATCCGAAGAGGGGGACGTTCAGAGGTTGATTTGAGGTTCCCGGCCCGGGGTGGTCAGGGCACCGGCATCGTGGAGGGCCGCGAGGTGAACGACATGTCCCCGGTCGGCTCCGCCGGCACCGGCACCGGAGGTACGACTGTGCGGGCCGGGTCCCGTCGGGCCGGCCGTCGCCGCGCCCGCCGCCTCGCGTGCGATCGCGTCGAAGTCGAATACTGCCGGTACGGCAGTACCGGCAGGCACGCATCACCGCACCGGGATGTTCAACGGCCCGCGGACAAAGGGGGAGCGGCCCCGTCCCCGCTCAGCCGCGCAGCGCGGGATGGTCGGCGACCACGGTGCACGACCCCGGAGCGATCTCGGTGAACCCGGCGTCATGCACCACCGGAAGCCCGCTCACCGTGAGTTCCTGCCAGCGGCCCGCCTCCGCAGTGGCGACCGACAGCGGGAAGCCCGCCTCGCGCCACGCCTTGCGCTCCGTCTCCGACAGCTCCCACCAGGCGAGCTGCGCACCGTGCCCGGCCTGCGCCATCGCCTTGCCCGCCGACATGTCCAGCTCCGGGTTCAGCCACAGCACCGGGCCCGCGGGATCGGGCGCGGCCGGCGGCTCGGGGTCGTCCAGATCCGTTCCCGAGACCTGGAGCTTCGCCAGTTCCTTCGGCCAGCCGTCCAGAGGCACGGGCGGGAAGACCCGCACCTCGGCGCTCTCGCCGGTGACCGTGATGCCGGGCAGCGCGGACGCCTTGCGCCACTCCGCGCCGCGCGCCCGGCGCACCACCTTGCGGATCCGGGCGTCCTGCCAGTCCCGCATCGCCTGCGCCCACTCACCCTCGCCGGCCGACCGCTCGTCGGAGAGCATCACGAGCACAGCGCGGGCGGCGGTCCGCAGTGCGTCGGTACGGGCCGGGGGAGCCGTCTTCTCGATGTGCACGACCAGCGGCAGCACGTACTGCTGGGCCTCGTCCCGGCGCGTCCGCTCGGACCTGAACGGGCTGTCCGCCGCGGGGGAGTAGGACGTGGCCGGGGATACGGACGGGGATACGGGGGTGTCGTTGTCGCTCACTCGCCCCAGTCTGCCAGCCGCCCGAGAATCGCTTCTTGGCGGAATGAATCGCTCCGGGTGAGGATGCACCGCATGAAGAGCGATCTCTTTTCCAGTGAGAACATGGCGCAGCAGGCAACCGCCCCCGGGATGACCCTGCAGAACGCCAAATCCATCAAGTACGCCGTCAACGGTGAGATGCACGCCCGCCAGGGATCGATGATCGCCTTCCGCGGCGATCTGCAGTTCGAGCGCAAGGGCCAGGGCCTCGGTGGCTTGCTCAAGCGCGCCGTCACCGGCGAGGGGCTGCCGCTGATGGCGGTCCGCGGCCAGGGCGAGGCATGGTTCGCGCACGAGGCCGCCAACTGCTTCATCGTGGAGATGGAGCACGGCGACGTCCTCACCATCAACGGCCGCAACGTGCTCTGCTTCGACGCCACGCTCTCCTACGAGATCCAGACTGTGAAGGGCGCCGGGATGACCGGTGGCGGCATCTTCAACACCGTTTTCACCGGATATGGCAAGCTCGGCCTCATGTGTGAGGGCCACCCCATCGTGATACCCGTCACGCCCCAGCAGCCGGTCTGCGTCGACACGGACGCGGTGGTCGGCTGGAGCGCCAACCTGACCACATCGCTGCACCGCTCGCAGAGCTTCGGCTCGATGATGCGCGGTGGGTCCGGAGAGGCCGTCCAACTGCGGCTGGACGGGGAAGGATTCGTGATCGTACGACCCAGCGAGCTCAAGCCCGAGAAGGCGTCGGCCAACTGAACCTGCGCGGGGTGGGCCGCCGGTACGGCCTCGGCGGGCCATGGGTGCTGCGCGGGGTCGACCTCGACCTGCCCGCGCACGCCCTGATCCGGATCGAGGGTGCCAACGGCACCGGCAAGTCGACGCTGTTGAGGCTGCTCGCCGGTATCGACGCCCCGACAGAGGGCCGGGTCACCGGCCGCAGGCCCCGTACGGCATACGTCCCCGAGCGCTTCCCGGCCGCGCTGCCGTTCACCGCGGCCGGGTACCTGGTCCACCTCGGCCGGATCCACGGCCTGCGGACCCCCGAAGCGGCAGACCGGGCGCAGTCGTGGCTCGCCCGTTTCGGGGCCGCCGACCATGCCCGTACACCTCTTCCGGAACTCTCCAAAGGGACCAGCCAGAAGGTCGCCGTCGCTCAGGCGCTCCTTGCCGAACCGGAGCTGCTGGTCCTGGACGAGGCATGGACCGGCCTGGACGCCGCGGCCCGCGACGAGCTGGACCGGGCCGTGGCCGAGCGGGTCGCGGCGGGCTCCACCGTCGTCTTCGTCGACCACGATCCGCGCCGGCTCGCCGGGGTGGTCGACGCCGCGTTCCGGGTAGAGAGGCACGGGCTCACCGCCGTACCCGTGGCGCGAGCCGCGCGGACCGGGCCGCAGGTACGCATCGAGGCGGCGGCCCCACCGGGCGCCGCACTCCCCGCCGGGCTGCCGGGTACGCCCGAGCGCATGCCCGCGGCAGACGGGGCCGTACGGCTCACCGTCGCGGCCGCGCACTCCGACGCGCTGCTGCGCGCCCTGCTCGCCGCGCGTCCGCCCTGGCACATCCGACACCTGACGACCACCCCCGGCGCCGCTCCGAAGCCGGAGGCCGCTCCGCATACGAAGGCTGCCCCGGCCCCCAGTGCCCGCTCGACCCCCGAGGCACCATGACCGCCCTCCTCCGCTACCAGACCGCCCTGTTGATCCGCTCCCAGCGCTGGCTCGCCCCCGTTCTGCTGTACGCGGCCTTCCTCGGCATCGGCGTGCAGTCGGGGCAGCCCGTCCTCGACTCGCTCGGATACGCCGCCGCCGGGCTCCTGCCCGTCACCGCCTGGCTCGTACAGCTCTGTGTCAACCAGGAGCCGCCCGCCGCCCGGACCGTCACCGCCGCGGTGGCGGGATCGCCGCGGGTCCATCTGGCGTCGCTGCTCGCCGCGCTCGGTTGCGCCGGGCTGCTGGGCGCGGCCGCCACCCCGATCGTGCTGCTGATCAGCAAGCCGGCCAGTACCGACAACGCTGTCCGGGTGCCGCTGCTGCCCGCCGGGCTCGCCGGACTGCTCGCCGCCGCCCGTTGCGTGCTGCTGGGGGCGGCTGTCGGTGCGCTGTGCACCCGGCCACTGCTGCACCGGCGCGGCTGGTCCGTCGCCACCACCGTGCTCGCCGCACTGCTGGCCCTGGTGACCAGCGGCTCGCCCGCGAACCACGCCGTGACGGGCCTGGTCACCGGCTCGCGGACCGGCACGGTGCACATGCCGCTCCTGCCGTTCGTCGCAGCCGCCGCTCTCGCAGCGGCGGTGGCCGCGCTCGCCTGCCGGCTCACTTCGCTGCGCGGCTGAGTACGCTCGTGTCTGCGAATGGCAGGAGGCCCAACGCACGGCGTGCTCCGGCCAGGACGGGCGCGAGCGCGCAGCGACGCATCGTTGTAGCAGCCGCCGGCCTCTTCATCGAACGGCCCACGGTCCTCCCCGGGCGGGCCGAGCGCAGCGACCTGCCCGGTATCGGTGTCGTCATCGACCGCGACGAGGCCCGCAAGTACCGGGCCACTGCCGCCGAACGACCTCATCTGCGCACGGCGGACGGGGCGTTCACCAATGGGTAGAGGCTTCGCAGGTGCCCGGCCCGTAGTGCGCAGGGGGCGGGCAACAGCTGCCCACCCCCTGCGCATCAACGCATCAACGCATCAACGCCACGGCCCCGTGACCGCGAACGTCGTCCCCGGCGTATAGCAGTTGACGAACATCGTCCCGCCGTCCGGAGCGAACGTGACCCCGGCGAACTCGCCCCACGCGGGCTCCTCGGACGTTCCGATGTTCTGCCGGCCCCGCGCCATGGCGTACACCTCGCCGCCCCGCGTCAGGCCGAACACATGCTGCGCGCCGTCGCCGTCCTCGCACACCATCAGTCCGCCGTCGGACGCCAGGCAGATGTTGTCGGGGGACTCGCCGGGCAGTTGCACGTCCGTACCGGGACCGAAGGCGATCACCAGCGTGAGACGGCGCCGCTTCGGCTCGTACTTCCACACCTGGCCGTAGTGGTCGGCCGCCGAACCCTGCGAGCTGTGCGCGAAACTGGAGACGAAGTAGACCGCGGACCCGCCCCAGTAGCAGCCCTCCAGTTTCTGCGCGTGCGTGATGCCCTTCGGGCCGAAGTCCTGGAACCGGATCGGGGTCCCGGCCGCCTGCGGATCCGGTACGGGAACCCACTCGACACCCTCGAAACTCGCACCGGTCTCCTGGATCACGGAGAGGTCGGGGACGCCGGGCACCCGCATGGCCTCCAGATGGCCGCCGGCCCGCAGCGAGCCCGTCCCGCCGAGCGGTTTCCTCGGCAGGAAGCGGTAGAAGAGCCCGAACGGCTTGTCGAACGCGTCCTCCGTCTCGTACACGATCCCGCTCTTCGGGTCGATCGCGATCGCCTCGTGCTGGAAGCGGCCCATCGCGGTGAGCGGCACGGCTCCGGTGCGGTGCGGATCGGCGCCGTCCACTTCGAAGATGAAGCCGTGGTCCTTGGTGTAGCCGTTGGTGCCGGCCTTGTCCTCGGTCTCCTCGCAGGTCAGCCAGGTGTTCCAAGGGGTGCGGCCGCCCGCGCAGTTCACCGCCGTACCAGCGATGGCGACGCGTTCGCCGAGGACGTTGTTGCGGCTGTCCAGCTCCAGGGCGGTACAGCCGCCCTTGCCCATCGGGTCGTAGGTGAGGCCCTCGACGGTCGGGACCGGGATTCTTCCGGTGGCGCGGTTCTCGTGATTGCGTACGAGACGGATGTGTCCGTGCCGGCCCGTGAAGGCGGCCATGCCGTCGTGGTTGCTGGGGACCTGGCCCTCGCCGGAGCGGAGCGGGTCGCCCTCCCGGGACAGGACCCGGTAGCGGAAGCCCTTCGGGAGGTCGAGCAGACCGTCCGGGTCGGGCACGAGCGGGCCGTAGCCGCTGTGTCCACGGGCGGCGGCGGTACCCGCGAAGAGTTCGGAGAACGCCCCGGCGAAGGCGATCGAGGCAACGGCCGCGCCGCTGCCGGCCAGGACCTGTCGTCGTGTTGCGAGTCGTCGTGCTGCTGATGACATGAGGCAACTCCCTGCTGGCGGACAGGAGATGTGACCCGCATGTGTGTACCACGTGTATCGCCGCGCGGGAACCATGCGGGTCACTGAGCCTCGTGTGTGTCACGGGCCCACAGGGGCCCGTGGGTCAGGCCAGGGACGCGGTGAGCGTGATCGTCGTGCCCGTGAGCGCCTGGCTGACCGGGCAGTTCGCCTTGGCGTCCTCGGCGGCCTTGACGAAGCCCGCCTCGTCGAGACCCGGCACCTCGCCCTGGACGGTGAGGTGAATACCGGTGATGCCGGTACCGGGCTGGAAGGTGACCTCGGCCCGGGTGTTCAGCCGGGTCGGCGGGTTGCCGGCGGTGGCCAGGCCGTTGGACAGCGCCATCGAGAAGCAGCTGGAGTGTGCCGCCGCGATGAGCTCCTCGGGACTGGTCTTTCCGTTCGCCTTCTCCGCGCGGGACGGCCAGGAGACCTCGTAGTCGCCGATGCCGGAGGAGTCGAAGGTGACGACTCCCTTGCCCTCGATCAGGTTGCCTTCCCAGACCGTGTGCGCCTGACGCGTGGTAGCCATGCTGGATCCCTTCAAACGGTGTGCGCGGTGATACGGGAGATGCGAGGCGCCGCGGGCGCCTCGGGTGGTACGCCCCGAACCTACTGCGCCACCAGGCCCTTCGCGTCGCGCGCCAGCGCCGTCAGCCGGGAGATCGCCCGGAAGTACTTCTTTCGGTACCCGCCGTTCAGCATCTCCTCACTGAACAGCTTGTCGAACGGGACCCCGGAGGCGAGCACCGGAACCTCCCGGTCGTACAGCCGGTCGGCGAGGACGACGAGCCGCAGCGCGGTCGACTGGTCCGGCACCGGCTGGACCTCGGTGAGGCAGACTGCCCGCAGTCCGTCCGTCAGTGCGCCGTAGCGGCTCGGATGGACCCGGGCGAGATGGTCGAGGAGCGAGGGGAAGTCGTCCAGGCTGGCGCCCTCGGTGGCGTACGCGGCCTTGGTGACCTGCTCGTCGGAGTACGGCGCGGGGGCCTCGGGCAGCCCTCGGTGGCGGTAGTCCTCGCCGTCGATCCGCAGCGGACGGAAGTGCGAGGACAGTCCCTGGATCTCCCGCAGGAAGTCGGCGGCGGCGAACCGGCCCTCACCGAGCTTGCCGGGCAGCGTGTTGGAGGTGGCGGCGAGCGCGACCCCCGCCTCGACCAGCCTGCTGAGCAGCGAGGACACCAGTACCGTGTCGCCCGGGTCGTCCAGCTCGAACTCATCGATGCACAGGAGCCGGTGCCCGCTCAGTGTCTGCACGGTCTGCTGGAAGCCCAGCGCACCCACAAGGTTGGTCAGCTCGACGAAGGTGCCGAACGCCTTCAGTGACGGTGCGGCGGGCGTGGCGTGCCAGAGGGAGGTCAGCAGGTGCGTCTTGCCGACGCCGTAGCCGCCGTCGAGGTAGACCCCGAGAGGCGCCGCGGGCGCCGCCGGCTTCTTGCTGAACCGCCCACCCGTCGCCCGCCACCACCCCTGCGAGGATGCGCTTCGCGCTCTTCTGTTCTTGCCGGAGCCGGTGGCGTGCGCCCCGCCGAGCCCGGTCGCGAAGCCGCTCAGGACCTTGACCGCCTCGACCTGGCTCGGCCGGCCGGGGTCCGGGACATACGTATCGAAGCGTACGGAGTCGAAGCGCGGCGGCGGCACCATCTCGGCGACCAGGCGGTCGGCGGGGACGTGCGGCTCAAGGGCACACAGGGACAGCGGGGCCGTTTCGGCTATGGGGCTCTGCCCCGGCACGGCGGTGGAGGACGACACAACTCTCAACCTTAAGCGCCGTGCCAGACTGCAGAACATGCGACGCCTCTTCCCTGTGACCGACCTGACACCGGCTGACGACGAGGGGGAGTGGGATCTGGACCATCTGGCCGACGCCTACGCGTACCCCGAGCAGGACGGCCCCTGGCTCCGCGCCAACATGGTTTCGACGCTCGACGGCGCCGCTCAGCACGACGGGCGCTCACAGCCGATCTCCTGCGAGAGCGACATGCGGATCTTCGGCACCCTGCGCGGTCTGGCCGATGTGGTCGTGGCGGGGGCGGAGACCGTACGGCTGGAGGGCTACCGGCCCGCCAGGGCCCGTGAGGCCTTCGCCGCCCGCCGGGCAGCGGCCGGGCAGGGGCCCGCACCGGCGATCGCCGTGGTGAGCGGCAGCCTGGACCTGGACTTCTCGTTGCCGCTCTTCGTCTCGCCGCTCGTCCCGACCCTCGTACTGACCGGCGCCGGAGCCCCTGCGGACCGGATCGAGGCGGCGCGGAAGGCGGGCGCCGAGGTGGTGATCGCGGGGGAGGGCTCCAGGGTGGACCCCGCCAGGGCCGTACGGGAGCTGGCGGACCGTGGACTCAAGCGGCTGCTGACCGAGGGCGGACCCAGGATGCTGGGCCAGTTCGTGGCGGCCGGGGTGCTGGACGAGCTCTGTCTGACCCTCTCGCCGATGCTGACCGCCGGAGACGCGCAGCGGATCGCCGGTGGCCCCTCGGTGGCCGTGCCAGAACGATTCGCCCTGACATCGATGCTGGAAGAGGCCGGGTTTCTCTTCACCCGATACCGTCGGATCTGACTATCGGCGGAATTTACCGTTCCGGTTAGCTTCCGGTGGGCACAATTACTCGCAGACCCCGTGCGAGCACGGGGAAGGATGGTTTCAGCAGAGACCGGCGACGGTTACTGAAGCAGAAGGGCGCCCGTGGTGTTCACCAGCGTTTTGATGATCGAGAAGCCCCTCACTTCCGAGGACGTCGAGTTCGTCACCACTCTGCACGGGGAGGAGCGGACCTCCTTCGTCGTGCTCATGCAGCCGCGCGGTGACCAGGCCGATGTGCTGTTGCGGGCCATCGACGACCTGGCGATGGGCGAACTGAAGGAAGCCGCCCGCGAGGGTGAGGAGCCGGAGGGCAAGAATGCCAGGCAGTCCGCCGAACTGGCGCTCGAAGTGTCGCTCGAGGCCCTGCGGCAGGCAGGCTCCGAAGCGGTCGGGCAGGTGATCGAGGAGCACCCGCTGGACAAGCTGAAGTCCGTGGTCGACGACGCGGAGGCTGATGAAGTCATCGTGCTGACCGCGCCGCACTACGTGGAAGAGTTCTTCCACAGGGACTGGGCGTCCAGGGCCCGGCACAAGGTCGGCGTACCGGTGCTCAAGCTCTTCGCGCACAGCGAATAGGCTGGGCGGGTACTCGTTTCGACTTCTGGGGAGACACACGCATGGCACCCGGTATTCCTGCCGCCATGGAACGACCGCACTTCATCGGCATCGGCGGCGCCGGAATGTCGGGCATCGCGAAGATCCTCACCCAGCGCGGTGCGAAGGTCGCGGGCAGTGATGCCAAGGAGTCGGGAACGGCCGAGGCGCTGCGGGCGCTGGGGGCGACCGTCCACATCGGGCACGCCGCCGGAAATCTGGCGGACGACGCCTCGTGCGCGGTCGTCTCCAGCGCCATCCGCGCCGACAACCCGGAGCTGGTGCGCGCCGCCGAGCTGTCGATCCCCGTCGTGCACCGCTCCGACGCGCTGGCCTCCCTGATGGGGGGCCTGCGCGCGATCGCGGTGGCCGGTACGCACGGCAAGACGACCACCACATCGATGCTGGCCGTCGCCCTGTCCGAGCTGAACCTCGACCCCTCGTACGCCATCGGCGGCGACCTCGCGGGCCCCGGCACCAACGCCGCGCACGGCGAGGGCCAGATCTTCGTCGCCGAGGCGGACGAGAGCGACCGCAGCTTCCAGAAGTACGACCCCGAGGTCGCGATCGTCCTCAACGTCGAGCTGGACCACCACGCGAACTACGCCTCGATGGACGAGATCTACGAATCCTTCGAGACGTTCGCAGGCAAGATCGTCCCCGACGGCACCCTGGTGATCGCCGCCGACCAGCCCGGCGCCGTCGAGCTGACCAGGCGGGTGCGCGCCCTGTCCTCGGTGAAGGTCGTCACCTACGGCGAGTCCGAGACCGCCGACGTACGCGTGCACAAGGTCACCCCGCGTGGTCTGACCAGCGAGGTCACGGTCATCCTGAACGGGAAGTACCTCACGTTCACGGTCTCCGTGCCCGGCCGCCACTACGCCCACAACGCGGTCGCGGCCCTCACCGCCGGTGTCGCCCTCGGTATCCCGGCCCACAACCTGGCCTCGGCCCTCGGCAAGTACACCGGGGTCAAGCGCCGCCTCCAGCTCAAGGGCGAGGCCGCGGGCGTGCAGGTCATCGACTCGTACGCACACCACCCCACCGAGATGACCGCGGACCTCGAAGCGATGCGCGGCGCCGCATCCGACGCCCGCCTCCTGGTCGTCTTCCAGCCCCACCTCTTCTCCCGCACCCAGGAGCTCGGCGCCGAGATGGGCCAGGCCCTCGCACTGGCAGACGCCTCCGTGGTCCTGGACATCTATCCGGCCCGCGAGGACCCGATCCCCGGCATCACCAGCGACCTGATCATCGACGCCGCGAGGTCCGCGGGCGCCGATGTCACCGCCGTCCACGACAAGGCGGCGGTCCCCGAGGTCATCGCGGGAATGGCGAAGCCCGGCGACCTCGTTCTCACCATGGGGGCGGGCGACGTCACGGACCTCGGCCCGCAGATCCTGGACCACCTGTCGAGCTGAGGGAGCGACGTGTCGTACGACATCGAGAAGCCGGACGAGCAGTGGCGGGCGGAGCTGACGCCCGCCGAGTACGCGGTCCTGCGCCAGGCCGGCACCGAACCCGCCTTCGTCGGCGAGTACACCGACACCAAGACCACGGGCGTCTACTCCTGCCGCGCCTGTGACGCGGAGCTGTTCCGCTCCGACACCAAATTCGAGTCGCACTGCGGCTGGCCGTCCTTCTACGACCCGAAGGACACGGACGCGGTCGAACTGATCCAGGACCGCAGCCACGGCATGGTCCGCACCGAGGTCCGCTGCGCCCGCTGCGGATCGCACCTCGGCCATGTCTTCGAGGGCGAGGGCTACCCGACCCCGACGGACCAGCGGTACTGCATCAACTCGATCTCACTGCGCCTGACGCCCGACGAGGACTGACGTCCGCGCCTTCCGGGCTGACGTCCCCCGTGCGAGTGACGCAGAGGGGATGCCGGCTCGGTGGGTCGATGCTTGCATTAACCTCTGCCGGTCTCCGCCTCGTTGTCGATACTTGCGGCGCTCGGCCTCGGCGGCTTGCCGCACGGAAAGCCGTTCGATCAACCTGGCCAGGTCCTGGAAACTCATCCCGGTCAGCTGCGGGTCGCCGAGGGTGGCCAGACGGTTCGGCCGTGCTGGCATGGTGTCGGTGGCCAGGAAGCGGCCGTCGGCGCCGTCAGGATTCCGCCGCAGGCGACGGCCGCGGTGGTGAGCGCGATGGCGATGCGCTTGGAGGGTCTCATTTCGTGTCCCTTCCCATGCCGGCCCGGTCGTCACCGAGCCGTCGAGGTCGCATTTCGTGGTTCCAGGAGTGGCGGCGTGACCGGACCGGCTCGGCACAGCCCGAGCGCAGCGGCCGGCATGTCACGAAGGCAACTCACCCGGGTCAGTACGACGACGTCCTGCCTTCGTAGGTGCGAGCGCCGCTGTCCCACATGCCCATGGCGAACGAGGTGACGTTCGCGTCGCTGACCATCTTGGTGTAGCAGCCGGTTCCCCCTGTGGCACATAGCAGGTGTACTGGCGCCCGTCGCTGTTCCGTCGAACGGTGGCGTACGGCGCCGGCGAGTCGTACACGTTGTAACTGGCTTACGGGATACCGGCCCACGCTGCTCGGCGGCTCGGGCTGTAACGCAGCTCCAGGTACGCCTGGCCGAGCCAGACGCCGCCTCTTCTCGCCGGCTGCGCTTGTACATCAGCCCATCACCGGCCAGGCGGTCGAACGACTGTCGGAGCCAAAAGAACCTGGTACGGCGGTACCAACGAACCCTCGTACAAACAACCTGACGGTTGATTCAGGGTTGAAGCCCGGCCGCTGAGCACCGCCGTCACCGAGGCAACAACGCTGTGCGCCCCTGCGCCGAGGAAAGCGGAGTGTGCAGCCGGTCCTCATGGCGCAGCTCACGGAAACGCATGGGGAGCGGCCGGGCAATATGGTGATGGTTCATCGGAAAAGTCTTGTTCGGTACATGGCGAATTGCCGCCATGTCACGCATCCGCCATACGTGGCTTCTTGCTGCGGTGGCGGGTTGCCACGCCAATGGGTGACCGGCGGATGAATGCCATTCGCTGTCGACCGGGAACCAGCGCACGGGTCGACCCCAGCTCAACAGCATGGGAGTCACACATTGCGCACTTCGAGGCAATTGAGACCAGCTGCGCGGATGATATCCGCGCAGCTGGCCGCACTGGCCGCGGCGGCCGTGGCCGTCATGGGCGCGGGCTTTCCCGCCGCTCAGGCCGCCACGGGTAGCGCGGCCGCAGCTTCGGGTACCTCCGTATCAGCGGCCCGTCCCGGGGTGGAGCAGGTCTGCAGCACCCCCAAGAAGGGCGAGTTCAGCTGCTTCGCCCTGCGTCGCACCGACATCAAGGGCGTCAAGGGGGTCCAATTGGCGGCCGCCGCACCGAGCGGCTTCGGCCCGGCTGACCTGCAGAGCGCCTACAATCTGCCGGCGGACGGTGGCGCGGGCCAGACGATAGCCATCGTCGACGCCTACGACAATCCGAACGCCGAGGCGGACCTGGCCGTCTACCGCCAGCAGTACGGCCTGCCCCCGTGCACTACCGCCAACGGCTGCTTCCAGAAGGTCGACCAGCGCGGCGGCACCAACTACCCGTCCCCGAACGCAGGCTGGGCGGGCGAGATCGCGCTCGACCTCGACATGGTCTCCGCGGCCGCCCCCAATGCCCACATCCTTCTCATCGAGGCCGACAGCGCCGGCTTCGCGGACATGGGCGCGGCCGTCGACCAGGCCGTCGCCATGGGTGCCAAGTACGTGTCCAACTCCTACGGCACCAACTACACCAGCACGGCGGGCAGTGGCGAGGACTCGTCCGAGCTCCTGCTGGACGCCCACTACAACCACCCGGGTGTCGCCGTGGTCGCCTCCTCCGGCGACAGTGGCTACGGCGTCTCCTACCCGGCGGCCTCGCAGTATGTGACCGCGATCGGCGGCACCGCCCTGAAGCGGGACATCACCACCAGCCGCGGCTGGTCCGAGTCGGTGTGGAACAACGCTTCAGGCGGCACGGGCTCGGGCTGCTCGCTGTACGAGCCCAAGCCGGCCTTCCAGACCGACACCGGCTGCCGCAAGCGGTCCGTCGCTGATGTGGCCGCGGTCGCCGACCCGGCCACCGGGGTCGCGGTGTACCACACCTACAGCGGCTCCGGCTGGGCCGTCTACGGCGGTACCAGCGCCTCGGCGCCGATCATCGCGGGCGTGTACGCGGCCGCAGGCACCCCCGTCACGGGCAGCTACCCCAACTCGTACCCCTACCAGAACTCCCAGAACTCGTCGGCGCTCAACGACGTGACGACGGGCGCCAACGGCAGCTGCAACCCGGCCTACCTGTGCACCGCCGGCCCCGGGTACGACGGCCCCACCGGTCTGGGCACGCCCAACGGCACCGCAGCGTTCCGCAGCGGCCCGCATGGCAAGGTCTCGGGAACCGTCACCGACACCTCCGGCGCGGCCCTGTCCGGCGTCTCCGTCGCCGCCGGCGACTACCGGGCGACCACCGACGCCAAGGGCCACTACAGCCTGGTCGTGCCGGCCGGCACCTATGACGTCACCGCCTCCGCCTACGGCTACGCGACCAAGAAGACCACCGGGGTCACCGTCCTCGACAGCGGCACCGTGAACGCCGACTTCGCCCTGGCCGCGGTGCCCCGCCGGACCATCACCGGCAAGGTGACCGACGGCTCCGGCCACGGCTGGCCGCTGTACGCGAAGATCACCGTCGACGGTGTGCCAGGCGCACCGCTGCACACCGACCCGTACACCGGCGCCTACAGCATCGAGCTGCCGCAGGACACCTACACCCTGCACATCGACGCCCAGTACCCCGGCTACCAGCCCGTCACCAAGCAGGTGACCGTCGGCGGCTCGGCGCAGACCCTGGACGTCGCCGTCCCGGTGGACGCAAAGGCGGCCAGGGCCCCCGGCTACGCGGTCAAGCTGACCGGCCCGACCGAGCCCTTCGACTCCACCACGTCCGCTCCCGAGGGCTGGAGCGTCGTCAACGCCGATGGCACCACCGGCGGCTGGGACTTCAGCAACCCCGGCAAGCGGACCAACATGACTGGCGGCTCCGGCGGCTTCGCCATAGTCGACAGCAGCTACTACGGCACCGGCAAGAATCTGGACAGCTCGCTGCTCTCCCCGGTCTTCGACCTGACCGACTACGCCGACCCCAAGGTCGCCTTCGACACCCAATACCTGAGCGTCGGCGACATCCAGACCGGCACCATCGACGTCACCACCGACGGCGGTGCCACCTGGACCAACATCTGGAAGCGCACCGCCACCCTGACCGGCCCGAGCCACGTCGAGGTCCCGCTGACCGCCTACGCCGGCAAGTCCGGTGTGCAGCTGCGGTTCCACTTCACGGGCTGGGGCTACTGGTGGGCGCTCGACAACGTGTTCGTCGGTCAGCGCACCTACGAGCCCGTCCCCGGCAGCCTGGTCGCCGGCAACGTGACCGACGACAACACCGGCGAGGCCATCGTCGGCGCCACCGTGGTCAACGGCGACGCCCCGCAGGAGAAGGCCATCACGGCCGCCACCCCGGACGACCCGGCGCTCGGCGACGGCTTCTACTGGATGTTCACCACCAAGACCGGCGACCGTGCCTTCACCGCCTCCAGGCCCTACTACTCCGACCTGGCCAAGACGGTGAACGTCGCCCCGGACAGCACCACCCAGGCCGCCTTCGCCCTCAAGGCCGGCCGGCTCACCACCACCCCCGGGTCCGTCAACAAGACGCTTGACTGGGGCAAGCAGACCACCCAGGACCTGACGGTGAAGAACACCGGTGGGGCGCCCGCAACGCTCACCCTGGGCGAGCGGTCGGGCGGTTTCCACATGCAGGCCGCCGGAGGTGCGCCGCTCAACCTGGTGAAGGGCACCTTCTCGCCGCTGGCCACCAAGGCCGGCACGGGAACCGGGACGCAGCCCGAGGTGACCGCCAACGCGGCCGGCGATGCCTGGCAGCTGGCGGCCACCCTGCCGACCGGCCTGCAGGACAACGCGGTGGACGCCGGTGGCGGCAAGCTCTACTCCGCCTTCGGCTACACCGGTACCGAGGACACCAACGCGCTGTACGCCTACGACCCCGGCACCGGCTCCTGGTCCCAGCTGGCCTCCGCGGCCGACACCCGCAGGGCCCCGGCCCACGGCTTCATCGGCGGCAAGCTGTACGCGGTCGGCGGCTGGGGCGCCTCCGGCAGCCCCGACGCCAAGCTCGAAGTCTATGACCCGGCCTCGAACGCCTGGACCACCAAGACCCCCTCACCCAAGCCGTACGCGGGCTCGGGCAGCGCGGTGGTCGACGGCAAGCTGTACGTCGTCGGCGGCTGCACCACCAGCTCCTGCGGCACCAAGGACGTCACCGTCTACGACCCCGCGTCCGACAGCTGGTCGCAGATCGCGCCCTACCCGGAGCCGACCTCCTGGGCGGCGTGCGGCGGCATCGGCGGCAAGCTCTACTGCGCCGGCGGCGTGACCGACACCGCCTCTGTGAAGCACACCTACGTCTACGACCCGGCGTACGACAGATGGTCTGCCATCGCCGACCTGCCCACCGACCTGTGGGGCTCGGCGTACAGCTCGGCCAACGGCCTGCTTCTGGTCTCCGGCGGAGTCACCGCACAGGGTGTCACCAACCAGGGCTTCGCCTTCGACCCGCGCACCGGCGGCTGGACCGCCCTGCCCAACGCCAACCTCGGCGTCTACCGGGCCGGCGGCGCCGCCGGCTTCTACAAGGTCGGCGGCAGCCCCGGCGGCAGCGTGACGCCGGTGACCATCGTCGAGGTGCTGCCCGGCTACGACCAGGTGGGCTCCTCGGACGTCAGCTGGCTGTCCACCTCCCAGCAGAAGGTGACGCTCCAGCCCGGGGCGAGTACCACGGTCACGGTCACCCTGGACGCTTCGGTCCCCGAGATCACCCAGCCCGGCGACTACTCCGCCGCGCTGACCGCCCGGACCGACACTCCGTACGCGAGCGACAGCATCGACGTGACCATGCACGTCAACCCGCCGACCAGCTGGGGCAAGTACGCCGGCACCGTGCTCGGTGAGGACGGCAAGGGCGGCACCGTGCCGCTTGCCGGGGCCACGGTCCAGATCAACGGCTCGACGGCGAGCTACACGGTGCTGACCGCCAAGGACGGCACCTTCGCCCTGTGGCTGGACAGCCGCAACAACCCGCTCACCGTGATCGTGTCCAAGGACGGCTACCAGCCGACCACCACCAGCGCGAAGATCAAGAAGGGGGAGACCACGATCGGCAACTTCACGCTGAAGAAGGCCTCCTGACCGTGTCCCTCTGACACAGCGCGCGGGCCGGTCCTCCGGGACCGGCCCGCGCGGCACTCAGATACCAACCGTCGTCGAGGAAAGCGGGGTGTACCGCTGGCAGGTCGGGGCACGGGTGGGCACGGCAGATCTGCGCACCCAGGGGACGGAGGCGGTCTGCCGGAGAAGTGTGAATGGCCAAGGCCGACGGCCGGCCGTCCTTCTACGACCCGAAGGACACGGACGCCGTCGAACTGATCCAGGACCGCAGCCACGGCATGGTCCGCACCGAGGTCCGCTGTGCCCGGTGCGGATCGCACCTCGGCCATGTCTTCGAGGGAGAGGGCTACCCGACCCCGACGGACCAGCGGTACTGCATCAACTCGATCTCGCTGCGCCTGGCACCGGACGAGGGCTGACGGGCACGACCCGGGCGAGAGCTGACGCCGGGCGTCAGCCCTCGGGGTTCTCCGGCCGCAGCAGCGGGTGGGCGACCCCCGGGAAGACCCTGGCCCGCACGACCGGCTCCGCGGACCCGCCCTGGACCACCGTCTCGGCGACACCCCAGGGGCGGCCGCGCAGGACGACGATCAGCGTGTACGAGGACGAGCACCCCATGCAGTCGTACCGGTCCGCCCACGTCTCCACATCCATGGCGCTGCCGGGGTAGCGCGCCACGTGCCGGTGCCGGGCATGGCAGTGGTCGCACCTCTCGCCGGGCTCGCAGGTCCCGCCGCAGGGGCACGGCATGTCGAGTGAGTCCGCCGGGTGCCAGCGCTGCGTGAGGACGGCGTCACGCGTGGCGCCCATGTCCTTCATCGCCTTCAGATTGCGGGCGGCGACGTTGTACGACTCGCCGGTCGCGGCCATCCGGTCCCGGATGACGTCCTTGCGTCCGCGGTTCGTCGTCATGGCTTCCTCATCTGTTCCTCTGGCGGTTCACGCAGCCCGTCAGGAGGCCCACGAGATTGTACGTTCTACGGTACCGGTCGCTCCGAGGAAGCCGTGACGTATGTCCGGCCGGGTCCGGAAGCTCAGGACGGGCCGCAACCTCACCGCCACCCTTCGGTGCGCCTGGGTGTGCCTCAGCTCGTGCCGGAATTGCTGGAACGGCACGCTGTCCGGGAAAGCCCACTCATCGCCCTGCTACGCACGAGCGATTGGAATTCTTTCCGGTCACGCCACTATGAACTGATGCGCTCTCTCGCTACCCTCCGCGCATGATTTCCACGGTTGTCTGGGGTACTGGCAACGTCGGCCGCGCGGCGATCCGTGCCGTCGATGCCCATCCGGCGCTGACGCTCACTGCCGTGCTCGTCCACAACCCCGACAAGGTCGGCCGCGACGCGGGCGACCTCGGAGGGCTCGACCGCGGTCTGGGGGTTGCCGCGACCGACGACATCGACAGTGTGCTGGCCGCCGGTCCCCAGGCGGTGGTGTACGCGGCGTCCGGCGACATCCGCCCCGACGAGGCCCTCACCGACATCGTCAGAGCCATCCGGGGCGGAGCCGTAGTCGTCACCCCTGCGGTGTACGCGCTCTACGACCCGTTGGGCGCCCCGCCGGAGTTGCGGGATCCGGTGCTGGCTGCCATCGCCGAGGGCGGCGGCTCGCTGTTCGTCTCCGGTGTCGACCCCGGCTGGGGCAACGACGTGCTGCCGCTGCTGATCAGCGGACTCGGCACCACCGTGGACGTGATCCGCTGTCAGGAGATCTTCGACTACTCCACCTACGACCAGGAGGACTCGGTCCGGTACTTGGTCGGCATGGGACAGCCGATGGACTATGAGCCGCTGATGCTCGCGCCGACGGTCCCCACGATGGTCTGGGGCGGCCAAGTGCGGCTGATGGCCAGGGCCCTCGGTGTCGAACTCGACGACATCCGCGAGACGTTGGACCGGCGCCCTCTTGAGACCATGGTGAGTACCAGGACGATGGGCGAGTTCGAGGCGGGCACCCAGGGCGCTGTCCGGTTCGAGGTGCAAGGCATCGTCGAGGGCGAACCCCGCATCATCATCGAGCACATCACGCGCATCCATCCGTCCTGCGCACTGGACTGGCCGACGCCGCCCGACGGCGACGGCGCACACCGGGTGGTCATCGAGGGCCGCCCGCGCATCGAGGTCACGGTCGAGGCCACCGACGAGGGCGAGAACCGGTCCGCGGGCGGGAACGCCACCGCGGTCGGCAGGCTCGTGAGCGCCATCGACTGGCTTGTGGGCGCGGAACCCGGACTTTATGACGCGCTCGACGTCCCACTGCGCCCCGCGGTCGGCAGGCTCGGAAGGAGACAACGATGAACATCGATATCCCCGAAGGCAAGGATGCGATCGAGTACGTGTGGGGGGAGATGATCCCCGGGATCGGGATCGCCGCCGCGAATTTCTCGATGTCGGTGTATGCCCATACGACCCTCGGACTACGCGAGTTCGAGGCCGCGCGGTTGCGGATCGCACAGATCAACGGGTGCATCTTCTGCCTTGATTGGCGGACCGAACGGGACGGAGCGAAGGTCGAGGAGGAGTTCGCCGACGCGGTGGCCCAGTGGCGCACCACTGATGCCTTCGACGACCGGACCCGGTTGGCCGCCGAGTACGCCGAGCGGTACGCCCTGGACCACCATGGCCTCGATGACGAGTTCTGGACTCGGATGACCGCGCACTACAGCCAGCCCGAGATCGTGGAGCTGAGCATGAGCATCGGCTCGTGGCTGGCGTTCGGCCGGCTCAACCATGTGCTGGGCCTCGACACCGTGTGCGCGCTGCCCGGGCGCTGAAGTGGTCCGGGGCCGCTCGGTGAGCCCGCCCGGCCCCGGGCTTCGATCTCATCGTTACAGGTCGGCGGCGATGATCTCTTCGATGTTCCGTTCGGCGAGCGCGGTGATGGTGACGAACGGGTTGACACTGGTGTTGCCGGGGATCAGCGAGCCGTCGATGACGTACAGGCCGGAGTAGCCGTGGAGGCGGCCGTAGTTGTCGGTGGCCTTGTTCAGCACCGCGCCTCCGAGCGGGTGGTACGTGAGGTGATCGCCCCAGATCTTGTAGGTGCCGAAGAGGTCGGTGCGGTAGATCGTCCCCTCCGTCTTGTTGATCTTGTCGAAGATCGTCTTGGCCGCGTCGATGGACGGCTGCTTCCAGGAGGTCTGCCAGCTCAGATCGACCTTGCTCGTCGCGGTGTTCCAGGAGAACTCGGCTCGGTTCGGGTTCTTGGTGATTGCCAGATAGAACGAGGCGTACGTCTCGATCCCGGTGGGCAGCGGTGCGACCTCGGCGAACGCACCACCAGTAGCCCAGTTGTCGATGCCGCCCGTGGGTATGGACGCCTGGACCTTGCCGGTCGGGTCCCACAGGTGGTTGGCGCGGCCGCACATGACGTTGCCGTTGTCGCCCCAGCCCTTGCCGATCTCGTCGTTCAGGCGGGGCAGCGCTCCGGTGGCCTTCAGCGTGACCAGCAGCTTGCTGGTGCCGACGCTGCCTGCCGCGAAGAACACCTTGTCCGCGGTCACGGACTTGGTGGCCGTGGTGTCCCCGTTGGTGTCGATCTGGTCGATGACGACGGTGTAGCCGCCACCGGCCGCCGGGGCGACCGAGGTGACTTTGTGCAGTGGAGAGATGGTGACCTTGCCGGTGGCCTTGATCTGGGCGATGTAGGTCTTCGGCAGCGACTTCTTACCGTAGTTGTTGCCGTAGAGGATCTCGCCGTCCAGCGCCGATCTGGGGACGGTACCGGCCGCCTCCTGCTTCATGTAGTCCCAGTCGTACACGGCGGGAACGAAGACGAACGGGAAGCCGGAACGCTGGGCTTGCTTGCGGCCGACCCGGGCGTACTGGTAGCACTCGGCGGTTTCGAACCAGGCCGGGTCGATGGTGTTGACCCCGAGCCCGGCGTTGGCACGCGGGTAGTAGATGCCGTACATGTCGTCGGCGTTCACCGACGGGAGGATGGCGCCGAAGTTCTCGCGCTTGGGAGTGACCGCCATGCCGCCGTTGACCAACGAACCGCCTCCGACACCGCGCCCCTGATAGACCGTGATGCCGCCGAATTCCTCGGCGTCCAGGATCCCGGTGTAGCGGGAGATGTCCTTGTCGATGGGGAAGCCGAGGAAGTTGCTGAGGGGCTGTTTGGTTTTGGTGCGGAGCCAGTAGGACCGGTTGTCCGGCTGGGTCGTGTTGGCGAAGATCTTGCCGTCCGGGCCGGGCGTGTCCCAGGCCATGCCCATCTCGATCATGTGTACGTCGACGCCGGCCTGGGCGAGACGCAGGGCGGCGACGGAGCCCCCGTATCCGGTGCCGATCACCAGGGCCGGGACATGGGCCCCGGAGTCGATCGGAGCGGCAGTGGAGACAGCTTTCGCCTGAGCCGAGGAGGCGTGGCCGATGAGAGCCAAGGCTCCCAGAACAGAACTGGTTCCTGCGATGAACCTTCGACGCGAGACACTCTTGGATCCAGCATCATGCATGGTGGTGTCACTCATGTGGCGTCCTTCACTCTCGACAGAGTGAAGCAGGTTCTACTGTCGATTGCGCGCAAAGTCACTACATACTTATAGGTAACTTCTGCCTGATCGCGGACTCCGGGCAGCACGGTCCGGCACAACTGACGCCCGCGGGTTGCCCGAGGACTCGCGACCTCTTGATGCTCTGAGCTCGGCTACGACCGCCGCACCCGTGCCGTCAGCCTGCTGCCGAGCCGTCTGCCGAAGCCACCCGGCCGGTTCCACGCCCGGAACGCCTCCGCCGTTCGGCTGCTGCCCGTACGCTCGGCGGCCTCCTCCACGGCCGCCACCTCGCCGGCGGACAGTCCGCGCACCACAGGCCGCAGCACCTCCTCCAGCAGCGCCGCCCGCGTCTCGCTCCAGGCGCGGCCCGCATGCGGGTGTGAGCTCCAGACGGTGAAGCAGTCGGCCACATAAGCAGGTTCGGAACGCAGCCGGGCGAGGACGGTGTCATGGCGGGCGGCCCTGCCGTAGGCCGCGATGAGGTCCGCGTCGTTGCTGTGGACGAACGCGTACAGCTCCGCCTCGGGCCGGTCCGGAGCGAGCAGCCTGCCGGCCAGTGCGCCGAGCGCCCGGTCGCGCACGCCCGGCTCCACCGGGCCGGCCCCGGCGCACAGCTTCCGGGCCCGTTCCGTCCAGCCGGGCTCCGCCGCCCCCGACCGCATGTCCCGAGCGAACTCCAGGAGCAGCAGGGCGCCGCGCGCCCGCGCGTCGATCTCCTGCGGGAAGCCGCGCAACAGGTCATGGGCGAGTTCGGGGGCCTCCTCGTCGTCGGCGGGGGCGCCGAGCGCCGCCGAGACGAGAGCGGACCACGTACCGGCCGTACGGTGCGCGTCGGAGGTGGTCCCGCCCAGCAGCAGCCGGGCCTCGCCCGCTGTGGGCGTGTCCTCGCCCCAGACCAGCCCCACCGCCGTGCGCAGCACCAGTGGTTCGGTGAAGGGTGACATTCCACCGGCGCGGAGCACCGTGTGCAGCACCTTCACCCGGTCGCCGCCGCCCGCCCTGGCGTCCGGTGCCGCCGCGCACATCCGCAGATGTGGCAGCGCCTGCGTCCCGGTGAACGGCAGGGCGACACCGGTCAGCAGCCGCTCCGTCCCCGCCGGATCGTGCGGGGCGATCCGGTCCAGCTCGCCCAGCAGCGCGGTACGGACATCGAACTGTTCGTCCAGGAGGTCGAGCAGCACCGGCCCGCAGCCGGCCGCCCCTTCGTCCAGCAGGGACCGGGCCATCCGGTGTACGACATCGGGGAGCAGGTCCGCGCAGTCCACGTCGAGCAGCCGCGCGATCCGCAGCAGCTGCACGGTGCGCGCCACACTGCGGCCGGGCACGGTGGGCACGGCGGGCGCACCGGTGGCGAGTTCGGTACGGAGGTCGTCGCCCAGGGCCGTGACGAGTGCGGCGGCGGCACGCTCCCCGGCCGGTTCGGCGAAGGCCGAGCGCGCGGGCGGTTCGAGTGTGACATTGCCACCGCGTACCGCCTCCGTCACCAACAGAGCGGCGAGCGATGCGGTCGTGGCGGCGGGAGACCGTCCGTCGAGTGCGGTCAACAGCCTTGCCACGCAGGACAGTTCGGCGCTCGTACGGTCGACGCCGGAGGCGGTCAGCGCGTCGGTCAGCCGCCGCGTCCGCTCCTCGTCCAGCGCGTACGGCCGCTCGGCGGCCCAGTCGGCGGCCGCGGCACGCTCGGCGGGGCCGAGCGCGACGCCCGCGCAGAGTGCTGTGACGGCGAGTGGTCCGGCGGCGTAGGGCTCTCCGGGCAGCTCCGCCGCCGCCCGGAACAGCTCCGGGGACCGACTCCGCCAGATCCGGGCGCAGGTCTCGGCCCAGGCGTCGTCCACCGGCCCCGCCGGGCGTGGCCCGGTGCAGGTGTGCACCCGCAGTCCGTTGTCGGAGCCGTTCGGTTCCGGCGTGTCCTCCGGCAGCACTCCGACAACCCGGTGCGGGGAGTGCGCCGGACGGCGGGTGTAGGTCGTGAAGGTCAGCCGCTGTACGTTCTCCGGCGGGAGTACGGCTCCGGCCAGGGCGATCCACCGGGCCACATCGGTGCTCTGCCGCTCCACGAGAACCACTCGCGCCGACGACGATTCCTCGCTCGCCCGGCGCAGGTCGGCGAAGACCGCCGCCAGCCAGGGGCTCCGGGAGACCGCGAAGTCGTTCAGCGCCTCCGGCCCGAAGGCGGCGGAGGCGGGCAGGGAGGCCATTCGGCCGGGCAGGCCGCCGTCCGGTGTGGTGGAGGCCCAGTTCGGTGACCGCCAGGCCGTGATCGCCGGCACGTCGCCCGGCAGCCCGGTACCGGCCGGGAGGTGCACCGCGTGCGCGTGGAATCGGCCGGCTCCGGGGCCGCCGAGCGCCACCGTACGGCTCAGCAGATGGCTGCCGTCGGACAGTGCGCTGAAGCTGAACGCCTCGGGGAACGACCGGAGTTCAGCGGTCGTGGGGTGGTACGGGGCCCCGGCCGGCGGCTCGTAGCCGAGGAGCTGCTCGGCCTCGGCCAGCACCGGCGTGGGTATACCGGCGCTGACCGCCGTGAACCGTGCGCCGCCCCTGTCGTCCCCCGCAGAGGCAGAGGTGTAGTGCAACTGCGCGAGGCTCATGCGTCGGCCCTCTTCGTCCTTGCCGCGAACGTCCCCGTACCGTCAGCACGCCCGCTCGTCGGCCGTCCGTCGAGGGCAGGCCGTCCGGGCGCAGCGGCGACCCCGGCGGGGAGCGGTCCGCAATCGCGGGAGCGACGCTATCAAGGCACACCGCTCCGGCATGCACCCTGCCGGAAGGTCACCTGAGCAAACCCCGGCCGAGGCGTTCAGCCCAACGGGACGGTACGCAGCGCCCGTACGCCGGCGGTCGGGGTTCCGACGTTCAGCCGGCCCTTGTGGGCCACTCAAGGCGCCGAGAGGTGAAACCACCCCCATCATGACAGTTCAGCGGCCCTTTTTCGTAGGACCGACGGCACAGCTCCGGAGCCTTGTCCCGCCCTGTTTCCGGCTCTCAGAATCACCGTCATGAATCACTCCGAGAACGTCGATCAGGACGCAGTGTTGCGAGCACGGACGATGCTGCTCGGATCCGGTGGGCTGAGCGTCGAGCAAGAGATCGAGGCGTACCGGGTGCTGGCCGAGGTGAGCCCGCTGACCTACCTGCCGAAGCTGTCCGAGGCACTGGTCTCGTTCGGTTACGCGCAGGAGTTCCGGGACCGCCCGGACATACAACTGGCTCTGCACGCCCAGGCGGCGGCCGCCGCCCGACGGATCGACGCAGGCGAGCCGAGAAGGACGGACTTTCTTATCCGTGCCCTGACCGCCTACCAGCACCAGCTGTACTCCGTCGGCCGACGAGTGGATGGTTTCGCGATATGCGAGGAGATGGCCGAGGCCGGGCGGCAGGGGTTCAAGCAGGGGCAGGTGCAGAGCCCCGTGCACGGGCACGGGCGGCTGGCCGCCGTACTGGCCGAGGAGGGACGCCACCGGGAGGCTGCGGAGATCTGCGGGAGGATCGTCCAGGCCGCACGCTCGGAAGGCTCGGCCGATGTTTCCTTCTGGGCCACGGTGGAATGGGCGGCTGAACTGGACGCAGCCGGATTTCACGACGCGGCCCTGGACGCCTTCGCGGAAATGGTGGACGCCGACCGCAGCAAACTCGTTGCCGGGAGCACGTCGCTGGCCATCCTGACGTGGGAACTGGTCCGCCATTCCCAGATGCTGGACGCCGCCGGGCACCGGGCCGGGGCCGGAGCGGCCCGGAAAGAGGCTCTCGGCCTCCTTGCCGAGCTGGGGGAGACCGGGGAGCGCAGGAGCTGGAGCGACATCCTCTCCTGGTGGATCATGCTGCTCGGCCTGTCGGGCCGAGCGCAGGAGCCGGCGGCGTCTCCCCGTGCACCGGCACCGCCGTTCGGTTCGACTCTCTGGTCGCACGACACCAGGCAGGCTTACTTCGGCAGCCTCCCTGCCCTCGAAGAGGAGACCGCCCGACTGACCGAGGCGGCCGCGGCCGACCCCCGCCGCCATCTCCCGGGGCTGATCGCCACCCACCGCAGGGTGACCATCCGTTCGGCGCTCCACCGGGAGAACCGCACCCACTGCATTCTGAAACCGCTGCGGCCGCTCTTCGACAACGGTGTGGCACTCGCCCGCCGCCTGGACGACCTGGGAGCGGAGGAGGGCCGGGCCCTGCTGGCCAGGGCCCTGACCGACCGTTCCATGTTCCTCCTCGCCGCCAAGCAGTACGGCGAGGCTCACGACGACTTCCTGGTGGTCACGGCCCTGCTGGACTGAACAGTCACGAAGGCGTGGGGGCGCGCCCGATTCGGCTGCGACGACCGGGCGCGCCCGCCGGCCCGGGCATTCGTGCCGGGCTTGCCAACCCTTGTCGGGGCGTTCAGTTCAACGGGACGGGACGCAGTGCTTGTACGCCCGGCGCGGTCGGAGTTCCGACGTCCAACTGGCCCTTGTCGGCGGAGGATGCCGCCGAATCCGCACCCACCGGTGTGCTGGTCATCGGCCGGGACGCGACGCAACGCTGCTTCTCCGCCTCGGACATGGGGCCGGTGCCCTGGAGGATGCGGTCCGGTACGGCCCGCGAGGGTCAAGGACGTCGGCGCCGGCTGCACCTTCAGTGCCGCTCTTCGCCAGGACGGCACCGTCTGGACGTGGGGGGCGGGCGCCAACGGCCGCCTCGGCACCGGCGACAACAACGACCGCAACACTCCGCAGAAGGTCGAGGACCTCACCGACGTCGTCTCCATCTCCGTCGGTTGCTACCACGTCCTTGCCCTTACGGCGGACGGCGCCGTCAAGTCCTGGGGCTGGAACGGCAATGGCCAGCTCGGCAACGATTCTCTGACCGACAGCAACGTCCCGGTCGACGTCCAGCAACTCGAAGGGGTCGCCAAGCTCTCTGCCAACTCGTACAACAGCTTTGCCATCCTGGAGGCCGACAACGTCATAGAGTTGGCGCTGCCCTGACGCATGATGCTTGACCACTGATACCCGCCGCGCCGCGCAACGGAGTTGATCCGGTGCGCGGCGCAGTGTCGTGCCCGTCTGCCTACGGTCAGCCGTTCACGGCGTACGCGACGAAGCCGGTCCAGGCGGCGGGGGAGAGAGCGAGCTGGGGGCCCTGCTCGACCTTGGAGTCCCGGACGTGGACGGTGGTGGGGCAGGTGGCTACCTCTACGCAGTCGTCGCCGGACCCGCCGCTGTAGGTGGACTTGTGCCAGGAGAGGGCGACTTCTACGCAGGAGTCGCCTGAGCTTCCGCTGTAGCTGCTCTTGAACCAGTCCAGGTCTGTGGTGCTCATGCCGCTCCTCGCATCCGCTGCAACAAGCTCACGGAGTATTCGGGAGAGTGAGCCTGTGAACGCATCCTGGCATACCGCATCTGGAGCATGCTGACCACTTTCGAGTCGGAGATGAACTGGCCGCTCTCCTGTGCCTCGCAGTAGCCGAACCACATGTTGTCGGGGGTCTCCAGCAACTGAATGGGACCGTCCAGCCCGGCGTGGTCGTTGCAGACCAGGGGCATCAGCTGGACCTCGATGTTTCGTAACTGTGTCAGGTCGAGTAGGTGATCAATGAGACCAGCGGTGACCTCCGGTCCGCCCGCCTGTCGCAGTAACAGATGCTCTTCGATAATGAAGCTGTACGACGTGTTGGGCCGCTCACGCAACAGCCGCTGGCGCTCCATCCGCGCCGTGAGCCGAGCCTCGATCTGATCGTCATCCAAGGGCGGCAGACGGTTGACGAACAATGCTCGCGCGTACGCCTCCGTCTGCAACAGGCCCGGAATCAAGCGGCATTCGTACGTGGATAGGCTGACCGCCTCCGTCTCCATCTGCGCCCACTGCCGGAACCAACTCGCCAATCCTGGTCGCCGCGACAAATGCTTGGCCGCGGCCTTGATGACCCCGAACGCATCCAGCACGTCCTCCGCCCGGTCTACGAAGGCCGGTGGCGGAAACCGGCGCCCCTGCTCGATCGAGGCGACCGTCGGCACGGAGTACCGCACTTGCGGGGCGAACTGCTCCTGTGTCAGCAGCGCTCGTTTACGGAAGACCTTGACGACCTCCCCGAACGCCTTCAGGCTGTCCGAGGGTTCCGGCTCCCCGTTCGCGCCCGTCGCCCCGCCCGTACCGCCGACGCGGCGCTCGCACTGATGAACGCGCAGCCACGGAATCCCGGCTCGGTGAACGACAGCCCCTGCACCTCGAACGCGCCGACCAGGCGCTCCTTCGGGGTGTCGTAACGCGCTTCGAGCTCGTGTGGCATGCGCTCGGCGTTCGCGGCATGCCGTGCCTGGAGGTAGGCCCGGACCAGGCCGTCCTTGCTGCCGAACGCGCTGTACAGCGTTGCCTTCGCGACTCCGGCGTGCGCGATGACTCGGCCGATCCCGACCGACTGGACTCCCTCGGCGTAGAACAGCTCGTTGGCGGCGGCCGGCAACCACGCCCGCGCTGCCGTGCTGCGTGCCTGCGGCATTCGGGCAGGTTTGTCTAGATTGGAAGTGTTACCGGACATTCCGGTCTGGAGAACAATTCGGAAAGGCGCATCCCCATGTCCGTGGAGCACGCGAACCCCGACCTGCACCCCATTACTGCCCTGGTCACCGGGGCTACGTCCGGCATCGGCCGGGCGGTCGCCAAGAGGCTGGCCGCCGACGGAATGTCCGTCGTCGTGGCCGGCCGTAACGCCCAGCGTGGCGCCGAGACCGTCGACGAGATCACCGCGGCCGGTGGCCACGCGCGGTTTGTCGAGGCGGACCTTGAGGACCCGGCCGGCATCGACCGGCTCGCCTCGGAGGTCGGCGAGATCGACGTCCTGGTCAACAACGCCGGGCGAGCCGTCTGGGCACCGACTGAGGAGATGAAGGTCTCCGACTACGACGCGATGTTCGCCGGCAACGTCCGCGCACCGTTCTTCCTCGTGGCGGCCTTCGCCCCGGCCATGGCGGCGAAGGGATCGGGCAGCGTGATCAACATCGGCAGCATGGCCGGCAGCCTGGGCCTGGCCAACGGCGCCGCGTACGGTGCGACCAAGGCCGCGCTGGCGTCACTGACGCGAGGCTGGACGGCCGAGTACAGCGGCCGCGGCATCCGCTTCAACACCGTTGCCCCCGGCCCCGTCTACACCCGGCCCGAGGCACGCGACCTGTTCGACGCAATCGCCGAGACCACCGCGATGAAGCGGGCGGCCGAACCCGCCGAGATCGCCGAAGTCGTCGCATTCCTCGTCTCGCCGAAGGCCGGCTACGTCACCGGCGCGACCGTCGCCGTCGACGGCGGCCGCACCGCCATCTGAGCCCGCCAACTCTGAGACTCGCCCACTTCTGGGTCGAGGCGTTCCAGCCCTCCTTCGAGGCCGACGCGCAGCGGCTGGGCGCGCTCGGCGCCTCCCGGATCCGTGATGTCGCCCAGGAGCCGGCTCGCTCAACCGGAGGCTTCGATCTGCGGAGGGCTGCGGTGCACGCCGCGCACGAGGTGTGCGACGCGTCGGTCCCTATACGTCGCGGGCGATGGCGATGAATCGTTCGAGCTCGCCGGGGATGTCGGGGCCGGTGGGCTGGTAGGAGATTTCGGTGATGCCGTCTCGGGCGTAGGCGCTGAGCCTGTCGCGGATGCGGTCGGGGGTTCCGGTGACGGTGGTGGAGGTGATGGCCCGCCAGCTTCCCGCGTTCCAGGCAGCGGTGTCGGCCGCGTTGAGGTCGGTGAGGTGCTGGTCGTGTACGGCCAAGTGGCGTTGGGCTCGGGGATGGGCGGTGATGGCGTCGAGCCAGACTTGTCCGCCGGGCAGGGCGGTGGGGTCGCCGCCGAATTCGTAGGCGGCGTGGTAGGCCAGAGCGTTGCCGGGTCCGGCGGCGGCGCGGACGCGCGGGGAGTCGAGTGGTTCGTCCTCGCCCAGGACGGTGCCGTGGATGCCCAGCGCGGCCCAGGTGAACTCGTGGGCGTGGGCGGTCTCGCCGTTGACGCTGAAGAGGCCGTCAGCGATCTCGCGGGTGACAGCGAGACCTTTGGGGCCGAGCGCGGAGACCAGTACCGGAATGTCGATGGGGCGCTGCGGTGCGTTCGTGCCGGGATGCATCATGCGCATGGGGGCGCCGTCCCATTCCACGGTCTCACCGCGCAGCAGACCGCGTACCGTTCGGACGTAGGTGCTGAGATAGGACCAGGTGGCCGCGGGTGCGCCGAGGGCGCGCGTGCCGTTGAAGCCGGTGCCGAAGGCCAGGGCCACGCGGCCGGGTGCGAGGGCGGCGAGAGTGGCGGCGCCGGAGGCGTTGACCATCGGATGGCGCAGTGTCGGGACGAGGACACCGGGGGCGAGGCCGATGCGGTGGGTGCGTTCGGCGGCCAGCGCCAGCATCGCCCACACGTCGGGACTTTGGGCGGGTGTGTCGTAGAGCCAGGCGCGGTGGTAGCCCAACTGATCCGCGACGGCGATGTGTTCGGGCGAGTACAGGGATGTGGCGAACTGACAGGAGATGTCCATCGGTCGGGCTCCTTGGGCAGGTAGGAAATTCCCACCTCGCAGGCTCAAGCCTTCGGGGCTCTGAGCCGGGCGGATGATCAACCGGCATGTGCGGCGTCAGCGGAGTGGGGCTGATCCGAAAGCTCTCTGTCCGCGGGTGGTCACGACGGGTCCACGAACTGAACGACACTGTCAGATGCGCCGTTGCGGTATCAGATTTGCGCTCTGCCGCCATCAACGAAAAGTTCGATTCCCGTGACGAAGCTGGAGTCGTCCGAGGCCAGGAAGAGCGCCGCCTTGGCAACCTCGTCGGGCTCCCCCATGCGGCCCATCGGAATGGTGGACGCAATCCTCTCGATGGCCTCCTGGGGTTGCGCCGCCACAAGCGGCGTTTCGATCGGACCAGGGCTGAGGACGTTGGACCGGATACGGCGATCCTTCAGCTCTACCGTCCATCCTCGAACGAAATTCCGGATGGCGGCCTTGCTGGCGCCGTAGACCGAGAACGCGGGGGTTCCCTTGACGCTCGCAACGGAGCCCGTGAGGATGATGGAAGCACCGTCATTCAAGAGCGGTAGGGCCTTTTGTGCCGTAAAGAGCGTCCCCTTCACATTGATATCGAAAATTTTGTCGAAATGGTCTTCCGTGACGTCTTCCAGCGAAGCGAACTCGGCTAGACCGGCGTTGGCGAAGACGATATCGATCCGCCCCTTCGCCTTGACGGTCTCGTAGAGGCGGTCAAGGTCGGCCAGTTCGGCGACGTCGCCCTGAACGCCGCATACATTGCTGCCGATTGCCTGCACGCCTTCATCGAGTTCTTTCTGGCGGCGGCCCGTGATGAAGACATAGGCGCCCTCTCTGACGAAGAGCTTTGCTGTGGCCAGCCCGATCCCTGTGGTGCCGCCGGTGATGACCGCCACTTTTCCTTGTAGTTTGCCCATGGTCACTGCTCCCGATAGCGGTAGATATGGATGGTCGACGGCCCGGGTTCATCCCGGATGACGCAATCATCGTTCGGATGGAACAGGTCGAGCCGGCACACGCACGCCGAATGGAGAATTAAACAGCCAAGCGGCGGTCCGAGCGGTGCTGTCTGCCGCACCTGGTGGCTGAGAAAGTGGCGCTGACCGGCGCGAGGTTGCGACCGCGGGCCCGGAACCGTGCCCCGCGATGGTTCTCTCGGGTGGTGATGGTGGCGGGATCACCCGGGGCGGGTAGTCAGGGATCTGTGCCACCAGTTCTTTTCCCGTACTCGTCCCTTTGAGGAGCCGTCGTGAAATTCGGGGTCTCGACCTTCATCACCGACCAGGGCATCCGCCCGACCTCGCTCGGAACCGCCCTTGAGGAACGTACGTTCGACTCGTTGTTCATCGCCGAGCACAGCCATATCCCGGCGAGCCGCGAGACGCCCTACCCCGGCGGTGGTGAGCTGCCGGAGATCTACTACCGCACCCTCGACCCCTTCGTGGCCCTGACCGCGGTCGGTGTGGTGACCGAGCGGCTGCTGCTGGGGACCGGCATCGCGCTGATCCCGCAGCGCGACCCGATCACCACGGCGAAGGAGGTGGCCTCGCTCGACCTGGTCTCCGGTGGCCGGGTGATTCTCGGCGTCGGTGTCGGCTGGAACCGTGAGGAGATGAGGAACCACGGCACCGACCCCTCCACCCGCGGCCGGCTCACCGATGAGCGGCTGCGCGCCATGCGGGAGCTGTGGACCGAGGAGAAGGCCGAGTTCCACGGCGAGTTCGTGAACTTCGATCCGGTCTTCGCCTGGCCCAAGCCCGTGCAGCGCCCCCATCCACCGATCTACGTCGGCGGTGGCGAGGGCGCGTTCCGACGGGTGGCGCAGTTCGGAGACGCGTGGCTGGCCAACAGCATGTCGCCGCAGGAGCTCGGTCCGCAGATCGAGCGGCTGCGCGCCCTCGCCGACCGCGAGGTGCCGGTGACGGTGTACGCGGCTCCCGACGACCCCGAGCAGATCGAGGGCTACATCGGCCTGGGGATCGAGCGGCTGCTGTTCTACGTACCGACGATGCCGGAACGGGAGACGCTGGAGTACCTGGACCGACTGGCCGAAGTCGCTGCCCGGTACCGCTGAGGCGCCGGAGACCGTTGCGCCTCGGAAGTGGGGCCGATCCGAAAGTCCGTAGCCGCCACGACTGTTGGGAAGACGTGCGATGCCTGATCTGACAAGTGCTGAGGCACGGGAGCGGTTCGTCGAGGCCCGCGTCGCGCATCTCGCGACGGCCGACACGGCGGCCCGCCCGCACCTGGTGCCGGTGGTGTTCGCCCTGGACGGCGACACGGTGATGCTGGCCGTGGACCACAAACCGAAGCGGACGACGCGGTTGAAGCGCCTGGCCAATATCGCCGCCAACCCCTCGGTCTGCCTGCTCACCGACCACTACGAGGAGGACTGGGACTGCCTCTGGTGGGCCCGGGCCGACGGCACGGCCCGCGTGCTCCCGCCGCCGGACCGCTCCTCCGAGGCGGCCCGCGGCATCGGCCTGCTCACGGCGAAATACCGGCAGTACGCCGACCGGCCCCCCGACGGACCGGTGGTCGAGGTCTCGGTCCTGCGCTGGAGCGGCTGGCGCGCGTCGTGACAGCACGTCGCCGGAGAGTGTGTGCACACTTCGGCCCCTCAAATCCACAAGGCGGCAGCACTTCGACGTAACGGGCGGGCATGCCCGTACCGCCTGCACCGGGCTCTGCCCGGCTGTTCAGTCACGTACACCGTCCCGTCCGGGCCTACCTGGGGCGTCCTCCGCTGCCGTCGCAGGTCAGGGGCGGACGGAGTCGACCGCGGCGAGCCAGGCATCGGCGATCAGCCTGTGACCGAGGGGACTTGGGTGGACCCCGTCCGGGGCCAGCTCCGCTGCCGCCCTCTCCTCCGCGGCGCGGAGCAGGGCGAGGTCCGCACGGACCACCTGGGCTTCGTTGGCCAGCGCGGCGCGAAGCACGGCGTCGGTACGGGGCGACAAGTCCTCGTACCAGTCGTTCTGGTCGGAGGTGACCGGGAGCAGAAAAGGGGTGATGACGACCAGTCGTGCGGACAGTTTGCGCGCGGTGTCCGCGAGGAGGCGGTCGAGGCATGCCTCGAACTCGTCGACCGGGCTGATGATCCCCCGGTCGTAGCGCCGCCAGGTGTCATTGATGCCGATCTTGACCGTGACCACAGTGGGCCGGTGGTCGATGACGTCGGTGGCCCAGCGGGATTCGAGGTCGTACACACGATTGCCGTTGAGGCCCTTGTTGATGACAACAGGGCCGGGTCCGGCGTCCGCCCGGGCGCGCAGGGTCCGCGCGATCTCCTGGACGTATCCGCTGCCGAGCGATGCGGAATGTGTGCGGTCGCGGCCCGCGTCGGTGATGGAGTCACCGATGAACAGGAGTGTGTCCTTCTCGTTGATGCGCATGTCTGCCGTCCTGGCGTCGGGGTGGTGGGGTGGGAGCCGCTCGTCAGTAGGTTGTGTACACCAGCAGACCGCCTCCTGTGGTCAACTACGCCGGAGAGCCGGGTCGGTGAGCCGCCGCGTGCCGCAGCGTAGCGGCCTCGCGCGCCAGTACGGCGGGATCGTCGCCGGGCACGAATTCCAAGAGTGCCTCAAGTTCCACGCGCCGCTCCTTCAGCAAGTCGAAGACCCCGGCCCACAGGTCCGCACGCTCTGCCAGCCGCAGTCGGCGATTGCCCGGCCACCACGAAAAGACATGCACCGCGCTGACCCGGTCGCCGAGTTCGGCGAGCCCCGCCAGCGCCTCCACGTCGGAAGCGTCGAGCGGCGGCTGCCAGTACGTGCGGAGATTGTCCGCGCCCACCTCGTCCAGCAGCCGGAGAGTCGAGGCGACGGTGTCGGTGAGGGTCATCGAATGGAACTCCAGCGCGAGCTCCAGCCCGTGGTCCGCGGCGATCCCGGCCGCCTCCCGGAGGCCGGCCACGATCCCGCGCCGCTCCTGCGGCGTGGCGGCCCGCGACCCGACTCCGCCCGCCCAGACCCGCACCCGCGGCGCCCCGAGGAGCACCGCGGCGCGGGCGACCGCCGGAAATTCGGCCGGCTCGCCGGGGGTGGCGCGGAAGTACGAGCCGTACGAGCAGCAGGTGAGCCCGTACCTGTCGGAAGCGTCACGGGCCGCGCGGACAGTGCCGGGGTCCTCCGGAGGCGCATGCACGTCCGCTCCCCACTCGACCACCTCCAGTCCCGCGTCCGCGGCGCGGCGTGCGACCTCGGCGGCGGGCAGCCGCCGGAAGGTGACCGAGCACAGACCCAGCCTGGTCACGGTGCCACCCGACCCGGTCGGTGGACAGCTCGGAACGCGGTACGCCGCGCTACGCCCTGTTGCCTCACGGTCACGTCATTCCCTTTCTGCGGTCGCCTCGCGGCGGCATTTCTGTGGCCCTTTCCGGGGCCGTACGGTGGCGGCCGGTGGGCCGGGGCGGACCGTCTCACCGGCCGCCCCGTCACCGGTGGCCGCTCACGATGCGTTCGGACCCACGTCCGCAGTCGTGAGGGGGTGGCGAAGGGCGGGCAGTGTCGAGTACTCGTCGGCACCGATGTCCCGCGCGCTGCCGCGCTGGTCGCCGTCGATGTCATCGACCACTGCCGGGCTGCCCAGTGTGGCCGCGCCGATCGCCGGGCTTCCCGCCGACAGCCGCAGGACGCCGTCCGATCCCTGACTGAGCCGGGGGTCGGCCCGTGTGTGACCTCCGGACGGGATATTGCCGTTGGAGGCCGCACCCCACACCATGTTGCTCTGCCAGGTGAAGCCGGTCGTAGCCCCCATCGCGACGAGGCTGCCGGAGTCGCCGACCAGCAGGTTGTCGGCGATGACGACGTCCCGCGGCTCGTACTCCCGGGTCTCGCCCGAGAGCATGCCGACGTTGTTGAGCAGGGAGTTGTGCACGATCACCGCGCGGTCGCACGCGTCGTTCCCCCGCCTTTCGTCCGCCGTCTCACCGGAGTTGTGGTCACGGGTGGTGCCACTGCCGACCACCAGGGCCCGGCCCGACAGTCCGTTGAGGTAGTTGTTGACGATCAGGTGGTCGTTGCCGTACAGCCGCACCCCGTCGGTGCCGCCGATCAGGTAATTGCCCTCCACCGTGGAGTGGTTGCCGTGGCGCAGCACGATCCCACCGCGGCTGTTGCGGATGGTGTTGTAACGGACGGTGTTGTCGGAGGACTTCACCGAGATGGCCTCGGGGTCTCCGTCGCAGCGCTCGAACAGGTTGTACTCCACGACCGCGTGGGCGCTGGACAGCGCCCGGCCGCTGACGCCGAGCCGGATCGGCTCACCGCCGTTGGCACCGGTGAAACTGTGGTCGGAGAAGTGGTTCTTGAAGATGTGGAGGTTCTGGGCCATGTCGGTCGAGCCGGGGCCGTCGACGACGATGAAGATGCCGGCGGTGGTCTTGTCGTGGAAGTGGTTCCGGTCGATCTTCGAGTCGTTCGCCCGCACGACGACCCAGTAGAGGCCGTCGATGTCCGCGAACTGGAAGTCGTTGCGGGTCAGCCGGATCGCCGAGCAGTTCGCCGGGATCTCCATCGAGGCGCTCTGCCGGAAGGCGAAGCCGCTGACGGTGATGTTGCTCGAATTGTTGAAGACGAAGCTGCGTTCGCCGCGCAGCACGGCACCGCCGCGGGTCTTCGAGACGATGGTGATCGGTGCGGCGCCGGTGCCGTTCTTGCCGGAGACGTTGATGGCGCCTCCCGACGGAACGGTGTAGGTACCGTCGGCCAGCACGATCCGGTCGCCGGGTGCGGCGCCGTTGATCGCACTTTGGAGTTCGGCCAGGGAGCCGACCGGCGTGTCGACCGCCGACGCGCTGCCCGCCGGCATGGTGGTGAGGGGCACGGCGGCGAGCGCTGCCACCGCGGTGCTCCTGAGGAACGTGCGTCGCTGCATGATGGCCTCCTGTTGCGACAAGGACGTACCGGGCCGGATCCGTACAGCCCCCGCGGCTGGACGTACCGGTGACCCGCGGTGGGACAGCCGGGGGCGAACCGGGCCGGCTGTCCCTCTCGTGGGTGTGCTCAGCGAGCGTAGGGGCCGACGTCGGCAGGGATCAGCGGCCGGCGCCCGGGCAGCCTGCTCGAGTACTCGTCCGCGCCCACGTCCCGGGCCCGCCCGCGCGGCCGGCCGTCGATGTCGTGGGTGACGGGCGGCCACCTGAGTGTGCCCGCGTCGATCGCCGGACTGTCCGCCGCCGGCCGGGCGACGCCGTCCGGACCCGTCACCAGCTTCGGGTCGATACGGGTGTAGCCACCGGCCGGAATGTTGCCGTCGGCGGCGGCGCCCCACAGGATGTTGCCCGACCAGGTGAAGCGCACGGTGTTCGCCATCGCGACCAGTTCGCCCGAGTCCGAGACGAGCAGGTTGTCGGCGACGGTCACGTCCCGCGGCTCGTGCGGGCGCTGGCTCTCCCCGGAGAGCGTGCCCTTGTTGTTCACGAGGGTGTTGTACGCGATGAGGACCCGGTCGGGTGCGTCGTTGCCGCGGCGCTTGTCGGGCGACTCGCCGGGCAGGTGGTCGCGGGCCGAACCGCTGCCGATCACCAGGGCCCGCCCGGACAGGCCGGCGAGGTAGTTGTTGACGATCACGTGGTCGTTGCCGTAGATCCGCAGACCTTCCGTGCCGGCGACGAGATGGTTGCCCTCCACCCGGTTGCGGTTGCCGTGCCGCAGGACGATCCCGCCGAAGCTGTCGTGGATGGTGTTGTACCGGATGACGTTGTCCGAGCTCTTGACGGAAATCGCCTCGGGGTCGCCGTTGGCGCGCTCGAACAGGTTGTACTCCACGACCGCGTGGGCGCTGGACAGCGCCCGTGGGCTGACGCCGAGCCGGATCGGCTCGCCGCCGTTGGACCCGGCGAAGCTGTGGTCGGAGAAGTAGTTCCGGTACACGTGGACGCGCTGGGCCATCTCCTCCGTGCCCGCGCCCTCGATACCGAGGTAGATGCCGAGCGTGCTCTTGCCGTGGAAGTGGTTGTGGTCGACCGAGCTGTCGTCCGCACGCACCATCACCCAGTGCACGCCCTCGATGTCGGCGAGCTGGAAATCGTTGCGGGTGAGCCTGATGTGCGAGCAGGTCTCGGGGATCTCCAAGGTGGTGCTCTGACGGAAGGAGAATCCGCTGACAGTGATGTGGCTGGACCGGTCGAAGACGAAGCTGTGGGCACCGTCGAGGACGACGCCGCCGCAGGACTGGGCGACGACGGTCACGGGCGCGCGCTCGGTGCCCTGCTTGTTCCGGATGGTGAGGGGCCTGTCCGACGGGACGGTGTATGTGCCGTCGGCGACGACGATCCGGTCACCGGGCCGTGCCCGGTCGATCGCGGCCTGGAGCTCGTCCAGCGAGCTGACGGCGGCCGGGGCCGCCGTCGCACTCGCGGTCAGGAGTCCGCCGGCGGGGACGGCGGTCAGCGCTGCCGCTGCCGCGGTGCCCATGAGGAACGTTCGGCGTTGCATGGTGCCTCCGTGAGTGTGGTGGTGGACCGGGGGCCGGGCCCTGGCTCAGCCGTCGGTCCGGTCGGCCGGAGCGTCCAGGTACAGCTCGATGACGGGCACGGGGGTGTCGGGGCGCTGGACGGGGATCTGGAGCGTGAGCGTTCCGGCGGGCTGCCCGCCCATCTCGGTGTTGAGCGCGGGACGGTCCGGGTCGATATGGACCTGGGTGATCTCGGACGCGTCGTTCAGCAACTGGGCGTAGCGCACCCGGCCGGCGAGTCCCGGCAGGTGCAGATGGCGCAGCGGCCAGGCGAAGAGGTGGACGTAGAGCCGGTCGCCGCGCTGGGTGTACCGGCACTCGGAGGGGGCGGTGTAGGGGGACGGGCCGCAGCCGCGGACCGACCGCTCGTGCAGGTCCATCCACCGGCCGATGTCCCCGAGGACGGCGACGGCGCGCGGGTCGAGGTCGCCGCGGCCCGTGGGGCCGACGTTGAGCAGCAGGTTGCCCCCCTTGGACACCCCGTCGACGAGCATGCGGATCAGCAGGTCGGCACTCTTGTGGTCGAGGTTGTCGCGGTCGTAGCCCCAGCTTCCGTTGAGCGTCTGGCACGCCTCCCACAGCACGGGCCGCCCATCCTTGGTCATGGGGCCCGAGGGCTGGTACTGCTCGGGGGTGACGAAGTCGCCGGGAAGGCCGGTCCTGTCATTGACGAGGACGTGCGGCTGGAGTTCGCGGATCGTGTCCAGGAGCTTCGGGGAGTCCCAGTCGTCCGGGCCCTTGCCGCCCCACCAACTGCGGCCCGCGTAGGAGAAGTCGAAGAACAGGTAGTCGACGCGTCCGAAGGACGTGAGCAGTTCACGGACCTGGCCGTGCAGATAGCGCTGGTAGTCACGGATGTCGCGGTCGGCGGTCGCGGCCTTGAACTCCTCGTCGTCGCGCTGGGGATGGGTGCCGTCCACGGGGAAGGACGGGTGGTGCCAGTCGATCAGGGAGTAGTAGAGGCCGACCTTGAGCCCTTCCGCGCGGCACGCCTCGACGAACGGCCCGACGAGGTCGCGGCCGTGCGGGGTGTTGGTGACCTTGTAGTCGGTGAGGGCGCTGTCCCACAGGCAGAAGCCGTCGTGGTGCTTGGTGGTCAGGACGACGTACCGCATGCCCGCCGCTCTGGCCGCCCTGGCCCACTGGACCGGGTCGTAGCGGTCGGGATCGAAGTGGTCGAAGTAGACCTGGTACTGCTCGTCGGTCAGCTTCTCCCGGTTCTTGACCCACTCGTGCCGTGCGGCGAGGGAGTACAGGCCCCAGTGGACGAACATCCCGAACCGGTCAGTGGTGAACCAGGTCGTGTCCGGGGTCGCCGCGGGACCCGTGGTCGCGGCGGGCGCGGACGGGTAAGCCCGTGGGGTGTCGGCGCTCGGGGTCATGGGGGCATCGCTCCTTGTCGTCGGCGTCTGGTGGTGCGTTCGGTGCGCGGTCGGCGCTCCGGTCGGCGCGACCGGAGGGCTGGTGGTGCGGGGTGGGTCGAGGTACGGCTGGCGCGGGCGGGATGTGGACCGGTCGACGGACGTCCTCGCGCAGCCGGCCGCCGGGGCGAGGACGTGCCACGTGGGCGGTGTCGTCGCCACGCGTCGGCCCGCAGGCCGGGCACCGCTCGCGCGGGCGGGCGAGCGCGTCGCGGGGCGGGCCTGACGGCGGACGGCTCGCGGTGTCAGCCCTTCAGGGCGCCGGAGGACAGACCGTGGACGAAGGAACGCTGGAAGAAGAGGAAGACGATCACGGAGGGGAGCAGGGCCAGCAGGGAGGCGGCCATCACCACTCCGGGGGTTACGGCGGGGTCGATCCGCAGGGTCCGCAGCGCCAGCGGGAGCGTGTAGGAGGAGGAGTCGGTGGAGACGAGGAGGGGCAGCAGATACTGGTCCCAGATCATGGTGAAGCCGAAGACTCCGATGACCCCGAGCGCGGGCTTGCACATCGGCAGGATGATCTGGGCGAAGATGCGCAGGTCGCCGGCGCCGTCGATACGAGCGGCCTCTTCGAGTTCCCGGGGCACGTCCTTCATGAACTCGGTCATCACCAGGATGGAGAATCCCCAGGCGCCCAACGGGACGATCATTCCGGCCAGGGTGCCGATGAGGTTGAAGTGGACGACCGGCAGGTCGGCGAGGATCAGGGACAGCGGGAGGGCCAGGATCTCCTCGGGCAGCATCAGCGTTGCCAGGATGGCGACGAGCACCAGCGTCATCCCGGGGAAGACCTTCCTGGCCAGCGCGTATCCGGCCAGGACGGAGACGGCCACCTGGAGCAGCAGTCCGAAGCCGACCACGAAGAACGAGTTCAGCAGGTACGCGAGCACGCCCTGGTCGAAGGCGATCCTGAAGTTGTCCAGAGTGGCGCCCGAGGGGATGATGCTCAGCTGTGTCGGGTCCTTGACATGGCCGAAGGCGCTGACCAGCAGGGCCAGCAGGGGCCCGGCGAAGACGATCAGGACCAGCAGGTAGGTGACGGCCTTCAGGATCCGCCCGCCCGGGCTCCTGCTCTCGGTCAGGCCCAGCGCGGTCTCGGTCGGGGCGTTCATTTGCTCTCCCTCCGTCGCAACAAGTGGACGACGATGGTCAGGATCAGCGTCGCGACAAACAGCAGGACGGCTCCCGCCGCGCCGACGCCGAGTCGGTTCTGCTCCAGCCCGAGCTTGTAGATCAGGGTCATCACGACCTCGGTGGAGCCGTCGGGCCCACCGTTGGTGAGCAGGAACACCTCGGTGAACACGCGCAGTCCGCGGATCGCGGCGAGGATGAACAGGATCGAGAACACGGACCGCAGTCCGGGCACCGTCACATGCCACACCCGCTGCAGCCTGGAGGCGCCGTCGACCTTCGCGGCCTCGTACAGACCGCGGTCCACACTCGTGAGCCCGGCGAGGAAGATCATCATGTCGTAGGGGGCGCCCCGCCAGATGCCGGTGAGCATGATGGAGGCCATCGACGTGTCGGGGTCGTTGATGAATCCGGAGGGGCCGAGCCCCGCCAGGCCGAGGACGGAGTTGAGCATGCCGTCCTCGGTCGGGTGGTACATGATTCGCCAGAGTTCGGCGACGACCGCGATGGGCACCACGACCGGCAGGAACGCCGCGGAACGCACGAATCCCAGTCGGCGGCCCTGTCCTTCCATCAGCAGCGCGAGTACGAGGCCGAGAGCCATCGAGCCGGCTGTCTGCCCGGCGGCGAGGACGATGGTGTGCCACGCGGCCTCGCGGAAGCCGTCGGAGTGGAGCACCGTGGAGTAGTTCTCGGTGCCGACCCACTTGTTCCCGAGATACGGCTGGACGTCCTGGAAGGACATGGTCAGCGCGTTGGCCATGGGGATGAACTTGAAGTACAGGAAGAGGAGCAGTGCCGGGGCCAGGAACAGCCAGGGCGTCCACCACCGGCCCGCCCGGCGGTTGCGGCCGCGGCGGTCGGCGGCGGTCGCGCCGGGCGGGTGGCCCGTTGTCCGGGCGCCGGGGCCGGCCGCCGCGGGGGCGGCCGGATTCGCCTGGTCGAGACTCATGACGCGGCGATTCCCTGTTCCTTGAGGATGTCGGCGAGCTGCTTGTCGAGCTCGCCCAGCTCGGTCTCGACGTTCAGGCCGCAGTCGGCCATCAGCGCGTTGACGGTATCCGCGGTGGTCTGCCGCACCGGGGTCCAGTTCGGGATGGACGGCGCGTACCGTCCGGAGGTCTGGTACGCCTTGGCGTACGTCGCCCAGCGGGGGTCGGGGCGGACCTCGGAGACGTCCACCGTCTTGTTGACGGGCAGTTGCACGGTGAAACCGATCTCGCCCTGCATCCCGGTCTTCTGGCCCTCGGCGGAGATGGCGAAGTCGGCGAAGGCGTCCTGGCCCACCCGGTTCTCGGAGCCCGCCATCAGGTAGATGGAGCCACCCTCGGCAAGCACGGTGGCGTCCTTCGGACCCTTGGGCATCGGCACGACCTCGTACTTGTCCTTGCCGAGGGTCTCGTCGAAACGAGGCAACAGGTACGGGCCGACGACGAACATGCCGGTCCGGCCCGCCTCGAACGTCTCATTCGTGGGCGGGGTCTCCATGGTCACGGCACCGGGCTGAATGACCTTGTCCTTGCAGCCGAGGTCGCGGAACCAGCGCACGGCGTCGACGGATTCCTTCGTGGTCATCGCGGGCTTGTACTTGCCGTCACCGGTCTCGGTGATGAAGTCTCCGCCCGCGGCCCAGAGGAAGTTGGAGAAGTACCAGGAGGCGTAGCCGCGCTTGGTGGACAGGGGAGCGGCGAGGCCGAAGGTGTTCTTCTTGCCGTCGCCGTCGGGGTCCCCGGTGGTGAACGCTTCGGCCATCGCGGCGAAGTCGTCCCAGTTCTGCGGGACATCGAGCTTCAGCTTCTCGCGCCAGTCCTTGCGGATGAGCAGCGCGGACGCCTGTGCCGAGTACGGCAGGCCGAACTGCTTGCCGTCCACGCTCTTGCCGGAGTCCAGGCCCCGGGCGATGGCCTGCTTGCTGCTCTTGATCTTGTCGAGGTCGATCTCCCGGAGCAGACCTTGACTGTGCATGGCACCGAGCTGCGTCACATCGTTCATGACGATGTCGGGGAGGTTCTTCTGCGTTGCCCGCTGCTGCAGTTTGGTCTCGAAGTCGTCGAAGATGGCCGTGACCTCGACTTTGTAACCTGTGTCCTTCTCGAAGGCGGCAGCGAGCTTGAGTGCGCCCTGCTCTCCCGGTCCGCCCGGTGTCGTCCTGGTCCACAGTTCGAGCGGTGCCTTGGAGTTCTGCTTGGCGTCCACTCCCGCAGGCCCGGATGTACAGCTGGTGAGGACCAGTGCTGACGCGAGGAAACCCGCACCGATCCATCGCGATCTCTGCATGACAACTCCTGTTTCGCCGCATCACAGCGGGCCTGGAAAGCGCTTGCCGGGGACGCTAACGGGGTCCGAATCCTCGGTCAATAGTCCGATGAATGCAAATAGTTCGCGACGCCTCTCGGGAGTCTGCGCAGACCTGCCTCCGCACGCAGCCGCCACGGTCCGACATCCCCGCGTGGGAAGTGGGCGTCCCGAGGTGTTGCGTGATGAGACGGTAGTTAGGCCGTGCAGGGCATCGATCGCCCGCCATCGCGGCGATCGCAAACGATCACGTCAGTTGCCGGGGCGCCGAACGCCAGCAAGCTAAGCTCCACTTGAGGGTTTTTTCAGTCATCCGATGTATCGTGCTGCAAGTGCGCCGACTGAGGCGCTGGCAAGCCATGCCAATATTCACCATCCGGTCAGGTGCTTCCCCGCGCGCCCGACCGGGGTTCGCGGATCCATTCGCTGACGGATCGTCAGCGAAAGAGCTGAGGAGCGCAACCGACATGAACGACCCGGCACCCGGACCGACAGCACTGTTGGTCATGGAGGCAGAACGCAGGGCAGACGTCTATCCCCCTGAGGTTCTGGCCGAAATCGACCGGCTCGTGCATTGGCAGGGTCCACCCCTCACACGACAGCAGCTCGACGAGGATCCCGACGTGCTGCGAGGGGTCGACGTCCTGCTCACGGGCTGGGGCGCGCCCGTCCTCGATGCCGCCTTCCTGGCGCATGCCCCCCGGTTGCGGGCCGTCCTCGTCGCGGCGGGCTCCGTGCGGCACCTGACCACGCCGGCTTTCTGGACACGCGGCATTCCGATCGTCTCCGCGGCCGCAGCCAATGCCATCCCGGTGGCGGAGTTCACCCTCGCGCAGGTCCTCCTCGGGCTGAAACAGGTGCACCGCATCACCCGGGAGGTGGCGAGCAGCCGACGCTTTCCTCACAATCCCAAGGTCCCGGGTGCCTACCGCTCACGCGTGGGCCTGCTGGGGCTCGGACACATCGGTCGTCTCGTCGCGGCCCACCTCAGCCGCTTCGACATCGAGATCCTCGCCACGGACCCCATCGCCTCCGCCGACACCGCCCGGCGGACGGGCGTCCGGCTCGTCGGCATCGAGGAGCTCTTCGCCACCTGCCACGTCGTCAGTCTCCACGCACCACTTCTGCCTGAGACCCGCGGCACGATCGGGGCAGGGCTGTTGAACTCCCTGGGGCCGGGCGCGACGCTGATCAACACCGCGCGTGGCGCGCTCATCGACGAGGGAGCCGCAGTGGCGGTCCTGCGCGCCAGGCCCGACCTCACCGCTGTACTCGATGTCACGCACCCGGAGCCTCCGGCCCGTGACTCGCCATTCTTCACCCTTCCCAACGTTGTCCTGACACCCCACCTCGGCGGTGCCCTCGGGGCCGAACGACACCGTCTCGGAGAGCTGGTGCTCGACGAACTCCGCCGCTTCGTACGGGACCAGCCTCTCCAGTACGCCATCGACCCCGCCCACGCCGCCTCCCTGGCCTGACGCCGCGCCGGAACGCCTCAGTCGGTGACGGCCTGGGCGGAGTGGCTGCTCGGGCGCGGTCCGGCGTACGCCACTGGCGTAGGTTCGGAGCAGCACGCCGCCCTGCCCGTCGGCAACCGAGGAGAGTGCACCGCCGTGACCGAACACTCCCACGTACCACCGGTACCGCAAGCGTCCGAGGTCCAGCTGTCCGCAGGTCTTGTGGAGTACCAGGACACCGGTGGTGACGGGCCCGTGCTCGTCCTGCTGCACGGGGTGGCCATGGACGGTTCGCTCTGGCGGCATGTCGTCGCCGATCTGCGCTCCGATTACCGATGTGTTGTGCCCACTCTGCCGCTCGGCGGCCATCGCCGGCCCATGAAGCCGGACGCCGACCTGTCGGTCCTCGGTGTGGCCCGGCTGGTCGCGGAGTTCCTCGACGCGCTCGATCTCGCCGACGTCGCCCTCGTCATGAACGACTGGGGCGGGGCGCAGGCCCTTGTCGCGGACGGGCGGGATCAGCGGATCGGCCGACTCGTCATCACGTCCTGCGAGGCGTTCGACAACTTCCCGCCGGGGCTGCCGGGGAGCAACCTCCACACCTCCGCGAAGCTGCCCGGCGGGTTGAAGCCGGCCTTCTCCCTCTTGAAGGCGAAACCGATGCGGCGGCTGCCCATGACCTGGGGGTGGATGAGCAAGCGTCCGGTGCCCCACGAGGTGATGGACGCGTGGTTCCGGCCGCTGTGGACGTCCAAGGAGATCCGGCGGGATCTGCGGAAGTACGTCCTCGGTGTGCCGCCGAAGAAAGAACTCCTCCGGTGGGCCGAGAAGTTGCGAGAATTCGACCGACCCGCGCTGGTGGCCTGGGCGGCCGAGGACAAGGTCATGCCGCTCGAACACGGGCGCAGGCTCGCCGAGTTGCTGCCTCGGGGCGAACTCGTGGAGATCCGCGACAGCTACACGCTCATTCCCGAGGACCAGCCGCAGCAACTCGCCGGACATATCAGGGTCTTCTTGCGGAACTCCTGAAACGTAGGACTCCCGTCCCGGCGCCCCCGCACGCTCCCGCCCGGCCGGGTGAGCGCAGATGGGTCGTGCTCCTGGACCCGTCTCTGCCCGAGCCGCGGTTCACAAGGCCGCCCGCACGCGCCGGGGTTCACGCGGCGGACGGCCTCTCACCAGTCGCGCACCGAGATCGACGATCAAACCTTCGGCGTCTTGATCTCGGTTCCCTGGGGGGTGAGGGCGTGCCAGACACCCTTCACCGCCTGGCCCTTGATGTCACCGGCTGCCTGGTCGCCCGCGAAGAGGTAGACCGGGTGATTCTTGATGGTGAGCTGCTTGGTGCCGTCCTTGCGCGTGACCGAGCCGAGCAGGCTGGGGTCGATGCCCTTGACGTCGGTGGTGGCCGGGACCGCCGGCCACTTGGCGGCACAGTCCGCGTAGCAGTTCGACATCGGAGGACTTGTGGTGTCCTTGTCGAACGCGTACAGGGTACGGCCCGCCTCGTTGACGATGATGGTGCCCAGCGTCGGCGACGACGACGTGCTCACCGCCCCGGCAGCGGCAGCGGCATCCGACGAAGCCGGTGCGGATGGTGCGGTGGTTGTGCTGCCGCCGTCGGAGGAGCAGGCGGTTGCCAGGGCGGCGACGGCGAGCATGGTGGCCGCGGCAGATGCGACGCGGGTGTGAATCTTCATCGGGGTAACCCTTTCAATAGCAAGGTGGAATTGCGGCGAGATGGCTTGAGCGCGGCGCCATGCCCGGTTGCCCCGAGTCGCACGTGCTGGGGCAACCGCTCTGCAGGGGCAACGACGTCAGGTCAGCGGCGTGTCGCCCGCGTCAGGGCAGGCGGGACCATCCCGTGGGCCCGGCAGTGGAGCGGTCCGCGGGATGGTGGTCGAGGCAGGTCAGAGTGGTCGGGTCGTGGCGACCAGGCGTCCCGCATGGTCCATCACGGAGATGGATCGGATGTCGGGAAGGTGCAAGGCACTCGCCCCCGTCACGGCGGCGCTGCCGTTGGGGGTGATCGCCCAGGTGGCCGCCTGCTCCTTGCGGCCGTCCACCGAGGAGACCTGGAGGATGAAGGGTCCTGGTGCGCCTGCGGGCAGGTCGGCCAGGGTGACGCTCACCGCAGTGCCCCAGGGCTTGGCCGTGAGCGTGGCACGGCCGGACACGGAGTACCCGGCGGCTGAGGTGAAGGCCGTGGCCGGGCCTGTCGAGTGCCGGAACGGCAGCATCGACCCCAGTCCGAGCCCGGCAACCACGATCAGGGCCGCAGCCAATGCCAGCCACTGCCGACGAGCCCGGCGCCTGCGTGCGACATCGGCGGCGCGGACCTGCTCCAGCAGACGGTCGAGCCCGCCCGACGAAGCCGGGGGCGCCGCGTCGGTGTCGGCCTCGCGCGTGGCCTGGGGACGGGGCGTGGACATGCCCGGGGCGCGGCGGAGCAGTCCCGCCAGCGGGGCCGAGTGTGCGAGCTCGTCACGGCATTCCTGGCACGTGGGCAGGTGGGACTCCAGGACGCGGCGGTCGGTCTCGCTGAGACCGCCCAGCACATACGCGCCGATCAGCATGCGCACGTCATCGTGGTCGGTGCTCACCGTAGAACTCCCATTTCTTCAAAGGCTGCGCGCAGGTTGCGTACGGCGTAGTAGGCGCGGGACTTGACCGTTCCCTCCGGGATCGTGAGCCGTGACGCGGACTCGGCGACGGTCAGCCCCTCGAAGTACAGCGCCTGGATCACGTCACGGTGCTCGCTGGACAAGCGTTCCAACGCTGCGGTGATCACGTGCCCCTCCAGCGCCGCCTCCACATCATCGGCAGAAGGTACAGCCGCGAGTGCCTCGTTGTCGCAGAGCAGTTCCGGACGCCGCTGCTCAGCGCGCCAGCCGTCGGTGAGCACGTTGCGGGCGATCGTGAAGAGATAGGAGCGGATGGTGACCTGGCGTGGCTCGATCTTGTTGATGCTGCGCCACGCCCGCAGCAGCGTCTCCTGCACGACGTCCTCCGCCTGCTCAGGACTGTGCACGTACCTGCGCACGAAGGAGAGCAGCACATCGTGGTGCTCGGTGTACAACGCAGTCATCAACTGTTCGTCCGGCGTCAAGCTCGATGTCCTCGTCTCGCAGGCTGGGGTCGCTTGGAGCGTCGCCGGGCCCGGGCTGCAGGCGGTGGACAGTCCGTGCCCAGGGGAGGCGCGGAACCAGATCCGATCCATCCGACTCACTTCCATACCTGACCGCACCGGCTGCGCCGTCTTCGAGGACGGCTGCGACATGCGGTTTCTTGTGTCCTGAGGCACTGATCGTGTGCCCTTGCGGCTACGTATACGACGAGCTGGGGGTTTGAGTTCACCCGCAGGCAGCGGACCAACTCAGGTTCTCGCCGTCCGTTGGAGCGAAGGCCCGTCGGCGCCCTTTGTAACAGGGGTGTGCACGCGAGCGCCGACACGGGGCCGGCGCCGGGACCACGGGCGCGCTGGACGGCATCCTCGTCCCCGCAGCCGTGACGGACGCCGGACGATCCAACCCTGTGCTGTCGGATCCGGCAGTCCGGCAGGTTGTGGCCGGTCGGCGCGGGGTGACGGGCCTGGGATGCGAACGCGATTGGCGGGCTGCTTCCTCGTTGTCACCGCGGAACTGATCGGGGGATTTTTCTGGATGCGGAGGGAGCTGGCATCGGGTCAGGTGGTTCTCGTGAAAGGAACTGTGACCATGACTGCTCCCCATAAGTATCTGCTGGAGTTGCGTGAGCGTGCGGTGCGGATGTATCGCAGCATCGAGCCAAAGCCCCAGATCAAGCGTCTGGCGCTCGAGTTGGGTGTGCATCCCGAGACCCTGCGCGGCTGGATCCGCCAGGCCGAGGCCGATGCCGGCGAGTGCGACACCGGCTTATGGGTGGCGCCCGGCGCTCCGCCCGCGAGCGGGGCAAATCCGACCCGATCGACGCTGATTCCGTCGCCCGGGTCGCCCTGCGGGAGCCCGACCTGCCCAGGGCATCCCCGGACGGTCCGGCCCGCGACGCCAGGTTGATCGTGGACGGGCGGGGCCAGGTGCCACGTGGCGAGCTCGTCGAGCATGTCCGGGGTCGGACGCCATTTCGGCCGGTGACCTTGGTCGCCCGGGATGCGGAGCGAATATTTCCGCCGCGAACGCCCCGAGCTCATCGCGTGAACGGCCCAGCTCGTCCGGAGCCACACGGACAAAGAACCGCCGGAACACGACCGTGACCAGCCCCCCGGCGCGCGCCACCCAACAAAGCATTACCAGTTGACCTGCGGGCTGAACCGAGTGCCGCAGGTGGTCGTACACATGACTGCAAATCTCTCAACACTCAGGAGAACAAGTCATGAGGAAGAAGAAGTTCGGCTGGGCCCTCGGTGCGGGTGCGGCCATGGTTCTCGGCCTGGGCGCCGCGGCCTCCGGGCTGACCAGCGCGAACGCCTCGAGCCTGGACACGTCCGCCTCCACCGCAACGCACCCGGTCAAGGTGGAGGTCATCGCGCCCAAGCGCGGGGACAACGCGGGCGTGGAGGGCAAGGGCTGGCTCGTGGATCTGAAGCTCTCCTTCCGGGACAAGACCCTGGCCCAGACCGGCTTCAACGGGCTCCAGCTCACCGGCCCGGCCGCGCACAACAACATCGCCCCCTTCCCCGGCACGTTCTCCACCGGCCAGGACGACAAGATCCCTGGACTGGTCGTGCTGGACTCCACCACCAACAGCACCCTCCCCGGCTTCTCCGGGCCCGGCACCAACCTGGCCAACCTGTTCAACCTCTCCGGCGTCACCAACCGCACCCCGCACAAGACCGAACTGTGGGACACCTGGATCGTCGGCGCCCCCATCGCGGGGCAGAATGTCGACACCACCCTGACCGTGGCCGTCGTCGACGACCTCAACCACGACGGCATCTACAACGACGCACCCAGCGTCGTGAAGGACCTCAACGGCAATGGGAAGATCGACGCCAAGGACCTGGCGCTGATGGGCGTCGCCTCCAACATCGTCACCGTCCCCTTCCACATCAACGCCGATCCCGCCTGAACCCCGCCAGGTCAGGAGGGCGCCGCTGCTGGGCCTGTGAACGCCTGCACGTGTGCCGCAGTGCGCGCTGGTGCTGATGAGACGGAGCGACGACGATGCCGCCTCGCCCGTCTTCGTCCGCTGCTCCGTACGTGGCCCCTGCGGACACCCGTTACTCGACTGCAGACATGTCCGGGCACTTCCTGGGCTCGCCGACTGCCCGGATACATCATTGCCGGCGCACGCCCGGCCACGCCGAAGACCGTCCCTGCCCGCAGCGGCATCCCCAGCCGCGGGCAGGGCGTCCGGGCCGACACGGCACCGTGCTCCGCAGGTTCCCGGGCCAAGGCCCCACGGCTTCGTCCGGAAACCTGCTGCGGCCAGTGCAAAATCCTCAATTTTTTACGTCCCGTCGCACATGACTGCCAGACGGGCGCGCCGACACCCGGCCCCCCACCCCACCATGAGGAGCTACTCCCATGAACTCCCCGAAGACCCGTGCGGCCCTGGTGGCCTCCATGGCACTGCTGGTCACCTCCGGCACAGCGTCGAGCGTCGCCGCCGCCCCTGCGCCTGGGCACGGTCGCACATCCGTGGCGCTCGCCTGGTACGACACCACAGCTGACACGATCGCGACGGCTGGCTCATCACTCCCTCCGGTGACCAACAGCCGTACTTGGGCGGTCAGTTGGATTGCGGCGGCGCGGGCCCTGCGACATGTGCCGTCTGGGGTCGACCGTAGGGACTATCAGGACGCGGCGCTGGCCGCCGCGGTGCACCGCGCCCTGGTGGAGCTGGTGCCCACCCGTGCCCCGGAGCTGGATGCCGCCCTGCAGCAGACCCTGGATCAGATTCCCGACGGCCCGGCCGAGACCTTGGGCACCACAGCCGGCGAACGCCAGGCGCTGGAGGTCCTGCACGACCGCGAGGGAGACGGCCTCGACGCGGCCTCGGTGAACGCCCCCTTCACCGTGCCGCCGGCCGCGCCAGGCGTCTGGCAACCCACCCCGCCCGCGTTCGCCCCCGCCATCCAGAACGGCAGCCGGTTCGCCCGGCCCTTCCTGCTGAAAAGCGGCAGCCAGTTCCGACTGCCCGCGCCTCCCGCTCCGACGTCCAAGCGGTACCAGACCGACCTGAAGGAGGTGCGAGACTTCGGCGAGCTGAACAGCACCGTGCGCACCGCGCGGCAGACCGACACGGCCAACTTCTGGTTCGACTCCTCGCCGGCCCTGTGGACCAAGCCGATTCGCGTCGCGCTCGCCGCCACCTCCCACCAGCCGCTGCTCAAGCAGGCCGAACTCGTCGCCCTGACCAACGCCACGCTGGTGGACACCCAGATCGCCACCTCCGACAGCAAGTACACCTACCCGCTGTGGCGCCCCGTCACCGCGATCCGAACCGGCGTCGGCGAGATCCCTGCCGACCCGTCATGGACCCCACTGCACACCACCCCGGCGCACCCGGACTACCCCAGCGGCCACAACACCTACGCAGGCGCGACGGAAACCGTTCTCACCGCCCTCGTAGGACCGCGCACGGCCCCGTTCACCCTGACCAGCGGCACCGCACCAGGCGTCGTCCGCACCTACACCGCGTGGCACCAGCTCACGCTGGAGAACATGGACGCGCGGGTCTGGCTGGGCATCCACACCCGACTCGCGGACGAGGCCGGGGTCACACTGGGTACCGATGTCGCCAGGTACAGCCTGAGCCACGCCCAGTCGCTGTTCCAGGAGCACTGAATCGGCCAGGCGAACACCGCCTCGACTGTGCGCAAGCGCCTGCTTCGCTGCCAGTCGCCCGTGGACCCCGCCCGGCCCAGAGGCTGGGCGGGGTCCACCGTGAACCGCTCCTGACCACGAGCAGGCACTCGGCCAGCGACCTGGATGAGGCAGCCATGGGCGACCGCGAGTCCATGATCCGCAGCGCGCTCAAACGCGCCGCCAACCCTGCAGACCAACTGGAAGCCCCCGACGCCGAGCGAGCCGTGGCCGCGGCAGCCCTGGTCGTCGCACAGCACCCTGACGGCGAAGCTACGTGCTCGAACTACGGACCCTCGGGACCAATGCCGCAGTTTCCCGCAGACCTCCGAATGCTCGCCATCGACGCCCTGGACCAGGTGGTCGCCGAGCCGTCTGAACTCGCCGAGCTGTGGGATGAAGCCACGAACGGCCAGCTGACGGGGGCCGACGGACGCGGTCAGCTGCCGCAGGCGCACCCCGCAGCAGCTCGACGCCGCCGCCTCAAGGAGGTAGCGGCGGCTACCAGGGGCGGACGAGGACGAGGCCGACCTTGCCGGGCCGTACCGCGTGCCCAACGGCATTGGCCAGCTCGCCGAGGCCATACGTGGCGGCCACCTCGAACTGGTCCTTGAGCCCCAGCGCGATCTGCTTCGCAGTGGCGATGTCGGATGCCCGCCTCTCGGCGGAGGCCTCGGACAGCCACCGGCCGATGTTCATGCCCCGCAGTGTCAGCGACTTGTTCAGCAGCGTCGACGCATGCACCGGGATCGGCTCCTCGGCGATCAGCCCGTAACTGACCAGTTTCCCGCCCGGCGTCAACAGGTCCAGAAGGCTCTCCGCCAGCTTCCCGCCGATCGGGTCGAAGGCCACACTTACCGGACGGCGGCCGGCTGCCTTGCGGACCTCGTCGGCCCAGCCCGGACGCTCTGTCGACACGGCCGGCACGTCCGGGAACCGCTTGCGCAGCTCGGCGGCACCGCGGTCGCTGCGGACGACGTTGACGAGCGCCAGGTTGTGGAACTGCGACACGCCCGTCACCAGCCGACCGACCGACGAGCCCGCAGCGGTCTGCACCAGAAGACCGTCGTATCCGAAGGCCAGGTGCTCCTCCGCCTCACGGCGCAGCATCACTGTGGTGAGCGGGTTCGCCAGCATCTGCGCGGCGACCTCGTCCGACAGCTCGTCCGGTACGGCGACGACCACCTCGGCGTCCGCCACGATCCATTGGGCCCACGCCCCCGGCTGGGGGAAGACCGTTACTCGGCCGCCGACCTTGACATCCGGCGCCACGCGGGTTCCCGGGCCGATCGCCTCCACCACGCCGGTGGCCTCCAGACCGGACGGAACCGGCTGTGCAGCCGTCCCTGGGTAGGCCTCGATGGTTTGGAGATCACCAGGGTGCACCGTGAAGGCCGTGGTGCGGATGAGGACCTGGCCGCGCTCGGGCGCTGCCGGCCCCGGTTCATCGATGACGGTCAGGACGTCCGCGGGCAACCCGCCACGGGTGTAGACGACACGACGGTTCATGATTCTGCTCCTGCGCGTTTGTGCGTGCGGGGCTTGGCCGGGGCGTCAGCCGGAGTCCTGCAGCAGCAGGTACTTTCGGTCAAGAGCGCTCCACAGTTCTCGGCCGCCCGCCGTGGCGACGGCCGGGTCGAGGAGTTCGCCGTTCATGGGCCGGTGAACAGGTCGGCGTGCGTCCGGACGAAGTCGGCCACATCCGAAGGGGGCCGCCCGGTGACCCGCTCCACACCGTCCGCCTTGCGGTCGTACCGGTTCTCCGCGTGGAGGCGGGCCATGGTGGAGATGTGCTGGAAGACGTGGTCCGGCAGCGCCAGCGGCCTGAGATCGTCGTCGATCCACTCCTGCAGGGGGACGTCGCGGTAGCCGACCGGCCGGCCCAGGACTGCGGAGACCTGCGCCGCCATGGCGGTGATGCCCTCCGAACGGGGACCGGTCAGCTCGTAGATCCGCCCGGTGTGCGGAGCCGGGTCGGCCAGAACCTCCTCCACGACCGCAGCGACGTCGCCGGCCGCCACCGGGGAGGTCTTCGCCTCGCCGAAGGGCAGCCTGATGGTGCCCGTCTTCGCGATCGAGGAGAAGCCGACGCGGAAGAGCGGGTTCTCCAGGAACACGGTGGGCCTGATCTGGACAACGGGCAGGCCCGACCAGTCGAGGACCTGCTCGACCAGCCACTGCTGCCGCTGCTGATCCGACTCGGAGGTGCGGCCGAGGTCCATCTCGGCGACGGTCAGCTGCGACATGTTCACGAACACCTCCAGGCGCCCGTACGCGCGCGCGACGACCGCTGCCGTCAGAGCCGCCTCCAGATACTGCGCCGATACGCCCATGCCGAAGTACATCCGCCCGCAACCGTCCAGGGCGGCGGCGACCTCGTCCGCACGCGTCAGATCTGCGGCCACGACCTCGGCGCCGGTCGCCCGCAGCGCCCGTGCGCGATCGTCCTCGCGACGTACCACGGCCCGGACGGGCAGGCCGCGTCGCCGAAGGCCCTCGACGACGGAACGTCCGACGGCGCCGACACTGCCCGCGGCGCCGGTCACCAGGACGGGCAGGGCACTGGTTCCCGGGGGTCGGTCCATAGCGGCAGCCTGCGACGCACACGGCCAGGACGCAACCGGAGCCGTCCACCCGATGACGCGGAGCCACCCGGTGAGCTCGGGTACGAGCGGTTCGCGGCGAGAAACCAGGCCGGCCCCCGCCTCGGTACGACGGAACAGCGATTGGCGAAGGCGCGGATGAGCCGTGTGGCCGGGGTGGTGGCTGCCGTGACGGACCGGTCGACCTGAGCGGGGACGAGCGGTTGCAGCACGCCGTACCGGTACTGCCCGACCTTGATCCGGCTGGTCAGGTTGCGGAGGATCAGTCCTGCCCGCTCGGCCCAGGTGAACAGCGATCGCAGGGCGACTGGGTGGGCCACCAGCACGTCACCGCCTGCGTGAAGACACGGTCAGGCGGGCTGCCACAGCTCGACCCGATTGCCCCCGGGATCGGTGACCCAGCCGAATCGGCCGACACCCTCCATGTCCTGCGTCTCTTCAGCCACGTCCGCTCCCTCGGCGCGCAATTGCGCGAGCATCGCATCCAGGTCGCGGACCCGGAAGTTGAGCATGGTCTGCTGGGTGCGGGACCCGAAGCAGTCGGTCTCGGACTCGAACGTCGCGAACACCGTCAGCCCGGTTTCCTGACGCCACAGGCCGTTCTCATCGGCGTCCAGGCCCAGGCAATCGCGATACCACGCGCCCAGGGCCGCCGGGTCGGCGGCCCAGTCGGTCGGATCCGGTCAGCCGTGGCCCCGGCACGAGCACCATGTCACCCCGGCCGGCCTGCGTCGCCGACAGCCCTGGCAGCCCGGCCGGCTCCAGTCCCTGCGCCGAGCGCACCCCGCCCGTCTCGGCGACATACTCCAGCCGATAGACGCCCCAAGTGGGCTGCCGCATGGAATACCTGCACCGGACCGCCCAGATCCAGCAGGTTCACCTCGGGCAGCACCAGGACGACAATTCGTCCCGTGCACACGCTGCTCACATCGTTCACCCGGACACAGTAGGCACGACTCAGCAAAGTCCACGAGTACCACCAGCGCCACACACCGGACGGATCAGACACTCCTGAGACCGTCGCCGGGGAGTAACGCCCGGACGCCGATGGCGCGGGAGGCCGCGAAGGCCGCCGAGCCGCCGAGCCGGCGGCCGGCGGCCGGTGGACAGTGGCGTGGGCGTCCGCCTTCGAGTTCTGATCGTGCCGTTTTCGCTCGGTCTTCCCCCTGCCGTCGCCAACCATCCGTAAAATTCCGCCCGTTGACGGTGGCGACGGATGAGGTGAGCGCGGTTGGACGGCTCGGGCGTGGGTGTGGCGGCTGTGGTGGGGCGGGGGGTCGGTAAAAGGTTTGGCTCCACTGTCGCCCTGGACCGGGTCGATCTGACCGTTCGAGTCGGGGGAGTACACGGGCTGCTCGGGCCCAACGGGGCCGGGAAGACGACGTTTCTGCGGATGGTGCTCGGGCTCGTGCGGCCCGATGAGGGTGAACTCCATGTGCTGGGGCACGAGGTTCGGCGGGCCGGGGGCGGGGGACTCGATGGGCCGGCCGGGTTTGTGGAGAGCCCGCGGTTCTATCCATATCTGTCCGCCGAGCGGAATCTGGCACTGCTGGCCGCCTACGACGGCGGCGGGGCCGATGAGACCGCCGTCGGCGATGCGTTGGCGCGTGTCGATCTGAGCGGGGTGGCGCGGCAGAAGGTCGGCGGGTTCTCGTTCGGGATGCGGCAGCGGCTCGGAATCGCGGCCGCACTTTTGCGCAGCCCCAGGCTTCTGGTGTTCGACGAACCCGCCAATGGGCTGGACCCCGCCGGGGTCCGCGATATGCGGGCGCTCGTGCGGGAGCTCGGCGAGGGCGGGCTCACCGTGCTGCTCAGCAGTCACAACATGGCCGAGGTCGAGCAGCTCTGCGACACCGTCACGATCATGAATCATGGGCGGATCGTGTACACCGGGGGACTCGACGAACTCCGGGATCACGCCCCTGACCCCGCACACCGTCTGCTGACCAGCGACGACCGGGCAGCTGAGAAGGTCGCTGCGGATGCGGTGGGAGTGTCGGTCGCACGCGAGGGGGCTGCCGGGCTCGCCGTGCGGGCGCGGCGCGAGGCGCTCGACCGATTCGTGCTGGAGCTGGGCCGGGCCGGCGTCGCCGTACGTGAACTGCGGCTGGAGACCACCTCCTTGGAACAGCAATTTCTTCGCCTGACCGAGGAGGCGTCGGCTCGATGAGTGATGTGACATGTGACAGTTCGGTCGAGGTGCCTGAAGCCGAGCGGACCGCCGCCCGCCGTCGGGGCGGAGCCCGTACCGTCTACCTCTGGGAGCTGGAGAAGCTCACCGCACAGTGGCGGATCAGGGCGGTGCTCGCACTCTGCCTGGTCGCCCCGTTCCTCTTCGCGCTGGGGCTCAAGGCCCAGGACACCCTGCCGTCGGACACGCTGTTCGGACGGTGGGCGCACGACTCGGGGTTCGCCGTGCCGCTCGTCGTCCTCGGGTTCGCCGGGCAGTGGGCGTTGCCGCTGCTGGTGTGCCTGGTGGCCGGGGACATCTTCTCGTCCGAGGACCATCACGGCACCTGGAAGACCATCCTCACCCGCTCCCGTACCCGTGGGCAGATCTTCGCCGGGAAGACCCTGGCGGCCGTCACCTACTCGGTCGTGGTGGTGTTGTTGCTGGGGGCGGGGAGCCTTGCCGCGGGGGTGCTGGTCATCGGTCACCAGCCGCTCGTCGGGCTGTCCGGACAGGAGATCGAGGCGGGGCGGGCGGCCGGGATCGTCGTGCAGAGCTGGCTGTACATGCTGCTGCCTTGCCTCGCCTTCACGGCGCTCGGCGTGTTCTTCTCGCTGGCCACCCGGCACAGCGCGGCCGGTATCGGCGCACCCGCCGTGCTCGGGCTGCTGTTGCAGCTTGTGTCGCTGGTGGACGGGCTCGGACCGGTCCGGCGCCTCCTGCCGACAACAGCGTTCGACGCCTGGCACGGACTCACCACCGAACCCGCCTTCCACCAGCCGCTGGTGACCGGGGCGTACGTCAGCGTCGGATGCGCAGCCGTATGTCTGATGGTCGGTCATATCGTCATGCTCAGACGCGACTTCACGAAGGGATGAGCTCGATGATGCGACGGATCACCCTGACGGCCGGAGCAGTGGCCGCGGCGATCGTCACGGTCGGCGGATGCGCCGGGACCGATGTCACCAAAGCGCGTCTCGAAGGCGCGCTCGGACCGGAGTTCAGCAATCTGTACGTGCTCCAGCAGCGCGCCCAGCACGGCAACGACCGGGCCGAACGCCCGGACCGCTGGGCCGACTGCAACCGTGGCACGAAGTCCTCGCCGGACCGGGGCGCGGCGGACGACTGGACGTGTGTGGTGCGGTGGCCTTCACCCGGCGGGGTCACCCGGCCGCTGACGTACGAAGTGCATGTGCTGCCCACCGGGTGCTTCACGGCGCAGGGGCCCGCCACCCAGGTCGGGCAGCAGCTGATGAAGGACATCGACGGAGTGAGCCGTACCAACCCGCTGTACGAGTTCGACGGCTGCTTCGACGTCTCTTGACCGTCAAATGCCTTTCAGTCATGTGGTGTTGGGAACAGACTGTTTGCCGAGTGGACGTCGCCGCGACACATGGACACGGCGCGTACCGTTCACGGCCCGATCCTAGCGTCGCCGTGGCATCCGGACCGGATGCCACGGAGCGGGACAGGAGACAGGATGCTCGGCAAACCCCTCAGGAGAATGAGCGGTACGGCGATGGCGGCCATCGTTCTGGTGGCCGCACTCGGCACCACGGCCGCGGCCACCGCCGTCGGTATCAACGGCGGACTCGGCGGACTCGGCGGTTTCGGCGAGAACAAGGTCGACGGGACGACGACCGCCCAGGGCATACTGCTGCCCGACAACCAGCGCGTCGCCCCGCTCGGCACCCGCCACCTTGTGAACGACGCACGGATGCTGTCCAGCACACTGAGCCCCGACGGACGCACCCTCGCCGCCCTCACGTATCTGCACGGCACCGGCTATCTGACCCTCATGGACGTCACCACCGGCGCTGTCCTCCAGCGCGTCGGCACCGGGGCGAGCGGGGACAAGAAGATCGGCGACGGCAAGGCAGGCACCGACGGGCCGCTCTACTCGTCCGACGGCAAGACCCTCTGGTTCCCGCAGTCCCACACCCTGCTGCGGTTCACGGTGAACGGCGACGGCACCGTCGTCCCCTCGCCCGCCGCCTCGATCACGCTCAAGGGCTCGCACGGCGACGCCCTGCCCGGCGGCATGGCCCTGTCCGACGACGGAGCGAAGCTCTACGTCGCACTCAACGGCAGTAACACCCTCGGCGTCATCGACACCGCGACGAACACCCTGGTCAAGGAGATCCCGGTCGGCAACGCGCCCCGCCAGGTGGTCCTGACCGGCGGCGAGGCCTACGTAACCAACGAAGGCGGACGTCCGGCGAAGAATGGCGACAACACCAACCTCTCCAACGGCACTCCGGTGGTCGCCGACACCAAGAACGGCGCCGTCACCAACGGCACCGTCTCGGTCGTCGACCTGGCCGCGGAGAAGGAGACGAAGACCGTACGCGTCGGCCTGGAGCCCAGCGCCCTGCTGCTCCACGGGCGTTCACTGCTCGTCGCCAACTCCAACAACGACAGCGTCTCCGTCATCGACGTGAAGTCGAAGAAGGTCACCCAGACCTTCAACGTCAACCCACTGCCCGGCTCCTCGGTCGGCAGCGCCCCCAACGCCTTCGCCTTCACCGACGACCACACCCTGCTCGTCAGCCTCGGTCGGGACAACGCACTGGCCCAGTACCGCTGGAACGGTGGTATTGCCCCCGTCCGCTACGAAGGGCTGATCCCCACCGACTGGTACCCGAGCGGCGTCCAGGTGAGCCGGGCCACCGGGGACGTCGTCGTCACCAACGCCAAGGGCATCGGAAGCCGCGGCACCCCCAGCCGGAACAGCCAGGGCCCGAGCGCCGGACCCAACAACGGTGGTACGGCGACCGGTCACAACACGTACAACGACACCGCCTCCGTCACCACCTTCCCGATGCCGTCCAAGCGACAGCTCGGGGGGCTCACCCACCGGGTCTTCATCAACAACGACTGGGCGAAGCTGCTGAGGCAGAAGCAGACCTACGGCTCGGCGCGCGACCGCGAGCAGGTCATCCCGGCCAAGCTCGGCAGCCCCTCCAAGATCAAGCACATCTTCCTGATCATCAAGGAGAACCGCACCTACGACCAGGTGCTCGGCGATATCGGCAAGGGCGACAGCGATCCGTCCCTGGCCCAGTTCGGCCGGACCGTCACACCCAACCAGCACGCCCTGGCGGACGAGTTCGGCGTCAACGACAACTTCTACGACGTCGGTACGCTCTCCGCCGACGGCCACAACTGGCTGACCCAGGCCGACAACAACGACTACATCGAACACGAATTCGGCACCTGGTACCGCAGTTACCCCTCGCTCGGCAACGACGCCCTCGCCTACCAGCGCAGCGGGTTCCTCTGGAACACCGTCGAGCGGGCCGGCAAGTCCGTCGACAACTTCAGCGAGTACGCGGGCAACATCGCCCTTCCGGCGACCGGCGCGCCCACCTGGGCGCAGTGGTACCACGACTCCCAGGTGCTGGAGGGCAAGGCGACCGGGGAGCTCAACACCCCCATCGGCGCCTACCCTTCGACCTCCGACGTCCCCTCCGTCAACAAGATCAACCACCCGGACTACCCGACCTTCGACACCGACATCCCCGACCAGTACCGGGTCGACATCTGGCAGCGGTACTTCAAGGAGTACGAGAAGAAGGGCAAGCTCCCCAACTTCACCATGATGGCGCTGCCGCAGGACCACACCAACGGCACCAGCGGCATCGACCCCTACCCGACCGCGATGGTCGCCGACAACGACCTCGCCGTCGGCCGGGTCGTCGACACGATCTCGCACAGCAAGTTCTGGAAGGACACGGCAATCTTCGTCCTCCAGGACGACTCGCAGGCCGGTGTCGACCACGTCGACGGGCACCGCGCACCCCTCTGGGTGATCAGCCCCTACGCCAAGCGGGGCGCCGTCACCTCCACGTACTACACCCAGATCAACGTGGTGAAGACCATCGAGCAGATGCTCGGGGCCCAGCCGATGAACCAGATCGACCGGGCCGCCGAGCCCATGCGTGACTTGTTCACGGAGAAGCCCGACTTCACCCCGTACACCAGCATGCCCAACCGGATCCCGCTGGACTACGGGCTCAAGAAGCCGGCCTCGGCGGCTGCCGCGAGGCCGGCCGACAGGGGTGCGCAGCGCCCGCAGGTGCCCGCCCATATGCGGGAGATCGCCGCGCAGTGGGAGGCCTGGAGCGCGATCCAGGCGAAGAGCACGGGCGGCTCCCACCCCGTCGAGGACCAGGTGAACCCGGCCCAGCTGAACCGGATCACCTGGTACGCGTCCACCGGATGGACCAAGCCGTACCCGGGCGACAGCCGCGTCCTGGCACCCAATGAGGTGCCGGGCCGCGACAACCCGCCGCAGGAGCTCGGCGACTGATCATTTACGTGGTACGGAGGGCCGGTCACCCCGTTTCAGGGGCGGCCGGCCCGTCGCACGGGACTTCGGATATTCCCGTGCTCACTCGCGTACGAGGAACCATCCCACCAGATTCGTGACCCCGACGGAGGCCTTTCCGGAATGCTGCCGACTCCGTCGGCCGAAGATCACAGCGTGTGCGGACACAAGGTCCAGGCCGTGAACGCAGCGGGAGGCGGGGCGGGCGCCCGCGCCAGCGCCGACGATGGCGCTGTGCACAGCCGCTGGCCCGGCATGAAGCGGAACTGCGGGCGCGCTTAAGAAAACCTCGATGGACCTGTGGCGCGGGGTGCGGCAGATTTCTCCGTGACGGCAGAGGATGGTGCGCGGCAGCCGATCGACGCGTGCTGCCATGCCGTCCCTCTTTTCTTCCCCGGGCCGCAGGCTTCCTCAAGGCTGCCCCCGGCCCGGGGTACTCAACGCCGTACCAGCGCAGGGAGCCGCAGCCGTGAAGGCACTCGTGAAGCAGAAGGCCGAGCCGGGACTCTGGCTGATGGACGTGCCCGAGCCGGAGATCGGTCCCTCGGACGTACTGATCAAGGTGCTCCGCACCGGCATCTGCGGCACCGATCTGCACATCCGGAACTACGACGGCTGGGCGCAGCAGGCCGTGAGGACCCCGCTCGTCCTCGGCCACGAGTTCGTCGGCGAGGTCGCGGAGATCGGCGCCGATGTCGTCGACATCAACGTAGGTGACCTGGTCAGCGGCGAGGGCCACCTCGTGTGCGGGAAGTGCCGCAACTGTCTGGCGGGCCGCCGTCACCTGTGCCGCTCCACGCTCGGGCTCGGCGTCGGCCGGGACGGGGCGTTCGCCGAGTACGTCGCCCTGCCCGCGTCGAACGTGTGGGTCCACCGGGGCCCCGTCGACCTCGACATCGCCGCGATCTTCGACCCGTTCGGCAACGCCGTGCACACCGCGCTGTCGTTCCCGCTGGTCGGCGAGGACGTCCTGATCACCGGCGCCGGACCGATCGGCATCATGGCCGCGGCGGTCGCCCGGCACGCGGGCGCCCGCCACGTCGTCATCACCGACGTCAGCGAGGCCCGGCTGGAACTGGCCCGGAAGGTCGGCGTCAGCCTCGCTCTCAACGTCAGCGAGGAGACCATCTTCGAAGGGCAGAAGCGCCTCGGACTGCGCGAGGGCTTCGACATCGGCCTGGAGATGTCCGGGCGGCCCGAGGCGATGCGCCACATGATCGAGAACATGACGCACGGCGGCCGGATCGCCATGCTCGGACTGCCGTCCGAGGAGTTCCCCGTCGACTGGTCCCGCATCGTCACCTCGATGATCACCATCAAGGGCATCTACGGCCGCGAGATGTACGAGACCTGGTACGCCATGTCCGTACTGCTGGAAGGCGGCCTCGACCTCGCCCCCGTGATCACCGGCCGGTACGGCTACCGCGACTTCGAAGCGGCCTTCGACGACGCGGCGAGCGGCCGCGGCGGCAAGGTCATCCTCGACTGGACCTCCTGACCCGACGCCCTCGTAGACAGCTGGGAGACACCCCTCATGTTCGACTCCGTACGCGACGACATGCGCACCACCCTCGAAGAGATCGAGGCCGCCGGACTGCACAAGCCCGAGCGCGTGATCGGCACCCCGCAGTCCGCGACCGTCGCCGTCACCGCGGGCGGCCGCCCCGGTGAGGTGCTCAACTTCTGCGCCAACAACTACCTGGGCCTCGCCGACCACCCCGACGTGATCGCCGCCGCCCACGATGCGCTGGACCGCTGGGGCTACGGCATGGCCTCGGTCCGCTTCATCTGCGGCACCCAGGAGGTCCACAAGGAGCTGGAGCAGCGGCTCTCCACGTTCCTCGGCCAGGAGGACACGATCCTCTACTCCTCCTGCTTCGACGCCAACGGCGGTGTCTTCGAGACCGTCCTCGGCCCGGAGGACGCGGTCATCTCCGACGCCCTCAACCACGCCTCCATCATCGACGGCATCCGCCTCTCCAAGGCCAAGCGCTTCCGCTACGCCAACCGCGACATGGCCGACCTGGAGACGCAGCTGAAGGAGGCGTCCGGGGCCCGGCGCCGGCTCGTCGTCACCGACGGCGTCTTCTCCATGGACGGGTACGTCGCCCCGCTGCGCGAGATCTGCGACCTGGCCGAACGCTACGACGCCATGGTCATGGTCGACGACTCGCACGCCGTCGGCTTCGTCGGCCCCGGCGGCCGCGGAACGCCCGAGCTGCACGACGTGATGGACCGCGTCGACATCATCACCGGCACCCTCGGCAAGGCGCTCGGCGGTGCGTCCGGCGGTTATGTCGCGGCCCGCGCCGAGATCGTCGCGCTGCTGCGCCAGCGCTCGCGCCCGTACCTCTTCTCCAACTCGCTCGCCCCGGTCATCGCGGCGGCCTCGCTCAAGGTCCTGGACCTGCTGGAGGCCGCAGGCGACCTGCGCGAGCAGCTCAATGCCAACACCGCGCTCTTCCGTACCCGGATGACCGAGGAAGGCTTCGACGTCCTGCCCGGCGACCACGCCATCGCCCCCGTCATGATCGGGGACGCGGCGAAGGCAGGCCGGATGGCGGAGCTGCTCCTGGAGCGCGGTGTGTACGTGATCGGGTTCTCCTACCCGGTAGTCCCGCAGGGCGCGGCCCGTATCCGCGTCCAGCTCTCCGCCGCGCACTCCACGGCGGATGTGAACCGCGCCGTGGACGCGTTCGTCGACGCGCGGGCGGCGCTGGGGGAGTAGCGCCCGGGCCTCACCCGGGAGCCTCACCCGGGCGGCGGGGTTCCCTCCGTGACCTGGGACAATGGGGCACATGATCGATGCACGGCGGCTGCGCATTCTCCGTGCGGTGGCGGACCACCGCACGGTGACTGCCGCAGCCGCCGCGCTGTATCTCACGCCCTCCGCGGTCTCCCAGCAGCTCGCCGCGCTGGAGCAGGAGACCGGGCACCGGCTGGTCGATCGCGGCGCGCGCGGCGTCCGGCTCACCGCCGCCGGCGAGATCCTGCTGACCCACACCAACGCGGTCCTCGCCCAGCTGGAACGGGCGGAGGCCGAGCTCGCCGCATACAGCGCGGGGGACGCCGGTACGGTCACGGTCGCCGCGTTCGCCACCGGCATCGGCCTGGTCCTCGCCCCCGCCCTAGCCGAACTGACGCTCACCGCGCCCGGCATCCGGGTCCGCGTCCAGGACGCCGAGGGCGATGCGAGCGTGCCGATGGTGCTCGACCGGCAGGTCGATGTCGCGGTCGCCGTCGAGTACCGGGGCGCGCCCGGCGAGGACGACCGGCGGCTGACCCGGGTACCGCTGTACTCGGAGCCGTTCGACGCGGTGTTGCCGGTGGGGCATCGGCTGGCCTGCCAGGAACAGGTGGCGGTCGCCGACCTGGAGAAGGACCCGTGGATCGGTCCGTACCCCGGCAACCCGTGCCATGACGTGGTGGTCCTGGCCTGCGAGTTCGCCGGGTTCCAGCCGAGGCTGGAGCACTCCTCGGACGACTTCCGTGCGGTGGTCGCGCTGGCCGGCGCGGGTGCCGGGGTGGCGCTGGTGCCGCGGTCGGCGTTGCGGGGGATGGACCTCACGGGGGTGGTGGTGCGGCCGGTGGAGGGCAGCGCGCCGACCCGCCGGGTCTTCGCCGCGGTGCGGCACGGAGCGGAGGAGCATCCGCTGATCGCGCCGGTGCTCGACGCGCTGGCCACGGCGGCGGTACGGGAGGCGGCGCTGCCGCTGCCGGCCTCACTGTGACGCGCGCCGTGGGGCGGGGCGTCCGCCTCCCATGACGCGCGTCGGCGGCGGGCGTCGTCCTCAACCGCCGAACGGGCTCAAGCTCGGCGTTTGAGGACGAAGCGGCCGCCGGGCGAGCCCGGCCACATCGCCCCCGCACCCGCCGCCACCGTCACGGCCAGCACCAGCACCCCGTACTGCACCGGCGGCAGATACGGCACCGAACCGGTTGTCGACGCCGCGAACGCCACCAGCGGGACCGCCGCGACCAGTGTGCCGATTGCCAGGCCCGCCACCGCCACCAGTCCCGTCTCCAGGACCAGCATCCGCCTCACCTGGCGGCGGCCCGCGCCGACCATCCGCAGCAGTCGGAATTCGGGGCGGCGGCCCACCGTGATCAGGGACAGCGTGCTGATCACCGCGAGCAGGGCGAAGCCGCCGATCACCCCGACACCGATGATGACCAGGGCGTTGTCCTGGTCCGACGACGGCGGGGCGATCCGTACGTCGTCCGCCGTCGCGGTACGGACCTGCGCACCCGTGTACGGGGAGAGGGTGCGCGCTGAGCTGAAGTGCGTTGTGGTGAGTGGGAGTGAGTCCTGTCGGCGGGTTCGCGGGAGCGGGAACGGGAGTTCTGGGGCCGAATGGGTGACCTTGGCGGCTGCTCCTCGTTGGGCTGGGTGGCAGGTTTCCAGTCTTGGGGAGGGGGTGTTGTGATGGGTGGTTTGCGGGAGTTGGCGGCGCCGTTCGTGGTGCCCGGGCCGTGCGGGGTGGCAATCCGGGACCGCCTCAAACACCTCACACCCCTGGACGAGAACGTGCTCCGCTTGGTCGGTGAGCATCAGGGGGCGCTTGCTTCCCGTGATCTCAGGGCCCGCTGTGCGGATGGCCTGGAGCACGGTGCGGACACCTGGGCGGCGCGTAAGCGGGACCTGACCGGGGTGTCGTCGTCGCGGATCGCGGGTGCGATCACCAAGGCCACGCACGATCAGTGGGCGCTCGCGCGCCGTTGCCAGGCGGCGTATATCGGGAAGCTGGCGGCCGGGATCAGGACGCTGCGGCACCGCCTGTCCCTCCCGATCGGGTCGAAGGGCACCAAGCGTGCGGCGGGTGGCTACCGCTCCAAGGGCGAGTGGTTTTGCAAGTCCCGCCGCCTCGCGGCACTGGAAGACCGGCACACTGCTGCTGTCGCTGAGTGGCAGGCCGGACGGGTGCGGGTGGTCCGGGGCGGCAGACGTCTCCTGAACACCCGCCATCACCTCGCCCAGGCCCGTCTCACCGAGGAGCAGTGGCGGGAACGGTGGGAGGCGGAACGCTGGTTCATCGCTGCCGACGGCGAGTCGGGGAAGCGGTTCGGGAACGAGACGATCCGCGTCACTCCGGAGGGCGAGGTGAGCATCAAACTGCCTGCCCCGCTCGCGCACTTGGCCAACGCCCCTCATGGCCGGTACACCCTCACCTCGACCGTGGCGTTTGCGCACCGGGGTGCGGAGTGGGCCGACCGCATCACCTCGAACCGGGCCGTCGCCTACCGCATCCACCTCGACACGGACCGCGGCCGCCTGGTACCTCACCGCGTCCTGGCAACGCCCCGTCATCCAGACCATCCCGCTGGAGACCGCCCGCGCCCGGGGTGTGATCGGCGTCGACACCAACGCGGACCACTTCGCCGCCTACCACCTGGACCGGCACGGCAACCCCGTCGGCGACCCGCGGCGGTTCTTCTACGACCTGTCCGGTTCGGCCGGCCACCGAGACGCCCAGATCCGCCACGCCCTGACCCGCCTGATCAACTGGGCCAAGAGTGCCGGTGTTGCCGCGATCGCCATCGAGGACCTCGACTTCACCACCGAGAAGACCCGCGAGAAGCACGGCCGCCGCAAGCGGTTCCGGCAGCTCATCTCCGGCATGCCGACCGGCAAGCTCAAGGCCCGGCTGGTCTCCATGGCCGCCGAACACGGCCTGAGCATTGTCGCGGTCGACCCCGCCTACACCAGCATGTGGGGTGCCCAGCACTGGCAGAAACCGCTGGCCACCCCGCACCGCAGAATGTCCCGTCACGATGCCGCCGGCATCGCGATCGGACGACGCGCCCTCGGACACCCGATCCGGCGTCGGACGGCACCGCCCCCACACGACCGGAGTGATCGTGCGGGGCATCGGACCGCCCAGGCCGGACCAGGTCTCCGAGGGCGTGAGGGAACCCGCCCGCCCACAACGGACCGGCCCCCTGGAGAGCCGTTACCGAACGGGACGCGAAAGCGGGAACCCAGCGCATCCAACACCGTTCGGGATGCGCCCAGTACGCAGCAGTGGGTCCAGGACCCACTCACGCACACTGGTTAGGAACGGTTCAGCCAGCTCCACCACGGTCAGGGGGAGGCCCCCACTCCGGCGGCGGGTGAACCCCCGTAACGTGCTGTGTCATGAGCACCACTCCCGCCCCGCTGACGGTCGCCATCCGGCGTTCGTGGGATGCGTCGCGCTATCTGTTCATCGGCATTCCGATCGCGCTGCTCGCATATGTGGGCACGTTCCTGGTGGTGGCGGCCCTGATGTTCGCCGCCGTGATCATCGGGCTGCCCGCCCTGCCCGAGGCCGCCAAAGTGCTGCGCCGGTTCGCGGAGTTCGAGCGCCGCAGGGCGGCAGCGCGACTCGGCGTTCCGTTCACGCCGACGCCGTATCCACAGCTGGACGGCGGTGAACTCTCCGAGCGGGTCCGACGCGTACTCACCGACCCGACGGTCTGGCGCGACGCGCTCTGGCTGCCGATCCAGGCGCTCATGGGCAACGCCCTCGGCTACCTCACGATGGTGCTGTGGCCCATCGGGCTCCTCGTCGACGGGGCCGCGCTGCCCGTCGTGCACCTGCTGGACCGGCGGACCGCCGACGAGTACGGGACACCGCTGCCCGCGCGCCAGGGATGGGTGCTGCGCTGGCATTCCGTACTCGCTGATCTGTCGGCGAGCTGGACCCGGTCCCTGCTCACCTCCTCGCCGTCCACCGCACTCGCCGACCGGATCGCCCAGTTGACCGAGAGCCGGGCCGGGGCCATCGAGGCGCACGGCGCCGAACTGCGCCGCATCGAACGGGATCTGCACGACGGCGCCCAGGCCAGGATCGTCGCCCTGTCGATGCGCATCGGCCTCGCCAAACAGCTCCTCGACCGCGACCCGGCCGCCGCGCGCATCCGCCTGGACGAGGCACAGGACGGCGCGGAGGCCGCCCTCGCGGAACTGCGGCACGTGGTGCGCGGCATCCATCCGCCCGTACTGACGGACCGTGGACTGACCGGTGCGGTACGGGCGTTGGCCGCCGATGTCAGCGTGCCCGTCACCGCGGAGCTCGACGGTGTCGAAGACGGGCGACGACTGCCGGCCGCGATCGAGGCCGCCGCCTACTTCGTCATCGCCGAGGCCCTCACCAACATCAGCAAACACAGCGGCGCGACAGCCGCGACGATACGGATCGACCGGACCCCCGGCACCCTGCGGGTCGCCATCGGCGACGATGGTCACGGCGGCGCGGACGAACGCGCCGGCAGCGGGCTGGTCGGAATCAGGCGACGGATCGCCGCCCTCGACGGCACCACCCGCATCAACAGCCCCACCGGGGGGCCGACGCACATCGAAGTGGAGCTGCCGTGCGGATCGTGATCGCCGAGGACAACGCGCTGCTGAGGGAGGGGCTGATCCTCCTGCTCACCAGCTCGGGCCACGAGGTGGTGGCCGACGCAGCGACCGGGCCCGAGGTGCTGCCCGCCCTGCTGGAACACCGCCCGGACGCCGCCGTGCTCGACGTACGGCTCCCGCCCACCTTCCGCGACGAGGGGCTGCGCGCCGCACTCGCCGCCCGCGCGGAGATGCCCGAACTGCCGATCCTGGTCCTCTCGCAGTACGTCGAGGAGACGTACGCCGCCGAGCTGCTCGCCCAGGGCGCCCAGGGCATCGGGTACCTGCTGAAGGACCGGGTGGGCCGCGTCGACCAGTTCCTTCAGGCGCTCGACCGGGTGGCGGGCGGCGGCACTGCGCTCGACCCCGAGGTCGTGACCCAGCTGCTGACCCGCAAGTCGTCGGCCCAGCCCCTGCAGAGCCTCACTCCGCGCGAGCGCGAAGTCCTGGAACTGATGGCACAGGGCAAGGCGAACGGCACCATCGCCACCGAACTGGGGGTGACGGAACGGGCCGTGAGCAAGCACATCGGCTCGATCTTCGCCAAGCTCGGCCTGGAACCGGACGACGGCACGGTGCACCGGCGGGTGCTTGCGGTGCTGGCGTATCTGGAGGGCAAGGGCACGCGCTGACGCGCGCCGTGCCCGGTTGACGGGGGTACTGTCCGGTCGGCCGATTGCGTACGGTCTCGCCCGGGCCGTTCGTTCAGCCGTGTCGGTCGTGCGGCGCGCGACCGGCAGGGCACGATCGGTCACGTGCCCAACGTAACGGTGACCACCGACAACTCCTGCGGACGCAGGCGCCGCAGGTCAGGGCCGCGTGGGCTGGAGCAGATCCCAGCGATTGCCGTACAGGTCCTCGAAGACCGCCACCGATCCGTACGCCTCGTGCCGCGGTTCCTCCAGGAACCGCACCCCGGCGGCCAGCATCCGGGCGTGGTCGCCCGCGAAGTCCTCGGTGTGCAGGAAGAAGCCGACCCGGCCGCCCGTCTGTGCGCCGATGCTCGCCCGCTGCGCCTCGTCCTTGGCGCGGGCCAGGAGCAGCCCGGTCCCCTTTGTACCGCGCGGCCGCACGACCACCCAGCGCGAGCCGTCGCCCCGGTCGGTGTCCTCCACCAGCTCGAAGCCGAGGGCGTCCGTGTAGAAGGAGACGGCTTCGGCGTAGTCGCGGACGACCAGGGTGACCAGGGCGATGTGCGGCATGAGATTCCTCGGACGGGGGCGGGCAATGGTGTGGCGAGCCAGTTCGTTATACGTAACACTACCCGTCTCTGCGGGAATCGAGCAGTCCGCACCACGGGCACGCGGCGGGACAATGCCCCGTATGGACATCAGCGAACTCACCGAGCTGACGGCGCGCGCCCTGCGCCTCGCCGTCCCCGGCCGGCGCCGCATCCTCGGCATCGCGGGACCGCCCGGAGCCGGGAAGTCCACCCTGGCCGCACAGCTCGTCGACGCTCTCGACGGTCTCGCCGTCCTCGTCCCCATGGACGGCTTCCACCTCGCCCGGGCCGAGTTGGAACGACTCGGCCGCGCCGGACGCAAGGGCGCCCCCGACACCTTCGACGCCGCCGGTTACGCGGCCCTGCTCCGACGCCTGCGCCTCCCGGAACCGGAAACCACCGTGTACGCCCCCGCCTTCGACCGCGCCCTGGAGGAGCCGATCGCCGGGGCCGTCCCCGTACCCCCGGACATCCCGCTGGTCGTCACCGAGGGCAATTACCTCCTGCACGACGAAGGGGCCTGGGCGTCCGTACACCGGCTGCTGGACGAGGTCTGGTTCCTGGAACTCGAACCGGCCCTGCGGGTACGCCGGCTCGTCGACCGGCATGTGCGGTTCGGCAAGCCCCGGCCGTACGCTGAGCAATGGGTGACCGAGTCCGACGAACCCAACGCACGCCTGGTCGAACGGGGCCGCCCCCGCGCCGGCCTCGTCGTACGGCTGCACCCGGAAATCTGACCCCCACTCGCGTGGACGGGCACGTACGGGCAGGATGCTGTATGCCGTGTCGCGTCGCCAGGAGGTCCGCATGTCCAGCCCGAACCAGCCCGTACCGTTCACCGCCGACGACTACCGGGCCCGGATGACGCGTGCCGCCGAGAGCGCCGCCGAGGCCGGGCTCGCGGGAGTGCTGGTCGCCCCCGGACCCGATCTCGTCCACCTCACCGGCTACCAGCCCGTGAACACCGAACGCCTCACCGTCCTCGTCCTCACACCGGGCCAGGACCCGGTCCTGGTCGTCCCGACCCTGGAGGCCCCGGACGCCGAGAAGGCCGTCGGGGCACCCGCCCTCACCCTCCGGGACTGGACCGACGGCAAGGACCCGTACGCCGTCGCCGCCCCGCTGCTCGACGGCCGGGGCCGGTTCGCGGTCAGCGACAACGCCTGGGCGATGCATCTGCTCGGGCTGCAGCGGACGCTTCCGGACACCTCGTACGTCTCCCTCACCGAGGCCCTGCCGATGCTGCGCGCGGTGAAGGACGCCGCTGAGCTGGAGCGGCTCGCGGCTGCCGGGGCCGCCGCCGACGCCACGTACGGCGAGATCCTCAAGGTGCGCTTCGCCGGCCGCAAGGAGACCGACATCGCCGCCGATCTGGCCGATCTGCTCAAGCGGTTCGGGCACTCCCAGGTCGACTTCACCGTCGTCGGATCCGGCCCGAACGGCGCCAATCCGCACCACGAGGCGGGCGACCGCACCATCGAGCAGGGTGACATGGTCGTGCTCGACTTCGGCGGCCTCAAGCACGGCTACGGCTCCGACACCTCCCGTACGGTCCATGTCGGCGAACCCACCGCCGAGGAGCAGCGGGTCCACGACATCGTGCGGGAGGCCCAGGAGGCGGGCTGCAACGCGGTCCGGCCCGGCGTCGCCTGCCAGGAGATCGACCGCGCGGCCCGCGCCGTCATCACCGAGTTCGGCTACGGCGAGCGCTTCATCCACCGCACCGGCCACGGGATCGGCGTCACCACCCACGAACCGCCGTACATGATCGAGGGCGAGGAGCAGCCGCTGGTGCCCGGGATGTGCTTCTCCGTGGAGCCGGGCATCTATCTGCCGGGCCGGTTCGGTGTCCGGATCGAGGACATCGTGACCGTGACCGAGGACGGTGGCCGACGCCTCAACAGCACCGCGCGCGAACTGGCGATCGTCGAGTAGCGCCCGGCCCTACCGGTCGCGGTCGCTCAGCCGCTCCAGGATGTCGTACGGATACGGCAGCGGGCGGGCGCTCGCCGCGTCCAGCCTCGCCGTCCGGTCGTCCGTCAGCTCCCGGCCCACGGCGCCGAGATTGTCGGTGAGCTGCTCGATCGTGCGCGCCCCGGTGATGGGGGCGGTGGCGCCCGGCCGCCCGAGGAGCCCGCGGAGTGCGACCTGGGCGGGGGTGCGGCCGGCTTCCTCGGCCACGGCCAGGACGGCGTCCACGACCTGCCAGGTCTCCTCGTTGTCCCGGCGCCGCAGGTCGTCGCCCCCGTTCGCCCGGTTGCGGGCCGCGCGGGAAACGGCGGGCGCGTCCGTCATGCCGCGCCGGTACTTGCCGGACAGCCGGGGCTCTACCGCGCGCCCCCGGAGATCAGTCGTCGGCCAGCACCACGCACGACTCCGGCGGCAGATGCAGCAGCCCGTCGCCGCCCGGGGCTTCCACCGGCTCCCACGCGGCCACGACTCTGCCTCCGGCTCCCCGGCGCCGGCCGCCGCCCAGCGGGATCGTGGCCGGCTTCTCGTCGAGGTTGACGGCGATCCGCAGATCTCCCCTCCGGTATGCCAGCCAGCGCGCCTGTTCGTCGTGGGCGGTCCGCACCGACGCCAGGTTCGGGTCGGAGAGGTCGGGCAGGGCGTGGCGCAGTGCGATCAGCTCGCGGTACCAGGCGTGCAGACGGGCGTGCGGCTCCTGAGCCGGTTCGCTCCAGTGCAGGCAGGAGCGGTTCCGGGTGGCTGGGTCCTGCGGGTCCGGAATGTCGTCCGCCGCCCAGCCGTGCGCCGCGAACTCCCGCCGTCTGCCGCCCCGGACCGCCTCGGCGAGCGCCGGATCGGTGTGGTCGGTGAAGAACTGCCAGGGGGTGCGGGCGCCCCACTCCTCGCCCATGAACAGCATCGGGGTGAAGGGCCCTGTCAGTACGAGGGCCGCGGCGCAGGCCAGCAGACCGGGCGAGAGCCTGGCGGAGAGCCGGTCGCCCAGTGCCCGGTTGCCGATCTGGTCATGGGTCTGGGCGTAGCCGACGAAGCGGTGGGCCGGGGTGTGGGTGATGTCGACGGGGCGGCCGTGGGTACGGCCGCGGAAGCTGGAGTACGTACCGTTGTGGAAGAACACGCTCGTCACGGTCTTGGCGACGGCGGCCAGCGGGGCGGCGGCGAAGTCCGTGTAGTAGCCCTGGGACTCACCGGTGAGCGCGGTGTGCAGGGCGTGGTGGAAGTCGTCGTTCCACTGGGCGTGCAGGCCGATCCCGCCCGATTCGCGAGGTGTCGTCGTCCGCGGGTCGCAGAGGTCGGACTCGGCGATCAGCGAGAGCGGACGGCCGAGTTCGGCGGCGAGCGCGTCGGTCGCCGTGGACAGCTCCTCCAGGAAGGTCAGCGCCCGCGTGTCGGCCAGGGCATGGACCGCGTCCAGCCGCAGTCCGTCGAGCCGGTAGTCGCGCAGCCAGGCGAGCGCGCTGCCCAGCAGATACGCCCGCACCTCGTCCGAACCGGGCGCGTCGAGGTTGACCGCCGCGCCCCACGGTGTGTGGTGGGTCTCGGTGAAGTACGGGCCGAAGGCCGGGAGGTAATTGCCGGACGGGCCGAGGTGGTTGTGGACGACGTCCAGGACGACCGCGAGTCCGAGACCATGCGCCGTGTCGACAAAACGCTTAAGCCCCTCCGGACCGCCGTACGGCTCGTGCACGGCCCAGAGCGACACCCCCTCGTACCCCCACCCGTGGGTACCGGGGAAGGGGCAGACCGGCATCAGCGACACATGGGTGATGCCCAGTTCGGCGAGATGGCCGAGCCGGGCCGCCGCGGCGTCGAAGGTGCCCTCGTCGGTGTACGTACCGATGTGCAGCTCGTACAGGACGGCACCCGGGAGTCCCCGGCCCGCCCAGTCATTGCGCCAGGTGTACGCCGAGTGGTCGACGACGGCGCTCTCGCCGTCCGGCCCGTCCGGCTGACGGCGCGAGCGCGGATCGGGCAGCACGGGCCCATCGGCCCCGCCGTCCGCGCCCCCGTTCAGCACAAACCCGTAGCGGTCCCCGTCCGACGCCTCCGCCTCGGCGGTCCACCAGCCGGCCCGCACGGGATCACGCCCCATTGCCCGCAGCGCACCCGCCAGCCGCAGTTCGACCGAGTCCGCATCCGGTGCCCATACCTCGAACAGCATGCAACGCTCCTCGTCTCCTCGCCCCCGTGCCCCATGGTCGGCATCAGCCGCGACGACTGACTCGCGACACTGGATCGAGCCCGTTACTGGCGATTAAGGTCTGGTTCTGATCACTGCCCCGTCAGGTTCTGCTCAATACGCACTCCCTCTTACGGCTGTGGAGGCCGAGATGAATGTGCCGTCGTTCCCGCCCGGTTTCCTCTGGGGAGCCTCCGCCTCCGCATTCCAGACCGAAGGGGCGTCCGACACCGACGGCAAGGGCCCCTCCGGCTGGGACGCCTTCGCCGCACAGCCCGGACGGATCAAGGACGGCACCGACACCACCCGCGGGACCGGCTTCCACCAGCACTACCGCGAGGACGTCGCCCTTCTGGCCGGCCTCGGCGCCGACGCCTTCCGGTTCTCCGTCAGCTGGCCGCGCGTGGTGCCCGGCGGCAGCGGACCCATCAACCCGCAGGGGCTCGACTTCTACGACCGCCTCGTCGACGAACTCTGCGCCCACGGCATCACCCCTGCCCCCACCCTCTACCACTGGGACACCCCGCTGCCGCTGGACGAGGCGGGCGGCTGGCTCAACCGGGACACGGCCTACCGCTTCGCCGAGTACGCGGGCATCGTCGCCGAGCGCCTCGCCGACCGCGTACCGATGTGGATCACCATCAACGAACCGGCCGAAGTGACGATGCTCGGCTACGCCCTCGGCGAGCACGCACCGGGCAGCACCCTCCTCTTCGACGCCCTGCCCGCGCCCGCGACCGGGTTGGCGATCACCGCGACCAGCGCCCCGGCCCCGGTCGCCCAGCCGAGCGCGACCTCCTTGCCGGACGAGGTGAGATCGTCGATCTGCTCCGCGAGCAGCACCTGGATCGGGGTGAGAAAAGCCATGTACAGGCCCAGATTGGCCAGCACCAGACCGCCGATCCAGCCACCGCCGACGCGGCGCTGCGGTTCCGTACGGGGATCGTCCAGGATCATCGGCTACTCGCCATCAGCTCGTCAGGGTCCGGCAAGGTGCCCAGGAGGTGCCCGGATCTTACGAACGACCTTCTTCGTGATCAATACTTCGAGCCATGGTTGCTTCATGGTGGTCCCGGGCCCGACTGGGGATCTTTGTGCACTGGACGCCCGCCTCCGTACCGGGCTGGGCCCCGCCGTACGTCCCTGCGGACGAGCTGCCCCTGGCGGGCCGCCGCTCGCCGCTCGGCTGGACGTCGTACGCCGAGTGGTACGAGAACGCGCTCCGCTTCCCCGACAGCCCCGTCTGCGCCCACCACCGCGCGACCTACGGCTCCCGCCCGTACACAGCCTTCGGGGGCGACTTCAACGACGCCCTGGACACCTGGGACCCCGCCGCCTGGGCCCGCAGCTTCCGCGCCGCGGGCGCACGCTACGCCGTCCTCGTCACCAAGCACCACGACGGCTTCTGCCTCTGGCCCTCCGAGGTCGGCAACCCGCACCGCACCGGCTGGCACACCTCGCGCGACGTGGTCGGTGAATTCGCCGAAGCCGTACGGGCCGAAGGGCTCCGCTTCGGTGTCTACTACTCCGGCGGCCTCGACTGGACCTTCGACGACCGGCCCATCGGTACCGGCGCGGACACCGTCTCGGCCGTCCCGCGCGGCAGCTACCCCGCGTACGCGGGCGCCCAGATACGCGAACTGATCCGCCGCTACCGCCCCGACATCCTCTGGAACGACATCGCCTGGCCCGGCTCCCGCTCCGACGTCCAGCGTCTCGTGGAGTACTACCGCTTCACCGTCCCGCACGGCGTCGTCAACGACCGGCTGTTCCCGTACGCACCGATGTGGCGTGCACTGCAACTCCCGGGCGCCAAGGCCCTGTACGACCGCTGGGAGCGCCGCACCATCGCCCAGGGCGAAGGCTTCGTCCCGCGCAAACCCCCGTACTACGACTTCCGTACGCCCGAATTCGCCCGCTACACCGGCCCCGACCCGTACGAGATCACCCGTGGCATCGACCACAGCTTCGGCTACAACCGCAACTCCCCGCCCGAGGCGTTCCTCGGCCGGGACGCGCTGGACTCGCTGGTACGGGAGACGGCGTCCGCGGGCGGCAATCTGCTTCTCAATGTGGGGCCGCGCGGCGAGGATGCCACGATCCCCGCCGAGCAGCAGCTCCGCCTGGACTGGCTGGCGGAACCCACCCCTGAAATCACACCAGATGGACGCGTTCCTGGCTGATGCGATGGCCGGCCCGGGCGAACGCGGCCGCCATCGGTATGTTGCCGCGGTCGGTGGCGCCCGCGATGAACTCGGCGCCCTCAGCGGCCAGGAAGTGTGTGCACTCGGCGAGCAGGTCGTACCCGTAGCCGTGCCCGCGCTGCTCGGGTACTGTTCCGGCCGCCGGTGCGAAGATCGGATTCCCGCACAGCCAAGCCATCGCCCCGGCCGCAGCCATGGACGCCGAAGCGTCCGGCGGTGTCGCACTCAAGGCGCTGATCCCGGGGATCCTGCTGTTGGGTGCCGCCCTTCTGATCGCCGGCGTGCGCGTCCGCCGCCGACGCAGTGGAAGAACGGCCGGCGTGTGACGGCTTCCCCTGCTCCGACGGCTTCGTCCGTGGCGGACATGTCCACCACGCGAACAACCAGCTCGGACGCCACGATCATCAGCTGAACTGCCCATAAACCAGGACCTTCTTCGGTTCTCGGGCGGGTGGTCACCGTAACCGGCAGTCCGGTGGACCGTCCACGGGATCAGTCCCAGACCATGTCGAAGGAGCGCTCGAAGTTCACATACCCGAGGCGCTCGAAGGACTTGGCCATCGGGACGTTGCCGAGGTCGGTCGAGGCCCGGATCCGTTCCACGCCGTCCTGCGCGGCCAGCACCCTGGTCCCCTCGGCGAGGATGTCGTCGATGTAGCCGTGACCGCGCTGGGCGGGCAGCACGCCGATGTAGGCGATGATCGGGTTGTAGTTGTTGCGCGCCGGGATCACGAACCCGACGGGTTCACCGCCCGGGAGTTCGGCGATGCGCCACCACTCGCGCGGTGTCGTGTACCTCGCCAGCTCCTCGTCGTAGTGTTTCTCGGCCGCCTCGCGGGCGCCGAGTCCGGATGCCAGGTCGGCCCGGCCGTGGGCGTCGAGGGTGCCCTCCATCGCCGGTGTCATCAGCGAGAGGAGATCCTCCCGCCCGTCGACCGGGCGGAACCGCAGCCGGCCGCTGCCGGCGGGGACCGGCGTACCGGCGCGCCACTCCAGGCGCAGCCGCTCGACCAGCATCCGCGCACCGGAGCGCTCCATGACCCGTATCCGGGCCTCGACGACATCACGGGCCGCAGGGTCCTCGCGCCAGTCGGCCGGTACAAAGCGTCCGTACTCGGGCCGTGGGGCACCGGCGGGCACGACCGCTGCCGTCGCCGCCTCCAGCAGCCGCAGGCCCGCCTCGCCGCGTTCGGGCTCGGGCAGGGTGTCGTCGAGGTCGAAGAAGTCGAGGAACAGGGGTATGTCACCGCCCTGGCTCCACCAGGCGATCCGCGCGACCACGCGTTCGCCGCGCAGCGCCACCCACATCCACTCGGGACGGCGACGCCCGCTCTCCAGGTCCTCGGCGAGCTCGTGATCGAGTACGTACGACAGCCGGCGGAAGAGCACGAGCTCCTGCGGACCGGCGAGCGGACGGATGGTCAATTCCTGTGGTGCATGGGTCACAAAGTCTCCTCGAGACGCGCAGAAGGCCTCCGGCGATCGACCGGTGGCCTGCGGCGGGAGAGAGTAGCAACGTCTTCCCGGCACTGCTCAGAAATTCCGGAGCAGGTGTTCCGTGCAGGTCAGGAGTCCGGAAGCGGAGTTGTTCTGGACACTCCGGGGCGGTCGGCCCGACAATTGGCTTCGTGACGTCCCCCTTCGAGTTCCACACGTATCCCGCGCGGCTGTCCGACGCCCAGCGCGACCGTGTTCTCGGCGTGCTCAGAGACGGCGCGGCACAGGGCAAGCTGTCCCACGACACCTTCATGCGGCGCATGGAACTGGCCCTCACCGCTCGGTGCTCGGAGGAGCTGGAGGCGCTCACCGCAGACCTGGAGAGCGAAGACCGCTGGTCACGGCGGATACTGCGGGTCGTGAGCGGAGTGTCCGGCTTTCCCGGCCGGGTGCGCCGGGTCTGGCAGACCGAACGCCTCCCGAAACTCCTGCTCCCCACTCCCAGCCCGTACCCCCTGCTGATCGGCCGCGATCCGGGCAACGGGCTGCGGCTCAACCACGAGACCGTCTCCCGGCTCCATGCGGAACTCACCGTGCAGGGCGGCCGCTGGCTGCTGCGCGACCTCGGCTCGACCAACGGCACCTGTGTCAACGGACAGCGGGTCACGGGTACGGTCCCGGTCCGCGACGGGGACCAGGTGAGCTTCGGACGGATGAGCTTCCGGCTCTCCGCACCCGCCCTCGGGCCCCCTGCCTGAGTCGGACGCAGGCCCGGCGAGGCGGCAGCAGGACTGCTGACGGAGGCCGCGGCCGGCGAGGGTGGGAAAGGCTTCGCCGACCGCCTCGGAGAGCGTCGGACGGTCGTGGTCGCCCAGCACGGCCGCCCCCCGTGTCGAGCTGACCGGGGCCGCCGCCGCGTTCACGCATCTGCTCGGAGTCTCCTGGCCGTTCCGCCCCGGTCGCCCACGGACCGATACCCGGCCCGACCGGGTACACCGTCGTCACCCGGACAGCCGTACATCGACTGCGCAGCGCCCCCGGCGGTGATCCGCTGGTGAGGAACCGCGCCGCACACCGGCGCCCAGACGCCCCGGGGGTACCGATGCAGGCCGACGCGCCCGAGGGCATACCCCCACCGCACCCCGGCCGCCGGGCCGGCCGGGCGGCGCGCGGATCCCGCCCCGGCACCGGCCCCAGCCTGCTCGCACCCGGCGCCGCACACGACCCGTACCGGCTCTACCGCATCCTGCGCGAGGAATACCCGCTCAGCTACGACGCGCCCCTGGGCGCCTGGCTGGTCAGCCGGTACGCGGATGTGACCACGGCCCTCAGCGACCCCCGGTTCACCGGGTTCCCGCACGACACTGCGCCCCGCGGCGGCCCCGCACCCCTCGGACTCTGCCACGGCAGCACCCTGTGCACGCCCCGCAAGCAGCGCAGGGCCGCCACCGGTTCAGTACCACGTCACATGGCCGAGCGGATCGAGCGCACCGCCTACGTGCTGGCGCACCGCATCGCAGGCCGCCAACAGGCCGACCTCGTCGAGGAGTTCTGCCACTGGCTGCCCGTCGGTTGCGCAGCCGACACGCCCGCCCGCCCGTACGCGACCCGGCTGCCCCGCACCGGACCGGGACGCACCGCCACCACACCCTGCACCCGGCACACCGGCCTCCGCGAGACCGCGCTCGCCTCCTTCCTCGCCAACCTGCTTGACGCCCCCGACCTCCTGGCCGCGCTGCGCATCGAACCCGCCCTGGCCGTCCGGGCCTGGACGGAGTCGCTGCGCCGTGACCCGCCCGTCCAGGTCGTGCTGCGCCGTACCGTCACCGAGGTCACCCTCAGCGGCGGGACGCTGCCTGCCGGGGCGCCCGTCGCCTGTCTGATCGGCTCGGCGGGCCGCGATTCCGAACGGTTCTGTGCACCCGACCTCTTCGATCCCTTCCGCCACGACCAGGGCCGGTCCCTCACCGGACCGGCGGGCTGCCCGGCCGTCGCGCTCGGGCGACTGGAGGCCCAGCAGGGCCTGCGGGCCCTGCTCGACGCGATGCCCGGGCTCCGCTGGGCCGACGGATTCCGCCCGGCCGGCACCGGGGTGCTCACGCGCGGTCCGCGGGCCCTTCTCGTCCGACCCGGCTGAGCAGCGCCACCGGACGCTGCGCGAAGAGTTCGACGAGCGCGACCGTGGCCCCGGTGAACTTCCGGCCGGGCGCCAGCAGATCGGTCCACGGCCCGTCGTCCGGCAGCGTCAGCTCCGTCCCGCGCCAGCCGCCCGACTCCGCCAGCCGCAACGACAGCCTGGTCACCGCGGTGACCACCTCGCCCGAGCGGCAGAAGGCCAGACAGTGTGCGGCCGCCGGGCCATGGGCGCTCAGCGGGGCGTACGTACCCGACTCGCCGAACACCTCCGGCCGTTCGCGCCGCAGCCGCAACGCCGCCGCGGTGAGCTCCCCCTTCTCACTGAAGGCCCCGTTCCCGGAAGGGTGGCAAAACGGCCGCCGGTTGTCCGGGTCGACCAGCGCCAGGTACTCCCGTTCCGTGCCCTGATACAGATCAGGCACACCCGGCATCGTCAGCTGCACCAGCGCCGCGCCGAGCACATTGGCCCGTACGTACGGGTCGAGCGTGCCCGCGAAGCGCTCCAGCGCCTCGCGCACCGGACCGTTGTCGGCGGCCGGTCCCGCCGCGACGAAGTCCGTCATCGCCCGCTCGTACGCCGGATCGGGCTCGGTCCAGCTGGTGAAGAGTCCCGACTCGCGGACTGCCTTCAGCAGTGCGGGCTCCAGCCGGCCCGCCATCTCCCGGACAGGCAGCTTCACGCAGCCGAAGGCCGTCTGCCAGGCCTGCCAGGCGAGCTGCGCATCGGGAGCGGTCGCGGGAGTCGCCCGCCCCAGCTCCACCAGCAGCCAGGACCACTGCTCCGGGCACTGGGTCAGTACCGCGACCCGGGCCCGTACATCGGCGCTCCGCTTGGTGTCGTGCGTGGTCAGCGCCGTGCCGGTGGTCGGCCAGTCGCGCGCCAGCCGGGCACAGAACGCGTGGAACTCCTCCGGTGTCACCGCAGGCTGACCGGGGTTGCCGCCCACCTCGTTCGCCGAGATCAGCGGTACGTACCGGTAGAACGCCGTGTCCTCGACCGACTTGGCGCGCAACGCCGACGCGGTCTGGGCGAACCGGGCGCAGAACGCCGCCCGGTCGGGCCCCTCGCCGAGCCGCCCCATTGCCAGATCCCGCACGACCTCGACGGCCGAAGCCTCCTCCGGAACGGAGAACACCGCCTCCGCATCCCGTACGGCCGCATCCGAGAGCGTCGTCCCAGCCGTCTTTGTGCGGGGCCCGCCGGGTGTCACATACGGGCGGTAGACGGGTACGCGTACAAGAAGTTCACACACGGCGGTGTGCAGCGTCCACGGTGCGTGGTCGCGCAGCGCGGGGTCCTCGGCGCAGATACGTACGGCGAGCCGGGTCAGCAGCCCGGTCTCGGCGGCCAGTTCATGCGTCACCACCCGGTACGCGGCCCGGCGGACGGTCGACGTCCAGTCACCGCCGCGGTCCCCGGCGGGCCCCGCGTACTCCCGGTAGCGGCCGAGCAGCTCCGCGGCGCCCATCGGATCGACGAAGAGGCCGTCGATCCGGTGCAGCGCGTCGTACCCGGTCGTCCCCGCAACGGCCCAGCCCGCGGGCAGCGGCTCGGTACGGTTGAGGATCTTCTCCACCACCGTCCACCGCCCGTCGGTCGCCGCCGAGAGCCGCTCCAGATAGGCCTCGGGATCGGCGAGCCCGTCGGGGTGGTCGATGCGCAGCCCGTCGACGACCCCGTCCCGGACCAGCTCGAGGATCTTGCCGTGGGTGGCGGCGAAGACCTCGGGGTCCTCCACTCGCACCCCGATGAGGTCGGAGATGGTGAAGAACCGCCGGTAGTTCAGCTCGGTGCGGGCCAGCCGCCACCAGCCGAGCCGGTAGTGCTGGGCATCCAGCAGTTCGGGCAGCGGCAGACGGGCGGTGCCGGTCCGGAGCGGGAACTCCTGCTCGCCGTAGCGCAGCACCTCCCCGTCGACCCGGAGCCTGTCGATCTCGTCGCCGATCCGTCCGGCCAGCACCGGTAGCAGCACCTTGCCGCCGCCCGCCGCCCAGTCGATGTCGAACCAGCGGGCGTACGGGGACTCGGGGCCCTCGCGCAGCACCTCCCGCAGGGCGTGGTTGTGGCGGGGGACCGCGGCCATGTGGTTCGGCACGATGTCCACGACCAGCCCGAGACCGTGCTCATGCGCCGTGCGGGCCAGCTCACGCAGCCCCTCCTGACCGCCGAGCTCGGCGCGTACCCGGCTGTGATCGACGACGTCGTACCCGTGTCTGGAGCCGGGCACGGCTTCCAGGACCGGGGACAGATGCAGATGGGAGACGCCGAGCGCGGCGAGATACGGCACGGCGTGTCCGGCAGCCGCGAACGGGAAGTCCGGCTGGAGCTGAAGCCGGTAGGTGGCGGTGGGCGTCATGCGCCGTTACGTACCCAGCCTGCGGGCTCCTGTGTCACCGAGCGCCGCAAAGGGCTCGACCGGCGGTGTCGTCGAGTCGACGGCCGGGCCGGAAGCCCGGACCCAGGACCTGTCCGGTGGATCTTCGCGGGCCCGCGACGCCTGGCACGGCACCTCGCTGCGTTGTCGGAGTCGTCCCAGTACGTCCAGTACGAGGACGATCCTTCGCCTTGCGATGCACCGCACCGGACGCCGCGGGCTGATCCGCGAAGATCCGCCGGACAGGTCTTACGCTTGGCTTTAAACCCCACCAAGACATGATCTTGGTGGGGTTTAAAGCCAAGCTTAGGCGGGCCGCTGCAGCACCGCCATGCTCCGCCCGATCAGCGTCACCCGTTCGCCCGCCGACACCTTCGGCCCCGAGCCGGGAAGGACGCCGGCGGGGCGCGCCGTGTCGACCACCACCATCCACTGTCGGCCATGATTCACCGGAACGGAGAACTCCAGCGTGTCGGCGCTCGCGTTGAACATCAGCAGGAACGAGTCGTCGGAGATCCGTTCGCCGCGCGGCCCCGGCTCCGAGATCGCACGGCCGTTGAGGAAGACCGTCAGCGCCTTGGCGTGCGCGGCCTGCCAGTCCCGTTGCTTCATCTCGCTGCCCTCGGGTGTGAACCACGCGATGTCCGAGAGCTCGTCGTGTGTGCCCTCGACGGGACGGCCGTGGAAGAACCGGCGGCGCCGGAAGACCGGATGGTCGCGGCGGAGCCAGACCATTGCCCGGGTGAACTCCAGCAGACTGCTCCCGAGACCGTCCCCTTCGGCCGGATCGGCCTCGTCCACGTCGTCCGTCGCGGCCTCGGCGGGGTCCGGCCAGCGCACCCACGACAACTCGTTGTCCTGGCAGTACGCGTTGTTGTTGCCCCGCTGCGTACGCGCGAACTCGTCGCCGTGACTCAGCATCGGCACGCCCTGCGACACCATCAGAGTGGCGATGAAATTCCGCATCTGTCGTTCGCGCAGCTCCAGAATCTCCGGCCGGTCCGTCTCGCCCTCCGCGCCGCAGTTCCAGGACCGGTTGTGACTCTCGCCGTCCCGGTTGCCCTCGCCGTTCGCCTCGTTGTGCTTGTCGTTGTACGAGACCAGGTCATGCAGCGTGAAACCGTCGTGGCAGGTGGTGAAGTTGATCGAGGCGAGCGGCCGTCGGCCGTCGTCCTGGTACAGGTCCGACGACCCCGTCAGCCGCCCGGCGAACTCGGCGAGGGTTCTCGGCTCGCCCCGCCACAGGTCCCGCACGGTGTCCCGGTACTTGCCGTTCCACTCGGTCCACAGCGGCGGGAAGTTCCCCACCTGGTAGCCGCCCTCACCTACGTCCCACGGTTCGGCGATCAGCTTCACCTGGCTTACCACCGGGTCCTGCTGCACCAGATCGAAGAACGACGACAGCCGGTCGACCTCGTGGAACTGCCGGGCCAGGGTGGCCGCCAGGTCGAACCGGAAGCCGTCCACATGCATCTCCGTGACCCAGTACCGCAAGGAGTCCATGATCAGCTGCAGCACGTGCGGCGAGCGCATCAGCAGGGAGTTCCCGGTCCCCGTGGTGTCCATGTAGTACCGCTGGTCGTCCGCGAGCCGGTAGTACGAGGCATTGTCCAGGCCCCGGAAGGAGAGCGTCGGACCCAGGTGATTGCCCTCCGCGGTGTGGTTGTAGACCACGTCGAGGATCACCTCGACACCGGCCTGATGCAGCGCCCGAACAGCCTGCTTGAACTCCAGCACCTGTTCACCGCGGTCCCCCCAGGAGGCGTACGCGTTGTGCGGGGCGAAGAAACCGATGGTGTTGTAACCCCAGTAGTTGGCCAGCCCCGCGTCCACCAGCCGGTTGTCCTGGACGAACTGGTGAACCGGCATCAATTCGATCGCTGTGACGCCCAGTTCTGTCAGATGGGCGATCACCTCCGGATGGGCCAGCCCCGCGTAGGTGCCGCGCAGCTCCTTCGGCAGCCCCGGATGGAGCATCGTCAGACCCTTCACGTGGGCCTCGTAGATCACCGTGCGGTGGTAGTCCGTACGGGGCCGCCGGTCGTCGCCCCAGTCGAAGTACGGGTTGACCACGACCGAGGTCATGGTGTGCGGCGCCGAGTCGAGATCGTTGCGCGCGTCGGGTCGGCCGAACGGATAGCCGTACACCGCCTCGCCCCACTGGATCTGCCCGGCGACGGCCCTGGCGTACGGGTCCAGCAGCAGTTTGGCCGAATTGCAGCGGACGCCGCGCTCCGGTTCGTACGGCCCGTGGACCCTGAATCCGTATCGCTGACCGGGCATCACCCCGGGCAGATAGGCATGGCGGACAAAGGCATCGGTCTCCCTGAGTTCCACCGCCGTCTCGGAACCGTCGTCGTGCAGCAGGCACAACTCGATTCGGTTGGCGGCCTCCGAGAAGACCGCGAAGTTGGTCCCGGCGCCGTCGTACGTGGCACCGAGGGGATACGCCTGTCCCGGCCAGACCTGCATAGGTTGACTCTTCCACTTCTGATCCGGGTGCCTGGTGCTTGCGGGCTGCTTGAGCCAGATCTTCCCCGAAAGAGTTGCGGCTACCTAGGACGTCGCGCGGTCCGGTCAACATCGGGCCTCTCCGTGTCGCCCGGATCCGGGATCCGGGGGCCCGAGCCGGTCGCAGGCCCGGTACAGAGCCCCGGACGGGGTGCTCAATCACTATGAATCCGCTCACTACGGCAGATCTTGCCGTCGGGAACATGCCTGCTTCGTAGGGGAGTTGAGGAAGCAGCCTGCGCATCCGGCTGCACCGGATCCCGCTCGCGGAGTACCCTTCCTTGATCGTTGGTGGGGGAGTGGAAGGCGGTGCGCGGGTGAGCTCGGGAGGGTTCGAGCTGCCCCCAGGTGACACAGGTCACGAGGGGGACTCAACCGATGCCCCGCCCGGGGCGGTCTCACTTGCGCAGCCCATGGAGATCGGCGCGGAACTGGACTGGGGAGCGGACGCCTGGAGCGAGGTGCGCACGCGCGCCCAGCGGGCCGGGCGTGCCTATATCTGGCTGAATCTCGTGGAGCAGCGGCTGCGCGCCGTGGTTGCCGCGGTGCTCCGGCCCATCTACGAGCCGGTCCACGGCGAGGACTGGGTGGTGGCCGCCGCCGGACCCGCCGGGCAGGAGTGGGTGCAGCGCGCCGTCGCCGTACGTGAGGTCTCCCGCCGCAAGGGCTATCTGCTGGACCCGGCCGACGACAACGTTCTCAGCTTCCTCACGCTGCCGCAGCTGCGTGAGCTGATGGTCCAGCACTGGCCGTGCTTCGAGCCGTACTTCGACGACCGGCGCGAGGTGGAGCTGGCGCTCGACGAGCTGGAGGTCGCCCGCAACGTGGTCTCCCGCAACCGCGCCCTGAACGAGGCGGTCCTCGCTCAGGCCGAGCGCGCCTCGGCCCGGCTCCTGGAGATCCTGGGCAGTGGCGCCGCGGTCCCGTCGGCCGACCGGCTCCCGGTCGACGCCGTCGAGGAGCTGGTCGGCGACCGGTACGCGGACGTGGTCTCCGTCCATTCCGACCGGGTGCGGCTCCAGCGCCAGCTGCCCGCCGAGGATCTCTTCGGGGGTTCGCGCCGGCTCGACGCGATCGGCATAGGACTCAACCTGCTCGTGCAGAACTTCTCCGGCCGCAGGCTGATCCGGCTCGCCGAGTCGGGCTGCCGGGTCCGGCTGCTCTTCATCAACCCGGCGAGCAGCGCGGTCAAGCGCCGGGAGCGGGAGCTGGGTATCAAGAAGGGCGAGCTGAGCCGGTCGGTGGAGATGAACATCCTCCATATGCGCCGGGTCCGCTCCAAGCTCCGCGATCCGGGCGCCTTCGAGATCCATGTCTTCGACGAGACGCCGCGCTTCACGGCCTATCTGGTGGACGGCGACGGGACGGACGCGGTCGGGGTCGTCCAGCCGTATCTGCGGCGCGCACGCGGCATGGAGGCGCCCGTGCTGGTGCTGCGAGGCGGCGGCCGCGCGGTGGTCCGGGCGGGTCAGGACAACGAGCACGGGTTGTTCGAGACGTACCGCGAGGAATTCGAGTCCGTGTGGACGGACTCCCGGCCCGTCTCCTGAGGGGCTGTTCCCGAGGGGTTGTCCGTCCGTTGTCAGTGGTGCATGCGAGGGTGGTCATCACCTGGGGGAGAGCACCACGAAGGAGGTACGGGATGAGCTGGCACCGGGAGGCGCTGGTCGGCTTCGACCTGGAGACGACGGGCACGGAACCGCTGGAGGCCCGGATCGTGACAGCCGCGGTCGTCGGCGTCGGCGGCAGGGACGGGGAGCCGGTGCGGCAGCGCACCTGGCTGGCGGATCCGGGCATCCGGATTCCGGCACAGGCCTCGGCGATCCACGGCATCAGCAGCGAGCGGGCGGCGGCGGAGGGCCGACCGGTGCGCGAGGTGGCCGACGAGATCGCCGAGACACTCACCGGCTACTGGCGCCAGGGGGTTCCGGTCGTCGCGTACAACGCGGCTTTCGACCTGACGCTGCTGACGGCGGAATTGCGGCGGCACGGGCTTCCGTCACTGAGCGAGCGGCTCGACGGGGCCGGTATCGGGCCGGTTGTCGACCCGTACACCATCGACCGGGCCGTCGACCGCTACCGCAAGGGCAAGCGCACCCTCGAAGCGGTCTGTGTCGAGTACGGCGTGGTGCACGGCGGCGCCCATGACGCGGGGGCGGATGCGCTGGCCGCGGTCCGGGTGGCGTACGCGATAGCCGAGCGGCACGGCTCGGTGGCCGAGCTGACCGCCGCCGAGCTCCATGAGCGCCAGGTGGAGTGGTACGCGCAATGGGCTGCGGACTTCCAGCAGTTCCTGCGCCGCAAGGGCACGGCGGACGCGGTGATCGACGGCCACTGGCCGCTGCGGGAGCCGGCCCGGGTGACCGGCTGAGAATTCGAGTCCGTCCGGCGCGCGCGTCTACGGCGACGTCGGGGGAATATCAAGTCCGTCCGGCGCTTGCGGACATCCGTTGAGCCCGTCCGGCGCTTGAGGACGCAGCGGCCACCGGACGGCCCCGGTCAGTCGAGTCCTAGAACGGATACCACCGCACCGCCGGGTCGCCGTCGCGCAGCGACGCCACCCGGCGGCGGAACTCCGCGAGCGCTTTCGGATTGGTCGGCGCGTGCTGGGACACCCACGCGCAGCTGGCCGTCTCCCGCGCCCCGCGCAGCACCGCGCAGCCGTCCCATTCGCGGACGTCCCAGCCGTACGCGGCGGTGAAGGCGTCGTACGCCTCGACCGCCAGCCCGTACCGGTCCCGGGACAGCGCCGGCACCACCAGGTCGTGCTCGCGCAGATCTGCGGAGAAGGTCTCCAGATCGACCAGCACCGGCCCGTTCGGACCGACATGGACATTGCGCGGGAGGGCGTCGCCATGGATCGGCCCGGGCGGCAGATGGGGGATCAGCGCGGCCGCAGCCGCCGCGAAGCCGTCGCGGCGCTCACGCAGATAGTCGGCGTCGGCCGGGTCGATCGCATCGCCCGCGAGCCGCAGCCAGCGCTCGACCCCGCCCAGCAGCTCACGGCGCGGAAGGGCGAAACCGTCCGGGGCGGGCAGCGCGTGGACCAGGGTGAGCAGCCGCGCCAGATCCTGCGGCTCGGCAGGGCGTACGGCGTCGGGCAGCCGGTGCCAGAGCGTCACCGGGTGGCCCTCCACCAGCCGCGCCCCGGGCTCGGCGACCCGTACGGCGGGGACACCGGAGGCGGCCAGCCACTGAGCGACGGCCACCTCGCGCTCGGCCCGGTCCCGCAGTTCCGGGTTCTGTACGGCGTCCCGGCCGACCTTGACCACCAGGTCGTCCACGGCGAATACCGCGTTCTCACCCAGCGCGAGCAACTCCGCACCGCCGGACAGTCCGGCAGCGGTCAGCACCTCGCGCGCACGCATCTCGTTCATGGCTCCGATTTTCGCATCCGTGCAGGTTGCCTTGACGAACCGACGGACCGTCAGCACGATGACGAGGGCCACCTGAGCGGCCAGAACGGTATGAAACCGATCGAATGACGCAAGGGGGCGAATTTATGACATTAGCGAGTGCAACCGTACGATCCGGAAGGCACGGTCCGCCCGGCAACCCGCACGACAAGCAGACCCGGCCGGTCAACCGGAACGCCGGCACCTGGTTCCTGGTACTGCCCGCGCTGATCCCGATCCTGATCCTCAGTGTCGGCCCGCTCCTCTACGGCATCGCGCTGGCCTTCACCGATGCCCAGTCCGGCCGCACCCGCTCCACCCAGTGGGTCGGCGGGCTGAATTTCCAGGACCTGCTCCACGACGCCCTGTTCTGGGACTCGTTCCGGATCGGTCTGCTGTGGGCGGTCGGCGTCACCGTCCCGCAGTTCGTACTGGCGCTCGGCCTCGCCCTGCTGCTCAACCAGAATCTGCGCATGCGCTGGCTGGCGCGGGCGCTGGCGATCATTCCGTGGGCGATGCCCGAGGTGGTCGTCGGCATCATGTGGCGGCTCGTCTACAACCCGGACGCGGGCATCCTCAACGAGACGATCCGCGATCTCGGCCTCGGCGACGGCCGGGACTGGCTCACCGGGCTCGCCACCGCCCTGCCCGCCGTGATCGTCGTGGGCGTCTGGGCCGGCATGCCCCAGACCACCGTCGCCCTCCTGGCCGGACTGCAGAACACCCCGCACGAACTCCACGAGGCGGCCGCCCTGGACGGCGCAGGTGCCTGGCGCCGGTTCCGCACAGTCACCTGGCCCGTGCTCAGACCGGTCGCGCTCTCCATCACCGCGCTCAACTTCATCTGGAACTTCAACTCCTTCGCCCTGGTCTACGTACTGACCAACGGAGGACCCGGCGGCCGCACCCGGCTGCCGATGCTCTTCGCGTACGAAGAGGCCTTCCGCTACGGACAGTTCGGCTACGCCGCGGCGATGGGCTGTGTGATGGTCGCGGTGATCTCCGTGATCCTCGCGGTGTATCTCGTCGGCCGGCTCAGGGGAGGCGAGGACCGGTGAGCCTGCGTACCAGCAGATCCGCACGCGCCGGACAGTACGTCGCGCTGCTCGGTTATCTCGTCTTTCTGGCGTTCCCGTTCCTGTGGTTGATCTCCACCGCCTTCAAACCGGCGCGCGAACTGGGTTCCCTGCACCCGACCTGGATCCCCGAGCATCCGACGCTGGACAACTTCCGCAAGGCATTCGACGAACAGCCGCTGCTCCAGGCCGCCGCCAATTCGCTGATTGCCGCGCTCTGCGCCGCCATCGTCGCGGTGCTCATCGCCACGCCCATGGCCTATGTCATGGCCCGCCACCGCTCCAGGCTCTCGACGGCCACCACCGGATGGGTCGTGGTCAGCCAGGCGTTCCCGTTCGTCCTGCTGATCATTCCGCTCTTCCTGGTCCTGAAGAATCTTCATCTGATCAACACCCTGTGGGGGCTGATCATGGTGTACGTCGTCTGGGCGCTGCCCTTCGCGCTGTGGATGCTGGTGGGGTACGTACGGGCCGTGCCCGCCGAGGTCGAAGAGGCCGCCTCGGTCGACGGCGCGGGCCGGCTGCGGACGCTCGTCTCGGTCACCGCCCCGCTGCTGGCCCCCGGCATCGTCGCCACCGCACTCTTCGCGTTCATTACCGCATGGAACGAGTTCTTCTTCGCACTCGTCCTGCTCAAGACACCGGAGAAGCAGACCTTGCCGGTCGTACTGACCCACTTCATCGGCGCGGAGGGCGCGGCCGATCTCGGGCCGCTCGCCGCCGCCGCTTTCCTCGCGACCCTTCCTTCGCTGGTCATCTTCGCGGTCATCCAGCGGCGGATCACGGGCTCCATGCTGGCCGGGGCGGTGAAGAGCTGATGCGTGAACTGCGGACGGCGGCCGGTGCGGTGGCCACCGTGCTGACCCTGCTGCTCACCGGCTGCGCGGGGATGGGCGGCGGTAGGGAGGACAACGGGCGGACCGAGCTCAGCTTCCAGTCGCTGGCCTGGCAGAAGGAGTCCGTCGACGCCAACAGGCAACTGGTGAAGGAGTGGAACGAAACCCACCCCGACATCCATGTCAACTACGTCCAGGGCAGCTGGGACACCGTCCATGACCAGCTGCTCACCTCCTTCGAGGGCGACGAGGCGCCGGATGTCATCCATGACGCCTCCGACGACCTCGCCGACTTCGCGTACGGTGGCTACCTCGCCGATCTGCGGACGCTCCTGCCGGACCGGCTGACCGCCGACATCCCGCAACAGAGCTGGCGGACGACCACCTTCGGCGACGGCGTCTACGGAGTGCCGTTCCTCCAGGAGCCCCGTGTCCTGATCGCCAACACCAAGATCCTCGAGGAGTCGGGGGTCCGTATCCCGACCCCCGGCAACCCCTGGAGCTGGACCGAGTTCCGGCAGATCACCAAGGAGCTGACGGGCAAGGGGCGATACGGCGTCGCCTGGCCGCTCAAGGAGCCCGTCTCCGTCACCCTCAACCTCGGCCTCTCCGCCGGCGGCCGGCTCTTCCACCCGGGCGCCGACGGCAAGGTGACCATCCGCGCGGGCGAGGGTGACCAGGTCGTCCCCGGCACCATTCACGACCAGGTCGACATCGATCACAGCGCAGCCCGCACCGCGCTCGGCATGGGCGGCTCCGACACCCTCCCCGGATTCTTCGGCGGCAAGTACGCGATGGTTCCGCTCGGGTTCTCGTACCGCCAACAAGTCGTCGAGCAGGCCCCCGAGGGCTTCGAGTGGACGGTCCTGCCCGCCCCGGCCGGCAGCGGGGGCCTCGCCCAGGGGGTGAGTCCGCAGACCCTCTCCGTCTCGGAGGCCAGTCCGCACAAGAAGGAGGCCGCGCAGTTCATCGACTTCCTGCTCCGGCCGCAGAACATGGTGCGCCTGGCCAAGGGCGACTGGATGCTTCCGACCGGCACCGCGGCCCTCGCGGACTCGGCCCTGCACACCGACAAGGACGGCTGGTCGACCGGGGTCGCCGTGGCGAAGGCGCTGCGGCCGGCGCCCGCCCAGTCGGTCCGCGGCTACCCGGAATGGAAGGACAAGGTCGCCACACCCGCCCTCCAGGAGTACTACAGCGGGGCGATCGGCGCGGAAGAGCTGAGGAAACGTCTGGTCGACGACGGGAACAGGGTGCTGGCCCGCTATCAGCGCTGAGGTATCCCGAAAATCAAATGCACGAGACGTCTCGTCTCGACTACGGTGAGGGCATGCCGAATACCGAGCGCGCCCATATCGCCATGTTCTCCATCGCCGCCCACGGGCACGTGAACCCGAGCCTGGAAGTCATCCGGGAGCTCGTCGCCCGTGGGCACCGCGTCAGTTACGCCATCCCGGCGTCGTTCGCCGAGAAGGTCGCCGCCACCGGCGCCGAACCGGTGCTCTACACCTCGGTGCTGCCGACCGAAGAGGCCCCGGACGCCTGGGGCGCCGAACTCATCGACAACCTCGAACCCTTCCTCGACGACGCAGTCCAGGCCCTGCCTCAGCTCATCAAGGCCTTCGACGGGGACGAGCCCGACCTCGTCCTGCACGACATCACCTCCTACCCGGCGCGGGTCCTCGCCCACCGCTGGGGTGTGCCCGCCGTATCCCTCTCGCCCAACCTGGTCGCCTGGGACGGATACGAGGAGGAGGTCGGCGAGCCGATGACCGCCGAGCTGAAGCGGTCCGAGCGCGGGCAGGCGTACTACCGGCGCTTCCAGGACTGGCTCACCGAGAACGGGATCGACCAGCACCCGGACCCGTTCGTCGGCCGGCCGTCGCGGTCGGTCGTCCTGATCCCCGAGGTGCTCCAGCCGAACGCCGACCGTGTCGACAAGGCGGTCCACACCTTCGTGGGTGCCTGCCAGGGCGACCGCGCTGACCAGGGGGAGTGGCAGCGCCCCGAGAGTGCCGAGAAGGTGCTGCTGGTCTCGCTCGGCTCGACCTTCACCAACCAGCCCGGTTTCTACCGCGACTGCGTCACGGCCTTCGGCTCTCTGCCCGGCTGGCACGTCGTGCTCCAGGTCGGCGCCTGGGTCGACGCCGCCGAACTCGGCGACGTACCGGCCAATGTGGAGGTGCATTCCTGGGTGCCGCAGCTCTCGGTGCTGAAGCAGGCGGACGCCTTCATCACCCACGCGGGTGCCGGGGGCAGTCAGGAGGGGCTCGCCACCGCCACCCCGATGGTCGCCGTGCCGCAGGCCGTCGACCAGTTCGGCAACGCCGACATGCTCCAGGCGCTCGGCGTCGCCCACCATCTCCCGATGGCGGAGGTGACCCCCGAGTCGCTGCGGGCGGCCGTGCTCGGCCTGGTGGGTGACCCCGAGGTGGCGAAGAGGGCCGCGGCCGTGCGGGAGCGGATGGCGGGGGAGGGCGGCACGAAGAGGGCGGCCGACCTCATCGAGGCCGAACTGCCCACCTGACGGGCGGGGGCGGAATCAAGCCGTCTCCTCGTCCACCCGGGCGAGCCGGCGGGGTCCGTCTTCCCTCTTGCGAAGTGCGCGGGTCGCCGCTGCGGGAGCGGCAAGCCCCGTACGTGTGACGGATGTTGCCTCGACCGTGCCCGACTTGGGTGCGGCTGGCCGGGCACCTCCCTCGCCGGAGCCGCGCCGGCTCCCGCGACGGGCACCGTCTACGGTGCTGACGCGGCGACCGCCTGGAACGACAGCGACGACGGCTCCAACACCATCTCCGGTACGTCCATGGCGACCCCGCACGTCGTCGGTGCCGCCGCCGTCTACCTCTCGGGACACCCGGACACCACCCCGGCGGAGGTCGCCACGGCACTGACCGAAGGAGCCACCCCCGACGTGATCTCCCATGCGACCGAGGGCACGCCGAACAAGCTGCTGAAGGTCGTTGAGTAACCGGCCCCCGCAGCCGTGACCGGGCGGCAGACGCCCGACGCAACGCAATCGGCGGCCGCCGCGCCCTCCCCCACGGGGCGCGGCGGCCGCACCGCGTGGACGGATCGTCCTATGGTGTGCCCATGACGATGTACGCGGCGCTGTTGCGCGGGATCAATGTGAGCGGCCACAAGAAGGTTCCGATGGCCGAGCTCCGCACGCTGCTCAGCGAACTCGGCCACGGGGACGTCCGTACCCACCTGCAGAGCGGCAACGCCGTCTTCAGCAGCGCGTCGGACGACGAGAACGCACTCGCCGCCGAGTTGGAGCGGGCCATCGAGAAGCGGTTCGGCTTCCCCGTCCCCTGCCTGGTCCGGGACGGCGCCTACCTCGCGACAGTTGCCGCGGCCTGCCCGTTCCCGGCCACCGAACTCGAAGGCAAGCAGCTGCACATCACCTACTACGGGCAGCCGGTCGACGCCGGCCGCTTCGCCGGGATCGACCCGGCGGCCTTCCTCCCCGAGGAGTTCCGGCTCGGCGACCGCGCGCTCTACCTCTATGCCCCCGACGGACTGGGCCGTTCCAGACTCGCCGATGCCCTCTCCCGGCCGTCCCTCACCAAGGGTGTCATCGCCACCTCGCGCAACTGGAACACCGTGGTCAGGCTGGTGGAGATGACCGCGCCGACGGGTACCGCAAACGACGGAGCCCGCACATGAGCGAACCGTCCCCCGGCGTGGCCGCAGCGGTGGAGGGCGAGCTTCGCCTCCTCGACCCGGTGGTACGCGCCTCCGCCGAACTTCTCTCCCAGGTGCTGCACCCCGAGTACCGCGAGATCGACTCCGCAGGCCGGGTCTGGGACCGCGACACCATGATCGCCTCGCTCACCGCCGAGAACGCCCCGCACCCCGGCCCGCTCACCGCGTCCCGGATGCGCGGAGTCCAGCTGGACGACCAACTCGTCCACCTCACCTACGACACCGAGACGAAGGGGCACCTCGCCCACCGCAGTTCGCTGTGGCGACTGAACGGCGCGGGCTGGGTGCTCTACTTCCACCAGGCCACGCCGTTCAGCGACGCCGCGAACGCCGGTCCCGCCGCCGACGGATGAACCCGTTCAGCGACGGGTGACGCGCTGCGCCCGCGCCGTCCACCGGCCGTCCGTACGACAGATCCGCACCGGATGTCCGAAGCAGCCGCCGACCTGATCGGTGGTCAGTACCTCGTCGGCCGGACCCGATGCCACACACCGGCCGCCCCGTAGCAGCATCGACGAGCAACACACCCTCGGCCCGGATCGCCGGGACAGCGGCGGGGGAACCGGAAGCACCGCCTGGGGCGGGAACAGCGGCGGTGGTACGTGTGGTCACGTGCCGGTACTCCTTCATGCGGGTGCGAGCGCCTCCAGGCAGCTCATGTCCTCGGCGGACAGCCGGATCTCCCGCGCCCCCAGGTTCTCCGCCAGATGGACGGGCGAACCGGTGCCCGGAGTCGGGCACAGCACAGGGGAGCGATGCAGCAGCCAGGCGAGGGCGATCTGCCCACGGGTGGCATCGTGCCGATCGGCGACACCGGCGAGCGCCGCAGCTGCCTCGCCGGTCAGAGCACCGTTGGCCAGTGGGAACCAGGGCAGAAAAGCCAGGTGGTGGGCCTCGCACACCTTCAGTACCGCGTCCGACGAACGGTCGAGGAGATTGAAGCGGTTCTGCACCGAGGCGATCCCGGTCAGGGAGAGAGCCTGCTCCAGCTGGTCGGCGGTGAGGGTGTCCAGACCGATGTACCGGACCTTACCGTGGGCAGTGAGCAGGAGTGGGCCCTGTCTCACCGGCGCGCCCCGAACGGTGTTGGGCGCGCTGGTTCTCCGCTTTCTCGTCCTGGGCGGCGACGCATATCACGTATGCGGTCCGTCCCAGGCGGGCGGAATCCCTACGACCTGGCCATGTGGGTGTGGCCAAAGGCGACGGGGAGGCCCCGAACCATCACTCCGGTGATACGGGGGCCCCGACTGCTGACGCCACACCCGGCGTCCCAGATCGCGTCACACACATTACGCACACCCCGTCGGGCGCTGCCACTGATCGTCACGCCGTTCGCTCAATCATGCCCATGTTCGCCAAAACAAGTTATTGGCCCGGTAGTTATGCCCCGCTGGGGGCCGACGAGATGGCTCGTCCGATCGCCGCCGACCTGGAGAAGCCCAAGCTGCGCGCCCCGGTCGAGCCGGATATGGCGTCGCCCTCGTCGACGCCGCCACCTGAAGCGGCGGGTCCGGCCGGCGTCGCCTTTCTTCAATACCGTTGTCAGTGGCCCGTCCTAGTCTGGGACGCATGAAGAACGAGCACGCTCACATGACCGAAGTCGCCGGCGAGGCGGCCCGTATCGCCCGCTCCATCAGCGCCGAACAGCTCGACGTACCCACCACACCCTGCGGCGACTGGGACCTGCGCGGACTCATCAACCACTGGGTGCTGTACACCTCCTACGGCCTGGAGCACCGCGCCCTGCGCAAGGACCTTCCCGACGAGCTCACCACCTGTGACTTCACCGCCGACGCCGACTGGGCGCAGAAGTACGCGGCGCAACTGGACCGCGCCGTCGCCGCCTGGTCGGACCCGGCGGTCTGGGAGGGCGAGATCGACCTCGGGGGTTCGACCTCCCCGTCCTCCGAGATCGCCGCGATGCTCATCGAGGAGACGGCCCTGCACACCTGGGACGTGGCCCGCGCCATCGGAGAGGAAGTCCGGCTCTCCGACGCGGCGGCCGCCTATGTCCTCGATGTCGTCGACGGCAGCGCCGCGCTCTACCGGCAGTACGACGGCTTCGCCGACGAGGTGACGGTGCCCGCATCGGCGTCGGTGTTCGAACGGGCGCTGGCCCACAGCGGCCGCGACCCGCACTGGACCGGGGCCTGAAAGTGGCCCGGTTGACCGGACGGTGAATGACCCGGATCAGTAAGCCAATACCTGGCTGGGCTCGACGCATGACTACCTCACCGCACCCCGGACACGGGCAGGACCGCCGTCGATTTCTACTTCGACCCGGCCTGCCCGTTCGCCTGGATCACCTCCCGCTGGATGCTGGAGGTGGAGCAGCAGCGCGACATCGAGCTCCGCTTCCACGTCATGAGCCTCTACCTGCACAACATCGGCAATGAACTCCCCGACTGGTACCGAGAACTGGTCGACAAGTCGATCGGTCCGGTGCGGGTCGCGGTCGCGGCGGCCGCCCACCACGGTGATGCCGTGCTCCGCGATCTCTACACCGCGATGGGCAGCCGCATCCACCAGCAGAAGAACGAGGACCTCGACGAAGTGATCGCCGAATCCCTCGCGGAGCTCGGTCTGCCCGCCGCGCTGGGTGCCGCCGCGCACCTTGAGACGTACGACGTGGCACTGCGACGCAGCCACGACGCCGACAAGGATCCGGAGGCGGACGCCTACGTCGGTACGCCCACGATCCATGTCGACGGCTCGGTCTGGTCCGGGCCGGTCCTGCGGGCCGTATCGCGTGGCGAGGAGGCGGCGCGGGTCTTCGACAGCTTCCGGGTACTTGCCGGGAATCCGGACCTCTTCGAACTCAAGCGGACCCGCACGGGCAGCCTGGACGTGGGCTGATGAACGTCGGCCTCTACGCACCGAGCTCTACGCGCTGAGCGACGCCGGCCGTGCGAGCGGGACGCGGGCCTCGTCGTACCGGGTCAGCAGCAGTCGTGCCAACTCCGTTGAAGCGCCCAGGACATCGGCCAGTACATCCGCCCCGGCCGCGCCCGCGGCGATACGGTCCGGGAGCCGGCCGGGCGCGATGACGTAAAGGGCCACTGCCACCCGCCGCACACCTTCGGCCCGCAGAGCCTGTACCGCGTCCTCGGTGCGGGGAAACCCCGCGGGGGATGCAGCGGAGGCGAACGCAGGCCGCACGGCGCACCAACCGGTGTGCCGCAGCTCCCGCGCGATTTCAGCGATCACTGCGATCGCCTCCGGGTCCGTGGAGCCCGCCGAGGCCAGGACGAGCCCGGTCGAGCTTCGGTCACCGGGACGGATCCCGGCTTCGTGCAGCCGCCGTTCCAATGCCGAATTCAGCAGGGGTGACGGGCCGAGCACCTCGGCCTGCCGGATGCGCAGCCGAGGCAGTACGGTCCGGGCCTCGTGCAGCACCGTGGGGATGTCGGACTTGGCATGGAAGGCCCGGGTGAGCAGCAGGGGGAGCGCGATGACGTCCCCCGCGCCTTCTGCGGCCAGGCGCTCCAACACCCTTGGTATCGACGGCGCGTTGAAATCCAGGAAACCGGTCTCCACGCGCTGCCCCGGCCGCAGCGACCGTACCCGCGCGGTGAGCGCGTGCACGGTTGCCGCGTGCCGCGGGTCGCGGCTGCCGTGGGCGATGACGAGAAGGACCGGGGCGGACATGGCGTGGCTCAGTTCTTGACGAGGAGACCGCGGCTGCGCAGCACCCACCGCTCCAGCGGACTGAAGATCAGCAGGTCGATCGCGATGCCGACGAACAGAATCAGGATGATGGCGAGGAAGATGCCGGGCATGTCCGCGTTGTTGCGGCCGTTCTCCATCAACTGACCGAGCCCCAGGCCGAGATCGGGGGAGGACGCGATGATCTCGGCGGCCATCAGCGAGCGCCAGGAGAACGCCCAGCCCTGCTTGAGACCGGCCAGATAGCCGGGCAACGCCGCCGGCAGCACGATGTGCCAGGTCCCGCGCAGCCCGGTCGCGCCGAGCGTACGGCCCGCCCTCAGGAACAGCGGCGGCACCTGGTCGACGCCGGAGACCAGCCCGTTGGCGACCGAAGGGACGGCGCCCAGCAGGATCACGGCGTACATCATCTTGTCGTTCAGCCCGAGCCAGATCACGGCCGGTGCCACCCAGGCGACCGACGGCAGGGACTGCAGCCCGGACAGGACCGGGCCGATCGCGGCCCGTACGAACTTCACCCGGGCGACCAGCAGACCCAGCGGCGTACCGATGGCCACGGCCATCAGGAAGCCGAGCAGACCGCGCGAGACGCTGGTCCAGACGACCTCCAGCAGCGTCCCCTGAAGCCACATGTCGGCCGCGCTGCTCCACACCGCGGCCGGTGAGGGCAGTTTGTAGTCGTCGGTGACCTGGGCCTCGACGAGCAGCTGCCAGACGGTGATCACCAGCGCCACCGCGAGCACGGGTGGCAGCACCTTGCGCAGCAGCACCTCGCGCACCGGGGTGCGGCGCACCTGCACGGCGTCCAGCGCGTCGAGCCCGGCCTCCAGACCGGCCAGATCGTCAGGCTTCGTGTCAGTGCCGGCCATGACGGCGGATCTCCCCACGCAGTTGTTCGGTGATCTCGACGGACAGCTCGGCGACCGCGTTGTCCTCGATACGGCGTGGCTGCTCGATGTCGACCGTCCACTCGCGGGCGATCCTGCCGGGGCGGGACGACAGCAGGACGACCCGCTCGGCGAGCCGCACCGCTTCGCGCACATTGTGTGTGACGAAGAGGACCGAGACGTTCGTCTCGCGCCAGATCCGGGTCAGCTCGTCGTGCAGCACATCCCGGGTGATGGCGTCGAGTGCGGCGAACGGTTCGTCCATCAGCAGCAGTTGACTGTCCTGGGCGAGGGCGCGGGCCATTGCCACCCGCTGCCGCATACCGCCCGAGAGTTCATGCACACGCTTTTTGTACGCCCCGCCCAGCCGTACGAGTTCGAGCAGCCGCTCCGCTTCCGCGCGTCGCCGGGACTTGGCCATGCCGCGCAGCCGCAGCGCGAGTTCGATGTTCTTGCCCGCGGTCAGCCACGGGAACAGGGCGTGCTCCTGGAACATCAGGGCCGACCGCCCTCCGGGGGTCTCGATGGACCCCGCGGTCGGGCGGTCGAGTCCGGCCACCAGATTGAGCAGCGTCGACTTTCCGCACCCGGAGGCTCCCAGGAGGGTGACGAACTCGCCCGGTGCGACATCGAGCGTGATGTCGTCCAGGACGAGCTGCTGCCCCTGCGGTCCGCCGAAGGACTTGGAGACATGTGCGATACGGGCGGCGTGCCCGACCGCTGTACGGTCCTCGGCCTTGGTGAGGGTGGTCGCCATGGTCGTCACCTCCTGGGAATCCTGGGCTCGGGTTCGGTCGGTCTCACTTGACGCCGAGACCGGCGTCGGCGACCTCGGGCTTGCCCGCGGCCTTCAGGACCTTGTTCAGCGGCTTCAGGTCGTAGATGCCGGTCAGGTCCGGCTTCTCCAGCAGACCGGCCTTCACCGCGTGCTCGGCCTCCGCGTTCAGAGTGGCGGCCAGCGGGTCGTCGGTGATCTGGATCGACTTCCACGCCGGGTCGAGGACTGCGGCGGGCAGCGCCTTGCCGGTCAGCTTCGCGAGCGCGGCGTTGGCGGAGGCCTTCGCCTTGTCCGGGTTGGCGTTGATCCATGCGTTGGTCCTCACCGAACCGCGCAGCACCGCCTCGACGACATCCGGGTGCTCGCTCAGGAACTTCTGCGACACGATGATGTCCGTGATCACGAACTTGTTGTCCGGCCACAGCGTCGACTCGTCGAGCAGTTCCTCGGCACCCTCGGCGACCAGCTTGGAAGCGGTGGGCTCGGGGACCCAGGCGCCGTCGATGGAACCGGACTTGTAGGCGTCCGGGGTCACCTTGTTGTCCGTACGGACCACGGAGACGTCGCCCTTGCCGCTCTGGGCGTCGATCTTCCAGCCCTTCTCGGAGATCCAGTTGAGGAAGGCCACGTCCTGCGTGTTGCCGAGCTGCGGGGTGGCGATCTTCTTGCCCTTGAGGTCGTCCAGGGTCTTGATCTTCTTCGGGTTCACCACCAGCTTCACGCCGCCGGAGGCGGAGCCGCCGATGATCCGCAGGCTCTTGCCCTTGGACTTGGTGAAACCGTTGATGGAGGGCGACGGGCCGATGAAGCCGATGTCGATCGAGTCGGCGTTGAGCGCCTCGATCTCGGAAGGGCCCGCGTTGAACTGCGAGGTCTTGAGCCGGGTGCCGCCGAGTTCCTTCTGGAAGATCCCCTCCTGGTCGCCGACCAGCGCGGTGGCGTGCGTGAGGTTGGGGAAGTAGCCGATCCGCACGGTGTCCGTGGAGAGCTTCTTCGCGTCGGCGGCGACGTCCGACTTCCTGGAGTCGTCGTCCTTCGCCTCGGAGCCGTAGCCGCAGGCGGTGAGCGCGACGGCGAGCAGCGACAGGGCGGCGGCAGCGGCGAGGCTGCGGCGGAGCGTGGTACGGGGGGCAGGCACGGGAGGTTTTCCTCTCGTTGGCCCGGTGATCGCGTCCCCCGGAAACTACGGGGACGCGGCCGGGAAGTCGGCAGGTCTTCGTCTGAACCGGCTGTGCAGGCGGCGCGGTTGGTGCAAGCGGGCGCGCAGGCAGTGCGCGTACGTCATCGCGCACATCGCGCGACCCCGCCCTGGCCGCTGCCGAGGGCGCCGCTGCCGACGCGGCCGCCCTCCTTCGCGAAAGTGGAGTAGATGTCGATACTCATCAGAAGTTCCATTCGGCGTCGTCGGTGGCCGCGGCCTCGGGCTCGGCCACGGCGGCGAACGAGGCACCGGTCATGCCGGCCGTCAGCGTGGCGCCGTCCGCCGGGTCGATCAGGAGGAAGGAGCCGGTGCGCCGGGAGTCCGCGTACGCGTCGAGCGCCAGCGGCTCCGCGGTGCGGACGACGACCTGGCCGATGTCATTGGCGACGAGCCGGCCGGGTGCCGGGTGCTGGGAGAGGTCGTCCAGCGTGAGGCGCGAGGGGATGTCCTTGACGATCGCCTTGACCGTGCGGGTGGTGTGCTTGAGCAGAACCCGCTGGCCCACAGCGAGCGGCTGGTCCGCGACATGGCAGACGGTCGCCTCGACGTCCCTCGTGACCGCCGGTGCGTCGTCGGCCGGGGCGATCAGATCACCGCGCGAGATGTCGATGTCGTCGGCCAGCCGGATCGTCACCGACCGGGGCGCCCAGGCGATGTCGACGCTCTCGCCGAGCGCGTCGATCGCGGTGACCGTCGACGTACGGCCCGAGGGCAGGACGGTGATGGACTCGCCGACGCGGAAGGCACCGGCCGCGATCTGGCCCGCGTAGCCCCGGTAGTCCGGGTGCTCGGCCGTCTGCGGCCGGATGACGTACTGGACGGGGAAGCGGGCGTGGCAGGCGGTGAGGTCATGGCTGACCGGCACCGTCTCCAGGTGTTCCAGGACCGTCGGGCCGCCGTACCAGTCCATGCGCGAGGACGGTTCCACGACATTGTCACCGGCCAGTGCGGAGATCGGGATCGCTGTGATCTCCGGGACGCCGAGGGATTCGGCGTACGCGGTGAACTCCTCTGCGATGGCGGCGAACGCGGGCTCCGCGTAGTCGACCAGGTCCATCTTGTTGACGGCCAGTACCACATGCGGCACCCGCAGCAGCGCGGCGACAGCGGCATGGCGGCGGGTCTGCTCGACGACACCGTTGCGGGCGTCGACCAGGACGACGGCCAGCTCGGCCGTCGAGGCCCCCGTCACCATGTTCCGGGTGTACTGCACATGCCCCGGGGTGTCGGCCAGGATGAACCGGCGGCGCGGCGTCGCGAAGTAGCGGTAGGCGACATCGATGGTGATGCCCTGCTCGCGCTCGGCCCGCAGACCGTCGGTCAGCAGCGCCAGGTCGGGCGCCTCCTGGCCCCGGCTGCGCGAGGCGTGCTCGACGGCCTCCAACTGGTCGGTGAGGACCGACTTGGAGTCGTGCAGAAGACGTCCCACGAGGGTGGACTTGCCGTCGTCGACGGACCCCGCGGTGGCGAACCGCAGCAGGGTGGTGGTCGACAACTGCTCTGCGTGCTGGGTGAGTGCGGTCATCCTAGAAATACCCCTCGCGCTTACGGTCTTCCATCGCGGCCTCGGACATCTTGTCGTCGGCACGCGTCGCGCCCCGCTCGGTGAGCCGGGAGGCGGCGATCTCGGTGATCACGGCGTCCAGCGTCGTCGCATCCGAGTCGACGGCGCCGGTGCACGACATGTCGCCGACCGTGCGGTAGCGCACCTGCCGGGTCTCGACCTGCTCGCCCTTCTTGGGGCCGCCCCAGTCGCCCGCGGTCAGCCACATGCCGGATCGGTTGAAGACCTCGCGCTCATGGGCGAAGTAGATCTCCGGAAGCTCGATGCCCTCACGGGCGATGTACTGCCAGACGTCCAGCTCGGTCCAGTTGGAGATCGGGAAGACCCGGACGTGCTCACCGGGGGCGTGCCGGCCGTTGTACAGCTGCCAGAGCTCGGGGCGCTGGCGGCGCGGATCCCACTGGGAGAACTCGTCGCGCAGCGAGAAGACCCGCTCCTTGGCACGCGCCTTCTCCTCGTCACGGCGCCCGCCGCCGAACACGGCGTCGAAGCGGTGCTGCTGGATCGCCTCGGTCAGCGGCACGGTCTGCAGCGGGTTACGGGTGCCGTCCGGGCGTTCGCGGAGCTTCCCGGCGTCTATGTACTCCTGCACGGAGGCGACATGGAGCCGCAAGCCGTGCCGGGCCACCGTCCGGTCGCGGTACTCCAGCACCTCGGGGAAGTTGTGCCCGGTGTCGACGTGCAGCAGCGTGAACGGCACCGGCGCGGGCGCGAACGCCTTGAGCGCCAGATGCAGCATCACGATGGAGTCCTTGCCGCCGGAGAACAGGATCACCGGCCGCTCGAACTCGCCCGCCACCTCGCGGAAGATGTGTACGGCCTCGGACTCCAGGGAGTCCAGGTGGCTGAGTGCGTACGGACTGTCGGTGCCTTTCGACACAGCCGCGACGGTCGTCACGCTGCACCCCTCTCGCTCAGCAGCGCATACAGCTCCGCCGCGGACTCCTGCACGGTCTGCCGGTGCGACTCGATCCGCAGATCCGGCGACTCGGGCGCCTCGTACGGGTCGTCGACCCCGGTGAGCCCGCTGATCTCGCCGGCCGCCTGCTTGGCGTAGAGGCCCTTCACATCGCGTACGGAGCACACCTCGACCGGAGTCGCGACATGCACCTCCAGATACGCGGTGCCCTCGGCCTCGTGCCGCTTGCGTACCGCGTCCCGGCTGTCCGCGTACGGGGCGATGACCGGGACCAGCACCTTCACGCCGTTGGCCGCCAGCAGCTCGGCGACGAAGCCGATCCGCTGGACGTTGGTGTGGCGGTCCTCGCGGGAGAAGCCGAGACCCGCGGAGAGGAACTCCCTGATCTCGTCGCCGTCGAGCACTTCCACGCGGTGGCCCTCGCCGCGCAGTTGCCCGGCGAGTTCGTACGCGATGGTGGTCTTGCCCGCGCTCGGCAGACCGGTCAGCCAGATGGTGGCTCCCGTCTCCGTCACGCTCATCGAGATCTCCTGATCAGTCGTCATCAGTCGTGCAGCCCGCATTCGGTCTTGCCCCGGCCGGCCCAGCGTCCGGCGCGTGCGTCCTCGCCCTCCAGCACCCGGCGGGTGCAGGGCGCGCAGCCCACGGAGGCGTATCCGTCCATCAGCAGCGGGTTGGTGAGAACCCCGTGCTCGGCCACGTACGCGTCGACGTCGTCCTGCGTCCAGCGGGCGATCGGCGAGATCTTCACCTTCTGCCACTTCTCGTCCCAGCCGACGACCGGGGTGTTCGCCCGGGTGGGGGACTCGTCGCGGCGCAGCCCGGTCGCCCAGGCCGCGTACGAAGTCAGGCCCTCCTCAAGGGGCTTGACCTTCCGCAACGTGCAGCACAGGTCCGGGTCGCGGTCGTGCAGCTTCGGACCGTACTCGGCGTCCTGCTCGGCCACGGACCGGCGCGGAGTCAGCGTGATGACGTTGACGTCCATCACAGCCTCGACCGCGTCGCGGGTGCCGATCGTCTCGGGGAAGTGGTAGCCGGTGTCGAGGAAGACCACGTCCACACCCGGAAAGGCGCGCGAGGTGAGGTGGGCGACGACGGCGTCCTCCATGGACGAGGTGACGCAGAACTTCCTGCCGAAGGTGTCGGCGGCCCATTGGAGGATCTCCAGCGCGGAGGCGTCCTCCAGCTCCCGGGCTGCCCGCCCGGCCAGTTCCGTCAGCTCCTCGACGGTGCGTTCTTCCATCTGAGTATCTGTCATATCCCGTCCGGTTCAACGTCGTTGCGCTGCAACCCCCGGGTCAGCAGACCCAAGAACTTCAGCTGGAACGCGCGGTTGCAGGAGGCACATCCCCAGGCGCCGTGGCCGGTCTCGTGCGGGCGCAGGTCCTCGTCACCGCAGTAGGGGCAGTAGAACGGGGCGGCGCGTTCGCTCATGACAGCGACTCCGCACTGGCACGCGCCGCCCAGGTCGCGAACCGCTCGCCGTCCTCGCGCTCCTCCTGGAAGCGGCCCAGGACCCGCTCGACATAGTCGGGCAGTTCGGCCGAAGTGACCTTCAGGCCGCGGACCTTCCGGCCGAAGCCGGCCTCCAGGCCCAGTGCGCCACCGAGGTGCACCTGGTAGCCCTCGACCTGGTTGCCGTCGGCGTCCAGGACGAGCTGGCCCTTGAGGCCGATGTCCGCGGTCTGGATGCGGGCGCAGGCGTTGGGGCAGCCGTTGATGTTGATGGTGAGCGGCTCGTCGAACTCCGGCAGGCGGCGCTCCAGTTCGTCGATCAGCGAGGCGCCGCGTGCCTTCGTCTCGACGATTGCCAGCTTGCAGAACTCGATGCCGGTGCAGGCCATCGTGCCCCGCCGGAACGGAGAGGGCTTCACCTGGAAGTCGAGCGCTTCGAGGCCGGCGACCAGGGAGTCCACCCGGTCCTGCTCCACATCGAGGATGAGCATCTTCTGCTCGACGGTGGTGCGCAGTCGGTCCGAGCCGTGGGCGGCCGCCAGGTCGGCGATCTTGGTCAGGGTGGAGCCGTCCACGCGGCCGACCCGGGGTGCGAATCCGAGGTAGAACCGGCCGTCCTTCTGCTGGTGGACGCCGATGTGGTCGCGCCAGCGGCTGCTGGGCTCCGCGGGCGCGGGCCCGTCGATGAGCGGACGCTTCAGGTACTCGTCCTCCAGTACCTGGCGGAACTTCGCCGGGCCCCAGTCGGCCATCAGAAACTTCAGGCGGGCGCGGGTGCGCAGCCGGCGGTACCCGTAGTCACGGAAGATGCCGACGACCCCGGCCCAGACGTCCGGCACCTCGTCGAGAGGCACCCAGGCGCCCAGCCGCTCGGCGAGACGCGGGTTGGTGGAGAGCCCGCCACCGACCCAGACGTCGAAGCCCGGGCCGTGCTCGGGGTGGACGACGCCGACGAACGCGATGTCGTTGATCTCGTGCACCACGTCCTGCACCGGTGAGCCGGAGATCGCGGTCTTGAACTTGCGCGGCAGGTTCGAGAATTCCTTGTTGCCGATGTAGCGCTCGTGGATCTCGTCGACCGCCGGCGTCCCGTCGATGATCTCGTCCGCGGCGATCCCGGCCACCGGGGAGCCGATGATCACGCGGGGGCAGTCGCCGCATGCCTCGGTGGTGGAGAGCCCGACGGCCTCCAGCTTCTCCCAGATCGCCGGGACGTCCTCGATGCGGATCCAGTGCAGCTGGATGTTCTGCCGGTCGGTGATGTCCGCGGTGCCGCGCGCGTACTCCTGCGAGATCTCGCCGATGACCCGCAGCTGCCCGGTGGTCAGTCGGCCGCCGTCGATCCGGACCCGCAGCATGAAGTACTTGTCGTCCAGCTCCTCCGGCTCCAGGATCGCGGTCTTGCCGCCGTCGATCCCGGGCTTGCGCTGGGTGTAGAGGCCCCACCAGCGCATGCGTCCACGGAGGTCGTTGGGGTCGATCGAGTCGAAACCGCGCTTGGAGTAGATCGTCTCAATGCGTGTCCGCACATTGAGACCGTCGTCGTCCTTCTTGAACTGCTCATTGCCGTTGAGCGGAGTGTGGTGCCCCACGGCCCACTGGCCTTCGCCACGGTGGCGTCCGGCCTTGCGGCGGGGCGTGGTGGTCGCAGGCTGTTCCGGGGTAGCGGCCATGACGGTACGTCCTTCGGGACTGCAGGAGGGCGGCTCTGAACTGCACACTCGCGCTGAGGCGCGGCGGTGCGCAGGGTTTGCAGAGAAAAAGGGGATCGCGGCGGTGCTGGGACTCTCAGCTCGCCGGACAGATGGCGCTGGATACGCGGCCGAGGTCGACGTGGCGTCGACTCACCAAGGCGGTTCCAGTTCCAGACATGACGGAAGCGTGTCACGCGAATCTCGGGCCAGTCCACCACTATCCATGATGTGGACGGGACTGTCCCGTGATGCGAGACTGTGTGGCGCCCATCGCTCGGCCCGCCCGGGCCGGGCCGTCCGCAATGGCCGCAATCTCCCTACTTGTCGCCGGGAATCGCTGTCCGCGCGCTACCGCGCCGCCCCCGGCCACGGCCCCGGCGTCGCCGCCTCGGGCTCCAGCTCCACCTTTGTGTCGAACAGCTTGAAGCCGCGCCGCAGATAGTTGTCCATGGCGTGCGGGCCGTCCTTGGAGCAGGTGTGCAGCCACACCCGCTTCGTCGGTGTCCGCTCCGGCCAGCGTTCCGCCAGGTCCCAGGCGCGGGCGACGCCCTGCGAGAGCAGATGGCCGCCTATCCGGCGCCCCCGGAAGGCCGGTATCAGCCCGAAGTACATGATCTCGACCACGCCCTCGTCCTGCGGGTCCAGCTCGATGTATCCGGCCGGGGTGCCGTTCTCGTACGCCACCCAGGTCTCCGCCCCGGGCCGGTCCAGGGCCTCCTGCCACTGCGCGTATGTCATCGTGAGCCGGTCCGTCCACTGGATGTCGCCGCCGACCGCCGTGTACAGGAACCGGCTGAACTCGGGCAGCGGGACCTCGGACCGCACGATCCGCACGTCGCCCTCCGGGACCGCGGCGGGACGCAGATCGTCGGGGGAGGTCTGTTCCAGGGACCAGATGGTCACCTCGGCGGTGGTCACAGCGGTGTGCGCGGGGTTGTTCATGGCTGCCAGGGAACCATGCCGCGCGGCCGGAGCCCAAGCCGGTCCCGCAGCTCGGACAGCGGGACCGCCGGCAAGCGGCGGGAGAGAGGTCCTAGGAGCCCTTACGTGCCCTGACCACCACCGGAGCCGTCGAGCGCGGCAGCAGATCGGCCGGATGATCCGGTTGGATCACCTCCACCTCGACCCCCTCGCCGAAGCGGTACGGGCGGTGTGCGAGCACCTCCGCGAGATGGCGGCGTATCCGCGAGATCTCCGCCCGCACCGTCACCGTCCGGGTCGCGTCGCCGAAGATGTCCTCCGCCAGCTCGGATGCCGTACGCCCATCGCGGTGCAGCGCCAGGGCGTACAGCAGCTCCGCATGGCGCGGCGAGAGCCGCTGCGTCCAGGTGCCCACCGCACTCACCACATTGGCCGTGAGCCCGCGCGGCCGGCTCAGGTCCAGCACCACCCGTCGCGGCGGCCCGTCCGAAGACCCGTCCGTGACCTGCACCAGCCAGCCGCCGGGCAGCGGCTCGACCTGGCACATACCGAGCGACGGCAGCCACACCCGGCCCGGCTGCAACGACTTCGGCAGCGGCAGCCGGTCGACCGGCGGCATTCCGGTCACCGCGGCGAGCCAGCCGTGGGTGTCCACCGCCAGGGCCCGTCCGCCCAGCCGGCACAGCAGCGGCGCCGCCACCGAACGCAGCCGGTCGATCGCCTGGAGATGGCGGTTCCTGATCTCGCTCTCGGCCAGCCTGGCGACCGAACCGACCAGGGCGAGCGAGGCCGGATGGAACGTGTACGCCGGACCGCTGATGTCGACGATGCCGATCAGCCGGCTGTCCCGCGGATCACGCACCGGGGCCGCCGCACAGGTCCAGTTGTGCAGACTGCGCACGAAATGCTCCGACGAATGAACCTGGACCGGGGTGCGCGAGACGAGCGCCGTACCGATCGCGTTCGTCCCCGTGCTCGCCTCCGCCCAGGTGGCGCCCTCCGCCAGACAGATGCCGTCAGCCCGGCGCAGTACCCCCGCATTGCCCTGGCGCCACAGCACCCGGCCCTCCACATCCGTGACCACCACGATCTGCTGGGCAGCATCCGCCAGGGAGACCAGACCCTCGCTCAGCAGCGGCATCACCTCGCCCAGCGTCGAACTCCGGCGCCGGTGCTCGATCTCGTCCATCTCCAGCAGCACACTCTCGGTGGACTGATCCGGATCGATACCGCTGCGCAGCACCCGGTCCCACGAGGCGCTGATCTCCGCGCGCGGGGCAACCGGTGAACGCCCGCCCACGAGCCTCGCCTCCCTGGCCCGGTGGATCAAGCGTAGGGCCTGGACGGACCGCGGCACAGCCGATCGCGTCACCTCGGCAGCGCTCGTCTCCACTCTCATTCCCCCCAGATGCCAGGGCCGGACAAACGGCCCCCGGGCCCATCCTGCCCGCTGCGAGGGTCCCGGCAGTGCGCACTGCACACAATGGTTGCAACCCTTTGCAACTCTGGCGAGGGGGTGCAGGTCCGTACGAGAGTGACGGAACACCGCACGGCGGCGCCTGTGCCTCGCTGTTCGGTGTGCACAGCATGGAGGGCGGTGCCGTGTCGGCGCAGCACCACCCTCCGTTGCTGTACCTCTCCGTACCTCTCCGGCTAATGCTCGACGGGCCGCGCCCGTTCCACGACCGATGCCAGATCGAGGCTGTGCGGCAGCGTCCCGAATGCCATGCCCCAGTCCCCGCCCAGCCGTGACGCACAGAACGCGTCGGCGACTTCCGGCGGCGCCCAGCGCACCAGCAGCGAACCCTGCAGCACCAGAGCCATCCGCTCGACCAGCCTGCGGGCCCGCGCCTCGATCCCGTTCAGATCGGCGAGCTCCGTCAGCATGTCCTTGATCGCCCCGTCCAGCCGGTGATCGGCACCGCGCGCCCTGCCGACCTCCTGGAGGAACGCGTTCAGCGCCTGCGGTTCGCGCTGCAGCGCCCGCAGGACGTCCAGGGCCTGTACGTTCCCGGAGCCCTCCCAGATCGAGTTGAGCGGCGCCTCGCGCAGCAGCCGCGGCATCCCGGACTCCTCGACGTATCCGTTCCCGCCCAGGCACTCCAGCGCCTCGCCCACCATGGGTGTGCACCGCTTCGTCACCCAGTACTTCGCCGTGGGCACCGCGATCCGCAGGAACGCGGCCTCCGCCTCCGTACCGGCGTCGTACGCGGCGGCCAGCCGCAGTGCCAGCACCGTCGCCGCCTCGGACTCCAGCGCCAGATCGGCCAGTACGTTCCGCATCAGCGGCTTCTCGATCAGCACCCCGCCGAACGCGCTGCGGTACGTACAGTGGTGGACCGCCTGTGCCACCGCCTGCCGCATCAGCGCCGCCGAACCGACCACACAGTCCAGCCGGGTCGCCGCCACCATCTCGATGATGGTGCGGACCCCGCGTCCCTCCTCGCCGACCCGGCGCGCCCACGTCCCGTCGAACTCGACCTCGCTCGACGCGTTGGACCGGTTGCCCAGCTTGTCCTTGAGGCGCTGGATCGCGAACACGTTGCGGGTGCCGTCGGGCAGCACCCGGGGCAGCAGGAAGCACGTCAGCCCGCCGGGTGCCTGCGCCAGCACCAGGAAGCCGTCGGACATCGGCGCCGAACAGAACCACTTGTGCCCGGTGAGCAGATACTCACCGTCGGCGGACAGCGGCTCGGCCCGTGTCGTGTTGGACCGCACGTCGGTGCCGCCCTGCTTCTCCGTCATGCCCATCCCGAAGAGCACGCCGGCCTTCTGCGCAGCGGGCCGGAGCCCCCGCTCGTACACCGACGACGTCAGCCGCGGCTCCCACTCGGCGGCCAGCACCGGATCGGTCCGCAGCGCGGGCACCGCCGCGTGCGTCATCGAAAGCGGGCAGCCGTGCCCGCCCTCGGCCTGCGTCCACACCAGGAACCCGGCCGCGCGCCGCACATGACCGCCGGGCCGGCCCCAGGCATCGGTCAGCCCGGCGCCGACCGCGTGCCCGAGCAGCCGGTGCCAGGACGGGTGGAACTCCACTTCGTCGATGCGATGCCCGTACCGGTCATGGGTGCGGAGCTTCGGCGGATTCTCGTTCGCCTGCGTGCCCCACTCCTGGACCTGCGCGGACCCCGCGGCCCGGCCCAGGTCGTGGAGCTCCTCGCGCACCCCCGCCAGCCGTTCGGGCGCGAGATGCCGCTCCACGGCCTCGGTGAGCGCGCGGTCGGCCGCGAAGACGTCGTAGCCGACGAGCGGCGGGACCTGATTGGACACGGTGTGGGTGGTGGCTGCCATGCCGATACGGTAAGGACGTGCAGGCAGCAAATGAAACACCCGAGCGGCCACCGGGTCGGCTCCACCGGGCCCGAGTCCTCTACCGCAACGTATCCAAGCGGCAGATGGCCTGGCAGTTGCTCAAGGACACCGTCAACTCGTGCATGGAGTACCGCATTCTGGGACTCGCGGCCGAGGCGGCGTTCTTCACCCTGCTGTCCCTGCCGCCCCTGCTGCTCGGCCTGATCGGACTGCTGGGGTACGTCGACGAGTGGACCAGTACCACCACGGTCGCCTCCATCGAACGCAATATCCTCAACGCGGCGCAGACGGTCCTGTCCGAGCGGGGCGTCAACGACTTCGCGAGACCGCTCCTGGCGGACGTCACGACCGGTGCCCGGCCCGATGTCATCTCGATCGGTTTCGCGATCGCGCTCTGGTCCGGGTCCCGCGCCGTGAACGTCTTCATCGACACGATCACCGTGATGTACGGCCTCGACGGCCAGCGCGGCATCGTCAAGACGCGGCTGCTCTCCTTCCTGCTGTACATCGTCGCGCTGCTGCTCGGCGCGGTCGTACTGCCGCTGCTGGTGGTCGGCCCCGACCGGGTCGTGGAGTTCGTCCCGTGGGGCACGGAAGTCATAAGCGTCCTGTACTGGCCGCTGGTGATCCTGCTGTCGATCGCGTTCCTGACGACGCTCTACCACGTCTCCGTGCCGGTCCGGTCGCCGTGGATGGAAGACGTGCCGGGCGCGCTGGTGGCGCTCGCCATGTGGGTGGTCGGCAGCTTCCTGCTGCGGATCTATCTGACCAGTACGGTCGAGGGGCCGACGATCTACGGGTCGCTGGCCGCCCCCATCGCCGTGCTGCTGTGGATCGGCATCTCCGCGTTCGCGGTACTGGTGGGGGCGGCGGTCAACGCCGCCATCGACCGGGTGTGGCCGTCGGTGGCGACGGCGGCGGCACGTGCGGCCAACGACCGGGCGCGGGCCGCACAGGCCGCGGAGTTGGTGGCGCGGACGAAGGCGGAGTGCGACGAGGACGGTGAGAGTCCCTATATGCCGTCCGAGTTCCCGGAGCGGTGGTCGCGGTTCCTGCCGCCGGACGATGTGAAGTCCCGGCTGCTGCAGCCGAGGGGCGAGAAGGACATCGCCAAGGACTCGGCCAACGAGGCGGAGCAGGAGACGAAGGGGCCCCGGGAGTCCCGTTCGTAGCGGGGACAGCCCTTACGGCCTCCCCCACGACAGGGAGTGGGCTCCCGGCCGTGGGGGAGGCCGATAGCGTGGAGCCATGGGCGACACGTACGAGGAGCGGGAGTCCCGGTTCGGCGGGGCGATCGTCTGGACCCGGCAGGTGCCCGAGGGGCCTGTCCGACCGGTACTGCCCGACGGCTGCATGGACCTGCTCTGGACCGACGGCCGGCTGCTCGTCGCCGGGCCCGACACCCGTGCGTACGAGCCCGCCGGGGTGACCGGCGGGCGGTTCACCGGCATTCGGTTCGCCCCCGGCACCGCCCCGGTGCTCCTCGGCGTACCGGCGGACGAACTGCGTGACCAGCGGGTCGAGCTCGCCGATCTGTGGCCGGCCGCCCAGGTGCGGGTACTCGCCGAGCGCATCGCCGACGCCGCCGACCCCGCCGCGGCCCTGGAGTCCGTGGCACTGCTGCGGGCGGCCGAGACCGGGCCGGCGGACCCGCTGATGCGGTCCGTCGCCGTGCAGCTGGCGCGGGGCCGGTCCGTCGCCGACACCGCGCACACGGCCGGTCTCGGCGCCCGCCAACTGCACCGCCGTTCCCTGGCGGCCTTCGGCTACGGGCCCAAGACCCTGGCCCGGATCCTGCGGCTGCGGCGCGCGCTCGCTCTCGTACGGTCCGGAACGCCGTACGCCGAGGCGGCGCTCGCGGCGGGCTGCACCGACCAGGCGCATCTCGCGCGGGAGATGCGCGAACTGGCCGGTACGACCCTGACCGCCTACTGCGAGGCGTTGGCGAACAGCGACACCGCGCAGCCGTCCGGGTCGAGGACCACCGCGTAACGCTGCCCCCACACGGCGTCCCACGGCTTCAGATGGCCCCGGTACCCGGCGCCGGTCAGATCGTCGTACACCGCGTCCACTTCCGCCGGACCGTCGCAGCGGAACGCGAGTCCGACCCGGTCGCCGCCCCGCGCACCGGACCACTCGGGGTCGTAGGAGCGGATGACGTCCTCGGTGTCCCACATGAGGCGCTGCCCGCCCGGCAGGGTCACTTCGACATGGGGTGCGGAATCCGCCCCGGCCGGGATATCGAGTCCGAGCCGGCGGTAGAAGGCGAGCGATGCGGCCAGATCCGCGGTCGTCATGCCGATCGCGTCGAGTCGTGGAGTCATGGTCCGAACGTAGAACGGACACGCGCCACGGGTCTTGTACGAATCGGTCATCGGGCGAGGGCGCCGACGGAACACACGGCACGCCCGACGGCGACACCTCGTACGCGACGAAGGAAGAGGCGGCAGCCTACGCAGGGGCCTTCCTGAGGGAACACGCCGTTGATCAGCCCTAGGGTCGGCGTCGGGCCCAGATGAGAATCGCGGAGAGGTGGAGCGCCCCCCGGTAGGCAATGGCGAGCTTGTCGCATGGCCAGGCCGCGCCACTGCGGGCCGTTTGGGGCGACCGAGCTCGGCGGGCAGATCCCGCCACGGCGAGCAGGTGCGGTACTTCCCTGCGATGGCCTCAAGAGTCCGGCGGCGGTCGGCCCACCGCCGCCCCCGGACCGGATCGGCCGGCATCAACGGCGCGATCCGGGCCCACATCGAATCAGTGATCACTGATCGGACGGACACCTACGGTCAACCGACCAAACCGTCAAAGAGACACGCTCCAGTGGTCCAGGCAGTCGGCGGGCACCGTGCCCGGGTCCGCCAGCGCCAGGCCGAGTCGGGCGCGTTCGGTGACCCAGCGGGTCGGGCGGTGACGCGGGTCGCCGGTCGTCGTGTGCAGCGACCGGTGCAGCCGCAGCATCCGGTCAGCGCCGATCCGGTCCCCCCAGGCCAGCGGCCCGACCGGATAGCCGAGACCGGTGGTGACGGCGAGATCGATGTCCGCCGGGGTGGCGAGGGAACGCTCGGCGATCGACGCGGCGACGGAGACGATCGAGGCCAGCAGCCGCTGCGCGACCGAACCCGCCGTGTCCCGTACCACCGACACCGCGTACGGCTCGCCGCCGTCCTCCGCCGCCCGCGCCAGCACCGCACGGGCATCCCGTGCGGCAGCCGGGTCCGCCGCCGGGGTCACGGCCAGCACCCGGCGCTTCCCGGCCGCAGCCAGCGGGTCCGTGCCGAACGTGCGCGCGGCGGGCAGTCCGTGCGCGGCGACCGCGGCGGCCACCGTCGTACCCCAGACCGGGACCAGCACCAGTGCGTCGGCGGACGGCTCCGCACCGCTCTCGACGACGGCGCCCGCCGCGGTCAGCGTCCGCCGCAGTGCGGTCGCGTCCGGCTCCGCCGCACCCCCGACCACGTACACCGGGCGGTCCGCATCCCCCTTGACCGGCGGCTCCGGAACCGGGGCCGGTGCGTCGGGGCCGTACGCGAACCAGCCGCGCCCGGTCTTGCGGCCGTGCAGTCCCGCGACCACCCGGTTCGGGGTGAGGTAGGAGGGGCGGAGCCGGTCCGCGTACCGGAAGCCCTGCCAGATCGAGTCGATGACGGCGGCCGTCACATCCAGACCGGTGAGGTCCATCAGCTCGAACGGACCCATCCGCAGGCCGAGCACGTCCCGTGCGATCCGGTCGATGTCCGCCGGTTCGGCGACCGACTCCTCCAGCAGTGCGAGCGCCTCGGTCACCAGGCCGCGACCCGCGTGGTTCACCAGGAAGCCGGGCGTGTCGGCGACCGTCACCGCCAGGTGGCCGCAGCCCTCGACGAGCGCGGTGAGCAGCGGCGGGATCTCCGGGCGGGTGGCCGCGCCCGGCACGATCTCGACGATCTTCATCAGCGGCACCGGGTTGAAGAAGTGCAGCCCGGCCAGGCGCGTCGGGTCCTTCAGCTCCGCGGCGATCCGGGTGACCGACAGCGAGGAGGTGTTGGTGGCGAAGACCGTCGAGGCGGGCAGCGCCCGTTCCAGTCGGCCGAAGACCTCCGCCTTGGTGGCCAGATCCTCCCGTACCGCCTCGATGACCAGCTCGCAGTCCGGTCCGTCCGCCCACGGGTCATCCAGCGGAACCAGCCGTTCCACAGTGGCGGCGGACTCCTCGGCGGAGAGCCTGCCCTTCTGCACGGCGCGGTCGAGCATGGACCGCACGAAGTCGACAGCGGCCGTCACCGCCTCCGGGCGTACATCGCACAGCTCGACGGTGTGTCCGGCGCTCGCAGCCCACTGGGCGATGCCGCGGCCCATGGCTCCGGCGCCGACGATTCTGATACGCATGGTGGTTGGGGTCCTCTCGGCGGTGCTGACGGCGGGTGGGCCGACTGGGGCCTGCCCGGAATTCAGACCGACCGGCAATTGGGGGGCGGCGTCACGGGGCCGGGGTACGCACCTCGCGGCGTTGTCGTCAATCACCATGTTCCCCGAGCTCTCGGCTTCGCTCGAGCAGGGGAGGCCCCATTCGCCATGGCTCAATCCTCCGCCTTGCGATGCACGCACCCCAGCCCCGCTCCTTCACCCAGCCCCAATTGCCGGTCGGTCTCAACGAAGATAGACGCGCTCGGGGTCGACGTCCTCGCGCAGCAGCCGCAGCTCGGCCGCGGTCGGCGGCGGCACGGTCGCCACCGTGTCGGCGACCTCGAGATCCCAACCGGTGGCCGCCCTTACCTGCTCGGCGGTGACGCCCGGGTGGACGGCGACCAGCCGCAGCTCCTCGCCGACACCTGCGCGGGCCAGGATGCCCAGTTCGGTGATGACTCGGGTGACACCGGCGCCCAGCGGCCTGATGTCTTCGGCCAGTGCGCGGTCGGGGCCCGGGGTGGTGCAGAAATCGAGCGTTTCGGTGAAGGAACGCGGATTGTGGCGGCGCATCACCACGAAGACCTCACGGGAGTTGGCCATCACCTCGACACCGCCGCCCGAGCCGGGCAGCCGGACCGACGGACTGTCCCGGTCGCCGATCACGGACGTGTTGCTGCCCCACCGGTCGATCTGCGCGGCCCCGAGGAACCCCACGTCGATGTGGCCACCCTGCAGCACACAGCCGAACAGGGCGGGCATCGACAGAACCGCTTCGGCGCCCGTGATCAGGACTGCGTCGGCGATGGTCTCCGGCAGGTGCGAGGGGTGGGCGCCGCAGACTCCGGACTCGTGGACGACCTCGATCTTATGCGCGTGACCCCACCGTGTCAGCGGCTATTGATTGCTGTCCAATACCAAATTAAGGTCGTATCAAGACGTCTGATTAATGAATCGGATCGATGGATCCGGTCGGTGGAGACCGCCCGGTGACCGGAGGAGCGGGCATGGAACTGCGTCATCTGTCCGCGTTCGTCGCCGTTGCCGAGGAACTGCACTTCGGGCGGGCCGCGAAGCGGCTGCAGATGGCCCAGCCGCCGTTGAGCCAGCAGATCCGGCAGCTGGAGAAGGAGCTGGGCGTCCAGCTCTTCGAACGCAACACCCGGTCGGTACGGCTCACCAGCGCGGGGGAGTCCTTCCTCCAGCCGGTACGGACCGTGCTCGACGACCTCGACACAGCTGTGCGGGCCGCGAAGGCGGCCGGCCGCGGCGAGTACGGACGGGTCACCATCGGCTTCGCGGGCGCCTCCAGCCACGAGACGCTGCCGCTCCTCACCAGGGCCGTGCGCGCCGCCCACCCCGCCCTCGAACTGGTCATGAAGGGGCAGACGTATGCCAATGTCGCCCTCGACCGGGTCGCAGGCCGCTCGCTCGACCTGGGGTTCGTCCGGCTGCCGGTGACCCAGCCGGGGGTGGCGTACCGGGTGATCGACGAGGAGGAGATGGTGTGCGCACTGCCCTCGGACCACCGGCTCGCCCGGCTGGAGAGCGTCCCCATCGACGTCCTCGCCGAGGAGCCCTTCGTCTCCTTCCCCGCCAACACCGGCTCCACGGTGCGCGACGCGATGGTCGGGGCCTGCGAGGCCGCCGGGTTCAACCCGCGTGTGGTGCAGGAGGCGCCCGACTCGTACACCATCCTGGCGCTGGTCGCCGCCGGCGTCGGCGTGACGCTCACCGTCACCTCCGTACAGCACATCCAGCAGAACGGCCTCGTCTACCGGCCCCTGTCCGGACCGCCCATCCGGCTCCAGGCGGCGCTGGCCTGGCGGGCCGACAATCCCTCCGCCGCTCTGCGGGCGGTGCTCGCGGTGGCGGAGGAAGCCCTGCCCACGCCGGAGGGTCCGGCCGGCGACCGAACCACCGCGAGCCGCCATTGAGACGCGCCACGTCTTGAACCAGGGCGAACTGGATATTGGACCGACTCAGTCGCCGAGTGCAAGGGTCGGCGGCACACGCCCCTCGCCACCGAAAGGTCACGCCGTGCCCGACCAGCAGCTCGATGTCGTCATCTGTGAACCGCTGCGCACCCCCATCGGCCGGTTCGGCGGAGTGTTCGCACAGCAGACGCCGGCTGCACTCGCCGCATGCGTAATCGCCGAAGTCGTGGCCCGCACCGGGATCGACCCCGCCGCGGTCGACGAGGTGATCCTCGGACACGCCTACCCGTCGGCAGAGGCCCCCGCCATCGGCCGGGTCGCAGCCCTCGACGCCGGACTGCCCGAGACCGTCACCGGATCCCAGATCGACCGCCGCTGCGGCTCCGGCCTCCAGGCCGTCCTCGACGCGGCGATGCAGATCCGGGCCGGCTTCAGCGAGGTCGTCATCGCGGGCGGCGTCGACGTGATGAGCGCCGCCCCGTACTACACGCACGACGGCCGCTGGGGCATCAAGGGCCCCGGCCTCCAGCTCCACGACGCGCTGGCCCGCGGCAGGGTCACCGCCGGCGGCGTCAACCACCCCGTACCGGGTGGCATGATCGAGACCGCCGAGAATCTGCGCCGCGCGTACGGCATCGGACGCGCCGATCAGGACGCCCTCGCCCTGCGCTCGCAGCAGCGTGCCGGCCGGGCCGCGGCGGAGGGACGTTACGACGCGGAGACCGTCCCCGTCCTCGTACGGACCCGCAAGGGCGAGACGCTTGTCACCGCCGACGAACACCCCCGCCCCGACACGACCGCCGAACAGCTCGCCGCGCTGCGCCCGATCATGGCGAAGACCGACCCCGGGGCGACCGTCACCGCGGGCAACGCCAGCGGTCAGAACGACGCGGCCGCAGCCTGCCTGGTGACCAGTGCGGCCACCGCCGAACGGCTCGGCCTCACCCCGCTGGTCCGGCTGGTCTCCTTCGCCCGCGCCGGGGTGCCCGCCGCGACCATGGGCATCGGCCCCGTCCCGGCGACCCGGGCCGCCCTCGACCGCGCCGGACTCAGCCTCACCGACCTCGACCTGATCGAGCTCAACGAGGCCTTCGCCGCCCAAGTGCTCGCCTGCACCCGCGAGTTGGGCCTCGGCGAAACCGACCACGAGCAGCGCATCAACGTCAACGGATCCGGCGTCTCCCTCGGCCACCCGGTCGGCGCCACAGGCGCCCGGATCCTCGCCACGCTGACCCGCGAGCTGCACCGCCGTGAGGCCCGGTACGGCCTGGAGACCATGTGCATCGGCGGCGGACAGGGCCTTGCCGCGATCTTCGAGCGCATCGCGTCCTGAGAAACACCACTGGCGCAGTGAGACGCGCAGCGTCTCACTGCACCAGCAATTCAGTATGGGGACCGTTCCAGGTCCCGGCTGGCACCGTGATCGTCATCCCCCCGCCACGGCGACCCGTGGCCCGAGCCGTCCGCCGTCTGCGTCGCGAGTTCTGGTCCTGCCGTGGCGCGTACGTCGTTGTCGCAGGCGACCGGGTATCCGGTGTGGTCCGCGAGGACGGTGCCCAGTGCGGTGCCGGCCCAGCCGCGTATGGAGTCGGTGGCGCTGGTGACCACGCCGGTACGGGGGTCGACGACCCCGGCTGCCGCGATGCCGAGCGCTGTGGCCGGCCGCTCCGGATCGACGGCGGCGGCCGCTTCGGCGAGTGCGTCCAGTACGGCCGTGGCGCCGTTTCGGGCCGGGGTGGGCCGGGTGTGCCGTGGCAGGACCGTGCCGTAGGCACCGAAGAGCGCGGCGGCGATCTGCACCGGAATGTCGTACGCGAACAGCGGCAGGTCGACCGCCGCGCGCAGCCGCCGGAAGTGCTGGGCGATCTCCTTGCCGTGGGTGCGGGTGCAGAACGGCGCGGTCGCGACCAAGACGTCCGCGCCCAGCTCGGCGGCGGACCTGGCGTGCTCGACGACTCGGGCGGCGGTGGTGACCGATGACACCGGCGAGCACCGGAACCCTCCCATCGGTCGCATTGACCACGCTCTCCAGTGTCGTGGTGCGCTGCTCATCGGTGAGGTACACGACCTCGCTGGTGGATCCGAGCGCGAACAGTCCGTGCACACCGCCGCCGATGAGGTGCTCGACGAGGCGGGTGAGGGACGCGGTGTCGACCTCCCCACGGGAGTCGAGAGGGGTGCAGACCGGCGGGACTACGCCGTACGCCTCGCTCGACAATCACCTGCTCAGCGAGGTCCTCGATGCGTTCTGGGCGGCCATGGACCGGGTGCGCGAGGACCTCGACGACGGCCATCAGGACCCCTCGGCCACCTGTGCCCAGCACCGCGAGATCGTCGAGGCGATCGAGGCGGCCGACGGCGAACGCGCGGTGCGTGCCATGCGCACCCACTTCGACGGCATCCGTGGCCGCCTCGAACCGGTACCGGCCCCGTAGCCGGGCGCCTCGGGCATCGGCGGGAGGCGCGGCCGCCGGCCGCGCGACCCGCCCCCGTCACCGTCCTGCGGCCGCTCCCGTGATCGAGGTGACCGCCATACGTACCGCCCGGTCCGTCACCGCCACATCGTCGTCGCCCGCCTCGATCGCCGTCGTGGCGGCGTTGACGATCCCCTGAAGCAGCAGCGCTGTGCGGCGCGGGTCCTCCTCGCCCAGCTCGGTGAGCGCACCGATCAGCGGGGTGAGCAGCTCCCGGTGGACCCGCGCCGCGCTCTCCCGCACCACTTTCGCGTCCCGGACCCCGGCCAGCGCCTCGGCGATCCGGTGCTCCCCGCTGCGCACCAGCTCCAGCTGGGACGACACATAGGCGGCGATCTTCTCCTCGGGCGTACCGGCCACCGACATGCCGGACTGGATGGCGTCCGTCCAGCGCGGCATCGCGTCCTCGACGACGGCGGCGAGCAGTTCGGGGCGGCCGGGAAAGTATTTGTAGACGCTGTTGCGGGCGAGGCCCGTGGCCCTGGCGACCGCGGTGAAGGTCACGGCCTCCGCGTCGCCGCCCTCCAGCAGTTCGCGCGCTGCCCGCACCAGGGCCAGCCGCTGCTGGGCATGGTGCTCGGCGACCGTGGCGGCTCTGATCTTGGGCACGGGCCCAGTCTAGAAGCCCCGGCACACTTTCGACCCCCACTTGGGGACGCTGCGTCCCTATCATCTATGTTGGCGACGCACCGTCCCTAACATCGATCCATCGAAGGGAACCGCCGTGTTCCTCGCTCTTCTGGAGCTGCGCGCCGCCCGAGGACGCTTTCTGCTCATGGGCTCCGTCGTGGTGCTCGTCGCCGCACTCGTCGGCATCGTCTCCGGCTTCACCACCGGTCTGGGTGACGACACCATTTCCGCGCTGCGCCGCCTCCCGGCCTCACAGTTGGTCTTCTCCTCGGACGCCCGGTCCGACCAGTTCGCCCGCAGCCTCCTTGACGAAAAGACCGCCGCTGCCTGGCGCAAGGACGCGGACACCGACATGACACCGCTGGGTGTCTCCATCACCCGCGGTACGACGAACCGGGGCGCCGAGGTCGACCTCGCCGCCTTCGGAGTCGAGCCCGCCTCCTTCCTCAGCCCCTCCGTCACCCAGGGCGACGACCTCGCGGACGCGTCCGCGGACAGCATCGTGATGTCCGCGAAACTCGCCGACGAGGGCGTACGCGTCGGCGACACCCTGGTCATCGACCGGCTCGGTATCAAGCTGCACGTCATCGGGCTGACCGAGCGCTCCAGCTACGGCCATGTGCCCGCCGCCTACGTCCCGTTGAGGACCTGGCAGCGCATCCGCTTCAGCGCCCCGGGCTCCCCGGCCTCCGCCGCCACCGCGATCCCCGACCAGTTCAGCGCCCTGGCCCTGCGCACCCCGGCCAAGGCGTCGACCGCCGACCTCGACGAGCGGCACTCCACCACCACCCTCACCAAGGAGAAGGCGTACGAGGCGGCCCCCGGCTACACGGGTGAACGCGTCACCATGAACTCGATCCAGGTCTTCCTCTACCTGATCGCCCCTCTGGTGGTCGGAGCCTTCTTCGCCGTATGGACCGTGCAACGACAGCCGGAACTGGCCCTGCTGCGCGCACTGGGCGCATCCCGGCGTCGCCTGCTCGCCCACACCGTGCTCCAGGCAGCCCTCGTCGTCGTACTCGGCACCGTCGCCGGCGCCGTACTGGCCGGAGCGGTCGGGCTGCTGGTCGGTGAACAAGTGCCGTTCAGCCTGCCCGCCACCACCCTCGCCGTCACCATGTGCACCGTCGCGGCCGTCGGCCTCGCGGGCACCGCCCTGACCCTGCGCCGGGTCACCGAAGCCGACCCGCTGACCATGCTGGGAGCCAACCGATGAGCCTCGAACTGACCGGCGTCACCGTCGCGTTCGGCCGCTCCGACGCCCGTACCACCGTTTTCGACGGACTCGACGTCACCTTCGAACCGGGCCGTATGGCCGCGCTGGTCGGCCCGTCGGGCTCCGGCAAGTCCACACTGCTCGCCGTCGCGGGCGCGCTGCTGCGCCCCACCGCCGGGCAGGTCGTGCTGGACGGCGAGGACCTCGCCGGACTCTCCGACGCCCAGCGCGCCAAAGTACGCCGGGAACGCATCGGCTACATGTTCCAGAGCGGCAATCTGCTCTCCGGACTGGCAGCCGTCGAACAGCTCCTGGCCGCCGCGTACATCAGCGGCGAACGGCCCCGTACGCACCGTTCCCGCGCCGAAGAGGCCCTGACCGGGGTGGGCCTCGGCCACCGCCTGCGCCACCGCCCCGAACAGCTCTCCGGCGGCGAACGCCAGCGCGTCGCACTGGCCCGTGCGCTCTTCCTCTCTCCGAAACTGCTGCTGGTCGACGAACCGACCGCGGCCGTCGACCGTTCGCAGGCCGGCGAACTGGCCGAACTGCTCGCCGAGCGCACCCGCCGGGACGGCTGTGTGACGGTCGTCGCCACGCACGACCCGGCCGTGGCCGAGGCGGCCGACCGGGTCGTGGACATGGCCGAACTGGGCGCCACCGGGGCTTCGGCCGGGCTGTCCGGTCGCTGAGCCGCGCGGTGACGGGCCCGTCAGCGCTGATGAACGCCGCCGTACAGATAGCTTCTGGCGCCGTTCAACGCGGCGCGGTTCCACGCGTCCACATCGGCGGGCCCCATCGCCGGCCAGTCGGGCGTGTTCTCGACCAGTGCACGCCCCAGCCTGCGTCCCAGCTCGACCAGGCGGGCCCCCTCGACAGTGCGCTCGTCCGCGTACCGGCGCAATGCCCCGGCCGCTGAGGGGGATTCGCGCAGTGCCCGCTCCAGACACAGCGCGTCCTGGAGCGCCTTGACCGCGCCGCTGGCGGTGTGCGGTCTGGTGACGCTCGCCGCGTCGCCCGCCAGCAGGAACGGCGGCTCGGCCGCCCGGGGCACGACGAAGTCGGCAACCGGATGGAGCGCCTGGGAGGTGTGCTCTCCCCGGGCGACGACATCGGCCCACTCTGCCGGGAAGTGCTCATCGGCGATGTTCCGCACATACGCGGCGGAGACCGGGACTTCCGAAGCCGAAGCCGAGACCGGGGGAGATGCGTAGATGGCGTACGCCATCAGACGCGATCCCGGATCCGCACCCGGAATCAGGTAGAACACACCGTGCCCGCCCGGAAATCCCAGCGTGATCCAGGCGGTCTTCAGCAGCTCCAGTTGCTTGGGGTGATCGCGGAGCGCGCTCGGCGGAATCGTGCCCCGCCACACCAGATATCCGGCGGGAGCAGGACGTACCTCGGGTGCGATCAGCTCGCGGGTGACGGACCGGTGCCCGTCGGCCCCGACGACGATGTCGTATTCCTGCTCCCGGTCCGCGGTGCGGATCAGGGCGTGGCCGGAGTGCGTACGGCCGACGGAGCCGACGGGCAGCCCGCGGTGATACGCGCTCTTCCCGATGTTCGAGCGCAACGCCCGCCACAACAGGCCCCAGTTGCACGGCGTCACCGGGCTCGCCTGCCGTGCCAGCTCCCTGGCCGACCGCCGACCCGGCGCCCGCGCGAGCCAGATGCGGGTGGCGACCGGTGTCGTTGGCATGTCTGCGCCCAGGTAGCCGCCCGCGACCAGCTCCTGATGCAGCGGCGGCGGGATGACGATGCCGAACCCCCGGTCCTGCAACTCGCCGCTGCTGCGCTCGTGGACGGTGACCTCCGCCCCGGCCCGGGTTCCGGCGATCGCCATGGCGCAGCCGGCGATGCTGCCGCCGACCACCCCGATGCGTAAACCTGTCACTGCCACCGTGCTACCACCTGTTCTGACGCTCCGAAAGGTGCTGACCGCACTTATCGTCGCACCCGGGCACGGGCGGGACGGTGACGCGTGCACCTCCCGGAGGGTCCGTCCGGGTGTTACGGAGCCACGGCCGCCGCCCCGCCGCCGGAGGCCTGTTAGCCCGCCCGTGCGGTACGTCGCGGTGAGCGCGGCGTTGCCCGACGCCCCGGCCGCCACGGTGACCGGAACCTTGACGTTCGCGCCCTGGCCCGGGTTCGACGCGGGGGCGGTCACCTGCTTCGCCGTCCAGCCGGCCGGCACGGTCAGATCGACCGTTCCCGGCCCGCGCCGCACGTCCATCCGGTTGACGGCGCGGACCGTGACCTTCGCGTCCGACAGAAGGCGTCGAAACCGGCCGGAACCGGCAGTTGGGGCCGGTAGGCGCGGCAGTCCGCGAGCGAGAGGTCCGTCAACGGCATGGAGGTGCCCTCCTGGCAGCCGCAGGCCTCGGCGCGTTCAAGACGGCCCTCATGGTGCGCGAGATCATCGCCACCAATGCGATGAGCCCGCCGATGCGTCGTCTGGACGCGGCTGAGACTGCCACGATCGCGGCCTGCCTGGACCGCGCGGGGCTTTCCCGGGCCTGAGCCGGGGCACGCCGGTCGAGTTCCGTACACACAACAGGTCCGGTCGGACAGCATCGGCTGTCCGACCGGACCTGTTCGTCTCCCGGCTGACTGATTCGTGGATCAGCTCTGCGAGCGGCGGGCCCGGCGCATCAGTACCGCGCCACCGAGCAGCAGCGCGGCGCTCGCGCCCGCAGCCACGCCGAGATCAGCGGCACCGGTGTGGGCCAGCTGCGATTCGGCGGCCGCCGGCACACTGTTGGTCAGGGGCTCACCGACGACGGACGTGGCCACCGGGGGTGCGACTACGGGGGGTTCGACTACGGGGGGCGTGACCACCGGGGGCTCGACTACCGGGGGTGTGACCACGGGCGGCTCGACCACGGGCGGTTCGACTACCGGGGGTTCGACCACGGGCGGTTCGATGACGGGGGGCTCGACCACCGGCGGTTCGACGACGGGGGGTTCGACCACCGGCGGCTCCTTCGGCCCGCTCACGTTTGAGCACTCGTTGCCGAGCGCCGGGTTCAGGGCACCGACGATGTCGGCGCTGTTTCCGCAGGCGTTGACCGGGACGTCCACCGGGGCCTGAATGAGGTTTCCGGACAACACACCGGGAGAGTCGGTCGCGACGCCCTCGGCACTCGCACCCCCGCCGCTGTTGCCGTTCCCAGCGCCGCCCTCGTTCTCGCACTTATTGCCGAACGCGGGATTCAACAGACCGACCACATTGACCGTGTTGCCGCACACGTTGACGGGAACGTGCACGGGCACCTGCACGGCGTTGCCCGAGCCGACGCCCGGCGAACCGATGGCGGCGCCATCTGCCGACGCGTCCGCGAACGCGTACCCGCCTGCCGCGGTCAGAATGCCTGACGCCGCGGCCATGACCAGCACGCTCTTACTCAAGGCTTTTCGCATTGGTTGCCCTTTCTTAGGACATTCCGTGCGAGCAGAAGGCTCGCGGTTCATTCATCAGGCGATGCAGCTTGCGCCGGGGACGCTACCCCGGGGGTCTTCCCACGTGAGTCGGCAAGCGGCGATTGCGGAAAGGCGGAGAGACCACGAAGAAGCGTTCTTCATGTGATAAGTCCTATTTCTGCTCGGTGAACGCCCAAGGTGCACGCTTGATGAAAGTCATAACGAGGAGGAATTGTTGAGGAAACTTGAAAGTGCGTGGGAATTTTGTGACCGCTCCAACGGATTACTTATGCGTACTCACGTTGACGCCGCTCGTCGCACGCAGGTGCTCAAGTTTGCATGTAGCCCGGGACGTTGATGCCTTGGGGAAGGGTTGGGGCCGCTGAATACTCCTTCGGCCCTGCGGCATTGTTTCGTACTGCTGTCCGTGCACCTTGGCAATCGGGTGAATGGAGAGAACCAAACGCCCGGTCGCGAGTTGGGCAGGGGGCTCCGCTACGGGGCATTCAGTACGAGAAGGGTTGATCGTGATCAAGAAGGTTCTGGCCACGGGTGCCGTTGCCGCCTCCATCCTCGGTCTGGGCGCGACGCAGGCCATGGCGATCGGCGACGACAACGGTACGACCTCGGTCAACGGCAGCGGAGCCTCGCAGTCGTTCGGCAACTCCGAGACCCGTGGTGACGGCAGCCCGCAGTTCGGCCTGGTTCAGGGCAGCCTGAACAAGCCGTGCGTCGGCCTGCCGAAGGCCGACGTCGGCTCGCTCGTCGGCCTGGTCCCGGTCGTGGTCCAGGACGCCAACGTGCTGTCCTCGCCGCAGAACCAGCAGTGCACGGAGAATTCCATCCAGGCCAAGGGCGACGAGCCGCTGTCGCGCATCCTGGACGACATCCCGGTGTTCTCCGGCAACGGTGCCGGCAACAGCTGATCCAACCGCAAGGGCAGACCCGGGTCGTCGGCATTCCTCCTCCGTGTGGCTCAGGCCCGCTGCCGCCTTTCCCGGTACTGCTAAATCGGATTTTCCGTTGATCGCGCCCGTGACGTCGAGTGAACGATAGTGTGTCATTCGGGTGGTTTTTCGGGGATCTTCTTCTCAAAGAGTTTCGCTTACGGTCTTAACATCGTTACGAATTGCATCGGCGGAGTTACGAGTGATCAGGACCGCGCTCGTGCGGCACGAAAGACGTGGCCGCTCCGGACTCCGTCAAAGAAAGGGAAAAAAGTGAAGTACACCAAGGTTGCCGCCATCGCCGCCGGAACCCTGATGGCGATGGGCGCTGCCACGCCCGCCTTCGCCGACGCAGGTGCCGAGGGCGGCGCCGCCAACTCCGCGGGCGTGCTGTCCGGCAACGTCATCCAGGTTCCGGTCCACGTTCCGGTCAACCTCTGTGGCAACACCGTGAGCGTGATCGGTCTGCTGAACCCCGCTGCCGGCAACTCCTGCGCCAACTCCTGATCTCCGGTCGGCCCAGCCGAACGCTCATGACCGGAAGGCCCCGGTACGCATCCGATGCGTGCCGGGGCCTTCCCCCGTTTCCGGTAGTCGATCGAGTGGTCCCGGAGAAAAGGCGGACCCGTCCAGTTGCCGTGTCGCAACCACATCGCTGCCCAGGGCGAAAGCGGCAGAAGGCACAGCTTAAGAAGGCTTGTGCGGCGCGGATACGCGACCGAAACAGATGCCGCTGCAGAAGGGAACCTGAAAGTGAAGTACGCGAAGACCGCTGAGTCCGTTGCCGGTTCCGTGGTTGCTCTCGGAACGGCCGCTCCCGCCTTCGCCGTTACCACCGCCACGGCCCCCGACTTGAGCCTCAACGGCGCCGTCGACCAGGTCGTGGGAAGCGCCCCGCAGGCTGTCGACCCGATCGTCGACACGGTCGGCAGCGCCGCCGATTCGGCGCAGAAGAACGGCACCGTCACCAATCCGGCCGGCCGGACCACCGGTGCGGCCAAGGGCGCGGCCCCGCTGACGGCTGGCCTGCCGCTCGGCGGCTGATCCGTCGCGCCACGGCAGTTCCCCGCTCATCGGCAGCATTTCGCATTCCTCCGGTGCTGTGCGTTCGGCGAACAACCGGACGGCAAAAGCATCGTTCGAGTGAACGGCACGCCATCCCCCGCTGCCCTGAGTTGGTCAGAGCGCTCCGGACAGGCGGGCAGCAGAGAACCCCAGAAGGGCTATTTCGTGATCAAGAAGACTATGGCCTCGGCAGCCGTCGCTGCTGCGATCGTCGGCGTCTCCGCCGCGATCGCTCCGCAGGCCATGGCCGTCGGCAACGACGGTGGCACGACGTCGTTGAACGGCAACGATGCTGTCCAGTCGTACGGCAACTCCGCCACCCACGGTGACTGGAGCCCGCAGTTCGCGCTCATTCAGGGCTCGCTCAACAAGCCTTGCGTCGCTCTGCCGGCCGAGGCCAACGTCGGTTCGGTCCTCGGCGCCGTTCCGGTCTCGGTCCAGGACATCAACGTCCCTGCCTTGCCGCAGAACCAGCAGTGCACGGAGAACTCCACCCAGGCCAAGGGTGATGAGGCTCTGTCGCACATCCTGAGCGGCATTCCGGTCCTGTCCGGCAACGGCACCGGCAACAACTAGAACCGTGAGGCTCCGGTCGCTCGCCAGCTGATTCCTCGTACTCGTGGAGGACAGCGTCACGGGCGGCTTCGAGTACGCCTGCCCGCAGTGTGTGAAACACCCGTGGGGTCGGCACATCCACGTGGCAGCCGTTCTTCGGAGGTCCGGATGCGCCGGCCCCATGTCATGCGTCCAAAGGGCGCCGCCGACCCCTCGAAGGGACGGGCGTACTGGGCCGGTTGCCGTAGTGACGGCAGACGTCCCCCGTCGCACCGGGTAGGGGCTGTTCATGGACCAGTACGACAGTCAACGCCCCAGCGGCCGACAGCGGCACGCGCAGGACGTCACACCCATCTACGACCGGCTGCTCGCCGAATGGCAGGCGGCCCGCGGCGGCCCGGAGCCGGCGCCGTCCGCGCAGCCCCATCGACCTTGTGCGGGAAGTCGCGTTCCCGGGGCGCGTATCTCCGAAGAAGACGTCGACGGGTGAAGGCGCGGCGTCGAACTCACGCCGGACCGATCCCATGTGAGTGGAACTGCGGAACCGACGCTTCCGTAGCAGGCTGATCAATGCGTTCCACAACGGGACGCTCCGAAAGGTGAAGCGTGATGAAGAAGATGATGGCCGGCGCAGCCAGTGGCCGTGTCCTTGGTCGGTCTGTCTGCCGCCGCGGGCCCCGCGGCCATGGCGATCGGTGACGACCAGGGGACCACGTCGGTCAACGGCAACGAAACCGTGAGCGAGTTCGGCAACGGCGTGCCCCAAGGTGACGGCAGCCCGCAGTTCCAGCTCGTCCAGGGCACGCTGAACAAGGCCTGCGTCGGCCTGCCGCTCAAGGCCGACGCCGGTTCGCTCGTCGGTGTGCTGGTGCCGGTCGCGGTTCAGGACATCAACGTCCTGGCCTTCCCGCAGAACCAGCGGTGCGTCGAAAACTCCACCCAGGCCAAGGGCGACGAGGCGCTGTCGCACCTCGTGGACGACATCCCGGTGCTCTCGGGCAACGGGATCGGCAACAGCTGAGACTCCTGAAGTGCGGGCGATTCGGCGATCCGCCCGGCAATCGCCCGCACTCCGGCGTACGGCACCACCGAGCAGTATCCGGGGCGCAGCCCCAGGGCTCCACACATGATGACGCCCACCGTTCCACGGGGGTGGTGGGCATGTGGCGTACGGAGGCGGCTCAGCCCGGGCTGCGTACCGGAAGGACGCAGTGGGCGGAGGTCATGACGGCCTCTTCGTCGCCTGCGAACGATCGCAGCAACTCCTCGCTGACCGGCCGGCCCGGCGTGCCCCGGGGCCACGGTCGGGTGGCGGACATCGCGTGCACCTCGCCCCGTTCGTGGGCCGCGGCCAGCCACTCGGGCGGCTCGGGGTACTGCGCGGTGAAATGAGGCAGCGTCAGGACCGCCTGGCCGGCCTGGACGAGCAGCTTCACCGGTAGGCCCGGGGTCTCGGCGGCGTGGACCGGACCGGCGCCGACCGGCAGTCCACTGCGGTCCAGGGCCACGCGCATGGCAGCTTCACCGGCGGCTGGGCCGTCCGTCCCGTCGCCCAGTGAGTAGACGAGAAGGAAGGCGACGTCGTGGCCGCCATCGGGGTGTTCGCCGCTCCACCCGATGAAGTGCCCCGGGCCGGGGCTGCCGGAACCCATGGATCAAATGTGTTGACGTCCCCCGACGGTCGCGGGCTATCGTGTGCAGCGTTCCGGACGGCGGACAAGAGCTGCCGGTGTCGGCCCCGTGCTCGAACCAGGAGGTGAGGACATTGATGACTGTCGCTGCGGTGGGCGTTGCCCACAACCAGAAGAGCATCGTTCCCACCCCCGTGGTCGCCGGCTGACCTTTCCGTAACTCTCCGCGCCTGTGTGCGCGTTGCCGGGGCCACCCTTTGAAGGGTTTCCCTTGTCTTTCCCGTCTTCTCCGTCCTTCGCTTCTTCTCTTCAGGGTTCGTCCGCGTCGCATCCGCTGTCCTCATACGGCTGGGACGACGACTGGGCCGCCGAGTTCGCTCCGTACGCCGGACAGGGTCTGCTGCCCGGACGCGTGGTGCGGGTGGACCGCGGGCAGTGCGATGTCGTCACCCCGCACGGCACGCTCCGGGCCGACACCGCCTTCGTCGTCCCGCGTGATCCGATGCGGATCATCTGCACGGGCGACTGGGTCGCCGTCGACCCCGACGGCGATCCGCAGTTCGTACGGACGCTGCTGCCGCGGCGTACGGCCTTCGTCCGCTCGACGTCGTCGCAGCGCTCCGAGGGGCAGGTGCTGGCCACCAACGTCGACCACATCGCCATCTGTGTCTCGCTCGCCGTGGAGCTCGACCTGGGGCGGGTGGAGCGCTTCCTCGCGCTGGCCATGTCCAGCTCCAGTGGCGACGCGCTGCTGCGCGACAGAGCGTCCGCCGCGGACGGGGCCGCCCAGCCGATCGTGGTGCTGACCAAGGCCGATCTGGTGCCGGACACCGCCACGCTGTCGTACCTCGTCCAGGACATCGAGGCCATCGCGCCCGGTGTTCAGGTGCTGCCCGTCAGCTCGGCCACCGGGGAGGGGCTCGACGTGTTCGCCGCCATCGTCGCGGGCGGGACGAGCGTGCTCCTCGGGGCGTCCGGCGCGGGTAAGTCGACCCTCGCCAACACCCTCCTCGGCCGCGATGTGATGGAGGTGCAAGCCGCCCGCGATGTCGACGGCAAGGGCCGGCACACCACCACGACCCGCAATCTGCTGGTCCTGCCCTCCGGGGGCGTACTGATCGACACCCCCGGACTGCGCGGGGTCGGGCTCTGGGACGCGGAGACCGGCGTCGGCCAGGTCTTCTCCGAGATCGAGGAGCTGGCCGAGCAGTGCCGGTTCCACGACTGCGCCCATGAGTCGGAGCCCGGCTGCGCGGTACTCGCCGCGATCGAGGACGGTTCGCTCTCGGAGCGGCGCCTCGACAGCTTCCGCAAGCTGCTTCGCGAGAACCAGCGCATCGTCGCCAAGACCGATGCCCGGGTGCGGTCCGAAATGCTGCGCGAATGGAAGCGCAGAGGGGCCGAGGGCCGGGCGGCCATGGACGCGAAGCGGGGCCGGCTGCGGTAGGCGGCAACCCTGGTCGACGTCCGAATACCGCCAGTGCGGTGCCCGGGGGTGCCGCACACTGGACGGTGTGATGGACGAACAGACCAGGTACGAGGCGGTGAGCAGCCGTGACGCCCGTTTTGACGGGGAGTTTTTCTTCGCCGTCGAAACGACCGGCATCTACTGCCGGCCGAGCTGCCCCGCCGTCACCCCCAAGCGGAAGAACGTCCGCTTCTACCCGACCGCGGCCGCCGCCCAGGGCAACGGCTTCCGGGCGTGCCGACGCTGCCGCCCGGATGCCGTACCCGGCTCCGCCGACTGGAACGTCCGGGCCGATGTCGTCGGCCGAGCCATGCGGATGATCGGCGACGGCGTGGTCGACCGGGAGGGCGTGCCCGGTCTCGCCCACCGGCTCGGCTACAGCTCACGGCAGGTGCAGCGGCAGCTCAACGCGGAGCTGGGCGCCGGACCCGTCGCGCTCGCGCGCGCCCAGCGGGCCCACACCGCGAGGGTGCTGCTCCAGACGACCGGGCTGCCCGTGACCGAGATCGCCTTCGCGTCCGGCTTCGCCAGCGTGCGGCAGTTCAATGACACGATCCGGCAGATCTATGCCCGCACGCCGAGCGCACTGCGCGCCGAGGCCGGGACGGGGTTGGGAGCGGCGGTACGGGAGGCGCGCACCACCGGGATCCCGTTGCGGCTCGCCCGCCGGGGGCCGTACGCGGCCCGCGAGGTCTTCGATCTCCTGGCGGGCGAGACGGTCGCCCGGATCGAGGAGGTCAGCGGGGCTCCCGGCGCCCGTACCTACCGGCGCACCCTGCGGCTCCCGTACGGCACGGGCATCGTGGCCGTCGACGAACGGTCCGCCGGGTCCTGGCTGGACGCCCGCATCCACCTCACGGACCTGCGGGATCTGACGACGGCCGTGCAGCGGCTGCGGCGCCTCTTCGACCTGGACGCCGATCCGTACGCCGTCGACGAGCGGCTCGGCACCGACCCGCGACTCGCACCGAGTGTCGCCGCCCGCCCGGGGCTGCGCTCGCCGGGTGCCGCGGATCCGGAGGGGTTCGCCGTACGGACGCTGGTGGGCAGGGCCGGGGCCGAGCGGCTCGTCGAGATGCACGGGAAGGTCCTCGACGTCCCCTGCGGCGGGCTCACGCATCTCTTTCCCGAGCCGGGAGTGCTGGCCGGTGCGGTGGACGACCCGGCGCTGCGGGCTCTGGCGACCGCGCTCGCAGACGGGGACGTACGGCTCGACGCCGGGGCCGACCGCGACGAGGCCGAGCAGGCGCTGCTGCGGCTGCCGGGGATCGGTCCGGCAGCCGCGGCGCTCATCAGGATGCGTGCACTCGGCGACCCCGATGTGGATCCGGACGGGAGGCCCGAGGCGGAGCGGTGGCGGCCCTGGCGTTCGTACGCCGTACGGCACCTGAGCCTCTAGCTCCCCTCGTCGAGGCCAGCCACTTCCTTGGAGAGGTTGTCGCGGAATTCGCTCAGGGATCGGGTGATCGCGTCGAGCTCCAGGTGGTTGGAGCCATGGATCAGCCAGTACTCGTACCGGTCCCACCAGATGTGATGCGGCCCGACGAGCCGACCGTACGGGAGGCCGGCCGCGGTCCTCACGTGGCGCAGCGCACGGTCGCGGGCCGTCGCCCTCGGGTGCGAGTACGTGACCGTGACGTACAGGGTGCGGGCCCCACCGCGGGTGACCTCACGCCAGGCGTGACATGCTCGCCGCCCGCCAGGAGTGGCTGGACGGCGGCCGGTGATCCCCCGTGCTCCTCGACGGTGGCGGGCGGATTACCGGTGTAGCCGGCAGGAGGCTTCTGGAAGTCGGCCCGCGGGGCGGTGTGCAGCCGCATCCGCCAGTCGATGCCGGTGATGGTGTCGGCCGGTTCCAGGGTGAAGTGGCCGATCGGGATGCGGGCGAGGCCGAAGAGGGAGCCGAACTCGGGGCGGTGGCCCTGGACCTCGGAGTGCTGGACGTTGAATCGGACGGCCGTGGTGGTGGCCCCGGGCTCGGCGTAGATGCCAAAGCCGAGGCGGCCGTTGCCCAGATACGGGCCCTCGTACCAAGTCTTCGGCAGCTTCTGCCAGAGCAGGTCGGCGTCGTCCGGGACCGTACGCCAGCTGTCGTCGGGTGACTGCACGGTGACAGGGGCCGGGGCGGCGGGTGCAGGGGCGGCCGGGGCGGCTGCCTGGGCGGGGACGGCCGCACCGCCCACCACGAGTGCGCCGCCGATCGCGGTGCCGGTGGCGAGAACACTTCTTCGGGAGGGGGCCGGGGCTTTGTTCCGGGACGGGCGGGAGGGGTCCGGAGCTGTGGGCAAGGCGACTCCTGGTGACTCGTACGCAGGGTGCGGAGGTCAGGCCCAGATCACCGCGCCCAGCCAGGCCCCCGTCACCAGCAGGCATGCGTAGAGCTCGACGAGCACGGAACAGCCCGTCGCCCGCATCACCGAGCGGACCGATGCCCACCCCGCCCCGTGGCTGCCGAGCCGCAGCCGCTCCGTCCCGTAGATCGCCCCCACATAACCGATGATCCCGCCCACCACCGGCACTACGAAGAAGCCCACGATCGCGCCGGCCCCGCCCAGCGTCAGAGTCTTGCGCGGTGCACCGGACTCACGGGGGCGGCGCGGCGGCAGCAACGGCTTCAGTGCCTGGTTCAGCAGAAGCAGTGCGGTGGCACCCATGAGTACCCCCCAGGCGGCCGGAGTGATGTCGGTCAACGCCCACCACAGCACGGCGGCCCAGACGATCGCCTGCCCCGGCGCCCCCGGCACCAGCACGCCGACCAGGCCGAGAAGCATCACCAGGCCGATGGCGACGAGCTGCCACACTCCCATCTGACCAGCCTGCCGGAGTCCGGACGGTCCCGCCCGCCGACAAGGTGCCGGGCGGGAGCCGTCGGTGCAGCTCAGAGGCGTGATGAGGCGTTCTCGAAGCGGTGTGGGGCAGGCCGTCTCAGGCCCGTGGGGTGCGGGCTACCCAGCCCCGTTCGTACGCGTGCCAGCCCAGCTGAAGCCGGGTCGACACCCCGGTCAGCTCCATCAGGCCCTTCACTCGTCGCTGTACGGTCCGCAGCCCCAGCTCCAGCTGCTTCGCCACGCTCACATCCGTCAGCCCGGCCAGCAGCAGCGAAAGGATCTCCAGGTCCGTCGCATCGGGTCCGGTGGACTCCTCCTCCAGCCAGCCGTTCTCGCCGAGCCTGAGCGGCAAGGCGTCGCGCCACACCGCCTCGAAGAGCCCCATCAGAGACTCCAGCAGCCCGGAGGCGTGGACGACCAGCGCCGCGGGCTCGGCGTCCCGGCCGGTCAGCGGGACCATCGCCAGCGAGGCGTCGGCGACGACCAGCTTGGTCGGCACCCGGTCGACGACCCGGCACTGCTCGTCCCGGCTCAGGGCCGCCGACAGCTCAAGGATTCCGGACGGCAGGGCGAGCACCTCCCGCTCGACCACAACCCGGAAGGACACCCCGCGGGTCGCCGCCTGCTCCTCGGACTCGTTGTCCATGCCGCTGACGGCGATCGGCTTCCCGGTGACGAGGGCGCACACCTCGCTGGTCGCACCCAGCTGCAACTGGTGGAAGCGGTGCGCCACCGCGCTCGCGCCCGTGACCACCTCGATCAGATCGTGCACGGCGGGCTCGGCCGCATCCACCCGGTACTCCTCGGCGAGCAGCGCCGCCGCCAGCTCCGCCTGCTCCAGCTCGTGGCGTTGCTGGGTGAGCAACGCACCCAGGGCGACCCCGGGCGGCGCCGCCACCCACCGCCCGGTGCGGGCGGACGACTGGGCGGCGAGGCCCTGCTGCTCCAGCCGGCGCAGCGCCCGCTCGGTCTCCGACTCGGGAAGCCCCAGTCGGTGCGCGAGGTCGTTGACCTCCGCCGCCCCCATGGCGACGAGCGCGCGGTAGGCGGACTCCTGCCTCTCGTCGAGACCTATGGCTCCCAGCACCCTTGGACCCTTCCCCGGACGCGTCATTTCCGCATCGTTGCGCACTCTTCGGCCGACCGGCCGTGGCGGAAAGCGGCCACGGCGCAAACCCGCCGTGCACATCATCCCTGTGTCGCCCGTACCTCTGCCAATGTGGCGCCAACGCAGTACCAACATCCTCCGGAAACACGGCCTTTGTGCTGCGTTCTTCCGGAATCACCTGGAGAGTACGATGCATCCGATATCGCGTACGGCGCTGGGAGCGGCGACAGCCGCCGTCCTGGCCGCCACCGTGGTAGCGCCGTCCGTGGCCGTGCCACAGAACGCGCCCGCCGCAACAAAGCCGCTCACCGGCAGTGCGGCAGCCACCGCTGCCGCTGCCGCGAAGGGCGGCAAGCCGGTCACCGTCACCCTGGTCACCGGGGACAAGGTCCTGGTGAACACGGACCGTTCGGGGGCTGCGTCCGCCACCGCGCTGCCGCGCGAGGACGGCACCGTGCCGCTCATCCAGACCCGGCAGTCGGGCAAGGACCTGTACGTCTACCCGGACACCGCGACCGAGGCACTCGCCGCGGGCAAGGTCGACGAGGAACTCTTCAACGTCACCGGACTGATCCGCCAGGGCTACGACGACGCGAGCACCAAGTCGCTGCCGCTGATCGCGGTGTACAGCCAGGACGTGGCCCGCTCGGCGCCCGTCACCCCGCGCGGCGCGAAGCGCGGACTCGCACTCGACGCCATCGACGGCGTCGCGCTCAAGGCGGACAAGGCGAAGACCGCCGACTTCTGGTCGGACGTCACCGACACCCGCTCCCGCTCGGCCTCCGGTCTGAAGAAGCTCTGGCTCGACCGCAAGGTTCAGACCACTCTCGACAAGTCGACCAAGCAGGTCGGCGCCGACCTCGCCTGGGCCGCCGGCTACGACGGCAAGGGCACCAAGGTCGCCGTGCTCGACACCGGTGTCGACGCCGAACACCCCGACCTCAAGGGCCGGATCGCCGCCTCGGAGAACTTCACCGACTCCCCCACCACCGACGACCGGCAGGGCCACGGCACCCACACCATCTCCACGGTGGGCGGCACCGGCGCGGCCAGCGGCGGCAAGAAGAAGGGCGTCGCCCCCGGCGCCGACCTGCTCGCGGGGAAGGTCCTCAGCGACCAGGGCTCTGGCGCCGAGTCCTGGGTCATCGCCGGTATGCAGTGGGCCGTCGACCAGAAGGCCGACGTCGTCTCCATGAGTCTCGGCAGCGCGACGCCCAGCGACTGCACCGACCCGATGAGCGTCGCCGCCGAGGAACTCGCCAAGAGCAAGAACACCTTGTTCGTCATCGCGGCGGGCAACATCGGTGCGTCCCTGAACAGCGTCTCCTCGCCGGGCTGCGCCCCCAGCGCGCTGACCGTCGGAGCCGTCGACCGCGACGATTCCACGGCCCAGTTCTCCAGCCGCGGACCTGCGATCGGAACGCACACCCTCAAGCCCGAGATCGCCGCCCCCGGCGTCGCCATCTCGGCCGCGGCGGCCGGTGGCCGCGGGCCGTACGCGTACCGGACGATGTCCGGCACGTCGATGGCCACCCCGCATGTCGCCGGCGCCGCAGCCATCGTGAAGCAGCGTCACCCCGACTGGACCGCACAGCAGATCAAGGCGGCCCTCGTCTCGTCCGCGAAGAGCGACATCCCCGGTGACGTACGGGAGACCGGCGGCGGCCGCCTCGATGTGAAGGCCGCCATCGACACCACCGTCGTCGGCGCCCCCGCCGTCCAGGGCGGCACGTTCAACTGGCCGCAGGACAAGTCCGACCACGCCACGGTCGACGTCCCGTACACCAACTCCGGCACCAAGCCGGTGAAGTTGTCGCTGAAGGTCCAGGGCGTCACCGGCAACGACGGTTCGGCGGTCTCCTCCTCCGTCGCCAAGCTCGACGCGAGCAGTGTCACCGTCCCGGCCGGAGCGACCGTCAAGGTCCCGCTGGACATCGACCCGACCGCGCGCCTGGAGGCCGCTCAGTACGGCGACGTCACCGGACGCGTACTGGCCACCGGCGCCGACGGCGTCAAGGTCTCCACCCCGTTCTCGCTGTACGTCGGCGCCGAGACCGTCACCCTGCGCGTCAAGCTCATCGACCGGACCGGCAAGCCCGCCGCGGGCATTTCCTCGCTGGACGTCCTGGGTACCGACACCGCCAGAGGTGAGCGCCGCTTCAACAAGGGCTCGGCCGAGCAGGTGTACCAGGTGCGCCCCGGCGCCTACTTCGTCTCCAGCTTCATCGGATCGCCGGACATGGAGGACGCCACCGGCAAGCGCGTCGAGTCCGTCGGCTACCTGGCGCGCCCGCAGCTGGACGTCACCAAGGACACCACCCTGGTGCTGGACGCCCGCAAGGCCCACCGGATCCAGGTGAAGACGGAGGACCGCGCGTCCGAGAGCCGCTCCACGACGCTCTCCTTCGGCCGCAGCTGGGACGACATCTGGCTGCACTCGGGCTCCCTCACCGGCGGCCGCTCCGTCAAGAACTACCTGGTCGACATCCAGGGCAGGGCGAGCGACGGTGACTTCGAGTTCGACAGCGCCTGGCGCGCGTACGCCCCGCAGCTCGAGAAGCTCAAGGTCGTCGGCGGCGCCGAGCTGCACCCGCAGCTCGCGAGCACCGGCTCCGTCAACCTCGACGGTACCGGCGAAGCCGCGCTCGTCGATGCAGGCACCGGCACTCCCGCCGAGCTGGAGGCCGCCGATGTCAAGGGCAAGATCGCCCTGGTGAAGGTCGCCGACGACGGAAATATGGTCCTCCAGGCGCAGAATGCCAAGGCCGCCGGGGCAAAGGCGATCATCGCGCACCGGCCGTCCGCGGGCCCCTGGCAGCCGTTCGTGAGCATTGGATCGGCACCGCTGCCCTCCCTCGGCGTCGAAGCGAGTGAGGCCGACGGCCTGAAGGCCGCCCTGGCTGCCGGCCCCGTGAAGCTGAGCTGGACGGGCACTGCCGTCAGCCCGTTCGTCTACAACCTGAGCTTCCCCGAGACCGGCCCGGTCACCTCGGACCGCACGTACAAGGTCCGTGACAGCAAGCTCGGCAAGTCCACCGCCACGTACGAAGCGATGGGTGTCGCAGCCGACTACATCGATTCGCTGGCCTTCTACCGGCCGTACGGCGGAGGTTACTTCACCGCGTTCGACACCGTCGCCGTGCCCAGCAAGCGCACCGAGTACTACTCGACGGGTGACACCGCCTGGCAGCGCGCCCTCTCCTCCAGCTTCCCCTGGGGCGAGTTCATGGTCGACCCGGCGCGTACCTACACGTCCGGCGAGAAGCGTACGGAGAATTGGTACCGGGGGATCCTCGCCCCGTCGACTCCGCGCGATTTCCAGGGCAAGGAAGCGCTCGCCGCCGAGCGTCAGGACAACTTGATCGGCGTCGCCCCGGGCTTTTGGGCCGACAGCGAACACGCCGGTATCCAGGGCTCCTTCGGGGACGGGGGCAGCATGAGGCTCACCAGCGATGGCAAGGTGCTCGGCACGTCCGTGTATCCGTATGGGGTGTTCACCGTCCCGGCCGAGGACACGGCATACGAACTCTCCATGCACACCTTCAAGTACGGTCAGCCCGCCGCCGTGTGGAAGCGGTCCACCGAGACCGATACCACCTGGAAGTTCCGGTCGAAGCGGGACGAGAACGCGTACTCTCAGGGTATTCCGCTCCTCTTCCCGGGCTACGACCTTGCGACGGACGGGTTGAAGACCGTGGCGGCGCAGGACGGTCAGAAGATCGGCCTGAGCGTCACCGGCCACGCGGGCTACGCACCCGGCAAGCTGACCGCGGCCAAGGTCTCGTACTCGTACGACGGTGGCACGACCTGGACCCAGGCCACCACCGCGCAGCAGGACGGGCGTTGGACCGCGACCGTGAACCACGCGGGCGCGGCCGGCAAGCCGGTCACCCTGAAGACCGAACTGACGGACGCCAACGGCAACTCCGTCATCCAGACCGTGACCGACGCGTACGCCGTGCGCTGATCACGTCCTGACCGGTCCGCCGGGCAGCCTTCCCGTGGGGGGTGGGGCCGCCCGGCGGACCTTTTTCATGGCCACTTATTCAGCATGACCCGTTTTCGTGCGGCCCGTGCGGTGGACAATAAGGGCATGAGTCAGCAGGGGGAGAGGCCCGCCGCCCACGAGGACGACTGGTGGCGCAGGCTGTACGACGAGACCGCCAGGGACACCGGGGCGAGCAACGCGGCCGACAGCCTCGACGACCGATTCGACTCGGCGTCGGACGCGGTGAGTCCGGGCGGGGGGCGGGGGTACGGCGGGGCGGGGGATGGGGCGTTGGAGGTGCCTGGGCCTCCGCCCGCCCCACTCCGCCCCGTTGTCGGCCATGTGGGTGACCGGCCGCCCACCTACGACGCCGAGCCCACCGCGCTGCCCGCCACCGTCCCTCAAGAGCTGGACGGTCTCGTATCCGACACCGTGCTCGACGGCGCCGGATACGGCACGTACACCCTGCGCGCCGCCTCCGCGCGCGGGGACTCCGCACGGTTCCGGGGCGAGCCCCGCCGCGATGCGCTGCTCACCGTCCGCTTCGGCACCGACGAGAGCGCGCTCGTCCTGGTCGCCGTCGCCACCGGGGCCCGCGCCACCGACCGGGCGCATCTGGCGGCGGCCGACGCCTGCCGCTGGATCGGCGGTGCCGTCGGCCGCAGCCATGTCCGTCTCTCCGAGGACATAAGGGCAGGCCGCCGTGGCGACCTCAAATCCGGACTGCACCGCCTCACCGACCGCAGCCACGGCAAGCTGCGCGCCCGCGCCGCCGAGCTGGGACTCGAACCGCAGCAGTACACGGCGGGTCTGCGCTGCCTCCTGCTGTCGGCGGACCCGGACTGCCGTACCAGGGTCTTCTTCGGCGTCGGCGCCGGTGGGCTCTTCCGGCTGCGCGACGGCGTCTGGCAGGACCTCGAACCGGAGGTTCCGGGAACCGGTGACGTCAGCGGCGAAGCCGTGGTCGGATTCGGCTCCGCCTCTCCCGGGGGCGGCCCCGACGGAGACCACCTCACCATGGATCCGGACACCGCCACACCCCCGTCCCCGTATGTCGAGGGCCCGCTCGCCCCGCCCGCCGAGCCGTTCCGGTTCCGGGCGTCGGTGGCCCGGCCGGGGGACACCCTGCTGCTGTGCAGCAGCGGCCTCGCCGAACCCCTGCGCGGCGAGCCCGCGCTCGCCCAGGAGCTCGCCGAACGCTGGACCCCCGACCAGGCACCCGGGCTCGCCACTTTCCTCGCGGACACCCAGCTCAGGGTGAAGGGGTACTCCGACGACCGTACGAGTGTCGGCGTCTGGGAGGCGTAACCGCGCGCGCCATGGGTTGATGGATGCGGAGTCCGGAAGCCGAAGCGCGGAAAGGGTACGCACCCATGGCCAAGCAGAACGTGTCGGAGCAGTTCGTCGACATCCTCGCCCGGGCGGGCGTCAAGCGTATGTACGGCGTCGTCGGCGACAGTCTCAACCCGGTCGTCGACGCCATCCGCCGCAACTCGGCCATTGACTGGATCCAGGTCAGGCACGAGGAGACCGCCGCGTTCGCCGCCGGAGCCGAGGCCCAGATCACCGGCTCGCTGGCGGCCTGCGCCGGATCCTGCGGCCCCGGCAATCTGCACCTCATCAACGGCCTCTACGACGCCCACCGCTCCATGGCGCCCGTTCTCGCCCTCGCCTCGCACATTCCTTCGAGCGAGATCGGTCTCGGCTACTTTCAGGAGACCCATCCGGAGCTGCTCTTCCAGGAGTGCAGTCACTACAACGAGATGATCTCCAACCCGCAGCAGATGCCGCGGCTGCTCCAGACGGCCATTCAGCACGCGATCGGCCGAGGTGGCGTCAGCGTCGTCTCGATGCCGGGTGACATTGCATCGCGGCCCGCCCCGGAGAAGTCGATCGAGCACGCCCTGGTCACTTCGCGGCCGACGGTACGGCCCGGTGACGAGGAGATCGAGAAACTCTGCCGGATGGTCGACGAGGCGAAACGTGTGACATTGTTCTGCGGCAGCGGCACGGCGGGTGCCCACGCCGAGGTGATGGAGTTCGCCGAGCGGGTGAAGGCCCCGGTCGGGCACGCGCTGCGCGGCAAGGAATGGATCCAGTACGACAACCCGTACGACGTCGGCATGAGCGGACTGCTCGGCTACGGCGCTGCCTACGAGGCGACCAACGAGTGCGATCTCCTCATCCTGCTCGGCACCGACTTCCCGTACAACGCCTTCCTTCCCAGCGATGTGAAGATCGTCCAGGTCGATGTGCGCCCCGAGCACCTCGGCCGCCGTTCCAAGCTGGATCTGGCGGTCTGGGGCGATGTCCGTGAGACGCTGCGATGTCTGACCCCGCGGGTCAGGACCAAGACCGACCGCAAGTTCCTCGACCGGATGCTGAAGAAGCACGCCGACGCGCTGGAGGGCGTGGTCAAGGCGTACACCCGCAAGGTCGAGAAGCACATCCCGATCCACCCGGAGTACGTCGCCTCGGTGCTGGACGATCTGGCGGACGACGACGCCGTGTTCACCGTCGACACCGGTATGTGCAATGTCTGGGCCGCCCGCTATCTCTCGCCCAACGGCAAACGCCGCGTCATCGGTTCGTTCAGCCACGGCTCGATGGCCAACGCGCTGCCGCAGGCCATCGGCGCCCAGTTCATCGACCGGAACCGGCAGGTGGTGTCGATGTCCGGCGACGGCGGATTCACCATGCTGATGGGCGACTTCCTCACCCTGGTGCAGTACGACCTGCCGGTGAAGGTCGTACTGTTCAACAACTCCTCGCTCAGCATGGTCGAGTTGGAGATGCTGGTCGCCGGCCTGCCGTCGTTCGGTACGACCAACAAGAACCCGGACTTCGCGGCGATCGCCCGGGCCTCCGGGGCGTACGGCGTACGGGTGGAGAAGCCCAAGCAACTCGAAAGCGCCCTCAAGGACGCCTTCAAGCACAAGGGCCCGGCGCTCGTCGATGTCGTCACCGACCCCAACGCGCTCTCCATCCCGCCGAAGATCAGCGCGGAGATGGTGACCGGCTTCGCACTCTCCGCCAGCAAGATCGTGCTGGACGGCGGAGTCGGCCGGATGGTCCAGATGGCCCGCTCCAACCTGCGGAACGTGCCCCGCCCCTGAACGAACCCGAGCAGCGGGGCGGCCGCGCCGGGACTTCACGCCGGGGCGGGCCGGGACCTCATGCAGGGGTCAGGCGGACCGTCAGGATCTGGAACGGCCGCAGCGACAGTACGAGACCGTGCTCACCGGTGTCCGCCTCGTGCAGCGGCCGTTCCAGCAGGTCGGTGATCCGGGCCTGTACGACGGGGAATCCGACCCGCAGCGTCGTGTCGGCGCGCCCGCCCGCCGACTCGTACAGCCGCACGATCACATCGCCGCTGCGGTCCTCGGCGAGCTTGACCGACTCCACCGTGACCGCCGGATGCCCCGTGCTGATCAGTGGCGGCAGGGCCGGCGCCACGGCCGCCCGCAACGGCAGATTGAGCGCCAGCCCCTCCCGTACCGCATCCGTGACTTCACCGCCCGGCGCCAGCGCGTACGTGAACCGATGCCTGCCGAGGTCGGTCTCCGGGTCCGGGCTGTGCGGGGCGCGCAGCAGCGTCAGCCGTACGGTCGTCCCGAGGCCCGAACCGTGCGGGGTCCGGGTCACCTCGTGCCCGTACGTCGAGTCGTTGAGCAACGCGATGCCGTACCCCGGCTCGGCGACCCGCAGCCAGCGATGGGCGCAGATCTCGAAACGGGCCGCGTCCCAGCTGGTGTTGTCGTGTGTCGGGCGGTGAAGGTGCCCGAACTGGATTTCGGCCGTGGACCGTTCGGCATGCACATCGAGCGGGAACGACACCTTGAGGACCTTCTCCGACTCCCGCCAGTCCACCTCGGTGTCGATGTCGATCCGCGGGCTGCCCGCGGTCAGCCGGATCTCCTGCACGATGCGCGACTCCCCGAACGTCCGCATCACACGGACGGCGGCCCGCAACGGCCCCTCCTCGACCAGTTCGACGGAGTCGGCGTCGGTGAGATCGGTGCGGGTGCGGCGGTAGTGGCGGTCGATGTCCCAGGCGTCCCAGTGATTGGGGTGATCCGGATGCAACTGGAGGAGGTTGGCCCGGTGACCGGGGGCGAGGACGTCCCGCCCCGCGCCGAGATCGCGGACGGCGGCGATCAACCCGTCGCTGTCGACCACGACCCGCAGCAGCCCGTTGTCGAATGCGAAACCCTCGGCCGCCGAACCGGTCACCGTGACCGCGTGCTCCACAACCGCTGAACCGTCCAGCAGACCCGCGCCCAGCCCGGGTGCCTCGGCCAGCACCGCCGTACGCCCCTCGCCCAGCGGCTGCACATGCGCGCCCGAGGGCAGCACCGCGCTCGCCTCGGCGTCCAGCTCGATGACCTGACTTCGGTGGTACGGCGATGAGTTGAGCGCCACGAGACCCTCGGCCCCACCCAGTGCCGCCACCGCGTCCGCCACCAGATCGGCCAGCTCCTCCCGCACCCGTTCGTATGTCTCGTGGGCCTCCCGGTGCACCCAGGCGATCGACGATCCCGGCAGGATGTCATGGAACTGATGCAGCAGCACCGTCTTCCACAGCCGGTCCAGCGCCTCGTACGGATAACGGTGGCCGGGAGTCCGCAGCGCCGCCGTGGTGGCCCACAACTCGGCCTCACGGAGCAGGTGTTCGCTGCGCCGGTTGCCCTGCTTGGTCTTGGCCTGGGTGGTGTACGTGGCCCGGTGCAGCTCCAGATACAGCTCACCGGACCAGACCGGTGCCTGCGGCCCGTACTCCTCCTCGGCCGCCGCGAAGAACGCCGACGGCCTCTCGATCTCGACCCTGGGCGAACCCTCCAGATCCCTGAGCCTGCGTGCCTTCTCCAGCATCTCGCGGGTCGGACCGCCCCCGCCGTCACCCCAGCCGAACGGGACGAGCGAGCGGGTCGCCAGCCCCTTCTCCGCGAAGTTCCTTTCCGCATGGGCCAGTTCGCGGCCATGGAACTGTGCGTTGTAGGTGTCCACGGGCGGGAAGTGGGTGAAGACCCTGGTCCCGTCGATGCCCTCCCACCAGAAGGTGTGATGTGGCATTTTATTGCTCTGGTTCCAGGAAAGCTTCTGGGTCAGGAACCACTTCACCCCTGCCAGTCGCGCCAGCTGCGGGAAGGCGGCCGTGCAGCCGAAGGAGTCCGGCAGCCAGATCTCCTCCGTCTCCACCCCCAGCTCCTGCTCGAAGAACCGCTTGCCATGCACGATCTGCCGGGCAAGCGCCTCACCGCCCGGCATATTCGCATCGGACTCCACCCACATCGACCCCACGGGCGCCCACTGCCCGTCCGCCACGGCCTGCTTGATCCGCTCCCAGATCTGCGGCTGATGCTCCTTCACCCAGGCGTACTGCTGGGCCTGCGACGCGGCGAAGACCAGCTCCGGATAGTCCTGGGCCAGCGCGGTGACATTGGCGAAGGTGCGCGAGGCCTTGCGCACCGTCTCGCGCAGCGGCCACAGCCAGGCCGAGTCGATGTGCGCATGCCCGGCGGCCGAGATCCGGTGCGCGCTCGCCGACGCCGGGCGGGACAGCGCCTCGGCCAGCTCGTCCCGGCCGGCTCGCGCCGTGCCCGCCACATCATGCAGATCCAGCGCGTCGAGCATGCGCTCCAGCGCCCGCAGGATCTCGTACCGCCGAGAACGGTCGACGGGCAGTTCCCGCATCAGCTCGGAGAGCACCTCGATGTCCAGAACGAGATGCCAGACCTCCTCGTCCAGCACGGCGAGGTCCGCGGAGGCGAACCGATAGAGGGGCCGGTCACCCGCCGTAGTCACGTCCCCGAGCGGCGTCGGCGCGAAGCCGTGCTCCAGCACCGCCGGGTTGGCCGCCGCCTCCAGGAGCAGCGAGATCGGTTCACCGCCCGCGGCCGGGGAGGCGACCGGCAGATGCCGATTACGCGGATGGATGCCCTTGAGCGGAACGCCCGCGCTGTCGTACAGCATCCCCTCGGCCTGGAATCCGGGCCCCTGGCCGGAGAAGCCGGGGTCGACGACCACCTCGACGCGCCGCCCCGCCCAGTCCTCGGGCACCGTCCCCTCCAGCCGGAACCAGCTGGTGGACCACGGCTTCCCCCACTCCGTACCCGTGCTGAACGGCTCGTAGGTTCCCTCCAATACCTCTGCCACCGGTACGGGTTCGCCGGGGATGTGCCGGACGGAGAGGGCGAGCGGGGTCCGGGCCGGGTACTGGGCGGGGCGGATGAACTGGTGAAGGGCCCGTTCGAGGCGGTCCTCCACCAGGGTGCGGTCGTCGTGCATCACGGCTCCTCGGGGTCGGCGCCTTGGGGGCGTCCATGGTTCCACTTCCCCGGCAGCACAACCGGCACCCCTGCGGGCGGCGCGACGAGGTGACGGTTGATCAACTGTCCCTGCACGCACCCTTGGCGACTCCAAAACAATGTGACATATTACTGTCGTGTTCATGAGACAGCCCCTGGATGTCGTAATCGTCGGGGCCGGAGTGGTCGGTGCCGCCTGCGCCTACTACGCCTCCCGGTCCGGACTGTCCGTAGCCGTCGTCGACCGAGGGCCGGTCGTCGGAGGCACCACCGGAGCCGGGGAGGGCAACCTCCTGGTCTCCGACAAATTGCCAGGACCCGAACTGGAACTGGCCCTGCTCTCCGCCTCCTTGTGGCGCGAACTGTCGGAAGAACTTTCTTCGGACATCGAGTACGAGACCAAGGGCGGTCTGGTTGTGGCGGCGTCCGAGGAATCTCTGACCACCCTGTCCACGACGGCCGCCGCCCAGCGGGGAGCCGGAGTCGAGGCGTATCACGTCACATCCGACCGGCTCCGCGATGCCGAGCCCCACCTCGCACCGCACCTCGCCGGAGGCTGTCACTACCCGCAAGACGCCCAGGTCCAACCAGCGCTGGCAGCAGCCGAGTTGTTACGGGCATCCGGCCGCGCCGGGGCTCGTATCTGCCCGGGGGAGGAGGTCGTCGGGATACTCAGGGGCCGGGATGGCGCGGTAAGAGGGGTGCGTACCGCGCGGAGCGAACTGCGTGCCCCGGTGGTCGTCAACGCGGCGGGCACCTGGGGCGGTGACCTGGCCGCGCTGGCCGGGGTGGACCTTCCGGTCCTGCCGCGCAGGGGGTTCGTGCTCGTCACCGAGCCGTTGCCGCGGCTGATCCGGCACAAGGTCTACGCGGCGGAGTACGTGTCCGATGTGTCGAGCGGGTCCGCGGCGCTGCAGACCTCGCCCGTGGTGGAGGGAACCCCGTCGGGGCCGGTGCTGATCGGGGCCAGCCGCGAACGGGTCGGCTTCGACCGGACGTTGTCGGTTCCGGTGATCGCCCGGCTGGCCTCCCAGGCCGCCGCTCTCTTCCCCGTACTGGCGGATGTGCGGGTGATGCGCGCCTACCACGGGTTCCGTCCCTACCTGCCCGATCATCTGCCGGCGATCGGCCCGGACCCCCGGGTGCCAGGCCTCTTCCACGCCTGCGGCCATGAAGGAGCCGGGATCGGGCTGGCCCCCGTGACCGGGCTGCTGATCGCCGACGCGATCGCCGGGCGGCAACCGGTACTCGATCTCGGACCGTTCGCCCCGGACCGGTTCGACACCACGTGCCATGTCACATGACTGCGGAGGGGTCTCGTGTGCCCCAGGAGAGGACCCTGTGAGACGTACCCGTGCACGTACCCCGGCCGAGCTCGTTGCGGCGCAGCCCGAACCGGAATTCCAGCTGACCTTCGACGGGCGCCCGATCCGTGGACTGCCGGGCCAGAGCATCGCCGCGGCCCTCTGGTCGGCGGGCATCCTGACCTGGCGCACCACTCGGGTCCACGGTCGGCCGCGGGGAGCCTTCTGCGGCATCGGTGCCTGCTACGACTGCCTGGCCACGGTCAACGGCCGGCCGAACCAGCGCGCATGCCTGCTTCCCGCCCGCGCCGACGACGCCATCACCACACAGGAGGGCGACGGGCATGCCGCACTCGACAGATGAACGCCGCCCACGGGACGCGGACTGCGCCGAACTCGCCGTGGTGGGCGCGGGACCGGCCGGCCTGGCCGCCGCCGTCACCGCGGCCGATCACGGGCTCGACGTGGTTCTGCTGGACTCGGCCGTCACGCCCGGTGGGCAGTACTACCGAAGCCCGCCCGGCGGGCTCGGCGCGACCCGGCCCGGCGCCCTCCACCACGGCTGGCCCGTCTTCGCCGAACTCTCCGCACGACTTGCCGCGCACCGCGCCTCCGGCGCGATCCGTCATCTCCACAACCACCAGGTGTGGACGGTCGAACGAGCCGGTGACCGCGACTGGATCCTGCACGCCGTCACCGGAGCCGAAGGGGATCACCGTTCCGCCGTCCGGGCCCGCCGAATGCTGCTGGCGACAGGTGCTTATGAACGTCAACTTCCCTTCCCCGGATGGACACGTCCGGGCGTGGTGAGCGCGGCCGGCGCCCAGGCCATGCTCAAGTCCGGTCTGGTGCTGCCTGGTCGCCGGATCGTGGTCGCGGGGAGCGGCCCGCTACTGCAGGCCGTCGCCCTCTCGCTGACGCGTGCGGGTGCGAGCGTTCCGGCACTGATCGAAGCGTCCGGTTACGGGGCGTACGCGCGCGCTCCCCGGGTGCTGGCCGCCAACCCCGGCAAGATGACGGAAGGGGTCCGGTACGGGGCGGCACTGACCGGCGCCGGAGTTCGAGTGCTGACGCACCGGGCCGTCACCGACGTGCACGGCGACGACCGGGTGGAGGCGGTGACCGTCAGCCGGGTGGACCGCCGGTGGCGTCCCGTGCCGGGGACCGGCCGCAAGATCGCCTGCGATGCCCTCGCCGTCGGACACGGGCTGGTTCCTCAGCTGGAACTCGCCGTGGCGGCGGGTTGCGGTACGCGCCTGTGCGCGGACGGTACGCATGCGGTCACTCTCGACGAGCAGCTCGGGACCACCGTGCCGGGCGTCTGGGCGGCGGGAGAGGCCGGCGGCATCGGTGGCGTCGAACTCGCCCTTTGTGAGGGGGAGTTGGCTGCACTATCGGTCATTCGCGAGATGCGGGGCGGGGTGGAGCGGGCAGTGGCGCGCAGAGCAGTCGCTCTGCGTCGTTCCCGGCGCCGTCTGCGGGCCTTTTCCGCGTTGATGGGTGCCGTGCACCGGCCGGGGGCGGGGTGGAGCGACTGGCTGACCGGCGACACGGAGGTCTGCCGCTGCGAAGAAATCACCGCGGGCCGGATCCGTACCGCGTGCGAGGAGCTCGGAGCCGGTGACACCAGGACCGTCAAACTGCTCACCCGGGCCGGAATGGGGTGGTGCCAGGGCCGGACCTGCGGATTCGCCGTCCGTGAACTGGCCGGCGCGCATGGCAGCGGACACAACGCCGGACGCAGCACTGGTGAAGAGCCGGACGGCCCCGACCGGCGCCCGCTGGCCTGCCCGGTAAGGCTGTCCACGCTCGCCGACCTGGCCGACCCCGGATAGCCCCGCAGCCACTCCCCGACATGCCTCGGCCGCGCCTCGGTATTTCGCGCCGCCGGCTGCTGCCCATGCTTCCCCCCACACCGTGAATGTCACACCACTCAAGGAGCCACGATGCAGACGAACACCCACCCGCGCACCCGCCCCTGGCACGGGGTCATGGTCGCCAACCCGCTCACCTTGCGCGATGACTGCACGATCGACTACGACGCCTATGCCACGCATGTCCAACAGCTCATCGCGGAGGGTTGCGACGGTGTGGTGCCCAACGGGTCACTGGGGGAGTACCAGACCCTGACCGACAGCGAACGCGAGCAGGTGGTCCGGGTCGCCGTCGAGGCGGCAGGCGACGGCAGCCGCGTCATGCCGGGTGTCTCCGCCTACGGCAGCGCGGAGTCGCGGCGCTGGGCGGAACAGGCCGCAGAGGCGGGCGCCGGTTCCGTGCTGCTCCTGCCGCCCAACGGATACCGCTGCGAGGACGCGGCGGTCCGAGCCCACTACGCCGCTGTGGCCGAAGTCGGGGTTCCGGTCGTCGCGTACAACAACCCGTACGACACCAAGGTGGATCTGACACCGAGCCTGCTCGCCGCTCTCCACCAGGATGGCAGCATCGTGGCGGTCAAGGAGTTCAGCGGCGATGTCCGAAGGGCCTACGAGATCGCCGAAGAGGCGCCCGGCCTCGACCTGCTCGTGGGCGCCGACGACGTACTGCTGGAACTGGCACTCGCCGGGGCCGTCGGCTGGATCGCCGGCTGTCCGAACATGCTGCCGTCCTGCTGTGTCGAGCTGTACCGGGCCGCTGTGACAGGGGACATGGCAACCGCCCTGCCGCTGTACCGCGAGCTGCATCCCCTGCTGCGGTGGGACTCGAAGCCGGAGTTCGTCCAGGCCATCAAGGCATCCATGGACGTTGTCGGACGCCATGGCGGCCGTACCCGTCCGCCACGCCTTCCCCTGCCCGCCGACGACGCGGCCACCGTACGTGCCGTGACGGAGAAGGTACTGGCTGCGGGCCTCGGCTGAGCGCTGTTGCGCCGTCGCACGTCCGGTCAGTGCCCGACCCAGTCCGTTCTTTCCGTTCTCTCCGATTTTCGTGTTCATCGTGACGAACCAGGAGGAGCCTTGCAGACACGTCACATCTTCCATGCAGTCGACTCACACACCGAGGGCATGCCCACCCGCGTCATCACCGGCGGCATCGGCACCATTCCCGGTGCCACGATGGCCGAACGGCGCAGTTACTTCCAGAAACACCGGGACGCCGTGCGGACCCTGCTCATGTACGAACCGCGCGGCCATGCTTCCATGAGCGGCGCGATCCTCCAGCCGCCCACCCGGCCCGACGCGGACTTCGGCGTCCTCTTCATAGAGGTTTCCGGCTATCTGCCGATGTGCGGGCACGGCACCATCGGGGTCGCGACCGTTCTGGTGGAGACCGGCATGGTCGAGGTCACCGAACCCGTCACCACCGTCCGGCTGGACACCCCCGCCGGACTCGTCAGCGTCGACGTCCGGGTGGAGGACGGCGCGGCCACCGCTGTCACCCTGACCAACGTTCCCGCGTTCAGCGTCGCACTCGACCGGACGATGGATGTACCCGGCTACGGACCGGTCCGCTACGACCTCGCCTACGGCGGAAACTTCTACGCGATGGTGCAACTGTCCGACCTCGGGCTGCCCTTCGACCGGGCGCGCAAGAACGACATCCTGGCGGCCGGACTCGCCCTGATGGACGCGGTCAACGCCGCTGACCGGCCCGTTCACCCAGAGGATCCCGGCATCCACGGCCTCAAGCACGTGCAGTTCGTCGCACCCGGTTCCGATGCCCGCCACTCCCGACATGCGATGGCCATCCACCCCGGCTGGTTCGACCGGTCGCCCTGCGGAACCGGCACCTCGGCACGCATGGCCCAACTGCACGCACGCGGTGAACTTCCCCTGGACACCGACTTCGTGAACGAGTCCTTCATCGGAACGTCGTTCACCGGGCGTCTCGTCGAGAAGACCACCGTGGGCGGGCTGCCCGCCGTCGTTCCGACCGTCACGGGCCGTGCCTGGATCACCGGTACCGCACAATTCTTCCTGAACCCGTCCGACCCCTTCCCCGAAGGATTCCTGCTGTGAACCTGCCCCTGCTCGGCGCCGACGACATCGAGGCCCTGGGACCGACCGGAGCCCTGGACGCCCTGGAGGCGGCGCTGAGCGGGGGACTCGATCCGGAGACGTCCCCGGCCCGGCACCATGTCACAGTGCCCGGCGGAGAACTGCTGATCATGCCCGCCACCACCCAGCAGGTGACCGGAGTGAAGATCGCCGGAGTCGCCCCCGACAACCCGGCACGCGGCCTGCCACGGATCACCGGAAGCTATCTGCTGCTCGACGGCCCCACCCTGCTGCCGCTCGCCCTGCTCGACGGGGCCGCGCTCACCACACTGCGCACACCGGCCGTGTCCGCACTCGCGATCCGCCACCTCACCCCGCCCGTCCTGCGCCATCTGGTGCTCTTCGGAACCGGCCCCCAGGCGTACGGACACCTTGCCGCGGTGCTCGCGGAACGGCACGTCGAACGGGTGACCGTGATCGGCCGTACCCCGCACCGGGTCGTCGCACTGGTCGAGCACGCGCGTCAATGCGGTGTGGACGCCCGTGCGGGTGAGGCGCACGGGGCGGAGGAGGTCGCCACCGCCGATCTGGTGCTCTGCTGCACCACGTCCGCCACTCCGCTGTTCGACGGCACCCTCGTGCCGGACGGCGCGACAGTCGTCGCGGTCGGCTCGCACACCCCGGACGCCCGGGAGGTCGACACGGCTCTGGTGTCACGCTCCACCGTGATCGTCGAATCGAGGGCGGCAGCCCTGTCGGAGGCGGGCGATCTGCTGATTCCAGTGGCGGAAGGAGCCTTCGGAGCCGAGGACATCGCCGGCAACCTCGCCGACCTGGTGACCGGTCGGATCCTCGGTGAGAAGCCGGCTGCCTTCCTGCGCCCCCGGTTCTTCAAAAGCGTCGGAATGGGCTGGGAAGACCTCGCGGTCGCCGCGGCGGTGCACCGGAAGTCGGCGACCTGACCGAGTTGCCCGCAGGCCAGGGACGACGGGCCCGAGCGGAAACGTGACATTGTATTCTGAGGGCCCGTACGGCGTTGGAGGAACAAACATGGCCCGCCTGTCGACGCTCAATGTCATCTCGGCGCAAGAGCACTTGCGCGACCAGGTGGCGAACGCCCTCAGGGCGGCCCTGATCGCCGGGGAGCTCCGTCCGGGCATGATCTACTCCGCCCCCGCGCTCGCTGCCGAATTCGGGGTGTCCGCCACCCCGGTCCGCGAGGCCATGCTCGACCTGGCGCGGGAGGGCCTGGTCGAAGCGGTTCGCAACAAGGGCTTCCGGATAACCGAGTTGACCGACCAGGACCTCGACGACTTCACCGAACTCCGCGCCATGATCGAGGTACCCACCGTCGGCCGCATTGCCCGGATGGGCAAGGTCAGGGAGCTGAAGGCACTTCGGCCGCTCGCCCTGGCGATCGTCGCTGCTGCCGCCGAGCACGACATCATCGGCTATCTGGAGGCTGACCGCCGCTTCCATCTCGAACTGCTCGGTCTGGCGGGCAACCGCAGGCTGGTGGAGGAAGTCGGCAACCTGCGCAAGCGATCGCGCCTCTTCGGACTGAACCGGCTTGACGCGACGGGGCAGCTGACCGTATCGGCCGAGGAGCATGTCCAACTGCTCGACCTGGTGATCGCCGGTGACGCCGAGCGCGCCGAGGCCTGCATGCTGGCCCACATGTCACATGTCAGGTCGATATGGGCCGAGGACGGCGACGACGTCGGTGCCGGAGGAACCCGGGGCAGAAGGGCGTCGCTGCCGGTCGCAGAGGCCTGAGCCACCAGTTTCGTTCTGGAGCCCCAAGCGGCACTCCGCCCTCCCCCGGCCGCCCCCCCGCGGGGGCGGCCGGTGAGTGGGCCGTCCGGTTCAACCGTCCAGCAGGGCGGCCATCCACTCCTCGATTCCGTCGGCGGTGCGCGGCAGCGCGGACGACATGAGGCGAGCGCCGTCGGCCGTGATCACGAGGTCGTCCTCTATCCGCACCCCGATTCCGCGCAGCGACGGCGGCAGCGTTTCGTCGTCGGGCTGGAGATAGAGCCCCGGTTCCACGGTCAGTACCTGGCCGACTTCCAGGCGCCCGTCCAGATAGCGGTCGGCGCGTGCCTGGGCGCAGTCGTGAAGGTCCATGCCGAGCATGTGACCGCTGCTGCAGAGCGTGTACCGGCGGTAGAATCCGTTGTCGGTGTCGAGCGCCTCATCGGCGGACACCTGCAACACGCCCCATTCGTGCAGCCCTTCGGCGATGACCCGCATGGCCGCCAGGTGGAAGTCACGGAATCGTGCCCCAGGGCGCAGGGCCGCGATGCCCGCTTCCTGCGCGGCGAGCACCAGCTCGTAGACGCTGCGCTGTACGGGGGAGAAGCGGCCGGACAGCGGCAGGGTGCGGGTGATGTCGGCCGTGTAGAGCGAGTCGGTCTCCACCCCGGCGTCCAGTAGCAGCAACCGGTCGCGTTCCAGGGGGCCGTCATTGCGGATCCAGTGCAGGACACAGGCGTGCGCCCCGGCCGCGGCTATCGTGGAGTATCCCGGACCATTCCCCTCGAGCCGGGCCCGCAGATCGAAGACGCCCTCGATCCAACGCTCACCGCGCGGGTGCCGCAGCGCCTGCGGAAGGCTCCGCACCACATCCTCGAATCCTGTCACCGTCGCATCGACGGCTTGCTGCAACTGGCCGGTCTCCCAAGGGTCCTTGACCAGTCGGAGCTCACTGAGCACTGCTTCCAGTCCTGCCGGCGCCGACCGCAGGCGCTGGAACGAGCGGCAGGAACGCAGGAGTTCGTCGACGGAAGGGTCCACCCCTCCCAGCACCCGTACCGGTGGCTGTGGCCCGGTCAGCAGCTTCTCCCAGGTGTCCAGGTGTGCACAGCGGATGCCGGTCATCCGGGCGGCTTCCTCCAGGTCGGGTCTGCGCCCGACCCAGAACTCCCCGTATCTGCGGTCGCGGTAGAACTCGCGGCCGGTGCGGGGTGACCGGGGCCGCAGATACAGCACCGCCTCGTGCCGCTCGTCGCCGTCGGGTTCCAGGACGAGGACGTGTCCGGCCTGGTCCTCGCCGGTGAGGCCGGTGAGCCAGGCGTAGCCGGTGTGCGGACGGAAGCGATAGTTCGTGTCGTTGGAGCGGACCGCGAGCGCGCCCGCCGGGATGACCAGGCGCTCGCCCGGGAAGCGGGCGGCGAACCGGGCACGGCGGGCCGGGGTGACGTCATAAGAGGGGACGCGGATGTCCGCAGGCAGCGGGGTATCCGCCCACGCCGTGCGCATGAAGGCGTCCAGTGCGGGCGACACCGGCAGGTCATGGCTGCCGGTGCGGGGCGCGGCGAGGGAATGGGACACGGGCATTGCTCCTCGGGGGCTCTGTGGGACCGGGGTCGGGGCCGGAATTCCGGCTCTCCGGGGACACGGTGGTGCGGTGGTCGGGAAACCGGTGGTGGCGGCCGGTGTGTTCGGGGCCGCGTGTCATATCCCGTGTTGCGACGAGAAGTTGTCGCGCAGATGAATGTGCGTGAGAGGGGTTCCAAAGGACATGTGACATGTGCCATTGTACAGCGCGCAAGGGGAAAGGAGCCGTGCTCATGTCACGACGTGAGTGCACTTCAGACCCGGTCCGGCACCGACCTCTTGCATTCCCCCACAACCGCGCCCTGTCGCGCGGTCACCACTCCGCTGGAGGCGGCACGTGAAGAACCTGAGGGTTCGGCAAAAGATAACCGGATTGTCCACTGCGGTCCTGGCAGCATGCCTGGGCGTGGGCCTGTTCACGGCACCGAGCCAGGCCGTCGAGCAACGCCCCGCCGTGTCGACCGTGACCCCCCACTTCTCGGACGCCGCCCAGAAGCGGGCGGAACCCCGGACCGAGGACCTCGGCGGCCCCACCGCCGAGGCGCTGACGGCACCCGCCGACGATGCCGCTCACGTCGAACGCAAGTCGCTCAAGGCCGCCGACCGGCCGCCGCTGTCCGCGTCCAAGGACGCGCTCAAGCGGGACTACGACGACCCGGCCACCGCGCTTCCGAGCCACCTGGCACCTTCGATGAAGGCCGAGAAGCGGGCCCGCGCCAAGAAGTCCGGCCGGGCCGCGGCCGAGTGCAACACCACCGATTTCACCAACAACGCCGGAAGCGCCCTGGTCGAGAAGGTCAAGGCGGCGACCACCGACTGCGTCAACACGCTGTTCCGTCTCAAGGGCCAGGACGGCTACCACGCCTTCCGCGAGGACCAGATGGTCACCATCGCCGATGCGATGCGCGACGCGTCGGCCTCCTATCCCGGTGACGGCAGCACCGGCATGCCCCAGCTCGTTCTCTTCCTCCGGGCCGGCTACTACGTGCAGTACTACGACCCCGACACCGTCGGAGAGTACGGGCCGCGCCTGCGCACGGCCATTCAGGGCGCGCTCGACGGCTTCTTCGGCTCCTCGCACGCCTTCGACGTCACCGACGCCAACGGCGAGAGCCTGTCCGAGGCGATCATCCTGATCGACAGCGCCGAGGAGAACGCCCGCTACCTGAACATCGTCAAGCGGATGCTGGCCGGCTACGACGCGTCGTACAACAGCTCCTGGTACATGGTCAACGCCGTGAACAGCGTGTACACGGTCATGTTCCGCGGTCACCAGGTGCCCGAGTTCATCAGCGCCATCGAGGCCGACTCCAGCGTGCTGAACTCCCTGCACGACTTCGCCGCGAACCACCTCGACCTGCTGGGCACCGAGCAGTCGTTCCTGGCCTCCAACGCGGGACTCGAGCTCGGCCGCTTCCTCAAGGAGGACTCGCTGCGCGCCAAGGCGAGCCCGCTCGCGATCGACTTGATGGGCAAGAGCTCCATCGACGGCCCCACCGCCCCGCTCTGGGTCAATCTGGCCAAGATGGTCGACGCCTACGACAAGGACAACTGCGCGGCCTACGGCGCCTGTGACCTCGCGGAGCGTCTCGAGAAGGCCGTCCTGCCGGTGAAGCACACCTGTAGCGACAGCATCACCATCCGGGCGCAGGACATGACCGCGGAGGAACTCGAAGCCAGCTGCACCAGCCTGCGCAACCAGGACGCCTACTTCCACGAGGTGGCCCGGGACAACGGGGCTGTCGCCGACGACAACAACAAGACCATCGAGGTCGTCGCCTTCAACTCCAGCACCGACTACCAGACCTACGCCGGTGTGATCTTCGGCATCGACACCAACAACGGCGGCATGTACCTGGAGGGCGACCCCAAGGCCGAGGGCAACCAGCCCCGGTTCATTGCCTACGAGGCCGAGTGGGCCCGCCCCGACTTCCAGATCTGGAACCTCAACCACGAGTACACGCACTACCTCGACGGCCGCTTCAACATGTACGGCGACTTCGGTGCCGGAATGACCACGCCGACCGTCTGGTGGGTCGAGGGCTTCGCGGAGTTCGTCTCCTACTCGTACCGCAAGCTCGACTACGAGGCCGCCATCGCCCAGGCTGCGAACCGCACCTACACCCTGCGCACCCTGTTCGACACCACCTACGACAACGCCGACCAGACCCGCGTGTACAACTGGGGCTACCTGGCCGTCCGTTACATGCTCGAATCCCACCGCTCCGACGTCGACACCCTGCTCGGCCTCTACCGCAAGGGTGACTGGGACGGCGCCCGCACCCTGCTCACGTCGACCATCGGCAGCCGTTACGACGCCGACTGGAACACCTGGCTGGCGGCCTGCGCGGCCGGTGCCTGCGGCGGCGGGTCCACCAACCCGCCCGGCGAGATCACCGAGTGCAAGGACACCGACACCAGGATGCTGGGCCAGAACTGCATGCGCAGCGCGCTGAAGGCCGTCAAGGGCGACTACGCCTACCTGGCCGTCGTCATCCCGGCCGGCACCACCCAGTTGAAGATCACCGCGTCCGGCGGCACGGGTGACGCCGACCTCTACTACAGCGCGAAGGAGTGGGCGACCACCGAGGTCTACACCGACAAGTCCGTCGGGGCGGGCAACGAGCACACCCTGACCGTCAACAACCCGGCGCCGGGCTACCACTTCATCAGCCTCTACGGCAACGAGGCGTTCGACGGCGCCAAGGTCACCACCGAGTTCTGATCCCTACGACCCCCATGGTGCCGGCCGGCCGAGTGATGACCCCGCTCGGCCGGCCGGTGCCGCCCTCCGGGCCGCGTCCGCCGGACACGGCCCGGGGCTCACGACAGCCGCAGCCCGCCGGGCGCCGTTCCGTTCGTCAGCGCCTCCACGAGCAGGTCGAACAGGGTCGGTCCCCGCCCCACCAGCGCCTCGTCCAGCCGCTGCTGGACCGCCGCGCGGTTTGCGGGATGCACCCGGCTCAGGCTCTGCCGCAGATAGCGAGCCGTCTCCTCATGGCCCAGGGCCTGCGCGGAGAGAGCGTGGTCCCGCCATTCGAAGACGAAGTCGCCGTCGTCCGGAGTGCCCATCCCGCCGCCGAGACAGTCCGCGAGGGCGTCGAAGTTGCGGCCGAAGTATCCGCCCGGGCCGTTCACGGCCTCGCCGATCGCTTTCCAGAACTGCTCCAGGCCGGTGACCCGGGAGCCGTCGATCACATAGGTCACGGTCATGGGGGGAGGGTACAAGTCCGGCCGCTGCCGGCGGTCCGTGATCCGCGCCGCAGGTGGGGGGCTACGGCGCGGATCGGCTCGGAGGGTCGGGGCTTCAGCAGCCCTGGTCGATCAGGTCGAACGTGGCGTAGTGGTCGCTGGTGTAGTAGTCCTCCTGCACCTCTTCACCTGTGACGATCCGACGCGCGCCCCGGGTGGGGGAGCCGGGGGTGATGACCGTGTACTCGTGGTAGTAGCCGGTGCTCCGGCCGGCCAGGACGCCTTCACGGTTCTGGAAGACGGCACCGTCCTGCGAGTAGGGGAACGGGCCGCCCGCGTCGATCAGGTCGAGGGTGTCGTGCGCCTGGGTGGGCAGCGCCGAGTAACAGATGCTGCCGACCGAGGTGGTGGCGGCCGTTGCGGTCGTGGGGACCGGGCCGCCGATGAAAAGGACGGACAGGAGGGCGGCAGCGCCACCGAGCGTGGTGATCCGTGGGGGGATTCGCATAGCAACCATGATGACGCGCGTAGACATGGTCCCGTCAACGTCAACCGGTGTGAATTTTTTGGAAGTTAACCGGAGGGGCAGAAATGTGACATCGATGTGTCCGCCGCTCCGGGCCTTGCCGCCCGTTCTCTGTTCACTTATTGATGAGTCGACAAGCGTGGCGGCCCGCCTGTGGGGCATGCATCCCCAGGCGACGAGAAGTCGAGAAGTCGAGAAGGGGGCGATTCACTGTGCGGGCGGGGGAAACGATGGAGCGTCAGGGAGATGCCGATTCCATGGCGGACGGGGCGGCGCACGAGCCACGGGCGCAGGGGGAGCAGTCGGTTCGGCTGCATCGCAGACTGGCCCACACGGATCTGGGCGCCGTGAGCGAAGTGCGTTGTGCGTTGCGGGAGTTCCTGCGATATCGGTGGCGGGCCGAGCCGGCCGAGGTGGCGGAGCTCCTGCTCAGCGAGCTGGTGACCAATGCGCTGATCCATACGAGGCACGGCGCGGTCGTCACGGTGAGTGTGGCACCCGCGAAACTACGGGTGGAGGTTCGGGACTTCGTATCCGGAATGCCTCTGTCGTACGTACCGAACGCCGACGACGGTACGCATGGCCGAGGGCTGATCCTGGTGCGGAGCCTCGCGGACGCCTGGGGGGTCAGCGCACACGCGCTGGGCAAGGTCGTCTGGTTCGAGCTGGACGGCGAAAAGCCCTGAGAGCCCGGAAGGGACCGGGCCGTCAGGGCCTTTTGTGACGGATCAGCCGAACTGCTGCTCCAGGTCCTTCAGTTTCCGCTCCAGCGAATCGAGCCGGGGCAGTGCCTGGGTGTCGTCCTCGGCGGTGAGGTCGACGGTGAACGGATCATTGGGGTGCCGGTCCGAGGTGCTGGGGCTCGGACCGGTCACGGCCTGCAGGGACGGCCGGTGGCGCAAGGGCAGTTGTCCCGGCTCGGATAGGGCGGGCTCCATGGCGGACTGCGCGGAGCCCGGCGCGGGGGCGATGGCCTGGACGTCCACCTGGGTGCCACCCCGGCCGACCCTGCGCCAGGCCCGGTTCTGCCGGTTCAGCGCCTTGATGTGGGCCCGGTCCAGCTTCACCTGGTCCTTCCTGCGGAGACGGTTCTGCTCCTTCTCCCGCCGGTCCTCACGTACCTCTTCGACCGCTTCGTCCAGGGTGCGTACGCCCTCCAGCAGCATCAGCGACCAGGCACCGAAGGTCTCCCGGGGGGCGCGCAGCCACCGTACGATCCGGATCTGCGGCAGCGGACGGGGCACCAGGCCCTGCTCGCGCAGCGCGGCCCGGCGGGTCTGCTTCAGCGCCCGGTCGAAGAGCACGGCTGCCGAGAGCGACATTCCCGCGAAGAAGTGCGGGGCGCCCGCGTGGTCGATACCGCGCGGCGCGTGCACCCAGTTGAACCAGGCGGCCGCGCCGGCGAACGTCCATACGAGCAGCCGTGATCCGAGCGCCGCGTCACCGTGGCTGGCCTCGCGCACCGCGAGTACGGAACAGAACATCGCGGCCCCGTCGAGGCCGAACGGAACGAGATACTCCCAGCCCCCGGAGAGGCCGAGGTTCTGCTCGCCGAAGCCGACGAGCCCATGGAAGGAGAGGGCGGCGGCGACCGCCGCGCAGCAGAACAGCAGGACGTACGAGGCGGTGGCATACAGCGCCTCCTTACGTCTGCGACGCTCCTCGCTGCGCTCCCAGCTGTCGCCGGCCGCGGAATTGTCAGCGGCGCGCTTGCCGCGTGCGACCACCGCCACCGCCGCCAGGACTCCCACGAGCAGCACGGCGCCCGGAAGCAGCCAATTCAGCGATATGTCGGTCAGTCTCATGCGCGGTCCCTTGCATCGCGTAGGGCATTTCGGGCGCCATGATTGCCGAAACCCCGTCACGCTCAGGGGGTTTCGGGGCAAGAGAACGCCATTGGGTTGGCAGGGCATACGGATAGCCGGGATCTGATCGAATATCCGTACACGGCCAGTGATCTGCGTTCGAATAGTACTACTCGTGCGAGCGGTGTCGATCACTGAGTGGGCGTCAGTTTCCGTACCCGCTCGGCGTCACAGGTGCGCGGGCAGGTGACACAGGTGTCCTCGGGGCGCAGTGTGTAGAAGAGGCAGCAGCTCGCCCGGTCGCGGGTGTGCAGCGACTCGCCGTTCGGCCCGGTCAGTTCACGGAAGCCCGCCGAGCCGACGTACGGCTTCGTGGTGCCCGGCAGGAGCGCCTCCAGCTCGGTCATCGCGCGCCGCTCCTCGCCGAGCAGGTGGGCGATGTACCAGAGGCCCTCGACGACCTCGTCCGTCGCCATGCCCCACAACGCCCGCCTGCCGCGCCGCATCCGCGGTCCGAAGCCGTCCAGTACCGGACCGATGTGGTCGGCCACGGCGACGAGTACCTCGGCCCGCAGCGCCGCCTCGTCCGGGACCACCCGAGCGCCCGGCAGTCCGGCTGCCGGATCGTCCGGAAGGCAGACGAATTCCCTTATGCGGACGGCCAGATGACCCAGCGCCCGCTGGAACGCCACATCCCCGACGGGGATCCGGGGCACCCGCCGGTGCAGGAACCACGGAACCGTCACCAGCAGACAGGCGGGCCAGGCGTACCGGTGCAGTCCGAAGCTGGCGACCACATCGGGCCGGGGCTGCTGCCCGTAGTCCCGCAGCACCTGCGCGTGGTCCCAGGCGAGGAAGGCGTCGAGCGAGGCACCACCCGCCGCGAGCTCGTCCGCACCCACCCAGCCGGCACCGCTAGGGGCGGCCTTGCCGTCCTCCAGCACCTCTGCGCGGAGCCCGGGGAAGACCTCGGCCAGACGCGCGTACGCGCCCGTCACGGCGGACGCGGTGGTGGCGGGAAGCGGAGTGGCGAGTGTCATGCGGGGCCCACCGAATCGCGATCGTTTGCAGGTAAGCCTTACCTTACCCGAATGGATCGATGTTTGAACTGCGGCCTGCGCCGCCTATCGTGCACAGGGGCATGGCGCACGCGAGCCGCGCCCACGGCAGGCCGAGGAGGTCCGAGTGGAGCAGGGCAGAGCGCGCGAGCAGGCGCGGCCGCCGCACGCGTCCGTCGCGTCCGCGACGACCCCGGCGTCCGTACGTGTGCCCGAGCAGGCACGTGGCGAGCAGGTACGCGGCGAGCACACCCACAGCGAGCCGCCCGCCCCGCGGCCGGCGGTGCAGCGACACTCCGTACGTGGCCAGATCCTCGACGCCCTGCGCGCGGCGCTGGTCGACGGTCAGCTGGTTCCGGGGCAGGTCTACTCCGCCCCGGCTCTCGGCGCCCGCTTCGGGGTCTCCGCGACCCCCGTGCGCGAGGCGATGCAGCAGTTGGCCATCGAGGGCGCCGTCGAGGTCGTACCGAACCGCGGTTTCCGGGTGTCCCAGCGGGGCCCGCGCGAGCTGGCAGAGCTGGCCGAGGTACGGGCCCTGATCGAGGTCCCCGTCATGCTGCGGCTGGCCCGCACCGTCCCGCCGGCCCGCTGGTGCGCCCTGCGCCCGCTGGCCGAAGCCACGGTTGCGGCGGCCGCCGTGGGCGACCGGGCGAGTTACGCCGAGTCCGACCGGGCCTTCCACAGGGCGGTCCTCGCGCTCTGCGGCAACGAGCAGTTGGTGATGGTCGCCGACGACCTGCACCGCCGCTCCCAGTGGCCCCTGGGAAACACCCCCGCCACCCGCCACGCCGACCTGCTCGCCGACGCCGCCGAGCACACCGCCCTGCTCGACGCGCTCGTCGCGCAGGACCTGACCGTCGTGCAGTCGCTCGTACGGGAACACTTCACCGGCGCCGAGAGCTGACGTCACACCGGCCCTCCGGGGCTCAGTTCGCCTCGGCCGTCTGAGGGGGCGGCGGGTCCAGGTGCGGAGCCAGCCATGTCGGAACGCCCCCGAGCAGCCGGAAGAGCCGGCCCGCCTCGGCGCGCAGCCGGGTCGCCGCCTCCGGCTCCGGCTCGGAGTCCGCCAGGGCGATGAGGGCCGGAGCCGTACCGATCAGATAGCCCAGCTCCTCCCTTAACCGCAGGGACTCGGCGAAACCGTGCCGCGCCTCCGCCATCTCGCCCTCGCGCAGGGCGAGCAGGGCGAGATGGCGCCAGGTCGAGGAGAGCAGCAACGCGTCGCCCTGGGCGGTGGCACCGGCGTGGGCCCTGCGGTACGCGGCACGCGCGGCCTGAGGCGATTCGGCGATGTTCTGCGCGATCAGGCCCCGGCGGAAGTCCAGCAGCGGGCGTCCCGGCGCTGACGGGGCGAGCAGTGCGGCGGCCCGGCTCAGGGCGACGCTGGCCTCGTCGGCCCGGTCCCGTACGCCGAGAAGCGTCGACGCGTATGCCAGATGGCCACGCTCGCAGGCGGCTGCGCCGCGTTCGGCGTCGTCGTGGGCCAGCGCCTCGGCGGTGCGCAGGGCGTCCTCGGCGTCGGTCCAGCCCTGCCCGGTGTACAGGCACCGCTCGGTCAGCAGGGTGGTGCGCTGGAGTGCCGCTGCCGGATCGGTGGCGGCGTCGTGCTCCAGCAGCGCGGCGGCGTCCGTCCAGCAGGCGCGTGACCGCAGCCGCCATACCGCTGTCTGGAGCGGCGGATCGTCATCTGCTGTCGTTCCGGAACCAGACATGGCGGTATGCGCCACATTGCCCTCCCCGAGCGCGCCATTGAGCTGTTGAGTCTGGCCGCATCTCAGCACGGAATGGCACGCCGGGCCAAGGGGTCGGGTCAATGTCAGGTGAAAGATTTCACAAACGCCCGGACCCGCCGAGAGCCGTGGCAGGGCCCGGAAGTCAGCTCATACGCAGGGCGAGAAAGAAATCGAGCTTGTCCTCCAGGCGCGAAAGGTCACGCCCCGTCAACTGCTCGATTCGCCCGACCCGGTAGCGCAACGTGTTGACGTGCAGATGGAGCCGGGACGCGCAGCGGGTCCAGGAACCGTCGCAGTCCAGGAACGCCTCCAGCGTCGGGATCAGCTCCGCGCGATGGCGCCGGTCGTAGTCGCGCAGCGGGTCGAGCAACCGTGCGGTGAACGCGCGGCGCACGTCGTCGGGGACGAACGGCAGCAGCAGTACGTGCGAGGCCAGCTCGTGGTGCCCGGCCGCGCAGACCCTGCCGGGACGGGCCGCCGCCACCCGGCGGGCGTGCCGGGCCTCCTCCAGGGCGCCGCGCAGACCCTCGGGGGAGTGCACGGCCGCGCTGACACCCAGTGTCAGCCGGCCGTCGTCGGCGAGGCCGGCGGAGAGCGGTTCGCGGACGGCGGCGAGCAGCACATCGGCGTGCAGCGCGGGATTCTCGTCGGCGGAGACCTCGGCGGGCGCCATGTCCGGGCCGGATTCGTGGGCCGGTGCGGGTGTGCTGACGGCGGGCAGGGGTACGAGGGCGACGGCCTCGTCGCCCGTGTGGGCGACCGCGATCCGGTCCGCGGAGTCGGGGCCGGTGACCGCGGGGTCGACCAGGATCTCCTCCAGCAGCGCCTGGGCGGCCGGGCCGCCCGCGACGGCGGAGCCGGAGCTGCCGGCCGGGGCGCCCGTCGTGGCGGAGCCCTCCGCGACACCCCATTCGACCCGCGCCACCACGACCTGCCAGTGCGGCGCGGTCCCGAGACCCGGGAGCAGCACCGGGGCGGCGACCCGCAGCCTGGCGGCGATCTCGGCCGGCGGGGCGCCCGCCTGGACCAGTTCAAGGACTTCCTGGGCGAGCCTGCGGCGTACCGTACGGGCCGCGTCGCGCCGGTCCCGTTCGACCGCGATCAGCTGGGTGACGCCCTGGAGCAGATCCAGCCGGGCGGGCGGCCAGTCGCTCGCGTCCGCCTCGACCGCGAGCAGCCAGTCGGAGAGCACCGACTCGCGCACGTCGCGGGAGGCGGGGACCGTGCCCCGCCCGGCGTTCCGGATCGGGAAGAGCGAATACGTGGTGCCGCCGACCGTGGCCCGGTGCGGGGCCCGGCGGCCGGTGCGGGTGGCGGCCAGATGGTGGCCGGCGAGCGCCGCGCCGACCGGTCCGGCCAGCGGTGCGTCACCGGCGCCCGCGATCTGCCGGCCGGTGGGGGAGAGCACCCAGGCGTGCAGGTCGAGGTCGGAACCGAGCAGATCGAGGACCACCTCGGGCCCACCGCCCGCCGGGCCCGAGGTCATGAGCCTGCGGTGCCGGTCCACGACCGCGGCCAGATCGCCCGCACGCTCGCCGGACACCTGGCGCACCACATGCTCGGTGATCGTTGCGAACGCGACGGTCTCATGGACGGCGAAGAGCGGCAGCCGGTGCCGCGCACATGCCTCCACCAGATCGCCGGGGATGTCGCCGAGCTCCGCCTCGCCCGCCGCGAGCCCGGCGACCCCGGCACCCGCCAGGATTCGTACGAACGGCTCCGAGTCCGTCGCGTCCCGGCGCCAGGCCAGGCCCGTCAGGACCAGCTCGCCGCCCGACAGATAGCGGCTGGGATCCCGCAGGTCGGTGGTCATCACGCCGCGGACGGACCGGTCCAGCTCGTCCTCGCCGCCGAGCAGCCGCAGGCCCAGCGCGTCGGTCTCCAGCAGTGCGCGCAGCCGCATCTCGTCGCCGCCGATCTCTTTCGTTGGTGCGGGTGAAAACTGGGTATTGCGGTGAGGTCACCGACCCCCGCCATTCGTTCGAATCTACAAGACGAGGAGATCGACCAGCCAACTCCTTCGTGGTTTCGGTTACTGCACCGGGTGGAGTACGGCTTGTGTACTTGGCCCCACACCGCGTCGACAACACATGAACGACCAGTCGAGGGCCGGCCGTCCCCAGCCCCGGCGAACGACCCGATTGAGAAGAAGAGAGCCACTCATGGACTTCCTTCGCCCCGCCAGCTGGGAGGAGGCGCTCGCCGCCAAGGCCGAGCACCCGACGGCTGTGCCCATCGCGGGTGGCACCGATGTGATGGTCGAGATCAACTTCGACCACCGGCGGCCCGAGTACCTCCTGGACCTGAACCGCATCGGAGAGCTGTCCGAATGGGAGGTGGGCCAGGAGAACGTACGGCTCGGCGCCTGTGTCCCGTACAGCCACATCATGGAGCATCTGCGCGCCGAGCTGCCCGGACTGGCGCTCGCCTCGCACACCGTCGCCTCGCCGCAGATCCGCAACCGCGGCAGCGTCGGCGGCAACCTCGGCACCGCGTCGCCCGCCGGAGACGCCCACCCGGCGCTGCTCGCCGCGGGCGCCGAGGTCGAGGCCGAATCCGTACGCGGGACCAGGATGATCCCGATCGACGCCTTCTACACCGGCGTCAAGCGCAACGCCCTCGCCCCGGACGAGCTGATCCGGGCCGTGCACATCAAGAAGGCCGACGGGCCGCAGCAGTACTCCAAGGTCGGCACCCGCAACGCGATGGTCATCGCGGTCTGCGCCTTCGGCCTGGCCCTGCACCCCGAGACCCGTACCGTCCGCACCGGCATCGGCTCGGCCGCCCCCACACCCGTACGGGCGAAGGAGGCCGAGGAATTCCTGAACGCCGCGCTCGAAGAGGGCGGATTCTGGGACAGCCGCACGATCATCACCCCGTCCGTCGCCAAGCAGTTCGCCGACCTCGCCGCCGGTGCCTGCAACCCGATCGACGATGTACGCGGCACCGCGAGCTACCGCAGGCACGCGGTCGGGATCATGGCCCGCCGCACCCTCGGCTGGACCTGGGAGTCGTACCGCGGCAACGGCCGCGGCACCGAAGGAGCTGCCTGATCATGCGCGTCAATTTCACGGTCAACGGCCGCAGGCACGAGGCGGACGATGTCTGGGAGGGCGAGTCCCTCCTCTATGTGCTGCGTGAGCGGATGGGCCTGCCCGGCTCGAAGAACGCCTGCGAGCAGGGCGAGTGCGGTTCCTGCACGGTCCGTCTGGACGGTGTCCTGGTCTGCTCCTGTCTGGTCGCCGCGGGCCAGGTGGAGGGCCGGGAGGTCGTCACCGTAGAAGGTCTCGCCGACTTCGCCGCCCACCGCTCCCGGGCACACCCCGACAGGGGGCACCTCCCACACGCGGAGCGTAGTGAGGGAGGCTGTGCCTCCGGCGCCTGTGGCACCGCACTCGACAAGGCCCGGCAGTGGGAGGCCGAGCCGGCCGGCGAGGAGACCCGGGACACCGGTGAACTCTCCCCGATCCAGCAGGCGTTCATCGACGCGGGCGCCGTCCAGTGCGGCTTCTGCACCCCCGGTCTGCTGGTCGCCGCCGACGAGCTGCTGGAGCGCAACCCGGAACCGTCCGACGAGGACATCCGCGAGGCGCTCTCCGGCAACCTCTGCCGTTGCACCGGCTACGAGAAGATCCTCGACGCGGTCCGCCTCGCGGCCGCCCGCGCGGAAGAAACGGTCTGACGATGGGCGTTACCGGCAACCCCACCAGCATCAACCAGGGCACTCGCGCCAAGGGCGGCATCGGTGAGTCCACGTTGCGCCCCGACGGCATCCTGAAGGTCACCGGCGAGTTCGCGTACTCCTCCGACATGTGGCACGAGGACATGCTCTGGGGCCACACGCTGCGCTCCACGGTCGCGCACGCCGAGATCGTCTCCATCGACACTTCACAAGCGCTCGCCACGTCCGGCGTCTACGCCGTACTCACCTACGACGACCTGCCGACCTCGGTGAAGAACTACGGGCTCGAGATCCAGGACACCCCGGTCCTCGCCCACGGCAAGGTCCGTCACCACGGCGAACCGGTGGCACTCGTCGCCGCCGACCACCCGGAGACGGCCCGCCGCGCCGCCGCGAAGATCAAGATCGACTACCGCGAGCTGCCCGTCGTCACCGACGAGGCGTCCGCCACCGCCCCCGACGCGATCCTCGTCCACGAGGGCCGGACCGACCACCACGCCGGGCACGTCCCGCACCCGAACATCGTCCATCGCCAGCCCATCGTCCGCGGCGACGCGGACGCGGCGGCGGCCCGCGCCGATGTCATCGTGAGCGGGGAGTACGTCTTCGGCATGCAGGACCAGGCCTTCCTCGGCCCCGAGTCCGGTCTGGCCGTGCCCGCCGAGGACGGCGGCGTCGACCTGTACATCGCCACCCAGTGGCTGCACTCCGACCTGCGCCAGATCGCCCCCGTCCTCGGCCTGCCCGAGGACAAGGTCCGCATGACGCTCTCCGGCGTCGGCGGCGCCTTCGGCGGCCGCGAGGACCTGTCGATGCAGATCCACGCCTGCCTGCTCGCCCTGCGCACCGGCAAGCCGGTCAAGATCGTCTACAACCGGTTCGAGTCCTTCTTCGGGCATGTGCACCGTCACCCCGCCAAGCTCTGGTACGAGCACGGCGCCACCCGCGACGGCAAGCTGACCCATATGAAATGTCGCATCGTACTGGACGGCGGAGCCTATGCCTCCGCTTCTCCGGCCGTCGTCGGCAACGCCTCCTCGCTCAGCGTCGGCCCTTACGTCGTCGACGACGTCGACATCGAGGCCATCGCGCTCTACACCAACAATCCGCCGTGCGGCGCCATGCGCGGCTTCGGCGCGGTCCAGGCATGCTTCGCCTACGAGGCCCAGATGGACAAGCTCGCCGCCGAACTCTCCATGGACCCGGTCGAGTTCAGGCAGCTCAACGCCATGGAGCAGGGAACCCTCCTGCCGACCGGACAGGTCGTCGACTCGCCCGCCCCGGTCGCCGAGCTGCTGCGCCGGGTCAAGGCCAGGCCACTGCCGCCCGAGCGCCAGTGGGAGGTGGCCGGCGAGCAGGCCGATGTACGGGCCCTGCCCGGCGGACTGTCCAACACCACCCACGGCGAAGGCGTCGTACGCGGCATCGGCTACGCGGTCGGCCTCAAGAACGTCGGCTTCTCCGAGGGCTTCGACGACTATTCCACCGCCCGGGTGCGCATGGAGGTCATCGGCGGCGAACCCGTCGCGACCGTGCACACCGCGATGGCCGAGGTCGGGCAGGGCGGTGTCACCGTCCACGCCCAGATCGCCCGTACGGAACTCGGCGTCGCCCAGGTCACCATCCACCCGGCCGACACCCAGGTCGGCTCGGCCGGCTCCACCTCCGCCTCCCGGCAGACGTATGTCACCGGCGGCGCGGTGAAGCACTCCTGCGAGGCCGTCCGCGAGAAGGTCCTGGAGATGGGCCGCCGCAAGTTCGGTACGTACCACCCCGCCTGGGCCACCGCCGAACTGCTCCTGGAGGGCGGCAAGGTCGTCACCGACGGCGGCGAGGTGCTGGCCGATCTGGTCGACGTACTGGAGGACGAGGCCGTCGACATCGAGCTGGAGTGGCGTCACCGGCCCACCGAGGCGTTCGACCTCCGTACCGGACAGGGCAACGGCCATGTCCAGTACTCCTTCGCCGCCCACCGCGCGGTCGTCGAGGTCGACACCGAACTCGGCCTGGTCAAGGTCATCGAACTGGCCTGCGCCCAGGACGTCGGCAAGGCCCTCAACCCGCTGTCCGTCGAAGGACAGATCCAGGGCGGTACCACCCAGGGCCTGGGCATCGCCGTCATGGAGGAGATCATCGTCGACCCGAAGACCGCGAAGGTGCGCAACCCGTCCTTCACGGACTATCTGATCCCCACCATCCTCGACACCCCGACGATGCCGGTCGATGTGCTCGAACTCGCCGACGACCACGCCCCGTACGGGCTCCGTGGCGTCGGTGAGGCCCCCACCCTCTCGTCGACCCCGGCCGTGCTCGCGGCGATCCGGAACGCGACGGGCCTGGAGCTCAACAGGACGCCGGTACGCCCCGAGCACATCACCGGCACCTGAGTCACGGCTCCTCCTGAACACTCCGGGCGGTGCGTGCGGCCTCTCCGCCCCTCCACACCCCCGTATAAGGAGAAACGCCATGCTGGACATCGCCGAAGAGCTCAACCGGTGGGTCGAGCAGGGACGCGACTTCGCCGTGGCCACTGTTGTGGCGGTCGGCGGCAGCGCGCCCCGGCAGCCGGGAGCCGCCCTCGCCGTCGACCGCGACGGCACGGCGATCGGATCGGTCTCCGGCGGGTGTGTGGAGGGCGCGGTGTACGAACTGTGCGGGCAGGCGCTGGACGACGGCATCACCGTGCGCGAACAGTTCGGCTACAGCGACGAAGACGCCTTCGCGGTCGGACTGACCTGCGGCGGTGTCATCGACATCCTGGTGACACCGGTCTGTGCGGACGACCCCGCACGGGCGGTGTTCGCGGCTGCGCTCGCCGCCGCCGTACGGGGTCGGGCGGCGGCGGTCGCCAGGATCACGGACGGGCCCGCGGAACTCCTCGGCCGCCCCCTGCTCGTCCACCCCGACGGCTCGTACGAGGGCGGGCTCGGCGGACATCCGGAGCTGGACCGCACCGCTGCGGCCGACGCCCGCGCAATGCTGGACGCGGGCCGCACCGGCTCCGTCACCATCGGCGCCGAGGGCTCGCGCTGCGGGCAACCGCTCACCCTGCTCGTCGAATCGAGCGTCCCGCCGCCCCGGATGATCGTCTTCGGGGCCATCGACTTCGCCTCGGCGCTGGTCCGGGCGGGAAAGTTCCTCGGGTACCACGTCACACTGTGCGACGCGCGCCCCGTCTTCGCCACGAAGGCCCGCTTCCCGCAGGCCGACGAACTGGTCGTCGACTGGCCGCACCGTTATCTCGCGACGACCGACGTCGACGCGCGCACCGTCCTGTGCGTCCTCACCCACGACGCCAAGTTCGATGTTCCGCTGCTGGAAATGGCGTTGAGGCTGCCGGTGGCGTACGTCGGAGCGATGGGCTCGCGCCGTACCCATCTGGAGCGCAACGACCGGCTGCGTGCCGTCGGCGTCACGGAGCTCGAACTGGCCAGGCTGCACTCGCCGATCGGCCTCGACCTCGGCGCCCGTACCCCTGAGGAGACCGCGCTGTCGATCGCCGCCGAAATCGTCGCCGACCGGCGCGGCGGCAGCGGCGTACCGCTCAAGGGCGCACACACCCCGATCCACCACGAGGGCGGCCGGCCGTCGAGCGGATTGATCACGTCCGTGGCCTGAACCGTCCCGTGAACCATGATGGTTCGCCGCGGGCGGGTTGCCGCCACGGCGGTTTCACGCCAGGTGTGAACTCGACCGTAGCTTCGGTTTTGCCTTTAGATCAGCTGCATGACATTCACACCCTCCTCCGCTTCCGGCCGGACGAGATCCACTCGCGCGGGACGCAGGGCCTTGCTCATAGCGACTTCGGTCGCTCTGGTGAGTGGTGCACTGCTTCCCGCAGCGGGCTCCGCTTCCGCCGCCGCAGGGCAGTCCGGGCCTGCCGGCCGCCCGGCCGCCGCCCCTGTCAAGGAGTATGACATCACCCTGCTCACGGGCGATGTCGTGCACTACTCGGACGGTGTCGGCAAGCAGGACACCGTCACCGTGGACCGCCCCGACGGAGCGGTCGGCGGCGTGCATGTCCAGCAGGCCGGTGACGATCTGTACGTCCTGCCCGACGAGGCCGGCTCCCTCATCGCAGCGGGCAAGCTGGACCGTCGGCTGTTCAACGTCTCGGCTCTCGCCGAGATGGGGTACGACGACAAGAAGTCGGGCGGCATTCCGCTGATCGCCACCTACCCGGCGAGCCAGGGCCGGTCACTGCCCGCCGCCCCTCGCGGCGCCAAGAAGATTCGCACCCTGGAGAGCATCCACGGCGCTGCGCTGAAGGCCGAGAAGGACACCACCCGGGCCTTCTGGAACGACATCGCCCGCACCTCCACGGCCCGTTCGCTGGACAACGGCATCGCCAAGCTCTGGCTCGACGGCCGGGTGGAGGCCGCGCTCAAGGACTCCGTGCCGCAGGTCAACGCCCCGCAGGCATGGGCCGAGGGCTACGACGGCAAGGGCTCCAAGGTCGCCGTCCTGGACACCGGCATCGACGCGACCCACCCGGACGTCAAGGACCGCATTCTCGAAACCAAGAGCTTCGTGCCGGGCGAGGAGGTCGTGGACAGGAACGGCCACGGTACGCATGTCGCCTCCACGATCGCGGGCTCCGGCGCTGCCTCGGAGGGCGTCAACAAGGGCGTCGCCCCGGGCGCCGGCCTGATCGTCGGCAAGGTGCTCGACGACGGTGGTTCCGGCGCCGACTCCGGCATCATCGAAGCCATGGAGTGGGCGAAGGCCGAAGGTGCCGACGTCGTCTCCATGAGCCTCGGCACCAGCATCCCGGACGACGGTTCCAACCCGATGTCCCAGGCCGTCGACGCCCTTTCCGCCGACGGCGGCCCGCTGTTCGTGATCGCCGCGGGCAACTCCTACGGCGCGGGCACCATCGGCTCGCCCGGCTCGGCGGAGAAGGCGCTCACCATCGCCGCCGTCGACAAGCGGGACAACCGTGCGGACTTCTCCTCGATGGGCCCGCTGGTGGGTTCCAACGGCCTCAAGCCCGACCTGTCCGCACCGGGCGTGGGTATCAACGCGGCCGCCTCGCAGTCGGTCCCGGGCGTCAGCGGGATGTACTCGACGAAGTCCGGCACATCGATGGCGACCCCGCATGTCGCGGGCGCCGCAGCCATCCTGAAGCAGCGTCACCCCGACTGGTCCGGCCAGCGGATCAAGGACGCGCTGATGAGCTCGTCGAAGAAGCTCGACGCGTACACCCCGTACGAGCAGGGCACCGGCCGGCTCGATGTGAAGGCGGCGGTCGACAGCACGATAGAGGCCACCGGCTCCGTCGAGGTCGCCTCCTACAGCTGGCCGCACTCCGCGTCCGACCCGGTCGCCCAGCGGACCATCACGTACCGCAACACCGGTACGAAGGACGTCACCCTCGACCTGGCCACGGACACGGACGCCGACGCCTACACCCTGTCGACGAAGCAGCTGACCGTCCCGGCCGGTTCCACCGCCGAGGCCGTGCTCTCGCTGGATCCGTCGACGGTCGCGAACGACACCCAGTTCTCCGGCCAGGTCATCGCCAAGGACGAGGCGGGCACCGTCGTCGCGCACACCGGCTTCGCTCTGAACAAGGAGCAGGAGCTGTACGACCTGACACTCAGGCTCCGTGACCGCGACGGCAAGCCGATGAACGGCCGGGTCGTCATCGGCGCGCTCGGCAACCCGAACATGGCTGTTGTCCAGGTGTCGGGCGAGACCACGCTGCGGATGCAGCCGGGCAACTACACCGCCTGGACGACCGCCGAAGTCGCCGGTGACCGCGCCGACTCGAAGGCCCTGGCCTTCCTCGCGGCCCCTGAGACCATCCTCGACAAGACGACCACGGTCACCCTCGACGCCTCCAAGGCCCACAAGGTCAGCGTGCGGACGCCGAAGGAGACCGAGAACCGGCAGCTGCGATATGACATGGCACGTACCGCACCGGACGGCACCGTCCAGCGCGACGCGTACCTGATCCCTGCGAGGTACGACCAGCTGTGGGCGAGCCCCACCAAGCAGGTCACCCAGGGCAACTTCTCCTTCCTGACCCGCTGGCGGCAGGGCGAGAAGAACATAGACGTCACAGCCGAGGGACGTGACGTGCGGGTTACCCCGCAGGCCGGTTCGGCCATCGCCGAAGACAGCGAGAAGCAGTTGGCCGGTGTCTTCGCGGGCAACGGCGCCGTGGCCGACTACAAGGGCCTGGATGTCAAGGGCAAGGCCGTCGTGATCCGCCGCAGCGACGCGGTCGCCCCCGCCGACCGGCTCGCCAATGCCGTGGCTGCAGGCGCCGAGGCGCTGTTCGTCGTCCACGACGGTGACGGCGTCCTGTTGGAGAGCTACACCCCCCGCGGAACCACGGGCACCATTCCTGTCGTCTCGGTCCAGCGCCTGGCGGGCGAGAACCTGATCAAGTCCGTCCAGCGTGGCGTCAAGCTGACGATTGATCAGCACCGGTTCGCGCGCTACATGTACGACCTGGTCGACCGTCACGACGGCGTCATCCCGGACCGCTCGCTGGAGTTCGCCCCCTCGGCCAGTCAACTGGCGAAGGTGGAGAACACCTTCTACGGCCACAAGGACACGCTCGGCGGCGGCTACCGCTACGACATCCCGGACTACGGGCCCGGCATCGGCTTCCGCGAGTACGAGAAGTTCCCCAGCACCCGTACCGAGTGGGTCAACCCGCTTCCCGGCGCATCGTTCTGGTACGAGGACCACTCGATCTTCAACGCAGCGCAGACCGGTTTCGCGCAGGAGATGCGCAGCGGCGACCTGGACTACCAGGCGGGCCGCACCTACCCCGCCGAGTGGTTCGGGCCGATCACCCGCCCGCGTCTGGGCACCGGCTACTGGGGTCCGTTCCGTACCCCCAGCAACCAAATCCAGTTCAACCTCACCCAGTGGACGGACTCGGGCGCGGGCCACTCGGGCTCCATGCCGAGGGACGAGAACACCACCACCACCACCAACGCCTTCTACCAGGGTGACACCCTGATCAAGAAGGGTACGGGCCAGTCCGGAGCTGCCGATAAACTCTCACCCGAGAAGCTGCCGTACCGCGTGGTGCTCGACTCAGCCCGGGACGCCGATGTGTGGAAGACCTCCACCCGCACGCACACCGAGTGGAACTTCGTCTCGGGCGCCACGGACGAGAACGGCCCGTACCGGACCGACATCCCGATGCTCCAGCTGGACTACAAGGTCGACACCGACCTCGCCGGTGACGTCGAGGCCGGCCGGTGGACCGAGATCGGTATCGGCTCCGGTACGCAGGAGTGGCTGGACGGTGCGGTGAAGGCGAAGAAGGCGTCGCTGTCGGTCAGCTACGACGACGGCAAGAGCTGGAGCGCCGTGGAGCTGCGCAAGACCTCCGAGGGCAACTGGACCGCCCGGTTCAAGACGCCCGAGAAGGCCGGTGGCTTCGTCTCGATCAAGGCGCACGCCGAGGGCGAGGACGGTCTCGGCATCGACCAGGAGATCATCCGGGCGTTCGGCCTGAAGTGACCTGCTGAGGTTCTCCCTCGAGGCGGCCGCACACCCTGACCGGGGCGTGCGGCCGCCGCTCTTCCGGCGACTGACGAGGCCGGCATTCACCACGGTCACAAGGACATCGGCATCGCCAATGACCCGGCGGGCGATCACCAGATCGATCTGGCCACCACCAACGGTTCCATCACGGTCAGGAACGGCTGATCGCGCCGCGCGCCACCGCAGCCGCACACAGCAGCGCAGGGACCGCTGCGACCGCGAAGCAGACGGCCGGCGGCAGACGGTCCACCAGCAGACCCACTGCCGCGGTGCCCGCCGAGGACCCGGCATTGACCGCGGTATTGACCCATGCACCCGCCTGTGTGCGGCTTTCCGCGCCCACGGACTCGTCCGCGATGAGATACGCGGTGGTCAAGGCCGGGGCGACGAACAGTCCGGCTGCCGCGACCACCGCGACCAGCACGTAGACGTTGGGCGACAGCCCGGCCACGACCATCGCCACACCCAGGCCGGCGGCCAGGACCGGCAGCCGTACCCGGTTCGACGTACGCCAGGAGACGGCACCGTAGGCGAGACCCCCGACCGCGCTTCCGGCGGAGAGGGCGGCCAGCACCCACGCCACCGCCGCGCCCCGGTGGTGCTGCTCGGTGAACGCCACCACCAGCAGATCCAGCGCCCCCAGACACAGCCCCACGGCGGCTGCCACGATCGCGGCGTGCCGCAATCCGACGATGCCGAGCAGCCGCTTCCTGCGGGGCGTTTCCTGTGGCGCGGCGGCCTTCTCCGTCGACGGTGGCGCGCCGATACCGCGCACCGCGGGTGAGGAAACCAGTGCCGGCGCGCCCACCAGCACGAGCGCGGCACTGATCGCGACACCTGCCGCGGGGACGGTGAACCTCATGACCAGACCCACGAGCAACGGCCCCGTGACGAACAGCAGTTCCTCGGCAACACCGTCCAGGCTGTACGCGCGCTGCAAGAGCTCACGGTCGGGAACGAGACTGCTCCACAGGGTCCGCATCACCGGTCCCAGCGGCGGGGTGCAAGCGCCTGCCGTCACGGCAAGCACCCCCAGCAGCAGCGAGGAAGCCCCCGGCCGCCAAGTGACGTAGGCCAGGGCGGCGAGCAGTGCGGCGTAGACACCGGCCATCGGTGGCAGGGCCCGCCGCGGCCCGTACCGGTCGATCAGCGCGGCACGGGCGGGGGAGAGGAAGACACTGGTCGCCCCGAACAGGGCCATGACGGCGCCCGCGACGGAGTACGAGCCGGTGGCGTCCTTCACCGCCAGCATCAGGGAGAGGGAGACCATCCCGTACGAGAGCCGCCCCAAAAGAGCGGCACCGAATGTGCGGGAGGCGTGAGGAGTGCGCAGGACGGTGGCATACGAAGGGGCGCGTGAGGGCGCGGGTGACGGCGAGAGCACAGGGACGTTCCTCGTGAGGGCAGCGCGGCATGCGGCGCTGCGGGCATGCGGGGACACCGGAGTGCCGCACCCGGTGGGGCGGGGTGCGGTCAGTACGGGGTCCTACGCACGGGAGAGGAACATGCCGGCCAACTTATCAGGGTGGGAAGCGTGTTGTGGAGGGTCGCTTCAGGGCCGCAGCGGCCGAATATTGCTGTGAGATGTGACAGTGCATCGAGTAGCCTCGGCGCCCATGTCACCTTCCCCTTCCCGAAATCGCCCACCCTACGACGCGGACGAGCGGACTCAGCTCGTCGGCTGGCTCGACATGCAGCGGGCGGTCGCCCGCTGGAAGTGTGAAGGGCTTTCCGAGACCGACGCCCATCGGTCCGTCCTGCCGTCCTCGCCCCATATGACGGTGGCGGGTGTCATGTCACACCTTCGATGGGCCGAGCACCTCTGGTACGAGGTCGTCCTGCTGGGCCGCCCCGCCGTGGGGCCCATGCTCGACGGGCCCGAGGATGCCGACATGATGGTCGAAGGTGTCCCGCTGGCAGAGCTCCTCGACAACTACGACCGGCAGATCGCGGTGTCGAACGAGATCGTTGCGGCGAAGTCGCTCGACGACGTGGGCCGGCACCCGGACTTCAACGCCTCGGCCGCGAGCGTGCGCTGGATCATGTTCCATATGATCGAGGAGACCGCCCGGCACGCGGGCCATCTGGACGCCATCAGGGAGATCCTGGACGGCGAGACGGGCTACTACTGACCCGCCTGCCGTCGCCTCATCCGCCCCACCCGATGATGTCGGCATTGGCTGCCAGGATTTCCTCGGCGGTCTGCTGGAGCCGCGGGAGGAAGCCGATGACCTTCTCGGCACGGTGGAGAAGGTCACCGGTGGAGGTGACACCGAGGTCGGCGACGGCTTCCCGGAAGGCCGGGAGACGTGCGAGGTGCTGGTCGGGGGCGTCCGCGGCCAGGACGGTGTGACATCGGGCGAACGTCGCGGTGATCCAGAAGACGGCTTCGCGGTGGTCGCCCCGCTCGATGAGGTGCCGGCTTCCGTCGATGGCGATCGGCCGTGCCCCGGCGGTGATGTCACTGCTGAAGAAGAACGGGGTGCGGGCGACCTGTGCGGCGACGTCGAAGGTGCGGGCCAGCTCGTCCAGATGATGCCCGGTCTTTTCGGCGGACAGCCGCGCGCACCCCAGGAGATCCAGCAACTCCGGGTACAGGTGCGCCTGTCCGTAGTCGGTGAGGACTTGGCGTGCCGCCGGGTACCGCAGCCGGACGGTGGGGTTGCGCAGGGCGGCGACCAGCAGGACATGGGTGGTCACCCCGGTCGGGAACAGCCAGGCCGTAACCTGCTCGTGGAACGGTGCCGAGGCGTCGAACGCGGTGAGCCGGGTCTCGATCCGGCGCTCCGCGTCCAGGCATCTGCGGCGCACCCAGGACCGCTCGGCGAACCGGCGCGACACGTCAGCCCGCAGCCCGCCCAGACGGCCCGTCGGGTCGTCGATGACCGTGTCGCAGCGGAAGCTCCCTGCCAGGTGGTACGAGGAGAGCACACCGTCCGCCGAGGAGAGGCCGTCCCACGACAGATACGTGACTTCCAGCAGCGCATCGCGGAAGCGGAGCTTGCCGGGCTTGGCGGGCGGGTCGTGCTCGGCGGTGACGACGACGATGTCCACGTCGGAGAAGGGGGACAGCTCGGCGTCGTCCGGCAGACCGACCGTCGAGCCGCTGAAGTAGGCGCCGCGGTAGCCGGAATCGGGCCGGGCGTGCTCTTTGACCCACTGCACCGCGGCTGCTCGGGCTGTACCGACTCTCACACCAAGTCCCCCTCAGTGGGCCCCGGACACCAACCGGTCGGAGTACCGGTCTGATGGAATCAAGGCATGACGAAGCTGCTGCACCGAGTCTTCCACGCTCTCGAACGCTTCCACGCCGCCCATCCCTGGGACCACAACGCCCACTACCACCGGTGGATTCTGCGGCAGCTCCCCAGCAGATGCGACAGCGCCCTGGACGTCGGCTCCGGCAGCGGAGAACTCGCCCGGCTCCTGGCGACACGGGCGAAGACGGTGCACGGAATCGACTCGGACCCGGACATCGTGGCCCGGGCCGGTGAACTGACCGTCCCGGCCGCTCCGGTGACCTTCACCGTCGCGGACGCGCCCGCGGGGATACCGCCCGGCCCGTACGACGTCATCACCTGCGTCGCCACCGTCCACCATCTGCCGTTCACCGACGCTCTCACTCACTTCCGCAAGCATTTGGCGCCCGGCGGGACCCTGGTAGTGGTCGGCCTTTCCTGCGAGGCGACCCTCGGGGATCATCTGCTGAGTCTCGCCTCCATACCGCTCAATGTTGCCATGGCCTTGATCAAGAACAAGGGGCGCAGGGCGCTCCGCCCCGACTCGATGACTGCCAGGACCCAGCCGGCGGAGATGACCTACTCCGACATCGTTCGCGAGGCGCGTCAGGTGTTGCCAGGCGTGCGGCTCAGGCGTCGACTGTTCTGGCGCTACACACTCGTCTGGTGCGACGGCTCCGGCGAGAGAGGGCTGCGATGAGAAATGAGAGAGGACTGCTCCACTGCTCCACCGGGATGAACTCCCCGAGCCCACGGTGGCAGGACCGCTGCATTGCCGGGCCATACGGGGAGCTCTCCCCGTATAACTGCCGAACCGTCGCGAGATCTCACGAAAGGACCGGCGATGACACTCGGAGCCGAGGACCGCCTGGCCATCAATGAACTGATCGCCCTGCAATGGCACCTGGTCGATGACGGTGAACTCGATCGACTGGACGAGTTGTTCACTGCCGACGTCGTCTACGACGCCTCCGACCTGGGCCACGGATCGATGCACGGGCTGGAGGCCTTCCGGGACGCGGCCAGGGCGATGGGGCAACGCGGCGCCGTCAGTCACCACGTCACCAACGTCGTTCTCGCCGAGGTCGGTGACGATCAGGTGCGCGCCCGGTCCAAGGCGATCGGAATCAAGGCGGACGGTACGAGCGGAAGTGTGACGTACGAGGACGTGATCGTGCGTGGTGAGAAGGGGTGGCGCATCAACCGTCGCAAGGTTTCCGCACGGCGCGCGCCTACCGGTGCGAATGACGCGAACAAGCGGCCCGAATGACATGTCACATGTCTCCGGATTCCGCAGGCGGATACTGGCGGCGCCCCTGCACCGGCAGGGGCGCCGCCGCCAACGGATTCCGGGCGACGCGTCAGGCGCTCAGCATCCCCGACGTGTCGATGACCTGGCGGATCGCCCGGCCCGAAGCCAGTTCCTCCATCGCCGCGTTGATGTCGGCCAGCGGCAGCGTGCCCGTGTGCATCTGCTCCACCGGCATCAGGCCCGCCCGCCACAGGTCCAGGAACCTGGGAATGTCACGACGCGGGACCGCGTCGCCCATGTACGAGCCCAGCAGGGACTTGCCCTCGCCCGCGAACGCCAGGGCCGGGACCTCCAGCACCCGGTCGGGGGCGGGAAGGCCCACCGAGACGACCCTGCCGCCCCGGGCCACGACCGTCAGGCACTCGGCCATGACCTGGGGGCTGCCTACCGCCTCCACTGCCAACTCGGCGCCACCGGAGGTGAGTTCGCGGACCGCCTCGATCGCGTCGCCGGGGGCGTACGCATGCGTCGCACCCAGCCGGACGGCCAGGTCGCGTTTCTCCTGGACCGGGTCGACCGCGATGATCGGATACGCCCCTGCCGCGCGGGCGCCCAGGACCGCGGAGAGGCCCACGCCGCCCAGGCCATAGACCACCGTCGACTGGCCGGGGCGCAGGGCCGCCGTGTTGATGACCGCACCGGCGCCCGTCAGGACCGCGCAGCCGAACATCGACGCGACGGTGAACGGGATGTCCTTGGGGATCGGCACCACCGACTCCTGGGCCAGCACGGCGTGTTCGGAGAACGCGGAGACGCCCAACTGGTGGTGGACCGGGTTGCCGGAGGCGTCGGTCAGCAGCGACGGGCCGTGCAGCAGCGCGCCCGAGCCGTTCGCCGCCGCTGCCTGCGCGCACAGGGCCGGGCGGCCCGCCGCGCAGTCGCCGCAGAAACCGCAGCTGGGCACGAAGACGAGTGCCACATGGTCGCCGGGGGAGACACGGTTGACGCCCGGTCCGGTCTCCTGGACGACGCCCACCGCCTCGTGGCCCAGGGCCATCGGCAGCGGGCGGACCCGGTTGCCGTTGACCACCGAGAGGTCCGAGTGGCAGAGCGAGGCGGCCGCGATACGGACCAGCACCTCGCCCTCGCGCGGGGCGCCCAGCTCCAGCTCCTCCACCTCGACCGGGCGGGTCCCGGAGTAGGGGCGGGCCGTCGATATCCCGCGCAGGACCACGGCACGGGTTTTCACGACTGCACCTGTGCACGCGGAGCGCAGCGCAGCACGTCGCGGCTCTCCAGCAGCGGGACGACCTTGCCGAGCACGATCTCCTGGAAGTGCGGGGTTGCGCAGTGCGCGGTGAAGTCGGCCTCGGAGGCGTACTCCTCGTACAGCACGATCGCCTGCGGGTCCTCGATGCCTTGGTGGACCCGGTAGTCGAGATTGCCCGGCTCCTCGCGGGAGGCGGCGGCCATCGTGTCGAGCAGGGGAAGGACGGTGTCTTCCTCGCCGGCCTCGGCGCGGTAGCGGGCTACGACCACATATGTCATGGGGGACTACTCCTGGGGTGCGGCGGGCCTCTTCAGGGCGGCGGGCGGGACCGGTGGCAACTGGTCCCGGCGCAGGTGCCAGAGGCGGGGGTCGGACGTGGCGGCCGCGGCCGACCCGAGGGCCAGCGCGAGCGCCACGTCCGCGGCGGTTTCCACGAAGCCGGCGGCGACCGACGGGGACATCGCACGCTGTGCCTGCGCGCTCATCCGGGCGACGATCGGGGCGGGCATGATCTCGACCAGGTCCGGTGCCCCGCGTGCGATGGCGTCCGTGGAGCGGCGAAGATTGGACCGGTCGGTGACGAACACCTTCATCATCGTCAGCAGGCCGAGCGGGCGGCCCTTCTCTATGAGGGAGAGCCGGGTGCTGACCACGCCGTGCGCGCCCATGTTCTTGATGAACTCCAGCGCGCCCCGGTCCTGAGCCAGACCGGGGCTGCTGTCCACGTTCACGAACACGGTCTTCCCCGCCCGGCCCAGCGCCGGCACCACCTGGGGCAGCTGCCCCACCGCGAGCGACGCGACGATGCACACCTTCGCCGGTGCGGTCAGGAACTGCCGCAGCGGCTGGGTGCCGACGACCGACGCGACGACCGGCACCTCGGCGAAGGCCGAGGCGAGCCGGGGGTCGAGTGCGGCACCGGACCGGGAAAGGGAAGGGGTCATGGCAAGGGCCTGCCTGGAGAAGGAGGGTTCGTGGCCGCTGACGTCAGTTCAGCGGGGACGTACCGAATCGGCTGGGAAGGCCCAGTTTGCCAGGGTTGAGAATGCCGGCCGGGTCCAGGGCCTTCTTCACCGCGACGAACGTCGCGAAGCCCGCTCCGAGGGACTCCTCCAGGTAGGGGCCGCGCAGCAGACCGCAGCCGTGGTGGTGGCTGAGCGCCGCCGCGTGCTTGATGAGTACGGCGTTGGCCGCGTCCCACACCGAGCGGTACCAGTCGCGGCGTGACTCGGGCGCCACATCGCCGCGCAGCGAGAAGTAGACGCAGGCGCCGTCGGTGTACGCGTGGGACTGGTGGGCCGAGGCGGCCAGGGTGCCGGGCACCGACTGGATCGCGGCGACCACCTCGTCGTAGATGACCGGGAGGTCGGTCCAGGACGCGGCCATCTCCAGGGTGTCGGCGACGAAGCCCGGACCCGGCTTGAAGCCGTCCGCGGACTTGCCGACCACCATCCGTTCGTCCAGCCAGCGCTCGAAGACCGCCTTGCTGTCCAGCTCGGGGCCGTACGCCTCGCAGACCTCGGTCGCCACCTTGATCGAGGCGTCGACGATGGCCGGGTCGCCCTCGTCGGCGATGAGCAGGAGGTTGGTCTCCGGGTGGCCGAAGTGGGTGCCCGACTCAAGGGTGTCGTACAGCCGCAGGACGGCCGGGGTCGCACCGCGCTGCATGATCCTGCGGCAGGCGTCCAGGCCCTCGGCGAAGGTCTTGAAGCCGAACGCGACGGCATCGGCGTACTCCGGCAGCGGGTGGACCCGCAGACGAGCCGAGACGATGACACCGAGGGTGCCCTCGGAGCCGACGAACAGCTGACGCAGGTCCGGGCCGACCGCGGCACGGGCGTAGTCGCCGTACGTGGCACGCGTTCCGTCGGCGTGCACGACGTCCACGCCGACGACCATGTCCTCGATCTTGCCGTAACGGGTGGAGAGCTGACCGGCGCCGCGGCAGGCGATCCAACCGCCGACCGTGGAGACGGCGAACGCGGACGGCCAGTGGCCGGTGGTGACGCCGTACTCCTCCTGGAGCTGCTTCTCGAAGAGGTCGCCGAACATGCCGGCCTGGACGTCCACGATGTTCGACTCGGCGTCGAAGCCGGTGATCCGGTTCAGCCCGCAGACATCCAGGACGACGCCGCCGAAGACGGGGAGCGCCGCGCCCGTGACGTTGGAGCGGCCCGCGGACGGGGTGACCGGGATGCCGGCCTCGTGGCAGATCCGCAGCACGGCCGCGACCTGGTCGGCGTCGGCCGCCTCGACGATCACGGCGTCCGGCGTCGCCGGACGGCCCTCGGTCTCGCCGATCATCGAGCCGGCCCACCAGTCACGGGTCCGGGTGACGACCTCGTCGCGGGAGGTGTGCACCGCGTGCGCGGCCTCGCGCAGCGCCTCGACCACGGCATCGGGGACCTCGACCGGGTCGGTCTGGAGGGCGGCCTCGCCGTCCCCGATCGGGGTGTTCTGCGCCCACTTGGCGAAGCTGGGAGCGCCGATCGTGTAATTGCCCCGGTTGAACGGATGGGTGATGGTCTGACGGCTGATCATGCTGCTGCCCCTTCGAGGAGTACGGACTTTTCGTGACGGACGGCTGCGAGGTACTCGGAGACCGAACGCTCCACCTCGGCCTCCGAGAGGTTCAGTTCCCGGCCGAGGATCGCGCCGACGGCCTCGGCCGCTTTGACGGAGGCGTCCCGGGCGAACAGACGGGCCCGCGTCCGGCGGGAGAGCACGTCGTCGACCGAGCGGGCCAGTTCGGCACGGGCCGCGTACACGACCTCCGCCTTGGTGTACGGGAGTCCCGCGACGATCGGCTCGGCCAGTGCGGGGTCGTCCTGGATCAGGTCGCCGACGAACCGGGCCTCGGTGCCGAAGCGTTCGCCGAGATGCGCGGCGATGCCACCGGATGCGGCGACCGCCTCGGCGTCGTAACCGGCGCCGCCGAGCAGCGGGAGATCGGTGGTGCGGCTCCTACCCTTGCGGCCGAGGACCGTCATCACCTTGTCGATGACGAGCTCGCCCATGTGCCGGCTGGTGGTGAGCTTGCCGCCGGTCACCGTCACCATGCCGGTGCGGCCGACGGTGATGTGGTGGTCGCGGCGCATGTCGAGTGTCGCGCCCTCCTTGCCGCCGACCAGCGGACGAAGACCGCCGATGGAACCGACCACGTCGTCCGGGGTGAGCTTCCCCTCGAAGGCGGTGTTGGCGCCCTCCAGCAGGAAGTCCATCTCCTCACGGGTGCAGTGCACATCGTCGGGGGAGCCCCGGTAGTCCTCGTCCGTGGTGCCGAGCACGACGCTGTTGCCCCAGCGGGTGCACGTCGCGCGGCGGGCCCGGCCGGGGATCGGCACGGTGACCGTGCAGTTGATCCGCACCTTGTCCCACGGCACCACGATGTGTACGCCCTTGGCGGGCCGTACCTGCGGCTTGTGACCGTCGTCCGCCTTCGCGTCGAGCTCGTCGGTCCACACCCCGGTGGCGTTGACGACGGCCCGCGAGCGGATGTCGATGGTGTCGCCGTCCGCCGATACCCGGGCACCGGCCACCCTGCCCATCTGCATCAGCAGACCCTCGGCCCTGGCACCGTTGAGGACCGTCGCGCCGAGCGCGGCGGCGGTGCGGATGATGGTGAGGACGAGCCGGGCGTCATCGGTACGGGCGTCGAAGTACATCAGCCCGCCCTTGAGGTTCTCGGCGCGCAGCGTCGGCGCCTGTGCGAGGACCTCGGGGACGGTGAGCCGCTGGTGGAGCTTGCCGATCCGCCAGCCGCCGACCAGGTCGTACGTCCACAGCAGACCCTCGAAGCCCTTGGCGAGGCGGGCGTCGAAGATGCCCTCCTTCTCCAGGATCGGGAAGAGGAACGGCAGCCGGTGCACCAGATGCGGGGCGTTCTTGCGGAAGCGGTGACGCTCCAGGAGCGAGTGGCGGACCAGGTTGACATTGCCCTGCTCGATGTAGCGCAGGCCGCCGTGCACCATCTTCGAGGACTTCGACGACGTGCCGGATGCGAAGTCGTCCTTCTCGATCAGCGCCGCGCGCAGCCCGCGCGAGGCCGCGTCGAGCACGGCGTACGCCCCGGTGATGCCGCCGCCGATGACGAGCACGTCGTACGTGTCGTCGGCCAGCCGGCGCTTGAGGGCTGCCCGGTCGAGCAGCAGTGGCGTTCGGCGGGTCGCCGCGGCGCTGCGCCGCGGTTTCCGGGCGGGCATGGTGATCACAACATCAACTCCTGGTGTTTCGGTGCGGCGGCCGCGTGGTCGGGTACGGGGCGCCAGTGCGACGGTGAGGGGCCGTCAGTGGGGGGTGTGAGGTTTGGGTGCGGGGTCGTTCAGGGGGAGCAGCGCGGGGTCGTCGAGGTGGGCGATCAGCACGTCGCGCCAGGCGGACCGCTGTGCGGTGCGCTCGGCCCCGCTGATCGCGGGCTCGAAGATCCGGCCGTGCGGCTGCGCCTCGACGACGTCTTCGAGCGAGGACCACAGGCCCTGGGCGACACCGGCCAGATAGGCGGTGCCGCGCAGGCTGGCGGTCGCGGAGTCGGAGACCCGCTCCAGCGGCAGGCCGGTCAGGTCGGCCTGGATCTGCATGAGCGGGTCGCTGCCGGAGACGCCGCCGCCGACCCGGAGCCGGGTGAACGGCGTGCCCATGGTGTCGGCGACCCCGTCGATCAGGTCGCACACCGAGTGAGCGATCCCGTCCAGCACGGCGCGCGCGAGATCGGCGCGGGTGGTGGCGAGGGTGAGCCCGGTGAGGGATGCGGTGGCCTCCGGGTGCCAGACCGGCGTACGGACCCCGGCGAGTGCCGGGACGAAACGCGGGGTGCGGCCCGGCCGGGTGGGGACCCGGCCCGCCTCCTCACCGAGCTCCTTCGGCGATGCGAACAGGCCCAGGTCGTCGCAGAGCCAGCGCAGCGCCGAACCCGCCGTGGAGGTGTAGGCCTCCAGGCTGTAGTGGCTGATGTCGCCCTGCCGCCGGCCGGGCTGGGCGAGCACCCCGGAGATGTCCGGCCGGGGCAGGGCGGGCGTGGTGCCGGTCGCCGCGTCGACGAAGGCGCCGGTCCCGTACACGCACATGCCCTGCCCGGCGGCGAGACCTCCGAGCGCGACGAGTGCGGCGTGCTGGTCGCCCATGGAGGCGGCCAGCGGGACGGCGATCCCGAGGGCGGCCGGGTCGGTGGTACCGAATCCGGCGTCGTCGGAGCGGAGTTCCGGCAGCAGGTCGAGGGGGAAGCCGAGGTGGCTGATCCACTCCTCGTCCCAGGCGTGCCGCTCCAGTAGATAGCCGCCGGTGGATGCGGCGTTGGTCGGGGTGGTGGCGTGCACGGCGCCGCCGGTGAGGCGCCAGATGAGCCACGTGTCGACGGTACCGAAGAGCAGCCGGCCCTCGCGGTGGGCGGCGGCCACCTCCGGGTGCGCGGCGATCTGCCGGGCGGCCCAGAGGAACGGGGCGCGGGCGCCGACCGGCCGGCCCTGTCGGGCCAGCAGGGCGGCGTCCCACTCCGCCTCGTACGCGGTGAGTTCGGTCGCGTACCGCCGGTCCTGCCACACCACCGCGGGCAGCAACGGCCGCCCGCTGACCCGGTCCCACAGCATCGCGGTGGCCCGCTGGGTGGAGAGCGCGACCGCGGTGATCCCGATGCCCTCCTCGCGGGCCCGGCCGACGGCCCGGCGCGCCACCTCGACGGTGGCGGTCCAGATCTCCATCGGGTCCTGCTCGACCGAGAGGTCGTCCGGATGGCTGACCTTGATCGAACGGTAGAACACCTCGTGGGCGGCGCCCGAGTCGAGGACGACTCCGGCCCTGGTGCCCGTGGTGCCCTCGTCGATGGACAGCACACCGCGCCGTGGGGCGGCGCCGGGGAACGTCTGCGTCATTGCAGCCCTTTCATTGCGAGCATCGCGAGCTGTGCGGAGGGATACGGAGGGGAGAGGACCATCGTGTGATGCGACAGGTCCGACGGCCGGTCAGCGCGCGGTCACGGACTCCGCGGATTGCGTCGAGCCGGTCCGGGCGCCGGCCGCGGCACGGTCCTGTCCGGCGACCTCGTCGGGCGAAGCGGCCTTCGTCGGGTCCCACTTGATCGCCAGGCAGGTGATCAGGCCGAGCAGCGGTACGACGGAGAGCACCAGGAACGTGTCGGCGAGCCCGAGCGAGTCCTTGATCTGCGGGAAGACGTACAGCCCGGCGACACTGCCGAAGCTGCCGACCATCCCGGTGACACCGGTGCCGAGTGCGCGGACATCACTGCTGTACGAGAGCGCGGCGATGGACTTGCCGTTGGCGCCGGGGCCCGCGGAGTGGCAGAGGATGAACAGGACCGGCAGCAGGAACGCCACGGCCATGGGGACCTTCCCGAAGGTCAGCCCCATCGCGAGCAGCGCGACGAAGACTCCCGCGAAACCGGCGGCGGAGCTGAGCCGCAGTCCGAGCCGCCGGCCGAAGTAGGCGGACAGGAGCCCGCCCGCGATACCGAAGGCGTTGAAGACCATCGAGCCGATGGTGGCCTTCTCGAAGCTCTCACCGAAGATCGTCAGGCTGATCAGCGGGAGGTACCAGCCGACCGCGAAGTACTGCATCGACTGCCCGAGCGAGATCACCGAGGAGAGGACCGTGCGCGGCAGGTACTCGCCCTTGAAGAGCAGTCCGGCCTGGCGGAACCCGATGGCGGGAGCCTCGGTGGCGGCGCGGGTCGCCTCGTCGGGATGGCCGGCGACGGCCTTGATCCTGTAGATCCTGTCCAGATTGACGACTGCCTCGTCCAGACGGCCCTTGCTCGCCAGCCAGGTGGGGCTCTCCTTGAGCATCAGCCACTGGCCCACGAGCAGCGCGGCGGCGACGACCGCGGCCGAGCCGACCGACCAGCGCCAGATGTCCGCGCCGACGTCCAGGTTGAAGAAGAGCAGGGCGAGCGCGAGGTTGCTGGTGGTGGCGACGTACCAGACCGCCTGCCACAGGTTCAGCCGGCCGCCCAGCTTCGCGGGGGTGTACTCGGCGAGCAGCGCCATGGCGACCGCGAAGTCGATGCCGTACGCGACACCCACCAGGACCCGGCCGAGCCAGACGACGGTGAAGTCACCGGCGAAGGCGGCGAGCAGGGCGCCCGCGATGGCGAACACCTTGGCGATGAGCAGCGGGGGGACGCGGCCGATCCGGGTGGCGAGCCAGCCGCCGACCGGGTTGAAGACGATCGCCAGGGCCGGAGCGGTGGCCGTGAGGATCGAGACCTGGGTGCTGGTCAGCTCCATCTGGGACGTCATCGGTCCCAGACCGGCGCTCAGCGCGGCATTCGAATAGGCGTCGAGAAACAGCCCGCCGAACACGAGAAACCAGATGACTTGCGCCCGGCCGGTGATCTTTCCCAGCCCATCGATGAGCGCAACGACGTCGGCGACGCCTTTGACGCTCGGACGTTGTGCCATGAATCCGCCTTCGAGGAAGACCCATCGGCGGCACGGGGAGCACAAAAAAACAGGCATGACGAAACCACCGACAGGTGGTCTATGTCTGTGCCTGTCAAAACACTGCGGAAAGCGCCGCAGCACGTGAACTGCAAGAAGTACGAACTACGCATTGAGGTTAAGAACGAGTCAGGAGAAACGTCAAGGGTTTCCGGCAGGTTACTCAAACGTGACGCGGGTCTTGACGGTGCTGGAGGGGCGGTGCTGAAGCGGCCTGTGACAGCCCCCGGAGCACCACCCGTGCCCGGTCAGGCCGCAGCGGCCGCCCGCTTCGGCGCGGCGGCGGGCTCCCGGACGGACAGGTCGTCCCGGTGACTCTCCCGTGTGAGTGAGATGGCCACGGCGCTGACCACGCAGACGCCCGCCAGGAACAGGGAGAAGCGCGAGCGGCATGCGAAAGGCGGGGCGGTGCGCGGTCCGCACCACCCCGCCCCGCGCCCGTGAGGTCTTCGTCAGCGCCCCGCCCGCAGCGCCGTCCAGGTGTCCGCCCCCACGATGCCGTCGGCCGTCAGGCCCCGGTTCGCCTGGTAGCCGCGTACCGCCGTCACCGTCGCCTGGCCGAAGCTCCCGTCGATGCCGACCGTCGAGCCGAGTGCCGCGGTCAGCGAGCGCTGGAGCCGCTTCACCCCGTCGCCCGAGGCGCCCTGCTCGAGGGGCGTCGTCGGACCGGCCGACAGCAGCGCGGTCCAGGTCCTGTCTCCGACGACGCCGTCGGCCGTCAGTCCGTGGTTCGCCTGATACGCCATCACCGCAGTCTGTGTGGCCGGGCCGAAGCTGCCGTCCACCGCGCCCACCATGTAGCCCTGCTCGCTCAGTAGCTGCTGAACCGCCTTGACCTGGGCGCCCGTCGAGCCGTTCCGCTGGGTCGCGTACGCGGTGAAGCTCAGCCCGTCACCGCTCTTGCCGCCACCGGTGTTTCCGCCCACCAACTGCATATAGCGATTCCAGTCCCAGTACGGGCCCGGGTCCGTATGGTCGTTGCCCGGTGCCTCGCTGTGCCCGATGATGTGCGTCCGATTCTTCGGGATCCCGTACCGGTCGCACAGGTGGCGGGTCAGGGCCGCCGAGGAGCGGTACATCGCGTCCGTGAACCAGGAGGGGTCGTCGATGAACCCCTCGTGCTCGATGCCGAGCGCCGAGGCGTTCTGGCCCCGTGCGTGGTACGCGGTGTCGCTGTCGCGCACCATCTGGGTGATCTGGCCGTCGGAGGAACGCACCACATAGTGGGCGCTCACCTCGGCCGTCGGGTTCTGGAACCAGCTGATCGAGCCCGCGTACGAGCCCTGCGTGACATGGATGATCACCTTGTCGATCTTGGCTGTCCGGCCCACGGTGAAGTTGTTCGCATTGGCCGGAACCCACAGTGCGGACGGGTAGTCGGTGCTCTGTGTGCGTACGTCGGTGGTGTCGAGCGAGCCCTTGTGCGGTGAGACCGGACGGGCCGTCACCGAGATGTGCTCACCGCCGGGGACAGTCGCGTAGAGCCCGTGGGTCAGGAAGGTGTACACGGCGTCCGCGTAGAGGGTGGCGGCGGGTCCCGTCGAGCCGCTGTACCGGGCGACGGCCGGGTACCAGGCGTTGACGTCGTCGCGCTCCCGGTCGTCGAGGCCGAGCTTGTCCGCGTAACGGCGCAGCACCGCCGCGCCGCCCAGGATGTTGGCCTCGGTGTCGGTGCGGAGGTCGGTGAGGGGTTCGCCGGTGAGGGCGGCCGCCCGCTCCAGCGTCGGGTTCGTGGGGTTGCTCACCAGGTGCATCACGCCGTACCCGTTCGCCTGGCTGGGGCGCCCGGAGTGGCCGTCGAGATGGGTCTCGCCGTACCCGACGGCGGCGAGCAGATCACGCGGTACGTCGAACTTCGCGGCCGCCCGTGCGAACGCCCGGTTCATGGAGTGGCCGTCGGCCGGAGCGGCGAAGGCCGGGCTTCCGGTCGCGGCCAGCGCCGTGGCGGTGAGGGCCGCTAGGACGGATGCGCGGCGCTTTGTGTGGGCGGCGGCTCGTCTGGGCATACCTGCTCCTGCTCTGTGGGGGAGAAGAACGGCCCCCGGGCCCGAGTGGGGTGGGCCGAGGGGCCGAAGCCCGCTCAGGGTATAGGTGTGTCCAGGGCATGACAATCACTTGACTGTGTGTCGAACTCCCTTTCACTCCAATGCAGTTGATGTGCAGGTCGGGGCCCTGCCAGGTGATCTGTTCGTCGGTCACCGGGCAGGGCCGAGAGGTGAACGTCAGCCGCGCACCGCAACCCGCTCCCGTTCGGCGACGAGCTGCAGCGCCACATCGGTGATCACGTCCTCCTGACCGCCGACGTACCCCGCCTCGCCCACCCTCCGCAGGATCTCGTGCGCCGGTACGCCGTACCGCTCACCGTGCGGTGCACGCCCAGCCGGTCCGCCACTTCCTGCGCCGCCAGCCCCTGTGGCGTCTCGCGGCAGGTTCGTCACGATCGGGGAGTCCGACCACTGGGTCGTCCTGCGATCAGTCGGAACGGGCCGGCCCTGATCCGCTGTCGACGCGGGTGGGGCCGCCCGGCGACCGGTCGTCCCCACCCGCTGCTCGCGCGTTCGCGCAGGCTCCGGAGGTCAGTGCCCGCCGTGGCCCGGGGCGTTGACGTCCACCCGCACGATCTGCGGGTCGTGGTCGCTCGCCTGGTCGGCGAACTCCGCGTTGATGTGCACCACGTCGTAGTCGAAGCGGCGGACGCCGGGGCTGGTCAGGATGTGGTCCAGCGTCTGCGAGTTGCCCTCGTACACATAGCTGTACTGCTCGCTCGCAGGCAGCGTGGTGATCAGTGGCTTGAGTACCTCGCCGCTGGTCAGTGCGTCCATCGTCGGGGAGAAGGCGAAGTCGTTGAGGTCGCCGAGCGTGATGATCCGGGCCGAATCGTCCGCGGCCAGCAGCGACTTGACGAAGGTGTTCACCTCCGCCGCCTGCTTCACCCGCTTGGTCTCCGAGCTGCGCCGCGGCTCCTGGTACCGGCCGTGCAGGGGCTGGTCGCCGCCCTTGGACGTGAAGTGGTTGCCGATGACGAAGACCGGCTTCCCGTGGAAGCGGAACTCGCCGACGAGCGGCTTGCGGCTGTCGGCCCAGGCGTCACTGGTCGGGGCGATCCGGCCGGGCGACGCCGAGAGCGTCACCCCCTTCTTCGTCTTCACCGCGGTCACGGCGGTGGTCGCGTCGCCGCCCGCGCGGTCCACGAAGTCGACCCTCCCGGGATTGAAGAGGAAGACGTTGCGGATGTTGCCGCCGGGTTCGCCGCCGTCCTTGCCGTTCTGGGGGGCGACGTACCGCCATGCGTACTGCGGACCGCCCGCGGCGACGATCGCGTCGGTGAACCGCTTCAGCGTCGCCTCGGAGCCGACCGTGCCGTCGTTCACCGCACCGTTGTCGTCCTGGATCTCCTCCAGCGACACGATGTCCGGGGAGGAGAGGTTGGCCGCGACGCCCTCGGCGAGGTTGTCGAACTTGGCCTGCTCGTCGAGGGCATCCAGGTTCTCCACGTTGTACGTGGCGACGGCGAGTTCCTTGCCCTTCTGCTTCCGGGTGACTTCGCGCCTCAGGTGGTTGTCGGTGAGCGTGCCGAGCTCGGTGGCCTGGAGGTTGTAGCCGCCGAACGACGCGTAGTCCATGACACCGGTGGTGGCGCCGGACAGCACATCGCCCACGTCGGCGACAGGGACGGGTCGGGCCGGGTCGAGCGACATCACCTTGATACGGCCGGTGTTCTGGTCGTCGTACGAGGAGTAAAGAGTGCCGCCCCGCAGGGTCCGGTTCTCGTCCGGCTCGACGCTCACCCAGACCTCGTCGTACGCGGTCGTCGCACCCGTCACCCGGGTGTCGGAGATCTCGACGCGAGTGCCTTCGAGCGACTCGTAGAGGTCGAGGGCGTACGCCGACGGGTCGAGGGCCAGCGAGTCGATCGAACCGCCGTCCACCGAGGGGACGTAAGCGTCCGGCACCGAGGCCGCGTCGAGCACGGCCGGGGCGGGCAGCGCGTTGCCCGAGGACAGGACCGTCGTCCTCGGGGCGGTGATCTCGGTGATCGACTGCGTGGTCGACGACGGGTAGTACTCGTCCACCTTGCCGCTGACCAGCACCGAGTCGCCCACGGCGACATCCGGCGCGGTGGAGCCGGTGTAGACGAACACGCCCTCACCGGTACGGGCGTCCGTGTCCGGCGCGGTGTCCTGGATCCAGAAGCCGCGTGAACCGGTGGTCCGTACGCCGGTGACGATGCCGGGGACACCGGTCACCGGCCGGCCCTCCAGCGGCGACACACGGGTGGTGCCCTGGATGTCGTGGATCCGGACGGTGCCGGGTTCGGTCGGGCCGCCGGGGTCCTGCGGACCGGAGCCGCCGGATGTCTCACCGGCCGAGTTGACCGGTGTCGGGGTGCCCGCGGTGAGGTCGGCGGCGTTGTCATCGGTGTCGACGAGGGACGCACCGCGCGCCACCGAGGAGGTGTTCGACGCCCCCGTCGCCGGGCCGCTGCCCTCCCGTACGACCGCGGAGCCGTAGCCGACGAGATCCACGATCCGCGTGTCGGCCGCGCAGTCGGCCGCCGTCTTGCAGGTCAGCGGAGTCGTGCCGGAGACCAGCGCGACGGTTCCGCCGCCGGCCGCCATCGCGACCGTGCCGGTGGCGTCCGGCGTCGGCAGGGCGACGGTGCCGCCGGTGCCCGCGGCCTCGGCGACGAGGTAGCGGCCGCCGGGGGCGACGGACCCGCTCAGTGCGGAGACCTGCCACAGCGAACCGGCGGAAGGAGAGGCCGGCAGATACTGCACGCTGAAACCGGACAGGTCGTACGCGGCGGAACCGGCATTGGCCAGTTCGATGAAGTCACGGGCGAGTGTCGCACCCGAGTTGCCCCCGCCGCCGTACACCTCGGAGATCACGGCGGTCGAGGACGGAGCCGCGAAGGCGGCGGGCAGCGCGGTGGCCGAGAGTGTCACGGTGACGGCGCCGGCCAGCAGGACGGAACGGGGTCTGGATATGTGCACGGTGGGCTGCTCCCGAAGTGTGGTGAGGGCAAAAACTATGCGCGTAGAACCAGCCGTGACAAGACATCAGAAGTTAATTCCAGAAATCGTTCCGGCGGCCCGGGAGCGATGGGGCGAAAAGCGTGGAGGGTGGTGGGGGTGCCTTCGGACCGGCCCGGCTCGACATGCAACCAAAGGGTTGCCTATGCTGTAGAGGGGCCGAGAACACGAACAGGTGATGGTGACCGTGACGGCGGCGATGGACCCGATATTCAAGGCACTCGCCGACCCGAGTCGCAGGGAACTGCTCGACCGGCTCAACGCCCGGGGCGGTCAGACCCTGCGCGAGCTGGGCGAGGACCTGGGCATGAGCCGGCAGGCGGTGAGCAAACACCTGGCGGTGCTGGAATCGGCGCTGCTGGTCACCGCCGTGCGCCAGGGCCGGGAGAAGCTGCACTACCTCAACCCGGTGCCGATCCAGGAGCTCGCCGACCGCTGGATCGGCCGGTACGAAGGCCACCGCCTGACCGCGCTGTCCCGACTCGAACAGACCCTGGAAGGAACGGCCATGGACAAGCCCGAGTTCGTCTACGTCATCTACATCCAGACCACCGCCGAGAAGCTCTACCAGGCGCTGACCGACCCCGAATTCATCAAGATCTACATGGGCGGTTACGGCCCCGAGTCGACCTGGGAGGTCGGCGCGCCGGTCCGTTGGAAGATGGACCCGGACGGCGAGTTCGAGGAGGTCGGCCAGCGGGTCCTGGAGGCGGAGCCCGGCAAGCGGCTCTCGTACACCTGGCACACCCTGCAGCCCATGCATCGCCAGATGTTCGACTTCGCCTCGGATGAGGAGTGGGACAGGGCCGTCCAGGAGCGGTCCAAGGTCACCTTCGACATCGAGCCGGCCGAGGAGCCCGAGATGGGCATCAGGCTGACGATCACCCACGACGGGTTCGACAGCCCGGACAGCAAGATGCTGGAGGGTGTCAGCGGCGGCTGGGTCGTGATCCTCTCGTCACTCAAGACCCTTCTGGAGGGCGGGAAGTTCCTCGACGAGCCGGCATGACGACCGGGCGGTCCGGAGCCGGCTTCGGGGCGGCGTCGGACGCCCGCCGCGGCAGCGCAATGCGCGGGCAGTGCACGGCAGGCGCAGGCGCGAGCACCTGACTGTGCGTCGATCGATCGATCGATCAATCGGCCGACTCGGCGGCGGCAGCGGTCACCGCACCAGTCGCCGGTACGGCGGAACGCTCCGCGGCCCCCGCGCCCTGCAAACCGGCTGTTCGAGACCGTCGACCGCGGCGACGGTCATCTCGGCATCGGACTCGCGGAGCTCACGTGACGGCTGTCTCCTGCCCTCGGCTCAGGCTCCGGGTACCCGGTCGAGGAAGCCGCTGACCGAAGTGATGCGTCCGTCGTCGGCGAGTGTGAGTACGTCCGACCCTGCGACAGGCGCCGAGTCGTCGGCGGTGGAGACCAGTTCCCAGCTGAAGCGCACGATGTCGTGGTGGCCGTCCGGGGTACCGGTCAGCCGGAACTCGAAACCGGGGAACTGCTGATGGGCCCCGTTGATCGTGGCCGCGAGCTCTTCGTGGCCACCTACGGCGGCCAGCGGGTCGGTGTAGGTGGCGCTCTCGGTGAAGGCGGCCGCCACGGCCTTCTCCAGGTCCTCGGGGGTGGCCGCGTTCCAGGCGACGAAGTAGCGCTGAACGGCGTCCTCGTATGCGGTCATCGTGCTGTCCTCTCCTCGCGTCCCGGCCCCTGGGGCCGGGCTCCCGTGTGCTCGTGAGGAACACGATGTCCGATGGCGCGGAAGGCGTCGATTACCTCCGAGGTCATGGTCGGAGTGCCGCCGGTTAGATGTCACATCGCAGTAAAGCGGAAGCGAAGAATTCCTGACGTCAATGTATTCCCGCCGATGCATTCCTGGCGTCGGTGCAAGGGGAAGAAGCGCCTCCTCACCTCAGGCTGTCCGGGACGACATGCATGGCGGCTTCCTCGGCCGATGCTGCCGCTCCGTCGATCCCGACGTCCTCGGCCGCCAGGGTGTCCGGCTCGTTGATGTCCAGTTGCCGGGTCAGTCGGCCGGCGCGTACCGTACCGACCTCCGCGTCCCAGAGTTCGCCGTCACCGTCGGACAGATCTCCCAGGTCGTCGCCGTCGGCTTCGGTGACATCGGGCAGTTCCCGTGCCAGGCGGCCCTCGAGCGGCTCGCCACTGTGCTGTTCGGCGGCCGTGGTGCCCAGATCCTCCACGGCCCACGGTCGCTCGGGCGGGGAGTAGCCCTCATCGAGCAGGTCGGTCAGCCCCGCCCGGTTCTCCAGGGTGTCCTCGATGTCGAGCTGCTCGGTCAGGTCGGAGGCCTCAGGCTGTTGGGGCTGGTAGACATCGTCTCCCATGTCGGCATCCTTCATGGTGTGTCCCTTCCCGGTTTCGGGTCCCGGTCGTGCCTGCCGCGCACACGACTCGGGAGAAAGGGGGGCATGTATTCGGTAAGCGCCCGAGTGCCGTCGAACCGCCCGTATGGGTTCAGGATAAGTGGCCCGGGTATGAGCCCGCAGCCGTGGGCCGCTGCCCGGGCGTGGCAGGCCGGTCCGAGGGGCGATGGAAGACGCAGGCGGAGCATGCCCCGACGGGGCGATGGAAGACGCAGGCGGAGCATGCCCCGACCCATTCCGTATCGGGAGATGTCCTGCCGGAATCCTTCCGGAACGCAAGTAGGTTCCTGACCACTGGAACAACACCCCACGAGAGCCCAGAAGGCATCTCGGCCCCGAACCCGTGCAGTGCGGGTCCGGGGCCGAGGGGCGGCGGTCGGTTCAATTGATTGAAAATGCGACCGTTTGGGACTCGTGATCATTTCACCGCGATGTTTGGCCTGTGCCTCTCCGAAGGCGAGGGGCATCACCCCGCTTTCGGCGGTCGGCACCGCCCTGCACGGGTTTGCCGTGCGAGCCTTGCCAGCGGCGGCCCTTCCGCGGTGCAGTTGCTCGCGCCAGCCGAACGGCTCGGCCTGCTACGGGAGTTCCAGCCGACGATGGCCGCAGCCCCGGCCTGGCCGGCCGAGGACGCCGGCGGGGCGGCGTATGTTGACGCGGTGTCGGAGTGCGCCGCCCTGGAGCGGCACGAGCTGCGGGAGGCAGCCCGCGCACTCATTCCGGGTCGCGGTTGAACTGCGCCGTCGACCAGCGGTAGCCGAGCGCGGTCAGGCCGACGCACCAGGCGATCGCGATCCACCCGTTGTGGCCGATCTCGGTGCCGAGCAGCAGGCCGCGCAGGGTTTCGATGGCCGGGGTGAACGGCTGGTATTCGGCGATCGGCTGGAACCAGCCCGGCATCGTTTCGGCCGGGATGAAGGCGCTGGAGATGAGGGGGAGGAGGATCAGCGGCATGGCCATATTGCCGGCCGCCTCGGGGTTCGGGCTGGCCATGCCCATCCCGACCGCGATCCAGGTGAGCGCCAGGGAGAACAGCGCGAGCAGCCCGAATGCCGCCAGCCACTCCAGAGCCGTGGCGTCGGTGGAGCGGAAGCCGATGGCCACGCCGACGGCACCGACGAGGACCACGCTGGCGATCGACTGCAGCACGCTGCCGACGACATGCCCGATGATCACAGAGCCACGGTAGACCGCCATCGTACGGAAGCGGGCGATGAGGCCCTCGGTCATATCCATGGAGACGTACACCGCACGAGATGGTGGTGCGAGCGCTGCGGGGCGCCAACCGGTGTCGAGTCGTGGCACTGGCACGAGCTGCGCCACCACTACGCCTCGGTGCTGATTGCGGGCGGGGAGAATCCGAAGGTGGTGCAGAAGCGTCTGGGGCACAAGGACGTCATGACCACGCTGGCGACGTACGCGCATCTCTTCGCTGAGGCGGAAGAGCGGACGCGGGATGTTCTGGATGCGGCGCGGGGAGTGCCGGAGGAAACTGGGGGTGAGGCGGAATCCTCTGCGGCGAGCGGAAGGATTCCGGAATCCCGGCGGGCTGGGGCGTCTGTTTCCCAGCTCAGGGCGTGATTGGGGACATCCGCCATGGATTACCCGGAGAGCTACCAGTTGGTATTTCAGGCGTCCGCCGTGGAGGACGACACGGTGATCGTCCGGCGTACGGCGCAGTCGGGGGCGGGTGGATACCCGATCTACGAGGACGAGACCGGAATCGTGCGCGCGGAGATCAGTGACCGGGGAGAGGTGCGCATGCTGGCCAGCGGTGGACACCAGGTGCTCGGCACTCCGCTGGTCGTGCGGGAGCCGAGCGTCTGAATGAGCCGGGGGCCCGTCCGGCGGATCATGACCGGACGGGCCCCCGGCACTACAGAAAGGCGGGCCGGTGCCTCGCTGCCCCGTCAGCCCTCGGTCCAGCCGTGGTTCTTGGCGAACTGCAGCAACCCGCTCCGGACCTGCAGGATCTGAGCTCCCGTCAGCGACGGTGCCGACTCCAGCAGCACGTCGGTCACTTCATTGGTGTACTCGGCCGCACTGAGCACATCGCACAAGGTGTCGTCGTCCGCCGACCCGGAACCGCTGACCGAGGCGAGCCTCGGAGGGGTCAGCGGCTTCCCGTCGGGACCCTCGGCGAGCCGGACGGACGAGGCCTTCAGTCCGCGGTCACCGTCCTCGATCTCGAACTCGACCGCCGTACCCGTGTGCACATAGGACTCGGGGATCAACATGTCGTTCACATGGAGAAACACATCCTCACCGCCGTGGTCGGGTGAGATGAAGCCATATCCCCGTGCGCCGTCGAACCGCACCACACGACCAGAAACCACACCAACCCCCAAGAAAGAATCGGGCCCCTTGCCCGTTTGCCACACATGGCTCGACCGGAGAATAGCCCTGCGCGGCCGGGCGGCGCGACCCTATGGCGGGGAACCGCCCCGGATCGGGGCGGAGGGCCTCCGACGGGGCGGCGGCTTGCGGGCGGGCGGGGGCGCGGTTCCGGACGCCAGCGGGGAGCGGGCCAGCTCGATGCAGCCCACCGTGATCAGGGCGAGCGCGACCAGTTCGGGCAGCACCCACCACCCGGTGCGCAGTTCCTCGCCGAACAATGTCACCCCGTACAGGACGCTGATCAGCGCGTCACCGAGGGTCAGCGGCGGCTGGACGGCGACCAGCATGCCCGCCTGGAGGGCGTTCTGGAGGAGGAGCAGCGCGCCCACTCCGGCCGCGGCGGTGGCGTACAGCTGCCAGGACGTCAAGAGCGCCACCGCTCCGCCACCCCCTTCGAGCCGTGCCATGGCGTCCTTCATGAGTGCGGCCGTGAGGGCATACCCGCATGCGGCGGCGAGGCCGAGCAGCGCACCCCGGGGGTCAGGGCTCACTCCTGGACACTGTTTAGGAACGGTTGCCTCGCGTGCTCAGGGCCGCGCCGATCAGTGCGGCCTCGAAGATTCCGGTCACGATCAGCGCCGTGATCCAGGCCGCTCCCCGCACGGACGTGCTACCGTCGCCCGGGGCCGCGGAGGCCATGCCGAGGGCCAGCCCCAGCGTCACGGCCGCCACCGCGTACCAGATCTGCCGGGGGATACGGACCCGCAGAACGAACCCGGCCATCAGCAGTGTGGCCGGCAGCTCGATCACAAAGATCGGCTGGACCAGGGCGATCGGCCCGGTGGCCAGCGCCACGGCCTGGCAGACGGCCGCGACGATCACCAGGCCGATCCCGGCGAGCCACACCCTCCGGCGCAGCAGATGTCCGATCAGCGACAGACGCATCGCCTCGCTGTCGGGCACGGTGCGGGCGGCGCGGCGCTGGAGAACGGAGGCCGCGCCGTTGCTGATCGCGGTCAGGATGGCGAACAGGACGCTGATCACCGGCCCATGATGCGGTTGGCGGGCCCACGATCCGGGGTCCTGCGGGGCGGCGGCATGGCGGGCGTGCGGATCGGAGCACGTCACCGATGAGGACCGAAGATGTCCGCAAGGCCGCGTAGCGTGCCGTCCATGGCCGCGAAGAAGAACCCCGCAGCACCCGCCGTGCTCTCCCCGCGCACGCTGGGCCGCGCCACGCTGGCGCGTCAGTTGTTGCTGTGCCGGACCGCGATGTCCGCGAAGGAGGCGGTCGGGCATCTGGTCGGCCTCCAGGCGCAGAACACCAAGCCGCCGTACCACCAGCTCTTCGCCCGCCTCGACGGCTTCGACCCGGCCGAGCTCGCCGGGCTGATGGAGTCCCGCGAGGTGGTCCGTATCGTCACCATGCGCTCCACCATCCACCTGCACACGGCCGCCGACGCGCTCACCCTGCGCCCGCTCGTCCAGGCAGCGCGCGACCGGGAGCTCAAGACGTTCCGCAAGGGGCTTGCCGGGGTGGACCTGGACCGGCTCGGGGCGGTCGGCAGGCGACTCGTCGAGGAGCGGCCCCGCACCCCCAAGGAGATCCGCGAGGCGCTGCTCACCGAGTGGCCCCACGCCGACCCGCAGGCGCTGGGCGTGGCCGCCCGCTGTCTGCTGCCGCTGGTCCAGGTCACCCCGCGGGGGGTGTGGGGGAGGAGCGGCCAGGTGGCGCTGACCACCGTCGAACACTGGCTCGGCAGCCCGTCGGAACCGGTTCCCGCACCCGATGCCACCGTGCTGCGCTACCTCGGCGCCTTCGGGCCCGCCTCCGTGCAGGACATGCAGACGTGGGCCGGACTGACCCGGCTGCGAGAGGTCTTCGAACGGCTGCGGCCGCAGCTCATCACCTTCCGGGACGAGAACGGCGTCGAACTCTTCGACCTGCCGGACGCCCCTCGCCCCGACGAGGACACCCCCGCCCCGCCGCGTTTCCTGCCCGAGTTCGACAATGTGCTGCTCGGCCACGCGGACCGTACGCGCGTCATCCCGCCGCAGTACCGGGGGCGCAACGGGAACGGCAATCAGGCGTACGGCACGGTGCTGGTCGACGGATTCCTCGCGGCGATCTGGCGGCTCGGCACCGGGGTCGGCACGGGTTGCGGTGCGACGACCCTCACCGTGCAACCGCTCGGCAGGCTGAGCCGGGCCGATCGCGACGCCGTCACGGAAGAGGCCGTACGGATGCTCTGCACCATGGCGCCGGCGGGCACCGACGCGAACGGATACGACATCCGGTTCACGACGTTCGTCGACTTCGAACGGTGAGCTCCCGCCGTCGCGCTACGGCAGCAGCCCCGCCCGTCGCGCCGCCACCACCGCCTCCAGACGTGTGTGCGCGCCCAGCTTGCGCATCGCCGAACGCAGATACCCCTTCACCGTCTCCGGCCGCAGCCCCAGCCGTTCCGCTGCCCCGGCGTTCGTCGTCCCCGCAGCCACACAGGCCAGCACGTCCACCTCGCGCGGCGCCAGGTGCACCCCGCAGGGCTGCGGCGCGCGGGCACCGGCCGCCGAGGCGAGCCGCCCGCACACCGAGAGCAACTCGTCGCGCAGCGCCGGGTCCACGACCTTCGGCACCAGGGCACGCAGTTCACGATGGGCCTCGCGGACGTCCTCCCACGCCTCCGGCGCGGCCCTCGGGTCCGTGACCTGTTCCCGGGTCATGGCCAGGAGCTGCTGCACCTCGTCCCGTACGACCAGGGCCTGTTCCACATCGCGGGCAGCGGCGACCGCCGCGTCGAACGTACGGTCCCCGAGCGAGACCGGCTCGCGCAGCGCCCCGTACAGCACACCGCGCACCTTGCGCCGTACGACGACGGGCACTGCGACCACCGAGCGCAGGCCCTCCGCCGCCACCGCCATGTCGTACTCGTGGCTGATGTGGCGTGAGGAGCGGTAGTCGGTCACCGCGCACGGCCGGGACAGGGCGATCGACTTGCCGCCGAGCCCGCTGCCCGCCGAGATGACAAGACCGCGCAGAGCGGAGGTCTGCGCCCCGTTCAGCTCGGCGATCCGGGCGTGCCGGGCATCCGAGAGCAGCCCGCCGAAGGCCACGGGCAGCCCACTGGTCCGGCGCAGCCGCAGCAGCGCTGCCTGCATCTCGACCGCATCGACGGAATCCGGCACGTTGACGCTCCTCTGCCCGGCTCCGGAGGTTCGGCGGCCTCCGCTTGCTGCACCCCCGTTCGGGGGTGGTGAGACCTGGGTCACTGTTTACATGATGTTAAGTGACCGGTCCGGTCAGCAATGAGGAGGGCACATGTCGGCAATCAGCGCGACGGAAACGTTCCGGGCCGCCCGGGACTATCTGCTGCAGCACCGCGAGGACTACCACGCGGCCTACGAGGGCTTCCGCTGGCCCCGGACCGACCATTTCAACTGGGCGCTCGACTGGTTCGACGCCATCGCCGAGAACAACGACCGCACCGCCCTGCACATCGTGGAGGAGGACGGCGGCCGCACCGAGGTGTCCTTCGCCCGGATGTCCGCCCGCTCCAACCAGGCCGCGAACTGGCTTCGAGCCCAGGGGGTACGCGCCGGGGACCGCATCCTCGTCATGCTCGGCAACCAGGTCGAGCTGTGGGAGACGGCGCTGGCCGCGATGAAACTGCGCGCCGTCGTCATCCCCGCCACCCCGCTCCTCGGCCCGGTCGATCTGCGCGACCGGGTGGAGCGCGGCCGGGTCCGGCACGTCCTGGTACGGGATACCGACACCGCCAAGTTCGACGAGGTGCCCGGCGACTACACCCGGATCTCGGTCGGCGCCGACGTGCCCGGCTGGCTGTCGTACACCGGCGCCGACGGTCAGCCGGAGACCTTCGGGGCGGACCGGGAGACCGACGCCGACGAGCCCCTGATGCTTTACTTCACCTCCGGTACGACCGCCAGCCCCAAGCTCGTCGAGCACACCCATGTCTCCTACCCCGTGGGCCACTTGTCGACGATGTACTGGATCGGCCTCAAGCCCGGGGACGTCCACCTCAACATCTCCTCGCCCGGCTGGGCCAAGCACGCCTGGTCGAATCTCTTCGCGCCCTGGAGCGCCGAGGCGACCGTCTTCATCTTCAACTACACCCGCTTCGACGCGGGCCGGCTGATGGCCGAGATGGACCGCTCGGGCGTCACCAGCTTCTGCGCCCCGCCCACCGTCTGGCGGATGCTGATCCAGGCCGATCTCTCCCAGCTGAAGACCCCGCCGCGCGAGGTCGTCGCGGCCGGTGAGCCGCTGAACCCGGAGGTCATCGAGACGGTGCGGCGCACCTGGGGCGTCACCATCCGGGACGGCTTCGGCCAGACAGAGACCGCCGTCCAGGTCGCCAACACCCCGGGCCAGCCGCTGAAGGCCGGATCGATGGGCCGGCCCAGCCCCGGCTTCAAGGTCGAGCTCCTCGACCCGGTCACCGGTGACCCCGGCGCGGCCGAGGGCGAGATCGCCCTCGATCTGTCGGACCGTCCTATAGGTCTGATGACCGGCTACCACGGCGACCCGGACCGGACCGCCGAGGCCATGGCGGGCGGTTACTACCGCACCGGTGACATCGGCTCCCGCGACGAGGACGGCTACATCACCTATGTCGGCCGCGCCGACGACGTCTTCAAGGCATCCGACTACAAGATCTCGCCGTTCGAGCTGGAGAGCGCCCTGCTGGAGCACGAGGCGGTCGCCGAGGCCGCCGTCGTCCCGGCCCCCGATCCGGTACGGCTCGCGGTGCCGAAGGCGTACATCGTGCTCGCGGAGGGCTGGGAGCCCGGTCCGGACACGGCGAAGGTGCTGTTCGAGCACTCCCGGGCGGTCCTCGCCCCGTACAAGCGGGTCAGGCGGCTGGAGTTCGCCGAGCTGCCCAAGACCGTCTCCGGCAAGATCCGCCGCATCGAGCTGCGCGAGCGCACGGCCCAGGGCACCGGCACCGAGTACGACGAGGGGGATCTGCGATGAGCGAGCTGTCCTACGCGCACGGCACCGGCACGACGGCGCTGCTCGGCGACACCATCGGACACAATCTCGACCGCGCGGTCGAGGCGTTCGGTGAGCGCGAGGCGCTCGTCGACGTCGCATCGGGGCGACGCTGGACGTACGCCGAATTCGGCCCGGCGGTCGACGAGCTGGCGCGTGCGCTGATGGCGTCGGGGTGGCCAAGGGGGACCGGGTCGGGATCTGGGCGATCAACTGCCCCGAGTTGTACGGCCGGTACGGCCCGTCGCTCCCGAAGCCACGGCGAAGTGACATGTAGCACGGTGTAGCCAATGTGGCGCGGGGTGATTTCTCGGGCCGGTCTCGGTGTGTGCGCCCCGGCGACGCCGGCACCGCCCGCGTCGCCGGGTACCGCTGTCAGCCGCTGCCGGGGCTACGCCTCGCAGGTCAGGTCGTGCGCGGGGAGCCGTCCCGTACGCAGGTAGGCGTTGACGCGCTCGTCGACGCAGGCGTTGCCGTACTCGCCGTACAGGCCGTGCTGGCGGGCGCCCTCCACGGCGAGCAGCCGGGAGCTCGGCCACTGCTCGCGCATGGCCTCGGCGCCGGCGTAGACGGTGCGGGGGTCGCCGGTGGCGGCGACGAGCAGGGCCGGGACGTCGTTGTCGAGCACGGTCGGCGCCTCGGCGGGCCGGTCCCAGAACTCGCAGGGGGTGATGTTGTTGGCCAGCGGCCCGGTGAGGGGGAACCGCTCGCGGGACTCCTCGACCGCGCGCCAGTAGCTGCCGACGCCGCGCCGCTCGGCCACGTCGCCGCAGACGATCGCGGTCATCTGGCTGCTGGAGGCCGAGCCCGCCCCGGTCAGCAGGAACTCCAGCTGCCCGGCGAGCGCTTCGGACGGCTCGACCGGCTCCCGGTCCGCGGCGCGCGCCAGCAGGCGTACGGTTCCGGCCAGGTCGGCGCGCCGCTCGTCGAGGTCGCTGCCGAGGCCGCCGATGAAGACTGAGGGGAGCACGTGCTCGTCCAGCAGGTACGCCTTTCCGATCCGCAGCGGCTCCTGGACAGCGGCGTCGAGGATGTGCTGCACCGTTGCCAGGACCTTGCCGCGCGTGGCGCCCAGCCCGTATGTGCCGTGCCGCGCGGCGGCCCACGACGCCCACGCGCGCAGGGCCGCCTCGTTGGCCGCCTCGGCGCCGCGCAGCAGGGTTTGGTTGTAGTACTCCGGGGAATTGACGCCGTCGAGCACCATGCGGCCGGTGCGGCCGGGGAAGAGCTGGGTGTATACCTCGCCGAGGTAACTGCCGTAGGAGTAGCCGAGGTAGGAGAGGGTGTCCGCGCCGAGGGCGGCACGGATGACGTCCATGTCGCGGGCGGTGTTGCGGGTGGTGACGTACGGCAGCACGTCGCCGTGGGCGCGCTCGCACCGCCGGGCCAGCTCGCGTGCGACGGCGGCTTCCTCGCGGTACGCCGCCAGGTCGGCGCCCGCGGAGCGGACGAGGGCGGAGCCGAGGTCCCAGCCGCAGTCCAGCGGGGTGCTCCGGCCGACGAAGCGCGGGTCCATGCCGATCAGGTCGTAGCGGTCGGCGACCTCTCCCATCACCTCCGACTTGGTCAGCGGCATATGGAGGCTGGGGCCGGCCGGTCCCCCGTCGTTGAGCAGCAGCGGGCCGACGCGGTGGGCGGTGTCGGTGGCCTTCAGGCGGGATAAGGCGACGGTGACGGTGCGACCGCCGGGGTCGGCGTAGTCGAGCGGCACGGTGATGTCGGCGCAGTCGGCGCCGGCGGCGTCCAGTTCCTGGCCCAGCTCGTCGTCGAGGCCGAGGGCGCAGGCATGCCAGTCGACGTGCTGGCCGTGGAAGCGGGCGAACGGGTCCGGGGCAGCGGCTGTGGCGGTGGCGGTGGTCGTCGCGGTGGCGGCGAGCACCGCCGCGCACGCCGCGAAGGCCTTGATGCGTCGGGAAGTTGACATACCCGCACGCTAGGGGCGGCGGACACCTCGGCACACTCCGGGAAAACCCCGAAACCGGGTGGGGCTGTCCCCCAAAAAAACTCAGCCCACAACCCTGAGATTCCCCGTCCACCCCGGCGGTCTTCCGCAGTCGATCCGGTGCCGGGCTATGGCCGTAGGGTGCGGGAAGAGGTGACGGGCTACTGCCGTGAACAGCTGGCGCACTACAAGATCCCGCGGCGGCTGCAGATCCTGGAGACCTTCCCGATGACGGTCAGCGGGAAGGTCCGGAAGATCGAACTGCGGGAGGGCTACGGGCAGTAGGACCGGATCGCCACGGGCGTTGTCAGGCGGCCTCGATGATGTCGTCGGCAACGCCCCGGGTCGCGGCCGCCCATTCGATCAGCAGCACCTCGTAGGCGGCGGACTCCACGGAGGACCAGTCCTGTCCGGCGCGCGCGTCGACCAGGGCCCGTATCGCTTCGTTCGCCTCGGCGGCGGACGGGGACGTCGGTCGGGTCGTGCGCGGCGGGTCGACAGGCGGTGTGTGCCGTGGAGTTAAAGCCATGTTCCCTACCTTAAGGCCCGACACTGACAACCGACCGAACATTTGTGGCCCTCGGCCCGAACGTGACCGATTGCACTCACTGTTGTCGGTCGGTTCCGCTGAGGTGCGGGTCGTGCCCGGCGCGCGGGATCTCGCGCCGCATGCAGACCCTCGGCCAGCGGTCCAAGCCGTGTTCCGCCTCCTCCGCCCTGATCTTCCTCAGTCCGTCGGTGAGCTCGGTCTCGCCCAGCGTTCGGAAACCGAGGCGCGCGTAGTACGGCGCGTTCCACGGGACGTGGGAGAAGGTCGTCAGCGTCAGCGCGCCCAGCTTCCGCTCGTGCGCCCACCCGGTGAGGTGGTCGATGAGCGTGCTGCCCAGACCGCGTCGTGCGGCGGACGGATGGACGGAGACCTGTTCGATGTGGGCCGCGCCGTCGACCGGGTCGGCGATCAAGTAGCCGACCGGGCGGTCGTCGGGGTCGGCGGCCACCCAGGCGCGGCCGGCCCGGCGGTAGTCGTCCAGCAGTCCGAGCGGCGGGGGATCGTCGTCCGCGACGGCGGACATACCGAGCGCGCGGAACGGTTCGCCGGCGGCGCGCTCGATGTCCTGAAGCAGCGGAAGATCGGAGCGGCGGGCGGTACGGATACGCATACGGCCAGTATGGCGCCCCGGGCTCAGGCGCCGGTGCTGATCAGCTCGTCCGCGGGGCTGTTGACCGGCTGCGGCGTTCCCGTGCGGTCCATGACGAAGAGTGGGATGCCGAGGCCGTTCGCGCGCGCTTCGGCGTCCTGCGCGTACCCCGCGAGCGAGAAGAACGCGCTGGTGACCGATGCGCTCAGCGCGTTGAGCCAGAGGCACTCGACGTCGCGCAGGACGGTCGGGCGGGAGACCGCGTCGACCTGGGCGATCAGCCCGGTGGCCCGCAGATCGATCCGCGCGGGGGAGCGCTGGGCCGGCTGTACGACATCGTGGTAGCCCAGCCACTTCAGATAGAGGGCGGCGCTCGCGACCGCATCGTGTGCGGTACGGATCGGCAGGGGCTGGAACGCCGGCCGGGGCTGCGGCGCCGTACCCGGCAGCGGAATGTGGGACGGCCGGTCGGGCCGCGCCCCGTCGGCGGGTCCGGGGGTACTGTCGGTTTCCGTCACCGGCCGGACCGGTATCCGCAGCACCGTCCCGCACGGGCAGCACAGCTCCGGCTGCGGCCACTGGTCGTGGCGCCCGCAGGTGCGACAGCGCACCGTCACCCAGTCGTCGTTCCAGGTGCGGTGCGTGATCGGTACGACCGGGGCGCCGCGCAGCACGGGCGGGGCGGTCGGCGCACCGCACGGGCAGGGATAGACCGGCGTGCTGTACGTGTGGTCGCGGCGGCACGCCGGGCAGCGTACCGGCACCGACTCCACCATGAACTCCCTCCGGCCCCGGTTGCGCGCCCCGGCGACAGGGCCACCTCGGCGCACCGAAGCGCGCCGGCGCCGACCGATGCGGGCCGACTTCGCTCCGTATCCCCATGGTCCACCAAGAGCGAGGTCCTGGGGAGTGACTTGGCGTACTTCGCGGACCGGTGCGCGCATCGGCCGCCCCGCGCTCACTCTCTTGACGGTCGCCCGGGCACACTTTAGATTGACTTCCGCATAACAGAATCAATGTTCCGCAATGCGGAATTGACGCGGAGTCAATGCGGAATTGGTGCTCTCAGGTGGCGCGACAGGGCCCGACTCCACCAGGCCCGAGCAGGAGCACTCAATGCCTCGAATGACCGCTGCCCGAGCGGCAGTTGAGATCCTCAAGCGCGAAGGCGTCGGCAACGCGTTCGGTGTGCCGGGCGCTGCGATCAACCCCTTCTACGCGGCCCTCAAGGCCTCCGGCGGGGTTCATCACACGCTCGCCCGCCATGTCGAGGGCGCCTCCCACATGGCGGAGGGCTACACCCGGGCACGCCCGGGCAACATCGGCGTCTGCATCGGTACGTCGGGACCGGCCGGCACCGACATGGTCACCGGCCTCTACTCCGCCATCGCCGACTCCATCCCGATCCTCTGCATCACCGGGCAGGCCCCGACCGCCGTGCTCCACAGGGAGGACTGCCCCGGAGCTGGGAGAGCTGTCAAGGGGGTGCCCGGAATTCGGTCGGGTGCCTTCGTGCGGGTTGTGCAAGGTGCAACCGGAATTGCGCCGCTTGCTGAGGGGGTGCGGGGCGGGTAAGGGTGGCTGGTGCATCCGATGCAGCCGACCGTTCCTAAACAGTGTCCAGGAGTGAGCCTTGTACCCACGTCCCGGAACTGCGCGCATCCCGAACGGTTTTGGATGCGCTGGTCCCCCGCGTTCTCGTTGTCCCTGTCCGGCGACGCGCATCGTGTGCACGCTCCGCGACAGGGCGGCGGGTTTCCTCACGGCCTCGGTCACCGTGATCGGCCTGGACGGTCCGATGCCCAGCACCATCACTCTGGTGATGCTGGGGCGGTGCCGTCCGTCGCCGGATCAGGTGCCCGAGGGCGCGTCTGCCAATGGCCACCGAGGCGGCGTCATGGCGAGTCATGCTGCGAGTCTTGCTGATCAGGGGCTTGCGCCAGTGCTGGTCGCCCCACATCGAGGTGTATGCCGGGTCGACGGCGACGATGGCGATGCCGTGTTCGGCGGCCATGGAGACGATGCGAGCCTTGAGCTTGCCGGTAGGCATACCGGCATCGTCTGCACAGCGGGCCTGGTCCACGACGCGGTCAGGTACCAGCGGCCCCGCTCAACGTGGTAGTGGATGCGGTAGGCGACGGCACGGTTGGCCTCGGTGCGGTCGCGCCACTCGTCCCCACGGTGCGCGAACGCGACCTTGGAGGCAAGAACGTACCGGCCGTGCTTGCTGTTGGCCAGGTGGGCGAGCGGGGCGGGCATCTTGATCGATACTTCGCCGTCAGGGGTGACGCGGATCGTCTCGTTCCCGAAGCGTTTTCCGGACTCGCCGTCTGCGGCGAGGAACCAGCGCTCAGCCTCCCAACGCTGACGCCATTCGTGCTCGGTGAGCTGCGCGGCCTGAAGGTTGTGCCGGTTCTTGAGCAGCCGCCGGCCGCCGCGAACGACACGGACGTGTCCGGTCTTCCAGTCGTCGCGGGCCACGTCGAGGCGGTGTTCCAGGGTGGCCAGGCGGCGGGACTTGTGGAACCACTCGCCCTTGGACCGGTACCCGCCCGGCGCCCGCTTGCTGCCTTTCTCCCCGATCGGGAGGGACAGGCGGTGTCGCAGCGTGCGGATACCGGCCTCAAGGTTCTGGACATGGGCGAGCAGGCAGCGTCGGGCCAGACCGTACTGGTCGTGCGTGGCCTTCGTGATCGCACCCGCGATGCGCGACGACGACTGCTCGGTCAGGTCACGCTTCCGGGATGCCCACGCGTCGTTGTCGTGCTTGTGCCCGGCTTCGCAACGGGCCTTGAGATCGAGAGAGGCCAGGCGGCCTTGGTGCTCGCCGGCCAGACGCAACACCTTCTCGTCCTTTGGCGTGAGGTGCTTGAGGCGGTCGCGTAACGCCACACCGGACGGGCCGACAGCAACGAACGGCGGGTCGATGGTACGGAGCTGCTTCTTGTCAGCCATCGGCAGCCGCCGCTTCCAGTGCCTTCTTGGCACGGTTCTTCGCACTGCGGCGGCCGTACAGGCGAGCACAGAACGAGGTCAGAACCTCCACCATGTCGTGCACCAGGTCGTCTTCGACCTCGCCGTCATCCAGCACAACGAGTCGACGGCCGGTTGCAGCCAGAGCGGCCTCAACGAGTTCGACGTTCATACGGCCCAACCGGTCTTTGTGCTCCACCACTACGGTGGTCACCGCCGGGTCGGCCAGCAGGCGACGGGCCTTGGCGCGGGCGCCGTTCATGCCCGAAGCGATCTCGGATTCGACGCGCACGACCTTATGCCCGGCCTTCGCGGCCCATGCCGACAAGCGTGCGGTCTGCCGCTCCAGGTCGGCCTCCTGGTCGTGGGAGGAGACGCGGGCGTACAGGCCCACGCCACCGGTCACGGACGGTGAGGTGTTCGCTTCGATGTTCACCAGGATCGTGCGCGGCCCCACTCGCTCCGCAGGGACCGGCAGCGTGCCCTCACGGAACCAGCGGTACGCAGTACGCGGGGCGACCCCCTGCGCGCGCGCCCATTCCGTCAGGTTCATACACCACATCATACGACACTCGTGACACCTGAAGGACACTCATGGACACTTAGTCGAGAGCAGTTCCTGACCCCCACACGAGGTGCCTCGCATGAATCACGCCACCAGCCGGCGCGCCGTCCTCGGTGCCCTGTTCGCCGGTGCCGCCCTGACCGTGGCCCCCGCGCTGCCCGGCTCTCCCCGGCCTGCGCCGGAACCCGCACCCACGGTCGGTTCGCGCCCGCGCACCACCCGGCAGCTGCTGCTCGGTACGTATACCTCGGTCGAGGGCGGCGGTAGGGGAATCGGCACGGCCTCGTACGCCACCACCGGAGCGATCTCCGCCGGCCCCGCGATCACCGGCGTCGACAATCCCTCGTACCTGGCCATGCACCCCTCGGGCGCCACCGTCTACGCGGTCGACGAGCAGGACCGGGGCGGGGTGACGGCCGTCGCTCTGTCACCGGACGGCGGCCACCGGGTGCTGGGAACCCGCAGCACGGGCGGGGCGGGGCCCACCCATCTCTCCGTCCATCCCACGGGAAGGTGGCTGCTCACCGCGAACTACACCTCCGGCAGCGTCGTGGTGCACCCCATCCGGGGCGACGGCTCGCTGGGGGAGCGCACGGACCTGGTCGCCCACACTGCGCCGCCCCCCGGCCCCGGCCAGGACGGGCCGCACGCCCACCAGATCGTCACCTCCCCGGACGGCGACCACGTCCTCGCCGTGGACCTGGGCAACGACTCCGTGTACACGTACCGGTTCGACGAGCACCGCGGCACCCTCGACCAGGTCTCCTGCGCGGCCGTGCGCCCCGGGGCCGGACCGCGGCACATCACATTTCACCCGGGTGGCCGCTTCGCCTACCTGGCCTGCGAGGTCGACAACACCGCGGTCGTCTGCGGCTACGACCCGGCCACCGGCATCCTGTCCCCGGGCGCCCCGCAGTCCACCGGGACCGGCGCCGGCGCCAGCTATCCCGCGCAGTTCCTGGTCACCGGCGACGGCCGGTTCGCCTACCTCGCCAACCGGGGCCACAACAGCCTGACGCGATACGCCGTCGAGGACGACGGCGCCGTACTGCGGCTGCTCGACACGGTGCCCGTCGGCGGCGACTTCCCCCGCCAGATCGCCTTCTCGCCGGACGGGAAGCTGCTCTTCGCGGCGAACCAGAGGTCGAGCACGGTGACGGTGTTCCGGGTCGACGCCCGCAGCGGCGGCCTGACCCGCACCGGTGGTGCCCTCCCCGCCCCGGTGGCCGTCTGTGTGCTCCCGTACCCGAGTACGAGCCCGGTCGGCGATTGAGGGCGAAACCGTCACCGGACGGCCCCGGCACCCGTCCGTTAGGGTCGGGCCCGAGCCGCGGGTTCACGAAGACGTGGCGAACGCATGAGGGAGGCACAGTGCGCTTGAGAGTGGAGTTCACCACCGAGCCGTTCGATCTCGACGAGGCGCCCGCCCACGCGGTCGTGGCCCGCGAGGTCATCCAGGCAGCCGACCTGGACGCCGTGGACGTCGGCCCCTTCGGCAACACGGCGGAGGGCGGCGCGGACCAGGTGCTCACCGCGGTGGACTCCTTGCTGCGCAGCGCCCTGGCATCGGGTGCCACCCGGGTGTCGCTCCAGGTCAACGTCATCGGGGAGGGCTCGAAGTGACCGAACCGGCGGACCACCCCCTCGTCACCGCCATCAAGCCGCTCGTCGACGCCATGGGCGCCGAGCTGCTCGGGCCCGAGCAGGTGCAGGCCGACGACGTCGTGCTGGCCTGGGAGGGCGAGGACGTCATAGCCGTCCGGCTGCCCCAGCTCTCGGAATCGCTCGACCACATCCTGGCCGTCATGGAGCGCCGGCACGGCATGCCGCTCGCCGAGCTGGACCGCAAGGCCAAGCAGTCGGTGGTGCGAACCCTGGAGGCGCGCGGTGCTTTCTCCGTACGGCACGGCGTGGAGACGGTGGCGGGTGCGCTGGGGGTCAGCCGCTTCACCGTCTACAACTACCTCAACAGGGAACATGCCGCCAAAGGCGAGTAGTTGAGGCCGTAGGCGAGCGAAGGCTGTGGAAGGCCACGGAGGGCCGTCGTCCGGAGCGTCGGGCGACGGCCTTTTGCATTCGCGTAGTTTCAACAAAGTGTTGACGTGGTGTTGTGGAGGGCGTTAGCTATCCGCAGCCCGACCGACGCGACGCGAAGAGACGCACAGCGAAAACAGCCACGGAGGCTCCCGTGACTTCGAGCTCCACACCGGGCCTCGCCCGGTTCAACACCCTGGCGGACGATGAGGCCGCCGCCGCGTTGCACGAGGTGTGTGCCAGTGCGGCATGGGGGAGAGCGATCCTCTCCCGACGCCCGTACACCACCGCGAAAGCCCTTCTCCTTGCCGGTGACGCCGCCACGGCCGCGCTGACCCCGGTGGATCTGGCCGATGCGATGGCCGGTCACCCGCCGATCGGCCGCCCGAAGCCCGGAGACCCGACCTCCTCCCGCGAACAGCGGGGGATGGCGGACGCCACCGAGGAACTCAAGGCCGAGATGCTCGAACTGAACCTGGTCTACCAGGAGCGGTTCGGACATGTCTTCCTGATCTGCGCCACCGGAGCCACCGGCGAGCAGATGCGCGACGCGGTGAAGTCCCGGATCGGGAACTCGCCCGAGCAGGAGCGCGACATCGTGCGCACCGAACTCGGGAAGATCAACCGAATCCGGCTGACCCGTCTCGTGGAAGAGGGCAAGTACTGATGAGCACCGAAACCACCGCATCGGTGTCCACGCACATCCTGGACACCAGCGTCGGACGCCCCGCCGAGGGTGTCGCCATCTCGCTCGCGGCCCGCTCGGGCCCGGAAGCCGCCTGGGTGGCGCTCGGCGGCTCCGCGACCGACGCGGACGGGCGGTGCAAGGACCTGCCGGCTCTGCCGGAGGGCACAACTCACGTACGACTCGACTTCGAGGTCGAGACGTACTTCTCCAAGAAGCAAGCCGAGGCGCAGCAGGACGCCCCCCGCGTAAGGGACAGCGGTGCGTTCTTCCCGGAGGTGGCGATCACTTTCGCCGTCAGGCCGGGCGAGCACTATCACGTACCGCTGCTGCTCAACCCGTTCGGCTACTCCGTTTACCGAGGGAGCTAGCACCGACATGACCGCCGATTCCCACCGCCCCCGCCCTGTGATCCTCGGCCAGAACCAGTACGGCAAAGCCGAGAACCGCGTCGTCAGGATCACGCGGGACGGCGACACCCACCACATCAAGGACCTGAACGTCTCCATCGCCCTCTCCGGCGACATGGACGATGTCCACTACTCCGGCTCCAACGCCCACGTCCTGCCGACCGACACCACCAAGAACACGGTGTACGCGTTCGCCAAGGAACACGGCATCGAGTCGGCCGAACAGTTCGGCATCCACCTCGCCCGCCATTTCGTGACGTCGCAGGAGCCGATCAGGACGGCCAGGATCCGGATCGAGGAGTACGCCTGGGAGCGCATCGCCACCTCGGACGCCAACTCGCAGTTCATCGGCGCCGACGAGGTCAAGCACTCCTTCGTACGCAAGGGCCAGGAGACGCGCACCACCCAGATCACTTTCGACGGCGAGAAGTGGCAGGTCATCTCGGGGCTCAAGGACCTCGTGGTGATGAACTCCACCAGCTCCGAGTTCTGGGGCTACGTCAAGGACAAGTACACGACGCTCAAGGAGGCGTACGACCGCATCCTCGCGACCGAGGTGTCCGCCAAGTGGCGGTACAACTGGACCAGCGACGACGCGCGGATGCCCAACTGGGAGAAGTCCTACGAGCAGACGCGCAAGCACATGCTCCAGGCCTTCGCCGAGACGTACTCCCTCTCCCTGCAGCAGACCCTGTACCAGATGGGCTCGCGCATCATCAACAGCCGCAGCGAGGTCGACGAGATCCGCTTCTCACTGCCGAACAAGCATCACTTCCTGGTGGACCTGGAGCCGTTCGGTCTAAAGAACGATACCGATGACGGCGCTGTCTACTTCGCGGCGGACCGCCCGTACGGCCTGATCGAGGCCACCGTGCTGCGGGACGGAATCGAGCCGCAGATCCCGGTCGACATGACCAACCTCTGACGCGGCGCCGATCCGGTCCCCGCCTGCACACAGCCGGGCGGGGACCGGCCGGACCGGAGGGAACCCCCATGGCACAGCCCGCACTTGGGCCGGTAGAAGCAGAAGGCCCATGTCCCACCCCACCTCAGACCTCGGTCCACCCGGTGGACGAAAAGCTCCGCCCCTCGCGGCTCGTCCCCGCCGCACTCCAGCACATTGCCGCCGTGTACGCGGGCGTCGTCACCCCGCCGCTCATCATCCGCCAGGCCGTCGGCCTCGATCCGGCGGGCATGACCCGGCTGATCGCGGCGAGCCTCCTGATCGCCGGCTGCGCCACCGTCCTGCAGACCCTCGGCGTCGGCGGCTTCGCCGGGAACCGGCTGCCGTTCGTCAACGCCGCCTCCTCCGCCGGAACCGCCCCGATGCTCGCCATCGCCGAGACCACCGCGCCGGGTCACCAACTCCCCGCGATCTACGGGGCGGTGATCGTCGCCGGAGTCTTCTGCCCGGCCGTCGGACCGTTCTTCGGCCGGCTGCTCCGTTTCCGCCGCCCTGCCCACCCCCTTCGCCTTCGGCGCCCCCGAGTTCCGGGCCGCCGCGATCCTCTCGCTCTGCATCGTCATGCTCGTCCTGATGACCGAGTCCTCCGCCGGAATGCTGGCGCTCGGCGAGATCTGCGACCGGCGCACCGACGGCCGGACCATCACCCGAGGACTGCGTACCGACGGCATCGCCACCCTGCTGGGCCCGGTCTTCGGCGGCTTCCCGGCGAGCGCCTTCGCGCAGAACGTCGGCGTGGTGTCACTGACAAAGGTGCGCAGCCGCTATGCCGTCGCGGCCGCAGGCTGTGCATTGCTGGTCCTGGGCGCCTTCCCGGTGCTCGGTGCGGTCGTCTCCCTCGTGCCGATGCCCGTGCTCGGCGGCGCCGGCACCGTCCTGTTCGGCTCGATCGCGGTGAGCGGCATCCGTACGCTCTCCGAGGCCGGACTCGACGACAGCTCCGACATCATCCTGGTCGCCGTGGCGCTCGGCGCGGGCATCATCCCGCTCGCCGCGCCCGGCTTCTACGCGGGATTCCCGTCCTGGGCCCAGACCGTCCTGGGCTCCGGCATCAGCGCCGGAGCGCTCGTCGCGGTCCTGCTCAATCTGTTCTTCCACCATCTCGGCACCCACAGCCGCCCGGCTGTGGCACTCAAATCCTCCTAGGGTCCTGCCGTGCCCACATCGCCGGAAAAGAAGAGGAAGCACCATGGCAGCATCGGCAGCTCCTGAGCACGTGGAACGCATCGTCATCGAGAACTGTTCGATCGCGACCGTCGACGCCGACGACACCGAGTACGCCTCGGGCCATGTCGTCGTCGCGGGCAATCGCATCGAATCCGTCCGCGCGGGCCGGGCACCCGAGGGCCTGGAGAACGTCGTACGCCGCATCGACGGCACCGGGCATCTGGTCACCCCCGGCCTGATCAACACGCACCATCACTTCTACCAGTGGATCACCCGCGGCCTCGCCACCGACCACAACCTGTTCGACTGGCTGGTCGCGCTGTACCCGACGTGGGCGCGCATCGACGAGCCGATGGTCCGCGCCGCCGCGCAGGGTTCGCTCGCCATGATGGCGCGCGGCGGCGTCACCACCGCCATGGACCACCACTACGTCTACCCGCAGGGGACCGGCGATCTGTCCGGCGCCATCATCGGGGCCGCCCGTGACATGGGCGTACGGTTCACCCTCGCCCGCGGCTCCATGGACCGCAGCGTGAAGGACGGCGGGCTGCCGCCGGACTTCGCCGTGGAGACCCTCGACGGTGCGCTCGCCGGAACCGAGGCGACCGTCGACGCGCACCACGACGCCTCGTTCGACGCGATGACCCAGGTTGCCGTCGCACCCTGCTCCCCTTTCTCCATCTCCACCGAACTGCTCAGACAAGGAGCCGAGTTGGCCCGTCGCAAGGGAGTGCGCATGCACACCCACGGATCGGAGACCGTGGAGGAGGAGAAGTTCTGCCACGAGCTGTTCGGCATGGGCCCGACCGACTACTTCGAGTCGACCGGCTGGCTCGGCGACGACGTGTGGATGGCGCACTGCGTCCATATGAACGACTCCGACATCGCCGCCTTCGCCCGCACCGGAACGGGCGTGGCGCACTGTCCCTCGTCCAACGCCCGGCTCGCCGCGGGCATCGCCCGGGTGCCCGACATGCTCGCCGCGGGCGTCCCGGTCGGCCTCGGCGTCGACGGCACCGCCTCCAACGAGTCCGGCGAACTCCACACCGAACTGCGCAACGCCCTCCTCATCAACCGCCTCGGCGCCCACCGCGAAAAGGCCCTGAACGCCCGTCAGGCCCTGCGCCTGGGAACGTACGGCGGCGCCCAGGTACTCGGCCGCGCCGACCAGATCGGCTCCCTCGAGCCCGGCAAGCTCGCCGACCTGGTGCTCTGGAAGCTGGACACCCTCGCCCACGCCTCCATCGCCGATCCGGTGACCGCACTCGTCTTCGGCGCCGCGGCCCCCGTCACCCTCTCCCTCGTCAACGGCAAGCCGGTCGTCGAGGGCAACCACCTCATCACAGCGGACGAGGACGCCATCGCACGCGCCACCCGTGACGAGGCCCGCCGCCTCGCGCGGATCGCCGCCGGAGCCTGACGCTCCGGGGCATGTGGGGGAGTGGTGGGTGCAGATGTGGGCGTGGCAGGGGAGGGCTTTGAGGTCGAAGACTCCGACACCGCCGTTGGACAAGGGCCACAAGGCCCTCGACGGAAGTGGCCCACCCTCGGGCACCCGGCGGCCTCCCGGACGGTGGGCAGGCGATCACCGAGGACTACCTGTGGCCCACCCGGGCGACATCTACTTGTTCGGCTGCCGAGGCACCGGGCCTACCAGTCGTCGCCGATGTCGAAATTCGCGGCGATCGGCAAGCCGTAATCCTCGAAAACGATCAGCAAGTACGTCCCGAGAGCGGCGAGCCTCTCGTAAAGGTTCTCCGCCAGTTCCCAGGTTTCCACATCCTCCGACATGGATGTGGCAGTCAGCATCGCGGGTACTTTTTCGAGAGGCCAACCCGGCTCGCCGTCGTCCACAAACATGGACACGTGCAGATCGTCGTTTCCGAACCAGTAGTTGTAACCGCCACCCTCACTTGGCCTACTTCCCCCCGAGCTGAACGAAACATCCAGAATTCGTGCCACGTCGCCCCACAGCCGGTCGGCGAACGATTTGCAGTCCCAGGCTCCTTCGGCAAGTCCGACTCGGAAGTCGAAGTCTTTCCGGTCGCCACCGTGCTCCTCGAAGGTCCCCATAACCAGTCCGTTCATTGTGCTGAGACGATTGCGGGGTGCCCGATACCGACTTCCTGGGCACCCCGCGCTCACGGATTCTACAGGTTGTACTCGAGCATGTAGTTCCTCCCGTAGATCACGACCTTCCGTATGTTCGTGTTGCTTCTGGCGAATTGATCGAAGCCATCTTCCGCGTCATCTTCCTCCATCCCGCCTGGTCGGAGGTCGACGACCGCCATTTCCACCTGCTGATCTCTGTCCGCCTTCTTGAGATGGTCTCGGAGCCCGTCAGTCCTCAGGCTTTTCATTGCCTTGAAGTCGGTTCGCTTTCCATCGACCCAGGCATCACCCTTGTGTTCGGGGGCGGCGCCCGGTTGTTGGTCGTTTCTGGACGTCACCTTGTGGCCCTGTACGGCAAGCGTCAGAGCGATCTGGAACTCGGCGTCATCAAAGGCGAATGGCCCTTTGAGCCTATCCGCCCGCCACGACTCATCGATGGACTCCATCAGTTCCTTGACGTCACTTTCGGTATCCTCCCCCAGCCAGTCCATGAGGTCCTTGGCAAGGTTGGCAGCGCCGCAGCCATCACGTGCGCCGCGACGACAACCCCTTTCCGTGATTTCCTCGATGCCCAGTTCGTAGGGGTTCGTCAAGTCAAACTTTCCATCCAGGATCTGCTTGACGCGCTCCTTCCGCAGCAGCGCGGCAATCTCCGCGTTGGTGAAGAGATCGCGTTCCTGGGTGTAGTTGTAGCGCGGAGCTCCCGCCGGTGCGCTGCCGGACCTTCCGTCCTGATTGGGCGGGGTCTTCGCCTTCTTCTTCTTGTTCTTTTTCTCGCGCTCTTCCTTCGTGTCAGGGATTCCCCCTGTGCAGGAGATCTCGCCGGTCAGGCATTCCGGCACGGCCTGGCCCGACGGGTCGCTCAGCGTGGTGGGGTTGTTGTTGGCGTACGTGTAGCCGTTCAGGGACTGGTGTTGATCCAGCGTGAGCAGTGGGTCGACGCTGATGAACTGGCCGGTGGACGGGTCGTACTCGCGTGCGCCGACGTGCGTCAGACCTGTCCCGGCGTCCGCGGACTTGCCAAGGAACGCCTTGTCGTCCGGCCAGGTGCCGGCGCCTGTGCCCCGACCCGCGCCGAACGGGGTCGTGTAGCGCTTGCTGAGCGCCTGGGTGCTGTCGGCCGAGACAGCGATCCCGCTTGTCCCGTGGTGATCGGCCGAGAGGAAGGAGACCTTCTCGGTACCGCTCTGGTTGGTGCGCAGGGCGATGGGATCGCCGCCGGTGGTGTAGTACCGGTTGGCCCACTTCTTCCCGGCCTTGAGGTGGACCTCGGTGGCCCCGAGGTAGAGGACCGTCTCACCCGCCGCCGCGCTGTCGCGCCGGATGAGGAGCGTGCCGTCGGCGTCATAGACGTAGCCAGTGGCGGTGCTCCCCTCGGTGAGCTTGGCCAGCTTCCCCTCCTCGTTCCACTCCAGCGTCTGCTGCACCGCGGATCCGGTGCTCTGGACGCGGCTCTCGGTGTTGCCGGTATCGTCGTAGGTGTACTGCGCCGCTGCCGTGTCGCACGCACCGGCTGTGGTCGACGTAGTGGTCGCCTTGAGGGCGTGCTTACGCGTCGGGTCGTAGCAGTACGTGGAGGTGACCGGGGTGGTCCCGTTCCTGGTCTCCGCCGCTCGCTGGCCCGACAGCGTGTAGGCGTAGCTGCTCCAGTACGGTGCCGGGCCCCCGAGGTTGGCCACGGTACGGCCGGCTGCCGCGCAGTCGGCGGTCTTGGGCGTCCACGCCTCGGCCAGTCGGCGCTGGCCGTCATACGTGAAGCACTGGCTGTCGGCACCGGCCCCGGTGTCGGCGCGGTCGAAGATCGACGTGACGTTGCCGGCCTGGTCGTAACCGTACTGAAGGTCCTGGACGGGTCCTCGGGTCTGGTCGTCGGTGGACGAGGTCAGCAGTCGGCCGGTGCCTTCTTCGAAGGTGTTGGAGACGAAGACCCGCTTGGCCGCGGCGGAGGTGCCGAGCTCGAGCTGGTGGACCTGGCCGAGGGCGGAGTAGTCCACGCCCAGCAGATAGCCGGAGATCCCGGACTGCTGCGTGGGCAGCCCCGCGTCGTTGTAGAGGGTCTCGACCACTTCGGCGGCGAGGCCGCCGGCGGCCGGCTCCTTGGTGTTGTTGAGCGTGCCGTCGAGACGGTACGCCGCGCCCATGGTGGTCGTCGACGTCACCGCACCGGAGGTTACGAGCGGGTCGGTGGCCGGCAGGGTCAGCGTGGTCGCCGTGGCGCGGCCCATGGTGTCGTAGGCGGTGACAGTCTTCGTGTATGCCTTGCTGGTCGCCTGGTTGACACCGTTCTCATAGCGGATGGACTGGTCGGGCAGGCCCTTGACCAACCCGTCGAAGGTCCAGCTCGCGAGCTTGTTGGCATCCGTGCGGCTGGTGTGCCACAGGTCGGTCTTGCGGCCCAGCTCGTCGAAGCCGAAGTAGAGGAACCGTCCCTCCGAGTCCTTGGTGTGGTCGATCTGGTCGAGCACGTTGTAGCCCGTGGTCACCGTGCCCTTGTCGGGGTCGGTGGACGAGACCTCCCGGCCGTACAGGTCGTAGGTGTGGGACCAGGTGGCGCCGTCCGGTCCGGTGACGGTCAGCGACTTGCCGTCGCGGGTATAGGTGTAGCCGACCCGCGTGTACGACGTGCCGAGCGTGGCACCGTACTGCGTGTCGTCCGGCTGGGATCCGGCGTACGTGCGGGTCTCCGCGGTGCGGCCGAGTACGTCGGTGATCACCCGGGAGGCAGTGCCCCCCTGGACGGCGCTGGTGGCCACGGAGTCACCGGTATATGTGGTTGTGGTGTCCCACTTCTTGGTGCCCCACGAGGACAGGGTGGTCTTCACCGCCCGTCCCGCACCGTCGTACGTGGTCTCGTTCTGTACGGGCGACTGCGCGTGGTCCACACCGGTATAGGTGCTGTTGGGGGCCGTTGCGCTGTCGTACGCATTGGCCTGCGTCACAACGGCGAGACCCCGCGAGTCGTAGCGGGTGTCCGTCAGAATGCGTCCGCCGGTTGCACCCGGCGTCTGCGTCTGGACCTGGCGCAGCAACGAGTCGTAGAGCGTGTAGCTGGTCCGGTAGCTCGTGCCGTCGGCCTTCAGCGAGGAGATCGAGGTCCACGACGGTGCCGTTTGGCTGACACCGTACGCGAACGATCCGTTGGGGCTGTCACCTGCGGCCTTGGACCGGTTGAGCAGCCAGGTCGCGGTGACTCGGCCGAGCGCGTCACGGGTGTACTCCGTGCGCCTGAGGTTGGCGTCGAGAGCATAGGTGACCGAACCCCGTGCAGGGTCGAAGTACGTGTACGACTTGTGCGTTTGGCCGTTCGAGGCGAGCTTGGGGTGGGTGACGATGACACCGGTGACCGGGCCGCCGCTCGCCGGGTAGTAGGCGGTGGACGTGACGTTGCTCTTGGCGTCGCTCACCTTGAGCGGCCGGCCGAGCTTCGCTGTCGCGGTGTCGAACGTGGTGATGGCGACGGTCTGCCAGGAGCCCGCGCCGGGGTTGCGGTCGGCTGTGCCGTTCGCAGCCGGATAGCCCGTTGGCTGGCCGGTCCAGGTGGGCAGACCGAGTACCGGCGTCTGGTCGGGTGTCCAGCTGGTGGCCGCCGGGTTGTCGAAGACGGTGGCGGCGTCCGAGATGACGTCCCCGCGCGTGGCTACCGATGTCGGCAGGGTCAGCTTGTCGTCGGTGTCCGCACAGGGCTTGCCGACCGTACGAGTCCGGGAGACCAGTGAGGTGAGGCCCTCGGCGTCGTTGCGGGCGTACCAGGTGCGGGTGCAGGTTTCGTCGCCGGTCGTGGACCAGTCCCCGTGGTTTTCGACCTTGGTGGGCATGCCGTACGTGTCGTCGTACGTGTTCGTGCTTGCTGCGATCCGCCACTTCGCGGGAGTCGTGAGCCACGTGTACTCGTACGTGCGGGCAACCCTCACGAAGTGCGCCCGCGTGTGGGCGTACGACTTCTGCTGGCTGGCGGTCTGCTTCGACCACAGATTGTTGACCGTGAAGGAGATCGGGGTGTTTCCGTCGTATGTGATTTCCTGGCGGAGCTGCCCGGTGTACTGATCGTGGTCAGTGGCCGTGGACAGGGTGGCCGACGGGACCGGGACCGGGACGATGCTCGCGCTGCGCGTGCTGCCGTCCTTGCGCTTGTCGCCGTTCATGCCCTGCATGAACACCTTGACCGTCTTGCTCCGTGTGCCGCCCACCTCACCGGTGTAGGCCGTCACCTGCTGGTAGCCGCGCCAGACCGACCAGGTGCGCTCCTTCTCCTTGGTGAACGGGTCGTCGTTGTAGTGCCACCCCGGGTTGGAGTAGGAGTAGCTGTACTCCACCGCGGGGTTCTTGGCGGCTGTGTCGCTCGTATTGATCGCAGTGACCCGGTACTTGTGGAACCAGTCGAGTGCGGGGTCGCCGCCGTTGATCGGCCAGTAAACCGGGTAGCACGAGAGTGCGTTGTCGTCCTCGGCGGTCGGCATGTTGCTGCCGCGCACGCACTCCGGGTTGGACAGCACGACCGTCGTGATGGCTCCGGTCTCGGACGTGATGGTGGAGATGCGTGGGCGGGTCAGCGGGAGGATGTCGGCCCCGCCGGGCTGGGTGCCGCCCGCGACGCGGTTGGGGCGCTGGTGGTAGGTGAACCCGACGGGCGGCAGGGATATGGCGGGGCCGTTGAGGCCGGTGCGCTTCAGCGAGGTCAGAGTGAGGACCTGGTCGGAGCTGTTGCCGATGTCCTGGCCGTCGAAGAACTCCTGGGTCAGGGCGAAGGAGTCCACCGGCTTGAAGGCGTCGGGCTCTGCCGCCGTGGACCACACGTGGGTGTCGATGCCGGACACGCGCTTGCGGCTGAAGAACGACGGTCCGGTCGAGGCGCAATCCGTCGCCGAAGCGGAGCAGATCGAGTCGAAGGGCACGTCCGGCCAGTTGTCGGCGGTGTCCTTCGTCAACGAGTCGCACGAGGACGCGGTGCATCGCTCCTTGTACGAGAACACGACCTTGCCCGACGGGTTGCCGGTGAACAGGGCGTCGAGCCGCTGCCCGTACCGGATCTCCGTCGGATGACCGCCGCGCACGTACGACGCCGGCTTCGCCTTGTCGCCGTTCTTGGCGTAGTAGTTGCTCTCCTTGGCGTACCAGTACGTCGACGCGTTGCCGTGGACGTCCTGGACGAGGTCGAGGTTCCAGCGCCACGCCTGGGTCTTCGCGCGGTCGGCGAAGCCGGTGCCCGACGAGAAGCCGGGTTCATCGGTGTCGTCACCGAACACGGGCACGGTCCAGGTGGAGTTGGTGCGCTCCGTCCCCGCACCGGGCAGCTTGTTCAGGCCGAAGGTGTACGTGGTGCCGTCACCCGTGGTGACCTTCCAGTACTCGCCCTTGCCGTCGCCCTTGCCATCCTTGATGTCATCGCCGTCGTCCTCGTTGTCGGCGCCGACCCCGTGGACGACCTTCGAGGCATCGTCGTCCTTGAGCCTCCACTGACCGGTCGTATCGTCCCTGACCAACTCGGTGGCGTTGCCGTTCAGGACGAGGGAGGCGTTCTCGTACTTCCAGCACTGATCGGACTTGTCGGCCTGGCCGTCGTCCTCACAGCTGCCGTACTTCCGCTCGACGTAGGACTCGGTCATCGAGAAGCCCTCGCCGACCAGCGAGCCCTGGTTGTTGGTGTTGGCCGTGCGACCGTCGATGCTGCCCGAGTCGTACGCCAGCGAGAGCTGAGGCACCGGACCTGCCGCCGCCGGCGGCAGCGTGATCGGGTACGACCAGGTGAACGAGCCCGACGATGCTCCGGCCGCCCAGGACGACGAGGCCGACAAGGGAGTCGCCGCGAGGTCGCCGGCGCCGGCTGTCGACGTGCCTGCCGACGTCGCCGCCAAGGCCATCACCATCGGAGCGCTCTGCGGGGCGACGGCCGTCCGTGCGGTGACCTTGTGTGCCTTCACATCGTTCGTGGAGCCCACCTGGGTGGTGGTCCGGCACGCGGCCTTCTCGGGTGTGGTCAGCGCGCACGCGGGCAGCGACACCAGACCCAGCCGACTGGACCAGTTGCCGCCCACAGCCGAGGCGAACGCACCGTAGTCCACCGTGACCTGCGCCGTCCCCGCCTTTTCGGCTCCCACGGTGAACAGCACTCCGGTGACACCGGCACTGTCCGCGGCCCGTTGGTCCAGGACCCGGACCGTCGCCTGACCGGAGGCGGTCGGTCGCGACTGGCGCGACGTGGCGGACGGATCCACGGCCTGGACGTCCACCACGGCGCCGGCTGCCGTCTTCGTGAGGGAATCGCGGACCGTCCCCGCCTTCGGCCAGTTCGCGAACCGCTCCTCCCGGGCCTTCGCAACGAGACGCCGGTTGGCCTGCTTCTCACGGGAGACCTGCTCCCGTGCCTTCTTCGCACCCTGACCGGTGATCGGATGGACCTGGCTCACACGGGTGTTGGCGGAGTCCGGAGCACCCGGTACGGGTTGTGCCGTGGCTACCGACTGGAGCGACGGCGAGATGGTCAGGGCGAGAACGAGCGCGCCGAGCAAGGGCAGAACGCCCGGCCGACGCCGATGTCTCGGCAAACGTGGTCTGAACACGGTGTGCTCTCTTGTCCGTGGTGGTACGGCGGCCCGGAGCGGGCCGCTCGGATCCGCAAGGCGTCGAGGCGCTACGGAAAGGGCGCGGGCCGATTCACGGCCCGCGCCCCGGTGCGGGGTGATCCCTGCGGGATCAGTCCCCGACGACTGTGGTCTTCTGTTGAGCGTTGGACACGGCGCCCGCCCACAGCCGGATGCTGTTGATCCGACCCGGCAACTGGCTGCTCCAGGCACTGCTCAACCAGCCCTTGCCGACGGCCAGGCCGCCGGTGCCCGCAGCCGCCGTAAAGGCGGTGGGCACGCCCTGCCGGTCGACCAGGAAGAGGCTGATCCGATCCGACTGCGCGTCGTATGCGCCGACCAGTTGGACCTCGGTGCCCAGGACTGCCGCCTCGTCGCTCTGCACCGAGACGCCGGAGCCGTCGGCAGTGAGCCGACCGAAGTGCCAGCGGCCGAGCGCCCAGGTTTCGGACAGGGGCTCGCCGGTCGCCTCATCCACGACGGGTTCGCCGTTCTCGTCCAGCACCTCGTGGCCGGTGGTGTCGACCCCGGTCTTCTCGAACCAGAGGCCCCACGACGAACCCGTGTCCGTCCGCTGGCCCAGTATCTGCGCCCTGTAGCCGTCCGGCTTGCCCACGAGGGCGGCCCCGTCGACGAGCGCCTCCACGGCGACGGTGAACGATCCGGTCGGGTCGACCAGCTGGGCGCCGGTGGACTCGGCGCCACCAGTTCCGTCCAGGACGATCGACTCGCCGTTCAGGCTCGCGCCGGCACCCAGGGCCAATGACGCCCCGTAGTTGCTCGTCGTGTCTTTGAGGGAGGTCCCGGAAGCACCGGAGGGGTTCAGGTCGGCGACCAGTTCCAGGTGCGGCATGCCTGTGCCATCGGGACCATCGAGGAGCTGGGCGTCGGTGGCGATCTCTTCGAGGGACTTCGCGGCCTGCCAGACCGCCACTTCGTCGATCTCACCGGGGAACGGGTCCACGTATCCGCCCTTGTACTTCACGCGGCCCACTTGAAAGCCTCCGGGGGCGGACCAGTTGGACGTGATCGCGTCAGTGTTCTGGAGCTTTCCGTTGACGTACAGGGACATCAGGTTCTGGTCGTGGTCGACGACCGCGGTCAGGTGCGTCCACACCTTCGTCTGCGCGGGAGACGTCGCGTTCACTCGCTGGTTGTCCAAGGACGTGGAGGCGGCGTCCGCATCGGCCAGCCGCAAGCACCAAGTCTTGACAGTCTCGCAGTAGCCGAGGAAGAACGGACTGTAATAGGTGCCGTCCTGCCCAGCCACTGTGACGTTGCGGCCCGTCGCGTCGAGCCGCACCCAGGCCGAAACGGTGTACGACGCCGCGGTCTCCAGAACCGGCTTCGTGGTGGAGGCGTACGCCGATTTCTCCAGCCACAGGCCCTGGTCGGGGCCGAACACGGCCGGCTCCGTCTCGGTCGCAGCGGTCTTCACGATCTCGCCACGCCGCCCGTTGGGAGTACGGGCTGCGCCGGACAGCGTCAGGTTGTTACGCAGGGCGGGATCGCTCGTGGAGGTGTCCAGAGCCTCGCCTTCGGCCTCGTCGAAGTTCCACCGGGCGATGGCCTTGGGGCCTTCGCTGACGAGGAACCTGACGATCTGCTCGTCACCCCCGAGCGGATACGCCGCCGACTTCGCCTGCACGTGCAGGAGTTTGGTTCCGGAGGAGGAGGGTGTGATCGTGGCCCGGTAGGTGGCACCGCTCAACCATGGTGACCACGCCGCGTCCGTCGACAGTTTGTACCGGTAGCCAGTGTTGGTGCTGGTTTCGCCAGTTCCCGGACCGAAGAGCACCGTTCCCGGCTTGCCTGGCGCGCCGCCAGGACTGCAGGCGCCCCCGGACACACACTCGCTGTAGACGGTCCACGAGCTGACGGTCGGCTTCTGAGGCGCTTTGCTGTCGACGAGGAAGTAGCACCAGGGAGAGGGCGTGGTCGTCAGGTAGCTCTGGTCGCTGTTGTAGAGCGAGTGTGTGTACGCGTGGTACCGGTACAGCTTGCCGTCGAGGAGAGGGGTGTCCCAGTCCTTGGTCTGCGCCGGGAAGTTCTTCAGCGTGCTGCTGTACGAGACGTAACCGGAGGTCGGCTTGAGCGACCCGGTGGTTGGCTGGGGTGCGTCCGACCACGTCGTGGCGTTCTTCACGTCCACGTCGAAGTACACACGCAGACGGCCCTCGGCTTCACCGCCGACCGCCGTCTCCGGGGTAGCCAGCAGGTCTGGCTTGGGGTCAGTGATCACGCTGGGTGACGACTCTGACGTGCTGCACACCCGACTCGCACCAGCCTTGAGGCCGTAGGCAGTAGGCGTTGCGGGCTTGCTCACGTAACTGACCGACAGGACGGCATCGTCGTCGAACCGCTTCCAGGAGACGGTGTCGCCCTCGTCCTTGGCCATCAGCATGAGCGTGAGCCGGGAGAATTTGCCGTCGGCGAAGGACTTGACGGTCGGAGTGAGGTTCTCGTCCGGCTCCTCCGGGTAGTCGTTGAAGTTGATGGGAGCCTTGGGCTGGGAGGGGGAGCAAAGCGAACCACGTCCGGCCGACACGTGACGGTCGCCCATCTGGTCCAGCTTCGTCGGTCCCGGCCACTTCGTCGCGGACGAGATGTTGTTGGTCCGTTCCAGGTCGACCCACCGTGCGTCACAGGAGAACGACCACGTCTCCGTCACTGAGAAGGTGGCGTCCAGGATGTGCTTGCCCTTGAGCTTGTCCGGTGCGAACTCGAAGTACATGCGGTTCACATAGCCGTTGCCGCAGTAGTAGGACACCCCACCGATCACCGCCGAACCGCACTTACCGACGCTCATTCCGTTGGTGCCGCCCGAGAAGTTGTAGAACACGTCGCCGTCGGAAGACAGCACCGTGCGCTCGGACTCGTTGAGCTCGACGGAGGGGTCGATATACAGCGGCAGTTCCGCCTCGGTAGTTTTGGCGATCAGAGCGACATCGGGAACCACCTTCACGGAGCTGTCGTCCACCGCGACATCCATGACTGCGGCCTCGTCGCCCGCACCAGGGCCGCTCAGCGGGTCGCCCTCCTGAGGAGGAGCGACGACCACAGGGTCTGTCCCCTCGGCTGCGGCCGACGAGCGAGCACTGAGCGGACGCGAACCCGCCGCCTGCGTCGACAGACCATCGGTCGGCTTCGCAGCATCAGCGCCGGACGCCCCGGCTGCTTCCCCGGCCGAGTTCCACATCTGCGCGCTCGGCGAGCGGAAGACCACCTGGCCATTGCCGTCCACTGCCTCCATACTGCCGACGGCGGCCGACCGGACCGTCAGCCCGTCTGCGTCCAGCCCGTACGCGATGGTCCGCAGCCCCGGGTCGGCGGCTGCTTCAAGCGTCTCGACCTCCAGGACCTGGCGGAAGCCCTCCGTCGTGGCGGTCAGGATGAGGTTGACGTCAGGCCGCACGTTCTCGTACACGGCCCGCGCACCCTCGAGTTGCGGCTCGGGAAGGGCACCCGGCCACCCCAGTGACACGGACCGACCCGTCTCACCAATGGTCACCAGGTCTGCGCCAGAACCGCCGCCCGAGAAGGAGACCTCGACTGCCGCTGCCTTCGGACCGACGGTGCCGTCGGCCCGTTTGGTCAGCGTTGCATCCGGAAGCGTCCAGTCTCCATTCGCGGTCTTCACGCGGACCGGAACGATCGACTTTTCCAACGTGAAGGTGTTGCCGTCGGGATTGGCGAACACCGTGTCCTGCTCCGTGCGTTCCTCGACGACCTCGACCCGCTCACCAGTGGCCTCAGCCTCGGCCAGCGCCGCGTCGGACGGGGTTGACCGCACCGGCTCGGCGGCGCTCGCGGGCACCGCCACGATGGGCAAACCCGGTGCCACGGTCAGAGCCAGGGCCAGGGCGGCAATCGCGCCGGACAATCGGACGGCGCGCCCTCTGGGAAGTCTCATGACGCTCTCCACGCAGACGCGGTCAAGTGACCGATGAGCAGGAACAAGGGCGTGTGCATGGTGAGGACCGTTTCGATGGAGGCGCCCGGAGCGTTCCGGGCGGAGCGTGCGGGATGCGAAGCGCGCGGGACCACGGGACGTCGTGAAGGGCAATCCGGGCGTGGTTCCGGGACAGGGAAGCCGCAAGGTGCGCGAGACCTTGGGGAACGTGAAGACTCCCCTCGGGATGGAGAGACACCACAAAGGGGAGAGGGGCACCGGAGGCCCACGGTCAGTGGTCGGGCACTCGCGCCTCACCCAGTGCCAAGAGTGCTGCCCGGATCACTGCCGGGAACTAGCGCCTCGCTTAGGTCCCGAGCGCTAACCGGATCGCTAACGGGAGCCGCCCGAGAGGAGTGCTCCGATGCGAAATGCCGCTAAATACACATGTCATGACTAGCACTCACCCCCCAGAACACGCAGCCCCCTGTCGTGATGACTGGCAGCGTACATGCCCGTCCGATAATCGAGTAGGGGAGAGATTCGAGCGGACACATCGGCGACTGTCAGGGGTCTCGTGCCCGTATCCCAAGTCCTCACAGCATGCTCGGATTGCGCCTTCTAAGGACCGCAGATCCATCCCGGTCAGCATCGGCGGGTACCCCGGCGTCACCGATCCGGTTGAGGTCCAGGTGCATCAGCTCGGCCACAACCGCCTGGCCGCGACCATCCCGCTCGCTGCCGGCCAGGCCGTGCCGACGCTGGTGTGGGACGAACGCACGGACGGCACACCGCGACCAACCGGCGCCACCCGATCAGCAAAGACACCGGCAGCGCACCAGAAGGCGAAGGCATCCGCTACCTTGATCGCGGCGTATGGCCGCAGCCTGCCGAACTCCTCGTTGCGCTCGCCGACGGGCGCAAGGGCTCCAAGTACCCCATGACGAGCAGCGACTGAGCTCGCTCTCTCGTCTGCGTACAAAGGGGCTGCCGCTGCGCTTCCGGCAATGCCGTACCGGGCGCAGGCGAGCGCGGATTCGAAGCGGGCAGGGCCTGCCGGTCAAACTGAGCCGCTCCAGCACATGCCGGTCGCAAGGCGGGTTGCTGTTGCTGCCCAGGCAGTGAGGACCCTGTAGCGGACTGCGGTCAGCAACTCGGCCCGGGCCGCGGTCTCACATGCCGCCGAGCGGGTCTGCCACTCGGTGTGGACATCGCGCACTGTGGCACACACCCCATGGACCTGAACTCGGCACGACAGACGTGAACACCGAGCCGCACCGAAGCCCCCGACGTCTCACCGCCAACTGTGCACGAGCTCGTCAGGCGTCGTCAAAGAGGGCCAGCTCGTCGTCCGTAAGCCGGCCGAAGCAGGCTTCTTCTGTGATCATGACAGTGGACTGATTCAAGGACTTCAACCTGCTGTGCCGGGCGTTCAGGATCCAACCCTGCTTCCTGTACGTAGCCATGAAGAGCGAGCCGTCCTCTCCGATCGGCGCTTCCTCGGAAGGCTGTGTCTCTTTCCAACCTCGCGCTGCAAGGCCCGACAGCACGGTGTCGAGCTGCCGACGCACCTTGACCGGGTCGGTCCCGGAGGAGCTCCACGTCGCACTGGACGTCCAAGAGACCACACACGGTGTCAGTCGAGGCGCGAGGGCGGCCAGCGTCCGCTCTCTGTCAGTGGTTGCTGAGCGGGCCGAACGGTCGCCCACGGAGAATCCTGCCTTCGTCCTTCCTCCGGGCAGCCCAGCAGCCGAGATGGCCGCGTCCAGATCCGCATGCACCGCTTTCTGGCCGAAGGGTGCGGAGGATGCAGCGGCGGTCGGAGCGGAACCCCCAACGCCGCCACCGCATCCGGCAACGAGAACGACCCATGCAGCGGCCGCCGCTACCCGTCCGACTCCGATCACGGTGGTGCGCATACGCTCTTCTCCCAGTGCGAGGGCCGCCGGAAACGGCGCATCCGGTACCGGCTGAGGGATTCTCGCACGATGGGTTTCCGGCTAGTCCGGGTTCCGCGCGATCGGCATCGACGCGAGGCAGCCCGTTGGTTCGCCGACGTCGCCGCCCACCTGTCGCCGCCCGCGCCGCCGGAGGCGCTGTCCTTCACCGAGCCGCGCGCCGTGTTGCGCGCGCTGAACTTCCTCGACGTCACCTACGAGCTGGTCTTCGGCGAAGCCCTAGTCGTCCCTCCGCCCATGGACCGCTCCAGCCTCCTCGCCTTGGACGTCGACGACGAAGCGGCCGACAACTCCGGGCTGGTCGTCCTGACCGACATCCTGCGCGACTTCAAGGTGCCCGGCCGCAACCCGGGCTCGGGCCTGCTGCGCCTAGAAGAACATCTCGCCGACAAGCTGCCCGCGCTCGACCGCGACGCGGTCCACCAGGCCGTGCAGCTCCTGGACCAGATCCGTGTCATCCGCAACTCCGCCGTCCACCCCAAGCCGCGGCCGGAACTCGCCGTTGCCCACCATGCGCTTGGGCTGCGCTTCCCGGTCCGCGACACACTGGCGACCGCCGCGTTGGAGAAGGGCGAGAACGCGCTGATCGTGGCAGCGGCCGTGGGCATCGGACTGATCCCGATCGCCGCACCCGACTTCTACCACGCGTTCCCGAAGGATGCGCTCGTCGTGCTCGACTCCGGGATCTCGACCGGATGCGTCGTGGCGATCGCGCTCAATCTGGCCTTCAACCACCTCGGCAGGAAGCCGGATCCGTCGCCGCAGGAGCAGAGCCCGGCGGCCGCGGCTCCGGTGGGCGCACACTGACCGAAGCCGGCTTCGGCCGGTACGGCGCTGCAGCGCGTACGGAGACCACGACGAGTGCTGCCGTACGCGCCACAGCCGTGACCCGGGTGTGCGTCAGCCGATGTGGTAGCTGTCGCCGTACACCTTCCAGTCGAGCGGCGGATCCAGGTTCAGATTGCCCTTCTTCAGGAAGACCCGCTGAGCGGTGTCCACCCGGCTGGTGTCCGAGTGGGCCTCCTCCTGCTGCATCGCCCAGACCCGGGCGTCCAGGAAGGCGTTGAGATACGTGACCTCGTTGCCGCCCCGGGCCGGCGGCTTCGCCTTCGCCAGGGCCCGTTTGCGGATGGAGCTGAAGCTGGTGCTGTCGCCGCCGTCGCCGTGCATGACGATGGCGTCGTAGTAGGCGAACTGGCCCAGCGTGCCGATGCCGTCGGCCTTGCCCTGGCTGACCGCCGGGTTGAAGTAGACCCGGTCCCGCTCGTCGTTCTGCGCCTGCTTGAACGCCGAGTCGGACGCGGCAGTCGCCCAGTCCTTGGTGAAGTTCGGGTCGAGACCGCTGTGCGAATCGGTGCCGTCCACCTTCCGCAGCGCGGGAAGGTACTTCGCGAGGACGTTGCCCGGCTTGCGCTGGGTGTACAGCTCGACGAGGTCGAGCATGTCGCCGGTGCCGGAACAGAAGCCGATGATGCCCGCGGTGTAGCCGCGGCCGTCGTCGATGTCCTCGATGTACTTGTACTGGGCCTTCCAGTTGAGTGAGGAGTTCTCCGCGCTGGAGACCAGCTGCATGGCGATTTCCTTCTTCGCCGGATCGTCGAGCCCGGTCGCGGCGGCGGCGTGCTGAACCACCGCCGTCTGCTGATGTGCCGCCGGGTGTGTGGGGGCACCGGCGTAGGCCGTGACGGGTATCGCCGTGAGGGTCAATCCGACCGCGATGACCGCGATGCGCACGGAGCGGGTGTTGCGACGTACGGTGCGCTTATGGGGAGCGTGCACCAGTCCTCCAAAGGGAGTTCGCCGTTGTGTCGGTCTGTTAGGAAGCTTTCCTATCAGAGTGGGGTGACCGCCGTACACCCCTTCGACACAAGGGAGTTGGGGGCGCGGCGCCGGGACACAGGAAGGCCCCGCACCGCGCGGAAGGCGCGGTGCGGGGCCGAGGTGTGCCGGCCTCAGCAGTCGAGGTAGGCCACGTGGATCCAGACGCCCGTGGGGCCGCCCCACAGGTCACCCATGATCCAGTCACCCTGCCGGCCGCGGTAGTTGAGGTTCTGGCCCCGGTTCACCTGACCCAGGACCGGGTACTCGGAGCCCGGTCCGCCGCGGAAGTTCACCCCGTTGTCGTTGACGGTGCAGACCGCGGCCGGCGCCTTCGCCGCCTGCACGGCGGCGGGGCTCTGCACGGCCTGGGCGGCGGGGCTGAGGGCCAGCCCGAGACCGGCGGTCAGGACCGTCGCGGCCAGCATCATCTTCTTCAGCATGTGGAACTCTCCTCCGTGTTCCGGCCCACATCCGCGTGTGCCGTTCGTCAGCCTCAACGGAGCCGCCGACCGCCGGGTCACGGCTCCGGGTCACCCTTCATGGAGGAGTGAAAGCGCAGGTCAAATGGTATATGCACCGGCGTACGCAGTCAGCGGGGCGGACGCTTCCCGCGCCCGTCGATCATGGGTTTAACGGGCGTCGATCCGGTAACCGTCGCCGTACACCCGCCACCGCAGCGGTGTCTCCAGCCCGAACCTGCCCTCGCTCACGAACACCCGCTGGGCCGTCTCGATCCGGCTGGTGTCGGAGTGCGAGGGCTCCTTACGCATCGCCGCGACACGGGCGTCGAGGAAGGCGTTCAGATAAGCCGCCTCGTCCCCGCCGCGCGCCGGTGGCGCAGTCGCGGCGATCGCCTCGCGGCGGATCGTACGGAAGCCGACCGTGCCGTCCGTGTCGCCGTACCCGTGCATCACATAGGCGTCGTAGTAGATGAACTGCCCCAGGGCGCCGAGTCCGTCCGCCTCGGCCCGGGCGACCGCCGGGTCGAAGTACGACCGGTCGCGCTCGGCGTCCTGCGCCGACCGGAAGGCGGGGTCCACGGCCGCCTCGGCCCAGGCCTCGGTGAACGGGCGGCCGAGCCCGTCGTGCGCATCGCTGCCCTGTACGGCGCGCAGGGCAGGGAGGAACCGTTCCAGCGGATTGCCGGGACGCGCCGCCGCGTACCGCTCGACGACCTTCAGCATGTCGCCGGTGCCGGAACAGAAGCCGATGATGCCCGCGGTGTAGCCGCGGCCGTCGCCGATGTCCTCGATGTACTTGTACTGCGCCTTCCAGTCGAGCGAGGAGTTCTCCGCGCTGGAGACCAACTGCATGGCGATCTCCTTCTTCGCCGGATCGTCGAGCCCGGCTTCCGGCCCACCCTCGGCGGACCCGGCGGACGAGCAGCCGCAGAGCACGGAGACGGCCATGACGGCAGTGGCGACAGCGATGAGCAGCGGGCGGGGAAAGACGTTCACCCCTCAACCCTGCCAGGCCGCGGGGAGCCAGGGATGAAAGGTCTTCGTTCATTCGGCTGTAGCGTCATGGGTATGGAAGATCAGTCTGTTGTGGATGTCGGCGATGTACGGCTGGCGTATCGGACCTGGGGCGACCCCTTCGGCTCGCCCGTGGTCCTGCTGCACAGCCTCGGCGGCTCCGCCGGGAGCTGGGAGGCGGCCGGGAGTCTGCTCGGTGAACAGTGGCGGGTGTACGCCATCGACCTGCGCGGTCATGGCGAGAGCGACTGGCCGGACGAGTACTCCGTCGAGCTGATGCGGGACGACGTCCTCGGCTTCCTCGACGAGTGCGAGCTCGACCGGGTGGGCCTGGTCGGCCACTCGATGGGCGGTGTCGTCGCTCATCTGCTCGCCCAGGAGCACGCGGACCGGGTGGAGCGGCTGGTGCTCGTGGAGACCCCGCCGCCGTTCCCGAGCGAGCTGAAGCAGGCCGCCGAATCGGAGGGGCCGGTGGACTACGACTGGGCTGTCGTCGCTCCCATCCGGGCCGAGGTGGCCGACCCCGACCCCGAGTGGGCGGCCGGCCTCGGCGAGATCGTCGCGCCGACGCTGATGATCGCCGGCGGCCCGGAGTCCACCATGCCCCAGGGGCGCCTGCAGGACATGGCCTCGCTGATCCCGGACTGCCGGCTGATCACGATCGGGGGCGGCCACCGGGTGCATGAGATCCACCCCGACCAGGTCGCCCAGCAGATCACGGAGTTCTTCACCAGCTGAACGGCGAGCGGCTGCCGGCCCGTGGCCCGGCCGGCAGCTGTGTGCTGCCCTCCGGCTCCATACGCGGCCGGGCGTTGTCAGTGCCGGGTGCCATGATCCGCTCCATGGAACTCGCACTGTTCTTCGCCGATGTCGATGCCCAGCCGTGGGCCGAACTGCAGCATGCCTACGGGAGCGCCGCCGACGTGCCCGACTGCCTGCGGGCACTGGCGGGCGACGACGAGCATGCGGCGTCCGAGGCGATCTCGGAGCTGTACGGCAGCATCCTGCACCAGGGTTCGGTCTACGAGGCCACGGCCCGCGCCGTGCCGTACATGGCGCAGCTCGCCGGGGCCGGGTACCGCACGGAGGACCTGCTGGTGCTCCTCGGCGGGATAGCGGAGGGCGGCGCGGACCACGGCGACACGGACGACGCCGCCTGCCGGTCGGCCGTCGTCGGTCAACTGCCCCTGATTCTCGCGTCGGTCGACGCCGAGGAGTCCGGGCTGCGGCGGGCCGCGGTGTGGGCCGCCGCGATGACGGGGGCGGCTGATCGGGTGTTGCCGGTGCTCCGGCGGCGCCGGAAGCAGGAGACGGATCCCCTCGTACGGGCCGAACTCCTCGGGGCCATGGCACATCTGGATCCGGCGGGAACGGCGGCTGCGGCAACCGAAGCCATGGGCACGGACGAGCCCGGCGAGGTGAGGATCGCAGCGCTGCTGGCCTGTGTGGACGCCGGACTGCCGTGGACCTCCGCGCACCACGAGGCGATGCTGTCCCTCCTTCCCGCGGACGAGCTCGTCCAGGACCGACTCGACCTGGAGCGGAACGAACCGCTGCAGTATGTCGTCGAAGAACTGCTGCTCCGCGACACCGACAAGGACCGCGAAGCGGCGTACAACCTGCTCGATGCCGCACTGCGCAGTGCGGTGCCCGAAGCGCGTACAGAGGCGTTGTGGGCGGCCGAGACCGCCTGTCAGCTTTCGCGCAGCGCGCCGGAACGGCTGGTCGCCCCCATGGAGGCGCTCGTAGCCGACCCGGCCTCAGTACCGGCGGCGTACTCGCTCCTCAAGAAGCTGGGCACGCATGCCGTGGCGGCTGCTCCGGTGCTGGCCCGGCTGGCCGAGGGAGAGGGCGATCCCGCGGACCGGGCCCTGGAAGCGCTCGTCGCCGTGGCCCCGGACCGGGCCGCGCCCCTCCTGGCCCGTGACCTGGGACAGCGCCCGCGTGCGCTCGGTGCGGCCTGCGGCTTACTGATCGGAGGGACGGCCGACACCTCGTTCCCGTACGACCCCGCACTGCTGGACGCCATACGGACCCGGCTGGGCGCGGACGACCTGGACGGCAACGAGCCCATCCGGCTCACGGTCCTGCTCGGCGCCTGGGGGAGCCGGGCGTCCGCCGCCCTGCCCGAACTGCGGTCCGCGCTGCCGAGATTCCCGAAGGTGGTGTCGAAGGCGCTGGCTGCAGTCTGCCCACCGGAACACCGCGCGGCGACGGCGGAAATCCTGACCACCGCGGCCCGCTCCGGACCGGAGGACGGCCGGCTCGCTGCGGCAAAGGCTGTGCGCCAACTGACCGGGGAGACCGGCCCCCTGCTGGCGGCGGTTGCCGCCCGGCTGGCCCGTGGCGGCCATGGCGTGCGCGAGGCTGCGGGACTTGCCGCCGAGCTGGGCCCTGAGGCGGCCGGGCTGGTGCCCGCCCTGCGGTCCGGGCTCAGCGCGCCCGAGGAGGACCGCAACATTCCGCAGCTGGACAGCGACGTCGAGATCGCCGCAGCCCTGTGGCGGATCACCGGTGACGCGGAAGAGGCGGTGCCGGTGCTGGCCGGTGTGTTCGCCGAGGACGGGCCGGTGTGGATGCGCTGGACGTTCGCTCGTGCCGCACGGGCGGCGGCCCGCATGGGCGCCGCGGCCCGGCCGCTGGTTCCCGCGCTGGAGGGCTTGCTGACGGACCGGTTGCAGACGCCGGCCGCCGTCCTCGCGCTGCACGCGATCGCACCCGAATCCCTCGACAGCCCCCGTCTGGCGGGTCTGGCCCTGGACTCCGCCGAGGAGGACGCCGACGCCGTGACCGCGCTGGAGGCGCTCGTCGCCCTCGGCCGCACCGCTCTCACCGAAGACCACCGCCGCCGCCTGACGGCTCTTGCCGAGCGGGACCTCAGGGTGACGGCCTCGGGCCTGGAATCGGGGATGGCCCCGGCCGACGAACGACTGCGTGAGCAGGCACGTGAGGCGGCGCGCATGCTGAGCTGACCCGGGCCGGGTCCGGCCACCGGCCGTCCCGGCCCAGCGCCCCGTTTCGCCCCGGCCCACCGGGCCTCAGCTGCCCACCGCTCAGTCGCCCGGCTGCCAGTCCGGGCGGCGGCCGCTCATGGCGACGGCCCGGTCGACCAGGGGTGCGTCGGCCGGGACCGGAACCGGCGGACGGAAGATGCGCTCGGACCGGGGGACGGTGTCGCTGGGGGTCAGCATCGCCAGCGAGACGCGCAGGCTCGCCTCGTCCGCCTCGTACTTCTGGCCGGTCGAACGGGCCAGGTCCCAGCCGTGGATCACCAGCTCGTCCAGCACGACCGCCGCGGCCACCTCGCCCGGCATGTCGACACCGCCCGCCCTGGTCATGCCCTGCCGGGCGGCAGGATCGCGCCAGGCCGTCACCAGCTCGTCCAGCAGCGGCGGCAGCGTTTCGCGCCAGTCGTCGGCGAGGACCGGAAGCGCGGCGTCGGGGGCGGTGTCGGTCGTCGGTCCGAAGTCCTTCCGCGCCGCGTCGCAGAAGGCCGTGCTCAGCCCGGCCACGTGGGCGAGGAGCTCCCGGACCGTGTAGTCGGGACAGGGCGTCGGGCCCGCCAGCTGCTGTTCACCGATCCCGTCGAGCAGGCCGGCGATCTGCCGGGCCGCGGGCTCCAGATCGATCGTGGGAATCGTGGGTGTCGTCTTCATGTGCGTATCCATGCAGTGCAGACTGCTCCGGCGCCCGGAACTCATCGCTCATCGCACGACGCGTCCCCGGAGCACGATCCGGCTCGGGTGATCCAGCGCGGCAGAGTCCAGGGTCGGGTCGGTGGCGTACGCGACGACATCGGCGGGTGCGCCGTCCACGAGCCCCGGCAGACCGAGCCAGGCCCTCGCCGTCCAGGACGCCGCGCCCAGCGCTGCCCGGGCCGGCAGCCCGGCCCGTACCAGCCAGTCCATCTCGCCGGCGACCGTCCCGCACGGGAAGGAGTCCGTCCCCGCCAGCACCGTCACATCCGCCTCGTGGGCCGCGCGCACATTGCTGAGCATGGTGTCCCAGCCGGCCAGCCAGAGATCACGTCGCACGCTCGGCTCCCGCGCTCGCATCGCGTCCACCTTCGCGCCGAAGACGCTCAGTGTCGGGACGAACGCCGTGCCCTGCGCGGCCATCCGGTCCAGCAGCGCCGGGTCCAGATGCATACCGTGCTCCAGACTGTCGGCGCCCGCCAGTACGGCATTTCGCGTGCCCTCGGCGGTCTGGCAGTGCACCGCCACCTTGCCGCCGGCCGCGTGCACCGCCTCCACCACCGAGGTCAACAGCGGCAGCGGTACGGCGGGCTCGTCGGCGCTCCAGTCACCGATGACCTTGCACCACCCGGACGACGCGGCCGCCTCCTCCACGGCCGCACGCACCAACTCTGCCTCGCTCACATCCCGTCCGAACCCGGGGAAGAACCGGCCGGGCGTCGCCAGCCACCGCCCCGCCGATGTCACGCGCGGCAACTCAGGGTCCTTCTCCACCCACGCGGGCATCCGTTGCGAGGTGCCAGGGGTGCGCACGGCGAGCACTCCCGCATCCCGGTGCTCGCCCAACTGCCTGCGCAGCAGATCCTCGTCGAAGGGGGCGCCCGGCTCCAGCGCCCCGGGATGCGTGTGTACGTCGACGAGCCCGGGCAGCAGCCAGCCGCCGTCGACGATCGTCTCCGCGTCCCGGCCCGCGAGCCCGCCGGGCGGCCTGCCGACGCGCAGTACCTCGCCGTCGATCCAGAACTCGCGCTCCTCGCGCTCCGGCAGCACAACCCCGCGTATGCACAGCATCGGCCGACCGTACGTCACATCCGGCACCCCGCCAACGGACCGCTGGTGTAAACCGGCACCCCGCCGATGGACCGCCGACGCACGATCGTCTGCGCACACCGGCACATTGCGGAAGGTTCCGCTCCACCCTCTTGTCGACGACCCTCGCACCCTGCGGTACAGGTCTGGACCATTGCTGCCGAATGGAAGGCACGACCGTGCAACGCCCCCACGCAACCGCCGCGTTGGCCTGCTTCACCGCCCTGCTCCTCGCCGCGCTCACTGCATGCGACTCGGCCCCCGAAGGGGACACCCGGAAGCCCGCGACACCGGGCCATGTGACAGCACAGGCCGGCAGCGCCACCTCCGTGCACAAGGCAAGGAGTACGTCATCGACCTGAACTGGAAGCAGCCCGAGACGGGCGGCGAGATTCCGGCCTCCCAGCTCTTCATGGGTGGCCGGCTGACCACCACGATCGTGTGGGGCTCCACCCCGCCCGCAGGCCGGGCGAGTTACCGGCTCACCTCAGCGACCCGCAGGGCACCCGCTACTCGATGAAGATCCGCGCCAAACTGCCCGACGGGAAGTGGGGAGACTTCTCCGCCCGGCGCACAGGCGTCCTCGGCGACTGACGGGCGTAGCTCTTGTGGCCCGGATCAGGCGGTGACGCGCACGGTCTCCACCCACCTCGGGGGCTGCGGGGCGTCCGGGCCGATGAGTGCCGCGACGAGCCGGCACGAGGGGGCCTCGTCGGGCCAGGGCGTATAGCCGTCGGTGAGGACGACGACGATGTTCGGGCGGTCCCGGGCCGCCAGGGCGGCGGTGATCCCCACCCGCATGTCGGTGCCGCCGCCCCCGCTCAGCGTGATCTGCTCGGCGGCCGTCACCCGGGACACGCTCTGTACATCGGCGTCGCAGGCCAGCACGGTGACGCGGTTGCCCCGGATGCCCACCTCCCGCAACACTCCGGTGACCTCCGCCAGTGCCGAGGCGAGCTCGTCATCACCCATCGACCCCGAGGTGTCGATGACGACGGCGACACGGGGCAAAGGTCGGCGCAGGCTGGGCAGGACGACGCCGCGGAGCGCCGCGCTGCGCCGGGACGGGCGGCGGTAGGTGTAGTCGATCGCCCCGGCGGCCCACGCGGCGGCCTCCCGTACCGCGCCCGCGAGTGCCTGCCGCCAGTCGACCGTGGGCTCCAGGACCTGGTCCGCCCAGCGCTGCCAGCCCGCCGGGAGGCTGCCCCGGCTGCGCCGATGAGCGCGCATGGCCTCCGCGGTGTGGCGCCGCAGCGCATCCGCCTCGACCTGACCCAGACAGCTCGGCCCGTCCGATCCGGTCAGCTCCCAGGGCATCGGTTGTCCATGGGCACCGGACCCGCAGTTGTGCGGGGGAGGGCCCTGTGGCACACCAGGAAGATACGCCTCGAAGAGCTGCCCGTTCGGCAGGCCGAAGAGCCGCGGCTCCATCCGGCCGGCCGGCAGAGGCAGCCCGTCGGCGATGAGGTCGTCGTTGATCTCGCAGTCCTGGGCGACATTGACGCGGTGCGGGTCACGCTGGTCGGCGGTGGGCAGCCGCTCCGCCCGCCCGTGGTGATCGCGCAGCAGATGCGCCACCTCGTGCACCCACACCGCCGCGAGCTCCGCCACCGGTGTCGCGTCGACGAAGGCGGGCGACACATAGCAGCGCCAGTGCCGGTCCACGCCCATGGTCGGCACCTCGGTGCTCGCCACCACCGACAGGGCGTACAGCGCCGAGGCCAGGTAGGGCCGGTCGGTCGCCGCCCGGTAGCGGGCGGCGAGCAGCTTCGTCATGTCCAACTGGGGCCGCCCTGGGGCGGTTTCCGGTTCCGGCACCGATGTGCCTGCCTCAGCCGCTCTGCGGCAGGGCGCCGGACAGCTGCAGCAGTTCCACGAAGGCGTCGATGCCCTCCGGCACCGGCCAGTCGGTGTCCCGCATCGCCGCCAGGTCCACCGCCGCCCTGGCCGCCACATCGGGCACACCCGCGTCCACGGCCTTCGCCAGCACCGCCCAGCCGGCCTCCCAGCGGGAGCGGGTGAGGTCGCCCTGGACGGCCGCGACGACCGCGATGAGGAAGGCCAGCTGCCGGTCGCCGCGTTCGGGCAGGGCGAACGCGGCGGGGTTCGCCAGTACACGGTCGGGGTCGGGCAGATCGAGGTTCTCCAGGTAGGACAGCAGCTCGATGCCCGCACCGTCTCCCACGGCCCCGGTCAACGCGGCCGCCATCGCCTCCCGCCCGGCGCCCGTCGCATACCCGGTGGCGAGCAGCCGCAGCGCCATGTCCCAGGTTCGCGGGGACGGCCAGGCCCGGCCCCGGCTCTCCGCGTCGGCCGGAATGTGATGGACGAGGCCGGGGCGTGCGGTCAGGAAGCCGGAGATCGCACCCCGGGCCCGTGCCGCCGATCCCGCGACCCTGGCGGCGTCGACGACCGGGACCGCGGCCTTCGGCCACGTACCGGCCATGCCGCGCGCCACGGTGCGCGGATCGTGCGTCCACTGGAGGTGCACGAAACGGTTGGCGAGCGGTGGGCTGAGGTGCCAGCCGTCCGCCGCGCTCGACGGCGGATTCGCCGCCGCCACGATGCGTACGGACTCCGGCAACGTCAGGCTGCCCGCGCGGCGTTCGAGCACGACGCGCAGCAGCGCCGCCTGCACTGCCGGGGGAGCGGAGGACAACTCGTCGAAGAACAAGAGCCCCTGGCCCGTGCGCGCGAGCCGGACCGCCCAGTCCGGCGGGGCCATCGGTACGCCGGTCACGGCCGGATCGTCACCGACGACCGGCAGTCCGGCGAAGTCGGAGGGTTCGTGCACACTGGCGATGACCGTTTCCAGCCCGAGGCCGAGCCCGGCGGCGAGCTGCTCCATGCCGGCCGACTTGCCGATGCCCGGCTCACCCCAGAGCAACACCGGCTGATTGGCCGTCACCGCCAATGCCAATGCCTCCAGTTGAGGATTGGTGGCGTCTTCGGTACGCGAGCTCCGCAGCCTGCGATTGAGCTCGTCGGCGGCGTCCAGCGGTCCGGGTGCGGCGGCCGGAGGCGGCGGTACGGGTGGCTGTCCCGGTGTGCTGGGGGCGATGGTACTCACCCGTCCTCATCCTCTTCGTCTTCGTCGTCCTTCTCTTCTTCCCACTCGTCCCACCAGTCGGCCCCGATGTCCGGATGCTCCTTCTCCACCCGTTCCCTGAGGAAGTCCAGGTCCGTCCGCCGGTACTTGCGGATCAGCTGGTCCAGCGAGAGTTCCATCTGGTCGACGACGTCGATCCGTGCCCCGGCGTCGATCAGCGCCGTTACGAGTGCCGCCGAACCGCCGTCGCCGACCGCCACGCTGAGCGGGGTGCGGTCCCGGTGGTCCCGGGCCTCCAGATCGAGTCCGGCTGCCAGGAGCCGGGGCAGCAGGGGCTCGTGGTCGAGGAGATGCAGCACATGGAGCAGGCTGCGCCGGCCGCCGTCCCGCACCCGGGGGTCGACGCCCGCGTCCAGGAGTTCCAGGACCCCCGGGGTGTCGCCGTGCTGGGCGCGCAGAAAGAGATCCCGTCGTTGTGCCCGCAGGCCCTTGGGCAGCCGGCCCGTACCGGAGGTGCAGGCGTGCTCCACGGCGAAGCAACCGGTGACGGCGCCGCCGAAGGCCCGCAGCGCGTTCTCGCGCTGTCGCTCCTGCGGGCTGTGCGGGGAGTCGAACTTCCCGTCGCGGAAGACGACTTCATGCCACTCACCACGGCACCTGACCCGTACCGGCGCGGGAGGCGTCGGCCCCGGCGGACCCACTGCCGTGCCGAGTCCGGGAAAGAGGGATCCGGCGACCAGTGGATGCAGTTGCGCGGGAGCCACACCGCCGACCCGCAGCAGGTCGAGATCCGGCAGCGGCTGCCGGAGCGCCTGGGGCAGGAAGGCCGCGTCTCCGGCCGCCTCCCGCTCGACGAGCCTGATCCGCGGCTTTCTGTCGCTGCCCGTGAACTCCAGCAGGACGCAGGCGCGCCAGTCCTCGCCGATCCGAAAACGCTCCGCCGCGCTCAGCTCCGCGTACCGTCCGGCCTCCGACTCCAGCCGGGGAACATCGAGCGCCGGCCAGGCCAGGATCGTTTCCGGCGTCGCCCGGTACCACGACGGCACTTCGGGCATGGACGGATCCAAGTCGATACCGACCGCCGTCAGCGACTCGGTCACTCGGCCTCGCTGGTACAGCAGTGTCACCCACTCGGCACGGGCCACCGGATCACCGGTGCCCGGGTCCCTGTCGGGCAGTTCGTCCGCCCCGCGAGGTGTGCCGTCGGCGTGGAGGAACGGCAACCGGTCCGCACCGCCGGCGCGTGCCCGCAGTTCGTCGGCGCGGCGCGCGTCCCACAGGTACCGGCAAGCCCGCCAGTCCTCGACGTGTCCGCGGAAGACACCGGGTGCCGCGCCATGTCGCACCGCCCCGAACCGGAGCGGGATTCGCTGCGGTCCGTCGACCATCGGAGGAGTACGCAGGTGCAGGTACGGCGCCGTCGCCCCGGACCCGTCCGCCGTGACTCCGTAACCCGCGAGGACCACGGTCCGGTCGGTGGCGAGCGTCGAGCGTCCGCCCAGCACTCGCGGCAGATGCCAGCGCACAAGGTCGGGCACCAGATGAAGGAGATCGGACTCGAGCGCTCGGGCCACGTCCGGACCGTACCGCGCGGAGACCTCCGACAGGTCGAATGTCACATCGAACCGGGCCGCCGCGCAGGCCCCCTGCCAGTCCCCGGCCGCGCGCCGCTCGGCGGACGCCTCGATCATCCACCGGGGCACCGCGTACCTGCGGACCTGCCGTCGGCTCGCCACCTCGTCAGGCTCGAAGAACCCGGCTACCGCGTCCGGACTCACCGGTAGACGCTCCTGACCGCGCGCAGGTCCGCATGGGCGCCGCCGTCCGGGCGCAGCCGCGCCGCGAAGGACCGCTTCACCTTGCGGGGAAGCCCGGGGCCCAACCCCACGTACTCCAGACGGGAGTCGGCGTCGACGGCCGCGAGGAGGGTCTTCGCACCCCGCCCGGTGAGCCCGGTGTGGCACAGTTCCAGCCGCCGCAGGGGACTGCCGCGCAACGCCCCGGCCAGCGCATCGGCTCCGATGTCACCGGTGACATTGGACCGGGCCCCGAGGCTTCGCTCCGAAGGCGGCCGCCCCAGATCGAGCGCCTCGATCCCGCCGAGCGCATCGGCCAGGGCGCGTGCCCCGGCGGGCCCGATCCCATTGCCGCCGAGGCCGAGCCGGATCGGACGGGCGGGGTCGGCGGCGGCCGCGAGCACGGCGGCTCCCTCGTCACCGAGATGGTTGGCCGGAAGGTACAACTCCCGTACACCGGCGTCCCGGATGAGCGCGGCCAGCAGCGGAGCAGCCTCGGCGCCGAGGCCATTGCCACCGAGGAACAGCCGCTCCACGGGCCGGGACCGCTGACTCAGCACGGCCAGCAGCGCCGTGAGGCCGTTGGCGGTGAGCCCGCTGTTCACCAGGTCGAGGGTACGCAGAACGGTGTTGCGGCGGAGCATAGGGACGAGCGCCCGGGCACCGGCGTCACCGACGGGATTGCGTTTCAGCCACAACGCCCTGACGGTGTCGTCCTCGCTCAGCGCACCGGCGAGCGCCGTGACCCCGTCGGCTCCGATGCGATTGCAGCCGAGGTAGACCGTTCGCAGCCCGTGGCCGTCCAGGCCGAGCGCGTCGGCGACGGCCCGTGCCCCTTCGTCGCCCAGCGAGTTGGTGCCGAGCAGCACATGCGCGGCGTGCGGGGAGCGGGCGACCGCGGGCATCACCCGGACCGCGCCTGCTGCCCCGAGACCCTGCTTGCAGAGATCGACCCGGCCGTCCATCCGCAGCGTGCCGAGCGGAAAGGTCTCGTCGGCCTCGACGGTATGCGCCGACTCCAGCCGCTCCAGCAGCGGGCCGAGCAGGGCCGCGTCGGCGAGCGGAATGTCCGGGTGCTCGATCGCGGGACAGCGCACGGGCATCGGCTGCAACATCACTACTCCCCAGGTCCCCCGCCGGTACCCGGCCAGGAGAGGGCGACCGCGTTCTCCGCCCGCTCGGGACGAACCGACGCCATCGAATCTCCTCCACGAAAAAGGCGGCAAGACCGGTCGGATTCGAACCGACGTCCTCCAGCTTGATGCGAGGGCGCGACGACCTCTGCGCTACAGCCTTGCCGTACATGATCCTAGCCGTATCGATTCCGAATTCGCACACCAGTGCCTCTGCTTGATCGCCTCGTGGCTTCGCCGCCTTGCCGCCTCGCCGGGCGGAGGACCTCAGGGCCTGGCGGCCGGAGGGAAAGCCCCGCGGCCGGGCGAAGAAGGCCGATTGAAATCCGCGTGCATGCTCGTACAGGAGGACGCCCCACCACCGGAATGTCTCGGTGGTGGGGCGCCGTCGTCCATGCGCTGTCAGCTCTGTGCGGCGAACTCCACGAAGGCCGCCCAGCCACCAGCGGCGACAGACAGGATTGGCCCCGTGCTGTCCTTCGAGTCGCGGACGTGGACGGTACCGGGGCAGGCCGCGACCTCGACGCATTCGCCGCCCGCTCCGCTGCTGTAGCTGCTCTTGAGCCACGCGGACTCAGGCAACGTCCCCACAAGCGCTTCGGCGTTCATGTCTCTCCCAGAAATTTCTCGATGAGGGCCAGCGATTCGCGCGGAGTAAGTGCCTGGGCCCGGAGAACTCCGTACTGCTCCTCGAACTCCCGGACGGACCTTCGCTCCGTGTAGAGACGGCTGTCCTTGTGCGCCTCAACGTATGCGATCCTCCGCTCTTCCTTGGTCTCGATCAAGGTGAAGGGACCGGCCATCCCGGCATGCTCCTCGCGCCGGGTCGGCATCACCTGGATCTCGACGTTGCGGTTCTGGCCGACCAGGAGAAATTGCTCCAACTGACCACGCAGCACTGCTTCCCCGCCCAGGGGGCGGCTCAGGATGCACTCCTCGATCACAAAGCTGATGGTCGGCCTGGGGCGACGAGAGTAGATCTCGTGCCTGGCCAGGCGTGCTGCCACTCGTTGTTCCACGACCTCGTCTTCCAGTACTGGTCGCCACATCGCGAACACCGCCCGCGCGTAATCTTCCGTTTGCAGCAGCCCAGGCACGCCGTGGTTGGCGTACACGTGCAGCTCAACCGCCTCCGCCTCCAGCCGCGCCGCGTCCCGGAAGAACGCCGGATACTGCGCCCGAGCGACCTCCTCCTTGCTTGCCTTCAACACCCCACCCGCGTCCAGCAGTTCGTCCGCCTGGTCGATGAACTTCGGCTGCGGGATCCGGCGCCCCTGCTCGAACGACGCGATGGACGACGCCGAATACCCCGTCATTGCTCCGAACTCCGCCCGTTCCAGACCGGCCCGTACCCGGAACAGCTTCAAGTGCTGCCCGAACACGTGCAAGATGCCCGACCCGACCTCGCACTCGTGCCCCGGCTGCTGTCGCTGATCGTCCACGTCCCACGCCTCCCGTACCGTCCCGCGTAGCCCTGCTTGCCCCGAACGCTCCGCACCCTCGAATCGGCCAACGCGGCCCAACGGTGCGGGTCACGCCCCGTGCCGCGTACAGTCTGCGCGCCGACGCGTACAACGCGAGGTCGCCGGCGTAACCCTCTCAATCACGGTAGCCACGGGCCCAGAGGGCATTCGGGAGGAACTCAGCGGATACCCCGGACGTGCGAGCCCGTAAGCGTCGGCAAGGTGTACGCGGGGGCAACACCTCCCTCGTCCCCGACATCCGCACCCGTCGGCGATGACGCAATCCGAGCCATCCAGGGGACGTCGTCCCCTCAGGGAGCCACCCCGGGCGCCCGGAAGGACTGCCTGACCCGGCTCGCATCCTGACCGACGAAGGTCTCCCCACCCATCGCCCCGACCGAGCGGAAACCGACCCGAGGTCACCTATGCGCCAAGGCAGCCTCCGTCCCGCCGCAGGCTGATCGTTCCTGGCGGACCGGAACATGGCCAGACAGCACACCGTCTACTGCGGCGTGTACCAGGTCGCGTCCGTCCGTGATGTGCTCCTCGACGTCTTCGGGAGCAGCGAGGAGGACCACGGCGGCAGGGTGGACGGCGACAGCGACCGTGTACGAGGGACAGTCGCGGGTGGCCGCCTCGTGGACGCTGTCCATGTACGCACGCGGGCTAAGCCCGCTGCCGGGTGAGCACTCTATGTGTTCGGTGGGGCGCTTTCCGCTCGTTAGTTCACCGAAGGGCGGAAAGGGGTGCAGGGGGCTAGACCGGGCCGAGGGGCACTGTCTACCTTCTTCTGACATGGCCACTCCACGAAGAACGATCCTTCGCGCCATGACTGCGATGCCCTTAGCCGCGGCGGCCGGAGGACTGTTGCGCCCCTCGACCGCACACGCAGCGCCCACCGTGTTCCAGGTCGCCATGAAACTGGGGCACGCCCAGGGCCGTAGCTGGGCTGACGCGAGTGACGGCCTGAGAAAGGCGCTGCCCAACGCCGACCTGGCGCGGATACTCGACACGGCCAAGTGGAACGGCGCGGGAGTGGGCGATTGGAACGACGGCGGTGGCGGCGCTCCGCCCGCCGGGACGGTGCCGGACCGGTTCCAGTACGGCTTCGCCTGGGACACCAATACCCGGGCGCCAGACGGCGCTTGGGACCGGAGCACCGCGCGTTGGTACCCGCAGGGCGTCACCACCAGTTTCGACGGCTACGGCGGCACGGTGCCGGGCCTCGGCCGCGATGTGCTGGTGGTCTCCTGGTACGGCAAGAAGGACTACGAGTCACGCGGTGCCCGGGTCACCTTCGTCGACGTCACCAGGGACCCGGTGAACCCGAAGTACCAGCACGTACTCCTGGTCGAACCCCGCCAGGCGCGGGCGGGCAGCCGCCCCACCTACGGGCCGGTGGAGATCCACGCGGGTGGTATGGCCTGGGTCGGCAACTTCCTCTACATCGCGAACAGGTCGGGCCGGAATACCACGGTCAGGCGCGGTGGCATGAGCGTCTTCGACATCACCAAGATGGTGAGGGTGACCGGCGGCGCCGCTGCCCGGAACCGGTTTGGCTACCAGGACGGAAAATACTACGCGTACGGGTACGACTACGTGCTTCCGCTGCACCACATCTACGAGAACACGGCGGGATCCAACTTCCTGCACTCGCAGCTCTCGCTCGACCGTACCCAGGGGTCGACGGCCTCCATCGTGTCCAGCGAGTACCGGACCAGCTCCCAGGGGTACGCCGCGCGCTGGAACCTGGCCGCCTCCGGCTACATCGCCGACGGAACTTCCGACGAGAGCTGGATGCTGCAGACAGCCAGGGTTCAGGGCGCGGTCAGTGTCACCGGCCGCGCCTACTACTCCGCCAACGCCTCGACACCCGGAGCAGCGGGCCAGCTGTGGGTGCAGACGCCCCGCGGCGCCAAGGCGGCGGTGCACGGAAAGCTCTCCATCGGCCCCGAGGACCTCAGTTACACCACCGCTCACGGTGGAAGCCTCTGGGGGCTGGGGGAGCATGTTCGTCGGCGCAGGGTCTACCGGGTCGGGCTCGGCGAGTAACTCGTACGGTCGCGAACCGCTCTGACCGGCTCCGCCGTCCCGGCCGTCTCCACCGTCCTGGCCGTCGCCGGGCGTGGGTGGCCGGGCGCCTTCGTAGTGGCTTTCCCGGAGACAGCCTGGCATCCGCAGTTGACGTTCCGACTGAACGCCGCATCGGCGAGCCCCTGCCGACGGACGAGTACGACAAGGGTGTCCGGGCCGCTCAGAAACGGGCCGACGAGGAAATCTCACCCGGATACGATCACTTCAAGACAAAGCATGCCGAGCGGGCCGCCGGTGACTACCTGCTGTCGCTGCAACTGCTGAAGGAAGCCCGGCGACGCACCTGCGATGTGCTGCTCATCGGTGTGACGGACAAACCGCTGCACATCACCCCCCGTCTCACAAGCGCCTCTGTGCGCGTTGCGGAGTACGCGGACGTGGTGGAACGTGAGCGCTTCCTCGTGGACACGTTCGGCAGCCAGGAGTGGCTGTGGGACGCCCCGGACACGCTCGGGTTCGACCGGGCGAGCCGGGAGCTGGTCAGCGCCGAGTTCCGGATGCCGGAAGAGGCCGCCTCGGCCGAGGATTCCGCCCGCCTTGCCCTCACGCCCGCGGTACGCCCGGGCGGGCTGCGCGCGGACGAGATCCGGGGCTTCCGGCAGAAGATGTGCACCGTGCTGTGTCGCGCCCCCGGGGACGCCGTGCTGACCTGTCTGCGTGACCTTGACGTCCTCGACGAACCGCTGGAGGCCCGCATCGGCATCGCCCCGGACGTGGCGCTCCTGGTCCAGCACGGCACCGTCGTCGGTTGGAGCCTCACCGACCCCGCGCGCTACCTGACCACCGGCTACGCCGACCCCGACCCCAACCCGCCTTCCCCTGCCACCCGTCGCCTGCTCACCGAATGCCTGGACCTCATCACCATGCCGGGGATCGAAGACGTGGTGGACGGCGAACCGGCCGCCTTGGCCCGGCTCCGGGCCGCCGACGAGGCCCTGCGGACCCAGCGCGAGGACCGGCACCGGGCCGACGCACTGCTCGCGCTGATCGCCACGTACGTGGAGGACTACGGCAACTGGTAACGGTCAGCCGAGGAAGCTGAGGCGCACCTGTCGCTCCGGGTCGTCCATGGGGTGTCGATGAGGCAGATCGACTGCCAGGTGCGGGTGTGTCAATCCTTACGCGCCCCGAGCCCGGACTGCTGCCTGCTGACGCGGACTGTTGAGGTGTGTGGTGTGGGTGTGTGCGCGCTCACCCAGGAGCGACAGAGCGCCGATGACGATGGTGGTCAGTGCGCACGCGACGAAGGCGGTTGCGGATCCGGCGATGTCGAGCAGGGCGGCGGCCATGAGGCCGGCGGCTCCGTAGCCCACTCCGGCTGCGGCGTACAAGACGGAGAAACCGGTTGCCCAGGCGTGCTGGGGAAGGCGTTGCTGGAGGGCGAGGTTGCGGATGACCATCAGCGGGCTGTAGAGGAGTCCGCCGACCGCGAAGGCGGCGGCAAAGCTCCAGGGTTGCGTGGTCAGACCGGGGAGAGTGAAGGCGGCGGCGAGGACGGGGAGCAGGACGAGGCTTTGGCTCAGGGGTGAGCCCGGCCAGCGGCGGCTGCCGTACAGGAGTCCGGAGATCACGCTGGCGACGGCGAAGGCGGTCATGGCAAGACCTGCCAGCGCGGGGGAGGAACCGACGTCCTCCAGACGGGCCGGGAGGGCGACATCGACGGTGCCGATAAGGAACATGATCGCCGCTGAGAGCAGCGCGGTGGGCCAGACGAGTCGGAGAATCGCCGTTGTACGCAGCCGCTCGTCCCCGATTTCTCCGGGCGTCTCGGGGTGTGAGGTGGCGTGCGGGATCCGGTGTGCGAAGAGCAGCGGAGCGGCAGAGGCGACGGCCATGGCGATGAGTGCGCCCGATGCCGAGAACTGAACGTACAGCAGGGACGCCAACGGGGGCGCGAAGGCCCAGACGGCCTGGCTGAGAGAGCTTTCCAGGCTCAGCGCGGTGGGACGCAGGTGCTCCGGGGTGGTCGCCGACAGCTGGGCCCGCATGCCGCCGGGGGCTCCCGCGGCAGCGGCGCCGGCCACGAAAGCCAAGGCCAGCATGACGGGGACGGGGGCGTGGCCGGCGCTGAGGGCGAGGGCGGTGAAGGCGAGGGCCTCGGCGCCGAGGGCCAGCCTGAGCTGGCCGACGAACGGCCGGTGGTCGAAGCGGCGGCCCATGACGGGAGCACCTGCGGCCTCGCCGAGCGCGTGGATGGCGGCGAGCATGCCGCCGACGCTGAAGGACTGAGCCGAGTGGCCAAGGAGTACCAGCGCGAGGGGCGCCATGACGACAGGCGCGCGGACCAGGGCCGCGGCTATGTACCAGGTCGGGTGGCCGGGCAGGGACAGGACGCTGCGGAAGGTGCTCCGAGGGATTTCCGCACCCAAGGTGTTACCAGTCATAGTGATAGGTGGTAAACGCGCTGCAGGTCGCGTTTACCACCTACCCTGATTGCATGGCAACGGCGACGATGACGATTCCTGCTGTGGAGGAGCTGCGCGGCTTCCTGAACAGTTGGCTGATCCCGAACGACACCCGGGTGCCGACCGAGACCCTGCCGGACCTCGCGGCGGACGCGGCGGCCTGGCGGCACACGTTCGCCAGGGTGCCGGTGCCCCGTGGCGCGGATGTCACGGCGGAACTGCTGCGATTGCGCGACGATCTGCGGGCCGATGTGGAGGAACACGGCTCGGCGCGGCTCGACGCGTGGCTGGAGCGATGTCCGCAGACGGCTCGCATCGAGAACGGAGAACTCGTCTTCCGCGGTGCAGCCACACCGCACGGTGAGGTGCTGAGGGTGGCTGCCGAGTTGGTGAATGAGGGGCGCTGGCGTCGGCTGCGTGCATGCCCGGACTGCCGGTGGATCTTCTACGACCAGTCGCGCAACAACTCGCGTACCTGGTGCAGCATGTACGCCGGGGACAGCGGCCGCGCCTGCGGCAGCATCGCCAAGGTGAAACGGATGCGTTCCCGCAAGGCCGCCGAGGCGACATAACCCGCTCTGGGCGTGCTGCGGAGCAATGCCGGGAGGCCCTGGTGTCGTTGTTGTACGCGTCCGAGCCCGTCCCAGTTCAACTCGGCTGCGGGGAGCGGCGCCCACTCACGCTGGCGGACCTGGGCGGGGCACCGCGTCAACGCCACGCTGTTTGCACGTCCTGCTGGTGCGGGCCGTGGCGTGCTTCGGTCACATGGTCGCCGCCGACCTGCCCGCACGCCGGAGGTGCCGTACCCCGGCACGGTGACACGCGGGCGGGCGGGGGTACGGCGCCCCCGCCCGGCTCACCCCAACTGCTCGTACGCCGGCAGCGTCAGGAAGTCCGCGTAGTCCTGGTCCAGCGACACCTGCAGGAGCAGGTCGTGGGCCTGCTGCCACTTGCCGGAGGCGAACGCCTCCTCGCCGATCTCCTCGCGGATCGCGGCGAGTTCCTCAGCCGCGACCTTGCGGGCCAGGTCCGCCGTGGCGTGTTCGCCGTTCTCGAAGACCACGTCCGCGCTGATCCACTGCCAGATCTGCGAGCGGGAGATCTCCGCGGTGGCCGCGTCCTCCATGAGGTTGAAGATGGCGACGGCGCCCAGGCCGCGCAGCCAGGCCTCGATGTAGCGGATGCCGACCGCGACGGCGTTGCGCAGGCCGTCGTACGTGGGCTTGGCGTCCAGGGTGTCGATGGCGGTCAGGTCGCCCGCGGCCACCGAGACGTCCTCGCGCAGGCGGTCCTTCTGGTTCGGCTTCTCGCCGAGGACCGCGTCGAAGGAGGCCATGGCGATCGGGACCAGGTCCGGGTGGGCGACCCAGGAGCCGTCGAAGCCGTCGTGGGCCTCGCGGTCCTTGTCGGCCTTGACCTTCTCGAAGGCGACCTTGTTGACCTCGGCGTCGCGGCGGGAGGGGATGAAGGCCGCCATGCCGCCGATGGCGTGCGCGCCGCGCTTGTGGCAGGTGCGGACGAGGAGTTCGGTGTACGCGCGCATGAACGGGGCGGTCATCGTCACCGCGTTGCGGTCCGGGAGGACGAACTTGGCGCCGCCGTCACGGAAGTTCTTGACGATGGAGAAGAGATAGTCCCAACGGCCCGCGTTCAGCCCGGAGGCGTGGTCGCGGAGCTCGTACAGGATCTCCTCCATCTCGTACGCGGCAGTGATCGTCTCGATGAGGACGGTCGCGCGGACCGTGCCCTGCGGGATGCCGACGTAGTCCTGGGCGAAGACGAAGATGTCGTTCCAGAGACGGGCCTCCAGGTGCGACTCCGTCTTCGGGAGGTAGAAGTACGGGCCCTTGCCGAGGTCGATGAGGCGCTGGGCGTTGTGGAAGAAGTAGAGGCCGAAGTCGACCAGCGCACCTGGCACCGGGGTGCCGTCGAGCTGGAGGTGACGCTCGTTCAGATGCCAGCCGCGGGGACGGGTGACGACCGTGGCGAGCTTGTCGGCAGGCCCCAGGGCGTACGACTTGCCGGACTTCGGGTCCGTGAAGTCGATGCGGCGCTCGTAGGCGTCGATCAGATTGAGCTGGCCGAGGATGACGTTCTCCCATGTGGGGGCGGACGCGTCCTCGAAGTCGGCGAGCCAGACCTTGGCACCGGAGTTCAGGGCGTTGATGGTCATCTTGCGGTCGGTCGGACCGGTGATCTCCACCCGGCGGTCGTTCAGCGCGGCCGGGGCCGGCGCGACCTTCCAGGAGTCGTCCGCGCGGATCGCCGCCGTCTCGGGCAGGAAGTCCAGCGTGGAGGTACGGGCGATCTCGGCGCGGCGCTCGCCCCGGCGGGCGAGCAGTTCGTCACGGCGGGGCGTGAATCGCCGGTGCAGCTCGGCCACGAACGCGAGGGCCGCATGGTCAAGGACCTCATCCTGCCGGGGCAGGGGCTCGGCATCGACGATGGCCAGCGGGGACGGCGCTGGTGCGGACATGAGCTGTCACTCCTTCAGCGGGCGGTGCCGGCGGCTTCTCACGGCCGCCGGGTCGCCTGAAACGGCACGGCGTGCCAGGGGTCCGGGATACGGCCGTGGGCGCCGTCCGGGGTGCAGAGGGCTTCTGACCAGTGGATAGTAGTTTCCTCATGGTGGAAGTTCAATGGTTTGTTGATGTCGAGATTCTCCGGGTCGACGGAAGTGGGGAAGTCCTGGCGCCGGGTGCCAGTAGGTTCATTCAAGGTGCTTGAGGTCCTCCACCGTGTCGATGTCGTACGCCTGAGCCACATCGGAACACTCGACGAGCGTGATCGCATCGCGGTGCGCCCGCAGATACGCCCGAGCGCCCCGGTCGCCCACCGCTCCCGCCGCGATGTCCGCCCACCGGTCGGCCCCGAACAGCACCGGATGGCCGCGTTCACCGTCGTACGAGGCGGCCACGAGACTCGTCCGGGAGCGGTACGCCGATCGCACCCGTGCCACCGCGTCCGCGCCGATGCCCGGCTGGTCGACCAGGAGGACGAGCGCCGCGTCCGCTCCCGTACCGGGGAGCGTCCCGAGCCCCGCCCGCAGCGACGAGCCCATGCCCTCGGTCCACTCGGGGTTGACGGTCACCGTGCAGCCGGCGAGGTCGGCGCGTGCTCGTACCTCTTCCGCCGCGGCGCCCAGGACCACATGGACGCGGTCGCAGCCGCCCTCCCGCAGCACGCGTACTGCGTGCTCCACCAGCGGCCGGCCGCGGTGTTCGAGCAGTGCCTTGGGCTGTCCGCCGAGTCGCCGTCCGCCGCCCGCGGCGAGCAGCAGCCCGGCGACCACCGGGGTCTGTGTTGTCCGAGTCATGCGGACTGGATACCTCAGATGTGCCCTCCTCGCGCAAGCGGCTCCAGGAGGGTACGGACGGGCGGCGCCGCCCCTGGAGCCACACGTGCGTCACCCTTACGGGACACCCTGAATTCGGCCTGCGGAGTGGCGCTCGATACCTGTCATGGCGTTAACTTGCCCGCATCCCCGGACACTTGACCGCGGTCCGGGACCCGGTCGAAACACTGGCGCAAGGATGTGCAAGGGGGAGTGCTTTGTTGCGAAGCGTGGGGCAGACACGGGTGACCGGCAGTGGTGAGGATCCGAGGGTGACGGAGCTGCGTACGGCCGTCTCCCGACTCCGCCGAGAGCTGGCGGGGCATCCCGCGGAGTTCCCGGACCGGGGGATCGCCGAGGACGAACTGGCCGCGCTGGATGCGATGGCCGTCAGCGGCGCACCCGAGATTCCGCGCCTGCGCCGTTCGCTGCTGCTGATCGCGGGGGCGATCGGCTCGGTCAGCGCACTGGCCTCCGCACTCAGGGACGTACGGGTCGCCGTGGATCTCTTCGGCGAGCCGCCGCGTCGCTGACGTACGGCGGCCGGGAATCAGCGGCGGATCAGCCGACGGGCCGTCGCCGCCGCGACCGCCGAGGTGCGGGAGTCCACGCCCAGCTTGGCGTAGATGTGCACCAGATGGGACTTCACCGTCGCTTGGCTGAGGAAGAGCTGCTTGCTGATCTGCAGGTTCGACAGGCCCTCGCCGACCAGCTGCAGCACTTCCAGTTCGCGCTTGGTCAGGGCCTGTGCCGGGGTCCGCATGCGGTCCATCAGACGGTGGGCGACGGCCGGAGCGAGTGCCGACCGGCCGGCCGCCGCCGTGCGTACCGCTGCCGCCAGTTCCTCCGGCGGGGCGTCCTTCAGCAGATAGCCGGCGGCGCCCGCCTCGACCGCGGCCAGGATGTCGGCGTCCGAGTCGTACGTGGTGAGAATCAGGACGTGGGGCGCGCCCGCTGCCGCCGTGATGGCCGCGGTGGCCTGTGAGCCGTGCATGCCCGCACCGAACTGCAGGTCCATGAGGACGACATCGAACTCGCCGGTCGCGGCGAGCGCGACGGCCCGCTCGGCGGTGGCCGCCTCGGCGACCACGCAGAAGTCGGGTTCGGCGTCGAGCACGGCCCGCAGCCCCGCCCGTACCACCGGGTGGTCGTCGGCGAGCAGCAGCCTGATGGGAGTGGTCATGCGGCGTCCTGTCCTGGCCGGCCGTCGGGGAGCGGAACGGGAAGCGGAAGGGTGAGGGCGACCGCCGTGCCCTGACCGGGCGCCGACTCGACACTGAGCGTGCCACCCAGCGAACGGGCCCGGGAACGCATCGCGGGCAGCCCGAAGCCACCGGTGCCGGTGTCCGCCGCGACCGGCCCTCCGTCCCCCGGTGCGAAACCGCGGCCGTCGTCGACGACGTCCAGCGACACCGAGGTGTCCATGAAGCTGAGAGTGATCTCCGCACGCCGCGCCCCGGAGTGCTGCACCGTGTTGGCCAGCGCCGACTGGGCCGTACGCAACAGCGCCACCTCGTACGGGGTGGGCAGCTCCACCGGTGAGCCGCTGACCGCGAACTGCACCGTGAGGCCGGGGCCCGTGGTGCGGGACGAGAGGCGTTCCAGTGCGGCCGCCAGGGAGCCGTTCTCCAGGTCGGGCGGCGACAGGGCGCGTACGAAGCGGCGGGCCTCGGCGAGGTTGTCCTGTGCGGCCTCGCGGGCCCGGCGTACGTGCGTGGTGGCGGGGGCATCGGCGGACAGGGTGCGCTCGGCGGCGCGCAGCAGCAGTTGGATGCTGGACAGGCCCTGCGCCAGGGTGTCGTGGATCTCGCGGGCCAGCCGCTCACGTTCGGCGAGCGTGCCCGCAGTGCGTTCCGCCTCGGCCAGCTCCGCCCGGGTCGACATCAGCTCCTCGATGAGCTCGCGGCGCCGTTCGTTCTCCCGGAACAGCGCGTCGTACCCGAGAACCGTCGCGACCGCGACCGCCGCGCCGAGCACCGGACCGATGAAGGTGCCGGGCGTGATGGCCTGGCCGTGCAGCACGAAGCCGGCGATGGCGGCGGCAGCGGTGACCGCGACGGCCGGCAGGGCCCAGCGCGTCGGCAGCAGATGCAGCTGCAGGAAGTAGAGCGGGAACGCCACCCACAGGGCGTCGGGCGACAGAGCGAGCAGCACCAGCCAGACGGCGCCCAGCAGCGCCAGCCACGGGGCGGCCGCTCGGCTGTGCGGCTGTACGGCCGGGATGAGCGCGCCCGCCGCGTACACGGCGGCCATCACACAGGTGACCACGATGACGGCGGCGGTGTGCGGGGCGCCGTCACGTACGGCTTGTACCGCCGCGAGCGCGAGCAGCCCCACGAGCAGCGCGTGCAGGCACAGCCGCAGCGCGGCGGCGACCGGAGGGTGGGCACGAGAATCCATGATTCGTCCAGCGTAGACGGACGGTGCCCCGGCCCGGTCAATCGAAAGGTTGATGTCAGGCCCCACCGCCGAGCGATGTCTTCGGAGGCCGGCGAGCCGAGACTGGGAGCATGTTCGTCGCATGGAGAGATCTCAGGTTCGCCAAGGGGCGGTTCGCGCTCATGGGCACGGTCGTGGTGCTGATCACGCTGCTCGTGGGCCTGCTGTCCGGTCTCACGGCCGGTCTGGCCCGGGAGAACACCTCGGCCGTCACAGGGCTCAACGCCGACCACCTCGCGTTCGCCGCCCCGCCCGACGGGCAGTCGGTGTCCTTCACCAATTCGACCGTCGGGGAGAGCGCCCGGCGGAGCTGGGCCGAGCAGCCCGGTGTGAGTGACGCGGAGCCACTCGGTATCCGTACCCTCAACGCCGCAGCCGTCGAGGGGGAGCACACGGCCGCCGTCTCGGCGTTCGGCGTCGAGCCGGACGGGGGCCTGGCACCCATCGGCGGTGCGCGGGTCGGCACGGGGAAGGTGGTGCTGTCCGAACAGGCCGCCGACGACCTGGGCGCCGCGGCCGGAGACCGGCTGCGGCTGGGCGGCACCGAGGTGACCGTCACGGCGGTCGCGGGAGATGCCTCGTACAGCCATACGCCGGTCGTGTGGACCTCGCTCGACGACTGGCAGCGATTCGGGGCGGACGGCGACGGCCGGGCGCAGCACGCCACGGTGATCGCCCTGACCACCACCGCCGGCGCCGACCTCGCCGCAGGCGACAAGGCGGCGGGCACCAGCACGCTCTCCCGCGAGGAGTCGCTCACCGCGATCGGCTCCTACCAGGCCGAGAACGGCTCGCTCCAGATGATGCGCGGCTTCCTCTTCGCCATCTCCGCCCTGGTCATCGGCGCCTTCTTCACCGTCTGGACGATCCAGCGCAGCGGTGATGTCGCCGTCCTCAAGGCGCTCGGCGCCTCCACCTCGTATCTGCTGCGCGACGCGCTCGGGCAGGCCGTGGTGATGCTCGCCATCGGTACGGGGGTGGGCACCGTGCTCGCCTCGGGCATCGGTGCGCTGGTCAGCGGTGGGGCCGTGCCGTTCGTCCTCGACGCGGCGACCGTCCTGGTCCCGGCGGCCGTGATGATCGTCCTCGGTGCCGCCGGGGCGGCCCTGTCCATCCGGCGTATCACCGCCGTCGACCCGCTCACTGCACTCGGGAGTGCCCGATGACCCTCACCCTCGCCGATGTCACCCTCACCTACCCCGACGGCGACGGCCGGCTCACCGCCCTGGACCGCGTCTCGCTGGATGTACCCGCCGGTTCGCTCACCGCGGTCGTCGGACCGTCCGGCTCCGGCAAGTCCAGCCTTCTGGCGGTGGCCGCGACTCTGGTCACCCCGGACGAGGGACGGGTCGTCGTCGCCGGTACGGACACCGTGGGCCTCGGCCGTGCGGAAAAGGCGGCGCTGCGCCGCGAACGCATCGGCATCGTCTTCCAGCAGCCCAACCTGCTGCCGTCCCTCACCGCGGCCGAACAGCTCCAGGTGATGACCCATCTGTCGGGTGGCGCCGTACGCGGAGCCCGCGGCCGGGCGCTGGAGCTGCTGGACGCGGTCGGCCTCGCTGACAAGGCCGACCGCAGGCCCCATCAGCTGTCGGGCGGACAGCGTCAGCGGATCAACATCGCGCGAGCCCTGATGAACGACCCGGCGGTCCTGCTCGTCGACGAACCGACCAGCGCACTCGACCACGAGCGGGGTGCGGCAGTGCTCGACCTGCTGGTCACGCTGACGACGGAGCGGTCGACGGCGACCGTGATGGTCACGCACGACCGGGCCCATCTGGACCGGGTGGACCGCACCGTCACGATGGACGACGGACGTCTGACGGCGGCCGTACGTATCTGAGGCGTCATGGGGGAGTCCGGCCCCCATGACATCTCAGCCGGTGGAACCGCTGCTGGCCAGCGCGGCGGAGAGGTCCTTCGCGGCCTGCTGCAGAATCGGCACGATCCGCTCCGTCGCCGCCTCCGTCACCCGGCCCGCCGGACCCGAGATCGAAATCGCGGCCGAGGTGGGGGAGTCGGGTACGGAGACCGCCAGACAGCGCACCCCGATCTCCTGCTCGTTGTCGTCGACCGCGTAGCCGACTCTGCGGACCTGCTCCAGCGCGTCGAGGAAGCTGTCGGGAGTAGTGATCGTCTTCTCGGTGGCGGCCGGCATTCCGGTACGGGCGAGCAGTGCCCGTACCTCCTCCGGAGGCGTATGCGCCAGCAGCGCCTTGCCGACCCCCGTGGAGTGGGGGAGCACCCGGCGGCCCACCTCGGTGAACATGCGCATCGAGTGCTTGGACGGCACCTGCGCCACGTACACGATCTCGTCGCCGTCGAGCAGGGCCATGTTCGCGGTCTCGCCGGTCTCCTCGACCAGACGCGCGAGATACGGGCGGGCCCAGGTGCCGAGCAGCCGGGACGCGGACTCGCCGAGCCGGATCAGACGCGGGCCGAGCGCATAGCGCCGGTTCGGCTGCTGGCGCACATATCCGCAGATCACCAGCGTGCGCATCAGTCGGTGAATGGTCGGCAGCGGGAGTCCGCTGCTCGCGGAGAGTTCACTCAGCCCGACCTCGCCCCCCGCGTCCGCCATCCGCTCCAGCAGATCGAAGGCGCGCTCGAGGGACTGCACACCACCGCTGGAAGCGGCGGGCTTGGAGTCGGATGTGCTGGCGTGGGACGGCGGCACGTCAACGGTCCTTTCGAGGCGGAAGAGCAAGGCAGCAGCCTACCGGGCGGTTCCCGATCGGCCCACTGCTCCCGGTGCGGCGTCCTGGCCGGTCAGAGCCTGTTTGTCCCGGTGTCTGCAGTCGGCGGGGCAGTTCTGCGGCGCCGCACTGGTCACATGTTACGTTCCGCGTTCCGAAATCGGTCTTTTGCTTTGTGGAAATATCCAGTCATGGGTGCGGGTGGCCCGCCGGCCGTCCGGCGGGGGAAAGTGGGGTCTTGACGGGCCCGAATCCCGAGTGAAGACTCCTTCAACAGTTCGTTGAATTTGCCAGTGGTCGAAAGTCCGAAGTGAGGAGCACGGGTGTCCGGTGCGGACGTGAATCTGGTACTGCGCTCGACGTGTGTCGTCACCCCGGACGGGACGCGTCCCGCAGCGGTCGCCGTCGCCGGCGGGAGAATCGACGCCGTCCTGCCGTACGACACCGAGGTGCCGGCCGGTGCCCGGTCGGAGGACTTCGGTGGCGACGTCGTGTTGCCCGGACTCGTCGACACCCATGTCCATGTGAACGACCCCGGCCGCACCGAGTGGGAAGGCTTCCGCACCGCCACCCGCGCCGCGGCGGCGGGCGGTGTCACCACCCTGCTCGACATGCCGCTCAACTCCCTCCCGCCGACCACGACCGTCGGCCATCTGCGCACCAAGCAGCAGGTGGCCGCCTCCAAGGCGCACATCGACACCGGATTCTGGGGCGGAGCGATCCCGTCCAACGTCAAGGACCTTCGCCCGCTGTACGAGGCCGGGGTGTTCGGCTTCAAGTGCTTCCTTTCGCCCTCCGGCGTCGACGAGTTCCCGGAGCTCGACCAGGAGCAGCTGGCCAGGTCCATGGCCGAGATCGCCGGCTTCGGCGGGCTGCTGATCGTGCACGCCGAGGACCCGCGCCATCTGGCCTCCGCACCGCAGCGCAGTGGGCCCGCGTATGCCGACTTCCTCGCCTCCCGGCCCCGTGACGCCGAGAACACCGCGATCGAGGGGCTCATCGCGCACGCCAGGCGGCTGAACGCCCGGGTTCACGTGCTGCACCTCTCCTCCAGCGACGCGCTTCCGATGATCGCCGCCGCCAAGCGCGAGGGCGTACGGATCACTGTCGAGTCCTGTCCGCACTTCCTCACCCTCGCCGCCGAGGAAGTCCCGGACGGCGCGACGGAGTTCAAGTGCTGCCCGCCGATCCGGGAGGCCGCCAACCAGGACGCGCTGTGGGACGGGCTGGCCGACGGGACGATCGACTGCATCGTCTCCGACCACTCGCCGTGCACCACCGACCTCAAGACACCGGACTTCGCCTCCGCCTGGGGCGGCATCTCCTCTCTCCAACTGGGGCTCCCCGCCATCTGGACCGAGGCCCGCAAGCGCGGCCACTCGCTCGACGACGTCGTCCGCTGGATGTCGGCCGCCCCCGCGGAGCTGGCCGGGCTCACCCGGAAGGGTGCCATCGAGGCCGGCCGCGACGCCGACTTCGCGGTCCTCGCCCCGGACGAGACCTTCACCGTCGACCCCGCCGAACTCTTCCACCGCAACCAGGTCACCGCCTACGCCGGCAGGACCCTGCACGGCGTCGTGAGATCGACCTGGCTGCGCGGCGTAAGGATCGTGGCGGACGGCACCGTCGCCGAACCCACCGGACGCCTCCTCGAAAGGAACCACTGACCATGACGGCGACAGCCCGCTTCACCGGCGATGCGAATCCGTACGGCGGTGGCGATCCGTACGCCGACTACCGCACCGCCGACTTCCCCTTCACCGACCTCGTCGATCTAGCCGACCGGCGGCTCGGCGCGGGAGTGATCGCCGCCAACGACGAGTTCTTCGCCGAGCGCGAGAATCTGCTGAAGCCGGAGCCCGCCGAGTTCGATCCCGAGCGCTTCGGTCACAAGGGCAAGATCATGGACGGCTGGGAGACCCGCCGCCGACGCGGCGCGAGCGCCGACCGGCCGCACCCCACGGACGAGGACCACGACTGGGCGCTCGTACGGCTCGGCGCGCCCGGAGTCGTACGCGGCATCATCGTCGACACCGCCCACTTCCGCGGCAACTACCCGCAGGCCGTCTCCGTCGAGGCGGCCTGCGTCCCCGGCTCCCCGTCGCCCGGGGAACTTCTCGCGCCCGGCGTGAAGTGGACAACGCTCGTACCGCGAACAGCCGTTGGCGGGCACGCGGCCAATGGCTTCGTCGTCGCGGCCGATCAGCGTGTCACCCATCTGCGGGTCAATCAGCACCCCGACGGCGGGATCGCCCGACTCCGGGTGTACGGCGAGGTCGCCCCCGACCCCGCCTGGCTGGCCGCCCTCGGCACCTTTGATCTGGTCGCCCTGGAGAACGGCGGCACGGTCGAGGACGCCTCCGACCGCTTCTACTCCCCGGCCACCAACACCATCCAGCCGGGCAGGTCCCGCAAGATGGACGACGGCTGGGAGACCCGCCGCCGACGCGACAAGGGCAACGACTGGATCCGCTACCGGCTCGTCGAGCAGGCGGAGATCCGCGCCGTCGAGATCGACACCGCGTATCTGAAGGGCAACTCGGCGGGCTGGGCAAGCCTTTCCGCATGCGACGGGGAGAGCGGCGAGTGGACCGAGATGCTGCCCCGGACCCGGCTGCAGCCCGACACGAACCACCGCTTCGTCCTGCCGGAGGCGGTGCGGGCCACACACATCCGGATCGACATCTTCCCCGACGGCGGCATCTCCCGGCTGCGGCTGTTCGGCTCACCGACACAGGAGGGCGCCGCGCGACTGGCCGCGCGCCACCGCGAGCTCGACGGTTAGGGTTTCTGGCCCACCCGAGAGCCGGACGGGCCGATATTCAGCCCGTCCGGCTCCATCTGTGTGTGCCCGATCGGTCCGTATCCAAGGCATATGGGACCCTAGGGGCATGATCTTCATCGCCGTCAAATTCACCGTCCACAGCGCCGACCGCGACAACTGGCTTCCGGCCGTCGAGGACTTCACCCTTGCCACCCGGAAGGAGCCCGGCAATGTGTTCTTCGAGTGGTCGTACAGTGTCGAGAACCCGGACCAGTTCATCCTGCTGGAGGCTTTCGCCTCCCCCGAGGCCGGGGAGGCTCATGTGAAGTCGCAGCACTTCGCCGCGGCGATGGACACGATGGCGGATCTCGTCGCCCAGACTCCGGAGATCATCAACGTCGAGGTGCCGGGCGAGGGTTGGTCCCGGATGGCGGAGCTCACCCCACGCTCGCGGTGATCCGCACGTCGGTGTGTCCGTACCGAGTGACGCGGACACGGCGGCACGGACACACGCCGACGCGAGGGGCCCCTCAGAACTCCTCGTGGACCTCGGGATCCCCGCCGAACCGCCGCCGCGGCCCGGCCGAGATGCGGGCCAGCTCGTCCGCCGTCAGCTCGAACCCGAACAGGTCCAGGTTCTCGCGCTGCCGTCCCGGATCGGCCGACTTGGGGATCGGTACGGCACCGAGCTGGGTGTGCCAGCGCAGCACGGCCTGAGCGGGCGTCACGCCATGCGCATCGGCGACGGCGACCAGCTCCGGGGCGGCCAGCAGATCGCGCCCGCGGCCGAGCGGGCTCCAGCTCTCCGTGACGATGCCTTTGGCGGCGTGCGCGGACCGCAGTTCGTCCTGCGGCAGGCGCGGGTGCATCTCGATCTGGTTGACGGCCGGCAGCACCCCCGTCTCCTGCTCCAGCCGGTCGATCTGGGCCGCGGTGAAGTTGGAGACGCCGATCGAGCGCACCAGACCGTCCTCACGGAGCCGGATCAACGCCTTCCAGGTGTCGACGTACAGATCGAGCCGGGGCAACGGCCAGTGGATGAGATACAGATCCACGTACTCCAGCCCGAGTTTGCGCCGCGACTCCTCGAACGACGCCAGCGTCGGCTCGTAACCGTGATGCCGGCCCGGGACCTTGGTGGTGACGAAGACGTCCTCCCTCCGCACGCCGCTGCGGGCGATCCCGCGGCCGGTACCGGTCTCGTTGCCGTAGCTCAGTGCGGTGTCGACGAGCCGGTAGCCGAGGCCCAGGGCTCCGGCGACGGCCTTCTCCGCCGCGTCGTCGCCCAACGGCCAGGTGCCGAGCCCGACGGCGGGAATGGCGCGGCCGTCGTTCAGGGTGTGAACCGGGGTCTCGGTCATGATCTCCCTTTTCGTTCGGAAACCTTGCTGGCCAGGGTAGGACGGACCGGGGCGCGAGGCATGGGCCGTGCGGGTGAGCCCGGCTCACTACGGTTTCTGCCGGGTGGACCGATGAGTTCCGGACGAGAGTGGGGTCAGAAGGGGGAAGCGATCGATTTCCGGACCAGGAGAAGGACCATGGCGAAGCTGACTCTCACCACATTTCTCTCGCTCGACGGCGTCATGCAGGCGCCGGGCGGCCCCGACGAGGACACCAGCGGCGGGTTCGAGTACGGCGGCTGGCTCGTACCGTTCGCGGACGAGGGCATGGGGCAGTTCATGACCGAGGTGTTCGACCGGTGCGCCGCGTTTCTGCTGGGCCGCCGTACGTACGACATCTTCGCCGCGCACTGGCCCAAGGTGAGCGACCCCGACGACCCGGTCGCCGGCCGCCTCAACCGGTACCCCAAGTACGTCGTCTCGACCACCCTGGAGAAGGCGGACTGGCAGAACACGACCGTCATCTCCACCGACGTCGTCGAGGAGGTCGTCCGGATCAAGGAGCGGACGGATGGCGGCGAACTCCAGATCCACGGCAGTGGCGCCCTCGCCCGGTCCCTGATGGCGCATGACCTGATCGACGAGTACAACCTCCTCGTCTACCCGGTCGTGCTCGGCCGGGGCCGTCGGCTCTTCCCGGACGGCGGACTGCCGACCGCCTTCGAACAGGCCGAGGCACGCACGACCCCCAACGGCATCTCGATTTACACCTACCGGCCCACCGGCCGCGCACAGTTCGGATCCTTCGCCCTCGACGAGTGAGATCGAGTGAGCCGATCGGGTCCGCGCCGAGCGGACCCGGCTCCCACCGGGACGGATCGCCCCCGCACCCCGTGCAGCGGCGGCGAAACCGTGGCGCCGGATGCGCCCGGGCCGCCGTCCCGTGCGGCGCGGCGTCCGCCGTTCTGCCCCTCAGCCGGAGGCGTAGCGCATCGCCAGCGCGCGTACGGTCGCGGCGACCGCGGCCCTCAACTCGGGTGGGCCCAGTACCTCGACATTCTCGCCCAGGGCCAGGAACACGCCGTGGGCATGGTCGAGCGACTCGATGGGCAGCACCGCGCGGATCCAGCCGTCCGGATCCGGCGTTGCGCTGTCGGCCAGTGCCCGGGCCGCCGCCCCCATGAGGTGTGACGTGGCGTGCGGTGCGATGCGTACCAGTGCCTCCGCCTGATGGAGACGGGCATGGAAGTCCGCCTGATGGCGTTCCCAGTGCCCGGCAAGGTCGAAGTTCTCGGGAGGGGCGAACTTCTCGTCGAGGACGGTGAGCCGGAGGATCTGGTCGACCCGGTACGTACGCGGTCCCGGCCCGGCGACGACGTACCAGAGGGCCTCCGCCTCGCCCGCGCTGAGCCCGGTCAGCCGCGTGCGATAACTGGATCATGGAGCTGGCGCGCCGCTGACACCGACGGCGAAGCACGGGACGACGGATGGGACGGCCGCCACCCGCCGCACCGAGTCGACGGTCTGGGCCGGAGGGGTGTCCTTCAGGACAAAGATCGCAACCTCGCGTTCCCGGTCGGCGAGCGTGGCGATCCGCCGTCGTGCCCGGTCGGCGCGGTCCACCCGGCCGTCCCGGCTCCGGAGATCGTCGTCCTGACGACGTTCCACGCCGACGAACAGGTGCTGCGGGCCATCCGCGCCGGAGCCGCCGGCTGTCGGACGCGGCCGCTCCAACGCCGAGATCGCCGCCACCCTCTACCTGGGCGTGGCGACTGCCAAGACGCAGGTGTCCCGGATCCTGGCCAAATTCGATTTCAACAACCGTGTCCAGATCGCGCTGTTGGTGCACGACGCGGGCCTGCTGGACGACGACGGCGCAGGCCCGGCGACATAGGCTGAACCGGTCGATCGCGAGCGATCGAGCCGATCAGACCGGGAGGGGCGATCCCATGTCCGATGCCAGTAGCCACGTCGATGTCGATCTGCGCGGGGTCAAGGACTTCACCGCGAATCCCTATCCGTACTACGAGAAGCTGCGCGCCGCAGGTCCCGTGCACACCATCCGTACCGACGAATTCGAGCGGATCTGGCTCGTGGTCGGGTACGGCGAGGGCCGCGCGGCCCTCGCCGACCAGCGGTTCGGCAAGGAGTGGCAGGGGCTGGTGGACAGGCCCGAGGGGAACGATCCGATCTTCGCCAACATGCTGGAGCTGGACGCACCCCATCACACCCGGCTGCGCAAGCTCGTCACCCGGGAGTTCACCGCACGCCGGGTCGAGGCCCTGCGCCCGCGCGTCCAGCAGATCACCGACGAGCTCCTCGACGCGATGGTGCCCGCCGGGCGCGCCGATCTCGTGGACGCGCTCGCCTTCCCGCTGCCGATGACCGTCATCTGCGAACTGATCGGTGTGCCGGACCTGGACCGGAACACCTTCCGCAAACTGTCGAACGACGTCGTCACCCCGGCCACGCCGGAGCGGGAGCGCGAGGCGGTGGCCGCCATGGGCCCGTACCTCGCCGAGCTCATCGAGGACAAGCGGTGCTCGCCGGGTGACGACCTGATGAGCGCCCTGGTCAGGACACGCGACGAGGAGGGGGACGGGCTGTCGCCCGACGAGCTCGTGGGCATGGCCTTCCTGCTGCTCGTCGCCGGCCATGAGACCACGGTCAACCTGATCTCCAACGGGGTACGGGCATTGCTTCACCACCCGGACCAACTGGCCGCACTTCGCGCGGACTTCGGCCTGATCGACGGCGCGGTCGAGGAGATGCTGCGCTATGACGGACCGGTGGAGACCGCCACGTTCCGCTTCCCCCGCGAACCGGTCGAGATCGGGCGGAGGGTCATTCCGGCGGGCGAGCCGGTTCTGATCTCCCTGGCGGGCGCCGACCGCGACCCCGGCCGCTACCCGGAACCGGACCGCTTCGACATCCGCCGCGACGCCCAGGGGCATCTGGCCTTCGGGCACGGTCTGCACTTCTGTCTGGGTGCGCCGCTGGCCCGGATGGAGGGCCGGATCGCGATCCGTACGCTGCTGGAGCGGTGCCCCGGTCTCGCACTGGACGCGGAGACCGGGAAGGCGGACTGGCTCCCGGGGATGCTGATCCGTGGGGTCCGCGAGCTGCCCGTCCGCTGGTGAGGTAAGAATCTCTGTCATGACCGGACTTGATTTGCAGATGGCGCAGAAAGTCCTCGACAGCCAGCCGTTCAGCGGGCTCGTCGGGGCGCGGATCACCGCCTTCGGGGACGGCGCCGCCACACTCGAAGTGGACATCCGTCAGGAACTCCAGCAGCAGAACGGCTTTCTGCACGGCGGAGTCCTGGCTTACGCCGCCGACAACTCGATCACCTTCGCCGCCGGGACGACCCTCGGCCCGGCCGTGCTGACCGGCGGTTTCTCCATCCAGTACATACGGCCCGCCACCGGCCGCACGCTCGTCGCCCACGCCGATGTCGTGCACACCGGCCGCCGTCAGGCCGTGGTCCGCTGCGAACTGTTCGCCGCGGGGGAGGACGGGGCGAAGACGCTCTGCGCGGTCGCCCAGGGGACCGTACTGTCCGCCACACCATCCTGAACTGCCGCTGGCTGCGCCCGCGACGGCCGGTCAGCGGCAGTTCATCCCGCGGCGCGAGCGCCGGACCGGACAGCTGCTCCGTCGGCGATCTCCGCGATCTGCACGGGGCGCCGTTCCCGGCGGGACACCTCGCACGCCTCCGCGATCAGCAGCGCGTACCACGCTTCCCGCCCGTCGCACGGATTGGGCAGCTCGCCCCGCACCACCTGTACGAACGCGTCCAGTTCCGCCTCGTACGCCGGGGCGAACCGCTCCAGGAAGCCCGGCCAGGGGCTGAGCGGCGCGGCGGGGCCCTGCGGCTCCGCCGAGGTGACCGGCGTTCGGTCGTCCAGGCCGACCGTGATCTGGTCCAGTTCGCCCGCCAGTTCCATCCGTACGTCATAACCGGCGCCGTTGCAGCGGCTGGCCGTCGCCGTGGCCAGGGTGCCGTCGTCGAGGGTCAGCAGGGCCGCCGCCGTGTCGACGTCGTCGGCCGCCCGGAACATCTCGGGCCCGGCATCCGATCCGGTGGCGTACACCTCGGTCACCTCGCGGCCCGTCACCCACCGCAGCATGTCGAAGTCATGGACCAGACAGTCCCGGTACAGCCCCCCGGAGAGCGGCAGATACGCGGCGGGCGGCGGTGCGGGGTCCATGGTCATCGCCCGTACGGTGTGCAGCCTGCCCAGCGCCCCTGCCCGCACGGCGGCGCGCGCCGCTTTGTACCCCGCGTCGAACCTGCGCATGAAGCCCAGTTGGAGGATGCTCCCCGCCCGGTCGACCTCGCACAGCGCGCTCAGTGTCCCCGGCAGGTCCAGTGCGATCGGTTTCTCGCAGAACGCGGGCAGTCCCGCCCGTGCGGCCCGCCCGATCAGTTCCGCGTGCGCCGAAGTGGCCGAGGCGATCACCACGGCGTCCACCCCCGCGCCGAACATCTCGGCGGTGCTGACCGCGGCCGTCGCGCCGACGCGGTCCGCGACCTCGGCAGCCCGCGCCCGGTCGGTGTCCGTCACCACCAGGGCGTCCACCTCGGGATGGCGGGCCAGCACGCCCGCGTGGAAGGAACCGATCCGGCCGGTGCCGATGAGTCCGATACGCATGGACCCAACGTGCCGCCCACCGACTGCTCTGTCAACTATATGTCCTGACAAAGTGCGGATTTGTTCGGTGTTCATGCTGTCCGGACAACAGAACGACCTGACTACCGGAGGTTCTGATGTGAGGGATACCCTCCACGCGTGCCCAAACCCACCACCGACCCGGCCGCACTTGAACTCGGCGTGGACCGCTCCAGCCCGGTTCCCCTCTACTACCAGCTGGCCCAGCAGCTGGAAGCGGCCATCGAGCAGGGCCGGCTCGCCCCCGGCAGCCTCCTCGGCAACGAGATCGAACTCGCGGCCCGGCTCGGCCTGTCCCGTCCCACCGTCCGCCAGGCCATCCAGTCACTGGTCGACAAGGGGCTGATGGTCCGTCGCCGCGGCGTCGGCACCCAGGTCGTGCACAGCAGGGTCAGGCGCCCGCTCGAACTGAGCAGCCTGTACGACGACCTGGAGGCCGCGGGCGGGCACCCCACGACCCGCGTCTTGCGCAACACCGTCGAGCCCGCCGAGGCATCGATCGCCGACGTACTCGGAGTCGCGGAGGGCACCGACGTACACCTCGTCGAGCGGCTGCGGTACGCGCACGACGAGCCGCTGGCACTCCTGCGCAACCACCTGCCCCTCGGGATCGTCGACCTGGACACCGAACGGCTGGAAACCACCGGCCTCTACCGGATGATGCGTGGAGCCGGCATCACCCTGCACAGCGCCCGCCAGATCGTCGGCGCCCGGCTGGCCACCGCCGACGAGGCGGCCTCGCTCGCCGAGGCCGAGGGGGCCGCGCTGCTGACGATGGAGCGCACCACTTTCGACGACACCGGGCGGGCGGTCGAGTTCGGCTCCCACATCTACCGGGCCTCGCGTTACTCCTTCGATTTCCAGCTGCTCGTACGCTGACGACGGCCACGGGGCCCGTTGACGTCCAAGGCGCCCACCGCTAGAACTGCCGCCAGCCGCATTCGGGCGGCGGGGAGAGAGGGCGGACCCACGATGCGCAGCTATCGCAAGTCAGCAATCCTGATCGCCACGGCCGCCATCGGCATCGGCCTCACCGTCACCGGATGCAGCAGCTCCGGCGGCAAGAGCGCCGAGGAGAAGCCCCAGGACGCAAGCGGCAGCGGGGGCAGGGCGGTCTCCACTCCCCGGATGAAGATCGCGATGATCACGCACTCCGGGGAGGGCGACACCTTCTGGGACATCGTGCAGAGCGGCGCGAAGCAGGCGGCGGCCAAGGACAACGTCGAGTTCCTGTACTCGGCGAACAAGGAGGGCAAGGAACAGGCCCAGCTCGTCCAGGCCGCCATCGACCAGAAGGTCGACGGCATCGTTGTCACCCTCGCCAAGCCGGAAGCGGTCAAGGACGTCGTCGCCAAGGCCGTGAAGGCCGGCATACCCGTCGTGACCATCAACTCGGGCGCGCAGTTCTCCAAGGAGATCGGTGCGCTCGGGCACATCGGGCAGGACGAGAAGGTCGCGGGTGAGGCCGTCGGTGAGGAGCTCGACGCGCGGGGCCGCAAGAAGGCCGTCTGTGTCATCCACGAGCAGGGCAATGTGTCGCTGGAGGAGCGCTGCGCAGGTGTGCGCAAGACCTTCAGGGGCACCGTCGAGAACCTCAACGTGGAGGGCACCAACATGCCCGCCTCCACCTCCTCGATCGAGGCGAAGCTTCAGGCCGACAAGGGCATCGACGCGATCGTCACCCTGGGCGCGCCCTTCGCCGCCGCCTCCGTCAAGGCCAAGGAGGGCTCCGGCAGCAGGGCGGAGGTCGACACATTCGATCTGAACGCCGAGGTCGTCAAGCGGCTGAAGGCCGATGAGGTCGGCTTCGCCGTCGACCAGCAGCCCTACCTCCAGGGCTATCTCGCCATCGACGAACTGTGGCTGAACAAGACCAACGGAAACGTCATCGGCGGCGGAAAGCCGGTGCTCACCGGCCCGGCGATCGTCACCGCCGACGACGTGCCGCAGCTGGAGGAATACACCGCGCGCGGCACCCGATGACCGTCCCGCGCGCCGCTGTGCACACCCGGTGCCGACACACGTGCCGCGCCCCTGCCGGGCGGCGCCGTCGGCAGCTCGGGGATACTTGGCCAGCCGGGCAGGGTGTGAATCGTCCCCGGCCCCACCAAGCAGCACAGCGAGCAGCACAAGAAGGGCACGGCGTCGTGGCAAGGGTTCGGACAGGGGTACGTGCGATGGGCGCCGTGCTTGCGGCGGTGCTCGGGGCTTCCCTCGTGGGATGCAGCAGCACCGGTGGCAAGCGGGCGGAGGAGCGTGCGGCCCAGGCAGCCGCCGAGGGCCGGTCCGCGGTGAACACGCCCCGCTGGACCTTCGCCATGGTCACCCACTCGGGCGACGGCGACACCTTCTGGGACATCGTCCAGCGGGGCGCCGAGCAGGCGGCCGTCAAGGACAACATCAAGTTCCTGTACTCGCACAGCGACGAGGCGCAGCAGCAGGCCCAGCTCGTCCAGGCCGCCATCGACCAGAAGGTCGACGGGCTGATCGTCACACTCGCCAAGCCCGACGGGATGAAGGACGTCGTCGCCAAGGCCACCAAGGCCGGTATTCCGGTGATCACGGTGAATTCGGGCTCCGCGGAGTCCAAGCAGTTCGGCGCGCTCACGCATATCGGCCAGGACGAGTCGATCGCGGGTGAGGCCGTCGGCGACGAGCTCAACGCGCGGGGCCGCAAGAAGGCCCTGTGCATCCTGCATGAGCAGGGCAACGTCGGCCACGAACAGCGCTGTGCCGGAGCGAAGAAGACGTTCGACGGACAGATGCAGAACCTGTACGTCGAAGGCACCAACATGCCCGACGTCCAGGCGTCCATCGAGGCCAAGCTCCAGGCAGACAAGAACATCGACGCGGTCGTCACCCTCGGGGCGCCGTTCGCGGACGCCGCCGTCAAGGCGAAGAAGACCGCGGGCAGCAAGGCCGAGATCGACACCTTCGACCTGAACGCCAAGGTCGCCACGGCGCTCCAGGACAAGACCCTCGGCTTCGCGGTCGACCAGCAGCCCTACCTCCAGGGGTACGAGGCCGTGGACCTGCTGTGGCTGTACCGCTTCAACGGCAATGTGCTCGGCGGCGGACGCCCGGTCCTCACCGGCCCGCAGATCATCACCTCGAAGGACGCCGCCGAGCTGGCGGAATACACGAAGCGGGGGACCCGATGAGCACGGTTGCAGGGCCGTCCGCCCCGGCCGGGGCGGACGAGCGGCTGCTGCGCACTTCGCCGCTGCGCAAACTGCTCGGCCGCCCCGAGCTCGGCTCGGTGGTCGGTGCCGCGGCCGTCTTCATCTTCTTCTCGATCGTCGCCGACAGCTTCCTGCGCGCCTCCAGCTTCGGCACGGTGCTGTACGCGGCCTCCACCATCGGGATCATGGCCGCGCCCGTGGCGCTGCTGATGATCGGCGGCGAGTTCGACCTCTCCGCCGGTGTGCTGGTCACCAGCTCCGCGCTGATCTCGTCGATGTTCAGCTATCAGATGACGGCCAACGTCTGGGTCGGCGTCTTTGTGTCGCTGCTGGTCACGCTGGCCATCGGGGCGTTCAACGGCTTCATGCTGACCCGTACCAAACTGCCGAGCTTCATCATCACGCTCGGTACGTTCCTGATGCTGACCGGCCTCAATCTGGGCTTCACGAAGCTGATCAGCGGGACCGTGTCGACGAAGTCCATCGCCGACATGGAGGGCTTCGACTCGGCCCGGCAGGTCTTCGCCTCGCAGTGGACCATCGGCGGCGTCGAGCTGAAGGTCACCATTCTGTGGTGGGCCGTGCTCGTCGCGATCGCCACGTGGATCCTGCTCCGTACCCGCTTCGGCAACTGGATCTTCGCGGTCGGCGGCGAGGCCGACGCGGCCCGCGCGGTCGGCGTCCCGGTGATCCGTACCAAGATCGGGCTCTACCTCGGGGTCGCCTTCGCCGCCTGGGTCTCCGGGCAGCATCTGCTGTTCTCGTTCGACGTGGTGCAGTCCGGCGAGGGCGTCGGCAACGAGCTGATCTACATCATCGCGGCCGTCATCGGCGGCTGTCTGATCACCGGCGGCTACGGCTCCGCGATCGGCTCCGCGGTCGGTGCCTTCATCTTCGGAATGACCAGCAAGGGCATCGTGTACGCGGAGTGGAACCCGGACTGGTTCAAGTTCTTCCTCGGAGCCATGCTCCTCCTGGCCACCCTGCTCAACGCATGGGTACGCAAGCGCGCGGAGGCGACGAAATGACGGCCCCCCAGGCACCGGCCGACCGGGAGACGTCCCACCGGGCGCTCGTCGAGCTGGATCACGTCAGCAAGTTCTACGGCAACATCAAGGCCCTGACGGACGTCTCGCTGGAGGTGCACGCGGGGGAGATCTCCTGCGTCCTCGGTGACAACGGCGCCGGCAAGTCCACCCTGATCAAGATCATCTCGGGGCTGCACCGGCACGACGCGGGGACCTTCCACATCGAGGGCGAGGAGACCACCCTCGCCAACCCGCGCGACGCCCTCGACCGCGGCATCGCCACGGTCTACCAGGACCTGGCCGTCGTTCCCCTGATGCCGGTCTGGCGGAACTTCTTCCTCGGCTCCGAGCCGACCACCGGCGCGGGCCCCTTCAAGCGCCTCGACGTGCGGCTGATGCGCGAGACGACTCGCTCCGAGCTGCTGCGCATGGGCATCGACCTGCGTGACGTCGACCAGCCGATCGGCACGCTCTCCGGCGGCGAGCGCCAGTGCGTCGCCATCGCGCGGGCCGTCTACTTCGGCGCCAAGGTCCTCGTCCTGGACGAGCCCACCGCCGCGCTCGGCGTCAAGCAGTCCGGGGTCGTCCTCAAGTACGTCGCGGCCGCCCGCGACGCGGGTCTCGGCGTGGTCCTCATCACGCACAACCCGCACCATGCGTATCTCGTCGGTGACCGGTTCGTCCTGCTCAAGCGGGGCGCCATGTCCGGCAGTCACACCAAGGCGAGCATCACTCTGGACGAGCTGACCCGCCAGATGGCGGGTGGCAGCGAGCTGGAGGAGCTCAGCCACGAGCTGGAGCGGGCCCAGGGTCCGACCCATCTGGGCGGCCACCCGGTCGCCGACGACCCCCGGTAGTCCCGGGCCGGTACCGGCCCTCAAGAAACCGGTCCGCCAGCCTCGGTGCCCCGGCAGTGGCAGAATCGAGCCCGACGGGCGCAGTCCGCCGCCGGGAGTACCGCCCCCGGTCCCCCCAGACCACGCAGGGACGATGAGCACGTACCGCGACTTCACACACCGCGGCTCCGCCCGCGCCACCGTCCTGCGGACCGTAGGCACCCGGGAGCGGCGCTCGCACCTCACGGCGCCGCGGGTACCCACCGTCGGCATCGACATCGGGGGCACGAAGGTGATGGCCGGCGTAGTCGACGCCGACGGCAACATCCTGGAGCAGCTGCGCACCGAGACGCCGGACAAGTCCAAGAGCCCCAAGGTCGTCGAGGACACCATCGTCGAGCTGGTCCTGGACCTCTCCGACCGGCACGATGTGCACGCCGTCGGTATCGGGGCGGCCGGATGGGTCGACGCGGACCGCTCCAAGGTGCTCTTCGCCCCGCACCTCGCCTGGCGCGACGAACCGCTGCGCGACGCCCTCGCCTCCCGCCTCGTCGTCCCCGTCATGGTCGACAACGACGCCAACACCGCCGCCTGGGCGGAGTGGCGCTTCGGAGCGGGCCGCGGCGAGGACCACCTCGTCATGATCACGCTCGGTACCGGCATCGGCGGCGCGATCCTGGAGGACGGTCAGGTCAAGCGCGGCAAGTACGGCGTCGCCGGTGAGTTCGGCCACATGCAGGTGGTGCCCGGCGGGCACCGCTGCCCGTGCGGGAACCGCGGCTGCTGGGAGCAGTACAGCTCCGGCAACGCCCTGGTCCGCGAGGCCAAGGAGCTGGCCGCGGCCGACTCCCCGGTGGCGCACGGCATCATCGAGCGGGTCAAGGGGAACATCCCCGACATCACCGGGCCCCTCATCACCGAACTGGCCCGCGAGGGCGATGCGATGTGCGTCGAACTCCTCCAGGACATCGGCCAGTGGCTCGGCGTCGGCATCGCCAATCTGGCCGCCGCGCTCGACCCCTCCTGCTTCGTCATCGGAGGCGGCGTCAGCGCCGCCGACGACCTGCTGATCGGCCCCGCCAGGGACGCCTTCAGGCGCCACCTCACCGGCCGTGGCTACCGCCCCGAGGCCCGGATCGCGAAGGCGCAGCTCGGCCCGGAGGCAGGTATGGTCGGCGCCGCCGACCTGGCTCGGCTGGTGGCCCGCAGATTCCGCCGTACCAACCGTCGCCGTGTCGAGCGGTACGAGCGGTACGCACAGATCTACGACCAGGCCGCGAGCACCATCCGTAGTACGCGCAACACTCGCACCTCCTAGGGATCTCCACAGACATGACAGCAGCCGAGCACCCCGTCCTGCCGCGCCAGTCCTCGCCGCCCGACGACGACAGGCCGCCGCAGGACCGGCGCCAGGTGATCCGCCGCCGCCTGATCACGGCGACCATCATCGTGCTGCTCATCGGCATCCCGGCCGGCTATCTGCTGATCTCCGCGGGGCAGAGCCGCCGCTCCGGCCAGAACAAGGAGGCCGAGGCATCCGCGCAGGGGCTCCAGGAGGGCTGGCCGTCCCGGATGCAGCGCCGGATCTACGAGCTGCCGATCCCCGGCAACGCCCTGGACGTGCAGTACTACGAGACCAACAACTGGAAGGCCAGTCGGCTGTACGTGGAGTTCCGTACCACGTCCGCCGGGCTCGACCGGTTCCTGAGCCGACTGGGCAGCGGCCGCGCCGCCCTGGAGACCGGCAAGGTCACCATCGGCGACCGCGACCAGAAGATCTCGGGCTGGAGCTTCGGCCCCGGCGTCGAGTGGGCGGGCACCACGCACACCAACAAGGACCCGCGGCCCACCCAGGACATCACCGTCAACATGTCCGACCCGATGAACCCTGTCGTATATGTCGTATCTGCGGCGACCCCCTGACCGGAAGGCGACAGACCGCTCACCAACCCGGAGCGAGTGAGCGACGCCAGCGACATGAATACCCCGCAGCCCATATCGGTCCCGCAGGCCGCACCGCAGGGGCAGCCGGTGCCTGCCGCCCCGCAGCCGACGCACCAGGGACAGCCGGTCGAGCCCGCGGCGCCCGTGCCTCCCGTACGGATCCCGCCCGCGGCCCAGGCCCTGCCCGTGCGCACCCTGCAGTACCGGTTCGACGGCCCCCAGGACGCCCCTGTCCTCGTCATCGGCGCGTCGCTGGGCACCACATGGCACAGGTTGTAGATCGTGTCCTGTGCGGTCCAGGTGGTCCATGTGAGGTGCGTAAGCGCAGGTCAGGTCATTGTGGTCCAGAGGCGTCGACGCTGTTGGTGAGACGCGTGTGAGAGGTCACGAACCCCCGTCGGCTTGTGCCGGCGGGGGTTCTGCGTGTGGCGATGGGCCGCACCGTGCGGTGTTCCAGGACACGACGGAGCCCCGCCATGCTCCTCTTGGCGGGGCTTCGTCGCGTGCGGCACGGGAGCAGCCCTGGCCTTTCTGTTCGTCACCCGCTTTTCTCTGCCGCACTGCCCTGCGGCTAGTTTGTGTGCAGGACAGGTACGCAGGCCCGTGGTGGCAGAGGTGCACGGGGGACGGGAGGTCGGGAAGAGTGTCGCTGCGCGGAGGTGATCCAGCCGAGATCGGCGGTTATCCGCTTGAGGCGCGGCTCGGCTCGGGTGGCATGGGAACGGTCTTTCTGGCCCGTACGAGTTCGGGGCGACCTGTCGCGATCAAACTGATCCACCAGCAGTTCGCGGGGGACGACGAGTTCCGCATCCGTTTCCGGCAGGAGGTGGCGGCGGCGAGGCGGGTGAGCGGCGCGTTCACCGCTGCCGTGGTCGACGCTGCCCCGGAGGCCGAGCAGCCGTGGATGGCGACGACCTATATCGAGGGGCACACGCTCGCCCAGCGCATCGCGGAGAACGGCCCGCTGAACGGGGCGGAGCTGAGGAGGCTCGCCATCGGGCTGGCGGAGGCGCTGCGCGACATCCACCGGGTGGGGGTCGTCCACCGTGACCTGAAGCCCTCGAACGTCGTGCTCTCGCCCGAGGGCCCGCGCGTCATCGACTTCGGCATTTCGCGCGCCGTGGACCAGCAGACGCTGACGATGACAGGGCGGGTCATCGGTACGCCGCCCTTCATGTCGCCGGAGCAGTTGCAGACGCCGCGTGGTGTGGGGCCGCGGTCCGATGTCTTCTCCCTGGGGACGCTGCTGGTGTACGCGGCGACGGGCCACGGGCCCTTCGATGCGGACAGCCCATACATGACGGCGTATCAGGTGGTGCACGAGGAGCCGTCGCTGGGTGCCGTGCCGGTGGCCCTGCGCGCGGTTGTCGAGCCGTGCCTGGACAAGGAGCCCGAGGGGCGCCCCTCGGCGGACGAACTTCTCGTGCTGCTGCGGGACCTGCCGGCCGACCTCGGCGGGACCGACGCGAACGGGGTCGGCACGGGCCGCACCCGCGACATGATCACCCAGCATCACCTCGAGACGCGGGCCACCCTGTCGCCGATCGCCCCGGCCACCGCCCCGGCCGGTCCCGATACAGGGAGCACCGGCACCCCCATCGGCAGCCATCTGCGCCGCCGATGGCGTCCCGTGCTCGCGGCCGCGGTCGCGGTGGCAGCGATCGGCGGCGGGGTCGCCGTGGTGACGGCCGACGGCTTTGGGGGGAACAGCGGCGGCGACAAGGGCAACAGCGTTGCGGCGGCGGGTGCCGCACTTCCGGCCGGTTTCGAACCGTGGCGCAAGACCGTGCAGGGCGGTCGCGAGGACATCCCCGACGAGCTTCGTTGCGTCGCGCGCGGCGACGCGCTGTTCTGCGGGGGCGGCGGTGTTGTCGCGACCCGTATCAGGGCCTCGGACGGCTCGCGGGTGTGGACGGCGAAGAGTCCGGGCGTCCCCGTCCAGGGCATGCACCTGGTGGGCGCCACCGACGACACGGTGCTCGGTTACCGCTTCGCCGCCCAGGACGCCCCGCAGGACCCTCCCAGCGAGGTGGTGGCCATCGACGCGAACAATGGCCGGGAGCTGTGGTCCGTGCCGTCCGGCGCCCAGTCGAAGGCCGTCACGGGTCGGACTCAGGACGCCCTTGTGGTCGGCTCCGCCGTGGTGACGGTCGACGCTTCCAACTCCCGCTTCGAGGCCCGGGACGCGCACAGTGGCAGGGTTACCTGGACGACGCCGTTCCCCGCGGGCACACAGTGCGCTCCCGTCCCGGTGGGCCCACAGCTCCTCGCGATGTGCGCGACGGATGCGGAGGTGGATGCCTCAGAGGTGCGCCACTCCACCCTGTACACGGTCGACCGCGCCTCGGGGACATTGGGCAGGCCCATCGCGGTTGACGGCCCCGCTGTGCCGATGGGCGTCGCCAATGGCGGGCTCGTACTCTTTCAGGGGCACATGGAGGGAACGGCGCTGGCCGGCTACGACGGGGTGGCGCGGGTCCACCCGGCCTCGCGGAAGGTCACGTACTCCCGGCTGGCCGAGACATACGCGGGGACGCCCGGCATGGCGGACGGCACCCTCTACGTGAGCAGCCAGACCGGTCTCGTCACGGCGCTCGACCCCGCGACCGGCCGGAAGAAGTGGTCCCGGCAGACGGGCGTGGAGGGTGCGTCGGGCCCCGTGGCGGGAGCTGACGCACTGTATTTCAGCTCGGCCACCGGCCGGGTGGTCGCGCTGTCGCCGCACGATGGCAAACCCCTGTGGACAACAGATCCGCAGGCCGATGGTTTGACGGGCGAGCAGGGCGCAAGCCCGCGCGTGACCGTCGCGGGGCGTGCAGTGATTGTGGCCGCGGCCAAGAACACTCTCTTCGCCTTCGACGCGCAGAAGCCGCCGAAGTCGGGCTGACCCCGGCGGCACCGGACGCCGGCCGTCTGGGGGGCTCGCAGACGTAGGGCGTGCACGAGGGGGTCCTTTCGCCGAGAGAGGGAGCCGCGAACCCGGCCGGTAATCCTGGCCGGGTTACGGCGCGTCGGGGTGGAGCAGGGCGGACACTCGGGCGGCCAGAGCGTCGATGTCCACCTGGTCGAAGCAGGTGGTGTCCACGGTCAGTACCGGCCCTGGCAGGTCCAGGGGCTCGTAGCGGCCGGCCAGCAGCTCTTCGCGGAATTCGTCGATGTTCTGGGCGTCGCAGTGGCCAGGGTGCCGCTCGGCGGAAGCAGATCGGGCAGCGAAACGGTTGAGGAGGGCGACACCGTCGGTGTGGCACTGGATCTGAACCACTTCGGCGCCTGTGGCACCGAGGAGTTGCGGTCGCGCGACTGCTGACGGAGGGTCTCGCATGGGCCAGGCGCTGGTCGGGGTCGTGGCAGGTGCCCACGACCGGTGCGATCTCCCGGGCTCGGGTCAAGCTCGGACCGCAGCCGTTGAAGGCCCTGTTCGAGCAGACCCGCAACGGAGTTGGCAGCCCCTTATGACGAGCGATGGGAGATCGAAACCACGCTGGACGAGCTGAAAACCCACCAGCGCGGCCCCGCCCCATCGGCCAGGCGCAGCACGAGACTCTTGAGTGCGGCCGCCGTCGGCGGCCGTCCGGTGCGAGAGCCGCGGTAGTCCCACTTCCTGGCGATCAGTTTGCGGTGCCAGGCCGGCAAAGTGCCGGGGGTGACGGGGAGGACGGCGGCCCAGCGGCCACGCGGTATCAGCGAGCTGAGGGCGGCGAGCCAGAACCGGTCGGCCGGCTCATAACGCACCCCGCCCTTCACATGCCTGCGCAGGATGGCATTTTCGTGCCGCAGCACCAGCAGTTCGGCATCCTTGGCGGTGTCTCGACGCAGTAGGACCGCGGGGACGGACAACAGCGCGCGGGCGGTGTGGTAGAGCAGGGACACGATCACCAGGGCAGCATTACAAGTCCCCACCGACGACCCTGGAGGCGGGTGCTGACCAGCAGCGATGACTTTACGAGCCCCACAGGTCCGGGTCGACTCGACAATCAACCGGGCTCACCAACACGCCACGGCCGGAAAAGGACACCACCGCCACCTGCCGCAGCATGAGCGAAGCTCCTGCCGCCGAGGGGGAGCCAGCCAGCCACGCCTGGTGTTCCGTCGGTTGCGCCGGCGGGCCCCGTGGCGTCGCTGGCCCGGCGGGACGGTGGGCACGGCCGGGCGGTCCCTTCCGGGGGGCGGGCACGTACGGCGAAGCGGAGGGGTCCGAACCCGTTGTCAGTGGGGACGCCTAGAGTCTCTCCCACTCGCCACGGTGCGTTGCCGTTGACGGGTTTCATCAGCGTGCCGCCGGTTCGGCGGCCGTCCGTAACAACGGGGAGAACAGCGCATGGGGTGGGTTCCTGCGGGCGACTACGAAGTCGCCCTGGAGGCGGGCAAGGTGGTCTGCCGCAACGGGAAGGGCCGGCGGCTGAAGTCCGTCCCGGCCAGATTGAAGGACGACCCGGCGGTCGTCGGGCTTCGGCAGTTGACCGAGTGGCTGGAGCGGCACGCACACCAGTGCCTGACCGACGTCGAGCAGTGGATGGTGCGTTCGTTGCCCGTCCCCACGGCCGTGCTCGCCCGGGTCTGGCCCGACCCGGCGTGGCAGGCGGCCTTGCGGGACGTGGTGGTCACCGGCGCGGACGGTGGGGTAGCCGGGTTCCTGCGCGATGTCGACCCCGACCGCGGTCTCGGCCTCGTCGACCTCGACGGCGACACGGTCCGCATCACCCCGGACGTCGTCAGCGTGCCCCACCCCGTCCTCCTCGACGACCTCGACGAGCTGCGGGAGTTCGCGGTCGAACTGGGGGTGCGCCAGAACGTGGAGCAGTTGTTCCGCGAGGTGTGGCGCCGCCCGCCGGGCCTCGCCCCGGACACCACCTCCGTGGACACCTACGCGGGCGGCGTGTTCAAGGAACTGCGTTTCCTGCACGGCCGCGTCACCCAACTCGGGTACCGGTCGCGCGGCGGATACGCGGTCTGCCCGGTCGTCGAGGACGGCGCCACCGCCGAGGCGCGCATCTGGATCGGCGAGCACGACGGATACGACGAGTACGGCACCGAGACGGGCCCCCTGGGCTGGACCGACCCTGCGGGGCGGGCGCTGACGGCCGCCGAGGTCGGCCCCGTCGCGTGGTCCGAGGGCATGCGCATGGCGGCGGCGCTCTACGCCGGCCGCGACGTGGAGGACGAGGAGCGGGCGGCATGAGCACCACGACGACGAACACCAACGCGAACACGACGGCAGCGGGCGCGGCGTCCCTCCCCGTCCAGGCCCGGGGCGAGAGCGCCTCCACCCTCGCCGCGGAGGCCCGCGCGGCGGCCCTGCTGGACGCGGGCGCGATCCTCCCGGTCGGCACCACCGACCGGGACGACGCCGACGCGCTGACCGCCCGCACCTACACGCACACCGCCCTCGGCGACCGCCCCGTGGTCCGGCTCGTGCCCGGCACCCTCGGCGAAGCCGAGGACCTGGCCCTGGAGTTCCTCGGGCTGGCCCGGACCGCCGAGGCCCCCGTCGTGGGCCAGGTGCGCCGCGAGACGCTGGGCTTCCCGGCCTGGGCGCTGGTCAACGACCCGGCCAACGGGCACCACGCCCTGGCCCTGGTCAAAGACATCGAGCGGCTGGGCCGGCAGGCCAGGACCCGCGCCGGAGCGGCCAAGGAGGGCTTCGACGCACTCGGCACCCGGCTCGGCCGGGCCGTGCCCCACTTCCTCCCCACCTACTACGAGCAGGTGGCGCGCCTCTTCCTCCAGGCCGAGAACACCACCTACGCCGCCTCCTTCTTCGGCAAGGCCCGCGAGGCCGAGCGGGTGCACGGGCTGGCCGTGGACGAGGACCGGCAGCGGGCCGTCTTCCTGGAGTTCGCCTTCGCCGGCGCGCTGACCGTCAAGGCGCTGCGGCAGTACGTGCGGGACCTGGTGGCCCGGCTCGCACCGGCGGACGCCTGGGCGCAGTTCCGCCGTCTGCTGGTCGAGCGCTGCGCGGCCGGCATGCCGCCGTACGCGGCGCTGCCACAGGACGTGCGCGCGCTGGTCAAGGCCGCCGGGCTGGACCGCGAGGCCGCAGAACGCGACCTGGTGGCGGATCTGATCGGCTCCCCGGGCGTCGTCCGCGCCCCCGCCTCGTTCTGGGAGACCTACCGCTCCGCGCTCATCGCCCTCGCTCGACGGGACGCGGCTGTGCGGGCCCGGCTCCTCGGCTTCTTCCCGGAGACCTTCAGCGAGAGCGGCCGGGACACGGACGGCGAATCCGGCTGGCTCGCGTTGCTGGCCGAGTCCGGCGCCGAGGACCTGCTGACCGCCCTCCCGGGCACCTCCGGCAACGCTCCCTCCGACTCCTCCGACCCGTCCGTCTCCCCGGCGGACTGGCTCGCCCGCTGGGAGGCACACCGCCGGCTCAACCGGGTCACCTCGGGCCGCAGCCCGCAGACCCTCGACCTGGCCGCCCGGATGGCGGACCGGCTGCGGGCCGACGGGCGCCCCGTCGAGCTGTTCCAGGGCCGCTGGCAGCGCACCGCCGACCTGGACCTCCTCGACCTCTGCCTGGCCTCCGGCGTCCCCGTCGCCGAGCCGGACGACCAGGGCACGGACACCGCTCAGGGCCCCGGCGTCCCGCTCGGCTCCTGGCTCACCGACACCGCGCCCGGCGCGCGGGACCTCACCGCCGTCGCCGAACGGCCGGTCTTCCGCGCCCTTCTGCGCCGGAACGTCGGCAGCCTCGGCGACGGACACAGTCAGCGGCTGAGCGACGCCGGCATGGCGAAGCTGGCGGCGCACCCGGTGCTCTCCGGAATCCTGCGGGAGTGGCTGACCGCCTGCGCCGAGGAGTACACGGCCGCGCGAGGGCTCCCCGGGCTGCACACCGCTCTCAACAGGCTCTCGGCGTTCCGCACCGTGGTCGCGGACGTCGCCCCGGAGGCCGTGCGACTCCTCAAGGGCCACGATGTCGTGCCGCTGCTCGCCTCCACCCTGCGGACCGGCGTCCTCGACGAACTGGGCTGGCCCGCGCTCGACGAGACCTACGCCGAACTGGCCGCTGAGGCCGCCGCCGTGCGTCAGCGGCGCCACCGGTCGGAGAGCGTCGGTGTCACCGGCGCCTGGCCCGCGCTGATCCTGAACACGCTCGAACGGGCCGTCGTCGTCGGCCCCGAAGGCGTTCTGCTGCGGCACACCCTGCGGCTGCCCGCCACCGTCGACCACTGGCGGCAGCTCGCCTTCCGTTACGTCGACGGCGAGTTGATGGTCATCTGGTGGGAGGACGGCAAGCAGCGCGGCTACTGGTCGCACCGCCCCGCCGAGGTGTTCACCGTCGGCGGCGAGCAGATCCCCCGCTGGGGCGGCTCCGGCCCCTCGGACGAGGTCTGCATCCCCCTGCCCAGCGGCGGCCGTGCCACCGGCGGCAAGGCCCTGCACGCGGGCGACACCTCCCTCCCGCCTCAGCGCGCCGTCATCTCCGACGGCACCGGTCTCTGGCGGGAAGGCCACCAGGGCACGCAGCGGGTATGGCTGGAGTACGACCCGGCCGGCGGCACGCACGGCCGCGCATCCCTCCCCGCCTTCCTCCGCTCCGGGGTGCAGGACGGCACCCGGCTACTCACCGAGCACTGCCAGGTGCTGCCCCTCCAGCCCGGCCTGGAGACCACCCCGTTCGGAACGGACGGCACGGTCCTCGGCCGCTGGGTCCGCCGCACGGTCACCGAGCCCGGCACGGCCGCCCCCGCCGACGGGCACCGGATCGTCGCCGGCACCCCCGACGGCCACACGGTCACCCTGCCGTACCCGCTGCCCGGCGGCGGCTCTCCGGTGCCGCTCGGCGCCCTCACCCTGCCCGGCGGGTCACGGCCGGTCGCGGCACTGCGCCACCGCTCCGTCGAAGCGCACCCGGCGGACACGGACGGCACCGGTGGCAGCCTGTGGTCCGTCAACCCCGACTCCTCCGGTGGGAACGACGCGGCGGGCACCCCCTACGTGCCTCCCGTCACCTACTGGCACGCCCTGCGCCCGAGGGACGAGCGGGGCTCCACCGCCCTGCGGAACCTGACGGACTCCCGGGCGGGGGAGCTGTTCAAGGAGGTCGCCGCCGCGGTCGCCCGGCACCTGGAGGCGTTCCGGGCGGTCAAGGAGTACACCGGGCCCTCGTCACGGGAGCTGAGCCAGGAGGCCGTCGCCAGGGTGCTGCCCGAGGTGTCCGACGCACGGCTCCTCGCGGGCGTCACCGCCCTCGTCCGGAACGCGGTGGACCGGGCTGCCGCAGCCGCCCGGTACCTGGAACCGCCCAAGCCCGTGCAGCCGGCCACGCCCCGGAACACCGCACGCACCCAGGGCATGTTCTTCGATCACGAGCCCGAGCACGGCGACGACACGACTCTGCAGATCGCCTCTGCCTGGAACTCCGAGCGGATGCGCGGCGGCTGGTGGGGAGCCGGGAGACGGTGGACCGCGATCCGGCAGATCCTCGCCGTCAACCATGTCCTCGGCGGCGAGCCGGCGTTCGGCCCACCCATACCGTCCAAGGTTCCGTTCACCCCCGTGGACGGTTGGCAGCGGGACGAGTACACCGTGCCCGGCGACTCCCTGGCCTGGACCCCTCTCCTCGACAACCTGCCCGAACTGGCCTACCGGGCCGCCTCGGCGACCACCTCCCCCGAGCACCGCACCGGTCTCCTCGTGCTGCTGGAAACCCTCGCCGCAGGCCCGCTGGCCGACCCCGCGGGCACGGTCCGGCAGGTGGAGCTCGTCGAGCCGATCCTCGGAGGGACGACCGGGCCGGGACGCCCCGAGGCCGTGCACCGCCTCGGCCAGGTGCTGCGCAGGGGCGCCCGCACCGTCGTGGTCATCGCCAACCGCGGCCGGAACTCCCGGAACGACGCGGCATGCTGGCTTGCCCTGGACCACGACCCGACCGGCGCCTTCGGCCCCGTCCCCGGCTTCACCCTGGACCACGAGCACGTTCACCGGCAGGGCATCGCCCGCGACCGGCTCACCCGGCTCACCGCCCTGGTACGGGAGCAGGGCCCGGCACCCTGGCGTCCGGAGGCCGCCGAGGCGTTCCACACGGCCACCGGAATCGGTCCCCTCCAAGCCGCCGCCCTGCTGTCGGCAGCCGTCGAGGAGCCCGGCGCCGATGCGCTCGCGCTGCTCGGGGTGAAGACACGTGCCTTCGAGGCGGCCCAGGCCAGGCTGGACGCCCTGCCCCGCGACGACCGGCACGCCCTGCTCCGGGCGCTGCTGCCCGCGGACCCGGCCGAGCTGTGGTCCACGGGCCCCGACGTCCGGGCCGCCGCCGAGGTCTGGCAGAAGCGCCTGGCCTCCCTCGTCCGCGTCCCCGAGGAACTGGACCTGGACCTGTCGGGCACCACCTCGGGCGCCGTCGACCTGATCCTCAACACGGGCTCCCGGACCTGGCTCGCCCACGGCACCGATGTCCAGGACGGCACCGGCCGCCCGGGCCTGCGCCGGGTGGGCGCACGCGGTGCGGTCTCCTCGGCGCTGACCGCCCTGCGCACCCTCGCCTACACGCTGCCGTACGGGCACCTCCTGCGGGCGCACCTGCCCGTCGGGCTCGCGGCCCTGCGTAGCCGCCTCGCCGACCCGGACCTGGTGCTGGACCTCGGTCTCGACTGGACCGAGTCGGGGGGCTCGATCGGCCCCGCCGTCCGCGCCGCCCACGGGCTCCCCGAGTCCGGCGGCGCCGGCGCCGACGGTCTCGTCCGGGCCGGCACGGCGCTGCTCCTCGCCCCCGGCCACGGCGACAACGAGAAGCTGCTGATTCGCCCGGCCGGCCTGGCAGGCCCCGACGACCCGGCGTTCGGACTCGTCGAGGGCACCGTCGGCCGTCACAGCACCGGCGATCTGCTCGCCCTGCGCACACTGCTGGGCGAGGAGCCCGACGCGCTGGCCTCGGCGGGCGCCCCCGACGGCTCCCCGCACCACCCGGCCCAGGACCCGACGCGTGCGGTGCCGGACCTGGTGGCCGAGGCCGTCGACACCCTCGGCCTGAGCGCGGACGCCGCCGCCCTCTACCTCATGCTGCTCGCCCTGCCCGATCCGACGGACCGCAACTGCGTCCGCTGGACCGAGTGGAAGCCGGCACGGGTCAAGAAGGCCCGGGCGGAACTCGCCGCCGGCGACCTCGTCGTGGAGGCGAAGCGCTCCCGCGCCGGCCGCACCCTGTTCCTCCCCTGCGGCTGGCTCGAACGCGGCGCCCCCGGACTGCCGCTGGAGACCTGGAAGGAACGCCTGTACCCCGTGGCCGGGTCCACCCGGACCCTGCCCCACCTCCCCGTGCCCGCGCTGTTCGCAGCCGCCTGGGCACGGGTCCGCGGAGGCGACGCCCCCGCCTTCGAAGAACTGGACACCCGCGCAACCCGGAAGGGCCGCCGCCGATGACGAACGACATCACGACCACCGTGGACAGCACCACCACGGGCGGCGTCCCGGACCGGGCGACGGCGCCCGGCCGGGAGCTCCGCCAGGTCACGCCGCCCGAGGACCGGTACGCCACCGAGCTGGCCTTCCTCGCCGCCCACGACTCCGGGCCCCGCCCACCCGGCTGGCTGCTCACCCCGCGCGCCGTCGTCACCTTCGTGACGGGCAGCGCGGGCGAGGCACTGAGCCTGCCGAAGGGCGCCCGGCCCGGAGCCGGGGTGCCGCCCCGCCTGGTGATCGAGCAGAAGTTCGTCGGCGAGCGCGCCCTGGTCGAACGGTGCGTGGTCACCCTTGCCGGTGAGCGCGGACTCCTCCTCGTGGGCGAACCCGGCACCGCCAAGTCCATGCTCTCCGAGCTGCTGTCGGCGGCCGTCTGCGGGACCAGCGCGCTCACCGTGCAGGGCACCGCGGGCACCACCGAGGACCAGCTCAAGTACGGCTGGAACTACGCGCTGCTGCTCGCCCAGGGCCCCACCGAGCAGGCCCTGGTTCCCTCCCCGGTACTCGCCGCCATGACCCGGGGGGCCGTCGCCCGCGTCGAGGAGGTCACCCGCTGCCTGCCGGAGGTCCAGGACGCTCTCGTGTCACTGCTCTCCGAGCGGCGGATCGCGGTCCCCGAACTCGCGGGCGGCGAGGGCGCCCAGGTGCACGCGGCCCCCGGGTTCACCCTCATCGCCACCGCCAACCTGCGGGACAAGGGCGTCTCGGAGATGTCCGCCGCGCTGAAGAGGCGCTTCAACTTCGAGACCGTTGGCCCCATCGGGGACGTGGACACCGAGACCGCGCTCGTCCGGCGTCAGTCGCGGGCGGCCGTCGAACGCGTGGGCGCCGCCTACCAGGTGGACGACGCGGTCCTCGAAGCCCTTGTCACCGCCTTCCGGGACCTGCGCGAGGGCCGCTCCGTGGAGGGCTGGGAGGTCGAGCGCCCGTCCACGGTGATGAGCACGGCCGAGGCGGTCTCGGTCGCGGGCTCCCTGGGCCTGGCCGCCACCTACTTCCCTGGCGACCGGGACGTGCTCTCCCTCCTGCCCGGCCATCTGCTCGGCGTCGTCCGAAAGGACGACCCCGCCGACGCGGCAAGGCTGCTGGGGTACTGGGACGGGCCGGTGCGCAGGCGCGCGGAGCAGGGGTCGGCCACCTGGCGTGCCCTGTGGGACCTGCGCGCGGTGCTGGAGAACTGACGGATGAGCGAGTCGACCACCCCCGAGACGCGGTCCACCGCCGAGGTCTCGCCCACCGCCGTTGCGCCGGCCGCCTCCCCGGCGCAGGGCCCGGCGGCAGGGCCCGCCACCCCGGAAGCCGCGGTGGCGGCCCTCGCGGCGACCGGACCCGGGTCGCCGTTCTTGATCGGGGTGCGCCACCACGCGCCCTCGCTGGCGGCAGCCCTCCCGGCACTGCTGGACGCGGCGGCCCCCGACGTCCTCCTCGTCGAACTGCCCGCCGAGTTCCAGCCCTGGCTGGGCTGGCTTGCCCACGAGGAGACCGAGGCCCCGGTGGCGCTGGCCGCCGTGCCCGCCGACGGGCCCGGTCCCGGTTCGGCAGGCGCACGGGGGCCGGCCTTCTACCCGTTCGCGGACTTCTCGCCCGAACTGGTCGCTCTGCGCTGGGCGGCAAGGAACGGGGTCCCGGCTGTGGCCTGCGACCTGCCGCTGGCCGACCGGGCGTGGGCGGGGGGCGGTCCGGACACCCCCGCCCCCGTCCCGGGCGCCGACTCCGCGCCCGTGCCGGGGGAGGGGCACGGGCTGTCCGCCGCGCTCCGGTCCCGGCTCACCGGCCGGGACGGCGACGACCTGTGGGACAGACTGGTGGAGGCCCTCGCACCCGGATCAACACCCGAGGCGCTCCGCCGTGCCGCCCTGCTCACCGGCTGGGCGCTGCGCCACGAGGCCGAGGCGCGGGGCGGGGTGCACGGCACGGACCTGGTGCGCGAGGCATGTATGCGCGGACATGTCGCCGAGGCCCTGGCGAGCGGGCGGCGGCCCGCCGTGGTGGTGGGAGCCTTCCACACCCCGGCGCTGCTGACGCCCGACGCCGGGGCCACCGGGGGCCCCGCGCCGGACGCGCCGGACGCGCCGGGCGCGGACGGCCACGTGAACGGCGCCCCCGGGACGGCGGCGTGCACGGTCTCCCTGGTCCCCTACACGTACCCGCTGCTCGACTCACGGTCCGGCTACCCGGCCGGCATCCGGGACCCGGAGTGGCAGCACACCGTCCTGGACGCCGCCGGGGACCCGGCCGCGCTGCACGAGGCGCTGATCCGCACCGCGGTCCGGGTCTGCGCCGCCCTGCGCGAACAGGGCCACCCCTACGGCCCGGCGGACGGCCGGGAGGTCGTCCGGGTGGCCGGTGACCTGGCCCGTCTGCGCGACCTGCCCGCCCCCGGCCGCGGTGAACTCCTGGAAGCCGTGCAGACGGTGCTGGGGCGCGGCGAGACCTACGGCACGGGCCGCGCCGTCGCCCGGGCCCTCGAACGCGTACTCGTCGGAGCCCGCACCGGACGGCCCGCGCCCGCCGCACCGCGCAGCGGACTGGGCCCCGCCGTCGAGGCCGAGACCGCGGCGCTCTCCCTCCCCGGCCCCGAGGACGCGCACGAGAAGACACCGCGCGACCTCCGGCTCGACCCGGCGCGCTCCACCCTGGACCGGCGCCGCGAACTGCTGCTGCGCAGGCTGACGGTGTGCGGCATCCCCTACGCGCAGGAGCAGGGGGTGACCGGCGCGGCGGGCACGGAAGGACTCACGACGCGCTGGCAGGTGCGGTGGACCCCGGCGACGGCCGCGATGCTCACCGCGGCCGGGGCCCGCGGCGTCACCCCGGCCCAGGCGGCCATGGGCGTGCTGCGGCAGCGGCACGCGGCCGAGCGCGCGGAGGACGGCCCGACGGCCGCCCAGGTCGTCCGCGGCCTCACGGAGGCCGCCGAGTGCGGGCTCCCCGCCCTTGCCGACGAACGGCTGACTGAACTGGCGGCCGTACTCCCGGCGAGCGGCACCCTTCCCGAACTCCTTGCCGGGCTCGACCTGCTGGATCGCATCGACGCCGGCCACCTGCCGGGCCCGGCCGCGCCCGACGGCCCCTCGGCCCCGGACGCCACCGCCTCCGCCCGTGTCACCCGCACCGCACACGCGGCCGAACTCCTGACCTCGGCCGCGGTCCGCCAGGTCGACGGCCTGACCGGCTCCGAGGAGCCCGAGGACGCCCGGGCGCTGCTCGAACTGGCCCAGCGGGCCGACCGGTTGGGCGGCATCCGGCTCACCGCTGCCCTCGCCCGGCTGGCCGCCGACGGCACCCCGTTGATCGCCGCGGCCGCCGGAGCAGTCAGGGTGCTCACTGGCCACGAAGAGGCCGAGACCTTCGGGGGGCGCGTCGCCTCCTGGGTGGACGGGGCCGTGGACAGCACCTCCCGGGCCGCGCTCACCGCCCGCCTCACCGGCGTCCTGACAGTGGCGGGCCCACTCCTGACCGTCGGCGTGGGCGCCCTGGACCCGTTGCTGCACCGGGTCGTCGAGCTGGACGACACCGCGTTCCTGGCCCGGCTGCCGGCCCTGCGCGGTGGCTTCGACACCCTGAGCCCGGCCGCCCGGGACCGGCTGCTGGACACCGTCGAGGAGCGGCTGGGTGAACGGGTGGGCACCCTCGACGCGGACGATCCGGCCGAGCTGGCCCGCCGAACGGCCGCCGACCTCGCGGCCCGCGAGCTCCTGACCGGCCTCGGCCTGCCTGTCCCGCCACCCGCGCACGACGACCGGTTCCCACCGCTGTCCGGCCATCCCGCCGCAACGCGCCCCACCGTCACACCCCACACCGCAGCCTCCACCGAGGCCACCCCCGCGCGGACCCTCGCGCCCGCCGACCGGTGGCGGCTCGTGCTCGGCCGGCGATCCGACCAACTGCCGTCCGGCGCCGCCCGTCTGGCGACCGCTCTGGACGAGCTCTACGGCGCGGGACACGGCGAGGGATCCCGCAGCGGCCTGCCCGGCCCCGGCCACGGTGGCGGCTCCGGACCGCGCGGCGGCCGGGAACCGTCGTTCCCCGGTGTCCGCGAGTGGTCCGAGGAACTGGCCGCGCTGTTCGGCCCCGGCATCCGCGAGGAGGTCCTCGCCGCCGCAGCCGTGACAGGCCGGCAGGACGTCCTCGCCGAACTCGACCCGGCGGCCGCCACCCCCTCCGTGGAACTGCTCCGGACGATCCTGCGGTACGCCGGCGGCCTCCCCGAAGCCCGCCTGGCGGCGCTCCGGCCCCTGGTCCGCCACCTGGTCGACGAACTGACCCGGCAGCTCGCCACCCGGCTGCGACCCGCCCTCACCGGCACGATGCTGGCCCGGCCCACCCGCCGGCCCGGCGGCCGGCTGGACCTGCCGCGCACGCTGCGCGCCAACCTGGCCACCGCCCGCAGGACGGCCGACGGAACGGTCCGGGTGATCCCCGAGAAGCCGGTGTTCCGCAGTCGCGGCCGCCGGTCGGCCGACTGGCGCCTGATCCTGGTCACCGACGTCTCCGGATCCATGGAGGCGTCCACGATCTGGTCCGCGCTGACCGCCTCCGTGCTCGCCGGGGTGCCGACCCTGAGCACCCATTTCCTGGCCTTCTCCACGGAGGTCGTCGACCTCACCGGCCATGTGCACGATCCCCTCTCCCTCCTGCTGGAGGTGAGCGTGGGCGGGGGCACGCACATCGCCGCCGGGCTGCGGCACGCCCGCAGCCTGATCGCGGTGCCCACCCGCACCCTCGTCGTCGTCATCAGCGACTTCGAGGAGGGCGCGCCGCTCGGCGGACTGCTCGCCGAGGTGCGGGCCCTGGTGAACACCGGCTGCCACGTCCTCGGGTGCGCGAGTCTCGACGACGCCGGCCGGCCCCGCTACTCGACGGGCGTCGCCGGGCAGCTCGTGGCCGCCGGCATGCCCGTGGCGGCCCTCAGCCCACTCGAACTGGCCCGCTGGATAGGGGAGAAGACCGCATGACCGCCGCCCAGTTGCCACCCGTCGCGCCGGAGGTCACGGCCACGCTGGTGGAGGACCTTTCGCCCCGGCTGCGCAAGCGGCTGGACGCGACAGTCACCAAGCTCGGCGCCCGCCCGACGCACCGCGACGGGGACACGGTGACGATCGCGGTCGACGACGAGACCGAGTTGCGCCTGCACGCCCCGGGCGGCGTGGTGGCGACGGCGGACGCCATCACCTGCGGTTGCCTCCTCGCCCCGGCATGCGTCCACCGCGCGGCCGCCGCCTGCGCCGCCCCCACGGCGGACCCGGCGCCGGAGCTCGCCGACCAGCCCACCCGCGCGGTCCCCGAACCCGCCTCCGCAACGGACCCCGCCCCCACCCCCGACTCTGCCTCCTCGCCCGAGGTGGCGAGCCCAGCCCAGCGTGCCGCGGCCGACGCCCTGTGGTCGGCGGGCGCCGCCGTGCTGGAGGCCGGCGTCGACGGGGCCGGCGCCGTCACCCAGTCGGTCCTCCTCCGCGCCGCGCACACCGCCCGGCTCCGGCACCTGCCGCGCGCCGCGGGCGCCGCGCTGTCCGTCGTCACGCTGCTGCGTGCGGCCCGCGCCGGGGACCCGTCGTACCGCACCGCCGACCTCGTCACGGCCCTGGCCGAACTCCTGGGCACCGCACGCCGAGTGGGGACGGCGTCCGGGGCGGAGCTGGCCGCCGTCAGAGGCCGCGCGCGCCGCCCGTACAGCCCGGAGGGCTCGCTGCGCCTGTACGGCCTGTTCACCGAACCCGTGGTCACCGACTCGGGGCACGGCGGCGTCCGCACCTGGGTCGCCGGATCCGACGGCCGCCTCTGCACGGTCGGCGACGTGGCACCCGGCGGCGTCGGGCGCGCCCTGGGCGTGGCCGACCGGGCCGTGCGCCTGGGGGACAGCGCGCTCACCCACCGGGAGCTGGGCCGGGCCGGCCTGGCGGTCTCGGGGGCGACGGTCTCGCCGGACGGCAGACTGGGCGCCGGCAAGGGCGTCAAGGCCGTTACCGCCCGGGGCGTGGCGTGGACGGAGCTGCCGCTCGCCGCCCTGTGGGAGACGCCGCCGTCCGAACAGGCCGCCCGCGCCCTGCGGTCCACCTCCCGCTACGCGGACCCGGACGACGGCGGCAGCGACCTGCTCTTCCTGGACGTCGAACTCCTCGGCGCCGTACGGGAGTCGGGCGGCACCTGCCTGCTCGCGCTGTGCGAGGGAGGCATTCCCGTCCGGCTCACCGTCGCCGACGACGACCCCGCGCTGGCCCACCGCGACAACCTGATGCTGCTGGCCACGGCTCCGGGGACACGGCTGAGGATCATCGGCCGCCTGGTGCCCGCCCACCACCCCCGGCTCACCCTCCTCGCCTGCTCGCACCCCACCGGCGAAGGAACGATCGACCTCGGCCTCGACCGCCTGCGCCGCACCGACCTCCCGGACCCGGCTGCCCCCGTGCACCCCGCCCCGCCACAGCCCGGAGGGTCCGGCGCGCACTCGCCCCTGTACCTCCTGGAGCGCCGGGTCGAACAGACGGTCCCGGCGGGCCGCGCCGCCCTCGGCATGCTCGGCGACGTCACCGCCGAGACCCGCCGCATCCGCCGCGCGGGCCTCCCCACGGCCGCCGGACTCCTCACCGCCCTGTGCACCTCGGCGGCCCAACGCGATCGCGACCTCTTCGGCCGCCTCCTCCCTGCCGACACCGACGGCTTCGCCACCTACTGGCTCACCGCCGCCCGTTACACGGCCGCCGTGGCCGAGTCCCTGTGCGCGGCAGCCTGGGAACCGACGCAGGAGGGCCCGGCCGCGGCGCCATCCGTCCCGGACCAGGGGCCAGGACGAACCGTGGCGCAAACCGCTCAGTACCAGCGGGTGCAGGTCCAGTTCCCGCCCTGTCCGTCGTACTCCTCGACGCAGGACCGATAGGCCAAACTCACCAAAGGGTCGGCAGTCAAGGCCCGCACCCAGGCCATCAACCAGCTCAAGGCCGTCCTCGTCACCGCCGACCCGGACCTGCGCGAAGAACTTGCTGGGCTGAACAACCCGCACCTCTTCCGCACCTGCGCACGGTTCGCCGACGACAGCAACTACGACGAGGGCGACGAAGAGACAGCACTGCAGGCCACCCGCATCACCCTGTGCCTGCCGGCCCACCGGATCGAGCAGCTCACCGCGCAGATCCAGGACCTGGAACGCCGCTTGACCCGACTTGCGGAACGCCACGCACCGCAGCTACTCGTATCGGGCCGCGACGCGGCGAGCTGGTGCAGACGTCCCCGTTCGGCCGGCAGCGCGATGTATCCCCACACGCCCGTCGGCAGCGGACCGTGGGATCCAGCGTCTCGTGCGTCCACGATCGGGGCAAGGCCTGTCCGCTCAGGCCCCGCGCGCTGAGGCCCGTGTGCTGAAGGCCCGCGCACTGTGCGTGCGAGACGGCGACCGGCTACGGTTCGGGAACCGTCAGCAGCCATGAGGCCGGGGGAGGAACGTGCGGGAGCTCGGTCCGTCTGAGGGAAGACTGCTTCGTGCGTGGTCGCAGGGTGTGGGGGGCGATCGGCGCGCGACGTCGGTGCCCGAGGTTCTGGAGCGGTGCCTGGCGGTGCAGGCACAGGATATGAGGGCGGCGGCGCTCGGACTCAGGGCGCGCGGCTCCGGGCTGACCGAGGCAGACGTGTACCTGGCGCTCGGCGCCGCGCGAAGTGTGGTGCGGGGCTGGTTCATGCGGGGCACGCTGTACCTGGTCCCGGCCCGTGACGCGGGCTGGCTCCGTGAACTGCTCGCTCCGCGGCTGTTGCGCCGCAGTGAGCGCCGGTACCGCGAGCTGGGGCTCGGGCCGGCCGAGCTGGCCCTTGGGGAGCGCGTGATCACCGAGGCGCTTGCGGACGGCCCCCTGACCCGGGATGAACTCGCGGCGCGGATGACCGAAGCGGGCCTCCACGCCTCCGGCCAGATCCCCTTCCATCTCGTCCGCCGGTCCGCTCTGCTCGGTACCGCCTGTTTCGGTCCGGTCCGGGAGGACGGCTCCGCCACCTATGTGCTCGCGAAGGACTGGCTGCCCGACTCGGCCGGACCTTCCGGTACAGACGCGGTCAGAGAGCTGCTGCGCAGATACCTGGCGGCGCACGGGCCGGCGACGGTGGCCGACTTCGCCACCTGGTCGGGGCTCGGGCTGCCCGCCGTCCGCTCGGAGTGGAAGGATCTGCTCGGGGCGGGTTTGACCGAACCGTGCCGTGTCGAAGGCCAGGACGAGTACGCGCTGCCGGCCGGTGCACCGTCCGGCCTGGAGCCGACAGACGATGTCCGGTTGCTGCCGGCCTACGACAACTACCTGGTGGGATTCGCCGATCGCCGGCTGTCTGTCGAGCCCGAGCACGCCCGTATGGTCTGGCCGGGCGGCGGTCAGATCAGCCCCACCGTGGTGGTGGACGGGCTGGTCCGCGGAGTATGGCGCCGTGACCGGACACGTGCCGTCGCCCTGGACCTGTTCGACGGCGCTCCGGAAGACGCCGGCGGGAAGGCCCTGAACGCGGAGGCCCTCGACGCCGAGGTCCGCGACATCTCGCGCCTTCTCGCTGCATAACCTCGGGCTAACCGCCCCCTTCTACGGTCTCGGGAGATGTGCCGAGTCCAAGGAGAACAGGTGGCGATTATCCCTGCCCCGGGGTCACCCGCGCGGTCACCGGAACGGGCTCGGCTGCTGAAGGCGCTCGAGGAGAGCCGGTCGGGACGGCCCGGCATTCCGCGGCGGCACCCGGCCGGGCCGCTCGTCCCCGCCTCGTACGCGCAGGCCGGGCTGTGGATGGTCGCTGAGCTGGAGCAGGGCGCTTCGGCGTACACCGTGCCGCTGCCCGTGTCGCTCCGCGGCCCCCTCGACACCGACGCACTGGGCGCCGCGCTGAGCAGCGTGGTCGCGCGGCACGAGGCGTTGCGCACCACGTTCACCGAGTGCGACGGCGCGTTGTACCAGGTCATCGGGGCGGCCACGCGGGTGCCGCTGCCGGTTCGCGACCTGACCGGCGCGGCTGCCGCCGAGGTTTCCCGGCGGCTCGCCGCGGCGCAGGCGGCCCGGTTCGACCTGGGAGCCGGCCCCCTCCTGCGCGCGGAACTGCTCCGGCTCGGACCGCGGGAGCACCTGCTTCTGCTCGCCGTGCACCACATCGCCTGCGACGGCTGGTCGGTGCCGCTCCTGCACGCCGAACTGGCGGACGCCTACAACTCGGCCCTGCGCGGCGTTCCTTCGGGGCTTCCCCCGCTCCCCGTCCAGTACGCGGACTTCGCGAGCTGGCAACGGGACCAGCTCGACGCGGCGGAACGGGACCGCCTGACCGGCTACTGGCGTACCCGGCTGGACGGCGCGGGGATGACGCTGCCGACCGACCGTCCCGCCGATCCGGCGCAGGCGGCCGAGGGCGACCTGTGCCGGTCGACGATTCCCCGGCCCGCCGTGGACCGTCTCGACCAGATCGCCCGGGGCGCGGGCGCGTCCCGGTTCATGACGGTTCGCCGATGCCGTGCGGCTGGACCTCATCGCGGACGGCGGTCACTACTTCGCCCGGGACCACGCCCCGGAGCTGGCCCGGGTCATCAGCACGGCGTCCGTCGCGGCGGCCCGGCTGCCGGTCGTCTGCCTCCCGCACACCGGCGCCGGCGCTTCGTTCTTCCGCCCCTGGCAGGTCGACGGGGGCTTCGAGATCATCGCGCCCGACCTGGCCGGGCACGACAAGCGGTTCGGCGAGCCGCCGCACCGCACGGTGGCCGCGGCGGCCGCCGACCTGCTGCCCCGGGTGCTCTCGGCCCTGGACGGCCGGGACGAGGCCGTGCTGTTCGGCCACTGCCTGGGGGGCACCGTCGCCTTCGAACTGGCCGAACTGCTCCAGCGGCACGGCGTGCGGCTCCGGCATCTGATCATCAGCGGTACGCCCGGTTCCACCGTGCCCCGGCTCCGGCGGACCACCGGGCTGCCGGACCGGGAGTTCCTGACACGGCTGGAGGAGCTGGCCGGATACCGTCACCCGGCCCTGGCCGACGAGGAGATGGCCGCACTGCTGCTCCCGGTGCTCCGCGCCGACCAGGAGATGTACGAGGACTACCGACGGACCTCGGTCACCCCTCTCGACGTGCCGGTCACCGTGCTGCGCGGAGCGGCCGACGGCCTGGTGAGCGCCGCCGACTCGGCACGCTGGCCGAGAAGCTGTTCCGCACGGACCCGGTGAACCGGGTGCGCGAGGCCGTGGCCCTCGGCCGGGAGTTCGGCGACGGCGACCTGCGGACCGCGACGCCCTTCGGACGCCCCGTCGAACCGGACGTGTACATGATGTACGCCAGCCGGTCTTCGGGATCCGTGAGCACGGGCACGACCGCGTACTGGGACAGCTACACGTTCGACATCATCGGCAACCGCGTGTCGATGGCGGAGCACAACCCGGCCGACCCCACCAAGGTCACCACCCTCGCGTACGGCTACGGGACCGGTCACCGGAAACGGAACCGGCCCGGCGTACGAGACCCAGCCGCACACGCTGATCGATGTCACCTCCACCCCGGCGGCCAGGGGTGCGGCCTACACCAACGACGCGGCAGGCAACACCACACGCCGTGACCTGGCCGAAGTCACCCAGGACCTGATCTGGAACCAGGAGGACAAGCTCACTCAGATCACGTCCGACGGCGTCACCACCAAGTACGTCTACGACGCCGAGGGCAATCGCATCCTGGAGAGCACCCCCTCGGGCAGCGTGCTGTATCTCGGCGAGACCGAACTCACCACCACGGCCGGGAAGATCACCCGGGCGACGCGTTCCTATGTGCACGAGGGCGCACCGACCGTGGTCCGGTCGACGGTCGACGGCGCCACCACGGGCCACAAGCTGACCGTGCTCCTGGCGGACCCCCTCGGTACGGCGACGACCGCGGTCGAGCAGTCCGCGACGCAGCCGGTGACCCGCAGGTCCTACAAGCCCTACGGTGAGAACCGCGGTACCCAGCCGACGAGTTGGCCCGACAAGCGCAGTTACCTCGGCGTGGGCATCGACGACGCCGGCACCGGACTCATCCACCTCGGAGCACGCGAGTACGACCAGTCGACCGGACGCTTCCTCTCCGCCGACCCGGTCAAGGACTTCGCCGACCCGCTCCAGATGAACGGGTACGCGTACAGCCACAACAGCCCGGTCAGCCGCAGCGACCCCTCCGGTCTGTACGACCCCGACCGCGCCGAGGCGAACCGCCTGAAGGCCGAGAAGAAGAAGCAGGCGCAGAGCTGGCGGAAGATGTGGACGAACCGCCACGACACCGCCGTGTACCTCCGGGCAGTTTTCCTGCAGGTGTGGGACTTTCTCCACAACGCCGGGCGCGGCCGGGTCACCACCGAGCGCACCAGCAATTACATCAAGGGCGGCTCGTACAAGAACCCCGGAAAGAAGCCGGGCTACGCGGACCTGATCTGCTGGACCGACAAAACGGTCTACCTCTGATCTTGGCCAGTGCTCCGCCCTTCAGGGCGGGGGTCAAGGTCATCCTTGGCCCGGAGGCGCAGAGCGCCGGAGTGCTCTGCGCCTCCGGGGTGAGGTCGGACGGGGCGCTGCTGGTTTTCGATGTACTGCTTGACGACGGTCAGGGGTGCTCCGCCGCAGGATCCGGCGAAGTAGGAGCCGGACCAGAAGTGTCCGCCCCACAGGTACCGGCGGACATGTGCGTTGTACTCCTGGCGGAGCCTGCGGGAGCTGACGCCCTTGAGGGAGTTGACCAGTTTGGAGAGCTGGACCTTGGGCGGGTAGTGCACGAGCAGGTGGACGTGGTCCTGTTCGCCGTTGAACTGTTTCAGCTCGGCCTCGAAGTCGGCGCAGACCTCCCGCATGATCTCTTCGGTGCGGGTCAGCATGGCGTCGGTGAACGCCTTCCGCCGGTACTTCGTGACAAAAACCAAATGAACATGCAGGTTGTAGACAACATGGCGACCGGTTCTGACATCGGGATTAGGGTTCCAGCGCGGTGACATAAACCAATGCTATGGTCTCGATCGTGAGTCAAGACACCGTGGTCAAGCGGCAGTTCGGGCATCGTGCCCGGCTTGCGCTGTCGCCTGCCGAGGTGTTGAGGACTGATGGCCAGGCGCACGCGGCCCGCACCATGTGGAACCTGCTGCACGCCTGGTGGCAGATGATGCCGAAGGAAAAGCGGACTCTCGGACACGCGGATGCCGCCGTACGACAGGCCCGCAAGGACATCGACTTCCTTGCTGTCCTTCCCGCGCAGGCCGCGCAAGCGGTACTCAAGACGTACTTCCAGGCGTGGAAGAACTGCTGGGAGGGCCGCGCCGACGCCCCGAACTTCAAGGGCCGGTTCCGCACGGTGATGTCCGTGGACGTCCCTCAGGGCCGGGACCTGAACATCGTGCGCGTGCACCGCCGCTGGGGCATGGTCAACATTCCCAAGGTGGGCCGGGTCCGCTTCCGGTGGACCAAAGACCTGCCCGTGGGCAAGCGTGCAGGCGCGGAGAACCGGATCACCGGGGCACGGCTGTTCAAGGACGCGCTCGGCTGGCACATCGCCTTCCGTGTCCAGACCTTGGAGGTCAAGCCCGAGCCCCACCAGGGGCCGGACGTCGGCATCGACGTGGGCATCACCGTGCCCATCGCCCTCTCGGACGGCAAGACATACGAGCACGGCGAATGGCTGACGGAGAAGGAGAAGGCCAGGCTTCTGCACCTGGAGCGGCGCGCCGCGCAGCGCAAGCAGCACCGCAAGCCCGGCGAGCGCACCAGCCGCCGGCTGCACCGCACCTACGACCAGATCGCAGGACTCCGCGCGAAAGCCAAGCGCCGGGCCCTGGACTGGCAGCACCAGACGACCACCGCCATCGCCCGCACCTACGGCACCGTCGTGGTCGAAGCACTCACCATCACGAACATGGTCAAGTCGGCCAGGGGAACCATCGAGGAGCCAGGGAAGAACGTTGCCCAGAAGTCCGGGCTGAACCGCTCCATCAGCGGGGAGGCATGGGGCCGCACCGTCACCCTGCTGACGTACAAGACCGCCCGGCTCGGCGGCACCCTGCACAAGGTCCCCGCCCCCGGCACCTCCCAACGCTGCTCAGCGTGCGGCTTCACCACGCCCGGCAACCGGGAGAGCCAGGCCGTGTTCGTGTGCAAGAACCCGGACTGCGGCTGGTCGGGCAATGCCGACCACAACGCAGCCCGGAACGTCTTGCACCTGTACCGGATGGGCCTCGCGCTCATCCCGGCTGCCGGGAGGGCAGTCGTCAGGCGTGCGAAGCGCGTCAAGCCCGCTGCCGCAAGGTAAGCGGGAATCTCCCGGCTTCAGCCGGGAGAGCACTTCAAGTGTGGGAGATGAAACACAAGGGCGGAGAGGTGGAAGCCCAGGGTCCGGCGCAGTTGGAGAATTATCTCGTGCGCCTCAGAGCTCAGCCCGGATCCACCGGCTGATTTCGGGGTGGGCGTGTCGGGGTTGAGTCGCGGATTCGGGCATGGGGTGGCCGCTGGTCTGTCCAGCTTTTCCACTTGTCCACAGGTGTCGGGCCCTTTCGGGCAGGTCGGTCGGGGAGCGTCAGGAGGCTGGTGGCCCGTGCACCGTGCCGAAGAGCTGGGTGAAGTCCGCGCTCCAGGGCCAGCGTTCGGGTAGGTGCAGGGTGAGGCGGCGGGCCGAGCGGGCCAGGCGGGCGGGCACGTTGATCAGGTGGTCACGGATGGTGGCGGTGGTCGCTCTGGCATGGAACGTGCCGGCCAGTGCGCCGGCGGCGCGGGTCAGGTTGTGCGCCAGGGCTGCCAGGGCGAGCCACGCGGCATTGGCCTGGAAATGTCCGGAGGGCGCGTGGGCGAAGGCGCTGTTCTTGACATCCGCGATCACCTGCTCGACGACAGCGTGCCGTCGGTGATCACGCTCGGCGTCCTTCAGGGAGAGCGGGGAGTCGGTGAACGCGGCGTGGTAGCGCCAGGTGTCAAACAGCGTGCCCTGTCCGGCGGGAACGGTGCCAGTGCCCAGGCGTTTGACGCGGCGCACGATCAGACGGGCGGTGACCTGCTGCTTCTTCGGCTTGGAGGTGAAGGCGGTGTAGCCGGTCTCGGCTATCTCGGCGTCGGAGATCCAGCACTGGCCCTCCTCGTCCCAGACTGCCTTGGGGTACTTGATCGGCGTCCAGGCGCCCTCGTCGATGCGGGCGATGGCGGCCTTGACGGAAGCATTCATCCGCACGGTGATGCAGAACCGCGCGCCCAGCGCCCGGCAGGAGTTCACGACGTCGGCGCCGTAGAACGCGGAGTCCGCACGCATCACCAGCAGGCCACTGGCGCCGCAGGCGCGGGCGGTGCGGATGGTCTCGGCGACGAACGCTGCCGCGCCGCGTGCGGAGTTCGACGGTCCTTTGCGCAGCCTGGTCGCGGCGATCACCGGGGCGGACAGGGGCGTGGAGACGATGCCGAGCAGTGCGTTCAGGCCCTTGACCTTGCTGTATCCGTAACCGGCGCCCTGCTTGGCGTAGCCGTAGGTGCGGCGGATGGTGTCGTCGATGTCCACGTAGGCGACCTGGTCCGCGCCGGGCAGCAGCGGGGTATGACGGGCCAGTTCGGGAAGGAACCGGCGGGCCACGGCATGGAGTTGCTTCACATGCCCGTGCGTGAAGGAGCGTAGAAACGACCCCAGCGTGGACGGGGCCCGGACCCCGGCAAACAGGCGGCACATCGCCCCATGCCGCAGGCGGTCCATGTCATCGATGCTGTCGGCACCCGCGGCCATGCCGCCCACCAGCGACATCAGTTTCGCCGCTGGGAAGGCTCCGGTGCCGTCCTTCGAGGCCGGCAGCCTGATGAGCTCGTCGGCCAGAACTGCCAGACCGCACCGCTCGGCCAGCCGCACCACCGGCTCCAGCCCGCCGTACGCGATCAAGTTCGGGTCATCGAACGCGGAGGAGACAGCCGTCGCGGCATGGGAAGATTGCATCTCGGAAGTGCCTTGCCGATCGTGCCTGATGTGGTCCTAGAGAAACCCCATCATCGCAGGTCACAAGGCACTTCTTCGTTTCCGGAAGCACGATCCACAGGCGTCAAGCCGGTGGATCCGGGCGTACGTCCAGCAGTCCGAAACGTCGGACGCGAAGGAGGTTCGATGTAATTCGGGCGACAAGTTCAGGGCAGCCAGCCGGTGCAAGTCCGGTCCGAGGAGACGCCAGAGTCCTCGGTAGCGGGGCTCCCGGCATCGGTCGAGAGGCCGGTGTCGAAGTGGAGCGACGATCACCCCTTGGGGGTGCGCAACCGGCCGGTCCGCAACATCAAGTGAAGCCTGCAGCGTCGTCAGCACCGACCCGCGTGAGCGGGGCCAAGGAGGAGCCGAGCCCGTGCCTTAGAGGGCGAAGGCCAGGGAAGACGCCTGGGAATCTGGAGCGGGCGTCGAAGAACCTCCCGGCGTAAGGGGCGTGGAACGGCCGGAAGGTTGTCCTGGGAACTGGAGAGGGCCTCCTCGGCCCCGGGTCTGCGGCCCGGGAAGCAGGGCCCGCCTATAACCGGTGGAGCCGGGAAGTGGCGGGCTGCCGAGAGGCAGTCGGAGGGGGTCGTAGTAGTGCCGATCGGCGGGACAACACAACCCGTCAGGAGCGAAGGGCCCCTGCTTCATCGATGCGTGTCGCGTGTGAGGAGGTGGCTCGGGTGAGTGCCGGAGTGGCTAGTTCCGCCCGCCGGAAGGAAGGCGTCGCACGACTGGATGGCCGGCCTTTGGACAAGGTCCGTGCCTTGCAGTGGACGCTCTACCGCTGTGCCAAGCAAGATCCTGAACGTCGGTTTCATTCCCTGTACGGCCATGTCTCCCGCAGAGATGTCTTGTGGCGGGCCTGGTCCGGCGTGTGTGCGAACCGGGGCGCTCCCGGCGTGGACGGGGTGACCGTCGATGCCGTGGCCGCCGCCGGGGTGGAGGAGTTCCTCAACGACTTGTCGCAGCAACTGCGGGCGCATACGTATCGCCCGTCACCGCTGCGGCAGGTCCTGATCCCCAAGCCGGGGCGGCCGGGAGAGTTCCGGCCGCTCTCGATCCCCACGGTGGCGGACCGGGTGGTGATGACCGCCGCGAAACTGGTTCTCGAACCGGTCTTCGAAGCGGACTTCCTGCCGGTCAGCTATGGGTTCAGGCCCAAGCGGTCCGCGATTGACGCGTGCGAGAGCGTGCGCGTGGAGGCGAACCGGGGCCGGGAGTGGGTGCTTGAGGCCGACATCCGCGACTGTTTCGGATCGATTCGGCATGACGCCCTCGTGGCCCAGGTGGCCCGGCGCGTCGTGGACGGCCCGATGTTGAAGCTGATCCGGATGTGGCTCCGGGCGGGGGTTCTGGAGGACGGGGCGACCGGCTCACCAGGAGCAGGGACCCCACAGGGCTCACCGATCTCACCGTTGCTCGCCAATATTGCTCTGCACGTCCTGGACGTGGCATGGCAGCGAGACGGGCACCGGCTCGGGGTGTTGGTGAGGTATTGCGACGACTTCGTGATTCTGTGCCCGACCAGGGAACGTGCCGTGCAGGCGCGGGAACTGGCCGGGACGGTGCTGGTCGGCCTCGGGTTGCAGCTGCATCCGGAGAAGACCGGCATCGTCCATCTCGCCAGGGGTGGGCAGGGTTTCGATTTCCTCGGCTTCCACCACCGGAAGGTGGAATCGTGGCGCCGCCGTGGCAGGTTCCACCTGCAACGATGGCCGTCTCAGCGGGCGATGGGGGTGCTGCGGGACAAGATCCGGGCGGCGACCGACCGTCGGCACGTGGGACGGTCGCTGTCGGCCGTGGTCGCCGACTTGAACCCGGTCCTGCGAGGCTGGGCGGCGTACTTCCGTAACGGCAATTCCGCCGGGAAGTTCTCCACGATCGACAGCTACGTCCACGAGCGTCTCGCGATCTTCGACAATCGCAAGCGCGGCATCCCGGGCAGAAAGTGGGGCAAGCGCCACGATGGCGCGTGGTTCGCCAGGCTCGGAGCCTTTCGCCTGTCTGGAAACGTGCGCAGGGTGGCGGTGCATGCCAGCCGGTGAACGATGTCGGTAAGCCGTGTGCGCGAGAAGCGCATGCACGGTTTGACGGGCGGGGGCTGGAAACGGAGCCTCACAGGCCACCGCGCCAGTCCCCGACCCTACTCAGTTGAAGGCCAAGGGTGACAACCGCAGGGTGGTGGCCGGATTCCCCTTCGTGGCTGACGGGCCGGCCGACCCCACCGGTGTCCTGTGCGGTCCAGGTGGTCCATGTGAGGCGCGTAAGTGCAGGTCAGGTCTTTGTGGTCCAGGTGCGTCGAAGCTGTTGGTGATAGGCGTGTGAGAGGTGGCGAGCCCCCGTCGGATTGTGCCGGCGGGGGCTCTGGGTGTGGCGGCGGGCCCGGCTGTGGGGAGCTCGACGCGGTCTGGTCGGGCTCCGTTTCGTCCACGTCGCTTCTGCTGCGGGCAGGCGGTGACGACGCTGCGGTGCGTTGAGCGAGGGTGCCTTCTGCGGATGGGGAGGATGCTCAGGGCCATGACGGTGCCGTCGTCGTGGAAGGAGATCGGCCCGTTCCATCTTTCGGTTCCGTGGGTGTTGTGCGGGGTCGAGCGGCTCTGGAAGGCAGCCTGACGGTATTCCTCCACACGGCCCTTCCTTCGGTCAGCTCGGCGCCCTTTGCCGGTTGCTGGACGGTGGTGCTACGGGTCCGCCCTCCTCGTTTGCTCGGCCGCGGCCGACCCAACGTCCTGGCTGACCGGCTACCGCAGACTCAACCACCGCTACGAACGCCACCCCCCGCAACTACCTCGCCGTCCTCGGACTCGCCGTCACCCTCTGCTGCTACAAACGACGACTCCTGCAACTCACAACATAGGACACCGTAGGAGAGGGAGAGGGCGCATCAGAGATCCGTAAGTGGCGTATGGAATACGTCAGTGCTGCTTCTCCTCCGTACGTGGGCCGATGCAAGATCTGTCTCGGCCTCGGAACCGGGGCCGAGTGAACACCCGGGCGCGGCGGAAACCGCTGCCGGGGAAAGGAGTGGTCATGTCGTATTCCCAGGCCGTAGAGCCGTTGAAGCGTGCGGAGATCTCCAAGCGTGCCGCGCTGAGCGTGGCGGCGCTCGCCGTTGCCGGAGGGGCGTTCTTCGTGCCGTCTGTCGGGGATGCCGCCGCGTCCCCGACCTCGGACCAGAAGATCGAGGCCGGGTGCGGGGATTGCTACCCCGACGTCATGTGATCGGCTGACCGACGCGCACGCGAGTGCGCGCAAGCGCGTCCGGGACCCGCCGGTGCTCACACCGGCGGGTCCGCTCAGAGAGGGACGGAACAATGGACTGGCTGGAACGGTGCGTACCGAACGTGGAGCAGCTCCTGGGTACGTATTGGCGGAAGGAACCGGTGCTTCTGCGGCCGCAGGACCCGCCGTTGGAGGTGCTGACACTCTCGGACGTGGACGCGCTCCTCGACGCGGGGCTGCTGCGCGTTCCGTATGTCGGCCTGTACACCGCACAGGGGAGCATCGCCGACGAGCGTTTCTGTCCGACGCGCGTCATCACCGGGAGCCCTGCCCAGGGGTACGTTGATGCGGCGGCGGTCCGACGACTGATCGATGAGGAACGGGCGACCCTGCAGTTCCGTTACGTCGACCAATGGCATCCCCCGGTGCGTGAACTCACGAGGGGCGTTGCCGAGCGGCTTGGCCGTCTTGTCGAGGCGTTCTTTTTCCTGAGTCGTCCCGGCCGCCGGGGTCCGGTGCATCGGGACGACGGGGACCTGCTGGCGATCCAGCTCAGCGGTGCCAAGCACTGGCAGGTGTACACGGGGCCGGCCGACGGCGACTGGGCGCCGGTCCGCGAGGAGAATCCGGGAGCGCCACTGCTGGACACGGTCCTTGAGGCCGGTGAAGTGCTGTACGTACCGAGAGGTTTCGCGCACACCGCCGCGGCCGTGGGCGACTCCTCGTCGGCTCATCTGACAGTGGTGGTGAGGGAAGCCGGTGCGGAGCATCTGCGCACCGCTCTCCTGACGGGGATCGTCGACGGCCTGGCTCTGCCGGGCCGTCCGCTGGACGATGACGCCCTACTGCGCACAGCGGCCGACCTCCTGGACCATCTCAGCGCGCGGCTGGACGCAGTCACCCCGGATGATGTCATCGGCCGGGCACGACCGCGTGCGTACAGCAACCGTCAGACTGTCTGATCACGCCGACGGCATGGAACATGGAGAGGCAACGATGGACCCGCTTGCACGATTTGTGGACGACGAGCAGGCATTTCATCACACCCTGTGGCGCCGCACACCCGCTGTACTGCATCCCCGCACACCCCCGATGGAGATGCTGACGGTCGCCGAGCTGGACAGGATCCTGGATGCAGGTCTCCTCACCACCCCTTACGCGACGCTCGTGCACGAGGACGGTCCTGTACCGGAGGAGCGTTACTGTTCCCCCCGTGTCGTCCTGGGCGGGATCGACAACCGCTACGTGGATGCCGGGGCGGTGCGCCGACTGATCGGCGAGGAGGGAGCCACGCTCCTTCTGCGGTACGTCGACCAGTGGCACGCAGGCGTGCGGGAACTGGCCGATGGGCTTGCGGAGTGTTTTCAACGCCAGGTGGAGGCGTTCTTCTTTCTCACCCCGCCAGGGACGCAGGGCCGTGCTGTGCACCGCGACGACACCGACGTGCTGGCCGTGCAGATACACGGCTCGAAGCGGTGGCGTGTGTATCCGGGACCGCCCGGCGGGAACTGGCAGCCCGAGCGCGTGGACGGCGACCTGGGGGATCCGCTGCTGGACGTGGTTCTGCGTCAGGGCGAAGTCCTCTACGTACCGAGGGGGTTCGCGCATGTGGCCGAAGCCGCCGGGGGGAGCGCGTCCGCTCACCTCTCGTTCACGGTCCGCGAGGCCGGCTCCGCCCACTTGTACGCCGTTCTTGAGGCACTCCTGCTGGACGGCGGCGGACTGCCCGCCCGGCCCAACGACGACGCAGCGCTGACCAGGGCCACGAACGACCTCATCGCACATTTTCACCGCACGCTCACCGCCCTCACGCCAGAAGAGCTGGTACATCTGGCCCGGGGCGCGATGCGCCGCGAACAGCACACCACCGCGGGTTCTTTGAGCGCACTGCTGGGCTGACCCGGTGGTGAGGGGGAGGTGCGTGGGGAAGCGGAGGCGTTGGCCTGGACTCGGGTGCGCGGCCGGCTCATCCGACGTGGACACGGGGGCGGCGGGCCCGGTCGGGTTCCGCTTCGCGGAGGACCTCGCGAGTGACGGGGGCGACCTCGCCCCGGCCGAAGAGGAAGAAGCGCAGGAAGTTGGTGAAGGGGTTGCCTTCGGTCCACTCGAAGTAGATGTGCGGGTTGTGTCCGGTGAGGTCGCGGACGTGCAGGAGCAGGGCGGCCAGCGCATTGGGGACGGAGGAGCTCTCCATGGTCAGAACGCGGTAGCGGCCGTGCAGGACTTCGCCGCCTACGTTCAGGCCCGCTTCGAACTCCGAGGGGTCGAGGACTGTGACCTCGACGAAGACGAAGTCCTCCTGGACCGGGACGTCGCCGAGGATTCCGCCGCCTCCACGGGAAGACGCCTCAGCCAGCCGGCGCACCGAAATCCAGCACGGCAGGCCCTTGCGGTGTTCATCACCCCCAGACCTCGCTGAGCAGTGCGTCTCCCGCTACCAGCCGTTCGGGGCTGCGCGGCAGAACGCGAAGCAGCCGCCACTCGGTCGGTGTCAGATGCACGCTGTCCGCCGTTCTCGGGCCGGGAGGTGCGTCGGGTCTGCGGGTGATCGTGCAGTCGGCCAGGTCCACGGCGTACGGGCCGAGGTCGACGGTGCCGGGGGGATTCGAGGGCGTGGGGCCTGCGCAGGACGGCGCGCAGCCGGGCGGCGAGCTCGTCGACCGCGAAGGGTTTGCGCGTCCAGCGCCTAGATGCGGGCGCGGATGCCGGTCCTTCCCGACACCACGATGACGGGCACTGAGCTCCAGGCCCGCAGGGAGCGGATGACGTCGAGGCTCTGCTGGTTGCCTGCCTGCGAGCCACCGTCCGCAAGATTTACGCGATCAACCCGTTGGCCGCGGCTCGATACCGCGATCGTGGCAGCGTCTCGCGGGCCAAGTTCGACGCCGCTGACGCCCGGGTGCTGGCCAACATCCTGCGGACCGACCGGCCCTGCCCCAAGACAGCGAAGCCGGGCAGGCCGTCGCGGTTCTGGCCCGCGCCCACCAGGACGCGGGCTGGGATCGGCAGCAGATGGTCAACCGGCTCCGCTCGCACTTACACGAGTACTTACCCGGCGGCCCTGGCCGCCTTCCACGGCCCCGGCAATCCAGGACTCGATTCCGCGCGCGCTCGCGTTGTCCTTACTGCTGTACCCACCCCGGCCGTGGCAGCCAAGCTCACCCGCGGCCAGTTGAGTGCCTTGCTCAAGCGGGTCGGGCGACCGCGTCGTGGCATCGAGGCGGAAGCCGACCGGCTGAGGGTGATCTTCCGCGCGGACTACCTCCATCAGCCCCGCCGCGTCACGTCTCGCTGGGTTGCCGTTGTGGGCCGCTGGGCCGACCTGCGCACACTGGAAGTATGCGCAGGATGAGCGTAGGCGAGACGGCGGAGCGTGAGGGTCTGCTCGCCGCAGCCGTGGTTGACGCCGTCGAAAGAACCGGCGCGTACGTGGGGAGCGTCTCCTTTCGCCGCTCCCGCGACCGCAGCGTGATCGTGCTCGCCGCGACGTGCAGGGTGCCCCCTTCCTGCTGGGCGGCTGGCGACTCATCCGGCCGCCTGCAGGCGACCGGTGCGACGACGGTTGCCGATCGCCGTCGCATACCACCGACGCTACGAGCGTCATATGCCCCGCACCCCCGCGTTGACGGCTCTCTGAGCGATCGATGCGAAGCCTCGGCGCGTCCTTGACGTCCCGCGCCGCAGTGGTCCCGCCACACTGTCCCTGGACAGCCCCCGCACCCCTGCACCGTGAGGTTTCCCATGGCGTACGGTCTTGCCCGCCGCGAGCTGCGGCCGAGAGTTCCGCTGCAGCACGGGGAGGGCAACAAGCACCATCTGACCAGCATCGAGGGGCTCGCCGCACTGTCCTTGGACGCGCTGAGCTCGGTCGCGTACGGACCCGAGGCGATCGTGCTCGTCCTGATCGCTGCCGGGACCGGGGCGCTGACCGCCACGCTGCCGGTGACGCTGGTCATCGCCGCACTGCTTGCGGTGCTGGTGGTCTCGTACGGCCAGGTGATCGCCGTGCACCCGGATGGCGGTGGCGCCTACGCGGTGGCGAAGAAGGACCTCGGCCCCAGGACGAGTCTGCTCGCAGCGGCCAGCCTCGTCGTCGACTACGTGCTGACCGTGACCGTCAGTCTGGCCGCCGGCGCCGCGAGTCTCGCTTCCGCCTTCCCCTGGTTCGGGGAGCATCTGCTCGCCGTCTGTCTCATCGGACTCGCCCTGCTCACCGCTGTGAACCTGCGGGGAGTGGCCGAGAGTGCCAGGGTGCTCATGCTGCCCACCGTGCTGTTCATCGTGAGCATCCTCGGCATCATCGTGCTGGGACTGCTGCGTGACCACCCGGCGGCCGTCGTCGGCAGTGCACAACCCGTCCATGCCACCGAAGCACTGGGGCTGTTGCTGCTTCTGAAGGCGTTCTCCTCCGGCTGCTCCGCGCTGACCGGAGTGGAGGCCATCGCCAACGGGGTGCCCGCGTTCCGCCAGCCCCGTGTCAAGCGGGCGCAGCGCACCGAGCTGATGCTGGGCGCGCTGCTCGGGCTGATGCTGATCGGCCTTGCGGTGCTGATCCGCCGCGACCATGTGGCCCCGCGCGAGGGTGTGACCGTCCTCGCGCAGCTGACTGCAGGCTCGTACGGGACGGGCTGGGCGTACTACGCGACCAACCTCGTCGTCACCCTGGCCCTTCTCCTCGCTGCCAACACGAGTTTCGGCGGCCTGCCCGTCCTGATGAGCCTGCTGGCCAGGGATCACCGGCTGCCTCACCTCTTCGGGCTGCGCACGGAACGCCCGGTGTACCGCTGGGGCGTGGTGGCGCTCGCCCTGCTCGCGGCGCTCTTGCTGATCGCCGTGAACGCCGACACGCACCGGATGATCCCGCTGTTCGCGATTGGCGTGTTCATCGGCTTCACGATCAGCCAGATCGGGCTCGTACGGCACTGGGCGGGGCAGCGGCCGCCCGGCTGGCTCCGGCGTGCGGTGCTCAACAGTGCCGGCGCGGTGTTGACCACCGCGGCACTGCTGGTCCTGCTGGCCACCAAGTTCCTCGAAGGAGCCTGGGTGGTGGTCGTCGCGGTGCCGTTACTGATGCTGCTGTTCGCCCGCGTCCAGCGTTACTACACAGTGGTCGGCGCGGAACTCGGGCTCGGCGAGATCCCGCCGCCGGTGCGGCACACCGATTCCCTGGTCATCGTGCCAGTCGGCGAGGTCAGCAAGCTCACCCAGCATGCGCTGACGGCAGCCCGCGCCCTCGGCGGTGAGGTCGTCGCGGTCGCCGTGCACGGTGATCCCGCCAAGGTCCGCAGCCTGAGGGAGAGTTGGTCGCGCTGGAATCCGGGGGTACGTCTGGATATCATCGACAGCCCGCAGCGCTCGCTGGTGCAGCCCGTCGTCGAGTACGTCCAGGGGGAGGCAGAAAGGGGACGGCAGATCGCCGTTCTCATCCCCGAGGTCGAGCCGCGCCACCGCCGCTACAAGATCCTTCAGAACCAGCGCGGCATCCTGCTGGCCACCGCGCTGAGAGCACGTACCGACGTCGTCGTCTGCATCCTCCCGTACCGGCTGAGCCTGTGAAGGGTGACGTGCTGACCGCCAGGGGCTCAGCCACTGCCTTCGCTGCAGCAGCCCGTCGGCGATGGTGCCGAGGGAGAGGGCCAGAAGGAAGTTGAGCAGCGCCGAACGCCGCTCGACCGGGCGGCGTACGACCCGGGCAGCAGGATGCTGCGCCGCTTCCTCGACGGACTTGCGGACTGTCTGGAGCCGGGCGGCGAAGGCTGGCTGATCCTCTCCGACCTCGCGGAACGCCTCGGGCTGCGCAGCCGTACAGAACTGCCGGACGCGATCGCAGCGGCGGGCCTGCGCGTGCTGTCCCGCACGGTCACGAAGCCGCGCCATCCGCGTGCGACGGACCCGTCGATGGTGCCCCCGGCGTGGACTGCCCGGCAAACGGAGGCACCGTAAAAACCTCCGCCTACGACAGCGCCGACCGCCTCGTCGACACTGGTTACACCTACGACGCTTTCGGGCGCACCACCGCAGCTCCGGGGCACGGGAGTCTCGCGTACTACGCGAACGATCTCGCCTACCAGCAGACCGTGAGTGGCCAGCGCCAGACATGGCAGCTCGACGCCAAGATGCGCTTCCGTTCCTGGACGACCGAGACCGGCAGCGGTTCCACATGGACCCAGACCGGATCGAAGGTCAACCACTACGACAGCGACACGGACAATCCCCGTTGGATCACCGAAGATGCCGCAGGCACTGTGACCCGATACGTCGAGCCCGTCACAGGCGGCCTCGCCGCCACTACCGGTAAGACCGGTGACACGGTCCTGCAGATCACGGACAGCCACGGTGACGTGGCCCTCCAACTGCCCCTGAACAGCAGCCAGGCACCCGTTGCGCTGGACAACGACGAATACGGCAACCCCCGGGCGGGTCAGACGAAGGCTCGGTACGGCTGGCTGGGCAACCAGCAGCGTTCCTCGGAGACGCTGACCGGCCTTACCTTGATGGGCGTTCGGCTCTACGACCCCTCTCGCGGCCGCTTTCTCCAGTCGGACCCCATCTACGGAGGTTCCGCCAATGCATACGACTACGCCAACGCTGACCCGTGTAATGCCAGTGACTCCACCGGTATGTCCCCCAACTGCGGGAAGCGCCGGATCAAGAACGGCTATGGCATGCGGATCATCATCCAACGAGCCGGCGGTGGAATGGGCCGTGACATCAAGGGAAAGGGCTCGTACCCGTACATCGGTTACTACATCAACGTTCAGGTGACGGGATTCTTCAACCGATTCATGGCCAAGAACTTCACCTACGGCGAGGCGTGGGGGAGTTACCCCGGTCGAGGTAAAGCGCAGAAGCTGTACAAGATGCAGCAAAAGGGCAGCTGGCAGAACAGGGAAAAGATAGGCTGGGCCGTGCACTTCAAGGTCAAGGTCAGACCCGGCAGCAGGGTCTGGGCGTACGGCGCTGTCGTCGTACTCGGCTGGCGAGGGTACGCCGCGGACATGTCCTACTCCTGTAATGCCAAGACGTAACACCTATACGTGATCCAACGCACAGTGCGGCGATGTGGCGTGGCCTTCCGGTCTCGCCACATCGCTGTTCAATCCGCCAGTTTCGGTATAGATGGAAAGGAATCAATGAAACATGCGACGGTCCATGTCACAAATCGCCCGAGAAGCCCTGGAGAGAGGGCGTGCGGACTTCCAGCCGCTTTCGAACGGGCCAACGGCCGCTGATGTCTGGATCGACGCCAAGATCGGCCTGGTGCTGATGGTGCATCGTCGCGATGATGGCCTCGTGGCCGAAGAGCTCTACCATTCAGTCCGTGATGACAACGGCCAGTGGTCGGAATGTGATCACCTCAACGGGGGTATTGCCGGAATTGATATCGAATCCCCTGGAGCAGTCGCGCAAGCCCTCGGCGGGGCGTATATGGAAATCGTCTCCGAATCCACATCGCTGGTCTTTACCGGCTGTGAGGTGGACGAGGGGGCCGAAGACGAGGACTGCGACGAAGAAGCGGAGGGCCTCGCACCGCTCCGATCCCTGAACATCCTTGTCGGTGACAGGGTTGATGTCATCGAGCTTGAGTACCTCACTCACAGCTCATCTGCGGCATTCGAGCCGCTCTTCAGGGAGGTGACGTCCCCATTGGCCTTGATCGTGCTTCTGCCGGGCCAGCGGGTGCGCGCATCCCCCGCACGGAGAGACGGCGCGTCGACATCGAGGCTCGGCCCCGCATGGGAACTCGCCAACTGAGAGAAATGAGATGCCGTCCGGGCGGCTCCGTGGGCTCGTACGAAAAGGAGCACGTTGCTGAGCATTTTCAGCGTGGCCGCTGATGGGTCTGTCAAACGAGTTTTACAGTCCCCGCCTACGACTACGTCCGCGCCGATCCGCTCGATCGCTACGACCTTGACGGTAAGGGGGGCTGGTTCAAGAAGAAGTGGAAGCGGTTCAAGCGCAGTGGCGTCGGCCGATGGGTCAAACGGCACCGGGTGGGCCTGGCCGCAGGAGCCGCCGGAATCGGCGGCCTGATATCCATGGGACTCGCTGGCACCGCCTGCGCCGTAGCCGCCGGAATGCTGGCCGCTGGAGCTGCCAAGAAGTTGGGTAACCGGAGAGCCTCCTGGGGATCCGTGGGGCGGGCAGCCCTGTACGGCGGAGGAGTAGCCTCACTTGGCTGGGGACTCAGCGCAGGCGCCCGCTACGGTGCCGGCCGGGCAGCAGTCCGATGGGCCCCACGCGGCGGTCGCCACGCCAAGCGCTTCTACAACCACAGGAGATCCCGGTCATGGCTCTGGTGACGCGCACCTGAAGACTCCGAAAAATCGCTCCCCGGGGCTGGCCGCACAACATGTACGGCCAGCCCCGGATCGGGAGGAATTATGAGCAACAAAGCAAAGCAAACTTCACGAGCGATGTTCTGGACCGGGGTATTCGTCTTCGCGCTAGGGGTTGCTGCATCTCTGCTCTACGGACACATGGACGGCGAGCGGCTCTTCTTCTGCTCGACGATCATCCTCGGAGTCGGCTGGGTGGTCGAAAGGACATCAGACGACTGAACAGCACACCCGCCTCGGCGACAAGGCCGCCATTTTAGCGAGCAACCAAACGGAACTGTGGAAACGAGGACCGTTTTCCGCTCGATAACGACAGCCCTGAGCACGGGGAAGCCGGGTGCAGCTAACCCGTCGCAGGCGCTACCGGCCGTAAGCCTGGCCGGTAGCGCCTTCCGCGTTCCGTGCGCGGGATACAATACTTGCCCGCGGTGAGGCGAAGCCAGGGCCCCGGTCTTCCTGGGAGTAGGGACTGGCCGGAAGGAAGCTGAGGGCGTCAACCTCGCTGACCGCCGACGCTGCGGAGGCGGTTCTGGCGGCGCTGTTCCGACAGAGCAGTCAAGCCGAAGATCAAGCCCATGATGAGCCCTGCGCTCAGGGGCAGCAAGAGATCGCCAAGGAACCCGTCGGTTGGCTCAAGGCCATACAAAAAAGGGTGAAAGGTAGGCCCGCACACAAAGCCACGAGAAGGGGGGTGCCGGGCATCCCACCGCTGCAACCGTCGATACCCAGGGACTGCCGCCTCGGAGAAGATTCCTCGGCTGAAGCCGCTTGGCGCCTGCCCTCAAGAGACGACTAACTTCGGGCACCCCTGCCTCCGTGCCGCCCCGGCTGGCCTCCCACGACCAGCCGGGGTCTTGCTTGGTTGGAGGTTCTCAGCCGATGATGGCGACAGGGGCGTCCCAGGCGTTGCGGTCGACTGTGATGGTGTAACCGCCGCGCATTTCCTTGCTGTTGACCATGTACTGGTGGCCGCGGCTGTGGTTGGTGTACTGAGTTGGGTTCCACGGCCAGTCGGTGGTGGTCGTGTTCTTTTTGTCCCACAGCGCGTACCAGAGGTTGCCTGGCAGGTCCGTCTTGTTCGGGGCGGTGGCGATGGCCTTGGCACTGGAGCTGCTGAAGCCGTAGAGGCCGCCACGGTAGGTTGCGTTCCGCAGCGTTTTGGTGAAGGAGCGCACGTAGGTGAGGGTGGCGTCGTTGCACGCCTTGTCGGTGATGTCGTACGACTCCATGTTCAGGTAGATCGGGCTGCCGGCTTTCATCCCGAGGGCTGATGCCTTGGCCACCGCGTCCTTCGCGTTACTCGCACCGAGGGAGGCTGCCGTGGAAGCGGTGAACCTTTCCGGATTTGCGCTCTTCTGGCAGGGCGGCTGCGCGCCGACGTAGAGCGGTATGAGCTTCCAGCCGGTGGAGTTGACTGACTTCACCCAGGACTTGGTCAGGTTGGGCTGGGCGCAGCCACGGTTCTTGCCGCCGATGTAGACAGCGGCGGCGCCGTAAAACTTCGTGTTCCACGCTTTCATCGCTGCGAGCGAGGGCGCAGTGCACGTATCGAACGCCCGACCGGTGTAGGTCTTCTGCGCAGGCCAAACGGTGGCCGCCATGGACGTCTGTGCTGCGATTCCGGCGCCCGCAGTGACGACGACACCCGTCGTCGCCCAGGCGATGTAGCGGCCCTTTTTGGACAGTCGATGACTGGACAATCCCCACCCCATTCGTATGGCAGCCTACGGCCGCCGTGAATCCGACGCGCGTCTGCAGGAGACAGCTTGCGCTACGCCGCAACTCGACCGCAGTACGGGTGCAGCGTCTGCGTAGCGGCGCAGTCTCCGCTTCGGATGCCCGAAGCGGATCGCAGAATAGCCGACGTACGTATCGCGAAAGTGAGCAGCTTCGCGTGGGCTCGGTTGGCGGCTGCACCAACGCTGGCGCCGGTCCGTGTGCAATCCGACAGTCTTGATTCCGACAAGTGACTTGCCTAATGAACGGCCAGAAGGTGCCAGGTCGAGGGGGCGAGGGCACTGTCCGGGTGGCGCTTGCCGAGGAGGATGGCCCCGTCGCGGATGAGGACGAGGTGGGCGCCGATGATGCTGCGGCTGCGGTGGTCGCGCGGTTCGCGGACTTCCACCACAGGGAGCGTGGCTTCCTGGCGCTCACTGGGCTGGTTCGCGTGGTGGTGGTGGGCGTGCAGGACTGCGGCGGCTCCGGGGTCCGTGGTCATCTCGTCGATTTCCTCGATGCGGGTCCAGCGCAGCTGGATGCCTTCGCGGAGTTCGATCTCGTGCGCGGGGGTGTTCAGCGTGCCCTGGTAGACGCGCACGCGGCCCTTGAAGGCTCCGCTCACATCCAGGGTGTCCAGCGTGACGAAGGCGGTCAGGTCCGGGATGACGAGGCCGATCTCCTCGTCGAGTTCCCGGGCGATGGCTTCGTCGCAGCTCTCGCCCTTCTCGGTGTTGCCGCCGAGCAGGGCCCAGTGCCCGGGGCGCCAGATCGGTTTGTTCGCCGAGCGAAGGTGGAGCAGGTAGCGGCCGTCGTCGGTGAGCAGGGCCGCGGTGCCGGGAATCGTCGGCCAGTCGATCGCGACGCGAGTGTGCTTCTTGACGAACATGTGCGCAGCGCCGGTCGCGGGCGCGGGGTCGTTGGCGTTTAGGCCCGGACTTCGCGGGTCGTTGATTCGTATGGTGTGACCGGCTCGGGGGTGTCCCCGAGCCGGGGTGTGGCGTTGGGTGGGGTGTGTCGATGTCTTCCCGGTCCCCGCGGCCACGGTCCCAGCGTCAGCGCTTTGAAGTAGCGGTGACGTCCGTGGTGGAGAAGCGTCTGGGCGCTCTGCCTGTCGCTGCCGAGTTTCTGCGCCGGCTGGATGTCGCCGGGATTGTCGACGAGGTCTGTCCCGGTGGCGCGAGTGCGCTGGTGACGCACGGGCAGGTGATCGAGGCGCTGGTGGCCAACCGGCTGACCTCGCCCGCGCCGCTGGTGCGGGTGGAGGACTGGGCCAGGTGCTGGGCGGTGGAGGAGGTCTTCGGGATCGAGCCTGGGCTGCTGAACGACGACCGTCTGGCTCGTGCTCTGGACGCGATCGCTCCGGAGCTGGAGAAGATCGCGGGCACGGTCGGGGCGCGGGCGATCGGTGAGTTCGGGATCGATGTGTCCCGGATGCACTGGGACATGACCAGCATGTCCGTGCACGGGGCCTTCCCGGTCCAGGGCCAGGACGAGGACTTCCCCGTCATCAACTACGGGCATCCCAAGGACCGGCGGGTGGACTTGAAGCAGGTCCAGGCCGGACTCGCGGTGTCGGCCGATGGTGGCATTCCGCTCCATGCCCGGGTCTTCGGCGGGGCGGCGGCCGAGGTCAGCCAGGTCGTCGGGGCGATGAAGGACCTGCGGGCCATGGCCGACGAGCAGGAGTTCCTGATGGTTGCCGACTCCAAACTGGTATCCTACACCAACATCTCCGCCCTGCTGGCGGCCGGGGTGCAGTTCATTGCCCCGGCCCCGGCCGCGCAGGTCAAGGACGACGTCTACGCCGCACTCGACTTCTCGCAGGCCACCGTCGTGGACTGGACACCGGACCGGGACGCGGACAAGCCGGCCGAACAGCGCGAGTTCTACCGTGTGCTGGAGGACACCCACACCCTGAACGGGCCCCGCAAGAGCGATCCGCCGCTCACCGTGCGGCGGATCCTGGTCCACTCCACCGCGAACGCCGCGGGCCAGCAGGCCGCCCGGGCCAAACGCCTGGCCAAGGCCGCCGAGGAACTCGGCAAGCTCACCGCCGCAGCCGGCGGACGGCACTACAAGACCGCCGAGAAGATCACCGCCCGCGTCGGGGTGATCGCCGCCAAGCGCCGTGTCACCTCCTGCCTGCGCTTCACCGTTACCGAGAACGAGCACGGCATCCCGGCCCTGGCCTGGCACTTCGACACCGGCGTCCTGGACACCGAAGCCGCCGTCGATGGCTGGTACGCCTTGCTGACATCCACCCCGGCCGAGCAGGCCGACCCGGACCAGGTCCTGATCCACTACAAGGGTCAGGGCGCGGTCGAGCGCCGCTACCACGACTTCAAGGGCCCCCTCGCGGTCGCGCCCGTCTTCGTCCAGCACAACCGGCGTGTCGCCGCCCTGATCCAGGTCATCTGCCTGGCCCTGCTCGTCTTCTGTCTGATCGAGCGGCAGGTCAGACGCGCACTCGGCCCCGAACAGACCATGATCGGCCTCTACCCCGACAACCGCCGGGTCCGCCCCACCGGCCGCATGATCTTCTACCATCTCGGCGAACTCACCCTGCGGATCGGCCACATCACCGATCCGCCCACCGTCCAGATCACCCGTGGCGTCCAACTCCACCTCCTCGATCTCCTCGACACCGACATCGGACAAACCCGCTGGCCACAAACCTGAAACAGCGACCCGCGAAGTCCGGGTCTAGGGCGTGTGTGAGGTCGTGATCAGTATTCGTATTCTGCTGCCGCGCCGGGGTGGATCGCGATAGGACGACGGTGTGACGCGCCGACAGTTGAGCGATGACCAGTGGGAACTCATCGAGCCGTACCTGCCGATCGGCGAGTACGGCCCTTACCCGGTGAGGCTGCGTGACCAGTTCGAGGGAGTGATCTGGCGCTTCCGGTCCGGCGCTCAGTGGCGGGAGATGCCCGAGGAGTTCGGCCCCTGGCCCACCGTCTACGGCCGTTTCCGGGTATGGCGGGACGCGGGGGTGTTCACCGCGCTGCTGGAAGGGCTGATCGCTGAGGCCGCCCGGCAGGGGAAGACGGACCTGTCGCTGGTCAGCGTGGATTCCACGACCGCCCGCGCGCATCACGACGCCGCGGGGATGCGCATCGGTCCCGAGGTCATGGAGGCCCTGGAGGAAGCCGTGCGCGAACAGGAGCAGGCCCGGCAAAAGGGGGCGGCCGCGAGGAACAGAACGGACAGGACGACGGAGACGACCCCGGGCGGGAAGAACGGCGACGCGTCCGGCGCAGACGCAGAGCCCGCCTGAAACAGGCCCTGCTCGGCAGATCCAGAGGCGGCCTGACCTGCAAGATCCATCTCGCCTCCGACCGCAGGTGTCGGCCGCTGTCGATCGTGGTGACCGCCGGACAGGCCGCCGACAGCCCGCAGTTCGTCCCCGTCCTGCAAAAGGTCCGCGTCCGGCTACCCGTCGGCCGCCCGCGCACCCGGCCCGCCGCCGTGGCCGGGGACAAGGCCTACTCCTCCCGCGCCAACCGCGCCTACCTGCGCAGACGCGGCATCAAGGCCGTCATCCCGGAGAAGAAGGACCAGTCCACCCACCGCAAGAACAGAGGCAGCAGGGGCGGCCGGCCCGTCACCCACGACGCGGATCTCTACAAGGACCGCAACACCGTCGAGCGCATGATCAACAAACTGAAAGCCTGGCGAGGCATCGCCACCCGCTACGACAAGAGCCCCGAGAGCTACGACGCCGGCCTCCACCTCCGGGCCTCCATGATCTGGATCAACGACCTCACATAGACGACCCGATGATCACGACCTCACACACGCCCTAGTTCCACACGGTCCGTGTCGGTAAATGTCATGTGGGGTGTGGTGCTGCTGGCTGCTGGGGGCGCGTTCGTGTGGTGGGGCTTCGTTCAGCTCCGCGTCGGGCAGGACAAGCAGCAGGGCGCCGTGAAAGCACATATCGGGACGATGATGCACAAGGCGCTGAACGGCCAGTCGGGAGCGGACATGTGGGCAACTCATTAGTTGGTGCTAGTCACCAGCATGTTCGGCACTCGCGTGTCCTGGACCTTTCCCGCGCGATATCCTCGGGCGGATCGCACGGCCTCACGCCATCCACTGGTGAGGACGGCGTATGCAACATTCGCATTGGCTTCGGGGGTGTGATGGCGGCGGGCAATGGTCAACGATCTGCGGTCCAAGACGGCGCTGTTTCGGATGGTCAGGGCGGTACCGTCATCCGTTTCTCTTATGGGCAGGCCGGCAATGAGGTTCCTGGTACCTCTACAGCAGTCGCACAGTGCCTAGCGGAAATTCGCCTCCACCTCGCGGCTGGTTCGGATGACCAGACGGCTAAGGCCGTAGCGCTCGTATACCGCGCGTTCGACGAGATCGCCGATGCGGAACGAATGGTGGGATCGGTCGCACAACAGCTGAGTGACGCTTTGGCAGTCACCAGCGTCCCGGAGGCGCTGATAGCGCGCCTTCGAGAGTTGATGGAGCTCGCCTCGAACGCCCGCAGGCGTCAGGGTGTCGTTCCTCGTCCTGCGCTGGAGCTGCTAGGCCAGGCAGAGGCTGGCCTGCAAGAGGCATCTGCGATGGAGTCTGCGAATGATCGTTTCGCCACGGCTCACCTGGCAGCACTACGCACCGCCGCCGCTGTGCTTGCTGCGCGAGGGCGGCCGTCGGGAGACACGGGCGTACGGAGCGGCAGGCGAATCCGTAGCGCTTGGGAGGTGCTCCCTGAAATTGCTCCGGAGCTGACTGAGTGGAGCGCTCTATTCGCGGCAGGGGCTCGAACGCGCGCTCGCGCGGAGGCCGGCATCGAGGGCGCGGTCAGCATGCGCGAAGCGGAGGACTTGATTCGCGAGGTCGCGATGTTTCTGCGGATTAGCCGACGGATGCTCCTGTTTGACTCCCGGCAGCATGGGGAGCTGCGACTGCCGGACCCGGAGTCCGAGTTCCGTCCACTCGCCGACGAGCGAGCAGCGCTCGAAAACCTACCGCTCGACGTACCCCTCGGTCACACCCCGCCGGGCCCTCCGCTGGGCGATGACGATGATGAATGGGACGAGTAATTGGGGGATATAGCCAAGGGCGTTCTCGGTGGCGGGTGGAGTCTGTTGGTCGGCTGGATCCTGCCGACAGCCATCAACTTGGCTATTCTGGCTATCACCATGGGCCCCAGCTTGCGCCAGGCCCCAATGACGCACCAGATCTTCGCTGCCTCGCCGGGTGCTAAGCCTCGATCCACCGACGTGCTCTGAACGTGATCTCTTGATCGTTTTGTGAGCTGGTTTCGGTCGGTGGTCGTGGATGGGCAGGTTGTTTCTGCTGGTCTGCCCAGCTTTTCCACGAGTTCGGTTCCGGTCGGGCCTTGGCGGGCGGGGTGGTCAGGGGATCAGGCCGGTGCGGGTGGGTCGTGGACGGTGTCGAAGAGGTGTGTCCAGGCTTGCTGCCAGGGCCAGTTGTGTGGCAGGTGCAGGGTGATGCGTCGTGCGGATCGTGCGATCCGGGCGGGGACCTGGACCAGGTGGGTGCGGAGGGTGGCGGTGGTGGCCTTGGCGTGGAAGGGCGAGGTCAGTGCACCGGCGGCCCGGAGCAGGTTGTAGGTCATCGCCCACAGGGTGAGCCAGGCCGCGTTGGCGTGGAAGTGCCCGGAGGGCAGGTGGGCCAGGGCGCCGGCTTTGGTGTCCGCGATGACCTGCTCGACCACCGCATGGTGCCGGTGTTCCCGCTCGGCCTGCAGGGTTGCGGCGGGCTGGTCGGTGAAGAAGGGGTGGTAGCGCCAGACGGGAAACAGTTCGCCCTGTTCACCCATGACGGCGGGTTTGGCCAGGTCACGGACCCGGCGCACGATCAGCCGGGCGGTGACCCGCTCGCTCTTTTTGCGGCTCGCGAAGGCGGTGTATTGGGGTATCTCGGCGACTTCGGCGTCCGAGATGAGTTCACCGGTGGCGGGGTCGGGCACCGCGGTCGGGTAACTGATGTGTTGCCAGGCGTCGTCGGGAATGCTGTGGACGGCTCGTTTGATGGAGGGGTTCATGCCGGTGGTGATCGAGAAGTGGGCTCCGGCCCGGTGGCAGGCGGCGATCACCCCGGCGTTGTAGAACTGCGAGTCCGCGCGCAGGATCCGGGTACCGGTGCAGCCGGCCTCGACGGCGGTGGCCAGCGCCTCACTGACGAACTTCGGGGCCCCGCGGGAATCGGCTGCCTTCCCACGGCGCATCCGCACGGTGGCGATCACCGGGCGGGAGTGCGGGGTGCAGACCGTGGCGAGAAGGGGGTGCAGGGTGCGGATGCCCTTGAACCGGCCGTACTCGGCGCCCTGCTTGGCCCGGCCGTAAACGCGTTTGTGGGTGGAGTCGACGTCGATGAACGCCTTCTCCCGGGCGCCGGGCAGCAGTGGAGTGTGCGCGGCCAGCGCGGCCAGGAATCCGCGGTGCACGGCATGGAGTTGAAGCGCATGGCCGTGGGTGAACGCACGCAGGAACGTGCCCAGCGTGGACGGGGCGCGAATCCCGCAGAACAGGGCCGGCATCGCGCCGTGCCGCAGGACGTCCAGGTCGTCGATGCTGTCCGCACCCGCGACCATCCCGGCCACGATGCTGGTGACCTTGGCATCCGCTGCGGCCCCCGCACTGTTCTTCGCCCCGTTCAGCTTCACCTTGTCCGTCACCAGAGCGGCAAGATCGCACCGCTCGGCCAGCCGCATGACCGGGACCAGCCCGGCATGCGCGATCAGATTCGGGTCATCGAACACAGCGGAGACCGCTGCCGGAGTGTGGGAAGCTTGCATCTACGAGGTGCCTTGCTGATTGTGCGTGCTGGAAGCGTCAGAACTCCCATCATCGCAGGTCAGCAGGCACCTCTTCTCGATTGCTCATCCACAGGACGCGAGTCACTCGGTGGATCGAGGCGTACGTCCAGCAGTCCGAAACGTCGGACGCGAAGGAGGTTCGATGTAATTCGGGCGACAAGTTCAGGGCAGCCAGCCGGTGCAAGTCCGGTCCGAGGAGACGCCAGAGTCCTCGGTAGCGGGGCTCCCGGCATCGGTCGAGAGGCCGGTGTCGAAGTGGAGCGACGATCACCCCTTGGGGGTGCGCAACCGGCCGGTCCGCAACATCAAGTGAAGCCTGCAGCGTCGTCAGCACCGACCCGCGTGAGCGGGGCCAAGGAGGAGCCGAGCCCGTGCCTTAGAGGGCGAAGGCCAGGGAAGACGCCTGGGAATCTGGAGCGGGCGTCGAAGAACCTCCCGGCGTAAGGGGCGTGGAACGGCCGGAAGGTTGTCCTGGGAACTGGAGAGGGCCTCCTCGGCCCCGGGTCTGCGGCCCGGGAAGCAGGGCCCGCCTATAACCGGTGGAGCCGGGAAGTGGCGGGCTGCCGAGAGGCAGTCGGAGGGGGTCGTAGTAGTGCCGATCGGCGGGACAACACAACCCGTCAGGAGCGAAGGGCCCCTGCTTCATCGATGCGTGTCGCGTGTGAGGAGGTGGCTCGGGTGAGTGCCGGAGTGGCTAGTTCCGCCCGCCGGAAGGAAGGCGTCGCACGACTGGATGGCCGGCCTTTGGACAAGGTCCGTGCCTTGCAGTGGACGCTCTACCGCTGTGCCAAGCAAGATCCTGAACGTCGGTTTCATTCCCTGTACGGCCATGTCTCCCGCAGAGATGTCTTGTGGCGGGCCTGGTCCGGCGTGTGTGCGAACCGGGGCGCTCCCGGCGTGGACGGGGTGACCGTCGATGCCGTGGCCGCCGCCGGGGTGGAGGAGTTCCTCAACGACTTGTCGCAGCAACTGCGGGCGCATACGTATCGCCCGTCACCGCTGCGGCAGGTCCTGATCCCCAAGCCGGGGCGGCCGGGAGAGTTCCGGCCGCTCTCGATCCCCACGGTGGCGGACCGGGTGGTGATGACCGCCGCGAAACTGGTTCTCGAACCGGTCTTCGAAGCGGACTTCCTGCCGGTCAGCTATGGGTTCAGGCCCAAGCGGTCCGCGATTGACGCGTGCGAGAGCGTGCGCGTGGAGGCGAACCGGGGCCGGGAGTGGGTGCTTGAGGCCGACATCCGCGACTGTTTCGGATCGATTCGGCATGACGCCCTCGTGGCCCAGGTGGCCCGGCGCGTCGTGGACGGCCCGATGTTGAAGCTGATCCGGATGTGGCTCCGGGCGGGGGTTCTGGAGGACGGGGCGACCGGCTCACCAGGAGCAGGGACCCCACAGGGCTCACCGATCTCACCGTTGCTCGCCAATATTGCTCTGCACGTCCTGGACGTGGCATGGCAGCGAGACGGGCACCGGCTCGGGGTGTTGGTGAGGTATTGCGACGACTTCGTGATTCTGTGCCCGACCAGGGAACGTGCCGTGCAGGCGCGGGAACTGGCCGGGACGGTGCTGGTCGGCCTCGGGTTGCAGCTGCATCCGGAGAAGACCGGCATCGTCCATCTCGCCAGGGGTGGGCAGGGTTTCGATTTCCTCGGCTTCCACCACCGGAAGGTGGAATCGTGGCGCCGCCGTGGCAGGTTCCACCTGCAACGATGGCCGTCTCAGCGGGCGATGGGGGTGCTGCGGGACAAGATCCGGGCGGCGACCGACCGTCGGCACGTGGGACGGTCGCTGTCGGCCGTGGTCGCCGACTTGAACCCGGTCCTGCGAGGCTGGGCGGCGTACTTCCGTAACGGCAATTCCGCCGGGAAGTTCTCCACGATCGACAGCTACGTCCACGAGCGTCTCGCGATCTTCGACAATCGCAAGCGCGGCATCCCGGGCAGAAAGTGGGGCAAGCGCCACGATGGCGCGTGGTTCGCCAGGCTCGGAGCCTTTCGCCTGTCTGGAAACGTGCGCAGGGTGGCGGTGCATGCCAGCCGGTGAACGATGTCGGTAAGCCGTGTGCGCGAGAAGCGCATGCACGGTTTGACGGGCGGGGGCTGGAAACGGAGCCTCACAGGCCACCGCGCCAGTCCCCGACCCTACTGAGCCCGGCCGTCGATTTCCTGGCATGCTATTTTCCCCATCACCGTTTCCGGATTGGGTTAGCCATCAGGCCCAAGAATCTCCCTCCAAATTCCTCCCGACTGGGTCGGGAATACAACAAGGCGCCTCATGGCGCACTGGAAACGGTCCGCGACCTGGACCGCGTCGGGGTAGGCGGTGCGTACAGCCTCGGCGTAAGCACTGGCCCGGTCCCGGCAGACGATCTCCGCTCCGGGGTGTGCGCGGAGCCACGCGGCGAGCGTGTCCACGGTCCGGTCGGGCAGGACATCCACGCGTTCGCCGGTCTCCATGTCCAAGATGATCGTCCCGTAGACGTGGCCCTTCTTCAGGGCGAAATCGTCCACACCCAGCACCCGTGGTGCAGCGCCGGCCTGTTTGTCCGGAAGCCTGCGCATCAGTCTGAGCAGGGAGTTCGCGCTCGTCGGGACGGAAAGATGCTTGGTCAGCCGGGCCGCCGGGCGCCCGGCGAGGGCCAGCGCGATCTTCTCCAGCGTTCGGCGCAGGAGCGGTGTCCGTCGAGCAAATCGCTCGGTGAACCCATCCACCTGCTCGACGAAGGTACGGCGTCCGCACGCTGACGCCGGGCACAGGAACCTCCGCACCAGCAGGTCAATCACGACCTTCCGTCCGGCAACCGCGAGGTCGGCCAGGCGCCGCCGGTAGCCGCCGTGGACACGGCCGGACACCGAGCCGCACCCGGGACAGGCCGCCTCCCGAGTCACCGTCCGCGCGGTGAGGGCGACCCCGTCGCCGTCCACCATTACCTCTTCCACCACCACGGACGTCAGATGGGAGAAGGCCGTCGAGAACACGCCAAAATCACACGAACGACCATCATTCCAGCCTGCAGTGACGCCACGTCACCGGCCCACAAGAAGTGGATCAGAACCGCACTACGAGGCCGTTGACAGCCCCGCAGATGACCGTCGGCCCAGATGTGCGCGCAGATCATGAGGGCGGTCAGTTCTACGTCGTAGGTCGCTTCCCAGCCGCAGCGCTGAGGGATGCGCACGTGTCGGCGCTGGGCGTTGATGATCTCCGGAAGCTGAGCGACGTCGTTGTTCGATGTCGGGCGGAACGGTCCAGGTGACGTGCCGCAGGCAGACACTCGACCTGTCGGACCTGGTCGTCCGCACCCCCTCGTTGCATCCCTGCGGGGCCGCCCGCACCCTCATCACGACGGTCGTCGACGCCTCCGCCCCGCCACGGACGGGGCGGACCACTCCTGGGCGATGACTCGAGAGCTGCTTCGGCAGCCGCTTCGGCCGGCCCTGGCCGGGCGGCGAAGCGGGGTGCTCTGCCCCACCCTGGTCACCGCATCACCGGGACACGCGCCTGCCGCAGCGGCCCAAGCGCAGGCCGAGAATGGCGAAGTCGGCGAGTGCGTGCGGAGATCAGCGCCGGGGCACGAGCGGCAGAGGCCGCCGCCGCACGCGTGCGCGCCGGAGCGGGCCGGTGCGACGCGATGTGTGCTGGGGCGAGCCGTGGCAGCGCCAAGCCCAGCTGCGCACCGCCGGACGCACGAACCTGCTCGGGCCTCGCACCGGCTCCGCCCACGACGTGGCGTGGTCAGCGCCTGAAGCTGTCCTTCGACCTCTCCTTGATGTCCCGGGCCTTGCCCCGGGCCTCCAGTGCGGCTCCCTTTGCTGCGGTGGTCTCGTTACCCACCGCGTGGGCCACCTTCTTGACGGCCTTCCCGACAACCTGCTCGGTCTTGGCCTTGGCCTTCTCTCCGGCACTCATGTCGGTCCTTTCGTAGGCACTCACTCATCCGCCTGCCCCTGGCCCCGGAGCGGAAACAATGGGCATCGCAGCGCCGCGCCTCCTCCGACGGCCGTGCTCTCCAGCAGCTCACCGCAGCGATGCCCACACACTTCATTGTGTTCCCGGCAGAAGTGTTTGGTGGCGCTCGATTTGCGGTTTCTGGAGCGCAGGTGCCTTGACCTTCCCGTTTCGGTCGGGTCGGCTGAGCTGGGTTGACTGTGGAGGTTCGTGGCTGTCAGCGGGTGGGAATGGCCCGGCGCTCAGGTCGGGTGCTCCGGGTTCCTCGGGTCGTGGGTAGGCAGAGGCCGCGCCGCTGGTCCGCAGCACACTCCACATGGTCGGCCCACGCAAACATGACGGAGTGACCCGCCCGAAAACCTGAGAATCAGAGAACCAGCAGGTCAGAGGCCCTTTGCCGCAGGCTCAAGAATCGCCACGCACTCCACGTGCGAGGTCATCGAAACCATGTCGCAAGATGCGAGACCTTGCATAGTCCCAGGTCAGCAGCGGTTTTCGCCTACCCGGAGGGGCCTTGCGGACGCTCGGAGCGTCAAATGAGCGTCATCTCCGGTCGGCGCGGCACTCCCTCGCGGCAGACAAGAGTGCTTCCTCAGGAGCGTCCCGCTCAGCTTTCACACCACCCGTGTTACCCGGCCGGGTACGTCTGCCAAGTCGTACAGCAGGACGTCGGCCACCGACTCCTGCACCACCGCAGTGCCGTGCCCGGTCATTGCACGGACCAGCTCGGGCTCCAGGACGCTCGTCAGTCAACTGCGGATCCCGGTGCCGTTCTTGAACACGACCTCCCCGGAGTTGCTACAACCGACCTCGGGTCTGCGCGGGCATCAACTCCGCCTCGATGGGCGCTGGCTGCGGTTGGCCGCCGCCCGGATGCCGAGTTCCGCCGCCCTCAGCTCCTCGAGCGGAGCGAGGTCGCCGAGTCCGGGTACACACACCACGTCGTCCCCGTTCAGCGCGGCGAGCGAGGCACCGATCACCTGGGCCACCGGCATTCCGCCCTCGTCGCGGACCGACGGTTCACACCCCCGCCGCAGGACCCTCATTTCGTCGCCGCTGGCGACGGAGCGTGCCCGCTGCGTGGGCTGTGACCACTTCTCCACTGGCGGCACAGGCGCTCGGCATGAGCCGGCCCGCATCGCGCCTGCGACGTCCGGGCGTCAACGAGCATCCTGGAGCGCAATACCAGCAAGCACCATGGGTCGCTGCCGGTGCCGGTGTGACACGAACTCTGGTAGGCCGGGCGACTGCTAGGCCCGGGCGTTCCACACGCCGGTGCCGGGCCGTTCGATGGGCGGTTGGCCGACAGGCGCATCCGTTCAGGGGCTCTGTGGTGCAATGGCATCTGACCGGCACCGGGCTTGGCCGGCCCCTCGCCCACGCGGGACGGAGCCCTGAGCGCCAGCGAGCAGCGAGGAGTGACCGTGACCGTATGCGGGCCTGACGGGGACGGTGGGCCGACCACTCGTCTTCCCGAGAACGGGGGTGGCCGGGGCAGGGCGATGACCTTGGCGGGGACGTTGGCGGCGGCGGAGACCGCGGCGCCCGTGGAGTCGCTCGACGTGGTCGCGCGCATGCTCAAGGAGTACCTCGGGGCCGCGTCGGTGTCGTTCCTGATCACCGACTTCACCGGCGGCTCGGTCGTACGGCTGGGGGCGGCGGGCAGCGTCGAGACCGATGAGCCCGCCCGGCGCATCACGCTGCGGGGCACCCTGTACGACGACGTGATCCGCACCCAGCGGCCGAGCGTGGAGGATAGGGGCGAGGGCGCGCTGGTGCGGATCGTCGCCCCGGTGACCAACCGCGGGGACGCCATCGGGCTCCTGGAACTGTTCTTGCCCGTGGCGCCGGACGCGCAGGTGATGAGGGAGGTCGGCGAGACCGCGCACGCCCTGGCATACATTGTCATCGCGAACCGGTCCTTCACCGACCTGTACCAGTGGGGCCGCCGTACCGTCCCGCTGAGCCTGGCTGCGGAGATCCAGCACCGGCTGCTCCCGGCGTCGCTGGCGTGTGAGGCGGCGCAGTTCGCGGTGGCCGGGGCGCTGGAGCCGGCCGACCGTGTCGGGGGTGACACCTTCGATTACGTGATCGACCGGGACTCGGTCCAGCTCTCAGTCACCGATGCCATGGGTCACGATGTCGATGCCGCGCTGCTGGCCACTCTCCTGGTGGGCGCTCTGCGCCGGGCACGGCGGGCCGGTGCGGACCTCGCCGAACAGGGCCGCCAGGCCGACCAGGCCGTGGGTGAGCACGGCCGCCAGGGCTACGTCACCGGCCAGCTCCTGCGTATCAGCCTGATCGACGGCAAGACCGAGTTCATCAACGCCGGGCACCCCTGGCCGCTGCGGATGCGGGACGGGCAGGTGCGGGAGATCACTCTGAAGGTCGATATGCCGTTCGGCTTCCATGCCCCTCACAACTACCGGGTCCAGTCGCTGGACCTGCGGCCTGGCGACCGGCTGGTGATGCTGACCGACGGCATGGTGGAGCGCAACGCCAACAGCCTCGATTTGTCGGACTTGATCGTCCGCACCCGCGCGCTGCATCCCCGTGAGGCCGCCCGCACCCTCATCGCGGCGGTCGTTGACGCCAACCACGGTCACCTGCAGGACGACGCGACCGTCATGTGCCTGGACTGGCGCGGCGTCGGTCACTCCCAGCGGGACGCCGACACCGGCGCCGACCTCGCCGACGCCTCCGCCCCGTCGCGGACGGAGCGGACCACTACTGGGCGATGACTCAAAAACTGCTCCGATACCCCGCTTCGGCCGGCCCTGGGCGGGCGAAGCGGGGTGCTCTGCCCCAGGTGACCGCGTCACCGGGGCAGGCGCCTGCGGCGGCCCAGGCGCAGGCCGAGGAGGACGAAGTCGGCGAGCAAAACCATCACACCGATGACCAACAGGTAGAACAGGCCCTTCGCCACCACTCCGATGATGCCGAGCACGATGGCCACAACGACCAGCAGGAGGAAGAGAGCCATCCGTATCACCTCATGGGGGGGCATCAGCGGCGGGCGAGGCGACGTTCGCGGCTCGCACCCGCCCGGTAGGCGAGCTCGTAGTACGCGAAGACCGTCTTCTCGTCCTCCGCGAGCAGTTCGCCGTCCATGCCGATCGAGGGCGCTTCCTTGACCTGCTTCTTGTCGTAGGCGACCTTCAGATATCCGGGACCGACCGTCGCGTCGCCCAGGGGGACGAACACCAGCCGGTGCCGGGTCGGCAGACCGACCATGACTGTCGCGAACGCGGGCTGGTCCGTGGCCGTGTCGACGTAGACCGCCTCCAGGACGCCGATCTTGTGCTGCTCGTGGTCGACCACGTCGTGGCCTCGCCATTCCCTGATGTCTTCCGCCTCGAACACGGGACCCCCCTCTGTCGCAGGTCAGCTGAAGACCGCTGTCTCGTCTTTCTCTCGCTCCTCCCTCCTTACCGGGCTACGGGGCGTCACACCCTGAAGAGCAGCCAACTTGCAGGCCGAAGCGGCGGACGGCTTTCGCGCGCGGCGCGATGCCTCGGCGGTCGCCCGGCCCGTCGTGGCCCAGCGCGTAGCAACGTGGGTGTGAACGATCACGTAATTCCCCGGGCCCGGCGTCACGTAATTCCCCAGGTCCTGACCTCGTCCATGTCTACTTGGTCGCAGGCTTGTTTGTCTTGTCGGTGCTGCCTGCTCGGGGCCGCTTGTTGGGCCGGTAGCTGGGCCCGTTCATGATCACTTGGTGGCTGGTGTTGATGAGCCGGTCCAGGAGGGACTCGGCGACGACGGGGTTGGGGAAGAGCGGATACCAGTCGCTCGGCGCCCTGTTGCTCGTCAGGATCAGCGACCGGCCCTGCCGTTCGGAGACGAGCTCGTAGAGGTCGTCGGCCTGGGATGCGGTCAGCTGGCGCATCGCGAAGTCGTCGAGGATGAGCACGTCGGGACGTACCAGTTCACGCAGCCGGCGGTCCCAGGTGCGGTCCGCGTGGCCGCCGGCCAGGTCCGCCAGGATGCGGCTGGTCTTCGCGAAGCGGACGTTGGCGCCCTGACGGATGGCGAGGTGTCCGAGCGCCTGGGCGACGTGTGTCTTTCCGACGCCGACCGGTCCGAACAGGATTACGGACTCTCCGGTGTGCAGCCAGCGCAAAGCGGCGAGGTCGCGGATCTGGGCCGCGGGCAGCTTCGGGGAGGCCGCGAAGTCGAACTCCTCCAGGGTGACCTGCTGCTCGAACTTCGCCCGGTGAAGGCGGCGTTGGAAGGCGACGGTGTCACGGCGGGTGATCTCGTCCTGGCAGAGCGTCTGGAGAAATTCGAGGTGTCCGAGCTCGCCGCCGTGGGCCTGGGCCAGGCGGGCGTCGAGGGTCTCCAGCATGCCCGACAGCTTCAGCGTCCGCAGCGCGTCGCGCAGGGCGGTGTCCATGATGCTCATCACGCGGCTCCTTCTTCGTGACGGTGGTCATCACGGTCGTCGTTCGTCATGCCGGGGGTCGTCGCGGTCGAGAAGAGCCGCGTCGGGCCGTGCAGGAAGGCGGCGGCCCCGCCGTCGCCGCTGGTCTCAGGGGCGGGCTCGGTCTCAGTGCCGGCGACGAGGATGCCCTTGATGGTGCGGTAGGACGGGTCACCGACCGTGGTCGCCTTGGCGCAGGCGGCCTCCAGCCGGGCGTCGCCGTACTTCTTGCGCAGTCCGAGCACGCCCTGGGCGGCGCGGAGCCGGTAGAGCGCGTTCACTTCCAGCAGCCCGTCGATCACCTCCCGGCAGGCGGCGCCGACCTGGACGGACTGGGTGCGGCACCAGGCCGGGGTCCGCATATGGAAGGCGATCTTCTCGGGCGGGTAGTCGCTGGAGTGGGTGACGAGCGACGCGAGCCGGTACGCGGTCGCGGTCAGTAGGTGGCCAGGGAGATGGCGACGTAGTGCGCGGTGAAGGCTGCCACGGTCAGAGCGTGGAACACCTCGTGGAAGCCGAACCAGCGGGGCGAGGGGTCGGGTCGCTGGAGGGCGTAAACGACCGCGCCCGCGCTGTAGAGGAGACCGCCGGCCACGATCAGGGCGAGTATGGCCGCTCCGCCGGTGTGCAGGAAGTCGGGCAGGTAGCGCACCGGTGCCCACCCCAGGGCCAGGTAGCACGGGGTGTACAGCCAGCGCGGAGCTCCGACCCACAGGACCCGGAACGCGATGCCGGCCAATGCGCCCGCCCACACGATCCACAGCAGCACGGACCGCTGTTCCGGCGGGAGGAGGAGCACGGCCAGGGGGGTGCAGGTGCCGGCGATGATCAGGAAGATGTTGGCGTGGTCGAGACGTCGCAGAAGAGCCTCGCCGAGCGACCCCCAGGTGCCGCGGTGGTAGATGGCGCTCGTAGCGAACAGCAGCCAGGCGGAGACCGAGTACACGGCGCAGGCCAGGGCCGCCTGCGGGGTACGAGCCAGGCAGATGAGCACGATGCCTGCGATCAGTGCGGCGGGGACCATTCCGGCATGCAGCCAGCCACGCAACCTCGGCTTGATCGGTTCGGCCAGGTCGGCCGCCCGCTCCACCAGGCCGGCAACCGAGTCAGCATTCCCCCCTGCATCGTCACCTTGTGATCCGCAGGGCAGCCCGTCTTCACGACGTTCTCCACGCACTGGGGCGACGTGAATGTATTCGGCTTCAGCAGCGTCGCGAGACACAGCTTCTCGTCCTCCCTCGGACTCCTGGGTGTCACCGGTAATCATGCGGTCATGCTAGGAGACCTCACCCGGACAGCATTCTGGGAGGTCGGTCTCGAAATCCAGGCCCACGTCGCCTGGCATGGCCGTTTCGCCCCCGTGCGAACCCCAGCCCCGTTGATCCTGCCGCCAATTGAGTCTGCCGAAGCCGAGTAGATCGGCTGGTCATGGGAACGATCAGGGCTCCCGAACGGGCATCTCCGCTCGCCTGCCCGCCAGGATCGCCGATGCTTCCTGAGGTCCGCCCCCACATATCCGCCCCCTCGCACACCAGTTGGAACACCAATTGGGCCTGGCTTCGCGTCTCGAAGCCGGCCATCTCGATGTGGAGCGCGTCGTCGGCATCGCAGTGGTCGTAGCTGCCCACTCCAGTGGCTATGCGGCCCTCAGCCATCTCCTCGCGCTGCTGGCCGCGCTACCTGGCCCCCACCAAGGCAGGAGAACGCTTCTGGTCGGACCTGTGGAGGTCTTCGGGCACCGCGTACCTGCTACCCGTCAACATCAAGGCTCCGGTGCTGCGTTCCCTGGCAGGAGAAGGAACCGGCCTGGCCCGAAAAATCCTCTCAGCCGTCGATGAGATGACCCCGCTCCAACACGTCGCAGCCGGGGAGGTGATCGGTCAAGCCCTCACCGAGTCCGATTATTTTCCCGACCTCAAGACACAGGTCATCGGAGAACTGTGGCTCCGAGATCTCGAGCTCACCGCCTGGCGCGTCCTGCACGCGGACCGCAGGTGTGCACGACAACCGCACAGGGCATGCGGCGCCCGAGCCGACCTATGGCGCGCGGTCCCGGCCTCGTATCCCTACTCATCCAGCTGTGCTCCTGCCACTTCCGAGCAACATCCTGATCGCCGACGAACTGCGCGCCAGCGACCTGGACCGTAGCGTCATGGCCGGGCCCATCGGTAAATCGAACGGTGAGGCGGCCGACCGAGCCCGGGACAACGCTTGAAACGACCGAGTTCAGGAAGTTCCCGGCCGAGGTCGCGCCGGCCCCGGATGTGCCTCAACAGATCAGGGCCGCGGAGCCATTGCTGCGCGGCCCTGATCTGTTGAGGCACAGGTCCTGTCGACGCCCGGCACGAGAGCAGGTCCCCGTGTCCGGGTGAGCAGCACGGCCCGCACGGGCGACGGCAGTCACCGGACGCGGTGTGCGCGATCCCTCGGACAGGGCTGCCAGGTCAGGCCAGGTTGATGTTCTCGGCCTGCGGGCCCTTCTGACCCTGAGTGACGTCGAACGTCACGGCCTGGCCCTCCTGAAGCTCACGGAAGCCCGAGGAGTTGATCGCCGAGTAGTGGGCGAAGACATCCGGGCCGCCCCCGTCCTGGGCGATGAAGCCGAAGCCCTTCTCCGCGTTGAACCACTTCACAGTTCCCGTAGCCATGTCTCATACCTTCCAGTCGATGAACGCCTCCCACGCCATGCGGAAGGCAGAGGTGATCGCCCTGGTCCCTGCGGCACAGCACAGCAAAACGCCCACACCAAAGGCGCGGGCAAAGGGGAACTCCGAACCACGACAGCTGACGCAGACGCTACACGCCCACACACCGCGTCACCATAGAAAGCGATCACGCCACACCCCGGGACGGTGCGTGCGGTGCCCGCCGATGCCGACGGGCGTCATCTCAAACTGCAGCTGGTGGATTGGCCGGCCCGGCGGTGCGGCGGTGTTCGGCGTTGATGCGCTGGGCTTCTTCGAGCTGGTCTTCGAGGATGACGATGCGGCAGGCGGCCTCAATGGGGGTCCCGTGGTCGACGAGTTCACGCGCTCGGGCCGCGATGCGCAGTTGGTAGCGGGAGTAGCGGCGATGGCCGCCCTCCGAGCGCAGCGGGGTGATCAGGCGGGCTTCGCCGATGGCGCGAAGGAAGCCCTGGGTGGTGCCGAGCATCTCGGCGGCCCGGCCCATGGTGTAGGCGGGGTAGTCGTCGTCATCGAGACGGCCGAACGAGTCGTCTGCTGTCACTTGCACCTCTCTGTGGAACGCGTGGAGGGGCCCGGGTGCCGTATGGCACCCGGGCCCCGAAGGAACTACTACACCATCTGCCGGCCCTGATACTGCGCCGGCCTTCTGTTTCCGCAGACCCGACCGAGATGCTGCCGGGAGTGCGCGGATCGCGGTTGCTTGACCGGAGACCACCTCACTATCGATGTCCTGCGGTACCCGGGCCCAAGACTTCCGCCCGGGCGATCCTGATGGCGCGGGGCTCCTCCGTTCTTCCCTCTGGGATCAATCACTTACCTGACGCTGTACTGCTCTGTGGCCTGTGACAGCGCCGCTCTTCGGCAGCCAGCCCCGTCGCCCGTCCTGCGTCTGCTCTGGCTTGGAACCCCACTGCCGAACCTCCCGGCACGCGCGCCCGCAGCCGACGCCTTCACCGAGGTGCTGCTCACTGACTTCACTGCTGGGTACTGCGCACTGCACTTACGGGTACTGCCACTGCGGTACTGCTTCACGGCGGCCCCTGATCACTGCGGGCCACCCGGTCCGGCAGTCAGTCCCGTCGCCGTCCTGCAAAAACCCTGGCTTCGAAACTCCACCACCGCACCGTCCTGCGAACTGCAACTACGTGTATTGCGGGTACTGCTGCCCGGCAGTTCATCTCTGCCAGGCCCTGCGGTCTCTCTGGGCTACGAGAGAAACCATAACCATGCCGCCACCCAATGTCTACTCCAGCCAAGACAGATTTTTATGCCTGCGGCGACGAGGTAATCGACCTCGAACGCTGAGGTGCAGAGAAAGGGCTGTCGAGTGGCTTGGAGACCGCGGGCCGGGAGACCGAAGGCCCCGACGGCATCGGCATGGCCGTGCACGACCGCAGCCCGCGGGCGCCCCGCATGCGTACCCCCGACCTGAACGACGGCACTGGAGGATTCGGCTGGCCCATGGTCAACCACTTCGCCCTCACCACCGCTGTCACCCGCCGAGTGCCCGGCGGCAAGACCGTCCAGTGCCCTTCTGGCCCGGTAGCGCCAAGGCGGCTGCGCTCCCCTGGGGGGGGGCCGTTGACCTTCCCAGGGTCCATCTCACGGACGACCGCTGCACCAACAGCCGCGACGAGAAGAGCGGCGAAAAGTGGTTCGACGGCGAACTCGTCAGTCAAGGGCGGCAAAGGCACCGACATCATGCCGCGGGCTCCAGGGAGCAGATCGCCACGGCGTCGAAGGGGCTGTCCAAGGCGGCGGCCCACGAACTGATCGGCGCCCTGGTCGATACCTCGTTGGCCACGCTGCCGCGCTTTCGCAGGCCCAGTTCCCCGGCGACCGAGGTTGCTGTCACGCTCCGGCGGGGCCGGCCCCGTCTTGACCGTGACGCTCATTTGACGCTCCGGGCCCCGAGAGGTCACCTCCCGAGTCGAGAAACCGGCTCTGACCAGCGGTTTCTGCTGACTCGCTCCCTGTGACATCTTTTCGATGACGCATCACGTGGAGTGCGTGGCGGTGCTTGAGCCGGTCACGAAGGGGTCCTGACCTGCTGTTTTGTGCGTGCGCATTATGTGCGGTGTGGGCGTTAGGGCCCGTAAAGAATCAACACGTTGCTTCACGACCTCCCTGTCGTTGGTGTGGTATGCGCATACCGAGCGAGGTTCGTGACCAACTTGCCCTGAGATTCGGAGTGTTGTTCCCTCGTCTGAATGAGCGGCAGCAGCGGCTGGCGCTGGCCGCCGAGGCCCGGCTGCTGGGGACGGCGGGGTCCGGGCCGTCGCGCGTGCCGCAGGGGTGAGCGAGACGACGGTGCGGAAGGGTGTCTTTGAGTTGGAGGGCGGTGAGGGCCCACTACCCGATGGCCGGGTCCGCCGGGACGGTGGCGGTCGCAAGAGCGCCGAGAAGCTTGACCGGCTGCTCGTTCCGGCGTTGCTGGCGCTGGTCGAGCCGGATGAGCGGGGCGATCCGATGTCGCCGCTGCGGTGGGCGACCAAGACCGACCGGCAGTAGGTGGCGGAGCACGGTCGCGATGAGGGGTGGCAGCAGAACGGGCACAGGCCCGCGTGATCATGGAGTTCTCTACGCTCTGTGACCGCGAAGGAGGACTGTGCCCGCGCTGCCATCATGCCTGCTTGAACCCGTCTGGGACCAGTTCAGGGCCCTGCTGCCCGACCGGGACGAGTTTGACCCCGACCATCCGCTCGGCTGCCATCGGCGGCGCATACCGGACCGCGTCGTGTTCGAACACGTCGTCCAGGCGCTGGTCCACGGCTCCGGATACGAGCGCATCTCCTCGCCCGGATGCTCCGACCGAACGATCCGACGCCGCGTCAAGCTGTGGGCTCAGATGGGGATCTCGCAAGCGCTGCACCGGATTGCCCTGGAGGCGTACGACCGCATGATCGGCCTCGACCTTGATGAGATCTCGGTCGACGGCTGCATCACCAAGGCGCCGTGCGGCGGAGAGAAAGCGGGGCGCTCGCCCGTCGACCGGGGCAAGCAGGGACTGAAGCGCTCGGTCGCCTCCGACGCGTGCGGGGTCCCGCTCGGGATCGTGTCCGACGGGGCGAACCGGCACGACTCGCCGCTGCTCGGCCCCACCCTGGCAGCGGCCAAAGAGCAGACTGGTGCGATGCCGGAGGCCGTCAACGTCAACCTCGACCGCGGGTACGACAGCATCAAGACGCGTGCGCTGATCGGCGAGTTGGGATTCTCGGCCGAGATCGCCCGCAAGGGCGTGCCCGCCCCGATCCAGGCCGGCAAGCGCTGGGTGGTGGAGCGCACGCACTCGTGGATGAACGACTACGGCAAGCTGCGGCGCTGCACCGAGAGGAGCGGCGAAGTCGTGGACTTCTACCTCTACCTCGCCGCCGCACTCGTCACGCTCCGCATGCTCATTCGACGCTCGACGAGCCGCTACCGCTGGGACGGCCGCCCCAACACCCGACGCCTCAAGTGATCCATTTGCCGGTCGGTCCAAGTCGCTGCGGTCTCTGGCCGGGGAGCTGACGCGGCAGGGCCATGCTGCGTCGGCGCCGACCGTGGGCAGGCTGCTGCGGGAGAATGGTTTCAGTCTGCAGGCCAATGCCAAGACCCTTGAGGGCGCTCAGCACTCCGACCGGGACGCGCAGTTCCGGTACATCAACGACCAGGTCAAGGACCATCAGGCGGAGGGCGAGCCGGTGGTCAGTGTGGACACGAAGAAGAAGGAAGTCGTCGGGGAGTTCAAGAATGCGGGACGTCAGTGGCGGCCGGCCGGTGAACCCGTGCGGGTTGACGTCCATGACTTCCCCGGCGATGCACTGGGCAAGGCCCTGCCTTATGGCATCTACGATCTGGCGGCGGACACCGGCTGGGTGAATGTCGGTACGGATCACGACACCGCAGCCTTCGCGGTCGAATCGATCGGCCGTTGGTGGAACGGGCAAGGGCGCCTCGACTACCCGCAGGCCAGACGTCTGCTGATCAGTGCCGATGCCGGCGGCTCCAACGGCTACCGCACCCGGGCCTTCAAGACCGAGCTGGCCGCGTTCGCCGCCCGGACCGGCCTGGCCGTCACGGTCTGTCACATGCCGCCGGGCACATCGAAGTGGAACAAGGTGGAGCATCGGCTGTTCTCCGCGATCACCATGAACTGGCGCGGCAGACCGCTGAACAGCCACGAGGTCGTCGTGCAGTCCATCGCCGCGACCACCACCCGCACCGGTCTCACCGTCCAGGCGGAACTCGACACCGGCACCTATCCCACCGGTGTGAAGGTCAGCGACGCCGAGCTGAACGCGGTGCCGGTCACCGGGCATGCCTTCCACGGCGAATGGAACTACAGCGGCGCTACCCGGACATGCACGGCACGCTCGCCTGCGAACGGTGCTCCATCGACTACGGCTGGAACTGCTGCACCACGGCAGGGGGCGGCTTCGTCGACGGGAACATTGCCGCGTCCGAGGACGTCGTCGACGTCGACTTCGTCAGCCACCTGCTGGAGCGCGGCACCCACCGTGCCCTGGTGGTGACCTACCCCCGCTCCGGTCTGCTCCAGGGAGCGGAGCTGTACCTGCGCTGGCTCGCCGGCCACAAGCACACCCTGCCCGAGGTCGCCGCCCGTCTGGGCGCAGCCCTTGACGAGTGGGACGCCGCACAGCGCAGTGCCAACACCGGCCAGACGGCGGCCGTCTGACCTGCCGCCGGTCACGCCGTCTGCTCCAGACGCTGCGGCTCTACCTGGTGGCCGGTCTTCTCGGCACGGGCCCGGCGTAGCGCGGCGGCCTCGGTCGCCGCCCTACCGGCGGAGTCCCGGAGGAACAACCCATCCGGCCCTTAGTGCTTTTGCTCCGCGATGGGTACCGGTGAATCATGACCGGCACCTTCACCACCCGCACCATCAACATTGCAACCGGCGCCACTGAGACCATGCACGACCTGACGAACGCATGCTCCGCGTTCCTCCGGGAGGTCGCTCATGGGCGAAATGGGCTGCTGAACGTTTTCACCCCCCACGCGACATCCGGCCTGGCCATCATCGAGACCGGCGCGGGCAGTGACGATGACCTGTTGGCAGCCCTCCGCGAAATTCTTCCCGCGGACGACCGTTGGCGAGCCCGCCACGGTCGTCCAGGCCACGGCAGTGACCACATGCTCTCGGCACTGGTACCACCACACGCCACGCTGCCCGTAGTCAATGGTGAGCTGGAGCTGGGGGCCTCGCAGTCCGTTGTACTGGTGAACTCCAACCGGGAGAGCCCCGAACTCCAAGTCCGGCTGTCCTTCCTCGGCTGACCACACCACCCACGCGGTCCTGCGGCTGACAGCCCGCTGTTGGCAGCCGATGTCGACTACAGGCCGATGCCGTAGCGGGGGTTGGTCTCTTCAGATGCCGGCCTGGTCGAAATAGTCGGCGACGGCCTTTGAGCCGTCGGCCCATCCGCCTTCGCCGACACGTTGCGATCGTGTCGGCGCCCTTCTCGCGGGCGGCGGTGGCGAATCCTCGGCGTAGGGAGTGGCCGGCAGGTCGGGAGCCAACAGATCGTTCGGCCTTGCAGTGAGGCCAGCGCGGGCGACGGCGCGGGTGACGATCTCCGCGATGCCCTCGCCGGTTCCCCGCACCTCCCTGCTGATCTTCTTCAGGGCGTCCTTGCTGATCGCCGGGTCGAACCCCAGGAAGAGGTTCCCGTGCCGACTCCGGTTCTTTCTGGCGCGGAACGTGTATCCGAGGAAGGTGAACGCCGTGTGCTCGTAGGAGCCCGTGCGCAATCCGTCCTTGCAGTAGACGATCCGGGTCTTGGCCGGGTGCAGACGCAGCCCGACCTCGGCCATCCTGTCCGCGAGCGCCGCCAGCACCTGGCGGGCCTGGCGCTCGGTGACGCAGTGCAGCACCGCGTCGTCCGCATAGCGTTCGAACCAGACGGACGGGAACTCCCGGTCCATCCAGGCATCGAACGCGTAGTGCAGGAACAGGTTCGCCAGGACGGGAGACACCACGCCCCCAACGCAATGGGCAACTTCTGCTTCGAGGTGACGCTCGGCTACCGGCGCTTGGAACTCCTTCCTCGCGCGGAGGGTAAGGAGCGTCACAATGGGTAGTAGGTTTGTGACATGGTGCGTGGTGATCGTGTCGATAGCGTCGAGTACGCCCGGCGGGTCAACGCCGCCGCGGATCTGGTCGGGGCGGGTGCGCCCGTGGCCGCAGCCGCCCGCACGTTGGCGAGTAGGTACGGGGTGTCGGTGCGTCAGGCACGCCGGTATCTGGAGCAGGCCATGGCCGCTGGACATCTCGAAGTCCCCGAGTCGAGCGTGGTGTTCACTGTCAAGCTGCCGGAATCGCTGGCAGGACAGATCCGCGCCCGTGCCCACGAGAGCGACCGGGCGATCTCCGCGGTGGTGGCCCAGGCCCTGGCCGAATTCCTTGAGCGGGGTGCCCCGGAGGGGCGGCCGGGCAGGTGAGCGGCCGGCCGGTGGAGGTGGAGGCGGTCTTCGACCGTCATGCGGCGGCGGACTTGTCCGCGGCCTACGCGGCGTTGGTTCCGCAGCGGCGGGCCCGGATACGGGATCGCCTGGAGCAGGCAGGAGTGAGCGATGACCAGCGTGGCGATCTACGCCCGGGTGTCCTCGGCACGGCAGAAGAAGGACCAGACGATCAGCTCGCAGACCGCGGCCCTGCGCGCGCACGCCGCCGAACAGCGTCTTGAGCTGCCCGAGGAGTGGGTGTTCGAGGACGAGGGGCACTCCGGGGCGACCCTGGTGAGGCCCGCGCTGGAGCGGCTGCGCGACCTTGTCGCCCAGGTCGGCGTGGATGTGGTGCTGTGCTATGCGCCCGACCGCCTCGCCCGCAAGTTCGCTTACCAGGCCCTGCTGGTCGAGGAGTTCGCCCGGGCCGGCACCCGGGTGGAGTTCGTCCGCGGCCCACGCGGCGACAGCCCCGAGGACCAGCTGATGGTCCAGTTCCAGGGCATGTTCGCCGAGTACGAGAAGGCCCAGCTGATGGAACGCTACCGGCGCGGGAAGACCTACCGGGCCCGCTCGGGGGCGGTGAACGTGCTGGGCGGAGCCCCGTTCGGCTACCGCTACCTGCGCAAGACCCCCGAGTGCGGGGCCACCTACGAGATCGTCGAGTCCGAGGCGGCGCTGGTGGTCGAGCTGTTCCGCCGCTATACCGACGACGGGGCCTCCATCGCGGACCTGACCCGCTGGCTCACCGACAGCGGCACTCCCACCCGCACCGGCAAGACCCGCTGGGACCGCAGCGTCGTCTGGGGCATGCTCAAAAACCCCGCCTACCAAGGGCAGGCAGCCTTCGGCAAGACCCAGATCCTCCACGAGTCCCCGGGCCTCAACCGCCGGGCCCGCCTGGAGGGCCGCAGCACTCCGCGCGCCGTCAAGACCGCCGACCGCCCCCGCGAGGAGTGGATCATCATCCCCGTTCCCGCGCTCGTCACCCCGGCCACCTTCGAACGCGCCGCCCAGCGGCTCGCCGACAACAAGCGCTTCGCTTCGCGCAACAGCAAGGTCCCCTCCCTGCTTCAGGGGCTGTCGGCCTGTGTGAGCTGCGGATACGGCTACTACCGCACCTCGACCACTACTTCCTCCGGCAAGAAGATCTACTACTACCGGTGCCTGGGCTCCGACGACTACCGCTACGCGGGCGGCCGGGTCTGCACCAACAAGCCCGTCCGCGCCGACTGCCTCGACACCGTCGTCTGGGACCACATCATCGGCATGATCGCCGACCCGCACCTGATCCGGTCCGAGATCGACAAGCGGCTGGACCGTGCCCGCACCTCCGACCCCGCCACCCGCCAGCGCAGCCGTCTCGAACTGGCCCTGGCCAAGGCCACCGCAGCGATCACGCGCATGATCGAGGCGTTCCAGGAACAGCTCGTCACCATCGATGAACTGCGGGCCCGGATGCCCGGCCTGCGGGCCCGGGAGAGTAACCTGCGTGGCCAACTCGACGCGCTGGAAGCCCAGCTCGCCGACCGCGACGCCTACCTCAAGCTCGCTGACGACCTCGAAGGCTTCCTCGCCCAGCTCCGCGAGAACGCTGGGACAGCCGAGGTCCCCGAGCGCCAGCGCGTCCTGAGGCTCCTCGTCAAGGACGTCCTCGTCGGCCCCGAGAAGATCACCATCCGGCACCGCATACCCGTGCGTGAGCGCACCGCCGACGACCAGCATCAAGATCAAGACGCTACGGAGGGTGACTCATGCCCGAGTTACCCATTGCGTTGGGGGCGTGCTCGGGGCCCCTTGCGGGGTCCCGCGTTCCCGCTCCAGCAGGGAGCCGTCGGGCATGGCGAGCGGCGCTTCGAGCCACCGCCGCACATACAAGTTCACCCAGACGGCGTCGGTATGCGCTTCCACTCCCTTGACCAGCAGGTCCCAGGGCACGCTGTCGAAGAACTGGGCGATGTCGAACTCCACCACCCAATTCCGTTTCCAGCAGCGCTCCCGGCACCGTTCCACTGCGTCCAAAGCGGACCGTCCCGGCCGGTATCCGTAGCTGTCCGGATGGAAAACAGGTTCCACCCTTCGCATCAGATGCCGTGCCACCACGGTCTGGGCCACACGGTCGGCGACAGCGGGAATGCCAAGCATTCTTGTGCCCCCGCCGTGCGGCTTGAGAATGGCCACCGCACGCACCGGCGGCGGGAAGTAGGAGCCCGACGACATTCGGTTCCAGACCTTGTAAAGGTTACTCTTCAGGTCTTTCTCGAAGTCTTCAATACTCTGTCCGTCTACGCCCGGTGCGCCTTTATTTGCCCTGACTTCCTCCCACGCCTCCTTGACTTCCCACTTCGAGATATCAAACGGTTTGGTCGATGACTTCAACTGGCCCATCGCACTCCTCCCGGATACCGTCCGGTTGATGTGATCAACTCAGTCACGAACGACCCGGCCCCTTTGCTCCGCCCCCATTACAGGGGCCTCAGCGCTACTACGAGCCGGTCCGCCAGCGTGCTCTGCCTCGGTACTCGACCCCTCACAGTTGCGTCTGCTCGGGGCACTCCCTCTCGTCGCCGCAGCGCGGCGGGCAGTATCAGAGCGCGCCTTCTCCTGTTCCGTGCGAAAGCCGCAGACCGGGCTCACGTCGCCTGCATGCCGGACACCGCCTGGCCAATAAGCGGGCACCCGCCAGGCTCATCCCGGAGTTCAGGTAACACCCCGGTTTTGATGTCGTCTGTTTTCCTTGCGACACGTCAGCAGCGATTCACTTACGTTCGTCTTCCCGGTCCCCACCTGACGCCTCTTACGACGCCTTTTCCTCATCGCTCACCACGACGGTCTTCAGCCAACGCAGCATGAGGCGGTTTGAAGCCTCCCCCCACAGGGCGACTCCGAAGGGCCACAAATCCTTCATCTTTCGCACAGCATCGCTATCGGAAGCTGCCCTACTACCAACTCCTTCTCGCGTTCAGGACACAATACCTGGGGAAATGGGCTGTGAGACTCACAGATTTCAAAGCGCGCGGGGGCGGCCGGCGCACACCTACGATTCCTGTCTGCCTCACTGGATACGGCCGCGCAGCTGACCTGGCGCACTGGCGCGCGAAGCGATCTCAGCCGCGAGGGTCAGGGGGACGGGAGCGTGCTTCTCAGGAGTGGGGTGTCATTCCTTGGGGGTCGTTCTGCGGGGTGTACGTCTTCATTGCCTTGTCTGTCATGAGTGCTGAGATCCGGCGCCATTCTTGGTGTTCCACTTCGGCGGTGCGGAGCCATTCCTCGGCTCGGTAGCTGTCCAGTGCCTGCCCGGCGATGTCGCGCTGGTATTCCTGTGCGTCCTCAGCGGCGCGAGCGACGTCCTGGACCGTCATCCCGGTGGCCAGTGCCTGTACCCGGGCGCGGTAGAACCGGGCGGTGCTGGGGGCGAGGGGGATGGGTTCTTCGAGGGGATGCAGCCAGACGGCGGGCAGGGCGGTGTAGGTGATGGCGGCGGGGAGGGTGACCTCGTTGCCGGCGGTGTCGGTGACGAAGCCGTCGATCTCGTACTCGGGGCCGGCGGGGAGGTCCAGATGTACGGTCTGGTCGGCGGTGAGGCGCAGGGTGACCCGGTTGGTGGTGGTGGCCTCGTAGCCGTCGACGGTGGCGCCCTCGGGGTCGGTACCGGTGACGGTGAGGTCGAAGCGGTCGCCGCGGCGCAGGTTGAGTCGCATGTCGGCGGCGAAATCGGCATGGGTGCGGGGGATACGGTGGCGGAGGGTCGGCGGCAGTCGCTGGGGGACCTTGACCTGGTAGGTCTCGCCGATCCGGATGTCCTGGACGCGCATGACGGCCTCCTGAGCCCCTCTCCAGCCTCCCCCGGGCCGTCCCGAACCGCCAAGGCCGGGGCGGGGAAGCGCCGCGCGGCGGCCCGGTAGAGCCCGCGACCGGAACGTAGGTGACCTCTGACAAGTGATCTTGACCGATTGCCAGGCGACTTTGACCGCCCGGTTCAGGCCGCTTCGTCCGTTCCTACTCGCCGTCGCTGGTGGTCCGGTTCAGACTCCGGCGCCGGTTCTTCTCGGAGCGACGCACCAGCTCGCTCGCGGCGAGCGTCACGGTCGCCACGCCGCGGACCCAGCGGGGCCCGCCGCGCTCCGCCCACACCACACACGCACACCCGCCGGCGGCGTGCACCAAGACGCCGAGCAGCACCAGGCCGACCATGTTTCCCACCTCTGCGTTCATTCGTACGGTCCCGCTGATCATCGGACAGTAGGAGAGTGCAGCCGCGAGCTCCGTCTCACACCCTCACAGCCTTGCTGCGCAATGCGTCTACCTGCGCAAATACGGTGTGAGGCTCACAATCTCCGCGTCTTCGGGGGCCCCAGGCGCTGCTCGTGCCGCTGGGGGAACAGCAGGCCCGGGCCGCCGGGAAGCAGGCCCTTGCGGCGGAGATGGGGGGCGCGGCGGGCGCACCAAGTGGTGCAGTACGTGCGGGGTCGTCGGGTGAAGGCGGGTACGGGCTGGGTGCACACGGCGGGCTCGAAGACCTGCGCCGCGACGTTCAGGAGGTGCTGTCGCTGCTGCGCACCACAGCGCCGGTAGCGGTCGGCGGCGCGGCGGGGGCGCCGGACCGTGTGGTGGCTGGTGTCGGCGACGGCGACGGCATCGCACCGGGATGGCTTGTAGCGCACGCCGCGCAGGGCCAGTGGAATCAGGCCCACGATGATCAGCGCGTTGAAGATGATCGCCGAGGTGGGGCTGTGCAGGGCCATGATGTTGAGGTGCTGCAGGCCCGGTAGACCGAGGCGAACATGGCCGGGATGATCGCGAAGTATTTCGCGACATCGTTGGCGATGGAGAAGGTGGTCAGCGCGCCGCGGGTGATGAGCAGCTGCTTGCCGATCTCGACGATCTCGATCAGTTTGGTGGGGTTGGAGTCCAGGTCGACCATGTTCCCGGCCTCCTTGGCGGCCGAGGTTCCGGTGTTCATGGCCACGCCCACATCGGCCTGGGCCAGGGCGGGCGCGTCGCCGGTCATCGCGATCAACTTGCCACCGACCTGCTCCCGCCTGATGAGGGCCATCTCATCCTCGGGCGTGGCCTCGGCGAGGAAGTCGTCGACCCCGCCTCCTGCGCGATGGCCCGGGCCGTCAGGGGGTTGTCACCCGTGACCATGACGGTTTTGATGCCCATGAGGCGCAAGTCCTCGAACCGCTCTCTGATCCCGTGCTTGACCACGTCCTTCAGCTGGGCGACCTCCAGGACCCGGGCGGGCTCACCGGAGTGGTGGACCGCCACCACAAGCGGGGTACCGCCTGTGGAGGAGATCTCCTGCCTCCGGCCAGCTCACCGAGCACAGTGCGGAGTAGGCCGCAGCCGCCACTGTGTTGTTCCTCCGCCCATGCGCTGAGCAGGCATAAGAGGCTTCGGAGAGAACGCTGTCCGCACTCAGTACCGAGGCCAGACACGGCCGACACTCCGACGCCGTCTCCCGCCTTGAGCTTCGAGAGCAACCGGGGAGACGGACCGTTTCGCAGGACGGTACGGTCAGCACCAGTCAGGGAGACAGCATTCAGGTCGACCACGCGCTGCTATGGTCGCCGCTGTCCTGTACGACGCGGTGGTGCTGTTCGACGGAGGCGTTTCACCGACGATCCGGTCCGGAGGTTCGTCCGCGACGCGTGCGGCACCGCAAGCCCATCGTTGGTTGCCGGTGGAGGCATCGGCCGCCCTGGGCGATCTCCTGCACGCTGGGGTCACCGACCCGGATGCGGCGGGAGGCGAACCCGCCGCTCGGTACGGAGTGGTGACCGCGGCCAACGGCGACGACGCTTCCAGATGCGTTCGCCGTAGCGATTGCCGACGGCAGCTTGAGCGGACACAGTCAGCGCACCGGGCGAAATTCGGGGCACGGTGGAAGCATGGTGGGGGGAGGACGCGTTCGACGCCCGTGACGAAGACCGACGCATGCAGTCGTTGATGCGCAGCTCCTTCAAAGCGCGGCGCCCTGCTCTCGCTGCCGCACTGGGGCATCCCCGCCACCGTGCAGGACGAAGGGGCGAGCAGCCAGGAGCATCACCGGTGTTCTTGCCACAGTGCATCCCTCGGCCGCGCTGCGGGCGAGGGGCGCACCGTCGTGGCCAAGTGAGGGCCTCGTGTCCGATTTTCAGATGGCTGCCCAGTTCCTTTGCTGACGGTCTCTATCCCCGCGTGCGATGCCGACTACGGCGCCAGGACCCTGCCCCGTTGCCACGGACCGTTTTCGAGCGACCTCGCTCAACTTACGGTTGGTCCGCTGGGGTGGTGCGAAGCAGCGACGCGAGAAAGGACGAGAACAATGACCACAGAACCTTCCCCCGAGGGTCCCGGGCCAGTCCCCAGTCGGCCGGATCCGGTGCCACACGACCCGCAGCCGCCGTCCGAACCAGGTCCCGGCGAACCCGAGCCCCAGCCGGACGCGGAGCCGTCCCCGGCGCCGGGTCCCGGTTCCCGCCCGGTCTCCGAGCCGCCCGACTGACCGGAGAGTGTCGCTCCCGCGGCCCTTCTTTCCGGTTGCTCGTGAGCGCGACACCTCACCGATTGCGGCCTCAGAGTGATCGACGCAAGGTGGATACGTCAGCCCCCGACAGTGAAGGACGGAATCGTCATGGGTAAGGCAAAGGCGAAGGCCAAGCAGGTCAAGGGCAAGCTGAAGGAAACCGTCGGCGATGCCATGGACGACAAGGGCATGCAGGCAGAGGGCCGTGGCGAGCAAATGACGGGCAAGGCCCAGGAGACCGCGGCAAAGGCGGCTGAGCGGCTGAAGAAGTCCGGACAGTAGGACCTGCGTTGTGGGCCGCGAACCCGGGGCGACCGCATCCGGGTTTCACGGCCGCCGGGGCCCGGCCTGGTGTCGGCCGCGCGGCTGGCACCAGGCGTCAGGTTTCGTTGCTCGGTGAAAGTTCGCTGACGTTCGGCGAATGCGAGCGCCGGGTGATTGCAACGCCGGGTCGCCGAGGCTGATTGCCCCCGGTGTTCATCCTTCCTCCCGTTGAGGCAAGCGCCGCCGCATCGACTCGGGGTTACCTACTTGCGCGGAGTGGTGTTGTCGCCCTCACGCGCGTGCGCCGCCACTCAGCCTAAGGAGCCGCGATGTTGCTCCCGGACAAGTCCCTGGTCGATTCGCTGCTGCGGCGCTATCGCGCGTGGGAGGTCGTCGTCCTGGCAGAGCCGCACGATCTGGCTAGCCGCCGGCACCTTGAGGATGTCGCGTACACCTTGTGTGTGCTCATGGGGCAGCGCACCACCCGTGATGCGATTACAGAAGCCGAGTTCTACCTCGGGTGGGCCCGATCGGTGGTGCCGGCTGCCGATGTGATGACGCGGGACGGCGGAAAACAGTCTCGTGTTTTCTCGGGCCCGAGGTGAGCGGCCTCGTCAGATGACCCGTGTGCCCCGGAGCCGGACAGCTCGTGTTCGGAGCCGAAGGCTCGGCAAGGAGTGTTCCATGGTGCTGGTCGGATACACAATGATGACCGAGCAGGCCGGTCCGCGTGAGCTCGTCGAGCACGCGGTGGGCGCCGAACGCGCCGGCTTCGACTTCTCCGTCACTTCGGACCACTTCTTTCCGTGGCTGGACTCCCAGGGGCACGCCCCGTACGCATGGAGCGTGCTCGGCGCGGCCGCACAGGCCACATCGCGGATCCCGTTGATGACGTACGTGACATGCCCGACCGTGCGATACCACCCTGCGGTTGTCGCTCAGAAGGCCGCGACGATGCAGCTGCTCTCCCAGGGGCGGTTCCGACTCGGGCTCGGCTCCGGCGAGAACCTCAACGAACATGTGGTGGGCGCGGGCTGGCCCGCCGCCCACGTTCGTTTGGAAATGCTGGAAGAGGCCGTGGAAGTCATTCGCGCGCTCTTCGGCGGCCGTGATGTGAGCCATCACGGCACACATTTCGACGTGGAGAACGCCAAGCTCTGGGACCTCCCGGACGAGCTGCCGGCGATCGGGATCGCGGTATCGGGGGAGCGATCGTGCGAGATCGCCGGCCGGCTCGGCGATCTCGTCATTGCCACCGAGCCCAAGAGCGACCTGCTGGACTCTTTCGACCGGCACGGCGGTACGGGCAAGCCGCGGGTCGGCCAGCTGCCCGTCTGCTACGACACAGACCGCGATGCGGCGGTCGCACGGGCGCACGACCAGTTCCGCTGGTCGGTCGGCAGCTGGAAGGTCAACGCAGAACTGCCCGGGCCGGCCGGATTCGCCGGGGCCTCCCAGTTCGTACGCCCGGACGACATCGCGGATTCCATCCCGTGCGGTGACGACCTCGGCACCTTTGTCGAGGCAGTGCGTCCCTACGCCGAGGCGGGCTTCACGGAGATCGCCCTGGTCCAGGTCGGCGGTGACCATCAGCAGCCCTTCCTCGACTGGGCGGAGAAGGCCCTGCTGCCCGCCCTGCGTGATCTCTGAGAGCAGGTCGCGGCAGTGAAGTTCCTCCAGCCTCCGGGTGTCTACGCGCCACAGGAAGACACAGCCATGCTGATATCCGCTCTGCGGCGCGAACGTCTGTCACCCGGAGCGGAGGCACTCGACGTGGGTACCGGTACCGGCGCGGTGGCGATCGCCGCCGCCCGCCACGGCGCTGCCCACGTGATCGCCATCGACACCTCGGCCGCGGCGGTGCTCACAACACGACTGAACACACTGCTGTCCGGGCACACGCGGGCCATCCGGGCCAGCCGCGGCGACCTGACGGAGCCCGTGACCGGCCTGAGGTTCGACCTGGTGCTGGCGAACCCGCCGTACGTACCGTCCGCGAACATCCGCATGCCCCGTCACGGTACTGCTCGCGCCTGGGAGGCGGGGATCGACGGCCGGGCGGTGATCGACCGGCTCTGCGCGAAGGTCCCCGCTCTGCTGCGCCCCGGGGGCGTGCTGCTCGCGGTCCACTCCGCGCTGAGCGGCCCAGCGATCACCGTAGCGCGGCTGGCTGAAGCCGGACTGGACGTCACCGTCACCGACCGCCGGCTCGTTCCCTTCGGGCCTGTCCTGCGCGAACGGGCCGCCTGGCTGGGAGATGCAGGGCCTGATCGAGCCCGGCCAGGAGAAAGAGGAACTGGTGGTGATCCGTGCAGAACAGCCGTACTGAACCGGAGACCACACCTCGGGCAGCCGCACGGCGCGTCATGCACTGCCTTGGCCCGGCCCGTCAGGCGCGGGAGCACCCACACGTGCGGATCGGCCTCCTTGAGGTGGTAAAGCGAGCGGTGGGCGGCGTACTCGCGCAGATGCCACAGCTCGCCCTCGTCCCGCAGGAAGTACGACACGCCATCGGCGTCCACCGGCTCCAGAACGAGTTCGTCCAGCGCGCTGCCGACATCCTTAGCCACCGGCACGTCAGCGCGCAGAACCGCCAAGAACTCCCGCTCCAGCTCGGCACGCACCCTGAGCAGTTCCGGATCCCACTCCCAAGGCACCGTCCACACCGTCGAAGCCGCGGTAGTGCAACTCATAGCAGACGTAACAGGGCGAGCTGGAGGTCGTCGCCGTACGGGTCGCCACCCGCCACCAGGGACGTGTCCGGCAGCCTGCGCCGACCCGGTTCCCGGCCGAGCGCCTCGATCAGAGCGGCAGACACCTCGCCCCGGGTTTCCGGGAGCTGCACGGTGCTTCCCTTCCTTGGTATTCGTCTCCATCGCCCTTGCGACGAGGCTCCCAGCTCCGCGTTCCGTCTCGTCCACATCGGAATCAGGCTCGCTCACAACCAGGATTTCCGTATCGAGTAGGGCGGAGAGCTTCGCCAGGGCTTCGGAATCGGAGTAGCCCACAACGAAGACTCTGGCGGTCGTGTGATTTCCCGTACCCGTCGGCGTTTGGAGGAACGGGCGGTCAGTTATTACGGAGACGTTCACCAGGCACATTTTAACGGCCCGTCGCATATCCGGTTCACCCGGACATGCATGAAGTGAGCGCACACAAACGCCCTGTTCAGCGCCTCGTACACCGAGCGCGCACTGCCCCGCCGCCAGTTGGGTCGATTTGCAGCGAGCCGGCACTGGGTGCTCTGGACGCCAGCCCCCCTTATTCGGAGTGCGGCGGCGGGGCCGTCACTGCATGTCCTTCTTTCAGTGCTTGAAGGTGTCCTTGCCCTTCTCCACTGCCTGCTTCACTTTGCCCTTCATCCTTTGGGCCCTCCCCTTTCCCTCCAGGCTTTCGTTGCCCACGACCTTCCCGGCCGTTTCCTTTGTTTTCCCCTCCGCGATTTTGCCGATGTTCTTGGACTTCTTTCCGATACCCATGTCGTGCTCCCTGGGGTCATTCGGGTGGTGGCAGCAGAGTTCCGAGAGGTCCGAGATCCAAATTGAGATCTTGCATGGAAAGGTCGTATCGAGCGCAGAGTTCAATCATACGACTGTGCAGAATCATCAGAGTTGCTCCCAGACGCTCCTCCTGTTCCTCAGTGAGGTCTCCTGCGTCGACCCGCTGAAGGGCCTGGCGTTCCATGAGCTGTCGCAGCAGCTCGACGAGTGTGAGTACGAGTTTGATCAGGTCCCGTTCCACCGTGTCCGGGTCGGTAGTGATCCGGTGGGCCGGCCTTCGCACCTCCGCGCCGCCCCGGGGCAGGATGTCCTGCGGCACTGCGGGCAGCATGCGGAAGGCGCGGGCGGCGGCATCGGCGACCTCGGCGAGGCGGTTTCCGGACGGACGGTCCTCACCGGTCATGGTCGACTCCTACGGGTGCTGAAATGGCATGCCACGGGGAAGGATTCTGTTCGCTGATGGAGACGATCAGCGCGCGCAGCGATATGCGTACGAGGTCGATATCGGCGATGGAGAGCACGACGTCACCGGTGAGGACCACGCCTCCGCTGAGCAACCGGTCCAGCAGGTCGATCAGTGCGATCTGCCGTTGCGGCAGCGGCTCCTCCGGCGTGGCCTCCGGCCTGCTCGCCGCCCTCACGGCGTGGCCCTCTTCAGCGGTTCGGCTTCGGTAAGGGTGGCGAAGGAGTACGGGGCCCACGGCCCGGTGACTTCGACGCGTACCCCGGGTAGTCCTTCTGCGGCCTGCATGACATCGGCGCGGAAGTCTTCGGCCTGTTGCAGCGACACAAGGTAGGCGTCGTTGATGACGTTCTCTCCCGGCCCGCGGGCGAGTTCGCCTTGCTGCGGCCGGTGCTGGACGCGATCAACCGCATAAGCGCGGGCGGCGGCCTCGACCCGCTCGGCTGCCTGTTCGGCGCCCGATAGGCGTCTTCGCGGGCGTGTCGCTGTGCTCTTCGCTGGCTGAGGTAGGCCCGCCCGGGGCTCAGACCCGCATCTGTGGGTGGGTCTGCTGGCCTCTCGGTCTCAGCGGCCGCTTCGACATAGATCTTGACGCCCCACTCCACCTGCGCTGCCAGGTCCTTCAGTCTGCCGGCAAACGCCTCGTGGCGGGCCCGAAGCATGAGTCGCACCCGCTCGTCGTCGAGGTATACCGTCGCCAGACGAAGCGGCAGGACGGCGGTGCGGGCGGCCAACGCCTCAATCACACGGTGATGGGCGCGGGCGACGGACTCCAGCCAGTCCAAGTCCTCAAGATGCGCTCGCAGCGCGGCTTCCTGGAAGTCGCGCTCGGATACCGGGCTCACGGCGACCACCACATCGTCGCTGTGTCCTACACGCACGAGATGCACCGGCGCCTCCGCCACTCCAGGGAGCCCGGGCAGAGCTTCCTCCAGCGATCCGTCGGCGTCCCGTGCTACGGCGTACGCATAGGCGATGGCCTCGGTCATGGCTTGTCCCGCTTCTCGCTGCGGGGGCTGGAACCTGCCCGTTCGGTGCGTGAAGTGCGGCGGCGAGCCGCAGCGCGGCTCTCCTCGTCCTCGGTCGGTGGCAGCTCACGGTCCTCGCGCAGCGCCGTGATTTCAGCCTGCAGCCATTTGTTCTCCTCGGCGAGTGAGCGGTATCCGTCGTTCGCGCGTGACGACAGTGAGGGATCGTGCTCCCACCAGTCAATGCCCATTTCCTTCGCTTTGTCCACCGAAGCGACCAGAAGGCGCAGCTTGATGGTAAGCAACTCGATGTCCAGGAGGTTGATCTGGATATCGCCTGCGATGACGATGCCTTTGTCCAGGACGCGCTCCAGGATGTCGGCGAGATTGGCCGAGGAGCCCTGGCCGTACGGGGCGGACCTGGACGGGAGGTCGCCCAGCCTCCTGGCGACGGGTTCGGTCACGGCCGCTGCACCTCAATTCGCTGGTGTCCCCGAGCTTCGACGGGAGCGCGTGGCAATGCGCCCGTTCCACCGGCTGCCGCGATCAGGCACCGGTGCCCTGGACATGGGCCCTGATCTCGTCCAGCCGGTCCAGCAGTGCGTCCTCGCGCCGGTCGAAGGTTTCCTCGTCGATGTCTCCCGCCACGAGCGCTCGCTCGAGTGCGGCGAGTTCCCGTTCGACGGGTGCCGGGTCGTAGTACTCGTTCTCCGCGGCCTCGACGACGCGCTCCATGACCCAGGCCACGCCGCGCACCGGCGCCAGCGGAAGCGTCGCGAGTTGAGTCAGCAGTCCCATGAGGACTCCTTAGACGAAGCTGTAGGCGGGCAGCGGGCCGACCAGCCGCAGGTCGAAGTCCTCGCCCAGTTTCTTGGCGATGTCCTGTTCCGCGCCGAGGAAGGTCTTCTCGTTGTCCCGCTCCACAAGGAAGGACACATTCAGGAAGTCGTTCCCGGTCGGCTGCGACGAGCGTTCTTCCCGCGCGAGTCCGCGCAGCGCATCGAGGACTGCGACGGCTAGCCGATCCTGCCGCGCTTGCACTTCCTGGGAGACCAGCTCCCCGAGGGCGAGCGGCAGTTCCGGGCTGCTGCGGCCGCTTCTGATCTCCTCGTTGAGCTCGCGCGCCTCGTCGGACTCCTGAAGGATTTGGCGCAACAGCGCATCCTCGTCCTGGGCGGCCTTCAGGTGGTATTCCACGCAGCCCTCCAGCGCCCGCAAGCGTTCGCTGAAATTATCCGTACCGTCCTCCAGGACCGCTCGTACAGCGTCGTCGTCCACGGTGGTGAAGCCGAACTGCAGCGGCAAAACGGTGCCGTCGGCCATCAGCTGTTCCTGGACGGCCTGGTGCGCGCTGAGGTCTCGGCGTTTGGGACGCAGCTCCTCCGGCGCGTCGCTGACTACCGCGGACAGCATTTCGGTGCGCACCGTGCGGAGGGTCGCAGGCGGGTCCCCCACCCCGTGGAGGCCGTCCAAGCGCTGAGGATGGGTGGCCAGGACAATGGAATACACGTATACGGCCATGGTTCACTCCTCGCGGCGTCGGGCGGCAGGCCGACGCCGCGGCCGCTCCCGCCTCTCCTCGGGCTCCTTGCGCCTCTTTTCTGACTGCTCGGCCTCCTCGTCGTCATGTCCTCCCTTCAGGGCATCGGTCAGCACGTCAGCGGCCCCACTCAGAGCGCCCTTGGCTTTCCCATGCGCACCGCCCTCGGTCACCTCGCCGACCAGGTCGGTCAGCTGAGACGGAGCCTTGCGACCCTCCTCCAAGTCGAGGCGGTTGCAGGCCTCCGCGAAGCGCAGGTAGGTATCCACGCTCGCCACGACGATGCGGGCATCGATCTTGAGGATCTCGATGCCCACCAAGGACACACGTACAAAGACATCGATCACCAGGCCGCGGTCCAGAATCAGCTCGAGGATGTCGTAAAGGTTCCCCGACCTTCCCCCGCCAGCCCTGGAAATGGTTCCTCCGCCCTGCGGCACCATAGTCATGGTGCCTCCTTTCAGCAGCTCACACGCGGCTCCGGACGAGGCCGTTTCCGTTCGTCCGGCAAGCGGTGCAGCAGTGGTATTCCGGCCCTAGCCACGCGGGTCGATCTGGCCTCGGGTGTAGCGGCGGGTGCGCTCGTACGCCAGCAGTTCGCCTTCCTCGTCCAGCGTCACCCGGTAACTCGCCATCACGCTGGTAGTACCGGGGATACGCTCCAGCTCCAAAACTTCCACGTCCGCCTGCCAGCCGCCCTCCGTCGGCTTCACCGCCGAGACGGACTCGGGTGCTCGCCCCAAAAGCTCCTGGAGCTGCTCAGCCGCATACCGCATGGCCCGCGGGGCCGAAACCCGACGGGCCGCACGCTTCGTTTCGCTCGTGCGGCTGCTGGCCCGTCCGGTGCTGGTATTCCTGGCGGTCTTCTTGACGGGCTTCTTGCTGGACGGACGCCGGACGCGCCCTGTCTCGTCCTCTTCGCCTACGGCCATGTTCCCGCTCCGGAATCGGAGACGACATGATGCCCGCGTCACCTTCACAAGACGCCGTTCCATGATATACGGCCTGGGCTGACCGCATCTCGGAGCTCGCACATTGCTTCAGCGCCGGGCACAGCCTCCTAACCGCGTGCCGTAGCCCCCCAGTGGCTGCATAGCACCATCACTGCCGCATAAGAAGCGCTGTGAGTGGTGGGGTGGTGGGCACTGTCGGCGTGCTTTGAACCGTGACCCCCTATCGGTCGATGAAAAGTGACCCCTTCCGTGATCAAGTGGCTGCCCGCGCCGGTGACCTCGCCGTCGAGCTCGAACGCCGCCTCTACCTCGTCACGATCGAGGGTGTCCGATGGGTTGCCGTGGGGATCCTCAGGCGTCCTGCAGGTACCAGCGCAGTTCCACGGTGTTGCCGTCCGGGTCCTGCACATAGAGGGAGGCCGCGGTGCCCTGGGCGCCGAAGCGCTCGCCAGGACCGTCCAGCACCGTGAAGACGTCGGAATCGATGACCTGCTGCCAGTCGAGCGGCTCGACCACCAGGCAGATGTGGTCGACGTTGGAGCCCTCCGGCCGCTCGTCGGGCGCCTCGACGAGGTCGATGATGGTGGTGGGGCTCACCCGCACGGACGGGAAGGAGACCTTGCCGGCCCGCCACTCCTCCACCCGCACCGGTTGCAGCCCCAGCGGGCCGGTGTAGAAGGCGAGCGAGCGCTCGATGTCGGCGACGTTCAGGACGAGGTGGTCGAAGGCAATCACGCGCATGGATGTCTCCGCAGGGTCGGGTCGGCCGGGGCACCGGTGGTGGTACGACGGGGCCGGCGGCTCCGGGCCTCGCCGGTCCGGGGCGGTGGCTGTTCGCTGACTGCCGTGGCCTGCCCTTGACTTCAGCATCGCCGAGCAGGCATCCATTGGTCCAACGCATGTTTGTCATCCGATCCATCGTGTTTCACGATGGATCAATGGAGATCTCCAGCAGATGCGCTACGTCCTCGCGGTAGCGGAGACCGCGAGGTTCACCCGCGCCGCCGAGCGGTGCCACGTCGTCCAGTCCGCGATCAGCCACCAAGTGGCCCGGCTGGAGAAGGAACTGAGTGCCCGGCTGTTCGAAGATACGAGGCAATCTGACCGTCGGATCGATTCGCACTGCTGCGCGGACATACGTACGTGACGTTGCTTGTGGACCTCGAAGCCCGGCGACCGATCGATGTACTGCCCGGCAGGGAATCCGCGCCAGAGCCCGCTGGCTCGCCGACCATCCTGAGGTGGAGGTCATCTGCCAGGACCGTGGTTCCACCTAAGCCGAGGCCGCACGCGCGGCGGCACCGCAGACCGTCCAAGTCGCGGACGCCTGGCACCTGTGGAACAACCTCGGACAGTAGCTGTGGAGAAGACCGTGCCAGGACACTGCAAATGCGTTCGGTCCGCGTTCGCCGATACGGGCCCGCCTCTTCCGAAGAGGAGCCACCTTTGGCCCCGGACGGAACCAAGGACGTCAACGGCCGTCCGCGCCGCATCGTCGCCGGTATCCGCGAACGGCACCAGGCCGTGCACGAACTCCTCTCCCATGGATGCCCGTCGCGTGGAATCAGTGTCGACGATCTGCTGGTCAAGGTCACCTCCCGCCGGACGCTGCTGGACGACTTCAAGCCGTACATCTACAAGCGGTTCGCTGAGGGCTGCCACGACGCCGGCCAGCCAAATCTTCCGTGAAGTCCGCGACGGATTGGTGGTCTGCGGCCCCGAAACGGAGTAGACCCCCTGCCTGAAGTCGACGTCAGTCACGGCGTTACCTCTGTTGCCTTTGCTTCCTGGAGGGGGTTACGTCCTCTTCGTCTCCTTCTTCCCCTTCTTCTTCCTCGTATTCGCCTTCGTCCTCGTCCTCGTCCTCGTCCTCGTCCTCGTAGTCTTCGTCCTCGTGCTCGTAGTCCTCGGGCCTCTTCTCGTAGTCCTCGTCCTCGGACTCCTCGCCTTGTGCGTCCTCCTGCTCGGCGGCCTCTTCTTCTTCCATGGCTTCTTCGTGGGACACGACGACTTCACCGTCCCGGATTTCACCGCGCCAGCCCTCGGGCTCTTCCTGGGCGAGGGAGACGTATCGCTGAAAGTGCTTGAAGTCGAGTCGCATTCGGCGTCCTTGGGCGCGCCACAGGTTGCCCGTCTTCTCGAAGAACCCGGACGGGTAGTACTCCACGACCAGGGCGATTCGAGTCAGGCTGGGTGCCAGCTCATGGAAGCTGACCGCACCACGGGTAGTTCCCTTGGCTCCCTCGGACGTCCAAACGATGCGGTCGTCGGGAATCTGTTCCTGGACAGTCGCTTTGAAGCTGCGCGAGGAAGGGCCGACTTTGACCTTCCAGTCACTGGACATCTCATCGCTCTTCGAGACGTCGCGAACGCCCTTCGCGAAGCTGCTGAACTGGTCGTACTGCGTCCAGTGGTCGTACGCGACACGCAGGGGCACTCCCACATCGAGCACCTCGGTGATGTTCATGACCTTGCCGCCGCTCGACTTGCGTTTCCCCTTTCCGCCGCCGAACGCTTCCTTGACCTTCCCCACGACTTTGTCCTTGACGCCCTTGGCTTTCTCCCCGACGAATGCCTTCAGCGGGGAGTCGCCCTGGAGAATACGGGAGCCGATCGCGGGAAGCGATCCACTCTCGGCCACATCAGTGAGCTGCCCAGTGACATCGGTCAGTTTGTCGCCCGCTTTCTCGGCGAGTCTCTCCACCTGTGCACTGAGGAAGTTGGACGCCTCTTCGCGAAGCCGGTCCGCACCCGACATTTGTGCCGTGGGCTGGTCTGTTTCCGTCCTGGTCATGACTGGCTACCTCCGACGATCGGCGCGCTTGGACGCTGCTCGCTTCGACGACGCCGCCTTCCGGGCGGCAGACTTCTTGGCCGGAGCAGTTTTCTTCGCAGCCGTCTTCTTTGGCGGGGCCGTCTTCCGGGCGGCGGACTTCTTGGCCGGAGCAGTTTTCTTCGCAGCCGTCTTCTTTGGCGGGGCCGTCTTCCGGGCGGCGGACTTCTTGGCCGTCCGAGGCTTCTCTCCGTGGGCGGGAGCGGCCTTCTTGCGTGCCGCGCCCCCTCTGGGCTGGGCGCGACTGCGGCGCCGCTTCGGCTGCCTCTCTTCCTCCTCTTCCTCTTCCTCGTATTCCTCTTCCGGCTGTTCCTCCTCTTCCTCAGCCTGGCCCTCTTCGTACTCGGCCTCCGGCTCTTCCTCTTCCTCTTCCTCTTCCGGTTCCTCCTCTTCCTCGTACTCTGCGCCTCCCTCTTCCGGCTCGTACTCTTCCTTGTCCCCCTCGTCCTCTGCCTCATCCTGCTTCTCACCGAGCCGGGCCGTACGGTCGCTGAGGGCATCGGCCAGCGAACTCATGCCCCGGTCGGCGGCGGCAGCCACTGCCTTACGGCCCGCGTCGAAGACTTCCCCTTTCAGCTGCTCCTGCAGCTCGGCGAACTGGGGAATCTCTCCGAGTCTGCGCATCCCTTCGGCGGCAAGCTGTCGGGGTTCAAGGCCGAATCGTCTCCCTGCCAGATATGTCGCAATGGTCAGCGCCAGCCGGCCCTTCTTCGTCCGGCCCAGCACATAGCCGCCCACTACTGCGGCCGCGAGGGTCACCTTGGCTGTGTCATCCATGAGGGCGTCACCTTCGATCGTTCGGTGCGGGGCCGACGTGTGCAGCATGCAGCCGGTCCAGCAGCCTTTCCTCTTCCCGGTTCGAACTCCTCCGTGCTGCTATTTCTGTCTTCAAGTTCCCGGTTCAGTACAGCCGGCTGGGCACGGTGCACTCCTGGGGCGTGTAACTCGCGCTCGGCAGCATCGTTGAGTTTCTCCGCCACCCAGATCACACCGCGGACCGGTGCGTTGGGGAGCGTGAGCAGTCCCGTGATCAGTCCCATGTCAGACTCTGACCAGCCTGAACGTGAGTGCCTGCAGTGGCGACGAAGTTGCAACAGCGCAGCGGGCCCGCAAGACGCAGCTTGACGTGTGCGGTGCGCGCTTCCGAATCGCTCCGCCGCGCTTCGGGAGACATCGCTTTCGCCGCGCGGCTGTCGTCGAGGATTTCCCGCTGCGCGGCCGACGTTCTTCTGCCATGCATTCAAGTCTGGTCGGTATCGGGCGCTTCGCACCTTGAAGAGGTATGGGGCGCGCCTGCCGGGGTGGGCGGCTGCTGTGGTGATCGATGTTTTGGCGGTGTAGCGGACGACGGTGCACGAGCCCATCCTTTTCATGGCTGCGGGGTCCAGGTGCCGGTCGTACGGTCACGCTGCCGGCCGGGTGCACGAAGGGCTGTTCCACGGCTGTGGTCGCGGCGTGCGCGAGTCCATGCCGGGCAATGGCGAGACACTCCGTGTAACTGCGGCGCGGGACATTGCAGCCAGGAGCTCGTCGCCACTCGGCGGTCGAGTGCTCACCCGCTGTCTGATGCTCGTACATCTGCCGCGCGGCCACAGCGCCCTGGCCACCCGCAACGCCTCGCCGCGACCGTCCAATCCCTTCCGCCGCACCTGTGGCGTTCCCTGACCTGGGCCCAGGGCGTGGAGGTGGTGGCCGCCGGACTCAACAGCCGACCACGAAAGATGCTCGGCTGGGAAGCCCCAGCCGAGCATCTCGCTAAAGCTACTGGACTCAGTCAGCTGACCAGCAGTGTTGCGACGACCCCTCGAATCCGCCGGCCACCGGGCATCGGTGGGAAGACGAACTGTTGGGGCTGGTCCTCTCGTCCTGTCGCTCACCCCGTGTCCTGGGGCATTTCTTCGACGACTTCCGCAAGTCGCCGCAGCATGCCGCGGTGCCGGATCTGCGCAAAGGCGTCGAGAACTGTGTTGTGGAGACTCCCTCCCAGTCCGCGCAGCGGGTGCTCGTCGAGAATGACCAGGGTCTTGTCGCCCCACGGCCGGATGTCGAAGGCAATCCGTGCCGTACCCAACGTCCCTCCGTGCGCTTCGAGTTCCAGCGCGCGCGGCGCGTCGAGGCGACGGACCGTCGTGCGTCCGTGGAACTCCTTAGGCCCCACGCGCGCCGTGTATTTGATCGACGATCCGACTTCCGGCCAACGCCCTTCGCCCGGGGCGGAGTCGAAGGTCCCTACCACCCAGTCCGCGTAACGGCTCTCGTCCTCCAGAACCGCCCAGAGTACGGACGGTTCTCGGGCGATGAGCTGATGACGTACAGCCATGTGTGCTCCCATCCGGGACGCTGAATTTCCGACCCTGGTAGCGATCTGCGGGCCGCGGCATCAATATCTACATCGAGCATGCGGCACCCGAGCACACCGAGATCACGGCCGCCGCTGGACATCACATTGGCCGCACGGGGAGCCGGAACAAGCAGCCCTACCAGTAGTGCCGTCGACCGCCCACCGCATGCCCGACGGCACCCAGGATCCAAAGAACGATGCCGATCGCGACGAGCACGATACCGATGGTCCATAGGATCGATATGCTGGCCACCAGACCGATGACCAGCAGAATGACGCCGAGGATGATCATGGCGTCCTCCGTTCTCCCAGGTCTTTTCAGTATGCGCCTCACACATACGCACGGCGATGCAGACCGTGCGAGGCGATCGTCCACCAGACCAGGGAAAAGGCCATGCCGCGAGGGCAAGCACATCCTGCGCTTCCGCCTGGCCGTCATCATCGCCGGTGCGCTCGGCACCATCGGCGCCGTGACGCAACCCATCAGCTTCCAACGGGACCCGCTCCAAGACGGTACTGACCGACGTCGGCCCAATGGAGATCACCGTGCCCAGGGACCGTGAAGGCGCGTTCGAGCCGAAGATCGTACGCCAGCGGCAGAAGCCTCTGCCGGGCGGTCAAGGCCCGCGGTCACTTCCTCAACGAAGGCCGCACTGAAGCGCGTCCACATGGAGATCATGTCCCTGGATCCCACCGGCAAGGGTCAAGCCCGCTGGACCATGCGTTGGAGAACTGCACTGAATGCCTTCGACATCACCTTCGACGGCCGTCTCTCAGTAGCCCGCCAGAAACCTCAACAACGTGAGCTACACCGCTCGTTTGGCTCTGTCCCGTAATCGGTGGTAGCGCTATGTGGTGGTCATTGGAGGAGGATGCGGTGGCGGAGCAGGGGAAATCCGGCTCGGCCGTGCATCTGTCTCATGATCCTCTTGGTGCGTGTGTTGACGCCCTCGGTGCGGCCGTTGTGGTGGGGGTGAGTGAGGCCGGCGTTGACCGCGGCGCGGTCGAGTTCGAGGCCGTTCGCGAAGGTGTGCAGGTGGGGCAGGTTGCAGGCGCGGACGGCTGTGATCCACTCGGTGAGCTTGGTGTCGTTGCCGGTGGCGGGGGTGAGGAGTTCAGCGAACTCCTTGACGAGACGCGCGAGTTCGGTCATCTCGGGGCAGGCGGCGGTGAGTTCACACAGGAGTTCGGCGTCCTTGTCCCGCAGGTTGTCGGGGTGGGTGAGGAGAAGGCGGGCGAGGCGGCGCGGGGTGATGACGGGCCGGTCGCCCTCGGCCCGGCCCTGGGTGATGTAGCGGTAGAGCAGATTGAGGCTGCCGGTGTAGCCCAGTTCCTTGATCTCGCGGAAGAGCTGAAGCACGGGGACGGCGGGGTCCGCGGCCCGGCGGGCGCGCAGGTGGTCGCGGTAGGGGTCGACGAGGGTGGGCCGGTACTGCGGGGCCCGGCGCAGGGCGTTGGACTCCTGGGTGCGGGCGTAGCGCTTGACGGTGTTGAGGGCGAGGTTCAGGCGGCGGGCGCATTCGAGCAGGCCGACGCCCTTGCCAAGGAGGTCGTGGACCTGGTGCCAGCGTTCGCGGGTGGTCTGCCCGCGTGCTCCCTCGGGGCGGGGTGGGTTGACGGTGGCCCAGCAGCAGCTGTGGGAGCGGACCTCGGCCAGGGCCTTGTCGCAGAGGTTGTGCCACAGGTGCCACCGGTCGCTGACCTGCACCGCGGCGGGCAGGGCCCGGCGTATGGCCTCGCCGTAGGCGCCTGAGCCGTCCCGGCAGACGATCTCAGCGCCGGGATGTTCGCGCAGCCACGCCTCAAGGGTGTCCGCGCTGCGGTCGGGGAGTACGTCGATCCGCTCGCCGGTCTCGGCGTTGATCACGATGGTGGCGTACCGGTGGCGGCGCTTGAGCGCGAAGTCGTCCACGCCCAGCACCCGCGGTACCCGGCGCGGAGGCAGCGGCAGTCGCATGAGCATCCGCAGGGCGGTCGAGCGCGACACCGCGGTGGCCAGAGCCCGGGAGAGGCGGGCGCCCGCCCGGCCCGCTAACTCCCTGACTACGCTGCCGAGTTGGTCGGCGAGCCGGTTCGTCCGGCGCTGGTAGCGCCCCAGCAGGCCGGGCACCTGCTCACGAAACGTCTGCCGCGGACAGCCCAGCACCGGGCACACCAGGCGCCGCACCCTCACCGACACCACCACCCGCCTGCCGTCCACCGCCACGTCCGCCACCGTCCGGCCGTGAAAGCCGTGCACCCGCCCGGTCGGCGTCCCGCACACCGGACACGGCACCGGATCATCGCGGGTACGCGCCACCACCCGGACCAGCTCACCCTCATCCGCCACACCCTCGATGACCAGGGCAGACAGACCCGAAAACACCACACCCACAAGGGCATTGACCTCAAGCACGCCCCAGCCTGACACACAGTGACGTACGGTCACCACCGATTACGGGACAGAGCCGCTCGTTTGACAGACCCGCATGAGGGCCTTGTGCTGGTCGGTGGAGATGTCGCAATCCCTACCGAACCCAGAAGGTGCTCACTCGTTCAAGATCACCACGCCGTGCGATAACTGTCACCAACCTCCGTGTACAGGACACTTAGGTGACGCGGCGGGTGCGGTGGCGGACTTCCCGGAGTTGGACCTCCGACGGGAGGCGGTCCAGGCCTGCCGAGTCCCGTGCGTGTGCGAGCGTTTCCCGGCTCAGTTGCTCTAGAGCCCGCGCCGGTTCCGCGTGAGGCTTCAGCAACAGCCGTACTCGTGCGGCCGGAGCAGCAGGCCGACCCGTCAGCCGCACCTGAGCCCGCGAGATCCCGTCCAGGACTTGCGCCTCTTCCTCGATTGCGTCCTCCAGAGCGCGGCCGTTGAGTCGGGCCGCCGTGTCGTCTTCGCTCTCGATGAGGACCTGGCCCAGCCGGTGTCTGCGCAGTTGCGCCAGAAGCCACCACAGCAGCAGCGCGAGAAGCACGGCGAGCACCGCAATGACGGCCGGCCACCACCAGTCCTCTTCCCGCCACCGGGTGCGTCCCTCGGTGCCCAGCACCACATCGTCCGGCCCTCGGAAGGGCCACCAGCCCGGCACGTCGAACCCCCAGTGGCGCTGCAGATCCAGCCCACCCAGCAGCACGCCGCCACCCAGGGCGAACAGTGCAATGCCGAGCAGCGCCAGCAGCACCCGGTTCACTGCCTTGAGCATGGGACACCTCACCCCTTCTTCGGGCGCCGGACGCGCACGTCCAGCGTGGGCTGCTGGGCGAGACCCAAGTTCGTCACGGCTTCGCCCAACGCGGCGTTCAGGTCCGCGTGAACCTCGTTGAGATCGCGGAAATGTGCCTGTGCCCGGGCTTTGACCTTCCGACGGCCGACGTCGACCCGTGCCGATTGCACACCGGACACCCGTACGGCCCGGTCGCGCAGAAGCAGGGCGGCTGCGTGGCGGTCGAGCCCGGCGCGGACTTCCCCTGTTCTGGGGATTCTGGTGGGCTGCCGCATGGGTAGCAGTCTGCGCAGTCCCGGCGTCACCGCCAGCAGGAAAAGCCACAGGCCAAGGGCCATCGCTACGGCGGCTCCGACGGTCATCCAGATGTCATGCAGTGGTCGTGTGGCCAGTTCCTCGGCGAGACGCCGTCGCCAGCTCATCCCGGGCTGGTCTGCCCGCACCGAGACCACGTCGTACAGGAGCAGCCCAATGGCTGCGACGGACAGCAGCGCCACAATGGCTGCGGGGATCCGCCGTGCGGACCAGAAGCGGCGCGCCGACCGGCCCGATTTATGGACCGCTGCCGTCGCGCCCGTACCTGGGGGGTTGCCCGCGGACGAAGTTGGCTGTCCCGTACCGGAGGGAATGTCGCCATCGCCGGTCGGCTGCCGCCAGGTGTTCGCGCTCATCTCACTCTCTCCCGGTCTGTATGCCGCGAGTGCACCGAGTGCAGTCTCTCGACCGACACCGTGAGTTCGGACACGTCCATGCCGGCCCATGTCCTGAGCCGTTCGATGACCTCGCGGCGCACCGCAGCGCACTGAGTTCCGATGTCGGACGGATAGCCCAGCTCCATGGCGATGCGCATCCGTACTTCGCCAAGCATGGCCGGACGGCTATCGGCAGGATCGCTGTCCCGTCCTGTGTCGTTCCGCTCCGGTGCCCGCCGCACAGACGTCGTCACGTGTGGTGTGCGGCGGTCGGGCGGTACGTGGCTGGCCGACTCGGTGAACCGGCTCAGTGCCTCGCGGGCCACGTGGGAAGCGATCTTCGCAACGACTCGGTCGGAGACGGTGGTCGCACCCCGCTCCCCGCGAGGAAGGCCCGGACGACGATCGACGTCACTGGTCACTGCCGCCAGTCTCCCTGAGTCTGTCGCCGGTCATCGCGCATCCGCTGGTGGTCGTCACGGCGGCGGATGAAGTCACCCGGTTCGAGATCACCTTCCATCAAGCGCCCGGCGACAAGTCCGACGGCGCCCAGTACCAGCACGAGCAGGAAGGCCCAGAAGCCACCGAAGTATCCGGCGAAGCCCAGTGCCATTCCGGCAATCAAGCCGACCACAGCCTTGCTCATCACGCGCTCCTTCGCTCAAGCGGGCTGCTCCCCCTTGGCTACTGAACCCGCTGCCGCTGTTCCTCTTCGTCCTCCTCGTCGGGCAGCTTCACATCGCTGACCGCGATATCGACTTCCACGACTTCCAGGCCCGCCATCCGCTCCACTGCGGAGATCACGTTCTCGCGTACGTCACTGGCCACGTCCGTGATGGAGACGCCGTAGTCGACGACGATCTCCAGATCGATGGCCGCCTGCACCTCTCCCACCTCGACGCTGACCCCGCGCGTGACGGATTTGCCACTACCGGCGCCGGGCATCCGCTCCCGCATGGATCCCATCGAGCGGGCGAATCCACTGCCCAGGGCATGGACGCCGGGCACATCGCGTGCCGCCATTCCGGCGATCTTCTCTACCACCACGTCGGCGATGGTCGTCCGACCGCGAGAGCCGGGCGCACCGCCGTGCTTTCCGTCGGTGTTCTCAGTCATCGGGCTATTCCTCCCTGAAGGAGATCACCTAAGCACTCTTTGATCGGATTATATTCGTTTTAGTGGGTTTTATCAGAGGCGCGAACCGTGAGACGGGGTGGTCCAACGAGTGGTACGAAGTGCCCCTGTCCAGAGCCCCTGCGGAGTGGGGGCGCAGTGCGGGAGGGGGAGAACCGCGGCCATGGAAGAGGGTGAGAGGCCGGTGAAAACTGAGGCGTGGATGCAGGCAGTACGGCGCCAGCTCGGCCTGGGTCGGCTGCTCCCGCTCGGAGGGCCTGACGACGGGACGTGGAGCACCGAGCAAGCGGCCGTCCGGGCCCTCGGGCGCACGGCCGCTGAGATTCCTGGCGTTTGGCTGGAGAGCCTGCGCATCGGACCGGTATCGCTCGGGCCCGTGTCCGAGCCGTCCGTCCGTCCGCCGGCCAGTGCGCTATCGCCTGGCCCGCTCAGGATCGAGGCCGCATTCACCGCATTCATGGGGCGGCCGCTGCCCCGGACCGCGGAGCAGTTGAGGGGCGCATTGCTCAACGCGGCCGCTGAACGGCTCGGCCTGTCCACCGTGGCAGTTGATCTGCGCGTCACGGACCTCTATGAAGGCATGGAGAGAGAAGTCAGGTCGCGGACCGCAGGGAACGCCACGGGGCCCCCGCCGGAGGCTGCAGCCGCGCGGAGCTCGCTCCCAACGACCGGAACAGGACCCATGCGGGGCCCCATTGGGGAGCTGGCCGACGTCGCGGCGGCTGTTCCGGGCGTGGCCCGCCTCACCGCCGTGCTGGGAAGCCGCCCGGTCAAAGTGGAGCGACATGACCATCCACCAGGCCGGCACATCGAGGTCCAGCTTGCGGTCGCCCCCGGGTACCATCCACTGGAAGTAGCCCGCGCCCTCCGGGCGGCGGTAGCGGACGCAGCCACCAGTGACACCTCGGGCCTGGTAACCGTCGCCGTCCTCATCGCAGAAACTGCGGCCTACTGAGGTTGGACTCGTGGTGTCGTAGGGGCTGATGGTTCTCGATCCGTGCGGTATCACCGTGACATACGAGATCCACAAGGGGGCGGGCTGACCGCTGAACGGCAGGAGTTCCGGGAGCGGTTACGGCTGGAGGCGGCCGAACGGTTCGGGCGGGGTGAGACGAACGCGGTGATCGCCACGGATCTACGGGGCAGCGTCCGGTCTGTTCAGCGATGGCGCTGGGTTTGGGCCGAGGCCGGCCCCCAGGCTCTGTGAGCAAGCGGTTGAAGAACGAGCGGTAGCGCTGGAGCGCAAGGCGCAGATCCTCGGTCGCCACCTCCTCACCGCGATGCCACTGGCCTTCGAGACCTTGCTTGTGCTCGGCGAAGGTCGTGGCCAGTGCCTGCATCGTCTCGGCGACCAGCTGGTCGGCCGCGTTGACGGCGTTCTTGGGGTCGTCGACGAATTCGCGACACCACGGCGAGGAACGGGTCGCGTGCCGGGTCCTGCGGATCCGGCGGAGCGAGGTATGCATAGGGTCCCTGCTCGTATCCTTTGGCGAGCGCGGTCGTGAAGGCGGTGACGAACTCAGGCGTTGATGCGCCACAGACCGTCGTCCTCGCCCTCGGGTAGGAAGCCGAGCCGAGCCGTACCCGGAAGTCGGGGGCGGCCACGTAGACGTTGCCGATCATGTGGAATCAGAAATGTTAACGCTCAGGCTGTCGAGGAGGCGGAGGAGTTCTCGACATGCCCGTCTGGCCTAGGTGTATTGCCCTGTGAGGTGGTATGAGGTCAGGGACGAAAGCCACCGCGAAAGGTGACGAGGAGGTTGGTCCGATGCGCGAGAACGCGGAACAGCGCGGAGATGACGAGCGCCATGAGCGGCGTCCAGGGCTGCTGCGACGGTGGCGGGAAACTTTGGACGAGCACACCAACCCAACGCAGCGCTCCCTCCTTGCGACCTGGCTCTCCTTCGGGGCCACCTTCGGGGGCGCCCGCCTGATCACTCACGGCATCCGCAGCGGCCGACTGCCCTGGGGCAACGTCTCCACGTCGGGCGGGACCCACATGCACCATTACAACTTCGGTATCGCCACACTGGCCGGCGTCGGACTGGTCGCCGTACGGGGTGACGCACAATACGTCGGACATCCCGGCGTCGGGGCGGCCTACGGCGCCGGAACAGCGCTCATCGCCGACGAATTCGCCCTCCTCTTGGACCTGAAGGACGTCTACTGGGCCAAACAGGGCCGGATCAGCGTCGACATCTCGCTCAGTATCATCTCCGTCCTCGGCCTCTACCTCACCGCCGCCCCCTTCTGGCACGAACTGACCAAAGCCACCCGTCAGCATGCCCTGGAGCGCCACTCCTCGGCGTAGAGCCCCTGCGGGTCGGGTCGAGGGGCGCAATGGTCTGTGTTTGAAGGCGTCCTTGATCTTCGCCCCAGCCTGTTTGATGTTGCCTTTGACCTTGTCGCCGCGTCCTTCCGCTTGCAGACGCCGACTACCTGTTCCGCGGCCGGCAGCCTTTTTGGCGCCGCCTTTGACCGCTTCGGCTTTGTGCGCGATACTCATGGTCGGCCGTCCTTTGTGAGTGATCTGCCAGTGCATCGGGAGGGTGGCCAGTCAGCGGTTTGGTCAGGTGCTGAGCAAGCGGTTGAAGAACGAGCGGTAGCGCTGGAGCGCAAGGCGCAGATCCTCGGTCGCCACCTCCTCACCGCGATGCCACTGGCCTTCGAGACCTCGCTTGTGCTCGGCGAAGGTCGTGGCCAGTGCCTGCATCGTCTCGGCGACCAGCTGGTCGGCCGCGTTGACGGCGTTCTTGGGGTCGTCGACGAATTCGCCCTGGATCTTCTGCCACCTGGCGCGGAATACCTCCTGCTCATTCCCGAGCAGGGGTTCGTTCTCCTTGGCCAGTTCTTCTTCGCGGCGTTCACTGACGGATGCCCGGCCGCCGCTTTCCTCCCGGCCCTCCCGGTCGGTGGTCGTGGCCTCCCCGGGGTACTCCGGTGGGGCGTCAGCCAAGCCCGGCGCCTCATCTCCGGGGTCCTGCCGGGCACCGGTCAGGTCCTCCGTGGACGGAACGCCCTCGTTCGGCTGGGGTGTGTCTTGGTTGCGCATCTCTTCACTTCCGTCCGTCACGTGTTGCGGCCGGGCGTCGACTGGGCCGACTCGTCATTCTCAAGTCACTGGCTGCGGGCTCACTCCTGGCTCTCGCGTGGCCGGTCGCCGTTGTGGAGCAGTTCGTCGAACAGCTCGCGGTAGTGCACCATCGCGCCGCGCAGCTCCTCCGTGGTCGCCTGATGGCGGCTGCTGCGGTCGTTGACCTCGTGGGCGGCGCGGTAGTGCTCCAGCGTGCGCCCGTGTTGGACCGACAGGTCCTTCAGCTGCTGCTCGTACCCCTTGGTCGGGTACCCGCGTTCGCTCATGAGCGTGGTTACGAGCCGGTCCGCCTGGTGGACCGCGTCGTCGGGCCGGTCGACGAACGTCTCCTGCACCCGGGTCCAGTCCTGGGTGTAGCGGTCGCGGACAGGTGCGGGTAGTGGCTTGATGTCCAGCGCGTCGTGGCGTTCCTCGCGCTCGCGCAGCTCACGCTCGCCCGCCCGGCGACCGTGCTTGGCTTCCACGGCCCGCTCGTACTCCGGGCCGAATTGCTCCCGCAGCTTCCGGCGGCGCATGGTAACCATCCACGCTGCCACCGTGCACAAGAGAAGCACCAGCACGACGGCAATGATGATCACGACAATAGGGGACATTGGGTCCTCCGCTCGTTAGCCGAGTGAGCCCCCGTGCAATGCGGCCGCCGCCCCTGCCCACGCCTCAAAGAGGGCGGTTCACCCGCCCACGCTGTACAGCGGGGCGCGGTTGCGTCTACCAGTAATGCCGTCGTCCGCCGACCGCGTGGCCCAGGTGTCCCAGCAGGAACAGGATGGCCCCGATCACGATCAGGATGATCCCGACAGTCCACAGGATGGTGATCTTGGCCAAGAACGCCACAATCAGCAGAACGACTCCGATGACGATCACGGTTTCCTCCGATCACGCATGAACCCCAGCGCTAATCGTCCTCTCTGCCTGCCTCACTGACAAATTGATCAGCAAGGTCAGCCAGGGCCCGCCGTACCGCAGGCCGGACGCGTGCTCACCTGCGCGGCCGCAGTTCCCCCGTCTCCACCACGACGCCCTGGCGCCACCGGGTCCCACGACGAGCGCGCCCTTCCCGGGGGAGTGGCACGGACGTGGACCGGAAGACTGCCCGCACCGGCGATGTCGACCCTACTGAATGCGAGGGTGACCCCGGCTGGACTGCTTGTGCAGGGTTGGAAGCTGCCGGACCCGACGACTACGCGTCCCGCCCTGGCGCCTGGTGAAAGGCGACGTCGGCCCAGGCGCCCAGAGCGGGGCGGGGCGGCATATCGAGTGTGACGGCGATGATGCGGCCTTGGGCCAACCGTGACAGCTGAGGGCGAGCGGTGCAGTGTCGACGCGCCCTGCTGTCGGCTGAACGAGCTACCTCTCACGAGCAGGCGCTGAGCCTGATCGCCGAGGACGCCGCCGTGGCCTGCCAGATGTGCCGCCCCGACACCGCCGTCGGCATGCTGTGGCTAGTGGTCCGTCGCACGCTGGTTTCATGCGCTCCGCACCGATAGTCGTGCACCAGCCGTCCCCGTCCGGAGGCCGCCGGGTTACCGCTTACGGCCACGTCCTCGGCCTCGCCCACGATGATCACGACCTGATTGAGTTCCTCCGCCGTGTCGGTCTCCCGGACCCGGAGACTCTGATCGACGATTCCCAGATGGTGGAGTGGCGGGGCAGCCGTGCCCACCAATGGGACGCGGCCTGACCTTCGCCCCCTCAGAAACCGAGGAGTCTGCCGGTGTGCGCCTTCCAGCCTTTCGGTGGTCCAGCTACCGGGCCGCTCGCTGAGCCTCGTCGATCAGATACGTTCGGGAGTGCTGCCTGACGGGTCGACACCTGAGGCTCTCCGATTGAGTGGCGCGGATGCGCATCATCCCGCGTCAGTAGTCGCCTGAGTCCATGTCCGTCCGCAACTGGTGCACCGTACGGCGGGGGCTGCCCCGGCACCTACGTGGAGGTCGAGGGGCCGTCGCAGATTGGGCAGAGCTCAGCGAGGCGTACCTGCCCGTCGCCGATGTCGAGGGCTCGCTCGATCGCGCGGGCGGACACTGCGACGACGTCGATCTGGCGCTGCTCCTCGTCGGTGAGGGGGCGGCATGGGCCACGGATTCCTTGGGCGGGGGCGAGGAGCCAGAGCGCGGAGAGCGGCGCGGTGCGCTGGCCGGTGTACCGCCAGCGACGCGGGTTTCTGGACTGGCGGAGCGCCAACTGGTTGCGGCGGGTGTCGTCGGCGGCCTTACGGCGGGCGCGCAGATCTGTCGGCCAGGAGCGGCGCGGCGGAGCGGGGGTGATCGGAGCGTGTTGGACGCCGGCCGCGGTCCGGTCGGCGAGGCCGCCGCACGCTCGCGCGGGCAGACGTCCCGCCAGCTGGACGCGCTGGTCCTCGCCGACCTGACCGGCACCAGTGAGAAAAGACCCCGACCTCGACGCCGAGACAGTGGACGGCGACGCCTCGGAAGAGGACGAAGACAGTGTGGAGTCGATGCTCTCCGGCAACAAGTCCCATCGGGGCAACGCCAGCCTCAACTCGCTGATGGACGAGCTGGGGGCAGGTCCTCGCCCGCCGGGCAACGCCGCCCGGCGTTGGCTGCCGTCGTCCGACCCGAGCTGCTGACCGGCGCCGGGGATCCCTACCCCGGCCTCACGCTGGAGCATCTGGGGAGCCCTCCTGCTCCCCAAGCCCCTGCAACAGCGTCCGAACCCGCCGCACGCCGACCACGGTTCCCCAGGACTGGACCCGGGTGCAGGAGAAGTTCGTCGACCGGCCCGACGACGCGGCTTGCTCATACGACCGCTGACTGGCCTGTGGGGCTCGAAAAGTCGTCGCTGCAGGTCACGCGGCGTATCGATACTCGTTGATGATGCCGCCGAGGACCCTGGTGCGGAGCAGGCTTCGGTCGTCGAGGTCGTGCACGATTGCGGGCTGTTCGGTCGCGCTGGGCGGTAGCTGTTGCCGGGATTGGTGCGGCCGGTGTCCGTTGTAGTGGTCCTGGTAGTCAGTCAGGACCTTCCTGGCGTGGCTCTCGCTCAGGATCAGGACGTGGTCGAGGGGCTCGCGGCGGATGGTGCCGATCACGCGTTCGCAATGCGCGTTCATGCGCGGTGCCGGGGCGCGCTGAGCAGCACCTCCGTGTCCTCGGCGGTGAAGACGGCATCGAAGGCGTCGGTGTACCTGGCTGTCGCGGTCGCGTAGCAGGAACCGGGGCCCGGCGCCCCGCTCGCCGAGGTCGGCAGCGATGTTCCGGGCCTGTTGTACCGCCCACTGCGCGGTGGGTGCGCGGTCACGCCGGTGATGTGCAGTCTCCGGGTGCCGTGCTCGATGAACGCCATCGCGTACAGGCGCTTGCCCCAGTCCGTGTCGATAGGGAAGAAGTCCGCGGCAAGGATCCCCTGAGCCCGCGCCGTGAGGAAGTCGCGCCAGGTGGGGCCGGAGCGGCGCGGGGCCGGGTCGATGCCTGCTGCGTGCAGGATCTCCCAGACCGTGGAGGCCGCGATGGGGTGCCGGGTCGGGCCAGTTCGCCCTGGATGCGGCGGTGGCCCCGGCGGGGATTTTCATCGGCCAGGCGCAGCACGAGACTCTTGAGTGCGGCCGTCGTCGGCGGCCGTCCGGTGCGGGAGCCGCGGGCGGAGTAGTCCCACTTCCTGGCGATCAGTTTGCGGTGCCAGGCCGGCAAAGTGCCGGGGGTGACGGGGAAGACGGCGGTCCAGCGGTCACGCGGTATCAGCGAGCTGAGGGCGGCGAGCCAGAATCGGTCGGCCGGCTCATAGCGCACCCTGCCCTTCACATGCCTGCGCAGGATGGCATTCTCGTGCCGCAGCACCAGCAGTTCGGCATCCTTGGCGGTGTCTCGGCGCAGTAGGACCGCGGGGACGGACAACAGCGCGCGGGCGGTGCGGCAGAGCAGGGACGCGATCACCAGGGCAGCATGACAAGTCCTTACCGACGCCCCTGGAGGCGGGTGCTGACCAGCCGCGATGACTTTACGAGCCCCCACAAGCAGTCCCCCCACCCGCGCTGATCCCTGCGCTTCAGCGAAGCGAACACCTCGGCCACGAACTCGCCACACACCGGCCGAGCGGACGCCCTTCTTCAGGATTCAGGTGTCGTCGATGGTCAGCACCGCTCCGCAGTCTCCGATCTGCCTCATCAATTGGCGCAACTGCACACGCGTGGTCTGCGCGCTGACCGCTATCGCGTGGTCGCCCTCACTGACCGGCACACCCCCCCAACAGCGGTGGTCAGCGCAGGAAGGGACGGTGTTGTGGCGGATGTCCCGTCCGTCGGCGTGCGGAATATAGGCCAAGAGTGCCGGTTAGCCAAACCGGTGATGGTGACGACCATGGGACTTGCTCGCGTTCGGCAGTCTGCGGCCGCCCTGCTGCGGACCCAGCGCTGGAATGCGGCGATGTCCATGCCTGCGTGGGCGGTTCCACGCCCTCAAGGAGAGTGAAGTTGTGTCTGTTCCGATCAAGAAGCTTCCCCCTAATGCGAAGGGGCAGATCCGGTACCGGTTTGTGGTCGACGTGGGAACTCACTCCTCGACTGGGAAGCGGCAGCAGGTGACCCGCACCTTCGACACGCTGAGGGAAGCGAAGGCCGAGTATGCGCGCATCACGAACCGTCGCTACGAGACGGCGTCCGTGCCGTTCGACGCGCGGACGCTGGACGAGTGGCTCGATCAGTGGCTCGCAAAGAAGGCGGAGGACCTGGAGGTGAGCACCGTCTACAGCTACACCATGACCCTGGGCCGGCTTCGGGGAAGACTCGGGCACATCCGGCTTCAGGAACTCACTGAGGATGACGTCGAGGCATGGATGAAGTGGGCGCTGCGGGAGGGACGGGTTCGAGGTGGCAAGGCGGGCACCGGTCTCGGGGTGGCCTCGGTCGAGATGTCGCTGGCGCGGCTGAGAGAGGCGCTCGACCGGGCGGTGACGCGGCGCCTCGTCGAGGTGAACGTCGCCCGGGAGGTGACGATCCCCCGGAACCTTCGGAAAGCGGAACGGCGGACGAAAGCGATGCTCCCGCCCTGGAACCTCGCGGAGGTACGCGCCTTCGTGTGCGCGGTCAAGGACGACCGACTGTGCGCCGCTTTCCTTCTGTCCCTGATGGGACTGCGGCCGGCGGAGATCTGCGGGACGCGCTGGGCCGACGTCGATCTGGGAAGGGCCACCCTGGCTGTCACCCGGACCCGGACGCTGATGGGCAACCGGTTCGTGGTCGAAAAGGATGCGAAGTCGCTTGCCGGTGAGCGGCAGCTTCCCCTGCCCGATCTGGTGGGGGAGGCCCTCGCCGGCTTCAAGGCCACGCAGATCACCGAGAAGCTCGCGGCGGGGGAGAGATACGAGGACAACGGGTACGTGCTCGTAGATCGACTCGGCAGGGCACTCAACGGGCGGCAGCTGCGTGAGCGGGCGTACCAGGTCATGGCCGAGAACGCGCTGCGCCGGGTCCGTTTGTACGACGCCCGCGCGAGCTGTTTCACCTATATGAACGGGGTGCCGGACCATCTGCTTGCCCGCTGGGCAGGGCACACCGACGTCCGGACGACGAAGCGTTGGTATGTGAAGCCGGATGTGGAGGATCTACGGCCGGCCGCGGATACGTGGGGAGAACTGGCGAGGGCCCCCGCCCCCGCTCACGAAGAGAATGTGAGATGTGGGAGCGTGAAGGGGTGAGTGAGAAGAACGTCGAAACCCTGCAATACCGCTTTGACGGGCCGGAAGAGGCCCCGGTCCTCGTCATGGGGACCTTCCTCGGTGCTACATGGCACATGTGGGACCGGCAGATACCGGAGCTCACCCAGCACTGGAGAGTCTTCCGCTTCGACCTCCCCGGCCACGGCGGCGCCCCTGCCCAACCCGCGGCCGCCGTCACCGAACTCTCCGACCGGCTGCTCGCCACTCTCGACGGGCTCGGCGTCCAGCGCTTCGGGTACGCGGGCTGCTCCATCGGAGGGGCGATCGGCGCCGACCTCGCGCTGCGCCACCCGCACCGGGTCGCCTCGCTGGCACTGGTCGCCGCCTCGCCCCGGTTCGGCAGCGCCGACGAGTTCCGCCAGCGTGGGGTGGTCGTCCGCACCAACGGCCTGGAGCCGATGGCCCGCACCGCACCGGAGCGCTGGTTCACCCCTGGTTTCGCCGCCGCCCAGCCGGCCATCGTCGAGTGGGCCGTCCAGATGGTCCGCACCACCGACCCCGGCTGTTACATCGCCGCCTGCGAAGCCCTCGCCACCTTCGACGTCCGCGGCGAACTCGGCCGCATCACCGTTCCGACCCTCGTACTGGTCGGCGCCGAGGACCGGGTCACCGGACCGGGCGACGCCCGCACCCTGGTCGCGGGCATACCGGACGCCCGGCTCGCCCTCGTCCCCGGAGCCTCCCACCTCGCCCCGGTCGAGCAGCCCGGAGCCGTCACCGATCTGCTCCTCACCCACTTCTCCACGGCCTGGCAGGACACCCTTCCCGCCATCCCCGTCCCGCCCTTCGCCCCGCAGCTCTCCACCCCGGTGCTGCCCATCGCGGAGATCACCGCCGCCACACCGCAGCCCGAGACCGGGACCACCGGACGCGCCGACCCGTACGAGCCCGGCATGAAGGTGCGCCGCGAGGTGCTGGGCGACGCCCATGTGGACCGGACCATGGCCGCCTCCGACGATTTCACCGGCGATTTCCAGGAGCTGGTCACGCGCTACGCCTGGGGCGAGGTGTGGACCCGGGAGGGCCTGGACCGCCGCACCCGCAGCTGTGTCACGCTCACCGCGCTGGTCGCCTCCGGCCATCTGGAGGGCCTGGCCGTCCATGTCAGGGCCGCGCTGCGCAACGGCCTCACCCCGGCCGAGATCAAGGAGGTGCTGATGCAGACCGCCGTGTACTGCGGCGTACCGGCCGCGAGCGCCGCCTTCTCGATCGCCCAGACCGTGATTCAAGAAGAAACGACGCCCCGCCCGTAGCAGGATGGGGCCCATGAACGCTGTGAACCCCGTGCACCTGACACTGACCAAGAAGACGCACTCCTGCATCCGTCTGGAGAAGGACGGGCGGACGCTCGTCATCGACCCGGGCGGCTTCTCGGAGCAGGACGCCGCCGTCGGCGCCGACGCGATGCTGGTGACGCACGAGCACCTCGACCATTTCGACGAGGAGCGGCTGCGCGCCGGCATGGAGGCCAACCCGGCCGCCGAGATCTGGACCCTTCGCAGCGTGGCCGACCAGCTCTCCGCGGCCTTCCCGGGCCGTGTCCACACCGTCGGCCACGGCGACACCTTCTCCGCGGCGGGCTTCGACGTGCAGGTGCACGGCGAGCTGCACGCGGTGATCCACCCGGACATTCCGCGGATCACCAACATCGGCTTCCTGGTGGACGGCTCGGTCTTCCATCCGGGCGACGCGCTCACCGTCCCCGACCAGCCGGTCGACACACTGATGCTCCCCGTGATGGCCCCCTGGAACAAGATCTCCGAGGTCATCGACTACGTACGCGAGGTCAAGCCGCGCCGCGCCATCGACATCCACGACGCGCTGCTCACCGATCTCGCTCGCCCGATCTACGACCGGCAGATCGGCAGCCTCGGCGGCGCAGAGCACGGCCGGCTGACCCCGGGTGACTCGACCGGCCTGTGACCGGCGCCGGTCCGGCGACTGTCAGTGGGAGCCGCTAGGTTTACGTACATGCGCATCGCCACCTGGAACGTCAATTCGATCACCGCCCGCCTCCCGCGGCTGCTGGCCTGGCTGGAGAGCACCGGCACGGACGTGCTCTGCATCCAGGAGACCAAGTGCGCGGCCGAGCAGTTCCCCGCGGACGAGCTCCGCGAGCTCGGCTACGAGTCCGCGGTCAACGCCACGGGCCGGTGGAACGGGGTCGCGCTGGTCTCCCGGGCCGGCCTGTCCGACGTCGTCCAGGGCCTGCCCGAAGGTCCCGAGTACGACGGGGTGCAGGAGCCCCGGGCGATCTCCGCGACCTGTGGCCCGGTCCGCGTCTGGTCGGTGTACGTGCCCAACGGCCGCGAGATCGAGCACGCGCACTACGCGTACAAGCTGCGCTGGTTCGAGGCCCTGCAGAAGGCCGTTGCCGCGGACGCCGCCGGCTCGCAGCCCTTCGCGGTCCTGGGCGACTTCAATGTGGCCCCGACCGACGAGGACGTCTGGGATCCGGCGGTGTTCGAGGGCGCGACCCACGTCACTCCCGCCGAGCGCGCCGCCCTCGCCGCACTGCGCCAGGAGGGCCTGTCCGACGTCATGCCGCGCCCGCTCAAGTACGACCGCCCATACACCTTCTGGGACTACCGGGAGCTGCGCTTCCCGAAGAACAAGGGCATGCGGATCGACCTCGTTTACGGCAACGCGCCCTTTGCCGCGGCGGTCAAGGACAGCTATGTGGACCGCGAGGAGCGCAAGGGCAAGGGCGCGTCCGACCACGCCCCGGTGGTCGTGGACCTCGATCTCTGACGCCTCGGACGGGCCGTCATTGTCAGTGGTCGCCGATACGGTGGTCGATGTCCTTATCCCGCTTGCTGGCTGCTTGCTGTGACCAGGACAGCCCCGCCCGTTCAGCGCCGGGCGGGGCTTCATTCATTGCCGGTCAGACCGCAGGAACTCTGTCCCGACTCCGGTCGGCGGCCCGGCGCATCCCCAGTGACGCCCCGGCGGTGCCCAGCGCCAGGACCATCAGGAGTGCGCTTACCCAAAGCGGTGAACGGAAGCCGAACCCCGCATCGATCGCGAGCCCGCCGAACCAGGGGCCGAGCGCGGCACCCACATTGAACGCCGATGTGGCGAACGAGCCGGACAGGGTCGGTGCGTCGGCCGCCAGCCGGAACACCCACGAGATCAGCGCCGTCCCGGTGCCGAACGCAAGCATGCCCTGGACGAAGACGAGCACGACCGTTGCGAACGGGCTTCCCGCGGTCAGCGCGAACCCGGTCCAGCCGACGGCGAGCGAGAGCAGACCGGCCGTGGTGAGGGCGAGCGGCCGAGCGTCGATGATCCGGCCGGCGACGGTGGCCCCGACGAACGAGCCCAGGCCGAACAGTGCGAGCAGGGCGGGCACCCAGGCGGCACCGAGTCCGGTGACATGGGTTGCGAGCGGTTCGAGATAGGAGAACGCGCAGAACGTCGCCCCTTGCACGAGGGCGCTCGTCAGCAGGGTCAGCAGCAGCCGCGGACGGGCCAGGGCCCCCAGCTCGTCGCGTGCGGGTGCGGGGGTGGACTCCGGCCGTGCCCCCGGAATCGTCCTGGCGATCACGACGACGGCCGGTACGGAGACGAGGGCCACGGCCCAGAACGCCGACCTCCACCCCCAGTGCCCGCCCAGCGCCGCACCGGCGGGCACCCCGGCCACACAGGCGATGGTGACGCCCCCGACCACCACGGACGTGGCGCGTGCCCGGGCCTCGGGTCCGACCATGGAGACCGCCGTCACCAGGGCCACGGCCCAGAAACCGGCATTCGCCAGCGCCCCGACGACCCGCGTCGCGAGAAGCACCCCATAGCTGGGGGTGAGTGCGCCGATGACATGGACGGCGCTGAAGACGCAGAGGAAGAACAACAGGGCACGGCGGCGCGGCCAGTTCCGGCTGAAGAGCGCCATCAACGGCGCCCCGACGACCATCCCGATCGCGAAGGCCGAGGTGAGCAGGCCCGCGGTCGGAATGGACACGTGGAGGTCGGCGGCGATGTCCGAGACCAGACCGGACAGCATGAACTCGGATGTGCCCTGGGCGAAGACGGCTAGCCCGAGCGCGTAGACAGCAAAAGGCATGAAGAAACCCCATGGACGGCTGATGGATGGACCAGGCAGGGCGTGTGGGCCGCGCCCGCCCGTCATCACGGGCGGCAACGAGGAAGAACGTCCGGGGCGTTCATGGACGGGACTCGACAACGCGGCAGGCGCCCACGTCGGAGAATCTGCGCACGAGCGCATACAAGGAAAGCGCAGCCCACACTGCTGTGGTCCTGCGGCGGCAGTCCGACGCAGCGACCCCGCGGCCGGCACACGGCCGGGCGGGATCAATTCGAGAGCGGATCAGCCACCGGTGGACCGGTGGCTAGTCTCTGTCGGACTCGGGGCTCGACATGATCGCGAAGCTACCAGCACGGACCCGCTCTCCGCCAGCACTTTTTGCGCCAGGACACCGGAGCCCGGGCATGCCTCGGCCGGCGCACCGGATCGGCCTCCCGCAACGTGGCGCAACCCCGGTCACACGGGCAGTGGCCGGTCACAGCGGGCGGTGGTGATCTGCGACGAGAGCCCCGGGCAGCAGCGGACATCCACCGCACGTGCCCCGTTCGTCGGTCGGGGCGAGGAGAACAGGAGCCCGTGGGCCTGGTGCCGGAGTGCTCGTGCTCGTGCGACGCGCAGGGACCAGGAGGCCGACTGCGAAAGGGAATCCGACTGTCGCAATAGAAGCTTCACGCACCCGATACGGGCGAGGCATCCTTGCGAGGCCGGGTGTTCACGGTCGCCCCGTGTTGTAGTTGCGCCAAGATATCAAGCTGTCATGTGTGGTGGATCTGATCCTCTCTTGCGCGGTCAGCGGCGCGAGAGCCCTTTACTGCTCTCCAAAGGATGAAGATGCCCCGAACCGATTCCCCGTTCATCACCCGTCGTGGCTTCATCGGCGCAGTTGGCGCGGCCTCCGTACTCCTCGGTACCGGAGCCGTCGCGAGCTATCCGGCAGTTGCCCAATCCCGGTCCGCGGAACGGGACTTCCCGTTTCGCGTAGGCGTCGGATCCGGTGACCCGCTGCCCAACTCCGTGGTGTTGTGGACCCGTCTGGCGACCGACCCGCTCGCCCCCGACGGCTCCGGCGGAATGCCGCCCCGTCCGGTCGCTGTCCGGTGGGAGGTCGCCGAGGACGAGCGGTTCCGTCGCGTGGTGAAGCGGGGCACCGTCACGGCGACGCCCGAACTCGGTCACTCCGTTCACCCGGAGGTGTGGGGCCTGCGTCCCGGTCGCGCGTACTGGTACCGCTTCCGTGTCGGTGGCCACATCAGCCAAGTGGGCCGCACCAGGACCGCTCCGTCGTACGACGCCAGGGTCTCGTCGCTGTCCTTCGCGTTCGTCAGCTGCGCCAACTGGAGCGATGGCTTCTTCACGGGCTACCGCCACCTCGCGAACGAGGACATCGACCTGGTCGTCCACCTCGGCGACTACACCTACGAGTACGGCATCAACGCCACCGGCGGCGCCCGTAACCAGCCGATGGGCGGTGAGTTCCGGCGCGAGGCAACGGACTTGGCGCGGTACCGGCTGCAGTACGGGCTCTACAAGAGCGACCCCGACCTGATGGCCGTGCACGCCGCGCACCCCTTTGTGGCGACCCTCGACGACCACGACGTCGAGAACAATTGGGCCGACGAGTTCCCCGAGGCGTCGAGCCAGAGCAAGGGCGAGCTGTGGCTGCCGCGCCGTGCGGCGGCGTTCCAGGCCTACTACGAGAACCTGCCCTTGCGCGCCGGGGCGATCCCGGGCGGCGCCGACATGCGGATCTACCGCCGGTTGGCCTACGGAAACCTGGTCGACTTCAACGTCCTCGACACTCGGCAGTTCCGCGACGACCAGCCGTACGGTGACGGCACCCACGCCCCCGGACCGGAGAGCACCGACCCGTCGAAGACGATGATGGGCTTCGAGCAGGAGGCGTGGCTCCTGGACAACTTCGCACGCTCGAAGGCCCGCTGGCAGGTGATCGCCAACCAGGTACCGATGGCCGAGGTCGACCTGGACCCCACCGAGGCGAAACTGCTCTTCATGGACCCCTGGGACGGGTACGCCGCCAACCGCCGGCGCATTCTCGGCGGCGCTCTCGAACGCGACGTCGACAACCTGGTCGTCATCACCGGCGATCGCCACCAGAACAACGCCAGCAACCTGCTCCTCGACTATGACGACGCGCGCTCGCCGATCGTCGGCAGCGAGTTCGTCGGCACGTCGATCACCAGCTCCGGTGACGGCGTGGACATGAACGAGTGGGGGCGGACAGCCCTCGCCGCGAACCCTCACATGAAATTCTTCAACTCGCAGCGCGGGTACGTCCGGTGCAGCGTCACGAAGAACGAGTGGCGCAGCGACTTCCAGGTCATGCCGTACGTCAGCCGGCCGGATGCGCCCATCTCGACACGGGCGACGTACGTCATCGAGAACGGGGTGCCGGGTGTGCAGCCCGCATGAGGGTGCGGTCAGCGCCGGCACGCGGTACGACCGACGCTCCGAGGCGGACCTCGACGCCACGCGGCCGACCGGCCGCAGCGCGTGCGACGCTGCCCGCCGGACCTGACCGACGGCGGACGAGGTCCGGCAGTCTTCATGAGCCGGTGTCCGAGGGGGAGCGCTCGAGCCCACTCGGACACCGGTGAAAAAATCCCTGTTGGTCAGGGCCTTTGCCTTCCGGCCGTGGACTCACCCCTCACAGGGCCCGCAGCGCGGCGAGACGGGCGGTATCGCAGGCGTAGCCGAGCGAAGTGACGGAGGAACCGGGGGCGAAGATGTCGACGCACGTACCGTAGCTGGAGAAGCTGGAGCGGGCGTTCGTACTGGCGATCACGTTCGCGGTGGTGCCGCTGCCGTTGCAGTCGAGGACGCGCACGGCGACCGGGCTCACGCCCTTGGCCACGCCGTAGGTGCCGCTGCCGACGGTACCGGCGGTGTGGGTGCCGTGACCGTTGCAGTCGGAGGCGACGGAGTCGTTGTCGACGAAGTCGTAGCCGTAACCGGCCCGGCCGCCGAAGCCGCTGTGTGTGATGCGGATGCCCGAGTCGACGATGTAGGCGGTGACATTGCTCGCTGTCGTCGAGTAGGCGTAACTGCCGCTGAGCGGCAGATTCGTCGGATGTGTTCCGGATGACGAGTCGGAAACGGAGGCCGGTGTGCCCGGACTGGGCGGGCTGGTTTCGGCGTCACGGATTCGCATATCCGTTCACTCGTGCGTCTGATCGATGGTCTCCGGAGTCGGCTGCCTGGCCGGTATCGGGTCGCAGTCCATACCCCAAGGTGCGGCGATCCGGGGCTGGTTTTGTGTCATGGTGGGCTGATGGTCGCTTCGCGATGTTGACTGAGTGGGGGCCCGGTGGGAGTTGAGTGGGAGATGATCACGGTGGATGTGAGTGAACCGAGGGTGATGGGAACGCGTTGCCCGGCATCGCCCGTGGGTGGTGCCCCCCGAACCGGGACGCCGTCCAGCTGCAGTGCGCCCCAGGGAAACCGATCATGAACATCCCTTTCTTGGACAACTGGCGCAAGCGTCACGACGGTACGCGAGGGGTCGGGCTCGCCGCCGTCGTGGCCGACCCCGACGGCGTGGCCGAGCTCCTTGCCGAGTGCGAGCTGCTGCGTGTCCGGGCGGGGCAGCGGGGGCTCGAACTCGATGACAGCCCGGCCTCGTTGGCGGCTCTCGACCAGTTGCCGCCGCGCTGGCGCGACGATCCCGAGGAGCTGCCCTGGCTGGGCAACGACGCGGGGCTGTACCTGGGCACGGTTCTGGTGCGCAACGTCCCCGGTGCGGTCTGGAACATCTGGCCGAGCGGACAGCCCGTGGTGCGGCTCGCCTCGGGGCGGGAGATCGATGTGGTCGAGGCCGGGCTGGACTGGGCGATGGCTGGCAGCCCCGAGCTCTCGCAGGTGTACTCGGAGTCGGCCGAGGGGTAGAACTTTCACTAAAGCAAGATAAGACGCCTTATGCCCCATTTATGCGTGTCGGAGGCGAAGTCCCTTTTCGCGCTGGATAGTTTGCGCTGACCTCGACATAGCGACAAGTGGGTGGGGCAGCGTATGGCCGTCGATCCGTTGATCGAGCTGCGGGACGTCAACAAGTTCTACGGGCAGTTGCACGTGTTGCGGGACATCAATCTCACCGTCGGCCGCGGGGAGGTGGTGGTGATCATCGGCCCCTCCGGCTCCGGTAAATCAACGCTCTGCCGGACCATCAACCGGCTGGAGACGATCGAGTCGGGTCACATCGCGATCGACGGCAGGCCTCTTCCCGAGGAGGGGAAGGGGCTGGCCCAGCTCCGGGCCGAAGTGGGCATGGTCTTCCAGTCGTTCAACCTGTTCGCGCACAAGACCGTGCTGGCCAATGTTTCGCTCGCGCAGCTCAAGGTCCGCAAGCGGAAGAAGGACGACGCCGACCGGCGCTCCCGGGAACTGCTGGAGCGGGTCGGACTCGCCTCGCAGGCCGAGAAGTTCCCCGCCCAGCTCTCCGGGGGCCAGCAGCAGCGGGTGGCCATCGCGCGTGCCCTCGCCATGGACCCCAAGGCACTGCTCTTCGACGAGCCCACCTCTGCACTCGACCCGGAGATGATCAACGAGGTGCTGGAGGTCATGCAGCAGCTCGCCCGGGACGGCATGACCATGGTCGTCGTCACGCACGAGATGGGCTTCGCCCGCTCCGCCGCCAACCGCGTGGTCTTCATGGCCGACGGCCGCGTCGTGGAGGACCGTACCCCCGAGGCGTTCTTCACGGCTCCGGAGAGTGACCGCGCCAAGGACTTCCTGTCCAAGATCCTCAAGCACTGACGGGGAGCTCCGTGTTGCGTACGAGAAGAGTTCTGGTCGCCTGTGCCGGTCTCCTGCTGGCCGTGCTCGCCGCCGGTTGCGGCAAGGAGGGCAGCCCGCCGGTGAAGGGCCCGAAGCCCGAGCAGCTGCCCGTGTACAAGGTCGACACCAGCTTCCGGCTGCCTGAATCACCGACCTGGAAGAAGGCGAAGAAGCGCGGATACCTCCGGGTCGGGGCCAAGGAGGACCAGCCCTATCTGGGCGAGAAGGACCCGGCCACCGGCGTCTACTCCGGCTTCGACATCGAGATCGCCAGGATGATGTCGGCCTCGCTCGGCTTCGACCCGAAGACGATCCGCTTCAAGACCATCGCCTCCGCCAACCGCGAGACGGCGCTTCAGAACGGCCAGATCGACTACTACGTCGGCACCTACACCATCAACGCCATGCGCAAGAAGCTCGTCGGCTTCGCAGGGCCCTACTTCATGGCCGGGCAGTCACTGCTCGTCCGCACCGACGAACACGACATCAACGGCCCTCAGGACCTGGCCGGCAGGACGGTCTGCTCGGCGGCCGGATCGACCCCGTACCAGCGCATCGCCGCCGACTACCCGAAGGCGATCCTGGTCGCCTATGACACGTACTCGATCTGCGTCGACAACCTGCTGACGTACCAGGTCGACGCCGTCACCACCGACGACGCGATCCTGCTGGGCTTCGCCGCCAAGGCGCCCAAGGAGCTGAAGGTGGTGGGCAAGCCGTTCTCCGAGGAGCCGTACGGCATCGGCGTCCCGCGCAGCGACAACGCGCTGCGGTTCGCCCTCGACGACGCCCTGGAGGCGAACGAGAAGAACGGCAACTGGAAAAGGGCGTTCGAGGCCACACTCGGTCTGTCCGGGGTGCCCGCGCCGACTCCGCCGCCCATCGACCGCTACCCGGCGACCTGAGAGGGCGGGCATCGACCATGGACGTACTCACACAGAATTTCTCGCTCTACGGCAAGGGCTTCCTCGGCACGGTCGAGCTGACCGTCTACTCCTCGATCCTGGCCCTGCTCCTCGGCTTCTTCATGGCCTCCTGCCGGGTGGCTCCCGTCGGCTCGCTCCGGGTGCTCGGCACGGTCTGGGTGACGGTGCTGCGCAACACCCCGCTGACGCTGCTCTTCTTCGCCGTCCTGCTCGGACTGCCGCGCTTCGGCCTGGTGCTTCCCTTCAAGGTCTTCGCGGTCCTCGCGCTCGGCTGCTACACCTCCGCGTTCATCTGCGAGGTGCTGCGCTCCGGCATCAACACCGTGCCGACGGGGCAGGGCGAGGCGGCCCGCAGTCTCGGTATGACGTTCGGTCAGACGCTGAACAACATCGTGCTGCCGCAGGCGTTCCGTTCGGTGATCCCGCCGATCGGCTCGACGCTGATCGCCCTCGCCAAGAACTCGGCGATCGCCGGGGCTTTCAGCGTCACCGAGCTGCTCGGCACCTACAAGACCCTCAATGAGCTGGGTTACAGCATCATCTGGACCTTCGTCTGGATCGCCGTCGGCTACCTGATCATCACCCTGTCCATCAGTGCGCTCTTCAATGTGCTGGAGAAGCGCTGGGGAGTCGCCCGATGACCACCCACACCACGCCGTCCCCCACCGCGCTGTACGACATCCCGGGCCCGGTCGCCCGTAAACGCCACCGCTTGTACGGGATCGTCTCGACGGGCCTGATCCTCGTCCTGGTCGGCTGGGTCATCTATCTGCTCTTCGACACCGAACAGTTCACCAGCGCCAAATGGACACCCTTCGAGTACAAGGGCATTCAGGAGCTGCTGCTGCGCGGCCTGGGCAACACCCTCAAGGCGTTCGCGTACGCCGCCGTGCTCTCCCTCGTGCTCGGGGCGGTGCTCGCCGTCGGCCGGCTCTCCGACCACGGGGTCGTGCGCTGGGTCTCGACGCTTCTGGTCGAGTTCTTCCGGGCCATGCCCGTTCTGGTGATGATCTTCTTCATCTTCGTGGCGCTGAAGGTGCAGCCGCTGCCCGCGCTGGTCACCGGTCTGACCCTGTACAACGGCTCGGTGCTCGCCGAGGTGTTCCGTACCGGAATCAACTCGGTGGAGCGCGGCCAGCGCGAGGCCGCGTACGCCCTGGGGATGCGCAAGACACAGGTCACCACGTTCGTACTGGCCCCACAGGCGGTGCGTGCCATGCTGCCCACGATCATCAGCCAGCTGGTGGTGGCGCTCAAGGACACCTCGCTCGGCTATCTGATCACCTACGAGGAGTTCCTCCATGCGGGCAAGCTCATCGCGTCCAACCTCGACTACGATCTTCCCTTCATCCCTGTGGTGATGGTGATCTCGCCGATCTACATCGGGATGTGCATGCTGCTCTCCTGGTTCGCCACCTGGGTGGCCGAGCGGGAGCGGCGCAATCCGAAGACGAAGGCCGTGGAGGTCGCACCGGCCGAACCAGGAACGCTGCTGCCGGGAGTGCAGTAGACGGGACCCGCTGCGAAGCGGTCCCCGAGGGGCAGTGCCCGCCCGGCAGCAGCCGGTGATCACTTCTCGCGCAAGGGAACGGACACGTACGACGGGTCCGCCTGGGGTGAGGAGAAGGTCAGCTGTGAGCCGGCCGGGTTGTGCTCGATGTACAGCGGGTCGACGGTGTCGATCGCCAGGGTGAGTCGGTGACCGGCCGGGACGTCGTAGGCGGTGGAGAACAGCTCCAGGTCCACCGGGAACGGCCGGTCCGGCGTCTGCCCGTGGAAGGTGTGGGGGGCGTTACTGACCAGCTTGCCGAGGCCGAGCGGCCCTTCGTCGTAGAGATACGCGACGAAGGTGCCGCTCTCCTTGGTGCTGGTCACTGTGGTGTGCAGCCTGGCCGTGCCCCGGATGTGCTGCTCCGACGCATACTTCTCGGACTGCCAGACGCCTGCGAAGGTACGGGGCAGCAGCGGGATCGAGGCGAGCGGCGGCAGCTTCACGAACTGGTCGAGGGCGTTGGACAGCATGGTGATGCCGCCGTTCGCGCCCGAGTCGGCGTTCGCGTAGATCTTCTGCGTAGAGCCGAGTGAGATCCGCTCCTTGGCTGCGCCGACCGACTTCCAGTCCGGATAGCCCTCGTAGCCACCGTCGTTGCGGGACTTGAGCTGGACCGGCAGCTCCTGGTCGATGCCGTTGCGCTCGCCCTTGAGGTAGCGGTCGAACCAGCGGTGGGCGTCGGTCCAGGTGTCGTTGGGCAGGCCGAGCAGTCCGGTGGCCTCTGCGGTGGCGTGGTCGCCGGGGCGGAACTCCAGGCGCTTGGGGCCGCTGAGCTTGTCGTAGAACGAGGCGTACTGGTTGGGCGGGAAGATCGTGTCGCCCCAGGCGTTGCCCATCATGATGGCGGCGCCGTTGGCGTTGATCTCGTCGAGGTAGGTGGCAGGGGAGCGCTTCTTCCCCCAGGCGATCATGTCCTGTTCCTTGGCGAGGTCGGAGCCGAGGAAGTCGGTGAGCGTCTGGTTCAGCTCGTCGCTCGGGCGGCCGGTGAGCAGGCCGAGGCCGCCGAGGAGGGCGGCGGCCTGGAGGTGCTGGGTGCGGCCGCTGTAGATGGAGCCGATGAGATCGGCCCAGCCGCTGAGAGCGACCACGGCCTTGATCCGCTTGTCGTGCCCGGCGGCGAGGAGGCTGATGCCCGCGCCGTAGGAGACCCCACCCATGCCGATGCGGTCCGGGTCGGACGGGGTGTTGGCGAGGGCCCAGTCGATGACCGAGGAGGCGTCCGCGAGGTCGGGCGGGCCCGCGACCTCGATCCTGCCGCCGGAGAGCCAGAAGCCCCGTGAGGTGTAACTGACCACCACATAGCCGGAGTCGGCGAGCTGCTGGGCCTGGGCAAGGTACTCGACCTGCGGCAGGCCCCAGCTCGTGGGCAGCACGATCAGCGGGTGCCTGTCGCCGGGCTCCGTACCGGCAGGCGTGAACACATTGCCCTTGAGTGTGATCCCGCCGGAGCCGGGGATGTCGTAGAACTTCAGGCTCGGCGCGGCCGCCGCCACGGCTGCGGGCCGGGCGGCGGCCGCCGGGGCCGCGCCGAGGGCGGCTCCGGCGATCAGGACGGCGACTGTTCCGAGGGAAGCGGTGGTGCGCAGGGCCGGGTACGGGCGTGCCACGGGTCACTCCTCACACGTGTCGATGCAAAGTGACCCGACGGTAACCCTGGCTCCTTACTTGAGGTAACTCGTCGGTAAGTTACGCGAGAGTAACGATTGTTGGATGTGGTGTCAGTAGCGCGGCGCGGCTGTGCGGCTCACTGCAGCGCGCTCTTCGCCTGCCAGTCGGACCATGTCACATTCCATGCCCCGTACCCATTGCCCTCCGCGACCGTTCCCTTGGCGTCCGCACCGGTGATCTCGAACGGGTCGCCGACCCGCACCTGCTGGTACAGCGAAGCGGCGTTGGCGTCGCTCATCCCGACACAGCCCGAACTGTGGTTGGCCACCCCGAAGTAGGCGGCGTTCCACGGCGCGGCGTGCGCGTACATCCCCGACCAGGTCAGCCGCATCGACGAGTCGACCATCTTGTCGTAGGCATCGCCCAGACCGACCGTCTCGGAGCGCATGTTGATCGTGCCCTCCTTGGCCATCAGCACGGCCGTGCCGCGCCAGGAGGCCTTCTCGCCGCCCGGGGTGCCGGCCGACATGGGCACGTCCATGACGGTCTTCCCGTCCCGCTTCAGCGTCAGCCGGTGGCGGTCGAGGTCGACCTTGACCACCTGGTTGGTTCCGATGGTGAAGGTGGTCCTGTAGTCGCGGACGAACCAGCCGCCGGACGGGCCCGAGTCGATGCCGTTGAGGTCGGCGTCGAGCGTGACCTTCGTACCGGACTTCCAGTACTCCTTGGGCCGCCAGTCGACGCGGTCCCTGCCGGAGTAGTCCTGCAGCCAGCCCCAGGAGCCCTCGGTGTTGTTCGAGGTGGAGACCTTCAGGGCCTTCTCGACCGCGGCCCTGTCCTTCACCGGGTTGTCGAAGACGATCGACAGGGGCTGGGCGATGCCGACCGTGGTGTTCTTGCCGGGGGCCAGCGTCAGCTTGTTGACCTTGTCGGCCCCGGCGGTGGTGAACCCGGCCTTGTCGCTGCCGCCCTCGGTGTCCTTCGCCTCGACGCTGTACGTGGTGCCGGGCGCGGCCGGCCGGTTGGACGTCCAGGTCCTGCCGTCGGCGGATATCCGGCCGGTGAGCGCGTCCCCTTCGGCCGCGCTCACCGTGACCGTCTTCAGCTTGCCGCTGTCGAGGGTCACCTCCACCGGCTTCCCGGGGGTGGCTTTGCCGCCCTGGAGGTTCACCGAGATCTCGGTGTCCTGCGCCGGCGCCTTCCCGGCCACGTGCCCCGATCCCTTGCCCGAGTCCGATGCGGACGCGCCGGAACAGGCGGTGAGCGTGGCGCCGAGCACCGCGGTACCCGCGATCAGGGTGAGCCGGACCGGGCGGCCGAGCGGGGCGGTACGGCGTATGCGCCGGCGTGCAGAGATCAACGGAAAAACCTCCAAGGCATTGCTTCTCGTCGGTGGAGAGGTATTCACCCGACGATAGGTTCCGCAAATCGGCCGAAAACCGCGAAATCCCCTGTGTGACATGGACCGCAGCGCAACGGTCATCGTCCGGTCACATTCGCCGCTCGGCTCCGTCACGGACCGCTGTGAGCATCCTGTGCAGCCCCGCGGAGCCGACAACGGGGCGGACCAGGGAGGGCCACGAACATGTCAGCGCTGCTCGCGACCGGAGACCGCAGCCATGACCACGAGCTACGGATACGCAGCCTGACCGCCGCCGAGCACAGGGCGTTCGTGTCCACCCGTACGGAGGCAAGCTTTCTGCAGTATCCGTCCTGGGCCTCGGTGAAGGACCGATGGACCTCCGAAATGGTCGGCTGGCACAGCGACTCGGGTGAACCGGCCGGGGCCGCGCTGGTGCTCTACCGGCAATTCCCGGGAACCCGCAAATACTTCGCCTATCTGCCCGAGGGGCCGGTGGCCGACTGGGCCGACCCCGACATCGACCGTTGGCTGCGGCCGCTCATGGCGCACCTGCGGAAGTCCGGTGCCTTCGCCGTACGGATCGGCCCCTCGCCGGCGTACCGCCGCTGGGACACCGCCCGCCTCAAAGCCGCCACCGGCCCCGGCCGCAAGGTGAGCGACGTACTCGCGATGGAGGTGGATCCGCTCGGCACGGCCGTCGCCGAACGGCTCCGGGCCCGCGGCTGGCGCCGTTGCGGCGGCGACGCGGGCGAGGACGCCGACGCACAGCCCCGCTACGTCTTCCAGGTGCCGCTCGCCGGACGGACACCCGACGAACTGTGGTCGGGACTCAACCAGGAGTGGCGCCGCAATGTACGCAAGGCCGGGAAGGAAGGGGTGCGGATCGTCATCGGCGGCGCGGCCGAACTACCGGAATTCCACCGCCTGTTGCGGATCACCGAGGAGCGCGACGGCTTCCGGCTCGGCCGCTCCCTCGCGTACTACCAGCAGCAGTACGCCGTACTCAACGCCGAACACCCCGGCCGGATGAAGCTCTATCTGGCCGTGCACCAGGGCGAGATCCTGGCCGCCCACACCATGATCAGCACCGGCCGGCGGGTCTGGTACCAGACCGGCGCCTCCGCCGACCACCGCCGCGAGGTCCGTCCCAGCAACGCGCTGCAGTGGAAGATGATGCTCGACGCCCATGGGCTCGGTGCCGATGTGCACGACATGCGCGGGGTACCCTCCACCCTTGACCCCGACGACCGCCCCTTCGGGCTGCTCCGTTGGAAGCTCGGCACCGGAGGCCAGGTCGTCGAGACCCTCGGAGAGTGGGAGACATCGGTGGGCGGAGCTGCCAACAACACCTTGTACCGGGCGTTCCAGGCGTACCTGGCGCGCCGATGACGGCCACCGAGGCGGCCACCGAGGCGGCCTCCGCGAAGGCCGCAGAGCGCAAGTCCGGCTCGGTGCTGCGCAGCGGCGCCGTCATGGCGTCCGGCTCCATCGTCTCCCGGGCGACCGGCTTCATTCGCTCGGCGGTAGTCGTCGCCGCGCTCGGCACCGGACTCCAGGCGGACGGGTACACCGTCGCCAACACCGTGCCCAACATCCTCTACACACTGCTCATCGGCGGCGCGCTCAACGCCGTCTTCGTCCCCGAGCTGGTGCGGGCCGCCAGGAACCATGCCGACGGCGGTGCCGCGTACACCGACCGGCTTCTCACCATCTGCACGATCGGGCTCCTCGCCCTCACCGCGCTCACGGTCGTCGGCGCCCCGTGGATCGTCTCGGTCTACGCCCCCGACTACCACGGCGAACAGGCCGATCTCACCATCGCCCTGGCCCGCTACTGCCTTCCGCAGATCCTCTTCTACGGACTGTTCACCCTCCTCGGTCAAGTGCTCAACGCCCGCAACCGGTTCGGCGCGATGATGTGGACCCCGGTCCTCAACAACGTAGTGATCATTGCGGTGTTCGGGATCTATCTGGCCGTCGCGGCAGGCTCCGACGGTACGTTGACCCCGGCGCAGGCCCAGTGGCTCGGCTGGGGGACAACCGCCGGGATCGCGGTGCAGACGCTCGCCCTGGTGCCCGCGCTGCGCGCCGCGAAGTTCCGCTGGCGGCCGCGGTTCGACTGGCGGGGCAGTGGACTCACCCGGCCGCTGCGCGCGGCCGGCTGGCTCGTCATGCTCGTGGCTACCAACCAGATCGCCTACTGGGTGGTCACCCGGCTCTCCACCGCCACCGGTCAGCACGCCGTGGAACAGCATGTGTCGGGCGGAGTCGGCTACACCGCGTACAGCTACGCCTTTCAGTTGTGGGTGGTGCCGCACGGCATCGTGACCGTCTCGCTCGTCACCGCGCTGATGCCCCGGATGAGCCGGGCGGCGGCCGACAACGACCTGGCGGGTGTCCGGCGCGATGTCTCGTACGCCCTGCGCACCTCGGCCGCGGTCGTGGTCCCCGCGGTGGCCCTGCTGTTCGCGCTGGCACCGTGGGTGATGGGGGCCGTGTACGGATACGGGCGCACCGGCGACGCGGACATTGCCGTGATGGCGGGGATGATGATGGCGTTCGCGCCGGGGCTGATCGCCTACTCCGGGCAGTACGTGCTCTCCCGCGCGTTCTACGCGATGAGCGACACCCGCACCCCGTTCCTCCTCAATCTGGTGATCGCGGCGCTCAATGCCGGGCTCTCGATTGCGGCGTATCTGCTGCTGCCGGTCCGCTGGGCCGTGACCGGGATGGCCGGGGCGTACTCGGTGGCGCTGTTCGCGGGCTTCGGCGTCACCGCGTATGTGCTGCACCGCAGGGTTTCCGGCAGCGATGCCGCCCGTCCCTCACTGATGCGTTCACCCGGGCTGTGGGCGCAGCTCCGGCTGGTGATGGCGTGTGTGCCCGCCGGGGTGCTGGGATACCTGGCCGCTCGTGCCTGCGAGGGGCCGGGGGACTTCGCCGCGGTGGGGGCGGGTGCTGTCGCACTCCTGCTCACGGTGGCGCTGCTGGCACGGCCGTTCCGGCTGCGGGAGGTCAGCGCCGTGATCGCGGCGGGCCGGAGGCGGCTGCGGCGGGCGTGAGCCCCGGCGCACATTCCGGTCACCGGTTCGAATCCATTCCTTGATCGCTGGGATACTGCTGCCATGCCTCGCGTGTTGCTGATCGAAGACGACCCCTCCGTACGGGAAGGGGTCGAGCTGGGGCTGCGGCGGCGCGGTCATGAGCTGCGGGCCGTCGAGACCGGTGAGGAGGGGCTGGCCGCGCTGGGGGAGTTCCGGCCCGATCTGGTGCTCCTCGATCTGATGCTCCCCGGAATGAACGGGGTCCAGGTCTGCCGCCTGATACGGGAGACCAGCCAGCTGCCGATCATCATGCTCACGGCGCGCGGTGACGACTTCGACGTGGTCGTCGGGCTGGAGGCCGGCGCCGACGACTACATCGTCAAGCCCGCCCGTACCGAAGTGATAGAGGCCAGGATCCGCGCCGTACTGCGCAGGCTCGCCGAACCCGCGGGGCGCGGCGGCATCGAATTCCACGGCGAACTGGCCGTCGACCGCGCCGGGCTCTCCGTCGCCAAGGCGGGGCAGCGCATCCTGCTCGCGCCTTCCGAACTGAAGCTGCTGCTCCACCTCTCGGCCTCGCCCGAGCAGGTCTTCAGCAGGCAGCAGCTCCTCGAATACGTCTGGGAGCACAGCTACCACGGAGACGCGCGCCTGGTCGACGCCTGTGTGCGGCGGCTGAGGCAGAAGATCGAGGACGTGGCGGGCAGCCCCCGCTACATCCAGACCGTCCGCGGATTCGGTTACCGCTTCGGACCGCTCGCATGAAGCTCTTCGCCGCGCGGTTCGGACTGCGGACCCGTCTCATAGGCGCCTTCCTCCTGGTCGCGGCGATCAGCGTCGTCACCACCGCGACCCTGACCTACCGGGAGGCCCGATCCGCCATCCTCCAGCAGGCGCAGGACACGGCCGTCGCCCAGTTCCGCGACCGGATCGCCGCGCAGGCGGTGACCCTTCCGGTGGATCCGGAGCAGCTGCGGCGGACCTGCCAGACCCTCGCCAGGGAGGGCAAGCCACACACCTGGAGAGTCTTCGCCGAGTACGGGAAGACCCGGGTCTCCTCGACGGACCAGCCCACCTCCGGCGTGATCACGCCCGCACTGCGCAACGCCGCCCGTGGAGACGCGCACGGCTCCTTCCAACGGGTCGTCAAAAACGGCGAGCCCTGGCTGACCATCGGGATGCCCGCAGTCTTCGACCGGGGCGACGGACGCCAGCCCACCGGGCTCGTCCTCTACGCCGTGATGCCGCTCTCCACCGAGGAGGCCAATGTCAACGCCATGGTCACCGCGGCCCGCGACGGCGCCCTGCCCGCCCTCCTGATCGCCCTGGTGCCCGCCCTGCTCGCCGCCCGCAGCGTGCTGCGCCCGGTACGCGATCTGCGACGGGCCGCCGCCGGCATCGGCCGGGGCGAGCTCGACACCCGTATCGAGGTCAAGGGCTCCGACGAACTCGCCGAACTCGCCTGGACGTTCAACGAGTCGTCGACCAAGCTCCAGGAGTCGGTGGAAGAGCTCCAGCGGGCAGAGGCGCGGGCCAGACGGTTCGCCTCGGACGTCTCGCACGAGCTGCGCACCCCGCTCGCCGGGATGCTCGCCGTCACCGAGGTGCTCGACGAGGACGCCGCCCAGCTGAGCGCCGACACCGCGGCGGCCGTCCGGCTGATCAGCGCCGAGACCGGGAAGCTCGCCACCCTCGTCGAGGACCTGATGGAGATCTCCCGTTTCGATGCGAAGGCCGCGGATCTCCACCTCGACGAGGTCGACGTCGCCGAGACGATCCGCAAGACCCTGCAGGGCAGGCACTGGGAGGACCGGGTGCGAACCGAACTGCCGGACGGGATACGGGTGATGCTGGACCCGCGCCGCTTCGACGTCGTCGTCGCCAACCTGGTCGGCAACGCCCTGCGGCACGGTGCGCAGCCCGTAACCGTACGGCTGCGGACCGAGCGGCGGGGCGCGGCCCGCTGGCTGGTGACCGAAGTCGCGGACAGCGGGCCGGGAATCGACCCCGCCGTGCTGCCGCATATCTTCGACCGGTTCTACAAGGCCGACGCGGCCCGAACCCGGTCGGCGGGCAGCGGTCTCGGCCTGGCGATCACCCAGGAGAACGTACGGCTGCACGGCGGCACCGTGCGCGCCGTCAACGGGCCGGAGGGCGGAGTGGTCCTGACCGTGGAACTACCGCTGGAGGGGCAGTGAGACGTGTACGTGCGTTCGGCGCCCTGCTGCCTCTCGTGCTGCTGGCGAACGGGTGCGGGATTCAGGCGACGGATGTCGTCGAGGTCGGCGATCCGGCGACCGTGGATGTGGCGCCGGGGAGCCAGGGCACCCTGCTCTACTTCGTCTCCTCGTCCTCCGCGAACCGGCTGATGCCCGTCGTACGGCCGATCGAAGGGGAAGGCGACTCCTCGGACACAGGGCACGTGTGGCGTGGCTCCGACAAGGCGGTCGCCATGCTCTTCGACGGGCCCACCCTGGCCGAGGCCGAAGCGGGCCTGCGTACCGAACTTCCGGACATTCGCCCGGTGTCGAGTCTGGCTCTGGGGCCGGATGGGGTGTTGGTCCGGGTGAACACCGCCGTCACGGAACTCTCCGAGGTCGCCCGGCAGCAGCTGATCTGCACGGCCGCATGGGCCGGCACCGCGGACCGGAAAGCGGTGGTGAAGGTGACCGGCACCGACGGTGTCATCGGGCCGGCCCAATGCTCCGTCTGACGACCGTCCGGACCCGTGGCATGTTCCGTGGGGGTACGGGGATCAGCCCGTCGCCCGGTGCGAGGTGCGCGGCGCCGGTACGGGGGGCTGCGCGGCTCGTGTCACATCGGCGACGAGTTCCACCACATCGGGGCCGTACGCCTGCGAGTTGACCACCTTCAGCAGCAGGCAGAAGGTGTTGTTGGCGTGCTTGCGGGCCAGCTTCTCGTAATTGCGGGCCAGATAGCGATCCGCGTCACTGGCGTCGCCTGGGGCGTGTCTCTTTGGTGGGTTGATCAGTTGACCTTGTCGTAGAGACGACATGTCGCAATCACGGCACCCGCAACAGGTGACACACGGGCCTCGGAAGCCGGAGTCTTGATCCGAACCGCGCGCTCCACGCCGCACCTTTTCGAAGAGGCCCTCGACGCACCCACGGCTCCGCCCCGCCGCGCTCATAGCGGCAGGTGCCCTCATCGCCGCCCTGGCCCCTTCCTCCCACGCGGCCGCCGCCACCGCCCGCCCGGCGGCCCCCGCCTCCCGGACCTCCACCGTCACCCTCGTGACCGGAGACCGGGTGCACCTGGAGCGCTTCCCCGACGGCCGCCGGGCCGTCTCCGTCGAGCCGGGCGGGGAAGGCGCGGGGGGCAGCTACGAGCAGGTGGAGATCGACGGCGACCTCTACGTACTCCCCGGCGAGGCACTGCCGTATCTGGCCACCGGCGCACTCGACCGCCAGCTGTTCAACATCACCGGCCTGGTGGAGCAGGGCTACGACGACGCCCGCACCAAGAGCATCCGGACGCCGGAGCGGTAGCGGGCGCCTCGGCCTCGACGAGCTGACCGAGACCACCGGCACGCTCTTCGTCGCCTCGGCCGGCAACAGCGGCCCCGGTGAGTACACCGTGGGCACCCCCGGCGCCGCGGACGAGGCACTGACCGTGGGAGCGGTGGACGGCGAGGAGCGCCTCGCCGAGTTCTCCAGCCGCGGCCCGCGCACCGACGAGGCGCAGAAGCCCGACAGCACCGCCCCCGGCGTCGGTATCGTCGCCGCCCGCGCGGCGGGCACCTCGATGGGCGAGCCGGTCGACGACGCGTACACCGCCTCCTCCGGTACGTCGATGGCGGCCCCCCACGTCGCGGGCGCCGCGGCGATTTTGGCCGCGCAGCATCCCGACTGGCAGGCACGGCAGTTGAAGGACGCCCTGATCAGCACCTCCCGCCTCTCCCCGGACTACACCGTCTATGAGCAGGGCGGCGGCCGGGTGGACCTGGCCGGCGGCGTCGCGCAGTTCGGCGGCGAGTTTCAGAGTGAGCGGGGTGGGGCCGGCGTTGGTGTAGGTGAGCTGCGCGCTCTGCGGGCCGGAGTCGGGGGCGAGTTCGCCGAAGCCGACGGTGCCGGTGGCGTGTACGGGCTGCTTTACCGCCCGTGCCATCGTCGGGGTGACGTAGAGGCGGCGGGCGTCGGCGCTTAAGTCCATGTGGCCGTTGGAGATGCTGCGCCCGCCGACGGCGCGGTGGGTGTAGAAGCTGACGACGGCTTCCTGGACGGCCGGTCCGGGTGTCTCGATCCGGACCTGGACGGCCTTGCGGGCGTCGAGGACCACGTGCCTGTCGCGGTCGACCGTCAGCTCGGGGTCGACGACGACACTCTCCACGCTGCCGTTCTCGACGCGGTCGGAGATCACGCCGTGCAGGAAGTAGGACCCCTCGGGCACCGTCACGGTGAGGGTCTCCCCCGGCCAAGGAAGTCACCGACGGCGTCTTCGAGTTCAACTCCCGCCGGCAGCTGACCGCCCCGCAGCTGACCGCCCGCGCGCTGCGGGCAGGCCGCGCGATCGACCTCGAAGGCGGCCTGCTGGACAACTCGCCCACGGTGGACGGCCGCCGCGGCATGCGCCTGCTCGACGCGGGCACCGGCCGCCCCGAGGACTACGCGGCACTGCGCGCACGCGGCGTGGACCCGGTCATGCCGCCGCCCCCCGGCCCGGTACTCCTCGGTGAGCTGCTCCACCCCCCGCCGCGCCGCCTCCAGCGCCTCATGCCCACGCAGCAGCAGTGGCCGCAGCGCCGCATCGGGCGCCACCGGCACATAGTGCACCGCGCCCCCCGCCGGCGAAACGGCCACCCGCCCCACCAGCCCCTTGTCGTGGAGCGAGGCCAACAGCCTGTGTGCCTGCGCCACTTCGAACCCCAGCTGCTCCGCGATCGCGGTGGCATTTGCCTCACGCACCCCGACGAGGAAGCGGTACACCCGCTCCTCGCCCGCCCCGATCCCCGCGGCCTCCAGCATGTGTCCGCCTCTCACGACGCCCCCACCTCCCCCAACCGATGTACCACCCACCGGACGCAGCGTGATCTAACCACACCCGCACACCGGGGCGATGTCCGCGCTATCACGCACGACGACCATCCGACTTCGATACGCGCAAAGTGGCGGCGAGCGGACATGTCACTTTTTCGTCAGGCGCGGCCGTAGCGTCGGTTCCCCTTCCTGCCGAGGCTTGACCCGCCGGTCGCGGAACCCTCCCTGCCGGCGGAAGGAGAGCGTTCAGCATGCGTTTCAGGCGAAGAGCCGCACTGCTCAGCTTCACCTTGGCGACCACCATGGCCGGCGGCGGCCTGGTGTACGGTGCCACCCCCGCACCGAAGACCGGGGAGGACGCGGTAACCACCCCGTCCCAAGCAGAAGTCCGCACCGCGAAGGTCACCCTCGTCACCGGAGACCAGGTGACGGTGGCCACGAGGGCGGGCAAGACCCTCGCCGTCAACATCACCCCGTACCACCGCAGTGCGGCCGAGCTGCGGACGTACACCGTCGGCACCGATGTCTACGTGATCCCGCGCGACGTCGAAGCGCTGGTGCACAACGGCCAGGTGGACGGCCGGCTGTTCAACGTCACCCAGCTCATCGCCCAGGGGTACGACGATGCCCACCACGCGTCGACCCCGTTGATCGTGCGCTACGCGTCCGGCGCCAAGGACACCGCACCCGGCGGAGCCCGTCTCACACGGAAACTCCCCGGCGTACGCGGAGCCGCCGTCAGCGCCGACAAGCGCAAGGGCGCCGCGTTCTGGGAGGCCGTCGACGACGACAGCGCCCGCGCAGGTACCCCCAAGGCCCGCCTGTCGGGCGGCGTCCAGCGCCTCTGGCTGGACGGGCAGGTCAAGGCGCTTCTCGACAGGAGCGTCCCGCAGATCGGCGCCCCGGAGGCGTGGAAGGACGGTTTCGACGGCACCGGCGTGAAGGTCGCGGTGCTGGACACCGGTGTCGACGCCACCCACCCCGACCTCGCCGACCGCATCGTGGAAAGCCGCAGCTTCGTCCCCGGCGAGACGGCGCGCGACGGCCACGGCCACGGCACCCACGTCGCCTCCACCATCCTGGGAAGCGGAGCCGCCTCCGGCGGGAAGTACCGGGGCGTGGCACCGGGCGCCGGACTGATCGTGGGCAAGGTGCTCGACGACGGCGGCAGCGGCTCGGAATCCTCGATCATCGAAGGGATGGACTGGGCCGCGCACTCGGGGGCGAAGGTCATCTCCATGAGCCTGGGCGGCGGGGAAGGCGCCGACGGCAGCGACCCCATGTCGATGGCGGTCAACGAACTGACGGCGCAGACCGGCGTGCTGTTCACCATCGCGGCGGGCAACAGCGGCCCCGCGGCGACGTCCGTCGGCTCACCCGGAGCCGCCGACGCGGCCCTGACGGTCGGCGCCGTGGACTCCACCGACGCGGTCACCAACTTCTCCAGCCGGGGCCCACGAGGCGGTAACGGCGGGCTCAAGCCGGAGATCACCGCGCCGGGCTCGCGGATCGCCGCCGCCCGGGCCGCCGGCACGACGATGGGCACACCGGTGGACGGCTCGTACACCACCGCGAGTGGCACCTCCATGGCCACGCCGCACGTGGCCGGCGCCGCCGCGATCCTCGCGCAGCGCCACCCCGACTGGACGGCGGCCCGTTTGAAGAGCCAGCTGATCAGTACGGCCAAGACCACCGCCGCCACCTCCGTCTACGCCCAGGGCGCCGGCCGCGTGGACGTGGCACGCGCACTCCGGCAGCCCGTATCGGCCAGCGGCACAGCCGACTTCGGACTGCGGGACTGGGACGCCACCGCCCCGGTCGGGAAGAAGATCGAGTACGTCAACGACGGCGACCAGCCGGTCACCCTCGCCCTGAAGGTCGAGAACGCGGGCGAGGAACTGCCGGCCGGAGTGCTCAGCCTGGGAGCCGACTCGGTGACCGTGCCGGCGCACGGCACCGCCGAGGTCGACCTCACCCTCAACACCGTCGGCGTGACGACCGGATCCCACGGCGCGCACGTCACCGCGGTCTCCGCCGACGGGCGGACGGCGGCAGTGACGGCGGTCGGCTTCGGCCGGGACGTACAGCGCTTCGACGTCACGCTGAAGGTGCTCGACCGCGACGGCAAGCCGACGAGCGGCATCGCCGCGGTCACCGCCTGGCAGCTGGGCCGCTTCGGACTGCCCGAGACGTACCCGGTCGCAGCGGACGGGACCGTCGTGGTGCGGGTACCGCGCGGCGAGCACGCCTTCATCTCGGAGATCTTCCACTACACCTCCGACTGGAGCCGGCTGGAGGAGTACACCTACGCCGCCCAGCCGGGCACGGTGATCGACTCCGATCGGACCTTCACCCTGGACGGCGCCAAGGCCGGCCCGGTCACCATGACCACCTCCCGGCCGACGGAGACCAACCGCGCCCGCATCGGTCTGAACTTCCAGGCCGTGGACGGTGACCTCGTCTACGACCGCGAGACGTGGCTGGACGGCGAGACGGCCGTGTACTCCATCCCGTCGCAGACCGCGAACGAGCGCTTCGAATCGCGCGCCGGCTGGTCGCTCGGCGCACCCGCACTCGACGCCCGCCTCGTCGGGCACGGTAACCGGACCCTGGACGCGGCCTACCTCGAGGGCTGGACGGGCTCCGCACGTATCGACGGCACCCGCGTCCTGCGCGTGGCGAAGGCCGGCGAGGACGTCCGGGGCAAGCTCGCCCTGGTGAAGCGGAGCGCCGAGCGAACGGTGGGAGAGCAGGTCGACGACGCCGCGAGCGCCGGTGCGCTCGCCATCCTCATCTACAACGACATCCCCGAGAACTGGCTCGCAGGCAACTGGGGCCCGACGGCCACCAAGATCCCGGCGATGACCCTCTCCGGCACCCAGGGCGAGGAGCTGGCGGCCCTGGACAACGCCGTGATCAGGATCTCCGGTACGGCGGTGAGCCCGTACTCCTACGAGCTGCTGAAGTACCGCAAGGGCGGCATCCCCGCCGACCAGCGCTACCGGGTACGCGACGAGGAACTGGCCACCGTGGACTCCTCGTTCCACGCCTCGACGCCGGCCACCGAAGGCGGATACGCCCGGCTGACGCGCTCGCCGATGCAGCCGACGGCGTACTTCGGCTTCGACCGGGTGGTCCTGCCGCGCTCCCGGACCGAGTACGTCTCCGCGGACGTGCCCACCTGGGAAGCGGTGAAGGCAGGTCCCGTGTGGACGTCGGACGGCTCCTGGAAGGTGACGAACACCTCGACGCTCAAGGCCGGACAGCGCGTGCACCGCGACTGGAACAAGGCCGTGGTCCGCACCGCGCTGCCGGACGCACAGTCCAACTCGGCCGTCCGGCAGGGCGATGTCGGTGTGGTGGCGTCGGGCGGTCTGCTCGACAGCGCGCCGGACCAATCCTTCTCCGCCGAAGCCGGCAGCGACAAGGCGCTGTCCACCGTCTACCGGGACGGCCAGCTCCTCGGCAGCATCCGTTCGGCGCCCGTCGCCTTCCCGATGACGGCACAGCGCGCCGAATACCGCGTGGTCACCGAGGTGCAGCGGGACGCCCCCGGTTGGACGACCTCCACCAAGGTGCGCACCGACTGGCGCTTCCACTCCGAGCGGAAGGAAGGACTGACCCTGCTCCCCGTCCTGTCGGTCGACTACCGACTCGACGTCGACCAGGCCAACAGCGCCCGGCCGCACTCCACCACCCGCATCGGACTGGGCGTGCGCTACCCCAAGGGCCTGAACGGTCTGAAGCTCGCCGGGGCGAAGCTGTGGGCCTCGTACGACGACGGCACCAACTGGCGGCAGGTCCGCCTCGACGGCGGCCTCAACGGCACGATCGGCAACCCCGCGAACGCGGGCTTCGTGTCGCTGCGCGTGCAGGCCACCGATGCCGATGGCAACACCATCGAGCAGACGGTGACCCGCGCCTACCAGATCCGCCGCTGACCGATGCCGGGGCGCCTGCACCGCAGGCGCCCCGGCATGCCTCACCACCCCAGTCGTCGACGACGGCCGTCAGCAGCCAGAGCGCCCTGCGACGCCGCTGCGCGCAGAGCTCGGCGACGCCGGGCGGCGCGGTCGATGTGCTGGTGGGCCTCGCCCAGGCGGTTCCTGGTGACGGTGAGTGTCGCCTCGTCCAGGCGCTCCAGGACGTGCCGGTACCGGCACGCCCAGCACGATGTCGCGTACGTCGTCAGTCATGAGCGGGCTTGCCGGCGAGTGATCGGCCCCGGGTTCACGGCGGTCCTGACGAGGTGGGCGGGGCGGCGTTACCCTGCGGCGGACAATCCTTCACTGGAGGTGCGCATGCGACGTTCAGTCGCACGGAATGTGTCGTTGCCGGTTGTTTTCGCCGCTGTCGCCACGGTTGTGGCAGCCGCCCCGTCCTCGTCTGCACCACCGACCGCACCACCGCCCAAGTCGCCTGTCGCGGTGGGTTACGGAGGGGCGGTCGCCAGCGTCGACGCGGATGCCTCGGCCGCCGGCATCGAGGTGCTCCGCAAGGGCGGCAATGCGGTGGATGCCGCGGTGGCGACCGCGGCGGCGCTCGGTGTCACCGAGCCCTACTCGTCAGGTCTCGGCGGTGGCGGCTACTTCGTCTACTACGACGCCAAGAAGCACACCGTGGAGACGATCGACGGCCGGGAGACCGCACCGCGCAGCGCGGACTCCTCGCTGTTCCTGGAGAACGGCAAGCCGCTCGCCTTCGCCGACGCGGTCACCAGTGGACTGAGCGTAGGCACCCCCGGCACCCCGGCCACCTGGGACACCGCGCTCGGCACCTGGGGCAGCAAGTCGCTGCGGCAGGTGCTGAAGCCGGCCGAGCGGCTCGCCAGGAACGGCTTCGTCGTCGACAGCACGTTCCGCTCGCAGACCGAGGGGAATCAGGCCAGGTTCGCCGACTTCCCGGCGACCAGGAAGCTCTTTCTGCCGGGCGGTCAACTTCCGGTGGTCGGCTCCGTCTTCAAGAACCCCGATCTCGCGCGTACGTACGAACAGGTGGGCCGCAAGGGCATCGACGAGCTGTACAAGGGCGAGCTGGGCGACGACGTCGTACGGACCGTACGCAACCCGCCCGTGGACCCGAAGGCCACCCGGGTCGTGCGTCCCGGCGACCTCACGGCCAACGACCTGCGGTCCTACCGGGCGCTGCGGCAGGCACCGACGAAGGTCGGCTACCGCGGTCTCGATGTGTACGGCATGGCACCCTCCTCGTCCGGCGGTACAAGCGTCGGCGAGGCACTCAACATCCTGGAATCAACGGACCTTTCGAAGGCGAGCGAGGCGCAGTATCTGCACCGCTACATCGAGGCGAGCCGGATCGCGTTCGCGGACCGCGGGCGATGGGTCGGCGACCCCGCGTTCGAGGACGTACCGACGCAGGGGCTCCTCAGCCAGCGGTTCGCGGACTCGCGGGAATGCCTGATCAAGGATGATGCGGTGCTCACCAGCCCGCTCGCGCCGGGAGACCCCGGCCACCCGGCCGACTGCAAGGCCGGTGGCACGGCCGCCCCGACGACGTACGAGGGGGAGAACACCACACATCTGACGACGGCCGACAAGTGGGGCAATGTCGTCGCGTACACGCTGACGATCGAGCAGACCGGCGGCAGCGGCATCACCGTTCCGGGGCGCGGCTATCTGCTCAACAACGAGCTGACGGACTTCTCGTTCGCGCCCGCCGATCCGGCGGTCCACGACCCGAATCTGCCGGGTCCGGGCAAGCGTCCGCGCTCGTCCATCTCGCCGACGATCGTGCTGAAGCACGGTGAGCCGGTGCTGGCCCTTGGCTCGCCGGGTGGCGCCACGATCATCACGACCGTGCTGCAGGTGCTCATCGGCAAGGTCGACCGCGGGCTGCCGCTGGTCGACGCCATCGCGGCGCCGCGCGCCAGCCAGCGCAACTCGGCGACGACGGAGCTCGAACCAGGGCTGTGGAACAGCCCCGTGCGGGCGGAACTGGAGTCGCTGGGGCATGTCTTCAAGCTGAACCCGGAGATCGGGGCGGCGACAGGTGTGCAGCGGCTGCCGGACGGACGGTGGCTGGCGGCCGCGGAGAAGGTCCGCCGGGGCGGGGGCTCGGCCGTGGTCGTCAAGCCGAGCGGGCGGCCATGACGGTACGTCAATAACCATAGGCAGAAGGCTGGTTCCTCGTGAAGCTTCACGAGGAACCAGCCTTCTGCGTTCTTCACAGTGCCGCCGTCACCGCCGGTGCGGCCCTCGCCAAGCAGTTCATCCAGAACAACTGGACGCGAACGAGGGTTGGTTGATCACAGCGCGGTCAGAATGCGCGGACCGTCGTCGGTGATCGCCACCGTGTGCTCGGCGTGCGCCGCCCGGCTGCCGTCGGACGTACGCAACGTCCAGCCGTCCCGGTCCGGATGGAACGAGTCCTTGCCGCTGCCGATCAGCATCGGCTCGATCGCCAGCACCATTCCGTGCCGCAACGGCATGCCGCGACCCGGTCGTCCCTCGTTGGGGACGGCCGGGTCCTCGTGCATCGACCGGCCCACGCCATGGCCGCCGAACCCCTCCGGAATGCCGTAACCGGCGCTGCGGCACACCGTACCGATCGCATGCGCGATGTCGCCGATCCGATTGCCGACGACCGCCGCCGCGATCCCCGCCTCCAGCGCTGCGAAGGCCGTGTCGATCAGCCGGGTGTCCGTCGGCCGGGCGCGCCCGACGGTGAAACTGATCGCCGAATCGCCCGCCCAGCCATCGAGCGTCGCGCCTGCGTCGATGCTCACCAGATCGCCGTCGCGCAGCCGCTGGTCGGTCGGGATGCCGTGCACGATCGCGTCGTTGACCGACGCGCAGATCACGGCGGGAAACGGGGTGGGGGCGAAATGTGGCCGGTAGTCCAGGAACGGCGACCCGGCGCCCGCCTCGCGGAGGACCCCGCGGGCCACCTCGTCGAGTTCGCGCAACGAGACGCCGACCGCCGCCGCTTCCCGCACGGCCGTCAGCAGCTGCGCCACGACCCGGCCGGTCTCGCGCATCGCTTCGATGGATGTGTCTGTCTTGAGCTGCACCATGCCAATTACTATACCGGTCGCAGCGGTATTAGAATGACGGCATGGTACGAACGCCCCTGACCCCGGAAGAGCGCCGCCGCGGCGAACGCCTGGGAGCACTGCTCCGCGAGGCGCGTGGCGGGCGCAGCATGGTCGAGATCGCGGCGAGCGCCGGAATCTCCGCCGAGACGCTGCGCAAGATCGAGACCGGCCGCGCCCCGACCCCCGCCTTCTTCACCGTCGCGGCGCTGGCCGGGGCGCTCGGACTCTCGATGGACGAACTGCTCACCCGCTGCGCCCCGGAGCCGGATGTGGTGCCGCTGGCCGGGTAGGGGCGCGAGGTCCCGCGCGGGGCCGGCCTGTCCGGCCCTGCTGCGCTTCTGGACCCCGGCGGGTGGTACGGAGTCTTCTGCCGCCGCGATCCCGCAGGGATACGCGCCTGTCTCGACGGCGTCGAGATTCCGCCCCGGGACGTGATGGAGTCGCTCTTCCAGGACCTGGCGGCGGTGCGCGGCACAGCGTGAGTCGGTACGGGCCGCCGAGCTGTACTCCGCCTCGGTGGCCGCCCATGACCGGCGGCCCGGCGGACGGCAGATGCTCGTCGAACGGCTGGAGCTGATGCTGCGGGAGCAGACGTACGCGGGCCAGCGCCTGCGGGCGGCCGGAGCGGGCGGAACGACGACCCCGGACGACGCTGCCGCCGAAGACCTGGACGAGGTGGCACCCGCCGAGAGTGCAAACCGGCGCGGGGCACCAACGGCCCGGGAGCCGGGAGCCGGGGCTGCGCGGGCGTCGGGTCCGGGCCCGTCGTACGGAGTCGCTGATCCACAGGTTCCGTGCGTCACCGAACTCGGCATGCTCCGCCGGGGTCACCGGAGATGCCGTTGTCACGCCGAGCGCGTCATCTCCGGCCAGGCCCGACGGCTGACGGAATCGCGCAGGCAAGCGCGGCGAGCGGCCCCTCTTCGACAAATTTTGCCATCATGGCATCTGCTCTCCGAGCCGGAAGGTGAAGGAACATGTGGACCGCACGGGTGTGAAACGTGATCGACTCCGCTGGTTCGCGGCGATGGTCTTGCCCCGCTGTGTGACGGGGCTTACGTTCTCCTCTACGCACGTGTCTACGGGCGTAGAAACGCGTAGAGGCTCTCTGACGCCGCGTCGAAGGAGCAGCTCATGTCCCAAGTCGTACGCGCCGCACTTGTCCAGGCGACCTGGACCGGCGACACCGAATCCATGATCGCCAAACATGAGGAGCATGCGCGCGAGGCCGCCCGCCGGGGCGCGAAGATCATCGGCTTCCAGGAGGTGTTCAACGCCCCCTACTTCTGTCAGGTGCAGGAACCCGAGCACTACCGCTGGGCCGAGGCCGTCCCGGACGGGCCGACCGTCCGGCGGATGCAGGAACTCGCCCGCGAGACCGGCATGGTGATCGTCGTGCCGGTCTTCGAGATCGAGCAGTCCGGCTTCTACTTCAACACCGCTGCCGTCATCGACGCCGACGGTTCTTATCTCGGCAAGTACCGCAAACATCACATCCCGCAGGTCAAGGGGTTCTGGGAGAAGTACTACTTCAAGCCCGGAAACGTCGGCTGGCCCGTCTTCGACACTGCCGTCGGCAAGGTCGGTGTCTATATCTGCTACGACCGGCACTTCCCGGAGGGCTGGCGCCAACTCGGTCTCAACGGAGCTCAGTTGGTGTACAATCCGTCCGCCACCTCGCGCGGCCTCTCCAGTTATCTCTGGCAGCTGGAACAGCCCGCGTCCGCCGTCGCCAACGAGTACTTCGTCGCCGCGATCAACCGCGTCGGCCAGGAGGAGTACGGCGACAACGACTTCTACGGAACCAGCTACTTCGTCGACCCGCGCGGCCAGTTCGTCGGCGAGGTCGCCAGTGACAAGGAGGAGGAACTCCTCGTCCGCGACCTCGACTTCGGGCTCATCGACGAGGTTCGCCAGCAGTGGGCGTTCTACCGGGACCGCCGACCCGACGCGTACGAAGGACTGGTGGAGCCGTGAGCAGCCTGCACCAACGCCATCTCGCCGTCAGCCCCGACTGGCTGGCGCTCTACTACAAGAACCCCGTGGAGATCACCCACGGGGAGGGCCGCCATGTCTGGGGCGCCGACGGCAGACGCTACCTCGACTTCTTCGGCGGCATCCTCACGACCATGACCGCGCACGCCCTGCCCGAGGTGACCAAGGCGGTCAGCGAGCAGGCCGGGCGGATCATCCACTCCTCCACGCTCTACCTCAACCGCCCGATGGTCGAGCTGGCCGAACGCATCGCCACGCTCTCCGGCATCCCGGACGCCCGGGTGTTCTTCACCACCTCCGGTACCGAGGCCAACGACACTGCCCTGCTGCTCGCCACCACGTACCGCAGGTCGAACCAGATCCTCGCGATGCGCAACAGCTACCACGGCAGATCCTTCTCCGCGGTCTCCATCACCGGTAACAGCGCCTGGTCGCCCACGAATCTGTCGCCGCTGCAGACGCTGTACGTGCACGGCGGCGTCCGCACCCGGGGGCCGTACGCGCAACTCGGCGACGCGGAGTTCATCGCGGCCTGCGTCGCCGACCTGGAGGACCTGCTCGGCCACACCCGCGAGCCCGCCGCCCTGATCGCCGAACCCATCCAGGGCGTCGGCGGGTTCACCTCACCGCCGGACGGCCTGTACGCGGCCTTCCGCCGGGTCCTCGACCGCCACGGCATCCTGTGGATCTCCGACGAGGTGCAGACCGGCTGGGGCCGCTCCGGCGAACACTTCTGGGGCTGGCAGGCGCACGGCGAGAACGGGCCGCCGGACATCCTCACCTTTGCCAAAGGCATCGGCAACGGCATGTCGATCGGCGGTGTCGTGGCCCGCGCCGACGTCATGAACTGCCTCGACGCCAACTCCATTTCGACCTTCGGCGGCTCCCCGGTCACCATGGCGGCCGGCCTCGCCAACCTCTCGTACCTCCTCGAACACGATCTGCAGGGCAACGCACGGCGAGTCGGCGGACTGCTGATCGAGCGGCTGCGTGCGATCGGCGTGGCCTCGGAGTGTGTACGGGAGGTACGCGGCCGGGGACTGATGATCGGCATCGAGCTGGTGAAGCCCGGCACCGACGAGGCGAACCCGGAGGCAGCCGCCGCCGTACTCGAAGCGGCACGGGAGGGCGGCCTGCTCATCGGCAAGGGCGGCGGCCACAACACCAGCGTGCTGCGGATCGCACCGCCGCTCTCGCTGACCATCCCGGAGGCGGAGGAGGGAGCGGAGATCCTGGCCGAGGCTCTTCGATCGGTGGAATGAGAAGCGACGGATGAGCGACGGGGGTGTGGGTGGCGGCCGGTAGGCGGCTGTGTAGCTTGGCCGCCCTCACACCCCCGTGCAGCGATCGCACCCCCGTGTCCGCCCAGGAGCACCACCATGCCCGAGAACACCCTCCCTCTCCCGTCCACCGCCAGGCCCGGCGCATCGGCGGCCGACGCCGACGCTGTCTGGGCCGTCCTCACCGGAATGTACGAGGGGTGCGACGCCGGCGACCGGGCAAGGATCGACCAGGCATTCGACCCCCGGGCGACCGTGGAGGTGGGCCAGTTGGGATACGGGCGGCTCGACTCGCTGGCCCGCCGGGTCGAGGAGGTCGACCTGCTGCTCTGCGTCGGCGGCCATGACGAGCGTCGTCGCTGAACTCGTCGAACGACTCCCCGACGACGCCGTCTACACCTTCGGCGCCGGCAACCACTGCATCTGGGCCCAGCGTTATCTGCCGACCCGGGTCTTCCCCAGCCAGCTCAGCATGCGCAACGGCTCCATGGGCTACAGCGTCCCGGCCGCCCTCGCCGCCTCGCTGGAGAGCCCAGACCGGCTGACCGTCGCCATCGCGGGCGACGGCGAGTTCCTGATGAATGGTCAAGAGATCGCCACGGCAGCACAGTATGGTGCGGCCTTTCTCGTGATCCTGATGGACAACCGGCAGTACGGAACGATCCGCGAGCACCAGGAACGCCACTGTCCGGGCCGGATCAGCGGCACCCAGCTCGCCAACCCCGACTTCGCCGCCTACGCGCGTGCCTTCGGCGCCCACGGCGAAACCGTAACCACCGACGACAGGCGGCCGGGGCCGTCGAGCGTGCGCTCAAGGCCGTGACGGACGAGCGCAGGCCCGCCGTCATCCAGGTCGTCGTCGACCAGAACATCCCCCTGCCGTAAGGGAGTACACACCATGACCACCACTCAGTACGCCATCGTCGACCCGGCCATCGGAGCAACGGTCCGGCACTATCCACAGGCCACCGACGTATCGATCGCCCAGGCCCTGGCCGCCTCCGCCGCCGCGCAGACCGACTGGCGCGGGCGCCGCGTCGAGGACCGGGCCGCGCTGCTGCACCGCGTCGCCGATCTGCACGCCGAACGCAGGGACGACATGCCGCCCTGATCACTCAGGAGATGGGCAAGCCCGTCACACAGGCCTGGATCGAGATCGACATCGTCGTGTCGATCTACCGCTACTACGCCGACAACGGCGCCGCCTTCCTTGCCGACGAGGAACTGGCCGTCGTCGCGGGTGGCAACGCCGTCGTCCGCAAGGAGGCGGTCGGGCCGCTCCTGGGGATCATGCCGTGGAACTATCCCTACTACCAGGTCGCCCGCCGCCGCCGAGGGTCTCGCCGCCCAGGTCGACGACGCGGTGGCACACGGCGCGACGGTCCTCGCCGGAGGTCACCGCATCGACCGCCCCGGCGCCTGGCACGAGCCGACGGTCCTCACAGGGGTGACCGACCGGATGCGCGCCTTCCACGAGGAACTGTTCGGCCCCGTCGCCCTCATCCACCGAGTGGCCGACGAGGAAGAGCGATCGCGCTCGCCAACAACAGCCCGTACGGCCTCGGCGCGGTCGTCCAGTGCGACGACGAGGAGCACGCGCTGCGAGTCGCCGACCGCCTGGAAGCCGGGATGGTGTACATCAACGACGCCCCCGGCACCGCCGCCGAGCTCCCCTTCGGAGGGATCAAGCGGTCCGGGATCGGCCGTGAACTCGGCAGGTACGGCATGGACGAGTTCGCCAACAAGAAGCTGATTCGCGTCAAGCGCCAGCCAGGGCCCGTCGAACCTCACCCGTCGCCCGGACGTCAACCGCCGCCTTTGTCCGTTACCTGCCAAAGACTTCACGGTCCCCCGTCCTCCTCCTGTATCTGGCGCGACAGGGCGTCAGCCCGACCGCCCAGGGCAGGCTCTCCGCCCGGCTCCTCGACCGCTGGGGGCAGCGTGGTGGCGCATGACATCGGCGGCGCCCCCGCCCGGCTGCTGGGCCACCTGGCCGCGGAGTTACGCGCCGCTGCCCTTTCCTGAAGGCAGACCGTTTGTCGCCGGCGGCGCACGTATGCAACGCGGCGCGACGCCGTTCCCCACCCGGGACGGCGCCGCGCCGCGTCGCGGTGTGGGCCGGTGGAGTGCCAGGCGGGTGAAACAGAAACGTCTTCAGCGGTTGGCCGCAGCGGTATTGCCACAGTGGGTAACCCACTTCTACGTTCTTCACCACGCACCTTGTCTACGTGCGTAGACCCATTCCGCCACAGTGAGGAGGGGTACATGAGCCGCACCGTCATCCAGGGTGGTCTCGTCATCACCGCGTCCGACGAAATCCATGCCGACGTACTCATCGAGGGCGGCCGCATCGCCGCCCTCGCGGCGCACGACGCCGACGCGGCCGAGAGCTGGAGCGCCGACCGGAGGATCGACGCCACCGGCAAATACGTCATCCCCGGCGGTGTCGACGCGCATACGCACAGGGAGATGCCGTTCGGCGGCACGTACGCCGCCGACACCTTCGACACCGGCACCCGCGCGGCCGCCTGGGGCGGCACGACCACGATCGTCGATTTCGCCATCCAGTCCGTGGGCCGCGCGGTCCGCGAAGGGCTCGACGCCCGGCACGCAAAGGCCGACGGCACCTGTGCCACCGACTACGCCTTCCACATGATCCTCTCCGATGTGAATGATTCCTCGCTCAAGGAGATGGACCTGCTGGTGTCAAAGGGCGTCACCTCCTTCAAGGGTTTCATTGGCTCGCGTGACCAGAGATCTTCACGGCGACTCGGAGACCTAGTGGGTGCGGACGCCTCGTGCACCCGTGTCGCGGGGTGAACGACGCAAGGCATAGCGGCGTGGGTTGCTGGCGTCGCACTGGCTTCTGCCGCCGACCGGTACACCGCCTTCATTACGGCGTTCCGGTCGGCGGCCCTCCGAGTCCCGTATTGCGAGGGGAAGGGATTTCTCAGGTATGACTAGAACTCTCATTACCGGCGGCCTTGTGATTACTGCTGCCGAAGAGTTGCATGTGGATGTTCTGATCGAGAACGGCCGCGTCGTGGCGATGGCGACCACGGGTAGCCAGGACTGGACTGCCGATCGCGTGATTGATGCCTCCCAGAAGTATGTGATCCCGGGTGGGGTCGACGCGCACACGCACATGGAGCTGCCGTTCGGTGGCACCTTCGCGTCGGACACGTTCGAGACCGGGACGAGAGCCGCAGCCTGGGGTGGGACGACGACGGTCATTGATTTCGCGGTGCAGTCACAAGGGCATTCGCTCCGGGCTGGCTTGGACGCCTGGTATGCCAAGGCCGATGGAAAATGCGCGATCGATTACGCATTCCACATGATCGTGTCGGACGTCAACGAACACACGCTCAAGGAAATGGACGGACTCGTCGAAGAAGGCGTGAGTTCGTTCAAATTGTTTATGGCGTATCCGGGGGTCTTCTACTCGGATGACGGGCAGATCCTGCGTGCCATGCAGCGGGCCTCCGGCAACGGCGGGCTGATCATGATGCACGCCGAGAACGGCATCGCGATCGACGTCCTCATCGAACAGGCCCTGGCGCGCGGGGAGACCGACCCCCGCCACCACGGCGAGGTCCGCAAGGTCCTCCTGGAGGCCGAGGCCACCCACCGTGCCATCCAGCTCGCCCGGGTGGCCGGCTCCCCGCTCTACGTGGTCCACGTCTCGGCCGAGGAAGCCGTGGCCGAGCTGGCCGCCGCCCGGGACAAGGGGCTGCCCGTCTTCGGGGAGACCTGCCCGCAGTACCTGTTCCTGTCCACCGACAACCTGGAGGAGCCCGACTTCCAGGGAGCGAAGTACGTCTGCTCCACCCCGCTGCGCCCCCGTGAACACCAGGCGGCGCTCTGGCGGGGGCTGCGGACCAACGACCTCCAGGTGGTCTCCACCGACCACTGTCCGTTCTGCTTCCGCGGCCAGAAGGAGCTGGGACGCGGGGACTTCTCGAAGATCCCGAACGGGCTGCCGGGGGTGGAGAACCGTATGGACCTCCTCCACCAGGCCGTCGTCGACGGGCACATCAGCCGCCGCCGCTGGATCGAGATCGCCTGCGCGACCCCGGCCCGGATGTTCGGCCTCTACCCGAAGAAGGGCACCATCGCGCCGGGTTCCGACGCCGACATCGTCCTCTACGATCCGCACGCCGAGCAGGTCATCTCCGCCGAGACGCACCACATGAACGTGGACTACTCGGCGTACGAGGGCAGGCGGATCACCGGACGCGTCGACACCGTCCTCTCACGCGGCGAACTCGTCATCGACCGCCGCGAGTACACCGGCCGCGCCGGCCATGGGGCCTTCGTCCACCGCTCCACCTGCCAGTACCTGTAAGGAGAGTCCCTCCATGGAATTCGGCCTCGTCCTGCAAACCGACCCGCCCGCCTCCCAGGTCGTCAGCCTCATGAAGCGCGCCGAACGCAACGGCTTCCGCTACGGCTGGACCTTCGACTCGGCCGTGCTGTGGCAGGAACCATTCGTCATCTACAGCCAGATCCTCGCCAACACCCAGAAGCTGACCGTGGGCCCCATGGTCACCAACCCGGGCACCCGCACCTGGGAGGTCACCGCCTCCACCTTCGCCACCCTCAACGACATGTACGGCAACCGCACCGTCTGCGGGATCGGCCGCGGCGACTCCGCGATGCGGGTCGCGGGCCGCGCACCCAACACCCTGGCCCGGCTCGGCGAGGCCATCGACGTCATCCGCGACCTCGCCGAGGGCCGCGAGGCGCTCGTCGACGGCAACCCGGTCCGCATCCCCTGGATCGAGAACAGCAGACTGCCCGTCTGGATGGCCGCCTACGGGCCGAAGGCCCTCGCCCTCGCCGGGCAGAAGGCCGACGGCTTCATCCTCCAGCTCGCCGACCCCTTCCTCACCGAGTGGATGGTAAAGGCCGTCCGGCAGGCCGCCGCCGAGGCCGGCCGCGACCCCGACGCCCTCACCATCTGCGTCGCCGCCCCCGCCTACGTCACCGCCGACGACTCGGCCGGGGCCCTCGCCCACGCCCGCGACCAGTGCCGCTGGTTCGGCGGCATGGTCGGCAACCACGTCGCCGACCTCGTCGCCAAGTACGGCGAGCACTCCGCCATGGTCCCGGAGGAGCTCACCGCGTACATCAAGGACCGGCACGGCTACGACTACAGCCACCACGGCCGCGCCGACAACCCGTCCACCGACTTCGTCCCCGACGAGATCGTCGACCGCTTCTGCCTCCTCGGCCCCGCCGAGGCCCACATCGAGAAACTGAGGCACCTGAGGCACCTCGGCGTCGACCAGTTCGCCGTCTACGACATGCACGACACCCGCGAGGCCACCATCGACGCGTACGGCTCCACGATCATCCCGTCGTTGAGCTGACTTTCGTCGGCGATGGTGTCGACCACGCCGCGCAGCTGCGGGCCCTCGCTCGCCATCTCAGCACCCTTCGTGCTGCCGAGGGAACCAGCGAAGCGGATCGACGCGGTCGCCGCTCTCAGGGCCGCGGCCGTGAGCGTCGTCCTCGCCGGTGCCGGATTCCGGCAGGGCGCGTGAGACGACGAAGTCCCGCCGGATACCCGGCGGGACTTCGTGGCGCAGGACCTCGCCCATGTCGGCGTCGCCGTCATGGCGAAGCAGGGCCGCCCCGGCTACACCTGCTTCCGCACCCCGTACGTCTCCGACGCCGACGCGGCCTACGTCGCGGAAGCCACCAGCCACCAGACCGCCGACCCCGACCTGCGCCTGGACGCGCTCCTCGACTGGACCGGCCGGGCCGTCCCCGGCGACGACGCCGATCCGGACGACACCGTCGCCCCTCCATCCAAGTCCTGAGCGCCCTTGAAATCCCGTGTCCGAGAGAAGACCGCGTACATGGCGGAGGAACGATTCACCCGCCACACCGTGACCGTGGTCATGGCCACCATCGCGGCCCTGGCCTTCGTCTTCTCCTTCGGCAACGTCTTGGCCCTCGCACTGAGGCTCGGCGTACCCCGCCCCATCGCTCCCATGGTGGACCTGCCCGTCGTCGGACTCCTGGTCGCGCTTCGGGCGCGTCCTGCGGCAGGCGGCGGCCGAGCCCGACAGCAGGGCCGGCCGGCTGGAGCTGCTGGCGCCCCCGGAGCGGCGGCTGGTGCTCGATGAGGCGGTACTCCCGCCGAGCGACATCCCGCACCTGTACGTCGACGCCGTCGACGAGGAGGCCGGCGCGGAGCGGCGCGGACACGAAGTGGCGCTGCTGGCCCTCCTCGACTGCGCACCCAGTACGTTCTTCGCGGCCGGCAAGGACGCTCCGGCGGCCGAGGTGCGCGGGATGTTCGAGGCGTACGTCGCGATGGCCGACCACGAGGCGCTGGTGGACCGGATGACGGAGATCCAGATCGAGCACCTGGCGCTGATGCGCCGGTTCACCTCGCCGGTCTTCCAGGGCCGGGCGCTCTTCTTCAGCGCGACGGTGGACTCGCCCGAGGCGATCGCCGCGCACTGGAAGCCGTACATCCTGGGCGGTATCCAGGAGTACGAGATCGAGTGCAGCCACCACGCGATGCATCTGCCGGAGCCGGCCGCCGCCATCGCGCGGATCACCGGACGGGAGCTGGGAGAGCGCTGACACCGGCGCTCGCAGACACCCCGGCTCCAGGGACCCGTCACTCGGTCGACGGGCCCCGGGAGCCGGGGTGTTCCGCGGGCCGGGGCAGCTCGCAGACCACCGAGACGACGCACCCGTGCTCGGGTGCGGTGTCGACGTAGCGCACCATGTACTCCACCGAACCGTCGCGGGGCCGGGAGCATCGGCCTCGGGCCACAGCCCCCTGGTGTGCCGCGAGCCGGGCCGGCTTGCGGGCCCGCAGCAGTGCGTCGGGATCGAGCCCGTCGGGCACGGCAAGCCCGAGCCCGACGGGAGAGCGACAGACCGCGTACACGACGAAATCCCCGTGCCGGACCGTGGCGAAGTGCAGCCGACGGCCGACCGGGGAAGCAGCGGTGAAGTCGTGGAGCCGCCCGCAGTACGGGCAAGGGCCGTCGTCGAGGGCGACGGCCACCGGTTCGGCGCCCAGAGCCGCCCCCAGGAGCGAGCGCAGCCCGCCGCGCACCGCCTGGTGCCGGGCCTCCTGCGGATCCGCCGACCACGCGTCGCATTCCTCGGCGGTGATTCCGGTGCGCAGGACGCGCACGCCGGACGGCGCCGATGCGGACGCGGACAGCACGAGAGAGCGCAGTGTGACGGGGGTAGAACCTCCGTCACACTGCGCCGGGTCGAGATCGAGGGGCGGCGCCGGCAGCGGCGGACGCTGCGCGCCCCAGCCGCCGTCGGGATGCGTCGCCGGCAGGCGGGGGGACACCGGTTCCTGCGGTCTCATCGGGCCCGCCACCCTCTCCGTCGACTGGACGGCATGGCCGGGCCGACAGAATCTAGGGCCGGGCTTCGCCGATCTGCTCCATCATCGCGTAGAACGTCTGCATGTCCGCGTCGAAGCGCGGCGACGCCATGAAGGAGCCGGTGTCGTTGATGCTGTTCAGGCCGGCGATGTAGCCCGCGCCGGTGTTGTAGTCGTAGTCCAGCAGCCACGGTCCGCCGCTGGAGCCCGGCTTCATGTTCGAGCACTCCACCTGCCACATGTTGACGGGCGGCACGGTGGGCTCCACGAGATCCTGGCAGAACTCCTGGTGGTTGCCGTCGTAGGGCGGACCGGAGTATCCGAGGAGGGTGACCTCCTCGCCGGTGCGCATGTCGGGCACGATCTGGAAGCCGCCGGCCGCTTCGAGGACGGTCTCGCCCTTGGCGTTGTCGTTGACCACGAGCATGCCGTAGTCGTGTTCGTAGTCGGGCTTGGTGCCGGTGCTCCACATGGGCGAGGTGCCGATGTTCCACGCCGTGAACCCGCCGTAGGGCGCGGTCCCGTCGTGGAACGCCGGGTAGAAGACCTGGTTCTTGGTCCAGTTGCCGCCCGGGCCGTCGTGCAGGCAGTGGGCCGCCGTCAGGACCAGCACCTCGGACTCGCTGTTGACGACGGTGCCGGAGCACGCGTCGGGAGTTCCGTTGGCGTGCTCGAAGACGAGCTTGCCGACGGCGGTGGAGTACGGGCCGTCCACCGGTGCCGCGTCGGCCCGGGGGAGTGACCCGGATGCGGTGACCTGCTCGTTCGACAGGGCCTGCTCGTTCGACAGGGCCTGCTCGATACGTTCGGGGGTCCAGTGGGCGAGCAGGGCACGCTGCCGGGCCGGCTCGGACGCGTTCGACGCGCCGGGCACATCGGTGACGGCGGGGCGGTCGGCAGCGGCGGGCGAGTCGGCGGAGGCCGTGCCCGCGGACGAGCCGACCGCGGCGACGGCGGCCAGACACAGGGAGACCAGGGTCGCTCCCACGCGTCTGGGGCGGTGCGACCGTCCGGGCTGTGATGTGGAGGACGTACGGGCCATGGGTTCAGCTCCGATGGCTAGTTGGGATGTTGAAGGAGGGGGCGGGGTGCGTCAGACGAACTGCGCGGTGAACTCCCGCTCCCGTTCGATCTCGGCCTTGGTCGTGGAGATGCGCTCCGTGGTGCGCCGCAGGATCGGCGGGGCCATGACGGAGGTCACCACCGCGACCAGGACGATGACGGTGTAGGAGGCGGTGTTCAGCACACCGAGACGCAGGCCGACGGAGGCCAGGACGATCTCCACCACGCCACGGGCGTTGAGGCCGGCCCCGATGGCGAGGGACTCCGTGTGGTCGAGGCGGCCGAGGCGCACGCCCAGGTAGCCACCGGCGAACTTGGCGACGACGGCCACGGCCAGGGTGATCACTGCGGCGATCAGCACTCCGGGGCGGGCCAGTGTGGTGAGGTCCACCTGAAGTCCGGCCGCGGCGAGGATGCGGGGCGAGCGTTGCCATGACAAAGGTCCGCATGGAGTCGAGGGACCGGCGGCTCGCTGTGCCGAGGGAGCCCACCACGATGCCGCACAGGAAGGCGCCGAGGATGGGCTCCATGCCCAGCGCGTGCGTACCCGCGGCGCTGAGCGTGATCATGAAGAAGATCAGGGAGAGGCTGAAGCCGCGTTGCGCCGACCGCTCGGCGGGACGCAGCACCCGCGCGGCCGGCGGGCGTGCGAGGAAGACCGTGACGGCCAGCACGATGAGCAGATAGCCGACCGACTCGACCACCACGCCCATGCGCAGACCGTGCGTCACCATCGCCGACACGATCGACAGCAGCAGCCAGCCGACGATGTCGCTGACCGCGGCCGCTCCGACGATGATCTGTCCCACGTTGCGGTGCAGCAGGCCCATGTCGAGGAGCGTCTTGGCGATGACCGGGAGCGCGCTCACCGCCACGGCCACGCCGATGAACAGGGCGAAGGTGCCGCGGTCACCCTCCCCGCCCATCAGCGAGACCGGCAGTACGAGACCCAGCGCGAAGCCGAGGGCGAGGGGCAGCAGCACGCTGGTCACGCTGACCAGGCCGATCGCCTGCCTCTTGCGGCGCAGCAGTCCGAGGTCGATGTGCGCGCCGGTGATGGCGACCAGGAGCAGCACGCCCAGCTGGGACACGGCACTCAGCAGATGCATCTGCTCCGGGTCGCGCGGCAGCAGCCAGTGCGAAAGGCCGGGCGCGACGTTTCCGAACACCGAGGGGCCGAGCAGGACGCCCGCGGTGAGTTCGCCCACGACGGGCGGCATGCGCAGGCGCGCCGCAACCCTTCCGAGCAGCGCGGCGACCGCGATCAACAGGCCGATCTGCAGGATGAATAAGGGCATTTGATGATCCGTCACGCCGGGAACGGGGCCGGAGGAGAGTACCATCGTGTTCCTTTCCGAAGGGGTGGGGCGCGACCACCGCCACCTCAGACCTCGGTCAGGGCGGTGTGCAGTGCGGCGGCGACCCCGGAGGGATTGGTCTCGGTGAGCAGATGACCTCCGGGCAGCAGCACCGATGAGCAGCGGCCCGAGGTGTGCCGGGCCCACCCGGGCAGGTCGGGCAGCGAGGTGTCGGATGCGCCGCCGAGGACCGTCAGGTCACCCGGAATCGTCGTCGTGCGGGTGGTCTCTACGAAGGACCGGGACAGGAGGAGGTCCGCGCGGATCAACGGGAAGGCCCCGGCGGCCAGTTGTGGATCGCTGACCACCTCGTCGGGAATCACGCCCCCATGGACGTCAGGGTCGCGACCGCCGATTCCAGGGTGTCGACATCGGCCGGGGCGATGGTCCGCTGCACCGATGGGGGCGAGTTGGACGCTGCGATCAGCGCGGGCCGCCGCCCCCCGCCCAGCGCCGCCACGACCGCGAGCCCGATGTAGGCCCCGAGGCTCTCCCCGTAGACGAGGTCGACGGGCCCGTCGAGCTGTGCCAGCACATCGGCCACGGCCGCCGGGGCACTCGTGACCAACGGCTCCGCGTAACGTCGCCCGTGACCGGGCAGCTCCACCGTGCGTACGTCGATCTCGTCGGACAGCGCGCGGCGCAGCCGGCGGAATTACCCCGCGCCGCAGCACGAGGGAGGGACGAGAGCGACCACGGGTCTCTTGCGGCTCGGGCTCATCGGGACTGTGCACCCACCGGTCTCGGTTCCAAGGCCGCCCCGGCACACGGGCGTCGCCGGCCCCGGGGGCGTTCGGGAGCCGGTAACGATGCGTCTGTGTGGGCTGTCAGCGTGCCGCCACCGTGTGCACCGGGGTTCCCCGGAGCGTCTCGGTGACGATCTCGTTGTGCCCGTAGTCGTCGCGGCCCCTGGCCAGCACGGCACCCCACTTGTCGAGGGAGATGCTGCCGCCGTACTCCTCGATGTGGTCCGTGTCCGGGTACACCCTCACCTTGGTCGGGACGTAGCGCGTGGCGAAGCGACGAGCGCCAGCAGGGCCTGGACCAGCCCGGGATCGGCATCCCGCAATGCCTTCCGTCCCGCACCCCGCGTCCGGATCCGACCCGGGGGTCTCGCCCTGCTCCAGCTCACGTGCGCCGCGCGACACAGTGGACTCCGCCACCCCAGCCGCCCCCGCCACTGAGCGAATCCCGCCGTGCCCCAGGAAACGGGCCGCAGCGGAGTGGGCCGAGGACCGGGAGCGGTGCCGGGCGGCCGGCATCCCCGACGAGGTCGGCTTCGCCACCGAGCCCGAGCCGGCCGTCGCCATGCTGGAGGAGGCCGTCGCCGCCGGTGTCCCCTTCTCCTGGGTGCTGGCCGATTCCGGCTACGGACGCGATCCGCAGGTGCGGGCCTGGTGCCATGACCGGTCCGTGCCCTACGTCCTCGGTGTTCCGGTCGATCTTCCGCTGGACGGCCCGCCGGGCAAGCCCCGCCACCCCGCGGTGAAGCGTGCCGACGACCTGCTTCATTACGCCCGCGTCCGCGACCAGTGGGAACGTCGTCCCTGTGGTTTCGGCACCAAGGGTGAACGGCTCTACGACTGGACCGCGTTCGCCGTCGAGGTCAAGGGCGAGAAGCCGGCCGAGGGCTCCACGCACTGGATGGTCCTGCGCAGATCGCCGCATCCCAACCGGCGCGGCAAAGACGGCAAGCTCCACCGGGAGATCGCCTGCTTCCTCGTTCACGCCCCCAACGCCACCACGGCGAGCGAGATCATCACACGGGCGGGCGGCCGCCGGCAGATCGAGGAGGACAATGAGATCAACAAGCAGCTCGACGGCTTCGCGCAGTACCAGGTCCGCAAGTGGACCCCGTGGCACCGGCACGTCACCGCCTGCATGCTCGCCACCGCCTTCCTCGCCGTCCAACGCGCCGCCTTCCCCGAACCGGAGCCGGAGAGCGACAGCGACCCGGAGTCGTCCACCCCGGGAAAAGCCCTGACCACGACCGGGAGTGAGGCCACCGGCTGATCCCCGGACCGCTCCTGCGGCCCTCCGCCCCCACCATCCGGCACTGCCTGGCCGCCACCCACCTCACACCACCCCGTCGAAACCACCCTGACCTGCCAGTTCTGGCGCCGACTCCACCAAACCCGCGCCCTGGTCAGCCACTATCGCCGCCGAGGCGATTCCCTCCCGCGCCACCTACGCGCTCGGGCCGAGTACCAGCCGATCCCGCCGATCACCGACCCTCAAGATCTCCGGCTGCTGTAGTACTCGTGGCCGGAACCGGGCACGGAGCCTCGCGAAGCCGGAATGCCCTTGCCCCGCCGCACCGCCCGGCAGGGCTGCGACGGCGTCTGTCGAGGGGCTCCGGGCGTCGGCATGCCCGAAGCACGGGCCCCTGTCGGCTCCCTGGGTCCCCGGCATTCTCGGGATCCCCACCTCCGGGGCGTCGAGGTGGCGGGCCGCCGGAGCACACGATGCCCGTGAGACCGACGGCGTAGAGCACCAGCGGGAGGGCCGCGAGCCGGCCGGCGGGAGCGAAGCCGCCGATGGCGAGGGCGGTCAGGGGCAGGAAGCAAGCGGCCAGGCCACACACCAGGAGCAAGGGGGACCACCAGGCCGTCGGACCCACGCCTGCGGGAAGGCGGCGGAGCGGGCGCTGGGCCCGCAGGAGGGCCAGGGTGAACGGGATCAGGGCAGCGGTCAGGAGAGCGAGCCAGGGGATGCGCAGTGCCAGCCACGCGATGGAGCCGATGGCGGGCTGGGGTGCCAGGCCCGTGGGGTAGAAGGCGACGGCCACCAGGATCACCGGGATCATGTGCCACAGGTAGACGGTCATGACCGCCTGGTTGAGGTGGGAGACCCGTTGCCACAGGCGGGGGCGGCTGAGCAGGCGTTGCAGCGCGGGTTCGGCCATCAGTAGAAGGCCGGTCTGGGCGGCGGCGAACGCCAGCAAGGCGATCGACGGTGGGTTCGTGTTGCCCACCCGCGTGCCGGCACCGATCATGTCGACGGGGAACGGGCCCCAGCCCAGCAGTGCAGCCAGGAGCACGACGCCCCCCGCCGCCAAGGCGCGGCATCGCCATCGCGGGGTGGTCAGCGTTCCGTCCTGCCAGGCGAATCCCCACTGATGCATCGCCCCCCACACCAAAAGGTAGTTCGCGAAGCCGATCACCGGCAGCCGGGGGCCCAGTACCAGCACGTCCACCCCGGCGGCTCCCAGGGCCATCACCGTTGGCACGGCCAGCCCCCAACGCCGGTGCGCCGCGTGCAGGAGCGGGGTCAAGGCGATGAGCAGCAGGTAGACCGGCAGGAACCACAGGTGCAGCGCCACCAGCCAGCCCGCCCGGGCCAGCACGGCGGGTTCCGCGCCCGCGAGGCGGGCCACGACTGCGGCGAGCGCGCACACCGCCGCGTACACCGTCGTCGGCCACAGCAAACGCACCGCCCGACCCTGCACCCAGGACCGCCAGTCCTCGCCCTGTTGCCGACGGGCCTGCCAGGACACCGCGTTGGCGTACCCACCGACAAGGAAGAAGACCGGCATGACCTGCAGCAACAGGGTGGGCCAGCGGACCCAGCCGACGTGGTCGAGCGCGTCGAGTCCGGACAGCCGACCGCCCCGGTAGGTGACGTCGACCAGCAGCCAGTGACCGGCCACCACCGCGCCGATCGCACACACGCGCAGCAGGTCCGCACAGCGGTTCCGTTCCGCCCTCACACCATCGATGATCGCGCGGCACCGACCCGGACCGGAAGCCGCGCGACGTTCGGGACGACCAGGGTCGCAGTACCAGGTTCTGCCCTCGTGCACAGCGCCCTGCGGTTTCCGACCGGCGTCCAGCGCGGGGTTCATCTGGTACGCCACTGTCAGTACAGCTCGGGTTCGAGAGCGTCTCCGCGTTGCTACGGTCGATAGCGTGGCGCTGCTCCTCTGTCAGCGCGAAGGCGTCGAGCATGCGGGCGAAGTGGGCTGACTTCGCGCTGGGGGTGTGGGGCCAGTCGCTGCCGTAGGTGACGCGGCCGGGGTCGGCGAAGGCCAGAAGGCTCGGCAGGGCGTGGAACGCGTGGCGATCCTCGAACCAGCCGCGAAAGGCTCCTGAACCGGGGGCCTTCGTCCGAAGCGGGTGTCCGGGGCGATGAGAGGTTCTGCCGGCCCGTGGCCGTGGGACCGTAGCCTCCGCGCATGTGTCGGAGGCTACGGTCCGACGTCGCTCAATCGGCCAGGGGCAGCTGTCCGGCCGTTTCGATCCCCACCGTCCTGGCCACCGCGCGGCAGAACTCCTCGGGCGGGCAGTACTGGTGCTCCGTGATGTAGTGGATCACCAGGTTTGGTGCCGTGCAGAGCGTGCCGTCCGCTCCCCGCACCCGGATTTCCGCTGATCCGAGCCACACCTCGGTGTCCATGGCGGGGCGGGACGCGTGCGCTTCGGTGGGGAGCAGGGAGCAGGGAGCAGGGAGCGAGGCGGACTTCATGTCCAGAGCTGTTCGCCGAGAGTCCCGGCGGGTGCGGTGCCGGGCAGGACGTAGGCCACGGCCGAGGCCCGGTGTTGGAGGAAGGGGGTGAGGGCGTCGCGGGCGGCCAGGCGGTTCTGGACGCGGGTGAACTGGGCGGGGTCGCGCATGAAGGCGCAGAAGAGGAGGCCGCGGTCGGTCGGGCCGTCGTCGTAGCTGTAGCTGCGGCGGAGCATACGGGCGCCGCCGTCGAAGCGGGGGCTGGCGAGACGCACGTGGGCGGTGGCCGGGATGACGTAGGAACCGTCGGGGTTCTTGGCGTAGACGTCCGGCTCGTCATGCTCGGCGGTGCCGCTGAGCGCGACGCCGTCGTGGGCGCGGCGGCCTATCACCCGGTCGCGCCGGCCCTCGGGGAGGGCCGCGAAGCCGGTGACGTCCATGTGGATCCTGCGGTAGACCAGGACGGAGCCGTTCCGGTGGGCTCCGGGTGGGCCCCAGACCCACTGCTCGGCCGCCGCGTGATCGGGGTTGGCGGTGCCGTCCTTGGAGCCGAACAGGTTGCGCGGGGTGGTGCCCGGGGCCGTGTGGGGCAGGAAGCCGGACTGGGTCCAGCGCGGTACGGCGCCTGCGGCGTGCGCGGCCGTGCCGGCGAGTTCGGCGACGATGGTGAGGGTCCAGCGGTCGGCTGCGCACAGTTGGACCAGGAGATCGCCGTTGCTGCGGTGCGGGTCGAGGCGGTCGCCGGGGAAGGGCGGCAACTCGCCAAGGGAAGCGGGGACGTTGAGGCCGAGGCGGGCGGCCAGGGTGGGGCCGATGCCGACCAGGGAGGTGAGCCGGGTCGTGCCGCCGCCCTGGAGTCGCGGGTCCGGCGGGGCGTCGGAGGCCGCGGTGGCGAGCGTGCGGGTCAGCGCGCCGAGGACGCTGCGCAGGGTCTTCCGGTCGGTGGCGGCGGAGGTCTGCGGGAGGTCGAAGGAGAGCAGGTGCGTCGCCGGTTGCTGGGGCGCTGTGGCACCCGACTGTCGGGCGCCGTGGAAGGGAATCACGGCCTCGGTCGGCGGGGCGCCGGTGGTGGCACGGCCGGCTGTCCGGCCGTCTCTCGCCAGTTCGTCGGCTGCCGCGCCGATCCCGGCGGCGAGCACCGCTCCGCCGGCGAGTAGTGCCCGGCGCCGCCCGAAATGGGTTGCCGCGGGTCGGGATGAATCCTGCGCATTTCCCTGTTCGGTGGGCATACGCCTATTGGAGACGATAAAACAACTGCCATGCAAATCCTGCTTGGAGAAGGCCTGTTGAAGCGTTCGGCAGTTCCGGCGGCGGTGTTCCGGGCGGCGCTGCGTCTGTCGGTGCTGGTCGTCTCGGTCGCGATGGCGGCCACCGGGTGCTCCGGTACGGGTTCGACGTCCGCCGATGCGCGGCATCCGGCGGGGAGCGTGCTGCGCGTACCGCAGGACTTCCCCTCGGTGCAGCAGGCGGTGGACGCCGCTCGTGAGGGCGAGACCGTGCTGATCGGCCCGGGCGTGTACCGGGAGAGCGTGCGCGTCACCAAGCCCCGCGTGGTGCTGCGCGGAGCGGACCGCAACAAGGTGGTCTTCGACGGCGGGGTGCGTCTGGCCAACGGCATCACCGTGACCGGCGCCGGCTCGGTGGTCGAGAACCTCACTGTGCACGGCTACCTCGCCAACGGCGTACTGTTCACCGGCGTCACCGACGAGCGGTTGCAGCAGCGCGGCGCCGGCGGCTCCGCCTACGACCCGCTGGACACCACCCGCTTCCCTGCCGTCCGGGGCTTCCGCGCGACCCGGGTGACGGCGTACAACAACGGCCTGTACGGCATCTACGCCTTTGACGCGCGCGACGGCGTGATCGAGGACTCCTACGCCTCCGGGCATGCCGACTCCGGCATCTACGTCGGCCAGTGCAAGCCCTGCGGCACCGTCGTCCGCGGCAACACCGTGGAGCGCAACGCGGTCGGCATCGAACTGACCAATGCCTCGGACGGCCTGTCGGTGCTGGGCAATCGCGTCGCCCGCAACCGGGTCGGCATCACAGTCAACTCCAACGACCTGGAGGCCCTCGCCCCGCAGCACGGCGCGGTGATTGCGGGCAACGTGGTCGCCGACAACAACGCCGCCGACACGCCCGAGCAGGCGGACGGGGGCTTCGGCATCGGCATCGGCATCGGCGGCGGCACCGCGAACCGCGTCCAGCGCAACCTGGTCCGGGGCAACCGGGCGGCCGGAGTGGTCGTCACCGACCCGCCGGGGCATCCGGCGAGCGGCAATCGCGTCGAAGGCAACCTCGCCACCGGCAACGGCATCGACCTCGTGCTGGCCTCGGCCGACCCCGGCAACTGTTTCGCGGACAACCGGCCCGCCACCCAGAGCCCGAACGGCCTGGAGGGTCGCGCGGGCTGCGGCACCCGCAGTCGGGGCGCGCTGCCCAGCGGCCGGACGGCGCCGGTGCAGGCGCCGCCCGGCGTCCCGTTCAGCCAGGTGACGGCCCCGCCCGCCCAGCCGTCCATGCCGGACCCGACGGCCCCGGGCAGCCCGGCGACCGGCCTGCCGGGGGCCGTCGACACGGCTGCGTACCCGCTCCCGAAGGACGCGGACGCCGTGCCGCGCTCGCGCTGAGCGCGGTTCTCCGATGAACTCGCCGACCATTCAAACGATCGTCTGGGCAGGCGAGTTGAGGGCCGCTCTCAACCACGACGGCGGGAACGCAACGCATGGGCGCGGAGATCTCAGCGGGTGTTCCACGGCGCCTCGGGGAGCTTCGCGCGGCCGTCGCGCCCGGAGAACTCCACGGTGGTCGGGGTCCCCAGGCCCGACATCCGCATCGTCACCCGCCGCAGGCCGCCGTCACCGTCGATCCAGTACGTCAGCGGCGACCGTCCGCCGTCGGGCCCCGCACTGGGCATGGTGCCCTGGGCGCGCGGCCCGGCGAACCGGTCGTAGCTGCGGCCGTCGATGCGATCACGCTCCAGCCAGCGAGCACCGGACTGTGCGAGCAACAGCGGGTTGTCGGGGCGGTCCGCGCCGAGCCCGATCAGCAACTGGAGCCCGGCGTCCAGGGGATCGGTCGTGTAGGAGCGCGCGGACCAGCCCGAGCGCGGGATGTGCTCGGCCTGCTGCCAGGCCGGTCTGTTGTCGCCCTTGGGCGCGGGGGCCAGGCCGAGGCCGCCGGTGTCCCAGACGATCAGCCCGTGGTCGAGCTGCCCGGCGACGGGCCCGGAAGCTCCGGACGGCCTGGAGGATCCGGAGGCCCCGGTGGAACCGGTGACCTGGTAACTCCCCACGGCCCGATGGGTTCGGTAGTCCACGACCCCCCTGACCCTCACCACCACTCCGCCGCCCTCCGTGGCGGTGAGGTTCACTGCCACGGGACTGGCCTGGTACAGATTCAGCCGCGACAGCGCCAGCCTGGACGCCTCCTCCATCGTCACCGGCCGCTCGGTGGTGGTGGTGTCGTCGGAGAGGGTCTGGTAGGCGGCCAGGCCGCCCGCTGCGGCGCCGCACGCCGTGATCGCGATCAGTGTTCTGAACCAGCGGGTCCGACGCGGCGTACGGCCGCCGGTCTTCCTCTTCCGAGCCATGCAGTCGCCTTCTCTCGTCGGTCGGTCACACAGGAGGGCGGGTTCGCGAACCGCTGGTCCGCGAACCCGCCCGATCCGGCCCGGAGGGTCACCCGTGCCGGTCGCCCCGTGCCGGGGCTAGTGGTGCTGTGCCCTTCGCCTGCGCATCAGCACGAACAGCGCCGTGCCGAGGGTGGTGAGCGCGGCGCAGCCGGCCAGTGCCAGCGGAACCATCCCGCTCGTGCCGGTGGACGCCAGGCCCGAGTTGGGTGCATGGCCTGGCGCACCCGGTGCGCCTGGCGCCCCGGGTGAACCCGGCTTGCCCGGTGTATCCGGTGCCGGTGTGTTCGGTGTCGGCGTCGGAGTGGGGCCGGGCAGCCGCTGGTTGACCGCGGTCACCGAGACCCCCGCGTCGAGGTTGTCGGAGGTCAGCACCAGTGGCCCGAACACCGCCACGTCGGGTACGGCGTAACCTGCGGGCGGGCTGACCTCCTGCCAGTAGTACGTCCCCGGCGCGCCGACGCCTTGGCAGATGCCGTCGGCCCCGGTCATGCAGGGCTTGTCGACCGGCGTGTCCGGCTCCGCCCCGGTGGTCTGCAAGCCGTCGGAACCATTCGTCTCCTTCCACAGCTGGAACTTCGCCTTGGCCAGCGGCTTGCCGTCCTGGTCGTGTTTGACCAGGCGCAGCACGCCTTCCTGTTGTCGGAAGCCGAAGTCGTAGGTGTGGTCGTTCTCCCCGGGCCCGCCGGTGGTCAGCGCCCGCTCCGGGAACTTCGCGTCGCGCGGGACGATGCCCTTGGAGTCGATGAAATGGTTGTCGCCGACATCCGCGTCGGTGGGCACCCACTGGTAGAGCGGGCCGCCCTTGGCGTAGTCGGCCGGGTTGTCGAGCCGGATGGTGTACTTGGTCCTCGGTTTGAGGCCGCCGGTGACGTTGGAGTCGTCGAAGTAGTACTCACCACGCTCTGACGTCTTGGTCGTGCCGACCAGCTTGCCCGACTCGTCGTAGAGGTGGACGGTCGCGCCCACGACCGGGCGCTGGCCGGGGTTCTGGATGCCCTTGCGCTCGGGGTCGTACCAGACCCGGTTGCCGATCTGCAGCGGGGCCTGGTCGCAGAGCACCTCCAGGTCGCCCATCGAGGCGCCCTTGCCGAACGGGGCCACGGTCCCGGGCGGGTTGAGGCGCAGGCCGCCCTTCGGGTCCTGCTTGCCGTCGCGCTGGACGAAGGAGGTGCCGTACCCGAAGGCGGTGCTGTTGGGGTCGAAGCCGGAGGTCGCGATGGTGTTCTCGGCCTTGGAGAACGCCATGCCCGCGAAGGCCGCGTTGTGGTGGGAGCCCATCCGGCTGGTGTCGAAGAAGCGGGTTCCCCGGGGGGAAAGCCCGCAGCCGTTGTTGGTGTCCATCACGTACACCCCGCCCGCCAGGCACGCCTTGTCCAGGTCGCCGCCGGACATGACGTTGGCGGGTGTGTTGGGCGTGGGACCGGCCGGGGCGCGGTCGCCGAAGCGGTCGCGGAAGGCCAGCAGCATGGAGCCGTCGGCCTCGAAGCCGATCTCGCCCAACTCCGGTTCGGGTTGGGCCAGATAGCTCTGGCAGGCCTGTCCGTTCTGGGAGGTCGGGAAGGTGTTGGTCCAGGGAAACCAGCCCGCGCCGTCGCATGGGGGCCCGCCGACCGTGGACTGGCGCGGATAGTCCAGCGGCTGGTCCAGCACCGGCTCCCGGAACGCTCCGGTGGCGAGGTCGAAGGGCATGACCACCGCGCGCAGGTCCGAGAGCTTCCCGGTGGACTCGCCGGAGCACACGCCGCCGAGGTAGCCGACGCCGTCCTGCAGGCCGAGGCCGAAGGGGCGCCAGTCCCCGGCCGCCGGACAGCCCGGGTCCGGGATGGCGTAAACGGCCTTCGGCGCCGAAGCGGTGGCCGCCGTGGCGTCGTAGCGGTAGAGCTTGCGGTTGTTGAGGTTGACGACGAACAGGTCCTTGCCGTCATCGGTGATCTTGATGCCGCCCAGGCTCTCCTTGCCCGGTACGGCAAGGAAGGCGTCGTCGGTACCCGACCCGTGCGCCGTCGTCCCCGCGTCTGGGACGACGGTGAACCGCGTGGTTTTCTTCTGCGCGAGGTCGGTCACGTAGATCCCCCCGGCGCCACCCGGACCGTAGTCCGTGGAGCGCTTGGCCACCGCCGAGGAGAACACCCGCTTGTCGGCCTTGTTCCACGCGATGCCGAACAGCGTGCCGGTGTCGGCGTTGGTGGCGATGTTCGTGACGTTGACGTCGACGCCGTCCTGGCCGCGTGTGTCGTACGGGAAGGAGACCAGCGTGCGCTGAGCCCCGCCCTCGCGCGTGCTGGGCTGACAGGTCGTCATCAACGGTGCGTTCTTCTGGCAGTAGTCACCCGGACTCCACAGCCCGGTGGTGTACGCCACGCTCTTCCCGCCGGAGAGGTCGACGAACTCCTCATTGCTGCTCAACTGGTTGGGCGCGCCGTCCAGTCCCTGGCGCGAGGCGAAGGCAGGAAACAGCACACCCGGCTTCGGATTCACCACCTGCACCCGGTATTTACCGCTGGTGGCTTCGCCCGCCGCCGGAGTCAGTGTCACGGTCCCGTCGGCCGCCGTGACCCCCTCGACGCCGGCGCCGGCGTCGTCGGTGAGGGTCACCTTGACGCCCGCGATGCCCGGTTCCAGCGCGGGCGTCCACGCGCCGCTGGTGCCCGCGGCCCGGATCACCCGGACCGTCACCGACCCTTCGTCCGCCTGCGAGTACGCCGCAGGCGCCATGGCTAACGAGCCACTACCGATTCCCAAGGCGAGCGCGACCACGCAGCCAACTGTGCGGCGACCGAGCACGCCCGGTCGCCGCCGACGCGGCTCGGGCGCGGCTCCCTTTGCTTGTTCACTGATGGATGTCATCTCCTGCTCTCAGCGTTCAGAAGGGCCTGTTGCCCTGCTCGTGATGGAGTACATAGAGATGCGGAGAACCGCCTTGTCGGCGATCTTAGAAGGGTTTTAGTCAAGATCGTGGCGGAATGGTGAACTCGTCCTCCGCCAAACCCTCCGCGCGGGAGCGCAACGGCCTCTGAGCTTGACTCTGTCGGGGATCTCGGAGTTTCCGTGCCCGCAGAGCTGGCAGCGGCCTTTTTGCGTCTGAAGCAGACGCATGGTGGCCCGGTCCAGTGGCACGGGCGTGCTTCTGCGTCGCCGGTCGGTCAGAGGGTGAGAAGCGTGATCAATAGTGCCGATCCGGCCACACCTTGAGCGGCCACGGTGAGGTCCGCGGCCAGTCTGATGAGCCAGTACTTGCGCCGCGCCAGGGTCCGTAGCATGACCAAACGCGTCGCCTCGGCTCGAAGTTGCCCTTGCTCGTCCAAGGACTGTATCCAGCCGAAGGCACCCGAGTGGTTGTCGATGCCCCTCTCCACCGGATTGGGTGGGTCGCAACGCCGGCCGAGTGCCGGGCGCAATGCCGCCAGCACCGCAATGACCGCGGCCATCAGTAGCAGGGACAGCGCTCCCAAGCACGGCCTTCGTACCGGATGAGATCGTCGACCGGTTCTGCCCGCTGGGCCCCGCCGAGGCACACATCGAGAAGCTCCGGGCCCTGCGCGACCTGGGCGTCGACCAGTTCGCCGTCTACAACATGCACGATGTACGCGAGGCTACGATCGACGCCTACGGCTCCGAGATCATCCCCGCCCTGTCCACCTGACCCGTCCACCCCACGGTTGTATGCACCCCCGTCCCACGGTTGTACGCACGCACGCACGCACGCACGCACGCACGCACGCACGCACGCACCGCGCCCCGCCCCGCCCCGCACGGCACCGCTCCCGAGCGAAGGGTTCAGCCGCCATGACATCGACCGTTCCGCCCACCCCACCCCTCCCACCGCAGGACCGGATATCCGGCCCGCCGGGCCGCGTCGAACTCGCCCCCGGCGCCGTCCCCACCGACAACCGGTTCGTCAACGAGGACCTGCTGCCCGTTCCGCTGGAACGGCGCCGCTGGACGACGTACAACTTCGCCGCGCTGTGGGTCGCGCAAGAGAAAGCACGAACATGGGTGCGGGGCGCTGACCTGCGGGTTTGTGGAGGTGCCCGTCAGGCGGGAGGTGCAGGGTCCGGTTCGTCCGGGTTCGGCCTGTCGTTGTGGGCTTCTGTTGTTGCATCTGGCTGAGCCGGTGCCTGCGGCCTTGGCCCCTTTTTTGCTAGCAGCATCAGGGGCTGACTGTCGTCCCGTTCCGTCGTATGACCCCGAGGGCCCGGTGTCGAACTCTCGGGGAGGTCACGTTCCCCCGCACCGGACTCCGCGAACCGAGGTGGCTTCATGTCCTCCAGCGCACTGTCAATACCCGAGACGTCCACGATCCAGCAGACCTATCCCGATGGCCGCGTCGCCCTCGCCGAGGGGGTCGTCCTGGACGACGCCCGGTTCGCCAACGACGACCTGGCGCCGGTGCCCGTCGAGAGACGCACCTGGGGGGTTTACAACTATTTGAGTCTTTGGGTGGGAATGGCTCATAATATCCCGTCCTGGACCCTGGCCTCCGGTCTGGTCGCGCTCGGCATGGACTGGAAGCAGGCGGTCCTCACCATCGCGTTGGCCAACCTCATCGTGCTGGTGCCGATGCTGCTCACGGGGCATGCGGGGACGAAGTACGGGATTCCGTTCCCGGTGTTCGCGCGGGCGTCGTTCGGGATGCGGGGTGCGAATTTGCCGGCGCTGATTCGGGCGGCGGTGGCGTGTGCCTGGTTCGGTATCCAGACCTGGATCGGCGGCGAGGGGATCTTCCTGCTGACCGGGAAGCTCTTCGGCAGCGGTTGGCAGAGCGCTGGTCAGGTCGCCGGGCAGCCGTGGACACTGTGGCTGTCGTTCGGTCTGTTCTGGGCGCTGGAGATCGCGGTGATCGCGCGGGGCATGGAGACCCTGCGGCGGTTCGAGAACTGGGCCGCGCCGTTCGTGATCGTGGGCGCGCTGGCGTTGCTGGTGTGGATCGCGGTGAAGGCGGGTGGGTTCGGTCCGCTGCTGTCGCAGCCGTCGGCGCTGGGGTGGGGAAGCGGTTTCTGGAAGGTGTTCTTCCCGGCCCTGATGGGCATGATCGGGTTCTGGTCCACGCTGTCGCTCAACATTCCGGACTTCACTCGTTTCGGCGGCAGCCAGCGCGCCCAGATGCGTGGTCAGGCCCTGGGTCTGCCCACCACCATGACGCTGTTCGCGCTGCTCTCGGTGCTGGTCACCTCGGGCTCGCAGGCGGTCTACGGCGCCCCGATCTGGGACCCGATCGCGCTCGCCGCGAAGATGGACAGCGTCGCGGGCACCCTCTTCGCCCTGCTCGTGGTCCTGGTCGCCACCCTGTCGGTGAACATCGCCGCCAACGTCGTCAGCCCGGCCTACGACCTCGCCAACCTGGTCCCGCGCTTCATCAACTTCCGTACCGGCGCGCTGATCACGGGCGTGGTCGGGATCGCCATCATGCCGTGGAAACTGATCGCCAACCCTCACGTCTACATCTTCACCTGGCTGGGCGTCGTCGGCGGCCTGCTCGGCACCGTCGCGGGCATCCTGATCGCCGACTACTGGCTGATCCGCCGCACCGAACTCGCCCTGGCCGAGCTGTACAGCCCTGCCGGCCGCTACTGGTACACGGGGGGCTGGAACCTGCGCGCCGTCCTCGCCCTCCTCGTCGGCGGCGTCCTCGCCATCGGCGGCTCCTACTCCACCATCGACGCCAAGGGCACCGCACAGGGCCCCTTCCCCACCGACGGCCTCATCCCCGTCCTCAAACCCCTCGCCGACTACGGCTGGGCCGTCGGCCTCGCCTCCTCCCTCCTCCTCTACACCCTCCTCAACCTTGGCGAACGCACCAGGCGCTGAGAGCCCGAAACCCCGCGGCCGCCCCCGCCTCGCGGCGCCTCGCCGCCCTGCGGATGGCGTGCACGCCATCCGCAGGGCGAAGACGCCAGATCTCCTGTGAGCCGGCCTTGCTGCTGTGACGCCGGGGTAGGAAGCCTGTATCCAGCGTACGGCCCGACTCGTCTCCGCCACCTGCGGCTTTGCCTTGGAAAGAGCCGCTGACCTGCGTCGGAGGTCCTCTCCGATCTTTCGGGGGATTGCCCCGTCAGGTAGCGAAAAGTCCCTCGGAAGCCCCTCGGACAGCGCTGGAAGTCCCTGAAAAGTCCCAGGAGCGGAGGGGCGGAAGACGTCTCCGGGCTGGTTTGGATCCCATGGGACAGGCCGCTGTTTCTCCAGGCTCGCGGCTCTGTAACTGCCGTGGGCATGGTGGACTCGTAATGTGTAGGTCTCGGGCTCGAATCCCGAGGTGGTTCCATGGGAAACCGCAGGTTAGGCCTCGCTTGCCAACTGCCGACTGCCGACGTTGACCGCGTCCGGAGGCGGGCTCAGTTCTTGGCGGGCGGGGCAGGGAGGGCTTCGGCGACGTAGGGGCGAGACCGAGCAGGCCGGGCCGGCGGGGCGACCTGACGAGAGAGGCGGTCTTTTCCATGGCTTTCGATCCACCTCGGTCGGTCTTAGAATCAGACACTCCCTCCTCGGGGTGCTGGCAATGAGCAGCGAGTACGGCACGGGGACCATCCGCGCCCCCTGACAGTGGTGCCGGGCCGCGCCCGCGTCCTCGCCGCCAAGGCCGCTGTCGTCGCTGGGCCGTCCTGGCGGCCAGCTCACTTGCGACCCTCGGCTCACTGCTCGCTGGCCGCCTCCTCCTCCCCGGCAACGGCTTCAGTACTGGGTCGCTCTCCCTTGCCGAAGCCCGACGCTGTGCGCCACCGCGGGCACAGTGCTCTACATCGCCCTGCTCGCCCTGGGGGTGGCGGCGCTCGTACGGGACACGGCGGGGGCGATCACGGCCGTACTCGGCCTGTTCTACGCCTTTCCTGTCGTCACGATGATGGTCGTCGACGAGCAGTGGCGGGAGCACCTCCAGGAGCTGGCCCCCGCCTCGGCGGGACTGGCCGTCCATGCCACGCGGAACCTGGACGCCCTGCCGATCGGCCCCTGGCCGGGCCCTCTGTGTCCCGCGGCCGCCTGGGCGGCGGCGCCGCTGGCGGGCGCGGCGGTCTTCAGGCTGCGCGACGCGTGACCTGACAGGCGCCTCGACCATGCTGCACGCCGTCACGAGCCCCGTTAGTATCACCAAGTGACCCGCTTTGCGGGCTAGTTCGAACGGGGGGCCAGGAAGATGGTCACGGTTTTATTCGTACACGGTACGGGCGTACGAGAGCCGTTCTACACCCAGGCGCTGGAGGGGATACGGAACGGCCTGGCCAGCGTCCGCCCCGACGTACGTGTCGAACCCTGCGACTGGGGCTCCTCACTCGGGTCGTACCTGAGGGCGGGCGGCGTATCGATACCCGGATACCCGGAGTACCTGGCAACGGCCGAGGAGGCAGAAGCCGAAACAGCGGAATCCGGGGTGGTGGCAGCCGGGCCGTACCCGCTGCCCTCCGACGGCTTCGAGGGCGGCAGCGAAACGGACGAGGACCGGCTGCGCTGGGCGATGCTGTACGCCGATCCGTTCGCCGAGCTCGGCGTCTACGCCATGTCGGGGAAGCCGTCCGGTTCCGGGGCCCCCGCCCTCTTCACCCCGGGCGTGATCTCCAGTGGCGACCAGCTCCTGGGAGTGCTGTCCCGGTTGGGGGCGTCCGACGCGGTGCGTGACGCGTGGCGGGCCTTCGTGTCCAGCCCCTCAGTCACCGAGGGGGTCGCCGCCCTGCTGGCCGCCCAGGAATTGCGCCAGGCCGTCGTTGCCGCGCCCGCTGAGGGCGACGCCCTTCCCCGGCTGGCTGCCCGTGCTCTGACCGCCTGGGCGATGGCGCAGTCGCCCAGGGAGGCCGGCACGTTTCCGGTCCCGGAGCGGGACGATCTCGTGGACCTTCTCACGAACGAACTCGGTGGCGACGCCAAGGGACTGAACGACGTCCTGGTCTCCGCCCTCGGATACTCGGCACGGCTCTTCGAGCGTTCGTTCGGCTCTCGGATGCTGGTGGCCCGGCGAGCCCGGCTCAGCAATCGCTCGGTGGGCTTCTTCGGTGATGTACTCAGCTATCTGACACGTGGTCAGGCAGTACGTGACCACGTGGCCGACACGATTCGGGCCCTTCCCGACCGGGGGCCTGTGGTCCTGCTCGGGCACAGCCTGGGCGGGATCATCGCTTTCGACCTGCTGGCGGCCCAGGCCTCGAACCCCGTCGCGGACATGCTGGTGACAGTAGGTTCGCAAGCGCCGCTGCTGTACGAACTGGACGCGCTGCCGTCCCTTCCCTACGGCACCGGACTGCCAGGCGCGTTCCCCCGCTGGCTCAACGTCCACGACCGCCGCGACCTGCTTTCCTACGTCGCAGCCGAGGCCTTCGGAAATGACCCGCGCATCACCGATGTGGCGGTGGACAACCGCCAGCCGGTATCCGCGGCCCACAGCTCCTATTGGGCCAACGCGTATCTCTACCGGGTCCTGGCCGATGCACTTCCCGGCTGATCGGGGAGCCCTTACCCTGGGCCCCCACCTCGATTCGAACACACGTCACGGTGCAAGAGAGGACGCGCGTGGCCACGGGAGGATTCGATGCCGTACAACACCGGGTCCTGCGCGCGGTGATCAAAGCGCTGGAGGACCCGGCGGGGCGGCTCATCAACGACAGCAGCCGGGACCTGTGGCGTCAGATGATCCACCAGCACATTCCTGGCCTGACGCCTGCGAGCTTCACCGTGACGCGTCAGGAATTCGTCAGCATCGTGTACAGCTGCGCCACGTTGGACGACGGCATGGACCTCCTGGTGGAGGCCACGTGCCTGGTCACGCCCGCGCTGGAGCCGGCGCTGCTCCTCCTGCTGTCGCAGTGGAAGGCGCGCCTGGCGTTCCCAGGTCCCGACTGGGAGCCACTGCGCCGCGTGCTGGATGTTCCGGTGGCCGATTTCGACGCCCTGGTGGACCGGGCCACCGACGGTCTGGCACGCCTGCCCGAGAACTGCGCCACGCCCTGGGAGGCATTTCTCCATCTTGCCGACCACAACGGGCGCCCCGGCGAGCTGATGCCCGCCATGGCCTTCCTGGAACACCTGTCACTCTGTCCCGAAGTGGCGTCGGGAGTGGGTGAGTTACGTACGTGGAACGACCACTTCGCCGAGCTGTGGAACATGCCGGCGCCGCTGGCCGAACTGCGGGCCGGCCTCAGGGACGGCACCGACCCCCGGATCGCCGGTTCCCCTGACGTCCCGCACGCCGGTCGCGGTGGCCCGGCCAGGCCGCTGATCAGGATCTACGTCAAGGTGGAGCCGGACCGTACGCCCCACAGCGGAGCGGGCAGGCGGCGGATGGGCAGGGCACAGCGCTACTACGTCTCCGCCTGTGTCAGATATCCGGATTCGAACGCACTCCAACGAGATCCTCAAACCGAGCCGCTGGAATCAGTGACCAGATCTCAACTACCCTACGAGATGGCCAAGTTACTCACTCACATGACGCAGTTGAGTCACTCCCGCGCGGACAACGCCGCCTTGGAGATCTTTCTTCCGGCGGAGCTGCTCACCGAGCCCGTGGAGTGGTGGGATCGTGATCCCTCGCTGGGCTTTCCCAACGCTTTGCTGAGCCGATACCGGGAGATCATGCTGCACAGCCTGGAGCGCGTACAGCGTCCCACCTTCCACAACGCGTGGCGCGCCCGCTGGGCGCACTGGCGGACCGGCGACGGCCAGGGCCAGATGTACGAATGCGCTCCCGAGGGGCTGACGGACGCCGAGCACCTGGCCCTGCTGGACGCGAAGATCGGGCGGGACGACGACGTGGTCGGCATGGTGCTCAGCAGGCCGCCGCACCGCGAGAGCGAATTGGGCCTGCGCGAGCTGAGTCTCGCCCTGGACCTTGGAGTGCCCATAGTCGTCTACCACCGGGCGGATCCCGCGTCAGCGGTGTTCCGGAGCATTATTCGTGAAAGCTTGGCCAATGAGGGGCTGGCACACCTTCCCGAAAGTGCGCAACAGTGGAAGTCCGATGTTGCCGTCCGTGCCACGGTCGCAGATGAGTCAAGTGCTGTACGGGAGCGAGACGTTGACGCGATCCGTTCGATGAGCATGATCTGGGACGACCCCGAGCATCTTCTTGAGGGCGGGCAGAACGCTCCCGCCACCTTTGTAGGGGGGATCGAGTGAACGCGGCGGACAACGACGGCCGGGTCTACCGGGGCACCGGAGACCCATTACCGGACGAGGCGTACGAGAAACGCACCTGGCCCAAGGGGCCGCCCTGGCGCACCTTCCGCAGCACGGCGACCATGCCTCAGCCACCGGACGACGACGAGGCCGACCGCCGGCTCGGCCCGCCCGGGCGTCGGCGCGTCCCTCGCGCCGAGGAGCTTCGCCTGGTCAACGCCGCGCTCCTGCTCCGCAGGCCCCTGTTGGTCACCGGCCGGCCAGGAGTGGGAAAATCGGGCCTCGCCTACCGGATCGCCCGGGAGCTGCGGCTCGGACGTGTGTTGCACTGGCCCGTCACCAGCCGGACGACGCTGACCTCCGGTCTGTACGAGTACGACGCCATCGGACGCGCGCAGGCCACCCAGGACGCCGCCGAAAGCACCGGACGGCCCAGCATCGGCAACTACGTCCAGCTGGGGCCGCTGGGCACGGGAATGCTCCCCTACCGGCTGCCGCGAGTGGTCCTCATCGACGAGATCGACAAGTGCGACGCCGATTTGCCCAATGACCTTCTGACCCTGTTCGAGGACGCCTGGTTCGAAGTACCACCCCTCGTACGGGTGAAGCAGACGGAAGCAACGACCACCGTCCATACGGCTGATCCCGGCCACAGCGCGGTGGTCGAAAACGGAGTGGTCAGGGCTCACGTCTTCCCCGTCGTCGTCATGACCTCGAATGGTGAACGCGAGTTCCCCGAAGCGTTTATGCGGCGCTGTCTGCGGCTCAACATTCCTGATCCCGACGCGGAGACATTGGGAGACCTCGTCTCCGGACATTTCGGAGATCTCCTCGGCGACAGCCAGGACGCGCTGATCCGTGATTTTCTCCGACGGAGCTCCCGGATGGGCGGGCTGGCCGCCGATCAGCTGCTGAATGCCGCGCATTTGGCGACATCGGGCCTCTACCAGCGGGACGGAAGCGACGCCAACGAGTGGCAATCGGTCCTCGCCGCTATTTGGCACCCGCTGGGCGGTGAAGGGGCGGATTCGGGGTGACCGGGGAATCTTCGAGGGCCGGAGGCGCTGGTGCGCAGCACCGCCGCGACGGTCCGATGAGCCCGCCTGACGGCGGACCGCTGCCTCTCACCGGTCTGTACCCATGGGAAGTGGCCGACTCGTTATGGCTGGCGGCGAACCATCCTGGGCTGGCCACCGACGAGGACCTGGCGGACATCGGTCGTGAGGACGCCGAGCCATCGGAGCCTGCCCCCGCGCAGCAGGACGACGACCGGGTGACCGAGCCGGAGCAGCCGGATCGGGACGAGGAGCCGCAGCCGGAACAGCAGCGGCCTCCGGGGCCCGAACCGCTGCCGCCTTCCGCACGGGACGACGGACCGCCACCTGTCGTCGGGCCGGGTACGAGGGACACCCTCGCGCCGACGGCCGAATTGCCCGCGGCCTCGCAGCTGCGGACCGCCGTCGGCCCCGGCGCAGGTGACCGCCCCCCGCGCGACCGTCTGAGCCTCGGTCGTGCGCTGCGTCCGCTGCGGTCCTTCGTCGCCTCCGCCCACTCCGACGTCCTGGACGAGTCGGCGACGGCGGAACGGATCGCAGTCGCCCCGCATCTGCCACCGGTGCTCACGCCCGAGCCGGAGCGGCAACGGAGCGCGGTCCTGGTGGTCGACAGTGCCCCGCACATGACCATGTGGCGGCCGGCAGTGAAGCACTTCCGGACGACGCTGAGCCGGTACGGCGGGATGCGCGACGTGAAGATGATGACGCTCGACACCGCTGATGCCGCGCGTGCGCTGCTGCGCGGCCACGGGCAGGCGTCGCACCCGCAGCCGCCGCGCGGCCTCGTCGACCCGGCGGCGCGGCAGATCGTTTTCCTGGTGACGGACGGGGTCGCGCCCGCCTGGCGTTCCGGGGCCGCGCAGCGACTGGCCGCTCTCTGGGGGAGGTTCCAGCCCGTGGTGGTGCTCCAGCTGCTGCCACAGCGCCTGTGGCCCAGCACGGGACTCTTTCCGGTACGGGTGAGACTCCGTGCCCAAGGGCCCTGGTCGGTTAATGCGCAGGTGCACTGGGAGCCCGCCGAGCCGCTTGCCGCATCGCTCCCGCGCGATCCCTCCGATCAGGTCGTCCTCGTCCCGGTGCTGGAACTGGGCGCCGAGTGGCTCGGTCCGTGGGCCCGGTTCGTCGCGGGAACCACGCCGCGCTGGGCGGATATGGCGGCGATCCTCACCAGTACCCGGCCGCTGCCGTCTCCCGCGCCGTCACCCGTTCAGGGGCTGACCGCCGCCGAATTGGTTGCGCGGTTCCGCACCAGGGCTTCGGCGGAGGCGTTCGCGCTGGCCACGTGCCTGGCTGCGGTACAGCTGGACCTGGAAACCATGTCCGAGGTGAAGCGGCAGGTCATGCCGCGCGCCTCGCGAGCGCATCTGGCGGAGCTGCTGATCAGCCCATTGGTCGATCCGCTGCCCGGGTGTGACGGGGAATCCTACGTATTCGTTGACGGTGCCCGCGAGGAATTACTCGCTGCAGGCAGCAGAACGGCCACTGTAAGAGCACTGAAAAAGGCGGCAGAGTTTTTGGCCCCGCGCAATGAAGCGGCGCGTGAGTTCCTCGGCTACTTACATGGTTCCAAAGAGTCGCCGCACCGTGAGGAAGCGCTCACGACAGTCGAGTCGACCACGGAGAACCTTCGCTTCCGGCAGGCCGAACATGCGGCGCTGCAGGCGATTTCCGGAAACCATCTCCACCGCGCCCGGCGTCTTGGCGAGCACATCGGGGCCGGCCCGCCGACCGCTGCGAACACGCCCGGATCCGAGGCCCGGCGCAACGCTTCGTGGCCTTCTCTCGATGAGACACTCCCCGACGACACCGACAGTACGATACCCACCCCTGGAGGCCCACAAGTGAGTACGGTCCGCCCCTCGGTAGAGAGCCCGGCCCCGGCACCCCCGGCCGGAGGCGGTGCGCGACCGCCCATGCCCGCCGTCTGGGGCAACATGCCGCCGAGGAACCTCGTATTCACCGGACGCGAAGAATTGCTGATCAACCTGGAACGCGGTTTGCAGGACGGCCCGACCGCGGTGCTCCCGCATGCACTGCACGGAATGGGCGGTGTCGGGAAGTCGCAACTCGCACTCGAATACGTATACCGGCACGCTGCCGAATACGAAGTGGTCTGCTGGATCCCGGCAGAACGGCCCACACAAATTCAGCAGGCGTTTGTTGAACTGGCCCGGCGACTCCACCTTCCGGTGAGCAGTGAGGCGATTACCGCAGTGCCGGCCGTCCTGGAGGCGCTGCGCATCGGAAACCCGTACGGTAAATGGCTTCTGGTGTTCGATAATGCCGAGAGTCCGGCAGCGGTGCAGGAATACTTCCCGAGCACGCCTGCGGGCGGACCGGTAGGCTCCGTAATCGTGACATCGCGTAATCCCCAGTGGAACACCTTGGCCCACCCGTTGGAAGTCGATGTGTTCGAGCGGGAAGAAAGCATCCAGCTGCTCCGGCGGCGCAACCCCGATCTGTCCACCGAGGACGCGGACATGCTCGCCGAGGTCCTCGGCGACCTGCCGCTCGCGGTGGAGCAGGCATCGGCGTGGCGCGCCGAGACCGGCATGCCTCCGGCCGAATATCTGAGGGTGTTCGAAGAAAAGAGCGCTGAGCTGATGGCGGTGTCCCCGCCGACTCAGTACGAGAAGACCGTCGCCACCGCGTGGAACGTCTCCCTCGACCACGTCGAAGGGAAGAACGCCGGAGCCATCCAACTCCTGGAACTCTGCGCCTATTTCGCGCCGGAACCAGTCTCCAGGCAGTTCTTCACCAACGCGGTTTCTGAGCCGATCGCCCCGGAGCTGGACCGGATCTTCACCGACCCGATCCGGCTCAGCCGGGCCATCCGCGAGATCAGCCGCTACTCCCTGGCGAAGATCGACCACCGCACCAACTCGATCCAGATGCACCGGCTGGTCCAGGCGGTGCTCGAAGCGCGCATGGCGGAGGAGCAACGCCGTACATTCCGGCATGGAGCGCACCTGGTCCTCGCGGCGAACGCCCCCAGCGACCCGCGTGCCCCACAGAACTGGACGCGTTTCGGTGAGCTCTACCCGCATGTTCTCGCCTCCCAGGCGTCGCTTTCGCCCAACCGCAATGTGCGCCAGATGGTCTACAACGTCGCGGAATACCTCTTCTACTGGGGCGATCACGAGGCGGCGTTGGACTTCTCCAGCGAGACGTACGAGAACTGGTGCCGGCTCTTCGGCGAGGACGACCAGCAGACGTTGATCCTGGGTCGGCATGTGCGTTACATCATGTGGACGATGGGCCGCTATCCGCAGGCCGCGGCCCTGGGGGAGCGTATGCTCGCCACGCTGGAAGAGGCTGGCCCGGATCTCGAGGAGGAGTACCTACGCGTCAAGGGCCAGGTGTCCGGTGACCGCAGAGCGCGCGGGGACTACCGAGGCGCGCTGGAGTTCGACGAGGAGGTCTACGCGCGGGCCGTCAGGTCGTACGGCGACGAGGACCCCGAGACCCTGCTCCATGCCCACAACCTCGCGGTGACCCGGCGCGGCAACGGCCTCTTCCGCGAAGCGCGGGACCTGGACGAGGCGAGCTGGCGCACCAAGGTGCAGATGTTCGGCGCGGACGCGCCGACCACTCTCAACTCGGAGGTCTCACTCACCCTGGACAAGCAGGAACTCGGGGAGTACGCCGCGTCGGAGAAGGCCTGCGAGGACGCGGTCGACACTTTCCGCGGTACGTTCGGCGACCTCCACCCGTCCGCACTGCGGGCGGTGGCGAGGCTCGGGGTGGCGCAGCGCAAGGCGGGCCATCACGAGGCTGCGCAGGCCAGCACGGAGATGGCCCGGACCGCGCTCATCGACCGGTACGGCGAGCGCAGCCCCGACGGCCTGCAGGCTTCGCTCAACCTCTCCATCGACCTGCGGCAGAACGGGAAGCTCCCGGAGGCGCTGAAGCTGGGGGAGCGAACCCGGGCGTTGTACGCGGAGGTATTCGGCAAGGACCATCCGCACACCGCCGCGGCCGATGCCAATCTCGCCGTCACGCTGCGGCTGCTCGACCGGGTGGACGAGGCGCGGAAGCTGAACGAGTCGGCACTGACCCGTTTCCGGGCACCGCTCGGCGACGCACACCCGCACACATTGATCTGCGCGATCAACCTGGCCAACGATCTCTTCGCCCAGGGAGATGCTGCCGCGGCTCTGGAACTCGACCGGAAGACGACGGCAGCGCTGATCGAGAAGTTCGGCGAATCCCACCCCACTGTGCTTGTGCTGCGTGGCAATACCGCGTCGGACCTGAGGGCGCTGGGCCGTACCGGGGAGGCGGAGGAACTGCACCGGAGTGCTGTGGACGCGATCAACGAGCAGTTGGGACCAGATCACCGGGCCAGTGCTGACACGCTCGCCTGGCGCCGGGCCAATTGCGACGTCGACCCCATGCCGATCTAACAGATGCCGGGCGGACCGGCATCGCCCTGGCCGAGCCAACTGGCCAGGACGATCGGGTCCGGCGTCCGCTGTGACATCCGCCGGGCGGCACCGTGAACGCCCGCGACCATTTCAGGCACCGCCGTCAGGGCCTTGACGGCCTCCGGAGCACGGCTGGCGTCCGCCAGGGCCAGCCCCAGACCCGTCCATGTCCCGGGGCCGGCGGATGCGCTCTGGATGTCCTGTGAGTAGAGGCGCCGCGCAGCGGCGAACTCGGCGCAGGCCCAGAGGACATCGGCCGGCCCGGCCCCGGCGACCCCGGGCACGTGGTCACCCTGGCTGCCGCACATTTTGTCGAGTGCCGCCGGGTCGGCGAGGCCGACGCGCACCAGCATGGCGCGGGCGTCGAGGTGCCGCGCCCCGGATTCCCGGATCTCCGGGTGCGGACGCGGTGGCAGCGCGGGCGGTTGCTTCCGGCCCGCACACCAGGCGGCCGCCAGTCGCCCCACGTCGTCCGGATGAGGCCGCACATGGGCCAGCCTCCACGTCGCCCGGTGATCGGCGGCCATCCGGCGGGCCATCGTCACCTCGGGGCCTTCACCGGTTCGGTCGTGCAGCCGGACGACGGCCCCGAGCAGGTCCTGTAAGGCGTCACGTCCCAGCGCGGTCAGCGCGGGGTCGGTGGCCAGGTCCGGCAAGACGTCGGCCAGCTGGCCGAGCCACAGGGCACTTTCGAAGCGGGCGAGGCTGCTGACGTGTCCGGTGAGCTGCACGGCGCAAGCACTCCAGAACCGCGCTACCGCCGTGAAGGCGTAGGCGCCCTGCAGCATTCCCCCGAGCGGTCGGGGGTCATCGCGCCAGGGAGCGTAGTAGAGCCGCAGCGCCGCGCCCGGGGGAGCGGGCTCGTGGAGCGGGTACAGGTGCATCAGCGCGCTGAGCTTGCTGTGCTGGAGTTCGTGCACCAGCGTGGCCGCGCAGAGGGGCGCCGTATCCGGCATGGACGATGCCAGTCCGCCGACGCCGTGCCCGCTGCTGACGCTGCGTACCCGGAACCGTTCGTGGGCCGGCATCGGCTGGAGGGAGCGCAGCAACCCGGCGGCCGCGTCGGCCGTCGGCGGATCCATGGTGGTCAACAGCCCGTACGCGTCCTGCAGCAGTCGGCTCCAGGAGTCGTACGCGCTCTGCGTCAACCGCTTGGCTGCACCGTCGGGCAGCGGGGCGAGCCGGTGGTGGCCGAGGTCGTCCAGCGTGATCCGGCGGGAAGCGCCTGCGCCGAGAGCCGCCCGACGCTGGGGCAGCCAGCCACGCGCCGGGTGCTCCGGGCCGGAGGACAGGCGCAGATGGCCGTATGCGCCGATGAGGGTGAGCCGGCCGCACACCGATCGGACCTCTGCCACGGTCCAGGTGTTCCGCTGCCGGTGCACCGAGGGCAGCCGCGCCAGTCCCATCGTGGGCAGCCAGACCCTCTCCTGGAGGGCAGGGACGGGAAAACTGAAAGTGAGGCCCGCCCGTGCCGCGGCCACGGCGGCCAGGGTGTGCAGATGTCCTGCCTCTGCCCACAAAGGGGTCTCGGCACGGCGGGCGGAGCGCAGCCGGGTCAACAGCCGGGTCAGCCACAGCCCGGTTTCCGGAAGGAGGAGCAATTCCTCTACCGCTGCCGGATTTTGGCGCTGTGCCGCGGCGAGCAGGTCCCAGGCCCGCTGGGCGGCAGGGAGCCGGCCGGTCACCCCGGCCAGAGGGCTGAGAGCATCCATCAGCAGATCGAACAACAGCAGGCGGTGGCTGTACTCGGCTCGCGACAGCGCAGCGAGCGTGGCGGGACTGCCGTCGCCGCGCGCGAGTTCACGGAATTGCTGGGGTGTCAGTGAATGCCGCGACTCCGCTTCGTGCAGTGAGTCAGGGCGCATACGCTCCCTCTGCCTTGGCACCGGATCGGGACGGACCGGGGGGATGTCAGGCGGTCCAGCTGTTCTCCCCGCCGGGGGACAGGCTTCTGGCCGACCGCCCGACTTCCTCCAGCAGCCGCTTCTTGGCGGCCGCTCTGTCGTCGTTCGATCGAGCGCGCAACGCCTCCAGGGACGTGCCAGTGAGATCAGGCAGATCCGATATGGCGGCGCTTTTCGGCTTTACCACTGCCGTGAGACCTCCCCCGAGTCAGTGCGATGCGATGTTCGACCCGCACTTACATGATGTCCTATGCATGCGCTGCTGGAAACATGCTCAACCGGTCAGCCTGCGCCATCACAGGCTTGAAGTGGCTGAATCACGAAGCGTCAATTCGCGTCGAGATGAGGTGGAGTAAACCACTCCGGATAACTCCGGAAGACCTCCAGGAGGTCGTCGAGCGCAGTCGTACCAGGATCAACCAGGGACACCGCCGACCACAAGTGCGTCAATCCGTCACCAAATGTCAGACAGGTTTCGAGGAGATCCAAGATCTCCAGGAGCATTACCCCTGATCTGGCGACACTTCCCGCTATCTCATCAGGAAGCAAGCCAATGACCTGGCTACGCGACTCCGGCTGCCGCATCACCCCCACCGCGGCCAGAGCGTCGCGCATACGACGTTTGTCGGACAGATCGAGTCTCCGCCCCGGAATCTTCCGCCTCACGGCGGTTCGCCCGGCCTCCCCGTCCCCTTCGAACCAGAGAGAGGTGGTAGTCCCGAACCGGCTGCGCAGCGCTTCGGCCAGTGGCCGGGGAGACCGCCGCCAGTCGGGGTGCTCGCGCAGCATCCGCAGAGCCTCGGCACTGAACACACCCGAGCGCATTCCATTGCGCGTCGCCTCACCGGGACCACAGGCGAACAGCACGTACTGATCGGCCTGCTGACGTGGAGTCGAACGCGGTATGGGGTCGGGCCGCAGGGCCCCAGCCGTCGTCGCCGGGTCAGCGTACGTCTGGCAGGCGTCGAACAGCCAGAGCTGACGCGGATGTCCCGGTGCGCCGTCCGACCGGTACATAGCAAGCACCGCTTCGACGTCCAGACCACGCAGATCCCGGTGGACCGCATCCGCAAAAAGCAGTCGGCGGCTGCGATCGGCGTCGATGAGGCCATGCCCGGACCAGGCGACGAACAGCCAGTCAGTCCGCTCGTCCGCCAGCTCCCGGGTCAGCACCTGGTGCACGGTGTTCCGGTCGGCCGGGCGGTACGGCAGACCGAAGCCGTCGGCGAGTTCGCGGTTGCGCTCGAGTGGAGAGAGCAACAGGGTCAGCGACTCGTCCCTCACTCCGAGCTCCCGCAGCCAGCGCGCGTACCCCAGCGCGTCGTGCACCGGCCCGTCGAGGTTCCAGACCGACCCCGCCTCGTAAGACTCCACCCCGACCACGAGCGCCCGCATCCACATCTCCCGTCGCCTTACCCACAGCCATTGTGGGCCAACAGCAGGCCCCGGGGCGGCAGTCGGGACTCGGTCCGCGCAGTATGCGTCCCGCGCCGGGAGCTCGCCCGCCGTGAGGAAGGTGGTGACCCGGTGGCCGCCGCAGGCGTTGCCGTCGCCGAGGTCGTCATCCAGCCGAGGCCGCTCGATCGACGTCCGGGGCACGGCGGCTCCACGAAGTCCCACTCGGCATCGGTCAGTTCATGGAGGCGTATCACCCGACCGTGATCCACCAGCCGAGATCACATTGACGACAGACTCCAGCGGTGGTCGGGTGGCGGACTCAGTCCTGTGGGTCGGCATGGCCCACAACATCCCGTCCTGGTTGCTCGCCTCCGGCCTGGTGGCCCTCGGCATGGACCGGAAGCAGGCCGTCCTCACCATCGCGCTCGCCAACCTGATCGTGCTCGGCCCGATGCTGCTGACCGGGCACGCCGGACCCAAGTACGGCATCCCCTTCCCCGTTCTGGCCCGCGCCTCCTTCGGTCTGCGCGGGTGCCAACCTGCCCGCGGTGGCCTGTGCCTGGTTCGGCATCCAGACCTGGATCGGTGGCGTCGGCATCTTCACCCTGCTCGGGAAGATCTTCGGCGGCTGGGCGAAGGCGTCCGAGATCGGCGGGCAGCCGTGGACGCTCTGGCTCTGCTTCATCCTCTTCTGGGCGCTCGAACTCGCCATCATCTACCGGGGGATGGACACTCTGCGACGGTTCGAGAACTGGGCCGCCCCGTTCGTCATCGTCGGCGCCGTGGTGCTTCTGGTCTGGGTCGCCGTCAAGGCCGGTGGCTTCGGCCCGCTGCTCGACCAGCCCTCCAGGCTCGGCTGGGGCAAGGTGTTCTGGCCGGTCTTCTTCCCGTCCCTGATGGGAATGATCGCCTTCTGGGCCACGCTCTCCCTGGACATCCCCGACTTCACCCGCTTCGGGGCCGGCCAACGCGCCCAGATCTGGGGCCAGTCGCTCGGCCTGCCGACCACGATGACGCTCTTCGCCCTGCTCTCGGTCCTGGTCACCTCCGGCTCACAGGCCGTGTACGGGGAGGCGATCTGGGATCCGGTCCAGCTCGTCGCCAGGACCGACAACGTCTTCGGTCTGCTGTACGCCCTGGTCACGGTGCTCGTCGCGACGGTCTCCGTGAACATCGCGGCGAACGTCGTGTCACCCGCATACGACCTGGCGAACCTCGCACCCAAACTCATCAACTTCCGTACGGGCGCCCTGATCACGGGTGTCGTCGGCGTTCTCATCATGCCGTGGAAACTCACCGAGACTCCCGAGCTGTACATCTTCACCTGGCTCGGTCTGGTCGGCGGACTGCTCGGTACGGTCGCGGGCATTCTGATCGCCGACTACTGGATCGTCCGCCGCACCGTGCTCGACCTCGCGTACCTGTACCGTCCCGGCGGCCGCTACTGGTACGCGAACGGCTGGAACTGGCGGGCGGTCGTCGCGTTCGCCGTCGGCGGCATCCTGGCAATCGGCGGCTCCCACTCCGCCCTCGGCACGGGCCCGTTCCCGGCCCACGGCCTGATCCCGTTCCTCAAGCCGCTCGCGGACTACGGCTGGGCGGTCGGGCTGGCCTCGTCGCTGGTGCTGTACGTGGTGCTCAGCGGTCGGTCCGGGGTCACAGCGGCGACGTCGGGCGGCTCAGCAGCGCGCTGATGTCGTACGTCTGATCCGGTGGTGGTGTGGCCGTGGGAACCGGCTTGTCGAAAGCCGAGAAGCCCATGACCGCGCTCGCCCCACCGTCCTGCACCGTGATCCTCAGCGGGTACGGCTTGCCCGTGACCGCGACGTACGTCGTCAGCGTCCTACCGTCCCTGAGCCTGGTCAGCGGTACCACCGAAGCCCCGCCGAGCGTGGTCTTCCTGCCCTTGTTCAGCGTCCCGCGGTCGTTGTTCGCGTGGTCGCTGACCAGCTTCTGGAAGGAGTCCAGATCGCAGCCGTTCACCAGGTCGCGCAGTCTCGGGTCGTCGGCCGAGCCCTTCATGTACCGCCCGTTGAGGATTGCGGCGAAGGCCGAGCCGGCGCCGGGAACCTGGCTCTTCCAGAAGGTCGCATCCGGCTTGACCCAGACGTCGTCGCCGCGCTTCACGATCCGGGCCGACCCCTGATCGTTGCCGAGGTTCACCGAACCGTTGCAGTTGCCGTCCCGGTCCAGGGTGAGATCCAGGGCCGGCGCCGGGCTGCCGCTGTCGTAGTGGCCGCGCGCGCTGAGGTGCAGGGAATGGACGCTCAGCAGCGCGTCACGTGACCGGTCGGCGATCTGCTGGGCGGGGAGCGTGTCGATGTCGTTGTCCGCCCGTGCCACACCACCGCCGATGACACTGCCGCTGGTGAATCCCAGTACGAGGACCGCCGCCCAGGCGGCCCGGCGTGTGTCGATGAGTTGGCCGGTCACGGCGCCTCCCTCGAAGGGCCCGTCGGGCCTGTTCAGGTGTGCGATCCGGTCCTCTTGAGCGTACGTCGGAGCGGGGCGGGTCGCGCGACGGAGGGAGCCGCCGGACCGGCCACCGGCCCCGGTGGCCGGTCCTGTTCCCATCGAGGCCGGGCGCTCCGCGCCGGCAGTCGTGGAACCGCACTTGCCACCCGCTCCCGCAGCCGGCCCGGATCGCTGTCCACCCACGGATGGACGGCGTGGGACGCGGCCCAGTCCATCGGCCGGTCCAGCACCGTTCCAGGCGTGATCCCCTCCGCGTGCGAGCCGAGCACGGTGCGCGACAGGCGGGGCGACAGCCGGGTCGACGGGTGCTCCGCGAGCAGCACCGCGTGCCGCCGGTGGCATGGCACTCGCCGTCCGTCCACAGCTCGGGGGCCGCCGCGCCGTGCGCGGTCTCTGGCCACTGCCGGACGACATCGGTCCCGGCTATGTACGGGCAGGGATTGAGGCGGTCGGTGAATCTGTCCGCCGACGGCTCCAGGACGATCCGGTCCAGATCGCCCGGCTCCCGGGCGGCAGCGCCCACCCAGGCCTGGAGCGGGAGGCTGCCCCCGCAGGATCAGGCGGTCGCACCAGGGCGACTCGGCGATCACGCGCAGCAGATGGTCCTGGACGCTGCGCCGGGCGGCCCGCCGGCGCGGTGCCAGGGACGGGTCGTCGAACACCGGCTCCCCGGGAAACGGCCGGTCCTCATGCTCATACGGGCGCCCCGGTCCGCTCGTCGATCCAGCCGGCGTCCACCACCGGATGATCGTCGTGCACCACGAACTCCTCCTCGGCCTCCAGTACTTCGAGCCCGGCGGCGCCCAGCGCGCCGAGGAGCGCGTCGAGCCGGGCGCGGGCCCGAGGCCGGCCGACCGCGCGGCAGCGCTGGGTGACGAACCGCTCGTGACGTCCCTCCCGGACAGCGCGGCGGGCATTGCGTGAGAGGTGAGCGCTGTGCCGCTCGGCCACGGCTCGTGCGACGGCGAGCTCCGGCTCACCGGAGAGCAGCAGCTTGATGTGGTGCTCGAAATGGCAGAGGGGGGACAGCGCGGCCGCCTCGTCGGCCGTCCGCGGTATGTCCTCGTTCCACGGAGCGGCCTCGATCTTCACCCGTACGACGGGGAAACCCGCCGCGCGCCGCTCGGCCGACCGGAGCCGGGCCGCGGACCGCCGCCCCGTGAGCGAACCACGGCCCTGTTCGGTCAGCATGGGCTGGTCCGGCACGGCGCCGCGGTCCAGGACGATGCGGGTGAGCTTCAGGCCGTTGCGCTCCGCCCAGCGCTCCGGACGGGCACTCTCGTCCGCCTCGCCGCCGCCCGTACCGGGGCGTGGATCGAACCGCACCGCCAGATGCGTCTCGAACTCTCCCTCGAACCCCGCTTTCACACGCCCCCCAGCAGTACATTTGCTGTCCACTTCCGTCAGTGCACGTAGCAAGCGGCACTGACAGCCTCCGGCCGCTCTCCGCCGAACGGTTGAGCGGACCGCCCACTACTCGTTACCCTCCGGTAAGTTCGTTGGGGCGTACAGGTGCGGGCGCGCACCTGCCGATACGAGGAAGGCAGGCAGCCCATGTCCTCAACGGAAGCCGTCGAAACCACCGAACCGGCCGGCCCGACCGGACTGGCCGACAGCGCACTGGAGCTGGCCGAAGGCCGTACCACCTCGACCGAGCAGGTGTCCGCCGCCCTGAGCCGTATCGAAGCGAGCCAGGGCACCCTCAACGCGTTCAGGCACCTGCGGGCCGAGGCCGCACTCGCCGAGGCCGCCGAGGCCGACCGCCGGCTCGCCGCGGGGGAGCGGCTGCCCCTGCTCGGGGTCCCGGTCGCCGTCAAGGACGACACCGATGTCGTCGGGATGCCGACCTACTTCGGCTGCGACGGCGATCTGCCCGCCGCCACCGTCGACAGCGAGGCCGTACGCAGGCTGCGGGCGGCCGGGGCCGTGATCGTCGGGAAGACCAATTCCTGCGAGCTGGGCCAGTGGCCGTTCACCGAGGGCCCGGCCTTCGGCGCCACCCGTAACCCCTGGAACACCGGACACACCCCCGGCGGCTCGTCCGGTGGTTCGGCGGCGGCCGTCGCCGCCGGGCTCGTACCCGCCGCGCTCGGCTCGGACGGCGCGGGGTCCGTCCGTATCCCCGCAGCCTGGACCCATCTCGTCGGCATCAAACCGCAGCGCGGCCGGATCTCCGTCCACCCACACAGCGACGCCTTTCAGGGCCTGACCGTCAACGGCCCCCTGGCCAGGACCGTCGCCGACGCCGCCCTGCTGCTCGACGCGGTCGCCGGACCCCACCCCGACGACCCGCACCGCCCGCCCCCCGTCGAGGCATCGGCCGCCGCCTGCCGCGACCCGGGCAGACTGCGCATCGCCGTCGCCTGGCGCCCCCCGCTCACCCTCACCGGCTCCACACCCCACCCCGATGTGCGGCGGGCCGTCGCAGCACTGGCCGAGGCCCTCGCCCGCCTCGGCCACGACGTCGAGGAGGCCAGGCCCCGCTACGGACTGATCGGCCTCGGCTTCGTCCCCCGCGCCACCGCCGGGATCGCCGAACTCGCCGCCCGCCACCCCGACCCCGCCCTCCTCGACCCGCGCACCCGCAGTGCCCTGCGCACCGGAACCCGGCTGGGAGGCCGGGTGGTGCGCGCGGCCAGGGAGCGGGAGGTGCGTCAGCACCGCAGGATCGGCGCGTTCTTCCACACGTCCCGGGCCGGCACCGGGTACGACGTACTGCTCACCCCGACGACGGCCCTGCCACCGCCCCCGATCGGCAGGTTCGACGGGCTGAGCGCCTGGCGCACCGATGTGACGATGGCCGAGGCCTGCCCGTACGCCTGGCCCTGGAACGTACTGGGCTGGCCCGGCATCAACGTACCGGCCGGGTTCACCTCCGACGGGCTGCCCGTCGGCGCCCAGCTGCTGGGCCCCTCCCGCAGCGAGGAACGGCTGATCTCCCTCGCCGCCCAGCTGGAGGCCGACCGCCGCTGGTACGAGCACCGGCCCCCCGCCCCTTCCACCTCGGCCAGACCGGGCGGTGGGCGCTGACCACCCACGCCCCGCCCGCATCAGCACACCCTCCGGGGCCCGCGACCGGGCGCAGCTCGTCGTCTTCGCCTACGAATCGGGCCTCGTCGCACCCCGGAAACCCCGCCCCTGAAGGCGCGGCGACGGTAACCCCGCCCGCCCGGTCCACGCCGGCGGACGTTCGCACCGGAGCGCCGTAGGCGGGATCATGGACTGGAACGGAGTGGATGGGTGGTGACCAGTATGGCGTCGCAAGGCCCGCCGTCGGCGCCCGGAGCCGAACCGTCGCAGCCCAGGACCCCTCAGCACTCCATCGACACGGCGAACGACGCGACCGCGGTGGTCGCCGCTACCGGAACGGTCATCGGCTGGACGCACAGCGCACAGGACCTGCTGGGGTACCGTGCCGCCGAGGTGGTCGGGCGGTCCGCCGGCTTTCTCCTCGCGATGCCCGAGGACCCGGTGAGGGTGGCGAGGATCGCCGAGCGGTGCCGTGCGGGTGTGGGGTGGAGCGGTGTCGCCGACGTGCGGCAGCGCGACGGCCGGCGGATCGAAGTGGATCTGCGGATCTCGGCCTCGTTCCACCTGGACGGCCGGGAGTGCTTCCTGGTCTCCGCACGCGAACGGCGACCGGCGTGGACGCTCGGGCAGTCGGTGCTCGACGCCTTCCTGACCAGCTCGCCGATCGGTATGGCGGTGATGAGCCCGCAACTGCGCTACGTCTGGATGAACGAAACCCTGGAACGCATCGGCGGCGTCCCGCGTGAGCAGCGCGTGGGCCGCCGGATGAGCGAAGTGCTCCCGGGACTGGAGACCGACGCCATAGAACCCCTGATGCGCCGTGTGCTGGACACCGGGGTCCCCGTCATCGACTTCGAGTACCGGGGCTGGAGCTGGGCCGATCCGCACCGTGAGCGCGCCTACTCCACGTCGTTCTTCCCCCTGACCGACGGCGACGGCACCGTCACCGGCATCTGCTACATGGTCCTGGACGTCACCGACCGGTGGAAGGCCCAGCAGCGCCTGGCCCTGGTCAACGACGCCGGAGCCAGCATCGGCTCCACCCTGGACGTGATGCGCACGGCTCAGGAGCTGGCCGACTTCGCGGTGCCGCGGTTCGCCGACTTCGTCACCGTCGACCTGCTGGAGCCGGTCGCCAGCCCCGAGGAGCCCGGCCCATGGCTCTCGGACACAGCGCATTTCGATGCGGGGCCTTCCGGTACGGGAGCTGTCCGCCCCGGTGCCGGTAGCGCGTCGTCCCGGCCGAGGATGCGCCGCGCAGGGATGAGCTCGGTGCGGGAGGGCTGCCCCGAGGCGGTCCACCGGGTCGGGGACCGGGTGGATTCCTTGCCCCCGCCCCACGACGCCCGGTTCCTCAGGGACGGCGAACCCATTCTGATCCCGGCCCTCGACGCCGTCAGGCATCTGTGGGCGGTCGAACAGCCCGCGAGGGAAGCGACCAGCCGCGAGTTCGGTCTCCACTCCCTCATCGCAGTTCCCATGCGGGCCCGGGACACGGTGCTCGGCCTGACCACCTTCGTGCGATCGGTGAATCAGGTCCCTTTTGAGCCGGACGACGTGCTGCCGGCCCGCGAACTGGTGGCACGGGCGGCGGTGTGCGTGGACAACGCCCGCCGCTACACCCGCGAGCACGCCGCTGCGCTCACGCTGCAGCGCAGCCTGCTCCCGCACATGCTGCCCGGAGGGATGGCCCTGGACGTGGCCTCCTCGTACCTCCCGGCGGACGCCAAGGACGGTGTCGGGGGCGACTGGTTCGATGTGATCCCGCTGTCCAGCGCCCGGGTCGCCCTGGTCGTCGGCGATGTCGTCGGACACGGCATCAGCGCCGCAGCGACCATGGGCCGGCTCCGCACCGCGGTGCACACCCTCGCCGACATGGACCTTCCCCCCGACGAGCTGCTGGCCCACCTCGACGACCTCGTGATCCGCCTGAGCGATGCGGAACCCGAGGGTGAGTCAAGCGGCACGACCGTGCTGGGCGCCACCTGCCTGTACGCCGTCTACGACCCGGTCACCCAGCTCTGCACGATGGCGCGCGCCGGCCACCCGCCCCCCGTCGTCATCTCCCCGGACGGGCGCGTCAACTTCCCCGAACTGCCCGCAGGCCCCCCGCTGGGCCTGGGCGGGCTGCCCTTCGAGACAGCGGAGATCGAGCTGCCGGAAGGCAGCCTGATCGCCCTCTACACCAACGGTCTCATCGAAGGCAGGGACCGGGACGCCGAACTCGGGATGTCCCGCCTCGGCGGTGCCCTGGCCCAGCGCGGACTTCCGCTCGACACACTGTGCGCGACGGTCGTGGAGCAACTGCTTCCCGTGCCGCAGCCCGACGACGTCGCCCTGCTGCTCGCCCGCACCCACGAACTGAGCGCCGACCACGTCGTCTCATGGGACGTACCCGCCGACCCGGCAGCCGTCGCGGGCGTCCGGGCCCGGACGGCCCGACTGCTGAGGACCTGGGGCCTGGAAGAGCTGCAGATGACGACCGAGCTGATCGTCAGCGAGCTGGTCACCAACGCGCTGCGCCACGCCACCGGCCCGATCCGGCTGCGGCTGCTGCGCCAGTCCGTCCTGATCTGCGAGGTCTCCGACGCCAGCAGCACCTCACCCCGGCTGCGCCACGCCAGGACCACGGACGAGGGCGGTCGCGGCCTCTTCCTCGTAGCCCAGCTCACCCGCCGCTGGGGTACCCGCTACACGCCCGAAGGCAAGATCATCTGGACCGAGCAGGAACTGCCGACGACGGGAACGTGAGGACGTTCCCCGGGGAAGCCGTTTACGGCACCGGCTCTGCAGCACACGGATGCCCCTCGACAGTCCCAGGGGGCTACGGCACCCGGGCCGTCCACTCGGATGTACCGAATTTGGTGCGTACGAGTTCCTCGGCCCGGGCCATCTCCTCAGGGGTGACCTTGCCAGGGGTGAGGCCGTGGCGCTTTCGAAAGGATTCGATCATGTTGTCGATGACGGTCTGGCGCGGGAGACCGGTCTGCCGACGGAGCGGGTCGACGCGCTTCTTGGCGCTCCTGGTGCCCTTGTCGGACATCTTTTCCTTGCCGATGCGCAGGACATCGAGCATCTTGTCGGCGTCGATGTCGTAGGACATCGTCACGTGGTGCAGCACGGCGCCGGGTCCGCCGTCGGGGCCCACGATGCGCTTCTGGGCGGCTCCGGCGATCTTCCCGATGTCGGTCGCGATGTCGTTGAGGGGCTGGTACCAGGCTTTGATACCCATGTCGCCGAGCGCACCGAGTACCCAGTCGTCGAGATAGGCGTAGCTGTCGGCGAACGAGAGGCCGGAGACGAGGGAGTCCGGGACGGAGAGTGAGTACGTGATGGTGTTGCCGGGCTCCACGAACATGGCCCCACCACCGGATACGCGGCGGACGACCGTGATGCCGTGGCGTTCGGCGCCTGCCGGGTCGACCTCGTTGCGCAGGGACTGGAAGCTGCCGATGATCACGGCGGGCGCGGCCCACTCCCACACCCGGAGCGTCGGCGGACGTCGGCCCGCGGCTACCTCGGCGGTGATGACCTCGTCGAGGGCCATGTGGAGTGCGGGGGACTGCGGGGCCTCGTGGATGAGCTGCCAGTCGTAGTCGCTCCACTCGGTGGCGTGCGCGAGGGCCCGGCGTACGGCGACGGCGACGCCCTCGGAGGTGAGGCCGAGCATCACGGTCGAGGCGGGAAGCGCGGCGTCGATCCGGGCGGCGAGACCGGCGGTGTCGGCGTTGGCAGGGGCGCCCTCCAGCGCCGCGTCGATCGTGAGGATCGCCTCGTCCGGCTCCAGGAAGAAGTCCCCGGCCACCCGCACGTTGCGCAGTGCCCCGCCCTCGACATCGAGATCCACCACGACGAGCTTGCCGCCGGGGACCTTGTACTCACCGTGCACAGTCATGCCTCCACCAGTTCCGCCCGACTCTCATGTCCACGAATCGGCTCCGATCAGGAACAACCCCGCCGCCGTACGGTTTAATCCGCACATCCGCAGTGCTGGACGTGCCGTCCAGGACCACGTTGCCCGCGCCGAGCGGTGGCCACCCTGTCGCGACGAGGGACTTTTCCGCGACGTATGGGAGCGGGAGGGCCTGTCCCCGCGCGATCGCAGTCTGGTGACCGTCACCGCCCTGGTCGCGTCGTACACGCCCAGGGACGGCTGGCGTATTGGGTGATGGCCCCGCCGAGGAAGACGCCCGCGGAGCGCACCGCTGGGCTCACCGGCTGAGTTCCTTAGCAGATTCGCATTGCTCATACCGTCTCGATGAGGTATTTCACCCTTACCTCCCCATAAATGCGCATCGCTTCCTGTTCGGCGATACGGTCGGGGGCGTGCCGTCCGTTATTGCCCCGGGGCCGGGTGTTCGCCGCCTCGTCATCACCCTGCTCCTGAGCCTGGCGATCGCCGCCGTGGCCCACGTGCTGACATGTGGTGTGCAGGCGCAGGACGGACACCACGTGTCGCTCCTCAGCGGTCCGCTGCCCGCAGCCGACCCCCACGTGCGGGACATGGGGCCCGTGCTGGACACGGCGGAAACCACCGACCGCGACGTGTCCGAGACCGGGCATCATCCAGCGGCTCCCGGCGGATGCTGTGATTCGGCGGTGCTCCTGGTCGAGGCGCCGACGCGCTCGGGGCTCCCCCTTCTGGCGGCGCTGCTGGTCACCCTGGCAGCGTGGGGACTCATGGAGGCGGGCCTTTTGAGCCTGTCGCGGCGCCGTCCCGTCGGTCTCGCAGCCGACGGGACGCCATGCCCCATGGGATTCTCTCTGCTGCAACTGGTCTGCGTCAGCCGTACGTGACACGGCTCGGTGCGCCCGGCCGCTCCCGCGACCGCCCGCACGAGCCGCCCGTACCCGTACCGCTCTCATGCGACGGCCCCGACCGGTTCGCGGCCGTGGAAAGACCAGGTTGCCATGACCGCTGCCATGCGCAGCATTTCCACCGACGACGTGCACGCCTTCGTGGCGGCACACGAACTCCCCGAACCGGCAGGCGCGGCCCGCCGCACCCCCGCCGGCATGGTGGGCAACACCCCGGTCCTCTGGGTCGGAAGCCCTTTCACTCCCGCAGACCGAGGCTTCTGGGCCAAGTTGGAGGGCGCCAATCCCGGCGGCATCAAGGACCGCCCGGCCCTTCACATGGTTGCGGCTGCCCGGGCCCGGGGAGAGCTCCGGCCCGAAGCGCCCGTCATCGAGTCCACCAGCGGGACGCTCGGACTCGGTCTCGCGCTCGCGGGCATCACCTACGGCCATCCGGTCACTCTGGTCACCGACCCCGGCATGGAACCGCTCATGGTCCACCAGCTCCGCGCCCTCGGAGCCCGGGTGGAGGTGGTGGCAGAACCGAGTCCGGCCGGCGGCTGGCAGCAGGCGCGCAGGGAACGCGTCCGCTCCCTGCTCGCCGCGCATCCGGGCTCCTGGTGCCCCGACCAGTACCACAACCCGGACAACCCGGCGGCGTACGCGAATCTTGCCCTCGAACTCGCCGTACAGCTCGGCCGGGTGGACGTGCTGGTAGCCGCCGTCGGAACGGGCGGGCACTCGGCCGGGACCGCCCGTGCCCTGCGCGCGATCTCGCCGGGCGTGCGGCTGGTCGGCGTCGACTCGGTGCGCTCCACCATCTTCGGCCAGCCCGCCGGTGTCCGCCTGATGCGGGGCCTGGGCAGCAGCATCTACCCGCGCAACGTCGACCACGCCGCCTTCGACGAGGCCCATTGGGTCGCACCGGACGAGGCGGTCCGGGCGGCCCGACAACTGGCGAGGCACCACTGTGTGAGCGGCGGCTGGAGCGTCGGCGCCGTTGCGCTGGTGGCCGGCTGGCTCGCCCGCACCCACACCCCGGGTACCCGCATCGCGGCGATCTTCCCCGACGGAGTCCACCGCTACTGGGACACGGTCTACAGCGACGACTACTGCCGCACGCACGACCTCCTCTCACGTCGGCCCGCTGAGGACCCCGATGAGATCGCCCATCCCGGCGAGCGCGTCGTGGAGCGCTGGACGCGCTGTGTGAACATCACCGCGCCCCGCGCCGACGAGGAGGCCACACGATGAGGGAGTTCGCCCGGCAGTTCCGGTCCTTCGACGGTGCCGTACGGCTGCTGATGGTCCAGCAGTTCACCATCAACACGGCGTTCTACATGCTCATGCCCTATCTCGCGATCCATCTCTCGGGTGGCCTGGGCATGGCAGCCTGGGCGGTCGGACTCGTGCTCGGCGTAAGGAACTTCAGCCAACAGGGCATGTTCCTCATCGGCGGCACGCTCGCGGACCGGCTCGGCTGCAAGAACGTGATGCTCGCCGGATGCGTGCTGCGGACCGTCGGCTTCGGACTGCTCGGCTTCGTCGACTCGCTGCCCGCGCTGATCGTCGCGTCGGCGCTGACGGGCTTCGCGGGGGCGTTGTTCAACCCGGCTGTGCGGGCCTTGCTCGCACGGGAAGCGGGGGAGCGACGGGTGGAGGCGTTCGCGATGTTCAACGTCTTCTACCAAGTGGGCATGTTCGCCGGCCCCTTGATCGGTCTTGCCCTGATCGCACTGAATTTCCGGCTGGTGTGCGCGGTGGCGGCACTGCTCTTCCTCGGACTCACCCTCGTACAGGTCAAGGTCCTGCCCGACCGCGGGCGCCCGCCGGCTGCGCAGGAGCGGCGCCAAGGAGTGCTCGCCGACTGGCGCACTGTGGTGTCCAACCGCCCCTTCCTGCTCTTCTCCGCAGCAATGATCGGCTCGTACGTCCTGTCCTTCCAGGTCTACCTGGCGCTGCCGTTGCAGGCGCAGCGGGTGGCCCCGGGGAGCGGGGACGGCGTCACCACGGCGCTCTTCGCCGTATCGGCGGGTGTTGCCGCGGCCGGACAGCTGCGCATCACCGCCTGGGCGCGGGCGCGTTGGTCTCCGGGCAGGTCCGTCGTCTACGGCTTGACGCTGATGGGCGGCGCCTTCGCACCGCTCTTTGTCGCGGGCGCACCGCCCCGGGGCGAGGGACTGCTGATCCGGGCGGTGGCCCTGGCACCGCTGTTCCTTGCGGCCGCTCTGCTCGCCCTCGGTACGGCCCTGGTGTATCCGTTCGAGATGGACGCCGTCGTCGCGTTCTCCGGCGAGCGGCTGGTCGCCACCCACTACGGCCTGTACAACACCATCTCGGGCGTCGGGATCACCGTCGGGAACCTTGCGACCGGCGCCGTGTGGGATGCCTCCACTGAGCAACCGCGTTTGCCCTGGCTCGTGTTGTGCCTCGTGGGCGTCGTGTGCGCCGCAGCGATCGCCGGCTTGACGCGCACCGGGAGACTTGAGCCTCTTCGGGTCGGCCGGGCGGGGGAACCGGTTCCGCAGCGGTGAGGCAATGCCGTCCGGCGCGATGGCCTGCTCGGCTCGCCGCCCCGGGCCGGCCCTCTCGTCAGAGGGTCGTCAAGGACGGACCGGTTGCCCCTTTCCAGGAATTGATCACGCCTTCTTCCTCCCTGTCCTCCCAGCCTTCTTTTTCCGGACGGACCGTGCTCTGCGCGTCCTCCTGTGGGTGGCGCTCGCCGTCCCGCTGCACGTGGTGCTGACGGCGAGGGACGCTGCTGTGCGGGGCGACAGCGCTCCGGCAGTTGTCCGAGCGCATTGACCGCTAGGCTGCTCATTCGGCTGTGACCGAGCGCTCCAGTCGGCCAACTTGTGCCCGGTAGTTGGCCGGCAGGGTAGTTCGCCGGCAGTGGCGTAGCCCTCCGGCCGGCTCAGGTCAGGTTCAGTCCTCCGTCGAGCACGATGACCTCGCCGGTGAGATAGGTGCTGGCGATCACCGACGCCACCAGGTCGGCCACGTCGGCGGGCTGAGCCGGGCGACGCATGGGCGCGCGATCCCGCCACAACTCGTGCGCCTGAGCCCAGTCCTTCGTCATCGGTGTGTCCACCAGCCCCGGAGCGACCGCGTTGACCCGCACATCCGGCCCGAGCGCAGCCGCGAGCAGCCGGGTCACGTGATTCAGCGCGGCCTTGCTCGCTGCGTACGGCACCGACGAGCCCTTGGGGCGCACGCCGGCATGGCTGGTGATGTTCACGATGCTGCCGCCTGCGGGGGATTGGCGCAGCGCCGGAAGTGCCTCCGTGCACAGCACCCATGGTGCGATCAGGTTGACTTCCAGCAGCTGCCGCCAGTCCGCCGGCGTCGCAGCGGCCAGGTCGTCGTGCGGGATCGGCCAGCTGATGCCCGCGTTGTTCACCAGCACATCCAGCCGCCCGTACCGGCCGAGTGCCGCCTCGACCAGTCCCCGGGCCTCCTCCTCCACCGCCAGATCCGCCCGTACATACGCCCCGCCGAGCTCCGCCGCCAGCGCCTCCCCGGCCTCCGCACTGCGCCGCGAGTGCACGACGACCCGCATCCCGTCCGCCGCCAGCCTCCGCGCAACGGCCTCCCCGATCCCCGACGTGGACCCGCTGACCAGGGCGACGGGCCCATCCGCTTGTTCAATCCTCATGCCGACGGATCCTTCCACGGCCTCCATCAGTGATGTCGGGCCGTGGTCATCGCCACCCCACGCCTCGCCCGCGCCATCGACGCAGCCCTGGCGCTCAGTCACATCGGTGTTGAAGGAAAAGCCGCTGAGAGTGCAGCCCTTCCGCGCGAGGTGTTACGGCCTGGCCGGAGCAGGTCCGGAGGGACGTCGGTCAGAGCCAGCCGGCTCGGCGGAAGCTTCGGTGGATGACGAGGCAGGCGGTAGCCATGACTCCGAGGGCGAGGGGATACCCGTAGGTCCAGCGCAGCTCCGGCATGTGGTCGAAGTTCATGCCGTACACGCCGCAGACCATCGTCGGTACGGCGATGATCGCCGCCCATGCCGTGATCTTGCGCATGTCCTCGTTCTGGGCGACGGTCACCTGGGCGAGGTGGGCCTGGAGGATCGAATCGAGCAGGGCGTCGAACGACGTGATCTGCTCGATGACGCGAGCCAGGTGGTCGGCGACGTCACGGAAGTACGGCTGGATGTCCGGACCGACCGGCGGCATGGGCCGGGTGACCAAGGCCTGCAGTGGTCGGTCCAGTGGTGCCACCGCACGCTTGAGCTCCAGCAGTTCGCGCTTGAGCTGGTAGATCCGGCCCGCGTCACCACGAGCGGCGTGCCCACTGAAGACGTCGGTCTCGACGGCGTCGATGTCGATCTGCAGGGAGTCCGCCACAGCCAGGTAGTCGTCGACCACATGGTCGGCTATGGCGTGCAGTACGGCTGCGGGCCCCTTGGCCAGCTGCGCGGGGGCAGCCTCCAACGCCTCGCGGAGCGGACCCAGCGAACCGTGCGCGCTGTGCCGGACGGTGATCACGAAGTCGGCACCGGTGAAAATCATCAGCTCGCCGGTGTCCACCACCTCGCTGGTGGCGGTGAGCTCCCCGTGCTCGACATAGCGGCAGGTCTTGAAGACGGCGAACAGCGTCTCGTCGTACCGCTCCACCTTCGGCCGCTGGTGGGCGTGCACCGCGTCCTCGACTGCCAGCGGATGCAGGCCGAACAGCTCGGCGATACCCGCGAATTCTGTCTCGGAGGGCTTGTGCAGCCCGATCCACACGAAGCCGCGGCCGGACTTGCGGACCCGCCGCAGAGCTTCGTCCGTCGAGCAGGCAGCGGGCTGCCGTACGCCGTCTTCGTAGATCACGCAGTTGACCACCGCGCTGCCCAGCGGAGAGCGGGCCGGGTGGCTCAGGTCGACCTTCCGGCGGTAGGCGCGGCGCACCGCACGTCGGAGAATGCGGATCACCGGCACATCGAGCTCCTTCGGACAGCAGGTCGCCAGTGTGCCACCGGTCGTTGTGGGCCTGGGGAGGAGGAGGGGCGGGCGTACGACCGGAGCGATTTCAACGAGGGCGTTTGGAAGCCCGCCCCAGGCCCTGGCCGCTGCCGAGGTGATTCCGCCTCAAGCGCGGCGTACTTCGAGGAGCTCACGCTCGAGCGGGCGGACGCGGCCCACGTCGTGCGTGCGGCCGGATGGTTCGCATGCGGGGGGCGCGCCCGGTCCAAGGACTCCAGCTGCAGTCCTCGTCCGCGTGCAGCTCAGCGACGGTCAGCTGCTGGACCTTCGCCGTCGCCTTGCGTACGCCGGCCTTGACGGGCTTCTCCAGCACGTCGTAGCTCTCCCGGAAGGTGTTGGCGAACGCGAGCTGTGGCACGACGTGAACTCCCCACCCTGGACGGACACTCCGCCGTCGATCATACGGATAGGTCGGCGCGCATATGCCGGGACAAGGCCTCGACATCTGCGAGCAGCCCGTTGGGTGACTGGTCGAGATCCAGCGCGTGCTGATGGATGACGATGCCCGCGTGCCGCACGCGGTGAGCCGCGTGCGGCGCGTTCCCCTTCGCGTAGATGAGGTGCCCTTCGAGCAATCCCAGCGCCGTGCAGTAGGCGAGCATCTGGTACAGGTCGGCGTCCGGAAACCCGTCCCGCTTCTCCGCCTTGTACTTGGCGTCGGCGACCGCGACGGGTGTGCCGTCCGGCCCGTACACCACGAAGTCCGGTTTCATACGGATCGCGGCGGCCTCGTCGAGGTGGTGCGAGGCCTGGAGACGGCCGATGAGACCCGTGCCGCGCAGCGTCTCCTGCAGGGCGACGGTCACGAAGTCCTCGAAGAGCCTGTTCATGTCGAACAGGAAGCCGTCGATACGCAGCCCGCCCGTCGCGTGCTCGGCGGACGCGTCGTCCAGTACGGTGCGGGCGAGGCGCAGGGCGGAGTGGTATCGGGAGTTGAGACGGGAGGGCCGCCAGGCGGGCAGGAGCTGTCCCCGGACCAGGGGCGTGACGTCGGCGAGCCGGGTGCGCTGGTGCAGCAGCCTGCGGCGCACTTCGCGGGGAATCCCTGGCAGGCGCAGCAACTTCTCCACCGCGGCCCGCAGGAGGCGGTTCTCCGCGATGTCGGTGGTGAACTCGTCGTACGTCACCTCGACCGGCAGCGTCGCACCGAAATGACGTCGTATCTGGTCGGTCTCCCGGATGCGTCCTCGCACCACCAGCGCCGTCTCCTCGGTCGACCGATACCCCTGCAGCAGTCCTTGGCGCAGGGCACGATCGATCTGCCGCTCCACGGCATGGGCGAGCGCGGGCAGCAGATCACGGTGCTCGGCCACGTCGACCTGTCCGTCGCGCCAGCTCCCTCGCGGATCGCGGCTGTGGCCGAGCAGGAAGAAGAGCCGGGCGATGGGCACCTTGGGCGTGATCCGGACGGTGACGGGCTCGCTGCCTCCCGCAACGTCGACCGAGACCGCCCCCACCTTGTTGTTCGCCCGCAGCAGCCATTGTCCCGGCGTGTAGGGGTCGGTGGAGGCGTCCACGATCCGGTTGGCCGCGAGCGTCCGGCCGACCGCGTCCGGCAGGGCATGGCTGGTGGCAGGCGCGTGCTCGACGAGCTCGACGACCATCGGGCTCACGCGGGCGACTCCGGCAGCGACTGCCGCAGGGCGGCGAGACCGTAGCGCTTCTCGATGTCGACGCCGTCGCCGTAGTGGTGTTCCTCAAGGAGCGGGAGGATCTTCGTTCGCCAGGTCCGCTCCAGGCCTCCGTCCCGGTACACGCCCTTCTTCATCAGGTACGAGGGGCCGATTCGGAAATCAGGTTCGTCGATGCGGGAGTTGAGCGCGTCCAGCAGGTCGGCGGGCTCCGCACCGCGGGCCTGGCCGGTGAGCCATCGGCGAAGCAGACCGCTGGTGGGCTCGGTCCGCGGCGACAGTTCCACGAAAGCGAACCGGCGCCGCATCGCCGCGTCCACGAGCGCGATCGAGCGGTCCGCGGTGTTCATCGTGCCGATCACGAACAGGTTGGGCGGCAGCGCGAAGTCGTCGCCGGAGTAGGGCAGCTGGACCGACATGTCCCGGTACTCCAGGAGGAAGTACAGCTCGCCGAAGACCTTCGCCAGGTTGGCCCGGTTGATCTCGTCGATGATCAGGAAGTGCGGGATGTGTCGGTTGCCCTCCTTCGAGGCATGGTCCGCCAGGTCCCGCAGGGGACCTGCCGTCATCCGGAAGGCGACCTCGTGGGTCTCGGGATCCTCCTTGGGCCGGATCCCCTCGACGAAGTCCTCATAGGCGTACGAAGGGTGGAACTGCACCAGCTTCACCTGCTCCGGCCCACCCCCCAGGAACTTCGCGAGCTTCAGCGCGAGGTAGGTCTTGCCCGTGCCGGGCGGCCCGTACAGCACCAGCTGCCGTTCGTCCCAGAGGAGATCCCGCACCTCGCGGAGCCAGGCCACATCGTGCACATGAAGTTCTTCGGCCAGCGCGTCCGTCGGCTCCGGCAGCTCAAGGTCCCGCCGGACCGTGATCGCCGGAAGCTCCGTGCTCGGGTCCCGCTCTATGGCCTCGGCCTCGTCGGCCAGCTCCTCGTCGGTCAGTCCGAGTCCATCGATCACAGCTTGTACGGAGGTGAGCTCGACGACGTCGTGCTGGATTGACAGCTTCTGCTTCAGCTCCTCCGACAGGTCGTCGTAGACGTAGCCGGCATCCTGCCAGGTCACCGGTCGGCGCAGATTGGAGCGGCCGTCCGTGGACGCGGTCTGCTCGACCTCACCGGTGACCTCTCCGACGTACAACTGTCCGTCGGAGATCGTGCACACCGTGTCGCCCGCCTTCATTCGAGACAGGAAGGCGTGCAGCTCCTCGACCTGCTGCTGCTTCTGCCCGTACGATGCCGTCGATCCGTAGCCCTCCTCGACGAGGGTTCGCAGTTGTTCCTTGCTGAGGCTCTGATCGACGCCCTGTCGGAGCCGGGAGGCTGCCAGGGTCACCCGACCCTCCGGCAGCCAAAGCCGCTGTACCAGATCGAGACCGGTCACATTGGAGCCACGCACCAGCCAGGCGCGATTGGGGCCCCACGAGGCCCCAGGCATGAAATCTCCCAGTGGGCGATCGTCCTCGGTCTTCCAATCGACCCAACCGTTGGAGCTCCGGCCGGAGAGGACGCCTGCCGCCTCGGAGGAGGAGTTGAAGGTGATCTCGCCCGTCGTCTCCAGCCAGCCGGGCCAGGTCCGAGACGGCCTGATGAGTCCGTCGCCGATCAGCTGCTCACGCAGCCTGTGCGCGGAGGACACCCGTTTGGCGAAGGACGGTACGGCATCCCGCCGAACGGGCTGACCCGCCCCGACGACGAACTTCCGGCTGCCGTTTGTCCCCATCTCGTCGGTCTGCTGTCCCCGAGCCCGCGGCCCGCCATTGGGCAGCCGCAGGAAGAACTCCGGGTAGTCGCCGGCCATGGATAAGGCTCCCCCTCCGTAGACATCGATCTTTCGGAAGGGTAGGCCGCCCCACTGACAAACAGCAGGGAGTCCGGGGTGATGCTCCCGTACCGAATTCCTAGGATGTGTGGATCAGGCGACGAGAGGGCCCTCCGCCGGCGTGGGGAGGCCCTGGGGGAGGGGATGACATGGCGGAGAGTGGCGGGGATCCCTCATCGGAGAAGGTCTTCCGATGGGGGCGCAGGGATTGGCTGGACACCCGGACGCGGGACCTTGCCGGCGTCTTGGAGACCGCCGGGTCCCGGCTGTACGTGCTGCTCCCCCATGACCTCGGCGATCAGCGCCTGGTGGCGGCGGTCACGGTCGTCCGGGTGGCGGCGGACGAGGCACGGGCGCAGCCCGTTTCCGATACGGTCGGATGGCTGGAGCGCCTCATCCCAGGAGGCCACCTTCATGACTTGGCGGGCGCGGTACAGGAGCTGCGTCACCGTCTGGCATCGAGTGGCGAACCGGCCCTCTGGTCCTGGAACGCCGCCGGCTGGGAGGAGATGCTGCTGTGGTGGTGGAGGCGGCATCAGCCCCGAACCGGCGATTCGGAGCGGGACTTCGGCGAGTGGCGTTCTCGCTGGGCGGCGCACGTCCCGTGGAACGAGGCCATGGACGCTCCCGAGTGGGCGCCTCGACGACACGGTCGCGAACTCGTCACGCCGGCCGGGTTCTTCACGCACGAGCCGGAGCCCTTGAGGCTCCTCGCACGTGCCGTGCTGGATGCGCCGGACACGATCGCGGCGATCCAGGATGCGGTACTCCTACGTGAGGAACACCTGCAGGGCGCCTGGCACTTGGCATGGCTGGCCGAACAGCAAGCGTCTGTCGAACAGATCGAAGTCTGGCGCCGCAAGCACCAGGCAACCGGCTCCGAATCCACCCGGGCCTTCCTTACGGAGCTGTCCGAGGCGGTCAAGAGGTACATGTCTGTTGTACTGCAGCCGGTCATCGACGCTCTGAGCGACTGTGAACGTTCACTCTTGAGCGACAGCAGGAACGGGCCGCGGCGATCCGCAGCCGACTACCTGGATGCCTTCCTCGACTGGCAGACAGAGCCGGGCGTGGTAGACCGGCAGGACGATTTCCTGAGCACGGCACTCGAGCAGCAGGCGCGGGAACATGCGGAGCGCGGCGAGGTGTCCTGGCACGGAATGTCGGGTTCCGTCCCTGTCTGGTACCACATTGTCACCTCCCCGCAGGAGAGGGCGGCGGCACTCGCCTACTCGGGAGCCCCGGCGGCCTCGGTCGTGAAGGTCAAGACCGGTGCTGCTGAGCCTGGGGATTTCTTTGGCCTCTTCGCGAACCCGCGGGACGAGACGGATGAGTGGTACCCCGAGCCGGGCATCGAGATTCGCTATGCCGACGCGAGCGCGTTCGACCTGTGTGGTCTGCTGGCCGTCAGTCAGCTCGGCCACGCGCGCCTCGAGTTCCTGACCGTACGGCCCGACGGCGGCGTCCAGCTGCTTCGATCCGTCCGTGCACGCGTACGGGACGAGGACACTGTCACCTGGCGGCGGTGGGCCTTGGCGTCATTGTCGACGATCGCCCCCGAACCCGACGATCTCGTCGACGCGATCGCCCGCCAGGAGCACGACGCGGACGACGCGGACGACCGCGACGAACCAGATCCCCGCATGCGATCCCATGAGACTCCCGCGCCCCCGTCCGACTCTTCCGCATCGGGTCCACGGAGCACCGGCAGCGGCCTGCCGGCCGCGTTGGTGGGCAAGGTCAGGGCGCTACTGCGGCAGGCGGAGGATCCGGCCGTCGGTGAGAAGGAAGCGCGCGCGTTCCTCGAGAAGGCCACGGGCCTCATGGCCAAGTACGGCATCGAGCAGGCGATGCTCGATGCCGTGTCCGAACCGGCCAAGCCGGTGGACAAGGTCGTCGAGCTGCACCCTCCGTACGTCAAGGAAATGCGGCGCTTGCTCGCTCGGATCGCCTACGAGATGCGTTGCCCTTCCGTGTACCCGGGAGGTAAGGACAACAAGCATCGGGTGCACCTCTTCGGGTTCGACGCCGATCTCCAGGCGGCCGAGGTCCTGTTCGCCAGTTTGCGCCTCCAGATGTTGAACGGGGCAGACCGCGCGGACCGCTTGTACCGCTCGGATGACGAGGACGCTCGCGCCTACAAGCGTTCCTGGATGCTCGGCTTCATTCGCGAGGTCAGCGAACGTGTCGGCGCCGCTCAGCAGTCGGCAAGCGCGGCTGCCGATGCCGAGCAGCAGGCCGGTCCGCACGGAGCGGCCTCGGGCGGGCGCAGCGTGGCTCTGGTTCTCGCAGATCGGTCGGTTGTCGTCGAGGCACAGCGCACTGCGCGCTATCCGAACCTGACCAAGGCGCGCCCGACGAAGTTCAAGGGGACGGGCTATTGGCAGGGGGTGGCCGACGGGAAGCGGGCCGACATCGGCGGCGTTCGCTGACGAGGGGGAGAACGCACAGCTCACCCATTGACAGGCCCGGAGAGTGGTGGGGCGAGGGAGATGCCGGCCCACACCGTCTTGCCGCTCGGTGGGAACGGTACGCCCCCCCACCGGTCGGCGAGCGCGGAGACGACAAGCGGGAGCCCACGGCCGCCCTCGGCGGCGGCGTCCTGAGGAGCCGGCAGGCGGTCTCCCCGTGCGTCGGTGACCTCGATCCGCAGGACGCGGGGCGTGCCGCCGAGTACGAGCCTGAGCCGGAATCCGCGTCCCCGCACCCTCCCGTGCAGTACGGCGTCGGCGGCGAGCTCGGCGACGATCTGCTCGGCACGCTCCGTGATGTCGGGTGGGGTCTCTCAGGAGCGAAGCTCCATGACCGCAAGCAGCCGGGCGAGGCGTGCGCCGCGGCGCGTTTCGGATAGCAGTTGGCTGAACATGGGGTCGGTGGAGTGAAGTTGGTGGGTAGCTGGGTTCATGGAGGCCATGGTGGTGGGCGGGGGAGCGGTTTCGCGAGCGCCGCACCCCGTACGTGTGGTCAGCGTACGGGCACGCAGGGTGGACGGTTCGGCGGGGTTGTAGTCACTCTGGGTGAGTTCATCGCGTACGTGGTGGTGACGAGCCTGCACCTCGCCGGGCTCAACCGCCTGCTGTGGCGCTGCCTCCACCGCCTCGCAGAGGCCCGCTGCTCAGTCGTGCGCGGCAGCGCCGCTGAGGTGGTGGTCGGCGAGGTTCAGGACTTCGTCGACCACGCGTCGCAAGTGCCCGTTGGACAGGCCGTAAATCATGCGCCGACCCTCCTTGCGTACGGACACGAGCCCCGCCAGTCGCAGCTTGGCCAAGTGCTGACTGACCGCCGGACGAGCGGCTCCGCAGGCTGCCGTCAGTGTGGTGACATCCGCTTCACCTTTGCCGAGGGTGTGCACCAGTGCGAGCCGGGTGCGGTCGGCGAGCAGGCCCAGGACCGCGGCGGCGTGGGTGAGCTGTTCGGTGCCCGGATCTTGCGGGTGCGTACCATGTGCAGGTGATAGGTGCATGCGTGCGCTCATGTGCACATAATGGATCAGGGCGCCTTGTGGTGTCCACATCCCCGTCCCGCGTCGAAAGGCCGGATCGTGAGCGAGCAGCCTGGACACACCCACCACCCGCACGAGTACCGGCACATTCGCGACCATGACCACGGTCGGGACAGCGGGCCTGCCCATGGGCAGGGTGGCACCGGCCGCCGGGCGCGGTGGCGGCATCGGCTCGGCCACCTGGTGAAACCGCACTCGCACGAGTCCGCCGACAAGGTCGACCGTGCCCTGGAGTCCTCCGCGCAGGGCATGCGGGCGCTATGGATTTCTCTGGCGGTGCTCGGCGTCACGGCTGTGACGCAGGCTGTGGTGGTCGTCCTGTCCGGCTCGGTGGCTCTGCTCGGCGACACCGTGCACAACGCGGCCGACGCACTGACCGCACTGCCGCTGGGCGTGGCCTTCGTCCTGGGTCGCCGGGCGGCGAACCGCCGCTTCACCTACGGCTACGGGCGGGCCGAGGACCTGGCCGGCATCGTCATCGTGCTGACCATTGCGGCCTCCGCATTCTTTGCCGCCTGGACCGCGATCGACCGGCTGCTGAACCCGCAGGGGATCAGCTGCCTGCCCGCCGTCGCTGCCGCGGCCGTGGTCGGCTTCGTCGGCAACGAGTGGGTGGCCCGCTACCGCATCCGAGTCGGACGCGAGATCGGCTCGGCTGCCTTGATCGCCGACGGACTGCACGCCCGCACCGACGGATTCACCTCGCTCGCCGTGTTGTTGGGCGCAGGCGGTGCCGCGATCGGCTGGCGGCTTGCCGACCCGATCGTGGGTCTGTTCATCACCGCTGCGATTCTGCTGGTGCTGCGCGACGCCTGCCGGGAAGTCTTTTGCCGGGTGATGGACGCCGTCGATCCCGCCCTGGTCGACGCGGCCGAGCACGCGCTGGAACAAGTGCAGGGCGTAAGGGGGGTGGGTGAGCTGCGGCTGCGCTGGATCGGCCATCGGCTGCGTGCGGAGGTCGCGGTCGTCGTCGACGGCGAGCTGAATGTGCGTGAAGCCCACCAGGTGGCCGTGGAGGCCGAGCATGCCCTGCTGCACGCCGTACCGAAGCTGACCGCGGCCTTGGTCCATGCCGACCCGACTCCGGCGCCGGGTGCCCCGGACCCGCACCTGGTCCTGGCACACCACGGGACCTGAGCCGATCGGCAACGGCACCAGGACCATGAGGACTTCGTCGGTCGTGGCCCGCGAGTACCTCCAGGGCGTGGACCGTTCGGTCCGCGTCGTCGGCCTCGGGGACGAGGCAGGTGTGGCCGGTCATGCCTGTCCGGTGCCCTGTCGGCAGGTCTGATCCTCAATGCCACGCTCGGCCGGTCCTGGGCCGACCCGCTTGCCGCCCTCGTCATCGCACCGAGCAAACGCTGGACGGCCCGTGCCGCCGACAGCGGCTGACGCCGACGTCGTCCGAACCGGTACGGGACGCTGTCGGATCTGCGTCAATGGTGACCGGAAACGGTCCGGGGCCGCGCGGTGAGTTCACACCGCGCGGCCCCGGACCGTCGGAAAAGGGGTGCAGCTGGACGGCGGGTCAGCCCTTGCGGGACGTGACCTCGTCGGTGAGCTGGGGGACGACCTGGAAGAGGTCGCCGACGACGCCGTAGTCGACGAGGTCGAAGATCGGGGCCTCGGCGTCCTTGTTGATCGCGACGATCGTCTTCGAGGTCTGCATGCCGGCGCGGTGCTGGATCGCGCCGGAGATGCCGGAGGCGATGTACAGCTGCGGGGAGACCGACTTGCCGGTCTGGCCGACCTGGCTGGAGTGCGGGTACCAGCCGGCGTCGACCGCGGCACGCGAGGCACCGACGGCCGCACCGAGGGAGTCGGCGAGGGCCTCGATGATCGCGAAGTTCTCCGCACCGTTGACGCCACGGCCGCCGGAGACGACGATCGCGGCCTCGGTCAGCTCCGGACGGCCCGTCGACTCGCGCGGCGTGCGGGACAGCACCCTCGTGCCGGTGGCCTGCGCGGAGAACGACACCGCCAGGGTCTCGACCGCACCCGCCGCCGGAGCGGCCTCGACCGGAGCCGAGTTCGGCTTGACCGTGATGACCGGGGTCCCCCTGGAGACACGGGACTTGGTGGTGAACGACGCGGCGAACGCGGACTGCGTGGCAACGGGGCCCTGCTCACCAACCTCCAGGTCGACGGCGTCGGTGATGACGCCCGACCCGATCCGCACCGCGAGACGGGCCGCGATCTCCTTGCCCTCAGCGGAGGACGGAACCAGCACCGCCACCGGGGAGAGGGCGGCATGGGCGGCCTGCAGCGCGTCGACCTTCGGCACGACCAGGTAGTCGGCGAACTCCGGCGCATCGGCGGTCAGGACCCTCACCGCACCATGCTCCGCCAGCACCCCCGCGGTGCCGGCGGCACCACTGCCCAGCGCGACCGCGACCGGCTCACCGACACGACGGGCCAGCGTCAAAAGCTCCAGGGTGGGCTTGCGGACGGCACCGTCCACGTGATCGACATAGACGAGAACTTCAGCCATGGGACTTCAATCTCCTGCGAGTAGCGAAGAAACAACGGGGAACGAACAGGGGGGTCAGATGAACTTCTGGCCGGCCAGGAACTCGGCCAGCTGCCTGCCGCCCTCGCCCTCGTCCTTCACGATCGTGCCCGCCGTACGGGCCGGACGCTGCGCCGCGGAATCCACCACGGTCCAGGCACCCGCCAGACCGACCTCGTCCGCCCCGATCTCCAGGTCCTCCAGGTCCAGCGACTGAACCGGCTTCTTCTTCGCCGCCATGATCCCCTTGAACGACGGGTAACGCGCCTCACCCGACTGGTCCGTCACCGACACCACCGCCGGCAACGACGCCTCCAACTGCTCCGAGGCCGTGTCGCCGTCCCGGCGGCCCGTCACCGTGCCGCCCTCGACCGACACCTCGGACAGCAGCGTGACCTGCGGAACACCCAGACGCTCCGCCAGCACCGCGGGCAGCACACCCATCGCGCCGTCCGTCGACGCCATGCCACAGATCACCAGGTCGTAACCCGTCTTCTCGATCGCCTTCGCCAGCACCAGCGACGTGCCCATCACATCACTGCCGTGCAGATCGTCGTCCTCGACGTGAACAGCCTTGTCCGCACCCATCGACAACGCCTTGCGCAACGCGTCCTTGGCATCCTCCGGACCCACCGTCAGCACGGTGATCTCCGCATCGTCCGCATCGTCCGCGATCTGCAGCGCCTGCTCCACCGCGTACTCGTCCAACTCCGACAGCAGACCGTCGACATCCTCACGGTCCAACGTCAGGTCATCGGCGAAGTGCCGGTCGCCGGTGGCGTCGGGCACGTACTTCACACAGACAACGATCCTCAAGCTCACGCCGGCTCTCCTACCTGGGTGTGGTTCGTATCGACGACAATATGGCACTCAGTACCCTCTGTAAAGGAACTCGGTGCCAGAATGGGCCTTCCGGTGCTACGTTCCCCGCATGACTGACGCACGCAGACCAGCGAAGAAGGCCCCCATGCGGGAGGTGCTCGCAGAGGCGGCCTTCCAGCTCTTCCTGGAGCGGGGCTTCGAGCGGACCACGGTGGACGACATCGTGGCGCGGGCCGGGGTCGGGCGCCGGTCGTTCTTCCGGTACTTCCCCTCCAAGGAGGACGCGGTCTTCCCGGATCACGAGCGCTGCCTTGCCGACATGACGGCGTTTCTCGCGGCGGTCGGTGGCGCGGAGCCGGTCGACGCGGTGTGTGACGCGGCCCGGCTGGTGCTGCGCATGTACTCCGCAAACCCCGAATTCTCCATCCAGCGCTACCGGCTCACCCGGGAGGTTCCCGGGCTGCGTACCTACGAACTGTCCGTGGTGCGCCGTTACGAGCAGACGCTGGCCGGCTATCTCCGTGACCGGTACGGCGAGTCGAAGGACGGTGCGCTGCGGGCCGAGGTGATCTCGGCATCCGTGGTCGCCGCGCACAACAACGGGCTGCGGACCTGGCTGCGTTCGGGCGGTGAGGGGGACGCGGAGGCCGCAGTGGATCACGCACTCGGGCTGGTGCGCCAGGTGTGGGGGAGTGCGCCGGCCGGGGGTGCGTCCCCGGCCGCCACCGATGGCGACGTGGTTGTCATGGTTGCGGCCAAGGGGGCCCCGATGTGGCGCGTCGTGCAGCAGATCGAGTCGGTCATCGGCCAGGGCTGACACCGGGGCCGACCTCGGTATGGCACTGAGTGCCTTTACGTTTCGGCACTCAGTGCCCTATGGTTCGGACGCGCCGACGCGCAGGTACGGCGCATCCGAGCCGAGCGCAGGGGGTCGAAACGTGTCCCAGTCATCAAGTGGCACCGTGCAGACGGTGCATGAGGAAGCCGGCCTGTACTACCACCGGTGCCGCTGGTGCGGCACGGCCTCGTTCCGGAGGCTGTTGTGTCCGGTGTGCGCATCAAGCGATCTGAAGCCCGAACACAGCGCCGGTCTGGGCGTCGTGGTGAGGTCCGGCGTCGTGCATCGCTACACGGACGCGGCGCGCAACGAGTCCCTCGTCCGGCTCCCCGAGGGCTTTGTGTTCCGTTGCCGTGTCGTGGGTGCCGCACCGCACCAGGTGTCGGTCGGCGCGCGGGTGCGCCCGGTGGTCGGCGGTGACCGGGATACGGGCGAGGTGGTCTTCGAACTCTGCGACCCGCCCAGGCGTGACGACTGGTTCTGAGCCTGCGCGAGAGCGGCCTGCGTGTCGCCGCCGTGGTCTGCGGCTCGACCGGGTCGGGGACCGGCGCGGCGGAGAGCAGCGCCTGGTCCCGCGAACGCATCGTGCTGCACGGCGAGCTCCCCAGCCCGCTGGACCCCCCGCCCGCCGCTTCCACACCCGCTGCCCGCTCGCCACCGACCGGTGCCGCACCGAGGTCCCGGCCCTGCGTGAACTGCCCGGCGGCCGGCAGGTCTCCTGCCACCTCGTCAAGGACGACGGCACCGCCCCGGACGCGGCCGCCTGACCTCCCGTAGGTGGGCGGGAGCCGCCTATGTCCTTGAGCGGCGCGGCAGGGGCTTCCCTCTCGATGCGGTTCCAGTCCGCGTGCATGGCGTCCTGCGAGACATCACCCGGCACAGCACCAGCGCGCCGCCATCAGCACGGCGGCCGGCGGGGCCAGGTGGACGAGGAAGTCGTTGGACGTCGGCCGATGTCGCCTGCGAGGTCACCGATTGCTCGCGTTTAAGAATCTCTTTTCCAACTCACCCTAAAACAAAGGGGGTTATGCGACATGATGGCGCACGAGGCAGCAGTGACGCTGCCAAGAACCGTTTTCCATCGGGCAGTTCGAGTGCGGAGGGGCCATGGAGCGTTTCGTTGAGGCGGTGCGCAGGCATCGCAGACCCGCCATCCTGATCGCGGCTGGCCTCGTGATTCTGCTGCTGCACGGGGTGATGTACACGACAGTGGAAACGGGCCTCGGCAACATTGACATGTCTGCGGCGCCGGGAGAGTGGGAGCAGTACCAGGTCGACGAGGACGGCTTCACCCGGCTGATGGCCGCGGGCACCGTGTTTCCGCCCATCGGGCAGGCACTGCTGATCGCGGGGCTCCTCGGCTGGATGCTCGAGGCGCAGCGCGACGGGCGAGACCGGGACTGAGGTCGCCCCGATGGAGATGTTCCTCGGTGTCCTTGGCGCTGTCGTCAGCATCCTGGGGCTGGTCCTCGCCTTCTTCAGCCACCAGCGTCACCAGCGGACCCGGATCGGCTACAGAATCGTCGCGGACAGCCCTCTGGTCCAGAACGTCGACGGCATCGAAAACCTGGGTATCCACTACGACGGTCGCGTCCTCAACAAGCCGCGGTTGATGGTCCTGGAGATCATCAACACGGGCAACACGCCCATCAGGCGCGAGGACTACCAAGACGATCTGAAGGCCAAGTTCCCAGGTGTCGTCGAGATCGTTTGGAGTAGCGTCCAGGGGACGCCGTCGTCGGTGACCGCGGACGTGCGGGTGGCCGCGGAGACGGTGGAGATCGGATGCCCGCTACTCAACGCTCAGGACGTGCTGACGCTGCAGGTCCTGGTCAATGGGGACGTGACGAGCGTGGAGGTCGCAGGCCGTGGCGTGGGTTTCAGTGAGGTGGAGAAGCTCGCGGGGCCGAGCACCGGAGTACGCCGCGGGCTGTTGGGCTCGCCCTCTTCCATCGCGCTCGTCACCCTCATGTCGATCGCGCTGATCGCCACAGCCTGGCTGGTGTACAAGCTCTGGCCGGCGACAGGCGAGAAGAACGAGGTCCAGAGGTTCACGGTCGACGTGGGCGACGTGATCGCGAAGGGCAGGCCCGGCAAGGGCGCCGGTGAACTCGTCACGGGGAGCACCGCCGACGAGTACACCTTCTCCGCGCAGAAGGGGACGCGCCTGTACGTGCAGCAGTTGGACTGCGACAACACGTTTGGAACCGCTCTGTTGCTGCGCCATGCCGATGGGGAGAAGGTTCCGGACTTCTCCAGCGAGTCGACAGCCGGCTGCGCTTCGGCCAAGCCGGTGGAGCTGGAGAAGCCCGGGCGCTACACCCTGCGCGTCGCCCTGGGAGCCCTGTCGTCACTGCCGCAGACGTACTCCTTCAAGCTCTGGGACGCGCCCGTGGGCAAGCGGAACATAGGGCTCGACAATGTGATTGAGGGGAGGATCGAGCAGCCGGGCGGCCGGGACGAGTTCACCATCGATGCTGAGGCCGGGGACCGTATCGCCTTCGACCTCGAGGCCGGCAAGGGACTGCAGCCGAAATGGAGTCTGCGGAACCCGGACGACAGGGAGATCGGCAAGGGCATCCACTACCTCTACGCCAACCCGATCGACCTGAATGCCGAGGAGAGCGGCAAGTACAAGCTCATCGTCGAGTCCGAGCAGGACACCACGGGCGACTACTTCCTGCTCCCGCCCGGCAAGAAGAACTCCTAGAAAGCTGCTGAAAATCTTGTGTGGGGGCTGTCCGGCCGCAGGCCGGGCGGCCCTTTCGCTATGCGGTGGACGGGATGAGGTGCCAGGTGTCGCCGGTCCTGGTGAGTCCGAGGTGGATCAGTCGGCGGAGGTTGAGGGCTGCTGCGCGGTGGTGGAGCCAGGTGTCGTTCTTCAGAACGCCTCGGTAGGGCACTCTGCGGTTGCCACGGGCGACGAGCCAGGCAATGGCCCGTTCGACCGGTGGCCGCCAGCGGCGGTACTCGGCCTGCCAGCCGGGGCTGTTGGCGGCGTGATCGCGGGCGGCCTTGAGCAGGTCGTACTTGACGTGGACGGTGAAGACCCGGCCGGTCTTGGACTTCGTGCAGTGTTCCCGCAGTGGACAGCCGGTGCACAGTTTCTTGAACTGGGCCTGGCGTTCCCCGCCCTGGCGCCTCTGACCGAGGGGGACGGTGTGTCCGGCCGGACAGGTGACCTGGCCGTTCGTGGTGTCGACGTCGAAATCGTCGGCGGTGAAACCGCCGGGGACGGCCGGCCGCAGCGGTGGTGGCTTGAGAACCAGGTCGTGTCCCTGTTCTTGCAGGTGTTCGCGTAACTCGCCGGTGCCGTAAGCGGTGTCGCCCAGGACGGTGACCGGTGCTTCCTCATCGGCGAGGAGATCCCGGGCGACGGCCGCCTCGTGGTTATGGGCCCCGCTGCCGGCGGTCAGGGCGACCTCGGTGAACAGGCCTTCCTCGGGCTCGAAGGCCACGTGGGCACGGAAGCCCTCCTGGTGGCGGGAGCGGTTCTTGTGGATATGCCGGGCCTCGGGATCGACCGTGGACACGGTGCGGTCATAGACGGTGCGCCGGGCGATGCGCCACCGGCCGTCCCGCCCGTCGGAGCCGTCGGCGGGTTCCACGTCCTGCCCGGCAACCAGGGCGAGCAGGCCGACCGCGTGCGCCGCTGCCTCTCCCAGCTCCTGGTCGGGCAGCCGGCCGAGCAGGTTCAGTGCGTCGGTGACCAGGGCGTCGATCAAAGCGGCGCGGGCATGCTCGTCGTTCCAGGCGATCTTCGGTTTACCCGGGTCGGTGTAGTCGTGGGCGGTGCACCACTGGTCGGCGACCTGCTGGGCGCCGGGGACCACACGGATCACCCGGCGGATCGCGGCGACCAGCTGGGTAACGGTGTCCTGGGTGGCGACCGCGTCGTCCAGCACGGTGGAGTCCAGCGCCCTGCGCTGCCTGCCCTTGAGCACACCGGTGGCCGCGACGACCTCTCTGACCTTGGCGAACAACCGGTTCGGGTCACCGGAACGCTGCAGCCGACGGCGGAAATACGTCAACAGCGACGGATCGAAGGCAGTGTCGTACAACCCGAGTCCGCACGCGGCCTTCCACCGCAGGTCGCAGCGCAGTTCCTGCACCGTCTCGAAATCCGAGAGCCCGTGCAGGCTCTGCAGCACAACCGTGGCGGCCAGGACCTGCGGCGGCAGCGAGGGACGCCCGTTCGTCGAGGGATACATGTCCGCGAACATGGCACCGGGGAAGAGGGCCTCGCGATGCTCGGCCAGAAACGCGAACACGCTCCCGACCGGGATCAACTCCCGGCACGTCTCCCACACGTCCTCGCCGACGCTCTCCCCAGCCCATTCCCCCTGCATGGACACAAGACTGACCCCACTCCACCCGGAGCGAGGCCAGAACCCAACATTTTCAGCAATCTTCTAGGCGCTGGTGCCCCGCCGGTGCAGCTGGTCGCCCGGTTCATGGACGCAGTAGCCGTCGACCTGGTGAACTCGCCTGGCCCCGTGCCGCTTCAAAACGGCTGCACCGGCTGTGAGCTGGGGCTTCAGCGGGGGTACGCCGTCGGACGCTGACCGGCCACCTCCCCGTCATGACCAGGTCGTCGGCTCCGCGGTGGACCGTGCTTAGCTGGGGTCATGATCGATGAATTCCTTGCCGGAGACCTGACCGAGGTCGAGGCGGCGGTCCGCGCAGCGGCCGCCGCCGAGATCATGCCGCGCTATCGGCAGCTCGCCGCGCACGAGATTGTCGAGAAGAGCGGCCCGCACGACCTGGTCACCACCGCCGACCGTCTCGCCGAGGAACACCTCACCGCATCCCTGACCAGGCTCCTGCCAGGCTCGGTCGTCGTCGGCGAGGAGGCGGTCCACGCCAATCCGAAGGTGTACGACGCCCTGGGCGGCGACGCACCGGTGTGGGTCGTCGACCCGGTCGACGGCACCCGCCAGTTCGTCCGCGGCGAACCGGGCTTCTGCACCCTGGTCGCCCTCGCCCACCGCGGCGAACTCCTGGCCTCCTGGACGTATGCCGCGGCTCTGGACGAGATGGCGATCGCCGTCCGCGGCCGCGGTGCCACGCTCGACGGCAAGCCGATTCACTCCGGCTCGCCCGCGCCCGGGGCTGTTCTGCAGGTGGCCATGTCGCACCCCGACTACACCTCCGACGCCCAGAAGCGCGCCCTGCTCGGCCTGCGCACCGAAGGCATCCACGCCCGCCCGTGCGGCTCGGCGGGCCTCGAATACCTGGCCGTCGCCCGCGGCGACCAGGACGCGGTCGCCTTCAACTGGGAGTACGCCTGGGACCACGCGGCAGGCCTGCTCCTGGTCACCGAGGCGGGCGGCGCCCAGGCCACGCTCTCCGGCGCCCCGTTCCGCATCACCGGCGGCAACGCCCTGCCGTTCACGGCGGCCCGTGACGAGGCGACCGTCGAGCGCGTCCTTCAGGCGCTGCGCGGCGAAGTCTGACCGACCGCCGCCTCGCCGTTGCCGTGCTGGACCAGGCAGAACGGATGCCCGGCCGGGTCCGCGTAGATCCGCCACGGGCGTCCCGTCCCGGCCCCGTCGTCGAGGACGACCGCACCGGCCGCCACTGCCTGTGTCTGCGCCGCGTCCAGATCCGGGACGCCGAAGTCCAGATGGAACTGCTGCGGGTGCACCGGGTCCCCCCACCGCGGCGGCCGGTGGTCCGCCACCCGCTGGAACGCGAGGACCGGCCCGGCTGCCGTGTGGAGCGTCGCCCAGCCGTCGCCGAGCGTCCATCGCCGGTCCGGCCGGTCGACCTCCCCGCCGAGCAGGCAGTGGTAGAACCCGGCGAGGTGTGCGGGATCGGCGCAGTCGAGTACCACGCACTGGAATTCTGCGATCACAAGCAGCTCCCGGTTTCTCCGGCGCCCGTCGCAAGCACCGATCGGACGTCCCGCACCAACCCCGCAGCCCTCTCCACCGCCGCCGCGTCCAGCCCCCGCAGCGCCTCGCCGACCCGTTCGGCGAAGTCCGCGGGGGTGTCCGGCAGAGCGGCCGCAGCGGCCAGCGCACCCTTCTCGTTCAGACACCAGGTGCGGTGGTGGGCGTGGAGCGACTGGGTGAGGATGCCGAACGCCCGCGACAGGCACAGGGCGACATGGAGCGGGTCCCCGGCAGAGGCCGACTTGCGGGCGGCCGCAACCGAGAACTCCGCCTCCCACGCGGCTTCGACGAGCGCGGTGCGCAGTGGCTCCGGATAGGTGCAGGTCTCCCGCTGAAGCACTGTCAATTCGCCCCGGGGATCGGCAAGTACGTGCCCGAGCGCGACCTCGCCGGGATAGGCGGGGGACCAGAAGCCGAGCGGGTGCCCCGGCTGCACGCCCACCTCGAAGCGGCCTTCGAGGCAGTCGGACCAGACCGCCTCCACCCGGTCCAGATCACGCAGGATCCAGTCCACCGGGGCGCCGTCCACCCGCAGCCAGGCCCCGCCGTCGACCCAGGGCCCCCAGCCGCCGGGACCCGCGACCTCTGCCGGGGAGCCCTGTACCTCGGACGCCAACGCGGTCAGTGCGGCCAGGTCAGGAGTGCCGCGGTAGTACACGCCCAGATCCCAGTCGGAGTCCGGGCGATGCGTGCCGCGGGCCCGGCTGCCACCCAGGGCAACGGCCCGGATGCCGGGCAGCGCGGCGAGCCGGGAGGCCATGTCCGCGATACGGGCGGGCGTGACAGAGCAGGGATGCGGCACAGGCGCGGCCTGAGAATTCGGAGTGTTCATCGAGCGGCGACCCTACCCGCGGCCGAGCTGTCGGCGCCTCGGAATATCCTGGGTGTCCTGGCCGTCGGCTGACGAAGGAGTCCGAAGGTGCCGTCGATGCTTGATGCTGTCGTCGTGGGGGCGGGGCCCAACGGACTGACCGCCGCGGCCGAACTGGCCCGCCGTGGCTTCGCCGTGGAGGTCTTCGAGGCGGCCGAGACCGTCGGAGGCGGTGCCCGTACCGAAGAGCTCACCCTCCCCGGCTTCCGCCACGACCCCTGTTCCGCCGTTCATCCGCTGGGTATCGGCTCGCCCGCGTTCAACGCTATGCCGCTGTCCCGGCACGGCCTGGAGTGGCTCCAGCCCGAGCTGGCGCTCGCCCACCCGTTCCCGGACGGGTCGGCCGCCGTGCTCACCGCGTCGGTGGGGGAGAGCGCCATGTCGCTCGGTGCCCAGGACGCGGGGGCGTACCGCAGGCTCGTCGCCCCCTTCCTCGGACACTGGGACACCCTCGCCGCGGACTTTCTGCGCACCCCGTGGGACGGGCTGCCCCGTGACCCGTACCGCTGGGTGCGATTCGGTCTCGACGCGCTCCAGCCCGCGACGCTGCTCTCCCGCCGCTTCCGCGGCGCGAAGGCGCGCGGTCTGTTCGCCGGGCTCGGCGCCCATGCCATAGCGCCCGTCAGCGGCCTGGGCACCGGCGGGGTCGCCCTGCTCTTCGCCCTCGCCGCGCACGAGAAGGGCTGGCCCGTGCCGCGCGGCGGATCGCAGGCCATCTCCGACGCCCTTGCCTCGTACATACGCGAACAGGGCGGCACGATCCGTACCGGCACGGAGGTCAAGCGCCTGGACGAGCTCCCGCCCGCCCGCGCCTACATCTTCGACACCTCGCCGACCGCCCTCGCCCGCATCGCGGGGCTGGGCCACGCCTACAGCGGCTATCGGTACGGGGCATCCTGCTTCAAGATCGATTACGCGCTGGCGGGCCCCGTCCCCTGGACCGCGAAGGAGGCCCGCCGCGCCGGAACGGTCCACATCGGCCCCACGGCCGGCGAAATCAACTCCGCGCTGAGCGCCGCGGTGACGGGCCGCGACCCGAGCGTGCCGTTCCTGATCACCGCACAGCCCAGCCTGGTCGATCCGTCCCGCGCGCCCGAGGGCCGGCATGTCTTCTGGGCGTACGGGCATGTCCCGGCGGGCTGGGAGGGCGACGCCACCGAGGTCATCGAGCGGCAGCTGGAGCGGTTCGCCCCGGGCTTCCGCGACCTGGTGCTCGCCCGAGCGGTCGCGGGGCCGCCCCAACTCGCGGCGCGCAACGCCAACTACGTCGGCGGCGACATCGCGTGCGGCGCGTTCTCCGGCCTTCAGACGGTGATACGGCCCAAGCTCGCACGGGTTCCGTATGCGACGGCGCATCCGGCGGTGTTCATGTGCTCCTCGGCCACTCCGCCCGGCCCGGGCGTGCACGGCATGTCCGGTCACCATGCGGCGAAGGCCGTCTGGCGGCGGCTTCGGGCGGCCTGAGCGCCTCAAGGCCGTCCGGAGCGCCGGGACCGTCCGGCCCCCGGCCCGATGTGCCCCCTGACCCACCGGGCAGGGGGCACCAGTCGTCTCCGGCCGTGACCTTCAGGGCCTTCGCCGGCCGGCCGTGGACGTGTGGCAGGACGACGGCGACCAGGATCACGTCGAGCACGGCGAGGGAGGCGGGCGGAGGCATCCAGACCGCGGCGACACCGGCGACGACGCGGGCGGCGCCCGCGACGAGCCGTTCGGCCCGGGCCCGGCGGGTGGTGACGCGGTAGTACCAGGCCTGGCCGGCCAGGTGGACCACAGGTCCGCCGAACAGCAGCGCCAAGGGCCGTGCGGCAGACGGGGGCACGGCATCATGGCCGCATGCGCACACCCGAGGCCGTCACCGTCACCCTGGTACACGGTGACATCACCCAGCAGTCCGCCGATGTCATCGTCAACGCGGCAAACTCCTCCCTGCTCGGCGGCGGCGGAGTCGACGGAGCGATCCACCGGCGCGGCGGTCCGGAGATCCTCGCCGCGTGCCGCGAGCTGCGTGCCTCGCAGTACGGCAAGGGGCTGCGCACCGGCCAGGCCGTTGCCACGACCGCCGGAAGGCTCGATGCCCGATGGGTGGTCCACACCGTAGGGCCGGTCTGGAACGGCGCCGAGGACCGGTCCGCACTCCTCGCCTCCTGCTACCGCGAATCGCTGCGTGTGGCTGCGGAGCTGGGGGCTCGTACCATCGCCTTCCCCGCCATCTCGACCGGGATCTACGGCTGGCCCATGAACGACGGGGCGCGTATCGCCGTCCGTACAGTTCTGGAGGAGGCCGCCCCGCCCGTCGAGGAGGTGCGGTTCGTGCTGTTCGACACGCATGCGTATGCGGAGTTCGAAGAGGTCCTGGCAGCGCAGGGCTGATGTCGGATTCTCGCCAGCCCCCACGTGCCCCGTGGCCGATGCTTGAGTCATGCACACCGACACCGAGCGCTGCGTGCGGGCCGTCCAGTCCAAGGACGCCCGCTTCGACGGCTGGTTCTTCACGGCGGTCCTGACCACCCGGATCTACTGCCGTCCCAGCTGCCCCGTCGTGCCGCCCAAGGTCGAGAACATGACCTTCTACCCCAGCGCCGCCGCCTGCCAGCAGGCCGGATTCCGGGCCTGCAAGCGGTGCCGCCCCGACACCAGCCCCGGCTCCCCGGAGTGGAACGCCCGTGCCGACTCCGTCGCCCGTGCGATGCGACTCATCCGGGACGGTGTCGTCGACCGCGAAGGCGTCCCCGGTCTTGCGGCCCGGCTGGGCTACTCCGCCCGCCAGATCGAGCGACAGTTGCTCGCCGAGCTGGGCGCCGGCCCGCTGGCCCTGGCCCGTGCGCAGCGCGCCCAGACCGCGCGGCTGCTCATCGAGACGACCGGACTCCCCATGGCCGAGGTCGCGTTCGCAGCCGGGTTCTCCTCGATCCGCACCTTCAACGACACCGTCCGTGAGGTCTTCGCGCTGGCCCCGGGCGAGCTGCGCAGCCGTGCGGCCCGGTCCGCGACACCGTCGCCCACTCCGGGCGTGATAGCGCTGCGGCTGCCGTACCGGGCCCCGCTCAACCCCACCAACCTCTTCGGCCACCTGGCCGCGACCGCGGTCCCCGGCGTGGAGGAGTGGCGCGACGGCGCCTACCGCCGCACGCTCACCCTCCGGTACGGACACGGCATCGTCGCCCTCACGCCGCACCCCGACCACATCGCCTGCCGGCTCTCCCTCACCGATCCGCGCGATCTCACCGTCGCGATCAGCCGCTGCCGCTGGCTGCTCGACCTGGACGCCGACCCCGTGGCCGTCGACGACCAGCTGCGCGCCGATCCACTGCTCGCCCCCCTGGTCGACAAGGCACCGGGCCGACGGGTGCCGCGTACCGTCGACGGTGCGGAATTCGCCGTACGGGCGGTGCTCGGCCAGCAGGTCTCGACCGCGGCCGCCCGTACCCACGCGGCCCGCCTGGTCACCGCCCACGGCCTCCCCGTCGACGACCCGGAGGGCGGCCTCACCCATCTCTTCCCGACCCCCGGGGCCCTTGCCGCGCTCGACCCCGAACAGCTCGCCCTGCCGCGCAGCCGCCGCACCACCCTCACCACACTCGTCGGCGCACTCGCCGACGGCACACTGCAACTCGGCACCGACACCGACTGGGAGAAGGCGCGGGCCGAACTGACCGCCCTGCCCGGCTTCGGCCCCTGGACCGTCGAGGTGATCACGATGCGGGCGCTCGGAGATCCGGATGCGTTCCTCCCCACCGACCTCGGCATCCGGCGCGCGGCCGACCAACTGGGCCTCCCGTCGACATCCGCAGCGCTCACCGCCCGCGCGGCTGCCTGGCGGCCCTGGCGGGCGTACGCGGTCCAGTATCTTTGGACCGTGGACGATCACCCCATCAACCACCTGCCCGCATGAGCAAGTTGGGAAGTTCACCCATGACCGCGACGCATACGCGTGACGTGACCCGGCAGCACACGGTCGTCGACAGCCCGTACGGTCCGCTCACTCTCGTCGCCACCGACGGAGTCCTGGCAGGCCTCTATATGACGGACCAGCGGCACCGCCCGCCCGAGGAGACCTTCGGCGACCCCGACCCACACCCCTTCGCGGAGACGATCCGTCAGCTCGACGCCTACTTCGCCGGTGAACTGCGCGAGTTCGACCTGCCGCTGCATCTGGACGGCACCCCGTTCCAGCGCAGCGTCTGGGCACAGCTCCAGCTGATTCCGTACGGCGAGACCCGCTCGTACGGCGAACTGGCCGAGCTCCTCGGCAAACCGGGCGCCTCACGCGCGGTGGGTCTCGCCAACGGCAAGAATCCGGTGGGCATCATCGTCCCCTGCCACCGTGTCATCGGCGCCTCCGGCAGTCTCACCGGCTACGGCGGCGGGCTCGACCGCAAGCAGCGGCTGCTGGCCTTCGAGAACGGTACGCAGGACGACACCCCGGCGCTCTTCTGACGCCGCCCGGGCGAAGAACGCGAGGACGGGCTTGGAAGACCTGGTCCGAGCCCGTCCGGAAGCCACGCACGAAAAAGCCGAAGCAACGCCGTAGCGGCGGAGGCGTCAGCCGGTGAAGATCTCCACGAGGGTCCAGATCGCCAGCCCCAGCATGCAGAGCCCGCCGATCCGCTGAACCGTCTTGAGGGGCACCCGCTTCGCGATGAACCGCCCCGCGAGCAGCGCCAGCGCCGAGACGGACATCAGGGCGGCCGCGGACCCGATCGCCGTGGACCAGGTGCCGTTGCTCGCGGCCAGATTGGCCGTGGTGATCTGGGTGAGGTCGCCCCACTCGCTGATGAAGACCGCCATGAACGCGGTCGAGTAGACCGGCCAGAAGCCGGTCACCGTCTTGGTGCCGCCCTCCTCCTCGTCATCGCCGCCGCCGTTGCGCAGCAGCATGAACGCGCCGAACGCGAAGAGGGACGCCGAGACGAGCTTGACGATCCAGTCGGGCAGCAGCCCGATCAGACTGCCTGCCCCGACCGCGATGGCGACGTGCACGATGAACGCGGACGACGTACCGAACCAGACATACAGCGGTCGCATACGGGTGCCCATGGCAAGCGACGCGAACATCGTCTTGTCGGGGAGTTCCGCGAGGAAGATCAGCCCGAAGGCGGTGAGGATCGCCAGGGGGTCGAGGTGCATTCCGGGTGGCTTTCTGTAAGAGCCGGGCCCCGGGCCTTCGCGAAGCGCCACTCGGGCTTTTCGGAGGACCACTCGGCCCGGCATGACGTCAGCGCCCACGGGGCGCGGGCGCGTCATACCTGACCGAAGGTCTCGCCCGCCCGTAAGGTTCTACGGGCCCGGCCACCGGGAACCCGGGGGCTCCAGTGTGTCGACGACCGGTTTGCGGGGCTACTCCCCTTCGCAGCCATCCACTCTACCTCACCGGCCGGCGGGGGAGTGCAGGTGTTCGACTCGGCGGCAGGGATCGATAGAGCCCCATGGTGACCATCCGCGCCGGCATCGGAGGCGTCCCCGTATGAGCCGCCGCACCCGCAAGGCCGACCCCGCCCAGGGCACGCCCCGCCCCGCCGTCAGCGTCTGCCGCGGCTGCTGCTGCGGGACACCGAAGATCCCGGACGTCGACCACGCCGGTCAGCTCGCCGGCCGACACTCCCCGGTTCGCTCGGCGCCGCTGCGGCAGGGTTGAGCGTCAGACCGACCGGCACATGGGGGGCGGCGTCGCGGGGCTGGGCACGCACATCTGCGGCGTTGTCGTCAGTCGACAACTCCCCCATAGCCCTGAAGGCATGGGGGGACCCCCTTCGCGTTGCCTCCCTCCTCCGCCTTGCAACTGCACGCACCCAGCCCCGCTCCTTCTCCCACCCCCCATGTGCCGGTCGGTCCTATTCGGCCGGAGCGACCACTCAGCCCCTGGAGCCCGTACCCGTTTCCGGGTTCGCGGCCAGTCGCTTCAGCAGTGCGGGAAGCGCCGTGCCGATGGGCTCGCGGATGGTCTCGTCGGCCAGTTCGTCGTACGGTGTGGGCTCCGCGTTCACCACGATCAGCCGCGCCCCGTTGTCCACCGCGATCCCGGCCAGCGAGGCGGCGGGCTGCACCTGCAGCGTCGTACCGACCGCGATGAAGACCTCGCAGGCCTTGGCGATCGACATCGCCTCGCCCAGCACCACCGGATCGAGCTGCTCGCCGAACATGATCGTCGCCGATTTCAGGATGCCGCCGCAGACGCTGCACGGCGGGTCGGCCTCGCCCGCCTCCACCCGGGCCAGCGCCTCGGCCATCGGGGAGCGGGCATGGCAGCGGGTGCAGACCGTCTCGCGCGCCGTCCCGTGCAGTTCGAGTACCTTGCGGGCGGGCAGACCGGCGAGCTGATGCAGACTGTCGACGTTCTGAGTGATCACCCGCACCGGGGCGCCGGACCGCTCCAGCTCCGCCACCGCGCGGTGGGCCGCGTTCGGCTCAGCGCCCCAGGTCGCGCTGGTACGGCGCATCTGCCAGGAGCGGCGGCGGATCTCCGGATCGGCCATGTAGCAGTCGTACGTGACAAGCTTCTCGGCCTCCGGGTCCTTGCGCCAAAGCCCATGGGGACCGCGGTAGTCGGGGATGCCGGAGTCCGTGGAGATACCGGCGCCGCTGAGGATCGCGACGAGAGTCATGGCACGAGCGTACGCAGCGCCGGCCGTCTCCCGCGAGGTCATTTCACCCGGTGCCATGGTCCCGGCCCATGGCCGAGGTCACCGTAGGTCTCGATGCGGAACTCGTGGTGGAAGTGATGGTGCTCGCGGGCGTCGGCAGCCCGCAGGACGCCGTCGAACTCGTCGTGCGCGACTACATCGCGCGCGGCCACCGCACCGAAGCGCGGACCGCCGCGCGCGAGGAGTCGCTGCGCGAGGTGGACGTCAAGCCGCAGGACCGACAGGGCTGAATGGTGACGGGATCCGGCCCGTCCAGGTGTTCAGCACGGCGCGGGCTGTCTGCTTGGTGACGCCGCCGTCCTGGACCTTGCCGCTCCGAGCGACATAGAACCGCCCGTCGTCGAGCGAGATCAGCCCGTACTGCCCGTACTGCCCCGGCACCGGCCACCCGTACGTGCCGGTCGCCGCATCGTGCGCCCCATCGCGCAGCAGGGGAAGCAGCAGACCGCGCTCCGGCCTCTGCTGACCGAGGACGGGGCCGCGTACCGGCTTCCTCGCACCGTCCAGCGCGAAGACCGAGTAGTTGGGGAAGCCCGGCTTGGTGCCCTTGTAGACGGCCATCAGCCAGTTGCCGCTGTAGCCGTCGTACTCCAGGTTCTGCACGCCGTACGTGGTGTTTCCGGTGTACGCGAAGAACTTTCCGTCGACGTGTGCAGGGCCGCTGGTGTGCGGGGCGGACTCGGTCAGCGGGCGCTCGTACTTCTTCCACCGTGTGACGTCGTACTGGAGCAGCACCTGGTGGTCGTTGTCCGTGCGGCCCGTGTTGGCGTACACGCCGTACGCGACCGTCAGCTTCTGCTCACCGCGCTTGCCGCGTCGGTCGCCGAACGCCGGGCCGAACGCGACGCCGTCGATGCCGCTGCAGCCGTAGCGGTGATCGGGCGTATTGGCCGTGTCGCCGTCGAAGACGCCATCGCCGTTCATATCGGCGGTGAAGTCCTTCACCACCTCCCTGAGATAGACGGTCGACACGACACCCGTGGACTGGGCGTCCATGTCCATCCGGGTGATGCGGTCGACGTCGAGGATCGCGATGTAGAAGGACTTCGCCTCCTTGTACTCCAGCGAGCCGTAGACCCTGCCGTCCTTCTCGTTGAAGTCCAGATCGCCGAGATGGCCGGTGAATCCGGTGACCGAGCCGACCGGGTTGCCCTTGAGGTCGGTCTTGACCAGCAGGTTGGTCATGGAGAAGTACATGAAGCCCTTGCGGCGGTCGATGGCCATGCCCTGGACATGCCCCGACTGCCACGCGCCGCCGTCGACCGACAGCGGCACCTTGCGGTGTGCGGCCGGGGCCGACGCCGGCTTTGCGGTCGCGGCCGACGCCGTGGCGACAACTGCCGTACAGGCGAACGCTGCGACGATCGTGGCCAGCAGCCCGCCGAGGTGTCCCGTGTGCGTACGCATGATCCCTCCGCTGTAGTGGAGTTCGGATGATGCCGGTCGAGCGTGCACTGCGGACAAATGACACATGAACTCGGGTGTCCGGCAGCCGTCGACCGGACTATCAGCTGACGCCCTGTCAAGACAACGGGACACAACGGGAATACAGGCTATACGTGACGGGTGGTGGGCGCGGGGCGCGATCGGGTGCGTACGTCAGCCGGTCACCGGGCGGCCGTCCTCCAGCTCCACTGCACCGCTGCTGGAATCGAGCACATCCAGTGCCGCCCTCAGGCGTAGCGCGAGACCGCCGTGCAGATAGCGGTCGAGGTCGTCGCGCTCGACCAGTTCCCAGGACAGGAGTTCCTCCTCCTGCAGCCGGATCGCCTTCAGCTCCGCCTCGTCCAGCACTCCGCCGTCGTACAGATACGCGGCGATCGGTGGTCGCTTCGGGCCGCGTGCCCAGTCGATCGCGAGCAGCCGTCCCGGCTCCAGATCGAGACCGATCTCCTCGGCCGTCTCGCGTCGCGCGGCCTGCCGAGGGCTCTCGCCCTCGTCCGACTCGACCGTTCCGCCGTTATGAACAGTTCGCATGTCTCAGTACCCCGGATGTCTCATCGCGGTGCCCCAGGGAACGAAGTCGCAGCTACTACGGAAGAGCCTGGGTGTCTCAGCGCCGCAGAGTGTCAAAGTCCACGTCGGCCCGCAGGACGTGGCGGTTCACTCAGCCGATTGCGGCCCCGTATGGATGGAGAGCGGGGTCGGACCCGTAGCGCTACCGCCCATCGCTGAAGCAGGGATCGGCGGGTAGCGGGCGGCGAACAGACGAGACGTAACCCGGGGGAGGGAGAGTCCGGCACAGACGGCGTCGAGGCCCTGGGGCGGAGGGGCTGACGTCCGAGGATTGAGACACCCGGGAATTCAGGCGTGGACCAGTTCCAGCGCCTGCTTCAGGTTGTACTCGGCAATGCCCGCCATGAAGGCCCGGTCGGGAAAGTCCCCGTCGAGCAGCCGCAGCGGCCCCGCCGTCAGCGAGAGTCGCTGTGCCAGCATGTAGAGCGCGAGCCGGTCCTCGTCCAACCCGGCCACCCCCAGTGGCCGATAGGCATCGTGCAGGCGGATCTGTAGAAACACGTGCTCCCACTCGACATCGAAGTACATCAATCCCTCGATGTCGATTACCACGGGCTTCCCGTCCGCGTCCACCAGCACGTGGTCGGGCCCCAGTTCACCGTGCACGACCGCGTACTCCGCGCGCGGCCGCACCGCCGCCGCCAGGCCCAGCAGCCGCTCCTCCAGCCGGTCGCGGGCGCCCGCGACCCGCGGATCGCGCGAGGCCGCCTCGGCGAGGTCTCGCAGCGCACGATCGAGAACCACCCCCTCGCACGACGTACCGCGCGACGTTCCTCCTCCGTCGACCACGGCCACCTTGCCGTACGCCGGTGCCCGGTGGCCCCGCATCGCCTCCAGCGACTCCGCGAGCCGGGCCATGACCGCAGCAGCCGCGCTCCGGTCGCGCGCGAGCAACTCCTCCAGGCTCTCGCCCGGGAGGTCCTCGACGATCGCAAGGTCGGCCGGGCAGTGGGCGCCATCCCGGTCGACGAGACGGATCGCCGGGACGCGGACGCCGAGCGCGTCCAGCCGCGCGTGTGCAGCCTCGAACAGATCGAGTTCGAGGCCGGGCGAGAACGGCTCGGTGAGGTCGTCGTCGCCCTCTGACGCCGGCCAGTAGTTCTCGGCGCCGTCCCACAGGTAGGCGATCGCCGTCGTCGCATCGTCCATCACCAGGCGGTACACGCCCTTCTTACTGCCGCCCGCGATCCGCTCGACCGCCTCCAGCCGCCGCCCGTCGCCCAGTGCGGCCCGCGCCGCACTCGCCAACTGCTCCCGCGTCACTGACCTGGGTGCCACGTTCCGAACCGCCTCTCTGCCACAACAATCCGCGCACCCTACGGGAGCATCGACGTGCAGGCGATTGGTTTATTCCGGATCCGAGCACGCGCTGGCTCTGGTCCCCTGGAGCCCCACTGCCGACCGAGATCACTGTTGGTGACCGCCGAACTGAGCTCCGCGGAGAACCGGCGAAAGTGAGTACGAGCGCCCACCAGTAAATCTCAACTCCGTCCCCGTCCTGGGAGCGACTGGTCGGTGCTCCTGGGATTGTCAGGCGCGATCGGGTCAGCGGTGAGAATCGATGTCGCCGCTGAGGGCGGTCAGGCGACCCTGTTGCCGAGTGTTCTGCTTCTTCTTCAGCTCGATGTTCTCGTGGTACAGGTTGGCGGTTACCGTGGCCAGGGCGTCGAGCTTGCTCTGCAGCTCCGTGACCTTCTGGCTGGCTTTTCTGAGTTTTCCCTTCAGATCAGCGATGGTCTCGTCGCGCTGAACCTCGCCGGGCGTACGGAGGACTGGTTGCGGGATGCGGGCGTTCCACTCGGCGAGGATGTCCTCGGCTCGGTGGACGCTGGCGTGGCTGACCTGGGCTTCGCGGGCCAGATTCTCCTTGGTGAGCGCGCCGTCGCTGTGCAGGGGCTCTCCGGCCAGCAGCCTGGCCATGGCTTCCCGGAGCTTTGCGGCGGTGGCTGCGGACACCGGCATCAGATGTTGTCCTTCAGCTTGTCGATCTGCGCGGTGGCAGAGCGGACTTCGGCGAGCCGGGTCTGGGCTTGCTCGCGCAGCGGCTTGGAGAGCCTCTTCTTCAAGAACTCCACCAAGTCGGCCTCCTCCATGCGCCAGATCCGCTCGTGCGACAAGGTGAGGACGGAATTGCGGCAACGGGACGGTTGGCAGGCACCCAGCAGTGGTGCCTGGCCGCGCTGAGCAGGCGGGAGTTGGTTCTGGCACTCCGCGGTGGGCGCGTTCCAGAGGCAGTGGTTGACCGTGCCCAGGTGGAGGTTCGCGAACTCGTCCCGCAGGAGCGTGACTTCCAGCCGCTCGTCGGCGACCTGGGCACGCAGTGTGGGGCCCTGTGTGAGGAGGGTATTGACCTTGTCCAGCCCGGCGTGGAAGCGGGCGGCACCGGGTCCGACCGCGATGGTGGCCCCGCTTCGGCGGGCCTTGAGGAGTCCGACCAGCTTCTCGGCCGCTGCGGTCTGCAGATCGGTGTCGAACTCCTTCGCCCATTTGGCATCGGTCTTGCCGTAGGCACCGGTAAGGCGATTGGCCAGCGCCCGGCGCGCGGCGTGCTTGAGCTGAGTACCCAGAGCAATGTCGCCGTCCGGCTGCTGGCTGGCGATGATTGACATGGTCCTGCGGAACATGTGCGGACGTACCCGCCCAGGAGGGATTTCCTCCAGACCAGTGAGGTGCCGGCTGCTATTCACCGTCTCGATAAAGAAGTCGATGTTGTCGGCTGCTGAGATCCCGGCGCGTGCTCGTCCGGCATGCCCGTTCTCGCTGGGAGGCGTCATCGAGGCGAAGATGTGCGTGTCGTGCCAGGTCAACCGTTCGGCCACTGCCAAGGCTTGCGCGACCGGCTCGATGATCCACCAGTTGGCGCGCGGTCGTGAAAGATCTCCCTTGGACTTGTGGGAGCCGATCGCCGGTGCTCCGTAGTGCTGCGTGAGCGCACCGCGCTGGATTTCCTGGATTTCGCTGTCCCGCATCGCACTCAACGCCGCCACGAAGATGTAGCAGGATGCCCGAAGTATCCGCAGATCCCTGTCCAGTTGCTTGTCCGAGTACACGGTCCGGCGCTCGCCGACTGCGGCTTGCAGCACCAGATCGCGTCGACGGCGCCCCTGTTTGCTGCCGCTGCCGAAGACATCCACCCGCTCCGAGGTGTCATAGAGCAGAGATTCCAGTGCTGACCACACCGGCTCTCCGGGAGCGAGCCGACTCGTTTCGGCGTGAACGGGAATGAGATTAGCCGGGTTGGCGAGCCACTTCTGGAGCGTGGCATCCATGGATTGTGATGAGCGGCGGCGTGTCGCGTAGTCGGCGTAGTCCGATTCGAGCTGCTTGGCGGCGGTGGGGCGGACAGGCCGGATCCGGCCCGTCCTTTCGATCATCCGCATGACCTTCTGCCGACGCTCCGTGCCTTGCCGGTTGTTCTTGGTGGCGAAGACTGTCGAGCTGGCTCCAGCCGTCACTGCTCGGCTCAAGGAGCTCCAGATGGGTGAGCCCTTCGGGTTGACCCTGTTCTCGCGGTCGCTGACGGGTACCAGGTTGGCCGGGTTGGTCAGCCACAACTCCAGCTTTTCGTTGATGACTTCGGCACTGAGGGTGGCCTGGGTCAACCGGGGTGCTGACGCCCGCTCTGCTTCGCGGTCGCGTTGATCCAGGATGCTCGCGGAATACCGATCGATATAGGACCAGGCAGCCCGTAGAAGCGGCCACCAGACTTCCGGTGCGATCGAGGGTGTGGCCAGCTCGTCACCAGTGGCGACCTTGGCCACGTCGCTGTCTGTCCGACCTGGCCAGGGGTCTTCCAGTGTGGCGGTGCCTGTGAGGACAGCGGAGAAGCGGACCAGATGGCGTACGGCTCCCACCGCACTGCGCACGGATTCCGGTTGCGTGCTTGACGCGCAGTGGTCGATGTAGGCCTGCCAGTCCTCGACCGACCAGAAGTGCAAGCTGTCCGGCATCCCTTCGCGACGAGCCCAGGCCCCGAGTTGCGACACGCCGAAGCAGACCTTGATGACCGTGGCGGTGGCCCACTTCTTTCTGGGCAGGAAGATTCCCGCGTTCCGCAGAGCCTGGTGATTGGGGTTGAGCATGCTGAATGCCACTTCCCGCACGCGCAAGTTCCAGACCGGATCGTTCGGGAACACACACTTCCACATTGCCGGGATCTTGTTCGCCGGCCGGCGGAGGCAATCGCAGGGCCACTCATCGATGCGTCCGAAGGACGGCCCCCGAACGCCGGGGAGCTGTCCTGGCATACTGGCGTAGACGGCTTCATCGTCAGCGAAGGCCCGGGAGACCGGCCTGTCCATCGCGGCGGGAATGGTCATCGGTCGTACTCCGTTCGCATGCCCAACGACAGATTCAGTCGGATGTCGTGCTCCTGGATGGCCCGGCGCGCGGTGGGAATGTGCTCGGCGCATTCCTCGAACACTTCGGCCAGAGCCTTGGCCTGGCGCCCCCACACCGCATCCCAGACCGGCGGTGGCTGTGTCAGGCGCATCCGCTCGATGTGATCGGACAGCAATAACTGCTGCGGCAGTTGGGAGACGAACACGACGGCGTTGGTGCAGACCATGCACATGGCCGGGGCGACATGACAGAGCTTGCCGGGAGTGCTGTGCGGCGAGTCATGAGGGTTCTTGCAGTTGGTGACGCCCATGTCGAGCTCTCCGGCACTCAGGGCGGCCCCCTGTTCAGGACTCACCCCCAGCGCGTGCGCGACTTCGGGCTCACCGAGGCGGGACTGTACGTCCGGTGCGACCAGAACCGGCTTGTCGGCGAGCCGGTCGAACACGAGCTGCTGGGCGCGGTTCATCGCCGCTCCGGCCAGCACCCGCGCTGTAGTGCCGTGAGCGTAGTGGCCCTGGAACACCTGGATGCTGTGATCATCCCCTGCCATGTCGGACAAGGTGCCCCCCAGGGCAACGACGCGCGTGGTCTTCGCGGTCTTGCGTAGTCGGGGCGCCGCGTGTGGTTCGGAGATGGCCAAGGCGGGCTGGCCGTCCGCGTCGAGATGGGAGGCGATCCAGTGCGTGAAGCGGCGACCGGGGTCGACGAAGCGGGCGAACCGAGCGTCCATGATGCTGCGGTTCTTCGCATACTCGACAGCGGTGAACAGCCACGGCACGCCACCGAATACCTCGCGCGTCAGCGCGGTGGCCGTAACAAGGCGTCGCAGCAGGCCAGGGACATCCCAGTCGCCTCGGCCCTCGTAAGCAAGCTCCCCAGGCACCTCGCCCTTCTCCAAGAGTAGGTCGACCACGTGGTAGTCGGCGCGGACGCGGTCTGCGCGATCTTTGGTCTGGACAATACGTACGCCTTGATTGCTGAACTCGAGGTCTGGAACCCGTAGCGCATGTAGTTCCTCGGTCGTGCAGTCGAGCATGGCCAGCAGCAATAGGACTCGAAACGGGTGCAGGTCCAGCTCCTGCGGATAGAGCAAGGCGTGCACTCCCCGTAATAGGCCGTAGAAGCCGCCGAGCGCACCGTTGTCGGCCGGCCGTACATCCCGTAGTTCCTGAGGCCAGCGCTTGGCGTGCGCAGGGAGGTGCACACGGAGTTCATCCATGGTCAGCAGACGGTGACGGGCGGCCCAGACCAGATTAGGCAGTTCTGCCCAGCCGAACTCTCGCGGATCTTGACCTGCCCCCAGGAGTTCCCTTCCTTGGGCAAGACGCTTCTCGAGGGCTCGCAGGTCGTCCTGGGCGGCGCCTTTGAGTGCGAGACGTTCGGAGTTGGAGAACTCGTCCAGCGGTTCCCCGGTGGCCTTACGCAGAGTGGGTGGCGCCGCAGCACGCCTGCGCAATTTGTCAGGCACGCGGGCATCGCGCTCGGCCCGGTGGTGTATCAACGCGAGCAACGAGCGTGACAACGCCCACGGCTGCGACGAATTCTCGGGAAACTGGGCGAGGAGGTCGTTCTCCCACGCGTAGATGGCCTCGGTGAGATCGATGTGGTCGGTGTCGAGACGGGCATCAGCCGGGTCCAGGCCCTGAGCCGTGAGGTACGGGCCGATGAACTTCGCGAACGAGTGAACCGCTCCGAGATGCCTGTCGCTGTTCTTCAAGGCTGCTTTGTGGTGATACTCGATCCACACGTCTGCCAGTTGAGCCACCAGCGCCCGACATGGGTACTCTCCCGGATTGATCCGGCTCGTCGTGGTGTGTCCCCGCTGCACCGCAGTCAATTCCCGCACTCCGACGTGGTTGGCTGTGCGTGGAGCTGGCAGCCGCGGCGGTAGCGTCGCGGACTGGGATTTGCGTTCTCCTCGGCGCGGCATCAGGCGACCCACCCTGCGGCCTGGCGAGCGGCTAAGTCCGCGTACGTGCGGTCCTGATCGTTCCAGTCCTTCACCGCACGGGAGACGAGCAGGTTCGTCTTTCGCTTGTAGGTCAGATACCGCATGGTCGATTCGGGACGGCGATGCCCGAGGAGTCGCATGACGGTCAGGAACGGGTTACGGGAGACGTGATCTGCCGCATAGGCGTGCGGGCGGCCGGTGAGGCGCTGCTGTTCCTCGTCCTGGCCGCGGACCAACTCGGTCAGTTGCTCCAGCATGTAAACGGCGAAGGTATGGCGAAGATCATGGATGCGGACCTGCCCCGGCATCTCCAGCGGCAGGTTGTGTTCGGCCGCGACCCGCACCGCTCTCGCGTGTGCGTCGGCGAAGATCTGCTCCCAGCGTTGGCTGCTGATCATCCGTCCGTTGCGCCCGACGAACAGAGCCATCGACTCCAGCCCGTGCTCGCCCTCGACGACTGTGATCCGCCGCAGTGGCGCCTTCATCGCTTTGATCCTGTACGTGCGTCGCCGGCCGTCCTGGATGCCGCTGACCTTCATCGCGCGCGTGTCGATGTCATCGACCACGAACAACTCATCTCGCTGCCGGTGCAGGTTCTTCGCGGCCTTGCGAAGGAAACCGGCCCGCTCGGTCCGTCGGTACCAGTCTAGTTCGCGCAGCGTGGCGTCCTGGATCTCGGTGGTTCTGGGAAGGCCGAACTTCGCGATCGCCTGCAGTTCGACTTCCTTGGCCGAACTGTCCCGGCGAGGGGAGCCGACTTCGATGTCGAGCAACGCGCTGAACTCTCGCAGCCGCAGGCCTGTCGTGATGGAGAGATTCCCGCCGCAGCTGTCCCGCAGAGCATGACCGGAACGGAAGGCGGGATCAGCCGTGCCGTCGGGCAGCAGCCCACGCAGGCCGACTCGGTCGAGGAACCACCACTGCTCGAACGTCAGATGGCGCACGTCGAGCTCGCTGGTCGCTCCCCAGTTGAGGATGTCGCGGCCGTTCTTCTTGCGGTAGTACGGGCGTCGGTCGAGGAGCCGGGCTTCATCGACGGCCCAGTCGTAGAACCTGTTGATCGTGGCCCTGCGGCGCTTCCAGGTAGCCGGCGCCATCGGCTCGTCACGGTACTCGATGCAGTAATCGCGGTAGGCGATCAGATCGTCCTCGGTGGCAGACAGCAGGTCGGCCGGGGGATCCAGGCGTGCGAGGAAGTCGTCCAGGTCGAGGAAGTCGTAGGTGTAGTCCCGCAGCGACTTGGCCTCAAGGGTCTTGGCGAGCTCGTAGAAGAACGAGCAGTGCGGCTCCAGCGGTCGCATGTCCGCGCCGAGGAAGAAGGGAGTGCCGTCCTTGAGAGCCCTGCTCCGGCTCGTGTACATGGCCCCGTCCAGAGCCACTCCGGGCACTGCCTGGTAGTGACGACGGGCGGTGACGCGTGACGTGAAGAAGTAGTCCATGGCTCTCCCTGAGACAACGAGGTGACCATGTGGCTAACGACTCTCCAGCGAAAAGGTAGCTGCCGGGGCGATGCTCTGAGACATCTAGGGATGCTTTGCCTAACCGCCGGGCAGCGCCCAGCCGTCCCGGTAGTTCGGCTCGACGAGCAGCACTCGCCCGTGGATGTCCCGGAACACGGTGGCCGCGGCAGCGAGAACCCGGGGGAGCCCCGCGATGTAGGTGGCGTAATCAGTGGTGGTCACGCGGGCAGCGTAGTAGGGGCGGAGCCGGTGCGACGACGGCTCTGGGCAGCAGGTATCCGCTGCGGATAGGGTCGGGGGCGGCGCGACTGCCTGTTCGAAAGCAAGGGATTCAAGGTGGCGGACGGAGCAGTGATGGAGACCGCACACGTGCTCGTCGCGGCGGACAAGTTCAAGGGCTCGCTCACGGCCGTGCAGGTCGCGGAGCGGGTGACGGCCGGGCTGCGGCGCGTTGTCCCCGGGGTGCAGGTCGAGACCCTGCCCGTGGCGGACGGCGGTGACGGCACGGTGGCGGCGGCGGTGGCCGCCGGGTTCGAGCGCCGCGAAGTGCGGGTGACGGGGCCGCTCGGGGATCCGGTGACCGCGGCGTACGCGCTGCGCGACACCACGGCGGTGGTGGAGATGGCCGAGGCCTCGGGCCTCCAGCACCTCCCCGCAGGAGTGTTCGCCCCGCTCACGGCCACGACGTACGGCTCCGGCGAGCTGCTGGCCGCGGCGCTCGACGCGGGTGCCCGGACGATCGTGTTCGGCGTCGGCGGCAGCGCGACCACGGACGGCGGCGCGGGCATGCTGGCCGCGCTCGGGGCCCGCCTCCTGGACACGGACGGCAAGCCCGTCGGCCCCGGTGGCGGCGGCCTCGCCGATCTGGCCGAGGCGGACCTGTCCGGCCTCGACCCGCGTATGGCCGATGTGGACCTGATCCTCGCCAGCGACGTGGACAACCCACTGACGGGCCCGAAGGGTGCCCCGGAGATCTACGGCCGGCAGAAGGGCGCGACCGACGACGACATCGCGACGCTCGATGCCGCGCTCGCCCACTACGCGTCCGTCCTGGGCCCGGACCACGCCCGGCTGCCCGGAGCAGGCGCCGCGGGCGGCATCGGCTACGGGGCGCTGGTCGCTCTCGGCGCCCGGTTCCGCCCCGGCATCGAGGTCATGCTCGACGTCCTCGGCTTCGCCCCCGCGCTGGCACGCGCCACGCTGGTGATCACCGGGGAGGGTTCGCTCGACGAACAGACCCTCCACGGCAAGGCCCCGGCAGGCGTGGCCGCGGCAGCCCGTGCCGCGGGCGTCGAGGTCGTGGCGGTCTGCGGCCGCCTCGCCCTGCGGCCGGAAGCCCTGGCCGGCGCGGGCATCAGCCGCGCGTACGCCCTCACGGACCTGGAACCGGACCCCGCGGTCTCCATGGCCCAGGCGGGACCACTACTGGAACGGGCGTCCGCGGCGATCGCGCGCGACTTCCTGCTGTAGCCCGCCCCGGTTTCGGGAAGGGCGGACAGGGGACAGCCCCTTCCCGGAACCGCAGCCCCACCTCCCCCTCCGCGTCACCCCACAGAGGGCGCCGCCCCCTGACCGTCAGTAGTGTCCGCATCGGGACGGTCCCCGTCGGCGAGCAGCTCCGCCAGACACCGCAGCTCCGCCGGCAGATCACGACGCCACGCCATCGTCACGAACGGGGCAAGGATGATCATGCCACCGTCCAGATGGGGCTTGACCGAAACGGTGACCATCGTTCCCTGCCGGCTCGGACTCAGCCGGAACTCGAGTTCCGGGGAGTGGCGGCCCAGCGGGGTCCACATGCGCGCACCGCGGAAGGCCAGGTACTCGACAGGTGTACTCGCGGTGCACGTGAGGCGATGCATCCGGCGCCTGCCCGGGAACTTGCAGGTGTACTCGTCGCCGAGTTCCGTGCTGATCGGGCCCTCGATCACCTGATCTATGCTCGATGACCACACGGCCAGATTCCGCGGATCCCGGAGAAACGAGAAGATCTCGTCGGCGGGGCGGGACACATGGACGTTCGCAGACACATGGGGCATGGCTCCACCTCTTATGGCGCCCGTCCGCCGAGTCTCGGCGTCCGGTTGCCCTCGTTGCGGTGCCGTTCGCCCATCAGCTTGCTGCGGATCGCAGGTACGCGCACTCTTCGTACGGCCGATGGAGTGATTCAGGTGTCCTGCTGCGACACCTTCTCGGAGAGTTGCGCACAGAGTCGCTTGATCTCCTGGTATGTGCGGTTCCGTTCGGTGACGACCGCCGCGAGGAGCAGAGCTGTGAGTGAGGTGGCTCCGTTGAATGCCTGGAGCGTGATCATGTTGGTGAGGAGACCGTGTTGGGCGAAGGGGCCTGTCATCCGTCCGGCGGCGAGGATCGCGAAGATGGACACGCCCAGTGCGCAGCACGCGGCGCCGGCCCGCTCGAAGCGGAAGGCGGCCCAGATGAGGAACGGGAACACGAGGAAGAGCAGGGAAGCGTTGGGGGTGTCGGTCGCCAGGATGGTGATGGTCACCGTGCATGCCACCAGCGCGGTGGCCTCGGCCCACCTGGGCAGGCCGACGCCGTGCGGCCATCGGAGCCTTCGGAGGACGAGCAGGAACGGCGTGACGACCATGACGCCCATGGCGTCGCCCGTCCACCAGACCGACCAGGTCGGCCGGAAGTCACCGGCCGGGAGCGCCCCCGACAGGACCAGGATGCCGGTGCCCACGGTCGCGCTGATCAGCATGCCGCCCAGTGCACCGAGGAAGACCAGCGCCAGCGCGTCCCGCAGGCGGTCGAGGGCGTTGTGGAAGCCGGCACGGCGCAGCATCAGGTAGGAGCAGATCGGGGCGAGGGTGTTTCCGGCGGCGATGAACAGGACGGGCACAACGGAAGGCCCGATGAAAATGTTGACGACGAGGGCGCCGAGCGCGATTCCCGGCCAGATCCGCATACCGAACACGAGCAGCGCTGCGACCGCGATCCCGGTCGGGGGCCACAGTGGCGTGACCTGGCCGCGCACCACCTCCTGGAGCAGCCCCAGACGGGCCGTCGCGAAGTAGCAGACGGCCACCGCCAGGAACGTCAGGACCGTGGCCGTGTGCTGCCGGAGCTGTGCGCTGTCCACCACCACAGCATCAGACACCACGTCGAGGCGGCCCGGCCGGTCAGGCACGCCGACGCCACGCCGATGAAGCGAACGAACGAGGTACGTGCCTGCCGGTGGCCGGAGCCCGGGCGGCCGCCCTAGCCGCCGCCCGGCACACCGTCGTAGCGGACGACGAGGACAGCGGCGTCGTCCTCATGACCGGTCAGGTCCGCCACCTTGATCACTCGCGAGGCCAGCTCGCCGGGATCGGCCCCGTCCGCCGTACCGACCAGTGCGGACACCGCAGCCAGTCCCTCGTCCATCGGGTAGGCCGGTCCTTCCACGACCCCGTCGGTCACCATGACCAGATACCCGGGCTGCTTCAGCCGCCGACGGGTCACGGGGTACTGCTGGCCGGGGAGTATCCCCAGGGGCACCCCGCCGGCGTCCAGGGAGATGCCCGAGCCGCCGCCGTCGCTGCCCCAGACGACCGGGACATGCCCGGCCCGGGCGACGCACAACTCACCGCTCTTCGGGACGATGCTCAGCAGGCAACAGGTCGTGAACAGGTCACCGCCCAGTGAGATCAGCAGATCGTTGGCGCGGGCCAGCACCGTCCCCGGGTCGACCGTGACGCTGGCGAGGGCCCTGAGACTGGCGCGGGCCTCACCCATGAAGGCGGCGGCCTCCACCCCGTGACCCTGCACATCACCGATGGCGATCCCCGCCACTCCGTCCCTCATCGAGAACGCGTCGTAGAAGTCACCGCCGACAGCCAGACCGTTCTGCGAGGGCGAGTACCGGGCCGCGATCCGGATGCCCGGAAAGTCCGGCAGTTCGGCCGGGAGCATGTGCCGCTGCAGCGCCATGCCCAGCTCCGCCCGGGCTCGCTGCAGCCTGATGTTCTCCAGTGCCTGATCGACCAGACGCCCAAGGGTGACCAGGAGCTCCTGGGTGCTGTCCGGTGCGCTGCGGTGTCGGTGCATGACGTCCCTGGGCGTTCTTGGTGCGCCCCTGTTGAAACCTTAGCCCTCCTGCCGCCACATGCAGGAGCGAGCGCACGGGTGGACCCGGTCGCCACCACGGCGGTCCGGGCTCGGGGCTGTGGCCGTCTTCTCGCATACGGACAACGGGCAGGTTGCCCCTCCGACTCCCCCGTCGCACGCTGGATGTGTGGATGTCTCCACGTCCGTCCCGGCTGAGCAGAGCGGCTGGGCCGTCCGGACACCCGGTCCGATCGGCACCGGGCCCTTGGCGCGCGTGCACCGCACGATGCCTGCTCCCGGTCCCGGGGAGCTTCTGCTGAACGTGGAAGCGTGCGGCGTCTGCCGCACGGATCTCCATCTGGCCGAGGGCGATCTGCTGCCGCGCCGTCCCTCCACGGTCCCCGGTCATGAGATCGTCGGCCGGGTGGCGGCCGTCGGCGATGGGGCGGGCCTCTTCCGTATCGGCGACCGGGCGGGTGGAGCGTGGCTCCGCGGAACGTGCGGGAGCTGCCGGTACTGCCTGGGCGGCCGGGAGAACCTCTGCCCGCGGTCCACCTATACGGGGTGGGACGCGGACGGCGGCTTCGCCGACACGGCGCTGGTTCCGGAGGCGTTCGCCTACCGGCTCCCGGAGGACCAGGACGCCGTCCGGCTCGCACCACTCCTCTGCGCGGGAATCATCGGATACCGGTCGCTGAGGCGCAGCGCGCTGCCGGAGGGCGGGCGGCTGGGAATCTACGGCTTCGGTGCGTCGGCCCATCTGGCTGCCCAGGTGGCCGTCGCCGAGGGCGCCACCGTTCATGTGCTGACCCGCTCGGCACAGGCACGCGCGCTCGCTCTGGACCTCGGCGCGGCGTCGGTGGGCGGCGCCTACGACCGCCCACCGGAGCCCCTGGACTCGGCGATCCTGTTCGCACCCGTCGGCGACCTGGTGCCGGTGGCGATGGAGGCACTGGACAGGTCCGGCACGCTCGCCATTGCCGGAATCCATCTGTCGGACATTCCCGTGCTGAACTACCAGCGCCATCTGTTCCAGGAGCGCAATCTGCGCAGCGTCACCTCCAACACCCGCGAGGACGGCCGCGATTTCCTCGCTCTGGCCGGGCGCGTGGGCATCCGGGTCACGGTGAGCACCTACCCGCTGAGCAGAGCCGATCAGGCACTGGCCGATCTGGCGGCCGACCGGGTGAACGGGGCCGCAGTGCTCGTTCCAGGCTGAGGGCCGGGGCGGTGCGCAGCGGGTGGGAGCACCGGGACACGTGCGTCAGCCGGTCGGATCGTCGGCACATGCAAAGGGCCCCGGGTGCTGGGGAGCACCCGGGGCCCTCTTGTGTATCTGCTGTACCGCTACGGCAGCTGTGCCGCCCGTGCCTCACGCCGGTTGTCGCGGAAGGTGTTCACCCGCCGTGCCGTCGCGAAGAGCGGGATGACCGCTCCCAGAACCACCTGCAGCGCACAGCCGGTCTGGAGAAGCAGCTGACCGCCGGGGGCCTCGAACGCCCACGCGGCGAGGAGGCCCATCGCGGCCACGATCCAGCCGAGCATCGCCACCGCGAGGACGCCCCGCGGTTTCGGGTACTCGACCCGGCTGACCATCAGCCACGCCACTCCGACGATCGCGAGCAGCGTCGGTACGAAGGGCAGCTCCAGGAGCACGATCGAGACGACCGTGAGCGCTCCGAAGGGGCTGGGCATGCCCTGGAACATGCCGTCCTTCATGGTCACGCAGGAGAATCTGGCAAGTCTGAGCACCACAGCCAGCAGCACCACGATCGCCGCCAGCGCCGAAACCCGCTGGTGTGCGTCGTCCGCGACCATGCCGTACACGAGGACGAAGTATGCCGGGGCGAGCCCGAAGCTGATCAGGTCCGAGAGGTTGTCCAGCTCGGCACCCATCGGCGAGGAGCGCAGCTTGCGTGCCACGAGCCCGTCGAAGAGGTCGAACACCGCGGCCATGAGCATGAGGATCACGGCGGTGGCCGCGGAGTGCCGGGCCATACCGCTCTCGTCGCTGCCCGTGAGGTGCGGGATGAGGATTCCGGTGGTGGTGAAATACACCGCCATGAAACCGCACGTCGCGTTGCCGAGAGTGAGGGTGTCCGCTATCGACAGCCGCAGAGAGAGCGGCATGTCCTCGCCGGCATCCTCCTCGGACTCCGCCTCCGGCACCCAGCCGGCCTGCGTGTCAGGATCAATCACGGTCAATTCGAGTCACCCCCGCGGTGGTGGCCTGGCCGACCTCGACCGCGACATCGATACCTTCCGGAAGGTAGATGTCGACCCGGGAGCCGAAACGGATCAGACCGATGCGCTCGCCCTGCTCCACCTTTGTGCCCTGCGGGACATAAGGGACGATGCGACGGGCGACCGCACCCGCGATCTGCACCATCTCGATGTCACCGAGCTCGGTGTCGAAGTGCCAGACAACGCGCTCGTTGTTCTCGCTCTCCTTGTTGAACGCCGGTACGAACCCACCGGGGATGTGCTCGACCGAGGTCACCGTGCCGGCCAGGGGCGCGCGGTTGACATGGACATTCAGCGGGCTCATGAAGATCGCGACGCGGGTGCGCCCGTCCTTCCACGGCATGATGCTCTGCACCACGCCGTCGGCCGGCGAAATGACCCGACCCCGGGTGATCTCGCGCTCGGGGTCGCGGAAGAACCACAGCATGCCCGCCGCGAGTGCAGTGGTGGGCACGGCCACTGCGGCCCAGCGTCCGGACTTGCGGGCCCGGGTGAGGCTGAGCGCCGCGGTGGCGACGGTCGGGAGGAGCCACGGCGAAGCTCCGCGCGCAAGGCGGACTCCGCCGCGTGGTGCAGAGGTTTGGCTGTCGGGCATGGATGACCTTCGTAGCGGATGATGCCGCGTTGGCAACGGGGGACGGCGGCTTTTCCGGCGATGTTATCGGTTGCGAGCCACAACTGGGCAAGCCAGCAGCCGAGTCGAACGGCTTGAAGGCGCCGCCTGAGGGTGACAGGGTGTGATCTTCTTCGCGGCTAAATCGCCGCGAAAGGGACAATCAACCCTGGAACCGGTACTCCTCGAGGAGTCGGCGCCCAATGATCATTTTCTGGATCTCGGCGGTACCTTCACCGATCAGCAGCATCGGGGCCTCCCGGTAGAGGCGCTCGATCTCGTACTCCTTGGAGAAGCCGTAACCGCCGTGGATCCGGAAGGCGTCCTCGACGACTTCCTTGCAGTACTCGGAGGCGAGGTACTTCGCCATCCCTGCCTCCAGGTCGTTTCGTTCCCCGGAGTCCTTTTTGCGCGCTGCATTTACCATCATCGCATGGGCGGCCTCGACCTTGGTGGCCATTTCGGCCAGCTTGAACTGGATCGCCTGGTGCTGAGCGATCGGCTTTCCGAAGGTGTGACGCTGCTGGGCGTAGGACACGCCCAGCTCGAATGCACGCTGTGCGACGCCGCAGCCACGTGCGGCCACATTTACCCGGCCGACCTCGACGCCGTCCATCATTTGGTAAAACCCTCGGCCGGTGGCGCCACCCAGCACCCGATTGGCCGGAATACGTAGCCCGTCCATGATGAGTTCGGTCGTGTCGACGCCCTTGTAGCCCATTTTGTCGATTTTGCCGGGGATGGTGAGACCGGGTCGGACCTCACCGAAACCGGGCTCTTTCTCCACCAGGAACGTCGTCATCGACTTGTGCGGGGCGGTCCCCTCGGGGTGGCCTTCGTCACTTCGGCACAGCACGGCGACGAGCGAGGACGTGCCACCGTTCGTCAGCCACATCTTCTGGCCGTTCAGGACGTACTCATCGCCGTCCTTGACGCCCTTGGAAGTGATCGCCGCGACATCGGAGCCCAGCGCCGGCTCGGACATCGAGAACGCACCCCGGACCTCGCCCAGCGCCATCCGCGGCAGGAATGTGTCCTTCTGTTCCTGCGTGCCGTGCTGCTTGAGCATGTACGCCACGATGAAGTGCGTATTGATGATTCCCGACACGCTCATCCAGCCGCGGGCGATTTCCTCCACGCAGAGCGCGTATGTGAGAAGCGACTCACCCAGGCCCCCGTACTCCTCGGGAATCATCAGCCCGAACAGGCCGAGTTCCTTGAGCCCCTCGACGATCTCGGTCGGGTACTCGTCACGGTGCTCCAGCTGGGTCGCGACCGGAATGATCTCCTTGTCGACGAAATCCCGGACCGTGGAGAGAATTTCCTGCTGGACATCGTTGAGACCGGCAGTCTGGGCAAGTCGCGTCATGGCTACTTCTCCACGTTCTTCTGCGAAGGCTGGTTCAGCTCGGGGCGGCCGGGCTGCTCCCCGCCGCGCTCCTTGATGTACGTCTCGGTGGGGACCATCACCTTGCGACGGAACACACAGACCAGCGTGCCGTCCTGCTTGTACCCGCTGGTCTCCACATAGACGATTCCACGGTCGCTCCTGGACTTTGACGGAGTCTTGTCCAGAACGGTCGTCTCGCCGTAGATCGTGTCGCCGTGGAAGGTCGGCGCGACATGCTTCAGCGACTCGACTTCGAGGTTGGCGATCGCTTTTCCGGAGACATCCGGAACGGACATTCCGAGCAGCAGCGAGTAAATGTAGTTGCCGACGACAACGTTCTTCCCGAAGTCGGTCGTCCTCTCCGCGTAGTTGCTGTCCATGTGGAGCGGGTGATGATTCATGGTCAGCAGGCAGAAAAGGTGGTCGTCGTACTCGGTGACCGTCTTTCCGGGCCAGTGCTTGTAGATCGCACCGACCTCGAACTCCTCAAATGTGCGTCCGAACTGCATGATCAGGCCTCCGGCGCTTCGAACTTGGAGGTGCGCTGCATACCGGCCGCGCGGCCCTTGCCCGCGATGACGAGCGCCATCTTGCGGCTCGCCTCGTCGATCATCTCGTCGCCGAGCATCGCCGAGCCCTTCTTGCCGCCCTCCTCCGAGGTGCACCACTCGTACGCGTCGAGGATCAGCTCGGCGTGGTCGTAGTCCTCCTGCGACGGCGAGAACACCTCGTTGGCCGCGTCGACCTGACCGGGGTGCAGCACCCACTTGCCGTCGAAGCCCAGCGCCGCCGCACGGCCCGCGACCTCGCGGTACGCGTCCACGTCGCGGATCTGCAGGAAGGGACCGTCGATCGCCTGGAGGTCGTGCGTGCGGGCCGCCATCAGAATGCGCATCAGGATGTAGTGGTACGCGTCCGCGCCGTATCCGGGCGGCTGCTGACCGACGACCAGGGTCTTCATGTTGATCGACGCCATGAAGTCGGCCGGGCCGAAGATCAGCGTCTCCAGGCGGGGCGAGGCGGCGGCGATGTCGTCGATGTTCACCAGGCCCTTGGCGTTCTCGATCTGCGCCTCGATGCCGATCTTCCCGACCTCGAAGCCCATCGTCTTCTCGATCTGGGTGAGCAGCAGGTCGAGGGCGACGACCTGCTGGGCGTCCTGGACCTTCGGCAGCATGATGCAGTCGAGGTTCTGGCCGGCGCCCTCGACCACCGTGATCACATCGCGGTACGTCCAGTGCGTCGTCCAGTCGTTGACGCGCACGACCCGGGTCTTGCCCGTCCAGTCGCCGTTGTTCAGCGCGTCGACGATGTGGTGCCGGGCGCCCTCCTTGGCGAGCGGCGCGCAGGCGTCCTCCAGGTCGAGGAAGACCTGGTCGGCAGGGAGGCCCTGGGCCTTCTCCAGGAACCGCGGGTTCGAGCCGGGCACTGCCAGACACGAGCGGCGCGGACGCAGACGGTTCACGAGGTGCGCGGCGGAGCCGCTCCCTGGAAGGGTGGTGGCGGGAGACGGGAGGGCGGGCTGGGTCATGCGGGGACCTCCAGAGGGTCGAGCTTGTTCGCTTTGCGGATCTCGTCGACGATACGGCCGATGATCTCCGTGATACCGAAATCCTTCGGGGTGAATACGGCGGCGACACCCGCCTCGATCAGCGTGGTGGCGTCGGCGGGCGGAATGATCCCGCCCGCGATCACCGGGATGTCGGCGGCGCCCGCCTCGCGCAGCCGGGTGAGTACGTCCGGTACGAGTTCGGCGTGCGAACCCGAAAGGATCGACAGACCGACGCAGTGCACGTCCTCGGCGAGGGCGGCCGAGACGATCTGTTCGGGGGTCAGCCTGATCCCCTGGTAGACGACCTCGAAACCGGCGTCCCGGGCCCGTACGGCGATCTGCTCGGCGCCGTTGGAGTGCCCGTCCAGGCCCGGCTTGCCGACCAGCAGCCGCAGCCGCCCGGCGCCCAGGTCGGCCGCGGTGCGGGCGACCTTCTCGCGGACCAGGGCGAGCGGTGTGCCGGCCTCCGCGGTGACCGCGACCGGAGCGGACGAGACGCCCGTCGGAGCCCGGAACTCGCCGAAGACATCGCGCAGCGCCCAGGACCACTCGCCGGTGGTGACACCCGCGCGGGCGCACTCCACGGTCGCTTCCATCATGTTCTCGGTGCCCGCGGCGGCCTTCTTCAGCGCGGCCAGCGCGTCGGTGGCACGGGCCTCGTCGCGGTTGTCGCGCCACTCGTGGAGGGCTGTGACGACCCTGGCCTCATTGGCGGGGTCGACCGTCATGATCGCCCCGTCGAGGTCCGCGGTGAGGGGGTTCGGTTCCGTCGTTTCGTAGATGTTGACGCCGACGATCTTCTCCTCGCCGCCCTCTATCCGGGCCCGGCGGGCGGCGTGCGAGGAGACCAGCTCGGACTTCAGATAGCCGGACTCGACGGCCGCCATGGCGCCGCCCATCTGCTGGATCCGGTCGATCTCGGCGAGCGACTCGGTGACCAGCTCGTCCACCTTGGCCTCGATGACATGCGATCCGGCGAAGATGTCCTCGTACTCCAGCAGATCGCTCTCGTGTGCGAGCACCTGCTGGATACGGAGCGACCACTGCTGGTCCCAGGGCCGGGGGAGCCCCAGTGCCTCGTTCCAGGCCGGCAGCTGGACGGCCCGGGCGCGGGCGTCCTTGGAGAGGGTGACGGCCAGCATCTCCAGGACGATGCGCTGGACGTTGTTCTCCGGCTGCGCCTCGGTCAGGCCGAGCGAGTTGACCTGGACGCCGTAGCGGAAGCGGCGCTGCTTGGCGTCGGTGATGCCGTACCGCTCGCGGGTGACCTGGTCCCAGATGCGGCCGAAGGCGCGCATCTTGCACATCTCCTCGATGAAGCGGACGCCCGCGTTCACGAAGAAGGAGATACGGGCGACGACATCGCCGAATTTCTCCTCGGGCACCTGTCCGGAGTCACGGACCGCGTCGAGCACGGCGATCGCCGTCGACATGGCGTACGCGATCTCCTGGACCGGGGTGGCCCCCGCCTCCTGCAGGTGGTAACTGCAGATGTTGATCGGGTTCCACTTCGGGATGCGGTTGACCGTGTACGTGATCATGTCGGTGGTCAGCCGCAGCGAGGGACCGGGCGGGAAGACGTGCGTCCCGCGCGAGAGGTACTCCTTGACGATGTCGTTCTGCGTCGTGCCCTGGAGCTGCGTGGCATCGGCGCCCTGCTCCTCGGCGACCACCTGATAGAGCGCCAGCAGCCACATCGCGGTGGCGTTGATCGTCATCGAGGTGTTCATCTGCTCCAGGGGGATGTCCTGGAACAGCCGGCGCATGTCACCGAGGTGCGAGACGGGCACGCCCACCCGGCCGACCTCGCCGCGGGCGAGGATGTGATCGGGGTCGTAACCCGTCTGGGTCGGCAGGTCGAAGGCGACCGACAGACCCGTCTGGCCCTTGGCGAGGTTGCGCCGGTAGAGCTCGTTGGACGCCTCGGCGGTCGAGTGGCCGGCGTACGTCCGCATGAGCCACGGACGGTCCTTCTGACGCCCACTCATATCAGACGTTCCTGAAACGGTTGATGGCGTCGATGTGCTGCTCGCGCAGCTCCTCGTTGCGCACACCCAGACCCTCGCGGGGGGCCAGTGCGAGCACGCCGACCTTGCCCTGGTGGAGGTTGCGGTGCACGTCGTACGCGGCCTGGCCGGTCTCCTCCAGGGAGTAGACCCTCGACAGCGTCGGGTGGATCTTGCCCTTGGCGACCAGCCGGTTGGCCTCCCACGCCTCGCGGTAGTTGGCGAAGTGCGATCCCACGATCTTCTTCAGCGACATCCACAGGTAGCGGTTGTCGTACTCGTGGTTGTAGCCGGACGTCGAGGCGCAGGTGACGATCGTGCCGCCCTTGCGGGTCACGTACACGGAGGCGCCGAACGTCTCGCGGCCCGGGTGCTCGAAGACGATGTCCACGTCCTCGCCGCCGGTGAGTTCGCGGATGCGCTTGCCGAACCGCTTCCACTCGCGCGGGTCCTGGTTGTGCTCGTCCTTCCAGAACTTGTAGCCCTCGGCGTTGCGGTCGATGATCGCCTCGGCGCCCATCTTCCGGCAGATGTCCGCCTTCTGGTCGCTGGAGACGACACAGATCGGGTTGGCGCCACCGGCCAGCGCGAACTGCGTGGCGTATGAACCGAGTCCGCCGCTGGCGCCCCAGATCAGCACGTTGTCGCCCTGCTTCATGCCCGCGCCGTTGCGCGAGACGAGCTGACGGTACGCGGTGGAGTTGACGAGGCCGGGAGCCGCGGCCTCCTCCCAGCTGAGGTGCTGCGGCTTCGGCATCAGCTGGTTCGACTTGACGAGCGCGATCTCGGCGAGGCCGCCGAAGTTGGTCTCGAAGCCCCAGATGCGCTGCTCGGGGTCGAGCATCGTGTCGTTGTGGCCGTCCGAGGACTCCAGTTCGACCGAGAGGCAGTGCGCGACGACCTCGTCGCCGGGGTGCCAGGCGTTGACGCCGGGACCGGTGCGCAGGACGACGCCCGCCAGGTCGGAGCCGATGACGTGGTACGGCAGGTCGTGGCGCTTGGTGAGCTCGCTGAGCTTTCCGTAGCGCTCCAGGAAGCCGAAGGTGGCCATCGGCTCGAAGATCGAGGTCCACACGGAGTTGTAGTTCACCGAGCTGGCCATGACGGCGACCAGCGCCTCGCCGGGCCCGAGCTCGGGCACCGGAACCTCGTCGAGATGCAGTGACTTGCGGGGGTCCTTGTCGCGTGTGGCGAGCCCGGCGAACATCTCCGTCTCGTCCTTGTGCACGGTCACCGCGCGGTACGACTCAGGGATGGACAGGGCCGCGAAGTCTGCGGCGGTGCTGTCCTGCGATTGGATCGCGTCCAGGATTTCCTTCACGGTGTGCCTCCGGGATGGGTCTCCCCTGCTCGAGCGGGGCCGAGAGCTCGGGGAATGCGTCGAGGGACGCTTGCGGGTCCCTGCCAACGGGGGGTGCGGTGCGATGTGGAGGTGCTGCCGTCGGTTCGGCTGGTAAAGCTTCGGCTTGCTCTGTGGAGCAGAAGGGTTTGCCTGTGACGCAGGCGTCCGGGCGCGCAGGCACATGGCTTGCGGGGACAGCCGGCGTACGTGAGGTCTCAGCACGCCGGCCGCCCGGACAACTTCAACGTATGGCACTCCGTGACACCTGGCAAGGCACTCGGTGCCAACAATTTCTCTCACTTGTCACCCACCGGGCACGGATGAGCGACACAAGAGGTGTTTCGGGCGGCTCTGTCCCGCCGGATGCGGTCAGTGCGAGGGCCGGTACACGTGAGGAGTCGTGGTGCTCAGAGCCAGGAATCCGAGTCGCTGGAGGATCGGGCTGCTCTGATCGGAGGCGTCGACCTGAAGGTAGCCGTAGCCGCGCTCCGCCGCGATCCGGGCGCGGAAGGCGACCAGGGACCGGTAGACACCCCTCCCGCGCCATGCCTCGACCGTTCCGCCACCCCAGAGCCCCGCGAAGCCTGTGCCCGGGTACAGCTCCATCCTGGCCGAGCTCACCGGCTCGTCGCCCACCATGGCGAGGACGCCGACGAAGCTGTCCGGGTCCTCTGCCAGCCTGGCCAGCACCTGATGCCGCAGCCGCGACCAGTCCGAGCCGAATGCCTGCTCATGGGCGCGGGCCATCAGCTCCACATCGTCCGCGTCACTCACGGTGCGCAGCCGGACGCCCTCGGGCAGTTCCACCGCCGCCGAGAGGTCCGCCACCGGGGCGACCAGCAGGGTCTCCGGCTCCTCCGCCTCGAAACCGGCCGCGAGCAGCCGCTCCGCCAGATCCGTCGGCCGGTCGTGCGCGTACAGCTTCCACTCGAACTCGTCGTGCCCCAGCGCCGTGTAATGCGCCACCTGTGCCGCGATCGCCGCGTCCGCCCGTACGGCATCCAGGTCCGGGGCCGACCACACGACACCGTTCCAGTCGTCGGCCGCGCCGACCTGCCGTACGACATCACCGGTGCGCTCGACCCGGACGCCGGGGCCGTCGGGGCGGGCGTGCTCGCGCATTTCGCGGTCGAAAAGGGTCAGAAGTGTGTCGCGATCACGATTCATCCGCACACCACAGCACTGGGGTGCGGACGCGGCAACCCGGTTTCCGGTACGGGCCGGGAACCGGCCCCGCCAGTCGAGCGGGGCCGGGGCCGGCCGGGCGGCCTCGGCCGACACGCCCCGTTCAGCGGTTCTTGAGCGCCTGCTGGATCGTGCGCATCACTTCTTCGAGCGGCGCGTCCGTCCGCGCCACCGTGACGAGTACCTCGCCCTGGGACGTCACGGAAGCGGCCGGCTGCTTCGCCGGTTCGGTGCCGACGATCCGGCCCGCGCCGATGCCGGTCCCGAACGTGTCGCGGACGATCGAGAAGGCGTGGTCGAGCTGGGCCTCCACATCGCCCTCGCCGCCCGCCCGGAGCCAGCGGCGCAGCACATGGTTGTGCGCGGTGACGACGGCGGATGCCGCGACCTCCGCGAGCAGCGGGTCGTCATTGCCGACATGGTGGTCGCGCTCGTCGAAGTGGCCCAGCAGATAGCGCGTGAACAGCCGCTCGTAGCGGGCCACCGAGGCGATTTCGGCCTCGCGCAGTGTGGGGACCTCACGGGTCAGCTTGTAGCGGGCCACGGAGACCGCGGGCTTTGCCGCGTACATCTTCATGACTTCCTTGATGCCGCGGCAGACGGTGTCGAGCGGGTGCTCGTGCGCGGGGGCGGCATTGAGGACGGCCTCGGCCCTGACGAGGGTGTCGTCGTGGTCCGGGAAGATCGCCTCTTCCTTGGAGCGGAAGTGCCGGAAGAAGGTCCGCCGGGCGACTCCCGCGGCACCCGCGATCTCGTCGACCGTCGTCGCCTCGTACCCCTTCGAGGCGAAGAGTTCCATTGCGGCGGCGGCCAGTTCGCGGCGCATTTTGAGCCGTTGGGCGGCGGCGCGGGTGCCTGCGGCACTCTCCTGGGTGTCGGGCGCGGCGGAGACACGGGGGGACCTGGCGGGCTGGGACATGGTGTGAACGTACTGCATCGGTGCAGGGGAATGCGCCCGTGGGGGCGGGCCGCCCGAAGGATCGAGCAGCCCGCCCCACCCGGCTCCCGGCTCAGCACCGGGCATATTCGCGGAAGCCGCGCCCCGTCTTGCGACCGAGGCAGCCGGCGGCCACCAGATGCTCCAGCAGCGGAGCCGGGGCCAGGCCCGGGTCGCGGAACTCGCTGTGCAGCACCTTCTCGATGGCGAGCGAGACATCGAGTCCGACGACGTCGAGGAGCTCGAACGGGCCCATCGGGTAGCCGCCGCCCAGCTTCATCGCGGCGTCGATGTCGTCGAGGCTCGCGTAGTGCTCCTCGACCATCTTGATCGCGTTGTTGAGGTACGGGAACAGCAACGCGTTCACGATGAAGCCGGCCCGGTCCCCGCAGTCCACCGGGTGCTTGCGGACCTCGACGCACACCTCGCGGACGGTGGCGTGGACATCGTCGGCGGTGAGCACCGTACGGACGACCTCGACCAGCTTCATCGCGGGCGCCGGGTTGAAGAAGTGCATCCCGATGACGTCCTGCGGGCGCGAGGTGGCCCGCGCGATCGCCACGACCGGCAGTGACGAGGTGGTTGTGGCGAGCACCGCACCCGGCTTGCAGACCTTGTCCATCGTCCCGAACAACTGCTGCTTGACCGACAGGTCCTCGGCGACCGCCTCGACCGCGAGATCGACATCTGCGAAGGCGTCCAGCGAACCGGACGCGGTGATCCGGGCCAGGGTCTCGTCCCGCGCCTCGGCGGTCAGCCGCCCCTTGGTGACGGAACGCTCCAGGGACTTGGCGATCCGGCCCTTCGCCGTATCCGCCTTCTCCTGGCTGCGGGCGGCGAGCACCACGTCGTAACCGGCCTTCGCGAAGACCTCGGCGATCCCCGAGGCCATCGTCCCGGAGCCCGCGACGCCCACCGAGCGCACCGTGCGCCCGCCGGCCGCCGACGCGCTCTCCTGCGGGGTCAGCGCGTCCGGCACCACGGTCTGGCTGCCGGATTCCGTGTACGTGTAGAAGCCACGGCCCGACTTGCGGCCGGTCAGCCCTGCCTCGCTGAGCTGCCTGAGGATGGGGGCCGGGGCGTGCAGCCGGTCGTGCGACGCGGAGTACATCGCCTCCAGGACGGTACGGGCGGTGTCGATCCCGATCAGGTCGAGGAGGGCGAGCGGGCCCATCGGCAGGCCGCAGCCCAGCTTCATCGCCGCGTCGATGTCCTCACGGGAGGCGTAGTTCGCCTCGTACATCGCGGCGGCCTGGTTGAGGTACCCGAACAGCAGCCCGTCGGCGACGAAGCCCGGCCGGTCGCCGACCGCGACCGGCTCCTTGCCCAGGCTGCGGGCGAGCGCGGTGACCGCCCCGACGGCCGGCGGCGCGGTCAGCACCGAGGAGACCACCTCGACCAGCTTCATCGCGGGCGCCGGGTTGAAGAAGTGCAGGCCGAGGACGCGCTCGGGGTGCAGCGATTCGGCGGCGAGCCGGGTGACCGACAGGGCGTTGGTGCCGGTCGCCAGGATCGCGGTGGGGGAGACGATCGCGTCGAGCTCCCGGAAGAGCTGCTGCTTGATCTCGTACGACTCGGGCACGACCTCGATGACCAGCTCCGCCTCCGCGGCGGCCTGGAGGTCACCGAAAGTACGGAACCGGGCGAGGACGTCGCTGCGCTCCTCCTCCGTGATCCGCTCGCGCCGCACGGCGCGGGCGGTCGCGGCTTCCAGGGCGGCGACGGCCTGACGGGCGGCCGCGTCGCTGATGTCGATACCGATGACCTCGTGGCCGGCGCGGGCCAGGACTTCGGCAATGCCGGTGCCCATGGTGCCGAGACCGACGACGGCGATGGTGCTGAGCGGGGTGTCCATCACGGGACTCCAGTAAATGAGTGACGACTGTGAGGAGCATGGCGCGCGCTGAAGAGGCGAACTGGCGCAGGGCGTGCGGGAATTGCGTGTCGTGGTGCTCAAGGCCTGGGCGCGATGGGCACGCCCGGACCGGGAAGGGGCGACGGACTCTGTCCCGGAGTCACGTCTCGCAAAGCTGCCGAACCGACAAGCACTCCGGGTGGCTGCGTCACCAGGCCACCCGAGCCGGCGGGGAGTGTGTCCCGCTCACATGAGCTTAACCGGTGAGTAACGAGCACGCCAGCCCCGAGTTGCTGTGGCTCGGCTCACACTCACTGTCATCGCCGATACGCTGACGGTCATGGATGAGGAGTTCCGGTCGCTGACGGACCGGCTGGCGGACGAGGCGGGGGAGTCGGCGGCGTACCGCAGACTGCTCGCCACCGACGACGACGAGGAACTGGCCCAGGTCCTCATGGAACGCGAACGCCCGCTCTGGGCACGGGAGATCGCCGCGTTCAGGCTCGGCTGCGGCGGTGACCGACGGGCCTTCGAGGCGCTGGTCCTGCTGCTCAACCACAGAGACCCGGAGCGTTGCGTCTCCGCCGCCCACGCCCTGGTGCGCCTCGGCGACCCCCGCACGCCCCGGGCCGCCGCCGCCCTGGCAACGAACAGCCTGCGCACCGCGTACGCCCTGCACCCGGTGCGGCTGCTCACCGCGCTTCGGGCCCCGGAGTCCGTACCGGCGCTGATGAGCACCCTGGAGCGGCTCCTGACCCCGGACGATCCGCACTGGCGGGTGGCGCTCGCCTGCGTGGAGGGGCTTGGGCAGCTCGGGGACGAACAGGCCCGCCCGCTCCTGGAGTCGGCGCTGCCGCACCCCAGACTGGGCGGCGCGGCACGGGATGCGCTCAGCCGCCTGCGGGGGGCCTGAGAGCACGGACCTCTGCCGGCCGGTCCGGCGCCGACGCGTTCAAGGGGTGCCGAGGGCGCGCACGTACCGCACCTCGGGCACGAGTACGCCGTCCACCTCGAAGGGCTCCTCGGCGCCGTCGGGGAGGAAACCCGAGAGCTCGTAGAAGCGGCGGGCCGGGGCATTCTCCTTCAGCACCCAGAGCGCCAGGTCCGGGAAGCCGTCCGCAGCGGCGCGGGTGAGCATCTGCGCCATCAGGGCGCGGCCGGCCCCGGTCCCGATCTGCTCGGGCAGCACATAGATCGCGTACAGCTCGCCCCGCGCCGGCCGTCTGCCGTTCTCGCGGTACGGGCCGTAGCAGGCCCAGCCGATCACACCGAGGTCCGCCCGTTCGGCCACCACATTCACGACCGGGTTGCCCTCGGTGAAGAATTCACGGCGCCGTTCCGCGTCCTCGGCGATGTCCATGGCGTCCAGATGTGAGTGCGGCATCAGCCCGGCATACGCGGCCTGCCAGCCGCGCACCCGGACTCTCGCGACCGCCTCGCAGTCGTCGACAGTCATGTCCCGTACGAGCACATCGGGCGTGATCCGTATCGTCATACGGGTCATCCTGACGCATGCGTCAGGATGACCCGTACGGGAATTCGGCCCGGGTTCGTGGGCTGTCAGCCGCGGAAGCCGAGCAGGCCGTGCAGGATGCTGCCCCTGCTGCCGGAACCCGTTCCCCCGGCCGACTCCACCGCCGCCCTGCCGGTCAGCGGTTTCGGGTCGGGAGACTTGGCGCAGACCGCGTCCGCGTCGGCCCCACTGCCTTTGCCGCGCGGGACGGTGCCCTTGTCGAGATAGTCCGCCAGATAGGTGTCCAGGCAGTCGTTGCCGCTCAGTGTGATGCCGTGATTGCCCCCGCCCTGCTCGACCACCAGGCTGGAGTCGCGCAGCTTGCGGTGCAGGATGACTCCGCCCTCGTACGGCGTGGCCGCGTCCTCGGTGGCCTGGAAGAGCAGCGCCGGCGGCAGGCTGTCGTTGGAGACGCGTACCGGGTTCAGCGGCTCCACCGGCCAGTCGACGCACGGGGCGTTGTACCAGGTGTTGTTCCAGGTGAAGAAGCGTGCCTTGTCGTGCACCTTCCAGCTGTCGTCGCGCCAGATGTTCCACCGACGGGGCCACTGGGTGTCGCGGCACTGCACGGCCGAGTAGACCGAGTACCCGTTGTCGGCCTTCGCGTCGACCGCGCCGAACTTCTCGTACGCCTTCACGAGCGCGTCCTGGTCCTGGTCGTTCACATACGCCGCGAACGCATCGGCCAGATAGGGCCAGTAGCCGTTGAAGTAGCCGCCGGGCAGGAAGGTGTCCTCCAGCTCGCTCGCCCCGACCTTCCCGCCCGCGGGGTGCGCCTTGAAGGCGGCACGCATCGCGTACCAGGCATCCTCGACCTTCGCCGGGTCGCTGCCGAGCCGGTACGTGGTGTCGTGCTTCGCGACCCAGGCGGCGAACGCCTTGTGGCGGGCGTCGAAGGCGTAGTTCTGGCCGATGTTGTCGTCGTACCAGACGCCCTCCGGGTCGACGTTCGAGTCGAGGACCAGACGCCGCACCCGCTCCGGGAACAGCTTGGCGTACACCGCGCCGAGGTAGGTCCCGTACGAGTACCCGAAGTAGTTGAGCTGCTGGGAACCGGTTGCCTGCCGGATTACATCGAGGTCCTTGGCGGCGCTGACCGTGTCCATGTAGGGCAGCAGATCCGGGTACTTCTCGCCACATGCCTGCGCGAACGAGCGGGCCCGGTTGCGGTTGGCCTCCTCGACCGCGGGCGAGTTGGGCACCGAGTCGGGGCGCAGTGGATCGAAGTATTTCGGTACGCAGTCCAGCGCGGGCTCGCTCTCGCCGACGCCGCGCGGGTCGAACCCGATCACGTCGTACTGCGCGGCAACCGACTTCGGCAGCGAGGACGCCACGAAGCCGGCCATCGAGAGGCCGCTGCCCCCGGGGCCGCCCGGGTTGACGAGCAGGGGACCCTGGAAGGTCTCCGCGGTGTGCGGGATCCGGGACAGGGCAAGGGTGATCTGCCGACCCGACGGATCGTCATGATCGAGCGGCGTGCTGACCGATGAGCACTGCAGACTCGGGTACGACTCGGTGCCGCAGTCGGTCCATCTGAGCTCGGCTGCGGTGTACTGCGCACCGTTGTCGGCGGTCGCCGGGGACGGTGCGGCGGTCACCAGACCGGCGACCGTCGCACCGACGGCGAACAGAATTCCTGGACGTTTCGTCATATGGCCTCCCGTGGTGGGGGAAAGACGGCTGCGCGTGCCGCAGCCCCCGCCGCATGCTCCCCACATTCGCGCCCGGAAGGACATGTTCTGTTGAGAGTTGACCCGTTTGCCCGCGTTGGATGCGCCAGGCCTGCCCGTGTCGGATCCGCCGGGTCAGAGCAGGGTCAGCTGGGCGGGCTCGGGGCTGTCGAGCGGTGACCGCTGCTCCTGGCGCACGGGGAGCCGGCGGGCCGAGCCGCGGTGCGAGGGGCCGATGCCGAACTCGGTCGCCAGTTCGTGGACATACCGCGTGATGCGCCGCTGGTACCACTTGGGCGCATAGGCCCCCTCGGCGTACAGCCGCTCGTAGCGCCGTACCAGATGGGGGTGGTGCTGCCCGAGCCACCGCATGGTCCCAGCGCATGGACGCCTCCTCGGTAGCACTGGACAGAGAATGGAACACTTGTTCCCTTGATCGTTTTCTCCCCTTCGTCCCGGCCCGGATTTTGAGCGGCGTCCCGGAGGTGGTTGGCTCAGCACACCCCCGAACAACCGAGTGCTGGAGGAACAGCCATGGCGCAGGTCGAGGCAACGACGGAGCGAGTCATCGCGGCGGACGCGGAGACGGTGTTCGACGCGCTGGCCGACTACGAGGAGGTCCGGGGCAAGGTGCTGCCCGGACACTTCAGCGAGTACGAGGTGCGTGAGGGCGGCGACGGCGAGGGCACCCTCGTCCACTGGAAGCTCCAGGCCACCAGCAAGCGGGTGCGCGACTGTCTGCTGGAGGTCACCGAGCCCACCGACGGCCAGCTCGTGGAGAAGGACCGCAACTCCTCGATGGTCACCACCTGGACCGTCACTCCGGCCGGTGAGGGCAAGTCGAAGGCGGTCGTGTCGACCGTCTGGAACGGCGCGGGCGGCATCGGTGGATTCTTCGAGAAGACCTTTGCGCCCAAGGGGCTCGGGCGGATCTACGACGAGCTGCTGCAGAACCTTGCCGCCGAGGTCGAGAAGTAGCTCCAACCTCTCTTGACCGGCCTCACCGGTTCGGGTGGTTTTCTCGGCACGTCGGTTGTGCGCCGTAGTGGCTCCCACCGGCGGCTAAGCCCCCCAAGTGCGCCGTCAGCGCCCCCCGTTGCGTTTGCCCTCCCTTGTCGCGCAATGCGAGAAATGGGCGGCGCAGATGCGACGAGGGGAGCGGCACGTGGTGGGTGGGATCACTCTGTTGGAGGACGAGCCGAGCGGTGCGGGGGCCGCCGAGGCGGCGACCACGCCGCCCTCGCCGCTCCCTGTCGCGAAAGGGACGGAAGGGACGGAAGAAGCCGCAGCCATCGCGCCTTCCGCCGTACCGGAGACCACCCCCCGCCACATCCGGCTGGTCTTCCTCGGGCTGATGCTCACGCTTCTGCTCGCGGCGCTCGACCAGATGATCGTCGCCACCGCACTGCCGAAGATCGTCGGCGAGCTGCACGGCCTGGAGAAGATGTCCTGGGCCGTCACCGCGTACCTCCTCGCCTCCACCATCGGCCTGCCGATCTACGGAAAGCTCGGCGACCTCTTCGGCCGCAAGGGCGTCTTCCAGTTCGCCATCGTCGTCTTCGTCATCGGCTCCGCGCTGGCCGGCTGGTCCCGCACCATGGACGAACTGATCGCCTTCCGTGCCGTCCAGGGCATCGGCGGCGGCGGGCTCATGATCGGTGTCCAGGCGATCATCGCGGATGTCGTACCGCCCCGGGAACGCGGCCGGTTCATGGGGCTCATCGGCGCGGCCTTCGGCCTCGCCTCCGTCGCGGGCCCGCTGCTCGGCGGCTTCTTCACCGACCATGCCTCCTGGCGCTGGTGTTTCTACATCAACGTCCCGTTCGGCCTGATCACCCTCGCCGTCATCACCGTCGTACTGAAACTCCCCAGGCCCACCGTCCGGCCCCGCCTCGACATCCTCGGCGCGCTGCTGCTCGCGGCCGCCTCCACCTGCCTGGTGCTGCTGACCAGCTGGGGCGGTACGGAGTACGCCTGGGGATCGCGCACCATTCTGGGGCTGGCCGCCGGAGCCGCCGGAACGGCCCTGCTGTTCGTCGTCGTCGAGCACCGGGCGGCCGCACCGATCATTCCGCTGCGGCTGTTCCGTGACTCGATCTTCAATGTCACCGCGCTCGTCGGCGCGGTCGTCGGGGTCGCACTGTTCGGCGCCGCCAGCTATCTGCCGACGTTCCTGCAGATGGTCGACGGCGCCACGGCCACCGAATCCGGGCTGCTGATGCTCCCGATGATGGGCGGCATCGTCGGCGCGTCCGTCGTCTCCGGTCAGCTGATCTCCCGCACAGGCCGCTACCGCGTCCATCCGATTCTCGGCGGCGCCGTCTCGGTGGTCGGCATGTGGCTGCTATCCCGGCTCGAAACCGACACCCCGCGGTTCGAATACAGCATCGCGCAGGCCGTGCTCGGCATCGGGATCGGCCTGGTCATGCCGGTACTCGTGCTTGCCGTGCAGAACTCCGTGGAGCCTGCCGACCTCGGCGCCGCCACCAGTGCCAACAACTACTTCCGGCAGATCGGCGGCAGCGTCGGCGCCGCCGTCTTCGGGACGCTCTTCGCGGGGCGCCTCGCGGACGCGCTCGCCGTCCGTCTGCCGTCCGGTGCCGACCTCCCCGACCCCGAGTCGATCACCCCGCAGCTGGTCCATGCCATGGAGCCCGCGCTGCGCGACAGTTACATCCAGGCATACGCCGACGCGATGCCGCGGATCTTCCTCTACCTCGTGCCGGTGCTCGCGCTCGGCCTGTTCTTCGCCTTCTTCCTCAAGGAGAAACCGCTGGTGTCCCATCACAGCCCCGAAACCGCCGCCGAGTCCGCACCGATCCCCGCCGCCCGCACCACCGCCGCTCCGCCGCCGCCCGTGTACCTGTCGGGTGTGCCGGTGTGCGGCAGCGTCCAGCACCCCGACGGTACGAAGGTTCCGCGCGCCGCCCTCACCCTCATCGACGTCCAGGGACAGCAGGTCGGACGGGGCGCGAGCGGGGACGACGGGCGGTACGCGCTGAGCGTGCCCGGCGCCGGCTCGTACGTCCTCATCGCCGCGGCCGGCGGCCACCAGCCGCAGGCCGTCAGCGTCACCGTGGGCGAACGGCCCGTCGAGCTCGATGTGGTGCTCGGCGGTGCGGGACGCCTTGCCGGGACCGTCGTCACCGCCGACGGCATCCCGGTGCGCGACGCCGCCGTCACCCTCACCGATGTACGCGGCGAAGTGGTCGCGTCCACCCGCAGCGGCCGCGAAGGCGGCTATGTGATCACGGAGTTGGTGGCCGGCGAGTACACCCTCGCCGCCAGCGCGCCCGCCTTCCGGCCCGCCGCGCTGCCCGTGAGCGTGCAGGCGGCCAGGGAGACCCGGCAGGACATCGAACTCGCAGGCGGAGCGGTGCTGCGCGGCGTCGTACGGGCCAGCGGTGGCCGGCCCGTCGAGGACGCCCGGGTCACGCTCCTGGACGCGGCGGGCAATGTGGTCGACACGCTCACCACCGGGCCCGACGGCGCATTCCGGTTCGTGGACCTGTCCACCGGTGAGTACACGGTGATCGCGGCCGGGTATCCGCCGGTGGCCACCGTCCTCCAGGTCGCGGGTGGCGGACGGACCGAACGCGACCTCCAACTGGGCCACGAGGACTGACCGTTCCGAGGATCGGGCCGGCCGACGACTTCACCGGCCGGCCCGGCGCCGCAGCGGGGCCGTTCCGGGACGTGCCCGATCGGTACGGCTCCTGGACCACTTTGCGCACCCGGTTCCGGCGCTGGGCCAAGGACGGCACATTCGACGGCGAGTGGCCGACCGGCTTCGGCCTGGCCCGGCGCCACGCGACGAACATGCTGCTCGCTGGCGTCGGTATCGGCTTACTGATGGCGCTGTACGGGACGGTGTGGACTTGCGGCGCGGCCGCTCACCCGGAACGCCGCCGTGAACTCACTTGCCCGCCTCATGTGTTGAGGAACTCCGTACACCGGTAGGGGCCCAGCGCGGCGCCTTCGGACGGCCGCAGGGTGACTTCGACGTCGTCGGTCCTGACCTTCGGGTCGAGTACGGACTGGGCGCGCGCCAGCGTGCACACCAGCTGGCCCGTGCCCTGGTCGCGTCCCGACTCCGCGTAGGGGCCGTCGAGGTGCACCGTGACGCGGGTGCCCGTTCCGGTCACCGAGTAGGCGCCGAGCTGCTGGACGAGAGAGGTGAGCCCGTCGCGCTGCTCGGCGGGCGAAGGCCCTGCGGCGAGCAGCTTCACCACCGCGTTGAGGTCCTTGACCTCCCTGTCGAGCAGGGGCACCCCGCGCAGTCCGCTGTCGGACGCGAAGTACAGCCGCATGCCGCGCGTCAGCCCGGACGCGGGCTCGCCCGCGCCTATCACTCCGGTCGGCTGGACGCCGCAGCCCATGAGGGCGATCCCCAGCGCGGCGACCACGATCCCCTGCCGGACCTTCACTCCGTCCCCTCTCCTGTACGTCGCAGGGGCAGCCGCAGCGTGAACACCGCGCCGCGCTGCGGTCCATCGGCCACGTCGGCCACGTCGATCGTGCCGCCGTGCAGCCGCGCGTTCTCCAGCGCGATCGCCGTGCCGAGACCACTGCCCTGTCCGCTGTCGTCGGCCGCGCCACGCGTGCGGGCCGCGTCCGCCTTGTAGAACCGGTCGAAGACCCGCTCCCGAGCCCCCGGCGGCAGCCCGGGACCGTGGTCGGCGACCTCCAGCGTCACCCACTCCCCGTCCGCATCGAGGGCTGTCTTGAGGGTCACGGTGACCGGCGGGGCTCCGTGCCGCAGCGCGTTGCCCACCAGGTTCGCGACGATCACGTCGATGCGGCGCCGGTCGACCACCGCCCGTACGCCCTCATGGAGGTGTGTCTGCACCCGGTCCGTCCAGCCGCGCAGCGCCAGCGACGCCCGTACGGTGTCGGCGAGGTCCGTCTCGGCCGCGTTCAGCCGTACCGCCTTGGCGTCGAAGCGGGAGATCTCCATCAGGTCCTCGACCAGCCGGGACAGCCGTGCCGTCTCCGCGCCGACGGTACGGGCCGCCCGCGCGGCGTCCGGCGGCAGCTGGTCGGCGTCCTCCTCCAGGACGGTCGCCACCATCGTCATCGCCGCAAGGGGCGTGCGCAGTTCGTGCGACACGTCCGCCACGAAGCGGCGTGCCTTCGCCTCCTGCTCGCGCAGTTCCGCGTCGGAAACCTGGAGCGCGTCGGCGGTCTCGTTGAACGTCGCCGCCAGGTCGGCGAGTTCGTCGTGCCCGGTGACGGCGACCCGGCTGCCGAGGTCTCCGGCCGCGAGCTCGCGGGTGGCCCGGCCCAGCTTCCGTACCGGACGAAGGACCGTCCCCGCGGCCAGCAGCGCCAGGACGGCGGCCAGCAGCACCACCGGCACGATGCCCGTCCGTACGGAGTCCAGCAGGGCAGCGGTGTCGTCGCGCTCGGCCCGCAGATCGGTGATCGCGAAGACCTCCAGATCGGAGGTGCGGTGGTCCCCGTCGGCGTACGTGACAGGCGTGCCGACGACCAGGTAGGGATCGCCGTGCCACTGCACCCGCTGGAACTTGGCGTCGTCGCCGGTCATGACGGCGCTGCGCAGCTCGACGGTGATCCGGCCCTCCGTCTCGGCGAGCGAGTCGGAGACCGCGGTGAGGTCCTGGTAGCGGGCGACCACGATCTTTCCGCCGATGCCCTCCGACACCTTCGCCGCGAACCGGGACAGCGACTGCTGGTCGGGCGGTACGTCGAAGTCGGCGGCCACCGCGCCGACCCGCTCCCGGAAGTCGTTCACGGCCGCGTTCTGGGCGCGCTGGAGGACGGCGGTACGGGCGTCCCGGTAGGCGAGGGCGGTCGAGGTCACCGCGCTGATCAGCGCGACGACGACGAAGGTGACGACGAGCCGGACGCGCAGCCCGCCGACGAGCCGCCGGGAGCGCCGCTTCGAGGCGGCGCCGCGCTTGCCTTCGTCCGTACGGTTCACAGTGGCCCGAAGCGGTAGCCGAAGCCCCGCACCGTCTGTACGTACCGCGGCTTCGCCGGTACGTCCTCGAGCTTGGCCCGCAGCCGTCCGACCGCCGCGTCCACCAGCCGGGAGTCGCCCAGGTAGGTGTGGTCCCAGACGGATTCGAGGAGCTGCTCGCGGCTGAAGACCCGGCCGGGGGAGGCCGACAGCTCCAGCAGCAGCCGCAGTTCGGTGGGCGGCAGCGCGACCGGTGTGCCGTTCTTGGTGACGGTCAGCCCGGCGCGGTCGATACGCAGGCCCCCGAGGTCGGGGGTGCCGTCCGCCTGCCCGGCAGCGGACCCGGACGGCGACGGCTCCGCACGGCGCAGGGCGGCCCGGATGCGGGCCTCCAGGACGGGCGCGGTGACCGGCTTGACGACGTAGTCGTCGGCGCCCGCCTCCAGGCCCGTCACGATGTCCGAGTCGTCGCCGCGTGCGGTCAGCATGATGACCGGCAGGGTCGCCGAGCGGGCGCGGATGCGGCGGCACACCTCGAAGCCGTCCATGCCGGGCAGCATCAGGTCCAGTACGGCCAGCTCGACCCGCGCGCCCCGCTCCCCGGCCAGCAGGGCAAGGGCCTGCTCGCCGGTGGCGGCAGTGTCCACGCCGTACCCGTGACGGCGCAGCACGAGCTCCATTCCGTCCCGTACGGACGCGTCGTCCTCGATGAGCAGTACATGCGGCATGGGGCCGATTATGGGCACACGGGGACCGTTTCCGCCTACTCCGGCTGGGGGCGAACGCGCAGGTCGGGGGCATTGTTACGTTCCCATCATGTGGCCATGGACGGGCCATCATCTGCGGCGGCGAACGTGAAGCGCATGAGCTTCCTCAGGACGAACCCCCGAACCACCGCCCGGCTGCGCATGGCCACCCTTGTGGCCGTGCCCGTACTCGCCTTCTCCGTCGCCTGCGGAGGCGGTGACGGCAGCGCCGGCGGAGCGAAGAAGGACGACGCGATCGCCGACGTACCGGACTCGCCGGCCGCGAGCGCCGCGAAGGGCGAGAGCAAGCCGAACACCCAGCCCGCGGGCAAGAGCGCCTTCTACGACGCCCAGATGAAGTACGTCCAGTGCATGCGCGTCAAGGGCGGCTACAAGGACTTCCCCGACCCCAAGCTCAGCGGGCACCTCGACTGGACGAAGGTCGACGAGATCGGCTCCCAGCCCGGCCGCAACGAGGGCATCAAGGGCGGCAAGGACGGTGTCTGCGTCCCCGAGTTGCAGGCCGCCATGACGGCCGAGCCCAAGCGCGACCAGCAGAAGGACTACGAGTCGATGCTCACGCACGCCAAGTGCATGCGGGACAACGGCGTCTCCACGTTCACCAACCCGACCATGAGCGGCGGCAACGCCCAGCCGGGCGGCGACCCGAACCCGGCGTCCCCGTCCATCGACACGAAGTCGCCGTCGTACAAGCAGGCCCGCGAGGCGTGCAAGTCGAAGCTGCTCGACGGTCTGGACGGCATGCAGTGAAGCGCCGCACCATCCTCGCGCTCGGCGCGGTGACCGTCGCCGCCGCCGTCACCGGGGGAGTCCTGTTCCTCGGCGACGGCGGCGACGCGGGCGTCTCCGGGAGGAGCGGCAACCTGCCGCCCGCCACCGCGACCGTCGTACGCACCGACCTCGTGCAGTCCAAGACGGTCGACGGCAAGCTCGACTTCGCGCAGCGCCGCGCAGTCAAGTCCGCCGTCGAGGGCACCGTCACGGTGGCCGCTTCCGAGGGGAAGACGCTGACTATGGGGCAGGCACTGTACGAGCTGAACGACAAGCCTGTCACCCTCCTCTACGGGCCGGTCCCGATGTTCCGCGAGATGAAGGCGGGCGATCGGGGCAGCGACGTGCTCCAGCTGGAGCGCAATCTGCGCGACCTGGGGTACGGAGCGAATCTCTACGTCGACGCGCGGTACGACGAGGACACCGAGGCCGCCGTCAAGCAGTGGCAGAAGTCGCTGAACCGTGAGACCACCGGCAAGGTCGGCAGGGGAGATGTCGTCTTCCAGCCCGACCGGGTCAAGGTCGTCACCGCGGACGCGGCGCTCGCCGACCAGGTCGGCCCGGACACGTCCGTACTGACGGTCGCCTCGACCACGCCGGTCGTCCGCGCGCAGCTCGACCAGGGCGACGGCGCGCTCACCTCCCGGGGCACCGAGGTCGAGGTCACCCTGCCGAGCGGGAAGACCGCGACCGGCAAGGTGGCCCGGACGGTGCGCCCCGAGGCGTCTGCCGGGGAGAGCGATGCCGCGCAGAACGGCATCACCGTCGAGGTCGTCCTGGACGGCGGGGTGAGCGCCGCGTCCGGCGAGGACGCCAAGGCGTCGGCGAGCGTGAAGTTCGTCAGCGAGGCGCGCAAGGGAGTCCTCGCGGTCCCCGTCGAGGCGGTCGTCGCCCTGCGTGGCGAGAACGGCGGCTACGGCCTCCAAGTGGTCCAGGGCGCCACCTCGAAGATGGTGCGGGTGGAGACGGGCATGACCACCGACGGGCAGATCGAGGTCAGCGGCCCGGACGTGCACGAGGGCATCAAGGTCGGAGTGGCGAAGTCATGACGTCGGCCCCGGTGATCGAACTGCGGGACGCCACCAAGTCCTACCCCGGGGGCGTCCACGCCCTGCGCGGAGTGAACCTCACCGTCGAGGAGGGCGAACTGGTCGCCGTCGTCGGCCCGTCCGGCTCCGGCAAGTCCACGATGCTCAACGTCATGGGCACCCTCGACAAGCCCACCACGGGCACCGTCCGGGTCGCAGGGTACGACGTGTCCGAGCTCTCCGACTCCCGGCTCTCCGTGCTGCGCGCCCGCCACATCGGCTTCGTGTTCCAGCACTTCCACCTGGCGGCGGGGCGTGACGCGGTGGACAACGTCGCCGACGGGCTGCTGTACGCGGGCGTCCCGCTGAGGGAACGGCGCGCGCGTGCGCGGGAAGCGCTCGCCAAGGTGCGACTGGACCACCGCTACTCGCACACGCCGAACGAGCTGTCCGGCGGCGAGAAGCAGCGCGTGGCCATCGCCCGCGCCCTGGTGGGAGACCCACGGCTGCTGCTGGCGGACGAACCGACCGGGGCGCTGGACACCGCGTCCGGCGAGATCGTCATGGAGCTGCTGCACGAGCTGAACGCGTCCGGCACCACCATCTGCGTGATCACCCACGACAACGAGATCGCGGACTCGCTGCCGCGCCGGGTCCGCTTCAAGGACGGCGAGATCGTCTCGGACTCACGTTCCGGCGCGTGCTCCGCCTCCCGTACGGCAGAGGTCGGTTCATGAAAAACGACCTCAAGCCCTCCCGTCTCTCCCCCCGCGACATCCTCCGCGTCGGTGCGGTCGGCCTTCGCGCGCGTCGCGCGCGCGTGGTGCTCTCGGCGCTCGGCATCGCCATCGGTATCGCGACCATGGTCGCGGTCGTCGGCCTGTCCGAGTCGAGCCGCGCGGACCTGATGGCCCAGCTCGACCGCCTCGGCACCAACCTCCTCACCGCCGAGGCGGGTGAGGACGCCATGGGGCAGCCGATCAAGCTCCCCAAGAACGCGGTCGCGATGGTCGAGCGCGTCGGCCCGGTGCAGCACGCCACGGCCACCGCCGACGTCGACGCCCGCATCCGCCGCAGCGACGTGGTACCCGAGGAGCGCACCGCCGGCGTCACCACCCAGGCGGCCCGCATCGACCTGTTGTCCGCGCTCGGCGGCGAGGTCGACAAGGGCGTCTGGCTGAATCCGGTCGGCGAACGCCTCCCGACGACGGTCCTGGGCGCGGTGGCGGCGGACCGCCTCGGCATCACCCGCACCGGCGAGACGATCATGATGAACGACACGCGCGTTGTCGTCGTCGGCATCCTCAAACCGCTCGAACTGGTCCCCAACCTGGACCGGGTTGCCATGGTCGGATTCCCCGCCGCCGAGCGTTACTTCGGCTTCGACGGCCACCCCACCACCATCTTCGAGCGCTCCACGGACGCCTCGGTGGAGGACGTACGGGCCATCCTGGCCCGCACCATCAGCCCCGGCAACGAGGGGAGCGTCAAGGTCTCCCGCCCCTCGGACGCGCTGGCCGCCAAGGCCGCCACCGACGAGGGACTGACGACCCTGATGCTCGGCCTGGGCGCGGTGGCCCTCCTGGTCGGCGGTGTGGGCGTCGCCAACACCATGGTCATCTCCGTCCTGGAGCGCCGCCAGGAGATCGGGCTGCGCCGCTCGCTGGGCGCGACCCGCAATGCGATCCGGCTCCAGTTCCTGACCGAGTCGCTGCTGCTGTCGGCGCTGGGCGGGGCGACGGGCGCGCTGCTCGGCGCGGCGGCGACGTACGGCTTCGCGCGGGTCCAGGGGTGGACGGCGGTGGTCCCGCTCTGGTCCCTGGCGGGCGGCCTGGCCGCCACCCTCCTGATCGGCGTGGTCGCGGGCCTCTATCCGGCGATCCGCGCCTCCCGTCTCCACCCGACGGTGGCTCTGAACGCGACGTGAGGCGGCGGCGTACGGGGTGCCCTCTTGAGGCGGCGCCCCGTACGCCCCACGCCGCCCTTTCCGTCCCCCAGTCGCCGAAGTCGTCAAAGAGCACGGCCCTCTCGTATTCCTCCAGCCGCGTCGCGACCGGTGTGAGGATGGCTGCCATGACATGGACGGCACCCCGCATCGAACGTACGACAGCCGACGGCGACCAGCTGAACGTCCCGAGCACCGCGGACGAGCGAGCCATGCTGGAAGGCTGGCTCCGATGGCACAGGGAGACGCTGCTCACCAAGTGCGCCGGACTCGATCCGGCGCAGCTGGCGCACACCGCCGCCGAACCGTCGAACCTCACTCTCCTCGGCCTGGTACGGCACATGGCGGAGATCGAACGCTGGTGGTTCCGGCGGAGTTTCTCGGGTGAACCGATCGGTGACGTCTTCAGCGGTCCCGATGACGGGGACGAAGGCATCGACGGCGTCGACGCCGCGTACGCGGAACGCGACTTCGCCGCGTACCGCGCCGAGGTCGAGGCGTGCCAGGCCGCCGTTTCGGGGCGCGGTCTCGACGAGACATTCATGTCGACGACCCGTGGCAGGCTCGTCAGCCTTCGCTGGGTGTACCTGGTGATGATCCAGGAGTACGCCCGCCACAACGGCCACGCGGACCTGCTGCGCGAACGGACCGACGGTGCCACGGGCGACTATCCGGCACTGGGCTGAACGCGGTTTCGTACTCCTCGGTGCGAGGAGTACGAAACCGCCCCTCAGCCGTCCGTCTCGGACGGATACACCGCCGCAAAGGCCGAGCGGAACAGGGCGGTGGCCTCCTGGCCGCTGAGCCCCTGAGACCGTGCCTCGTCCAGCCACTGGGCGAGCGAGGCGCGCAACGGGGAGTCGGGGCCCTCCTGGGCCGGGGCGAGGGAACGGGTGATGAAGGTGCCCGCCCCCTGCCGGACCTCGGCCAGGCCCGCGCGTTCCAGCTCGCGGTACGCCTTGAGGGTCGTGTTCGGGTTGACCTTGGTCTCCGCCGCGACCTGCGCGGCCGTGGGCAGCCGGTCGCCCTCCTCCAGGGCACCCATCCGCAGCGCCTGTTCGACCTGTCGCACGATCTGGAGGTACGTCGCCACTCCGCTGCGTCTGTCGATTCGGAATACGACCACCGTCATCACCTCCCTTTGAACTGCCGAAACGATACGTACCTGCGGCGGTTTGTCCTAAAGGGGGCCCCGGGACACCCGCCACAGGGTGAACACGGTGAGCACGGCGGTGGCCGCGAGCAGGATGCCTGCCCCGGTCCACTGCATGGACGGCATCTGGTCGTAACCGAGGTACTCGACGACGTTGTTGACGATGCCGTGCTCCTTGATGCAGGCGTCCGAGGCCGCTTCGGTGGTCTTGGCGCACAGCCCCCAGCCGTAGAGATGGCCGTCGGCGGAGCCGATCCAGCGGTCCAGCTCGTGCGACTCGTTCAGCCGTGCGGGCATGTCGCCGTTGAGCGGGTAGGTGAGCATGCGTGACGGCGCGAGGCGTACGCGCATCTCGCCCCAGACGACCTCGACGATCGCGGCGAAGACGAACGTGACCAACATGGACGCGAGGACTCGGCGCAGCAGCATGCCGATGGTGATGCCGGCGGCGGTCAGGAAGAGGCAGAGCGCGGGGAGTACCGGACCGGTGTTGTCGAAGACCGGCCCCTGCGGCCACAGGCTGGGGAACACCGAACGGTAGGGCTTCCACCACCAGGTGAAGAACGCCGAGAGCACCGTGCCGGACACGACCACGGCCGCGTAGCACCAGACGATCTTTGTCGTCAGCCAGCGACGGCGGGACACGGACTGGGTGGTGACCAGCTGCGCGGTGCCGTGCTCCTGATCGCCCGCGATCAGCGGGGCGCCGAGGAAGACGGCGAGGATCACGGGCAGCGAGCTCAGGGCCGTGACGGTGAGACCGAGTCCCGTCGAGGCGAATGTCGGCTGCGCCAGCTCCTTCTCCGGCCAGCCCGCGGCTTCGAGCGTCTGGCCCATCCGGCCGCGCTGATACGCGATCCAGATCGAGCCGAGGACCGTCGCGGCGAGCACGGTGAGCAGCGCGGCCCGGTGCTGACGTACGACGAGCCAGTTCAGCCCGTGCAGCAGACGGGGTCCGGGCGCCCGTCCGGTTCGGGGCGTCTCGGTCGGAGTGGCGCTCATGAGGTGTGGATCCCTTCGGCCTCGATACGGGCACCGGGTGTGAACAACGGGGGTGCGTCCGACGAGCGGAGATGCGCCAGCAGCACTTCCTCCAGGCTGGGTTCGGCGACCACCCAGTCGCCCGACAGCGGGCCGTTCGGTCGCACCAGCGCGTGGAACTGCCTGCCCTGGACACGGGCTTCGACCACCGTGTGGGGAGCCAGCGAGGCGGCCGGGTCCCCGCCGGTGGCGAGCCCCGTGACCAGCACGTGGGCCGGGACGAGGGCGTCCGCGTCGCCCGCCATCCGGATTCTGCCCTCGGCGAGGACCAGCAGGTAGTCACACATGTCCTCCAGCTCGGACAGCATGTGCGAGGACATCACCACCGTGGTGCCGCGCTCCACGGCCTCCGACATCAGGAGGGTGCTCATGTCGTGGCGGGCCAGCGGATCGAGGTCGGACATCGGCTCGTCGAGCAGCAGCAGGTCGGGCCGCTTGCCGAAGGCGAGCGCGAACGCGACACGGGTGCGCTGACCACCGGAGAGAGTGCCGACACGGGCGTGCATCGGCACCTGGCCCGACCGTACGATCCGCTCCGCCGCGGCCATGTCCCAGCCGGGGTTGAGCTCGCTGCCCAGACGCAGCGTCTCGGCCACGGTGAACCGCTTGAACAGCGGTTTGTCCTGCCCGAGGAAGGCGAATCTCGGCATCATCGCGGGATCGTCCACCGGCACGCCGAAGACGTGGAGTTCACCCTCTGTCGGCTGCACCTGCCGGGTCGCGAGTCCCAACAGGGTGCTCTTCCCAGCCCCGTTGGGGCCGACGAGACCGCAGATCCGCCCGGCCGGCAGCCGGAACGAGCAGTCGCGCAGCGCCCAGCCGCGACGGTAGTGCTTACCCAGGCCGCGGGCCTCCAGCGCCCATGCGCCGGACGCGCCGCCCGGAGTGAATGCGTCTGCCATGCACTTCGCCTCAATTCCATTAGTCAATTAATGGAATCATGGTCTTGGTGAAGGAGGGCTGTCAAGGAGCCGCAAGCGGGCCTGCGCGCCGACCGGGCGCGCGGCGTCCGGAATGCACCGGTTCGGGGTGCGGGACGCGCTCTCTTCGGAGGACTGGACCATTGAACGTATCTGTGGCTCTGGCCTGGCGGTTCTTCGGCGCGTAGCGTGAGCCCGCATGAAGATCCTGATCAGCGCGGACATGGAAGGCGCCACCGGCGTGACGTGGCCGGCCGATGTGCTGCCGGGCACCCCGCAGTGGGAGCGGTGCCGTTCCATGTTCACCTCCGACGTGAACGCGGCGGCGCTCGGTTTCTACGACGGCGGCGCCGACGAGGTGCTCATCAACGAGGCCCACTGGTCCATGCGCAACCTCCTGCTGGAGCAGCTCGACGACCGGGTCCAGATGCTTACCGGCAGGCACAAGTCCCTCTCCATGGTGGAGGGCATTCAGCACGGCGACGTCGATGCCATCGCCTTCGTCGGCTACCACACGGGCGCCGGTGCGGAAGGGGTCCTCGCCCACACGTATCTGGCGAATTCCATCACCGGGGTCTGGCTCAACGGCGCCCGCGCCAGCGAGGGGCTCCTCAACGCGCATGTCGTGGCCGAGTACGGCGTTCCCGTCGTCCTTGTCACCGGCGACGACCTGACCTGCGTGGACGCGGACGGGTACGCCCCCGAGGCCCGCAAGGTCGCCGTGAAGGACTATGTGTCGCGGTACGCGGCGGTGTGCCGCACCCCGGCCCGTACCGCCGCGGACATCCGAGCGGCGGCCAAGGACGCGACCGCGCTCGCCGTGCGGCACACCCCGGTGGAGGGCGGCCCCTTCACCGTCGAGCTGGAGTTCGACGCCGAGCATCTGGCCGCGGCGGCCACCGTGGTCCCCGGCGTGGCGCCCAGCGGTGAACGGCGCGTCGCCTACACCAGCGCGACGATGTACGAAGGTATCCGCACGTTCAAGGCGGTGACGACGATCGTGTCGTCCGCCGTGGAGGAACAGTATGGCTGAGGCGGCCGACCCCCAGGAGAGCGTCGACGACCGGGCGCTCGACGAATCGGTGACGTTCACTTCCGAACTGATCCGGATCGACACCACCAACCGCGGCGGCGGCGACTGCCGGGAACGGCCGGCCGCCGAGTACGTCGCCGAGCGGCTCGCCGCCGCCGGACTGGAACCCACCCTGCTGGAACGCACCCCGGGGCGCACCAATGTGGTGGCCCGGATCGCGGGGACCGACCCGTCCGCCGACGCCCTGCTCGTCCACGGCCACCTCGACGTCGTCCCGGCAGAGGCCGGCGACTGGACCGTGCACCCCTTCTCCGGGGAGGTCCGCGACGGTGTGGTCTGGGGGCGCGGAGCCATCGACATGAAGAACATGGACGCGATGGTCCTGGCCGTCGTCCGGGCCTGGGCGCGGACCGGTGTCCGGCCCCGCCGCGACATCGTGATCGCGTACACCGCCGACGAGGAGGCCAGCGCCGAGGACGGCTCCGGCTTCCTCGCCGACCGGCACGCCGAACTCTTCGAAGGGTGTACGGAGGGCATCAGCGAATCCGGCGCCTTCACCTTCCACGCCGGTCAGGACATGTCGCTCTACCCGATCGCCGCCGGTGAGCGCGGCACCGCCTGGCTGAAACTCACCGCGCACGGCAAGGCGGGGCACGGCTCCAAGGTCAACAAGGCCAACGCGGTCAGCGCACTCGCCGCGGCCGTCGCCCGGATCGGCCAGCACGAATGGCCGGTCCGGCTCACCCCGACCGTGCGCGCCGCGCTCACCGAGATCGCCGCGCTGCACGACATCCGCCCCGACTTCGACGCCCCCGGCTTCGACGTGGACGAACTGCTCGGCAAGCTCGGACCGGCCGCCGCCCTGGTCGAGCCGACCGTCCGCAACAGCTCCAACCCGACCGTGCTGGAGGCCGGGTACAAGGTGAATGTGATTCCGGGCCACGCCACCGCCTTCATCGACGGCCGGATGGTGCCCGGCGGCGAGGACGAGTTCCACACCACCCTGGACCGGCTGACCGGACCCGATGTCGACTGGGAGTTCCACCACCGCGAGGTCCCGCTGCAGGCCCCCGTCGACTCGCCGACCTTCACGAAGCTGCGCGCGGCCGTCGAACGCTTCGACCCGCACGGCCACGTCGTGCCGTACTGCATGTCGGGCGGCACGGACGCCAAGCAGTTCTCCCGGCTCGGCATCACCGGTTACGGCTTCTCACCGCTGAAGCTGCCCGTCGGCTTCGACTACCAGGCGCTGTTCCACGGCGTCGACGAACGCGTCCCCGTCGAGGCACTGCACTTCGGCGTCCGCGTCCTCGATCACTATCTGCGCACGGCCTGACCCGGTACGGGGGGAATTGATCATGATGTCCACAGCGGCCCACGGAACGTGGCCGTCACCGATCGACGCACGACTGGCCGCCTCCAACGACGGCCGTCCGGAATACGTCGGTGTGGTCGGCGACGAGGTGTGGTGGACCGAACCGCGCCCCGCCGAGGCGGGCCGCCGCGCCCTGATCCGCCGCCGGGCGGACGGGACCAGCGCCTCGGTCCTGCCCGCTCCGTGGAACGTACGGAGCCGGGTCATCGAGTACGGCGGACAGCCCTGGGCCGGGGCCGCACGCGCCGAGGGCGGCCCGCTGATCGTCTTCGTCGACTTCGCCGACCAGCGGCTGTACGCATACACCCCCGACGGGCCCGGCGAACCCTGGCCGCTCACCCCGGTCTCGGCCGTCGGCGGCGGACTGCGCTGGGTCGACCCGCAGCTCCACCTCGACCGGGGCGAGCGGGGCGAAGTGTGGTGTGTCCTGGAGGAGTTCACCGGCGAGGCACCCACCGATCTGCGCCGGGTGATCGCCGCCGTACCGCTGGATGGCTCGGCGGCCGACGACCGCTCCGCGGTACGTGAACTCACCGACGACAGCCGCCGCTTCGTCACCGGACCGAAGCTCTCGCCCGACGGGCGACGCGCGGCCTGGATCGCCTGGGACCATCCGCGGATGCCGTGGGACGGCACCGAGGTGATGCTCGCGGACGTCGCCGACGACGGTACGTTCCACCACACCCGCCGTTTCGGCGGCGGCCCCGAAGAATCGGTGCCGCAGATCGAATGGGGCGCCGACGGACAACTCCTCTTCGCCGGCGACCGCAGCGGCTGGTGGAACCTGTACCGCGCCGACCCGCACCGGGGCGCGGTCGCGCTCTGCCCACGGGAGCAGGAGTTCGCCGGACCGCTCTGGAAGATCGGCCTCAGCTGGTTCCGGCCGCTGGAGAACGGCCTGATCGCCTCCGTCCACGGCCGGGGCACCACCACGCTCGGCATACTCGACCCGGAGACCGGCGAACTCGTCGACGTCGCCGGGCCCTGGACCGAATGGGCCGAGTCGCTCGCCGTGCACGGCAGCCGGATCATCGGCATCGCCGCGAGCCCGTACAGCGCCTACGAGGTCGTCGAGCTGGACACCGCGACCGGCCGCACCCGGATCATCGGCACACCCCACGAGGACGCCGTCGACCCCGCCTATTACCCGCAGCCCGAGAACCGCACCTTCACCGGGCCCGACGGCCGGGAGATCCACGCCCACATCTACCCGCCGCGGAACCCCGACCGGACCGGCCCCGACGGCGAACTGCCGCCCTATGTGGTCTGGGCGCACGGCGGCCCCACCGGCCATGCCGCACTCGTCCTCGACCTGGAGATCGCCTACTTCACCTCGCGCGGTATCGGCGTCGCCGAGGTCAACTACGGCGGCTCCACCGGCTACGGCAGGACCTACCGCAACCGGCTGCGCGAACAGTGGGGCGTCGTCGACGTCGAGGACTGCGCGGCCGTCGCCGAAGCGCTGGCCGCCGAGGGCACGGCCGACCGGCAGCGGCTCGCCGTCCGGGGCGGCAGCGCCGGCGGCTGGACCACCGCCGCCTCGCTGACCGGCACCGATGTCTACGCCTGCGGCACGATCATCTACCCGATCCTCGATCTGACCGGCTGGGGCACGGATGAGACCCATGACTTCGAGTCGCAGTATCTGGAGTCCCTGGTGGGCCCGCTCGCCGAAGTCCCGGCGCGCTACCGCGAACGGTCGCCGGTCACCCGCACCGACCATCTGACCACGCCCTTCCTCCTGCTCCAGGGGCTGGACGATCCGATCTGCCCGCCCGTCCAGTGCGAGCGGTTCCTGGCCGAGATCGAGGGGCGCGGAATCCCGCACGCGTATCTCACCTTCGAGGGGGAGGGGCACGGGTTCCGGCGCGCCGACACCATGATCCGCGCCCTGGAGGCCGAACTCTCCCTGTACGGCCAGACTTTCGGCATCGACTGTCCCGACGTACCGCGGCTGGAGCTGAAGAAGTGACCCTCGCCCCCCTGACCCGCCCCGCCCGACTGCGTCCGGGTGCCAGGATCGCCGTCGTGTCACCGAGCGGGCCGGTGCCCGCCGACCGCCTGGAGGCAGGCCTCGACGTACTGCGCGGCTGGGGTCTCGACCCCGTCGAAGCACCCCATGTCCGCGATGTGCACCCGGAGTTGGACTACCTCGCCGGTACGGACGAGGCGCGGGCCCGGGACCTCCAGGAGGCCTGGTGCGATCCGTCCGTCGACGCGGTTATCTGTGCCCGCGGCGGGTACGGCGTGCACCGCATGGTCGACCTGGTCGACTGGGCGGCGATGCGCGCGGCCGGGCCCAAGGTGTTCATCGGCTACAGCGACATCACGGTGCTCCACGAGGCGTTCGCCCAGCGCATGGGGCTTGCCACCCTGCACGGCCCGATGGCCGGCACCGAGACCTTCCTCAAGGACCCGGACACCCAGGAGTCCCTGCGGGCCACCCTGTTCGAGCCCGAGTCGGTACGCACCCTCGGCCTGCCCACGGCGCGGGTGCTGGTCCCCGGCAGGGCCCGCGGCATCACCTACGGCGGCTGTGTGAGCCTGCTCGCCGCCGACATCGGCACCCCGCACGCCCGGACGTCCGCCCGGGGCGGGCTGCTGGTGATCGAGGACACCACCGAGGACCCGTACAACATCGACCGCATCCTCACCCAACTGCTGAGGGCCGGGGCGCTCGACGGGATAGCGGGCGTGGCCTGCGGTTCCTGGGCGGGGTGCGGCCCGTACGAGAAGGTGCGGGCGGTCCTCGCCGACCGGCTCGGCCCGCTGGGCGTACCCGTTGTCGAGGAGCTGGGCTTCGGGCACGGACCGACGGCGCTCACGATTCCGCTCGGCGTGCCTGTCGTGCTGGACGCGCCGGCCGGCGGCGGTCCCGCCACGCTCACCACCGAGGTGCCCGCGTTGGTCTGAACGGCCGTGAATCGCGTAGAAGTTGAGCATCCTTCAGGAAACTCCGCCCCGAGCGTTGACATCACTGTGACGCGTGTCACAGCATGAGCGCGGTCCAGTTACTTACTGGTCGGTAAGGCGCCCTCGGTGTGGAGGTCTTCGTGCCGCGTGCTGTTTCCCGCCCTCGGTCCGGGTCGACGTGGCGCCGGACGGTACGAGGACACTGGTGAACCGGCTCGTCTCCCCGGTGCGCGCACCCGACGTCACCCGCTCGTTCACTGTGCAACTGCCGGGCATCGTCCACCGGTACGAGGCGGGGCACAGGATCGAATTCGTGATCGCGGCGAGCGACAGCGCCTACTCGGGCAACCGCGGCATCAAGCCCGTCACGATCGTCAGCGCCCCTGAGGACACCGGTGTGCTGGAGCTTCCGGTGGTCGGCGGCCGGGTGGAGTGAGGCGCCGAGGGGATGATCGGCCCAGGTCGACACCCCTAGGCTGGCCGGATGTCTGAAACCCACTGTCTGGCCGAGGGGCGGCGCACGGCGATCCGCCCCTACACCCAAGCGGATGCGGAAGAGTTCACCACCCGTGCGAGGGAGAGCAGGGGCATACACAGCCCCTGGCTCTTCCCGCCCGACGACGCCCGCGCGTACGCCGCCTACGCGGGCCGGCTGATCGAAGACCCCACAAAGGCGGGCTTCCTGGTCTGCGAACGAGAGGGCGGCGAGAGCGGGGCCGGCGAGGGTGGGGCCGGTGACAGGATCGCGGGGTTCATCAACATCAACAACATCGTCGGCGGCGGGTTCCGCTGCGGCGCGCTCGGATACGGGGCCTTCGCCCATGCGTCGGGGCGCGGCCTGATGAGCGAAGGGCTGGGACTGGTCCTGAGGTACGCCTTCGGGCCGCTCGGCCTGCACCGTCTCGAAGCCAACATCCAGCCCGGCAACGAGGGTTCGCTCGCCCTCGTCAAACGGGCCGGATTCCGCCTGGAGGGGTTTTCGCCGGACTTCCTCTTCATCGACGGAGCCTGGCGCGACCACGAGCGGTGGGCGATCACGGCCGAGATGCTGAGCCAGGACGGCGTCTAGGACCCGGGCCGGTCCGTACCCACGGTCGCGGACACCACAGCGGCGGGCTCCGGCCCGGCCTGCACGGCCGGGGTTCCGTCCGGTGACCAGATGCCTGAGCAACCCGATGTGAGGGCGTACACCGTTCCTGGGCAGTGAGCAGGCATGAGTCCTGTCTCACCGGCACGCCCCGAACGGTGTTGGGCGCACTGGTCCTCCGCTTTCGCGTCCTGGGCGGCGACGCATATCACGTATGCGGTCCGTCCCAGGTGGGCGGAATCCCTACGACCTGGCCATGTGGGTGTGGCCAAAGGCGACGGGGAGGCCCCGAACCATCACTCCGGTGATACGGGGGCCCCGACTGCTGACACCACACCCGGCGTCCCAGATCGCGTGAAACACGTTACGCACACCCAGTCAGGCACACCCACAGACCGGAACACCGTTCACTCAATCGTGTCCATGTTCGCCAAAACAAGGTACTGGACCAGCAGCTGTGAACCCCACTCGGTCCCGCCGCGGTGGCCAGCACTGGCCAGACACCATGGGCGAGCGCTGCGCGGTAAGTCGTGGCCAGCCTGCAGAGCAGCACAACCTGAGCAGTCGGTCGGGTCCGTCGGACGGAGCGGTCAGCCGGGCCGGTCACCCGGACCGGTTCAGCCGGGGTGGTTCAGCAGTGGCCGGGTCTGGCGTACACGGTGATGCGCGCCTGCGTGACCGTTCGGCTCGCGCACTCCTCGAAGTACGCGTCGAGGGTGGAGCGCTTGACCGCCTCACGCGCGTTCGCGTCCAGCGGCCGGCCCTCCAGGTCGCGCACCGCGATGACGCGTGCGCCGGTCAGGATGCGCTCGCGGATCCGGTCCGGTGGCAACTCCCTGCCGAACAGTGTGCTGGAGGCGACCGGGGGCTGCTCCAGGGCGCGGTCGGACAGGGACCGGAAGTAGCCCGGCCGGGCCGGCGTCCATACGCGTCTGCGTGACTGCATGAACAGCAGCCCGTCTCCCGGCTCGGCGATGTCCTGGACCGCCCGGGCGATCGCGACTGCGCGTCGTGTTGATGGGCAGCCCCCGCAGGCGGTGCCGATCAATTTCATCTGCGCTGCTCAGCGTCGGCGCGCAGCCGCCTCCTCGGAGTCGGCAGCAGCCGAGGAGCAGGGGACGCAGGCGTGCCATACCCGGTGCCGGCTCCGCGTCACCACCCCTGCACCGCCCTGCGTACCTACCCGCTCGCTCCGTCCCGGGCGGCCGCCGTCTGCTCACGCTCCCGGGGCGGTCTCTCGAAGGAGGAATGGCAGGCGCATCTGCCCGATGTGGGGTATCGGACCATCTGCCGACCAGCCGGGTGCACTCCACTGGCCCACCCCGGATTGGGCAAGTCTTTGCCCGTGGCCGATTCGGGCTGCCCGCCGCGCCCGCGGGCCTTTCCCGACGGGCTGCGGAGCGCAGCACCCCGTACAGGGAGGGAAAAGCGGCGGCCGAAAGTATGAGGGGCCGGTCTGCGTCGATGTGACGACCGTGTTGACCGTACGCAATCGCAGGCAGAGGCTCGTTACATAGCTGCTAAATACAACTGGTTCTGCCGGGCCTTCGCTTTCGGCACGCCGCCGGGGGACGGCACCGTGCGTACGACCGCTTTCCCGGCCGGGACCGAATCGGGAGGACGCGTATGTGTGGCATCACCGGCTGGGTCTCCTTCGACCGTGATCTGCGGGCAGCCGAGGACGTCGCGACGCTGGACGCGATGACGGAGACCATGTCCTGCCGGGGCCCCGACGACCGGGGGACCTGGATCGCCGATCACGTGGGGCTCGGACACCGGCGGCTCGCGATCATCGACCTGCCCGGCGGACGCCAGCCCATGACCGTCGGCACACCCGAGGGGGAAGTAGCCCTCGTCTACTCCGGTGAGGCGTACAACTTCACCGAACTCCGTACCGAACTGACCGCCCGCGGGCACCGCTTCATCACCGACTCGGACACCGAGGTCGTACTGCACGGCTATCTGGAGTGGGGCGAGTCCGTCGCCGAACGGCTCAACGGCATGTACGCCTTCGCCCTCTGGGACAGCCGCCACGACAGGCTCGTCATGATCCGCGACCGGATGGGCGTCAAGCCCTTCTACTACTGGCCGACGCCCGACGGAGTGCTCTTCGGCTCGGAACCCAAGGCCATCCTCGCCAATCCCGTGGCCCGGCCCCGGGTGACTCTCGACGGGCTCCGGGAGCTCTTCACCCTCGTCAAGAACCCCGGCCACGCCGTATGGGACGGCATGTACGAGGTGGAGCCCGGCACGGTCGTCACCGTGGACCGCGGCGGCCTGCGCAAGCACGTCTACTGGCAGCTCAGGACCCGTCCGCACCCGGACGACCGGGACACCTCGATCGCCAACGTACGGTCACTGCTCGACGACATCGTGCGCCGCCAACTGGTCTCCGACGTACCCCGCTGCGTCCTGCTCTCCGGCGGCCTCGACTCGTCCGCGGTCACCCTGCTCGCCGCCCGGCAGCTCGCAAAGAGCGGCGAGAAGGTCCGCACCTTCGCCGTCGACTTCGTCGGACGCACCGAGAACTTCGTCGCCGACGAACTGCGCACCACCCCCGACACCCCGTTCGTACACGACGTGGCCGAGCAGGCGGGCACCCTCCACCGTGACATCGTGCTCGACCCGAACACCCTCGCCGACCCCGACGTACGCGCCCGGATGATCCGGGCCCGGGACATCCCCATGGGCCTCGGCGACATGGACGCCTCGCTCTATCTGCTCTTCCGGGCCATCCGCGAACACTCAACCGTCGCGCTGTCCGGCGAGTCGGCCGACGAGGTCTTCGGCGGCTACCTCCAGTTCTTCGACGAGGAGGCCCGCAGCGCCGACACCTTCCCCTGGCTGGTGCGGTTCGCCGAGCACTTCGGCGAGGACGCGGGCATGCTTCGCGACGACGTGAACCAGGCCCTCGGCCTGGAGAGGTACATCCGCGACAGCTACGACTCCGCCGTCGCCGACATCGAACGGCTCGCCGGTGAGAGCGACTTCGAGTACCGCATGCGCAGGATCTGCCATCTCCACCTGACGCGGTTCGTACGCATCCTGCTCGACCGCAAGGACCGCGCCAGCATGGCCGTCGGCCTGGAGGTCCGGGTGCCGTTCTGCGACCACCGGCTCGTCGAGTACGTCTACAACACCCCCTGGGCCCTGAAGTCCTTCGACGGCAGGGAGAAGAGCCTGCTGCGCGAAGCAACCGCGGATCTTCTTCCCCGGTCCGTGTACGAGCGGACCAAGAGCCCCTATCCGTCGACCCAGGACCCCAAGTACGCCGTCGCCCTTCAGGAGCACGCCCACGACCTCCTCGCGCGCCCGGCCCACCGGGTCTTCGACCTCATCGACCGCGCCCGGCTGCAGCGGGTCGCCGACCACGACGCACCCCGGATCACCTCGGCGTCCCGCCGCGGCCTGGAACGCACCCTGGACCTCGCGATGTGGCTGGACATGTACGAGCCGGAGGTGGACCTCGGCTGAGAGCCTGTCGGGTGACCTCTGACCGGGCGGCCACGGCCTGGCACGCACTCCCCCAAGGCCTTAAGGGCCAGGGGGGACCCCCTCCGGCGTTGCCGAAATGCCCTCGCAGCGTTGAAGATCGTGACCAGGTCGCGGATGCGCTTGCGCGCGAGCCACCGGTCCAGCCACTCGCCCACGGTGAGGCTGCCGACGAGGTCCTGGCCGGCCTAGAGACGCCGCCTCGTCTCCTCCACGTCGTGGAGAGGCAGCGCCGTTGGCGGTCGGGAGGGACGTCTCGCGCTCCGCTCACAGTCCGGGTGCCTGGAAGCCGTTCAGGTACCAGAAGGCGGCGGCGTACCAGATCAGGGCAATCGCGGTGACGAGGGTGCCGCCAGCCAGGGGGAGTGCCCAGCCGGGCCAGTGGCGGTGGCGGACCACGATGACCTTGGCGACGAAGGCCCCGTAGAGGAAGCAGCCGGTGAGCGAGTGCAGCGCCAGGCGGGTGTCGGTCAGCTGGACGCCGTAGGCGGTGATGCAGTGCCGGGCGATGGGGAGGGAGAGGAGGAAGGCGGTCAGGCCGATGAGGCGGTGCGTGGTGTGGACCCGATGTGGTGCGGCTCGCAGTGTGGGCAGGCGGCCGTACATCCAGAGGGCGAGCAGTAGCTGAATCAGCGCCAGGCACAGGAGTGCGGAGCCGAGTTGGGCTTTGAGCAGTCTGGCGTCGTTGCCGCGCTGCCCGAAGAGACTGCTCTCGTAGTTGGGGGTGTGTACCCGGCCGTACCAGTAGAGGCCGACCGCCACTGCCACGGGCAGGAGCCACCACAGGACGTCGTGGAGCCGTCGGTGGTTGGCAGGGTGAGCGAGGCGGTCCACGTGATCAACCGCTCCCGCTCTCGATTTTGCCGCCATGGAGCTGGACGGCACACCACGTGGTGCCGAGCGCGGCGGTGGGAGTTCCGGTGGCGCGGGCCGATGGCCGGGAGGCGAGGTGAGGATCGGTGCGGGCGGATGCGACCGCCGGTGCGGGCTGCCGGCTCACGCCGATCGTCGCCCTTCTGCCGCCGGAGCAACCGTTGCGCACCGTGGCACGCATGGCGCCAGCGGCGACCGAGGCGGTCGCGAGGCGAGGGTTTCTCAACAGGTTCTCCAACCGTTGCGGGCCGATCTCGCCAGTACGTCCGAAGAGTCCCTGCCGGGTCCGGTCGGCGCGCCAGCAGGTACGCGAATCGAGAAGAGCGGTTGGGCCGGACGGCCGATGAGAGTGACATGTCGACCCAGGTGAAGGACGGGCCGTGTTCGTAGAGCCATGGGTGACCGGGTGTTCGGATCGCCTACGGCATCGGCCCGGACGACGAGGGCGAGCGGGCGGACATCGCCGAAGTGCGGTTCTTCGCAGGTGCACGACGGCGATCGGAGCGCTTCGAAGCGGGCCCCGGCGCGGACGACCGGGCACCTTCAGGTGCGCCGCCGCACGCCCCTGGCGACGCGGCCATGCTCGTCGCCCGCAGCCTGGTGACCGGTGCGCAGCCCGTCGCGAGCTGCGGGCACCACACGCGCGGATGACGTGGTGCACTGTCTCTTCCGCCAAGCGCTCGATCACATGCCAGGCCCTGCTGCCGGCGATCCGTGCCTCCTCGACCCTGCCTTCGTCCCACAGACCGGCGACGTAGCGCAACCAGAGGCGGGCGGTGTCGATGTGGACCGCCATGCTGCCCACCGCTGCTGCACATGGGGATCACGTGAGTTTCTTGTCCTTGACGGCCAGTGCGTGGCTGCCCTGCCGGTAGTTGACGGTACGGATGCCGAGTGCGTCCTTGAGGCGTCCGGCGGGCAGCACTTGCGGAATGGGGCCGGGGCCCTGGCCGGGTTTGGGAAACGGGTAGCAGGTGGGGGCGGCCGAGTGGAAGGTGATGTTGCCCTCGGTCTTGGTGAACAACTGGTGGACGTGCCCGTTGAGGCACGTGACTGAGGAGAAACGGCGCAGCATCGACAGCACCTGCACCGCATCGTCGGTGCCCCAGCCCCACTTCGGATACATCGCAAACAACGGGATGTGACTGAAGATGACGATTGGGGTGTCCGACGACAGGCCGGCGATGTCCTTGCGGACGAAGTTGATCTGATCGCTGCCCAGGTGGCCGAGTCGCTCAAGGTGCAGGGTGTTGACCAGCGCGATGAAGTGCACACCATGGGTGTCGAAGCTGTACCAGCCGTCGCCGAGGGTGTTTTTCGCGAAAGTTTGCCGGTATGCGCGTCCGTTGTCTCCGATCGAGTCGTGCTCGCCCGGGACGGTGAAGATCCGGTCCGTGCGCAGCTGCGACAACATCTGCTTGACCTGGTCGAACTGGGCGGGGGTGGAAAGGTGTGTCAGGTCGCCGCTGTGCATGACGAAGTCGGGGCGGAATCCGAGTGAGTTGACCTGGTTGAGCGCTGCTGTGAACGTTCCGGTGACATTCATGTTGGGCGGGCCATGGAAGCCGATGTGGCTGTCGGAGACCTGCACGAATTGCAGGTCTGCGCTGCCTGCCGGGGTGGGGTCCGGCGAACCGGCGATATGGCTGATCACTTCTCCCCCGGTGACTGTCAGGACTACGACGCCACCGAACCAGGCGGAGTGCCGCATGAGCTGACGGCGAGTCATTCCGTTCTCGCCGTCGCCGTTCGAGTCGTGTGTGGGCTCGGTCATGGGGTCACCTCCACGGTGGCGGTCATGAACGGGTGGATGGAGCAGTAGTAGGCGTAGGTGCCGGGTTTGGTGAAGGTGTAGCTGTAGGTGGCGTTGGTGGCTAGGCCCGCCGACTTCAGCGGCCCGCCCGATCCTTGCTTGCTGGTGACGGTGTGAGTGTCGGGGTCGGTGTTGGTCCAGGTCACCTTCGTGCCCACCTTGACCGTCAGTTTGGCCGGGGAGAATGCAAAGTTCTTGATCGTCACCGCGTTGGCGGTCGCCGGAGCGGACGGTTGGCCGGTGGTAGGTGAGGTCGAGGGCGTGACTGGTGGTGGGCTGACCGTACCGCCCGTTCCGGAGACACCTGGCGTTCCCGGCAGGGTCTGGCCGGGTCCGGGACTCAGTGCGCCCGCGGGTTTGGGGTGTGACGATCCGCCGCACGCGCTGAGTAGTCCCAGTGCTCCGACAACGGCGACAGCGGCCAGGCACGCCGTACGCGACCGCCGGACCGGCCGAGAGGAGTTCGCATTCATGGGCATCGTTCCTTCTACGCGTCCCCAGCCGCACGGGCGGGTGTGATCCAAGACCGATCCGTGATCGGCCTGTTTCAGGCAGACAGACGACCGCGTTATGCCCCTGCGGGGCATTTGAAGGGGCATAACCCGGTGGGTTACGTTATGTGAGTGGACAGCAGCTTCCATTCAGCGAAACGAATCCCACAGCGAAGTCTTCGTTGTTTCACTGTGACGGCGGGTAGCAGCCCGGACGCCTGGAGCCAGGGGAGTTTTTGCGGTGTCCGTACTGGACCGCAGGCGAAGACGGACAAGCACCGCACTTCGGAGCCGACCGAATACCTGCTGCTCCGTCAACCGAGCCCGCACTGGTGCGTCATGGGCGCCGGAGCCGCGATCGCCTGTCGGTCCGCCGCACCCCGTCCGTAACGGCAACGCCGGTATCCGTCGGACCTGACCGATGCGGGGCTGGCTGAGGCACCGAGACCGGCCGGAGCGAGCGGGCATGAAACAGGAGACTCAGGCTCGCTGGGGCATCGTCGGCTTGCCCATCCCTGCGGGCGGGCGCCCGACGAGCCCGTGAAGCGGCCCGCGGCCGTACGTCACCCGGCAGCCGGCTGTTCCAGCGGCACATCCGGGTCGGCGAGCCTGTCCCGGTCGATCTGCTTGCCGGAGCGGACCAGGTGCTGGATCGCGTCGTTGACGTCCCAGATGTTGACGTTCATGCCGGCCAGCACGCGACCGTCGGCCACCCAGAAGGCGATGAACTCCCGGCTTGCCAGATCGCCGCGCACCACCACGTCGTCGTAACTGCCGGGCTCGGCGTAGCCCGCGTACTCCATGCCCAGGTCGTACTGGTCGGTGAAGAAGTACGGGACGCGGTCGTAGAGCGCACGCTCGCCCAGCATCGATCGCGCGGCCGTCCCAGGCTGGTGAAGGGCGTTGGCCCAGTGGTCCACGCGGATGTGCTTGCCCAGCATCGGGTGAAGGGCGTTGGCCACATCGCCGGCCGCGTAGATGTCCGGGTCGGAGGTCCGCAGGGAGGCGTCGACCACGACGCCGTTGTTGACCTGCAGACCGGATTCGGCGGCCAGTCGGGTGTTGGGAGTGGCGCCGACGCCGACCACGACCGCGTCCGCGTCAATGCGGGTGCCGTCGGCCAACCGAACGCCCGCGACCTTCTCCTTCTCGCCGACGATCTCGGTGAGCCGCGCACCGAGCCGCAGGTCCACGCCGTGCTCACGGTGCAGGTCGGCGAAGACGGGCGCGATCTGCGGGCCCAGGACGCGCATCAGTGGCAGTTCGCCTGCCACCAGCACGGTGGCCTCGATGCCTGCCTCCCGTGCCGCGGCGGCCACCTCCAGGCCGATCCAGCCCCCTCCGACGAGGACGATGCGGGACGCGGAGCGGAAGGTGCGCTGGATGCGCTCGCAGTCGCCGACGCGGCGCAGGTAGAGCACGCTGTCGAGGTCCGCACCCGGTACGGCCAGGCGGTGCGGGGAGGCGCCGGTGACCAGCAGCAGCTTGTCGTAGCCGATCGTCTTGCCACCGGAGACGGTGACTGCCTTCCGGTCGCGGTCGATGGCCGTGACCATGGTGTCCAGCCGCAGGTCGATGCCCTGATCGGCATACCACTGCGACGGGTGGACGAAGATCGTTTCGCGGTCCTGCTTGCCCATGAGGTAGCCCTTGGACAGCGGCGGACGCTCATACGGTGGGTCCGGCTCGTCCCCGATGAGCAGGATCCGGCCGTCGAAGCCGTTCCCGCGTAGCGCTTCAGCGGCCTTGGCTCCGGCCAGGCTCGCCCCGACGATCACGAACGTGGATTGCGCCATCAGACCTTCTCCTTGCTGCGGTCTGTGCGGTGGGACTGGCCGCTGTCGGATCGTGCGGGCTGACCGCGAGTTTCTCAACCAACTCATTCCACCTGGCGCCACAGGTGTCGCGGATACTGCCAACCGGAACCGCGCCGTGCTCGGCGACAGCGTTCAGTGTCGCCTCTGCCATTGGTGCTGACCACGCCCGGGGCGAGCAGGTCCACGACGTACCGCGTGGCGTCGTATGCCGGGGCCTTCACGCCCGTGGACGCCCACAACAGCCGCTGCGGTCTGGCGCCAGCCGCTTCCACCGCTCGGTGGCGAGCATGCGTTCGTAGTGCTCGTACGCGATGCGGGCGTTGGTGACGGCCTCGCGCCCGCGCAGCGCGGCGGGCTGACCGCCGCCCAACCGGTCAAGCCGCCGGTCGGTCTCGGTATCCACCCGCGAGACGATCTCGACGAATCACCATGTGCCTCCTTACCCGGGCACGGGCGTGGCGCTACGTGAAAGGCTCCTTGCCTCAAGGCTCACCCATCAAGCGGGGCGGCGCACGTCGATCGTGTCCCCTGTCGTGGTGTAGGGGATCAAGGTGGTGAGCCTGGGCCGGCGCGCCCTGCAGGTGCTTCCGCTGCTCCGGTTCGTGCCTTCTGAACAGGCAACGGCCATCGTGCAACGCTCCGGGAAAACGGCTAAGTCCAACCCGGGGAGTGCACGATGGCCTTGTCCCAGTCTGACCTGTTGCGGCTGCTGGAGTCACTACGTGCGGCGGATGGAGTCGAGACGATCCGCGCGGTGTGCGAGCGCATTCTGCAGGAACTGATCGAGGCGGAGGCCACCGCCCGGATCGGCGCCGAGTGGAACGAGCACACGGAGTCCCGCACCACCTGGCGCAACGGGCACCGCGAGAAGACGCTGACCACGCAGGCCGGCGATGTGGAGCTGGCGATCCCGAAGATCCGGGCGGGGAGCTTCTTCCCCTCGCTGCTGGAGCGCCGCCGCCGGATCGACCGGGCCTTGTATGCGGTGGTGATGGAGGCATACGTGCTCGGGGTGTCCACCCGCAGCGTCGATGACCTGGTCAAAGCCCTGGGTGCGGACACCGGCATCTCCAAGAGTGAGGTCTCGCGGATCTGTGCCGGGATGGATGCGGAACTGACGGCTTTCCGTACCCGGCCGCTGGATTACACCCGCTTTCCCTATCTGTTCTTGGACGCCACATACGTCAAGGGCCCGGGTGAACCACCAGATCGTCTCGCAGGCCGTGGTGATCGCCACCGGCGTCAGCGAGCAGGGAAACCGCGAGGTGGTCGGGGTGATGGTGGATGACAGCGAGAGCGAGGCGTCCTGGACCGCGTTCTTACGCAGCTTGCGCGAGCGGGGGCTTTGCGGGGTGCGGCTGGTGGTTTCCGACAGCCATTCGGGGCTGGTCAAGGCCATCCGCAAGGTCATGTTCGGAACGCAACACACACTCCACCCCTAGCGGGTTCCGCAGGCCGCGTGCGCGACCGATGGGCTCAAGAACTCATGCCGTACCCTGGCACGGAGTTTGAACGCGTTCAAGTCGTAGTTGTCGGCGGCCACTCTTCGCGAGGCGTGAGGCGGTACGGCAGCGAAGTACCGCAACCACAGTGGCCGATCGCGGTCGGCCGCAAATAGCCCATGGATCACCTTCTTCGCGAACCGCTTCCTGGCCCGGCGCACGCGGCGGTCTCTGCCATCACCACTTGACGCGACGGGCACCGCGACAGGTTGCTGACCACCCAGGGCAGAGAACAGCTGCCCGCCACTACACCACACCAGGGGGCATAACCGGCTGACGAGGCATCATCGGGGGTTCACTTGCGTTCGCCCGTCCGGCCTTCCCCTCGCCCGGTTGCTCCCCCGGACGGAGCGGGGGCCCTTGGGCTTCTTCCCTGGGCGCACCCTCACAAGCGGGACCTGTGAACGCACGCCAGGGCGGGGACTGATCTCGAACACTGATCAGGAACTGCGCATCCGGTCTATAACCGGCCCCCAATCTGCGAGTTCACTCGAAATGCGCGACTTCGTGTCGCACCGATCAACTTCCACTGTTCGTCGGTGAGTTGCCTGCGCGTCGCGATCGTCTTCCCACCGGATCCGGATCTGCAAGATTGATCACGACATCGCACAGGCCCCATTCAGGGGGGCCGACCCCGTTGCCTCGCTCGAGGTCAGCCCTGCTCTGCGGCGCTCACCCGACGCTGCGCCAAAGTGCGTTGCCGATGCAGCCGCAGCCCCGCCTTGGCCATCTCCGCACGGCCTCGCTCAGCGAGATGGTCGGCACCACATCGGTCCGCCAGCTCGATACCCTCGAACAGCAGCTCGGCTACCCTGTCGGTGCGGCCGTCGCGCCTGAGCTCCGCGCCGAGGTCAATCAGCGCCTCAGCGTACGCGTGCCGGTTGGGGGACCGGCTCAGTACCTTCACCGCGCGCTCTCGCTGGGGCAGCGCCTGCCCGTCCTCGTCCACCGCCGCGCCGAAGCACAGCGCCTCACCGATGGCGGTGGGCGTGCCATAGCGCTCTGCCCGACGCAGCATCTCCGCTGCGAGGGCGCGGGCGCCCTGGGGGTCCTCCTCGGCGATGGCGATGGCGAGGTATCCCGCCCAGGGACACCAGGTCGGGTTGAGGATGCCCTTGGCTTCCAGCCGTTTCCCGGCCGCGGCGAGTTGTGCCACGGCCTCCTCGCGCAGACCACGGGCGAGAAGCAGTCGTCCGTAGACGGTTTGGGAGTCGGGAAAGGCCACCGCGTTCGGGTAGGGGGGCGCGAAGTCGTACGTCTCGGCGACGCGAAGCGCCTCCTCGACGCGGCCCCGGGACAGCAGGACGTCCAGCAACAGTCCGACGGCATACCATTGGGCGGGCACCCGGGGGCCCACCCGCTCGGCCAGGCGCACTCCCTCACGCGCGCAGTCCTCTGCTTCGACGAGCATCCCGCGCCGGAACCAGACCAGGCCGAGGAGAGTGAAGCCGAAAGAGAGGTGGGCACCACTCCACCCGACCTGCTCGCACTCTGCGATGGCCGAACTGAACAGTTCTTCCGCGCGGTCGCACTCGTCGGCGTACATGTAGCTGAGCGCGGTCAGGCTCGGGAGTTCGAAACCCCAGTCCGGGTCGGTGTAGCTCAGTCCCAGGGCACGTGCGGCGATGGCCAGCGTGTTCGCGGTCGGCTCCCCGCGCAACATCGCGTCCCAGGTTCGAACGCACAGCAGGGCCCGCTCCTCGATGTCCTTTCCGGGCACGTGCTCGGCAAGCCGTACGAGCCGACGGGAGCGCTCGGACGCCTGCGCCTCGTGCGCGTCGAAGGCCAGCCACAGATAATGCGCTGCCTGCAGGCGCAGCCGCGCTCGAGCGGACTTTGCCTGTGCTGCCTCGGCGCCCGCGACGGCGGCCGCTCTGGCGGGCTGGTCGTTGTGGGCGAATGCCTGAGCCAGCCGGAAGGTGGCGTCCTCCCTCAGCGCGGGGTCCAGGAAGGGCTGCTCCAGGGCTGCCGTGAGGTGATTGACGGTGACGGCCGGGGCAGTGAGCAGGGCAGAGCAGCCGAGTTCGTAGAGCACGCCCGCGCGATCCTCGGGCGCCGGCGGTTCGCGCAGCGCACGTTCCAGACAGCGTCGAGCCGCGTCGGGCGCGCCAAGACGGAGATTCTCGCGCGCGGCAGCGCGCAGTTGAAGGACGGTGTGTGGGTCGTCCTCGGGATGGGTCTCGAGCAGATGCCGAGCGGCGGCTGTGACGCCCAGGCCCGCGTCGGCCACCGCCCAGGCGGCCTGACCGTGCAGCGCGGTGCGGGTGGTCGGCGGGATGGCCTGGTACACAGCGGTGGCGACGAGTGGATGGATGAACTCGAGTGTCCGGCTGCCGGTGAGAATACGGGCGACGCGTAGCCGGTCCACGGCGTCCTGGGCCTCGGCCGGTGGCAGTCCGGCCACTGCTGCGGCCAGCTCCGGGGAGATCTCGGTGCCGAGCACCGCGGCGGCCCAGGCAAGCCGGACAGAGGCGTGGCCGAGCCTCTCCAGCCGCTTGACCAGTCCGGCGCCGCGTGCGCTCGCAGCGAGTTCGCGCAGCAGGGAGGCCGACTCCGCGTTCGGGGCGAGGCTGCGGTCCTGGACCTTGGCGATGAGCTCGACGGCCTCGTAGGGGTTGCCGCCGGTGACCGCCCAACACTCGCGGCAGAAGAGGTCGTCGGCTTCCGCTCCGAGCGAACTTCGCACCAGTTCGCCCACTGCCTCCGGGCTGAGAACGTGCAGGGGGATCGGGCGTCCGCTGCGGCCGTCGATCAGTTCGCGGAACGTCGCGGCCTCGGTGGGCACTTCGTCCGGGCGGTAGCCGAGGACCACCAGCACGGGAAGTTCCTGCGCTCTCACCGCGAACGCGGCGAGCCAGGCGAGTGACTCCAGATCACCCCAATGGGCGTCGTCGAGAACGATGACTATCGGTGCCCGTCGCACGGCCAGCTGGGTGACGACCCAGTCCAGACCGTCCCTGACGCCCTGCGGGTCCGGGGCGGCGGTACCGGTCTGCTGAGCGAACAGACCAACGGCCGGGCCGGCGATCTCGTACCACCCGCCGAATATCTCGCGACGCTCGGCCTCGGTGCAGGAAGCGAGGACGGGCTGCAGCAACTGGCGTACGACATGGAAGGGGACGGTATGCTCCTGCTCGCTGCCTCGGGCAGACAGTACAGTGCAGCCGCGGGCAGTGGCGATGCGCCGGACCTCGGCCAGCACGGTCGTCTTGCCCAGCCCGGCGGCAGCGCTGAAGAACAGCAGCCCACCCTGCTTGCCTTCGCCGTCCCCGCCGCCCGCGCAGATCCCCTCCACCGCATTCCGAGCAGCGACCACCTCGTTTTGGCGCTCGTACAGGGGCTTACCCACCCGATCGCGTCCGTCCACGACGGTGGTCCTCCCGGTGCGGTAACGTTCCGACACTTTGTTCCCCCTGCTCTGCCAGCATGCGGGGAAGCCTAGCGAAACACACATATACACGGCAGAGATGTTGGGGGATTGGATGCGGGCGATCGTGCGGTGGCATCTCGCAACGCCGGCGTGGGGTTCGGCTTCACGGGCCATCGTCGCCGGGGTCTCCCGACTTCATCGGTAGGTAGACACACATGATCGGCGGATTCGTGGGTTGACCTGGGAGAACGGTGTGCGGGACCGTCGGGGGCATGCCCACGGCTCCGACGGCCGTTTTCGTTGTCGTCCGGGTCGAGGCGGAACGTCGTGCGGTACCAGGCGACCCCCTGGCGGGTCCAGTCCCGCGGCAGGTCGACGGGCTGCCACTGGTGTCGGGGAAGCCGGGCAGATACCACCCGGCCCGGTTCTTAGTACATCCACCGGCGTTGAGCGGTCCGCGGACGGGTTCGTCCCCGGTCCCGCCCTGGATGCGCCAGGCAAGCACGGTGGCGTCGCCGTCGAATCCGGCCGCGGTCAGCCAACGGGCCGACTTGAAGGCGTCGTTGGCCCAGGAGGGTGCTCTTCGCGCGCCACCTGTGGGACGTGGTGAGGTCGCAGAGCCGCCAGGACGAGTCGTCGAACCCGGCGTCGGCCTCGGGGTTTTCCGGGGCGTACCGCCAGCCGGTGAAGGGCCGGCAGCAGGACCGGGGGCGGTCCTGCTGCCAGTGCGCTCAGGACGCTTCCCGAGCCGGTCGGGCGGACATCGATCGGTCGCCCGTTCCAAAGCAATTCTGGCTCACAACCGCAGCCCCGCCGTTGCTGGGGGAACGGAGGCCTCGGCGTACCGTGCCGATTCCTGGCTGTATTCGAGAAACCCACGCGCCCATGCGCGGATCCCGTCCACGTACCGGTCAACTGCGGCCTGTTCCTGCACCGTCAGGTTCATGGCGAGGGCGGTGGTCTGCAGACTGACTATTGCGGCAGGCAATTCGATGATTCGCAGGGAGAGTCGGCGGTGCACCTCGTTGACAGCGTCCTGCAGCGTCAAGTGGTGATGGTGCTGCAGTATCACGACGAGGTTGCTGGTTTCGCCGGTGCGTAGTTCTTTGCCGAGGGAGTACAGGTCGTTGGTCCAGCAGATGATGTCGGCGGCGGTATCCCGCAGCTGTCGGCAGGCCGGCGAGGACCACACCAGCTCGGTGAGTTCCGCATCCTGTGCGTATTCGGTGAGGTCGAAGCACCAGCCGACCGCTCCGGAGACCCGGCGCCAGGCGACGTAGGCATGAGGCGTGGGTACGCTGCGTTCCACCCGGCGCCGGATCATGTCCCGGTTGGTGCGTATCCATTCCGCCAGATGCCGGCGGAAGCGATCGCTCCATGCGGGGCTCATCTGATCGGCCAATCGGGGCACGACCTCTGCCAGGACGCGTACGGTCCCCGGCGCCTTTTCGGGCACAACATCCTGTGCGCAGGTGACGATGCGCATCATGGCTTGCAGCTCTGTGTCGACCGCTCCGGAATCGTCCCCGCGGGCGTCACTGCGGTCATCGACGACGAACATCCACAGGGCCAAGCGAGACAGCTCTGCCAGCCGCTCCGGGGGTGCCCATGGCCAGACCCGTCCGGCGAAGGCAATATGACGCTCCCTGCGGGCCTGCTCAGCCGCTTCCGCAGACAGCAGCCCCACTTTCTGCGCCCACGCCGTGACGTGCGGCTCTACGTGGGGAAGGCCGGGGTTGAGCAGCGAGAGGTCCCGGGTTTTGCACTGCAGGGGGGCAAACCATTGCCCGCCGTCCCCTGGGATGGCCCACCCTGCGATCTCGGTGCCTGCGTTTGCAGGCGTTCGTCTCACGAGAACTCCCCTCCAGCCCGCTACAGCACGGGTAAGGACCGCGCCTTGTCATCTTTCCCTACGGACCGGCTTTTACCCGCCCCGCCGGGACACGGCGCCCTCTCTTCATGCATCGCGCCCTCGACGCGAAACCCAACGACGTGACTCTGCTGGTGATGTTGGGCAGATCATACGGTGGCTGAGCACAGAGTGCGGAAGTGCGTGGCCCGGCGTCGTGTTCTGGGTGCGGTGTCGAGTAAGAATCGGCCAGCTTGAATGCGACAGGACAGTGGACGAGAGGGCCCTGCACTCCCGAAGCTGCCGCGAAGTGACAAGTAGCTCTACGTAACCAGCGGAGCTCGGTACTCGGTTCCTGTGGTCGAGCACCGCATTTGTCATGTCAGCACCCTTGCTGCCATCAAGGTTGTTTATGGCTGTTACGGTCCTGCCATGACTCGCCGTGATCGCGCCTTGGAGCTTCTGCGTCAACACTCGGAGCTGGCTGGTGTCGCGGCATTCCCGTTCGACTTCGACCTCGATCGCGCCGACCACGGCGAGGCAGTGCGGCTGGCATCCGGGACGGCTCTGAAGGTGGTGGCTGGAGACGACACCGGTGGGAGCTACTTCGTGTGCTCGAACGGTGAAGTCCTCTATGCCAGCTCCGAGGGCGAGGCCGGCCTGGTCGGCGACAGTGTGGACGAGGCCCTCGAAGTATTGATCGGTCTACCGGGCTGGCGGGACTACACAGACCTCGACCTCCAGGCCGACATTGCTGAGCTGGAGGCTGCTGTTGCCCGCACCGAGGAAAGCATCCGTGGCTCCTACGCCTCGCAGCTCGATCTCGATCGCAGCCGACTCCTGGCCGGGCTTGGACTTCGCCAGCTCCCGCAGCTGGAACTGATTCGGCGGCTGCACCGGTCACTACTTCGCACTGAGCCGGACTTCATACTGCTCAATGCGGACGAGGGGTGCGCCTATGCCCTGCTTGACCGGCTCCCGCGCCGGCCTCTTTGGAAAACCGCCCTCGCTCCAGGGCGAGCAGATCTCGTCATGCTTCGCTCGGACCGCACCCGCTGGGCTGAGGTCGCGGACGATCCGGCACGCCGCGCAACCTTGCTCCGAGCGGCCCAGTACGACCGCCAGACCACCGACCTCCCGTTTCTGCGGGAGGTGCTCCGAGCCGAAGCCCAGCTCGGCCACACCGAAGAGCTACGTCTGGCTGCGGTTCTGGTAGGTCTGCACGGGCACGCCCAGGACTACGAGCTGATTCAGTCGCTCCGTATGGCCAACTCGGACGTCTACTACGGGCTGGGAGGCTTCCCGGAGGCGGCACAGGACTTGAGCGCGTGGGCGACCGCGTTCGATGTCTCCAACCATGGTCAAGACCCGGCGGAAGAGGATGAGCTCGCTTGGGCCGAGTTGGCCCGTCGCCAGGGCCGAACTGAGCTGTCCCGCAGCATCCTGCTACGACTGCTGGATGAGGCGGGACAGCGTGACGCACCGCTCCTCGGGCACCTCGCCGGACAGTTCACGAGGCTCGGGGACTTCATCCAGGCTGCACGCGCGCGGAAGCTGCATGCCTCCCTCCAGGACGACCCGCAGCAACGTGGGGCCTCGATGCTCAGCCTCGCCACGCTGCAACGACGGGCTGGCGATGTCGAAGCGGCCTGGAAGTCGTTGCAGCGTGCCGTCGCGGAGCTCGACGGTCCTCCGCCAACGCCCCCTACCGACCAACTCGCACTGGACCTGAACCTCCATGAGCAGGAGCGCCACACCGTTGCCTGGCGCGGCCTCCAGCTTGGCCATAGGGCTGCTGAGGAGCACTTCCTTGTCGCACGCGCCGCAGCAGCAGCGACGGGGCTGTCCGCAACCGCGCGTGCAGCACTGGCGGCAGGCATTGCCGTACTGGGCACACTCATGCGCCCAACCGATGATCTCCGCGGGCTAGCCAATGCGGTGACAGAGGAGTTGGAGGGCCGGTAGGAACGGCGCAGAAAAATGGCGTTGCCGTTAGGTTCGGCGAGCGGTGATCTGGGCTGTGCGCTACATCCAATGCGTTCCCCTGAGCTCCGCTGAGGGGGCGCGCCACCGGGCCACTGCGTCATGGTTCATCAGATCTTGTACGCGCCCGGTGGTACTCCGTTGGCGGTTCCGTACTCGGTGAGGGCCAGTACCCCTGTTCCGCGCATCGGGACGTCGAAACCGATGGTCAGGGGGCTGAGGCCGATGGCCTGGGCGAGAGCCGGAGCCATATCGAACACGGCCCACTTCCATTCGTCTTCCTCGGCTTCCGAGGCGTGGGCCGCGTCCCATTCGGGAGACAGCCCCAGTCCGACGCGGCGATCCCGCTCGTACGGCAGGGGGTCGCCGATGGTCAGCAGGTGGTCCTCGCCGTCGCCGGTCTCGCTGTAGCGACGGATGACGACACCGTTCTCGGCGACGACCCACGCGGATCCGTCCCCCTGGGCGCCGTAGTAGTACGCCTGTGCTTGGCCGTAACGGGTACTGAGTCTCTCGCACGTCCGGAGTACTTCGTCGGCGCGTTCGTTGTCGATCGGGTCGCACCATCGGCCGGCCACGAAGGTCCAGCCGTCGAGCTCGGGGCTGACGAATACCCGGGCGAAGCACCCGGGGCCATCTGTCGGACCGTCGTGGCTGTCGGCGTCAACGACATCGTTGGCCAGCGCGAAGGTGACTGGTCGCGGCTGGGTCAGGCCGAGGAGATCCATGATCCCCTGCTGATCTCCGGCAGGGACTGCGATCCAGTGGATCCAGCAGCCCGACAGCGGCTCGGGGCGGTCGGCGAGAACCTTGATACGGATCAGACGTTCGACGGCTGCCCGGTCTCGGGCTGACAGGCCGCCCTCGCCGGCAATCTCTGCGAGGACGGTCAAGGCTGCAGCACGCAACCGCCCGGGCCCCGTGCGACGGATCTCCTGCAGCAACGGCACGATGGACTGGCCCCAGGCGGTCAGGACGTACCGAGCCCAACTCCCGGTCCGGACGTCGGGGTCGCTGAGGAGGGGAAGCAGAGCTGTCACGGCCCGGGGATCTCCTGCCCCGTGCGACTGGATGCCGCCCACAGCGTTCCTTCGGACGGTTGCCTCAGAATGGGACAACGAGGCCAGGTGCAGGGCCAACTCATCCGGCTCGGCACCGGACTCGGACTCCTGCTCCTTGCGCGTGTGGGCAGCCGGTTCGTCAGGAATGGCGATCTCCCTCATGGCGGGTCGTACGGGCCTGCGTCTGTGACAAGGCAATGCGACGCCGTGCGAGATCGACATCGATGATCTTCACGGTAAGGGCGTCGCCGACCTCGACGACGTCTCCGGGCGATTCATCCAGCTCGCTGGTGTGCACGAGCCCCTCGAAGCCGTCCTCTCGGTCTTCGATGCGGACGAAGACGCCGAACGGCACGATCTTGGTGACCGGTCCGGTGACCACCTGCCCGATCCGCTGCGCTACCTGCGGCCACGGGTCTTCCTGTACTGCTCGGAGTGACAGCGGTACCCGTTCCCGGATCATATCTACGTCGAGGACTTCGGCTGTGATCTCCTGGCCGACGCTGACGACGTCGGACGGGTGGTTGATCGGACGCCAGGACAGTTCCGGAATGTTGATCATCGCGGTGAAGCCGCCGATGTCCACGAAGGTGACGCCGAAGCCGGCGATGGTCGTCACCGTGCCAGTGACGACCTGGCCGCGCCGAAGGGTTTTCAGGAAGGCCCAGTCCCGGTCGCTGGGCGTCGGCTCGGTCTGCCAGCGTGCGCGGAGAACACCGTCGCTGTCGGGTAGCACGGCGGTGAACAGCGGGTGCCGCTCATCGGTATACAGGGATACGACGCCGACAGCACACGCGCTGGCGAGCTGGGAGGTCACTGCGCCGAACTGGGTCTCGTCCACGACCGTGCTGGGGATCCGCCCGTCCTCGTCCTCCCAGACGATTTCCACCAGGCCCTCGTCGGGCAGAGAGGCCAAGGCTGCATCGACGTCGGTGAGCAGGTCCGGCCAGACTTCCAGCTGGGCGCGAGGTGCCAGCTGGGAGCGCACCGCCTCGATGTTGTCGCGGGTGAGGCGGTGCCACCGGGAGGCGTTCGCGGCGTAGGTCTCCTCCAGGAACGTGGCGCGGTGGGCGCTGACCGCCCAGTGCAGGCGAGCCCAGAAGTCGGCGTCGGCCGGGCGCTGTACGTGCTGGGGGTCGTCGGGGGCGAAGTCGTAAGGCGAGGCGTCCAGGCGTTCGGGGAACAGCTCGAGCGAGCGGGTGCGGGCCAGCGCCGCTTCGCAGGGCTGGCTGCTGCCGACGTAGAGGTACTGGTCCCAGCCGACGTGCACCGCGAATGCTCCCTCCGCCTCCAGACGGCACCAGGCGCCGTTGTCGCGGAGCATGGCCCGAACGAGTTCCAGGCCGACGGCGATCGGCACCAGCGCACCGTCGTGGAACCCGGCGAGGCCAGCAGGGAACAGGTCGGCCAGACCGTAGCCGTCGACCGGTGGCTCCAGACCGAAGTGGACGAAGCCTCCGATCTGCGGCTCGCGGATGGCCAGCTGGTCGATGCCGGTTTCCTCGGCGAGGGCGGCAACGGCCTGCAGGTAGGCGGCTTCGACCGGTCCGTGGTCGCTGGTCGCGGGCTCGGCGCCGGTGTAGTGGCCGTGCTCATCGCGGTCGGCGGGGTCGTACTTGGTGACCTGGTAGACGTAGGGCAGCACGTCACTGCCTGCCGGAAGTCGAAGGTGCCGCTGCACTCTCGTGGCGTTCGAGGACGCGGTAGACCGTGGCGCGGCTGACGGAGAAGAGCTCGGCGAGGTCGGCGATGGTGTGCTCGCCGGACTGGTGCTGCTGGACCAGGCGCGTCTGTTGGCGGGCGGTGAGCTTGGGCTGCTTCCCCTTGAGTTTGCCCTTGGCCCGCGCCACCGCCATGCCCTCGCGGGTGCGCATGCGCAGCAGATCGACCTCGAACTCGGCGAAGGTGGCGAGGATGTCGAAGAACATCTTGCCCATCGGGTCGGCAGGGTCGTAGAGGGTGCCGCCGAGCGAGAGTTTGACGCCGCGGGCGGTGAGCGAGTCGCCGATGTCGCGGGCGTCGGGTACCGAGCGTGCGAGTCGGTCGAGCTTTGGGACGACGAGGGTGTCGCCGGCGCGCACCGCCGCCAGGGCCTGGGCCAGGCCGGGCCGGTCGCGCTTGGTTCCGGTCAGCCCGTGGTCCAGGTAGATCCGGTCCTTCGGGACGTCCAGGCCGAGCAGGATCTCGCGCTGGGCGGTGAGGTCCTGCTTGTCCAGACTGCATCTCGCGTAGCCGACGCGTTCACTCATGCCCGGAGCGTACGGTAAGCCCCCGCTCAGCGTACAGATCACCGGACAGCACGGGTCAGCACCGAACCAGCGCGGTGGACCCGAACGGACGCCAACGGAACCCAGCACCGGGTCAGCACGGGTGTATCTGCGCTTGATACGTCTCACGCGATCCGCGCCTGTGACCTGCATGTTTGTGTGGGAGCGTGTCGCGTGGTAAGCGACGCCCTCCCATTTGGAGACGATCTGGCTGCGCACCGGGCTACGGCGCGAACGGCCGGGGCAGGGGCAGAGATGAAGCCTGCTACGCCTCATGGCCCGCTGGGCTGGTGCGGAGTCAGCGCCAAGTGCTGAGGTTGCTCTACATGCCCGAGAGCAGTGATGACCAAGGTCGCTCGCCCCTGGGTAGTGACAGCAGCTCCATTTCCGTGACCCGGATCTCGATATTCGTGCTCCTGTGGAGTGGCGAGACTTCAGGTGACAAGCGGTCCCTGCGCCACGAGGGCCAGTGCTGCCGGAGGTGTCCAGAGGGCTGCGGAGTCGTTGTTTCCACCTCGATCGCGGTACCCAGAAGCGGGCTGAGCCAGGGACTTTTCAGGGACTTTCAGCTCTTTCAGAGGGACTTTCGCGGGACGATCCGGCGTGCAAACCGGTAAGCCCGTGACAGAGCTGAAAGTAGAGAAATACCTGGTCAGCGCTCCTGTCGCAGCCATCGGCCCGCCGTCACGCCGCCCCTGACGGCCGCCGCCCCTTGTAGTTGATCTTCATGGTGTCCATGTCCGTCGCACTGGACCGGAGTTCGCCATGGCTGTACCCCTGCTCCTTCAGCAGCGTCTCAGCCCGGTCCTCGGCGATCGCGGATGCCATCTCCTCGCCGTCCTCGGCGTCCGACACGACCACGAACCGGAAGCTGAAATGCTTGAGCACGCGGTCGTACGTCAGCGAGCCCTCCTCGGTGAACTGCATCGCGCTCAGGCCGTGCAGGTCCACCTCGGACAGGAGCCGGGCGCGCGCCTCGTCCGTCAGACCGTCCCAGGTACCGCGCACGATCACTCGGTAGGTGTGCTGCGTGCTCATGGTGTTTCCCGCTCCGCATTCCGCTCGTGAACCGTCGAGGGCCAAGGTTACGGCGGTGAGGACGGGGCGCACGGGAATTACCGCGGGGGCGGCGGCCCCGGGTCATTGCCGGGAGGGCGACCCCGGCCGTCGCCTCCGTGGTCTTTTGCCGAAGTCTGACGGCGACGCCCCTGGCCGGGCCGCTGTCCAGCGTGTTCCATGGTCATCGGGGGCGCCCGGACCTGCGGCGGCCCGTGTGAGGGAGCGAGGTTGCCTTGGCCACGACCGTACGACGCGCCGTACTGACTCTGCCTGCCGCACCACTGGGCCCGGAGAACCCGCTGCCCGCACTGCGGCCGCTCGACGAGATGCATGTCGTCGACGACCGCGACCGGGCCGGACTGCCACGTGACATGGCACGCCAGATCGGCTACGAACCACTGGCCACCGTGCTCCCGGTCCGCATCCTCGACGGGTACGGGCGCGAACGCGTCCCCACCGGACTGGACGCGATCATCATCGAGAACGACCGGCTGCGGGCCACCGTCCTGCCCGGGCTCGGCGGCCGCATCCACTCCCTCCACCACAAGCCGACCAGCCGTGAACTCCTCTACACCAACCCCGTCCTGCAGCCCGCCGACTTCGCGCTCAACGGCGCCTGGTTCTCCGGCGGCATCGAATGGAACATCGGTGCCACGGGCCACACCACACTGTCCTGCGCCCCGGTCCACGCCGCCCGGGTGCCCGCACCCGACGGCGGCGAAATGGTCCGCCTCTGGGAGTGGGAGCGGCTGCGCGACCTGCCGTTCCAGGTGGACCTCTGGCTGCCCGAGGACTCCGACTTCCTGCACGTCGGCGTACGGATACGCAACCCGCACGAACACACCGCACCCGTCTACTGGTGGTCCAACATCGCCGTACCCGAGGGCGAGCGCACCCGCGTCCTGGCCCCGGCCGACGAGGCATGGCACTTCGGTTACGAGCGGACCCTGACCCGGGTCCCGGTCCCCGAGACCGGCTCCGTCGACCGTACGTACCCGCTGCGCGGTGACTTCCCCGCCGACTACTTCTACGAGGTGCCCGAAGGCGCCCGCCGCTGGATCGCCTCCCTCGACGAGGACGGCCACGGACTCGTCCAGACGTCGACCGATCTGCTGCGCGGCCGAAAGCTGTTCCTGTGGGGCAGCGGCCCGGGCGGGCGCCGCTGGCAGAAGTGGCTCACCGAGCCCGGCACCGTCGGATACGCCGAGATCCAGGCCGGACTCGCCCGTACCCAGCTGGAACACATCCCCCTCGAACCGGGCGCCGAGTTCAGCTGGCTGGAGTCGTACGGACCGCTGTCCGCGGACCCCCGGGCCGTGCACGGCGACGACTGGGCGGCGGCCCGCGCCGAGACCGAGCGGCGGCTCGCCGAGGCGCTGTCGCGCGCGGATGTCGACGCCGCGTACGCCGCCTGGCGACCCTGCGCCGACAGCGAGCCCGGTGAGCCGCTCGCCACCGGTTCCGGCTGGGGTGCTCTCGAAGTCCGGCGCGGCAAGTACAAGCTTCCCGGCACACCGTTCGCCGAGTCGACCCTGGGTGAACAACAGTCACCCTGGCTGGAGTTGCTGGACCAGGGTGCTTTCCCCGAACCGCCCGGGGCGGTCCCGCCCGGCCCCTCCCTGGTCTCCCCGCACTGGCGCGACATGCTGGAGACGGCCTTGGCCGAACCCCTCACGGAGTATCACCTCGGAGTCGCCCAGTGGCACGCCGGCGACCGCGCCCAGGCGGTCCGCAGCTGGGAACGCGGACTGGCCCTCGCCCCGTCCCGCTGGCCGCTGCTGCGCTGCCTCGCCGTCGCCGCCGAGGAGAGCGGCCAGTGGGACCGGGCGGCCGACCTCTACACCGAGGCGTTCGACGACCTGTGCGCGGAACGTCGCGACGACGGCGACGTCTGGACGTCCGCCACAGCGGCGCTCGGCCGTGAGGCGATGGAGGCGCTGCTGACGGCAGGGCGCCCCGAAGCGGCCCGGACGGTGTGGGCCGGCCTGCGCCCGGCGGTCCGGCAGCGTGGCCGCTTCCGCCTGTTGGAGGCCCGGCTGCTGATCGCCGAGGGCGACCGTGCCGCCGCCCGGGCCGTCTTCGACGAGGGCTTCGAGGTCGCGGATCTGCGCGAGGGCGCGGAAATCCTGGACGAGGTGTGGGCCGAGCTCACCGACGAGCCGCTGCCGGACAGATACAACTACCGGATGCGCCCCAGGACTTGATCGCGAAGGCCGTCCGGCCCGCGCCCACCTCCACCGGCGCGGCCCGGACGGCCGCGGGTCAGACGGTCAGGTTCCGGTCGACGTACTCGAAGACCGAGCCGTCCGGATGCACCGCGATCAGATTGCGGCCCACCGGCGTCGGTACCGGGCCTGCGAGGATGCGGGCGCCGACGCGGGTGAGGGAGGCGTGGGCTTCGTCGACATCCTTGACCGCGATCGTCGCCGTTACCTTGCGCAGGATCTCCAGCTCCGACTCCGGGCCGCTCATCAGCAGAAAGCAGCTGATCGCGGCGACCGAGACTCCGCCGCGCTCGAAGCGCAGCGCAGAACTGGCCGTGAGGTCCTCGTAGAAGGCCACCGCGGCCTCCAGGTCGTCGACGCAGATACGCAGCGTGGTTCCCAGAATGTCCATGCGGACAAGGGTAGTTGGCGGTGATCAGGCCCGGCAGAGCACCTCGCCGTGCGGGACCATGAACCAGGCGTCGCCCTGTGCGCCCCACTCGCGCCAGGCCGCGGCGATCGCGGCCAGCTCCTCGGTGCTCGCGTGGCCGCCGTCCAGGGCCAGCTTCGCGTACACCGAGCCGACCGTACGGTCCGCCCACAGGCCGCTCCACCAGGAACGGCTCTCCGGGGTGGCGAAGCACCAGTTGCCGGCGGTCGGGGCGATGTCGGTGAAGCCGGCCCGGCGGGCCCAGGAGAGCAGCCGACGGCCGGCGTCCGGCTCGCCGCCGTTGGCGCGGGCCACCCGTCCATACAGTTCCTGCCAGGCGTCCATGCCCGGTACCTCCGGGTACCAGGTCATCGCCGCGTAGTCGCTGTCGCGGGCCGCGACGATTCCGCCGGGGCGACAGACGCGCCGCATCTCGCGCAGCGCCTGTACCGGGTCGCCCACGTGCTGGAGCACCTGATGGGCATGGACGACGTCGAAGGAGTCGTCGGGGAAGTCCAGGGCATGGACATCGGCAGTGGTGAACTCGACGTTGTCCAGGCCGCGTTCGGCCGCGACCTCGGCCGCCCGGTCCAGGATCTCCCGAGTGGTGTCGACGGCGGTCACCCGGCCGGGGGCGACCAGCGCGGCCAGATCCGCGGTGATGGTGCCGGGTCCGCAGCCGACGTCCAACACGACCATGCCCGGGCGGAGTTCGTCGACCAGATACGCCGCGGAATTGGCGGCGGTGCGCCAGCGGTGCGAGCGCAGCACCGACTCGTGGTGGCCGTGGGTGTAGACGGCGGTCTCCTTCGGCATGACCGTGGATCCTTTCTCGAAACGCAGAACGCGACATGCGAACCGCGAAGCGCTGATCGGTACGGTCACCGTACGCTCGAATGCCGAATGCTGAGATGTGCGTCTTGATATTTGGACGTCTTTGAGTTGACCGGCGTACGGAAGGGCGGCCAACCGGCAGTCGGCCGACCCTTGTTCGCGCGCGTGGCCGATTCCCGGACGCTCCTCTACACCGGCATCGGGCAGTACACCGTCAGTGCCTCCGGAAGCTTGTCGATCACCAACTCGCTTCGGCTGTACGCCACCTCGCCGTCGTACGCATAAGGTGTGCCGGGCTTCAGAAATAAGCCGGTGTTGCATCCACTGGTTGAACCTGGTCGGTGTAGACGCGGGAGGCGGCGACGGACAGGGCGAGCGGCGCGACTACCGCACCCCAGCCCTTCGATTCGAGGGCGACACCCGTGGCGAAGGCCGCGGCCGACGCGGCGTGCCCGGAAGGGAAGGACGTGGTGAACGGCTGATGCTTGAGCCGGCGGATCACCGGCACGGCGTCCAGCAGCGGACGCTCCCTGCGCACCGAGCCCTTGCCGATGGTGTTGATCGCGGCCGACGCCACGGCCAGCGAGGCGATCCCGCGCAGCGCGGCCCGCCGGGCCCGGGCACTGCCGCCCAGCGCCGCCAGGCCCGCCGCGGCACCGAACCACAGCAGCCCGTGATCGGCGCTGCGGCTCAGTCGTGGCAGCACGGGCTCGGCGCCCGGCCAGTTCCGGTGGGCCAGGCCATGGAACACGGCGAGATCGCGGCGGTGCAGCCAGTCGCACAGTGCGGTGGACGACCGGCCGGTGAACGGGGTACGGCGTGGTGCGGACATGGGACAGCGAATACCCCGCCCGGACGTGCCGAACCAGGAGGCGCGCTCGCGCACCCGTCACGGGCCGGGGAGAGTGGACCCCATGGCATCTGTCCCCACCAGCGAAATTCTCGACCGTCACGGCGAGGCGCTCCGGCTCTTCACGGACCGGGTGCATGCCGTACGCGACGACCAGTGGTCCGCACCGACGCCGTGCACCGAATGGACCGTCCGTGATCTGGTCACCCATCTCGTCTCCGAGCAGCTCTGGGTGCCGCCCCTGCTCACCGAGGGCCGCACCGTCGCCGAGGTCGGTGACGCCTTCGACGGCGATGTGCTGGGCGACGACCCTGTAGCCGTGTGGGACCGGGCGGCGGACGGGGCGCGCCGGGCGTTCGAGGCGCCCGGCGCCCTGGAGCGGACGGTGAACCTGTCGTACGGGAACAGCGCCGCCGACGCCTACTGTGCGCAGATGGTGGCCGACGCGGTGGTGCACGCCTGGGACCTGTCCCGGGCCATCGGCGCCGACGAGCGGCTGCCCGCACCACTGGTCGCGTTCACGCGCCGCGAGGTCGGACCGTATGCGAAGGATCTCTCGCAGAGCGGCCTGTTCGCTCCGCCCGTCGGGACCCCCGCGGACGCCGACCCGCAGACCGAACTGCTCGCGCTCCTCGGCCGACGGGCCTGATCTCACCCGCGGTCACCGGCATTGTCGCGGCAAGTGCCAACCGATTACCCTGTGTTCGTGATTCCGGTCATCGGCCGGAGTGTCGAACGCGAGAGATGGGTGCACGACCATGGGGCGACTCGTCCCCGCGGTGACCAGGGCTCCGGACGTACTCGAGCTCTTCCTCCGCGGCGACCGCGCACTGCACCTCCGTGGGCAAGGTGCTGCTTTCCGCCCTGCCGCCGAGGGAGCTCGACGCGCGGCTCGACGGCCGCGAACTCACCGGGATGACCCCCGACAGCATCACGGACGAAGAGGAGCTGAGGACCGTGCTCGCTTCGGTGCGCGCGGGGAGTCGCGGTGGAGCGCCGTGAGTCCGACCCCGATGTCGGCTGTGTGGCCGCGCCGGTACGGGACCGTACGGGCAGCATCGTCGCCGCGCTCTCCATATCCGTACCCATGATCCGCTGGACCGAGGAGCGCGAGGAGGAACTGGCGGGCCTCGCTGTCGGCGGTGCCGATACGCTCTCCGGCCGGCTCGGACACCATGAGGGGCAGCAGTGACCACCACACGCCTGAATGTAGCCGTACATGAGCATGCCGAGCTCGGCGAGGGACCGACCTGGGATCCCGTCACCGGCCGGCTGATCTGGGTCGACATCGTCTCCGCTCGTGTGCACACCTACGACCCGGTGAGCGGCCGCCGTACGGTGATGGCCACCGAACAGCACATCGGAGCCGCCAAGCCGCGCGCCGGTGGCGGACTTGTGGTCAATCTGCGCGACGGCATCGGCCTGTACGACCCCGACGGCGCCTTCCGCTGGCTGGTCCACGACCCAGAACCCGGACGCCGCGGCAATGACGCAGCGGTCGCTCCGGACGGGGCGCTGTGGGCGGGCACCATGCGATACGACGGCGCGGAGACCGGCGGCAGCCTCGCCCGCGTCGCACCCGACGGTGCGGTCACCCCGGTACTGCCCGTCGTGGCCTGCGGCAACGGCATCGGGTGGAGTCCGGACGGGCGGCTGATGTACTTCATCGACACGCCCACGCGCCGTATCGACGTCTTCGACTTCGACGGTCAACACGCCGTGAACCGGCGCCCGTTCGCCACCGTCGAGCAGGGTGCGGGATTCCCCGACGGGCTGACGGTCGACGCCCGGGGAGCCGTCTGGGTCGCTCTGTGGGACGGCGCTGCGGTGCGCCGCTACACGGCCGACGGCGCCCTGGACCGGATCGTCGAACTCCCCGTACAGCGCCCGACGGCCTGCGCCTTCGGCGGCAGGGACCTGCGCGACCTCTACATCACCTCGGCCCGCACGGGGCTCGCCGCTCCGCATCCGCTGTCCGGTTCGCTGCTGGTGCTGCCGGACGCGGGGCACGGGATGCCCGGGGCGGCCTTCGCGGGCTGAGCCCGCCTCCCTCGGCCGTTACCGACGGCCCGCTGCCGGGCGGGCACCTCGACGGCTCCGCTGGGCGGGCGCGGTCGGCCGAACCCTCGTATAAAGGGCCCTGAGCGTGAGACGACGGGACGGGGCGGCGGCGAAGGAGGCCCGGATGGTGCGGAAGCGGACCGAGCGGACCGAGCGGACCGGACGGGCGGGGCGCAAAGAGAAGGACGGCAGTGGTGCGAGTTCCGTACGGGAGGACCGCGGCCCTGTCCGGTACGGGCCTCCCGCCCCCGATCCCGGTCTGCCCGTCCTGCCCGAGCTGGCCGAGGTGCTCGCCGCCGCGGCCGCCCGCCGTGAACCCGAACCGACCGGCGGCGGCGACGCCCTGCGCGAGGCCGCGACCGCCTACTGGGAGCGGCGTGGACTGCACGGCAGCCCGGAGAACATCGCCGCCGCCCCGGGCGCCTCGCCGCTGCTGCTCGCGCTGATCGCCGCGCACGGCGGCGACGTGCTCATGCCGCGCCCCTGCCCAGCCACCTGGATTCCACAGGCCAGGCTGCTGGGCAGGCCCGCCTATCGTGTGCCGACCCCGGCCGAGTGCGGCGGCGTGCCCGATCCGTACGCGCTGCTGGAGACCGTACGCAGGGTGCGCGCCGAGGGAGGCAGGCCCCGGCTGCTGCTGATCTCCGTCGTCGACGACCCGACCGCCACCGTCGCACCGCCGGAACTCGTGCGCGAGGCGTGCGAGGCGGCGGTCGCCGAAGGGCTGCACATCGTCAGCGACGAGACCTGGCGCGACACCCTGCACCGGCCGCACGACACGGTCCTGCTCAGTCCGGCCGAAATGTGCCCCGACGATGTCACAGTCCTCTGTGATCTCGCCGGTGCGCTGACCCCGTCCGCCTGGCCGGTCGCGGTCGCCCGGTTCCCGGACACCGAGCGGGCGGCGGTGCGCCATGCCCATACCCTCGACAGCCTCACCGCACTGGGCGCGCACGTCGCGGGGCCCGTCGCCATGGCCGCCGCCCACGCGCTGCGCGAACCGGACTCCGTCACGGACCGGGTCCGCCGGGCCGCCGCGCTCCAGGCGCAGGTCGCGGCAGCGGCCCACCGCGCGGTCCTCGCATCGGGCGCGCTGGCCAGACCCCCGCAGGCCGGCCGCCATCTCTACGCCGACCTCGGGCCGCTCAGATCCCGGCTGGCGAACCGAGGTGTCACCGACTCGCTCGAACTGGAGGAGTACCTGACGGAACGCCTCGGCGCACCGGCGCCGGGCGGCCACCGGTTCGGCGATGAACTGGGGGCGCTGCGTGTACGGCTGGGCACCGGGACGCTCCTCGGGTCGACCCCGGAACAGCAGATGGAGTCCCTCACCGCTGTGGCGCCCCTGGAATTGCCGCATGTGGCTCAAGCCCTGAGCATTTTCGGAGCAGCCCTCGACGAACTCCGATGACGAACCGAGATGCCGGACTGACCCAGGACGACTCCGAATCACCCGATGACCCCGGACGACTCCGGTGCCGAACTCCGAGACGGGAGTCTCTCGATGACGGAACAGACCGAGCGCTCCCTCACCGGGACCGCGCACCCGCACCAGGTCTCTCGCGGCGAGGTCGTCGAACCACGTCCACTCGGCGAGCTCCGGGTCTGGCCGAAGACCTTCGCCGACCGGCTCACCGCACCACTCCCGGGTGTCATGGGCATGTCCCGGCTGGCCCGTGACCGTGCCCTGCGGCCCGACACGGAGGGACTGCGTGGCATCCACCGGCTCCCGTACGCCCCCGAACCCCTGCCCGCCATCGCCGCAGGCACCACATCCGTGACCTGGGCCGGGCACGCCAGCTGGATCGTGCGAACCGGCGGGCTGACCGTCCTCACCGACCCCGTCTGGTCCCGTCGCATCCTCGGCACCCCGGCCAGGATCACACCGGTCGGCGTCCGCTGGGAGGACCTGCCGCCCGTCGACGCCGTCGTCATCAGCCACAACCACTACGACCACCTCGACGCCCCCACCCTGCACAGACTGCCCAAGGACACCCCGCTGTTCGTCCCCGCCGGGCTCGGCCGCTGGTGCCGCCGTCGCCGTTTCACCTGCGTCACCGAACTCGACTGGTGGGAATCGGCCCAGCTGAACGGCGTCCGCTTCGATTTCGTGCCCGCCCACCACTGGTCCAAGCGGACCCTCACCGACACCTGCCGCTCCCTGTGGGGCGGCTGGATCATCGGCACCGCCGGCCGCGACGGGCAGCGGATCCACTTCGCCGGGGACACCGGGTACGGGCACTGGTTCGGCGAGATCGGCCGCCGGTACCCCGGCATCGATCTGACCCTGCTGCCGATCGGGGCGTACGAACCGCGCCGGTGGCTCGGTGACGTACACACCGATCCGGAGGAGGCCGTGCAGGCGTACGAGGACCTCGGCGCCCGCGCGATGGCGCCCATGCACTGGGCCACCTTCCTGCTCTCGGCGGAGCCCGTACTCGAACCGCTGGCCCGACTGCGTACCGCCTGGCAGCGGGCCGGACACCCCCGCGAACGGCTCTGGGGCCTGCCGATCGGCGGCTCCCGCGTGCTCGAACCGGAACCCCGCACGATCAGTGGCTGAGGCGGTGGCCCCGCACGATCAGTGGCTGAACCGCGTCCGCATCCGGCGCCACACCGCGGGCGTCCCGCTGATCAGCAGCGTCAGACCCACCGCCGCGACCACACCCTGCCACGGCTCGGGGAAGAGTGAACCCCCCAGAATGCCGATCAGCTGATACGTCGCCGCCCACGCCAGACAGGCCGGCACATCCCCACGGGCGAACCGGTGCAGCGGCATCCGCCCCAGCAGGCAGGCCAGCATCACCGGAATCCGCCCCGCCGGTACCAGTCTCGACAGCACGAGCACCACCGCACCGTGCTCGTCCAGCTTCTGCCGTGCCTGCGCCAGCCGCTCCGGGGCGGCCCGGTCGCTGATCACCTGCAGCCACTTCGAACCGTTCTTCGAGCGCACCCCGCGCTGACCGAGCCAGTACAGACAGATGTCGCCGAGGAATGCCGCGGCCGACGCCACCCCGAAGACGATCAGCAGCGAGAACGGCGACGACTGATGCAGCGCCACCACCGCGGCCGAACTCACCAGCGCACCCGTAGGCACCACGGGCACCAGCGCGCCCAGCGCCACCAGCAGGAAAAGGGACGGATAGCCCACCGCCTGCTGAGTCGACTCCGGGGGCAGCTGTCTCACGACCTCCTGGATCACCTGGCGGCCTCCGGCCGCACATGTTCGCCGTGCGACAGCCGGTGCACCGCCACCTCCGGCGCCAGCAGTGCCGCCTTGCGGACGAACTCGTCACCGGGTGCGTGGAACTCGTGCGGCCTGACTCCGTCCATTCCGATCGGCCAGTACGTGCCGTAGTGCACCGGCACGGCCGACGGCGGCGCCAGCCGGGCCAGCGCCTGCGCGGCCCGGCCCGCGTCCAGATGGCTGTGGCCCAGATACGGACCCCAGCCGCCCACCGGCAGCAGCGCCACATCCACCGGACCGACCGCCCGGGCCATGTCGTCGAAGAGCCCGGTGTCACCGGCGAAATACGTCCGTGCCTCGCCCTCGACCACATAGCCGAGCGCAGGGGAGCGGTGCGGGCCCACGGGAAGGCGCCTGCCGTCGTGGAGTGCGGGAACCGCCCGTACCCGCACCTCGCCGACCCGGACCTCGTCGCCCGGTGCCACCTCGGTGATCCGCAGCCCACGCACCGAACGCAGCACCCGCAGCCCCGGGACGGAGCGCACCGCACCCACCGGCACGATCAGCCGGCTGCCGGGGGCGAGCCGGGCCAGTGACGGCAGATGCAGATGGTCGGAGTGAAGATGCGAGACGAGCACCACATCGGCGACCGTGGCCTCGGGGCCGGGCAGCTCGCCGCGGCGGCGGCGCAGATGCGCGAAGCGCCGTACGAAGAGCGGATCGGTCAGCACACGGACCCCGGAGTCCTCGATCGTGCAGGTGGCATGACCCCACCAGGTGACTTCCACCGGCACGCGGTGCCTCCTTGCTCCCGGGTCCTTGTTGCGGCCCTGGCATCGAGCCTAGTGCCGTGACCGGACCGGGTGACCCGGCTCCGTCCGGTTGTCGCCTCCGGCTGGTCACTCTCAGTCGCTGAGGCCCAGCGCCCCCGCCGCCTGGATGGCCGGCCAGACCTCCGCCAGGGCGCTTGTGGATGCCATGTCGTGATCGGTCGGAGCGTCGAACCGGCGCAGCCGGTAGGCGAGGGTGTTGGGACGGATGTGGAGTGCGGCCGCCGCCGTCTCCGTGCGGCGGTTCCGCTCCATCCACGTGCGGACCGAGACCAGCACCTGCGAGTCATGGGCCTCGTCGTAGCGCAGGACCTCGCCAAGTACATGCTCGACCAGCGCGGTCAGGACCGCAGGTTCGTCGGACAGCCGGCGGCCCCGGGAGTCGTCGCCGTAGCGGACCACGGAACGGCCCGAATCGGCGGCCTTCGAGACCGCCCAGAGCGCCTCGCGCCGCGCCACCCGCAGCGCGGCACCCGGCAGGAACGTGCGGCTCATCCCGGCCGCATCCGGTAGTTCACCGATCTCCACGGCCAGCTGCGGTGCCCCCAGGACATAGCGGTCCGTTCCCCAGGTGAGCAGCAGATGCGGATGGCCCCGGAGGCAGCGCAGCAGCGCTTCGTCCGTGGTCTGCCGCACCACGATCAGCACGGTGTCGCCCTCGCCGAGACCGCCGCCGACACCAGGACGGGGCAGCCGGACGACGAGGACGTGCTGTACGGCCCGCTCAACAACTCCGGCCGGCTCGCCCAGGTCAGCGGCTTCAGCGACCGCCTCCCGGAGCACGCCGAGGTCGAGGCGGGCGGCCACCGGGTCGGCGACAAGGGCTACTTCTACGCCCTGACCGTCGTCTCCGGTCTCCGCCAGGACGACGAGATCGTCCAGAACGAGGTCTTCGGCCCCGTCATGACCGTCCAGTCGTTCACCGACGAGGCCCAGGCGGTCGCGTACGCCAGCGGCGTCGACTACGCCCTCGCCTCCTCCGTACGGACCAAGGACCACGCGCGCGCGATGCGGATGTCCAAGAACCTCGACTTCGGCTGTGTGTGGATCAACACACACATGGCGCTCGTCGCCGAGATGCCGCACGGCGGCTACAAGCAGTCCGGTTACGCCAAGGACCTCTCCGCGTACGGCTTCGAGGACTGCACCCGCATCGAGCACGTCATGACCTCGCTCCGACCCACCCGTCCCATGCGCGCTCCCGCCCCGGCTCCGTCCAGGGGCGGGGGCGCACCGGCGTTCCGTACTCCGCACTCCTCCCGTCCCGACATACGCCTTTTTGTACGGGAGCCGGAGCGGTAGGGTCACCCGTACGCCTAGCACGGGGGGAACGGCCATGGGGGACGCAACGGACGTACGGGTGGCGGCCATCGCCAGTCTCACGCCGCTCGAAGAGCTCGACAGCGATCCGTTCCTCGTGGACACCCGCAGCCAGCACGACATGTGCGCCCGCTGGGCAGCCGACAAGGGATACGTCGTCACCCGGCAGCTGCGCTTCTACGGGCTGCGCCCCGACCACCACGCCCTGTGGACGGATATCGAGAGCGGCGATGTCGAACTCTTCGTCGCCGCCAACGACCGGGTGCTGGCGCGGGCCCTCACCTCGGTGCCGGAGTTCGCCGCGGAGTGCGAGCGGCGCGGCGTACGGCTGGAGATCGCGGGACTGGACGAGCCGCCGTACAACGCCCGTACGAAGGCGAGTGTGCACCGCAGGCTCTCCATGCCCACCGCCGGATACGACGGCTGCTGACCGGCCTCCTGCCCGCTGCCGGCAGTGGCCCGCGGCCGCGCTGTGAAAAGCTGGGGGACAGGACCCGGAACGGCAGGGTTCGGACGTGAGGTGGAGCGGCGTGGGTGACGGGCGATGGCGAACAGCCGGCAGCGCCCTGATGCGAGTGGTTGTGGTGTGGGCGGTCTCGACGCTCACGATGCTGGCACTCGCCGGGATTCTGCCGGACTTCCAGCTCCAGTCGGACGACGGCGACAGCATCACCAAGATCGCGTTCACCGCGGCCTGGGGCGCCGGAGCGTTCGGTCTGCTCTCAGCGCTGGTCTGGCCGGTCCTGGTGCGGGCACTGCTCATCGTGCCCGCACTCGTCCTGGGGATGCTCGTCTTCTTCCTGAACGGCTCGCTGCTGCTGGTCGCCCTGCGACTCATCCCGGACGGGCGCGGCGCCGCCAACCCGGAGACCGCGGTCGTCGTCGCGGCCGTGATGTCCGCCGTCGCCTCCGCAACCTCCACGGCGCTGGCCGTCCGCGACGACAACGCCTACCGGCGCCGGCTCTCACGGCTCGCCGACCGCCGCCGTAGACGCAGCGGTGCGGACAGCAGGCGCAGCGGACCACCGGGCACCGTCTTCATCCAGCTCGACGGCGTCGGCCACGATGTGCTCGCCCGGGCCGCCGACTCCCGCCTGATGCCGACCGTCGCGAACTGGCTCGCCGACAAGAACGGCCACCGGCTCACCCCGTGGCGCACCGACTGGTCCAGCCAGACCGGCGCCAGCCAGCTCGGCATCCTGCACGGCAGCAACCACGACGTCCCCGCCTTCCGCTGGTACGAGAAGGAGACCGGCGACGTCATGGTCTCCAGCCGCCCCGCGAGCGCCATAGAGCTCCAGCGCCGGGCCATCGCACGCACCCAGGACGGCGGGCTGCTCACGCTCGACGGTGCCAGCCGCGGCAACCTCTTCAGCGGCGGCGCCGACCAGCTGGCGCTCGTCCTGTCCATGGCGGCCCGGCTCGGCAGGGGCCGCCGCTCCAGGGCGGGGTACTTCGCCTACTTCTCCGATCCGGCCAACGCCGTGCGTACGGCGCTGTCGTTCGTCGCCGAGGTCTGCCGCGAGATCGGGCAGTCGACCCGGGCGCGGATACGGAAGGACACGCCCCGGATCAAGCGCGGTGGGCTCTACCCCTTCATCCGGGCCTTCGCGACCGTCATCGAACGCGATGTGGTGGTCGCCGCCGTCATCGGGGACATGTTCGCCGGACGCACCGCCGTCTATGCCGACCTGGTCGCGTACGACGAGGTGGCGCACCACTCCGGACCGCACAGCCGTGACGCGGACAAGGTACTGGCGCGCTTGGACCGCTCGCTCGCCCTGATCGTCAAGGTTGCCGAACACACCCCGCGCACCTACCGGATCGTGCTGCTCTCCGACCACGGGCAGAGTCCCGGCGAGACCTTCGCGGGGGCGTACGGGCTGACGCTCAAGGACCTGGTGCGGGCGGGCTGCGGGCTGCCCGTGCCCCGTCGGGCGCAGCGCACCCCCAGCGGTTCGGAGGCGCGTGACGCGGTACGGATCGCCCTGCACCGGCCGGTCGAGGAGGGCGAGGTGGAACACCGCGCGAAGCCTTCCGACCCGGTCGTCCTCGCCTCCGGCAACCTCGGCCTGATCTCCTTCCCCGACATCGAGGGACGCGCCTCGCGCGAACAGCTCGACCGGAGCCGTCCCGCACTGCTCGGCACCCTCGCCAACCACCCCGGCATCGGCTTTCTGCTGGTCCGCAGCGAGCGGCACGGATCGGTGGTGCTGGGCCGTGGCGGCACCGAGGTCCCGGTGTCGGAACTGAAGGACGGGGAAGGGCCGCTGACCCCCTTCGGCCCGGGCGCGGCTGCCGCGGTGCGCCGCACCGACACCTTCCCGCACGTCGCCGACATCATGGTCAACTCGATGCATGACGGGGCCACGGGCTGCGTGCACGCCTTCGAGGAACAGATCGGCTCGCACGGCGGTCTGGGCGGCGAGCAGTCCCGGCCGTTCCTGCTGTGGCCGGCGGATCTGTCCGCGCCGGTGGCGGAGAGCACGGAGCTGGTGGGGGCCGAGCAGGTGCACAAGGTGCTGCGGCGCTGGCTGCGGGAGTGCTCGGGACCGCAGATCCCGCTGGCACCGCCGGGCGCGGTGGGTGGCGCCGACGAGGCGGGCGGGACGGTTCGGGCGGCCGGCTGAGGGGTGTTGTCAGTGGTGGGCGGCAGGATGGGGGCCATGACGAACTCAGCTGTTGTGCTCGCCGATACCGCCGCCTACGCCGCCGCGGTCGAAGAAGCGTCGCAGGCCGCCGCCGCGTACTACGCCACGGGCGAGAGCACGCTCGACGACGATGCGTACGACCGGCTGGTACGGGGGATCGCCGCATACGAGCGGGAGCACCCGCAGGAGGTGCTGGAAGCGTCCCCGACCGGCAAGGTGGCGGGCGGCGCCGCAAGCGGGGACGTGCCGCACACGGTGCCGATGCTGTCCCTGGACAACGTCTTCTCGGCCGAGCAGTTCGCCGCATGGACGGCGTCGCTGGAGCGCCGGATCGGCAGACCCGTCGCCGCGTGGAGCGTGGAGCCGAAGCTCGACGGCCTTGCTGTCGCCGCCCGCTACCGGGCGGGCCGCCTGGAACAGCTGATCACCCGGGGCGACGGCACCGCGGGCGAGGACGTCTCGCATGCGATCGGCACCGTGGTCGGCCTCCCCGAGCAGCTCGCCGAGCCGGTGACGATCGAGATGCGCGGCGAGATCCTCATGACGACCGAGCAGTTCGACCAGGCCAACACCGTGCGCACCGAGCACGGCGGCGCCCCCTTCGCTAACCCGAGGAACGGCGCGGCGGGCACACTCCGCGCCAAGGACCGCGCGTACACGGTGGAGATGACCTTCTTCGCCTACGGTGCGCTGCCGCTGCCCGAGTCCGGAGAGCTGACCGACACCCTCGCCGAACTCCCGCACAGCGAGGTCCTGGAGTACGTCGCAGGGCTCGGCGTGCACACCGCGGCGGACACGGATGTGGAACCGCGCGCCGTCACCACCGTCGAAGGGGTGCAGGCCCGGGTCGAGGAAGTCGCGACCCTGCGTGCCTCGTTGCCGTTCGGCATCGACGGCATCGTGATCAAGGCCGATCTGGCGGCCGACCAGCGCGAGGCCGGTTCGGGGACCAGGGCGCCGCGCTGGGCCATCGCATACAAGCTCCCGGCCGTCGAGAAGGTCACCCGGCTCCTCGGCGTCGAGTGGAACGTCGGCAGGACCGGCATCATCGCGCCGCGCGCCGTGCTGGAACCGGTGGAGATCGACGGCTCGACCGTCAGCTACGCCACACTGCACAACCCGGCCGACATCACCCGCCGCGATCTGCGCCTGGGCGACCGTGTGATGGTCTACAAGGCGGGCGACATCATCCCCCGCATCGAGGCGCCCGTCGCCCATCTGCGGACCGGTGACGAGCAGCCCATAGTCTTCCCCGAGGCATGCCCGCAGTGCGGCTCCGAGATCGACACCAGCGAGCAGCGCTGGCGCTGTGTCCGGGGTCGCGGCTGCCGCCTCGTCGCCTCCATCTCGTACGCGGCGGGCCGCGACCAGCTCGACATCGAGGGCCTCGGCGCCACCCGGGTCGTGCAGCTCGTCGACGCCGGGCTGGTGGCCGACTTCGCAGACCTCTTCACTCTCGGCCGCGAGCAGCTGCTCGGCCTGGAACGGATGGGCGAGACCAGCACCGACAACCTCCTGGCCGCCATCGAAGCGGCACGGACCCAGCCGCTCTCCCGGGTCTTCTGCGCGCTGGGGGTACGCGGCACCGGGCGCTCCATGTCACGGCGGATCGCCCGGTACTTCGCGGACATGGACCGGATCAGGGCCGCCGACGCCGAGGAACTCCAGCGGGTCGACGGCATCGGCAAGGAGAAGGCCGCAGGCGTCGTCGCGGAGCTGGTGGAGCTGGCCCCGCTGATCGAGAAGCTGGTGGCCGCCGGGGTCAACATGACGGAGCCCGGTGCGACGCCGCCGCCGGAGCCGGGCGAGGAGGGCACGGAAGAGACTGCCGCCGCCGACGGGGAGGGGACCGCCGGCCTGCCGCTGGACGGCATGACCGTGGTGGTCACCGGGGCCATGACCGGCGTGCTGGAGAAGCTCTCCCGGAATCAGATGAACGAGCTGATCGAGCGAGCCGGCGGGAAGTCCTCGTCCAGCGTCTCCAAGCGCACCACGCTCCTGGTCGCCGGGGAGAAGGCCGGATCCAAGCGCACCAAGGCCGAGGACCTGGGTGTCCGGATTGCCGCGCCGGACGAGTTCGCCGAACTGATCGCCGGGTTCCTGCCGTCGGAGGTGTGACGCACGACGGAGACCTCGCCGCGCCCGAGCCCTTGGATTTTGCCTGGGAGTAGCTTTCTTTGCCTCCCTATTGCATAGTGAGGGCTCGGCCATGCCTCGCTATCAGCGGGTCAATGGGTGTGTGAACGGCCGCGTCGGCAGGCCGGTGGGAGGGGCGATGCGTTCGCTGCACAACGGACCGCGACCCGGCCGGTCCGTCCGCCAGGAGTACCGGGGCGTCACCCGTGGCCTCGCCCTCGATCTCGGCAGCTCACGGACCCGCGCCTGGATGCCCGGCCACGGCGTCATCGCCGACACCGACGCCTGCAGCGACTTCGGCGCCGGGCCGGGACACGGCCGCCCGGTCCGGCGAGGGCGCATCGTCGACCCCGTGTCCTGCGGCCGCATGCTCGGCCGTATCGCCGACAGCGCCCTGGGCGCGGACCGCACCGACACCGTGATCGTCCTCAGCCATCCCGTCCTCGCCGGGTCCGAACACCGCGCCGCGGCGAGGGAACTGATCGCCGCACTCGGGCCGACGAGCGTCATCGCCCTGGACAGCGCGAGGGCCGCCGCCGCATACGCCGGACCGCAGGACGGCGGCCCGCTGCTCGTCGTCGACATCGGCGCCGAGCTGACCGAGGCGACCCTCCTGGTCGACGGACTGGTCCGCGACGCCCGCCAGGCCGAGACGGGACTGAGCGACCTCGACCCCTCCGAGCCGCCCACCGCCGCCGTCCGCACCGTCCTGGACATGGTGGACGAGATGTGGAAGCAGGACCGGCACGGCGCCGTCCTCGGGGCCCTGCGCAAGGGCCCGTTGCTCGCCGGGGGAGGCGCCGCCCGCCCCGACATCACCGACCGGGTCGCGGTCCGCCTCGGCGTTCCGGTACGTCTCGCCGACGACCCGGCGACCACGGTCGTACGCGGCGCCGGGCTGATACTCAGCTCCGTGCTCCGCCGAGCCGGCGCGACACCGGCCCTGCCCGGCCGAACGAGGTGACCCCCCTCCCGGGGCCGCCCCCGGGGAATGTGCCCCCGAGGGCACGGCCGGACGCCCCGGCGCACCACAGAACCGCACAGGCGGCCCGGAAGGTCTTCGTCGCCCTCCTTCTCGCCGTACTCACCGTCGTCGGCGGCGCCCCCGCAGCCGCCGGATCCGTACTCCCCGCCCGGCCGTTCGCCGGTGTGCCGCCCTCCGCCGCGTACTCACCCGGCGCCCATCAGCCCACCCCGCACACGGACCGGACCGCCCGCACGGGAACCGTCCACGACACCCGGCGCACCCGCACGGCCACGGCGACCGACCGCCACCGGCCGGCGCCGACCGCACCCCGGCCCAGGGCCGGCACCGACCACGCCCGCACCCAGCACCATCTCCCGCCGCACGGCCCCGACTTCCTGCTGCCCGGCGCACCGGGCATTCGCGTACCGCACCACGCCCCCCAGCGGGCCCCCGCCGCACCCTCTCGTGCCACCGACCGCTTCCGCGTCGCGCTCCCCGCCGTACGCGGGCCTCCGAGGACGACCGTTCACCGACCCCCGGTCCTGCCACCGGTCCCGTCCCACAGACCCGCCGGAACGTCCTCGCCGAGGTGAGGGCGTCCGGCGCCCCCTCGGAGGAAACCCATGACTCGCGCCACCACGGTGCGAGCGGTTCTGGCTGCGGCCGTCCTGCTCGTCTCCGTGCTCATCACACTGACCATGTCACCCAGACTCGGCCTCGATCTTCAGGGCGGCACCAGACTGGTGCTCCAGGCCAAGGACTCCGACACCGCGAAAGCGGACCGGGAGAGCACCGACCGCACCCTTGAGGTGCTCCGCCAGCGCATCGACTCCCTCGGCGTCGCCGAACCCACCCTGACCCGCTCCGGCGAGGACCGGATCATCGTCGAACTCCCGGACGTCCAGGACCCGCGCAAGGCCGCCGAAGTCATCGGCAGAACCGCCCAGCTCAGCTTCCACGCGATCCAGGGTCCCGCCGCGCAGAACGACGACAGGGCGGACGCCGAGGCCGGCAACGGGCCGACGCTCCCCGACGAGCAGGGGCGCTCCCTCGACCTCGGCCCGGCCAGGCTCTCCGGCGCGGGCGTCAAGGACGCCACCGCCGTGTTCGACGCCCAGCAGGGCGCCGGCTGGACCGTCTCCCTCGATTTCCACAAGGAGGCGGGCCGGGACTGGACCCGGCTGACCGGTGAGGCCGCCTGCCACCCGGTCCAGGACGACCGGCGCCGCGTCGCCATCGTCCTCGACGAGCAGATCATCTCCTCGCCGGAGGTCTCGCCCTCGGTGGGCTGCAACGTCGGTCTGCCGTCCGGTTCCACCCAGATCACCGGCTCCTTCAGCGCCGACGAGGCCCAGGAACTGGCCCTGCTCATCAAGGGCGGCGCTCTGCCGCTCCCTGTCGAGATCATCGAACAGCGGACCGTCGGCCCGACGCTCGGCGCCGCCGCCATCGACGCGAGCGCCCAGGCGGCACTCATCGGCGCCGCAGCCACCGCGCTCTTCATCACCGTTGTCTACCGGCTCTTCGGCGCGCTCGCCGCCGTCGCGCTCGCCGCCTACGGACTGATCTCCTACGCGGCCCTGGTAGCCCTCGGCGTCACCCTCACCCTGCCCGGCCTCGCCGGATTCGTCCTGGCCATCGGGATGGCGGTCGACGCCAATGTGCTGGTCTTCGAACGGGCCAGAGAGGAACAAGCGCAGTACCCGGGCCGCTCGCTGCGTTCCTCGCTGACCGCCGGATTCCGTAATGCCTGGAGCGCCGTCGCCGACTCCAACGTCACGACGCTGATCGCGGCCGGGCTCCTCTTCTTCCTCGGCTCCGGGCCGGTGAAGGGCTTCGGTGTCACACTCGCCATCGGTGTGCTCGCCTCGATGTTCTCCGCACTCGTCATCGCCCGCGCACTCACCGAGATCGCCGCAAGCTCACGATTCGTCAGCGACTACCGGGCCATCAACGGCATCGCCGCCCCCGGCCGGGTACGCACCTGGCTGACCCGCCGAGACCCCCAGCTGATGCGGTCCCCGCGCCGCTGGCTGCTGATCTCCACGGCACTGATCGCCGTCGCGGTTCTCGGCATCGTCGTACGCGGCGTCAACCTGGGTGTCGAATTCACCGGCGGCCGGCTCGTGGAGTACTCGACCAGCCGGCCCGTCGACGTGGAACGGGCCCGCACCGCCCTGGCCGACGCGGGCTTCGACGACGTCGAGGTCACCACGGCGGGCGAGGGCGACCTCTCCGTACGTACCGGAAAACTCGACAACGACGGCGAACATGCCCTGCGTGCCGCGCTCGCGGAGGAGGGCGGCAAAACCACCAAGGTCCGCGACGAACTCATCGGCCCCAGCCTCGGCGACGAGCTCCGGCGCAACGCCCTGATCGCGCTCGGCATCGCCGTCCTCGTACAACTGGCATATCTGGCGATCCGGTTCCGCTGGACGTTCGCCGCGGCCTCGGTCGGGGCGCTGGTCCACGACGTCATCATTCTGGTCGGTGCCTTCGCCTGGCTCGGACGCCCCATCGACGACACCTTCCTGGCCGCACTCCTCACCGTCATCGGATACTCCGTCAACGACTCGGTGGTCGTCTTCGACCGGGTACGGGAACTGTGGGCGAAGGCCCGTCGCGTACCCCTCGCCACGGTCGCCAACCAGGCCGTTCTCCAGACAGTCCCCAGAACGGTCAACACCGGATTGGGAGCCCTGTTCATCCTCACCGCACTCGCCGTGCTGGGCGGCGACTCCCTCGCAGACTTCGCGCTCGCCCTGCTGATCGGCATCTGCGTCGGCACGTACTCCTCGGTGCTGACCGCCGTACCGGCCGCGCTCCTCCTGGAGCGGAGCAGCAAGGCCCCGCCGCCCGCCCGGAAGCGGGCTCCCGGACGCCGGTCCGGTACGAAGGCGGCGCGCCGGGACCCGCTCGACAACGGGGCGCGCGTATAGCGGCTCCGGAACGCACATCGCCCCCGCCCCGGGAACCCGAGCCTCCTTCCGGGCGGGGGCGATGTGCGTCGGTCGTGGTGTTCCGTGCGCCCGGGGCGGCACAATTCCGACCACTCACCCCGTGATCGGAGCGTGCCCGTGTCCGTGCCCGTCGTGCTGCGTGAGGCATGGTTCACCGTCGTACCGGACATGAACGACCGGCATGGACCGCTGCCGCCCATGATGCTCGCCCTGACCGTCGTCACCGGGCTGGTCGACGCCGTCAGTTACCTGGAACTCGGCCGGGTCTTCGTCGCGAACATGACCGGCAATGTGGTCTTCTCCGGCTTCGCGATCGCCGGAGCCCCCGGATTCTCGTTCGCCGCCTCGCTCGTCGCACTCGCAGCGTTCGCGGTGGGGGCACTGCTCGGCGGCCTGATCGTGCACCGTTCCCTGACGCATCGCGGCCGGATGCTGTTGTACGCGCTCCTCGTCGAAACCGCCTGTGCTCTGGCTGCGTCGATCGTCACTCTGGCCTCCGGCCATCCGTTCGTGGGCGGGAGCCGCTTCGCCCTCATCGCCCTGCTCGGAATCGGCCTCGGTGCGCAGAACGCCGTCTCCCGGGCGCTGGCGGTCCCCGGCCTCACCACCACCGTGCTGACCCTGACCATCACCGGCATCCTCTCCGACAGCCGCTTCGCCGGCGGAGGCGGCAGCAAGGCCGGACGGCGGGTGCTCTCGGCCGCAGCCATGACGACCGGAGCGTCTCTCGGAGCCGTGGCCGTACTGCACGGGCAACCGAGACTTCCCCTGCTGCTCGCCGTGGCGGTCCTGGCTGTCGTGACCACGGCCGCGATCGTCCTGGCGCGGGCCGACGCCCTTGGGTCCGCCCGATCGTCAGGAAGTGAGGGACCGCAGAAGGTCGGCGGTCGCCCGGTCGGCGGGCAGGAACGTCTCGATGGCCAGCTCGGCCACCGTCACATCCATCGGGGTGTTGAACGTCGCGATGGAGGCGACGAACGAGAGCACCTGCCCACCGTGCTCGATACGCAAGGGCAACGCGAAGGGCAGGGGGGACGTGGGGCCGGCTCCCGCGTTCTCCCCGGCAGTGTTTCCGCCGCCCCCGCCGCTTCCCGCGGTCTCTGCATCCTCGGCCCTGTCCGTACGCTCCGGTGCCGGATAACCGGCGACCTCGTCGTACAGCTCGCGCAGCTCCGCAGAGCGGGCCAGGGCGATCTGACGCTCCATCTGGGCCAGCAGATCGGCCCGCCACTCCCGAAGATTACGGATGCGCGGGGCCAGGCCCTCCGGATGGAGAGTGAGTCGCATGGCGTTCAGCGGAGGCGCCAGCAGATGCCCGGCCACACCCTCCAGCAGCATGGTGATGCCCCGATTCGCCGCCACCACGTTGTACATGCCGTCGACGACGAGCGCCGGGTAGGGGTCATAGCCCTGGAGCAATCGCTCCATGCCCTCGCGCAGCGCGCCCAGCGCCGGGTCGTCGAGCGCGGTCTGGGCGTAACGGGGCGCGTAACCGGCCACCACCAGCAGGGCGTTGCGTTCCCTGACCGGGATGTCGAGATGCTCGGCCAGCCGCAGGATCATGTCCTCGCTGGGGCGGGAACGGCCCGTCTCGATGAAGGAAATGTGCCGGGCCGAGGAATCCGCGCGGAGCGCCAGCTCCAGCTGGCTGATCCGACGCTGCTCCCGCCAGCTGCGCAGCAGCGGCCCTACCCCCGTGTCAAGCGCGACAGTTGTCATACCAAGACCGTAACGTCACCGGCACCGCCGACCGGCACCGATCGCTCGTGAGGGAGTCGCAGCATGCCCGCCGCACCATTGTCGCAGAAGGAGATCGAGGACCGTCTGGGTGATCTGCCCGGCTGGTCGCTGGAGGGAGACCGGATCACCTGCACCTACCGGCTCCGCACGCACTTCGCCGCCGTCGGGCTGACCGTGCATGTCGCCCAGATCCAGGACGAACTGAACCACCACTCCGATCTGACCCTCGGTTACAACACCGTCACCCTGTCCGTGAACACCCACGACGCGGGTGGTGTGGTCACCGAGAACGATCTGAACCTGGCCGCGCGGGTGGTGGCGATCGCCGCCGGGCACGGCGTGAGGCAGCCGGATGGGCGGGCACGCCGCTGAACACCGGGCCGGGGGCCGGCGCGGGCGGGCGACGTACAGCCGCGCTGCGGCGCACGCCGCCCCTGCGCGATGGCATGTCACATCGCAGAGTCGAGACGGGGATGCGCGATGGCATGTCACATCGCAGCGCCGAACCGTGGGTGCGCGGCGAGCCATCGCGTATAGCTCTCGCTGCGCTCCACCGCCTCCGCGTACGCCGCCCGGCTGTGCCCGCTCACCGCTCCGGACGCCGCGGCGGCCGCCGCCGAACGCGGATGCCGGCCCAGCAGATGGCGCCGGCCCAGCGGCGAACCGACGAGCGGGCGCGTCACCGGACCCGGGGTCGGCGGGAATGTCGCGCGGCACAGTCCGACCGCCCCACCTGGACGAGCTGGACGACGGACGCCGTGTCCGTCTCGTACACCGAAACCGGACTGAACCCGGCCCGTGCGCAGGGGCACCCGCTGAGCGCGGCACAGAACGTGCGCGAGGGCTATTTCGCCTCACGCCTGAACCTGCCGGGGACGGCGGACGAGCGACTTGCGACCGTACTGACGTCGCTGCCCGAGCCCGACAGGCCGCGAGCAGATCCGCGGTACCGGCTGCTGGCACTGCGCGCGAGAGACTGAGACGGCGACTGCCTGCCCCGAGCGCGTCCGGGGTATCGGCCCGAGGAGTGCCGGTGCGGCGACTTGCCGAACCGGCAAAGAATCTTGCCAGGGTGCCGATGCGTGGTGAGGCTGTCCCCATGAGCCAGCACACCGACCACGGTCACCAGCACGACACCACCCATGGTCATCACCACGGCAGCACACCGGGACACCAGCACGACACCACCGACATCGACTGGGGCGTCATGGGCCCGCGGCTGGAGCAGAACGCCGAGCTCAGCCGCCCGCAGTACGAAGAGGCGGCCCGTTGGATCGCCGGCCTGCCCACGGCCCCGAAGGTGGGCAGGATTCTCGACATCGGCAGCGGACCCGGCGTGATCGCCTGTCTGCTCGCCGAGGTGTTTCCCGAGGCGGAAGTCGTCGCCGTCGACGGCACCCCGGCGCTTCTGGAACGCACCCGGGCCCGCGCGCAGCGGCTCGGTCTCGGTGACCGGGTCCGTACACAGCAGGCCGACATCCCCGACGGCCTCGCCGAGCTGGGGGAGGCGGATCTGATCTGGGTGGGCAACGCCCTGCACCACATGGGTGACCAGCGCGCAGTCCTCGCCGGGTTCGCCGCGCTGCTGCGCCCCGGTGGGACCGTCGCCCTGGTGGAGGGCGGTCTGCCGCCTCGCCAGCTCCCGCGCGACATCGGCATGGGGCGGCCGGGTCTGGAGGCCAGGCTCGACGCGATCACCGCGGACTGGTTCGAGGACATGCGGGCGTCACTGCCCGGCACCAAGCGGGAGACCGAGGACTGGAGCGCCCTGTTCACCGCGGTGGGTCTGGACCCGCAGGGCACCCGCAGCTTCCTGCTGGACCTCCCGGCGCCGCTCTCCGAGCCGGCCCGCGACCATGTCGTCGCCGAATTCGCCCGTCGGCGCGAGATGTTCGAAGAGTCCCTGACGGCCGACGACATCGCCGTACTGGACCGGTTGCTCGACCCCGAGGACCCGGCCGGGCTGCGCCGCCGCCCCGATGTCTTCCTGCTCACGGTCCGTACGGTGCACCTGGCCCGACGGGGGTGACCTGTGCTGACCTGCTAGGTTCCCGGGACACAGCGGAACGGGCAGACCGGTGCGCGGGGACCGGGGAATGGGAGACGAACGCATGGGCGTATCCCTGAACTGGCTGACCCGCCGCCACGAGCTCGGACTGAGCGTACTTGCGGGCCGCAGTGCACTCGACCGCGAAGTGGTGTGGGCGCACAGCATCGAACTGGCCGACCCCACTCCTTGGCTCAGCGGCGGCGAGCTGCTGCTCACCACCGGCCTGAGGCTGCCGGGGACACCCGCGGGGCAACGTGCCTACGTGGCACGGCTGGCCGGTGCCCGCGTGGCCGCCGTCGCGTTCGGCACCGGCCTGTCCCATGCCCAGGTCCCGGCCGCCGTGGTCGAGGCAGCCGAGGAGGCCGGACTGCCGCTGCTCGAAATACCGCTGCCCACGCCCTTCGTCGCGATCACCAAGGCCGTGATGGAACGTCTGGCGGAGCAGAGTTACGAGGGGGTCGTGAACGCCTCCCGGATCCAGCTCCGGATGACCCGTGCCGCGCTGCGCGGCGCCGCCCAGGCGGTCGTGCGTGAACTCGCTGTCTCGACCGGCACCCAGGTGCTGTACATGGACGGGGCGGGAGCCGTGCGGGCGTCTCATCCACCGGGCTCGGCAGGGCCGGAACCGGTCGTTCTGGCGGAGCTGCGTGCCCCTGGAGCGGGTGACGGGGCCTCGGCGGCAGTGAGCACCGGGCCGCAGGGGAGCGTCGCGGCACAGCAGGTACGCGTCGGGCCCCGGGCCCACGGCCGCCTTGTGCTCGTCGCCGGCCGGGAGCTGACCGCCGTGGACCACCTCCTCCTCGGCCACGCGGCGTCGCTCATCGCCCTCCACGAGGAGAAGCCGCTGCGCCTCATGGACGAACAGCACCACGTCAACGGCCTGTTCCTGCGCATGCTTCTGGACGGGACGCTGCCCGCGACCACGGCCCGCGGTCATCTCACGGAGGCCGGGTTCCCCGTGCGGGACGGAATCAGCGTGCTCGTGCTGCGCGGTGGCAGCCCCCGGCGGGCGCTGGACGCGGCGGGCAGCGATCTCGCCGAGCGAGGTCTGCCCCGGTTCGGCACCGTTCGCGACGGGGGCGCGGTGCTGCTTCTGCCGGGCGACGGGTCGGTGCAGGCCCGTGCGCTCACCGACGGTGCGGCGGCCCGGCTGAGGCCGAGGCCCCATGCCGGGCTGAGCGACACGCACGGTCTGGACGCGGTGCCCCAGGCGCTGCGCGAGGCCACCAACGCCGCCGCGTCGGCCGAGGCACGCAGCGTGCACGAACTCGTCCGATTTGCGTCGTTGGCGGGTCAGGTCCTGGTCACCGCGCCCGAGACCCGTGGTCTGCTGCGCGAGCTGTCCGCGGTCCGCATCGCCCCGCTCGCCGACTACGACCGGGAGCACGGCACGGATCTCATCGCATCGCTCCGTGCGTTCCTGGAGCATCACGGCCAGTGGGGCGCGGCCGCGACGTCCCTGGGAGTGCACCGGCATACGCTGCGCAGCCGCGTCGACCGGATCCACGCGCTGCTGGACGTCGATCTCGACTCCGCCCACGTACGGGCCGAGCTGCTGCTGGCACTGTCGGCCTGGCCGGGGGAGAACGCCGATTCGGGCGGGGTGGTCCGCACATCCCGGTCGTGATGCTAAGCCACCAGTGATACCGCGGCACCGCTCTCACACACCGGTGCCGCACTCCTGCGCGATCACCTCACCGAGCAGCCCCAAGCCCTCGTCAAGGAGTGTGTCCGTGATGGACAGCAGCGGCAGGAACCGCAGTACGTTGCCGTAGCTTCCCGCGGTCAGCACCAGCAGGCCCCGGTTGTGGCAGCGTCGCGCGACACGGGCCGTCAGCTCGGGGGCCGGCCGCGCCGCCCCGTCCGGTTCCACCAGCTCGACCGCAGTCACCGCTTCCCGGCCGCGTACGTCCCCGATCTGCGGATGCGCCGCCCGTAGCTTGCCCAGCGCGTCGAGCATGGCGGTGCCGATGTGCCGTGCGCGGGCCGGCAGCCCGTGTCGGCGGCCTGCTCGGCACAGTGCTCGGGGCCGGAGGGCCAGCGGTAGGGGTAGGCCGTCGGAGCCCGGTGCACCTCGGGTGCGAAGGGCCCGAAGCCCTGCCTGTACGGGCGGTTCTTGGCGGTCAGGGACATCGTCAGCAACGTACGCCCGTGAAATGCGTGGTCGAAGACGACGATGCCGGGCCGGCCGGTGGCCGCGCGGGCGATCTCGACGCGACGGCGTTCTCCACCGCCTCCGCGCCGGAGTTGCCGACCGTGGTCACCGCGATACCGCCGCCGAAGTGTGAAGAGTGGGGTGCCGGCGCACAGGGGCGCGGGCTGCCGAGCCGACCAGTCGTCCGGGCGCACCGCCCATGGACGGATTGGAGTGCTCTGCGGCATCGGAGCGGGACATCTCGTCCACTGCGGGGACGTGCGCCGTGTGCCCAAGATATGGCTTCGCGGTCCCGGCCGTCACCGTCCAGGCACTCGGCAAGTCGCCTCGCGCAAGGACGAGTATCGAGAGGAAGGCACATGCAGCAAACCCCAGCCACCGCCCGCGCGGCGGATCCCGCACCGGATCCCGCGCAGCAGACGCCGTTGCTGCGCCACCTCGTGGCCGGGCAGTGGCGGACCGGTGACGGTGCCGAGCTCATCAGCACCGACCCCGCCCGCCCCGAGGAGACGGTCGCGACGGGGCACCTGGCCGGCCACGCCGAGCCGGATTTCCGCACATCAACTCAGAGACTGCCGGGGCCGATCCGCATGCGCCCTTCGGCGGATCACGGCACACCGGTTTCGGCCCGCGCGAACAGGGACGCGCCGCACGGGACTTCTTCACCACCACGACCACGGTGTACGTACGCGGCTCCCGGACGGTGACCCGATGAACACCTCCGTTCCCGGCCCCCTGTCGGGTGTCGTGGTCGCCGACTTCGGGCGGGTGCTGGCCGCCCCGTACGCCACGATGCTCCTCGCGGACCTGGGCGCCGACGTCATCAAGGTGGAGCGTCCGGGCACCGGCGACGACACCCGGGCCTGGGGCCCGCCGCGCGCCCATGACGAGTCCACCTACTTCCTGTCCGTGAACCGCAACAAGCGGTCCTTCGCCGTAGATCTCGGCACGGAGGAAGGACGCCGCGACGCACACGAGCTGGTGCGCCGCGCTGATGTGCTCTTCGAGAACTTCCGCCCCGGCACGATGGACAAGCACGGGCTCTCCTACGAGGAGGCCCACGCGCTCAACCCCGGCATCGTCTACTGCTCGGTGACCGGATTCGGAGCCGGTGAAGGCGCCTCGCTCCCCGGCTACGACCTGCTGCTGCAGGCGGTCGGCGGGCTGATGAGCGTCACCGGGCCCGCACCTGGGCAGCCCGTCAAGACGGGCGTGGCGCTGGTCGATGTACTGACCGGCCTGCACGCGGCCGTGGGGGTCCTGGCGGCGCTGCGCCACCGCGACGCGACCGGCGAAGGCCAGCACGTCGAGGTCAGTCTGCTGTCGTCGCTGCTGTCGAGCATGGTCAACCAGTCGGGCGGGTACACCCTGGCCGGCCAGGTGCCGGGCATCCTCGGCAACCGTCACCCGTCCATCGCCCCGTACGAGGTGTACGCGGCTGCGGACCGGCCGCTGGTCGTCGCCGTCGGCAACGACCGGCAGTTCCGCGCCCTGTGCCGGGGCCTGGGCGCAGACGCGCTCGCCGCCGATCCCAGGTTCGCCTCGAACGCGGACCGGGTCGCGCACGTCGATGCGCTGGCCGAGAAGATCTCCGCACGGCTCGCCCTGCGTACCGCCGCCGAGTGGTTCGACCTGCTCACCCCGCTCGGGGTGCCCTGCGGTCCGGTCAACGACCTCGCAGGCGCCTTCGACCTCGCCGAACGCCTGGGCCTGTCCCCGCGGGTCACACCGGCCGACGCGGACCCCGACGACCCCATGCGCCTGGTGGCCAACCCCATCGGGCTGTCCCGTACCCCGCCGCGTTACGAGCGGCGCCCGCCGCGGCTCGGCGAGCACACCGAGGACCTCAGGCGCTGGCTGGACAGCTGACCGCCCGGCCGGCCCGCCTCCGCACCCCGCACCCATTCCGATCCACACCGGCAGCACATACCGAAGGAGTTCCCCATGCCCCCGGCCAAGCGCCTCAAGGACCCGCTCGATCTGCTGGACATCGCCTCCCTGCTCACCGACGAGGAGCGCGAGATCCAGGGCACGGTCGCCCGATTCCTGACCGAGCGGGTCCGTCCGCACATCGGCCGATGGTTCGAGGACGCACACTTCGCCCGCGAACTGGCGCCCGAACTCGGCAAACTCGGTGTGCTCGGCATGCACCTGGACGGCTACGGCTGCGCGGGCACGGGCGCGGTCAGCTACGGACTCGCCTGCCTGGAGCTGGAGGCGGCCGACTCGGGCCTGCGCAGCTTCGTGTCCGTCCAGGGATCCCTCTCCATGTTCTCGATCCGGCAGTGGGGATCGGAGGAACAGAAGCAGGAGTGGCTGCCGCGGCTCGCTGCAGGCGAGGCGATCGGCTGTTTCGGGCTGACCGAGCCGGACTTCGGCAGCAACCCGGCCGACATGCGTACCCGGGCCGTCCGCGACGGCAGCGACTGGATCCTGAGCGGCTCCAAGATGTGGATCACCAACGGCGGTATCGCCGATGTCGCCACCGTCTGGGCGCAGACCGAGGACGGGGTACGGGGCTTCCTCGTCCCGCGCGGCACCCCCGGCTTCACCACCAGCGACATCAAGCAGAAGATGTCGCTGCGTGCGTCGATCACCTCCGAGCTGCACTTCGAGGACGTCCGCCTGCCCGGCTCGGCCCTCCTGCCCGGGGCCCGGGGACTGCGCGGCCCGCTGTCCTGCCTGAACGAGGCCCGCTTCGGGATTCTTTTCGGCGCGGTCGGCGCCGGGCGCGACTGCCTGCAGGCGACGCTCGACTACGCCGACTCGCGCATCCAGTTCGGCAAGCCGATCAGCGCCTTCCAGCTCACCCAGCGCAAGCTGGCCGACATGGCGCTGTCGCTCGGCAACGCCGCCCTGCTTGCGGTGCATCTGGGACGCCTCAAGGAACGGGAGACGCTGCGGCCCGAGCAGATCAGCGTCGGCAAGCTCAACAACGTACGCGAGGCCCTGGCCATCGCCCGCGAATGCCGGACCGTACTCGGGGCCAACGGCATCTCGCTGGAGTACTCGCCCCTGCGGCACGCCAACAACCTCGAATCGGTCCTGACGTACGAGGGCACCAGCGAGATCCACACCTTGGCAGTCGGTCACGCCCTCACCGGGCAGGCGGCCTACCGCTGACACACGGGGCTCATGACACCCCGTCCGCCCGGCCGCGCTCCGCCGGCCGGGCTTCCCCTCTCCAGCATCCCGGTCAGAGCCGGCCCAGGAACGCGATGAGCCACGAAACGGAACAGCCGGTCGGGACCGTGGAGCTGAGGCAAGGACTGCGGCAAGGCACCTGACGCCGATCGGTATCGGAGGTGTCGTCGGCGCCGGCCTCTTCGTGGGCTCAGGCGTCGTCAATGACATCGGCCCGGCCGCCGTGCTGACCTACGTACTGGCAGGGGCCCTCATCGTCCCGGTGATCCGGATGCTCGGAGAAATGGCGCCCGCGCAGCCGGCGACCGGCTCGTTCGCCAGATCTCCCGACGAACCGGCCCGGGCCGTGGTGAAGGCGGTGACCGTGCTCGCCATCGTCGCGATCCTGGTCTCGATGTACTTCGGCGCCGACAGCCGCTCACAGCTGCTGATGAGCCTCCTGGCCTGGGGCGTCGCGCTGCTCGCGTACGCCGCGGGCCGGGCACTGCGCTCCGGACGGAGGGACGCACCGGATACGGCCGACGTCGCCGTGGAATGAGCGCTCGCCCGCGGCCACCGGGCAGTCGGCGACCCGAGCAGCGCTCTTCGGCGCGCTCCATCGGCGCGTCACTGCAGGTCAGTGCGGGGGTGGGAGTGCGGATGACGGGTATTCAGGGCAGTGGCGTACAGCTCCTGCCCGGGCCGTGTCAACAAAGACACGCTGCCGTCTGGGGTGAGAGGGCATCAGGAAGTCGCCTGGACAGGCTAATGCCACATCAATTCGCCCACAAATAAGGGTGATTGGAAGCTTGTCAGATTATCTGAAAATGGCATTTGGGTGTCTCGTGTACCCCGATCGGCGCTCCGGAGTCGACCTTCCAACGTGTCCGATATGACAGCTATGGGGACCGTAAGTACGTTCAATCTCGGGTCGGCTGTTCGGTCGGCCTCTCTGAGACAGGAGAAGTGACATGGTTACGCGTTCCACTGGCGTTACCGCCGCTCTCGCGGCTGCCGCGGCCCTGGCCGCCACCGGCATCACGTACGCCTCGGCTGCCTCCACGGAGCCGGCCCAAGCTGCCCCGGTCGTCCAGCAGCAGGCCGCCGCCCCCGTGTCGGCCCTCAACGGCGGCGAGTCCGGCAACGGCAACGAGGGCAAGGGCAACGAGGGCAAGGGCAACGAGGGCTACGAGAACAAGGGTGGTGGCTACGAGAACAAGGGTGGTGGCCGCGAGAACAAGGGTCACCGGCACTTCGAGGGCCGGATCCACATCAACGAGCGCACCTACACCGCCGAAGGCGGCGGCTGCATCACGGTGGTCAGCGGTCTCGGTTCCAAGACCCTCAACATCCGCAACGACAGCCGCCGGACCGTCGAGGTCTTCCGTGGCGCGACCTGCGACAACGGCGCCCCGCTGGCGACCGTCGGTCCCTGGAGCTCCAGCGACGGCGTCCACCCGGGCCGTGTCCGGGGCGGCGTGAAGGTCCACAACGGAGTCGTGGGCAGCTTCCGAGTGATCGAGCGCCACCACGGTGGCGGCAAGGGCGGCGGCGACTTCGGTGACGACTTCGGCGACGACTACTGAAACCGGTGATCGAGCACCATCACGACGACTGGTGACCGAGCACCACTACAAAGGCCGGTGATCGATTCACCCGCCTGGCATAGAACCCCGGCCCGCCGGAATCGGGCCGGGGTTCCAGTCTGGATACTTCTGCCACGCCATACTAGTGCCCCTCCCGGCAAGCTTTGCCCCGTCGCGCCGCCCAGCACGCACGCTCGCTGCGTTGGCCAAAAGCCCTGGTAGCTCCGCTACAAGGACTTCTGGCCGCCTTGCGATCGCACGCACTGGACGACGCTCCTTCCGGGCAAACATTGCCGGTCACGGCACTAGAGCCGGACGGCGAGGCGCTGCCAGCCCAGCTGGACAGCCGTGCCGTACGTGGCCTTCGAGCCTTTGGCAGGACCCGGCGACCGGGGCGGCAGAACGTGGCGCCGGCGCGGCAGACGCCGCCCACGTCCCGGCCGCCGGGAGCCTGGCCAGGCATGGGGCCGGATTCCTGAGGGCTTTACCGGGCCTGCGATTCGAATCCGAACGAAACGGCTCAGACCATGGGGGTGTCCGGCACCGGCTCCAACCGCCACCACTGGCCGGGGGAGTCGGTGTCCTCCCATTGCTGGACGCGAGCACCGTCCACCGTGCTGCCATCGGCCACCTCGAGGACGAGCCCGCTGATGAAACTGACCAGGGTCACCACCCCCGGCGCCTCCAGGTGCTGCTCGATCAGCCATTCCTGGGCGCCGTAGTTGTTGGCCCGCCACTGCTGGACCACGGCACCGTTCTCGGTGGAGGCATTGGCGACGTCCAGCCGCTTGCCGCTGTGGACATTGACCAGGTGGTACAGGGCGGCGCCCTCGTGCACGGGCGTCAGCTCCCAGTGCTGGGCCGCCGAACCGCTCTCCTCACCCTGCTGCACCGGGGCGCCTGCGCCCTTGGCGGAGCCGTACACCTCCAGCAGCAGCCCGCTGCCCACATTGCGCAGCCGGTAGCGACCCGCTGCGACAACGGGTGCGGTGTCCCCGCTCATGTTCCGGTTCCTTCCTGGGCAGCAGACCGCCGCCCGGCTCGGCAGCCGGGCGGCGGTCTGCGTACTTCAACGGTGCAGCGGCACGGCTCAGGCGCCGAGATTGAACTCGCCCGGATTCGGGCCGAGACGCTTGCCCTCGTCCAGTGCGGCGAACGCGGCCAGGTCGTCGGCGTCCAGCTCGAAGCCGAACACATCGAGGTTCTCCACGATCCGGGACGGCGTCACGGACTTCGGGATCACCACATTGCCGGTCTGGATGTGCCAGCGGAGCACCACCTGGGCCGGCGTGCGGCCATGCTTCTGGGCGATCGCGACGACCGTCGGGACCTCCAGGAGGCCCTTGCCCTGACCAAGCGGCGACCAGGCCTCGGTCGCGATGCCGTGCTTGGCGTGGAAGGCGCGCGACTCGGACTGCTGGAGCTGCGGGTGGAGCTCGATCTGGTTGATCACCGGGACCACGGAGGTCTCGCCGAGCAGGCGCTCCAGGTGCTCGGGCAGGAAGTTCGACACGCCGATGGCCTTCGCGCGGCCCTCGGAGTAGATCTTCTCGAAGGCCTTGTACGTGTCGATGTACGCGTCCTTGGCCGGCGCCGGCCAGTGGATCAGATACAGATCGACGTAGTCCAGACCCAGCTTGTCGAGCGAGGTGTCGAAGGCGCGCAGGGTGGAGTCGTAGCCCTGGTCGGCGTTCCACAGCTTCGTCGTGACGAAGAGCTCCTCGCGGGCGACACCGGAGGCTGCGACGGCCCTGCCCGTGCCCTCTTCGTTCTCGTAGATCGCGGCGGTGTCGATGCTCCGGTACCCGGACTCGATGGCTGTCGCGACCGCCTTCGCGGCCTCGTCGTCCGGCACCTGCCAGACACCGAAACCGAGCTGCGGCATCTCGACGCCGTTGTTGAGCGTGATGGAGGGGACCTTGCTCACGAGCGGTCGATCCTTACGTCGTCGGTTGGGATTCTCATGGTCAACGATCACGGGGCGCGATGCATTCCCTGCCGACCTGACGTTCAGCGACGCCTTACTGCCCCGCCCGGGATCGACGCGACACCGACTCGATATTGCTCCGACCTTATCCGTCCGGGCCATTGACCGAGCCCCGTCAAGGCGGGTGGAACGCCCACTCGGACGCGGGGCGGCGGGGTGATCCCGTCGCCCCGCCGGGCTGCCCGCGGTCCTCTCAACCCACCTGCAGCTTCCGGGATTTGGGCCCGCGCGGGGCATTGACAGAACGAGCCCCAGGGAATCCTATGCAGTGTTGGTTAGGAACCTTTCCTAACGTCGAACCGGAAGGGATCACCGTGCACCCTGCCGCACCCCCACGCCGCATCGTGGCCGTCTTCGCCGGACTCAGCTGTCTGCTTCTGCCCCTGTTCGCCCACCTCCCGAAGGCCTCAGCCGCCACGGCCGCGTACGAGGCCGAGAACGCGAGCCTGTACCGGGCGGCGGTGGCGACGAACCACACCGGATTCACCGGCACCGGCTTCGTCGACTACACCAATGTCGCCGGCGGCTACATCGAGTGGACCGTCGACGCCGACACCGCAGGCTCCACCACCATCGACCTGCGCTACGCCAACGGCACCACCACCAACCGCCCGCTGGACATCTCCGTGAACGGCGTCACCGTTGCCGCGGGCAAGGCGTTCAACGGCACCGGGTCCTGGGACAGCTGGGCCACCGCCCCGGTCGCCGTCACGCTGAAGGCGGGTGCCAACACCGTCCGGGCCACGGCCACCACGGCGAACGGCGGCCCCAACATCGACTCCCTGACCACCGCTACGACGGCAGCGGGCCCCGGTGCGATGGCCGCGGCCCCGTACGAGTACCTCGGCTGGGGGAACCCGCAGAAGCCGACCGATGTGATGGCGGCGACGGGGGTGAAGTGGTTCACGCTGGCCTTCATCCTCTCGGACGGCACCTGCAACCCGAAGTGGGACGGCGACCGGGCACTGACCGGCGGCTCGGATCAGGCCGCCATCAACTCCATCCGGGCGGCCGGCGGCGACATCGTCATCTCGGCGGGTGGCTGGAGCGGCAACAAGCTCGGTGAGAAGTGTTCCAGCGCCGCCGCGCTCGCCGGGGCGTACCAGAAGGTGATCAACGCGTACCACCTGAAGGCGCTGGACATCGACATCGAGGACACCGAGTTCTCCAACGCCACGGTGCGGCAGCGGGTGGTCGACGCCCTGAAGATCGTCAAGACCGACAACCCGGGCATCGTGACGTACGTGACCATGGGGACCACCCCGACCGGCCCCGACGCCAACGGCAAGGACCTCATCAAGCGGGGAGCGGCAGCGGGCCTCGCCAACGACGGCTGGGTGATCATGCCGTTCGACTTCGGCGGGCACACCGGCACCATGGGCTCGGCCACGGTCGGCGCGCTCGACGGACTGAAGGCCGCGGTCAAGAGCGCATACGGGTACAGCGACGACGCCGCCTACCGGCACATCGGGGTCTCCTCGATGAACGGGAAGACCGACGAATCGGACGAGACCGTCACCACCACCGACTTCAGAACGATCCTCGGCTACGCGCAGCAGCACCACATCGCGCGCTTCGCCTTCTGGTCCGTCAACCGGGACCGCGCCTGCGGCTCCGGCAACGACGCGGACGCCTGCAGCGGGGTTTCCCAGTCCCCGTACGACTTCACCAAGATCGTCGTCCAGTACAAGGGCTGAGGAGATCCGATGCGTACCACCACGAGAATGCGAATCCTCGGCGGGACGGCCCTCGCCGCCGCCGGACTGCTGCTGCCCCTGCCCGCTGCGCCGCCCGCGGCCGCCGCGGCCACCCGTTACGAGGCGGAGGGCGCGACGCTCTCCCAGGCGGCCGTGGCGACGAATCACACCGGCTACTCCGGCACCGGATTCGTCGACTACACCAACGTCGCCGGCTCGTCGGTGGAGTTCACGGTGAACGCCACCGCGGGCAGCACCTCGCTCGCCATCCGCTACGCCAACGGTACGACCGCCAACCGCCCGATGGACATCAGCGTCAACGGCACGGTCGTCGCCCCCGGGGCAGCCTTCGACGGGACCGGCTCCTGGGACACCTGGGCGACGAAGACCATCACCGCCCAGCTCGTCGCCGGAACCAACACGATCCGGGCCACCGCGACCACGGCGAACGGCGGCCCCAACCTCGACTACCTGGACAGCCAAGCCCCCGCCGCCGGTGGTCCCGCAGTGCCCTTCGGCAGCCACCGATTCCCGTACGCCGCAGGGACGCTGAAGCCGTCCGGCTCACAGTCCGCGCTCGACCAGGCCGTGATCAAGACGTACAACGCCTGGAAGTCCGCGTTCGTCAGGAAGAACTGCGGCAACGGCTGGTACGAGGTCATCTCGCCGGACGCCGACCACCCCTACGTCGCCGAGGCCCAGGGCTACGGCATGGTCGTCACCGCGACGATGGCAGGAGCCGACCCGGAGGCGAAGACGGTCTTCGACGGCATGGTGAAGTACATGCTCGCGCACCCCTCGGTCAACAACGCCAACCTTCTCGCCGCCGAGCAGGACACCTCCTGCAAGAGCGTCGACGGCTCCGACTCGGCGACGGACGGGGACCTCGACGTCGCCTACGGGCTGCTCCTCGCCGACAAGCAGTGGGGATCCACGGGCACGTACAACTACAAGGATCTCGCGGTCAAGCACATCAACGCCATCAAGAAGAGCGAGGTCAACCCGACCACCCACCTCATGCTGCTCGGTGACTGGTCGGACTCCGGCGAGTCCCACTACTGGATGACCCGCTCCTCGGACTGGCTGATCGACCACTTCCGCGCCTTCAGGACGGCTACGGGCGACAGCACCTGGGACACCGTGCGCACGGCCCATCAGAATCTGATCAGCACTCAGCAGTCCAAGTACGCTGCGAACACCGGCCTGTTGGCGGACTTCGTGGTCAACACGAACACCACGCCCGAGCCCGCTGCAGGTGAGGTGCTCGAAGGACCCAACGACGGCGACTACTCCTGGAACGCCTGCCGCGACCCGTGGCGCATCGGCGCGGACGCCGTCACCAGCGGGGACGCGGCCTCGCTCGCCTCGGCGCGCAAGCTCAACTCCTGGATCAAGTCCAGGACTGGCGGCGACCCGAACAGGATCGTCACCGGCTACCACCTGAACGGCACGGCGTTCGACAGCGGCGACGACATGGCATTCACCGCCCCGTTCGTCGTGACCGCGCTGACCGACCCCGGCTCCCAGGCCTGGCTCGACGCGCTCTGGAACAAGCTCGCCTCCACCTCGATCGACCCACAGCTCTACTACGGCGGGAGCGTCCAGCTGCAGTCGATGATCGTCGCGTCCGGCAACTACTGGGTTCCCTGACGGAGGTTCAGATGAAGGTCAGCACACTCACCACGTTACGAGGAAGAGTGGCCGCGCTCGCGGTCATGCTGCTCTGTACCGCCCTGGTGCAGGCGGTGCCGCAATCCGCCTCCGCGGCGGCCACCCGGTACGAGGCGGAGTCCGCGACGATCGTCCTGGGCGCCGCCGAGTCCAATCACTCCGGATACTCCGGGACAGGCTTCGTGAACGGCGACAATGTCGTCGGCAGCTATGTGGAGTTCACTGTCACCGCGGCCTCTGCCGGGACCGGTCAGATCGCCGTCCGGTACTCCAACGGCACGACGGCCGGCCGGCCGGCGGACATCGCCGTGGGCGGCACGGTCGTCTCGGCCGCCCGTGCCTTCAACGCCACCGCCGACTGGAACACCTGGGCCACCTCCACCCTGACCACCCCGGTCAAGGCAGGCAGCAACAAGATCCGGCTGACGTCCACGACGGCCAACGGGCTGCCCAACCTCGACTACATCGACTTCACGGTCACCTCATCGGACACGCAAGCACCCACCGCACCCGGCCGGCCCAGCTGCTCGGCGATTTCCGAGGACAGCTTCACGCTGAACTGGGACGCCGCCACCGACAACGTGGGCGTCGCCGCGTACGACATCTACGAACACGGCAACAAGTTCGCGGAGGCGGCAGGCACCGTCACGACGAAGAACCTGACCGGGCTCACCCCCAGTACCACGTACAACATCACATTGTTCGCCCGTGACGCGGCCGGCAATGTTTCGTCGGTCAGCCCGATCGTGGACTGCACCACGCTGCCCAGCTCCGACACCACCGCGCCCTCGGCACCCGGCACCCTGTCCAGCTCGGGCCTCACCGCGAACAGCGTTGTCCTGAACTGGGGCGCGTCGACGGACAACGAGGCCGTCACCGCCTACGAGGTACGCAGTGGCAGCACCGTCTACAAGACCGTGACCGGCACCCCGCCGGCCACCACGACCACCCTCACCGGGCTCGCCTGCGCCAGCCCGTACAGCCTGGACGTCGTTGCCAAGGACGCCGGGGGCAACATCTCGGCGGCGAGCAACACGGTCACCTTCACCACCCCGGCCTGCGCCACCGACGGCGGCGTACCGTCGGGCATCGCCACCGTCTCCACCGGCTGGTCCATCCCCTGGGGCACCTACTGGATGCCCGACGGCAAGACCGCGCTGGTGACCGAAAGGGACAGCTTCAAGGTCTTCAAGGTCACTTCCGGCGGCACCAGGACCCAGGTCGGTGCCGTGCCGGGCGCCGTCACGACCAACGGTGAGGGCGGCCTGCTCGGTGTCGCCGTCGACCCCAAGTGGTCCACCAATCACTACGTGTACTTCATGCACACCGCGTCCGAGGGCAACCGCGTCGCCCGCATGACATACGACGGCACCTCGCTCGGCGGATACACGGTCCTGCTCCAGGGCATCAAGAAGAGCAGGTACCACAACGGCGGACGGCTCGCCTTCGGCCCCGACGGCTACCTGTACGCGTCGACCGGCGAGGCCCAGACCCCCGACCTCGCGCAGGACAAGAACTCGCTCAACGGCAAGATCCTCCGGATGACCACGGACGGCAAGGCCGCCCCGGGCAACCCGTTCGGCAACTACGTCTACAGCTACGGCCACCGAAACCCGCAGGGCCTCGCCTTCGACGACAGAGGACGCCTGTGGGAGGCGGAGTTCGGCGACAGCAAGAAGGACGAGCTCAACCTCATCAAGCCCGGCAAGAACTACGGCTGGCCCGTCTGTGAGGGCAGCTGCTCCACCGCCGGCATGACCAACCCGAAGAAGACCTGGAACGTCTCCGAGGCCTCGCCCAGCGGGATCGCCATCGTCCGCAATGTCATCTACATGGCCGCGCTGAAGGGCGAACGGCTGTGGCGAGTACCGATCACCGGTGACACCGAGAACCTCGGCACGCCGACCGCGTACTACGTCGGTACGTACGGCCGGCTGCGCACGGTCACCAAGGTGCCCGGCCAGGACCAGCTCTGGCTCTCCACCACCAACTGCGACAACAACGGGGGCGAACCGGACGGTGCGGACAAGCTGTTCCGCATCTCGATCACCTAGCAGGCGCTCAACCGCTGAGGCACGGCCGTGCCTCAGCGGTACAGCGCTTCGACCTCCGCCGCGTACGCCGTCTCGATCGCCTTGCGCTTCAGCTTCAGAGACGGGGTGAGCAGACCGTGCTCCTCGCTGAACGGATGCGCCAGAATCCGGAACGTACGGATCGACTCGGCCTGCGACACCGCTGTGTTGGCGGCCACCACCGCGCGCCGGACCTCCATCTCCAGGTCCGGATCCCGCACCAGATCCTCCGGCCTCATGGGCGGGCGCCCCTGCATGGCGAGCCAGTGGTCCACCGACTCCTGGTCGACCGTGACCAGGGCTGCGATGTACGGCCGGTCGTTGCCGACCACGATGCACTGTGCGACCAGCGGGTGTGCCCGCACCCGTTCCTCCAGACCGGCCGGCGACACACTCTTGCCGCCCGACGTCACCAGGATCTCCTTCTTCCGCCCGGTGATCGTCAGATAGCCGTCCTCGTCGAGCGCCCCCAGATCCCCGGTGGCCAGCCAGCCGTCGCGCAGTATGGCGTCGGTGGCCTTCGGGTCGCCGAGATAGCCCGCGAACACATTGCCGCCGTGCACCCACACCTCGCCGTCCTCGGCGATGTGCACGGTGGTGCCGGGGATCGGCTGCCCGACCGTGCCGTACCGGGTGCGCTCCGGCGGATTGGCGGTGGCCGCCGCGGTCGACTCGGTCAGCCCGTACCCCTCGTACACCGTGACGCCGGCGCCTTCGAAGAACAGTCCGAGCTGCCGCTCCATCCCCGAACCGCCGGACATGGCGTGCCGGAGCCGGCCGCCCATCGCCTCGCGCACCTTCTTGTACACGACCTTGTCGAAGAACTGGTGCTGCATCCGCAGCCCGGCGGACGGCCCGGGGCCGGTCCCGAACGCCCGCGCCTCCGACGCCTCGGCGTACCTCACCGCGATGTCCGCGGCCTTGTCGAACGGCCCGACCCGGCCCTCCGCCTCGGCCTTGCGCCGGGCAGCGTTGAAGACCTTCTCGAAGATGTGCGGCACCGCCAGGATGAACGTCGGCCGGAACGACACAAGGTCCGGCATCAGGGCCTTCGCCGACAACTCCGGCTGATGGCCCAGCTTCACCCGGCCGCGGACCGCGGCGAGCTCCACCATCCTGCCGAAGACATGTGCCACGGGCAGGAAGAGCAGGGTCGCCGCCTCGTCGCCCGGCTTGGAGTGGAAGACCGACTCCCAGCGGGCGGCCATGGTGTCCGTCTCGAACATGAAGTTGGCATGCGTGATCACGCAGCCCTTGGGGCGTCCCGTCGTGCCCGAGGTGTAGATGATGGTCGCCACCGACTCGGGCGTCACCGCGCGCCGGTGGCGGTGCACCACCTCGTCCTCGACACGGGCGCCCGCGTCGACGAGCTCGGTCACCGCGTCGGCGTCCAACTGCCAGAGCCGCTTGAGCTGCGGCAGCCGGTCGATCACCGACGCGACCGTCATCGCATGGTCCTCGTGCTCGACCACGATGGCGGACACATCGGCGTCGTGCAGCATCCAGAGGACCTGTTCGGCCGAGGACGTCGGATAGACCGGTACGGACCGGGCGCCGACCGTCCACAGCGCGAAGTCGAGGAGCGTCCACTCGTAGCGCGTACGCGACATCAGGGCCACCCGGTCGCCGAATCTGACGCCGTGCGCGATCAGCCCCTTGGCGAGCGCCAGCACCTCGTCGCGGAACGTTGCCGCAGTGACATCCTGCCAGCGTCCGCTCGCGTCTTTTCGGCCGAGCGCGACCCGGTGCGGATCTTCCTCGGCGTAGTCGAACACCACATCGGCCAGCCCGCCTACGAGGGGCGCGGCCGCCATGGGGGGGACAGTGAACTCGCGCAATGACCTGCTCCTTGTGGCGCTCCGCACAGCGCCGTGACGCTACCCCACCGGGCGGCGCGGCGGGAGGGTCCCGTAACGGCGGACAACGTGGCATATGCACAGGTCAGCCACCGAAATCCGGCCAGATGGGCAAGGCTCGGGCGCGGCTGGGACCGCGGAGTAAGCGGCCGGCGCCGGAATCTCCACCGAATCTGTACGCCGCTGTCACTTCCGTTTCGAGCGGGTACGAGGGCGTTGGTCCGCAGACGGGCCCAGGGACGGGCCCGCACATGCCCGACCCGGCCGGGCCGGGCGCGGAACTGCGGCTGCCGTCCATTCCCCCCCCGTACAGGCGTGCGGTCATGCGCCGTCCCGGCCACTGATCGAACCGATTGTGCCGACACCGCGGATCAGCCGGTCGCCGCCCGCCAGGATCGCCGCCGCCAGGGCGTCCCGATCCAGTCGTCGATCGCCTTCACCTCGATCGCCCGCGGCAATGTGCCCGCGGCGATCTGTGCGGGCAGATGCAGCTGATGGTCTGCGCGGTGATCGCCAAGCGCCGCTCGCGCGATCCGCAGGAGGAGAACCGGGAGAACAGTGCGGTGTCACGGCAGCCCGTCACGGCGAGCTGAAGGTGCCCCCGGAGCCCCGCCCGGGTGCGACCGGCCGACGCAGGGGCGCTCCCCGCCGGCCGGATCCCTGCCCCGAGCGGACGGGCGGGGCGCCTGAGCTCAGCCCTGGCCGACCGTCGCCTCCAGGGCAATGCGGTGCTCACCCGCGTACACGTTCATGGAAGGACCCCGCAGAAAGCCGACCAGGGTCAGTCCGGTCTCGGCCGCCAGATCGACTGCGAGGGACGACGGTGCCGAGACCGCCGCGAGCATCGGGATCCCGGCCATCACCGCCTTCTGGGCCAGCTCGAACGAGGCCCGCCCCGACACCAGCAGAATCGCCCGGGACAGCGGCAGCCGGTGGTCGGTCAGAGCCCGGCCGACCAGCTTGTCGACCGCGTTGTGCCGGCCGACGTCCTCCCGGACGTCGAGCAGCTCACCCGTCTCGGAGAACAGCGCCGCCGCGTGCAGACCCCCGGTCCGGTCGAAGACCCGCTGCGCGGCGCGCAGCCGGTCGGGGAGGGCGGCGAGCAGGGCGGGCTCGACCCGGACGGGGGGAGCGTCGGCGATCGGATGCCGGGTGGTGGTGCGCACCGCGTCGAGGCTCGCCTTGCCGCACAGTCCGCAGGACGACGTGGTGTACACATTGCGTTCGAGTGTGATGTCGGGGACCGGGACGCCGGGGGCGAGCTTCACATCCACGACGTTGTACGTGTTGACGCCGTCCGCCGTGGCCCCGGCGCAGTAGACGATTCCCTGCACCTCGGAGCCGTCACCGATCACGCCCTCGCTCACCAGGAAGCCCGCCGCCAGGGCGAAGTCGTCGCCCGGTGTGCGCATCGTGATGGCGAGCGGCTTGCCGTTCAGCCGGATCTCCAGGGGCTCCTCGGCGACGAGCGTGTCGGGGCGCGTGGATACGGCCCCGTCCCGGATACGGATGGTGCGGCGGCTCTCGGTGACCCGTCCCATAGCGGTTGAATCCGATTCTGTACGTGTTGGAAGCCGAACCGGCCCTTGATGCAGGGGTTGCCGTGGGTCACCGGATTGTCGTGCGGAGAGGTGACCTCGACGAGCTCATTGTCCTGCACATGGAGTGTGACATTGCAGCCGACACCGCAGTACGCACAGATGGTGGTCTCCGTCCGGGCCTGTTCGTCCCAGGTCCCGGCCGCCCGCCTATCGAATTCGGTCTTGAAGGAGAGCGCCCCGGTGGGGCACACCACGATGCAGTCGCCGCAGTGGACACAGGCCGAATCGGTGAGCGGTGCGTCATGCTCGGTGGAGATACGGGCGTCGAAGCCGCGGCCCGCGACGTCGACGCTATTGATGCGGCGTCCCTGGACCAACGGGCCCGACGCCGTACAGGAGTTGGCCTTGAGCCCGAGAACGCATAGTCGACGGGCCCGACCTCCGACGGATCGTCGGTGGCCGAGGGGCGCGCGGTGATGTCTCCGCGAGGGCTGGGGACGCGGACGCCGTCACGGCGCATCGCGGTCGGATGCGGGCCGCGGGCGATGAGGCGGACCCCGGCGCCGATGCGATGGAGCGCGGCCCCGACATGGGCGCCGATGGCACCGGCGCCGACAACTGCGACTTGCGACTTTCGCAGTGCCCTGTCGACAGAACATTGTCTACAGTATGCCTTCTGTCTGGGTAGGGCTGTTGCCAAGCCTCCAATGAGCGGGTGGTAATCCTGTGGGATCACGTGCCCCCGTACCAGGCAGTAGCGACCAAGACTGGATGGTTCCTGCCATACGTAGCGAGGGGATCTTGTACATGACCGGCTCACGTGTCGTGGCGCTCGGCCACTATCAGCCCGCCAAGGTACTCACCAACGACGATCTGGCGGCCATGGTCGACACCAGTGACGAGTGGATCACCAGTCGCGTCGGCATCAAGACCCGCCATGTCGGAGGCCCTGACGAGCCGGTGGACGAGATGGCCGCGCATGCGGGAGCCAAGGCGCTCGCCGCGGCGGGGCTGCAGCCCGTCGAAGTCGATCTGGTTCTTGTCGCGACCTCCACCGCGATCGACCGTTCACCGAGCATGTCGGCCCGGGTCGCCGCCCGGCTCGGCATGGGCTCGCCCGCGGTGATGGACATCAACGTCGTCTGCTCCGGTTTCACGCACGCCCTCGCCACCGCCGACCACGCGATCAGGGCGGGCGCGGCCGAGCGCGTCCTCGTCATCGGCGCCGACAAGATGGCGGACATCGCGGACTGGACCGACCGCAGCACCTGTGTCCTGCTCGGCGACGGAGCCGGTGCGGCGGTCGTCGTCGCGGACCCGGGCAGCGGTGACCGGCCCGGGATCGGCCCCGTGCTGTGGGGTTCGGTGCCGGAGATGGGGAACGCGGTACGGATCGAGGGGACGCCCCCGCGGTTCGCGCAGGAGGGGCAGTCCGTATACCGCTGGGCCACCACACAGCTGCCGCCCATCGCCCGCAAGGTGTGCGAAAAGGCCGGTGTCGCCCCCGAGGATCTGGCCGCGGTGGTACTGCATCAGGCCAATCTGAGGATCATCGAACCGGTCGCCAGGAAGATCGGTGCGGTCAACGCGATCATCGCCCGGGATGTCGTGAATTCCGGCAATACGTCCGCTGCGTCCATCCCGATGGCCCTGTCCAAGCTGGTGGAGCGCGGTGAGGTCCACAGCGGCGCGCCGGTGCTGCTTTTCGGCTTCGGCGGGAATCTCTCGTACGCGGGTCAGGTGATCCGCTGTCCCTGAGGGGCGTCGTGAGACTGTAGACGATAAGCAATTGCTCATCGCCCGGAGGGGGACCGCGATGTTGTCCACAGGACTGCCGCAAGGGGCTGTGCCGAAGCTGGAACGGCCCGGTCCGCTACGCGAGCGCGTGTACGAGGCGCTGCTCGAGCTCATAACGACGCGTGCGCTCCGTCCCGGCCGGCATCTGGTCGAGAGCGAGCTGGCCGGCCGGCTCGGAGTGTCCAGGCAGCCGGTGCGGGAGGCGTTGCAGCGGCTGAACACCGAGGGCTGGGTCGATCTGCGGCCCGCCCAGGGTGCGTTCGTCCATGAGCCCACTGAGGACGAGGCGGACCAGCTGCTCTCGGTCCGCACCCTCCTGGAGGCCGAGGCCGCTCGTCTTGCGGCGGCCAACTCCGGCACGGCCGGGATCGCCGCCCTGGAGGAGCTGTGCGCCGAGGGCGAGCAGGCCGTCGCCGACGACGACGTGGACCTGGCGGTTGCCACCAACGCGGCGTTCCATGCCAAGGTCATGGAGCTGGCGGGCAATGTCGTCCTCTCCGAACTCGCCGGGCAGGTGGACCGCCGGGTGCGCTGGCACTACACCCCGCTGGCCCGCCGGCGCGGCACCCGGTCCTGGATCGAGCACCGCTCGCTCATCGCGGCGATCTCCTCGCGCGACGAGCAACGGGCCACGGAGATCATGCGGGCGCACACGGAACACACGCGCAAGACGTACCACCAGCGCGAAGAGAGCTAGCGCGCGGCCGGACAGGTCGAACGGCGTCGTGAGGGAAGGGCCCGGGCTTTGAGCCCCGGCCCTTTTCCGCGTTCCGCGCCGCCCTGGTTCCTGGCGCCGCCCGGTTTTCTCACACTCGGATGTTCAATCGAACATCGATGTGTTAGAAATGGGTCATGGGTGTCGCCAATCGTCTGGACCTGACCCTGCGATTGGTGCAGGGCTCCGACCGGGTTTCCGTGTCGGAGCTCTCCCATCGCCTGGGGGTCTCCGAAATGACCGTCCGCCGGGATCTCGACGCACTGGAGCGGCAGGGGCTGGTGCGCAGGGTGCACGGCGGTGCGGTCGCCACGCGTGCACGGGAGGAGGGTGCGGGCTTCTCCGCCCGCGAGCCGTGGCAGGCCGCGACGAAGGACCGGCTCGGTGCGGCCGTGGCCGCGATGGTGGAGCCGGGATCGCGGGTGCTTCTCGACGCGGGCACCACCACCGTGCACGTCGCGGAGCACCTGGCCGAACGGGCGCCCCTGACGGTGGCGGTGGTCAGTCTTCAGGCCGCGGTCCGCCTGGCGGACCGGCCCGGGATCGAGCTGCTGATCGTCGGCGGCCGGTCCCGCCCCGGCGAACAGTCGCTGGTCGGCCCGCTGGCCCTGCGCACCATCGAGGCGCTGGCCTTCGACTGCTTCGTACTGTCCATCGGTGGTGTGCACGCCGAGTACGGCTGGTCGGAGTTCTCGCTGGACGACGCGGCCGTCAAGCAGGCCGCGCTCGCGCAATCGGACCGGACCGTCGCCGTTGCCGACGCGACCAAACTCGGGGTGCGCGCCTTCAGTCAGGTCGCCGCCGTGGGCGCGGTGGACGTGTTCGTCACCGACAGCGCGGCACAGGACGCCGCCACCCACCCCAACGGCCCGCTGACGCTGTCCGCCCTGCGTGATGCGGGCGTCCACACCGTCCTGGCCTGAGAACCGGATCCACCGCGAGGAGCGCACATCATGACCGCAGGCCTGGACACCCCCGACCGCCGCGGACGCACCGGTCTGGACCGGCACGGCCGCGACCTGACCGGCAATCCGCGGGTGCGCATCAGTGATGTGGAGGTGCTGTCCTGCGACTGGTATGTCCTGCGCAGGACGACCTTCGACTACCAGCACAGCGACGGCCATTGGAGCCGGGAACAGCGCGAGACCTACGACCGGGGCGACGGAGCCACGATTCTGCTCTACCACCCCGGTCGCCGCACCGTTCTGCTGACCCGTCAGTTCCGGCTGCCCGCCTACGTCAACGGGCACCACGACGGGATGCTGATCGAGACCGCCGCCGGGCTGCTCGACGGCGACAGCCCCGAGGAAGCCATCCGCAGGGAAGCGGCCGAGGAGACCGGACACCTCGTCGGCGCTCCCGAGCGCGTCTTCGACGTCTACATGAGCCCCGGCTCGGTCACCGAACGCCTGCACTTCTTCGCCGCCCCCTACCGTTCGACGGCAGCCACCGCCGGCGCGCACGGGATCGCGGCCGAGGGCGAGGACATCGAGACCGTGGAACTCCCCTTCGAGGAGGCTCTCTCCATGGTCCGCAGCGGGGCCATCGCCGACGCCAAGACCATCATGCTGCTCCAATGGGCGGCCCTGGACGGCCCGTTCCGGCACCGCTGACTTCCGACCGACCCGCCCCGGTGCACGCCCCGAACATCACCCGCGCCGGTGGCCGGACCATGACCCGGCCGAACGGCTTTGTCCTCGGTGTGGAGAAAGTTGTAGCGGATTCCTGCGCAACTTCTTCCCACTCCCGGCAACCGCTGCTACGTTCCCCTCGAAAGCCCGACGGACAGGCCGATGTGGCGGGGAGGGGCGTGTGAGACGTATGACGGCACGACCCGCGAATGCGCATCAGGCGCGACTGCTCCGGCTGTTGCGCGACGGCGGGCCCAACTCACGGGCACAGCTGGGGGACCAGGTCGATCTCTCCCGCTCCAAGCTCGCCGTCGAGGTCGACAGACTGCTGGAGACCGGACTCGTCGTGGCCGATGGACTCGCCGCATCCCGCGGAGGACGTCGCTCGCACAACATCCGGCTCGCCCCGCAGCTACGCTTCCTCGGCGTCGACATCGGTGCCACATCCGTCGATGTGGCCGTCACCAACGCCGAGTTGGAGGTCCTGGGTCACCTCAACCACCCCATGGACGTACGCGAAGGACCCGTCGCCATCTTCGAGCAGGTGCTGTCCATGGCGGCCAAGCTCCGGGCCTCCGGGCTCGCCGAAGGATTCGACGGCGCGGGCATCGGCGTACCCGGACCGGTCCGCTTCCCCGAAGGTGTACCGGTCGCACCGCCGATCATGCCCGGCTGGGACGGTTTCCCGGTCCGCGAGGCGCTCAGCCAGGAAATGGGCTGCCCCGTCATGGTCGACAACGATGTGAACCTGATGGCGATGGGGGAGCAGCACGCGGGCGTCGCGCGCTCCGTGGGCGACTTCCTCTGCGTCAAGATCGGTACGGGTATCGGCTGCGGCATCGTCGTCGGCGGCGAGGTCCACCGCGGTACGACGGGCAGCGCCGGAGACATCGGCCACATCCAGGTCGAACCCGAAGGACGCGCCTGCGCCTGCGGCAACCGGGGCTGCCTGGAAGCCCACTTCAGCGGTGCCGCGCTCGCCCGCGACGCCGAGGACGCGGCGCGCGCCGGGCAGTCGGCGGAACTCTCGGGCCGGCTGGAGGCGGCCGGAAAGCTCACCGCCGCCGATGTGGCCGCCGCCGCGGCCGCCGGTGACGCGACCTCGCTCGACCTGATCCGCGAAGGCGGCAACCGGGTCGGCCAGGTCATCGCGGGACTCGTCAGCTTCTTCAATCCCGGACTGGTGGTGATCGGCGGCGGTGTGACCGGCCTCGGCCACACGCTCCTCGCCAGCGTCCGGACCCAGGTCTACCGGCAGTCGCTGCCGCTGGCCACCGGCAATCTTCCCATCGTGCTGGGCGAGTTGGGACCGGCCGCCGGAGTGATCGGCGCCGCCCGCCTCATCAGCGACCACCTGTTCTCACCGGCCTGACCCTCGGGCCGGCAGCACGGCACGGACCGGAAACACCCGCACCACCGCATCTGGTACAGCCCTGCCCGCTCACCGGCCTTCCCCCAAGCTCTCGGCTGCGCTCGAGCAGGGGAGACCCCACTCGCCGAGGGGATTTGTCATGGCACCGGAACCACCCCTGCTCACCATGGACGGCATCACCAAGTCGTTCCCCGGAGTACGCGCCCTCGACGGCGTGGACCTGGAGGTCCAGGCCGGCGAAGTCCACTGTCTCCTCGGGCAGAACGGCGCCGGCAAGTCCACTCTCATCAAGGTGCTCTCCGGGGCCCATCAGCCCGACGGCGGCGAGATCACCTGGCGCGGCGAACCGGCCGCGCTCAAGTCGCCCATCGCCGCGATGCGCCTGGGCATCGCCACCATCTACCAGGAACTCGACCTGGTCGAGGGCCTGTCGGTCGCCGAGAACGTCTTCCTCGGCCATGAACCCACCACCGCCCGCTTCGTCGTCCGCACCCGCGAGGGCCGCACGGCGGCCGCCGCACTGCTGAAGCGTCTCGGCCACCCGGAGATCGACCCGGCCAGGGCGGTCGGCGAACTGTCCGCCGCCCAGCAGCAGATCGTCTCCATGGCACGGGCGCTCTCCCACGACGTACGGCTCATCGTGATGGATGAGCCGTCCGCCGCACTCGACCCCGACGAGGTCGACAACCTCTTCCGTATCGTCGCCGCCCTCACCGCCGACGGGGTCGCCGTCGTCTACATCTCGCACCGCCTGGAGGAGATCCGCCGGATCGGCGACCGGGTGACCGTGCTCAAGGACGGCCGGGCCGTCGCCGTGGGGCTGCCCGCCAAGTCCACACCGACACGAGACATCGTTGCCATGATGACCGGCCGCAATGTCGAGTACGTCTTCCCGCCGCGCACCACGGGCAGCGCGGGAGCGGCAGTGGCGGAGCCGGTACTGAAGGTCGAAGGACTGGCCAGGACGGGCGAATTCGACCCGTTGGACCTTGAGCTCCGGCCCGGCGAGATCGTCGGCCTGGCCGGACTCGTCGGATCGGGACGCTCCGAGATCCTGGAGACCGTCTACGGCGCCCGCAAACCGAGCGCCGGACGGGTCACCGTGGCCGGCAAACAGCTCCGGCCCGGCAGCGTCCGCGCGGCCGTCGCCGCAGGCATCGGCCTCGCCCCCGAGGAACGCAAGGCACAAGCCCTGCTGATGCTCGAATCCGTCACCCGCAATGTCTCCGTCTCCTCCATGTCCCGCTTCTCCAGGGCAGGTTGGCTCGACCGGGGGGCCGAACGCCGAGCGGCCCGCACCGCCACCCGCGAGCTCTCCCTGCGCCCCGACAACCCGGACACCCCCGTCCGCACGCTCTCCGGCGGCAATCAGCAGAAAGCCGTCCTGGCCCGCTGGCTGCTGCGCGGCTGCCGGGTGCTGCTGCTCGACGAACCGACCCGCGGTGTCGACGTCGGTGCCCGCGCCGAGCTCTACGCCGTGATCCGCCGGCTGGCCGACGCAGGCCTCGCCGTGCTGCTCGTCTCCAGCGAGGTGCCCGAAGTGCTGGGCCTCGCCGACCGGGTGCTGGTGCTCCGCGAGGGCCGCGTCGTGCATGCGGCGGACGCCCGGGAGCTGGACGAGCACCGCGTACTCGACCTGGTAATGGAAGGGAGCCCGACGTCATGACGCAGCCCGTTTCCTCGGCGCAGCAGGGTGGGCCGGACAAGGGGGCCGCCCCCGCCCCGGTCGCCGAACCCCGTAAGAAGGACGGACCTTCGCGCACCTTCGGCCTGCGCGCGGACGTCCGTAACCTCTCGCTCCTCGGCGTTCTCGTCGTACTTGTCGCCGTCGGCGCATTCACCGAGCCCGATGCCTTCCTGGACACCGGGAACCTTCAGCTGATCCTGACCCAGTCGTCCGTCATCGGCGTCGTCACCGTCGGAATGACCTTCGTCATCACCAGCGGCGGTATCGACCTGTCGGTCGGTGCGATGGTCGCGCTCGCCTCCGTCTGGGCGACCACGCTCGCCACCCAGGAGTACGGCTTCGCGGGGATTCTGTTCACCGCCGTGATCGTCGGACTCGGTGCCGGGCTGGTGAACGGGGTGCTCATCGCATACGGCCGGATGGTGCCGTTCATCGCGACGCTGGCCATGCTCGCCTCGGCCCGCGGGCTCGCCCTCCAGATCACCGACGGCAAGACCCAGATCGTCACCGTCAAGTCGGTCCTCGACCTGGGCCTGCCCGACTCGTACGTCCTCGGCATCCCGCCCCTGGTCATGATGTTCGCCGCGGTGACCGTCATCGGCTGGCTGGTGCTGAACCGCACGACCTTCGGACGGCGTACGGTCGCGGTCGGCGGCAACGCGGAAGCGGCCAGGCTGGCCGGTATCGACGTACGACGGCAGAGGCTCTACCTCTATCTGCTCTCCGGGCTGTGCTGCGGCATCGCCGCCTTCATGCTGATCATCCTTTCCGGCTCGGGACAGAATACCAACGGCAATCTGTACGAGCTCGACGCCATCGCCGCAGCGATCATCGGGGGCACCCTGCTCAGCGGCGGACGCGGCACCATCGTCGGCTCCGTGCTCGGCGTCCTCGTCTTCACCACCATCACCAACATCTTCGCTCTCAACAATCTGCAGAGCGACGTCCAGCAGATCGCCAAGGGCGCGATCATCGTCGCCGCCGTCCTGGTCCAGCGCCGCACATCGGCGCACGGGGAGACCTGAGCCGCCGGGCGCACTCCCGGCAACTCAGCTTCTCCATACCGCCCACCGCCCCGTACGCCACATGTGACATGTCACGCACCGGATGAAGGGTTTGACAGCCATGCCAGAAACCAGCCGCAGAGGACTGCTCTTCGGCACCGCAGCCGTCTCCGCGGGCGCCCTCCTCACCGCCTGCACCAGCAACGAGCCCAAGAAGTCGGAGACCGCGCAGAGCAATCAGCCCGCCGCCGACGACAAGCCCGGCAAGCCCGTCACCATCGGCTTCGCGGGCCCGCAGGCCGACCATGGCTGGCTCAACGCCATCAACGAGAACGCCAAGTCGCGAGCGGCGAAGTACTCCGAGGTGACCCTGGAGATCACCGAGGGCTCCAACGACACCGCGGCCCAGATCGGCCAGGTCAAGACCCTCATCAACAAGAAGGTCGACGTCCTCGTCATCCTCCCCGCCGACGGCAAGGCACTCACCCAGGTCGGTCTGGAAGCGATGAAGGCGGGCATCCCCGTCGTCAACCTGGACCGGATCTTCGCCTCGCCGCAGGCGTACCGCTGCTGGGTCGGCGGCGACAACTACGGCATGGGCCTCAACGCCGGTACGTATATCGGCGAGCAGCTCAAGGACAAGGCGAACGCCAAGGTCGTCGAGCTGGCCGGCATCGACAACCTGGAGCTCACCAAGCAGCGCAGCCAGGGCTTCGCCGACGCGCTGAAGAACTACCCCAACATCAAACTGGTGGCCCGTCAGGCCGCCGATTTCACCGTCGAGTCGGGCCAGGCGAAGATGGCCCAACTCCTGCAGGCCCAGAAGAAGTTCGACGCGCTGTGGAACCACGACGACGACCAGGGCGTGGGCGCGCTGCGCGCCATTCAGCAGGCGGGCCGCGACGAGTTCCTGATGGTCGGCGGAGCCGGTGCCAAGTCCGCGATGGATGCCATCAAGGCCGACAACAGCGTGCTGAAGGCCACCGTGCTCTACCCGCCGACGATGGCCGCGTCCGCCATCGACCTGGCCCGCGCCCTCGGACAGGGCAAGGGCATCGGCGGCCTGGCCGAACTGGAGATCCCGACCGGTCTCACCCTCTACTCGGCCGTGGTCACCAAGGAGAACATCGACCAGTACCTGCCGACGGGCTTCAGCTGATCCGCCCCGCAGGAGGGTGCTGACCCTCCTGCCGCACCCATCGAACGACCGACGAGGAGGAAGCCCGGATGGCCCGTAGGGAAGAGACGGATCAGGAGGCCGCAGCGTCGCCGCCGACGTATCGGCCGATGACGAGTGCGCCGACGCTCGGAGTCGGCATGGTCGGATACGCGTTCATGGGCGCCGCCCACTCGCAGGGGTGGCGCACCGCCGGACACGTCTTCGAGCTGCCGATGAAACCGGCTCTCGCCGCGATCTGCGGACGCGACCGGGCAGCGGTCGAGGCGGCGGCCGCCCGCCACGGCTGGGCGGCGGCGGAGACCGACTGGCGGGCCCTCATCGCCCGGGACGATGTGCAGCTCGTCGACATCTGCACCCCCGGCGACAGCCATGCCGAGATCGCCGTCGCCGCCCTGGAGGCGGGCAAACACGTGCTGTGCGAGAAGCCGCTCGCCAACACGGTCGCCGAGGCCGAGGCCATGACCGAGGCGGCGGAGCGCGCGGCGGCCCGAGGTCAGGTGGCGATGGTGGGCTTCAACTACCGCAAGGTGCCCGCGATCGCGTACGCCCGGCATCTGATCGCCGAAGGGAGGATCGGCACCCTGCGGCATGTCCGGGCCACCTACCTCCAGGACTGGCTCGTCGACCCCGATTCCCCGCTCACCTGGCGGCTGAAGCGGGAGCACGCAGGCTCGGGAGCGCTCGGCGACCTGGGAGCGCACATTGTCGACCTGGCCCAGTATCTGGCGGGGGAGCTGCTGGTCGGGGTGTCGGCGGTCAGTGAGACGTTCGTACGGGAACGGCCGCTGCTCGCCGGTTCGTCGGCCGGGCTCTTTGGCGCCGCGGACTCGGCCGCGCGAGGAGCGGTGACCGTCGACGACGCGGCCCTGTTCACCGGTCGGCTCGCCTCCGGGGCGCTGGCCTCGTTCGAGGCGACCCGGATGGCGGCCGGTCGGAAGAACGCGCTGCGACTGGAGATCAACGGGGAGCGCGGCTCGCTCGCCTTCGATCTGGAACGGCTCAACGAGCTGTCCTTCCACGACCACACCGAACCCGCCACCACGGCAGGGTTCCGGCGCATCCTCGTCACCGAACCCCAACACCCCTACCTGGAGGCGTGGTGGCCGCCGGGCCACGCCCTGGGCTACGAGCACACCTTCATCCACCAGGCCCGTGACCTGGTGCGGACGATTGCCGAAGGGACTGCTCCCGCACCGTCGTTCGCCGACGGACTGCAGGTGCAGCGGGTGCTCGCAGCGGTGGAGGAGAGCGCCGCGAAGAACTCCGTACACACCCCCGTAGTTCTCTAGGAGGTCCTGCGCATGCCCCGTCCCTTCACACTCTTCACCGGCCAGTGGGCCGACCTGCCGCTGGAGGAGGTCTGCCGGCTCGCCCGGGACTTCGGGTACGACGGGCTCGAACTCGCCTGCTGGGGCGACCACTTCGAGGTCGACAAGGCTCTGGCCGACCCCGGCTATCTGGACGGGCGGCGGCAGCTGCTCGACAAGTACGGACTGAAGTGCTGGGCGATCTCCAACCACCTCGTCGGCCAGGCCGTCTGCGACAACCCGATCGATGAACGCCACCAGGGGATCCTGCCGGCACGGATCTGGGGCGACGGTGAACCCGAAGGGGTGCGCCGACGTGCCGCCGAGGAGATCAAGAACACCGCCCGCGCAGCCGCCGCCTTCGGGGTGCGTACCGTCATCGGCTTCACCGGCTCCTCGATCTGGCATCTGGTCGCGTTGTTCCCGCCTGTCCCGCCGCGGATGATCGAGCGGGGTTACGAGGACTTCGCCGAGCGCTGGAACCCGATCCTGGACGTCTTCGACGCGGAGGGCGTGCGGTTCGCCCACGAGGTGCACCCCAGCGAGATCGCGTACGACTACTGGACCACGCACCGCGCTCTTGAGGCCGTCGGCCACCGCGCCGCGTTCGGGCTGAACTTCGACCCCAGCCACTTCGTCTGGCAGGACCTGGACCCGGTCAACTTCCTGTACGACTTCCGGGACCGGATCTACCACGTGGACTGCAAGGAGGCCCGCAGGCGGCTGGACGGCCGCAATGGTCGCCTCGGCTCCCATCTGCCGTGGGGCGACCCGCGGCGCGGCTGGGACTTCGTGTCCGCCGGGCACGGTGATGTGCCCTGGGAGGACGTCTTCAGGATGCTCCGGTCCATCGAGTACGAGGGGCCGATCTCCGTCGAGTGGGAGGACGCGGGGATGGACCGGCTGGCGGGTGCGCCGGAAGCGCTTGCCACGCTGAAGCGGTATGACTTCGAGCCGCCGTCGGCGTCGTTCGACGCGGCGTTCGGGGGCGGGGACTGACGGGCCCTTCCGGAGGCGCTGCGGTATACCCACTTCTCAAGTGGCGAAACCAAGCCCGTCCGGCGATTGACGGCAGGGGCCGGGGCGCTCCCCCCTGCCCTCGCCCACTTTGTCCTGACGCAGGAAGAAGTTCAACAAGACCGCTGCGTAAGGGCTTTCCGTCCTGGATGAACAGGTCTAGCGTATCTAACGTGTACATGACATGACCCTGGTCGCGGGCGCCCCACAGGCCCCGAAAGACCTGCGCGGCAGTCCCCGCGCAGAACGGCACGGCAGCACCCGCCCGTACAACCGGCACTCTCCGGAGGACACTCGTGCACAGAACCAGAAGCAGGAGCAGAACGCGGCTCCGCGCCCGTAAATCCCTCGCGCTGCTCACCGGCGGCCTGCTCGCGGCGGCCACCCTCGCCCTGGGCGCCTCGCCCGGAGCGGCCGCGGCGGGACCGTCCTCGCCGGCCGCCGCCGACGCGGCGGCCGAGGAATTCCAGCAGGTGACCCTCGCCAAGGGCGCAGCCGAGACCGGCGAGCCCATGACCCTCGCCGTCCTCCCCGACCGCAGCGTGCTGCACTCCTCGCGCAACGGCGAGCTGCGTCTCACCGACAGCGGCGGAAACACCCGGGTCGTGGGGGCCGTCCCCGTGTACTCGCACGACGAAGAAGGACTCCAGGGCGTCGCCATCGACCCCGACTTCAGCAAGAACCGGGCCATCTACCTCTACTACGCGCCCCCGCTGGACACTCCCTCCGGAGACGCCCCCGAGAACGGCACGGCCGCCGACTTCGCCAAGTTCGACGGGGTGAACCGGCTCTCGCGCTTCGTCCTGAAGGACGACGGCACCCTCGACAACGCCAGCGAGAAGAAGATCCTCGACATTCCGGCCTCGCGCGGCATGTGCTGCCACGTCGGCGGCGACATCGACTTCGACGCCCAGGGCAACCTGTATCTGTCGACCGGTGACGACACCAACCCGTTCGCCTCCGACGGTTACACACCGATCGACCAGCGCCCCGACCGCAACCCGGCGTTCGACGCCAGGCGCAGTGCGGGCAACACCAACGACCTGCGCGGCAAGATTCTCCGGATCAAGGTCGCCGAGGACGGCTCGTACACCGTCCCCGACGGGAACCTCTTCGCACCGGGCACGGACAAGACCCGTCCCGAGATCTACGCGATGGGCTTCCGCAATCCGTTCCGCTTCTCCGTCGACAAGGCCACCGGCATCCTCTATGTCGGCGACTACGGGCCCGACGCGGGCGCGGCCGACCCCAAGCGCGGCCCGTCCGGGCAGGTCGAGTTCGCCCGGGTGACCAAGCCGGGCAACTTCGGCTGGCCGTTCTGCACCGGCAACAACGACGCCTACGTCGACTACGACTTCGCGACGAAGACGTCCGGTGCGTCCTTCGACTGCGACGCCCCGAAGAACACCTCTGTGCACAACACCGGGCTCGTCGACCTTCCGCCCGCCCAGCCCGCCTGGATTCCTTACGACGGCGGATCCGTGCCCGAGTTCGGCACCGGCTCCGAGTCGCCGACGGGCGGACCTGTCTACCACTACGACGCCGGCCTCGACTCACCGGTGAAGTTCCCCGAGTCCTACGACGGGCAGTTCTTCGCCGGAGAGTTCGGCCGGCGCTGGATCAAAGCCATCGAGCAGGATGCCAACGGCACCGTCCAGTCCATCAACCCCGTCCCGTGGACCGGGACACAGGTAATGGACATGGCCTTCGGACCCGACGGGGCGCTGTACGTCCTCGACTACGGCACCAGCTGGTTCGGCGGCGATGCGAACTCCGCCCTCTACCGCATTGAGAACGCCACAGGTGGGCGCTCTCCCAACGCGGTGGCGTCGTCCAACAAGACCTCGGGCACGGCGCCGCTCAAGGTGAGCTTCTCCTCGGAGGGCACCGTAGACCCCGACGGCGACCCCCTGACCTACACCTGGAACTTCGGCGACGGCGGTAGCTCAACGTCCGCCAACCCCACGTACACGTACAAGAAGAACGGCACCTACACGGCGACTGTCACCGCCAAGGACCCGACGGGCCGGACCGCCTCGGCGAGTGCCCATGTCACGGTAGGCAACACGGCGCCGAAGGTGGAGCTGAAGCTCCCCGGTGAGGGGCAGCTGTTCAGCTTCGGCGACGAGATCCCGTTCGAGGTGACCGTCACCGATCCCGAGGACGGCACGATCGACTGCTCCAAGGTCGAGGTCCGCTTCGTCCTCGGCCACGACAGCCACGGCCACCCCATCACCACCGTCAACGGGTGCTCCGGCACGATCAAGACCGCCGTCGACGGCGGGCACGACCCGAACGCCAACATCTTCGGGGTCATCGACGCCTCCTACACCGACGGCGGAGGCGGCGGCCAGGCGTCCCTGTCCGGTCGTGACCAGTCGCAGCTCCAGCCGCGCCACCGCCAGGCCGAGCACTACAGTGCCTCCTACGGCGTCGCACCGCAGAACAAGGCGACCGCCCACGGCGGCAAGACGGTCGGCGACATCCACAACGACGACTGGATCTCCTTCAAGCCGTACCTGATCGGCGATTCCACCAAGCTGACCGCGCGGATCTCCTCCGGCGGTGTGGGGGGCTTCCTCGAAGTGCGGGCGGGCTCGGCAACCGGCAAGATCCTCGGTTCCGCACCCGTACCGGTCACCGGTGCCTGGGACAACTTCCAGGACATCGACGTACCGCTGCGCGACGTCCCGAAGAAGTCCACCGAACTCTTCCTGGTCTTCAAGGGCGGTGCCGGGGCGCTCTTCGACATCGACGACTTCGAGCTCTCCAACAGCGCCCCCGACAAGACCGCCAAGCGGGTCCTGGTCTTCTCGAAGACGGCCGGCTTCCGCCACGACGCGATTCCGGACGGCATCGCCGCACTGAAGGAACTCGGCAAGGACAGCAACATCACCGTCGACGCCACGGAGGCGGCAGGCCAGTTCACGGCCAGCAACCTGGCGCGGTACGACGCCGTTGTCTTCCTCTCGACAACCGGTGATGTGCTCAATGCCGATCAGCAGAAGGCATTCGAGAACTATGTGGCCACCGGCGGTGGTTACATGGGCGTGCATGCCGCTGCGGACACCGAGTACGACTGGGCGTTCTACGGCGGACTCGTCGGCGCGTATTTCTCCGGACACCCCGCGATCCAGCCCGCCACCGTACGCGTCGAGGACCACAACCACCCGGCGACCGCACACCTCGACGACGCCTGGGACCGTACGGACGAGTGGTACAACTACCGCACCAACCCGCGCAGTCAGGCCAAGGTCCTCGCCACACTCGACGAGACGACCTACACCGGCGGCACCATGAAGGGCGATCACCCGATCACCTGGTGCCAGACCTACCAGGGCGGCCGCTCCTTCTACACGGGCCTCGGCCACACCAAGGAGTCGTACGCCGAACCGGCCTTCCGTCAGCTCCTCCTCGGCGGCATGCGGTACGCGGCCGGTCAGGTGAAGGCCGACTGCAAGCCCGACACCGGCTACCGGTCGATCTTCAACGGCAAGACGCTCGAAGGGTGGAAGCAGGCCGGCCCCGGAAAGTTCAACGTCGTCGACGGCGAACTGCGCTCCGAGGGCGGCATGGGTCTGCTCACCTACCAGGCCAAGGAGCTCGGGTCGTACTCGCTCAAGCTCGACTGGAAGATGGAGGGCGACGACAACTCCGGTGTATTCGTCGGCTTCCCGGAGTCCGACGACCCCTGGTCCGCGGTGAACAACGGCTACGAGGTCCAGATCGACGCCACCGACGCGCCCGACCGCACCACGGGCTCCGTCTACACCTTCAAGGCAGCGGACATCAAGGCCCGCGACCAGGTCCTGCGGCCGCCCGGCCAGTGGAACAGCTACGAGATCAAGGTCCAGGGCGAACGTCTCCAGGTCTTCCTCAACGGAGTGAAGATCAACGACTTCACCAACACCGATCCGGTACGGAGCCTGAAGGACGGCTACATCGGCATCCAGAACCACGGTGCCGATGACCATGTGTCCTTCCGCAACATCGAGTTGAAGGAACTGCCCTCGGCGTAGGGCGCACTCCGGCCGACGGCGGGCGGGAAGGAAATCCTCCCCGCCCGCCGTCACCACCCGGTCCCGCCCCCTCGTCGCACAGCACCACTTGCTCTGCCCAGCCAGGACCCCCAGCCAGGGAGGCAGCCCGTGTCAGCACCCGCCGTTCGTACCGGAGTCTGGTTCATCGGAGCACGCGGCTCCGTCGCCACCACCGCCACAGCGGGGTGCGCGGCGGTCGCAGCAGGGCTCCACCCGGCGGCAGGCATGGTCACCGAAACACCACCGTTCTCCGAGAGCGGGCTGCCCACCCTCACCTCACTGGTCTTCGGTGGACACGACACCGTCGGCTGTCCGCTGCCCAAACGGGCCGAGGCACTGGCCGCCGGGGGAGTGCTGCCGCACGGCCTGCCCTCGGCGGTGCGCTCCGAACTCGCCGCCGCCGACGCGGAGATACGGACCGGCGGGCCACTGCCCGGCGACACCCGCAGCGACGAGGAGCTCATCACCGCCTTCGCCGCCGACCTCGCGGACTTCGGGCACCGGAACGACCTGGCCAGAACGGTCGTGATCAATGTCGCCTCCACGGAACCGGTCCCGGCCCCCGGCGAGCGGCGGTTGCCCGCCAGCTCGCTCTATGCCGCGGCAGCGCTCCGGGCAGGCTGCCCGTACATCAACTTCACCCCGTCCACCGGGCTGCGCACCCCCGCCCTCCAGGACGCCGTCGCGGGCTGCGGACTTCCTCACGCGGGCCGCGACGGCAAGACCGGCCAGACGCTGCTCCGCTCCGTCCTCGCCCCGATGTTCGTGCAACGCGCCCTGCCTGTAAGGGCCTGGTCGGGCACCAACCTGCTGGGCGGCGGGGACGGAGCGGCGCTGGCCGAACCGGGCGCGGCCGCGGCCAAGAACGCGGGCAAGGAACGCGTCCTCGCCGACACGCTGGGAACCGCGCCCGAAGGCGAGGTCCACATCGACGACGTACCGGCCCTCGGTGACTGGAAGACGGCCTGGGACCACATCGCGTTCGACGGATTCCTCGGGGCGCGCATGGTGCTCCAGACGACCTGGCAGGGGTGTGACTCCGCACTGGCCGCACCCCTGGTTCTGGACCTGGCCAGACTGGTGGCCCGCGCCCACGAGAAGGGGCTGACCGGCCCCTTGCCCCAGCTCGGCTTCTACTTCAAGGACCCGGACGGCGGCCCTCCCGCACTCTTCGAGCAGTACATGGCGCTGCTCGCTTTCGCTGAAACGCTGCGGGGGGAGAAGTGACGGTACGGGCCTGGGCGGAGCTGCTGCGGGTGTCGGCGCTGTTCACCGTCCCCGGCGACGCACTCGCCGGGGCGGCGGCGACGGGCAGGCGCCCCGACCGCGGCACCGCGCTCGCCGTCGGCGCCTCGCTCTGCCTGTACGAGGCGGGCATGGCGCTCAACGACTGGGCCGACCGCGACGAGGACGCCGTCGACCGCCCGCACCGGCCGATCCCCTCGGGCCGCATCGCTCCCGGCGCGGCCCTCGCGGCGGCGGGCGCACTGACGGCCGCAGGACTGGGCCTTGCCGCACGGGCCGGCCGACCGGCCCTCGCGGTCGCCACGGGGCTGGCGGCGACGGTCTGGGCGTACGACCTCCGCCTCAAGCACACCCCGGCGGGACCGGCGGCGATGGCGGCGGCACGAGGACTGGATCTGTTGCTCGGCGCCACCGCCACCGGTGCGGCGACGAGGGCGGCGGGCCCGGGGGCGCGTACGGGCACGGGGTTGCGCACGGGCACGGGGTCGCGTACGCCCTCGGGTTCGAGTGCGGCTTCGGCTTCCGGTTCGCGCACGGGCTCGGGAGCGGCTTCGGGTTCGCGCGGCTTCGTCTCCGGCGTCCTCCCGGCCGCCGGAGTGCTCGGGGCGCACACCTACGCCGTCACCGCCGTCTCACGGCACGAGGCGCAGGGCGGATCCACCACCGCACCCCTCGCCGCGCTCGCGGTCACTGCCGCACTGGGCGCCGCGGCCCTGCGCGAGCAGCGCGGACCCGGGGACGCGACCCCGGATGCGGGACGCGGCAGGAAGGGGGAGTCGCACCGGCCACCGGCGACCCCCGCCTCCACCGCCCCCCGCCTCCTGCTCACCGCGCTCACGGGCTCCTACTTCCGTACGGCCGCGGTTCCCCTCCTCCACGCCGCCCTCAACCCGTCCCCGCCGCTCACCCAGCGCGCCGTCGGCGGCGGCATCCGGGCGATGATCCCGCTCCAGGCAGCACTCGCCGCCCGCGCCGGAGCAGCAGGTTCGGGGCTCGCCGTCATGGGACTCGTCCCGCTCGCCCGCACCCTCGCCCGGAAGGTGAGCCTCACATGACGATCCGCCTCGGCTACGGCACCAACGGGCTCACCGACCTCCGCCTGGACGACGCCCTCGCACTCCTCGCCGATCTCGGGTACGACGGGGTCGGGCTGACCCTCGACCACATGCACCTCGATCCCCTCGCCCCCGACGTCGCCGCGCGCACCCGCCATGTGGCGTCCAGGCTCCAGGAGCTGGGCCTCGGCGTCACAGTCGAGACCGGGGCCCGTTATGTCCTCGACCCCCGTCGCAAGCACGGGCCGTCGCTCCTCGACCCCGACCCCGAGGCCCGCGCAGCCCGCACCCGGCTGCTCGTCCGGGCCGTCGGCATCGCCGCCGACCTCGGTGCGCACGCCGTGCACTGCTTCAGCGGCATCACCCCACCGGACACCACCCCCGACACCGCCTGGCAGCGGCTCACCGACTCCCTCGCCCCCGTCCTGGACGCCGCCGACCGCTCCGGCATCCCCCTGGCGATCGAGCCCGAGCCCGGACACCTCCTCGCCAACCTCGCCGACTTCCACCACCTGCGCGTTCTCAGCGGCGATCCACCACCGCTCGGACTGACCCTGGACATCGGCCACTGCCAATGCCTGGAGCCCGCCGCGCCCGCCGACTGCGTCCGCGACGCCGCCCCCTGGCTGCGGCACGTCCAGATCGAGGACATGCGCCGGGGCATCCATGAACACCTCCCGTTCGGTGAAGGCGAGATCGACTTCCCGCCCGTACTCCAAGCGCTCGACGCCCTCCCGGACACCGGCTACCGCGGCCTCACCGTCGTCGAACTGCCCCGTCACTCCCACGCCGGACCCGAACTCGCCCGCACCTCCGTCGAGTTCCTCCGCAAGCACAGTCCGTCGAGCCGCTGAAACCGCCGAAGGGAGCAACGCCATGCCGATGACCCCGACGACCACCCCGCTGCTGACCCGCAAAGAACTCGACGCACAGCTCGGCGGAGCCGCGCGCGCCTGGCTCGACGAGGCACTCGCCGAGGCCGAACACGCCGCCTCCCACGAGGACTCCGAACAGCCCGGCGGCCCGTACGCCGTACCGTCGTGGGAACTGCGGTACGCCGCCGCCGGCCGGTACTGCGGACTCGAACACGCCGACTCCGTACGCGCCCTGCTGCTCATCGAAGCCCGCGCCGCACTGCCTGCCCTGACCCGGCTCTATGAGCAGGGCACCGCCGCCGAACGGCGTGCCGTCCTGCTCACCCTGCACCGGCTGGACCTCGGCCCCACCGCCCTTGTGCTCGTCGAGGACGCCCTGCGCACCAACGACACCCGGCTGGTCGCCGCGGCCGTCGGACCGTACGCCGCCGCCCATCTCGACGCGCACAACTGGCGCCACGCCATTCTCAAATGCCTCTTCACCGGTGTCCCCGTAGATGCCGTCGACCAGCTGGCACGGCGCTCGCGCGGCGACGCGGAACTCGCCCGCATGCTCGGCGACTTCGCGGCCGAGCGCCTCGCCGCGGGCCGCAACGTCCCCGCCGACCTCACCCGGGTGCTCGACCTCACCACGCCCGGCCCTGCCGCCCCCACGGAGGAGTCCTGATGCGCATCTTCGACCCCCACATCCATATGACCTCCCGCACCACGGACGACTATCAGGCGATGTACGACGCAGGTGTCCGCGCCCTCGTGGAACCCTCCTTCTGGCTCGGCCAGCCCCGCACCTCGCCCGCCAGCTTCTTCGACTACTTCGACGCCCTGCTCGGCTGGGAACCCTTCCGCGCCGCCCAGTACGGCATCGCCCACCACTGCACGCTCGCCCTCAACCCCAAAGAGGCGAACGACCCCCGCTGCACCCCCGTCCTGGACGCCCTGCCCCGCTATCTCGTCAAGGACTCCGTCGTCGCCGTGGGCGAGATCGGCTACGACTCCATGACCCCGGCCGAGGACACCGCCTTCGCCGCCCAGCTCCAGCTCGCCGCCGACCACGGCCTGCCCGCCCTTGTGCACACCCCGCACCGCGACAAGCTCGCCGGTCTGCACCGCACCCTCGACGTCATCCGCGAATCCCACCTCCCCCCGGAGCGGGTCCTGCTCGATCACCTCAACGAGACGACCGTGAAGGACGCCAGGGACAGCGGCTGCTGGGCCGGCTTCTCCATCTACCCCGACACCAAGATGGACGAGGACCGCATGATCGCGGTCCTCAGGACCCACGGCACCGAGAAGGTCCTGGTCAACTCGGCCGCCGACTGGGGAAGGAGCGACCCGCTCAAGACCCGCAAGGTGGGCGACGCGATGCTCGCCGCCGGGTTCGGCGAGGACGACGTCGACCAGGTGCTCTGGCGCAACCCCGTCGCCTTCTACGGGCAGAGCGGCCGGCTCCAGCTCGACATTGCCGCGCCGGAACCACTCCACGAGGGCAACTCCATCCTGCGCGGCGGGGAGTGAGGCGATGCGCTTCCGCCACCCCGACGGCTCCACCGTCCACCTCTCGTACTGCACCAACGTCCACCCCGCAGAGACACTCGACGGGGTCCGCACCCAACTGCGCGACCACTGCGAACCGGTCCGCAAACGCCTCGGCCGGGACAGGCTCGGCATCGGCCTCTGGCTCGCCAGGGACGCGGCCCGCAGCCTGATCAACGACCCGTCCCAGCTGCGCTCCCTGCGCGCCGAACTGGACCGCCGCGGCCTGGAAGTCGTCACCCTCAACGGCTTCCCGTACGAGGGATTCGGCGCCGACGAGGTCAAGTACCGGGTGTACAAGCCGGACTGGACGGACCCGGAGCGGCTCGCCCACACCACCGACCTCGCCCGGCTGCTGGCCGGTCTGCTCCCCGACGACGTCACCGAAGGGACCATCTCCACCCTCCCGATCGCCTGGCGCACCCCGTTCGACTCCGACGCCGAGGCGGCCGCTCTCGCACACACCGCGCTCACCACCCTCGCAGACCGCCTCGACGTGCTTGCCGAGCTCACCGGCAAGTCCATCCGCATCGGCCTCGAACCCGAGCCGGGCTGCACGGTCGAGACCACCGCCGACGCCATCGCACCGCTCACCGCCGTCGGACACCGGCGCATCGGCATCTGCATCGACACCTGCCACCTGGCCACCTCCTTCGAGGACCCCGACACCGCCGTCGACGCGCTCGACACAGCGGGCATCCCGGTAACCAAGGCCCAGCTCTCCGCCGCACTGCACGCCGAACACCCCCACCTCCCCGAGGTACGCACCGCACTCGCAGCCTTCGCCGAGCCCCGCTTCCTCCACCAGACCCGCACCAGCACCGCCGCCGGGCTGCGCGGCACCGACGACCTCCACGAGGCGGTCACCGGCCGGGCCCTGCCCGACGGCGCCCCGTGGCGCGCCCACTTCCACGTCCCCCTGCACGCACCTCCCGCACCACCGCTCACCTCCACCCTTCCCGTGCTCCGGTCCACGCTGACCCGGCTGGTCGGCGGCGCACGGCCGCTCACCAGGCACCTGGAGGTCGAGACGTACACCTGGCAGGCGCTCCCGGCCGCACTGCGCCCCCGCACCCGCACCCAGCTCGCCGACGGCATCGCTGCCGAACTCACCCTCGCCCGCGACCTCCTGGTCGACCTCGGCCTCAAGGAGCTCCCATGACCGCAGCCGAGCCGGCCACCACTTCCACCACACCCACCCCGCTTCTCGTTCTCGACGTGGTCGGCCTCACCCCACAGCTCCTCGACCACATGCCGCACCTCAAGGCCCTGGGGCAGTCCGGCACCCACGCCCCTCTCGGCACCGTGCTCCCCGCAGTCACCTGCGCGGCCCAGTCCACCTTCCTCACCGGCACCACGCCCGCCGAGCACGGCATCGTCGCCAACGGCTGGTACTTCCGCGAGCTCGGTGACGTCCTGCTCTGGCGCCAGCACAACGGACTGGTCGCCGGGGACAAACTCTGGGACGCCGCCCGCCGCGCCCACCCCGGCTACACCGTCGCCAACATCTGCTGGTGGTACGCGATGGGCGCCGACACCGACATCACCGTCACCCCGCGCCCCGTCTACTACGCCGACGGCCGCAAGGAACCCGACTGCTACACCCGGCCGCCCGCCCTGCACGACGAACTCACCGAAAAACTCGGCACATTCCCCCTCTTCCACTTCTGGGGTCCCGGCGCCGACCTCGTCTCCTCCCAGTGGATCATCGACGCGACCCGGCACATCCTCGACACCCGCCACCCCGACCTGGCCCTGTGCTACCTCCCGCATCTCGATTACGACCTGCAGCGCTACGGCCCCGACGACCCCCGCTCGTACCGGGCCGCGGCCGATCTCGACCGGGCCGTGGCACCCCTCCTGGACGACGCCCGCCGCGAAGGCCGCACCGTCGTCGCCCTCTCCGAGTACGGCATCACCCGCGTCGACCGGCCCATCGACATCAACCGGGCCCTGCGCCGTGCCGGCCTCCTGGAGGTCCACACCCAGGACGGCATGGAATACCTCGACCCGATGGCCTCCCGCGCCTTCGCCGTCGCAGACCACCAGCTCGCCCACATCTACGTACGTCGCCCCGAGGACCTCGAAGCGACCCGCGAAGCCCTCCAGGACCTCCAGGGCATCGAGCAGCTCCTCGACGACGAGGGCAAGAAGGCACACGGCCTGGACCATCCGCGCTCCGGCGAACTGGTCGCCGTCGCGGACCCGGATGCCTGGTTCACGTACTACTACTGGCTCGACGACGCCCGCGCGCCCGACTTCGCGCAGCTCGTCGAGATCCACCGCAAACCCGGCTACGACCCCGTCGAACTCTTCCTGGACCCCCAGGACCCGTACGTCCGGGTCAAGGCCGCCGCGGCCGTCGCCCGGAAGAAGCTCGGCATGCGCTACCGCATGGCGGTCGTACCGCTGGACCCCTCACCCATTCGCGGCAGCCACGGCCGTCTCCCCATGAGCGACGAAGAAGGTCCGCTCATCCTGTGCTCCACCCCCCACGCGTTCACCGGCCCCGTCCGGGCCACCGAGGTGAAGTCCTTGCTCCTCATGCTTGCCGGCCTCGCATGAGATCGGTCCGTGCACAGCGTTTCGAGCATCTTCGAGAAAGAGAGAGACCGTGACCGCGTACAACGACGAATCCGGAACGGACGGCGCCCTGCGCCGCAGCCTCGGCGTCAGTCGCCGCCGCTTTCTGAGCACCTGCACGGCCGCTGCGGCAGCGGCGATCGCCGCGCCCGCCTTCGGCGCGTCGCCGGCCCTCGCCCAGACCGCCTCCGGTAAGGGGCGGGGCGTCGGCCAGGCTCTGGTCCCGGCGGAGCGACGAGGCATCATCCTGTACACGGTGCGCGACGCCACGGGCCGGGATCCGCTCAGCACCGGCCTTCCCTCGGGCTTCCGTGAGGTCTTCAGGGAGCTGGCCCGCTACGGCTACCAGCAGGTCGAGTTCGCCGGGTACGGCCAGCACGCCAACGCACCCGGCGGAAACAACCTCGAATCCGTGGAAGGCGCGAAGCTGCTGCGCTCGTGGCTGGACGACTACGGTCTGCGCGCCCAGGGCAACCACGGCTTCATCCCGTCGTCCTGGCCGCTGAACCAGAGCGACCTGGACCAGTTCAAGCGCCACCTCGAGATAGCGAACATCCTCGGCATGGAACACATGGGCACCGGTGGCGACCCCACCGGCAGCGCCTACCGCGGCGACTGGGACGTGGCCGCCGACAAGTGGAACACGCTGGGACGGATCGCTCAGGGTGCGGGCATCAAGCTGTACACCCACAACCACGACGCGGCCTACGGCTTCCTGCTCGACGGCGGTCCGCTGGACGCACGGGGCCGTCCCACCCGCAGTTCCGGCATCCGTAAGCTTGAATACTTCCTTCAGGTCACCGACCCGAAGTCCGTATGGCTGGAGATGGACATCTTCTGGGCGCACGTCGCTCAGTACAAGTTCCACACCTACACCGCGCACGACGGATCGCAGCAGGAGAACATCTTCGACCCGGCGGCACTGGTTCGCGGCAACACCAAGCGCTACCCGCTGTTCCACGCCAAGGACGGCATCGTCAACACAACCAGCGGCAACGGCTACGACATGGTCCCCTTCGGTACTGGGGCCATCGACTACCGGACGTTCTTCCGCCGCGTCGGGGCGAAGAATTACCACAACCCGATGGTCGAGCAGGACAACGCACCGAGCTCCACCGTCCCCGCGCAGTCCCTGGACCACGCGCGGATCGGCTACGACAACCTGGCGGCGCTGCGCAAGTAGGAGCATCAGCGGCACCGAAGGGGGCGTCCGCGCCTCCCCGATCTCCCTGACGATCGGGGAACAGCTCAAACGCCCGCCCGGTGACGTCAGACACCGTGCGCTCCACGGCCCTCACCCGGAGCGTACGGTGACTGACCAGCACCCCGAACTGTGCGATCAACCCCGGGGCAGGCCGGGTATCCGCCGGTCGTTCTTCCCGATCCGGCGATGGTGAGCGCGCCCTTTCAGTCCCGCGCCCCCACCACCATGCTGCCCGTACCGGAGCCCACCAGCCCGGAGATCAGCTCCTGCGGCGCCGGGTCGGACGGCTTCCCGGCTGATCGGCGGCGCCTCCTGGCGGGGCGCGTTCGCGGGCGGAGAGCTACTGGTACGCGCGGTGACGGACGGCCCGGCGGGGGAGAGGCTGCCGGGGAACTTCCCCGGCTGTCACCTGATGCCCCGACCGTCGGGCAGCACCATGCGTACGCGCACGGCAACAGACCGTACGCGCGACAGGGTGAAGTGCGCCGGATGGCGCCGGCAGCGTCCGGCGCACCGCACTGACCATCGGAAACGCAGGTGAGAGGCACCCCGAACCCCTGGTATTGTTTTCCATGTCGCCGCGGGAAACCGGGGCCGACCACCTGGTCCGGGTGGCGGAATGGCAGACGCGCTAGCTTGAGGTGCTAGTGCCCTTTATCGGGCGTGGGGGTTCAAGTCCCCCCTCGGACACAATTGAACAACCGGCAACCGTCGACAAGACGGGAGTGAGGGCCTCGACCTTGTGGTCGCGGCCCTCGTTGCGTTCTCGTAGACGGTCGCGATGTCGAGGGCTTCGTAGAGCGGCTTCTTCTGCTCGATATCGGCCGTGTGGATGCTCCGGGCGATGTTTCCCGGAGATCCCCTGCACGTCGGCCCCGGCCAGGCGCGATGCGATGATCGGCAAATGCAGGCTCGAATGTGTGTTTCGGAGGTACGGAGCGCGGCTCACTCCGTACCTCCGATCACGCACCACACATCCTGCGCAACCGCTATTGCCGCGCCGTCACAGCTCCGCGACGGTGACGACCTCGTGGCACACCCTGTAGGGGCGATCCGCCTCGACCTGCAGGACCCAGGTCCCCTCGGATGCCGTGAGCTCGGCGATCATGCCGCCCGTACCGTCTGGGAGCAGTGCTACCGGTTCAGCATCCTCGATCCGCCGACCGGGAGCGGCGAGCCGTGCTCGGAACGTTGTTTCCGTGACGGTCGGGCCGATCGCACGGACGCTGAACGGCTCGCCGGCCAGCGCCAGTTCGGGAACCTCGAGGCCGAAGGCGGTATCACCCGAGAGCATCTGGCGTGTCGACGCACTGCTGCGAATCGCAACCAGTTGGTGCCGGAGGGACTCTGCACCAGCCATGCCGGCGTGGCGCTCGCCGTTCCACAAAGCCTCGTCCTCTCTCTCCAACGTCCAGCGAGCGATGCCCGATCCCTTCGGGACCGTGCTGTCTCCGCTCCAGTCGCCTTCGTTGTCGAAGTGAGTGGGGAACTCCAAGGCCCCGTCGACGCCGACCACCACACCGTGCACGGTCGGGTGGCCTGTCCCCACGAAGCAATGGACCTGGTACGGCGGTTTGGTCAGACCGGCCTGGTTGCGCTCCCAGGCGTCGTTGATTTCCTGGTGGAAGGCGAACGCCTCATGGACGAGATGGCTCGGAAGGTCCGGCACCGGCAGGCTGGTCAGCAGGCGCCTGCGGCTGCGGCCCGCTTCCAGGGCGGCCCGGTACACGGGCAGCAGCTGGGCGACGGAGGGAAAGGTCCGCGCGAGATCGGCCAGCCTCGCGTTGACCGACAGCACGCGCTCAACCGCCTTGGTGGTCACCTTTCGGGGCTCCCACGCATGCCCGGTGAGGACACGGATGGCCTTGGCCGCACCTTCGAAGGGTGTGCCCATGGTGACCAATGCTCGCGTGTGTTCCCGGCCTCCGAGGCATTCCAGGTAGTAGCGGGAGATCAGACCGCCCATGGAGTGAGCCATCAGGACGAGCTTGGGCGGATCGTCGTGGGCCTCCGGATAGACCTCGGGCGCGATGTGCCGCCACTCGTCCAAGGCGGCTTCGACCCTCGCCTGAAGACGCCCAGCGGTGAGTCGGTTCGACAGCCGCCAGTCGTAGGGGAACACCAAGTACTGCTTCGGATGCAGTCCCCGGCCGGCCCTGCTCTCGTCGGCCCAGCCGAGAGCGGTCCGGACATCGGGGTATCCGAGGCAGGACAGGAAGCCCGGGAATGCCTCAGGGCCCTTGATCAGATGATCCGCGTTCAGCGCGTAAGGCTCCTCGGGTGCTTCGTTGCCGATGCCCTCCGGGAGCGCCAGGCCTTGCGCCGCCTTGCCCGGGGTCCGGAGGTTCAGCAGCGCCTGTTTCGACTGATTCCAGACGTCCTTGCCGTCGCGGGTCAGGCGAGTGCCGAGAATGCCCGGCACGAAGACCACCAAGTCATGGTTCACGATGTTTCTCACTTTCTTCTGTTCTGACGTGCCTCGGTGGCCGGCGCGCGCCAACCGCGGACCGGGTTCATCCGAGGGCGGCCTCGAGCCGGTCCCGGGGAATCCTGACCTGGTCACACCCTCTGCGACCCTGGAGGAAAAATGTCAGGCCCTGCCGCGGAGAGTGAATGGCATGCGCCGTGTGCACGTCGGTGCCTCGGTAGGGGATCGCCAGCTCCGGGATCCATGCCTCGCCCACCACGTCCCGGACTGCCACCGTCCCGTCTCCACCGAAGGCCAGCAGCAGCGGCCGGGTGGCCGGTCCTGCGAAGGCGAGCGCGGTGGGTGTGCCATGGGGACCGGTGAACTGGCGGGCCACCCATTGGTCTTCGTCGTACTCGACCAGGTGAATGGCGCCCGCCTGGCTCCACGCGATGAGAGGCAGTTCCTCCCCGTCGTCGTGGCGGGCTGTCAGGGCGATGCCGGCCGGATGGTCGGGGGCGGCGGCACGAGACTTGCGGAATGTGAAACCGCCTTCGCCGCTCTCCCACAGGCTCAGCCTGTCGCCCTCGTTCGCCACGACCCAGGTGCGCCCGGAGGCCGCATGCGCGGCAACTTCGGACACCTTGATAGAGGCGACGTGAAAGCGCTGCTGAGGCATCCATGGGCCGTTCTCCCGGGTACAAGGGACCACATGCTTGCCGTCGGGCACGAACAACCAGGGACTGTTCTCGGGACCGGACACCAGGGTGAGGCTGGTGGTCGTGTCCCCCATGTCGCCGCTCAGTTCAACCGGGGCATTCTCGGCCTGCCTGCTCAGATCCTCGTTCAGCTGCCACAGACGGACCTGACGCCCGGCCGCAGCGGCTACGGTCCATTCGCCGGCGTGCCACAGCGCGGACACAGCGGAGACTCCTGCCCCGGTCCGAAGCACAACGTCGGAGCCGACCTGTCCACGCAGCGGGTCGTGCAGGCTGAGCAGTATCTGCTGATCTCCTGCTCGCGCCAGCAGCACAGGGGTTCCGGGCGCACCCGCTGCGACGGCGATCTTCGCCCGGGAATCGCTGCTTCGGGGCCGCTGCGTGGAATCGGTGCCGGGCAGGGCTGCGGTGTCGATCACCCGGACGTCGTCGCCGTCTCCGACAGCCAGCAGGCCGGTGCCTTCGGGGTCGAACGCCAGTCCGCTGCGCTGGCTGGTCAGTTCCAGGACCGCGTGGACCGTGTCGTCGGTAAGACTCCGGATCCGGACCCTGTGGCCTTCGTGCAAGGCGATCAGCGCCAGCTCGCCCCTTCGGCCGAGGGCGATCTCCCTTGCCGGGGAAGCGATGTGAAGTACCTGGGTGATGTGCGGGTCTTCGCGTCGCTCTGCGGTGACCCTCCAGGCCGTAACCTTCGCACTCCCGGTGCCTCCTTCGGCCACCGCGATGAATCCGCTTTCGGTGTCCTCCGGGAGAGCTGCGGCGGCATAGCGTCGGCCCGGCTCAGTGGGCAACGACCAGCTGGCATGTACCAGCGATTGATCACCATAGAGCTTCACCCGCAGTTCGTGCAGGGTCACCGCGTCCGCCGCAGTGAGCAGGAAGCAGCGATCCCGCAGGCTCAGCAGAGCCACTCGTTCAGCGGGCACCGGCAGGACATCGTGGTGTACGTCCTGGTCATCGGCAGTGTGTGTGGGTGACACGGCCCAGCGCCATGCCCACACGCACCTTCCATCAGCCGTCACTATCTGGATGCCGTCGCCGCAGCGAGCGGCGTCCAGGGCGCTGATCCGGCCGTCCCAGGTGTAACTCCTGCGAGGTTGGCGCTCGTCGCGCCACCACAGGTGCAGCGCCCGGCCGTCGTGGGACACGGTCATGCGTCCGCGCCGCGCGGCCGCCTCGCGGATCTCGGCGAACACGGGGCCCGCTCCATCGCCGTGTGTACGTCTGGTGTGGACGTATGCTCCGGTGTCGGTCCGTCGGCTGACGATCTCACCACGGCCCGCGATGGAGAGAGTACCGCTGCCCATGGGGTCCCAGCTCAAGGCGAGAGCACCGCCGAGCGGGGCAGGCAGCGTCAGTTCCGGCGGTTGAGGCTCCGCGTCTGTCCATACCTCGAGCCACGGCTGCGTCGAGAAGCCCGGCCGGCGGCTGAGTTCGTCATAAATCTCTGGATGACCGATGAATGCCTCGGCCCTCAGAATCGCTCTGCGCCGTGCAGGCGAAGTGTGGTCCCGGAACCTCGGACCCACCCGTCGGTACAGTGCGGCACCGTCGCAGGTACCGATCAACTGCCCGGTCAGCGTCAGCATGACGTCCGGGGCCGTGGCGACGAGGAATCCCGGGTCGCGGAAGAGACGCTCGAGCGGGTGTTCCTCTCCCAGCAGTTCCTCGGCGGCCGTCGGGCTCTGGGCCGCGTGCGCACCCAGATAGGTGAGGGTGTAGTCGTCGGCCTGCTCCCAGTCGTCACAGGACCTGTGGAGGGCCTTGAACACGCGCCGGTGCGCTGCTCCTTCGCCCCAGCGGCAACGCTTCAGGAGAGCGGTGCCGTAACTGGCGTGATCGAGCCGGTAGAGCGGCCGCTGCCCCGGCCGCCGCTCGCTCGTCACCAGCACCCCATTGAGCCGGCGGAGCATGGTGTCCAGCATCTCGCGCGTCATCTTCGGGCTGGGTTCTCTGCGCAGCTCGTTGGCCAGGCGGAGCCAGAGGTCCAGGTCGGCCAGACCGGGGCCCTGGACCACGGCGAGCGGCAGCAGCAGTTCGGCGCAGCGGTTGTGGCCCTCGGGGTCGAGCGCGTTCAACTCGTCGGCCATCCGCTCGTGCAGTTCGCCGCCCCCGTCCTGGATGAACGAGTCGAGTTCTTCGGCAGCGAGCGGCTGGGACTGGCGGGCGAGCTCACGGGCCACCAGTTGGGCCACGAGGAACCTGCGACCGCACCGCCGCGACACGCGGGAGGCCGCTTCCTCCCGCAGCGCCTCGACATCGGGGCCGGCGTAGGGGGAGCCCGAGGTTTCGGCCAGGATTGATGTCACGAGTGCGGCGATGTCGCCCTCGGTCTCCCGGTCCCGGTCAAGGTCCAGGTCGGGGGATGAGCGATCCAGGGCATCGAGCAGCGATTCCCCGGTTCCTCCGCCCGCCGTTCGCCGCGGGTGGGCGCGGGTGCCGACGATCAGCTTCACGCCGGGGCACCGGGAGAGGGGATTGAGCAGTCTTCGGGCGATCTCATGCGCCTGCCCGGGCATCGCCTCGTCGAGTCCGTCCACGATCAGGGTGATGCCGCCGACACGTGGCACCGCCCCACCCATCCGGTCCACGGCCTCCTGTGCGGTGATGGGCGCATCGTCCGGAACATCGACTCCCAGCGGGGCCAAGGCTTTCACGAGGGAACGGGCCAGGGAGTGCAGTGACGCACCGTGGCAGGACACCGCACCGTGGATGGAACCGGGCCGCGGCACAGACTGCGATGGCGGCTCGGGGACCAGCGATGTGGTCAGCCGTGGCACGGACAGCAGCGCGAGGCGGGCAAGGAGTGCTGTCTTGCCGGTCCCGGCCGGGCCGGTCACCACGACCATGCCGCGGCTCTGGGAGGCGATCCAGGTGACCAGCCGACTCAGTGGGCGCACCCGGCCGGAGAACTGGTGCATCGGAGTACCGCCGGTGACCGGGCTGAACAACTCGGGTGTGAGCCAGGGGTCGCAGTTCGGCGGCAGGACGGCGGAGTGGTAGACGGCGTCGTTCGAGTCGTAGTAAGGGTTGTGGAGGAACCTCCGGCTCAACGGGTGTATCTGGACAGACGAAGGTCGCTGCTCCGGGTCCTCGAAACCCGCCTTCGAGGCTCGCAGGTCGATGGCTTCCAGCAGGTCCTCCAGATGGAGGAAAGGTGCGGTCGGCTCGAACGGCCTTACTCTGTCATGGAGTGCAAGGCTCTGGTCATCAAGTACTTCCTGGAGCCAGTCGACCCACAGGCTCTCCTCCATCTGGCGGTCGGCACCTGCGGTGGCCAGGACGACGAAGCCTTTCTGGCGCAGGTTGCGGCTGTCTTTCGGGGCATGGGTCTCACGAAGGGGTCCGAGCAGCCTCGAACTCCCGTGCAGGGTGTTCTGCGACTCGCAAGCGTCGATGATCAAGAGCAGATCAGACTTCTTCGCCTTGGAAAGTTCACCGAGAAGCGCGGTGAACGGCATGGCCCGGTAGGGGTCGGGGTGAGGGTGGCCAGGCGTGTAACTGTTGCGACAGGCAAGTACATAACCCTCGTCCGTGGCATGTCCGTGGCCGGTCCAATAGAAGATCTTCCGGGGTGCGTCATCTTCGACGAATCGCCGGATACCGTCGAGAACTTCGCTCTGGGTGCCGTTTCCCTCCAGTTTCTCCGACCGCCCGAATCCGACGCGGTCGCACAACTGTGTGAACCGGGAGCGGGCCTGGAGGACATGCCTGCGGTCCCGCAGCCCGTCGCGCTCCCCGTACTCGGCTATGGCCACCGTGCCGACCAGAGCGGACGACCGCAGCTCCTCACGTCTGATCTCGAACTCGACCGACATCACCGCCCCCTTCGCGCTTATACTGATCGATCAACATGATGCATGTCGCGGGATCGACAACACAGCCTCGAGAAAGGCGCGTTGGTTACTTCCATGGACCGATTCACCGTCGTCGGACGCAAGACCGACTGCCATGTGCTCGAAGGGGACGGGACTCGGCCGATCGCCGAGGAGAACATGCGGGTGAAGTACGTGCCCGAGCCCGTCGAGCTCCCCGAGGAGATTGCCGAGTGGCGCCGTGAGATCGAAGCGGAAGAGGCCCGCAAGGAAGCTGCCGGGGAGCCGCACCGCTGGAACAACCCCCGTTTCGCGGTGCAACGCCTGGTGGTCACCCGCACCCACACGGCCGAGGATCCGGTCGCGACGCTGACCCTGTGCGACGCCTACTACTACGACTTCCTCAGTACGTCCATCAACCTGGACCGCAAGCAGAAGAACGGGCTGACTCTGCGTCAGCAGTACATGGACGGCAAGGACCCTCTCGACGCGCCGCCGTTCATGTTCTGCAGCTTCGGCGTCAACGTCGCGGTCGAGACGGGCAAGGACGGCAAGATGCTGTTCTCCCATCGGAGCGCCCGCGTCGTGGGACCGAACAAGTCCAAGTGGAACTCGTCCGCGAACGAGGGTCTTGCCAGCAACCACGACCTCTCGCCCGACGGACACGTGAGCCTGCATGCCGTAGCTCGCCGAGCGCTGCGCGAAGAGCTGGCCGTCCTGGACTCCGACGAGATCGATCTCGAACTCCTCGGCTTCGGGTTCGATCTCCGCAACAACCAGTGGGCGGCGTTCTTCCGGGCCGTGCTTCCCGACCTGTCCGAAGACGATTTGCGGGTGCGCTGGAGTCGGGGTGTGGAGGACAAGTGGGAGCATGACCGCCACGCCTTCGTCAGTGCGGACCCCGAGACGGTTCTGCGCTTCATCCGTGACGAGCCGGAGGAGAACTGGACGCCCTGCGCCCCTGCCCTCTTCTATCTCGCTCTGGTTCGCGGAGCGGTCCGTGCCCGCGGCGGGGATCCGGACGCTCGGTACGAAGTCGAGGCGATTGAACGCCGGGTGATGGAGGAGGCCGACGACGGGGACGATGTCGCGTAACAGGCGGGGTGTAGCACGGTCGTGCCGACGCCGAGCCGGGGCGGGCCGGGCGGAGGGCAACTGACCAGCTGGCGCCAGGTTGGAAAAGGCCTGTAGCCACTCGTTTCCGGACGGTGATACGGGATGTGCGCTTCCAGGTGGTAGCACGGGAACGTCCCCCGCGGAATGTCACCGCGGGGGACGTTGCCGTAACCGAGCGGGGTCAGGCGTTCTCGCGCTCCTGTACCAGGTCGTTCACCCGGCCGCGGACGACGAACCAGCCGCCGACCAGCGCCGCCGCGATCAGCGGCAGGCACAGCACGGTCGTACGGCCCACTCCGCCGCCCCACCACATCAGGAACACGACACCGGCGAGGAACGCCAGCGTGACGATCTGCGTGTACGGGGCCCAGGGCAGCCGGTACGAGGGGCGGGTGACCCTGCCGTCCTGCGAGCGGTGCCAGAACAGCAGCGAGCAGAGCATGATCATGCCCCAGGTGCCGAGGATGCCGATCGACGCGAAGTTGAGGACGATCTCGAACGCCTGGCCCGGCATGACGTAATTGAGCGCGACGCCGAGTACGCCGAAACCGGCGGTCAGCAGGATGCCGCCGTAGGGCACCTGGCCCTTGTTCATCCGGCCGGTGAATTTGGGCGCGGAGCCCGCCAGCGCCATGGAGCGCAGGATGCGGCCGGTGGAGTACAGACCGGAGTTCAGGCTGGAGAGCGCCGCGGTCAGTACGACCAGGTTCATCACACCGGCCGCGCCCGGGATACCGAGCTTGTCCATGACGGTGACGAAGGGGCTCTGGTCCGCCGAGTACGAGGTGTACGGCAGCAGGAGGGCCAGCAGCACCACCGAACCGACGTAGAAGAGGCCGACGCGCCACATGATCGAGTTGATCGCCTTGGGCATGATCTTCTCGGGGTTCTCCGTCTCGCCCGCGGCGATGCCGCACAGCTCGACGGAGGCGTACGCGAACACGACGCCCTGGATGAGCATCAGCATCGGGAGCATGCCGGTGGGGAAGATGCCGCCGCTGTCGGTGATGGTGGAGATGCCCGGCGTGTGACCGTCCACCGGGTGCTGGGTGACCACCAGGAAGATGCCGATGAGCATGAAGGCAACCAGGGCGGAGACCTTGATGATCGCGAACCAGAACTCCATCTCACCGAAGTACTTCACCGAGATGAGGTTGGCGGTGAGGACGACTGCGAGGGCGATCAGCGCGAGGATCCACTGCGGGATGTCGCTGAACATCGACCAGAAGTGGGCGTAGGTGGCGGCCGCGGTGATGTCGGCGACGGCGGTGGTCGACCAGTTCAGGAAGTACAGCCAGCCGGCCGCGAAGGCGCCCTTCTCGCCCATGAACTCCCGGGCGTACGAGACGAAGGCGCCGGAGGAGGGCCGGTAGAGGACCAGCTCGCCGAGCGCGCGGACGACGAAGAAGGCGAAGACACCGCAGACCGCGTAGGCAACGGCGAGGGAGGGACCCGCACCGGCCAGTCGACCGCCCGCGCCCAGGAACAGGCCGGTACCGATCGCGCCGCCGATGGCGATCATGTTGATGTGACGGGACTTGAGGTCCTTGCTGTAACCGGCATCGCCGGCGTCCCGGTGGGGGGAGCCCGTCGCCGGTGGGGCGGCGGCGAGCGTATGGGCCGCAGTGGTGCGGTCACTCATGGAGGAGATTCGCCTTTGTGAGGGGGAGGTGGGCGGTCCCGGCAATGGCGGCCAGGGAGTCGTCACCGTGGCACCGCTTAATGCCACATCATCCGGGAATCCTGTGATTCTGGCAGTGCCCCACATCACTCAGGAACAAATCCGAGGTAATCCAGAGGTTACGAGCCGGTATGCAAGAGGGGGGCACACGGGGGACAGGTCGACCCGCTTGCCCGTGTCCCCGAACCCGGCGAACACCTTCTCGGCCTGTGCGAGGAGTCCGGGCGGGGGTGTGGCCCACTCCGTTCTCGCGGCGTGAACCGCGCCGCCATGAGCCCCGGCGGGTTTGCGGACGACCGCCGGGCCGAGACCGCTGCCGCCGGTGCGGCGGTTTCTTGCCCCCTCCCGGCCGGCAATTTCGCGTTGCGCCACGCGATCGTGGCTGCCGCCGCCGCGAAGGCGGCCGGAGTCGCAGCCGAAGGAACTGGGCAGGGTCGCCGTGCAGAAGACGGCGCAGGCAGCAGAGGGCAAGAAGGTCGATAGCATGGTGAAGGTGCCGGTTCAAGGTAGTCACCGAGAAGAATGTCGCCGACTTCTCCCGAACAGCGCCTGAGCGGCGTCCGACCTCGGAAAGCAGGATCAATGCACGTCAACGACCACCACCAGTACGACCTGCTGGTTGTGGGCTCGGCCAACGCCGACCTGGTCATCGGTGTCGAACGCCGGCCAGCACCCGGTGAGACCGTGCTCGGTTCCGATCTTGCCGTCCACCCGGGCGGCAAGGGAGGGAACCAGGCGGTGGCCGCCGCCCGCCTCGGGGCCGTCACTGCGCTGCTGGCACGGGTCGGCGACGACGCCCACGGCCGCCTGCTGCTCGAATCGCAGCGGGCGGCCGGGGTGGACACCGAGGGCGTCCTCGTGGGCGGGGCACCGACCGGAGTCGCGCTGATCACCGTGGACCCCTCCGGCGACAACAGCATCGTGGTGTCGCCGGGGGCCAATGGCCGGCTGACCCCGGAGGACATCCGGGCGGCCGGACCCCTGTTCGAGGCGGCGCGGGTCGTGTCCGTACAGCTGGAGATTCCGCTGGAGACGGTTGCCGAGGTGGCCGGTGCCATGTCACCCGGCACCCGGCTGGTCCTGAACCCGTCCCCGCCCGCACCCCTGCCCGATCACGTGCTGGCCGCCTGCGACCCCTTGGTCGTCAATGAGCACGAGGCGCGCTACATGCTGGGGGAAGCTGCCGGCGCCACGCCTCAGGAGTGGGCGCGAGCACTTCTGAAGCTCGGCCCGCAGTCGGTCGTGGTCACGCTGGGTGCGGCGGGCGCGCTCGTCGCCGACGGCCGTACGGGTGACGTCGTACCCGTACCGAGCCCCAAGGTCAAGGCTGTGGACACGACGGGGGCGGGCGACGCGTTCACCGCCGCCCTGGCCTGGCGGCTCGGCTTGGGAGAGCAACTCGCCGAGGCCGCCGCGTTCGCCGTCAGGGTCGGTGCGGCGGCCGTCACCCGGCAGGGCGCGCAGGAGTCCTACCCGAGCGCAGAGGAAGTCTCCGCGCTGTAAAGAAGGCAGGAATCCTCAACCGTCATCTCGCCGGGGCGCCGGCCGAGTTGGGCCATGGTGACGGGGTACTGATCTGCGACGTGGGTACGCCCATCCCGACCAGGCCCCTGTGAATGTCCGCGGTGGCAACCGGTCACGACGTACGGCTGCCGCCCCGGAGCTCATCAGACCGCGGCGACCAGCGGTGCCAGGAACGGGCTCGGCGTCCCGTGCCAGAAGATGTCCAGGCTGTCACGGGCTCCGGCCGCGGTCATGACGCCGGGTCTCCGGCAGGCTCCCGGGCCCACGCCGGGTCGGCGCCGGGCGGACCGGTGCAGTCCGTCGTGCTGGAGCCGCGGACGAGGAGTTCCGGACCGAGTCGTACCGTGCGGCTCGGGCCTGCCTTCTCTCCGGCCAGCCGCCGGTCCAGCAACCGGGCGGCCTCCGCGGCCAGTTCGGCGACGGGTTGGCGGACGGTGGTCACGCCAGGGTCGGTGAGGCTCGCCATGGGGATGTCGTCGAAGCCGGTGACGGCGATCTCGCCCGGGACATCCACTCCCAGCTGTCGCAGTCGTTGCAGCGCACCGATGGCGATGAGGTCGTTGGCGCAGACGATGGCGTCCGGGCGGTGCGCGAGGACCCGGTCCACTGCGGCCCGCCCCCACTCGACGGAGAATTCGCCGAGCTCGACACGTCCGGGCGCCCGTGGGTCCAGTGCGCCGGCGCCGGACTCGTACGCGGCGCGGCGTTCGACCGCCGCCGATGCGGTGCCCGCCGCCCCGATGAAGCACGGACGGCGACGCCCCGCCGCCGCGAGGTGGTCCAGCACGAGCTTTATGCCGGCGGCGTTGTCGACGACCACGGAGTCGGCGACGCCGGGGCCGCAGCCTCGGTCCAGCAGTACCAGCGGCACCCGGGCCGCCGCGTCGGTCACCGCGGCCACGCTGCGTTTCTCGTCGACCGGGACGACCAGCAGGGCGTCGACCTGCCGGGCCAGCAGGGCGTTGATCCGGGCCGCTTCGGTCATCGGGTCGTCGTCGCAGTCGGCGAGGATCACGGCACGGTCGTGGACATGCAGCGCGCGCGTCAGCTCCCGCACGAGAGTGGGGTAGAACGGGTTGGTGATCTGCGGCAGGACGAGGCCGATGGTGCCTGTCGAGCGGCTGCGCAGGGCACGGGCCACGTGGTTGGGCCGGTAGCCGAGACTGTCGGCAGCCGCGCGTACCCGCCGGGCGGTTTCCGCGCCGACCGGGCGGTTGCCGACGAGCACCCGGGACACCGTGGCGATGGAACAGCCCGCCAGGCGAGCCACGTCTCGCAGTGTTACTTCCGCCACTTCGGATCGCCTGCCCTGTTCGTCTGGTCCGGCCGTGTGAAGCGGGCGGATGTCCGCGGGGAGGCGGCAAACGTTATCACCGGCCTTCCCCCGCGCACAGACTGCGATCCGCCACCCCAAACGGGTCACAACGTGAGATAAGACTTCACCCATTGACATCGTGGGCATCGGTGCGCAAAGTCTTCGGAGAACGATTTCCCAGATCGATTTTCCACCGCGTGATCAAGGAAGAGTGCGCGGTACCTGTTCGTCTCGCTGCCCGCCCGCGGGTCGGCGCCACATGCCGGCGCGGACCGTAACGGCGGTAGGGGACCGTACCGGCGCACTCTGTGCAGTAGCCCTTTTGCGGCGCTGGCCGAGATCCATCTCAATTCTGTTCAGCTGAGCAAAGGGGCTCTTCCGATGGCCAGAAAGATCATCCTGGACTGCGACCCAGGGCACGACGACGCGATCGCCATGCTCCTCGCGTACGGGAACCCGGACGTGGATCTGGTCGCCGTGACCACCGTGGTCGGCAACCAGACGCTGGAGAAGGTGACGCGCAACGCGTTGTCCGTGGCGCGTATCGCCGGTATCACCGGGGTTCCCTTCGCCGCGGGATGTCCGCGGCCGCTGGTGCGGACCATCGAGACGGCGCCGGAGATCCACGGGGAGTCGGGACTCGACGGCCCGGTGCTGCCCGAACCGACCCTGGAGCTGGACCGCCGCCACGCCGTGGACCTCATCATCGACACGGTGATGTCCCATGAGCCGGGTGAGATCACCATCGTCCCCACGGCCGGCCTGACCAACATCGCGCTCGCCGTGCGCAAGGAGCCGCGCATCGCCTCCCGCGTCCGCGAGGTCGTGTTGATGGGTGGCGGATACCACGAGGGCAACTGGAGCGCGGTCGCCGAGTTCAACATCATCATCGACCCGGAGGCCGCGCACATCGTCTTCAACGAGAGCTGGCCGGTCACCATGGTGGGTCTCGACCTGACCCACCAGGCGCTCGCGACCCCGGAGGTGCGGAAGAAGATCGCCGCGGTCGGCACCAAGCCGGCCGCGTTCGTGGGCGAGCTGCTCGACTTCTTCGGCGCCACCTACCTGGAGTCGCAGGGCTTCGAGCACCCTCCGGTGCATGACCCGTGCGCCGTCGCCTACGTCATCGACCCGACCGTCATGACGGTGCGCAAGGCCCCGGTGGACATCGAGCTCACCGGCGGGCTGACCCTCGGCATGACCGTGACCGACTTCCGGGCGCCCGCCGCGCCCGACTGCCACACCCAGGTCGCCGTCAAGCTCGACCACGAGCGCTTCTGGGACCTCGTCGTGGACGCCCTGACGCGGATTGGTGACGGCGCCGAATGAACGTCTTCACCAGTACCGAAGCCGTCCCGGGCGGGCCGCCGCCGGTCACCGACCGGCGTCCGGTCCGAGTGGGCGTGCTGGTCGCCGCGCTTCTCATGGCGTGCTTCGCCTTCCAGCTGAACGCCAGCATGCTCAGCCCGGCCTTGAAGAGCATCGAGGACAGCCTGGGCGCTACTTCGGCCGAGATCGGGCTCACCCAGACCGCGTTCTTCACCTCCGCGGCCCTGTTCTCGCTGTTCCTGCCGAGGCTGGGCGATATCATCGGCCGCCGCCGGGTGCTGGTCGCGATGATGGCGCTCATGGCGGTCGGCTGCGTGGTCGCCGCGCTGGCACAGAACGTGCCGATGCTGTTCATCGGCCGCATCATCCAGGGCGTGTCCGGGCCTACGGTGCCGCTGTGCCTGATCATGCTGCGGGTCGAGGTCACCGAGCCGAAGAAGTACGGCACCCTGCTGGGCGTGCTCACCGCTGTCAACGGTGGTATCGCCGGGGTCGACTCCCTTGTCGGCGGGTTCCTCGCCGACAAGCACGGCTTCGCCTCGGTGTTCTGGGTGATGGCCTTGGTGGCGGCGATCGCCACGGTCCTGGTCGCCACCATGACGCCGGAGTCCAAAGCGGCCACCGCGTCCCGGATGGACTGGCCCGGCGTCACACTGCTGGTCGTCTCCGTCGGAGCACTGCTGATCGCGCTGAACGAGGCCGGAAAGCTCGGCGCCGCGAACTGGCCGCTCGTCGCCGTCCTTGTCGTCGTGGCCGCGATCGCCTTCGCCCTGTTCTGGCGGACCGAGGGCAGGAGCGGGCACCCGCTGGTCGCGACCCGGCACCTGCGGCAGCGCGCGACCTGGGCGACGCTGCTGACCACCGTGCTCACCATGACCGGCGTGTTCGCCGTCATGAACGGGCTGATCCCGGCGTTCGCCCAGGACGCACACGCCGGGCTCGGCATGTCCGCCGAACAGTCCGCATGGTGGACGCTCACGCCGTACGCGCTGGCCGGGCTTGTCATGGGTCCCATCGCCGGCCGGCTCGCCGCCGGCTTCGGTTACCGCCGCATCCTGCGTCTGGGCCTGATCGGCGCGGCCGCCTCCGTCGTCCTGATGATCCTCACCCTGGGCGACCAGTCGCGTGCCCTGCTGCTCGTGGCCTCGCTACTGGTCGGCATCACCTACGCGGGCGTGGGCAATATCGTGCTCAACGGCCTCGGCATCGTGCTGTCCCCGCGCGAGAACCCCGGATTCCTGCCCGGGCTGAACGCCGGCGCGTTCAACCTCGGGGCCGGGCTCAGTTTCGCGGTGCTCTACGCGGTCCAGACGGCTGTCCAGCCCGCCGATCCGGCATCAACCGACGGCTATGTCGCCGGCATGATCGCGGGCGTGGTCCTGCTGGGCCTCGCCACCGTGGCGTCCTTCCTGATCCCCAAGCCAGTGGCGGCGGAAGACGGACCCTGACGGCTGCGGCTGCCCCGGCGTGACACCGTCGACGCCGGGGCAGCGGGAACAGCACGGCAGGTGGACCGCTGGAGTTCCCGGGGCTGTTCACGGCACCCTGAGAGGCGGGCGGATCTTCCCGCTCAGGCCGGAAGGCAGGAATCCACAACCGTCATTGTGAATAACGGACGACGGGTCTGCGCGGTGGTCACCGCGGTCTCTGGTGCAATCACCGCACAGTCCGCACGAACTGATGGGCCGCATTCCTCTTCGAGAGGCGGCCCATCACGCGTATGCGCTGATGCAGACGCTGATGATCCCGGTGAACCGTCGACAGTACTGATGGTCCACTCGCCCAACCCATCCCTCTCGTGACCCCGGGTGCACCCGCGGGTCGGCCCGTGCGCCCCACGATGTCGGCCCCTCAAGACAGATCCGTACTCCGTGACCCGGTGGCGGACTCGGTCGGTGCAGTGCCATTCACTCCGTGACCGCGCCCGACGAAGATCTGTTTGGATGAGGGAACGCACCATCAGTAACACCCGGTGGCGGTTGCTTTGGGGCGGGCGTGACGTAGCGTTGCCCTTTTGGTGGTGTTCGGAAGAGCACCGCAAGGCACCGTTGTGCCCTCATCAGGCATGGGGGCACTAGTAGGGGTATTGGGATGAAGCTCTGCTTCCTCGTCGAAGAGCTGTACCGGCATGACGGCATGCCGCTTGACGTGGTCCGACGACTGTTGTCGTGGGGACACCAGGTGGACGTGGTGCGCCCCGGCGGCTCACTACTGCGGATCTCGGAAGAGGTGCGGGCGGGGACCCATGACGCCTGGGTACTCAAGACCGTGTCCGGCGGCCCCGGGCTCACCCTGCTGGAGGCCGCAGCGGCTGTGGGCCTGACCACGGTGAACGATGCGCGGTCGATCCGCGCGGTGCGCGACAAGGTCCTCACATCGGTCATCGCGCGACAGCACGGGCTACCGGTTCCGGTGACCTATTCGGCACCGAGGGCCACGCTGTTCGCGGATGTTTCCGACGAGCTCTTCCCCCTGGTGGTCAAGCCCGCCGACGGCAGCTCGGGACGCGGGGTGCGGCTCGTGTCGGACCCCCGGCGGCTGGCGGAGGTGGAGCAGGCGGGGGAGGGCCAACTCATCGCACAGCCCTACGTGCCCAACACCGGTTCCGACCTGAAGGTCTACTGTCTCGCGGGCGAGTTCCACGCGACCTTGCGCCGCTCCCCGCTCCACCCGGACGGGCCGGTCGACGAGGGAGCCGTCCCCCTGCCCGCCGAGGTGGCCGCAGCGGCGGCGAAGGTGGGAGAGGTCTTCGGCCTCGATCTGTACGGCATCGACGTGGTGCTCGGCCCCGACGGTCCCGTGATCGTCGACATCAACGACTTCCCGAGTTTCCGTCAGGTCCCCGACGCCGTATCCCGGTTGGCCGGAGCCGTCCTCGACCTGGCCAGGACAGGCGGTACAGCCAGGACGGGCTTGCTCGCTCCTGCTCCGCACATTCCCGCGCAGCCGCACATCCCCCAGGGACGGCCTCATCCGCACCCCGTCCCCGGCCCCGGAGCGGACATGCTGGCAGCCGTGCCGGGAGTCGCGCAGATATGAGGGTGTGTCTGCTGACCGACAAGCCGGATCATCCGCTGCTTGCCGCAGCCTCTTCCGCACTGATCGAGGCGAAGCACCGGGTGACGTTCCTGAACCCGGACACCGGAACCGGTTCCCCGTCGGAACTGGTGACCCCGGACGATCTCGCCGACGTCTACCTCCTCAAGGCTCATACCCCCCGGGCACTGGCGCTGGCCCGTTCCCTCGAAGCACACGGCGCCCGGGTGGTGAACTCCGCCGCGGCCACGGAGCTGTGCCAGGACAGGAGCCGGATCGCCGCCGTGGCGGAAGGCGCCGGCCTGCCGATGCCCCGGACAAGGACCCTGGACGCGCTGTCCGAAGCCCTCCACGGAGCGGAGCAGCTGGAGGGTGGCTATCCGCTCATGGTCAAGAGCCGCCACAGCCGGCGCGCGGACCTGGTCGCCCGGGTGGACGGTCCGGCCGAGCTCCGGGACCTTGCCGCCAAGTGGTCCAACGAGCCTGTCGTCCTACAGGAGTTCGTCGCGAACAGCGGCTGGGACCACAAGCTGTGGGTGATCGCGGGAGAGGTGTTCGCGGGGGTGCGCCCCGCACCGGTGGGCGCCCCGCCGGACGGTGCGCAGTCCGCGCCACTGATCCGTGACCTGCCGCAGGCCTGGACCGAACTCGCCCTCCACACGGGAGAGGTCTTCGGCCTGGACGTCTACGGTGTCGACCTGCTGGACCGCGAGGGGGCGCCCGTCGTCGTCGACATCAACGCCTTCCCCGGCATCCGCGGACCGAAGGGCGCCCCTGCGGCGCTGGCAGCCCTGGCGCTGGAACGCCCCAGTCCCGCTACTCCCGCCTACAAGGCCTGACAGACCCCGGCCTCCACCAGGAACTCGCTGGGGGCGCCCGACCACGACACATGCAGCCCGTCCCGGGCCCGCGTGCACGCGACGAACAGCAGACAGCGTTCCGCCAGCAGGTCCGATTCGTGCTGGAGCCGGTCGATGTCGGCCGGGGTCACCGCACGCGGGTACGGCAGCGCACCGTCGCTCGCACCGGTCCTTGGTTCAGCCCTGCAGGAGATCAGGCGCCGGTACCCGGACCGGGGCGCGATCCGGCACGGTGTCGATCCGGGTACTTCCCGCCCGCGGCGCAACCCGGGCCGCCTCCTGCACAACCCGCGCCCGGTGCGTGCTTCCCCGGATGAAGACAGGGGGCCTAGGTCCCCCCTGGAACCGGGGTGGCAGGCCCAATGATTCCGAAGCCGCCTCACAGCAGACTCATCTGCGACGGGATCGAGGGAGCCCGCAGGAGGAGGCCGGAATGAAGAGGGTCGCATCACCCGCACTGTGGCAGCCGCCGTTGCGCGGGCTCGCGCTGGTCGCGCAGAAAGTGCCGCAGGCGGCCCTCTTCGTACTCATGGTGTTCTCGTCGGCCTCTCTGGGCCTCGGCGTGGGCGTCCTGCTTCTCCCCGTCGTCGTGGCGGCCGTCCGCAAGCTGGCCAACCGTTCCCGCAGGCTGGCCCGCGACTGGTCCGGGGTGACGATCGCGCAGCCGTACCGTGAACTGCCCGAGCCGGGGCCCGGCCTCGCGGGACGCTGGGGGCACTGCCTGCGGCTGCTCCAGGACCCGGCCACCGTGCGGGACACGCTCTGGACGATCGTCGACCCCGTGATCGGCACCGTCCTCGCGCTGCTGCCCGCCGCACTGCTGGTGTACGGACTCGAGGGGCTGGTTCTCCCGTTCCTCTGGGACACCCTCGTCTCCGCCGGCTATCACGACCACTACGCCGGGCTGATCGATGTGAGCGGCGAACGAGGTGTACGCGCCTGGCTGATGCCCTTGTTCGGTCTCGGATTCATATGGCTCGGACTCCGGACGGGACCCCTGCTGCTCACCGCCCACGCCCGCTTCACCCGCAAGCTGCTCGGTCCGCGGATCGATGACGAACTCACCGCACGTGTAGGTCACTTGACCCGCACCCGAGGGGCAGTGGTGGACAGTCAAGCCGCCGAACTCCGCAGGATCGAACGCGATCTGCACGACGGCGCACAGGCCAGGCTGGTCGCGATGGGAATGAACCTGGACGCCGTCGGTCAACTGCTGGACACCAACCCCGAAGCCGCCCGCGCACTGCTGCTGGAGACCAGGGAATCATCCTCCAAGGCGCTCGGTGAACTCCGTGACCTGGTACGGGGAATTCATCCGCCGGTTCTCTCCGACCGGGGACTCGGCGATGCCGTACGTGCCCTGGCGCTGGACAGCCCGCTGCCGGTCGATGTCGCCGTTGATCTGCCGGGCCGGCTCGACGCCCCGGTGGAGTCGGCCGCCTACTTCGCGGTCAGTGAACTGCTCACCAACGCGGCGAAGCACGCCCGGGCCGATCACGTCTGGATCGATGTCCGCCACGAACGCGAGGCCCTGCGCATCAGTGTGGGCGATGACGGATGTGGTGGGGCGACGGTATCGGCGGGAACAGGGCTGGGGGGAATCGAGAGCCGAATTGCCGCATTCGACGGAGTGCTTTGCGTCAACAGCCCTCAGGGCGGACCGACCATGACCACGATGGAGATTCCGTGCGCATTGTTCTCGCCGAAGACCTCTTCCTCCTGAGAGAGGGGCTGGTCCGGCTTCTGACGGCCCACGGTTTCGACATCGTCGCCGCAGTGGACAACGGCCCGGAACTCCTCGACGCACTGGTCGAGCACCGGCCGGATGTCGCACTGGTGGATGTGCGGCTCCCGCCCACCTTCACCGACGAGGGACTGCGCGCCGCCATCGAGGCACGGCGCAGGATCCCCGGACTCCCGGTGCTGGTTCTCTCGCAGTACGTCGAGCAGCTTTACGCCCGCGAGTTGCTGGCCGACGGCACGGGCGGGATCGGCTATCTGCTCAAGGACCGGGTCTTCGACAGCGGCCGCTTCGTCGACGCCGTGCGCCGGGTCGCGGCAGGTGGCAGTGCGATGGACCCGGAAGTGGTGGCAAAACTACTCAGGGGCAACGCCCGGGACGAACCGCTCACCCGGCTCACCCCACGGGAGTACGAGGTGCTGGGACTCGTGGCGGAAGGACGTTCCAACGCCGCCATCGCCGGCCGGCTCGGCGTGAGCGAGAAAGTCGTCACCAAACACACGTCGAGCGTCTTCACCAAACTCGATCTGGCGCCGTCGGAAGACGACAACCGCCGGGTCCTTGCCGTACTCGCCTATCTGAACTCCTGACACCCTGCCAGGTCGGCAGCGAAACAAACGCGGTAGTCGCGGCGTCGCGATGCTGTGGCCATGCCATCCGCCGAACAGGCGCTGCACAGCCGTAACGGCTCGCTGCGCCCGATGAGTCATGCCCGCACCGGGCCGGAACACACGGCACATTTCCCACTCATGGACGAGGATTCCCCCATGACAGCACCACGCAAATGGGCCGGCCGGCTCCTGAGACTGCCGAGCGGACGAAAAGGCAAGTGGCTGACGCTGGTTGTCTGGCTGATCGTCGTGGCGGCTGCGGTGCCGCTCGCCGGACAGCTTTCGGAGCTCGAGAAGGACGGTCTCACCGTCGAACTGCCACGTGGAGCCGAGTCCACCGAGGTGGCCGGGCTCGCCGACCGTTTCGACGAGGGCAGGATCTCGCTCGGCATCGTCGTCTACGTCCGTGACAGCGGACTCACCGCACAGGACCGGGCCAAAGTCGCCTCCGACATCGAGGAGTTCGCCACCCTGGCGGCAGGAAACGTCGAACCGGCCCGGCTCTCCGAGGACGGCAAGGCCCTGACCGCGTTGGTCCCCCTCGACAAGCAGGACAGCACCGTGCTGGCGGACAACGCCGAGAAGGTACGCGACCGCGCCACCAGCGACCGGCCCGACGGTCTGAAGGCCGAGCTGACCGGGCCTGCCGGTAACTCCCTGGACGCCGCGGACGCCCGTGCGTCCACCGGTCGGGCGCTCACCCTCATCACTGTCGTGGTGGTTGCCGCGCTGCTGCTCATCACCTACCGCAGCGCGATCCTGTGGCTGCTGCCCCTGCTCGTCGTGGGCGTCTCCTTCCTCACCACCCAGGCGGTCTCCGCCCTGCTCGCCAAGGTGTTCGGTCTGACCGTCGGCGGCGGGAACGAGATCGTCGTCACCGCACTGCTCTTCGGCGTGGGCACCGACTACGCGATGCTGCTGCTCGCCCGCTACCGCGAGGAACTGCGCATCCATGAGGACCGGCACCACGCCATGCGGACCGCCCTGCGCAGGGCGGTACCGGCCATCGCCGCCTCGGCCGCGACCGTATGCATCGGGCTGCTCTGCCTCACCCGGGCCGACGTCGGGTTCAACCACACGCTCGGCCCGGGCGGTGCCGTTGCGATCGCCTGCGGACTTGCCGCGATGACCACGCTGTTCCCGGCCGTGCTCGTCCTGCTCGGCCGATGGGTGTTCTGGCCCCGCGTGCCGCGCGCCGGGGCCACCGCGAAGAACGCCAACCACCTTCTGTGGGACCGGATCGGCGGCCGGATATCCCGGCGCCCGCGTCTGGTGTGGATGGGCTCCGCCCTCGTCCTCACCGTGCTGGCACTCGGCTCCCTGGGCCTGAGGACCGGGCTGGACGACGAGCACCTCGTCATCGGCAGGCCCGGCTCGATCGCCGGCCAGGAACTCCTCGCCGCCCATTACCCGGCCGGGCAGAGCCGGCCCGCCGAGGTGATGAGCAGGGCCGCGGCCGCACCGGCGGTCGCCGAGGCACTGAAGCACATCGACGGGGTCTTTGAGGTCGTGCCCGCCACCATCTCAACCGACGGTGAACTCGCCTACACCAAGGCCGTGTTGAAGGCGGACGCGGACAGCTCGGCCGCCGCCCGCACCGTGGACCGGATCCGCACCGCCGTCCATGACATCCCAGAAGCCGACGCACGGGTCGGCGGTCCCACCGCCATGGCCCAGGAGAAGGCCGAGGCGCAGGCACACGACCGCAGGGTGGTCATCCCACTGGTGCTCGTCGTGGTCTTCGTCATCCTGATCGCACTGCTCAGGGCCGTGGTCGCGCCGCTACTGCTGATGGCGACCGTGGTGCTCTCCTGCTTCGCCGCACTCGGCATCAGTTGGCAGCTGTTCCAGCACGTCCTCGGCTTCCCCGCCGTCGACACCCAGGTCATGCTGATCGGCTTCCTGTTCCTGGTCGCCCTCGGCGTCGACTACAACATCTTCCTCATCCACCGCATCCGTGAGGACGTCGGGCATCACGGCCACCGGAGCGGGGTCCTGTCCGGCCTCACCTCCACCGGCGGGGTCATCACCGGCGCGGGCGCGGTCCTCGCGGCGACGTTCGCCGCCCTCACCAGCGCTCCACAGGTGGCGTTCATCGAGATCGGCATCGTGGTGGCGACCGGCGTACTGATCGACACCTTCCTGGTCCGCTCCGTCCTCGTTCCGGCGCTCGCCCTCGACGTCGGCCCCGCCTTCTGGTGGCCGGGCCGCCCGGTGGGCCGGGACACAGCAGCGCAGACCGTCGACGACGCGCCCAGGGAGGCGGTCGCGGTCGCCGTCAGCTCCGGGCGGCATACACGATGAGGTTGTCCACGGGATGGCCCTGCGCGTCGAAGGCGCCGTCACAGGTGATGAGACGCAGGACGCGCTCGTCGGTGGCCCCGTAGACCCTCTTGGTCGGGAAGGCATTCTTGCTGACGGTCTCCGTGCCGGTGACCCTGAAGTGGAGCTCCGCTCCCCGGTCGTTGCGGATCGCGATGTCCGCACCCTTGCCGATCTTCTTCAGATCGTGGAAGACGGCCTTCCCGAAGCCGGTGTTGTTGTGCCCGATGAGTACCGCGGCGCCACGTTCGCCGGGGACGGCGCCACCGGTGTACCAGCCGACCGTCATGCCCTTCTCGGCGGGCGGGACCTGGACGGTGCCGTCCTCGTTCAGACCGAGCCGCATCAGCGAGCTGTCCACCCCGATCGAAGGGATGCTGACATGGGTGGGGCTCGCCGCGGACCTCGGCTTCCCCGACTTCTCGGGCTTCTGCGTCCCCCCGGGCCCCGTGTCCTTCGGAGAGTTGAGAGAGCCCGAGGCGCTGGATGAATTGCCGCCGGCGTGTGATGCGGCGGACGAGCCATCCACGGCGCCGGAGGAGCAGCCGGTGAGGGCGAGGCAGGCGAGCACCGGAAGTGTGACATGCCAAAGCGGCATGGGCGTACGGGACATGGGGGCTCCAGAACGGGACGGAGATGGGCAGTGGCGCCGCCCGGGACGGGGCGGCGCCACGAGGGGAGGTCAACTGCTGAGCGCGGTCGGTTTTCGAGCGCGGTCAGTTGCCTTGCATGTCAGTGGCCGTGAAGGGACTGACGTGCCGGCAGTTCAGCGGCCCTGCTGTGCGGCGGTGCGGCGGCGCAGCACGAGCGTTCCCGCTCCCGCGACCAGAAGGGCGGCTGCGGCCGACCCGGCAAGGGCGGTGGTGCTGCTGCTCGAGGTCCCGGCCGGTCGCTCGCCCGCGGCGACGCCACCGCGCGGAGCGGCGGCAGCGGGACGCTCGCCCGCGGCCGAAGGCTCGACCACGGCCGGGGCGGGACTGTCGCCTGCGGCGACACCGCCACGGGGCGCAACCGACGGCTCCGAGCCCCGCGGGGGCGCGCCGGTGACACCGGCCGGGGCGGCTGCGGCGGACCGCTCGACGGACGGCTTCGGTGCGGGCGTGCTGTCGGCGAAGGCCGCGGTCGACGGGACGAGTACCGCGCCGGCCGCGACAGCGGCAAGGACGGCGGTACGCAGGGACAGACGGTGGGGCATGGGCATGGCTCCATTCCAGGTCGGCCTCGGTGTGCCCGGAAGCCGGTTAGCACCGGGCGCAAGGCATGCCGACAGGCTGGCGTGAAGTTATGAAGAAACTGTCAGATCGCTGTGGTCATCGCATCAGGCCTGGCCCGCACCGCTTCCACGGCCGCCCACGGCACGTTCGGGTCCGCCCGCGCCGCTCCCGCGCTCGCAGCCGCCTGCCGCGCTCCCCGACACGCCCGTCGAGGCTCCTGGGGACTCGCCCGGCCCACCAGCCTCTCCCCATTCATCCGACCCCGTCTGCGCAGGATCCGCCGGCAGCCGGAGCGTGAACACCGAACCCTGGCCGTCGACGCTCACCGCACTCACCGAGCCGCCGTGCGCCTCGACGAGTTTCCGTACGATCGCCAGGCCCAGCCCGCTGCCGCCGGTGCGGCGGCTGCGGGACTTCTCCGCGCGCCAGAAGCGATCGAAGACATGGGGCAGATCCTCGGCCGAGATGCCGCTGCCCGTATCGGTGACGTCCACCACGACCTGGTCCGCGCACTCGGACGCGTACGCATGCAAGGTGACATTCCCACCCGCCGGGGTGTGACGCACCGCGTTGGAGACCAGGTTGCCGATGGCCTGACGCAGCCGGACCGGATCGGCCATCAGCTCGGGACCGGCAGCGCCGGCCGTCGCCGTGAGGACGGCCAACGTGACTCCAGCCGTCTCCGCTCCTGCTTGGTGGGCCGCGGCGACCTGGCTCAGAACGTCCTCGATGCGTACCGGCTCGGGGTGCAACCGCAGCGCACCCGCGTCGGCCGCGGCCAGATCCTGGAGATCGTCGATGATGTGCTGCAGCTGAACGGCCTCCGTGTGGAGCGAGGAGATGAACGCCGGGTCGGGCTCCGCCAGACCGTCCTGCGCAGCCTCCAGCCAGCCGCGGATATTGCTCAGCGGGGTGCGCAGTTCATGGGCGACGTCGCTGACCATGTCCTTGCGCTGTCCTTCGAGGCGGGCGCGGTGGGCCGACATGTCGTTGAAGGCCGCGGCGAGCCGCCCGATCTCGTTGTCGTCGGTGACCAGCACCGGCGCGGAGTTCTCCCCGTCCCGCATCCGTTGTGCCGCACCGGTGAGGGCGTGCAGCGGCCGTACGAGCCGGGCCCCGGCCAGCATGGTGGCTCCGACGGTGAGCGCCAGGACGAGCGCCGCGGCACCCGCGATCTTCGCGGTGTTCGCCGGGGAGAGGTCGAAGCCGGGCACGGTCGTGCCGCCCTCGTCGCCGATGAACAGCAGTGCGGGCGAGGCGACATAGGAACTGAGCTGCTCACGGCGGGCCGTGCCCACGCAGGATGCGGTGGCCCGGTCGTCGTCGCCGGTGCGGACGCTCGGCGCGGGAGCGGGCGACGGGGTGAAGACACCGGCGCTGGGCATCGGCTCGGGACCGCCGCCCCAGGACAGGTCCAGATTGAGCTGTACACCCGTGCGGCCCTGACGTTTCAGGCAGGCATCGGCGAGCCGATTGAGCGCGCCCAGCGCCTTTCGCTCGGTCGCTGTCGGTTCGTCCAATGTGTCGGATGCGCACCTGGTGCCCTGCATCCGGTCGGGATCGTTGCCCACGACCTCGATGCGCGGGCGCCCACTCGGGCCCCGGACCACATCCGCCGCGACCCCGGACCTATTCAGGCACGCCACACTCCGGTCGGCGGCACGCTGCAACGCCGTACGCTCGACCGCGGGCAGCCGGAACGGACCGACTGCGCGCGGGTCGACACGGTCGGCCGTGACGCCGGCCCGGCCCACCGTCTGGGACAGCGCCGTGTCCACGGACAGCGGATCCACGATCGCCGATGCCTCGGGCGGCAGCGCGGGCGGGGATGGCCGGGTGGCGGAATCGGCGAGTGGCCGGCGCTGCTCGGTGGTGAGGGCGATCCGCCGACCGGACTGCCGCGCCAGGTCGCGCACGGTGCTGTCGACGCCGTCCCAGGTCGGGTGGGTCGCCGCGTATCCGAGCAGGGTGTTGTAGATCCGGGCATCCGCGGTGAGATTCTGACCCTGTTCCTGCTTGATGGCGCCGGAGGTGGTCTGTACGGCAAGCCAGGCCGTGGCGGCCACCGAACACGCCGCCACCAGCGCCGATACCGCCAGCAGACGGCCGAACAGACTCTTGCGGAGCGGCAGCCGCGCCCGCTGCTCACGTCGAAGGGGCACACCACGCACCCGGCTACGACGACGCACGCGAAGCATTCCTCGCCGGGTCCGTCAGCTTGTAGCCGACACCGAAGACGGTGAGCAGCCGGGCCGGCCGACGCGGTGCGGGCTCGATCTTCTTACGCAGGTTCATGATGTGCACGTCAACGGTGCGAAAGCTGATGTACCGGTCGAAGCCGTGCAGCTCCTCCAGGAGCCGCTGCCGGGTGAAGACCCGCTCGGGCTCGGCCGCCATGGCGGCGAGAATCCGGAACTCACCGGGCGTGCACTCCACGAACCGGCCCTCGACCGACACCTCGTGCCGGACCGAATCGACCACGAGCGCACCCACCGTCAGTACCTCATCCGCGGCGGGATCGATACCTGCCGCAACCCGCCGGGTGCGACGAAGCAGCGTCCGTACGCGCGCCATCAACTCACGCGGGCTGTACGGCTTCGTCACATAGTCGTCCGCACCGAGATCCAGACCCAGCAACAGATCGTCCTCTGTGCTGCGGGCCGTCAGCATCAGCACCGGCAGCTCCCGGTGCTCGGCGCGCAGCACACGTACCACGTCCAGACCGTCGGCCCGCGGCATCATCACATCGAGCACCAACAGATCGGGCTCCCGGTGCCGGACCTCGGCGAGGGCCGCCAGGCCGTCCCCGACGACCGTGACCGCGTGGCCCTCGTGTTCCAGATAGCGGCGTACGAGTTCGGCCTGCTTCTCGTCGTCTTCGGCGACTATGACGTTTGCGCACACGTGGTTGATCGTAGATGAGGTGACGCAGACCCCTCGTGGCACCGGACGGCGCCGGACACCGTGTTCCGCCACGGAGCGGATCACCGGGGTCGTCCGGCAGTTCCGGAGTCACGCACAGTTCCCGCTGTCTCCATCGACGGCCCACGTCGGGGTGAACTACTGAGCGCCCGCCCTGCCGTTCCTCGTGGACGGATCGTCGAGGAGGTCGGTGAGGAGATCGTCGAGGACGGACTCCTCCTCGACACGTACCCCCAGTTCGACGAGCGCAGGGCGCAGTCCGGGGTCCCACGGGGAGTCGACAGGCCGGCCGGTGAGCGGGGCGAGCGGCGTGGTGCGGCCCACGGCCGTACGGTATTCGGTGGCCGTGTACCGCCATGGCAGCCAGGCCACATGCCGCAGCAGCGTCGACGCGATCCGCAGTCCACCCCAGTCGAAGTCGCCGTGGTAGAGCAGCGTCGAGCCCTGTGCGTGGAGCGTGCCCAGCAGGGCGAGCGCGGCGGCTGACGGCTGGCCCTGCAGACAGATCAGTGGGGCGCAGCCCGTGCCGTGGGCGTCGGCCGCAGCGGCCACGACCGCCGGGTTTTCGCAGATCCTTACGGTGGTCGGCCGCGTGCGCGGCGATGAGGGGTGACGAGTGAGCTGGCGCAGCGTCAGCACGACGGGTTCACCCGCGTCGGCGTGCAGGTCGAGAGCCGGTGTGCCGCGCACGTTCAGGGCGAGGACCGTCGACGACAACTCGTCTCTGACCAGCCCCGCCGAGGCCCAGGTCTCCCGTCGCCACTGCGCACCGCTGCCCGGTGGCCGGCCGCTGAGCCGTCGCAGGGCGGACAGTACGAGCGTGGCGAGGGCGGTGCCGTCGTCCAGGGCGTGTGCGTTGCCCAGTGCACGCGCCGCGAAAGCCGGGAGGGACATGGCCGGTTCGACGGGCAGGCCGTCCAGGGCGGACGCCGTGTCGGCGAGCAGGGCCGCGGCCAGTCGTGGCTCAGGAGCCAGGCGTCGTACGAGCCCCTCGCCCCGCATCCGGTCAGCCCACTCCGCCAGCTCGGGGCGGCGCGTCACCAGAGCGTCGAGCGGGGCATACGCCTCGGCCCAGGCCCGCGCCTTCTCGTCCCGCTCGGCCCGCACCGGCACTACGGGGCCGGTCAGCGCGCGTATGGCCGCCGCGAGACCGTCGGGGCTGATGCCGGAACGGCGCAGGACGTGGTCCACCGCCTCCAGCCGTACGGAGAGGGACCGACCGCGACGAGGCGCCCTGCCCAGCAGCCGCTCGACCGCACCACGCCCTGCGGCGTCGGGATCGGCGAGGGACACCGAGCCGGTGAGGGGTTCCTCGCGTTCGAGCCGTCGCCGGATCCGCTCGACGAGCCACGCCAGCTCCGGTGCGCCGAGCAGGCGGCGCAGGCGCACGAGGTCGATCGGCGCCGGACCGGGATGCGTACGCCCGTCGTCCCGGGGCCGGTCCCCTGCGTGTGTTGCCCAGCCCGGGTCCGGTGACGCCGCCTCGCCGGGCGGAGGAGTCACTGCCACGCGCAATCCTGGAGAGTCGCGTTCTGCGCACCGGAGGCGGCGTCGACGGCCGGGCCCGCGACCGCCGTACGGGCCGGAGAGTCCGGCGGCCCCGGAGCCGCCGACACCGGCTCGGCTCCGACGCCCACTCCTTCCGCGCCCGCGGGCCCCGGTGCCGCCGTGTCCGGTTCGGCCCGGGTACCGACCGGTCCGCGGTCCGGCTCGAACCCCCGGGCGCGCTCCGTCCCGTCCCATTCCCAGCGGGTCACCAGTACAGCCGCCACCTCGTCGATACGGGACAGCTGAGCGATCGCCACCCCCGGAACCTGGGGATAGCACGCCCACTCCCGTTCGCTCGTCATGACGACGTCCAGGTCGAAAGCGTGCAGCAGCCCGAGGCACTTGGCGCGCGAGTCGTCGTCGACGCCCGCGAACGCCTCGTCCAGGGTGACGAGCCGGGGTGCGTGCGGACTGGCGGCCGTCGCGTAGTGGGAGGAGGCCGCGGCGAACAGCGGTACCGACACCGCGAGCACCCGCTCGCCACCCGAAGCGGGGCCGGTGGCCGACACCCAGCGGCCGTGCTGATGGCGTTCGATCCCGAACTCGTGCCAGGCCCGGTAGTCCAGCGCCGCGGTCAGCTGCTCCAGTCGGCTGCCCGATACGTCGGCCGACTGCCGCAGAGTGATCTGCGACTGCAGGAACTCGCCGACCGCCGCGCGATCCTCCGGTGACCAGGCGTCGGCGGACTGCCGCAGCTCCTCGCGTGCGCGGGCCAGTCCCGTCGGCGCCTTGCGGGACGACCGCCACACCAGGCGCAGCTTCATGCCCGTGGAGGTGGGCCGCTCCTCCAGTTCCGCGTTCATCGCCCGCACCTGACGCTCGGCCGCGCCGATCAGCTCCTGGAGGGTGCCCGCGACCTCCGTGAGCAGATGGGTCTCCAGGATCTCCCGCTCATGAGCGGACAGGATGCGCTGCAACTCGCCGACCTCGGTGGCGAGTGCCTCCGCCAGCTCGGGTACGGCCCGCTCGCGCCCCTGGTAGACGATGTCGACGACCATCCCGTCCTCCACCATCCGGGCCGACGCGGTATGGCCGTGCCGGGACAGTGCGTCCTGCAGGGACTTGAGCTCCTCACTCAGACGACGCTGCACACGCTCCCAGGATCCGTCCGAATCGTCCGCCGCCGACAACTCCGCCTCGATGCCACGGGCGAGCGCGACGGCCGGAGTGACCGCCCACGCGCCGTCGTTCAGCGGCGGTAGCACGAGCTCGGGGACGGCCACCCCGATCAGTCCCGTGGAAGCGAACCGGCGCAGCGCTTCCACCGCATCCGTCCGTGCGGCGGAAGCGGTGTCGAGATCGGACTCCAGCTGTTCGATGCGTCCCTCGGCGTGGCTGGCACGCCGGTCCGCCGCGGCGCGGGCCGCGGCGGACTCCTTCTGCTGGCGGACACAGCGGCCGAGCTCCCCGGCGGTGTCGGCGAGACGCTGTTCCAGCTCGGCCACCGCCGCTCCCACGGTGGAGCGTAGAGTGCGGTGATGTTCGTCGGCCGCGGCTGCCGCGTGGGATGCGGCTTCCGTACGTTCCGTCAGTTCCGTGACCCGGGCCTGCGTCTCCTCGGCATCCGACTGCTCCTCCGCAAGGGCCTGCCCGGCCTCGGTCCGCTCGCGGAGCGCCGGCCAGACCTCGGCGAGGGCCAGCCGGTGATCGGCCAGACCGTCCCGTACGGAGGCCAGCGTGCGGCGCATCGCCGCCGGAGCGAACGCGGGATCCACGGACATCGGCGGCCCGTCCGCCGTGGTTCCGGCCGTAGCCGGCGTCGGCTGCTCGGTCGCCTGCGGGGAGAGACCGACATCCGCAGCGGTCTCCACAAGTTCACGGACGGCCGCACGGTCGCTGTCGGCCGCATGCGCCAGATCCGCCGACCGTTCGTCACGCCTCAGGACGGCCCGACGGGCGGTCTCGCGGGCCGCGACGGCACGCGCGTGTGCCTGCCTGAGCCCGCCGTCGTCGGGGAGCGCGGCGAGCTCCTCGTCGAGCAGCCCTCGCTGCGCCGCAACAGTCGACCGGTCCTCGGCGAGTGCCGCCGACTCCCTTTCGACCGAGGTCAGTTCGTCCCTGAGCGCGGACAGCCTGACCCGCCTCGCCGCTTCCCGGGCGCCCTCACCGACGTACTCCGCGGCCTCCTTCGACCAGCTGCCGGTCAGCGAGCCCACCCGGAAGCGGCCGTCCACGGCCACCCACGTACCGCCGTCGTACCCGAGCGGCCGCTCCGCGCCCAGTCCGACGGAGACCAGCAGCCGGCCCACCGTCTCCTCGCCCACGGCCCGTGCGCGCTCGTCCTCGTGATCCACGGCCGGCCGCAGCGCCTGCGCCAGCGATGTGCCGGCCACCGGCGCCCCCGGAGCGACCAGGACGTCGTGGTTCCCCGCTGCCGGACCGGTCAGTGCCGACACGGCACTTCCGTCCGGGCACACCCAGGCATCCAGCAGCCCCGAGGCCTCCAACGCCGCCTCCAGCAAGGCGCGTTCCCCCTGCGGTACATGATCGTGGAAGTCCACGAGACGCCACAGCGGTGCACCGGTGGCCCGCTCCCGGACCCCCGGCGTTCTCGTGTACGGGACCTGCGGTCCGCGCCCGCCTCCGGCCTCCAGCGCCGCCAACTCCCGCTGTACCGCGTCCCGGCGTTCCGCCAGCGCCGACTGCTGCTGCACCAGCCGGGCGGACAGATCCGCGAGAGCGGCCGACGCGGCACGATGGGCGTCCGCCGCATCCACCTGTGCCGGGCTCGGCCCGTTCAGGTGCGACAGCCAGTCCTGCAACCGGTCCAGCAGGCCCACCGGGTCGGGAAACCGCAACTGACGGCATTCGCGCACGTGTTCACGCACCTGGGCCAGCAGAGCCTCGCCGGCGGCGGTCACCGCTTCGGCCGTCTGAGCCGCCAGTTCCCCGGCCTGCCCCACCTCGCCCTCCGCATCGTCCAGGCGCCGCGCCGCATCCAGCCGGGCGGCGGCTGCCCGCTCGGCCCGGCCGGTCAGGCCCGCCACCAGATCCACCGTGCGCTGCCGGCGCGCCAACGCCTCCTCGACCGAGCGCCGCAGCTCGGGCTCCGGAACGTCCCGGGTATGCAGCTCCGGATCGATCCGCGCTGTCTGCGCCGCCCGGCGGCCCCGCAGCCGCGCCGACACGAGCCGTCCGTCCGCGGCGCTCAACCGGTTCTGCGCCGTGCCGACCCGGAGCACAGCCCGCCGGTGCGCGGCCACGGCGAGGTCGCGGTCCGCCGCGGCGCGGTCGTGGTCGTCGCCGGTCCGCAGGGCCTCCCTCCCGGCCTGTTCCAGCTCGCGCGCACTACGCATCTCCGGCCCCGCCCGCAGTGCGGCGTCCTGGGCCTTCAGCCGGGCCTCGGCCTCCTCCAGCGCCGCACCGCGCTCCTGTGCCGACGCCCGCTCCTCCAGCGCCTTGCCCCGCTCGGCCTGCGCCGCGGAAAGGTCACGCTGCAGCCGCTCGTACCGGGCGTGCTCGGTACGCGGCAGACGCGCACGACGCCGCGAGGCGATCCGCGCGTACCGCCGGTAGTGCTCCAGGAAGGCCGCGGCCGCGCGTTCCGCCTCGCTCGCCGCGCGGAGCTCCTCCTTCTCCTCGTCCAACGAACGGAAAGCCTCGGCCACATCGGCGATCACCGCCTGGTCCATCGGAGGCAGGGCCTCCGTCAGAGCGCGCGAGAGGGCCGCTTCGTTGGGACGCTTCGACAACTGTGGCTGACGCAGCTGGACGAGCAGGTCCACCAATGCCGCGTACCGCTGCTCGCCCAGGCCGAACAGCGCTTCGTCCACCGCCCTGCGGTACGTCCCGGCCTGGTCGTACACCGTGCCGCGCCCGGCGACGGCGTCGGCCAGCCGGTCCCGTGACAGGGCCGTTCCCGTTGCGTCCAGCAGGCTCAGCTCCGGGCCGATCCGCTGGTCGGTGACAGCGAACCAGTGACGGGCGATACCGCGTCCGGACACGGCCTTCAGCCCGCACATGAGCGTACGGAAATGAGCCTGGCCCCGCTCGTCCAGCCGGCCGAACTCCACCCAGGTGTAGCCGAGCCGTTCCGGGTGCGGATGTTCCCCGCCCAGCAGCAGATTCCACTCCATCCGCTTACTCGGATCGGCATCCGGTTCCACCCTTCGTGCCGACAGGTCGCCGTCGAGCAGGAACGGAAGGGTGAGGGCGAGCACCTTGGACTTGCCGGTTCCGTTGTTGCCCCGCAACAGCAGCCGGCCGTCACGGAACCAGAACTCCTCGCGGTCGTAGTAGAAGAGATCGACGAGCCCGATCCGCAGCGGCTGCCACCGGCTGCGCGCAGGAGCGGGAAGGGCGGTTCCGGCCGTCGTCGGGACGCCTCTTCCCGCCGCCTGCTGGGCGGGAACGAGAGGGGCGGTCGCGGGGTCGTCCGGGAGGATGCTCAACGCTTCGGCGCCTTTCGGGTCGTGGACACACCGGGGTCGAGAACGACGGCCTCGCCCACGGCATAGCGGGCGAGTGCCGGGCGCGGTGCGACGCCGTCGGCCGTACGGGACACGAGCCCCAGGGCGGTCAGCCGCTCCACGGCCTGTTCCACCAACTCCGGTTCGGATCCAGGTTCCCGGGCCGCCTTGGACCAGAACCCGCCATGCACCGCGGCAAGTTCACGTATCCACTGCTGGAGCTCGACGAGTGACACCGGGCCCGCGACGGCTGCCAGACGCTCGGTGAGCAGCAGCGTGATGTGACCACGGGTGCCCTGCTCGGGCATCCGGAGGTCGGCGAGGTCGTCGTACGGATCGACCATGGCGATCCCTTCGGCCCGCACCTCCGCCACCAGCCCGGTGATTTCCGTGATACGGGCCGTCAGAAAGCCGCGTTGCCGGGTGAGATAGGCCAGTTCGGTGTCCGTGAGCTCGTCGTAGTAGAGCACCGGATCGTCCAGCAGCCGACGGGTCAGCGAGCGCCGCAAAGCGCGGAAACGCAGGTCGTCGCTGTCCAGTGCCGTTTCGGCGGTGAGCTCGGCCAGCCGCTCGTCGGCACTCTCGGCGGCCACGAGCGACGGCCCCACACGGGTGGCCAGCATTCCGGCCAGTACCCGGCGCTCCACGTCATAGAGAACATCGCCGGACCCGCTCACATAGGCGTCCTCCTCACCGGCCACCCGGCGCAGCACGCCGTACCGGAGCAGCAGCCGTACCACTGCCGCAAGGTCCAGACGCTCGTCGCGCCGCTCAAGGGTGAAGGCGACACCGGCCGCGACGAGTTGCGGATCGGCGGCATCCAGGACCACCTGCTCGGCGAGACGGCCCAGCGCGATCTGATTCTCGCCGCGTTCCAGACAGGCAAGCGCCAGGCACAGAAGCACATAGCGGCGGCGGGTGAACGGCACTGCGGCGCGGCTCGCCTCGCGCGCCGGATGAGAGGCGTCGTCGAGGGTGCCCGGTGTCCGGTACAGCCGGGCGGTCTCCGCATCCACCTGAAGGCGCCAGCCGGTGTTGCGGTCGAACCATTCCCGCAGTTCGGAGGCGTGCTGTCGGACGAGCCGGAACGCATCGGCACTCGGACCGGCGGCCCGCAGCAGCGGCTCCTTCAGGAGGGCGCGCGCCGCCCGCCTCACCTCGGCGGCACGCTGTCCCTCCAGCACCTCGGCGAGAGGGGTGGTCATCCTGCCTCCCGGGGTGTCGTGGCCGCCGCCGTTACCGGCGGGCCGGCCGCCGGCCGTCGGGACACCGGCATGGTCAGATCGGTGATCTCGACGCCGTGGTCGGGCCCGGTGAAGACCCCGTCCGGAGTCTCGATACGGGCCGTCCGGCCGTCACCCAGGGCGGTGAGCCGGATCTCCATGGAGCCGTCGTTGCTGGTCACCGCAGTCGTTGTCATGCCCGGCCGCCACGAGGCAAGAGCATCGCCCAGCAGCTGGAGGAACAACCGGAAGGAGAGCGGGTCCAGCGTACCGAGTCGTGACAGACGGGTTTCACCTCCGGTGGCGAGCAGCGCACGGGCCGTTTCGGTCTCCTGGGTCTGTTTCCTCGCCAGCGCGGCGAGCAACTCCCGGGCCTCGGTCCTGTCCTCGACCTTGCGTGCCTTTCCACGCCTCTCGTAACTGCCGCTGCGCCGAAGCTGCGGACTGATCCGCAGCGGCTCCGCCTCGGCCCAGGGGGTCGAGGCCGGAGTCGGGGATGCCTGGCGCGAGGCGAGGGAATCCGCGTCGATGCTGAGATGACGGGCGGGATAGAGGCCGAAGGCCACACGCCACAACCGGTGCCGTGTCTCGTCGTCGGGCGCTTCGGCGAACCAGCGGGCCAGAGTCCGGAAGTCCGCGGACCGGTCCGAGCGCCCGGCCCGGCGTTCGGTCAGCGAGCGGACCACGGCCAGCAGCTGCGGAATCGCGCCGAGTGCCCGGCCGCGCAGCAGCCGGGCCTGCGACTCGCGGCCGTCCCGGGACAGGAACCAGGAGGCGAGTCCGGACCAGCGGCTCTCCCACTGCCCGAACGCCCGGGCTTCGGCCTGTTCCGTTTCTCCGGGCGAAGCATCGGCGGCCTCTCGGGCGGCGGCCAGCCGCAGCAGCGGTTCGACCCGGTGCTCCAACTCCAGGACGAGCCGGGCGATGCGTGCGCCGAGCGTGATCAGGTCCTGGATGAAGCGTTCCAGATACTGGATCAACTGGTCCTTGTACGCGAGGAACGTCTCGACTTCGACGTCGTGCAGGTCGATGGTGCGCTGCAGGGAGCCCATGAACGCCCGCGCGTTGTCCGCGAGTGCCGCGAAACGGCTGGTCAACGTGAACAGTGCGAGATGTGTCTTGGCCGGGTCCGGCGCGTCGTCCGCTGCGAGGACGAGCAGGGCGCGCAGCTGCGTGATGATGTCACGCAGGGCGACCGCCTGCAGAGCCCCGGGCCGTCCCAGCGATTCGTCGTAGGCGGCGAGCGCCGTCTCGGCCGCCTCGCCGGACGCGGTGAGCTGGTAGATGAACCGCTTGCGGTAGAAGTCCTCGACAGCGGTCACCCGCGCGGTGTCCGGATCGGCCCGCAGATTTCCCCATTCCACCAGCTTGTCCAGGGCCTTCACCACGGTCTCGCTCTCCGGCGGCCGATGCTCGGACGGCAGAGCGGCGTACACGTCTTCGGGACGCAGATGCACCGCAAACCGCTCCTTCGCGGCGAGGAATGCCGCCATCACCTGCCGGTAGAGAGCCGAGTTCGGGGCGGTGAGGTGAGCGAAGGCGCTGTAACGGCTGGGACCCGGGGGAGTGCCGCTCTGATCGGGGGCCGGTGGTGTCGCTGTCATTACCACTCATTCTGGCCTATGAACCGACGGGACCGTCTCCTATGGCCACGTATGAGCGGAGGGTGATGGTGGGGTGGCGACTCGCAGCAGGGCGGGAGGCATGTCCTACGGCCCGTGCGGTGGCCGGACGAAGGGAGCGATCGGGCGCCGCCGCCGATCGCGGATGCCGGTGTGGACGTGGACCGGCCGCTCCAGGACCTGGTGTCGGCTCTGCCGGCCAAGCGTCCGAAGACCGCCCCGCTTCGGCGGCCGAGGTGTACGCCACCCTGTCCCCGTACCTCCCGCTCCCGGAACACACCTTGGCAACCCGCCGTACACCGCCGGAAGATCCGCGCCGTCCGTTCCTTGTCCCACAGAGGCCGCAGCCCCTGAATGTCCGAGGCGGCAGCCGGTCGCGGCGTACGAGCCGGCGCAGCAGCATCGCCACATCCGTGCCCTGCGCCCCGTCGTACGTATGGAACTCGTCGAGCACCACATACGTGAGATCGGCGCCCTCCCACAACGGCCGGTCCTCGGCACGCTGCAGCAGCAGATCCAGCATCTTTTGGTTGGTGATCAGCACATCCGGCGGCGTCCTGGCTGTGTCGTGCGCCTTGTACACGGCGGCCATCCCGCCCTGGCCGACCTGCTCCTCGATGCGGTAACGCCCGCCCGCCAGTGCCACGCCTGTCCGGATCGGTCCGGTCGCCCCCGCCACTTCGTTCTCCCCCGGTGGCCCAGCCACGAGTCACCGGGCGGCGACGAACGGGCCGACCGGCCAACGAGTATATGGGCGCAACCGCTGGAGGTGCGCAAAGGAGCCAGGTGCTTTGCGGCAGGTGCAGATGACGGGTGTCTACATACGTACCTTCCGGGTACCGTCACCCAGACGGCGACGAGGGCGTCGAGCTCGACAGGGGGTTGTGGTCGATGACGCCCGCGGTCCTGGTGCTCCGGCTCTTGTCGCAGGCCCCGCCACCTGGTCTTGTGTACCGCGGGCACCGTGGGTGATCCGTGACGAGGTCCGCGGCCGGGCTGCGCGCATCCGGCGCACAGACGCGGTCGAGGCGGGGAGAAACGTGGAACCAGTGACCGGACACGACGTACGAGGCACGCTGCCCGAGGGGCTCGGCGAGGCGATACGCGCCACCGCCGAGGAGATCGCCGCGGTGCTGCGCGGGGTTGCCGACACAGGTGTTCCGGTGCCCGGCTCGGAGTGGACCCTCGGGCAGGCGGCAGCGCATCTGGCGCAGGCCAACGAGCTGATGGCCGACATCGCGGCCGGGCAGGAACGCAGCTACGGCGACGGAACGCCGCAGAGTCTCGCCGAAGCCAATGAGCGCGCGCTCGCCGGTTTCGGGGAGCGGGACGCCGATCCGCTGGCCGAGTTGATCGTGACGCACGCGGACGCGTACCTCACGGCGGCGGACGGGTGCACGACGGACACGAACGTGGTCACCCCGTTGGGCCCGATGACCAAGGCAGTGCTGGGTTCGTACCTGCTGACACACATGCTCGGCCATGGTTACGACCTCGCCCGTGCGCTGGGCCGCCCGCACATGCTCGACCGCAGGCGCGTCGAGCTGTCGCTGCCCTTCCTCATTACGGCGATGCCCCGGGTGACCGATGCCGCTGCGATCGCCCGGCTGACCGCCCGCTACACGATCCGGCTGTGGAGCGGCGCCCGCTTCGGCGTCACCTTCACCGACGGCGTCGTATCCGTCACCCCTCAGCCGCCCACCCGCCCGGACTGCACCATCCTCATCGAGCCGGTCACCTTCCTCCTGATGGCGCTCGGCCGGTGCAACCCATGGGGAGCCATGGCCCGCGGCCGTGTCCTCGCCTGGGGTCGCAAACCCTGGCTCGCTCCCCGCTTCCCGGAGCTGTTCAAGGCGCCCTGAGGGGCGGGCCGATTTCCGGCGTCGAGCCAGGACGATCACCATTGCCACGTCCAAGGGACAACGACCCGTCTGACGCTCACTCCGATGCGGCGGATCGCCGTACGCCCTGCGCGCCGCGGCGGACCGGCTCTCCGCCCCACACTTCCACCGCGTCAGGCCGCACCGGACAGCGACCCGGTACAAGGGCCCTCATCCGCCCCGGCCCACCCGTGGGACCCATGTCGCCCACGCGACCGGCCACGGATGGTCAACCAGCGCGACCACCGCGCCGACCACGGGGGCGGAGCAGAGCCGACAGGGGGCGATGGAGCGACGCGCATCCGACGGGACGCCCCGGGCGCCACCCCTCACGCAGCCATCGCAACCGCGGCCTTGCTCAGCGAGTCATCGCGCGAGGGGGCCTGCTTCCGGTCGCCGAAGACGACGACCCGCAGCAGCGCGAACCGTCCGATCCCCGCCAGAGTGGAAGCTGACAGATAGACCGTCTGCTCGATCAGGGCCGAGGGCTCGGACCGCACGGCGTACAGACAGAGCAGCGCCCCCGTCGTGAACGCATAGCTCACGGCGACCGTCACCCCGGACTGAAGATGGACCCCCCACCCCTTCCGCTCGCTCCGGAAGGAGACCCGCCGGTGCAACTCGGTCGCGATGACAGTGGAAACGACGGTGACCAGCGCGTTGGCAACAACCATCGGTATCCGGTCGCTGAGCAGGACGAGCGCCCCGCTCGACGCAAGCCCGACACCGCCACCACACACGACGAACCGCACAAAGGCCGCGACGAACGGGTGAAGGGTGCGCGTCTGCCTGCGCGATGGGGCGGTCACCTGGGGCCTCCGTGGGCTGATCTGTCGAGCGGTGGATCGATTCCACCGCAGAACCTACGGAGTCGGCGTCGCCCGGGCGACCGGATAAACCCCGGACTTCAGTGGGGGACAACCCCGAGAGATCCCTGGGTCCGACACCCGAGCACAGAGACAGCAGGGGCGGGCGCCCGGCGGCGTGGGTTCTGGTGTACCAGCGACCGGATCTTGCAGTGCTCGCTATTCGCGGGCAAGCGCATGACGGGGAATCTGCGCAATGGCCGGTGGTTCGTTCAGTCCTTCGTATCCGAGGTGCAGTTCGATACGGGCGCGCGTGGCCAGTACGTAGTAGGCCATGCGCAATGAAGCGGATGTCGGGTCGGTGGCCGCGTCCGAGTGCGTGTCAGGGACCACCACGGTGTCGAAGCCGAGACCTTTGGCGCTCGCTCGGTTCACGATCACAATGCCTGGGCGGCCGAGATCCAGGTTCCTGTACCGGCCCCCGGCCGCCTGCGATGTGTACATCTGCGGCTTGATCCTCGGAGACCGCCGCGTCAGTCGGGTCAGGAGGTCCTGCTGGTCCCGAGTGGAGTTCAGGATGACTCCGACGCCTCGACCCGGGTGCTGTTCGACCATGCCTATCAGCAGGTCGACGAGTGTGCCCGGACGGGACAGCCTGTGCAGACGTGGCGGCGGTCCCTCGCGCTCCGGAAGTTGTGGTGTGTCCGTCCCGACATGGAAGTAGGCGGCCAGTTCGGCGATCTGCCGGGTGTTGCGGTGATTACCGGCAAGGTGGCGCGGTGCTCCGGCGCCGAGCGCCTTCGCGATCTCCGGCAGAGTCGACTGTGTCTCGGTCAGGCGTTGGCACTCGTCCGCGTAGACGGTCGTCCGGGCCCGGAGCACCCGGCAGAAGCGGTAGAAGTCCGGCGGGAGATCCTGTCCTTCGTCGATGACGAAGGAGAAGCCGTGTGCCGTTTCGGCCACGGCGGCCTGTTGAAAGAACTCGCTCCAGTCGAACCAGCCCGAATCTGTTCGGGAGGGATCGGTGCCCGCACACTCGCGGTACCAGCGGGACAGCCAGGAATGAGCGGTTGCGACCACCACTTTGTCCTGTTGCGGGCCGAGTGCGGAAACCAGAGGGGCGATGGACTGCCGCAGCAGGTAGGACCGGGTCAGCAGAACGGTCGGTCCGCCGGTCAGAGCGAGCATCACAGCACGCTGAGCGGCCAGTACGCTCTTGCCGCTGCCGGGCGGCCCATCGACTACATGGTTGCCGTCGAACGGCAGTGCGTCGAGCGACGCCTGCTGGCTCCGGGTGAGATCCACGTACGTAAGAGTCATCGGGGCAGTCGCTCCATGGCTGCGGCCGCGGCCGACAGGGCCTTTGCGACAACGGACTCGAAGTAGCCGGGTACCTGATCGCCGCCCACGACCAGCGCGCGGTCGAGCAGTGTGTTGCCCGTTTCGCAGCTGGTCTCCGGCAGTAGCGCACAGGCGTGGCAGGCAGCACGGTTGAGATTGTCGAAGCCCTGGCCGGTGTGCTCCGCGCACAGCGGGTCGGCCGAGCACCAGGCAGCTGCCTCCGTCATCCGCAGCAGAGTCTCCGAAAACCTGGGCGGTTCGCCCTGCTGGACGAGGCCGCCGAGGGTGCCTTCCGCGTCTCCTGCCGCCGTGTACACCAGAACGCCGTACTGGTCGTGCTCGGGCCGTGCGTACACACGCTCCCGCAGGCTTGCCGTCGAGTAGCCCGACTCGAACGACAGCTGCCGGATGAGGAGATGAGCCATTGTGTGCAGGAGGACGAAGCGCGGGGAGAGTTCGGCGCCCGTTACGGTGCCCAGCCGGTCCCGCTGGAAGGAGCGGTCGAGGTCGGTGCGCATGCCGGCCACCCGTTGGCGTACACGCTCGTCACCTTCCCACTCCGTGAGCGCGTCCTTGTTCAGCGTGAGGAAGAGTCCTTCCCCGAACACCTCGACGGCAGGGAGCCAGCGCAGCCGACGGGCGGTGTCCGCGGGTACGAAGGCCGAGGTGGGGGAGACGCGGCGGAATCCCTGCAAGGCCCGCACCTCGCGCAGCCGGTCGGCCAGGACGACGCGGCCGATGCGGTACCGCAGCGATGCCCAGGGCTCGGCGTTCTCGTGGCCGAGTCCGAGATCGGTCTCGCGGACGGCGAAGTCGCGGGTGGCGGGTGGCGCGGGCGACATGAAGGCCGCCCATTCCTCCCGGCTCAGCTCTGGGGCGGCCGGCTCGTCGGAGGTGTCGGACACATGGGCCGACGGTGGGGGAGTGCTCCCTGTTTCCTCGGCCAGAAGCGTGTCCAGCAGTACGTCATCAGCACCGGTCTCGTCCTTGACCAGGCCACGGAAGGCGTCCTCGGCAGGTCCGCCGTGAGCCCGGCACAGTGGAACCCACATGTCGCTGGAACGCACCCGCTCCGCAAGGGCCTCGTCGGTGAGTGCGGCGGGGGCGTCGCTCTCCGGGATGTCCAGCGCGGAGCTCACCACCGGGTAGTACAGATTGCCCGCCGTGCGCTGCACCACCTGCACGGGCTTGGTACATTCCGCCGCCTCGTTGCGCCGTTGCCAGGGATTCCGTCCGGAGCACCGCATTCCATGGGTGCCGAGAACATCGAGCAGATCGCGGGTGGCCCCGCAGCCCTTCGCGGTGCAGAGGACGGACAGCGCCTCCAGGCCCGTCGCGCGTTCGGACACGTTGAACCGCAGCCGGTCACGCGTGTCGCAGGCCTGCCGGGCGGCAGTATCCAGCCGGGAGTGTGCCCAGAACCACCAGTCGACGTCGCCGAGATGGCCGCCCGCGCAGATCTGCACGAACCGCATCGGTGCGAGCTGGCGTACGGGCGAACAACTCGGGCAGCGCGGCGGGATGCCCGCCTTCTCATCGGCGATACGCCAGCGGATCATGCGGCGGCACGCTCCGCAGAACAGCCACGAGGGGAACCGGATGTACGGGGCACCTGCCGCGTTCTGCCGGTCGAACCGGTCGTCCGTCGCGGGAGGCGCAGCGTAGAACGCGCTCACCCCGAGCCGGGAGGCCAGCCGAAGCGACTCGACCTCCTGACGCTGCTTGGGCCAGTCACCGATGCCCGTCGCCACGAACGACTCGCCCTGGATGTCGAAGACGGCCCCGACCCCGAACGGAAGTACCGTCTGGGCCTGGCGCACCCGCAGTCGCCTGCTCACAGGTCCGCTCCCTTCACCGTCACCTGGCACTCCCGATCGACGTTGCGCATCGAGTGAGGGGTCTCCCAGAGACCCCCGTACTGCTCGAAGTTCTTCAGCAGATTCATCTGTCCTTTGCCCTGACCGCGGTAGTACAGCTCCTTGCCTTCCTTACGGGCATCGAGCGCCTGCTGCTGCCAGGCGGACAGCAGGTCGTCCAGCTCCTCGTGGACGGCCGATGCCGCCCTCGGATCGCCGGCTGCCGCCCGGAGGGCCAGCTCCTCGGCGAGCGCAGCGGCGGCCGGCAGGCGGTCGACAATCTCACCTGCCTGGTTCTCGGCTGACAGGCCGAGGCCATGGCGTACGAGGATCACCAGCGCGGCATGCAGCGCACGACGCCGCGACGGTGTGGACCACGGGGTGACACTGGTCGGCTCGACGTTCCGGTACAGCGCCCGGTGATAGATGTCGAACGTTTCGTAGTGCGAACGGTCCCGGGGGCGGGTGGCGTTGAAGAACGTCACGACCAGGCCGGGCACCGAGTGACGGCCGACGCGGCTGGTCGCCTGGATGTACTCGGCGGTGGTTTTGGGCTGTCCCTGCATCAGCATCAGGGAGAGCCGCTTCACGTCGACACCGACCGACAGCATGTTGGTGCAGGGGAGGAACGACACGGAATCGGAGTCGGTGTACGGCTTCTCCAGCCGGTCGAGCAGCACGGGCTGCTCGGCACGGGGAAGATTGCTTGTCAGCTCCTGCACCTGACGTTCCGTCAGTTCCCTGGTGCCCTGCCCGTTGTCGAGCCCGGCCAGCTGTGCGGGGATGTCGTCGGCCGCTGCTGTGACGGTGCGGCCCAGTTCGCGGAGACTGTGGTGGTAGGCGACGAGTGTCCAGTAGGCGTCACGGCTCTCCTCGGGAAGCTCCCACGCGCCCTGAAGCATGGCGGCAGCCGTGGCGACGGAGGCACGGCCCGCGGTATGGCCCTGCGCCATTACGCCGACGTAGCGGCGTCCCGGACGTGAGGTGTCCGGTTCGGCGAAGTAGGAGTGGCGCGCGTCGAGCCCGGCGGGTGGGAAGAGCTGCACATCACGCCCGTACAGCCCGCGGACCTGTTCGCCGGAGCGGCGGATCGTCGCGGTGGAGGCGACCACCTTCGGGCCGGTACCGTCCCGCGTGCACAGCCCCAGCACCGCCGACTCGTACAGGCCCACCGTCGTACCCAGCGGACCGGTCAGCAGATGCAGCTCGTCCTGGATGATCAAGGAGGGCGGCAGATGGTCGGACCCGGCTCCGAACAGACGCCCCGACCTCGGTTCCCAGGCCAGGCGCGCGAACTTGTCGACCGTACCGAGAACGAACGTCGGCGGCCGGTCGTACAGGTGCTCGTCCACGACGGCCACCGGTAGCTCGTCATGGAAGGCGCACGCGTCGCTCGGACAGTAGAACGCAAACGAATCAGCCTTCGCACGCACTCCGTAGTCGCCGATGTCCGGGGACTTCCTGCCGGGCAGGATGCGTGTGCCGCACCACGGACACCGGTCCAGGGTGAACACATCCTCGGGCCGCGCCGCCGCGCGTACGTCGTCGAAGGCATCGGCCGCCACCTTGTAGGTGTTGGGAGAAGTCGGCTCTCCCACCCACAGACCGATGGAGAACGGCTCGCTGCCGAGCGTCGCCGGATCCCCGCGGCGGAGCTTTTCCAGGGCGCAGACCGTCGTGGCGGCACGCTGGAATTGCTGTGTGGTCAACAGACTCAGCGTGTAACGGCTCAGAACGGCAGTGCCCCCGCCATGCGGATCACGACGGCGCAGGACCATCACGAACGCCGCGAGCAGGAGATACGCCTCCGTCTTGCCACCACCGGTGGGGAACCAGATCAGGTCGGCCACCTCCCGGTCCGGGTGTGAGGGATCGGCGACCCCGTCGAGAGAGAGCAGGAAGAAGGCCAGCTGGAACGGACGCCATGCCGCGTCGGGTGCGGGAGCCGGCTCGAGGGCGGCCGCATCATGGCGAGCCCGGCGCTCACCGGCCTGGTCGGGCGCCGAGTGCCGCATCTGCAGGGCCATGGCGTGGTTGGCTGTACGGAACGCGGCCAGCAGCTCAGGGCGTTGGGGGTCACAGAGGGTCCGTACGCCCGAAGCGATGCGTCCGGCCACTGCTTCGATACGGTCGAGGATGCGATCGGCTGCATCGCGCCCCCAGCCGGGGATATCCGTGTTCCGCTGCTCCGCGTACCACTCGCGGTACCCGTCTGCGAAGGTCATCAACTCGTCGCGCAGCTGAACGGTCGGCACGTCGGGGTCGGCGAGATGGAGCACGCGCAGGACGGGAAGCCCTACAGGGCCTGCGGCCTTTGTGGCAGGCACCTCGGCCTGCGGCATCACCGTGGCTTTCAGGCCGGTGATCCTGTCTTCCTCGCACACTTCGGTGACCGAACAGCCGTGGCCGACCGCATGGGTGCGGACGTGGCGGTACTGGAGCCGGAGTTCCTGCTCCTCCGGGTCGCGGCTGGCGAGACGCACACTCGGGTACTGCAGAACGTCACCGCCCACCGGGCGGGCCTCGAGGCGGACCTGGAACAGCATCCGGTCCCATTGCGTCGGTCGCCCGCGCCCCGGCTCGGCCGCGGCGGCGGTGCCCGTGTGGGCTGTGTTCACCAGGGCCACGGTGACCAGGTGCCCGGCGCCGAACCGGCGGCGCCGCAACCGGATCTCCGCCCGGCCGTCGAGCACGGTCATCCGCTCGGCGTCCGGGGCGAGCGTGACGATCTCGTCGGGGAGCGCGATGCGCCGCCACCGGCGTCCGCGCTCGCCCTGCTCCGTCTCGTAGCGAGCCGCGCCGCAACTGACTTCCACGGTCGGGGCATCGGTGTAGAAGCTGAACCCGAGCGATGACGGAAGCCAGGAATTCGACTCGGGGATCGGGTCGGCCGCCGGGGCGGTGTCCTCGGCGTCGCTCTCCGTGCCGGGGCCGTCCAGCACTTCGGCCGTCTCCGTCAACCGCCGCTGCAGATCAGCATCCTGGGCGTAGAGAGTGCCCATGAGGTACTGCCGGTCGGGTGGCGCGTCGAGCACCTCGTCCGGGCCCTGGGCCGGTCCGACCAGTTGCCGACGCAGATAGTCGACGAGTTCGTCTCGCGGGGTCACTGCTCGGTTCCTCCACATGGTTGTCATAACGAGGGACGTGTTGGTCCGCTCCGGGGCAATCACCCGCGCCGCCACCAGCGGCGGGGGTCGGGCTGCTGAGGGCCGGCCGGAGACGGGGGCGGAGTCGTGTCGTGGACCGGCGCGAGCTGTGCCTCCAGCTCGGCAATACGCGAGCGCGAGGCGTGCTCCACCTCGGCGACGCGCAGCTCCGCCCAGCGCTCGACTGCCCGGACGCGCTCGGTGGCTTCCTGCTCCATCGCCTGTGCAGCGCGGGCGCGTTCGGTGAAGGCCGCCTCGGCCTGCCGCAGCCGGGCCTCCAGCGCAAGGACTTGCCTACGGGCCGTTTCTTCGACACCGCGGGCCCGGCGAGCGATCTCCTCCTCCATGTGACGCAGCGCCCGCTCTTCGCGGTCGGCGGCTGCACGGTCCATCGAGGCCTTGGCCTGCTGTACGCGCTCCTCGGCGGCCATGTCGGCCTCCCGGACGAGCTGTTCGGTCTCGCGGCGGATCCGGGCGATCTGCTGCGCCGCTTCGGTTTGTGATTCCGCCAGGGCCCTGTTCCGCTCCTCCGCCCTGGCGTTCGCGACCTGCTCGGCCACGCTCGTCTCCAGCTTGTGGAAACGCCGCTCGGCCTCGTACGCGTCCACCTGAGCCTGGGCGCGCGCGTGGTTGCGTTCCGCTGCCCTGGCCCGGGCGACTCGGTCCGCCACGTCGGCTTCCAGTTCTCTGAATCGCTGTGCCGCCTCATCGGCGGCAGCCAGAGCCTCGCGGAGCGCGGTGTCGTCAGTGGTGTCCGTGGCTGCCGCAGGGCCGCCGACCGGGTCCTCATCGATTGTTGCCGGACGGGGCTCAGGGCCAGGAGAGAATCCCTTGAGTGCGTCCGTGAGCGCCAGCCGGGCCTCCGGCTTCGTCAGTGGGTAGGCGGCCAGGTATTCGCGGGGCGACCGGCCGAGCAACGCAGGGGACGGGGACTCGAAGAAGTCCTCCGGGCGCGACTCTCCGTCCTTGAGGCCGTCCACCACACGGACGAGTACCTCAAGGGCCTGGCCGACCGGGCGGTCCGGGAGTTTGCCGCCTTCGGCGACCTCGGCCACGGCCCGTGCCTGGTGAAGGCCCAGGATCTCGCTCAGCAGAACGTGCCCGAGAGCGAGATGGACGTAATGCGCCATCCACCGGACACTCCGGTTGAGCGTGATGGAGAGGGCGATGGCCTCTCCCCAGCGCCCTGCGTACCGCTCGGCTGCGGACACTTCAGGCATGGACACTTCAGGTATGGACGCTTCGGAGCCCTCGGCCGGGGTGTCATCGGGTGTGGCTTGATCGTGTCCGGCGGACGGCGGGGTGTGCGTTCCGCTGTCCGCCGGAGCGGACACAGCGACCCTCTCGATTTCTTGCTCCAGGACCGGCGGAGGTTCCGGTGCTGTGTCCGGCGGCGCCAGAGGTTCGAAAGCCGGCGCTGTGTCCCTCACCGCCGGGAGCACCGGCGCTGGACCGGTGGGCAGCACCGGATTCCCGGAAGGCACGGACAGCGCGGTCTCGTCGGCTGCGGCGGCGCCCCCGTCAGGCTGCGCTGTCGGCGCCACCGGCTCCGCTGCTGCGGTTTCGGGCCCGGTCGGCGCGGGAGCGGGAACCGTATCCGTCGCAGGCCGTGCGAGGTGGCGCGGTCCGGTCGCACGGACCGCCCGCCTGAGGGCACGCCGGGGTCGTCTCCGGTCTGCGTCGGGCCTCGGTGCGGCCCACACCATGCCCACGGTGTCCAGGAGGATCCGCCGGTGCGCCGGAAGACCGTGGCCTCCCGCCTGGCCGTCCATGCGCTGCTGGGTCACCCATTTCCCCAGCGCGAATCCATCCTCTACGTGGTTCGGTCCGGGCATGGCGCGTCCTTCCCGGGCTCGGAACGCGGTGAGCGCCCTGATCCCGGCGCGCCAGTCCGGCGTGCCGAGGTCTCTGCTGATCGCGCCCACCGGGTTGTTCGCCGTGCCGTCGCCCCGCGCATCGGCCAGCATGCTCGACAGCGCGGCATGCGGATTCCCGGCCGGATCCTTGAACGCGACCCGCAGTACGGCGAAGACCTGCGATTCCAGCTGCCGCACGCGCTCACGGGTGATGCCGAGTTCGCCGCCGATGACGTCGAGAGTCGCGGGATCTTCGCCGTCGAGGCCAACGCGAAGGGTCACGACGCGTGCGTATCGCTCCGGCAGGAGGGCGACGAGCGCGTGTGCTTCCTCGTCCGCCAGAGCTGCCATGACCGCAACCTCGACGGACGGAAGAGACGTACGAGCCTCCAGCAGCTCTCCCAAGTGTGTGCTGTCCCCGATGATCCGGTCGGTGGAGTCCGTGACCTTGCTGATTCGGCGGATCTCCTCCACCTTGCTGACCGGAAGATCGCAGGACACCGCTACGGCGGCCGCGCTTCGGGACCTTCCCGCTGCCATCAGATCGCGCTCCGCACGACCCACCTTGCGCACCAGCTCGTGCATGTGGACCGGGATGCGGATGGTGCTGCCCTCGTCCGCCAGCGCCCGGGTGATCGACTGCCGCACCCACCAGGTTGCGTAGGTGGAGAACTTGTTGCCGTGACTTGGATCGAACTTTCGGATTGCGCGCAGGATGCCGAGCATCCCGTGCTGGAAGAGATCGTCCTCATCGAGGCCCTGACCCACGTGTGCTCTCACCTGGGACCAGGCGAGGCCCTGATTGTGGAGGGCGAGGCAGTCGCGTGCGCGGCGACGGATGTCCGTCGCCGGAAGGCTCCTCAGTTCCTCGGCGGTCGGCTCGACGGCGATGTACCGGGGACCGCCGCGCAGGAGCACGCTGAGTCCGACCTCTTCCAGTGCCGTGAGGATCCGCTTCTCGGGCCGCTTGGTGCGGCGGTCCTCCTCGATGACGGCCTGCGCTGCGGCAATGGCCGCCGCAAGGTCCCCAGCGAGCGGCGCGGAGTCCCTGGCCGGGGGCGGCGGAGTCGGAGACTCCGGTTCGGGCATCGTCATGTCGGAGGGCCGTGTACGGGCAGCCTGCGGTTCCGCGACGAGCAGCGAGAACCGCGCCGCCGCACCCGCCCGTAGATCCGCTGCCTCCGACGCAGTCAGGCCCGTGAGCCGGGAGACGCCGGTCACGGCCCGCTCGGTCACGGCCCGTTCCGTGGCGTACCGGCCGAGCAACCTCAGCGCTGTGTTCACACGCGGCTGCAGTCGACCTTCCATTTGTGGGTTTTCTGTGCGCGGTCCTACAACCTTCTTCACTTCTCCTGAGTCGTCAGTAGGTGTGGCAGCAACGGAAGTCGTCTCCAGGCGCAGTCCCAGTTCGGACAGTGCTGAGATCAGCCGTGCGCGTGCGGTGCCGTCCAGTGCCAGTGCGGCCGTCTCCGCCTCGAAGGCCGAGAGCGGTACGACGCCCTGTTTCGCGGCCTGCTGGAGATTGCGGTACAGCACTGCGACCGAGGTCTTGAGTTCCACTGCCACCCAACTTTCACGCGGCGCGACCTGACAAATGCGGACGCGGAGCGCGGCTTGCACGCTCTCCTTTGCGGCATCACCATACGCTCGATGCGTTGACGATGTAAACACTTTCATCAACTCGTTCGATGGGTAAGTCTCGTGTACGCTTCGGGGGGTCGGTTGTCCTCTCTGTGAGGATGGACAGCGCGACAGCCGCCATGGGGAGGCGTGTGTCCTGACCGGGCCGCGCGAGGTGCAGGAGGAGAGCCAGTGGATCGGGAGACGGTCGCGGGACGGTTCCGGCTTCGGGGGGCCATTGACTGCGGCAACATGGGCGAGGTGCACCGGGCCGAAGACCTTCAGGTGCCCGAAGGGGCGGTCGGCCGCATGGTCGCCGTCAAGCTGATCCTGCGCCACCGTTCCGGAGCGATCGTGGACACACGGGCCGACGCGAAGGCGGTGGCCCGGTTCGCGCGCGAGGTGCGGATCATGCGCAGGCTCGAGGACGCGAACCTCACCCGGATCATCGACGGCGGCGTGGACGACGCGCAGGCCGGCCGTCCGTATCTCGCGATGGAGCTCCTCGACGGAGACACCCTCGGCGACCTCATCGATGAGGAGAGCCAGCTTCCCATTTCCTGGGCGGCGGCCATCGGCGCCCAGATCGCGAGCGGCCTGTCCGCTGCTCACAGCGCCGAAGTCATCCACCGCGATCTCAAGCCGCGCAATGTGATGCTGACCCGCGGTGGTGTGGTCAAGGTCCTCGACTTCGGCATGGGCCGGATCGCCGACGACCCCGACGAGGCGCGTCTGACCAGCACCGGCGTGGCAGTGGGCACAGCTCGCTACATGGCGCCCGAGCAGTTCAAGGCAGGCCTTGTCACGCCGGCCGCCGACCTCTACGCGCTGGGCTGCGTGCTGTACGAGATGCTCACGGGTGTGCCCCCGTTCGTCGGTGAAGGGGCGTACGAGCTCGGCGAGAAGCACGTCCGCGACGCCCCGACTCCCATCCGCCTGATCCGTCAGGAAGTACCGCAGGAGCTGGCCCGGCTCGTCGACCGCCTGCTGGCCAAGAACCCGGCGGACCGTCCGGCCGACGCGGCCGCCGTCCGCGACGCGCTCCTGCCGCTCGCCGAGTCCGGCGGCGATGCGGCGCAGCTCCCGACCTGGGCCGCCCTTGACCCGGTACACGGCCTCCGGACGCTCCGGGCCGAACAGTCGGCACAGCCCGCCGCTGCCGATGAGGCTCAGCCCGCAACCGACGACTCCCTCCGTACCGCCCCCGCCTCCGGCATGGACGTCTTCGGCGTCCACCGCACCCTCATCAGGGACTACCACTCCTTCACCAAGGGCGGCACGGTCATCCGTGACGGGCGGATCAACGCGTACGTGGAGGACGACCTCAAGGCCAAGTCGCAGTGGCCCGACCCCTGGCTCTCCCTCAACCCGTTCTTCGCGGGTGGCGGAACCGTCCTCGAACTGGCCGGGCAGAAGGTCCTCCATGACGAGTGCGCCAGAATCTTCCAGGCGAAGAAGACGGAAGGCGGGACGGTCTGCGACGGCCGCCCGCTCACCCTGCATCAGCACCAGCGCGAAGCCGTCGAGGCCGCTCGGTCCGGTGCCTCGTACGTGCTCACCACCGGCACCGGCTCCGGTAAGTCGCTTGCCTACATCGTCCCGATCGTCGACAAGGTTCTCAGGGAGCGCGAAGCCGCGGGCCCCAAGGCCGAGAAGCGGGTCCGCGCGATCATCGTCTATCCGATGAACGCCCTGGCCAACAGCCAGCTCAAGGAGCTGGAGAAATACCTGCGCGACGGCTACGGGGAAGGCCGGGAGCCCGTCACCTTCGCCCGCTACACCGGCCAGGAGGATGACGCACGCCGCAAGGAGATCCGCGACAACCCGCCGGACATCCTCCTCACCAACTACGTGATGCTCGAACTCATGCTGACGCGGCCCGCAGACCGCGCCAGCCTCATCAAGATGGCCCGGAACCTTGAGTTCCTGGTCTTCGACGAACTTCACACCTACCGCGGCCGCCAGGGCGCCGACGTCGCCCTTCTCATCCGCCGTGTCCGCGAAGCCTGCCAGGCAACGGATCTCCAGTGCATCGGCACCTCGGCCACCATGTCGACGGAAGGCACCCTGGAGGACCAGAAGAAGGTCGTCGCGGACGTTGCCTCCACCCTCTTCGGTGCGAAGGTGCGCCCCCAGCACGTCATCGGCGAGACCCTGGTCCGCGCCACGGACCCGGCGCCGGAGACCGTTCCCGCCGAGCGTCTCAGGGCATCGGCGGCCCCCCGTGCCTACGCGGATCTTGTCCGCGACCCGCTGGCGCGCTGGATCGAGACCCGCTTCGGGCTCGCCACGGACGAGGAGACCGGCCGCCTGATCCGGCAGCAGCCCGAGAAGATCGAGATAGCGGCGAAGGAACTCGCTGAGCAGTCCGGAGTCGACGAGAGCGTGTGCATCGACGCGATCCGGGCCACACTGGAGACCGGTTCCCAGGCGCTCCACCCCGTCACCGAGCGCCCCCTGTTCGCGTTCCGTCTGCACCAGTTCCTCTCCAAGGGCGACACGGTCTACGTCACCCTGGAGGACAAGGCATCCCGCGAACTCACCCGCTCCTACCAGGTCGAACAGCCGGGCAGCGGGGGCAAGTTGCTGATGCCGCTGGCGTTCTGCCGCGAGTGCGGGCAGGAGTACGTGACGGTCTGGCGCGACGAGAAGAACGGCGACGTCCGGTACGAGGCCCGCCGCGACACCTCCGCGACCGGCGGCAGGCAGGGGGACGGCTACCTCTACATCGACCACGACCGTCCGTGGCCGGCCAACCCGCAGTACGCCGTCGGCGACCGCCGACTGCCCGAGTCCTGGCTGGAGCTGGACGACAAGGGCCAGGAGGTCATCAAGAAGACCTACCGTGACCGCGCGCCGCGCGCCATCACGGTCGACGCCCACGGCTACGAGGGCCGGGGCGAACTGGCGGCCGCGTTCATCCCCTCCCCGTTCCTCTTCTGCCTGCACTGCGGTGTGGCGTACGAGCAGACGCGCGGCAAGGACTTCGCCAAGCTGGCGACGCTCGACCAGGAGGGGCGTTCCTCGGCGACCTCGCTGATCTCGGCCTCCGTGGTCCGCTCCCTGAAGTCGGTGCCCGAGACCGCCCTCGACAAGGAGGCGCGCAAGCTCCTCACCTTCGTCGACAACCGGCAGGACGCCTCCCTCCAGGCAGGCCATTTCAACGACTTCGTCCAGATCACCCAGCTGCGCGGCGCCCTCTACCGGGCCGCACTGGACGCGGGCGAGGACGGTCTTCACCACGAGGAACTGGCCTCCTCCGTCGCCAACGCGATCGCCCTCGACCCGGTCGACTACACCGGGGAGAGCGAACAGCCGCCGTCGCTCGCCCGCGCCGCCGCCAAGACCCTCCGCGACGTGATCGCCTTCCGGCTCTATCTGGACCTGGAACGCGGCTGGCGCATCACCATGCCCAACCTGGAACAGACGGGCCTCCTGGAGATCGACTACGAGGACCTGGCCTGGGTCGCCGACAAGCAGGACCGCTGGGCGACCACCCACCAGGCCCTGCGCGATGCCGACCCCGCCCTGCGCGCCGAGGTCATGAAGGCGCTGCTCAACGAGATGCGACGCGCCCTCGCCGTCGACGTCTCCTACTTCCGCGACGACTTCGACGCACTCCAGCGGGCCAGCGAGGAGCGCCTGATCGACCCGTGGGTGCTCTCCGCCGCGGACAAGGCCAAGGTCGGCACCGCCTACCCGAACCCGTCCCGCCCGGGCCTGGACCGCACAGCCCTGTTCCTGTCGGCGCGCGGCAAGTTCGGCAAGTACCTCAAGCGCACGGACAAGGCATTTCGTGATCTCGACAACGATGATCTCCAACTGGTCATCGAGGAACTGCTGAAGGTTCTCGCCAAGGCCGGTCTGGTGAAGGAGGTCGCCGAGGCCCCGCAGCGTGGTGGGCGCTTCCGCAGGCCTTCGGGACCCGCTGCCACCGGTTACCGGGTGGCAGCGCAGTCCCTCATCTGGCGCGCGGGCAAGGGCAAGACGGGCGCGCACGATCCGCTGACCCGTACGTACCAGAGTGGAGACGGCCCCCGCGTCAACACGTTCTTCCGTGACCTGTACAAGAACGCGGCAGCCGAGCTGGCCGGCCTGTTCGCCCGCGAGCACACGGCGCAGGTGGCCCCGGAGGACAGGGAGAAGCGCGAAGAGGCGTTCCGTAAGGCCGAGTTGAAGCTTCTCTACTGCTCGCCGACGATGGAGCTCGGCGTGGACATCTCCTCGCTCAACGCGGTGATGATGCGCAATGTCCCGCCCACCCCGGCGAACTACGCCCAGCGCTCCGGCCGGGCCGGCCGCAGCGGTCAGCCCGCCCTCGTCACGACGTACTGCGCGACGGGCAACAGCCACGACCAGTACTACTTCCGCCGTTCCGAGCGCATGGTCGCGGGAGCCGTCGCCCCGCCCCGACTGGATCTTGCCAACGAAGACCTGGTCCTCTCCCACCTTCAGGGAATCTGGATCGCGGAGGCCGGACTGAAGCTGGGCCGCGCGATCCCCGAGGTTCTCGACGTGTCATACGCGGAGACCGGCGACCGCCCCACCCCCGCCCTGGAGCTGCAGTCCGAGATCCTCGCGGCGTCCCTCGACACCGATGCTCAGCGGCGCACGGTCGACGCCTCCCTGCGTGTCCTCGCGCCGCTGCTGCCGCAGTTCGCCGAGACCACGTGGTGGCACGACGACTGGATTCGGGACCGGGTCCGCACCGTGCCCGAGCGGTTCGACCGCGCCTTCGACCGCTGGCGCCAGCTGTTCAAGGCCGCGCTCGACGACCAGTACATCCAGAACAAGCGCCGTCTCGACTACAGCCTGACCGAGGGCGACCGGATCCGCGCCAACGCCCGGCGCCGCGAGGCCGAGACCCAGCTGAACCTGCTGATGAACGAGAGCGCGGACAGCAAGTCCGTCCTTTCCGACTTCAACCCGTACCGCTACCTCGCCTCCGAAGGCTTCCTGCCCGGCTACTCCTTCCCGCGCCTCCCGCTGGCCGCGTACATCCCCACGATCGGCCGCCGCCGGGGCGACGGCGACTACCTCCAGCGCCCCCGATTCCTCGCCATCCGCGAGTTCGGCCCCGGCGCGCTGATCTACCACGAGGGCGCCCGCTACCAGGTCACCCGTATCCAGATCCCGCCGGACGCCTCCGGCGATCTCGCCACCACCGAGGCCCGCCGCTGCGCGGGGTGCGGCTACCACCACGACCCGAAACTGCGGGCCGACCGCTGCGAGATGTGCAACGAGCCGCTCGGCTCGGCCACGTACGGCCTGCTGCACCTGCACACCGTGTACACCACCCGCCGCGAGCGGATCTCCTCCGACGAGGAGGAGCGCCGTCGCGCCGGCTTCAAGCTGGAGACGTCGTACCGTTTCCAGGACCACGGCACCCGCAAGGGCCGCCTGGACGCGAAGGTGTCCGACGCATCGGGTGAGCAGATCGCGGACGTGGCGTACGGCGACTCGGCGACGGTCCGCATCACCAATACCGGACGGGTACGCGCCAAGAAGGACGATCCCGACGGATACTGGCTGGACCTCGCCGACGGCCGCTGGATGAACGACCGCGATGCGGCCGACGCATCCGGTGACTCGACCGAGATGCCGGTCATCGACTCCGAGGGCAACGAGAAGCGCCGCAAGAAGCGCGTCATCCCGTATGTCGAGGACCGCCGCAACATCGTCGTCGTCACCCTCGACGAACCGCTGCCCGAGCCGGTCGCCCTGTCCGTCATGTACGCCATGGAGCGGGGCATCGAGGCGGCATTCGAGCTGGAGGACTCCGAGCTCAGCAGCGAACTCCTCCCGCCGGACGACGGTCCCCGCAACCGCATCCTGTTCACCGAGGCCGCAGAGGGCGGCGCGGGTGTGCTGCGCCGCCTCCAGGCAGAACCCGACGCACTGGCGAAGGCAGCACGCAAGGCACTGGAGATCTGCCACTTCGACGAGGCCGGCAACGACCTCGGCGGCCCGCACAAGGACCGCCGGTGCGCCCGCGGCTGCTACGAGTGCCTGCTGACGTACGGCAACCAGATCAACCACACCGACATCGACCGCCACACGGCACGCGAGTTGCTGTTGCGCCTCGCGTCGGCGACCGCGAAGCGGGAAGACCGCGGGGAGTCGCGGACGGAACAGTTCAAGCGGCTGCTGGAACAGGTATCCGAGACGCCGACTGCCACGGAAGCGGCCGTGGAGGCAGCGGTGGAATCGGCTGTGGCGGAAACCGTCGCCCAGGACAATCTCCTCACATGGCTCAAGGCGAAGGGCCTCAACCTTCCCGACGACGGTGAAACGCTCATCACCGAGGCGAACGCCCAGGCGGACTACGTGTACCGACTGCCCAACGTCAACCTCGCGGTGTTCGTGGACCTGCCCGGCACACAGGCGACGGCCCTGCGCGACGAGGACGCGGAGGAGCGGTTGCTCGACGCCCGCTGGGATGTCATCCGCTTCCCGTACGACGCCGACTGGGACGAGATCGCCGCCGCCCACGCCGGCTACTTCGGAACCGCAGCCAACTAACCGCTCACCGCGAGGACTTGAACACTCACATGGCACTCACATACTCCGCCGGTTCCCTGGTGACGGCCCGTGGCCGCGAATGGGTGGTGCTCCCCGAGAGCGCACCCGACATGCTCGTCCTGCGCCCCCTCGGCGGTTCCGACGACGACATCGCCGCCGTGTTCCCCGCCTTCGAGGACATCAAGGGTGCCGAATTCGCCGCCCCGGAGCCCTCCGACCTCGGCGACCAGCGCGCGGCAGGCCTCCTGCGCACCGCCCTGCGCATCGGCTTCCGCTCCGGCGCCGGTCCGTTCCGCTCCCTCGCCGGGATCGCAGTGGAGCCGCGCGCCTACCAGCTGGTGCCACTGCTCATGGCACTGCGCCAGCAGACCGTACGCCTGCTGATCTCCGACGACGTCGGCATCGGCAAGACCGTCGAGGCGGGCCTCATCGCCGGCGAGCTCCTCGCCCAGGGCGAGGCGACGGGCCTCGCCGTCCTGTGCTCACCCGCGCTCGCGGAGCAATGGCAGGGCGAACTGCGCAGCAAGTTCGGCATCGACGCGGAGCTGGTCCTCTCCTCCACGGTCTCGCGCCTGGAGCGCGGCCTGGACCTCGGCCAGTCCCTCTTCGACAAGTACCCGCACGTGATCGTCTCCACGGACTTCATCAAGTCCACCCGCCACCGCGACGACTTCGTACGGCACTGCCCCGACCTGGTCATCGTCGACGAGGCCCACACCTGCGTCGCCGCCGACGACACCTCCACCTCCTCGCAGAACCAGCTCCGCTACGAGCTGCTGCGCCGCGTGTCCGAGGACATGCGCCGGCACCTGCTCCTGGTGACGGCAACCCCGCACAGCGGCAAGGAGTCCGCGTTCCGCAATCTGCTCGGCCTGGTCAAGCCGGAGCTGGCGACGGTCGGCCTGGACTCGGAGCCGGGCCGAAAGCTCCTCGCCCAGCACTTCGTGGCACGCAAGCGGGCCGACGTACGCCAGTACCTCACCAAGGGGGACGGCCTCAGCGACGACAGTCTCGCCGAGAAGACCGCGTTCCCCTCCGACCGGTACTTCAAGGACGAGACGTACAAGCTCTCCCCGGCCTACCGCGCGCTTCTCGACGACGCCATCGCGTACGCGAGCGAGCGGGTGGAAGAAGCCGGCATCCAGGGCAAGCGGGAAGCCCGGATCGCCTGGTGGTCCGCGATCGCGCTGCTCCGCTCGCTCGTCTCCTCCCCGCGCGCCGCCTCCCAGACCCTCACCACCCGCTCGGCCGCCGCGATCGCCGCCTCCGCCGAGGAGGCCGACAAGCTGGGCGCCCCCCTCAACTCCGATTCGGCGGACAGCGACACGATGGAGGGCCAGGACGTGGCCCCCGGTGCCGAGACCTCCGACCACGCAGGCGCACGTCTGAAGGAACTGGCAGCCAGAGCAGCAGAGTTGGAGGGCGTACAGGGCGACCTCAAGCTCAAGGCGCTCATCAAGCACCTCAAGGCGCTCCTCGCCGACGGCTACAACCCGATCGTGTTCTGCCGCTACATCCCGACCGCGGAGTACGTGGCCGAGGAGCTGAGCGACCGGGAGATCGACGGCAAGAAGAAGCGCGGCCCGCTCGGCGCGAAGACCGTCGTCAAGGCGGTCACCGGCACCCTGTCTCCGCAGCAGCGCATCCAGCGCATCGAGGAGCTGGCGGAGGAGGCCGGCGAGGACGGAGCGGCCCGCCGGGTACTGATCGCCACCGACTGCCTCTCCGAGGGCGTCAACCTTCAGCACCACTTCGACGCCGTCGTCCACTACGACCTGGCATGGAACCCCACCCGGCACGACCAGCGCGAGGGGCGCGTCGACCGCTACGGTCAGAAGCGGGACGAGGTGCGGGTCATCACCCTGTACGGCGACGACAACGGTATCGACGGCAAGGTCCTCGAAGTCCTCATCAAGAAGCACCGGCAGATCAAGAAGGACCTCGGCATCTCGGTCTCCGTCCCCGATGAGACCTCCGCGGGTGTCACCGACGCGATCGTCGAATGGCTGCTGATGCGTGGCCATCGGGGCGAACAGGAGGGCCTGTTCGCGGCCGATGAGGTCATGGACACCAAGGCCGCACAGCTGGAGAAGGACTGGAACTCGGCGGCCGACCGGGAGAAGGCGTCCCGCTCCCGGTTCGCGCAGCGCTCTATCCACCCCGAGGAAGTCGCCCGCGAGGTCGGCGCGGTCCGCGAGGCGCTGGGCGGCGCGGGGGAGATCCGCACCTTCGTACGCGAGTCCCTGGGCGCTCTCGGCGGCGTCCTGCGCCCTGCGGGCGACGACTTCACCGCCGAGGTGGGCGGCACGCCCGCCGGCCTGCGGGACGCTCTCGCGCCGGTGGTCGGCGGGGACATCATCGAGAAGGACCGCCCGATCCCCTTCCGGGCGGACCCGGCGGTGGCGCGCGGTGAGGCGGCCCTCGTCCGCACCGACCCGGTGGTCGGCGCGCTGGCGGCGCACGTCCTCGACGCGGCCCTCGACACCCGGGCCGACGGCGTGCGCCCGGCACGCCGCTGCGGCGTCATCACGACGGACGCGGTCGCCACCCGTACGACGTTGCTCCTGGTTCGCTACCGCTTCCACCTCACGCTCCCGTCGCGCAGCGGCGAGAAGCAACTGGTCGCGGAGGACGCCCGGCTCCTGGCCTTCCGCGGTTCCCCGAAGAACGCGGAGTGGCTGACGCAGGAGGAGGCCACGGCCCTGCTCGACGCGACGGCCACCGAGAACACGGACCCGTACTTCGGTGAGCGGACGATGACCCGCATCCTCGGTCAACTCCCCGAGACGACCGCCCACCTGGAGTCGTACGGCGACGAGCTCGCCGCCGACCTGGACGCCTCCCACCGCCGGGTGCGCACCGCGTCGGGCGAGATCGTCCGAGGCCTGTCTGTCACGGCCCAGAAGCCCGCCGACATCCTCGGCGCGTACGTGTACCTGCCCGCCGCGCCCGCCGCTTCCGCTGGAGAGTCCGCCTGATGTCCGCCACGACCCGCAACCAGGTCTTCTCCGCCGTCCAGACGGTCGGCGCACTCCTTCCGGCGGACATGCTGGTCCGCATCAGCGAGGGCAAGGACGTCCCCGGCTCCAAGCCCGCCGACTACGGTCTGCCGACCTCGCGTTCTGTACGCGACGAGGCCGAGCGCAGCTGGGAGTACCTCAAGCCCCTCTGGCGCGACCTGCGCAAGCGCCTGCCGGAGGATGCTGAGACGGGCGCACCGGCCGCCGACCCGACGGGCCTCGCGGCCAGCGACTGGCTGGCCCCGCTCTGGCGCGAGCTGGGCTTCGGCCCGCTCACGGCGGTGGGCCCGGCGGGCATAGCGGCCGACTCGGACGCGGAGAAGAAGTTCCCGGTCTCGCACCGCTGGCACCACGCCCTGATCCACCAGACTGCCTGGAACGCAGAACTCGACAAGCGCGTCGCCGGCCAGGTCCCGCCCCAGTCCATGCTGCAGGAGTGCCTGAACCGGACCGAGGCCCACCTGTGGGGCGTCCTCACCAACGGCCGCCAGGTCCGCCTGCTGCGCGACTCCAGCGCGCTGGCGACGGCCTCGTACGTCGAGTTCGACCTTGAGGCCGTCTTCGACGGCGAGCTGTTCAGCGAATTCGTGCTCCTGTACCGGCTGTTGCACGTCTCCCGCTTCGAGGCGGGGGAGGGGGCGGCGCCGTCGACGTGCCGACTGGAGAAGTGGCGTACGGAGGCGATCGCCTCGGGGACACGGGCGCTGGACCAGCTGCGTAAGGGGGTCCAGGAGGCCATCACCACGCTGGGTACGGGGTTCCTGCGCCACCCGGCCAACGCAGCCCTGCGTGAGGACACCGACGCCAAGGCCCTGCACAACGCCCTGCTGCGCCTCGCCTACCGCCTCCTTTTCGTCTTCGTCGCCGAGGACCGCGACGCGCTGCTGTCACCGGACGCGAGCGAGCAGGCCCGGACCCGGTACGAGACGTACTTCTCGTCGACCCGTCTCCGCACCCATGCCCGCAAGCGGCGCGGCACGGCGCACGGCGACCTGTACCAGGCCCTGCGGATCGTCCTGGACGCCCTCGGCGACGAGAACGGCCGCCCCGAGTTGGGCCTGCCCGGCCTCGGCGGCATCTTCGATGACACGGGTGCCGACGCCCCGCTGCGTGGCCTGTCCCTGTCGAACGAGTACCTGCTGACGGCCGTACGCCACCTCTCCCAGGTCCGGGACGCAGGCACGCGGCGCTGGCGTACGGTCGACTACCGGCACCTGGACGCCGAGGAGCTAGGCTCCGTCTACGAGTCCCTGCTCGAACTCGTCCCGCAGCACAGCGCGGCCGACCGCACCTTCGAACTGGTCGAGCTGGCCGGCAACACCCGCAAGACGACCGGCTCCTACTACACCCCGTCCTCACTGATCGAGTGCCTGCTCGACTCCACCCTCGACCCGGTCCTCGATGATGCGGTCAAGCGGGGCGAGGAAGCCGCCTCGGCGGCGGGCGAGCCCGACCCGTCCGAAGCGATCGTCCGCGAACTGCTCTCCCTAACCGTCTGCGACCCGGCCTGCGGTTCCGGACACTTCCTCGTTGCGGCAGCCCGCCGCATCGCCAAGCGGGTGGCGGCGGTACGGGAACGCAACCCGGAGCCGACACTGGGCGCGGTCCGCCATGCCCTCCACCAGGTCGTTGCCCGCTGTATCTACGGCGTGGACCTCAACCCGATGGCGGTGGAGCTGGCAAAGGTGTCGCTGTGGCTGGAGGCCCTGGAACCGGGCAAGCCGCTGGGGTTCCTGGACGCGCACGTGAAGCACGGCAACGCGCTGATCGGCGCGGTGCCGAGCCTGCTGCGGGGCGGGATCCCGGACGAGGCGTTCAAGCCCATCGAGGGCGACGACAAGAAGTTCGCCAAGGTCCTGGAGAAGCAGAACAAGGCGGAACGCGGCGGTCAGCGGGGCTTGTTCGACCTGACCGACGAGTCGAAGATCGCGAACACGGTCTTCGCTACGGGCCTGCGTCGCATCACCGGTGCTTCCTCGGACACCCTCGCGGAGGTGCGTCGCCAGGAGGCCGCGTACCGGGACTTCGCTGAGTCGACGGAGTACGTACGCGCGCTGCACGTGGCCGACGCCTGGTGCGCCGCCTTCATGTGGCGCAAGGCTGCGGACGCCCCGCTCGCGGTCACAGAGGAGGTCTTCCGCAACCTCCAGGACCCGACCTCGGACGCGGCCCCTCGGTCCACCCACGATGAGATCGTGCGCCTGCGTAGCCAGTATCGGTTCTTCCACTGGCACCTGGAGTTCCCTGAGGTCTTCGGCGTTCCAGAATCGGGGGCGGGAGTCGACGAGGCGACGGGGTGGGCTGGCGGGTTTGGCTGTGTGCTGGGGAACCCGCCGTGGGAGCACCTTGAGCTCAAGGAGCAGGAGTTCTTCTCAGCGCTTGCGCCTCACATCGCGGAGGCGGCCGGGGCAAAGCGAAAGAAGCTGATCGCTGAACTGCCTGCGGAGGATCAGCAATTGTACGAGACGTACGAAGCGGCCAAACGCGAGGTCGACGGACTGCGTCACTTCGCTAGTGATTCCGGGGTATTCCCGCTGTGCGGACGCGGTCGAATCAAAACCGATCCGGTCTTTGCAGAGCAGGGACGCAAGCTGACGGGCTCGCGGGGACGCATGGGTGTGATCGTGCCGACCGGCATTGCGACGGATGCGACAACGCAGTTTTTCTTCAAGGACCTCGTGGTGAATGGGGCGATCGCGGCGCTATACGACTTTGAGAATGCCGCGCCTGTCTTCCCTGACGTTCACCGCTCGTTCAAGTTCAGCATCCTGTCCCTGACGGGCCGCGCACTGCGCGAACCGGCAGCGCGGTTTGCGTTCTTCCTGCATGACCCGGCCGAACTGGATGACCCCGAAAAGGCGTTCACTCTCACTCCTGAGGAAATTGCCCTTCTCAACCCCAATACGGGCACCTGCCCCGTATTCCGCTCCCGCCACGACGGCGACATCTCCTTGCTTGCGGCTAGTAGATTCGGCCCGCTACGACCCACCAACTCGAAGGGCCCCTATGGCCTGACTATCCGTAGGGTCTTCAACATGGGGTTGGCGGAAGTCGATTCGCTGTGCCCGCGGGAGACTGAACCGCGTCTCGGGAACGTGATGATGCTTGAGTCGAAGCTCACACACTCCTACAACCACCGATACGCAACGTACATGGATGAGGTGACAGAAAGGACCCGGTACGCCGAACCTTTCGAACTGGAAGATCCCACGTGGGGGAACCAGGGTCGCCGATCCATCAGTAAACTGGAAGTGGAAGACAAAATTGCCGCGCTATGGAACCGGGAGTGGCTTTTCTCCTGGGCCGATATTGCACGCAATAGCGACGAGCGCACTCTGATTTCACTCATCGGCCCTCGGGTGGCCACTGACTTTACGCTGAGGGTCGGGTTCCCGAAGGAATTCGAGTATGTAGTGGTGCTGGTGGCGGCATTCAATAGTTTTCCGCTGGACTTTCTACTTCGAATCCGGCAAGGAGGGCTCCACGTCTCGGATTACATCTTGGAGCAACTTCCGGTTCCTTCTCCGCAAGACGTCGAACCTCATTGGAGCTTCGTCCTGCGGAGAGTCCTAGAGCTTACCTTCACTGACATCGAAATGATTCCGTTCGCCCGCGATTTCGGCGACAACGGTGCCCCCTTCCGCTGGGACAAGGGTCGTCGTGCCGTCATTCGGGCCGAGCTCGACGCGCTCTTCTTCCACCTCTACGGAATCAACCGCAACGACGTTGACTACATTCTCGACACCTTCCCCATCGTCAAGCGCAAAGACGAGGCGAAGTACGGCACGTACCGGACCAAGGACCTGATCCTCGCCGAATACGACCGCATGGCCGCCGCCGGGCTCACCCTGGAGAACCCCCTCGTCGACGGCGAGAACTACACCTCCACCCTCGCCCCGCCCCCCGGCCACGGCCCCCGCCATCCGGCACGCTGACCACCTCGCCCTCGCCCTGCCGCCCCCACCGCCAAAGCGGCCGGGCGAGGCCGGCCCGTCGTCACCCAGGCACTTCGCCGTCCCCCACTCCCTTCCCGAATGTCCCGGTCCGCCGCATCCCACGGAGCCCGCCCATGCCTGCTGCATCCGTCCCGGACGAGTACGACACGCGCAAGGTCCAGACCGCCGTGGTGGGCGGGGCAGGCTCCGACTCGCCGGTGTTCCTGCCGTTCGACCATGATGGCTTCGATCGGTTCATGCGTGGACGGGGAAGAGACGACTTCTACTGCGGGGAACTGCTCGGCGGCTGCGGCAAGATCCTGACGGTCCGCCGCAGCGAGGTGAAGAAGTGCCACTTCGCCCACCGCCCTCCCGTGCACTGCCGTCGCACGGCAGTCGGTGAGGAGAGCGCCGACCACCTCTACATCGGGCAGGCCCTGCAGCGGTGGCTTCGGAGGCAGGGGCACCGGTCAGCCACAGTCGACTACCTGAACCTTGGTTCCGGACCCGGTGGTGCCATCGAGCTTCGCTTCGACTCGGATCGGCGGATGATCCGTGTCCAGATGGACCGCCTCTCCCTGCGCGATTGGCAGACGGCACGCGAACAATCAACCGTTGCCCGGCCGGCAGTTCATTGGGTGTACGGCTCCGGCAGCGGGCTCGCCCACAATGAGGCAGCCGAGCATGGGCACGCCATCCGGTTCGAGTGCCGCACCGTGGACGACACGAGGGAGGTGTACGTCGGAACCCAGTTCAAGGACCATTCCGTCGAGTGGGTACCACTCGCCGAAGCACACTTGGACGACACCGGAATCGTCACTCCCCGGCTCGCCGAGCAGGCTGACCGGCGAGCCGATGTGACCGAAGTCCCCGTGGCGTTTCCCCTGCTCCCGGGGTCCATCGCGTTCACCGGGACGGAAGAGGTGACAGCCCCGGGCGACGAGAGCCGGCTTTACGACGCCGACGTACAGCCGAAAGGGTCTGTGCTGATCAGAGCTCGGATCTCGCTGCCACACGAGGCTGTACAACCGCAGCCGCACCGCCTTCACGTCATCGACGGCATTGCGCATCTGAGTACGTTCCCCATCTCGGCCGGGGCCGATGCGAGCTCGCTCATCATCCATGCCGACGGATGCTCACCCCTCGCCGAGCGCACGGACCCGCGCTGGCCGGATCTGACGCCTCCGGAGCAGGCACCCGCACTCACCGCGTCGACGGAGGCCGGACCGGAGCCCGCCATCGCCGCACACTCCGAGCCGAAGGCAACTGGTGATGTGCGAATGGTCCAGGCGTTCCGGGCCAAGCTGAGCCAACTGGCCCGCGCACGGGGGATCATCAACTGGGAGACCCTTGTCAGCAACGCCGGGGCGACTCCCGGCGACTTCACGTCCGCCGACCGCGTCCGGCTGCTCGTTGCCATGGACTTCCCTCGCTCCGATGGCAAACCCGTCCTGTCCGCTCTGGTGAAGCTTCGAGGCGATCGGCCTGGTGTTCCGGCATTCTTCGCGGACGTCCTCGCCGGTCTCGGCCGGGATGACGCACGCGACGAGGGGACGCCCGAGGAGATCCACCGGCGCGAGATGCTCAACGCCTATGCCCTGGCGCGTGGCGAGAGTACGGACGAGGTGGAACGCAGCCTGAGAGCTCAGGAGAAGCGCCGATTCGCGGCCGAAAGGGTCCTTCCTGTACCCCGCACGTCCACAGCCGCTCGTAACGGGACCAGCGAGCCTGGGAGGGTCTTTATCCACAAGGCGGCGGTCAAGGCCGTACGCAAGGCATTGACCGATGCCGCTGAGCAACAGAGGTGCGTGGGATGGCAATCTCTGGCTGCTGCCGCAGGCCATGCGCCCGGGGACTTCGCTGTGGGCGACCGCATTGCGATCCTCGTGGACGTGGACCGCAGTAATTCCGCCTCGGGCGTGCTCCTGTCGTCACTGATCATCGGGCCGGGGCACACGCCAGTGCCGTACTTCGACATCATCCTGAAGCATCTCGGCAGACCGCACGGCCTGCGACCCATCGAACTGGGAACGGTGAGGAAGACGGAGCAGGCTCGCGCGTTCGCCACGTACGGCGGGCATCCGGCGCGGAAATCCTGACGCTCTCCCGCACGCGCTTGGGGGCCGGGGCTGCTCACCCCGGCCCCGCAGCAGCGCTCGTGTCGGCGGTCAGTCGTGCGCGACGGAACGCACGAACTGTGCCCACCCGTCACGCCCGATGGACAGGTGCGGGCGCGTCACGTCTTTGGAGTCCCGTACGCAGACAGCCACTTCGGCGATAGCAACTTCGACGCAGCTGTCTCCCTGGGTGCCGCTGTGGCTGGACTTGAACCAGACTTGGTCATTGATGCTCATAGCGCTCCTCGCAGTCGCTCCAGCAGGTCCCGCGAGTCCTTGGGGTTCAGGGCCTGCGAGCGCATGGTGTCATATCGCTGATGGAGCAGGCTCACCTCTTTCGGGTCGGTGATGAGCCGTCCGTTCTGCTGCCCCTCGGAGTACCCGAGGCGTCGCCGCTCCGGGGTTTCTAGCAGCTGCACAGGACCATCCAGGCATGCATGGAACTCAGCATCCATGGGCACGACCTGAAGCGTTACATTGCGCGGCGTGGTGTGCTCCAGCACGTGGTCGAACAAGCCGCGGGTCACCGCCGAACCGCCGAGCCGGCGTCTGAAGACCGACTCCTCCACGATGAAGCTGAACGGCACGCTCGGGCGCCCGCGCAGCATTTCCTGTCGTTCGAGGCGGGAGGCTACCTGAGCCTCCAACTGCTCGTCCGTGAGTAGCGGGATGCTGTTGTCGAACACCGCCCGCGCATACCCTTCCGACTGCAACAACCCCGGCACCAGCCTGCACTCGTACGTACACAGGCTCACCGCCACCTTCTCCAGCCGCGCCCACCTGCGGAACCACGCAGCCAACCCGGGCTCGCCCCGGGTCAGATGGGTCGACGCCTTCCGTAACGCGCCCGTGTTCCCCAGCGCCTGTTCCGCGCGCTCCACGAAGACGTCGTCCGGCATACGGCGCCCCAACTCCACCGACTCCACGGTGTGCTTGGAGAACCTGACCTGCTCGCCGAAGTCGGACCGGCTGAGTCCCGCGTGTACGCGCAGAGCCTGGACGACAGCCCCGAAGGTGCGCAGGCTGTCCGAGGGGTCGGGTTCCCGCTCGTAGTCGCCCATCGTCACGTCTGCGTCGTCGGTCGTCATACGCGGCCACCTCCAGGTGCATGCGCGTGATTTTCCCGCGCTCAATTCACCCAGAATGAGACATCAAGCCGCGTACCGTCCACCAAACGTGCCCGTACGCTGACTGAGCGTACGGAGTCCGACGGCCGGCGTGCAGTCTGGCGCGGATGGTGAACATGCCCAGGGGCCACGGGCCCGGCGGTCAGCGGAACACACTGCCTTGGCACCTTCCCGAGTGGGAATTGTCCGGCATCAGCGATACGGACCCGGCCTGATGTGACGTCCGTACAACGTTCCGCGCCGGGGCCCCGATCTCCGTACCCCTGTCTGCCGTACGGGAGTAATCCCTGGTCGGAGTCGTCTTACGGGGAAATCATGACGAGGTGAATCCATCGAACCAACTGGCCGAACCATCCCGTCCGGCAACCGAGTTCACACTGCGGCTCAGCAGCACCCGCCGTGGTGCACGACTCGCCCGTACCCTTGCCGTTCAGCAGCTGACCGAGTGGCGCGGCGTTCCACACGACTCGGCCGCCGCACAGGCCGTCGCACTTGTCACGGCAGAGCTCGCCTCCAACGCGATCACCCATGGGCGTCTGCCGGGCCGCGACTTCCGGCTGACGCTGCGGTTGTTGCCCGAGGCCGTCCGTATCGAGGTGACCGACACCCGTCCCGAACGCTTCCTCCCGGCTACAGCTCCGAAGCCCTGCGATCCGGTCGACGAGACCGGGCGCGGTCTGCTGCTCGTCGAGGCGTACGCCAGCCGCTGGGGATGCGTGGTTCTCGATGCCTGCACCAAGTGCGTGTGGGCCGAAGTGCTCTGCTGAGGACGGATGCGGGGGGTTGCGCTTGCCCACTAATGGCCGGGTCAGGGGGACTTGAGCATGCCGCGGAGCTCGGCGACGAGACCGTGTACATCGCGTTCGGCGACGGGTGTGGTGACGTGGCCGGTCATCGGGGCCTGGGCCGGGGGTGTGTCCGGCCCTGAAGCGGGCCGGCGGCAGGCGCGGCGGAACGGCCGCCTGCGCCATACGATCGAAGATTCGTTCACATCCTATGAGGGCAGGCGCTGTGTATTGCCCTGTGAGGTTGAGGACGAGACCGTCGATGGATTCTGGCGGGCAGTCAGTCCTAGGATGACCCGCAACGGGCGTACCAGAATGCTCTGTCTCCAGTGGTACGAACGGCCTTCCGTGGCGCGTCAGTGCTACGCCGTCTGGTCCGCTCTCAGTGCCGCCTGCCACCACCACCACACCTACGAACTGCCGCCTACCCCGCCGAAGTACGGGCCTGGCACCAGGACGTGACCGAGCTGCTCGACGTCCTGTCTGACGCCCGGCTCTGAGCCCCGGGGCGGCCCAAAGCCGGAAAAGCGAGGAAACACACGATGGAAACCCGCCGCTACCGCATGGTGGTCACCAGTGGACTCGACTACGTCAAGACTGGTGCCGGCGTCGACGACCAGCTGAGACGCTGGCTGAAGGAGCCGCCCAAGGGGTACGACATCGACGCGTTCGCCGAAGGACGCAACGAGATAGCCCGGGGCGTGACCCTCGACCACGACTCCACCACAGGGACCACCGGTGCTTACGGACGCTGGCGGCTGCGTGAGACGGCCCCCGGCGGCATCTGGCAGACCACGGTGCTCGCGCGGCAGGTCGGAGGCGGTCCGACCTGGGTCCAGCTGGATGTTGAGCATCTCCCGGACGACGCCGACGCCGTACCCGTGCCGGCGAAGACACCACGGCTCGCGAAGAGCCTCCTCGGCGTCCTGGAGGCGCGTGACGGCCTGGCCGACGTGACGCCCATGCCTCAGGTGGTCGAACCCGACGACGTCGACTCCGTCATTGACGAACTCTGCGACGAGAATCGGCGTCTGCCCATTGTGATGGCGAGTGTGCCGTACGGCGTGGACTTCGACACCTGGTTGGAGCGGACGATCGACCCCCTGCTCCGCCCGCTGGCGGGTCTGGCCATCCTCTATGTGCTTGCCCCCGAAGCCGAACCTCGCTTCAACCGGACCCTGGAACATCATCGTGTCTACGGCGGGGGCGTCCGCACGTACCTGCCCGGCGTGGATCCGGCCTGGCCGGCGGACGGTCAGCGGCACCGCGTGATGTCCCGCCGCCTGATCACGGAGAAGCCGCAGCAGGCCCGCCGTATCCTGGCCCAGCTGCCGCAGAGCCTGGCGACCCGCGTGCCGCTCCCCGAGGAACTCGACTCGGTGCCGGTGATGCGGACCCGGGCCAGGGAAGGCGGGGGCAGCTCCGAACTGGAACGGCTGCGCAATGAGAGCAACGCTCTCCTTGAGATCCTTGAGGAAGCCGGACGTGAACAGCGCGTGCGTGCCGACGAGATCCGAGACCTGAAGCACGATCTGCGGAAGGCGGAGGACAACGAGACGCTGCTCATCATCGACTACGACGAGCAGTACCGGGAGCTGTACGAGGCGAAAGCACAGGTACTGACCCTTCAGAAGCGGTTGTTGGTCCTGGGTGCAGCACAGGATGCGTATGCCCCGGTGGAAAACACCGCCGCCGACCCCACATCGTTCGAGGAGATCCTCACCAGGATCGAGCAGATGCCGCGTGTGCACTTCACCGGGCGCACGAAGGACACACTGGAACTCGACGATCAGGCCTACGGCTCGTCATGGGTGCGCATGGCCTGGGAAGCCCTGCAAGCGCTGGAGGGGTTCGCCGACGCGGCATCTGAAGGAAGGATCAACTGTGATTTCAAGCAGTGGTGCACGGACAGACCCAGCGGTGTACACACGATTTCACCGCGAAAGATTGTCCGGGACGAGTCGAAGACCGTGAAGGCGAAGGCCACCTGGCGCAAGCAGCGCACGTTCCCCGTGCCCGAATATGTGAACCCCGACGGGAAGGTCTTCATGGGCGCACACCTGAGGATCGGCGGAGGCAACACGATCGCGCCGCGTCTGCACTACTACGACGCGGCGTGCGCAGATCACGGGATCTTCATCGGATACATAGGCCCCCACCTGACCAACACGCTGACCTGAGTACGCCCTGGATTCCGGCCGGTTGTCCCAGCTCCCTCCACCGACCAATGGGGCAACCGACCGAGCGCCCGCTTTGGTAGCACTCGTATGATCGACAGGCCCGATCTGCCGGTCCCAAGGAGCTCTCGTGCCTCAACTCGCCTTTGCCAACACCTTCTGGGAGAGCTTCGATGCCCTGGAGAAACAGGTCAAGGCGGGTGTACGCAAGGCGATGGCCAAGTTCCAGAAGCTCACCGTCGCCGAACTGCACGCGGACAAGGGGCTCCACCTCGAGTCGGTCGACAAGGCGCGTGATCCTCGGATGCGCACCATCCGGATCAACGACTTCTGGCGGGGTGTCGTCCTCGCCCCTGACGACGGCAGCGACACCTTCCTGCTTCTCAGTGTCGTTCCGCACGACGATGCCTACACCTGGGCCGCAAAGCGCCTCTACACCGTCAACACCGCGACCCGCGCTCTGGAGGTGCGTAACGTCGTCGCCATCGAGCAGCTCACACCGGCCCTCGAAAAGGCCGCGAACGTGGCGCCCGCGCTGCTGTTCGCCGGCTGCTCGGACACGGTGCTGCGGGAACTCGGCATCGACGAGCAGATCCTGAAGGCTGTCCGCACCGTTATCGACCGTCCCCAGCTGGATGCCTTCGGGACCTTGATGCCTGAGGACCAGTTCGAGGTCCTGACCTTTCTCGCCGAGGGCTTCACCCCCGAAGAGGTCTACCGCGACGTCGTCGCCGTCCGGCGGCCGGTTCACGCAGCCCCGGAACCGACCGAGGACCTGGCGACGGCCATTGCCAACACCAGCAGCCGCATCACCCTGATCACCGAACCCGACGAACTCACCGCCATTCTCGAAAAGCCCTTCGCCGCCTGGCGGGTATTCCTCCACCCCTCGCAGCGGCGTCTCGCCTACCGGGTCTCGTACAACGGGTCCGCGCAGATCTCCGGCGGACCGGGCACCGGCAAGACGGTTGTCGCCCTGCACCGCGTCAAGCATCTGCTTTCGCGCTCGCCCGACACCCGCATCCTGCTCACCACCTACACCAACGCGCTCGCGGCGGCGCTGCGGCAGAATCTCTCACTCCTCCTCGACGACGAGGGACAGCTGGCCCGCGTCCATGTGACCACTGTCAATGCCTACGCCCATCGCATCGTGCGTGAACTGGGCGGACGAGCCCCGGCACCCATCGGGGACCAGGAGGAACGGAAGATCTGGCAGAAGGTCGTCAAGCAGCTCGCCCTGCCGTGGACCGAACAGTTCCTTGCTCAGGAGTACCGGCATGTGATCCTTGCGCAGGGTCTACGTACAGCCGATGAGTACCTCGCGGCCACCCGGCGCGGCAGGGGCACAGCTCTTGGACCGCTCAAGCGTGCACAGCTCTGGCGCGGTGTCGACGCCTTCCACTCCGTGCTCGCTGCGAAGGGCAACCGTACGCATCTGCAGGTGTGCGACGAGGCGGCCCGACTGCTGGACGGAGCAGGCCGAGCAGGCCGAGCGGAACACGGCTACACCCACGTCGTCGTGGACGAGGCGCAGGACCTGCACCCGGCGCAGTGGCGGGTCCTGCGGGCAGCCGTCGAGCCCGGTCCCGACGACCTGTTCATCACCGGCGACCCCCACCAGCGGATCTACGACTCGCGGGTTTCGCTGTCCTCCATCGGCATCGCGGTGACCGGCCGCTCCAGTCGCCTTCGGCTCAACTACCGGAGTACCGAAGAGATTCTGTTGTGGTCGACCCGCATCCTCGACGACGTGGCCGTCGGCGATCTGGGCGGTGACGGAGGTGACAGCCTGGCAGGCTATCGATCCCTCCTGCACGGCAGGAGTCCGCATACCGAGGGCTACGCCTCCGAACATGCCGAGGTCTCCGTGCTGGTCCAGCGAATCGAGGAGTGGATCGCACAAGGCGTCCGGCCATCCGAGATCGCCGTGTGCACCCGATTCAACGTCCTCCTGGACAAGGTCAGGGCACGGCTGGAATCGGAGGGTATTCCCGCCGTGAAGGTCAAGGACAATCCGGACGCGGCGACCGACGGTGTGCGGCTGGCGACGATGCACGCCATGAAGGGGCTCGAGTTCCGTTGCGTCGCGGTCATCGGTGTTACGGAGGGCGCGGTTCCGTTCGCCCGCGAAATCACTCCGGAAGACGTCGACCGGATCCAGCACGAATCGGACCTGCTGCGTGAACGGTGTGTGCTGTTCGTGGCATGCACACGCGCCCGCGAAGCGCTCCATGTGTCGTGGAGCGGGAGCGCCAGTCCATTCCTCCCTGCCGGGAGGTAGAGGCGTAGGGCTGCTGCGTCAGGCGGATCTCCGGTTGCGTGTGTCAGGAGTGCTCGGTGGGCGGGGGAAGGAGAGCACCACTGGTGAGACCGGACCGCGCCAACGAAGCCGCACGCTCACTGAGCTCTGTCAGAAGCCTGACATGCTCCTCGAACTCCGACAGAGCCCGGAAGGCGGCGCCGTACCGCCGTTGCTCATCGATGGCCATTTGAGGGATCCGGGAGCCACGGGTGTCGACGCGGAACGTGCCGCTGGCGCTGGTCGAGCGCCGACTGTTGGCGGCGCTTCGAAGGAATCCATTCAGGTAGTCGGTGTCCAGTTGCTCGCTGGTCGACACCGCCGTGTCCTCCGCCGTTTCCACCAGCCCGGCACGTGCCAGCTCCGAGACACTGACGACAGCCCCGTTCCGAAGGCTGCCCGCATCTCCTTCTGACAGTTTCGGCAGTGCGCTGAGCAGCGATTTCAGCTGCTCGTCGATTGCCGCACGTGCCGCTTCGTACTCCGCGGTGAGGTCGGCGTGCCTGGCGGAGACATGCGCTGCGGGAGTCAGGTCGACGACGTCGTTGAGCAGATCGATACGGGCGACATCCGCAGTCCGGCCCTCCGCCGGCTCCAGTGACCCGTCGGGATCGATGGCGGTGAGGTCCGTCATGTGCACGAAGCCAGTGGTGTCGTCCGGACGGCTGGGGCGTCTGAGTACCCACAGGTGCACGGACAGGGCATGCGCAGAGGCCATACCCGGCGGCAGCGCCACGACGTGAGTGAGCAGGCCACGGCGCACGATCTCGGCGCGAATCCGGCGCCCGGCCTTGCGGTAGGCGGCGGACGGCGGCATCACCACGACAACCCTGCCGCCCGGGGCCGTGTGGTGGTAGCAGTGCTGGAGCCAGGCGAGTTCGCTCTCCGCACGGGAGGGCACGCCGAATTCCCAGCGGGGGTCAAGGAGGAGGTCCGCCCGGCCCCAGTCGGCGACGCCGACCGGGGGTTCGCACACAACCAGATCGGCCTTGAGGCCACGCTGCTGATCCGAGCGAAGAGAGTCACCTGTGCTGATGGTGACGTGAGAGACACCAGTCACTCCTGCACGGAGTTGCGCGTAGCGAGCGTTGACCGGATCGATCTCCTGGCCGATCAAGGAACGCGCGTGGGGGGCGAAGGCGAGCAACAAGGAGCCGATGCCGCAGGCCGGATCGAAAACCTCACCATGCTGCTCGCCGACGAAATGCTTGATGGCCCGGATGAGTCGTGGCGAGGTGACACCGTCGGAACCGGCACGGCCCGAAGACTCGACATACCGTGCCGTCAGCCCGGCCAGCAGCTCGGCCGGAGAACGCTCCGTGGCCAGCTCATCGACCAGAGGTCTGAGAGCGGAGCCCTCCTTGCTCCCCACCTGCCCTTCGGGCTGCGAGAGGATTTCCGCGACGGTGGTGAGGCCGCGGATCATGTCGTCGCCGTGCATGCCGCGCAGCTGTTGCCACAGGCGCACCTCGTCGGACATTTCCTGGCCCTTGTGCTGCCTGGCAAGCCAGGCACGTACCTCGGAAAGCGAGAAGAGCGGACTGCTGCTGCTGTCCGTCGCAGGTGCGGGGAAGTCGTCGTAACGTCGACGCCAGTTCGACACGGCGGCACGGGTGACTCCCGCCAATCGCCCGATCTCAGCGGCGGTGACGAGGGAATCTGCCGTGGGGGGCACGCCGTCGCTCTTCATACACCCAAGGTACACGGACGACCTTCGAAAGGACATGTATAGCTCGTTTGCGATGTAAACAAGCCTAGTGTCACCATGTGGTCGCAGAGTGAAAGGAGGATGGGTCCTGGTTGGTGACGACAGGCCGGAACGGCGCTTTGCGCGGTGATATCCAATGGCTGTCGCAACCTGTGCTGCGCAAGCGCGCCGACCGAACCGACAAGGAGCCTCATGTCCGACGAGCGCCCGGTGTTTGAGCTGCGCATGCCCGGCGGGGGCGGGATCGACCGGGCGCGTGGCCCCGCAAGTGAATCGGCCGATGCGTGGCTCGCGGTCGAGCTTCCGCGGTTCCAGCGATGCACATCCCTGCCCTTATGGTCAACAATGCTCCAAAAACGGGCTCAGGTGATCACATAAGTGGCGAGAATGGTCGTGATTGGTGCCGAAGAACTCACTGAATTTCCCTATAGTGAAGCCGCGTTGATCTTCCGACCGCAACGCGCGAAGCCTTCGGCACAGGAGAGTCCGCACGATGACGACGCCCGCATCCGGCGTGCCCGAGTGCTCGTCCGTCCCCGTGTCAGCGCCTGGCGGAGGTTGCCCGGCGAGCGCCGTTGCGTCCGCCGTACGGCTCAGCGGTCCCGAGTTCCACACCGAACCCCATCTCGTCTACCGCACCATGCGAAGCGAACACGGGCCCGTTGTGCCCGTCGAGCTGCCCGGCGGATTTCCTGCCTGGCTGGTCATCGGGTACCGCGAACTCCACCAGGTGACCAGTGACGGCGAGTTGTTCCCCAGGGACGTCGGACTGTGGAATCAGTGGGAGCACATCCCGGAGGACTGGCCGCTGTTGCCGATGATCGGCCGGCCGATGCCATCCATCTACTTCACAGCGGGGGCCGAGCACCGCCGTCACGCCGCGATGGTGGGGCAGGCCCTGGAAGAGGTCGAGCCATTCGAACTCCGGGGAGACTGCGAGCAGTTGGCCGACCGGCTCATCGACGGGTTCTGTGAACGCGGTACGGCCGATCTGATCGCCGATTTCGCCGTACCGCTCCCCGTACTCGTCCTTGCCCGTCTGGTCGGCTTCCCCGATGAGGATGGGACGCGGATCGCCGGCGTGTTGAGGGATCTCGCCGACGGCGGACCGGGTGCGCAGGAGGCTCATCTGCGGTTCGGGGAGCACATGCAGCGGCTGTTGGCGGCCCGGCAGGCCGTGCCGGGGAACGATGTGACCTCCCGGATGCTGGCGTACCCCGGCGAGTTCACCGATGAGGAGTACGTGCTCGACCTGATGGCCATCACGGCCGCGGGTCACCTCACCACCGCCGACTGGATCGGCAACTCGCTGCGGCTGATGCTCACCGACGATCAGTTCGCCGTCGCGCTCTCCGGCGGACGGCACAGTGTCGCCGAGGCCATGAACGAGGTGCTCTGGGAGGAGGGTCCGACGCAGATCCTTGCCGGTCGCTGGGCGGCCCGTGACACCCGGCTGGGCGGCAGGAGCATCCGTGCCGGTGACATGGTGCTGCTCGGTCTGGGCGCAGCCAACACCGATCCGCACATCCGGCAGCATCTCTCGACCACGGCAGGGATCTCCGGCCAGGGAGGCAACAGCGCGCATCTGGCGTTCAGCCACGGCGAATACCGCTGTCCCTTCCCCGCCCAGGAGATCGCAGAGATCACCGCCCGTACCGGCATCGAAGTGCTGCTCGACCGGCTGCCCGACCTGGAGCTGTCCGTGCCGGCGCAGGAGCTCGTCCGGCGACAGTCCGCCTTCCTGCGTGGGATGACTGCGCTGCCCGTCCGGTTCACCCCCGTACGTCCGACAGGAGACTTCGCTTGAACTGCCCGCACGCTGCTGCTCAAGAGGCCACTTTGCGTGGCGGGGTCGTCGTCATCGACCCGCTGGTCCAGGATCTCGACGGTGAGACGGCGCGGCTGCGTGACGCCGGTCCGCTCGCCAGGATCGAATTGCTCGGCGTTCCGGCCTGGACCATCACCCGGCACGCCGTGGCCCGTCAACTGCTCGTCGACCCCCGCCTGGTGAAGGATCTCGACGCCTGGGGGCTCTGGCAGCGCGGGGAGGTCACGCACGCCTGGCCGCTGATCGGCATGATCGATGCCGGGCGTTCCATGTTCACCGTGGACGGGTCGGAGCACCGACGGCTGCGTACCAAGACCTCCCAGGCACTCACACCGCGCCGGCTGGAGGAGATACGCCCGAAGATCGAGAAGTTCACCGAGGAACTGCTCGATGCCCTCGCCGAGCAGAGCGAAAAGAACAAGGGCGGTGCGGTCGACCTCAAGTCCGTGTTCGCGCAGCCGTTGCCGATGCGGGTTGTCGGCATGCTGATGGGGGTGGACGAGGCCGAGCACCCCATGCTGATGAAGCGGTACAAGGCGTTCTTCTCCATGCTCACACCGCAGGAGGAACGCCTGGCACTGCTGGCCGAGTTGGATGTCTTCTACGCCGCCCTCGTACGCGAGAGGACCGCCCGGCCGACCGACGACCTCACCAGCGCGCTCATCCTTGCCGAAGAAGGCGGAGAGCCACTCACCGAGGAAGAGGTGGTGGGCAATCTCAAGGCGATGGTCGCCGCCGGGCACGAGACCACCATCGGGCTGATCCTGAATGCCGTACGGGCCCTGCTCAGCCACCCCGACCAATTGCGCAAGGTTCTCGACGGCGAGATCCCGTGGGAGACGGTCATCGAGGAGACGCTGCGCTGGGACACCCCCACCACCCATCTGCTGATGCGGTTCGCCACCGAGGACATTCAGGTGGGCGACGACGTGATCGCGAAGGGCGAGGGCGTGGTGATCTCCTACCGCGCCATCGGCCGTGACATCGAGCAGCACGGGCCGGACGCCGATGTCTTCGACATCACCCGGCCGGCCCCGATCCGCCACATGACCTTCGGCCACGGCCCCCACATCTGCCCCGGAGCGGCGCTCTCCCGTGTGGAGGCCGGCATTGCCTTGCCCGCACTGTTCCGGCGCTTCCCCGGACTGCGGTCGGCCCTTGCGGACGAGGAGATCCGCAAACTGCCGGTGATGACGCAGAACGACATGGAAGCGTTTCCGGTCCTGCTGCACGGCTGACGCGTATCGAGGAGACACCGAGGGCTGCCCGAACCGTCCGGGCGGCCCTCCGGCCTGTTCGGAGGATCGGGGCAGGACAGGTCACCGCGGCCGCGCCCGCCGGGACGGTCACGCACCAACCCGCCGAGTGCTGTTCGACGGATCGCCACCGTGCCCACACCGCGTCGCTCTTTCGCAGCCCGGCGGACTCTGGAACACTCCAGTCGCTTGCGCCCCCATACCTCCTCACCCCACAGAGGTCCTCACCCATGGCTGAACTCGACCGACGCCGCTTCATGCAACTCGCCGGAGGCACTGCCGCCTTCACCATGCTGTCCAACAGCATCGCCCGCGCTGCGTCCCTCCCGGCCAAGGGCGCCACCGGCACCCTTGAGGACGTCGAGCACATCGTCGTGCTGATGCAGGAGAACCGCTCGTTCGACCACTACTTCGGCACACTCAAGGGTGTACGCGGCTTCGGTGACCCGCGTCCGGTGACCTTGCCCAGCGGAAAACCGGTGTGGCACCAGTCGTCCGGCATCAAGGAAGTGCTGCCGTTCCGGCCCAAGGCCGACAACCTCGGGCTCCAGTTCATCCAGGACCTCAACCACGACTGGGCGGGCAGCCACTGGGCGTTCAACAAGGGCAAGTACGACCAGTGGGTCCCCGCCAAGTCGGCGACGACGATGGCCTACCTCACCCGCGAGGACATTCCGTTCCACTACGCCCTCGCCGACGCGTTCACCGTCTGCGACGCGTACCACTGCTCCTTCATCGGCTCCACGGACCCCAACCGCTACTACATGTGGACGGGATACACCGGAAACGACGGCACCGGCGGCGGCCCCGTGCTCGGGAACGACGAGGCAGGGTACGGGTGGACGACATATCCCGAACGGCTGGAGAAGGCCGGGGTGTCCTGGAAGATCTATCAGGACATCGGCGACGGGCTCGACGCCGCCGGGTCCTGGGGGTGGATCAGCGACGCATACCGCGGGAACTACGGCGACAACTCGCTGCTCTACTTCAACAATTACCGCAATGCCAAGCCCGGCGACCCTCTCTACGACAAGGCGCGCACCGGGACCGACGCCAAGAACGGCGACGGGCTCTTCGACAGGCTCCGGGCCGATGTGAAGGCCGGGGCCCTGCCGAAGATCTCCTGGATCGCCGCCCCGGAAGCCTTCACTGAGCACCCCAACTGGCCCGCGAACTACGGTGCCTGGTACATCGCGCAGGTGCTGGACGCGCTGACGTCCAACCCGGAGGTGTGGGGGAGGACCGCCCTGTTCATCACCTACGACGAGAACGACGGCTTCTTCGACCACATCGTGCCGCCGTACCCGCCGTCCGGGGCCGCGCAGGGGCTGTCCACCGTGGCGACCTCCGCCGACTACTTCGCGGGCAGAATAGGTTACGCCGCAGGCCCGTACGGTCTGGGGCAGCGCGTGCCGATGCTGGTCGTCTCGCCGTGGAGCACCGGAGGGTTCTCCTGCTCCGAGGTCTTCGACCACACCTCGATCATCCGGTTCATGGAACGTCGCTTCGGGGTGAAGGAACCGAACATCTCGCCCTGGCGTCGCGCCATCTGCGGTGATCTCACCTCCGCCTTCGACTTCGGCCGTACGGACACCGCCCCGGTCGCCCTGCCCTCCACGGACGGGTACCTGCCCCCGGACCGCAACCGGCACCCCGACTACGTGCCCGTGCCGCCCGCCGTCGGCAGCATGCCGAAACAGGAACCGGGATCCCGGCCCACCCGGCCGCTTGCGTACGCGCCGTTCGTGGACGGCTCGGCGAACCCGGCCACCGGAAAGTACGGCCTCACCTTCAGCGGTGGCGGCGCTGCCGGGGCGCAGTTCCTGGTGACGTCCGCCAACCGTACCGACGGACCGTGGACGTACACCACCGAGGCGGGCAAGAGCCTCTCCGACGCCTGGAACACGGCCTATTCGAGCGGTGTGACCAACCTCAGCGTGTACGGTCCGAACGGATTCCTCCGCACCTTCAAGGGGCCCGGCCGGACGGCGGGGCCCGAGGTGACCGCCCGCCACAACGCCACCGATGGACATCTCGACCTGACGATGAATCACGCTGGTTCCGGGGACGTCCATTTGACGGTGCGCGACGCATACGCCGGATCCGTCCAGACGTTCACGGTACGCGCGGGCGCGACCGTGACCCACTCGGTGGACCTGCGGGGGAGCAGCCGCTGGTACGACATCTCGGTGGTCTCCGACACGGACACCACATTCCTGCGCCGCTTCGCCGGCCACGTCGAGACGGGCGAGGCGGGTACGAGCGATCCGGCCCTGATCACCGGCTGAGCCGCAGTCCGGGCGGGGCCGGGGCGGGGGCAGACGTCCATGACCCCGCCCCGCCTGTCAGCCCAACGCGTCCGCCAGGGCGCTGTCCGCCGCAGCGCGCGACTCCTGCCACAGCGTGGTGACCGGCACCCACACATGGACACCCCCGGTCATGCCCACGGTGGCCGCACGGAAGGTGACGCCCAGGTGGGAGGGGTCGGCCGAGACGGACAGGCTGCCGACGACATGCCCTTCGGTGGCCGCCGGGTCCGCAGTGCGGACTGTGGCGTATGCTCGCTCGCCCCGCGCGAGGACGTAGGGTCCGCTCTCGGCGGGCGGCACGGCTTCGGCGGAGCCGTCCAGACCCCGGAAGGTGATCGTCGGGATCCGGTCCACGACACAGGCCCGGTCGCCATGGTTGGTGACACTGATACGGGCGACGTTTTGCTGCCCGCCGGGCGAGGCATGCACATCGAGGGCCTTCTCCGGACAGATCCCGGGGAGGCTCACGGCCCGGGTGGCCGCGGTGCCGGTCGTGGCCGACGCCGCGGTGGCGGTCAGCGTCAGGGCGGCTGCGACGCTGAGGGCGGAGACGAGAGCGGAGCGGAGACGCATGGTGTTTCTCCCGTTGGATCGACAGCCTGCGGATGTGGCCGGACGGCCCCGCGGTCGGTGAGGCCGACATCGCCAGTGTGACCGGTGTACCCCGATCCTCGCGACAGAACAGACATATCGGTTCGATATATCTGGCGTTATCTGGCGTCGCCACGCAAAATATCTGGCGTCGCCACGCAAACTCCATTCGCCCGGGCGCCCGCGTGCTGCCCGGAGAACGGGGCGCTGGGCGAAGGTGCGGGAGACCGCCGCGGCCACCCCACCCCGTACCCCGCTACCGCGCCCGGACCGTCGCCATCACTTCGCGGTCCGGCTGCAGCGTCAGCGTCGGTACGGGGTTGACGGTGCCCGGGTCCACCTCCAGTTCGAAACGGCGTGCCAGCACGGCCAGGATCAGCACCGCCTCGACCATCGCGAACCGTGTGCCCAGGCAGACCCGGGGGCCGCCGCCGAACGGGAACCAGGCGTACTCCGCGATGTCGTCGCCCTCCTGTGGATCCCAGCGCTCGGGACGGAATTCCTCCGGCTCGGGAAACCACCGCTCGTCGCGGTGCGTCGCCCACTGACTGGTCCACACCCTGGTGCCCTCCGGCATCGGCACACCGCCGATCCGCGCACCCTCCTTGGCGACGCCGGTGACGAGCCAGATCGTCGGGTAGAGGCGCAGGGTCTCCTTGACCACCGACTGGGTGTACGTCAACCGGGCATAGTCGTCGAACTCCGGCTCACGGTCGCCGAGTACCCGCTCCAGTTCCTCGGTGAGCGCGGCGCGCGTCCGCGGATTGCGGGACAGCAGATACCAGGCCCACACCAGAGTGGAGCTGGTCGTTTCGTGCCCACCGATGTACAGGGTCACCGTCTCGTCGCGTATTTCCTGGTCCGTGAGGTGCGCACCCGTCTCGTCTACCGCGGTCAGCAGCCGGCTCAGCAGATCGGGGCGATCGTCCCCGCCGTCGCGGTGACGGGCGACGACCCGTCCCACCTCGGCGTCGATGACCGCGGCGGCCTTCCTGATCCTGGCCCGGCCAGGTGTCGGAACCCAGTCCGGCAACAGCGCGCCGATACCGGCGAACTCCTTGCCGATCTCCCGCTGCGCCACATCCATCGCCCGGCCCATCGCATCGGCGTCGGCCGGGGTGTCGACGCCGAAGATCGTACGGACCGCGATCTTCTGCGTCAGTGCCGCCATCTCGCGCTTGATGTCGATGCGTTCACCACCGGACCAGGTGTCCGCCAACTCCACCGTGCTGCTCGCCATCGTCGCCGCGTACGAGCGCACCTGCTTGGGGCGTACGGAAGGCTGCACCAGTGAGCGCTTCCGCCGCCAGTCCGTACCGCGGGCGACCACAACGCCGTTTCCCAGCACGGTCCGGAACGCGACACCGAGTACGGGCTGGTCGAAGGTGCGTTCCGTCTCGGTGAGCAGCTCGCCTATGCACTCCGGATCGGCTATGTACACACACGGGTTGGGGCCGAATCGCCAGCCGACCATGTCGCCGTGACCGCGCAGTCGCTCGAAGAAGGCGAGGGGATTCTTTCCGAACTGTGGCAGGTTCCCGAGAAACGGCAGCCCCTTCGGGCCCGGCACGATCGTGTGGCCTCGCGGCTCGGCATCGACGGCCGGCCCGGTCTCCGTGGACATGAAAGTCTCCGCTCCCTTGTGGCGCATCCGACGTGATGCGCAGCGACCTGACTTCAGCAGTACCGCACGGCATGGAAGGTGTCATCGACCTTGTGCAGTACGTGAGTTGTCGAGGGTAGCGGCCGCCGTGCCGAGAACGTACGGGCGGCTGGGCGGTCGACGGGATCTGTCCGCCGTCGCCGGACGGGTCCGGGTTCTGAGCCCGTCCGGCGGTGCGGTCCGGTGGGCTCGTGGTCCGGAGCCCGTTGCGCGATGTGCGGGTCAGACGCCCGGCGGGACCCGGGACGGGCGGCCGCTGCCGCGGGTGAGGGAGTAGCCGAAGACGGCCGCGAGCGCCCCCAGTACTCCGCCGCCGACCGTCCACAGCCAGCGGTCGGTCCACCAGCCGGAGGCCCAGCCGTCCTCGGGCTCGCTGCCGAGTGCGACCTTGGCCGACGCGTCATCGCCACTCGAGGCCGAGGCGTCCGACGCCTGCTCGACGGAGGACACACCAGGGACCAGCGGCTCGGCGAGCGTGCCGTCCACATCCGCGGCGCCGCCCTTGTCAGCCGCCGTGACCTCGACCTCGGTCTGCACCGGAAGGCCGAGGTCCGCCGAGGGCAGATCGACGACCGTGAGGCGTACGTAGTAGCTGCCCGGCAGCGGGTCGTTGGCCCACGGCTCGGACCAGGCGCGGACGGTCCGCAGCACGCAGGTCAGCTCGACGGTCGACGCGTCGGCCGCCGCCTTCCCGGTCTGGCGGCCGTACATGCAGGCCTGGCGGCGCCGCAGCCCGTCGTACACATCGACCTGCCAGGTCGACGCGCCGTGCCGGGTGGCGCTCTCCGGCAGGGTGATCTTCGCCTTGACGGTGGCCCGCTGGCCCGCGTCGGCGGGGAACACCCAGTACAGGTAGTCACCCGTGGACGCCCCGGCGGTGGCGCGCTGGTTCTGCTGGACCGCAGTGGCCGTACGGAAGGTGGTGCCGGCCTCGGTGGGGCCGGACCCGCCGTCCGAGGCGCTCGGGCTCGCCGACGGGTCGTCGGCCGCTGCGGCGCCCGCCGAGGTCAGCAGGGCGAGGCCGGTCAGGAGCGCACCCGCGAGTACACGTGTTGTACGCATCAGTTGGTCCTCCAGACGGCGATGCGCCAGCGCGAGATCCAGCCGGTCAGCAGACCCGCGACCAGTCCGGTGAGAACCAGTACGCCCAGCAGCCACCAGCCGCGGCCGAGACCGAACGCGGCGACATCGGCCGCGTCGTCCGGGGCGTCCACCAGGTCCACGGTCAGTTCGAGGGGCATGCCCGGCGCGGTCTTCACCGAGGCGGGGGCCGAGTAGGAGTTGCTGACCTGGAGGCACACGGTCTCGGCGGCGGGCTTGTCGCCGCTGTCCGTGTCGTCCTGCTCGGGCTTCGGGTAGCGCAGGCCGGAGGAGATCGCATCGGTGCGGCCGGTGCCCGACTCCGAACCCCGGACGATTTCCCGGCCGTGTACGGTCACCGCCCGCAGCAGCACGCCGTAGTCATTGTTCACGGCACGGTCCGCAAAGACGCTCACCGATGCGCGCAGCTCCTGACCGGGCGGCACATCCACCCGGTACCAGCGGTGCTCGCCGAACTTCTCCCGGTCGGTGTACAGGCCCGCCTTGAGCTGTGGTGCCGTGGAGCAGCGGTCCGCGCCCTCGGTCGCCACGGGAGTGACGACGGGCTCGGCGGCCCGGTCGACCAACTGCTTGACGCGGCCGGAGAGTTCATCGGTGTGCTGGACGGCGGTGTAGGTGCCGCCGGTGGCCTCGGCGATACAGGTCAGCTGCTCGCGGATCTTCGTGTTCGGCACCAGGCCCAGCGTGTCGATGACGAGGTGGATACCACGGGCCGCGATGTCACGTGCCACCTCGCACGGGTCGAGCGGGCCGCAGGTGTCCTCGCCGTCGGTGATCAGTACGATCCGGCGGGTGGAGTCGCCGCCTTCGAGGTCGTCGGCGGCGCCCAGCAGGGCCGGGCCGATCGGGGTCCAGCCGGTGGGGGCCAGGGTGGCGACCGCGGTCTTCGCCTCGGTGCGGTCCAGCGGGCCGACCGGGTAGAGCTGCTTGGTGTCCTTGCAGCCGACCTTCCGGTCATTGCCCGGGTAGTCGGCGCCGAGCGTCCGGATACCGAGCTCCACCTCCTCGGGTACCGCGTCCAGGACCTCGTTGAACGCCTGCTTCGCCGCGGCCATCCGGGACTGGCCGTCGATGTCACGGGTCCGCATGGAGCCACTGACGTCGAGCACCAGCTCGACCTTGGGGGAGGCTTGGGCGGGGGCTTCATCGGCTGCGGCGGGGAGCGCCGAGCCGAGCCCGGCGGTCAGGGTGGCGAGCAGGATGCCCACCCCGACCGTCAGCCTTCTTCTTATGATCATCGCCGGATACTATTGAAGATCGCTTCGCACCCCCAAACCGGTCCGGAGGTGGTCGGGGGACCGTTCACCGGGGCCGTCGAGGTGAAGTGACAGCCAGTCAGTACCCCTTGCCGGGTGTGCAGAGGTGTGTGGCGCCGCGCAGGAATGCGGCGCGTGTGGGGTGTACGGGTGTCAGACCCCGCCCAGCAAGGGGCCCGTGGCCCGTTCCAGCACCGTGCCGACCCGCTCCCAGGTGGCCGAGTCCCGCTGGACGGCGGGCAGTTGGGTGTCCTCGCCGGTGTTCCAACCGGTGGCGATCGCGACCGGGTCCTCGCCGGTTGCCGCCGCGGCGGCCAGCGCGGCCGCACCCAGAGCCACCAGTTCGCCGCTCCCGGGCACGATCACCGGCCGGCCGGAGAGCCGCCGTACCGTCTCCACCCAGGTGCGCCCCTGGGCGCCGCCGCCGATCAGGCGCAGCGGCCGGGCCGCCACCTCGGGGTCGGCCGGGTCGAGGCCGCAGGCCCGCAGGAGTTCGTCGAGGGCCCGCAGCACGGTGAAGACCGCGCCTTCGTAGGCGGCGCCCAGGAGTTGCTGCGGGGTGGTGTCGTGCCGCAGCCCGGTGAGCAGGCCGGAGGCGGTGGGCAGATCGGGGGTGCGCTCGCCGTCGAGGTAGGGGAGGAGTACCGCCTCGCCGCCGGGGGCCGCGTCGTCGCGCTCCAGACCGAGCAGTGCGGCGACCTTGTCCACGGCGAGCGTGCAGTTGAGGGTGCAGGCCAGCGGGAGGTACGTACCGTCCGCCGCGGCGAAGCCGGAGAGTGCCGTCGACGCAGGCCGTGTCCGGGAGGCGGCGAAGACCGTTCCCGAGGTGCCGAGGCTGAGGACGGGGTGGTCCAGCAGTCCGGCGCCGCCCAGTCCGAGGCCGACGGCGGCGCTCATGTTGTCCCCGGTGCCCGCGGCCACGGCGATTCCCGCCGGCAGGCCGAGCGCGTCGGCCGCTTCGGCGGTCAGCGAACCGATGCGGGTCGCGCCGGTCTCGGCGACCTCGGGCAGCAACGCGACGTCCAGGCCGAGGAGTTCGAGGAGTTCGGGGTCGTACGCACCGGTCGCGGTGGAGTACCAGCCGGTGCCCGAGGCGTCACCGGGGTCGGTGACGGCGGTGTCTGTGAGGCGTTCGGTGAGGAAGTCGTGGGGGAGACGTACAGCCGCGGCCGCGGCGGTGTTCTCCGGTTCGTTCTCCCGCAACCACTGCCACTTCGTCGCGGTGAGGGAGGCCACCGGCACGGATCCGGTCCGCGCGGTCCAGGCCTCGGCCCCGCCCAGTGTCGCGGTGAGGGCGGCGGCCTGCGGGGCGGAGCGGGTGTCGTTCCACAGCATCGCGGGGCGCAGTGGACGCCCCGTCCGGTCGAGGACGACCAGCCCGTGCTGCTGCCCGGCGACAGCGATACCGATCACGGCGGAGGCGGCGACGCCGGACTCCTTCAGCCCGGCGGCGACGGCGTCGCACAGCGCCTGCCACCACACCTCCGGGTCGCTCTCGCGGGCACCCGCCTCGCCGGTGACGACATGCGGTGCCCGGCCGACGGCGAGCAGCCGGCCGGTTCCGGCGTCGACGAAGGCGGCTTTGGTGGACTGGGTGGAGCTGTCCACACCGATGACGACAGTACGCGGCGGCATGGGTGACCTCATTCCTGTGCTGCGGGGAGATGACCGCGGGGAGACGGATGCGGCGAGATGGCTGCGGGGCATGCATCGCTTCGGGGGGTGGTTGCTGGGATGCCGCCACGGAAATTTGATCGTACGGAAAACAAATTACGCGATCGAGCCTGCCGGGAACAGTGATCTCTCCGGATTTCTGACCAGCAGGGGGTTTACGTGCCGGACGCGCTCGGTGCATGATTAGTCATGCCAGTAAACAAATAGGGTTCGGCCACCTCGACCGGTCATGGAACCCGACAGCACTGAAGGCGGCCAGACGATGACGGAACGCTTCACGCCCACGCCCGACGACAAGTTCACCTTCGGACTGTGGACGGTGGGCTGGCAGGGGCGCGACCCCTTCGGCGATGCGACCCGCACGGCGATCGACCCGGTCGACTCCGTGCGCCGGCTGGCGGAGCTCGGTGCGTACGGTGTGACATTCCACGACGACGACCTGATCCCGTTCGGCTCGACGGACACCGAGCGCGAAGGGATCGTGAAGCGGTTCCGGCAGGCGCTGGACGCGGCCGGACTCGTCGTCCCCATGGCGACGACGAACCTCTTCACCCATCCTGTGTTCAAGGACGGCGCGTTCACCGCCAACGACCGGGACGTACGCCGCTACGCCCTGCGCAAGACGCTGCGCAACATCGACCTCGCCGTCGAGCTCGGCGCCACCACTTATGTGGCCTGGGGTGGCCGCGAGGGCTCCGAGTCCGGCGCCGCCAAGGACATCCGGGTCGCCCTCGACCGTATGAAGGAAGCCTTCGACCTGCTCGGCGACTACGTCACCGAGCAGGGGTACGACCTGAAGTTCGCCATCGAGCCCAAGCCGAACGAGCCGCGCGGCGACATCCTGCTGCCGACCATCGGTCACGCCCTCGCCTTCATCGAGCGTCTGGAGCGCCCGGAGCTGGTCGGCGTCAACCCGGAGACCGGGCACGAGCAGATGGCCGGTCTGAACTTCCCCCACGGCATCGCGCAGGCACTCTGGGCGGGCAAGCTCTTCCACATCGACCTGAACGGTCAGTCCGGCATCAAGTACGACCAGGACCTGCGCTTCGGCGCGGGTGACCTGCGCCAGGCGTTCTGGCTCGTCGACCTGCTGGAGACGGCCGGCTACCAGGGCCCGCGGCACTTCGACTTCAAGCCGCCGCGGACCGAGGACTACGACGGTGTCTGGACCTCGGCCGCGGGCTGCATGCGCAACTACCTGATCCTCAAGGAGCGCGCCGCCGCCTTCCGCGCCGACCCCGCCGTGCAGGAGGCGCTGCGCGCGTCCCGGCTCGACGAGCTGGCCCGCCCCACCGCTGAGGACGGCGTCGCCGGGCTGCTGGCCGACCGGTCGGCGTTCGAGGAGTTCGACGTGAACGCGGCGGCGGAACGAGGCATGGCGTTCGAGGCCCTGGACCAGCTGGCGATGGACCACCTGCTCGGGGTCCGCTGATCCCGGCCCGCAGCGACGCGGGGCCACGGGGGTGGGCCGGACACCAGGTGTCCGGCCCACCCCCTCGCGTTCGCGTGGAGCGGCCGACGCCTGTACCCGGTGGGGGGCAGATCGGCCGGTTGTCCGGTCCGTGCCCGTGCGGGCGGATCAGCCGGTTGCCGGCCCGCTTCCGCGCAGGGGCGGATCAGCCGGTTTCCCGGCCGTCCGCGTACGCCACCGGGTCGGCCAGTACCCTCGTCATCACCAGCGCCGCAGCGCCCCGCGCCGCGTCACCCGCCACGGACGAGGCGCGCAGACGGCCGCTCCCGGGGGTCCAGAGCCCGGACACCACCCGGCCGGTCAGCTCCTCGTCGGCGGGTGGCGACAGCCACGGCATCAGGTTCCGGTAGATCCCGCCGAGGACCACGGCGTCCGGGTCGAGCAGATTCACCGTCCCGGACAGCACCCGCCCCAGCATCCGGCCGGCCTCAGCGACAGCGGCCACCGCCCGCTCGTCCCCGGCCCGGGCGCGCCGTTCCAGCTCGGCCACCCCGGAGCCGCTGCCGGACTCCTGGATCCCGGCGGCCCGCAACAGCGCCGCCTGTCCCGCGTACTGCTCCAGACAGCCGCGCGAGCCGCACCGGCACTGCGGTCCCTCCGCGTCCACCACCACGTGCCCGATCTCCCCGGCGAACCCGTGCGCCCCGCGCAGGAGTTCACCGTCGATGACCACGGCACCACCGACGCCGATCTCGCCCGTCAGATAGAGGAAGCTGCGGACCGTGTCGAGTCCGCCGAACCAGAGTTCGGCGAGCGCCGCCAGATTGGCCTCGTTCTCCGAACTCACCGGCAGCGCCTCGCGACCGGGTTGCTCGGCGGCGAGCGAAGCGGCGAAGAGTTCCTCGGCCGGAACCTGATTCCAGCCCAGGTTGGGCGCCTGGCGCACCGTGCCGCCGGAGACCAGACCGGGCAGCGCGAGCGCCACCCCGACCGGGGACAGTTCCTGCTCGCGCGCCGACTCCAGGGTGCGCGCCGCGATTCCGGCCGCCCGCGCCAGCACCTCCGCGGGCGGCGCGCCGCGGTTGTCGAGGTGCTCGGTGAGCCGTACCCGGCCGGTGCCCGCCAGATCGACGACACATACCGACACATAGTCGATGTTGACCTCCACACCGAGCCCGGCAGGCCCCGTGCGCGCCACTTTGAGCGCGGTCCCGGGGCGCCCCGCCTGCCCGCTGAAGGTCTTGCCGGACTCGGTGAGGAACCCGATGTCGATGAGTTGCTCGACGAGCGAGGACACCGCGGCCCGGGTCAGCCCCACCCGCGCGGCGACGCCGGCCCTGGTCGCCTCGCCCTCGTCACGGACGGCCCGCAGCACCAGACTGAGGTTGCTCCGGCGCACGGTGTCCTTGTCGGCCTTGGGCCCCAGCGGTGTGAGGTTGCTCTTCATGGTGGATCCGAGCCTATGCGATCCCTTGTGCGATCAGTCCTGTGAGCTGGTGAGCTCTTGCGACCGGCAAGTCCTCAGGCCGTTCGCCGTCTCATCGCCGGGGGCGGCCCGTTCGCGGGAGAAGGAACCCGCCACGAACGGGCCGCCGGTGAAGGTGAACCCGTGCACGAGCGCGCACGGGCTGTCGAAACGTACGGCGCTCAAGCCGTCGAACCGCGCTCCTTGAGCATGTCCGCCATGAGTGCGATCTCCGACTGCTGGCCCCGGACCATGCCCGCCGCCAGATTCCTGATCTCATCGGTTCCGGCCGCGGCGGCCGCCGCCTGCGCCATCTCCGCACCGGCACGGTGGTGCGCGGTCATCAACTTCAGGAACAGCACCTCGGCATCCTTGCCCTTCGCCGCCCGCAGCGCGTCGAGTTCGGTGTCGGTCGCCATGCCCGGCATCAGGGAACCGTCGCCCCTGGGCGTGACAGTGTGCCCCATCCACTTCATGGGAGGTGCGCCGGACGACTTCGCCCTGCCCCACATCTCCAGCCAGCCGAGCATCATGCCGCGCTGGTTGGCCTGGGTGTTGATGATGTCGTACGCGAGCCGGCGTACCGCCACGTCGGACGTACGGTCGCGCACGATGAACGACATCTCGACCGCCTGCTGATGGTGGATCGACATGTCGCGCGCGAACCCGACATCGGCGGATGCGTCCGAGGGCGCGGCCGCCGGTGCGGCGGAGCCCGCGGAGGGCGACGGCCGTACGAGCATCAGCGCGACCAGGCCCAGCGCAAGCAGCAGCATCACAACGCCCGCCGTCATCATCGGGCGCGAGGAGCGGACCGCGGACGTCACTGGCCGACCCCGCCGGTGCAGGCTGCGCCCGGCTCCGGGGTCTGCGGACCCTGCACGTACTTGGTGAAGAACTGCGCCACGCGTGCGTCGGTGGCACTCGTCACCGTCACCTGCTTGCCCCAGGCGCTGAGCATGAGCGGGGCGGTCTGGTCCTCGACCGGGCTCATCAGGGAGTAGGGCGTCGCCTCGACCCGCTCGCCCAGTTTCTTGATGTCGGCCGGCTTCGCCTTGCTCGTGTACGTGACCCAGACCGCGCCGTGCTCGATGGAGTGGACGGCGTTCTCCTCCGGTATCGCCTTGGCGTAGACATCGGCGTCGCAGTTCATCCACACCGGGTTGTGATCACCGCCGACCGGCGGGTTCATCGGGTAGTCGACCTTCTTCTCGACGTGGTTCTGGGAGAGCTTGTCCCAGGTCCGCTCGCCCTGCACGGGCGAGGACTTGGCCTCGACCTCGGCCTCTTCCTTGTCATTCGCGGCGGACATCAGGTAGCCGCCGCCCGCGACGAGTGCGGCGATCGCGGCGACGGAGGCGGTGAGGGTGATGATGCGGTTGCGCCGCTCGCGGGCCCGCTCCTTGCGGCGGGCCTCCTCCAGCTTGGCGCGGCGTGCGGCGGTAGGGGTGTTCTGCCTATCGGCGGAAGCCATGGAGTGTCGTCCTTCGGTTCAACAAGACTGATGGAGCTCAGGGCATGCGGGAGAACGTCCTCGGTGTCCCGAGGAACGGGCCCTGCCTCTAGATCCGTTGAACCTGCAGACGCAGATGGTCGACTTCCCGCACGGCGTCGTTGGACGGGCCCCGGATCGCGGCGGCGCCGGTGAGCGGGGCGACGGGGGCTGTGGCGGTCACGCCGGGAAGAGCCACGGGTGTGCTCTGGCCGGGCAGTATGACGGGTTTCGCATGCTCGGAGGTTCCGTGGCAGGCACTGCCCATGCCCCGGTTCTCAGAGGCATCGGCCACTACGGTCCGTACGACCACGGGATGCGCGAGCGTGGCCCGGGCGGCGGCTGCGGTGGGGGAACCGGAGTGGTGCGAGGCCCAGCCCGGGGTTGCCATCCGGTGCGCGGACGAGTCCGCGGCCGCGACCGAACAGCACGAGACCATGGCGAGCAGTACGAACAGCCAGCCGAGAACGGCCGACACGTGGGCGCTCTGCCGCCGTCGGTGCGTCCGCTCGCTCAGCCTGTTCATCCCCGCCATCGTACGTGGTGTGTGAAGTTTCAACGAGGGGTCGCAGGCTGTGGATGTACGGGACGCGGCCTCCGTTGTCGGAGGGGCGGGATAGTGTGCCCCGGTGACAACGCACTCGAACGTATCTGCGGGCTGGTATCCGGATCCGCACGGCGCGCCCCAGCTGCTGCGCTATTGGGACGGTTCCCAGTGGACCGAGCACACCACCCCGGCCGGTGGGCAGCAGCCCCAGGCCGCGGCCCAGGCGCAGGTGCCCGCTCAGCCGCAGGCTCAGGTGCCGCAGCAGCAGGCCGCCCCGCAGCATCAGCAGGTCGCTTCTGCGCAGCAGGCCGCGTACCAGCAGCCCGGGGTGCCGCCGCAGCAGGCGGTCCAGCCCCAGCAGGGGGGCGTTCCCGGCGCCGGCTCGCTCTTCAATCAGCAGGTCCTGGTCGTGAACCAGAAGGCCAAGCTGATCGAGGTGACGAACGAGTACAGCGTCTTCGACCAACACGGCAACACCGTCGGCTCGGTCGTCCAGGTCGGCCAGAGCGCCCTGCGCAAGGTGCTGCGCTTCCTGACCAGCATCGACCAGTACCTGACCCACCGCCTCGAGATCCGTGACGCGTACGGTCAGCCGCAGCTCCTGCTGACCCGCCCGGCGAAGTTCATCAAGTCCAAGGTCATCGTGCAGCGCCCCGACGGGCAGCCGGTCGGCGAGATCGTCCAGCAGAATGCCATCGGCAAGATCAACTTCGCGATCATGGCGGAGGGCCGGCAGATCGGCGCGATCAAGGCGGAGAACTGGCGCGCCTGGAACTTCGCGATCGTCGACCACAACGACGCGGAGATAGCCCGGATCACCAAGACCTGGGAAGGCCTCGCGAAGACGCTGTTCACCACGTCGGACAACTATGTGCTGCAGATCCACTACCAGCTGCCCGAGCCGCTGCTGAGCCTCGTCGTCGCAACGGCGCTGACCGTGGACACCGCCCTCAAGCAGGACGCCCGCGGCTTCGGCTGACGCGGGTACGCGGGAGCCCCCTTGCGCGATCTTCCGCGCAAGGGGGCTCCCGCGTACCACCGGAACCGGTTCCGCCCCGTGCGATGATGCGCCCATGCCGTACTTGGTGCCGCCCCATATCCCTCCGGGGCGCCTCGCGGACTCCGTGCAACCCGCTCTGCCCGTCGCCGACGACCTGCTCCTGCGGCCGTGGCGGTACGCGGACGCACCGGCCGTCCTCGCCGCCTTCGCCGACCCGGTCATCCAGCGCTGGCATCTGCGCCGGGCCGACTCCGAGGACGAGGCGCGCGACTGGATCGACCAGTGGCAGAGCGCCTGGCACTGCGAGACCGGAGCCCACTGGGCCGTCGTCCGCCCCGCAAGCGCGGCTGACGGAGCCGAGGAAGTGCTCGGCCGGGTCGCGCTCCGCTCCCTGACGCCGGCCATCGGTCATGCCGAATGCGCCTACTGGATGCTGCCGGCCGCCCGCGGACGCGGCGTCGCGCCCCGAGCCGTCTCGGTGCTGGCGCGCTGGGCCTTCGACGAGATCGGGTTCGAGCGCCTCGAACTCGCCCACTCCGTGCTGAACGAGGCGTCCTGCCGAGTGGCGGCCAAAGCGGGCTTCGCCCTGGAGGGCACCAGGCGCCGGGGCATTCTGCATGCCGACGGCTGGCACGACATGCACGTCCATGCCCGGATCCGCGGGGACGACGTCCCTCGTTGACCGGTGTGGCGAATGAGCGGCGCCACCGGGCAGCCGACGGCGAGTGCGGTCATCCGCGGTCCAGCGCACGGTCCGTGAGGGCGCCTGCGCAGCCGGTGTACCGGGCGGGTTCGGTCAGGTCGGAAAGATCGAGACCGGCAAGTTCGGGCTCCTCGTCCAGCACATCGCCGAGGACATCGGCCAGATCCGTGGTCTCCGCACGGGCCCGGGCGGCGGCGCTCGCCAGAACCTCCTTGGCGCGCTTGCGGCCGATGCGCTCGGCGAACACGGCGGCCAGTCGCTCCGAGACGATCAGCCCGTCGGTGAGCTGGAGATTCTCCCGCATGGCGTATGGGACTACGCGCAGTTGGTCGGTGAGTTCGGCGGCGTCGTACGCGGCCCCGCCGACGAGCCGCAGCAGTTCGCGCAGCGGCTCCCACTCGGCGTGCCACGACCCGGCCGGCCGCTCGTCCTCGGCTGCGAGCGAGCCGTACAGCGTCGCCGCCAGGCCGGGGGCGCGACGGGCGGCCGCGGCGATCAGCGTGGCGCGCACCGGGTTGGCCTTGTGCGGCATGGTGGACGAACCGCCGCCCTTCCCCTCGGTGACCTCGCCGATCTCGGTACGGGACAGAGTGAGCACATCGGCCGCCAACTTGCCGAGCGCACCTGCCGTGAAGGCGAGCGCGCCCGCCAGATCGGCGATCGGGGTACGCAGACTGAGCCACGGCAGGAGCGGTTCGGCCAGACCGAGTTCGTTCGCGAATGCCTGGAGCACGGTCAGCCCCCGGCCGTCGTCGTCGGCGACTTCGACTTCGGCGATGGGCGCGAAGGTATTGAAGGCGGCCAACGTTCCTGCCGCGCCACCGAGTTGCGCGGGAAGCGATTCCCGTACGGCCGAGAGCCGGTCCCGTGCGTCGAGGATCAGTGCACGCCACCCGGCTGCCTTCAGCCCGAAGGTGGTCGGCACGGCGTGCTGGGTGAGCGTACGGCCGGCCATCGGGGTGTTGCGATGTGCGAGTGCGAGCCGTGCCACCGCCTCCGCGGACCGCGCCAGATCGTCGAGCACCGGTGCCAGGGCCCGGGCGGCGACCAGCATGGCGGCCGTGTCGAGGATGTCCTGGCTGGAGGCGCCCCGATGCACGTACGGCCGGACGTCCTGCTCGACGGCGGCGACCAGGTCGAAGACCAGCGGGGTGACCGGATTGCCGCTCGCACGTGCGCGCAGCGCCACATCCCGCACATCGAATCGGCTCGCGTCGGCCGTCGCCGCGGTCACCGCCCGCCCGGCCTCGGCGGGGGCGAGCCCGCAGAGGGAATGGGCGCGGGTGAGCGCGGCCTCGGCGTCGAGCATCGCCTGCAGAAAGGCGCTGTCGCCGGTGGCCGTCTCGGCGGGTGAGCCGGCCCGCCCGGGGGCGAGCAGTCCGACATCGCTCTCGTACCATCTGCTGAACTCCAGGAAGACCGTTCGCCGTCCCCCTGCAGGCGGATGTCGAACCGGTGGGTACGCGGGTCCGTGGGTGTCGCGATCAGTGTGACCCGGTGCTCGGCGTCCAGCGACTCCAAAAGCGTGTCACCTGCCGGAACGGCGACGCAGAGGTACGGGACACCGCCCTGCGGCAGGGCCCGTACCACCCGATTGCCCGTCGGCGTCCGGCTCCGCCGGATCGGCCCTAGCTCTCGTCGCCCGCCCGGTGGATACCGAACACCGCTCCCTGCGGATCCCGGACCACAGCGATCCGAGGTCCGTCCGGAACGCTCGTCGGGGGCATCAGCAGTTCGCCGCCCGCCCCCTGCGCGGTGGCTGCCGCCGCATCGACGTCCGTCACGGCGAAGTACGGCAGCCAGTTGGGTGGCGCCTCCGGCGGGAACCTGTCGTCCATGACCAGCATGCCGCCGAAGTCCTCGCCGGCCACGCCCCACTGCGTGTAGCTCTCCGAAGCGGTGTTCACCGTCCATCCGAAGACCGCGGGATAGAAAGCGAGCGACTGGTCGGCCTCCCGGGTGACGAGTTCGACCCAGCCGAGTGCGCCCGGGTCGTTCAGCCGCTCGGCGCCGGTGAAGGCGCGGCCCTGCCACAGCGAGAACACCGCACCGGAGGGATCCGCGACCACCGCGAACCTGCCCTGGTCGAACACGTCCATCGGGCCGACCAGGAGCGAGCCGCCCGCCGACTTCACCTTCTCGACCGTGGCGTCCGTGTCCTCGCTGGCGAACGAGACCGTCCAGGCGGGTGGCTGTCCCGGCTGGTAGACCGGACTCAGTGCGGCCACTCGCGCATCTCCGAGGCGCGCCATGGTGTAGCCGCCCGCCTCCTCACGTGGATCGGTCTCGGAGCGCCAGCCGAAGAGCGCCGCGTAGAACGACTTGGCAGCCGGGATGTCGGGGGTACTCAGCTCGATCCAGCAGGGACCGCTGGGCACCGGTTTGGTGAGCTTCATCCGGATTCCTTAGTAGATACATAGACACGTGCCTGTCTGTCCTCGTGCGGTTGAACGCTATGGGTTCGCGGAGGGGGCGGCCATCGGCGCCGCGGTATCGTCATGGAAGAAAGTGTTTTACTGGTGTAATACCTGTTAAAGTGTTTGGGTGAGCGATACAACCACCCGATCCCGGCAGCCTTTGGTCCACAGACTCCCGCTGGTCGCCCCCCTGCGCCTCGCCCGACCCTCGGACATGTGGTTCAAGCCGGCGCTGAGCGTGGTCGTCGCCACCGCCGTACCGGATCTGCTGCTGTTCGCCATCGACCGGCTCGACCTCGTGATGTACACGATGGCCGGCTCGCTCTGCGCGCTGTACGGCCACAACCTGCCGTACGTCCGCCGCGCCCGAGCCGTCGCCGGAGTCGTGGTCTCCATGGTCATCGGCATGGCGATATCCCTCGTCGCGGCCTCGCTCACCGGATCGACCGCCGTGCTGATCGCGGTGGGCGCACTGCTCGCCGCCGGACAGAAGATGCTCTGCGACGCCACTCGCATCGGCCCGCCCGGGCCGGTGATCTTCACGTTCGTCACCTCGGCCGCGCTCTTCGCCCCGCAGCACCTCGGCCAGGTGCCCGGCCACCTCGCGCTGACCCTGGCCGCGGGCGTGTTCTCCTGGCTGGTCACGGTCGGCCCCGCGATGATCCGCAGGGAGGGCCCGGAGCGCCGGGCGACCGCCCGTGCACTCGACGCGGCCGCGGCATACGTCACCGCCCCCGGCCACCGCACCCGGCGCGCAGCGGTCGCGGCCGTGCACGCCGCCTGGCAGGCGCTGCTCGCCGCCGGACGCCCCACGCCCGTACGCCGGGCTCTCGAACGTCTCGTCGTCCACGCCGAGGCCGCCCTTGCCGGGGGTGACCACGGCGCTTCCCCGATTGCTCCCGCCGCTGCCCCCGCTCCCGCCTTTGACCCCGAACGGCTCCGTGCCTGGGCCCGCCGGACCCGTGCCCGCGGACCCGTCCCCACTCCGCCGCCCGCCCCCGGCACGTCCGATGAGTTGTTCGGCATCGACGCCGAACGGGCCGCCCGGCGCACACGAAGCCGCCGCGACGCCCGCCGCGCACTGCTGCGCAGCCTCGCCCCGGGCTCCCCGCTGCTCCCCATCGGCGCCCGTGCGCTCATCGGCTGCGCCCTGGCCGGATATGTCTCCCAGGCGGCCGGTGTCGGCCGGCCCTACTGGGCGATCGTCACGGCCGCCTCCCTGTACCAGGCCAATGTGACATTGTCCTGGAACCGGGCCCTTCAGCGGACCCTCGGCAATCTGCTCGGCGTCCTCGTCTTCGCCGCCGTCCTCCCGGTCAGCCGCACCGGACCGCTGGCCCTCATCGGCTTCTGCCTGTTCTTCGGCTTCGCGGCGGAGGCCCTGATCACCCGCAACTACTGGCTCGGCTCCATCGCCGTCACGCCGATGGCCCTGCTGGTCCTGGAGTTCGGCGGCACCTACCCGGCCGGTGAGCTCATCGGCGACCGGGTCCTGGACACTGTGATCGGCGCCGGGGTGGGCATTCTCGCCGCCATGCTGGTGACCAACCGCCGGGCCGCCGGACGCCTCGAAAAGGCCCTGGCCGCCACCGACCGGGCCCGCGCCCACGCCGTACACGCGCTCGCCGCCCCGCAGCCCACGCCCGCCGCCCTCGACGCCGCGCGCCGCAGGCTGACCGGATCGCTCGTCGAGCTGCGCGAGGCCGAGGACACCGCAGCGGGCGAATGGTGGCAGCGCGCCCTGCCCCAGGAGCAGGTCCTCGCGGCCGAGCAGGCCGGACACCGTACGCTCGCGGCGACAGCAACACGGCAGGGGCTGCTCGCCCCCGCCCAGGAGAACGGAGCGGTGTGACCGACGACATCGTCGCCTCGGTGGTGCGGCAGTGGCAGGCCGTCAACCCGGAGCTGGACACCGGACCGATGGAACTCATCGGCCGTATCAACCGCTGCGCGGCCCTGCTCCAGCAGGCGGAGGACGCCCCGCTGCGCGCCGCCGGCCTGACCCGCGCCGAGTTCGACCTGCTCGGTGCCGTACGCCGTACCGACCGCGAACTCACCCCGGGCGAGCTGGCCAGGGAGACGTTCTCCTCCGGCGCCGCCGTCACAAAGCGTCTGCGGGTGCTCCAGGAGCGTGGGCTTGTCGACCGCCGCAGCGACGCCCGCGACCGCCGCGTCGCCCATGTCCGCCTCACCGAGGAGGGTCGCGACCTGGTCGACCGGCTGCTGCCCCGGCAGCTGGCGTACGAACGCATGGTGCTGTCCGGTCTCGACGAGCAGTCCCGTACCCGGCTCAGCACCCAGCTCAGCGAGTTGCTGGTGCAGCTGGAGGGACGCATCGGCGGCGCCCGGCGCTGAACCGGGGGCCGGGACTCCGCCGGGTCGGCCCGCGGTCGGGACCGGCAGCACCGCACTGCCAGGCACCACCGGAAACAAATCCCGCGCGGACATCGGTACGTCGCTGCTAACGTCCGCCGCATGAAGAAGCGCGCTGCCATGACGACGACGCCGGAGAGTGTCCCGGCGCGCTGACAGCTGTTCAGTCCGAAGCCCCGGGGCGAGTGCCCCGGGGCTTCGCGCTGCGGTCACTCGTCCGACGACCGCGAGGAGACCGTCATGAACGACCACCGCAAGCTCGGCCGTGAGCTGGACCTGTTCGACACCGACCCGCTGATCGGCGCGGGACTGCCGTACTGGCTGCCCGACGGCGCAGTCGTGCGTCACACCCTGGAGGAGTACATCCGCACCGCCGAACGGCGGGCGGGTTACCGGCACGTGTACTCGCCGGTGCTCGGCAAGCGGGAGCTGTACGAGATCTCCGGGCACTGGTCGCACTACAGCGACGACATGTTCCCGCCGATGGACCTGGGTGGGGAGCAGGTCGTGCTGCGGCCCAGCCTGTGTCCGCACCACGCGGTCATCTACCGCTCCCGCTCCCACAGCTACCGCGAACTGCCGCTGCGCATGGCCGAGCTGGGCGGCATGTACCGCTCAGAACTCTCCGGAGTGCTCGGCGGACTGACCCGTGTGAGGGCCATCCAGCTGAACGACGCGCACATCTTCTGCACCCTGGACCAGGTGGCCGAGGAAGCACAGGCCGCGCTGGAGCTGATCCGCCGGGCGTACCGGGCGCTGGGCGTCAGCCCGGCCCGCTACCGGCTCTCCCTTCCGGGACCCGGCGGGAAGTACGTCGCCGCCCCCGAATTGTGGCAGCGGTCCACCGCCCTGCTGACCGAGGTCCTCGACCGCTCCGGCCTGCCCTACGAGGCGGCCGAGGGAGAGGCCGCGTTCTACGGCCCGAAGATCGATGTCCAGGTCACCGACAGTGCGGGCAGGGAGTCCACCCTGTCCACCGTCCAGGTCGACTTCCACCAGCCGGCCCGGTTCGACCTGCATTACATCGGCCCGGACGGTGCGAAACACCGGCCTGTCATGATCCACCGCAGCATCATCGGCAGCGTGGAGCGAGCCGTCGCCCACCTCATCGAGGAACACGGCGGGGCCTTCCCCGCCTGGCTCGCCCCCACCCAGCTGGCGATCCTCCCGGTCTCCGAAGCCGAGCTGCCGAATGCCGAGGCGCTCGCCCGGCGGTGCACCGGTCTCGGGCTGCGGGCCGAGACCGCCGGACCGGAACGCGGCACCCTGGGTGCCCGCATCCGGGAAGCCCGCCTGGTGCCCTACCAAGCCGTCATCGGTGCCAGGGAAGCCGCCGACGACCATGTCGCCCTGCGCCTGCGCGACGGACGCCGGCACGATCCACAGTCCGCCGACGACGTCCTTGCCCGCATCGTCGCCCTGGTGGATGCCCACAGCACCGGCCTCTGGGACTGACGCCCACAGCACCGGACTGGGACCAAGGAGAGGTGCCGGGCCCCGGAGCAGGCCCTCAGGCGGCCTGCTCCGGGCGCCTGCTCACCCGTGACTGCAGGGCCAGGATCAGCACACACCACGGCAGCGGCCGGCACGGGCCGTCGGCCGATGGTGTCGGAGAGCGGCCCGAAAACCAGCAGAGCGGGGACGAGGGCTGCCGGGTACACGGCGTACACCAGGGTCTGCACGGTCGTTACTCCTTGTGCATGCGCGGAGGCGCTGCGTGCAAAAACTCGTGAGTGTATTACCGCGGGGGCGCTCGCGCAGGGGGTTGGGTGAATGTGCCGAAGCACTGTTTCGATCTGACTAAGCTCACGCGCAGCGAAGTCGAGTTGATATGAATTCGAGCGCTTGTTCCCAAGTGTCTTGCAAGCGCCTGTACCTCCCGAATCAACCGCCAGAGGTTTTAGATGGTTCGTGTTGAATCACCGCCGATCGAACGAAAAGCCCGCGTCGTTCGCGCCATGTTGCTGCCCGTGCTCCTGATGGGCGGCGCAACCGCCGCCGCGGTGGCACTGGTTGCCCCGGCCGCGCGGATACCACTCGTCTGGTGCGGCGCACTCGCCACCGTCGTGGTCGCCGCACTCACCGTTCGACTCGCCCGACGGGCACGCGATCTGCGCACCCAGCGTGCGCTGTACGAACGGCGTTTCGTCGACCTGGAGCGGCGCATCGCCACACACGACGACGAGACCGTGCGGATCAGCAAGGAGCTCCTGCCGGCCGCCATCCACCGGCTGCGCGTGGGCAATTCACCCGAAGAGGTGCTCCGGGACGTCGTCGACGCGGACGAGCTGTACCGCGACCTGCCCGGCGCCCAGCGCACCCTCGTCCACACGGTGCTGAACATCATCGACAACGAAGAGGCGATGCGTGACTCCGCGCAGCGCGCCTTCGTCAACGTCGCCCGGCGCGTCCAGGCGATCGTCCACCGCCAGGCGAGTGAACTGCGGGAGATGGAGGAGCACCACGGGCGCAACCCCGACGTCTTCGACGACCTGCTGCGCATCGACCACGGCACCGCGCTGATCGGCCGTCTCGCCGACTCCATCGCGGTACTCGGCGGCGCCCGCCCCAGTCGCCAATGGCCCAAGCCCGTACCGCTGTTCAGCGTGCTGCGCGGTGCCATGTCGCGGATTCTGGAGTACCCGCGCGTCGATCTGCACTCGATCGCCAAGGTCGCCATCATCGGCACGGCCGTCGAACCGCTCATCCATGCCTGCGCCGAACTCCTCGACAACGCCACCCGCTACTCGCCGCCGCAGACCCGGGTGCACGTCACCGCCGTCGAGGTGCAGACGGGCATCGCCATCGAGATCGAGGACGGCGGCGTCTCGCTCAGCGAGGAGGCCCGCGCGCGGGCCGAGAACATGCTCGCCAGGGCCCAGGCCGGCTCCAACATGAACGACCTCGGCGAGTCCCCGCGACTCGGCATGGCAGTCGTCGGACGGCTCTCGCGGATGTACGACCTCCAGGTCTCGCTGCGACAGTCCGCGTACGGCGGTGTCCGCGCCGTGCTCATCGTGCCCCGCGCCATGATCACCACCGGACCCGCTCCCGGCATCGCCCACGGCATCGGCGCCACATCGAGGCCCACCAGCGACATCGACCAGGAGGCCATGAAGCACGTCGTGCCGGCACGCCGCAAGCCCCGCCCCGTGGCCCAGCGCCCCGCCACCGGACCGGTCGCACCCGTCACCCGGCCGGCCCTCCCCGCGGCCGCCATGGAGGACGACGTCCCCGTGGTGACCGAGTGGACCGCGGGCGGTCTCCCGCAACGCCGCAGCCGCGGCCGCGCCCCCCTGGGCTCGCACAACCTCCCCGCACAGGCCGTCGCCCCCACCGCAGGACAGCGCAACGGCCACACCAACGGCCAGGGGAACGACAGCGGCAAGGCGCAGCCCCCCGGACTCTGGCTGGAGGCCTTCACCAACGCCGTCAACGGTGTGCCGCAGAAGCCGAAGACCGACGAAGACTCTGACGATGCCTGGGACAAGGGAGACCTGAAGTGATCCAGCAGCGGGGAAATATGGACTGGATGCTCAAGGAACTCGCAGACGACGTGCCGGACATCCACCAGATCGTGGTGCTCTCCGCCGACGGTCTGCGCATCGCCCGGCACGGCGGCGACCCCGATGTCGCCGACCGCCTCGCGGCGGCCTGCGCGGGGCTGCAGAGCCTGGCCGCCGCCGTCGCCTCCGAAATCCCGTACAGCGACGGCCTCATGCGCCTCGTCGTCATCGAAGTCACCGGCGGATTCTTCTACTTGATGGCCGCCGGAACCGGGGCGTACCTCGCGGTCCTTGCCGGTGAGACGGTCGACGCGGGGCTCGTCGGGTCGCGGATGCGCGACATGGTCGTCAGGATCGGCGCCCACCTGACGAGCCCGCCGCGCCATGACGGGCAGGCCGGATGAATTCTCCCCGACGAGAACGCCGAAAGGCTGATCCGGCACTGAGCGACCCGGAACGGCTGTACGTGATCACTGGCGATCCCGACGGCAGCGAGCGGGCGCCGCTCGACCTGGTCACGATGGTCGTCGCGAAGGCCCAGCCGACGCCGACGGTCCAGCCCGAGCAGGCCGTGATCCTGCGGCTCTGTCAAGCGCCGTTATCCGTCGCCGAGATCTCGGCGTACCTCGGTCTGCCCTTCAGCGTGGTGACATCGCTCCTCACGGAACTCCTCGTGACCGAACTCATCGAATCGCGCGCGCCCATCGTCCGCGCCACTCTCCCGGACAGGTCCCTTCTCGAAGCGGTGATGCATGGACTTCAGAAGCTCTGACACGATCACCGGCCCTCGGCGCGAGGACGTCCTTCCCACCACGGCGACAGCCGCGGTGAAGGTCGTGATCGTCGGGGGGTTCGGGGTCGGCAAGACGACCATGGTCGGATCCGTCAGCGAGATCCGGCCGCTGACCACCGAGGAGACCATGACCCAGGCCGGAGTGGGCGTGGACGACAACTCCGGGGTGGAGAGCAAGACCGCCACCACTGTCGCCATGGACTTCGGCCGGATCTCCATCAGTGAGGAACTGATCCTCTATCTGTTCGGCACCCCGGGCCAGGAACGGTTCTGGTTCCTGTGGAACGGCCTGTTCGAAGGCGCCCTCGGCGCGGTGGTCCTCATCGACACCCGCCGCCTCGAAGTCAGCTTCGACGTCATCGGGCGGCTGGAGGAGCGCGGCGTGCCGTTCGTCGTCGCCGTCAACACCTTCCCCGACGCCCCGAAACACCCCGTCGAGGCGTTGCGTGCCGCTCTGGACCTTTCCGAACAGGTCCCGGTGATCGACTGCGACGCCCGGCTGCGTGCCTCCAGCCGCGACGTACTGATGACGCTGATGCGCTATCTGCACAGTCTGGCCCTCCCGCTCGCCTGACAGCAGTACACACCCCCCGCGCGTCCCATCCGTCTGGTCCTTGGAATCCTGATCCCTGGAGCGATCGTGACAACCCCATTCCACTACGAGCCCGGAGCGGCCCAGGGGCCGGTTCCGCCCCCCGAGTGCCCGGCCCACGGCCTCGGTATCGGCCCCGGCGGACTGCGCCGGCTCTACGGCCCGGAGGCCGAACGGGACCCCCACGGGCTGTACGACAAGCTGCGCGCCGAACACGGCAGCGTGGCCCCCGTACTGCTGCACGGAGACGTACCCGCCTGGCTGGTCCTCGGGCACAGCGAGAACCTGTACATGACCCGTACCCCCTCGCAGTTCTCCCGCGACTCCCGGCGATGGCGGGCCCTTCAGGACGGCACCGTCGCCCCGGACCACCCACTGGCCCCGATCTTCACCTGGCAGCCGGTCTGCGTCTTCGCCGACGGCGCCACCCATGAACGCCAGCGCGGCGCGGTCACCGACAGCATGGGCCGCATCGACACCCGCGGGGTGCGCCGCCACGTCAACCGCTACAGCAACCGGCTCGTCAACGACTTCTGCCAGGAAGGCCGCGTCGACCTGGTCAGCCAGTTCGCCGAGCGACTGCCGATGATGGTGATGTGCGCGATCCTCGGCATGCCCGAGGAGTACAACGACCGGATGGTCCAGGCCGCCCGCGACATGACCCGCGGCACGGCGACCGCGATCGCGAGCAACGCCTACGTCCTCGAGGCGCTGACCCGGCTCGTCCGACGCCGCCGTCGCGAACCCGCGGACGACTTCGCCACCTGGCTCGTCGAGCATCCGGCAGGGATGAACGACCAGGAGGTCAGCGAGCATCTGCGGCTGATTTTCATCACCGCCTACGAGGCGACCGCCAACCTGATCGCCAACGTCCTGCGCATGGTGCTCACCGACCCCCGCTTCCGGGCCAGGCTCAGCGGCGGCCATATGACGGTGCCCGAAGCGGTCGAGCAGAGCCTGTGGGACGAACCGCCGTTCACCGCGGTCTTCGGCCGCTGGGCGGTCGGCGACACCGAACTGGGCGGTCAGCAGATCAGAGCGGGCGACGCCCTGATCGTCGGCATCGCACCGGCCAACACCGATCCGGTGGTGCGGCCCGACCTCAACGCCGACATGGAAGGCAACCGCGCCCACCTGGCATTCAGCGGCGGCCCCCATGAATGCCCGGGGCAGGACATCGGACGCGCCATCGCGGACGTCGGTGTCGACGCCCTGCTCATGCGGCTCCCCGACCTCGAACTCGCCGTCGACGAGAGCGAGCTGAGCTGGATCGGGAACATCCTGGGCCGGCACCTGGTGGAGCTTCCGGCGGACTTTGCCGCGCGTGAGCCGCAGGACGACAAGGAACCGCCGTCCATGGGGAGGCCGAACCTGCCGCGCCAGGACTGGGAGGCGCAGTCCACGGTCCGGCACACCGCCCCCACACCCGGACGCACTCCCGGTGCGGCACCGGGGCCTGCCTCGATGGGGGCGATGGGTGCGCCTGGTGTGACGTCCACCGTGACAGTGACCGACGAGTCCGGGGGCACGTCCGCCGCGGGTCGAATTCCGCAGCAGCGCAGGCAAGCCGCACCCGCCAGGCTGTGGCGGGCCGTTTCGCGCTGGTGGAGCGACAACTGAACCGGCAGGAGTCGAGACGAATCACCGGCCCGGTGGCCGCGGACCCGCAGGTCCGCGGCCACCGGGCCGGATGCTGTCGGCGCCGTTGGAGAGCTGCCGTCCGGAGTCGCCCGGGCCCCGTCCGGGCCCGCCCACGTACCATGCGGAAGCGTGAAGCTGACAATTCTGGGCGGCGGCGGATTCCGGGTTCCACTCGTGTACGGGGCGCTGCTCGCCGATCACGCCGAGGGCCGCGTGACCGCGGTCACCCTCTACGACACCGACGCCGACCGGCTCACCGCCATCGCCCGGGTGCTCGGCGAACAGGCCGCGAACGTCCCGGACGCGCCCGCCGTCACCGCCACCACCGAACTCGACGAGGCGCTGAGCGGCGCCGACTTCGTCTTCTCGGCGATCCGCGTCGGCGGCCTCGAAGGACGGGCCGCCGACGAACGGGTCGCCCTCGACGAAGGAGTACTCGGCCAGGAGACGGTCGGGGCGGGCGGCATCGCGTACGGGCTGCGCACCGTGCCCGTCGCCGTCGAGCTCGCGCAACGCATCGCGCGGCTCGCCCCGAACGCCTGGGTCATCAACTTCACCAACCCGGCCGGCCTGGTCACCGAGGCCATGTCCCGTCACCTGGGCGACCGGGTCATCGGCATCTGCGACTCCCCGGTCGGCCTCGGCCGCCGAATCGCCCGGGTGCTCGGCGCCGACCCCGACCGGGCCCGGATCGACTACGTCGGCCTCAACCACCTGGGCTGGGTCCGCGCACTGCATGTCGACGGCCGCGACGAACTCCCGCGGCTGCTGGCGGACCGGGAACTTCTCGGTTCCTTCGAGGAAGGCAGACTCTTCGGCGTCGACTGGCTGCAGTCGCTGGGCGCCATCCCCAACGAGTATCTGCACTACTACTACTACTACAACCGGGAAGCCGTACGCGCCTACCAGGACGCCGAGCAGACCCGGGGCGCCTTTCTCCGTGAGCAGCAGGAGGGCTTCTACGCCCGGGTGAAGGACCCGGCCGCCCCCGCACTGCCGGCCTGGGACCGCACCCGCGCCGAACGCGAAGCCACCTACATGTCGGAGAACCGGGAGGTCGCCGGGGTCGGCGAGCGGGACGTGAGCGATCTGGAGTCCGGCGGCTACGAGAAGGTGGCGCTCGCCCTCATGCGGGCCGTCGCCCGTAACGAACGGACCTCGCTCATCCTCAACGTCCGCAACCGTACGACGCTTTCCGTGCTCGACGCGGACGCCGTCATCGAGGTGCCGTGCATGGTCGACGCGAACGGCGCCCGTCCCGTCGCCGTCGACCCGCTTCCGTACCACGCCGTCGGACTGGTCACCGCGGTCAAGGCCGTCGAGCGCGCGGTACTGGACGCGGCGGAAAGCGGCTCACGCGCCACCGCCGTGAAGGCCTTCGCGCTGCACCCGCTGGTCGACTCGGTGACCGCGGCCGGACGACTCCTCGACGGATACACGAAGGCCCATCCCGGGCTCGCCTATCTGAACCGGCCCTAGGAGGGTGCCGAAGCGTCCACGAACTCCGGTCGGGAGGACCGGAGTTCGCTGCTGACCAGGAGATGGAGCTGGGCTTCCAACCATGCATCGGAGCGGGCGGCGAGGCCCTCCTCGTTCGGCCCGGCCCCGTTGTCCAGAGCGTCGAGGAAGGCGCGCAACAGGGTCGCGGCACGGGTCAGGCCGGTGCGTGACAGCGCAGTCGCCGCGTCGTCGATACGGGAACGGGCGGGGCTGCTCAGATGGCGCAGTCCGCTGTGCGGCACCGCCGACATGGCGGATATCGCCTCGTCCAGCACCGCCGTCAGCGGATCGGACGGATGGTGCACCGCCGCTGCGTACGCCGTGAACCGTCACCGGGTGCGAGATCGGGCCGTCCGACGACCCGCCCGACCGGTCCTCCGGCACCGGCACCGTATCCGTCGTCCGCACGGTCATGATGCGACGCCCTCCGTCAGCTCCGTCAGGTCGGCCAGCAGTTCGGAGACGGCCACCGGGTCGAGACCGGAGAACCGCAGCGGATAGGTGTGCAGCGGGTGGTGGTCGGTGGGTTGATCGTCGAGCCACACCTTTTCGAGGGTCTGGTCCGGGAACATGTCGACGACCCCGACCGCAATGCCGGTGTCCAGCCCGATCACCAGATAGACGTTGTCGGCGAGCCGCTTGGAGATCCACCGCTCGACCCCGGCGTCCTGCGGCACCCCCCGCTCCCAGCCGCGCCGCTGCAGTCCGAGCACCTTGCCCGTCGGCACCTTGAGCCCCTCGAACCGGGTCAGCCGGTGGCCGCCGGCCTCCTCGTCCGACAGCCGGAACACGGCACGCCCCAACTGCGCGAACGGCTGCAGGATCTCGTAGTCCGCGAACACCTCGGACCAGTCGCCGAGCTCCTCGCCGAGCGCCAGCGGGTGCGCGATCCGCACCGCCGCGCCGTCGGCCGGCTCGAAGGGGTCGTCCTCGACGTTCGCGAGCGTACGGTCCTCCGCCACCCGGAACGCGGTGGTCACCCCGTCGGTCTCGCTCAGCCACACCAGCCGGCGCACCAGGTGCCAGAGCAGCGGGTGGTGGAGGAACAGCTCACGGAACTCCGCCGTCGTCCAGGAACGCTGCGTCACCATCGCGGCCTCCAGCCGCCGCACCTGGTCGGAAGCGACCGTCCGCACGTCCTTCTTCAGCGTCATGAACCGCTTGCGCTCCGCCGGGGCCAGCTCCGCGTCGTCCCGCGCACCCGGCACGGGCAGATCCTTGCGGCGCTTGCCGTCGCCGTCCCGTACGTACGGCCGCAGCTGCTCGTCGAAGCCGACGGTGAAACGGCGGGTGCCGTAGTCGACGACGGTCGACCCCTCGGCGTCCAGTCCGAAGTCCGGCACCAGCCGGTCGGAGAGCTGCTCGCCGGTCAGTCCCAGGCCCGAGGCCACCTCGGCGATCTTCTCCTGCGCCCGTGCCTTGAGCGCCTTGAACTTCACGCGTTGCGAGATGCCGTGCAGATGAAGCAACGCCACATCCGTGCCGATGGCGGCCAGCGCATCGAGACCCTCGACCGCCCTGTGATGTGCGCCCTCGCCCGGCCAGGCCCTGATGACCGGTGTGAGACTCCGTACCGTCCCGTCGTCACCGACCAGCCCGAGCGCGTGCAGCGCCCAGGACTCCTTGGCGGGCATGCCGGACAGCCGCCACTGCTCGAACAGCGCCCAGGCGAACGCGGCGAGCGACTCCGGCTCCGCCGTCTCCCTGAGGACGGCCACCCCCGGATAGGTCTCCCCGGGCCTGGACAGCGCCAGCATCATCAGGGCATGACGGACGGACTCCTCCGGCAGCGCGCCCCCGGCCCTGACCACGATCTGCGGCAGCAGGGCCGGCTCCGCCCACGCGGGCACGACCGGCATCATGGCGGGCAGCGCCCGTTCCAGCGGGTCCGCCGACAGCAGCTCGTCGACCACGCCTGCCGCGCCGGCGCCGTATCCGGCGGCGGCTTCCCGCACCACCGCGTCCCCATGGACCGCGGCGATCTGCAGGAGTGCCTGCTCGGCGGCGCGGCGGCCGGCCCCGGCCGTGCCCACCGCGTCCGGTACCAGATGGGCGGCCGCCGTGGCGCCGTGCCGGGCGAACCAGGAACGGGTCGTCGCCGCAACGGACTTGAGCCGCATCGACCAGTCAGCCATGAGCCGGGCGACCGCAACGTCCACGTACGGCAGGAACAGTGCGGCGAGTGAGCTCGGCTGGTGGGGTGCCGCGCGGAGCAGCACCGGAAGTGCGTCGAGTCCGAAGCGGGCGGCGACCGGCTTGAGCGTCTCCTCGGTGTCCCACAGATCGTCCGGGGCCCATTTGTCGAGCCATGGCCGGACGATCTCCTCGGGGCCGTGCAGGAACATCCAGGCGGGCTGGAGGTCGGTGAGGGCATCCGTCGCCGCGTACGAAGCCGCCTGCTCCTCCCAGTGCTTCGCGTTGCCGTACGTGCGCTCACGCTCGCGGTTGTACCAGGTGCGGCAGGAAGCCCACTTCTCCTTCTCGCCCGGCAGCCAGGCGATGGCCGGCTCCGCCTCGGCCGTCAGCCCGTCGACGACTGTCACGCGGGTGGGCTTGCGCGGGCGGGACCACGGAGGGGAGACCAGTAGTTCCGGCAGCGCTTGCGACGAGGCGTCGGCGATCCGGTCGGCAGGGTTGAGCAGCGGATCGACCACCGCGGCGAGGTCGGCGTCGAGCGTGGGGAGCACCGTCGCCACCAGTTCGCGGTGGGCGCCGATGTGCCCGGCGAGCAGCAGCCGGGGCGCGTCGGCGGAGCCAGGGCCCGAACCGTCGCGCACAGCCGCGGCGATCAGCCTCAGCGCGCGTACCGGATAGCGGTGCGCCGCCTTGAACAGCGCGGCCCGGACGTGCTTCGCGTCCGCATGGGCGAGGAGAAGGCCGAAGGCCTCGTCCGACGGGAGCTCCACCAGAGCGTTCCCGATCAGCTTCAGATAGTCCGTGCTGTAACGGTCACTCATGCAGCCGGCCAGCAGCGGTGCGACCGCGGGTCCGATGCCCTCCGCGACCGTCCCGATCTGCGCGACCGACCAGGTGAAGCCGGGCCGCTCCGCGAGCTCGCCGACCTGCTCGGGAGAGTTGAGCGAACAGAACACCATGGATCGCAAGGTGTGGTCGCTCTCGGCGATGACCTGAGGGTCGGCACAGAGCTCGGCCACCCACTCCGTCTCGCTCGGCACCAGATACGACACGACGATCCGGCGCACGGTGTCGTCGCGCCGGCCGGCGAGCGCGGCGACCGTCGCCCGGTAGGTCTCCTCGTCGGTATGTGCGAGGAGGGCGCGGACCCGGTCGGCGGCCGGCCGGTGCATGCCTGTCCGGTAGCCGTTACGACGTGCTGCCACGGCCTCGAGCCACGGGTCGTACCGCCGCCTGCCCGTCTGGATCCAGTGCGCCTCGACCGTGAAGAGCTCCACAACTGCCCGGGCGGCGAACGGCAGCCCGTACGCCTCGGTCCAGCTGTCGGCCCATGCCGTGTGTGTGAGCGGGTACAGACCGACCACCGCGGCGAGGACCGCAGCCCCGACGGGATCGGGGCTGCCCGCCAGATGCGCCCGGGCGGACTCGACGAGCCCGTTGTCGCTGCGTGGATCCGCCAGGAACTCCCCGATCCACTCGCGCTCCTCGGAGAGCCGGCGCTCCACCGCGTCCAGCGCGTCCTGCGGGGCCTTGCCCACGGAGCGCCGCACGCCCCCGCGTCGCGGGTGCAACTGGCGCCGCCAGGCGCTCGGCAGCTCGAAGGTGTCCTCGTCGGGCAGCGCGCCCTCAGTCACGTCGGCAGCATCGGAAGCCCCGGAGCCCGCGCCGGCAGCCGGTGAGGGCGCCCCGGCCGCCACCGTGGCCCCGCCCACCTCGCGGTAGCCCTTGCGCTCCTTCTCCGCGATCGTCTTGCGGACCTGCGCCGACGCGGCCTCGGCCGACGCGTACTCCTTCGTCTGCGTACGCCCGTCGCTCCCGCACCGCCCGTAGCGCACCGTCACCACGGCACCCTCGGCCTCGGTCTCCCAGAACTTCGAGGCACTGCCCTCGACGTACTCCCAGCGGCGCACAGTCCCGCCCCTTCACACCCGGACAGCCCGCCTGTCGCGGGCTTTTCGATCAGTGGTGCCACAGTAGAACGGACCACTGACAACGCAGCGTGACCGGGGTGTCCGGCGAGTAAGACCGACCGGCAAATGGGGGGTGGGAGAAGGAGCGGGGCTGGGTGCGTGCAGCTGCAAGGCGGAGGAGGGAGGCAACGCGGAGCGTTGTCGACTGACGACAACGCCGCAGATGTGCGTGCCCAGCCCCGTGACGCCGCCCCCCCATTTGCCGGTCGGTCTAAAGCTCCCGGCTGCTCAGGGAGCGGAGACGGCGCGTGCGCCGCCCGACGGCGCCCACGACGGCGTCACACCGGTGACCTGGCACACCATCAGGAAGAGCGGGATGGGCGGGGTGTACGGCGTGCGGTTGTCGGGCTGGTGGATCAGCCGGGGCCGTACTGCCGGAACGCAGGCCCCTTTCGCATAGGCGGCCTGCGTGGGCCAGTCCAGATCGAGGTCGGAGCCCGCAGGCACGATCCACCACCAGCGGTCGGCATCCGCGAAGACGCAACCGGTGCGTGGCAGATGGGACATGAGCCGGAAGCCGTACCGGGACGGCACCCCCACCGCGTCGCAGCCCAGGCTCGCCGACAGCGCGGGCGGCAGCGGCAACTGCACTGTGTCCGTGGCGACGGCTCGCTGGGGCTCACGGGAGCGGCGCGCGCCGAGCAGGTGGGACATTGCGCTCTTCAACATGACCGCTCCGAGCCGTGCGGCAGTTCTGCCCAGACGATGCGGCCCGAGCCGTAGCCCGCGTCGCGGGATCCCCAGGAGCTGCTCATCGCGTCGACGAGCAGCAAGCCGCGTCCGTGCTCGTCATCGGCGGTGCGGCACAGCTGCGGCCCGCCGGGCTGGTGTCCTTGGTCCTGTACGGCTATGCGAAGCCGCCTGTCGAGGCAGTGCAGCTCGCACACGACGCGAGCGCTCTCGGTGTGCACCACCGCGTTGGTGACCAGTTCCGAGACGATCAGGATCGCCGCCTCGCGCGCGTCCTCGTCCAGCCGCCACTCGTCGATTCGAGCCCTCGTCAGCCGCCGTGCACGGGCAACCGACTCGGGGTGCGCAGGCAGCGCGAAGCAGTACCGGAGCGCTTCCGTCCCGGGGCTGAGATCCATGAGCCGGGGGATAAGCGCACTGCCAGGTGCCACAACCGATTCCTCACAGTGGGGGCTGCGTCACACTCCGCGGCCCCACGCAAATGAGGGCGGCCGTGACTGCGTGAACTGGTTCACTCACCAACTCTCCCCCTGTCGAGAACACTTGGCAAGAGGCACTCTGAAAATTTCAGAGTGGCTGTGTCTTGGAAGGCCTGCGCATGGCACACTGCTGGCAAACAGCGCATCGGGAGGTCTGAAGTGAGCGAACCGCGGTCCGCCCCGACCGTGGGTCAGGTCGTTCTCGGCAAACGCCTGCAGGATCTGCGGGAGCGTGTCGGCCTGAGCCGTGACCAGGCTGCCAAGGTACTGCGGGTCGCACCTGCGACGATACGCAGGATGGAGACCGCCGAGGTCGCCCTCAAGATCCCCTACGTCCAGCTGCTGCTGAAGGCGTACGGGATCGCCGACGACGAGGCCGACGCCTTCGTGGAGCTCGCCGAGGAGGCCAATAAACCCGGCTGGTGGCAGCGCTTCCACGATGTGCTGCCCGACTGGTTCAGCATGTACGTCAGCCTGGAGGGCGCCGCGAGCCTCCTGCGCATGTACGAGCCGCACTTCGTCCCCGGACTGCTGCAGACCGAGGACTACGCGCGCTCGGTGATGCGCACCGGAGCCGTCGGCCAGACCAGGCCCGAGGACATCGAGCGCCATGTGGCGCTGCGGATGGAGCGTCAGTCCCTGCTGACCAGGCCGGACTCCCCGAAGCTATGGGTGGTGATGGACGAGACGGTGCTGCGCCGTCCCGTCGGCAGCGTCGACGCCATGCGCGGACAGATCGACCGGTTGCTCGAAGCGACCGAGATGCCGCATGTGACGCTGCAGATCGCGGAATTCTCGACCGGTCACCATCCGGGCACCTACGGCCCCTTCGTCCTCTTCCGCTTCGGCGTCCCTGAACTCCCCGACATGGTTTACAGCGAGTACCTGACCGGAGCCGTCTACTTCGACGCGCGCCCCGAGGTGGCCTCCTACCTCGAAGTCATGGACCGCATGGCGGCTCAGGCCGCAACTGCACAACGCACGAAGGAAATCCTCCGGGACTTCCGCAAGGAGCTGTGATGGAACCCATATACAACGGCATGCCGGCCGCCGAACTCGGCTCCGAGGGCTGGTACAAGCCGTGGAGCGGTGGGAACGGAGGCAATTGCGTCGAAGCCATGAAGCTGTCGGACGGCAGAGTCGCCGTGCGCCAGTCCGCCGATCCCGACGGCCCCGCCCTGATCTACTCCCACCGTGAGATCGCCGCCTTCATCCAGGGGGCCAAGTCCGGCCAGGCGGACTTCCTTCTCACCTGAATCCGCAGCGCCGGAGTCCCTCCCCGCCCCACATTGTTGTTGTTCGCCGACCTATGGACCCATGGAGCGCGCTATGACCGGGCACGAGCCCCAAGCCATCGAGATCGACACCAGCAAGCCGCATCCCGCCCGGATGTACGACTGGTTCCTCGGCGGCAAGGACAACTACCCGGTCGACGAACAGATGGCCCAGCAACTGCTGGCCCTCGACGCCAGAGGGCGCGACATGGCCCGGGTCAACCGGGCCTTCATGCACCGGGCCACCCGGTGGCTGGCCGAGAACGGCATCCGCCAGTTCCTCGACATCGGCACCGGCATCCCCACCGAGCCGAACCTCCACCAGATCGCCCAGCGGACCGCCCCGGCCGCGCGCATCGTCTACTGCGACAACGACCCGATCGTCCTCGCGCACGCGGCGGCCCTGCTGCGCTCCACCCCACAGGGCGCCACCGAGTACATCCAGGCCGACGCCCGCAAGCCGGAAGCCATCCTGGAGCAGGCCGGCAAGGTCCTCGACTTCGACAAGCCGATCGCGCTGTCGCTGCTGGCCCTCCTGCACTTCCTGGACGACGAGGACGGCGCGGCCGAACTCGTCGACCGCCTGGTCGCGCGGCTCCCCTCCGGCAGCTATCTGGTTCTCTCGCACACCACCGGGGACTTCGACCCCGAGAGTGCGGCGCAGGCATCCGCCATGTACAAGGCTCGCGGGATGACACTGCGCCTGCGTTCCCACGCCGAATTCACCACGTTCTTCGACGGACTCGAACTCGTCGACCCGGGTGTCACGCTCTCCGCGGACTGGCATCCGGAGCTCGGCGAGGCCATCGACGTTCCCGGCGACGAGCCCATCCCGGGCTACGCCGGCGTGGCCCGCAAGGCCTGACCGCCCGGCCCCGCGCCGTCACTGACGGCTGACCGACCGGGTGATGCCCGCGGCGATCGTCGTCGCGAGCAGCCACCCGGCCGCGATCAGCAGATACGACAGGTACTGGTACCAGCCCTGCGGGTTGAACGCCTTCTCCTGCCCGAAGTCGATGATCGGCAGCAGCAGATCCAGGGTGTAGAAGAACGCACTGAACGGCGGGGCCTCACCGGCCTTCAGTGGCGGCGGACGGTGCAGTCCGTACGCCAGCGACCCGATGAGCAGCAGCGAGAAGAGCCAGGCCGCCGCCCGCACAGGCCGGAAGCCGTACCCCACGGTGACGTCCTGCAGATACCCCCACACCCTCGCGTATCCCGGCAGCGTGGCGCGGTGGGTGCGCTGTTTGGCGAGCAGCACGGTGCGTGCCGCGTCGTCGTCACCGATCCGCCGGTACGCCGCAGTCAACTGCTCGTACGCGTACGGAACGTATCCTTCCTCCTCGCGTCCGAGCAACGGCAGTCGTTGCTCGGCGGGCAGATGGGGGAGCAGAGCGGTGTACGTCAGCCCGTCGAGGCGCACATCGCGCGGCCAGATCGCCGGGTCGGCGTGGATGAGATCGATCTGCGCGCGGCGCAGATGCACCCTTCCCTCGATGGGGGCCGCCTCGCGAAGCCACAGCTCGCCGACCGTGCAACTGCTGGCACGCACGGCGACACCGCCGGGGTTCGAAAGCCGCGCGTACGCGAAGTTGAGCTGCCCCGGTATCCGGCTGCCGCGCACATTGGTCCGCCCCTCGACCCGGATCCGCATCGCGTGGACATCGGTGCCGACCGTCAGCGTCTCCGCCTGGAGGGCGGTCGCCCCCGGATTCAGCAGCTCGGCGTCGTTCAGCAGGACCTGCCCGGTGACTGCGGCACCGTCGAGCCGGCACTCGCCGTGCACGACGAGTGCCGGCAGCCACATGTCGTCCCCGGCGATCACATGATTGAGCTGGAGCACCGCTTCGTCGTTGTCCGCCGTCGAACCGTCGGCATTCACCCCGATCCGGGTGCGGTCGAAGAACAACGCCTGGGTGATCCTCGAACCGCCGAGCCGGACCGGGCCGGAGATCCGGCAGTCCGTGAGCCTCAGTACGCCGTCGATCCGGACGGTGGCGGCGGCCAGGCCCGGGAGCACCGAATTGCTGAGGTTGAGCTGGCGCAGCTGCGCCCCGTACAGATTCGGCGCCTGTTCGAAGTGACAGCCGGCCAGCAGCACCGCGTACTCGGCCGTCGCGTACCGCACGTTCAGGGAGCCCGAGATGTGTGCGCCCATCACACGCAGCGCGGCCACCTCGCCGTCCTCCTGCCGACCGCTGATCAGCAGGGCCCGCAGCACCTCGCCGCGTACCGTGCGCTCCGGCCCCCAGTCGGCCCCGGTCTCCGGGTCGTCCTCGGCCTCCACGCCCGTACGGAAGTCGACGGGAACGCCGCGCGGGAAGGCATCCCATACGCGGCGCTCGGCGGGGGTCAGCTCGGTGATCTCCATCGGCGGGACTCTGACCCGCGGCCCGTCACAGTGTCAACCCCGCCGGGGCAGCGCCGCGTTCAGCTTCCCAGGGCATGGCCGATCGTCACATCCACATGGCCGGGGACCTCGTCGTGCCGGTCGCCCACCGACGGGGTACCGGACGGCTCGAAGAACAGGACCGAGGCCCCGTCGGCGGCGGACGGCTTGTGCCAGGTCCCGCGCGGAACTACGGGTACGTTCACGCTGGCCGCCGCCGGAGTGCTGGACGGCCGACGGGCCACCACCCACTGGCACTGGGCCGGCGCCTTCACCGCCCGCCACCCGCAGGTCCACCTCGACCCCGATGTGCTGTTCGTCGACGACGGCCGGGTGATTACCGCAGTCGGCAGCGCCGCTGCCCTGGACACCGGTCTCCACATCATCCGCTCCGACCACGGCGCGGAGATCGCGGCCGCTGTGAGCCGCCGTCCGGTCTTCGCGGCCCACCGCGACGGCGGCCGGCGCCAGTTCATCGAGCACCCCCTGCCCGACGTCCCCGACACCTCGCTCGGCCCGCTCCTCGCCTGGGCCGAGGAACACCTCGGCACGGACCTCACCGTGACCGGTCTCGCCGCCCGCGCCGCCGTCAGCCCGGCCACCCTGCACCGTCGCTTCCGCGCCCAGCTCGGCACGACCCCGCTCGGCCGGCTGACCGAACGCCGGATCACCCTCGCCTGCCGCCTGATGGAGCGCGGCGAGGAACGCCCCGACGTGGTCGCCCGCACCAGCGGACTCGGTACGGCGACGAATCTGCGGACCCGGCTCCGCCGCCGCACCGGACTGGCCCCCGGCGAGTACCGTCGCCGCTTCACCCCGGCCGGCTGAACCGACCGGGCCGCAGGTGACAATGGACGCATGTCACGACGCACCACACGACCGAAGCGGTCCGCCACCGCCAAAGCGCGGACACCCGCGATCACCGCGGAGTCGCCGTGCCCGTGCGGCCTGCCCGCCACCTACGCGGACTGCTGCGGCCGCCTGCACGCCGGGACCGTCGCAGCGCCGACCTGCGAGGCGCTGATGCGCTCCCGGTACGCCGCATTCGTCGTCCGGGACGAGGCGTATCTGCTCCGCACCTGGCACCCCGACACCCGGCCGCCCGCCGTCGACTTCGACCCCGGGATGCGCTGGGTGCGCCTGGAGATCCTGGAGACGACGGACGGCAGCGCGTTCCACACCACAGGAACGGTCACCTTCCGCGCGCACTACACCGACAACGGGCGGCCGGACTCGCTCCACGAGAAGAGCCGCTTCGTCCGGTGCGAGGGCGCCTGGGTGTACTCGACGGCGGTCTTCGTCGACTGACCCGGCCGCGCGGTGACCGGGCCCGTTCAGATGGCGGCCTCCACCCGCGGCTTCTCCGGCGAGAGCTCCTGCGTCAGGTCCTCCGCCAGCAACCGCTTGGCGATCACATCCACCGCCGCCCGCAGCTGCCGGTCGTCCGGGCGTGCCCCGTTCTCGTCCAGGCGCTCATTGAGCCACCGCGCCCACGCGTCGTTGATCGCCGCGGCCTCCCGCCTCCCGGCGGCCGTATGCATGAACAGATGACCGTCGCCGGTGAGATAGCCCTCCTCGATCATCCGGTCGAAGACCGGCACCAGCACCTCCGGCGGAACCCGGTGCCGGGTCGCGATCAGGTTCAGACCCGCATGGCCGACCATCCGGGTGAACAGCTCGACCTGCATCACCGCCCAGGCCCCTGCCATGTCCAGCCGGGTGTCCGACTCCGCGACGATCCGCCGTGCGGTGTCCCCACGCGCTCCGTGCAGGATCTTGGCCACGGAGAATTCCAGGAGCTTGGCCGAGTCGCCGGCGCCGGGCTGGGCGAACCCCTCGCCCATGTCCGTCGAGCCGACCCGCGCCGTGTCGCGCAGCTTCACCTGCTTCAGGAAGAGCGCCACGACGAACCCCAGGACCGCGACCGGCACCGTCCACAGGAACACGGTGTGCAGTGTGTCGGCGTATGCCTGGGCCAGTGGCGCGGACTGCGCGGCGGGCAGTCCGTGCAGCCCCTGCGGGCTCTGCGCGGCCTTCGTCAGTACGGCGGGGTCGCCGCCCGCCCGGGCCGCCGCCGCGACGCCGTCGGTCAGATTCGGCTTCAGCGCATTGGCGTAGATCGTGCCGAACACCGCCGTGCCGAAGGAGCTGCCGAGCGTACGGAAGAACGTGACGCCCGACGTCGCCGTACCCAGATCCGAGTAGTCGACCGTGTTCTGCACGGCGATGGTCAGCACCTGCATGGACAGCCCGATGCCGACGCCGAGCACCAGCATGTACAGCGACTCCGGCCACACCCCGCTGTCCGGGCCCATCAGGGAGAGCAGGAACAGCCCGAGCGCCATGACGAGTGAGCCCACGACGGGGAAGATCCGGTACCGGCCCGTCCTGGAGACCATGGTGCCGCTGAAGATCGAGGCGCCGAGCAGCCCGATGACCATCGGCAGCGTCCGTACCCCCGAAATGGTCGCCGAGTCCCCGTCCACGTACTGCAGATACGTCGGCAGGAAGGTCATCGCGCCGAGCATCGCGAAACCCACGATGAAGCTGAGGATCGAGCAGACGGTGAACACCGGATTCCGGAACAGCCGCATCGGCAGCATCGGTTCCTTCGCCCGGAACTCCACGAGGCAGAAGACCGCCAGCGCGACGGCTCCGCCCGTGAAGAGACCGATGACGACGGGCGACCCCCACGCGTACTCGTTGCCGCCCCAGCTCGTCGCGAGGATCAGCGCGCTCGCGCCGACCGTGACCATCGCGATGCCCGGATAGTCGATCACGGGCCGCCCGGCCGTCTTCACCGACGGGATCGTCCGGGCGGCGGCGATGACCACCACGATCGCGATCGGCACATTGACGTAGAACGCCCAGCGCCAGCTCAGATGGTCGGTGAAGAGTCCGCCGAGCAACGGCCCGATCACCGTCGACACCCCGAAGACCGCGCCCATCGCACCCTGGTACTTGCCGCGCTCGCGCAAGGGGATCACATCGGCGATCAGCGCCATCGAGGTGACCATCAGCCCGCCCGCGCCGATGCCCTGCAGTCCGCGCCAGACGATCAGGAGCGTCATGTTGGTCGCGAGTCCGCACAGGAACGAGCCGGTGATGAAGATGATCGCCGACAGCTGGAAGATGATCTTCCGGCCGAACAGGTCGCCGAACTTGCCGGCCAGGACCGTCGCCACCGTCTCGGCGAGCAGATATGCGGTGACCACCCAGGACATGTGGGCGGCGCCGCCGAGATCCGAGACGATCGTCGGCAGTGCGGTGCCGACGATCGTCTGGTCCAGGGCTGCCAGCAGAATCCCCAGCACGATGGTCGCGAAGACGATGTTCCTGCGGCGCGGATCGAGAACGGGCGGCGCGGCGGCACTCTGCGCGGCGGGGGCGGTCTCGCTGGCAGTGGTCACGTCTGCACCCTCACACCGGCCCGCGTCTCCCGCATGCGGGGGACCGCCGGACGGGGCGTCAGGCCAGCAGATCCCGCAGGGAAGCCTTCATACGGGTCACGAATGCCTCCCGTACCGGCTCCGCCACCCGGTTCAGCGAGAGATACGGATTGAGGTCTTCCAGTTCGACGAGCAGCAGATCGCCCTCTGCGGTACGGCAGGCGTCGACCCGCTGGATGCCGTGGTCGAGACTGTTCCACGCCACGAAAATCCGGGCGAATTCCAGATCCGCCGCGCTCGGTGTGTACGGCTCCAGCACCCAACGCCGCTCCGGGTCGGGTGCGTACAGCGCGTACTGGAAGTCGCGGTCGATGAAGTAGAACGACACCTCGTAACGGAAGTCGATCCGTGGCTGGACGAGCAGAGTGCCGTCCTCGTTCTCCGGCAGCGCGGCCTCCCGTATGAACCGCAGCCCTACCGAGTCCGCCCCCAGCTTCGGCTTGACCGCGTACTCCGCGGCCGCGGGCAGCAGCCCCAGATCCGCCGCCCGGTCCACCGTGGGGATCACCGGAAATCCGGCCCGGCTCAGATCGACCAGATACTGCTTGCCCGCCATGTCCCCCCGGCCCTCCAGCGGGTTGTAGACGCGTACGTCCAGCTCCCGCGCCCGCGCGCGGAAGGCGTCATAGGCCTCCTGGTAGTGCAGCACCGGACCGCTGTTGCGTACGACGACCGCGTCGAAGCCGTCCAGCAGTGCGGCGGCGTCCCGGGGGTGACAGAGGGCGACATCGAAGTCCTCGCGCAGCCGCGACGTCAGAAAGATGTCCTCGTCGCAGTAGCGGCGACCGCGGGCTTCGTAGGCGAGGTCGGTGACGAAGAGGACGGACGGGCGCGGGCCGGCGGGCATGGTGTTCTCCCATGGAGTGTGTCGGCGGACGGTGGTTCGACGATCTCGACGGCGTTGCCCGCCTACGACCCGGAGCGGTCGGACAGTCTGCCCCAGTCGACCGCGCCGCACGCGCCGCCACTGTCCGGCATTCTCCCGCCCGATGCGGCGGATCAGAATCCGGCCGGCGATCCGGACGCGACGGCAGTGGGTGCGGTCGGCCCGGGGCTCCGGCCGGAGCGAGGTCAGCCGATGCGCCGGCAGACGTCGTCCGTGGACCCGTGGACCATGCTCAGCGCCTTGTACCCGGTGGGGCTGACGGCAAGGCTGTGGACCCCGTCGATGCGGTACTCGCCGCGCGGCAGATTGGACGCAGAAGGCGGCGACCTTCGGGTCGTCCTCGTCGCCGTAACACTGCGGCACCCACTCGGCCAGCTGGTCCGGCGTGCCGGAGGCGAAGATCCCGGCGGCGGCGAGGGAGGTGCCGAAGAGTGTCATGCCGATTCCCGCGTCGCCCCGGAACAGCTCCTCGTTGGCGATCCGGAGGGGTCGCCGTACATGTCGGCGAGGGATTCGAATCCGTACAGCCCGATCCGTGCGGCTTCCTGGATGACGGGCCACGGAGTCTCCTCCCGTGCGTCCTGCTCGGCGGCTGCGGGGCGGACGACCTGGGCGGCGAAGCCGTGCATCCGGTTGCGCAGATCCTGCTGCTCCTCGGTGAGCGCGAGCGAGAAGTAGCTCACGGGCTCAGGTCTTCAGGATGTCGAAGTAGCGGTCAGCCCCGAGGGCGGGATGGGGAGATGCCGCTGAGTCACCAGGGGTCACCGGGGTGCACCGGCAGCCGGGGGTGGTGGGCGGCGAGGATCTTGTTGGCGCGGGCCAGCTCGGCGAGTGCCAGCTCGCGGTCGGCCTGGTCCTCGACGCAGAGCCGCGGGCCGCGGAACCTGCGCACCTCGCGCGCGGCGCATTCGGCATCGAACTCCGCCTCCACGATGTGCGGCGGGATGCAGGCCCCGATCAGCGCGGCGACCCGGTCCGGGATCGGCACGGGGACGAGGAGGTGCGAGGCGGTCATGGGGCCCTCTCGGATGGTTGGCCAGGAGGCGGTTCTTCGGCGCGGCCGCCAGCGGGCGGCCGACTTCTCCATATGTACGGGACGCACTTCCGGGTTTCTCGTTGAGAACGTCTCCGTGTGGCAACCGTTTGAGAGTGACCGGCTATTTTTCCTTACTCGTAAGTAAGTTGACTCCGCGTGAGGAACGTGCTCGGGTCGGGACCCACGCTGCGCCGATCAGAGCGGTGTGTCGTCGCTGCGGGCACGCAGCTGCATCGCGCGGAGCACGGCCTCGGTCGAGAACCGGGACTCGGGGTCGACGAGTTGCTCGCCGAAGATGGATTCCAGATTGCGCATCCGGTAGCGGACGGTCTGCGGGTGTACGTCGAGCAGCTCGCCCATCTGGGCGGCGGTTCCACGGGTGTTGAGCCAGATCCGCAATGTCTCGATCAGCCGCTCGCGCCGATTGGCGCTGATACCGGCTATCGGAGCGAGTTCACGCCGTGCGAGCTGGTCCAGGAGGGCCGGGTCGGAGAGGAGCCACAGGGTGATGAGGTGGTCTTCGCAGAGGATGACGGGTGCTTCGTCGATGACGCCCGCGTCGACGAGTTCGAGCACGCGACGGGCCCAGCGGATCGATTCCGAGGCCAGGGCGGTGGGAACGGTCAGGCCGATTGCGGCGCGGGCACCCGGGAGCGCGTGATCGAGCATGCGTCTTCGCATCTCGTCGAACGGTCCCGGGACAAGTAAGTGCGGCTGCGGGTCGGTGAAGTCGACGAGGACGTCGCGGTCGGCGCCGAGCCGCCCGAGGTCCGCCGAGTGGCGCACCGCGACGAGAGTCACCTCGTCGGGCAGTACCCAGCCGGTCTGCTCGCAGAGTTCGGTGATGGCGGTACGAGGCACGGGCCGGCCGGCGAGCACCAGATGCAGCAGACGCCGCCGGAGGGTGTCCGTGTGGTCGCCGGAGGCCGCCCGGACCTCCAAGTAGCCCTCGCGGGACAGCGCTTCGAGCTCATCGACGTACGAGAACAGGGCGTCGGCGAAGGTGAGCATCATCGTGGGGGAGAGGTTGTAGCGTCGGCCCACCTTCTTGGCCCGGCGCAGCGCGATCCGGGCGCCCAGACGGTACGCCCCCTGCAACTGGTCCAGGCCGCGCCCCTCGTACGCCTCGAACCTGCCGAACCTGCGGCACATCTCGTCGCGCAGTGCGGAGGGAGCGGACGGCTCGGCGACCTGGTCCACGAAGACGGAGATGCTCTGCTCGACGCCGACCCGGATGCCCTGGCCGTAGGGACCGTCGAGGAGCCGCGCGTACTCGGGGTAGGCGCGCGTCACCTCCAGCCCGATCTCCTTGATCAGGCTGGGGAGTTCGGGCCGCACGATCGCGGCGAACTCCTGCGGCAACGGTCCCAGTGGTTCTCCGAGGTCCGAGGGCTGTACAACTCCCGGCATGCCTGCATCCCTTGCTCTCCGGCGCCCGATGGGGGGTGGGCCGTGGGAGGAGCGCTCCCAAGCCGTCAGGTGCGTACCAACGTGGGCTGCTGAAGATAGTCCAAGCAGGGGCCCGTGGACACCGTCGTGACAGCACGAGATGCAAGGGGCACGTATTGCCGTGCCGGGGCCGGGACGCTCCTGTCCCGGGCCGGCCGGGGTTCCGGCGGCCGGAGCGGGCCCGTATTCAGGTTCGGCACGAGGTGACAAGAAATTTCTGGAGCGCCGGGGATTCCTTGTACGGCCGTAACCTGTCATGGAAAGCGAGTCACGATCGGTATTCCGGTGGTAATTCGACTGTGCGGGCGCGGCGAAGTCAAGGGCGCTCGCTCCGGTGGCCGCGCAGCGCGCCAGTAGGCACTGGCGCCGTTTCGCAGCAGGGGGTGTGACGTGGGGAGTTGCCGGGAGGCCCGGTCGCCGATCGGTCGATGCGGTCGACGCGAGCCGCACCACCACCAGGCCGGAACCACTCACTTCTGGATAAGAATCCGTGAGCCCGTACTCGCCTCGGAACAATTTATTGCCCGACGAGTGCGCTTTCGGAGATTCTTCGTCCCGAGAGTTGCGGAGCAACATTACTCGCCCGTAGCGTCTTCGCCGAACGCAAGTGGTCGCGCAGTCGGTCAGGCCGGACTGCCACTCTCTGTCCTGTGGCCCCGCCCCGGGAGCTCTGCCGAATCCGGCCGGAGGCGAGCCCCGGCGCCGGGTCATACATCCTGAAGGGATACGGATCCGTGAACACCCTTGCACGCAGAGCCGCAGTTGTAACCGCCGCCCTCGGCGCGGCCATCGGAATGACGGTGTCGACGGCCTCGGCCGGTGTCGCCTCGCCGTGGTCGGCCACGCCGTCGGGTGCCTTTACCGCCCATGCCGTCGGCCCGACGCTGGACGTGCCGCTCGCGTCCCTCTACTGCGATTCCTCCGACGCCGGCGGAACCCTTCTGGCGACCGACAGCGACGGCCTCGGGATCGGTGACATCAACACCATCACGTTCAACACGTGCGATGTGGCCGGCATCGCCTTCACCGTCACCATGAAGACGTCGCCATGGAAGATCGACGCCCTGTCGGTCGACTCCGCGAACCCGAACAGGGTCAAGGCCAACGTGAGCTCCATCTCGGCCCACGTCTCGGGGATCGGCTGCAGCGCCGACTTCACGGGAACGGTCCACGGCTACTACGACAACAGCACAGGTGACCTGGTCATCGACGGTACCGGAAACGAGCTCGTCGCCTCGAACGCCAGCTGCCTCGGCCTCATCACCAACGGCGACGTCGCCGGCTTCAACGCGTCTTATCACGTCACCATGACGGCGACGGGCACGTCCCCGGGGATCTCCACTCCGTGATACGTGCCGCGAACACGGGCCGGGCCGTAGGTGCGCAGACTCTGCCGCCTTCGGCCCGGGCCCTTCATTGTCCGCAGCGCCGTGCGCGCGGCGTCGTGCAAGGCAACACGCTGGACGGCAGGAAGTAGAGGACAGGGCCGACATGACCGTAAAGACACCTGTATCCGCCGGCAGGCGGTCCGTACGCATGGCTTCGGTTGCGGCGGTCGCCACGCTTGCGGGGCTGCTGTCCGGTCCCGGGTCGGCTGCGGACGAGTCGGATGCCGTTGCAGCGGTGACATATGACTGTCCACTGCCTTCCGGCCCCGGGCAGGTGTCGATGGAGGTGCGCGCGGACTTTCCGGAATCCGGAGAGGCGGGCGTGGAGATGAGTCCGCAGGACGTGAGTATCACGGTGGAACTGGCGGGCACCGACCTCGCCTCGCTCCTGCCGGCCGACGCCACCGGAGTGGTGAGTTCGGCGACGCTCGATGTCGAGGTGGCGCAGAACGATCAGGCGGCCCAGGCGCAGTGGACGGACTTCGCCTCCCCCGTCACGTCACTCACTGCCGACGAGGACGTCCGGTTGGTCCACTCCGGACAGGTCCCCTCCGTCACTGTCGGTGCTGCGGGCGATGTCACGTTCACGGCGGGGAAGCTGACGCTGGAGCTGAGCGCCGCCGTCGACGGGCAGGGGACCGAGGCCGATCCCGTCGTCCTGCAGTGCGAGAGGGGCGCAGAGGAGTCGGGGCGCCTGGGCGCGATCCCGGTAGTGGGTGAGGAGGCATCGGGAGCACCGCAGACCACGAAGCCGGGCGAGCCCGGAGACGGGAGCGGCGAGAAGAACAACGCCATCACGGTGACGCCGCAGGACGAGCCGGCCGAGGGCCCGGCCAATCCGTGTCCGGTCGACCCTCCCGTGGGGGAGATGGACACCAGTGACGCGCCGAAGCCTGCCCCGGGCGCCGCCCTCGTCGTGCGCGACCTGCCCGGGGTCTACCCCGGTTGTGCGTACGCCGTGGGAATGGCCAATGTCCGCAAGCTCAATGGCGCGATGATCATCAATGATCCGACGAAGAAGCCCGCGCTGATCAGCGTCTACGCGAACAAACGGTCGTCGACCCGTCGGGCAACGCAGGAAGGGGGGTCGTTCACCCAACTCGACTCGATCGGCAATCTCAAGCTTCCCGACGCCGAGTCCACCTTTCTGACTTTCGGGTTCCAGCCGGTCTCCGCCAAGGTGGAGTTCGAGAACGGACCTTTGACGATCTCTACGGGAACCGCGATCCCTCATCCCCCCGTACGGGAGAACTTCGCGGTGGCTTCCTTCATGCAGTCCTTGAGGCTGTACGACGTGAAGGTGAACGGCGTCGCCCTGGACGTGGGGAGCGACTGCCGGACCGCTTCCCCCTTCAAGGTCGTTCTTCGCGGAGATTTCACCAAGGACCCGAAGTACTTGAATGTGCTTCAAGGCGGCTTGATGAGCGGCGTGGTGACCATTCCGGCGTTCTCCGGCTGCGGAACGGGTGGTGAAGACCTTGACTCTCTGTTCACTGCCTCCATCTCTGGTCCAGGAAACGCGATCATCATGAATCAGGGCACCACCTGTATTCCGGTTGAGCCCTCGACCATCTGCCCGGCGACCATGCCGGTGATTCCTGGCACAGAGTCGTGAAGCCTCTGAGGAGGCAAGGCAGAACACAGTCCGCCGATCCGGCGTCGGCGTACTCGTTCCTCAACCGGAGAACGGTGGGATGTCGCGTGGTCGCCATGGACCAGGGGCAGGGAGGGGAAATCGGGTTCATCGACGATCTGCGATTCAATGTCTCCGATGTGGCCGGAGCAGACATCCAGGGGAAGTCACCGGAATAGGTGACCAACATGAAAACTCCGGTGGCTACGGAACATGATCTCGTGGTGAGACCTGTCGTACCGGAGCCTTTGTGGCTGTCCGCGACGACGAAGGACCGTCCAGGAGCAGCGGTCTGCTCAGCTCTCGGCCTCCGTGCGGGTGAATATGTGGAAGCGGCCGATCGGGTTGAAGCCACAGCGGATGTACCAGTTGTGCGGCCAGTCGTCAGGGTCGGCGAGGAGGAAGACCAGGCTGCAGTCCGAAGCGTGCTGCAGAGCGGTGGCGAGGGTGGTCTGTGCGTAGCCGCGTCGGACGTGAGTGTCGGCGGTGACGACGTCCTCGATCTGGGCGATCCCCTGAGCCGCGTCGAGGTAGACGTCGGCCCAGGAACCGACAGTTCCGTTCTCGTCGTGGACGGCGAGGAAACGGACCTGCTCGGCACCGCGGAGGCGGGCTGTTCGGCGGTCGGCGAGCTGGCGGACCACGGCGTCCTCTGCCTGAGGCATCCAGATCCGGAGTTGGCGGACCAGAGCGGGTCGCAGCTCGGCGAGAGTGACCGACTGTGCGGGCGAGTCAGGGACGGCGGCAGAGCCGGAGTACGTCATGACGAGTTCGGTCGTGTGGGCGTATCCGGCTGCGGTGAGGGCGGGTGCACAGACGATACCCGCGTTGTCGTCGAGGATCGTGATCTGGCGGTGGTGCAAGTGGCCAAGAGCGGTCTCGGCCAGAGCGGGGAGTTCGAGGGGAGCCGGCGTTCCTTCGATGACGAGCTGGTTGTGTTCGTACGATGCCGCGTACTCCGGGTCCAGGACCGCCACGCCACCGGAAACCTCCGTCACGACAGCGGCCTGACGTCGGGCGAAGGACAAGCGAAAGGCCGTGATGCGCTGGAGATCCGTTGCTGACATGCGGTCAGTCTATGGATCAATACCACTTGGTCTGATCACCGTTGGGAAAACCTCACTGACTCCGAAGCAGAACATGACGCCGGATTCATAGGCCGCGTCCGCTCTCTCAGGTGGTGTCCAACGGCTGCCGCGGTGACTGATCAGCGGGCCGGGCGTACGGGCGCCGCGATGCGAGCGGTGCGCTGCACGCAGGTGATGTCCGGCGTACCCGGTCGGCTGTGTTCCGATTCGAACGCGCCGGTGCCGCGTCGTGACCGCTCGAAGAATCCACATCGGCGATTCACCGACGACGTCACGCTTCAGGTCTTCCACGGCGCCACGACGTGGCCGACGTCCGACGTCCCTGGCAGCCGGGCCGACGACGGTCGGCCGGGGAGCGCCCGCCCCGCGCAGGAACTGCCCGTCCGCGATGCGCTCGTCCGCGATGCGCTCGTACGCCCCGGTGGGGCCACCTCCGCCAGGAGCGTGACCCCACCGGGGCGTTGGGTACGGCACGGGCGGTGGCTACTGGGCCGCCGAGTGCCAGTACTGCGACAGCAGCTTGCCCGCGTCGGGGGCGACGCTGCCGGGGTTGTTGATCGTCGCGACGTACGTCTGGGCGTTGTTGAGGGTCACGTTGTTGTTGCCCGAGGCGGACGGCAGCCCGGTCTTCAGATTCACCGCCCAGTTGAGCAGGCCCAGCCCGCAGCCACTGGCCCCCGGGACCGCGTACGTCGTGTCGGTCTGGTTGGCGCCCACGAGGCTGATCCGGCCCATGGGACCGGTCGCGTCGGTGCTGCCGTCGCCGGCGAACTGCTGGGTGCCGACGCTCGGACGCGTCAGGTTCTGCGGGCGGAGCAGGATCGGGTCCGAAGCGGAGCCGATGTAGCACGAATTGCCGAGGAAAGGGTTCTCCAGGTGGATACGCACCGGCAGCGTGATGATCGGCTTTCCGGTGGTGGTTCCCGCGAGGAGCTGGAAGTCGCTGGGGTTGTTGACGGACTCGATGGTGGCGGTCACCCGGTTCAGGGTGTTGTCGGTCAGCTGGTTGCAGATGCCGGTGATCACGGGAATGTCGCTCGGGCACATCAGGCCGAGCAGCCCGCCGGGGATCTGCGCGGAGTCGGCGACGAGGGCTCCGCCCGGAGGTGAGACCACGGTTGCTCCGCCTCCCGGATGCGTGACCACCCCGACCTGGAGGTCGCTGGCGCCCACCGGAACCACGGTGTTGCCGAGCTTGATGGAGCCGCTCGCCGAGTGCGAGGAGACGCAGACGGCGGTGTCGGTCGCGCCGTCCGCGGCCAGCATGGCGGGAGCGTCCACGGGACAGCGGGTGAAGGGCGCCCAGTTGCCGTTCAGGGACGTGGCCGCGGTGGCCGACCCCATGGACGCGAAGGCGGCAAGTGCGGTGAAGGAGGCCAACAGCCCCACGCGCGCCCGGTTCGAACCAGATCTCATGTCTTCCCCTTTTTTGAGGCAGCCGTCATCGAGGCGGCCTGGTGAGTCCGGAGTTGCTCGGTCTGCCTGCGGCGCCCCGAAGCCGGCGTGGTTCGGTCATGGCGTGAGGGGTGCGCAGACCATAGGTGTGCGGAATGCGGGTGCCGGGGTCCGCATCGAGCAATGCCGGTCGGACTCCCCATTCACCGAGCCGTGAGGTTACTGGCGAGAAACACTGGCGCACAATCCCGCCGTTTGAGAATCTGCCCGCGAACATGACTTCTCGTCCGCAGGTGAGTACGGCATCAGGCCACCTTGTCACGTCGTGCGTACTGCTCCGGGGCGGGATTCGAAGCGTCGTGGTGCGTGCCCGTAGCGGAATTGATGCTCCCTCTTGTGTGTTCGCGCCGGTCCAGGTGCTCATCGGGCGGCTTGTCGTGATCGTCGAGACCTCGTCACGAGAGCTGCGGGACTTGTCACTCGGCGACAATCCCCCCGGGTCCCCTGCTCAGACAATGCCAAGAAATCGACGGCTCGGCACGGGCTCGCGAAAACTTGGAGAACCGGTATTGCGGGCCAGGTTACCCGGCCGTAACGTCGCCCTCGTCGGCAACTCGTCCGGTGCGTACGGAGATTGCTCACCCGTCAGAAAAGGATTCCCGTCGTGGCCCTCCCACGCCGAGAATCCCTGTCCGGGAGCCCTCGGCCCTGAACCGCCACGCGGGCGGAGCTCTCGTTATGGGATCCCACGGCTCGGGCCCCCTGGGCCGTGGGGCCCCGGCCTGCGCCGACTGTGGTGAGTGCGCAGTTCTGTACAAGGTTCGACCGAAAGTTTGTCACTGGATGACAAGTGGGCCGGTCGTTCACGAATTGGCTGTTCAAGGGCTTGTCCTGGCGGTGTCGGTGAACTTAACGTGCGCCCCTCGGCGCACTTCTGTCACTTCGTGAGCGCATGCAGGAGGTGGGATGGGAATCGAAGTAGTGGTCGAAGGCCTTGCCAAGTCTTTCGGCAAGCAGAACATCTGGCAGGATGTGTCGCTCACGCTCCCCGCCGGTGAGGTCAGTGTCATGCTGGGCCCGTCGGGTACGGGAAAGACCGTCTTCCTCAAATCCATCATCGGCCTGCTGAAGCCCGAACGCGGTCGCGTCCTCATCAATGGCGTCGACATGGTGAACAGTCCTGAGCGGGACATCATGGAGACCCGTAAACTTTTCGGGCTGATGTTCCAGGACGGTGCCCTTTTCGGATCGATGTCGCTGTTCGACAATATTGCCTTCCCCTTGCGCGAGCACACCCGGAAGAAGGAATCCGAGATTCGCCGCATTGTCATGGAGCGGATCGACATCGTCGGACTTCTCGGCGCCGAGGGGAAGCTGCCCGGTGAGATCTCGGGCGGCATGCGCAAACGGGCCGGTCTTGCCCGTGCGCTCGTCCTGGACCCGCAGATCATCCTCTGCGACGAGCCGGACTCGGGGCTCGACCCGGTCCGCACCGCATACCTCTCCCAGCTCCTCATCGATCTGAACGCGCAGATCGACGCCACGATGCTGATCGTCACCCACAACCTCGACATCGCGGCGACCGTCCCCGACAACATGGGGATGCTGTTCTGCCGCAACCTCGTCACCTTCGGGCCGCGTGAGGTGCTGCTCACCAGCGACGTTCCGGTCGTCTCCCAGTTCCTCTCCGGACGTCGCGAAGGTCCCATCGGCATGTCCGAGGAGAAGGACGCCGCCACGCTCGCCGCCGAGCAGCTCAACGGCAGCGGCTACGACCACAGTTCCGGCCCGCGGACTGTCGTACCGCAGCTGGAGCCCTCGCCCGGGATGCCCGTCCGCCAAGCTGCCCTGCGCCGCCGGGAGCGGGTCCTCGGCATGATGGGGCAGCTCCCGGAGGCCGCCCGTACGGCCATCATGAACAGCTACACCCCGGCTGCCGGCGGTGCACGCCCGTGACGGCCGAGATTCCGGTGCGGCCCCCCGAGCCGCCCGTCACCGATGCGGCGCCCCCGCGGCAGGCCCCGGCGCAGAAACGGCCGACGAGGCTGCTCGCACCGCTGCGCGAGACCGGCAAGCTGTTCGCGCTCGCCCTGTCCGTGACCCGCTCGGTCTTCCGAAGACCTTTCCAGGTAAGGGAGTTCATCGAGCAGTTCTGGTTCATCGCCAGCGTCACCATCCTGCCTGCCGCGCTCGTCTCCATCCCGTTCGGCGCGGTCATCGCCCTCCAGGTCGGCTCGCTCACCGAGCAGCTCGGTGCCCAGTCCTTCACCGGCGGCGCCAGCGTCCTCGCCGTCATCCAGCAGGCCAGCCCGCTCATCGTGGCGCTGCTCATCTCCGGAGCGGGCGGATCGGCGATCTGCGCCGACCTCGGGTCGCGGAAGATCCGCGAGGAGCTCGACGCGATGGAGGTCATGGGTGTCTCGCCCATCCAGCGCCTCGTCGTCCCGCGCGTCCTGGCCACCATGTTCGTGGCCGTCCTGCTCAACGGCCTGGTCTCCGTCGTCGGCACCCTGGGCGGCTACTTCTTCAACGTGATCATGCAGCACGGGACCCCCGGCGCGTACCTGGCCAGCTTCTCCGCCCTCGCCCAGCTGCCCGACCTCTACATCAGCGAGTTCAAGGCGCTGATCTTCGGGTTCATCGCGGGCATCGTCGCCGCCTACCGCGGGCTGAACCCGCGCGGCGGTCCCAAGGGCGTCGGCGACGCGGTCAACCAGTCCGTCGTCATCACCTTCATGCTGCTGTTCTTCGTGAACATGGTCCTCACGGCGATCTATCTCCAGATCGTCCCCGCGAAGGGGAGCTGAGAGAAGATGTCCATGCTCGGCTGGCTGGATCGCTCCGGCGATCAACTCACCTTTTACATACGCGCGTTGATCTGGATCCCCCGGACCCTGCGCCGCTACCTCAAAGAGGTGCAGCGACTCCTCGCCGAAGTCGCGTTCGGCAGTGGCGGCCTCGGTGTCATCGGCGGAACCATCGGCGTGATGATCGCGATGACGCTCTTCACGGGGACGGTCGTCGGTCTTCAGGGGTACGCGGCTCTCCACCAGATCGGCACCTCCGCCTTCACCGGCTTCATCTCCGCCTACTTCAACACCCGCGAGATCGCCCCGCTCGTCGCCGGACTCGCTCTCTCCGCCACCGTCGGCGCCGGCTTCACCGCCCAGCTCGGCGCGATGCGGATCAACGAAGAGGTGGACGCCCTCGAAGCGATGGGTGTGCGCTCCATGCCGTACCTCGTCACCACCCGAGTCATCGCGGGAGTCGTCGCGATCATCCCGCTGTACGCCATCGGGCTGCTCTCGTCGTACGTCGCGTCCCGCTACGTCACCGTCCTGTTCAACGGACAGTCGGAGGGCACGTACGACCACTACTTCAACCTCTTCCTCTCCCCGGACGACGTCCTGCTGTCGGTGCTCAAGGTGCTGATCTTCAGCGTGATGGTGATCCTCGCCCACTGCTACTACGGATTCCGGGCCGAGGGCGGGCCCGCCGGGGTCGGTATCGCCGTCGGGCGGTCGGTGCGCAACGCGATCGTGCTCATCAGCGTCACCGACTTCTTCCTCTCGCTCGCCATCTGGGGCGCCACGACGACCGTGAAGGTGGCCGGATGATGAACACGCAGACGGTACGCCGCCGGCTCGCCGGAGTCAGCTTTCTGCTCGTCCCGGCCGTACTCGTGTGGGTGTCGGTCGCGGTGTACAACAAGGACTTCACCCACGACGCCACCGTGACCGTACGGACCGGGACCGTCGGCAACGAGATGCACGACAACGCCGATGTGAAACTGCGCGGCGTCGTCGTCGGCCAGGTCCGCAACATCGCGGCCGAAGGGGACGGGGCCCGGCTCACCCTGGCCATCCAACCCGACAAACTCGACCGGATCCCGGCCGACGTCACCGCCCAGATGCTGCCCACCACCCTGTTCGGGGAACGGTTCGTGGCACTTGTACCGCCGGAGATACCCTCCGCGCGGTCGCTGAAGGCGGGGGCCGTCATCCCGCAGGACCGCTCCAGCAACGCCATCGAGCTGGAACAGGTCCTCGGCAACGTCCTGCCGCTGCTCACCGCCGTACAGCCGCAGAAGCTCTCCGCCACCCTCACCGCTGTCTCCCAGGCACTCGAAGGGCGGGGCGACAAGCTCGGCGAGACCCTCCTCACGCTCGACGCCCACCTGAAGAAGCTCAACCCCCAACTGCCCAAGCTCAACGCCGACATCAAGGAACTCGTCAAGGTGAGCACCGTGTACGCGGATGCGGCGCCGGATGTCCTCGACGCGCTCACCGACTTCACCACCACCAGCGGCACCCTCGCCGAACAGCAGGCCGGGCTCGCCGACCTGTACGGGTCCACGACCGCCTCCGCGCAGGACGCCACCACCTTCCTGCGGAAGAACAAGGACAACCTCATCCGGCTCTCCGCGACAGGCAGGCCGACGCTGGAGACCCTCGCGAAGTACTCGTCGGAGTTCCCCTGCACCCTGCGCACCATGGCCGGGTTCGTCCCGGCCATGGACAAGGCACTCGGCAAGGGCACCGATGAACCCGGTCTGCACGTCACGCTGAAGACCGTGCCCTCCAAGGGGAAGTACGTGGCCGGGAAGGACACTCCCGTCTACGACGCGACCGGCGGACCGCACTGCTACTCCCTGCCCTACGTCGGCAACACCGTGCCGTCCGCGGACGCCCGTGCGGCGGCCGGCCAGGACACTCCACCGGATTCCGCGCCCGGCGCCCCCGAAGAAGTGGCGGCAGCGGACGCGTCCCTCGGCATGCCCAACTCCCCGCAGGAGAGCCGGCTCGTCAACGAGCTGGTGGCTCCCTCACTGAAAGTTCAGCCGCAGGCCCTGCCCGAGTGGAGCAGCGTGCTCATCGGTCCGGCCTTCCGCGGTGCGGAGGTGAAACTCAAGTGAAGCGCAGCTCCCTCGCCGGGCCACTCGCGAAATCCATCGTCTTCATCCTGGTCACGGTCCTGGCCACCACCGTCCTGGCCCTGTCCATCGCCAACACGGGCGTCGGCAGCACCGTCGCGTACAAGGCCCGGTTCACCGATGCGACCGGACTGATCGTCGGCGACAGCGTCCGGATCGCCGGGGTCGAGGTCGGGCAGGTCGAATCCATCGAGGTCGCCGACCGGCGGCTCGCCGAGGTCGGCTTCAGCGTCCAGAAGGGCCGGAAGCTTCCGGCGTCGGTGACCGCGTCCATCAAGTACCTCAACATGGTCGGCCAGCGGTACATCGACCTCGACCAGGGGGCGGGCCCGGTCGGCGAGAGCTTCACCGCCGGCTCGACGATTCCGCTCTCCCGCACCACCCCGGCACTCGACCTCACCCAGCTCTTCAACGGTTTCCAGCCGCTCTTCGAAGGGCTCTCACCGCCGGACGTCAACGAGCTCGCCGGCTCCATCGTCCAAGTGCTCCAGGGCGAGGGCGGCACCGTCGACAGCATCCTGCAGCACGTCGGCTCGCTGACCGGCACCGTCGCCGCCAAGGACAAGGTGATCGGCGAGGTGGTCAAGAACCTCAACACGGTCCTGAAGACCGTCAACGACCGCGAGGCCGGCTTCAACGACCTCGTCGTCACCCTTCAGAAGCTCGTCACCGGCTTCTCCGGCGACCGCAAACCGCTCGGCGAGGCGGTCACCGCGATGGGGGCGCTCACCACCGTCACCGCGGACCTGCTCGACGACGGACGCAAGCCGCTCAAGGACGACATCAAGCAACTCGGGCGCCTCTCCGACCGGTTGGCGGACAACTCGCCGGAGATCGAGAACTTCCTGGAGAAGACCCCGGCCAAGATGGCGGCGATCAGCCGCCTCACCTCGTACGGCTCATGGCTCAACCTCTACCTCTGCGAGGCCAGGATCAGCGGTGTGACGACCAGCGACGGCAGCACACCGCCCACCGGCATCGAGATCACCCAGCCGAGGTGCCTGTCATGAGAATCAAGCCCGTGCGGGAACGCAACCCCGTCGCCGTCAGCATCGTCGGCCTGCTCGTCCTGGCCCTCGTCGGCTTCGCCGCCTACCGCGCCGACTCGCTGCCCTTCATCGGCGGCGGCACGACCTACAGCGCCGACTTCACCGAATCGGCCGGGCTCGCCGACGGCGACGAAGTACGGATCGCCGGAGTGAAGGTCGGTGAGGTCACCGGGATCTCCCTCGACGGCGCCAGGGTGAAGGTCACCTTCCGGGTCAAGGACGCCTGGATCGGCAACTCCAGCACCGTCGGCATCGCCATCAAGACACTGCTCGGCGAGAAGTACCTCGCCGTCGACCCGCTCGGCAACGCCCCGCAGGACCCGCACGAGCGCATCACGGCGAGCCGCACCACATCCCCGTACGACGTCACCCAGGCGTTCAACGGCCTCGGCGAGACCGTCGGGGAGATCGACACCGCACAGCTCGCCAAGAGCTTCGAAACGATCTCCGCCACGTTCAAGGACTCCCCGCCAAACGTGAAGAGCGCCGCGAACGGGCTCTCCGCACTCTCCAGGACCGTCTCCGAGCGCGACGCCCAGCTCGCCACCCTCCTCAAGGGCAGCAAACAGCTCACCAAGACCCTCGCCAACAAGAAGAGCAGCTTCGAAACCCTCCTGGAGGACGGCAACCTGCTCCTCGGCGAGATCCAGGCGCGCCGCGACTCCATCCATCTGCTGCTGACCGGCACCCGCGATCTGGGCACCCAGCTCACCGGGCTCGTCGCCGACAACGACAAGCAGCTGAAGCCCACGCTCAACGCGCTCGGCCGGGTCACCGCGGTCCTGCAGAAGAACCGCAAGAGCCTCGACAAGGTGCTGTCGCTCGCCGGGTCGTACAACAGGCTCGTCGGCAACACCCTCGGCAACGGCCGCTGGTTCGACAACTACGTCTGCGGTGTCGTCCCGAAGAACTACCTGCCCGCCGACACACCGCCGGCGACCGGGTGTATGCCTCCCAAGCAGGAAGGCGGCAGCTGACATGAGACTCACGCGCATCGTCGGCATCGGCGCCGGACTCGCCGTCGTGGCCGTCGCGGCCACCACCGGGGTCATGGCCCTGGACGAAGAAGGAACGACGACCGTCACCGCGTACTTCGACCAGGCCACCGGTGTCTACGCCGGATCGGACCTGCGGATCCTCGGTGTGAAGGCCGGCACCGTCGAATCGGTGAAACCGCGCGGCAAGGAGGTCGAGGTCGTCCTGCGCGTCGACAAGGGCATCAAGGTCCCCAAGGAGGCGCACGCCGTCGTCGTCGCGCCCAGCCTCGTCGCCGACCGGTACATCCAGCTCGCACCCGCCTACAACGGGGGAGCGGTCCTGGCAGACGGTGCCGAGCTGCCCGCCGCGAACAACGCTACGCCGGTGGAGGTGGACCAGTTGTACGAGTCCATCACCGAACTCGCCGGCGCGCTCGGACCGGATGGGGCGAACGCGCAAGGAGCGTTCGCCGGGCTCCTCGACACCGGGGCGAAGAACCTCAAGGGCAACGGCAAGGACATCGGGGACTCCATCGAACAGTTCGGCAAGGCCACGAAGACCCTCGACAAGAGCAGTGGGGACCTCTTCGACACACTGTCCTACCTGCAGACCTTCACCACGATGCTGAAGGAGAACGACGGCGATGTGCGCGCCGCCGAGCAGCAGCTGAACTCCGTGACCGGCTTCCTGGCCGACGACAAGAAGAACCTCGGTGCCGCGCTCAAGGAGCTGGGCACCGCACTCGCTCAGGTCAAGACCTTCATCCAGGACAACCGCGGGGCACTCAAGAAGAACGTGGACGCCCTGGTGCCGCTCACCCAGACCCTCGTCGACCAGCGGGCCTCGCTCGCCGAGTCCCTCGACACACTGCCGCTCTCCGCGGGCAACCTCATCAACGCGTACGACCCGACGAACCGGACCCTCAACGGCCGGACCGACCTCAACGAGCTCAGCATGGGCGGGCCGCTCACCGAATCCACCGTGAGTCTCGACGGACTGTCCCCGGTGACCGCCGAACGGCAGAAGACCCTGCCCTCGCTGCCGCTCCCGGCCGTGGGCACCGTCTACGGCACGCCGGAGGACACCCGGGCAACGAAGAACAACGAGAACAAGGGGGCGAACCGATGAGCCGTATCCTCCGCAGACCCGGAGCCCTCGCGACCACCGGTGCCGCCACCCTGATCGCCTTCGGCCTCTGCTGCGTCCTCGTCGTCAGGGGCTGCGAGGCCCCGCGGTTCAGCGGCATCGAACAGCTTCCGCTGCCCGGCGGCGCGGACCTCGGAGACCACCCTTACGAGATCACCGCCGACTTCGCGGACGTACTCAGCCTCGCCCCGCAGTCCTCGGTGAAGGTCAACGACGTCTCCGTCGGCCGCGTCACCAAGATCTCCCTCGCCCCGGGCAACTGGCAGGCCAGGGTCACCATGCGCGTCAACGGGAAGGTCGAACTGCCCGCCAACGCGTATGCCCACCTGGAACAGTCCAGCCTCCTCGGCGAGAAGTACATCCAGCTCTCACCACCCGCGACCGGCACCGCCCGGGGCACACTCACCGACGGCGCGAAGATCCCGCTCACTCGCACCAACCGGAACCCCGAGGTCGAAGAGGTCCTCGGTGCCCTGTCGATGCTCCTCAACGGCGGTGGTGTCAACCAGCTCAAGACCATCACGACCGAACTCAACAAGGCGCTGGCCGGACAGGAACCACAGATCCGGTCGATGCTCAGCCGCGTCGACACCCTCGTCACCGACCTCGACGACCACAAGAAGGACATCACCGAGGCACTCGACGGTGTAAACCGGCTCTCCACCACCCTCGCCACCCGCAAACAGGACGTGGGCAAGGTCCTCACCGGGCTCAGTCCCGGAATGAAGGTCCTGGAGAAACAGCGCGGCTCGCTCCTCACCATGCTGCGCGCACTCGACACCCTTTCCACCGTCGCCGTCGACACCGTCGACAAGAGCAAGGCGGACACGATCGCCGACCTGAAGGCCATCGCCCCCACCCTGAAGGCGCTCGCCGACTCGGGCAACGATCTGCCGGACTCCCTCCAGGTGCTGCTCACCTACCCGTTCACGGACGAGGTGCTGCGCGGTGTCAAGGGCGACTACCTCAATGTCTACCTGGACATGACGGCCGCCCCCGGGACACAGATCATCCCGCCCTACGACCCGGACGCCGGCACAGCGACCGGAACGCCGGCAACGGCCGGGTCGGCCGGCTCGGGACTGCCGCTGCCGCTTCCCTCGATCACCACGCCGGGAACGACCACGACCACGCCGTCCGGAACGCCTTCCCGGAAGCCGTCCCAGTGGCATTCGGACAAACCGTCGGACATGCCTTCGGCTTCGGAGGGGAGCAACGGATGATCACCCTCGCCATCCGACTGAAGAACATCTCGTTCCTGATCATCGCAGTGCTGGTGCTCGGCTATCTGGGTGTCCGCTACGCCGACCTCGGCCACTACATCGGCATGCGTGACTACTACACCGTCAAGGTCCAACTCACCCGGACCGGCGGGCTGTTCACCCATTCCGACGTCACTTACCGGGGGGTCTCCGTGGGTCGCGTCGGCCCGATCGAACTCACCGACGACGGTGTGGAGGCCGAGCTGCGCATCGACAAGTCCGCACCCCCCATCCCCGACGACCTGAAGGCCGTCGTCGCCAACCTCTCCGCCGTCGGCGAGCAGTACGTCGACCTGCGGCCGACCCGCACCGACGGGCCCTACCTGGAGAACGGCTCGGTCATCGACCAGGCCGACACCACCGTCCCGGCACCGGTGACGAACGTCCTCACCAGCGTCAACGACCTTGCCGGTTCCGTCGACCTGGAGTCGCTGCGGACCGTGGTCGACGAGTTCGGCAGCGCGTTCAGCGGGCGCGGCGACGACCTCCGGATCCTGCTGGACACCGGCAGCGACTTCGTGCAGGCGGCCGACGACGCACTGCCCACCAACACCAAGCTGATGGCCGACGGCGAGACCGTGCTGCGCACCCAGGCCGAACAGGGCGAAGCACTCAAGGGTTTCGCCTCCGGGGCCAAGGAGCTGGCAGCTCAGCTCAAGGGCTCCGACACGGACCTCCGCAAGCTGATCGCTGCCGCGCCCGATGCGACCGAGCAGATCAGCGGAGTGCTGCGCGATCTCGACCCCGGTTTCGGGATCGTCGTCGCGAACCTCCTCACCACGTCCGAGGTCGCCGTCACCCGGCAGCGCGGCATCGAGGAACTCCTCGTGAAACTGCCCGCGGTCGCCGCAGCCGGAGCGAGCGCCGTGGACGAGGACGGCGCCCGGTTCGGTATGTCGGTCACCTTCTTCGAACCGCTGCCCTGCACCGCCGGATACGGCGGCACGACCTATCGCAACGGTCTCGACACGACAACCGGTCCCGAGGTCAACACCAAGGCGCGCTGCACCTCCTCACCCGGCACCGGCATCAACGTGCGCGGCAGCGCCAACGCGCCGAAGGGCCCAGCCGTACGCGAACCCGCCAAACCGGGCTCGATGCTCCTGGGCGCCGACGCGGGAGGCACGCTCCCGGGCGCACTCGGGGCCACGGCGAACACGTCACCCGCCACGAACGGCATGGCCGGGCTGCTGGGACTGGAGGCCGGCGAGTGAACTCCCGTACCAGGGGTCTCATGGGCTGGGCGATCGTGCTCGCCGCCGTACTGATCTGCGCCTTCGGCGCCTGGTCGTACACACAGGCGCGTGGTGACGACACCCTCGCGTACGCGAAGAGCCGCGACGCGGCACTGGCAGCGGGCAAGCACCATCTCGCCCGGCTGAACAGTCTGAACGGCAAGGACGCCACGAGCGTGGACGCGGGGCTGCGGCAGTGGCTCGATGTCTCCACCGGGCCGCTGCACGACCAGCTGAAGCGGACCCGGAGCAAGGATGCGAACGACCTGAAGAAGAGCGGCAGCACGGCCCGCGGCACCGTCACCGACGCGGCGCTCACCGCGCTCGACGAACGCGCGGGTACGGCCGAGCTGATCGCGACCGTCGACGTCCAAGTCACACCGCGCACCGGCGGGGCCGGTAACGAGCGCAAACGGTTCGAGGCCACTCTCGCCCGTACTCCGGACGGCTGGAAGGTCAAAGCACTCACCGCGATTCCGGTGGGTGCCGCGTGAGGCATGGAGGAGGACGACGATGGTGAGCACCGAGGAGAAGATCGAAGCCGAGGTGGAGGAGCCGGAGAGCCCGGAGACCACCGAGGACGAGCCCGACGAGGCCGGGGAGTCCGGGTCCACCCGCCTGCGGCGCACCGCGGTCGTGCTGCTGGTCGTCGCCCTGGCCGTGGCGGGAGCCGGATTCTTCGTCCGGGCCCAGCAGATGAGGGACACTCCCGCCACCGACAATCTGGCGCTCAGCGACACCGAGGCGACGACCCGCGTCGTGGGCGACGTGAGCAGCGCACTGAGCAAGGTCTTCTCGTACGGTCCACAGGACACCGCAGGCACCAAGGAGTCCGCGAAGCAGCTCCTCGGCGGAAGGGCGCTGCGGCAGTACGCGGCTCTGTTCGGCCAGGTCGAGAAGCAGTCCAGGGACCAGAAGCTGACCCTCACCACGCATGTCGTACGCGCCGGGGTCAGCCGGCTCTCCGGCACCGGCGCGCATCTTCTCGTCTTCCTCGACCAGGTCTACGAGCGCCGGGGCAAGCCCGCCACCACGGCGGCCGCCCAGCTCTCCGTCACCGCCGAACTCCGGGACGGCCACTGGAGAATCGTGGACATCACCTCCAGATAGCCAGGGTCGCAGCCACAGCCCATCGGGCATCCACCGCTCAGCTCAGCCGGCAAGGGAGAGACAGCAATGGCACGGGTACGGACGACGAAGAACCCACTGGTGGTGGCGATCGTGCTGACGGCCCTGGCGGCCGGCAGCGCGGCCTGGGGCGGCTGGTCCTGGTACGGGGCCGCGCACGACGAATCGGCCGGCTACGGGCAGACCCGCGACGACGCCCTGGCGGCGGGCGAGCAGGCCGTGCAGAACCTGAACACGCTCGACCATCAGAAGCTGGACCAGGGTCTGGACAGCTGGGAGGACTCCACCACCGGCGATCTGCACCAGCAACTCGTGGACGGACGCAGCGGGTTCGAGAAGCAGATCCAGGAAGCGAAGACCGTGAGCACCGCCAAGGTGCTGTCCGGTGCGGTCACCGAACTCGACGACCGGACCGGGAAGGCATCGGTGATGGTGGCCTTGCGGATCACCGTGACGGCACCGAAAGGAAAGCCCGCGGTGAAGGAGAGCCGGATGCTCGGCCGGCTCACCCGCACGTCCGAGGGGTGGAAGCTCAGTGCCCTCGGTCAGGCGCCGGTCGGGAACACGGCCGGCTGAGGCCACCCGGCCCCATCCGATCCATTCCATCACCGAGAGGAACTCCGGACATGTCGACGACCCGCCACCTCGTGAACCGTCAGCGCCGGTTGGCGACCGTGGCCGCCGCGGAGCGCACGACCGCACCACCGCGAAGGAATGGGCGGACCGGCGAGGACGAGCAGCAGTCCGTGGTCACGCCGGACCTCGAGGAGTCCTCGGATTCCCACGACGCGGAGCAGACGGAGGAAGAGGAGGCGGACGAGGCGCGGGGTGCACAGCAGCGCACGATGCCCCGCCTTTGGATCCGGCTCCCTGTCGTGCTCTGCGCACTCACCGTCCTCCTCGGCGCCTTCGCCGCCTGGTCGTTCACCGCGGCCGACGGGCTGCGCGGCGACGCGAGCCGCCAGAACACCGCGCTCACCGACATCAGCCGGACCAGTGAGGTGAAGGGGCAGATCTCCGAGGCGGTCGGCGCTGTCTTCTCGTACAACTACGCCGCCACCGCCAAGTCCGATCAGGCGGCGCGGACTTACCTGGTCGGCAAGGCCGTTCGGCAGCACAGGGACATGCTCGCGGACGTACGGGCGCAGGCGCCGAAGCAGAAGCTCGTCCTCACCACGACCGTCACCGAGAGCGGTGTGGAACTCCTCGACTCAGACCGGGCCCGGCTGCTGATCTTCGCCGACCAGAGCAACACCCGTACCGGCGCGTCCGAGGAGACGACCTACGCGGCGGCCGTGTTCGCCGTGGACGCTGTTCGCCGCGGCGACACCTGGCGGATCTCCGCCATCGATACGTTCACCCGGTGACTCGGGGGAGAGGGGAGCAGGCATGAGGTTCAACGGCACCATGCGCCGCGGAATCGGCGGTACGGCAGCCGCGGTCGCCGCGATGGCCGCGCTCACCGCGTCCCAGGCACCGGGACTCGTCGGCCATGAACAGACCGCGAAGGAGCGCCAGGAGGCCGACGAGGTCACGTGGTCGCACGTGCTCAACGACGACTCGTACCACACCGAACTGCCGCCGCTGCAGCCGCCGAAGCCGCCGAAGGCAGGTGTGAAGCAGAGCCCGGCCGCCGTCCGGTCCTGGGCCGAGGCGGGCATCCCGGCCACGGTGCTCGCCGCCTACCGCAAGGCGGAGAGCGCGCTCGGCCGCACCGACCCCGGATGCCGTTTGCCGTGGCAGTTACTCGCGGCGATCGGCAAGGTCGAGTCCGGCCAGGCCGGCGGGGGACGGGTCGACGCCCACGGTACGACGCTGAGCCCGATCCTGGGGCCGGTGCTCAACGGCTCGGGCTTCGCCAACATCCCGGACACCGACGGCGGCGCGTACGACGGTGACAGGACGTACGACCGGGCCGTCGGCCCGATGCAGTTCATCCCCTCCACCTGGGCCCATTGGGGCAAGGACGGGAACGGCGACGGCCGCCGCGATCCGAGCAACGTCCACGACGCCGCCCTGGCCGCCGGGTACTACCTCTGTGCCGGACCGCGCGATCTGTCGGTGAAGGCCGATCTGGACCGGGCGATCCTCAGCTACAACCACTCGGACACCTATCTGCGCACCGTGCTGTCCTGGCTGGAGTTCTACCGCAAGGGCATCCACCCGGTGGCCGACGGCCAGGGCCCCGTACCGAAGAGCCCCGGCGCGGGCGGACCGAACAAGCCGACGCACCCGGTGGGCGGCCCCGGTGCCCCGGGCGGCGGCATCATCGTGGGCCCGCAGCCCGGCGGTTCGCCCGGCCCCTCGTCGTCGGCGTCCCCGAAGCCCACCGACTTGCCGACCGGTTCACCGGACCCGAGCGGCTCCCCGGACCCCACCGATCCGGGCGGCTCCCCCGATCCGACCGACAGCGGACCGGCCTCCCCGGACCCCAGTACCTCGGCACCCGACCCGGGCACGGACCCCGGCTGCCCGACGGACTCCGCATCCCCCGACCCGAGCGAATCGGCCGGAGCCACCGAGTCCCCGTCGCCCGACCCGGGAACGAGCGAGGACCCGTGCGCCACGCCGTCGGGCTCAGCGTCCGCCGGCTGACAGCACCTCGGCCAGGTCGTACCGCACCACCTCTTCCAGTTGCGCGTAGGTGCAGCTGTCCGGGGTGCGGTCCGGCCGCCACCGGCGGAACTGGGCGGTGTGCCGGAAACGGTCGCCCTCCATGTGGTCGTACGCCACCTCGCAGACCCGCTCCGGACGCAGCGCCACCCACGACTGGTCCTTCTTCCCGGACCAGCGGCTCGGCGTCCCGGGCAGCCGGGCGGTCTCATGCGCGGTGGCATCGGCCCAGGCCGCCCACGGATGGCCGGCGAATTCGATGCGCAGCGGCTCCAGCTCCGCGACCAACTCCTCGCGCCGCTTCATCGAGAAGGCCGCACAGACTCCGACGTGCTGCAGCACGCGTTCGGAGTCGTACAGGCCGAGCAGCAGCGAGCCGACGACCGGGCCGCTCTTGTGGAAGCGGTATCCCGCCACCACACAGTCGGCGGTCCGCTCGTGCTTGATCTTGTACATCACCCGGATGTCGGGACGGTACGGCAGATCGAGCGGTTTGGCGACCACACCGTCGAGCCCCGCGCCCTCGTACCGTTCGAACCACTCCTGGGCGACTGCCGGGTCCGTGGTCACCGGTGCGAGATGGACGGGGGCCGACGCACCGGACAGGGCCGCCTCCAGAACGGCGCGCCGGTCGGACTGCCCGGTGGAGAGCAGTGAATCGTCGCCCACCGCCAGGATGTCGAAGGCGACCAGACTGGCCGGGGTCTGCTCGGAGAGCAGCCGCACCCGGGAATCGGCGGGGTGGATGCGCTCGCTGAGCCGGTCGAAATCCAGCCGTCCGCCGTACGCGATCACGATCTCGCCGTCGATCACACAGCGCGGCGGAAGATTGCCCCGGACGGCGGTGACCAGCTCGGGGAAGTAGCGGGTGAGCGGCTTTCCGGTGCGGCTGCCGATCACCACCTCGTCGCCGTCGCGGTGCACGATCGCACGGAAGCCGTCCCACTTGGCCTCGTACTGCATACCGGGCGGGATCTTCGAGACGGACTTGGCGAGCATCGGCTTCACAGGCGGCATCACCGGCAGATCCATGGCCCCGATTCTTGCCCATGGGTGGACATACGTCTCCCGATATGCGGCATATGTGAGCCAGGCCTACCGTGACCGTCATGGGTGCAGCGGGAAAAGCAGTGGAGCTGGAAGCCGACGGACGGGCCGTACGGCTGTCCAGTCCGGACAAGGTCTACTTCCCGGAGAAGGGCTACACGAAGAGGGACGTGGCCGAGTACTTCCTGGCCGTGGGCCCCGGCATCACGCGCGCCCTGCGCAACCGGCCGACCACCCTCCAGCGCTTCGTGGACGGTGTCGAAGGCGAGTTCTTCTACCAGAAGCGGGCCCCGAAGAACCTTCCTGACTGGATCCCCACCGCCAGGATCGCGTTCCCGAGCGGCCGTCCCGCCGACGAGATCTGCCCCACCGAGCTCGCCGCCGTCATCTGGGCGGCCAACCTCGGCACGCTCACCTTCCACCCCTGGCCGGTCCGGAGCGCCGACACCGACCATCCGGACGAGCTGCGCATCGACCTCGACCCACAGCCCGGTACGGAGTACGCCGACGCGGTGAGGGCCGCCCATGAGCTGCGGTCCGTGCTCGACGACCACGGTCTGCGCGGCTGGCCCAAGACCTCCGGCGGCCGGGGCATCCATGTCTTCGTCCCCGTCGAGCCGCAGTGGACCTTCACCGAGGTCCGGCGCGCCGCCATCGCCGCCGGGCGCGAACTGGAACGCAGGATGCCGGACCGGGTGACCACCGCCTGGTGGAAGGAGGAGCGCGGCGAGCGGATCTTCGTCGACTACAACCAGACCGCCCGCGACCGCACGATCGCCTCCGCCTACTCCGTACGCCCCTTTCCGCACGCGCCGGTCTCCGCCCCGCTGCGCTGGGAAGAGATCGACGACGCCGAACCGGGCGACTTCGACATCAGGACCATGCCGAAGCGCTACGCGGAGGTCGGCGACGTGCACGCGGACATGGATGAGCACGCCTTCCGGCTCGACGGGCTGCTGGAGCTGGCGGACCGGGACGAGCGGGAGCGCGGCCTCGGCGACATGCCGTACCCGCCGGAGTACCCGAAGATGCCGGGCGAACCGAAACGGGTCCAGCCGAGCAGGGCCCGGAACGACGAGGACGGCGATGCATGAGCGCACCCGACCTGGAGCCCTCCGCACCGCACGGCGCACATGGCCGGCCGCTGAGCCGTGGCCAGAAATGGGCCGAGTACAAGAACTCGCCGTACTTCCCCGCAACCGTCGTGCTGTTCATCGTCGCTGCCGCCGCGGGACTTTTCGCCGGTTCCTACACCTACGCGATGGCCAACCCGACCCCGCACCGGATCCCGACCGCCGTGGTCAGTCAGCCGGAGACGGCGCGCGGCAGGGAGTTCGTCGCCGCCATGGACAAGGCGCTCGGCGCCTCGCTCGTCATCCATGTGTTCGCGACACCGGCACAGGCACGCGCATCACTGGAGGCACAGGAGGTCTTCGCGATCGTACGGTCGAACAACCGTGGTGTCGCACTGGACGTCGCCGGTGCCTCCGGTGCCGCCGTCGCCCAGCTGCTTGCCGAGTCCGCGGTGAAGGTGGGGTCCGAGTTCGGTGTGCCCGTCGCGGTCACGGATGTCAAACCGCTGCAGAAGGGCGACCCGCGGGGTCTCGCCCTCTTCTACATCTCGCTCGCCGCCGTCATCGTCGGCTTCGTCGGCGCGATGCAGTTGAATGTGCACGCCCGTGATCTGATCCCGCTGGAACGGATCGCGTTCACCATCGGCTACGCCGCGCTCGGCGGTTTCGCCATCACCGCGGTGGTGGACTGGTGGCTGGGCGCGGTCGATCTGCCGTTCTTCGAGTCCTGGCTGATCCTGTCGTTCACGATGTTCACCTCGGGCATGGTCTTCACGATGTTCAACACCCTGATGGGGCGCTGGGCCGTGATCCCGACCTGGGGCCTCATGGTGATCCTCGGCAACCCGTCCTCCGGCGGCGCGGTGTCCTGGCCGCTGCTGCCGTCGCTGCTCGGGTACATCGGGCGCTGGCTGCCGCCGGGTGCCTCCGTCAACGCCCAGCACGCCGCGGTCTACTACCAGGGCCACCAGCGGATCTTCCCGTTCCTGGTCCTGGCCGCCTGGGCGCTGGTCTCATGCACGGTGTTCTGGGTATGGCGCCACCGGCACCCGGGTGGCCGTGACCACATGCCTCAGCATGCGGTCACGGCCACCTGATGCCGGCCCGGGCTACAGCTCCTTGATCCGGATGTCGCGGTACGAGACCACGTCCGTGGTGCCGTGGACCTGGAGCCCGATGTAACCGGAGGCGTACCGCCGGCCGTCGGTGCCCGGGTCGTCGCCCCGCGGCGGCTCGAAGACCTGGCCGCGGTTGTTGTCGAACTCGTTCAGCAGGACACCGTTGCGGTAGACCGAGTAGTGCTGGTCCACCACCCGGATCTCGTAGTCGTTCCAGGTGCCCTTGGGTGTGACCCCGGCGCCGGCCAGACCGATCCGGTCGAAGCCGTAGATCGAGCCGGTCTTGTACATGTCGCCGTCCGGACGGTCGAGGATCTGCACCTCATGGCCGTACTTGATGGCGACCCACTCCGGACGCGACTCCTCCGGGTTGTCGTGGACGTTCGGGAAGCGGACGAACACACCGCTGTTGGCGTTGCCCGTGCCTGGGGCGTCGTCGCGCCACTGGAGCTTGAGCGAGAAGTCGCCGTACTGCCGGCCCGGGAACCAGAGCATGCCCATGCCGTCCACGGTGGTGGAGCTGGTGATCGTGCCGTCCGGATTGAGCCCGAACTTGCCGCCACCGACCTGCTGCCACTTGGCGAACGACGTCGCCGTGCCGTCGAAGAGCTTCTTGTAGCCCTCGTCCTGGCCCGGCTTGCCGATCCCCGACTGCTTGGCCGCCCGGTAGATCTTCGTGTGCTCGCGGGCGTCGATCACACCGGCGGCGAGCAGCTTGTCGAGGACGCTGTCGACGTGCTTGAGGAACAGCGCGTGCGACGACCAGTCCTTCTCGTCCTCGATCAGCTCATTGATGGTGCAGCGGTTGCCGGTGATGCGGTTGGGTACCCCGGTGTCGACCGTGCCGACGATGACGGTGAGCCGCTCGTCGAACTCCGGGCAGTTCGGCGCCGGTACGCCCCCGCTCTCCGCGACGGTGAACGACACCTGCTTCGCCACGGAGGTGTTGCCGGCCTTGTCCGTCGCCCGGTGGGCGACGGTGTGGTAGCCGACGCGGTCGACGATGACGGTGGTGGTGTACACGAGGTACGGGCCGCCGTCGAGCGAGTACTCGATCCTGTCCACGCCCGATTCGGCGTCGGTCGCGGTGACCGTCACCTTGGCGCTGGTGATGTAGGCGTTGTCGGAGTTCTTGTCGCCCTCGACCTTGGCCGAGGTCTCCGGCGGTGTCTTGTCCTGCGTCGGCGGTGCGACGACGGTGAAGTCGACCGCCTTCTCGGCCGCCGTGTTGCCCGCCCTGTCGGTGGCCCGGTAGCGGACCTGGTGCGTGCCCGTCTCGTGCACCATCACGGGCGCGGTGTACGGCTGCCAGGCGCCGTCCGCCCCGATGGCGTACTCGATGGTGTTGACGCCGGACCCGGTGTCGGAGGCGGTCACGGTGACCGTCGCCATCCCCAGGTACTGCCCCTGGTCGTCCTTCTCACCGGACACGGTCGCCGAGGTCTCCGGCGGCGTCTTGTCGTCCGTCGGCGGCACGGCGACCGCGAAGTCGACCGCCTTCTCCGCTGTTGTGTTGCCCGCCTTGTCGGTGGCCCGGTACCGGATCGTGTGCGTCCCGACCTCGTTCACCACGATCGGTGTGGTGTACGGCTGCCAGGCGCCGTCCGCCCCGACCGCGTACTCGACGGTGTCGACACCGGAGCTGTCGTCGGTCGCCGAGAGAGTGACCGTCGCCTGACCGATGTACGCGCCGTCGGCGTTCTTGTCGCCGTCGACCTTCGCAGAGGTCTCGGGCGCGGTGGTGTCCGTACCGCCGCCGTCCGTCACGGTGAGAATGCCCTGCATCGCCTCGTGACCCGGCATGGTGCAGTGGTAGAAGTACCGGCCGGGGGAGAGTGTGACCTCGGCGGTGTGCTTGCCGCCCTGGTCGTCGGCCGGGTTGGCCAGGATGTTCAGCGCGACGTCGTTGTTGAACTCCGGGTCCGAGACGCTGAACGTGAGGGTGTGCGGCATCCCCGTGGTGTTGCCGGTCGCCGCGCTGTTCTCGAAGACGATGGTCGCCTTGCCGGCCACCGCGGTCTTCGGAGCGGACAGATAGTGGTCGATGGGGTCGCCCGCCGTCCAGGTGAGGACCTGGTCGGCCGCCGCAGCGGCGGGAGCCGCCGTACGGCCGTACGCCGCCGTCGAGGTCAGTCCCAGCACCATCAGGAACGAACCCAGCAGGGCGAGCCACAACCGGGCGGGCCGGTACCGCTGTCGCGAGAAGATCGAACGGTGTCTCACTGCACTGCCGCCTTCCTGGCCAGATCCTCGGCGGCCGGGGTCGGACCGCCGCCCTTGTACGCCACACGCCACAGCGCGGACTTGGAGTCGGAGGTGAAGAAGCCGCGTCCGTAGTCCAGGACGTACAGCGAACCGTCCGGGGCGAACTTCCAGTCCATCAGGTTGCGGATGCCGTCGGCGCCGACCGGGATGATCTTCTTCAGGGATTCGGCATGCGTGGGCAGACCGCCCTTGCCGACCGTCTTCGGGTCGGTGAGCACGGCGTGCCGCGGCTGGGTGTCGTCGTAGAAGTCACCGACGAACCACTTGCCGTCCCAGTAGGAGGGCCACTTGTCGGCGCTGGTGCTCGCCGCGTCGTACCGGTAGACCGGGCCGTTCATCGTGGCCTGACCGCCGCCCTTGAGCCATGGCAGCAGCTGCTTCTGCTCCTCCACCTTGTAGCTCGGGATGCCGTTCGCGTCGCGCGGGTAGTCCACGCCACCGCCCTGCGGCGAGTACCAGATGGTGTTGGACGTGATCGGCGGCAGGTTCACCAGGCCGTCGTTGTTCGGAGACTCGTTCTTGGGGTGGTCGCAGCCGTACCAGCCGAGCGGCTTGCTCGGGTCGGGCAGATTGCGGTCCCGGTAGGGCTGCTTGTTGCCCATGCAGTACGGCCAGCCGTGGTTGCCCGCCTTGGTGATCGCGGCGAACGTGTCGTACTTGGCCGGACCCCAGGTGGTGCTCGGCGAGCCCGCGTCGGGGCCGACCCAGCCCGCGTACAGCGTGTCGGTGGTCTTGTCGACGGAGATCCGGGCCGGGTTGCGCACCCCCATCACATAGATCTCGCCGCGGGTCTTGCCGCCGCCTTCATCGGGCTCCTTACCGGTGAAGAGATTGCCCTCGGGGAGTGTGTAGGTGCCGTCGTCCTCGGGGTGGATCCGCAGGATCTTCCCGTTGAGGTTGTTCGTGTTTCCCGCGGTGCGCCGGGCATCGGCGAAGGAGACGCCCTTGTAGTTCGGCTGCGGGTTGTTTCCGGAGTAACCGCCGCTGAAACCGGATGAGTTGTTGTCACCGGTCGCGATGTACAGATTGCCCTTGGAATCCCAGGCCATCCCGCCACCCGCATGGCAGCAGCTGTGGATCTGGACCGGCCAGTGCAACAGCACCTTCTCGGAGGACAGATCCAGCTTGTTGGTGGCCGGATCGAGGGTGAAGCGGGAAACCTGACGTACCGCCATCTGCTTGTCGCGGTCGATCTTCGAGTGGGGTGTGTAGTGCAGATACACCCAGCCGTTCTTCTCGAAGTCCGGGTCCAGCTCGATCCCGAGCAGTCCCTCCTCGACCTTGACCAGTTCGTCGCCGCCGCCCTTGTTGCCGAAGACCGTCAGCTCGCCGGCGAGGGTGACCTTCTTGGTCTTCGGGTCGTAGACATGGATCTGCCCCAGACCCTTGCCGATGTCCGGGCTGTTCCAGTCGGTGACGACCGGCTTGCTGCTGTCGGCGCCGCCGCGCCCGATGTACAGCACCCGCCCGTCCGGGGCGACAACCAGGCCGTGCGGCTCGCCGATCTGGTCGTTCTGGCCCGGCTGATTGGGCTGGGTGACGCGCTCCGCCTTGTAGTTGGAGGTGATCGCCGCCTTGCAGTCGGCCTGCGAGATCCGCGTCGTCCAGTCGAGCGCGCCGCGCAGATGGTCGCGGAAGTCGGTCTCCGCGAAGCTGTCGACCGTACCGCCCATCGCCGTGTAGAAGGACCTGCCGCCGTCGTAGTCCCGGCACCAGGAGACCGGGTGGTCCCAGCCGTTGGCGCTCGCGCCCGGCTTGTACGTGATCTCCCGGACTCGCGCCACGGTGTGCACATCACCGGACGGATTCTTCGTCCAGTTGAGCCACTTGTCCGGGCGCTTCCACTCCAGCGGCAGGTCCTTGGTCGCCGGATGTTGCCGGTCTCCGATCTCAACCGTCGCACGCTGTACGTTGGTTGGGCTGCCGACTGCCGGACGGGCTCCGATCAGACCGGTGAACCAGTCCGAGTACGGCTCGGTGCGCGCCGCGTCGTGGATACCGAGGAACCCGCCACCCGCCTCCATGTACGCCTCAAGACCGGCTTCCTGCTCCGGGTCGAGCACATCGCCGCCACCGGTCAGGAAGACGACGGCGTTGTACCTGCCGAGCTGCTTGCCGTTGGTGAAGACGGCCGGGTCGTCCGTGGCGACGGTCCTGAACCGACCGGCCTCCGGCCCGGTGAGCCCGATCCTCTCGATCGCCGCGATCCCGGCGTCGACGGTCGGGGACTCATCGGTGGCGGAGGCATGGAACACCAGCACCTTGACATTGGCGCCGCCCGGCGGCGACGGCAGGGACAACGTTGTCGCAAGGCTGTGCGGCGGTTCCGGATAGGGTCTGGCGCTGGCGGCGTTGCCGCCGAGCAGGGAAGCGGTCAGTGCGCCGGCCGCCAGGGCCGCCGCAAGTCCGCGTCGCGATCTGGACCTGTGATGTGGTGTGCGCTGCATGTGGTCACCCACCCCTCTTTGGTCACTGCAACAGCGGATGAAGCTAGACCTCTTTTCGCGGCTCGCCAATAGCTATGGCGGCAATGGCACAAACTTTGTCCTGGGTGTGGATAAACGAAGATCACCCGGCTACGGTGTGGGCCGTCCGGGCGGCACCTGTGTCCCGCCAACCTCGGCAACCTCTGAAGCAGCCGCAATCCCCGTAATCTCCGCGGTCTACGCAATCTCCGTGAGCTGGGCAAGTTTGCAAAAACTCCGTAAATTCCTTGACGCAGTGGGGAGTTCGAAATGGACAGAAGGAGCTTCAACCGGCGGATTCTGGTCGGCGGTGGGGTGGCGGCCGCGACAGGCGTGACATCGTTGTCGCTCGGTACGGTCGAGGCCAGCTCGGCGGAACCCCCGCCCAGGACGGCCCCGGCCGGAGGCGTGGTCCGCCATCTCAAGCTGTACGCGGAGAAGCTGGCGGACGGTCAGATGGGATACGGCCTGGAGAAGGGCAAGGCGTCGATCCCGGGACCGCTCATCGAGATCAACGAGGGCGACACCCTGCACATCGAGTTCGAGAACACCATGGATGTGCCGGCCAGTCTTCATGTGCACGGCGTCGACTACGACATCGCGAGCGACGGCACCCGGATGAACAAGAGCATCGTCGAACCGGGCGGCACCCGCACGTACACCTGGCGCACGCATGCGCCGGGCCGGCGCAAGGACGGCACATGGCAGCCGGGCAGCGCGGGCTACTGGCACTACCACGACCATGTCGTCGGTACGGATCACGGCACCGGCGGCATCCGGAAGGGGCTGTACGGCCCGGTGATCGTCCGGCGCAAGGACGACATCCTGCCGGACAAGACGATCACGATCGTCTTCAACGACATGACGATCAACAACAAGGCGGCCCACGAAGCCCCCAACTTCCAGGCCACGGTGGGGGACCGGCTCGAAGTGGTCATGATCACGCACGGCGACTACTACCACACGTTCCACATCCACGGTCATCGCTGGGCGGACAACCGGACCGGTCTGCTCACCGGCCCCGACGACCCGAGCCACGTCATCGACACAAAGATCGTCGGCCCGGCGGACTCCTTCGGCTTCCAGGTCGTCGCGGGCGAACACGTCGGCGCCGGTGCCTGGATGTACCACTGCCATGTGCAGAGCCACTCCGACATGGGCATGGCCGGACTGCTGCTGGTCGCCAAGGCGGACGGCACCGTGCCGGGGTACGACCCGCACGAGACCCACGACACGGCCGCGCCGGACAAGGCCGCGCCGGACAAGGCCGCGCCGGACAAGACCGTGCCGGACAAGACCGCTTCGGGTGACACCGCGCCCGGCAAGACGGCGAAGGATTCGGCCGCCCACGACCCGGCGGCGCACAGGTCCTGACCCGGTCAGGTCTCCGACGCCGCTCCGGCCGCTTCGGCCGTTCCAGTGGCGAGGCGCAGCTGTTCCTCTTCGACGATGCGTCGGGCCAGAGCCCCGTCCGACACATCCACGGCGTCCGGCGTCGTCTCGGCGACGTCGCTGCGCCGTGCGTACAGGTCGAACAGCCGCTCCTTGCGGGCCAGGATATTCAGCATCCGCTCGTCGACGCTGTCGGCCGCGAGGAGCCGGTGCACCTGGACGGTCCGTATCTGGCCCATCCGATGGGCGCGGGCCACCGCCTGGTGCTCCATCGTCGGCTTGATCTGCGGTTCGCAGATGATGACGACGGAGGCGGCCTGCATGTTCAGTCCGACACCACCTGCCTGGATCTGGCTCAGCAGGACGGCGTGCCCCTCGACGGCACCGAACCGGTCGATCATCTCCTGGCGCCGGGCAGCCGGGAGGCTCCCCGAGAGCGGCCCGAACACATCCGTCCCCAGGGCCTGTTCGACCGTGAGGAGCACTTCGTGGAAGTACGAGAACACGACGACCTTGAGGCCGTTGTCCGCGGCCTCTGCGACCAGCTCGCGCAGCCGGTTCAGTTTCGCGGACGTGGCGGGCCGGGCGTACGCGGCCCGGCGCATTCGCATGAACTGCCCGGCGCCCACCGCCTCGCGGTAGGCATCGAGATCGTCCTCGCTGAACTTCTCCCACTCATCGACCTGCACCAGCGCCGGGAGTTCGGTCAGCACATCCTCCTGATTGCGCCGCAGATAGGCCGGGGCGACGGCCCTGCGGAACGCGTGCGAACCGGCGGCTCCATGGGTGGTGTGGATCGACGGCGCCAGTTCGGGCTGCAGATGGCGGACGAGGCTGCGGAACTCCTCGACCCGGTTCTCCATCGGCGTACCGGTCAGGAACAGCACCCGTTCGGTGCGTTGCGTCCAGCCGGACACCGCCCGGGAGCGGCGGGTCTCGGGGTTCTTGACATAGTGCGCCTCGTCGACCACCAGCATGCCGGGCCTCATGCCGCAGTCCCGGGCGGCCGGCAGGGTGTGCAGGGCATCGAACGTGGTGAGCGCGACCCCGCCGGTCTCGCGCCACTCGGCGAAGGCGCCCTGTCGCTCGGGGCCGTGCACCGGCAGCGCGCGCAGGGTGGAGCGGGAACGGACCTCGCGCGCCCAGTTGATGAGCACGCTCGCCGGGCAGACCACCAGGAAGTGTGTCTCGCCCCGCGCCGAGAGGTGCGCGAGTGCGGCAATGGCCTGGACGGTCTTGCCGAGCCCCATCTCGTCGCCGAGGATCACCCGCTTCTGCGCGAGCGCGAACCGGGCGCCGAACGACTGGTAGCCGCGCAGGGAGACGCGCAGATGGGCGTCGTCGAGCCGCAGACCGCGCACCCGGTGCGCGATTCCGGACGGGAGGAACCCCTCGGCCGCGTCCTGGTCGGGGCCGGTGCCCGACATCTCGGCGAGCAGGCTGTAGTACTCGGCGGACCGCAGCTCGAAGTCGACCCACGCCGCGACGTCCGACTCCGCGTCCCGCAGCAGATCGACCGACACCTGACCGAACAGCAGGGGAAGCCCACGCGTAGCCGCTTCGGCGACGACGGCCCGAACCGAGGCGACGGCCTCCAGCGCCTGGGCGCGGGCCTGCCGCCGGGTGAACAGCATGCGCAGCCGCCCGCGCGCAGGACCGGCCACGGCGAGCAAGGGCTCAAGACGCCCGATGAGCCGGCCCGCCGCATCGACGGCCCGGCGGACGTCCGGACCGGCCTCGACCAGCCGGTGCAGTGCGGTGACCAGTGCGGTCGTGGATTCGTCCGGGGTGTCCACGTCTATCCGCACCGCGACGGTGTCCCTTACCGCATGGGCGATCTGCCCGGCCGCGGCCAGTGCCTGGTCGGCGGTCTGAGCGCCGACCCCGGGGATCTGGCGGAGCTCGTACCGGTTCGCCTCGTGGACTCGGCCGACGGTCGTGAAGCCGGCCTGCTCGATCGCGCCGAGCCGCAGTCTGCCCTCGGTGACGTCCTTGAGTCTGGAGACCGGAATGGCCGACAGTTCGCTACGGATGAGGGAGTCGAGCAGCGGAGTCAGCGCCGTGTGCACCGCATCGACGGCGCGGGCATGATCGGCCAGCACCGCGCGCGCCGTGTCCAGCAGCCGCCCGGCCTGCGCCAGCAGCTCCCGGGCGTCCCTTCCCGTGGGCGCCCCGGCCACCGTCGGTCCGGCCTCTGTCATGTACGTTCCTCTGTCCGCGCAGCTCGGCTGCCGTCCTGCCCGGCACCTGCCCCGAGCGATTCATATCGTGCCACGCGGCGCCGACAGTGCCTTCGGTTCAGGGCGTGGGCGGTCGGCGTTCCGCCGGGGACAGCAGCAGGACCGCCAGGGCCCGCGCACAGGAGCGGGCCTGCGACAGGAACCACCTGGTGCGCGCTCGCGTGATCACGGACGGCGTGGCCCGGACCGCGAGAGCGAAGCGCGCATACCCGGCGCCGTCCGGCACAGGGACCGCCAGGGTCCGTACTCCGTACGCCGACTCGCCGTCGTTGACACGACATCGTCTACTCCGCCGTCTCCGCCCCGCGCCCCGAACACGGCGGGCTCCTCGTCCCCGAGGGCAGCCCCGTGCGTACGATCGCGGACCTCAAAGGCACCACCGTCCACCTCGCGATCGGCTCCTGGCAGACCCATCCGATCGCCAAGGCGCTCGACGACGCCGGGCTCTGCTGCGCACCGGTGCCATCGCCGCCTGGGTCGCTGCTCCAGCGCCGCAGACCGGGGTGGCTGAGCGGGTCGTTGCCGTACACCCCCTCGTCGAAGTAGCCCACCCACGGATCACCCGACGCATCGGCCAGCAGATGCTCGATGGCGTCGCCCATCCGGAACATCCACGACGGCCGTCCGAGCGCGTCGAAGACCTGCACATGCTGCTCTTCGGCCTTGCTGCGGGCATCCGCGAGCACGAAACCGCCGTCGGGCAGGGCATCCAGTTTGGGCCAGTGCGGCTGGACCGCACCGAGGTGGGTCTCGTACACATGGCCATCGGCCGCGGTGACGACCACGGCGTCGTACGGATCGACCGGTCCCGGCCCGGGCGCGCGCTCGCTGAGCAGCCAGTGTGTGCGGCCGTGGGCATCGACGGTGCTGTCGAACAGGTGCAGTCGCCTCTATGTGCGCGGCATGCGGGCGTACTCGGTCAGACGGACGGACTCCATGGTGCTCCTCGGCAGACTGCGTGAACGGTCGGCTGTGGACATCCGCAGGGACCGGCGGCGCGTTGGCCGAGGGCCGGAGGGAGGGGCGCCTACGCGGCATGAGCCTTTCTGGTGGTCATGAGGGAGATCGTCCATGGGGCCGGTGCTCGTACGCAATGCGGCGGCGGATATTCGCCATCCGTGTGCCGCCCTTGTACGGCGTACGGCAGCGCGGCCCGCCCGTAGGCCGCGTGCTGCGGTTGGCAGTGCCCGGTGCAAGACTCGGAACGTCGGGAAAGGTCCCTGCCACCGCGAGAACGGGCCTCATCGAAGGAGCTCGCCATGCTCACCACCCGTTTTGTCAACGGAGCGCCCAACTGGATCGATCTGGGCACGCCCGACCTCGACGGGGCCATCGCGTTCTACACCGGTCTCTTCGGCTGGGAGTATCTGGCCGGAGGCCCGGAGACCGGCGGCTACGGCATGTTCATGCTGGACGGGAAGACGGCCGGGGGCGCGATGACGGTCACCGAGGAGCAGGCGAAGCCGTCCTGGTCCGTGTACTTCCAGTCGTCGGACGCCGACGCCACGGCGAAAGCGGTCGAGCAGGCCGGCGGCAGGGTGCCGTTCGCCCCGATGGATGTCCTGGACTTCGGCAGGATGGCCGGTTTCAAGGACCGGGCGGGCGCGTTCTTCGGTATCTGGGAGCCGAAGGAGAAACCCGGCCTCGGCGTGGTGGGTGCCGCGGGCTCCCTGTGCTGGGCCGAGCTGTACACCCCGGACGTCCCGGCGGCCGCCGCTTTCTACGACACCGTGTTCGGTTGGGAGACCGCGCAGACGCCGTACCCGGGAGGGGGCGGGTCCTATACGGTGATCCGGACCAAGGGCGGCGGCGAGGGAGCGAGCTTCGGCGGTTTGGTTCCGCTCAACGCCGTTGCGACACGAGCGGTCGCCGGACCACACTGGCTGCCCTACTTCGAGGTCGACGACTGCGAAGCGGCCGTCGCGGACGTGGAACGGCTGGGCGGCAAACTGACGCTGGAGCCGATGGAGATGGAAGGCGTGGGCGAGTTCGCCGACGTCGCCGATCCGGACGGAGCGGAATTCGCTCTGATCAAGAGTGCGCAGACGCCGGAAGGCTGACCGGAAGCCATCGGCGCGCCGCATTGATGAAGCGTTGATCAGTCGTTTATCGCGACCGGGCACTGTGACTTCCATGCTGATCAACACCGCGGCCGAACCCGCGCTCGCCTGGCAGGAGACGGCGCTGTGCGCGCAGGCGGGGCCCGAATTCTTCTTTCCTGCTCCCGGCAGCTCCACCCGTGAGGCCAAGCAGCTCTGCAACGCCTGCGAAGGGCGCGAGGCCTGCCTGGAGTACGCCCTCGCCAACGACGAGCGCTTCGGCGTATGGGGCGGCCTCTCCGAGAAGGAGCGGGACCGGCTGCGCAGAACCGGTCGCGACCGGGCCTGAACTCACCCTGCCCGCACAGCGATCCGGCCTGCCCGGGGGTACCGGCCGCACCCGCACGTCCAGGCCGGAGTCCCACGGCCGGACGGGCCCTGCCGGGCTGGGACGATGTCCGCATGAATGATCACGACAGGGACGCTCTGCTCGCGGCGGCGGTGCGGCTGCGCACCGACGGACGCCCCGAGGAAGCCCGACAGCAGCTGCTGTCCCTCTCCGCCGCCTTCCCCGCCGATGCCGAAGTGGCCTACCAGACCGCCCGGGTCCACGACGTGCTCGGTCTCGAAGCCGAGGCCGTGCCGTTCTACGAACGCTGCCTGGACGGGACGGGGCTGTCGGAGGAGGGCCGCCGGGGAGCGCTGCTCGGCCTCGGAAGCACCCATCGGGTGCTCGGACAGTACGAGAGAGCCGTCAAGGTCCTGCGCAGCGGTGTCGAGCGGTTCCCCGACGACGGGGCACTGCGGACCTTCCTCGCCATGGCGCTCTTCAACACCGGCGAGCACCATGAATCCATGCAGCTGCTGTTGAGACTGCTCGCCGCCACCAGCGAGGACCCGCATGTGCGGCAGTATCGACGGGCGATCGAGCACTACGCGCAGGACTTGCACGAAACGATGTGAGCCCGGCTTCGGGGCGCTGTGCCCCACGGCCCGTCCGGCGGATCAGGGCCGGACGGGCCCTGATCCGCCGGACAGGACTGCGGAGCAGTGGCCCGGCCGACGGCCGATGACAGCCGGGCGGGCCCGTCAGGCCAGGGCGCGTGCTGCCAGCCGCGCCTTGCGGGCCGCCAGCTTCTCGTCGAACTTCGACGCCTCGCTGTTCAGGCCGCCCATGTACAGGCCCAGCTCCTCCTGCGCCTTCAGGCCGTCGGGGCCCAGGCCGTCGATGTCGAGGATCTTCAAGTAGCGCAGCACGGGCTGGATCACGTCGTCGTGGTGGATGCGCATGTTGTAGATCTCGCCGATCGCCATCTGCGCGGCGGCCCGCTCGAAGCCCGGCATGCCGTGACCGGGCATCCGGAAGTTGACGACGACATCGCGCACGGCCTGCATCGTCAGGTCCGGAGCGAGCTCGAAGGCCGCACCGAGAAGGTTGCGGTAGAAGACCATGTGCAGGTTCTCGTCGGTCGCGATCCGCGCCAGCATGCGGTCGCAGACCGGGTCGCCCGACTGGTGGCCGGTGTTGCGGTGCGAGACACGGGTGGCCAGCTCCTGGAAGGCGACGTATGCCACGGAGTGCAGCATCGAGTGACGGTTGTCGGACTCGAAGCCCTCCGCCATGTGCGCCATCCGGAACTGCTCCAGCTTGTCCGGGTCGACGGCGCGCGAGGTGAGCAGATAGTCGCGCATCACGATGCCGTGCCGCCCCTCCTCCGCGGTCCAGCGGTGGACCCAGGTGCCCCACGCGCCGTCGCGGCCGAAGAGGGATGCGATCTCGTGGTGGTAGCTGGGGAGGTTGTCCTCGGTCAGGAGGTTCACGACCAGCGCGATCTTGCCGATGTCGGTGACCTTCGACTGATCGGCCTGCCAGGCCTCACCGTCCTCGAAGATGCCGGGGAAGTTCCGCCCGTCGGAGAACGGCACGTACTCGTGGGGCATCCAGTCCTTGGCGATCTTGAGATGGCGGTTGAGCTCCTTCTCCACCACCTCTTCCAGGGCGTACAGCAGGTGGGCGTCGGTCCACGCCTTCGGGCTGCCGAGGTGGGGAGCGGTGATCGTCACGGGGACTCCTGGGGACGGGAGAATTACCTACGGACACGTAGGTTACGAGACCGTAGGTTAAAGCGGCAGTAAGGCCATCGCCAAGCCGGCCCCCGCGATGCCCGATTACGTAACGTTATGTACGCAGGTCGCGGGGGGTGTGGAGGTCGACAGTCCGCCTGACTGCCAGGTGCACCGATTTCCCTCATATCCACCAATACGGGGCTGTGTCGGGCTCTGGGGATTCGGAAAAGTGCCCTCAAGTCCCGGCGCTGGGGCGCTCCAGACCCGGATCCCGGCGCAGATACTCGGCCGTGAACGATGTGCGATGGTCGGGCAGCGCCGCCGGGGTCCCCTCGAAGACCAGCTCGCCGCCGTTTCTGCCGCCCTCGGGGCCGAGGTCGACCACCCAGTCCGCGTGCTTGAGCACCTCGAGGTTGTGCTTCACGCAGATCACACTGTTGCCCGCGTCGACCAGCCGGTCCAGCAGATCGACGAGCGCTTCCCCAGGGACGGCTGTCGCTGGGACTCCACCCGCACGACTCGGTCACGCGAGTGCGTTTCCAGGGCAATGCCACGAACACCGCAGCGAAAGCATGTGGTTGCTGGCAGCCGCGGTCGATTCGCACGGCGGGGACGGGGGGTTGACCCCCGCGATGACCGCGTCCGGCGGCTGCAAGGCCCGGGCCTTACTTCACCGGTGCCCCCCCGCACCGACCTTGTCCCCCACCGCTCACACTCCCGCGCGTCCCTCCTGGGCCGTGATGTCACCCAATTCCCAACCGGGCAACAGCGCCATCGGCGCCGTACGAAATCGCCTCCCGCCCGACGCGTGGTCAGCAGGCCCCGCCGAGCAGATCGGTCAGGCTCCGGTCGAGATCCAGGAACCGGTGCTCGTCGCCGGCCGGTACCAGTTCCTGCGCCCGCTCGAGAAAGCGGCGGAGCTCCGCAGTGCGGACGTGCACCATCGCGATTCCCTCGGTGGCATGGAACTCCAGGACCGTGCGGTCATATCCGAACGGCCTGATGCGCACGTCCCCGACACCGGCGGCTGAGTCCAACCCCGCCGCGAGCAACTCGCGGGAGAACTCCCAGGAGACATCGGTGCCCTCCAGGGTCGCCGTCGCGGGGAACGCCATGCGTACGGCGAACGGATCCCTCCGGTCGTACTGCAGGGTGGCGGGAAGAGTCTCCATCCGCGGTGCGGATGCGACCATGCGGGCCTGCACGGACTGCTCGATAACGGTGGACAAGACCTGCTCCCTTTCTCGGCCAGATGAACGGTTCCCGGCACTGATGGAGACGACGGAACTCCCTCATCCGTGCATCGGAAGGTGGCGTGAGCTGTATCACCGCACACCGCCGCACCGATCGAGTGCCCACTTACCGCCGGTGCACCCTGGACGGAGTGCAGCTCGTGGGCTAGCTTCCAGCGCCATGAGGGCCAAGGGGAAGACGAGACGACTGATGTCATGGGGGCTCTGTGCGGCGGCGCTGACCGCAACACTGGCCACACCGGCGGCCGCGGCCACACCGGGGGAGCGGCATCGGCCCGGCGAACGGCCGGCCTGGACGCTCACCGAGACCGGGACCGACGCACGCTTCCGCGGCCTCGCCGCCGTCAGCCGTCGTACCGCCTGGGTCGCGGGTTCGAAGGGCACGGTGCTGCGCACCTCGGACGGCGGCCGTCACTGGCGCGATGTGTCACCGCCCGGTGCGGCTCAGGAGGCGCTGGAGTTTCGTGACATCGAGGCATTCGACGCCCGGCGCGCGGTGGCACTGGCCATCGGGGAGGGCGAGGCCTCCAGGGTGTTCCGCACGGACGACGGGGGAGAGACCTGGACGGAGTCGTTCCGTAACACCGATGCCCGCGCCTTCTACGACTGCCTCACCTTCTTCGACAGCCGGCACGGACTTGCGATGAGCGATCCCGTCGACGGGAAGTACCGCATCCTGTCGACCGCTGACGGCGGCCGGAGCTGGCGGGTGCTGCCCAGTGCGGGCATGCCGGATGCCCTGACCGGTGAGGCGGGGTTCGCCGCCAGCGGTCAGTGCCTGGTCGCATCGGGTCCCGAGGACGTCTGGCTGGCGACCGGGGGCGCCGCCACCGCACGGGTGCTGCACTCCGCCGACCGAGGGCTGACCTGGACTGCGACCGAATCCACGATCCCGGCCGGCGACCCGGCACGCGGCGTCTTCGGCCTGGCCTTCCGCGACCGCCACCACGGCATCGCGGTCGGCGGTGACTACCGGGCCGGTCTGCCGTCGCCGAACGCCGCGGCGGTGACGGGCAATGCCGGCCGCAGCTGGCAGCAGTCCGCCACCCCGCCGGCCGCCTACCGCTCGGGCGTCGCCTGGCTCCCGCACAGCAGATCGGGTGCGCTGGCGGTCGGCCCGACCGGCACGGACCTCACCCTGGACGCCGGCCGAACCTGGCGCACGGTCGATACGGGGTCGTACGACACGGTCGACTGCACACCGGACGGCGGCTGCTGGGCCGCGGGCGAGCGTGGACGAGTGGCGCGCGCGGGGTTCTAGGGGGCGCCCGGCGGATCAGGGCCGGGAGGATCGCCGCTCCGGCCCGTCCGGCGATCGAGGAGCGGTACCCGGGTGGCGGATAGCCGCTACCCGGGCAGCTGCTGCCGGTACGGGGCGAGTTCGTCCGAGGTCTTCGTCGCGATGAACTCCGTGATCCGGTACGCGCACACTCCCTGTGCCGTGAACGGATCCTCCGCCGTGATCTTCTCGATCTGCGCGCGGTCGTCCCCGACGGCCAGGATCACCCCGCCGTCGCGCGGGCTCTTGCGGCCCGACGCGATGAACACCCCGGCCGCGTACTGCGTGTCCAGCCAGGCGACATGGTCCTGCAGCAGCGCGTCGATACGCTCGACGGGTGCGGTGTAGGTCAACTCGAGTACGAACATGATCTCCAGGCTACGGGACGAGGGCGCACCGGCCCGGGCCGTGGCCGAAGTCCCGCCCGGCCCGCTGCCGAGCCGCCCGCCGCGCCTGTTGCCTAAACTTGACAGCACTATGACAACGCTCCCGATGCCCGCCGACGAGGCTGAAGCCCGAGCCGTTCAGGATGCCCTGCGCCCCCGGGTGGTGCTCGACGAACCCGGCCCGCCGCCCGGCACCGGCCGGGTCACAGGGGTCGACGTCGCCTACGACGACGAGCGAGATGTCGTCGTGGCGGCAGCGGTCGTCCTCGACGAGGCGACGCTCGACGTGGTCGCCGAGGCCACTGCCGTCGGCCGGGTCACCTTCCCGTACATCCCCGGACTCCTCGCCTTCCGGGAGATCCCGACCGTGCTGGCCGCGCTGGAATCCCTGCCTACCGACCCCGGACTCGTGGTCTGTGACGGCTACGGCCTGGCGCACCCGCGCCGCTTCGGACTCGCCAGTCACCTCGGGGTACTCACCGGACTGCCGGCGATCGGCGTCGCCAAGAACCCGTTCACCTTCTCGTACGAGCAACCGGGCCCCCGCCGGGGTGACTGGTCGCCGCTGCTCGACGGCGAGGAGGAGGTGGGCCGGGCGCTGCGCACCCAGGACGGCATCAAGCCGGTCTTCGTCTCCGTCGGACACCGGACCGGCCTGGACAACGCCTGCGCCCACACCCTGCTGCTGGCCCGCGACTTCCGTCAGCCGGAGACCACCCGCAGGGCTGACGCGCTCTGCCGTCAGGCCCTGCGGGAAGCGACCGCCTGAGTATGTGTACGGATAACGCCCGCCGATCATGACGGGCAGACTGGTACACATGACCGAACATCGAACGTCCACGCGACAAGGAACCGTCTATCTCGCTCAGCGCCGGGTCGCGGTGGGGATGACTCTCGGCATTCTCGCGGGAGCGGTCTGGGCCGTCTCGATGATCTGCACGCTGGTGTCCTGGGCACTCTGACCCGAGAGGGCGCGCCGCCCCGCCGCCGCGGCTACTTGTGCTGGTCCGGGCCCTGGGCGTTGAGCAGCGCGCGCCAGGTGTCCTCGTCCCCGATGCCTGTCACGGGCAGGTTCCGGGATGCCTGGAACTCCTTCAGCGACCGCATGGTCGAGGGGGTGTACGCGCCGGTGGGGAGCGGTCCCACCAACGGGCCGCCGGATTCGGCCCTGCGGTCGGATCTGCCGATACGGGCGTGCCGGTGACCGCCTCCACCGAATCGGTTGCGGCGGACGCCCGATCCGGCGACGCCGTGGGCGCCGGGCGGTTCCTGGCCGGCGGTGCCCCGGCTGCCGCATCGGCCAGGGCGCACGCCCGGACCAGGTCGTCGGCCGGCGCCCGCAGCACCGCGTGCAGCTGCTCGACGATCCTGCGCGGTGCGTTGGAGGCGTGAGCGGGATTCAGATAGCGCGACAGGGTGGTCTGGTCGACCCCCAGCCGTTTCGCGAGGGAATTCTGAGTGGGTTTCTCGCGGCCGCCGCGCGCGGACGACTCCCACCAGTTCCTGCGCGAGGAGCCCAAGCGGCACCGAATCATCGGAAGGAATCCCTCCGCGGCGAACAGTGGTTAGTGTCCGTCGCATGACACATATGAGGAAGATCCAGGCGCGACGGATGACGGTGGCGCTGGTCGGCGCGGCCGCCGCGATGGTGCTGGGTGTGGGCGGGGCGATTGCCGTGGCCGACCAGGACGGCGGAGCGTCCGGCCCGACTCCTGTGTCCGCGGAGACGTCCGATACGGGAAGCGGCGGTCTCGCGGGCGGCGGGGACACCGGCGCTGGGGACAGTGGCTCCGTCAGTGGTTCAGGTGGCACCGACGGCGGCAGCTCCGGCGGTACGGATGCGGGAGGCTCGGGTGGTTCGGATGCGGGCCCGTCCGAGTCCCCATCTCCTACGGACGGACCGACATCGCATCCCACGGCTCCGGCAAGCCTGGACGACCTGGCGGAACGCATCGACGGTCTGGAGAAGAAGGTGGATGAGCTGCCCACCAAGAAAGAGTTGGCCGATGCCCTCCGCGCCTTCGCCGACGCGTTGGAGCAGCAGGACTGAGCCCACGGAACATGCTGCGGCGCACCCAGGGCGAGGCCGTACCGAAGGCTGATCCGGGCGGATCTGCTTCGTCGCGTGCTCGTCGGGGGTTGAGTAGGAACCAAGCAGAGAGTGCAGTTTGGTGTCACATGATTTGACACTCCGTCATCTACTCCCCGTCCTGGTGAACAACCTGCCGGTCAGGAACAGGGGTTCGGTCTTCTCGCCTCAGTGCGGGCATGAGGTCTTTCGATGCGGTGCATGTGTTTGAGCCGGGCCTGGTGGAGGTGGCGGCCTGCGATGAGGAGACGGCGCCGGCCGCGGTCGCGAAGATGGGTGAGCGGTGGGCGACGTCGGGGCCGTCGGAGGTGTGGCGGGTGCCGGGTGAACCGGGGGTGCGGGTACGGACGTACGCGACGGTGCGGCCGGTAAGCTGACACACCGGTGCCCCCGACCAACTGAACCTTGGTCGGGGGCACCATGCTGTCTGCAGCTACTGTCCAACGGCCTCGCGCTGGGCTGCGGCGATGGCCAAAATATAGCCCGCTGGTGCGGGACAGGAGGTCCGATCGGCACTGCTGTCCCGACCGCTGTCCGCGACGAGATCCTGGAACTGCGGGCAGTCGACCGCGTGCCATTCCCGCACGAGGATCTCCCTCTCGACCCTGACAACTTCGGCATGCCAGGGCAGGCAGTCGTCGCACGCCCAGATTTCGTACGGTGTCCCGTCATCCTGGAATGCCGCAAGGTCGACCGACCCCACGGGGGCGGAGTAGGTGACGTTCGACTTGCGCCTCTCGACGTCGGTCATCCGGCCAGTATCCCTGCCGCTTCGGCGGGATCGTTCTCAGGGAAGCGCATAACGTGTTTTAGGGGTGTGGCGCACACATCGCCACACCCTGTGGGCTTCCCGCGCAACACGGCCCAGGAATCCCAGCTCGGACACCAGGGGACAACTAACCGGCCGGTAGCCAGGGCGAATCAGGCGTGCCGTCGCAACGGGCGTGCAGCAACCTGAGGAAACGACCCCGTAGGCCTGGGGATCCCGGGGCCAACACCCAGCGCGTGTTGCGCGGATGTGGCGCACACATCGCCACACCTTGTGGGCTTCCGGCGCAACACCCAGCGTGGCTAGCTTCGCCACATGGAACTGATCTCTCCCTGCCTCACTGCTCTCGCTGCGACCGTGTCGCTGACCATGCTTCTTGCCATCGCTCACCCAGATCCGGAGATCCGGGAGCGGTCCCTGCTCGTGCTCGCGGTCCTCTTTCGATCCCGACAGTGATTACCCACGTCCAGCTTCCCTCATCCTGGACAATGCATGTCAGATCGAACAGGCGCTGAGTGCCCCAGTGGCGAGGTCCTGACTGAGGGGCCTGAGCTGAGGATCGTTTGTGCGAACCTCAACCTGCTGACATGTCTGCTCGCCCTGCGAGACCAGTCCGCGCCCCGTGATCTCTACCAAGTCACAGGCTTCGCCGCTCTCTCGGGTGTATAGGACGACTGGAGACCCGCGGGACATCCAGGGGATTGCGGCCTGATCCCGAGAGCCTGGATGGAGGGATCTGGCCGCAACAACATGCTGATGATGTCGCTGCGGGCCTGCGGCTGGTCGGCCAGCCAGATTCCCAGCTGGTGGCCGGCCCCTGCGAGCCGGAGGGCGGAGAAGTCCGCGCGGGTGGTCAGCGCCGTGCGAAGAAGCTCGGTCACACCCTCGGGGATGACCGCGTCCTGTTCCGGTACGACGAGGAGCGCGCGACCGTCGAATTGTGCGTAGGTGTCCAGGGCCTGACTGTCACGCCAGCTCTCCGGGTGCCGGATCAACTTGGTGAATCCGGCGCCGAAGGGAACGTCCCAGGCGTCCTTCCCATAGATCCCCGGCGCGCAGAGAACGATGGCTGCCACACGCCTGCCGTACAGGTCCACCAGATCGGCGACCGTCTGGCCGCTCATGCTGAATCCGACCAGCACCAGCGGGCGTTTGGAGCCGAATACCTCGTCGATGACGACCGCGGCCTGGTCGCGCCGCCGCCTGAGGCTGAGGTCGACTAGATCTCCGCTGCTCGCCCCGTGACCCGAGAAGTCCAGAGCGACAGCAGGATGCCCATGCGCGGCAAAGTCCTCGGCGAACGGCAGGTGCCGCTCTTTGTCACCGGTGCCGGCTCCATGCATGATGACAACGCCGCAGGCCCCAACGCTCTCGTTCTGCGGTGTCACGGTATAGAGACTGAGTTGTTCACCGTCAGCGTGAATCATTTTATGTATGACGGCACCCATTGCATCTCCCGACGTAGTGGTACAGCAGAAGTCCGACGCTCAGACGGCCACCGTGGGGCGAGGCGCGATGTGCGATCAGGCGTTGCGTCGTAACGGTCAGCAGTACGGTGGCTGGTTGGTCAGGGACGCTGCTACCCGCATCCACACCCCGAACAACCGGTAGAGGCTGGGCAGAGTACCCCGCGCTTGGACGGTCCGCGTGTCCTTCGATGTGACCCCTGGAATTCCCAGGAGGGTGGCGGCCACTGAAGCGGACTGCCAGCGGACGGTGAGGGTGGATGGATCCGAAAGGGGTGCTGTAGCCGTCCGTCGCGTAGAGAGACTGGCGGCGACCTCATCCTCAATTGCCGTGCGTGCCTCCTCGGTCGGGCGCAGATCTGCGGCGAATCGGTCCCGCGCATACTTCACGGCCACGGTGGATACAGAGGCATCCCATTCCTTCATCTCCGCGCAGGCGTAGTCGTCACCGGTGAGGACCACCACCCGAACACCGATGGCTGCCGCGGTCGTGTGAGCCAGACCGATCTCGCCCACCGGTCGGCCGTCCAGCCACATGTCCTCGATCTCGTGGCCCATAAAGCTGTGGCTCAGCACCCCGAGCGCGCCGGCCCGGGAGTGATAGCCGACGCAGACCATGGCATCGTGCTCCGACGTCAGGCCTTCCAGCATGCCCATGTGTTTGGGCTTGCCGCGGATGAGGCGGGCGGCCGGGTGCAGGGTCTCCGGAAGGATGTTGCGCATCGGGCCGTGCGCGTCGTTGACGGTGATGTCGGTGGCGCCGGCCGTGAGGGCGCCCCGGACGGCAGCGTTGACGTCCTGCGCCATCATCAATCGTCCACGTTCGTAGTCCCGGCCGCCGGGCTGGACATCGTCGGCGTCGACGAGCCCGGTGACGCCTTCCATGTCCGCGCTGATGTAGATCTGCACTGTTCAAACTCCTCAAGCTTGATCGCTTGGGAGACGTCAGCCGCACATCTCCGGTTCCTCGTCGGACAGACACCATCCGGCTTCGGTACGGATCCACACAGCAGCCTGATCGCTCAAAGCCACGCCCAGAAATCAGCCGTACCGCTGGAAGAGCGCGAGACAGTGGCCAGCGCGGCGCCGCCATGGCCACCTGAGGATCACATACCGAGGGGCCAGGGTGCTTCTTCCTGGCCCCTCGGTATCCCTCATGCCTTGAGGAGCCGTGGCTTTGTTCGTGAGTTGTGAGAGCGCGTGCCGCTCGGCGGGCGTGCGATAGGTTGCCCGCCATGACTGAGTTTGGACCCGTCGCCTGGCCACCTGCCCCGATAAGGACCGAGCGGCTCGCGCTCCGTGAGCCCGAGGCCCGGGACCGTGCGGCGTTCATCGAGCTGTTCGCCTCGCCAGAGGTGGGTACCTACATCGGTGGCCCTCGACCGCGTGATGAGCTCGAGCGCGCGGTGCCTGAGGTGCCCGGGCGGCGCCCTGGCCTTTTCGTGATCGATCTCGACGGAGCGATGATCGGCATGATCACGCTCGATCGGCGCGACGCAGAGCGTCCGGGGCACGTCCGTCCGGATGCCGGGGAGGCCGAGCTCGGCTACATGTTCCTGCCGGAGGCGTGGGGACGCGGGTACGCCGCCGAGGCGTGCACTGCGGCACTCGACTGGTTCGCCGACGCGCTTCCCAGCGAGCCGGTGGTGCTCTGCACCCAGACTGCCAACGACCGCGCGATGCGCCTCGCGGCGAACCTGGGGTTTACCGAGGTGGAGCGGTTCGAGGAGTACGGCGCCGAGCAGTGGTTCGGCGTGTGGTCCTCGGTCACGCCGTCCGGTTGAACTCGTGCTCGACAGCGCGGATCTCCACGAGGCCACCGATCGGTCGTCGGCCTCGGCGCGCCGCTTGACCTCGTAGGGTGCCAGTCCGCCTCGGGTGTCCAGGGAAGGGGTGATGTGCCGGCAGTCAGGCGTCGATCTCGCGGGGCAGTAGCGGCCGGTCCTTGACCCGCCGACGCGAGAGCGCGGGCAGGCGGCGCACCGCCTTCAGGATGCGCCGCCCGGACGGGGCGCCGCCCGGCGCGTCCGACTCACCCAGCAGGGACAGGAACGGGCGCACGGTGTTGTAGCGCAGGGCCAGCTTCTCCCGCATGGCGGCCTCGGCCGACCCGTCATCCTCGGGCGCCAGGGCCTCGACGGTTGCGACTGCCCCGGCCACCGCCGTATGCGGCAGCGCCTCCTCCACCGCCGCCCACAGCGCCGCGACGTCCAGGTCCGCCTCGTGCTCGGCGACCAGGTCCAGCTCCTCGGTGAGGATCTTCGACGCCTTCGCCAGGATGCGGGCCGCCTTCTCCAGCTGCGGCAGCATCGCCAGCCGCTCCCGGTCCGACGCCCGCCGAGCCGGGCTGATCAGCCGGTTCGCCATCAGCACCGCGAACAGGTCCAGCGCATCGTCGACCGCCTGCGCCTCCAGCTGACGCACCACCGCCGTCAGCAGCGCGGTCCGCCGCGGCTCCGGCGCCCGCTCGATCGTCTGCGCCTTGCTCAGCTGCCCGTACCGGGCCGGTGTGGACAGCCGGTTCACCGGCACCCGTGACAGGTTCACCCGCCCCAGCGCGAACGCGGAGATCTCCTCCACCCGCTCCATGGCCCGCATCATGGCGGTGCCCGTCGACTTCGTCGGCGGGGTACGCAGCCGCTCCAGCTCCGAGACGCGCTTGCCCTCCGGCACCGCCAGCAGCTCAGCCAGCGCCGGCGCGAGCGCGGGATCGGCCCGGTGCGCGGCGCGGGCCACTGCCTCGTACAGGCGCCGCTCCGCCGCCGTGCGGGCCTCCGACACCTGCCGGGCCAGCACGCTCACCCCGGGCAGCAGCACCCGGTTCTTGCGCAGCCACGCCACCGCGTGGTTGAACAGGGCCACCGGTCCCTCGGCGTGCGTCCACGCCCGCCCGTACAGGAAGCCACGGAACTCCCGGCCCCATCGCCGGTCGGTGAAGTCCCGGTACTGGAACCGCTTCTGGATCTCCGCCGCGTGCTCGTACACCGTCGAGCGCCGCTCCGGGTGCCGCTTCACGCATGAGGCATCGGCGATGCCGAGCTGCCCGGCCAGATACTCCACGGCCTCCCAAGGCACCGCGAGCGGGTCCTCGCCCAGGAACCGGCCGATGTGCCGGATCGTGCTTCTCTGCACTAAGTCAAGCGAGGCGATCACGGTTGTCGACCCCGCACCCCCAGCTCTGCCCCAGGGGCAAAGTAACCAACAGGTAACTTTCAGTTGGTCAGGCGCGCCGTTTCCCTCCCCTTGTCGCCTCATTGGGCTGTCCGGGTGAAGCCCGAGGCCGACGAGGAGAGCGAGCGTGCGGGTGGAGTGGTCGCCTATGAATCGCACCGTGCGAGCCCTCGAAGGGGTGCTGGAACTGGTGAAGTCTCACTCAGGTGTCGCTTGCTGACGGGGGCTCGGCGAAGGCGCTGGCGGCTGCGGCGAGGGCGGCGGTTCTGGCCGCATGGCCGGGCAGTTGCGGGTCGGGGGGCGTGCGGAGGAGTACCAGCTGGTGGTACAGCGGCGCGGTGGCGGCGATGAGCAGTCGCCGAGCGTCGGTGTGCGGCAGAAGTTCACCGCGCCGGACCGCTCGGCTGACGATGATCTCGCAGCGGGCGTACCGGTTCTCCCAGAGCCGCTGTTGCGCGTGGGCGGCTTTCTCGGAGCGGAACGAGGCGGCGATCAGAGCCGCGACGATCGGCGGCTGTGCAATCAGGGCTGCCTGGATCTCCTGGTTCAGCGCTGCCAGGTCCCCTTCCAATGAGCCGGTGTCCGGTGGCAGCCAGTCGTCGTCGCTCGCCGCGTCGAGAACGTCGGCGAGCAGGCCGCCGACGTCCCCCAGCGCCGGTACACCGTTGTGCGGTGCACGCCCGCGCGGGCGGCGACGGCGTCCATGCTGAGCCCGTCATAACCGTGTTCGCCGAGTTCCGCGCGGACCGCGTCGAGCATCTGCGTACGAATACGGGCGCTGCGGCCCCCGGGTCGGCGTCGCGTCGGCGTTGGCCGGGTGCCTTCCGGCCCTGGGGCTTCGGGAGTCATCGCTGGTAATCCGTTGCTCAGGGGGACGGCGTTATGGCAGCATCTTAATGCATCAGTTGTCGCACTAGTGGAGTTATCGATGCTCTTCCGAAGCGTTCGCCCGGCCCTGCGGCCCTTGACTGCCGCCTCGTCCTCGAATGCTTTGGAGTCCCCGCATGCCTACACAGATCACCGCGCTCGCCGTCAGCAAGTCCTTCAACGGCAGGCTCGTCCTTGACTCGGTGACCTGCTCGCTCGCCGCGGGCGAGCGCACCGGGATCATCGGTGAGAACGGATCCGGCAAGACCACCTTGCTGCGCCTGCTCGCCGGGCGTGAACGGCCCGATCAGGGCGAGGTCGTCGTCCAGGCCGCTGGTGGCGTCGGCTATCTCGCGCAGGACGAGCGGCTGGCCCCGCAGGCGACCGTCCAGCAGATCATCGACCGGGCCCTGAGCGATCTACGCGCCGTCGAGCAGCGAATGCGCCGTCTGGAGGCCGCGATGGCCGATGGCGACGAGTCGGGCATGGCCGAGTACGGCGAACTGATGACAGTCTTCGAGCTGCGCGGCGGCTACGACGCCGACGCCCGTGTGGAACGTGCCCTGCACAGCCTGGGTCTGGGGCTGGTGAGCCGTGACCGTACCGTGGGCAGTCTGTCCGGCGGAGAACAGGTCCGGTTACGGCTGGCGGCCGTCCTGGCGGCCGCGCCGGAGGTGCTGCTGCTGGACGAGCCGACCAACCATCTCGACGAGGGTGCCCTGAGCTGGCTGGAAGAACACTTGCGCACCCGGCGGGGCACCACGGTGACGGTCTCCCACGACCGCGTCTTCCTCGAACGTGTCGCCACCAGCCTGCTGGAGGTGGACGCCGACCGGCGCCGCGTCGTCCGGTACGGCAACGGCTACACCGGCTACCTCGCCGAGAAGACGGCTGCCCGGCAGCGCTGGGCTCAGGCGTACGACCAGTGGCGGGAGGACGTCGACCGGCTCCGCGAGGCCGCCGCGACCACCGCCCGCCAGGTGGCCCCCGGCCGTCCGATGAAGGACGGCAACAAGATGGCCTACGACCGGGCGGGCGGCCGAGTGCAGCAGTCGCTGGCCAGCCGGGTGCGCAACGCCGAGGAACGGTTGCGCCGCCTGCTTGCCAACCCGGTCCCGCCCCCGCCGGAGCCGCTGTGCTTCACCCCCGTACTGCGGGCCCGCCGCCTGCAGGGCGTCGTGCTCGACACCACAGACATCGCCGTCGCCGACCGGCTCGACAGCACGAGCCTCACCGTCACGGCGGGCGAACGCCTGCTGATCACGGGGCCGAACGGAGCGGGCAAGAGCACCCTGCTCCGTGTCCTGGCCGGGGAAGTCGCCCCCGACAGTGGGTGCGTCACCCGCCGTGGCAGGATCGGCTACCTCCCCCAAGAGCCGCAACCCGGGGAACCGGACGAGACCGTGCTGGCCGCCTTCGCCCGTGGACGGGCGGGGGAGGCCGCCGGGCACACCGAACGGCTGCTGTCCCTCGGCCTGTTCGACCGCGACCAGCTCACGGTGCCGGTCGGTCGGCTGTCCACCGGGCAGCTGCAGCGTCTCGCCCTGGCGCGATTGCTCAGCGAGCCGTCGGACGTCTTGTTGCTCGACGAACCCACCAACCATCTGTCGCCCGCCCTCGTCGAAGAGCTGGAAACCGCTCTGACTGGGTACAACGGCGCCATCGTCATCGTCAGCCATGATCGCCGGCTGCGTCGGCGCTGGCGGGGCGCCCACCTGGCCATGCGCGCGACTTCGACGTCCGCCACCAAGTGCTGAGGTCCTCCAGACCCGCAGACATCCCTTCAGAAAGGAAGCATTCGTGATGCCACCTGTTCCCGCCGACCCGACCGTGGTCCATCCGATGCCCGAGCAGCCGCGGGTGGTACTGCTGAAGCCACTGGTCACCTCGCCGCTGATCGAGGTCGGAGAGTTCTCCTACTACGACGACCCCGATGATCCGACCGCCTTCGAGACTCGCAACGTGCTGTACCACTACGGACCGGAAAAGCTGGTCATCGGGAAGTTCTGCGCGCTGGGAGAGGGCGTGCGGTTCATCATGAACGGCGCCAACCACCGCATGGACGGCCCCTCGACGTTCCCTTTCCCAATCATGGGCGGTTCCTGGTCCGAGCACTTCGACCTCATCACCGGCCTGACCGGACGGGGGGACACCGTGGTGGGCCATGACGTCTGGCTCGGTTACCGGGCCATGGTGATGCCCGGCGTCCGCATCGGGCACGGAGCGATCATCGCTTCCGGCTCCGTCGTCGTCGACGACGTCCCCGACTACGGCATCGTCGGCGGCAACCCCGCCCGTCTCATCCGCCGCCGCTACAGCGATGGGGACGTCAACCGCCTCCTGGCCCTGGCCTGGTGGGACTGGCCGCTCCAACGCATCACCGAACACATCCGCACGATCATGTCCGGCAGCATCGACGACCTGGAGAACGCGGCGGCCGCACAGGCGGCAGAGGTACCTCAAGACCCGCCGCCGGGCCATTGAACGGTCCTGGCAGAGGACGACCGGCCCTGCGAAGGCCGGGCTCCTCTTGGGGAAACGCCACGTGCGGTGAGGCCGAGCGGATTCACCGCCATGTCGCCGAACGCCGATGGACGCCCTATATACGGTGATCCGCTCCCGTATCGGCGATCCCTTCACATTCCAGCACCGAGAATCGAGCTGTCAGCATGCCTGCTTCGTCCCACCACAACCCGTTCGCCGACTGGCTTCGCGCCCATGCCGTCCCGCTCACCCACCTCGACCCCGCGGCGCCGCTCGATGACCTGGAGCCGCTGCGCGACATCGCTGGCGAAGCCCGCGTGGTCGCGATCGGCGAGAGTTCCCACTTCATCAACGAGTTCGCAGCCATGCGCCGGCGCATCCTGCGGTTCCTGGTCGAGCGTTGCGGCTTCACCGTGCTGGCCTTCGAATACGGCTTCAGCGAAGGGTTCCTCCTTGACGCGTGGGCCCAGGGCGAGGGGATGGACGATGACCTGTCGGCCCACCTTGCCGCGGCGATCCCCGTGGGAGTCGATGAGCCGCTGCGCTGGATGCGCCGACGCAACCGCACCGCCTCACCACCGGTGCGTTTCGCCGGCATCGACATCCCGGCGGCCGGTGGGTCCTTGCTTCCCGCCCTGGCCCCGGTCGCTGACTACCTGCGCCACACCGATCCCGAAACCCTGCCGGCGGTCCAGACGGCGATGCGGATCGCCGAATCGTTCGCCGGCGGGTCGGGGGCCGACACCGCGCCCGCGTGGGCACGCCTGTCCACTGCCGAACAGGACGCCCTCAGCGCTACCTTGATGCGGCTGCTCATCCGCTTCCGCTCCGTTGAACCGCTGTACGTCTCCCGCGGCGGCCGGTCGAGCTATGACATCGCCCTGCGACGCCTCGAAGGCGCCTGCCACGCCGACTACACCTTCCGCGCCCTGGCTGACCTCTTCGCCGGCAAAGGGCTGACCGCCGACACCTCGGCCCGGGACATCTACATGGCCGAGTCGGTCCTGTGGCACCTGGAGCGCTTCGAGCCCGGCACCCGAGTCGTTCTGGCGGCTCACAACGCCCACATCCAGAAAACACCGGTCTCCTTCAACGGCCACCTCACGGGGTTCCCGATGGGACAGCACCTGCACCGCGTGCTCGGCGACGAGTACGTCGCCCTCGGCCTGACGAGCACCACCGGACACACCGCGGACATGCCCCGCGACGAGCACGCACGCTTCGGTTTCACCATCGACACCACCGCGCTGGAGCCGCCCGAGCCGGGAAGTGTCGAAGCGGCCTTCGCCGATGCCGGCCTCGGGCTCAGCATGGCCAATCTTCACCGGGCACCCTGCGAGGCCCCCGGCAGCGCCGACCGTGCCCCGGGCCCCGACCGCATCCGGATACAAAGCGCCTACCTGCACACCCCCGTCCTCGACGCGTTCGACGCCATCCTCAACACCCCGACCTCCACCGTGGCCGACAACCTCGAAAACACGTGAGATAGGCCAGTGACCAGGGCGGTGAGGCCGAGAAAGCACACCCGGCTGAGGTCAGAGACAGGAGCCCGGGCAAAGGCAAGTGGATTGGGGGCGAGTGGTCGGGATGCCGAGAGAAACAGGTGCCCGGCGTGTCAGGCGGGCCGCGTCAGCTTGTTTGGTGCGGACGAAGGTCAGGGTCATGTCGATGCCTTCGATCTCGCCGAACCACTGCTCCTCTGTGGTTCGCTTCCGGCGGAGGACCAAGTCCTTCTCGATCTCGGCCAGCCTCGGCAGCATCTTCGGGTTGACCTGCAGCATCGGGCATCGAATGCAAGCGTGTTCGTGCTGACAGGATGATTCATAAGGGCGAGCGCAGTTGCCGAGCTCGACCTTGCGTTTGTCGCAGTACTCCTCAAACTCCGCCCACTCCTCGGGGGTGACATCGACGTACTCGTCCTCGGGAAGCAGGGCTCGGCGGTGGTTCAGGAACTCCTGGTAGTGCTTGACGATGTCCTCGGCGAAGACCGCAACGTAGCCCTGTGTTGTCTGGAGATTCAGGTGTCCGAGGAGAGCCGCCCCGATGTGGATCGGAAGGCCGCCGTTGACGATCTCGGTCGCGAAGAGCCGGCGAGAGTCGTGTGGCGTGAACTTCGTGCCGACGAACGCCGGGGCAGTCTCGGCGATCTCTTCGCAGCTGCGTGCGAGCATGTTGAGGATCGTGTGCGGGGCAATGACGTTGCGAACCGTCCCCAGCTGACGCTGAAACAGAAACGGCATGGGTTCTGACCAGAGCTTTTCGTGTGGGTCGTAGCGGGTCACGAGCGGGATGGCCTGGCCGTTGCGGGTCTGGTGGCGGATGATCTGCGCGACGGCATGGAACAGCTCGGCGGACATCGGGATGACCCGCTCGCGTTCACTCTTCGACGGGGCGACCACCAGGAGAGCGATGACCTCACCGTTGGGCCGCTCGTATTGGCGAATGCTGAGGTGGGTCAGCTCAACGAGCTCTTCCACTCGGATACCGCTGTGCCGCAGGATCTCGACGGCCACCCACTCCCAGAACGCCGACTCCTCCACCATGGTCACGTGGACCATCTCGCCGGTGCCGTGGTCGATGGCCCGGACAGGCGGCTCGACCAGGGTCTTGGCCCGACGGCGGTCCTCGCGGGAATCCGTGCGGCTGTAACGGTGCCCCCGATGCTCGAAGGACTGCCCCAGGGGGACGGGACGGGCAGCCTCCAGCAGGCCCGCCAGGCGCTCGTAGCGATCCTCGACATGCCGGACGAGGACTGGCAACAGGGGCTGGCGAGCGCGGGTGCGGTCGGCCAGAACATCATCGACACGGCGAACGGCAAGAGAGCGCTCACCAGCCCGTGGGGCGACAAGCCCAACCGGCGGGTCGCCCTCGACCCCCGGATGCTGAACGGTCTGCTGAAGCTGCGCACCCGGTACGGCTACCGGCTCTCCGTCTCCGAGATCGTCGGCGGCGACCACAGCGGCAACTCCAGGCACTACGCCGGGATCGCCTTCGACATCACGCACATCAACGGCCGTCACGTCGGCAGCGGCGCCCCGCACAAGCAGCTCATGGCCGACTGCAAGAAGCTCGGTGCGCAGGAGGTACTCGGCCCGGGCAACGCCGGACACAGCCGCCATGTGCACTGCGGCTGGTCCCGCTGACCCCGATCCGCAGAAGGCAGGACAGGTGTCCGGCCACCCCGCCCGGGGCGGCCGGGCACCGGCATGCCGACCGTACCCAGCCCGGCCGGGGGCCGGTCCGCTCAGCGAGCCGCCGCGACCCGGAAACGCAGCCCGGCCGCGCGCAGCCGGTCCAGCAGTGCGTCACCCATCGCGACGGCCGTGGTGACCTGCCCCGATGTCGACGGAAGCTCGTCCAGGGCGAGGCAGAGCGCGGACTCGGCGAGCATCTTCGCCGTTTCGTCGTAGCCGGGGTCGCCGCCCGACACCTCGGTGAAGACCCGGTGCCCGCCGCCTTCGCCGACGAAGCGCACGGTGAACCAGCTGCGCCGCCTACGACCCGCGTCCGGGCCCTCGCCCGGCTTGTACCGGTCCATCAGCCAGGACCGCGCCGCCGGTACCTGCGCGGCACCCAGGAGGGCGCCGATCGCGGCCGTGCCGCCCAGCGCCACGGGCAGATGCTTCACGGAGGCGAAGTGGCGGTAGCGGAAGTCGGGGCCGTACCGGGCGAGCACCCGCGCCGAACGCTCGATGACCTGCGGGTCCAGCGTCGGCAGCGGCAGCGCCCAGGTGCCGGTCTCCGTACTGAAGTGCGGGGCGCCGAGCCGGGCGCGGGCGCGGCGGGCCACCAGGCGGGGTTCATGGAGCCGGCGTTCCTGCGCGGCGCGCAGCATGTGAGGGCCGCGGCCCATCGCGGTGAGCGCGGAGGCGAACGTACCGCCGGAGAAGACGGCGTTGCCGCGGACGAATCCGTCGATCGTCAGCGGCACGTCCTGCGGCAGCTGCTGGACGGTGAAGTACGCCCCGAGGTCGTGCGGTACCGAGTCGAAACCGCAGGCGTGCACGAGCCGGGCCCCCGTCTCGCGGGCCCGCGCGTCGTGCTCCAGATACATCCGGTCCACGAACTCCGCCTCGCCGGTGAGGTCCGCATAGTCCGTCCCGGCCTCGGCACAGGCCGCGACCAACTGCTCGCCGTACCAGACGTAGGGACCGACCGCCGTGGCCACCACATGGGCGGATTCGGCGAGTTCGCGCAGCGAGTGCTCGGCGTCGGCGTCGGCGTGCAGCAGCGGGAGATCCGCGCAGCGCGGGTCGATCGCGGTGAGGTGTTCGCGCAGTTGCTCCAGTTTGGCCCGATTGCGTCCGGCCATGGCCCAGCGGAAGCCGGCGGGTGCGTGGGCGGCGAGATATTCGGCGGTGCGGGCACCCGCGAAGCCCGTGGCACCGAAGAGGGCTACGTCATAGGGGCGTTGTGCCCCGTTCTGCCTGTTCACGAGTGCCTCCGCAGGGGCCGGCGCCGATGTGGCAGGCAGAGGTTAGCGGAGGGGTTCGTGGCGGTGTGCAGTCGGGCGGCGATCGTGGGGGAGGATCCAGGGGAAAGAACTAAGCGCTTGCTCGGCCCAAAGGGTTGTGCGGAGCGCGGTGCGTTCTTAGCATCATCGCTGTTACATCAGTTGTGTCACACCGCTGGGGGTTTGATGGCAACGACAGAGCACGGCCCGCTGGCAGGCGTGCGCGTGGTCGAGCTGGCAGGCATCGGCCCCGGCCCGTTCGCCGCGATGCTTCTGGCCGACCTCGGCGCCGACGTCGTCAGGGTCGACCGGCCCGGCGGCCCCGGGCTCGGCATCGACCCCGCGTACGACCTCACCAACCGCAATAAACGCTCCGTGCTCGTAGACCTCAAGGCTGAGGACGGGGCCGCCAAGGTGCTCGATCTGGTCGAGCGCGCCGACATCCTGATCGAGGGCTACCGGCCGGGCGTCGCCGAACGCCTCGGTGTCGGGCCGGCCGCCGCGCTGGCCCGTAATCCGCAGCTCGTCTACGGACGGATGACCGGCTGGGGCCAGGACGGACCGCTCGCCGAACGAGCCGGGCACGACATCGCCTACATCGCCCTCACCGGCACCCTCTCCATGATCGGCAAGCCCGGTGAGCCGCCCACCGTCCCGGCCAATCTGGTCGGCGACTACGCGGGCGGCTCGCTCTATCTCGTCGTCGGTGTCCTTGCCGCCCTCCAGCACGCCCGCACCCCCGGCGGCCGGGGCCAGGTCGTGGACGCGGCGATCGTCGACGGCGCCGCCCATCTCGCCACGATGATCCACGGCATGCTGGCGGCCGGCGGCTGGCAGGACCGGCGCGGCTCCAACCTCCTGGACGGCGGCTGCCCGTTCTACGGTTCGTACGAGACCGCCGACGGCCAGTACATGGCGGTGGGCCCGCTGGAGCAGCGGTTCTACGACGAGTTCAGCAAGCTCCTCGGTATCGAGGAAGAGGCCCCGGACCGGGCGGACACCGCCCGTTGGGAGGAGTTGCGCACGCTCGTCGCCGACCGGTTCAGGACCCGTACGCGCGCGGAGTGGACCGAGGTGTTCGAGGGCACGGACGCCTGCGTCGCCCCTGTCCTCTCGCTCCGTGAGGCGCCCCGCCATCCGCACATCGCCGCCCGCTCGACCTTCGTCGAGCACGGCGGACTCACCCAGCCCGCCCCCGCACCCCGCTTCTCCGCCACCCCCGCATCCGTACGCAGCGGGCCCGCGAGGCCCGGCACGGACACCGAGGCCGTCGCCGCCGACTGGGACGTACCCAGCATCACGAGGACCCGGAAGGACACCACCGACTGATGGAACTCTCCCTGCCGCTGAACTACGCGGGCGACCCGCGCGAGGCCTGTGACCAGGTCGCCACGCTGGAGCCCGCCGGACTCGACGCCGTCTGGGTCGCGGAGGCGTACGGCTTCGACTCGCCCACGATCATGGGCTATCTGGCCGCCCGTACCGAACGCATGAAGATCGGTGCGGCCATCCTCAACGTCTACTCCCGCACCCCCGCCCTCATCGCCCAGACCGGTGCGGGACTCGACGCGATCTCCGGCGGCCGGGCGCTGCTCGGGCTCGGCGCGTCCGGGCCGCAGGTCGTGGAGGGATGGCACGGCAAGGCGTACGACAAGCCGCTCGGCCGGACCCGCGAGACCGTCGAACTCTGCCGCCGGATCTGGCGCCGCGAGATCATCGATCACCACGGCATCACCGACATGCCGCTGCCGAAGGAAAAGGGCGGCCTGCTCGGCAAGCCGCTGAAGATCCTCACCCGGCCGGTGCGCGAGGAGATCCCGCTCTACATCGCCTCCCTGGGCCCCGCCAATGTCCGGCTGACCGCCGAGATCGCCGACGGCTGGCTGCCGACGCTCTACATCCCGGAGAAGGCCCGGCAGGTGTGGGGCACGGCTCTCGCCGGAGGCGCGGCGAAGCGCGACCCGGCACGAGGCCCCCTCCAGACCGTCGCGGGCGGACTCCTCGCCATCGGCGACGACGCCGCCGCGCTCCGGGATCTGGCACGCCCGCAGATCGCGCTGTACGTCGGCGGCATGGGCGCCAGGGGCAAGAACTTCTACAACGACCTGGCCGTCGCCTACGGATACGAGAAGGAAGCCGCACTCATCCAGGAGCTCTACCTCTCAGGGAAGAAGAAGGAGGCCGAGGCCGCCGTCCCGGACGAATTCTGCGAGCTCATGTCGCTCTGCGGCCCCGAGGGTTACGTACGCGACCGCATCGAGGCCTTCCGTGAGGCCGGCGTGACGATGCTCAACGTCACCCCCGTCGGCCCCGAACCGGCCCGGCTGATCTCCACCGTCAAGAACTGGCTCTAGGAGGCTCGCAGTGCAGCGGCAGATCTTCACCGAAGAGCACGACGCGTTCCGCGAGACCGTCCGCACCTTCCTCACCAAGGAGGTCCTCCCACACTACGAACAGTGGGAGAAGGACGGCATCGTCTCGCGCGAGGCCTGGCTCGCGGCCGGCCGGCAGGGACTGCTCGGCCTCGCCGTACCCGAGGAGTACGGGGGCGGCGGCAACACCGACTACCGCTACAGCGCCGTCCTCGCCGAGGAGTTCACCCGGGCCGGTGCTCCCGGACTGGCACTCGGGCTGCACAACGACATCATCGGCCCCTACCTCACCGGCCTCGGCACCGACGAGCAGAAGCGGCGCTGGCTGCCCGGCTTCTGCAGCGGCGAGATCATCACCGCCATCGCCATGACCGAACCGGGCGCGGGCTCCGACCTCCAGGGGATCCGCACCACCGCCGAGGACAGGGGCGACCACTGGCTGCTCAACGGTTCCAAGACGTTCATCTCCAACGGCATCCTCGCCGACCTGGTGGTCGTCGTGGCGAAGACAACCCCTCAGGGCGGTGCGAAGGGGCTCTCGCTGATCGTCGTCGAACGCGGCGCGGAGGGCTTCGAGCGGGGCCGCAACCTCGACAAGATCGGCCAGAAGTCCCAGGACACCGCCGAGTTGTTCTTCAACGACGTCCGTGTCCCCAAGGAGAATCTGCTCGGCGAGCGCGACGGCGCCTTCATCCATCTGATGACCAACCTGGCGCAGGAGCGGATCGGCATAGCGGTCGCCGGAATCGTCGCCGCCGAACATCTGCTGGAGATCACCACGCAGTACGTCAAGGAGCGCGAGGCCTTCGGACGGCCGCTCTCCAAGCTCCAGCACATCCGGTTCGAGATCGCCGAGATGGCCACCGAGTGCACCGTCACCCGCACCTTCATCGACCGGTGCATCGTCGAACACTCCGACGGTGGGCTCGACGCCGTACACGCCTCGATGGCCAAGTGGTGGGCCACCGAGCTGCAGAAGCGCGTTGCCGACCGCTGCCTCCAACTCCACGGCGGCTACGGCTACATGACGGAATATCCGGTCGCAAAGGCGTTCACCGACGGCCGTATCCAGACCATCTACGGCGGCACGACCGAGATCATGAAGGAGATCATCGGCCGCTCGCTGCTCGCCTGACCCCTGACGCACAACCACCCTCGAAAGGCTGCTGTCTTGAGTACCGAAGCGTTTGTCTACGACGCGATCCGCACCCCGCGCGGCCGCGGCAAGGCCAATGGCGCCCTGCACGGCACCAAGCCGATCGACCTCGTCGTCGGCCTCATCCACGAAATCCGCAGCCGCTTCCCCGGCCTGGACCCGGCAGCCATCGACGACATCGTCCTCGGCGTGGTCAGCCCGCTCGGCGACCAGGGCTCCGACATCGCACGGATCGCCGCCATCGCGGCCGGCCTCCCGGACTCCGTCGCGGGCGTCCAGGAGAACCGCTTCTGCGCCTCGGGCCTGGAGGCCGTCAACCTGGCCGCCGCCAAGGTCCGTTCGGGCTGGGAGGACCTGATCCTCGCGGGTGGCGTCGAGTCGATGTCCCGCGTCCCGATGGGCTCCGACGGCGGTGCCTGGGCGATGGACCCGATGACCAACTTCGACACCGGCTTCGCCCCGCAGGGCGTCGGCGCCGACCTCATCGCCACCATCGAGGGCTTCTCCCGCCGTGACGTCGACGAGTTCGCCGCGCTCTCCCAGGAGCGCGCCGCCGAAGCGTGGAAGGACGGCCGCTTCGCGCGCTCCGTCGTCCCCGTCAAGGACCGCAACGGCCTCGTCGTCCTCGACCACGACGAGCACATGCGGCCGGGCACCACCGCCGACTCGCTCGCCGCGCTCAAGCCGTCCTTCGCCGCGATCGGTGAGATGGGCGGCTTCGACGCGGTCGCGCTGCAGAAGTACCACTGGGTCGAGAAGATCGACCACGTCCACCACGCGGGCAACTCCTCCGGCATCGTCGACGGCGCCGCACTCGTCGCGATCGGCAACAAGGAGATCGGTGAGCGGTACGGACTCACGCCGCGCGCCCGGATCGTCTCCGCCGCCGTCTCCGGCTCCGAGCCCACCATCATGCTGACCGGCCCCGCGCCCGCCACCCGCAAGGCCCTCGCCAAGGCCGGGCTGACCATCGACGACATCGACCTCGTCGAGATCAACGAGGCATTCGCCGGCGTCGTGCTGCGGTTCGCCAGGGACATGGGGCTCTCCCTCGACAAGATCAACGTCAACGGCGGCGCGATCGCGCTCGGCCACCCGCTCGGCGCCACCGGCGCGATGATCCTCGGCACCCTCATCGACGAACTGGAACGGCGCGAGAAGCGATACGGCCTCGCCACCCTCTGCGTCGGCGGCGGCATGGGCATCGCCACCGTCATCGAGCGTCTCTGACCGTCCCCGGCCACCCCTGCTTACGGAGAAGAACAGCAATGACCGAGAGCACGACCATCCGCTGGGAACAGGACGAGACCGGCGTCGTCACCCTCGTACTCGACGACCCGAACCAGTCCGCCAACACGATGAACCAGGCCTTCAAGGACTCCATCGCGGCCATCGCCGACCGTGCCGAGGCCGAGAAGGGCTCCATCCGCGGCATCATCTACACCTCCGCCAAGAAGACCTTCTTCGCGGGCGGCGACCTCAAGGACATGATCAAGGTCGGTCCTGAGAACGCCCAGCAGGCCTTCGACACCGGAACCGCCATCAAGAACTCGCTGCGCCGCATCGAGACCCTCGGTATCCCAGTCGTCGCCGCCATCAACGGCGCGGCGCTCGGCGGCGGTTACGAGATCGCGCTCGCCTCGCACCACCGCGTCGCCCTCGACGCACCCGGCTCCCGGATCGGTCTGCCCGAGGTCACCCTCGGCCTGCTGCCCGCGGGCGGCGGTGTCACCCGCACCGTACGCCTCATGGGCATCGCCGACGCACTGTTGAAGGTCCTCCTTCAGGGCACCCAGTACACCCCGCAGCGCGCACTGGAGAACGGCCTGGTCCACGAGGTCGCCGCCACCCGTGAGGAGATGCTCGACAAGGCGCGCGCCTTCATCGACGCCCACCCCGAATCCCAGCAGCCCTGGGACGTCAAGGGTTACAAGATCCCCGGCGGCACCCCCTCCAACCCGAAGTTCGCCGCGAATCTGCCCGCCTTCCCGGCCAACCTGAAGAAGCAGATCGCGGGCGCCCCGATGCCCGCACCCCGCAACATCCTGGCCGCCGCCGTCGAGGGCTCGCAGGTCGATTTCGAGACCGCGCTGACCATCGAGGCCCGCTACTTCACCGAGCTGGTCACCGGCCAGATCTCGAAGAACATGATCCAGGCGTTCTTCTTCGACCTCCAGGCCGTCAACTCCGGGGCCAGCCGCCCCAAGGGCATCGAGGAGCGCCAGGTCCGCAAGGTCGCCGTCCTCGGCGCCGGGATGATGGGCGCGGGCATCGCGTACTCCTGCGCCCGCGCGGGCATCGACGTCGTCCTCAAGGACATCTCCGCGGAGGCCGCCGCCAAGGGCAAGGCGTACAGCGAGAAGCTCCTCGACAAGGCGCTCTCCCGGGGCCGTACCACCGAGGCCAAGCGCGACGAACTGCTGGCCCGCATCACCCCGACCGGCGACCCGGCCGATCTGGCGGGCTGCGACGCCGTCATCGAGGCGGTCTTCGAGGACACCGCGCTCAAGCACAAGGTGTTCCAGGAGATCCAGGACATCATCGAGCCGGACGCCCTGCTCTGCTCCAACACCTCGACCCTGCCCATCACCGTCCTCGCCGAGGGCGTCTCGCGCCCCGCCGACTTCATCGGGCTGCACTTCTTCTCGCCCGTGGACAAGATGCCGCTGGTCGAGATCATCAAGGGTGAGCAGACCGGCGACGAGGCCCTGGCCCGCGCCTTCGACCTGGTCCGCCGGATCAGGAAGACGCCGATCGTCGTCAACGACTCCCGGGGTTTCTTCACCTCGCGCGTCATCGGCCAGTTCATCAACGAGGGCGTCGCCATGGTCGGCGAGGGCGTCGAGCCCGCATCGGTCGAGCAGGCCGCAGCACAGTCCGGCTACCCGGCCAAGGTGCTCTCCCTGATGGACGAGCTGACCCTCACCCTGCCCCGCAAGATCCGCAACGAGACCAGGCGGGCCGTCGAGGAGGCCGGTGGCACCTGGGCCGGACACCCGGCGGACGCGGTCATCGACCGGATGGTCGACGAGTTCGACCGCCCGGGACGCAGCGGCGGCGCGGGCTTCTACGAGTACGACGAGGCCGGCAAGCGCACCCGCTTGTGGCCCGGGCTGCGTGAGCACTTCACGAGGCCCGACACCGGCATCCCCTTCGTCGACATGAAGGAGCGGATGCTGTTCTCCGAGGCACTGGACAGCGTCCGCTGCCTGGAGGAGAACGTCCTCATCTCCGTCGCCGACGCCAACATCGGCTCCATCATGGGCATCGGCTTCCCGCCGTGGACCGGAGGCGTACTCCAGTACATCAACGGTTACGAGGGCGGCCTGCCCGGCTTCGTGGCACGCGCCCGGGAGCTTGCCGAGAAGTACGGTGACCGCTTCCTGCCGCCCGCGCTGCTCCTGGAGAAGGCCGAGAAGGGCGAGACCTTCCACGACTGACAGCAGCACCCCGGGCCGCGTTCACTCCGCAGTGAACGCGGCCCGCAGCTCTTCCTTCAGCGACCGCTGGAACGCGGTCACCAGCGCCTGGAGCACCATCGGCTGCATGTGGGCCGACAGCGACTTCATCGCCGCCACATGCTCCGGGTCCGACTCCCGCTCCCGGTACGGATTCCACACCTCGTCCCGGAACAGCCGGGTCAGCTCCTGCGCGGCGGACCGGGAGTGCTCCAGCAGGACCGTGCGCGCGGCCAGAATCGTCTCGTGCGCGATCGGTACACCGAGCAGCTCGACCCCGAGCCGCAGCAGCCCCGGGTCCACCCGGTAGCTGCCGTCGGCCGGCTCCGCACGCTCCAGCACCCCCATGGCTGCCAACCGTGCTATGTCCTGTTCGGTCAGCGCCCGCCCCGCACGCCGCTCCAGCTCCGCCCGCGTCGCATCTTCCGCCGAATCCGGCGCCCAGGACGCCACCAGCGCCCGGTGGATCGCCAGATCGTGTGCGCTCAGATCCGGTGGCAGCTGCTCCAGATAGCGTTCGATCGCGGCCAGCGTCATGCCCTGGTGCTGGAGCTCCTCGATGAGCGCGAGCCGGGACAGATGCTCATGCCCGTAGTGCCCGACGCGACGCGGCCCGATCACCGGAGGCGGCAGCAGACCCCGAGTGCTGTAGAAACGCACGGTGCGTACGGTGACACCGGCGCGTGCCGCCAGCTCGTCGACGGTGAGCGTCGGGTCCTCGGTCCCGGTCGCCATGTCTGCTCCTCGCGTTCCGACCCAGCGGCGAACTGCTGCGTCTGCACCAATCAGGTTCAACAGTATTGCTGTCTCACCACTGTTGTGAAAGTGTCCGGCAGCATCCAAGCGCAGTCCCACTCCGGAACGGACCCGCACGGTCCGGCCGATGGTGACAGGAGGCGGCCGTGACCACGATCCTGCGACTCCCCGCGGAACCCGGGCAACTCACCCTGCCCGCTCTGCTCCTGCGCAACGCCGAGGACCACGGCGACCGTCCGGCGCTCTCCTGGCGGGCCGGCGGCGACAGAACGGAATGGACGACCCTCACCTGGCAGGAGGTACGGCGCAGGACCGCCGTACTCGCCACCGGGTACAGCGCACTCGGTGTGGAGCGCGGCGAACAGGTCCTCATGATGATGGGCAACAGGCCCGAACACTGGCTGTCCGACCTGGCCCTCACCCACCTGGGGGCAGTCCCCGTCAGCGTGTACGGCACCGCGGCCCCCGAACAGATCGCACACATCGCCCGGCACAGCCGCGCCCGGTTCGCGATCGTCGAGGGCAGCCGCGAACTGGAGCGCTGGGAGCCGCTGCTCGCGGAGGACACCGTACGGCTGGAGAAGCTGGTCGTCGTGGAGGCGGCCGAGGCCGGACCCCACCGTGCGTACGGATCACTGCTGGCCACGGGCGCCCGCCTGCACCGGCCCGACGTGTTCGAGAAGGCCTGGCGGGAGTCCTGCGCCGAGGACCTGCTCACCGTCGTCTACACGTCCGGCACGACCGGCGATCCCAAGGCCGTCCCGGTCACCCACCGCAGCATGGTCCTCAATGCCCTCGCACTGGACCGGGTCGTCGAGCTCCCCGACCACGTCGAGCACATCTGCTACCTTCCCTTCGCCCATATCGCGGAGCGGATGCTCGGCATCTATCTGCCGGTCTTCCGCGCCTCGCACGTCCACCTCTGCTCCGACCCGGCAGCCGTCGCGGCCACGGCACGAGCCCTGCACCCGGCCCAGTTCTTCGGCGTACCGAGAGTCTGGGAGAAGTTCGCAGCCTCCCTGCAGGCCGCCCTCGCCGCCCTGCCGGAGGAGCAGCGTGCGGCGGTCGACGCGGCGGGCGGGACGGCCCGGCAGCATGTTGCGTACCGGGAGCGCGGCGAACAGCCACCGGCGGCGCTCGAAGCCGCGTACCAGCAGGCCAAGTCCACGATCCTGGACCCGCTGCTGGCGCCGGCCGGATTGGACCGGCTGGCGTGGGCGGCGAGCGCATCCGCACCGATGCCACTCGACGTGGTCCGCTTCTGGACCGGCTTCGGCATCGTGATCATGGATGCGTGGGGGCTGACCGAGACGGTCGGGGTCTGCACCTGCAACAGCCCGTCCGCCTTCCGGCTCGGCTCGGTGGGGCGGCCCCTGGAAGGCCTGGAACTGAAGATCGCGCAGGACGGCGAGATCCTGGTGCGCGGGCAGACGGTCTTCACGGGCTATCTGCGTGCCGACGGGACGGTGGACGACGCCCGCGACAAGAACGGCTGGTTCGCGACCGGGGACATCGGCCGGATCGACGAGGACGGCTATCTCTGGCTCAAGGACCGCAAGAAGGAAATGATCGTCACCTCGACGGGCAAGAACGTCTCGCCGGCCCTGGTCGAGAACACCCTCAAGGAACATCCCCTGATCGGCCAGGCCCTCGTCCACGGCGACGGCCGCTCCTACCTGGTCGCGCTGTTGGTCCTGGACTCCGAAACGGCGCCTGCCTGGGCGGCGGCCCACGGCATCGACGCCGACCCGTCCGCGCAGGCCGGCCATCCGGCCGTACGGGAGGAGATCGCCCGAGCGGTCGAGGCGGCCAATGCCCGGCTCAACAGCACGGAACAGATCAAGCGCTACCGGCTGCTCTCGGAGGAATGGAGCCCCGAGACAGGCGAACTGACCCCCTCGCTGAAACTGCGCCGACGGGTGATCCGCGACAAGTACGGCGCGTTGATCGACGCGCTGTACGGGGAGGGCGGCCGGGACTGACCGGGCCCGGGGCACTTGTCAGTGGTGGCTCCTACGCTGGTGTCATGTCAGGGATCACGTATGTAGGGGGAGACGCCACCGCCCCGCAGGGCAAGGGCGTCAAGCTGATCGCGCATGTCTGCAACGACCTGGGCGGCTGGGGCAAGGGCTTCGTCCTGGCCGTCTCGCGCCGCTGGCCCGAACCGGAGACGGCCTACCGCCACTGGCACCGGGAGCGCGCGGGCAACGACTTCGCCCTGGGGGCGACGCAGTTCGTCCAGGTGAGTCCGTACCTCTGGGTGGCGAACATGGTGGGCCAGCGGGGGATGCGCACGGGCAGCAAGGGGGTGCCCGTGCGCTACGAGGCGATCGACACGGCGTTGGGGACCGTGGCCGACCGGGCCGTCGAGCTGGGGGCTTCGGTCCACATGCCGCGGATCGGCTGCGGGTTGGCGGGCGGCAAGTGGTCCCGGATCGAGCCGCTGATAGAGAAGCGGCTGCTGAGCCGGGGAATAGCGGTGACGGTGTACGACTTCGACTAGCGCACTGCCGCTGGTGCACTGCCATCCGGAGCAGAGGTTCGCGACGGTCCGCAGGTTCGCTGCTGCGTGGCGGGCCGCGAGCCGGCCCGGGATCCGAACCATGTGGGGCGACCCCGGGGGACACCCGGCGGCAGCCGGTGTGCACGTGTCTTCGTTCGCGCCGGGCGCCCCCTGCGGAGCGTAGCTCCCGGAGGGCGAGCCTGGGCAGCCTTCAGCGGGAAGGGCCTTGGAGCGGGGGGGAGTTGCAGAGAAACGGGGCAGGTCACTGTGTATCGGCTTCTATGGTGGGGTGGAAGCGGCGGAACGGGGAGGGCCCATGGCGGCACGGAGAACGAGCGAGACGCTGCTGGCCCGGGCGCTCAGCGAGACGCCGCCGTCCGACGCGCTGAGCGAGCAGATCCTCGACGCCGCGCGTGAGCAGTTCATGACCTTCGGGCTGCGCCGTTCTACCGTCGATGACGTCGCCAAACGCGCCAGGGTCTCGCGGGTCACCGTGTACCGGCGGATCGGCAACAAGGACAGCCTGGTCTCGGCCTGTCTGCTGCGCGAGTACCGGCGCTTCGTCGTGGAAGTGGACGATGCGGTCGCCGCACTGCCCACGACGGAGGACCGGCTCGTCGAGGGTTTCGCCGCCGTCCTCGGGCACATTCGTGAACATCCTCTCATCGGAGGGCTGTTGAGACTGGAGCCCGAGACCATGTTTCCCTTTCTGACCTTGGAGAGCGGGCCGGCCTTCCTCGCCATCCGTGAGTACCTGGCCGACCGGCTGCGCCATGCCCGGCGTGCGGAAGGCCGGCCGGTGAGCGATCCGACACCGGTCGCCGAGCTGATGGTGCGGATCACGGTCTCCTTCCTCCTCAACCCCGTCAGCTGTTTCGAGCTCGACGACGACGCGCAGGTGCGGGCGTTCGCACGCCGATATCTGGTGCCGCTGCTTGCCGCGGGCTAGGCCGCTCCGGCTGGATAGCAGCCGGAACCGGCTGATCACGTGGCGCCTTGTCCCTGCGGTTCCGTCGAGATGGAGTACTCGGGTGACGACCGTGTCACCAGCGGGTTCATGTGCGACACAGGTATCGGCCGGTACGACGACCGCCTCCGGGTCGACCGCCGAGCGGGTCTCGGCGGCTTCACGCGTCCGTCGTCGGCCGGGCTCTCGGATGATCCGAAAGAATCGCCCTGGAGCCGTCGGCGGTGGGGAAGGGGCCCGTCTCGTCGGGCAGGGGCTCCAGAGGACGGCTGCGCGCCCAGTGCGGGCCGAGGTCGTCGAGCCGCCAGCCGAAAGGGTACGAACGAGGCTGGGGGCGCGAGGGCAGCCAGTGCGGCCGGGCCGGCAGCCACCGTACGCAACGCGCACGCAGCCGCAGAGCTCCCACCGCCGACGACCGCGCCCAGTGCGGTTGCGGACGGAAGCCCAGCGCCACGAGCAGCCGCTCGTCCAGCACAGCGAGCGAGAACCGTGCCACGAGGGGGCGCAACGGCCGCGGATACCAGCTGGCCATGATCCGGAACGTGGCGTTCGCAACCCGCCGGTTGGCCGGGTCGTACGCGAACATCCGCTCCTCGTACGAGTCGAGGAGCCGCTCGAACCCCTCGTACGACTCAGGAGCCCCCTCGATGCCCATCATCGCCGCCATCTTCCGGCCGACCTCCGCCAGCGCCTGGACCTCCTGCGCGCACAGCGGGCGCCAGCCGAACCGGTCGATCCAGCGTTTCGGGCCCACGACCGTTGTCGCGAGGACGTAGAGGAAGTCCTCGTTCGGGATGCGGTACTTGCCGTGGATCCGATTGAGATGACGCGCCGCGGCCCGGCCGCGCTCCGAGTCGAAGCCGTCCGCGGCCATCTCGTACCCGAACAGCACCGTGTCGTCGTACCGCTTCTGCCCAGACCGCTCGAACTCCTGAGTGCGGTCGAGGAGCACGGAGATCCGGGGGACTCCGTAGTCGCGGAGGAACGCAACGCTCACGCCCTGCCGGTAGTCCCAGGGGAACTCGTACTGCGAGATCAGTCGGAGGATCTCGGCGTAATCGCGCGTGGGATCCATCCGGCGGATCTCGCGCAGACGACTGTAACGGCCCATGGTGTGCCCTCCTGTCCGTGTGCCGAGTTCGTGCGAGCCCTGCTTCTTTCGTCTCCTCTTTTGCCCAACTCCGTTGATTTTCAAGAGATCTGACGGATCGTCGAATCCAAGGAGTCAAAGATACAAATACTATCGACTTGTTTCATCGGTCGAGTCAACACCGTCGACGCGCAAGCGCCGGAGAAGGCATCCCAGGGGCCCGTGCGCACCGGCCCGGAAGCGATCGCATACTGGATCGCACAAGGGTCGGGCGCCGAGCCGCACGCCCCGCCGACCGCCCGGGAGCACCGCATGAACACCGAAGCAGCCAGAGGTGACACTCCCGTCCCGCCGCCGCCCGGCGGTGTGCTCTGGAGCCTCTCCGGCGACATCCGCGCCCTCCTGATGCTGCCCGCCGCCCTCACTCTCCAGGTCGCCCACCCGGCGGTCGGTGCGGGCGTCGACGAACACTCCGTCTTCCGTACGGACCCGTGGGGGCGCGGCGAGAGGTCGCTGCGATCGCTCCAGCTGTGGGTGTACGGGGGCGAGGCGGCAGCCGAGGAAGGCCGCAGGCTCCGCAAGCTGCACCGGACCATCCAGGGCACCGACACCCGGGGGCGCCGTTACCATGCGTTGTCCCCCGCGAACTATGCGTGGGTGCACGCCACGGGCTTCCCCGTCTACCAGCACGCCGCGCGTTATCTCGTCCGACCACTCACCGACGCACAGGAACGGGCCCTGTACCGGGAGTGGCTCCAGGTAGGCAGGATTCTCGGCATTCACGATCGGGACATGCCGCAGACGATCGAGGAGTTCTGGCCGTACTTCCGAAAGGTGCTCGCCGACGAGATCGAGCTGACCGTCGTCGTCGAGGACCTGATCGCCACCGACCGCCACGTACCGCCGCCGGACCGTGGGCCGCTGCCGGTCCGGCTGCTGCTGAAAGGGCTGTGGCCGGTGCTGCTCCCGCCGCTGGCCCGGTTCCGCCGCTTCGTGACCATCGGGCTGATGCCGCCGGACGCACGGGCGGCGATCGGGCTCGAGTGGACGGATGCGCAGGAGCGGAAGCTGCGGCGGTTCTGCGGGGTGGTGCGGCGCGTCGTGCCCGTGCTGCCCGAGCGGCTGCGCTATCTGCCGTGCGCCCGCAGGGCGCGGGCGGCGCATCGCGAGGCCGTCAGGGGCGACGGAAAGCTCAGGCGGAAGCCCGGTGCACCAGCTGGGTCGGCGTGATTACCGATTCGAGCTCGTCACCCTCGCCGTCGCCGTTCAGCCGCCGCACCATCAACCTGCCCATTTCTTCGACGTCCTGACGGACCGTCGTCAGCGGGGGATCGGGCCGGAGACGGCCGGGGCCGTCCCGGGCAGCACCGACTCCATCAGCTCAACCGTCCGCCCCGGCCGTCCGCCGGGCACCGTCGCCCCGCAGGAGAACGGGGCGACGGTGCCCGGAGCCGATCCGTGGACCGTCAGCGGTGGTCGTGAACCGTGTTCGTGGCCGCGATCTGCTTCCAAGAAGCGGGCTGCGCGGGCTGCGCGGGCTGCGTGGTTGCGCGCAAAGAGCGCGCCGCGGCCGTCGCCGGGCCCTGAGGCCGCGTCGGCTGGTACAGCCAGGTGTCGAAGAAGTCGGCGAGCGGCCGGCCCGAGACCCGTTCCGCGTACGTCACAAAGTCCCCCACGCTCGCGTTCCCGTAAGCATGCTCGGCCGGCCAGCCCTTCAGCAGCTCGAAGAACGTCTCGTCGCCCACCTTGTTGCGCAGCGCCTGGATCGCCAGCGCACCCCGGTCGTAGACGGCCGCGTCGAACTGGTTGTCGGGGCCCGGGTCGCCCGGCTTCACCGTCCAGAAGGCGTCGTCCGCCGGATGCTGGGCGTAGGTGTAGTCCGCCAGCTCCTGCGCGGTGCCCTCGCCCTCCTTCTCCGACCACAACCACTGGCTGTAGCGGGCAAAGCCCTCGTTGATCCAGATGTCCTTCCAGCCCTTGACGGACACGCTGTCGCCGTACCACTGGTGCGCCAGCTCATGGACGACGACCGAGACGTTCGCACCGTTCGCGAACTGCTTCGGGCTGTAGAAGGGCCTGGTCTGCGTCTCCAGCGCGAACCCGCTCTTCACGTTGGGGGAGTAACCGCCGAGCGCATCGAAGGGATACGGTCCGAAGACCTCCGTCAGCCACTCGGCGACCTCGGTGGTCCGCTCGATGCTGGCGCGTGCCGCACCGCCGTTGGCGCCGAGGTCCTTGCTGTACGCGTTGACGACCGGCAGCCCGTCCGACGTGGTGTCCGTGGTGATGTCGAACTTGCCGATCGCCAGCGTCGTCAGATACGTCGCCTGCGGCTTGCTGGACCGCCAGTTGAAGCGGGTCCAGCCGAGCTTCGAACTCTGCGACTGGAGCACGCCGTTGCTGATCGCCTGGGTTCCGTCGGGCACGGACACCGAGATGTCGTACGTGGCCTTGTCGAGCGGATGGTCATTGCTGGGGAACCACCACACGGCCGAGTCCGGCTCCTGCGCGGCCACCGCGCCGTCCGGGGTACGGGCCCAGGAGGTCCAGCCGTTGATCTTCAGCTCCGACGGCTTCCCGGCGTACCGCACGACCACCGAGACGGCCTTGCCCTTCGCCAGGGCCGCAGCCGGGGTGATCTCCAGTTCCTGGTCGCCGCTCCTGGCGTAACCGGCCTTCTTGCCATTCACCCGCACCTCGGAGACGTCCAGCCCGAAGTCGAGGTCGAAACGGGAGAGTTCCTGGGTGGTCGTGGCGAGGATCGTCGCCGTGCCCTCCAGCAGGTCGGTCGCGGGCTGATACTTCAGCCGCAGGTCGTAGTGGGAAACGTCGTAGCCGCCATTGCCGCTGGCCGGGTAATAGGGGTCGCCGATGCCCGGGGCGCCCGCGGTGCCTTCGGCGGCCGAGGCCGGGATCGCCAGCAGCAGGGAGGCCGCGAGTGCGCTCGGGACGATGAATCTGCGGTGCACGAATGCTCCAAGTCGTCGGGGCGAATGATCTTTCGAACCGTCACGTCGACACTATTCAGCGACTGTCACATCAGTCGTGTCCATGGCCACAGCTGTCACACGATCGTCATCCGGCCGACATGGCACACGGTAGCGATACGTCATGGGCACGTAATATTCACCGCTGATCGCCCCCTGTTGCCCAGGAGTTGACCGGGGTACCTTCCGCCCATGCCGATACGTGCGCGGGGCACCCGCTTGACGTACAGATCGCTGGTGGTGGCGGCCGTCGCCGCCCTGATGACCGTCCTGCTCTCACCGGCAGGCGCACAGGGCGCCGCACAGACCCCGGAGAACAGCGCCCAGCAGTCCAGACCCCTGGAGAGCAGGCCCGTCCACTCGTACGAGAACGCCGTCCGCGAATCCGTCTGGGTCGACACCGGGCTGGACGGCGACGGAAACGGGAAGAGCGACCGCGTCGCCGTCGACATCGTCCGGCCGCGCGAACCCGCCCGACAGGGCCGGAAGATCCCCGTGATCATGGATGCCAGCCCGTACTACTCCTGCTGCGGCCGCGGCAACGAGAGCCAGCTCAAGACGTACGACACCGACGGCCGGCCCGTCCGGTTCCCCCTCTACTACGACAACTACTTCGTGCCGCGCGGCTACGCCTTCGTCGCCGTCGATCTGGCCGGTACCAATCGCTCCGACGGCTGTATCGATGTAGGCGGCCGCTCCGATGTGCAGTCCGCCAAGGCCGTCATCGACTGGCTGAACGGCCGAGCCCGCGGCTACACCACGCGTACCGGCGGCGACCGCGCCACGGCCGGCTGGTCCAACGGCCGCACCGGAATGATCGGCAAGAGCTATGACGGCACCATCGCCAACGGTGTCGCGGCGACCGGAGTGGACGGGCTGCGGACCATCGTGCCGATCAGCGCCATCTCCTCCTGGTACGACTACTACTTCGCCCAGGGCGCCCCTCTCTACAACAGCGGCCCCGACTGGCTCTCCGGCTATGTGGAGAGCCCCGAGGCGCGCGGGCGCTGCGCCGCCGTCCAGCAGCAGCTCGTCGACGAGGCGCCGCGCACCGGCGACCTGACGAAGCTGTGGAGCGACCGCGACTACGTGAAGGACGCCCGCAAGGTGCGGGCCAGCGTCTTCGCCGTACACGGCATGCAGGACCTCAACGTCCGCACCAAGCACCTCGGCCAGTGGTGGGACGCCCTCGCGGACCAGGGCGTGGAGCGCAAGGTCTGGCTCTCGCAGACCGGACACGTCGACCCGTTCGACTACCGGCGCGCCGAGTGGGTCGACACGCTGCACCGCTGGTTCGACCACTACCTCCTCGGTTACGACAACGGCATCGACCGTGAACCGATGGCCGACATCGAACGTCACCCCGACCAATGGTCCACCGACAAGGTCTGGCCGCCCCGCACCACACACACCACCACCGTGCGCCCCGGCTCCGGCAGCGCGCCCGGCGTCGGCACCCTCGCCCTGAAGGCCGCCCGCCCCGGCGCCACCGAGACGTTCACCGACGATCCGGCGCAGAGCGAGACGGAGTGGGCCGCCGACCTGGACCGGACCACGGGCGCCAAGGCCGGATTCCGCACCGCGCCGCTCACCCGGGACCTTCGGCTCTCCGGATCGTCCACGGTGACCGTCACCGCCACCCCGACCACATCGACCGCCCATCTCTCCGCGGTCCTCGTGGACATCGGACCCGATACCGTCCGCGACTACGGATCGTCCGGCGAAGGCATCACCACCCTCGACGACCGCACCTGCTGGGGCGCGAGCACGGCCGGGGACAGTTCCTGCTTCAAGGACACCCGGGCCGACACGGTCACGGTCGACCGGACCGTCATCAGCCGCGGCTGGGCAGACCTCGGCACCTACGCCTCCGCCGGACACGGCCGCCCCCTCACCCCCGGCAGGGCCCACACGATCACCGTCGACCTGGCGGCCACCGACCATGTCGTCCCGGCCGGACACCGCCTCGCCCTGATCGTCGCCGGCACCGACCGGGACCTCATCGACCCGCCGGACTCCAAGCCCACGCTCACGCTCGACCTGGCCCGTACGTCCGCGAAGCTGCCGTTCGTCGGCGGCGCCGGAGCCTTCGTACGTGCCACCGCGGGTTCCGCACCCGCGACAGCCACCCCCCGCGCAGTCCACTCCGAGGGCGTGGCGCCGCCGCGTCCCGCCCATCGCATCCCGGGAGGCAGCCGCTCATGACACCCCGTATCCCGACCGCCCGCCGGCCCGTCCGCCGCAACCTGGTCCTGACGGCCGTGGCCGCCGTCCTGGCCGTACCCCTGGTCACCGTGCCCGCCGAGGCCGCGCACACCCAGCCCCGTACAGGCTTCGAAGTCAGCAACGGGGCCCGCTGGACCGGCCAGCCGGAGGAACAGTCCTTCCTGGCAGCAGTCGACCGGGGCAGCGACAAGGTCTCCATCGACCGGATCGGCACGACGAAGCAGGGCCGCCCGCTCCAGCTCGTCCGCATCGGCAACCACCGACCCACCGCCGACACGATGCTGCTGATCTGCAGTCAGCACGGCAACGAACCGTCCGGCCGCGAAGCGTGTCTGACGACCATTCGCGATCTGGCCTACGCCCAGGACCGGTCGACCCGGGCGTTCCTCTCCCGTACCAATGTCCTCGTCGTGCCCACCGCCAACCCTGACGGGCGCGCCGCGAACACCCGCGGTAACTCCGACGGCGTCGACATCAATCGCGACCACATCGCGCTGCAGACCGCCGAGGCCCGTGCCATGGCGGCGGTCATCCGCGACCGGAAGCCCGATGTGATCTACGACCTGCACGAGTACGGGGCCACTCCGCCGTACTACGACAAGGACCTCTTCGTCCTGTGGCCCCGGAACCTCAACGCCTCCGACCGGGTGCACGGTGAATCGCAGACCCTCGCCGAAAGGTATGTACGCCCCACCGTCAAGGAGGCCGGATACAGCAGCGGCCTCTACGGCATCTGGACCGACCCGGTCACCGGCGACCCGATCAAACAGACCGCGGGCGACGGACAGGAGCGCATCCTGCGCAACACCTCCGGTATCAAGCACGCCGTCGGCCTGCTCATAGAATCCCGCGTCGACGCGCTCACCGACGCCGAGAAGGCCGACCCGGCACTCAACAGCCGACGTCGCGTGAACTCACAACTCGTCGCACTGGACGGCCTGTTCACCTTCAACGACGAGCGGCGCGGCCGGATCGAGGCCGCCACCGCCGCATCCCGCGCCGCGGGGCTCAAGGACCGCGGCCCCATCTATCTCGGCGGCGCCGACAACGAGTCACCCCAAGCCGGTCAGGTCCTTCAGGACCCGCCGTGCGGATACCGGCTCACCAAGGACCGGTTCGACGACATCAAGGACGAACTCGCCCTGCACGGCGTCACCTCCCGGCCCGACGGTGACGGAGCGTACGTACCGCTGCGGCAGTCGGCCCGGAATCTGATTCCGCTCCTCCTGGACGAGCGGGCGACATATCACCTCACAAACGGTCAAGCCGATACCGCTTGTTGATCCCATGAGATGAGCGCCGCGTGTGGTAGTGCCTACGGAGAGCGAAATCACAGCTTCCGTGAAAGGTGCCATTCGTGTCGCAGGACGAACAGAGAACGGGTGGCCGGGGGGATCTGCCGGTGACGGCGGACCTCCCCGGTGAACCGAACCGGGACCGGCACGCCACGACCGACCGGGTGGTGTTCTCGGTCACCGCCGTCCTCACTCTCGCCTTCGTGGTCTGGGGAGCCACCGCCACCGAAACGCTGGAGGACGTCTCCAGCTCCATGCTCAACGCTCTGATCCACAATGGTGGTTGGGCCTTCATGCTCGCCGCGTCCGGCTTCGTGGTCTTCGCCCTGTGGCTCGCCATCAGCCGCTACGGGAAGATCGCACTCGGGCAGGAAGGGGAGGAGCCCGAATTCCACACCGTGTCCTGGGTCGCCATGATGTTCAGCGCCGGTATGGGCATCGGCCTGATGTTCTACGGAGTCAGCGAGCCGCTCGCCCACTTCACCAGCCCGCCGCCCGGCACCCACCCCGCCGACGCCGCCGAGGCGATGCAGACGGCGATGGCCACCACCCTGTTCCACTGGACGCTCCACCCCTGGGCGATCTACGCAGTGGTCGGCCTGGCCATCGCGTACAGCAGCTTCCGACGCCGCAGAAGGCAGACGATCAGCGCCGTCTTCGAGCCGCTCATCGGTTCCCGGCACGCCCATGGCGGTCTCGGCCGGCTGATCGACATCCTCGCCATCTTCGCCACCCTCTTCGGCTCCGCCACATCACTGGGTCTCGGCGCCCTCCAGATCGGCAGCGGTTTCCATGAGCTGCACTGGAAGGAGAAGACCGGCACCGGACTCCTGGTGCTGATCATCGGGGCGCTGACCGTCGCCTTCGTGGCCTCGGCGATCTCCGGCGTGGAGAAGGGCATCCAGTGGCTCTCCAACACCAATATGGTGCTCGCCCTGACCCTTGCCGTCTTCGTCTTCATCGCGGGCCCCACGATCATCGTGCTCGACCTGCTGCCCACTTCGATCGCCGCCTACTTCGGCAATCTGGCCCAGCTCGCCGGGCGTACCGAGGCGACCGGCAAGGGCGAGGTGGCCGAGTGGCTCGGCAACTGGACCGTCTTCTACTGGGCCTGGTGGATCTCCTGGACGCCCTTCGTGGGCATGTTCATCGCCCGCATCAGCCGCGGCCGCACCATCCGCCAGTTCATCGGCGGAGTCATCCTGGTGCCCAGCGCCGTCAGCCTGGTCTGGTTCGCGATCTTCGGCGGTACGGCGATCAACCTGCAGGAGGCCGGCAGGCTCGGCACCGCCGTCACACAGGAGGCCCAGCTCTTCGGAGTGCTCCAGCAGTTCCCGATCGCAACGGCGATGAGCCTGCTGGTCATGATCCTGGTCGGCATCTTCTTCGTCTCGGGCGCGGATGCCGCATCCATCGTGATGGGCACGCTCTCCCAGAAGGGCGTCCTTGAGCCGGCCAAGTGGATCGTCGTCTTCTGGGGCGTGGTCACCGGAGCGGTGGCGGCGATCATGCTGCTCATCGGCAACGGCGAGGGTGACGCGCTCGCCGGACTCCAGAACCTGACGATCCTGGTGGCCGCGCCGTTCACCTTCGTGATGATCGGTATGTGCGTGGCGCTGATGCGGGACCTGCGTCAGGATCCGCAGATCGTACGACGTGAGTTCGGCGTGGAAGCCGTCGAATCAGCGGTCATCGAAGGGCATGCGAAGTATGCCGGCGACTTCGAGATCCGGATCGGTCCGGGCGGCAGCCGGATCACCACCGGGCTCCACGAGGACCAGGGCCCGGAACCGGGCCCCGCCGGCCCACCGAGCCCGCAGGGCGACTGACGACTCCCGCCGCCCGACCAGCAGCCCGGCGGTCCGGTCTCCCCGCCCCCACCATCCGCGCCCGCACCTGCACCTGCAACTGCTCTGCGAACCGTGACCGGCCGGGCTGCTCAGCCCTGCCCGGCCGCCGATTAGGATCGACACCCTGATGACTGCCACTCTCGTCGCCAAAGACCTCGCCGCCGGACACGGCGACCGCACACTCTTCGCCGGACTCGACCTCGTCGTCGCGCCCGGTGATGTGATCGGTCTCGTCGGTGTCAACGGCGCCGGTAAATCGTCCCTGCTCCGGCTGCTCGCCGGACTCGACCGGCCGGAGGAGGGCGAGCTGCGGCTCTCCCCGCCCACCGCCACCGTCGGCCACCTCCCGCAGGAGCCGGAGCGGCGTCCGCAGGAGACCGTGCGGGAGTTCCTGGCCCGCCGCACCGGCGTCGCCGACGCCCAGACCGCGATGGACGAGGCGACGCAGGCCCTCGTCGACGGGGCGCCGGGCGCGGACGACGCGTACCCCGAGACGCTGGAACGCTGGCTGGCTCTCGGCGGGGCGGACCTGGACGAGCGTGCCGAGGAGGTTGCCGCCGACCTCGGACTGGCCGTCGGCCTCGACCTGCCGATGACCGCACTCTCCGGGGGCCAGGCAGCCCGTGCGGGCCTGGCTTCCCTCCTGCTCTCCCGCTATGACGTCTTCCTGCTCGACGAGCCCACCAACGACCTCGACCTGGACGGCCTGGAGCGGCTGGAGCGCTACGTCTCCGGGCTGCGCGCAGGCACGGTCGTCATCAGCCACGACCGCGAATTCCTGATGCGTACGGTCACCAAGGTCCTCGAACTGGACCTGGCCCAGCAGCAGATCAACCTGTACGGCGGCGGATACGCGGCCTACCTGGAGGAGCGCGAGCGGGCTCGCAGGCATGCCCGTGAGGATTTCGAGGAGTACGCCGACAAGCGCTCCGCCCTCGAAGGCCGCGCACAGATGCAGCGCGGCTGGATGGACAAGGGCGTCAAGAACGCTCGCCGCAAGGCCACCGACAACGACAAGGTCGGCCGCAAGTTCCGCAGCGAATCGAGCGAGAAGCAGGCCGCGAAGGCCAGGCAGACCCAGCGCATGATCGAACGGCTCGATGTCGTCGACGAGCCGCGCAAGGAGTGGGAACTGCGGATGGAGATCGCCGCCGCACCCCGCTCCGGCTCGGTCGTGGCAACTCTCCGCGAAGCGCAGGTCGTACGCGGCGACTTCAGCTTCGGCCCGGCATCCCTGCAGATCGACTGGGCGGACCGGGTCGCCATCACCGGTGCCAACGGAGCGGGCAAGTCCACCCTCCTCGCCGCACTTCTGGGCCGCCTCCCGCTGGATGCCGGGCACGCGACGCTCGGCTCGGGAGTGGTGGTGGGAGAGGTCGACCAGGCGCGCAAGCTGTTCCATGGCTCGGAGTCGCTCCTGGAGGCGTTCTGTGCGGCCGTCCCCGACACCGAACCGGCTGAAGTCCGTACGCTGCTCGCCAAGTTCGGCCTGCGCGCGGACCATGTGATGCGTCCCGCGACGACACTCTCACCGGGCGAACGCACGAGGGCGGCGCTCGCCCTGCTCCAGGGCAGGGGCGTCAACCTCCTCGTCCTCGACGAGCCGACGAACCACCTCGATCTGCCCGCGATCGAGCAGCTGGAATCGGCGCTGGAGTCATACACAGGGACGCTGCTGCTGGTCACGCACGACCGCCGAATGCTGGAAGCGGTACGGACGACGCGGCGCGTCGAGGTGATGGACGGCAGGGTGAAGGAGCTGTGAGGGGCTCCTCGGGCATGTTCAGCCTGTCCGGCGTTTGAGGACATCTTTTGAGCCCCTCCATTGAGGAGCGAGGTCCGGGGGCAGAGCCCCCACACGGCGCAGCCGCATATCGATACTGCCGGGAAGGGGAGGGGAGGGGAGGGCCCCGTGCAGCGGACCGAACCCCACCCCCACCCCTGACGTCAGCCCCTCTTACCGCCCTGCTTCGGATCCGCCAGCCCGGCCCGCCGCAACGCATCCGCCATCGCGCTGTTCACCGGCGCCGGCGCCGGACGGGCAGAGCCGCCACCACCGCCACCGCGCCGGTCGCGGTCCTGACCGCCCTGCCCCTGCCGCTGCCGTGGCGGCCGACCACCCTGTCCACCATTCTGGCCGCTTCGCTCGCCCCGCTCACGCCTGGGCCCGCCGCCCTGGGACGCGCTCCCCGCCGACGCCTCGTCGTCCAGCCGCAGTGTCAGCGAGATCCGCTTCCGCGGAATGTCGACATCCATGACCTTGACCTTCACGATGTCGCCCGGCTTCACGACGTCCCTCGGGTCCTTCACGAAGGTGCGCGACATCGCCGACACATGCACCAGGCCGTCCTGATGCACACCGATGTCCACGAACGCACCGAACGCCGCGACATTGGTCACGACGCCCTCCAGTACCATCCCGGACGCCAGATCACCGATCTTCTCGACGCCCTCCTTGAAGGTGGCCGTCTTGAACGCGGGGCGTGGGTCACGCCCCGGCTTCTCCAGCTCCGTCAGGATGTCGGTGACGGTCGGCAGACCGAACTTGTCGTCCACGAAGTCGTCGGCCCGCAGTGACCGCAGCACACTCGTGTTACCGATCAGCGAGGCGACGTCACTGCCTGTCCGCTTCACCATCGCCCGCACCACCGGGTACGCCTCCGGGTGCACGCTCGACGCGTCCAGAGGATCGTCGCCCCGGATGCGCAGGAAGCCCGCGCACTGCTCGTACGCCTTCGGGCCCAGCCGCGCCACATCCTTGAGCGCCTTGCGTGACCGGAACGGCCCGTTCGCATCACGGTGCGCGACGATGTTCTCGGCGAGCCCCGAGCCGATTCCCGAGACCCGCGAAAGCAGCGGCGCCGACGCGGTGTTGACGTCGACACCGACACCGTTCACGCAGTCCTCGACGACCGCGTCCAGCGAGCGCGACAGCTTCACCTCGGACAGGTCGTGCTGGTACTGGCCGACACCGATCGACTTCGGGTCGATCTTCACCAGCTCTGCGAGAGGGTCCTGCAGCCGCCGCGCGATCGAGACGGCGCCGCGCAACGACACGTCCATGTCGGGGAGCTCCTGCGAGGCGAAGGCCGAGGCCGAGTACACCGACGCGCCCGCCTCCGACACCATCACCTTCGTGAGCTTCAACTCGGGGTGCTTGTCGATGAGTTCACCGGCCAGCTTGTCGGTCTCGCGGGACGCCGTACCATTGCCGATCGCGATCAGGTCGACGGAGTGGGCCTTCGCCAGCTGCTCCAGCTTGGCCAGCGACTGGTCCCACTTGTTCGCCGGGACGTGCGGGTGGATGACATCCGTCGCGACGACCTTGCCGGTCGCGTCGACGACGGCGACCTTCACGCCCGTGCGGAAGCCGGGGTCGAGCCCCAGCGTGGCCCGAGTCCCCGCCGGCGCGGCAAGCAGCAGATCGCGCAGGTTCGATGCGAAGACGCGTACCGCCTCGTCCTCCGCCGCCGTACGCAGCCGCAGCCGCAGATCGATACCGAGGTGCACCAGGATCCTGGTCCGCCAGGCCCAGCGCACGGTGTCGCCGAGCCACTTGTCGCCCGGGCGGCCGCGGTCGCTGACCCCGAAGCGCCGGGCAACCATGTTCTCGTACGTCGAAGGGCCGGGCGTCTCGGAGGGCTCTTCCGGCTCCATGACCAGGTCGAGCACGTCCTCCTTCTCGCCCCGCAGCATCGCGAGCACCCGGTGCGAGGGCAGCGCGGTGAACGGCTCCGCGAAGTCGAAGTAGTCGGCGAACTTCGCCCCCGCCTCCTCCTTGCCGTCCCGCACCTTGGCGGCCAGCCGCCCGCGCGACCACATGCGCTCACGCAGCTCACCGATCAGATCGGCGTCCTCCGAGAACCGCTCGGTGAGGATGGCGCGGGCCCCCTCCAGCGCGGCCGCACCGTCCGCGACGCCCTTGTCGGCGTCGACGAAGGCGGCTGCGGCGGCGAGCGGTTCCGCCGACGGGTCGCCGAGCAGGCCGTCGGCGAGCGGTTCGAGCCCCGCCTCCCTGGCGATCTGCGCCTTCGTACGCCGCTTGGGCTTGAACGGCAGGTAGATGTCCTCAAGGCGCGCCTTGGTGTCGGCGGCCCGGATCTGCGCCTCCAGCGCCTGGTCCAGCTTGCCCTGTTCGCGTACCGAGTCGAGGATCGCCGTACGGCGGTCCTCCAGCTCCCGCAGATACCGCAGCCGCTCCTCGAGCGTGCGCAGCTGCGCATCGTCGAGCATCTCGGTCGCTTCCTTGCGGTAGCGCGCGATGAACGGCACGGTCGACCCGCCGTCGAGCAGCTCGACGGCCGCCTTCACCTGCCGCTCGCGTACGCCGAGCTCCTCGGCGATCCTGCCTTCGATGGACGTCGTCACGGTTCTACCGACTCGCCTTCTCGTACTGGCTGTGCTTACCGGGGCGGGGCCCCTTCGCCTGCATTGTGCCGGGTGGCCGGGCGCCGTGTCGCCCGACCACCCCACTTGTCCGCCGGTCGGCGGCTCAGCCCTTGCCGATCAGATCGGCCGGGAACGCGCCCGCAGAGGCCGCCGTGAACAGGAAACCGCGCGCCAACTCGGTCAGCCGCGCCACACCCTCCTCGCCCAGATGCTCGTACGGGGCCTGGTCCATCCGGTCCGTGGCGTTCTCCAGATCCGCCCGCAGCGCGACGCCCGCCTCCGTCAACTCGCCCTCGCCGTCCAGGAGGCCACGCCCGCGCAGCCGCTCGGACGCCTCCTCCCAGTCGCTGCGGCGCCAGCCGCGCGTGGCGAGGACCCAGCGCGGGGACATTCCCTTGCCGGTCGCCGTGTGGCTGACCAGGGCCTCCACCGGGTCGAGCCCGGCCGTGAGGAGAGCTGCGAGATGGCCGTCGCCGCGGTGTTCGCGCAGCAGCGTCCCGGCGTGCCAGTACGCCAGATGCGGCTGCTCGGGCACCGGAAGATCGGCATGGGCGGCGTAGAGCGGCCGGGCGTGTCGGGTGCACGCCTCGGCGGCGCGGAGCGCCAGTCCGGCCGCCTCGGCCAGTTCGGGGGAGGCGATGATCTCCTCGCCCAGCAGTCGGCGCAGCGTGGAGTCGGCGGCGCGCAGCCGGGCGTCCAGGACCGCCTGCGGCGAGGCGACGGACCACACGGCGGGCAGGTGCCGGGCGACGAGGTCGTGGTTGAAGTTGTAGAAGGCCGCGGTGACCGTGCCGGGGCCGACGGCGCCCAGCGCCGCCCCGCGCGCGGCGAAGTAGGCGGCGTTCGAGTCGTCGATGCCGAGCTCTCCGAGCTCCTTGCCGAGGTCGGGGGAGAAGTAGACCGTCGAGTGCAACGGGTTGATGGCGTTGTGGCAGCGGCGTCCGGCGCGCGGCGGCAGAGTACTCATACGAGCACGTTACCGACTGGTCGGTACGTGCCGTAACCCCCGGGTGGCGCCCAATCCGCGCGAGCCCCGACATGGCAGAAAAGGTGGGCCTTTCGTCATTGCGGCCATGCTCCCGGTTGCCCAGGATGGCAGTCATGACGCAGCGATCCGTACTTGTCGTCCTCTTCGACGGCGTCCAGAGCCTGGATGTGACCGGCCCGGTGGAGGTCTTTGCCGGGGCCTCCCACTTCCCCGGGGCCGGGTATGAACTGCGCACCGCCTCCCTCGACGGCGCCCCGGTCCGTACCTGCAGCGGCCTGACCCTCGTCCCGGACGGCGGCCTCGCCGACGCCGAACCGCCGCACACCCTCCTCGTCCCGGGCGGCCAGGGCACCCGAACCCCCGACCCGGCGCTCGTCGACTGGCTGCGGGACCACGCCCCGCACGCCGAACGGCTCGTCTCCGTCTGCACCGGTGCGCTGCTGCTCGCCGCGGCCGGACTGCTGGACGGGCACCGGGTGACAACGCACTGGACGGTCTGCGATCACCTCGCCCGCAGCTACCCGGCCGTCGAAGTCGACCCGGACCCGATCTTCGTACGCGACGGCAGGCTGGCCACATCCGCCGGAGTCACTGCCGGTATCGACCTCGCCCTCGCACTCGTCGAGGAGGACCACGGCAGGGACATCGCGCTCACCGTCGCCCGCCACCTGGTGGTCTTTCTGCGCAGACCCGGGAACCAGGCCCAGTTCAGCGCCCAGCTCACCGCCCAGACCGCCCGGCGCGAACCGCTGCGGGAGGTCCAGCACTGGATCAACGAGCACCCCGGCGACGATCTCTCCGTCGAGGCGCTCGCCGCCCGCGCCCGCCTCTCGCCCCGCCACTTCGCCCGGGCCTTCCAGGCCGAGACGGGCCTCACACCGGGCCGTTACGTCGACCGGGTACGCCTCGAACACGCCCGTCGGCTGCTGGAGGACACCACCGACGGCGTAACCGGCATCTCACGCGCCTGCGGCTACGGCACTCCGGAGGCCATGCGCCGCGCGTTCACCAAGGCCCTCGGCACGGCACCCGCCGAATACCGCCGACGCTTCCGGACCCAGCCCGCCATCGACTGACCGAACGAAAGGAACCCCGTGCAGATCGCCATCGTCCTCTTCGACCGCTTCACATCGCTCGACGCCGTGGGCCCCTACGAAATGCTTGCCCGCACCCCCGGAGCCGAGACCGTGTTCGTCGCCGAACGGACCGGACCCGTGCGCAACGACAACGGCAGCCTCGCGCTCGTCGCCGACAAGACCTTCGCCGACGTACCTGCACCGGATGTGGTGGTCGTCCCCGGCGGCCCCGGCCAGAGCGACCAGATGGAGAACGAGGCGCTCCTCGGCTGGCTGCGCACGGCCGACGCCACCAGCACCTGGACCACCTCCGTCTGCACCGGTTCGCTGCTGCTCGCCGCAGCCGGACTGCTGAAGGGCCGCCGCGCCACATCGCACTGGCTCGCTCTGGACATTTTGAAAGGCTTCGGCACCGACGTGACCGGCGAACGCGTTGTCTTCGACGGCAAGTACGTCACGGCAGCGGGCGTCTCCTCCGGCATCGATATGGGGCTCACCCTGCTCGGCCGGATCGCGAACGACGAGCACGCCATGGCCGTACAGCTGGTGACCGAGTACGACCCGCAGCCGCCTTACGACGCGGGCTCACCGGCGAAGGCCCCGGCGGCACTGGTCGAGGAGTTCCGCGCCAAGAGCCGCTTCATCCTTGAGCAGTAGCTGCGGGGGCGTCACGACCCCGTCGTCCAGGTGAAGCGCGGCGCGCGTCGCTCCAGGAACGCGGCGACGCCCTCCGCGGTGTCGCCGCTGTGCCGCGCCTGCTCCGCCCAGTACGCGTCGCGGTCCTCGCGCCCGGTGGCGAACTCCTTCGCCGCCGCCTGTGTCAGCCGCGAGCGCGCTGCCAGGGTGCGTACGTACGAGTCGACCCGCTTGTCCAGCTCGCCGGCCGGCAGCACCTCGTCCACCAGGCCGGTCCGCAGCGCCCGTGCGGTGTCGATCAGCTCGCCGGAGAACAGCAGATGCTTCGCGGCGGCCGGGCCGATCAGCGCCACCAGCCGCCGGGTCGACGACGCGGCGTACACGATCCCGAGCTTGGCCGGTGTCACGCCGAACGACGCACCCTCCTCGGCGAACCGCAGATCGCAGGCGGCCGCGAGCTGGCTGCCGCCGCCCACGCAGTAGCCGCGGACCGCCGCCAGCGTCGGCCCGGGGAACGCGGCCAGCGCCTCCTCGGCCGCCACGGCGAGCGCCTGCGGATCGCCCACCGGATCCCGCAGCGAGGAGATGTCCGCACCGGCACAGAAGGTGTCCCCGGCGCCCGTCAGCACCAGCACCCGGACCGCGGGGTCGGCGGCCAGCCGCTCCAGCAGACCGGGCAGCGTGCTCCACATCGCGGCCGTCATCGCATTGCGTTTGGCGGGGTTGCTGATGACGACAGTGGCGACACCGCCCGCGACGGTGTGCTCCAATCGGGGTTCCGTACGGTCCATGCGCGGGATGCTATCCCTACGGTTCGAACCTATGATCAAGAAGGGGTCGCCGGACAGGCACGCACCGTGAGGAGCTTCCCGTGGCCGATCCCGCAGTCGAGGGCAAGAAGCTGAGCCGCAGTTTCGGCTGGCTGGCGCTGCTCGGCACCCTTCTCGTCGTGGCCGGTCTGGTCGGTCTCGTCTACACCGGCGTCGCGACGCTCACCTCGATGCTCCTCTTCGGCTGGCTGCTGCTGATCGGCGGCCTCGTCGGGCTGCTCCACGCCATCCAGTCCCGCGGCACCAACTACTTCTGGCTGGGCGTCGTGGTGGCCGCGCTGAACATCGCCGCCGGAGTCGTCGTCATCCGTCATCCGCACGGTACGGCCGAGGCGCTGACCATGTTCGCCGCGCTGCTCTTCCTGACCGGTGGGGTGTTCCGGCTGGTGGGCAGCGTCGTGGTGCGTGGTCCGCAGTTCGGCTGGACGCTGCTGCAAGGAGCTTTCGGCCTGCTGCTGGGGCTGCTGGTGCTTTTCGACTGGCCGCACAGCAGCCTCTACGTGCTCGGCCTCTTCTTCTCGCTGGCGCTGCTCTTCGACGGGCTCGGCCTGATCGCGATCGGGGTCGGCGGCCGCCATATCGTCTCCATGGTCTCGGATCAACAGGTAGCCGGAGAGCTGCCGGACGCGCCCACCGGCGAGGATCAGGACCGGTCCAGGAGCTGATGGTTTCGAGCTCGTCCGGTCAAAACCTGTCGATAGAAGTCGACTTTTGTTCAGTGGCACGGTCCGGGCCAACTGCGCCCCGCACTCTGTACTCGACGTGCAGTCACCATCGAGTCGAGAGCGGGTACCGGACTATGGAGAGCCGCGGGAGTGTCCCCGCCCGGCCCGTGTCGTACGAGGGAGTCTGGCGGTTCACCGCCCCGGCCGTGGACGTCTCCGTACCGCAGGCCAGGCACGCTGTACGCGATCTGCTGAACCGCCAGAACGTGCCGATGGACGGCGACATCGCCGAGGGCCTGCTGCTCATCGTCTCCGAGCTGGTCACCAATGCCGTGAAGCATGCCGCGCTGCTCTCGCCGGAGCTCGCCGTCGAGGTGGCCGTCGGCGCGGAATGGGTCAGAGTGTCCGTCGAGGACAACCATCCCTACCGTCCGACGGCTCTGGAGACGGACTACGCGCAGACCGGCGGGCGCGGCCTGCTCCTGGTCCGGGAGATCACCCGGGAAGCGGGCGGCGCCTGCGATGTGGAACACACCGCAGGCGGCGGAAAGATCATCTGGGCGGCACTGCCGCTGCGCCCGCAGTTCTGACCACCCGCATTCGCTGCGGCAACACGGTGCCCTCCGCCCGCTACCAGCCGGCGGACGGTCCGGTCAGCTCCCTGATCGCCGGCCGTGCGGCATCCAGCACCGTCATGAACCAGGCCGAGAACGGCGCCCGGGCATGCTGCTCGGTCAGCTCATCGGCTGTCACGAACGCGGTCTCGCCGACTTCCTCCGGGTCCGGGTGCAACTGGTCCTGCGCCATTCCCACGAAGAGATGGTTGAACTCCTGCTCCACCAGGCCGGAGGCCGGGTCGGGGTGGTTGTAGCGGACCGTGCCCGCCTCCGCCAGCAGGGAGGGCGAGACCCCCAGCTCCTCGTACGTACGCCGGGCGGCGGCGGCGAAGGGCGCCTCACCCGGGTAGGGGTGGCCGCAGCAGGTGTTCGACCAGACACCGGGGGAGTGGTACTTGCCGAGCGCGCGGCGCTGCAGCAGCAGCCTGCCCTGCTCGTCGAAGAGGAACACGGAGAAGGCCCGGTGCAGTTGACCGGGCGGCTGATGGGCAGCGAGCTTCTCCGCCGTACCGATGGTGGTGCCGTTCTCATCGACCAGTTCGAGCATGATCGCTTCTGCTGTGCCGTTCGACGAGCTGTTCGCCGCGGTGGCTGGTGTGGTCGGCATACCCATCCTTCGCTATGGTCCCGGCCCCGTGCGCCGGTCCCGTCGAGTCCGCTCAAGTCTGCCGTACAAAAGCCGCTTGTCCGTACTTCGGGTCCTGGCATGTCCGGCCCCACCGCACCGTGGGGCACGGCGGGGCCGGACGGCACGTCAGACGCCGAAAGCCGCCGGGTAACGGATCGTGCCCTGCGGCACCGGCACGGAGTCGTCGAGCACCGGGGCCATCATCGCTTCGTCCGGGACGTCGAAGCCCGGCCGGATCCCGTACCGGGACGCCGGTACGAAACCGAACTTCGGGTAGTACTCGGGATGACCGAGTACCAGGACGAGCGGCTCGCCCCGCAGCCGGGCCGCGTCGAGCGCGGCCCGCACCACGGCCTGTCCGGCACCCTGCCGCTGACGGTCCGGGGCCGTCGCCACCGGGGCCAGCGCGAGCGCCGGCGCGTCCCCGACCCGGCACCGGGTCAGCAGCGCGTACGCCGCGATGTCGCCGTCCGGGCCGTCCGGCGCGACGTACCCGAGGCCGGGCAGCCAGGCCGCCGGATCGGTGCGCAGCGCGTCGACGAGAGCGGCTTCGTCCGGCGTCGGGAACGCGGCGGCGTTGACCGCGTGCACGGCCTCGATGTCCGCCACCGTCTCCGGCCGGGTCGTCCAGCGTGGGTCGGCGGGGCGCAGTACGTAGCAGGCGTAGCCGTACTCCGTACCATGGTCGCGCCGCATGGCCAGCTCCTCGCGGCTCGCCGCGAGCGCCCACTCCATACCGGGAGCCGACGTGTCGGCGGCCTCGACACGCTCGGCGAGCGGAACGTAGTACTCGTCCCAGTCGCTGTCGGGCTGCACCCGCACCCCGAGGACGTGGTAACCGGCCGCCACGGCTGCCGCGGTGTTGGCCGCCACGGGGCGCAGCGAGGCCTCCTGCTCCCAGAAGGCGCGGGCTTCGTCCGTCGGCGCGTCCGTCGTCCAGACGCACTCGCTGACGACGAGGGAGCCGCCCGGGGCGAGCAGCCGCTTCCAGTCACGCAGAGCGGTGTCGAAACCGATGATGTACGCGGACCCCTCGGCCCAGACGAGATCGAACGACCCGTCCGGGAAGTCGGGACCGGAGAGCTCGGCCATGTCGGCCCGGACCGTATGGATACGGTCGCCGAGCCCACGGGCTTCGGCCGCCTCGCGCAATTCGTCGAGGAACGGCTCGTGGAGATCGACGGCGGTCACCTCGGCGCCCGCCTCGGCGGCGAGCAGCAGTGCGGCGCGGCCGGGCCCGCAGCCCAGATCCAGGACGCGCGGACGGCGCGGCAACGGGCCGGTGAGCCCCAGCAGCCGCCGGGTGGTGGCATCGGAGCCGGGACTCTGCCGGGGCAGCTTGTGGTGCAGGGAGAAGAACGCCTCGGAACGGACGGCGTGATCACTGTCGGTCAACGTGGGAAACCCTTGTGTGCGAGGGCTCCGGCCAACGTGTCGACCCGGTGAGAGTCGGGCGCTAGCCGAGAACCCGGGAGATGGAGAGGGGCCGGATGCTGCGCCGGGCAGGCGCCGTCGCGACGGTCATCAACCTCAGCTCCTCTCTCGGACACGGGGAGGCCCACACGCGCCGCCGAATACTCTACACGGCCCCGCTGAACGGCAGTTCAGTGGCAGAGCTTGGCCTCGTGCTCGGCATGGCCGCTCGGCTCCAGCTGGAATGTGCAGTGCTCCACGTCGAAGTGGACACCGAGGCAGCCCTGCAGTTCATGGAGGAGCTTCTCGTGACCGATCGAATCGAGCATGTCCTGGTGCACCACCACATGGGCGGAGAGCACCGGCATCCCCGACGTGATCGTCCAGGCATGCAGGTCATGGACGTCCAGCACTCCTGGCAGGGCGGTGATGTGGGCCCGTACCTCAGCCATGTCGACGCCCTTGGGTGCCGCCTCCAGCAGCACATTGAGCGTCTCTCTGAGCAGCTTCACCGTACGGGGGACGATCATCAGACCGATCACCAGAGAGGCAATCGGGTCGGCGGCCTGCCAGCCCGTGGCCAGGATGATTCCTGCCGAGATCAGCACGGCGAACGAGCCGAGCGTGTCCGCGAGCACCTCCAGATAGGCGCCGCGCACATTGATGCTGTTCTTCTGGCCCCGGAGCAGCAGCGACAGGGAGACCATGTTGGCGACCATGCCGACCAGGGCGAAGACGATCGTCAGTCCGCCCCTGGTCTCGGCCGGGGTGATGAAGCGCTGGATCGCCTCGAAGAGCAGAAAGCCACCCACACCGAGCAGCAGCAGACAGTTGGCCAGGGCGGCGAGGATCTCGGCGCGGGCGAAGCCGAAGGTGCGGTTGAGCCCGGCCGGCCGGTTGGCGAAGTGGATCGCCAGCAGCGCCATGCCCAGACCCAGGGCGTCGGTCGCCATGTGGGCCGCGTCGGCGATCAGGGCGAGCGAGTCGGAGAGCAGCCCCCCGGCGATCTCCATGACCATCACGGTGAGCGTGATGTACAGCGCGATCCGCAGCCGTCCCTTGTATGCGGCAGCTGCCGTGCCGGTGGGCGGTGGCCCGCCGTGTGTGTGCCCGTGGTCGTGCCCTGCCCCCATGGGGACGCCTCCCGGTCGTCTCGCGGACTCGGACGTGATCTGCCCGAGCACTGCCAGTGAACTACGGGTGGGGGGTATCGGGCAACACGGCACTGAACACCGTTGTCATATGCCCTGACCTGCGGAAATGGCTGCAGGTCAGGACTGTGGGGCGGTCGCCGCCGGCTCAGTTGCCGCGTGCCTCGGGGTGCCGCAGGCACCAACCCTGCCAGGCCGACTCGACCATCTCGCGTACCCCGCGCCGGGCCGTCCAGCCGAGCTCCTCGGACATCCGGACGGCGGACGCGACGGCCTTTGCCGCATCGCCGGGGCGGCGCGCCTCGATCTTCGGCTTCTCCGGCCGGCCGCTGACCTCGCCCACCAGATCGGCGAGCTCACGCACCGAGACGCCCTCGCCGCGGCCGATGTTCACGGTGAGGTCCCCGGCGTCCTGCTCGGCCAGCCTCCGGGCGACGGCGAGATGTGCGTCGGCGAGGTCCGCGACATGGATGTAGTCGCGGATGCAGGTGCCGTCGGGTGTCGAATAGTCGTCACCGAAGATCCGGGGGGCCTCGCCGCGGGTCAGCCGGTCGAAGAACATCGGAATCACATTGAAGACACCGGTGTCCGACAGTTCCGGCGTGGCCGCTCCGGCCACGTTGAAGTAGCGCAGACAGCCGGTGGACAGGGAGTGCGCCCTTCCGGTCGCCCGGACCAGCCACTCCCCGGCGAGCTTCGTCTCACCGTACGGATTGATCGGAACACAGGGAGTGTCCTCGGTGATGAGTTCCACATCCGGTACGCCGTACACCGCGGCCGAGGACGAGAACAGGAAGCGCCGCACACCGGCGGCGACGACGGCCTCCAGGAGGACGGTCAGCCCGGCCACGTTCTCCCGGTAGTACAGCAGCGGCTTCTCGACGGACTCGCCGACCTGCTTCTTGGCTGCGAGATGCACCACACCGGTCACGTCGTACCGAGCCAGTATCCGGTCGAGCAGCGCACGGTCGGCGGTCGAGCCCCGGACCAGCGGAACATCTGCCGGGAGCCGCTCGACGACACCGGTCGAAAGGTCGTCGAGGACGACCACCCGCTCACCGGCGCCCACCATGGACCGCACTACATGTGCACCGATATATCCCGCTCCGCCTGTGATCAGCCATGTCATGCGGGTCAGCCTAGGTGCATGCCATCGCGTTTTGTCAGGTGAGGCGGGGATCGACGATGATGATCGCGGACGGCGCCGCATGATGCCGCTCCACCCCGAACGGAGCACAAACGGGCAATGAACTCCCGCTTCCGTTCATCCGATAGCCTCTGCCGACGTGCCGCCGGCCCGCTTCCGGGCCGCACTGTCGCGCGCCGACCCCGTCAGCACCAAGGAGTGAGTTCGTCTGTCGACCGCCATCCTCACCGGTGCACCGGTACCCGGATCATCGCTCGTGGACGATCTGCGGTCACTGGGCTTCGACGTACAGATCGCCGCCGATGTGACCGAGGCCGCACGGCTGCTCTCGGCCGTCCCCGCCGACCGCCGTGTCGCACTGGTCGACCCCCGTTTCGTCGGCCATGTCCATGCCCTCCGGCTCGGGCTGACCGACCCGCGCTTCCCCGCCGCCACCGTGCCCGGTGCGCTCACCGCGCAGCCGGAGGCGCGCCCCGCGCTCGTCCGTGCCCTGAGCACCACCGCCGCGGCCGTCGGCGCGGGCGTCCCGACCGGCCCGGGCGCGACCACGACGACGGTCACCGACCGCACCGCGCCGGGCCGCCTCGCCTTCACCATGGACGCCGAAGGCACTGCTGTGCAGCGCCCCGAGCTCGGCTCGCTGGTGGCCGCCGTCCCGGTCGACGAGTCCGCGCGCACCACCGCGCAGAGCGCCGTCGCCGCGGTCGACGACGAGGCGGTACGGCTGCGCAGCGCCGTGAAGGCCCACGACGGCTTCTTCACCACGTTCTTCATCAGCCCGTACTCCCGCTACATCGCCCGCTGGTGCGCCCGCCGCGGCCTCACCCCGAACCAGGTCACCACCGCGTCCCTGCTCACCGCGCTGATCGCGGCGGGCAGCGCGGCGACCGGCACCCGCGGCGGCTACATCGCCGCCGGACTGCTGCTGCTCTTCTCCTTCGTCCTGGACTGCACCGACGGGCAGCTCGCCCGCTACTCGCTGCAGTACTCGACGATGGGTGCCTGGCTGGACGCCACCTTCGACCGGGCCAAGGAGTACGCGTACTACGCGGGCCTCGCGCTCGGCGCCGCCCGCGGCGGTGACGACGTATGGGCACTGGCTCTCGGCGCGATGGTGCTCCAGGCCTGCCGCCATGTCATCGACTTCTCGTTCAACGAAGCGAACCATGACGCGGTGGCCAATTCGAGCCCCACGGCAGCCCTCTCCGACAGACTCGACAGCGTCGGCTGGACAGTCTGGCTGCGCCGAATGATAGTGCTGCCTATTGGCGAGCGCTGGGCGATGATCGCGGTACTGACAGCGGTGACCACGCCCCGGATCGTCTTCTACGCCCTGCTCATCGGCTGCGCCTTCGCGGCCTGCTACACCACAGCAGGCCGCCTGCTGCGCTCGCTGACCCGCAAGGCGGAGCGCACCGACCGCGCCGCCCGGGCACTCGCCGACCTGGCCGACTCCGGTCCCATTGCCCAGATCGTGGCGGTACGGGGTCCCCGGATCGGGGGCGCCTGGAGCGCACCGGTGATCGCGCTCGTCGGCGCGGGGGCACTGATCGCCGCCGCTCTGCAGCAGCCGTTCGGCAGCAAGCAGATGATCTTCGCCGCGGTGTTCTATGCGATCTGCTCGGGCGTAGCCGTGGCCCGCCCCCTCAAGGGCGCCCTCGACTGGCTCGTACCCCCGATATTCAGGGCGGCGGAGTACTGCACCGTCCTCGTTCTCGCCGCCCGCAGCGATGTCCCGGGAGCCCTTCCCGCAGCCTTCGGGCTGGTCTCGGCCGTCGCCTACCATCACTACGACACCGTGTACCGCATTCGCGGCGGTACCGGCGCGCCGCCCCAATGGCTGGTACGCACGATCGGTGGGCACGAGGGCCGCACCCTGGTGGTGGCCGTACTCGCCGCCGTACTCACTCAGCATTCAGCGTTCACCGTGGCACTCACCGCTCTCGCGGTGGCTGTGGCACTGGTGGTGCTCGTGGAGTCCATCCGCTTCTGGGTGTCCTCCGGAGCACCCGCCGTACACGACGAAGGAGAACCCGCATGATCGGCCTCGTACTGGCAGCCGGTGCAGGACGGCGTCTGCGCCCCTACACCGACACGCTTCCGAAGGCTCTCGTGCCTGTGGGCCCTGAACGGGACGGCGCTGCGAAGACGGTCCTGGACCTGACGCTGGCCAACTTCGCGGAGATCGGCCTCACCGAGGTCGCCGTCGTCGTCGGCTACCGCAAGGAAGCCGTGTACGACCGCAAGGCCGACCTTGAGGCGAAGTACGGCGTGACCCTCACCCTGATCGACAACGACAAGGCCGAGGAGTGGAACAACGCCTACTCCCTGTGGTGCGCCCGTGACGTCCTGACGCGCGGCGTCATCCTGGCCAACGGCGACACCGTCCACCCGGTCTCCGTCGAGAAGACCCTGCTCGCCGCCCGCGGTAACGGCCAGAAGATCATCCTCGCCCTCGACACGGTGAAGCACCTCGCCGACGAGGAGATGAAGGTCATCACCGAGGGCGGCAAGGGTGTGCGACGCATCACCAAGCTGATGGACCCGGCCACCGCGACCGGCGAGTACATCGGCGTCACCCTCATCGAGCCGGAGGCCGCCGCGGAGCTCGCCGACGCCCTGAAGGCGACGTATCTGCGCGACCCCGACCTCTACTACGAGGACGGCTACCAGGAGCTCGTGAACCGCGGCTTCACCATCGACGTGGCCCCCATCGGCGAAGTGACGTGGGTGGAGATCGACAACCACGACGACCTCGCGAAGGGCCGTGAGATCGCGTGCCAGTACTGACCCGGCTCATCCCGTCCCCGGTCGTCGTCGACATCCGCCGCGGCGCCCTGGACGATCTGGCCGGTCTCCTCGCCGACCAGCGGATCTCCGCCTCCGGCAAGCTCGCCGTCGCGATCAGCGACGGTTCGGGGCGCGCCCTGCGCGAGCGGCTGGCCCCCGCGCTGCCCGGCGCCCACTGGTACCCGGTCACCGACGGCACCCTCGACTCGGCCGTCAAGCTCGCCGACGACATCAAGGGCAACCGGTACGACGCCGTGGTCGGCCTCGGCGGCGGCAAGATCGTCGACGTGGCGAAGTACGCCGCGGCGCGCGTCGGCCTGCCCCTGGTCGCGGTGGCGACGAACCTCGCCCACGACGGTCTCTGCTCGCCGGTCGCGACACTGGACAACGACAACGGCCGGGGCTCCTACGGAGTACCCACCCCGATCGCCGTCGTCATCGACCTCGACATCGTCCGCGAGGCACCGGCCCGCTTCGTGCGCTCCGGCATCGGCGACGCGGTCTCCAACATCTCCTGCGTGGCCGACTGGGAACTCGCCCACGAGGTCAACGGCGAGGAGATCGACGGACTCGCCGCGGCCATGGCCCGGCAGGCCGGCGAGGCGGTGCTGCGCCACCCCGGCGGGATCGGCGACGACGCCTTCCTCAAGGTGCTGGCCGAGGGCCTCGTGCTGACCGGCATCTCGATGTCGGTCGCCGGGGACTCCCGGCCGGCCTCGGGCGCCTGCCACGAGATCAACCACGCCTTCGATCTGCTGTACCCCAAGCGTGCGGCGAGCCACGGAGAGCAGGTCGGCCTCGGCGCCTGCTTCGCCATGCATCTGCGCGGTGCGCGCGAGGACTCGCTGCTCATGGCGGTCACCCTGCGCCGCCACGGACTGCCCGTCCTGCCCGAAGACATCGGTTTCACCGCCGACGAGTTCGTCCAGGCCGTCGACTACGCCCCGCAGACCCGCCCGGGACGCTTCACGATCCTGGAACACCTCAACCTGTCCACCGACCAGATCAGGGACGCGTACGACGACTATGCAAAAGCCATCCATAGCTGAACTCCGTCCGGTCGTGCACCCTCCCGGCGTGAAGGACCGGCGCAGCGGCGAGCACTGGGCGGGTCGTCTCTACATGCGCGAGATCTCCCTGCGCGTGGACCGGCATCTGGTGAACACCAAGGTCACTCCCAACCAGCTGACCTACCTGATGACCGTCGCGGGCGTGCTCTCGGCGCCCGCCCTGCTCGTTCCGGGCATTCCCGGGGCGCTGCTCGGCGTCCTGATGGTCCAGCTCTACCTGCTGCTCGATTGCGTCGACGGCGAGGTGGCCCGCTGGAAGAAGCAGTTCTCGCTGGGCGGGGTCTACCTGGACCGGGTCGGTGCGTATCTGTGCGACGCCGCCGTACTCGTCGGCTTCGGCCTGCGCGCCGCCGACCTGTGGGGCTCCGGACGGATCGACTGGCTGTGGGCCTTCCTGGGCACGCTCGCGGCACTCGGCGCCATCCTGATCAAGGCCGAGACCGACCTCGTCGGCGTCGCACGCCACCAAGGCGGTCTGCCGCCGGTCAAGGAGGCAGCCTCCGAGCCGCGCTCGTCCGGCATGGCGCTCGCCCGCCGGGCCGCTGCCGCGCTCAAGTTCCACCGGCTGATCCTCGGCGTCGAGGCGTCACTGGTCATCCTGGTGGCCGCGATCCTCGATGTGGTCCACGGCGATCTGTTCTTCAGTCGCCTCGGCATCGCGATCCTGGCCGGCATCGCCATCGTCCAGACCCTCCTGCACCTCGTGTCGATCCTGGCGTCGAGCAGGCTGAAGTGAGTACCCCCATGAAGCTCGGCGCGGTCATCATCACGATGGGCAACCGTCCCGAGGAACTGCGCGCCCTCCTCGATTCGGTCGCCAAGCAGGACGGCGACCGGATCGAAGTGGTGGTCGTCGGCAACGGCGCCCCCGTACCGGACGTCCCCGCGGGTGTACGCACCGTCGAGCTGCCCGAGAACCTCGGCATCCCGGGCGGTCGCAACGTCGGGATCGACGCATTCGGCCCGTCCGGCGCCGATGTGGACGCTCTGCTCTTCCTCGACGACGACGGACTGCTGCCGCTCACCGACACCGCGGAGCTGTGCCGGCAGGCGTTCGAGGCCGATCCCGAGCTGGGCATCATCAGCTTCCGTATCGCCGACCCCGACACCGGCGTCACCCAGCGCCGCCACGTGCCGCGGCTGCGTGCCGCCGATCCGATGCGCTCCTCGCGCGTGACGACCTTCCTCGGTGGCGCCAACGCCGTACGCAGCAAGGTCATCGCCGAGGTCGGGCCGCTGCCCGGCGAGTTCTTCTACGCGCATGAGGAGACCGATCTCGCCTGGCGGGCACTGGACGCCGGCTGGATGATCGACTACCGCGCGGACATGGTTCTGAACCACCCGACGACCGCCCCGTCGCGGCACGCGGTGTACCACCGCATGGTGGCCCGCAACCGGGTCTGGCTGGCCCGGCGCAATCTGCCCGCGCCGCTGGTCCCCGTCTACCTCGGCGTGTGGCTGCTGCTGACCCTGCTGCGCAAGCCCTCCGGCCCGGCCCTCAAGGCATGGTTCGGCGGCTTCCGGGAAGGCTGGTCCACGCCGTGCGGAACCCGCCGTCCGATGAGGTGGCGCACGGTATGGCGGCTGACCAGGCTCGGCCGACCTCCTGTGATCTGAGAGGCTCTCCTCTGAGAGCATGAGTTGTACGTTTTCTCCACGGGACCTGCCCGCTCCGAGCCGCGCCCGCGACTGGCTGCGCATCTTGAATACGAGAGTTTCATCTGGTGAGTGACACAACCCATGATGGTGCGGTCGCACTGAGCACCCCACCATCCGCCGACGACGGCCTGAGCGCGGCCGAGATGGCCACCAAGTACGGCCTGACGGTGAGCGGCGCCCGGCCAGGGCTCTTCGAGTACATCCGGCAGCTCTGGGGCCGCCGCCACTTCATCATGGCGTTCTCCAGGGCGAAGCTGACCGCCCAGTACAGTCAGGCGAAGCTCGGCCAGCTGTGGCAGGTGGCCACACCGCTGCTCAACGCCCTGGTCTATTACCTGATCTTCGGGCTCATTCTGGGCACCAGGAAGGGAATGACCCAGGAGGTCTTCATCCCGTTCCTGGTGACCGGCGTCTTTGTCTTCACCTTCACCCAAAGTTCGGTGATGGCGGGTGTGCGGGCCATCTCCGGCAACCTCGGACTGGTCCGCGCGCTGCACTTCCCGCGCGCCTCGCTGCCCATCTCGTTCTCGCTGCAGCAGCTCCAGCAGCTGCTGTTCTCGATGATCGTGCTCGCGGTCGTGGCCGTCGCCTTCGGCAGCTATCCGGGTCCCTCCTGGCTGCTGATCATCCCGGCGCTGATGATGCAGTTCCTCTTCAACACCGGCCTGGCGATGATCATGGCCAGGCTCGGCAGCAAGACCCCCGACCTCGCCCAGCTGATGCCGTTCGTCATGCGGACCTGGATGTACGCGTCGGGCGTCATGTTCTCGATCCCGGTGATGCTCAAGGACAAGCCGGACTGGATCGCCAACGTGCTCCAGTACAACCCGGCGGCCATCTACATGGACCTGATCCGCTTCGCACTGATCGACGGCTACGGCTCGGAGAACCTGCCGTCGCACGTCTGGGTCGTGGCGCTCGGCTGGGCGGTCCTCGTCGGCGTCGTGGGCTTTGTGTACTTCTGGAAGGCAGAGGAACGGTACGGCCGTGGCTGACGACAACACTTCGGGGCGCGTCCCCACCGTCATCGCCGACGATGTGCACATCGTGTACCGGGTCAATGGCGCGGCCGGAGGCAAGGGCAGCGCCACTGCGGCGCTGAGCCGGATATTGCGCCGCGGCAAGGGCGAGTCGCGCGGTGTGCGGAAGGTGCACGCCGTCCGCGGCGTCTCCTTCACCGCCTACCGCGGCGAGGCCATCGGCCTCATCGGGACCAACGGCTCCGGCAAGTCGACCCTGCTGCGGGCCATCGCCGGTCTGCTGCCGACCGAGCACGGCAAGGTGTACACGGACGGCCAGCCGTCGCTGCTCGGCGTGAACGCGGCGTTGATGAGCGATCTGACCGGCGAGCGCAACGTGGTGCTCGGCGGTCTCGCGATGGGTATGTCGCGCGAGGAGATCCGCGAGCGCTACCAGGGCATCGTCGACTTCTCCGGCATCAACGAGAAGGGCGACTTCATCACCCTTCCGATGCGGACGTACTCCTCCGGCATGGCCGCCCGGCTGCGCTTCTCCATCGCCGCCGCGAAGAACCACGACGTCCTCATGATCGACGAGGCGCTGGCAACCGGTGACCGCAAGTTCCAGATCCGCTCCGAGAAGCGCATCAGGGAACTCCGCAAGGAAGCGGGCACCGTCTTCCTGGTCAGCCACAGCAACAAGTCCATCAGGGACACCTGCGACCGGGTGCTGTGGCTGGAAAAGGGCGAGCTGCTGATGGACGGACCGACGGACGAGGTCCTCAAGGCGTACGAGCGCGAGACCGGGAAATAGCTGCTCCCGGGTCCCGTGACACCGAGTCGGCCTCCTCCGGAACTCTCCGGCGGAGGCCGACTCGGTGTCCGGATCGTGGACTCCCAGCGGCGCCCACCACCCCCGGCGGTAAGCCCTGCACGAGATCTCCTCCCGTCGGATGACGTCAATTTCCTTGCGCATGGGGAAGGTTGGCGGGGCAGGACGCGTTGTTCTTCTGCGCGTAGCACCCCGACGTATCGATGAGCGTTGTACAACGTAAGCTGTGGTGGTGCTGATTCGTTGCAAGTGGGGCGATAGTGCCTGGCCATACGGCCTGGCGGCGTGCTCCGCACTCGGTAGAGCGGGCGGCGTGTCCGGAATGGGATGTTTTAGGTCAGCAGTGTAGAACGGGAGATGTGACGGCTATGACGGAAAATCTCCAGCTCCGAGGTGCTCACGCCGTCCCAGCGCCGGGCGGTCGGTGGTGACCCGTACCCAGCAGGCGCGCCCCGATGCCGCCGTGCCCAGCACCCTCGACAAGGCCGCGGACGAGAATTTTCCCGTAGCCCCCTTCTTTCTGCCGCGCGCCTGGCGCGACGACCTGATGGCCGTCTACGGCTACGCCCGTCTCGTCGACGACATCGGCGACGGCGATCTCGCCCCCGGCGGCGCGGACGCCCGTCATCTCGGGCTCGACCCGGCGCAGACCGAGGACCGGCTGGCCATGCTCGATGCCTTCGAGGCCGATCTGTACCGGGTCTTCGACACCGCGGGCGACGGCCCGCGCCACCCCCTGCTGCGTGCCCTGCGCCCCACTGTGCGGCGCTGCGCGCTCACTCCCGATCCCTTCCTCGGCCTCATCGAGGCGAACCGGCAGGACCAGAAGGTCCGCCGCTACGGGACGTACGAGGACCTCGTCTCCTACTGCGAGCTCTCCGCCAATCCCGTGGGCCGACTTGTCCTGCAGATCACCGGAACCGCCAGCCCCGAACGCATCCGCCGCTCCGACGCCGTCTGTACGGCCCTGCAGATCGTCGAGCACCTCCAGGACGTCACCGAGGACCTCGGCCGCGACCGGATCTATCTGCCCGCGGACGACATGGCCCGGTTCCATGTCCGCGAAACCGATCTGGCCACCCTGTCGGGGGGCGCATCGGTGCGTTCACTGGTTGCGTACGAAGCAGAACGCGCTCGGGAACTGCTGAATGAAGGCACCCCCCTGGTGGGTAGCGTCCACGGCAGGCTCAAGCTGCTTCTCGCCGGATTCGTGGGAGGGGGGCGTGCCGCCCTCACCGCGATCGCGGCCGCCGGGTTCGACGTACTGCCCGGACCGCCCAAGCCCACCAAGCCCAGCCTGCTGCGCGAAGTGGGAGTTGTCTTGCGAAGAGCGCGTAGAGAGGGGTGAGCCGGACCGTGGAGGGACAGACGACGTATATGTCGGCACCGGTACAGGCCGCATACAGTTACTGCGAGGCGGTCACCGGACAGCAGGCGCGTAACTTCGCGTATGGCATCAGGCTGCTGCCGGCCGAGAAGCGACAGGCCATGTCGGCTCTGTACGCCTTCTCCCGTCGTGTCGACGACATCGGTGACGGCGAGCTGGAGCCGGAGACCAAGCGGACCCGCCTGGAGGGCACCCGCACGCTGCTGGACCGGATCCGCGACGGCGTGATCGACGAGGACGACACCGACCCGGTGGCCGTCGCGCTCGCCGACGCCGCGCGCAGATTCCCGCTCCCGCTCGGCGGGCTCGACGAACTCATCGACGGCGTGCTGATGGATGTGCGCGGTGCGACGTATGAGACCTGGGACGATCTCAAGGTCTACTGCCGCTGTGTCGCGGGAGCCATCGGCCGCCTCAGCCTGGGTGTCTTCGGTACGGAACCGGGCGCTCCCGGCGCCGACCGGGCCGCGGAGTACGCCGACACGCTCGGCCTCGCGCTCCAGCTGACCAACATCCTGCGCGACGTACGCGAGGACGCGGGCAACGGGCGTACGTACCTGCCCGCCGACGACCTCGCCAAGTTCGGCTGCTCGGCCGGCTTCCACCGGGCCACCCCGCCGCCCGGCGCCGACTTCGCGGGCCTGGTCCACTTCGAGGTACGGCGCGCCCGCGCCCTGTTCGCCGAGGGATACCGGCTGCTGCCGATGCTGGACCGGCGCAGCGGCGCCTGTGTCGCGGCCATGGCGGGCATCTACCGGCGGCTGCTCGACCGGATCGAGCGCGACCCCGAGGCGGTGCTGCGCGGCCGGGTCTCGCTGCCCGGCCACGAGAAGGCGTATGTCGCGGTGCGCGGACTGTCGGGCCTCGATGCGCGATACATCTCCCGCCGCACGGCCAGGGGGCGTGTCTGATGCGCCGTACGGACATCTCGCGCAACACGTGCGTCACGGTGAGTCGCTTCGATCAGTGGTCAACCCTCTGGTGTACTGACGCGTCCCTGACTGAAGTGAACCGGCGAAAGGAGGACGCATGACGGACGACGCCCCGCGTTCCCCCCGCGCGGTCGTGATCGGCGGAGGACTCGCCGGCATCACCGCGGCCCTGCGTCTTGCCGACGCCGGGCTTGACGTGACCCTGCTCGAAGGGCGGCCCAGGCTCGGCGGACTCGCCTTCTCCTTCCGGCGCGGCGAACTGACGGTCGACAACGGACAGCATGTCTATCTGCGCTGCTGCACCGCCTACCGCTGGTTCCTCGACCGCGTCGATGGGACGCGGCTGGCACCACTGCAAAACCGTTTGGACGTGCCTGTTCTCGATGTCGGGCGCCCCTCCGGCCCCCGGCTGGGACGGCTGCGCCGCAACGCACTGCCGGTGCCGTTCCACCTCGCCGCCGGACTCGTCGGCTATCCGCATCTCTCGCTCGCCGAGCGGGCGAGCGTCGGACGCGCCGCACTGGCGCTGGGCCGACTGGACCCGGACGACCCCGCGCTCGACGCCATCGACTTCGGCAGCTGGCTCGCCCGTCACGGGCAGTCACCACGCACCATCGAGGCCCTCTGGGACCTGGTAGGCGTCGCCACACTCAACGCCACCGCGCCGAACTCTTCGCTGGCCCTTGCCGCGAAGGTCTTCAAGACCGGACTCCTCTCCGAACCCGGCGCCGCGGACATCGGCTGGGCGAGCGTGCCGCTCGGCGAGGTGCACGACACACTGGCCCGCAAGGCCCTCGACTCCGCCGGGGTACGCACCGAGCTGCGTGCGAAGGTGTCCTCCATCACCCGCACGGAGGACGGCTGCTGGATCGTCGAGACCGGCAGTGAACGGATCGAGGCGGACACCGTCGTCCTCGCCGTCCCGCAGCGCGAGACCCACGACCTGCTGCCCGAGGGCGCACTCGACGAGCCGGAGCGGCTGCTCGACATCGGCACATCGCCGATCCTCAATGTGCATGTGGTCTACGACCGCAAGGTGCTGCGCCGCCCGTTCTTCGCCGCGCTCGGCTCCCCGGTCCAGTGGGTCTTCGACCGCACGGATGCCTCGGGTCTCACCGGACCCGGCCAGTACCTCGCGGTGTCCCAGTCCGCCGCCGACGAGGAGATCGACCTCCCCGTCGCCGAGCTGCGAAAGCGCTACCTGCCCGAGCTGGAGCGGCTCCTTCCGGCCGCCCGTGGGGCCGGGATCAGGGATTTCTTCGTCACCCGGGAGCGCACGGCGACCTTCGCCCCCGCCCCCGGCGTCGGCCGACTGCGGCCCGGGGCCCGCACCCGTACCCCCGGCCTCAGTCTGGCCGGAGCTTGGACGGCCACCGGCTGGCCCGCGACGATGGAGGGTGCCGTCCGCAGCGGGTTCAGCGCAGCGGACGCCGCGCTCCGGACGCTCGGCCGCACCCATGAACGTCCGCTGCAGGAGGCGGCATGAGCAGTACCACCGGAACAAGAGGAGAGTCAGTGACCCCGGCGAATCCGGCTTTCGACACCGTGGCCGACACCACGGACGTCACCGCGCTTCTGGAGCGCGGACGGGCCCTTTCCACGCCGGTGCTCCGGGCCGCCGTTGACCGGCTCGCACCACCCATGGACACCGTCGCCGCTTACCACTTCGGCTGGATCGACGCCCAGGGACGGCGCTCCGACGGCGACGGCGGCAAGGCCGTGCGCCCGGCGCTCGCCCTGCTGTCCGCGGAGGCGGCCGGCGCCGCCGCCGAGGCCGGCATCCCTGGCGCCGTGGCCGTCGAACTCGTGCACAACTTCTCGCTGCTGCACGACGACCTGATGGACGGCGACGAACAGCGCCGCCACCGCGACACCGTCTGGAAGGTGCACGGCCCCGCCCAGGCGATCCTGGTCGGCGACGCGCTCTTCGCGCTCGCCAACGAGATCCTGCTGGAGCTCGGCACCGTCGAGGCGGGCCGCGCGGCCCGTCGGCTGACCGTCGCCACCCGCAAGCTCATCGACGGGCAGGCCCAGGACATCTCCTACGAGCACCGCGAGCGAGTCACCGTCGAGGAGTGCCTGGAGATGGAGGGCAACAAGACCGGCGCCCTGCTCGCCTGCGCCTGCTCCATCGGTGCGGTTCTCGGCGGCGCCGACGACCGGACCGCCGACACCCTGGAGGCATACGGCTACCACCTCGGCCTCGCCTTCCAGGCTGTCGACGATCTGCTCGGCATCTGGGGCGACCCCGAGTCCACCGGCAAGCAGACCTGGAGCGATCTGCGCCAGCGCAAGAAGTCCCTGCCGGTCGTCGCCGCGCTCGCAGCGGGCGGACCGGCCTCGGAGCGCCTCGGCGAACTGCTCGCCGCCGACGCCAAGAGCAGTGATTTCGACAGCTTCTCCGAAGAGGAGTTCGCCGCCCGTGCGGCGCTCATCGAGGAGGCGGGCGGCCGCGAATGGACCGCCCAGGAGGCCCGTCGACAGCATGCGGTCGCCATCGAGGCACTGCACCGGGTCGACATGCCGCAAACCGTGCGGGCGCAGCTCACAGCGCTCGCGGACTTCGTCGTCGTACGAAAGAGATGATGACCATCTGCTCCATATGACTCGCAGTCGCCGGCCGGTGCCCGTCCCGGGCACCGGCCGACGGAGACCCCAGCACAGCAGAGGAACAACTGCACGAAGGGGAAGCCATGACAGCGACGACCGACGGAAGCACCGGGGCTGTGAGCCCCCGCGCAGCCTCGGCCAGTAATCCGACCGATACGACCATCGCCGCGGACGACGTACTCGCCGCCGCGCGGCGGGCCGCGGAACGCTCGGTGGAGCATCTCCTCGGCAGGCAGGACGAGCAGGGCTGGTGGAAGGGTGACCTCGCCACCAACGTCACCATGGACGCCGAAGACCTGCTGCTCCGCCAATTCCTCGGCATTCAGGACCAGGCCACCGTTCAGGCGGCCGGCCGTTTCATCCGCGGCGAACAGCGCGGCGACGGCACCTGGGCCACCTTCCACGGCGGCCCAGGCGAACTCTCCACCACCATCGAGGCGTACGTGGCACTGCGGCTGGCCGGAGACCGGCCGGACGAACCGCATATGGCCCGCGCTTCGGGATGGATCAGGGAACAGGGCGGAATCGCGGCGAGCCGCGTCTTCACCCGGATCTGGCTCGCCCTCTTCGGCTGGTGGAAATGGGACGACCTGCCGGAACTCCCGCCCGAGCTGATGTTCTTTCCCAAATGGGTTCCGCTCAACATCTATGACTTCGGCTGCTGGGCCCGCCAGACCATCGTGCCGCTCACCATCGTCTCGGCCAAGCGGCCGGTACGCCCGGCCCCCTTCGCCCTCGACGAGCTGCACACCGACCCACGCGACCCGAACCCGCCCAGGCCCGCCGTTCCGGCGGCGAGCTGGGACAGAGTCTTCCAGCGCCTGGACAAGGCGCTGCACGCGTACCACCGGATCGCACCTCGCAAGCTGCGCCGGACCGCCATGAACGCCGCGGCCCGCTGGATCATCGAACGCCAGGAGAACGACGGCTGCTGGGGAGGCATCCAGCCGCCCGCCGTGTACTCCGTCATCGCCCTGCACCTGCTCGGCTACGACCTGGACCACCCGGTGATGCGGGCCGGACTTGCCTCGCTCGACCGCTTCGCTGTCTGGCGCGAGGACGGCGCCCGGATGATCGAGGCCTGTCAGTCCCCGGTCTGGGACACCTGCCTCGCCACCATCGCCCTCGCCGACGCCGGGGTCAGCCCCGACCACCCGGCGCTCGTGAAGGCCGCGGACTGGATGCTCGGCGAGGAGATCGTGCGGCCCGGCGACTGGTCCGTGCGCCGTCCCCGGCTCAACCCGGGCGGCTGGGCGTTCGAGTTCCACAACGACAACTACCCGGACATCGACGACACCGCGGAGGTGGTTCTCGCGCTGCGCCGGGTCCGTCACCCCGACAAGGCACGCGTCGAGGCCGCCATCAGGCGCGGAGTGCGCTGGAACCTCGGCATGCAGTCCCGCAACGGGGCCTGGGGTGCGTTCGACGCGGACAACACCAGCGCGTTTCCCAACCGGCTGCCCTTCTGCGACTTCGGTGAGGTCATCGACCCGCCGTCCGCCGATGTCACCGGGCACGTGGTCGAGATGCTCGCCGTCGAGGGGCGGTCCGGGCACCCCGCCACCCGGCGCGGTATCGAGTGGCTGCTTGCCGAACAGGACGCGAGCGGCGGCTGGTTCGGCCGCTGGGGCGTCAACTACGTATACGGCACAGGGTCGGTGGTGCCCGCGCTGGTGGCCGCCGGACTGCCCGTCACGCATCCGGCGATCCGCCGCGCGGTCGGCTGGCTGGAGTCCGTACAGAACGGCGACGGCGGCTGGGGCGAGGACCTGCGCTCGTACCAGGAGGACAAGTGGATCGGGCACGGCGCCTCGACCGCCTCCCAGACCGCGTGGGCGCTGCTCGCACTGCTTGCCGCAGGACGGCGGGACAGCAGGGCCGTGCAGCGGGGAGTGTCCTGGCTCAGCGAGACGCAGCAGGTCGACGGATCCTGGGACGAGCCGTACTTCACCGGAACCGGCTTCCCCTGGGACTTCTCCATCAACTACCACCTCTACCGGCAGGTTTTTCCGCTCACCGCACTCGGACGGTACGTGTACGGCGAACCGTTCGCCGACCGCACGGTCACCCGCAAGGGGGCCTGATGGGCGATGGTCCGGGGCCGGCCGGCCCCGCGGTGCCACTGCTGATCGCCTGTGCGCTCGGCATCGAGCAATTCGCCCTGCGCAGCGGCAGAGGCAGGGCCGGTGACGCGCCGGGCCCGGTGACCGTACTCCGTACGGGCATGGGCCCCAAGGCCGCCGAGGCGGCCGTGTCACGGGCGCTCGGTCAGGACCGGGCGCCCGGCACGGCGGTGCTCGCCTCCGGATTCTGCGCCGGGCTGTCACCCGGCATGCACCCCGGGGACCTGGTGGTCGCTGCCGAGACCAGGGAATCCGGGGACTCGACGGTCTGCACCGGCACGGGCCTGCTCGCCGAGGCCCTCGCCGGTGCGGTGCCCGGCCGTACCGTCCACACCGGTCCGCTGACCGGCTCCGCCCATGTCGTACGCGGACATGAGCGGGCCGAGCTGCGGGCCACCGGAGCGATCGCGGTGGACATGGAGTCCGCCGCCACTCTCCGCGCTGCCCTGCGGTCCGGGCCACGCCCGGTTGCCGCCGTACGGGTGGTCGTGGACGCTCCCGAGCATGAGCTCGTCCGCATCGGCACGATACGCGGTGGAATATCGGCTTTCCGTGTTCTCCGTGCCGTCCTACCGGCTTTCTACGAATGGCACCGATCTCTGCTGCTCCCCAGGAGGTGAGCTAGATGGCCATGCCGCTCCGCCAGACCATCAAGGTTGCGACGTACCTCATTGAACAGAAGCTCCGCAAGCGGGACAAGTTCCCGCTCATTGTCGAGCTGGAGCCTTTGTTCGCCTGCAATCTGGCGTGCGAGGGCTGCGGAAAGATCCAGCATCCGGCCGGAGTTCTGAAGCAGCGCATGCCGGTGGCCCAGGCCGTCGGCGCGGTACTGGAATCGGGCGCCCCGATGGTTTCCATCGCGGGTGGCGAACCCCTGATGCACCCGCAGATCGACGAAATCGTGCGGCAGTTGGTGGAAAAGAAGAAGTACGTCTTTCTCTGCACCAATGCGATGCTGCTACGTAAGAAGATCGAGAAATTCACCCCGTCGCCGTTCTTCGCCTTCGCCGTGCACATCGACGGGCTGCGCGAACGGCACGATGAATCGGTCGCCAAGGAAGGCGTGTTCGACGAGGCGGTGGCGGCGATCAAGGAGGCCAAGCGCCGCGGCTTCCGGGTCACCACGAACTCCACCTTCTTCAACACCGACACCCCGCAGACCGTCATCGAGGTCCTGAACTACCTCAATGACGATCTGAAGGTCGACGAGATGATGATCTCGCCCGCCTACGCGTACGAGAAGGCACCCGACCAGGAGCACTTCCTCGGCGTCGAGCAGACCCGAGAACTTTTCAAGAAGTCGTTCGCGGGCGGCAACCGGTCCCGCTGGCGACTGAACCACTCGCCGCTGTTCCTGGACTTCCTGGAAGGCAAGGCGGACTTCCCGTGCACCGCGTGGGCGATCCCGAACTACTCGCTCTTCGGCTGGCAGCGGCCCTGCTATCTGATGAGTGACGGGTACGTTCCGACGTACCGCGAACTCATCGAGGAGACCGACTGGGACAAGTACGGCCGGGGCAAGGACCCGCGCTGCGCCAACTGCATGGCGCACTGCGGATACGAGCCCACCGCCGTCCTCGCCACCATGGGATCGCTGAAGGAATCCCTGCGCGCCATGCGCGAGACCGTCTCCGGGAACGGGTGACGTCATGACCCCTGGAGAACCGGTCGCACTGGGTCTCCCCGAGTTGCCGGCCCGGCCGCTCGCGATGCGCCGCCACTCGCGGCGCATTCAGGTCGGGTCGGTTGCGGTCGGCGGGGATGCGCCGGTGTCGGTGCAGTCGATGACCACGACGCGTACGTCGGACATCGGTGCGACGTTGCAGCAGATCGCGGAGCTGACGGCGTCGGGCTGTCAGATCGTGCGGGTGGCGTGTCCGACGCAGGACGATGCGGACGCGCTGGCGACGATCGCGAAGAAGTCGCAGATCCCGGTGATCGCGGACATTCATTTCCAGCCGAAGTATGTGTTCGCTGCGATTGATGCGGGCTGTGCGGCGGTGCGGGTGAATCCGGGGAACATCAAGCAGTTCGACGACAAGGTGAAGGAGATCGCGCGGGCCGCGAAGGATGCGGGTACGCCGATCCGGATCGGTGTGAATGCCGGTTCGCTGGATGCGCGGCTGCTGAAGAAGTACGGGAAGGCGACTCCGGAGGCGTTGGTGGAGTCGGCGTTGTGGGAGGCGTCGCTCTTCGAGGAGCACGGTTTCCGGGACATCAAGATCTCGGTGAAGCACAACGATCCGGTGGTGATGGTCAATGCGTACCGTCAGCTGGCGGCGCAGTGCGACTATCCGCTGCATCTGGGTGTGACGGAGGCGGGGCCGGCGTTCCAGGGCACGATCAAGTCGGCGGTGGCGTTCGGTGCGCTGCTGAGCGAGGGGATCGGGGACACGATCCGGGTGTCGCTGTCGGCGCCGCCGGCCGAGGAGGTCAAGGTCGGGCTGCAGATTCTGGAGTCGCTGAATCTGAAGCAGCGGCGGCTGGAGATCGTGTCGTGTCCGTCGTGCGGTCGGGCGCAGGTGGATGTGTACAAGCTGGCGGATGAGGTCAGTGCGGGTCTTGAGGGCATGGAGGTGCCCTTGCGGGTGGCCGTGATGGGCTGCGTCGTCAACGGTCCGGGTGAGGCCCGTGAGGCGGACCTGGGTGTCGCTTCCGGGAACGGCAAGGGGCAGATCTTCGTGAAGGGCGAGGTCATCAAGACCGTGCCCGAATCGAAGATCGTCGAGACGCTGGTCGAAGAAGCCCTGAAGGTCGCCGAGGGCATGGACGACGCAGGGACACCGTCGGGGGTTCCCGCCGTCACCGTGAGCTGAAACAGAACCAGAGAGGGGGCCCGAGCGTGACGATTCTGGAGAACATCCGGGGGCCGCACGATCTCAAGGCGCTGAGCGAAGCACAACTCGACGAACTCACCGAGGAAATCAGACAGTTCCTCGTCCGGGCGGTGGCGAGGACCGGCGGTCATCTGGGGCCCAACCTGGGGGTGGTGGAGCTCTCCATCGCCCTGCACCGGGCCTTCGACTCGCCCGTGGACCGCATCCTGTGGGACACCGGGCACCAGAGCTACGTGCACAAACTGCTCACCGGGCGGCAGGACTTCTCCAAGCTGCGCGGCAAGGGGGGCCTTTCCGGCTACCCCTCCCGCGAGGAGTCCGAGCACGACGTCATCGAGAACTCGCATGCCTCGACCGTCCTCGGCTGGGCCGACGGCATCGCCAAGGCCCATCAGGTGCTGGGGCGGAGCGACCATGTCGTGGCCGTCATCGGCGACGGGGCCCTCACCGGCGGGATGGCCTGGGAGGCGCTCAACAACATCGCGGCCGCGAGGGACCGGCCGCTGGTCATCGTGGTCAACGACAACGAACGCTCCTACGGCCCCACGATCGGCGGTCTTGCCAACCACCTCGCCACCCTCCGTACCACCGACGGATACGAACGCTTCCTCGCCTGGGGCAAGGGCGTGCTCCAGCAGACGCCCGTCATCGGACAGCCGTTGTACGAGTCGCTCCACGGCGCGAAGAAGGGGTTCAAGGACGCCTTTGCCCCGCAGGGCATGTTCGAGGACCTCGGGCTCAAGTACGTCGGGCCGATCGACGGTCATGACATCGCGGCCGTCGAATCCGCACTGCACCGGGCGAAACGCTTCCACGGCCCGGTGCTGGTGCACTGCCTCACCGAGAAGGGCCGCGGCTACCCGCCCGCGCTCCGGGACGAGGCCGACCGCTTCCACACCGTGGGCGCGATGGACCCGCTGACCTGCGCACCGCTCGCCCCGTCCGGAGCGCCCTCCTGGACCTCGGTGTTCGGGGACGAGATCGCCGCGATCGGCGCGGAGCGGCCGGATGTCGTGGCCATCACCGCGGCGATGCTGCACCCCGTCGGACTGACGAAGTTCGCCGAGGCGTTCCCCGACCGGGTCTGGGACGTCGGGATCGCCGAGCAGCACGCGGCGGTCTGCGCAGCGGGACTCGCCACCGCCGGACTGCATCCGGTCGTCGCCGTCTACGCCACCTTCCTCAACCGGGCCTTCGACCAACTGCTGATGGATGTCGCGCTGCACAAGTGCGGGGTGACCTTCGTCCTCGACCGGGCCGGAGTCACCGGTCCCGACGGGCCCTCGCACAACGGCATGTGGGACATGTCCATGCTGCAGGTGGTCCCCGGGCTGCGGATCGCCGCCCCGCGCGACGCCGACGAACTGCGCGCCGAGCTCCGCGAGGCCGTCGACATCGACGACGTACCCACCGTGATCCGGTTCCCCAAGGAGTCGGTGGGGGAGCCGATCCCGGCCATCGACCGGATCGGCGGAATGGACGTACTGCACCGGGCGGACGACCCCGATGTGCTGCTCGTGGCCGTCGGTGTGCTCGCCCCGGTCTGTCTGAAGGCCGTAGACCTGCTGGCGGGCGGCGGCATCCGCTGCACCGTCGTCGACCCGCGCTGGGTCAAGCCGGTCGACGAACAGCTGGCCCCGCTCGCCGAACGGCACCGGCTGGTCGCCGTCGTCGAGGACAACAGCCGGGCAGGGGGCGTTGGTTCGGCGGTCGGGCAGGCGTTGCGGGATGCCGGGGTCGACGTACCGCTGCGGACGTTCGGCATCCCCGATCAGTTCCTCGCCCACGGCAAGCGCGCCGAGGTGCTGGCCGACATCGGGCTCACCCCTGTCGAGATCGCGGGGCGCATCAGCGCCGTACTGGCCGCCAAGGAAGCAGCGACAAGGACCGAGGAGAGCGGGGCATGAAGGACGACGGGCCCAAGGGCTTCGACCTGGCACAGCTCCTCGCGGAGCGCGGCGGCGAGCGCTACGAGCTGCACACGAAATACCTCAACCACCAGCTGCCCCGCATGCTGCACACCATCGGCTTCGACAAGGTCTACGAACGGGCCGAGGGTGCGCACTTCTGGGATGCGGACGGCAACGACTACCTCGACATGCTCGCCGGGTTCGGCGTGATGGGCCTCGGCCGGCACCACCCCGTCGTACGCAAGGCCCTGCACGACGTCCTGGACGCCTCGCTCGCCGATCTCACCCGCTTCGACTGCCAACCGCTGCCCGGGCTGCTGGCCGAGAAGCTGCTCACGCACAGCCCGCACCTGGACCGGGTCTTCTTCGGCAACAGCGGTACGGAGGCTGTCGAGACCGCCCTGAAGTTCGCACGGTACGCCACCGGCAGGCCCAGGATTCTCTACTGCACCCACGCATTCCACGGGCTGACGACCGGCTCGCTCTCGGTCAACGGGGAGAGCGGCTTCCGGGACGGCTTCGCACCGCTGCTGCCGGACACCGCCATCGAGCTCGGGGATCTCGACGCACTGCGCAGTGAACTGAAGCGCGGTGATGTGGCGGCACTGGTTGTCGAGCCGATCCAGGGCAAGGGCGTCCACGCCGCGCCGCCCGGCTTCCTGCGGGACGCGCAGGAACTGCTGCACAAGCACAAGGCACTGCTCATTGCCGACGAGGTGCAGACCGGCCTCGGCAGGACCGGCGACTTCTACGCGTACCAGCACGAGGAGGGTGTCGAGCCCGATCTGGTCTGTGTCGCCAAGGCTCTGTCCGGTGGCTATGTGCCGGTCGGGGCGACCCTCGGCAAGGACTGGATCTTCAGACGCGTCTACTCGACGATGGACCGGGTCCTGGTCCACTCCGCGAGCTTCGGCTCCAACGCCCAGGCGATGGCGGCCGGGCTCGCGGTCCTCACGGTGATGGAGGACGAGGAGACCGTCGCGGGTGCGCGCCGCACCGGTGATCTGCTGCGCGAGCGGCTGGCCGCACTGGTCGACCGCTATGAGCTGCTGTACGAGGTGCGCGGGCGCGGGCTGATGATCGGCATCGAGTTCGGCCGGCCGTCGTCACTGAAGCTGCGCAGCCGCTGGACCATGCTGCAGGCGGCCCGCAAGGGCCTCTTCGCGCAGATGGTGGTGGTGCCCCTGCTGCAGAAGCACCGCATCCTCACCCAGGTCTCGGGCGATCATCTGGAAGTGATCAAGCTGATTCCGCCGCTGGTGATCGGGGAGCCGGACGTCGACCGGTTCGTCGCGGCGTTCACCGCGGTGATGGACGACGCTCACAGTGGCGGCGGGCTTATGTGGGACTTCGGCAGGACCCTGGTGAAACAGGCCGTCGCCAACCGCTGACCCCGCGGGCCCGGCAAGGCTTACCTCGTTTGCCTCCTAGGTAAGAAATTTGCCTAGGAGGAAAGTTCCTGGCCCAATGGGTACATGAACACTCCAGACGGAGGGGTGGCCGACGAGCTGCCCGGGGTCGCGCCACGCCTGCGCGATCTGCGCCGCAGCCGTGGTCTCACCCTGGAGACCGCCGCTCAGCGGGCGGGGCTCTCACCCGCCCATCTCTCCCGGCTCGAAACGGGCCGTCGGCAGCCTTCGCTGCCGATGCTCCTCGGTCTTGCCAGGATCTACGGTACGACAGTCTCCGAACTGCTCGGCGAGACGCCCCCGGAACGGGAGGCGATCATCCGCGGCGGGAAGTTCGAGGGGGCCGAGGCCGACGGCTGGATGTACCAGCGGGCCGGCGGTTCAGGCCGGGCGATGCAGGCGCTCCGCGTGCGGGTTCCGTACGGCGTACAGGGCGATCTCGTGCGTGTCCATCCCGGCGAGGAGTGGCTGTATGTGCTCGTCGGTCACCTTCGAGTGACGCTCGGGGACACCGTGCACGATCTCGCTCCCGGTGACAGTGCGCACTTCGACTCGCTCACCCCGCACCGGATCGGGGCCGTCGATCGCGACGGTGCCGAGCTGCTCTTCGTCCACACCCTGCTGCAGAGCCCCGCCGCCGAGCTGTGTCTCGGTGGCGGCATCCACCATCGCTGAGACCGGTCCGTCCGGTCACCAGAGAGGACTGTCATGTCCGATTCAGAGAACTTCGACCCGCTGGGGTCCAAGAAGAACTACGAAGCCCAGGAGCGGAAGTTTCCGCGCGGCGTGGTGATCCGGCTGTTTGCCTATCTCATTGCCGGACACATCTTCGCGGCCTTCCTCTACCTGCTCTTCGCGGTGGCCGGCAAGGGCTGACCACCGCCGCCGAGCGGGTCCGTCTATGCCTCGTCGAGGAGCCGGTCGCGCAGCCGCCCACGGGTCTCGGGGGCGAGTTTCAGCCCCTCGGAGAGATAGCGGTCCGTGCTGCCCCAGGTCTCCTCGATGGTGGCGAAGGCCGCTGCGAGGTAGTCGGCGTGGGCGCCGAAAAGGGGATTGAGCAGTTCCATCACCTCGGCCGACATACCGTCCGCCGAGGTGTCGCTGCGGCGCACCTTGTAGCGGCGGTGGGCGTCGTTCGACTTCAGGTAGTCGGCCTCGATGGCGTCGCGCTCGACACCGACCGCGAGCAGTGACACCGCGATCGACAGACCGGCCCGGTCCTTGCCCGCCGCGCAGTGCATCAATGCGGGAACGCTGTCCTCGGCCAGGGCGTGCAGAACCCGGCTGTGCTCGGCGGTACGGTCCCGGATGATCGCGCGGTACGAGGCGATCATCCGGTTCGCCCCCTTGCCGTCGGCCAGGATCGAGCGCAGCTGGCCGAGGTCCCCGTCGCGGACCATCCGCCAGAACTCGGTGCCGTCGGCGGGGTCGGAAAGCGGGATGCTCACATTCCGTACGCCCGGCAGCTCCACATCCAGGCCGTCGAGCCGGTGGTCGGCCGCATTGCGGAAGTCGAAGACCGTGTGCAGACCGAGACCGCCCAGGAAGGCGGCGTCCTCGGCGGTGGCGTGCGCGAGGTGACCACTGCGGAAGAGTCGTCCGAACCGCACCCGCCGGCCGTCCACGGTGGGCAGTCCGCCCACATCGCGGAAGTTGCGGACACCCGCCAGCTCGGGTTCCGTCGACGGGATCTGCGGCAACTGCTGCGTCACAGTGACTCCTGGAGTGTCTGGCGCCGGCGCGAGTCGCCGACAAGGCCACTCTCGCGACGATACGACATTGATTCCTCAGGCAATCATCTTGGTCATTGCTTGTCGATACTTCCGCGAACCCCGGTACTCCTGCGGCGAATTCGCCCGGTGAATTCCTTGCAAGGCCGTTGCCCACCCACCGGCGATGGTCGATGATGTGCGGAACTGTTGGAATGTGGGGATGCGATGATCGAGACTGGCGACAAGGGCCGGACCTGGCTGCTCACCGGGGCGAGCAGCAGCTACGCACTGCGAATCACCGAGCGGGACGAGCTGGTCCATCTGCACTGGGGGCCGCGGATCCCCCTTGCCGCGGCCGAGGCCCTGGCCGCAGCGCCGGAGCCACCCTTCAGGGGCTTCGAGTCCCAGCTCGACGGCCGCGAGGAGTACCCCGTGGAGGGCGGCCCCCGGTTCGTCCGCCCGGCCCTCTCGGTACGCACCCCTGAGGTCCGCGGCACCGAGTGGGCCTTTGCCGACGCCACGGTCGACGGAGACGAACTCCGTATCGGATTCGCCGACTCCGTGCACCGGCTCGTCCTCACCCTGCACTACCGGATGCGGGACGACTCCGATGTGATCGAGCGCTGGGCCACCGTCGCCCACGCCGGGCCGGACGGTCCGCCGCTGGAACTGCTGCGCGCCGACGCGGCAGCCTGGGCGCTGCCCGCCCGCGACGGCTGGCGGCTGAGCCGGCTGCACGGACGCTGGGCGGCGGAGTCGCAGCTTGCACGGGCGGAGCTGACGTACGGCGAGAGCGTCATCTCCAGCAGGCGCGGCCACACCGGGCACCAGTACCTGCCGTGGGTCGCACTCGACGCCGACGGTGCGGCGACCGAGGAGAGCGGCGAGGTGTACGGCTGTGCGCTCGGCTGGTCCGGGTCGTGGCGGATTTCCGTACAGCAACTCCCCGATGGGCTCGTACAGATCACCGGCGGCGCCGGCTACGACGACTCGGGGCTGCTGCTGCTCGCGCCGGGGGAGTCGTACAGCACCCCCGTCTTCGCCGGTCTGTGGAGTGCGGAGGGGTTCGGCGGGGCGAGCCGGGCCTGGCACGCCTGGCAGCTGGCCCATGTGATCCCGGACGCACAGAGCCTGCGGCCGGTGCTCTACAACTCCTGGGAGGCGACCGGCTTCGACATCTCGCAGGAGCAGCAGCGCGCCCTCGCCGAGCGCGCCGCCGCGATGGGCGCCGAGCTGTTCGTCGTGGACGACGCGTGGTTCGGGCAGCGCACCAGCGACCGGGCCGGGCTCGGCGACTGGACGCCGAATCCGGACCGCTTTCCCGGCGGACTGAAGCCGCTCGCCGACGAAGTGCACGGACTCGGCATGCAGTTCGGTATCTGGGTCGAGCCGGAAATGGTCAATGCCGACAGCGATCTCTATCGCGCGCACCCCGACTGGGTGCAGCATTTCCCCGGGCGGGCGCGGACCGAGTTCCGCAATCAACTGGTGCTCAATCTGGCCCGCACCGATGTGCAGAACTATCTGTGGGAGCAACTGGACACACTGCTCTCCAGTACGCCCGTCGACTATGTGAAATGGGACTTCAACCGCAGCTTCACCGACGCGGGCTGGCCGGGTGAGGAGTATCAGCAGAAGCTCTGGATCGAGCACGTGGACGCCCTGTACGCGCTGATCGACCGGCTCCGGGCCGCGCACCCCTCCGTCGCCTTCGAGTCCTGCTCGGGCGGCGGCGGCAGGATCGACCTGGGGATTCTGTCCCGTACGGACCAGGTGTGGACCTCCGACAACACCGACCCGCTCGACCGCCTCACCATCCAGGAGGGCTTCGGCCAGATCCATCCGGCCCGGGTGATGGCCGCCTGGGTCACCGACAGCCCGAATGTCCAGCTCAACGACAGGGTCAGCTCACTGCGGTTCCGTTTCGTGAGCGCGATGGCCGGTGTGCTCGGGGTCGGTGGGGACCTCACCGAGTGGAGCGAGGAGGAGCTGGCCGAGGCGCGGACCTGGGTGGATCTCTACAAGGAGATCCGGCCGGTGGTGCAGCACGGCGCGCTGTACCGGCTGCGCGCCCCGCGCGGCGGACTCAGTGCGGTCCAGTACGTCCACGGGGACGAGACCGTGGTCCTGATGTGGCTCGAGGCGCAGAGGTACGGGGAGCGGCCCCCGGCCCTGCGGTTGCGCGGGATCGACCCCGCGGCGACGTACACCTGCCTGGACACGGGGGCCGTGCACCACGGTTCGGTACTGCTGCATCAGGGGCTGCACACCGGGCTTCGGGGGGATCTCGATGCGCGGGTGCTGAGGCTGCGACGCGAATGATGGGCATGACATGTCCGTAATCTGTGCATTTAGCTCAATACACCCCGCTTGCGCGGGAGATGGTGGCTCCCTCGTGAGCGGAGTCATATCCGTGACGGTGTGTGCTGGCGAGGCGGTCGGGTATTCCGTGCGCGGCGCGGAAAGCCAAGATCCTTAATCCACGGAGTGTGACCGGAATTCCGCGCCGATTTCCGAGCGCGGATTCCGGTGCGGAATCAGTGGCTTGTTATCGCCGTCCCGACTCGCTTACGGTCACCGTCAATCCGGACGGACCGCCTAATCCTGCCGCCGCCCGGAATTCGCACCCACTCATCGTGTGGCAGGAGCGGGGGAACCAGGTAGGCCGCCGATCGGAGAAATCCGGCCGGCTAGGGGTGAAGTCGCGCTCGGCGCGGCCGGGCATCTCCAGCCCGAACCCGACAGCTCACCTCGCAGGCGCCGGAGAGGAAGCACGTCATGTCCATATCGGGTAAGCACCGTCGTACGAAGTCCAGCACCATCGCCCGTGGCATCGCCGCCGCAGGCGCCGGTGGTGCCGTCATCGCACTGCCGCTGCTCGGCGCCACCGGTGCCCACGCCGCGCCGCAGTCGGCCCCGGCCGCCGCGCCGCAGTCGGCCTCCGCCGCCGCCACGCACGCCGCCCCGGCCAAGCCGGTCGCGCAGAAGCAGGCCGCCACCACGACGTACTCCGTCGTCTCCGGCGACTACCTGTCGAAGATCGCCACCGAGCACAACGTCAAGGGCGGCTGGCAGAAGCTGTACCAGGACAACCGCAAGGTCGTCGGTGAAGACCCCGGCCTGATCTTCCCGGGCATGAAGCTGACGCTCGGCGGCAAGGAGCCGGGCCACGCCGCGTCCACCGGCGCCGGCGCGGGCGCGGCCCTCCCGTCGAAGGCCCCCTCGGTGCCCTCGTCGGTCGTGGAGAAGTCCGCCCCGGCCAAGTCCGCCCCGGTCAAGGCCTCGACGGTCACGGAGTCCAAGACCTCCGCCCCGGCAGGCCGGAGCAACAGCTCCGGCTACACCCACCCGGTCCCCGGCAACCACACCACCGGATACCGCGCCTCCGGCTCCAACTGGTCCAGCGGCAGCCACACCGGCATCGACTTCCCCGTCTTCACCGGCACCGGCGTGAAGACCATCACCTCCGGCACCGTCGTCACCGCCGGCTGGGGCGGCGCGTACGGCAACCAGGTCGTCATCAAGCACGCCGACGGCCACTACTCGCAGTACGGCCACCTGTCCTCGATCTCCGTCTCCGCGGGCCAGACCGTGAGCACCGGTCAGCAGATCGGCCTCTCCGGCGCCACCGGCAACGCCACCGGCCCGCACCTGCACTTCGAGGTTCGCACGGGCCCGGCGTACGGCTCGGACATCGACCCGATCGCCTACCTGGCTTCGCACGGCATCTACGTCTGAGCCGAACGGCCGGGCAGTTGAGCGACAAGGCATGACCTGAGCAACACAGAAGGGGCAGTGCGCGACGGCGCACCGCCCCTTCTGCTTATTCCCCCTTTACCAAAACCTGACCTGGTGGTCTATCTCGCCACCCGTCAACCCCTTATTACGGTCGCGTAGGTCACATTCAGCGGTGCAGGATGAGCGTTTGTGGCAGACGATTCGAGAAAAAATCAACGTGGCGTCATCAACCGACATGGCGTCATCGGGTCGTACGCAGCGATTGGCGACAGCTTCACCGAGGGAGTCGGCGACCCCGGCCCGGACGGAACCTTCGTCGGCTGGGCGGACCGTTTCGCGGTACTTCTCGCGGACCAGCTCCCGGACCCCGATGCGGGGACGGGCACCGAAGGCTCCGCTCACGGGAATTTCAGGTACGCCAATCTCGCCGTACGCGGACGCCTCCTCGACCAGATCGTCGAGGAGCAGGTGCCGCGCGCCAAGGAGCTCGCACCCGACCTGGTGAGCTTCTGCGCGGGCGGCAACGACATCATCAGGCCCGGCACCGACCCCGACGACGTGGCCGAGCGCTTCGAGCGCGCGGTCGCCGAGCTGGCCGAATCGGTCGGAACCGTCCTGGTCACCACCGGCTTCGACACCCGAGGCGTTCCCGTGCTGCGCCATCTGCGCGGCAAGATCGCCACCTACACCGCCCATGTGCGGTCCATCGCCGACCGCTACGACTGCCCGGTCCTCGACCTGTGGTCGCTGCGGTCCGTCCAGGACAGGCGCGCCTGGGACGACGACCGGCTCCATCTGTCGCCCGAGGGACACACCAGGGTCGCGCTGCGCGCCGCCCAGGTCCTCGGCATCGATGTGCCGGTCGACCCCGACCAGGAATGGCCCCCGCAGGCACAGCGCGGCACGCTCGAAGTACGGCGCGACGACATCCACTGGGCCCGCGAGTACCTGGTCCCGTGGATCGGCCGGCGGCTGCGCGGCGAGTCCTCCGGCGACCATGTCGAGGCGAAGCGGCCGGACCTCCTGCCGCTCTAGAAGATTGCTGAAAATGTTGGGTTCTGGCCTCGCTCCGGGTGGAGTGGGGTCAGTCTTGTGTCCATGCAGGGGGAATGGGCTGGGGAGAGCGTCGGCGAGGACGTGTGGGAGACGTGCCGGGAGTTGATCCCGGTCGGGAGCGTGTTCGCGTTTCTGGCCGAGCATCGCGAGGCCCTCTTCCCCGGTGCCATGTTCGCGGACATGTATCCCTCGACGAACGGGCGTCCCTCGCTGCCGCCGCAGGTCCTGGCCGCCACGGTTGTGCTGCAGAGCCTGCACGGGCTCTCGGATTTCGAGACGGTGCAGGAACTGCGCTGCGACCTGCGGTGGAAGGCCGCGTGCGGACTCGGGTTGTACGACACTGCCTTCGATCCGTCGCTGTTGACGTATTTCCGCCGTCGGCTGCAGCGTTCCGGTGACCCGAACCGGTTGTTCGCCAAGGTCAGAGAGGTCGTCGCGGCCACCGGTGTGCTCAAGGGCAGGCAGCGCAGGGCGCTGGACTCCACCGTGCTGGACGACGCGGTCGCCACCCAGGACACCGTTACCCAGCTGGTCGCCGCGATCCGCCGGGTGATCCGTGTGGTCCCCGGCGCCCAGCAGGTCGCCGACCAGTGGTGCACCGCCCACGACTACACCGACCCGGGTAAACCGAAGATCGCCTGGAACGACGAGCATGCCCGCGCCGCTTTGATCGACGCCCTGGTCACCGACGCACTGAACCTGCTCGGCCGGCTGCCCGACCAGGAGCTGGGAGAGGCAGCGGCGCACGCGGTCGGCCTGCTCGCCCTGGTTGCCGGGCAGGACGTGGAACCCGCCGACGGCTCCGACGGGCGGGACGGCCGGTGGCGCATCGCCCGGCGCACCGTCTATGACCGCACCGTGTCCACGGTCGATCCCGAGGCCCGGCATATCCACAAGAACCGCTCCCGCCACCAGGAGGGCTTCCGTGCCCACGTGGCCTTCGAGCCCGAGGAAGGCCTGTTCACCGAGGTCGCCCTGACCGCCGGCAGCGGGGCCCATAACCACGAGGCGGCCGTCGCCCGGGATCTCCTCGCCGATGAGGAAGCACCGGTCACCGTCCTGGGCGACACCGCTTACGGCACCGGCGAGTTACGCGAACACCTGCAAGAACAGGGACACGACCTGGTTCTCAAGCCACCACCGCTGCGGCCGGCCGTCCCCGGCGGTTTCACCGCCGACGATTTCGACGTCGACACCACGAACGGCCAGGTCACCTGTCCGGCCGGACACACCGTCCCCCTCGGTCAGAGGCGCCAGGGCGGGGAACGCCAGGCCCAGTTCAAGAAACTGTGCACCGGCTGTCCACTGCGGGAACACTGCACGAAGTCCAAGACCGGCCGGGTCTTCACCGTCCACGTCAAGTACGACCTGCTCAAGGCCGCCCGCGATCACGCCGCCAACAGCCCCGGCTGGCAGGCCGAGTACCGCCGCTGGCGGCCACCGGTCGAACGGGCCATTGCCTGGCTCGTCGCCCGTGGCAACCGCAGAGTGCCCTACCGAGGCGTTCTGAAGAACGACACCTGGCTCCACCACCGCGCAGCAGCCCTCAACCTCCGCCGACTGATCCACCTCGGACTCACCAGGACCGGCGACACCTGGCACCTCATCCCGTCCACCGCATAGCGAAAGGGCCGCCCGGCCTGCGGCCGGACAGCCCCCACACAAGATTTTCAGCAGCTTTCTAGGCCCGGACTTCGCGGGTCGTTGATTCGTATGGTGTGACCGGCTCGGGGGTGTCCCCGAGCCGGGGTGTGGCGTTGGGTGGGGTGTGTCGATGTCTTCCCGGTCCCCGCGGCCACGGTCCCAGCGTCAGCGCTTTGAAGTAGCGGTGACGTCCGTGGTGGAGAAGCGTCTGGGCGCTCTGCCTGTCGCTGCCGAGTTTCTGCGCCGGCTGGATGTCGCCGGGATTGTCGACGAGGTCTGTCCCGGTGGCGCGAGTGCGCTGGTGACGCACGGGCAGGTGATCGAGGCGCTGGTGGCCAACCGGCTGACCTCGCCCGCGCCGCTGGTGCGGGTGGAGGACTGGGCCAGGTGCTGGGCGGTGGAGGAGGTCTTCGGGATCGAGCCTGGGCTGCTGAACGACGACCGTCTGGCTCGTGCTCTGGACGCGATCGCTCCGGAGCTGGAGAAGATCGCGGGCACGGTCGGGGCGCGGGCGATCGGTGAGTTCGGGATCGATGTGTCCCGGATGCACTGGGACATGACCAGCATGTCCGTGCACGGGGCCTTCCCGGTCCAGGGCCAGGACGAGGACTTCCCCGTCATCAACTACGGGCATCCCAAGGACCGGCGGGTGGACTTGAAGCAGGTCCAGGCCGGACTCGCGGTGTCGGCCGATGGTGGCATTCCGCTCCATGCCCGGGTCTTCGGCGGGGCGGCGGCCGAGGTCAGCCAGGTCGTCGGGGCGATGAAGGACCTGCGGGCCATGGCCGACGAGCAGGAGTTCCTGATGGTTGCCGACTCCAAACTGGTATCCTACACCAACATCTCCGCCCTGCTGGCGGCCGGGGTGCAGTTCATTGCCCCGGCCCCGGCCGCGCAGGTCAAGGACGACGTCTACGCCGCACTCGACTTCTCGCAGGCCACCGTCGTGGACTGGACACCGGACCGGGACGCGGACAAGCCGGCCGAACAGCGCGAGTTCTACCGTGTGCTGGAGGACACCCACACCCTGAACGGGCCCCGCAAGAGCGATCCGCCGCTCACCGTGCGGCGGATCCTGGTCCACTCCACCGCGAACGCCGCGGGCCAGCAGGCCGCCCGGGCCAAACGCCTGGCCAAGGCCGCCGAGGAACTCGGCAAGCTCACCGCCGCAGCCGGCGGACGGCACTACAAGACCGCCGAGAAGATCACCGCCCGCGTCGGGGTGATCGCCGCCAAGCGCCGTGTCACCTCCTGCCTGCGCTTCACCGTTACCGAGAACGAGCACGGCATCCCGGCCCTGGCCTGGCACTTCGACACCGGCGTCCTGGACACCGAAGCCGCCGTCGATGGCTGGTACGCCTTGCTGACATCCACCCCGGCCGAGCAGGCCGACCCGGACCAGGTCCTGATCCACTACAAGGGTCAGGGCGCGGTCGAGCGCCGCTACCACGACTTCAAGGGCCCCCTCGCGGTCGCGCCCGTCTTCGTCCAGCACAACCGGCGTGTCGCCGCCCTGATCCAGGTCATCTGCCTGGCCCTGCTCGTCTTCTGTCTGATCGAGCGGCAGGTCAGACGCGCACTCGGCCCCGAACAGACCATGATCGGCCTCTACCCCGACAACCGCCGGGTCCGCCCCACCGGCCGCATGATCTTCTACCATCTCGGCGAACTCACCCTGCGGATCGGCCACATCACCGATCCGCCCACCGTCCAGATCACCCGTGGCGTCCAACTCCACCTCCTCGATCTCCTCGACACCGACATCGGACAAACCCGCTGGCCACAAACCTGAAACAGCGACCCGCGAAGTCCGGGTCTAGGCGGTGTCCGCCACCGTGGTGCCCTCGCTCGCCGGACGGGCTGGAGGTTCAGGCCCGTCCGGCGAGGGGCGACAACGGGGATGCCGGTATCCGTTCCAGCACACCGCCCGCGAAGACGTCGTACAGCGGCAGCGTCTCCAGATGCACGTAGCCGATGTGGCAGTCGCAGACAGCCAGCGGACAGGCCCGCGGGCCGAGAGAGCGCCGGTAGCTCCCGTCGTAGAGGTTGCCGAGCTCTGCCGGGACGAAATGGCAGCGCCGCACAGTGCCGTCGCCGTCCACCGAGATGACCGACTCGCCCGTCCGGCAGGGCAGTCCGGCCGACCGGTGCGGATGTCGGCTGTACGGGAAGAGCGGGTCGAGGCCCGTCCACCGATCCGCTTCCTCGTCCGTATAGGTGTGCCCCTCCGCGGCGTTCACCCAGAGATAGACCTCGTCCGGCAGGGCGGCCCGCAACCGCCGCGCCTCGTCGAGATGGTCGTCGAGACCGACGACACCGACGCTGTGGCGGATGCCGAGCGCGGTCAGCTCCCGGCACTTGGTGAGGAACCGCTCGTACGGCGTCTGCCCCGGGTGGTACGTACACCAGAGCGCGATCTTCTCGCGGCCGGCGTCCCCCGCCTCGGCCAGCCACCCCGTACGGGTGCTGAGATTGGTCTGGATCGCGACCCGGCCGATGTGCTGCAGCTGCGCCAGCTCGACCAGCGCACGCCGGTAACAGGAGCGGACCAGACCCTCGCCCCACGGGGTGAACAGGACCGAGATACGGTCGCCGGTCTGCGCCGCGGCCCACGCTGTGAACCGCTCCAGCGCGGCGCGGTCGGCGCGCAGCTGCTCCCGGCTGTCGCGCCGCTTGGCGAACGGGCAGTACGGGCAGTCGTAGTCGCAGGACGCGAGCGGACCCCGGTAGAGAATGGTCAGGTCCATGGGCGCGCTCACTTCAGTTCGTACGCGGCCATCGCGGCCCGTACGCCGGGGGAGAAGAGTTCGGGGCCCAGCGCGTCGGAGTGGGCCAGGCCCTCGGGGGAGAGCCGCAGCGGGCCGGACGCCCCGGCCGTCGCGTCGAGCCAGCCGCGTGCCTCGAACCGGGCCAGTTCAGCGGGGAAGTCGTCGGCCGGGGAGGTGCCGAACCGCTTCCGGTAGTCGGCGGGTTGCAGCCCCTCGGCCTGGAGGACGGACTGCAGGACGTGGCGGCGACGCGCCTCGTCGCCGTCGACGTACCGTCCGACCTCGGCGCGCGAGAAGTCCTCGGTCGCGGTGTAGCCGTCGATGATCGCCCGCACCTCACGCATCTCCACCGCGTAGTCGAAGGAGTAGTGCAGCTTCGAGGTGTACGAACGGGCGCCGCACCCCAGGCCGATCATGCCGTCGGTCTGGCAGGCATAGTCGTCGGGGCCGTCCGTCCGCGGGGCGTCGGCGCGGCGGAACATCCGCATGGACACCTGCTGGTAGCCGTGGGCGAGGAGATGGTCCCGGCCCGTGCGGTACAGCCGCAGCCGCTGTTCGTCCCAGGCGGCGCCCGCGGCTGCCTCGCCGTCGGCGCCGAGCCGCCCGAGACCGGTCAGCGGGCGGACATACAGCGGATAGAGATACAGCTCCTCCGGCTGCCAGCCGAGCGCCGCGTCCAGCGAGGTGCGCCAGCTGTCCTCGGTCTGCCCGTCGATGCCGTAGATCAGGTCGATGTTCAGGATCGGGATGCGGGCATCACGTATCCGGTCCAGCGCCGCCTCCACATCCGCGCGGCGCTGCGGTCGCACGGCGGCACGTGCCTCGGCTTCGACGAAGCTCTGCACGCCGATGCTGATCCTCGTCGTCCCGCGGTCGGCGAGGACAGCCAGCCGGTCGGCTGTCGCGGTCGACGGCGATGTCTCGACCGACAGCGGAACGGACCGCAGATCGGCGCCCATCCGCTTCTCCGCGATGTCGCAGAGCCGCTCCAGCTCCGCCGCGGTCAGGAACGTGGGAGTGCCCCCGCCGAACGCCGCCGCTGCGAAACGCACCGGCTCGGCGTCCCCCAGCGCGTCGCGGACGGCGGTGGCCTGCCGGTCCAGAGCATCGAGATACCGGGTCGTCAGCTCGTCGGGAGCGCCGATCCGGGTGAAGAGATTGCAGAAGCCGCAGCGGACCTCGCAGAAGGGTATGTGGAGATAGAGCGAGAGCGCATCCTTGCGTTCGGCCGCCCACAGCTCGCGCAACGCCGGCCGGTCGGCCAGGGGACGATAGGCGGTCTTGTGCGGATAGGCGTAGACATAGCTCTGGTACGGGCGGGTGATCTGCGAGACGGTCGTGGTGCGGCTCATGGTGCGGTGGCCCCCGGTTCCAGGAAGAAGTGCGCGTACGGAACGGTCCATACGGACTCGTGACCGAGCCGGTGACCGGTGTAGCCGTCATCCCCGTACGCCGTTCCGTGGTCGGAGCAGACGATGGCGAAACAGCGGCGACGGCTGCTCGCGGCGGCGAAGAGCCGGCCGATGTGGGCGTCGACGTACTCCAGGGCGGCGGCATGGGTGGCGCGGGAATCGCCCGCCTCGCGTGTGGCCCCCGGCTGGTGGAACCAGTTGGGCTGGTGCATGGCGGCCACATTGACGAAGAGGAACAGCCGCTGCTCGGCGGGGAGTTCGGCGACGACCTGCTCGGCACGGGCCACCTGCGCCTCGAAGGAAGTGGGCGACGCGACGCCGAACTCCGGTTCCCAGTGGCTCTCCTGGAACATGCCGGGCAGTACGGAGCCGAGCGGCCCCTGCCGGTTGAAGAAGCCGACGCCGCCGATGCACACCGTGCGGTAGCCCGCATCGGCGAGGCCGGACAGCAGATCGGGGGTGTCGAAGACAAAGGTGCCCGAAGCGGTGGACTCACTGCCCGCGAAACGCGCAGCGAACAGCCGGGGGTGCGGCCCCTGGCCGGCCGGTGTCGGCAGGAATCCCGCGAAGATCGCCTGGTGGGAGGCGTAGGTGAAGCTGCCGGGCGCATGCCGCTTCTCCCAGACACCGTCAGGCAGATGGCGCGCGAGATGAGGGATGCGTCCGGCGGCGGCGAGCTCCGCCGCCACGTCGTAGCGCAGTGTGTCCAGGGTGATGAGCAGCAGGTCGTGGCTGCCCACGATCTCGCTCATGTCGGGGTTCCGGGCGTCCGCGAGGGCGGGCACGGTGTCAGCAAGTGGCGGTTGCACGGTGGTTCCTTGCTCTGTTCAGTACGGCGGCGACCTGCGCCGCATAGGTGTCCAGGCCCTCGGCACCGCTGCCGGCAAGGCCGGTCAGCCCTGGCAGCAGATCGCCGAAGGCGTTGACCTCGCCGACGGCGAAGCGCCGCCAGCCGGTAGCGGGCAGCAGATCGACGCCCACACACAGCGTGTCCGGGAAACATGCCGCTGCCCGTTCGCACACGGCGAGGGCCTCGACCCAGCTGCTGCCCGCGGCCTCGACGGCCGCACGGACGTCGTCGAGACTTCCGCGCTCGCCGCCGAGGTGAAGATTGGTCATGGGGGAGTGGCTGGTGCGCACGACGGCATGGGTGGCGCGGCCGGCCACCACCACGACCCGCAGGTCCGCCGCGCGGCCGCGCTGGGTGGCCTTGGGCAGCCAGCGCTCGATGTGCAGCCCGTCCGGTGCGAGTGCGTCGACGATCGACGCGACCTCCCGCTCCGTCGTACAGCGGCGCACCCGCAGCGAGTTGAAGAGCCGGCCGGCCGTGTCGCGCTCCACCGATGTGGTCGCCCTGACCCGGCCGGGTCCGGCCGTCTCCACGGCCAGCACCCCCGAGGCGGACGAACCGTGCGCCGGCTTCACAAAGGCCCGGGGCATGCCATGGGCCGCCATCCGCTCGCGTACGTCCGCCCAGTCGCGCACGACGGGGGCCGCGGCTCCCGAGGTCGGCGACGCGGGTACGGGCACTCCGGCACCGTCCAGCACCGCATGGCAGAGCCGCTTGTCGAACAGCACCGCGACGTCGTCGGGGTCGTCGAGCAGAACGGCACCGGAAGCGGCTGCCGCCCGCGCCACTGCCCGTACAGCCGAGGTGAACCGGGCGTACCACAGGGCGGTCCCCTCGACCCTGGCCGGATCGTCGACCGCCCTGAGCAGCCGCTCCACCTCGGCGTCCTCACCGGGCGAGTCCATCCGTACGGTCTCGCCCGGCCGGAAGGCGGCCTCGCCGCGCAGGACGTCCAGCCAGGGCACGACCCGCGCGGGCGGCAGCCCGGCGGCGCGCACGGCGTCCTGGAAGAGCGCGACCCGGCGGTTGCCGGGATTGCAGACGACCGCGAAGCGCGGCATGAGGCTATTCGTCGACGGAGACATAGCGGGGCTCGTCGTCCTCGGGATCCCAGTAGTCCGCTTCGTCGAGATCGACGTGGACACCCTGGGGCGGGAGCAGGTCCTGAATACGGGAGATCAGCGCATCGGTGATGTAGTGGTGATGCAGATCCAGCGATGTCAGATGGGTCAGCGGCTGGCCGTCCAGGAGCGCCTGGGCGCCCGTGTCACTGAGGGTTCCCATCGCGAGCGAGAGCGACTCCAGTTGGGCGACCACCGGGGCGGAGGCCACAGCTGCGGCGATCTCATCCTGGATCTCGCTGTTCTGCAGTCCCAGATGGCGCAGTTTCGGGAATCGGCCGCCCGACAGCAGCGGTGCGAGATCGGCAACCGTCGTATCGCCGCCGTAGAACGAGACACCGAGCCAGAGTTCGAGGCGTTCCAGCGCGGGCAGCTCCGACGCGCCGATCGCGCGCACGACATCCGCGGCCAGACCGCCCGACTCGAACCTGAGAGATTTCAGCGACTCGTGCCGCACCGGCCGCAGGGCCAGACGCTCCTGGTCCTGCATGTATTCGCCGCACCCGCGTACCGTCAACTCCTCCAGCTGCGGGAACGCCTCGATCACCGGGGTGATGTCGGCCATCTCCAGCCACGACAGCTCGCACTCCTCGCTGACGACATCGGCGAGGAAGATCGCCCTCAGGGCCGGAAAGCGGTCCACGTGGGCGGACAGCAGCTCGACGACTGGCGCAAAGGGCTCGTACTCGTCCTGCCACCAGGGACCGATCAACAGAGCCTGAACACCAGCCGTGTCGACCGTGTCGAGGAAGTGCTGCCACAGCGCGGCGAACGTCAGACCGTCCCGCCAGGCGCTCTCCAGCCGCCACGCGACCGCGTCGGCCGCCGGGAGCGGCGCGGTGCTCGACTCGGCCGGCCCCGGCAGAGTCAGCACCGGCAGGCTGTGAAAGACCTCCGGGTGTTCGATGTCAGTCATCGCGCATCACTCCGAGATCGCGGTGTAGCGGCCTTCGGCACCGCGACCGCCCCAGGGCTCCTCGCGCTCCGACACATCGACCTGCACCCCATGGGGTTCCAGCGCCTGCATGATCCGGCGCTCCATCGGCTCGGTCATGAAGTGGTGGTGCAGATCCAGCCGTTCGAGATGGGTGAGCGGCTGGCCGTCCAGCAGCGCCGCCGCGCCCTCGTCACCCAGCGTGCCGTGCGACAGGTCGAGGGTACGGAGCTGGGCGACGACCGGGGCACCCGCGACGGCCGCCGCGATCTCGTTCTGCACCTCGCTGTTGCGCAGACCGAGGTGGTGGAGGCGGGGGAAGCGGGAGCCGGAGAGCAGGGGGGCCAGGTCCGCCACATCGGTGTCGCCCCCGTACGCGGAGACGCCGAGCCAGAGGTCGAGCCGCTCCAGCGCGGGCAGTTCGCTGTCCAGGATGCCGCGGATCACTCCGACCGGCAGGCCGCCGGTCTCGATGGTCAGCGAACGCAGCCGCTCGTGCTTCGTGGGGGAGAAGACCAGATCCGTGCCGCCCCGCACGCCCAGCTCCAGCAGGCCGGGGAACGCGGCCAGCAGTGCGGTGACATCGGACTGCTCGATCCAGGAGATCTCGTTCTCCTCCGGGGTGATGTCGCCGACGAAGACGGCCTCCAGCGAGGTCAGCCGGTCGGCCGCGGCGATGACCAGATCGATCGGGTAGGACGAGGTCTCCTCGTACGACTCGCCCCACTGACCGATGATGAGCGCCCGCACACCGGCCGGGTCGACCGCCGTCAGAAACGCCTGGAACGCCGCCTCCCAGGTCATCTCACACTCGTCGTCGTACGGATCGACCGAGATGCGCCAGGCCGCCGCATCGGCTGCCTGCACCGGCGTTTCCTTCGTCGCGTGCTGGAAGTCGACGGCGGGAAGGCCGAGCAACTCGTGCAGATGGTCCACACCGGACATGACCCTGAGCTCCTGGTACTGGGGGACGGCTGATGTCCGCAAGGTTTATCAAGCCGCACTGACAACCGCGCGACCGGGGACCGTCCGTGACATGTCCACCGGCACCCGTGGGAGCCGGTCGCCGGTCGATTGTCAGACCCTCCCCTTAGCGTTTTCCTCGTGGCCGGCACAGCGGGTGCGGCCATCGAGGGGAGACGTCTGTGTACCGGCAGGGCGATGTACTGATCGTGTCGTTGGAGGATTCGGCGGTGCCCGCACATCTTGTGGACGCGCCGGGTGAACCGAGGGACGGCCGGGGGCGGATGATCCTCGCGCTGGGCGAGGTCACCGGCCACGCCCATGCGGTTCAGGGGCCGGGCCGGCTGATGCGTGAGGCGGGTGCCTTCGGGCCGATGCTGCTCCATCTCCCCGAAGGCGGGCGGGTGGTTCACGAGGAGCACGCGGCGATACCGCTGTCGAAGGGCTGGTACCGAGTGGTGCGCCAGCGGGAGTACGCCCCGGGGGCGGTTCGCATCGTCGCGGACTGACGCCGCCGGGCCCCCAGGGCAGCAGCGGATCCGCGTGCCGGATCACAGGTCCGGGGCACGCAGACAAAGAATACTGAACGACACGGAATCAGGGGACGGGGAAGACCGATGCAGTACGTGGACTCATGGCGGGCCGTGGCAGCGGCGACCGGCGCGGCGGACCGGGCCGCGGCCGAGGACGGGCTGCGGCTCGCCTATCGCAGCGCAGGACTTGCCGAGCCGGAGCGGATCGTCTGGGTCGACTCGCCCAGGGCCGCCGTGGAGGCCGTCGAGAAGCTCGTCGATGCCGGACGCTCGGTGCGGGACGAGGTGCGGACCCGGCCCTGGGCTCAGGAGCGGCGCCGGATGTACGACGAGCTGGGCCCGGCGGGCTGGTCCGCCCTGTGGTCAGCCACGGGGGCACAGCTCTGGGAGACCACGGCGGCGCTCGCCGAGCGGATCAGGGCCGGTGTCGTCGCGGACCTCACGGAACGCCCCGAGGACGAGTCCGATGTCCGGCTCGTGCTGCTCGACGCGGTCCTGGGCCAGCACGATGCGGCCTGGCTCGCCGCGTTCGACGGCCGGGGTGAGCGGCTTGACGGTTTGGCAGAGGTCGCGAGGCACGCGGGCTGGTGGTGGCCGTACGAGCGTGTCGTGGTGATCAGCGAGCGCCCCGAGGCGCTCCACCGGGACGAGGCGGGCCGGCTCGACCGCGGGGACGGCCCGGCACTCGCCTACCGCGACGGCTTCGCGCTCCACGCCTGGCGGGGCATGCCCGTACCCGCCGAATTCCTCGCGGAACTGAACTCCCTGACCCCCGAGCGGATACGTGAGGAGGAGAACGCGGAACTGCGCCGCGTGATGCTGGAGTTCTACGGTTACGACCGCTACCTCACCGAGTCCGGCGCCGAGCCGGTTCATCGGGACGAGACGGGCATCCTCTGGCGGATCGCGCTGGACGGCGACGAGGACGTGGTGATGGTCGAGGTCGTCAACTCCACCCCGGAGCCGGACGGAACCCACCGCACCTACTGGCTCCGGGTGCCGCCCGGCACGAGGACCGCAAAGGAGGGTGTGGCCTGGACCTTCGGACTTCAGGGGGATGCGTACGCACCCCTGCGCCAGACCTGACCTTCGTCGGCCGAGCAGGCGGAGCGCCTTTCAGATCCCGGCGTCGAGGTGGGCGCCGATCCCTATGAAGGCCTGGACCAGCGGCGCCGGGGGGACCGAGGGTGACATGACCTGGGAGGCGAAGTGCGCGATGACCAGGTCCAGTTCGGGGGAGATGAACAGGCGCTGCCCGTGGATGGCGTTGGCCATAGCCAGTGCTTTCGGCGCGGCCTGGGCCCTCTCCCTCAGCCAGGCCTGGCTCCCCGTCCATCTGAGAACAGAGCTGGAGATGACGCCCGCCCGCGCGGCCACCACCATCAGCGTCATCTCCGCCTTCAGCCTCGTCCTCCTGCTGCCCCTCTCCCCGCTCGTCGATGCCCTGAGATCGCGCGGCGTGTCCAGCCGCTGGTCCAGCGGCGCCCTGCAAGGCCCTGCCGTGGTCGTCGCAGGCACCGCGATGGCCGTCTTCCCCTTCGTCGATGCGTCCGGTCCGCGCCTCGTGCTGATCGGGGTGACCTTCGGCGGACACGCCATCGCCATCCCCCTGCACTACATGACCACCGCGGATGTCGTGCCCACCTGCCAATGAGGAGCGCTCTTCGGCATCGTCGCGGCCACCGGCACGCTGTCCGGCCTCGTCGCACCCTTCCTCACTGGCCGCATCATCGACAACGCAGGCTCGGAATCGGCCGGTTACCTCGTGGCCTTCCTCATCGCCGCCGCGGTCATGCTCGCCGCCGGAGTCTTCGCCATCGCCGCCATCCGGCCCGAACGCGACGCCGTACGGCTCGGCATCCCCCGCCCGGACCGCCGGGAAGCCGGCACACCGGGTGATCCACCAAGGGAAAGCGCGTTTCAGGCCGTCAGTGCCGCACGGTCGATGCCGAGTTCACGGGCGAGGGCCTCGTCGGTCCAGGCCAGCATCGTGGCCCGGGAGAGCGGACCCGCGTACGACGTCATCTGTACAGCCAGGCCGTCCAGCAGGGCGGTCAGCCGCCAGGCCACGGACATCGGGTCGTCACAGTGGAACTCACCGGCGGCGGCGCCCTCTTCGATGACCTCGGCCAGCTCCGCCTTCCACTGCTGGTCGAGATCGCCGGCCACATTGCGCAGCGCAGGGTCGCGCAGCGAGGCCGCCCAGCCCTCGATCCACAGCCGCCAGCCCTTGGCCTGGCCCGTCGGGGCGTACCAGCGGACGGCGGCGCGCAGCCGCCGTACCGCACTGGTGCGGCGGCTCAGAAGCTTGCGCAGATGGGCGAGGTCGGCCTCGGCGGCATGCGCGAAGGCGGCCGCGACCAGCTTCTCCTTGGTCGAGAAGTGGTAGAGCACGAGCGCATTGCTCACACCGAGCACGGCGGCCACGTCGGCGATCCGTACCGCTGCGACCCCCCGCACCTCGATCTGTTCGACGGCAGCGCGCAGGAGCTCCTCACGCCGTTCCGCCACGCTCAACCGCACTCTTGCCACGGCGTCACCCTAACGAATGCGCGGGGCGCGGGCAGGCAGGGGGCGGAGCCGCGTACGGCCCCGCCCCTGTTCATCCGACGCCCGGGGCGCCGGCCTGCACCGTCAGCACCAGATGTCGGCGCAGCCGGAGTTGTACGCGTCGATCAGGGTCTCCGTCAGCGAAGCACCGGAGGTGTCCGTGACGGTGGACCTCAGATCGACCTTGGCGGTCCCGAGGGCCGGCACGGTGACCTTCCAACGGCCGTCCGCCCCGCGAGCCGCCGCGGCCTGCTTCCAGTCGGTGCCGTCCGTTGCGTACCAGACCTTCAGTGAGGCGATGGGAAGCGCCTTCCGGCTGCCCTGCGCGGAGAGACCGACCGTGTAGTCGAGCGGTTTCGCGGGGTCGGCCGCGTTCTCGCCGGTGAGCGGCAGCCGGTAGTCGAGGTCCAGTAGCCGGGCCGGTGCGGCCGCCTTCTCGTGCCCGGAGCGAAGACGCCACTCGCTGGTGACCCTGGTCCCGAACATCCAGGTCACCGGATCCGGCGACGTACGCGTGGCATCGACGGTCAGTCGGTACCAGCTCTCCTTGCGCGGCAGGTCGAATGTGGCGCGTCCCGGTGCGGCATTGCGGGCCAGCACCTTTCCGCTGTCGTCCGTCAGGACCGTGCTCCCGCTGTCCGCACCCGGTGCCGTCTCGGCCCGGTGCCCGGCCGCGTCGGAGAACATCGGGAGCGCCACCCTCAGCTTGTCACCCTCCCTGGTGACCTGAGCGGCACCGGCCTGCTTGCCGAGCGCCGGGTTGAAGGGGGCGGACATCCAGTCGTCCCGGTGGTCGCCGTCCTTGCGGTACACGGTGGGTGCGCTGACCAGCGTGCCCAGCGGGTAGACCCGGTGGCCGACGTCGTACTGGTAGTGGAAGGTCGCCGTCGTCCACGCCACGTCCGGGGTGAAGTACAGCGTCTGCTCCGACGGCGGACGGTAGAGAGCGGCCTGCTGATACAGCGTCAGCCCGTGCCAGGTCGTCCAGGCGTACATGCCCTTGGGGTCTGACGGGTAGCCGTGGGTGCGCTGTGTCGTCCGCACCTGGGCCAGCTCGGACCGTCGGTCGAACCAGTCGGCCCCGGCCGGGACCCGGCCGTCGACCGAGTGGTGCAGATAGTAGACGTCCGCCCCGGTGCTGACGCCGTCGAGCGTCAGTGTCAATGGGCCCTCGGCCAGCCGGTCCCGCAGCGCGGGCAGGCTGGCCCGGTCCAGCCGGAGCACCGGTGTCGGCTTGTAGACGGAGAGTCCGTAGCCGACGTACATGATGGCGGCCGTGCCCGCGTCGGACAGTTTCTGGTAGAGGGCGTTGTTGATCGGGGTCTGGCTGGTCGCGGGCGTCCACAGCACGATCTTGCCCTTGAGGTCCATCGCCGCCGGGTCGGTGTCCGCCCCGGTGCCGATGTCGACGACCTCACCGGTCGCTGTGCCCAGCCAGCGGTAGATGCTGTACTGCGACAACAGCAGCTTCAGCGCGTTCACCGAGGAGCCGGGCTCGTGCGCGTCGACCTCACGCTGCTGCCAGCTCAGCCCGCCGAAGAAGGTGAGCCCGTCCAGCGCGCCGCCGGTGGTGGGTACGGCCTCGACCCGGTACTGACCGGCGGAACTCGGTGCGATCAGACCGTTGTCCACGGCGCCGGAACCGGTGTCGATCCGCGAGGCGATTCCGGTTGTCGACTGGAGGGCCACCCGGGCGGACCCGTCGTCCACCCCGACCCGTACCGGCTTCGCGCCCTTGGTGTCCAGCGTGGCCGAGGTGTCCTGATCCACCGTCACCCGTCGGGCGAAGTGAATCGCCGTGCTGCCGACGACGGTGTTGTCCACCTTGTCGTACTCCCAGGTGTGCCCGAGGACGCGGTAACTGCCGCGCGGCAGCGTCACCTTCCTCGGCGTGGTGCCCGTCAGCCCGATCATCTGGGACGCACCGGTCTTCTCGTTCTGCAGCACCACACCCGTCGAGGTGGCCTCGCTGCCCTCACGCGGCGCGGGACCGGTCAGGGTGAGGGTGTACGTCTCCGGATCGGCCTGGATCGAGACGGGTACGGTCGCCCGTCCGCCTCCTGGCCAGGTCGCGGTCACGGCACCGCCGTACGTCGTGCCCGCCTCGACCCGCGACGGTTCGAGGGTGACCTTCGAGACGGCGGAGGAACGCGCCGGCACGGTCAGCGTCTGCGCGTCGAGGCGTACCGCCGAGCCCTGCCCCGCGGAGAGCCGCAGTCTCACCGGCTTGTCGGTGGTGTTCGTCCACGTCAGCTCGCGGCTCTGCGGCTCGGCGGAGGCGTTCGGGTACGTGGTGTGGGCGGCCAGCGTGGCGGGTTCGGCGACCACCGCGGTGGCCAGCGCGGCCGGTACGTCGGCGAGACCCGAACCGGTGTCGGAGACCGTCGCACCGTCCACCGGCGCGGCGCTGCCGATCAGTGCCGCCTTCAGCCGGGCGCCGGACCAGTCGGGGTGCCGCTGCGCCAGCAGGGCCGCGGCGCCCGCCACATGCGGGCTCGCCATCGACGTACCGGAGAGCGAGGCGTACCGCTCGGTGACGGCGGCGTCGTCAAGTGTGCCGGCGGCACGCGCGGCGACGATGTCGCTGCCGGGGGCGGAGATCTCCGGTTTGACGGCGGGCCGGCCCTGACGCGGTCCGCGTGAGGAGAACGCCGACATCTCACCGGACTTGGTGACCGAGCCGACCGTCAGAGCGGCGTCGGCGGCACCGGGTGCGCTGATCGTCCGGTCGCCGCTGTTGCCCGCGGCGATCACGAAGAGCGTGCCGTGCTCGGCGGAGAGCTTGTCGACGGCGGCCGACAACGGGTCGGTGCCGTCGGACGCCACGCTCGAGCCGAGGCTCATGTTGACGACCTTGACATCCTGGTCGACGGCCCACTGCATGCCCGCCAGGATCCAGGAGGTGTAGCCGTAACCGTCGTTGTTGAGCACCTTGCCCTCGACGAGCTCGGCGCCCGGTGCCACACCCGCGTACCGGCCCTCGGAGGCGGCCCCGGAACCGGCGATGATCGAGGACACATGGGTGCCGTGGCCCTGCATGTCCTGCACGTCGCCGTCATCGGTGAAGTCCTGCGAGGCGACGACGGCGCTCTTCAGATCGGGGTGGTCCCGGTCGTAGCCGGTGTCGAGAACGGCAACTCTGGTGCCCTTCCCGGTGATCCCGGCACGATGCGCCCGGTCGGCGCCGATCTGCGGTACGGACCTGTCGAGCGTGGCCCGCACCCTGCCGTCGAGCCAGACCTTGCCGATGCCCTCGGTGCGGGCCCGCGATTCCGTGCCGAGCCGCTTCCAGACGGTGTCGGCCGACTTCTTCGGCACCTTCAGCGCGGTGGTCTGCGCGGTCGGGAAGGCCGCGGCGACCCGTGCGCCCTTCGGGGCGCGGGGGCTCCCGGACGACGATGCGGCACCGCCGACGAGGATGCGCAGCGAGTCCGTATCGGCATCCGAGTAGCCCGAGGCGACGAGCTCGGTCACATCGAACAGCCGCTGGTCCACACGGCCCCGGGAGATCCGGCCCATGGCGTCGATCGGTACCGCGTATTCGTGGCCCCCGGCCCGGAAGCGGGTGAAGCCCATGCCCTCGCGGCCGGTTGCCGGCACGATCGAGCTGATCTGTACGCCGTCCCCACGGCCGGAGTACGTCACCACATCGCCGGTCAGCAGGGTGACGGTGCTGCTCGCGCCGCCTGTTCCCGGGGATGTGGACGGGGCGGCGAAGGCGGGTGTGTTGTCGGCGGCGGCGGGCAGTGTTCCACCGGCAAGGGCGGCGGCAAGCGCGGTGGCGCAGACCGCCGCCCATCTGGTCCGTCTCGTTCTCACCTCGTGAACTCGTGTGTTTTCAGGGGGTGGTGAGGTGAGAGTGTCAGGAGCATGGCGGATTGGAGCTGGGTCGGAGCTGGCGGATAGCTGCCATGGCAGCTATCCGCCGGACGGTCGGCAGGAACAGCCTTGACCGGCAGTGCAGTTGGGCTCAGCGGTACCAGCCGAACCGCTGCGCCATCACCGGCAGCCGGTCGGCGACGATGGCATGGGCGGCGGCCCGCGGGGTGCAGTCGTCGGCCTCGGCGCGGGCCAGCATCAGGTCGATCAGGGCCCGCATCGAGCGGCGGATGTGTCCGAACGCCTCGTCGTCGTCAGCACCGATGTCACCGAACAGCGTCCACCACCACCAGGCGTTCGTACCGGAGTTGACGACCACATCCGGCAACACCGTGACTCCGCGCGCCGCGAGCAGTGCCTCCGCCTCCGCGAGCACCGGCATGTTCGCCGCCTCGACGACCCAACGAGCCCGAATCCGCACCTGGTTGGCAGCATCGATCGCGTACGAAACGGCTGCCGGTACCAGTATCTCGGCCTCCTGCTCCAGCCATGCGTCCGCGGGCAGCTCCCGGTCCCCGTCCCGGAGCGCGCCGCGGTCCACCGTCCCGTACCCGTCCCTGGCGGCCAGCAGCGCCTCGACATCCAGGCCGGCCGGATTGGCGATCGTGCCCTTGACGTCGGCCACGGCGACCACCGTCAGCCCGGCCCGCGCCAGGAACCGCGCCGTCGCACCGCCCATGGTGCCGAGCCCCTGTACGGAGACCCTGGCCTCCCGGTACGGGACGCCCGCCCGGTCCAGCGCCGCGAGCGCCGACTCGGCGACACCGCAGCCGCCGACCAGCTCGTCGAGCCCGATGCCGTCCACCTCGACGGCGAACGCGTCGGCGAGACGCTGCCGGGCCGCCGTCTCGTCGTCGAGCAGGGGATAGACGGCCTGGATCGAGGAGACGAGCCCGGCCTCGGCCGCCGCCCGGTCCACGATGTCCTGGGTGAGCCCCAGGTCCTCGCCCGTCGTCCACACGTTCTCGATGTACGGGCGCACGGCCCGTAGATAGCGCACCAGAACGCCGTAGGCCTCCGGGTCGCGCGGGTCGCAGTCGATGCCGCCCTTCGCGCCGCCGAGCGGTATGTAGCGGGCCCCCGTGTCATCTGCGTCGAAGTGGAGGGCCTCCTTCATCGTCATGCCGCGGGCCAGCCCCGCGACCTCGTCGAGCGTGCAGCCCGCCCGCATCCGCAGCCCGCCGCTGGACACGCCGCGCACCAGCCGGTCGACGACCAGGTGCCCCTGGCGGCCGGTGACGTGGTCGGTCCAGGTGAGCGAGATCAGGGGGGCGGACGGGGCGGTGGGGCGGGACACCGCAGGTGTCGTCATCGGGGGGTCTCCTCGGTCACAGTGATCACGGTGGGCCCGGGGGTGGTCAGGGCCAGGGACAGGGCGCGGGCGAGCGCCTCAGGGGTGTCGGCGCGGGTGCCGTGACCGCCGTACGCCCGCGCCAGCGCGGGCAGGTCGACGGACGGCAGATCGACGCCCGTGGGGGTGTCGCCGCGCGCGGTCATTTCGTCGCGGATCTCCCCGTAGCCCCCGTTGTCGAACACCACGACGGGCAGCGGCAGCCGCAGCTGGGCGGCCGTGGCGAGCTCCTGCACGGAGAACTGCAGCCCGCCGTCCCCGCTGAGTGCCACGACCTGCCGGTGCGGGTACGCGGTCTTCGCGCCGATCGCCGCGGGCAGCGCGTAGCCGAGGGTGCCGAAGCCGGTCGGGTGCAGATAGCGCCCGCGCGGGCCGACGGGCAGGTGGGGCAGGGCGCCGTAGTAGCAGCACTGCGCACTGTCCGAGGTCCAGATCGCGTCGGCGTCCAGCACCGCCCGTGCAGCCCGCAGATACGGCACCCAGCGGGCGTCGCGCTCCGCGGTCTCGGCATCCCGCGCGGCGCGCAGCGCCCGCACCGCGGCGGCACCGTCCCGCGCGCCCGATTCCCCGGTTGCCTCCTCCAGCGCCTCCCGCAGCGCCTCCAGCGTGGGGCGCGCCGCGCCGACCAGCGCCAGATCGGCGGGCGGTCCCGCGTACATCTGAGCGGGGTCGATGTCGACCCGGATCAGCGTGCCGCCCAGCGGCGGCGGTGCGGACCACAGATCGGACTCGGCCAGCTCGGTGCCGACCGCGAGCACCGCATCGCAGTCGGCCAGCCACTTCTGTACGGACGGGCTGTGCAGCGACACTCCGAGCGACAGCGGATGCGTCTCGTCGACGATCCCCTTGCCGTTGGCGGTGGTGACGACCGGGGCGGCGAGCGCCTCGGCGAGCGCCAGGCACCCGGCGGACGCGGACCGGGCCCCTCCGCCGAGGACCACGGCGGGCCGCCGGGCCGAGCGCAGGACCCGGGCCGCGTCCCGGAGCGCGGGCCCGACCGGGCCCGGGGCGGACAGCGGTGGCGCGAGCCGCACCGGTCCCACGGGCTGCGCCGTCTCCAGCAGATCCAGCGGCACCTCGATATGGACCGGGCGCGGCCGCCGGGTACGGAACAGGGTGAACGCACGCGCCACCGCCGAGCCGATCTCCTCGACCGTCGACACCCGGTGGCTGAACGCCGCGACCGCACGCAGTGCCTCGGTCTGGCTGCGCATCTCGTGCAGCAGACCGGTCGGCTGCCGCGGGTGGTCCAACGGCATCCCGGGCGACACGACCAGCAGCGGCACGCTGTCCGAATACGCCTGACCGACCGCTGTCGTGATGTTGAGCAGGGCCGGCCCGGTGGTGGTGATCGCCACCCCGGGCCGCTCGGTGACCCGTGCGTACGCATCCGCCGCGTATCCCGCGCCCTGTTCGTGCCGGGGCGTGACATGTGCGATGCCGTACGGGGCCAGATGCCGGTAGATCTCCAGGTTGTGCGTTCCCGGAATCCCGAACGCCCTGGTGACCCCATGCGCCGCCAGGGCGCGGACCACGGCTTCACCGCCGGTCACGGACGCGCTCCTCGTCTGTTCGGGCACGCCGGCTCCCTCCACTGACAGGTCGATTTACTGAATCGCCGGTCAGTATCGGGAGGTGGGAGCGCCTCTGTCAATGCGGCCACTGCTGAATCGTCGTTCAGTTGCTGGATCGCATGTTCTCCACCGCGACCATGGTCGTGAGCACGACGAGCGGCGCCTCGCCGAGCGTGGTCCGCAGTCGCTCCACCAACTCGTCCCCGACCTCGGGCGGGGTGAGTCTCATCGCCTCCGCGTACGCCATGACGTCACGCTCCAGTGGGGTGTACGCCTCGCTCTCGCGCCACACCCGTACATCGCGCAGCTTGCGGGGGTCCATGCCATGGCGGAGGCTCTCCCAGTAGCCGAAGTCCATACACCAGTTGCAGCCGACGATGGCCGCGGACGTCATGACGGCCGGCGCCTTGAGCTGCGGGTCCAGCTTCCTCCAGCGGCCCACCGCCAACTCGAAGCGGAGTCCCGTCGGGCGGACATGGCCGGTTCTCCTCCGGTTCGGCTCGGATGCCGTCCGGCGGCGCCGCGGGACGCCGCCACCGGGCTGCGGTCACGGGTGTGGCGGACGGGGCCCCGGACGTGACACGGGAGTGCCCGAATGCGGAATCCTGTGGCGGGCACGGACGTTGGATTCGGCATGACAGGATTCGATGCACAGCAGGAAGCGCTGCTCGGGCTGCTCGGCGAGGAGAGCGGCGGCGTACTCGTGACGCTCAAGCGGGACGGCAGGCCCCAGCTGTCCAATGTCAATCACTTCTACTATCCCGACGAGCGCATCGTCCGTGTGTCGATCACCGAGGACCGGGCGAAGACGAAGAACCTCCGCCGTGACCCGCGGGCGAGCTACCACGTCACCAGCGCGGACCGCTGGTCGTGGACGGTCGTGGACGGCACGGCCGAGCTGACACCCGTCGCCGCCGATCCGCACGACGCGACGGTGGAGGAGCTGATCACGCTCTACCGCGACGTCCAGGGCGAACACCCCGACTGGGACGACTACCGCAGTGTGATGGTCCGGGACCGCCGCGTCGTGCTGCGGCTGCGCATCGAGCACGCGTACGGGCAGCCGCGTGGCTGATGGAGCCCGGTCCGGCGATCAGCCCGTCGGCCGTTCCGCTCTCGCACTGTCGTAGCCCCCGCCCATAATGAGACGACACCGACTCCCTCAGGAGATGCTGTGACCGGCGCTGACCCCTTGCCTCCGCTCCGCACCCGGCTGCGTTCGCTGCGCCCCGCCGCATTCGGCGCAGATCCGGGCGGTGCCCGCATGGAGCGCATCCGCCGCTCGCCCAACTTCGCCGACGGCGTCTTCCAGAACCCGGTGGGGGCACGGACCCGGCCGTCCGGATCCACCCTGGAGTTCGCGAAGGTCTATTTCCGCAAGGAGGAGCGGGCGCGCAGGGCGCCGTTCGGCACCATGCCCGTCCACGCCACCACCTACGCCGACCTCGCCGAGCCGCCCGCCACCGGGCTGCGGCTCACCTGGATGGGCCATTCCAGTGTGCTCGCCGAGATCGACGGCCGGCGGGTGCTCTTCGACCCGGTGTGGGGCGAGCGCTGTTCGCCCTTCGCCTTTGCCGGGCCCAAGCGGCTGCACCCCGTGCCGCTGCCGCTCGCCGCGCTCGGGCCCGTCGACGCGGTGGTGATCTCCCACGACCATTACGACCACCTCGATCTGCCGACGATCCGCGCCCTCGCGGGCACGGACACGGTCTTCGCCGTCCCGCTCGGCGTCGGCGCCCATCTGGAGCGGTGGGGCGTGTCCGCCGACCGGACGCGCGAACTGGACTGGAACGAAACCACGAAGATCGCCGGGATCAGCCTGACTGCCACCCCGGCCCGGCACTTCTGCGGCCGCGGTCTGCGCAACCAGCAGCACACGCTCTGGGCTTCCTGGGCCGTCGCGGGGCCCGAGCACCGGATCTACCACAGCGGTGACACCGGCTATTTCCCCGGCTTCAAGGACATCGGCGCCGGACACGGCCCGTTCGACGCGACGATGATCCAGATCGGCGCGTACTCCGAGTACTGGCCCAAGAACCACACGGACTGTACCCCCCTCCCCGGTGGGTGGCCCGACATACATATGACGCCCGCTCAGGGGATCCAGGCGCACCTTGACCTGCAAGGGGGCAAGCCGCACGGCGTCATGATGCCCATCCACTGGGGCACCTTCACCCTCGCCATGCACCCGTGGGCAGAGCCCGGCGAGTGGACTAAGGACGCCGCCGAGGAAGCCGAGCAGCCAGCCGCATTTCCCCGGCCGGGCGAGCCCTTCGAACCCGCGGGAACGCTTCCCCTCGATCCCTGGTGGCGGTCCGTGGCTGCTCCGATTGCACACCCCTGGCGCCGCAGCGAGGCAACGGACGTTGCTCAGGGTCAGGACGATCGCGATCTTGATCTTGCGGGTGAGCGGTGACTCGGGGCAGGGGTGAAAGCCTGAACGCAGTGACGCAGTCGTTCGCCAAGTTGACGGAGGCCGAACAAAAGCAGGTGATGGCGCTCGACGGTCCCCTTCGACGGGGGAGGGCTGCTGAGGCACGGCAGTACATCCCACTGCCCACTTCACGAAAGCCATCCGGCATCCAAGTCGAGACGCGGATCGTCAAGTCCTGACACCGAGGCCCCGCCCTTCCGGCCAAAACGGCGGGGTGGGGATTCCGTATTTCTGACTTGATCCTTAACCTGTGCGGCGTGGACGCGGGGTTGTTGACTTCGTCCGTCGTTTTGCGGGGCCCGGTTTGCCGACTGTGTGCACGTCATAGCGTGGAGCGGGCCGGGTGTTCTTGCGACCGGATGGCCGGCCTGGGCCGGGGCGGGAGGATTTCGGTGCTCCGGCAGGACAGGCCGCCTTCGGGCGGAGGTGCCGGAAATCGCGGCGGACTCGGGCGGGAGTGAGCTTGTCGGACGGGCTCGGTCTCTCTCAGGGCCATCGCCTGGGTGATCAGGTACTGGACGGCCTTCACGGTGGCGCCCACGGCGCCGGGATTGATGGCCGGCCAGCCACCGCCCAGGTCCACGCCCCGGGCGGCGAGGTACGACACCGGGTTGACCGTGGAACCCAGCCCTCCGCTGTGGGTCTCGAAGTGGAGGTGGGGGCCGGTCGCATTGCCCGTGGTGCCCATGTCGGCGACGCGCTGCCCTGCGGCGACCTTGGCGTTGAGCGGGACCCGGAACGCGCTGAGGTGCCCGTAGTAGGTGTACCGCCCGCCGCCGTGCGAGATGACCAGGCCGTTCCCGGTGCGCCCCGACAGGACGCCGGTGCCGCGGCGTACCACGGTGCCGGCGGCCGCGGCGTAGACGGCCGTACCCGTCGAGTTGGTGACGTCCTGGCCCGCGTGCGGGTAGGGGCCGCGCGGGGCCCCGTAGTAACCGCCTGCGGGGAAGTGACCCCGGGCGGGGTTGCACCACCGGCCGTCCTTGAGCGTCGCCGCCGAGGCCGACGAGGTCAGCGCCGGTACACCCGTCAACGCCACCCCGAGCCCGGCGCCGACGCCGAGCAGCAGCTTTCTGCGTGACGGGCCCGCCGGTCGGAGATCCTGTGGTTCTTCAGCGGCGCTGTCGGCCGGACCGCACTGCTCACACGTGTCCCGTCCTCCTTGAGTTCCACTCGTTCTACGCCGTTGCTTGGCGAGAGCATGTTAAAGAGAAGGGCGGCACTCCAGACGGGGTACTGCGAGGGCGGATACCCCGCCGAGGGCAACCACCGTGATCGGGCCGCTACTTCACGTGCGGTCGGGGACCAGTCGGACAGGCCCCCGGGCGTATCGGACGAGGAGCGGCACCTTGTCCGATCACATGGCCAGATCACCCGCGCTGCGACTGCTTGATCTCGCGCGCCGTCAGACATTCCTCCAGGAACGCCAGAGCACGCAGGTGGTACGAGCGGGCCGCCCAGCCGAGACTGATGTTGTGGCCTGCCTCCGGCTGGCGTTCGACGGTGAAGCGCGGGGCGGCCTCGAAGGCGGCCGTCAGCTCGGCGAGCGCGTCCGGGTCGTGCCGCCACCACGCCTCGTGCTCCGCGAAGGTCAAGCGCACGGGTACGCGGACGCGTGGCGCCAGGTCGTGGAAGTAGCCGGGCCAGCGGGCGGCCTCTGCTCCCTCCTGCGGAGGCATGGTCTCGACGGGGGCACCGCCCACGTGGAAGGTTCCTGGCGGGTAGAGCCGCAAGGGGCCCCAGTTACGCCGCCAGCCACCGCGCCGGATGAAGTCGAACGGGTCCCCCTGGTCGGTCCGATAAGCATGGCCGATTCCCGAGAGGTCCAGGCCGAGCAGGCTCTCTTCGTCGAGGTCGGCCGCGGCGGCGAGGGCCACCTTGCCGCCGAAGGAGTGCGCCAGCAGCAGAATGCCCGCGCCGGTCGCCCAGCGGTCGGACAGGCCCCGCAGTGCCGCACGTACGGCTACGGCCTGGTCCGCCACCCGTCGGCCCTGCGGCACGTGGGCGGCGGACAGGCCGTAGCCCGGGCGATCGAGCGCTAGCACCGTGTACCCGAGGGCCGGCCCGAGTTCCAGGAGCGACAGCCCCGGCCGAGTCCGGGTGTCGAAGTACCCGGAGTTCATTCCGCCGCCGTGGAGGGCCACCACGAACGCGTGCGCAGGACCGTGTTCCGGTTCGGCGAGCAGTCCCGACAGGGACATTCCACCGGCGTCCACGGTGACCCTGCGGACCCGAGGGAGGGCGCCGGGGCGTGTCGGCGCAGTCATCGGCACGAATACCGGTCACATCGGCGGGGCTTGTCGGACATGGCTGCTCCTGCAGGGTGAGGGACGGTCGGAGGACGCCTCGTGGAGAGGTGGAGAGGTGGAGAACAAGAACACGCCGCCGTTGGGTGAGCCCGACGACGATCGACGTTCTGCAGGGTCAGTAGCGGTAGTGGTCGGGCTTGTACGGGCCTTCGACCTCGACGCCGATGTAGGCCGCCTGCTCGGGGCGGAGCGTCGTGAGCTTCACGCCGAGCGCGGCGAGGTGGAGGCGGGCGACCTTCTCGTCGAGGTGCTTGGGCAGCACGTAGACGTCGGTCGGGTACTCCTCGGGCTTGGTGAAAAGCTCGATCTGGGCCAGGGTCTGGTCCGCGAACGAGTTGGACATGACGAACGAGGGGTGGCCTGTGGCGTTGCCCAGGTTCAGCAGGCGGCCCTCGGACAGCACGATGAGGACCTTGCCGTCGGGGAACGTCCAGGTGTGGACCTGCGGCTTGACTTCGTCCTTGACGATGCCGTCGATCTTCGCCAGGCCGGCCATGTCGATCTCGTTGTCGAAGTGGCCGATGTTCCCGACGATGGCCTGGTGCTTCATCTTGGCCATGTCGGCGGCCATGATGATGTCCTTGTTGCCCGTCGTGGTGACGAAGATGGCGGCCTGGGCCACGACGTCGTCGAGCGTGGTGACCTGGTAGCCGTCCATCGCCGCCTGCAGCGCGCAGATGGGGTCGATCTCGGTGATGATGACGCGGGCGCCCTGGCCGCGCAGGGACTCCGCACAGCCCTTGCCCACGTCGCCGTAGCCGCAGACGACGGCGGTCTTGCCGCCGATGAGCACGTCGGTGGCACGGTTGATGCCGTCGATCAGGGAGTGGCGGCAGCCGTACTTGTTGTCGAACTTGGACTTGGTGACGGCGTCGTTGACGTTGATCGCCGGGAAGAGGAGGGTGCCGTCGCGGTGCATCTCGTACAGCCGGTGCACACCGGTCGTGGTCTCTTCGGTGACGCCGCGGATCTCGGACGCCAGCTGAGTCCACTTCTGCGGGGACTCGCCGAGGGTGCGGTTCAGCAGGGTGAGGATGTGGGCGTACTCCTCGCTGTCCGCAGTCGACGGGTCCGGGGCCGCGCCGGCCTTCTCGAACTCGACGCCCTTGTGGACGAGGAGGGTGGCGTCACCACCGTCGTCGAGGATCATGTTCGGGCCGCCGGTGGGGGTGTTCGGCCAGGTCAGTGCCTGCTCCGTGCACCACCAGTACTCTTCGAGCGTCTCGCCCTTCCAGGCGAAGACCGGGACGCCCGCGGGGGCGTCCGGGGTGCCGTTCGGGCCGACGGCGATGGCCGCGGCGGCGTGGTCCTGGGTGGAGAAAATGTTGCAGGAGGCCCAGCGGACCTCTGCGCCGAGGGCGACCAGGGTCTCGATCAGCACGGCCGTCTGCACGGTCATGTGCAGCGAACCGGTGATGCGGGCGCCGGCCAGCGGCTGCGCGGCGGCGTACTCCTTGCGGATCGACATCAGGCCGGGCATCTCATGCTCGGCGAGTGTGATCTCCTTGCGGCCGAACACCGCGAGGGAAAGATCGGCGACCTTGAAATCCGCGAAATCAGTGGACACTGGCGCTCCTTGAGTTAACGACATTGTGGTGGATATCGAGAGCGGCGGCGGCGCGGTTAAGGGTGATGCAGTGCAGTCCCGGCGCGCCCTCGGCGAGGAGACGTTCCGACATGGCGGTGGCGTGCTCCACCCCGATGCGATACCCCTCGGCCGGGTCGTCGCGGGCCGCTTCGAGACGGCGGGCAAGGTCCGGGGGGAAGGTGGCACCCGACAGCTCGGCGAAGCGGCTGATCTGACGTGGGTCGGTGGCGGGCATGATCTCCGGGATGATCGGTATGTCGCAGCCCGCGGCCGAGACCCTGTCACGCAGCCGTAGGTAGTCCTCGGCGCTGAAGAACATCTGCGTGATGGCGTAGTCGGCACCTGCCCGGCACTTCGCCACGAAGTGCCGGACATCCCACTCCCAGTTCGGCGAGCGCGGATGCATCTCGGGGAAGGCGGCCACGCCAATGGTGAAGTCGCCCAGGGACCGCACCAGTTCGACAAGTTCGCTCGCGTACGTCAGACCCTGAGGATGTGGCACCCAACTGCCTCTGGGGTCGCCGGGCGGGTCGCCCCGCAGGACCAGTAGGTCGCGCGCACCGGCATCCGCGTACCTCCCGATGATCTGGCGCAGCTCGGCAACCGAGTGGCCGACCGCGGTGAGGTGGGCGACGGGACGCAGTGTGGTCTCGGCCGCGATGCGCCGGACGATGTCGATCGTCCGGTCGCGGGAGGATCCCCCCGCCCCGTAAGTGACGGAGATGAAGCGGGGATTCAGGCTCTCCAGGCGGCGAATGACGTCCCAGAGGGCACGTTCGCCGGCCGGAGTGCGCGGCGGGAAGACCTCGAACGAGATAGGCGTCATGCAGCGCCCCTTGCATTGAAGTACTTGGCTTCGGGGTGGTGGATGACGATCGCGTCGGTGGACTGCTCCGGGTGCAGCTGGAACTCCTCCGAGAGATGCACACCGATCCGCTCGGGCTGGAGCAGCTCGGCGATCTTCGCCCGGTCCTCCAGGTCGGGGCAGGCGCCGTAGCCGAGCGAGAAGCGCGCGCCCCGGTACTTCAGGGCGAACATGTCCTCGACATCGGCGGGGTCCTCACTGCCGAAGCCGAGTTCGGAGCGGACCCGGGCGTGCCAGTACTCGGCGAGGGCCTCGGCCAGCTGTACGGACAGGCCGTGCAGCTCCAGGTAGTCGCGGTAGGAGTTGGCCTCGAAGAGCTTCGCGGTCTCGCCGCCGATCTTCGAGCCGACGGTGACGACCTGGAGGCCGATCACATCCGTCTCGCCGGATTCCTCGGGGCGGAAGAAGTCCGCGAGGCAGAGGTGGCGGCCGCGGCGCTGGCGCGGGAAGGTGAAGCGGGTGCGCTCGGAGCCGTCCTCGTGGAGCAGGATCAGGTCGTCGCCCTTGGAGACGCAGGGGAAGTAGCCGTAGACGACGGCGGCTTCCAGCAGGTTCTCGGTGTGGAGCTTGTCGAGCCAGCCGCGCAGGTGCGGGCGGCCCTCGGTCTCGACCAGCTCCTCGTACGTCGGTCCGTCACCGGCGCGGGCCTGCTTGAGGCCCCACTGGCCCTTGAAGAGCGCGCCCTCGTCCAGCCAGGACGCGTACTCCTTGAGCTGGATGCCCTTGACGACGCGGGTGCCCCAGAACGGCGGTGCGGGGACCGGGTTGTCGACGGCGACGTCGGAGCGGACGCCCTCCTCGGGCTCGTCGACCTCCAGGACCGCCGTGTCTCGCTTGGGGACGCGGCGCTGCTTGAGTTCGGGGAGGGTGGCGCCGGGTACGCCCCGCTTGACCGCGATGAGGGCGTCCATCAGGCGCAGCCCTTCGAACGCGTCGCGGGCGTAGCGGACCTCGCCCTCGTAGATCTCGTGGAGGTCCTGTTCGACGTAGGCCCGGGTGAGGGCCGCGCCGCCGAGGATGACCGGGAAGTCGGCGGCCAGCTTGCGCTGGTTCAGCTCCTCCAGGTTCTCCTTCATGATCACGGTGGACTTCACCAGGAGGCCGGACATGCCGATGACGTCGGCGCGGTGCTCCTCTGCGGCCTCCAGGATCGCGGAGACGGGCTGCTTGATGCCGAGGTTCACGACGTTGTAGCCGTTGTTGGACAGGATGATGTCGACGAGGTTCTTGCCGATGTCATGGACGTCGCCGCGGACCGTGGCCAGGACGATGGTGCCCTTGCCCTCGGCATCGGACTTCTCCATGTGCGGTTCCAGATAGGCGACCGCGGTCTTCATGACCTCGGCGGACTGGAGCACGAACGGCAGCTGCATCTGGCCGGAGCCGAAGAGCTCACCGACGACCTTCATGCCTTCGAGCAGCGTGTCGTTGACGATGTCGAGGGCCGGTCGGGTCTGCAGGGCCTCGTCGAGGTCGGTCTCCAGGCCGTTCTTCTCACCGTCGATGATGCGGCGCTGGAGGCGCTCGTCGAGCGGCAGGGCGAGGAGTTCCTCGGCCTTGCCCGCCTTCATGGACTTCATGTTGACGCCCTCGAAGAGCTCCATGAGCTTCTGGAGGGGGTCGTAGCCCTCTGCGCGGCGGTCGTGGATGAGGTCGAGCGCGACCTTGACCTGCTCCTCCTCGAGGCGTGCGATCGGCAGGATCTTGGAGGCGTGCACGATCGCCGAGTCGAGTCCGGCCTTGACGCACTCGTCGAGGAAGACGGAGTTCAGCACGACCCGAGCGGCCGGGTTGAGACCGAAGGAGATGTTCGACAGGCCCAGCGTGGTCTGGACATCGGGGTGGCGCTTCTTCAGTTCGCGGATGGCCCCGATGGTGGCGATGCCGTCGCCCCGGGACTCCTCCTGACCGGTGCAGATGGTGAAGGTCAGGGTGTCGATGAGGATGTCCGACTCCTTGATGCCCCAGTTGCCGGTCAGGTCCTCGATGAGCCGCTCGGCGACGGCGACCTTGTGCTCGACGGTACGGGCCTGGCCCTCCTCGTCGATGGTCAGGGCGATCAGCGCGGCGCCGTGCTCGGCTGCCAGCGCGGTGACCTTGGCGAAGCGGGACTCGGGTCCGTCGCCGTCCTCGTAGTTGACGGAATTCAGGACGGCACGGCCGCCGAGCTTCTCCAGACCGGCCCGCAGGACGGGCAGTTCGGTGGAGTCGAGCACGATCGGGAGGGTGGAGGCGGTGGCGAAGCGGCCGGCCAGCTCCTCCATGTCCGCCACACCGTCGCGGCCCACGTAGTCGACGCAGAGGTCGAGCATGTGGGCGCCCTCGCGGATCTGCTCACGGGCCATCTCCACGCAGTCGTCCCAGCGGGCCTCCAGCATGGCCTCGCGGAACTTCTTCGACCCGTTGGCGTTCGTACGCTCCCCGATCGCGAGGTACGAGGTGTCCTGGCGGAACGGGACGGTCTGGTACAGGGACGCGGCGCCCGGCTCGGGGTGCGGATCGCGAGTAGTGGGCACGGTGCCCCGAACCCGCTCCACAACCTGCCGCAGATGCTCCGGAGTCGTACCGCAACAGCCGCCCACCAACGACAGCCCGTACTCCCGGACGAACGTCTCCTGCGCGTCCGCGAGTTCCCCCGGCGAGAGCGGGTAGTGCGCGCCGTCCTTGCCCAGCACAGGCAGTCCCGCATTCGGCATGCAGGACAGCGGGATACGGGAATGGTGGGCGAGATAGCGCAGGTGCTCCCTCATTTCGGCCGGACCCGTGGCGCAGTTGAGGCCGATCATGTCGATGCCGAGGGGTTCAAGCGCGGTCAGTGCGGCACCGATCTCCGAGCCGAGCAGCATGGTCCCGGTCGTCTCGACGGTGACGGAGCAGACGATCGGCAGGTCCGCACCTGTCGCCCGAAGGGCCCGCCGGGCACCGATGACTGATGCCTTGGACTGCAGCAGGTCCTGGGTGGTCTCGACCAGCAGGGCGTCGGCGCCGCCGGCGATCATGCCCTCGGCGTTCTGCTGGTAGGCGTCGCGGAGCTTGGTGTACGGGGCGTGACCCAGCGTCGGCAGCTTCGTACCCGGGCCCATCGAGCCGAGCACCCACCGCTGCTGTCCCGTCGATTCGGTGAACTCGTCGGCAACCTCGCGGGCGATCCGCGCACCGGCCTCCGAAAGCTCGAAGACCCGCTCGGGAATGTCGTACTCACCCAGGGCCGCCAGGTTGGCGCCGAAGGTGTTCGTCTCGACGCAGTCCACCCCCACCGCGAAGTACTCCTCGTGCACCGAACGCACGATGTCCGGGCGGGTGACGTTCAGGATCTCGTTGCAGCCTTCGAGGTTCTCGAAGTCCTCAAGGGTCGGGTCCTGCGCCTGGAGCATGGTGCCCATGGCACCGTCGGCCACCACCACCCGGGAGGCGAGCGCCTCGCACAGGGCCGAGGAACGGGTCCCGGTCATCCCGTGCCCATCCCTCGCGCCGCGATCTCCTGCGCCGCCGCCGGCCCGTACGCGTCCGCGATCCGGGTCGAGAACTCGGTGGGCACCAGCTTGTACTCCTGGGTTCCGACCGTTTCCAGAACGGTGGTCGCCAGGGCGCAGCCCACCTGCGCCGAGCGTTCCGGCGACAGGCTGCGGCCCAGGCCGGCCAGGTAGCCGGCCCGGAAAGCGTCGCCGCCGCCCGTCGGGTCGGCGACGTGCTCCGTCGGCACGGCGGGGACGGTGAGGACCGGGGCCCCTGCCGACTTGATGGACGTGCCGGAGCCACCACGGGTGACGACCCAGGTGCCGACACGGCCCAGGACTTGCCTCTCCGTCCAGCCCGTACGTTCCTGGAGCAGTGCGGCTTCGTACTCGTTGGTGAACAACAGCTGTGCTCCGTCGACGAGTTGCCTCGCCTCCTCGGCACCGAGCCGGGCAAGTTGCTGTGAGGGGTCGGCGGCCCTGGCGATGCCCAGCCGTCGGCTCTCGGCGGTGTGCCGCGCCATGGCTTCGGGATCGTCGGGGGCCACCACCACCAGGTCGAGTCCGCCCACGCGGGCCACGACCTCGGAAAGCGCGATGTCGCGGGCTTCGGCCATCGCTCCCGCGTAGAAGACAGCGATCTGGTTCTGGTCCGCGTCCGTCGTGCACATGAAGCGGGCCGTGTGACGTGTCCGGCTCACCTTCACCGAGTCGGTGTCGACGCCGTGCTCGCGCAGCCAAGCGCCGTACTCCGCGAAGTCGGTACCCGCCGCGCCCACCAGCACGGGGGCGGAACCGAGCACGCCCAGGCCGAAGGAGATGTTCGCCGCGACGCCTCCTCGGCGTACCTCCAGGTCGTCGACGAGGAATGACAGCGATACGGTGTCCAGCCGCTCGGGGATGAGCTGATCGGTGAAACGACCGGGGAACACGGTCAGATGGTCCGTGGCGATGGATCCGGTGACGGCTGTCCGCATCTCAGACCCCTGCGGCCTTGCGCAGGGCCGCCACGCGGTCGGTCTGCTCCCAGGTGAACTCGGGCAGCGCGCGGCCGAAGTGACCGTACGCCGCGGTCTGTGCGTAGATCGGCCTGAGCAGGTCGAGGTCGCGGATGATCGCGGCCGGGCGGAGGTCGAACACCTCGCTGATGGCGGCCTCGATCCGGGTCATGGCAACGGTGTTCGTGCCGAACGCCTCCACGAAGAGACCGACCGGCTCGGCCTTGCCGATCGCGTAGGCGACCTGGACCTCGCAGCGGGTCGCGAGCCCGGCGGCGACGACGTTCTTGGCGACCCAGCGCGTTGCGTACGCTGCGGACCGGTCGACCTTGGAGGGGTCCTTGCCGGAGAAGGCACCGCCGCCGTGGCGGGCGTAGCCGCCGTAGGTGTCCATGATGATCTTGCGGCCGGTCAGGCCGGCGTCGCCCATCGGGCCGCCGATCTCGAAGCGGCCGGTCGGGTTGACCAGCAGCCGGTAGTCATCGCACTCCAGCTTGATGCCGTCGTCGACGAGCGCCTTGAGGACGGGCTCGACGACGAATGTCCGGATGTCGGGGGTGAGCAGGGAGTCCAGATCGATACCCGGGGCGTGCTGGGAGGAGACGACGACCGTGTCGAGGCGGACGGCGCGGTCCCCGTCGTACTCGATGGTGACCTGGGTCTTTCCGTCGGGGCGCAGGTAGGGGAGGGCGCCGCTCCTGCGCACCTCCGAAAGACGATGGGAGAGTCGGTGCGCGAGGTGGATCGGGAGCGGCATGAGCTCCGGTGTCTCGTCGCACGCGTAACCGAACATCAGGCCCTGGTCGCCCGCGCCCTGATTGTCCAGCTCGTCTCCGCCGTCCCCGTCCCCGTCGGAGGACAGGGTTGCGACGCGCTTCTCGTACGCCGTGTCCACGCCCTGCGCGATGTCCGGCGACTGGGCACCGATCGAGACCGACACCCCGCACGAGGCACCGTCGAAGCCCTTGGCCGAGGAGTCGTAGCCGATCTCCAGGATCTTTTCGCGCACGAGCCGCGCGATGGGGGCGTACGCCCTGGTCGTGACCTCGCCGGCCACATGGACCAGCCCGGTCGTGATCAGGGTCTCCACGGCGACGCGGGAGCTCGGGTCCTCTGCCAGCAGCGCGTCGAGGATCGTGTCACTGATCTGGTCGGCGATCTTGTCGGGGTGGCCCGCGGTGACGGACTCCGAGGTGAAGAGGCGCAGCCCCTTGCTCCGGTGAGGTCGTGCGCCGGTCATCGTTCGTTCCTCTCGTCGGGGTCGACCGCCGTCGCCTGGATCAGGGCCTCCGCCCAGGGAGCCTCCGGTCCGAACTCGGGCATCTGTGTGTCGGTGATACGGAAGCCTGCGCGGTCCAGCAGCGCCGTCAGTTCGCCGAGGGTGCGTTCCTGGCCGCCGAGCACGACCAGCATCTGCAGGTCGGAGAACTTGCCCGGGTGGAATCCGGCGACGTCGGGGATGACCTTGTCGATGAGGACCAGCTGCGCGCCGGGCGGCATCGCCTCGCGTACGGTGCGCAGGATCCGCAACGCGTCCTCGTCGTTCCAGTCGTGGATGACGCGGGACAGGATGTAGCTGTCGCCACCGGTAGGAACGGAGTCGAAGAAGCTCCCTCCCTTGATCTCCGCCCGGTCGAGCACCCCGCAGGAGGCCAGGAGTCCGGGAGCCTGGGCGACGCCCTCGGGTGTGTCCAGGAGGATCCCCTTGAGCTGCGGGTACCGCTCCAGGACGTGGGCCAGGAGTCCGCCGGCGCCGCCGCCGACGTCCACGACGACCTGGTCCTTGCCGAAGTCGCAGCGGTCGACCGTCTGTGTCGGCGCGCCCGTTCTGGCCATGGCGTTGAAGGAGGTGCTGGCTGCCGATTCCTGTGCCAGGTACGCGAAGTGCGACATTCCGTAGACGTGGTCGAAGGCGGCTTCGCCGGTGCGGACGGTGTGCATCACGTCGGCCCAGGCGCGGAAGCTCTCCTCGCCGTTGACGATGATGAAGTGGCGCAGGCCGCGCGGGGCGTCGGAGCGCAGGGCGGCGCCCATGGGTGTCGTCCCGAAGACACGGTCGGGGTACTCGTGCAGGACTCCGAGGGCCGCCAGGGCGCGGCAGAAGCGGTAGAGCGCGCCGGGGTGCGTGCCGGTCTCCTCGGCGAGGTCGTCGCTGGGCCTGGGGCCCTGCCGGAGCGCGTCCGCGAGGCCGAGTTTCGCTGCGACGTACAGACTCTGGAAGGCCCACGGGGCGGTGGTCACGACCAGTTCGTTGAGTGCCACGGCGTCCGGGGGGCCGTCGGACACGGCCTGCCCCGGAAGGCCGGTCTTGTGCGGGTCGCCGCTCATTGTGTGCCTTTCTCATGACGTCGGTCGGGTAGTGAGGCGTAGGGATGGGCCGCGGCGTACCACCACCCCAGGTAGAGGAGGCCCGCAACGGCGGCGCACCAGAACCGGTACGCGACGGGCGCCTCCGGCGGCACCGGGTAGCCGATGCCGAACGGATCCCACAGGGAGTAGGTCCTTCGCCGCCCGGCGACCGGGCGCGTCGGCTCAGGCATCGCGTTCCCAGCGGTAGAACTCGCGGGCCATGGCGTCCTTGGGTTCACGCCAGGTCTCGGGGTCGTACGCCGAGACGAAGGGGCCGAGTTCCTCGCTGATGCGCCGGAACTCCGGGTGCTTGCGGGAACGGGTGACGGCTTCCTCCACCGGTGCGTCGCCCTCCACGAGGTGGAGATAGACCTCCCCGAACTGGAAGAGGCTGCGCGAGCGGACGCCGATGGTCTGCGGAAGGTCGGAGTCGCGGTCGGAGCGTCCGAAGATGTCGGCGATGTCCGGGGCGGCCCCGGGGAGCATGCGGGCAACGATCAGGCTGCGGTGCATCTGTTCTGTCTCCTGGTTCGGTGGCGGGGAGGGAACTGCCGGCGCGGGTCAGATGAGGAAGTCGGGGACCTCCTGGTCGAGCAGGACCGAGCCGACGCGACGCTGTGCCTCCAGGCCGAAGGCGATGTGCTGTGCGGCGGTCTGGACATCGCGGAAGTAGCGCTGGAGGGGGGCCCGGTCGTAGAGCTGGCTGGCGCCACAGGCGCGCATGGCGGAGTCGGCGACATCGAGAGTGGCCCGCATGGCGTGCTGGACCGCGCCGGTCAGCCGCGCGCGTGACCGCGGTGAGGCGATGCCGTCCTGGGTCTCCGCCCACACCTGCGCGATGGCCTCGTGGACGAAGGCGCGGGCCGCGCCGACCGTCGCCTCGCAACGGGCGATCTCCGCCTGCACGATGGGGGTCTCCGCGAGCAGCGTCCGCTCGGTGTTGCGCTTGCCGAGGACGATGCCGCGGTACTCGTCCACGATGCGCCGGGCGGCGCCGAGGGGGAATCCGGCCATCGCGACGAGCAGATAGCTCATGTACGGAAGCCGGTACAGCGGGCCTTCCTCGCGCGCCGGGCCGTACGGGTCGAAGGTGAACCGGTGCGGGACCAGCACGTCGGTGGCCTCGATGTCGTGGCTTCCCGTGCCGCGCAGCCCGGCGACGCGCCAGGTGTCGTGGACGGTGACGGCGGCACGGGGCAGCAGGGCGAATCGCGGCGGCCCTTCGGCCGGACGGTATCCGGCCACGAGGTGGTCGGAGAGCCCGCAGCCACTGGTGTACGGCCAGCGGCCGTTGATCCGTATGCCGTCCTCACCGGTGTCGACGGCCGTGCCGAGGGGTGCCATCGAACCGGTGATCAGCGGGGACGGGGTGCTGCTGACGATCTCCTGGGCCGCGCTCGGGTCCAGCCAGGCCAGGTAGCCGGCGCCCTGGCCGATCAGCACGGTCCATCCGGTGGCGGCGTCGCCCCGGGTCAGTTCCTCCACGACCCTGACGATCGTGATCGGATCGGTTTCGAGCCCGCCGAGCGAGGCCGGCGTCATGAGGCCGAACAGGCCCGCCTCGCGCAGCTCACCCACCAGGTCGGCCGGAACGGTCCGGCCGGCTTCCACTTCCAACGCCCGGTCCGGCAGGGTAGCCGCCAGGCGGACGGCCTCCTCGACCGGTGAGCTCTCCAGTGTGGTGACGGACATAGTCTCTGCCTCACTTGTTCTCGGTTGCGGCTGGGTGGGGCCTTTCACACGCCGAAGAACGCGGGCGCGGTCTGCAGGCCGAGCCGGGCGTTGGCGATGCGTTTGCGGGAGTCGAAGGAGAAGGCCACGTGCTGGGACCCCGCGACGAGGTCACGCATACAGCGCTGGAGCGGGTTGGTGTCGAGTGCGGCGGCCGTTCCCCCGAGCCGGAAGAGTCCCTGCACCAGTTCCCGGCCGACGTCGTAGGCGTTGATGACCGAGGCGGCCAGGCGGGCCCGTTCCGCGTAGTCGAGCGTGTCGTGGGCGAGCGCCTCCAGGAGCTCGTCCAGGGTGTCCAGGACGTGCCGGCGGGCCGCGTCGAGGGCGGTTTCGTGGGTGAGTATCGCCACCTGGACGGCGGGGTCCTCGATGTACGTCTTGCCGGCGCTCTGGAGCTTGCGCTCGGCGAGCTGGCTGCGGGTCTCGTCGAGCGCGCGGCGTGCGACGCCGAGGGGGAAGCCCGCCATGACGGTGAGCAGGAGGTTGTAGGCCGTGAGCCGGTAGAGCGGGTCGTCGTACGTGGCGCGTTCGAAGTAGGGGACGGAGGTGTGGGCGAGCGGGAGATCGATGCCCTTCGCGAGGATGTCGTGGCTTCCGGTGCCCTGGAGGCCGGCGACGTGCCAGGTGTCGTCGATCTCGGCCTGGTCCGCCGGGAAGTAGGCCACGCCCATGACGGGAGCGCCCCAGTCGTTCATCTTGGGCCTGCCGTCCTCCATGACGATGAACCCGCCCATGTACCAGTGGGCATGCAGGCTGCCGCTGCCGAACGGCCAACGCCCGGCGAGGGTGTACCCGGTGCCGTCCGCCTTGGGCACGGCCTGGCCGAGCGGGGCCTGGCCTCCCGCCACGATCATGTCGGGGGTGTCGGCCAGGATGCGTTGGGCGACCTCGGGTTCCAGCCAGGCGAGGAACGCGTTGCCGATGTTCCCGATGAGCAGCGACCAGCCGGTCGCGCCGTCCCCCCGGGACACCTCTTCGATGATCTCGACGATGGTGCGGGGCGCGGCCCCGGTGCCGCCGAGCGCCACCGGCATGGCGAGGCGGAAGAGGTCGTGCTGGGCGAACTCCTTGACCAGGTCGGCGGGGAGGGTGCCCGACGACTCGATGTCGAGGGAGCGGGCCGGGAGGCCGGCCGCGATCCGGCGCGCGGACTCCAGCAGGGCGCTGTCCGCTCCGTCTTCGGTGGTGGTGATGCCGTTGGTCATGAGCGCGTCTCCTCGGTTCGGGCGTCGTTCTCCACGGCGCGTGCCTCGACGAGCCGGCGGATTCGATCCATCTGCACGGCGCTGTTGCGGTTGATGTTGTCGGTCATCCAGGCGTCGTCCACGGGCGCCTCGGGCTTCATCGCGAAGTCCTGCGTCCACTCCATGCGGACGCCGCCGGGAACCTCGGTGTAGGCCCAGTGGATGTTCATGTAGGTGAAGTTGCCCGTCTCGACGCGGTGCGCCCTGACGGTGCGCGTCTCGGGGTCGGCCTCGCGCTGGGAGACCCAGCTCCACGTCCGGCCCTGTTCGTCCGGGTGCATGGTCAGCCGGAAGACGACCCGGTTGCCGTCGCGCTCCAGGATGTCGGCAGACGCGTACTCGCTGAACAACTGCGGCCAGTTCTTGACGTCGTTGGTCATGTCCCAGACGAGGTCGAGGGGTGCGGCGATGACGACGGAATTGCTGGTGCTTCCGGGCATGTCAGGCCGCCGATCGCAGGAGAGCGTTGGCCGTGCCGAGCAGCTCGTCCGGGGACGAGCTCTGCTCGGCGTCCGGGCCGAGCTGGATGCCGAGCATCTGCTCCAGTTCGGCGACGATGCCGAGCAGGCCGAGGGAGTCGACCCCCAGTTCGGCGAAGGTGGGCTGTGCGGTCCGGAGCATGGCGGCGTTGGTGGTGGCTCCGGCGCACCGGCTGATCACCTCGGCGAGCGTCTCGTGGCTGAGGGCCGTGTATGCGGACATGCTTCTCCTCCAGAGTGGATGCGGGAGCCCGGACGGAACCGGGTCAGGCCGGGATGGTGCGCAGGACCAGTGCGGAGTTGCCGCCCGAAAGGCCGCGGGCGAGGACGAGCGCGGCGCCCGTCGTGGTGGGGCGGGGCGCACCGGTCACCAGGTCGATGCCGAGGTGGGTGCCGTCGGCGTACGGGGTGGGCGGGACGAGGCCGTGGCGCAGGGTGAGTGTGGCGAGCGCCACGTCGAGGGCGGCCGCCCCCGCGTAGGCGCGCCCGTAGCCGGACTTGGGAACGGTGATGGGAACGGAGTCGAGAGCGGGGCCGAAGACCTCCCGCAGCGCGGCCGCCTCAGCCCGGTCGGCTGCGAGAACGCCGAGCCCGTCGGCGAAGACCACGCCGATGTCCCGCGGGGCGCACTCCGCCTCGTCGAGGGCGGCGACGATCGCCTTCGTGAGTCCCTCGGCGCTCTCCTCGTGGTTCAGGGCGCCGGTATGGGTGGTGCCGTGGCCCGCGACGCTCACCTGGGGCCTGGCTGCCGTGGGGCGTGCGGTGCCTGGGCGTGCCTCCTTCTCCTCCAGTACGAGCATGGCGCCCCCCTCCGCGGGGGTGAAGCCACGTGCCCGGGTGCTGAAGGGCAGGTAGGCGTGGTCCGGTTCCTGTGCGTCGCTGAGCAGTCCGTGCCCGTACTGGCAGGCCATGGAGAACGGTGCGAACGGTGCCTCGGCCCCGCCCACGAGCATGGCGGTGGTGCCGTAGCGGATGTCCCGGGCGGCGTGCGCGATCGCGTCCAGACCACCCGACTCGTCGGCGACGAGGACGCCGCACGGGCCCTTGAGCCCGTGCCGGATCGACAGCTGCCCGGTGCTCGCGGCGTAGAACCAGGCGATGGACTGGTACGGACCGACGTGCGCGGGCCCCTTGCTCCACAGCCGTTCGATCTCGCGCTGGCCGAACTCGACCCCGCCGGCGGCGCTGGCGGTGACCGCCCCGAAGGAATAGGGCGGCAGGTCGTCGGGACGCAGCTCCGCATCCTCCAGGGCGAGGTCGGCGGCGGCGAGCGCGAACTGGGTGAAGCGGTCGGTCTGCACGGTGATGCGTGAGTCGATGGAGCCGGCCGGGTCGTAGTCGAGCACTTCGCCCGCGACCGTGAGGGGATACCCGTCGGAGGGGTATCGGGAGAGCCGGCCCAGCGAGCCACGGCCCTCCAGCGCGGAGCGCCAGAACGCGTCGACGCCTACGCCGGAGGGAGCGATCACCCCCATGCCGGTGATGACGGTCCGTCGTGTCATCGCGCGTGCTCCCCCGGGGTGAGAACGACGGCGGACTGGAATCCGCCGAAGCCGCTGCCGACCGACAGGATGTTGCGCAGCCGGGCCTCGCGTGCCTGGATCGGCACGTAGTCGAGGTCGCAGTCGGGGTCCGGGACCTCCAGGTTGGCCGTCGGCGGTACCACGGAGTGTTCCATGGCCAGGACGCAGGCGGCGAGCTCGATGGCCCCGATGGCACCGAGCGAGTGACCGACCATCGACTTGATGGAGCTGACGAGCGTGTTGTGGGCGTGGGCGCCGAGCGCCCTCTTCACGGCCGCGGTCTCATGACGGTCGTTCTGCTGGGTGCCGGAACCGTGGGCGTTGACGTAGTCGACGTCGGAGGGGTCCACGCGGGCGTGCCACAGGGCTTGGTCGATGGCCTCGGCCATCTCCAGGCCCTCCCGGGTCAGGCCGGTCATGTGGTACGCGTTGCCCCGGGTGGCGAAGCCGCTGACCTGGCAGCGGGCGTGTGCCCCTCGTCGCCTGGCGTGTCCGGCCTCCTCCAGCACGAGAACGGCGGCCCCTTCCCCCAGCACGAACCCGTCGCGGGTGAGGTCGAAGGGCCGGGAGGCGTGGGCGGGGTCGTCGTTGCGGGTGGAAGTGGCCCGGATGGCGTCGAAGCACGCCACCGTGATCGGTGAGACGGGCGATTCGGCCCCGCCGGCGATCACGACGTCGGCCTTGCCCTCCTCGATGAGCCGCAGACCGTAGCCGATCGCGTCGAGGCCGGAGGTGCAGCCGGTGGACACGGTGTGCACGCCCCCTCGGGCGCCGACGGATCCGGCGACCTCCCCGGCCAGCGGGGCGGGCGAGAACACCCTGAACAGGTCGCTGGACACCTTCCGGTGGTCGATCGTCCAGGCCGCGCCCCGGGCGCTGGCCTCGACGTACTCGGCCTCCAGTTGGGTGGTGCCACCGACCGCGCTGCCCATCGAGACGGCGGTGCGCCAGGAGAGCTCCTCGTCGACGCCGAGGCCGGACTCGGCGAGTGCCTCCTGAGCCGCGGCGACACCGAACTGCACATAGCGGTCCATGCGAGAGGTCTGTTCCGGAGTGAGTACGGCCCCGGCGTCGAAGTCACACTCGGCGGCTATCCGGGAGCGGAAGCCCGCCGGGTCGAAGAGGGTGATCCCGCGGGTGGCGGTGCGGCCCGAGGAGAGCATGTCCCAGAAAGCCTTCGTGCCGGTGGCCCCCGGGGCCACGACTCCGACGCCGGTCACGACCGCGCGACGGTTCACGACAAACCTTCGGTGTCGACGTGGCCCAGCTCGGGCCGGGGTGCGAGAGGACCGAGGTGGAAGACGATCCGCGCCTCCTCGTCGCCGGTGTTGCGGACGCGGTGGCGGACGCCGATCGGGACGAGGAGGCCCTGGCCGGCGTGCGCCTCGTGGGGCACGCCGTCGAGGTCGAGGGTGACCGCGCCGTCGGTCAGGTACAGGAACTCCTCGGAGTACGGGTGGTAGTGCTCCACCACCCGCTCTCCGGGCTTGAGGATCACCACGCCCATGAAGCCCGAGGTGGAACCGACCGTGCCGGGGCTGAGCAGGGTGCGCATGTCGCCGCCGCGCTTGCGGTTGGCGGGTACGTCGTCGATGCCGATGATCGGGATGGTGGGCCTGCTGGTGGTCACGGATACTCCAAGCGGGACGTGAAGGATGAGGTGAGTGGCACGGCGGTCAGGCGCCGGCCGGGACAGGGCGTGGCAGCCCCGCGCCGAACAGCGCGCGGGCGTTGCCCTCGCGGACGGCCTGCCTGTCCGTTTCGGGGATGTCGAGGCGGTCGACGAGCCGGAGTCCTGCGTGGACCGAACCGCCCGGAAGGGGTGGGGAGTCGGTGCCGTAGAGCACCTTGTCCCGGCCGAAGACGCGCAGGGCGAGCTCCACGGCGGCGGTGCTCGGGGTCGCGGTGTCCACCCAGAGACGGTCGAGGTAGCTGCTGGGCGGCTGGGGAAGCGGAGGCGTGGCGGGCCCGGGCTGCGGGCCGCCGCCGCCCCGCTGCCAGTGCTCCGGTGACCAGGCCCGGTCGAGCTTCTCCGCGAGCAGGGCGAGTGCGCCGCCCGCGCCCTGGCCGATGAGCCGCAGGCGGGGATGACGCTCCAGCCAGCCGCCGAGGACGCAGCAGGCGAGGCCGATGGTGACGTCGGCGAACCGGCCGAGCTGTTCCACGGTCATCAGGTCTGCCAGTCCGGTGCCCGCGGCGGGCGACGCGGGTGCGTGCAGAAGCACGGGAACCTCGGTCTCGGCCGCGAGGGCGAAGAAGTCGGCGGCGTCCGGATGGTCGAGGTAGCGGCCCGCCACACTGGTGTTGGCGATGAGTCCGACGAACTCGTCCCTTTTCAGCCTGGCCCGGACCGCCGCCAGGTGCGCGTCGCCCCCGAAGGGGTTCACGTACACATAGGCGCGCAGGTGGTCCGGGTACCGGGCGACCAGCTCACCGAGCCAGTCGTGGAACCGGGCCAGTTCCTCTTCCGTCTGCGCGTAGTTGTCCACCCCCGGTACGGGGACCATGGCGCCGGCGCCCACGGGGCTGCCGATGACGGTCAGGTCGACCCCGGCGGCGAGTTTGGTCTCGATCATCGCCTCGGCGTCACCGAGCGAGCGGGGCATGGGAAACCTGCGCAACGACTCCGGCGGGCTGAGATGACCGTGTACGTCGATGGTCACGGCCGGGTCCCCTTCCCGCCGGGCGCGGTGATGGTACGGCCGACGGCGGCGCAGTCCAGGTCTCCGTCGCCGCGGCGGACGGCCTCCTCGTGGGTGGCCAGGGCGCTCGTGACGAGGGGAAGGTGGAGACCGGTGCGGTCCGCCTCGGACATCGCCAGCCCGAGGTCCTTGGCCATGAGCCGGAGCCGGAAGTCGGGCTGGTCGTAGCGGTCGGCGGCGAGCCGCCGGGCCTTGAATCCCATGACCGGGGTGGCGAATCCGCTGACCGTGATGGCGTCGAGGACGGCCTGGCGCCGGAGCCCGACCGACTCGCCGAGGGCGGTGGCCTCGGCCATGGCCTGCACCTGAATGCCCATCAGGGTGTTCATGAGCAGCTTCAGCCGCATGCCGTCGCCCGGCCCACCGACGTGCACCACCTGTTTGGCGATGAGGTCGAGGATGTCCTGGGCCCGGGACAGGTCCTTGTCCGTTCCTCCGACGTAGACCCGCAGTTCACCGCTCTTCGCGTGGTGTCCGTTGCCGAGCAGTCCCAGGTCGAGGACCGTGGGCGTGCGCTCGCGGACGACGCGCAGGAGGTCCGGCGAGATGGTGCTCGCCGAGGCGAGGACTCCCTCGACGGGGCCGTCGGCGAGGATGCCGTCCGGGCCCAGCAGTACCTGTTCGGTGGCCTCGCCGTCAGCGAGGGAGACGAGGACGACATCGGCGCGGCGGGCCGCCTCGGCGGGCGTCCGTGCCACGGTCGCACCGAGTTCGCCGAGTGCCTCGGCGGGCCCGGGGGAGCGGTTCCAGACGGTCAGCCGGACGCCTCGGTCCAGGAGGCGGCGGGCGATGCCGCCTCCCATGACGCCCAGTCCGACGACCGCCGCGGTCGTGGTACTCATGCCGGTGCTCCGATCCGGCGGTCCGTGAGCAGGCGCACGGAGATCCGCTCCAGGAAGGCCCGGAAGCCGGCCGTGTCGTGGAGGTTCTCGTCGGCCTCGACCAGTTCGGCCAGCTTGTCGGCGCCGCCGTGACGGGTGGCGGCCTCGGCGATCCGGTCGAGGGCCTCGTCCGTGTCGCCCTGCACCTCGGCCAGGCGCAGGACCAGGTCGCCACGCCGGAAAATCGTGGTGCGGGCGAGGGTGGTCGGGGTGGTCGGGCGCAGGACCCGGGTGCCGGCGAGGAGTTGGGCGAGATCGCCGCCCCGCCCGGTGCGGGCCGGGTAGACCAGGCCGACGCGGTTCCCGGGGTGCCCGCCGGGGCCGTCGGGCAGCAGGTGTCCGGGGGTGTGCCGGTCATGGACGACCGGGAGGAGGCAACGGTGCAGGAAGCTGCGGACCCCATCGGCCCCGGACAGGTCCCGGGCCTCCTCCAGGTGGGGGTCGAGCGCCTCCTCGACCGCCCTGATCATGGGCTGCTCCCCGAGGTGCGCCATGACGTCGCTGAGCCTGCCGTCGATGTCGACCACCCGGATCACCCGGTTCCCGGCGAGGAACACCGAGGTGCGGCGCAGCAGCGGGGGGCCGCCAGGGCCTCGTCCCGCGGCCGGGCGGCCGTAGCCGGACAGGATGCGGGCGACATCGGGTTCGCTCCCCGGTTTCACGGTGAAGGTGAGTGCGTAACGCTTCATCAGGCGCTCCTGGCGGCGGTGGATGCCGGACCCAGACCCAGTCGGCTGAGCCATTCGGCCTCGGTGGTGGCGTGGAAACGGCGGTCGCGCAGGGCGACCTGCTCGGGGTCCCGTTCGTGGTGGAGGCGTCCCAGGTGCCATGCGGCCTGGGCGACTCCGGCGGTCACCGGGAAGCGCTGTGCCTCGAACTGGTGCAGGCGCCCGGCCAGGCCGTGGTGGTCCCGCAGGTCGGCGCCGCGCAGTACGTTCCCGACGGCGACGGAGTCCAGAAGTGCCTGGCCGCCGCCCTGGCCGGTGGTGGGCAGCATGGGATGGGCCGCGTCTCCCACGAGCAGGGTGCGTGCGGTGGACCAGCCCGCCTGGGGCGGCCGGTCGAGGATCGGGGTACGGACGACCCGGTCCGACGCGGTCGCCTCGACCAGCTCGGCGGCCGGTGACCGTGCCGTCCGGAAGGCATCCGCGAGGCGGGCGTGCTCCTCGGGCGTGTGCGGGGATCCCTCCGGGCGGCGGGTGAGGCCCGCCGCCTCCTGCTCCTCGTCGGCCAGCGTCGCGACCCAGTAGGTGTGTCCGCCCGGCAGCGGCCAGGATCCGAAGGTGGCTCCGGCACCGAGCACCTGACGGGCCGTCGGAACCGGGTCGCTCTCGATGACCTTGTCGCTGACCGCTCTCCAGGCGGTGAAGCCTGCCGGGCGCAGCGGGGTGTCGCCGTGCATCTGGCGGCGGACCGCCGAGCGCAGTCCGTCGGCGCCGATGAGCAGGTGGCCGCTCTCGCGGGTCCCGTCGGAGAGCAGGAGCTCGACGCCGTCGCCGGTCTCCCGGTATCCGGCCGCGGTGGCTCCGCGGCGCAGTTGCCCGTCGGGGAAGGCGGCGTGGAGGGCCTGGTGGAGGCGGGCGCGCGGCACCGTGATGCTCGGTGCTCCGAACGCCTCGGAGACCTTGGTCTGCGGCCAGCCCCCGATGCGCCGGCCGTCCCAGTCCAGCAGTTCCCAGCGATCGACCTCGGCGCCGCCCTCGACGACCGGGCCGTCGATGCCGAGGGACCGCAGGGCCAGGACCGCTGCCGGGTGCAGACCGAGCGCGGAGCCGGCGGCGCCCAAGGGGTCGTCGGCGCGCTCGAACACGGTCACGTCGAAGTCGGCGTCCCGGAGCGCGATGGCGGTGGCAAGGCCCGCGATGCCGGCGCCGGCGACCAGAACACGCCCCTGGCCGCTCATCGGACGCCCGCCTTCCGGCGCGTCTCGCGCCGCACGGTGAAGCGCAGGGAGCGGCGGCTCGTGGTCTCCGCGACGAGCGGCATCGCCAGTTCGCGGTGTCCCTCGCCCGACTCCCAGGAAAGGAAGTCCTCGGTGCTGCGCCACTCGCTCGTGATGACCCATTCACCGGGGTCGGTGAGCGACTGGCACACCTGGTCCATGAGGTGTCCGGGGACATCGGCCACATCGGCGCAGATGCGGTCGTAGGCGTCGAGGAAGCGGCCCTGTGCCTCTTCCTCGACGGTCAGGAAGAACATCACTCGCAGGTGCCCGCTCGGCACCGTGGGGGCTTGCTCGCTCACACTTCCTCCCAGCGTCGGGTCGTATGGCTGCGCTTGACGGCGTCGACGATGCGGGCGACATGCCAGCCGTCCTCAAGAGTCGGATGGTTCTGCGGGGCGCCGGTGCGGATGGCCGCGAGGAAGGAGGTGGTCAGCCTCTCCCACCGCTGCAGACCCACTTCGTGACGTGTGCTGGATCCGGAGCCGGACATCCCGTCCACGGTGAGGGACTCCGGGGCTCCGCCCAGCGGCCGGAACGTCAGGCCGTCCGCGCCGCTCCAGGTCAGGGCGCCCTCGTCGCCCGTGACCGTGATCTCCTCCTCCGCGGGTCCGGTGAGGTGGGTGGACTCCCACAGGCGCGCCCGCACCCCGGTGCTCAGCTCAGCGAGGATGTCGTAGCCCACGTCGGCGGTGACCGGAGCGGTCGGCATCGTGCCGAGTTCGCGCCCCTGGTTGTCCCGGGCCCAGGCGAAGGCGTCCAGCGTGTTGTGGAAGGCGGGACCCACCGGGGCGGTCCGCACATCGTGCAGGAGCCGTCCGCTCAGCGCCGTGAACTCCGCGTCCAGCAGCCAGCGCAGACGGTCGATCACATGGGTGCCGTGCTGCATGAGCCCGCCGCCGCCGGCCGACTCGTCGTAGATCCAGTTCATGGCCATGCGGGGTGCGCCCAGCGCGCAGGTGCTGTGGACCTCGCGCACCTGGCCGACGCGTCCGGCACGCAGGAGGTCCCGCATCCGGGACAGCCCGGGATCGCCGCGCCAGATGAAGCCGGTGGCGTGCTGGACGCCCTGCTTGGTGGCGGCCGCGAGCATGTCCTGCGCCTCCGCGGCCGTCATCGCGACGGGCTTGTCGCACAGCACGTGGCAGCCCGCCTCGACGGCTTCCAGTACCTGCTGGTGGTGGGCCGGCGGCGGCGAGGCGATGGACACCACGTCGGGGCGGGCCTCGCGCAGGAGGTCGGCGAGGCTGTCGGCGACCATGGGCACTTCGTACCTGACGGCGAGGTCCTCGGCCCGGCTCCGGGTGCGGCTGAAGACACCGGCCAGTTCGGCGCCCGCGCGCCGGAACCCTTCCAGGTGCAGTCCGCCGGCCCATCCTGCGCCGACCACTGCCACTCGTAATTTCGCGTTCATCGGAGCCTCTCGCCTCTGTGGTGGGTGGGAGCTCGGGGGTTTCACACGCGCCGTGAGTCCGCGGCGGTGAGGGTCCCCGCAGGGCTCGCTGGTGTGCCGGACGCCCAGAGGCCGTGTACGGACGGGAGGCCGGCAGGGGCGTACTGCCTGGTCATCCGGGCGATCCTGCCGCCCACGAAACGTGCCGCCTCGATCTGGTCCGCGGTCAGCCGGCCCGAGTCCGGTGCCGTCAGGGACAGGCCGTACGGATTGCCGCCGATCCTGCGCAGTACGGGGTGGGTGTATCCGGTGGGGACGATCAGCGAGCCCCAGTGGAACATCGTGTGGTACAGCGCGAGCAGCGCGGCCTCCTGGCCTCCGTTGGGCAGTGAGGCGCTGGTGAAGCCGGTGACGGGCTTGTCCGCGAGCCGGCCGTGCAGCGCCAGCGGACTCGTGGTGTCCAGGAACGCCTTCAGCGGAGCCGCGATGTTCCCGAACCAGGTCGGTGTGCCGAACAGCAGTCCGTCGGCCCAGTCGAGATCGTCGAGCGTCGGCTCGGCCGGCCCGGTGGCCGTCGGAGTGGAATCGGGGCCGGGGGACTCGCTCTTCGCGCCCAGGGCCCGTACGCGGACCTCCGCGTTCCGTGCCATGGCCCCTTCCGCCAGATGCTCGGCGACCTGAGAGATCACCCCGCTCGAACTGAAGTAGATGATGGCGATTCGGGGTTGCATGTCCTGCTGCCCTTCCTCTCCCCTGCGGGGGCGGCTCCGCGGCCGCCCTTCGTGAGCAATCGTCCGGCGAAGGGGCGCGCGGGGGCGTCAGAGCTGTACCGTCACAATCTCCGTCACCCCGTGCCTCAAACGTCGTCACGCAGTGCAGCGACAGTGTCCGGGCATGCAAAAAGACCGGGGTTCCGCCCGACTGCATCGGACGGAACCCCGGTCAGGGGTGTGGCGCGTCAGGGACCGACGTGGGGGGCGCGCGCGGCGGACGAACCGTCCCGGACCACCTCGCCCGTGAGGTTCCCGTTGGCTCCCGAGCCGAGGAAGAGCACCAGCTTGGCGACATCGTCCGAGTCGGAGAGACGGCGCGTGGGCGTGCCGGCGGCGAGCTTGTCGGTGATGAACGTGGGAATGGGCGGGCGGCTGTCGGTGAGGGTGAAGCCGGGGGCGACCACGTTGACGAGGACGCCGTCCCGGCCGGCCTCCCAGGCGAGGCTGCGCGCGAGGCCGTAGAGGCCGGACTTGGCCGTTCCGTACGGACCGGGGCCAGGCAGGCCCTCCTCGGCGACGCTGGAGGAGATCAGCACGATCCGGCCCCAGCCGCGCGAGCGCATGCTCGGCAGGACGGCGCGCACCTGGGCGGCGGCTCCGATCAGGTTGGCGCTGATCATGGCCTGCCACTCCTCCAGCGGCACGTCCTCGAACCGGATGCTCGGGTCCGGGGGGCCGTCTCCGCCCCAGCGCACGGCGTTGGCGACGAGCACATCGATCCCGCCCCACTGCTCGATGACGGTGTTGGCGGCCTCCTCGACTGTACGCAGGTCCTCCAGGTCGAGCCGGACCACGAGCGCCTTTCCGCCGGCGCTCTCGATCTCGGAGGCGACCTTCTCGGCCTTCTCCGGGCTGTCGCGGTAGGTGATGGCGACCCGGGCGCCCTCCTGGCCGAACGCGCGAGCGGTCGCGGCGCCGATTCCCTTCGAAGCGCCGGTGACCAGGACCACACGGTCCTTGAGTGCGGTGTCCATCGTGCGGGATGTCCTCTCTTACTGAAGTGCGTGGAGTGACGACGAGTGGCGGGGGTCCCGCCCGGCCCAAAGGCCTCAGTCGGCGGGGGCCTCGGCGGGGAGCCGGGCAGCCAGTGCCTTGACCGCGTCCAGTGCGGCGGCCCGGGACGTGTCGTGGACATCGCGGAAGTCCGCGAGGAAGGGCATGACGGGTGCGTGGGTGAGTTCCGTGTGCACGAACTCGATGTTCTCCAGCTTGAGTGCCGCGAAGTAGGCACGCAGGTAGGGCTCCTGGAAGTCGAACTGCTCCCGGGGGGTGCCGGGACCGTAGGCGCCGCCGCGGGCGCTGAGGATCACGGCGGCCTTGTCCGCGAGCGGGAGCCACGGCAGGGTCACCCGGTCCATCCAGGTCTTGAGGGAACCCGGGACGGAGAAGTTGTACATCGGTGTGCCGATGACCAGGACGTCCGCGGCGAGGAGCTGCTCGATGAGCGGACGGGTCACCGCCCATGCCTCGGCCAGCTCGGGCGCGGCGGCTACGGCGTCCATGGCCGCGAGGTCCTGCACGCCGTTCAGGGAGGACTGGGTGGCCAGCCGCACGCGCGCCTCGTCGATGGGCTCCACCGGCTCCGCCACCAGGTCACGGTAGGTGTACGTGCCATCCGGGTGGGCGGCCTTCCAGTGGTCGACGAAGGCGGCACCGAGCTCTCTTGAGAAAGAGTCACTCCGGGCACTGGCGTCGAGATGCAGCAGTTGCGGCACAACAATCCCTTCCAAGCAAGATGATCCGAAGTCGAGACCAGACTATGCCAAGATAATCTCAAGTCAAGACGATTTTGGCCCTTTGGTATTCTGCTGACATGTCCCTCACCACTCCCCCCGACGACCAGGCGTCGGGCAGCCTGCTCCGCAGCGATCTCCACTGGCTGTTCGCCCGGCTCAAGCAGGGGCTCGCCACCGCGGAGACCTCGGCCGTGCGCAAGCACGGCATGACCCTGTGGGGCTACACGGTGCTGATGGCAATCGTCGACGCGCCCACAAGGAGCCAGCTCGCCCTCGCCCAGGCCGTCTCGGTCGACAAGAGCAAGCTCGTCCTCGTCCTCGATGAACTGGAGGCGGCCGGGCTGGTCCGGCGCCGCCCCGACCCCGCCGACCGGCGGGCCCGCATCGTCGAGGCGACCGATACGGGCCGGCGCGTCCTCGACGATGCACGCGACGACGTCGAGGCGATCGAGAACAGCCTGCTCGCCGACCTGGACCCGGCCGCCCAGAACGCACTGCGCACCGTCCTGGGACGGCTCGCCGGCGCACCGGTCGTGCGCATCGAGAACGGCCGGCAGCAGGACAACGCCTGCGCCCCGCCCCAGCCCTGACCGCCGACCGGATGCCGGGCGTCGGCCGTGCCGGCGCCGGCTCATGCCGGGAGCACGCCGCCCAGCTCGGAACGGCTCTGGATGCCAAGCTTGCGGTAGGCCCTGGTCAGATGCGTCTCGACGGTACGTCTGGTCACGAAGAGCTCCCGGGCGATCGAGCCGTTGGTCCGGCCGACAGCGGCGAGCTGGGCCACCCGGTACTCGCTGGCAGTGAGGGCCTTGGCACCGAAGTGCTCGCACCGTCTGGGCAGACCGCCGGCGGCGAGCAGTTCCGCGTGGACGCGCGAGGCCAGGCGCACCGCGCCGAGCTGCTGAGCGCGTGCCAAGGCACGCCGGAGCGACTCCCGTGCCGCACGTCTGTTGTTCCCGCGTCGCTGCACGATTCCGAGACCTGCCGCGGCGTACGCCTCCTCCAGGCGGGCCGGCCCGGATCCCAGCAGCTCCACCGCCTCGGCCAGCGCGGCCGTCCCTTCCGGGCCGCCGAGAATGAGGCCCTTGGCCCGCAGGGCCACGCCGATGGTGCGCGTGGTGCCCCACAGGCGGGCCACGCGTAGTTCCTCCTCCACCAGGCTCAGTGCGCCGATGACGTCTCCCAGCTGGTTCCGCATGAACGCCGCTTCGGAGCGCCACCGTGAGACGGCGGGATTGACCGTCCCCCACGCCTCCATCCGGCGGCCGCTCTCCATCAGGTCCTCCAGGGCGCCCTCGATGTCGCCCTGGGCTCCCCTCAGCCGCCCGCGCGCCTCCAGAACCATGGTGTGCGGCCAGAGATCCGGGAGCTCTCCCGCGCAGCCACGGGCCTCCAGCAGGGTCATGGCCTCATCGGTGCGGTCGAGTTCGGTGAGCACCTTCAGCAGCGGGGCGAGCACCAGGGACTGCACCGGGTCCGCGCCACCCTGCTCGCCGAGGAGGTCCAGCGCCTGCCGGGCGTCGCGTTCCGCTCCCTCCAGCCGCCCGGACTCCAGCCGCGAGGAGGACCGCAGAGCCAGCGCGACAACGGTGGTGGACAGGCTGCCCGTCCCCCTCCCGGTCAGCATCGCGTCGCACCACTGGTCGACACATTCCAGCTGTTCGGCCCAGAGGAGGGTGAACGCCGTGTACGGCATCGACAGCGGTTCCTGGCCGGTGCGCAGGTGGGCCGCGAGCGCCTCGTCCAGGGCGCTGGTAACCGCCTTGGCCGAGGTCCGCACGTCGATGGCGGCCCGCAGACTCTCCAAGGACATCCGGTGCAGTCGGCTGCAGCTCCCCCAGTCGGGGAGCTTCGCGAGCAGGTCGGTGATCTGTGCCGCGGCGGACGAGCCGAACAGCGCCGTCATCGCCTCGGCGCTGTCGATCTGACGCAGCAGTGCCTCCCGCTGTCTGGAGGGCGGCAGGGCGGCGATGCCGGCGCGACACTCCTCAAGGGTGTCCGCGGACTCCTCGACCTGATGCGTCCGCAGGAGTCCCTGGGCGTAGGCGAGGACGGTACGCACCCGGGTGTGGGGGGGCAGCGGTATGGCCAGGCGCGCCCGGAGCCGGGGCAGCAGACCGTACGGATCCGTGATCAGTTCGACGCAGTCGAGGGCGGCCTGGATCTCGTCGCGCAGCTCGTCCGGCAGTGTCTCCTCCAGTGCGCGCCGCAGGAGTGCGTGGGCCCGGGCGGGGTCGCGTTCGTTCACTGCCTCCGTGGCCGCGGCACGCAGCTGTTCGGGAGCCCATTCGGTCCCCGTCGGCCCTGTACGGAGCAGATGCCGGGCCACCTCGGCCGACGGGGCGCCGCGCCGGTGCAGGGCCTCGGCCGCGCGGCGGCGCACGTACTCCGGTTCGACGGCCTCGGGCAGTCGCCGCAGCGACTTGCCCACGACGGGGTGGATGTAGGTGGGCCGGGCGGCGTCGGTCAGCAGCCCCATGCCGGTCAGCACGGCCAAGCCCCCGGCTTCTTTGCCCTCCGGCAGACCGGCGGCCTCGGCGGTGAGCGCGGCGTCGACCTCTCCCTCCAGGAGGGCCAGGGTCTCCGCGACTCTCGGCACCTCGGCGGGCAGGTGCGAGAGCCGGGACCTGATGGTGAGTCCGACGAGGGTCTCCAGCATGCCCGGGGACCGGTCGATCCCCACGGATTCCCGGTGCGGGCCGAGGAAGGCCCTGAGCACCGTGTCGAGAAGCATGGGGTTGCCCCCGGTCAGTTCGTGCACCTCCTCCACCACCGAGACGGGCGTGCGGCCGAGGGTGCCGTCGACCAGTTCCCTGGTGCCGGCTGCGGTCAGTGGGGCCGGGTGCAGCACAGTCCACTCACCAGCCTCCTGAAGTGCCGCCAGCATGGCCGGAGCGGCGACCGGCTCACCGTGCCGGCGGGTGCCCACGATCGCGACCGGCCATCCCTTCAGGCGCCGGGCGGCGTAGGCGAGGACGTGCAGGGAGGGTGCGTCACAGAAGTTCAGGTCGTCGACGGCCAGCACGACCGGAGCCCGTTCGGCGAGGCTCCGGATGGCCCCGAGCATCGCGTTGAGGACGTGGACGTCGTTCACGCCCTCGTCGGAATCCATGGTCCGCAGCAGCTCGGCGGCGGAACGCGCCGCTTCGGAGTCTCCCACCGCCAGGGTGGACAGGTGCGGTTCCAGGAGCTGGTGCATCACTCCGAAGGGAAAATCGGCCTCCATCGTGCTGCACCGCGCCGTGCAGACGGCCAACTGGCGTGCGGAGGCGATCTTTTCGAGTTCCAGCAACAGGGCGGTGCGGCCGATGCCGCAGCCCCCTTCGATCATGAAGAGGTCGCCGGTCCCCTGGCACAGGGTGTCGACGGTGCGATTGAGAACCAGTAACTCCGACCAACGTTCTACCAAGATGTGTTGCACGACTCTCCCGGACGTTAGTTCCTGTCACCCCGGCCGCACGGGTGGCCGGCCCCGCCTGGGCCGGCCACCGCGGGAAGTCAGCTGATGCTTTGCGCGAACCGGAAGAAGTTGTTCGGGTCGTAGTGCTTCTTCACTTCCCTCAGCCGGGTCAGGTTCTCCTTGTAGTAGGCGTCCGCCCAGTCGGGCAGCACGCGGTCGAGGTAGTTGACGTAACTCTCGCCGTTCGAGTGGGGATTGACCGCGTTGAACACCTTGCCGGCCCAGTTCCGCGCGACGGTCCGATCGGCCTCGGGCGGCGCTCCCGTGGGCAGACCCGTGGCGATGCTCATGATGAATTCGGAGTCGCGGTGGACGTACGCGGTGTCGGTGCGGCCGGGATCGTTCGCGCGGCCGCCGAGGACGATGGTGCGTATGAACCGGGAGTGTCCGGCAGCCCGGTCCGCGTCGAAGGCGGTGAGCAGGGCATCGATGCCCGAGGCGGGTATGGCATCACTGAAGAGGCGGCTGCGGTCGAACGACCAGCCGAAGCGGGGGACCTGTCCCTCTCCCGAGGTGCCCGGCAGGTGACACTGCGGCACCGTCAGGTTGGCGCAGCCGTACAGGGCCAGCATTCCGTCGGTGTAGCTGGAGTCGTCCACGGTGCGGGCCGTCGGGGCGTGCCCCACCTCCCCGACCAGGGTGTCCAGGTGCGACGCCAGGCCGTCGGGAGCGCCCAGCCAGACACCGGACACACCCACCGTGGGGGTGTTGCCGGACGCGGCGTCGAAGAGCGCGAGGACCGGCCCGGAACTGAGCTGCCGCGGGCCCGCGATGGCCCATTGCTGCCAGGCCGTCAGGACGTCGGCGGCCTGGTCCCAGGACCAGCTGAGGCTGAACCGCGAGAGGGCGGGCACGGCGGTCGCTTCCGCCCGGTACATGGTGACGATCCCGAAGTTGCCGCCGCCACCCCCGCGCAACGCCCAGAAGAGATCGGCGTTCTGGGTCGGCGAGGCCATGACCACGCTGCCGTCGGCCAGCACGACGCGGGCGCATTCGAGGGTGTCGGAGGCCATGCCGAGCAACCGCGTCTGCCATCCGAGTCCACCACCTTGGATGAAGCCGCCGGCGCCCACGGTCGGGAAGAGACCGCCGGGCAGTGCGAGTCCCGTACCGGACAGGCTGCTGACCGTATCGATCTGGAGCGCTCCGCCGCCCATGGTCACCTTGTTGCCGGCGGCCGTGACGCTGTTGAGCCGGGACACGTCGATGACGAGCCCCGTGGTCAGCGAGAAGCCCATGAAGCTGTGTCCGCCGCTGCGTGCTGTCGCGGGAATCCCGTTGGCCTGGGCGAACTTCAGACAGGCGCTCACATCGGCGTCCGACTGGCAGTAGGCGACAGCCGCCGGCCGCATGGTGTCGTACTCGGTCCACGAGAGCTGCTTCGCGGCGGCGTACGCCGCGTCGGAGGGCAGCACGAGAGTGCCGCTCAGACGCTTCTGGAGCAGCGCCCAGCTGGGTTCGCCTGCGGCGTGGGCGAAGACAGCGGGCAGTGCGGTCGTCATGCCCACGGCCGCAAGCGTCGCCGTCGCCCCCGTGCGGATGAATGCTCGTCGGGAAACCATGTGAATGCCTCTTCTCCGGTACATGTCCAGTTGTGCGGATGGAAATGGGCGCGGCGGACGAGGGCCGCGGGGGGCTCCGCCGGGTCAGCGCCGGACGGCCTCGACCAGGGCGTGGACGAGGGTGTCGCCGGCGTTCTCGGCCTGGACGGCCTGGGTCATCCGGAAGCCCGCTGTGTCGAGGAGTTCGCGCCAGTCCTGCTCGGTGCGCTCCTTGCCGCCGAGGATGACCATCATGAAGAGATCGGCGAGCACGCTGGGGTGCAGGCCGCCCCCCTCACGGACAATGCTGTCGACGACGATGAGCTTGGCGTGCGGCGGCATCGCTTCGTGGATGCGGCCGAGGATCTTCAGGCAGTCCTCGTCACTCCAGTTGTGCAGCACCCGGGAGAGCACATAGGCGTCCGCGCCGGGCACGACCGAGTCGAAGAAGCTTCCACTGACCACCTCGACACGGTCCTGGACGCCCTCTTCGGCGAGGTGGCCGGGTGCTTCGGCGGTCACGGTCGCGAGATCCTGCACGACCCCTGTCATCTCGGGGTTCAGCTTGAGGACGGCGGCCAGCAGGGTGCCGACGCCACCACCGACGTCGACAACGCTCTTGATGCCGGTGAAGTCGTACCGATTGAGGGCGGCGATGGCCGGAGCCAGGGAGGTGACGCCCATGGTGCGGTTGAACAGCTCGTTCTCCGCCGGGTTGGCTTCGAGGTAGTCGTAGTACGCGGCGCCGTGCACCTTGTCGAAGGCCGGCTTGCCGGTGCGGACCGTGTGCATCACCTCGGTCCAGGCGCGGAAGCAGGCACCGCTCTGGAGCATGACCCCGTAGCGGAAGCCGCCGGGCGCATCACTGCGCAGAATGGCACCCGCCTCGGTGAGCGAGAAGTGCTTGTCGGGGTGGGCGTGCAGGACGCCCATGGCGGAGAGGACGCGGCAGAACCGGTACAGCACGTCCTCGTTCGCCTCGGTGACGGTGGCGAGTTCGGCGACCGGCTTCGGTTCCGACCCCAGATGGTCGGCAAGCCCGAGCTCGGCGGCGACGTACATCGTCTGCCCGATCCAGGGACCTCCCATGTGGTACAGCTGCATGAGATCCGGATCCTGAGACGGCGTGAGTGCAGGCACGATCTTTCTCCTTAAGCGGGGCTTTGGGTAGGAATCACGTGTTCTGACATGAATGCACGGAGCATGCGAACGAAACACCGGCTGACCGGACGGCGTCGTCCGGGAGAATGGCCTGCTCCGAGGCGGCCGAACAGGGTCGATTCACCGGGCAATCAAGGGCCTGGGCAGGCCGAATCGCCCACAGGGAACGACAGTTCGGAACACTGCGAAAGATACCGGCGCCGATCCGGGATTGACGCCCGGTTCACTTATTGCGCATGCCGATCAGAGTTCCCGCTCGACGCCGAATGACACCACTCGCGTCTCGGCAGTTTACTGTCACAGGGAAAAGAACCCCTGGAAGCCCCCGTATACAGCACTACGCCCCCCGTTGCTGAATCTTCCGACCGAAACAGACAATCACATACGAGAACGCTATTCACCCGGTATCCGGACGGGCCTACTTTTTCAACGCCCCCGTCGGCCAACGAGTGAAGCATCGCGTTCGATTTCACGCCACCCCCATGGCCGAGTGTCAGCCACATATGGCCGAAATCACGATGCGCGGCGCGGCCACCTCGGACAAGCCGCTCGACGCGATCCGTGCGGCAGTGCGTATGCGCCACCTGTGCACAGCGCGGCAGACCACCCACACGCCAGGCCAACCTGCCTATGGACAGGGATGTGACAGCGTCGGCGGTCCGCCGGACGGGCTGCGGCGCCGCCGGGGTCCGAGATGCGCGCCGGCGGACCGGGGGACCCCGATCCGGCCTCCGTGGCCCGAATATGAAGCGGAGAATGCATGTCATCCGTGGACCACCGAAACAAACACCGAAACACTTGCGGAATCAGAATTATCTTGCCCGATCGGAAGTCCGGTTGCTAATGTTCCCCGAGACGCTCGGCCGATCAGCCGAAGCCGCATGCCCAGAGCAAATGGGGGCGGCCGTGGTCGAAATATTCTGGCCGGCACTTCTGACACATCGGGACGGAGAAGCGCATGTCTCATGCAGAAATCACTGCCGCCGAACAAGTCGGAACACTGTACGACCAAATGGCGGGCTTTGAGTCGGACAATTTCAGCGGCGACCACAACCTGCACTTCGGGTATTGGGACAATCCCGCGGACGCCTGGTCGCTGGAACGCGCCGAAGAGCGTTTCACGGAGCTCATGATCGAGAAGCTCGGGGCCCTTCGGGGAAATCGGGTACTCGATGTCGGATGCGGAATGGGAACGCCTGCGATGCGCCTCGCAAAGGCAACCGGAAGCACCGTGATCGGCATTACGGTCAGTCATGAGCAAGTGAAACGAGCCGGTGTTCGCGCGGCCTCGGCGGGGCTGGCCGACCGTGTCTCGTTCCAGTATGCGGACGCGGCGGCCCTGCCCTTCGAGGACGGTTCCTTCGACGCCGTATGGGCGCTGGAGTCGATCATCCACATGCCCGACCGCCTCCAGGTGCTGCGGGAAATATCCCGGGTGCTCCGGCCCGGCGGCCGGATCGTGCTGACCGACTTCTTCGAGCGCGCCCCCATTCCGGAGCGGAAGCAGACGGCCGTGGAGAAGTTCTACAAGAACTGGGTCATGGGTCCCATGGTGACCATCGACGACTACCCGCAGCTCGTGCGCGAAGCCGGCCTGCGTCTCGTCGAGGCCTCCGACATCAGCGAGCAAGTGATGAAGCGGACCCTCGAAGGAATCGCCCGGCGCATCAATCACGACAAGGACCACATCGACGACACGCTCGGCTCCGAAATGGCCGACGATCTCGACCTGTCGGACCTCATCGAGGTGTGGGAACTCGGCTACCTCGTGGTGGTCGCCGAACTCCCCGGGAACGACGCCTGAAGCCCGATTCGAGCGACGCGGCCGGAGGACGCCGGCTCGCGAGGCGGAACAGCGCAACGCCAGGACAGCAGTCGGCTCCATTGGAGGAAAGCATGCCTACCGATACCCGAGAAGGCCCGGATCTCCGGGAGATGTACCACGCATCCGGCCCGTGGATAGGCCAGACGCTCTATGTGGCCGCGCACTTGGGCCTCGCGGATCTGCTGGGCGACGAGCCCATGGGTGTCGGGGAGATCGCGAAGGCGACCAACAGCGACGAGGACGCCCTCTATCGCTTCTGCCGGGCACTCACGGCGCTCGGCATGCTGGCGGAACACCCCGGGAAGTCCTTCACCCTGCAGCCTTCCGGCAAGGCCCTCGAACAGGACGCCGCCGACGGGTTCCGCGACGGGGTGCTCCTGCAGAGCGGCGCCGTCTTCCGTGCCTGGGCGGACGTGCTGCACACCGTCAGGACCGGGCGCCCCGCCTTCGACAAGGCACTCGGCATGAACTACTTCGAATTCCTCGCTGCCAACCCCGAGGAAGCGCGCGTCTTCAACCGCGCCATGGGCGCCACCATGCCGGCCGCTGTCGCGGCACTGGAGCTCTACGAGTTCGGTGACTGCGGGACGGTCGTCGATGTCGGCGGTGGCGACGGAAGGCTGATCGCATCGGTGCTCACCCGCCACCCGGAGATGAACGGCGTACTCCAGGACCTGCCCGAGACCGTCCAGCAGGCCGAGGAGAACCTGGCCGATGTGACCGACCGGTGCGCTCTGGTCGGGGCGAGCTTCTTCGACACGGTCGCCACCGGCGGAGACGTGTACATTCTGTCCCGGGTGCTGCACGACTGGGACGACGAGAACGCCACGAAAATCCTGCGGAGAGTACGGGCGTCCATGCCCGCGCACGGACGGCTCATCCTGGTCGAGAGCATCCTGCGGCCCGCCGAGGGCGACCTGCGGAGCGTGCTGGGAGACCTCCTCATGCTGGTTGTCCTCGGGGGCAGGGAACGCACGGAGAGCGAGTGGACCGAGCTGCTGGAATCGTCGGGGTTCAAGATCCGGCGCGTGTGGGACGACCCGGGCATGGCCACCACGCGCGGGCACAGCGTCATCGAGGCGGTCGCCCAGTAGGAAGTCGTCGCAATGCCCGGCCGGCCACAGGCCGACCGGGCACGCCGCCAGGGCGGCCCTTCCGTCAGGGGGATGCCCTGGGGGCTCATCAGAACGTGCGTCAAATGAACGTCCGGAGCGTCATTTCAGCGTCAAGATATCGCCCGTAACGCCCACACCGCCCATCTGGTAGGGCCCATCCCATGCCCCTGCTTGCCTCCGGCGGCAAAGGTGGACAGGGAGGGCCGGTGCGGCGACCGCAGGTCCTACCGCGAAATCCACAGATCACACCCGCGGTCCGAGTGTGCGATGCAGCCCTCCTTGAGCAGCCCGCGGCCGGCGGCTGTCTTCAGCGCGTCGACGCCGACAACAGCCTCGCCCGTAAGACGCTCGGCGACTGGACCGACACCGCGCTCGTGGAAGGACTGCGGCACACCGCGGCCTGGGCCCGAGAGCACGGACCTCTGGACCCCACGACGTCCCTCAGTATCGAACACGATGGCGCAGACAAGCCCGAGTGGTTCACCTGGGCCTCCGGACGGGTGGTTACGTCATGACGGCTCGCACCCTCGCCATTGATGTCGGCGGAGTCCTCCACTACGACGAACCCTTCGATCTCGCCTGGCTCCAGGACGTCTGGGAGCTCGCGCAGGCGGACGATCCCGACCTCACCGTGGACGCCTTCCATCAAGCGATGCGCGACTTCTACCAGAACCGCGAGCCAGGCTCGCCGCCGCCCAGCCTCTTCCTGCCGAACGGCACGAACCGCTGGCAGCGAGTCCGCGAGCGCTGGACCTCGCTCGTCCAGCCCATCCGTGGTGCCGTCGACGCATTCACCCATCTCACCGGGGAGTACGAGGTGTGCCTCGTTGCCAACCAGCCTCCGGAACGCCTCACCGCCCTGCGCGACCTCGGCATCGAGCACCAGGTCCAACTCGTCCTGCTCGACTCCCTCGTCGGCTATGCCAAACCCGACCCCCGCCTCTTCCAGTGGGCACTGGACCAGCTGGGCTGGAGGCCGGAACACACTGTGGTCATCGGCGACCGGCCCGATCACGACGCCACTCCAGCCCTCGCCCTGGGCTGCTCGGCAAGGATCGTAGACGTGGACAGCGGCTGGAGCACGCCCACCGGCACCGCTCCCGAGATCGTGGACGCTTACCGCCAATTGCGAGCCCAGCGCAGCCACAGAGGGAGGAGCGCGGGGCACTGGGCGATCGCCGGCCTCGGAGACCTGGCCCACGTGCTGCGTGGGTGCAATCGCCCGCGCCACTCCGACGATGGGCCCCCGGGACCGCCTCCTGATCATCGCGGACATGCCCGCGCAGCACCTGCCCACGCTGACCCACGACGCCTGGCCTTCTCCGTCACGTCTCCGCGTGATCTGCAACGAGACGAACCAAGGGCTCGCCCACAGTCGCAACAAGGCCATGAAGGAGGCGACGACGCGGCACATCATCTTCCTCGACGACGACATCACCCCAACGGCCTACGCCCTGAAGGAGATGCGCGACGCTCTGACCGCCGGGGCACACATCACCGGAACCCGGATCACTGCCCACCTCCAGGGGCACCACCGCCCGTGGTCCGTCGCCACGACGCTCGCGGAGCATGCGGTGGACGTTGTCCACGACCACTCCGACGGGGTGATGCTCCCGCCATACCTCGCGCTCCCCACTGTTGGTACGCACCACCTCACCGGGGTCCCGGCCGTGCCCGTCAACTGCATCTACGTCTCCGAAGCCCAGCACCGACAAGCAGGCTCCTCACACGCACCGGTGATCAGGCTTCCGGTCGATGCCGACCACTGCGAGTTCAGCATCGCGAAGCAGGACTACCTGCTGTACATCGGCAGGGTCTCTCGCCACAAGGGAGTACACGAGGCAGCCGCGTTCGCCGCCGCAGCCGGGCTGCCGCTGAGGATCGCCGGGCCGGCGTGGGAGAAGGACTACTTCAACATCCTGGTCGGCCAGTACCCTCACACCGTCGACTGCATAGGGGAAGTCGGTCCGCAGCAGCGCGCCCAACTGATCGCAGATGCCCGGGCCCTTCTCGTGCTGTCCCAGCCAGCACAGGGGCCGTTCGGTACCGAGTGACAGAGTGACGGACACCGCGTCCGCGCTGACACTCGATCAAGCTCTTGGGGGCAGATCAGTGCGGGCGCTTACCTGCAGCGATGCGCTGGCGGGCCGCCTCGTAGAGCACGACGGTGGCGGCGTTCGAAGCGTTCAGGGAGCTGGCTGAGCCCGTCATCGGAATGCTGATCACGTGGTCGCAGAGCTCACGCCATGCCGCGCTCAGCCCCGCCGTCTCATTGCCGATCAATAGCAGAATCGGCTGGGTCATGTCGAACTCCGAGACATCGGCATCACCGTGCTCGTCCGTGCCGACGACGGCCACCGGCCGCCCCTGGGCGCGCTCCTTCTCCAGCCACTCCATGACCTCGAGGTGCGACTGGCTTCGGACCACGGGCACGGCGAAGAAAGACCCTGTGGAGGCACGTACAGACTTGGGGTCGTACGGGTCCGCCGCGTGTCCCGTCACAATGAGCCCGTCGGCGCCGAAGGCGTCGGCCGAACGCACGATGCTGCCGATGTTGCCGGGCTGCGTCGGCCGGTCGAAGACGAGACCGAGGAATTCGTTATGGACCTTGATCCGCGACAGGTGGTCCGGCGCCATCTCGACCACGGCCAGGACTTCCGCAGCTCCGTCGGCCTTTTCGCTGAGTTCCGCGAGCAGCTGCGGAGCCATCGCGACGCGCTCGGTGCGGTTTCCGCGCAGCAGATCCTCAGCCCAGCGTGAGAGCGGGCGGCCGGCGTCGTAGAGCAGGGAACGAATGGTCCAGCCATGCTCCATGGCCATCGTGATCGGCCGTACGCCTTGGACCAGGAACTCCTTCGCGCGCCCTCGCTTGTTGCGGTTGCCGAGCAGCGTCTGCAGTTGCTGGAAACGGGCATTGCGGGTCGTGATCCGCTGTACTGCCACCCGTCCTCCAAGCCGAAGATGATCGTCGCGTTCCTGTTGGCTCAGGTGGAACACTGCACCGGGGCACCAGCAGGTTACACGGACCCGCGCCATGGCCGTGCGTGTGCGCCATGTCCTGTCGGAATCGGCCGAACTGCCCCTGGTCGTCGGCGTCTCCGCCGCCAACACCCATGACAGGCAAGGTCTGAAACCCATGGTGGCCGGTCTCCGATCGAGACACGACCCCCACCGCGGCTGGAACCATAAACCCGGCAAGCTCCATGCCGACAAGGCGTGCCGCACACCGCGCGGATGGCGCGGGTCGGGCACCGCGGCCACCCACTTCAGCAGGCCGGGAACCTTGCCGGGCTCGGCCTCGGGATGCTCGCGCAGTTGGTCAAGCGCGGACGGGATCGGCGATGATGCGTCGGCAGGCGCGGTCTTCCACCGAGGTCACGGGGCGTCGAGAACTCGTGATCTCGGAAGCCTGTGCCTGCTCTTGCTCCCGGAACCCAGCCGACCTGGCACTTCGTCATGAACCGGATGCCAGGCGACTATGCCGAAGCCCTGATTGCCGCCCTGCAAGGCGTGAGCTGTGGCGCAGCGCGCCCAAGCGGGAAGGGGGCCATGGCTGTTCATGCCCGGCCAGCACTTCCACCGAAGCGGATCGAAGATACGATCTTCAGACAACCTCTTGTGCGGGAGTGGTTCCTCTCATGAAGACGATGACGAACCGGGGCGATGCCGACAGGTCGCCCGGGTCTGCGGACCCCCGTGCTGCCACCCGCCCGGTCCTCCCCCCACCGCACATCGCTTGATGTCCGACGCCTGGCTTCCACCAGACATCGACTTATTGCCGAATCAAAGGTTTTCCATGGCCCGTTCCCCCGCGTCCATTGTCAAACCCCTTAGGAGCAACGGCCTTTGGGTGGCGTCTCTCGTACTCACACTCCTTGCCTTCTCAGGAGCCGTGGTGCCCATCGCAGGCGTCGGCGTGACCGCGACCGTGGCATACGTCGTGGCTTTTCTGCTGGTCTTCGCCTGCCTCGTGCACCTGCGCAGGCAGCACCGAGCGAGCGTGGCCGAAGCCACCCGCCTGGGTGCCGAGATACGTGAGCGTGAGGCGGAAACCGCACGCCGTGATGCTGACTGGCACACATATGTACGTACGCAGTCCGAAGCGACGCTCCAGGAGGCGGAGTTCCTCCTGGAAGAGCGGTTACCTGCCGCTCTCGGCAGGAGCGGGATTCCCGCATCGCGGGACAGTTCAGAGCCACTCGTCCGGGAGCTCTCCAAGCGCTTCGACCGGCTGCTCACGGATGTGTCCGATGCGATCGACAACCGCGAGGAGTCGCAGCGCATCGCGTTGGTCGAGCTGGCGAGCAGAGTCCAGACCTCGGCACACCGAATTCAGGCGACGATCACGGGTGTGGCGGAGCGTCACCCGGGCGACGCAGACCTGCTCGAGGCCACCATGCATGTGGACCACGCGGCAACTCAGCAGGCGCGACACGCCCAGAGTCTCAAGGTGCTGTGCGGGGAGTGGCCCGGCCAGCAGTGGCAGAAGCCGCTGGCGCTGGTCGATGTGGTGCGGGCCGCCTCGGGCCGGATCGTCTCGTTCAAGCGTGTCGAGGTCACCGGTGACCCGGATGTCGGCATCGCCGCATCGGTGGTCGAACCACTGATCCATCTCATCGCGGAGCTGCTTGCCAACGCGACCGAGTACTCACCGCCGAGGACCAGCGTGCCCGTCACGGTGCGGACCGTGCAGCGTGGTGCGGTCATCGAGGTGGATGACGGCGGCCTAGGCCTGGATGAGCACCGGCTGGCCGAAGCACGTGACATCGTCTCGGGCCGCCGCCTTCTCGGCGTCGGTGATGTCGGCGAGATCCCGCAGACCGGCTTCGCGGTCGTCGGCCGCTTCGCCCACCGGCACGGTCTCAGCGTCGATCTGGGTCCGTCGCCGTACGGAGGTGTCCGCGCGGTGATCCTCGTGCCGCTGGAGCTCCTGAAGACCCTCGCGCCCGCCGGAGCGCCCGGCGGGCGGGTGCTTCCCACGCCGCCGCCCGCTCCGCCGTCACCATCACCGGCCGTGCCCTCCGCCGACGTCACCCCGGCCGCCCCCGACCGCACCGTTCCTGCGCAAGCCCCGGCTCCGGCGTCCGAACCCGCCCCGTCGCCCGAGCCGCCCCGGGAGGCGGACCGGTCCGGTTCGCTCCCGCCTGCCACCGATGGTCCGGCCGCACGTCACCACCGGTTGCCCCAGCGCAGGTCTCGACGTGACGGATACGTCCCCGCGGTGGAGGAGGCGCCGACCGCTGTCATTCCGCCGGGTTCGCCCGAGGACGCCGGCGACTGGATGGGGCAATTCTTCGAAGGCGGCCGGACCACGTCCCCCGCATCCGGCTCCGCTCCCGGTCACGACCCCCCGTACGACTCCTCCGCCACCCCCGGTTCCTCGGAAGGACAGATGTGAGCATGAATTACGTGGAGAACCCGGAGCAGCGTGGCTGGATGATCTCCGAAGTCGCCGCAGTGCCCGGCGTACGGCTGGCGATCGTCTTCAGTTCCGACGGTCTGCTGTTGGCCAACTCGGAGGGCATGGACCGCGACTCCGCCGACCGGTTGTCGGCGAGCTGCTCGGGTCTTCAGTCCCTCGGCCGCGGTCTCGGACGGGAGTTCGGCGAGGACGGCGGCGCCGTGCACCAGCAGATGGTGGAGTTCGACGGCGGTTTCCTGTTTATGCGCAGTGCCGACGGAGCACATCTCGCCGTCGTGACGGGCCCCGTGATCGACCCGAAGCTCGTCGCCCGGCAGATGCAGGCGCAGGTGATGAAGATCGGGGCGCGCAATCTCAGCAGCCCGCCGCGCCAGGGCCCCGCGTGAGCGGGCCGGGAGAGGGGTTCTCGGACGGTGCGTTACGCCCGTACGTGATCACGAAGGGGCGCTCCCGGCCAACCCGTAACACGATCGGCGTCGAGACGCTCCTCGTGGCGGTGGACCCCCTACGGGCCCTCCCTGTTTCCGCGACCAGGGAAGAGATCGCCCTCGTGCGCATGTGCGCGCAGCTGCTGTCCCTCGTGGAGGCCGCCGCTCATCTCGGGCTGCCGGTCAGCCTGGTGAGGGTGCTGGCGTCCGACCTCGTCGACAGCGGGCATCTGTCCGCACGCTCCGGTGTTCCACGGGCCGCCCTGCCCGATAAGCAACTGCTACAGGAGGTACTGGATGGTCTCCGTCGGTTCCGCTGACCGCTACTTGCCCGACACGGTGCAGCAGGCCGTCAAGATCCTCGTCGTGGGCGCGTTCGGCGTAGGCAAGACCACGCTCGTCGGATCCGTCAGCGAGATCGAACCGCTGCGCACCGAGGAGGTGATGACGGCGGCGAGCGTGGGGGTCGACGAACTGGCCGGTCTGAGCGACAAGACGACCACCACCGTCGCCATGGACTTCGGCCGTGTCACGCTCAGCTCGCGACTGGTCCTCTATCTGTTCGGTACGCCTGGACAGCGGCGGTTCTGGAATCTGTGGGAAGGGCTGGCCGAGGGCGCCCTCGGTGTGCTCGTGCTGATCGATACCCGCAGACTGGAGGAGAGTTTCGACGTACTGGAGCAATTGGAGATCCGCGGGCTCCCGTTCGCGGTCGCGATCAATCAGTTCCCGGACAGCGAGCGCTACACCGACGAGGAACTGCGCGGTGCGCTCGATCTGCTGCCCGAGACACCCATAGTGACCTGCGACGCGCGCGACCGCGCCGCATCGGTCGATTCCCTGATCAGGTTGGTGGAACACGTATCGGGCACCCATGCGGCGCGCACCCTGGAGACGGCCTCATGAGCACTCTGCCGCCGCCGGGGTGCCCGGCGCACGCACAGCACGGCACCGGACTGCTTCCGCTGTCCGCAGTCGTCGGCTCGTCCGACCCACGTGCGGTCTACCGCAGGCTCCGCGAGGAGTGGGGCAGCGTCGCGAAGGTCGAGCTGGAGCCGGGAGTGCCTGCCTGGCTGGTGATGGGCTACCGGGAACTGCTGGTCATCACCCGGCAGGAGCAGCTCTACTCCCGCGACGCCCGTAACTGGCGCGACCTGAACGAGGGGGTCGTCTCACCGCATTCGGGGCTCCTCCCGATGATGGGATGGCGTGCCAATGTCATCGGAGCCGACGGCCCCGAACACCGGCGGCTGCGCAAGCCTCTCGACGACGGGATCGCGCGGATAGACCAGCGCAGGGTGCGTCGTGAGGTGGAGGCGTTGTGCACGGATCTGATCGCGACGTTCTCCGAGCGTGGCAGCGCTGATCTGGTCAACGAATACGCCACGATCGTGCCGATGCTGTCGCTTGCTTCGTTGTTCGGCCTGGACAGCGAAGAGGGCCGGGAACTGCTCGACGCGCTCATCGCTCTGTTCGGCAGCGCGGTGGACTCCCAGGCCGGCAACCGCAACTTCGAGCAGATCCTCCTCGATACGGTGCGCGAGCGGCGGAGCAATCCGACCGACGACATGACGACGGTCTTCATCAACCACCCCAACCTGCGCAACGAGGCGGAGCGCCTGCAGTCCATCGTCGTGATGATCTCCGCAGGAAACGAGACGGTCACCGCCTGGATCTCGCACACGCTCCGGCTCATGCTCACCGATCCGCGTTTCGCCGCCCGCCTGCGCGGCGGGAGGCTCGGAGTGGATGACGCGCTCGACGAGGCGCTGTGGCGCGATCCCCCCATGAACAACATGCCCGCCCGGTACGCGCTTCACGACACCGAGCTGGGAGGCCAGTACATCCAACGCGGCGACTGCCTCATCCTCGGGCACGCAGCCGCCAACGACGATCCCGAGGTCCGGCCGGACGATGCGGACGAAGGCTGGGGAAACCGCTCGCATCTGGCCTTTTCGGCCGGCCCGCATGTGTGTCCTGCACAGGTGCCCGCTCGGCTGATCACTCGTACCGCGGTGCAGACCGCTCTGCATCTGCTGCCGGACATGAGACTCGGCATTCCGGCGGACGAGGTGGCCTGGCGTCCCTCTCCCTGGACGAGGGTGCCGGTCGCGCTGCCCGCGGAGTTCTCCGCGGCCCGTATACCGGCCCGTATCCCTACCAGGACGGGTCGATGAACCCTCGTATCCGACAGGACCACCGCAAGGCGGGGCCTGAGATTGGGAGCAGTTCGGCATGACGCCACATATACCTGTCATCGCTCTGGATCCTCATGGCGCGGACCATCATGGCGAGGCGGCCAAGCTCCGTGAACTCGGCCCCGTGGTGCGGGTCCAGCTGCCCGGCGACGTGATGGCCTGGTCCGTGACGGATCACACCTTGCTGAATGAGATGATCAACGACCCCCGCTTCAGCAAGGACTGGCGCAACTGGAACGCCATCATCCGAGGCGAGATTTCGGACGGCTGGCCCCTCATCGGCATGGTGAAAGTCACCAACATGGTGACCTCGGACGGCCAGGAACACCGCCGCCTGCGCAAACTCGTCACCCAGACCTTCACACCGCGCCGCGTCCAGGAACTGCGTCCCCGTATCCAGCAGATCGTGGACGAGCTGCTGGATGACCTGCCTTCGCATGCCGCCGCCGACGGCAGTGTCGACCTCCGCCGTCACTTCGCGCACCCTGTGCCCATGCAGGTCATCTGCGAGCTGTTCGGTGTTCCGGCCGACGAGCGTCCCCGCCTGCAGGAGCTGATGGACAACATCTTCCGCTCCGATCTGCTGCCCGAGGAGGTCAGCGCCAGCCAGATCGAGCAGTACGAACTGCTGGCGCGGGTGGTCGAAGGCCGCAGGCGTGAGCCGGGAAGCGACCTCACCAGCGCGTTGATCGCGGCCCGTGCCGGGAACCCCGACGCGCTCAGCGAGGAGGAGCTGGTCGGCACTCTGCTGCTCATGCTGTCGGCAGGGCAGGAGACCACCCTGAGCCTGATCACCAATGCGGTGCGCGCGCTGCTGACCCATCCCGACCAGCGGGAGATTGCCGTACGGGGCGACGCGGACACCTGGGCGAACGTGGTGGAGGAGACGCTGCGCTGGGACGCCCCGATTGGGAACTTCCCCTTCCGCTATCCCCTTGAGGACGTCGAGATCGCCGGGGTGCGCATCCCGAAGGGGGACGCGATCATGGCTCCGTTCAGCGCTGTGGGGCGTGACACGGCCCAGCACGGCGAGGATGCCGACCGGTTCGACATCACCCGGAAACAGCGCAAGCACCTGGCCTTCAGTAACGGCCCGCACTTCTGCCTCGGTGCGCCGCTGGCGCGGCTGGAGGCTGCGTTGGCCCTGCCCGCAGTGTTCGAGCGGTACCCGGATCTCGCGATGGCAGTCGATCCGGACGCCCTCATCGCGGTGCCGTCCCTCTTCTCGAACAGTTCCTCGACCCTGCCCGTACGGCTCGGTATCTGAGTCGTCGTCGGCCGCCTCGGCCAGGTATGGCGTGGCCGAGGCCAGATGCGGGCAGCGCGCCGGGGAGACGGCAAGGTACACAACGCCCCCGGCGACGCTCCGTCACCACCGAAAGCGAGACAGGGCCGTTCGTTCGACAGAACCCGAGCTGCGCCGACCGGAGTTCGTGTCGAGCCTGCTGGTGTCTGCGCCCGGACGCCAGGTGGCTCCGGGCGCAGACCTGTGCTGCTAGCGGTTGGACGACGCCGCCGGTCCAGTCTGCCCTCCCCGTCCTCTGCTGTGTGTCGGGTCTCCTGGAGCACAACGATGCCTCCGAGCAGTCGACTTGAGGATCCAGGAGAACAAAGATTTCCTAGGTTGCAGGAACCAAGAACGCTTTTCGTCTACCGGTGGTGAAGGGCGTTCACGCCGACCGGGTCTCGCGCGCCCCGCATGAACGCCGTCAGCTCTCCGGTCCGTCGCCGGTCCGCCGGAGGGCGGCCTGTGCCGAGGTGAGGCGTTCGGATTCGTTGCGGCCCGTGGTCCTGTCGCCCGCGACGTCGTCGGCCCAGCCCAGCAGCCGGTGCAGCTGTGGGTCGGTCGAGGACGCGGCGATGCGGGGCTTGCCGACGACGACCTCTCCGCCCGTTCCGTCAACGGCGATGAGGGTGCCTTCGGGCAGGGTGCGTCCGCCTGCCCGGACGCAGCCGTCGGCGGCGTCGACGGTGAGGTTCGCGGCACCCACGACGGCGGGTTTCCCCATCGACCGCGCCACCACGGCCGCATGACTCGTCGGGCCGCCGCGAGCGGTGACCACCCCGGCGGCGGCGGCCAGGCCGTGCATGTCGAGCGGGGAGGTTTCGGGGCGCAGCAGGACGACCGGCCCTCCCGCGGCGAGCCGGGCCGCGCTGTCGGCGGTGGTTGCCACTTGGCCGACAGCGACTCCCGGGGAGGCGCCCAGCCCTCGGGTGAACAGGTCGCGGGGTTCGATCGCCGTGATCCGAGGTGTACGTACGTGGGTGAGGTGCTGTGGTGAAACGCGGAGCAGCGCCTCGTCGCGCCCGATCGTTCCCGCGTCGGCCAGGTCGACCGCGACCCGGACTGCGGCGCGCCCGACGAACCGCCCGCGGCGCACCTGCAGGATCCACAGTTCGCCCGCCTCGAAGGTGAACTCGACGTAGCACGCGTCGCGGCAGTTCTCCTCGAGCCGGGTCAGGGCGGACAGCAGGCGGGTCCACACCTCGGGTTCCCGGTCGGCCAGTTCGCTCAGGGGCTCGGTCGGTGACGAGCCCGAGACGACGTCTTCGCCTTGGCGGCCGAACAGGGCCTCACCGAAGGGGACACGCTCGCCGGTGTTGGGATCACGGCTGAACGCGACGCCCGTCCCGCTGCGTTGGTCTCGATTGCCGAACACCATCGCCTGTACGGTCACGGCGGTGCCGAGGTCGTGCGGGATGCCGTGCAGTTCGCGGTAGGTCTTCGCGCGCGGTGTGTTCCACGACGAGAACACGGCCTCGACGGCGAGCTCCAACTGGCGGGTGGCGTCCTCGGGCACGCTCTCGCCGCTGCGTTCTGCGATGAGCTGCTCGACGTCCTGGATCGCCTCGGCGAGGCGGCTCGTGTCGGTATCCTGTCGTGCGAGCGCACGGTCGATGCCCGCCACGCTCTCCGGGCCCACGCCGGCGACCTCGGAGGCGAAGCTGGTCAGAAACCTCAGCCGCGAGTCGAGTGCGAACCGCAGGTCGCCCGTCTCGTCGGCCAGGGTGGTGGTCGCCTCGGTGGTGAGCCCGAGGTTGAGGACGGTGCTCATCATGCCGGGCATCGACACGCTGCCGCCGGAGCGGACGGACACCGCAAGCGGCCGCCGTGGACCGCCGAGCCTGCGGTGCGTGGCGGCTTCGAGGCCGGCGACGGCGGCCGCCAGTTCGGCGTCGAGGCCGCTGGGCAGCCGTCCGGTACGGAGGAAGGCGCGGCACGCCTCCGTGCTGATGACGAAGCCCGGCGGCACAGGCAGTCCCAGACGGCGGAGCACGACAAGACCGTGTGCCTTGCCACCGAGGACTTCCGCCGTCTCCTCGACGTCGGCCGAAAGCGGGTGAATCCAGGTCATCGCGTTGTCATCTCTGCGTCGCCTTGCTGGTTCGGCTGCGGGTCTCGCGGAATGCGCGGGATGGCGGGCGGCGGGTTCAGTGGCGCGGGATGCCGAGGGTGGCCAGCAGATCCTCGTGCAGCTGGAACCACACGGTGTGATACGAGGACGTGCTGTCCGTCACGTACTCCAGAGAGCCGGCCCTCGCCCGGGCGAGGGCGTCGGCGAGCCGGACGGGGTAGCGCTGGAGGCGGAGCAGCGCCGCGGACAGCTCGGCGCAGAGGGGCTCGGCACGCTGGTGGAACTCCGTGAACCGGTCGAGCACCCGGGCGTCGTAGGAGGGGTCGCTGTGGTCGTTCATCGTCATGGTGCCGTCTACGGTGCGGGTCTGCCATGCTGTGCAGAGATCGAGCAGCTCGGGGTTGAGCACCAGGAACCGATCGAATGCCGCGGTCAGTCGGGCCCGGCCTCCGGCTTCCTCCAACTCGTCGGCGATCCGCTCGGCGTCCGCGGCTCGGCCGTCCTCCGTAAGGCCCCATCCGCCGAAGTCGCCCGCGGCATGGGTGACGAGTCCGGCCACGGCGAGGTCGATCAGTTCCGATTCGACGTCGGACTCGGGGAGTCCTGACGCCCTGGCCACCCCGGAGAGGCCGGAGAAGCCGATGCAGCGGAGGGTGTGAAGCACCAGCAGGTCGGTGCTGGTCGCGTGGGACGAAACGGGCTGGGTCATGGTGCGGCCCCATCAGGTGTGGTGTGGGAGACATCTGCGGTCGTGAGATCGAAGGTGGCCGCTCCATGGGCGGCACCGCGTCCTTGGGCTCGGGCGACGATCGTGCCGTGCTGCACGCGTACCGCGTACTCGGTGGCGTCGTCGGCATCCGGTACGCCGACGGCCGACGCCAGCAGACCGCGCTCGTCCAGGACGAGGCGGAGACGTGGCCACGCGCCGGGTTCGAACACGCGCCGCAGGCACCGGGCAAAGTCACCGGCCCTCAGCTGTACGAGGCGGCCGGTCTCGGCCGGGTCCGCCGTCGTGACGACCACGGTGATCCGGTCGCCGGTCCGTGCGGCGCGGACAGCCTCCTCGGCGGCTTTCAGGCGGTTGGTGCCGAGGAGCGTGATCACCCCGTCCTCGGCGAAGCCGACGGGGCGGTGTGTGATGAGATCCTGCAGCTCCTGCGGCGGGGACCAGGGGTCCAGGCAGGCTCGGGCCGGCGGGACGTAGGGCAGGTGCGGAGGGTTCCAGGTGTCGGCGAGGGCGAGCCCGCCCAGATGCGCGCAGGCCTGAACGATGTCGAAGGGGTCGCCGAAGCCGAGCGCCGGATCCGCCGAGGCACCCGGGCCCTCCAGCAGCCTCAGGACCAGCTGGGCCCGCCGGACTTGACGCTCGGACGGGGCGTCGGCGGGCGCGTGCGACTCGAGCGCGAGTGCCAGCAGCAGAGCCTCGAGGTGGGTCACCTGTCCGAACGCGTCGCGGATCGGTTCGTCGTCGAGAACCCCGGCCGGTGAGCGGAGATGCACCCGGCCGAAGGAGGGGGTGCCGTCGGCCAGGGGCATTCGTTCGAGCCAGGTCCGGGCGAATGCGCCCAACGCGTCGGCGATGGATCCCGCAGACGGTGTCGGAGGCTGCGGGACCGCGCTGGTGGTGTCAGACTCCGCGATGGCGTTCTGCTCCGTCGTGCCGCTCCGCTCCGCGGTGCCGCAGTGCTCAGCCGTGGCGGCACGTTCGACCATGTCGACCAGCACCGCCAGATAGAGAGCGCGTTTGCTCGGGAAGTTCGAGTACACCGCGCCACGGGTCAGCTCTGCCCGCTCGGCGATCTCGTCCACCTTTGCCGCCGCGTAGCCGCGCTCGGTGAACTCCGCCTTCGCCGCGGCGAGTACGGCCGCGCGCGTGCGCTCCTGCTGCTGAGCCCGGGTCAGACGCACCATCCGCGACACCTCCCTGTCCGTTCGGCGCCGTTCACAGCAAAAGATACACGGAACATCCTGATGATTGGACCATCCGAGTCCGGAGCGACGCGAAGCGGGACGGCTGTCGGCCGACCGGTTCAGGCTGCCGGTCGCTCAGGCCCGTAGGGGCCGGCCGGCCGGGCGCGCCGTCAGAAAGCGCCGACCGGGCCGGTCCATTGTGCGGTCGCCGTATTTCTCTATCGATCAGAAACTCAATGGGTTCTCGTTGAGGGTGTAGCGGACGTGGGGGCCGTGGAAGCAGCGGCGGACGATGTGGGGCCGGCGCCGGCGCCGGCGTCTGCGGAAGAACCGGCGGGTCTCGGCGGCGAGTTCAGCCTGGTTCCGGGCCCGGTGGCCTTTGGGCAAGCTGTGCTTGAGGTCGGCGTTGACCACGCATGTGGCGTACACCCTGTCGTTTCGGTCCGGACGGCAGATGAGCGGCGTCGGCTCGCATGCTTGAATCGGTGAGTGATCGAGTGGCAGTTGCCGAGGTACGGGCGCGGACCGTACGACGAGGTTCCGCCCGTTCTTGAGCGGGTTCTGCGATCGCCGTCCAGCGACGAGGAGGCGTGGCGGGAGCTCTGGCACCTCCTGGCTACCGAAGGGCTTACCGTCTGTGCGGCGAGTTTCGCCGCGCTGCCGTACCTGCGGGACATCGTCCGTGCAGGCGAGTCGGCTGCCGTGGACCGGGCGCTGGAACTGGCCGGGGCGATCGTGGCGGGCGTCCACCAGGATCACGGCGCCGACGAGCTCGTGCGGGAAGTGGCTCCCGTTATTGCCGAGCTCCGGCGGATGGTCGCCCTGCGCATCGACGGCGGCGGCCTTTCACCGGCGAGCGCGATGGCTCTCTTCAGGGCGGATCTCGCTTTCGCCGGCGCGAGTGGCTGGAGCTTGGCCGAGTACGACTTCGAAGACGGCTTCTACACCGTGAGCTGCCCCCACTGCGACCTGCCCGTCACCCTCGCGATCGGCGATTACGGCCAGTACTCGGCCCATCGGGACTGGGGCGAAGGAGATGTCCGCCGCCCTCTCCACCCGTCCCCCGCTGATGAACTCAGCAGCCTGGGCAAGCGGATGTACGACACGGCCCGCGCCCTTGGCCTTGCCGAGATGGCCGAGGGTCTCACGTACCTCTTCGGCCGTGCCGAGTGCCCAGACTGCGCCAGCACCTTCATCGTTGCTGATCAGTACGCAGCCGACAACGAACCTCATCACTCATCTGACGGACCTGTGCCGGCGGGTGGCTGGTGACGAGACGAGGAAGGAGTCATTCGCGCCAGCCAGCCGGTTCTGATCAATGTCCTCGTGTGGCGTGCGCGTAGCGGCGACCCGCGGGCGCCACACGGGCATCAAGGCAAGCGGGTGCCGACTTCGCGAAGCGCATCCGGCATCCGTGTCGAGACCCGGATCGTGAAGTCCTGACACCGAAGCCCCACTCCTTCGGCTCAACGTCGGGGGTGGGGTCCCTTGTGCCCGGACCCGCGTCGTGATCCGCGTCGTACAGGTGGACAGATTCCCAGGCTGCGCCAGGCTTACCGAGATCCGACAATGCGGCGAAATCGGTCTCTCGTGCGAGAGGTCATACCAGAGCGGGACGGATGGCGGGCAAGTTCGACAACTGCCCGTCGCACCTGCGTGATCGGCGACTACTGTGTGTGTCCGGTGATCAACGGTGGGCTCATATCTTTCGAGCCTGCCCGACCGATGAACCGAGCCTGACCAACCACCGTAGGTGCCACCCCATGAACGCCGATTCCTGGTGCCCCACGTACCGAGGACACTGATGTCTCAACTTCGCGCACCCGAAGCGCGACCGGAACGCCGAGAGGGCGGACGGCACGGCCGACCGGGTGCCCGTTCCCACTCGGCCACGGCCAGGCCGCGTGCCGCCCAGCCATCCGCCGAGGCGCGTATACGCCCCCAACTCCTGCGCACCGCGGTGCTGCCGACCGTCGCCGCGGTGCTGAGCGGAGCCGCAGCGGTCATCTTCACCGTCCGCTCCACCGGAGCCCGGCCGTCCACCGAACTGTGGACCGCACTGGGCGGGGCCGGTGCACTGGCCGTCGCCGCCGTGCTGGCCGCGTACTTGGCCGCCAACCGAGTCGCCACCACCGTCTTCGGTCGCTGCCTGGCGCTTCGCCGCGCCAGCGCACAGGGCCAGGCCGAACTTCAGCGGGTGGTGGAACAGCTCCGCAACGGCGAACCCGTGCCCGCACGCAGGCCCGCGCAGCCTGCCGCACCGGGCAGCGACGCCTTCGAGCTGCTCGCGCAGGAACTCGGCCGCCAGCAGGAAGTCGCCGTGGCCGCGGTCATGCAGGCGTCCCGGCTCTCCGACCACACCGGCGAGGACCAGAAAGTCGAGGTGTTCGTCAATCTTGCCCGCCGGCTGCAGTCGCTCGTACACCGCGAGATCCAGCTGCTCGACGAGCTGGAGCACGAGGTCGAGGACCCGGATCTGCTCAAGGGCCTCTTCCACGTCGACCATCTCGCCACCCGCATCCGCAGGCATGCCGAGAACCTAGCCGTCCTCGGTGGCGCCGTCTCCCGGCGCCAGTGGAGCAACCCGGTCACCATGACGGAGGTGCTGCGCTCGGCGATCGCCGAGGTGGAGCAGTACCCGCGGGTCAAACTGGTACCGCCGATCGACGGCACGCTGCGCGGACACGCCGTGGCCGATGTGATCCATCTGCTGGCCGAACTCGTGGAGAACGCCACCGTGTTCTCCGCCCCTCACACCCAAGTGCTGCTCCGTGCCCAGCAGGTCACCGCCGGACTGGCCCTGGAGGTCGAGGACCGGGGCCTGGGCATGCCGGGCACCGAGCAGAAGCGGATGAACGCCCTGCTCGCCGACCCCGACCAGGTCAATGTGTCCCATCTCCTGCAGGACGGCCGGATCGGCCTGTTCGTCGTCGCGTCACTCGCCCGACGGCACGGCATCGCGGTCAGGCTGCAGAGCAACATCTATGGAGGCACGCAGGCCGTACTCGTCCTCCCGCAGTCCCTGCTGGGCGCGGACGGGGACGCTCCGGCCGAGGCCGACGCGGCTCCGGTCCCGCCCCCGGGGCCCGTACACCGTCCGCCGGCCGAGGACGACAGCGGAAGCCACCACAAGCCGAACCTGAGCCTGAATCCCGGACCGGGCGCCGGTCCGGGCCCGTCACCGGCCCCGCAGGCGAGCGCCAACCGGCAGCCGTACGTACCCACTCAACCGCTCCGCCTGCATCAACCACCCCAGCAGGCGAGACGCGAGGGCGAAGCCCCACCGCTCCCACTGCGCGCCGAGCGCCTCGACCGACCCACGCCGGCCGAGACGCGCCCCGGAATCCGGCGCACGGACGAAACCGCTACAGCGCTCCACTCCGAGCCCGGAGTCGTACGCGGCACCATGGGCAGGCCCCAACTCCCCCGGCGCGCCCACCAGGAGCACCTGGTTCCGCAGCTCAGGGAGGCACCGGTCCCGCGCACCGAGGACGAACAAGCCCTGCACGACCCGGGACTCATGGCAGCTTTCCGGCGGGGCATCGAACTCGCGGAGGCCCGTAGCGAATCCGAGGCGGACACCGAACGGGGCCCGGACACGAGCCTCGAAACGGCGGCCCCGCAGACCTGGCAGGCCCAGACCCCGCCCGGACCGCTGCCGGTCCGAGGACTCATCGCGACCGTCGCATCGCACCACCCGTCCCCGGCCCCCGATCATTCCCTGGATCAGGACGCGGCCCCAGTCACCGATCCCCTCGAAGCGAATACTTCCAAGGAGTAGATGCACCATGGCGACCGATATGCCGTCCGGTCAGGTCTCGGACCTCGACTGGCTGCTGAGCGGACTGGTCCAGCGCGTGCCGTACACACGCAGCGCAGTCCTCCTCTCCGCCGACGGGCTGGTGAAATCCCTCCACGGCATGGACGCCGACAGCGCCGACCACATGGCGGCGCTGGCCGCCGGCCTGTACTCGCTCGGCCGCAGTGCCGGCGCGCGCTTCGGCGACAGCGGCGACGTAAGACAGGTGGTGGTCGAACTCGACTCGACGCTGCTGTTCGTCTCCACCGCCGGGTCGGGCACCTGCCTCGCCGTTCTCGCCGGCCGCGAGGCGGACGCGGCGGTGCTCGGCTACGAGATGACCATGCTGGTCAAGAGCGTCCGGCCCTATCTGATGACTCCGGCGAGACAAGCGGCCGGGGCACCGAGCGCCACGGGGTTGTGAGGGTGTCGGTTTCGCAGGACGGGCCGATGCTCGACGACGCGGCAGGCCGGCTCATCCGCCCGTACGCCGTGAGTAACGGCCGTACCCGTCCGACGACCGTGCTCGACCTGCTCTCCCTGGTGATGGCCACCGGGACCGAGCCGCAGATCCATCTCGGTCCCGAGCACTCCGTCGCGCTGGGGCTGTGCGGCGGCCCCACCTCGGTGGCCGAGATCGCCGCCCATCTGCGGTTGCCCGCAGTCGTCACCAAGGTGCTCGTCTCCGACCTCGTGGACTGCGGGGCAGTCACCGCGCACCCGCCCGCCTTCCATGACATGCCCACCGACCGATCTCTGCTGGAGGCAGTGCTCGATGGCTTACGACGACAGCTCTGACGGCTTCGGCAGCTCTGCCGCGTACGAGAACAGCGCAAGCTCCGAAGGCTTCGGAAGCCACGCAAGCCACGCAAGGCATGGCTATCCGCAAGGCTACGGCGACCCCCGTGGCGCCTATTACTCCGGCGACACCCATGGCTCCGGTGGCAGTCATGACGCCGGTGGCTCCGAAGGCTTTCCCGTCGCGCTCAAAGTGCTGGTTGCAGGCGGGTTCGGCGTCGGCAAGACGACCTTCGTCGGCGCGGTCAGCGAAATCGCACCGCTGAGCACGGAAGAGCTGCTGACCCAGGTCAGCGCCGCCACCGACAGCCTCGACGGCATCGAGTCCAAGACCTCCACCACCGTGGCGATGGACTTCGGCCGCATCACGCTCGACCAGCAGCACGTGCTCTATCTGTTCGGCACCCCCGGCCAGGAACGCTTCTGGTTCATGTGGGACGAGCTCTCCCAGGGGGCGCTGGGGGCGGTCGTGATCGCGGACACCCGCAGACTCGCGGAGTGCTTTGCCGCCGTCGACTTCTTCGAGCGGCGAGGCATCGGATTCATCGTCGCGGTGAACGAGTTCGACGGTGCCTACCGCTACGCGCCCGAGGAGGTACGGGCCGCGCTCGACCTGGGGCCGGACGTGCCGGTCGTGCTCTGCGACGCCCGGATCGCCAGCTCCGGCACCGGGGCACTGGTCACACTGGTCCAGCACCTGATCAACGCCACCTCCGCACCGGCCCCGTTGTCCGGCTTCGGAGCACACCCGTGACCCTGCATGCCGGCGGCCGGATGCTGCTCACGCCTGTCGACCGCGACGCCCTCGTCCGTACCCAGCGGCTACGGACCCTGGGCCTCGGGGAAAGTGCCGATGCCTCGTTCGACAACTTCGACGCCTTCGCCGACCGGGTGGCCGAAGTGACCGAAGTGCCCTTCTCGATGGTCAACTTCATCGACGGGAACCGGCAGTTCTACGCCGGACTGCACACACCGGCCGGCACGCACAGGGGCTTTGACCTGGGCGCCACGGCCGCGGGCAGCGGCCATGGCGGCCGGTATGTGGCCCTCGACCGCGGCTATTGCCCGCATGTCGTCGTACGGCGCAAGGCGCTCGTCCTGGAGGACGTCTGCGACTACCCACGGTTCGCCGGAAATCCGGTAGTCGACGAAATAGGCATCCGTTCCTACCTCGGCGCGCCCCTCATCGATCGCACGGGCATCGCCCTGGGCGCCGTCTGCGCGGTCGACACCGTGCCCCGCCCGTGGGGCAGGGCAGGGCTCGACATGATCAAGTCCCTGGCGCAGGAACTCGTCGGCCACCTCCATCGGCGGGAGGACAACAGCATCGGGATCTGACCGGGCGGGCCCCGGCGGCCCGGTCCGCGAACAGACTCCGGCCGCGGTCAGACCTTCACCACGACGTGACCTCGACCGTCTTCAGACCTCGACCGTCGTACCGTCCAGGGACGTCAGCACCACCGAGTCCGCACCCGCTCGTACCCGCACCGAGTCGCGCAGTGCCTCCGGATGAACGGTGTCCTGGGAGAGAGCGACCAGCGATACATGGATGCTCCGCCCGCCCGGGTGCGGTCGGCTGCGCAGATACGGGATCGCGGAACGAGGCCCATACGCATTGGACTGGACGTCGCGCGCCACAGCGGCTCCTTCGGCACCACCGTCCCAGCCGTACAGCGCGATCAGGGCGCTGCTCAGACCGTCGGCCGTACGGGCGAGCGCCCAGTCGGGCCCCGACAGGGCGAACGGGCTCTCCGCATGAGCTACCGCATGACCGCCCTCCCGTACCACCGCACCTTCGGGCGCTTCGACCCGGTGCACCCGGATCTCCCACGGGCCGTGCAGCACACTCGTCGTCTCGATCCGGTACGGATGGTCGTCACCGGGCAGCCGGGCCGCGTACTCGGTACCCGCGCCCCAGAAGTTCACCGCGGTCAGTCCCGCCCGGCGCACCTCCACGGCCTGCGCGGTGGCATCGTTGGCTCCTGATGACGGCCCTGTTCACGATGCTCTTCAACGCGGGCATCATCCCGAACTTCCTGCTGGTGATCGAGATCTGGAACAACTCCTCTTCCACGACAGCCGACTTCGATGTCGTCACCGACGACGCGACGGTCCACGTCAGCGGGAAGGCGCTGCGCCCGACAGTCCTGAATCTGGACAGCCGGACCCGCACGGTGAAGATCGTGACCTCCGGGACGGGGCGCGTGGCAGTCTCCCAGGTGCTCGTCCACCCGTAGTGGTCCGCCCTCCGCCGCCGGGCGAATCACGATGGAGGGCACCTCGGCACCCGAACGCCGCCGGTCACCCGACCGGCGGCGTTCCCGTGCTCGCCCGCACCACGACCTCTCCCGCCACCCGCACCACCCGGGCCCGCCGCCCCGCGGACGGCTCCCGCAGCGCCAGCGCGATCACGTCCTCGCCCATCGAGGTCAGCGGCAGCGCCACCGTGGTGAGCGCCGGCGACAACTCCCTTACCAGCGGAATGTCGTCGAACCCGGCGAGCGAGACATCCTCCGGCACCCGCAGCCCCTCCTCCCGCAGCGCGGCGAGCGCACCGACCGCCATCACATCGGTGACCGCGAACACACAGGTCGGCCGCGGCCGGCCGAAGGCCAGCAACCGCCGGGCCGCCGCATACCCGCCGTCGCGAGTGAACGCGCCCTCCACGACCCGGTCGAGCCCGATTCCCGACTCCGCGAGCCCTTCCCGGAAGCCCGTGAGCCGGTCGGAGACAGTGGTCAGCGCGGGCGGGCCGGTGAGCACCGCGAACGTGCGGTGCCCGAGCCCCACCAGCGTCCGGGCGAGCGCGGCCGCCCCCGCCCGGTTCTCCGGCTGTACGGTGTCCACCCGAAGGCTGCGGTGCCTGCTGACGACGGCCACTCGCCCCCCGCCCCGTACGTAAGGCTCCAGTTCGGCATCCAGGGCCCGCTCCCACGCCCGGTCCTGGAAGCCGGAGCCGATGAGCAGGATCGCCCGGGCACGCTGAGCCCGCAGCATCGAGACGTAGGCGATCTCCCGGGCGGGTTCCCGGAAGGTGGAGGCCAGCATCACCAGCAGATCCTGCTCGGCCGCGGCGCGCATCACGCCACTCGACACTGCGGCGAAGTAGGGATCACTGACGTCATGACAGATGACGCCCACCGTACGGTTGTTGGTCGAATTCGCGAGTGCCTGCGCATGGGCGTTGGGGATGTAATCGAGCCGGTCCGCCGCCGCCCGTACCCGCTCTCGCAGATCGTCGCGTACCCGGGTCGTGCCGTTGAGGGCGCGCGAGGCGGTGGCGGGGGATACCCCGGCCTCCCGGGCCACGGCGTCGAGCGTCACATGCGCCGCTGCGGGAAGGCCGCCGCGCGGCTCCGGGCGGTGCGGTGTTCCCCGTTCACTCAACTCGACCCCCAAGGGCGCGGTGGTGGAAGGTCCCGAAACTTGTCGACGACCTATTGACCGTGCGTACAGGCAGTCATTAGCGTGGCGAAAACCCTATCAGAAAGCGCTTTCTGAAAGCGCCTTCTCGTCATCGCAGGATCGCACAGCTCTCCACAACTGCACCCGAAGCGCAGGGAGTTCACAGTGAGCCAGAGCGCGTTGACCAAAAGTCCCCCTGAAGCGGAGGGAGTTGTCCGGCGGGCCGGACCCTCGGCGGGGGAGCGGTTCGCGCGGGCGGCCGAGCAGAGCTGGCGGCCCGTCGCCCTGCTGCTTGCCTGTTTCGCCGCCTGGTGGGTGATCTCGGCGGCGGAGCTGGTGAAGCCGTATCTCGTACCGTCACCCGGGGCGACCCTCGATGTCCTTACCGGCAAGGCCGGTTATCTCTGGCAGCACACCTGGGTGACGACATACGAAACGCTGCTCGGCTTCCTGATCGCCGTGGCCGTCGGTGTACTGGCGGCAGTCGTCATGGTGTACTCCTCGACCGTCGAACGCACGCTCTATCCCATTCTGCTGTTCGCCCAGGTCGTACCGAAGATCGCGATCGCGCCGCTGTTCGTCGTCTGGCTCGGCTTCGGCATCGAGCCGAAGATTCTCATCGCCGTGCTCATCGCCTTCTTCCCCGTCGTGATCTCCATGGTCACCGGCCTCAAGGCGGTTGACCCGGAGATGCTCCAACTGTCGGCGACCATGGGCGCGGGGCCCTGGCAGACCCTCCTCAAGATCCGCTTTCCGGCCTCGCTCCCGCATCTCTTCTCCGGGCTCAAGGTCGCGGTCACCCTGGCGGTCACCGGTGCGGTCGTCGGCGAGTTCGTCGGCGCCAACGAGGGCCTGGGCTATGTGATCCTCCAGGCCAACGGCAACCTCGACACCCCGATGCTCTTCGCCGGGCTGTTCGTGATGTCACTCATCGGCGTCGTGCTCTTCGTCGCCGTGGAGATCGCCGAAATGCTGCTGCTCCCGTGGCACGCCAGCCGCCGGGATACCTCCGCCACCACCACGTACTGACTCCGTCGTACCGACTTCGTCGCGAGAAGGGCCAGCCCATGTATGCGCGCAGACTCCTGATCGGTGTCGTACCTTTTGTCCTGGTGGCTACGGCCTGCGGTGGCAACGACGCGTCGACCACCACGAGCGACTCGGGCAAGAAGCTGGACAAGGTCACGCTGACGCTCAACTGGTATCCGTACGGCGAACACGCGCCGTTCTACTACGGCAAGCAGCAGAAGATCTTCGAGAAGCACGGCATCGACCTGAACATCCAGGCGGGTCAGGGCTCACAGAAGACGGTGCAGGCGACCGCCGCGGGCCAGACCGACTTCGGCTGGGCCGACACCCCGGCACTGCTCGCGGGCGTCGACCAGGGCGTCCAGGTGAAGAGCCTCGGAGTCTTCCTCCAGACCACCCCGGCGTCGGTGCAGTCCTTCGACGCCGAGGGCATCGAGTCGCCTGCGGATCTCAAGGGAAAGACCATTGCGGGGACCGCCGGTGACGCGCTCTCCAAGACCTTCCCGATCTTCCTGAAGAAGAACAACCTCGACGCTTCGGACGTCAAGGTCCAGAACACCGACCCGGCGGGCAAGATCGCCGCGGTGATCTCCGGGAAGACCGACGGACTCCTCGGCTACGCCAGCGACCAAGGCCCCACCATGCAGGACAAGGCCAAGAAGCAGGTCTCGTATCTGCGATTCTCCGAGAGCGGGCTGAACTTCTACTCCAACGGTCTGCTCGCCGGACAGAAAACCCTCGCCACGAAGTCCGAACTCGCCGGACGCATGGTTCAGGCGGTCAGCGAGTCGTGGGCGGCCGCCGAGAAGGCCCCCGGGCCGGCGGTCGCGGCGATGGACGGAGCCTCGGAGCAGCTGCCGCCGACCACGGTCCTGGCCGAGCAGTTCAAGACGACGCTCACTCTGCTGCACACCTCGTCGACCGAGGGGAAGGCACCCGGAGTGAACAACGAGGCCGACTGGCAGCAGACCATCGACGTCTTCGCCGAGGCGGGCATGGTCAGCAAGCCGAAGGCCGTCGCGGACTACTGGGACGAGAAGACGGCGCTGAAGGGATGACGATGCCGAAGCGGTACACGACCCGGGCCATGGCACCGGTTCCTGCCGCGGCCGCGGTCGGACTGTCCGATGTGGCGGTCCGGTTCCGCAGCAGGAAGCGCGATGTCACCGCGCTGCGCGAGGTCTCGTTCGATGTGGCGCCCGGTGAGTTCGTGGCGATCGTCGGACCGTCCGGATGCGGCAAGTCGACCCTGCTCAAGCTGGTCGCCGGACTGCTGAAGCCGTCCTCGGGCGAGGTCCGGCTCGGCGGCGAGCAGGTCGACGGGGTGCGGCACGACATCGGTTACGTGTTCCAGCGCGCTGCCCTCCTGGAGTGGCGCTCGGCGCGCCGCAACATCCTGCTCCAGGCCGAGATCCGGAAGATGCCTCCGGCGCAGGCCCGCGGCCGGACCGACGAGCTGATCCGGATGACGGGCCTGGCCGGCTTCGAGGACGCGTATCCGCATGAGCTGTCCGGCGGAATGCAGCAGCGTGTGGCGTTGTGCCGGGCGCTGCTGCACGAACCCCCGGTGCTCTTGATGGACGAGCCGTTCGGCGCGCTCGACGCGCTCACCCGCGAGCAGATGAACATGGAGCTGAACCGCATCTGGCAGGAGACCCGTACCACCGTCCTGCTGGTCACCCACTCCATCTCGGAAGCCGTCTATCTGGCCGACCGCGTGGTGGTGATGAGCCCGCGCCCCGGCACGATCTCCGAGATCATCGAGGTGGGGCTGGACGCGGAACGGGAGTACGGCGAGACGCTGGGCCGCCCGGAGTTCCGGGACGCGGCCGCCCACATCCGTGACCTGCTGGGTGCGGCTTCCGCGTACGACTGACAGTGTCCTCGGCCGCCGGACGGGCTTGAAGACCGAGCCCGTCCGGGGCGATTGAGGACAGGACGGCCGTTCTGCTCACTCCAGCCCGAACGCGTCCGCCAGCATCTCCGTCTGCGCGCCCAGCAACGTGGCGCCGCTGTGGCCCATGCCCACGAACTGCCCCGCGGCCTCCAGTCCCACAGAACCGTGCAGCTGTGCCCATGCCAGCACCGCACCCGCCAACGCCTGTGCCGACTTCCCGGTGTCCCCGGCCGCAGTCGGTGCGTACTCGGCCACCCACGCGCCCACAGCCTCGTCCGCGCCCAGCCACGCCGTCATCTCTGCCACCACCGCCGACCTGGGCTCCCGGTGTCCCGTCGGCGAAGACAGCCAGGAAAGGCCCGAGAACGGCACGGGCCCGGTCCAGCGTGTCGTCCGGAGCGACATAGCCCGGCACGGGTGCGCCCTGGATCAGCAGATAACGGTGCGGCTCCTCGACCGCCCAGGCCCGATAAGCATCGGCAAGCGTAGCTGTTCCCTGAATCCCACATTGATGACCCGGTCCGGATGGGCCTGCGCGGCCCGGTCGAAGCCGTCCCGGCTGATCTCGGCCGGCACCAGCGCGAGGCGGGGGTCCTCGTCCAGCAGCTGTGAGGTGGTCGAAGCGGTCACGCATCGTGTCCATGTGAAGTGTCCCTCTCCGGTTTCGTTGATTCTGTCTCTTCGGTTTTCGCCCGGTGTGTTCAGTTCTTGGGGTCGACACGCACGACCACGGCCCGCGGCCGCCCAGGGCGTGGCGCCGTGAAGGCCGCGTACAACGCTTCGTGGTCCCGTCCGTCGACGGAGTCGACCGACCGGCCCGCAGCCTCGAACCGGGCCGCGATGCCACCGGGCCGGCCGTAGGACGCCGACGCGTTGTCGATCACCACGGTGTGCAGCTGTTCCAGCCCTGCCGGGCCCGCGTAGGCGAGGAGGTCGCGGCAGGGCCGTGCTTCTCGTCCCCGGTCATCAGGCTCATCAGCCTGTTCATCTCGTGGTAGTCGCCTGTAGGCGCAGCAGTCGTGTTCGTCATGGATCCAGCGTTGAACATCAAGTTTGGTTGAGGTCAAGCCGGAAAGGCGTTCGTGACCACCCGTCGAAGTGCGGTATTGTTCTCATGCGCGTTCGGCCAGGGGGAAACCCCAGGTCAGGCGGGTATCGGGACGTGGCGCAGCTTGGTAGCGCACTTGACTGGGGGTCAAGGGGTCGCAGGTTCAAATCCTGTCGTCCCGACTCGAAGGAGTCGCAGGTCAGGGGCTGTTTCGGAGGAATCCGAAACAGCCCCTTGGCCATTCCTGGGGACCAGTTGGGGACCAGGCACCTTGACCGCGTCAGGTTGCGGCGGCGATCTGCACTGGTAGCGAACGCGGGGCCTGCAGCACGCTGAGGTGAGCGGAGAGCGCGGCGCCGGCGGCGGTGATGGGGTTGCCCCACGGCCGGGCGGGGGTTGCTCCACCCGGCCGGGCGCGGTTCAGGCGCCGCGCTGGTGGAGCTCCAGGTCAGCGACCACGGGGCGGTGGTCCGAAGCGTCCGTCGCGACGTCCTGCGCACTGACCACGGTGATGTCGGGGGAGGCGGTCACAAAGTCGATGCGCTTGAACGGATTGACAGCCGGATACGTCTTGCCGCCGTTCGGGGCGGCGTCCTGCAGCTCCTGCCACAGCGGCGCCAACTCCGGGGCACTGGCCTCGGCGTTGAAGTCACCGACCAGGACCTTCGGACCGGAATCCTCGGCAAGCACATTGAGCATGTCCGTGACCTGCGCGCTGCGGACCGACGGGTTGGCCCGGTAGTCCAGGTGCGTGGAGTAGACGTGCACGTGCGAGCCGTTGACGTTGACCGTCACCTCGGCGAAGCCGGGCGCCGGGGCGGGCACCGGGTTGGGCGTCTGGGTGGAGAGCCGGGTGATGTCGTGGTTCTCGGCCTCGAGCACCGGGTAGCGGCTCAGCACGGCGACGCCGTACTGCTGCCGGTCCCCGCCCTCGGTGGCGGGGTCATTGTCATAGATCGGTGCGAAGAACACCTTCATGTCCAGCTTGTCGGCCAGCTCCTCGGCCTCGTCAACGAAGTTGCTACGGGAGCTCCAGTGCACATCGACCTCCTGGAGGCCGATCACGTCGGCGTTCAGATCACGGATCGCCGCCGCAGTGCGGTCCAGGTCGAAGACGTTGTCCTCGCCGGCCCCGGCGTGGATGTTGTAGGTCGCGACCCGCAGCGGCACCGCCGGGGCCTTCGCCCCGGGGACGTCGGTGGTCGCGGCGCTCACGGGCGCCGCACTGGCGAGCACGGCGGTGACGGCGAGCACCGCAGCGGCCGCGTGGCTGCCGCGGGCGGGACGTCGGGATATGAGCTTCATGAATTTCTCCGGATCAGATGGTGAGGCCGGCACCGAACGGGAACAGGGCCGTTCCCGGGTTGGCCGGATCAGGGATGGTCACGGGAAGGCGTCCGGCCGGCTTGATCGCTCCGGTCAGCACCCCGGCGAGGGAGCGCATCGCCACCTCGTTGAACGCATACGTGGTGAGGTAGGTGGGCGCCTCGGGGAAGCGCATCACGTCGTACGGATCGCGCACGGCCACCGTGACGACCCGCGCACCGGACGCCAGCAGCGCCTGGACCAGCTGCTGCTGACCGGAATCGCCGGCCGCGCGGTTGGTGAGCACCACCGTGGTGTCATGCGACAGCGCGGCCGCAACGGCGGCGTCGATGCGTGCGCGGGACGGCTTCGCCCCCGTGCTCAGGACGTCCACCGTCAGGCCCCGGTCGGTGAGCGCCCGGCCCAGCGCCGCGGTGGTCATCGGCGCCGCCGGGTCGTCCCATCCGGTGACCAGCACCTGGCCCGTCGGCCCCAGCGGGAGTGCGCCCGGCTCGTCGCGCAGTAGCGTCGTGGTGCGGTCGGTGATCCGCTGGGCGACGGCGAGGTGGTCCGGGCTGCCGACCGTGCCTGCGATGTCCGCAGTGTCGGCGAAGGGCGAGCGGACGATTCCGCGGTGCCACTTCAGCCGCAGTATTCGGGTCACCGACTCATCGATGCGGCGCTCGGTGAGCTCACCGTTGCGGACCGCAGCCAGAACCGCGTCACAGGCGATGCGCATCACCGGCGGGTTGACGAGCACATCGACGCCCGCCTTGAGCGCAAGCACCGGCACCCGCTCGTCGCCGTACTTCTGCCGCACGCCGGCCATACCGAGCGAGTCGGTCACCACGACGCCGTCGTAACCGAGTTCCTTGCGCAGCAGCCCGGTGAGGATCGGGTAGGACAGGGTGGCGGGATCGCCGGACGGGTCGAGCGCCGGCACGACGATGTGGGCGGTCATCACCGAATCGGCGCCCGCGGCAATGGCGACCCGGAACGGGGGCAGGTCGATCCGGTCCAGCTCCGCACGGGAGTGGCTGATGACCGGGAGTCCGCTGTGGCTGTCGACCGCTGTGTCGCCGTGGCCGGGGAAGTGCTTGATGGTCGCGGCCACACCGGCGTCCTGGTAGGCGCGCAACTGCGCGACCACCATCTCGGCGGCCATCTCGGGAGATTCGCCGAAGGACCGCACCCCGATCACCGGGTTGGCCGGGTTGACATTGACGTCGGCCACCGGCGCCAGGTTCTGGTTGACACCGACGGACCGCAGCTCCTGCCCGGTTCCGCGGACTGCCGAACGCACAGCGACAGCAGCCCGAGGGCAGCCTTCCGGTCGATCAGGTTCACGCCGAGAACCACGTCGCCTGTACGCAGCTCGAGCTCGCCGTCCGGCTCAGCGATCACCACATCGCCCACCGGGACCGAAGCCCTGTCGGGGGCGCCTGCCCCTGACAGCACCGACGGTCCCACGGCGTCGACAAGTCGCTGGAGACTGATCACGGGCCACCACCTGCTCGCCTCATCCGGTTCATCATCGTGCACCGCCTGACGTCCGGTTCCGAAGACCCATAGCGGGGCCGCCGGGAGCGGCGGCGTTCGTACGGCCCGGCCTGGACGGCACGTATGGGCGACCCGGCCGCACGACGGCCTCGAGCGCGTTCATCGGCGAGCGGGGGTCCGGCAGGGCAACCGCCTCGTCGATGGCTCCCTCGACGCAGCAACGTACGGGTATCTGACAACAGGGCAGCAGTTCCAATGTAGGGACCAGTTGGGGACCACACGCCCCGCGCGATACCGAACGATGGGCGCGCCAGCACACAACTTTCGTCCTACATGGGTCCGTTATGTGCAAGAAATTTCCTTGACCCTCACTCCTGGGGGTAAAGGTACGAAGGGGCGGATGCACTTGATGGTGTTCACCGAGACCTTCGACGCGAAGGTCATGTGCCGTTTCCTCGACAGGCTACTCGGTCATTTCGACCGCAAGATCCACCTCGTGGTGGACGGCCACTGCGCACACCGATCCCGCAAGGTCCGTGCGTGGCCGGTCAACCACGCCGACCGGATCGAGCTGCACTTCCTGCCCTCGTACTCGCCCGAGCTGAACCCCGACGAGCTCGTCGACGCCGACCTCAAACGCAGCCTGCCCATGAGCAGCCGGGCCCGCGACCAGGCTCAACTCGCCGCCGAGATCCGCAGGTTCTTCCACCGCCGCCAACGCCGGCCCCACATCGTCCGCGGCTGCTTCGGCGGCCCCCACGTCCGCTACACCCTCGAAGAGAACCATTTGAGTTTCTGATCAATAGGTCGCTGGGCACACCTGGCCGGGGCAGTCGTCCCGGCCAGGTGTTTTTGCATGTTCAGGGGATTTCGAGCCGCCGGGCGTCTGCATGATTCGACATTCGTCGGGCTGGCGCTGGGATCATCCCGACTTTCGACCGATGACGGAGCTGTGCCGTCGGCCATAAAGTCCGCGCAAACCTGTCATCCGGCAGAAGGGACGGACAAAGTGCACCGTTTCCTGTCGAACCCCTGGTGTCCCCGAGCGCCACCTCGGGGCTGGAAAGTGCCGACCTCGTCCGGTTGATCCAGCTTCCGGAAGCACGGTAATGAACATATTCTCGCGTTTCGTTATCGCATGAGGAGTGGCGAGGGTCACGATTCGTGAGCACGTGCTGGAACCTGCCGTGGACTATGGCGGCGACGGAGAGACCGAAATGATCGCGGCCGAAAACATCCGGCCGAAAAGCTCCCCGTGATCACGGACCCCATTCCGTACTAAAGCACGCTGGGCCGCGGAAACGAGTCGCAGCTGAAGAAGTACGGCTGAGCCGAGATCTGCCTGATGAGGAATTCACGATTCGGGTTTGCATGCACCCAGTAGGAGAGGTGTACATGTCTCATCCCCATGTCGCGAGACCATCCCGCCGCAGGTCGCGTCAGGTCGCGTTAAACACGACCGTCGGACGCGTCTGCGCGCTGATCGTGGCGCTCGCCGTCACCGCACTCACGGTGATCGCTGTGCCGACCGCGGCCTCCGCCTCCACCACCACCGCCTCCGCTACCTCCGCCAATAATCCTGTCCCGACCACGAAGGCCGCCGCCTCGCCTGGCCGGCATCCCACCAATCAGGTGTGCGCCAAGCCGTCAAAAGCCGGTGAGATGTCGTGCTTCGCCATGGTCCGCACCGATGTCGTCGCGGCGAAGGGTCTCCAGGCTGATGTCGCTCCGGCCGGTTTCGGTCCGGCCGACCTGCAGAGCGCGTACAACCTGCCCTCTGCCGGATCCACTGAGACGGTCGCCATCGTGGCTGCGTACGACAGCCCGAACGCAGAGGCGGACCTGGCCGTCTACCGTCAGCAGTACGGGCTGCCGCCGTGCACCACGGCCAACGGTTGCTTCAAGAAGATCGACCAGCGCGGCGCCACCAGCTATCCGCCGGCGAACTCCGGGTGGGCCGCGGAGATCGCGCTGGACCTCGACATGGTCAGCGCGACCTGCCCGACCTGCAAGATCCTGCTGGTCGAGGCCGACAACAACAGCCTGGACAACCTCGGCCCGGCCGTGAACCAGGCGGTCGCCCAGGGCGCCAAGTACGTCTCCAACAGCTGGGGCGGTTGGGAACTTTCCAGGAACCAGAGCGACGACGAAGCCTTCTTCAACCACCCCGGTGTCGCGATCACCTCTGCCAGCGGTGACAGCGGTTACCGCGTCGCATACCCGGCCTCGTCGCAGTACGTGACGGCGGTCGGTGGCACCTCGCTGGTCAAGGACACCTCCACCACCCGCGGCTGGACCGAGAGCGCATGGAGTGGTTCGGGCAGCGGCTGCTCGAAGTACCAGCCCAAGCCGTCGTTCCAGCAGGACACCGAGTGCGCGCGCCGTACGATCGTGGATGTGTCCGGGGTCGCCGACCCGAGCACCGGTGTGGCGGTCTACAACGGTGGATGGCAGGTCTTCGGCGGCACCAGCGCGGCCGCCCCGATCATCGCGTCGGTCTACGCGATGGCGGGGACGCCGGCGGCGGGTTCGGCGCCCAACTCCTACCCGTATGCCCAGCCCTCCGCGCTGAATGATGTGACGTCCGGAAGCAACGGAAGTTGCACGGCTGCGTACCTCTGCAACGCAGGGCCGGGATATGACGGGCCGACCGGGCTCGGCACCCCGAACGGGCTCGCGGCGTTCCGCCCCGTGCCCTCCGGGCCGCGCGGCACTGTCGCGGGTACGGTGACCGACGGCAGCGCTCCGCTGGCGGCGGCCAAGATCACCGTGGGTGACGTCACGGCGACGACGGACAAGCAGGGGCGCTACACCTTGACCGCGCCACCGGGAACGTATGACGTCAGCGCGAGCAAGTTCGGGTACGCCGGCAAGACCGTTTCGGGTGTCGCGATCGCCGACGGGCAGAAGGTGACCGAGGACTTCGCGCTGACCGCGAAGCCGAGCGTCAACGTCACCGGTACGGTCCATGACGGTTCCGGTCACGGCTGGCCGCTGTATGCGACAGTGCGGGTCAAGGGCGAGCCGACGGCGGTTGCCTACACCGACCCCAAGACGGGCAAGTACACGCTGAGTGTGCCCGTCTCCGACACCTACACCCTGCAGGTCGACCCGGTGTATCCGGGATACAAGCGGGATTCTCGGGATGTGCAGGTGGGTTCGGCGGATGTGACGCATGACGTCAACGCGCCGGTCGACCAGATGACCTGCACTGCCGCCGGGTACGGCTTCCACTACAACGTCACCACCGAGTCGTTCGACGGCACCACCGCGCCGGCGGGATGGACGGTCGACGACAAGGTCGGAAACGGCCAGACCTGGGTGTTCAAGGACCCCCGCAATCGCCCCAACAGGACCGGCGGGTCCGGCGGCTTCGCCATCATCGACAGCGATTACTACGGTCGCGACAGTTCACAGGACAGCTCGCTGATCAGTCCGGTCATGGACTTCAGCCAGCGAGCCCAACCGGTCCTGACCTTCCGCACCGACTACAACGGCATAGGTAACCAGACCGGGGACGTCGATCTCAGCGTCGACGGCGGCCAGACGTGGAAAACCGTCTGGCACCACGCCAACGACAGAGCCTGGGGGCCGCGGACCGAGCTCGTGGACCTGTCCCGGGCCGGCGGCAAGGCCGGCGTCCAGGTGAGGTTCCACTTCACCGCCGATTGGGGCCTGTGGTGGCAGGTCGACGACGTCTCCCTCGGCGACCGCACGTGCGATCCGGTACCGGGCGGCCTGGTCGTCGGCCGGGTGACGGACAAGAACACCGGGGCCGGGATCAACGGTGCCACGGTGACCTCGGCCGACAAGCCCGCGGAGAAGACGACCTCGGTGGCGACGCTGAACGACCCGAACCTGGGCGACGGCCTCTACTGGATGTTCTCCTCGCTCACCGGGGAGCACAACTTCTCCGCCACGGCGGCGAACTCCTACAGCGCACAGGACATCACCGTCAACGTGGCCCCGGACCAGGCATCTGACGGTACGTTCGCCCTGCCCGCACCCCGGATCGAGGTCCTGGCCCAGCTCAGCAAGACCGTCGACTGGCAGGGCCAGGGCAGCTCCACCATGACCTTGAAGAACACCGGAACCGCCCCGGTGACCGCCAAGATCAGTGAGTGGCCGGGCGGCAACCAGCCCGCCGCGGCGCAGAAGGGCGCTCCACTGCAGGAGGTGAAGGGAGACTACAGCCCCGTGCCGTTCCGGCCCGGCAAGACCGGACGGGCGGCGGCCGCCAAGCCGTCGGCGACGCCGTACGCGGCGCCGTGGACGACGGTGGCCGACTACCCCGTAACGGTCATGGACAACGCTGTGGCGACCATCAATGGCAAGGTCTACTCGGTCGGCGGATTCGACGGCACGAACTTCCTCGACAAGGCCTATGTCTACGACCCGGTGGCCCAGGCGTGGAGTGCTCTGCCGAACCTGAGCGTCGCCCGGGAGGCGCCGCAGGCCGCCGCCTACGGTGGCAAGCTCTACGTCTTCGGCGGCTGGGACACACACGGGCAGCCGCTGGCCAAGACCGAGATCTACGACCCGGCGACCGGCGCCTGGTCCACGGGCGCCGACATGCCGATACCGTACGCCGGCGGCGCCGTGACCGTACTCAACGGCAAGATCTACATCGTCGGCGGCTGCTCGGCCGGGTCCGAGTGTGGCAAGAAGGATGTGCAGGTCTACGATCCGGCGGCGAACTCCTGGAGTTCGGGCGCGGCGTATCCAGTGCCGACCTCCTGGCTCGGCTGCGGTGCCATCGCGGACAAGCTGTACTGCGCGGGCGGGTTCGGCGTCGGCAGCGAGCACGCCTACAGCTACGACCCGGCATCCGCCACATGGACTCGCGTCGCCGACCTGCCGATCGACCTGTGGGGGATGGGCTACTCGGTGTCGGCCGGCAAGCTCCTCGTGTCCGGCGGCGTGACCAACCGCTCCACCACGCTCACCAACCAGGGCTTCGCCTACGACCCGGGTTCCGATACCTGGGCCGCGCTGCCCAACTCCAACAACGCTGTCTTCCGCGGCGGCTCCGCCTGCGGCTTCTACAAGATCGGAGGCTCCACCGGACGCTTCTACGGTTCTGAGAAATCGGAGCTGTTGCCCGGCCATGACCTGTGCGCCAAGGCCGATGCCCCCTGGCTCTCAATGGACAAGACCGAGGTGACGATCCAGCCGGGCGAGAGCGTTGACGTCAATGCGAGTTTCAACGCGAACGTCGCCGAGATCACACAGCCCGGCACCTTCGCCGCGGAGCTCACGGTCAGCGCGAAGACCCCGTACGGGGCGATCCCCTCGGTGCCGGTGGCGCTCACGGTGAACCCGCCCAAGACCTGGGGAAAGATCACCGGAACGGTCACCGGAGTCGGCTGCACCGGCACGTCGGCGCCGCTGACCGGAGCGACCGTGCAGATCACCTCGAAGACGGCGAGCTACACACTGAAGACCGACCGGAACGGTCAGTACGTGCTCTGGCTCGACGTCAGCAACAACCCGCTCACGGTGATCGCGGCCAAGGACGGCTGGGTGACGCAGACCCGATCGGTCGAGATCAAGGCGGGGAAGGCGACCACGGCCGACTTCCCCCTCAATCAAACCTGCAGCTGATCTGACGCTTCGTGCGGGCCGGGCCCGGCCCCGGCCCGCACGGACAGGCCGCGGTCCCCGCCACCGATCCGATGGCGGGGCCGCGACCCTTCTCGGCCGTCCCCGGTCTGCAGCAGGCGGGAATGAGCACGGCAGCCGGTACCTTTTCGCCGCCCGGCCGGACGTCGACCAGGCGTACGGCCACGTGGTAGGCGCCATGCCGAGCTGGCCGGGGCCATAGGTCGCTGGGAACACCTGGCCGGGGCAGTCGTCCCGGCCAGGTGTTTTTGCATGTTCAGGGGATGTCGGGCCGCCGGCGTCTGCATGATTCGACATTCGTCGGGCCGGCGCTGGGATCGTCCCGACTTTCGACCGATGACGGAGCTGTGCCGCCGGCCATAAAGTCCGCGCCAACCTGTCATCCGGCAGAAGGGACGAACAAAGTCTCGTGCACCGTGTCCTGTCGAACCCCTCGTGGTCATGGACGCCAGTCCGTACTACGGCACGCTGCGCCGCGGAACGAGTCGCAGCTGAAGAAGTGAGCCGAGATCTGCCTGATTTAGGAATTCACGATTCGGGTTTGCATCCCTGTAGGAGAGGTGTACATGTCTTATCCCCCCTCCGTGCGGCCATCCCTCTATAGGTCGCGTCCGCTCACGTTGATCACGACGGTCGGCCGCGTCTGCGTGCTGAACGTGGTGCTTGCCGTCGCCGCAGAGGAGCTTTGATGCGAGTGATTGCATGTACCCGGCGCACCCTCAGGTGCGCGGCCGCGGTCACCGTCGCGGCCCTGGCGCTTGGCGTCGGTCCGGCGCTGCCCGCGACGGCGGCGAGCCAGGCCGAAGGCACGATCGAGAACGCTGGTGCGCCCGGTGCCATCAAGGATCGGTACATCGTGATCCTCGGCAAGGGAGCCGACGCCGACTCGCGCAAGGGCAAGGCGCTGGCCGCCAAGTACGGTGCCAAGGTCAAGAGGACCTACGACACGGCGCTCAACGGCTACGCCATCGAGCTGACGGAGAAGCAGGCCAAGCGGTTCGCCGCCGACCCGGCCGTGGAGTCCGTCGTGCAGGACGCGACCGTCAAGGCGACCGGCACCGGCCCGAGCGGCACTCAGCCCGATCCGCCCTCATGGGGGTTGGACCGGATCGACCAGCGAGCCCTGCCGCTCGACAGCAGCTACACCTACGCGGGTACGGCGGGCGACGGAGTCACGGCCTACATCATCGACACCGGTGTGCGCATCAGCCACCAGGACTTCGGCGGCCGCGCCAGCTACGGGTACGACTTCGTGGACGGCGACGACATCGCCGAGGACGGCCACGGCCACGGCACGCACGTCGCCGGTACGGTCGCGGGCTCGTCCTACGGTGTGGCCAAGGAGGCCGAGATCGTCGGGGTACGCGTGCTCGACGACAACGGCTCCGGCCCCATCTCCGGCGTCGTCGCGGGCGTGGACTGGGTGACCGCCAACGCCGTCAAGCCCGCGGTGGCCAACATGAGCCTCGGTGGCGATGCCAACACGGCGCTGGACACCGCTGTCCGCAACTCCATAGCCTCCGGGGTCACCTACGCCGTGGCAGCGGGCAACGAGAACACCGATGCCGCCACCAAGTCCCCGGCCCGCGTGACCGAGGCCCTCACCGTCGGCTCCACCACCGACGGCGACGCCCGCTCCGGCTTCTCCAACTTCGGCAGCACGGTGGATGTCTTCGCGCCCGGGTCATCCATCAAGTCGGCGTGGTACACCGGGGACACCGCCACCAACACCATCTCCGGCACGTCGATGGCGTCCCCGCACGTGGCCGGAGCAGCAGCGCTCTACCTGGCGGACAACCCCGCCGCCACCCCCTCGCAGGTCGCAGAAGCGGTGACCTCCTCAGCCACCACCGGAGTGGTGACCGCCCCGGGCACCGGTTCCCCCAACCTGCTGTTGAACGTCGAGGCGTTCCGTTCCGGGCCGCGCGGCATCGTCACGGGTGCCGTCACCGACGGCACCGCTCCGCTGGCAGCGGCCAAGGTCACCGTCGGCGACGTCACGGCGACGACGGACAAGCAGGGGCACTACACCCTGATCGCTCCACCGGGAACCTACGACATCAGCGCGAGCAAGTTCGGGTACGCCACCAAGACCGTTTCGGGTGTCGCGATCGCCGACGGCCAGACGGTGACCGAGAACTTCGCGCTGACCGCGAAGCCGAGCGTGAACGTCTCCGGTGTGGTCCGTGACGGTTCCGGTCACGGCTGGCCGCTGTATGCGGCCGTGCGGGTCAAGGATGAGCCGACGGCGGTCGCCTACACCGACCCCAGGACGGGCAAGTACACCCTGAGTGTGCCCGTCTCCGACACCTACACCCTGCAGGTCGACCCGTTGGATCCGGGCTACAAGCGGGACTCTCAGGATGTGCAGGTGGGTTCGGCGGATGTGACGCATGACGTCAACGCGCCGGTCGACCAGATGACCTGCACTGCCGCCGGGTACGGCCCCCACCACGACGGCACCACCGAGTCGTTCGACGGCACCACCGTGCCGGCGGGCTGGACCGTCGACGACAAGCTCGGCAACGGCCAGACCTGGGTGTTCAACGACCCCGGCCGGCGCGGCAACGAGACCGGCGGGTCCGGTGGCTTCGCCATCATCGACAGCCAGCGATACGGCCTCGACAAGTCGCAGGACAGCTCGCTGATCAGCCCGGTGATGGACTTCAGCCGGCGAACGCACCTGGCCCTGACGTTCCGCACCGACTACAACAGCGTCCCGGGCCAGACCGGGGACGTCGATCTCAGCGTCGACGGCGGTCAGACGTGGAACACCGTCTGGCACCACACCAACGACAGCGTCCGGGGGCCGCGGACCGAGGTCGTGGACCTGTCCCGGGCCGCCGGCAAGGCCAACGTCAAGGTGAGGTTCCACTTCATCGCCCGCAGCGGCATGTGGTGGCAGGTCGACGACGTCTTCCTCGGCGACCGCACGTGTGACCCGGTACCGGGCGGCCTGGTCGTCGGCCGGGTGACGGACAAGAACACCGGGTCCGGGATCAACGGCGCCTCGGTGACGTCGGCCGACAAGCCCGCGGAGAAGACGACCTCGGTGGCGACGCCGAACGACCCGAACCTGGGCAACGGCTTCTACTGGATGTTCTCCTCGCTCACCGGGGAGCACACGTTCAACGCCACAGCGGCGAACTCCTACAGCCCACAGGACATCACCGTCAACGTGGTCCCGGACCAGGCATCTGACGGTACGTTCGCCCTGCCCGCACCCCGGATCGCGGTCCCTGCCCAGGTCGGCCGGACCGTCGACTGGCAGGGCCAGGGCAGCTCCACCATGACCTTGAAGAACACCGGAACCGCCCCGGTGACCGCCCGGATCGGTAAGCAGCCGGGCGGCTACCAGCCCGCCGCGGCGCAGAAGGGTGCTCCGCTGCAGGAGGTGAAGGGACACTACAGCCCCCTGCGATTCCGGCCCGGCAAGACCGCGCAGACGGCAGCCGTCAAGCCCTCTGCGACGCCGTACGCGGCGCCGTGGACGACGGTGGCCGACTACCCCATGCCGATCATGGACAACGGCGTGGCCACCCTCGACGGCAAGGTCTACTCCGTCGGTGGATTCAACGGCACGATCGCCGTCAACAAGGCCTACGTCTACGACCCAGGTACCCAGGCGTGGAGTGCCCTGCCGAACCTGAGCATCGCCCGTTCGGCGCCGCAGGCGGCCGCCTACGGTGGCAAGCTCTACGTCTTCGGCGGCTGGGACACATCCGGGAGGCCGGTGGCCAAGACCGAGATCTACGACCCGGCGACCGGCGCCTGGTCCACCGGCGCCGACACCCCGAAACCGTACGCCGGCGGCGCCGTGACCGTGTTCAACGGCAAGATCTACATCGTCGGCGGCTGCACGGACGACGCCTGCGGCAAGACGGATGTGCAGGCGTACGATCCGGTGTCGGACTCCTGGAGTTCGGGCGCGGCGTATCCGGAGCCGGTCTCCTGGCTCGGCTGCAGTGCCATCGCGAACAAGCTCTACTGCGCGGGCGGGGCGACCCCGGTCAGCGCCACCAAGCACGCCTACAGCTACGATCCGTCGTCCCACAGCTGGACCGCCGTTGCCGACCTGCCGATCGACCTGTGGGGGATGGGCTACTCGGCGGCAGACGGCAAGCTCCTCGTGTCCGGCGGCGTGACCAACGGCTTCACCACGATCACCAACCAGGGCTTCGCCTACGACCCGGGTTCCAACGCCTGGACCGCGCTGCCCAACTCCAACAACGCCGTCTACCGCGGCGGCTCCGCCTGCGGCTTCTACAAGATCGGAGGTTCCCCCGCAGGGGGGGACGCGGCCAAGAATTCCGAGCTGCTGCCCGGCTATGGCCAGTGCGTCGCAGTCCCCTGGCTCTCGGTGGGCAAGACCGAGGTGACGATCCAGCCGGGCGAGAGCGTTGACGTCGATGTGAGTTTCAACGCGAACGTCGTCGAGATCACCCAGCCGGGCACGTTCACCGCGGAGCTCACGGTCAGCGCGAAGACCCCGTACGAGATCGCGTCGGTGCCGGTGGCGCTCACGGTGAACCCGCCCAAGACCTGGGGAAAGATCACCGGGACGGTCACCGGCGTCGGCTGTACCGGCACGTCGGCGCCGCTGACCGGAGCGACCGTGCAGATCACTTCGAAGACGGCGAGCTACACCCTGAGGACTGACCGGAACGGTCAGTACGTGTTCTGGCTCGACGTCAGCAACAACCCGCTCACGGTGACCGCGTCCAAGGACGGTTGGGAGCCGCAGACCCGATCGGTCAGGATTACGAAGGGCATGGCGACCATGGCCGACTTCTTTCTCAAACCCGACCGCACCTGCACCTGATGTGACGCTTCGTGCGGGGCCGGGCCCGGGCCCGCACGGACAGGTCGCGGCCCCGCCACCGATCCGATGGCGGGGCCGCGACCCTTCTCGGCCGCCCCGGTCCGCAGCGGGCGGGGGTGAGCACGGCAGCCGGTACCTTTTCGCCGCCCGGCCGGACGTCGACCAGGCGTACGGCCACGTGGTAGGCGCCATGCCGAGTTGGCCGGGGCCGTAGGTCGCTGGGAACACCTGGCCGGGGCAGTCGTCCCGGCCAGGTGTTTTTGCATGTTCAGGGGATGTCGGGCCGCCGGGCTTCTGCGTGATTCGACATTCGTCGGGCCGGCGGTGGGATCGTCCCGACTTTCGACCGATGACGGAGCTGTGCCGCCGGCCATAAAGTCCGCGCAAACCTGTCATCCGGCAGAAGGGACGAACAAAGTCTCGTGCACCGTGTCCTGTCGAACCCTCGTGTCCCCGAGCACCACCTCGGGGCTGGAAAGTGCCGACCCCGTCCGGTTGAACAGCTGAAGAAGTGAGCCGAGATCTGCCTGATTTAAGAATTCACGATGTGGTTTTGCATCCCTCTAGGAGAGAGCTGGACATGTCTTATCCCCCCTCCGTGCGACCATCCCTCTTTAGGCCGCCTCCGCTCGTGTTGATCACGACGGTCGGACGCCTCTGCGCGCTGAACGTGGCGCTCGCCATCGCCGCAGAGGAGCTTTGATGCGAGTGATTGCACGTACCCGGCGCACCCTCAGAGGCGTGGCCGCGGTCACTGTCGCGGCCCTGGCGCTCGGTGTCGGTCCGGCGCTGCCCGCGGCAGCGGCGAGTCAGCCCGAAGGCACGATCGAGAATGCGGGCGCGTCCGGTGCCATCAAGGATCGGTACATCGTGATCCTCGGCAAGGGTGCCGATGCCGATTCGAGCCAGGGCAAGGCGCTGGCCGCCAAGTACGGTGCCAAGGTCAAGAGGACCTACGGCACGGCGCTCAACGGCTATGCCATCGAGCTGACGGAGAAGCAGGCCAAGCGGTTCGCCGCCGATCCGGCCGTGAAGTCCGTCATTCAGGACGCGGCCGTCAAGGCGACCGACACCGATCCGACCGCCACTCAGCCCTCCCCGCCCTCGTGGGGGTTGGACCGGATCGACCAGCGAGCCCTGCCGCTCGACACCAGCTACACCTACGCGGGTACGGCGGGCGCCGGAGTCACGGCCTACATCATCGACACCGGTGTGCGCATCAGCCACCAGGACTTCGGCGGCCGTGCCAGCTACGGGTACGACGCCGTGGACGACGACAACACCGCCGGGGACGGTGCCGGCCATGGCACGCACGTCGCCGGCACGGTCGCGGGCTCGTCGTACGGTGTGGCCAAGGCGGCCAAGATCGTCGCGGTACGCGTGCTCGACAACAACGGCAACGGATCCATCTCCGGCGTCGTCGCGGGTGTGGACTGGGTGACCGCCAACGCCGTCAAGCCGGCGGTGGCCAACATGAGTCTCGGTGGTGCTGCCAACACGGCGCTGGACACCGCCGTCCGTAACTCCATAGCCTCCGGGGTCACCTACGCCGTGGCGGCGGGCAACGAGAACGTCAATGCCGACAGCAATTCCCCGGCGCGCGTGGCCGAGGCCCTTACTGCCGGCTCCACCACCAGCGGCGACGCGCGCTCCGGCTTCTCCAACTACGGCAGCAAGGTGGATGTCTTCGCGCCCGGGTCGGAAATCACGTCGGCGTGGTACACCGGGGACACGGACACCAACACCATCTCCGGCACCTCGATGGCATCCCCGCACGTGGCCGGAGCAGCGGCGCTCTACCTGGCGGACAACCCCTCCGCCACCCCCTCGCAGGTCGCGGAAGCGGTGACTGCTTCAGCCACCCCCGGAGTAGTGACCGGCCCCGGCACCGGTTCCCCCAACCTGCTGATGAACGTACAGGCGTTCCGTTCCGGGCCTCGCGGCATCGTCACGGGCACGATCACCGACGGCACCGCTCCGCTGGCAGCGGCCAGGGTCACCGTCGGTGACGTCTCGGCGACGACGGACAAGCAGGGGCGCTACAGCTTGACCGCGTCGGCGGGAACGCACGACGTCATTGCGAGCAGGTTCGGGTACGAGGCCAAGACCGTTTCGGGTGTCGTCATCGGCGACGGTCAGACGGTGACCGAGAACTTCGCGCTGACCGCGAAGCCGAGCGTGAACGTCTCCGGTGTGGTCCGTGACAATTCCGGTCAAGGCTGGCCGTTGTATGCGACGGTGCGGGTCAAGGGCGACCCGACGGCGGCGGTCGCCTATACCGACCCCAAGACGGGCAAGTACACGCTGAGCGTGCCCGTCTCCGGCACCTACACGTTGCAGGTCGACCCGGTGTATCCGGGTTACAAGCGGGATTCTCAGGACGTGCAGGTGGGTTCGGCGGATGTGACGCATGACGTCAACTCGCTGGTCGACGAGGCGATCTGCAACGTGGCGGGATACGGCCGCCACTACGACGGCGCCACGGAGTCGTTCGACGGCGCCACCGTGCCGTCGGGCTGGACCGTCGACGACAAGGTCGGCAACGGCCAGACCTGGGTGTTCAACGACCCCGGCCAGCGCGGCAACAACACCGGCGCGTCCGGCGGCTTCGCCACCATCGACAGCGCGAAATACGGTTTCGGAAACAGGCAGGACAGCTCGCTGATCAGCCCGGTCATGGACTTCAGCCGGCAAACCCACCCGATCGTGTCCTTCCGCACCGACTACCGCTTCTTCAACAACCAGACCGGGGACGTCGATCTCAGCGTCGACGGCGGTCAGACGTGGAACACCGTCTGGCACCACACCACCGACAACGCCCGGGGGCCGCGGACCGAGGTCGTGGAACTGCCCCAGGCCGCCGGCAAGGCCAATGTCCAGGTGAGGTTCCACTTCACCGCCAGCCTTGGGTGGTGGTGGCAGGTCGACGACGTCTTCCTCGGCGACCGCACGTGTGACCCGGCACCGGGCGGCCTGGTCGTCGGCCAGGTGACCGACAAGAACACCGGGGCCGGCATCAAGGGCGCCACGGTGACGTCGGCCGACAAGCCCGCGGAGAAGACGACCGCGGTGGCGACGCCGAACGACCCGAATCTGGGCGACGGCTTCTACTGGATGTTCTCCTCGCTCACCGGGGAGCACACGTTCACCGCCACGGGGAGGATCTACTACAGCGCCTACAGCGCACAGGACATCACCGTCAACGTGGCCCCGAACCAGGCAACGGACGGCACGTTCGCCCTGGCCGCGCCCCGGATCGAGGTCAGCTCGGCCCAGCTCAGCAAGACCGTCGACTGGCAGGGCCAGGCCAGCTCCACCATGACCTTGAAGAACACCGGAACCGCCCCGGTGACCGCCCAGATCGGTGAGTCGCCGGGGGGCTACCAGCCGGCCGCGGCGCAGAAGGGTGCTCCGCTGCACGAAGTGAAGGGAGACTACCGGCCCGTACCGTTCCGGCCCGGCAAGACCACGCAGACGGCGGGGGCCAAGTCGTCGGTGACGCCGTACGGGGAGTCGTGGACGACGGTGGCCGACTACCCCATGCCGGTCATGGACAACGCCGTGGTGACCCTCGACGGCAAGGTTTACTCGTTCGCCGGACACGATGGAACCACGCCGGGCTCGAACAAGGCGTATGTCTACGACCCAATCGCCCAGGCGTGGAGTGCCCTGCCGAACATGAAAGTCGCCCGTTTGAGGGCGCAGGCGGCCGCCTACGGTGGCAAGATCTACGTCTTCGGTGGCTACGATGCGTACAACACGGTGGCCAAGACCGAGATCTACGACCCGGTGAGCCGGACCTGGTCCACCGGCGCCGACATGCCGAAACCGTATGCCGCCGCTGCCGTGACCGTGCTGGGCGGCAAGATCTACAACATCGGCGGATGCAACCAGGGTGGCGGCTGCTACCACACGGATGTCCAGGTGTACGACCCGGCGTCGGGCTCCTGGAGTTCGGCCACGCCCTACCCTGAACCGATCGGCTATCTCGGCTGCGGCGCCATCGCGAACAAGCTGTACTGCGCGGGCGGGTCGACCCAGACCAGCGCCACCAAGCACGCCTACAGCTACGACCCGGCATCCGCCAAATGGACGCGTGTCGCTGACCTGCCGATCGACCTGTGGGGGATGGGCTACTCGGCGGCAGACGGCAAGTTCCTCGTGTCCGGCGGCGTGACCAACGGCTTCACCACGATCACCAACCGGGGCTTCGCCTACGACCCGGGTTCCGATACCTGGACCGGGCTGCCCAATTCCAACAACACCGTCTACCTCGGCGGCTCCGCCTGCGGCTTCTACAAGATCGGAGGTTCGGACGGTAGGACCGGACAGTGGTCCGCGACCAAGAACTCGGAGCTGCTGCCCGGCTATTGCGCGACCGATGTCCCCTGGCTCTCGGTGGACAAGACCGAGGTGACGATCCAGCCGGGCCAGAGCGTTGACGTCATCGTGAGCTTCAACGCGAACGAGATCACCCAGCCGGGCACGTTCGCCGCGCAGCTCACGGTCAAGGGGAAGACCCCGTACGAGAGCGTGCCGATGCCGGTGACGCTCACGGTAAACCCGCCGAAGACCTGGGGAAAGATCACCGGGACGGTCACCGGGGTCGGCTGCGACGGCAGGTCGGCGCCGCTGACCGGAGCGACCGTGCAGATCACTTCGAAGACGGCGAGCTACACCCTGAGGACCGACCGGAACGGCAAGTACGTGTTCTGGCTCGACGACAGGAACAACCCGTTCACGGTGACCGCGTCCAAGGACGGTTGGGAGCCGCAGACCCGATCGGTCAAGATCAAGGCGGGTCAGGCGACCACGGCCGACTTCTCTCTCAAACAAACCTGCACCTGATCTGACGCTTCGTGCGGGGCCGGGCCCGGGCCCGCACGGACAGGTCGCGGCCCCGCCACCGATCCGATGGCGGGGCCGCGACCCTTCTCGGCCGCCCCGGTCCGCAGCGGGCGGGGATGAGCACGGCAGCCGGTCCCTTTTCGCCGCCCAGCCGGACGTCGACCAGGCGTACGGCCACGTGGTAGGCGCCATGCCGAGTTGGCCGGGGCCATAGGTCGCTGGGCACACCTGGCCGGGGCAGTCGTCCCGGCCAGGTGTTTTTGCATGTTCAGGGGGATGTCGAGCCGCCGGCGTCTGCATGATTCGACATTCGTCGGGCCGGCGTTGGGATCGTCCCGACTTTCGACCGATGACGGAGCTGTGCCGCCGGCCATAAAGTCCGCGCAAACCTGTCATCCGGCAGAAGGAACGAACAAAGTCTCGTGCACCGTGTCCTGTCGAACCCCTCGTGTCCCCGAGCACCACCTCGGGGCTGGAAAGTGCCGACCCCGTCCGGTTGAACAGCTGAAGAAGTGAGCCGAGATCTGCCTGATTTAAGAATTCACGATGTGGTTTTGCATCCCTCTAGGAGAGAGCTGGACATGTCTTATCCCCCCTCCGTGCGACCATCCCTCTTTAGGCCGCCTCCGCTCGTGTTGATCACGACGGTCGGACGCCTCTGCGCGCTGAACGTGGCGCTCGCCATCGCCGCAGAGGAGCTTTGATGCGAGTGATTGCACGTACCCGGCGCACCCTCAGAGGCGTGGCCGCGGTCACTGTCGCGGCCCTGGCGCTCGGTGTCGGTCCCGCGTTGCCCGCGGCAGCGGCGAGTCAGCCCGAAGGCACGATCGAGAATGCGGGCGCGTCCGGTGCCATCAAGGATCGGTACATCGTGATCCTCGGCAAGGGTGCCGATGCCGATTCGAGCCAGGGCAAGGCGCTGGCCGCCAAGTACGGTGCCAAGGTCAAGAGGACCTACGGCACGGCGCTCAACGGCTACGCCATCGAGCTGACGGAGAAGCAGGCCAAGCGGTTCGCCGCCGATCCGGCCGTGAAGTCCGTCGTGCAGGACGCGACCGTCAAGGCGACCGACACCGGCCCGACCGCCACTCAGCCCTCCCCGCCCTCGTGGGGGTTGGACCGGATCGACCAGCGAGCCCTGCCGCTCGACACCAGCTACACCTACGCGGGTACGGCGGGCGCCGGAGTCACGGCCTACATCATCGACACCGGTGTGCGCATCAGCCACCAGGACTTCGGCGGCCGCGCCAGCTACGGGTACGACGCGGTGGACGGTGACGACGTCGCCGCGGACGGTGCCGGCCACGGTACGCACGTCGCGGGCACGGTCGCGGGCTCGTCGCACGGTGTGGCCAAGGCAGCCAAGATCGTCGCGGTACGCGTGCTCGACAACAACGGCGAAGGCACCCTCGCCGGCGTCATCGCGGGCGTGGACTGGGTGACCGCCAACGCCGTCAAGCCGGCGGTGGCCAACATGAGCCTCGGTGGCGAAGCCAACACGGCGCTGGACACCGCCGTCCGCAACTCCATAGCCTCCGGAGTCACTTACACAGTGTCGGCGGGCAACGCGAACATCGATGCCGGCACCGATTCCCCGGCGCGCGTGGCCGAGGCCCTCACCGTCGGCTCCACCACCAGCGGCGACGCCCGCTCCAGCTTCTCCAACTACGGCAGTACAGTGGATGTCTTCGCGCCCGGCTCATCCATCAAGTCGACGTGGTACACCAGCGACACCGCCACCAACACCCTCAACGGCACCTCGATGGCGTCCCCGCACGTGGCCGGAGCAGCAGCGCTCTACCTGGCGGACAACCCCTCCGCCACCCCCTCGCAGGTCGCGGAAGCGGTGACTGCTTCAGCCACCACCGGAGTGGTGACCAGCCCGGGCACCGGTTCCCCCAACCTGCTGATGAACGTCGAGGCGTTCCGCTCCGGGCCGCACGGCACCGTCACGGGCACGGTCACCGACGGCACCGCTCCGCTGGCCGGGGCCAAGGTCACCGTCGGTGACGTCTCGGTGATGACGGACAAGCAGGGGCGCTACAGCTTGATCGCGTCGGCGGGAACGTATGACGTCAGCGCGAGCAGGTTCGGATACGCGACCAAGACCGTGACGGGTGTCGTCATCGGCGACCGGCAGACGGTGACCGAGAACTTCGCGCTCACCGCGAAGCCGAGCGTCGACATCTCCGGTGTGGTCCGTGACGGTTCCGGTCACGGCTGGCCGCTGTATGCGACGGTGCGGGTCAAGGACGACCCGACGACGGCGGTCGCCTACACCGACCCCAAGACGGGCAGGTACACCCTGAGCGTGCCCGCGTCCGACACCTACACGTTGCAGGTCGACCCGGTGTATCCGGGCTACAAGCGGGATTCTCAGGACGTTCAGGTGGGCTCGGCGGATGTGACGCATGACGTCAACGCGCCGGTCGACCAGGCGATCTGCAACGTGGCCGGGTACGGCCGCCACTACGACGGCATCACCGAGTCGTTCGACGGCACCACCGTGCCGTCGGGCTGGACCGTCGACGACAAGGTCGGCAATGGTCAGACCTGGGTGTTCAACGACCCCGGCCAGCGCGGCAACAAGACCGGCGCGTCCGGCGGCTTCGCCACCCTCGACAGCCAGCGATACGGTTTCGGAAACAGCCAGGACAGCTCGCTGATCAGCCCGGTCATGGACTTCAGCCGGCAAACCCACCCGATCGTGTCCTTCCGCACCGACTACAACCACACCTTGAGCCAGACCGGGGACGTCGATCTCAGCGTCGACGGCGGTCAGACCTGGAACACCGTCTGGCACCGCGCCACCGACGCGCGGGGGCCGCGGACCGAGGTCGTGGAAATGCCCCAGGCCGCCGGCAAGGCCAATGTCCAGGTGAGGTTCCACTTCACCGCCCGCAGTGGCATGTGGTGGCAGGTCGACGACGTCTTCCTCGGCGACCGCACGTGCGACCCGGTACCGGGCGGCCTGGTCGTCGGCCGGGTGACGGACAAGAACACAGGGTCCGGGATCAACGGTGCCTCGGTGACGTCGGCCGACAAGCCCGCGGAGAAGACGACCTCGGTGGCGACGCCGAACGACCCGGACCTGGGCGACGGCTTCTACTGGATGTTCTCCTCGCTCACCGGGGAGCACACGTTCAACGCCACGGCGGCGAACTCCTACAGCCCACAGGACATCACCGTCGACGTGGCCCCGGACCAGGCATCCGACGGTGCGGTCGCTCTGCCCGCACCCCGGATCGCGGTCCCTGCCCAGGTCAGCCGGACCGTCGACTGGCAGGGCCAGGGCAGCTCCACCATGACCTTGAAGAACACCGGAACCGCCCCGGTGACCGCCCGGATCGGTAAGCAGCCGGGCGGCTACCAGCCCGCCGCGGCGCAGAAGGGTGCTCCGCTGCAGGAGATGAAGGGACAGTACAGCCCCCTGAGATTGCGGCCCGGCAAGACCACGCGGACGGCAGCCGCCGAGCCCTCGGTGACGCCGTACGCGGAGCCGTGGACGACAGTGGCCGACTACCCCGTACCGGTCATGGACAACGCCGTGGCCACCCTCGACGGCAAGGTCTACTCGGTCGGCGGAACCGGCGGCGGCGTTGACGGCGAAACGTACAACAAGGCCTACGTCTACGACCCATGGGCCCAGGAGTGGACTGCCCTGCCGAACCTGAGCATCCGCCGTTCGGCGCCGCAGGCAGCCGCCTACGGTGGCAAGCTCTACGTCTTCGGCGGCTGGGACATATGGGGGTGGCCGGTGTCCAAGACCGAGATCTACGACCCGGCGACCGGCGCCTGGTCCACCGGCGCCGACATTCCGAAACCGTACGCCGGCGCCGGCGTGGCCGTGCTGGGCGGCAAGATCTACAACATCGGCGGCTGCACGTACGACGACTGCAGCGGGAAGGACGTGCAGGCGTACGATCCGGTGTCGGACTCCTGGAGTTCGGGCGCGGCGTATCCGGAGCCGGTCTCCTGGCTCGGCTGCGGTGCCATCGCGAACAAGCTGTACTGCGCCGGCGGGGCGACCCTGGGCAGCGCCAGCAAGCACGCCTACAGCTACGATCCGTCGTCCCGCAACTGGACCGCCGTTGCCGACCTGCCGGCCGACCTGTGGGGGATGGGCTACTCGGCGGCAGACGGCAAGTTCCTCGTGTCCGGCGGCGTGACCGACGGCTTCACCACGATCACCAACCGGGGCTTCGCCTACGACCCGGGTTCCGATACCTGGACCGGGCTGCCCAACTCCAACAACACCGTCTACCGCGGCGGATCCGCCTGCGGCCTCTACAAGATCGGAGGTTCCCCCGCAGGGTGGGACCCGGTCAGGAGTTCCGAGCTGCTGCCCGGCCATGGCCAGTGCGTCGCAGTCCCCTGGCTCTCGGTGGACAAGACCGAGGTGACGATCCAGCCGGGCGAGAGCGCTGACGTCAACGTGAGTTTCAACGCGAACGTCGCCGAGATCACCCAGCCGGGCACGTTCACCGCGGAGCTCACGGTCAGCGCGAAGACCCCGTACGAGACTGTGCCGGCGCCGGTGGCGCTCACGGTGAACCCGCCCAAGAGCTGGGGAAAGATCACCGGGACGGTCACCGGAGTCGGCTGCGACAGCACGCCCGCGCCACTGAGGGGAGCGACCGTGCAGATCGCCTCGAAGACGGCGAGCTACACGCTGAGGACCGACCGGAACGGCAAGTACGTGCTCTGGCTCGACGTCAGCAACAACCCGCTCACGGTGATCGCGGCCAAGGACGGCTGGGCGACGCAGACCCGATCGGTCAAGATTACGAAGGGCATGGCGACCACGGCCGACTTCTCTCTCAAACCCGACCGCACCTGCACCTGATGTGACGCTTCGTGCGGGCCGAGCCCGGCTCCGGCCCGCACGGACAGGCCGCGGCCCCGCCATCGATCCGATGGCGGGGCCGTTGCCCTTCTCCGCCGCCCGTCTGCAGCGCGGGGCGTCGCCGGACTGCGGGTTCAGCAGGCAGGCCGGTAGCGGCCGGTGAATCGCGCGAGTTTCAGTCCGAGGTGCAGGCAGAGACGTTCGTTGCCGTCTTTGAGGTCGGCGCCTGCCAAGTGCTCAAAACGCTGAATCCGGTAGTACAGCGACGTACGATGCAGCTTCAGGCGTTTGGAGGCCGCGAGTGCGTTCCCGGAGAGATCAAGATAGGTCTCCAGCGTCTGAAGCAGAGGCAGCGCCTCCGGATCGGTGAAGAGCCGCTCGAGCCCGGGATGAAGCACAAGCTTGCCGAGGTCTTGACTGAACAGCTGCGCGAGTACCCGGTAGATGCCGAGCTGGGACCATCGGGCAATCCGGCTGACGTCGGGCATGGAAGCAGCGATACGAGCAGCTTGGTCGGCCTCGAGATAGGAGCCCCGCGCCTGCGCCAACTCCGACCGTGGCTGTCCGACGCCGATCACGGATGACGACACCTGCTCGAGTCCGGACATCGCGGTCTGCAAGGCGTGGTCGAGGTGGGACGCATAGCGGTCCACCGTCAGCTCGTCGACCTCCCCCTCCGTGCCGAAGAGAAGCAACCCGTCGCTGTGAGAGACAAGGTGGACGGCGTGTCTTGCGGGCAGCCGGTGGCGGGTATTGACGAGTGCATGTTCGAGAGCGAGCCGCACTTGGGCATCCGGCTCGGCATCGGGGGCGAGCACCGGCCGGGCCACCAGCACGACGACACCGAGGGAGGGGTCGAAGTGCCTGCCGTCGATGAGGGTGCGAGCCGCATAGGACTGGACATCGCTGCCGCAAAGCAGCAGGTTCCTGATCGCCTCTGTCTCCCGGTTTTGCGCGAGCTCGCCAGCCAGCACCTCACGATACAGCGCAAGAGCGAAGTCTTGGGCGGCGGTTTCGGCCAGCGCGATCTGCTCCGAGCTCATCGACTCGTCGGCATCGATGAGCCATAGATACCCCAGGAGAAGGTCGTGGTGCCGGATCGGTATGCATATCCGCGGCAGCATGCCGAGCGAGACGTTGCGGGGAATGCAGACCGGGTGTCGCGCCTTGGCCAGCTCGAACTGTCGCAGCCATGCCAGCACCTCGCCAGATACGCAGCGCTGCAGAATCGAAGCATGGCGAACCGCGTCGGGCAGATCGCTGTGCCGGCTGTAGACCACCAGCCGCTGGCTGCGGTCCTCGACGGTTGCGGGGCGTGACAGCTTGATCGCCATTGAGTCAACGAGGTACTGGAGCTCCGGGTACATTGAACACCTCCGGGCGGTACAGCCCGTGCTGGTCCGAGCGCGCTCGATGCCACGGGCGTGGCAACGCTTCCTACGCTTGTCAAAGCCTCCGGATCGGTTGTGATCCTCATCGCGTGCATGACAGATAATTGGCCTGGGGGCGAACCGGGGCAACTGATTGACAGTGGCGGATTTCTTCCATGACGCAAACCCGCCACAATAATCGACCAGAGGCCTGGACCCGCAGGAACTGGCGCCAGGTCGGCCCCGCACCGGGGCTGCGCCGTGGTAGGGGGCCGAGGCCGGCGCTGCGCAGGATGCGGCGGATGGTCGAGGCGCCGACCCGGTGTCCGAGGCGCCGCAACTCGCCCTGGATGCGGGTGTAGCACCAGGTGGGGTTGTCGTGGGCCAGGTGCAGGATGAGGGCGGTGAGTTCCTCGGAGATGGGCGGGCGTCCCGTGCGCGTAGGCTTCCGCTTCCTGCGGAGCAGGCAGTGGTGCCAGGTCAGCAGGGTGCCGGGGGTGACCAGGCTGCGCCGGCAACTGACCCCGCGCCTTCGACGGCCCCGCCCGCGTACGGGCGAGGCCGTCGAAGGTTCTACCGGGGCGGCGTCCCGCGGGGCACCGCGCTCGGCGCCGGGGCGTGACCGGTGGCCCTGGTGGTGAACGTTCCCCGGCCCTGGGTCCGGCTGCGCAGCCGGGTCGCATAGCCGAACAACTCCGCCAGCGGCACGGTCGCGGTGATCACCGACGTGCCGACCCGCGCGGTCGAGCCCGAGACCCGGCCGCGCCGCGCCGCCAGGTCACCGAGCACCCCGCCCACGGCGTCGTCGGGCACGGTGACCGTGACCTCCACCACCGGTTCCAGCAGCACCATCACGCTGTTGCGCAGCGCCTCACGGAGCGCGAGCCGGCCGGCCGTCCGGAACGCCATCTCCGATGAGTCCTTGGAGTGGGTGGCCCCGTCGGCCAGCGTGACCCGCAGTCCGGTCACCGGGTGACCGCCGAGGGGGCCCTCGGCCAGAGCGTCCCGGCAACCGGCCTCCACCGCCCGGACGTACTCCTGCGGCACCCGGCCACCGACGACGGTCGACCGGAACACGAAGTCCACTGCACTGCCACTGCCGTTGTCACCAGCGGCTTCCAGCGGTTCCACATCGAGGACGACGTGAGCGAACTGGCCGGCACCTCCGTCCTGTTTGATGTGCCGGTACACCAGTCCGGATACGCCGCGGACGACCGTCTCCCGGTAGGCCACCTGCGGCCGGCCGACGCCGATCTCCAGCCCGTGAGCACGACGGATCTTCTCCACCGCGACCTCAAGATGCAGTTCCCCCATTCCGGACAGCACCGTCTGACCGGTCTCGGGGTCGGTCCGGACCGTCAGCGAAGGATCCTCCTCGACCAATCGCGCCAGCGCCGAAACCAAGCGTTCGGTGTCGATGCGTCTGCGGGCCTCGACCGCCACGGAGACGACCGGATCGGCAACGGAGGGCGGTTCGAGAACCAATGGCGCCGCGGGTGTGCACAGGGTCGCCCCGGCACGGGCGGCTTTCAGCCCGATCACCGCGACGATGTCCCCGGCCACCGCCTGGTCCACGTCCGAGTGCTGTCCGGCCTGTACCCGCAGGATCCGGCCGATTCGCTCATTGCGTCGCGCGCCCACGTCCAGCACCGCGTCCCCCTTCCGGATCGTTCCCGAATACACGCGCAGATAAGTCAGCCGCCCCGTGGCGGTCGAGTTCACCTTGAACACCAGCGCGGCGAACGGTGCCGCCGGGTCGGCGGACCGCTCCTGCACCGCGCCGTCCAGGGTGCCGCGTACCGCCGGCACATCCAGCGGCGAGGGCAGGTAGGCCACGACAGCCTCCAGCAGTGGCTCGATCCCTCGGTTGCGGTAGGCCGAACCGCACAACACCACGACGCCCTCACCGGTACGGGTCAGGTCGCGCAGCGCGGCGGACAGAGTCTGTGCGGAGACCGTCGACTCCGCACAGAACTCCTCCAACGCGACCGGATGGAGTTCCGCCACCGTCTCCTCGAGCAGCCGGCGGCGCCGATGTGCCTCTTCCCGCAGAGCATCCGGTACCTGGCCCTCCTCGAACGTGCCGCGGCCGTCGGCCCAGACCAGCGAACGCATACGCAGCAGATCCACCACTCCGGTGAACCCGTCCTCCTTCCCGATCGGCAGCTGCACCACCAGCGGTACCGTGTGCAGCCGCGCCCTCATCGACGCGACCGCCGCGTCGAGGTCGGCACCGGCACGGTCCAGCTTGTTGACGAAGGCGATTCGCGGCACCCCGTGCCGATCGGCCTGCCGCCACACCGACTCGCTCTGCGGTTCGACCCCGGCGACAGCATCGAACACCGCGACCGCGCCGTCGAGCACCCGCAGCGAGCGCTCCACCTCGTCGGAGAAGTCGACGTGGCCCGGGGTGTCGATCAGATTGATCCGATGGCCGTCCCAGACGCAACTCACCGCAGCGGCGAAGATGGTGATCCCACGGTCGCGTTCCTGGGAATCGAAGTCGGTGACTGTCGTCCCGTCATGGACCTCGCCCCGCTTGTGGGTGGTGCCGGTGAGGTAGAGGATCCGTTCGGTGACGGTGGTCTTGCCGGCATCGACGTGGGCGAGGATGCCCAGATTACGAACGCCGGTCAGTGGACTGGTGAGATGACGGTGCAGGTCGGTACGCACGGCCCATGGCCTTTCGGGGTGATCCGGATCGGGTCGGCGCAATTCCCGGACGAACCGGCCTGTGGTCAGGCCCCGCAGAAACCCCTGATGCGGCGCACCACATCGGTGCACAGCCGCCGGGGCGGCTCAACATCGTTAAGACAGGGGTCAGTTGTTCGTCGCGGACGTCCGGTGCCGGCCGCGCAGCAGGCACCGGGCACACGAGGACACCAGGATCACCTCGTACCGCGACTGGGGGACAACAACAGCGGTGCGGTAACGCACGGCCGGTCTCCCCTCACTCGTCACGGCGCGCGCTGCGATGTCGTTGCAGCGTGCGATCGGTGGCCAGTGTAGTGAACCCGGTGCCGGCGGTTCACCGGATTTTTCTGCCTGACGCCGTATCCACGCCCTCACCCGGCGCACCCGGCTGAGCGAGGTCCATGCGGCCTGTGTCACCGCCTTCGCCGGGGCCCGCGAGCGGGCCCCGGCGAAGATCGGGCAGGCCTGGCGGCGAGCGACGGACGACCCGTTCCCCTCGTTCGTCTATCGGGTGCCCTGCGCCCCCATGTGACGTGCCCCGATCGGGCGTTGAAGGCCACAGCGAATGATGAAACGATCCCGAGGAGCCGCCAGGGCAACGGAAGGACGCATATCGATGGACGAAGACCACGGCCTCCCGGCCGCGCAGGTATTCGATGCTCTGGGTGCCGAGTACGAGCGGGCGTTCGCCGACTCGGCCACCCACCACGCCTCGCTCAACCGGCTGTTGGAGCACATCGCACCGCACAGCCGGGTCCTGGACGTGGGCTGCGGAACAGGCCGGCCGACCGCGCAGACCCTGGTCGACGCCGGTCATGATGTGCTGGGTGTCGATGTCTCGCCCGTCATGGTGGACGTGGCGGCCCGGCAAGTGCCCGGTGCGTCGTTCGAATGTGCCGATATTCGTGAACTTCCCCTGGACGAGGGGAGTTTCGATGCGGTCTGCGTGTACTTCTCGTTGCTGCAGATGTCCCGCGACGAGCAGTCCCGACTCCTGGGGAAGCTGGGGCGACTGCTGGTCCCCGGAGGCCACCTGGTCGTCGCGACGGTGCCGCTGGACGTCGAGGACGTCAGCGTCGTCTTCATGGGACAGAAGGTGCAGGCGACCAGCTTCGGTGCCGATGAATTCACCGAGCTGGTCGCCGGGGCCGGATTCACGGTCCTGTGGGAGCACAGCAGCCTGTTCACCCCGTCCTACGAAGCAGCGGTGGCCGAGCCCCAGTTGTTCCTGCACTGCCGACGGGCCTGACATACCGCGGGCCCACCCGGAGGACAAGCCCGCGGTATGTCAGTGCTCGCGCAGAAGCAACCCGGGCCGTCGTGGGCGTACCCCGGGGCACCGCTGCACAAGAGCGCCCGGGCGCTTGCAGGCGTTCAGCGGACCCTTCCACCTGCGAAGCGCATGCCTGCCGCATCTGCGCCATTGTGCGGGCGAGATGGGTGCAGGCTGCCCACCCCTGGTGACCATCGCGTTGACCGGCGTCATCGGATCCGTCGCCATGGTCTTGGCCAGCAGCACGCCGATCACCAGCGGGGCCAAGGTCACGGCCAGGGCCGTACCGGCGGTGGCGACGTGCTGCATGCGGGGGCGGGGCGGTGCGTCGGGAGCCATGGGTGTCATTCGATCAGCGATGGCCCGGTGAGGAATCGGACGACATACTCAGTCCGGTTGTCCTTTCGTACTCACCGGTGTACGGCGCCCGCCCCGCCGGCGGATCATCCGCCGCGCTCCTAGGCGGTGGTGCCGGGACCGGAGCCCGTTCCCGATGCGGCCTTGATGCCCTTGGTGATGTCGTCCATGACGGAGAGCTCCGGCGCCTTGGTGTTGATGTCGAAGCCGGAACGGACGACCATCAGTGTGTCCTTGGAGCGGGGGGACGGGAACGCCAGCGACTGGACGTACCCGTCGTCGCCGCTCTTCGTCACCACTTTCCAGCGCACCAGATAGCCCTGCTCGCCGGCCACGGTGACCGGTCCCGACTTGAGCTCCTGATGCGAGGTGATGCCTCCGTAGATCTTCTCGCCATAGGAATCCGTAGCGTTGGCGGAGATGTCCTTCGTCGCCGTGGCCTTCGCCGTTGTGGTGTCGAGCTTCAGGGCCTTCGCCGGCATGGAGAACACCCCGCCGCGCACGCACTCCTGAGACGTGTCGCCGGGACAGGCGTACTGGCCCGTGGTCACTTCCGCGCCCGCGATCCCCGACTTGCCCGTCCAGCCGTCGGGTACCGGGAGGCTGATTCCGCCGGCCAGGTCCGTGGCGTAGCCGTCCTCGGGCTGCGGCACCTGCTGCTCGGGTGCCTGGTTCTCGCCGCCGCCTCCGGGTGCACCCGGCCCCCGGCCGGGCGCATCGGAAGGTGGGGTGGACGGGGCAGTGGCCGCGCTGTCCTTCGAATCGCCGGAATCGTCCGACAGCAGAAAGAGGCCGCCCCCGATGGCCGCGAGCACCACCACACCTGCGGTGATGCCGATACGCATCCGGCGGCGCCGGATGCGGGCGGGCGGCACGCGGAGATGGTCGGTCCACTGGTTGCCGTCCCACCAGCGTTCGTGAACGGGGCCAATTCCTGTATACCCGGGGTCTGGATGCCAGCCGGGCGGGCTCGTCTGGGTCACGCAGTCCACCGTAGAACGGTTGCGTGAGAATCGGATGAGTCCACTGGACCAGATGAACCGGGCAAATCGGGTGAACGTGGCGAATCGCGCGAATCAGGTGAGGAAGCGCTCCGCCCACAGCCGCAGCATCTCGTCCCCGAACGCCGGGTCCTCGCGCAGCACGCTGGTGAGCGCCGGCCCCCGGTGCAGGACCAGCAGCGATTCGCAGAGTATGGCGAAATCGTCGCGCGCCGCGACCTCCGGCCCGAAGATGCCTGAGATCACGGCGCGCTGAGCGGCGCCCACCTTCCGTTCCGCGGGCAGCAGGGCCGCCTTGAGACCGGGATCGGTGCGGGCCGCGAGCCACAGCTCCAGGCCCGCGAGAAAATTCGGGGGCGCCTACGACGGCGCACTGGGTGAAGCCATCCTGCGCGAACATGTACGCGCCCGGCCGGCCGGGTACAAGGTTCCGAAGACCGTGCACTTCGTGGAAACCATTCCGTACTCCCCGGTCGGCAAGATCCTCCGCCGGGCACTGCGCGATCCCCTGTGGGAGGGCGAACGATGGGCGAGAAACCTGCGGTACGAATCGAGCGCGGCGGCCCCGTGTTCACGGTGATCCTCAGCCGGCCCGAGGTCCGTAACGCCGTGGACGGCCCGACGGCGGACCAACTGGCCGATGCCTTCCGTCAGTTCGAGGCCGACCCGGAAGCAGCCGTCGCCGTGCTGTGGGGCGAGGGCGGCACGTTCTGTGCCGGTGCCGATCTGAAGGGCATCGGTACGGAACGCGGCAACAAGGTCCTGGCCGAGGGTGACGGGCCGATGGGCCCGACCCGTATGCGCCTGAGCAAGCCGGTCATTGCCGCGGTCGCGGGGCATGCGGTGGCCGGAGGGCTGGAGCTGGCCGTCTGGTGCGATCTGCGGGTGGCCGAGGACGATGCGGTGTTCGGGGTGTTCTGCCGCCGCTGGGGAGTGCCGCTGGTGGACGGCGGAACCGTACGGCTGCCGCGTCTGATCGGTGAGAGCCGGGCCATGGACATGATCCTCACCGGGCGACCGGTCCCGGCCTCCGAGGCGTACGCCATCGGGCTCGCCAACCGGATCGTCCCGCCGGGTGAGGCCCGCCGTGCGGCGGAGCAACTCGCTCGGGAGATCGCCGCGTTCCCGCAGCTGTGTCTGCGCCACGACCGGCTCTCGGTGCGCGAGCAGCACGGTCTTGGCGAGCCGGACGCCCTGGCCTCGGAGTACCGGCACGGCATGGTGCCGCTGACTGCGGGGGAGACGCAGGCCGGTGCCGACCGCTTCGGGGGCGGCGCGGGCCGCCACGGGTCCTTCGCCGAATGAACGACGGGCCGCCCGGCGCCACCGGGGCGGTCCGCGTGACCAGCACGCGGACCGGTCCCGACAGCAGGAGAAGGGAGCCATCGGCATCCGCCACCGGGGCAGGGGCGGGCTCTCGGCTTCGCTCCTCGGCCGGTCAGCAACGCTGATGCCGGTCAGCAAACGGACCCCGGCGGAAAATTCGACGGACCCCGGGTATCTCGGCACATACGCTCATCGGATGTCGACATACCTGTACCCCACCAAGCCCCGGCCCGGCGATCGCGTCGCCGTGCTGTCCCCGTCATCCGGTCTCCCCGGCATCCTGCCCCTGCCCCATGAGCTGGGACTGCGCAGACTGCGGGAGGAGTTCGGGCTCGAACCGGTGGAGTACGCGGCGACTCGAAAGATGGGCTCCACCCCGCAGGAGCGGGCCGCCGACATTCATGCCGCCTTCGCCGACCCCGACATCAAGGCCGTGATCTCCAGTATCGGCGGCGACGACCAGATCACCGTGCTGCCGCACCTGGACCGCGACCTCCTGCGCGCCAACCCCAAGCCCTTCTTCGGGTACAGCGACTGCACCAACCTGCTGGTGTTCCTGGGAAACCTGGGCGTCGTCGGCTACCACGGCGGAACAGTGATGGTCGAGATGGGGCGTCCCGGTGCGATGCACCCCCTGACCGCCGACTCCCTGCGTGCGGCGCTCTTCACCCGCGGTGCCTTTGAACTCACCTCGTCCAAGGAGACCAACGGGGCCGGCGGCCGCTGGGAGGAGCCGCGTACCTTCGACTCCGAACCCGAGATGCGGCCCTGCGACGGCTGGATCTGGCACAACGCCGACGGCCGGGCCGTCCAGGGCGCGAGTTGGGGCGGCAGCCTGGAGATCCTGTCCTGGCTGCTGATGGCCGACCGTGAGATCCAGCCGGTCGCCGCCTATGCGGGCCGGGTGCTCTTCCTCGAAACGTCCGAGGAGATGCCGTCCGCCGACGAGGTCTACCGGATTCTGCGGAACATGGGGGAGCGTGGGCTGCTGCGACAATTCCCCGCCCTGCTCATGGGGCGGGCCAAGAACTGGTCCTTCGGCCAACCGCTCGCCGTCGAGGAGGGGGAGCGCTACCGGGAGGAGCAACGCAAGGCGGTCCTGCGGGCGTTGAGCGAATACGCACCCGAGACCATGGCCGTCTTCGACGTCGACCTCGGCCACACCGACCCGCAGCAGATCATCCCGTTCGGCGGGAACATCGAGGTGGACGGAGTGGACCGCCGCATCGTCGTCACATACTGAGACCGGACGCGTCGTGACGGCCTTCGGCAGCGGGTCCCGCACGACTCGCCTTTGGTCCGACCATACGTGATGTGTGACATAGTTGGAGATCGGGCAGCAGACACGAGGGCAACCGGACGATTCCGGCCGAGGCAGGGGGTGACGGATGTCCGTCGAGTGGCAACCCGTGCGGCAGTCCCGTACGCATGAACTCGTTCTCCAAAGCATTGAGCAGCGGGTGTTCGCCGGTGAGCTCAGAGCCGGCGACCGGCTGCCGCCCGAGCGTGAGCTCGCGCCGGTTCTCGGGGTCAGCCGGTCCGCGTTGCGTGAGGCGCTGAGGGTGCTGGAGACCATCGGCGTGCTGGTCGCCCAGCCGGGCCGGGGGCCGGATGCCGGGGCGCGGATCGTACGCAACCCGGACGATGCCCTCGGCCGGCTGCTGCGTCTGCACTTCGCCCTCGGCAGCTACAGCCTCCATGATGTCCTGGAGGCGCGCGTCGTGCTGGAGAGGTCGAGCTTCGAGGCGGCCGCGCGGCACGCCTCGAAGGAGGACCTCGACGAGGCGGAGGCCCTGGTCGTACGGATGGGGGAGTCGGATGTCGAGGTTCCCGAGTTCAACGACCTGGACACCCGGTTCCATGTGCACATCGCCCGCAGTTCCGGCAATGAGCTGACCTCCACGCTCACCTCCGCTGTACGCGAGTCGGTGCGCCCGCTGATCCTGCGAGCCCTGGAGGAGGCCGAGGACTGGTCGGCCACGGCTGCCGCACTCAACGCAGAACACATCGAACTCCTGCGGCTGGTGCGCGCAGGCAAGGGTGCGAGCGCCGCCGACCTGGTCGAACAGCACATCCGCAGCCTCCACGGCACGCTGGTCGACGAGAACTCCGAGCGGCTGTAAGAGCGGTGATCGACGACCGGTGCGTCGGCCGTCGATAAAGAATTGTCAGGGGCATGACAGTGTTCCGGCCGCTCCGGGCGCGCCGCACCCTTCACGCTCCGGACCGAGGCTAGTATGGTCGGACCATAAAAATTGGAGAATCGATCGGAGAGACCCCATGCGCATCGGACTCTTCGCCACCTGTCTGGGAGACACGCTCTTCCCCGAGGCGGTGAAATCGACCGCGGTCCTGCTCGCCCGCCTGGGCCATGACGTGGTGTTCCCGCCGGGGCAGACCTGCTGCGGTCAGATGCACGTCAACACCGGATACCAGCGCGAACCCGTGCCCCTGGTACGGAATTTCGCCGAGCAGTTCGGTGACGCGTCGATCGACGCCGTCGTCATGCCGTCCGGATCGTGCGCGGGCTCGGTCCGCCATCAGCACGAGATCGTCGCCGAGCGGTACGGGGACGCGGCGCTGCGCGCGAGCGTCGCCACAGTCAAGGCCAAGACGTACGAGCTGTCGGAATTCCTCGTCGACGTCCTGGACGTCACCCAGGTCGGGGCATACTTCCCGCACCGGGTGACGTACCACCCCACCTGCCACTCCCTGCGCATGCTCCGGGTCGGCGAGAAGCCGCTGAAACTGCTCCGCGCCGTCGACTCCATCGACCTCGTCGAGCTCCCCGAAGCCGACTCCTGCTGCGGATTCGGCGGCACATTCGCCGTCAAGAACGCCGAGACGTCGACGGCGATGCTCCAGGACAAGATGCGCAACATCGCCGCCACCGGAGCCGATGTGTGCACCGCGGGCGACTCGTCCTGTCTGATGCACATCGGCGGCGGACTCTCCCGTATCGCCTCGGGCACCCGCACTCTGCACCTCGCACAGATCCTCTCCTCCACCCGCACCTCGCCGTACGTTCCGACGGAGGCCGTCCGATGAGCAGCACCTTCCTCGGTATGCCCGCGACCCCGCCCCGTTCCCCGTACGGAACGGGAAATCTGCGTGGCGACCGGACGTTCCCCGCGGCCGCCCACGACGAACTGCGCAATGAACAACTGCGCCGCAATCTCGGCAGGGCCACCCACACGATCCGCGCCAAACGCCTGAATGTCACCGGTGAACTGCCCGACTGGGAAGAACTGCGCGACGCCGGTTCGGCCATCAAGACCGACACCATGAACCGGCTCCCCGAACTCCTGGAACAACTGGAGCGCAAGGTCACCGAGCGCGGCGGCACCGTCCACTGGGCGCGCGACGGAGTCGAGGCCAACGAGATCGTCGCCCGGCTGGTCAAAGCGACGGGCAGCAGCGACGTCATCAAGGTCAAGTCGATGGCCACCCAGGAGATCGGCCTCAACGAGCACCTCGAATCGGTCGGCATCACCCCGTACGAGACGGATCTCGCCGAACTGATCGTCCAGCTCGCGCACGACAAGCCGTCACACATCCTGGTGCCCGCGATCCACCGCAACCGCGACGAGATCCGGCAGATCTTCCTCAAGGAGATTCCGGGCGTCGACCCGGACCTCGACAACGTACCCGCGCATCTCGCCGCCGCGGCCCGCGCCTATCTGCGCGAGAAGTTCATGACGACCAAGGTGGCGATCTCCGGCGCCAACTTCGGTATTGCCGAGACCGGCACCCTCTGTGTCGTCGAGTCCGAGGGCAACGGCCGCATGTGCCTGACCCTGCCCGACACCCTGATCACCGTCATGGGCATCGAGAAGGTGCTGCCGCGCCATCAGGACCTCGAAGTCTTCCTGCAGTTGCTGCCGCGCTCCTCCACCGGTGAGCGGATGAACCCGTACACCTCGATGTGGACCGGTGTGACACCCGGCGACGGGCCGCAGGACTTCCATCTGGTCCTGCTCGACAACGGACGCACCGCCGCGCTCGCCGACCGGATCGGGCGCGAGGCGCTCAGCTGCATCCGCTGCTCGGCCTGTCTCAATGTCTGCCCGGTGTACGAACGGGCCGGCGGCCATGCGTACGGATCGACGTACCCCGGACCGATCGGCGCGGTCCTCACCCCGCAGCTCGCCGGGATGCACGCGGCCAAGGACGACCCCAACAGCTCTTTGCCGTACGCCTCCAGCCTCTGCGGTGCCTGCTTCGACGCCTGCCCGGTCAAGATCGACATTCCGTCGCTGCTGGTGGAGCTGCGCCACCAGCACACCGAGCAGTCCGGTACGACGGCGGAGAAGCTGGCCATGAAGGCCGCGGCCGGAGTGATGAAGAGGCCCAAGCTGTACACCGCCGCGCAGAAGGGTGCGGTGATCGGCCGCGTCGTCGCCGGGCGGGACGGGAAGATCTCGCATCTGCCGCCGCCGTTCAACGGCTGGAGCGACAGCCGCGACACCGCCGCCCCGCCGAAGCAGACCTTCCGCTCCTGGCTGGCATCGGCCGAAGGCGCCGCGACGATGCGGGCCGCCGCCGACGAGTACGAGCAGAGCCAGAAGAAGGAGGAGGAGAAGTGACGACCGCTCGCGAAACGGTGCTGGGCAGGATCAGGGACGCCCTGGCCCTCGCCCCGGCCCCCGACACCACCGTCCGCCGCGCCTACCGCACCGGCCGCAGCCTCCCCGACGACGAGCGGCTGGCCCTCTTCACCGACCGGCTCGTCGACTACAAGGCACAGGTGCACACCTGCACCGCAGAGGGCACGGCGCAGGTCGTCGCCGAGGTGCTGCGGGAGTGCGGCGCCCAGCGGATCGGTGTGCCGGCCGGACTCGACGCGGCGTGGCTCGGCGCGTACGACGGTGAGGTTCAGCAGGACTCCGCCGACATTCCGGCTCCCCGGCTCGACGCGTTGGACGGGGTCGTCACCGCCTCGGCCGTCAGCTGCGCGGAGACGGGCACCATCTTTCTGGACGGCTCACCCGACCAGGGGCGGCGGGCGTTGTCCCTCGTCCCCGATCTGCATGTGTGTGTCGTCGATCTGTCGACGGTCGAGGTCGGGGTGCCGGAGGCGGTGGCCCGGCTCGTGCCGGAGCGGCCGACGACGCTGATCAGCGGTCCTTCGGCCACGTCCGACATCGAACTGGAGAGGGTGGAGGGCGTGCACGGTCCGCGCACACTGGCCGTGGTGATCAGGACAGACGTGTAGGGGAAGGCGGCGGCGAGGAACGTACGCGCGTACCTCTCCAGACCGTCGGAACGCACCCCGGATGTGGACGGGCGGCCCGGCAGGTCCAGCAGCGCGCCGCCCGGAGTGGCCCACTGCCAGGCGGCCTTGAGCAGTCCGTCCGCAGCCGCCTCCCAGTGCGCACGGGTGTAGCCGGTGTGGGGGCTCAACACCCGTTGATCGGTGGGGAGTTCGATGGGAGAGCCCAGATGGGGTGCGGTCATGCGAGGAATGCCAGCCTTTCGCGTCGTACGGGGTGGGCGAATCCGTCGCCCGCGGCCCAGCGGCCGGCCTCGCCGACCACCAGATCGACCAGTCGCCGCCACTCGTTGCCCTGCGAGCCTGCGAGGTGCGGAGTGATGGTCACGTTGTCGCACTCCCAGAGGGGGTGTGCGGCGGGCAGGGTGTCGGGCTCCGTGACGTCGAGGATCGCCCGGATCCGGTCCCGCCGGAGTACGTCGACGAGTGCGTCCTGGTCGACGACGGCGCCCCGCGAGGTGTTGATGAGCACGCCGTCGGGCCGCATCGAGGTGAGTAGTTCACGGCTGACGAGCCCGCGGGTGGCCGGCAGCAGGGGGGTGTGCACGCTCACCACGTCGCTGCGAGCGAACAGTTCACCGAGGCCGACGGGCCGGACGCCGAGAGCGGCGGCCTCCGCCTCGGAGACGTACGGATCGTGGAGCAGCACCGGCAGGTCGTACGGCCGCAGCAACTCGATGACGCGTCGGCCGATCAGCGAGGCGGACAGAATGCCGACGGTACGGCCGTAGTTCCCGACCTCCGTCGAGGTGGCGAGCCAGTTGTCGCGGCGGCGTTCCGTCCGGTAGTCGCGGGCCCGTTCCAGGACCCGTTTGCCGGAGAGCAGGATCATCGCGACGGTGTACTCCGCCACCGGCAGGGCGTTGGCGGCGGCCGCCGACGACACCTCGATGCCGCGTTCCCAGCAGGCTTCGGTGATGTGCCCGCGGATGGTGCCCGCGGTGTGGACGACGGCGCGCAGATGCGGCGCCGCGTCCAGGGCCGCCCCGTCGAGCGGCGGACAGCCCCAGCCGGTGACCAGGACCTCCACGTCGGCCAGTACGGCGCGCGCCCGGTCGGTGGTGAAGTCGTCGAGAACGGGCAGGGGAGCGAGGTCGCACACCTCGCCGAGCGCGGCCAGGGACCGTGCGTCGAGGAGCGCGGCCGCGGCGTCCGGCTTCATGGTGACGGCGGCGCGCGGTCGGTTCCGCGTGCCGGGGGAGGTGCGGGCGGTGCTGGGCATCTTTCTCCTGGTACGGGGGTGGGGGTGGCGGCGCGGCTATTTGACGGCGCCCGCGGTGAGCCCCGACTTCCAGAACCGCTGGAGCAGGGCGAAGGCGAGAATCAGCGGCAGGACCGCGAGCAGCGAACCCGTGATCACGGCGATGATCTGCCGCTGCCGCTGCAGGCGCTGAGCGCGCCTGTCAGAGGCAGGGCGGCGATCGTGGCGAGCACGGATCGACGACTCTGTCGACCGGGCATGTGCGCCTCCCGCGGCTCCTGATTCGGGTCACGGGGAATCTTGATCGGCTGATCGGTAGTGGTGCACGCATCGGTCAAAAGGCCAGGTTGGCGCACCGTGATCGGTTTTGAGCCTTTGGAGGTCAACTCTTTTCGCATGCACCGCACTTGCTTACGGTGATCACTGCGTCGCGCCGGGGCCCCGGCTTGGACGTCATCAGAGCAGGGCTTTGCACCAACCGGCGAATCACGCCGCTGATGCCTCTCTGGTATGCCCTGTGTTCTTTCGACATCTTCATCTGAAGGAGTGCACACGAATGACGAGGACAAAGTTCATCGCTGCCGCGCTGCTCACTGTGTCGCTCGCGGTCCCCACGGCCACTGCCGTTGCCGCTGACGCCGTCGCCAAAGGCGCCCATGCCTGGTCTCCGGCTGACGGCGGTGACAGCGGGAAGATAGCCGTCAAGGACAACAGCAGTGATGGGGACCCGGTGAAGGCCGAGTACTACCGGGTGGACAGCTCGGAAACGAAGCGGACCCTGTGGAATCACAGCGGCCCGGGAACCACCGTCTACTCCGGTGACGGGTCCAGAATCCACAAGTTCAAGGCGTGCGACGAGAACTACGGCTCGCCGGACGACTGCTCGGGCTGGGTCATTCCGTAAGTCTGCTCTTCACGCCCAATATGCCGCGCCGGCCCGGGACGGGCCGGCGCGGTGTCCCCATTTTCTGACAAGAGGCAAAATTCTGTGAAGCAAAGTGATTCGTCGGGGCTCCGCGTGAGTGGCCTCTGCTATCGGGTCGAGGGACGGACTCTCCTCGACGGCGTGGAGTTGTCCGTGTCCGCCGGCGAGTCGGTCGCGGTGACCGGCCCCAGCGGGTCCGGTAAGTCGACGCTGCTCATGTGCGTCCTCGGCCTGATCAAACCGCAGGCGGGCACCATCACCGCCGGGGGCCGGGAGATCACCGGGCTCAGGTCCACGCAGCTTGCGCAGGTACGGCGGGAGACTCTGGGCATGGTGTTCCAGTTCGGTGAACTTCTGCCCGAGCTGAGTCCGGTAGAGAACGTCGCCCTGCCGGTCCTGCTCGACGGAGGCCGCCACCAGGACGCCTACCGACGCGCGGAGGAGCTCCTCGACGAGCTCGGTGTCCCTGTCGGTTCCACCCCGACCGGCATGCTCTCCGGCGGCGAGCGCCAGCGCACTGCCGTTGCCCGGGCTCTGATCACCGAGCCGGACGTCCTCCTCGCCGATGAGCCCACCGGCGCCTTGGACCCCGACGCCAAGGAGGAAGTCGCCCGGCTGCTGTTCACGACTGCCCGTGAGCGGGGCTGCGCACTGCTGTTGGTCACGCATGACCTGACGGTTGCTGCTCGGGCCGACCGCCGACACGAGCTCCTCGGCGGGATCCTGGCCGAAGCAGGAGCCCTCTGATGCAGGAAAGAGCCCGAACCGCAGGAAAGTTGTTCAGGATCGGTCTCGCAGCGGGCCGCTCCACTCCCGGCGACCGTCTGCGCTGGTGGGGTCTGTTCTGCGCCGCGGCCGCAGTCGCCTTCGTCACCTTGGCGACCGTGGCCACCGTTGCGACGTATCACGGCCGTGAGACCAGAGCGGACGCCAGAGGGCCGGTGATCACTTTCAGCAAGGACGCCACGCTGCTGTACCGGGAGGGGATCGACTCTGTCGGCTCCAGGCCCGTATCCATCGTGTTCGTACACCCCCTCACACCCGAGGCTCCTCTTCCTGCCGGTGTGGCCCGCTGGCCGGATCCGGGCGAGGTCCTGCTTTCTCCCGAACTCGTCAGGACCGGACGCGGAGAGGGAATCCTGAACCGGTACGGACGGTTCGCCGGAACCATCACCAATGATGGGCTGGTCACTCCCTCTGAGCGGATCGCGTATGTCCGGGTGGCGGACAGTCCGCCGAAGAGCGATCCCAGGTGGATGGGAGTGTCTGCCTTCGGAAGCGGCGGCGGAGCGACGGGAGAGATGGCCGATCAGCCCTCTGTGACCTCCCCTGTCCTCGCTCTCTGGGCGCTGACCGGGCTGCCCGCCCTCGCCCTGGCTGTGGTCGCTGCTCGGGTCGGCTCCCGCACCCGTGACCGGCGCAGCAGCCTGCTGCAAGCCCTGGGTGGGACATGGCGGCACCGGATGATCGTCAACATCGGTGAAGCCGCGATTCCTGCAGTATTGGGAACAGTCACCGCGTTCGTCCCGTATGCCGTGGCCTCCGTATGGGACACCCGCCTCGCGCCCACCGGATACATCCTCGACCAGCGTGACGTGTGGGCGGCATGGCCGACCGCCATGGCGTCGGCGGCTGTATCTCTGTTGGTCGTGCTGGGCATCGTGGTGGGTACGCACCGCATTGCCCGGGACGGTACGTCCACCCGCCCCGCCTCTTTCACCTCCCGTGTTCCCGCGTGGCGCCTGGTCGCCTGTGGTGTCGGCGTCGCGCTGGTCCTGACGAGCCAGTACGTGCCCCGGAAGGCCCAGCTCGTCGTGTTCACCTGCGGGACCGTCGTGATGTGGGCCTTTCTTTCCTCGGTCGTGGCACTCCTCACCCGCCACCTGGGCTCCTGGCTCGCCGCCAACGGGAAGCGCAGGGGGCATGCGGGCCGCATGATCGGCGGACGGTGGACGCACGCGCATCCCGGCGTGATCGTGCGCCTCGCTCTGGCCATGGTGATCGGTATCGGGATTGTCGCCCAGATGCAGGTGTGGACCAGCAGGCTCGGAGTGCATTCACAGGCGGCAGCCGCCACGCACCAGCGGATCAAGGACACGGTGATCGAGGTGACCTCCGGCGGCATGACCGCGCCGGAGACGGACCGGTTCCGCTCGTCGCTTCCGTCCGGTTCGATACTGCTGAACCGGACTTTTTACGATCCGGGAGCGTCCAGAGACCCCTGGACGACCATCGGAGGATCCTGCCGCGACCTACGCAGGTTGCATGTGACCTGTGACGGTGACACGAGGGCAGTGGCGGGAAGCAGTGCCCAGTTGGCCAAGGTGGAAGAGATGCGCCGCTGGTACGGCGACCTCAGATTCACACAGGTCCCCCGGATCAGCGTGAAGCCGGACGGCACACAGTCCCTTCTCGTCGTGCCCCCCGCACCGGGGCAGCTCGCAGCGGTGAAGCAGGCCGCGTTCACACTTCCCAACCCCTCGGTGCAGGTCGAGGCCCTGGGCGGAAACTGGCTGGGGTCCTCGCGCTCTCGCCTGCCGAACTGGATCCAGCTGTTCGGCATCACTGGCATCCTGTTCATTCTCGTGGCCGGTTCGATGAGCGCGGCGGCCGAGTTCGTCAGGGTCCGCCACGCTCTCGCCCCGCTCTCCGTCCTGACCGGCCACCGCCGGGTATTCCGCTCCGTGACCTCATGGCATCTGACCGTCCCGTTGCTCATCTCCACCGTTGTCGCCGGGGCCGTGACCGCATGGCATTCGGTGTTCTTCATCGCCCTGGTACAGGAAGGCTCCGTGTCCTGGACGATTCTCGGATACGGGATCACAGCGTGTGCTGCGGTTTCCCTGACCGTCGGTTTCCTCGGCGCACGAGCGGCAGCCCGGGAGGCCAACCAGTGGCGACCCACCGCCGACTGAACGAAAGCACACCACGGCCGGCTCTTACCGAGACCACGCGCTGAGCCGGCGCATTCCGGCGCAATCGGCACGCAGTGCAATCGGCGCCCGACGCAGCCGGTGCACAGGGGCCGGACATCACGTGCAAGGGCGGGCGTGGGGCGCTTCCCGGCGTCCGCCCGGCGCCATGGGAGGCGCAGTGCGAATTCATCTGGTGACCGTGCCGTGGCAGCCGCTCGAACTCCCCTCGCTCCAAGTGGGACTGCTGCACTCACTGCTGCACCGCACCCGCCCGGACGACGAGGTGCGCGAGTCCCACGGCTCCTTGCGCTGGGCGGAATTCCTGCTGGAACGCTCGCAGGGAACGCTGCGACCCGGCGATCATGTCGCGGTGGGGAGCGAATCCATCTTCGACAGCCTCGGGGACCGGGTATTCTCCGGTGTCCTGCACAAGGATCCCGAATGGGGTGTGGCCCGGCCGAAGGACTACGCCTCGCGGCGCGGGATCGATATCGGCACGGCGACCGCGATGCGCACCCATGCGGCGGAATTCATCGACGAGAGAGAGGAACGGTGGACCTGCTGGCGGCGGAACGCCTCGCGTGGGTGACGGACGGCCGGGTGGTGGCCCTGCCACCGTGCGTCCGCCGGTGGCCCGTCCCCTGCACAGACATCTGAACGATGGAGCCGCCGCCCGACCCCCCTTCCTCTCCTCCTCGTACGGCTTTTGCCGGTGCCGGGAGCGACCACCCCGCGCACCCCGGACACTCCCTGCTGCGCCACCGCCCGTTCGCGCTGCTCTGCGGAGAACAGATCGCCAGCTCGGTGGGGCGCCAGGTCGCCACCCTGGCGCTCGCACTGCTCGCGGTGACCCGGCTGGACGCGGGCCCGTTCGGCGCGTCCGCTCTGATGGCGCTGAGCTATCTCCCCGGAGCGCTCCTGGGCCCGTTCGCCGGTGTGCTGGTCGACCGGGCACGTCTGCGCGGCCTGACCGCTCCCCGCCACCCGCGAGCTCGCTCTTCCCGCCTGGCAGTTGGGGACGGTGTACGCCGCGTTCAGCGTCGCGACCGTCCTGGGAGAGCTGCTGGCCGGCCGGTTCGCCGCCACCATCGGGCTGGCCCCGGCGACCCGGATCTGCGCGGTTGGGCGGCCTTCGCCATCTTCCTGGTTCCGGCCGCCTCCCTGGGATTCGGCTTCCCGGCGCTGCTTTCGTACCAGTTCCTCTTCGGCCTTTCGGCCACGGTCTGGGCCCTCTCCATGACCACCACCCAGCAACTGATCACACCGCCCGAGCTCCAGGGCCGGGTTGCCGGGGTCTCCAGGCCGCACTCATCGGTACGGTGCCGATCGGCGCACTCGGCGGCGGCGCGCTCGCCGGCTGGCTGGGTCCCGGTGATCACAGGTGGGGCGACGGTGGCGCTCCTGGCTGCCGCCTGCCTCTGGCTCCCATAGGTGGGCCTACCATCTGTTCCTGGCATGGACACTCTCACACTCTGGCAACTGGCCGCGCTCGCCGCGGCATCCGCTCTCGTCGGCTTTTCGAAGTCGGCCGTCAGCGGCGCCAAACGATCAGTCTGGCGGTCTTCGCGGCCGTACTCCCGGCCCGCGACTCCACCGGAGTACTGCTCCCGATCCTCATCGCAGGCGATGTGCTCGCCGTTCTCATCTACCGGCGGCACGCCCACCGGCCGACTCTGCTGCGGCTCTTCCCCGCTGTAGCCGTCGGCGTGGTGGCGGGAACGGCCTTCATGATGTGGGCCGACGACGCGGCCGTACGGACATCGATCGCCGCGATCCTGTTGTTCATGGCAGGTGTCACCATCTGGCGGCGGAGGCCCGCGGCCACGGGCCGGGAGGTCACGGAGGAGTCCGGCGCACCACCGATGCGAGGCGGCGGCAGGTTCAAGGCCCGCTCGTACGGGGTGCTCGGCGGTTTCACCACCATGGTCGCCAATGCGGGCGGCCCCGTCATGTCGCTCCATCTGCTCTCCGCCGGCTTCCGGAAGCTCGGCTTCCTGGGGACGTCGGCGTGGCTCTTCCTCATCGTCAACACGTCCAAGGCGTCGTTCAGCGTGGGCCTCGGCCTCATCGACGCACAGTCGCTGCTACTGGACGCCTGCATGCTGCTGTTCGTCCTGCCCGGCGCGTACATCGGCCGCAAGTGCGTGGACCGCATCAACCAGAAGCTCTTCGAGCAGCTGGTATTCGGCGCGACCGTTCTCGGCGGACTCCAACTGCTCCTGCGCTGACCGCACACAGCGCGTTCCGTACCGTCACCGCACACGCGCCTCAGCCCTCCCCGACAGCTGCTCGCTGCGGCCGGGGAGGGCTGAGAACACGGCGTGGACGGGGCGGGGTCAGACGATGCCTTCCTCGATCTCCGCCTGCTCACGAGCGTTCCCGTACGCCGAAGGCGTGCTGTACGAACGGCGCGCGACGAACCACCACACGGTGGCCAGAACCAGCACCGCGACCAGCGCGATCGACGCGTAGTTCATCGAGTCGACCGTCACCGGGGACGACTGCGGGAGCAGGAACAGCACGGTCACGATGGCGACCCACACCACGGCGATCCAGCCGATCGGCTTGCTCCAGCGGCCCAGGTGCCAGGGACCGCGTTCGAACCGGTCGCCGGAGCGCAGCTTCAGGAAGATCGGGATCGCATAGGCGGGCGTGATGCCGATGACATTGATCGCGGTCACCGCACCGTAGGCAGTGGCGGAGTACAGCGACGGCAGCGCGAGCACTCCGGCGATGACGACCGACAGCCACACCGCGTTGACGGGTGTCTGGGTGCGCGAGCTCACCTTGTGCCACAGCGCCGAGCCCGGCAGTGCGTTGTCACGGCTGAACGCGAACACCATCCGGCTGGCGGCGGCGACCTCGGCGTTGCCGCAGAACAGCTGCGCCGCGATCACGATCAGGAGCATGGCCGTGGCCCCGGAGGTGCCCAGCGCATCGATGAGGATCTGTGCCGGAGGCACCCCGGTTGCGCTGTCCTGGGCGCCCGCGTAGTCCTGGATGGCGAAGGTCAGCCCGGCCAGCAGTACGAAACCGGCGACCCAGGAGACCCAGATCGCGCGGACGATGCCCTTGGCGGCCGTCACCGAGGCGTTCGACGTCTCCTCCGACAGGTGGGCGGAGGCGTCGTAGCCGCAGAAGGTGTATTGCGCGAGGAGCAGGCCGATCGCCGCCACATACAACGGGTTGTGCCAGCCGGTGTCATTGACGAACTCGGTGAAGACGAACGACGGCGACTGGTGGTGCGAGGGCACGATGGCCAGCACGGCGACGATCACCGCGACACCGGCGAGATGCCACCACACACTGATGGAGTTGAGCACGCTGACGAGGCGGACACCGAAGAGATTCAGCACGGCGTGCAGCAGCAGAATGCAGACAAAAATGATCATTGTCTTGCCCGGTGTGGGGGTGAATCCCCACTGCAGATTCATCAGCGCACCGGTGAACAGCGCGGCGCCATAGTCGATACCCGCGATCGCACCGAGCAGCCCGAGCAGATTCAGCCAGCCGGTGTACCAGCCCCACTTGCGGCCGCCGAGCCGGTCGGCCATGTAATACAGCGCCCCCGAGGTCGGGTAGGCGCTGGTCACCTCGGCGAGTGCCATGCCGACGCAGAGCACGAAAAGACCGACACCGGCCCAGCCCCAGAGCATCACCGCCGGGCCACCGGTCGACATGCCGAAGCCGTACAGGGTCATGCAGCCGGACAGGATCGAGATGACGGAGAAGCTGATGGCGAAGTTGCCGAAGCCGCCCATGCGGCGGGCGAGCACCGGCTGATAGCCGAGTTCACGCAGTCGCTGCTCCTCGTCCAGGGGTGGGGTGGTCTCCGCACCCGACTTGGTCGGGGTGGATATGGACATGGGAAAGACCTCCATGAGCGGGATGGGGAAGGGACGGAAAGGGATCGGTTCGAAACGGGGAGGGAGACCGCGCGGTGTCACGGCGCCATGGCTCAGCCGTGCGGCCCCCGTCCGGGGTCGCGGGATCCGGCGAGACAGCGGCTCCGGGCGCGCAGGAAAACCTCCTCGGCGCCTCCCGCGGCCTTGGGATCACGGGTGCGGTACACCCAGGGAACCGAGGTGAAATAGGGGCCGAGCTCCTGGAACACCGGTGCGGCGTCGGTGAATTGGAGTGCTCCCCACAGGGCGTGGGCCAGATGGTTCAGGTCGAGCAGAGAGTGGGAGATCGGGGCCGTGCGACGGAACCAGAGCTCCAGGGCCCGGGCCGCGTCCCGCTCGGCATCCTCGGTGACCCAGTGGAGATCCAGGGCCTTCTCGTGACCGTGCTCACGGCGATAGCGCTCGACCCGCACATACAGCGGCAGCACATGCAGCGCAGAGCCGTCGGGGGCGGAAGATGCCGCCCACTGCACGAAGTTGACCGCTTCCGAGAGGGTCCCGCCGGCCTTTCGCGCGTACACGAACTGGAGCATCCGGTGGTAGGCCTCGCGGTTGTACGGATCGCGCTTGTCGGCCTCCGCCAGCAGCCCCCACGGGCCGGGGAAGAGCATCGGTCCCGGCGGATGCAGCCGGTGCTCCTCCAACTGCTGCCGCTCGTCGAGCTGGGACAGGGCCAGCAGGCACACCCATGGCACCGGGTCCGCGGGCGAGGTGTGCGCGGCAGTGCGGCAGGCTCCCCACGCCTCCTGCCACAGCTCCTGTGCGCGGGGATGGCCTTCGCGGTGGGCCCGCACGGCCCGTTCCACGACGACCCGAGCGTGCATCACGGCAGCGGCGACACTCCGGGGTTCCTCGGCCAGCCAGGCCTGCACCGCATCAGAACCGGCGGCAATCGCCCCAAGCACCTGGGTGCGCTGGGTCCACAGGGTCCAGTCGGGCGTACTCTCCAGTAGATTTCGCATGGACACCCAGCGTCCGGTGCGCAAGTCCTGTAACGCGACACGCAATTCGTTGTCATGGCCGGCCGGGTGATAGACCGGCCGGAAATCACTGTTGGCCATGGACTCGCCCTGCCCTCGTTCGACGGGACGGAATACGACGGATGGGGGATCTCCTCAGCACGTCACGCAACCCGGCGGTGGCACGGAACCCGTGCAGAAGCGGAAGGCCCGGGAGTCGAGATGTTGGTGCTCGGGGCGGAGTGTCGGTCTCATCAATCCTCAAGGACGTGGGGGGCTAAGCAGCTGTTGAAAAATGAACTGCTCGAAAGCGTCCGGTTGTTGCTCGGCGGTGAGTGTAAGGCCAGTTGCTCCGAACTCCGGACCGATTCGCGGATCTTACTCAAGTCATCCGATTCGTACGGACGTTGACCGACATCCGGTCGTTCCGGGCGGGAGTCCGTGCAGCCCTTGACGTACGCGGTGGTCTGCACCACTCTGGGCGACGGAGATCAATGATCACGATTCCGTTCAAGCCGCAGAGCTTCCGCACAGCTGGAGTGTCGATGACAGGCCCGGTACTCGCCGTGGACCAGGGCACATCGGGAACCAAGGCTCTGGTGGTCTGCCCCGAGCGTGGCGTGATCGGTTCCGGTTCGGCGCCGGTGCGGCCGCGTCACGGCGCCGGGGGAGCGGTCGAGGTCGACCCCGCCGAACTGCTGGACTCGGTCGTCGACGCCGGGCGACGGGCGCTGCACGAAGCGGGTGAGCCGGTGGCGGCCGTCGGCCTCGCCAACCAGGGCGAGACGGTACTCGCCTGGGATCCGGACACGGGGCGGCCACTCACCGACGCGATCGTCTGGCAGGACCGGCGCTCCGTCCAACTTTGTTCCGAACTCGCCTCGCACGAAGATGAGTTGAGGCAACTCACCGGACTGCCGCTCGATCCGTACTTTGCCGCACCCAAGATGGCCTGGATCCGCCGTGAGCTGACGCGCGAAGGCGTCGTCACCACCAGCGACTCCTGGCTCGTCCATCAGCTGACCGGGGCATTCGTCACGGACGCGGCGACCGCAGGACGCACCCAACTGCTCGACCTCGACCGGGTCGGCTGGTCGCCCGCGGCCCTGGACATCTTCGGCCTCGGCGACGAACGCCTCCCGGCCGTCGTCGACTCCGACGGGACCGTCGGTACCACTACCGCCTTCGGTGGCGAACTCCCGCTGACCGGACTCCTCGTCGACCAGCAGGCCGCACTGCTCGCCCAGAACGCCCTGGACCCGGGCAAAGCCAAGTGCACCTACGGAACCGGTGCGTTCCTGCTCGCCCAGACCGGGCCCGCCCCCCGCCGCGGCTCCACCGGACTGGTCAGCTGTGTCGCCTGGCGGCTCGGCGGCCGTACGAGCTACTGCCTCGACGGCCAGGTCTACACGGCCGCGTCCGCCGTCAACTGGCTCACCGACCTGGGGGTGATCTCCGGCGCGGTCGACCTCGACCCGGTCGGTGCCACCGTCCCCGACTCCGCCGGCGTCACGTTCGTACCGGCGCTCGCCGGACTCGCCGCCCCGTGGTGGCGCGGCGATCTGCGCGGATCGGTGACCGGCCTCGGTCTCGACACCACCGCGGGCCACCTGGTGCGCGCCCTGTGCGAGGGCATTGCCGCGCAGGTCGTCGAACTCACCGAGGCGGTCGCGACCGACCTGGGTTCCCCGCTGACCTCGCTCCGCGTCGACGGTGGCCTGACCCGCTCCGCACTGCTCATGCAGACCCAGGCCGATCTGCTGCAACGCCCCGTCGAGGTGTCCGCGCTGCCCGATGTCACCGCACTGGGCGTCGGAGCCGTCGCCCGCCTCGGCCTCGACCCCCGGCTCCCGCTCCGGCAGGCCGTACCCGAATGGAAGCCCGCCGCCGTGTACGAGCCCCGGATCGGCGCCGACGAGGCGGCCGAACGCCTCGCCGGATTCCGTGCGGCCGTGCAGACCTTGCTGGAACATGCCTGATACGTGCGAGAGTCACGCGATGAACTGCACGATCACCACGACCGGAGACCTGACGGACGACCTGCCCGGGGATTCGGCGGACGAGCTGCCGGGCACGCCGGTCCATGACGTGACCGTCGTCGGCGCCGCCATTGCCCGCGAACCGGCCCGCTACCGGCTCCGTACCGCCCTCGTCGACGCCTCGGACGACATCGGCAACGGCACATCGAAGGCCAACGCCGCCATAGCAACTGGCGCCGTCGGCGGCATTTGCTCCACCGGACTCACCGCCTCGATGGCCATCGCCGCGCACGTCTGTGAACTGCTCGGCGACCGGATCCCCGACCACGAACTGGCCCGGCGCGGCGCGGTCACCCTGGACCCCGGCACCCGCGGCCCCGCGTACGACGCCTCGTACCGCACGACCGAGACCGGAGTCTTCGCCGTCGGTAATCTGCTGCACGGTGTGGAGAGCGCCGGCATCGCGGCCGCCGAGGGACGGGCCGTCGCCGCACCCGTACTGCGTCACCTGGCGGCGGATACCTGGCCCGTGGGCCGGCCCTCCGTTGCGGTCGATTCCCCGCTGCAGTGGATCGCGCCGAACCTCATCGGTCCCGGAGGCGACACCCCGCTCCGTGGCCGCTTCACCCTGCGCACCAGCCGGAGGCTGCCCTCGCCGCTGCTCGTCGTCCGCCAGGACGGCCGTGTGCTCCACCGGCAGCGACTGCTGCTGCCCGCCGTACCGGGCCGTCCTTTCCATCTGCGCGCCGACTGGCTCGACCGCGTCGATCCGCACGGCGCGACCGTGCGGATCGCGATGCACTGACCGTACGTCAGGGAATCAGCAGCCAGTCCGAACCGATAGCCGCCAGCAGGCCGGCGGCCAGCAGCCAACTGCCGAGCCGCGTACGGCCGTTCCTGCTGAGCTCGATCACGATCCCGCACAGGATCAGCGCCAGCCCGTACACGCCGACCACCAGCACGGACGACCGGCTGGCGATCCGCAGCGCGAGAACGACCGCCATCGCCGCCATGCCGACCGACGAGAGAACGATCCGCAGCCGTCTCGCCTGACGAGGCGTCAGCCTTTGGTTCTCGGTCTCGGCAGCGGCCTCGGCAATGGCCTCGGAATCGGTCTCGGGAAGGATCTCCGAAGCGGCCTCGGAATCGGGTTCCGAAACGGTCTCGGGACCGGCTATCGGGGTGTCCACGGCCTGGTCCTGGTCAGAAGTGCTCATGACGCCGGATCGTAATGGCTGCGGGCCGCCCTGTTCACCGCTCCGGGCGGCGGGCGGCGAAAGTGACGTAGGTTCGGTGCATGCCCGGCCACATCCTGATCCTCGGCGGTACGACCGAAGCCCGGCAGCTCGCCGCTGAGCTGACCGGGCCCGGCGGCGACGCGACGGTGCGCATCACCACGTCGCTGGCCGGCCGGGTCGCCCGGCCCCGGATGCCCGCCGGCGATGTACGCATCGGAGGTTTCGGCGGCCCCCAGGGCCTTGCCGACTGGTTGCGTACCCACAGTGTGGACACCGTCGTCGACGCCACCCACCCGTTCGCCGGCAACATCAGCGCCAACGCCGCCGCGGCCGCGCATGCCACCGACAGCGCACTGTTCGCGCTGCGCCGCCCCGGCTGGACGGCGGGCCCCGGTGACCGCTGGCACCCGGCCGACGACCTCGCGCACGCCGCCGAGCAACTGCCCGCCCTGGGCCGCCGGATTCTCCTCACCACCGGCCGTCTGGGTCTGGCCGCCTTCACCACCGCCCCGGGCGCGGACACGCTCCACTTCCTCGTACGGTCCGTGGAGCCCCCCGAGCCACCGCTGCCCCGCGACACCGACGTACTCCTCGACCGTGGCCCGTACACCGTCGAAGGAGAGACGGCGCTGCTGCGCGACCGCGCCGTCGATGTCCTCGTCACCAAGGACAGCGGCGGCCCCGCCACCGCGGCGAAACTCACCGCGGCCAGGAACCTCGGCCTGCCCGTTGTCGTGGTCCGCCGCCCGCCGCCGCCCGAAGGCGTACCCGTAGTGCACGATGTGGCGTCGGCACTCCAACTGCTGTGCAAGGAAAACTGATTCAGCCGCGACGCAGCAGATACGTATCCATGATCCAGCCCTTGCGGGCGCGCGCCTCGGCCCGGAGCTCCTCGATCCGGTCCGACACCTCGGCGAGGCGCCCGGAGACCAGCATCTCGTCCTCGGTCCCCACGTACGCGCCCCAGTAGATGTAGAGGTCCTGGTCGAGATGGCGGGTGAACGCCTGCCGTGCGTCGAGCATCACCACCACGTCGTCGACCCCCTCGGGCCAGCCCTCGGCCAGCCGTCGGCCGGTCGTGATCTGCACCGGCCTGGCCACCCGGTTCAGCCCCGTCCGGTGCTTGGCCAGCAACGCGGAGACACTGCTGATCCCGGGTACCACCTCGTGGTCGAAGGCGACCGAGCCCCGGTCGAGGATCTCTTCGAGGATGCCGAGCGTGGAGTCGTACAGCGCGGGATCGCCCCACACCAGGAACGCCCCGCACTCGTCCGCACCGAGATCCTCCGCGATGAACCGCTCGTACAGATCGGCACGGCGCCTGCGCCAGTCGTCCACCGCGGGTGAGTAGTCCGACGTCCTGCGGTCCCGCTCCGGATCCCGTGCCTCGACGAGCCGGTACGAGGTGTTCTTCACATGCACATCGAGGATGTCCCGCCGCAGCCCGGTCAGATCGGACTTCTCCTCACCCTTGTCGAGGATGAAGAACGCATCCGCCCGGTTCAGCGCCTTGACGGCCTGGAGGGTCAGATGGTCGGGGTCGCCCGCGCCGATACCGATGACATAGATCTTTCTCACCGCACCGAGTCTGCCCCATGCCCCACCGCCCCGGGCGTCCGGGCTACCGGCCCCCGGCCCGCAGACACGGCGCCTCGTCGGCCGCGTCGACGGGCCGCACCCGCGCCGCGTCCGCGCCGCAGGCCTTCTTCGCCTCGACCCGCCCCGCCAGCTCCTCCGCCCAGCCGATCAGCCCATCGACCCCGATCCCGTGAGGGCGGGTGGTCCCGAACCCTGCGAGCGCCGCCGCGCCCCGTCGCAACAGCCGGGCCCCGCCCGTCGTATTGCCCCGCGCCGCGTGCGTCAGCCCCACGGCGAGCTGCGCCAGACCGCGCCACAGCTCTCGTTCCGCCACCGGGCCCGACTTCCACGCATCCTCGAGCACCTCGTGCGCATGGAACGGCATCCCCGCGTCCAGCAGCCGTTGCGCCTCACGCAGGGTCTCCTCGGGGGTACGGGTCACACCCTCGGGCTGCCGATCCACTCCCGGTGCCCCGTACGGCAGGGGGCGTCCCAGCCCGTCACGGGGGCGCGCACTGCGCGCGCGGCCCTCGGCGTCGCGGTCCCTGCGAGTCTCGTCCACCCCTCGATTGTGCCCCGCACCTGCGGCGAACTGTCCGAACCACTGTCCGTGGGCCCTCGCGCACGACTAGTGTCGACAGGCATCCGCACCACTTTGGGGAGGGTAGGGATGAAGCAGTCCCGGCCGCTGTACGAACGCGAACCGGAGCTCACCGCTGCCGCACAAGCCGTGGACGCCCTCTGCGGTACCCAGGCGGCAGGCGGGCTGCTGATCTTCAGCGGTGAGGCAGGCATCGGCAAGACAGCACTGCTCGCCGAGATCCAGGCGATGGCCGCCGACCGCTGCACGGTCTGCTCCGCACGCGGCGGCGAAACGGTCACATCCGTGCCGTTCCACGTCGTACGCCAGCTGCTGCAGCCCGCACTCGACCAGTTTCCGCCCGACGAGGTACGGGCCTTGTTCGGAGCCTGGTACGAGATCGCCGCGCCCGCACTCGGACTCGCCGAACCGAGCGGTCCCCAGCCCGATCCGCAGGGTGTGCGGGACGGCCTCGACTGGGTCGTCTCCCGGCTCGCATCCCGGCTGAGCCACCGTCCGCTGTTGCTCGTCATCGACGACGCACACTGGGCGGACGGCGAATCCCTCGCCTGGCTCGCCTCGTTCACCGCACGCCTCGGCGAACTGCCCGTCCTGGTCGTCCAGGCCCACCGGCCGGAAGAACTGGCAGCGCGGCAGAAGGAGAGCGGATCGGGCGGCGCCCACCCCTCCCAGGTCAGGGTCGCGCTGCGCGCCCTCACCCCGGACGCCACCGCGGCACTGGTCCGCGCAGGCCTCGGCGAACACGCCGACGACCCGTTCTGCCGCGAGGTGTGGGCCGTCACCGGCGGCAACCCCTACGAGGCGGTCGAACTCGTCGCCAAGGTCCAGGACCGCGAACTGGCGCCCCTGGAGGAGTCGGCCGGGCTGCTGCGCGAACTCGGTGCAACGGCCCGCGGCAGCGGACTCGTCGCCCGGCTCGAACGGCTCGGTACCCACGCCAACCGGTTCGCCTGGGCCGCCGCCGTGCTCGGTACGGACATCTCGCAGGATCTCGCCGCCACCCTCGCCGGAATGAGCCCCGCCGAGGCCGCCGACTGCACGGCGCGGCTGCGCGAAGCCCGTGTCGTCACCGGCTTCGACCCGCTGGAGTTCGTCCACCCGCTGATCGCCACCGCGGTGTACCGCTCCATCCCGCCGGCCACCCGAACCGCCATGCACGGCCGGGCCGCCTGGGCGATCACCCGTGCGGGACTCGGCCCCGCCGCGGCCTCCCGGCACCTCCTCGAAGTACACCCCGACGACGACCAGGAACTGGTCGAGCAGCTCCGCGAAGCAGCCGGACAGCACCTCGCGGTCGGTGCCCCGGAGGCCGCCCGCCGCTGCCTCGAACGCGCCCTGCAAGAACCACCGCGCCAACGGGTCAAGGCCAACCTGCTGTACGAACTGGGCTGCGCCACACTGCTCAGCTCCCCGGCCACCACCGTCCAGCATCTGCGGGCCGCCCTTGAGGTGCCCGGACTCTCCGACGACCAGCGGGTCGACGCCACCTTCCGGCTCGCGGCCGCGCATTCCCACAACAACCAGCTGAAGGAAGCGGCACGCGCCCTCGCCGCCGAGGCTGCACACACCGCCCCCGGCCCCGGCCTGATGCGGCTCCAGGCCGCCCACTTCCTCTGGGAGGGTATGCAGGCCGCCGAGGACGACGGACCCGCCCGTTCCGCCAGGCTCGCCCGGAACGCCGACCACCTGTCCGGCCGCGACAACGCCGAGCGCGCCCTGCTCACCATCCGCGCCTTCGACGCCATGATGCGCGGCGAGAACTCCCAGCTCATCGTCGACCTCTGCGAACGCGCCCTGGTCGACGGCCACCCCGCCCGCGGGCTCGGCTGGACCGACACCGAGTGGGGCTTCGAACTCCCGACCCTCGTCGGCATCACCTACGCCTTCACGGACCAGCTCGACCGGGCCGAGGAACTCTTCGGCGAGGCCGTCCGCGCCTTCGAGATCTCAGGCTGGAGCGGTGCACATCTCGCGTTCGCACACACCCTGCTCGGGCTGGTCCACCGCCGTCGCGGCCGGCTGGCCGAAGCGGAGGGATTCCTCCGCGAAGGACTGCGCCTCGCCGACCGTGTCGGCAGTGGACTTCCCGTCCACTGGGACGCGGCCTGTCTGCTGATCGACACGCTGGTCGCCCGCGGCCGTGTCACCGAGGCGCGCGAGATCGCCGACCGTTACGACTTCGGCTCGCCCTACCCCAGCGCGATGGTGCTGCCCGACGCGCCGTGCGTACGTGGACGGCTGCTGCTGGCCGAAGGCCGTACGAAGGAAGCGGTCACCGAACTCCAAGCGGCCGGTCAGGCCCTCGAACCCCGCGGCAGGTTCAACGGCGTATGGGCGCCCTGGGCCGGTGATCTCGCCCGCGCACTGGCCGAGGAGAACCCGGGCCGCGCCGCCCAACTCGCCGCCTCGGCCCGGGTGCACGCCGAACGCTTCGGCACGGACACCGCGATCGGTGAGGCCCTGCGCTGTGTCGCCCTCTTCGCCCGCGCCGAGGACGCCACCCATCTGCTGGCCGAGTCGGTCCGCCACCTGGAAGCGTCCCCGTCCGCGTACGAACACGCCCTGGCCCTCGTCGACTACGGCATTGCGATCCGCTCCCCGCGCGAACTCGCCAGAGCCCACAAACTGGCCACGGCGTGCGGCGCCGAATCCCTGGCAAACCGTGCCCACCAGGCACGGGCGTCGATCCGGTCCTCGGAGTGAGGTAATGTTTGTCCTGCGCAGCCGCCCGGGAACACCGGGGGGAATCGCATCGGGACGTGGCGCAGCTTGGTAGCGCACTTGACTGGGGGTCAAGGGGTCGCAGGTTCAAATCCTGTCGTCCCGACTCGTGAGAGTCGCAGGTCAGGGCCGGTTTCGGAGAGATCCGAAACCGGCCCTTGATCATTCTTGGGGACCAGTTGGGGACCAGCCTCCTTGACCGGCGTCAGCGGGTCATGACGATCGGGCCCGGCAGGGAGCGCGGTGCGCGCAGCACGCTGAGGTGCGCGGACGTGAGCGATCCGACCCTCATCATGGGCCTGCACGGAGTCTTCCACCGGCACCCGTGGATCGATCACGTCCTTGCCGAGAACGACCTCGGGGACGAGGACGTGTTCAGTCTGGCCGTGGCCAGGGCGGAAGCCTACGGCCGGAGCAGCACTCACCTGGGCCGCGGTCCACTGGACGGCAGCCGATGGGGACACAATGACGCCGGTGAAGACTGGACCGAGGACAACCGTGTCCGCCAACTGGCCTGGCTTCAGGTCGCCGTGGAAGAGAGGCTGCACGGCCAACGGCTGCCCCTGCTGCCCGTGGCCACCGTCCTCAGCGACGTACTGCACCACATGGGCACGTACGGTCTGCACACGGTCGCGCCCCTGCAACTGTCCGCAGACAACAGCCTCGTCTACTTGTCGCAGGCCGCGGATTCCCGGGCCGCGACGGTGAGGACACAGTCAGCCGAGCGGACTGGGTGGCCACCGCAGGGCCTGGACCGTCGAACGCTCCTTCGGCCGCCTGATCATCCATCCCACCAGACCCTCTACACCTACTGGAGGTCTGGCTCCTTCGCTGGTGGGTGAGGTACAGACCGAGGGAATGCAAAACGCGGCGTCGATCCACTGCTCCTTGCCGGCCTGGTCTCTCGACACCGCCATCTGGGCAGCCGAAGTCACCGCCGCCGCAGTACGCGGCGTCGGCGTGACAGAACCGGTGCTCCTGACCATCTCCCATAACGGCGGTGACCTCGCACAGAACGTGTAAGCGGGCTACAGGCCCACAGGACCGGGAACCAGTGGCGGGCGAGTACACGACCGCGCGGCACCACGCCCGCGGTGTTCACCACGCGATTCCCTCAGCGGGGAGTTCCGTGATGGGGGACGGCGCTGCGAGCGGGATGCCCCATTGTTTGCGGGCCAGACGGGCGGCTTGGGCCGCCTGTAGGTGGCCCTGCTCGCCCCAGCCGAGCAGAGCGGCGGCCTGCTCGGGCGCGGCCAGGAGCCGGGCGAACTGTCGGCCACTGGCAGGGTCGGTCGCGGACGGGCCAGCTGCTGTGATCGGCGCGGCCAGTCGCAGCCGCGCACACTCGCCGATGCCGCCATAGACATCACCAGTGGCGTCGTACACCCATCCCAGCCGTTCGGCCTTTCCCGGGGCCAGGGTCAGCTGCGCTTCTTCGGCGGTCTCGCGCACCAGCGCGGCCTCCGGGGACACATCTGTGGGCTCGACCGTGCCGCCGGGCAGTGTCGCCAGCGGTTCAGCGGGGTCAATGACCAGGACAACTCTGCCGTCAGGCGCGAAGAGCCACCCCCAGGCTTGGGGGACTGGGAGTTGGTCGGGGACGCGGTCGGGGTGCCAGGGCCACTCGCGTCCGTCCCGGGGCCGTGTGTGTACCTGGTGCAGGTCCAGTGGTGGCACCGCCCCGACGTGCCGGCCGCCTTCGAGGTGGGCGGTCGTGCCGGCCAGGCGGGCGCGCAGCGCTGCCAGCATGATCTGTGCGTCCACGGGGATCATCCGCTCGGCCGCCGCCCGGGAGTCAAGGAACTCGCACCCGTGCAGCTCGTCTGCGGGCAGGCGGAGGGCGGCGATGTCCGGCTCGGTCAGGGTCCCGCCGTCCAGCACATAACGTACCTCGCCAGGGAAAGGCAGGTCCGGCGCGACGTCCGGATGTCCAGGGGCGAGCCAGTTCACGGCCAGCACCCTCCCCGACGTCCTCAACAGTCCGAGTTCCTCGTGTACTTCGCGACGACAGGCCTGCTCGGGGCTTTCACCCGGCTCGGCACCGCCACCCGGCAGCAGCCACTGCCTGCGGTAGGTCGGCTTGACCAGCAGGACACGGCCGAGCCCGTCCGTGAACACCGACGCTGCGCTCAACCAGACAGAATGGCGTGATCGGGCGTATCCCTCCTGGGACATCTTCGGCTGCTCGGGTAAGGCGGCTGCGCCACTGTGTGCGGGGGTATTCATTCCTGCTCCCGTCTCTTGCGTTCGTGGTGCATGGCATTGGTGTGTTTGCGAGCTTGGCGGAACGGACCCGGACGCGGTAGCCCGTGCAGTGGCGCCGTCCCGGAGTCGGGATGTGGGCCAGCCCTGGGGAGACGAGGTGGTGGAAGCCGGTGCCGCCCTCGCGGAGCGGGGTGAGGATCTCTGCGGCGTACGCCCGGTTGAGGACCGTCATGGGCACGATGACTGGCCCGCTGGTGTACTCGGCGAGGTCGGTGACGAGCACACTGGTCAGGTGCCGCCATGCCGGCAGGTCGTGGTAATCCCGGGGATGGAGGGCGTGGCTGGTGAGCGTGCTCTGCAGCAGGTTGCCGATGGCTTCCGGGTCGGCGACCACGGCGCCGGGCAGAGCGCGGCGCAGCTCGGCAGCAAGGGTGCTCTTGCCGCCGCCGGCCCACGCTCGGCGCCGAGGATCGGTCGCGGTCTTGGAGAAAGCATGCTGACATAGACGGACAGAGTGCTGGCATGCGTCAGTCCGCTCCACGTGGAGCGCATTCGGCGGCCAGGACGTCGATGACCACTGGTGCCATCCATACGAGAGGAAGCACATCAACATGGCGAGTGCAGCACTCAAGAAGGTCCTCATCACAGGAGCGGGTACCGGCTTCGGGTATAGAGGCCGCCATGCGCTTGGCGGAAAAGGGCTTCGACGTGATTGCCGCGGTTGAGATCTACGCCCAGGTCCAGACTCTGAAGCGGCAGGCGGCCGAGCGAGGGGTGAGCCTGCAGGTCGAGAAGCTCGATGTCACCAACGACGGTGATCGTCGCAAGGCTCTCAACTGAGGTGTGGAGATCCTCGTGAACAACGCAGGAGTCGGCGAAGGTGGCTCAACAGTTGACATTCCCGCATCGAACATCCGATCACCAGTTCGAGGTCAACGTCACTGGACCGCTGCTCCTCACTCAGGGGATAGCCAAGCGGATGGTCAAGCGCGGCGCCGGTAGGGTCGTATGGGTCTCATCCCGGGAGGGCCTGAACGTCAACCCCTTCACCGGCATCTACTCCGCTTCCAAGCATGCGGTCGAGGCGATCGCCGAAACCATGGCCTACGAGCTGCAGGAGTACAACGTCGAGGTCGCCACGGTCAACCCGGGTCCGTTCCTGACCGGCTTCAACGACCGCATGTTCCAGACCTGGGAGAGCTGGGAGGATGACCCATCTCAGCGGCTCTTTGACTACTCCAAGCTCGCCTTCCCCCGAGCGCAGTTCGATCCTGAAGCCGTCTATGCGACGTTGACATCCGTCGCTGCCGGAGAGGTCGACCGTTTCCGCAATCTGGAGCCTGCGTCGATGCTCGAAGAGACCAAGCACCTCCAGCAGATTCCCTGGGAGCGCAAGGTCACGGATGGCCTCGGGACCCGGCATCAGGCCATTCAGCGCTCCTACGAGATGCAGCCTGAAATTCCCGTCGCCCACTGACGGCTTCCCAACCGACCGCAGTCCGGCCTGAGATGCGCTGGAGCCGCTCACAGCCGGACGATGCTGAGCGCAGGCCGCGGCTACCGAGGTGCCGGCCGAGTCATCCCGCACCGCCGCGAGACCGCAGGGTCCGCACGCGCGTCGAACACGCCCTCGCCCGCATGAGGAACGGGAAGATCCTCCGTGACTACCGGCTGAAGGGCAACGGCGTCCACCACGCCATGCTCGGCATGGCCCGTTTGCGCAACCTCACCCTGGCCGGGTGACACGGAAACAAGCAGATCAACTGGCACAGTAAAGATCATTTAAGGGACAACGCTTAGCCAGTGCGCACTCATGCCTAGGCGTGGCTGATTCGTAGCTGCCCTGACGGCAATAGCTGGTGATTCCCGCATGGGGGCTGATGACGAGCCCCACAGCGGGTCGTCAAGCTCGCGAGAGCGTGCGGAGATGCCCTGGCGGCAGCGCACATAAGCGAAACCCACAACGTGCAGAAGGGACACCAAGTGCCTATCAAACCGACCATTCTGCAGGATCGCTATCGCAACCGCGGCACAGCGTTCTCGCTGGAGGAGCGGGCGAAGCTCGGGATCACCGGCCGGCTGCCAGCCACTGTGGAGACCCTGGACGAGCAGGCTGCCCGCGCGTACGCGCAACTGCAGGATCAGCCCTCGAACTTGCACAAGTACATCTACCTCAACCGGGTCCACAACCAGAATCAGGTTCTGTATTACAAGCTGCTGGGCGACCACCTCGCCGAGCTGCTGCCGGTGGTGTACGACCCTACCGTAGGCGATGCCATTCAACAGTGGTCGACCGATTTCCGCGACTCGCGGTCGGTGTTCCTGTCGATCGACAGGCCGGGGGACGTCCGGGCCTCGTTCGAGTCGCTTGGGCTCGGCGCCGATGACGTCGATCTGATCGTGGTGTCCGACGCGCAGGCGATTTTGGGCATCGGCGACTGGGGCGTGAACGGCACCGACATCTCCATAGGGAAGCTCGCCGTCTACACGGCCGCGGCCGGCATCGACCCTAACCGGGTCATCGCTGTCAACCTGGACGTCGGCACTGACAACGAGCAGCTGCTCAACAGCCCGAGATACCTCGGGAACCGCCATGCGCGGGTGACCGGCAAACGATACGACGACTTCATCGCCCTGTACCTCAAGACGGCCTCAGAGCTCTTTCCGAACGCCCTGCTGCACTTCGAGGACTTCGGGCCATCGAACGCGCGGCGGATTTTGGTCGAGAACGCCGAGACCTATCGGATCTTCAACGACGACATGCAGGGTACTGGGGCCATTGTCATGGCCTCGGTGTTCTCCGCCTTGAAGGTGACGAAGGAACCCTGGGTCGAGCAGCGACTCGTGGTCTTCGGCGCCGGTACCGCGGGAACCGGGATGGCCGACCAGATCCACGCGGCAATGCTGCGTGACGGTGCGACGCCCGAGGAGGCGAAGAACAATATCTGGCTCATCGACGTCCACGGCCTCGTGACCGACGACATGCAAGACCTGCCGGACTATCAGCGGGTCTACGCGCGGTCAAAGGCCGAGGTCAGCTCCTGGGCGGACGGCGAGGTCGACCTGCTCACCACCGTCAAGCGCGTCAAGCCCACTATCCTCATCGGCACCTCGACTGCCCACAACGCATTCACCGAGGACGTTGTCAGGGCCCTGGCGCAAGGGGTGGAACGCCCGATCCTGCTGCCGCTGTCCAACCCCACCAGCCGCATCGAGGTCATGCCATCCGATGCGGTGCTCTGGTCCGAAGGGAGGGCGCTGATTGCCGTCGGCATCCCGGTGCCGCCGGTGGAGTACAACGGCATCATCTACACGATCGGGCAGGCCAACAACGCGCTCCTCTATCCCGGACTCGGCCTCGGCGCGATCATCTCGGGCGCCCGTCACGTAACCGACAACATGCTGCTGGCTGCCGCCGAGGCAGTAGCCGGCCAGGTCGACGTGTCACAGCCGGGCGCCTCCCTGCTGCCGCCCGTCGAGAACCTGAGGGCATCGTCGGCAACGGTCGCGATTGCTGTAGCCAAGGCCGCCGCCGCAGATGGAGTCGCAACGAAGTCCCACGAGAACCTCATTCAAGCCGTCCAGGACACAATGTGGCAGCCGGTCTACCCCACAGGCGATGTGGAGGACGAGCGATGAGCCAAGACAACCAGCCAGCACCCGAGATGAGAGACATACCGATCGGGGTCCGGGCGAGCGGAAAGCGGAAGGAATTCGACAGCATGGGCACCGTCGAGGTGCCGGCAGACCGTTACTGGGGTGCGCAGACGCAACGGTCACTCATTCACTTCTCCATCGGCGGCGACCGGATGCCCAAGCAGATCTACCACGCCTACGGTTATGTGAAGAAGGCAGCGGCGCTCGTGAACGCTGCCGCTGGACGGCTGCCCGAGTGGAAGAAACAGGCAATCGTGCGGGCCGCGGAGGAAGCCATTGCGGGGAAGCTTGACGAGCACTTTCCTCTCTTTGTCTGGCAGACGGGATCGGGCACCCAGAGCAACATGAACGTCAACGAGGTCATATCCAACCGTGCCTCGCAGTTGCTTGGCGGGACGCTCGGGACCCAGAAGCCGGTTGCCCCGAACGACGACGTCAACATGGGGCAGTCCAGCAACGACAGCTTCCCGACCGCGATGCACATTGCCTCAGTGCAGGAGATCGACGGCCATCTCCTGCCCCAGGTCCGGGAGCTCGCCGCTTCCATTGAGGCCAAGGCCGAAGAGTGGGCCAGGGTTGTCAAGATTGGCCGCACGCACCTCGAGGACGCCGTACCACTGACGGTGGGACAAGAGTGGTCCGGCTATGCCGCACAGTTGCGAGCCTGCATCGAGGAGATCGAGCATAGCCGTGAGGGGCTACTCGCCCTGGCTCTGGGCGGCACCGCCGTCGGGACGGGACTGAACGCCCCGGAGGGCTTCAGCCGTGACGTTGCGGCGCAGATCGCCGAATTGACCGGCAAGCCGTTCGTTACGGCCGAGAACAAGTTCATGGCACTGGGGTCGCTCGACCCAATGGTGCGTGCGCACGGGGCGCTGCGCGGGCTGGCCGTCGCCTTGATGAAGATCGCCAACGACATGCGATGGCTGGCCTCAGGTCCGCGCACCGGATTCACCGAGCTGCTGCTACCGCAGAACGAGCCAGGTTCCTCGATCATGCCCGGCAAGGTCAACCCGACCCAGTGCGAGGCGATCGTAATGATCGCGATCCAGGTGCTCGGCAACGACTCCGCGGTGTCTTTCGCCGGCAGCCAGGGAAACTTCGAGCTCAACGCCATGCGCCCGGTGATCATCAACAATTTCCTGCACTCCGCGCGGATCCTCGCCGATGGGGCGGAGAAGTTCCGGACCTTTTCCGTCAGCGGCACCGAGCTCAACCGCAGCAAGATAGCGCAATATGTGAGCGAGAGCCTGATGCTGGTCACGGCACTGAGCCCCATCATCGGCTACCAGAACGCCGCGCATATCGCCGAATCCGCTCTCGCCAACGGCCAGACGCTCAAAGCGGCCGCCCTGGCAAGCGGTCACGTCGACGAGAAGACGTTCGACTCCGTTGTCGATCCGCTCTCCATGGTCGGCCACGGCGTCTCCGGCGCCTGACCCGCGGCTCCGGCCGCGGTGAGGGCTATAGGTCGGGCTGTCGGCCCCCATCCAGCGGCCGTGCCGGAATCCACCCGGTCCGGCCCGGACGCCCACCCGCAGGGAAGACCGTGAGACGAACCGAAACCCTCCCCGAACATGTCCGCTTGAAACAGCAGCGGAGTCACGCAACAAGCTCAGGATCTGTGCAGCTCCGGTGCACCACAGCGGACGATGTTCAAAACGGCCATCATGCCCTTGTCCTCATGTGATGCTCATCAGGGTGAGCAAGCGCGAAGCGTAGGGCGAGGGCGTCGTCGAGCGTGCGCAGGACGTGGACCCCGGCCAGATCGCTGTCGGGAAGGCGCCGGGGGGCTACGCCGGTGGCGATGACGAGTGCGTCGGCTCTCGCCGTTGTCCAGGCGCACTGGATGGTCGTCCACGATCAGCAGCCGGATCTGAGCCGGCTGTTCGCTCGTTCGCCACCGCCCCGGCGGATCGCGGGCACGCTCGCGTTGATCGCGGTGCCCGAGCCGGGGGCGCTCTCGATGGTCAGCGTCCCCAGCACCCGGTCGAGCCGTTGCCGCAGGCCGTTGAGCCCGAAGCCGCTGTCGCCGTTCCCCGGCGGCGGCTCGCTGTGCTCGGTCACGGTGAAGCCGACGCCGTCGTCGCGAACGTCCAGCACGACCGTGTCCTCCAGGTAGGAAATGGTCAGTCCGACCTTACTGGCACCGGCGTGCTTCGCGACGTTGGCGAGCGTCTCCTGGGCGACCCGGAAGAGGGCGCGACCTCGATCTCCGTCAGCAACGGCACCGGGTCGCCCGTAGCCTCGACGGACGCGACCGCGATAGCGATCCGTTCCGGGGTGTCGGGTACTCCGCCGGGGATCAGGTTGATCATCAGCGAGGTGGCGCCGACGCTGACGAAAGCCCACTGCGGCGGGAGCAGATCGTACGCCTGGACGAACCCGATCACGGCGAACACGAAGAAGATCGGATGCTGCGTCATCAGCACCGCGGCCAGGATCTGCTGGACCGGCGATGTTCATCAGCGGGGAGGCGGGGATACCGGCGTCGCTGAGCAGCTTGGTGAGATCGTCCGCGGTGTACGTCGCGACCCAGGCGGCGATTTTCTCGTACAGCTCGTCGGCATGCTCGGCGCGCGCGGCGCGGGTGGCGTACGCGGGGGCGTTGGCCAGTTCCGGGGTCCCCATGAGGGCGGCGAGCCTCCGAGGCCTACGCCCGGGACACCGGGATTCCGCTGGAGGAACTCGACGAACGGGCGGCCGGCGCCTTCGCGCGCATGGTGGCCGGTCTCGCCGTGACTCCACCACCGGACGCGACGGACGGCGGGGCTGCGTCCCGCCCCCGCACGGGCACACGGAGCTGAGTGTCCCCGACCCGCCGGCCTCGACTCGCGCCGCCCTTCCCCTGGGTGGCGCCCCGGGCCCATTACGCTGGGACATATCGCTCAAAGCGGTTCAAGTGTGTGTGAAGAGGTGCGATGCCCTACGGGAGGCATGATGAGCCAGCAGCCGGTCCTCCTGCCCTACGCCGACCCGGCCTTCGTGGCGGATCCCTTTCCGCTCTACCGACAGCTTCGCGATGACGGCCCGGTACGACGCGCCGTCATCGCAGGAGGCCTGGAAGCCTGGCTGGTCACGCGGTATGAAGACGGCCTCGCGACCCTGTCCCACCCGCAGCTGAGCAGTGACGTCCGCGATGCGTCGGATCCCCGGCTCATCGAGCGGCTGCCCGCCACCGACCGCGAGTCCGTGCTGCGCAACATGCTCCGCTCAGATCCGCCCGATCACACCCGCCTGCGCCGCCTGGTCTCCAAGGCGTTCACTGCGCACAGGGTGGCGGAGCTGCGGCCCCGCATCCAGGGGATCGCCGACCGACTGCTCGACGAGATCGTGCCGGCCGGTCGCGCCGACCTCATCGAGGCCTACGCGCTGCCGCTTCCGGTCACCGTGATCAGCGAACTGCTCGGGGTACCCGTGACCGACCGGCACGACTTCCAGCAGTGGACCGACGACATGATCCTCCGGGGGAGCGAGCCGCCGGACCCGGCCCAGGTGGACGGGGCGTGGCGGCAGATGCGCTCGTACCTGACCAAGCTCCTGGAGGCCAAACGAGCCCGGCCCGGGGACGACCTGCTCAGCGCGCTGATCGTTGCCAGGGACGAGGAGCAGCGGCTGGACGAGGACGAGCTGATCGCCATGGCCTTCCTGCTGCTGGTGGCCGGATACATCACCACGGTCAACCTGATCGGCAGCGGCATCGCCGCACTGCTCGCCCACCCCGACCAGCTCCGGATGCTGCGGGACGACCCGGCGCTGCTGCCGGGCGCGATCGAGGAATTCCTGCGCTACGACGGACCCGTCAACCCCGGCATCGCCAGGTTCGCGCGCGAGGACATCACCATCGCCGGGGTGAACATCCCTCGCGGCGCGACCGTGCTGGTCGCCTCCGCCATCGCCGACCGTGACCCGGAGCACTTCCCCGAACCCGACCGCCTGGATATCGCCCGGCAGGACAACGCCCACCTCGCGTTCGGACACGGCATCCACTACTGCCTGGGTGCGCCGCTGGCCCGGCTCGAAGGCCAGATCGCCATCGGCACCGCCCTGCGCCGCCTCCCCGGTCTCGCCCTGGCCGTTCCTCCGGACGAACTGCGGTGGCGGCCGGGCGGATTGCGCGGCCCCGAACACCTGCCGGTCACTTTCACATTCGATGACGCGACCGCCGGCAGCCGTTTCTGAACTACGTGCCGACTGATGGGGCGCCCCAGAACAAACGGCATCTACCGGATGCGTTGCGCGTCCCCGCTCAGAGTGACCGGGCGAGCCGGAACCCGAGGTCGTCGATACGAAAGGTCGGGTGACTCTTGCGGCGGCACGACGCCCGGCACCCTCGGGGGCGATCGAATCCACCTCCGCCACGGAATACGCGGTACGGGCCGTAGATCCGGGGATCGTAGACATCCCAGCACCACTCCCACACGTTGCCGATCATGTCGTGGAGGCCCCACGCGTTCGGCGCCTTGGTCGCGACATCATGCACCTCGCCGCCGGAGTTCCCGCGGTACCAGGCGATCTCGTCCAGCTCTCCGTAGCGTGCACCGGAGGTCCCGGCCCTGCACGCGTATTCCCACTCCGCCTCCGTCGGGAGCCGATAGCCGTCGGCCTCCCAGTCGCAGACCACGTCCTGCGCGTCGGGGTCGTCGCCGATCGAGTAGCAGGGTTCGAGTCCCGTCGCGTGCGAGAGCAGGTTGCAGAACCGAACGGCCTCCTTCCAGGAGACCTCGGTCACCGGTGTCCGCGGCCCCGCCGAACTCGCGGGTGCCTCGCCCCGAACGGCGCGGTACAGGTCGCGGGTCACGGGATACGGTGCCAGCCGGAAGGCAGCGACCTCGACGTTCCAGTTCGTCCGGGTGCCCTCGTCCCGCAGGACGATCTCCCCGGCAGGGATGCCCCTCATGCCCTCGGCGATCGCCTGTCGGAGTAAGGATTCATGGCTCATCGCAGCTCCTCATGTGCACCGGCGCATCAGGCCGACGCGCCGGCCTGCCAGCAGAGCCCGGAGGGCGGACCGTACCTCCGGACTTTCGAACAAGTGACGATACAGACCCAGAACGTCATGGCGGCGCACAGTTGTCACAGACGATCGCGACGCGCACGTCGGTCGGGGCGGAGGCAGGAATCAGGAGGCCCGATCGTGGTGCATATATGGACATTTTGGGTGGTACGTTCAAATTTGGGGCCTGGAGGGGGGAGCGACAGGAACACAGGTGAAGGAGAGTGGGCGCACGGCGGCGCGGGCGGGTTGGCTGCCCGGCGCGCTGCTGCTCTTGATCACCGACGGCGTCACCGAGGCACGCAACCGGACGGGCACCTTCTACGACCCGTGTGCGTCCGCCGTGCTCACCGACGCCCGCTTCATGGATCCCGGCGGCCTGGTCCACGCGGTGACCGCGGATGTCGCACGCTGGAGCGGCGACGGTCACCAGGACGACATGTCCATCCTCGCCGTCGCCCGGCGCGGCGGCCACCGGCTCGGCTGAAGCCGACTGCGTCTACGAACCTCAGGCACAGGGCCGAGGTGCAGGGCTACGAGTCGTCTCCGGTGGCCGAGACGGTCAGCCGGTGCGCGGGAGGGTGCTCGATCGAGAGATCCGGGCGCCAGGCCGCGAGTACCTGCGCCGAGGGACCGAACAACGGACCCGGCAGAGCGTCGAGCCCGGTCCACTGCCAGGTGCTGATCAGATGGGGCTCGGTCACCTGCGGGCTCCCCGATTCCACGGTCACCACGGCAGCCATCGACACACGGTTGATCCCCGCGACCACGTCGTGGAGCATGGCGAAAACCGTCACGCTGTTCACGTCGACCTCCAGGCCCGTCTCCTCGCGGAGCTCACGCACGGCCGCCGCGGCGATGGACTCATTGGTCGGGTCGACCTTGCCGCCGGGAAGCTCCCAGGTTCCGCTGTGGTGCCTGCCGAGCAGCACGCGCCCCTGGGTGTCCTGCACGATGACGCCCACGCCGAGCGCCGCCTGCGCCTGCGGCGGACGGGCGTTGCGGGAGAGGGTGTCCGTGGGGGTGGTGTCCATGGTGCTCCTAGCGGGTGGGTGTGGGGTGCCGCGGGCGCGAGGCCTCGCATTCCGGTGTTCCCGGAAGCCTACGTACCACCGCACGCGGACCCATCGAAGTGACCCGCCGCCCGGCGGAGGCCCGGTGTTTGCCGCGGCCGGTCAGCTGACATGCGGCGCCGAGGGAGATCTGGAACTCTCCGGCGGTGAAGGTCGTCCGCTGACCGTGCCGGTGCCCGCTCGTCCTTGACGGAGGAGAGCGGGCGCCCGCGCGGCAACTTCCCTGGAGAGGTGCGTGGTTCGGGCCGTCAGACGGTCAGTCGCAGCGATGTCGCCGAGATGCCGAGCCGTACCGCCTGACCCCATGTCAGCTCCAGCGCGTCCGTCTCCATCCCGTCGCCGAAGACCACCACCCGGTCGGACTCCACGGTGAGCCTCAGCCCCTGTCCGTGCCCCAGTTCGCCTGCGACCAGTGAGGTGCCGGTCGCCGGTGACGGCCAGGCCTCGCGGACGAACCAGAGCAGCCGCGGGTCGGTGGGTGCGGGGAGCCGCAGGGCGCTGTGGCGTTCCTGCCACAGTGAGCGGAGCCAGCCCGTGGCGCCGGTGCCCGTGCCGACCAGGACGCCGGAGGAGGCCTGCGGTTCGGTGGGGGCATCGGGCGCGTCGGGGCCGAGCCGGTAGCGGGCGGTCTGGTGGCCGGGCGGGCCGAGGTAGATCTCGTTGAGGGCCAGCAGGCGCTGGGTGTCGTCGGCGACCGCCTCGACCATGGTGAGTTCGTCCGTCGTGCCGCCGGGGGATGCGGCCGCCCGGAGCAGGGCGGCCGCATCGGAGGGCCGGTGGCGTACGAGCACGCCCGGATTGCGTCCGGGGTCGGTGTCGATGCCCACGACGGGCTGGCCGGACAGGTACTTGGCGGCGTTGGCGACGAGTCCGTCCTGTCCGACTACGACCACCACGTCCTCGGGCGCGAACAGGAAACGGTCGAGATCGGCGCGCTCCACCCGCGACTGACGCCACTGGAGCGGTACGGCTGCCGCCACATCGGCGAGCGCCTGCTGGGTCTGCCGGTGCCGCAGGGCCACCTCGTCGATGGACCGGCCACGGCTGGAGAGGAAGAACGCGGCCTGGCCGTGCGTGCCGTGCCGGGCCAGCAACTCGTCGTACTCGGTGGTGCGGTGGACCAGCACAGCGCGCCGGGCGAGGCTCATGCCCGGGGCTCCGGGTCGGTCCTGCCGAGCTTGCTGAGCAGGCCGGTGAGGACGTCGGGGGAGAGGGTGAGGCTGTCGATGCGCGGCAGGTTCTCGGCGAGCCTGGTCGCTGCCAGGGCGTGCAGGGTCGCGGCGTCCACCTCGCCGTGCACCCGCAGCCAGGCCGCCTGGGACTCCGCGCGCGCGGCGCCGACCTCGCGTGCGGCTTCGGCCTCGGCCCGGGCCAGCCGCACCTTGCGTGCAGCTTCGGCTTCGGCACGTACCCCGTCGGCCGCGGCGTTCTCCTCGGCCTCGCGGCGGGTGTTGGTGCCGCGCTGCTCGACCAACTGCTCCTCGCGGCGGGCCAGTTCGATCTGGCTGGCGAGCTCGTTCTCGGCGATGGCCCGTTCCCGTTCCACGGCCACGGCACGGCGCTCGTAGGTGGCCCGGTCGGCCTCCTGCTGGATCTGCTCGCGGGCGGGGGTGCGCAGCGCGCGCTCCACCTCGGCCTCGGGACGGATGGCGACCACCCGCACCGCGACCACGTCGATACCGGTGGTGGGCAGCCGGGGTTCGGCTGCAAGCCCTGCTGCGACGCGGTCGCGTACCGATGCGACTCCGTCGACCAGGGCCGCGGCCAGTGCTGTTCTGGCCAGCACGTCCAGGGTGTGCTGCTGGGCGGTCTCCGTGAGCAGCGTGGCGATCTGCTCCAGCGGCGCGCCGCGCCAGACCCCGGTGTCGGGGTCGACGGAGAAGTCCAGGCGGGCGGCGGCCTCGGCCGGGTCGCTGATTCGGTACGTCACGGTGGCCTGCACGGTGACGTCCTGGAAGTCGGACGTGCGGGCGTGGAAGGCCATGGCCAACTCCCGGTCGTTGACCGGCACTTCCGAGAGTGCGGCGGTCAGTGACCGGTACCAGAAACTCAGCCCCGGCCCGTCGTGGGCGAGTCGGCCGCGCTTGTGGTGGCGGATGTGGGCAGTGGGCGCGGAGCGCAGATGGCGCCAGCCGAAGCGCCTGGTGATGTCGGCCATGTCGGAATCCCCCTCATTCTCGTCATGGAGACGATAAGGGCGTTGGTCGATATCGTCAAGGGGACGAGAACATCCGTGTGCACGTCCGCCTTCGAAGCTCCGGTGCTCGCCGCCGGCGATCTGTCGCTCACCGAAATTCCCGGGCTTCAGCCGGCGCCCTGTCCGCCCTTCGAGGCGAGGAACCTGGCCGGCACCTCACCCCCGCCGTGCACCGCCAGATCGGCCCCACTGACGTACTCGGCCAGATCGCCCGCCAGATACAGGCAGGCGCGCGCCACATCGTCCGGCACGGCCATCCGTCGCATCGGAATCACCCCGGCGACGGCGGCGCCACCGTCCTCCCCGTACACCGGTGCCGCGCTCTCGGTGTGGATCAGTCCGGTCGTGATGTGGTTGACGCGTACCTTCGGCGCCCACTCGAGAGCCAGCGCCCGGGTCAGTGCCAGCAGCCCGGCCTTCGCCGCCGTATAGGCGGCCGTGCCCGGCTGCGGGGTGTGCGCGGAGACGCTGCCGATGTTGATGACCGAGCCACCCTCGCTCTGGCCCTGCATGATCCGGTTGGCGGCCTGCGCCACATAGAAAGGGGCCAGCAGATTGAGTGCGACGACTTTCTCGATGAACCGCGGCGAAACGGTGGCTGCGTCGGTGTCGGGGGAGCCGCCCGCGTTGTTGACGAGTACATCCAGCCGTCCGAACCGTTCCGCCGCCGTGTCGACCAGTGCGGCGGCGGCCGCAGGGTCGCGGACATCGGCTGCGCGGAAGTGCGCCTGCCGGGCTCCGCTTCCCGGCACTTCCGGCGGTTCGCTGCGGCCGCAGACCATTACATCCGCACCGGCGGAGAGAAAGGCCTTGGCGATCGCGGCGCCGATGCCCTTCGTGCCGCCGGTGACGAGCACTGCCCGCCCCGTGAAGTCGATGGGATTGCCGATGTCCATGGTCCGCCTCTGCTGTGGCCGAAGTGCACGCTGATCGGTTCCGTAAAGCTACCAATCGTTTGTTTGGCGGAATAGTCGCCGATTCGGCCGAGAGGGATGAGCCGCGGGGAGGGAAGCGCGGGCGGCCGGTGACTCCCGGAGGAGTCACCGGCCGCCCGGATGGTGCGCCGCCCCCGTCCCCACGGTGCGGCGCGAGCGGGTCGTTGTCATCCGCTCGGACAACGGCCCACGTCTCTCGGGACTAGGGCGCGGACGCGTCCAGTCCAAGTGCGGGAAGGATGGCGTCCTCCACGAAACGGGTGAGATATGCCTCATCCGCGAATTCACCCTCCAGCAGCGGCCGGGCGCGCATCACGCCCAGCAACTGCGCGGAGACGAACTCCGCCGCGGGACTGTCCGCCGGAATCTCGCCGCGCGCCGCTCCGCGCCGGACCATCATTTCGATCGCTGCGATCTCCGGCAGGATCAGCGTTTCACGCAGCGCGCACAACAGCTCGGGGCTCTGCAGCGCGGCATGGCTGAGTGCGTGCATCAGCGGCGTGTCACGGCCTGAGCCCGCACCGATGGCCCGGGCTGCCTCGCGTAGATCCCCTGCCAGTGTGCCGGTGTCGATGTGCGGGAGCAGCACCCGTCGGGTGCCGTGCAGCGCCGCCACGACCAGTTCGGGCTTGGAGCCCCACTGCCGGTAGAGCGTGGACTTGCCGCAGCGCGTCCGCGAGGCGACACCTTCCATGGTGAGGGCCTCGTAGCCGGACTCTCTCAGCATGTCGAGCACGGCCGCGTAGAACTCCTGCACCCGCTCCGGCGTGATCTTCGAGCGGCGTGGCGTGTGTGCCCGTTCCTGTGCGGCTTCCTGCGGCGACATGCGTCTTCCCTCTCAGCGATTCTGCGACGAGGTCCATCGATACGACAGTGTACCGAAACGCGCGTGTACCGATACGTTCGCGTATCGGTACACTGGCGTATCGATTCGGCTTTGGACTGGACCATGCCGTCGCAACACTGCTTCGTCAGCAAAGGGGCACCGGGTGATGTACGCCGGTAGCGAGCCCGTAGATCAGGAGCCGGACAGTTCTGCCCGACCGCCCCTCGTCCGCGAGCTTCTTCTCGTCGTAGGGCTCTTCGTGATCTACAAACTCGGCAGGCAGGCCGCGAACGGTCACGTCGAGGAGGCGTATCGCAACGCCGGAAACGTCTGGGACTTCGAACGGTCGGTGCACCTGCCCGGCGAGGGCACTGTGCAGAATCTGCTGCTGCACAACGAGACGCTGATCCACCTCGCGAACACCTACTACGCGACCGTGCACTTCCCGGCCACCCTGCTCTTCCTCGTGTGGCTGTACTGGCGCCGCCCGCGCCACTACGTCTGGTCGCGCCGCATCCTCGCCGCGCTCACCGGCGCCGCGCTCGCACTCCATCTGCTGTTCCCGCTCGCCCCGCCGCGGCTGCTGGCCGCCGCCGGACTCGTCGACACCGGCCAGGTGTACGGACCGACGGTGTACGGAGCGACGCCGGCGACCGACTCGATGGCGAACCAGTTCGCCGCCATGCCCTCCCTGCACTTCGGCTGGGCGGTGATGGTCGCCGTCGGGCTGATTGTCGCCACCCGCACCCGGTGGCGCTGGCTGTGGCTGCTGCATCCGCTCATCACGCTGCTGGTGATAGTCGGCACGGCCAATCACTACTGGCTCGATTCGATCGTGGTCTCCGCGCTCCTCGCGGTGGCGTTCGTGGCGCTGCCGCTGAAGCGCACGGTGCCGGTACGGGCACACATCCCGTGGCCCTCCGCGGCGAGTGAGCCCGCGCTGACGGCCGTGCCCCGGCCCGCCGAACCCGCCGTGTCGACCGCCGGCGCCGAGCCGCGGACCGGCTCCGCCCGCTCGTACGCCTCGTCCGGGACCCGGCGATGAACGCCACCCTGATCGCCGTCGCGCTGTCGCTGGTCTCAGCCGCCGCGTACGCCTCGGCAGCGGTGGCGCAGGCCCGGCTGGCCGGGCGCACCGAGCCGGACGCCGGGGTCCTGAGGCTGCTCCGGCGCGGCGCCTGGTGGTGGGCGGTCGGACTGAACGCCGGTGGCGCGCTGCTGCATGTCGCGGCGCTCAAGTACGGCCCGCTCACCCTTGTCCAGCCGCTCGGCGCCCTCACCCTGGTCGCCGCAGTCCCGCTGGGCGCCAGGGCCGCCGGACGCCGGGTCACCAGGATCGAATGGCGCGGCACGATCCTCACCCTGCTCGGCCTCGGCGCCCTGCTGATGACCGCGGGCGGCACCGCCCCGCACGAAACGCTCAGCCTCCCCGAAGCCCTGGTCGTCGGCGCCGGGAGCATGGTTGTCGTCGCCGGACTCAGCCGCCCGGGAGCACGCCCCGGCCTGCGGCACGCGGCGGCGTCCGGCATCACCTCCGGGGTCGCCTCCGCGCTCACCCAGACCCTGACCGTCTCCGTCACCGACCACACCGGCCCGCTGTTCAGCTGGGACCTGGTGATCGTCGCGCTCCTCGTATCCGCGTTCGCGATGAGCGGGCTGCTGCTCTCCCAGACCGCCTACCGAAGTGGCCTGGGCGCGCCGCTGGCCGTCGTCACACTCGCCAATCCGGTGGCCGCGGCCGCCATAGGACTGGCGCTGCTCGGCGAACGCCTCCAGGGGGGCACGATCAGCCTGATCCCGGCAGCGCTCGGCACGGCAGCGGCCGTACGGGGCGTGATTCTGCTCAGTCGTGCACAGGCGGAGACGTCGACCGTCGCCGACCGGGCCACGGCCGAACCGAGGGCCGGATCACCGTCTCGCGTCGTGATCGGGAGCCGAGGGTCGATGGACCAGCCGACGCTACGACCGGAGCTGGGCCGGACTCCGGTGGGCGGACCGTGACGAGTGGAAGCGACGCCCGCCGCCCGTCGGGGGCATGCCGCGAAGACGTGACATCTGCCCACCGAACTGTCACGTACGGAAACAACCCCCCTACGGATTCGGCTGCTCGTCCTGGGCCAGTGCCCGCGTCAGCCAGCCGATCCAGAAGTTCTCCAGATCGATGCCGCCACGCAGCACCAGATGCCGCAGCCGGTCCTCGTCGGAGTTCCGCTCGGGCGGGAAGTCCCGCTCCTCGATCTCCAGGTACTCCGCCAGCTGCCGACGGTGCAGCCCCAGATGGCGGCGCAGCTCCGTATCCAGGCCGGGTGCCCCGACGACCGCCGCCGCCCGCATTCGCAGCAGTAGCGGATCCCGGATCTGCTTGGGGTCCTCGGACCGGGCCACCCATGCGGACAGCGCCTCGCGGCCCGCGGGCAGCACCTCGTACTCCTTCTTCTGCCCACGGGCGGGCTGCTCCGACGGCAGCGCCCGGATCTGCCCGGCCTGCTCCAGCTTCCCCAGCTCGCGGTAGATCTGCTGGTGAGTGGCGGACCAGAAATAGCCGATCGACCGGTCGAACCTGCGGGTCAGCTCCAGCCCCGACGACGGCTTTTCGAGCAGGGCGGTGAGGATCGCATGCGGGAGTGACATGGGGTGCATCCTAGGGACGGCCGGGCAGCGGCCCCATGACGGAGGGGCCGGGCCGGTCGGGAACCCCCGGACCGGGGGTTCCCGGATCCGTCACAGCGCAGCGGCGAGCTCCGTGCCCTGGCGGATCGCGCGCTTGGCGTCCAGTTCGGCGGCCACATCGGCGCCGCCGATCAGATGCGCCGGGCGACCCGCGGCGAGCAGCTCCTCGTACAGCTCGCGGCGCGGCTCCTGGCCCGCGCAGAGCACCACCGTGTCGACCGGCAGGAGCCGCCGTTCGCCGTCGACCGTGAGGTGCAGTCCGTCGTCGTCGATCCGGTCGTAGGCGGCGCCCGGAATCATCGTGACGCCGCGGTGCCGCAGCTCGGTGCGGTGGATCCACCCGGTCGTCTTGCCCAGCCCCTCACCGACCTTGCTGTTCTTGCGCTGGATCAGATGGACGGTGCGCTGCGTCTTCGGACGCTCCGGGGCGCGGAGACCGCCCCGGTCGCGGTAGTCGGTGTCGACGCCCCACTGCCGGAAGAACACCTCGGGGTCGAGGCTCGCGGCATCGCCCGAGTCGGTCAGGAACTCGGCGACGTCGAAGCCGATCCCGCCCGCCCCGATGATCGCGACCCGGTCGCCGACCTGTGCCCCGTCGCGCAGTACGTCGAGGTAGTTGACCACGCTGGGGTGGTCCAGGCCCGGTATCGCGGGGGAGCGGGGCGTGACACCGGTGGCGAGGACGACTTCGTCGAAGCCTTCGAGCACATCGGCCGTGGCCCGTGTTCCGAGCCGCAGCCCGACCTTTTCCTCCGCGAGCCGGGTACGGAAGTAGCGCAGTGTCTCGTTGAACTCCTCCTTGCCGGGAACCCTGCGTGCCACGTTCAGCTGGCCGCCGATCTCCTCGGCCGCGTCGAAGAGCGTCACCTCGTGCCCGCGCTCGGACGCTGCGACGGCGCACGCGAGACCGGCGGGACCGGCGCCGACGACCGCCACCCGCTTGACGGTGCGGGTCGGTGACAGGGTGAGCTCGGTCTCGTGGCAGGCGCGAGGATTGACCAGGCAGGAGGTGACCTGGCCGCTGAAGATGTGGTCCAGGCAGGCCTGGTTGCAGCCGATGCAGGTGTTGATCGCGTCGGCGCGGCCTTCGGACGCCTTGACGACGAAGTCGGGGTCGGCGAGGAACGGCCGGGCCATCGACACCATGTCCGCCCGCCCCGAGGCGAGGATCTCCTCGGCGACCCCGGGCGTGTTGATGCGGTTGCTCGTCACCAGCGGTACGGAGACGGCGCCGCGCACCTTTTCGGTGACCCAGGTGTAGGCACCGCGTGGCACCGAGGTGGCGATGGTGGGGATACGGGCCTCGTGCCAGCCGATTCCCGTATTGATGATCGTCGCGCCGGCGGCTTCGATCTCGCGGGCGAGCTGCACGACTTCCTCCAGCGAGGAACCGCCGGGCACCAGATCCAGCATCGAGAGCCGGTAGATCAGGATGAAATCGCTGCCGACGCGCTCACGGACCCGGCGCACGATCTCGACGGGGAACCGGATGCGGTTCTCGTACGAGCCGCCCCAGCGGTCGGTGCGGTGATTGGTGGCGGCGGCGATGAACTCATTGATCAGATAGCCCTCGGAGCCCATGATCTCGACACCGTCGTACCCGGCACGCCGCGCGAGCCCGGCGGCCCTGGCGAAGTCCTCGATGGTCTCCTCGACCTCGTCGTCGTTAAGGGCGTGCGGAGTGAATGCGCTGATCGGCGCCTGGATCGAGCTCGGTGCAACCAGGTCGGGATGGTGTGCGTACCGGCCGAAATGCAGGATCTGCATCGCGATCCGGCCGCCCGCCTCATGCACGGCGGCGGTGACCCGCTCATGCTGCTCGGCCTCCGCCTCGGTGGTCATCTTCGCGCCGCCGGGGAAGGAGCAGGCGCGGGCGTTCGGAGCGATGCCGCCGGTGACCATCAGGCCGACGCCGCCCCGGGCGCGTTCCGCGTAGAAGGCGGCCATCCGCTCGAAGCCGCGCTCGACCTCCTCCAGACCGATATGCATCGACCCCATCAGCACCCGGTTGGGGAGGGTGGTGAACCCGAGGTCGAGCGGGCTCAGCAGATTCGGGTACGGGCTCATGAGGCGGCTCCTCGCGCAGTGTCGTTGCGCCAGTTGTAGACCACCGAAACACCATTATGCAACAAGTTGCATAATGGTGTTCGTCGCAGAGCCGGGAGTGCGGTCGTCCCCCGGACGGCGTAACACCAGGACGCGTCGGCGCCCCGGGCCACGGAGAGTGGAAGCGTGGCATCTGTCCGCCATGGCGCGGGCGGCGCCTCGAAGCCCACCGACCCCCGAACCCTTGCGGAGACTCTCATGGCCTGCCTCGACCGGCGCGACCTCGGCCTGTTCGTCCTGCGCGTCGGTACCGGCGCGGTACTGGTCGCGCACGGCGCCCAGAAGCTGGCCGGCTGGTTCGGCGGCGGAGGCATCGAAGGAACCACCGCCGCGATGGAGGCCATGGGCTTCCACCCGCCCAAGCACAGCGCGGTCGCCGCCGGGCTCGGCGAGGCGGGCGGCGGCGCACTGCTGGCCCTCGGCCTCGCCACCCCGGCGGCAGGTGCGGCCGCGGCCGGGGCGATGGCGGGCGCCGTGGCCGTCCACGCACCCGCCGGATTCTTCGCACAGGTCGGCGGCTACGAGTACCCGGCCTTCCTCGGCTTCACCGCTGCGGCGATCGGCCTGACCGGCCCCGGCCGGTACTCCCTCGACCACGCCACCCGGCATGTCTTCAACCAGCCGTGGATGGTCGCCCTTGCCTTCGCGGGCAGTGCGGTCGCGGTGGCAGCCGTCGTCGGCAGGCGCGCCGAGGGCCGGGCCGCGGTCGACCCCGACGCGACCTGACCACCCGGCAGGACAGGGACCGGACGGCACCCCAGGGAGGGAGCCGCCCGGTCCCGGCAGCGTTACTTGCCGAACGTCAGCGACGCGGCCGGGGAGACGTTCCCGTACACGTCGACGGCGACGACCCGTGCCACGCCCTCGACCGCGCCCGTCACAGGGATGGCGAGGGTGTTCGGCCGGGGCATGAAGTAGAAGTCCGCGAGGGCCTTGGACGAGACGACCGAGGCGCCCGTCGAAGCGTCGGTGATGTCGACGTTGTAGTGGTGCACCATCTGGTCGTCCTCGGCCTGCGTGATGCTCAGAGCCGTGCCGCCCTTCGCGTCGTGCACCCGGGACAGCGGCTCAGAGAGCCTGTCGGGTGATCTCTGATCGGGCGGCCACGGCCTGGCACGCACGCTTCCGGCGTTGCCGAAATGCTGAAGTCGCGCTGGTGGATCGAGCGGTCGTCGTTGATGTTCAGGTGCGAGTGGCCGGAGAAGAGGATGGCCTGCGGGAAGGCGCTCCGATCCTCCGCCAGTCGCGGGTTGGAAACCTGCTGGCCGTCCATGGTGGTTCCGGTGGTGGGCCGGTGGTGGGCCGGTGGTGTTCGGCCGGTTCGGTTCTACGGGCCGGCTGCGGTAGCCGTTGGAGCCGCCCGCCTCGACGGTGGTCAGCAGGCGGCCGATCGGCCTCAGCCTCTGCCCTCTCCTCGGTCGGCCTGTGGGCCCGGGCGGTCGGTCGCTCTGCCTCCACCCGCCGATCGGACGCCTCGCTGTCCCGCTCGCCCCGTCGAGACCGCCGATTTGGCGCCGCAGGTGTGATGCCACCCATAGGAGCTGTGTCACATCCTAAGACAGGTAGTAGGGCAGAGGGCCGCCCGAATGGCAAGGAAGCGCCACAGAACATGTCATTTCGGACATTTGTCCGATGTTGGGTAGTACGTCACATCATTGCGCCTCGCCCCGCATGTCGCTAACCATGGCTGTCGTTGCGGGAAGCCGCGACAGGGCCGGGTGGATTCCTTCGGATCCGTTCGCTCCGGCCCGCAGCGCGGGGCGCCGCCCCGCAAGCCACCGCAACCGGTCGGCAACACCATGACATCCCCATTGGAGAGTTCCTTCCGTATGACCACGAACACGCAGACCCGCACCAGCCGCATCGCCCGTCTCCGCAACCTGTCCGTCGCCGGCGTCGCCACCCTCGGTGCCGCAGCCGCCGCCCTCACGCTGACGTCGACATCCGCGCAGGCAGCCGAGGCGGCACCGGCGAGCGCGTCCGTGGTCAAGGCTTCCGCGGACGGCGCCCAGGGCGCACCGGGCAGCAGGGGCTACGCCAACAACCTCGACGGCTGGATCAAGGAGTCGCTGGCCATCATGAAGGCCAAGGGCATCCCCGGCACCTACGAGGGCCTGCACCGCAACATCATGCGCGAGTCGAGCGGCAACCCCAACGCCCAGAACAACTGGGACGTCAACGCGCGCAACGGCATACCCTCCAAGGGCCTGCTCCAGGTCATCCAGCCGACCTTCAACGCCTACCACGTCGCCGGCACCGTGCACGACCTCACCAACCCCGTCTCCAACATCACCGCGGCCGCCAACTACGCCGCCCACCGCTACGGCTCGATCGACAACGTCAACTCCGCCTACTGAGCCACAAGCTCAGCACCCACCTCGCGAGCCAGGACCGGCACAGGCAGCAACACCGCTGCCCACGCCGGTCCTTCCGCAACAGGCCCCGTCCTGGTCACCGACAACTCGTCGCCCCAGGTCTCCGCCAGCACCCCCGCCGCCGGCCGGCGGATCACCGCGTCGGTCGTCCTCGACGTCCGGCTGGGGGACCTCTCCGGCGTGGTGGACGGCCCGGACGTGAAGCTCGACGGCAAACCGATCCAGCTCGGCGCCTCCGTGGGCCCCGGTCTGTCCGCCGGCGAGCACACGCTGTCGGTGTCCGGTACCGACGGCGTCGGCAACAGCGGCACCCGCGAGGTGAAGTTCACCTCCGCCGGCATCCCGGACACCCCCGCCGACCTCACTCCGAAGTCCGGCACGACCGACGCTGACAGCAATGTCAAACTGTCGGCGAAGGTGGCCGAGCCCGACGGCGGCACGGTGAGCGCCACCTTCTCCGAGGCCGAGATCCTCACCCCTGGCCAGGTGTACGTGGGAACGGCCACATCCGTTCCCACGACGCTCAAGGTCAAGGGCGAGAAGAAGGTGAAGGCCGACGGCCTCGCACCCGCCGACGGCAGGACGCTGGACGCGCCGGCTGCCGAGGACGTCACGTACCAGCGGTTCGACGTCCAGGTGAAGGGCCATGTCGACGCGCCGGTGCTGCGCTGGGAGGGCGTCATCGACCCCGAGCGGCTCGCCGCGCTGCGCGTGTGGAACACCGGGACGAAGCAGTGGGATGTCCTGACCAGCGCCCGCGGAGCCGCCGACGGCGGCACCGTCCTGACCGCCGTCGTCGACCGGAAATACGTCGACCGGCAGCAGGTCCACGTCATGGTGACCGGCGAGGACCCGTTCGCCGACGACATCGACGCCGGTGACCCGAACGGGTTCGCCGACCCCGACTCGTACGACTTCTCGATCGTCCACTACACCGACACGCAGTACCTCTCCGAGGGCGCGGTGGAGCAGGAGACGCCCGAGGAACGCGCGGTCTGGGAGAAGGCGTACGGCGACGTCTCACGCTGGATCGTGGACAACAAGGACGAGCGCAAGATCGCGTACGTAGCCCACACCGGCGACATCATCGAGATCAACATCCGCAAGCCCGTCGACGAAGCCACCCGGCGCCAGGTCACCGGCGAGCTGGAGGTGTCGTCGAAGCAGCAGAAGATCCTGGACGACGCGGGTGTGCCGAACGGTGTGATCGCGGGCAACCACGACAACCAGTCCGGCACCGAGAACGGTCCGGACGCGATCTACAACCAGTACTACGGGCCCGAGCGCTACCAGGCGCTCTCGAAGGGCTGGGAGCACGCCGAGTACGGAGGCCCCTGGCGCGAGGGCGACAACCAGAACCACTACGACCTGTTCTCCGCCGGCGGCCTCGACTTCGTCGTGGTCGGCCTGTCCTACGGGGTGACGCGCGAGGAAGCCGAATGGGCCGACTCCGTCTTCAAACGCTACCCCGACCGCAACGGCATCCTGCTCTCGCACGACTACCTCGCCCCGAGCAGCAACCCCGACGGACGTGGCGCCAAGTTCTCCGCGCCGGACGGCTCGATGCTGTACAAGACGGTGGTCCAGGACAACCCCAACGTGTTCCTGATCCTCGCCGGTCATGAGCACGGAGTCGGCACCAACGTGAAGCCGAGGGTCGGCGAGGCCGGTCACGACGTCGTCGAGCTGCTCGCGGACTACCAGTTCTACACGGTGTCCGCGGACCGGCTCGGGCTCACCGAGATCGGCGGCTACCAGCCCGACGACCGGCTGCAGTTCGGCGCGAGCTTCTTCCGCATGCTCCAGTTCGACGTCGACCGGTCCGAGCTGACCGTGGACACCTACTCCCCGCTGCTCGACGAGTTCGGCGCCACCGAGTACGACACCAACCACCGTTACGACGGCACCGAGGACAACATGGTCCTCCCGATCGACCTCAGCACCCGCAAGACGACCTTCAAGACCGACTCGCTGGCGCTCTACAACCCCGTGAGCGTCATCGGGAAGACCAAGGCCGGCTCCGGTGAGGTCGCCTCGGTGACCTGGAAGGGACTCAAGCCCGGCACGACCCACGCGTGGTTCGTCACGGTGCGCTCCACCGGCGGCGGCGTGACCGCCTCCGCGCCGAGCGCCTTCGTGACCAAGGACGCCCACGGCCGGCCCGGCACCTGGGGACCGGACGTGCCCGCTTACCCGTGGTTCACGTCGTCCGCCGACCGGCGGTGACCGGTTGACCCGTCGGTAGCACCTGTCCGGCACCCACGCCCGCCGTCCCGGACCCGAGCGGTCCGGGACGGCGGGCCCACCACTGCCCGGCCCTTGACAACGAGAACCGAGACCTCCATGCGTCCCGCCCCCTTGCCCCTGCCGGCGCCCCTGCCCTCCTCCTGGCCGGCCCGGCTCCGGCAGCGCCGGCTGCCCGCCGCGCTCCTCACCACCGTCGCGGCCCTGGTGGCCGTGCTCGCCGCCGGCCTCGCCCACCCGACCCCCGCCGCCGCGCACGACGCGACCTCGACCGCGTACGTCGACGTGGAGGGCACCGGAGCCCGCGTCGAGGCGACCCTCGACCTCGAATACGACCTGCTCATGAAGTCGGCCTGGCTGTACGCCGAGGCGTACGAGGCGAAGGACCGCGCGGAGTAGCTGCACCAGCTCGACACCCATGCCCAAGCGGTGACCGAGTACGTCACCGGACGCTTCGCCGTCACCCGCGACGGCACATCCTGCACCCCCCGCCGCGTCGGCGACGCGGACGTCCGCACCCGCGGCACCCGGCCGTTCGCCGTCCTCGACCTGGCCTACGACTGCGCGGGCGGCGCCGACGGCACCTACACCATCTCCAGCGCCCTGTTTCCCGACGCAGAGAGCTTCGTCCACAGCACGGAGACGATCGTCCACTACGACATCGACGGGCAGCGGGGCTCCCAGGTGCTGTCCGCCGCCGAACCGGCCCTGGCGACCGGCGGGCACCACGAGTCGCACCAGATCGTGGAGTTCTTCCTGCTCGGCACCGAACACCTGCTGTTCGGCCCGGACCACATCCTCTTCCTGCTGTCGCTGCTCATCGGCGCCCGGGGCCTGCGCGACATCGTCCTCACGGCGACCGCCTTCACGGCCGCGCACAGCGTCACGTTCCTGCTGGCGGCCACGGGCGTGGTGGACGTGCCGGGATCGGTCGTGGAGCCGGTCATCGCGGCCTCCATCGCTGTCGTGGCGCTCGCGGGCGTCGTCCTGCGCGACCGGGAGGGGACCGGACGCCGGCGGCTGCCGGTCGTCTTCCTGTTCGGCCTCGTCCACGGTCTGGGCTTCGCGGGTGCGCTCGGTATCGACGAGAGCTGGTCCTGGGAGCTGCTGCTGTCGCTGCTGAGCTTCAACGTCGGCATCGAGGCGGTGCAGTTGGGCATCATCGCCGCAGTGTTCCCGCTGCTGGTCCTCCTTCGCCGGACTCCCGCACACCGATGGGCCCTGCCCGCGATGACCGCGCCCATCGTGATCGTCAGTCTGTACTGGTTCTGGGACCGGGTAGCAGTCGCGGCGTGACCTGGGTGTATTGATCACGGGCCTCGTTGCCACCGACGGGCCCTGAACATGGGTCCGCCCGTGGCGGGCCGAAGGTGACGAGGGCCTGCACGATCGCTCCATCCGGCCCCGCACAACACCGCACCGCACGATGGCAAGAAACTCGCCGACCGCCGACTGCCGACCGACGCCGCCTGCTCGATACGGCCCCGGACATCGAAGTGACCGAGTCGTCGGAGGCACGCACTCACCGGTCAAGCGGGCAGTCGCGGCACGCTTTCGACGAGGCGACGCGTGTACGGGTGCGCGGGAGCGCCCAGCACCTGTGCGGTCTCGCCCTGTTCAACGATGTGGCCGCTCTTCAGGACAGCGGTGCGTTCGCACAGCGAGGCGACCACCGACAGGCCGGGGGAGACCATGACGAGAGTCAGGCCCTGCTCCTGCTTCAACTCGTTCAGCAGGTCGACGACCTCGACGCGAGTCGTGACGTCGAGTGCACTGACGGGCTCGTCGGCGAGCAGCACTCGCGGGTCGCACACGGTCGCGCGGGCAATCGCGATGCGCTGGCGCCGGCCGCCGGAGAACTCGTGCGGATAGCGCTCAGCGGCGTCGGCCGGGAGTCCGACCCGCTCCAGGGCGTCGGCCACCTTGGGCCCGGCCGTGCTCCGGCTGTCGATGCCGAGGGAGCGCAGTGGTTCGGACACGATGCTGCCGACGCGCTGACGCGGGTCCAGCGACGAGTACGGGTTCTGGAAGACGCACTGCACACTGCGCCTGAAACGCCGCATCTGCTCGCTGCTGCGCGGTTTCAGCTCCTCGCCGTCGAACCGGACGGTGCCGGTGGTTGCCCGGGCGAGCCCGAGCAGCAGTCGCAGCAGAGTCGTCTTGCCCGCGCCCGATTCGCCGACGAGAGCGAGGCTCTGAGCGGGATGGTGACGTTCAGCCGAGAGGCGATCTCGGGACCGACCGGCAGCGAGCTCACGAACGACGTACCGAGGTCACCGCTCGCCAACTGTCCGATCCAGCAAATGAACTGCTCGGGGCCGGCGCCCACTGAGGTGAGCGCGTTGGTGACCCGCCGCCTACTGAGCTGAGAGCGTCAGCGCCTCCTCCAGTTTCGCGAGCGTTGCCGCGTGACCGAAGAGACCGGACATACCCCCGAATGCAGGAAGACCGTGCGCTGCCCGGGTACCACGTCGCCGTCCTCGACCGCCGCGATCAGGCCGGCCATTGCGCGTCCGGTGTAGATCGGGTCGAGCACGATGCCTTCGGTGCGGGCGGTCAGGGTGAGGGCGGCCGAGGCCGCTGCGGTCGGTGTGCCGTATCCGTCGCCGACCTGATCGAGCCGCAGCCTCAACGTCTCCGGCTTGCAGTGTGTACCGGACGGGCCGGAGGCCAGCTCGGAAACGGTCCGGGCGGGATCGGTGACGGCACCGCAATGGACGCCGAGCACGCGCGCGGAACCGAGCGGATCGAGGAGGCCGCCCATGGTTCCACCGGAGCCAACCGCGACGACGACGGTCGCCAGGTCCCGCCGCCGAGGCCGGTGAGGTCGTCACGTTTGACCCACAGGTCGCCCGCGCCGAGACCAACGGCCCGGGCCAGCCGTGGCATGGGCTCGAGAGGGGTCGGCGGTTCCGAGTACTGCTCGCTGCGAGGTACGGCTGGCCGTGGTCATCGCCACCACTCTTCACCTGAGCTGCCGTCGTGTGTGTCTTCGGATCACGCTGCCACGGCGGCAACCGCGCCGACACCGGAAGCGTTCGACATCGGGGACGGTGGCTACGGCTCATGCACTTTCGGGTCGAGCGAGAAGGATGGCTTCGATCCACTCACCCAACCCGAAAACACTGCCGTGCGGACTGCTTGGACCTGCGGGCCGGACAAAAGGGTCCGCATGCCGCCTCGGGACAACTCCCTCCTTTCGGGCGGGGCGACATTCGCCCGTCCGGCGTGCATTGCGGCGGTGAGGTCATCGGTGTGACGGAACCTCAGCAGCCGTACACGTACGTACGGATCGTCGGTGCGCCGACGGCGCGGGGCTGTCGGGGTGCCGGCGTGAGCGCCAGGCCGACCATCACACCGGCGCATTCACGCACGTGCGGACTGATGCCGGTAGGTGGAGAGCGTGTACGCAGATCTCGACGAGGTGCCCGGCACCTCATTCGCGGGGTGGCTCTGCCATGGCGATCCGGGTGTTGGCCCAGGCCACCAGCTCCGGGTCACCCAGGGTGCTGACCCATAAATCGACCCGGTCCGCACCCCGTCCGGCAGGGCGGGGGCCGACCCCCAGCACGCGCAGGCCTGCGCTTCGCGCCGAGTCGATACCGGTGACGGAGTCCTCCACCGCCAGTGCGTCCTGCGGCCGCACGCCGCAGAGTTCTGCCGCAGCGGCATAGACGTCCGGATGGGGCTTGGGTCGCAGTGTGTCGCCCGCGACGACGATATGGCCGAAGTGGCGCAGCAATCCGGCCCGGTCCAGGCTGGACTCCACCATGTCCAGGGGGCAGTTGCTGGCAACCGCGAGTGGCAGATGGCGGGCGGTCAGACGGACCAGCGCTGCCGCGCCCGGCATGGTGACGGGGTCTGCGGCGACCAACGCCGTGAAGTGCTGGAGAAGCGAATGGGTCATATCGCCGGTGAGGTCAGGCTTTCCGGTCGCCTCGGCCATGAGGCTCCCGCACTCGGTGTAGTGCACCCCCTTGGCTCGCTCGGCGAATCCGGCCGGGGGCTTGAGACCGAACTCTCTGAAGACTCTGTTGCGTGCGTCCTGCCAGTGGCGTTCGGTGTCCATCAGGGTTCCGTCGCAATCGAAGACGATAGCGGCCGGGGACCAGCCAAGAATGCGATGAGCTGTCATTTCTCTGCCGTTCTCGGAGAGTTTGCCGACTCCGTTCTGTCGCCGGGTTCGTGAGATGTCGGACTGCGGGAGGGGTGCGCTCGACTGTTCAGCCTGGGATGCCGACAGTCTTTCTTGACCGCGCGCGAAGGTGGTCGATCCGCCTGCGTGGGGCCCACCGCTCCGGACATCGTCCGTCTCATGGGTCGAGCCCGAAAACATCGTGGCTACTACGTTAATTTTGTCCGAAGAGGGACGCAATCACTCCTTCGAGTGTTTGACGGCAGGCCAGTCGCAGGTTAGGCGCGAGGGACGGGACGGCCGGAGGGGGGCTACGGAGTGCCGCGATACCGTCAACTGCGTTGCGGAGTAGGTCAGTTAATGCAAACCGTGCCGTAGTGGCTGTATGAGGGCAGTCCCGTTCGCGGAGCCATCGGGATGAGGTCGAAGATTTCGCCGATGTCACCCACATGTACGCACGGTCGAAGAATAATAAAAGCTCCGCGGTCAGCGGCGCAGGGCCGCCAACGCGCGGGCGCACTACCCCCTGCATCAAACTCATTGCATGAATGAACGAAGGTGGAACATACGTGCAAGACAGGGCGAGAGCGACCCGGAGATCCCTACTGGAAGCCGCAGCGCAGCTTTTTGTCGAACAGGGATACGCAGGCACCAGCATCAACGACATAAGTGGCCGCTCGGGGAAGACCAGTGGAGCCATCTACTTTCACTACTCCAGCAAGGAAAAGCTCGCCCTGGCCGTCGTCAGTGAACAGTTCGCCGCATGGCCGCAATTGGCCCAGCACTACACGGCTCCGGGCGTCCCGCCGCTTGAGAAGCTCGTCGCTCTGAGCTTTGAAATCGCCAGAGTCCTGCGCGAGGACGTCGTAGCCCGCGCCGGCGCCCGCCTGTGGGCCGAACGCCGGGGCATCGAGGCGCCCGTGCCCGCACCGTTTGCCGTCTGGACCGCAGCCGTCACGAGGCTTCTGGCCGAGGCCCGGTCCAGGGGCGAACTCGCCGAGGGCATCGAGCCGTCGGGCACCGCTACGACACTCGTGTGCGCGCTCTTCGGTCTGTACAGCCTCACCGACGAGGTGGCGAGGGTGCAGGAACTCGGGTCCCGGCTGGACCAGTGGTGGCTCCTGGTCCTGAACGCGCTGCAGGCGCGCCCCGACCCCGCCGCCCTGATCGCACGAGCGCGAGCACGGTTCCCCGTGAACGGCCCGCCCGCCTGGGCCGAGTGACAGTCCGGCGCCAGGTGGTCGAACTGCCCGCTCAGCTGCCTGGCGGGCCTGACTCCGTGCTTCGCTTCGACTCCGCCCATGTTCGTGCAAAGAATGGCGGGGGCGAACTTGCAGGCCCGAGCCCCATGGACCGGGGTGAGCCGGGTTATGTGTCCAGGCTTTGGTTCTCTACTTCTGGGTCCGGGCGACGACTTGGTGTTGCAGGTCCTCGATCTGGGTCAAGATGTCCCGGGCCTCCTCGACGTCCGCCGATTCCACCGCGCCCGTCCCGCGGTTCGACGGTGGGTGGTTCCGGTGGGCGAGAAGGCGGAGGATGTCGGCGTGGTGCTGGTGGATGACGTCCAGGAGGGATGCGGCACAGCCGTCTGCTCTGGTGGCATGCACCGGCGAGGCAACGGAAGCGGACCATGATGCTCCCTCTGGCCAGCGGCAGCCGGTGATCCTGGAGTGCTTCGCATATCCGCCGCGGCCCCGGGCCTCGTTTGATCTCAGCGCGGGGAGAGGTCCTCGGGGAGGAGCAGCCGCAGGTCGTCCAGGCTCGGTACCGGGACGGTGCTCAGCCGTCCCGCCTGATGGGTCATCATCTGCTCCAGCGTCTGCCGGGCCAGCCGAGCGTTGCCGAACGTCGCCCCCCTGGGGATGCCGTCGAAGTGGGTCCGCAGCGCGTTGGCCGTGCCGGGCGCGCACTCGTAGCCGTTGTCGGCCGCGTGCATGCGGACGATCGTGACCAGTTCGTCCGAGGAGTAGTCGGGGAACTCGATACGCCGCGGGAAGCGTGAGTCGAGGCCCGGATTGGAGCTCAGGAACCGGTTCATCTCCGCGGTGTACCCCGCCGCGATCACCACCACCTCGTCGCGGTGGTCCTCCATCAGCTTCAGCAGTGTCTCCACGGCCTCCTGGCCGAAGTCTGAGGATCCGGCGCCCGAGCGGGGCGTCAGGGTGTACGCCTCGTCGATGAACAGGACGCCTCCCAAAGCCCGTTCGAACACCTCCCGGGTCAGCTGCGCGGTGTGTCCGACATAGCGGCCCACCAGGTCCGCACGTGAGACCTCGACGAGCTGGCCGCGCGGCAGCACGCCCAGGGAGGCCAGCAGTTCGCCGTAGAGCCGCGCCACGGTTGTCTTGCCGGTGCCGGGCGGGCCGGCGAAGACCAGATGGTTGCTGATCCGGGGCGCGGGCAGGCCGGCCTCCTTCCTCCGGCGCGCGGTGGCGAGCAGATTGACCAGGTCGCCCACCTCGCGCTTGACGGCCGCGAGGCCCACCAGGGCGTCCAGCCGCAGCAGCGGATCCTCGTCCTGCCCGTCCTCCGGCGCGCCGCCCGCCGGGACGCCCACGTCCTCCGCGGTCAGCACGGTCAGCTCCCGCTCGCCCGCCTCCGGCAGGGTGGCCAGCCGGGATGCCTGCCGGTCCACCATCTCCTCGAAGACCTTGCGGGCGGTACGGCCGTTGCCGAAGCCCGCGTCACGGGGAATCCGCTCGAAGCGGGTGAGCAGTGCGGTCCGCGCCGCCGGATCCAGCTCGTAGTGGTGGCCGGTGCACATCCGCTCCACGATCGTGACCAGCTCGTCCGAGGTGTAGTCGCTGAACTCGACGCTGCGGCTGAAACGCGAGGCGAGACCCGGGTTGGACGCCAGGAAGTCCGTCATCTCCTTCGGATAGCCGGCCGCCACCACCACCACGTCCTCGCGGTGGTCCTCCATCAGCTTCACCAGGGTGTCGATCGCCTCGCGCCCGAAGTCGGCGCCACTGCCGCCGCCGTCGGAGAGCAGGGTGTACGCCTCGTCGACGAACAGCACCCCGCCCAGCGCCTTGTTGAAGGCCTCGGTGGTCTTGATGGCCGTCCCGCCGATGATCTGCGCCACCAGGTCCGCACGCGACACCTCCACCAGGTGCCCGGAGCGCAGCACGTCGAGCGAGGCGAGGATGGAGCCGTACAGCCGGGCGACGGTGGTCTTGCCGGTGCCGGGCGGGCCCGCGAAGACCAGGTGGCGGCTCATCGGCGGAGCGGGCATGCCGATGCTCGCCCTGCGCTGCGCCATCCGGTTGAGGTTGATCAGCGTCAGCACCTGCTGTTTGACCTCGTCGAGGCCGATCAGCGACTCCAGCTCGGCCACCGGGCCCGTACCGGACCGGGTTTCGGCCGCCGCCGGGGCCGCTCCGCCGGGCAGCCGCCCGTCGCCCGCCGCCTCCGCGTCCTCCGCGGTGCCCCAGGCGTCCGGGGCACCGTTCTCCGCACTGGCCAGCCCCTCGACGGCGAGCCGGTCGCCGCGCACCGTCTGGCGCACTCCGCTGCCCCGGTTGGCGCGGACGGTGCAGCCGGTCAGCGACACGGCGTCGGTGCCCTCCACCCGTATGCCGTCGGCGCCCGAACCGGTCACCTCGCAGCCGTTGAGGGAGGCCCGCGCGCCCGCGGACACCAGTACGCCGTACTCGACGGACCCCGTCACCACGGCACGTACGGCCGCCAGTTCGCCCTCGGGTGCGATGTGGACGCCCGCGCCGCCGGACTCCTCGACCCCGGTGTCCCGCAGCGTGAGCGTACCGAGCGCCCCGATGTGGATTCCGGCCCCGGCGGAGGTACGCAGCCGGCCCTTGCCTACGAACAGATTGCCGTGGCCCGAGACATGGACCGCCGAGTCGCCCGACCGCTCGACGACGCACTCCTCCAGCCGCCCCCTGCCGTCCTTGACGACCTCCACGCCGTGCGTGCCGGCGCCGGTGACCGTGGCCCGCAGCAGCAGCGGGTTGGCGCCGCCGCGGATCACGATTCCGGACCCGCCGCTGTCCCGTACCTCAAGGCGGTTGAACTCGGCGGCCGAGTCCTCGTCGAGCAGCACGCCGGTGCCCTTGGCGTCATGGACGACGGTGTCCGTCAGCACCGGTGAGGAGAAGCCGGTGACGCGTACGCCGGGTTCCTCGGCGGTGGCGAACACGCACTCCTCGAACGTGCCACGGCTGCGCTCGGTCACCAAAAGGCCGTGCCCGCCGGTCCGTTCGGTACTGCACCGGGCCAGCGTCGGTGAACTGCCGCCGCCCAGGACGAATCCGTGCCCGGTGACGTCGCTGACGGCGACGTCCTCCAGGACGACCGGCCCGGCGCTGTTCACGAACACGCCGACGACGGCCTTGAGGACCGTGCCGCGCACCATCCTGACCGAACTCTCCTCCTCGACGGCGACGCCCGGCTTGCCGGTCGCCGATATCGCGCATTCCTCCAGGAGGACGTGCGCCTGCCCGTTGGTGAGGACACCGTTGCCCTTGGTGTCCCTGAGCCGGCTGAAGCGCGCGGTGATCCTGCCCTGCTCACCGGCCACCACGGCGGACGTACCGAGGTGTTCGACGACGCAGTTCTCGAGGAAGCTCTCGGCCGAGGAGGTGGACACCACACCGGCGCCCACCGGGTTGCTGATCCGGCACTGACGCAGCGCCAGCGACCCGCCGTCCCGCGCGAAGAGCGCCGACCAGGCCGAACCGTGGATGTCGCACCGGTCCATCGCGAGCTGCCCGCGCGGCGCGTCGACCACGGGCAGTTCGTCGTCGTGCCCGCGCAGCACGAGATCCCTGACCATCACCGCGTCCCCGGTGAGTGTCAGCGCCGTACCGCGCCGGGGCGCCAGCTCCACCGTCCCCTCGCCCTCGGCGGCGGTCAGGGTGATCGCGGCCGAGACCGTCAGGCTCTCCTCGTACCGCCCCGGAGCGATCCTGACGACCGCTCCGGCACGGGCCCGTGCGACGGCCTCCCCGACGGTGCGGTGGTCGCCCGTCCCGTCGGCGGCGACGGTGAGTATCTGGCGTGACACTTATCTGACCTCCCGGACCCCTGCGCCGTAGGTACGGGGCGGAGACGCGCGGCATGTAGGGCGTGGGAAACTGCTGTGCCCATCATGCCTGTTGCCGCAGGTCGCCCGCCATGGTGGTCGGCGTTCCGGGGCCGCCGGGGCACGGGTCCGGGGCGTGTTCCGGGGCAGGTACCGGTGGTGCGGGGAGCGTCGTTACCATCGGCGCATGCGATCTTCGAGGTCCTCGGTGTCCCACGCACTCGGGCCGGCAGCACTGGCCGCCCTGCTCCTGATACCCGGCACCGCGGCTCCGGCCGGTGCGGCGGGGGACGCGGACAGCCCCTCGCTGCCGGGAATGCCCGCCACTGTCGCCGACGGCCGCCCGTGCACTCCGGGATCCGCCAAGAAATCTGCCCAAGTCCCCTGGGCGCAGAGCTTCCTGGGGATCGACAGGGCCTGGGAGCTCAGCCGTGGCGCGGGGGTCAAGGTCGCCGTCATCGGCACCGGAGCGGACCTGCGGCGGGTTCCGGCGCTGGACGGCCGGGTCACCGGCGGCCCGGATGTGGTGGCGGGCGGCACCGTGCGGGACGACTGCGTCGGATACGGCACGTTCCTCGCCGGGATCGTGGCGGGCGGGCAGCAGCAGGGTGTCAAGGCGGCCGGCGTCGCCCCGGAGGCCGAGGTGATCGCGGTGCGGGCCACCGACAAATACGGTGCGACCACACCCGAGGCGCTGGCCAAGGGCATCAGGGCGGCCACCGACTCGGGGGCGCAGATCGTCCACGTGGCGCTGAGCGTCCCTTCCGCACCGAAGCAGCTCAAGGACGCCGTCCTCGCCGCGCAGAAGGCCGGTGCGCTGGTGGTGGCGCCCGCCTCGGCACGGGAGTGGGAGCGCGGCGCGGCGGCATCGCAGACGGCGAACGGGCCCGCCTACCCGGCGGCGCTGCCCGGGGTGCTCGCCGTTTCCTCGGTGGGGCCGGGCGGCGAACCGGAAGCACCGGGCACGGAGAAGGGGCGGCGTACGCAGCCCAGGCTGAGCGCCCCCGGCGTCTCGGTGACGGGGCCGGGGCCGGGCGGCCGCGGCCAGTTCACCGGCAACGGCGACGCGGTGGCCGGCGCCTTCGTGGCCGGTACGGCGGCCCTGGTCCTCTCCTACCACCCCCGGCTGACCGCCGAGCAGGTCGCGCATCGGCTGGAGTCCACCGCCTACGGGGCCGTGGGTGACACGCCGGACCCCGGCATCGGGCTGGGGATCGTCGATCCGGTGCGGGCGCTCTCCGCCGTACTCCCCGAGGAACACACACAGTCCCCGGCCGTAACGGAGAACGCCTCCGCACCGGCAGTCCCGCCGCTCGACCCGCCGGAGGCGCGCAACCGGGCGCTGGCCGTGGCCGGCGGGGCGACAGGGGTGACGCTGCTGGTCGCCTTCCTGGCGTTCGTACTGCCCAGAGGCCGCCGCCGGGGATGGCGGGCCGGCCGGGCGGCAGGTCGTCCTGCCGCGGAAGCGGACTGAGCCCCGGCCATCACCGCTGGGCGGCAGCGGCGTCAACGTCCGGCGATCCCTTCGGCCGGTCTCGACATCCGGTGACCCGCTCGGCCGGCCTCAACGTCCGACGATCCGCCGCAGCCACCGGGAACGGGCATCGTGGGCATCCTGGCTGAGGACCGCCCGCGGCGCGAGGGTGTCGAACCCGTGGAAGGCGCCGGGCCACACATGCAGTTCGGCCTCGCCACCGGCCCGCCAGATCGCGTCGGCGTAGGCCACGGCCTCGTCCCTGAAGGTCTCGGCCGACCCGGCCTCGATGTAGGCCGGGGGCAGCCCGGACAGATCTGTGGCGCGGGCGGGTGCGGCGTAGGGCGACAGGCCGGCAGCGCCGTACCGGTCGCCGAGCACCGCCTGCCACGCGGTCGCGTTGGAGGTCCGGTCCCAGGTGTCGAGGCCGGCCATCTGGTAGCTGGAGAACGTGGTGCCGCGGTCGTCGAGCATCGGGCTCAGGAGCAGCTGACCGATCGGGACCGGTCCGCCGCGGTCGCGGGTCAGCAGGGCGAGTGCCGCGGCGAGACCGCCGCCCGCGCTCTTGCCCCCGAGAATGACGCGGTCCGCGTCGAGGCTCAGTGCGGCCGCGTCGTCGGCCGCCCGGACGAGTCCGGCGTAGCAGTCCTCCACGGGACCGAGGTACGGCGCCCATGGCGCCAGCCGGTACTCGACGGAGATGACGGCGAGCCCCAGCGGCAGAGCCCATTCCCGGAGCAGCCGCGGAAGTACGGACCAGGCGTTGCCCATGATCATGCCGCCGCCGTGCATGTAGTACAGCAGCGGCAGGGGCCCGGCGGCACCGGCGGGCCGTGCGCTGACGAGCCTGACCTCCCGCCCGTCCCGGTCCGCGGGCGTCCGCAGCTCCTCCACCTCGAACCGGCCGTCGGCCCGGAGTTCGCCGAGGGCCGGTCTGGGGCGGGCGGCGGCATCCCGCTCCTGCCTGGCCGCGAGACCCTCCGGCGTCAGCGGCTCACGTGCCTCCGCCCCCATGGCCGCCAGCGCGGCACGCAACTCCGGGTCGAACGCAGGCGCGTGCCGCGCCGGCGAGTCGGGGCGGTGCTCCGACGGCCTTCCACCGGTATCCACGACAGGACCTCCCCGGACCGGAGGATGCCTGGCGGCATCCCGACCGGGACAGCCTGCCAGCACAACCGCGCCGGCAGCACCCGGGGGCAGTCCGGCCGTGCACGCGAAGTCCCGTTGTACGCCCGGTAGATGAAGTGGGCGGGACGGGACTTCGCGTACATGCCTAGGCTTCGCCCTCCGGGTCCGGCAGCAGCGGGGTCTGCACCTGCACCACACCCCTGCGCGTGATCAGCTGTGCCCGGCCGGGCGGCAGCTGCCTCGGCTTGGTGTCGTTGAACAGGTATCCCTCCGAGGGCGGGCAGGAGAGCAGCGCGGCAGGCGTGTTGACCTCCAGCAGCCGGCGCAGCAGCGGGTCGTTCATCGCCCGAGCCGCGCCGTTGGCGCTGCGTGCCACGATCAGGTGCAGACCGAGCTCCGCGCCCTGGGCGAGGTAGTCGAGCAGCGGCCCGAAGTGGTTGCTCATGTTGCCGCCGGACACCATGTCGTAGTCGTCCACGACCAGGAAGACCCGCGGGCCGCTCCACCAGTCCCGCCGCTTCAGCTGGGCGGGCGAGATGTCCGCGCCGGGCAGGCGCTCCTTCATGGCCCGTGCGACGCCGTCCACCGCCTGCTTGAGTACGTCGACGGAGACGGCGTAGCCCAGCCGGTGCGACTCGGGGACGCTCTCCAGCAGCCCGCGCCGGTAGTCGATCAGCAACACCCGCGCCTCGGCGGGGGTGTAGCGGTCGGTGACCGCCCGGCAGACCGAGCGCAGCAGGTTGGTCTTGCCGGTCTCCGCGTCGCCCACCACCACCAGGTGCGCGGTCTGTGCGAAGTCGTGCCACATGACGTCGAGCTGGTTGCCCTCCAGGCCCAGCGGCAGGCGCAGATCGCCGTCCGCGCCGACCTCGGCGTCGGGCAGCTCGGAGGGTTCCAGGACCGACGGCAAGGTGCGGACCGCGGGTGCGGGCGGGCCCTGCCAGTGCTCGGCCACCTGGGCCACGGCGTCGGCGACGCCCGCCCCGAGGTCCGAGGAGCTGTCGCCGCCGTCCAGCCGGGGCAGAGCGGTGAGGAAGTGGTGCTTGGAATCGGTCATGCCGCGGCCGGGTGACTTGGGGATGGTCGCGGCGGCCCGCATGTTGATCATGGAGTCCATGCTGTCGCCGAGCCGCAGCTCGAAGCGGGTGCCGAGCTGGTCCCGCAGCGCGGTGGGGATCTCCGACCAGCGGCCCGCCGCCACGATGAGGTGCACACCGTAGTTGAGGCCCCGCGCCGCCAGCGCCGTGAAGGTGTCCATGATGTCCATGAAGTCCTGACGGATCGTGCCCCAGCCGTCGACGACGAGGAACACATCGCCGTACGGCTCGTCGGGCATCTCACCGGCGGCCCGGCGGGCGCGCAGCATCGCCATGGAGTCGATGCCCAGCTCGGCGAACTGCTTCTCGCGCCGGGCCACCAGCCCGTGCACCTCGGCCAGTGTGCGCTGCACCCGCTCCAGGTCCAGCCGGCCCGTCACGCCGCCCACATGGGGCAGGTCACGGAGCGAACCGAGCGAACCCCCGCCGAAGTCCAGGCAGTAGAACTGGACTTCGCGCGGAGTGTGGGTGAGGGCGAGCGACATGATCAGGTCGCGTACGAGCGTGGACTTGCCGCTCTGCGGACCGCCCGCGATACCGACGTGCCCGCCCGCGCCGGACAGCTCGGCCACCAGGGGCTCGCGGCTCTGGTCGAAGGGCCGGTCGATGATGCCCACCGGCACCGTCAGCCGGCCGTGCAGCTCGGGATCGATGGTGGTGAGACCCCGCTCGGCGTGCGGCTCCACCCCCATCAGCAGGACGTCCAGCGACAGCGGGCTGTCCAGCGGCGGCAGCCAGACCCGGTGCGCGGGCCTGCCGCCCTCCCGCATCCGGGACACGGCCAGCGCGAGCAGGGACTCCTCGCTCTCCTCCTCCGCCACCGGCTGCGGGTCCGGGTCGGGCGCGGGGAGCCGGGGCGCGGTCCACTCCGTGCGGTACGGGACCACCTGACCGGCGACGGCCGATGCACCGACCCTGCGGGCGCCCTGATAGGGCCCGGAGACGTACGCGGCCTTGAACCGGACCAGGGTCCCGGTGTCCTTCTTCAGGATGGCGCTGCCGGGTACGGAGGGCAGCTGGTAGGCGTCCGGCACACCCAGGACGCCACGGCTCTCCATCGAGGAGAACGTCCGCAGCGCGATCCGGTACGACAGATGCGACTCCAGCTGGGTCATCCGGCCCTCGTCCAGCCGCTGCGAGGCGAGCAGCAGATGCACACCCAGACTGCGGCCCAGCCGTCCCACCATCACGAACAGATCCATGAAGTCACGGTGTGCGGAGAGGAGTTCGCTGAACTCGTCGACCACCACGAAGAGCGTCGGCAGCGGCTCCAGATCGGTCCCCGCCGCCCGCGCCGTCTCGTACTCGAACGCCGACGTGTAGTTCCCGGCGCTGCGCAGCAGCTCCTGGCGGCGCATCAGCTCACCGTGCAGGGCATCCTGCATGCGGTCCACCAGGGAGGACTCGTCGGCGAGGTTGGTGATGACGGCCGAGGTGTGCGGCAGACCGTCCAGGCCCAGGAACGTGGCGCCGCCCTTGAAGTCGACCAGGACGAAGTTCAGCTTCTCCGAGGAGTGGGTGAGCGCCAGTGCCAGCACCAGGGTCCGCAGCAGCTCCGACTTGCCGGAACCCGTCGCGCCGATCAGCACGCCGTGCGGGCCCATACCGCCCTGCGCCGCCTCCTTGATGTCCAGTTCCACCGGGGTGCCGTCACCGGCGAGCCCCAGCGGCACCCGCAGCCTGGCCCGTTCGCTGCGGTCGTCGCGCACGGCGTCCAGATCGACGGTGTGCAGGTCGGGGAGGCCGAGCAGGGTCGTCAGCTGCACGTCCGAGGTGAGTGCCTCACCGTTGTCCGTGGTGATGCCCATCCGATAGGGGGACAGCTGCGTGGCCAGTGCCCTGGCCCGCCGGGGACCCAGCACATCGGGCCTGCCGAGCGCGGACGTGGTCTCCTTCCCCGACCGGTCGGTGCTGACCAGTTCGAGCTGTTGCCCGGCGATCCGCAGCCGCAGGGTGTGGCGGGACTGACGCCAGGGCAGGGAGCCGGACACGTCCAGCGTCACCGTGTTGCGGTAACCGTCGGTGGCCAGCCGGGAGTCGGCGGGCGTCCGGGCGCTGTCCAGGACCACGACGCAGTAGGGCTCCTCGGTGCTCGGGACGGCGTCCGTCTCGAATGCGGGCCGGCCGGTCAGTTCCTCGCCGAGCAGTGATTCGAGACCCAGGACGGAATCGGTGACCAGCCGCACGGGGCCCCCGCCGTCGACGTCCGTCGGATGCTGGGCGTGCGGCAGCCACTTCACCCACTCCCAGGCGTCCCGGCGGTCATGGTCCGCCAGCACCACGATCCGCAGGTCCTGCGGCGCGTGGAACACACTCAGCTGGGCCAGCAGGGCCCGCACCATCGCGTGCGCGGCCTCCTCCTCGGACTGGAGCAGGACGCGTGCGTAGGTACGCAGATAGACCGCGACCGGCTGGTCGGGCACCGTGCCGTACGCCTTGATGAAGCGCCGCAGGGCGTGCGCGGACAGCGGCTCCAGATCCTCGACCGGCTTGGTGCTCAGCGGTGTCAGCTTCGTCGCCAACTGCTGTTCGCCCACCGCGATCCGCACCTCGGCGAAGTCCGCGTGCGCTGCCCGCCGCTCCCACAGCCTGGCCGTCGGCACCAGGCTCCACAGGGATGCCGGGTCCGGGTGCGACCACGCCTGCGCCTCCCGCTGCTGGGTGATCACCTTGCGTATGCGCCTGCGGCTGATCGACAGGTACCGCATGTAGTCGCGCCGCTCACCGAGCAGCGCCCGCTTGCGGTCCCCGGAAGCCCGGATGATCTGTGAGACCAGCATGCCGACGGCCGACAGCGCCATCAGGCCGATGGCGACGTACATCATGGGGCCGCCGCCGCTGCCGGGACGCAGGAAGATGAGCACCATGCCGAGCGAGCTGAGCGCCATCGGCATGTACGTGATCATGTTGCCCATCGCGCTCTGCGTCTCCGGCACCGTGGGCGGCTCCTGGAGGCTCAGTTCGCCATGGGGCATCTCGGGGCCAAGACGCCGGGGAGGCCTCTTGAAGAGGACCACGCTCAAAGGGAATCGCCTTCCTGAGGGGTGCCGGCGGTTGCCGTGACGCGTCTTCGGGATGACAGAACGTCAAACGCCGACGATACGGCCGACGGTGCGGGAGTGCAGGCCGGGGGATGGGCGGGGGCGGGGCCGCCGATCTTGGCGGCACCCCACAACGTACAGACTGCACGCACAAGTTAATGTGATCAATCTGACCGCGTCGACCACTGTCCTGGAAGGCGATGAAACGCGCTTGACCGACATATCCGCGGCACCCCTGTGCCGCCTCACGGTGCTGACGCCCGACCGCTCCGTCGAACTCGCCGTACCGTCCGACATCGTGCTCGCCGATCTGATGCCGACCATCGTCGACCACGGGGGCACCGACCTCTACGAACGTGGCGCGCAGGCGGGCGGCTGGGTGCTCCAGCGCCTCGGCCAGGAACCCCTCGACGACGAGAACACCCTCGGCGACCTGGGCCTGCACGACGGCGAAACGGTACATCTGCGCCTGCGCGGGGACGCCCTCCCCGAGATCCACTACGACGACCTCGTCGACGGGCTCTCCAGCCGGCTGCGCGAACGCCCCGACTCCTGGCGGCCGGTGTGGTCGCACCACCTCATGACCGCGCTCGCCCTGAGCACCCTCGCCACCGGCCTGCTGCTCCTGCTGCTGCCCGGTTCCACGGGGCTCAGGACGGTCTGCGCGGCGGCGACCGCGATCCTCCTGCTGGCCGGTGCGGCGGCCGCCTCACGGGCGGTCGGCGACGTCGGCGCGGGCGCCGCGCTCGGTGCGGCTGCCGTCCCCTACCTCGCCCTGGCCGGAGCCCTGGTGCCCCAAGGGGCCGAGTCCGACGCGGAACTGGGCGCCCGGCTGCTCGCGGGCTGCTCCGCGGCGGCCGGCGCCGCCGTGCTCGCACTGGCCGCCGTGGGCGCGTGCGCCCCGCTGTTCCTGGCCGCCGCCCTGGCCGCGGTCCTCGGAGCAGTCGGGGGAGCCGTGATGCTCTTCGGCGTCCCGGCCACCGGCACGGCCGCCCCGCTGATCCTGGCGGTCGTCCTGCTGGGACACTTCCTGCCGTCCCTGGCGTTCCGCCTGTCCGGACTGAAGGTGCCGCTGCTGCCCACCAACGCGGGCCAGCTCCAGGAGGGCATCGAGCCCACCCCGGACGAGCGGATCGCCGCCCGGGGCGCCGTCGCCGACAGCTACCTCACGGGCCTCTACGGCGCCACCGGGCTGGTGGCCGCGGGCTGCCTCACGGCGCTGGCGTTCGAGACGTCCTGGGCGCCGCTCACCCTGGCGGCGGTCCTGTGCGCGCTGATGTTCACGCACGCACGGGCGATCGGCGGCGCCTGGCAGCGGCTCGCCGTCGTCCTGCCGGCCGCCTACGGTTCCGTACTGCTGACGGTGCAGCTGGTCCTGCGGACCGACGACGGGTCCCGGCCGCTGCTGCTCGCCGGTCTGCTGGCCGTCGCGGCCGTGCTCGCCATCACGGGCTGGACGCTCCCCGGCCGTCGCCTGGTGCCCTACTGGGGGCGCGCGGTCGACCTGCTGCACCTGCTCTTCGCCATCGTCCTCGTCCCGCTGGCCCTGCTCGTCGCCGGTCTCTACCAGTACCTGCGGGGCCTCAACAGCTGAGCCCGCTGTCCGGCGTCCGCCGTCGGACAGCCGGCGGATCCCGGGGTCCGGCGGCCGAAAGCCCCGGTACCCCGGGCCCTCGCGCGCCGGGCCGATGCCCGGTCGGAAAGGCAAGGAATGCAGTCCAGGCGGGACCAGGTCCACGCGCACATGTTCGTCATGAGCCGGCTGTCACTGGGAATGCTCCGGGACGACCCGGACGCCCCCGAGTCCGCACACCGGCGGACCACGAAGGGCTTCGTCATCGGCCTCGTGGTCGCGGCCCTGGCCGCGCTCATCGTCGCGGTGTACGGGCTGGTGGTGCCCGGCGGCTCGAACGCGTGGAAGGCCACCGGAACGCTGGTGCTCGACGAACGTTCGGGCGCCCGCTACCTCACGCTCGACGGAGTCCTCCACCCGGTCCTCAACGAGACCTCGGCCAGACTGCTGGCGGGTGACCGGATGAAGGTGGTGAGCGTCAAGCCCGCCTCCATCGAGGACGCCCCGCGCGGCGCGACCCTGGGCATCGTCGGCGCGCCGGACCCGCTGCCGCAGGCGGGCGCGCTCAGCCGCGAGGCCTGGTCGGTGTGCGCCACCCGGCCCGACGCCGCCTCGGAGCCGCTCCTCACCCTGGCCGTCGGCCTGACCGCCGAGGGCAGGCCCGTGACCTCGGACGGGGCCACCCTGGTCCGTACCGTCCCGGGCGGCACCACGTACCTCCTCTGGCACGGCACCCGGCTGCGACTGAACACCGCGAACTACGCGGTCCAGGCGCTGGGTTACGACCCCGACGGGGCGTACCCGGTCCCGGACGCGTTCCTCAACGCCCTGCCGGCGGGCCCGGATCTGGCGGTGCCGGAAGTGTCCGGACGCGGCAAGGCGGGCCCCTCGCTGGCCGGCCGCCCGACACGGATCGGGCAGCTCTTCGACGGCTCCGGCGGCCACTACCTGCTGACGGAGCGCGGGCTGACCAAGGTCACCGCGCTGGAGGAGGCACTGCTGAAGGGCGATCCACGTACCCAGCGGACCGCCTACGCCGGAGGAGCAGTCGTACTCCAGAAGATCGGTCCGGACGACCTGGCGCGCCACCAGGACCCAAAGGCGACCCGACTCGTGGGAGCCGGGGGCGGTACGGTCCCGACCGGTCTGCCCAGGCCCAGCCCGGTCGGCGCGGGGGAGGGCGTCTGTGCCGTCGTCGGCACCGCGGACGGCAGGCCGACGGTCTCGGTCGTCCTGCCCCGCGCGGACGCGGTGGGCGGCCGGGCGGTGTCCAACCAGCCCGGAATCACCGCGGGTTCCGGAACCGCCGACCTGTTCGCCGTACGTCCGGAAGGCGGCGCCCTCGTCACGGCACTCTCCTCGGCGGGCACCGGCACGGCCTACTACCTGGTCACCGAGTCGGGTGCCAAGTACCCGGTCCCCGGGGGCGAGAAGGGACTCCAGCGGCTCGGGTACAGAGCCGATCAGTCCGTGCCCATCCCGTCCGGAGTCCTCGGGATGCTCGCGTCGGGGCCCGCGCTGGACGACACGGCCCTGCTGACGCAGGGACTCGTGGAAGCCCCGGAGAACACGACATCGCGATAGCCGATTCCCCTCCGCCTTAAGGGAATTGAGGTTCCTTTGAGGATAGGAGGGCCGGGGGCATGCGCTTTCTCCGGCATTTCCGCAGCTCACGCACGTATCGCAGATGAACACTCAGATTGTCGGGGTACATTCGTGCCAAGATCCCGTACGGCGTATTAACCTGATGATCCGTCGACTCCCGGAGGGCGTGATTCCGGTGTGGTCGGCCTGTCGTGCGCCCGTGGTGCCGCCGTGTTCCCGCAGTGTCCAGGAGGACCCCCATGTCTGATGTCTCCGGCTTCAACGTCAACTCGGCCGATGGCCTGTCCAACGATGAAACAGCGATGCTCGAGACGCTGAAGACGCTGGACCAGCATCTTCGCGACATGGATGAGGCGGGCCGCAAGGTCAGGACCATCCAGGGCCAGGTCCGGGCCGCCTACCAGGCGGGTTCCTCGGAGACCCACGCGGCGGGCATCGACGAGTGGCTCAGGGCGCACGGCCGGGTCATGGAGCGCACCCAGTTCTTCCGCGAAGGCACCGCGATGGCCAACCGGCTCCTCACGGACGCCGAGCACGAGGCACAGGGCTACGCCGCCGGTATCGCCGGCACGATCAACCCCGGGTGACCTTCTCCGCCTTTCTCCCCGCCTTTTCTTCCCCGCTCTCTTAACCGTCTTACGAGGAGTTCCGCCATGACCGTCAAGATCAGCCACCAAGGGGTCCTGGACGCCGTCAAGAACATGGACTCGGCCCAGCAGGAGATGAAGGAGGCGCTCGCCTGGATGGAGAAGAACTTCGGCGCGCTGCGCGACACCCTGAGCGGTCAGACCCGTACCTCCTGGGAGGAATTCCAGGCGGAGCTGGGCCGGATCAAGCTGCAGCTCGACGAGCAGTACGGGGTCGCCCGCACCACTCTCCAGCGGATGCACGCCCGGCAGATCGACGGAGACCTCGACGGCGGCCGCGGCCTGAACAACCTCCAGGGCAGCTGACCCGGCCGGCCGAATCGACTTCTGTGAGGTGTGAGCATGGCTGACGACGCGACTCCGGGCGACATCTACCAGTCGACCGACGGCGTCTATCTCAGGTACGCGAATCAGGAGATCCCCAGGTTCCGCCGTGACCTCACGGTCAAGCCGGACTATGTGAGCCTGGGATCGAAGATCCCGCTCGCCATCGGAAACCCCGAGAAGTGCACACAGGCGAAGGCGCTGGAAGGTCAGCTGGAGGCGTACCGCGCGAGCATGCGAACCCGGTACGAGACGGCCATCACGCTCCTGAACAACTTCTCGGCCAGCCTGCGGGACGTCGAGGCCAAGCACCAGGACGCCGAGGACGACTCGACGAGCATCGGTGGTGCCCTCGCCGACGAGTTCTCCGAGATCCTGACCCCGAAGGGAAAGTGAAACCATGGTCGCGGTGCCCCCCGGGATGCCGGCCAAGTGGGAGGACATCCTCGCCATGTTTCACGACGGCACCACCAAGCTTCCGGACCGGAACCTTGTGGCGGGGCCGGGGTCCAAGCGGTGGATCGCCTCGGCGGTGAACGGGGCCTGGTCCGATACCGCTACGAGGAGCGGCGGCGAGGACTGGGGGTTCGACGGGTACAAGGCATACTATTTTGCCTCCAGGTCGGAGAAGCCGTACCTCGTTTTCGGATTCAGGTATGACTGGAAGGAATTCGGCAACGACCCGGGGCCGTTGAGTGATTTCACGGGGGCCGCCGGGGCCATCTTCGGCTCCGTCTGGGCGGGTACCAACAAGGACACCAATCCGCTGATGTCCAAAAAAGCGGCCGAGGTGTTCAACAACATGGATCTGTGGACCGGCGGGTGGGCCGTCGAGTTCAACAAGTGGGCCGAGAGTGTGGGAAACGGCTCGGAGGAACTCGAAGGGAAGTCCGCGGCTCTCTTCGAAGCCGTGCTCCTCGCGGTCAAGCGTTCTCTCCTGGAGACACAGTCCTACTACATGAGCGGCGTCATCAAGAGCGACCTGGAAGCCGTGAGTTCCAAGCTGAAGACGACCATAGATGTTCTGGCGAAGAATGCCTGGGATTGGTTCGAAAAGCGGGAGACAGTGCCGGTGGTCGCAGGGCAGAAGCCCCGCGAAGCAGGTCCCATCTCCATGCCCTTCACCCACCTCTACGCCGAATTCCTGCGGGCGTTGGCAGCCAAGACCTTCACCACGGATTACCGGGACAGGTTCGACGGTCTGGATTTCGAGAGTGTGGAAGGCGAAGCCAAGCTGAGCTGGCTCGCCGGAGTCAAGACCGAACTGGACGACGCGTCCGCACAGACGATGCTCGACCTGGCGACGGCCTACGACAAGGCGAGCGCGAAGCTCTCCGACGCGAATGCTGTCGTGAAGCCGACATTCACCATCTCGCTGACGCCCGAGGAGCAGAAGGACTTCTACGGCGCCACGGGTACCGGCGATGACGGCGGCCCGGGCGGCGCCGACGACTTCCTCAACAAGTTCAAGGAGATGTTCGGCGGCGGCGCGGGCGGTGACGGCGCGGGCGGCACCGGAGGCGGTTCCGGCGGTGCGGGCGGCGGCGATCTCGACCTCGGTGCCCCGCCTCCGGTCACCGGGCCGAGCGGCAGCACTTCCGGCACCAATCTACCGAAGACCAACAACCTCGGCCTCGGCCCGAATCCGGTCACCGGCCCCAACGGCAGCACTTCCGGCACGGGCGGCGGCGGGTCCCTGACAGTTCCGGCCGGATCGCGCATCGATCCCAAGACCGGTGCCGTCACCGACTCCAAGGGCAAGCCGGTCCTCGGTGCGGACGGCAGGCCCCTGGTCGTGCCGCCCGGCTCCACCATCGGCCCCGGCGGCAAGATCATCTCGCCCGCCGGCCCGAAGCCGCCGACGCTTCCGAACGGCTCCACCTCGGGGGGGAACCCGCCGCGTGGCTTCGGAATCGACGCCGAAGGCAACGTCATCGTCCCCAAGGGCACCAAGGTGGACGCCCACGGAAATCTGATCGGCGCGGACGGCAAGCCGCTGACCAACGCGTACGGCGGGAAGCTCACCGTTCCGCCCGGCTCCCGGATCAACGCCGACGGCACCATCAGCGACCCGCAGGGCAAGCACATCACCGAGAGCAGCAACAACCTGAAGACCCGCAACCCCAAGACGCTCGACGAGCTGTTCAACGGTCAGCGCCGTCCGTCCACGTCGAGCGGTGAGCTCTTCGGTGGCTCGAAGGGGGCCTCCGAGAACCTCCGCAGGATGGTCGACAGCAACGGCAACGCGATCCGGGAACCGTCTTCCGTCGTGTCCGGGCTCAGCAACCGGGCCCGCGCGGCCATGGGGCTGCCCGCGACCCCGGCTGTTCCGCCCACGCAGGGCAAGGTGTCCACCCAGTCGCTCGGCGCCCTCGGACGGGGCGGCGCGGGGGGCGGGACGGGGAGCGGCATGCCCTTCATGCCGCCCATGGGCATGGGTGGCGGTGGTGGTGCCCCGGGCGGCGGGGCCAACGGCGGTGACCGGCAGCGCAACGTATGGCTGTCGGAGGACGAAGAGGTGTGGGGCACCGAGCCCGACGCCGGAACGGGCGTGATCGGACGATGAGTTCCACAGGTGCAGAGGCGGCCGGGACACCTCCCGGGGACGAGGATTCCGTCATGCCGCCGGTGCCCGACGACATCCGCGCCGCGGCGCGCACCGCACCCGAGCACTGGTTCGGCACGGTGGACCCCGCGTGGAGCGGGGACGGTGAGCCGCCGCTGTGGGCGGTGATCGGGCAGTGGCGCTCCGACGCCGACGGCGAGATCGTCGAATGGCAGCGGAACGACAAGTACCGGCCGTCTCCCGGCATGCTGGGCTGGCCCGAACCGACCGACGACGTGGATGCCGCCATGCAGCTCGCGGCCACCGGCTACGGCCCGGTCGAGGGCGTCGCCCTGGCCGTGGTCACGGCCGAACTGGCCGTCCTGACCGCTCCCGGCGGTGGCGCGGTCAGCGCCTGCACCCCGGACGGCGACCCGGTGGTGCCGGTGTTCACCGCGCCCGCCCATCTGGAGCGGGCGGGCGCGCTGGCCCACCAGGTGCTGCCCGTCTCGGAGGCGTTCGCACTCGTACCCGAAGGCCAGGACCTGTACCTCAACCCGACGGGCCCCGTCGCTCTGCGGCTGTCCGCGGACGACCTGTCCCGCGCGGTCGACGTGCTGGAAGCGGCGGCGGAAGGCAAGGAGGAGCAGTACTGATGGTGTCGTTCCAGGAACAGCTCGCGGAGGCCATGGCCGGCCTCGCCGAGCAGACGAAGAAGATCCAGCAGGTCCAGGAGGAACTGGCCAGGGCGTCCGCCTCGGCAACCTCCAAGGACCGGATGGTGACCGCAACGGTCAACGCCCACGGCGAGATCCTCTCGTTCAAGTTCCACACAGAGGGCTACCGCACGATGCCGGGGGCTCAGCTCGCCGAGGTGCTGAAGACCACCGTCAACGCGGCACGCACGGAGATGAATTCCAAGGTCAGCGGCTCGGTACGGCCGTTGATGGGCAGTCAGGAGGAGCTGGCGAGCGGACTCTTCGGCGGTGGTGAGCTCGACGATCTGCTCGCTCCGCTGCGCGCGATGCAGCCCGAGGGGCTGACGGAGACGGTGCTGGGCGGCGGGCGCAAGCCGTCCGGGAACCGCGGCGAGGAGGACGAGTTCTATGGCTGATGGAACCCTGAGCGTTCCGGGGGATCTCCCGCGCCGGTTCACCCAGTTCGGCACCATCTCAAGGATCGTCGGTGAACTGGGCGTCCTCAACGACCACATCAACCTGGAGAACAGGACCGCGGGCGGCAAGGACGATGTGTACGCGAAGGAGTACCACAAGTTCGTCGACTCGACGGGCAAGGGGCTCACGTACGGCCTCGAAGGCCTCTCCGATCTGCTCGAAATGGTCGGCATCAGCGGCAACAACGCCTCGGTCATCCTGAACGACGCCGAGGACGACGCCAACCACATCGCCGCCGGCTGAGCCGGCCGAACCCCGAAGACGCGGCACCACACAATGGCGATTGAGGTTTCCGAGGGATGGGCGACCCTCCTCAAGACTCTGACCGGCATGCCCTTCCCGCAGGCGAACGAGGACACCCTGCGGGTGGTCAGTGACGAGTATCGCCAGATGGCCGAGAAGTTCCGTGAGGTGGAGGAGCTTCTGCGGCAGGTCGTCGGCCGCGTCGACGAGGACTTCGAGGGCGAGACCGCGACCCGGTTCGTGGCGTACGCCCGGCAGTTCGTCGAGAGGACGAACGGTAACGAGAGCATCCTCGAGCGGGCCTACGAGGACGCCATCAAGCTGTCCAAGAACGCCCACAAGACCGCCGCCGACATCGAGTACACCAAGTGGATGATCTTCGGCCAACTGGCCCTGCTCGTCGTGCAGATAGCCCTGGCCCAGGCCCTGATGCCGGTGACCGCCGGGCTGTCGGAGATCTGGGCGGCCGCGGCGATCGCCGCGTTCCGTTCCATGGCGGTGCTGATCCTCAAGTTCCTGCTGGCCCAGATCATCATGCAGACCATCACGGGCCTCGTCGGCGGCCTGCTGCTCGACTCCATCCTCCAGCTCACCCAGATGGGCCGCGGCGACCGTACGGAGTGGAACAAGAACTTCACCGCGGACGCCGCGAAGTTCGCCGCCATCGGCGGTGCGCTGGGCGGGCCGTTCGCGCTGCTGGGCGGCGGACTCGGCAAGCTGCTCGGCAATCTCACCGGCAAGGGCCTCGGCAAGATCCTCGGCAATGACGCGGGGAACGTGCTGGGCAAGGGGCTGGCCGGGGGCGGCAAGGGAGCGGGCGGCGCCGCAGGCGGTGCGGGCAAGGCCGCGGGCGGTCTCGGCAAGGGCGCCGGTGGCGCGGGTGCGGGTGGTCTCGGCAAGGGCGCCGGTGGCGCGGGTGCGGGTGGTCTCGGCAAGGGCGCGGGCGGCGCGGGTGCGGGTGGTCTCGGCAAGGGCGCCGGTGGTGCGGGAGCCGGTGCCGCGGGCAAGGGCGCGGGTGCTGCGGGTGCGGGCGCCGGAAAAGGCGCCGGCAGCGCGGGTGCGGGTGCGGGCAAGGGTGCGGGTGCCGCAGGAGCGGGCCTGGGCAAGGGGGCGGGCGCCGCGGGTGACGGCGCGGCCGGAGCGAGCGGAAGGGCCGGAGCGGGTGCCGCGGGCCAGACGATCTCGGAGGAGTCCGCCCGCAAGCTCGGCGAGCGCCTGGGCAACATCATGGGCCGGACCAATGAATCCCTGAACCATGTGGGGGCAGACGGTGCTCGGGGGGCGGCCGCCGGAGCGGTCGGCCGGGAGGTCGTCAAGGACTTCGCGAACGCCTTCGAGAAGAACCTCGGGGATTCCCTCGGCAACGAGACCGCCCGGAACCTGGGCCGCGACTACGGCGAGGCGCTGGTCAAGAACTGGGGCGGCAAGGCCGACTGGCAGGGGCTGACCCATTCGCTGGACGACGCGCTCAAGCCGTACGTGAAGGACCTGGGGGAGAACGGAGTGCGTGCGCTCTCGCACGACCTGCCCGGCTCCTTCGTACAGACCATCAGCAAGAACATCGAAGGGAACATCGGCTTCCGGATCGGTAACTTCGTCGGCGAGATCGCCGGTGAATCGGGCCACGCCGTGGTCACCGAGGGCATGTACAACCTGATCTTCGGGCCCGAGCACAAGTTCACGGTCAGCGGCTGGACCGCGGCAGCGGGCGCGGCGGGCGGCGTGATGGGTCGGGGCGTGGCTCACGGCTTCCAGGCCATGCATCACGCGGTCTCGGGCCCCCCGGCCGCGCCGCCGCCGCGCCCCCCGGTCTTCTCGTCCGACTCGCCCACGCCGCCGTCCGGCGCGTCGCGGCCGAGCACGGAGTCGAACACGACGGTGCGCGACGGCTCCGACCCGAGGAACGACGCCGACAATCGCACGCTCACGGATTCGGCCTCGGACTCCGGTTCCGACAACGTCTCGCTGCGGAGCGGCGACGACAACGCCTCGGACGGCGACAGCCTGTACTACCTGGCCGTGGACGACTTCTCGGACAGCCGGACGCTGTACTCGAGCGACGACGACGGGAACGCCGCACCGTACGACGTGTCCGGGGCGTCCGCCCCTTCCTTCGCCACCAGTTCGAACGACACGAACTTCACGAACGACGGCAACTTCACGAACAACACGAACGAGACCAACAACGCGAACAGCGCGAACGAGACCAACAACTCGAACAACAGCGACACGACGAACAACTCCGGCGACTCGACCACCAACTCCCTCACACCCGAGCCCCCCGTCCCGCCGGACTCGGTGTCGGAGCTGGACCTCCTGCTGAACAGCCTCCCTGACGTACCCGAGACGCTGCCCTCCCCGGACCAGGTACACGAGAACGTGACGCAGGAACTCACGGACGTGAACACGCTTCTGGACGGCCTCCCGGACGTACCCGATACCCCGCTGGGCACGGTGCTGTCGCCGGAGGCGGAGCGGCTCCTGGCGGACCTGCCCGACGTACCGCGGAACGACCTTCCGCAGACGTCCGACGACGGCGCGGGCGTGGGGTCGTCCAGTCGGCCCGACGACTCCGGGGCGGTAAACCGGACCGCGAACGACCTCGATCGCCTCCAGGAGCGCCTGGACCGGCTGAAGGACCGGCAGAATTCCGACGACTCGGACTCCGACCTGGCGGCACGGATGGCGAAGCTGCGGGAGGGCGACTCCGACGGCGGCCTCGGCCGCCCCGCACGGGTCGACGAGCTCCGTGAGCAGTACCGCGCGGCCCTGGAGGAAGAGGGCGCCGACGGGCTGGAGCCCGACGGCACAACGACGGGTATCGAAGGCGACGGAGTCCTCCCGTTCAACGGCGCGGGCGGCATCGCACCGCCGCCGCGCCCCGTACCGACCGTGTCGACGGGCCCGGGTGCCGGCACTGCCCCCGGCGGACCACGGCAGCAGACACCCACGGGTCCGTCCCCGGACGGGCTCGATGTGGTGTTCCCCGACGTGCCGCAGAACGAACCCGGTGCCCAGCTTTTCACGGGTGACGAGCCAGACCTCGTGTTCCCGGATGTTCCCCAGGCCCCGCCCGGCACCGAGCCCGCGGCCGGCAACCGGCCGGAGACGGAGAGCACCGAGAGCGACGGGAAGGGGCCAGCCACCGAGGACTCGCCGAATCCTCTCCGTACGGAGACGGAGGACGAACTGCCCTTCCGTGACGGCTTCGATGGGGACAACGACAGCGATGCCGACGCGCTGATCGCGCACCTCGACGAACTGGGCAGCCTCACCGACGACCCGGTGACCCGGCTGGAGCAGTTGCCCGACGTGCCCGAGGGCCTGACCCCCACCGAGCAGCGCAGGCTGACCAAGGACGTGGAGCGGGAGACCGACGCCCTGTTGGCGGATGCCCGGCGGGTGGGCGTCGACAGGGAGACACGACAGCGGCTGAGCGAGCGCATCCGGGACGACGCAGGGGCGGGCAGGCACGCCGAGGCCGCCGACGGCCTTCGGGAACTCGGCGACCTCGTCGCCGTGCACGGCCTCGGTGAACGCCTCCAGCAGTTCCGCCGTCACATGGACGGCGGATACGAGGCGCGGGCCGCACAGCTGGGAATGCGCCGCACGGAGTGGCTGCGCCATGCCCTCGACATCGAGCAGTCGGCTCTCGCCAACGATCCCCGTCGGACGACCCAGTTGCTGGACGACTTCGAGAACCGTCTCGGCACCCTCGGGTCCGAGCTGAGCGCCCGCGCCGACAGCACCCCCGAGGCGCTCCGGAAGCAGTTGGCCGACAACCGGCGGGCCGATGCGGAAGAAGCGGGCATGGACCGCGAGCGGTTCCTCGAATGGGAGGACCGCAGGGAGCAGGCGGCGACCCCCGAGGATCTCCGCAGAGTGCAGGCTGACTACGACGCCGAACTGGAGACGTCGCGACGGCTCGCGACCCTGCGGGATCTCGGTGCATCCGAGACGGAGCTGGCCACCTGGAAGAACCGGTTCGAAGGACCGGGGCGGGGAAGTGACCTCGACGCGCAGTACGAACGTCGTACGGTCACCCTCGGCAGGGAGGCCGAGCTGGCGTCCTTCCGGGCGAGGCTGGACGCCATGCGCGAGGGCGGCCACCAGCAGGAGTCCTCGGAGCCGCTGCCCCCGCCGCAGGACGGTGACGGCGGTGACGGCGGTCCCGGCGGTGACGGCACCCCCGGCCGGGACCGGACCGAGGACTCCCGGGCGGAGAACGACCGGATCCTGGAGGAGCGGCTCGACCGGCTGCGCGAGGGCACGGACGACACTGGGATGTCGCGCGAGGAGCGGCAGCAGTGGGAAGACCGGCGCGCGAACGCCGAGGACGACACGGCGAGGCAGGCCATCGAGCGGGAACAGCTCGACCGGATGGCACAGCTGGAGCGCGACCGGCGGCTGAAGGCCATCTCGGACGGCGACCCCGAGGGGGCGGAGCGCGGCACCGAACGCCGCGCCGCATGGCAGAACAGGCTGGACGAGGCGGCGGGCGACCCTCAGGCCATCGACCGGGTCCTCGACAGCTACGACGCCGAGACGGCGGAGCTGAGGCGTGAGGGGCAGGAGCGCCTGGAACAGGAACTGCGTGCTCCGGACCGCTTGCGGGACCTCGACCGCCGTATCGACCGCTCGCTCGACAAGCTGCCCGAGGAGGTACGCGAACAGGCTGCCCACGACGCCCGCACGCTGGTGGAACGCCTGCGGAACCTGGTCACGACCGGCAATGAGCCCGGTACCCCCAAGGTGGACGACGCCGTGTCGGAGAAGCGCACGGACGTCCAGGACACGGATCTGACGGATCTGACGGACACGTCGGGCCCGTCGAATGCCGGACCGTCGGCAACCGTGCGCAATCCGGTCTCCCGGACGAACGTCGACGAGGGTGCCGGCAACTCGGCGAAGACCCCGCGGCCGGCCGACTCCGAACGGGACAGGCGTGCTCCGGTGCAGCCGGGCGAGCAGCTGATGGAGGCTCCGCGGCATCTGGACGATGCGTCGGAGTCCGGGGGGAAGGACGGGGACAGCCTTCACTCGCGGGAGCGGGACGACCTGCCGTCGCCGAACGCCCGTCGTGTACGTACACAGACCGAGGACGACACACAGTCCCTCACCGACACGCGGACCACGTCGGAATCCGAACCGAACAACGACGTCGATCTCAAGTCCGACGACGCGTCCGACTTCAAGTCCGATGACGCGTCCGACCTCAAGTCCGACGACGACGCCGACTCCGTGGCTTCCGCGCCCAAGGACTCCGACATCCCCGTGAAGGAGAACGAGGAGCCGCCGGGCGGCCCTGGCGGTGACGGCTCCTCACCGGCAGGCTCGTCGGGCGCGCAGCAGCCCACGGCCCGCGACAAGGCCCTGAACGCGCTCTCGGCGGACGAGTACGAGCAGCGGATGTACCGGGTACGCCGCGACCGTCCGGACCTGACGACAGAGGAGGCACGCCGCGACGAGGTGTTCCGCCGGATCGAGAACCCGGGCCAGAAGGTGGAGAAGGCGCGCTTCGCCCCTCCGCTGCTGAGCGACAACGTGGATCCGCTCCCGCAGGAGCGGTCCGGTGAATTCGTCACGTTCGACGACAACGCGATGCTGCCGAAGTCGATGAAGGGCCACGGGCACGGACGCATCACCATCAGGGGAGTCGACGCGCTGGCCGATTCCGTCGCGACGGGGTGGGGCCTGCGCCCCGACGGGCTCGACGAGTTGAAGCGCGTGCTCATCCAGAGTCCGCATACGCTGCTCAGCCCCCGGACGTTCGTCCTGCCGACCATGGACGGCGGCCAGCGGGAAATCTCCCTCTCGGTGGAGAGCTACGGGAACTGGCGCCGCCATGCCGAGCCATCGGCGCTGGCCGTCGTGGACGACGTGGCCGAGTCCGCACCGCACAGGGACGGACACGGGAACGAGGGCGGTTCGACCACCTCCAAGGCGGAGGGGCCGAAGGCGGAAGGGTCCAATACCGACGCCTCCAATACCGACGCCTCCAATACCGACGCCTCCAATACCGACGCCTCCAAGACCGGCGCCTCCACGACGGACAAGCCCGGGACCGACGAGTCGAAGAAGGACGCGTCGAAGACCGCCGAGGCCAAGGCCACCGACGCCCCTGTCAAGATCGAGACCGAACTCCGCACCCGCCCCGGTGCGACGGAGACCAAGACCCTCGGCACCTCCCGCGCCTTCGGAGTGGCGGTCCCGCTGGGGCCCTCCGCGGGGACCGTCGGTGCGTTCGGGTCGGTGTCCCTCAGCGCACGGCGTATGGAGGCCTCCTACACGTACACCCAGGAGAGCCGCGCCCAGAGCAGTGTGACCGCGGTCGGCAAGGACGGCAGTCATCTGCATGTGAGCGACCTGCACATCGTCGTCGAGTCCTCGCGCGTCTGGGACAAGAAGGGCCGTGAGCTGTCCCCGGACCAGCAGCAGCCCGGCACCGCCGCGCAGCGGCGCTACCGCATCCAGGACGGGGTCACCTGGCGGGTCCCGGACAGCGTCACCGACCCGGCGATCCCGGACCGGCTGCCCATCGCCTTCGCGTTCGCGCCGGGCGCCCGGCCGCACCTGCTCGCACCGCTGAGCGTCACCACGGAGACCCGGCTGCTGGACTGGGCGCTCGCGAACTTTCCCGAGGCGACCCCCGGCAGCTTCCTCCGCCACCAACTGGCCGATCTGTTCGGCGGGGAGAGCCTGCGCACGATGATCGCGCAGAGCTCCGGCGAGACGGTGGTCAGCGCCCCGCTCTTCGCCGGTCTCGGCAACCGGTCACTGGGCTCCGTCGAGCTCCGGCTGATCCCGGTCGACGCCACACTGCTCCAGGCGTCCGACAAGACCGAGGTCAAGAAGGCCGACGCACAGCGCTCCACCGCCACCACGGAGAAGAAGAACACCCAGGGCGCCGGGGTCGGGATCTCCGCCGGTCCGCAGTTCGCGCTGCTCCAGCCCGCGGGCACCCTGAGCCTCCAGATCGGGGGATCGGCCGCCCTGACGACCCAGCGTGCGGAGAGCAGCTACAGCGGCAACACGGCCGAGTCCGTGCGGACGCTCAACAGCCGCGGCCACTCGGGGCTCTACGACGTCCGCTTCCGGATCGAGCTGCGCAGGCAGGGCGGCGCATGGGAGTCGCCCGAGCCGGCCGAGCGGACCGCCCAGGCCAACCGGAACGCCCCGAACGAGGAAGGTGCCTTCCTCACCGCCACCGTGCAGTTGCCACGGGCCGACGCACGCAGACTGGCCGGCTGGGACGACGGCACCGCACCCGTCCCGGACGCCGAGGTGCCCCCCGCCCCCGCGTATCTGTCGCCGTCGAATCCGGCGACGTTCGGCCTGCACGCGGTCCTGGACCTCGCGGCGACCCGTGCCCAGGAAACGGTCCCGCCCCAAGTCTCCCTGACGGACGAACTGGTCGACCGCATCCAGGCCGGGCTGCACCGCGCCTACCCCGACCTGGTGCTTCCGCCCCGGCCGGACACCGCGGTCGACGGCGACCGGAACGGCGGCAGCGACCGGAAGTACAACACCGCGGTGCGCAACACCCATCTGCTGCGCCAGGCACTCTCCCGTACGGTGCTCGAAGGCTCCCTCGACCGCCTGACGAGCACCGGACTGCGGATCCAGCTGGAGCGGCTCGACTCCGTCAGCAAGCGGTACGTCGTTCTCACCGTGCGCGCGGAGGCGACGAACCGTCAGTTCGTGGGTGCCCACCACGATCTGGGTCTGGCGAACAACGTCCTGTCGACCCGCCGCGCGGACAGCGCGACCACCCGTACCCACGGCTGGTCGGTCGGCGTCGACGTGGGACTGACCGGGATCGAGCGCTTCGGCGGCACCGGGAGCATCGGCTACCGGTACGGCAGGCAGACCGCCTACGGCATGACGTACGGCCCGACGCTGACCCCGGACGGCGGCATCACCAGCTCCGGGTCACAGCACCTGTGGTCGTACGACCTGGCCTTCACCGCCGAAGCCACCAGTTTCACCCGGCCGCGCCAGATCGCGCGGACCATGACCGGCGAGCTGCTCAGCACCCGGTGGTTCGTGAAGCAGGCCGCCGGGAGCGTCGACGTCCTGGCCACCGGGCAGGGCGACGGACAGACCGCCCCGGCCCCCGTCACCGGCCGCGTCACCCTTGCCGTACCCGCGTCGCTGTCCGTCCCCTCCACTCTGCCTCTCAACCGGCCGGAGACGGTTACGGCCCCCGTGTCCGCGCCGATGGACCCGGCTCTGGCCGAACTGCTCTCCTCCGGGAAGCCCGTCTCCACGGATGACTGGACGCCCCACGCCCTTTTCGGCGGCCTGCACTCCGTGCAGAGCGTCACCTCGCCCGAGGTCGTGGTGCACCACCTCAAGGAACTGCTCGCCTCCGTCTCCGGCAACTCCTGGATCTACGGGACCGACGGGACCCCCGCCTCCGGCGCGCTGGCCGAGGCGTTCACCACCGGTCGCAACGAGGCGGACTTCAGCGACGCGGCGCAGACGGGCAAGCATGTCAGCGACCTGTTCGGGAGGACGGCCGTCACCGACATCACCGCGTCGGTCAGCGCCTGGCCCCAGGTGCGCGGGACGCGCGTGCTCGCCGTCGTCGACTCCAGCGACCTCGCCCTCTCCAACATCGGCTCGGGCACCAGCGGGGCGGGACACTCGGTCGCCCATGTCCGCAGTCACGCCATCTCGTCCCTGCTGGCCTTCCGGGCCAAGCACACCGACGCGTTCCAGACCTCCGGCACCTACGGTTTCACCGCGTCGCCGTACCAGCGCACCAGCACCGCGACCTCGGCCGAGACCTTCTCGGCGAACCCGGCCCACACGGTCCAGTACACCGGACCGATGGTCCTGGTCGGCGCCGATGTGGCCTGGCACCTCGCGGCCCGCTCCCAGCCGTCCGGTCTGCTCCAGGCGCCTATGGAACTGATGCGCGGACGGCCGCCCCAGGGCCGGGTCGTGGAGATCCCCGACGGCCTGCTCGTGTGGATGCCGCTTGCCGAGGCGAGGAAGGCCGGTCTCTTCGACGACGGTCTCACCGCTCCGCCTCCCCAGCAGCTCTTCACCGCAGTCGATGCGGCCGCGCACGCCACGCTCACGGTCGGCCGCATCGACATGTCCGAGGCGATCAGCCGGTTCATGGGCACCCTGATGGAAGACCTGCCGCAGCACAGGAGCTGGCTCGGGCCCAAGAGCCTGCTGGCCGACCAACTCGGCGGCCTGGCACGGCAGATGACCACCCTGTCGCCGTCCGGTATCCGCGCTCTCCAGACGGGTATGGAGAACGGCGGCACCTCCCTGCGTCTGGCCCGGAACAAGATCGGGCCGGCCAAGGACGCCAGTCTCACGGTGACTCTGGAACGGTCCGGCTTCACCCCCGGTGCGCTGCGCCACGACGTGAAGCCCACGATCACCCGGCCCACGTCCACGGCGGAGACCGTCACGGAGAAGCTGGCGCGCGGGTACGAGGCCGGCTACCGGCTCGGCGAGGTGCCCACCATCTGGGACCGTCCGGGTCTCCGGAGCGGCGGCTTCACCCTCGACGACCGGGTCGGGTCCACCCGCTCGTCGTCCCTGGCACACGCGGTCACCGACGCCGTCAGCGCCCAAGTGGCCTTCGAGGGGCCGGTGGTGACCGGTCGGACGACGTTCAGCGTCACCTTCACCCTGGAGCTGCCCGACGGGACAGTGGTCCCTCGCACGTATACCGTCGGCGAAGCCGAGGTGGTGCTGCCGCTGAGCCTCGCCCGGCCGCAGAAGACCGAACCGCAGACAACCGAAGCCCGGACGACGGAACCGCAGAAGACCGAACCGCAGACAACCCGAGCCCGGACGACCGAACCGAAGAAGACCGAACCGCAGACAACCCGAGCCCGGACGACCGAACCGAAGAAGACGGAAACGCAGAAGGCCGAACCGCTGGCGGCCCCCACACCCCGGGATGCCGCACGCCCGATGCTGCTTCCCCCGGATCAGCAGCAGGCCGTTGCGCTCCGGGAGCGCAACGCGGCGGGCAGGAAGCTGTTCGCCACCGGCCCGGAGAGTGTCGTCGTCACCACCGTCGGCGGCATCACCGCACTCCGGGACGCCGCAGCGTACGCCGTCGACCTCGCTGTCAAGGGACGCGGCGCCACGACCGACGCCGCGACGGAGATGCCCACGAACAGCAAGGGCCGTTATGTGCGGAAGACGGTACTGACGCGGCCCGGCACCGCCGCCGGTGAAGTCCTCAAGGGGGGCATCAGCACCGACGTGCTGAGCGCCTACCTTCCGCAGATGATCCGCGACAGCCTGACCGTCACGCTGCACGACACCACGTCGACGATCGGCGGGACGGACGCGACCCTGAAGATCTCCGCCGACGTCGATCTGTCGCGGGCCCGGCTGCTGGCCGTGGACCCGGGCGCGGGACTCGGCGGCAGCCGGCGGACCATGGACAACGACACCTACACGGGTGACACCACCGAATCGCACATGCCGTCGATGACCGCGGGACCGGCCTTCCAGACGCAGCCCCTGGTGCAGGCCACGGCCACCGTGCCGGGCTGGACGGACTCCGACGCGGCGGGCGGTGCCGCCGACCGCCGTACCTCCGCGCTGACCACGCTCAAGCCCTTCGCCGGCGGCGCCGTGCTCATCCAGGCACCCCTGCACGTACTCCAGACAGCGAAGGCATCGCACCGCATCGCGGACCTGCCGGTCGTCCCGTCGTTGCTCAGGCCCGGGACCCGGCCGCCGGTCACTGTCGAGCACACGGTGCAGGGCGGGGTGACGATGTGGGTATCGTTCGACGTCGCCCGGGAGCACAAACTGCTGCCGCCCGAGGTCGAGGCCGCTGCGGACACCGTCAAGGAGCAGACCAAGAAGTACACCAAGGCCGCCACGAAGGCGGAGACGGCCGAGCGGCGCCTGCGCGCACTCGACAGCGAGGTCACCTCCCTCCACACGGAGCTCCGGCGCCTCCTGGAGACGCCGGCTCCCACCGGCACGGACGTGGCCGCGGCGCGGGAGAGGCTCGCCACGGCCCGCTCCCGGTACGCCGAAGCCCAGCAGGACCTGGCCAACCATCGCCGCGGCCTCGCGACCGCCGAGCAGCACCTCGCCGCTGCATCCGAGGCCGCCTGGAACGCGGTCGACCACTACACGATCACCGGTACCCGCCCCTCCGGCACGCCGCCGGTCGCCTGGAGCGAGCCGGCCGCCGCCGCGGCCACCGAACAGGCTCCGGCCACCGTCGCCGGATACCCGCCGCTCACCGAAGCCCTCGAAGGGCCGGTGTCGCTCGAAAGCACGGTGTCCCACGAGGGCCCGGCCGCCGACCTCACCGGACCGCCGCGCCTCGTCACGCGGGAGGACGTCCTCGCTCGTACGGAGGCCTGGCTCGACAACGCCGGGCCGCTGTCGGACACGGACGCCGTACGCCGGGAACAGATCAAGGCGGCGGGCTGGGCGCAGCGCCTGCGGACGGCGGACGCCGCCTACCGGTCGTCGCTGGAGGCCGTACTGGCCGCGCGGTCACCCCTGAGGGCTGCCGAGCTCCAGGAGGCCCGAGCCCGAAAGGCAACGGAGCGGGCGGAGACCGAGGGACGGCTCGACGCGGTCGATGCCGAGCTGAAGAACGCGCGGTCGGTGTATGACCGTGCAGTCGCACAGCTGACGGCCGACTACCGGGAACTCGCCCTGGTCCAGACGAACTTCGAATCGGTGGACGCGTCCACGCGCCAGGTTCTGGAGCCACGGCCCGAAGGAAGCGCCCCCCGCGTCGTCACCCCCTGGCACCCCGCGCCGGAACCCGACGGCTACGTCCGCCCGGCCGACGCGAAGTCCGCCCCCGACCTGTACACCACCCAGGGCGAGGACACCGAGGGCCGGCCGATCGCCCTGAAGGCGCCGGACGGCCGCGTCCTTCACCTCCTGGAGCCCCCCTCCACCGGACCCGCGCGCTTCGACCTCGGTACGAGTTTCCACCGGTCCCTCCTCGACGCGGTCGAGCGTGCCCACCCGGGGCTCCTCGCCGAGCTGGGGCTCCACGCGCAGGGCAGAAGCCTTTCCGCCGCTGATGTCGAGCACTTGAGGCAACGCCTCGCCGACCGTCTGATGGCGGACCGCGACGAACTCGCGGAGTTCCTCGCGATCGACCCCCAGGAGCGGTTCACCGCACAGGAACTGGCCGACGCGGGAATCGTGCTCAGCGAGGCACAAGCCGCCGAACACGCCGCCTCGCGCAGCCGCCTCCCGGATACCGTGGCCGCCCGGCTGACCCCCGACCAGCGCCTGGACCTGGCCCGTACGACACTGCTGCGGTCCGGCGACGGGCAGATCGGCGACCGCAAGGACGCGGGCTGGAACCACTCCGCGGGAGACCTGGCGGCACTGCTCGCGGCCCGTGTGCTCGGGGTTCCGGTCACCGTGGTCCAGTCGGACCTGAACCATCTGACGTTCGCCACTCCTGGAACGGACACGGGAGGAAACACGACGTCGGGCGTGGTGCTGCACCTCGCGGACGAGCGATACCGGCCCGCCGTGCCTCTCGCGACGGACGACCTGCTGCTCAACGCCGACTCGGAGATCACGCAGCAGCCGGCCGACACGGTTGTGTCCCGGAGTACCGCGACCGCGTCGGCCGGCGATGCGCCTCCTGCCGGTCCGGTCCACTACGTGGGCGCCGGTCTCGGTCCGTCGGCCCTGGTCCCCAAGGAACTGAATTTCGTCTGGCTGGGTGGCGAACTGACGGACGGTGCCCGCGCCAACCTCCGGACATGGGCGGCCAAGGCAGAAGAAGCACAGTGGAAGCTGACGATCTGGACGGACGAGGGCGGCCGGCGCAACAACAAGGAGTTCCTCAAGCACCTGGTGGATTCCGGCACCGTTCATCAAGGCCGGGTCGAGGACCTGTTCAAAAAGGACAAGACCTCCGGCGGGGAGAAGCTGCCCTTCAAGGTGTCCAAGCTGTATCAGGCCGCGCGTAAGGAGAACAGCTTCGCGATGGCCTCCGACATCGCCAGGTACGCCCTCCTCCACAAGCACGGCGGGGTGTATCTCGATGTGGACCTGGGCCCGGGAGAGGTGGTGCTGCGTCCCGAGGGCGTGACGATGCCCAAGGGCGACGACACCCTGCCGATGTTCGGTCCCATGCTTCGCGACCCCAAGAGCGTACGGAGACTGCTCGGACTCGAAGAGAACGCACCCGTGACCGCGGACCATATCCACCAGGCCGCCGAAGTCGCTTACCGGGAAGGGCGCTTCGGGAACCAGTTCATCGTCACGCACCCCCGAAGCCGCTTCATGAAGCAGGTTCTGGACAATCTGCCGGACATCAACAACAAGGATGCCTACGCCAGGGGTGTCCTTGAGCTGGCCATAAAGTCGAAGAACGTGGGCGCCAGTACCGGTCCGATATTCCTCCTGCGGCAGTTCAACGAGCACATCAAGTCCCTCGACACCACGCAGGCGCCGAACATCCGGTTCGGGCCGCCCGCCGAGTTCCGTGTCCGGGCAGCCGAGTGGGCGGACTGGACGCGTCTGGACTGGCTGACCGACGAGAGCGAGAACCAGGAAGCCCCCCAGAGCACGTCCGCGCCCGCCCGGCGCAACACGCTGGCCAAGCGCCTCGGCGACACCGTCAGGACAATCAAGGGCTCAATACGGTGGGGCAGCGGCAGGTCCGGTTCGGACACAGCACTGCTACCGAACAACGGGACACTGCTGAGCGGCCTCGACCCCGCACCGCAACGGCTGGAACAAGGCAACGGGACACCGAAGGACGAACTCGTCGGCAGCGACGGCCGGAAGATCTCCTTCGAGCAGGCACGCCAGAACCTTCGCACGATCCGGGACGCCACGGGCGAGGTCATCGGATACGCCTCGCACAGCGACCGGGACTGGGCCCCACGCAACGACTTCTACACGAAGTACCGCGCCGACGAGACGTCCTTCAAGGCCTACCGGACGACGGACGACGGCAAGTTCGTCCCCGTGGCCGAGGACGAAGCGTCGCCCCGCACCGTTCCCTGGCACACCGGTACGAACACCCCGGCCGGGCAGCGGACACCCGAACCGGTCTTCTTCGACGCGCACGGCTCCCAGGACGGCGTCAAGCTCCACATCGCCGGCGACCTTCCGCTTGAGGTGGACGGTGCGCAGTTCGCGCGCTTCATGGAGTCCCTGAGGGATCCCGACCAGCCTCCGGCTCCGGTGGTGCTCGTGGCCTGTGACACGGCGAGCGTCCGCTCCACGGATGGTGGAAGCGTCGTGCGGGACGCGGCACGGGCGGTGCCCGGACGCCGTTGGTACGCCCCCGATGTCGCGGTCGGCCACGTGGGACCGCCGGCCGGAGCCGCCGCGGGCGGGGCAACCGGAGTGCTGGCCCTTCTCCAGGACCGGACGACCGGACGCCAGGGCCGGTGGGTGACCGCGAGCGAGCCCACCGAACTCGAAACCCTTCTCACGCGGGAGAAAGGACAGACCCACCAGGACACCGACGGTCCGGGCCTGCTGCTCAATGCCGACTCGGAGATCACGCAGCAGCCGGCCGACACGGTTGTGTCCCGGAGTACCGCGACCGCGTCGGCCGGCGATGCGCCTCCTGCCGGTCCGGTCCACTACGTGGGCGCCGGTCTCGGTCCGTCGGCCCTGGTCCCCAAGGAACTGAATTTCGTCTGGCTGGGTGGCGAACTGACGGACGGTGCCCGCGCCAACCTCCGGACATGGGCGGCCAAGGCAGAAGAAGCACAGTGGAAGCTGACGATCTGGACGGACGAGGGCGGCCGGCGCAACAACAAGGAGTTCCTCAAGCACCTGGTGGATTCCGGCACCGTTCATCAAGGCCGGGTCGAGGACCTGTTCAAAAAGGACAAGACCTCCGGCGGGGAGAAGCTGCCCTTCAAGGTGTCCAAGCTGTATCAGGCCGCGCGTAAGGAGAACAGCTTCGCGATGGCCTCCGACATCGCCAGGTACGCCCTCCTCCACAAGCACGGCGGGGTGTATCTCGATGTGGACCTGGGCCCGGGAGAGGTGGTGCTGCGTCCCGAGGGCGTGACGATGCCCAAGGGCGACGACACCCTGCCGATGTTCGGTCCCATGCTTCGCGACCCCAAGAGCGTACGGAGACTGCTCGGACTCGAAGAGAACGCACCCGTGACCGCGGACCATATCCACCAGGCCGCCGAAGTCGCTTACCGGGAAGGGCGCTTCGGGAACCAGTTCATCGTCACGCACCCCCGAAGCCGCTTCATGAAGCAGGTTCTGGACAATCTGCCGGACATCAACAACAAGGATGCCTACGCCAGGGGTGTCCTTGAGCTGGCCATAAAGTCGAAGAACGTGGGCGCCAGTACCGGTCCGATATTCCTCCTGCGGCAGTTCAACGAGCACATCAAGTCCCTCGACACCACGCAGGCGCCGAACATCCGGTTCGGGCCGCCCGCCGAGTTCCGTGTCCGGGCAGCCGAGTGGGCGGACTGGACGCGTCTGGACTGGCTGACCGACGAGAGCGAGAACCAGGAAGCCCCCCAGAGCACGTCCGCGCCCGCCCGGCGCAACACGCTGGCCAAGCGCCTCGGCGACACCGTCAGGACAATCAAGGGCTCAATACGGTGGGGCAGCGGCAGGTCCGGTTCGGACACAGCACTGCTACCGAACAACGGGACACTGCTGAGCGGCCTCGACCCCGCACCGCAACGGCTGGAACAAGGCAACGGGACACCGAAGGACGAACTCGTCGGCAGCGACGGCCGGAAGATCTCCTTCGAGCAGGCACGCCAGAACCTTCGCACGATCCGGGACGCCACGGGCGAGGTCATCGGATACGCCTCGCACAGCGACCGGGACTGGGCCCCACGCAACGACTTCTACACGAAGTACCGCGCCGACGAGGTCCTGTTCGCGCACTACCGGGCCACGGACGAAGGGGGTGCCGTACTCGACACCGACAGCGACACGGACTCCCCGGCCAACGAGGTCCCCTGGCAGGTCGACGCACCGGCACGGGATGCGAAGGAGCCGGTCAGGCCGCTGTTCTTCGACGCGCACGGCACCGAGAACGGCATCGAACTCCATGTGGTGGGCGAAAAGCCCCTGGTCGTCGACGGTGCCCGGTTCGCGCGTTTCATGGAGACGCTCAGGGACCCGGCGCAGCCCCCGGCTCCGGTCGTACTGGTCGCGTGCGAGACGGCGAAGATCCGCAGTGGCGACGGCGGGAGCGTGGCGACGGACGCGGCACGTGCCATACCCGGACGTCTCTGGTACGCGCCCGACACCGAGGTCGGCCACGTCAGACCGTCGAACGACTCCGACGGCGTCAGGGGTGTGCTGGGTCTGCTCGCGGACCCCGTCGCACAGCGCCGCGGTGCGTGGATCGTGGCGGGAGAGTCACTCGAAACCGGCCCGGCCTTCGTCCCCGACACGCAGGGGGAACCGGTACCGCCCACCACCACGTTCTCGGACATGATCTTCGAAACCCTCAACTCCGCCCCGCGGAACAGTGCGGAGCAGGTGATGTCCGACGACCTGGCGCAGAGCGGCCCGGAGGCCGAGCAGGCAGAGCCCGCACCACCGTCGCCCCACGAGGCCGACCGCTGGCCCACGTCACGCTCACCCGGTACCCCCGCTGACGCTCCGACGACGGCAACGCCGGGCGCGCTCCCGACCGATGGCCGCGGGGTCGGGGACAGCGAGATCATCGATAGTTGGCGGGCTCTGTCGACGCTGCCGCGGGCGCGGCGCTCCAACGCTCTGCGGCGCATCGATACGGCTGTCCACGAGTGGGCGAACGGCGGCCGGCAGCTGCCTGGTGCCCATGACACCAATCAGCGTCAGTTGGCGGCCATCCTCGATGCCGTGGAAGCGTGGAAGTCAGGCAAGAACGGCCCCAGCGACCGTACCGGGGCGGTCGACCGCCTCACCGCACACGTCCGGTCCGAGCGGGACGATCTGCACCAGCGCATCGCCGAGCGGGCGCACCAGGCACAACTTCTCGACCGGTACGCCCGTATCCATCCTGATGTGAGCGACTTCGCGGGCCGACGGTTGCCGGATCGGGTCGATCCGGCGAACAACACCACGCACAACATCTTCACTGGCGACCGCACCCACCACGGCGCTTTGTCGGACGATGCGCTCGATGCTGCCGATGAGCTCTCGCGCCAGCAGTTGGCGGCCAAGCGGGATCAGGCGGCGGCTGGTGGGGTGACCGTCGACGCGGGTGTGTCCGCCGATCGTGTACGGGAGTTGATGGAAAGCGCCCGCAACGACCTGACCCGCTCCACGCTCTACCCGGAACTCAACTCCTATCTCGACCGGGCCAACCAGGCCGAGGCACTCGACACCGGCTCCCACCTCGGGAACCTGACGCCTGTGGTCGAGGACATCCACGGCACGCAGGTCACCGTCCACGGGGACCCCACGGACAGCCTCCGCGACGCTCGGATCGACAACTTCCGCAAGGCCGTAATCACAGTGCAGGAGGCCGGCTTCCACGTTCCCGATGTCGAACTGCACCTGCCCAAGTACGGCCGGTTCCTGGAAGTCCACAACGACCTTGTCGTCGAGCGGAGCGGGGGCCGGCTACAGCGCGCCGAGTACCTCGCACCCAACGCGGTGATCGCCTCGCCCGATGTCGTCGGCAATCCGTTGACCAACAAGCTCGCCGGCAATCGGTACCGCTACCTCTCGACCGAGCTCGACCCCTCCGGCGTCGGCACGATGGTGCATGAACTGGGCCACTTCCTGCACTACGCCAACGCCCGTGCCCAGTACCACGATCTGGCCTTCACGCAGTTCGCCGGCCGCAGCGGGCAGGACGGCGACGCCGTACCCCATCAGGCTCACGCCCTTGGGGTGAGCGCCTACGCCGCCGGCAACCCCCGCGAGTTCGTGGCGGAGGTCTTCACCGGGCTGGTGTACGGGAAGCCGTTCTCGCCCGAGGTCATGCGGATGTACCACGGGCTCGGGGGCCCCGACCCAACTCCACGGACGGACGTCAGGTCTCCTTCGGCCAGGTCTGCGGAGGCCTCCGGGTGATGCGTGACACCGACGGCCGGACGCTGGGCTACGCGTCACACACCCCGCAGCACCGGGCGCCCCGGGATGCCTCGCCCGATGTCGTCGGCTTCGCACGTTCCATGGAGACGCTCAGGGACCCGGCGCAGCCCCCGGCTCCGGTCGTACTGGTCGCGTGCGAGACGGCGAAGATCCGCAGTGGCGACGGCGGGAGCGTGGTGACGGACGCGGCACGTGCCATACCCGGACGTCTCTGGTACGCGCCCGACACCGAGGTCGGCCACGCCGGACTGTCGAACGGCTCCGACGGCGTCAGGGGTGTGCTGGGTCTGCTCGCGGACCCCGTCGCACAGCGCCGCGGTGCGTGGATCGTGGCGGGGGAGCCACTCGAAGGTCACCGACAACATCGAAATGCTCGATACCCTGGAGGCCATGAAGTTGTCGGGCCCGGCGTCCTCGGGGCCGATCCCCCTGCTCCAGGTGCTCAATGTCCACCTGCGTGATGAGTTCGGGGTCCACATACGCGGCGAGTTACCGCGGTTCCAGCGCCAGGGAAGGCACTTGCACGACGCCATGGACTGGCTGACGGCCGAAAACGAGAACCAGGGTTACGAGCAAATGTGACATGCCGTCACATCGCCTGGCGCGGGCGGGTATCGAGTGCTCTCATCAGCAAACGAAGAGAATGAAGAGAATCAATGACAGGGAAAGAGGGGCGACCTGTGAAGCGAGAGCGGTCCAGCGAGGAGAGTGAGTCCGGCAACGGCCGGGGCGGGGCCTCGGGCGGAACGGTTCCGGACAGTTCGCAGGGCGCGGTTCCCGGGAGCATAGGCGCCCCGTCCGCGCCCTCGTCCCGCACGGTGACAGAGGGCGGGGGCACTTCGGTCACCGGCGGCAAGGACGGCGGCGCGCGGACACCGACCTCGTCGAAGTCCGGCCCGGAGGAGGCCGAGGAACCCGCGGCCCAGACCCCGGCGGTGGTGCACGCGGCCGGGGTCTCCATCGGCAGGACCACGTCCGAGCCCGAGGAACAACCGGGCGGTGAGGACTCGGCGGTTGCCCAGGAAGAGGCGACGCCGGCGGCCGGAAGGACCGTGGTGGTGGCCACCACCGCCATCACCACTGCTGCGGGCACTGCCTCCGCGGCCTCGTCGGGTGTCGCGGAGAGCACCGCCGGGAGGACGACCGGGGCGAGCACGTCGTCGTCCGCGACGGCCGCCGCGGAACCGACGCCCGCAGGGGGGCGCTCCGCATCGGAGGAGGCAATTTCCGAGGAGACCGCTTCCGAGAGGACCGCCACGGAGCCGGCTGCCGCTGCCGCGACGGCCGGCTCCACCACGGCGGCCGTCGCGGCCGGTCGGGCCACCACCACGGCCGCCGTCTCCGCCGCGTCTTCGTCCAGCCCTCCCGGCGGTGCCGCGGCAGGGGAGGGCAGCGCCCCGGAGCGCCCCGGCCGGGTGTCGCGCCCGATGGTGGTCGCGGCAGCCTTCGCCGGTGCGCTGCTTCTGGCGACCCCGTTCGTCGTGGCGGGCGCCCAGAAGGACGAGGCCAAGCCCGAGAGCCGCGAAGCGGCGGCGGCGTGGAAGGGGGACGGGCGGGCAGCCGGCTACGTACCGGACACCGACCCTGACAGCCCCGAGGGCAAGCGGGCCGCCGGCGCCGACAAGCCGGGTGGCACCCCGGCCCGGGGCGACAAGGGCCCCGTCGGTGACGTACGCGCGGACACGGGTAACGGGCGGAAGCCCGCGGACGGCTCCGCCGAGGCCGGGACCAAGGGCACCAAGGGCACCAAGGGCACCAAGGGCGAGGCCGACAGTACGGCGAAGAGCGGTTCCGGCGACAAGGCCCCCGCCGGCACGGGCTCGGGCACTCCCACCAAGGCCCCTTCGGCCGGTTCGGCGCCCAAGTCGGCACCCGCCGTGGTGTACAGCGGCGTGTCCGGACCGGAGTGCCCCACCCAGCGCTTCCAGAAGTCGGGTTACTACAGCGACGGCAAGGAGGGCTGGGCCACCCACAGCGGCGGCTTCGGCGGCTACGGCTGCGCGGGGAAGTACCTTTCCATGCCCATGTCCGGCAGTTCTTCCAAGGACTCGGGCGGATCGGCGACCTGGCTGTTCGACCTGCCCGCCACCGCCAGGAAGTGCAGCATCTCCGTCCACGTGCCCGGGAGTTCCGACATCGTGCGGGTCGGTGGCAACCCGAGCTATTACACCGTGTACGACCGGTTCCTGCCCAGGACCAGCAACCTGGTCGGCTCCTACTACGTCCGCCAGAAGGAGCGTCGCGGCACCTGGTACAACGTGCCGGGCACCTTCTCCGTCGACGCACAGAAGCTCTCCGTGCAACTGCACGACCGGGGCGAGGACAACAACTACGAGCACCACGCGATATCCGCGCTGAAGGTGACCTGCACCGACTGAGAAACCGGCTCGGACACCACTGAGAAACCGGCTGCGTAACCGGCCGGCGGACCGGTCCGCCCGCGCCCCGCGCAACGTACGAACGCGGCAGGCGCCCCGATCCCCAGGAGGCCTTCACCTCCGGGAATCAGGGCACCTGCCGCACCCGTGCCGCTGTGGTGCCACGGGCTCGCCCGGCCGTGTTCAGCTCCCGCCGCGTTCCGCCGCGCTCTTGGCCGGCACGGTGTCCGGTCCGGCGACGCTGCGGTCGCCCGCCCTCAGCACTCCGGCCCCCAGGATCAGACCGAACGCCAGCACCGCCCCGACGGCTCGCCAGCCGTCCGACTGATACTCGGCATGCGCAGCTCCACCATCGACGAAACCAACGGCACACTGCAGGACACCGCAGCCGACCAGCTCCTGGGAGCCTTCCACACCGTGCTGCAGCCGGGCATCGGCCACGGCGAGGTACCCCTGACACACCTGCGAACCGACGGGCCAAAAACCGCCGACGACATCGCCGCCTACGCACAAGCCCTCCTGCAAGACCACCCCGACAGCCCCTACACGGCCCAGGACACCCTCACCGAGCAGCGTATCCACTGCGACATCGCCACCGTCTGCGCGGAACTGGCACGCGCGGCCGGCCAGCTTGCCCCCATCCCTACGTGTGCCGCCACACCGTCGCCCACGCCCAGGCCGGCCGCGCCCTGACCGATGAGGTCATGCCGCTGCAACTCGCGGCCAGGGAAAGCTCGGGAACACTACGCGGACGACTGGGCCTGCCGCTGCCCATCGGTGATCCCTCCCGCCGCGCGCAGCTCCGCCCTTCACCGCAGCCCCGGCTGGCTGGCGCATCGCTTTGCGGCCGAAGTCGGCACGCCAGCTCCGTGACCAGCAGCTTGACCTGCAAAAACGCAGGCAGGGAGCCTAGGGCGTCGCGTCCGGGTCAGTAAATGGTCAGCATGAGGCCGGACGGTGCCTCGGCTTGCTGAGCTGCACCCGGCGCCCCGCTCGGAAGAACTACCGAACGCGGGTTCCGCCTATCGCCCGACCTGTGAAGCGGCGGAGGGGGGATGTCCCAGTCCTCGCTGCCGAGGTGACCCTGGCCCCCGAGCCACGCGGTGCGGAAGCTGCGTTCATCGCACATCTGCCTATGCCGCTATCTCCTGTGACCGAGTTCTTGGGTCGGTCACTTCGAGTCTCACGGAGGTTGCCAGGGCGGCCCGTACCCGGCTTTTCGAGGACCACCAGTTCTCAGCCGGCCGTGGCCCCCTGCGTCGTTACCTCGCCGTCGGCTTTCACACGACGCGTGCGAGCCGAACTCGCCAGCTTCTCGGCAGCCACTTCACGGGTGAGGTCCTGGATCTCGTCGCCCGCCTCGATGGCTGCGCGCCTGACTTCGAGGGTCAGGCCGACCGACGTCTTGATGATGCCCCGCACCAGCGGTTTCACCACCCTCTTGACCAGAGGGGCCGCGATCAGGCCAACGAGGAAGGGAGGAACTACAGGGGGCATGTGCGAAGCCTCTCTTGTTTACACAGCACGGCTGCCGCCGCACGTGCCAATACCGCCTGGCCGGTGGCGCTGGGCCGGAATTTCACCCCCACCGACAACACCGTAGTCGGCCCTCGGCCGATACGCCCGGAGAGGCCGACGCCTTTCATTCATTCGGGCGGAGGCGCGCCGGAGCAGACCGCGGCTGCGGAACGGGATCAGAACGGGTCCGGTGCGCCCGGCGCGTGTTCGTCCAGCAGTGAGCCCACCACCTGCACAACGAACTCGGGTACGCGGTCCGGAAAATCGTGGCCGGTTCCCTCCGGGGTGTAGACCCTCCGGGCAGTGCTTGAGGCTGCGAGAAAGCGTTCTCTCACGGTGAGGAAGAAGTGCCGTACTCGGGCGCTCTCCTCCGGATCGTCGACCGTGTCGAAGATCTTGTCACCGCCCGTCAGGTCGCGTGGCGCCACAAGGAGGAGGGGGAGCGGGCTGAGTTCGCCGTCGTGTACGACCGTCTGCCAGCCGACTCGGGTGATGCCACCCGGTGACAGCTCTCGCAGGATCGATGCCGCGGCGCAGTTCGCCTTGGCCCTGGTCTCGATCACGGCGAGAACCCGCGTCGGGTCCTCGGGAGAGTGCGCCTCGTTCTTGGGCACGAGGGCGTGGAGGCCGAAGAGGTGGCGCAGCGCGAGGGCGGTCTGGTCCCTCGCGACATGCCGCAGGGTCGCAAGCGAAGGGCCGAAGGCGACGACATCGGGCGGAGTGGGATCGAGCAGCACCAGACCGGCCACCAGGTCGGGGCGGCGCCTGGCGGCGTTGGCCATGAGCAGTCCCCCGAAGGAATGCCCCACGAAGACGTAGGGTCCCCTCTCGCCGGCCCGCTCCAGCGCCGTGAGCAGTTCGACGGCTTCGGCTGCCGTCGTGCGTGGGAACGGGCCCGGGTCGCTCCAGCCGGAGCCCGGACGGTCCACCAGGACCGAACGTGTCCGTTCCCGTGTCAGCGCGTGCAGCCGGTACATGGCGTAGCCACCGGCATGGCCGCCCGGCATCCAGACCACGGTGGGCCTCGGTCCGGCATCCCCCTCGGCGAGGACGTGCATGCGGTAGCCGCCCACGTCGACCATTCGCCCGGGTGGCGGATACCTCACCCGCACCCGGGCCACATGCACCAGATGGCGGAGAGACCCGAGACCGAGCGCGAGGGCCACGGCGCAGAGCACGCCGCCGAGAATTCGCCAGCCGGTTCCCAGGGTGACGCACCATGCGCCCGCGGCCGCCGGCAGCAGGGCGATGGCCAGCCCGGCCCAGTCCCGGCTGAGCAGCTGGAGTATCGCGTCGGCGACACGTGTGCCCGGTCGCATCTTTCTTCACCGTCCCAGCCTTCGTGGCCGCTGCCAGGGACACCGCACGTCTCAGCGCCCGGCACAAGCATCGTCCCCTGAAAACCCCGAGGGCGCCATGCGCGGTGCCGGGCCCCGCCTTCCGTCACAGCCGTACGGCAGCCGCCAGGGCCGGGGTGCAAGCATGGCCGGGGACCGGCCACACTCGGCGCCCGGCCCTTGTCGGGTGCGTGTGCCGTGGACGTCCAGGTTCCCGATACGGGCATACCGTCAGGCCTGGTCCGCGCCGCACGCGCGCGCAAGGCGTGCTGCCACGTCCGCGACCACTTCGGCCTCCCGGGGCACGAGATAGAAGTGGTCCCCGGGGAACGAGCACAGCTCGAAGAAACCCGGGGCGGCGAGGTCGGACCAGGCGAGGACCCGGTCGAGCACGCAACTCGGATCGTCCTGACCGACGTACGCGGTGATCGGTGCCTTGACCGGAGTCGGATGCGGGGGGTGGTAGCCCTCGATGAGCCTGTAGTCCGCCCGGAGGGCGGGCAGCAGCAGGTCACGCAGCTCCGGGATGTCGTAGACCTCCGAGTGCAGGTCTCCGAGGTGCCGGACGCGGGTGATCAGGGTTTCGTCGTCGGCACAGTGCAGTGCGGTGCGTTCGGCCCGCTGGGGGACCTCGTGCGCGGAGACCAGCAGGTGTTCGGGGACGATGCCGCGGGCCTCCAGCCGCAGGGCCAGCTCGTAGGCGACGCAGGCGCCCATGCTGTGTCCAAAGAGTGCCAGCGGCCGGTCGAGCCAGGGCCGCAGCGCGTCCTCGATCGTGTCGGCCAGGGTGGCCATGTCGTCGATGCAGGCTTCCGCCAGCCGGTCCTGGCGGCCGGGGTACCGCACGGCGAGCACCTCGACGTCCTCCGGCAGCAGCGCGGGCCAGCCGTGGAACAGCTGTGCCGTGCCGCCGGCGTGTGGTAAGCACACCAGTCGGAGCCTGGGGTCCGCCGCGCGCCGGTGGACACGGAACCACTTCTTGGCGTAGTGCGTCGTCATCGCCGTCGGAGACCTCCCAGCTGCGAGGAGTTGAGCTTGGAGAGGAAGGTGGGAAGCTGCTCCACCACTCTCCTGGACACGTATGCGGTCTGCACGGTGTGGCGCAGGCGATCGGTCACGACGAGTTTGTAGTCGCTGCCTTCCTGGATGAGTTCGGCGGAATACAGGGGTGTTCCGGTCGCAGACATCTGACCTGCCTCCATCAGGGTCCTTCTTCTCAAGCCATGCCCTCCACGCCGCCGAACGGCGTGCGCAGACGATAAGGCGGCGTGGAGATGTCCGCAGAGCAGCCGACGGCACGTGGGGAACACTCATGTCGCGGCGGGCCGTGACATCCGGCGTGCCGGAGATAGCGACTCAGCGCACCTTGGCAGCGGCCGAACCGGCGCCGCGGGCCTTGCCGACGGCCTTGCTCTCGCTGCCGGCCTGCGCCGCGTGGGCCGCTGCGGCCGGGGGCGCCGACCCGGTACCCGCCTCGGCCCGGCCCGCGGCGCTGCCCTGCGGGGCGCTGGTGTCGGTGCCGTGCTCGGCTCCGTGCGTCATCTGGACGGCGAGCACTTCGGCGGTCGCCTCGGCCGCGAGATCCTGGATTCCCTCGCCGGCTTCGTGGACGGCCCTCTTGACTTCGATTCCCAGGCCCACCGACGTTTTGACGATCCCTCGCATGAGGGGTTTACCCAGCCTTTTGAGCAGGGGCGCGACGATCAGGCCGATCAGGAAAGGAGGTACTACAGGCGGCATGGCAGGACATCCTTCTCTTCTGCCGAGAAAACGACGGCGGAAAGGCAGTTGGAGGTGAACAGGAAAACTGCGATGACATGCATGGATTCCGCATCATCGAACCCGCACCCTTCATCACGGAGAGTATCCAGGGATGAGCGAACGGCTACCGGTTCTGCCGCGGCCTTCACTCATTCGAGTAGAACGGCCTGCCCACGACGGCCTGTTCAGGCCATTCGACGGCCGGAACCCGACGTCACCCACCTTCTTCGGGTGACCACGTGTACCTCTGCTGACGGCCGGACGCGCCGTGCAGTTCTCTCGCCACCCGTCGGCGCAGCGCGGGAAACGGCAGCGTGCCGCCGGCCAGCACGGCCTCGTGAAAGGCGCGCACGTCGAACGCGGCACCGGCGCCGCGCTCGTGCGCTGCCCGCAGTGCCGTGAACTCCGCATGGCCCGCCCGGTACGTCAGTGCCTGTCCCGGCATATCGGTCGCGTAGCGCAGCAACTCGGTCGTGATCTGTTCCTCGGACTCGGCCGCCGCGTGGGCGCGCATGAAGGTGCGCGCCTGCTCCAGCGTCATCGTCCCGAGGTTGAGGCCGGTGTCGACGACGAGGCGCTGCGCGGTGAACCGTTCATGGGCCAGGCGTCCGTACGCGTCCCACGGGTCGTCGTACAGCCCCATCTCCCAGGCGAGCCCCGCCGCGTACTCCGCCCAGCCCTCCTGGAACCCGGCGAAGGTAACCAGTTCGCGTCGCAGGTCGGGCAGCGCGGTGTTCTCGGTCTGACGGGCGAGGTGGAAGTGATGTCCGGGCGCGAGCTCATGGTGGATCAGCGCGGCCGCGCCGAGCAGTGACCGGTGCGCCAGGTCCGAGGCGTTGTAGCGGTACCGTCCCACCGGTTGCATGGCGGTCGGCGGTTCGTAGTAGCCGAACGTCATCGACGCCTCCAGCGCCGGATCGAGGCGGGCCACGCCGTAGGGGGCGCGGGGCAGGACCGCGAACCAGTGCGGCAGCAGCGGCGTGAGGCGGTCGAGGTGTCCGCGGTAGCGAGCCTCGACCTCCTCCGGGGTGGCGGCGTACAGGCGAGGCTCGGTCGCGAGCCGTTCATGGAATTCCGCTTCCGTCCCCGCGAAGCCGAGCGTGGCTCGCATCTCCCGCATCCGCTCGCTGAGTTCGCGGCAGTGTTCCCGGCCGAGTTCGTGGAGGCGTTCGGGTGATGTGTCGCCGGATGTGTACGTCCTGACGAAGGCCCGGTACGCCGCTTCCCCTTCCGGGTAGTGGGCCCATCCGACGGCCCGCGGTGCCCGCCTGCGGTAGTCCGGGTCGCCCACGAGGGCGAGGAGGCGGTCGAACGCCGGCTCCAGCTCGGCGGCCACGAGCCCCGCCACCGCGTCGCGCAGGTGGCCCCGGCTCGCCGCGTCGAGCCGGGTGAGCCGCTCGGCGTCCGCTCGGACGTACCGTGCCGCCGATGCCCGCAGACGGGTGAGGGTGGTGCGGACCCCGGCCAGCGCCGGGGCCGGGATGAGGAAGCCCCGTGCCGCCTGCCCGGCGGCCTTGTCACCGATCGTCTCGACGCAGCGGGCCAGATCCCGTACGAGGGACACGTACCGGTCCGCGTCGGCCCGGTGCTCGAAGCGGTACGGGCGGAAGACCGTGTCACCGTACTGCTGGAGGCTGAAGAGCTGGTACGGCGTGGCGGTGGGGGTGAGCCAGTGGAAGCGTCCCGCCTCCGCCTCCTGTTCGGCCAGCGCCCGAAGGAAACCCTCGGTGTCGGCGGCGGGACCGGGCAGCTCCGCGGGCCGCAGCGTGCCCAGCCGGTCCAGCACCCCTGCCGCGAACCCGGCGCGCTCCTCGGCCTCCGCGGCGGACACCCCTGGCAGCGACTCGACCGGCAGCCCGCGGCGTGTCCGCAGCGACGGCTCACGTGCGAGCAGGAAGTCCCAGTACGAGGCCGCGAGTCGCTCGACCTCCCGCGCCGCCGAGCCGTCCGGGGAGTCCGAGGAATGGTTTGCCATGGCGCCAGTGTGCGCGACGAGGTGACGCCGCATCAGGAACCGGGAGCAACCGCGAGTCGGGGAACCTCACTCGGACGGGGGAAATCGTCCGGCCCGTTCGTGTCCGGCCCGGGAGAACCGGTCCGACGCCGTCGATCTCGGTGGCACGATGAACACCATGAACCGCCGAACCGTGTCGTTCCCCAGGGCCCGGTCGGCTGCGGTGGCGTCCGCCGCTGTCGCGTCAGTCATGGTGGCCGGTTGTGGCGGCGGCGACGTGTCATCGACGCACACCCCTGTTGTCGTGGGGGGCACCGTCACGATCGCCACTGCCTCCGAGACCCCGAGTTTCCATCCGTACTCGCAGTTCGGCTCTGCCCTGGCTCCTTATGCCTACGACTCGTTGGTCACCGTAGCGCCGGACGGGCGTGTGGTGTCGGGCCTCGCCGAGAAGTGGCGGGCCGGAGCCACTTCGGCGAGTTTCACCCTGCGCAGGGGCGTGACCTGCTCCGAAGGCACGATCCTCACGGCTTCCGGGGTGGCCCGGTCACTGAGCTATGCGAGCGATCCCCGCAATCGGCTCATCGGCGCCCGGGCGGCACTGCCCGGTGTGCCGTTCACGGTGTCGGCCGACGACGCGGCACGGACGGTGTCGGTGCGGATGGCGTCACCGTACAGCTTCGTCGTGCGGACGATCGGTCTGCTGCCGGTCGTCTGCCCCGCCGGGCTGGCGGATCCCGGCGCGCTGGACAGGAGCACGCAGGGCACCGGACCGTACGTGCTGAGCGGCTACGCCTCGGGCGGCCCGTACCTTTTCACACGGCGCAAGGGGTATGCGTGGGGGCCGGGCGGAGCGACCAACGCAGCTGCGGGCCAGCCTGAGCGGATCGTGGTGTCGGTGGTGCCGCAGGAGTCCACGGTGGCGAATCTGCTGCTCACGGGCGGCGTGAACATCGCGACGGTGACCGGCCCGGACCGCGCGCGGCTGACCGGCCACGGTCTGGCCACCGCCCAGGTGCCGACCGTGGTGGGGCTGACCTTCTTCAACGAACGGTCCGGCCGCCCCTTGAGCGATCCCGTGCTGCGTCAGGCACTGGTGGGCGCCCTGGACCGCAAGGGCCTCGCCAATGTGGCGATGGGCGGTGACGGAACGCCCGCGAGCCACCTGACCGCCGTGGACTCCGTCTGCCACGCCGACGTGGCCGGCGGGAACCTGCCCTCGCACAGTGCCGTGGGGGCCTTGGGCGCCGCGGGCTGGACGAAGAACGCACGGGGCAGGCTCGTGAAGCACGGCAGGCCGCTGCGGCTGCGGCTGCTCAGCAGCGCCGACTTCGGCTCCACCCTTCCGTCGGTCGCCGAACTGATGGCCGCCTCCTGGCAGGCGCTGGGCGCGGACGTCGACCTCGTCAGCGAGAGCCGCAACGCGGTCATACAGGCCATGTACCAAAGCGGCGACTTCGACGTCGTGGTCGGCAGTTCGCCGGGTCCACCACTGCCCGCGCAGCTCGTTCCGTACTTCTCCGGCCCGCCGCCGTCCGGGGGACTCAACTTCGCGTACGTCACCAACCGCGTCTACGACCGCTTCGTCGCCCTCGCCCTGCGCGCGCCGGGCACGGCCAGCTGTGCGGACTGGAACAGGGCCGCCGCGGCGCTGTTCCGCTCGGCCGACGCGCTGCCCGTCGCCGACGGCACGAGCACGGTGTACGGCTACCGGACGACCTTCGCCGTCGCGCCCGGCGGCCGGATCGTACCGACCAGCATCCGCCTGCACAGATAGCGGCGGCGCACGCCGCACACGACCGCCCACCACCAGTCGAGGAGGTCTCCCATGACGACCGTGTCCGCGCGGCTCGGCGCCCTGGCCCGGCGCCACCCGTGGGTGGAGTTCTGCTGCCGGCGTGCAGTGCGGCTGACGGTCTCCCTCTTCGTCGTTGTCACCGCTTCCTTCGCGATGATCCGGCTGGTACCCGGTGACCCCGTCCGGGCCGCGCTGGGCGTGGATGCCCCGCCGGACCTCGTAGCGGCGAGGCGGCACGAGCTCGGCCTGGATCATGACCTGTCGGCACAGTACGGGCAGTATCTGCGTCATCTGGCCCACGGGGACCTCGGGCTCTCCCTGGTGACCGGCGAGCCGGTGGCCGACCTGATCAAGGCACGCCTGCCGGCCACCTTGCTGCTGGCTGTCCTGGCGTTCGCCTGCGTACTCGTCGTCGCCCTTCCGGGAGGGCTGCTCGCCGCGGTGTGGACACGCGGAGGGCGGCGGCCCCGGGCGGAGCTGGCGTTCACCGCCACCACCTCCGTCATGGCGGGCATGCCGGACTTCGTGCTCGCGGCGGGTCTCACCGCGGGACTCGCGGTCGCCCTGCGCATCTTTCCGGTGGCCGGCGACCTCGGTCCCCAGTCCTACGTGCTGCCCGTGCTCGCGCTGGCGCTCGCTCCGACCGCTGTTCTGTTGCGCATCGTACGGGTGGAGACGCTTCAGGTTCTCGCGACGGACTATGTGCGTGCCGCCCGAGCGAAGCGGTTACCCGCCCTCCCGCTGTATCTGTGCCACGTGGCACCGAACACGTTGACCGCGTCGCTGACGCTCGCCGGGAACCTCCTGCCGGCCCTGATCGCGGGGACCGTACTGGTCGAGAAGGTGTTCGCCTGGCCGGGCATCGGTTCGGCGATGGCACAGTCCGTGGCCGCGCAGGACTACGCGGTCGTCGAGGCGTCGGTTCTGGTGCTGGGCTCGGCCGTTCTCGTGGTGAACTTCCTGGTCGATCTGGCCCTCGCGCTGCTCGACCCCCGATCGGTCATCCGGAAGGCGTGATCCGATGGTGCTGTCCTCCCCTTCCCCTTCCACGCCGGGTGCCGCTGCCGGCCGGTCTCGTGCGTCCCGGTCGGGCTGGGCCTCGCCCATGGGCGTGATCACCCTGGCGATGCTCGGATCGCTCGCCGTACTGGCCGTCGCGGGGGCAGCGCTGTGGGGGCAGGCCGCCGACCGTCCGGACCCGTCGGCGGTGCTGCGGGGGCCCACCGCGGGTCACCTGCTCGGCACGGACCATCTCGGGCGCGACCTGCTCGCCCGGCTGCTCTCGGCGACCTGGCTCTCCCTGCTGCTGGCAGTCGCGGCCACGCTCCTCGGGGCGGCGGCCGGGATCACGCTGGGCGCGCTCACCGCCGTGGTGGGCGGGCGCGCCCGCCGCCTGCTGGGAGCCCTGATCAACCTCCTGCTGGCCTTCCCCGCGCTCCTCGTCGCGATGTTCTTCGCGGCCCTCTTCGGCGCGGGCGCGGGTGGGGCGGTGTGCGCACTCGCCGTCGCCTGCGCACCGGGCTTCGCGCGGATCACGCAGACCCTTGCCGCCGGAGTGGCCGGAACCGACTTCATGGCGGCGGCGCGTGTGCTGGGCCTGCGCCGCCACCGGCTCCTCCTGCGCCATGTCCTGCCCCACATCGCCGAACCGCTGATGCTCAACACCACGGTCGCCGCGGGCTCGGCACTCGTGGCCCTGTCGGGACTGAGCTTCCTCGGACTGGGGGTGCAGCCCCCCTCGTACGACTGGGGGCTCCTGCTGAGCCAGGGGCTGGACCGCATCTACACCGAACCGCTGCCCGCCGTGGCACCCGGCATCGCCATCGTCTACGCCGGCGTGGCCTTCCAGCTGCTCGGCGAGGTGCTGGCCGGAGCCGCCGCGCGACGTACCCGCCCGCGTCAGCTGGAAGAACCCGCGGTTCACCCGGCACGCACCGACCGCCCGGCAGTCGCGGACCACGTGCTGGAAGTGGAGGATCTGCGGGTCGCCCTTCCCTCGGCGGACCGGGTGGTCCGGCCCGTCCGCGGTGTCACCCTCGCTCTGCGGCGCGGTGAGATGGTCGGCCTGGTCGGCGAGTCCGGTTCCGGCAAGTCGCTGACGGCGCTCGCCATCGCCGACCTGCTGCCGGACAGTGCCTGCATTACCTGGGATACCCACCGGTTCCTCGGCGCGGACGCCGAGTCGTTGTCCCGCAAAGAGCGACGCAGGCAGCTGGCGACGGGAATGGCGATGGTCTTCCAGAACCCGGCCTCGGCCTTCAATCCGTCGCTCCGCATCGGAAGGCAGATGACGGAGGCCGTGCGCGCACACCGCGGCACTCCTCGTGCCCAGGCCGTCGAGCAGGCCCTGGCCCAGCTTCAGCGGGTCGCGCTGCCCGGCGGGCGTCGGTTGCTGCGCTCCCGCCCCTTCCAGCTGTCCGGCGGTCAGCGCCAGCGAGTGGCGATCGCTGCCGCTTCGATGATGCGGCCCGACCTCATCATCGCGGACGAGCCGACGACAGCCCTGGACGTCACCGTGCAGCGGCAGATCATGGACCTGCTCCGCCGCATCCGGCACGACGACGCCACCGCGATCCTCTTCATCAGCCACGACATCGCCCTCGTGGCCGACGCCTGCGACCGGGTTCTGGTCATGTACGGGGGAACCATTGTGGAGAACCTTCCTGCCCGTGAGCTGGCGACCGGAGCACGGCATCCGTACACGCGGATGCTCGTCGCCTCGGTCCCGGACCTGGCCGCGGACCGTGACCGCCCCCTGCGCACCATCGAGGGAGGGCCGCCCGATCCGGGCGATGAGGCCCCGGGCTGCCGGTTCCATGACCGCTGTTCGCATCGACTGGACCGATGCGTCGTGGAGAGCCCCGTGTTGTCCCCGCTCGGCCCGCAGCACGAGGTCGCCTGCTGGCGACCGCTGCCCCCGTCGCCGTTCCGCGGACAGCGTGAGACCGAAGAGGTGGAGAAGTGAGGGAAGAGGCAGGGTTGGCGCTGTACGACGTCACCGTTCGCCATCACGGGCCGTTCGGGCCGGTCACGGCGGTGGACGGAGTGTCACTGGAGGTTCCCCGGGGCAAGACGGTCGGCCTGGTCGGCGAGTCCGGTTCGGGAAAATCCACTCTGGCACGTGCGGTCGTCGGGCTGGACGATCCGTGCGCCGGGCGGATCACGGTCGGAGGGCGGGAGTACCGTGGGCGCCGGATGGCCGATCGGCGCCGGCTGGGGCAACGGGTCCAACTGGTGTTCCAGGACCCGGACACGGCATTGGACCCGCGCATGACGGTCCGTCAGTCGCTCGCCGAATCAGCCGGGGCCTTCGTCCGGCTGGACCGCCGCAGCCGCGAACAGCGCATCGACGGACTGCTGGAACTGGTCGGTCTCGACGCCGGCTGCGCCGACCGCGTGCCGCGGCAGCTCTCGGGCGGCCAGCGCCAACGCGTGGCCGTCGCCCGCGCGCTCGCCGTCGATCCGGTGGTACTCATCGCCGACGAGGTCACCTCGGCTCTCGACGTGTCGGTCCGGGCGGCGCTCCTCACCATGCTCCGGGACCTGCAGCGACGCATGGGCTTCGCCATGCTGTTCATCAGCCATGACCTCGCCGCCGTTCGTCATGTGTCGGACGTCGTCGCCGTGATGTACCTCGGTCGGATCGTCGAGACCGCCTCCACCGAGAACCTGCTGCGCCGCCCGCGGCATCCCTACACCCAAACGCTCCTGTCCGCCGTGCCGAACCTGCACGCCGGACGACGACAGGTCGAGGAACCGCTCCTGCCCGGAGAGGTGCCCGACCCCGCGTCGCCACCGCCCGGGTGCCGCTTTCATCCGCGTTGCCCCATCGGGCCGAACCTGCATCCCGGGCGGGAGGTCTGCGCCGCACGGGACCCCCAGCAGGATGCGGCCGGACAGCCGCACCGCGCCGCGTGCCACTTCCCGTATGGCGCCGACGACCGCCCGCCCCACGTCGGCGGCGTCCACCCGGACGCGAACGGCGACCGGGCCCCGCGAACCCCCGGGGAGCCGCCGTCATGACGGCCGGGGAACCGGACACGCTTCCCTCCGGCGCGGACGCGGTCGTCGTGGGGGCCGGTGTGATCGGTGCCGCGGTGGCACTGGAGCTGGCCCGCACCGGTCGGCGCGTGGTGGTCGTCGACAGGTCCGGCGGCGTCGGCCACGGATCCACCAGCGCCTCGAGCGCGATCATCCGTTTCAACTACTCGACCTGGGACGGTGTCGCCACCGCCTGGGAATCCCAGCACTGCTGGGCACGATGGGCGGAGCACCTGGGGACCGTGCGCGGCCCTGGCCTGGCGGCGTTCCGGCGGACCGGAGCGGTACTACTCGACGCGCCGGGCTCCGGGACGTCGGAGGTCGTCACACTGTTCGAGCGTGCAGGTGTGCCGTACGAGCGCTGGGATGCCGCAACGCTGCGCAGCCGGATCCCCGGCATCGACGCGGGACGCTACGGGCCCCCCAAGCCCCTTCGTGACGAGGCGTTCTTCTCCGGCCCCGAAGGTGAACTCGGCGCGCTGTTCACACCCGAGGCGGGCTTCGTCGACGATCCCCAGCTCGCGGCACAGAATTTCGCGGACGCGGCGGCCCGCATCGGGACCCGCTTCCTCTTCCGTCGCGCGGTCGTCGGTGTCCTGCGTCGCAAGGACCGGGCGGCGGGTATCCGGCTTGCCGACGGCACCGCGATCACGGCACCGGTGGTGATCAACGCCGCCGGGCCCTGGTCGGGCGCGTTCAACCGGATGGCCGATGTCGGGGCCGAGTTCACCGTCGGGGTGCGCCCACTGCGCCAGGAAGTCCACCAGGTGGCCGCACCGGTCTGCCGGGGCGGCACAACCTCGTCGGACCCGGGCGGTGCCGAGACCACGCTCGGCCTGATCGTGGCCGATGTCGACTTCGGGACCTACCTGCGCCCCCTCGGCGGGCACCTTCTCATCGGCAGCATGCTGCCCGACTGCGACCCGATGGAATGGCTCGACGACCCCGACCTGTGCAACCCACACCCGACGCCCACCGGGTTCGACACCCAAGTGACCAGGGCCGCACGCCGATTCCCGCTCCTGCGCGTTCCGAACCGGCCGACCGGCATCGCCGGTGTCTACGACGCCGCCGACGACTGGACCCCCCTCTACGACTGCACCGATCTGCCCGGCTTCTACGTCGCGATGGGCACGAGCGGCAACCAGTTCAAGAACGCTCCTCTTGTGGGCCGGTTCCTCGCCACCCTGGTCGACCGCGTGGAGGCCGGCCACGACCACGACCGCGATCCGCTGCGGTACACCGGCGAACACACCGGCGTCGCCATCAACCTGGGAGCGTTCTCCCGCAAACGGCCCGTGGCCGAGGGCGCCGCCTCTCGAACCGTCATGGGCTGACCCATGGCACAGCGGGACCGGTGCCGTCCGGGAGCTGCTGCGCCGGACGGCACCGGCCCCGTCACATCGGAAGAGGTCTACCTGCGGCCGCGTGCCGGCGCGGAGCTGAGCTTGGAACTCAGCACCGACAGGAACGTCGGGAGCCTGTCCACCGCGGATTTGGGGACAGGGGTGACCTGGACCGTGTCCCGCACCAGGTCCTGCACGACGAGCTTGTACGTACCGTCTTCCTGGACGAGTTCGGCGGCGTAGAGCAGTGTTTCCACCAGGGGTCCTTCGGTTGTGTCGTGCGACGGGTCAGGCGCCGTTGAGCCAGGCGTTCCACGCCTTGGTGGCCTGCTGTTCGTCCACGTCCACGGCGAACAGGTGGTGGCCCAGCCAGATCGGCCAGTTCCAGGAGCTGCCGTTGAAGAACCGGTACAGCGCGTGTGGGCCGCGCAGGCCGACGAAGTCGGGGCTGAGCCAGTCCACGACCACCTCCTCCGAGCCGCCGTCCGCACCCGGGAGGTCGAGCGACAGCCGGTCGCCCACGGTCGTGTCGTCGGTGAGGCCGAGGCGTCGGCGCAGGGCGGCGAAGTCGGCGGGGTCGTCGGTGCGCTCGTCGCGGCCGGCCCTGATGTAGACGGCGGGGCGGCCGGCGAAGTGCCTCAGGTACTCGGCGAGCCCGTGCTGGTAGAAGTCGACGTGCTTCTCGGCCGCGTCCGCCTTGGTGTCCCAGTAGTCGTCGACGACTCCCGTGTGCACCCAGTGGATTCCCATCCGCAGGTGGCTGGTTCCGTCGTCGAGCGGCTTGATCCGGTAGGTGAGGGTGTTGGAGAACCCGTCGTCCAGGGCCACGCGCACGGCGAAGTGGTGCGGCGGTTCCCACGCCACGACGGTGCCGTCGGCCCGGGTGACCTTTCCGCCGATGCGCGGCTCGACCTCCATGGGGTACAGCCAGCCGAGGTTTCCGGCGCCGGTGGCGACCGCGTGCCAGACACGCTCGGGCGTGGCGGCCAGGTCCTGCTCCCGGCGGACTTCGAACTCTCGGGCCATGGTCAGTTCTCCTTCGTCGTCGTTCATACGTCAGTAGGTGAGCGGGAGGGCGTTCAGCCGTCGTTGCAGTGGGTTGGGCCGCCATTCGAGGGCCGCCCCGTCGGCCAGCCGCAGGTGCGGGAGCCGGCGGACCAGCGTGCCGATGGCCACCTCTGCCTGGAGCTTGGCCAGTGGACCGCCGAGGCAGAAGTGCGGGCCGTTGCCGAAGCTCAGGTGGCGGTTGCCGGGGCGGGACAGGTCGAGCCGGTCGGGGTCCTCGAAGCGCTCGGGATCACGGTTGGTCGCGGCGAGGAACAGGTACGCCAGCTCGCCCTCGCGCAGCGTCTGCCCGCCGATCTCGACTTCCTCGGCCACGACCCGGACGATCGCCTGGGTCGGCGTGTCGTAGCGGGCCAGTTCGTCGACGGCCGTGCGGATCAGCGCCGGGTCCTCACGCAACCGGGCCAGCTGGTCGGGGTGGCGCAGCAGAGCGAGCGTGCCGTTGCCGACCAGGTGGGTGGTGGTCTCGTCTCCCGCGGTGATCAGGACGAAGCAGGTGGACAGCAGTTCGGAGTCGGTGAGCCGGTCGTCCTGCGCCTGCGTCGCGACCAGGGCGCTGACCAGGTCGTCGCCCGGGTCGGCCCGGCGTCGGCGGACGAGTCGGGCGAGGTACTCCTCGTACTGCTCGATCGCGGCCTCGGACTTGTCGATGTCCTCGGAGAGCCGGCCGAGGCGGCGGAACCAGCTCTTGACCTGCGGGCGGTCCTCGGGCGGGATGCCGAACAACTCGCAGACGACGGACAGCGGCAGTGGGGAGGCGACCGCCTCGATCAGGTCCATGGACGACCCCGCCGCGACCGCCTCGTCGACGAGCCGGTCGACGATCCGCTGGATGCCGTCGCGCAGGTCTTCGACCCGCCGGGCGGTGAAGGCGCGGTTGGCCAGCTTGCGCAGCCGGGCGTGTTCCGGCGGGTCGGTGTTGGTCATCACCCGGCCCAGCCGGTCGGTGAGCCTGCTGAAGGCCTTCAGGTCGCCGCCGAGCGCGCCGTAGGCGCGGGTCATCCGGTCCCGGTCGTTGGACAGCCGCAGGTCTCCCAGGGCCGCCTCGACGTCGGCGTACCGGGTGAGGTACCACATGCCCTGGGGGCTGCGGTGGACCGGGCTCTCGTGCCGCATGCGGGCGTAGAACGGGTACGGGTCCCGGCGTGCCTCGGGCGTTTGCAGCGCTGCGGCGAGGTCGCCGGGCCGGACGAGGCCCGCGGCACTGCGAGCCTCGTCCAGGGTCTCGGTGGAGGTCACGTCGGTCGCCCTACCGCTGGGCGTCCATGGCGTCTACGAGGCTTTTCGGCCGCATGTCGGTCCACGTCTGCTCGACGTACTCCAGGCACGCGGCGTGGGTGTCGGGGCCGTGGGCGACGGCCCAGCCGGCGGGGACGTCCGCGAACTGCGGCCACAGCGAGTGCTGGTTCTCCTGGTTGACGAGCACGAGGAAGGTGCCGTCCTGGTCCTCGAACGGGTTGGTCATGGAAATCAGTCCTCCTGGTTGCGGGTTTCGGTGTCACCGGTGGCCTCGGCGAGCTTGGCGGCCAGGATCGGTCCGATCTGGGCCAGCGAGCCGGCTTGGGTCATCCGGTCGTGCCGGGTGGTGATCTCGTGAGATTCGATCCGGCCGGTGATGTACGGGCGCCAGGTCCCGGGCCCGGCGTTGTCCTCGCCCCGGTCGATCGTGGAGTTGAACAGCAGCAGGTCTCCGTCAAATTTGCCGGGGACGAAGTCGACCGCCAGCTTGGCGTTGTTGATCATGATTTGGACGACGACCTCGATCTGCTGCCCCGTCAGGCCGGCCAGCGCGCTGCCCCGTTCGCGGAGGATCTCGGCGACCTCGCCGTAGGTCAGCGGCCGGTCGCCCAGCTCGTCCAGGTTGCAGTCGAGCACACCGACGAGAACGTCCCGCTCGGTAGGCACGGGCACCTCCTCGAACGCCACGTCCTTCACCGGGTAGGCGTCGAGGATCGCCAGCAGCGCGGTCCGCTCGCCCCGTGCCTGCAGCTCGCAGGCGATCGCCTGGGCGATCAGCCCGCCGGCGGACCAGCCGAGCAGCAGGTACGGGCCCTCGGGCTGGATCTTGCGGATCTGGTTGGCGTAGTCGGCCGCCATCTCCTCGAAGGACGCCGGCCGGGGTTCGGGGCGGCCGAGGCCGCGCGCCTGGATCGCGTAGACCGGGTACTCGGAACCGATGTGGTTCAGGAGCCCGCTGTACGACCAGCTGATGCCGCCGCCGGGGTGGATGCAGAACAGCGGTGTCCGGCTCCCCGTCGTGCGCAGCGGCAGCAGCACGTCCAGCGCGTCGTCGGGATCGTTCATGACCAGGCATTCCGTGAGCCCGGCCACGGTCGGCGCTTCGAACAGCGTGCGCAGGCCCACCTCGACGCCGAGGGTCTCGCGGACGCGGGAGACCAGGCGGGCGGCAAGCAGCGAGTGTCCGCCCAGGTCGAAGAAGCTGTCGTCGATGTGCACCTGTTCCCGGCCGAGGACCTGGGCGAAGAGGTCGCACAGCAGCTGCTCCTGCGGCGTCCGGGGGCCGCGCCCGGCGCCCGGCGCACCGTAGTCGGGGGCCGGCAGGGCGGCCCGGTCCAGCTTGCCGTTGGCGGTCAACGGCAGCACGTCCAGGGTGACGTATGCCGACGGCACCATGTACTCGGGCAGTTCGCGGCGCAGCCGGTCGGACAGCTCGCTCACCTCGGGGACACCCTCGGGAGCGGGCACCAGGTACGCGACGAGCCGCTTGTCGTCCGGCTGGTCCTCGCGGATGACGACGGCCACCTGGGCGACGCCCGGGCAGCTCGCGAGCACCGCCTCGATCTCGCCGGGCTCGATCCTGAAGCCGCGCAGCTTGACCTGGTGGTCGGCCCGTCCGGCGAACTCCAGCGTGCCGTCGGCCAGCCACCACGCCAGGTCGCCCGTGCGGTACATCCGGCTCCCGGCCGGCCCGTACGGATCGGCGGTGAAACGCTGCACCGTCAGGCCGGGCCGGCCGACGTAGCCCCGGGCCACGCCCACCCCCGCGAGGTACAGCTCGCCGACCACGCCCGGCGGCACCGGCCGCAGCCCGGCGTCGAGCACGTAGGCGCGCATGTTCGCCATCGGCCGGCCGATCGGCACGGTCGCGGCATGCTCGGAGAGGGCGTGCACCGGGTGGCAGGTGGCCAAGGTCGTGGCCTCGGTGGGCCCGTAGCCGTTGACCACCGTGATACCGGGGCAAGCTGCCAGCACCCGGGCGACGGCGGCCGGGGAAACCACGTCACCGCCGGTCCACACCTCGCGGACCCCTGTGAGCAGGCCCGGCCGCTCCTCGGCGACCAGGCGGAACAGGCCGGCCGTCAGCCACAGTCCGGTCACCTGGTGCTCGCTGACCGTCTGGTGCAGCAGGTCGAGATCGAGCCGCCCGGGCGGTGCGACCACGACCCGGCCGCCGCCGAGCAGCGGCACCCAGTGCTCGTACGTCGAGAGGTCGAATGCGGTGGGGGAGTGCAGCAGCACCCGCTCGTGTCCGCCGTCGCGCCAGCAGGGGGTCAGGGCGTGGGCCACCACGTCGCGGTGTGTGACAGCCACGCCCTTCGGGCGCCCGGTTGAGCCGGAGGTGTACATCACGTACGCCAACTGCTGGGGGTGGCAGGGGACTTCAGGGTCGGAGGAGTCGGGTTCGGCCTGGATCAGCGCGGTCAGCACGTCCTCGGTGAGGACCAGCGAGGTCCCGGCCTCCTGGAGGATCAGGTCGATGCGGGACTGCGGAAAGCGCGAGTCGAGAGGCACGTAGGCGCCGCCCGCCTTGATGATCGCCAGGATCGCCACGACCAGATCCGCCGAGCGCTCCAGCAGTACCGCGACCGGCGTCTCCGGCGCCACGCCCTGGCCGATCAGTGCCCGCGCGAGGCGGTTGGCCCGCAGGTCGAGTTCCCGATACGTCAGCTCCGTGTCGCTCGCCACGACGGCCACCGCATCCGGGGTGGCTCGTGCCTGACGGGTGAACAGCTCCGGCAGCGCGGCCTCGGGCAACTCCACGGCGGTGTCGTTGAACTCGGACAGCAGCCGGTGGCGTTCCTCGCCGGACATGATGTCGATCCGGCTGACCGGCCGGTCGGGGTCGGCGACCACCGCGCGCAGCAACCGCGCCCAGCGGGCGAACAGCAGCTCCACGGTGGCCGGGTCGAACAGATCGGTGGCGTACTCCACCGCACCGGCCATGCCGTCGAGGCTGCCGTCCGGTCGGTACTGCTCGGCCAGACTGAACGTCAGGTCGACCCGCGCGGTGCCGGTCGGCGCCTCCAGGTAGCCGGTCGACAGTCCCGGCAGCGTGAACTCGCCCAGCGGCGCGTTCTGCAGGGCCAGCATGATCTGGAACAGCGGGTGGTGCGACAGCGACCGGGCCGGGTTGACCACCTCGACCAGGTACTCGAACGGCACGTCCTGGTGGGCGTACGCGGACAGCGCCTTCTGCCGCACCCGGCCGAGCAGTTCAGCGAAGCCGGGGTCGCCGCTCGTGTCGGTGCGCAACACCAGGGTGTTGACCATGAACCCGACGAGGTCGTCCAGCGCCTGGTCGGTGCGCCCGGCGATGGGGCTGCCGATCGGGATGTCGGTGCCGGCGCCGAGCCGGGTGAGCAGCGCGGCGAGGCCGGCCTGGAGCACCATGAACATGCTGGCGCCGCGCGTGGTGGCCAGGTCCCGCAGTGCCTGGTGCAGTTCGGCGTCCAGCCGGACGGCGAGCCGGCCGCCCCGCTGGGAGGCCACAGCCGGCCGCGGCCGGTCCGTGGGCAGTTGCAGCCGCTGCGGCAGCCCGGTCAGCTCCTCGCTCCAGTAGGCGAGTTGCCGGGCGAACAGGCTGTTCGGGTCGGCGGCGTCGCCGAGCAGATCGCGTTGCCACCGTGTGTAGTCGGCGTACTGCACCGGCAGCGGGGACCACCGCGGTTCCTCGCCCCGGCAGCGGGAGGCGTAGGCGGTCGCGAGGTCGCGGGAGAGCGGGCCCATCGACCAGCCGTCGGCAGCGATGTGGTGCACCACGAGCAGCAGCACATGCCGGTCGGGGGCGAGCGCGTAGAGCTCCGCGCGGATCGGCGGCTCGGCGGCCAGGTCGAAGCCGCGCTGGGCCCCCTCCGTCAGCCGGCCGGCCAGCCGTACGTCATCGAGCTCGATGACCGGCAGTTCGGGGCGGGCCTCGTCCTCGCTCAGCACGAGCTGGTACGGCACGCCGTCCGCCTCGCGCAGGACCGTCCGCAGGCTCTCGTGCCGGGCGATCACGTCGGCGAGCGCGGCACGCAGCGCCGCCCGGTCCAGTTCGCCGTCCAGGCGCAGGGCGAGCGGCATGTTGTAGGTGGCGCTCGGCCCGTCCATGCGGTGCAGGAACCACAGGCGTTGCTGGGCGAAGGACAGCGGGATCCGCTCGGGGCGCGGACGGGCGGTCAGCGCGGGCCGCTGCGTGACCGAGCCGTCGAGGCGGGCCGCCAGGGCGGCCACGGTCGGGTGCTCGAAGAGAGTGCGGACCTCGAGCTCCGCGCCGAAGACCGCCCGGACCCGGGAGGCCAGGCGGGTCGCCAGCAGGGAATGCCCGCCGAGGTCGAAGAAGCTGTCCTCGACACCGACCCCGGGCAGCCCGAGCACGTCGGCGAAGAGATCGGCGAGCATTTGTTCCTGCGGGGTGCGCGGCGCCCGCCCGGTCGCGGCCGTCCCCAGGTCGGGGGCGGGCAGGGCGCGGCGGTCGACCTTGCCGCTGGCGGTCAGCGGCAGTGCGTCCAGGACGACGATGGCCGACGGCACGAGGTAGTCGGGCAGCCGGTCGCGCAGCCGGTCGCGGAGTGCGCCGACGAGGGCGCCCGTGGCGCGGCTTCCGGTCGGGCGGTTGGTGAGCGAGGACAGCGCGGTGCCGGACGGCCGCAGCGGCCGGTAGGTCTCGACGGGGGCGTCTCCCGGTACGCCGCCGATGACGACGTCCAGGGCGTCGGGCGCGCCGGCTGACCAGGTGACGTCCACCCGGCGGCCGAGTTCGTCGCCGAGTTCGCGGAAATCCTCCGGGTCGGGCAGATTGCCGCTGTCCGGGCCGTGCAGCCGGTCCAGCAGTTCGGGGAGCGTGCCGTCCCCGTTCTGCACCGCCCGGGCCAGTGCTGCCTCGCGGGCGACGCGCCGGTTCGGCACCCCGGTGATGCGCACCGGCTCCGTGCCGCGCCGGGTGAGCAACTCGCGCACTTCCGTGAGGTCGGTGACCTCTCGGCCCCACGTCAGCTCCTGCGGTGGGGTTGGAGCCGTCGGGCCGGCCGGCTGCTTGTGCAGCGTGACGTCGTAGCGGTAGCGAGTGAGCTCGTTGTGGTGCCGGCCGCGCTTGACCTCCACGGCCACGGCCCCGACGGTGCCGCGGTCGCGCAGGACGGCGAAGAAGTCCGGGTCGACCAGGAGTTCCTTCTCCACCAGAAGGGCCTGCTCGACGGCACGGCGCACTGCGGGCAGATCGGCGCCGTCGTCGGCCCGGTGGAGCTGGACGGCCGTCGCCAGCGGGCACAGCAGCCGCAGGTTGCGGACGTCGCCGACGAAGAGCGCGCCGCCGGGGGCGAGCAGCCGCATCAGCCGGTCGATCACGTCCGCGAGGTAGTCGGCGGACGGGAAGTACTGCACCACCGAGTTCAGCACGATGGTGTCGAACCGCCCGACCGGCAGCCCGTCGGTGTCGTGCGCCGGGCGGGTCTGCAACACCACACGCTCGGCCAGCCGTTCCTCCCGAGCCACTTGGGCGGCCAGCGCGTCGATCGCGGTGGCGGAGAAGTCGGTCGCCCAGTACGCCTCGCAGTGCGGTGCGATCTGCGAGAGGAGCAGGCCGGTGCCGACGCCGACCTCCAGCACCCGGCGGGGGCGCAGGGCCAGGATGCGTGCCACGGTGGCGTTCCGCCACTCCCGCATTTGCTCGATCGGGATCGGGCTCGCGTCGTAACTGCTGTTCCAGCCGACGAAGTTCTGGCCGAAGGCGGCTTCCTCGGGAACGATGCGCAGGGCATCGTAGATGTCCCGCCACTCGCCCACGTGGTCCGCTTCGAGGTGACCGTCGCGGTCTGCCTCCTGGCGTGGGACGACGTAGCCGACGAGCCGGTCGTCCTGCGCAACGGCGGCGGCCTGGGCGACGGCGGGGTGCTCGGCCAGGGCCGCCTCGATCTCGCCGAGCTCGATGCGGAAGCCGCGTACCTTCACCTGCTGGTCGGCGCGGCCGACGTACTCCAGGTCGCCGTCGGCGCGCCGGCGCACCAGGTCGCCGGTGCGGTACATGCGCTCGCCGTCCGTGCCGAACGGGCAGGCCACGAACCGTCCGGCCGTCAGCGCCGGCTGGTTCAGGTACCCGCGCGCCAAGCCCGCCCCCGCGACGTACAACTCGCCTGGCACTCCCGGCGGCACCGGCCGCATCCGCTCGTCCAGGACGTACACCCGGGCGTTGGAGATCGGACGGCCGATCGGCGGCACGCCCGACCCCGGGGACAGTGGGTCGCTCATCGTCGCGCACACCGTCGTCTCCGTCGGACCGTACGCGTTGATCATCCGACGGCCCGGTGCCCAGCGTTCCACCAGCTCCGAGGGGCAGGCTTCACCCGCCACCACCAGTGTCGACACGGTCAGCGCGTCCTGCTCCACGGTGGCCAGGAGGGACGGGGGCACGGTCACGTGGGTGACCGCGAGGTCCGGGTCGGTCAGTGCGGCGACCGGGTCCGCCGCAGGGGGCAGCACGAGGGCTGCGCCGCGCAGCAGGGCGGTGAAGACCTCCGACACCGAAGCGTCGAAGCTGGGCGAGGCGAACTGGAGCACGCGACTGTCGGGTTCGATTGCGAAACGCTCGATCTGGGCGGTGACCAGACTCGCCACACCGGCGTGGCTCACCACGACGCCCTTGGGGCGGCCGGTCGAGCCGGAGGTGTAGATCACGTAGGCGGGGTGCCGGACGTCGAGCGTGATCTTTGGATCGGTGTCCGGCCAGTCTCCGTCGGCGACCATGGCCGGGTTGTCGATGACCACCGTCGGTCGGGCGTCGTCCAGCATGAACGCGATCCGCGACTGGGGGTACGAGGGATCCACCGGCAGGTACGCGGCCCCGGCTTTCAGCACGCCCAGGACGGCCACCACGGACTCGAGCGAGCGCGGCAAGGCCACTGCCACGATCTGCTCCGGGCCCACGCCCCGAGCGATCAGCGCATGCGCGAACCGGTTCGCCCGGGCATTGAGCTGCCCGTACGTCAACTCGGTCTCGCCACGGACCAGCGCGATCGCATCCGGCGTCGCCTCCACCTGCGCAGCGAAGGCCTCCGGCACCGGTACGGCGCCCACCTCACGGGCGGTCGCGTTGCCGCGCTCCAGCAGCCGGTGCCGCTCGTCGGATTCGAGGAGGTCGATCAAACCGATCGGCTGCTCCGGGTCGGCGGTGACCGCCTCCAGCAGGAGCGTCCAGCGCCGGGCGAGCGTGGCGACCGTATCCCGGTCGAACAGGTCGGTTGCGTACTCCACCGCGCCGACGATTCCGGCCGGCCTTCCGTCCGGTCCGAACTGTTCGGCGAGGTTCACACCGAGGTCGAACTTGGCGGTTCCGGTGGCCACCGCGTAGGTGGTGACGTCAAGGCCGGGCAGCGAGAAACGGCCCATCGGCGCGTTCTGCACGGCCAGGATGGTCTGGAACAGGGGGTGGTGCGACAGTGACCGGGACGGGTTCAGCACCTCCACGAGGTGCTCGAAGGGCACGTCCTGGTGGGCGAAGGCCGACAGTGCCGTCTCCCGCACCCGCCCCAGCAACTCGGCGAACGTCGGGTCACCGCTCGTGTCGGTGCGCAGCACCAGCGTGTTCACGAAGAACCCGACCAGATCGTCCAGCGCCTCGTCCGTACGCCCCGCGATCGGGCTCCCGATCGGGATGTCCGTTCCCGCGCCCAACCGCGTGTACAGCGCGGCCAGGGCCGCCTGGAGCACCATGAACAGACTGGTGCCGGTACGCCGCGCCAACTGGGCCAAGGCAGCGTGCAGTTCGGGACTCAACTCCAGGCCGACCTGGCCCCCGTGCCAGCGGGCGACGGCCGGCCGCGCCCGGTCGGTGGGCAGCTGGAGCAGCTCCGGCAGGTCGGACAACTGCCGTTTCCAGTAGTCCAGTTGTTCGGCGAACCGGCTCGCCGGGTCGACGGCGTCGCCGAGCAGGTCGCGCTGCCACAGCGTGTAGTCGGCGTATTGCACCGGCAGGACCGGCCGGCTCGGTGCGCGCCCCTCGCACCGAGCGGCGTATGCCTCGGTCAGGTCGCGGGCCAGCGGGCCGGTGGACCAGCCGTCACCGGCGATGTGGTGCATCACCAGCAGCAGCACGTGCTCCTGCGGCGCGAGTGCGAACAGCTTCGCCCGCAGTGGTGGTTCCGCCGCCAGGTCGAAGGGCTGCCGGGCGAACTCGGCGAGCCGCTTGGGTAGTTCGGCGTCGGACACCTCGGTGAACCGTGCCCGAGGCCGGGCGGCCTCCGGGGCCAGGACGCACTGGCACGGTACGCCGTCGACTTCCGGGAACACCGTCCGCAGGCTCTCGTGCCGGGCCACCACGTCGCAGAGTGCTTCGTCCAGCGCCGCCGCGTCGAGCGTCCCGGTCAGACGGAGCGCCAGCGGGATGTGGTACGTCGCGGCGGTGCCGTCCATGCGGTGCAGGAACCAGAGCCGGCGCTGGGCGAAGGAGAGCGGTACCGCTTCCGGACGCATGTGCGCCGTCAGCGCCGGACGGGCGCGGCCGGCCTCGGCCAACGCCTTGGCCACTCCCGCCGCGGTGGGCGCCTGGAAGAGCGCGCGCAACCCCAGCTCCACATCGAGCACCGAGCGAATCCGTGCGACCAGCCGGGTGGCGAGCAGGGAGTGCCCGCCCAGGTCGAAGAAGTCGTCGTCGACCCCCACCTGGGGCGCGCCCAGCACCTCGGCGAACAGCTCGCACAGGATCTGCTCCTGCGGCGTACGCGGAGCCCGGCCCGTCGCCGCGGTCACCGACTCCGGCGCGGGCAGCGCCGCCCGGTTGAGCTTTCCGCTCGGCGTCAGCGGCAGCACATCCAGGAGCACGAACGCCGACGGCACCAGGTAGTCGGGCAGGCGGTCGCGCAGGTACGCCGTCAGCTCCGCCGGACGTACGACCGCGTCGGGACGCGCTGCCACGTAGCCGACGAGCCGCTCGTCCTGTGCGAGGACGGCGGTCTGGGCGACGGCGGGGTGCTCGGCCAGAGCTGCCTCGATCTCGCCGAGCTCGATGCGGAAGCCGCGTACCTTCACCTGCTGGTCGGCGCGGCCGACGTACTCCAGGTCGCCGTCGGCGCGCCGGCGCACCAGGTCGCCGGTGCGGTACATGCGCTCGCCGTCCGTGCCGAACGGGCAGGCCACGAACCGTCCGGCCGTCAGTGCCGGCTGGTTCAGGTACCCGCGCGCCAGGCCCGCCCCCGTGACGTACAACTCTCCCACCACACCCGGCGGCACGATGCGCAGGCGCTCGTCGAGTACGTATGCCAGGAAGCCCGCGACCGGTCGGCCGATGGGCGGCACGCCCGACCCCGGGGACAGTGGGTCGCTCATCGTCGCGCACACCGTCGTCTCCGTCGGACCGTACGCGTTGATCAACCGGCGTCCGGCCGCCCACCGGGACACCAGCTCCGGCGCACACGCTTCACCCGCCACCACCAGGGTGGCGGCCGAGACGTCGGCGCCGTCCAGCGCCGCCAGGGCCGAGGGCGGCAGCGTCACATGGGTGACGCCGAGCCGGCGGTCCGTCAGGGCCTCCAGCGGGGCCTCGGCCGGGGCCAGGACGAGGGCGGCACCGGTGAGCAGGGCACTGCACAGGTCCCAGAAGGACGCGTCGAAGCTGGGCGAGGCGAGCTGGAGCACCCGGCTGCCCGGCTCCACGCCGAGCCGCTCGGCCTGTGCCGCCACCAGGCCCGGCACACCGGTGTGGCTCACGACGACGCCCTTGGGGCGGCCGGTCGAGCCGGAGGTGTAGATCACGTAGGCGGGGTGCCGGACGTCGAGCGTGATCTTTGGATCGGTGTCCGGCCAGTCTCCGTCGGCGACCATGGCCGGGTTGTCGATGACCACCGTCGGTCGGGCGTCGTCCAGCATGAACGCGATCCGCGACTGGGGGTACGAGGGATCCACCGGCAGGTACGCGGCCCCGGCTTTCAGCACGCCCAGGACGGCCACCACGGACTCGAGCGAGCGCGGCAAGGCCACTGCCACGATCTGCTCCGGGCCCACGCCCCGAGCGATCAGCGCATGCGCGAACCGGTTCGCCCGGGCATTGAGCTGCCCGTACGTCAACTCGGTCTCGCCACGGACCAGCGCGATCGCATCCGGCGTCGCCTCCACCTGCGCCGCCAGCATCTCCGGCAGGCTCATGGTGGCAGACCCGCCCTCAGCGGCAGGCAACAGCTCGCGGCGCTCGTCATCGGACAGCAGATCGATCCCGCCGATCGGCCGGTCCGGAGCGGCCGCGACCGCGGCCAGCAGCTTGGTCCACCGGGCGAAGAGGGCCTTCACGGTCGAGCGGTCGAACAGGTCGGCGCTGTACTCCACCGCACCGCTCAGTCCGGCCGGAGTGCCGTCGGACCCGTGCTGCTCCGCCAGGCCGAAGGTCAGGTCGAGCCGGGAGGTCCCGGTGGACACGGCCATCCCGGCAGCCCTCAGGCCGGGCAGCTCGAACTCACCGCCCGGCGCGTTCTGTACGACCAGCCCGGTCTGGAACAGGGGGTGGTGCGACAGTGACCGGGACGGGTTCAGCACCTCCACGAGGTGTTCGAAGGGCACGTCCTGGTGGGCGAAGGCCGACAGTGCCGTCTCCCGCACCCGCCCCAGCAGCTCGGCGAACGTCGGGTCGCCGCTCGTGTCGGTGCGCAGCATCAGCGTGTTCACGAAGAACCCGACCAGATCGTCCAGCGCCTCGTCCGTACGCCCCGCGATCGGGCTCCCGATCGGGATGTCCGTTCCCGCGCCCAACCGCGTGTACAGCGCGGCCAGGGCCGCCTGGAACACCATGAACAGACTGGTGCCGGTACGCCGCGCCAACTCCAGCAGCGCGGCATGCAGTTCGGCGTCGATCCGCACGTCCAGCAGGTCGCCGCGGTACGACATGGCGGCCGGACGCGGCCGGTCGACGGGCAGGTGCAGCTGGTCGGGCAACCCGGCCAGCGCCTCGGTCCAGTAGGCGACCTGACGCGCGAACACACTGTCCGCGTCCCGCTCGTCACCGAGGATCTCGTGCTGCCACAGGGTGTAGTCGCCGTACGTCACCGGCAGCGGAGGCCATGCGGGCGCCTCACCGCCCCGCCGGGCGGTATAGGCCGCGGCGAGGTCGCGGGCCAGCGGGCCCATGGACCAGCCGTCACCAGCGATGTGGTGCAGCACCAGCAGCAGTACGTGCTCCTGCGGCGCGACCGCGAACAGCGCGACCCGCAGCGGCAGTTCCGACGTCAGGTCGAACGCCCGCACCGCCGCCTCGCGCAGCAGGGCCGGAACCTCCGCCTCGCCGACCGCGCGCACCGCCAGCGGGACAGTGACCTCGGCGGCGTCCAGCACCCGCTGGTGCGGAACCCCGGAGGTGTGCGGGAAGATCGTGCGCAGGGTCTCGTGCCGGGTCACCACGTCGGCGAGCGCGGCCTTCAGCGCAGCCCGGTCGAGGTCGCCGGACAGCCGCAGGGCGAGCGGCATGTGGTAGGTGGCGCTCGGCGTCCCGAACTGCTGGAGGAACCAGAGCCGGCGCTGTGCGAACGACAGCGGCATGGGCTCGCGGCGGGGCTGGGGAACCAGGGCCCGCCGCGCGGTGCCGGCGTCGTGCAGCCCGGCCGCGAGGCCGGCGGGCGTCGGCGTCCGGAACAGGCTGCGCAGTTCCAGCTCGACGCCGAGGGTCGCCCGGACCCGCGAGACCAGCCGGGTGGCGAGCAGGGAGTGACCGCCCAGGTCGAAGAAGTCGTCGTCCACCCCCACCTGGGGTGCGCCCAGCACCTCGGCGAACAACTCGCACAGGATCTGCTCCTGCGGCGTGCGCGGCGCGCGGCTGCTCCCGGCGGTATCCGGCTCGGGCGCGGGCAGCGCCGCACGGTTCAGCTTCCCGTTCGCCGTCAGCGGCAGCGCGTCCAGCAGCACGAACGCCGACGGCACCAGGTAGTCCGGCACGCGGTCGCGCAGGTACGCCGCCAGCGTCGCAGCCGTGGCCCCGGTCTCGGCCGTGGGCACCACGTACGCGACGATCCGGGTCTCGGTCGGCCGGTCCACCCGGGCGAGCACCGCGACCTGGGCGACACCCGGATGCGCGGCCAGCTCGGCCTCGATCTCGCCCGGCTCGATCCTGAACCCGCGGACCTTCACCTGGTGGTCAACCCGGCCCCCGAACTCCAGCTCGCCGTCGGCGCGCCAGCGAACCAGGTCACCGGTGCGGTACATCCGCGCGCCGGCCGGACCGTACGGGTTGGCGACGAACCGCGTGGCGGTGAGCCCGGGCCGGTTCAGGTAGCCGCGGGCGAGTCCCGCACCGGCGAGGTACAGCTCGCCCGGCACGCCCGGGGCGACCGGCCGCAGTGCCGTATCCAGCACGTACACCTGGCAGTTCGCGATCGGACGGCCGATCGGCACCGGGAGCGGGCAGTCGGAGGGGTCGGCCGGCAGCGGGTAGGCGGTGATCACGTGGGTTTCGGCGGGGCCGTAGTGGTTGTGCAGCACCCGCCCCGGCCGCCGGGCCTGGAAGCGGTGTACCGCACCGCCCAGCCGCATCGCCTCGCCGGCCTGCGCGATCAGCCGCAGGTTCGGCAGCTCGAGCTCGGCCTCCTCGGCGGCCTCGGCCAGCGCCTCGACCACCAGATTGGGCGCGAACAGCTCCTCGACCCCCTGCCGGTCCAGCCACCGGGCGAACAGCTCGGCGCTGCGGCGCTGCTCCTCGGTCGGCACCACGAGGGTCTTGCCGTACAGCAGCGCGGACAGCATCTCCTGCACCGAGACGTCGAAGCTGATCGCGGTGAACTGCGCGGTGCGCGTGCCGGGTTCGCCACCGACAGCCCGGTGGTGCCAGGCCAGCAGGTTCAGCAGCCCGGCTGCGGGCATCACCACGGCCTTGGGCCGGCCGGTGGAGCCCGAGGTGTAGATGACGTAGGCCGGGTGCCGCGCGTCCACGGCGACGGCCGGATCGTGCTCCGGCTGCTCCTCGACCGGTGTGACGGCCGCGAGGTCGTCGAGCACCACGGCCGGTCGCGCGTCCTGAAGCATGTACGCGATGCGGGCGGCCGGGTAGTCCGGGTCGACCGGCAGGTACGCCGCACCCGTCTTGAGGACCGCGAGGACGGCGACCACCAGCTCGGTGGAGCGCGGCAGTCGCAGGGCGACGACCTGCTCCGGTCCCACCCCACGCGCGATCAGCGCGTGCGCCAGGCGGTTGGCCCTGCGGTTCAGCTCCCGATAGGTCAGTGCGGTGTCCTCGAACACCACCGCCGGGGCGTCCGGGGTCGCCCGGACCTGGGCCTCGAACAGGGATGGCAGGCCGGTGAGGGGAGCCGGGCACGCGGTGTCGTTGCGCACGACCAGCAACTCGTGTCGCTCCTCGGCGGTGAGCACGTCGATCCGGCTCAGCGGCCGCTCCGGCTCGGCGACCACCGATGCCAGCAGGCCCAGCCACCGGGCGACCAACGCCTCCACCGTGGCGCGGTCGAACAGGTCGGTGCTGTACTCGACTCGTCCGATGATGCCCTCGGCCGGCCCGCCGGTGCCGCCGCGCTCCAGCAGGTGGATGGAGAGGTCGAACATCGCCGTGGGCGTCCGCACCAGTACGGTCTCGGCGCTCAGGCCGGGCAGGGAGAACTCGGTGCGGGGCACGTTCTGCAGCGCGAGCAGCACCTGGAACAGGGGCTGGCGCGCGAGCGACCGGGCCGGGTTGAGGGCCTCGACGAGGTGCTCGAACGGCAGGTCCTGGTGCGCGTACGCGGCCAGCGCGTTCTCCCGGACTCTGCCCAGCAACTCGGCGAACGTCGGGTCGCCCGAGGTGTCGGTCCGCAGCACCAGGGTGTTGACGAAGAACCCGACGAGGTCGTCCAGAGCCTGGTCGGTCCTTCCCGCGATCAGACTGCCTACAGGGATGTCCGTGCCCGCGCCGAGCTTGTCCAGCAGCGCCGCCAGTGCGGCCTGCAACACCATGTATGCGCTGGCCCCGTGCTCCCGGCCCAAGCGGAGCAGCCCGGCGTGCAGTTCGGCGTCCACCTCGACGGCGAGGTGGCCGCCGGAATAGGAGGGGGCGGAGGGACGGTGGCGGTCGGCAGGGAGACGGATCTGCTCCGGCAGGTCCGCCAGCGTCCGTGTCCAGTAGGCCGTCTGACGGGTGAACAGGCTGTCCTGGTCGGCCGCGTCACCGAGCAGCCGGTGCTGCCACAGGGTGTAGTCGGCGTACTGAACGGGCAGCGACGCCCACTGCGGTTCCTCGCCCCGGCAGCGCGCCGCGTACGCGGTGGCCAGGTCGGTCGACAACGGGCCCAGTGACCAGCCGTCACCGGCGATGTGATGGACCACCACCAGCAGCACGTGTTCGTCCGGCGCCGCCTCGAACAGGTCGGCTCGCAGCGGTGGTTCGGAGGCGAGATCGAATCCGCGCGCCGCGGCCGTCACCAGCAGCTCCGGCAGGTGAGTCTCGTCGGCCGGGGTGGCCCGCAGCTTCGGCCGCACCGCCCCGGGGCTCAGCACCTTCTGGAACGGTACGCCGTCCGTCGTCGGGAAGACCGTCCGTAGGCTCTCGTGACGGTCGATGACGTCGGCGAGCGCCTTCTCCAGGGCCACCCGGTCCAGTGGTCCGGAGAGCCGCCACGCAAGCGGCATGTTGTAGACCGGTCCGGCGCCCTCCAGCTGGTGCAGGAACCACAACCGCCGCTGCGCGGACGAGAGCGGTACGAGCTCCGGCCGGTCCGCCCGGCTCAGGGCGAGCCTGGCCCGGTCGGCGTCGCCCATGACGGCGGCCAGCCCGGCCACCGTCGGGGTCCGGAACAGGGTGTGCAGCGCCAGCTCGACGCCCAGGGTCGCCCGGACCCGGGCCACCAGCCGGGTGGCCAGCAGGGAGTGTCCACCCAGGTCGAAGAAGTTGTCGTCGACGCCGACCTGCGTCAGGCCCAGCACCTCGGCGAACAGCCCGGCCAGCACCTGCTCCTGCGGGGTGCGCGGTGCCCTGCCGACCCGCGATCCGGTGAACTCGGGCTCGGGCAGGGCGCGCCGGTCGAGCTTGCCGTTGGCGGTCAACGGCAGGGTGTCGAGGGCGACGAACGCGGCGGGCACCATGTAGTCCGGCAGCGACTCGCGGAGGTGGGTGCGCAGTTCCTCCGGCTGAAGCTCGGCGCCGGTGGCGGGCACCAGGTAGGCGACCAGGCGGGTGTCCTCCGCCTGGCCCTTCCGGGCGATCACCGCGACCTGACCGACCTGCGGGTGTTCGGCCAGCGCCGTCTCGATCTCGCCGAGTTCGATCCGGAAGCCGCGCACCTTCACCTGGTCGTCGGCACGGCCGAGGTACTCCAACTGGCTGTCAGCGCGTCGGCGCACCAGGTCCCCGGTGCGGTACATGCGCTCACCTGCCGCGCCGAACGGGCAGGCCACGAACCGCCCGGCGGAGAGCTCGGGCCGGTTCAGGTAGCCGCGCGCGAGACCCGGGCCGGCGACGTACAGCTCCCCGGTCACACCGGGCGGCACCAGGTCCAGCCGCTGGTCCAGCACGTACGTCCGGAACCCGGCGACGGCACGGCCGATCGGCGGCACGCCCGTCCCCGGCGACAGCGGCTCGCTCATCGTCGCGATGACCGTCGTCTCGGTCGGACCGTACGCGTTGATCATCCGGCGCCCAGGCGCCCAGCGCGCCACCAGTTCCGGCGGGCAGGCCTCACCCGCGACCGCCAGCGTCGGCACGGTCACCGCGTCCGGCGACAGCGCCGCCAGCACGGACGGCGGTACCGTCGCATGGGTGAGAGCGAGGCTCGGGTCGGTCAGCGCGGCGACAGGCTCGTCCGCGGGCGCCGGCACCAGGGCGGCACCGGTGAGCAGGGCGCCGCACAGGTCCCACAGCGAGACGTCGAAGCTGGGCGAGGAGAACTGGAGCACCCGGCCGGCCGCGTCGATGCCGAGCCGCTCGACCTGCTCGGCGACCATTCCCCGCAGGCCCGCGTGGCTCACCACGACGCCCTTGGGCCGTCCGGTCGAGCCGGACGTGTAGATCACGTACGCCGAGTGTCGGGCGTCCACCGCAACGGCGGGATCGGTGTCCGGGCGCTCGGCCACGTCGGCCACCATCGCCGGGTCGTCGACCACCACGGTCGGCCGCGCGTCCATCAGCATGAACGCGATCCGCGACTCCGGATACGCCGGATCAACCGGCAGATAGGCGGCTCCCGTCTTCAGGATGCCCAGGACGGCCACCACGAACTCCACCGACCGCGGCAGTGCCACCGCCACGATCTGCTCCGGACCCACACCCCGAGCGATCAGCGCATGCGCGAACCGGTTCGCCCGCGCATCGAGCTGGCGGTACGTCAACTCCACGCCGTCGCAGGCCAGTGCGAGGGCCTCGGGTGCCGCCGCCACCTGCGCCGCGAACATCTCCGGCAGGCTCGCGGTGACCGCAGCCCCGGCCTCCACCGCGGGCAGCAGCTCGCAGCGCTCCTCGACGGACAGCAGATCGACGCGGCCGAGCCGCCGCTGCGGGTCGGCGACGGCTGCCCTCAGCAGCCGCACCCAGCGCGCGACCATCGTATCGACGGTGGCCGGATCGTACAGATCGCTCGCGAACTGGACGAACGCGTCGATTCCGTCCGGGGAGCCGTCCCCGGCATGCCGCTCGGACAGCGAGAAGACCAGGTCGAACTTGGACGTGGCCGTGGTCAGCTCCACCTCGTCGACGCGCAGCCCTGGCGGGGCGAAGTCGGCCCGGGGTGCGTTCTGCAGCACCAGCATGACCTGGAACAGCGGGTGGTGCGCCAGCGACCGCACCGGGTTGAGGGCTTCGACCAGGTACTCGAACGGCAGGTCCTGGTTGGCGTACCCGGCCAGCGCGGTGTCCCGCACCCGGCCCAGCAGCTCGGCGAACGTCGGATCGCCCGAGGTGTCCGTACGGAACACCAGGGTGTTGACGAAGTAGCCGACCAGCTCGTCGAGCGCCTGGTCCGTCCGGCCGGCGATCGGGCTGCCGACCGGGATGTCGTCGCCCGCGCCGAGCTTGCTCAGCAGCGCCGCCAGCCCTGCCTGAAGCACCATGAACAGACTGGTCCCGTGAACGCGGGCCAGCTCGCGCAGACCGCGGTGCAGCTCGGCGTCCAGCCCGGCGCGCACGAAGCCGCCCCGGTGCGAGGCGACCGCCGGGCGGGGCCGGTCGCCGGGCAGCCGGAGCTGCTCCGGCAGATCGGCCAGCTGCCTGGTCCAGTAGGCCGCCTGGCGGGCGAACAGGCTCTCCTGGTCGGTGGCGTCACCGAGCAGCTCGTGCTGCCACAGGGCGTAGTCGGCGTACTGGACCGGCAGCTCCGCCCACGCCGGCTCCTCGCCGCGGCAGCGCGCCGCGTAGGCGGCGGTCAGATCCTGCGCGAGCGGGCCCAGCGACCAGCCGTCACCCGCGATGTGGTGGAGCACCACCTGGAGCACGTGCTCGTCCGGCGCCAGCTCCAACAGCTCGACGCGCAGCGGCAGATCGACCGCCAGATCGAACGGACGAGCCTTCGCGGTCGCCAGCGCGTCCGGCAGCCCGGCCTCGGTGGTCCCGCTCACGTCCAGCCGCGGGCGGGCCGCCAGGACATCCAGCACCTGCTGGTACGGCACGCCGTCCACCACCGGGAAGACGGTGCGCAGACTCTCGTGCCGGGCCGCCACGTCCGCCAGGGCGGCTCGAAGGGCCCGCCGGTCCAGGTGTCCGGACAGCCGCCATGCCAGGGAGATGTGGTAGTTCGCGCCGGTGCCCTCCAGCTGGTGCAGGAACCAGAGCCGACGCTGCGCGAACGACAGCGGGATCAGCTCGGGACGCAGGTGGGGCGCCAGCGCCGACTGCGCCCGGCGGGCACCCACCAGGGCGGAGGCCACGCCGGCCGGGGTCGGGGTCTCGAACAGGGTGCGCAGCTCCAGCTCCACGCCCAGGGTCGCGCGGACCCGGGCGGCCAGGCGGGTCGCCAGCAGCGAGTGCCCGCCCAGGTCGAAGAAGCTGTCCTCGACACCGGCCTCGGCCACCCCGAGGACCTCGGCGAACAACTCGCACAGGATCTGCTCCTGCGGCGTACGCGGCGGGCGGCCGGTGTTCGTCGGAGCGAGGTCGGGGGCGGGCAACGCACGTCGGTCCAGCTTGCCGTTGGCGGTCAGCGGCAGGCTTTCCAGGGTGACGAACGCGGCCGGCACCATGTACTCCGGCAGCTGCTCCCGCAGGTGCTCGCGCAGTTCGGCCGAGCGTGGGGCGGCACCCTGGGCGGGCACCAGGTACGCGACCAGCCGGGTGTCGTCGGCCCGGTCATGCCGCGCCAGGACGGCGACCTGGGCGACGCCGGGGTGCGCGGCGAGCACCGCCTCGATCTCGCCGAGTTCGATCCGGAAGCCGCGGACCTTCACCTGGTCGTCGGCCCGGCCCACGAACCGCAGGCTGCCGTCCGCGCCCCGGCGCACGACGTCGCCGCTGCGGTACATGCGCGCACCGGCCGGCCCGAACGGGTCGGCCACGAAGCGCCCGGCGGTCAGACCGGGCCGGTTCAGGTAGCCGCGCGCCAACCCGGCGCCCGCGACGTACAGCTCCCCGGGCACGCCCGGGGGAACCGGCCGCAGGTGGGCGTCCAGCACGTACGTGCGCAGGTCCGGGACGGCCGTGCCGATCTGGCCGGCGAGGGTGCCGGACCGGTCGAGCGCGGCGTAGGTCACGTGCACGGTGGTCTCGGTGATGCCGTACATGTTGACCAGCAGCGGCGCGTCGTCCGGGTGTCGCTCGTACCAGCTCGACAGCCGGGCGTGCTCCAGCGCCTCGCCGCCGAACACCACGGTGCGCAGGGCGAGCGAACGGCCGGTCTCCGGTGCCTCCTCGTCCGCCTGCATCAGCTGGTAGAAGGCGGACGGCGTCTGGTTGAGCACCGTCACCCGCTCACGGGCGAGGAGCTCCAGGAACCGGTGGGGCGAGCGGCTGGTCTCGTGGTCCACGACCACCACACGGCCGCCGTACAGCAGCGGGCCCCACAGCTCCCACACCGAGAAGTCGAAGGCGTAGGAGTGGAAGAGGGTCCAGACGTCCTGCGCGGAGAAGCCGAACAGCTCCTGGGTGGTGCCGAACAGCCGCACCACGTTCCGGTGCGGCACCACGACGCCCTTGGGGTCGCCCGTGGACCCGGAGGTGTAGATGACGTAGGCGGGGTGGCCTGGATCGAGGGGGACCTCCGGGTCGGTGTCCGGCAGCCCACCCAGGTCGGCGGCGTCCAGCAGGAGCCGGTCCACCGGGTCCGTACCCGGCAGTTCGCCGGTCCGGCCCGTCGTCACGAGCAGCGACGGCCGGGCGTCCCGAAGAAGGTAGGCGATCCGGGCGGCAGGATACTGCGGGTCCACCGGAACGTAGGCCGCTCCCGCCTTGAGGACCGCGAGGACCGCCACCACCAGCTCGGCCGAGCGCGGCAGGGCCACGGCCACCAGTTGCTCCGGCCCCACGCCCCGGGCGATCAGGTGGTGCGCAAGCCGGTTGGCCCGGGCGTTCAACTCGCCGTACGTCAGCGTGACGTCGCCGCTCACCACGGCGACCGCCGCCGGGTTCGCCCGTACCTGCCGCTCGAAGAGCGCCGTGATGCTGTTTTCCGGCAACTCCCCGCTCCGGCCGCCGACGGCCGGCAGCAGCGCGCGGAGCTCGTCGGCGGACAGCACGTCCACCTGGCCGATCCGCCGGCCGGGGTCGGCGACCACGGCGCGGAGCAGCCGCAGCCACCGATCGACGATCCCCTCGACGGTGGCCGCGTCGAACAGGTCGGTGCTGTACTCCACCAGGCCCGACAGCCCGTGCGCGCCGGGCTGTTCGGTCAGCATGAACGTCAGGTCGCACTTGGCCGTCCCGGTGTGGACCAGGTCGGTCGCCACTCGCAGCCGCGGCAGGGCGAACGTGCCGAGCGGCGCGTTCTGCAACGCGAGCATGGTCTGGAACAGCGGGTGATGAGCCAGCGACCGGGTCGGGTTGAGCGCCTCCACGAGGTGCTCGAACGGCACGTCCTGATGCGCGTACGCGGCCAGCGCGTCGGCGCGCACCCGGCCCAGCAGGTCGGTGAACGACGGGTCACCGGAGAGGTCGGTACGCAGCACCAGGGTGTTGACGAAGAAGCCGACCAGGTCGTCCACGGCCTCGTCGGTGCGTCCGGCGATCGGCGTGCCGATCGGGACGTCGGTGCCCGCGCCGAGCTTGCTCAGCAGGGCGGCCAGCCCGGCCTGGAGCACCATGAAGAGGCTGGCCCCGCCATCACGGGCGAGCGCGCGCAGGCCCTGGTGCAGTTCGGCGTCGATCCGCACCGGCAGGTGAGCGCCCCGGTGGGACATCACCGCCGGCCTGGGCCGGTCGAACGGCAGCTCGATCTGCTCGGGCAGATCCGCCAGCTGCTCCCTCCAGTGGACCAGTTGACCGCTCAGCAGGCTGTCCGGGGCGGATTCGTCACCGAGCAGCTCCCGCTGCCAGAGGGTGTAGTCGGCGTACTGGACCGGCAGCGCAGACCACTCCGGCTTCGCCCCTTCGGAACGGGCCGCGTAGGCGGTCGTCAGGTCCCGCGAGAGCGGCCCCATCGACCAGCCGTCGCCGGCGATGTGATGCACCACCACCAGCAGCACGTGCTCGTCGGCTCCCAGCTGAAACAGTTCGGCGTGCAGCGGCGGCTCCTCGGAGAGCTCGAAGCCGTGCCGTGCCGCCTCCGCCAGCCGATCCGGCAGGTCGCCCTCGCCGACCTCGGTCACCCGCAGTCGCGGCCGTGCCTCGTCGAGGTCCAGCACCCGCTGGCACGGCACGCCGTCGACCACCGGGAAGACGGTGCGCAGGCTCTCGTGGCGCTCGACCACGTCCGCCAGAGCGGCTTCCATGGCCCGCTGGTCGAGGTTGCCGGACAGCCGCAGCGCCAGCGGGATGTTGTACGTGGCGCCCGGGCCCTCCATGCGGTGCAGGAACCACAACCGGCGCTGCGCGAAGGACAGCGGGACCGCCTCGGGCCGCTCGCGCCGCTTCAGCGCCGGCCGTGCCCGGTCCGCGCTGTCCACCGCCGCCGCCAGTTCCGCCACCGTCGGCGCGTCGAACAGGTCGCTCAGCCTCAGCTCCACGCCCAGCGCCGACCGCGCCCTGGCGACCAGCCGGGTGGCCAGCAGCGAATGCCCGCCGAGGTCGAAGAAGCTGTCGTCCGGCCCGACCTCGGCCACTGCGAGCACCTCGGCGAACAGCCCGGCCAACAGGTGTTCGGTCGCGGTGCGCGGAGCGCGGCCCGGGGCAGCCGCGGCCTGCTCGGGGGCCGGAAGAGCTCGTCGGTCGAGCTTCCGGTTCGGCGTCAGCGGCAGCGCGTCCAGCATCACGAATGCGGTCGGCACCATGTACTCCGGCAGCCGCTCGCGCAGGTGCTCGCGCAGCTCGGGAACGGCCACCGTGGCACCGGATACCGGCACGACGTAGGCGACCAGCCGGGTGTGCTCTTCGGTACGCATCGAAACGGCGGCCTGCGCGACCTGCGGGTGCTCGACGAGCACGGCCTCGATCTCGCCGAGCTCGATCCGGAAGCCCCGGACCTTGACCTGGTCGTCGGTACGGCCGAGGAACTCCAGGTTCCCGTCCGGGCCCCACCGCACCAGGTCGCCGGTGCGGTACATCAGCGAGCCGGCCGGCCCGAACGGGTCGGCCACGAAACGCTCGGCGGTCTGACCCGGCCGGTTCAGGTAGCCCCGTGCCAGGCCCGCGCCGGCGATGTACAGCTCACCCGCCACATCCCTGGGCATCGGCTGCAACGCGCCGTCCAGCACGTACAGCCGGGTGTTGCCGACCGGCCGGCCGATCACCGGACGCCGGCTCGACTCCAGCGGCGCGACGACGGAATTCACCGTGCACTCGGTCGGACCGTAGAAGTTCAGGCAGGACACCCCGTCGGCCGAGAGCAGCCGCTCCCACAACTGCTCCGGGACGGCCTCGCCGCCCGCCGCGACCATCGCGGGACGCCACTGCGGATCGTCCAGCATCCCCTGAGCGACCAGAACTCGGAGGTACGACGGGGTGGCCTCGACGAAGTCGAGTCGGCGGCGCCTGGCGTAGTCGACGAAGGCGTCCGGGTCGGTCCAGGTCGCCTGGTCCAGGACATGCAGCTCGTGGCCCGCGAACAGGCTGAGCAGCTGGTTCCAGGCCGCGTCGAACGAAACCGACGTGGTCAGGGCCACCCTCAGCCGCCGCCGATCCATGAGCAGGCGCAATGTCTGCTGCTGGTCGGCGAACAGGTTGAGCAGGCCGCCGTGCGTCGACACCACGCCCTTGGGCCGCCCGGTGGAACCGGAGGTGTAGATGACGTACGCCGGATGCTCCGGATCGACGGCCGATTCCGGGTCCGCTGCCGGGCAAGCCGCCACCATCGCGGCCGTCTCCGGTTCGTCGACCACCAGCCACTCGGCGGGACCGGCCTCGGGCAGCCGCTCCCGGGCACGGGCGTCGGTCACCACCAGGACCGGCCGCGCGTCGTCCAGCATGTACTCGATCCGGGCGGCAGGGTAATCCGGGTCGACCGGGACGTAGGCGGCCCCGGCCTTGAGCACCGCGAGCATCGCCGCCACCAGTTCCGCCGAGCGCGGCAGGGCCACCGCGACCAGCCGCTCCGGCCCCGCCCCACGGGCGATCAGGGCATGCGCCAGCCGGTTCGCCCGTGCGTCCAGCTCCGCATACGTCAGCGACGCGTCCGGCCCCACCACCGCGACGGCGTCCGGCGTCGCCCGCACCTGCGCCCGGAACACCTCCGGCAGGCTCGCGGCGGCGGCGCGGGTCACCGGACCGGCGCCCAGCGCCAGCAGCTCCCGTTCGTCGTCCGCGGCGAGCAGGCCGATCCGGCCGACCGGCTCCTGCGGGGCGCAGCCCGCGACGGTGTCCATCAGCGCGATCAGCCGCCGTTGATGGACGGCGAGTTCGTCCCCGCTCCAGGTCTCGGGCGCGCCCTGGAGTTCGACCCGGAGCTCACTGTCTCCCCGACAGCCCGTGACCCAGAGGGACAGCCCGGTGGTCGGCTCCGGGAGCAGGTAGCGCAGCGTGGCGGGATGCCCGGCGAAGCTCGGCGCGGCGTCGAAGACCAGGATGTTGACGACGAGGGGGAACGCCGCCCCGGTGGCACGGGGAACGTCGAGGTCCCGGAACAGGTCCTCGCTGCGGTAGCGCTGGTGCGCGAGGGCCGCGTCGGCCTCCCGTGCCACCTCGGCGACGAGGTCGTGCCACCGCATGTCCGGTCGCATCGGCAGGCGCAGGGGCACCACGTTCGCCATCGTGCCGGGCGTGGACAGCAGAGCGCGTTCGGCTCCCTCGCGCCCGGTGACGGGAAGGCCGATCAGCACGTCCCGGTCCCCGGTGAGCCGGTGTGCGTAGAGAGCCGCCGCCGCGATCAGCGGACGGGACCAGTGGACTTCGGCCTGTGCTGCCCCCGCTCGCAGCGCGTCCACGTGGAGCACAGCCGGTTCCACGGCGGTGTGCGAACCGCTCCCGCCACGCGGAGCCCAGCCGGTGAGCTGAGTGGGCTCCGGCCGGTCGGCGAGCCGCTCCGTCCAGTACGACTGATCGGAGACGAACTGCTCCGAGGCGCGGTAGCCGGCGTCACTGCGGATCAGCTCTTCCAACGAACGGAACGGCGACGGCGAGATGGGGCCGCCCGCGGCCAGCGCCGTGTACATCCGCGTGAACCGCCGCCGGACGAGGGAGAGGCCGAATCCGTCCATCACCAGGTGGTGGTAGTTCTGGTACAGGAGGTGGTGTGCCGGCGAGAGGCTGATCAGCGCGAAGCTGAAGAGCGGATCGCGTGAGAGGTCCAGCGGACGCATCCGGTCCCGGGCCATCCACGCGAGAGCCGCCACTCGTGGGTCGGGCTCCGAGCTCAGGTCGAGCAGATGGGGTTCCCAGTCCCATGCCCCGCGGACGACCTGCAGCGGCTCCTGCCCGTCGTCGACGAAACTCACGTGCAGCGCGTCGATCTCGTCGACCACCCGGCGCAGCGCGGTCTCGAAGAGCTCCGCGTCGACCGGGCCGTGGACCTCAAGATAGTCGCCGATGCGGTAGGCGGCGAGCGCTGTCCGCGCGCGCTGCTCGGCGAGCCAGATCTCACGCTGGGCCGCCGTCAAGGGAAGGGCATCGCCGTCGCGACGGGACATGGGGGTACCTCCGAAAGTGTGGGCAGGCGTGGTCGCAGGGCGCGCTGGGACACGGCGACCGCGGTGACGTCACGCGGTCGGCGGTCGGGTGGCGCGGCAGCTGCGGTCAGGCAGCGAGTTCGCCGGCCTGGAGTTGCCAGAGGGATGCGTAGAGTCCGTGCTGGGCGAGGAGTTCGTCGTGCGTGCCCTGCTCGGCCACGACTCCGCCCTCGTCCATGACGTAGATCCGGTCGGCGTGGCGGACCGTGGAGAGCCGGTGGGCGATGATCACCATCGTCCGGTCGGCCGCGAAGACGCGGAGCGTGCGCTGGATGGCGGCCTCGGTCTCGTTGTCCACGGCGGAGGTGGCTTCGTCGAGGATCACGACCGGCGCGTCCTTGAGGATCGCGCGCGCGAGCGAGATCCGCTGCCGCTGGCCGCCCGAGAGGGCGGCGCCGCGTTCGCCGATCACCGTGTCGTAGCCGTCCGGCAAGGCCGCGACGAAGGCGTGTGCCTCGGCCATCATGGCGGCTTCGACCACGGCCTCGTCCGAGGCGCCGAAGCTGCCGTAGCGGATGTTGTCGGCGATGGTGCCGTCGAAGAGGAAGGGGTCCTGGGCGACGAACCCGATCGCGTGACGCAGATCGTGCCGCGGCACGTCGCGCACGTCCCGCCCGTCGAGCAGCACGCTGCCGAACTGCGTGTCATGGAATCGCATCAGCAGCTTGGCGATCGTCGTCTTGCCGGAGCCGGTGGCGCCGACGAGGGCGGTGACCTGCCCGGCGGGGACGGTCAGCGAGAGGTCCTCCAGCGCCGGCGGCCGACCGGGGTAGGCGAAGGTCACGTTGTTGAGGACGATCTCCCCGTGCACCTTCTCGACGTCGAGCGGTCCGCCGGTGCCGTCGGTCTCGGCGGGCAGGGCGTGCAGCCGCTGGACGCGGTCGTAGGCGGTGATCGCGCGCTGGTACTGGTCGACGATGCCGCCGAGCCGGGTCATCCGCAGCAGCACCATCTGAGGCAACCCGATCAGCGGGCTGAACACCTCGAACGGCAGGCTGCCGTTGAGCACCGACCGGCCGCCGATCAGCAGGGTTCCGGCCATCGAGCTGGTCGTGCAGACCCGGACGATCTCAGCGTGGCGGATCGTGCTCCGGTCGGTCTGCTGGTTGCTCTCCTGAGCCTCCCCGCTCAGCCGGTCGATGCGCTCGGCCTCGTAGTCCTCGGTGCAGAAGCTCTTGACGGTGGCGCCGGCCTCCAGCGTGTTCACCAGTTGGCTGTGCAGCCTGGCGCGGTGCTCGCCGGAGACGGCGTAGTCGGCCGCGACCTTGTCCTGGTAGTGGAACGACAGCCAGGCGATGACCGGGATGGGCAGGAACGCGATCCAGGCGATCTGCGGCGCCAGCAGCAGGAACAGCGGCACCAGGAGGGCCAGGCTGGTGCCCAGTTGCAGCAGGTCGTTGGCCGAGGTGGCGAAGAAGGTGCCCAGTTGGCGGACGTCGTCGGTGAGCGCGCCAGCGATCCGGGTGGTTCGCTCGCCCTCCAGGTGCCGCAGTTCGAGGTGCTGCACGTGGGCGTACGTCCGGTTGCGCCAGTCGTGCTCGATGTCCTGGCCGAGCCGGCGCCACTGGACGTTCGAAGAGTACGAGAGACCCGCCACGGCGGCACAGGCCGCCGCCACCAGTCCTGCCAGACCCCAGAGTTGAGCGGACGCGGTCGTCAGGCCCAAGCGGACGAGCGGCGCGGCCTCGCCCTTGATGAGGACCAGCGCGGTCCAGCCGAGGAAGGTACCGAGCGCCATCTCCGAGACCTGGCAGGCGACCGACAGCGCGGAGGCGCGGTGGAGACGCCGGCGGTGCGGTCCGACGATCTCCAGCAGGGGGTGTCGTTCGGCGCCGGCTCCGGGCAGGTCCTGGGGCGCGTCTACGGTTCTGCGCCAGGCCTTGCGGACAACGGCCCCGGTCGCCGCCGCCACTCCGCCCAGCGCCACTAGTTGCTTGCTCGGTGCCGATCCGCGGATCAGGGCGATGCCGGCCGCCACCCCACCCCCGACGGCAAGCACGGAGCGCACGACGCCGCGGTCCGGCTCGGCGGCGGGCCGTGCCGGGGCCGCACGCCCCGCTCCGGCCGAGCCGTCCACCATCGCGGTGACGGCTTTGCGGACGAGTCCGCCGACGTCCGCGGCTCTCACCCGCGCGTCGTGCCGGACGAGGACCCCGCCGGTGATCGGGCTGGCCTGCGCCTCGGTAATGCCGGGAAGGCGTCGCAGGAGTGCGGCGAGGACTTCGGCCGCCTGAGGCCGTCCGACAACCAGCTTGACGTCCCAGCGCTGGCGGCCCGGAATGACCGAACGCGGACGCACGTCCAAATCCACGGAGCGATATCCGGCTGCGGCAGCCAGCAGAGAGGGCATCTACGATCACCTGTTTATGGAGGTCGCAAAAAAAGACCGTGTCGAGCACGACGAATCAATGCGACAGAGTGGAAATTCCGAGAGAAACGAAGTGGCCGACAGATCCGCGGCCGACCGGCACTCGGGTGCATTTCTCCGAGCCCGCGTGGCGGCCCACGCCGCTGGACAAACCTTTAGCGCGCCTTGCTGCCGCCGGCAGTCGCGCGGATCTTCGGAGCCCTCGCATCGCCCTCGGCCCGGGCGGCGACCTCATCCTGCTCGGCCTTCGGGGCGCTGCTCTCGGCGGCCCGCCGGCCGTCACCCGGAGGGGCTTGGACGTCACCGGCGGCGATCTGCGCCGCCACCATCTCGGCGGCCACCTCGGCCGCAAGGTCATGGATGTTCTCTCCGGCCTCGTGGGTCGCCTTCTTCACCTCATAGGCGAGACTGACGGACGTCTTGACGACGCCGCGCATCAACGGCTTGAGGAGACGCTTGGCCAGTGGCGCGGCGATGAGACCGATCAGGAAGGGCGGTACTACGGGCGGCATGATGCTCCATCCTCGTTACGCATAGGTGAGATAGGGACCCCCGGGGCACTGCGAACTCCGAAGCAGCACACAGTTGGGCGGATGGAAGCACCCAATTCCAGAATTCGAGATCTCCCCAATGGGTTGAATTCCTCGTCGATGGGTCCTACATCCGCTCTTCCATCACCGTAGTCGATCCATGTCCACCGGTGCCAAATGGTCCCGGCTGGTTTCACTCATGTGAGTGCTATTGCTCTCCCCGAGCACCATTGATTGCGGTATGCGGACGATCCGCTGGACTTATTTTCCTACATACTGAGGCGGGAAAACGGCGGCCCGCCACCTCCCGGCACGGCTTCGTGGAAGCTCCGCACGTCGAATTCGGCGCGCCGGCCGACCTCCACCCAGACCCGCGGTCGGCCGACCTCCAGGTAGCCCGCGCGGCAGCAAAACGCCCGCCCGGGCGGCGGCGCCGCCGCTGCTGGGTGGGGCGTCCGGCGTCCGGTTCAGTGGCTGCCGCGCTGTTCGGGTCGGGGCTGGAGCCGGCTGCGCGCGGGAAGGAGCGACCGTGCCGGTCTTTCAGGCCGAACGCGGCGTCGCTTCGAGGCTGTAGCGGTCAGACGAACGAGCAGGGTGTGGCTCGCCGGGGAAGACTTGGCGGGTGTGCCAGTCGCGGTGAGCGGCAGCGGCAGGGCGCGCACCTGGCTGTGGGCTGACGAATGGACGGCCCGCGAGAGCTATGACGTGCTCGCGGGCGGCCGGGCTGTGGTCGACGAAGCGCTGTGAGACCAGGATGCGGCGACCCTCTCCCACGCGAGCACGCCTTTGTCGAGGAGCTTGTGGTGCGGCGAGCGCAGGTACGGCCCGATGTTGTCGTCGGGGCCGCCGAACGCCCACCAGCGCACGTGGGCGGGCCTCCAGCCCAACAGCTGCTGGAGCGCTCCGATCCGCCGGCCGATTGGCATGTCGAGCCATGCGAGGTCGCACTGCATCCGAAGCTCGCGCAAGAGAGCCGGATGCCGCTGACGGGTGCGGGAGCAGAGCCACGTTCGATATCGACTGGCAGGTGAGTCCTCGAACACCCGGCGACAGCCGACCACACATACGAAACGATGTAGCCTCCGATGACCGCCCTTGACCTGCAGAAGCAGGCAGGGAGCAGAAGAATTGGGGTTTCTACATGTTTCGTACAGTATTCAAGTCCAAGATCCACCGGGCCACCGTGACCCAGGCCGACCTGCACTACGTCGGCTCCGTCACCGTCGATGCCGCACTGATGGAAGCCGCAGACCTGCTGCCCGGCGAGCTGGTGCACATCGTCGACATCGACAACGGCGCCCGCCTGGAGACGTACGTCATCGAGGGCGAACGCGGCTCCGGTGTCATCGGTATCAACGGCGCCGCCGCCCACCTCGTCCACCCCGGTGACCTGGTCATCCTGATCAGCTACGCCCAGGTCGACGACGCCGAGGCCCGTGGACTGACCCCGCGCATCGTGCACGTCGACGCCGGCAATCGTATCGTCGCGCTCGGCGCCGATGCCTCCGAGCCCGTACCCGGTACCGCCACCGAACGGAGCCCGCACGCCGTCCCCGCGGCGCGCTGACCCGGCTCGACCACCGAGGGAGCACCCGTCATGGCAGAACAGACCGACCGGATCGAACTCGACATCCGCGACGACCGCGCGAGCGGCAACCTGCTCGCGTACGAGAACGGCAAGGCCGTTGGAGTCATCGCGTACTTCGTGATGGACGGCGACCCCGCGGCGCTCGTGGCCGTGCACACCGTCGTCGAACCCGGCCACGAGGGCAAGGGCATCGCCGGCGCCCTCGTCCAGGAGTTCTACGCCATGGCGGCCCTTGAGGGCGTCCCCGTCGTCCCGCTCTGCCCGTACGCCGCGAAGTGGGCGCAGCGCCACCCCGACCGGGCTCCCGAAGCCCCGGCCGAACTGGTGGAGCAGGCGAAGGTCCAGCTCAAGTCCCACCCCGAACTGTAGTGATCCCATCGGCCGGGGGGTGTACCGTTCGGCCGATTACGCTCGCCCTGCTGCACATCTCCCCGGTCCCCGGTCCATGTCGCGGTCTTCGACGCTCTCCGGGACACGGACCATCCCGGATCAGCCCTGCGTCATCTCGTGTACGAGGACCTGCTCACCCGGGCAAGGGAACCGGGCCCGGAGGTGGTGGCGGGCAAGATCAGGACGCTGCTCGCGGGCGCCGTCGCCGAGGGTTCCTCCGCAGTCCTCTGTACCTGTTCGACGATCGGCGGGGTCGGGGCCGACCCTCGCGCTGCTCGCCGGAGGGGCGGGGGACCGGCCCGTCGAGGTCCGTACCGTGATGGTCGACGGCGCCTGGGCGTGCTTCGAAGCCGGTGACGGTGACGGCTGTCTGGACCTGGTCGCGGTCGCGGCCGATGCGGTGACGGACGCCGATGTGATCGTGCTCGCGCAGGCGTCCACGGCCGATGCGGTCACCCGTACGGACACCCGGATCCCGGTGCTTTCCAGCCCCTGGCCGGGCCTCGCCGCCGAGGCCGCCGCCGCGCGCTGACCAGCCGTTCGGGTTCCGGACCTGCGCGGATCATTCGGAACCTGTACGTATGGACTCACCAGGCGCGGGCAGTCGCTCCGAGGGACGGTGGAAGGAGATCCACCCCGAACCGCTCGGAGGCCCCCGATGACCAATCCGTACCCCGACCCCGTGCCACCGGCGCCCACCCCGGGACCGATGCCGGGGCCTCCGGCTCCACTGCCGGAGCCGCCGCCCCCGCCGCCGGGCCCCGTCCCGCCCGGCCCGTCACCGGATCCGATTCCGCAGCCGCCCACACCCGAGCCGGCGCCGACGCCGGCGCCCCGGTCGGCCGGATGACCGCCGCCGGGTGTGCTTCGCGGGCTCTGTTCTCCCGGGCGGTACGCCTCAGGCCCCGGCCAGGACGGCGTTCGCCCGCGCGGTGACCTCGGTGAGTACGCGGCCTGCCGCTGCCAGGTCCTCGGCCGGCAGATCCGCGTACAGCCGGGCCGTGATGTCCGCTATGCCCGCCCTGTGTGCGTGCTGGCGGTCACGACCTGCGGGCGTGAGGCCGACGCGGGCTGTGCTGCCCGGGACCTCCTCCAGCAGCCCCGCGGCGGACAGCTCGGCCACCGTTGCTTCGGCGGCCTCCGCGTCGATCTTCAGCGTGCCGGTCATACGGTCGACGAGTCGGCCGCGCTCGATCGACTCGCCGGTGTCCGCGATGACGTTCAGTGCCACCGACTGATGGAACGTGGTTCCGGTGGTCGCCAGCAGTCGTTCGAGAACGGCCCGGGTGGCGTAGTGGGCCTGGCCGATGACCTGGCCGTTGACGGTCGGTGTGACAGGCATGACTACTCCTTGGTGGATTTGGTCGATGAACTTGGAATTGCGGGAATCGGTACGTCGAGAAGTGCTGTCAACGTGCGGGTGAATGCCTTCGTGTCCGCACCGTCCAGGCCGCCCAGCGGGGCCAGTTGCTGATCGAGGAGCTCTCGTACGACATCGACCGCGCGGAGCGTGACCGCGCGCCCCTCATCGGTCAGCGAGAGCTGGACGGCCCGGGTGTCGCCGGGATCGGTGGTGCGCTCGATGAGGCCGGCGGTCTCCAGGGTGCGGGCCAGTTTCGACACGTAGAGGGGCTCGAGCCCGGTGTGGTCCGCGAGCCGGCGCTGGCTGGGCCGCAGCCCCGACTGTTGCATCCCCAGCAGGGATCCGAGCAGTGAGTACTGCGCATGTGTCAGGCCGAGCGGGCCGATCATCCGGTCCACGGCCACCCGCCACTTCATCGACAGGCGCCAGACCAGGAAGCCGGGGGTCGGTCCCTGCGGTGCGTTGCTCATGAAAGATAGAGTACATGGCGACTATGTACTTGGCTATTATTTACATGGCCGCTGAATTGCGTGCGCGGGCACGGCCGCCTTGGCGAGGGAGGCGTCCGCTTCCGTGGTGCGGCCCGCTGCGATGAGGGTGCGCGCGACGCTCCGGTGCAGTCCGGCCACCAGTTCCGGATCGGACACCTGCGGCGCGAGAGCCAGTGCCGGCTCACCCGCCTGTGCGGCGCGGGCATGGGCGCCCATGTCCATGTACGGCGCGATCGCGGCTATGTACAGCAGCAGGAGTGCGCCGGAATCCTGCAGGCCGGAAGCGTTGAGCTCGTCGATGGCGCTTTCCAGCAGGTAGCAGGCGTAACGGAGTTCACCCGCCAGTAGATGGGCGACCGCCCGGCCGCGGACGGCCGGGGCGCACCGGGGGAGCGGTGCGTCGGCGAGCAGCCTCTCCGCGGCCTCGAAGTGGCCGCGGCCGCGGGCAGATCGCCCGTCTCCAGTGCGCACTGGCCGAGTCCGAGCAGGGCTGCGGTGCGTTCGCTGTCGAGTCCGTGCCTATCGGCCTCGGCGAGCAGCCGGGTGTAGGTGGCGGCGGCGTCCTCGGTGGCGCCGGTGGCCAGTGTCCGTTGGGCCTCGACGAGCTTCAGCCGCAGCTCGGTGGCGAGATGGGCGGGGCGTCCGGTCGCCAGTTCCTCGTACGTCACGCCGAGCCGGTCCGCGAGGTGGCGCACGGCCGCTTCCGACGGGCGGACCCGGCCCGCCTCCAGGGTGGAGATATAGGCGGGGTGCAGGAGGACTCGGCGAGCTGTCGCTGGGTCGGTCCGAGTTCGGTGCACAGCCGTTGTACGCGCCGACCGGCGGCTCGGCGGTCGGCGTAGCCGGCGTACGGCACTTGGACCGGAGGCGAGCCGGGCGGAATCAACTCCACCACCTACACGCCCGCGCAACTCACCGAGAACCAGGCCAAGTGGTAACGCCGGCTGGGGCGGAGCGACCCGGCGGGCGGCACGGTCGGCGCGTACGAGGGCAGCGCCTATTACCCGTTCGGCATCCACCGCCCCACCGCCTCATCGATCATGCGCGAGCTGAGCAACACCGAGTTCAACCTGCCTGGACGTGAGGCGGTGATCGCCGGGTTCTACCGTGCGGGCAACGCACTGAGCAGCACCGTCGACACGGACGCCACCGTCGGACCCGGCCGCCGTATCGCGGTGACCCCGGCGGACCTCACCGCCGTCGGTGCCGCCACCGGCCTCGCCAGGACCGATCCACGCTGGTACGTCGACGGCGTCGAGAAGGTCGCCGCCCGGGGACGTACTCCGTCACCCCGGCCTCGCTCGGAGTCCATGCGGACGGTCGCAGCCACAAGGTGACCGCCGAGGCCGTGGACCGTACGGACGCCATTCGCGATCCCGCCGTCCGTGCCCTGGCCACCGACACCCTCACCTGGAGCGTCAGACCGACCGGACGCCGGTAGCAGTTGCTCAGGCGATGATCGGGACGACGGCCTCGGGCGTCAGCATCCGGAAGGTGAAAGCCTGATGGAGGTAGAGCCGGATACTGGTCGCGTCGTGGTCCTGATAGCCGATCGACAGATCCTGGCCCAGGCACAGTTCGAAGTCGCCGCCACGGGTGGACAGCAGCACACCACCCGCGACGGCGGGCGCCCAGAGGATCTGGTCGTCGAGCAGCCGGGCCAGGTGGGTGGCCACCGGATATCCGTGGTCGGAGGTCTCGGTCGCCTCGGTGAAGGCGTCGGCACCGAGCAGCAGCCGGTACGGCCCCCCGACACCGGCCAGCCGCAGTCGGGTGAGTGCCTGGCTGACGGTGGCCGGGTAGTCGCGGGCGTCGGCCGGCAGCGGCAGCGGTGAGTGCGAGGAGCCGTCCCGAAGTCCGGTGATGCCGGCCGACGCGTACCCGTCGATGATCGCCATGTCCTCGGCGAACGCACAGGTGCGGGCCGCTTCCTTGACGGGCTGCCAGTCGCTGTCGGCGGAACCGCGCTCGACGTCGTCCACGGCCGACCGGGTCACCGTGAACGGCACCCGCCAGTCGATGACGGGCACCGAGGTGCGGGCCCGGGCGATCACGTCCGGCGTGGGGGGATCGATGTCGCGCAGATGACCGTCGCCGATGGCCGCCAGTCCGGGGCCGTCCGGGCCGGTCACGTCGACGACACGGCGGCCCGCCAGATGGCGGCTGAAGGTGCGCCGGGCCTCTTCTTCGATCTGGTCCCAGGCGGCTTCCGTGACAGGGGCGAGTTCGCGGTGGAGGTTGTTCATCACTGGACGCTTTCTTGCAGGCTGCCGATGTGCAGCGAACCGTCGTCCGAACGGGCCGGGGCCGGTGCCACCGCCGGCGCGGACGCCGGCTCCGGCAGGGTCTCGGTCGCGGTCACTGCGGGCGACGGCGGCGGGGCGTCGAAGAAGTCGGCGCTGGGGACGTAGAAGAGCGTGCCGGTGACCGCCGTCGAGAAGTCGAGGATGCGGTCGTACGTGCCGGTCGGATTTCCGAGGAACATATTGCGGAGCATCTGCTCGGTCACGCCCGGGTCGGCGGCGTATCCGATGAAGTACGTACCGAACTCGCCCTGTTCGAAGCTGCCGAACGGCATGTTGGCCCGCAAGATCTCGCGTTCCGTGCCGTCCGGGCCGGTGATCGTATTGAGGGCGACATGCGAGTCGGCGGGCTTGACGTCGTCGGAGAGCTCGATGTCGGCGAACTTCGTACGGCCGATGACCCGCTCCTGCGCCTCGGTGCTCAGCGTGTTCCAGGACGCGAGGTCGTGCAGATACTTCTGCACGATGACATAACTGCCACCCGCGAACTCCGGATCCTCGGCGCCGACCAGGGCCGCCGACCGTGCCCCCGCCCCCACCGGGTTCTCGGTGCCGTCCACGAAGCCGAGCAGATCCCGGTGGTCGAAGTAGCGGAACCCCTGCGTTTCGTCGACGACCTTCACCGCGCCGCCGAGCCGGTCCAGGAACCGGGCCGCCCACTCGTAACACACGTCCATCCGCTCGGCCCGGATGTGGAGCAGCAGGTCCCCCGGAGTGACGGGGGCATGGTGTCGGGCACCGTGCAACTCCTGGAACGGGTGGAGCCCCGCAGGGCGCGGCCCCGCGAACAGCCGGTCCCAGGCGTTGGAACCGAAGCCGGTCACGGAGACCAGGCCGGTGCCGGGGAACCGGAATCCGATGGAGCGGGCGATCGCCGCGAGATCGGGCAGCACCTCGCGTACGACGTGCTCACCACCGGGCTCGATCGTGGCGACCAGGATCAGGGCGGCGCTGGTCAGCGGCGCGACGACGGGCTGTGCCGCGACAGGTTCCGGCGAGGCGTCGGGCATACGGGGGCTCCATGGGTCGTCAGCGGTACGGAACGGCAGCGGGCTCGCGGGTGTGGGGGCGACGAGCGGGCCCGCTGCTACTTACGCATACGTACGACGACGCCGCACCCCGGGTCACCCGACCGGGCGACTACGCGGATGGTCCTGTTCCCGTGATCCCCGGGCGCGCCTTTGGGCCGTCACGCGGGGCGACCAACCGACGATCCGGGACGCGAGTTCATCCGCGTATCCGGAGGCCAAGGAGCCGCAGGGGCCCGCACGTGGTCGTCGACCGCAGCCTGATCAACGGCCAGTACCCGTCCTTCTCCATACCGCCCGAGGCGGAACTGCTGAAGAAGCCGACCTGACGAGGGGTGCCATCACGCGCCGGGGCGGCGTCGACGCATCCGGGGCGCGGGGTCAGCCGTCCACCACGACCGGCCGGTCCGGCGGACAGTCCGCCAGGAGCATCGCGATCAGCTCGGGCAGCCCGGCCGGCAGCAGCAGGTCCGTCGTCGCGGCGGTTCCGCGGCGGTCCACCAGCGGTGTCCGGGTCCGGGGGCGCATGCGTCAGCCCGGTCTCCTGCAACTCCCTCCGCATTCACCGAGGGCGTGGAGCGCCCACCGGCGTCGCGTATCAGCCTGCCTCGACCTCCGACCGGTCGCCGCCCCAGAGCGTGTGGAAGGAGCCCTCGCGGTCCGTGCGCCGGTATGTGTGCGCGCCGAAGAAGTCGCGCTGTCCCTGGGTGAGCGCCGCGGGCAGCCGGTCCGCGCGCAGTCCGTCGTAGTACGCGAGCGCGGCTGCGAACCCCGGCGTCGGCACCCCTTGCCGTACCGCCTCGGCGACCACTGTGCGCCAGTCGTCCTGCGCCGCACCGATCTCCTCGGCGAACTGCGCGTCCGAGAGCAGGCTCAGCAGGTCGGGGCGGGTGTCGTAGGCCGCCCGGATCCGGTCCAGGAACGCGGCCCTGATGATGCACCCGGCCCGCCAGATCGCTGCCACCGTGCCGAGGTCGATGTCCCAGTCGTAGGCCTCGCTGCCCGCCCGGATCTGGTGGAACCCCTGCGTGTACGAGACGATCTTGGACGCGTACAGCGCCTGCTCCACCCGGTCGGCGAAGGCCGCAGCCGCTGTCTCGTCGAGCGCCTTGGGCGACGGGCCCGCCAGGTCCTGCGCCGCTTCGCGCAGATCCGCGTGGCCGGACAGCGAGCGGGCGAATACGGCCTCCGCGATACCGGAGACGGGCACCCCCAGATCCAGCGCGATCTGCACCGTCCAGCGGCCCGTGCCCTTCTGCTCCGCCCGGTCCTGCACGATGTCGACGAAGGGCTTTCCGGTGGCTGCGTCGGTGTGGGCGAGGACCTCCGCCGTGATCTCGATCAGATACGAGTCCAGGCGGCCGGTGTTCCAGCTGCGAAATGTCTCGGCGATCTTGGCGGGGGAGTAGCCCGCCACCGCACGCAGCAGGTCGTACGCCTCCGCGATCAGCTGCATGTCCGCGTACTCGATGCCGTTGTGGACCATCTTCACGAAGTGCCCGGCACCGTCGGGACCGATGTGGGTGGTGCACGGGGTGCCGTCCTTCGCCTTGGCGGCGATCTTCTCCAGCAGCGGCCCCAGCGATTCGTACGACCGGGTCGAGCCGCCCGGCATGATGCTCGGCCCGTTCAGCGCGCCCTCCTCCCCGCCCGAGATGCCGACGCCCACGAAGTGGATGCCGCGCTCGCGCTGTTCCTTCTCGCGGCGGCGGGTGTCCTCGAAGTGTGCGTTGCCGCCGTCGATGATGACGTCGCCCTCTTCGAGGAGCGGGGCGAACTCCTGGATCACGGCGTCCGTCGGATCGCCCGCCTTCACCATGATGACCAGCCGACGCGGACGTTCCAGCGCCGCGACGAACTCCTCCGGCGTGTGTGCGGCAACGAAGGAACCCTCGTCGCCGAACTCCTTGACCAGGGCGTCCGTCTTCGCGGTCGTGCGGTTGTGCAGGGCGACCGTGAAGCCATTGCGGGCGAAGTTACGAGCAAGATTGCGGCCCATGACCGCGAGTCCTGTAACGCCGATCTGCGCAGTGCCGCTCATCTGTGTGCTCTGCAATCTGTGTGGGGGATGCCGGAATCTTCAGTATGGATACGGGGCGCGGGGACGGCCTGTTCTTCATGGGCCGGATGGACCCGCCTATGCATATGAGGAAAATACCTAGAGGGTCTAGGTATTGCTCCGATGGAGGTGTCGGATGGTCCGTGCGGGTGTTCGCGCCGGAGCGGCCCGGGCGGTACGAGGCGACGCAGATGCGGATCGACCCCGCCGTCGCCGCCCAGTCGTCCCCGTACCACCGCACCATCGAGACCACGGGCGCGATGCTGCGCGCCTACGGCCTGGCCGAGCCCGATCTCACGGACGCGGTACGGCTGCTGCGCAGCACCTTCCACGGCTACTGCGCCCTGGAGGCGAGCGGAGGCTTCGGCGCGCCCCGCGACGTGCAGACGTCCTGGGAGCGGTCCGTCGAGGCCCTGCACTTCCTGCTGGAGCACTGGCCGTCCGCGACGAACAAGGGGGAGAACGATGACTGACCGCACGACACCGGCCCGCACCGGCCGTGTGAAGGTGCCCGGAGCGACGCTGTACTACGAGTGCGCGGCGAGGGCCCGCTGCTGCTGATGATGCCCGGCGGGAGCGCCGACGCGGGGATCTACGACCGGATGGCAGCGCAGCTGGCCGACCGGTGGACCGTGGCCGCCTTCGACCCACGGGGATACTCGCGCAGCGTCCTCGACAGGGAGACCGGCGACCGACGAAGCCCGCGCCCTGGCCGAGCGACTCACCGCGCCCCTGGAATCGGCGGCCCGCCTCACCCTGCTCAACGCACTGTCCGCCGCCAGGGGCGAGGTCAGCCCTTCACACCGATCATCGAGACGCTGCGCGGCCTGCTGATGGGCACCGAGATCGGCAACAGCGGGAACATCGCGCTCGCCTGGTGCGTCGGGATGAGCCTGGTCGGCCATCTGTGGGCGCGGTCGGTCTTCAACCGTGACGTCACACACCAGGTAACTCTCCCCCGGAGAAGGCCGGATGGCCGACGCAGTTGTCAACCCTCGTACCGGACAGCACGGTACGAGGGCTGACGAGTGCACCGGCCACGAAACTCGGGCGGCGGTGTTTCTTGGGTCGCCCGTGACGGGTGAGCCGCTATCGCTCCCTTGTCATCGGCCTTTGTCTGCACATAAGTTGGGCGCTTGCGACGTGTCCTACTGTCAGTGGGGGAGCCAAGTCATGGCCGCAAACGGACGGCACCGCAGATATCGGCCCAGCCGGCTCAACCGTGCCTCGCTCACGGTCACCGCCGGCGGTGCGGGCATCGCGCTCCCGCTCATTGCAGCCGCCTCGGCAGGCGCCGCCTCGACGGATGTCTGGGAGAAGGTAGCCGCCTGCGAGTCCACCGGCGACTGGCACATCAACAGTGGCAACGGCTACTTCGGTGGCCTTCAGTTCACCCGGTCGACGTGGGCGGCCTACGGCGGCACGGTCTACGCCCCGCGCGCCGATCTGGCCAGCAAGGACCAGCAGATAGCCATCGCCGAGAAGGTGCTCGAAGGGCAGGGACCCGGCGCCTGGCCGGGCTGCTCGACACGGGCGGGGCTGACCAGTGGCGGGGAAGCCCCCGGCATCAACCCGCAGTCGGAGCGGACCAGCCACGTACAGGCGCCCGGGAAGGCTGCCGCCGGGAAGCCGGAGACGAAGCGGACGTCCACGCCTGCCAAGCCGACCACTGTGCCCGGCCAGCGCGAGTCGTACACCGTGGCCAGTGGTGACTCGCTCTCCACGATCGCGGCGACCGAGCATGTCCGGGGCGGCTGGCAGCACCTGTACGCGGCGAACCGCACGGTCGTGGGGGACGATCCGGATCTCATCTTTCCCGGACAGCGCCTGAGCCTCGATGTGGCCCAGGCACCGAAGGCGGGTTCCGGGACGGGCTCGACGCCGGCCGCGCAGCCGAAGACCGCACCGCACCAGAAGGCGAAGCCGCAGCACCAGACCATCAAGCCGCAGCAGCATCCGGCCACGTCGCAACACCAAGCTGCGAAGCCGCAGCACCAGACCACCAAGCCGCAGCAGCATCCGGCCACGTCGCAACACCAAGCCGCGAAGCCGCAGCACCAGACCACCAAGCCGAAGCAACACCCGAAGAAGACCGAGAGCTACGAGCCGCAGCGGGCGGAGAAGCACTCCGATGGTTTCGTCGCGCCGGTTGCGGCAGGTATCGGTACCCCGTACCACCGGGCCGGTTCCTGGGCCAGTGGCTATCACACCGGTGTCGACTTCCCCGTCCCGACCGGCACTTCGGTGAAGGCGGTCGGCTCCGGCACGGTCGTCTCGGCGGGCTGGGCGGGGGCGTACGGATACCAGATCGTCATTCGGCACAGCGACGGCAAGTACAGCCAGTACGCGCATCTGTCCGCGCTTCATGTGCGTGAGGGCCGACATGTCTCCGCAGGCCAGCGGATTGCGCGCTCGGGCTCCACCGGGAACGTCACCGGTCCGCACCTGCACTTCGAGATCCGTACCGGCCCCGGTTACGGCTCGGACATCGACCCGCTGGCCTACCTCAGGGCGGGCGGCGTCAGCGTCTGAACGACCCCCTGGGGCCCGGCTGTGTCAGCCGGTGCGGCAGGCCCCGCGGACACGCCGCCCCGACGTGCCGCAGTGCCGGTGTGCGATGACCGCCCGGGCCCGAACTCCACCTGCCCGAGGCGACGCTCCAGAGGCATCATCAGAGGCATCACAGGGGCAGCCGAGAACGTTTCCGCGATGGTCTCGACGGCCGCGGCGGGCGTCGGCGGTGCGGGCTCGAGAAGAATGACGACCGTCTGCGTCTCAGCCGGCCGGGCCAGATCCACCGCCGGTTCCGCAATACCTCCGGCGCAGGGCTCCGCGTCCGAGCCCTCCGCGTCCGCCCCGTCGCCCAGAACGTCCGGGTACTCGCTTCCGGTCGGCTGCCCGGCGCGGTGCTCCGCGCCCAGCCGCTCCGTCGTGAGAAGTATCAGCCCGCCCGCGGCGACCACCCCGCAGGCCAGCGCGAGTATGGTGCCCGCCGTACCGTGCCGGAACTGCTCATCGAACATGGTGATGCCGACAGCCGCGGCTATCACCGGGTTCACCACGGTCACCGTGGCCAGCGGCGCGGTCAGCCCGGCGCCCCGGTACGCGGCCTGGGAGAGCAGCAGCCCGGCGGCCGCGAACGTGCCTATCGCCAGCAGCGCAGGCATTCCGGCCCCTGCCGTACCGGAGGTCCACTGTACGGCCACCGTCTTCGTGAACACCGAGGCGATACCGAAAGCGACGCCCGCGGCCCCGGCCAGGATCACGCCCCGTACCACCGGCCGGTGCAAGCCCTTGGAGATCAGGAAGAGCGCTGCGACCGCACCGAGCGTCACGCCGGCGAGCGTCAACTGATCCGGGCCGCTCAGGGTGTGCGACTCGACGTTCCCGGTGAGCGCGAGCAGGCCCGCCAGACCGACGGTCGCCATGATCGCGCCGCGCCATGCGATGGCACCTGCCCGGCGGCGTACGAAGAGTGCCGCCATCGGCAGGGCGAAGACGATGGTCAGCGCACCGAGCGGCTGGACGAGACTGAGCGGACCGCAGGCCAGCGCCACGACATGCAACACCGCGCCCACGCCGTTCAGTGCCACGGCGGCCCACCAGACACGGTTGCGTAAGGGTGCGAGCGAGCGGCCGTCTCCAGCCGTGGCCACGCGCTCCTGGACGATTGCCCCGGCCGCGTAGGCGACCGCGGAGACCAGTGACAGCAGCACGGACAGCGCAAGGGAACTCATGTACACCACGATGTCCCTTCAAAGCCGCTGCGTCGTCGTCCTTGAGGCGGCAATCCTGCGTACTGCCTTGGTAGTACGTGAGTACTCCCAGTGTCCTCCTCCCAGCGGTAGTCCTCCCTCCGGAGGGCCCCGGAGCGATCAACCCGAGGGGTTACGGTGAAGGGCGGGTCGCGGCACTCCGGGTGCCCGCGATGTCACGAGTGGCGGCCGGGGAGCCGAGAAGGGGCAACACGATGGACGAGCCGGCAGCGGCCTCTGTGGGCGGATTCTTCACACTGCGTACCGCTTCACCGCCCGACGGAGCGTACCGCCCGCTGGCACTGTTGTACGCGGGGGAGTCCGCACCGCTCACGGCCCGCATCGACACGGTCGCCACCCGGCTCCGTACCCCTGAGCGCAGAGTCGCCGCCTCCGTCGCACACCTGGGGCTGGCCTCCCGCCTCTGGTCGATCGCACTCGGCCCGGCGGCCGTGACCGGCCGTTTCCCCGATCTCTCGCCCGATGCCCTGCACTGGGACCCACAGCACACCGTCCCCGACGACCTGTGGCTGAGCACCGCCGAATCGCTGCCCGCTACCGCTGCCCGGATTCGGGAAGCCGTGCAGTACGCCCATCTCGTGCCCCTCGCCGAGGCGATCCACCGCGACGGCCACCTGTCGAACGGGCTGCTGTGGGGCAACGCGGGTTCGGCGCTGGCGGGAGCCCTGCGCGAACTGGTCACCTGGGCCCGCACCCACCGCCGCCCCGACGTGTCGGGCCGGGCCCGCGCCCTGGCCGCCGAACTCCTCGACCACCCGGACCTCCGGAACACCGGCGCCCCGCACGACCCGGCGTTCCGCCGCCGCAGTTGCTGCCTGTACTACCGCTGCCCGGGCGGCGGTCTGTGCGGCGACTGCGTCTTCGAGAACGTCTGACACCCGGACGCGCCGGAGCCGGGCGGGAGGCCGGGTCACCCGCCAGGCACCACCTCGACGGAGCCGATGTACTCCTGGGTCTCCTCGTCGGGGAGCCGCACGGCCTGGGCCCAGAAGTAGATCACCAGGCTGAACGCGGCGATGAGCACGACGTCCCACCACAGCGGCACGGCATCGGTCGCACCGCAGGACGCTGACGACGCCGGGCCGGTGCTGCAGAAGCCGCCCTGCCAGGAGATCAGCCCCATGCCCACGAGGTACACCGGCAGCCACTGCGCGGACCGCCAGTCCATGTGCGGAACCTTTGGGTTGAGCTTGAGCAGCGCGGAGCCGCCCAGCAGCAGATAGCCGAGCACGATGGCCACGCCGAGCCGCCACAGGGTGTCCCAGCCCGCCCAGTAGATGATCAGGTTCGAGACGATGAAGGCCACGGGCGCCCAGAACATCCCGGCGGGCAGCCGGTACGGGCGAGGCCGGTCCGGGTCCTGTTTGCGCAGGCATCCGAAGGCGAGCGGCGCCCCCGCGTACATCAGCACACTCGCGGACGTGACGAAGCCGACCAGCTTCTGCCACGTGGGGAACGGCAGGAACACGATGAGGCCGACCACGAACGCGAAGAGCAGGCTGAACCACGGGACGCCGCGCTTGGTGGTGCGCTCGAAGACCGCGGGGACGTAGCCGTTGCGGGACAGGCCGTAGGAGACCCGAGAGGTGGCGGTGGTATAGATCAGGCCCGTACCGGACGGTGACACGACCGCGTCGATGTACAACAGCGTGGCGAGCCAGCCGAGTCCGACGGAGGTGGCGAGCCCGGCGAACGGGCCCGCCTTTCCGCTGAAGGAGAGATTGGCCCAGCCGTGGGCGAACGCGCTGTGCGGCAGGGCGGCGATGAAGACGACCTGAAGTGCCACATAGACGAGGACGCCGATGAGGATGGAGCCGATCACCGCCCGCGGGATGTCCCTGGCCGGGTTACGGCTCTCGCCCGCGAGCTGGTCGGCCTGCTCGAAGCCGAGGAGCGCGAAGATGATGCCGCTGGTGCTGATGGCGGAGAGCACGCCCCCGGCGCCGAAGGGGGCGAAGCCCTGGTAGCCGAAGTTGCCGCTGTGAAAGGTGGTGGCGGCCAGCACGATGATGGTGAAGACGGGGACGGCCACTTTCCACCACGTCGCCACGCTGTTGGTGTGGGCGAGCCATTTGATGCCGAGGAAGTTGACGACGACGAAGAACGCCATGAACGCGACAGCCAGCCCGTACCCCGCGGGTGTCAGGTGATTCTTGCCGGTCTGCAACCAGGGGGCGTGGACGCTGAGATAGTTCAGCGACGCCATGACCTCGATCGGCGCCACGGTGACGGCCTGCAGCCACGAGAACCATCCGAAGGACGCACCGGCGGCACTGCCGAAGGCATAGTGCGGGAAGCGGGCGGTCCCGCCCGCCACCGGGTACATGGCCCCCAGTTCGGCGTGGACGAACGCCAGCACAATGATGGCGAGTGCCCCGATTCCCCAGGAAATGAGCGCCGCCGTGCCGGCTGCCTGCGCGGCGAACAGGGCGCCGAACAGCCAGCCGGACCCGATGATGGACCCCTCCGAGGTCCAGATGAGACCGATCAGCCCGATTTCCCGCTTGAGGCCCGGATTCGTGGGCGCCGTGGGTGCGACCGGCTTGGACATCCGCATGCGGCATGCACCCCTTGTTCCGGTGGGGATGAGGCGTGGGGTGTAGGTCTGCGTCCAGGGGGACCTCAACAGGATGCCCCGATCTTCGTGAATCGTTCCCGGAGCACGCGGAAGTTGCGCCGGTCGGCTCGCACCTGAGGTCGTCGCCCGATGGTGGATCCGAACGACCCGGAGGGGATGTGTCAGTCGTTGTGCGGCGTGGACAGCACCGATCCGTCGATGCGGCCGGTCTGGATGACCGGCCCGTGCTGGACGCCACCGCTGATCACGTTGTGCACGGCGGGTGACGCCTGGTTTCGGGGCGGTTCACCGAGTGAGTCGAGCAGCGAGCGGAGTTCCGCGCGCGCCGATGGATCGGCGCGCAGGAGGGTGTGAAGCCTGTCCCGCCCCTCGGCGGCGACGGCGTTCGTCACCGACTCGTCCTGGGTCTCACGGCCTCTGAGGAGGGAATTCCGCGCCGAGTCCAGAGCGGTGAGCGTATCGCGTGTCCCTGCGCTTCACGTTGCGAGGCCGGCCCCCGGATCCGCGCCGGCAGCGCACCGTCCTGGCCGCGCAGGGACAAGGCCACGGTCTGCCGGGCATCCTCGCGGTACAGCGTGAACAGGGCCCGCCGCACCAGCGCGTATCCGACGAGGTCACGATCGCCGCAGGCCGTTGCCAGGTCCACGGCGCGGTCGGTCCACCACAGGGCGGCTTCCTCGTTTCCGGTTTCCTGCACCAGCCAGCCCACATACTCGGCGTACCGCGAGCCGAGAGCCAGCAGCCCGGAGCGCGTGGCGGGGCCGACGGTGGCTGCCGGCTTCCGTAACGTATGCGTCTGGGCGATGAGTACGGGAAGCAACAGTCCCGGGCTCACGCTCTGGCCGAGGCGCCGATAGTGGGTGAACAGGGATCGCGACGCCTCCAGCACCCCTTGGCCCTCGGCATCCGCCAGAGCCTTCGGGCCATCCGCACCCAAAGTCATGAATGAGCCACAGCTCAGCTGCTCAGCTCGAACTCGGCCCGGATACGCTTGCCCACCGGCACGCGCTCGGCGGTCAGCCGGTCGCACAGCGCCACCACGATCTCCATGCCGTGGCCGCCGGGGCGCGTCGGGTCGGGTGAGTAGAACAGCGGCAAGGCCGTGCTGCTGTCGTACACCGTGACGCTGACGCGCTCCGCGGTGCCCTCCAGCTCCAGCAGATACGGGCCCTGGCTGTAGCGGTCGGCATTGGTGACCAGCTCGCTCACGGCCAGCATCAGATCGCTGCGGGTGCGCTCGCCGAAGACCGCGAGCCACTCCGCGGCCAGCCGGACCAGAAAGCGGTCGGTCAGGGCCCGGGCCTGCGCGATGCAGCCGGGCTCGCCGTCGAACACCTCGGCGCTGTGCAGAACCTCCGTGAGCCGGTCTCCGCAGGGGCGGCCGGCCGGTCGTGAGGTGACCTGTTCGTTCATGTGCTCCAGCCAGGGCGACGCAGGGGTGTTCGATGACAGCTTCTCGACGTTCGCCTACCCGCGACGAACGGTCCCACTCCGGGGAAAATCCGGCAGATCTCAGCTATGGCCGGGCCGCCCGACGAGGGATTCCGCGACGAGCGGTTCAGCAGTGGTGCGCGCGGATACGGCGGGGACGACCGGCAACGTGAAGCGGATACAGGTGCCTTCGGCGGCCTCCGGCTCCAGCCAGATCCGGCCCCCGTGGAACTCCACGATCTTCCGGCACAGGGCCAGACCGATGCCCGTTCCCTCGTACTGCTCCCTGCCGTGCAGACGCTGGAAGATGACGAACACCTTCTGCGAGAACTCCGGCGGGATACCTATGCCGTTGTCCGCCACGGAGAAGTGCCAGTCATCGCCGTCCCGTACGCAGCCGACCGTGATCCGGCACGGTACGTCGGGGCGGCGGAACTTCACCGCGTTGCCGATCAGGTTCTGCCAGACCATGGCGAGCGCCGTCGCGTCCCCGGTCGGTTCGGGCAGCGGGCCCTTCCGAACGACCTCGGCACCGGACTCCTCGACGACCAGCGCGAGATTGGCCAGCGCACGGTCGAGGGAGCGGTCGAGGTCGACCGGCTTCCACTTGTCGTGCACCCGCCCCATACGGGAGAAGGTGAGCAGATCGTTGATCAGCACCTGCATCCGCTCGGCGCCGTCGACCGCGTAGTCGATGTACTGCCGCGCCCGGTCGTCGAGCTCCGCGGCGTACCGCTTCTCCAGAAGCCGGCAGAACGAGGCGACCTTGCGCAGCGGTTCCTGCAGATCGTGCGAGGCGACATAGGCGAACTGTTCCAGTTCGGCATTGGACCGGCGCAGCTCCTGTGCCTGTTCCGCCAGCAGCCTCCCGCGCTCCTGGGATTCGGCGAGCTCCTCGACGATGCGGCGGCGCATGTCCTCCACGGCCGCCGCCACCGCCCGCACGTCGGACGGTCCGTCGACCTCGATCCGGTTACGGAACGCCCCCGAGCTGACCGTGTCCGAGGCGGCGGTCAGCCGGCGCAGCGGCCGGCCCACCATCCGGTTCAGCAGCAGACTCAGCGAGACAACCGCGAGCAGAAAGCCCCCGACCAGCGAGATGAGCACCTGGTCACGGGTGGTGCGGGCGGTGCTCAGATCGGCGCGGGCCCGGTCGCGCGCCACATCGAGATGCGCCTGCTGTGTCGTGTACAGCCGCCGCAGAGTGTCGAATTCGCCCTTGCTCCGCCGGATCGGGGCCGAGGACTCGGACGCCGGGCCGTCCCGGCGGACCGCGGCGACCAGTGGCTCGGCGTGCCGGCTGCGCCACTCCCGCGCGGCTGCGGCGATCCGGTCGAGATCGCGGGCGAAGGGCTGCTCGTCCCCGACGAGGGCACGCACCTCGGCCAGCCGCAGCTTCTCGTCCCGCATCCCCGCCTCGTACGGCCGTAGGAAGGTCGAGTCACCGGTGAGCGCGTATCCGCGAACCCCGGTCTCCTGGTCCAGCAGGGTGTTCTGCAACTGGAAGGACGACGAGCGGGCGGGCTGGATGCGGTCCACCAGTTCGGTGGTGCGGTCGGATATCCGGGACAGCACCAGGCCACCGACGGTCAGCTCGGCGCAGACGACCAGTACGAAGACGGCGAGAATCAGATGGACCCAGCTCTGGACCGACAGGCGTGAGGCGAGGCCGCGTCGACGGGCCGGCGATGCGTCCCGGCCGCTCATCGCGGATCCCCCCGTCCCCAGCCCAGATGGAGCACGGCCACGTCGTCGGCGAGACCGCCGTACGGGGACGCGGCCCCGGCGGCCTCGTCGACCAGGGCGTCCACAAAGGCGCGGGCCGCCAGCGCCCCGTGCCTGCGGGCCATGGCGAGCAGCCCGTCCTCGCCCAGCCGGGAACCAGGCCCCGTGCGCCCCTCGAAGAGGCCGTCCGTGAAGAGGACGATCCGGCCGTCCCCGGGCAGGGACAGCTCCGAGACGCTCCACCGCCCCGCCCCCGGGAGCAGCCCCAGGGCCATTCCGGACTCAGGCTCGACCCGGCTCACCCGGGCACCGCTGCGCAGCAGCAGCCCGGGGTGACCGGCCCGCACCACCCGCACCCGACGGCGGTCCGGCGCGAAGGACAGTGAGGTGACGGTGGCGAAGACATGCGGGTCGGAACGTTCGGCGACCAGGATCTCCTCCAGTAGCCCGACCTGTTCGAGCTGGCCGGTGGCGCACAACACCGCGGTGCGCCAGGCCACCCTCAGACAGACACCCAGCGCCGCCTCCGCCGCCCCGTGACCCGACACGTCGCCGATCACCGCGTGCACCGTGCCGTCGGACGTCTGCACCACGTCGTAGAAGTCACCGCTGAGCAGGGCGTGCGCCCGGCCCGGTGCGTATCGCGCCACCGCTTCGAAGGAGTCGTCGCGTAGCAGGGGCACGGGCAGCAGCCCGCGTTCGAGGCGGGCGTTCTCCTGCGCCACCAGCCGGTTGGCACGCAGCGCCGCGGCGGCGCGCTCGACCTGCTTGCGCTGGAGGGCGTACCGGACCGAGCGGCCCAGCGCCTCCGGATCCAGCCGCCCCTTGACGAGATAGTCCTGGGCGCCGGTCGCCACGGCCGACAGGCCCGTATCGGCCTCGGCCCTGCCGGTCAGCACCACAATGGCCGCATCGGGCGCCGACTCGACGATCTGGGTGACGGCGTCCAGGCCGTACACATCGGACAGGTGCAGATCGAGCAGTACGCAGCACGGGGTCCGACAGCCGGCCAGGAACCGGCGCGCCTCCGCGAGCGTCCTGCACCAGGTCGGCGCGGAGTCCAGTTCGCTGTCCGCGAGCATCTCCTCGACGAGGAGCGCATCACCGGCGTCGTCCTCGACCAGCAGGATCACGGCATCGACGTCCCACACCGAACCGTTGCCGAGACTGTCGCCGACCGGCACAAGTCTGTTCTGTACGGGGACGGCGGCCGGGCGCACAGGCTGCGCCGGAGGGCCGCCCGCAGGGAGTTCGGCCACTCTCCACCCCCTTGTACGGACGGCACAGCTCAACCCTGGCCGTATCGCACGGAAGCATATGTGACCGATCCGTGGCGGAGCCGTCGGGGCGGAGGGCCGCAGCCATGCACACATGCGCCCGCGAACTGCGGTGAACCACTGTGAAGTCACGCGAACGGAGCAGCATCCGGTGCATGGCAGACTTGATCGGGGCGTTCGGCCCGGCAGGACCACGTATGGCGGTCGGCGCCACGAGTGACAAGCGACAGAGGAACGGCAATGACGGTGACAGAGGACAGCCCGGAGCTCGCTCCCGGTACTGAGGAGTTCGGTCCCGGTATCGACCCGGAGCGGCTGGCCGTCTGCCTGAGCGTGCTCGACGAACTCGACAACATCGAGGTCGACCACCCCGACGCCATCGCCGTGCGCCGCGCCACGGCCGGGATCTACCGGACCGTGAAGCAGCGCCGCCGTCAGGAGCGCCGCGCCGCCAAAACCGCGCACGACAAGGCTGTCACCGAGGCCACCGCGACCGGCTCGGCCGACCGCATCGACGACGAGACCCAGGGGGTCCTGCCGTCGTCCTCGGCCCGTGCCGAGATCGCGGGCGTTCTCCAGCGGCCCCGGTCCTGCTACATCTGCAAGACCAGGTACGTCGAGGTGGACGCGTTCTACCACCAGCTCTGCCAGCAGTGCGCCAAGGAGAACCGCTCGCGCCGCGACGCACGGACCGACCTCACCGGCCGGCGCGCGCTCCTCACCGGCGGCCGCGCGAAGATCGGCATGTACATCGCGCTGCGGCTGCTGCGCGACGGTGCGCACACCACCATTACCACCCGTTTCCCCAACGACGCGATCCGCCGTTTCAAGGCGATGCCGGACAGCGACGAGTGGATCCACCGGCTGAAGATCGTCGGCATCGATCTGCGCGACCCCGCCCAGGTCGTCGCGCTCGCCGACTCGGTCGCGGCCGAGGGGCCGCTGGACATTCTGATCAACAACGCGGCGCAGACCGTGCGCCGCTCCGCGAACGCGTACAGCGAACTGGTCAACGCCGAGTCCGCCCCGCTCCCGGCGGGCGAGCTGCCTGCCGCCGAGGTCATCGGCACCTTCGGCAGCGGCACCGTCGACCGTGTCGCGGCCCTCCCGGCTGCCCGCAAGGAAGGCCTGAGCGCGCAGGACGTCACCGAGCTCGCCCTGGTCACCGGGTCCGCCTCCCTGGAGCGGATCGCCGCCGGAACGGCGATCGACGCCGGCGGTCTCGTACCCGACCTGCATGACACCAACAGCTGGATCCAGACCGTCGAAGAGGTCGAACCGATCGAGCTGCTGGAAGTCCAGCTCTGCAACTCCACCGCACCCTTCATCCTGATCAGCCGGCTCCGCCCGGCGATGGCGGCGACCGCCGCCAAGCGCGCCTATGTGGTCAACGTCTCCGCGATGGAGGGCGTGTTCAGTCGTGGTTACAAGGGCGCGGGCCACCCGCACACCAACATGGCCAAGGCCGCGCTGAACATGCTCACCCGCACCAGCGCCCAGGAGATGTTCGAGAAGGACGGCATCCTGATGACCGCCGTCGACACCGGCTGGATCACCGACGAGCGCCCGCACCCCGACAAGATCCGCCTCGCCGAAGAGGGCTTCCACGCCCCGCTCGACCTGGTCGACGGCGCCGCCCGCGTCTACGACCCGATCGTGCGCGGCGAGGAGGGCGAGAACCTGTACGGCTGCTTCCTCAAGGACTACGCGCCCGCCAACTGGTAGCCAACCGGTGGCGCAGCGTTCGTGCGGCGCCGTGGACCCGGCCCGCGACTCGTTCCCGGCCGGGTCTTTTCCGTACTCGATGGCCGAAAGTGACCTAGTGCACACATTCCATCGAGCGGGATCGCGCTCATTTGGTTAATCTGATGCGAACGGACGTCATCGAGGAGTCCACAAAACCTCCTCGACCGTCCTGGGACAGACTTGCAACCAAGTCGCCGTCCCGCCCCGTACCCGGCGCCACCGCGACCGAACCGATCTTGCCCCTGCCCCTCGCGGGTGGTCGACTCCCGGTATTGAGGCCGGGGCGTCGGCGACGCCCGGGGTTACGCGACACAAAGGAGTGCGCGGTGACGACACCAGAACTGACGAAGCGCGAGAAGCGACCCGCCGAACGGAACGGAGAGCGGGCCCGCGGGCCCGAGAAGCTCCGGAACATCGAGGTCTGGGCCAGGTCCGCGCCGATCCGGCTGGCCGGCTACGAGGACGACCTCGCCGAGCCGCACATCCTGCCCAGCGTCGACTGACCGCTTCTCACCTTCACACCTTCACACCCGAACTCCGGCCCGCACCCCGCGAGGGGTGGGCCGGAGCTCGGGTGTTCGGGGGCGTCCGCTGTTCGGGAACTGGGCACCGCCAGGGACGGCAACGTTGTCGCACGCGGACGCGGACAGCAGGCCGCCACCGTCCGACGCTCGCTCACCTTCGGTGTCCCGCGGTGACCGGGTCACCCTGCTCGGCCACGTCCGGCCGCTCAGCCGGCGCACCCCGGGCGGCTCGCTGGTGATCGACGTACCGGCGGCGGCCCTCAGGAGCGGGAAGCACGCCTGGGTGTTCAAGATCGCCTGGTTGGGCTGAGCCAGGAGGGACCGAGCGATACGGGGGGCATGAAGTCCCGCACATAGGTGCGGTGCCACCAGCGTCCCGTGGCCCGCAGTTCGCGCCAGGTCGTGTACCGGTAGTGGTACAGCCTGGCGCGGACATGTGTGGGCGGGGTCCCCGGGAACGGGTTGTGACGCAGCAGCCGCAGCGTGTCCCGGTCGTTCTCCAGCAGCCGCTCCACGAACTGGCCGAACCAGGGGCCCGCGTACGCGGGGGAGAGCGCCGCGAACCACATCAGCCAGTCGAGCCGCAGATGGTACGGGGCGAACTGGCGGGGCAGCCGGCGCGGATCGCCCGGCTTGCCGCGGAAGCCGTACTCCTGCCAGACCGTGCCGTCGTGGAGCACCTGCTCGTCGGTGCCCTCGACCACCACCTCCAGCCGGACCCGGCTGATGCTGCCGAACGCGCCGTAGGTATTGACCAGATGCAGCGGGTCGAACGAGCGGTTCATCACCTGGCGGCGGGAGACCAGATTGTGCGCCGGGCGGTAGCTGAGGAACACGACCAGCGCGGTGACCGCGATGACGACGATCTCGTACCAGAGCGGCGGCGCGGACTGCGCGGGCGGCTCGGTGAACAGGGACCAGTCGACGGCGGACAGGGCGAGAGTGATCGTCACCCAGTTCAGCCAGGCGAAGTTCCCCGAGACGACCAGCCACAGCTGGGTGACGATCATCAGCCCCGCGGCCGCGCTCGCCACCGGCTGTGGAGTGAAGAGGAGCACCGGCACCAGGAGTTGAGTGACATGGTTGGCCGCCACCTCGGCCCGGTGGACGGGCCTCGGCAGCCGGTGGAAGAACCAGCTCAGCGGTCCCGGCATCGGCTGGGTCTCGTGGTGGAAGTACAGACACGTCAGCTTGCGCCAGCACTCGTCGCCGCGGATCTTGATCAGCCCGGCGCCGAACTCCACCCGGAACAGCACCCAGCGCAGCAGCCACAGCACCAGCACGGGCGGCGCCGTGTCCGCGTTGCCGAGAAAGACGGCGAGGAAGCCGGTCTCCAGCAGCAGGGACTCCCAGCCGAAGCCGTACCACGTCTGGCCGACCTGGACGATCGACAGATAGAGCGCCCACGGCAGTGCCCAGAGAACCATCGCCGCCCAGAGCGGAACATACGCGTCCACGCCCGCGATCAGTGCGACGGCGAGCGCGCAGCCGGTCCAGCAGACGAGGGCGAAGAAGCGGTCGGAGTAGTGGAGCCGGAAGAGGCCGGGCGCGCTGCGCCAGTCCGTACGCCGCAGGAAATCCGGTACGGGCAGCATGCCGCGTTCGCCGATCAACGCCCGGAACTGGAGCGCGGCGGTGAGAAACGCGACCAGATAGATGCCGGCCAGAGCCCGCTGGAAGATCAGCCGGCTGAGCCAGTACCCGTCTGCGGTGAACCACTCCATCGTTTCCAGTATCGGTCCGGTGACGCGGCTCGGCCCTTCAGGCCCGTGCTCACCGGCCTTCGGTGACGATCCGGCGCAGCGTGGTGCCGAGCCTGCGGGCGTACCACCGCTGGATCACCGGTACGACGGGCCCCGCGAGCCGGGTGTGCCAGGCGGCCGGGCGGCTGAACGCCATGACGGTGAACCACACCGCCCCGTCGTCCGCGAGCTCCACCATGAAGCACTCCTCGCCGCACTCGGGGTGCCGGACCAGCGTCCCGTAGGCGAATCCGATGCGGTCCTTCTCGTACGCGGCCCAGACGACCCGGCAGGGTGCGGTGAACCGGAACGGGCCGATGCCCAGCGACACCCGAACCGAGACCCCGGCCTCGGCGCGGGCCGCCGACGCGCGGACCCCGGCTCCGCTGGTGCGATGCATGCGCCATTCGGTGACCGCCGCGCCCGCTGCCTCGAAGTCGGCCCGGCCGCGCCCGACCCGGGTCCGGTGGTGGAGGTGGTGGTAGCCGTCGGGAAGCGGGCCGAGGCGAGTGGCTCCGACCTCGGGGTAGGTGAAAGTGCTCATGCGGTCCTGTCCTCGTGATCGGTGTGGTTCCGGATCCTGCGCCAGGCGAGCACGGAGCAGAGTGCGAAGCCCAGTGCGTTGCCGAGACCGTGGGTGGCAGCCATCCACGTCAGCGTGGGGTGAGGGAGCCCGGTGGCCTCGCCCAGCGCCCAGCTCAGCGCGAGCACCATGGTGACCACGAGCACGGCGGACGAGGTGGCGAGCAGCAGCCGCGTGATCCGGTCCCGTTGCCTGCCGCGGATCGATCGCCAGGTGAGCAGGGCGACGGTCCACATGCCCGCTGTCAGAACGGCTGCCCCGGCCAACTCGGCCCAGTCCCCGATGAAGTAGCCGATCAGGACGAGCAGGGTGCCCAGCGGCACGCTCAGCGCAGCGAACCTGCCTGCGGCACTGTCGGCGATCCGGCAGACGAGCCCCGAGACCAGCGCGGCGGCGAATCCGGCGAAGTGGAAGTGCGGCACGGTCAGTGCCAGGATGCCGAGCCCGAAGCCGAAGAGTGCGTGCCCCGAGCGTTCGGCGACCAGCGCGATGGCGGCGATCGAAGGGGTGACCAGGGCGGTGAGCAGGGCGATCTCGGCGGGTGCTCCGGACGTCGAGAGATTACGGAGCAGCCGGGGCGGGGCGTGCAGCGCGAGGAGTACGGCCCCGAGCGCGTAGCAGGCCGCCAGGGCGGTGGCTGCCGCGCCGCGCGGCAACCACAGGGAGACGGCGCCGGGGACGGCGAAAAGCGGCCACAGGCGCCGCATCCGGTCCAGCTCGGGCGCACCGGCCAGCCGCAGCCCCACCGGGACCACCACCAGCATGCCCAGCATCACGATCAGACCGACCAGCACCGACATGGCCATCCCCCGACTTGAACGTATTCAACTCTGGTCGGTGCCGACTCTACGAGTTTTCTTGAACGCGTTCAAGACGGCTTGCGGGGAGGGGCTGGGAGAGGGGGCACGGCCCGATGGCAGGATGCCCGGCATGGAGATCATTCCCGGACGAGGCGTCGACCTCGTCACGATCGGCGACCACCGGACCCGGGTCGAGGAGCGGATCGGGCCGCCGCACAACGGCCCCGACACCGGCTGCGCCGTCTACGCCACCACACCGGCGCTGGTGATCACCTACGCGCCCGACGACACCGTCGAACTCGTCGAGGTCGGATACAGCGGGCAGGGCGGTGAGGCCGAGGCGAGTTACGACGGAATCCAGCTGACTCACCGGCTGATCGACGACGTCGTCGCCGAACTGCACGCCAAGGGGTACACCAGCACGCCGTGCGACGTCGGCCACGACTTCCATGCCGGATTCTCCGTCTGGTCCATGCGCGTGCTGGAGGCGCGCGAGGTGGACCCGACGGCCGGAGCGGACGACCCGCGGTGCGTTGTCGAGGGGGTGTCCGTGGCGCCGTACAGCTGCTTCAGCGGAGAGTAGCGTGCGGCGCCGGACCTCACAGCACTCCCCGGCGCCACTCCCGTACCAGCAGCCAGCCGAGGTACACACCCCCGATGGCCATCGTGTAGATACCGACGGGCAGGTTGTCGAACAGCGGCAGTTGCTGGGCGCAGAGATCCGCGATCACCAGCAGCAGCGCGCCGGTCAGCGCCGACAGCAACAGGTGCGGGCCGGAGACCCGGGTGATCCGCTTGGCGATCTGCGGAGCCGTCAGAGAGATGAACGCGATGGGTCCGGCGACACTGACGGCGCCCGCCGAGAGCACGATCGCCAGCACGATGGCGATCGTCTTCGTGCTGCGGGGCTCGGACCCGAGTGCGCCCGCGATGTCGTCGCCCATCTCCCCGATGTCCAGCCGGCGCGCGATCAGGGCGGTGAGCGGGGCCACGATCAGCAGCACCAGCCAGATCGTGGTGGCGTCGTCCCAGGACCGCGCCGACAGGCTGCCGTTGACGTAGGCGGTGAGGACGGCGGCCCGGTCGCGCTCCATGGCGTAGACGACGTACTGGGTGACCGCCGTGCCGATCGCGGCGACACCGATCCCGGCGATGACGAGCCGTGCGGGGTTACGGAACCCGGTGCCGGTCGACACATGGACCAGCACCATGGCGAGGACGGCACCGAGCAGTGCGCCGAGGGCCACCGGCACGGTGTCCGGGAACATCAGCGCGGTGATCGCGGCGCCGGCGCCCGCGCCGGACGCCAGCCCGATCACATCCGGGCTGCCGAGCGGATTGCGGGTGACGGACTGGAACAGTGCCCCGGAAAGACCGAGGGCTCCGCCGGTGCCTATGGCGACCACCAGACGCGGGCCGCGCAGGCGTTCCAGGACGAACGCGTTCTTGCCCTCGGCCCCGCCCGTCAGCGCCGCGGTGAGATCGGTGAGCGGAATGCCCAGCCGCCCGAGCGACAGCGTGGCGACGGCAGCCACCACGAGCAGCACGAACAGCACGAGTGCCGTCAACAGGGACACTCGCCGGAACGGCAACGCCACCGTCCTGCCGATCGTCAGGAACATCCTGGGCGAGACGGTACGGAATCCGGCCTGATGCGACGTCATGCGTTCCCCCTCATCCTGCGTACGGCAATGAGCAGTGCGGGCGCTCCGATGAACGCTGTCACGACACCGACCATCAGTTCCTGCGGGCGCATGACCACCCGCCCCACGACATCCGCGAGGAGCAGCAGAGCGGGACCGGCCAACGCCGAGAAGAGGATCTGCACACGGAAGTCGACACCGACCAGGGCCCGCACCACATGCGGAACGGCCAGGCCGACGAAGGCGATCGGGCCGACCGCCGCAGTTGCCGCGGCGCTCAGCAGCGTGGCCGAGAGCAGCCCGCCCGCCCGGACCAGGGCCGGGTTCGCCCCGAGGGACGCCGCGGTCGAGTCACCGAGTGCGAGCGTGTTGAGGCCGGGCCCCAGCACCGCGGCTATCACCAGTCCGACCACAGCGAAGGGCAGAACCGAAAGGAAGACGTCGAAGTCCCTGCCGCCGAGCGCGCCGACGACCCAGTACCGGTAGCTGTCGAACACCTGCGGCCGGCTCAGGGTCACTGCCTGGATGAACGCCATCAGCACGGCGGAGAGCACCGCACCGGCGAGCACGAGCCGCACCAGTCCGCTGCCCGAACCCGCCGATCCGATCGCATGGACGAGCAGACCGGCGATCAGCGCACCGGGCAGTGCCCACCACATGGTGTCGGTAGTGCCCGAGGCCCCCAGGAAGGCCGTCGCGGCGACGATGCTCGCCGAGGCGCCCGCGTTGATCCCGAGGAGACCGGGATCGGCCAGCGGATTGCGGGTCACGCCCTGCATGAGCGTGCCCGCGACGGCCAGACAGAGACCGGCGAGTATCCCGAGCGCGGTCCTCGGATAGCGGCTCTCGACGATGGCGGTGACATTCGGATCGGCGGTGCCGGACAGGACGTGCAGCACATCGCTGAACGAGGTGGTCCGGCTGCCGAACATGATGCTCGCGAATACGGCGAGGACGAGGACGACGACTGCGATGACGAGGGAATACACCCGTCGAGCGGTGCCGGCCCGTGAGGTTCCGGCACCGCTCGGCGGTGCGTGCGTGGTGGTGGCCATGTGGGTGGTGGCCGGCCTCAGCCGTTGTCGGCGGCCTTGATGGCCTTGTCGATCAGCGGCAGGTAGCGGTCGATCACCCACGGCACGGTGAGCGGGTTGATGATCGAGGAGGCCGTGACGAAGGAGTTGTCCTTGCTGTAGACCACGGCGCCGCTCTTGACCGCGGGCATCGCCGCGTACAGCGGCTGAGCCTCGATCTCCTTGCGGGACTTGTCATCCATGTAGAAGGTGAAGAGCAGATCGCTGTCCTTCAGCTTCTCGGCGTTCTCCAGACCGATCAGCGCCGAGTCGGTGCCCTTCGTCTCCTTGAAGGTGTTCACCACCGGGTCGACGGTGAGGCCGAGCGAGGAGAGCATCTTGACGCGCTGCTCTTCGGGCTTGAACACGCCGAGGGTGCCGGGACCGGTGTTGTAGATGTACGAGAACTTGTAGTCCTTGTAGTTCGGCCGGGTCGCTGCCGCGTCGGACAGCTGCTTCTCGATCTTCGAGACGAGGCCCTTCGCCTCGTCCGTCTGTCCCAGCGCCTTGCCGATGATGTCGATCTGCTGGTCCCAGTCCGTGCTCCATGCCAGATCGGGGTAGGCGACGGTGGGGGCGATGTCCTTGAGGATGTCGTAGTCCTTCTGCGTGATCCCGGACCACGGCGCGAGGATGACATCCGGCTCCAGTTCGGTGATGGCCTCGAAGTCGATGTCCTCACCACCCGTGAACTGGGTCGGCAGCTTGTCGCCGGACTTCTTCACCGCCTCGTGGATCCAGGGCAGATAGCCGGTCTTGTCGCTGCCCCACTCGTACTTCTCCATGCCCACCGGGGTGTGGCCGAGCGCGATGGCGGTCTCGGCCGAGCCCTGGCCGAGGGTGACGATCCGTTCGGGCTGTTCCTTGATCTCGGCCGTGCCTAGCGCGCTCTTGATCGAGACGGGGAACGCTCCGCTGCTCTTCCCGGATGCGCCGGAGGTCTCCTTGCCGTCGTCGCTCGACGAACAACCACCGAGGACGAGAACGAGCGCTGCGGCGGTGGCAGTTGCGGCGAGCGTCCGGCGACGCACGCGGGTGAACCGGGACATGGATGTTCCTCATGGGTTGGTGGACGGAGCAGTCGGATCCCGCGCGGACTGCGAGGATTTAGGTAAGCCTAAGCTAAGTCAACTTCCGTCTACAGCCGGCCTCCGGCCAATCGGCGTCCGCCCTTGGTTCGGGCTCATTGGCGAAAGGTCTGGGCCGACCTGCGTTGGGTGCATCGTGGCGCGCGGATGTGTTTGTCAGGAGCATGTCAGTCAGTGCGCTGCAGGGCCGTTGAGCCGATCACAAGCCGGGGGGATCTGCCGAGGTGGACGGAACTGCCCTCCGGTCGGCCGCCGCGGGCGGCCGACCGGGTCGGTCGGTGCGTACTTCAGGAGCGGGGCTCGGAAGCGTCCAGCATGGCGTCGCGCTCCACGACCTTGATCCTCTCGCGTCCCTGCTCCGCGCCCAGGGCCTGCTCGTGCGCGTCCAGGCGGTACCAGCCCTCGCGGGTGGTGTAACGAACGCCGCGCTCCTCCAGGAAGGCGGTGACGGCCTCCGGCTCGGGCTGTGCCGGGGTGGCCAGCCGGCCGGTGGCGTGGTCGTCCAGGAGGCAGGCGACCGTCTCGTTGGCATCGCCCTTGGTGTGGCCGATCAGACCGATCGGGCCGCGCTTGATCCACCCCGTGACGTACACCGACGGCATGGGCTCCTCGCCGTCGACGACACGCCCTGCGGCGTGCGGGACGGTGCCGGAGGCCACGTCGAACGGGAGCTTCGGGAGCTCCTGCGAGTAGTAGCCGACCGCGCGGTAGACGCTCTGTACGTCCCAGTCGGTGAAGCGTCCGGTGCCCTTGACGTTCCCGGTGCCGTCCAGCTCGGTCCGCTCGGTGCGCAGACCGACGACCCGGCCGTCCTCGCCGAGGATCTCTGCCGGGGACTCGAAGAAGTGCAGGAACAGCTTGTGCGGCCGGTCGCCCACGTCGCGGATGGCCCAGTTCTCCAGCGTGGAAGCGACCATGTTGGCCTGCTTGTTGCCGCGCCGGGTCTCGATCGAGCCCGCGTCGTACTCGATGTCCTCGGGGTTGACGATGACCTCGATGTTCGGTGAGTGGTCCAGCTCCCGCAGCTCCATCGGGCTGAACTTGGCCTGCGCGGGACCGCGACGCCCGAAGACATGCACTTCCAGGGCCTTGTTGGCCTTGAGGCCCTCGTGGACGTTCGCGGGTATCTCGGTCGGCAGCAGTTCGTCCGCCGTCTTGGCGAGCATGCGTGCCACGTCCAGTGCCACATTGCCCACCCCGAGCACGGCGACCTTCTCCGCGTCCAGGGGCCAGGTGCGGGCCACATCGGGGTGTCCGTCGTACCAGGAGACGAAGTCGGCCGCGCCGTGGGAACCGTCCAGGGAGCCGCCGGGGATGTCGAGCGCGCGGTCCGCGTCGGCGCCGGTGGAGAAGATCACCGCGTCGTAGAAGGACCGCAGATCGTCCAGGTCGATGTCGGCGGGGTAGTCGACGTTGCCGAACAGTCGCAACTGCGGCTTGTCGAGCACCTGGTGCAGTGCCTGGACGATGCCCTTGATCCGCGGGTGGTCAGGGGCCACTCCGTAGCGGATCAGGCCGAAGGGGGCGGGCATCCGCTCGAACAGGTCGATCGAAACACCCGGGTCCTGGGCGGCCTCGGATTTCAGCAGCGCGTCCGCTGCGTAGATTCCGGCGGGGCCGGCTCCGACTATGGCGACGCGGACGGGGCGGGTCATGGAGTTGCAGGTCCTTAGAACGGGCTGAGCGGGCAGTGCGGCGCAGGGTAGAAGTAAGGATGGGCTTACCGTGCTCCACGGGACACGGTATCCGCTGCTGACCCGCGACCTCTGGGCGGGCGGCCCTCCGGGCGGTCGAGGGCGCTGCAGCCCGGTGCCCTGTGGGGGACGGGGAGGTGCTCCGACTGCGCGACACCGGATTCCCCGCCGGTGCGGGGTTCGCTCGAAGAATCGGACAAATAATGGCAGAGTGACCCACATGGATGATCGGGTAGCGGGTGCCCTGTCACTCCCGGACGACTGGCCCGCCCACCCGGATCTCAGCCTCGCCCTGAACCGTATGGGCAGCTTCGACTGGGACCTCGACAGTGGCCTGATGCACATGGACCGGCCCGCACTCGATGTGTTCGACCTGCGGGCCGAGGAATACGACGACCGGCCGGAGTCGCTCGCGCCGCGGGTGCCGCCGGACGAGGGTGTCCGGCTCGACGCGATGGTCGCGCAGGCCCTCAAGGGCGGGCAGAGAAATTACGGCGCGTATTTCAGGATCCTGAGGCGCGACGGCACTCTGCGCTGGACTCATACTCAGGGCTTCATCCAGCGCGACGAGACCGGCCGCCCCCGTCGCATCATCGGCATCGTCCGCGACGCCACCCAGGAGCTGGCCGACTCCACCGCCCGCCGCGAACTGGACATGGAGCGGCGGCGCCGCACCAGCCTGGTGGAAGGCACCACGGCCGCGCTGGCCCACGCCCGGACGGTCCGGGACGTCATCGACGTGCTGAAGAACTCGCAGGGCCTGGCGCATCTCGGTGCGACCAGCCTGGTCGTGGGCCTGATCGAGGCGGGACGTATCCATCTGGTGGCGGACGGCCCGGAGGGCTCCTTCGTGCCCGGCACCCGTTACACCCGGACGGACGAGCAGTACCCGATGAGCGAAGTGGTGACTACGCTCTCGCCCCGCTTCATCGAGTCCGCCACGGATTTCGCCACCTCGTACCCGATTCTGTGGCCCCACATCAGCCACCTCGGCATCACGTCCGCCGCCTATCTGCCGCTGATCGCCCAGGCCCGGCCCATCGGCGCACTCGGACTGCTCTACAGCGAGAAGGACGGCTTCACCGGCGACGAACGCAACCTGCTCGTCGCGCTCGGCAGCTCCATCGCCCAGAGTCTGCAGCGGGCCATGCTGTACGAGCAGGAGCACGATCTCGCCGAGGGCCTCCAGCAGGCCATGCTGCCGCGCCGGATCCCGGACGTGCCGGGCGCGCAGGTCGCCGTGCGGTACCGGTCGGCCCGGCTGGGTCGGGACATCGGGGGTGACTGGTACGACGTCATCCCGCTGCCCGGCGGCCGGGTCGGGGCCGTCATCGGGGACGTACAGGGCCATGACACGCATGCCGCGGCCGTCATGGGGCAGTTGCGCATCGTGCTGCGCGCCTACGCGGCGGAGGGGCACAGTCCCGCCACGGTGATGGCCCGGGCCTCCGTGTTCCTCCATGAGCTGGACACCGACCGCTTCGCGACCTGCTCCTACGCCGAGGCCGACCTGACGACGGGAGTGGTGCAGCTGGTCCGGGCCGGCCACGTCGATCCGCTGGTGCGCGACACCGACGGCAGCTGCCGCAGGCTGCTCGTGGAGGGCGGGCTGCCGCTGGGGCTGTCGGCCGAGTTCGGGCGGCTCGAGTACCCGGTCAGCACGGTCGAGCTGGACCCCGGTCAGACGCTGGTGCTGTTCACCGATGGTCTGGTGGAGCTGCCCGGAGCCGATCTCGACGAGGGCATGCAGTTGCTGACGTCCATGGTGCGCAACGGTCCGCAGGACCTCCAGAGGCTGGCCGACCAGCTCTGCGAGGAGGTCGACGAGCGTGGCGGCGAGGACGATGTCGCGGTCCTGCTGCTGCGCCGACAGGCCGCTCACGCACCCCGGCCGGGCGGTCGGCTCCAGCAGCATGTCGCACAGGGCGACCCGGAGGCGCTGAGCTCCGCGCGGCACATGATCCGTGCGGCGGTGCGGGCCTGGGGCGCCAGGACGCGGGCCGATGATGTAGAGCTGGCCGCCGACGAGCTGGTCACCAACGCGCTGATGCACACCGACGGCGGGGCGATCGTCACGATCCGGGTGCTCACCGGGCCCGAGCGGCGGCTGCGGGTCGACGTCGAGGACCGTTCCAGCGCGCTGCCCCGGCGCCGGGACGCGGGGCAGGCCGGGGTGTCCGGGCGAGGGCTGATGCTGGTGGACCGGCTGGCGGACCTGTGGGGTGTGGAGTCGCGGGGCAGCGGTAAGTGCGTGTGGTGCGAATTCGTCATTCCGGAACGCGAATGACGGCAATGTTGAGTACTACCCGACAGTAACAGAACGTAACATGTCTGTGCTTGACCGTAACCGACCGCGAACGATTGACTGCGACTCCGTCAGTCTTTGTCTTCGATGACATGAGGATCCGTTGGGCACTGAGCTACTGGCACCTCTCGATCTGGCCTTCTGGCACCTCGAATCCGATGCCCACCCCATGCACCTCGGCGCGCTCGCCGTCTTCTCCCCTCCGCCCGACCCGGCGCACGGCGCCGGCCCGGAGACCGTGCTGGAGCTGCTGGGCACCCGCGCTGCCGCGATTCCTCGGCTGCGGATGCGGGTCAGGGACGTGCTGCTGCCGGTCGGCGGTGCGGCCTGGTTCGTGGACAAGGACTTCGACGTGCACCGGCACATCGAGCGGGTGCAGCTGACCGAGGCCGAGTCGCGGGGCGAGGGCGGCGGATTCATGGCGGGCGCCACCCGGCTCGCCGGCGAACTGATGGAGCGGCCGCTCGAACGGGGTCTGCCGCCCTGGCAGATGTATGTGATCGGCGGTGCCGAGGGCGGGCCCTTCGCGGTGCTCGTCAAGCTCCATCACGCCCTCGCCGACGGAATGCGCGCGGTCGCCATCGGAGCCGGGATCTTCGACGAGATCGCCTCCGTCGCCGGACGCGCCCGCAGCGGTATGCCCGCCCGCCGGGCGCGCGCGGTCCAGCCCCGCTCCTGGATGCCGGGCCCGCGCCAGGTCGCCGGCCTCGCGCTGGGCCGGATCGAGGATCTCGGGCGGGCGTTCGGGGTCGGTGCCTCCATGGTGCGGGCCAGTCGCCTCGATCCGCGCGGCGCGCCCGCACTCACCGCGAGCTCCAGCGGCACCCGGCGGCTGGTCACCGCGGACCTGGACCTTGACGCCGTCCAGCGGATCCGGCGGGCGGCCGGAGGCACGACCAACGATGTCCTGCTCGCGGTCGTCGCCGGGGCGTTGCGCCGCTGGATGCTGGAGCGCGGCGAACCGCTGCCCGTCGAGGACCCGCGCGCCCTGGTGCCGGTCTCCCGCCGCAGACCGGGCCAGGCCGCCGCGAGCGGGAACAAGCTCTCCGCCTATCTGCTCGGGCTCCCCGTCTCCGAGCCCGACCCCTGGAAGCGGCTCCGTACCGTCCGCACGGCCATGGACCGCAACAAGGCTGCAGGGCCCTTCCGCGGCGCCGGCGCGGTGGCCGTACTCGCCGATCAACTGCCCTCGCTGGCCCACCGCTTCGGCGCACCGATCGCCGGGAACGCGGCCAGGATGCTCTTCGACGTCCTGGTCACCAGCGTGCCGCTGCCGCGTTCGGCGCTCTCGCTCGGCGGCTGCCCGCTGCGCGCCGTCTATCCGATGGCACCGCTGGCCCGCGGCCAGTCCCTGGCCATCGCCCTGTCCGCATACGGCGGCCGGGTGCGGGTCGGGTTGGTGGCCGACGGCAAGGCGCTGCCCGACCTGGAGCGGCTGGCGGGCTGCGCCGACGACGAGGTGGCGCAGCTGCTCGCCCTGCTGCCCGCTCGGTGAACGGCCTGCACCCCGATCGACCATAGATCGGACAGATTTCTGGGAATGTGCCGCGGTTCACGGTGTCTGAGGTGTTGACGTGCCCAAGTGATCCGATGAATATTCGCTGTGTGCAGGAAGTGATCAACGGGGAGGGCGGCGGAAGCATGCGGCGCAACAGGCTGGGAAGCAGCGCGGTCGAGATCACCGAGCTGTCCTTCGGAGCGGCTGCCATCGGCAATCTCTTCAGTGCCGTCGACCCCGCGCAGGCGGCGGCCGCCGTCGACGCCGCATGGGACGAGGGCGTCCGCTACTTCGACACCGCGCCGCACTACGGACTCGGCCTCTCCGAACGACGGCTCGGCGAGGCCCTGCGAGCCAGACCCCGCGACTCGTATGTGCTGTCCACCAAGGTGGGACGGGTGCTCGACCCGCTGCCCGCCGACACCGGTACGGCCTGCGAGAACATGTCCGACAGTCTCTCCGAGGGCTTCGCCGTACGGGCCACGCACCGCCGCCGCTGGGACTTCAGCGCCGAAGGCGTACGCCGCAGCATCGAGGACAGCCTGGAACGGCTCGGCCTCGATCGCCTCGACATCGCGTATCTGCACGACCCGGACGACCACGCGGAGACCGCGTTCCACGACGCGTACCCCGAACTGGAGAAGCTGCGTGCACAGGGTGTCATCGGCGCGATCGGCGCGGGCATGAACCAGACCGCGATGCTCACCCGCTTCGTACGCGACACCGATGTCGACGTCGTGCTCTGCGCGGGCCGATACACCCTCCTCGACCAGTCCGCCCTGACCGAACTGCTGCCCGAGGCGGCCGCCCGCGGCCGCAGCGTCGTCGTCGGTGGGGTCTTCAACTCCGGGCTGCTCGCCGACCCGCGCCCCGGTGCCACATACGACTACACGGCCGCGCCCCCGGCCTTCCTGGACCGGGCGCTGCGCATCAAGGCCGTCACCGAGGGCCACGGCGTCCCGCTGCGGGCCGCCGCCCTCCACTACCCGCTCGCGCACCCGGCCGTCGCCGGAGTGCTCGTCGGCACCCGCTCCCCGGACGAGGTGCGCGATGCCGCCGCCCTGCTCCGCCGCGAGATCCCGGACGCCCTCTGGGACGACCTGCGCGCCGAGGGCCTGCTGACCGAGGACGGACGCTGACATGAGAATCGCCCTGCACACCAAGGTCCGCGCCGACCGCATCGAGGAGTACGAGGCCGCGCACCGCGAAGTCCCCGCGGAGCTGACCACCGCGATCCGCGCAGCGGGCGCCACGTCCTGGACGATCTGGCGCAGCGGCACCGATCTCTTCCACGTCATCGACTGCGAGGACTACGCCGCACTCCTCGCCGAACTGGAGAAACTGCCCGTCAACGTCGCCTGGCAGGCGAGGATGGACGAGCTCCTCGACGTCGCGCACGACTACTCGTCGGACGGCGCCGAAGCCGGTCTCCCGGTCGCCTGGGAGCTGTGACATGACCGGTCAGCAACGGATCGTCGACGCCCACCACCATGTGTGGGATCTGTCGGTGCGCGACCAGGACTGGATCACCGGCGACGAACTCGCCCCGCTTCGGCGTACGTTCACCCTCGCCGACCTGGAGCCCGAGGCGCGCGCCGTCGGGGTGTGCGCCACCGTCCTCGTCCAGACCGTCACCGTCGCCGAGGAGACGCCCGAGTTCCTGGCCCTCGCCCACGACAACGGCCTCGTCGCGGGCGTCGTCGGCTGGTGCGACCTCACGGCGCCGGACGTCGCCGACACCCTTGCCGCGCTGCGTGAACTCCCCGGCGGCGACCGGCTCGTCGGTATCCGCCACCAGGTCCAGGGCGAACCCGACCCCCAATGGCTGCTGCGCCCCGACGTCCGGCGCGGACTGCGTGCCGTCGCCGACGCAGGGCTCGTCTACGACCTCGTCGTCCAGGCCCACCAACTGCCCGCCACCGTCGAGGCCGCCGCCCTGCTGCCCGGGCTGACCTTCGTACTCGACCACGCCGGCAAACCGCCCGTCGCCACCGGTGAACTGCGCCCCTGGGCCGACGACCTCCGGGCCCTCGCCGCCCGCCCCAACACCGTGTGCAAACTCTCCGGCCTGGTCACCGAAGCCGATGTGCACTCCTGGACCGTGAGTGATCTGCGCCCCTATGCCGACACCGTCCTGGACGCCTTCGGACCAGGCCGGCTGATGTTCGGCTCCGACTGGCCGGTGTGCCGGCTCGCCGCGACGTACGAGGAGGTCGTCGAAGCGGCACACACCCTGACCGACTCCCTCACCGAGGACGAGCGGGCTCGCGTCCTCGCCACCACGGCCGAGCGAGTGTACGGCCTCTGACAGACATCCGGGCGACGGCTTCGGCAGTCTGGAACCATGCCCGAACTGCCGGAAGCCGAAGCCCTGCGGGTCTTCCTCGACGACCACCTGGTCGGACAAGGAGATCGACCGCGTCCTGCCGCTCACCGTCAGCGTCCTCAAGACGTACGACCCACCGCTGACCGCCCTGCACGGTACACTCAGCGCGGAACCCTCGTGTACGCCCTAAACTCCGCCCCATGCTGCGCGTACTCGCCGTCGACGACGAAGAACCCGCCCTGGAGGAACTCCTCTACCTCCTGCGCGCCGATCCCCGCATCCGCAGCGCCGAGGGCGCCACCGGGGCCACCGAGGCGCTGCGCCGCATCGGCAGCGCCGTCGAGGCGGGCCCCGGCGACCCGTCCGCCATCGACGTCGTCTTCCTCGACATCCACATGGCGGGCCTCACCGGCCTCGACGTCGCCCAGCTGCTGGCCGGATTCGCCGCGCCCCCGCTCATCGTCTTCGTCACCGCACACGAGGGCTTCGCCGTCCATGCCTTCGACCTGAAAGCCGTCGACTACGTCCTCAAGCCGGTCCGTCGCGAACGTCTCGCCGAAGCGGTACGACGCGTGGCCGAACAGGTCGGCGACCGCTCCGCACCCGCACTCGACACCGCGAACGACCAGATACCGGTGGAACTCGGCGGAGTGATCCGGTTCATTCCGATCGACGACATCGCCTACGCCGAGGCCCAGGGCGACTACGCCCGGCTGCACACCGACAACGGCAGCCACCTCGTCCGCGTCCCCCTCACCACCCTGGAGGAACGCTGGCGCTCGCGCGGCTTCGTACGCATCCACCGCCGCCATCTCGTCGCGCTGGGGCGGATCGATGAACTCCGACTCGACGCGGGCAGCATGAGCGTGCGCATCGGCACTGCGGAGCTCGCCGTGAGCCGTCGCCACGCCCGAGCTGTGCGCGATCTGCTGATGCGCCAGACCGGCCGCTGACCAGGCCCTGCCCGGGCTCGAACCCCTTCCCACGACCGTCCGGTGCTGCGTACACTCCGGGCCCATGTCCGCAGAGTCAACGCCCCGGCGTGAAGTGGTGACGGGGGAGCCCCGGCGGGTGCGCCCGCTGCCGCGCTACCGCACCCAGTCGGAGATCGACGAGCAGACCGCACTCGGCGGTGCCTACGTCCGTTCGCTGATGCGCAGCCAACTGCGGGCCGGACTCACCGCGTTCACCGTCCTCGCCGTCGTCGTCGGCACACTGCCGCTCGTGTTCGAAGCCCTGCACAGTGCCGCGCTCGTCTGGGGCGTCCTGGGGTTCGCCGCCTATCCGCCACTGACCCTGGCCGCTTGGTGGTATGTGCGACGGGCCGAGCGCAATGAACGCGACTTCGCCCGGCTCGTGGAAGGCCGCCCCGCACCGTGAGCCGTACGTACGCGGTGGCGGCCGTCGCCGTCGTCGTCGTCGCGACCGTCCTCGTCGGTGGTTTCGGACTGCGCATCTCCCGTACCACCTCCGACTTCTACGTCGCCTCACGCACCGTACGGCCCCGGCTCAACGCCGCAGCGATCAGCGGCGAATACCTCTCCGCCGCCTCCTTCCTCGGCATCGCCGGCCTGGTGCTCGTGCACGGCCCGGACATGCTCTGGTACCCGGTCGGATACACCGCGGGCTATCTGGTGCTGCTGGTGTTCGTCGCCGCACCGCTGCGCCGCTCGGGGGCGTACACCCTGCCCGACTTCGCCGAGGGGCGGCTGGAATCGCGGCAGGTGCGCAGGCTGGTGAGCGTCTTCGTCGTCGCGGCGGGCTGGCTCTATCTCGTACCGCAACTCCAGGGCGCGGGGCTGACGCTCAAGATCCTGACCGGGGCGCCCGGCTGGCTCGGCGATGTGCTCGTGGCCTCCGTCGTCGTCATCGCCGTCGCTGCGGGCGGCATGCGTTCCATCACCTTCGTACAGGTCTTCCAGTACTGGCTGAAGCTGACCGCACTCCTCGTCCCCGCGATCTTCCTGGTCCTCGCCTGGCAGGGCGACGGGCAGCCCCGCGTCCACTTCGACGAGCAGCTTTCCGTGTTCCGCGCCGACCATCCGCTGTACGCCACCTACGGGCTGATCGTCGCGACCTTCCTCGGCACCATGGGCCTCCCGCATGTCGTCGTCCGCTTCTACACCAGCCCCAACGGCCGCGACGCCAGACGCACGACGGTCGCTGTCCTCGCCCTCATCGGCCTGTTCTATCTGCTGCCGCCGGTCTACGGTGCACTGGGCAGGCTGTACGCCCCCGAGCTGATCCACGGCGGGGACGCGGACGCCGCCGTGCTGCTGCTGCCCGAACGCGTCATCGGCGGGCTCGGTGGGGACCTGCTCGGCGCGCTCATCGCGGGCGGCGCCTTCGCCGCATTCCTGTCGACCGCGTCCGGCCTCACGATGGCCGTCGCCGGGGTCATCACCCAGGACGTGCTCCCGTCGCGCGGGGTACGGCACTTCCGGCTGGCCACCGTCCTCGCCATGTGCGTACCGCTGGCCGGTTCGCTGATGGTGAGCCGGGTGCCGGTGGCCGACTCGGTGGGGATGGCCTTCGCCGTCTCCGCGTCCTCCTTCTGCCCGCTGCTGGTCCTCGGCATCTGGTGGCGGCGACTCACCCCGCCCGGCGCGATCGCCGGGCTGCTGCTCGGCGGCGGCTCCGCGTTCCTGTCCGTCGCCGTCACCGTCAGCGGCACGGTACGCCCGCCCGGCTGGCCGCACGCCCTGCTCGCCTGGCCCGCTGTCTGGTCGGTGCCGGTCGGCTTCCTTGTCATGGTCCTGGTGTCCCTCGCCACGCCCGGCCGCATACCTCCCGGGACGAACGCCGCCATGACCCGTTTCCACCTGCCGGAAGCGCTGTGAGGGCCCGGCAGCGGGCTTCGCGGCGTCGAGGGTCCGGGGCACGCACCTCGCGGCGTTGTCGTCAATCACCAACGCTCCTTCCCCAAGCTCTCAGCTGCGTTCGAGCAGGGGAGACCCCATCTGCCTCAATCCTCCGCCTTGCGATGCACGCACCCCAGCCCCGCTCCTTCACCCGCGCTGCCCACTGCCGGGCCCTCCTGACCTCGGGGAGACACCGATGACCGGGGCCGGCTACGCCGTACTCGTCCTGCTCGTCCTCCTGCTGCTCGGCGCGGGCTTCCTGCTCGGCCGCCGCACCGCCCGCCCGGTCCGTACCAGCGACGTCGGAACCCCCGTCGAGCACGCCACCTTCGAGACCCTGCACACCGCCTCGCTCGCCGCGCCCCCACTGCGCGCCGGACTCACCGAGGAGAGCGCCCGTAAATCCGCCCGCGGGCTCCGCTCCCTGCTCGGCACCGACGCCCTCTGCCTCACCGACCGTGACCGGGTGCTCGTCTGGGACGGCGAGGGCGAACACCACGGCCGGCACGTCATGGACCAGGTGCAGGGCCTCCTCGCCAGCGGCCGGGACACCGCCTTCCACAGCGACTGCGACGACCTCGACTGCCCATTGCGCTGGGCCGTCGCCGTGCCGCTCACCGTCGACCACCGGGTCCTCGGCACCCTCATCGCCTACGCCCCGCGCGAATCCGCGGTGCTGGCGAGAGCGGCCGGAGAGGTGGCCCGCTGGGTCTGCGTACAGCTGGAACTCGCCGAACTCGACCGCTCCCGCACCCAGCTCATCGAGGCAGAGATCAGGGCGCTGCGGGCCCAGATCTCCCCGCACTTCATCTTCAACTCACTGGCCGCCATTGCCTCGTTCGTCCGCACCGACCCAGAGCAGGCCCGTGAACTCCTGCTGGAATTCGCCGACTTCACCCGCTACTCGTTCCGCAGTCACGGCGACTTCACCACCCTCGCCGACGAACTCCACTCCATCGACCAGTACCTGGCACTGGTACGGGCCCGCTTCGGAGAACGGCTTGCGGTCACCCTCCAGGTCGCCCCCGAAGTGCTGCCCGTCGCTCTGCCGTTCCTCTGCCTCCAGCCCCTGGTCGAGAACGCCGTCAAACACGGCCTCGAAGGAGCCGTCACCCTTCCCCGGGCTCCCGACTCCGTTCGAGCAGGGGAGACCCCGACCCGCATCACCATCCGCGCACTCGACGCCGGTTCGGAGGCCGAGGTCGTCATCGAGGACGACGGCACCGGCATGGATCCGGAACGCCTGCGCCACATCCTGCGCGGCGAGGGCGGCAAGTCGACCGGAATCGGGCTGCTCAACGTCGACGAACGGTTGCGCCAGGTGTACGGGGACGACTACGGACTCGTCATCGAGACGGGCATCGGCGCCGGGATGAAGGTCACGGTACGGCTGCCGAAGTACCGTGCGGGGGTGCACGGTTCCTGACCACCCGGTGGGGCGGCGATCAGTGCAGATGGATCGCCAGATGCCCCAGCGGCAGCCCCAGCTGCCAGGCCGGCGTCCACACCTGGGCCGCCTCCTCCGCCTCCGCCCCGCCGCTCATCGGTTCCCAGGGCGGCGGACCGATCGTATCGAGGTCGGCCGCGAGCAGTTCGGTCTCCTCCAGCCACCGCCAGGCCGCGCGGGCCAGCGCCAGATCTGGATCCGCGTCGCCGGGCGCGAGCCCCGGGGCCGCCTCAAGTGCGTCGAGCCGCTCACAGACCCAGCCGCGCCAGGCCGCCCCGTACGCCGTCAACAGCCGCAGCTCGTCCATCCGGGCCGCGGGCAGGGCATCGGGCACCCCGCCGTCGGAGAGGAAGACGGTGAGCGCGAGCGCGTCCCACCCCGCGCGGTACTCCAGCGTGGACGGCTCCATCAGATCGCCGGTCCGCAGCAGCTCGTCGGCGATGTACTCGGCGTACATCCAGGCCATCGGGACCAGCAGCCCGCCCCCACTGGTTCCATCCTGACGTTCCGGGCGCATCCCGTCTCGCCTCTTTCTCTTCTCGGCACCGGGCTTCACGGAGCATTGAACCGGGGGAACGCGCCCTACGTGGCCAGAAAGACAGGATCCGTCACGACCGGATCCGTCCACGACACGAGGATGCGATGACCGCCGATCACGGAGAGGACCCGCACGTGCGGCAGTCGCTCGGCGCCTATGTTCTCGATGCGCTCACGGCCGGCGAGACCCGAACGGTCTCCCGCCATCTGCAGTCGTGCGACCGCTGCGCCGCCGACTACATGGAGGTCGCGGAGGCCGTGTCGCTGCTCGCCCTGATCACCGTGGAGGATCTGCTGGAGTAGCCCGGCAGGTTACGGGAGAGCTGACGCAGCGCGTAATGGGACCGGGACTTGACCGTGCCCGCCGGAATACCGAGAGTCCGGGCCGTCTCGCCCACGCTCAGCCCGCGGAAATATATCTGGACGAGGACCGCACGGTGTTCCGGGCTGAGGGTGCGTACCGCATCGCGTACGTCGAGGGCCGAGACCGTGGACTCGGCGGTGTCCTCCCCGCCCGCGGCGGCCTCCAGCGCGATGTCACTGACCTCGGTCGGCCGGGCCTGCCTGGAGCGGCGCGCATCGATCGCGAGGCGCCGGGCCACGGTGAAGAGCCAGGGCCGCATCGAGTCGTACGGAGCGTCGAAGGCCTCCGGGTTCTGCCAGGCCCGCACCAGCGTCTCCTGGAGCAGATCCTCGGCCCGCTGCCGGTCGCCGAAGGTCAGCCCGAGCAGGAAAGCGAGAACGGCGGGGCCGTGGTCCCGCTGGAGATCCGCCAGGGCCCGCTCATCGGTCGTCGTGGTGGTCATCGTGAACGCCCTTCCCCGCAGTGGCCCCTTGCCGCTTCGCTGCCGACTGGCGTATACGAACGCATCGGGGCGCCGAGGAACAGGCGACGGGCGGCTCCGTGCGACGAGCGGTCGCACAGTGCGGCGAATGGTGCGGTGAACGGTCGGGCGGCGGTCGACCGGGTGTTCTCACAGGCGATGGATCAACCCGTACCTGTACCCGCCCCCGTACCCGTCTCCGGTGTCTTGGCCATCTCCGACTTCCGGTACGAGTAACCGAAATAGATCACCAGACCGATCAGGAACCACACCGCGAACCGTACCCACGTCTGCCACTGCAGAAAGGTGATCAGCCAGATCGAGAACACCACACCCAGGGCCGGTACGAACGGCATGCCGGGCGTGCGGAACGTACGCGGCAGATCGGGCTGCTTGTAACGCAGAACGATCACCGCGACGCACACCACCACGAACGCCAGCAGAATGCCGATGTTCGTCAGCTCGGCAGCCTCGCCGATCGGCAGGAACCCGGCGATCACGGCCGAGGCCGCGCCGACGATCCAGGTCACCCGGGTCGGTACGTGCCGGGTCGGGTGGGTCTTGGCGAACCACTTCGGCAGCAGCCCGTCGCGGCTCATCGAGAACCACACCCGGGTCACGCCGAGCATGAAGGTGAACATCACCGTGAGGATGCCGATGATCGCGCCCACCGCGATCACATCGGCGAGTCCGCTGAGCCCCACCGACTTGAAGGCCGTGGAGAATCCGGACTCCGGGTCGATGTCCTTGTAGCTCTGCATCCCCGTCAGCACCAGACAAGCCGCCACATAGAGCACCATGGAGATCCCGAGGGAGTACAGGATCGCCTTCGGCATGTGCCGTTGGGCGTCCTTGGACTCCTCGGCCGCCGTCGACATGGCGTCGTACCCGAACACCGCGAAGAACACCGTGGCCGCACCGGTGAAGGCACCGCTCACCCCGAACGGGAAGAACGGGTTGTAGTTGGCGGTGTTGATGTGGAACACGCCGACGCCGATGACCAGCAGGACGACCAGGACCTTCAGGACCACCACGACCGTTTCAAAGCGGGCCGCGTTCTTGATGCCGAGGGTCAGAAGGTACGCCACGAGCAGGCAGAGCAGCGCGGCGAACAGGTCGACCCGATGGCCCGACCCGGTGCCGGGCGCGCCGAGCATCCACTTCGGCAGTTCGAGCCCCATCTCCCCGAGCAGAAAGCTGAAGTAGCCGGAGATGCCGATCGCGACCACGGCCACGATCGCCGTGTACTCCAGCAGCAGGTCCCAGCCGATGAACCAGCCCACCAGCTCGCCGAGTACCGCGTATCCGTAGGTGTAGGCGGAGCCGGCCTTCGGAATCAGGCCGGCGAACTCCGCGTAGCTGAAAGCGGCCGCCGCGCTCGCCACACCCGCGATCAGGAAGGAGATCAGGACCGCGGGCCCGGCGGTGCCGTTCGCCACCGTGCCGGCGAGGGTGAAGATACCCGCGCCGATGATGCCGCCCACGCCGATCGCTGTGAGCTGCCACAACCCGAGCGTTCTGGTGAGCTGAGTGGTGGCGTCCCCCGCCGGCCGCTTCTCGTCGATCTGCTCGATCGGCTTGCGGCGCAGTACACCCTCGCCCACTCGGAGCTTTGCCATGAGTCACCTCTCCGCTGACGGCTGTCCCTGACGGGCGCTCATGATGGCCCAGGTGAGTCCGGTGCGACAGACGGCGTGCCGTCCGACTGAGGCGAGGATTCCGCGACGGTTACGGCACCACCGTGACGGGCCAACGGCCCGCCTTCACCAGCCGGATCGCCACCGATCCGATGAACCGGTGCCCGGCCGACTCAGACGCCCCGACCACGACGGCATCGGCCTTCAGCTCGTCCGCCGCTGTGACGAGCCCGTTGTAGGGATCACCGCGGAAGGTGTGGAACTCCCAGCGCACATCCCATATGTCCTTCATCCGCTCCGTCGCCTCGCGGATTTCGTTCACCAGCCCCTCCGCGACCTCTCCGGTCGTATCGGTGACCGGTGCACCGAGCGCGGCCCCCGCGGGCAGCACGGGCTGGACATAGACGAGGGCGAGCATGGCCCCCTGACGACGGGCGAGTCCCGCCGCGTACGCCGCGGCATGCATGGAGGAATCGGACCCGTCGAGGCCTGCGACGATGACTCTCGGGCCGTCTGTGCCACGTTCGAACTGGTGGGGCTGTCGGTCTGTCACGGCAGTGAGGCTATCCGGTCCCGGCACCGACCCCGGCCCGGGCTGCGGCAACGTCCCGGAGAGGACCGCCGTTGGGTACTTCTGGGACTGCCCGATGGAGGCCTACCGACGTGGCGGCGGCCGGCCGGGGAGGGCCCAGGGAGAAGTCCGCGCCGTTCTGCATCAATGCCAGACCGGTGAGCAGCACCAGGGCAAGGGCGCCCCACGGCGAGTGTCTGGTCCGTTCGACGCGCCAGTTGTCCCGGCCCATGATTCTCCCTTCGTCGCGACGCTTGGAACGCTAAGCGCGGGACGGCCGGGCGGCGATCAGTGAAGGGCGAACGGGTGATGCCGGCCCGATACGCCCGTCGCCCCGAGTCCTGCAAGAGGACTCGGGGCGACGGGCGTATCGGGCCGCACTGCCCTGCTCTCAGTGCGGGCGGCTCTCCTTGCGCTCACGTACGACATAGATGGTGCCAGTGGCCGTGACCACCGCCAGCGCCGTTCCGGCGGTGATCTCCGCGGCGTTCATCCTGTCGACGCTGCCGCCGAGTCCGCCCTGTACACCGGCCGGCGAGACCGGGGTACTCGTGGCGGGTGCGTCGGAGGCCGCACGGACCGTGAGTCCGGCCTTCGCCGTGGAGCCGGGTGACGTATTACAGATGAACGTCACCTCGTGGGCGACCCCAGGTTCTGCGTCCCAGTCGACCGTGGCCGCGACGGCCGCACCCCTGGGAATGGTGACTGTGTCGAACACTCCGGAGCCGGCTGTGGCGGTTGTAGAGCACCCCCGGGCGGCCAGGATGACCTGGCTCCCCGGCGCGATCACCGACGGAGTGACGGTGTATCCGGTCGCGGAGGACGCGCCTCCCGACATCGCGGCGCATGCGGTTGCAGCCGGAGCGGTCAGGGCGAGAGCGGCGGCGCCGAGCAGGGCGACGGGTGCGGCACCTATTGCGCGCATGGGTCAATCCTCCGGGTCCCCGAGGAGCAGTTGCGGAACGGATTTCCACATGGCGTCAGAAATGCACCTCGACGCGCCAAACGCTAGAAGTTGCGCATTTTGCTCGCGATCGGAGTGCGCCGCCCGGGGCACCTGTTTCCCCCGAGCGGCGCACCGTCGGCATTTCGGCGGACCGCTATCCGCCCGCCGCGCCGGGGAACAGATCGAGGAACGGCGCCGCGGTGGCCGAAATGCCCCGGCCGAAGGGGGAGTCGAAGTCCCAGATCAGGAAGAGGAGAAAGGCGATCAGGACGCTGAAGAGGCCGGCCAGCAGCAGTTCACGGAAGGTTCTGCGGATCTGCAGCGTGAAGATCAGCCCGACGGTCACCAGTGCCCCGATGATCAGGCCGAACCAGACCACGCCCGGCATGGTCGCACCGGCACTCTGTCCGCGTGCGCTGCGTGCGTCGTCGGCTGCGGCGACCTGATCGACCAGTGGCTGATATGCCTGGCCCTCGTGATCGTTCCTCGGGCGGTAGTCGGTGACATCGGTGCGCACTTTGCCGAGGAGCCGGGTCCCCTCGTCGGTGAGAGAGCCGTGTTCGGTCATCGTCCGCCACTCGTCGTGGACGACGTGCCGGACGTAGGAGTCGACATCGGCGCGGATGCGCGTACGCACCTCGGCCGGGTAGACGGCGGAGCGGACGTTCACCTCGTGCAGGGCCTGGGCCTCCTGGCGTACGTACTCCTGGGCGGCGCTGCGGCCCTCCCAGACGCCCGCGATGGCGAGGCCCAGCACGATCGCGTAGACCACGCCGATCATCATCGTCATGTACTCGATGACGTCAGGGGTCTCGGACGGGTCGTCATCGTCTCCGATCCGGCGGTTGTTGAGTACGGCGATGGTCAGGACGACGGCGCTCGCCGCGACCATGGCGAGGGTGAGAACAAGCCATTCCGACATGGGTTCCTCCGGAGGTCATCGGGAGCGGGGACGCAGCACGGCGACGGCGAACACCGCGGGGGCCGTGATCAGCAGGGTGAGGGTGACCAGGGAGGTGCCGCGCCGCGGGACCTTGCGCGGCGGCTTGCGGTAGGCGGGGAGCGCCACGGGCCGGGGCGCGGGGTGCGTGGGGCGTACTGAGGGTGAGGGTGAAGGAGGCGGTTGCACGGGCTCCGGCTCCGGTCGTGGTGGTGCGGGGGGCGGTGGTGGGGGAGGGGGCGGTGGAGGCGGAGGCGGAGGTGGAGGCGGAGGTGGAGGAAGCGGGGGCGGGGGCGGGGGTGGAGGTGCGGGCGGCGGAGTCGGCTTGGGTGTCGGGCCCGCGTGACAGTGACCGTTGCCCGACACGACGACCGCCGAACTCCCGCCGCCCTCCCCGATGGAGGCGTACGCGCAGCTGTCCGCCGCCGCGGGTGCCGGGGCGGTCAGCAGCCAGAGAAGTGCGACGGCTGCCGTGAGTCGTCCTATGAGTGATCCGTACACGACGGGGAGCATGTTCCGGCCGGTCGCGGCGCACGCCGGGGGCGGACCGGATTCCCCTGATGGTGGGGACATGTGGCGCCGGGTGTTTGCGGCTCAGGGAAATTCTGTGAACGCGTTGAACAAGGAGGGGCCGCCCGTACCCAAGGCCATGGATGACGCGAAGAAGCGTCACAACTCTCTTTGTATGAGCGGGAGTTGACATGAACACCTGGTGGAACGCCTCGCTCGCAGTGGCGGCGGCGGCCCTGTTGGCGCTGACGGCATGCGGTCAGGAAGAGGGAACCGAGACCCCCAACGGGCAGAACGTGGGCAACGCCGACCCGGCCGGATGGAAGACGGGAAGTGGCTACGGATCGGACAGCGGCTACGGCTCCGACGGCAAGAAGGCCGCGGTGAACGCCGACAGCCCGGCCGACGTCGAACCGGTCGAACTCGCGGGGTTTTCGGTTCGCAGAGATCCGAAACTCGGGGACATCATCGTGGACAAGCGCGGCATGACGGTCTATCGGTTCAAGAAGGACGTCGCGTGGCCGATGAAGTCGGCCTGCACAGGTGCCTGCCTCTCGAAGTGGCCGGTCGTCGCCCCATTGGCAAAGAAAGGCGTCAAAGGCGTCACGACCAAGGGTTTTGTCACCTTCAATCGACCTGACGGAATCAAGCGACAAGCCATCGACTGCTGGCCGGTCCATACCTTCTCCGGCGATGTGGAGCCCGGAGGCGCCAACGGCCAGGGCGTCGGGGGTACATGGTACGCGGTGTCCCCCGACGTAAACTGGTGGGCACCCCCAAGTAGCACGCCAGTGCCTCTCCGGGGCCGGTCCGTCGTCGGATGTCACACGCAGCGACGGACCGGTTGCACATGCCACTGGTGTGTGACCAATAACGGACGGCTAATTTCCGTTTCCGCTCGCTCTCCTGGCGGTCGATCAGTAGCCTCTGGTCAACACTGACCATGAACATGGCCGGATCGCCGTGGCGACTTGTTGGAGACATCGATGGAGCGTCCCGCCTGGGCACCGCAAGGCATAGACATTTCGGTGCCGAGCGTGTCCCGCATGTACGACTTCTATCTGGGCGGATCGCACAATTTCGAGGTGGACCGGGAAGCGGCTCGCAAGGCCATGGAGTTCATGCCGGGACTCCCCAAGATCATGCAGGCGAATCGCGCCTTCATGCGCAGAGCCGTGCGATATGCGGTGAGCGAGGGCATCACCCAGTTTCTGGACATCGGTTCCGGAATACCGACTTTCGGGAATGTGCACGAAGTCGCCCTGGCGGCCGACCCCGAGGCCCGGGTGGCTTATGTCGACCACGACCCTGTTGCGGTCGCGCACAGCCGGGCCGTACTCGAAGGAAACGACCGGGCGGTGATCGCCGCCGCGGATCTGCGGCGCCCGCAGGAGATCGTGAAGAGCCCGGAGATCTCCGAACTGCTCGACCTGGACCGACCGGTGGCTCTGCTGCTCGTCGCCGTACTCCACTTCATCGAGGACTCCGACGACCCGCACACCGCGGTCGCCGAACTGCGCGAGGGACTCGCCCCCGGCAGCCTCATCGTCATCACCCACGCCTCGTACGAGGGGATCCCGCTCACCCAGGAGGAGGCGGGCGGCGCGGTCGGCGTCTACAACAACATCCGCAACCCCCTGGTCATGCGGTCGCGCGAAGAGATCGCCCGCTTCTTCGAGGGACACGAGATGGTCGAGCCCGGACTCGTGTCGATGCCGAACTGGCGCCCCGACACCCCCCATGCGGTGGAGCACGAGGACCCATTTGCCTTCTCGGGCTTCGCAGGGGTGGGACGCAAGGCGTGAGCATTCCCGCCCAATCATCCGGAACGCCCGACACGGAGCCCGACGGGCCCGAGGACCGGCTCCGGAGATTCGCCACGATCTGGAGCCGGGCCATCTTTCCGTCGACGGCCACCTCCATGACGCGCACGGAGTTCGAACAGCATCTGCTGCCGCTGGCCCGCGTGCTCAGCGACATCCTGCACGCGCGGCCCTTCGACGCGGCGCCCGCGAGCGAGGTGGGCGTCGCCCTCGTGGCCGCGCACTGCACGGACCCGGACGCACTCAGCAGCACGCTCGGTGTCATCGACTCGTACCTGGTGCTCTACTGCGGAAGCAACGGCGCGACGGCGATGTCGACCGAGGACAGCAGAGCCCGCTGCGCCCGGATACAGCATGCCCTCGCCGGCGGCTTCACCCAGGCGCTGCGCGAGCGGACCCTCGCCGAACAGGAGGCCATCGCCCGCTCGGCGCTCACCGCTCGCACGGATGCCGAGCAGGCTCTGCACGCCACCGAGGCACGCTTCCGCGCCGTCTTCAAGGACGCGGCCATCGGCATCGGGATCGCCGACCTGGACGGCAATGTGCTGGAGGTCAACGACACGCTCACCCGGATGTTCGGCGGGCTCGAACACCATGTGCGCAGCTACAAGGTCAACGAGTGGGTCCACCCCGAGGACTCGCCCCAGGTGTGGAAGTACTACAACGAGCTGGTACGTGGCGAACGCGAGCACTACCGGGTCGAAAAGCCGTACTACCGCAACGACGGCACCGTGCTGTGGACCAATCTGACGGTGTCACTGCTGCGCGACTCCGAGGGCAGGCCGGAGTATCAGCTGGCGCTGATGGAGGACACCACGGAGCGCCGGCTGCTCAACCTGCGGCTGCGGTACGAGGCCACGCATGACGCGCTCACCGGCCTGCCCAACCGGACGCTGTTCTTCGAACGGCTGGAGAAGGCGCTCTCCGCCGACGACGGCAGCCGCTTCGGCCTGTGCTACCTGGACCTCGACGGCTTCAAGGCGATCAATGACAGCCTCGGCCACGCGTCGGGGGACCGGCTGCTGGTCGAGGTGGCCGACCGGCTGCAGAGCTGTGCGACCGCGCCCGGCGAGATGGTGGCTCGGCTCGGCGGCGACGAGTTCGTGGCCCTGACCACCGGCCCCGACACCCGGACAGAGGTCGACGAGCTGGCCTGCCGCATCCTCGGCGTGCTTGGAACCCCGATCCGGCTGGAGGGCCGTGAGCTGACCGTACGAGGGTCCATCGGGGTCGTCGAAGGGCCGGCCGGCGAACGCAGCGCCGCCGAGGTACTGCGCAGCGCCGACATCACGATGTACCGGGCCAAGTCGGCGGGCGGCAACCGCTTCGAGCTCGCCGACGCCGAGGCGGATGCCCGTGCCATCACCCGGCACGGGCTGACCACCGCGCTGCCCGCCGCCCTGGAGCGCGGTGAGTTCTTCATCGAGTACCAGCCCCTCGTACACCTCGGCGACGGCACGGTGCACGGTGCGGAGGCACTGGTGCGCTGGTGCCACCCGCAGCACGGGGTGCTGGGTCCCGACCGGTTCATCCCGCTCGCCGAGCACACCGGGCTGATCGTGCCGCTCGGCCGCTGGGTGCTGGAGGAGTCCGTGCGGCAGGCCCACTTCTGGCAGGAGCGGCACACCGACGGCGGTCCGCTGCGGATAAATGTCAACCTCTCGCCGACCCAGTTGCACCATCCACGGCTGGTCGCCGAGACGGTCGACGTGCTGGAGCGGTCGGGGCTCGAACCCGGGGCCCTGTGCCTGGAGGTCACCGAGTCCGCGCTCATCGGAGCGGACGACGATCTGCTGAAGCCGCTGCGGCAACTGGCGGAAATGGGCGTCGACATAGCACTCGACGACTTCGGCACCGGGTACTCGAACCTGGCGAACCTGCGCAGGCTTCCGGTGAGCGTCCTCAAGCTGGACCGTTCCTTCACGCAGGGCATGCAGCAGCATCCGGCGGATCCGGTCGATCTGAAGATCGTCGAGGGAATTGTCTCGCTGGCGCACAGCCTGGACCTCGCGGTCACGGTGGAGGGCGTGGAGACCGGGGCCCAGGCGGAGCAGCTGCGGGAGCTGGGGTGCGACACGGCCCAGGGGTGGTACTACGCCCGCCCCGGTGCGCCCGACCGGATCCACTCACTGTTGCTGGCCGACGCGGTGTGAGGGGGCGGGGAGTGAAGGCGCCGAGGCCGTCCGGTCGACGTCTCGTCCTCAGACCGACCGGCAATTGGGGCCCGTCCGGCGATTGAGAACGAAGCGCGGCCGTAGGTCGCGTAACCGGCGGCCCGGGGTCGACTCAGGCCCGTCCGGCTGCGAGTACGACCTTCTGCAGCTCGCGCGCCGCGCGCGGTGGTGCCACATCGCTGCGGTGCGCGAGCGCGATCGTGCGCCGCAGGCCCGGGCCGGCCAGCGGTGTGGTCCGCAGGTCGTGGCCGGTCCGGACGGCGACCATGCTGGGTACCACAGCGATCCCGAGTCCCGCCCGGACGAAGCCGAGCACCGCGTCCATCTCCCCGCCCTCCACCGTGAACGACGGCTCGAAGCCCTCCGCCCGGCAGGCGGCGACCGTCAGTTCGCGCAGGTCGTAGCCGTGCCGAAACATCACAAGGGATTCCTCCTGCAGGTCGGCGATCCGAACGCTCCCGCCCCGGCCGGGCCGCGGCGCCTGTGCCGACGACACCACGACCAGATCCTCCTGGAGCAGCTCGACCGTGGTGAGCGCGGGGGACGCCGCGGGCAGCGGCAGCACGATCAGGGCCAGATCGAGCGCTCCGCGCGCCAGCTCCCGTACGAGGTCGAGCGAGCCGCCCTCCTCCAGCAGCAGCTGGATTCCCGGATGCCGGTCGTGGAAGGCGCGCAGTACGTCGGGGAGCAGGCCCGTGCAGAGGCTGGGCGTGGCGCCGAGCCGGACCCGGCCCCGGCGCAGCTGAGCCAGCTCCTGCACCTCGTGGCGTGCGGTGTCGGCGTCCGCGAGGATGCGCCGGGCGAGTGGCAGCAGGGCCTCGCCCGCGTCGGTGAGGGTGATGTTGCCGCGGGCCCGGCTGAACAGCTCCGCCCCCAGCTCGTTCTCCAGCGCTCTGATCTGCTGGGAGAGCGAGGGCTGTGAAACATGCACCTCCTCAGCGGCGCGGGTGAAGTGACGGGCCTCGGCCACGGCCACGAAGTACGTCAGCTGCTGGAATTGCATACACTCAGCATAACGGGCACGATAGTCCGAGCCTATGAAGATGAGCCGCTCCATGTCTTGGACTGATGGGGCCTTTCGGCCCTAGCGTCGTGTCCATGGCATTGGCAACACGGACGGACCGACGGCCGTCCATGACGCGTACGCTCTGGGACTCGTCCGTCGGCAAGAAGGCGATCATGGCCGTGAGTGGCCTGATCATGCTCCTCTACTTGGTTGTCCATATGATCGGCAACCTGAAGATCTTCTTCGGATCCGACGAGTTCAACCATTACGCGCACTGGCTGCGGACCATGGGCGAGCCCTTCCTGCACTACGAGTGGGCCCTGTGGATCGTCCGCGTCGTGCTCGTCGTCGCCGTGGTGCTGCACGCCACCTCCGCGTACCAGCTGAGCCGCCGCGACATCAAGGCACGGCCCAGCAAGTACGTCCACAAGAAGCCCCGGACGAGCTACGCCACCCGCACCATGCGCTGGGGCGGGATCATCCTCGCCCTGTTCATCGTCTGGCACATCCTCGACCTGACGACGGGCACCGTGCACTCCGGCGGATTCCAGTCCGGGCACCCGTACCAGAACGTCATCGACACCTTCTCCACCTGGTACGGCAACACCATCTACATCGTCGCCATGCTCGCCCTCGGACTGCACGTCCGGCACGGCTTCTGGAGCGCCGCCCAGACCCTCGGCGCGGGTAACGCGACCCGTGACCGTGCCCTCAAGACCATCGCCAACGTCCTCGCACTGGTGCTGACGGTGGGCTTCATCTCCGTACCCGTCGCCGTAATGACCGGAGTCGTGAGCTGACATGACCGACTACTCGCACTACGAGACGGGCGCGCCCGTCGTCGACACCAAGGCCCCCGAAGGCCCCGTCGCCGAACGCTGGGACACCCGCCGTTTCCAGGCGAAGCTGGTCAACCCGGCCAACCGCCGCAAGCACACCGTCATCGTCGTCGGCACCGGCCTCGCCGGCGGCTCGGCCGGGGCGACGCTGGCCGAACAGGGCTACCACGTCGTCCAGTTCTGCTTCCAGGACTCGCCCCGCCGCGCCCACTCCGTCGCCGCCCAGGGCGGCATCAACGCCGCGAAGAACTACCGCAACGACGGCGACTCGATCCACCGGCTCTTCTACGACACCGTCAAGGGCGGCGACTTCCGCGCCCGCGAGTCCAATGTCCACCGGCTCGCACAGATCTCCGTGGAGATCATCGACCAGTGTGTCGCCCAGGGCGTCCCCTTCGCCCGCGAGTACGGCGGCCTCCTCGACAACCGCTCCTTCGGCGGCGTCCAGGTCTCCCGCACCTTCTACGCCCGCGGCCAGACCGGGCAGCAGCTCCTTCTCGGCGCCTACCAGGCACTGTCCCGGCAGATCGCCGCCGGCAACGTCGAACTGCACGCCCGCACCGAGATGCTCGACCTGATCATCGTCGACGGCAAGGCCCGCGGCATTGTCGCCCGCGACCTGGTCACCGGGAAGATCGACACCTACTTCGCCGACGCGGTCGTGCTGGCCAGCGGCGGCTACGGCAACGTCTTCTACCTGTCGACGAACGCCATGAACTCCAACGCGACCGCCATCTGGCGCGCCCACCGCCGCGGCGCGTACTTCGCCAACCCCTGCTTCACCCAGATCCACCCCACCTGCATCCCGCGCACCGGCGACCACCAGTCCAAGCTGACGCTGATGAGCGAGTCGCTGCGCAACGACGGCCGGATCTGGGTGCCGAAGGCCAAGGGCGACAACCGCCCCGCGAACGAGATCCCCGAGGACGAGCGCGACTACTACCTGGAGCGCATCTACCCGGCCTTCGGCAACCTCGTGCCGCGTGACATCGCCTCGCGCGCCGCGAAGAACGTCTGCGACGAGGGCCGCGGCGTCGGCCCCGGCGGACAGGGTGTCTACCTGGACTTCGCCGAAGCCATCCAGCGGATGGGCAGGGCCAAGGTCGAGGAGAAGTACGGCAACCTCTTCGACATGTACGCGCGGATCACCGCGGAGAACCCGTACGAGACCCCGATGCGGATCTACCCGGCCGTGCACTACACGATGGGCGGACTCTGGGTCGACTACGACCTCCAGACCACCATCCCCGGCCTCTTCGCGATCGGTGAGGCCAACTTCTCCGACCACGGCGCCAACCGGCTCGGCGCCTCGGCGCTGATGCAGGGCCTCGCCGACGGCTACTTCGTCCTGCCGTCGACCATCAACGACTACCTGGCCCGCAACCCGCACCACGACGAGGTCGACGCCTCACACCCGGCCGTCGAAGAGGCCGTCGCGGACACCGAGGACCGGCTGAACCTGCTGCTCTCCGTCGACGGCGACCGCACCCCCGACTCCTTCCACCGCGAGATCGGTGAACTCATGTGGGAGTACTGCGGGATGGCCCGCACCGAGGAGGGGCTACGCAAGGCGCTCCACCGGATCCCGCAGATCCGCGACGAGTTCTGGCGCCGCATCAAAGTGCCCGGCATCGGTGAGGAGTTCAACCAGTCGCTGGAGAAGGCCAACCGCGTCGTCGACTATCTGGAGCTCGCCGAGCTCATGTGCCTCGACGCCCTGCACCGCGCCGAGTCCTGCGGCGGCCACTTCCGCGAGGAGTCACAGACCCCGGACGGCGAAGCCGCCCGCCGGGACGAGGAGTTCTCGTACGCCGCCGCCTGGGAGTTCACGGCCACCGGCGACGCCCCCGTCCTGCACAAGGAAGACCTCGTCTTCGAGTACGTCCACCCCACTCAGCGGAGCTACGCATGAAGCTCACCCTGCGCGTCTGGCGCCAGAAGAACGCCGACGCCCCCGGCGCCATGTCCACCTACGAAGTGGAAGGCATCTCGCAGGACATGTCGTTCCTGGAAATGCTCGACACCCTCAATGAGGAACTCATCCTCGCCGGCGACGACCCCGTCGCCTTCGACCACGACTGCCGCGAAGGCATCTGCGGCGCCTGCAGCCTTGTCATCAACGGCGATGCCCACGGCCCCGAGCGCACCACCACCTGCCAGCTCCACATGCGGTCCTTTCAGGACGGCGACACGATCGACATCGAACCGTGGCGCGCCTCCGCCTTCCCGGTCGTCAAGGACCTGGTGGTGGACCGCTCGGCCTTCGACCGGATCATCCAGGCGGGCGGCTACATCTCCGCCCCGACCGGCACCGCCCCCGAGGCACACGCCACACCGGTGCCCAAGCCGGACGCCGACTTCGCCTTCGAGCACGCCGAGTGCATCGGCTGCGGCGCCTGCGTCGCGGCCTGCCCCAACGGCTCGGCGATGCTCTTCACGTCGGCGAAGATCAACCACCTCAATGTCCTGCCGCAGGGCGCCCCGGAGCGCGAGACCCGGGTGCTCGACATGGTCGGACAGATGGACAGCGAGGGCTTCGGCGGCTGCACACTCACCGGGGAGTGCGCCACGGCCTGCCCGAAGGGCATTCCGCTGCCGTCGATCTCGGCCATGAACAAGGAGTGGCTGCGGGCGACCCGGAGGGTGCACCGCTGAGATCATGGCAGGGTTCCTGGCCCCGGAGACCGCCCACCTCAGGGGCCAGGAAGTCTAAGACCGACCGACCGATAGACGGTCACCATGCTCAGGCGAGACGGAGGGACGCCCTGAGGTACGCCGCCGTACGGCTGCCCTCCGCACGCGCGACCTCGGCGGGTGGTCCCGCTGCCACGATCCGGCCGCCCCGGTCGCCGCCGCCGGGACCGAGGTCGATCACCCGGTCGGCGCCCGCCACCACCGCCATGTCGTGCTCCACGACCACAACCGTGTTGCCCGCGTCGACCAGACCGTGCAACTGCCGCATCAGCACCTCTACATCGGCAGGGTGCAGCCCGGTCGTCGGCTCGTCGAGCAGATACATGGTGTGGCCCCGGCGGGTGCGCTGGAGCTCGGCGGCGAGCTTGATCCGCTGGGCCTCACCGCCCGACAGCTCCGTGGCGGGCTGACCGAGCCGCAGATAGCCGAGCCCGACGTCGAGCAGTGTCCGCAGACTGCGCTCGGCAGCGGGCGTACCGGCGAAGAAGCCGGCCGCCGACTCCACCGTCAGGTCCAGCACCTGCGCGATGTCGAGACCGCGCAGGGTGACCTCCAGGGTCTGAGGGTTGTACCGGGCACCGTGACAGTCGGGGCAGGGCGCGTACGTACTGGGCAGGAAGAGCAGTTCGACGGAGATGAACCCCTCGCCCTGGCAGGTCTCGCACCGCCCGCCCGCCACGTTGAACGAGAACCGTCCGGCCTTGTAGCCGCGCCCGCGCGCCGTGTCCGTCTCGGTGAACAGCTTGCGTACGACATCGAAGAGCCCGGTGTACGTGGCCAGATTGGACCGAGGGGTACGGCCGATCGGCCTCTGGTCGACCTGCACCAGACGGTCCACCGCCTCCAGTCCCTCCGCCGACGCGCACCCGGGCGTGGGACGCTCGGTGGGGAGGTCGGCGGTGGCGGAGGCCTGCCGGTCGGCGAGGACACCGGCCAGCACCTGACCGACCAGGGTCGACTTCCCCGACCCCGAGACACCGGTGACGGCCGTGAACACCCCGAGCGGAAACTCCGCGTCCACCCCCCGCACGTTGTGGCGGTCGACCCCGTTCAGCTTCAGCCACCCCGACGGCGTACGCACCTCCCGCACCGGAGCGGGCCCGTCGTCGAAGAGGAAACGCCGGGTCGCCGACTCCGCCACCTCCGCAAGTCCGGCCGGGGGACCGCTGTGCAGCACCCGGCCCCCGTGCTCACCGGCCAGCGGCCCCACATCGACCAGCCAATCCGCCCGGCGCACCACATCCATCTGATGCTCCACGACGAAGACCGAGTTCCCGGCCTCCTTCAGCCGGCCGAGCACCCCCAGCAGCGACTCGGTGTCCGCCGGGTGCAGACCGGCCGACGGCTCGTCCAGCACATAGACGACACCGAACAGACCGGAGCGCAACTGGGTGGCGAGCCGCAGCCGTTGCAGCTCGCCGGAGGACAGTGTCGGAGCCGTACGGTCGAGGCTGAGATAGCCGAGTCCGAGCTCGGTGACCGTCTCGATCCGGGCGAGCAGATCCGCCGTCAGCACCCGCGCCGTGTCACCACCGCCCGCCGCGCGCAGCACCTCGGCGAGCGAGGTGAGCGGAAGCGCGGCGAGTTCGGCGATCGACCGGCCGGCGAAGGTGACGGCCATCGCCTCCGGACGCAGCCGGCTGCCGCCGCAGACCGGGCAGGGGGCGCTGGTGAGGAAGCGCTCGGCCTTCGCCCGCAGAGTGCGGCTCTTGGAGTCCGCGAAGGTGTGCATCACATACCGACGGGCACTCATGTACGTACCCTGGTAAGGGCGTTGGATGCGCCCCGCATCCCGCACCGGATGGACCGTCACCACCGGCTGCTCATCGGTGAACAGGATCCACTCCCGGTCCCCGGCGTCGAGCTCGCGCCACGGTCGGTCGATGTCGTAGCCCAGCGCGTCCAGCACATCGCGTAGGTTCTTGCCCTGCCAGGCCCCCGGCCAGGCGGCGATCGCACCGTCCCGGATCGGCAGCGAGGGGTCGGGTACGAGCAGTTCCTCGGTGGTGCGGTGGATACGGCCGAGACCGTGGCACTCAGGACACGCCCCGGCGGCGGTGTTCGGTGAGAAGGAGTCGGAGTCCAGCCGTTCGGCACCAGCCGGGTAGTCCCCGGCGCGCGAGAACAGCATGCGCAGGGAGTTCGAGAGTGTGGTGACCGTCCCGACGGACGATCGGGCACCGGGCGCCGAGCGGCGCTGCTCCAGCGAGACGGCGGGCGGCAGCCCGGTGACCTCGCCGACCGCGGGCGCACCGACCTGGTGGATCAGCCGGCGGGCGTACGGGGCGACGGACTCGAAGTAGCGGCGCTGCGCCTCGGCGTAGATCGTCCCGAACGCGAGGGAGGACTTTCCGGAGCCCGAGACGCCGGTGAACACGGTGAGTGTGTCGCGCGGGATGTCGACCGAGACGTCCTGGAGATTGTGCTCACGGGCGCCGCGCACCCGGACGTACGGATCGTGGGGGGTGGACATGTGCGCGGGGACTCCGTACGGATCGGGGCAGGGCCGGCGGCCTGGGGACAAACAATCCGATTCTAGGCGTCAGGAGTGGCTCAGGCGTGGCGGGGCCCGTAGGTACGGGACCGGTCGGCGCAGGGCTGCCGGACCATCTCCCGGGCCCCGGACGACCGGAGGCCGGCCCTGCCGGACCGGCCTCGGATCAGGCTGGGACAGGTCCTAGCGCGACGGACGCAGGGCGCGCTTTATGGGCCTTCCCACGACGCTGCGGGCCCGCTGGTACGTGGAGCGCTGGACGGACACCGCGGTGCTCTTCGCGAGCTTCCGCGTGAGCTGGGTGTTCTGGTCGGTGAGGTCCGTCAGCTGGGACTGGAGCCAGTTGAGTCGCGCTCCCATCGTGGAGGCGTCGGCTCCGACCCAGGGGCGGATACCCGGAGGGAAGGCCAGAGTGCTCATCCGTGCCTCGAAGGCCGCACCGCCGTCGCCGTGGGTGAAGGTGTTCTCCAGGCCGTTCTTGTCGAGGAAGTTCATGAACCGGTCGAACCGCTCCTGGTGGCCGCGCATCAGCGGCCCGAAGTCCGCCTCGGCGCAGAGGTCGGCGGGGTCGAGGTCGAAGGGGACCTTGGCGAGCATCCGGTGCGGGATGTCGAAGTAGCGGCACAGCTCCAGTGTCCGGGAGTCGCCGCAGAGCACGGTGGCGGGCGTTCCGGCCAGCAGCGCCGCGATGTTGCCGTGGATCCGGGAGCCGAAGGAGAAGTCGAAACCCCGCAGGTCGTCCATCCAGGTGACCGGGTCGATGTAGACCCGGACCTTGTCCTCCCCGTACATGGGGTGGTCGGGGTGGGTGGGGATGTCGGTCAGCGAGGCGTTCTGATGGGACAGGTCGCGCCAGTGCAGCTGACGTGCTTCGGAGATGTTCTGGCCGATGAACCGGAGGTGGGGGTAGCGCGCGTGGGTGCGGTTGATGATCCGCCCGAGCTTGTGCTTCCGCACGGCGTCGTGAGATCCGTTGACGGCGATCCGCGACTCGGACCCGAGCGCCCGGCCGCTTTTGCGGATGTCGAGCCTGGTGCCGTTGAGGAACATCGAGGGACAGCCGATGACGTCCACGTCACGGAAACCCATGTCCCGCAGATACCGCTCGGTGAACTCCCCGCGCACGCCGATGGAGGCGCTGTGGTCGAGCACGGCCGAGACGAACGCGTGGACCGTCGGCTGCATGGGCTTCAGCCGGTCCGCGGAGTAGTTGACTCCGGTCTGGGCACCCACACCCGGGACCACGACCGGAATCTTCAGTTTCGAGATCAGCTGGGTCAGGCGTTCCAGCTGGCGCTCGAAGGACGGCCGGAAGGCGTTGGCGAGCGGGATGACGAAGACGTCGTACTCGCTGTTGATCCGGTCGGCATCGGCGACCCTGGTGGCGATGCCGTTCGACACCACCTTTGAACGTGGCGTCTCCAGGATCTTGTGAGCGGCGTCGCTGAAGATCAGGTTGCCTGAGTTGGTGGCGAACACGTCCTCATGGAGAGCTCGCTCGACAGGGACGACGTCGTAGGGGCTCTTCCCTGAACGCAGGAGTATTCGCTTCACATGGTTAACGTTGGATGCCACAAACCTGAATATAGCTTTACAAACGCTTTTGATTCCATGCGCATCCTGTACAACTTGCGATCTGCGTGGAACGTAGGGGCATGATCACACATCCGCGCGCGCGTGGGTGCGGGGGGTTGTGCAACGGACGCCTCGGGGCGGTTCTCGTGAGGTCCTCGCGACGCACTCTTGAGTGCCGGACGGCCCCGCCCGTACGCTGCGTCCTGCGCACGGGCGCGCCTACCGGGGAGGTGGAAGCGTCGTCATGGCCGACTCACTGTCCGAGGACGACATCCTCGAAGCGATCGCCCGGCACACCGGCCGGCCCGGACAGGGGCCGCAGCTGCGGCGGACCGGCGCCGACATCGCTCAACTCCCGATGCTCGACCTGCGAATCGTCCGGTGCGTGGAGACCCGTACCACGCGGCCGGAGGTCAGGCCCGGCACCCACGAAACGTCGGGGCGGCCCACGTACGAAGGCGATCTGCGCGACCATCCGGTCGAGCCGCCGAAGGACCCGGCGGTTTCGCGGACGGTGGAGTTCGTGCTTCGCGGCTCGGTGAGAACGGTGCCCTGCGGCTGCGACGAGGGACGGCAGCCGTGCTCGCGGTGCCGGGCCAAGGGAAAGCTGCGCTGTGACACCGGCCCGATGTGCTCCGCCTGCAAGGGTGTCGAGCCGTGCACCTGGTGCGACGGCACGGGTGAACGCCGTAAGGACCGCACGACGGCCGAGTCGGCGCGGGAGAAGTCCGCTGCCGGGCGGGCCACCTGTGTGAAGTGCCGCAAACCCCGCACCGCTTGTCCGGAATGTCGCGGATGGGGTACCAAGAAGTGTCCGCAGTGCGACGACACGGGCTTCAGGGTCTGCCCGGTCTGTTCGGGCGAGAGGTCGACGGAGCACACCCCGTGCAACGGTACGGGCCTGGTCACCCTGTGGACCGGGGGCTCGGTCGCACACGCACCCGAGCGCACCGCGTTGAAACTGCCGGAGCCGGCACCGCCGCTGCGCGTCCGGCAGCAGACCGGACGCGTCGGTGCGTGGGAACGCGTCACTCTGACCTCGGCCGACGACCCGCTCCCCGACGGTCTGGATCCGGCCCACATCGAGGCCGTCGAATCGGCCCTCGCGCCGCTCCAGGGTGAAGTGGCCCGACGCGTCGACATCGTCCGACTGCAGTTGGCCACGGTCGCGATCCCCGACGATCCCGACCACGTCTTCTATGTCTTCCCCGGACGTGATGGTCCCGAGGTCCTCCCGATCTGGTCGCGGCGCCGGTCCCTGCGGGTCGCCGCAGCGGTGGCCGGGGTGGTCGTGCTGGTGCTCCTGGTGGTTGCGCTCGTCTGATTTGCTGGGGGTGTGAGAAGCGACCACCGGCCCCTGGCCGTATTCGACTTGGACGGCACGCTCGCGCACACCGGCCACCGGCAGCGCTATCTGGAGGGGCGACGGCGCGACTGGAACAGCTTCTTCTCCGCAGCCATCGACGACCCGCCGCTTCCCGAAGGGGTACGGCTGGTACTGAGCAGCGCCGAGGAATGCGAGATCAGGTATCTCACCGGGCGGCCCGAGCGCTGCCGCCGGGACACCGTGGCCTGGCTGGCGGAACAGGGCCTGCCCGAGGGGCGGTTGTACATGCGACGCAACGACGACCGCAGGCCGGCCCGGCACACCAAGCTGGAGATCCTGAAGCGGCTGGGCCGGGAGCATGAGGTGCGGATGCTGGTCGATGACGACGAACTCGTCTGCGATGCGGCGGAGCAGGCCGGCTTCGCCGTGGTGCGGGCCCGCTGGGCGAAGGTGTCGCCCGCGCTCAAGGACGCGCAGGAGTGTGAGGGCCGTACGTGATTCCGGCGTGGCGGAACCGGCCGGGGCGCGGCCCTGATCCGGTCGCGCCGGATCAGCTCGTCTCGTCGAGTCGGAAACCGACTTTCAGACCCACCTGATAGTGCTCGATCCGGCCGTCCGTGATCTCTCCGCGAACCTGCGTGATCTCGAACCAATCGAGATTGTGCAACGTCTCCGAAGCTCTTGCGATGCCTCTGCGGATGGCGTCGTCGACGCCTTCGTGAGAGGTTCCCACGATTTCCGTGACCCGATAGGTGTGATTCGACATCTTATGTCTCCTCTCGTCCCTACCACGGTGCCCTACCCGGCCCGGGTGCGCGAGAGGTCGGTGCGCGGAATGCGTGATGGACGGGACTTGACCAGAGCAATGGTCCATACCAAAATCCAGCCACGCCCGTGCGAGCGCCGCCCGCAGTCCCCCACACCGGGTTCTGGATTTCGTCGTGCCGTTTCGCGGAAGGTGAACCTGGTGAAGAGCCGCATACTCGTCGGAGCCGTTGCACTCGTTTCCACCTTTGCGCCGGGCGGATGCGGCCTTGTCCCGGGCTCGGAGGCGTCCAGCGGCAAAAAGGTCCCGCGCTCGGTGACGGCCCCAAGGAAGCGGACGAGGAAAGGCCCCCGCAGGCCAAGGTCTTCGCCAAGGGCGATGTCGCGCAGATCATCTCGGTGCCCGGCGCCGCCGCGCAGATCGAGCAGCTGAACCCCGAACTCAAGGGAAAGCTGGGCTACTTCCCGATCCCGGGCAGGACCGCGAAGGCTCCCGGATCCGTTTTCACCGGTGGGTCCGCTGATCGTTCCGGAGAAGGCGAGCCGGCGCACCGCGGGTATCGATGTGATCAAGGCACTGGCAGGCCGGAAGTGGCAGGAAGAACTCGCCAGAACCATGAGCTACGTGCCCAACAAGCCCGGTCTCGCGCGTGTCATCGTGGGTCAGGAGGGCACCGCGGCGATGGCCCAGGGCGCCACGAAGGGGCGTGCGACGCCCAACTCGCCACAGTGGGCGAATGTCGAGGCCGTCAACCCGATCAAGCCGTACATGACTGCCGTCCTCCAGGGCGGCGACCCGCAGGAAGAGGCGAGGACCGCCTCGGAGAAGATCACCGACCAGCTCGCGGGCGGCTGACACACCCAGCACCGATCCGCTCGGACACACCCGGGATTCAGCCTTCGCACATCCCGGCTCCCCCATGCGGTCATGTCGAATCCAGCCGGTCACGGAAGAAGTAAGGGGCCGGGCCCTCACAGCAGTGCGAAGGTCCGGCGGCCGCCCTTGCCGATCCGTCCCCGGAGACCGTCATGAACGCGCTGCCCGTCATCTCTCTCCCCGCCGCCCCCGTTGTTCCCGCGCAGGCCGCCCCTCCCGCCCCGTCGCGCTACCAGGTGTCCCTCGCCGTCGACCAGGAAGACGTACGTGCCGCCCAGCGCCTGCGCCATCAGGTTTTCGCCGGTGAGCTCGGCGCCAGGCTGGAAGGAGCCGAACCCGGTCTGGACAGCGACGCGTTCGATGCCTACTGCGACCATCTGCTGGTACGGGAGGAGACCACCGGCGACGTCGTCGCCACCTACCGCCTGCTGCCGCCCGACCGGGCACGGATCGCCGGGCGCCTCTACGCGGAGAGCGAGTTCGACCTCGGGCGGCTCGGACCGATCCGCGACGACCTGGTCGAGGTCGGCCGGTCCTGCGTCCATCCGGCCCACCGGGACGGCGCCGTCATCGCGCTGATCTGGGCCGGACTCGCCCGCTACATGGAACGCACCGGGCACGACTGGCTGGCCGGCTGCTGCTCGATACCCCTCGCCGACGGTGGCGTCGCCGCGGCCGGGGCCTGGGAAACCGTACGGACGAAGCACCTGGCACCCGAGGACCACTGGGTCACCCCCCACCGCCTCTGGCAGCCCACCGCCGGATCCGCAGGACGCGGAGACGTGCCCACCGGACTCTCCACTCTCCCTCCTCTTCTCCGCGGCTATCTGCGACTGGGCGCCCGGGTCTGCGGGGCGCCCGCGTACGACCCCGACTTCAACGTCGCCGACCTGTACGTACTGCTGTCGCTGCGCCGCACCGACCCGCGCTATCTGCGGCACTTCCTCGCACTCGCCCCACTGCGGTGAACCCCTGGCTGCCCACCTCACCCTGCACCCCGCTCACCTGCGCAGGTCACGACGGACGCACGCGGGGCCGCGCGGCGGCCGTGGTCCTGCTGCTCGCCGGGTGCGCGTTCATCCTGGCCGGGGTGCTGGGTGCCCCGTTCGTGCTGTTGCTGGCCGCGGTACGGCGGGAGCGGTTGATCCGGCTCTGGGCGTACGGGGTCGTGCGGGCCTTCGGGGTACGTGTGCGGGTCATCGGCCCACCCGGGGCAGGTGCACCGGGCACGCTCGTCGTTGCGAACCACATCTCATGGCTGGACATCCCGCTCGTCGCGGCCGTGTTCCCCGGCCGGATGCTGGCCAAGAGCGAGATACGGAACTGGCCGCTGCTCGGCCGGCTCGCCGTCGTCGGCGGCACGCTCTTCGTCGAACGTGAACGGTTTCGCGCACTGCCCGCGACCGTGCGCGACATCGCGGCGGCACTGCGCGGCGGTTCGCGGGTGGTCGCCTTCCCGGAGGGCACCACCTGGTGCGGGCGCGGCGGCGGGCGGTTCGGGCCTGCCGTGTTCCAGGCCGCGATCGACGCGAACGCCACCATTCATCCGGTACGCATCACCTACCGTACCGCTTCGCCGCGCAGCACTGTCGCTGCACGGGCGGTCGGTGGGGGCGGCCGGTCGCCCGGCCACGAGCGCGCCGCTCCGGCGGAGCACACGGCCCCGGCCGGTGCGGCCGCGTTCGTCGGCGACGATCCGCTCATCGCCTCACTGTGGCGGGTGGTGACGGCGGCCGGACTGACTGCGGAGATCCGCGTCCTGCCGCAGATTCCGGCGGGCGACTGCCCGGACCGCCGCACCCTGGCCCGTCTTGCTCAGACCGCCGTCGCCAACGACAGCGCGAAGCGGTCCCCGGAGTCCTTCCACCACTGATCCATGCTCAGACCGGCCGCGGCGAGTTCGGCCCGGACGCCCGACTTTCGGAACTTGGCCGACACCTCCGTACGCAACTCCTCGCCGGCCTCGAAGGTCACCATCAGATCCAGGTCCGGGACCTTCACCGTGAGTGCCTCGCGGGCCCGCAGCCGCATCTCGATCCACTCCCGCTCCGGGTCCCAGAGCGCCACGTGATCGAAGTCGGCCGGGTCGAAGTCCGCGCCCAGCTCCCGGTTCACGACCCTGAGGACGTTCTTGTTGAACTCCGCCGTCACCCCGGCCGCATCGTCGTAAGCAGCGACCAGCACCTTCTCGTCCTTCACCAGATCCGTGCCGAGCAGCAGCGCGTCACCGGGGGAGAGCAGCGACCGAACCGACTTCAGGAACACCGACCGCTCGTCGGGCAGCAGATTGCCGATCGTGCCGCCCAGGAACGCGATCAGCCGCGGCCCGGGGGTGCCCGGCAGTGCGAGACCGCCCGTGAAGTCGGCGATCAGGGCGTGCACGGAGAGATCGGGCCGCTGCGCGAGCAGGGCCTCGGCGGCGCCGCGCAGCGCGCTCTCGCTCACATCGACCGGCACATAACTGTGCAGCGCGGGCAGCGCGTCCAGCAGGTGCCGGGTCTTCTCCGACGACCCCGATCCCAGCTCGATCAGGGTCTGCGCCCCGGACGCCGCGGCGATCTCCTCGGCGCGGTCGATCAGGATCTCGCGCTCGGCGCGGGTCGGGTAGTACTCGGGAAGCCCGGTGATCTCCTCGAACAGTTCACTGCCGTGCGCGTCGTAGAACCATTTGGGCGGCAGTGTCTTCGGGTGCCGGGTCAGGCCGTGCAGCACATCGGCGCGCAGCGCCGCGTCCGTCGCGTCCGCCGGCAGGGTGCGGGTCAGCAGAAAGGGACTCACTCAGCGGGCTCCTTGAGCGGGGTCAGCAGAACTTCGGCGCGGGTCGCCGTCAGCAACGTGCGGTCGGGGACCGTGCGCCAGTGCGGATCGTCGTCGTACGGCTCCGAGGCCACGACCGTGCGCAGGCCGGGCTCGGAGAGATACCACAGGGTGTCTCCCCAGGCCGTCGCCACGATCGTGGTGCCATCGGTGAGCAGCAGATTCAGCCGCGATTCCGGCGCCGCGGCCGCCACGTCGAGCACGGTGTCGGCGACGGCCTGCGGCAGTTCGTCGCCGTCGGCGAGGCGGTGTCGTACGAGGGCCCAGATCAGGGCCGAGTCGCAGCGGGCGGTGAGGGTCAGCAGTTCGGCCGGGGGCAGCGCGGCGGCGAGCGGTGCCAGGGACCGAGGCCAGCCCTTCACCGCGCCGTTGTGGCTGAACAACAGCCGTCCGGCGGCGAACGGCGCGGCCGCCGCCTCGCCGTCGGCGCCCGCCTCGGTGGCGTCACGTACCGCGGCGAGCAGCGCCGGACTGCGCACCACTCTGGCCAGATCGGCGAACGTCTGGTCGCCCCAGACCGGGCCCTGGCGGCGGTATCGTCCCGGCACCGGATCGCCCTCGGCGTACCAGCCGACGCCGAAACCGTCGGCGTTGACGGTCCCATGCCGCTGGTGTCTCGGCGCCCAGGACTGGTGCACAAGGCTGTGGGGCGGTCGTGTCAACACCTCGCCGAGATTCACCGGCGTTCCCAGATATGCGATATGACGGCACATCAGAGATCCCTCGCGGTACGGAAGCCGGAGAAGATCTGGCGCCGCACCGGCAGGTCCCAGTTGCGGAACGTCCCCCGGCACGCCACCGGGTCCACGGCGAAGGAACCGCCGCGCAGCACCTTGTGTGCCGGTCCGAAGAACACCTCGGAGTACTCGCGGTACGGGAACGCCGCGAAGCCGGGATGGGGGAGGAAGTCGCTCGACGTCCACTCCCATACGTCACCGATCAACTGCCGTACGCCGAGCGACGACTTGCCCGCAGCGTACGCCCCCGCAGGTGCCGGCCGCAGATGGCGCTGGCCCAGGTTGGCCCGCTCGGGATTCGGGTCCTCGTCGCCCCACGGATAGCGCAGCGAACGGCCCGACGCCGGGTCGTGGCGTGCTGTCTTCTCCCATTCCGCTTCCGAGGGCAGCCGCCGCCCGGCCCAGCGGGCGTATGCGTCCGCCTCGTACCAGCTGACATGGAGCACCGGCTCGGTCTCGGGGACCGTCTCGGTCACTCCGAAGCGGCGGCGCAGCCACTGACCGGCGTCCCGGTGCCAGAACAGCGGAGCGGTCAGTTCGTGCTCGCGGACCATGGCCCAGCCCTCGGGGGCCCACCAGCGCCGCTCGGTGTAACCGCCGTCCTCGATGAACCCCCGGTACGCGCCGCAGGTGACCGGGGTCGTGTCGATGAAGAAGTCCGGCACGTCGCGCACATGCGCGGGGCGTTCGTTGTCGAGAGCCCACGGCTCGGTGGACGTACCCATGGTGAACGGGCCGGCCGGGACCAGCACTTCGGCAGGGAGATCCGCTGCGTCGGCGGGTGCGGGCGGCGGGACCGGCGCGGTCAGCACGGCAGGTCCCGATCTGAGTTGATGGGTGATCAGCATCGTCTCGTCGTGCTGCTGTTCATGTTGGGCGATCATGCCGAAGGCGAACCCGGCCCGCACCAGGGGGCGGTCACCGTGCAGTGCCGTGCCGTCGAGTACGTCCAGCGCGCGACCACGTACCTCCGCGGCGTAGACACGGGCCTCGGCGGGTGCCAGCAGCGGCAGCGAGGGACGGGTCGCCCGGGGATGCTCGAAGGCGTCGTACAGCCCGTCGATCTCCGGGCGCATCGGCTCCCGCCCGGCCACCCCGCGCAGCAGCCACAGCTCCTCCTGATTGCCGATGTGCGCGAGGTCCCAGACCAGGGGGGACATCAACGGTGAGTGCTGGGCGGTCAGTTCATGGTCGTCCACGCTGTCGGTGAGAAGTGTGGTGCGTTCACGGGCGGTGAGCAGCGCGGCGAGGGCGCGCTGCCGGAGCGCCTCGGTGTCCGCCTCGTCCGGACCGGCCGTGCTGTGCGGACCGGAAGCGGCGGGCGTGGGGGAGTCGGTCATGAGCGGTGCCCCTCGAAGGCATGGCCCGAATCACCCGCTGAACCCGGCGCGAGCAGTTCGGGAAGATCGTCGGCCGGACATCGGCCCCGGGCGACGAAGCGGTCGTTGAAGTCCGCCACCGCCTCCTGCACGGCCGTGGTCGCTCCCATCCGGGGCAGCGCCTCCAGCGCGAGTTCGAAGCAGGTGACGGCCGCCGACCGCAGTTCGGGATCGGTCAGGCCGTCGCGGGCGGCGCCCACCCAGAGCGGATTGCGCGGCGCGGGCCGTGGCCCGGCCGTCTCGGCCAGTGGTTTGACGGTGCGGTACACGGTCTCGGCGGCCTCCGGGTCGTCGAACAGGGCAGTGGTGACGGCGAGCGGCACCAGCCACCCGTCCGCGCCGTGCTGCGCGTCGATCATGCGCAGCTCAAGATGTCCGCGTGGGCGCACGGGCGGAAAGAGGGTGCTGACGTGGTAGTCGAGGTCGGCGCGCACCGGTGGTCTCGGCGTGCCGGTGCGGATCCAGTTGCGGAAGGTCAGACCGTCCGGCACTGCCCATGGCCCATCGCCGTCCCGGATGCACATCACCGGGGTGTCCAGGACATGCGTGGCCCAGGCGTCGCGCGGCGGCAGACAGCCGGGCGGCGCCAGGGACCGCCGTGGATCGAGATCGGCCCAGAGCGACTGCCGGGTGGACCGCCACGGTGTCGGGCGGCCGAACTGGAACGGCGAGTTGGCGAACACCGCCACCAGCACCGCGCCCAGCAGATGGGACAGCTGCCAGCGCCGCCCGTAGCCGAGCGGACCCGGTTCCTCCTCTCCTGCGTCCAGACATACCTGGACGGACGCGGTGGTGCACATCATGGCGCGGCCGGCCGGTCCCGTCCGGTCGAACGAGATCTCCATGGCGTCGTAGCGGGGCTCGTGCAGCAGACGGCGCGGTGGATGCCACGGATCGACGCCGAGACCCACCGGTGCGAGATCCACCCGGTCCAGGGCGTCACGTACCGCGGTGAGATCGGCGGTGGTGGCATCGATGCACGCCATCAGGGAGCCGGCGGGGCGCGAGCTGAGCTCCAGCTGGCCGCCGGGTTCGAAGGTGAGCGCCGCACTCAGGGGCAGGGCCCGGAGGATGTCGGCGGCCGCGTCGAGATGGTGGTGGGGGACAGGGACGCGGGGCTGATCCCGGTGGTGAATGAGCCATTCGAGTTCAACGCCGACCGTTCGGGGCGGTCCGGTCTTGAAACAGATGCAGCGCAGTAAATCCTCCGCCTCGCCCTCGCCGAGGGGCGGGGCCTGGCCGGGCGGACCGTGGTCTCCGGGGGTGTCGGATGACATGCCGGGGCCTCCTTCTGCTCGGTTCGTCCATACCAGCCAAACCTCTGTGGGGAGATCGCACAAGAGTGCCTCTGTGCGTCGGAAATACGGTTGCATCCATGCCGCTGGAGCGCAGAGCATGCCCCGTATGCACCACACGGGGGAGTACCGATGAGCGCACGGCTGCGCGGCATCGCGCGAGAGACCGAAGCCATTGTCGAGTCCGGCCGCTACCGCACGCAGGAAGGGCGTGAGGTGAGCATCGAGCGTGCGCTGACCACCGCACTGTCGGGTACCAGGCTGTACGGCCCCGAGCCGGTACCGGTCGCGGCACTCGACTCCGACCGCACACCGGTCGTCGAGGTCACCGACGAGAGCAGTCTGCAGGCGGCGCGCCGGATGGTCGGCGAAGGGCCCGGCAAGATCGCGGTCCTGAACTACGCCTCCGCCCGCAATCCCGGAGGCGGCTATCTCAACGGCGCACAGGCCCAGGAAGAAGCCCTGTGCCGCGGCTCCGCCTTGTACGCCACGCTGCTGCGCGCCCCCGACTACTACGCCCACCACCGCACAGACCGCAGCGCCTTCTACACCGACCGGGTGATTCACTCACCGGGCGTACCGGTGTTCCGCGACGACCGGGGGCGGCTGCTCGACACCCCGTACACCGCGGGCTTCCTCACCTCCCCGGCACCCAACGCCGGAGTCATCCGCAGCCGCACCCCCGAAGACGCGCACCGCATCCCCGCCGCGCTCGCGTCCCGGGCCGAGCGGGTGCTGGAGGTCGCGGCGGTGCGCGGTTACCGCAGGCTGGTGCTGGGCGCCTGGGGCTGCGGTGTGTTCCGCAACGATCCGGCGCAGGTGGCCGGTGCGTTCCGGGCGCTGCTGCTGGACGACGGCAGGTTCGCCGGGCACTTCGAGAAGATCGTCTTCGGCATCCTCGACCGCAGCCCCGAATCCACCACCAGGTCCGCCTTCGCCCGGACGTTCAGCAGTCAGTTCCAGTCGTAGCGCTCCCGCAGCCGGCCGACGACAGAATCGAACCGGTCCCGGTCCAGAGCGCACGCCTCACGCCGCATCGCGTCCTCGTGCACCCGCAGTACCCGGTCCAGATCGACCCATGACGGGCGGCCCGAGCTGTCCCACGGTCCGGCCCCGAGCGCCACCCACTCGCGGTGCCGGTCCTGCTGCTTGCTGGAGAGCTGCACGGCGAGCAGCGTGCCCGCCGCCTCACGGGCCACCACCAGAACCGGACGGTCCTTGCCGCGCCCGTCGTTCTCCTCGAACGGCACCCACGTCCAGACGATCTCGCCGGGGTCGGGGTCGCCGTCCCGGTCGGGGGCGTACGAGGTGCGGACCGGGCCCACGTCGCGCGGGTCGGCCTCGGACGTGGCGGTCGGGCCGGTGCGGCCGGGGAAAGCGGCCGCGCTGTCGGTGCTGTCGTCACGGTGCTGGATGGTCATCCCCACACCGTAGGACCTGCACGGCCCCGTTCCACGGAGCGGGGCCGGTGAACGGGCAGCAGGCCGCACGCTCGACTTCGAGGGCCCGGAACTGCGGCCGGTGCTCGCCCGAGGCCAGGGGCGTGCGCCGGCCACAGCCGACCGGACCGGTCAGGAAGGCGTGCCGTCCTCCTGATCACCCGTCACCGGTATGTGCTGCTTACCCGGCGAGGGCGCAGCGGCCGACGTGACCCCGTTGACCTTGGACGCAGGTTCCACCGGGCTGTCCTGACTCATCGTCGAAAGCAGCTGCCGGGCCAGTCCGAGGCCCGTGCCGCCCATCGTCAGCGCCTTCGCGAACATGTCCGACATGCCGTCGGCCCCGTTCAGCAGCACCATGTGGTCCACGCTGCTGAAGGCGCCCGCGCCCGCCTCGACGATCTCCGGCCACTTCTCGGCCAGCTGCTGGGCGACCACCGCCTCCTGGTTCTCCGCCAGGGCCGCGGCCCTGGCCTTGATCGCCTCCGCCTCGGCGAGGCCCTTGGCACGGGTCGCCTCGGCCAGTGCCAGCCCCTTGGCCTGGGCCGCGGCGGCCTCCGCCTCACCCGTCGCCCTGGTCGCCGTCGCGGCGGCGGCGCCGCGCGCCTTCGTCGCCTCGGCCTCCGCGAGCGCCGCCGTCTTGACCCGGTTGGCCTCCGCGACCGCGGCGAGCTCCGTCTCCCGCGCCTTCGCCTCGGCCGCCGAGATCCGGGCGTCACGCTCGCCCTCGGCCAGGGTGCGCTTCTCGTACGCCTGGGCGTCCGCGGGCCTGCGCACATCGGCCTGCAGCTGCTGCTCGCGCCGCTGGGCCTCCAGTTCGGCGACCCTGGTCTCCTGGACCACGACCTCCTGCCGCGCCGCCGCGTCGGCCAGCGGACCCGCCTGCCGGGAGCTGGCCGCGGCCTTGTCGCGCTCGGCCTGATACCCGGCCTGCAGGATCTCGCTGTCGCGGGTCGCCTCCGACATCCGGGCGGCGGCCTGCTGCTCCGCCTCGGTGGCCCGCCGGTTGGCCTCGGCCTGCGCTATCCGGGCATCCCGCTGCACCGCCGCCGCATGCGGCATCGCCAGGTTCTTGATGTAGCCCGTCGGGTCCTCGATCTCATGGATCTGGAGCGAGTCGACGATCAGCCCGAGCTTCTCCATCTCGGTCCCGCACGCCGCCCGGGTCTGCCCGGTGAGCTTCTCCCGGTCCCGGATCATGTCCTCGACCGTCAACCCGCCCACGATGGAACGCAGATGACCGGCGAACACGTTGTGCACCCGCTCCGACATCATCTTCTGCTGGTCGAGGAAGCGGCGGGCCGCATTGGCGATCGACACGAAGTCGTCGCCCACCTTGAAGATGACAACGCCCCGCACCCGCAGCGGAATCCCCTGATGCGTGACGCAATCGACCGACAGCTCGGTCTCGTTGAGGTCCAGGGACATCTTCCGCACCGCCTGGACCCCGGGCAGGACGAGCGTGCCGTGACCAGTGACGATCCGGAATCCCATGCCCTGCCCGAGACCCTCGGTCTTGTGCTTGGAACCGGAGATGACGAGTGCTTCGTTCGGCTCGGCCACTCGCCACATCAGCTTGAACAGGCCGATCAACACAATGATGGCGGCGAGTACGAGACCCGCCGTGACGCCGATGACCATCGGCATGCGCCCCCTTATCACAGTGCCCCGTCGGCACCACTGAACAGGGGGAGTCTTCTCCTGCTCGCGACGGTGGAGAAGACGCGTGCGCAACATTGCCGCATTCTTGACGACGAAAGGTGTGAAGACCCTCCCGCCGGGGCCTCAACTACCGTATGCGCGAGCCACGTACACCGTCCGCGGCGGCAGATACTCGATCACCGTCACCACCGTGCCCGGCTCGATGCGTTCCTTCGCGGAGGCCGGATGCGCGAGGAAGTGCTCGGCGCCGCCCCGGATCCGTACGATCACCTCGCCGACCAAGCCCCGGCCCCACCGTCCCGGTCACCCGGCCGATCAGTCCCACCATCGAGGAGTCATCCATGCCCCGGAGCGTACCCACGCCGCACAGGTCTGGAAGACTGCCCGACGCCATGAGCCAGTTACCGAACCAGCCCACCGAAGGCCCCGTCCCGACCAGTGCCGATGTGGCACGGCTCGCCGGAGTCTCCCGGGCCACCGTGTCGTACGTACTGAACAACAACACGTCCGTGCGGATCAGCGAACCCACCCGCCGCCGGGTCAGGGAAGCGGCCACCGAACTCGGCTACGTACCGCACGCGGCGGCCCGCAGCCTGCGTGCCGGACACACCCGCATGGTGCTGCTCCCCACCATGAACTTCCCGGCCGGCCCGCTCCACCACCGCTTCTTCCACCAACTGGAATCCGGGCTGCGCCGCCTCGACTACACCGTGGTCCAGTACGGCAGCACCGGTCTGGACGCCGACGACGCGCCACGCGCCTGGGCCGAACTCCGTCCCGTCGCCGTCATCGCACCCGGCACGATCGCCCTCACCCCGCAGGGCATATCCGTACTCAGGCGATCCGGAGCCAAGGCCGTGATCACCCTCGGGCATCGGCCGGTGGCCGGTGCCCATGCGCTGGTCATGGACCAGCGGGAGGTCGGCAGCTGTGCGACCGGACATCTGCTGGAGCGCGGCCGGCGCCGCATCGGCGTCGTCATGCCCGAGGAAAGCGGCCTCGGTTTGTTCGCCGAACCCCGGCTGGCCGGAGCCCGGCAGGCCGCACTGAGCCATGGGGCCCGTATCGAGCCGCTGTCGTTGCGGTACGAGGAGGAATCGGCTGCCCGGCTGGCTGCCCGCTGGCGCACCATGGGCCTCGATGCAGTGTTCGCGTACAACGACGAATACGCGATGCTCCTGATGCGGGCCCTTCAGGACGCGGGCATCGAGGTGCCCGGCGAGACGTCCGTGGTCGGCGCCGACGACCTGATGCTCGGCAGACTGCTGCGGCCCCGGCTCAGCAGCGTGCGGATGGAGCTGGCCACCCCACAGCCGCTGGCGGACCTCGTCGACCGGCTGGTGCAGCACCCCGGCGGTGCCCCCGAGCACCACGACCTGCTGCGGGCCCGGGCGGTCCACCGCGAGTCCAGCTGAGCCGCCGACTCCGCACAGTGCAGCAGCGCGGCAACGTGCGCACCGCGCGCCGCTTGCTTAGCGTCATGACCATGAGCCATCCGCAGAGTTACGAGATCCTGCTGGTCCCCGGATTCGCCGAGGACACCACCGACGCCGCCGAGCCCGGCGGCGCCATCCGTTCGGCGGTCGTGGCGGCGACCGGTGAGACGGGGGCATCGGGCTACCCCCGGTATTCGGGCGAAGGCATCGTGGCGGACATCGACCCGGCGACGCGCACGGTAGAGGCCCTGCTGGTCGATGGCGCCGAGCTGGACTACGGCCTCTCGGTCCGGATCAAGGAGAAGAACGCCGAAGGCAAGGCCGACAGCTGAGGCCGGGCCGCCCGCCTCCGGCCGTGGAAGGCCGCGGAAAGAGGCCCGACCGGTGTGGTCGGGCCCCTCACCCTGCTCATGCGCGCGCGGAGCCTACTTCTTTTCCTTCTGCTGGTCCTCGATGGACTTGCGGACCTCGTCCATGTCCAGCTTCCTGGCCTGCCCGATGACGTCCTCCAGCGCCGCCTCCGGCAGCGCCCCGGGCTGGGCGAACACCGCCACATTGTCCCGGACGATCATCAGCGTGGGGATGGAACGGATCTCGAAGGCCGCTGCCAGCTCCTGCTGCGCCTCCGTGTCGACCTTGGCGAAGACCAGGTCGCCGTGGCGCTCGGACGCCGCGTCGTAGACCGGCGCGAACTGCCTGCACGGGCCGCACCAGGAAGCCCAGAAGTCGATCAGGACGAAGTCGTTGTCACTGACGACCTGATCGAAGTTTTCCTTGGTGAGCTCAACGGTGCTCATGCTCTGCTACCTCTTCCTGTGCCCGTTCGGACCTGTCCGACACAACCGTGCCTGTACTTGCGCTATTCCGCCTGCCCATGTGGCCGTCGCGCACACCCACGACCAGACTGTCCCCATGACAGATGCTTCCCTGAAAACCGAGTACGACGTCGTGGTGATCGGAGCAGGTCCGGTGGGTGAGAACGTCGCCGACCGGGCCCGTGCCGCCGGGCTGAGCACGGCGGTCGTCGAGGCGGAACTCATCGGCGGCGAATGCTCGTACTGGGCCTGCATGCCCAGCAAGGCCCTGCTGCGCCCGGTCGTCGCCCGCGCCGATGCCCGTCGGGTCCCCGGCCTCAGCGACGCCGTGCAGGGACCGCTGGACACGGCAGCGGTCCTCGCCCACCGTGACGAATACGCCTCGCACTGGAAGGACGACGGACAGGCCGCCTGGCTGGAGAGCGTCGGAGCGGACATCTACCGTGGCCAGGGTCGGCTCACTGGTGAGAAAGCGGTCTCCGTCACCGCCCCCGACGGCACGGAACACCGGCTCACCGCCCGGCAGGCCGTCGCTGTCTGCACCGGCAGCCGCGCCGTCGTCCCCGCCCTGCCGGGCATCGACGGGGCCCGCCCCTGGACCAGCCGGGAGGCGACGAGTGCCAAAAAGGTACCCGGCCGCCTCGTGATCGTCGGCGGAGGCGTGGTCGGGACGGAGATGGCCACCGTCTGGCAGGCCCTCGGCGCCCGGGTGACGATGCTGATCCGCGGCAAGGGACTCCTGCCGAAGATGGAACCTTTCGCGGGCGAGCTGGTTGCCCAGGCACTGACGGAGGCGGGCGCCGACATCCGTACCGGAGTCTCGGCGACCTCTGTACGGCGCGCGGTCCCGGACGGCCCGGTCACCGTGGAGCTGAACAACGGAGAGCGCGTCGAGGCCGACGAGATCCTCTTCGCCACCGGCCGCGCCCCGCGCACCGACGACCTCGGCCTGGAAACGGTGGGCCTGAAGCCCGGATCCTGGCTCACCGTCGACGACAGCTGCCGCGTCGACGGCACCACCTGGCTCTACGCGGTCGGCGACGTCAACCACCGGGCGCTCCTCACGCACCAGGGCAAGTACCAGGCACGCATCGCGGGCGCCGCGATCGCCGCCCGCGCCGCAGGTGTGCCGCTGCTGGAGACCGGCCGCTGGGGCGCCCACGCGGCCACCGCCGACCACGCGGCCGTCCCCCAGGTCGTCTTCACCGACCCCGAGGCCGCAGCGGTCGGTCTCACCCTCGCCGAGGCCGAGGAGGCCGGCCACCGCGTACGCGCTGTCGATTACGACCTCGCCGCGGTGGCGGGCTCCGGCCTGTACGCGGACGGCTACCGAGGCCGGGCCCGCATGATCGTGGACCTCGGCCGGGAGATCCTGCTCGGTGTCACGTTCGTCGGGCCGGGCATCGGCGAACTGCTGCACTCAGCGACGATCGCGGTCGCGGGCGAGGTCCCCATCGACCGGCTGTGGCACGCGGTCCCCGCGTATCCGACGATCAGCGAGGTCTGGCTGCGCCTGCTGGAGGCGTATCGGGACGCGTAGGGCCCGGCCCGCCCGTCTCCAGCAGTTCCCCGGGCGGGGTGGCATCCGTACCGACCGCCACGACGGCCGCGAGCAGCGACTTCGTGTACGGATGCCACGGCGCGTCGAACATCTCCTCGGCCGTTCTCTCCTCCACCACGTCAGCGTCCTTCATCACCAGTACTCGGTCACTGATCCGCCGGATATCCGACAGATCGTGCGAGACGAACAACAGGGCCGCTCCCAGGTGCTGTTGGAGGTCGTCCAGCAGATCCAGGATCTGCGCCTGCACCGATGCGTCGAGCGCCGAGACCGGCTCGTCGCACACCAGGATGCCGGGGGAGGGGGCGAGGGCGCGGGCGATGGCGACCCGCTGGCGCCGGCCGCCGGAGAGCTGGTCGGAGCGGCGGCGGAGGTGCTCGGGACCGAGGCCCACCAGCCAGGAGTTCCAGCGTGCGGGCGGCCCGGTCCTCGTGGCGCGGGCGCCTGTCCGGCGGACAGGGCTAACCAGCTGCACCATCACAGTAGGCGCTGACCAGCGGTTCCGGCACGTCAGTTGTTCATACTGTGGGCCACGGGAGGACGTCAGTCCCCCGGAGCGGGGGACAGCGGCTGCCCACAGCGCAGGCTCCACCGTCCGGACCGACCGCTGAGCCCGGTCAGCGTCAGCGGGGCGACGTCCAGTCGCCAGAACGCCTCCGTCGGGAGAGCGAGCGCCCGTACGATCACCGCCCGCACCACCGCAGGCTCGACGACCCCCAACACACGGCGGCCCTCGTCGCCGTACAGGGGCTGCAGGGAATCCAGCCAGCGGCCGACCCTGGCGCAGAACTCCAGCAACGGTTCGCCGCCGTGCGGAGCCGCCGAAGGATCGGTCAACCAGGCCGACACCGCCTCCGGCTCGCTCCCGCTCACCTCCTCCAGCCGCCGCCCGTTCCACCGGCCCATGTCCCAGCAGCGGAGCGCGAGTTCGTGCTCGGCACGCAACCCCAGCGCGTCGGCGGTCCGGGCGCACCGTTCGGACGGCCCGCAGACATACCGGTCGGCCGCAGGCACCGCTGCCGCAGCGGCCCTGGCCCGCCGGACCCCAACAGCGTCGAGCGGCGCATCGCCGTCGAAGCGGGCCTCGCGCAGCGCGGCGTTGAGCGCCGGTGAGATCAACATCACCCTTACCGTCATGACCGGGTCAACTCCCTGAAGTCTGGCCCCTCAAGTGCGCCCACCATGGCATCCGGGCGTTCCGGCCCCGCCGACGGCACCATGGCCGCGCCTGCTCCCAGGCGGTATCGTCCGATGAGCATGACGAAGTGTGACGGAAGTCCGGTGAGAATCCGGCACGGTCGCGCCACTGTGAACCCGTACCCGTACGGGAAGTCAGACCCAGCACCTTCGTCTCAGGCACCACGAACGGGACGCGTGTTCCCTCAGGAGGTTCTGCCATGGCACAGAATGCTGCCCCCGCCGCCGCCGTACCGGCGATCACCCCCATCTCCCTGAAGGCCATTGCCCCTTGGGCGGTCTTCTTCGGCATCCTCATGCTCGTACTGCTGTACTTCGTCGGCGCCGAGCAGGGCGCCACCGCGGTCATCTCCGGCGAAGGTGTCCACGAGTGGGTCCACGACGGCCGCCACCTCCTCGGCTTCCCCTGTCACTGACGTACCGTCCGATCCAGGGGAAATCCTCATGAACTCCATATCTGTCAGAGCCCTGCTCGTCCGTGGCATGCTGGCCGGCCTCGCCGCGGGCGCGCTCGCTCTGGTCGTCGCCTACTTCCTCGGCGAGTCCCGGGTGGACGCGGCCATCGCTCTCGAAGAGGCGCACAGTCATGACCACGGCGGCGGCGAGGAACTCGTCAGCCGCACCATGCAGTCCACCGCCGGCCTTGCCACCGGTGTGCTCGTCTTCGGTGTGGCGATCGGCGGCATCGCCGCCCTCGTCTTCTGTTACGCCCTCGGCCGGATCGGCAGATTCGGCCCGCGGGCCACGGCCGCCCTGATCGCGGGTGCGGCCCTGCTGGCGGTGTACATCGTGCCGTTCCTGAAGTACCCGGCCAACCCGCCGGCCGTCGGCAACCCCGACACGATCGGCCGACGCACTGCCCTGTTCTTCCTGATGGTCGCCCTCAGCGTGCTGCTGGCCGTCGCTGCCGTCATCTTCGGCAAGCGGCTGGCTCCACGCCTGGGCAACTGGAACGCGACGATCACCGCATCCGCCGCCTACGTCGTCGTGATCGGGTTCGCCTACGCGTTCCTGCCCTCGTTCAACGAGGTCGGAAAGGACTTCCCGGCCGGCCTGCTGTGGGAGTTCCGCCTGGCCACGCTCGCCGTGCAGGCCACTGCCTGGATCACCTTCGGCCTCGTCTTCGGCTGGCTGACGGAACGGCTTCTCGTACCGAGGACCGACTCCGTCAGGACCGGAAACGCCGCGGCGAACCGGGCTGCCACCGCGGTCGGCTGACCGACGCACCACTGTCCAACAGAAGACATCGGAACCCGCCGGGAGCTTCCCGGCGGGTTCCGTCGTCGTGCCCTGCGCAGCCGAGCCGGCGGCTGTACGTACCCGCAAGGGGCCGGGCGACCGGGGACTCACTCCTCGGTCCGTTGCTCCCAGTCGATCCGGTAGTGCTTCAGCAGCGCGTCCTCCTTCACCGGCCGTGCATACGCCACCGGCCGCGGCCCTCGAGTCCCATCAGATCCTCACCCGGGACCTGGAACGGGCCGCGGCTGTGGGCGGGCTGCGCCTGGCCCCCGAACTGGCCGCGCAGATGGTGATGTCGGCCAATGTGGGCGTGGCGCTGACGCTCGTCGCCCGCCCCGCGACCTTCGGCGACGCGAGCGTGTCACGGCGGGTACGCGACGCCGTGCATGCCGCGGTCTTCACCTCGGATGTGTCCGGTGCTTCCGCCGACGCGGACGACACGGGGGCCGCCGTGTCCGAGGCCCACGTGCCGTCCGCCGCGGCCCGGCTGAACGCGCTGCTGCGGCAGTCGCCGGATCCGGCACTCGGTGCGGCCGAGGGCGCCCTCCTGACGGAGTGGCTGAACCGCCTGTCGAACGCCCACGCGAGCGCTAGAGCCCTGCCCGGTCCGCGTCGAACTCCCCGGAGAAGGCCGCCGCCATCCGCAGATGACCGGTCGCCTCCGCGCTTCGCCCCTGGCGCTCAAGCGTGCGGCCGAGCATCAGCCGCGCGTAGTGCTCCACCGGGTCGCGCTCCAGAACCGCCCGCAGCTCCGTCTCTGCCCTGCCGAGCCGTGCCGAGTGGTAGTAGGCCCGGGCCAGCAGCAGACGCGGGGAGACCTGCTCCGGCGCCTCCTCGACCAGGCCTTCCAGAATCCGGGCCGCAGTCATGTACTCCTTCGCTTCGAAGAACATCTGGGCACGGTCCCAGCGATCGGCAGCCGTACCGAACTCGAAATACGTGTCGCTCACTTGATCTCCTCGTTCACGGACCGTCCCGGGATCCCTCCCGGCCCTGTCCAGCCACTGACCCGGCCATGCGCTCAGCCGTGCCCCAGTCATCCGAACATGACACACTGGTTGAATATTCCACTAAATTATCGGCGTGGGTACCGGCACCCCGGCCCCCCACGGGAATAGGTTGAGCGCCATGAGCAATCTCGATCGCCAGGCCGCACTCTCCGTCTGTGGAGGACGGGGCTTCGTCGTCGCGGAGCCCGTGCGTGAACTCCTCACCCCTCGCCATGTCCGGCTGGGTGAGTCCACCGAGGTTCGCAGGCTGCTGCCCAATCTGGGTCGCCGGATGGTCGGCGCATGGGCCTTTGTCGATCATTACGGCCCCGACGACATCGCCGGCGAACCAGGGATGCAAGTGCCGCCCCACCCCCACATGGGCCTGCAGACGGTCAGCTGGCTGCACGACGGCGAGGTCCTGCACCGGGACAGCCTCGGCAGTCTCCGCACGATCCGCCCGCGCGAGCTGGGACTGATGACCTCCGGCCGGGCCATCAGTCACTCCGAGGAGAGCCCGAAGCCGCATGCGAGGTTTCTGCACGGTGCCCAGCTCTGGGTCGCCCTGCCGGACGCCCACCGCCATGTCGAGCCGCACTTCCAGCACCACGCCGAACTGCCGACCGTCACCGCCCCCGGCCTCACTGCCACCCTGATCCTGGGCGAACTCGACGGCGCCACTTCGCCCGGCACCGCGTACACCCCGATCGTCGGCGCCGACCTGGCCCTGTCCGCCGGTGCCGAGGCCCGCCTGCCGCTCGACCCGGACTTCGAGTACGCGGTGCTCTCGATGTCCGGCCAGGCCGAGGTCGACGGCGTAGCCGTGCTGCCCGGTTCCATGCTCTACCTCGGCTGCGGCCGCACCGAACTCCCCTTGCGCGCGGACACCGACGCGGGCCTCATGCTCCTTGGCGGCGAGCCCTTCGAGGAGGAAATGGTCATGTGGTGGAACTTCATCGGCCGTTCCCATGAGGAAATCGAGGAGGCCCGCCTGGACTGGATGTCTACCACCCGCTTCGGTGAGGTGAAGGGCTACGAAGGCGAACGGCTGCCCGCCCCCGAACTGCCGCCGGTGGCGCTGAAACCACGGGGGCGGGTGCGCTGACCTGGTGCTATGCGTCCGCCAGGGGCATTCTCCGCGCGACCTTCACTGGGCCCCTTCACCGAAACGGCGAAGGTGCTCGGGTGTGTGTGACGTGGGTTGGTTTCTCGTGTGGTCGATGCCTGCGGGTGTTGGCACCTTCGGCGGCCTTCCCGGCCTGCCGTGCTTCATGTGGTGCGGCTCCGCGTAATGGAGGCTGCCGGATTGCTCTATGTCGACACAGCCGCTTTGTGTTTGAGGGCTTCCGCCACTCTGGGGCGATTGGTCGCGTGATCCTGGCGTTCGTGGATTTCCCTGTCTGAAAAAGGGAGCTCACTCCTCCGCCCTCATATGCGAAATGGTGAGCGGCGCGCGCTGGTCCGTACATGGTCCGGATCTCGGTCTGACCCACCACTTCGCGCTGGACGCGGCGAAGCACGGGAGTACGTGCCCCATCAGCAAACTGCAGGTCTCCGATCCCCTGGCGGACACTCCATCGAGGCCGGAGTCCGGCCCCGCCTGCATGCTGCCGATCCCGAAGGAGGGACTACATGAGGATTCGACGCAGTCCGGCTACGGCAGGAGTCGTGCTGACCCTGGCCGGTGCCGGCCAGGTGGGGACAGCAGCCACGGCCAGTGTGAGAGCCAAGTGGCCCTGTGCGCCCCCTTCCGCTGCGAACTGCTGCTCCAGTGGAGAAGCAGCCGCGGAAGCTGATCAAGGCTTGTCCCGTTACTGATCTCGGGCTGTCAGCAGTGGATTCGGATGCGCACGATGAACGTTTGCGGCGGCAGGGTGTCGAGGTAGGTGTTGACGAAGGTGAGGTAGTCGCTGTCGTAGCCGGGGCGTGAGGGATCCGAGCCGTCCGTCCATACTCCGTCCAGGGTGAGCAGGTGCTCGGTGGGCACGGCTCGGTCGGCCTGTATCTGAGGGTATGGGGGCAGGTCGGCGTGAAAGGGGCCCTCGTAGAACGAGGCGTCGGGCTCGCGCCGGCCCGGCGCGGCCTGTCCCTCTCTGTCAGCCTTGGGTGAGACGTTCCGCTTCGGCGGGTTAGCCTGAGAGGGCGCGACAGGAGAACCACCCCCTCATGACCAGCACCAAGCCCGCCGGGTCCGACCCGGCTCCCCGGCCGAAGCGCCGCACTTTCAGCCCGGAGTACAAGCTGCGGATCGTGGCCGAGTACGACGCCGCGCCCAAGAACGAGAAGGGCGCGATCCTGCGCCGGGAACGGCTGTACCACCCCCACGTCAAGGAGTGGCGGACCGCGCGGGATGCCGGGGCCCTGGAGAAGCTGGTCGACAAGCGCACCAGCCTGGCGAGGCCGAAGAAGTCGGCCGCCGAGACGGAGAACGAGAAGCTGCGCCGCCAGGTGGAACGGCTGGAGAAGGAACTGGCCCGGAACAAGGCCGCACTGGAAGTCATGGGAAAAGCTTCCGCGCTCTTGGAAATGATCTCCGAGAGCGCGGACTGAGCCCTGCCGCCGACCCGGCGGTGGACGGGGCGTTCACCGGTGTCGAGGGTGAGCTGGGCATCACGGCCGCCTGCCGGCTGACCGGCCGGTCGCGGGCCACCCACTACCGACGGCTGCGGCCCCCATCACCGCGCGGGCCCCGCAAGCAGCAGGTGCAGCCCTCGTCGCTCACGGCCGAAGAACGGGCTGCGGTACTGGAGTTGATGAACAGCAACGAATACGCTGAACTGCCGCCCGCACAGATCTGGGCCCGCGAGCTGGATGCTGGGCGCTACCACTGCTCCGTCTCCACGATGTGGAACGCCTGCAGCGTTCCCTGCTCCCGCCGCTGCCCGACAACACCCCCTTCGCCCTCACCGCGCGCTATGTCCCCCGCTCCCGCAGCCGCGGAGGTCGGCGGCGACTGGTACGACTGCTTCCCGCTGCCCGACGGCGCCGACGCCTTGATCATTGGAGATGTCATCGGCCACGACGTTCAGGCCGCCGTCACCATGAGCCAGATGCGCAACATGCTCCGCGCCCCCGCCTGCGACCGGCGAGAACCCCCAGCGACATCCTGCGCCGCCTCGACCTCATTTCCCACACCCTGCACACGGGCCACATGGCCAGCTGTATCTACTCACGCCTCGAAGCCACCCAGCACGGTCACTGGAACCTGAGTTTCTCCAACGCCGGACACCCGCCCCCGCTGCTCGTCGAGCACGATGGCGAGCGTGGACACCGGCCGGCCTCGCCCCGACCGGCAGGACGTCCTACCGCCCGAGGCCACGTTCCTGCTCTACACCGACGGCCTGATCGAACGCCCCGGAGACAGCGTCGCGAATCGGCTGCGCCGCCTCCGCGAGGAGGCAGCGGCCCTCGCTCGCGAACCGCTCAGCACCTTCTGTGATGAAGTCCTCACCGGTTTCGGCAATGGAAGCACTGACGACATCGCGCTCCTTGCCGTACGCCTGCCCACACACCCCAGCGGCCGGCAAGACCCCCTGTGAGCCCGGTCAAGAAGGTAGGGCTCACGGTGCCTGCGGATATGACGTTCGCTGGTGGCAGGAAGGCGTAGCTGACGACGAGGGTGCGGTGCCACCAGCGTGTCGCAGGCACGTCACGCTGGTGGTGGGTGGCGCGGTAGCGGTAGAGCCGCGGGCGAGGCCGTCACCATCGGCGCGGACAACGCCCCTTCGCAGATCCTTCGCACGATGCGTGGCGACGACGCCGTCAAGAACCGTGTGAAGGCGCTGGAGTACGTGGATCGCAGGGACTACGGGGTGCCGGCTGCCCATGCCAACCCACGCCGCCCATCGCCGGGACGCAACCGCACAGCAATGGGGGCTGGGCCCGACGGCACGATCAGACTCCGGCAGGAGCCGGGCTCCAACGTGCCAAGAGGGCAGTGAGAACCAGCAGTGGACACGTGTGCAGCTGCATTGCCGGTCACCTCCAGGTGGGTTCAGGCACTTTGCACCCATATGTTTCACTTCAATCCGCTTGTAATATGTCACCCAAAGGGTGACAAGTGGAATGTCATGCGAACGATGACAAGCATTTCGCCCGGAGGGTTGTCCGTGACCGGAACAGCCTCAATGACGCCAGGCCTCCCTGGTCTGCCGGTCTCCTTGGCCGCCGCCACGCAGGCGCTGGGCATGGTCGAAGTTGCGGTGCGTCGGGCTTGCACACCCGGCGGAGCGGAGATCGCTGGTGCCGCGGCCGGGCCGGGAGAGGCGCTGGATGCTCTCCGTCTGATGCGGGACATGTGCCGGCGGCTGGCGCTGTGGGAGCCCGGGCTCATCGAAGCGGCGCGTGGAGCCGGGGCCAGCCGGGCTGATATCGCTCATCCGCTGAGCGTCAGCAGCCGCCAGGCCGCCGAGCGCCGATACCTGCGCCTGTGTACCGGTCACGTGGGCATTACCGGGGAACAACGGATACAGGCCATCCGCGATCGCCGGGCTGCCGACCGCGCTGTCTCGGCCTGGGCGCGGGGCAACGCGGCGGACCTGCGCAGGCCCACTGGAGAGATCACGTCTCTCACCGGTCTCTGTGAGCAGGCCCGCGCCGCCATGGCCGAACTCGGCGTCGCCCTCGGCGAAGACGACCCCGTCCGTCTCATCGGGCCGCTTGCCAAGGTGTGCCCGTATCCGGAGGGGCGCCGCGATCTCGCCGGGCGCGTGGACCGCGTTATGCGGCAGGTCGAGAATCTGCGCAGTCGCAGAAAGCCTCGCACAGTGAGTGGGAGGCCGAGGACAGCGGGGCCGGAACGTCCGCAACCGGGTCGGGGAGGTGAAGCAGCAGGCAGACCATTCGTTCAGCAACTGGCTCAGGTCTATCCGTGAAAGGCACGAGGGAGGCAGTGATGGCGCGGGCAGTGGGTATTGATCTGGGAACGACGAACTCCGTGGTGTCCGTGCTCGAGGCCGGCGAGCCGACGGTCATCGCGAACACCGAGGGCGCGCGGACCACTCCGTCGGTGGTCGCCTTCGCGAAGAACGGTGAGGTGCTGGTCGGCGAGGTCGCCAAGCGACAGGCGGTGACGAACGTCGAGCGCACCGCGCGGTCGGTCAAGCGGCACATGGGGGACGCTCAATGGCGTTTCCCCGAGTCCGGCGACATCGACGGCAAGCGGTACACCGCGCAGGAGATCTCCGCCCGGGTGCTGCAGAAGCTGAAGCGGGACGCCGAGGCGCATCTCGGGGAGGACGTGACGGATGCGGTGATCACTGCCCCGGCGTACTTCAACGACGCTCAGCGCACCGCGACCAAGGAGGCGGGCCAGATCGCGGGCCTGAACGTGCTGCGGATCATCAACGAGCCGACGTCTGCGGCGCTGGCCTATGGCCTGGACAAGGAGAACGATCAGACGATCCTCGTCTTCGACCTCGGTGGCGGCACCTTCGACGTATCGCTGCTGGAGATCGGCGAGGGCCTGGTGGAGGTGAAGGCGACCAACGGTGACACGCACCTCGGTGGTGACGACTGGGACCAGCAGGTCGTCGACCACTTGGTGAAGCAGTTCAAGAACGGCTACGGCGTGGACCTGTCCAAGGACAAGATGGCTCTCCAGCGGCTGCGGGAGGCTGCGGAGAAGGCGAAGATCGAGCTGTCGGCTGCGACCGAGACCACGATCAACCTGCCCTACATCTCGGCGTCGGCCGAGGGCCCGCTGCATCTGGACGAGAAGTTGACGCGCGCACAGTTCGAGCAGCTCACGGCGTCGCTGCTGGAGCGCTGCAAGGGGCCGTTCCACAACGCGGTCAAGGATGCCAGGATCAAGGTGGCGGACATCGATCATGTGATTCTGGTGGGCGGTTCGACCAGGATGCCGGCGGTGACCGAGCTGGTGAGAGAGCTGACCGGCAAGGATCCGCACAAGGGTGTGAACCCGGACGAGGTCGTCGCCATCGGCGCCTCGCTCCAGGCGGGTGTCCTCAAGGGCGAGGTCAAGGACGTCCTGCTGCTCGACGTCACCCCGCTCTCCCTCGGCATCGAGACCAAGGGCGGCATCATGACGAAGCTCATCGAGCGCAACACCACGATCCCGACCAAGCGCTCCGAGATCTTCACGACGGCCGAGGACAACCAGCCGTCCGTGCAGATCCAGGTCTACCAGGGCGAGCGCGAGATCGCGGCGTACAACAAGAAGCTCGGAATGTTCGAGCTGACCGGCCTGCCGCCGGCCCCGCGTGGCATCCCGCAGATCGAGGTCGCGTTCGACATCGACGCGAACGGCATCATGCACGTCACCGCCAAGGACCTCGGCACCGGCAAGGAGCAGAAGATGACCGTCACCGGTGGCTCCTCGCTGCCGAAGGACGACATCGACCGCATGGTGCGCGAGGCCGAGCAGCATGCGGAGGAGGACCGGCGGCGCAAGGAGGCTGCCGAGACCCGCAACCAGGCGGAGAGCCTGGTCTACCAGACCGAGACCCTGCTGCGGGACAACGCCGACAAGATCCCCGCGGATGTGCGTTCCGAGACCGAGGCCGCCCTGGCGGAGGTCAAGGAGAAGCTCAAGGGCGAGGACACCGCCGAGATCCGTACCGCCACCGAGAAGGCAGCGGCGGCCGCGCAGCGGATCGGCACCGCCCTGTACGCGCAGGCGCAGGGTGGCGAAACAGCTGGAGGAGGTACGGCCGGCGGCGGCACTCCCGGAGACACGGGCACCGGTGGCGATGAGGTCGTCGATGCGGAGATCGTCGACGACGAGCAGAAGGGAGGTACCGGATGAGTAAGAACCCGCGCTCAGAGCACCGCGGTGATCGGTCGCCTGTGGTGGTGCGCGACCTGCGCAGGGCCACCCCGGTCACCCTCCGGGATGGGCGATGCCCAGATGCCTCCGGTCCGGCCGGGATCGGTCCGGCCGGGATCGGTCCGGCCGGGATCGGTTCGGACGGCGCCGGTACGGCCCGCCCGGACTCCGGCCAGAGCGGCCAGGCGGAGGCTGCACGACCGCGTGAGCGGATCGCGGAACTGACCGCGGACCTGCAGCGGGTGAAAGCCGAGTACGACAACTACCGCAAGCGGGTACGCCGCGACCGACTGGCGATACGGGAGATCGCGGTGGTCAACGTCCTCACCGGTCTGCTTCCGGTCCTGGATGTCCTGGACGAGATCCACCGGCAGGGCGACGACCACGGCGCGGTGGCAGCCCTCTCCGACGTACTTGAGGCGCGGCTGGCGGCTCTGGGCCTGCGGACCGTCGGCGCAGCGGGTGAACCCTTCGATCCCCACACGCATGAAGCGATCACCTACGACGCCTCCGGTGCGGCCCAGGCCGTCTGCACCGAGGTGCTGCGGCACGGCTACCGGGTCGGTGACCACCTCCTGAGACCGGCCCAGGTAGCGGTGACAGGACCCGCCTCCGCCGAATAGTCGCACGGGGCAAGTCCCGGGACCCGAGCCGGGGCTGCCTCGTGCAAGGGGCACGGCGCACGCCGCCGGCTGTCAGTCAGCCACGGAGTACAGCAACTCGGGCGCGGGCTCCTGGTCACGGTTGTCGTCGTGCTCGTAGTTTGCGAGGGCCAGGCCCGTGCACGCTCTGTGGAGCTCAGAGCGAGTGCGCCCGCCCTTGGGCGATCACCGCAGTGAACCAGTGCGGCAATTGGCGCTCTGTGCCCTCCGGGCACGGCTCCACATTGACCTGACTGGCGATCAGGCATTTTGACGGGGTAGCCACAGAGTTATACGCAAGTTCAAAAGAATGTTTTGTTCCGGCAGGGGTGTTTGGTTCGAGGTTCAGGTGTCGCGCCAGTTCGGTGTCGATTCGTGGGTGAAGCGTCTACTCATGAGGTCGAACATGGCGATGTGGATGACGGCTTCGTGGGTGCGTTTTGTGACTCGGCACCAGCGGCTCCACCTTCGGCGCCGGGACGGCAGACCAGCTCGCCGCCCACGGCGCCCTCGGCCTCGCGGCCAAGGCTGTCGTCGACGACGGACACGCCGACGCCGTCACCGGCTTCCGCACCACCGCCGTCGAGAGGAGCGGCGACCGCCTCGTAATCGTCGCCGAGGACGACCGCCGCCTCGACCCGGTCGATGAGGTAATCGTTCTGGCCGGCTTCCGCCATCGGCGCCCCTTCAGCCACCTCCGGCGGCTGCTGACCGCCGCAGGACAACGATCACAGCGAGCAGTACTGCCACGTTGATCGTCAGCACCGCCCAGTCCTCCCGTCAGGCAACAGCCGTCCGCGCGCGACCGCTGTGGACGGACAACTCAGTCCCTCGTCCGGCTCGGGCGGTATCCCGATCGGTGCTCGGCGTCAGCCGTTCGATATGCCCGAAATGACATCCCTGTGGAGCGTAAGTACGTTCAGTCACGGGCCGGCTACGCAGCTGGCCTCTCTGAGACAGGAGAAGTGACATGGTTACACGTTCCACCGTCGTGACCGCCGCCCTCGCGGCCGCCATGGCCCTGGCAGCCACCGGCAGCACCTTCACCTCGGCCGCCACCATCGAGTCGGCCCGGCCAGCCCGGCCAGCCCGGCCGGCTCAGCCGGCCCCGGCAGCCCCGGCAGCCCCGGTCGCCCGACAGGCCCAAGCCCCGGCTTCGGTCCCCAATGGCGGAGGCGACGCCGGAAAGGGTGACCAGGGCAGGGGCAACGATGAAGGCAGAGGCGACGAGGGCAGAGGTAACGACGAGGGCAGGGGCCACGGCGGGGGTCGGGGCTACGACGAGGGCAGGATCCACTTCAATGAGCGGACGTATTCCGCCTACCCCGGCGGCTGCATCACCGCGGCCAGCGGCCTCGGTGCCACGAGCTTCAACATCTTCAACGACAGTCGGAGGACCGTCGAGGTCTTCAGCGGGGCGACCTGCGACAACGGCGGCCCCGTCGCCGTCGTCGGACCCTACGGTGCCACTTCAGGCGTGTTCCCGCAGCGCGTCGGCGGAGGTGTGTTCGTCAACGACGGCGCGGGAGCGAGCTTCCGGGTGATCGGATACGACTTCGAAGGCGAGTGACGGAGTCGCCTGCATGACGTGACGAAGACCCCCGGCCCGCCGGAATCGGACCGCGGTCTCCTTGTCCGGGCACCCCAACCGGGACGCACCGGTTCCAGGGGCCCATGCCCTCATCCGACCCACTCCCGATCAGCGCGCACATCTGCCTCGCCATGCTGAAATCGCACGGCGAGGCACTGTCGGCCCAGCCGGACCGGCCGCACCGTACCCGCCATCGACCTCGGCCGGACCCGGCAACCGGGACGGCGGCGCTCCCGCGGACGACCGTACTTGCCGGGTGCCGTGTACCGGCGCCCGGTTCCGAACCCCTGGAGGCGGCGGTCATGAGCACACCTCTGCACCAGCTCAAGGCCGACTTCTTCAAAACTCTCGGCAACCCGGTGCGCATCCGCGTGCTCGAATTGCTCAGCCGGTGGGAGCACGTCGTCGCCGAGCTGCTTCTCGGAGTGGGTGCCGAGGCCGCCCGTCTCTCTCAGCAGCCGGCCGTCCTGCGACGCGCCAATCCGGTCGCCATCTGCAAGGAAGGCTCGACCGTCTTTTACCGCCTCGCCACGCCCGAGGTTGCCGACCTGCCGACCGTGGCCCGCGGCATCCGCAGTGACGTCCTGGCCGGCCAGGACGAACTTCTCGAAGATCTCAGGGCCGCCGCGCCCTCAGCAGGTGCGCCCTCTCGTGCCCGCCGGGCGTGACGCCGCGCACCCCCAAGCCCCTGGAGCCGACGATCACCTCTCGAATGAGTCCCACAGCCGCCGACGCCATGACCGCGCCGGACCTGCAAGTCAGCGACCACATCAGCATCGACAGGGCACTCGATGTCCTGCGCGGATCCCACAACCAGTACGTACTCATCCGTGACGACACCGGCCGGTGCGCCGGAATCATCACTCTCGACCAGCTCACCGCCCACGCAGCGAAGCCCTGGTACGCCGAGAACACCCGGGTCCGTGACATCGCACACGACTGCGGCCCGTTCGCGCACCCCGGCATGCTCGCCTCGGAGGCCGCAGCCGCCATGCGCGAGCGGTCCCTGACGATCCTGCCCGTCGTCGACGAGGACGGCTTCGCCGTGGGCATCCTCACCACCGCACGGCTGCAGGCACTTCTCGGCACACTTCCAGAGGACACCGACCGGCCCTGACCTGAGTGGCCTCCGTGCGCGCACCACAGCGGCGGACACCATCCGCGGCATCTGCCGCGAACTCGAACAGATCAGGAGCGGCCTTCAGGAGCGCGGCCAGTTCACTTGTGCGCATGCTCACCCACGTAGAACAGGAGCCGGATGAAACCGGCTCGCCGCGATCGGGGGTCGACGATCGCGGGTGACGTGGGCTGGTTCAGTCCGGGATGGCGGCGTCGACCAGGGCGGCAGCTGCGGTGCGGGCCACTGTTTCGGCGCTGGGATCGCGGTCCATCCAGGCACTGATTCCGGCGCCGTCGTAGAGCAGTACCAGTTGCTGGGCGAGTGGCTTCGCGTCCTTGGCGCCTGCCTGCTGGGCGAGGTCGAAGAAGAGCTCGTGCAGCCAGGTGCGGTAGTCCTGCCCGACCTGTTCGGCGCACTCGCCGAGACCACCGCGATGAAGCGGGCGGCCCAGCCCGCCGAGATCGCCCAGGTCGTCGCATTCCTCGCCTCGCCGAAGGCCGGCTACGTCACCGGCGCGACCGTCGCCGTCGACGGCGGCCGCACAGCCATCTGAACCTGCCTGCTCCGGGAGGACAACGCGCATGAGCAACACCGTGTACGGTCTGGGCGTCGACGCCGCCGACGCCGAGAAACCGGCCCACTTCTGAGCCGAGGCACTCGGCCGTGAAGTCGCCTCGGGCGCGAGCCCCGAATCCGCCACACTCCAACCGGACGGGGCTACCCCGAAGCTGAGCTTCCACCAGGCCCCCGAGCCGAAGTCGGTGGAGAACCGACTGCACCTCGACCTCATCAGCCCCACCTTCGAGGCCGAGTCCCAGCGACTGATCGCGCTCTGCGCCCCCCGGATCCGCGACGTCACCCAGGACTCCGCCTGCTGGACGACGTTCGGCTGTCCGTCCGGGAATCCGCATCGCAGACCCTGCCAAAGGGATCACAACTCCGTTGATGCGGGCTCCGTCACGACCAGCACGATCTTTCCCGAGGTCCGGTCGGTCTCGCCGAGGGCGTGGGCCTTGGGTGCTTCGGCGAGGGGAAACGTGGCCTCGACGTGGGCATGGAGGGAGCCGACCTCGACGAGACCGGCGATCGCGTTCATGCCGGCGTGGTCGGCCTCGACAAGGAGGGTCTCGACACGGACTCCCAACTCGGCGGCCCGCTGCGCCTCGTCCGGGGAAGCGCCGTACAGGAGCGAGACGAGAACACCGCCAGGACGCAGGACGTTCAGCGAGCGGGCGCGGGTCTCGCCCGCCAGGGGATCAAGGAGGTCGGCATGAGTCCGGGGCGGTGGCTCATCCAGCAGCGGGTCGCCCGGGCACGGCATCTGCTCGAATCCACCGATCTACCGGTGGACGACGTCGCCGCCCAGGTCGGCTTCGCGACGGGCACGTCGCTCCGCCAGCACCTTCACGCAGTCATCGGTGTGTCGCCGCTCGCCTACCGGCGTACGTTCCGAGGGATTCCCGGAGAAATCCACTGAGCGTCGCCGCAGGTCGTGAACGGTATCGGGGCCGGCTGTTCCTGCTTCTTCATCAGGATGCCGGTACCTGTTCCCCGGGGAGGTGCTGGCGATCCTGGCCCGCATGAATCATCGGTCGTCGCGATGGCCCCGGCGAACAGTGGCGCGTCGGACCACGTGGGCCGACGGTCTCAGCCGTGTGTTCCAGCCAAAGGCGACTCAAGTGGGCCCTGGTGTGCCCCGGGCACTTCGCCCACGGAGCGAGTCACGGAGAAGTCCTCAGCACGGAGACGCTGCATCAGACCGTCAGCCGGATCCCGGTGACCAGATGCGGATTGATGCGGACCGCACAGTCCATCACCCGGTCCGACCAGGGCCTGATCAGTCGTTGGTAGCGCATCAGGGCATCGGGATCGGTCACGGGGCGGCAGTAGCCTGTCGCGACGACGCTCCAGCCCAGATGGGTCAGCGGATCGATGTCATCCGCCTGGTAGGCGACCACGACTCCCCGGTCGCCATGGTGCCGGGCCTGGGCGAACAGGTCCGATTCCTGATGGGTCCGGATGACGATCTGACCGAGGTCCAGCAGATGGTTCACCGGCCGGATTGCGGGCAGCGCGCGCTGGGTGAAGACGATCCGCCCGAGCGGCGCCCCGCCGAGCAGGCTCAGCGCCTGAGCGTTCGTCAACTCGACCGTGCGGCGTGGTCCGATGGCCGCCGGGCCGTGAGCCGGGGCCGACGCCGACGACGTGGGCGCGGCCGCGGGCACGGACGACTGGGGCGACTGATGACCTGCGTGGCTCATGGGGCGGCCTCGTCTCCTGATCTGCTCACCTGCCGCACGAGTACATCGCGTGCTGACCTCCCCACGCCAGGGCCGAACGGCCCAGGGCCGAACGGCCCTAGCGACGTCGGACCCCCGATGGGTTCACTGCGGTGGACCGCATGCCACGGGCCGGCCCAACGGCGGCTCCGGGGGCCGGGCCGTGGCTTGTGGAGCGTGTTCGGTCGGAGTGGGTGGTGCGGATGTGCACAGGAGGGGAACGTGGTGATCGCGGTCGTCGGACACAGAGACCTCAACAACAGAACTCTGGCGCTGGTGGAGGCTGAACTGAGAGCGCGGCTGGACTGCCTGGCAGAGGGCGTGGCCGCTCTCGTACGGGTCGGGGCGGGGCTGCCGCTCGTGTTCGGGCGCGCCGCCCGGGAGGCCGGACGGAAGTTGACGGTACTGCTGCCGGCCCAGGGCGCGGTACCCGCAGTGCTGCCCGAGCGGGACCGGCGGGCCGCAGGGGAGCTGCTGGTCCTGGCCGAGAGCGTACGGCTGCTGGCTTTTGATCCGGCCGACCGCAATGCTTGTGTCAGCGCCGATGAACGTCTGGTGGAGACGTGCCGGACCGTGCTTGCCGTGTGGGACGGTTCGCCGTCGGACGGCCGGGACGCCACCGCACATCTGGTTGCCTTCGCCCGGGCGCGTGGAATCCGGGTGGAGGTCGTCTGGCCGGACGGCTCCGTGCGGGGGTGGGCATGAGCGCGTCGGCGCGTGAGTCGGGGATGGTGGCGGAAGCCCTCGAGGCCGATGGCCGGGAGGTTCGCTCCTCTAAGGACCGGGCGAACGACGGTGCTTCGGGGACGCGATACGAACGGGCGCGGACCGGGGCGCGCCAGGGATTCGCATGGCTACTGGTGATCACCGCCGCCCTCGGGCTGCTCGGCTCCTTCGTGATCACCACCGACAAGTTCGAACTGCTCGCCGACCCCGGCTTCGTTCCCGCCTGCTCGCTGAGCCCCGTGGTGTCCTGCGCGGATGTGATGCGCAGCGAACAGGCGTCGGTGTTCGGCTTCCCCAATCCGCTCATCGGACTGATCGCCTTCGGGGTGGTGATGGGGACCGGCGCAGGCCTGCTCGCAGGTGCGCGCTACCGGCGGTGGTACTGGCTGGGACTGAACCTGGGCACCCTGTTCGGCGTCGGCTTCTGCATGTGGCTGATGACGCAGGCGCTGTACGACATCGGCGCGCTCTGCCTGTGGTGCGTACTCGTGTGGGTGGCCACGATCTTCATGTTCTGGCACACCACCGTGCACAATCTGCGCCATGGCGTCCTGCCCGCCCCACGCGCCCTCGTCGCGGCGGTACTGGAGTTCCCCCTTGCGGTGCCGGTGACTTGGTGCCTGGCCATCGTCATGCTGATAGCAATCCGGTTCTGGTCGTACTGGCAGACGTTTCTGTGACCCGCACCATGCCGGTGATGTCGTGATGGATGTGCGTGGTCGGGACTCCGGCGGCGGCCAGCCGGGCGGCGACGGCCCGCGCCGAGTCTGTCGTGGATGCCTCCGGTGCCAGGGCCAGATAGACGTGTTGCCGGGCGGCGGCCCCGCGACGTTGCGCCAGTATTCCGTCCAGGGCCCGCAGACCGGGATTTGCGGAGGGGCCGGCCGGATCGGCCTGACCGGCCGTGAGGACGGTCAGCCAGGGGCGTCCGCGCCGGAACGCCTCCAGGAACACCGCGTCGTACACGCCCTCACCCACCCCTCCATCCAGCAGCAGACGCACTCGGTGCGCACGGAACGGTTCGGCGTCGAGCTGCTGGAGCAGCGCCTTCACCGCGGCCCATCCGGTACCGGAGGCGATCAACACAACGTCGGCGGACGGGGTGTGATCGGGCAGGGCAAGCGCGCCGCGCGGTGCGCTGAGGCGGACAGTGTCGCCCTCCCGCGTGCCGTTCACCAGCGCATCACTCACCCCGCCGGCACCCCGGGCCCGTACATGGAACTCCAACTCGCCGTCCGGATGCGGCGCGCGGGCCAGATAGTAAGGACGCCATGCCTGCTCCAGGAGCGGCGACTCCAAGGACGCGAACTGCCCGGCCCTGAAGGCGTAGGGCTGATGGGGGCGCACCCTCAACACCGCGAGATCCGGCGTACGGAACTCGTGCGAGGCCACCGTCGCCTCCCAGCTCGGCGGTTCGGCGATCGCCTCGTCCGCGCCCCTGACCATCGCCGAAACGGCCAGCCGCAGCATCCGCAGCCAGGCGTCCTCCAGAGCACCGGTCCACCGGGCGCCCGCACGCATGCGCAGTGCCTCGATCAGCGCCGCCTCGAACGCCTCGAAGTGCGCGCGGCGCACACCGAGCTTGCGATGGTCGCGACCCAGCTGCGTGAAGGTGCCGATCATCTCGTCCGTACGGTGCAGATTGCCGATCAGATAGCGGAAGATCCCGACGAGATGGGCCTGCTGGAACGCCATCGACTCGGGGAACAACGACCGCAGATACGGATGCCGCTCGAACAGGACCCGGTACAGCTCGGCGATCAGCTCCTCCAGCGGGCTCACCAGCGGCAGGAATTCGCTGATCAGCTGCTGGTCGGACGTTCCGTCGTACGGCTGCGGTGCCTCGGTGCACCATGATTCGGCGCCAACTCCGGCCGGGGACAGGATACGTCGTCGCAGCCGCATCGCGTCATGCCGCGCGAGCAGTGCGTGGTAGTCCTCGCTCGGGGTGTTCATGGACGGGTGACTCCTTGGGACAGCACGGTGGGGTGGCCGGGACACAGAGACGTCCGTAGCGCCCCGACGATCTCGGCGGCGTCAGTATGGCACCGCGTCCAGACCGCCGAACGGCCCTGGCCACAGGGCCTTTCGGCCCTGTTCAGAGCCTGTTCGACATGCTGTGACACCCCGGCGAACCGGTCTGCGGACGGATGCACATACTGGTCCGAGTCCCCTTCCCCGAACCGATCGAGCATGGTGTGAATGACCTCGTGAAGTCCCCGCTGAGCACGACGCCGCAGTCCGCAGCCCCCGTACGCGTTTTCATCCTCGACGATCACGAGGTCGTCCGGCGCGGCGTACGCGATCTGCTGGAGGCCGAGGACGGCATCGAGGTCGTCGGCGAGGCGTCCAACGCCCGGGAGGCGCTGGCCCGCGTACCGGCCAGCAGGCCACAGGTCGCCGTACTGGACGTACGGCTCGGGGACGACCCCCGCGGTGACCACGCCGGTATCGAGGTATGCCGGGAACTGCGTGCCCTCATGCCCGAACTGGCATGTCTGATGCTGACCTCCTTCGATGACGACGAGGCACTGTTCGACGCCATCATGGCGGGCGCGGCCGGCTACGTACTGAAGCAGATCAACGGAGCCGATCTGATCGCCGCCGTACGCACGGTCGCGTCCGGCACCTCGATGCTCGACCCACGAACGACCGCTCGTGTGATGGCACGTCTGCGGGGCCCCCAGCGGACCCCCGCCGAGGAGTCGGAGGCATCGGAACTGGACCAGCTCACGACCAGGGAACGCCAGATCCTGGACCTCATCGGCGAGGGCCTCACCAACCGCGAAATCGCGGAACGCCTCTTCCTGGCCGAGAAGACCGTCAAGAACCGCATCTCCTCGATCCTCGCCAAACTGGGCGTCGGCCGCCGGATTCACGCCGCGATGCTCGTCGGCCGGATCAAGGACCGTCAGGGGCAAACCCCGGTCCGGCGAATCTGACAGTTTCTCAGGCGTCAGTCGTGGAGCGGGACGCACCACGTGATCCGGGTGCCGCCGTCCGTCGGCCGTTCGATGGCGAGTGTGCCGCCGCACAGCTCCGCCCGCGTACGCATATTGTCCAGCCCACCGCCGCGACCTGCCGGCTGACCGCCGTCATTGATCGCTGTCCCCGTTGGGGGAGCCGTCGTGTCACCGGCCGGGATCCCGATGCCGTTGTCCGTGACGGTCAGAGTCACCGCGTCGTCGGCCGACAGTACGATGCCGATACGACTCGCACGGGCATGGCGGGACGCGTTGGACACCGCCTCGGCGGCGACCGCCACCACGTGTTCGGCGAGTTCGTCCGGGACGGTGGTGTCCACCGGCCCGTCGATCCGCACGGTGGGTCGGAAGCCGAGGACATGTGCCGCCGTGCGAGCGGTCTCCGCTATCCGATGCCGCAGCCCGCTGCGGCCCGAACCGTCCGCCGTGCGCAGATCGAAGATGGTGGACCGGATGATCCGGATCGTGGTGTCCAGATCATCCACTGCCCTGCTGACCCGCTCGGCCGCTTCCGGGCGGTCCGCGATGGCCCGGGTGCTGCTCTGGAGAGTCATCCCGGTCGCGAACAGCCGCTGGATCGCCAGATCGTGCAGATCGCGGGCGATCCGGTCCCGGTCGTGCATCACGGCGAGTTCCTCGGACTCGGCCCGTCTGCGGGCCAGTTCCAGCGCGATGGCCGCCTGGTCGGCGAAGCCGGAGACGAGTTGGACCTCGGTGTCGTCGAACGGCGGGCGGTCCACCGGCCGCCCCAGGCGCAATGCGCCCAGCGCCCCGGTGTCGATCTGCAACGGCACCGCCACCACCGGGCCCAGGCCGTCCTCGGTACCGTCGCCGAACGGATGGGCCCGGGGATCCGTACGGACGTCGGCGCAGTGCACAGGCATTCCGGTACTGGCGGCGAGCCCGGCCAGCGATCCCGACGCCGGAACGGACAACCCCGTCACACGGTCGGAGTCCCGTCCATGGGCGACGGCAACGGTGAGGCGTTCCCCGGCCGCTGATGCCGTCGGAGCCTCTGAGAGGGGCGCGGAACCGGGCCGCCCCGTTGGCAGCAGAATCGCTGCCCGGTCGGCCCCCGCCACTTCCATCGCCCGCTCGGCGATCAGATGCAGCACCTCGTCGGCGTCCGTCCCCGCGAGCAGGGTGCGGGTGATCTCGCCCAGTGCCTCCAGGCGCCGCTCCCGGCGGCGGCTCTCGTCGTACATCCTGGCGTTGTCGATGGCGACGCCGGCGGCGATCGACAGGGTGGTCAGCACCGCCTCGTCGTCGGCGTCGAAGCTCACCCCGCCCCGCTTCTCGGTGAGATAGAGGTTGCCGAACACCTCGTCGCGCACCCGCACCGGTACGCCGAGGAAGGTGCGCATCGGCGGATGATGAGGCGGAAAGCCGAAGCTGCGTGGGTGGCTGCTCAGATCGGTGAGCCGCAGAGGTTCCGGGTGAAGGATCAGCTCGCCGAGGATTCCGCGGCCGCACGGTGACTGCCCGATCGTGGCGGCGAGCTGGTCCGACAGGCCCACCGGCAGGAACTCCAGGAGCTTCTGCCCGTCCCCGACAATTCCGAGTGCCCCGTACTCCGCGTCGGTCAGCGTCACCGCTGCCTCCACGATGCCGCGCAGCACCTCCGGGAGTTCCAGGCCCCGTCCCAGACTCATCACGGCATCCAGCAGACTGCGCATCCGGTCCGGTCGGCTGGGCTGCGGCCACGCGGCCGGACCGGGGCAGGAGGGGCCGGGCGAGCCGAGCGTGAGGGAGGAGGGGCCGGGGGAGGGGACTTCGAAGTGGGAGCCGGGCTCCGGAGGTGCTGTCTCTGCCATCGGGGTGCCGTTCTCTGGGGCTGTATGCCGGTATCTGCTCACCGGATCACCGCAGGGCTGGGACCGGTCCAAGGGCGGTCAGCCTACGACAGCCCAGGTGCCGAGGGCCCGGCGGTGTGTGGTCTCGAAGGCCGGCGAGGGCAGGGCCGGTCGGCTGCCGGATGTACACGGCAGTAGGGCCGGTCGGCCTCGTGGAAGGTGCCCGTCAGCCCCTGGGGAGCGTCATGGGCGGCGGCCAACATGGTGCGGCCGGGAAGGTCCGGTCCGTCCCCTCGTGATCCACCGGACCTTCCCGACCGCTCCCCCGACACGCCCCCGTGCGGCCGGGGAGCGCTCGGAGAACTGCCAGAGCTGGAGGACACGGAGGCCCGGTGGGCCGCGCTCTTCCGTTGATCACCGTCCGCCCGGAAGAATGACTCAGATCGCGCACCCATGAAGAGTCTTCATACCCGTTTCGCAGGTCGGTGATTCTGCCGTGACCACAATGAACTGAGGAACCTTCCGATGATTCCCATCGAGACGCCGCTGTGAGGCGTTCGTGTCCTGCGGACTGAAAGCCAGGCCCCACCCGTCGGCGTACTCGCGGATGGCGTCCGTGACGTAGCCTGCTGACGGGTCGAGCTCCTCCAGCAACCTTTCCCGTGTCGGCGCCCGGTTCGGCCAGGACGGGCTGAAGGACAGGTCGTCATCGACCTCGGCACCGATGCCTTCGGCGATCAGGGAACGGACGAGGCGGGGGTGCCGGGCAGCGAGCTGGCAGGCATTGACCCCTCCGAGCGAGTGCCCGAGCACGACAGCGTTGCTGAGCCCCAGGGCTGGTCTTTGCGTGGATGTCGCTGTTTGGCGAGGTCCGATCTGCGGGTGTGGCTCTACTCATGGCTGAGCGTACGGTTCGTACCGTGTCCAGCCTCGGCCGGCTGCCCGCGCACCGCGCTGTTGCCTCGGACTTGCGCGCAGCCGGCCGAGAGCCGAGGGTGCAAGCGCTCCCCAAGGGCTCAATCAGCCCCGCCTCCCACGCGCGGGTCGACCGGTGTGAGAACTCCGAGCCGGTCCTCGATCGCCTGCGCCGCGCCCAGGCACAGGTCTTCCCGGAAGGCGCGCCCGACGACCTGCACCCCGGACGGCAGTCCGTCGACCACTCCGGTCGGTACGGCCACACCGGGCACACCCACGAAGCTGGTCACGGCGCACAGTCGCATCGCCGAGCCGACCCGGTCCCGCCCGGCCCTGTCGCGCGACTCCAGCCCCGGCTCGACCGGCGGCTCGGTGAATACCGGGCCGAGCAACAGCGGGTATTCGTCGAGGAATTCGGCCCATGAGCGGCGGATGTTCATCCAGGTGCCCATCAGCTTCATGAACTCGTCCGCGCTTGCCGGCGGCGTCTGCTCCATCGTCATCTCGATATAGCGGTCCCCGCCCGCTCCGAGCAGCCTCCGCACCACCGGCCAGGTCGCAGCGAACTCGGTCACGGTGATCCGGTTGTACGCTTCGAGCGCCTCGTCCAGCCTCGGAACGTCCTGCACCTCCCGCACGTCGTACCCGGCGTCGCGCAGCGCCTCGGCCGCGGTCTCGATGGCCCCGCGAACCGTGGAGTGAACGCCGTGCCCACCCGGGTCCGCCACGACCGCGACCTTCACCGGCCCGGGGAGCGGTTCGCCGTAGGCAGGTACCGGTACGGCCCGCGGGTCGCGCGGGTCGGTCCCGGCCAGCACCTCGTATGCCAACCGGAGGTCGCCCACACTCCGCGCCAACGGGCCGTCGGTGACCAGCATCTGGGATGCCGGGCCGGGGTCGTCGGGGCCGACGATGCGGTGGTCCGCGGGGAAACGCCCGGTTGTCGGCTTCAGCCCGGCCACGCCGCAGAACTGGGCCGGGACGCGCACCGATCCACCGGAGTCGTTGCCGAGCCCGAGCGCTGCCATGCCCGTGGCGACGGCCACCCCGTCGCCCCCGCTGGTGCCGCCCGGGGTCCGGCCACGGTCCCATGGGTTGGCCGTGTCGCCGAAGAGCTCGCTTCGCGTGTGCATCCCACGAACACGGGCTGGAGGGCGTGACCCTTCGAGACGTCGCCGCCTGTGCGCAGGTGTCGATGGGCGCCGTTCAGCGATGCTTCCGTACGAAGGAAGAGATGCTCGTGTTCGCGCTCGGGCACATCGGCGAGCGGATCAGTGAGCGCGTACAGGCCCGCCTCGTCAGGAGCCCGGCCCAGTCGGCCGGCACCGCCCTGGGGCATGCGGTGACCGAGATCTCACTGCTCCAGGAAGAGCACCGCGCCGAGGCCAGGGTCTGGCTCGCCTTCGTTGCTCAGGCGGCTGTCAGCGAGGCCCTCGCGAGGACGCTGAAGGCGAACTACGCCGCCCTGCAAGAGGCGTTCACCCGCCTCATCTCGGAAGCCGGCGAGGGCGCCGACCGTGCCGTGCCCCTCGATCCGCGACGCGAGGCCCGCACCCTCCTCGCCCTTGCGGACGGCCTCACCGCGCATGTCCTCATCGGCCATCTCACTCCGCAAGAGGCGCAGGACGTCCTCCACGCGCACCTGGGCGGACTCCGGGAGCGTCCGGTCCGGCCGACTCGCTCGCCATCGGAATCGGCATCTCGGCCGGCACGGTGAATCTCGGCTTCAAACTGTTCGGACTGTCCGTGGAACACGAGGAAACGCAGCAGACACTCACAGGCAATCCGACATACGCCGGCAAGTCGGACGGCGACGGTATCCGCCCCTGGAAGCCCTTCACCAAGCGCACGGACGTGAAGCCGGTGGAGAGCTGAACCCTCGAATTCGCGGTGGAGGTCCGCAAGGAGAAGGCGGGGGACGTCATTGCGAAGGTCTTCGTCCTGTCGGCGGGCGGCAGGGCGAGCAAGGCCACCGCAGATGCGCACCGGCTGGAGATCACTCTGCAGCCGACGGATGCCCAGGGCCAACCGGCCAAGGTGAGCAGCCGGGTGGACGAACTGCCCGCTGAGTAGGGGTCATGGCAGGCGCATGGTTCGACCGTTGTCGTCTGGCCGAGGTGTGGGCGGCGCGAGAGGCCGGCGGCGGGGCCTCCTTCGGTACGGGGACCGTGCTCGTCGGCCGGCTCGTGCTGACCGCCTGGCATGTCGTGGCCGACGAGCGTGGCCAAGCGTACGAGCGTGTGCTGGTCCGGCTCCTCGGCGGGCGGCTCTGTCCGGCGAACGTCGCATGGGCAGATCCGGTGCTTGACGCCGCACTGCTCGCCGTATCGGCGCCGGGGAACCGGACACCTGGCAAGTGCCGGACGGCCTGGCGCCGGCCCGGTTCGGGCGTCTCATCGGCCAGGATGTCCGGGTGGCCTGCCAGGCGGCCGGATTTCCGGACAGCCTCACACTGACCGGCACCGATCGGGAAATCGACCAGGTCGACGGATACATCAATCCGATGGCGGGTTCGCGCACGAATCACTACCTGATCACCGCGGGGCACCGCCCCGACCAAGGACGCCCGGCGCCCGCTGCCCGGCGAGCCGGCTGGCAGGGCATCTCGGGAGCGGCCGTCACCTGCGGTTCCCTCTTCCGGACTTTGCGGTGTCGCTGAACAATCTGTCGGCGGATCTTGCCGAGTCGGGAAGGCGGGAGGAGGCGTTGGCGGCGAGTATGCGTGCGGTGGAGATCCGTGAGGAGCTGGCGGCCGCGCGCCACGAGGTGTTTCTGCCCAGCCTCGCCGTGTCGCTGAACCACCAGTCCAACCGGCTGGCGGAACTGGGCCGGCACAAGGAAGCCCTCGTGGCGATCAGCCGTGCGGTGGAGATCCGCGAGCGCCTGGCGACCGCGCACCCGGACGCGTTTCTCCCCGACCTCGCACTGTCGCTGAGCAACTGCGCGGTCAGGCAGGACGAGATGGGGCGGCGGGAAGAGGCACTGATGTCCGTCACACGCGCCATCGCCATGCTCAAGAACCTCGCAGCGGCGCGGCCTGCTGTGTTCAATCGCCTGCTCACCGAGTGCATCGCACACCAGGGCGCTCTGGGGAGCCCGGGCCGTCCGCCGCGCACGGCGCTGCCGCAACCGCGCCGCAGGCACCCCGCACATGAGTCATCGGCGTTCCGGCACGGAGGCCGCCCAGCAGGCACCGTGATGCCCGCGGCGCGGCTACTCGAACCGCGCGGTGTCGCCCGCCCCTCGGCGTACGATCTCGAGCTCACCGCCGGAGAAGTCGATGACCGTGGTCGGCTCGGTGCCGCAGTCGCCCGAGTCGACCACGGCGTCCACCACATGGTCGAGCCGTTCCTTGATCTCCCAGCCCTGTGTCAGCGGCTCGTCCTCGTCGGGCAGGAGCAAGGTGCTGGACAGCAGCGGCTCACCGAGGTCGGCGAGCAGCGCCTGAGCGACGACATGGTCGGGAATCCGGACTCCGACCGTCTTCTTCTTCGGGTGCAGCAGCTGACGCGGCACCTCCTTCGTCGCGGGGAGGATGAAGGTGTAACTGCCGGGTGTCGCTGCCTTGATCGCGCGGAACACATCGTTGTCGATGTGCACGAACTGACCCAGCTGCGCGAAGTTCTGGCACACAAGGGTGAAATGGTGACGGTCGTCGAGGTTCCGGATCGACCGGATCCGGCTGATGCCGTCACGACTGCCCAACTGGCACCCCAATGCGTAACAGGAGTCCGTCGGGTACGCGACGAGCGCGCCGGCCCGGATGCTGTCGGCCACGGAGCGGATGGTGCGCGCTTGAGGATTCTCGGGGTGCACGTCGAAATACTTCGCCATCCGTCGAGTCTAGGTGATCAGGACATTACGCTCAGAACAGCGGGGCCCGGTCCGGTAGGTGCGTCGGGTTCCGGCGCCGTCGGTTTCTGACGGCGCCGGAGCTCACTCCTTGACCGCTCCCGCGTTGGCGCCGCTCACGAAGCAGCGTTGGAAGCAGAAGAACAGTCCGTGCCGGCCGCCAGGCTCAGCGCGCCCGACCTCGACTCGGGCCATGGTCTGCGAACGCTGAGCGGCGACTTCGTTACCTACAACCCGTACGGCTATCACATCGGTTCCATCCGGCCGCACGACACGGCGATCGCGGAGGCTTACCGGCCGCTGAAGGTCGAGGGGCTCGATGTCGCGGGCAGGCGGCTGGACATTTCCGTCGACGTCATCCCTCAATCCTTCGCCTGCGCGGATCCGCGTGTCTGGCGCAGGGCCTGACGGGCCGACCAGACGACGGACACGAGCGGTACCGCCACCACCGCGCCCAGCGCCCCCGCCGCGATGGCGCCGCCGATCACCGCGAGTGCGACCACCACCGGGTGCAGTCGGACGGCCGAGCTCATCACGATCGGGTGCAGAAGATGGCCCTCGATCTGGCCGATGACCACGATCAGCGCGATGACGACGGCCGCCACGATCGGGCCTTTCGCCGCCAGAGCCACCACGGCCGCGACTGCGAGGGCGACCGGTGAGCCGATCAACGGAATGAAGGCGGCGAAGAACTCCAGCAGCGCCAGGGGAAGGGCCAGCGGCACTCCGAGTGCGAACAGGGCCAGTCCGACGAGTAATGCGTTGGTCGCCGCCACCAGGATGATGCCGTGTGTGTATCCGGTGAACGTCCGCCACGCCGCACGGCCCGCGATCGTCACCCGGGCCCGGGCCGTCTCCGGAAGCTGGTCGCAGAACCAGTCCCACTGCCGGTCGCCCGAGTGAATGAAGAAGACCGAGCAGAACAATGCGAGAACGAACACGGTCACCACCTCCACCAGTCGGCCCACTCCACTGAGGGCTGTGCTGATGAGGGTGGAGCGATGGCTGGACAGGAACTGCCCGATCCGGGACTGCATGTCGTCGAGCGCCTTGGGGTTCAGCCGGAACGGTGGCCCCTCCAGCCAGTGTTCGATCCTGACCAAGCCGTCGCCGAACTCCCGTTCCAGCCCGGCGCGTTCTGCGGCGACTACCTCGCCGATGAGGGTCAGAACGCCGAGGACGAGGGCGATGCTGCCGAGAAGCGCCACAGCGACAGCGAGCGGCCGCGGCATCAGACGATCCAGGAGATCCGCCACCGGGCGCAACATCGCGGTGCCGATCAGGCCGAGGAAGACGGCTACCGCTACCTCGTGGAACCGTCCCAGCGCTGAGAAGACGGCGTACACGACGGCTCCCACGACGAGGATTCGCCAGGCGTAGGCAGCGGCCGTCTGCAGCGTGGGGTTCACGCGTGGCTCGTACCGCAGGCCGGGCGGCGCATGTTGCGCGCCCGGGTTCCGGTTCGCAGGGCGCGTGATGCCGCGCAGCGCCTGACGGGACGCGGTGCGGATCCGGTGCCGTCGTCCTTCGGACGGCACGCCGGGGTCCGTGTTGTCGGGCTGCGGATGCGATGGCCTGGGCATCCCCTGCTGGTACCAGCAGGGGATGCTTCCTCCCGGGCTCTCGCGGCGACATGCGCAGGAAGTCACCCTACGGGCGGAGCCACCGGCCATCCACCCGTGGCTGTCGTCGCTGACGGACTTGTCGATCCAGTTGCCGCCGGAGTTCCGCATGCAGGTCTCCAGCGACGCATGCGAGGTGAGCGTCCCGCGCCGGGCCACCCCGGGCGGGCCCAGGCCCGGCTGTGGTAGCTGCTGTACTGGCTGTCCTTGCCCTGCCAGAAAGGGGAGTTCGTGCGCAGGGCCAGCAGCACCGGCAGCCACACTCGGATCCGCTCCAGCACCGCAACGCCCTCGTTGTCGACAACATGACATGGGCATGGCGGCCACATGTGAGCTGTTCCTGCGTCGTGAGCCCGAACTGCTCCTCCAGCCACTGATACCGCTCGCCCCTCCCGACCGTCGGACTGACCGGGAGCGGGGATGTCGCCAGAGCGGCGACGGCGGCCCCCGATTCCGCGGCGTGGCCGACGCCCTCGGCCCGCCAACGCCGGTTCTCCGACCCGATTTCGCTCATCCCGGTCCGCGGCTGAGTGGCGAACTCGAGCTGCTGGCGGCACAGCTCCGCCGAAGCCACTGCTGCCGAAGGTGGAGCGTCGGGCTCGGCATCCGGGGCGCAAGCGGCATCCGGACCGTTTGGTGTTCCAGGGCATCCTGTTCGTGCTGCACACCGGGATCGCCTGGGAACACCTGCCGCAGGAACTCGGCTTCGGGTCGGGCATGACCTGCCGGCGCCGCCTGGCGGAGTGGACCGGGGCCGGGGTGTGGCCCCGGCTGCACGAGGCCCTCCTCGCCAGGCTTCGCGGTGCGAACGCTCTGGACTTCTCCCGCGCGGCGGTCGACGGCTCCCACATCCGGGCGTTAAAGGGGGCTCCAAGACCGGACGAAGCCCCGTTGGCCGGGGCAGGACGGGCAGCGAGCATCACCTGATCACCGACGTCACCGACATCCCGCTCGCGGCCACCTCGACTGGCGGCAACCGCAACGACGTCACCCAACTGGTCCCCCTGCTCGAAGCGGTGCCGCCGGTGCGGGGCAAACGGGGGCCGGCCCTGGCGCCGCCCGGACGTGGTGCTGGGAGACCGCGGCTACGACCACGACAAGTACCGCCGTCTGGTTCGGGACCTCGGCGTGAAGCCGCTGATCGCCCGCCGGGGCACCGAACACGGCTCCGGCCTGGGCGCCCAACGCTGGGTCGTGGAGCGCGCGTTCGCCCACCTACGCTGGTTCCGCCCTGCGGATCCGCTGGGAGATCCGGGACGACATTCACGAAGCCTTCCTCACCCTTGCACGCGTTCCCCGCACTCCACCGGAAACAGGGTGGCGCCGGGCGGCAGTTCGCCCGGATGCCGTCCGATCACCCGCAAGGCCGCCTCGCGAGAGCCCTCCACGGGCGGGTATTCGAGGACAACGTCGTCCAGCACAGTGATTCCACCGGCGAGGTGCAGTTCCGCCGCGTGCACGCCCGCCGGGAAACGGCCTGCCAGAGTCCCGAAGGCTGCCGTGTCATTGCCGTCGGCGGCGCACTCTTGGATCTCGAAGCGCCAGTGATCGGCGGCATCGGCAAGTAGCGCCTTGCCCCTCTTGCCCAGCCCGGCGAGGAAAACGGTGCGGGCTCGCAGGTGATGGGCGATGGCGCAGCAGATCGGGACCGCTGTCCCGCAGGGCGTCGTCACTCGCGTGTACCCGACGTGAGGATAGGACGACAGGGCCTCATCGACCAGCCCCAACGCGGTGTCCCTCGCCGCCGGGTGACCCTGCTGGGCGATGTCCAGGAGCAGGGGTGCCGCAACCACAGCCGCTGGGAACACAGCTCCACTGTGACCATGGACGATTCCGCCGCCGTCGAGCAGCGAGCCGGCCTCGGCTGCCTGTATCAGGCTCGCTGCATCTGCCAGGGCGCGCAGACCGCGTGCGGCACGAGCCGGTTCGTACCAGCCGGGACGGCCCGGTATGACGCCCCAGTTGACTGTCTCAATCGCGTCTGACACGACAGCATCCTCGCACGAGGCCGCAGCCCACCGTCATTCGAGCGGTGCCTCCGCGGCCGGAGGCGATGCTCCTCGCACGACCCGTATCACCCCGCGAAGGCGTCAGGCGCATACTGGGTGAAGATGAGAGATCGGAGGTCGTCGTGATCATCCTCGGTGTCATTCTGCTGGTCATCGGCCTGGTGGCAGGCATCTCGATTCTTTGGACGATCGGTGTCGTGCTCGTCGTGATCGGCATCGTTCTCTGGATCCTGGGTGCCGTCGGGCATTCGGTGGGAGGTCGACGGCATTACTGGTAGGACTGCCGTTCCGCCGTCGGCGCCCTCCTCGGTCACGCCCGCTGCCAAGGCGGGCCGGGCCCTCGCCGCGCCGATGTGCTGATCCGCCCCTTCTCACTGCTCCGGGGTGTCACAGGCGAGGGTGGGCCCCGGAGATATGGATCTCGGGCAGTGGGACGACGTGCATTTGATCCGGGCCTTGACGGATGAACGAGCGCGGATGGGGACGGGGCATCAACCCGGGCAGCCGGGCCCAGCATCTGTTCATGCCCCGTCGTTCTGGGGCACGATGATCTGGCGACACCGTCAGAATCTGGTCCATCGCAACGGGGGACGAAGATGCAGTGGCCCGAGGGCGCCGTTGTCGACCCGGAACGGGCGCGCGAGCGGGCCCACGACGACACTGCGAACCCGCGGCAGCTCGCGCGGGATCGTCGCCGGCAGCGTCGGCACGCAGTACAGCACCGTGACGCGATGTGTCTCCAGGAAGTCGGCGAACTCGTACCGGCCCGCGGCGGACGTATCGGCAGGCGGCCGCGTCGTGGGAAGGCAGGCGAGTTCACTCGCCCAGGCGTCGGTCCGGATCACCCGGCACGCTCCCGGCTCCTCCGTCTCCGCATGCCCGGTGCGCGGCATCAGAACGCCCGTGGTCAGCAGGACTGCGGCGCCTGCGTCGCCCAGGATGTACGCGATGCGTTCGGGTGGGGACGCGGGGTCGAGCGGCACGAACGTCGCCCCGGCCTTGCACACGCCCAGGAGCCGAGACGTACATGCCCACAGACCGCGGTAGCAGGACAGCCACGCGAGTACCCGTGCCGACGCCCACACGGCGCAGGTAGTGGGCCACCTGGTTGGCGCGTGCGTCGAGATCGGCGTACGTCAGACGCTGCTCATCGCATTCCCGGGCGACGGCCCACGGTGTGCGGTCACAGGCGCCTTGAAAGAAGTGGTGCAGCCGACGGGCCGTGTTTGTCGCGCTTCGGTCGGCGAAGTCTCCAGCCGGAACGACAGGCGGGTCCACGGTGTGGGAGGCCATAAGGAAACCTCCTCCTCAGCTCGGGGCGAAGGACGCCCGGTGGTCCGGGAGGACTGTTCCAGCCTGTATGGCGCCCGCTGAGAGGAGGCTGAGACAGAACATCACCTGATCGGTCTGTGCGACTGCCGTGAGAGCGGCTCCCAACCGATTCGCCCTCCTGTGACCGTGGCCTCGGCATACTCCCCATAGGCGGCCATTTACGGCCCCACTGATGGCCAGGGATTTCCCCACGGACGGCCAGATATCTCCCCGCTCGCCCCAGACGTACCCGGTCGGCGAAGCTCGAGCGGGTGAAGAACAGCAGGGAGATCATGGACATCCTTGAGGCGTACGACCTCACGGGCAGTTACCGCGCGGCGGCCGAGCTCGCCCGGTGCGACCACCACACGGTGGCCCGATATGTGAAGATGCGGGCCGCTGGACAGCACCCCGACGTCCGTCGGCACCGCGACCGTGCGATCGACGTGTTCCTGCCGAAGATTGAAGAGCTGGTGGTCCGCTCGAACGGGCGGATCCGTGCGGATGTGGTCCACAAGAGGATCACCGCGATGGGCTTCACGGGCGGGGAACGCACCACCCGCCGCACCGTCGCCGAGGCAAAAGCCCAGTTCAGGGCCGGTCAGCGTCGGGTTTACCGGCCCTGGATCACCGAGCCGGGGCTATGGCTGCAATGGGACTGGGGCGAGGGCCCGCAGATCGGCGGACGACGCACTTCTTTGTGGTGCGCGTGGGTGGCCTGGTCGCGTTTCCGCGTGGTGATCCCGGTTTGGGACAAGACGCTGCCGACGATCACCGCGTGTCTGGACGCGACGCTGCGGCGGATCGGCGGGGTCCCGGCCTACGCGTTGACCGACAACGAGAAGACGGTCACCACCGACCACATCGCCGGGATCGCGGTCCGCAACCCCGAGATCGTTGAGGTCGCCCGCCACTACGGCATGACGATACGTACCTGTCTGCCGGCGGACCCCGAAACCAAGGGCGGGAGCGAGGCGACCGTCCGCATCGCCAAGGCCGACCTGGTCCCCAAAGACGTCAACCTCCTTGAGGAATACCGCAACTTCGCCGCCCTTGAGTCGGCCTGCCGCACCTTCTGCGAGGAGGTCAACAACCGGGTCCACCGCGAGACCCAACGACGGCCCGTCGAGATGCTCGCCGAGGAACGCCAGCGGCTGCATCCGCTGCCCAAGCAGCCCTTCACCGTCGCGTTCGGCACCACCCGCAGGGTCTGCTGGGACTCCACGATCTCGGTCGAGGCCGTGCGCTATTCGGTCCCGCACCAGCTGATCGACACCCGGGTCTGGGCCCGATTCCACGGCGACGAACTGATCGTCACCGCCGTCGGCCCTGCCGACGGTCATGCCCGCGAGGTGGCCCGCCACCCGCGCGGATCGGCTGGCACCCCGGTCCTTGACGACGCGCACTACCCGCCGCGCGAGAACAAGGAAGGCGATCGCGTCCCGAAGGCGACCAGCGCGGAGGAGGCCGCGTTCTTGATGCTCGGCCCCGGCGCCGCCTCCTGGCTGGTCGAGGCCGCCACCGCCGGAACACGCAAGGTCAAGACGAAGATGGCCGAGGCCGTCGCCTTCTCCAAGCTCTACTCCACTGCCGAGGTCGACCGGGCCCTTGGCACCGCCGCGGTCACCGGCCGGTTCGCCGAGAAAGACCTCATCTCCATCCTCGACTACCAGGTCGGCCTGGAAAACGTCGAGGTCACCCGCGCCAGCGAAACCCACAGCCTGCAGCCCGGCACCTCCGCCTGGTCCCGCTTCGGCACCATCCCGCTCGAACACGACGACGAAGACGAAGGCGACACTCTCTGATGGCCACCCCACTGCGCACCGTTTCCGGCTCCAGCGGCGACCAGCTCGCCGAGGCCATCGAACTGACCAAGCGGCTCAAACTCCCGCACATCCGCAAGGCGTTGACCGATGTGATCCCCACCGCGAAGGCCCAGAGGTGGGACCCCGCAGAAGTCGTACGCGTCCTCCTCTCCGAAGAGGCCGCCGGCCGCGACCGAGCGAACCTGCACACTCGACGCAAGCGGGCCGGGTTCCCCGCCGGGAAGACGTTCGGCGACTGGGACGAGCAGGCATCCTCCATACCTCGCGCGACCCAGGACTCCATCAAGACCCTCGAATGGGTCCAACGCAGGGAAAATCTCTGCGTAGTCGGCCCATCGGGGACCGGGAAAAGCCACTGGTGCGAGGCCCTCGGGCAGGCCGCCGTCGAGGCCGGGATGGCCGTCGCCTGGTTCTCCATCGAAGACCTCGGCGCCCTCGTCCGCCGTCACCGGGCCGACGATTCCATCGCCAAGGCCCTGACCCGGGTGATCCGATCCGACCTGATCATCGTCGACGACATCGGCCTGCTGCCCGTCAGCCCCGACGCCGCCGAGGGCTTCTACCGCCTGGTCGACGCCGCCTACGAACGACGCGCGCTCGCCGTCAGCAGCAACCTCCACCCCTCCGGATTCGACGAGATCATGCCGAAGACGCTGGCCACCGCGACCGTCGACCGGCTCATGCACCACGCTCACATCGTGGTCACCCAGGGTGACAGTTTCCGGCTCACCCAGGCCACCTCCGGACAGGGAGTCAAGCCCTTCAGCTGATCACAGCACTCACCACGGCGGGGAATTATCTGGCCGCCGTTGGGGAGATCTCGCAGGCCGCCAGCGGGGAGCACTCCTGGCCGCCTACGGGGAGAACTTCGAGGCCATTGACACTCCTGCCCGCTGCCTCGAAATGGAAGCCTGCCAGGGCCTGAGACCGCCCGGCCGGCACCAGTGGACCAGGCATGCTGGAGAGACTGAACGGCATCTTGTCCGCCCGCGGCGACGAGGACGGTGCCGCGACCCGCAGCAGCCCCGCAACCCGGCTCCCTTGCGGAGCCCGGTTGAACGGCAGCGTGTCCCCGGGCTCCTCCTGCCGTGTCGGAGACCGAACGCCGCAGAGCATTCCCGCCCTGGCTGCGTACCTGCAATCACCACCGCGGACACACCGCGCTCGCGGGCAAACCACCGCAAGCCGCGGCCCCGACCTCGCAGGTCACCGGTCCTGTCCCGAGGGGTGACGCCCAGTGCCGACCCGCCTCGCGGGCGAACACCGATACTGCCGGTGGCGGCGCGATAGGCCTCTGGCGCGCGCTGCATGAAAGGTGCTCTGATCAGTGCATGGCAAATGCGAGCTGTGTGACGCGGCACCACGTGCAGCTTCTACGGTGCAGTGGGCGGCGTGCTCGACAAGTCGATGCTGGGGTTCTGAGCCGTTTGAATCGTTCCCCCGGTCCGTTGACGCGGTGGACACCATCCTCGGGCTGCTCACAGCACACGACCCGCAGCGATAGTGCGGGGGCACGCCCAGGTGCGTTTTCGACATGTCGGTGCGGATCGCGGTCAGTGCGGCGTCCGGCACCGGCGCGAGAGGGCTGGCGGCGTGGGCATCGGGGACCGTGCACGCTCGTACATACGCGGCCACCGCGACCGCCACGCGAGTCCTCCAGCTGCGAGGGGTGTCGTCCCGGACCTGCATCAGAGCGAGCCTTTCGCGTGACGGACGGCGGCTTCTGCCAGTCCTGTGATCAAGGGGTGGGGCCGGGTGCCGTCGCCGAACAGTTCGGGCTGGAAGAGGGTGGCCAGAAAGAACGGGTGTGCCGGCAGTTCGGCGATTCGGACCTCGCCCGCATCGTCGACGCCAGTGAAGTGCAGCCCGCGCGACCGCAGCAGGTCCAGGTGGCGGGGGTTGGGTCCGTAGCTGCAGTAGTAGCGCTCCACCGTGCGTTCGGCACCCAGGAGCCGGGCGGCCCATGAGCCGTCGGTGAGCCTGATCGCACCCTCGTGGCCGACCGGCGAGCAGGCCAGCGGGACCACCACCGCGTCTTCGACGGGCGCAGCAGATGCGTGATCCATGAATATCAGTTTCGTCGCCGTCGTCGAAGCCCGCTCCTTCTCCGCCGCCGCCCAGTCCCTGGGCTACACCCAGTCCGCCGTGTCGCAGCACATCGCGGCCCTCGAGAACGATCTCGGCACCCGGCTGGTGGAACGCCGGCCGGTCGGGCCGACGGCAGCGGGCGAGCGGCTCATGGAACACGCCCGACCGCTCCTGAACCCCTCGCTGTCCTGTTCCCGGCCGATCACCCACTGGCGCGACGGCGCTCCCTGCGTCTCTCCGACCTTGCCGACGCCCACTGGATCGACGCAGCCGACACCGCCGTTCCCCTCACGCAACTGCGTGCCGCAGCCAACACCGACGGGTTCCGCCCCCACATCACGTACAACGGAACCGATGTACGCGGCCTCGGATCGCTCGTCGCCGCCGGGCACGGGCTGACCGCCCTGCCCCTTTCCCTCGCCCTCGTGCTACCGGACACGGCCGCTGTCCGTGTCACCGCACCCCGCCTCGTCCACCGCACCGAAGTACTCCACCCGAAGGCCCCGGCGATCACTGCCCAAGCACTCATTGCCCGGCTCACCGGCTGACGCGGACCGTCGAAGCCTTGAGATCACGCCAGTAACATCGTGCTCCTGCCTCGCTGGGTCGGGGTCCCGCGTCGGTTCACATGGTGCGGTCGACGAAGAACGGGAGAATCGCGAGGATTTCACCGAGCGCAGCCGGGGCCAGCGGAACGCCGTCCAGGCTGCGGCGGGCGCTCTCCAGGTGCTGGTGGGCTTCGGCCAGTGTCGCGGAGCGCCCACCGGCTTCTTCGACGAGGTCGGCCGCCCGCCGGGCGGTGGTGCGGTCGAGCGGGTTGCCGGTGCCGAGAAGCGTGGCGAGGCGCCGGGCAGCGGGGTGGTCCGTGGCCAGGGCCGCGAGGACGGGGTACGTCTTCTTCAGCCGACGCAGATCACTGTGGACGGGCTTGCCCGTGACCTGCGGATCTCCCCAGATCCCCAGGAGATCGTCCACGGCCTGGAATGCCACCCCGAGGTGCCGACCGGCCCTGGTGAGGGCGTCGACGGTCGTGGCGGGGGCTCCAGCCAGCACCCCACCCAGGCCTGCCGCACAGCCGAGCAGCGTGCCGGTCTTGTGCTCGGCCATCCACCGGTACTCGTGCGGCTGCACCGATTCGGGTCCGGTCCAGGGCCGGGACTCGAAGAGCAGGTCCTCGGCCTGACCACGCACCAGGTCGGTCAGTGTTCCGGCGAGATGCCGAACCGCCGCCGCACTGTGCACGCCCGGAGCGTCGGCCAGAGTCTGTACAGCCAGCGCGAAGAGCGCGTCCCCCGCGAGGATCGCGGGGCCGGTCCCGTACACCTTCCAGACGGTGGCGCGCTGTCTGCGGGTCTCGTCGCCGTCCATGATGTCGTCGTGCAGGAGGGAGAAGACATGGATCAGCTCGACGGCCACCGCGCCGACGACAGCGTCCTCCGCAGGCGCACCGGCGGCCTCGGCGCTCAGCAGCGCGAGGGCCTGGCGTACCCCTTTGCCCTGTGAACCCGTGACGGGGCTGCCGTCCGCCGGGCTCCACCCGAGGGAGAAGGCGGCCATCTCCGCGTGCCACGGGTGCAGACGCTGCACGGCCTGTGCAAGCGCCGGGCGTACGAGGTCGCGGCAGCGGGCGAGAATCTGCGGTGCCGTGGCCCGGTGGGTTACGGGTGGTGGTGTCATCGTCGTCCGCTTTCCTCGTCCGTCTCGTCACCGACCGGTGTCACACCGAGTTCGGCGTACGCCTTGTCCACCATGTCCCGGGCGTTGAGCAGGCCGATCCGGCTCAGGGTGCGGCGCAACTCGCCCAGATCGGCGGCGGTCTCGTCCCGGTCGCGGCCGAGCCGGGCGAGCGACTTGACGAGACCGAGCCGGGCCAGCGCTTCCCCGCGGGGTTCGGACATGGCGCGGAACTCGGCGAGCGCTTCCTCGTAGACCTCGCGCGCCTCCTCGTAACGGCGTGCGCGGAAGAGCACGTTGGCGCGCATCTTGTGGTTGTACGCGAGCGCACTGGACAACTTCATCTCACGGCAGGTGAGTTCGGCCTCCGTGAGTAGGTCCAGGGCACGCTCCGGATCGTCGTCCCGCAGGGAGATGATGTCGGCCATGCCGCGCAGGGCCCACGCGCGGCCACGCCGGTCGTCCGCATTCCCGGCCAACTGTGCCGCTTCCTCGAACATGGCCAGGGCGCTGTCGAGCGATCCGGTGTTGCGGTGGATCTGCGCGATGCCCTCCAGCGCCCACACGGTGTGGCGTGCCTCGCCACGGGCGCGTGCCTCGGCGAGCAGCTGTTCGTGCAGGACAGCGACGGTCTGGTAGTCGCCCTGTATTCGCCCGGTCTCCGCAAGGCCGGCGAGGGAGTAGCCACGGGCGACGATGTCCCCGCCGCGTTTCCCCATCTCGGCCGCGAGCCCCAACAGCCTGAAAGCGAGCCTGAGTTCACCGCGCTGCCGGGCGAGTGTCCCACCGCTCCACAGCGCCCAGGCCATAGCCCCCAGGTCACCGGCCGAGCGGGCGGCCCGGTAACTGGCCTTCCACGCCTGATCGGCTTCCTTTACGTTGCCGAGCCTGCGATGCGCCTCGGCGACCGCGAGCCCGCATCGCGCCACTTCCTGTTGCGAGCCACTGTGCTCGGCCTCCTTCAAGTGACGTATTCCTTCTGCCAGTACATCCGTGAGTGAGGAGTTCACCGACATCTTGGTGAGGGCGCCTTGGTACTCGGGCGCCAGTGCCTTGCTGTGCATGGGAGCCTTTCGCGCCCGGGTCGACAGCAGGGCAACTATGCATGTGATGTATACATCAAGTGCATAGTTGTCCGGTGATCGGACCCGGGCACTCGTGAGGGGTCGGACGTGGCTTGTCGCTTGCGGCGAACCGCCTTGCTGTGGATCAAGACGGCAGTGGTGTGTCCGAGGTTGCTCTGCGATCGACAGAAGTCGACATTGCCCGTACCGGAGGCGGAGGTGGGGCAGCCCCGGCTGCGGAGCGCGGTGCGGCCGGGGCTGCTGGAATGGGGTTCCGGGACGTCGCCCGCGTCGTGACAAGTTGTTGCCCTGCGCACCGTTGCTGATCGGCCGACTCCGTGCTTCACCTCTTGAGCGGCTTGCCCCATGAGGCAGGGGTGGCAGCGGTGAGTTCGGTCCGCGGCACCGGGCGCCGCTCGTCATGCCGGACGGCGGTGGGCGGAAGGCTGAACGGGAACTCGAGTCCCGCCGGGGCCCCCGGCCGCTCGGGACTCCATGTGAAGCGTCCCCGGCGCCTTCTGGCTAAGCTCGACGAGGGGCCGAGTACCGGATCGACGGAGGCTCGCATGATGACCACACTCGAACCGCGCGATGTGCCCCCTCGCCTTGCCACTGGAGCGTTCTTCCTGAACTCGGGCCTGGGTAAGCTGAAAGCGGACGAAGAGATGGCCCAGGGCGTGCACGGCATGGCCTGTATTGCCTACCCGTTCCTCAAAAAGATTGAGGCCAGGCGATTCACCCGGCTGCTCGGGCTGTCGGAGATGACCGTCGGCGGAACCTTGCTCTGCCCCTTCGTGCCGACCCGACTGGCCGGACTGGTGCTGACAGGGTTCTCCAGCGGTCTGCTAGGTCTGTACCTGCGGGTTCCCGGGATGCGGGAGCCCGGCAGCCTGCGGCCCACCCAGAACGGCACCCCGCTGGCCAAGGACTTCTGGATGCTGGGGATCGGACTCGGCTTCCTGAGCGCGGATGCCCACTGGGCAGGCGCCGGCGCATCCCGGTGTCCCTGGCGCCGGCCCCGAGGCTGACGGGTCAGCCGGGGTCCGGGTGGGCGGCTACGGATGAGCGAGAGCACGGTGAAGGCCCACGTCAGTCGCATCCTGCCTACTCTGGAGGTGGGAAACCGCGTCCGAGCGGCGTCGGCCGCCCGGAATGCCGGGCGGCGGATGACCCTCTGTTGCGTTCGACGTAGCAGTGGGTAACTGCCTGGAGTGTGCTGCCCCCGGCAAAGCCCGGTTCCGTGGTGGGGCCCACTCCGCCCGCAGATCCAAGGAGTGATCATGAGCGAATCAGAAGAATATCGCGGTCGCGTGAGGCAGATGCGCGCCAAGGCGAAGGATCTCAACGACGAGGCCGAGCGCACCACCGACCCCAAGGAACGCCAACGCCTGAAGGAAAAGGCCCGCAGGATCGAAGCGGAGAGCGATCAGGTCAGCGGCATGGCGAGCGGGGACATCTACCCCATGGAGTAGTCGCCCCCGGATGGCGGCCGAATGCCGCGGCCGCTCCACCCCGACGTCGTGGGCGCACAGCCGTCGCGCAGCCCCTGACGCTACTGCTCAGGGGCTGCGCACGTCGACTCCATGGCAGGCCGGGGGAATCCTGGCGGGGCCCGGACGTTGAACAAGGGTGTGAGTTCTGTGATCGCATCCACCCGGTTTTCCGTGCTCGACCGCTCCCGTACCCGTGAGGGGTACGACGGCCCCGAGGCGCTGCGCGACACCGTGCGCCTCGCCCGGCGTGGTCCATGGCGTACTCCCGGACCCATGGTGTTTTCCCGCCGCTCGCCCCCGCCGAGCGGGTCGAGGCACTGACCATGACGGAGAAGGAGCGCGGCTTCTACGAGAATGGATTGCGCGGCCACCTCCAGGGCACGGAGGACCAAGTGATCAAAGGGCTCGAAGCGGCCATCGAGGAGACCCGCGCGGACGAGGTGCTGGTCACCACCAGTACCTACGACCGTGCGGCTCTGATGGACTCCTTGCGCCGGCTGGCCCGTATCGCGGAGCTGACCGCCTGACGGCCCGACTACCGGCAGACGTGTGCCCGGCACCCTGTCGTGACTGTCCGGCCGCTGACAGAGCGTTCACCCGTATCGGCGCCTCAAACGGCAATCCTTCGGCGGTTCCTGCCACCACGCGTGGCACGCTGGGCTCTTGTATGTCCCCGACCATCCCAGGAGACGTGCCACGTGCCACGTGCCGCAGAACGAGCCGACGGAGTCGCTCGCCGCCCCTGCGGCGCTGGTCGAGGAGCGCCGGCTCCGCAAGGATCTCGGATTCTGGGGCCTGACCGCGATCGGGTTCTCCAACATCCTGGGATCCGGGTGGTTGTTCGCGGCCATGTACGCCGCCCAGACCGCCGGGCCCGCCGCCCTGCTGTCCTGGATCGCGGCCGGTGCGCTCTGCGGCTTGGTCGCTCTGGTCATGGTGGAGCTCGGGGCCACCCGTCCGGAGGGCGGAGGCACCGTGCGTTGGCCGCTGTACGCGAGCGGGCGGCTGGTCGGTACGGTGATCGGCTGGTCGGTCCTGCTCTCGGTCGGCGGTACGGCGGCGGAGATCAGCGCCATCATGCAGTACGCCGCGCACTATCTACCGGGCTTGTACGACGGCGGCAGCCTCAGCGCCACGGGCCTCGGTGTGGCTGTCGCGCTGAGCGTCGTGCTGACCGCGCTCAACTGGTTCGCCGTGCGGATGTTCGCCCGGCTGAACAACCTGGTGTCGGTGTTCAAGGTTGTCGTCCCCGTCGTCACGGTCATCGCACTGTTCCTCTCGGGCACGCACTCCGGGCGCCTCACCGACCACGGCGGCTTCGCACCGTACGGCTACGCGGCATGCCTCACTGCTCTCGCCGGTGGCGGCATCGTCTACTCCGTCAACGGGTTCCAGGCCCCGCTCGACTTCTCGGGAGAGGCACGCAATCCACGCCGTAACGTGCCGGCCGCTGTGCTCACCAGTATCGGCCTTGCCGTGCTGGTCTACCTGGGGCTCCAACTGGCGTTCCTTTTCACGGTGCCCGAGTCCCTGCTGGGCAACGGCTGGCAGGGAGTCGACCTCGAGTCGCCGTTCGGGCAGCTCGCCCTGGTGCTCAACCTGCACTGGCTGGCCACCCTGCTCTACGCCGACGCGGTGATCTCTCCCGGCGGTTCGGCCTACGTGGGGGTGGCGATCGATGCCCGGCACACGTACGCGCTCGCCAAGAACGGCCTGCTGCCCCGCTTCTTCATGCGGATCGATGCCCGGTCCGGCATGGCGCACCGGGCGCTGGTGCTCAACCTCGCCGTCATCATCGTCTTCATGCTGCCGTTCGGCGGCTGGCAGGACATCGTGAGCGTGATGGGCGACATGTATCTGCTCATCTACGCGGCCTCGGCGGTCGCCGTCGCGGCGTTCCGGGCACACGAGCGGGAGGGGGGAGCGCCACGGACGGAGGGCGAGGTGCCGGGGGTGCGCTGGATCGCGCCGGTCAGTTTCATCGTGGCCGGCGAGTTCGTCTTCTGGTCGGGGTGGCACGATCTGCGGCTCGCACTGCCGCTCGTCCTGCTCGGCGTCCCGCTGTTCCTGCTGCAGCAGCGTGGTACCGAGGGGCCTTCGCCGCGCGTCGAGTTGCTCCACGGCGCCTGGCTCGTCTTTCATCTGGCCGCGCTGACGCTGCTGTCATGGCTCGGCACCTTCGGCGGCTCCGGCCACCTGCCGGCACCGTACGACTCCGTGGCGGTCGCGGCCGTGTCGCTGGGCGTCTTCGTGTGGGCGGTGCACTCGGGCGCCGATCACCTCAGTCGTCAGTCCCAGCCCATGTCGATGCGCTGAGCGAAGTTCTCGTACCGGGCGCGTTCGAACGCTCGCGCCATGGGTTCGTTGCTCAGATCCGTGTCCGCGGTGATGCGTTCGGCGCCCTGGGCGGCCGGCAGGCCGGTTCCTTCCGTGAGCAGTCGTCGACGTAGCCGTGGCCACGATGGCCTTCCGCGACTCCGATGTAGGCGATGACGAAGCCGTTCGGACTCCGAGCCGGTACCACCAGCCCGACCGGTTCGCCGTCCTCTCGCACGCCGATCCGCCACCATTCGCGTGGACTGGAGTAGCTGAGCAGTTCGTCGTGGTACTGGAAACGGGCGTATTCCTCGATGGAGGAACGGGCGATATCGGCCCGGCTGTAGGCATCGAGCGTGCCCGGCAGGATGCGGGCCAGGAGGCCGATGGCTTCCTCATCGCTTTTGACGGTACGGAAGTTCAGCCGGCCGCGAGGCGTGGGCAGCGGCGTGTTACCGTCCGCGCGGGTCACGGGCAGTACGAGTGAGGCCATGCCATGTCCTGCGGGGCCGTCCGGCCGCAGTGTCCAACGGTCCAGGAACTCCGCGGCCAGTCCCGGCAGCGCGGTGATCCAGGCACGGCCGGACGCGCCGCTGTTCCGGCCGTACGACGCGGCGAACGCGTCGGGGACGTCGATGGGGTTCGACGTGGTCATGTTGGCTCTTCTCCTCCGTCGGAATCGGGTTCGTCCAGGTACGAAGGAGGTCACGGGGGTGCCCGGATTCCGGGCAGGCGTCAAAGCATGTCTCCACCCTACGCGGGACGCTGAATTGCCCTGTACGTCAGGGGCGGTGACCGGCGGCCGAGTCGTGTGCGGCGCGTGTCGATGGCGGGGGAGGAGCGCGAGAGCGGAGAGGGTGATGGCATGAAAAGTGCTGACCTTTTGACGGACGCGTTCACGCGCGTCCAGGAGACGGTGCACTCGGTGGTCGAGGGCCTTTCACACACCGACCTCCACGCTCGCCTCGACGACGGAGCGAACACGATCGCGTGGCTCGTGTGGCACCTCACTCGGATCCAGGACGACCACATCTCGGATGCGGCCGGTATCGAGCAGGTCTGGTTCACCCAGGACTGGGCCTCCCGCTTCGATCTGCCGTTCACGAAGAACACCACCGGGTACGGACACAGTGCCGCAGACGTCGCGGCTGTGCAGGTGGGCTCGCCCGAACTGCTGCTCGGCTACTACGACGACGTCCATGAACAGACTCTGGGATTCATCAGTGGGCTCGACGGCAGGGCGCTGAGCCGCATCGTCGACGAGGCATGGTCGCCGCCGGTCACCCTCGGGGTCCGTCTGATCAGCGTCATCTCGGACGACCTGCAGCACGCCGGCCAGGCGGCCTTCGTACGGGGCGCGCTCGAGCGGCGGTAGAACTCGCCGCGTGCGGAGGCCTGTTGTGTCGTCGGACGGTGTCGGCGCACTCCGATTCCTGTTCCATCCCCTGGTCCTCCGGAGCCGAGGTCGCGGACCGCGCGGCCTCGGCGCCGGAGGACCGGTGTCTCAGACCTTGAGTCCGACGCCGCTCACCGCATGACCCTGCAGGGTGTCCGCCGGGCTCTGGTCGGGATCGGGGCGCCAGGCCGACGTCCGCACGACGCCCGGCTCCACCACGTCCAGACCGTGGAAGAAGTCGGCGATCCGTTCAGGGCTGCGCAGATGATACGAGCTTGCCGAGTTCGCGTTGTAGGAGGCGACGGCCTGGTTCAGTGAGTCACTCGTGTTCGTGCCGTCACTGAGGGCCAGATAGCTTCCTGAGGGGAGCGCGGCCACCAGCCGGTCTACCAGCGCCCACGGGTCGTCCTCATCGGGGAGCTGCCCCATGATCCCCAGCATGGTCAGCCCGACCGGGCGGCTGAAGTCCAGCGTTTTGGCGGCCTCGGCGAGAATCGTGTCGGCGTCCCTGACGTCGGCGTCGATGTATGCGCACGCGCCCTCGGGAGTGCTGGTGAGCAGGGCGCGGGCATGGGTCAGGACGAGCGGGTCGTTGTCGACGTACACAATCCGGGAATCCGGGGCCACCCGCTGGGCCACCTCGTGCGTGTTGTCGGCCGTCGGCAGGCCCGTGCCTATGTCGAGGAATTGACGGATGCCCGCCTCTGCGGTCAGGAACCGCACAGCGCGGGCGAGGAAGGCCCGCTGGAGGCGGGCGATGGCGGCGAAGTCCGGGAACGCCGTGAGGATCATGTCGCCCATTTGGTGGTCGACGGAGTAGTTGTCCTTGCCGCCCAGGAGGTAGTTCCACACGCGTGCCGAATGCGGCCGGTCCGTCTGAAGCCTGTCGGCCGGCGACTGCGAAGATGTACTCATGGTCAGATCCTCACATATGCCACCCGCACCTGCCTGAGGTATTGATCACTGGCGACGACCCGGACGGGGATGCACCTCCTGCCGGAGGCGCATCCGAGGGAGCGAAGTCACGGACCGTCGGTCAACAGGTACCCGCCGTGGTGCATTTGGCGGTCCCGGGCCCGCCGCTCTGCCTGTGCCCGCTGTGTTCCGCGCCGCCACCGCAAGGCACCGCGGCTGCCCTTGCGGTCGACGGAACGGACGGTCCATGGAGGCTGCACCGTGCGCGCGAGGCGGGACACACCGGTCGGCTGTGCGGGCTGGACCCCGATGGCGCCGCACTGGACCGGGCGAGCGGACGGGGCGGCATCGAGTGGGTCCTGGGCAGAGCCGAAGAAGCCGTTTGGGAAGGAGAGTTCGGGCTCGCTGTCATGGCGAGCAACGTGTTCCAGGTTTTCGTCACCGACGATGAACTACGTGCGTCGCTCGCAGCGATTCGGCACGCCCTGTCCGACGGAGGACGATTTGTGTTCGGCACCCGCAACCCGCAGGCGCGGGCGTGGGAGCAATGGAACCCGGCGAACCACGTCGACGTCACCGACCACATGGACCGGGCGCTGCGCGTGAGCCACTTCGTGGAATCCGTCGTCGGCGATGTGGTCACGTTCACCGGGACGACGGCAACCCGTGCCGGTGAGCCGCTGCGCATCGACCGGACGAGCCTGCGATTCCTCGATGCCGGGAGGATCTGCGCATTCCTCGGAGACTCGGCTTCGAGGACGAGGCGTGCTACGGGGACTGGTCGCGTGGGCCGCTGACCGCTGGGAGCGACAACATCGTCGTCGTCGCACGCGCCGTAAAACCAGGTGAAGGCCCGGCAGGCACGGTGGTGGGATGGTGCAATGCAACGTGATGCGCCGGAAATCGCCGACCGAGGGCAGTACCCCGATGCGGTGACGCCCTGGGAACAAGAGGCCTGGCGGGAGGAAGCCCTCGGATGGGTGGAGCGCGGGCTCGCCGCTCACGGGCTGCGTGAGACCGGGCAACGAAAGGTGAGGCTCCGGCCGTGGTCCGTGCTGGTACGGCTGCCCGTCGAGGGACGCGAAGCCGTCTGGTTCAAGGCCAACCCGCCCGCGAGCGCCTTCGAGGCGGGGCTGACCGAGGCATTGGCCCGCTGGGTACCCGAGTACGTGTTGAAGCCGCTCGCCGTCGACGCAGGCCGCGGCTGGTCGCTGCTCCCTGACGGCGGCGCGCTCTTCAGGAACGTACTCGACTCGACTCGTGGCACCGCCGACCCGCGTGCCTGGGAAGAGCCGCTGCGTCAATACGCCGGAATGCAACGCGCACTTGTGCCGTACGCCGAGGAGATCGAACTGCTCGGTGTCCCCAACGCGCGCACGACTGCGCTCCCCGAGATCTTCGACCGGGTCGTCGACGGCAACACCGCATTGGAACCCACTGACCTCAAGGCGTTGCGCGAGCTGCGGCCACGCCTCGCGGAGTGGTGCGAGGAACTTGCAGGTGCGGGCATCGCGGATACGCTCGACCACTCGGATCTGCACGACGGTCAGCTCTTCGCGTCCACGCCCGGCCGCTTCACCTTCTTCGACTGGGGCGACGCGGCCGTTACCCATCCCTTCTGCAGCTTTCTGGTCCCCGCACGTGCGGCCCGCGAGCGGTTCGGGCCCGAGGTGCTGCCCCGGCTGCGGGACGCCTACCTGGAACCGTGGGAGGGGGACGGCCGTACGAAGGCGGAACTGCGGCGTGCGGTGAGTCTGGCGTGGCGACTCGGGGCGATCGGACGGGCCTGCTCCTGGGGGCGTCTCTTCCCCGGTGCGTCCGACAGCGTGGGGGCGGAAGGCGACGCGGAGGGTGCTCACTGGCTGCTGGAACTCTTCACCGAGCCACCGCTGTAGAGGCAACCGCGTCGGCCGGGAGTGCGGGATCGGTGTGCGCGAGATGCGCGCCTGGATACTCGGCGGAAGCTGGATCGGCTGCGGAGAGATCGACACGGACGAAGGCCGATGCGTGGTGGTCGTCGTCGCGGCCCGACCCACCCCGGTGAGCGATGATCTGCCGCAGGACGCTTCGTGGTTGGACAGGATCATCGCGACAACCGGGCACCGGGGAAAGCGCGAATACGCCATCGACTGGGCGGCAGCGGAGGCCCGGCTGGGCAGTCGCCTGCCCACCGACTACAAACGCATGGCGGAGAGATTCGGCTACGGGTCCTTCGACGGCTTCGTCGATCTCGCCGTTCCCGGATGGCCGTCCGAGGCAAGTGACCCCGTCGGGGACGCGCTGCAGATAGCGCAGTGGGCGAGAACGTACGGCCGCTCGCTCCGGAAGCCCCACCAGCCGTTCCCGGCGCCGGGCGGACTGCTGCGCCGGGCGTTCACCGAGCAGGCGGATGATTTCTTCTGGCTGACCGAGGACCCGGACCCCGATAGATGGCCCGTTGTCGCCTGTGGGGAACTGGCGGAGTGGAGCCGTTTCGACGGCTCCACCACCTAGTACGTCCACCGCCTGCTCACCGACCCGACAGTCCCGCATTCGGCAGCCCGCTACTTCGACACCCACTGGTTCCAGAGCTATGCCGACTGTGCAACTCAGCGGCCGGGCGCATGAGCCGAGGCCGGTACGGGGCGGCGCTCACGCGTCGATGAGGACATTCCCCGCGATGGCCGGAGGCATCGGGTAGATCCGCTCGGGCGGAAGCAGCCGCTGGGCCTGTGCGGTCCGGCCGCTCTGCTTGAGTGCCGCGATCTTGCGGGCCTGTGGAGTGATGTCGGCCAGGTCGACGACCCAGTCCTCTGTGAAGGTGCGGATCAGTCCGCGTCCGACCCCGACCTGGATGCTGTAGTGATTGAGCGCGGCTCCCCGCAGCGAGCGTTCGGGATCCCACTGGACGTGTACGGGGGCCCGGGCGACGGTCGCCGGGTCGGCCGTCGTCAGCGCGGCCCGGGAGAGGGCCTCCTCCCATCCGGCACGGGTGATCCGTACTGCGAGGACGCGTTCCTGTCCCGACTTCTGTGCCCAGTTGCTGCGGTGCATGAGCCACAGGAACGACGGCTTGATCCAGGTCATACGGTTGAACGAGAACGGTGGCACGAACCGTTTCGCCCGCAGGGACGGATCAGCGACTGCCGGTGAGTACGCCTGGTAGACCACGATCGTCCGGGCATCGTAGTGGGCTCGTATCTGGTGCTGGGGGGCCATGCGCCACAGGCTGCCAGGGACCCGATTCCGGCGCGATCGTTTTTCTCCCCGCCCGACCGGACTGCTCACGCCCTCGCACCGGGAGGACTACTCGCGCAGGCTGATCGAATGGGTCACGACGCACACCGACCGCTGAACCCGCTGAACACCCTGGAACCGCTGAACGAAGCGGAATTGGAGCCGAACATGACCGACACCACCGACCTGTCCGCCCGCTGGACCGCCCGCCTCACCGAACTGGCCGCCCGTCACTCCGTCCCCGGCGCCAATCTCGGCATCCTGCACCGCGGCGAACTGATCGCCGAGGCCGCCGCAGGCCTGGCCAACACCGACGCCGGGATCGAGACGACCACCGACACCCTGTTCCAGATCGGCTCGATCTCCAAGGTGTGGACCACCACGGTGGCCATGGCCCTGGTCGACGAGGGCCTGCTCGAACTGGACGCGCCCATCGTCTCCGTACTCCCCGAACTGCGGCTCGCGAACGAGGAGCTGACCCAGGGCGTGACGCTCCGACACCTCCTGGACCACACCAGCGGCATCGACGGCGACCTCTTCACCGACACCGGCCGGGGCGACGACTGCCTGGAGAAGTTCGCCGCGCTACTGGGCGACGGCACTCCCAACCACCCGCTCGGCGCCACCATGTCGTACTGCAACGCGGGCTTCACACTGCTCGGCAGGGTGCTGGAAGTCGTCACCGGCGTCCAGTGGGACGAACTGATGCGCGAGCGCCTGTTCCGTCCGCTCGGCCTGACACACACCGTGACCCTGCCGGAGGAGGCGCTGCGCTTCCGCGCCGCCATCGGGCATCTGGGGGATCCGCCGGTGCAGGCCCCGCTGTGGGGGCTGATGCGTTCGGCCGGACCGGCCGGACTGATCTGCTCGACGCCGCGCGAGGTACTGCAGTTCGCCCGGCTGCACCTCGACAACGGCGTCACCGAGGAAGGCACCAAGATCCTCTCGGCCGAGGGCGTCACCGCCATGCAGACCCCGCAGGTCGAGCTCCCCGACCCGTACATCCTGGGCAACGCCTGGGGGCTGGGCTGGTTCCTCGACACCTGGGACGGACAGCGGGTGTACGGACACGACGGCGGCACGATCGGGCAGAGCGCGTTCCTGCGGGTGCTGCCCGAGGCCGACCTGGCGATCTGCCTGCTCACCAATGGCGGCGACACCATGAGCCTCTACCGGGACGTGTTCGCGGAGATCGTCCAGGAGCTGGCCGGCGTGACGATGCGCACCGCCATCCAGCCGGCGACGGAGCCGGTGGCGGTGGACCCCGCCGACTACGTCGGCGTGTACCAGCGGCTCTCCAGCCGGGTCGAGATCGTGGAGCGGGACGGCGGCCTGGTGATGCTCGACCGGATCACCGGACCGCTGGCCGAACTGACCCCCGACACGGAGACGGAGTACGAGCTGCACCCGGTCGAGCCAGGGCTCTTCGTGGTGCAGCGGCCGGGAATGAAGTCCTGGTTCCCGGTCGTGTTCTACACACTCGCCGACGGCACGCCCTACATCCACCACGGTGCCCGCGCCACCCCCAAGGCGGTCTGACGTGACCGCAATCGCCACCGCCCTGGAGGCGGGGCTGCCGGGCCTGCCGGGCCTGCCGGCCGACATCGAGGAGCTGGTCCGCACCGAGTCGCCCCAGTGAGGACCTGGCCGCCGTCGCCGACTGCGCCCGGGGCGTCGCCGGGCTCGGCACCCGGCTGACCGGCGCGGCGCCCGAGTGGCTCGACGGCTCGGGACGGCCCGCTCTGCGCTGGCGCTTCGGTTCCGGCGACCGGGTGTTGCTGCTTGGCCACTTCGACACGGTGTGGCCCGTGGGCTCGTTGGCCGGCCACCCCTTCGAGGTGGCCGGGGGACGGCTGACAGGACCCGGCTGCTTCGACATGAAGGCCGGCGTGGTGCAGCTGTTCCACGCGCTGTCGGTGCTCGACGACCTGGACGGGGTGTCGGTCCTGCTCACGGGCGACGAGGAGATCGGCTCCCCGACCTCGCGCACCCTGATCGAGGCCGAGGCCCGCCGAGCCGGGGCCGTACTCGTCCTGGAGGCGAGCGAGGGCGGCGCAGTGAAAACCGCACGCAAGGGTGTGTCGGGCTACGAACTGAACATCACCGGACGCGCGGCGCACGCCGGACTCGAACCCCAGCGCGGGGTCAACACGACCACCGAACTGGCCCACCAGGTGCTCGCGTTGTCCGCACTCGCCGATCCGGCGACCGGCACCACGGTGACGCCGACCGTGGCCTCCTCCGGCACCACCCGCAATACGGTGCCCGATGCGGCCCGGCTGCTGGTCGACGTACGGGTCGAGACGGCCGCCGAACAGGACCGGGTGGACCGTGCCATGCAGGGTCTCGCGCCGGTGCTCACGGGCGCCGGAGGCCCGGACCGGCCGCCGCTGCAGGCGAGCGCGTCGGCGGAGCTGTTCGAACTCGCCCGAAGCCGCTACGCGGAGCTGGGCTTCGGCCCACTGCACGGCGTCGCGGTGACCGGTGAGCCGTCGGCGCCCGACCGGGTGGCCGCGGGCCATCGCATTGCCGAGCCACTCGCCCTGCACCTGGCCGCGATCCATCCCCGTACGGCCGCGGCCTCACTCGGGGGCGTCACCTACGCGGTGCTGCCCACGAGTTCGGACGAGCACGCGCTACGGGTGGCCGAGGCGTTCCTCGGCCGTATAGGCAACCGTGTCCCCGCCGTCATCGGCATCGGCCGGCTTGCCGCCCGCCCGGCCGAGCTGCGCCGCTCCCGCGCCGACGCGGACCGGGCGCTGCGCGTTCTCGGCTCCGGCCGCTCGCAGCGACGGGCCGCAAGGCTGTCGGACGTCTAAGCCGCCTCGCTGCTGGAGGAGCTGACGGACCGGATCGCCGCTGAGGATGATCTCCCCGACGGCCCGGTCATCCGGCTGCGCGCCTACGACGCACAGCACAGCACCGCCCTCACGGACACTCTGGAGGCCTGGCTGAGCACCTTCGGTGATGCGGCAGCCGCCGCTGCCGCCGTACACATTCACCCCAACACCTTCCGCTACCGGCTCAAGCGGCTGGCCGTGGTGGCGGGCATCGATCTCAGCGACCCGGAGAGCGATGCTGCAACTGCGGCTGAACCCGCCGTACCCCTGACGCCGCCCCCGACTGCCGCCATGACACGAGGATCCGCCCGGCCCCGGGTGGGCGGAATGATGAAAGAGTTCCCGGAGCAGCGGGCCGCACCTACGCCCGCATGTCCGCGTGTCTGCGTAACCGAATGTCGACGATGGGACAGATGCCATGCCTCTCAAGGGTGAGTACGAGCCGAGCCCCGCGCAGTGGGTCCGCGATCAGGTCGAGCTGTTCGAGAGCTCCGGGGGGACGGAGGGGACCACGATGCGGGGCCTGCCGGTCATCATCCTGACCACCCGCGGGGCCAAGAGCGGCAAGATCCGCAAGACCCCGCTCATGAGGGTCGAGCACAACGGCACGTACGCCGTGGTCGCCTCGCAGGGTGGCGCGCCCAAGCACCCCGTCTGGTACCACAACATCGTGGCCGACGCCCGTGTGGAGCTGCAGGACGGCCCGGTCCGACACGACATGAACGCCCGTGAGGTCACCGGCGAGGAGAAGACGGTGTGGTGGCAGCGCGCGGTCGAGGCGTTCCCCGACTACGCCGACTACCAGCTCAAGACCGACCGGCAGATTCCGGTCTTCGTCCTGGAGCCGACAGCCGAACAGCACTGACGACCGCCCGGGGGAGGCGCGGGCCGCACGCCCGCGGCGCCTCTCCCGGACGCGGCCTCGTCAGCCGGAGGCGAGGTCAGCGGTGCTCCGGGTTGGGATAGTCCGAGCGGCAGCCCGCATCCCACTCGGAGCGCTGGTTGCCGTGGGCCGGGATGCCGTTCGCACGCCTCAGCATCGTGGCGAGATGCATCAGGTTCCAGGCCATGAAAGAGGTGTTGCGGTTGGTGAAGTCGTTCTCCGGACCGCCCGACCCAGGGTCCAGATACGACGGGCCGGGCCCCGCTTCCCCGATCCAGCCCGCATCGGCCTGCGGAGGGATCGTGTAGCCGAGGTGTTGGAGGCTGTAGAGCAGATTCATTGCGCAGTGCTTGACCCCGTCCTCGTTCCCGGTGATCAGGCAGCCGCCCACCCGGCCGTAATACGCGTACTGGTTCTTGTCGTTGAGGATGCTGGAACAGGCGTAGAGGCGCTCGACGACCCGTTTCATGACCGAGCTGTTGTCCCCCAGCCAGATCGGCCCGCACAGCACCAGGATGTCGGCGGCCATCACCTTCTCGTACAGCTCCGGCCAGGCGTCCGTCTGCCGGCCGTGCTCCCTCATGTCCGGCCAGACGCCGGTCGCGATGTCGTGGTCGACGGCCCGGACCACCTCGGTGGTGACGCCGTGCTCCTCCATGATCGCGCGGCTGTGGTCGATCAGCCCCTGCGTATTGCTGGTCTCCGGGGAGCGTTTGAGCGTGCAGTTGAGGTAGAGCGCGCGCAGATCGTCGAAGCGGTAGGTGTCATCGGTGCGGCCGGGCGACGACATGCGGGGGCTCCTCGGTATGTATACGGGGAAGGGGTGTGAATCCCGGTTTACCGTCATGTACGGCCGTACCGGGCGGTAGGCGCGCGGATGCCCCCCCATACGCAGCAGGTCCGGCCCCCGGTCCCGCCGGGCCTGCCGCGCCGGTGCAGTGGGCGCCGCCCCCGGTCATCAGGCGGATGCGCTCGGCGCTCCGGTCGTGCCTGCCGCGGGCGTGTCATTGCGGGTCGCCGCCCACACGACGAGCGCGAGTGCGCTGATCGCGGCGCCGAGAACGCACACCGCACCCCATCCGGCGATCGCGTATACGGTCGTCGAGGCGAGGGCGCCCGCAGCGCTGCCGACCGAGTAGAAGACCATGTAACCGCCGATCAGACGGCTGCCCGCGTCGGGACGGACCGCGTAGATCAGGCTCTGGCTGGTCACATGGACGGCCTGCACGGCGAGGTCGAGGACGATCGCGCCGATCACCAGTGCCCACAGCGACTGCCGGGTGAGGGAGAGGGGGAGCCACGACACGGTGAGCAGGGCCAGTGCGACGCCGGTAGTCCACCCGGCGAGGCCGCGGTCGTGCAGGCGCCCGGCCGGAGCGGCCGCGAGCGCGCCCGCCGCCCCCGCGAGCCCGAACGCTCCGATCGCGGTGTGCGACAGCGACAGTGGGGGTTCGCTCAGCGGCAGCGCGACGCAGCTCCACAGGGTGCTGAACGCGGCGAAGATCAGCAGGGCGAGCAGAGCCCGGACACGGAGTACGCGTTCCTCGGCGAACAGGACGAGTGTGGAACGCAGCAGCTGCATGTATCGCATGGATGCGGGCGGTGTGGTGCGTCGTGGCAGCACACGATGCAGGGACAGGGCGAGCGCGAGGGTCAGAGCCGCCGATGTGAGGTAGACCGTTCGCCAGCCCGCCAGGTCGGCCAGTGCGCCGGAGACCGTGCGGGCCAGCAGGATTCCGATGACGATTCCGCTGGTGACCAGGCCGACCGCGCGGCCGCGTCGGTCCGGGGCGGACAGCGATGCGGCGAAGGCCACGAGGGTCTGCGTCACCACGGCGAGAAAGCCCACCGCGGCCAGGGCGGTCAGCAGGATCGGTGCGGTGGCCGCGGTCCCGGTTGCGATGAGTGCCGTCGCCAGCAGTACCAGCTGGGTCACGACGAGGCGCCGCCGGTCGACCAGATCGCCGAGGGGCACGAGCAGGAACAGCCCGAGGCCGTACCCGATCTGGGTGAGGGTGACGACGATACCGATGGTCGCCGCACTGATCCGGAAGTCCTGGCTCAGGGTGACCAGTAGGGGTTGCGCGAAGTAGACATTGGCCACCGCCACGCCGGACGCGACCGCGAACAGCAGTGTCGTGCGTCCGGACAGGGTGCGAGCCGGTGTCGCCCCGTTCGCGTTCTCGGATCTCATCGTTCTCTCGCTGCCGGTCACGTGGCATCCCTCGATCGCATTGGTTGCATGTTGCTACCGGGCTGACCGTATCCGCGCCTGGTAGCATGTTGCAACCGACGGTGTGAGGGAGGACGGCATGGTCAAGCGGACACGCTTCGACGAGAGCGACTGCCCGGTGGCTCGTTCGGTCGACGCGATCGGCGACTGGTGGTCGCTCCTGATCGTCCGCGACGCGTTCGACGGCAGTCGCCGCTTCGGGGAGTTCCAGCGCAGCCTGGGCGTGGCGAAGAACATCCTCGCGTCGCGCCTGCGCGATCTGGTCGCGGGCGGCATCTTCGACATGGCGCCGGCGGCCGACGGCAGCGCGTACCACGAATACGTGCTGACGCCCAAGGGCAGGGATCTCTTCCCGGTCATCGTCGCGCTGCGGCAGTGGGGCGAGGGCCACTTCTTCGATCCCGGCGAACCGCACTCAAAGATGGTCGACCTGCGGCACGGGCGTCCGCCCCGGGCACTGGAGGTCCACTCGGCCGACGGGCGGCAGCTCGGACCGGACGACATCACGGTGAAGAAGGTCGAACGCCCCGCGGCCTCGGCGGCAGCGTCCGAATAGGCCGACGCGCCGCACGGCCCGGCGCCGCCGCCACTCCCCGACCGTCCGCGTCACACGCGTACGACCTCACACGGCCCCCGGACAGTCGATCAGGACGCGCGTCCGCCCGCCTTCCCGCGCTCCAATGGACGGGTGACCGCGCCTCCCGACGACTGCCTCGCGCGCAATGAGTGGCTCTGCGGTGCCTACCTGACCAGCCGTCGCGAGATTCTCTGGGACGCCGTCGTCCAGCACCTGCAGCTCACCGCGGCCTCCGTACTCCTCGGACTGGTCCTCGCCGTTCCGCTCGCCCTCGCGGCGCGCCGCCGGCGCTGGGCGGCCGGCCCGGTCCTCGGCGTGACGACCATCCTCTACACCGTGCCGTCGCTCGCCATGTTCTCGCTGCTGCTGCCGGTGTACGGACTCTCCGCCTCGCTCGTCGTCGCCGGACTCGTCCTGTACTCGCTCACCCTCCTCGTAAGGAACATCCTCGCCGGACTGCGCGCCGTGCCCGCGGAGACCAGGCAGGCCGCACGTGGCATGGGGTACGGCCCGGTGCGTCTGCTCGTCGCCGTGGAGCTTCCCCTGGCCCTGCCCGCCGCCATGGCCGGACTGCGTATCGCGACCGTCTCCGCGGTCTCCCTGGTCACGGTCGGTGCGATCGTCGGCTACGGCGGACTCGGCAACCTCATCTACTCCGGGATGAACACGTACTTCAAGGCCCAGGTGCTCACCGCCTCCGTCCTCTGCGTCGTCATCGCCGTCGCCGCCGACGTGCTGCTTCTTCTCGCGCAACGAATCCTGACCCCGTGGACCCGGAGGCGGTCGTGAACACCCTCGCCGCCGCCTGGTCCTGGCTCACGACCCCGGCGCACTGGTCCGGCGACGGCGGCATCTGGAACCGTCTCGGCCAGCATCTGTTCCTCACCGTCGTCTGTCTGCTCATCAGCTGTCTGAGCGCCCTGCCCATCGCCCTGGTCCTCGGCCATCTCGGCAAGGGCGGCGCGCTCGCCGTCAACATCTCCAACATCGGCCGGGCCGTCCCCACCTTCGCCGTGCTGGTGCTGCTGCTCCTCACCCCGATCGGCGGGCACGGCGAGTGGCCGACCATCATCGCCCTCGTCCTCTTTGCCGTACCGCCGCTGCTCACCAACGCCTACGTCGGCATGCGCGAGGTCGACCGCGATGTCGTACGGGCGGCTACGGGAATGGGCATGACGGGCAGACAGCTGATGCTGGGAGTGGAGGTGCCGCTCGCCCTGCCCCTGATTCTCACCGGCGTACGGATCGCCGCCGTTCAGCTCGTCGCCACCGCCACCCTCGCGGCGCTGGCGGGCGGCGGGGGACTCGGCCGCATCATCACCGCGGGCTTCAACCTCGCCTCCACAGCGCAGGTGGTCGCCGGGGCCGTGCTCGTAGCCGTCTTCGCCCTGATCGTCGAAGGGCTCTTCGAAGTGGCACAACGGCTTGCCCCCGACCGGTTCCGTGGCGAGGAATCAGGATGAGGCCGCGAAGGGCCCTACCCGCGCTCCTCGCGCTCCTGCTGTCGGCGAGCGCCTGCAGCACCGGGCCCTCTCTGGAGAACCAGGGCGAGGTCACCGCACCGCCGGGCGACAGCAAACACCTCACCATCGCCTCCGCGGGCTTCACCGAGAGCGATCTGCTCGCCCAGATGTACGCGCTGCTGCTCGGACGGGCCGGCTACTCCACGAAGATCATCTCCGTCACCAACCGTGAGATCTACGAACCGGCGCTGGAGAGCGGCCAGATCGACGTCGTACCGGAGTACGCGGCCACCTTCGCGGACTGGCTGAACGCCAGGAAGAACGGCGCCGACTCAGCCCCCGTCGGCTCGCCCGACCTCGCCGCCACGATGAAGGCCCTGCGCGCCCTCGCCGCACCCCGTGGCCTCACCGTCCTCGACCCCGGGCGCGCCGTCGACCAGAACGCCTTCGCGGTCGCCGCCCCGTACGCGGCGGAACACCACCTGAAGACCCTCAGCGACCTCGGCGGATCCGGACTGCCCGTGCGCCTGGCAGCCGGCGACGAATGCGTACAACGCCCTTACTGCGCACCCGGGCTGAAGAAGACGTACGGCATCCGCATCACGGCCGTGGACCCCAAGGGTGTCGGCACCACCCAGGCCAAACAGGCCGTCCGGAACGGTCACGACCAGATGGTCCTGACCACCACCACCGACGCCACCCTCGACGACTTCGGCCTCGTCCTGCTCGCCGACGACAAGCACCTGCAGAACGCCGACTACCTCGTCCCCGTCGTCAACCGGTCCCGGGCGGGCAGCGAAGGCGTACGCAAGGCGCTGAGCAAGCTCAACACCGTACTGACGACCGCCGACCTGGCCCGGCTCAACGAGCAGGTCGACAGCTGGCGACGGCTGCCCGAGGACGTGGCACGCATCTACCTGGAGTCCAAGAACCTCATCCCGCGCGGCTAGTAGCGACACGCTACTAGGGCCTTTCTTCGGGATCAGGCCGTCAGCTTCCCGGGCAGCCAGCCCAGCTGCGCGGCCTCCTGGAACGGCCCACCGCCCTCGTGATCGTTGAAGTCGTACACCTCGATGGCCTTGTCCTGGTGGGCGTAGGCGTTGAAGGCGGCGAAGACGGTCGAGGGCGGGCAGGTCATGTCCTCCAGAGCCGTCGAGAACAACGCCGGTGCACGCCCGCGTGCGGCGAAGTGCACCCCGTCGAAGTAGGACAGAGTGGCCCTCGCCTGTTCGGCCCGGCCCCGGTGCGTCTTGAGGTAGCTGCCCACCTCGCGGTACGGGTTGCGGTCGGTGACGGTGAGCGCGCGGGGGAAGTCGCACAGGAACGGGACGTCCGGCGCGATCGCCGTGAGGTCGGGTATCAGCCCGCCGACGGCGAGCGTGATGCCGCCGCCCTGACTCGCACCGACGGCCGCGGTGCGCGCCGCATCGGTCAGCGGATGCGAGCGCGCCGCCTCCACCGCACGTACCGCGTCGGTGAACACGCGCCGGTAGTAGAACGCGTGCGGGTCCTCGATGCCCCGGGTCATGAAACCGGGGTAAGAGGGCGCGCTGCCCACTGGGTCGGGGGTGTCGCCGACGAGCCAGCCGCTGCCCTGGCCCCGGGTGTCCATCACGAAGTGGGCGAAACCGGCCGACGCCCAGAGCAGATGGGTGTGGGCCAGGCCCCGCCCGCCGCCGTAGCCGATGAACTCCACGACCACCGGCAGCGGTTCGGTGGTGCCCGCCGGGAGAACGAACCAGCCCTTGACCGGGTGACCGCCGAAGCCCGCGAATGTCACGTCGTACACGTCGACGGTCGTCAGCCCCGTGCCCGTACGCAGCTCGAACCGGGCGTCGAGGTCGTGGGACCTGGCCTCGTCGAGGGTCTTCGACCAGAACGCGTCGAAGTCCTCCGGCTCCACCGAACGGCTGCGATAGTCGCGCAGTTCGTCGAGGGGCAGATCGAACAGGGACATGCGGAACCGCCTTCTTCGCAGGGGTGAGTGATCACCAGGGGGGATGGTTGATCACACCGTACGGGTGCGGGCGGCGCGCGGACGAGGGTGCCCTTGCGTCGGGAAGAAGTTGTGTCCGAACTCTTGCCGGGCATCGGACCGGCCCTCACAGCACTCGTTAATGCGCATTATCTGATCGCGGGCCGGCTCACGGTGCTCACCGAGCACCGATCCGTGACGGCGGAGGCGGATAACGATGTCATCCGGGCGGTGACCCTGGAGAACCTCCGGACCGGCGACCGCACCACCGTCACCGCCCGCTACGTCATCGACGCCACCGAGACCGGCGAACTCCTCGAACTCGGCGGCGTCGAGCACGCCATCGGCGCCGAGGCGCAGAGCGAGTTCGACGAACCGAACGCCCCCGAGCAGGCCCAGCCGCTCAACCAGCAGGGCATGACCGTCTGCTTCGCGCTCGCCCACAACGAGGGCGAGAACCACACCATCGACCGCCCTGCCGACTACGGGTTCTGGCGCTCCTACCGCCCCGACTTCTGGCCCGGCCCGCTCCTCGGCTTCCAGGCGCCCGACCCCCGCTCCCTGGAATCGGCACCGCGCACCTTCGTCCCCAACCCGGACATCGACCCGCTCGCCATCAATGCCGACCGGAGTGCAGACGCGGGCGACAAGGAACTGTGGGGCTTCCGCCGCATCCTCGCCCGCGGGATGCACCGCCCCGGCGCCTTCGACTCCGACATCACACTCGTCAACCGGCCGCTCAACGACTACTGGCTCAAGCCGCTCGTCGGCGCCGGTGAAGAGGTACCCGCCCAAGCGGTCGCCGAGGCGCGGCAGCTGTCGCTCTCGCTCCTGTACTGGCTGCAGACCGAGGCTCCGCGTCAGGACGGCGGCACCGGCTTCCCCGGACTGGGGATCCGCCCCGACATCACCGGTATCGACGACGGCCTCGCCAAGGCCCCGTACGTACGCGAGTCCCGCCGGATCAAGGCCGTCACCACCGTCACCGAGCACGACGTGGCGATCGACCTCGTCGGTCCGCACGGCGGGACACGCCACCGGGACGCGGTCGGAGTCGGCAGCTACCGCATCGATCTGCACCCCTCCACCGGAGGCGACAACTACCTCGACATCGGCTCGGTGCCGTTCGAGATCCCGCTCGGCGCCCTCGTGCCGCGCCGCGTCCGCAATCTGCTGCCGGCCGGCAAGAACATCGGCGCCACCCACATCACGAACGGCTGCTACCGGCTCCACCCGGTGGAGTGGAACGTCGGCGAGGTCGCGGGCGCCCTGGCCGCCCACTGTCCCACCGAGGGCGTCGAGCCGCAGCAGGTCCAGTCCGAGGACAAGAGGTACGAGGCGTTCGCGCTGCTGCTCGACCGCGACGGGGTCCAGCGCCACTGGCCCGACGTACGCGGCTACTGAATCACCGGGATCGGCCCGGTGAAACGCCGGGTGGGACAGTTCCACCTGTCCCACCCGGCCCGCCCGCAACCTCCTGATCACCGAGGTCGGCAACGACTTCTCCCGCCGCGACCACCTGGGCCTCTTCCACGACTCGCTCTCCGGCGCACCGGACAACGGGCGCAGCGCGGCACCGGGTTTCGGCACGCAGGACGGGGCGGCGTACTTGGTCTACGAGGCAGGCGAGCGGCTCCAGGGAGCCATTGCGGTGGCCCGAGCCGTTCAGGGTCTGCCCGGCGGATCGGGGCCGGGCAGGCCTCATCCCCCATCCGGCCTGCGGGCGCGGCGAAAACACGTTGCCCGCAGGCCGGAGTCCTGCGACGATCCCTCTCATGCCTGACAACGATTCAAGCGGTTCGCATCAGGTCGCGGCGCTCTTCTCGCACGGCCGTCTGACGGCGATCCCCCGCAAGACAGCCCGCCGCGAGCAGTTGCTGGTCCACCTCACCGAGACGCTCTTCGAGCGGGACCGGACCTACACCGAACGTGAGGTCAACGAGGCACTGCTCACGGTGCACGAGGACTGCTCGGCGCTGCGCCGCTACCTGGTCGTCGCCGGTCTGCTGGTCCGCCCCAAGGACGGCAGCAGCTACCGGCGCGGGCGGTAGGGCGAGTCCTGACCGGCGCGTGGCGTGCGACGCACAGCGCGCGCCCTACGCGTCCGCCACCGAGTCGAACTGCACCTCGTCCCGGCCCACTCCCTGCGCATCGGCGTCCACCGAGCGGCGCAGCGCCTCATGGAGTTTGGCCGGAGTCAGCACGCCGAGGAACCGTGACCCGTCCAGCACCGCGACCCACCCGGCGTCGTGCTGGAGCATCTCGCTGAACGCCTGCTTCAGCGGCGCACCGACCGGCACCCAGGCGTCCATCCGGCGGGCCAGCTCGCCGACCGTGCCGTGTTCCCCGGCGATCCGCAGCGCGTCCGCCGACACCCAGCCGTGCAGGTCGCCCTCGCCGTTCAGCACCACCGCCCAGCGGGCACCCGCACTGCTCAGCCGTGCCGCCGCCGACCTCACCGGCTCGTTCAGCCGGGCGACCGGCGGCTCCTCCAGATCGTCCGGCTCGATCGTGGTGACCGAGAGGCGCTTCAAACCCCGGTCGGCGCCCACGAACTGTGCCACATACGAGGTCGCGGGAGACCCGAGCACCGCCCCCGGGCTGTCGAACTGTTCGATGCGCCCCGCCCCGTAGACCGCGATCCGGTCACCCATCCGGACCGCTTCCTCGATGTCATGGGTGACCAACAGGACCGTCTTCCTGACCGTCGCCTGAAGACTCAGGAATTCGTCCTGCAGCCGCTCACGCACCACCGGGTCGACCGCGCCGAACGGCTCGTCCATCAGCAGCACCGGCGGGTCTGCAGCCAACGCCCTTGCCACGCCCACCCGTTGACGCTGCCCCCCGGAGAGCTGGGCGGGGTAGCGGGAGCCGTACGTCTTCGGGTCGAGGCCCACCAGATCCAGCAGCTCGGCCGCCCGCTCGCGGGCCCTCGCCCGCTTCCAGCCGACCAGCGAGGGAACCGTCGCGGTGTTGTCGAGGATCGTACGGTGCGGGAAGAGACCGACCTGCTGGATGACATAGCCGATCCGGCGGCGCAGTTTCACCGGATCGACGCCGGAGATGTCCTCGCCGTTGACGAGGATCCGCCCCGACGACGGCTCGATCAGCCGGTTCACCATCATCATCGTGGTGGTCTTGCCGCAGCCGGACGGTCCGACCAGGGTGACGAGTTCCCCCTCGGCGACCTCGAAGGAAAGGCCGTCGACCGCGCTCGTACCGTCCGGATAGACCTTGCTGACCTGCTCGAACCGGATCATGCCTGCACGGTAGGAGGCCCCCGGGCGTGCCGCACACGGGCCGCGACTGTCCGTGTCACGGCCATGTGCTGAACTGTCCGTGGAACATCTGATTCAGGAGCACCTTGTGAGCAGCTACCGGCACCCCGGCATCGTCTTCACCGACCGCTATTTCACGGTCCCGCTCGACCACACCGATCCGGGCGGTGAGCAGATCGAGGTCTTCGGCAGGGAGGCCGTGGCGAGCGCCAAGGACGGGGAGGAGCTGCCCTGGCTGGTCTATCTGGAGGGTGGCCCCGGCTTCGGCGCCAGGCGCTTCATCGGCACGGAGGCCTGGCTGGGGCGGGCCGTGCAGGAGTTCCGTGTGCTGCTCCTCGACCAGCGCGGCACCGGCCTTTCCACCCCGGCCAACCGGCAGACCCTGCCGCTGCGCGGCGGCCCGCGCGAGCAGGCCGACTATCTCGCCCACTTCCGCTCCGACAACATCGTGCGCGACTGCGAGCTGATCCGCCCGAAGCTGACCGGCGGCGAACCGTGGACGGTACTCGGCCAGTCCTTCGGCGGCTTCTGCGCCGTCCGCTATCTTTCGGCCGCCCCCGAAGGGCTCGAGGCCGTCCTCATCACCGGTGGACTGCCCTCGCTCGACGCACACGCCGACGACGTCTACCGGGCCGCCTACCCGCGGATCGAGCGCAAGGTCGCCGCCCACTACGCCCGCTACCCGCAGGACGTCGAGCGCGCCCGGGAGATCACGGCTCACCTCGCCGAGCACCGCCCGGAAAGCACGGGACACCGTCTGACACCCGAGGGGTTCCAGTCCCTCGGCATCATGCTGGGCGGCGGCAACGGCAGCCACCAGCTGCACTACCTGCTGGAGAACGCCTTCGTCCGTACGCCGCTCGGCACCGAACTCTCCGACACCTTCCAGGAAGCGATGCGCACGGCCAACTCGTTCGCCGGGCATCCGCTGTACGCGCTGATGCACGAGGCGATCTACGGTCAGGGCGAACAGCCCACCGGCTGGGCCGCCGAGCGGGTCCGGGCCGAATTCCCCCAGTTCGACGCGGCCACGGCGCTCAAGGGCGACGGACCGGTTCTCTTCACCGGTGAGAGCATCCATCCCTGGCACTTCGAAGTGGACCCGGCGCTGCGCCCGCTGCGCGAGACGGCCGAGCTGCTGGCCTCCCGTACCGACTGGGCGCCGCTGTACGACACCGAGCGGCTGGCCGCCAACGAGGTGCCGGTCGCCGCAGCCGTTTACCACGACGACATGTATGTCGACACCGGGCACGCGCTGCGCACGGCGGAGTCGATCCGCGGTCTGCGTACCTGGGTGACCAACGAGTTCGAGCACGACGGGCTGCGTGCGGGAGGACCGCGCGTACTGGACCGCCTGCTTGCCCTGGTCAGGGAAGACGTCTGATCCCTTTCCGCAACGGGAGGAGCCGGTCGCGCAAGTGCGTGACCGGCTCCTCCTGCTACGGGGGGGCTCCTCCCGTTACGGGGCGGCTCAGCTCTGGAGGGCGTCCAGCGTCGCGTCCAGGTTCGTGGCCGAGTGCGGGGCGCGGTTGTACGGAAGCTTCGACAGGGCCGCCGCCATGCCGCACGTGTTGGTCACGGCGGAGAAGACGAGCCCGGAGCCGACGCCGGCGGAGAGCCAGCGGGCGGCCGGGAAGCGCACCCCGGCGAGCAGGCCGGCCACCACGAGCGAACCGGCGGCGAGCCGGACCTGACGCTCCATCGCCCAGGTTGCCCGGGCCCCGGCGGGACGGTCGAGATCACGGCCCTCGCCCTCCCAGGCCGAGGTGCCGCCGGACAGGGTCACGGCGTCGATGTCGGCCGCTTCGAGAATGTCGCAGGCCCGGGTGGAGCGGACGCCGGAGGCACACACCACGAGAAGCGATCCGCGGGCCGCGGCGGACTTCAGAGCAGGCACGGCCTCGTGGAGGCGGTCCAGCGGGATGTTCAGAGCACCGGGAACGTGCCCGGAGGCGTACTCGCCGGGGGCCCGCACATCGATGACGGTGAACTCCGCGAGACGGGCCGCGGCCTGGGCGGGGGAGAGGGAGACGGGGCTGGTCACGAGCAGTGTTTCCTTTCGTTCACCGGGGCTGAGGAGGGACTCGGCCTCTCCTTCCCCATTCAGGCTAGAATACCCCTTGGGGTATCAGGAGGAGGATGTTGTGGAACTCGACATGGCGGCCGACGAATTGAAATCGGTCCTCAACCGACTTCGCCGCGCCCAGGGCCAGCTCGCCGGGATCATCAGGATGATCGAGGAGGGCCGGGACTGCGAGGACGTCATCACACAGATGGCGGCCGTTTCCCGGGCGCTCGACCGGGCCGGTTTCGCGATCATCGCGACGGGCCTGCAGCACTGCATGGCCGACGGCGGCAGTGAGCCCGCGGACCGCGACCAGATGCGGGCGCGACTGGAGAAACTCTTTCTCTCGCTGGCCTGAGCCAGAAGGCGGGGGCTGGTGGCCGGGCGTCGACGCCGTGGCTCACACCACGGCGTCGACGAGCATGAACACGGCCACGGCCAGCAGTACCGCACCGAAGATCCGCTGCAACCCGGCTGTGGACACCTTCGCGGCCAGACGCTGCCCGTCCCAGGCCCCGAGCACCGCCGCCGCCGTGAACGGGGCGATCACCGACCAGTCCAGGGCGGTGGGCGTGGCGAGGCGGGTGGCCAGGGCGGCCGTGGAGTTCACCGTGATGACCAGCAGGCTCGTACCGACCGCCGCGGTCATCGGGACGGCCAGCACGGTGACCAGGGCGGGCACCGCGAGAAACCCGCCGCCCACGCCGAGAAACCCGGTCACGGCACCGAGCCCGGCGCCCGCCCGCGCGGCCCGCCCGGTGGGCACGGGGTCCGTGCCGTCCCCGTCCTGTGCCGCGGGCTCCGCCCGGGGGCGGAGCATCCGTACCGCGGCGACCACCGCGAGCACGGCGAACGCGGCAGTCAGTACCCCGGACGGAATCCGCACCGACAGCGCCCCGGCGACGGCAGCCGGAATGATTCCGGCTGCTGCGAAGAGCCCGCCCGTACGCCAGCGGACCCTGCCCTCCCTGGCGTGGGCGACCAGCCCGGTCAGGGACGTGGCTATGACGATGAGGAGCCCGGCGGTGGTGGCGGCGGCCGGGGTGAAGCCGAGCAGATAGATCAGCGCGGGGACGGCGAGAACACTTCCGCCGCCGCCCAGTCCGCCGAGCGCCAGACCGACCACCGCGCCGGCGAGCAGCGCCAGAATGAGCGTGGTCATGCGACGGTGCCCGCCGCCCCGCGCCGGTCGCGCACCGGCAGCCCCTCGGCGGCCCAGGAGGTCATGCCGCCCACGACGTCGACGGCCTGGGCGCCGCGGTCGGCGAGTATCCGGGCCGCCTGCCGGGACCGGTTGCCGGAGCGACAGATCACCACCACCGGACGGCCCGTCGCCGAGTCCGGCAGCGACGCGCCTCCGGCGAGCCGGGACAGGGGCAGATGGATCGCCCCCGGCGCGTGACCGGCGTGCCATTCGGACGATTCACGTACGTCCAGCAGAACCGCCGCACCGTCGGCGGTCCGCCGGGCGGCCGCGGCCGGGGTGACGCGGCCGGGGCCGCGACGGAAGAAGGACATCAGGGAAGACAAGGAAAGCACTCCTCGGGAGCGGCGTACAGGGTACGGGCGTCGGGCGCCCCGGTGACGCGCGCCAGTTCCAGGCCGCCGGTCACGTAGTCGTTGTGCAGATGCGTCTCCACCACCAGGGCGATCCGCACATCGCGCCGGGCGGCCGCGGCGATGAACCGGTCGATGTCGCGCGGCGGGTCCACGGCCACGGCGGCCCGCCGGCCGCCCGCCAGATAGCTGCGGTTGCCGAGGCCCGCTGTCTCCATGGTGTCGATGAAGAACATGACACGGCTCCTTCCGTTCTACGTACCCCTGGGGGTATCTGCTTTCCAGACTAACACTGATACCCCAGGGGGTATTGCGTCGCGGAAGGGGAAGTGTATATGTCCTGCGTCACGCGCACGCGGTTGCCGCTTCTGAGTACAAAACCGCAGGTCCGCGTGTTGATGTTGTCCAGACCATTGACATGCAAGCGACACGATGTTGAATTCGGGGTTGTTGTGTTGTGCGACTCCGGTGACTTGAGTAATCAATGGAGGACCAGTGACGCCTCGCCCACCCCGTCTCACCGCGCTCGGCGCGGCGGCGACCCTGCTCGCCGGCGGTCTGCTGACCGCCGTGCCGCCCGCCCAGGCGGCCGACAGCACCCGCACCGCCACCCCGGCGAAGGCCGCGGCAGGTCAGCGGACCCCCGCCATCACGCCGACCCCGCAGTCCGTGAAGAGCCGATCCGACCGGATCACCATCAGCTCCACTGTCACCCTGGTGGCGGGCGCAACCTCCGACGAGCCATCCCTCAAGGTGGTGGAGACCGGGTTGCGCCGGGCCGGTGCACAGCGCGTCGTACGCAGCGACAGACCTGGCAGCAGCGGGCTGACCGTCCATGTCGGTGACTCCGCCGCGCTCGCCGCCCAGCACCTCGACGGCCCGTCCGCGCTGCCCGCCGACGGTTATGTCCTCGGCATCGGCGCCGGTCGCATCGTCCTCGCCGGCAAGGACACCACCGGCACGTACTACGCCGCGCAGACCCTGCGTCAGGTCCTGCCGCGGGCGAAGCGTCCGGGTGCCGAGGTGGCCGGACTCGCGGTACGCGACTGGCCCGGCACCGCACTGCGCGGTGTCATCGAGGGCTTCTACGGCACCCCGTGGTCGCACGAGGCCAGGCTCGACCAGCTCGACTACTACGGCGAGCACAAGATGAACATCTATGTGTACTCGCCGAAGGACGACCCGTATCTCCGCGCGAAGTGGCGCGACGCCTACCCCGCCGACCGGTTGGCCCAGATCAAGGAGCTCACCGACCGGGCAGTCCAGCGGCATGTGGAGTTCACGTACGCGCTCTCGCCCGGCCTCTCCGTCTGTTACAGCTCGGACGCCGACGCCAAGGCGCTGGTCGACAAGTTCCAGACGATCTGGGACATCGGCGTACGGACCTTCGCCGTGCCGCTCGACGACATCAGCTACACCAACTGGAACTGCGCCGAGGACAAGGCGAAGTGGGGGACCGGCGGCGGTGCGGCAGGCGCGGCGCAGGCCTATCTGCTCAACCGGGTCAACAAGGAGTTCGTCTCCACCCACCCGGGCGCCCAGCCGCTCCAGATGGTCCCCACCGAGTACTACGACGTCTCCGCTTCGCCGTACAAGAAGGCGCTGTCCGAGCAACTCGACCCCGATGTCCTCGTCGAGTGGACCGGTGTCGGTGTCGTCGCGCCGACCATGACCGTCGCACAGGCCGACGCCGCCCGCACGGTCTTCAATCACCCGATCCTGACGTGGGACAACTACCCGGTCAACGACTATGCGACCAACCGGCTGCTGCTCGGCCCGTTCAACGGACGGGAGAAGGGGCTGCCCGGCAAGCTGGCCGGGATCACCGCCAACCCGATGATCCAGCCGTACGCCTCGAAGATCGCGCTCCATACCGTTTCCGATTACGCCTGGAACGACGCCGCGTACGACCCCCGCGCCTCATGGGGCCGGGGACTGAAGGAGTACGCGGGCGGCGACTCCCGCACCGAGAAGGCGCTGCGGGCCTTCGCCGACGTCAACTACAGCTCGGCACTCAACAAGGACCAGGCCCCCGAACTGGCGGCGGAGTTCGCCGGCTACTGGAAGTCCGGTGACGCCACCCGGCTTTCCTCGGTGCTCGATGCGCTCGGCTCCGCGCCCGGCCGGTTGCGCAGCAGCCTCCCGGACCGCGGCTTCATCGCCGACTCCGGCCCCTGGCTGGATGCGACCGAGTCCTGGACGACCGCCGCCCGCACTGCCCTGCGCATGGTGGAGGCGGCCCGAGCCGGAAAGGGAGCGCAGGCCTGGGAGCTCCGGCAGCAGCTGCCGGCCCAGGTCACCGCGGCGAAGTCCTTCACGTACACCGGCCTCGACGGCCGCAAGGTGCCGGTCGCCGTCGGCGACGGGGTACTGGACCGGTTCATCGACGCGGCGAACGCCGAGCACGACCGGATCCTCGGGGTGAGCGGGCGGCCCTCGGCATCGACCAGCCTGGGCACATACCAGAGCAACACGCTCGCACGGATGCTGGACGGCGACGACTCCACCTACTTCTGGAGCGACGGCGCGCCCGCCGCAGGTGACCAGATCACCGTGGACCTGGGCCGGGCGCGGGACATCGGCGACATCACCCTCGCCATGGCCAAGCCCGGCAGTACCGACGACTACCTCCACGAAGGGGTGCTCGAGTACTCGGCCGACGGGCAGAGCTGGCAGCAGCTCGCCGCCTTCTCCGGAAAGCCGGACGTCACCGCGACCGTGGACGCCGGGACGAAGGCCCGCTATGTGCGGGCACGGGCGACCGCGGGACAGGACAACTGGCTCGTCGTACGGGAGTTCAGCGTCGTGACCGAGGACGGGGCGGTGACCGGCGGACCGCCCGCCGCGACCGGATCCACGCTGCGGGCGGCGTCCGACGGAGACCCGGGCACCGTCTACCGGGCGGCTCGCGCTCCGGAGGCCGGGGAGGCGCTGGAGGTGGGGCTCGTCGATGCGCGTCCCGTGCGGTCCGTCACCGTCCTGCGGCCGGCCGGGTCGGAGGGTCGGGCCGACATCCAGCTGCGGGGCACCGACGGAACGTGGCAGACCGTCGGCGCGCTCGTCGGCCCGTACACCGAGGTATCCACCGCGGGCCGCACGGCCGACGCGGTACGCCTGGTCTGGAGCGCGGGGTCGGCGGCGCCGCAGATCGCCGAAGTGGTGGTGGCCGGCCAGGACTGAGTCTGAGGCCTGACGGGCGGAGTGCGGGCGGGATTGCGCCGTCCACCTCCCCGGTCAGGCCCGTGGACCCGTCCCGCGCCCGGTCCGGCCCGAAGTACTTCGGGCCGGACCGGGCGCATCCATGTCCGCCTCAGGCCGAAACCTGCACCGGCAGGTTGTTCCCAGAGAGGCAAGCGACCGCTTAGTATGCGCCGGAGCAGTGGTAATGCCGACAGTGTTGTGGAGGCCCCTCATGCAGGCATGGCGAGTGCACCGGAACGGCGAGCCGAGCGAGGTGATGCGGCTCGAAGAGACCGACCGGCCCACACCCGGCGACGGGCAGGTGCTCATCGAGGTGCTCGCGGCGGACATCAACTTCCCCGACGCGCTGCTCTGCCGCGGCCAGTACCAGGTGCGGCCGCCGCTGCCGTTCACACCCGGCGTGGAGATCTGCGGCAGGACGGCGGACGGACGGAGGGTGCTCGCCACCCCCGCCCTGCCGAACGGCGGATTCGCCGAGTGCGTCGTCGCGGACGAGGCGGCCCTCCTGCCCGCCCCGGACGCCCTCGACGACGCCGAGGCCGCTGCCCTGCACATCGGCTACCAGACCGGCTGGTTCGGCCTGCACCGCAGGGCGCACCTCCAGGCGGGCGAGACCCTCCTGGTCCACGCCGCGGCCGGCGGTGTCGGCAGCGCGGCCGTCCAGCTCGGCAAGGCGGCCGGAGCCACCGTCATCGGTGTCGTCGGCGGCTCCGACAAAGCGAAGATCGCCACAGAGCTCGGCTGCGACCTGGTCATCGACCGCCGCAGCGAGGACATCGTCGCCGCGGTCAAGGAAGCCACCGGCGGACGCGGCGCCGACGTGGTGTACGACCCGGTCGGTGGCGACGCGTACGCCAAGTCCGTGAAGTGCATCGCCTTCGAGGGCCGGGTGATCGTCGTAGGCTTCGCGAGCGGCGTCATCCCCACCCCGGCGCTGAACCACGCCCTCGTCAAGAACTACTCGATCCTCGGACTCCACTGGGGCCTGTACAACACCAAGGATCCGGCCGCGGTCCGCGCCTGCCACGACGAACTCACCCGGCTCGCGGCTCAGGGCGTCATCAAGCCGCTGATCAGCGAGCGGGTCGAGCTGGCCGGGGCCGCGGTCGCCGTCCAGCGGGTCGCCGACGGCACCAGCACCGGCCGGATCGTCGTCCTCCCGACAGGAGCCGCCCGATGACAACCCCTGACGCGGCCGAACTCCGCCGCCGCACCCAGGACCTGCTGGCCGCACACCCCCCTGCCACCACCGACCGCACCGACTTCCTCAAGGCCCGCTTCGACGCCGGACTCGCCTGGGTCCACTACCCGGCCGGCCTCGGCGGCCTCGACGCGCCGCGCTCCCTGCAGCCCGTCGTCGATGCCGAACTCGCCGCTGCGGGCGCCCCCGACAACGATCCCCGCCGGATCGGCATCGGCCTCGGCATGGCAGCCCCCACCATCCTCGCCTACGGCACGGACGAGCAGAAGCAGCGCTTCCTGCGGCCCTTGTGGGTCGGCGAGGAGGTCTGGTGCCAGCTCTTCAGCGAACCGGGCGCCGGCTCCGACCTCGCCGCACTCGGCACCCGCGCCGTCCGCGACGGCGAGGACTGGGTGGTCGACGGACAGAAGGTCTGGACGTCCAGCGCTCATCTGGCCCGCTGGGCGATCCTCATCGCCCGCACCGACCCGGACCAGCCCAAGCACCGCGGCATCAGCTACTTCATCTGCGACATGACCGACCCCGGCGTCGAGGTCAGGCCGCTGCGCCAGATCACCGGCGAGGCCGAGTTCAACGAGGTCTTCCTGACCGGCGTACGCATCCCGGACAGCAGGCGCCTCGGCCCGGTCGGCGAAGGCTGGAAGGTCGCCCGGACCACTCTGATGAACGAGCGGGTCTCCATCGGCGGAACACGTATCCCGCGCGAGGGCGGCATGATCGGCCCGGTCGCCCGCACCTGGCGCGAGCGTCCCGAACTGCGCACCCACGACCTCCATCAGCGCCTGTTGACCCTCTGGGTCGAGGCCGAGGTGGCCAGGCTCACCGGCGCCCGGCTGCGCCAGCAGCTCGTCGCCGGACAGCCCGGTCCCGAAGGCTCCGGCATGAAGCTCGCCTTCGCCCGCCTCAACCAGGAGATCAGTGGCCTGGAAGTCGAACTCCTCGGCCAGGAGGGTCTGTTGTACAGCGACTGGACCATGCGCCGCCCGGAGCTCGTCGACTTCACCGGACGTGACGCCGGCTACCGCTACCTCCGCTCCAAGGGCAACTCCATCGAGGGCGGCACCAGTGAGGTGCTGCTCAACATCGTTGCCGAGCGCGTCCTCGGCCTGCCCGTCGAGCCGCGCAACGACAAGGACGTCGCCTGGAAGGACCTGGCCCGATGACCGCACCGACCGAAGAGACCCAGGCACCCGATCTGCTGTATTCGGAGGCCGAGGACGATCTGCGGGCAGCGGTGCGTTCGCTGCTCGCCGACCGGTGCGACGCGCCGACGGTGCTCGCCCGCGTCGAGTCGGACACGCCGTACGACCCGCAGCTCTGGAAGGCCCTCGCCGCCGGCATCGGCACCGCCGGGCTGCTGGTGCCGGAGAAGTTGGGCGGGCAGGGCGCAGGACACCGGGAGGCCGCGGTGGTGCTGGAGGAGCTGGGCCGCAGCGTCGCCCCCGCGCCGTATCTGACGAGTGCGGTCGTCGCCACCGAGACGCTCCTCGCGCTTGCGGCGCAGGACGGACCGGCCGCCGAACTCCTTAGGGACCTCGCCACCGGACGCAGGATCGCGGTCCTCGCCGTGCCGTTCTCCGCCCCGGCGCCCGACGCCGCGCAGCCGGCCGGTGTCGTGGCCGGCGCGGTGGAGGGGATGGTGACCGGCGTCGCCGACGCGGCCACGGCCGATGTGCTGCTGGTGCCGACGACCGACGGTCTGTACGCGGTGGAGACCGGCTCCGCCGGTGTCACCGTCGAGCCGCTCGTCCCGCTCGACCTGACTCGCCCGATCGCCACCGTCACCCTTGCCGGAGCCGCCGGAACCCGCCTGGCCGACGGCGCGTCCGCAGTCTCCGCCGTGCGCCGAGGACTGCTGGCGGGCGCCGGACTGCTCGCCTCCGAACAGCTCGGACTCGCCGAGTGGTGCCTGGCCGAGACGGTCCGCTACACCCGCGAACGACACCAGTTCAACCGGCCCGTCGGCTCGTTCCAGTCCCTCAAGCACCGCATGGCGCAGCTCTGGCTGGAGGTCGTGTCGGCCCGCGCCGCCGCGCGAAACGCCGCGGACGCCCTCGCGACCGGCAGCCCCGACACGCCGTTGGCGGTGGCCGTCGCGCAGGCGTACTGCTCGAAGGTCGCGGTGCACGCGGCGGAGGAGTGCATCCAGCTGCACGGCGGCATCGGCATGACCTGGGAGCACCCGGCGCACCTGTACCTCAAGCGCGCCAAGGCCGACTCGATCGCGTACGGCACGGCCGGACACCATCGCGAGGCCATTGCCGAACTCGTGGAACTGCCCGCGCCGTAACCGGACGCAGGCAACGGCCCGTGAGACAGCGGGACTTGGGAGCGGAGGTGCGTGTTCACGCGCCTCCGCTCCGCCGTTTCCCCGTCCGGGGGTACCGGACATCCCTTTACTTGTTGTTTAATTGCGACTGGCTCGCAATAACGGTCGATCTTCAATAAGGGATGTGCAGAGTATGACGGCCCGATCGATACGGGGAGCGGTCGCCGCGACACTGGCGACCGTGCTGTCGTTGACCGCGGCAGCCTGTTCACAACCGGGTGGCTCGGACAGCAGCAACTCCGGTTCGGGGGCCGGGGACTCGGCAGTGGTCGGTATCGCCTACGAGCCCGAGAGTCTCAGCCCGCTCCTCGGCTACGGCAAGGACGGCAACTCCAAGATCTTCGACGGGCTGCTCGCCCTCGACGGGAACATGAAGCTGCGGCCCGCGCTCGCCACCGCCCTGCCCGAGGTGAGCGACGACGGACTGACGTACACGTACAAACTCCGCCGCGGCGTGAAGTTCAGCGACGGGAAGCCGTTCGGCGCCAAGGACGTCGTCTTCACCTACCGCACCATCCTGGACGAGAAGACCAACAACGCCTCCCGGACCGAGCTCGACGCGGTGAACAGCGTCGAAGCGACCGGCGACGACACCGTCGTCTTCACGCTCAAGTACCCCTACGCGCCCTTCGCCCAGCGCACCGTCCTGCCCATCGTCCCCGAACACGTCGCGGGCAGGCAGGACGTCAACACCGGCGCCTTCACCACCCACCCCATCGGCACCGGACCGTACGTTCTCACCAAGTGGTCCAAGGGCGAGAAGTTGAGCTTCAAGGCCAACCCCGACTACTGGGGCGGCGCACCGAAGGTGAAGAAGTTCACCATGGCGATCATCAAGGACGACGACGTACGCGCCACCCGGCTGCGCTCCGGCGAGCTCGACGGCGCGATCCTGCCCCCCAACCTGGCCAAGGGTTTCGCCCGCGACAACGGCATGCGCACGTACGCCGCCACGACGTACGACTACCGCACCGTGACCCTGCCCACCCACAACAAGGTCGCGGGCGACACCGCGATCCGGCGCGCCCTCGATGTCGCCGTCGACCGGCAGGCCATGGTCGACTCCATACTCAACGGCGAGGGCAGGGCCGCCTACGGTCCAGTCCCCACCGACAGCGAGTGGTTCGCCAAGGGCACCGAACGCATCCACGACCTCGACGCCGCGAAGAAGATCCTCGACGACGCCGGGTGGAAGCCCGGCAAGGACGGCATCCGCGCCAAGGACGGCGTACGTGCCGCGTTCCCGCTCTGGTACCTCACCGGCGACAAGCTCCGTCAGGACCACGCACTCGCCTACGCCTCCGACGCCAAGAAGGCCGGCATCGACATCACCACCGAGGCCGGGACCTGGGAGGTCATCGAGCCCCGGATGAAGCAGGACGCGGTCCTCGCGGGCGGCGGATCGCCCGCCGACCCCGACTTCGACCAGTACACCCTGCTGAAGTCCTCGCTCGCGGGCGACGGCTTCAACAACATGGCGTGGTACGACAACAAGGCCGTGGACCAGGCCCTCGAAGCGGGCCGCAGAAGCGGCGACGAGGCCGAGCGCAAGGCCGCCTACGACACCGTCCAGCGCGAACTGGTGAAGAACCCCGGCTACACCTTCCTCACCCACATCGACCATCTCTACGTCGTGAAGGACCGTTTCGGCGCGCTCACCACCCAGGTGGAACCGCACGACCACGGTCTGGCATCCGGCCCGTGGTGGAACGTCGAGGACTGGACGCCGAAGAAGTGAACCACCGCCTCCCCTGGGGGCCGATGGGCAGGATGGCGGGACGGCGGGCGCTGCTCGCCGTCCCCGTCCTGGCCGCCGTGACGTTCGGTGTCTTCGCCGTCGCCGCCGCCTCCCCCTTCGACCCGGTCAAGGCGTACGCGGGCACCGCCGGTCTCACCGCCTCGCAGGAGAACCTCGATCAGCTGCGGGTCAACCTCGGCGTCGACCAGCCCCTTGTGACCCGCTGGTGGAACTGGCTGACCTCCGCGCTGAGCGGCGACCTCGGCGACTCCAGCGTGATGCGCCAGCCGGTCGCCGATGTCATCGGCGAACGCCTGGGCTGGTCCGTGCTGCTCGCCGCGAGCGCCTTCGTCGTCGCCGTCGTCCTGGGTACGGGCCTCGGCGTGCTGGCCGCACGCAGGCCCGGCGGCCTGCTCGACCGGTGCGCAAGCTCCGCCGCGTACACGCTCGAAGCCGCCCCGGCCTTCTGGACCGGACTGCTCGCCATCTGGTTCTTCGCCCTGAAACTCGATGTACTCCCGGCCGGTGGCCTCACCGACGCGGCCAGCGACACGGTCACTTTCGGCCAGGTCGCCACCCATCTGGTGCTGCCGGCGGCCGTGCTCGGGATCTCCCAGCTGCCGTGGTTCTTCCTCTACGTACGCCAGGGCGTCACCGACGCACTGGACGAGGACCCGGTGCGCGGCGCACGCGCCCGTGGACTGCGCGAACGCACCGTGCTGCTCGGCCACGCACTGCGCTCCGGGATGCTGCCGATGCTCACCCTCATCGGCTCCCGCGTCCCCGAACTCATCACCGGTGCCCTGCTCGTCGAGACGGTCTTCAGCTGGCCCGGGATCGCCGCTGCTACCGTGCAGGCCGCCACCTCCGTCGACTTCCCGCTGCTCGCGGCGCTCACGGTGCTCGCCACCGCGGCGGTCGTCCTCGGCAACCTGGTCTCCGATCTGCTGTACGCGATCGCCGATCCGAGGGTGGGCTTCGATGGCTGAACCCGTCCTCGGACCCGCCCGCCGCACGACCCGCCGTATCCGCGTGGTCAGTTCCGCCGGGATCGTCGCAGCGATGCTGCTCGCGGTACTCCTCGTACCGCCGCTGGTCCAGCTCGACCAGCAGGCCGTCGACCTCGCGGCCAAACTCCAACCGCCCTCCTGGGAGCACCCGTTCGGCACCGACGATGTCGGCCGGGACCTGTTGCTGCGCTGCGTCTACGGGCTCCGCGTCTCGCTGCTCGTCGGCATCGTCGCCGGGCTCACCGCCACCGTCATCGGGACCGCCGTCGGTGCGCTCGCCGCCGCGTTCGGGGGCTGGACCGACCGGATCGTCATGCGGCTCGTGGACATCTTCTCGTCCGTACCGCATCTGCTGCTCGGCATCTTCATCGTCGCCATGTTCCGGCCCGGCGTCGGCCCCGTGATCGTGTCCGTCGCCCTCACCCACTGGCTCTCGACGGCCCGGATCGTCCGCTCCGAAGTGCTGTCGCTGCGCTCGCGCCCGTTCATCGACGCGGCGATCTCCGGCGGCGCCTCGCGCGGGCGGGTCATCGTCCGGCATCTGCTGCCCGCAGTGCTTCCGCAGGCGGGCCTCGCCGCGGTGCTCATGGTGCCGCACGCCATGTGGCACGAGTCCGCGCTTTCCTTCCTGGGGCTCGGACTCCCCACCCACCAGGCGAGCCTCGGCAACCTCGTGCAGACGGCGCGCAGTTCGCTGCTTGCCGGGGACTGGTGGCCGACGCTCTTCCCCGGCCTGTTCCTGATCATCCCGACACTCGCTCTGGCGGGCCTCGCCGGCTCCTGGCGGGAACGGATCAACCCGCGCCGCCGATCGGAGCTGATGCTGTGAAGCCCACCCCGGACCCGCAGACCCCGGACCCGCAGACCCCGGACCCGCAGACTCCGGTCCTCTCCGTCCGTGGGCTCTCCGTCCGCTTCCGGATGCGCGGCGGGCGGCACATCGCGGCCGTCAGCGACGCACGCTTCGACCTCGCGGCGGGGGAGTGCCTGGCCCTGGTCGGCGAGAGCGGCTGCGGCAAATCCGTACTCGCCTCAGCGCTGCTGGGGCTGCTGCCCGGCAATGCGCAGACCGAGGGTTCGGCGGTGCTCGGTGACGGGACCGATCTCCTCACCGCCGATGAACGGACCCTCGCCCGGACGGTACGAGGCCGCCGCATCGGACTCGTACCGCAGAGCCCCGCAGCCCACCTCACTCCAGTCCGTACGGTGCGCGCCCAACTGGAGGAGACCGTCCGTGAACTGACCGGCATCCGAAAGCCCACGCTGCGCACCGCGGCGGAGCAAGCCGCCGCGCGTGCCGCTTTCCCGGCCGGCCACCTGGACCGGTATCCGCACGAGCTCTCCGGCGGTCTCGCCCAGCGCGCCGCGACCGCGCTCGCCCTGATCGGTGACGCACCCCTCCTCCTGGCCGACGAGCCGACCACCGGACTCGACCGCGACCTGGTCGAGCGAACCGTCGACGAACTGCGCCGCCACACCGACGGGGGCAGGGCGCTGCTGATCATCACCCATGATCTGGCGGCGGCTGAGCGGATCGCCGACCGGGTCGCCGTGATGTACGCGGGCCGCATCGTCGAACTCGCCGACGCCGACCGGTTCTTCGGAGAGCCGGGACCAGGCCATCCGTACGCGCGCGGTCTCCTCGACGCCCTGCCGGAGCGCGCCTTCGCCCCCGTCCCGGGAATGCCGCCGGAGCTCGGAGCCCTCCCCGACGGGTGCGCGTTCGCGGCCCGCTGCAGCCGCGCCGACGACCGGTGCTCCGTACCACCCCCGTTCGACGGCCGTCTGGCCTGCCACCACGGTGTGCGGGCAGGCGCGGAGGAGTCCGCCCATGCTTGAACTCGCCCGTATCACTGCCGGATACGACCCCCGCGACCCCGTCGTCCGCGATGCATCCCTGACGATCGCGCCGGGGGAGTCCGTCGGACTGCTCGGCCCGAGCGGCTGTGGCAAATCCACCCTGGCCAAGGTCGCCGCCCTGCTGCATCGCCCGGACGCGGGCACGGTCGTACTCGACGGCCGGTCGGTACGGGGCTGGCGGCACCGCGCACCGCGGGCGCAGCGCACCGCGGTCGGCGTCGTCTTCCAACAGCCCCGGCTCTCGGCCGACCCCCGGCTCAGCCTGCGCGAACTCATGGCCCAGCCGCTGCGGGCGACCGGCCGGCGCGCGGAGGTGACGGACCGGGTGGCCGAGCTGGCACCGGCCGTCGGTCTCACGGCCGAACTGCTGAACCGGCGTCCCCACGAGGTGAGCGACGGCCAGTTGCAGCGCGCCTGTCTGGCCAGGGCGCTGGTCCTGCGGCCGCGCTGGCTGATCTGTGACGAGATGACCGCGATGCTCGACGCGTCGACGACCGCCGCTCTGGTGGCGGTGGTAGAGGCCTACCGACGCGAGTCCGGGGCCGGGCTGCTGGCCGTCGGCCACGACCGGGTGCTGCTGGAACGCTGGTGCGACCGTACAGTCGGCTGGCAGGGAATCTCCGGGCCTGTCGCAGCGCAGGAGTCCATGAGCCCGACCGGATGAGCCCACGCCCTTCGCGCATTCGACAATGAGGGTGCTGGGACAAGCCCCGCATTCGGCGGATCCAGGTGGAGGGGAAGCATGGCTGATCAGTGGGTAAAGCTGGAACTTGATGTCAGTGCGTTCGACGCCGACCGATTTGAGGAGTACGTGACGAGATGTCGCGCCGGCGGCATCCGGCTGACCACACTTGCCGAACTGGGAGACACCCCTGAACACCGTCGCGCCCTGTACGAGCTGAACAAGGAGTTCGCCGCCGACATCCCGGAGCGGGGCGAGTTCTACTCGTTCGACGAATACACCGAGCGCCGGCTGGCGGTCCCTTCGTATGATCCGTGCGGTGTCGTGATCGCACTGGACGGCGAAGCCTGGATCGGCATGGCGGCGACCTCCGACCATGGGGACTTCGTCTTCAACGAGATGACCGGAGTGAAGGCCGAGTACCGAGGGCGCGGCTTGTCCATTGCCATGAAGACGTTCGGGATGGGCTTCGCCAGAATGTGCGGAGCGCGCACGGTCCGCACATTCCACCATCCGGCGAACACAAGCGCTATCGCCATGAACCGGACGATGGGCTACGTCGACGCCGACTGACCTGACGGGGGAGCGGCGAAGACGCACCGCCGGGTCGGGATCGCGCCGCGCAACCACGGCACTGGGTATGGCCTGGCTCGTGAAAGGCGATTCGGCTGCTGGACGCCACCGCACGTATGGTCGGGCGGGCGGCGAAGGGCCAGACCGTCGGCTCGGAGTCCGGCTCTGCAGGATTCCTGTCCACTTGAGGCCAGTGGGTACTTGGGCAGCACCTGCAGCACCGTCACGTACCGTATGGTGCTCAACGTGCTCGACCTGCAGCACGCACGGTCCGCGAACTTCTTCCGCTGATCCGGGACAGCGACACCGACTGCGTGACTCGCTCGCCGTCAATACTCATGCTCGCTCGGCGTCTCCTTCTCACCCCGTCAGACCTCTCCCAGCCGTGCGTGCAGGGCGTCGATGTCGGGCAGGAACCAGAGCTGGGTGCCCCGGTTGCTTTCGCGGACGAAGTCCCGCAGGGCGTTGCTGGCATCGGTGTGCCGGGAGATGTCCCCGACGACGGCCAGTTTCAGACGGTAGTTGACGAACTTCTGGACGATGTCGCCCGCGACGCGGGTCCGCAGTCGGAAGAAGTCGTCCGTCAGCCGGCCGACCGGAACCGCGACCCAGGTGGCGTCGTGCTGGAGTCCTTCACCGATCAGGTCGAGCGCGTCCTGCTCGTCGCGCAGCGGTGCGCCGTCCGGCGCGCAGATGAGGACGGGTGTGCTTGCGAGGTGCTGGAGCGTGTCAGGCATGGGGCTGTGTTCATCGGAGGTGTAGGTGCTGCTCATTCCGGTTCCTCGATCAGGGTGTTGATGATCTTCAGCAGGTCCGCCGCGGTGTCCAGGCCGCCCAGGACGATGATCTTGAGAGCGGCTCGTTCCTCGTCGTAGACGGTTTCCACGCGCAGCCGGTCAGCACCTTGCTCGCGGTGTCGGCCCTGTGCGGCGGCCATGACCAGGTTGGTCAGGCGGATGGTCGCCTCAGGGCTGATCGCGTCGATCTGCACGATGCCGGACACCTCGGCATGGCGCGTACGACGGGCGGGGGAGGGGGCGGGGATGCCCGTGAACGCCTCCAGGTCCTCGCGGGTGATCCGGTACTGCCTGCCGACCCGGGTCGCTTTCAGTCGCCCGTCCCGCACATATCCCCGCACGGTTCTGACATGCAGCCCCAGCAGGCCCGCCACTTGCTCCACCGAGTAATAGAGCTGCCGCGCCACGTCGCCCCCAAACTGCTCTTCCGCTCGCCCTGCAGGCTCAATATTTCCTCTAAAGTACATGAGAAGCGGAAGGTGAGGTAATTTTAAGGAGTCTTGAGGCGGAGCGGTACGCAGGCGGAGCCGATCACCGACGCGTCCGGCCGACGTCAGGAGCTCGTGAGGATGACGAGCTGCTGGGTCGCTCGGGTCATCGCGACATAGCGGTCGACCGCTCCTTCGATGCCCTTGCCGAACGCCTCCGGGTCGATGAGGGCGACCAGGTCGAACTCGAGCCCCTTCGACAGCTCCGGGGGCAGCGACCGGACGCGGGACGTCGTCCGGAATGTGGGATCGCCGATGACGCAGGCGATCCCGTCGGCATGTGCGGCGAGCCAGGTGTCGAGGATCGAGCTCAGATCCGAAGCAGATCCGTGTACGACGGGGGCGTTGCTGCTGCGGATGGAGGTCGGCACATTGGCGTCCGGGAGCACGGCCCGGATGACCGGCTCGGCTTCCGCCATGATTTCTTCCGGTGTCCGGTAGTTGATGCTCAGGGAGGCCAGGTTGATCCGGTCGAGCCCGATCCGCTCGAGCCGCTCCTGCCACGACTCCGTGAACCCGTGCCTGGCCTGGGCGCGATCCCCGACGATGGTGAAGCTCCGGGACGGGCACCGGAGCAGCAACATCTGCCACTCCGCGTCGGTCAGTTCCTGAGCCCCGTCCACGACGATGTGTGCGAACGGGCCGGCGAGCAGGTCCGGTTCGGTGCCGGGCGATGCGGTCCCGTCGATCAGGGTGTCCTGAATGTCCTGTCCGCGCAGCATCGTCACCGCACCTTCGCCGTCGTCATCGGCCTCGAGCAGGGCGTCGATGACGTTGGCCATGTGCTCGCGTTCGGCGGCGACAGAGGCGTCATGCCGACGCTTGCGTCGCGAAGCCTCCGGGTCGCCGACCCGCTGCCGTGCCGCGTCCAGGAGCGGCAGGTCGGACACCGTCCAGGCCTGGGCGTCCCCGCGCTGCAGCTGCGACACGTCATCGGGGCTGAGCCAGGGAGCGCACTTGCGCAGGTAGGCGGGTACCGACCACAGGTCTCCGACGACGTCGGCCGCTTCGAGCAGTGGCCACGCGCGGTCGAAGGTCGTGAGCAGCTCCCTGTTCTGCAGCAGCGACTTGCGGAGCAGGTCGGCCGGGACGTCGTCGTCGTGCTCGTCCACCAGGATCGTGAGCAGCTCCTCCCAGATCTGGTCGCGCGCCTCGTTGTGCGGAGCACCGGGTCCTGCTGCTTCGAACGCCAGGGCCCAGTCGTCGGCGCTCAGCCGGATGTCGGACCACTGGGTCGTGATCGTCATCCCCTTGGTGGGCGGCTCCTCGTAGAACCCGACGGCCGTCTCGATCGCCTTCACCAGGTTCGCGGAGGACTTCAGGAGGGCCACGTGCGGGTCGGCCTCGACCGCTGCTGTGGCCCCTTCGGCGACGTAGCCCAGGTAGGGCTGGTGCGGACCGACGAACAGCACGCCGCCCCGGCGGTGACCGAGGCGAGGGTCGGAGTGGAGGAGGTAGGCGGAGCGGTGCAGAGCGACGGCGGTCTTCCCCGTACCCGGACCGCCGTCGACGACGAGAGCGCCGCGGGATCCCGCGCGGATGATGGCGTCCTGGTCGGCCTGGATGGTGCCGAGCACGTCTCGCATCCGTGGCGACCGGTTGCTGCCCAGGCCGGCGATGAAGGCGGACTGGTCGTCGAGCGCGGCGTGCCCGACAAACCCGTCCGACGTGAACACCTCGTCCCAGTAGTCGCTGATCCGGCCGCGGGTCCAGCGATACCTGCGGCGGCTTGCCAGACCCATCGGGTTGGCGTGGGTGGCTCCGAAGAATGGCTCAGCCGCGGGGGAGCGCCAGTCGAGCAGCAGTCGCCGGCGCGATTGACTGGCCCCGCGCGTGCGTGGACGGGTCTCACGTCCGCGCGAAAGAGGGGTTGCCGACAGCGGTCCGTCGCCGGCCGACCGCCGGAAGACAGGCACCAAGCACCACCTGATCTGCGACGGACGCGGCACACCGCTCGAGGTCATCACTACCGCGGCCAACGTCAACGACGTCTCCCGGACCCTCGCCCTGGTCAACAGCATTCCGCCGATCGCCGGCCGTCGCGGCCGTCCGCGCAGGCGCCCCGACGCCCTGCTCGGCGACAAGGGCCACGCGTACCACCTGCGCGCTGTTGTGCCGACGAAGCCCGCTCGGCACCAACGCCGGCAGCGGCATCGTCCACCACCGCTGGACGGTGCCGGCCGACAAGGGGAACGGCAGTCGACGAGCGGACGACGACCCGATCAACTCTTGTGAAGTGCCTTTCCGTTGCAGCGATCACGGTCGCATACTCGGTCGCGTCCGACCGTCCGATCCGCCCCTCGCTCTCGGGAGAATCCATGGCGTTCCCGACCCGCCGAAACGTCGTCACCACCGCGCTCGCCACCGTCGCCGCAGGCGCAGTCCTGTCCCTGCAGACGGCCGTCGCGTCCGAGGCGTCCGCCGCGCCCTCGGCCGCAGGCCGCCACTGTCCGCGCCCGCTGCGCCAGGCCCACGCGCACAACGACTACCTGCACACGCACCCCCTCCACGACGCGCTCGCCCACGGCTTCACCAGCGTCGAGGCAGACATCTTCCTTGTGGACGGGGAGCTGCTGGTCGCCCACGAGGCCACCGACCTCGACCCCACCCGAACCCTTGCTTCTCTCTACCTCGACCCGCTGCTGGCCAGGGTCCGGGCCAACCACGGCACGGTCCACCCCGGCTACCGCGAACCCGTCCAGCTACTGATCGACATCAAGACCGATGGGGCCGCCGCCTACCTCGAACTCGACCGGCAGCTCAGGCGATACCGGCAGATGCTGACGGCGTACCACCACGGCCGGGTGCGGCCCGGCGCGATCACACCCGTCATCTCCGGCGACCGCGCCGCTCGCGTCCCGATGGAGGCGCAGCGCACGCGGTACGCGTTTTACGACGGCCGGCCGGGCGACCTCGGGACCGCGGCCACCGCCTCGTTCATCCCGCTCATCAGCAGCAGCTGGAGCGACAACTTCAGCTGGCTGGGCGCGGGCCCCTTCCCCGTGGCCGAACGGGACAAACTGCGCTCGCTCGTCGCCACGGCCCACCGGAGCGGCCAACGCGTCCGTTTCTGGGCCACGCCCGACGTCGCGGGACCGGAGCGGGACGCCGTATGGACCGAACTGCTGGCCGCCGAGGTCGACCACCTCAACACCGACGACCTGGCAGGGCTCGAACACTTCCTGCGTACACATGACAGGGACGCGAGGACCGAGGCCACTCGCCTCGACGGCTGACCGGACGCGGGCGCACCGTCCGGACCGTGACAGCCAGTCAACACCCATATGGCGGACATGCCAGTCCGCCGGATGGCCTCTCCGCTACGCCACACTGGCGGCCGAATGCCGCATTCCGGCGCGGCGGAGGAGGTTGGCCATGGCCATTTCGATCTCACTGGTGCTGCTTCTGCTGATCCTTGCGGTGATCTTCCTCCGCAACGGGGGGCTGAAGATCACGCATGCGCTGGTCTGCGCCATGCTCGGGTTCTTCCTCGCGGGTACGAGCATGGCGCCGACCATTCAGAACGGCCTGACGGCCACCGCCGACGTCGTCAGCAGCCTCAAGCCCTGACTCCCGCAGCCCGTTCGGTGACCGGGGCCCCAGAGGCGGTCACGCGGACTGCCCGGAGGTCGGGCGCGGGCTTCCGTGCCCGCGGGAATCGATCGGAATCGATCCAGGGTGATCCGGAACAGGACGGACAAGGGCCGGTCCCACGAACAGAAGGTGATCGTCCTGAACAGTCGGCAGCACGATGCCGTCATCCGGGGGCGGCCGGTATGTGGGGATGAAAAGGCCACCGCGTGTACGCAATGCCGAAGGCCCGAGCATCGCTTCGTTCCCTCGATCGCCGACCTGCCGCCACTTCGGACCACGTACGGGCCACGGCCGCCGAGATCCGACGGGCGATGCTCGATCACCGCGACCGTGGGCGACGCCACGCGGCGGTCCGGTCCGTACCCGGCTGACCCCGGCCGGCCGTGGCGCGATGCGCCGAGTTGCGATGTCGTGAAGCGGGCATGAAACACCACGCACTCCATGCACGCCGATGCGGCGGAAAGCGCCACCCATCCGTACTCCGGGCCCCTCGGCCGCAGCCCCGGAGTCCGCAGCGAACAGATCGCCCCGCTCGGCGGGGAGTGCGCCACCGCCACCTTCGACTCGGCGGGCCGGCTGATCACCGTGTGCGGCACGTTCACCGGGGGTTCCTGCTCAAGGTCCTCGATCCCCGCACCCTCGACACACCGGCCGAGTGCAGGCTCCCGCAGCGCTCCTCGACCGTCGAGGCCATCACCCGACTCGACTTCTCGAAGATCTTCAAGGACACCTCGGACGGCGCCTACTTCTACCTCGACAACCAGGACCGGGTGGTTCTCGCCGACTCCCGGCAGCACATCCTGCGGATCGCCCATGAGCAGGCGGCGGACGGCGGCCGGCGCTTCGTCGTCGACATCGACGCCTGGTACCTCACCGCCGTGGACTTCCGCACCGGCGAACGCCGTTGGAAGAAGCTCACCGGCACCGGCCCCCTCGTACGACAACAACTGGGCGCCGATCACGATCGGTCCCGACGGCGTATGTGGGTGTGTTCAACGGCATCGTGGCGGTCCGGGACACGGAGTGACCGTGGCCGGACGCGGCTCACCGGGTGGCGCGCACCTGCGGGGAACGCAGCCATTCGGTGAGCAGACGATTGACGTCGACGGCGCGCTCCTGCTGGATCCAGTGCCCGCACCCCGGCAGGACGTGGGAGGAGACCAGGCCGGGAAGGGTCTCGGGGAAGCTCTCGATGGCGTCGGCCATCCAGGTGGTCGACGCGTCAAGCTCTCCGCCGATGAACAGCGAGGGCTGGGGGATCGGCGCACCGTCCCAGGCGGCGAGGTCCTCCCAGTCCCGGTCGACATTGCGATACCTGTTGAGCGCCCCCGTCAGCCCGGTCCGCTCGAACTCCGCCGCGTAGAAATCGAGATCGGCCTCGCTCAGCCAGGAAGGGAGGCTGTCGGTGGCGAACCGGTCGCGGAGCCGTGCCCCCGGCGGGATGAAGAAGAGACTGCCCTCACCGTCCGAAGGCATCGTGTCGGCGGAGAGTCCGGCGTAGAACCCGGCCAGCCAACCGCGCACATCGGGCTCGATCTCCGCCTCGGCCCGCCCCGGGGACTGGAAGTAACTGACATAGAACTCCTCGGCACCTCCAATACGGCTGAAGACGTCGCTCGGCCGGTGACCGTTCCGCGGTGCGTACGGGATGCTGAGCAGCGCCACGGAGGTGAAGACATCGGGCAAGAGCAGCGCGCTGCCGGCGGCGATGGTCGAACCCCAGTCGTGGCCCACGATCGTCGCGGTCCGTTCACCGAGCGCTTGAACGACACCGACGTTGTCCGAGACATGGGCCGGCATCCGGTACGCCTCCACATCGCCGGGCTTCGACGAGCGCCCGTAGCCGCGTACATCGATGGCAACCGCACGAAACCCTGCTGCGGCAAGGGCCGGAAGCTGGTGGCGCCACGAGTACCACGACTCGGGGAAGCCGTGGACCAGCAGGACCAACGGTCCGGTTCCCTGTTCCAGCAGGTGGATACGGCCTCCGGGCACCTCCACCAGCCGGTGGACGGCGTCCGGCAGCGGAGCGGCGGGAAAGTCGGTGGGCGGCATGTGCTTCTCCTCGCGGATGTGACCAGCTCTCGTGCGGTGGCCGTCGACGCGGAGGTCACCCGGCCGGGAGCGCCTCGCCCATCGGTGCCACCTGTGCCACGATCATTCGGCCACCGCCGTCTCGCCCACAAGAATTCTTGCTGTTACGGCAAACCCGCGGCATGCGGTGCCGCCTCAAAGGCCGACGAGCCGGGACCGGATCAGGAACCGCACCCCCTCCGGAGCCTCCAGAGAGAAGCCACTGCCCCGACCCTCCACCACATCGACGATCAGGCGGGTGTGCGCCCACAGCTCGAACTGACTCTTCGACATCCAGAACGGGACACTCTCCGCCACCCCGTCGACATCGAGCGAGGCCAGCAGCACGTCGGAGCCGCCGGTACGGAATTCTCCGTACGGGTAACACATGGGCGCACTGCCGTCGCAGCAGCCGCCCGACTGGTGGAACATCAACGGGCCGTGGGCCTCCCGCAGTCGACGCACCAGATCGGCGGCGGCGGGGGTGAGCTCCACGAGCGGCGTGTCCTGCGGACTCGTCCGGGATGCCCCGAACGGCAGCTCATCAGAACGCAGTTGGCCGGGGGGCGGATTCTTCGTCTCATCTCGGTTCATGCATCAGCCCTTGTCGCATCGGATGGCGCACCGGTCGGCTGGGACGATATGGGCGAACGCTACCAGTCCGGCTCCGTTCAGCAAGGGGTGTGCGAACGCAGCGGTCCGATCCGCAGCCCCGTTCGCCGCAGGTATCGGTGATCACGGGAAGTGCGCCGAGTGCGGAGCGCCAGGCGCCGGGTGCGGAGGTCACGTCGCTGTCGTGCAGCAGGGTGGTTCCCCACCTGTCATCCGCGCGGCGACGTGTCGCAGCAGTCCCCCGGCCGTCGGTCGCCGACGAAAGGGCGGGCAGCGGCACCCATGTCCGCGGAGCACGCGGCCGACGAAGCCGCCGCTGCGGTGGCCGGGGACCGGTGTCCGACGGCTCGCGATCGGCCGCGCGGCGCCGGCCACCGGTACGCCGCAGACTCACCGGGCGTCCTTCGCCCTCGCGGCCACATCCTGACCGGTGCCGCAGCGCGTCGCGGCCCTCATACGCACCCCGAAGCCTCATAGCCGTCGCACGCCCGCCGCGGTCGGCGCCCTGCTCGTCTGCGTGATGGCCGCCTCGCCCGCCGGGGTGGCGGCCGGTGTGCACGACCTGCACCGAAGCGTGGAGATCGCCCAGGGAGAGCAGCCGAACGGCTGAGATCGGCTGCCGCCTCGTACGCTACTCAGCACGCCTTCGCCCACGCGTAACGGTGTTCGGGCCGGCCGGTGTCGCCGTACTTGAGGCTGAGGCTGATGCGGCCCGCGCCCTCCAGGTACTTGAGGTAACGCTGGGCGGTGGAGCGGCTGAGGCCGGCCCGGGCGGCGACCTCGTGGGCGGACAGCGGCTCGTCGGCGGCCGACAGGACATGGCGGATGACGTCGGCCGTGGGTGCGGAGTGGCCCTTGGGCAGGGCTGCCGCGGGACCGGAACCCGCGGTGCGAAGGGCGCCGAAGATCTGGTCGACCTGCTCCTGCCCCGCCTCGCCGTGGCCGTTTCCCACGCCTTCGAGGGTGCGGCGCAGGGCCGCGTAACTCTCCAGCTTGGACCGCAGACCGGCGAAGCTGAACGGCTTGACCAGGTACTGCAGGGCGCCGTACCGCATGGCGGTCTGGACGGTCGACACATCACGGGCCGCGGTCACCATGATCACATCGGCCGGGTGGCCCAGCTGGCGCAGCCGCCGTACAAGTGTCAGCCCCGTCTCGTCCGGAAGATAGTGATCGAGAAGAACGAGGTCGACATGGTCACGCTCCAGGAAGGCGAGCGTCTGTGCTGCGGTGTGTGCGCGTGAGATGACACGGAAGCCGGGGACCTTGGCGACATATGCGGCATTGATCTCGGCAATGCGGAAGTCGTCGTCCACCACCAGGACATCGATCATCACAACTCTCCCACTTCGGACAGCGGCCGGACGCTGAGTGCCTCTGGCAGGACGACGGTGAAGACCGCGCCACCGCCGGCCCGGGCCGTGACGCGAGCCGCGCCACCGTAGCGCTCGGCCAGCCGGCGCACCAGCGCCAGACCCAGACCGCGTCCGCGATGCGCGGGGGACTCCTTGGTGGACCAGCCCTCGGTGAAGATCTGCTCGCGCATGCCGGGAGGTACCCCGGGACCGTTGTCGCTGACCCGCAGCACCGCGGTGGTGCCCTCGGCGAGAAGCTCGACCTCGATGAGCGAGGCGACGTCCAGCGCGTTGTCGATGAGGTTGCCGAGGACGGTGACCAGATCGCGCGGGTCCACCACCACGTCCGGGAGCCGGGTGGCCGGCGAGATGCGCAAAGAGGCGCCCCGCTCCGCCGCGATGGCCGACTTGCCCACCAACAGCGCCGACAGCAGAGGATCGTTGACGCGTTCCGCGACTTGCTCCGCCGAGGCCCGGTGACCATTGGCCACCTGCGCGACGAACTCCATCGCGGCATCGTGCCTCCCGAGTTCCAACAGTCCGAGCAGGGTGTGCAGCCGGTTGGCGTGCTCGTGGTCCTGGGCGCGCATCGCATCCAGCAGGCCGTGAGTGGAGTCCAGTTCACGGCCGAGCAGCTCCAGCTCGGTACGGTCGCGCAGGGTGACGACGGCTCCGCCGTCACCGGTGGGCATACGGTTGGCGATCAGCACGCGTCCATGGCAGACGGTGATCAGGTTGTCGCCGTCGACCCGTCCCACCAGCACCTCCGTCGTACGGCCTGGCGGTAGCACCTCGCCCAGCGCCCGTCCGACGGCGTCCTGGTCCAGCTCCAGCAGACGCTGCGCCTCATCGTTGAGCAACCGGATCCGGCCCTGGGCGTCGAGGGCGAGAACGGCCTCGCGAATGCTGTGCAGCATGGCCTCGCGCTCGTCCAGCAACGCGGAGATGTCGGCGAAGGCGAGTCCATGGGTACCGCGCTGCAGCCGCCGCGAGACGGCCAGGGCGGCCAGCACGCCCGCGGCGAGCGCCGCTCCGGAGTAGAGCAGCAGACCGGGAATGGCGCCGAGCAGCCGCTCATGGACGCTGTCGTAGGCGATACCCACCGAGACGGCACCCACGATGGTCCCGTCCCTGTCGCGCAGAGGAACCTTCGCGCGTGCCGAGCGGCCCAGGGTTCCGTTGTCGATCTGCATGACCTCCCGGCCGCCCAGAGCCGAGCTGGGATCGGTTGAGACGTGTCTGCTGATCTGTGCGGTGTCGGTGTGCGACCAGCGCACCCCGCGGGTGTCCATGACCACGATGTAGAGCGCTCCGGTGGCCCGCCGGATCCGTTCCGCCTCGGCCTGCACCGGTCCGGTGGGGCTGGGGTCGGTACTGGTCAGGTCGCGCACCAGACCGGGTTCGGCTGCGGCGGTCTGGGCGATGGACAGCGCCTGCTGCATCGCCTGGTCGTCGAGCTGGTGGCTGAGGGGGGCGAGGAAGAGACCTGTCACGAGCATGATCACGCCGGTGGTGATGGCCACCTGGGTGAGGAGCACCTGGGCGAAGACACGACGGGGCCAGTGAATCCGCATGTGCTCGCTCTCTGCCTTCCGCCGGCCAGGAACCTGATGCTCCGATTCGTCCTTGTGTGAACGCAACGTAAACGTTGCCGTCGCCGATGACCAGTCCTCGTGGTGCATTCGTTGCCGCAGCGCGAGCAGAAGGAGCAGAACCACTGGTTATGGGCAGAAGCAGGAGTTGTGGGCGCAAGGGTGCCCACGTCCCCGGGCCGCACTTAGCGTCCCGCTCCATGAACAGCGAAACGAGCCCCGCCATCGAGCTGCGGGGGGCGAGCAAAGCGTTCCGGACTCCGTCGGGGGCGCTCCACACCGCCGTACGGGATCTGGACCTCACGATCGGGCGCGGTGAGTTCGTCGCCGTGGTGGGCCCCACCGGATGCGGCAAGTCGACCACTCTGACTCTGGTCAGTGGTCTGGAGGAGCCCACCGAGGGGGAGGTGCTGGTGGGCGGTGAGCCGGTGCGCGGCATCGGCGACAAGGTCGGCTTCGTCTTCCAGCAGGACGCGGTCTTCCCGTGGCGGACCGTGCTGTCCAATGTGATGGCAGGTCCCCGCTTCCGCGGCGTGCCGAAGCCGGAGGCGAAGGAGCGGGCCAGGGAGTGGCTTGCCCGGGTCGGGCTGTCCTCGTTCGAGGACCGCTATCCCCACCAGCTGTCCGGCGGTCAGCGCAAGCGTGTCGCGCTCGCGGCCACGTTCGTCAACGATCCCGAGATCCTGCTCATGGACGAACCCTTCTCCGCACTCGATGTGCAGACCAGGGCCCTGATGTCGGACGAACTGCTGGAGCTGTGGGCCGGCACCGGAGCCTCCGTCGTCTTCGTCACCCATGACCTGGAGGAGTCCATCGCGCTGGCCGACAAGGTCGTGGTCATGACCGCGGGACCGGCCACGGTCAAGGAGGTCTTCGAGATCGATCTGCCCCGCCCCCGCAAGGTCGAGCAGGTGCGTCTGGAGCCCCGGTTCATCGAGATCTACCGGGAGATCTGGTCCTCGCTCGGCGAAGAGGTCCGCATCACCCGCGAGAGGGGTGCCCTCGATGTCGCCTGAAACGATCACCGCGAACACCGCCGTCACCAAGACCGAGCGGACCCGGGCCAGGGCGCGGGCCGCCCGCAACCGCAAGTATCTGGTGTTCGGGAGCCGGATCGCGGTGCTCTTCGCGGTCGTCGGACTGTGGGAGTGGCTGGCCCGAACGTCGGTCATCGACCCGTTCAACTTCTCCATGCCGTCGAAGATCTGGGACCAGATCCGCACCTGGGTCGTCGACGGCACCGCCCAGGGCTCCCTGTGGGAGCAGATCTGGTACACGCTCTACGAAGCGCTGCTCGGCTGGGTCATCGGTGTGATCGCCGGTGTGCTGCTCGGAATCGCGCTGGGCCGCGTCCGCTTCGCCGCCGATGTCCTCGGCCCGTACATCAAGGTGCTCAACGCCCTGCCGCGCATCGTGCTCGCCCCGATCTTCCTCATCTGGTTCGGCCTCGGCCCGGCCTCGAAGGTCGCCTCCGCGGTCGTCCTCGTGTTCTTCCCCGTCTTCTTCAACGCCTTCCAGGGGGCAAGGGAGGTCGACCGCAATCTCGTGGCCAACTCCCGCATCCTGGGCGCCGGCAACCGCCAGGTCACGCTTCAGGTGGTCATCCCCTCGGCCACGTCCTGGATCTTCACCAGCCTGCATGTGAGCTTCGGCTTTGCCCTCATCGGCGCCATCGTCGGTGAGTACATAGGGGCCACCAAGGGACTCGGGCTGCTGGTCGCCGCCTCTCAGGGCACGTTCAACGCCGCCGGTGTCTACGCCGCGATGGTCATCCTCGCGATCGTCGCGCTGCTGGCCGAAGGCCTGCTGACTTTCCTCGAAAAGCGGCTCTTCCGCTGGAAGCCGGCCGAGGCCGACACCGCCCGCTGACGCCGACCGTCATCCGCACACCCGACTGTTTCTTCACAAGGACGTGAATCAGATGCGTACATCCACCCGGATCTCGGCCGTCGCCGTCGCCGGTGCACTCACCCTGACCGGCCTGACCGCCTGCGGCGGCGGCTCCACCTCGGCCTCCGGTGGCAAGAACGACAAGGTCAAGATCATGGTCGGGGGCCTGGACAAGGTCATCTACCTGCCCGCGATGCTGACCGAGCGGCTCGGCTACTTCAAGGAGGAGGGAGTGTCGGTCCAGCTACTGACCGAGCCCGCGGGTGTCCAGGCCGAAACGGCACTCGTCTCCGGCGACGTCCAGGGCACGGTGGGCTTCTACGACCACACCCTCGACCTTCAGGTGAAGGGCAAGCAGGTCGAGTCGGTCGTCCAGTTCTCCCGGGCTCCCGGCGAGGTCGAGATCGTCTCCAACAAGGCGGCGGGGGACGTCAGGTCGGCGAAGGACTTCAAGGGCAAGAAGCTCGGTGTGACGGGCATCGGCTCCTCGACCGACTTCCTCACGAAGTACCTCGCCGTGAGCAACGATGTGAAGACCAGTGAATTCACGCCCGTGGCGGTCGGAGCGGGGCAGACGTTCATCTCCGCCCTTCAGCAGGGTTCCATCCAGGGCGGTATGACCACCGATCCGACGGTCGCCACCATCCTGGACAAGAAGCTCGGCCGGATCCTCATCGACATGCGGACCCCCGAGGGCTCCAAGCAGGCACTCGGCGGGCTCTACCCGTCCTCCAGCCTCTACATGCAGACCGAGTGGGTCAACAGCCACAAGGAAACCGTCCAGAAGCTGGCCAACGCCTTCGTCAAGACCCTGAAGTGGATGTCCACGCACAGCGCCGACGAGATCGCCGCGAAGATGCCCGCCGACTACGCCCAGGGCGGTGGCAAGGCTCTGTACGCACAGGCGATCAAGAGCACGCTGCCCATGTTCACCACGGACGGCGTCATGCCCGCGGACGGACCCGCCACCGTCGAGCGGGTCCTGAAGGCCTTCAACCCGAACCTGAAGAACGCGAAGGTGGACCTCGCCAAGACGTACACCACGGAGTTCGTCAAGAAGGCAGGCTGACCGAGGGCGTCGACGACGCCTGCGCACACCGGACCGCGGAGCCCCGACCTGAACGATTCGTCAAATCAGGCGAGTTGTTCAGCCGGAGCTCCGCTTTCCGCGTTCATCCGCCTACTGCTTCCAGTTCGGCGGCTGGGCGGGATCGAGTGTCCGCCAATGGGCGAGGACCTTGGGGTCCTGCGCATCGAGCCACTCGGTCAGTTCGCGGAAGGACACACAGCGCACCTCCTTGCGCGGGCAGACCTCTCGCATCGTTTCCTCGACGGCATCCATATAGATCCCGCCGTTCCAGTCCTCGAAGTGATTTCCGATGAACAGCGGTGCGCGGCTGCCGTTGAAAACCCGCTCGAATCCGGCGACGTAGGCATCCCGCGACTCCTGGCGCCACGTCTGGTACTTGCCCGGGTCGCCCTCGGTGCTGCCTTCCGACTGGTTGTAGAGGAAGTTGAAGTCCATGGACAGCACCTGGAAGTCCTTGCCGGGGAACGGCAGCATCTGCAGCGGGAGGTCCCAGATGCCGTTCTTCTTGGACGGCCAGATCTGGAAGTCCCCCGGGGAGCTGGCGTCGTATCGCCAGCCGAACGGCTTGGTCGCCGGCCGAAGGGTCTTCTGGCCTTCGAGGCAGGGGGCCCGACCGCCGACGACCTCGCGGGTGGGGTCGAAGGGCAGCGGATCGAGCTCCTTGAAGCCTGTGTTCGTCTTCCAGTTCTGTACGAAGGAGTAGAACTGGTTGATCTCGCTGATCCACTCGTTCGTACTCCAGTCCCCACCGCCCTTCTTGTCGCAGAAATGGCCGTTGAAGTGCGACCCGATCTCGTTGCCCTCCCGCCAGGCGCCGCCGAGCTGCTCCAGCGTCATGCGGATGTGTTCGCGCGTCGGGTAGGAGATCGCGGCCGCTCCGGGCTTGTGCTGGGGCGGCTCGTAGAGGTTGCTCTTCTCCTTCGGGAGCAGGTAGATACCGGTGAGGAAGAACGTCATGTGTGCATTGCTCTCCTTCGCCGCACGGCGGAAGCGCGAGAACATGCGATCGTCGCCCTCCAGCGCACCGTCCCACGAGAACACCACGAACTGGGGTGGTTTCTCACCCGGCTTGAGTCGCTCGGCCTTCAACTGGCCGGGCTGCGGCCCGGTGTAGGACGTGGAACCGTCTCCCAGAATCTTGACCTTCCCGTCCCACTTCTCCTCTTCCGTCTTCTTTCCGTCACCCCCGCGATGCTCCCGGGCGGTGGGCGTCGGCGCCGCGACGGCGCTCGTGCCCTGCTGAGGGGTCCGGTTGTCCGAGGATTCGTCGGACGCCAGCGGGATGAGCGCCGCGGAACCCGACGCGACTACGCATGCCGTGAGCCCCAGGACGATACGGGGCGTCAAGCGGGCCCGTATTCGGCGAACGGCAGATTTTTCTCTGGTATCTGTCACTTCGTCATGGCTTCCGTGTATGTGTTCCAGATCTGGGACGAGAGCTTCTTGCCGGCCGCCGATTCGCCGCCGAGCCCCTTCAGCGGCAATGGCGCCAGACTCTTCGTCAGGTCCATGCGGTACACGACAACGGCCGTGGACGCGTCCCGGTTGTAACCGACGTACCAGCGCGCGGTGTCGTCCTCGGTGGTTCCGGCCTTGGTGGCGACCGGCGAGGCAAAGGCGGTGCCGCTCGCCCCGCCGGGCCGTGCGAGCGATGCGGTGACCTCGTCGGCGACGGCGGGCCGTACTGCGCGCTTCGCCTGCGGCAGATCCAGCCGGATCGGCTCGCCGTTGCGCGTGACCTTTCGTACCGAGTACGGATCGGTGTGCACGCCGTGAGCCGCGAACGTGCCGTACGCGTCGGCCATGCGGATGGCGCTCGGTGTGGAGTTGCCCATCGAGAACGCGGGAACGGGTGGACCGAAGCTGGACGGGAGCAGCCCGGATGCCTCGGCCGTACTGCGAACCTGCTTCAGTCCCGCGTCCAAACCGAGTTGGAGGAACGGAGAGTTCACGGCCTTCGCCATGGCGTCGTGCAGACTGATGCGGCCGTAGGAGTGGTCGCCGTCGTTCTGGCCCTTGACCATCTTGCCGCTGCTGTCCCAGTAGGGACCTTCGGGCGTGATGACCGGAATGTCGTCGTCACCGTCGTACACGGTCGAGGGCGTCACGCTGGTCCGGGGGCCGTTGCGCTTGCGTGAGATGCCGTGCTCCAAGCCGGCGGCGTAGACGAACGGGGTGAACGCCGAACCGGCGGGGACGGTACTCGCGTTGGATTCGTTGAAGGCCTGCCGCTCGAAGTCCGGTCCGCCGTACACGGCGAGGATCCGGCCGTCCGGGGCGACGGACGAGGCCCCGAACCGGACATGGCGGTCGGCCTTGCGCTGCTCGGGATCGAGCGTGTCGCGCGCTTCCTTCACGGCCCGGGTGAGGGCGGTCATCCGCGGCTTCTCGAACGTCGTGTAGATCTGGTAGCCGCCGAGGTCGAAGCGTGCGTCGGAGATGTGTCCGGCACGCTTGGCGTACGACTCGGCGAGCTGAACGAGGTAACCGTCCTGCCCGGAAGTGCTGTTCGGCCTGTGAGGGGGCTTTGGCTCGGGAAAGGTGGTGTACCGGGCACGCTCGGCCGGGCTCAGCTTGCCGATCTCCACCATGCGGTCCAGCGTCCACTTCCACCGTTCGACGGCGCGGTCACGGTTGCGGGGTTTGATGGCGGGATCGTAGAGCGAGGCCCCCTTGAGCAGGGACGCGAGGAACGCGCCCTCGCTGGCGTTGAGTTGGGTGACCTCCTTGCCGTAGTAGGCCTGGGCCGCGCGCTGGAGACCGTAGGTGCCACGGCCGAACCAGCTGGTGTTCAGATACTCCTCGAGAATCTTGTCCTTGCTCACATGGCGGTCGAGTTTGACCGCGAGCAGCATCTCGGTGAACTTGCGGGAGAAGGACTGGTCCTGCGAGAGGTAGACGTTCTTGACGTACTGCTGGGTGATGGTCGATCCGCCCTGGGTGTCTCCCTCGCCGACCGTGCGCCACAGCGCGCGGGTGATTCCCTGCGTCGATATGCCGTGGTCCGAGTAGAAGTCGGCGTTCTCGGCCGCCAGTACGGCCCACCGGACATCATCGGGAATCTTCGACAGGGGCATCTCCTGGCGGCTCACCCAGCCCGTGCGGGCCATGGGGGTCCCGTCGGCCCAGTAGTAGACGGTGTCCTGCTGGGTGGCGAACGCGTTGAGGTCCTTGGGGATGTCCGTGCGCGCGTAGGCGATGCCCACCACGGTCGTGAGCGTTGCGATGAACATCAGGAACGAACCCACGGCCAGCCGCCACGAGGGCACCCATCTTCGCCAGCCGCACCGGCCCGTGCGCGGATAGTCCGGTTTGCGCGGCAGGCGCAGGTGTGGTCGCTTCACCTGGTTCCGGCGTCCCGTCCCGGGGCGCAGTGCAGACCGAGCGGCGTGCGCCGTTCTGCTGAATAAGTTGTGCTGTGTCATTCCGTCCAGCCATGACAGGCCGGGCCGGCCGCAGACTACGACCGTGCCCGTACACGTGTAGTGGTCATTGCTCCGCCGCCACACTCCATTTCGGCCGGCCCTCGCGGGGCCCTGCGGACGTCTGCCCGCGTCAGGCGGGCGGCGGAGTCATTCGTCTCGGCCGGTGTATGGCATGTGCATCCCCAGGTTCAGTTCAGGCCGTGCGGCTGCCGATTGGACCGAAACGCCCAGACGGCGGCCACACGCTTCCCCCTCGCCGACTCCACCACAGCAACGGCCAAAGCATGACCGAGAGTTGCGGCGCGAAGTCACGTAAAGATAACAGGCCGCCGGGGCGGATCACGCCGACCGGCCCCGATCGGCCTCAGTGGGGTGCGTAGGTGGGCTCGTATCGAACGCCCGGCTCTGCGTCATGTCGCTGCTCGGTTCATTCCGATCCGCTGGGCGCGCGGCTCGCCGCACGGGTTCCACTGAGTGGTCGCCGATGGGTTCGCTTTCGGGTGACTTCGCGGCCGGTTGCCGCTGGAGCCCCGCCCGCAGTGCCTCACCATCGCAACCAGCCGGATCGGCCCGGCGTTGGGAGATCGTTGTGCACATCCTGCTCGTGGCGAGCGCGTTCAACAGCCTTACTCAGCGTGTTCATGCCGAACTGAGGGACCGGGGCCACACCGTAGAGGTGGAACTCGCAGCTCCGGAGCCGTCCGTGCGCGACGAGTCGCTGCGGCGGGCTGTGCGCGAGTTCGCGCCCGACCTCATTCTGGCCCCGCTGCTGAAGACCGCCATCCCCCGGGATGTCTGGGCGGTGCACACCTGCCTCGTCGTCCACCCCGGCCCCCCGGGCGACCGCGGGCCTTCCTCCCTCGACTGGGCCATCCACGAGGGTGCGGACACATGGGGCGTGACGGTTCTGCAGGCCGACGAGGAGATGGATGCCGGGGGCATCTGGGCATCGGCCACCTTCCCGGTGCCCCCGGTGGGCAAGAGCGACCTGTACCGCAACGAAGTCTCCGACGCCGCATTGCAGGCCGTACACCTCGCCGTCGAGCGCTTCTCGTCCGGTACGTACGTTCCTCGACCGCAGACCGGCGGGGATGAGGAGTCACGCATCCGTACGCGGCCGTACCTACGCCAGGAGCACCGTCGCATCGACTGGGAGTCGGACTCCACGGAAGCGGTCCTGCGCAAGCTGCGGGCCGCCGACTCGTACCCCGGCGTGCGCGATGAACTGCTGGGGGACGAATGGTTTCTGCACGGGGGGCACCCGGAGCACGAACTGCGCGGCGGACCGGGCGAGCTGGTGGCCGTACGGGCAGGGGCGGTCTGCCGGGCGACAACCGACGGCGCGGTGTGGATCCCCGAGCTTCGGCCCTGCCGAAGGCCGGGAGGACCCACCACGTTCAAACTGCCCGCTGTGACGGCGCTCGCCGGGCGTCTGCCCGCACTGCCGGAGCACCCTGTGCCGCTGTACGAGGAAGGGCGGCGGCATGGCTGGAGCGACATCGGCTACCGGGAGGTGGGGCAGGCCGGTTTCCTCTCGTTCGCCTTCCCCGGCGGTGCGATGAGCACGGCGCAGTGCCGCCGCCTGCACGACGCCTACCGGCTGGCCTGCCGACGACCCACCTCGGTGCTGGTGCTGGGAGGCGGCCGTGACTTCTTCTCCAACGGCATCCACCTCAATGTCATCGAGGCCGCCGCCGACCCCGGCGAGGAGTCCTGGGCCAACATCAACGCCATGGACGACCTCGTGGAGGCCGTGCTGACCACCACCGACCGGCTGGTGGTCTCCGCCGTGGGCGGCAACGCGGCCGCGGGCGGGGTGATGCTCGCCCTGGCCGCGGACGAGGTCTGGTGCAGGACGGGGGCGGTGCTGAACCCGCACTACCGCCTGATGGGCCTGTACGGCTCCGAGTACTGGACGTACACGCTGCCGCGCAGGGTGGGCTCCGCCGCGGCGGAGCGCCTCACCGGCAAGGCGCTCCCGGTGAGCGCCGAGGCCGCTGTGCGGCTCGGCCTGGTCGACCGGACGGTCGACTGCGACGCGCAGTCGTTCGCGGGCGAGGTCGTCCGGCTGGCGGCCCGTCTCGCCGCGTCGCCCGCGGCACCGTCGCGGACCGCGGCGAAGAAGGCCGAACGGGACCGGGACGAGGCCGACAGACCCCTGGCCGACTACCGGGAGGAGGAGTTGGCCGTGATGCGGCGGACCTTCTTCGACCCACGGTCGCCCTACCACGCACTGCGGCGTGCGTTCGTGCTCAAGGATCCTCCGTCGGGCCGGCCGTCGCACCTCGCCCCGGCCTCGACCGGCAGATCTGCGGGGGACCGGCCCGCCCGGGAGCCCGACGTCACCGGACTGGCGGCACACCATGCCGCACTCGCACCGGGCGCTTGGTACCAAGAACAGTGAAGGTCGATATGTCGGCCTTCGTATGTCTCTTTCCAGGGAGGCATCCTCATGGATGCAGCAACGTCGAACACCGTGGACGCACCTGCTGCGGCCACCGGAGAAGAGTCCCCGATCCACATCCTCTGGATCAACGCGGGGCTGAGCTGTGACGGCGACTCGGTGGCCCTGACTGCCGCGATGCAGCCGAGCATCGAAGAGATCGTCGTCGGTGCGCTGCCCGGTCTGCCCAAGATCGAGGTCCACTGGCCGCTGATCGACTTCGAATGCGGCCCCGTGGGTGGTGCGGACACGTTCATCGAATGGTTCTTCAAGGGCGAGCGCGGCGAGATCGATCCCTTCGTCCTGGTCGTCGAGGGTTCCATCCCGAACGAGACGATCAAGCCGGAGGGGTACTGGTGCGGATTCGGTGACAACCCGGAGACCGGCCAGCCGATGACCACCAGCGAATGGATCGACCGGCTGGCGCCCAAAGCCCTTGCGGTCGTCGCCATCGGCACCTGCGCCACGTACGGCGGCATTCACGCGATGGCCGGTAACCCGACCGGGGCCATGGGCCTGCCCGACTATCTCGGCTGGGACTGGAAGTCGAAGGCCGGTATCCCGATCGTGTGCGTGCCGGGATGCCCGATCCAGCCGGACAACTTCTCGGAGACCCTGACGTACCTGCTGTACCAGGCGGCGGGATCCGCTCCGATGATCCCGCTGGACGACAAGCTCCGTCCGACCTGGCTGTTCGGCGCCACCGTGCACGAGGGGTGCGACCGGGCGGGGTACTACGAACAGGGCGAGTTCGCCCAGACCTACGACTCGCCCAAGTGCCTGGTCAAGCTCGGCTGCTGGGGCCCGGTGGTCAAGTGCAACGTACCCAAACGCGGCTGGATGAACGGCATCGGAGGCTGCCCGAACGTCGGCGGCATCTGTATCGCCTGCACCATGCCGGGCTTCCCCGACAAGTTCATGCCGTTCATGGACGAACCGCCGGGCGCCAAGGTCTCCGCCACCGCCAGTGGTGCGTACGGGGCGGTTATCCGCAGGCTGCGGACGATCACGGCCAGGACCGTGGACAAGGAACCGAAGTGGCGGCACAAGAGGGGCCGGCTGACCACCGGCTACCGGCCCCCGTGGTGAACACGCCCAGGACCTCGACCGCACTCCACACCTCCCGGTGACGACCCCACCTCACGCTTCTCAGAAGGGCTACGGCACACACGATGGCACCGAAAACGAAGGCGGCCGGCGACGGCAGCGGCCTGGTGGAGATGGCCTGGGATCCGATTACCCGGATCGTGGGCAGTCTCGGTATCCACACGAAGATCGACTTCAAGCAGAAGCGGGTCGCGGAGTGCTACAGCACCTCGTCGGTCTTCCGCGGCTACAGCGTCTTCATGCGGGGCAAGGACCCCAGGGACGCGCACTTCATCACCAGCCGCATCTGCGGGATCTGTGGCGACAACCACGCCACGTGTTCCGTGTACACGCAGAACATGGCGTACGGAGTGAAGCCGCCGCACCTCGGTGAGTGGATCATCAACCTCGGCGAGTCCGCAGAGTACATGTTCGACCACAACATCTTCCAGGAGAACCTGGTCGGGGTCGACTACTGCGAAAAGATGGTCCGCGAGACCAATCCCGGCGTCCTGGAACTGGCCGAGCGCACCGAAGCGCCGCACGCCGGGGAGCACGGCTACCGCACGATCGCCGACATCATGCGGTCGCTCAACCCCATCGAGGGCGAGTTCTATCGCGAGGCCCTCCAGGTGAGCCGCTACACCCGGGAGATGTTCTGCCTGATGGAGGGGCGCCATGTGCACCCTTCCACGCTCTATCCGGGCGGCGTGGGCACCATCGCCTCCGTCCAGCTCTTCACGGACTACCTCAGCCGCCTCATGCGCTATGTGGAGTTCATGAAGCGGGTCGTGCCCCTGCACGACGACCTGTTCGACTTCTTCTACGAGGCCCTGCCCGGGTACGAAGAGGTCGGTCGCCGACGGGTGCTGCTCGGCTGCTGGGGAGCGCTCAACGACCCTGAGCACTGCGACTTCACGTACGCCAACATGAGCGACTGGGGACGGAGGATGTTCGTCACCCCCGGTGTGATCGTGGACGGCAAGCTGGTCACCAATGACCTGACCGAGATCAACCTCGGCATCCGGATCCTGCTGGGCAGTTCGTACTACGACGACTGGGAGGGCAAGGAGCAGTTCGTCACCCATGACCCGCTCGGCAACCCGGTCGACCCCCGTCACCCGTGGAACCAGCACACGATCCCGGCGCCGCAGAAGCGGAACTTCGACGACAAGTACAGCTGGGTGATGTCGCCGCGCTGGTTCGACGGGAAGGACCACCTGGCCCTCGACACCGGCGGCGGCCCCATCGCCCGGCTGTGGTCCACCGCGCTCTCCGGACTCGTCGACGTCGGCTACGTCAAGGCCACCGGCCACAGCGTCGTCATCAACCTGCCGCGCACGATGACCAAGCCCGAGACCACCTTCGAGTGGAAGATCCCGAAGTGGAGCAACGCGCTGGAGCGCAACCGCGCCCGCACCTACTTCCAGGCGTACGCGGCCGCGATCGCGCTGCACTGTGCCGAGAAGGGGCTTGAGGAGGTCCGCGCCGGTCGTACGCAGACCTGGGAGAAGTTCGACGTCCCGGACGAGAGCATCGGCGTCGGATTCACCGAGGCCGTGCGCGGCGTGCTGTCGCACCACATGGTGATCAGGGACGGCAAGATCGCCAACTACCACCCGTACCCTCCGACGCCGTGGAACGCCAGCACCAGGGACACCTACGGAACTCCCGGTCCCTACGAGGACGCCGTGCAGAACACGCCGATCTTCGAAGAGAACCCGCCGGAGAACTTCAAGGGCATCGACATCATGCGCACCGTGCGCAGCTTCGACCCCTGCCTTCCGTGCGGCGTCCACATGTACGTCGGTGGAGGCAAGACGGTGCAGAAGATGCACGTGCCCACCGGGCTGAGCGGACTGGGCGGATGAGCGCGACAACACATACCGCGGCAGCGAAGGCGCTCGACGCGGAGCAGGCCGGACGTCGCATCGAAGAGGTGCTCGAGCAACTGACGGCGGCCGGTGACCGGAAGGCATCCGCGGCGGCCGAGGAACTGGTGCGGGTCCTGATGGACTTCTACGGCGCCGGGCTGGCCCGGATCCTCGACGGGCTCCGGGCCGCACCGGGCCGCGAAACCGGCGCCACGCTGGACGAACTCCTGGGCGACGAACTCGTGTCGAGCCTGCTGGTCCTGCACGACCTGCACCCCGAGGACATGGACACGCGCATCGGGCGGGCCCTCGCGGCCGTCCGCGATCCCGTCGAGGTGGTGACCTTCGACGAGAGCACAGGCACTCTGCGCCTGCGTAGCGCCGGCACGGGCGGATGCGGCTGCAGCGGCGCGTCGTCGGCGCAGCAGCCGGTCGAGAACGCCCTGGCCTGCTTCGCACCGGAGGTGACCACGGTCGAGATGGAGTCCGCCTCCGCCACTCAGGAGCCGGCACTCCTTCAAATCGGAACCCGCCCGCCGCAGGGCGCGGCAACCGCCCGGCCGGCCCAGGCCAGAACGTCATGAGCGCGCCCATGACGTGGGCCGGGCTGCCCGCGCCCGCCTCGGGCGTGCACACGCTACGGCGGTTCGCGGCACCGCGTGAACCCCGGCAGGAGCGTTGCGAACTGTGCGGAGTGCCGGTGGCCGAGGGGAACCACCGGCATTTGGTGGACACCGAGCAGCGTTCCCTGGCGTGCGCCTGCACCCCGTGCGCCCTGCTCTTCGAGCGGCCCGGCGCCGCCCACGGCCGGTTCCTGAGAGTCCCGGACCGTTACCTGGCCGACCACGACCACCGTCTCGACGACAACGCGTGGGAACTCCTGCAGATCCCGGTCAGCGTCGCCTTCTTCTTCCGCAACGCCGCACTGGGCCGGCTGGTGGCGCTCTACCCGAGCCCCGCCGGAGCCACCGAGAGCGAACTCGATCCGTCGACCTGGCAGACGGTCCTCGGCGGCAGCCGTCTCTCCCAACTGCTCGAACCCGACGTGGAAGCAATGCTGTTGCGCCGCACCGAGGGCCGGGCCGAGTGCTATCTGGTTCCGATCGACATCTGCTACGAGCTGGTGGGACGCATGCGCCTGCTGTGGCAGGGCTTCGACGGCGGAGCCGAGGCCCGTGCCGATCTGCAGGCCTTCTTCGAACACGTCGAACGCCGAGCCGAGGCAACGGTGGGGGAGCGACGACCATGACGGACTTCACCTTCACCTGCACCGGCGTACGCGCCGACCCGTACGCCGCCGGCCCCACCCTCGTCTTCCGGCTGCGCATCACCGCATCCGAAGAGGCGCGGGTGCACGCACTCGCGCTGCGCTGCCAGATCCGCATCGAGCCGGCCCGGCGCGGCTACGAATCGACTGAGGCCGAGGGCCTGACGGACCTGTTCGGAGAGCGCTCACGCTGGGGCAGCACACTCCAGCCCGTGCAGTTCGCCCAGGTCCCGGTCATGGTTCCCGCGTTCACCGGGGTGACCGAGACGGACGTCGTCGTGCCCTGCACCTATGACCTGGAGATCGCCGCAACACGGTACTTGAACGCGCTGACGGATGGTGAGGTGCCGCTCCTCATGCTCTTCTCCGGCACCGCTTTCACCGGTTCCGGAGGCTTCCGGGTCGAGCCGGTGCCCTGGGACCTGGAGGCGCCCTTCCGGATGCCGGTTGCGGTGTGGCAGGAGATGGTCGACCAGCACTTCCCCGGGTGCGGCTGGATCCGGCTTCCCCGCGACACGATGAGCGACCTGATCGCATTCCGCTCCCGGTACGCATTGCCCTCCTGGGAGGCGACCGTCCGCGCGCTTCTCGACGCGGCCGGGAACATGGCCCTCCCGCCGGCGGACCGGGCATTCGCCGACGCCGGGCTCGCCGGGCTCGCCGAGAGGACGGCGCAATGACCACATCCGCGCTCACTCCCGCGCTGGAATCCCGTTTCGCCGCCGCCCGGGGCGTGGCCGACGCCGTCCTCTTCGAGGGCTATGTCCTGTACCCGTACCGCGCGTCGGCGGCCAAGAACCGGCTCCGCTGGCAGTTCGGGGTGCTCGTACCACAGGCCTGGGCGGCAGCCGCCGAAGAGCACGACTTCCAGCACACCGAGTGCCTGATGGAACCGAAGACCGACGCGACTCTGGCGGCCGAGGCGCGGTTCCTGCACGCCCAACGGCGCACCGTGCAGCGGCTCCGCGACGACGGCACCTTCGAGACCGTCCCCGAACTCCACCTCACCGACCGGGTGCTGGTTCCGTGGGACGAGGGTGCGGAGGAACGGGTCGAAGTGCTCGCCACCGTGGCCGAGCTGACCGGCGACGGAGTCGTCGTCCCCTTCACACGCCCGGCACGCGAGGAGCACGAAACCGTCCGTGACGAGGACGGCCGGATCGTGGGCCGCCTGGTGCGCCGTAGCGAGGAGATCAGCGGCGCTGTGCGGCTGTCCGCTGCCGAACTCGACGGCCCGTACCGGGCGATGCGGCTCACTGTCGTCGTGGAGAACACCAGCACATGGACGCCGGACGCCGGTGACACCGACCGCGACGCGGCTCTGCCCAGGTCACTGGTGGCCGCCCACCTTCTCCTGGGCCTGAGCGCGGGATCGTTCCTGTCGATGACGGACCCTCCCGAGTGGGCCAAGGGAGCAGTCGCGGGCTGCCGGAATCTGCACACCTGGCCCGTACTGGCCGGGGAGCCCGGCCGCGCGGACCTGGTGCTCTCGTCCCCGATCATCCTTGAGGACCACCCGGCCATCGCCCCGGAGAGCCCCGGAGCGCTGTACGACTCCACGGAGATCGACGAGATCCTCGCGCTGCGCACGGCCGCCCTGACGGACCAGGAGAAGCGCGAGGCCCGGGGGACGGACGACCGGGCGGCCGCAGTGATCGACCTGGCCGACTCGATGCCCCCCGAGGTCCTGGAGCGGCTGCACGGCGCGGTGCGGGCCCTGCGGGAAGTCACCGAGCCGGGTGCGCCCGCGGCCGTTCCGTCCGACGGACTTCCGCACATGCCGGAAGGGTCCGACGAGTACGACCTGATCCGGCCGGACCAGCCGTGGTGGGACCCGGCCGCCGACACCGGCGCCGAACCGGCACGCGACCGGATCCTGGTGGACGGCCGGTCGGTGGGCGCGGGCAGCCGCGTACTCCTGCGGCCGGGTCTGCGCCGCACCGACGCCCAGGACCTCTTTCTGCAAGGTCGCAGTGCACTGGTCGAAGCAGTACTCCACGATGTGGACGGGGGAGTGCACCTCGCGGTCACCGTGGAGGGCGATCCGGGTGCGGACATCCGGCGCGAGCAGGGCCGGTTCCTGTACTTCCAGCCCGACGAGGTCGCACCGCTGGAGGACGCATGACAGCGCCCTCGGAGCAGAGAACGACGACTCTGGTGGCGGGCGTCGGCAACATCTTCCTCGGCGACGACGGCTTCGGCGTCGAGACCGTACGACGACTGGCGTCAGAACCCCTGCCCGGCCACGTCGAAGCGGTGGACATCGGGGTGCGCGGAGTCCACCTCGCGTACCAGCTCCTCGACGGATACGACACGCTGGTCCTGATCGATGCCACCGAACGCGGCGGCGATCCAGGAACGCTGTATCTGATCGAGGCCGACCGGCCCGGCCGTATCGCACCGCAGGAGGCTCTGCTCGACGGCCACCGCATGTCCCCCGACGCGGTCCTGGCCCTGCTGGAGACCCTGTGTGCCGGGACGGGCTGCATTCCCCCGAGACGCACGCTGGTCGTCGGATGCGAACCCGCCTGCGTCGAAGAGGGCATCGGCCTCAGCGGTCCCGTGGCCGCTGCCGTACCGGAGGCCGTGAACATGGTCCTGCGCCTTGTGCGGGACGACGAACGGACCGCGCCCACCGCACAGTCGGCGGTCGGCCAGGCCAACAACTGAGGAGAAGAAAACCGTCATGAAGAAGATCATCATCGGCGGCGCGGTCGCCGCCGCCGTTGCCGCACTCGTGGCCCAGGTACTGCCCGACATCAAGCGTTACGTGCGCATGCGGTGCATGTGACGGCACCCGGATCCGTCAGGTCCCGGGCTGCACCGAATGACGTACGTACCGTCCGGCGTCGGCGAGCCAGCCCGGCTGCGGTTGCAACCCACCGGTGTAATGACGGGGGCAGGACGGAGACCCATGCATGAGATGTCCATCGCCGTGGCCGTCGTCGGCCAGGTGGAAGAAGCAGCCCGAGCCGGCGGGGCCGTCGCCGTCACATCCGTCCGGCTCCAGGTCGGCGAGCTGGCCGGAGTGGTCCCCGACGCACTGTCCTTCTGTTTCGAACTGGCCTGCGCCGGAACCGTTCTGGAAGGCGCGGAGCTGGTGGTCGACTCCGTACGGGCGAGAGCACGCTGTGCGCCCTGTGCGGACGAATGGGCGGTCGGAATACCTCCGCAGCTGTGCTGCCCCTTGTGCGGCGAGGCAACCGCGGAGCTGCTCTCGGGCCGCGAACTGCAGATCGCCGACGTCCACTGGGACGAAGGACCTGCGTAGAGACGTACCCGTGAACCGATATCCGAGGAGCGCTGAACCATGTGCCGTGTGGTCGATCTGCAGCAGTCGGTACTCGCGAAGAACGACACGACAGCGCACCGCCTGCGCACCGAACTGGCCGCCCGCGGCACCGCGGTCGTCAATCTGCTCTCCAGCCCGGGCAGCGGGAAGACGGCACTGCTCGAACGCGAACTGGTCCTGGCCCGTGAGACGGGCGTCCCCGTCGCGGCGCTGACCGCCGACCTGGCCACCGAGAACGACGCCATGCGCCTTGCCCGCTCCGGAGCCCCGGTCAAGCAGGTGCTCACCGACGGCCTCTGTCACCTGGAGGCCCGGATGCTGGGCGGGCACCTCGACGGGTGGCTGCCCGAGGACACCCGGCTCCTCTTCGTGGAGAACGTCGGCAACCTGGTCTGCCCGGCCTCGTACGATCTCGGCGAAACTCTGAGGGTCGTCCTCGCCTCGGTCACCGAGGGCGAGGACAAGCCGCTGAAATACCCCACCGCCTTCGGGCTGGCGCACCTGGTGCTCGTCACCAAGACGGACATCGCCGAGGCTGCGGCCTTCGACGAGGACACGTTCCGCGCCCACGTCGAGCAGGTCAATCCCGGTGTGGAGGTGCTCCTCACCTCTGCCCGGCGCGGTGACGGCGTCGGGTCGCTCCTCGAACGGGCTCTGGACGCCGTGAGCGGAGCCCCGGTTCACCGGCCTGTCATGGCCCAGCAGCACCACTCCACGCACACCCATACACACGCAGAGCCCGGCGCTGCGACGGATGCGCCCGGCGCCATGGCGCAGACCCGCGCGTGACGACCCAACGGTCCGGCCCGGCCATGGGTGAGCCGGCGCAACGTCGCCGGGTCACCGTCCGGGGCGTCGTCCAAGGCGTCGGGTTCCGGCCCTACTTGTACACCCGCGCCCTCGCGATGGGCCTGGCGGGACACGTCACCAACACCCCCGAGGGCGTCGTCGCGGAAGTCGAGGGCTCACCTGCCGCCGTGGTCCTGTTCTGCGAAGGGATCGTCGCGAACGCACCGCCCATGGCCGTCCTCGATTCCGTCGAGCACAGGGAAGTCCCCGCCGAGGGCGGTGCCGGATTCACCATCGTCGCCTCCCGGACCGGCGGACCTTCCCGCACGCTGGTCCCCCCGGACGTGGCCACCTGCGCCGACTGCCTCGCCGAGCTGGCCGACCCCGCCGACCGGCGCCACCGGCATCCCTTCATCACCTGCACCAACTGCGGGCCGCGCTTCACCATCGTCACGGATCTGCCGTACGACCGAGCACACACCACCATGGCCCGCTTCCCCATGTGCCCCGACTGCGCCCGCGAGTACGCAGATCCCGCAGACCGCCGCTTCCATGCCCAGCCGGTCGCCTGCCACCGATGCGGGCCGCGCCTCGATCTGCTGGTGGCGTACCCGGATCCGGACAAGGCCCCGCGACGTATCACCGCAACGGACCCGGTCGCCGAGGCCCGCAGACTCCTGGCCGGCGGCGCGATCCTCGCCGTCAAGGGGCTCGGCGGATACCACCTCGCGTGCGATGCGACCAACGCCCGGGCCGTGGCCGCACTCCGCCGCCGCAAGGCCCGTGGAGACAAGCCGTTCGCCCTGATGGCCCGCGACATCGCCGACATCGAACACCTCGTCCATGTCGGCGCAAAGGAGCGGGCGCTGCTCACCGGCGTCGTCCGGCCGATCGTCCTGCTGAGGCGCCGCAGCCGCGCCGTCCCCGGGCCGGACGCCCCGGCACCGTCGGACAACGTCGCCCCGGGCAGCCCCGATCTCGGCGTCATGCTTGCCTACACCCCCCTGCACCACTTGCTCCTCGGCCTGCCCGGCGACCCGGCCGGTCCGCGCCTTCTCGTCATGACGAGCGGCAACGTGGCCGGGGAGCCGATCGTCACCGACGACGCCGAAGCGCTGGACCGGCTCGCCCGTCTGGCCGACGCCTGGCTGACCCACGACCGCCCGATCCAGGTACCGTGCGACGACTCCGTCGTACGCGTCTGCGACGGGGAACTGCTGACCGTGCGCCGCTCACGCGGCTACGCCCCCCGGCCCGTCGAACTGCCGCTCCCGGTACCGGCGATCCTCGCCGCGGGCGGCGACCTCAAGAACACCCTGTGCCTGGCGGAGGGGCGCAGAGCCTGGCTGTCCGCCCACATCGGTGACATGGACGACCTCGCCACACAACATGCCTTCGAGGACGCCGGACAGCAGTTGGAGACCATCACCGGGGTGCGACCCGCACTCCTGGCCGTCGATGGACATCCCGGATACCGCTCGGGACAGCTGACCCGCCGTCTGGCCGGTGAACGGCAGGTCGTACGCGTACAGCACCATCACGCACACATCGCCTCCGCAATGGCCGAACACGGTCTGGACGGCAGCCGACGGGTGATCGGTGTCGCGTTCGACGGCACCGGCTACGGCGACGACGGAGCCGTGTGGGGCGGCGAGATCCTGCTGGCGGACTACGACGGCTACCACCGGTTCGGGCATCTCGCGTATGTCCCTCTGCCGGGCGGCGACGCCGCCGTACGGCGTCCCTACCGCATGGCCCTGGCACATCTGCACGCGGCAGGAATCGGCTGGGCGCAGGACCTGCCGTGCACGGCCGCCTGCCCTCCCGACGAACTGGACGTATTGTCCCGGCAGTTGGAGCGCAATCTCAACTGTGTCCCCACCTCCAGCATGGGCCGGCTGTTCGACGCCGTCTCCTCCCTCACCGGCATCTGTCACCGGGCCGGATACGAGGCCCAGGCCGCCGTCGAACTCGAAACCGCCGCGCTCGGGACGGCCGAGGACGACTGCGCGGGATACGGCTTTGCGCTGCGCTCTCCCGCACGAGGCAGTGGCAGCGCGCTGATCGCCGACCCCGCGCCCGTACTGTCGGCGGTGGTCGAGGACGTGCGCGCGGGTACTGCGCCGGGCGTCATCGCGGCACGCTTCCACGAGTCGGTCGCCGCCCTCGTGCGCAGCACCTGCGTCCTGGCGCGTGAGCGGTACGGCCTGGACACCGTGGCCTTGACCGGCGGAGTGTTCGCCAACACCCGGCTCTCCTCGGCCTGCGCCCGGACGCTTCGCGGACACGACTTCACCGTCCTGCTGCACCACCAGGTGCCCCCGAACGACGGAGGGCTGGCACTGGGGCAGGTGATGGTGGCCGCCCGAACCCGCGCCGCCCGAACATTTGATGGCCGCATCGGTGCGGCGCAGGGGAGTGCGGCCATCCACTGACGGCGTGTCCCGGCAGGACCGGGCAGGCGGATCAACCACAGCAAGGAGAAGCCATGTGCCTGGCGGTGCCCGGCAGAGTACTGGAAATCGAGGAACGGGACGGCACACGCATGGCCACCGTCGATTTCGGCGGAGTGGTCAAGGAAGCATGTCTGGAGTATCTGCCGGACCTTCAGGTCGGCGAGTACGCCATCGTCCACGTGGGGTTCGCCCTGCAGAAACTGGACGAGGAGTCGGCCCGGCAGACACTGGAGCTGTTCGCCCAACTAGGCATGCTCCAGGAAGAGTTCGGTGATCCGTGGGAAATGGCGGCAGAGGCGGGCGGGCTGCCGCTGCCCGGTGCCGGTGAAGCGGCCCAGGAGGCGCAGCAGTGAAGTACATCGACGAATTCCAGGACCCCGCACTGGCCCGGCGACTGCTCGACGAGATCCGCTCCACCGTGACCAGGCCGTGGGCGCTGATGGAGGTCTGCGGCGGGCAGACCCACACCATCATCCGGCACGGCATCGATCAACTGCTTCCGGACCAGGTCGAACTGATCCATGGACCGGGCTGCCCGGTGTGCGTCACCCCTCTGGAGGTCATCGACAAGGCGCTGGAGATCGCCTCCCGCCCGGAGGTGATCTTCTGTTCCTTCGGCGACATGCTCCGCGTCCCCGGCACCGGCCGGGACCTGTTCCGGGTCCGCGGCGAGGGCGGCGACGTACGGGTCGTCTACTCCCCGCTCGACGCGCTGAAGATTGCCCAGCAGAACCCGGATCGGGAGGTCGTTTTCTTCGGAATCGGCTTCGAAACCACCGCTCCTCCCAACGCGATGACGGTCTATCAGGCACGCAGGCTCGGCATCCGCAACTTCAGTCTGCTGGTGTCCCACGTACGGGTGCCACCGGCGATCGAGGCGATCATGCAGTCGCCGAGCTGCCGGGTGCAGGCATTCCTTGCCGCAGGACATGTGTGCAGCGTCATGGGCATGGGTGAGTATCCCGAGCTGGCCGAACGGTTCGGCGTCCCGATCGTGGTGACAGGATTCGAACCGCTGGACATCCTGGAAGGCGTGCGCCGTACCGTGGCCCAGCTGGAACGCGGTGAACACACGGTGGACAACGCCTACCCGCGCGCAGTGCGCCCAGAGGGAAACCCCGCCGCTCTGGCCATGCTGGAGGACGTCTTCGAGGTGACCGACCGGGCCTGGCGCGGCATCGGCGTCATCCCCGGCAGCGGCTGGCGGCTCTCCCCGCGCTATCGGGACTACGATGCCGAATACCGCTTCTCGGTGAACGGTGTCGATACCCGTGAACCCGCTCAGTGCCGCAGCGGAGAGGTCCTGCAGGGCCTGCTGAAGCCTCATGAATGCGAGGCATTCGGCACCATCTGCACTCCTCGCACCCCACTCGGGGCGACCATGGTCTCCAGCGAGGGCGCCTGCGCTGCGTACTACCTCTATCGGCGGCTGGACATGAAGAAGACCGCACCTCTGGAGGCGAGCTCCGTTGGCTGAGACCGTCGAGACCCCCACACGCGGTGACGTAACCGCTTCGGCAACGCCTCCCTCCGGTATCCCGCCGCTCGATCCCACGGCATGGACGTGCCCGGCCCCGCTGCGGGATCACCCGCGCATCGTGATGGGCCACGGCGGTGGCGGCGCGCTTTCCGCAGAGCTGGTCCAGCACATCTTCGCTCCCGCCTTCGGAGGTGAGGTGCTCGCGCAGATGGGCGATTCGGCATCGGTGTCGCTGGGCGGCGCCCGCCTGGCCTTCTCCACCGACTCGTTCGTGGTGCGGCCGCTGTTCTTCCCCGGTGGCAGTATCGGCGACCTCGCGGTCAACGGCACCCTCAACGATCTGGCCATGAGCGGTGCACGGGCCGCCTATCTGTCCTGCGGATTCATCCTGGAGGAGGGCGTCGAGCTCTCTGTCGTCGCGCGCGTGGCCGACGCCTTCGGCGCCGCCGCGCGCAACGCGGGCGTCGAGGTGGCGACGGGGGACACCAAGGTGGTCGAAGCCGGTCACGGCGACGGCATCTTCATCAACACTGCCGGCATCGGCCTCATCCCGGCCGGCGTCGACCTGCGGCCGCAGCGTGTCGTCCCGGGTGACGTCGTGATCGTCAGCGGGGCGATCGGTGTCCACGGCGTGGCGATCATGAGCGTGCGCGAGGGACTGGAGTTCGGCGTCGAGATCGAAAGCGACTGCGCGGCCCTGGGAGGACTTGTGGAGGCCATGCTCGCGGTCACCCCGGACCTGCACGTCCTGCGCGACCCCACCCGTGGGGGGCTCGCCGCATCCCTCAACGAGATCGCGGCCGCGTCGGGCACCGGCGTCGTGATCCAGGAGCGACACGTCCCTGTCCCTCCTCCGGTGGCCAATGCCTGCGCCATTCTGGGCCTCGACCCGATGTACGTCGCCAACGAGGGGAAGCTGGTGGCGTTCGTACCGCGTGAACACGCCGATGCGGTCCTGGACGCGATGCGCGCACACCCGCTTGGCCGGGACGCGGCAGTGATCGGTGAGGTGGTGGACGCCCACCCGGGCATGGTGGTGGCCCGCACCGGGCTCGGCGGTACACGGGTGGTCGACCTGCCGGTCGGGGAGCAACTGCCGCGGATCTGCTGACGACCGCCGCCCTGCGTCGGATCCCACGGCATGCCCGGCCCGAGGGCACGCCGGATTCGGTTGCATCGCACGGGAGTTCACCGACCATGTCGGCGACCTGGCCGGCCTCTGTCCGGCAGTACGGGCCACTACGTAGGGCTTCGACCGCACAGCGATGGAACCGTTCCGGCACAGGGTCGGGACGGTTCTCGTCGTGCGGGTCCGGCACCGACGACAGGTGTTGCGCCGAACCGGCCATTTCGAATTGCCGACCGCACCCCGCGCGCGGCGGACCACTGAGCCGTCCCCCCGCCGGCGCTGGGATCCTCAGCAGGGATGTGGAGGGGCGCGAGGAGCCGTCAAGCGCTGTTCCGGCCAAGAGCGACTCGCGCGCCGGGCAGTGGCGTGGTGACACCGGGGGGTGCGTGCCTAAGGTCTGAGTGCGCGCAGCGGGGCAGACCGGTCGCACCATGGAAAAGGTCAAAGACGCATCGCACAGGGGGAAACAGTGCCGCGTGTCAAACCCGTCCTGGCACGGACCCTCCGCAAGACTCCCTTACTCCACCTGGACGTCGCCCACCGGGGCCGGGTGCGGCGTCCGGGACTGAAACTCGAGGAACACGGCCCCACCGGATCGGTGAAGGACCGCAGCGCCGTGGGGCTGTTACAGGCGCTGCACAACGAACGACCGCTCACCCCGGGCACGGTGGTGGTGGAATCCACCTCCGGCAATCTCGGCCTGGCCCTGGCCCGGCTGCTGCCCTCCATCGACTGCACCTTCCTCGCGGTGGTCGATCCCAAGACCCCGCACGCCACCCGCACCATGCTGACCGGACGCGGCGCCCGGTTGATCACCGTCGACCAACCGGACGGCCAGGGCGGCTACCTGCTGAACCGGCTGCGCAGGGTGCGCGAGCTGTGCGACCGCAACCCCGGATACCGCCGGCCCAACCAGTACGAGAACTGGGCCTCGCCCGACATCCATCGCCGCACCACCGGACCCGAGATCACCGAGCAGGCGGGACCGGAACCAGGCGCGGTGTACGCGCCGGTGTCCACCGGTGGCACCCTCGCCGGCATCAGCGCCCATCTGCACAGGCGCCGGCCCGACGTCGCCGCGGTCGCCGTCGACGTACGCGGTTCGCCGGCCGTCGCAGGCAGCGCCGGACGCCGGCTGCTTCCGGGCATCGGAGTCGGCCGCCCGTCCGCCTTCCTGAAAGGGCCGCACGGCTACGACCATGCCGTGCACGTCGACGACATCGAGGCGATCGCCGTCTGCCGGATCCTCGCCGAGGACGTGGGACTTGTACTCGGGGGATCCAGCGGCTGCGCCGTACGCGCGCTGCTGACCGACCTGGAGAACGGCCGCATGGACGACCGGCTCGCGGTCTGCCCGGCCGCCGACGGCGGTGGCAAATACCGCGACACCCTCTACTGCGACGACTGGGCGACCGAGCAGGGCGTCGTCAGGAGATCACGGCCGCCGTGGAGCAACTGCGCCGCGAAGGCCTCTTCTTCGACCGGAAGCACCAGGAGCACTGACAATGGGAACGAGCCCCACCCTCGACCGGCGGCGGACGGGCCCCGACTACCGGCAGTTCCTGCCGCTGGTCCAGGGTGCCACGCTGATCGAGTGGACAGGTACCGGACTGTTCCTCGCCGTCTCGACCATCTACTTCGTCAAGGTCGCTCATCTCAGCACGTCGTCCGTCGGCACCGGCCTGACGATCGGCGGCGCCGTCGCCATCGCCGCCGCCGTCCCCATCGCCCGGCTGGCCGGACGCTTCGGGCCGAAGCCGGTGCTGATCGGTGTGATGCTGCTGCGCGCCTTGGCAACCGTCGGCTATCTGTGGGTGGACGGCTGGTGGAGTTTTCTCCTCGTGGTCGCCGTCATCGCCGTCACCGAGCAGTCCTCGCCCCCACTGGTGCAGTCGTACGTCGGTGCGAGAGCCCCCGAGAGCCTGCGCGCGAAGGTGATGGCCGTGCAGCGCACCGTCGTCAACCTCGGCATCAGTCTGGGAGGGCTGATCGCCGGAGTCGCCCTGGGTTCCGGAGCGCCCGGTGCCTTCCGGCCGCTGCTGATCGGTGGCGCACTCGCCTATGTGGTGGTGGCCGTGGTGTACGCCACCGCCCAGGGAGAGGAAGCCGCGACCGCTGTCGAGAGCGCCCGTGTCGCGGATCTGCTCAAGGACCGACGGCTGCTGGGCTTCACCGCGTACAACGCACTGGTGTCGCTCTGGATGCCGGTGCTCAACGTGGCCTTCCCGCTGTGGCTCGTCACAGGGACCGACGTACCGGAGCGCTATGTCGGAATCCTGTACGCCGTCAACACCGTGCTGTGCATCGCCCTTCAGTACCCGCTCAACCGCTGCTACAGCACAACGCGCCGGGCGTGGTACTCGTACGCGACCGCGGCACTGCTGCTCAGCTGCGGCACCCTGGCCTTCGCCGCCGCGCCCGGCTTCGGAGCGCGGGAAGCACTGCTGGTGCTCGGTGCTGCCGTCGTCCTCCTGACGTTCGCCGAACTGCTCCAGGTCGGCGCCTCATGGACCCTCTCCTTCGACCTGGCACCCGAGCGGGCGCGCAGCGCCTACCTGGTGCTGTTCAACACCAGCCGCACCGTCGCCAACCGAGTCGCGGGCCCGGTGCTGATGACCGGCGTCGTCCTCGCCCTCGGCACGGCCGGCTGGGTCGCGCTCGCCTGCGTACTGCTGCTCGGCGCGCTCGTCCCCTTCGCGATGCTGCGCGGGCCGCGCGGCACCGGCGACTGAACCACCCCCGGACTCTCCCCACCACCGACCCTCACGCCAAGGAGCCCCGCCCGCAATGGACTTCGAGCAATACCCCGACAGCCGCTTCCGCTATCTGACCCGTGCGGACGTCATCGAGGCGGCCCGCGACGTGGACATCGTGGCGGCGGTGGCCGAGGCGCTCACGCTGCACTCCGCCGGACAGTCGGTCCTGCCCGAGGAGGCCTACCTCGGCTGGACCACGCCACAGGGCGACTCGGCCCGGCTGCTGGCCATGCCCGGCGCGCTGGTCCAGGACGGCCGCCGAGACCGGGACGAGATCGTGATCAGCAACCCGTTCGGTATGTCGATCCTCGACGTCGCTGTCGCCGACCGCATCCACGCCCGCGCCGAAGCCGCCGGTCCGGGCACCCGGCTCACACTCTGAGGGGGATCCGCATGACGATCGATCGACACGTCCAGGAGATCAACCGCACCATGTGGTCGTACGGTGAGTACCGGCACGTCGCCGATCTGCTGCGGCCCGGCGCCGTCGAGCTGGTCGACCGGCTGGCCCCGGAGCCGGACACCCGCCATCTCGACGTCGCCACAGGCAACGGCAACGTCGCGCTGCTGTCCGCCCTGCGCGGCTGTGACGTCACCGGGCTGGATCTGACCGACGAGTTCTTCCCCGACGCGCGCGCACGATTCTCAAGTGCCGGTGTCGAGGTGGAATTGCACCGTGGCGACGCACAGGAACTCCCTTTTGCCGACGCCTCGTTCGATCTCTTGACCTCCACCTACGGGATCCAGTTCGCGCCCGACCACGCCGCTTCATCCGGCGAGATGGCCCGGGTGCTGCGGCCCGGCGGCCGGATCGGTATGTGCAACTGGACGGCACGCAGCTGGACCGCCCACTTCCAGGAGATCCCCTCCGCCTACTTCCCCTCACCCAACGGCCATCAGGGGCAGCCCATGCTGTGGGGCGCCCCGGACTATCTCGCCGAACTCTTCGGCCCCGGATTCACAGTCACGTCCGAACGCCGGGAACTCTTCTACCCGTTCGACACGGCCGAGGATCTGGTCGCCTTCTTCGAGAACTGCTTCGGCCCCTGCATCGCAGCGAAGAACACCATCTCGCCGCCCTCGCGCTGGAAGGAACTGCGAGCGGAGACGGCCGAGATGACCGAGGGCTTCCACACCACCGATGAGCGTGGCACAGGAGTGCCCGTCGAGTATCTGCTCGTCATCGCGGAGAAGAAGGGGGCGTAGTGACCGGCATACCCGAGTATTATCCGACGCTCCCGCTGGCCGAAGGGGCACGGGAGCGGGCCGTCGCCCTGGCGCTGACCCGCAGCGAGCCGTACGAGCTGGGTGAGGGAGTCCACGCGTACGTCGAGCGGTACGCGGCCAGACCCCCGGGCAGGAACCCGACGACGACGCGCTGTTCCACATCGTCTACACCTCGGGGACGACCGGAAACCCCAAGGGCGTACGCATCAGCCGACGTTCGGTCCGCGGACGGCTGGAATGGATGTGGCAGGACCACCCGTTCCCCGACGACGCGGTACTGGCCGTGCAGAAGTCCCTGGCCCTGGTCGCCTCGCCCTGGGAGCTGCTGGGCGGACTGCTGAAAGGCATTCCGTCCGTCGTGCTCGGTACCGACGAACTACTCGACCCGGTGCTGTTCGCCGCCGCCGTCGAGCAGGAGCGGATCACGCATCTCTTCCTGACCCCGCAGCTGATCGCCGGGCTGCTGGAGGAGAGCGCCAATACCCTGGCGGGCACCGGCCCGTGCTGGTCACCAGTGGCGCCGACACCCTGCCGGTGGACACGGTCCTGCGCTTCCGTGAGGTCTGGCCCGACGCCACGCTGCTGAACCTGTACGGCATGACGGAGACCGCCTCCAACGTCGCCGCGTACGACACCGCCCGACTGCCCGCGGACGCCGAACGCGTCCCCGTCGGCAGGCCCGTGGCCGGTGCCTCGCTCTCGGTCCGCGACCGGCTCGGCCGACGGCTGCCATCCGGTGTGGCAGGTGAGGTGTGGGTCTCCGGGCCTCCGCTCGCCCTCGGCTATGTCGGCGGCGACGGCGAAGACCGCTTCACCACGGACGACGCAGGAGTCCTGCACTACCGGACCGGAGACCGAGGCCGCCAACTACCGGACGGGGTACTGGGGATCACCGGACGCGCCGACAACCAGATCACGGTACGCGGCTACCGCGTCGAGCTGGAGGAGATCGAGGCCACGCTGCGCAAGGCGCCGGACATCACCGACGCGGGGGCGTACGCGGAGAGCGAGGGCGGCGACGCACGCATCGTCGCCTGTTTCACCGCCGACGAGGAGAGCGGCCCCGCCGCACTGCGCGGCTATCTGCGCGACCGGCTGCCCGACTACATGCTGCCCGCCCGTATTCAGCAGGTCCCGCGGCTCCCGCTGAGCACCAATGGCAAGCTCGATCGCACCGCCCTGCGCACGCTCGTGGAGAGCATCGGTCAGGAGCAGACGGCCGGATTCACCCCGACCGACGACACCGAGACCGCTGTCGCCGCCCTCTGGCAGGAACTGCTCGGCGCCCCACCGGCCTCGGCGGACCAGAACTTCTTCGACGCCGGAGGCCACTCCCTGCTCGCCGTGCGGCTCGCCAACCGGCTGGCGAAGACAGCAGGCCGACGTGTCCCACTGCGCCGCATCCTCGGCGCACCCACCGTCCCCGCGATCGCCGCACTGTGCCGCGAGACCCAGCAGGAGGAACAGGCATGAACGTCCCATGGTTGAGCGTCCCGGGCGAAACCCCACCGGACAGCGCGGCCGGCACCCTCGCCGTCTGCTTCGGACCCACCGGCGCCCATGGCTCGACGTTCGCGAACTGGCGGGGCCGGCTGCCCGAGGACACCGCACTCGCGCTGATCACACCGCCGGGCCGCGGCACGCGCGTCGACGAGGAACCCGTCACCGACATGACCGCCTACGCGGATGCCGTGGCGGCCGAGATAAGCGCACTGCGGGGAGGGCGGCGACTGGTGCTGATCGGCGTCAGCCTCGGTGCGCTCCTTGCGTACGAGACGTGCTGCCGACTGCTCGACTCCGGGGTGCCGGTCGCGCGGCTGTGCGCGGTGGCCGGACAGTGCCCCGGTGACTTCCACGGCGACGGTGGCGACGTGACCGTCGAGGACGCCCGTGCCTTCGCGACCGGGATCGGACTGACCGACCCGGAGCTGCTGGCGGACCCCGAGTTCGAGGAGGTGCTGCTGCCTGCCGTCATCGCCGATCTGCAGTTGGCCGCAGGCTACGACGGCAGCCGAAGTCCCGTACCGCACGTCGAGTTGCGCGCGGTGTGGGCCACCGAGGACCCGCACGTGCCCGAAGTGACCGTGCGCCGCTGGATCGACTGGACCCGTGGCGAGTGCACTCTGCTGTCCGTCGAGGGCGGTCACTACGCCCACCAGGAGAACCCGGCAGCGGTCATCTCCGCCTGCCTGGACGGACTTCCCGGGGCCCGGCCGTCACGACGTTCCGTGCTCGGCGCCGGAGCGACGGCCGTCGCGGGCACGGTGCTGGGCCTCGGTGCGGTCCAGGCCACGACACCCAGAGCGTCGGCCGCCGCGCCGACTGCCGCGGGCGGTGTCTCCTTCGAGGGCGATCCCACCGACCCCGTGGGCCTCGCCGTGGCCATGATCCGCCAGAACACCAGCAACCCCGGCGACGGTGCGCTCACCCAGCCGTTCGCCCAGATGCTCCAGGGAATCTTTCGCGCGGCCGGGGTGGGCACCGAGATCGTGCCCACCCCCAAGAAAGGCAACGTCCACTTCTTCGCCCGCGTCCCCGGCAGCGGGCCGGCCCGGAAGAAACCACTGGTCCTGCTAGGCCACTCCGACGTAGTCCCCGCCATCGGTGACAAATGGACGACGGACGCCTTCGGCGGAGACATCAAGGACGGCAAGCTGTACGGCCGTGGCTCGCTCGACATGAAGGGCGTCAATGCCGCATTCGTCGCCGCTCTGCTGCGCCATGTCCGCGAGGGCGCGGCCTTCGACCGCGACATCGTCTTCTGGTCCGACTGCGACGAGGAACAGGGGCCCTACGGGGTGCGCTGGTTCCTCACGGAACACCCCGGCAAGGTCGAGGCGGGCGCGGTCATCACCGAGGGCGGCTGGGTGCTCAACCAGCGCGACGGCACGACACCCATGATCGCCTCGCTCACCTGCAACGACAAGCGCTCCCTGCTGCTGCGCCTGGAGACCTCCTCGTACGCCACCCACACGTCCAAGCCATTCACAGGACAGGCCGTGATCCGGCTGGGGGAGGTGCTTGACCAACTCGGGGAGTGGCGCGCACACATCCGTCCCAATGCGCTGTCCCGGCAGTACTTCGCCGAACTGGCCGAGGCCACCACTGACCGGTCGCTCGCCGAGGCGCTGCGCGAGATGCTCAATGCCCGTACGGAACAGCAGCGGGACAGGGCCGGCGAAGCGGTGGTACGGCTCAGCGAGACCCCTGAGCTGCACAACGCGATGCTGCGCACCACGCTCGCCTTCACCTCCGCGCAGTCCGGCTACTACCCGAGCATCGTGCCGGGCACGGCGACCGCGGAGTTCCGGGCCGCCTTCCTCCCCGGGGCCGACGACCCCGGCCGCATCGTCGCCGAACTGCGCTCGCTGATCGGCAACCGGGCGGCGCTGACCGTGGTCGGCAACTCCGGCGAGAGCGAGCAACAGGCCCTGGACCGGCTGCGCGGCTATCTGGCCGTGCCCGACTCCGGCCATGACACGGACGTCTTCCGCGCCTGGCAGACAGCCGTACGCAGGACACACCCCGGAGTACGGGCCACCGCCTGCCAGTTCGAGGCCGTCACCAGCGCGGTGCCGTTCCGGGAGCAGAACGTGCCCGTCTACGGCATGTACCCGTTCACCGTGAACCGGGACATGCTCAAGCGCATGCACGGCACTGACGAACACATCGGCGTCGAAGCCCTGCGGCAAGGCACCGAAACCGTCTATCAACTGCTGGCCGGACTGCGCACCGAGGCCTGACCCGACCGCACCGTACGGGCGTATCCGGCCGGGCATGCCCGTACGGTCGTCGGACCCCTGACGTCATCCCACCCTCACCCAGTCGAGAGTGCGCTCGACCGCTCTCTTCCGATCGGCGTAACGATGGGCGTTGGTGTTGTAGCGGGCGAGACCGACGATGGCGCCGCGGGCGTCCGAGCGCCAGTAGGGAGCGAAGAGGCCCGAGAACGCCGGCACGAAGTACATCCCGCCGTTGTCCTCGACGGTTCTGGCGAGCCGTTCGCTCTCGGCGGCTTCGCTGATGATCTTCATCTGGTCCCGCAGCCACTGCACGGCGGACCCCGTGACCGCGATGGAGCCCTCCAGGGCGTAGACCGCCGGGCTCTTGTCGAACTGGTAGGCGACGGTGGTGAGCAGGCCGTGCCGTGACCGGATCAGCTTCGTACCGGTGTTGAGCACGAGGAAGTTTCCGGTGCACGTCGGTGGCGTGGATGCCGCCTTCGGGGCCGCCGGTGAGGTTCCACAACACCCAGCAGTCCGTGTTCCCGAACACCGCATGGCCCTGTTCCGCAGCCTCGCGGACCCCCTCGACATTGTCGAGGATCCACTTGATCTTCCCGCCGGAGAAGTAAGTGGCCGGTGGCAGGCCCGACTTGCGGCGGATGATCTCGCCATGGCCCTCGTTCTCCAGGGCCTTGGCGATCGAGTCGGTCCGGGTGTCCTGCCACACGATGGCGTTGCAGTACGGACGACCGGTGCGGGGGTCCCAGACGACGGTGGTCTCGCGCTGGTTCGTGATCCCGATGGCATCGAGATCGGTGGCGCTCAGACCTCCGGTGCGCAGAGCGTTCTGCATCACCGAGTTGGTGCGCTCCCAGATCTCCACCGGGTCGTGCTCCACCCAGCCGGGGCGGGGCAGGATCTGCTCGTGCTCCAACTGGTGTTTGGCCACTTCGTTCCCGTCGTGATCGAAGATCATGAAGCGGCTGCTGGTGGTGCCTTGGTCCACCGCGCCGATGAAGTCCGCCATGGCGTGCTGCCTCTCCTGAGTCCCCGCTCGATGAAGGACCGGGCGTCACTCCTCCTGTGGCATGGGGATGCTGCCCTCCGGCTCCGCCTCCGCGGTGGGCAGGAAACGGCCGACGAGGGTCTTGTAGAGGAACGCACCGACCAGGCCACCCACGAGTGGGCCCACAATGGGCACCCAGTAGTAGAAGTTCCCGTACTGGTCCCGCCACGCTCCTCCGTAGCCGGTGAGGAAGCTCGCGAGCCGGGGCCCGAAGTCACGGGCCGGATTGATCGCGTACCCGGCGTTGGTGCCCCACGCCATACCGATGCCCACCACGATGAGGCCCACGATGAACGGGCCGAGATTGGCGCCCGGTGGCGTATTGAGAAGATCCGTGACGGCGAAGATCAGCAGCACAAGAATGGCGGTTCCGATGACCTGGTCCCGCAGCGCCCCCCATTCGTGAACCGGAAGCGCGGGGTTCCCGTTGGCAGGCAGCGTCGAGAAAACGATTTGCGTCTTGATCGTGTGCCCCGGGTCCGCCTTCGCCAGGGCCTCGGTGTAATTCCATCGCACCACCAGTGCCCCGACGAACGCTCCTGCGAGCTGCGCGAGTGCGTAAGGAGCCACTTTCCTCCAGGGAAAATCTTTGAAAGCGGCAAGCGAAAGAGTCACGGCGGGATTGAGGTGCGCTCCGCTCAGCCTGCCCGCCACATAGACACCCAAGGTGACTCCGAGACCCCATGCCCAGGCGATGCTGTCGTGATTTCCGAGACCCCCCGGCGGGTCGGTGAGTGCTCCGCCGGCTACGACCTGCGCCACCACACCACAGCCGAAGAGGATGAGAATCATCGTTCCGAGGAACTCCGCCGAGAGCTCCCCGACGATTCCCGACATCTTGAGCCGCTCCATGGGTTCTCGCTTCCTGTCGAGTCACGACCGTTGGCGGCATAGATCCACACTGAGCGTAGACGCAGAGAATTGGTTCCGCATTTGGTGGCCATTTGGTGGCCGAAGCCTTGCAGTCGGTGCGGGTCTCGTCTGGTGAAGGGGCCAGAACCCGGGCCCGGTGTCAGTCCACGTCGACGTTGTCGAAGAGTTCAAGCAGGCTGCTGAGCACCCGTACGCAGGCCGTCACGTCGGCGTCGGTCGGGTTCCCGTCCACCTGGCGCAGCAGGGCCTGCTCGCGGGCGAGGGCGGCGGTGATCGCCGCCCTGCCGCCGTCGGTCAGCCGGATCGACGAAGACCGCTGGTGAGCGGGGTTCGGGATGACCTCGCCGCAGGCACCGTCGCCGCCCTCGCATTGACGCTGGTGGCCTGCGGCTCCTCCGAAGGATCCAAGACCGACGGCTCGTCCATGCCCGGCATGGACCACGGCTCCGCCGGCGCCTCCGTGCCTGCCACCCCCGACGGTGCGTTCAACGACGCGGACGTGAAGTTCGCGCAGCAGATGATCCCGCACCACCAGCAGGCCGTCGAGATGGCGGAGCTGGCCGACGGCCGCGCCGCCGACCCCGAGATCAAGGAGCTGGCCGCCGCGATCGAGAAGGCCCAGGACCCCGAGATCAACACCATGAAGGGCTGGCTGACGTCCTGGGGCAAGCCGCTGCCCTCGGCCTCGTCCTCGATGGGGGACATGCCCGGAATGGACCACGGCTCGGACGGTTCGGGAATGCCCGGGATGATGTCCGACAAGGACATGAGCGACCTCGAGGCAGCCAAGGGCAAGGACTTCGACAAGAAGTTCGCCCAGCTCATGACCGGCCACCACGAGGGCGCGGTCACCATGGCCGAGGACGAGCAGAAGAACGGCAGCAACGCCGACGCGAAGAAGCTCGCCGGCGCCGTGATCACGGCCCAGACCGCCGAGATCGAGAAGATGAACAAGATCATCGCCAGGCTCTGACCCCTGGCAGGGGGTGCGGGCCTTCGTCATGCTGAAGGCTCGCACCCCCTCCCGTACGTCCGAGGGGCTGGACAGGCCCGGCCTCTCGGACGTACGCGGCCGCTCAGTCCGCTTCCGGTGTTGCGAGCAGGTCGCCCACCTCCTCCGCTGTGGTGTCCCGGAGCTCCTCCGCGAGGAGCAGCCAGCGGGTGATGCCGACCGATTCGAGGAACGGCAGGTCGTGACTGGCGATCAGCAGCGCACCCTCGTAGGACTCAAGTGCGCTGGTCAGCTGTCGCACGCTGGCGATGTCGAGATTGTTGGTCGGCTCGTCCAGCATCAGCAGCTGCGGGGCCGGTGCGGCGAGCATCGTCGCCGCGAGCGCGGCACGGAAGCGTTCCCCGCCCGAGAGGGTGCCCGCCGGCTGTTCCGCGCGTTTCCCCTGGAACAGGAAGCGCGCGAGCTGGGAGCGGATGTGGTTGTCGGTGACCCCGGGAGCCATGCGGGCGACGTTCGCCGCGACGCTCAGCTCCTCGTCCAGCACATCCAGCCGCTGTGGAAGGAACCGCAGCGGTACGAACGTCCTGGCCTCGCCGGACAGCGGAGCCAGCTCGCCGGTGAGGGTGCGCAGCAGTGTCGTCTTGCCGGAGCCGTTGCGCCCGACGAGCGCGATCCGTTCGGGACCGTGCACATGGAGGTTGCCCTCATGCAGCCTGCCGAACCGGGGACGCAGTTCGTGCAGGGTCAGCACGGTGCGGCCGGTGGGAACGGCGGTGTGGGGAAGGCTCACCCGGATCTCGGCATCGTCACGGACGGCGTCCGCGGCCTCCTCGCGGCGCTCGCGCGCCTCACTCAGCCGGTCCTCCTGGAGGCCGCGAAGCTTGCCCGCCGACTCCTGCGCGGACCGCTTCCGCGCGCCGGCGAGGATCTTCGGGAGCCGCCGCTCGGCCTCGATCTTCCTGCCATGCCGCTGACGGCGCGCCAACTTCACATGGGTCTCCTCCAGCTCGCGCTTCTGTCGGCGTACGTCGGCCTCGGCGGCCCGCAACGTCCGTCCGGCTGCTTCCTGTTCGGTGGCCAGGGCTTCTTCGTAGGCGGACCAGCCGCCTCCGTACCAGTTCACGGATCCGGAGCGCAGTTCGGCGATGCGGTCCACGCGCTCCAGCAGTTCGAGGTCGTGGCTCACCACGACCAGGACACCGGAGCGCCAGGAGTCGACGGCTTCGTAGAGCCTGCGGCGAGCGAACACATCGAGGTTGTTGGTCGGTTCGTCCAGCAGGAGAACGTCGGGATGCTCCAGCAGCAGTGCGGCCAGGCGCAGCAGGACGGTCTCCCCGCCGGACATCTGGCCCACGGTGCGGTCCAGTTCGACATCGCCCAGTCCGAGTGACCCCAGTGTCGCGAGGGCTCGTTCCTCGACGTCCCAGTCGTCGCCGATCGTCTCGAAGTGTTTCTCGTCCACATCCCCGGCTTCGATGGCGCGCAGCGCATTGCGCCGCCCGGCGATGCCCAGGGCCTCGTCCACCCGCAGCGTCGTGTCGAGGGTGATGTTCTGAGGGAGATGGGCGAGGCTGCCACCGACGGTCACCGAGCCCTGGGAGGGGCGCAGTTGGCCGGCCAGTAGTCGCAGAAGTGTCGACTTGCCCGCGCCGTTGGCCCCGACGAGACCGGTGCGGCCGCGGCCGATGCTGAGGGAGAGCCCGTCGAAGACGGATGTGCCGTCCGGCCACTGGAAGGACAGGGCGGAGCAGGTCAGAGAGGCGCTGGGGGCGGTGGGTGTCGCCATGGTGATCCTCGCAGTCGCAAGCGCGGTGAATGGGGGGCTTCGTATGCGAGCACCACGCAGCGACCGAACCGAGAGGGAGGTGCGGCGGTCCGAAAGATCGAGGGACGGCTCATGCACCGAGGTCGCATCCACGCGGGGTCACGGGCAGGACTGAACACTGCTACTGCGTGACAGGCGTACGGCTGAAGCCGTACGGCGCGATGATCGCGAACCTCAGATGCGCAACGTCCACCTCTATCGGAGACAACAGAGCCGTTGGGAACGATAGCGACCCGGAGGGCGAAAGGCAAAGCCTCGATGTCGTGTGGGGGACTGCGACGAGCGGCCCGCGGGCCGCTCGGCCGGGAGGCCGGAGGTCATGGAGCCCTGTCGGGTGCGATCGGCCCGAGAGGCATCCGGATCGCCATGCAAATATCCCGGTGTGGGTGATTTGCATGTAAGTGATCCCTTAGTCAACAAAGAGGCATTTGGTAAGAGTTGCGACCTTTGGAGGCTGACCGAATTGCCCCTTTTGAGAACTCCGTGGCGTGAGTCACGTTCAGAGTTCAACACGCTGTGGCGCGCTGCCCGGTTCCCTTCTGTGCGAGGAAATTTGGCTTCGCGGTGTGAGGCGGATTACTGTCAATTCCCCGATTCGATCTTGCAAATGAATTGTGATCCAAAAATATGGGCTTGTTCCTTTCGCTGTTTCTCGCCTACGGTCACCGTCAATCCGGATGGAACGCCGAATCCTGCCGCCGTCCGGCAATCCGACCACTCATGTACGGCAGGAGCGGGGGACCCAGGTAAGCCGCCGATCCGGTATCCGGAACGGCTCGGGGTGAAGCCCGCATTCGCGTGCGGCCAGACATCTCCAGTCTGAACCCGACAGCTCACCTCGTAGGCGACGGAGAGGAATTCGCTATGTCCGCAACGGGTAACCACCTTCGTCGTAAGTCCACTTCGCTGACCCGCGGTCTCATCGTCGCGACCACGAGCGGAGCCGCTCTCGTGCTTCCGCTGGTCGGTGCCGGCTTCGCCTCGGCCGCCCCGGCGCAGTCCGTCACCGCCGAAAAGGCTGCGGCGTCGACCGTCGCCGCCGACAAAGAAAAGACCGCCCAGGAGGCCGCGCCCACCATCTATTCCGTGATCGCGGGCGATACCCTTTCCAAGATCGCGCGGGGGCATTCGCTCAGCGGTGGCTGGCAGAAGCTGTACGAGGACAATCGAGAGATCGTCGGCGACAACCCCGCAGAGATTCGCGCGGGCATGAAGCTGACGATCGGCGCCCAGGCCGAGTCCAAGACTTCTGCCACTGCCACTGCCACTGCCGCACCGGCCGCGACGTACACGAACGATCTGGACGGCTGGATCAAGGAGTCGCTGGCCGTCATGGCCAAGCACAGCATCCCCGGCAGCTACGACGGAATCCACCGCAACGTCCTGCGCGAGTCCTCCGGCAACCCCCTGGCCATCAACAATTGGGACTCGAACGCCGTCAAGGGCACGCCGTCCAAGGGCCTCCTTCAGATCATCGACCCGACGTTCCGTGCCTACCACGTGCCCGGTACGTCGATGGACAGCTACGACCCGGTCGCCAACATCACCGCAGCGTGCAACTACGCCGCCGACAAGTACGGCTCCATCGACAACGTGTTCGGGGCCTACTGACGCACAGCAGCGCCGATGGCGGTTCATTACCGACGGGTGACGAGGGGTCGAACAGGCCCCTCGGAAGGGACCGCACCCGCCGGTCAGGGAACGCCTTTCGGCCGTTCACCCGCGTGGACAGCATGTGCGGAGGCGACCCTAGACGCCGCACCGGCGGGAACCGGGAACGGTCACGTGGCCGGCGAGCCAGGAGAGCAGGGGTTCCAACTCCTTTGCCGCTCGGAGCACGGCGTCGACCAATGCCGGCGTGTGCTGTGCACAGTCCCCGCCGAGGGGACGGGCAGCGGAGACCGAGCGGTACCGGAGCAGGTCGGCACGGGGGTGACCGGCGTCATGGCCGCGTGGCATGCGCTTCATGGTGTCCCCGCTGATCTCGTACCCCTGCGCCCCCAGCGCCTCGATGGCGCGCACCAGCTCGGGACCACTGCCCTGTGCGGCAACGGCCGTACGGAACAACGGGACCTGCCCCGGATCCGGGTAGGTCCAGCTGCCCTTGATCCGGAGCCCGTCGAGGTCGAAGCGGAGACCGATCTCGACGTTGCGCGCGATCCGGATCACCGCCACTTGGTGCTGCCACCACCACGGGTCCTTGCGGAACCCCCAGACGGAGAAGTCTTCATACGCCTGGTTCGCGTCGGCCACATCGTTCAGCAACGCGATCATGGGCTGCCGTACGAGACGCTCCCGGTCCTTTCGGTGCTTCTCGCGAACTTCTTGCGAGGGCATGCCGTCCAACTGCAGAAGCAGCTCGAATGCTTGCTCTGTCCAGCCGCTGAATGCTCTGCTCACGCAAGGGATCCCAGTGATCCGGACCGGAGGGCGCGCGGGCCGGGCCCGAAGTCGAAACCGTGCCCTGCTTGCCTGCTGAGGCTCATCCGCGGTCGTCAGGGCGGTTCAAGCGCCAGATCACGTCTGTGCCGGTGTCTGAGGGGGCTGCGGGTGCCACCTGCTTGCGTCCGGCCTCGAAGAACCCCAGGCGCCGCGGTACAGCGCCGCTGGCGGTGTTCGCCAGATCGTGCGCGATTTCCAGGTACTCCACGTCCGGCAGGGCGAACGCCTCGGCCGCCAGGGCCGCCGCTGCCCGGGTCGCTATGCCTTGTCCGGTGGCGGCAGCGTGCAGCCAGTACCCCATGACCCGGCCCCGTGGTTCGGCGGCGCGATAGATGGAGCAGGAGCCGACGAGTGTGCCGTCCTTGACGATCGCGTAGTTGAACGAGTCACCGCTCTGCCACTTCGGATCGCAGTCGGCGAGGAAGTCGCGGGTGGTTTCCCGGCTGTGGCGGGCGATCCATGGCATCCATGGGCGGAGGTGGTCGAGCGATTCCTCGATCATCAGGAACAGGGAATCGATGTCGCTCGCCGCCCGCCAGCGCCGCAGGGCGAAGTCGTCACAGGCGATGATCTCGTTCGGCCGCTTCATGACGGTCATCATTCCCGGGCGGAGGAGATCACCGCAATCGGATATCGAACGGCTGAGGGAGCCGCCCGGGCGTCCGACCTGTTGACGGACGGTGTCAACGCCGAGTGGGCGCCTGCATCGAGGCCCAGGCAATTGATCGGATCTATTGGTGTGCGAACCCTGGTGCGGCTCGGATGCGCGCAGTAGGGTCCCCTCCCAGCTCAGTGGTCTATGCCACTGCGCCACGATCGTTCCGAAGGGAACGGTGATCGCGGCCGACGGAGGCAAGGTCAACGGCAGCGGCCGGGCATAGACCACACGTACCGCAAAGCTCTGCACAATTGGAGTGGACGTCGATCCGTCCAGACAGCTCGCGTCGATCACCCTGCCGTCCGGCCCTCGGTACATGGGCTCCAAGACCCCGGCACTCCACGTCTTCGCCATCGCCACGGACCGCCACACCGCCTGAACCGGGCTGTCAACCGGTGATCGGGACCGCAACGCCCGGCGCGTGCCCGTCGACGTAGGCCTCACTCCTGGGCACTCTCCGTCGGCTGCTCCGGCTTCTGTGGCGGAGGCCTCGGAACCGTGGCCGCCGCTCCCTCCCGGACGGACTCCACCACCGCCTCGTGAAGGCGCCGGCTGTCGTCCTCCGAGCAGCACGGCACTGGGCTGCCCGACATGGTGAACCAGTCGATCGCACCCGTGTACTGCACAGTGACCTGGGCCGTGTCATCGGCCCAGGTCGTGTGAACGGTCAGGTCTCCGGACAGGACGCCGACCTCGTCCGTGAGCACGCCACCGTGCCCGGAGAACACACCGCGAGTCGTCCATGACGCCCAAGCCATGTCTCCAGGCTGGCATCAAGACCGTGGATGCGCGACCCGCGGCCATCCGCGCATCGCGGCGCTCCGGGACGTCCGCAACCTTCCGGAATCTGGAATGGGTGAAACTTTGCACCGGATCCTGCTGCGGTTCCCGCACCCGCCGATCCCCATGGAATGACGCACTCTTAACGTCAAATCGTCAGATCTGATCGCCGAAACGACGAATTCCGAAGGTGAACACCTCTTGACCTGCGGAACTCGTCAGGATTGCATGTCGCGCTGGGAGCGACGAAACCACTCACCACGTCCTCGTCTGGAGGCGATACCGCTCCTGCGCTCAGACACCGCACCTGTTGATCGGAATCGCACGATGACCGAAACGCTCAGCGCTCCCCAGGCGCTCGCCCCAGCGACCGGCCCCACTCCACAGAAACTCAAGCGTTCCATCGGCGTCGTGGGCGGGACGCTGCTCACGCTCTCCTGCGTGACGCCCGCTTCGACACTTTTCGTGGTCGTACCCGACCTGTTCTCCAGCCTGGGCACGTACGCCGCCCTCACCATCGCCATCGGCTCGCTGCTCTGTATCGCGGTCGCCTTCTGTTACTCGGAGCTGGGCACCCTCATACCGAGCGCGGGAGGTGAGTACGCCATGGTGTCGACCATGGCGGGACGGCTGGCCGGGTGGCTCGTCTCCGTGCTCTCCCTGCTGGTCGTGATGATCGTGCCCCCGGTCATCGCCATGGGGACGGCCGACTATCTCGCTCCCGTCGTGCACATTCCGGCTCCCGTCGCGGGCGCCGGGGTCATGGTCCTCGCCACCCTCGCCGGTCTCCTGGACCTGCGCGCCAACGCGTGGATCACCGGGATCTTCCTCGTCCTCGAAGTGATCGCGGCGGGCGTCGTCGCCGTTCTCGGCTTCGCGCACTCCGAGCGCGGGGCCTCCGCGCTGGTGCACGGGTCGGTCGCCTCGGGCAGCACGACCTCCACGGTCACCGCGATGATGGTGGTCTCCGGGCTCGCGATCGCGCTCTTCATCACTCAGGGCTTCTCCACGGCCGTCTATCTCTCGGAGGAACTGGAGAACCCGCGGTGCAACGTGGCCCGCACCGTGCTCGCCACCCTCGCCATCTCCACCGCGGTCATCCTCGTCCCGGTCATCGCCATCACGCTGGGCGCCCCGGACCTTGCGGCCCTGACCTCGGGCGACCTCAACACCATGGTCGCCGCCTGGTCGAACTCGGCCGTCGGTACGTTCGTCAGCCTCTGCGTGGCCCTCGCGATTATCAACGCGGGCATCGTCATGGTCATCCAGAACTCACGGGTCCTGTTCGCCTCCGCCCGTGACAAGGCGTGGCCCGAGCCGATCAACAACGCCCTGTCCCGACTCGGCCGGTTCGGCTCCCCGTGGGTGGCGACCCTGGTCGTCGGAGTCCCCGGCGCGGCGCTCTGCTTCGTCAACCTCGACACCCTGTACGGCGTCACCGGCGTCTCCGTCACCGGCATGTACCTGCTGGTCGCGGTCGCCGCACTGCTCTGCCGCCGCGGCACGCACCGCGAGGCACCGGCCTGGCGCATGCCCCTGTGGCCGGCGATTCCCGTACTGCTCATCGCCGTGCTCGCGTACATCCTGACCCAGCAGGAGACCGAGTACCTGCTGTGGACCGGCGGGATCACAGCGGTCGCCACGCTCTACTGGGCGCTGTATCTGAGGCCCCGCCGGGAGACCCGCTGGCTGGTCAGCATTCCGGAGGACGCGCAGTCCTGACCGGATGACCGGGACTCGCGACCCGCATCCCGCACTCGGCCCGGTCTGCTGAGCCGTCACCCCGGATAGGCCGGGGCGACGGCGGACGTCATCAGCCGGCGGGCCGCACCGGTGCCGTCGGCCGGGACGGTCCACAGGCCCCAGCCGTAGCGCCCGGGAGGGCGTGGACGAGAGTGGAGTCGTCCGCCCACACCGCTTGGTCGTCGATGTTGCGTTGCTCGGCGGTCGCGGTCTGCGACATGCGGCGCAGATCGAGCCGAGGAGATGTCCGTGATCAGGCTGACGGCGCCGAGAGCAAGGACAATGCCGGGTACCGCGGCCGGCCGCCGCCCCGGACGGGTGTCCGGGGCGGCGGCTTCGTCGCTGCGGGAGTCTGCGAGATACACAGATGTCAGTTCCAGATGCCGGAGATGTCGGACGCCGAGGCCGCGTTGCCGGCGTGCGTCGTCAGGCCGGCCAGGTCCTCCAGGGTGCGGAGCACGTTGTAGTGGTTGTAGGTGGCACCGCTGGAGCTGCCGGGGGTGACGTGCTGACCGTAGAAGACGGTGGGGATGTGGTTCCCCGACAGCTTGTTGTCCTCGTCGAACGTGACGACCAGGAGGCTGTTGTGGGTCTTGGCCCAGTCGGCATAGGCGCCCAGCTTGTTCTTGATCCACGTGTCACCGGTGGAGACCGAGCAGTCGTGCATGTCGCTGCACAGGTTCGGCACGACGAACGAGACCTTCGGCAGAGCGGTGAAGTCGGCCGGGAACTGCGTCATGGTCTTCGCCGTGCTGGTCGGCACATTGGAGAAACCGAACCAGGGGTTGTGCTTCTGGGCGTAGTCACCGCTGCTGCAGACGGTCGAACCCTGGCTGGGCAGCGTCTCGTTGTAGCTCGCCCAGGTCTTTTTGGCGGCGATCAGCTCGGAGGCGAGATTGGGCGCGGACAGGGAACCGACGCCCACGCAACTGTCGTCGGTGCGGCCCTGGTTGGAGCCGGAGAACAGCATGTAGTAGTTCGGCTCGCTGGGGTGGGTCAGCCCGAAGGACTGGGTGAGGTCGGCGCCACCCGCCTTGAGAGTGTTGTTGATGTACGGGGCGCCGGAGCCGCCGATCACCTGGGTGTAGGCGTGGTTCTCCATCATCACGACCACCACATGATCGGGGGCCGGGAGACCGGCGGCCTGTGCGGTGGAACCGGTGGTGGCCCAGAGGCCGATCGAGGCGGCGGTGAGAGCCACGGCCCCGGCCAGCGCGGTGAGGGAGCGTCGGCTGCGCCTGGACGCCTGGGCTGCGGTCATGACTGTCCTCCGGACAGAAGTGACGAGCACACGGGTGCGGGGCGTCGCAACCCCAGGAGCCGCCGGGTGGACTCGGCCGCGTCCCGTGCATGAAGAGCAGGCGAACCTTTCCCCACCATTCTGCCGCGCGGCGGGCGGACCACGCCGCGCCCGCGGCGGCCCGATCACGCTGCCCTCCCAGGGGCCCGATCGCCTGACCGGGAACGGTCTGTCGGCCCGGCGACGAAGCCGGCACATCCATGGACCAGCAAGGTGGGACCAGGACATTGCCACATCGTCGGAGTACGGGAGCCGGAGCGAGATGAGTGTCGAGCGGGTGGGAGTCGTTGTCCACCAGGGCCGTCCCGAGGCCGTTGCCGCGGCGCGCGTCGTACGCGACTGGTGTGCGCGCGAAGTCGTTCCGTGCACGGACATCGACGTGTGGCGCGACGACGCACGCCGGCGTGGCGGACGGGAGGAGGCCCATGTCGCGGGCAATCCCGATCTCGTCGTGACGCTCGGAGGCGACGGCACATTTCTGCGCGGCGCCAGGATCGCGGCCAAGAACCACGCCGCCGTCCTCGGGATCGACCTGGGCCGGGTCGGCTTCCTCACCGAGGTGCCGGCCGAGGACGTCGTCCGGGCGCTCGACGCCGTCCACCGCGGGCGGGCGGACGTCGAGGAGCGCATGACGCTGACGATGAGGACCTCCCGCGTACTTGAAGTGCCCAAGGACATCGACGCCCTGATGGGCTACGGACGACGTCCGATGCTGCCGCCTCCCCATGTCGACCTGGAGGCGGAGGCCGCGGCGGAGGGCTGGGGCGTGGCGCTGGATGTCACGGCCCTCAACGACGTCGTCGTGGAGAAGCTCGCACGCGACCGGCAGGTGAGTCTCGGCGTCTATATCGGCGGCCGGCTCCTCGCCTCGTACTCGGCCGATGCCGTCATCATGGCCACCCCCACCGGGTCGACCGCCTACAGCTTCGCCGCTGGCGGTCCGGTGGTCTCACCACGAATGGACGCCGTCCTCTTCACACCCGTCGCACCGCACATGACCTTCAATCGCACAGTGGTCGTCGCGCCGGACGAACCGGTCGCGGTGCGGGTCCTGCCCAACTCGGGACAGGGCGCGGTCACGATCGACGGCCAGCTGCGCGGCGTACTGGACGCCGGAGACTGGCTCGGGGTGTACGCGGCCCCGCGTCGTCTGCGCGTCATCAGGCTCGGCCCGCACGATTTCTACGGGCGGCTGCGCACCCGCCTTCGCCTCACGGACGCTCCGGCCGCGGCCGCCGAGGGGGAGACCGCGCCCCTGTTCCGTCCCGACGGCCCAATCCCGCACGACCTGGCCCATCTCCATTTCTCCCCGGCGGACAGGGATGAGGCAGCCGGTGGTTGACCGGGCGGGGGAGGGCTGCAGGCTGAACCCGGGCCTTCACCGAAGGCATCGAAGCCGAGCCGGACACCACTTTCGGCAATGTGGTTCAGGTGTCGCGGCTGCGCGGGCTCGGGGACGACCCCTATCCCGCGGTCGCCCGTCTGTGGCGGTCGACGCCGGGCACGTTGCTCGGCAACGGCGTTCTGGTTTACGGGCCGCACTGCCTCCAGGAACGCAACGAGACCTTCGAGGTACCCAGGTACGCGCCCGACTGGGTGCTGGTCGGCGACGACAGCGGGGGCGGCGGACTGTTCATGCGCCGCCACGGCCGCGACCGCACCCGTGTGTACCGTCTCGATCTGGGCGCGATCGACGAGGACGTCGAAGCGGACGGCGACCTGATGACGGACGATCTGCTCGGCTGGCTGAGCGCGGGCCGGGCCTGACGAACCCTGGCCCATGCTTGGGCGCCGGAGCTGGGCGCGGCGGGGTCACACACACCGGGGTCCGTCGTCTCCCGGGAGTCGCCCATCCCGCAGGTGACATCGTGACGTCGGAACGGCACTCATCGAGGAACCGGGCAGGCATACCTCTGATCCGCTACGGAGAGCCATATGCCGGGTGGCGGGCAGCCGTATGGGAACAGGGCCTGCTTTGCTTCGTGGTGCAACCCGGTGGGCTGCCGGAAGCGTCGTGTGCAGGCAGTACGACCACACGAGTAGGAAGGCAGGAGTTCTTGAAATCGAGCAGGGGTGCGTCACGCCGTGCAGTGCTCGCCGGTGGCCTGGGGGCGGCGCTGGCCGCTGTCCCCAGGCCATCGGCCGCGGAGGCCTTCGGCCCGGGGAGCGAGGCGGTGCGGGAGTTGCGCGGCCTCGAACGGGAGCATGCCGCTCGGCTGGGGGTGTTCGGGTGGAACACGGTGACGGGCAGGAGCGTCCTCCACCGGGGGGAAGAGCGCTTCCCCATGTGTTCGACGTTCAAGACGTTAGCCGTCGGGACCGTTCTTAGGGACCTCGACCATGACGGGACGTTCCTTTCGAAAGTCATTCACTACACGAAGCAGGACATCAAGAGGTCGGGAGGCGCGCCGGTGACCGGTCTGCCCGAGAATCTCGCGCAGGGGATGACGGTCGAGGATCTGTGCGGCGCGGCCATCTCGTACAGCGACAACACTGCAGCGAATCTCCTGCTGGAAAGGCTCTGCGGACCGACGACCGTCACTCGCTTCTGCCGGTCCATCGGAGACTCGGTGACCCGGCTCGACCGCTGGGAGCCGGAGCTGAACTCGGCGGAACCAGGGCGTGTGACCGACACCACCAGCCCTCGCGCCATTGGGAAGACCTACGCGCAGCTCGTCCTCGGGGGCGCGCTGGAGGCGCGGGACCGGAAACGATTGACCGGGTGGCTGCTGGCCAACACGACTGGCGGCACACGCCTGCGCGCCGGCCTTCCTGAGGACTGGACCGTCGGCGACAAGACCGGCACCGGCAGCTACGGGACCTCGAACGACGTGGGCATCGTCTGGCCATCCGGTCAGGGGCCGATCGTGATGGCTGTCCTGTCCACCAAGCATGACGTCGATGCCGAGGCGGACAACCCTTTGATCGCCAAGGCCGCTGCCATCCTGGCAGTCGCCCTCGGCTGACGTCCGGCGCGGCTGTACGGTCGGGGCCGTCGGCCGGCAGCTCTGCTCTGTCGGCGCAGTGCAGGGTTCGTGGCCCCTTGCGGGACGCTCCACGTAGCGACAGCGCCAGGGGTGCCCTCCCTGTGGCCGGGGGAGGGCCCTCAACCTGCCTGTCACCGTGAAGGTAGCCTCTCCTGATGCGCATCGGGATCGTTGGCACCGAGAACACTCATGTCGACCACATCATCGGCCACCTCAACGTCCACGAGGCGGGCGGCGACGCCCGCGTCGTGGCTCTCAGCGGTGGGCACAGTCGGCGCAACGACACGCTGGCGTCCACCGGGGGGATAGAAAAGATCGTCGACGAGCCCACCGGCATGCTCGGACTGGTGGACGCCGTCATCGTCGCGGACCGGCACGGCGCGCACCACCGCGACCGGGCGACCCCCTTCCTGACCGAAGGGCTTCCGGTATTCGTCGACAAGCCGCTGGCCTGCACCGTCGAGGATGCCCAGGCCATGATCGACATCGCGCTCGCCCATGACGCGCCGCTCACGTCATCCTCGGCGCTCCGCTGGATTCCCGACACCGACGCGCTGGTGGCCCGGACTGCGCGGGGCGGGCAACCGCACGTGGTTGTCACGTCCGGACCCGCCGATCCCGATGGCGAGTACGGCGGGATCTTCTTCTACGGCATCCACCCGGTGGACGTCGCTCTCCGGCTCGCCCCCGGTGAGATCTCCGACGTACGCACGGTCACCACCGACACCACAGTCACCGCGTCATTCACCGCGGGCGGCACCCGTGTCGTCGTGAACTTCGTCAAGCCGAACAACACGCACCAGATTCCGTTCCACGGAATGGCGCTCACTCAGGACACCGTGGTCGAACAGACTCTCACCCTCGACGCCCACTACTGCGTGCCGGGTCTCGCAGCGTTCCTGGAGATGGCCCGTACGGGCAGGCCACCGATCGGTTATGGGGACTTGCTGCGCCCCATCGAGGTGCTGGAGTCCGTTGCCGCTGCCGTGCGCACGCAGTCGGCCGATCCTCGGTGAGGTGGCGCACCTTGATCCACCTGGGCCTCGGCGGCCGCAGGGACGTCTGACGAGTTCCCTGTGTCCACCGACTGGTGGACGTGTGGTTCAACCGGTACGGGCTGCCGGAGGATTGGTCCTGCGGATCAGCATGTGAGGTGTGAGAAACCTCAATCACCCAGTACGTATAGCTCGTTGGAGCGCCAGGCATCCGTGGCGCTCGATCACCGGTTGGTTCGTCTCTGTCATTCTGTGTCTCGGCGCCGGGACGGCCGTCGGCAGCAACGCGGCCACCACCGAAGACTTCTGGGTGGGGGAGGCGGGCACGCCGAATCGAATGGCCACCGAAGGCGGGCTGCAGCGCCGGCCCACCGAGCACGTGATGATTTCCTCCCGGTCCGGCCCACTGGACGCGGCGGCGGCCGCTTCCGCGGTCCGCGACCTCACAGGCCGGATGGCCGAGTTGCCCGAGGTGGACAGTGTGGCGACCCCGGTCCGTACCGAGGACGGCGCGACTCTGCGCGTCATGGTGGTCCTGAAGTGCCCGGAGTGGACGGCAAGAAGAACGTCGTTCGCTGGTCACCGACCACCCGGGCCTCTGCCTCGGGGGGCCTGCGGCCACTCCCCGGATTCGCGCCACTCATCCAGTCCCCGGGAGGGGTCAACACCGGCACCGCTGACATGCAGTCAAGGACCGGTGGGTTCCCCTGCCGGGCTCCGGCATCAGACGCTCAACCATCAACACGCTGCCGGACATCCGAGACCTCCAACCGAGACGATCTCTGACACGGTCGCCGCCCTGGATCCGGCGTTTATGAGCCACGGCAGACCCGCTTACGTCCCGCGAGTCCGGCCGTCCGATCGCGAGGCCGCCCAGAGGTTCACCGCTGTCCGCGTAGACGGCCTTCACCCTTCCGCTCCCGGTCGAGGTGATCAGCCGGCTGATGGGTCTCGACGCCCCGGCACGGGAACGGCTTCGCCACTGGAGCCAGTACGCCTTCTCCGACGGCTCCCACCCCAAGGAGGAGATGGAGTCGGCGCTGGCGGAGCTCGCCGCTTTCGGAAGCGCGCTGCTGGCCGAGCGGCGAAGCGCTCCGGGCGACGATCTGACCAGCGTGCTCGTCCGGGCGGCCGATGACGAGGGCGGTATCCCGGAGGGGCAACTGGTCGACCTCGTGTGCGGACTGGTGGTGGGCGGACACGACAGCACGATGACGATGCTGGGCAACTCCCTGCTCCACCTGCTCGGCGAACGGCCGGAAAGCTGGCCCCGGCTCGGCGCGGACGAACAGGCCGCCGGTGCGGTGGCCGAGCGGCTGCTGCACCTCGTTCCGCTCGGCGACGACCGGGGGACCGCGCGCCACGCCGCCGCCGACGCGGAGGACGGCGGCGTGACCATCCCGGCGGGCTCGGTGGTTCTCGCCGACTGCGGCATGGCCAACCGTGACCCCGATGTGTTCCCGCCCCGGCAGTTCGCCGACCTGTTCGCCCCCTTGGAGGCCCCCACTCTGTCGTTCGGCGCCGGCCCGCACTACTGCCTGGGCGCCTGGCTGGCCCGGCTCGAACTCCGACTGTCCCTGCACCGGCTCGCCGCCCGCTTCCCCGGCCTCCGGCCGGCGCGGCCCGCAGACGGAGTGGAGTGGCGACGCGGCACCACATCCCGTAGTCCTCAGCGGATCACAGTCACCTGGTAGGAGGACGACATCCACGCCGCCGACCGGGGGAGCCGGCCCACGTACGGCTCGCTGTCGCTGTGCAGGTGTCCTGAGGGTGTGCGCCAGCTCAGCGCAGGTGCACCGGCAGCGATTCGATGCCGTAGACGATCGACAGCTTGCGGAAGGCCAGGTCCTGGGGCGGGACGGCGAGGCGCATTCGGGGAAACCGCCGCGCCAGGGCCGGGTAGGCGGAGCGCAGTTCCATGCGCGCCAGTTCGGCGCCGATGCAGCGGTGGATTCCGTAGCCGAAGGCGAGATGCCCTGAGGTGTTGCGGTGCGGGTCGAAGTGTCCGTTGCCCATGACGTATGACGCGTCGCGGTTGGCACTGCTCAGTGAGCAGAGCACCATGTCGCCCCGGGGAATGACCACCCCCGCTATCTCTATGTCCTCGCGGGCGAACCGTGGGAAGGCGATCTGCACCGCGGAGAGGTAGCGCAGCACCTCCTCGACGAACGGCGCGGCCTGTGCGTCGTCCGTCCGTATTCGCTCGAAGACGTCCTTGTTCTGAAGCAACACGAGGGAGCCGAGGGCAATCGTGCTGGCGGTCGTCTCGAACCCGCCGGTGAGCACGCCGTCGGCGAGGCCCGCGAGTTCCTCGTTGTCGATGCTGTCGCCGTGCTCCTTCACGATCATGCCGAGCAGCCCGTCGCCCGGTTCCTCGCGCTGCATCTTGACCACGTTCCTGAAGTACGCCAGCGACTCCGACATGGCGCCGAAGGGTGCGGTCGTCCCACCGAAGAGGTCGAAGCGGTCCATGGCCAGCTGCTGGAAGTCCTGGCGGTCCTCGTAGGGAATGCCGAGCAGCTCACAGATCGTGAGGGAGGGGATCGGCAGCGCGAACTCCTGCACCAGGTCGACCGGGCCCTGACGGGCTTCCATCGCGTCGAGGCGCTCCTCGACGATGGCATCGATCCTGGGGGTGAGGCGACGCAGTCGGCGCATCGTGAATTCCGGGGTCAGGATGCGGCGCAGCCGCGTGTGCACGGGAGGATCGCTGAACCCGAGCCCGCCGGGGCTCTGCTCCGTTGCGACTCCGGCGTTCGTGGCGAGGTGGGCGAAGTCGGTGCTGAACCCGTCGGCCGATCCGAGGACGGCTTTCGACTCCTCGTAGCCGGTGACCACCCAGGCGTCCATACCGAACGGCAGCGAGACCTTGGACACCGGCGCCTTCGCCCGGAGCCCGGCCAGCTTGTCCACCGGGTCCAGGCCATCCCTGCGCAGCAGCATCAGCAGGTCTTCGGGCAGCAGCCTGATCGTGGAAGAACCGATCCCGTACTTCTGGATCCTGGACAGGTAGGTGCGCCCGAACCGGGCGGTGATACGAGAACGGAACGTCGTCCTCAACGTGCACTCCATTAGTCGTCGCGCGGTCCGCACACACGGTGCGGACATGAGAAGGCTTTGCAATAGGCATGGACACGGACATTGGCCGGCGCCAACACGGTTTGTGCCGAGAGACGTTGTGTCGCAGGGCAGGAGCCGGAAGAGCGCTGGTAGCACACGGTAGCTGAGCGGACGGAGTGGGCAGTCGGCATGTCTTCGAAGCCAGGACAGGCCGACCGCCGCTGCATCTGTTGCGGGGCGTGATCACTGGCCACGCGGCCGGACGCGGGACGGCCGGGCGATCCGTGTGGCGCTCGGGTCCGGGATCCCGGCGAAACAGTGAACGCAGCGGGTCGTGCGTCCGTCGCTGGTTGTCCGCCCGTCGGCCGACTGTTTCGCGAGGCACAGCTTCAGGGGCGACGTCGGGCCTGCCAGGGATTCACGGCACAAGCCAAGAGCGGGCACGCGTCCCGTGGCGAGGGCACGCTGCGTGACGCGACTGGACCGAGCCAGTCCATCTACTCAAAGACGTAGACGTGATCGAGACCGAGCGCCTGTCCCTACACCCTCTTGAGATCTCCGACGTCGATGCCTTCGTCGAGCTCCATGCCGACCGGAGCCAGCCGGTTCGTCGGAGCCTTCTCCCGTCAACAGGCGTCAAAACGGCTCGCTTCGTCGAGAGTCGATGGGCTTGGCGAGGTCATGGACTGCGCGCCGTCAAGGGCTGCATCGCGAGCTCCGGACCGGATCTGCACCACAACGAACTGACCTCCGAGGCGATCCGGCTCACCCGCGCGGTGCACCGGGCGGTGCCGGACGACGGTGAGGTGACCGGGCTGCTCGCATCGATGCTGCTGACCGACGCCCGGCGGCCGGCGCGCATCGACGCCGACGGCGACCTGGTCCCGCTTGCCGAACAGGACCGCGCCCGCTGGGACATCGCAGCAATGGGGGGACTTGCTACACGGACCACGGCAAGGTCATCTGGACGGAACAGACGCTGCCGGCCGCCCCGCCGCCGAGCAGCCCATCGGCTCCGTGACGCGGCCCCGGCGGCCTCCTTCGGACCTGGCACCTGCAGACCTCTGGCCGGCGTGCCGAGGCAGGAGCCGAGGTCTGGGCCCAGGGACGCCTACGTCAAGGTGAGGGCGATCACGGCCCGGTCGTCTTTCCCTCCGGTCGACCACTTGTCCGTGTCGGCCCTGATGAAGGAAACGAGAGTCTCGGGATCCAGAGCCCTGTGGCCGTCACCGAAATGAGCCGTCAGCCGGTCCAACACCGGATAGAAGTCGCCGCCCGCGTTCCGCGCCTCGCTCACCCCGTCCGTGTACAGAAGGATCACCTCCCCTGTCCGCAGCGGGTGAGTAGTGACTTCGGCGCTTCCGAGGCCCAGCTCGCCCAGCCCCAGAGGCAGGCCAGGGGTGCCGTGGGGAGTGAGCAGAAGCGGTGACGGATGCCCGCGATCGACGATCCAGCACCTCTGCGAAGCCTTTCCGGACAATCCGGCGGACCCCGACGCGGACGGTGTGCGGAATCTGGGTGCCTCGCTGCGCCGCGTCCTCGGTTCGAAAGAGCCGGATCATCCGCCGGGTGGAGCCCATTCCCGGAACGGCTCGGTCCGGTGCGGGCAGCGGGCTTCTACGAGGCGGGGGAGGGCGGCACGCTCGTCTGTCCGATCAGGTCCTGCCTGCTCCGGCCGGCCGCCCGCAGATACGCCTCGTTGACGTCGATGATCATCAGGTCGGGGTCCAGCACCAGGTGCGGACCATGAGATGCGCATAGGGTTCCCATATGTCACATGCCAGTGAAGGCGGCGCGGGGCTCGCCAATTTACGAAGCACGTGGCGTCCGCGCCCGCCCTGATCCGCCATCCGCTGCCGGTCGGGGAGGGCGCCGTCAGCCGGGGGTGGCCGAGGGGGCACCTGCGCAGCGCAGTGACATCGCCATCAGCTCGGCGACCAGATGATCGGCCGCGTCGCCGGTGGGAGCGGACAACGGGTCCACCAACACCTCTCCGATCGCGCCTGTCAGCGCGGTGGCCGTGACCTCCGGATCCTGTTGGGGGAACAATCCGGCGGCGACGCCCTCGCGAACCACATCGGTGAACACTGCGCGATAGCGGCGACGGAATTCCGAACGGGCCTCACCCAGCGCGGGCTCGGCCGGGGCTGCGAGCAGGGCGTAGGCCAGTCCAGGGTGTTGCAGGGCGCGGCGGGCGAAGACGCTGACTCCGCACGCGAGTCGTTCCGCCGCGTCGCCGCTGCCGTCCCGGAGCACTTCTCCGAGCACCTCGACCTCGCGTGCCGAGGCGCGCCGGAAGACTTCCACGGCCAGGGCACCCTTCGAGGGGAAGTGCTGGTAGACGGATCCGACCGACATTCCGGCAGCGGCGGCGACCGCGGTGACGGAGGCATTCGCCCAGCCCACGTCGGCGACGACAGCCGTGGCGCACTGGATGAGACGGTCCTTCGCGGCGGCGAGCCGGTCCTGCACTGCGGGGGTTTTGCGGTAGGGCATGAAAGAAGTGGACCATTGTTCAGATCTTCTGTCATTCTCCCTGCGAGGAGACCCTGCGCCGCCCGTGCGCCGACCTTGTAGGTGCCGGACTTCCTGACCGTGAACGCGTAGTCGATCCACTCTCCGCCGCGGATCCAGCACACCGCGACCGCACCGTTGGGGTCGCAGATGTCGACGTCCTCATCGATACGGGCCGCGGATTCCCGGTCGCCCTTGTCGGCGTCGTGGTACGTGACACCCTCGCCGCGCCCCGGACCAAGCCCGGCGGCGGCGCGGACCCGTTCCTCGGGAACGCACTTGTCGCGGGGGCCGACCATCGGGACCAGGCCGGAGGCAACGGCTATGCCGTCCATGTCTTTGCCACCACATCGTTCCAGGTCCCGGAGGACGAGCGGATCAAGAGCGTGACGCTTCCTCGCAACCTTGACCTGCACATCTTCGCCACCGGGCTCGGCTGACACGAGCACGGTGCGTGGTGTGGCGCGGGCCGGAGCAGCCGCCGGGGCTGCCGGTCCGCGCGGTTGTGTCCGCCGGTGGCTCGCGGGGCGGGACGCGGGTCGCGGCGTTACGCTTCGGGGGGCCGCACACCCGGCGAGTTGGCCGAACATTGCGTAGACTCGTTAGGTGACTGAGGCATCTAGTGGGGGAGACCGGTAGGAACCCCTACGTCCTCTTTGCGAGGCCCGCCATGGCAGACACCGAGACCGTCTCCTTTCCGCAGGACCGCACCTGCCCGTACCACCCGCCGGCGGAGTACCGGCCACAGCACGACGGGCAAGAGCCGCTGTCTCCCGCCAGACTCTTCGACGGCCGCCGGGTGTGGCTGGTGACCGGGCATGCCGAGGCGCGTGCGCTGCTGGTCGACCGGCGACTGTCGGCCGACCGGGAGAACCCCGCGTTCCCGGTGTTCACCGAGCGGGTGGCCCGGAGCACCAAACGGCGTATCGAACTGATCGGAGTCGACGACCCCGAGCACAACGCGCAGCGCCGGATGCTGATCCCGAGCTTCTCCGTGAAGCGGACCGCCGCATTGCGGCCGAGCATCCAGGAGACCGTGGACCGGCTGCTGGACGCCATGATCGAGCAGGGCCCGCCCGCCGATCTGGTGAGCGCCTTCGCGCTGCCCGTTCCCTCAATGGTGATCTGTGCGCTTCTCGGCGTTCCGTACGTCGACCACGACTTCTTCGAGTCCCAGTCGCGCAGGTTGCTGCGCGGTCCCGGGGCTGCGGATATCGAGGCCGCGCGGGCGGCGCTCGACGAGTACTTCCGGTCGCTGATCGAGCGCAAGCGGTCCGACCGGGGCGAGGGGTTGCTCGACGAGCTCATCACCCAGCAGCTCGACACCGGGGCCATCAGCCGCGACGAACTGGTCCAGCTGGCCGAGATCCTGCTGGTAGCGGGCCACGAGACGACCGCGAACATGATCTCGCTGGGTACGTTCACTCTCCTTCAGTATCCGGACCAGCTGGACCGGTTGCGCACGTCCGGGGATCTGATGCCCGCCGCGGTCGAGGAGTTGCTGCGATTCCTGTCCATTGCCGACGGCATCTCACGGGTGGCGACGGAGGACATCGAGGTGGGTGGGGTGACCATCCGGGCAGGTGAGGGCGTCGTACTGTCCACTTCGGTGATCAACCGGGACGAAGCCGCGTACCCGTCGCCGGACGATCTGGACCTCGGCCGGCAGTCGCGTCACCATGTCGCCTTCGGCTTCGGGGTCCATCAGTGCCTCGGCCAGAACCTCGCGCGGGCCGAGTTGGAGATCGCACTGCGCACCCTCTTCGACCGGCTGCCGGAGCTGCGGCTGGCGGCACCCGTCGACGAGATCCCGTTCAAGCCCGGCGACACGATCCAGGGCATGCTCGAACTGCCCGTGGCGTGGTGACCGGACCCCTTCTGGAAAGGATGCTGTGGTGATGCGGATCAGTATCGACAGGGATGTGTGCATCGGCGCCGGCCAGTGCGCGCTGACCGCGCCGAAGGTCTTCACACAGGACGACGACGGCTTCAGCGAACTGCTGCCGGGTCACGAGGAGGACGTGGATGACCCGATGGTCAAGGAAGCCGCCCGCGTCTGCCCGGTGCAGGCGATCACGGTGGAGTAAGGGAGCGGCGGAGCAGTCCGGCTACGGCTGCTGCTGAAGCCAGTCCGTGTAGTGCGTGGGGGCAAGGTCGGCGTCCTCCGGCGCGGTCAGGACGTCGCCGGTGACCATGGCGAACATGCCCGCCCGGTCGTCGGTGACTACATGGCGGCCGTCGGGGCGCGCGGCCAGAGTGATCCGGCCGAGCTCGTCGAGAGGGACGACGTCAGGGCCCGCGATGTTCCGGATGCCGTGCAACGGCCTTTCGGAGGCGGCCCTCGCGACAGCCGCGGCGACGTCGGCAGCAGCCATCGGCTGCAAAGGGGTGGAAGGCAGACGGACGGTGTCGCCGTCGGTCGTCCAGGACAGGACCGCTTCGACGAACTCGAAGAACTGCGTGGCGCGCACAATCGAGTACGGCGTCGGTGCGTTCTTGAGGATGGTCTCCTGGGCGACCTTGGCCCGGTAGTAGTCGAGCTGCGGCACTTGGTCCGTGCCGACGATCGAGAGAATCACATGGTGGCGGACACCGGCCGCCTCCGCCGCGGCCCCGAGGTTGTTCATCGACGTTTCGAAGAAGTCGATGGAAGATTCGTCGAATGCCGGGGAGTTCGTCAGGTTGATCACCACATCGGCGCCCGCGAGAACCCGCTCCAGGCCTTCGCCGCTGATCACATCGACTCCGGTGGACAGCGAAGCAGGTACCACATCATGGCCGGCCGCTCTCAGCCGTTCGACCACCTGTGTGCCGATCAGGCCGCGTCCCCCCAGGACTGTGAACTTCATGGCGCACCCTTCGTCGAGTGTTTCAGGGCCCCGCGGCGTCCGGGGCCCAAGCTCCGTCCCGTACGCCCTTCGTCGTAGAAGCCTTCCACACCGCTCGCGGCGCGGCTCGCCCGCGGGTGCGGCGCTGTCCTGCTCGCGCGCGTCGTCGGCCGGGGCGTCCGCCACCGACGGCACCACCTGCGGAGCGGGAATCGAGCGGACCAGCAGACTGACCGCGCACGCCACCGTGGTCACTGTCATCACCAGGTACATGACCCGGTAGTCCAGCACCCCGATCAGCGCCGCGCCCGCTCCCGCTGGGCCTCCGGACTGAGCGCTCCGTAAGCCGGCGTCGTGCATGTGCGGACCGTCTGTTCCACGTGGCACAGTTCGTCCGGGCGGCGGGCCACATCGGCGAGCAGCCTCGGCTACCGCAGTCCCGCTGACTACGAGACCGCACTCGCAGCCCGACCACCACACCAATGCTGTCCGCCAAAGCGGAACAAGCTCACCCCCTGTCCCCTGTGCACGCATTCACCCAAAGCCGTCGCCGGGGGACCGTGCCGTTCCGGCCCGCTGTCCCGTCCGCGCCCGCAGCCCCGGGCGACGTCCGTACATCTGGCGTGGCTGTGTCGCGCGAACGCTCCACCGGGGTAGCGCACAGGCTGGACCCCGTGCTTGCTGGTGGTGAGCTACGTGCGATGTGGGAGTCCCAGGAGTGGAGATGTAATGCGGTCTCGGTCCAAGCTGCCCGAACTGGCCACTGCCGTCGTTGTCGTCATCGCCCTCCTGGTCGGTGGCTGTGCCGGCGAGCGGCCACCGGACCGGGAACCGGCGCAGGCGCAGCCGGCGGCTGTCCCCCTGCAGTCACCGGCGGTTGCGCAGGGCGCCCCGCTGAAGGAGCCGGCGCAGATGGTGAGCCGCAACGGCGTCCTGCGGGTGGAACTCGTCGTGGCGAGGCGAAAGGTGGAGGTGGGTGGCCGCAAGCTGTGGGCTCTCACCTACAACGGCAGTTACATGCCCCCCACGCTGCGGATCCGGCCGGGGGACAAGGTGGACCTGTCGATGAAGAACTCGCTGAACGAGTTCACCAATCTGCATCTTCACGGACTTCATGTGTCGCCGAGCGGCAACTCCGACAACATCTTCGTCCACATTCATCCTGGCCAGACGTTTCACTACGCTTACCGATTCCCGAACACCCTGCGGCCCGGCACCTACTGGTACCACTCACATGCGCACTCGATCTCGGCACCGCAGGTCGCCGGGGGCATGTCGGGCGTCCTGATCGTCGACGGGCTGCAGGAGTACCTGCCGACGAAGTTGCGCCACATCACCGAGCACGTCATCGGGCTCAAGGACTTCCAGGTCCAGGGTGATGCGGTGCGGACCCAGAACCTGCACATCGGCGCGTCCACCAATCGCACCGTCAACGGTCAGCTGAACCCGACCATCCGCATCCGGCCGGGTGAGACCCAGCTGTGGCGGCTGGCCAACATCAGCGCCAACATCTACTACAACGTCCGCCTGCAGGGTCAGCGGTTCCATGTGATCGCCCACGACGGCACCCCCGTCGACCGGATCTGGACGGCCGACTCGCTCCTTCTCGCGGCAGGCGCGCGCTTCGACGTGCTCGTACAAGGCGGTCCGACCGGCCGTACCCAACTGCAGACGCTCGCGTACAACACCGGGCCGGCCGGTAACAAGTTCCCGCAGGCGACCCTGGCGACCCTGGTCTCCGAAGGACCTTCCGCGCCCCCGGAGGCCCTGCCTACCTCGGCCTTCGCGCCGGTTGCGGACCTGAGCCACTCGGCGATCGCCGCCCGGCGCACCCTCGTGTTCTCCGAGAACAAGGACGGCAGCAAGTTCTACATCAACGGCAAGCAGTTCGATCCGAACCGGGTGGACGTGCGGTCCAAGCTGAACACGGTCGAGGAGTGGACCGTGCGCAACGACAGCAACGAGGAACACTCGTTTCACGTGCACGTCAACAAATTCCAGTTGATGAGCATCAACGGCCGACCGCACCACGGCCACGGCTTGCAGGACACGGCGAGCGTGCCCGCCAAGGGGAAGCTCGTCGTCCGGATCCACTTCAGGAACTACACCGGCAAGACCGTGCTTCACTGCCACATCCTCAACCACGAGGACGCGGGCATGATGGCGGTGCTGGAGATCGTCAAGTAACGTGCCGGCGCCCGCAGCGCCCATCGGCGACACCCAGGCGCCCACGGACGACAGGGGTGCGCGCTTCTTAATGGCGCACATGTTCGAATGCGAGGTACGCTGCATGCATGGCGTCGCACCAGCTCCAGGGGTCCCTGTTCGATCAGAGCGACGACGTGCGTCTACGCCCACTGCACGGGCTTCGCAGAACAGGGCTCGGTGAAGGCGCCTGGATCGACCTTCTGCCGAGCTGGCTGAGTGGCGCCGACGCCCTGTTCGAACAACTGGCCACGGACGTTCCCTGGAAGGCCGAGCGACGGCAGATGTACGAGCGGGTCGTGGACGTCCCGCGCCTGCTCGCTTTCTACCGCGCCGGCGAACCGCTGCCGCACCCCGTCCTCGACGAGGCGCGGCAGGCACTCTCCGCGTACTACGCCGTCGAGCTCGGCGAACCCTTCACGACGGCAGGCCTGTGCCACTACCGCGACGGGCGCGACAGCGTGGCCTGGCACGGCGACCGCATCGGTCGGGGGGCCCGCGAGGACACGATGGTCGCCATCCTCTCCGTGGGAGCGCCCCGCGACCTGTTGCTGCGCCCGCGCCGCGGCGGTGATGTCGTCCGGCGGTCACTCGGACACGGCGACCTGATCGTGATGGGCGGTTCCTGCCAGCGGACCTGGGAGCACGCCATCCCCAAGACCGCGCGGGCTGCGGGAGGACGCATCAGCATCCAGTTCCGGCCGCACGGGGTGCAGTGACCTCTCACCTCGCAGGGGGCGCACTCGCAGGATGGACGCACCTTCGTCCTTGGACACAGTCAGCAAACCCCCCAATGGGCGCGCCCCGGGGCGAGCTGGTGCCGGAACGGCGGGTGTGCCACTCGGGGCCGGAATTTGCTCCGAGTGGCGCCGGCGCCCCGGCCGGGGCGATTCTGATGCTTACGGCCCGGTGGTGAACGAGTACGCGCCCACCGTGACGAGGACGATCGCGGAAGTCCTCCACTGCGTATGCGCGGTGAAGAATCATCTGCTTCCGTGAGTCCCGGGACCCATACGCCGCGTTACCCGCATTCGGCATGATTGCCGGATTCCCGTGGACGGGAGAAGACCGATGAGCGGAAAGCTGACAGGCAGGAAGGCCCTGGTCACCGGTGGCGCACGAGGGATCGGTGCGGCTGTGGCCCGCCGGCTCGCCTCTGACGGAGCCGACGTGGCGATCAACTACCGGAGCAGCGGTGACGCGGCCGAATCGCTCGCCGCCGAGATCACCGCCGATGGCCGCCGCGTGGTCGCGATCAAGGCGGACGTCAGCGATCCGGACGAGATCCGTCGGCTGGCCGATCAGGCCGCCGAAGCTCTTGGTGGACTCGACATTCTCGTCAGCAACGCCGGAATTGAGCACTTCGGCAAGCTGGACGACGTCACCCCGGCCGACTTCGACCGTGTCTTCGCCATCAATACACGAGCCCAGTTCTTCGCCGTGCAGCACGCGGTACGGCATATGGGCGAAGGAGGGAGGATCGTACTGACGTCATCGCAGAGTGCCCACAAGGCGGTTTTCTACCACGCCCTTTATGCGTCGAGTAAGGCTGCCGTCGAATGCATCGCGCTCAACCTCAGCCCCGAACTCGGCCGGCGCGGCATCACCATCAACGCCATCGCGCCCGGGGGAACCGTCACCGACATGTCCGCCCAAGCGGCTTCCCACTACGTCCATCCCGACGCCGTCGACACTGATTTCCACACCCTCATTCGCACTGCCAGTTCGCTCGGGCGGATGGCCCAGCCCTCCGAAATCGCCGCGGTCGTCTCGTTCCTGGTGTCGGACGATGCCTCGTTCATCACGGGTAGGACGGTCCAGGCCGACGGCGGCTGGTTCTGACCCAAGAAGGGCAGGGGCGTGCGGTGGAGCATCAGGTGGTTGGGGGCCGTCACAGCGTCCTGCCGGGCCCTCTCGCGCCACTCCGGCCGTCGCCCGCACATGAACGAGGTGCTGAGCGCAGTAGTTGGCCGACGACACGCAATGAGATCGTCACCGTGTCCGGCAGGGCGGGGGTGCTCGTGCAAGCATGCTGAGGCTGTCGCCTGTCGGTTGTATGCCGCCGTCCGGCCGGTGAGCCGCAGGGCCGCATCAGTTGAGCCGACTTCCAGGACTGAGGTGGAGAAATGACGTATGTCGCCCGGGACCACCCGCGTATCGGCTGGATCGGTACAGGCCGCATGGGCTTCCAACTTGCCGCCCGGCTGCTGGACGCGGGGCACGACGTAGCCGTCTACAACAGGACCCGATCCAAGGCCGAACCGCTGGCGGAACAGGGAGCGACGATCGTCGACCGGCCGGTCGATCTGGCCGACCGGGATGTCGTCTTCACCATGGTCTACGCCTCGCCTGACCTGGAGGCGGTCACCACGGGCCCCTGCGGCGTGCTGACCTCGCCGGACACCGCGCCCGGAGTGCTGATCGACAGTTCGACGGTCTCGACCCGGACGTCCGCGCTGATCCGGAGCGAATCCGCCAACCGGGGGACCGAATTCCTGGCCGCCCCGGTGAGTGGGAACCCGAAGGTGATTGCCGCAGGGAAGCTGACGGTCGCAGTCTCCGGCTCGCGCGAGGTGTTCGGCCGGGTCGAGCCGTTGCTGGCACTCCTCGGGCGCGGGGTGACCTACGTCGGCGAGGACGAAGTCGCCCGTCTCGTCAAGATTGCGCACAACGTCTTTCTGGGTGTCGTCACCCAGTCGCTCGCCGAGATCACCGTCCTCGCAGAGAAGGGCGGTGTCAGCCGTGCCGCCTTCCTGGAATTCCTCAACGACTCCGTGATGGGTTCGGACTACACCCGCTACAAGTCGCCCGCGCTGGTCAACCTGGACTTCACACCGACGTTCACCATGCCGCTGCTGCGCAAGGACCTCGACCTGGGATTGTCCGAGGCCCGTGAGCTGGAGGTTCCGATGCCGCTCGCCGCCGCCACCGCTCAACTCGTCGCGGCTGCCATAGGTGCGGGGCACGTCGAGGAGGATTTCGCCACCTTGATTCTCGAACAGGCCAGGAAATCCGGCATCACGCTGTGCCCCCAGAACGTGGCCGTGGACGACGGTCTGTCACCGCAGGCATGACCTGCCGACTGACACCACCGGTGCGGCCCGTCGGCCCCGGCCGACGGGCCGCTGCGCGACGGCGATGAACCCTGTTGGTGCCATGCCGTCTGGTCCTCCGTCGTGTGGGCGTCGCTGACGAGAATGCTGTCGTACCCCTGGCGAACGCGCCGTGGAGCGTCGAGCGGACGCACGCGTCGGTCTGTGCGCCGCCGACGACGAGTCGCCCGGTTCCGAGTCCCGACAGGACGGTTTCGAGGGTGGTGTCCTCGAAGGAGAACCGGCTTGTGTACCGCAGGGCTGGGCGGAGCAGTTCGGTGGCGGGAAGGTCGGGGAGGGCCAAGGTCAGGGTCCGGTCTTCGGCGTCAGGGCGTGGCCACGTCAGTTCGATGCGCATGAAACGGCCTCCACTGGAGGTAGGGCGCCTGACGCGGCCCGGCCGGTCAGGCAGAGTGCAGTGTTTTGGCGGGTCGGTCGACGAGCGCAGGGGCCGTTGTCAGGCGGTGACGTCGTCGGTGGGCGATCGTTCGGGAAGTCGGCTCTGGGCTGGGACGGGCGCTCATGTCCTCATCTCCTCGCGGCCAGGGCACACGCGGGTGTCGGTCAGCGATCCGCAACGACCCGCTGTCGGGACCGGACAGCTCGTCTTCTCGGAATTGCCGCAGCCGGGAAGGCCCTTGGCGTTGAGGTGTCCACCGCCTGTTACCTCACATGGCGGTAAGTAGATATGTTCAGGCTTGCCGGAGTTGCGTGATCTTGTCAAGGTTGCTGAAAGGTGAGAGGCGTCACGGCCACGTGCCGTCCGCAGCCCTGCCCCCACGGAGAGAGAGCGACCATGACTGACAGTTCCAATGTGTCTGGCTCAGGGGACACGAAGGTGCAGCATCCTGTCCAGGAGACACTGGCGCACCCCGTGCAGAGGGTGACGACAGCAGTGGAGAGGGTCCCCGGGGTGGATCGGGTCAAGGGGATCGTCGACGGTGTTCTGGACTCCGTCGGGATCGTCTCGCCGCATGCACGGCGTGTCGCGGCGTACACCGGTGCCGGACTGCTCGGCGTAGCCGGTGTGGTCGAGTGGCCGGTGGTCATGGCGGGCGCTGCGGTGGTGTGGCTCACGCAGCCGCGTCCGAAGGATGCCGCGGCGGCCCCCGCCGCCAGGTCGGCCAAGGCGCAGACCACCGCGAGGCCGGCGAGGACCCGCCCGGCCAAAGCATCGACCACCTCGAAAACGGCAAAGAAACGTCCGGCCAAGTCCTCGACCGCCAGCGGGAAGGCGAAGACCCGCCCGGCCAAGGCGTCGACTGCCTCCGGGACGGCGAAGGCCCGCGCGTCCAAGCGCGCAGCCACGAGCGCCACGGGCACCTCGCGCGCCAAGGCAGGTGGGCGCAAGAAGGTCTGAGGTCGCCTCCCATCCGTTGTTAGGACCGTTCCGTGCCCGGCGCCGGTTACGACCGTTTCGCCCCCGGCCGCGTGCGGCAAGCCCGCGAAGGTGAGACATGCTGCTCCGCTTCCTGACCGGGCTGCCCGCCGTGGCCCTCCAGAGCGCCTTGGCTGTGCCGGTCGAGGCCACCCGCCGGATCCCCCCGCCGACCGCAGATGCGGCGCGGTTGGCCGCTGAGCTTGTGAACGCCGGTGCGCGCGGCGTGGTGGACGGGGCGGCGGCGGTGTCGGCGACCGCGCTGAGGGTCGGCAGGGTCGCCCGCAACGCGATGACTCCTCAGGTCGGTTACTGGCGCGCCGGATCCCGGATGCACCTCGCACTGGAGCACCACCCGGACGCGCCCGTTCGAACCGTGGAACGGCTCGAGGCCACCGCGAGAAAGGTGGCCGTCGAGCTGGCCGAGCACCCTGACGTGCTGATCGCCTACTGGGACGGCGGCCTGGGGCGGCTGGTCGTGCAGACCACCGACGACGCGGTCAGCGAGCGGGTCGTGGAGCAGGTGTCCGAACTGGCTGCCGAACACGGGCTTGTGCACGTCGGCGATCAGACGCTGGAACACGTGCACCCGGGCGCCGCCGGGGGCGTGCGCGCCAACGCTGTCGCCCTGGCGTGCGACGCGGCGGGCATCGGCGTCGCAGTCGCGGCACGGGCAGCCTTTCTGAAGCGCGCGCCGGAGGCCATGGTGGCCGCGGTCGTCATGATGCGTGAGGACTCGCGGGTACGCGTGGTGCTGAGCCGTGCGCTGGGCCCGGATGCAGCCGATCTGCTGCTGGCTGCGGCCCATGCGGCCGTCTGCGGGATCGGACAGTCGCCGAGTCCGCTGCTGCTCGACGCGGCACTGCGGACGGCCCAGTTGGTGGAATCGCTGGCTCAGCTCGCGACGTTCGACGCCGTACACGACACGCTGTGCGCCCCGGACCGGCTGACTGTAGCCAACACCGACGTCGTACGTCCGCCGCTGCGTTCATGCCCGGGCGAGGAATATGCCGCCGCCGCGGTCAACGGGATGCTGGGCGGCGCCGCCACCACGCTCCTGTTCACCCGCAGCCTCGACGAGGCGGCCGAGACCGTACTGGCCGGTTCGCCCAAGGCCGCACGTTACGGCCCGGCGGCCTTCACCGCGGCTCTCGGCAGTGTCCTGGCACGCGAGGACGTGCTGGTCCGCGACCCCGAGCGGCTGCGCCAACTGGAGATTGTGGACACCGTGGTCCTGCACCCCGAAGCACTGCGCAGCACTCGGCGCACTGTGCTCGAGGTCCACCCCAGCACGACCGGCTGGGATCACCAGCGGTTGTGGCAGGAAGCCACTGCGGCGCTGAGTGCGCCCGACGACGCGGCAACGCCGTCCGAGGAGTCGTGCATCGGCCTTCGCTCAGTGCCCGATGGGACGGCGCCGGACGCGGGACTGATGATCGCGTCGGTTCGCGGAACGGACGTCGGCACCGTCCTGGTCGGCTGGGAGGTCGACCCCATGGCCGAAGCCGCGCTGAACGCAGCGCGCCGAGCCGGTCTGCACGTCGTGGTGGTGGACGACTACTCGCTCGGCGAGTTCGGGACCCTGGCCGACCAACTCGTCTCTGCCGAGATCCCGTTGGCCGAGGTGGTGGCTGCCCTGCAGAGCGAGGGCCGAACGGTCCTCACGGTGGCGCGCGTCCCGCACGACCGGGCGGCAGCCGAACGGGAGTTGACTGCCGCCGCCCACGACGTACTCGACGGACTGCTCCGCAGTGACATCGCTGTCGCAGTCACCGACGAGCGCAGCGCCATCGTCTGGGGCGCCGACCTTCTGCCCCTGCGCGGACTGGAGGGCGTGTGGCGGCTGCTGTCCGCCGTACCCGCAGCGCGGGCGGTCAGCCGGCGTGCCAAGTTCTGCGCCGAAGCGGGCGCCACACTCTCCGAGCTTCTGGTACTCACCCGGGGGGCTCGGTCGCAGCGGCTTCCCTTCCCCCTCGAAGTGCGGCTCAGCCCCGTCAGTATCGCCACGGCCTCGGCCCTGGTCATGGGCTGGTGCGCCGCATTCGGTGTAGCCGCCGGTACGACCCCCCACCCCAGGCCGCGGGTGCCCTGGCACGCCCTGCAGCCCGAGCAGGTCATGGTCCGGCTGGCGAAGGCGTCACGCGTCGCGCCCACCGCCCTGACGGTGGTACGGACCCGGGTCGGCCACATCGCGGGCACCGCTGCCACGCACCCGGCCTTCGCGCCTGCACGGGTGAGCGCACGTCTGGCCGGCGCCGTGTGGGCCGAACTGGACGACCCGTTCACCCCGGTCCTGGTGGTCGGTGCCACAGCGCAGGCACTGCTGGGGTCCGCGGTGGACGCATTCCTGGTCATCGCCGCCGTGGCGGTGAACGCCCTGGTCGGCGGGGTGCAGCGATTGCGCGCGGAGCAGGCGCTGTCCGCACTGGTGACCGGGCAGCGGCGAACCGCCCGGCGACTCGCTCACCCGTCAGCAGGGGAGGCATCCGTCGTCGAGGCGGTGCGGTTGAAGCCCGGCGAGATCATCGAGCTGCGCACCAACGATGTGGTGCCGGCCGACGCGCGGCTGCTGGAGGTCAGTGGCTTCGAGGTGGACGAGTCCTCGCTGACGGGCGAGTCACTGCCCACCCGCAAACAAGTGGCCGCCGTGCCGCAGGCGTCCGTCGCCGACCGCAGCTGCATGGTGTTCGAAGGCACCACGGTGGTGGCCGGCCACGCCCGTGCAGTGGTGGTGGGCACGGGTGACCAGACCGAAGCCGGCCGCGCGGCGTCCCTCGCCGCCAGGGTTCCCACCTCGGCGGGGGTTCAGGCACGATTGCACCGGCTGACCCGCCGGGTGCTGCCACTCACCCTCGCCGGTGGCGCCGTCGTGGCCGGCCTGTCCATGGTGCGCGGCCGCCCGGTGCGCACAGCCCTCCAGGGCGGACTGGCAGTCGCAGTGGCCGCCGTACCCGAGGGTATGCCTCTGGTGGCGACCGTCGCGCAGATGGCCGCGGCACGGCGGCTGAGCAAGCTCGGCGTCCTGGTACGCACGCCACGCAGCCTGGAAGCGCTCGGACGCGTGGACACCATCTGCTTCGACAAGACCGGGACCCTCACCGAGAACCGGTTGCGGGTCGTCCGCCTGATCGCCGGCACAGGCGCCGAGCACCCGGCCGACGCCGTCGCGGCGGAGCACATCCTGCGCATTGCCGCCCGGGCCTGCCCCCGTGTTGCCGAGCAGCCGGGTGTCCATGCTCATGCCACCGACGAGGCGGTCCTGGCAGTCACGCCGCCCGAGGCAGGGTGGACCACCGTACTGGCCCACCCCTTCGAGGCGAGCCGGGGTTACGCCGCCGCCGTAGGAAGAGACGCGGACGGCGCGAACATGCTGGTCGTCAAGGGCGCGCCGGAAGTCGTGCTGCCCTGCTGCCCGGATACGGATCCGACAGCCGTCGAAGAGGCGCACTCCCTCGCCGGCCAGGGCCTGCGGCTCCTGGCCGTCGCCCAGCGCCGTCTCGCGACGGACGACGAGGCGAGGGAGGCACTGGACAAGCCTCTCGAACTGCTGGAGCTCATCGGGTTCGTGGCACTGGCCGACACCCCCCGCCCCAGCTCCGCACCGCTCGTGGCCGGTCTCGGAGAGGTCGGCGTGCGCCCCGTCATGCTCACCGGCGACCACCCGCAGACCGCCCGCTCCGTGGCCGTCGCCCTGGGCTGGCCCGAGGATGTCACGGTCGTCACCGGTAACGAGTTGGCTTCACTGGACCGGGCGGGACGGGCCCGCCTGCTCCGGGACTGCGGCGTCGTGGCCCGCGTCGCACCCGAGCAGAAGCTCCAGGTCGTCGAGGCACTCCGGGAGGCGGGTTGCGTCGTGGGCATGGTCGGGGACGGCGCCAACGACGCCGCCGCAATCCGCGCCGCCGATGTCGGGGTCGGTATCGCCGCGCGCGGATCGGCAGCCGCGCGCAACGCCGCAGACCTCGTGATCACCAACGACGAACTGTCGGTTCTCATCGACGCCATCGGCGAAGGCCGAGCCCTCTGGCGCAGCGTGGCCGACGCGATCAGCATCCTGCTCGGCGGGAACGCCGGCGAGGTCGGCTTCTCCGTACTGGGCACACTGCTGTCCGGCACGTCGCCGCTGTCGACACGTCAGCTGCTGCTGGTCAACCTGCTCACCGACATGTTCCCGGCGATGGCGGTCGCGGTCACTCCCCACGACCCGGAACCCGCCGACGAGTCCGCCGCAGCCGACACCGTACCCGTGGGCCTCGCCGTCCTCGGGCAACCGCTGACACGCCAGATCCGCCATCGTGGCCTGATCACCGGTATCGGTGCGGCCGTCGCATGGCTCATCGGCACCCTCACTCCCGGCTCAGCGCGTCGCACCAGCACCATGGCCCTGTGCGGTGTGGTCGGCGCCCAACTCACGCAGACCGTCGTCGGACGCCGCCACAGCCCGCTGGTCCTGACCACGGTCCTCGGCACCGCCGCCGTGCTCATCGCCCTGGTCCAGACACCCGTCGTCAGCCACTTCTTCGGATGCACGCCGCTGGGCCCACTTGCCTGGACCGGAGTGGCAGTCGCCGTCGGCACCGCCTCCCTCGGACCCCACTTACTGCCACAGGCTGAACAGCTGCTGGCCGACCTCACGTCGCGACTGCGTCCCATGGTCCGGCTCGTCCGCTGACACCCTGTATGAACAACGGTCACATGCCCGAGCACTGCCGGCTCCTGGAGCCCCCTTCGCGAGGTGAGCCAGGCAGTACCGGGCTCGACAATGACTGGCTTGACAGGTTGAGCGCCTGAGGTGTCTGAGATGTCAGCGTTGACTCCACCGTCGCCCGGGCTGACCAGCACGCCGCTGGGGCGCATCCGGGAGACGGGCCACCTGGCTGTGGGCGACATCGCAATGATCGCGGCAGTCTCCTGCCCGCACCGCGCGGAGGCCTTTGCCGCCTGCAGCCCACGGTCGAGGACCTGAAGCACGAGGTGCCGATCTTGAAGTGCCAGATCTTCGCGGACGGTGAGGAGGAGTGGGTCGGTGCGTGCTGAGTTTTAGTGTGCCTCCGGTGCGGAACCTCCGGCGTACCAGTGGATTCAGTGATCAATGATCCGCCGGGCAGCAGAAGCAGGTGATATACACCGCATATGCCCCGTTTGCGCATTCCGCTCCCTGCTGTGATCGGGAGCGGTCGGCGGCGTTCGGCAGCCCGTGTGGGGCGCGCGCTCTCCCCGCGTGGCGCGCTTGCCCTGCAGAGCGTGGACGGTGCCCTGTCCTTCGCTCTGCGTGCAGCGCTGGCCATGGCGTTGCCGGCGTTGCCGATGGCATTGGCCGGGCGGGCCGATCAGGCTGTCTACGCCATCCTGGGCTCCTTCACCACCACGTTCGGCCGCGGTCTGCCCTACGCGCATCGTGCCCGCGTCCTCGCGCTGGTCGCGGCAGCCATGACAGCGTGTGTGGGCTGCGGTTCGGCTCTCGCCGCGTGGGCCCATCCACGGGACGGGGGAGCAGGCGCCGCCGTGGTGGTCGCGGCCATGGCCGCAGTGGCCGGTGTTGCGAAGCTCGCCTGTGACGCGGCACGTCTGAGCGGGCTGGGCGCGGTGCTGCTGCTCTTCTCCTTCGCCGTAGCGGCCAACGGTTCGCCGGCCCCCGCCGACATCCTTCCCCAGACCGCCCTGGCCGCATCGGGTGCGGCCGTTGCCTGGGTACTGGCCGTGTCGGGCTGGTTCGTGCACCCGGATCGTCCGCAGCGTCTCGCTGTGGCCGCGGCTCTGCGCGAGCTCGCGGAGCTGTGGGAAGCCACCGGCGCGGCGGACGGAAGCGGTCTCGTCCGGCACCGGGCGATCGCTGCTGTTCTGCAGGCGTATCGGACTCTCGGCGTCATTCCTCCGACAGCCGCAGAGTGGGGCGGCCGGGGCGGCACGTGCGTGCGCCTGACCGACCTCGCCTGGTCGCTGCTGATCGGTTCCGCCAGCCGGCCACCGGATGAACCCACCGGCCTGGCGCGGCACCTGCGCCGCCAGGTTCGCCTGCTCGTGAGCCGTCGCCACCGAGTTCCGCAGTTGCTGCCCGAGCTGTCGTTCCCGTCCGTGGTCGCCCAGGCCGGCATGGTCTCCGTGGTCGGCTCCGAGCCGGTTCCGGTCGATCCCGCCACCCGGCGCGCTGCCGAACTGCGCGCCGCGGAACTGGTGACGGGGCAGCGCCACGGCGGCCCCGGTCATGCGTCGGTCCTGCTCGTTCCCGCCCTGCGGATGGTCCTGGGCACCGGGCTGGCGGGAGGGACGGCCCTTCTGCTGGGCCTCGGACACGGCTACTGGGCGGCGATCTCCGCCGCCGCGGTGTTGCACTCGATCAACGTCCGTACGGCGGCACAGCGGGCCGTGCAGCGCACCTTGGGCACGGTCGCCGGACTGGTGATCGCTCTCGGCGTGCTGGCCGCGCGCCCCGATCCCGTGGTGCTCGTCCTCGTGATCGTTCTTCTGGAGTTCCTGCTGGAGTACGTCGTGGCCCGCAACTACGGTCTCGGCGTCGTCTTCCTGACGCCGCTGGCGCTGCTGCTGACAGACCTGGCCGCTCCCTCACCTGCCGGAGCCCTCGTCCAGGACCGGGCGCTGAGCAGCGTTCTCGGGATCGTCATCGCGCTGGGCTGTGCGCTTGTGGTGGTCCATGACCACGCCGCGGTCCGAGCTGAGCGCGCGCTGGCCGCGTGCACGGAGGCGTCCGAGCGTGCGGAGCAAGCGTTGGACGACCGCTTGGCGTCGTCGTTCGCGATCGTCCAGACGCACCTGGCGGCAGCTGTGGTGGAGTTGCGTGAGGCCGACGACGCCGCGGCGGGGGAGCTCTGGCCGGCGGAGATCGACCCCACCGAACTTGCCGCCGCGGAGCAGCGTGCCTACCTGCTCCTGGAGCGGCTCGTCCGGTGGCGGTGACGCTGCGCGGAACTCTGCCCGTGCGCGCTCCCTGATCAGGCGGCGGGGCCGATGGTGACCTTGACGTGCTTCATGATCGGCTGGTCACTCTGGGTGCTGTAGTCGCTGAGCGCGCACAGCACGTTCATCTCGGGCATGTAGCCGGCTGCGCAGCCGCGGGGGATGTCGTAGGGGATGGCGAGGTAGCCGTTGAGGGACCGCTGACTGCCGTCCTTCGCGGTGCTCGTGATGTCGACGGGGCCGAGGTCTGCGATAGCGCGTTCGCGCATGTCGGCCCGGTTCATGACGACGAGCGTGCGCAGGTTCTTGATGCCGCGGTAGCGGTCGTTGTCGGAGTAGATGGTGGTGTTCCACTGGTCGTGGGACCGCATGGTGCCCAGTGCCAGGGTGCCGGGGGCGGGGACGACGTCGGGCAGGACGGCGGTGGAGAACTCGGCGCGTCCGGACGGGGTGAAGAAGACCAGTTCACGGGCGGGCTGCTTGATGCGGAAGCCGAGGGGCAGGCGCACGCGGCGGTTGAAGTCCTCGAAGCCGTCGCGGGCCTGGGCCATGGTGTCCCGGATACGGTCGTAGTCCTCGATCGCGAGGGCGAAGTTGCCGCCCATGCCGACGAACACCTTCACATCGCCGTGGTGCATTGCCTGGATGGTGCGGACGGTGTCCATGCCGTGCTCACGGGGCGGCTGGATCCTGCAGACCTCGGCGAGGCGGTCCAGGAACTCGTCCGTGGGTCGGTGATCGATGCCGCAGGTGCGGTTGCCCTGGACGTTGCTGTGCCCTCGCACGGGGGAGGGGCCTGCCCCTTCCCGTCCCAGATTGCCGCGCAGCAGAAGCAGGTTGACGATCTCCCGGACGGTGTCGACGCCGTGCTCGTGCTGGGTGAGACCCAGGCACCAGCTGACGATGCTGCGGTCGGCTTCGCCGTACACGCGCGCCGCTTCGAGGATGTCGGCGCGGCTCATTCCGGACTGGTTCTCGATCTCCTCCCACGGCGTGGCCTCGCACAGTGCGCGGTATTCCTCGAAGCCGGCGGTATGGCGGTCGATGAACTCCCGGTCCAGAGCCTTGGGGTCGGTTGCGGACTGCTCCAGGATCGCCTTGGCCATGCCGCGCAGAAGAGCCATGTCGCCGCCGATGCGCGGCTGTAGGTTCAGGGTACTGGTCCGGGTCGTCTTGAAGAGGGCCATGTCCATGAAGTCGTGGGGGACGATGGTGCGTGTGGCGGCCGCCTCGACCAGCGGATTGATGTGCACGATCTGGGCGCCGCGGTGGTAAGCCTCGGCGAGGGCGGTGAGCATCCGGGGCGCGTTGGAGGCGGCATTGACTCCCAGGATGAACAGCGCGTCGGCGGTCTCCCAGTCCATGAGGTCGACGGTCCCCTTGCTGGTGCCCAGGGACGCCTGGAGGGCGCGACCGCTGGCCTCGTGACACATGTTGGAGCAGTCCGGCAGGTTGTTCGTGCCCAGTTCACGGGCCATCAACTGGTAGAGGAAGGTGGCCTCGTTGCCGAGACGGCCGGAGGTGTAGAACGATGCCTGATTCGGGTTGTCCAGCCCGCGCAGAGCACGGCCGGTCACCTCGAACGCGTTCTTCCAGCTGATCGGGACGTAGTGGTCGGAATCCGGGTCGTAGACCATCGGTTCGGTCAACCGGCCCTGGTTCTCGAGGTCGTGGTCGCTCCACCCGGACAGCTCGGTCACCGAGTGGGCGGCGAAGAACTCGCGTCCGACCCGCTTGCGGGTCATCTTCCAGGTGACGTGCTTGATTCCGTTCTCGCAGATGTCCAGGTGCAGCCCCTTGGTGTCGTCCGGCCACGCGCATCCGGGGCAGTCGAACCCGGTGTTCTCATGGTTCATCCGCATGATTGCCCGAGGGCCGTCCACCAGCGCCCCCTCGCGCACCAGGAAACGGCTCACGCTCTTGGCTGCGCCCCAGCTTGCAGCGGGGTGGTGGTAGGGGTGAAACTCCGGATCCCCTTCGGGGGCGGGCCCCACTCTGCGCTCCAGGGGTTCCTCTCTTCATTATTGGCGCTCAAGACTCTCAACCCTTCCACCATTGGGGTATGAGGTGACAAAATGACATTTCCGGGCAGGCTATGCCCGTTGATCAATGCACGCCACCCGACTCTCGCGGCCGCTGCCTCACCTGTGACGGAGCGCGTTGTTCCGCACGCCGGAGTCCCGGCCCGGTGAGGCATGGTGCGGCCTGGGACGATCCTCCGCGGGGGTGCGTCGTCGTGCTGTCGGGCTGCACCCCGGTTCACACACGGATACTCTGACGCTGTCCTATCTATTCGCCCTGCGTCTCATTTGTCCGACGGGAGTCACATGGTCGTGGCCCAGCCCGTCGTCGCAGCCGCCCTCGAGGGCGGCTGCGTTCCTGGTGGCCACTGTGGCCCCCGGCGGTGAGGCCACCGTGAGGGAGGGGCTCCAGGATCTGGCGGGTCTGACTCGCTCGGTGGCGTTCCGTTCCCCCGACGACTGCCTCACCTGCGTCGTCGGCGCCGGTTCCGAGGGATGGGACCGGCTCGTCGACGGACTGCGGCCGCGCGAACTGCACTGCGTCCAGCCCCTGCAAGACCCCCGCCACCGGGCGCCGGCGACACGGGCGATCTGCTCTTCGATCTGCGCGCCCGGCGCCATGGATCTCTGCTTCGAACCGGCCAGGCTGATTGTGGAGAGGCTGAGTACTGCGGTGACCGCGGTCAGCCGGGCTCTGACATCGCTGCGGCTGGCCGGTGGCGACGGCCAGTACGCGTTCCTGCTCGGCATCGACGAGTACCGGGCGGTCAGCGAGACCACCGACCATGGTTACCCGATCGCGGCTCACCCGGGTCGGATGCCGGACGGCTCCCGATCCGGGCGTCGGCCGGCGGTGGCTTCGTCCTGTCCACCCGTGGCGGCGACTTCGAACTGCTCCTCGGCCAGGATATGGCGATCGGCTGAACGGCGTACGACGCGAGCGGTATCGAGTTGTACTTCCACGAGACGCTGACGTTGCTGACATATGCGGACGAGGCCGTGGTCGTACCGAAAGCCTGAGCCCCTTCACCGAGCTATCGAGGCGGTCGCTCTTGAGGCCCATGAACCACTGGTTGGCGCTTTCCGCCGTTCCTCGACTGGTCGGCGCGACGGTCGCCGGAGCGGTGATCGGCGCGGTCGTCGGTGTACTGACCAACACACCGCTGGGAATTCTGGCCGGAATCGCCGCGGCGGAGACGACCTTCGTCGTGGCAGGGTGGATCGTCCTGTGGCCCATGGACGCCGCCACCACCCATCACAACGTCCGACGCGAGGAGTTCCGGCCCTTCACCGAGGAACTCGTCGTCGTCGCGGCCGCCCTGTGCGGGCTGGTCGGCATCGTGGTGCTGCTCCTGGTCGGCGACTCGGCCCTGAGCCATGCCGCGGCCGCGACGGCACTCTGTGGCGTGTTCATGGCCTGGGCGGCACTCCACCTGATGTACGCCACCCGCTACGCGTACCTTTATTACCTGACACCCGAAGGCGGGATCGACTTCAATTCCAACGACCCGCCGCAGTACAGCGACTTCCTCTACTTCAGTTACAACCTCGGAATGACCTATCAGGTCTCCGACACCGACGTCTCCAGTTCCACGATTCGCGCGGTCGCCCTCCGGCACTGCCTGCTGTCCTATGCCTTCGGCGCCAGCATCCTGGCCACCACCATCAACCTTGTTGCCGGAATCGTCACGGGCTGATGTGAGGGCGGTCCCGTACGGTCATGCCGGGGCCGCGTCCCCCTGCCGATGCGCGCCGAGAGGCACGGCACGGACATCGAAGTCGGCGTCGAGAGTATGAACGCCGAGCGCGATCGCGAAGAGCGGCGGCCTCGCTCCGGCGGCGCGTGTGCTCGGCCATACGCGTTCGGCGGTTTCACAGCAACTGGCAATTCTGGAACGAGAAGTGGGCCTGCCCCTGGTCGACCGTTCGGGCACACGAATGGAACTCACAGCGGCCGGACGGCTGCTCGCCGCCACGCCGGTGGCGATCGGGGCGACGTCGTGGGCGCTTGCCGGATCGCGGTCCGGGCGCTGCGGCTGCTTGCCCGAGTGCACGGCCTGCGGCAGCTGCGGCTGGGCGAGTTGGACGTCCTGGTCATCACCGACGGCCGGGACACCGCGTTGCCGCTGCCACCCTCGGTGCGGGCGCAGGTGCTGAGCGAGGACGACTACCGCGTGCTCGTCCCGGCCACCTGGAACGTGCCGACCGCCGCCGCCGAACTCTCCGGCCGTCCGTGGACCAGCGCACCTGCGCACTCCGCTCGCGGTCGTGCTTTCGCCCGGTTGGCGAGCGCCCACGGGGTCGAAGGCGGGCTCGGCGCCGTTGGTGCCGAGCCCGCCTTTTCGGTGGTGCATCCGCCTTCGCGGGTGCCGAGCCTTTCGTTCGACGGGGCTGGTCAGTCCGTGCCGAACTCCATCGCGGCGCGGTCCAGCATCTCGTCGTCACCGGAGACCTCGCCGCGGGAGGCGATGGCCTCGGCGCCGCCCTCCGGCATGGTGCCGATCAGTCCGGTCGCGGCCGCCTGGGCGGCACCGATGGCCGTATCGGCGGTGCCGATCAGGCCGAGCCCGGCGTACTGCTCCAGCTTGGCGCGCGAGTCCGCGATGTCGAGGTTGCGCATGGTGAGCTGGCCGATCCGGTCCACCGGGCCGAACGCCGAGTCCTCGGTGCGCTCCATGGACAGCTTGTCCGGGTGGTAGCTGAACGCCGGGCCTGTGGTGTCGAGGATCGAGTAGTCCTCGCCGCGCCGCAGCCGCAGCATCACCTCGCCGGTGACGGCGGCGCCGACCCAGCGCTGCAGCGACTCGCGCACCATCAGCGCCTGCGGGTCCAGCCAGCGGCCCTCGTACATCAGCCGGCCGAGGCGCCGTCCCTCGTTGTGGTACTGGGCGAGGGTGTCCTCGTTGTGGATCGCGTTGACCAGACGCTCGTACGCCGCGTGCAGCAGGGCCATGCCGGGCGCCTCGTAGATGCCGCGGCTCTTGGCCTCGATGATCCGGTTCTCGATCTGGTCGGACATGCCCATGCCGTGGCGGCCGCCGATGGCGTTCGCCTCCATCACCAGGTCGACGGGGGAGGCGAACTCCTTGCCGTTGATCGTCACCGGGCGGCCCTGGTCGAAGCCGATCGTCACGTCCTCCGTGGCGATCTCGACCGAGGGGTCCCAGAACCGCACGCCCATGATCGGCTCCACGGTCTCGACGCCGGTGTCGAGGTGCTCCAGGGTCTTGGCCTCGTGGGTGGCGCCCCAGATGTTGGCGTCGGTGGAGTAGGCCTTCTCGGTGCTGTCGCGGTAGGGGAGGTCGTGGGCGAGCAGCCACTCCGACATTTCCTTGCGGCCGCCGAGCTCGGTCACGAAGTCCGCGTCGAGCCACGGCTTGTAGATGCGCAGGTGCGGGTTGGCGAGCAGGCCGTACCGGTAGAACCGCTCGATGTCGTTGCCCTTGAAGGTCGAGCCGTCGCCCCAGATCTGAACGTTGTCCTCGAGCATCGCCCGGACCAGGAGGGTGCCCGTGACGGCGCGGCCGAGCGGCGTGGTGTTGAAGTAGGCACGCCCGCCCGAGCGGATGTGGAACGCCCCGCAGGTGAGCGCGGCCAGGCCCTCCTCGACCAGCGCCGCGCGGCAGTCGACCAGGCGCGCGATCTCGGCACCGTAGGTTTTCGCACGGCCGGGCACCGAGGCGATGTCGGGCTCGTCGTACTGGCCGATGTCGGCGGTGTAGGTGCATGGGACGGCGCCCTTGTCGCGCATCCACGCGACCGCGACCGAAGTGTCGAGGCCGCCCGAGAAGGCGATGCCGACGCGCTCGCCGGCGGGAAGGGAGGTGAGGACCTTAGACATAGGAAGAGTATGCATCATCTCGCATGATCATGCAAAGCGGCTCGTCGCCGCTGAAACGAAGCGCCCCGCCGCGCTCTGGCGGCGCAACCGATCCGGGCCGTTTCGTCCTTGAGGCGATGGAGCCACAGGTCGTACAGCACACCGTGGATTTGCTGTTCGCCGCCCAAAGCTCCGCGAACGGGCGGACGCCGACGGTCGAGGCACCCCTGTCACGCCAGACGATGCCCGATGCAGCCATCGCCCCTACCGTGGTGACATGGCGGTGATCAGCGGTTGGAAACGGGGGGCGCGGCCCCGGATCGGTGTGGCGGAGGCACTGGGCGTGGCGCTGCTGTTCGTGCTGTCGGTCGCGGCTGCCTCGGTCGTACGGCATGGGCACCAGTTCGCCCTGCGGTGGCCTGTCGTGGTGCTGGCGGGTGTCGGTTGCGCTGCATTGGTGTGGCGCCGCCGTTACCCTTTCGGCGTACTGGCCGTCGCAGTTGCCTGCGGGGTGGCCTTTCAGATAATCGGGATTCGGGAGAGCCCGCTGGTGATCAGCCCGGTCCTGGTGTCGGTCTACAACGTGGCCGCGCTGACCGACCGGCGCGCCACCTGGGCGGCGGCATCATTTTCGGCCGTCGTACTGGTGGGCGCCGCCGTGCTGTGCGACCCGCACTCATGGCTGGCCCCCGACAACGCGGCGATGCTGGCGTGGACGGCGCTGCCTGCTGCTGTCGGGGACGGGGTGCGCTCACGTCGCGCCTATGTGGCGGCCGTGGAGGAGCGGGCGGAACACGCGGAGCGCACGCGTGAGCAGGAGGCGCAGCAGCGGGTGGCGGCCGAGCGGGTGCGGATCGCGCGCGAGCTGCACGACATCGTCGCGCACCACATCGCCTTGATCAACGCTCAGGCAGGCGTGGCCGTCCATCTGGTGGAACGGCGCCCGGAACAGATCCTGGCCGCTTTGGAGGACATCCGGGACACCAGCCGGTCCGCGCTGGACGAACTACGGGTGACCGTAGGGCTGCTGCGGCAGTCCGGCGATCCGGTGGCGCCGCGTGATCCGATGCCGGGCCTTGCGCGCGTACCGGCGCTTCTGGCGTCGTTCGAACGCGCCGGCCTGACCGTGAGCCATACCCGGCGGGGCATCGCCGAACCACTGGCGCCGACGGTCGACCTGGCCGCCTACCGCATCGTGCAGGAGGCCCTGACCAACGTGCACAAGCACGCCGGCGCCGACCATGCCCGGTTGTTCCTGCACTACCGCCCCGAGCGGCTGACGATCACCGTTGAGGACGACGGACGGCCCGGGGGGAACCACGCCCATCCGGGGACGGGCCACGGGCTGATCGGAATGCGTGAGCGCGCTTCCACGGTCGGGGGTTGGCTGTACGCGGGAGAGCGTCCGGAGGGCGGCTTCATCGTGACGGCCGAACTGCCGCTACGTCCCGGCCTGGTAATGGGCAAACCACCGAGGAGAGACGGGCATGACGATTCGCGTACTGCTTGCGGATGACCAGGCCCTGTTGCGGGGTACCTTCAGGATGCTGTTCGACTCCACGGACGACATGGAGACGGTGGGGGAGGCGTCCAATGGGCAGGAGGCACTGGAACTGGCGCGTGCAGAGCGCCCGCATGTGGTCCTGATGGATATCCGCATGCCGGAGATGGACGGCCTCGACGCCACACGGCTCATCAGTGAGTCCGAGGACCTCTCAGGGGTGAAGGTGCTCATCCTGACCACCTTCGAGGACGACGAGCACGTCGCCGAGGCTCTGCGCGCCGGTGCGAGCGGCTTTCTCGGCAAGGGGGCCCGGCCCGAGGAGCTTCTCGACGCCGTCCGCACGATCGCCGCCGGCGAGGCACTGCTGTCCCCGTCAGCGACGCGTGCGCTGATCAAGCGTTTTCTTGCGCAGCCGGACCCGTGCTCGGCGGACGTGCACGAGCGGCTGGAGTGCCTGACGCGGCGGGAACGCGACGTCGTGGGGCTGGCGGCACTGGGGCTGTCGAACGACCAGATTGCAGAACATTTGTTCGTCAGCCCGCTGACTGCCAAGACCCACGTCAACCGGGCCATGACCAAGCTGGCGGCTCGTGACCGGGCCCAGCTCGTCGTCATCGCCTATCAGTGCGGGCTGGTCAGTCCAGCAACGGAATCTGTCGGTCCAGCAACGGAATCTGGGCGCTCACAGGCGTCCGAGTAATCGTCGGCGCGGTATGTGCATGTCGTCCCAGTCGTAGGCAGGCGTTGCAGATACCGCAGCCGTGGTAGCCGGGAATCGCTGCGGGGGGACGACGCGCGAGGGGCCGTTCCTGGGCGAAGGTGAGAGGGCGAACGGAGGTTTCGCCATGATCGAAGCCCACTGCCCGACCAGGCGATACAACGCCGAACCGATCAAACCGCACATCGCGCGCCGATCACACTGCGTGCTCGCACGCTTGACCGCGGCCTGCGTCGCTGTTCTCTTCGGCAGCCGGGCGGTCCCGTCCTCGCATCACCTGACCACACACTTTCCACCCCCAGCATCACCCGTGTGATCTTCGGTACCGCCCTCCATCTCACCACCGTCGGACTGCTCGGCGTCGCCCTCGGCGCCATCATCCGCAGTTCCGCCGGAACCATTGCAGCCCCGGTGGGCATCCATCGCGTCCTGCCCGGTCCGGCAGCCCCGCTGCCGGCCGACTGGGCCCAGTTCACCACCCCCTTCGTGGCCGCGACGACCGCGCGAGGGGCACCCAAGCACAGGAAGGACCTCCTCCCATGCTCACAGCATCCGAGAAGCGCCGCACGATCAGTGAACGACCGGCAACCTGCCCCCCGTGCCGGGACGGGGACGACTTCAGTGCAGCCCTGCCCGTGCACCTGTCCCTTCTCCGCGACGCCCTGGCCGACAGCACCGGCCGATACCAGGGGACGTCCAGGGACGGACAGGCCGAACGCCGCCATGTGGCACCCACACAGCTCACCCTGTCCCAGTGGGTCAGCAGGACCGCGAGGATCGGGGACCAAAGCTGACGCGAAAGCAACGACGAGCCCGGGGCGGCCAGGCACACGGCCGCCGGGGCTGAGAGGTCCTACCGTATGTCGGGGCAGCGCGGCCGACGGGGCCGCGCTGGTGATCGCGCTGCTGACCGACAACGGGCAGCGGGTTCGCCCGCCACCGCTTGAACGTCTTGTGGGCCCTCGTACGCGACGGCCGCACCGTCGAGATCACCGCACCACCGAACCCCATGGTGCTGGAGCCTGTGGCGAACGTTCACCGACAGGGCAGTCCCCACGACGTCAGCGTGGTGCGGACGCGTATACGTCTCTCACATTGTCCCTGGGCTTCGGCCTGCTCCGGCCGCACGGGCCCGTCGCGAACGCGTGCAGCAGATTCTCCGTCGCGCGGGTGACGAAAGCCCCCGTACGGGCGTCCATGCCGTGGTTGCGTCCGTTCTCACGGGTCCCCGCCATCAGAGCCTCGACCCACCGCATCGTCCCGGAGGCGAAAACGCCCGCTCCGCTCGGCACGGTGTAGTAGGCGGAGTCGGCATGACTGTGTCTGCCCTCGCAAACGAGAGGGGAATGGGCGACGATCTCGAGCGGCGCCGGGGTGGGCATGTCCGGAGTGACCCGGTCGTACTCCACCCCGACCAGGTGGTCGAAGGAGTCTCCTCGCTTCACCCCCGTCCCCTCGAAGAGCCAGTGATCGCTCCGGTGGACGACATACGGGGCGTCCACCGGATAGCCCTCGTAGAGGACACCGGTCAGGGACGACTCGGGGGAGGCGCCGGGCGGCAGGCGGAAGTCGTTGGTCGGCATGTCCGCGTGGTCGGCGAGGTACGGGTCTTTCCGGTAGTCGGTCTTGTAACAGACGACAGTGCGGTCGGCGCCGGTGGCGTCCGGCTCCAGCCTGACCCTGCGGAAGCAGGCGTTGGCGCCGAGGAAGGCCACGTTGGTGCCCGCGTCGCGCGCCCGGGTGACGTACGCCCGTTGCTGCGGCGTCCAGTACTCGTCATGTCCCAGCGAGAGAGCTCCGGCGGCGTTTTTGAGAATGCCGGGGTCGCGATGGATGTCCGCGCCCGTGGTGTAGGCGAGCGGGATGCCCAGCTTCTCCGCCAGGACCACCGCCGCCCGTTCGTAGACCATGAACTTCTCGGCGCCATTGCCGTCATAGGGACGGTCGAAGCTGACAGCGAGCGACCGCGTGCTGTATGCACCGTTCTCGCCCTGGTACAGGCTGTAGCCGCCCCACACGTTGTACGCCTGCCATGTTGCTACGGCGTGCATCAGCACGATTCTGCCCGCCGCGCTCACCGAGCGGACGATCAGTGGCACATAGCGCTGGTGGCCGTTGTCCGAGTCCAGCCGGAGCAGATACGCGCCCTCCGGCCAGCCGCTGGTGCGGACACGGAGTGTGCGCCGCCAGTCTGCCCGTACGGTACGGGTGACCTGGAGCAGCCGGGGGCGGGCCTGGACCGACCCGGAAACACGGTACGAACGCCAGATCAGTCGCGCCTGCGCCCCGTCGTACCAGCCGACGCGGTAGGCCGAGACTCGGAATGCGGGGGCGGTGGTGGAGACGTACATGCCGAACTCCTCACCCGGCACCACGCTTACTTTGTCGGCATAGCCCTCGATGGCCCCGGGCGGCCCCACCGAACGGATACGCCAGTCGGAGTCCGCGGCCCGAGCCCTGTCCTCTTCCTCGGTGCGGCGGTCGGCGCCGGGCGGGGGGGACCCGGCGCGGTTCCCCCCGGCCGCAGAGGAGTGGCAACCGGTCACTGCCATGCCGCCGGCCACCACCCCGCCCGCTGCGGCAGCGAGGAGGAGCCTGCGGTCCAGCCGACCGGCGATCCCGGCGTTCTGCCCCTCATCATGCTTCATGTCGCCCGCCGAACCCGTCCCGCAGCGCTGTCACGGGCCATCGTCGCCCGCCACCTGCTCGGGCACGACCCGGGAAGGGCCGAATCGGGGACGGGCTGCGTCGTGCGCACCGGTGCCCGGTCAGCGCCGGGGACCGTCCTTGTCGCCTCGCCGGATCCAGTGTGCCCGGCGCTGGTAGCGGGCGACCGGCGGGGTGACCGCAGGACCGGGTGACGGCGCAGCCTCGCCGGTCGGGGGCGCGGTCGGGGCGGGCGTGTCGCTGGGCGGGCGGAGCCCTTCCGCCGAGTACTGCGTCGTCGCGATGCTCTCCACGAGCTGCTCTTCGGTGAAGCTCTCTGAGCCGGGAACATGAGGCGGATTCAACCGGTCGTTGCAACACCTCGTCCTCGGAGGTGTTGATGGGCAGGCCAGCAGGGTGGATGGCAGCGTTGACCGGGCGTTCGCCGATGAAGTCACCAGGTGCGCCGGCGCTACGGCGGGAAGCGGAACGTCAGTTCTGGCGGGAGATCGCGAAGGGACTGCTCCCGGAGGAGGCGGCAGCTTCGGTCGGCGTATCCCGAGCGGCGGGGGAAGATGGTTCCGCCACGGTGGCGGCATGCCACCAATGGATCTTGCTCCGCAGTCCGGCCGGTACCTGTCCTTTCACGAGCGGGAAGAGATCGCGATCCTGAAAGCGCAGGGCATCGGGGTCCGGGAGACCGCGCGACGTCTTGGCCGTGATCCTTCGACGGTGTCCCGGGAACTGAGGCGCAACGCCGCGACTCGTGGCGGCTGGCTGGACTACAGGGCTTCGGTCGCCCAGTGGAAGGCCGATCTGGTGGCCCGGCGCCCGAAAACCGCGAAACTGGCGGCCAACGACCGGTTGCGCGACTACGTACAGGAAAGGCTTTCCGGCCAGGTCAGCCGCCCCGACGGGACGATGATGGGGCCAGAGGGGCCGCGGTGGAAGGGAAGGAACAAGCCGCACCGCGGCGACCGCCGGTGGGTCATGGCGTGGAGTCCGGAGCAGATCGCGAACCGGCTGAAGGTCGACTTTCCCGATGATGAGTCCATGCGTATCAGCCACGAGGCGATCTATCAGGCCCTGTTCATCGAAGGCCGGGGAACGCTCAAGCGCGAGCTCGTCGCCTGCCTGCGCACCGGCAGGGCCCTGCGGGTGCCCCGAGCTCGGTCCAAGCGGACGTCGTGGGCCCACGTCACGCCCGAGGTGTTGATCAGTGAACGGTCGGCCGAAGCCGACGACCGGGCCGTTCCGGGACACTGGGAGGGCGATCTTCTGATCGGACTGGAGAGGTCGGCGATCGGCACGCTGGTCGAGCGCACCACCCGGTTCACGGTGCTCGTCCACCTTCCCCGCGAGGACGGCTACGGCACGGTTCCCCGCACCAAGAACGGGCCGCCGCTGGCCGGCTACGGAGCGGTGACGATGAAGAACGCGCTGGCAGCAACGGTCGGCACCCTGCCCGGGCAACTATGGCGGTCGCTGACCTGGGACCGCGGCAAGGAGCTGTCGGCACACGCCCAGTTCACGATCGAGACCGGCATCCCGGTCTACTTCGCCGACCCGCACAGCCCCTGGCAGCGCGGCACCAACGAGAACACGAACGGCCTGTTGCGCCAATACTTCCCGAAGGGAACTGACCTTTCTCGATGGGCGGCTGAGGATATCGAGGCGGTCGCTGCCACGCTCAACAGCCGGCCCCGGAAGAGCCTCGGTTGGAAGACGCCCGCCGAGGCCCTCAACGACCATCTACTATCGATGAAATAAGCCGGTGTTGCATCCACTGGTTGAACCTGGTTGAGGTACGAAGCCGATGAGCACTCCGTCGCTGACGATTTCCGCGTCGAGCCCCGAGGCCCCGTCGACGTCCCACAGCGCCTCGATCCCCTCGTCGAGGACGACCCGGATCCCGAACTCGTAGACGCCCGCCTCTACGAGATGGGCCATCACGCCACGGGCACGAAGCGCCGACACCAAACGGCCGGCACGTTCCGAATCCATACCGGGCGCACCTCCTTCGAGTACGGACGCGCGAGGTGGACAACCGAACAGGGGCTCGTCCCGAGTACCTCGGAACCGTCCTGGCGAACGGCGCCCCGGCCGGTTGTGGCAGCCAGTCCGGGCCGGCCCCCGGCGCGCAGTACGTGGGCGGCGTGGTGCCGAGCGCTGTCGCGCAGCGCAGTGCCCCCCTCCGGGGCCGCTGACTTCACGGAGTTCGGCTGCGGCGGAACCGGGAAACGGGACGGCGCACAGAGCCCCTTCCAGAGCGAACCGGCAAGGAGCCCTACTGTACGACCGCCGCCTCTGTCAGCTCTCGGTATCTCCGCCAGGCGCTCACCCTCCGCCCGGGACGGCTGGGTGCGATACGTGGCGGGATACTTCGCCTCGGCCGGGTCCATGTCCCCTTCCCGCCTCTCGCCCTGCGACGGCGTCGGGTACTCGACGTTCTGGCTCAAGGCCGCCTCCGCTGACGCAACGCGTGCCTACAAAATGAGCCTAACGCGTCGCCCGGTTGGCGGCCTGGGCTGCCCGCATCGCCGCGCAGGTCGGGCCCGGACAGCAGCTGCTGGGCGAGTTCGAGCTCGCTGTCGGCCCGGCCGGGGCCGGTGAAGGAAAGGACGAATGCGCGCTGGGCCTGGCTGGTGGTCCGTTCACCTGCGACACCGTGCTGTTCGGCTTCGTTCCCGGCCGCTCCGTACGCTGCGCCGGAGCGGCCCATGTCGCTTCCCGGCGGGCTGAGCGATGCGGCGGAGCGGCTCGGCGAGGGCAGCAACTCGCCCGACATCCTGCTGGACAGCCATACGCCGGTCCTCACCGTGCAGTTCGCGGTGCAGACGCTGGTCGTCCGGGCCGGCTCGCGACGGAAGACGGCCGTCTCCCGGGCAGTCCACGGGCGCGTCCGCTCGCAGGTCACCGCCCGGACGGCCGTCGGCCTTCTCCACCACGCCCCGTCGACCGGCTCGTTGTCGTAGAGCACCGTGCCGCGATCGGGTGCTGCATGCCGAACGGCTTCGTGAACGCCGTCGACAACGCCGGCCGGCGCCAGGCGACCCTCGACGCCACAGCCGACCACGGCGACGTCCACGGCGACTCGGTGACCGGCGGCTATGCCCAGGCCCGCGCCGACCTCGCAGCCCTCGAGCGGCTCGGGATCCCGTACGACGAGGTCGTGAAGCAGCTGGAGGACGAGGGCGTCTCGAAGTTCGAGGCGGCCTGGGAAGACCTGTTGGGCGCGGTTGCGACCTCACTGAGCAGCAAGGGAGTTGAGGGGGGAATGAGTGGGCGCGAGACGAACGACGGGGTGCCGCCCGGTGCGGCGCGCCGGCTGCCCGAAGCCCGCGTCGTCAACGGCCACCGGGCCGCCTTCCTGTACGGTGCCGCGCTCGTCGAGGCAGCGCCGCGGTCCCGCCCGACTGGACGGGCGGCAGCCCGGTACCACTATTCCTGCTGACAGCGACGTAGATCATCCAGCCGGTCTCCCGTGGCAGGCCTCCTCGCCTGCGGTGAAAATGGTGACCGGAAGGCAAATGAGGAGGTTGGCATCCGGTGTGAAGCTCTCCCGTAGCCGTGCTGCGTCCGACGCGCGGCTCGCGCTCGGCTCAGGCGCGGGCAGGAAAGGGCTCAAATCCGGTGCCCTGGGACTGTGGTCCTCCGTTGCCATCGGCCTGGCGTCCACCGCCCCGGCGTACAGCCTCGCGGCCACGCTCGGCCTCATCGTGGCGGCCGTCGGCCTGCAGGCCCCGGTCATCACGATGCTGGCTTTCGTCCCGATGCTGCTGATCGCGTACGCCTACAAGGAGCTCAACGCGAGCAACGCCGACTGCGGGACCACCTTCACCTGGGCGACACGTGCCTTCGGCCCGCGCACCGGCTGGATGGGCGGCTGGGGCATCATCGTCGCCGACATCATCGTCATGGCGAACCTCGCCGAGATCGCCGGCATCTACGGTTTCCGGCTCCTGGGCTACGACTCACTCGCGGCAAGCAGGGTGTGGACCACCATCGCGGGCGTCGTCTGGATCACCGTGATGACCGCGATCTGCTACGTCGGCATCAAGATCTCGGCTGCCGTTCAGTGCTGGCTCCTGTTCATCGAGGTCGCCGTACTGGTGCTGTTCGCCGTCACCGCCCTGGTCAAGGTCTATACCAGCGCACCCGAGACGGCGATCCATGTCTCCGCCTCCTGGTTCAACCCCTTCCACGTGCCATCGGCCGAAGCGCTGACCTCGGGCATCCTGGCGGCCGTCTTCATCTACTGGGGCTGGGACACCGCCGTCACGGTCAACGAGGAGACCGCGGACAGCACGCGCATCCCCGGGCGCTCCGCCGTCATTTCCGTTGTGCTCCTGCTGTTCCTCTACGCCCTGGTCGCCACCTCGGCGCAGGCCTTCGCCGGAGTCGGCTCCACCGGAATCGGGCTGGGCAACAAGGAACACGAGGGCGACGTGCTCTCGGGCCTGGGCAACGCCGTCTTCGGCAGTCAGGGCCTCGGGCCCGCCCTCTCCAAGCTGCTGATCCTCATGGTGCTGACCTCTGCGGCGGCCTCCACCCAGACCACCATCCTCCCGATGGCCCGGACCGTCTTCTCCATGGCCGCGCACAAGGCCATCCCCTCCCGATTCGCCCGCGTGCACCGCAGATACCTCACCCCGACCTGGTCGACCGTCGGCTTGGGCCTGGCCTCCATCGGCTTCTTCGTCCTCCTGACGGCATTCAGCCGCAACGTCCTGGCCGACTCCATCGGGTCGGTCGGCCTCGCGATCGCGTTCTACTACGGTCTCACCGGCTTCGCCTGTGTCTGGTACTTCCGCAAGGTGCTCACCCGCAGCCGCAGGGACTTGCTGTTCAAGGGCCTGCTGCCGGGTCTGGGCGGGCTGACGATGCTCTTTCTCTTCTGCTACGCCGCCTTCGGCGTCTACGCCGACCCCGATTACGGTGAGACCTCCTTCGACCTGCCGTTCATCGGACGGACGGGCGGAGTGACCGTCGTGGGCCTCGGCGCCCTGCTGCTCGGCGTCGTGCTGATGCTGATCGTCACGCGCGAACACACCGCGGCCCTCAGGCTTCAACGCATCCTGCTGCCTCACCGGCTGCCGCAGCGGACCGCTGTCGAGATGGCGAGCCGCTATGTGCCCGCCGACAGCCGGTCCGGGGTGGGCGGTGACTGGTTCGACGTCATCCCGCTGTCGGGCGCGCGTGTCGGCCTGGTCGTCGGGGAGGTGATCGGCCATGGACTGCTCGCCGCCGCCACCATGGGGCGCCTGCGTACCGGTGTGCGTGTCCTCGCCCGCCTGGACCTCGCCCCGGACGAGCTCCTCTCGCGCCTGGACGACCTGGTCGGCCAGACCGCCAAGGAGCAGGCGGCCGCTCAGGGCTCGGGCGGCGTGCGGTCCGGGGACGACGAAGCCCTCGGGGTGACGTGCCTGTACGCGGTGTACGACCCGGTGTCGGGGCAGTGCAGCATGGCACGTGCCGGCCATGCGCTGGCTGCGGTCGTCCTGACGGGCAGTGGCGTCGCCACCTGCCCGGAACTCCCGCCGGGCCTTCCGCTGGGACTGGGTGGTCCGCCCTACGAGACCACGGAATTCCAGCTGCCGCGGGGCAGCCTTGTCGCCCTCTTCACCGACGGCCTCGTCCAGACGGCCGCCGACGACCTCGACGTCGGACTCCGCCTGCTCGCCGAAATCCTCGCCCAGTCCCGGCGTCCCTTGGAAGAACTCTGTGACCGCGCAGTCGCGACCCTGGTGCCGGGGCCGGCGAACGACGACGCGGTCCTGCTTCTCGTACGCACGCGGATGCTCGACGATCACCGGGTGGCCGTGTGGGAACTGACCGCGGAGCCGGCGATGGTCGGCAACGCCCGCGCCATGGCCACGGGGCAACTCGGAGCATGGGGATTGGACGAGCTGTCGTTCACCACCGAACTCATCGTCAGTGAGTTGGTCACCAACGCCATCCGCTACGCCGCCGGGCCGATCCACGTCCGGCTCATCCGCGACCAAACCCTCATTTGCGAGGTCGACGACACAGGGCACACCTCACCCCATCTGCGCCACGCCGCGGCTGACGACGAGAGCGGCCGCGGCCTGTTCATCGTCGCCCAGATCGCGCAGCAGTGGGGCACGCGCTACACGCCCACCGGCAAGACCATTTGGGTGGAGCAGGCCCTGCCGGCAGCCCCTGCCGTCGGTGAAGCGCCCTGACAGAGCGATTCGTCCCGGGACCCCCGGGCGGCATCCGTGCCGGCCACGACTCGTCCAGGCTTACCTGGCCCTTTGTGGCTTGGAAACACTCTTCCATGCACCAGCTGATCCCGGCGACGCGCGCCAGAGTGAACGGGGGTTCACGGCGGGGATCTCACGATTCCCTCATGATGAGCGCTACGCACTCTTCGAAGGTTATGCGTCTACCAGCCACCCTGGAGAGAATCCTCTTGCGCTCCGGCGGGCTGAACCGGCGCCGAATAACCCGTTCTACGTGACGGAATCCCGGGCCGCGGGGCTCACCGGCGTCGCGCAGATGCCGCCCCTCCGAGTCGGGCTGATCCGAGAGGCAAGGCCTGACCGGCGTCCAACGGCCGTTCGAAGAAGGTTTCCAGAACCACCGTTGCCTGCGTCCCGCTGACCCCGTCGATCGCGTACAGGCGGCGCAACACGTCCTGGAGCCGCTCGGTGGTCGAGGTGCGCACCTTTATCAGGACGGCCGCGCTGCCGGCGATGACGTGCGCCTCCTGGATCTCCGGAACGGCGGCGAAGTCCTCGGCACGGTCGCCCATCCACGCAGTCGAGTCGACCAGCACGAAGGCGAGGACCCCGCGGTCGAGTGCCGCGGGGTCGACGTCGACCGTCGTGGCCCGGATGACCCCCTGTTCGCGCAGCTTGCGCACGCGCTCGTGCGCGGCACCCGCCGACAGGCCGACCGCCTTGCCCAGCGCGGCGTACGACTGGGTGGCGTCCTGCTGGAGCAGCGCGATCAGTTGACGGTCGATGTCATCCACTGGTTTCATGCGAAGACCATACCTGGTTCGGTCATATGCGTGTTACGTTGAATCAGATCCTGGTCAATTCCTCCGAGGGGACGCCATGTTCGCCGACGGCCTGTACGAGATCCTGGACGACCGCTTCCGCACCGGACGCTGTGCGAACGGCGACAGCAGGCTGGAGGTCCTGCACGACGGTTGCCGCTGGGCCGAGGGCCCGCTGTACCTCCCCGCCTGGCGCCAGCTCATCTGGAGCGACATCCCGAACGACCGCATCCTGCGCTGGGACGAGGCCACCGGCACGGTCGGCGTCTTCCGCGCCCCGGCCGGCCACAGCAACGGCAACACCCTCGACCGGCAGGGCCGCCTGGTCACCTGCGAGCAGGGCAACCGTCGCGTCACCCGCACCGAGCCCGACGGGACCGTGACCGTCCTCGCCGACCGGTACGCCGGCAAGCGGCTCAACAGCCCGAACGACTCCGTCGTACGCTCCGACGGCACGATCTGGTTCTCCGACCCGGACTTCGGCATCACCAGCGACTACGAGGGCCATCGCGCCGAGTCCGAGATCGGAGAGTGCAATGTGTACCGGATCGACCCCGCGACGGGGGACGTGCACCTCGCCGCCGACGGGTTCGCAGGACCCAACGGCGTCATCCTGTCGCCCGACGAGACGCGGCTGTACGTCTCCGACTCGCGGACCGCCAGGATCCACATGTTCGACATCCGCGAGGACGGCACGCTCTGCGACGGGAAGGTCTTCGCCGAGGGCCGGGGCGACGTCCGCTTCGACAACATCCGCTTCGACGACGAGGGCCGCCTGTGGGCCGCCGCCCTGAACGACGGCGTCCACTGCTACGACCCCGACGGCACCCTCATCGGCCGGCTGCGCGTGCCCGAGCCCGTCTCCAACATCGCCTTCGGCGGCCCGAAGAACAACCGCCTGTTCATCACGGCCACCACCTCCCTGTACTCGCTGGTGATGTCGGTGACAGGGGCGCCGCGCCTCTAGCGCTGCAGCAGTGTTTCGCTATTTCACCTGGTCGCAGGGGTGTTTTCGAGTTGTGAGCGGGACGGCGTACAGCCCATGGCGCCCTGTGCGGGTCTTGTTGGTTGCCGAGCACGTCAGAAGCGCGGCCGGCACGGCGGAAGCGGGTGACCGCTTCGGCATCCACCTTGCGGCGGCCGACCTGGACGTTGACGGTCTACTGCCCTGGTTGTCGGAGCCCCGGGCGAGGACATCGGCAGTGCGCGTGACGTCGGGCTGCACACCGTCCTGTGGGGAGGTTCGGGCGGGCTCGCTACCACCACCGTCGGTCAGGGTCGGGCGGAGACCCAGCCTGATCACGATGAGTTGGCGCGCTCAGCTGGACCGACGGGGTGCGCCCCTGGCACAAGGACATGCCTCGTGCCAGGGGCGCGGTCAGCAACTCAGGGTCTGCCGTGACGGTCAGCGTACGGCGTAGGCCCTGATCAGGGTCTGTTCGATCTTGCTGCCGTTGGCGTCCTGTGCCTTGACGCGCAGGGACACGTAGCCCGATGCCGGGTTGCGGACGGACACCTTGTAGTGGCCGTCGGTCTTGGTCTTCACCGTCGCGGGGCTCCAGGTGGCACCGTCGTCGGTGGACGCCTCCACCTCGACCCCGTCGATGTCCGGGGTAGCGCCGGTCTGGAGCGCGAACGCCAGATCGAAGTTGTCGATGGCGCCACCGACGGCGGTGTTCTCCGCATCCAGGTCGAAGCCGTACTTCGGCCAGAGCAGCGCGAGGTTCTCCTTGCCGCTCGCCGCCCGGGCGGACTTGAACGTCCATGCGGTGCTGGTCTGCGTGGACAGCGGGAACCACGCCGGGCGCTGGGTGTCCAGGGTGACGCGGTAGCTCGCCTGGTCAGGGCTGACCGGCAGCGTGGTGTTCAAGAGCCGCGGCGTCTCCTTGAGGAGCTTCCCGTCCTGGTATATCCGCGCCGTCCGCTTGTCGGCGGGGTGTTCGAAGAAGCCGAAGTGCCCCTGGCTGTCACTCATCTCCGGCACCGTGAGGGTGATGTTGTCACCCTCGCGGACCGCCTGGGTGGCCTCCGTTCCGGCCGGGCCGTTCGCCGCGCCCAGCCAGGTCTGCTCGTGCTGCTCGCCCGGCTGGTAGGTGCGGATTTCCTCCCTCACACTGCGGCTGATGTCGGTGCGGTCCGGGTAGACGCTGTGCCACCACCGCAACTCCTCCATCATCGGCTGCTTGCTGCCGGTGGAGTACCACTCCTCCCGGTCCACCGGCGCGTCGAAGAAGTCCGGGACGCCGGCGACGAGGGAATCGTCCGGGCGGAACGCCAAGTTGACGTCGCCGATCAGGGTGCCCTTGGTGCTGCGGTAGTGCGACTTCACCACGGCCGAGTTCTCCGCGGTGACCGCGTCGACGGGGTCGGCCGGAATCCTGCCGGGAACCCTCGTCGCGATGTTGTACACCTGGGGAACGCCTGTGATGCCCTTCAGGACGATCTGCGTGGGACCGTCGGCCATCCGGCCGAAGAGCACCGCGCCCTCGTCCTGGGTGAGGGACCAGGCCGGGATGGCAGTGCCGGTGCTCTTCGGCACGCTGGTGCCGAAGGGGCCGGGCTTGTCGTTGACGAGGATCACTGCCTTCGCGCCGGCATTGGCCACTGCGGCGATCAGTTCGGCAGACTTCGTGTAGCTGAACGGGGTGCTCGCGCGGGTGACGACCGCGAGCTTGCCACGGAGGTCCTTGCCGGCCAGGTCCTCCGGCCGTGCCATGCCGGCGTCGACCGCCTGGAGCGTGCTGGTGCCGTACAGCCGGGCCGCATAGACCACTGGCTCAAGCGGGAGCGCCTGCCCGTCATAGGTCGCCCGGATCACCGGCGAGTGCCTGCGCTGCTGGAAGTGGAACTCGAACGTGCCGAGCTCCACCGGCTTGGTGGGCACCACATAGGAGTGGTCCCAGAGCGGGCTGAACGCGGGCTTCATGAAGTCGATCCCCAGCTTGCCGGGGAGCCGCTGGCGGTACCCGAGTTTGAAGCCGCTCTGCTCGGACTTCTTGGGCGTGGCGACCTTGACCTCCTTGCCCAGCCGGGCATCCAGCGTGATCGTCCGCTCCGCCTTCACTTCCACCACGGGCTCACCGGCGAGGGTGTAGTCCGTGACGAGGGACGAGGCCTCGTCCCTCGTGTGGACGACACCCATGACGGAGTAGCGTCCCAGCGGCACCGCGACAGTCTTGGTTCCGTCCTGGGGGAAGACCTGCTGCAAAGCCCCCGTGTCCAGGTTGAACACCGCAAGCTCGCCGGTCGCCGGGTTTCCGTGCCGGTCGATCGTGTCGACGGTGAGGTCGACGGTGGGCACCCCCTTCGTCGCGCCGACGGTCGTGTGAATCGCGGTGCCGTCGGTCGCGGTGGCGGTGATGACACCGGTGTAGTCACCCAGGGCGCCGAGTTCGGGGTGGTAGGTCACCGTCACGCTCGCGGTGGAGTTCGCCGGGACCGTCACGCTGTTGGCGCTGAGCGTGAACGTGCCGTCCGGTGCGGGCCCGGTCTCCCCGGAAGAGGCCAGGCCGAGCGACAGTGTGGTGTCCGCCGCGGAGGTGTTGACGTAGGTGATCGTCTTGGTGACCGGCGCGCTCTCGGCCGTCGACTTGCCCATGCTGACGACGGCGGGGCTGGAGTAGACCGTGGCGTCGATGGCCTTGGGCACGTCGACCCGGCCGCTGCCCTGCTGGTAGGCGGTGTACGAGCCCTGCTTGGCGGTGCCGGCCAGCACCTGCTTGAGCCGGTCGGCGGTCCAGTCCGGATGGCGCTGGGCCAGGATCGCCGCGGCGCCGGCCACATGCGGGGTGGCCATCGAGGTGCCGCTGGCCGCGGTGTAGTTGGCGTCGACGGCGGTACCCATCGAGGTGCCGGCGGCGCGCGCGGCGACGATGCCCACGCCCGGTGCGGTGATCTCCGGCTTGACCGCGAAGGTGTCCTTGAGCGGGCCGCGGCTGGAGAAGTTCGCGAGCTGGTCCTGCTTGGACACCGCGCCGACGGTCAGCGCGGCGTCGGCGGCACCCGGCGAGCCCACGGTCGACTTGCCCGGGCCCGTGTTGCCGGCCGCGATGACGAACAGCGAGCCGGAGGACGCGGTGAGCTGGTTGACGGCCTCGCTGATCGGGTCGGTGCCGTCACTGGGGGCCTCCGAACCCAGGCTCATGCTGACGACGTCCGCACCCTCGGCCACCGCCCACTCCATGCCGGCGATGACCCCCGACTGGGGGCCCTCACCGGCATTGTTGAGCACCTTGCCGACGTACAGGTCGGCGCCCGGCGCCACACCCTTGTACTTGCCGCCCGACGCGGCACCCGAGCCGGCGATGGTCGAGGCGACATGCGTGCCGTGACCGTGGTGGTCGACCGCATCGGGGTCGCCGGTGAAGTTCTGCGTCTTCTTCACCCGCCCCGCCACATCAGGGTGGTTGGGGTCGACACCGGTGTCGAGGACGGCCACCTTGGTGCCGGTGCCGTCGTAGCCCTTCGCCCACGCCTCCGGCGCACCGATCTGCGGGACACTCTGATCCAGCGTCACCTTCACCGGCCGGTCGAGCCAGAGCTTCTTGATGCCGTCGGCGAGCTTCGGTGCCTTCGTCGCGGCGGCGCTGTCGTCGTCGACCGCCTCCCAGAACGTCGCCGCCTTCTTCTTGCTCGCACGCAGCGCCACCGCGTTGGCGCTGGGCAGCTCGTCGGCCTTCACCGAACCGGCCGGCGCGGCCTGCTTGAGCGCCTTGCCCGCCTTGCCCGGCGCGCCCGCGAAGGTCGCCATCAGCGGCACGGCGGGGCGGTGCGCGTCGTCGTAGCCGTACTCGACGAGCTTGGTGACGTTGAACAGCTCGCGGTCGAGCTTGTTCGCGGCAAGGTACGGCTGGGCCTTGTCCGGGATGACATAGACCTCGTCGCCCACCTTGATGGTGGAGAACGCCGCCGGGGTGCCGTCGGGCGCGGGCTCGATCGTCGCCGCCTGCAAGCCGTTGGCATGGCGCTCCAGCGTCACGACCTCGCCCGTGACGAGGGTGAGCGTGTGTGTGGCGACGACCGGGCTGTTCTGCTGCGACTGGCTCGCCCGGGTGGTCGGCGTTTCGGCGGCTGCGACGGCGGGGATGCCGAGCGTCCCGGCCACGCAGGCCGTGGCCAGCAGCGCCGTGAGCGCGCGCTGTGAGCGGTGTGGCAAGCGCCGGAGTATGGGGATGGTCAGGTGGACCGGGAGCCTGGATGCCCCAGCCGGTGGTGACTGTCTCATGCGGCAATGACCTTTTCTGAGGGGAGAATGCGCGCGAGTACCGCGCGGTTGCGGGGATTACGCATCGCGCCGAATGGCTGCGATGAATGTGGTGGGTGCCGGGCGGTGCTGCTTCGGGCCGATCGGTGGCGCAGCGCCGGCCGGCGAACGACGCGTCCCGCTGCTGCGGCAGTGACCTGGCATCGGTCGGTCGGCCTGCGGGGTTCGCCCCGGAACCCGGTCTCGTCGGGAAAACAGGAGGGCTGGGCCGGTCGAGGCGATCCGTCAGATTCGACCGTGCGCCAGAAGCCTTGCGGACGCGGGGAGATGAACGGCGACAGACGGAGGTAATGATTCCATGCCGTTGAGTGTTGTTCGCGCACTGGCTACCGGACGATTGGGCAGATGACCCATCTTTGCTTCCGCGCCCGCCTAACGGTGGGCGCAGGCCCTGCCGTCGTCGACGACGCCGGCTTCGACGACCTTCACGGCCAGCGCCGTCCGGGACGACACCTCAAGTTTGCGCATCGCTCCTTCCAGGTGCCGCGCGACCGTCTTCGGCGACAGGATGAGGACACCGGCGATCTCCCGGTTGGTCCGGCCTCCGACGAGCAGCCGGACCACGTCGAGCTCCCGGGGAGACAGCTGGTCGCCGTAGCTGCGCCGTCCACCGTGCCACGACGGACGCTTCACCCCGACACCGTATCCACGCAGTGTGTGCATGACGCGCTCGGCGTCGCCACGAGCGCCGAGGGTGGACAACCCCTGGAAGGTCTCCGCAAGGATGGAGAGCGCCGCATCGGACTGGTCCGCACGTAGCAGACAGCGGGCCTGTCGCTCACGGCTGAGCAGGACGTCGTACGGCCGCGGAAGGCCCTGCCACGCGTCGGCCGCACGCGCGAACAGTTCGGCGGCGCCGAGGGAATCGCCTTGATGCTGGGCCAGGATCGCCCTGCAGGTCGACAAGGCGGCGTGCGGGCCAGGTGCGCGGCGATCGCGCACTCCCGCTGCGAAAGCGTCGATCAGGTCGCCGGCTTCGTCGGCGCGGCCGGCCATGAGCAGTGCCTCGGCCCGGACCGGGGCGAGTTCGGTGGCCCAGATCCAGGTGCCCTTGCGTTCCAGGAACCGGATCGGCTCGTCGGTCAGCTGCAGCACGTCGTCGATCCGCCCGGCGCCGAGCCGGAGCCTGGCCAGGGCGCCGGCAGGTTCGACGGAGTACTCCGCCCCGCCGTGCAGGTCCGCCTGTTCAAGGACGAGCCGCAGGCGCTCGTCCGCTCTGTCCTGATCACCGCGGGCCGCATACAGCAAGCCGGTGACCATGGCCGGCGCCAGGCGGCTCACCGGCTGCAGGAGTTCCTCGTCGCCGGCCAGCAATCCGGCCCGGTCGGCCAGCCCGTCCCAGTCTCCGGTGAGCCAGTCCAGGTGGGCCAGTGTCACCTGCCCCTTCCTGAGGAGCTTCTGGTACTGATACGTGTCGGCCAGCCCTACGGCCAGCGTGAGAACCCGCCTGGCCTCAGGGTACCTCCCCCAGATCAACGCCATGTGCCCGACGTTGAGTTGGCCGACCGTGATCTGCTGCCTCTCCGCGGCGGTGGACGCATCATCGGCGATCAACGCTGCCTCCGCCCACCCCTCCTCCTCACCGAGCAGCAAAAGCCCGCTCGCCCGTCCGACCCGGATGCTCAGTCGGTCCCCCGGCGCCATCGAGACCGGCACCTGCGCAACGCGCCGAAGCCACCTGAGGTGTTCGGCCGCCGGTGTCGTCGTCCCGTACGGCAGGCCGAGGAACATCATTGCGCGGGCTGCCTTCGCCAAGTCGTGCCCGAGGTCGGGCAGCGCGCGTTCCATCTCGATCCGCGACTGCTCGAACCCCTCCATCTGCTGCAGCAGCCGGGCGACGTGGAAGCGGATCTCCGCCGCCTCGCTCGGCGCCGGCTCGCCGGTGTCCAGCACGAGGCGGAGGGCGTCCATCAGTTCGCGGTAGCGTTCGTGCCCGCTGAGCAGACAGAACGGAACCTTGCCGGTCAGCCGGACCACGTCGGCGGGCGGCAGGCCGGCGTCGGTGAGCAGATCGTGCAGCAGGATGAGCGCCGTCGCATCGTCACCCGAGGCGAGGGCGAGGTCGGCAGACTGTTCCGCGTACCGGCACCACGCCCTCGTGTCGCCGGCCTCCCGGAAGTGGCGCGCCAGCTGGGCGACCGGGGGCGGGGGGGCGCCTTCGAGGACATGTGCGGCACGCAGGTGCATCGCCCGCCGCTGCGGCCCAGGAATCGCCTCGTACACCGCGCGGCACGCCAGCTTGTGCCGGAACGAGACCAGCCCGCTCGGGTCCTCCCTCAGCAGCCCCGAACCCACCGCCTCCGCCAGGCCTGCCAGCCTGCTCGCCGGATCGCCTTCCGGAGCCATCACCTCAACGACGGCGTCCTCGGGGGCGGGGTCGGTGAGTACGGCGGCCGCGCGCAACGCCGCCTGCGCCGCCGGGCCGAGCCGTGCGCCGCGTTCCAGTACGACGTCCCGCACCGTCGGCGGTACGTCGATCTCACTCAGTCGCTGCCGCACCCAGGAATCATCCCGTCGGGTCGGGTCAGCGCGGTTCCACATCAGCCGGACGGACTCCTCGACCGCGAGCGGAAGCCCGTCGGTCCGGTCGTGCAGGATGGTCGCGAACTCGTCGGAAACCCGTTCCCCACCCAGCATCGAGGACACCATCGCGGCAGTCCCGGGAACATCCAATGGCTCCAACGACAGCCGCAGCCGCGCCGCTCCCGCCGGTTGCCTCGACGACAACCGCAGCAGCAGGGAGTCCGGCGCGATTTCCTCCGGGCGGTAGCTCATCAGCAGACTGACCTGTTGTCGCGGACGTGATGTCAGGAACAGCAGAAACTCCAGGGTGGCCTCATCTGCCCAGTGCACGTCCTCGACCGCGAGCAACCCGATTTCGAGCCGTTCGAGGATCTCCTCGATGGCCCGGAACAGTCGGTGTCGTGCCGCTGCTGCGTCTTCGGCCGGGTCGGGTGTGGGCGGCAACGCCGATGCCCACTCGGGGAACAACGGCCGGAGCGCCCCCGCCAGCCCGCTCAGGCCGAGCCGGGCGACATCCTCGGTCGCGGGTCGGATCGCGTCCACCACCGGACCGAGCGTGAAGGGCTGTCGAACAGCCGGGCAGGCCGCCAGCAGCACCCGCTGCCGGGCCGGGGCATGCGCCGAGAGCAGCTCCTGGACCAGTCGGCTCTTACCGATCCCGGCCTCGCCCTCGATCAGCACGACCACCGGCGGGTCGGACAACGCCGCTCTCAAAGCGGCGAGTTCGCGCTCGCGTCCGACCAAGCCGGGTGATGCGATCGCCAGTAGGCTGCGTGTGTCGGAATCGCTGGTAGACATGCGCCCCACCGTGGGAGACAGACAACGGCGTGCCCGAACCGTCGTCCTCCGTGAACAATATGATCAGAGGGTACAAGGCAAGGCGGCAGGGGGATAGGCCATGTCCACAGGCGTGGTGCGGAAGGCGATCACTGTGGAGTTCCGGGGCTGAATCTCCTTCGTGACCGAGCCCGCGGATGGTGTCGAGCGGTTCCGACGGCTGGTCGCAGGGAACCGTAGTCGCTTCCGGATGTCGGGCCGGTCGGTGGCCTGCCACCGGGGGCGGCGTGCGGGCGTTCGTGGTTGCAGTAGTTGAGGAAGTCGGCGAGCGGGGCTCGTCGTTCCTGCTCGGAGGCGTCATCGCGCGGCCGAGCCGCAGCCGACGCGGGCCGTGAATGACCGGCTCATCGACGAGCCGGTCGCCCGCGCCCAGGCCGAGGGCCTTCAGGCCCTTCGGTAGGAAGTTGAAGGGCGCAGCGGTGACCGGGCTCGGAACGGCTTGGTCAACCGAGGGAGCGCCGGGCGGCCGCGGCGTCGGCGGGGTTCCAGCCGCGTCGGGGGACGGAGCTGAGCAGCAGACGTGTGTAGGGGTGGTGAGGCGCGTCCAGGATCTCGGCCGTAGGGCCCGCCTCCACCACCTGTCCCTCCCTGAGGACCATTACCTCGTCGGTGATGTGCCGGACGACGGCGAGGTCATGGGTGACGAAGAGGAAGCCGATGCCGACCTCGCGCCGGATGGTGCCCAGGAGTTCGAGGACCTGCGCCTGAATGGACACGTCCAAGGCCGCCACGGCCTCGTCGAGGACGAGGACGCGCGGTTCGGCGGCCAGCGCGCGGGCGATCGCCACGCGCTGGCGCTGGCCGCCGGACAGCTTGCCGGGCAGGGCGGCCGCCTCCCGTTCGCCGAGCCCGACCTGGTCGAGGAGTTCGGCGACGCGCTTTCGCCGGGCCGTCGTCTCCATCGGGAAGTGGAGGCGCAGGACCTCTTCGACGCACCGGCCCACGGTCACCCGTGGATCGAGGGACAGGTACGGATCCTGGAAGACCATCTGGATCTCGCGTGCGCGGGCGAGTCGCTCGGCTCTGCCCCGGGCGGGCGCCGAGCGGTCACGTCCACCGATGCGGATGGTGCCGCCGTCGGGGCGCTCCAGGCCGACGAGCATCCGCACCGTCGTGGTCTTGCCGCTGCCGGATTCGCCGACGATGCCAAGAGAGGAGCCCGGCGACAGGGTGAAGGACACGTCCTCCACCGCCGTGTGGTCTCCGTACCGCTTGCGCAGCCTCTGAACGACGAGTTCCTCGGTCGCCCCGGTCACAGTGTGATCCCTTCGTCGGCGCGGTGGCACGCGGCGAGTCCGTCGCCGTGGTGCGCAAGTTCGGGCGTCTCCTCAAAACAGCGCGGCTGCGCATGGGCGCAGCGCGCTGCGAAGGCGCACCCCGGTGGGGCCTCGGCGAGGGAGACGGGTCGGCCCGGGATGGGGCGTGGGGCGGCGGCTCCGGCCTCGATACGGGGCGTGCAGGCGAGGAGTCCCGCCGTGTACGGGTGGCGTGGACGGTCGAACAGTGCGTCGGTGCTGCTGGTTTCGACGATCCGGCCGGCGTACATGACGTACACGCGGTCGCAGATCGCCGAGGCCAGTTCGAGGTCGTGGGTGACGAAGAGCATTCCGGTGCCGCGTGCGGCCTGGAGGCGCGTGAGGATCGCGATGATCTCCGCCTGGGTGGTGACGTCGAGGGCCGTGGTCGGCTCGTCGGCGACCAGCAGAGCGGGCTCGCCCGCGAGGGCGGCCGCAATGACCACGCGCTGGAGCATCCCGCCGGAGAACTGGTGCGGGTAGCGGCGCAGCGCGCCCCGCGGATCTCGGATGCCCACCGCGTCGAGGAGTTCCTCGGCCCGGTGCTCGGCCGCGGCGGCGGGGGTTCCCGCACCGCGCAGTCCCTCAGTGAGGAAGTCGCCCACGCGGCGCAGCGGGTTCACGGACGCGCGCGGGTCCTGGAAGATCATCGCGACCTGTCCGGCACGCAGCCCGGCCAGTTCGGCGCGGTTCATGGTCAGGACGTCGCGGCCCGCGACCCGCACCTCACCACTCGTGCGCGCCCCGGCCGGCAGCAGCCCGAGCACGCTGCGGCACGCGACCGACTTGCCCGAGCCGGACTCGCCGACCAGGCCGACGGTCTCGCCGGCCCCGACCCGCAGTGTGACGCCGTCGAGGATGGGCCGGGCCGCCTGCTCGCCGGGCAGGCGGATGCCGAGCCCGTCGATCTCCAGCGCGGGGGTTTCATACTCGGTCATGGCACTCACCGCTCCCGCTTCGCGATTCGGTCGGCGAGCCCTTCGCCGACGATGCCGAAGGCGACCACGGCGAGGACGATGCATGCGGACGGCGCGAGCGCGGGCAGCATCGCCCCCTGCTGGATCGCCGATTGGCCTTCGTTGATCATGGCTCCCCAGTCGGCCGTGGGCGGCTGCACCCCGAACCCGAGGAAGGACAGCGCGGCGAGATCCATCAGTACATAGCCGAAGTTCATCGCGGACTGCGCGAACACCGTCGGTGCGATGTTCGGCAGCAGATGACGCAGGCAGATCGTCCACCCCGACCAGCCCTGCACGCGGTACGACTCGATGTAGGCGCGGGCCTTCTCCTGGCGGGCGATACCTCGGACCAGGCGTCCGACGTACGGGGTGTAGGCCACGGCCATGGCGATCACGGGCGCGGCCATGCCCGAGCCGAGGACAGCTACCAGGAGGATGGCCAGCAGCAGTCCGGGGATTGCGAAGGCCAGGTCCATCGACCGGGACAGCAGGGCATCGGCCCAGCCACCGCGCCAGGCGGCGACCATGCCGACGAGCGTGCCCAGGAGGGTCGAGACGCCGACCACGAGGAGCGGTCCGAGCAGGCCCGTCCGCGCGCCGTGGATCAGCCTCGACAGGATGTCGCGGCCCGACTGGTCGGTGCCGAGGAGGTGGTCGGCGCTGGTGCCCGTCAGGCTCGCCGACAGGTCGAGCACTTCGGGGTCGTACGGTGCGAGCACGGGGGCGAGGACGGCGATCAGGACGAGCACCGCGAGGATGACGACACCTGCGGTGAACAGTGGGCCCTGGCTGAGTACCCGCAGTCCGCGCAGGCCCCGGCGGCGGCGCAGCGCATCCGGGGAGGAGGACGCGGGCGAGACGGCGGTGGTCATCGGGAAGCCTCCCCGTAGAGGGACAGCCGGGGATCGATGACCGGCACAAGCAGGTCGACGATCAGGTTGACAAGGACGAACGCCGCCACGCTGAGCAGAGTGATCGCCTGAACGACGGCGAAGTCCTTGGCTGTCACCGCCTGCACCAGCAGGGAGCCGATACCGGACACGTTGAAGGCGGTTTCGACGATCGAGGTGCTGATCAGCAGGCCGGCGAGCATGGTGCCGCCGACGGTGACAATGGGGCCCAGCGCGTTGCGCAGCACATGCCGACGGACCACGGCGCCTCCCGCGACCCCGCGGGCGCGCGCCACCTCGACGTGTTCGCGTCCGAGTTCGTCGAGCATGGCCGACCGGGTGACCCGGGCCAGCAGTCCGCCGAACGTGACCGCCAGGGCGAAGGCGGGCAGCGTCAGATGGTAGAGGCGGTCGCCGAGGCCCTCGGGAGTGCCACCGGGCCCGGGAAACCAACCCAGTTGGACGGAGAAGAGCGAGACGAGCGCGATGGCGCTGACGAACGAGGGAGTGGCCGTGGCGACGCCGGTGCCGAGGAGCACCGCGCGGTCCACCGCACCGGGGCGCAGGGCGGCCAGGATGCCGCCCGTCACCCCGAGGACTGCGACCAGCAGTGCCGCGTAGCCGACGAGCAGCGCGGTGCCCGGCAGACGGGAGGCGATGAGGGAACCGACGTCCTGGTGGAACTGGGTGGAGCGGCCGAAGTCGCCGTGCAGGACGCCGCCGAGCCACTTCGCGTACTGGACCGGCAGCGGGTCGTCCAAGTGGTACTGCGTGCGCAGTGCCGCGACCGCGTCCGGGGTCGCGGGGCGACCGTGGAGCAGGAAGGTCACCGGGTCGCCCGGCGCGAGATGCACGGTGCCGAAGACGACGAACGAGGTGACGAGCAGCACCGCCATCAGGCCGAGCAGGCGGCTCATCAGATAACGCGTCATTACTGCGCGGCCCCGATCGTCGCGGCCCACGGGTAGTACAGCTGGGCGATGCCGGTCGGGGCACCCGTGACCCGGCTGCCGAGGAAGACCGAGTAAGGGGCTTCGTACAGCGGGATGACCGGGAGCTCGCGCACGGCGATGCGCTGGAGTTCGGCGGTCAGCTCCGCGCGGCGCGCCGCATCGGGCTCCGCGTTCGCCTTGTCGAATATGGCGTCGAACTCGGCGTTGGACCAGTTGCCGTAGTTGCCGAAGTCGCCGGTGCGCAGGTACTGGTAGAACTCCAGCGGGTCGGGAGTGTTGTCGTACCCGTTGGTGATGACGAGGTCCAGTCCCTTACGGGCGCCGGCGTCGACGAAGACGCTGGTGTACGCCTCCGGGGCAACGGACTTCAGCTGGACGTCGAGGCCGATCTGTTTGCCGGCGGCCTGGACGGCATTGGCCACGACGCTGATCTCCGGGGCGAGCGAACTGGTGACGAGGGTGATCTTGCGCCCCGTGGCACCGGCCTCGGCGATCAGCTTCTTCGCGCCGGCCACGTCGTACACGGGCTCGGGCAGCGCCTTGAAGTAGTCGTCGGCCTTCTCGGGCGTCAGCCCCCACGCGTCACGCGCGGCGGGCGCCTTCGCGGGAGTGCCGATGCCGCCGGCGGCAGCCTTGATGATGTTCTTGCGGTCGAGGGCCATGGAGAGGGCCTGGCGGACCTTGAGGTCTCCGAGTGGGCCCTTGAGGTCGAGTACGGCGAGTTCGGAGACCCCGGTGTTGGGGCCGAAGTACACCGTGCCCTTGGAGCTGGTGCGCAGCTGGGCGAGGGAGGAGGAGGGCACCAGGTAGCCGCCGTCGGCCGTGCCGGACAGGAAGGCGTTGGTGCGGGCGGACGGGTCCTCGATGAAGGTGAACTTCACGGTGTCGGTCTTGGGAGTCAGCGACCGGTCCCAGTAAGCGGTGTTCTTCTTCAGGTTGATGCTGTCGCCCTGGGCCCAACTGTCGAGCGCGTAGGGGCCGGTGCAGTTGACCTTGCCCTTGGGGCCGCCGTAGTCCTTGCCGGCCTTGGCCAGGAAGGCGGCGCTCTCGACGGTGCCGGGAGAGGCCGCCATGAGTTCGTTGAGGAGCACGTCGGGCTTGTTGAGCCGGATCGTCACCTCCAGCGGGCCGCTCCTCTTGATGGAGGCGACGTTCTTGAAGGTCGAGCCCCACGGGGAGCCGGTGGCCGGATCCATGTGGCGTTCGAGGGAGGCGACCACGTCGTCCGCCGTCATGGTCGATCCGTCGTGGAACTTCACGCCCGGTCGAAGGGTGTACACCCAGGTTTTCGGGTCCGGGTTCGTGTACTTCACGGCCAGCCCGGGTTCGATCTTCATGTCGGGGGTGATCCGCAGCAGTTGCTCGCACACGTTGGCGAGCACGGAGTTCGGCGGGTAGTCGTAGGCGAGGGCGTAGTCGAGCGTGTAGGGCTCGGCGTACAGCGACCAGGTGAGGGAGTCGAGGGAGCCTTTCGCCGCCGGGGAGTTCGGGGTGACGGTGTAGGCGTGGGCACCGCCGCCGCCGGACTGGGATTTGGTTGCGCCGGAACAGCCGGCGGCGGTGGCCGTGACGACGGTGGAACAGACAAGCAGCGCGGTGGTTCTGGACATGCGCAAGGAGACCCACCCCTTTACGGGTGTAGTGACGGGCGCTGGGAGATGGAGCGAGTATTGATGCGGGAACGTTCCCGCGCAAGACTTTGCGGGAACGGTTTTGCTGAGGTCGCGAGGGTGGCAACATCGGTGCATGACCTCAGCTCCCCAACGCGGCGGGCACACTGTGCGGACCGCCCCGCCCCGCGTCCGTCTCGTCGATGTCGCCCGCGAGGCGGGCCTCTCCAAGACCACCGTCTCGGCGGCCCTCAACGGCACGGGACGGCTCTCGCCGGCCGTGCGGGAGAAGGCCAGGGAGACAGCGCGCAGGATGGGATACCGGCCCAACGCCACCGCCCGGCAGCTGCGTGTGGGGCGGGCCCCGCTGATCGGTTATGTCGTGGGGGAGTTCGCAGGGACCCCGTGGACGTATCTGGAGTCGCCGTACTTCGCCCAGCTGACCAGCGCCACGGCGGCTGCGGCACTCAAACACGGATACGCCCTGGTGATGCTGCCCGCGGGATCGCTGCACAGCGAGTGGGCCGACCTGCCGCTCGAAGCGGTGATAGTTGCCGATCCGGTTGCCGACGACCGGGTGGTGGAGGATCTGCTTGCCGCCCGTATCCCCGTCTTCAGCGACGGATCGGTGGACGGCAGACCCGGAGCGCACTGGGTGGACGTCGATGCCGAGGAGGCGGTCCGCGGAACCCTGGAGCATCTGGGATCGCAGGGCGCACGGCGGACGGCGCTCGTGCTGCCCGACAGCACCACCCGCTTCCACCGCGGGGTTCTGGCCGCCTACCGGGGCTGGTGTGCCGCACGCGGCTGCACGGCCCGGGTGACCCTCGCCGCCGACGCCGGCAACGGCCCGGTGGTCCGGGCGGTGGACAGCGCGCTGACCGCTGCCGAGCGGCCCGACGCTCTCCTCGTGGTGGCGGAGCTGAGCCCGCCGCTCGTCCTGGAGGCGGCACGCCGCCACGGCTACGACGTACCCGGCGACCTTCTCGTGGTGTGCGTGAGTGAGAGCAGTACCGCCGAACACACCGAACCTCCGGTCTCCACACTGAGCCTTCAGCCCCGGAAGATCGCCGAGGCCGGGATCGAACTCCTCGTCGCCGCCCTGGAGAACGGCGACGAAGGGCCCTCGGGCGTGCTCGTGCCGACGCGCCTGATAGTCCGGGAGTCCTCGCGGCGGCCGTCCTAGGCCCTCCTCAGGCGGAGTGCACCAGCGTGCCGCCGACGTAGGTGCGCAGGACCTGGGCCTCGGCGATCTCCTCCGGGGGCAGCGTGAAGATGTCCCGGTCCAGCACCACCAGGTCGGCCAAGTGGCCGGGGAGCAGACTGCCGGTGTCGTCGAGCCCGTTCACATGTGCCGAGCCGGCCGTGTAGGCGGCGACCGCGGTGGCGAGGTCGAGGCGCTGCTCCGGCAGGAAGACCCGCCCGTCGGTGGCCTCGGGCTCCATCCGGTTCACCGCGACATGGATTCCGGCGATCGGATCGGGGCTGCTGACGGGCCAGTCGCTTCCCGCGGCCAGAGTGGCTCCAGCGCGCAGCAGGGAGCCGAACGGGTACTGCCAGGAGGCCCGTTCGGGTCCGAGGAAGGGGATCGTCAGCTCGTCCATCTGGGGTTCGTGCGCGGCCCAGAGCGGCTGGATGTTGGCGATGGCGCCGAGCCGTGCGAAGCGATCCAGATCGTCGGGGTGGACCACCTGGAGGTGGGCGAGATGGTGGCGGTTGCCACGCCGCCCATGGGCCTCGACGGCTGCCTCGACCGCGTCCAGGGCCTCGCGCACCCCCCGGTCGCCCAGCGCGTGGAAGTGGACCTGGAAGTCGTGGGCGTCGAGCTCGGTGACGTACGAGCGCAGGGCGACGGGGTCGACGAAGCTCAGACCCGAGTTGGCGGTGGCGCAGCCGCAGCCGTCGAGGTAGGGGGTGGTCATGGCCGCCGTGAAGTTCTCGGCGATGCCGTCCTGCATGATCTTCACCGCACGGGCCCGGAACCGTCCGTGGCTCAACTGCTCTCGCTGGGACAGCAGATCGGCGATCTGCTCGGCCCCCCGCTCGCGGTCCCACCACAGGGCCCCGGTCACCCGGGCGGTGAGCGTGCCTTCACGGGCGGCCGCCAGATAGGCGTCGGACGGGTCCGGCTTGCCGCCGAACACGCCCAGGAGGGCGTCCTGCCAGCCGGTGATTCCGAGGGAATGCAGCAGCTTCTGGGCCCGCAGCAGACCGGCGAGGCGCTCCGCTGGTGTGCTCGGCGGAACGATCCGGGAGACCAGGGCGGTGGCGCCCTCCTGCAGCATTCCGCTCGGGGTGCCGTCCGGCTCGCGCTCGATCCGGCCGTCGAAGGGATCGGCGGATTCCCGGGTGAGACCGGCCAGTTCGAGTGCCCGGGTGTTGGCCCAGGCGCCGTGGTGGTCGCGGTTGACCAGAAGGACCGGGCGGTCCGGGATCACCGAGTCGAGGAGCTGCCGGGTGGGCAGTCCGCCGTCGAAGCTCTCCATGGACCAGCCGCCGCCCGTGATCCACGAGCGGTCCGGGTGCGCGTCGGCGTAGGAGCGTATGCGGGTGAGGTAGTCCTCGACGCCCACCGTGCCGGTCAGATCGCACTCGGCCAGTTCCATTCCGCCGAACACGGCGTGGATGTGCGAGTCCTGGAATCCGGGGAGCAGCAACTTGCCCTGGAGATCGATGACTTCGGTGTCCGGGCCGATCAGTTCGCGCACCTCGTCATGGCCGACGGCGGTGATGCGCTCCCCGGTGACGGCCAGGCTGCTTGCCCGGGTGCGCGCGGGATCGCCGGTGTGGATGGGGCCACGAGTGAAGATCAGATCGGGCTTGGCCATGAGGTGCTCCAAGGCGAGAGGGAGGGATGTGTCGAGCGGTCATGCAACCGAGGTGCGCATTTGAATGTCAACGCTGTTGTCGTAAGACGCGTCCAGCGAGGGGTTTCCGAGGTGTGGCGGGGCGCAGGCGGCCGTAGGGCGCCGTGCTGTCGGAGCGGCTGATCGTCGGGGACGGCCCTGCCGGTGGTCGCGCGGCGCTGACGCCCTCTCGGTGCGACGGATCGGCGCAGCTCTGGCTGTTGACCGCGGTTTCTTGTACCGGTACTCCTGGAGTGCCGACGACTTGCTGCTCACTCTCGTCGACGAGCTCATCGCCCGCGCGCGGGAGGGCTGGGAGTCCACCGGGGACCCGCGCGGCGACCTGCGGGAGATCGGGCTCCGGCTCCACGCCTTTCGCCGGCCGACCCGCAGTCGGCCCTGCTTGTGGCGCACCGGACGGCCGGGCGGTGCCATGAGCGCGCCCGGAGTGTGGAAGCGATTCCTGCGGCGTCGCACCGGCCCGGTCTTCTCCGACTGGACCGCGGTACGGATCCACCACGCGCTCGTCGACCGGGCCCTGGCCTTCGCCGCCGTGGACACCGCCGTGCCCGCCTTGCTGGAACCGGTCTGGGAGGGGGATGCCGACGGACGTCCCGGCTTGCCTCGTACGGGCGGCTTTGTCGCCCCACGTTGCCCCCGGATGCCGCCGCGATGCTGCCGCTGCTCGGTGCCGGTATGCGGGACAGCGGCTGCGCCTTCGCCCCTGCGCTCATGCTGTGCGCGGCGGCATGGCTGCCGGGGAGCGACGGTGCGGGGGGTGAGCGAGCCCGAGGGGCGGCGGCTTCGGTGGGCGCCCCTCGGGCTCGTCGTACGAATCAGGCGTAGAACCTGTACACCGCCTGGGCGACGCAGGCGGGCTTCGCCGAGCCGTCGATCTCCACGGTCAGGTCGACGACGACCTCGACCCCGCCCTGGACCTCTTCCACGGACACGACCCGGCCGTGGGCACGGACCTTCGCGCCGACCCGCACGGGAGAGGGGAAACGGACCTTGTTCAGACCGTAGTTGACGGCCATCGAGACGCCCTCGACCCGCAGCAGTTCGCTCCACAGGGGGATCAGGAGGGAGAGCGTGAGGTAACCGTGGGCGATGGTCCCGCCGAAGGGGCCGTTCTTGGCGCGCTCGACATCGGTGTGGATCCACTGGTGGTCGCCGGTGGCGTCGGCGAAGGTGTCCACGCGCGGCTGGAGGATCTCCAGCCAGCCGCTGTGGCCGAGATCGGCTCCGGACCGGGCCTTGATCTCGTCGATTCCGTTGACGGTGAGGGGCATGGGGTACTCCCGGGTGCTGAGAGGGATTCTGTCGATGAGGGGCGGTCAGTCGCCGAATTCGGACCGGATGACGCCCTTGAGCAGCTTTCCGGTGGCGTTGCGCGGCAGCATCGTGCCGCGCAGGAGGCGAAAGGTCCGGGGAATCTTGTAGCGGGCCAGTCGGCCGTTCAGATGGGCGAGGAGTTCGGCCTCCGTCGCGGTGGAGTCCGGAGAGAGGACGACCACGGCCCGGCCGACCTCGCCCCACTTGGAGTCGGGCACGCCGAAGACCGCGCATTCGATGACGTCCGGATGTTCGAGGAGCGCGTCCTCGGCCTCGGCGGGGTAGATGTTCTCTCCACCCGAGATGATCATGTCCTTGAGGCGGTCGACCAGATGCACATAGCCGTATTCGTCGACCAGCGCCACGTCGCCGGAACGGAACCAGCCGTCCCCGGTGAAGGCCGCGCGGCTCTCCTCCGGAAGATTCCAGTAGCCGGGCGTGACGTTCGGGCCCGAGACGACGACCTCGCCCTTTTCGCCCGGTGCCGTGTCCTCGCCCGCCGCGTTCCGGACGCGGACATCCGTGAAGAAGTGCGGTACCCCGGCCGAGCCGGCGCGGTCGAGGGAGTCGGTGCGGTCCAGGACGAGTGCCCCGGGCGAGGTCTCTGTCATCCCGTACCCCTGGACGAACGCCAGTCCGCGCTCCAGATAGGCGCGCGCGGTGCGGGCGGGGACGGGTGCCCCGCCGCAGAGGAGGGTCCGCAGGCTCGACAGGTCAGCGGTGTCCCAGCCCGGCGCCGAGGCCATCGCGTCGTACATGGTCGGAACCCCGAACAGACAGCTGACACGGTGCTGTTCCACCAGCTCGAGCGTGCGGTCCGGATCGAAGGAGGACTCCAGCAGGACCGTGCCGCCCTTGAGCAGGGTGGGCAGGGCGGTCATGTTGAGGGCTGCCGTGTGGAAGAGGGGCGCGCTGACGAGCGCGACCTCCTCGCCGGACAGGTCGGTGTCGACGAGGACGTTGACGCTGTTCCAGATGATGTTGCCATGGGTCAGGACGGCGCCCTTCGCCCTGCCCGTGGTGCCCGAGGTGTACATGATCAGGCAGGGCTCCTCGTGCCCCACCTCCTCATCGATCTCCTCCACCGAGGCGGCGGCGATCGTCTCCTCGTACGCGAGTCCCGGACCGGCCGTCACAGCGATCAGCGTCGCGAGACCGGCCCGGTCCGCGAGTTCCACCATGTCGGCGGCCGGCCGGTGGGCGTGGACCAGGACGCGGCTGCCGGAGTCGGTGATCTGGTGCACCAGTTCGGGCACGGTGAGACGGGAGTTCAGCGGTACGAAGACCGCCCCGAGTTGCCCCGCCGCGAAGAGGGCCTCCAGGAAGGCCGGATGGTTCGGGCCGAGGAAGGCCACCCGGTCCCCGCGCTCGACCCCTTGGTCACGCAGGGCATGGGCAAGCCGTGTGCAGCGGTCGTGGAACTCCCCGTAGGTGAGGCCGCGACCCTCATGGACGAGGGCGGGGCGGCGCGGCGTCTTGCGATTGCGCCGCGCGGTCCAGGAGCCGATGCCCTGGTTGCGCATGGCTCACTCCTCCGTCAGGCCGAGCAGCCGGGCCGCGTTCTCCTTGAGGATCTTCGGACGCACCTCGTCCTTGACCGGCAGCTTCGCGAAGTCGGCGAGCCAGCGGTCGGGGGAGAGCAGCGGGTAGTCGGACCCGAACAGCACCTTGTCCCGCAGCAGGCTGTTGGCGTACCGCACGAGCTGTGGCGGGAAGTACTTCGGCGACCAGCCCGACAGATCGATGTACACCTGTGGCTTGTGCGTGGCCACGGCGAGAGCCTCGTCCTGCCAGGGGAAGGACGGATGGGCGAGGACGATCCGCATTCCGGGGAAGTCGGCGGCGACGTCGTCGACGTCCAGCGGATTCGAGTACTTCAGCCGGATGCCGCCGCCTCCCGGCGCCCCCGCGCCGATGCCGGTCTGCCCGGTGTGGAAGACGGCGATCGCGTCGGCTTCCTCGATGGCCTCGTACAGCGAGTACGCCATGCGGTCATTGGGGTGGAACGCCTGGATGTTGGGGTGGAACTTGAATCCCCGTACCCCGTACTCGGCGACCAGCCGGCGGATCTGGCGCACGGCGGCCCTGCCCTTGTACGGATCGACCCCCGCGAACGGGATGATCACGTCCGGGTGCTCCCGGGCCGCTTCGGCGATCTCCTCATTCGGTACGGGTGCGGTGCCGGTGGCCGACTCCGCGTCGACCGTGAAGACCACACAGGCCATCCTCCGCTCGCGGTAGTACGCGGCGATCTCCGGCAGGGTGGGGTGGCGGTGCTCCGCCTTGAAGTACGTGCCGGCGGCGCTGTCCAGTTCGGCGGAGAGCGAGGTCGTGCCCCGCGCGGACACCTCGGCGTGGACGTGCATGTCGATGGCGGTGAGCTCGGCCGGGTCCGGCCCCCTGGTGCCGCTCGCGGCCGTGGTGCCCGTCACAGCTGCGGCGCCGGGATGCCGTAGGTCTGCTCGGACCGGGCGAAGACGCTCGGCCAGGCCGCCGCGACTGCGTCCGCGCTCCAGCCACCGTCCGTGTAGGCCACGGCGACCTCCTGCGGGTGCGACCAGAGGGCGAGCTTGTCGCCACCGACGCCGATGCACTGACCGGTGATGCCGGCCGAGGCGTCCGAGGCGAGGAAGGCGACGAGGCCGGCCACGTCCTCAGGGGTGCCGAATCCCTCGCCCTTGCGCAGGCTGTCGGGGAACGCGGTGCCCTCCAGCTCCAGTGCCTCGATGTGCGGGGCGAAGGCCGGAATGGTCTTCGTCATCGCGGTGGCGGCCACCGGTATGACCGCGTTGGCGGTGATGCCGGCGCGAGCCAGCTCCAGCGCCCAGGTGCGCACCATGGCGGCGATTCCGGCTTTGGCAGCCGCGTAGTTGGTCTGCCCGAAGTTGCCGCGCTGACCCGCGGGGGAGCCGGCGACGATCACACGCCCGCCCTCGCCCTGTTCCCGCATCCGTTCGACAGCGGCCCGGACGCAGGTGAACGTGCCCCGCAGGTGTACCTGGACCACCGTGTCGAAGTCGTCGTCCGACATCTTCCACAGCACCTTGTCACGCAGGACGCCGGCGTTGGTGACGATCACGTCCAGGCGGCCCCAGCTGTCGACGGCCCGGGAGACCAGAGCATCGGCGGCCTCGGTGGAACCGACGGGCACCACCTCCGCGACCGCGCGCCCGCCGTCGGCGGTGATCTGTTCCACGGCCGCAGCGGCGGCCTTCGCGTCCACGTCGTTGACGACGACGGCCGCGCCCGAGGCGGCGAGTGAGCGGGCGTAGGCCAGCCCCAGACCGCGGCCGCTGCCCGTCACGACGGCGACCTTGCTGGAGAGATCCATGCTGCTTCCCTTTCGTGAAGGCCGGTGCGCGGGTGCGGGAAGGGCGACCACGGCGGAGACCGGCAGGAGCCCAAAGCTAGGCAGAATTCAAACCGTGGTCAACAGAGTGCCGAATATTTATCTCCGAGAGCAGTGCGGCGCCTACGCTGTCCCCGTGACCAGACCCCACTCGCCCCAGGAACCGATGGACGCCGCCGAGGGCGGCGCACCTGCCAGGCCGCAGTCGCTGATGATGAGCTTCTTCGGCATCCACGTGCTCGGCCGTGACATCGCGCTCTCTTCGGCGTGCGTCATCGACGCCTTCGCCCGTGTGCGGGTGGGTGAGGATGCCGTCCGCTCGACGCTGACGCGCATGGTCGGCCGCGGTCTGCTGGAGCGGCATCGGCGAGGACGCCGCATGTACTTCTCGCTCACGGAGCGCGCGGCGGCTGTTCTCTCCGACGGGCAGGAGCGGATCTGGCGCGACGGAGCCGTCAACCGGGAATGGGACGGCACCTGGACCCTGGTCGGTTTCTCGCTGCCGGAGTCCAGGCGCCGTGAGCGGCACGACCTGCGCTCACGCCTGGTGTGGGCCGGATTCGGGCCAGTGCAGAGCGGCCTGTGGGTTGCTCCGCGCCGAGTCGACGTGGCCCCGCTGGCGGCGGAGCTCGGGCTGGAGGACCATATCAGGGCCTTCCACGGCGAGGCCGCGCCGCCGACCGAGGCCGGGTCTCTGTTGGACGCCGCATTCGACGTGGACGCGATCGCCACCGGCTACCGGTCCTTCATCGATCGGTGGGGCGGCTCCGTTCCGCCCGGTGGCGCGGCGGACGACATGGCGCTGCAACTCCTGCTGCACACCGACTGGCTGGAGCTCGTGCGTGACGCCCCCTATCTGCCCGCCGAGCACCTGCCCGAGGGCTGGCCGGCCGCGCGCGCCGAGGAGCTCTTCCGTGAGCTGGCGCGGCGGTACGAGCCCGGTGCGTCGCGGATCGCGGACGAGATGCTGGACCGGATCGACCTGGCCGACGGAGCCGTGGCCGAGGGGGCCGGGGTCGACGATCCCGGGGCCGGCTGAGCGCTTATGACAACACTGTTGACGTTATAGCCCCCAAAAAGGTCTGATGGTGTCAGTTCGGAGGCACGCTCCTCCGTAATCCGAAGGAGCCGCCTCGTGGACCCCCTCATCTCGCTCCGGGACGCCGAACCGATCCCCTTCTGGCTGGACGACCCCGCCCGGCCCCACGCAGCCCGCGCTCTCATCGGGGCCACCCGCTGCGACCTGCTCGTGGTCGGCGGCGGATACAGCGGACTGTGGACCGCACTGATCGCCAAGGAACGCGACCCGTCCGCCGACGTGGTGCTGATCGAGGCGCAGGAAGTGGGTGGAGCGGCTTCGGGCCGCAACGGCGGATTCTGCGAAGCCAGCCTCACCCACGGCCTCAACAACGGACTGCAGCGCTGGCCGAACGAGATCGGCCTGCTGGAGCAGTTGGGTCGCGAGAACCTCCAGGCCATCGAGGACACGATCGAACGGCACGGGATCGACTGCGCCTGGGAACGCACCGGCTCTCTCGTCGTGGCCACCGAGCCCTACCAGGTCGCGGGCCTGGCGGAGGAGGCCGAGAGCGCTGCCCGGTACGGCGAACGCCCGGTCCTCCTCGACGCCGACGCCGTACGGGCCGAGATCGACTCACCCACTTTCCTCGGCGGCCTCTGGAGCAAGGACGACGTCGCCATGGTCAACCCGGCCAGGCTGGCCTGGGGCCTGAAGCAGGCGTGTCTGGACCTCGGAGTGCGCATCCATGAGCACACCCCGGCCAAGGAGATCGCCGAGGCCGGTTCCGGCATCGCCGTCCGCACCCCCTACGGACGCGTCGACGCCGCGCGCGTGGCGCTCGCCACCAACGCCTACCCCTCCCTGGTCCGCCGCCACCGGCCGTACACCGTCCCCGTGTACGACTACGCGCTGATGACGGAACCGCTGACCGACGCGCAGCTTGCCGCGGTCGGCTGGCGCAACCGGCAGGGATTCGCGGACAGTGCCAATCAGTTCCACTACGTACGCCTGTCCGCGGACAACCGCATCCTGTGGGGCGGATACGACGCCATCTACCACTACCGAGGCCGCGTCAGCGCCGAGCACGACCAACGGCCGGCGACCTTCGCCACCCTCGCCCGGCACTTCTTCCGGACCTTCCCGCAACTGGAAGGGGTCCGCTTCACGCACGCGTGGGGCGGCGCCATCGACACCAGCACCCGCTTCTGCGTGTTCTTCGACACGAGTCACCGCGGGAAGGTCGCTTACGCCGCCGGCTACACCGGACTCGGCGTCGGTGCCACGCGCTTCGGCGCGGAGGTCATGCTCGACCTGCTCGCAGGCGACCGCACCCGGCGCACCGCGCTGGAGATGGTCCGGAGCAAGCCCCTGCCCTTCCCGCCGGAGCCGGTCCGCTCCCTGGGAATCGGCATCACCAAGTGGTCCCTCGCCCGCGCGGACGAGAACGCCGGCCGGCGCAACCTCTGGCTCAAGACCATGGACCGCTTCGGTCTCGGCTTCGACAGCTGACACCGGACTCGGCCGCTGTCAGGAGCGGCCCGACGATTCCTGCAGTGAGTCCGTGAAGGAGGCCGACGCCACGGCGCTGTTCCACGATGGGTGTATCGCCGTCGCATCCGTCATCGCCGACCGCATGGCCGAGGACGGCCTGGCGCGTACCCGCCACCACATCGAGCGCGAGACCCCCCGCCACAGACCGACACCATCAGAGAGGCCCCGCATGACGGAAGACATCATCCGTACCAGCCACGGACCAGTGCGTGGCGAACGGACCGAGACAGGCGTCCGCTTCCTCGGCATTCCCTACGCCCGGCCGCCGATCGGACCGCTCCGCTTCGCCGCGCCCGTCCCACCGGAGCCGTGGGCCGAGGTCCTCGACGCCCGCGTGTACGGACCCACTGCGCAGCGCCGTCCGTTCGCCGAGGTGACCACCATCCCCGAGCCCTGCGTTCCCGGCGAATCCACCCTGAACCTCAATGTGTTCACCCCGGCCCGCGCCGCCGGGCAGACCGGCCTCCCCGTCCTGGTGTGGATCCACGGCGGCGGCTTCGTCGCGGGCTGCTCGGCCAGCCCCTGGTACGACGGCACAGCCTTCAACCGCGACGGAGTGGTCCTGGTATCGCTGGGCTACCGGCTCGGCATCGAGGGCTTCCTGCACCTGGAGGACTCGCCCGACAACCGCGGGGTGCTCGACTGGATCGCTGCCCTGCGGTGGGTACGGGAGAACATCGCCGCCTTCGGTGGGGACCCGGACAAGGTGACCGTCGCCGGCCAGTCGGCAGGCGGCGGCGCGGTCCAAACACTCCTGGCCACGCCGGCCGCGGCGGGCCTGTTCCGGGCAGCGATCTCGGCTTCGGGCGCGGTCATGCGACCGCAGGGCCCAGAGTTCGCGGCGACCGTCTCCGAACTCTTCACCGCACGCACCGGAGTGCCCGTCACGGCCGCGGCGCTCCAGAGCCTGACGGACGAGGAGATCCTCGCCCTCCAGGACGCGCTGAACGCCCCCGGACCCGATCGCGACGCCCTCCCCATGTTGGTCCTCGCCCCCTTCGCCGACGGAGCGCTGATCCCCGAACCCGTACCGGACGCACTCATCGCCGGCGCGGCGGGCCAGGACATCCCGCTGATGATCGGCTGCACCGCGCACGAGTTCAACGCAGTCGCGGAGGGAGAGGCCGGTCAGGCCCTCACCGACCAGATCTTCCGTGCACCCGCCCTTGCCGTCGCCGAGTCCCGGGCGAGCCGCGATCTCCCCACGTGGCTCTACCAGTTCGATTGGACCGCGACCGCACCCGCGTTCGAGGGCCTGGCCCACCACTGTGCCGACCTTCCCTTTGCCTTCGACCTTCTGGGCGCCGAAGGGGTCGACAAGGCGTTGGGGGAGGCGCCCCCGCAGCAGCTCGCCGACGCCGTGCACGCGGCCTGGGTCGCCTTCGTCCGCGACCTCGACCCCGGCGCGGCCTGGCCCTCCTACTCCACCGAGCGGCGCGAGACCCGTGTCTGGAACACGGAGTCCCGCACGGAGCGCGACCCGCTCCGCTGCGTACGGGAGACCTGGCTGGGCGCGGAGACCTGACCACGGTCTCCGCGCCCCGTCGTCACCGGCCCGGCGCGTCCTCCTCAAGGACCCGCCGGGCCAGGGCGTTGGCGGCCGGGACCCCGCAGCGGGGACGTGCAGGGCCGGCTGCCCCCGCTCGCGAGAAGCGGGGCGACGAGCCGTTCGACGGTGCCCGGGACACCGTCTCCGTACACTCCGAAGGCCGCCAAGGTGCCTGCCGCTGCGCCGAGTTGGGCTGGTAGTCGGTCCGTACCGCATGGATCAGGCCGGCGCGCGCCTGGGCGCGGGTGAGAGCGTCCTCGGCGTCGAGCGGCGCTTGGAAGAAGGCGGTGTCGGACGTCGCGGCGTCGGCGGGGGAGCCGGCCCGTCTTGTCGGTGATCAGCAGGAGTCCGGGACGGTCGGTGCCAGGTGGGGTTCGCAGGCGAGGAGCGCCATAAGGACCTCGCGCCCGTCGACTTTCGAGCAGGCCAGGAGTCCGGGTGATCGGCATCCTGGCCGGGGTATCGACCAGGCGAACTGCCAGTGACGGCAACCTGACGGAGAGATAGGGTTCGGCTGAGAAGAATCCGCTCGGTGCACGCGAGCTGCGCCAGGGCCGGACACGGTGGCCGCCCGAGGAGGAGCCGGATGCTGCAGGCGCTGGGATTGGGCCCGGACGAAGAGGCCATCTACACGGCAATGCTGGCCCGCCCGACAACCTCCGCGCAGGACCTCGCCCGGCAGACCGGACTCGAGAAGGCCGAGAGCGTGCGCATCCTGCTCGACCTGGCGGCGCGCGGCCTGGTGGCCGTCGCCACCGAGGCCGAGAGTGGGGCACCCGACTCGGCCGATCGCGAGGCCGGCCTCCAGTCTGCCCGCTACCGGCTCACACCGCCCTCGGTGGCCCTGGCCCCGCTCCTCGTCGAGCAGCGCAACGCACTGCACCAGGCCGAGACCGCGTTCTCGATGCTGACCGAGCAGTACCGCACTACCGCCGCGCACACTGCGGGTGGTGTCGTGGAGGTGGTCGTCGGCGTGGAGCAGGTCGCACGCCGGTTCCACCAACTGCAGCGCGGCGCCCAGCGGGAGTTGCTTGTCTTCCTCGTCGGCGAGAACATCGCGGTGCCGCGCGAGGACGCCGAAACGTCGGAGAGTTCCGCGCTGGACCGAGGGGTCGACTTCCGGGTCGTGGCCGCCAAGGACTATCTCGACGGTCACGACGTTGTGCGGGACGTGCGGGCGGCGGTCACGGCAGGCCTCGAGCTTCGTCTGGTCGATTCGCTGCCGCTGAAGATGGTTGTGTCGGACCGGGAGCGCGCCATGGTGCCGCTGGACATGGCGGACTCCGGCGGTGAACCGAGCGCAATCGTGGTGCACCGCAGCGGCCTGCTGACGGCCCTGGTCCATCTCTTCGAGAAGGAATGGGCCCAGGCCCGACCGATGTACACCACTCCCACGGGCGTGCGCGAGGAGCCGGCAGCCGATCAGCAGCCGACCGAGGAGGAACTGGATGTCCTCGCCCTGCTGCTGGCAGGGATCTCCGACCGGCGGGCGGCATCGCAACTCGGCCTCTCCATACGCACCGTGGAGCGGCGGATGCGCCGTCTGATGGACCTTGCCGGAGCGGAGTCACGCCTGCAACTCGGATGGCACGCTGCACATGCGGGCTGGCTTTGACCTCCTCCTCGGCCTGAGAGCCGAGGACCTTCCATCTGTTGGTGGCCCCCCTGCGAGGGTGGCCGCCAACTCCTGGAGGGTTCCTGCTTCACCGTCGGCGGGCGGTGAACCGGGCTGGCGATATCTACCGGAGCGGCGGCACGCGCACCCACGCCGACAGGTACCTGACCGAGTCCCTATCGGCACTCGGCGGCTCGGGGATGAGGAACGACGTCGCGATGGCGGCAGCCATGATGACGACACCGGCGATCACGCCGGCGATGTGTCCGGGGGAGGGCGTCGGGTCGGCGCGCGTGGCGGCGGTCTCGACTGTGTACGGCACGGCGGAGCTGAGACCGGCGCCTAGGCTGAACGAGCACGCGTTCAGACCTGGGCCGGAAGCCCGAGTTGTCGCGGAGGGACAGGACGACGGCGAGCCCGCCGGTGAATCCGCTGCCCCGCGGTGGTCCGGTGGCTGTCAACGTCGGCGACCGATCAGCGGCGGCCTCGACGGCGTGCAGGGCGTGGGCGAGCGAGCCACCCCCAACCAGCATTGCTCTGCCGGGCGTTCACTGCCTCGGCGACCTCAACCTGGCCGAGGAGTTGCTGCGGCTGCAGTGGCTCCCGGAGACGGAGTGCGGAGCCTGTGCTGTGTCCGGGAACTGCTTGCCGACCTGGTCGCCGGAGCCCTTTGCCCGCAACCTCGCCTCCTGGCGGGCCACGACCGACGCGTGGTCCGGCCCGCACCTCGCTCCTGAGCTGCCGGGCTCGTTCCCCGGCGGCGGATCGGAGCCCGCACGGATCCGGAGGAATCGGCCGCGCGCCCCCTTCAGAGAGATCAACGAAGCAGCGTCGGCCCGGCGAAGCGTACCTCCACCTGCCGGGCCCGAATCTCCAACGAGCAGACGAACCAATTGACGTGACCACGTGACGGAATACCGCCATGTGGGGAATCCGCCACGCGTGGCACCCCTATGCGATCCGTATGTCTGCCAGGATGCGGCCGCAGCATGGCATGTCCACGGCGTTAAGTAGGGAGAATCATGCATCCCATAGCGCGTATAGCCTTGGGCGCGGCGACTGCCGCCGTCCTGGCCGTCACTGCGGTCGCGCCTTCCGGCGCGGCGGATACGCCGCCTGACAGTGCCTCGGGAAAGAGACCCATCACCGGCAGCGGGACCACAGCAACGGGCGGCAAGCAGGTCACGGTCACGCTCGTCACCGGCGACAAGGTGCTGGTGACCACGGACAAGTCGGGCCGCAGCTCGGCGGCCGTGCTGCCCCGCGAGGACGGCACACAGCCGATTGTGCAGACCTTTCAGATGGGCAAGGACCTCTACGTCTACCCGGAGGACGCCTCCCGGGCGATCGCCGAGGGCAAGGTGGACGAGCAGCTGTTCAACGTCACTGGGCTCATCCGCCAGGGATACGACGACACACGCACCGACACGCTGCCGCTCATCGCCACCTACCGGAACAGTGTGAACGTTGCCGACAGCGCGCCGGCGGCCCCTCGTGGGGCCGAGCGGGGCCTGAGCCTCCCGGTTGTGGACGGCGTCGCGCTCAAGGCCGGCAAGGACACTGCCGCCACCTTCTGGCAGGACGTCACCAACCCCCGCTCGCGGTCTGCCTCGACGCTGAAGAAGTTGTGGCTGGACGGCAAGGTCAAGGCCACGCTGGACCAGTCCACCAAGCAGGTGCACGCGCCGGAGGCCTGGGCGGCCGGCTACGACGGCAAGGGCACCAAGGTCGCCGTGCTGGACACGGGCGTGGACGCCGAGCACCCGGACCTGACGGGCCGGATCGCCGCGTCCAAGAACTTCACCGACTCCCCGAACGTCAACGACCGGCAGGGTCACGGCACCCACACCGCCTCCACGGTCGGCGGCTCGGGAGCGGCCAGTGACGGCAGCAAGAAGGGCGTCGCTCCCGGGACGGACCTACTCATCGGCAAGGTCCTCAGCGACTACGGCTCCGGCCAGTTCTCCTGGATCATCGCGGGGATGCAGTGGGCCGTCGACCAGAAGGCCGACGTCGTCTCCATGAGCCTGGGCAGCTCCGCAATCGGTGACTGCGGCGACCCGCTGGCCGCGGCGACGAAGGAGCTGTCGCAGAACACGCATACCCTGTTCGTCGTCGCCGCCGGCAATATGGGTTCGGGCATCGAGACCGTTTCCTCGCCCGGGTGTGTGCCCGGTGTGCTGACCGTCGGTGCCGTCGACCGCGATGACAGCACCGCGTGGTTCTCCAGCCGGGGTCCCGTGGCCGTCACCCACACCCTCAAGCCCGAGATCGCCGCCCCCGGCGTCGGCATCTCGGCGGCCAGCGCGGGCGGACGCGGCAACTACGCCTACCAGACGATGTCGGGCACCTCCATGGCGACCCCGCATGTCGCGGGCGCTGCGGCCGTCGTCCGTCAGGCGCACCCGGACTGGACCGCGCAGCAGGTCAAGGCCGCCCTGGTCTCCTCCGCCCGCACCGGTGGCAAGGTCGCCGGCGCGGATGAGACCGGAGCCGGTGTCCTCGATGTGGCTGGTGCGGTGGACCAGCAGGTGCTGTCCGCGCCGGCGGTCCAGGCCGGCAGCTACAGCTGGCCGCAGGACGCGTCGGACCGCACCACCGTGCAGGTGCCCTTCACCAACACCGGCAGCAGCGACCTGACCCTGAGTCTGAAGGTCAGCGGTGTGCACGGCAACGACGGCAGCGACATCACCTCCGGCGTCCTCAAGCTGGATGAGGGCAAGGTGACGGTCCCCGCGGGGGCGACCGTCCAGGTGCCGCTGCGGGTCGACCCCACCGCCCACCTGAAGGCCGCCCAGTACGGCGCTGTCACGGGCCGGATCCTTGCCACCGGCGGTGATGTGCACGTCTCCGTGCCCGTCACGCTCTACGTCGAGCCGGAGACGGTCACCCTCCGGGTCAAGGTCATCGACCGCAACGGCAACCCCGCGACCGGCCCCTCTTCCCTGGACGTCGTCAGCCTTGACGCCGACAAGGGCGAGCGCCGCAGCAACGAGGGCGCGGCCGAGCAGATGTACCGCCTGCGCCCGGGCGACTATGCCATCAGCAGCTTCGTGGGGACCTACGACGCGAACAACGCGCCCGAATCGATCAGCTACCTCGCGCACCCGCAGATGCGGATCACCCAGGACGCCACCGTCGTTCTCGACGCCCGCAAGGCCCACCAGCTGAGCCTGCGCACCGACCGCCCCTCGACGGTGAGCAACACATCGTTCAGCTACGCCCGCACATGGGACGACACCTGGCTGCTGTCCGGATCGCTCATGGCCGGCAAAACCGTGCAGAAGTTCTACGCAGACGTTCAGGGACGTGCTCAGAAGGGCACCTTCGAGTTCCGGCCTACCTGGCGCGCGACCGGCTCCGAGGACGGCGCGCCCTACGTCTACAACGTGTCGTTCCCGACCGAGGGTCCGCTGCACTCCGACCAGCTCTACCAGCCCAAGGACTCCAAGCTGGCCCAGGTCACCGAGAAGTGGAATGCGGTGGGCAAGGAGGCCGACTACATCGACGCGATGTTCATCCACCCCTCCTGGAGCAGTAACACCTATATCCCCGTGAGCCCGTTCGGCACGGTCCATGTCCCCGGCACCCGCACCGCCTACTACACGACCGGTGACGACGTCTGGGCCCACAGCGCGATGAGCAGCTTCCCGTTCGCCGCGTTCATGGGTGACCAGGACCGCACCTACCAGCCCGGAGACCGGCGCAGCGAGGAGTGGTACCGCGGCATCCTGCGGCCGGCCGCGCCCCGCGACCCAGCCGGCAACCTGGCGCTGGCCGCCGAGCGGCAGGGCAACCTGATCGGCATCCAGAGCGCCTTCTGGGTCGACGCTTCCGGCGACCACTGGTCCTACGGCGGATCGTTCGGCGACATCGGCAACATGGTGCTGAAGCGCAACGGTGAGCAGATCGCCACCACCGCTTGGCCGTACGGCGTGTTCAAGGTGCCGGACGAGGACTCCGCGTACGAGCTGACCCAGAACCTGTTCAAGATCCCCTCCTCGGACCGGAACTGGCTGCGCTCCACCGAGATCAGCACCACCTGGAGCTTCCGCTCCCACCGGGAGCCGGACGTCTACTCGCGCGGCCTGCCGATTCTCTTCCCGGCGTACGACCTGCCGCTGTTGGACGGCCTGAACACGCTGCCCGCGCAGAGCGGCATCAAGGTCGGCCTGTCGGCCGAGGGCCACGCCGGGTACGCTCCGGGCGCGGTCACGGCGGCCTCGCTGTCCTACTCCTACGACGGCGGCACCACCTGGACCAAGGCGCCGACCGAGCAGCAGGACGGCAAGTGGACGGCCGTCCTCGACCACACCGGCGCCACCGGCAAGCAGGTCACGCTGAAGGCCACCCTCACCGACTCGAAGGGCAACGCGGTCACCCAGACCATCACCCGCGCCTACGACGTCCGGTAGCCACACAGTCCGGCCGGGCAGTCTCCCGTAACAGGGGGACTGCTCGGCCACCCACCTGCTGCCTCACTGTTGATCAACGGGGCGTGCTGCAACCGTGCTCGAGGTGACGAGGCCGCAGGTTGCTCATTGGGCTGTGTACGGGTGGGGATGTTGATGCGGTCCGATGGTCCGCTGGTTCGGCCGAGCTTCACGAGCGGTTCTTGCACCGGTTTGCTCGTACCGAGCCGCGTGAGTCCGCGCCGACGTATCTGCGTGGTCCGATCGCTCCGTTGGAGCCGAAGAACGGCTGGACGGTCGCCGAGGAGGCCGGGCACGAGAGCCCGCTCAACTCCGGTGCCACGGGCAACTGTGTTGGGGGTGGCCAGTGGTTTCTGCCAGTGCTGGGCACCCCACATCGAGGGGTAGGCGGGGTCGACCGCGACAATGCTCAGGCCCTGTTCGGCGGCCCTGGAGACCAGCCGGACCTTGAGCTTTCCGGTCGGGATGCCGGAGATCAGCTGCCGGAACCTCTTCTTGCGGCCGTGTTTCTCCCGCGTTTTCTCGGTGGTGAAGTCGAGGTCTTCGATGGCAATCGCGGTGACACCGGCCTGTTTGGCCCAGTGGATCAGGCGGGTCAGGGCGTGGCGGATGTGACGCGGATCGTCTCGTTCCCGAACCGTTTCCCGGACTCGCCGTCGGCGGCGATGAACCAGCGTTCAGCTTCCCAGCGTTCTCGCCACTGCTCTTCGGTCAGCCGGGCCTGGGTGAGGTGGTGGCGGGTGTTCAGGAGGCGTTTGCCGCCCCGTACCACCCGGACGCGTCCGGCCTGCCGGTCACGGACCGCGGTATCGTGCCGGGCTTCCAGCGCCGCGAGGCGGCGGGACTTGTGGAACCACTCGCCCTTGGAGCGGTAGCCACCGGCTGCCCGCTTCGTTCCGCTCGCGCCGATGGGGAGGGAGAGGCGGTGCCGCAGCGTCCTGATCCCGGATTCCAGCGTCCGGATGTGCGCTGCCTGGCAACGGCGCGCCAGCGCCCACTGGTCGTGTGTGGCTTTGGTGATCGCACCGGCGATCCGCGATGACGACAGCGGCGTCAGGTCCCGCTTGCGCGACGCCCAGGTGTCCGCGCTGTGCTCCAGACCATCCGCACAACGGGCCCTGAGATCACGGGAAGCCAGACGCCCCTGATGCTCACCGACCGCACGCAGGACTATCTCGTCCTGGGGCGTGAGGTGCTTCAGACGGTCCCGGACCGCCACCCCGCAAGGCCCGGGCGCCACGAAGGACCCGGCCAACTCCCGCACACCACCCACCACAACACCCCCTCCCCAGACTGGAAACCTGCCACCTGCCCAACGAGCAGCAGACGCCAAGGTCACCCATTCGATCCCAGAACTTCCGTTCCCACTCGGTGAACCCGCCGACAGGACTCACTCCTGCTCACTACAACGCACTTCAGCTCAGCAAACCGACAGCAGCTCACAACCCCTATACGTCATCCCAGGCCATTGAGCTCATCCTCCAGCCGGCAGGTGTCCGGACGAACTGGGTGGTCTTGCGGCCGGATCCCTCGAACCACTCGCCATCGAGGAAACCGGACTTGCGGTACTCGCTGAATCGGTGCGCGATCGACCCGAAAATCTCGGTCCGCTCGGCAACTTCCCATTCGGAGAACTCCGTCAGCGTCCCATCGGTGAGGATCTTCTCCCGGGGCTCGACGAACGCGTCGAGGTTGTAGATCACCGGCTCGTCCCCGACGTTCTTGATGATCATTCCTTGCGGAATGAACACCTCACGGACAGCGTCCACGTTCGGCCGGCTACCGCCGGTGTTGGTGAACGCACCGAGTAAAGAATGCATCAGCTGGTCGAGCTCGGCCTTGACGTCGGACACGGATCCCCTCCCACAGGTGAAACACCTCGCGCCTGATCGTCGCCCATTGCCGGCCTGTCGGCAAGGTCGACGTACTGGGTCCTGCCCCGGGAGCGGGGCAGCCCCATGCACTCGGTGAGCGATGCAGCGAAGGACAATGTCCTGCCCGGACTCGGCCAGACTGCCAACGGTGTTGCCCGCACGCGCGACCGGGACCATGACAGCGCTGCTCACGAGGCGGATGGGCCTGCTGCGTGGGACACTTAGACCGACCGGCAAATGGGGGGCGGCGTCGCGGGGCTGGGCACGCACATCTGCGGCGTTTTCGTCAATCACCAACGCTCCGCGTTGGCTCAATCCTCCGCCTTGCAGCTGCACGCACCCAGCCCCGCTCCTTCTCCCACCCCCCATTTGCCGGTCGGTCTTAGGGGGATTGTTCCCAGCCGACAGGTGGCGGGAGGAGCGGACATGGAGATCAAGCCGCAGGCGGCCGTCATCCCCAAGATCGACCAACTCGAGCAGGGGAAATACGGTCCCGTGTTTCCGAAGACACCGGCGTGTTACGGGTTCACCATCATTGCGAAGGTCAAGCCGGGCAGGGCTGACGCGATACGTGCCTACGGCAACACTCTGGCCGAGGCCTTGGAGGAAGACCCCTATCTCCTCGCGCCACTGAAGTTGCACTATCTGCGCTGGGTGCTTTTCGACGACGACACGCGCTTCATGTATCAGGGGATCTTCGATACCGACTTCGACAAGTACACCGAGGACGCCGTCGCGCTTTTCGGCAAGGCGGGGGTGAGCACGTCCTTCGAGAACCTCGAAGGATTCCCCGAGGACTGGCGGACCAACCCTGAGGCGTTCGTCAGGTTTGTGCGCGAACACCACTGTCCGAGCTTCATCGAGTACGGGGAGTACCCGTACGTGTCCGCTGATGAGATCAAGAAGGCCCTGCGGATCAAGGGTGCCCTGTCGGAGATGCTCGACCAGCTGCAGTGAGAGCGGGCTGTCGTGTGCTTGTCCCATGTGTGGATCGGAGACGAAGATGAGCGAGGTCAGGACTGCGCGCACCTACAACCAGAACCACGTCCCGCGCGAATACACCCCTGGTCGGCGACGGGTGAGCATCTACGTCTCGTGGAGCTATCCGGCCGAGGCGGGCAGAAATCCGGCTGAGCTGGACAACCGGTTCTCCACGATGACGGAGGTCAGGCGGGTGGCGTGGCCCGCCTACGAGGATCCGAAGTGGTCCGACCCGTTGCAGTTCCAGCAGGGCATCGCCGGCGCACTGGAATTGTTCTTCTGGGCCTGGGTGCCGTTTCAGCAGTTCGTCGAGGAGGTCACCGGGCACCCCGTTCCGGTGTATCAGCGTATCGACCAGGCCGGATTCCGGACCCCGCTCGACGAGCGCGTACTGGCCGACACCGACACTCTCTTCGTGTTCGGGCTGGACCACATGATCACCGGGCAGGAAGCCCAGCCCGAGGAGGTTGAGGCACTGCGGGCCTTCCTCGGCCGGGAGGACGCCTGTCTGGTCCTGGGGCCTCACCATGATGTCGGGGCTTCGGACGATCTGGCCGTGCGGGACGTGGAGTACCACCATCACGGAGATCGCTTGGTCCCCCGCCAGCAGCGATTCGCCACCTACGTCAGGGACTTGATGCAGGGCCTCGCGGTGCCGGTCGAGAACCGTTACGGACTGCGCCCCGCGGTGCGGGAGAAGAACAAGATCGCCCCGCTCTCCACGGTGAGGGACCTGGACGCGAAAGGGTGGCTGGAAGGGGTGACGAACTTCAACTTCCATATGCACCTGCCGCATTACGCCGTGACGACCGACGAGCCGGATGTCATCCACGTGCTGGCCAGGCAGCCGATCGACACCTCCAGGCCGCATCCGTTCACCGAGGCCGGCAACACCGAGTTCAACATGTTCCTGTGGATGCCTCCGAGCGGTGAGCGGGCCGGCGATGTGCTGCTGGCGGACTCCACGATCTTCAGTTCGCTGTTCGGAGGCGACGAGAGTCTCAGGAACTTCTGGCGGAACCTCGTCTCGAAGTAGTACTACAGGGAGGTGGACCGTGAGCCGGCCTACGCAAGTTGCGTTGGAACTCGACGACATTCAGCGCGGGGTTCTCAGCCCTCGGCCGACTCCCTACGCGGCGACCTATCTTGTGTTCCGCGTCGATGACAGGGCCGACGGTCGGGAACTGATGCGACGCGCGAGCGCGGTGGTGACCTCTGCCGCCGACCCGGTCAGCCCCCTGGGGGAGACATGGGTCAGTGTCGCGGTCACCTGTCACGGCCTGGCGGCGCTGGGTGTGCCGGGCGGATCACTGGACACGTTCGCCTGGGAGTTCCGGCAGGGGATGGCCGCCCGGGCCAAAGCGCTGGGCGATGTCGGCGAGAGCAGCCCCGAGAACTGGGAAGCGCCGCTGGGCACGCCGGATGTCCATGTGGTGCTCGCGGCGGTCGCGCCCGACGTCCCGCGGTTGGAGGCGGCCGTCGATCGGGCCCGGCCCGCGTACGACGGCCTCGCCGGTGTGACCGCGATCTGGCGACAGGACTGTTACGCGCTGCCCACCGAGACCGAGCACTTCGGCTATCGCGACGGCGTCAGCCATCCGGCCGTCGAAGGAAGCGGCATCCCCGGGTCCAACCAGCTGGAGGTGCCGTTGAAAGCCGGGGAGTTCGTGCTCGGCTACCGGGACGAGATCGGCGGTCTCCAGACCCCGCAGCCGGAGGTGCTGGGGCGCAACGGCAGCTACGCGGTCTTCCGTAAGCTTCACCAGGACGTCGCCGCGTTCCGGCGCTATCTCCGGGACAACGCCACGTCCCCCGAAGACGAGGAACTGCTCGCGGCCAAGATCATGGGACGCTGGCGCAGCGGAGCCCCCCTCGCGCTCAGTCCGCAACACGATGACCCCGCTCTCGGTAGCGACCGGGACCGCCGCAACACCTTCCTGTATGAGCGAGACGATCCGGCGGGATTCATCACGCCCGGCAGCTGTCACATCCGCCGGGCCAACCCCCGCGACGCCTCGGTGGCGGGAGAAGTGCGACTGCACCGCATGATCAGACGCGGCGCCGTCTACGGTCCACCGCTCCCCGAGGGAGTCCTGGAGGACGACGGGGCCGACCGCGGCCTGATGTTCGCGTTCATCGGAGCCCACCTCGGGCGGCAGTTCGAGTTCGTCCAGTCGGAATGGATGAACGACGGCGTCTTCTTCGGCGCGGGCAACACCAAAGACCCCATCACCGGATCCCACGACGGAGCCACCGGCTTCACCATTCCCCGGCGGCCGCTTCGACGGCGCCTCACCCCACTGCCGCGCTTCGTCGTCACCCGCGGCGGCGAGTACTGCTTCCTGCCGAGCCGGAGCGCCCTGCGCTGGCTCGGGGAACTCCCGAACTGACAGGGCGGCCACGCACGCCGTCGCACCCCCCGAGGTGCTCCGCCGCCCGAGGGCGCGTCCCTCGGGCGGGTCGTGGTGGCGGTGAACGCCCGCCACCACGACACGCCGAGGAAGACCCGGTCAGCCAGGACCAGCCATGCCCGGGCCCGCTGGCCGACCACACGACGCGGGCCTGCGGCGTCGGCTCCCCGCCCCGGCGGTCGTCCAGCTCCGCATCAGGTACCGCATGCGTGCCGTCCTGCATCGGCGCCGCCATCCGTACCTGTCGGAACGCCGCCTTGGCCGGGCCACGGGTGTCGCCCGGACGACCGACCGAAGGTCTTCTCGGTCGCGCGACGGTCAGTGGCATCCCAGCACGTGCCGTCCACCGCCACCAGCCGCAGCCCACGCCAGAACGCTCCCGGTGTCTGCTCGTCGGCCGGCACCGAGCGGTGGCGGCGAACAGCGCCATCAGCGGCTTCGATCCGGCCGTCCCCTGGCTCGGACAAGTGAGGACTTGGCAGGCATCCGCCACGATCCGCACAGCCCGGCTTCCGCAGACCGCCGACCAGAAGCCACACCGCGCTGCGCACGCAGCGTCTTCCTGCGGTTGCCGCCGTCGAACCAGATCGGTTCAGCCCGTGGGCGCCTCCTGCTTGACGACGATCTCCCGCTTGATGATCTTGCCCGTTGCTCCCTTGGGGAGTGCGTCGGTGAAGGTGACGATCCGTGGATACTTGTAGGCCGCCACCCGCTGTTTGACATGGTCGCGTATTTCATCGGCCGTGATCTGTGCACCGTTCCGGAGGGTCACGACGGCGGCTATCTCCTCTCCGTAGGTCTCGTGCGGCACGCCGACCACTGCGGCCTCGGCGACGGCCGGGTGTTCGTAGAGCACCTCCTCGATCTCACGTGGGTAGACGTTGTAACCGCCGCGGATGATGAGGTCCTTCTTCCGGTCGACGATGAAGTAGTAGCCGTCTTCGTCGACACGGGCCAGGTCGCCGCTGTGGAACCACCCGTCCCGGATGGCATCCGCGGTCGCATCCGGACGATTCCAGTAGCCCTTCATCACGTTCTCGCCGCGGATCGCGATCTCACCCACCTCGCCCGGGCCCACCGAGGTGCCGTCGTCCGCCACGACCTTGAGCTCCACCCCGCGGATCGGGAGGCCGATCGAGCCGGCCTTGCGTGGCCTGTCCGGGGGGTTGAACGACGCGACGGGCGAAGTCTCCGACAGCCCATAGCCCTCCAGCACTGTGACGCCGAATGTCCGTTCGAAGTCGTGCAGTACCTCGACCGGCAAGGAAGCACCGCCGGAAACGGCCAGGCGCAGTCGTGAGAGGTCGTAGCCGTCGGGGATCCCGGTGTTGAGCAGGGCTGTGTACATCGTGGGGACGCCCAGGAAGATGGTGGCCCCGTCGTGATGCATGATCTCCAGCGCCTTGACCGGCTCGAACCGCGGCAGCAAGGTCAAAGTGGCGCCCGCGGCGACGGCAGTGTTGAGAGCGCAGGTCTGCCCGAAGGCGTGGAACAGCGGCAGGCCCCCGAACAGTACGTCGCCCGGCCCGACGTGGAGCAGCGTCTCGGTCGCGGTGGCCGCGTTGGTCATCAGGTTGCCGTGAGTCAGCTCGGCGCCCTTCGGAGTCCCTGTCGTGCCCGATGTGTAGAGGATCACGGCAGTGTCGGTCTCCGCCCGGTCGGCGACCTGGGGCATCGGTTCGGCGGCCTGAACCAGGGCGTCGAACGTCGCCGGGTCGGTGACCAGGCAGTCGGCCCCGACTCCCGCCGCGGCCGTTGCGACCTCGTCCGCGCACCGCGGGGATGTCACCACGATCCGCGATCCGGAATCCCGGAGAGTGAAGGCTATTTCACGGGCCTTCAACAGCGGATTCATCGGTACCACCACGCCACCGCAGCGGAGGATGCCGTAGTACGCGACCGGGAAACCGGTGATGTTGGGCATGACCAACGCGACGCGATCGCCCGGCCGGACGCCCTTGATCTGCAACAGTGTGGCGAACCGGGCGCTCGCGTCGTTCAGTTGGGCATAGGTGAGGGCGATCTCATCCTGGCGAACGGCGACGCGGTCGGCGTCGGCCCGGGCGGATTCGGTCAGGAGCGTGGCGAGGTTGTTCATTCGGTTTCCTCTTCGATCTGGGCTGTTGGCGGTCACCGTTGGTGCCGACAGCCGCCGAGGCCCACGGAGTTCTGTGTCGCGATCACGTCGCGGGGGGCAACCCCGCCGCGATCGGGACCGCCGCCGGTGCTGTGCGGATCTCCCCAGAAATCGGGCGGCAGGCCGCGTCCCTGCCGCACGGCCAGCCACAGCCGCAGGACGTGGCGCTTCAGTTCGGGCTCGGCGAAGTCCTCATATTCCGTGCGGGAATGAAGAAGCGCATGGTTGTTGAGGAACAGCAGGTCGCCGACCTCGAAGTCGACCTCGAGCCGGAGCTCCGGTGACCCTGCCAGTGCGTCGACGAGGTCGAACAGTTCCACGTCCGTCGGCTCCAGGCGGGGAACGTCAGGAAAGCGCTGTGCGGATTCGAGGTAACAGCGGTTGTAGCGCATGCTGAGCTTGCCCCCGCTCCAGGACACGAGCGGGACCGCGGCGTACGGGCGCTCGCCGGGGGCTTGCTCCTCCCGTAGGTCGAGGAAATGTGTGCGGTACAGCCGCTCGAGCAGATCCGGCCGCCGTGCCAGGACGGCGTTGTAGACCGCTGCCGAGCTGACGACGGCGGTCCGTGCGCCGGAGCGGGCCGCTCGCAGGCACAACAACCCGATGGCATCGGATCCGTCGGTGTGGAACGGCAGCCTCGCTCTGGTCTGGTATCCGCGCGTTCCCGGGTCGGCAAGGCTACGGCCGGTGTCCCGGGCGTGGCCGAGCATGTGGCCCGCCGCGTTCTGCGACACCGGAACACCCAGATGCCGGCCCACTCCCCAGAAAATGGTGCTCGCCGCAGCCTGGCTGTATCGCTCGACCGGAATACGTTTCACGAGCACGAAGCCGCGTCCGTTTTCCAGTACGTCGGCGATGCGTTTCAGTTCGCCGGCCAGGGTCGGCAGCGGAAAGTCGTCGGCGGTCACCTTCAGCAGCGGAACGCCCCGCTCGCGCACCGCGCGCAGAGCCGCCTCGAGTTCGTCGATCTGCGCCGGCGAGAGCCGCAGGACCCATTCCTCGGAGTCCGCCAGGTCCGGACCCGCCCACACGGCCGGCCCGGTACAAGGCCGACGCAGCACGTTGATCACGCTCGTCATGGTGACCTCCCTCAGGTCGTACGTCTCTCTTCGGACTCATGTGCAGCTCATTACCGGCTGGAACAGAAATTGTGCGTACGACCTCTCTCCTTTCTTTGTGGAATATCTCTGACGGCTTCGGTGCGTGTCATTGCCCCGAATTCATTGATCTGCAGGAAATTCCGTGCCGGTATTTCAGGGCTGGTCAACACTTGGACTGTTTGCGATGGTGTTCCCCGCTGGATTTCCGATCGGCCGGGACGCCGTATCCAGGCGGAGCCACCGCAGTGGTGCAACGCTAGGTCACGACATGCCCCATGGCTTGACGTGACGTGACATCTCACTTATCACTTGGGGACATCGCCCCCTGGAGTGCGCCCATGAAGCCTCTTGTCCGCAATGCAGCGCTGAACAACTATGTCGAGGTCAGCCAGTCGCTCGGCATCGATCCGAGGGCCCTGATGAAGCGTGTGGGCCTGGACCCTGTCGGCCTCGCGGTCCAGGACAGATGGATCCCCGGCGTGGCGGTCACCCAGCTGCTCGAACTCTCGGCAGCGGCCTCACGGCGCGGGGACTTCGGCCTGCTCCTCGCCGAGCGACGCAGCTTCTCCAATCTCGGCCCCATCAGTCTGGTCCTGCGCGACGAGCCCGATGTTCGCAGCGCCCTCGAACTTCTCGTCGGCCATGAGCACATGTACAACGAGATGCTTCGCAGCCGGCTCTCCGGGGCGAACGGCCTGGCCACCGTCAAAGTGAGCCTCGAGCTGGGTGAGGCCCTGGCCGCCCGCCAGGCCACGGAGCTGGCCGTGGGTACCTTCCACGGGGTCCTCCGCAGCTTTCTCGGTGCCCGGTGGCAGCCGTTGTCCGTGTGCTTCACGCACGACGCGCCGGCGGATCCCGGTACCCACCGGCGCCTCTTCGGCCCGGTAGTGGAATTCGACCGGGAATTCAACGGGATCGTTTTCTACGCCAGCGATCTCAAGGCTCCCAACCCCATGTCGGACCCGCTGCTGCGGACCTACGCCCGGCAGTACTTCGAGTCCATCGCGGTCTCGAAGGACACCACCGTGCTGGACCGCGTGCGTGAGCTGATCGAAGTCCTGCTGCCTACCGGGCGCTGTTCGATCGAGCAGGTCGCGGACAGCCTCGGCATCGACCGGAGGACGATCCACCGGCACCTGGCGGCGTCGGGCGATACGTTCTCCTCCGTTCTCAACGCCACACGTACCCAGCTCGCGGAGCAGCTCGTGGCGAACCCACGCCGCTCGTTCACGGAGATCTCCGGGCTCCTGGGATTCTCGGCACCGAGTGCCTTCTCGCGCTGGTTCCGCGAGCGGTTCGGCTGCAGTCCGAGGGAGTGGCGGGTCCGCAGGAGCAGGCAGCAGCCTTCCGGCGAGGAGTGACCACCGGAGTTTCCGCACAGGGGTGGGGCCGACCGTTCACGCCCTGTCTCAGCATGACCCTGCCCGGGTCCGGGGACGACGGCCGCGAGGGCAAGGCATGTCCCCAAGCGGCAAGTCTTCTGTCACCTTCGGTCAAGCGCGCACGTTAACCCGCCCTTAACGTTGCCTCACCGCAAGGGAAATGGTCGACCCCTCGGGGACGAGCAGAAACCCTGCCCGCAGCCGAATGTTCCCTTCCGGGCCCGCTGATCGTATCCGACCCCCCGCGGGCCCGGGGGCCCCGTCTGCAATCCCGCGTCCGCTCCTCGCAAGCCCTCCGGGCCTCGCATCGAAAGCAGTGATGCGTGCGGCGAGTGAAGACCCATTCGACAAAGGAGATGGACCATGCACTTCTTCGACGATTCCCTGTATCCGGAGAACCAGGAGAAGCTGGTCATCCAGGCCGCGCCCTACGGGCCGGAGTGGCTGCCCGGTGACGCCGACGACCTACCGCTCACCATGGACGAGCACGTGCAGGCGGCCGTCGACTGCTACAACGCCGGCGCCACGGTGCTGCACATCCACGTGCGCGAACTGGACGGCCACGGATCCAAGCGCATCTCCATGTTCAACGAGCTGATGGCCCGCCTGCGCGAGGCCGTGCCGGACATGGTCCTGCAGATCGGCGGGTCGATCTCCTTCGCCCCCGAGGACGAGGGCGGCGACGCCAAGTGGCTCAGCTACGACACCCGCCACATGCTGGCCGAGATCACTCCCAGGCCCGACCAGGTGACGATCGCGATCAACACCAACCAGATGAACATCGTCGAGCTCTTCGACGACGAGGACATCGAGGGAACCTCGATCGCCAAGCCGGGGTACTACAAGGCCTATCGGGACATGGTGGTCGAGGCCGGGCCGGACTTCTACCTCGAGCACCTCGAGCGGCTCCGTGCCAACGGCATCCAGCCGCACTTCCAACTTGCCAACATGGCACAGCTGGAGACCGTGGAGCGGCTGATCCGCAAGGGCATCTACAACGGACCACTGGTGCTCAACTACGTTGCCATCGGCGGCGGGTTCGCCGGCCGACACCCGGCCGACCTGATCGAGTTCATCCGTCGCGTCCCGGACGGCGCCGTGCTCACCATCGAGGCGTCCATGCGCGCGGTGGCGCCGATGAACGCGATCGGCATCGCCCTCGGCACGCACGTGCGGGTGGGCAACGAGGACAACCTGTGGCGGCACAAGGGCGAGCGGATGTCCTCCGTGGAGCAGGTCGAGCAGATGGTCAACATCGCCCATGCGCTGGGCCGTGAGATCGCCACCGGGCAGGAGGCGAAGAAGATCTACAAGATCGGCGAATGGTACTCGGACGCCGACGAGACCCTGGCCCAGCTCGGCATGGTGCCCAACCGCCGCCCCGGCCGACGCGGTTCCATGCTGCGCGACCTCAAGAGCTGACCCGACCCCACCGGCGGCGGCCCGGGTCGCATCCCGCCGCCGCCCCACACAGCCCCACAACCGAGCAAACGGAGCACGTCATGGCACACGCCATTCGATTCCACGACACCGGTGGCCCCGAGGTCATGCGGTGGGAACAGGTCACCGTCGGCGACCCGGGCCCGGGCGAGGTAAGGATCCGGCACGTCGCCGTCGGACTCAACTTCGCCGACACCTATTTCCGCACCGGCCTGTACCCGGCTCCGCTGCCCGCGGGGCTCGGCGTGGAGGCCTCGGGTGTGATCGAGGCCGTGGGCGAGGGCGTGACACATGTTGCCGAGGGCGACCGTGTGACCTACACCGGCAGCCCGCTGGGTGCGTACAGCACGGAGCGGGTCATGCCCGCGGATTCACTGATCAAGCTGCCGGACGAGATCGGCTGCGAGACCGCCGCGGCGATGACCATGCGCGGACTCACCTCGGCGTACCTGCTGCGCCGGATCCACCCGCTGAAGTCCGGCGACACCGTGCTGCTCCACGCGGCGGCCGGCGGCGTCGGTCTGATCGTCTCCCAGTGGGCGAAGCTGCTCGGCATCACGGTGATCGGAACGGTCTCCAGCGAGGAGAAGGCCGAGGTCGCCCGCGCCCACGGCTGCGAGCACATCATCTACTACCGGCGCGAGAACGTGGCCGAGCGGGTGCGTGAGCTGACCGACGGCAAGGGTGTCCCGGTCGTCTTCGACAGTATCGGCAAGGACACCGTCGCCGGATCCATGGCCTCGCTGCAACGCCGCGGCCTGTTGGTGTGTTTCGGTACGGCCTCCGGAGTCCCGCCGCTCGACGCCATGCAACTGGCCATCCACGGCTCGCTGTTCGTGACCCGCCCCGCGCTGGCCGACTACATCGCCGAGCCGGCGGAGCGGGACGCCCTGGCCGGGGAGCTGTTCGGGCACGTCGCGGCCGGTCGCATCAAGATCGAGACCAATCAGCGCTACGCCCTCCAGGACGCGGTACAGGCCCATCGTGACCTGGAAGCGGGACGGACCACGGGGTCTTCCGTCTTCGTCCTCTGAGCTCGCCGTGCCCCGCACGTCACCCCCAGGAGTGAGCACATGCCCCAGACCGTCCGCCCGAAGGAAGACACGCCCGCCCTGGTGCAGCCGGGCGTCCTCCGTACCTCGATCAAGGTTGAGCCGCTGACCTGCACCATCGGCGCCGAACTGTCCGGTGTGAACCTCGGCGACGCCGCGCGCGACGGCGATCTGTTCGCCGAGATCAAGGCGCTGCTTCTGCAGTACAAGGTCCTGTTCCTGCGTGACCAGGACATCACGCGCGCCGAACACATCGCCTTCGCCGGGCGCTTCGGCCCGCTGGAGGACCATCCGGCGCTCGGCAGCGACCCCGACCACCCAGAGCTGGTCCGCATCTACAAGGATCTGGACAGCAAACCCGAGCACTACGAGAACGCGCTGCACTGCGACGCAACCTGGCGCGCGTGCCCGCCCATGGGCGCCGTGCTGCGCTGCGTGGAAACACCGGAAGTGGGTGGTGACACGGTCTGGGTCAACATGGCTGAGGCATACCGCAGGCTGCCCGAGCACATCAAGACGCAGATCGCGGGCTTGCGCGCACGGCACAGCATCGAGGCGACCTTCGGCGCCGTGATGCCGACGGAGCAACGTCACCAGTTGAAGGCCCGCTTCCCGGACCCGGAGCACCCGGTGGTGCGTGCCCACCCGGAGACCGGCGAGCAGATTCTCTTCGTCAACGCCTTCACCACGCACTTCGTCAACTACCACACGCCCGAGAACGTGCGCTTCGGCCAGGACTACGCGCCCGGAGCGAGCAGCCTCCTGAACTACCTGATCAGCCAGGCGGCCGTCCCCGAGTATCAGGTGCGCTGGCGCTGGCAGAAGAACAGCGTCGCCATCTGGGACAACCGCTCCACCCAGCATTACGCCGTCCAGGACTACTGGCCCGCCGTGCGCAAGATGGAGCGCGCGGGGATTGTCGGCGACAAACCTTTTTGAGCCCCGACCAGAGACGAAAAGGTGATGCCAATGGGACTGCACACTGCCGGCACAACGGTGCCGGGGACGTCTCCCGCCGCACCGGCTGTATCCCGTAGCTATGCCTGGCTGGTGTTCGCCCTCGGTTTTGGGCTTCTGCTGTCCGACTACATGTCGCGACAGGTCCTCAACGCGGTTTTCCCCCTGCTGAAAGCGGAATGGCTGCTCTCCGATGCCAAGTTGGGCTCTCTCAGCGGCATCGTGGCCCTGATGGTCGGTGTGCTCACCTTCCCCCTGTCGCTTCTGGCGGACCGCTGGGGCCGGGTCAAGATCTTGGTCATCGCCGCGACGGCGTGGAGCCTGGCGACCCTGGGCTGCGCCATCTCCGCGAGCTACGGCCAGATGTTCCTGGGCCGTTTCATGGTGGGCGTCGGAGAGGCGGCCTACGGGAGCGTCGGCATCGCGGTGGTCCTCAGCGTGTTCCCCATCGGTTTGCGGGCCACGCTCTCCGGGGCCTTCATGGCGGGAGGGGCGTTCGGATCCGTGCTGGGCGTGTCGGTCGGCGGTGTGATCGCCCAGGAGCACGGCTGGCGCTGGGCGTTCGGCGCGATGGGAATCTCCGGACTGGTCCTGGCCGCGGTCTACGGCCTCGTGGTCACCGAGAAGAGGCTGGGCCCGGCGTCCATCCGTAACAGCGACATGTCCGGCGAACGCGCCCCCATCCGGACCCAGCTGCCGCGGCTGTTCTCCTCGGTCTCCGTGGTCTGCGCCTACATCGGCAGCGGGCTGCAGATGTTCATCGCGATGGCCCTGCTCGCGTGGATACCCAGTTTCCTCAACCGGTACTACGACATGCCTCCCGCGAAGGCCGGCCTGGCCGCCGGGGTCTTCGCGCTGATCAGTGGCATTGGCATGATCCTCTGCGGGATCGTCGCGGACCGCCTCAGCCGGAAGGCCGCGGCCCGGAAGTGGAACGTTGCGATCGTCTGCGCTCTCGGGTCGTTCGTGCTGCTGATGGCGGGATTCCACCTGCCGGTCGGCCCGATGCAGCTCGTGCTGATCGCGGCCGGGACCCTGGTGGCCGGCGGCACCGCCGGTCCGGCGGCCGCCATGGTGGCCAATCTGACCCCCGCCGCCATTGCGGCGACGGCTTTCGCCACCCTCACCCTGGCCAACAGCCTGCTCGGGCTGGCCCCCGGGCCCGCGGTGACGGGCATGCTCGCGGACCACCTGGGCCTGCTCGGCGCACTGCAGGTGATCCCGCTCGTCGGGCTCGCGGGCAGCGTGGCCTTCGCCATCGGCAAGTTCTCCTACGAAAAAGATCTGCGCCGCCTGGGGCTGCTCCCCGACCTGGCGCTCAAGACCCCGGAGTTGCAGTCATGAGTCTCAGCGCACAGCCGACGGTCGTCATCGTCCCAGGACTGCGCGATCATGTGCCGGACCACTGGCAGACGGTCCTCGCCGACAAGATCGCCGACGCCCGAACCGTTCCCCCGCTGGAGAAGGACAGGCTGAGCCGCGACGCACAGGTCGCCGCGCTGGACGAGGTGCTGTCGGACATCTCCGGGCCCGTCGTACTGGTTGCCCACAGTGCCGGGGTGATGACCACCGTGCACTGGGCGCAACGACACCGGCGCCCCGTCAAGGGCGCACTGCTGGCGGCGCCGCCGGACTTCGACACGCCGCTGCCGGAGGGCTACCCCACCCTGGAAGCCCTGCGCGAAGGCGGCTGGACGCCGACGCCGCGGACACCCCTGCCCTTCCCCAGCATCGTCGCAGCGAGCACGAACGACCCCCTGGCCGCTGCCGATCGCGTCGCCGATCTCGCCCGGGCATGGGGGAGCCGCCTCGTGGACCTGGGCCCGGTCGGACACCTCAACCCTGCCTCCGGCTACGGCGAATGGCCCCGGGCGGAGGAGTTCGTCCGCGAGCTCGGCCGAGCCTCGTCCGACATGTCCGCCTGACCGGCGACGGCCTTGCCTCACGGCTCTCTCCTGCCCGCGCAGGGCAGGAGGGAGCCGCGTGCCGCCGAGCACCCCTCATTGCAGACATGTCGGTGCGTCCCGTAGGCGCTTCCCCCGGCCGGCCTCTGCGCACCGGTCTCCACCCGCACGACCCCGCCCCTGGAGGCGCTGATGAGCACCGATGCCGACCTGCTGTGGTCCCCCAGCCGCTCGACGGCCGAAAGTTCCAACATCGCCGGCTTCATGCGCTGGCTGAGCGAAACGCGGGGACTGTCCTTCTCCGACTACCCGGAGCTGTGGCGGTGGAGCACCACCGACGTGCCCGCCTTCTGGTCGGCCGTATGGGAGTTCTACGGCCTCGATGCCGTCAGCAGCTATGACGAGGTGCTGGCCGACGCGTCGATGCCCGGAGCCTCCTGGTTCAGGGGAGCGCGGATGAACTTCGCCGAGCAATGCTTCGCTCGTGCCACCGACGAGCGCCCGGCCTTGATCAGTGTCTCCGAAGGCGGCATTCCGGTGGAGACGTCGTGGCGGCAGCTCGGACGCGACGTCGCCGCTGTCGCCGCATCCCTTCGCGAGATGGGCGTGGGGCCTGGTGACCGCGTTGCCGGCTACCTCCCGAACACGTCGCATGCCGTGGTCGCGTTGCTGGCCAGTGCCGCTGTCGGTGCGGTGTGGACCGTGTGCTCGCCGGACTTCGGTACGTCCAGCGTGCTCGCGCGGCTGCGGCAGGCGCAGCCGACGGTTCTGGTGGCCGCCGACGGTTACTCCTACGGGGGGAAGGAATTCGACCGACGCCCGGCGGTCGCTGAGATCGCGGACGGGCTGCCCACGGTCCGGCATCTGATCGCGGTCGGCCACCTCTCCACGTCCTCAACCACATCACCATGGTCGCAGCGGCCTCAGCTGGAGCAGCACACGTGGTCCACGCTTCTCGACAACCAGGCCGAACTCACCTTCGCCGACGTCGCCTTCGACCACCCCCTGTGGATCTTGTGGTCATCGGGCACCACAGGCGTGCCGAAGGGCATCGTGCAGGGTCACGGCGGCATCGTCGTCGAGCTGCTCAAGGCCCTCGGTCTCGGCGTCGACCTGCGGAGCGACGACCGCTACTTCTTCCATACGTCCACCAGCTGGATGGTGTGGAACTTCATGGTCGGCGGTCTGCTGCACGGCGCCACGATCGTCCTGTACGACGGCAGCCCCACGTACTCCGACGTCAACGGTATCTGGAAGGTCGCCGAACAGACGCGCGCGACGATGGTCGGTGTGGGAGCGGCCTACCTGGTCGCCGCAGAGAAAGCGGATGCACACCCAGCAGCTGAGATCGATCTGAGCGCTCTGCGGTCCATCCTGCAGACCGGCTCATCGCTTCCCGGCAGCACGTGGCGCTGGGTTTACGACCGTCTCGCCCCCGACGCCTGGCTGCAGTCGATCTGTGGAGGGACAGATGTCTGCTCGGTCCTCGCGGGGGGCTCCCCGCTCCTGCCGGTGCGGGCCGGCCGGATCCAGTGTCCCGCGCTCGGCGTTGCCATCGCCGCCTGGGACGCCTCCGGACAGCCGCTTGTCGGGGTGCAGGGGGAGCTGGTGGTGACGGCACCGCTTCCCTCGATGCCGTTGCACTTCGTCAACGACCCGGAGAATCAGCGCTATCTGGCGAGTTACTTCGATGTCTATCCCGGAGTCTGGCGGCACGGCGATTGGGTCACGGTCGAACCGGACCTGTCGGTCGTGGTGGCGGGACGTTCGGATTCAACACTCAACCGTATGGGTGTGCGGATGGGGTCCGCCGACATCTACGCCGTTGTCGAGCAGCTTCCCCAGATCGCAGACAGTCTGGTCATCGGCGCCGAACTGCCGGACGGCCGGTACGTCATGCCGCTCTTCGTCGTCCTCGCCGAAGGGGAATCCGTTGACGACACACTTCGGAGTGCCATCGCGACGTCGATCAAACACACGCTCTCACCGCGGCACGTTCCGGACGTCATCGTTCCGATAGCTGCCGTGCCGCGCACCTTGACCGGGAAGAAGCTGGAGGTCCCCGTCAAGCGCATCATCCAGGGAGCCCGCGCCGCTGATGTGACCGCTGAGGGCGCCGTCACCCACCCCGAGATGCTGGCCTGGTTCGAGGGGTTCGCCACCAGGCTCCCTTCCGGACGCCGGCGCGGCCGCCAAGACGGTACATGATCTCCATGCCCCTTCCTGGGACAGACCGCGTCAGGGAGAGACGCACTCGCGCAGGGCACGGCCACCGCCGGATCCATCGCGGGCGAGGGCCGTCAACCCCCGGGGGTGGGCGGCGAACCGTCCTGGTTGAAGGTGACCGAGGTGACCGTGTCCGAGTTCGCCGTGTCCAGGAACAACTGGTACAGGTCCACGCCTTGGTACTGGCCGCCGGGTGCGCCACCGATGATCTCGACCAGCGCAAGATGCAGATGCGTCGCTGTGGGGGCGAACTCGTACACCTGACCGAGCACATCCCCGCGGGAGACCTGCGAACCGACGGTCAGCCCGTCCGGGACATTCGTGATGTGGGTGTAGAAGCCGCCCATCATGTCGTTGGGGGCGCGCATGAACAACTGGGCTCCGTAGACCTTGTTGGTGTCGGCCGAGGGGTCGTGCGGACTGTACTTGGTGATGTGGGCGTCGAAGGCGGCCAGGACCGTCGCGCCCGCGCCGGCGCCGAGGTCCATGCCGTACTGGATGTACCAGTCAGGAGACTGGTGGCCTCCCATGCCGGGGCCGCCCAGGCCACTCGCGAATTCGCTCGGGAACGGGTTCGACATGTCAATTGTGAATGCAGACACCTGTCTTGCTCCTTATGTGCGTGTCGCCGTACCGCTCTCATTTCAACTCCTGTTCCAGCCTCACGGCATTCGCGGTCGATGGCGATGGCAATCACTTTGCGGGAAGCCGTGGTTGTGGAATGTGAAACGAATCCGGCGGTCGCTGTTCGGAGCGCACGCGAGCCCTGCTTCGGGTGCGCCGCGGCGCAGCTCACTCGTGTGGCGTACAAACAGGATCGGCGTCATGATGGTCCTGGAAGCAGAGGATGACGCGCTTCGGTGCCGACGGCGGAACGCCCTCTCATAGTCAAGGACTGGCGGCCGAATCGCCTTTTTCCTGGCGTCCGGTCGCCCAACGCTCTTAACTGTTCGGAGGCCACCATGGCTTGGGCCAACGCACCCGACGTGGAACCCGGCGATGTCATCAGCATCCTCGGTGTCGATCACGTCTTCTACGAGGAAGCGATGCGCACGGGAGGCACCGCTTCCTGGAACAATCAGAACCCTGGGAACATCGTGCGCTCGGAAGAGGCCGAGAGTTACGGCGCCTACCCCGGCAAGCACAACGACATCTTCGCCGTCTTCCCCAGTGAGGAGGTCGGCTTCGAAGCCGTTCGCCGCTACCTGTCGGGACGCGGGGACAAGACGATCCTGCAGGTGATGCAGGCCTATGCCCCGGCCGGCCACGGCTCCAACGATCCCCAGGCGTACGCCCAGAGGATCGCCGACGCCCTGGGCGTGGGAACCGACACCACCCTGGCGGGACTGAACGACGGTCAACTCACCACGTTCGCTTCCGCGATCCAGCAGGTGGAGGGCTGGCGGCCCGGCCAGACGCATGGCCCCGACGATCTGCCGGATGACATGGCGCAATGGCTGACCGACCATCCGAGCCGCGCCGAACGGGAGGCTGCGGACCAGCCGTTCGCCCGGCAGGGCACCGTGGCGGAGGGCGTCAAGAACATTCAGCAGCGCCTGAACGACCTCGGCTGGGATCCTCCCCTCGTCGTCGACGGCAACTTCGGCCTGCACAGCGACGAGGCCGTGCGGTGGTTCCAGGCCAACAACGGCCTGGCGGCGGACGGCATGGTCGGCAACAAGACGTGGCTCCGGCTCATGGAACTCCCGGGCTGAGCGCACGGGAGAAGGACAGGAATGAGCGGCATGACAGCGACCGTTCTCGACGTCTGCTGCGTCCACGCGTCGACCGCCTCCGACGCATCCGCGAGCGAGGCGGTGGCCGGCCCGACCCAGCCGCTGGGGGTGACCGCGCCGGTCGACTTCGTCCAGAACCTGTCCCTGCGGGACCACGACGACGTGTGCAGTGAAGACCTGTTGGGCTCGATCCGCATCGAGGAGTCGGAACGTGGGGTGGGTCCCATCGCCAAGCCCGCCCCGTCGCCCGTCGAGGGTTCGGTCCACTACGTCGCCTACCGGATGGGCTAGACCATGGACGGCGCCTGGAAGTGCAATTACTGCGGCACCGTAGCGCCGCCCGACGCACAGCAGTGTTCTTGCTGCGGTGCCTGGATCCCGCCGTACGGCGAGGACGACGATCAGCGCCCACAACGGCCCCGGATCCCTCAGCCTCCACTGGTCCCGCCGCGTCGGTTCGAGGACGAGCCACCCCGGCACACGGACGGTCCCACACTCCCCGTCGGCACCCTCCAGGGCAAAGGGACGGTCGAGGGCGTGGCACGGAACGTGCAACTGCGCACCGAGGTGAGTGGGAATTCCAGCAACACCACCACGACGATCGTGTGCAACTTCTGCGTGGAGGTACGCAACCGTGAGGGCCGTCCGGTACGGCTGGTCCCCGTCGAGATGCGCGGCCACTCCTTCGAGGGCGCCGTCAGCGAAGGGGACTGGGTGCGCGCCCAGGGCCAGGTCAAACGCGGCACGCTGCGGGTCAAGCGGCTGCACAACCTGACGACCGGCGCCGAGGTCTCGACCCGGAGCACGCCCGTGGTCGTGATCGTTGTTGCCGTGCTGCTCTTCGCCGGGTGGATGGTGTACGTCATCGGGTTCGCAGGGCGCTGACGCCGTCGCAGCGCACGCTGCCTACCGGCGATGGGGAAAGGGCACTCGGAGATCCACCAGCTGGAATTCGTCGCCACCCTGCGGGTCGACGAACGCGAGGGGGGCGTAGTGGTAGGGGACGCCATGCGGGCGGCGCCGCAGCGGCTGTCCCTGGCGGCCACGGGGCCATTCGATGTCGCTGGTGAGCACCCTGGCCGGGATGAGCCAGTAGTCGCCCCTTCGGTAGACGCGGGGCGATTCCTGGCTCGGTTCGAACCAGATCTCGACGCCGTCCTCGATCCGCAGCCACTCCCCTTCCCGTACGGGAAGGCCCAATTCACCCCCCGCGTATCCGCCCTCCCGGCCGCTCGTGTCGTGATCCCAGCGGCGCAGGAACGGACGATGTGCTGCCACCCGGCCGACGTTCGGCTGGTACGGATCGTCTGCGGGGTCGCCGTCCAGCTCGACCCGATACCCGGCGTAGTCGATCCCTGTGACGGTGTACAGCCGGCTGCAGTCCTCGTCGTACCGGTCCGACGCCCCGCGACACACCGTGGCGTCGTCGACGAGTTCCACCACGTCGCCCGTGTCCACGCCGAGCTTGTCGTCCCGGCCCAGCGTCTCCAGCTCGACCGAGACACCGGAGACGGCCCGGACGGGCAGGACCACGGAGCCGTTCTCCCGGGACCACTTGAACGTCGCCGTCTCCGCGGTACCGCCCCGGTGCACCTCCACCCGGTACAACTGGTTCTCGGGGCCCCGGTAACCGGAGGACGGGGGCAGCTCACTGGGCGAGGCGTTCTCCTCGGGGCGCCGGGTCTGTGCGGCGAGCAGGCAGCGGGGCTCGAAGTCCTGGCGGATACGGTCCCGCAGGAAGCGTGAGGCATTGCGCATGTCGGGCACGAACGAACCGGGGGCCAGCGGGAGCCGGCACACCTGCCAGACCACACGGGAGCGTGCGGTCGTGTCCGGGGCGTTCGGGCCGAGGGCCACCTCGCGGATCCAGGGTGCCTCCCACGCGGTGACCAGGCGCTCCCAGACCCGCAGGTATACCAGGAAGGGCCCGGGGGGCAGCAGGTCGCTCTCGCGCTCGGGGTCGAGGTGGCCGTCGGGCTGCTCCCAGTAGTCGATGCCGTCGCACTCGCACAGAATGCCGTCGACGTACATGCGTCCCGCGGTCACGGTGAACGTCTGTCCGTCGAATCCGTCGACCCCGAATCCGCCGATGCCGTCCTCCTCGGGCGGGTACGCGGCGGGCCCCAGGAGGTCGGCGGCCAGAGTCCGCACGTAGTGCAGGAGGATCGCCGTCTGCTCGTTGATCTCGGCATCGAGCTGGACACGGCCCTGCTGGGACAGCACGGCGGAGAAACGCCGAGCGGGATCGAAGATGACGCGGGAGAAGTCGCCGTGCATGGGTGTGCTTCCTGCCTGGGCCGAGGGCCGACGGTGAGGGGGTGGGGGGTGGGGGCGGGGGAGTCTTGCGCGGGGGCTCAGGTGACGAAGAAGAGTCCCGTGTCACATCCGGCAGGTGTGTACTCGGTCAGCCGGGTGCGGAGGTTGTCCTCCCGCTGCGGCTGGAAGAGGTGGTGCAGCGCGCCGGGTTCCGAGCCGTTGTCGCCGCCGCGGCGGATCTCCTCGGCGCAGCGGTCGGCCAGCCGGACGTAGTCGGGGGAGCCGTACCGGGTGGATGCGAAGTGCGGCACCACCCGCGCCCGGTCACCGGAGTGGTCGGGTTCGCAGTGGAACCGGGGTGGCGTGGGGGACTCCTGAGGCAGCCAGCAGAACCGCACGGAGCCCTGGTCGCGCCGGTCGATGCTCACCTCTCCGTACAGCAGGCAGTTCTCCAGCAGTTCCACGGCCCGGGCGCGTACGGATCCGATGACGGTGGTGCGCCGGGCCGTGAGCAGGACGTCTGCGTGGCCGTCGTCCGGGCCGCCGAGCGCCGACGCCTCGCGTAGCGTCGCGTCCAGCACGCTGTCGCACAGTTCGACACGATTGGGCTCCGTCGCGTCGTGGCGCGCGACCACCAGGATGGCGCCGAGGACGCTGTGGTGGACCTCGGTTCGGACCGGGCTGTCGGAGATGTCCAGGCTGGGTGCTCCGGGCGCCAGGGGCGTGCCCCGGGCCTCGAGTTCCCAGCCCGGTACGAACGTGCAGTGCCGGACGACGAGACGGTCCACGCCGCCCCGCACCTGTACGCTGCCGCCCGTCACCACAAGCCCGTCGAGGACGATCCGAGCCGTGACCTCGGAGCGGCACCCGCTTGCGGTACCGGTGATCGTCAGGGCGCGCGGCCGGTCGCCGCGGCGTCGGCCGGTCAGCCGGATGACAGGGCGGACACCGTCCGCGGCGCGCAGGGTGAGGCGGTCTCCCGGGTCGAGGCGGATGTCGGTCAGATCCTCGTACACCTCGTTGGCGATGATCTCCACGACCGCCTCCGCCTTGCCCGGGTGCCCCCGCTTCTCCTCGCGCCAGCGCCCGAGCGCGTCGGCGATGCTGTGGTGGTCCTCGCCGGGGCCCACCCGGTAACGCTCCGCCGCGCCGGCCGTCGCGGGTTCGGGACGGGGGTACTCGCCGCCGCCGAGGTCGCCTGAGAAGGCGTGGTGGTACGTCACTCGGACGTCGTGCGCGGGGGCGGTGCCTGGCGGGAGCACGAGGCGGCCGAGGACGGGGTCGACGGCGACCTGACCGGCATCGGGGCGGTACCGCCAGTCGGAGAGGTCCGCGGCGACGATCCGCCCCAGGGGCACCACGGAGTCCTCGGCGTCGGGGCCGGTCCACACGCACAGGCTCTTGCCGGGCCCGTAGTAGTCGTAGAGCCGTTCCGCCAGGGCCCGGCGGCCGATGGGTTCCGGTACGTTCGTCTCGTCCGCGACGTGGTAGCTCGACGGTTCGGGCACCGGGGCGGTGAACAGGGGCGTGTCGATGGCGAGCACGTTGAAGGTGTAGCAGGCTCGGTCGCGGTCCAGGCAGTATGCGGGGGCTCGTGTCACGGAGTACGTGCGCAGCCGCCACAGGTGCAGGCCGACGGACTGGATGCCGTACCGGCCGGGGCGGCGGGTGGAGCCGGCGCGCGGTACCTCCACGGTGCGGGCCAGCTCATCGAACGGGCCGCCCAGACGGTCCAGGGTCCCGGCGCGGCGCACGTCCACCAGTCCGCCGCGCGCCGACCTGCGGCGCGCGTCGTGGCCGTCGGAGGTGTAGCGGCGTACGGGCTGGGTGACGCAGAGCAGACGGCGGTACTCGACGACCCGGGCGGGCCACCCGGCCACGTTCGACGCGAGGTCCTCCAGCAGCGCGAGGGTGCCCTTGCGGCGCCGGTTGACGACGGTGTCGGCGACGTCCCGCCGGGGAACGGCGGCGGCGGGCAGCCCGACGGCCCGGGAGGTGTCGTCGGACAGGGCGGCGGCGAACCCGGGCAGGATCTCGTACCCGACGAGGTCGCCGATGTAGGGAACCACCCAGTCGTCGCAGGTTTCGATGAACCAGTTGTCATAGAGCCGCTCGATGTCCTCCTCTACGACGGCGGCCTGCTCGGCGACGATCGTGAGCAGCGCGCGCAGCGGGCCGCCCTGTTCCGCGTCGCGTCTGCGGTGTACGGCGGGCAGCAGCGAGTACAGCTCGTCGGGGGTCATGGAATCCTCCGCAGGATCAGGGTCCCGGGCACGGCCGGGTCCAACAGGACCAGCTGGGCGGGGCGCAGGACCAGGCGCGGCGCGGCCGCGGCGGCCCGCTCCCTCGGGCCCTCGGCGGCCCCGCGGTCGAGCAGGACCGTCGGGGCCTGCGAGGCATCGACGGCGGTGGCCGGCTCCGGTGGCCGGGTCCCCGCTGTGCCGTCGGAGAGCGAGGGGGCCCGCACCGTGCGCAGGCCGGCGGGCAGCGCGGGGACGCAGGAGACCACGGAGGGATGTTCGGCGAACCGTACGACGTCGTCTGCGTCGGCGCTCTCGGATACGCCCCCGAAGGCGTCCACATGAACGAAGTCGACGCCGGGAACCGCGTGCGCGGCGGCGACGACGGCGCTCCGGTACACGGGCTGGCCCAGGTACGCACCCGAGAAGCCCAGGCGGTCGGCCAGCGCCTCGCGCACCCGCCGTTCCACCTTCTCCGGAAGCTGACCGGGGACCGTTCGGACTCCGAGCACGAGCACCAGCCGTACGCGGTCGCAGGGTTCGACCCGCACGGGCATGGTGGGGTCGCCGTACTGGCGCAGTGCCGTGCCCAGCGCGGCCAGGAGGGGTGAGGAGGGGTCCAGCGGAGCGTCGTCGGCGGCAGCGACGGTGACGTGCAGGACCGGGCGGTTCCCGTCCAGGCAGCGGCTTGCCACGGCCTTGCCGACGCCCGCGAAGGCGCGGGCGAAGGACTGGTAGTCGCGCACCGACACGAGCCGGTCGAAGGCGGCCAGCCGCAGGGGGATCGCCTGGCGCATCTCCGCCGGGCCGTCGGCGTCGGCTCCGCCACTCGCGGCCAGCGGGTTGGTGACACCGCTGACGCCGAGCGGCCTGCTCACGACCTGGCTGATCCGCCCGGCCGCGACGTTGCCGGCGCGTCCGCCGCCGATGCGGTAGCGGGCGGTGACGTTCTCCGTGCCGGAGGGCAGGCGGGCGCCGTGCCGACCGTCGCCGAACTCCACCGCCGCCCTTGTGCCGGCGCCCGCGCGCAGCCGGAACACCTGGGCGGCCGGGCCCGCCCGGCCCAGGTCGGCGGTCCGCCGCCACGCCACGCCGTCGACGCGGACGGTGAGTGCCTCCTCACCGCCGTCGGTGGTCGCGGACGGCAGCCAGACGAGCGGAGCCTGCCGCAAGGGCAGCACTTGGCCCGCACGGGAGGCGTCACCGCTGCCGAGGACCTCGGGCACGGTCTCGCCCGCGGTCGCCGGGACGACGTTGCCGTGGACGACGACCGTGTCCCGCCGGTAGCGGTGCGTGAGCGGGCAGGTCAGCAGCAGCGTCGTACGCACCCGGTCGTCGAAGGACGTCCCGTCGAAGGCATGGCGTACGCCCGCGAGGACGACGAGTTCGCAGCCCTGGACACCCGGGCCGCGACCGGTGTCCACCCCGTCCCAGGGCACGACGTCCGTGCGCTCCCCCGAGACGACGAGCAGCCGTCCGGGAGCCAGTCCCTCGAACGTTCCGTCCAGGGGGATCGTGTCGCCCGCCACCTCTGTGGGGTCCGGCGAAGCGGCGAGAACGAGCGGCGCGCCCGCTGCCCACACGGTGGTGGCCCGCCGGACGGCCATGTCCTCGCAGTCCTCGGTCCACGGCCCGGCGAGGTTCAGCCGCGTCACGCGCACGGCATCCTGGTCGTTGGCGACGGACAACTGCCCGGCCTCGGTGACCCGGACGACGCGGGTTCGCGCGCGGCCCGCCACCCGCACCGCGATCCAGCTGCCGGGCTGGATCTCCTCGTGCACCGCGTCCAGCAGCAGAACGTCGCTCGCGAGCGGGCCGCCTCCCTCCGCCCGGGACGGTGCCGCCGCACGCAGCAGCCGTTTCACACGGGTGTCGTCGGGGATGGAGGAGCCCAGTGGGGTGGCGGTGACGCGGAAATGCCCCAGGCCCGGCGCGGTGGCCGGGGGGCAGACGGCGGACAGCGCCGCATAGAGTGACGCGGTGAGGCCGGGCCGGTTTCCCGCCAGCAGGCGGGGCAGGGCATCGGATCCGGCGCCCAGGGCGTCGGTGACCGAGAGCGGTGACCGTGCCGGCTGTTCGCCCTGGCCGAGCGCGTGCACCAGCGGATCGACCGCGTGCAGGACCCGGCCGCCGGGGCTTGTGAGGTCCCGCAGCAGCGCGGGCCCACCGGCCGACGCCGCCCGTTCGGGCTCCTCGCCAAGGCGCCGGACCGCATCCTGGACGGTCGCGAGCCGTACGGCGGCCCGCTCGGCCAGCGCATCGGCGTCCACGCCCCCGCCGATGTCGGAGAGGCGCTCGCGCAGTTGGCGCAGTCTGCGGTCGAGCCGGGCCGCGAACGTGTCCGGGTCGCGCAGGTCCGCGGCGCGCTGCTGTACCTCCCGCAGCAGCGCCAGCAGGTCCTCGAACGGGCCCCCGGACGGCGCTCGGTGGGCGGCTTCCTCCATGTCCTCCCGCAGCGCGTCTACCGCGTTGACCAGCTGCCGGGGAGGGTCCGGCACTCTCAGCCGCACGGTGGTCCGCCCTCGTGCGGGGTCGCGCTCCACGCCCTCCACCACGCGCGTGAGGTTCAGGCGGGCGTCGGGATAGGTGAACAGCAGACGGTCACCGGGGCGCAGCGTGTGCTGGACCCCGTCGACGTCGACGGCGGGGATGCGGGTCGCGGCGTCGGCCGTGAGGGCGGTCGGGCGGGTGGTGCGCACGGGCAGCCGGTTCCATTCCGCCCTGGCGGCGAGATCCTTGGCGGTCTCGAAGACGAGGGGCACAGCGCCCGGTTCGGGCTCGCTCCTGACCTGCGAGCCGGCCGGTACGAGGCAGGAGGTCCCGGCGTCCAGGGTGTAGGCGAGGTGGGTGGCGGCCGCGAGCGCGGGGCGCGGCCGGTGGCCGACCAGCCGCCCGAGCCGGACCAGAGACTCGTGCTCGGTCGCGGTGCGCAGGAATCCCTCGTTGGCAGTGCGCTCCTGATAGAAGGTCAGCACGTCGGCGATGACGGCCCAGGCGTCGAGCAGGGCGATCGACGGGTCGTCCGGCTCCCGTGTGGTCAGCCGTGCCGGGGGCGACTTGTCGCCGGCCGCGGGCAGCCGGGCCAGCATCGCGTCGAGGAACTGCCGGTGGCTGCCCACGCGGTAGGACAGCGCGGGCAGACCGGGCCGGTTCCACACGGGTGCCGGCCCCTGCGGGCCGGAGAAGAAGTCGGTCATCGTCCTCCTCGCAGACGCAGGGTCAGCCATCCGTTCTCGGGGTGGGTGACGTCGCCGTCGAGCCGCGGGATCTCCAGCGGGCGCATTCTCAACTCCCCGGAGGGCGGCACGTCCGGGCCCTCGACCCCCGGGCCGGAGGCGGGCCACCTGCGCAGCCGGGTGACCTCGGCGTGCCGCACTTCGGGAACCCCCATGCACAGGGCCACCAGAGCACTGGCCCGCACCGGGGTGCCGAAGGTCAGTGCCGCCGGGTCGAAGAACCCCGCCTTGCCGCCGGGCCGGCGTGCGGGCAGGAAGCGGCGCATCAGGGCCTCACGCACATGGGCGGTGACGTAGTGCGGGTCGACGAGCACGTTCAGGGCCACGTCGAGCGGCACCAGCAGGGCGGGGTGAGTGACGACATCGTGGCCGATGCGCCGGTAGCGGTGCATCGCGGAGCGCACTTCCTGCAGCAGCCGCGGCGACGGCACGGAGGTGCCGGCCGGGTCGAGGGCCACGTCGGCCTCGTACCAGCTGCCGGTCCAGCGCAGGGAGGCGGCGGCGCGCTGCACGCCGGGGTGGTTCCCGGCGAGGGTGGCATAGTCCTCGGCGGTAACGGCGCGCAGGAGCGTGCGGAAGGGGGCATGGGGGGCGGCCAGCCGCACCTCGGCCACCGGCTCGGGATCGGTGCCGCCGGTCGCCGGCACCGGGTTGCGCACCCGCGTGATGCCGACCAGATCTTCGTCGCGGTGGGCGATCCGGTTGACGGCCTCGCTGCCCGCGTTGCCCGAGCGGCCGTTGCCCACGCGGTAGACGGCGTGCAGCCTGGTTCCCGGCTGCGGCGCCTGTCCGCACCGGTCGTCGCCGAAGCGGAGGGTGAGCACGCCCTCGTCGTCGGTCTCGCCCACCAGATGGCGGTCGCGGGGGCCGCTTTCCAGGAGGTCCCGGCGAGGGATCCATCGCACGCCGGCGCCCGCCGCCTCCACCAGGTGCAGCGCGGGCAGCGCCTCGCGAGGGTCGGGGCGCAGGGCGCTGCTCGCCGGGCCGTGCAGGGCGGGATTGTCGCTGCCCAGCTCGTGCGCGGCTTCGTCGCCCCATGTGTGCCTGAGTTCCCAGCCTGTGTCCGCAGGGTCGAGCACGTATCCGGACCGGGCACGCCGTGCGAGCGTCTCGAGGCGGCGCAGTCGGGCTTCGAGGAACTCGTCGAAGCGGGCGAGGAGTCGAGCGACGGTGTCCTGGAGATCGGCGGAGAGGTCGTCGAGGAGGGACGCCCCGAACAGCTCTGCGAGGAAGTCGCGTTCGTGCCGACTCTGCGCGGTCACCCCTTGGTGGAGATCGCGCAGGCGGTCGCGTGCCCGGGTCCCGAGGTCCATGAGCTGCCGTGCCTGTGCCGCGCCCAGGTCGGCCGGGCGGGGGTGCGGCGGGGACCAGGTGACGGGGGTGCCGCGCAGTGTCGCCGTGAAGGGCCGGGCGGGCGTGGCGGTGTGCGCCCCGGTCGTCGCCCCCGGCACCTCGATGATCTCGTCGGCGTCACCACCGGGCAGCCAGGTGTTCTCCAGGCCGTGCTCGACGAGGAGGGCGTTGCCGCGGGCCACGACGGTCGCGCTCGGCCGCCCGTCGGGTCCGCGTGGGTTGCGCACGCACAGCGGGAAGGCGAGGGAGTCCTCGTCGGCCCAGGCGATCTTCAGGACCGGAGTACCGGTATGTGCGTCGAAGTCCCGAGTTGCGCGGGTGAGCCGGACGGCCTGCCGGTGGCCGGGGTCGGGCGCGCTGTCGACGGGGCCCGCCATCTCCTCCAGGACGAGCAGGTCGCCGGGCGCGAAGTGCAGTGCGCGATGTTCGCCGTCCCCGTCGAGGAGGGCGGCCCGGGTGGTGCCGGCGGGCAGCCAGAACGTGTCCTGCCCCCAGGCCCACAGAGGTACGCTGTTGTGCTCGGGACGCAGCCACATCCTGCCTTGATCCAGCGGCTGGTAGACGGGATGCGGGCCCGCGGTGAGGGCCTCACGTGACATCACCGGGCCGCTCGCCTGCGGGAGTTCGTCTCCCGGCAGAGCCGTGAACGCCAGGTCGCCGGTCCGCACGGTCCGTTTCGCGTCGGTCTCCACGCAGACGACGGTGCGGGCCGCACAGCCGTCGTGCATCGTGTATCCGACGAGGCGTGCGTGGCGTCGCACCGAGGTACGCAGCCGTGCGGTGTCCAGGTACGCCTCGGTGGCCACGGCGTCCTGCTGATAGCTGAGCCGGTCCCCGATGTGGGCCAGGAGCTCCACCAGGGTGACCCAGAGGTCGGGCGCGTGCCGCTCGGTCCACTGCGGCAGGGTGAGTGCCAGCCGCTCCAGCAGCAGGCGGCGGAAGCTGGCGTAGTCCTTGGCCAGGTAGTCGATCGCCGGTGCGGTACGGGCGGGCGGCCCGCTCGCGGGGGCCGGTGCGGTGGCGGTCGCGTCGTGCGGAGGGTGGCGGAGGGTGGGATGGAAGGTGAAGTGGGCCTGGTCGTGGCCGCCGTGGAAGCCCCGCCCCAGCACCCGCAGCCGGTAGGCGGAGTCGTCGCCCGGCCGGTCCAGGGTCAGCCGGAGCCGGGTCGCCGTGCCGCCGTCCGTTTCCCCGACAGTGTCGCGGGTGACCCGCAGGACGCGGATGCCGACGATCCGCCGTCCGCCCTCGATCACGAAACTGTGGCGGTCCACGCACGGCGGGAGCACGCCGAAGAACGTCACGGTCAGTGTCCGCCGGTCCGCGTGCGCCCGCACGTCCTCGATACCGGCCGGTCTTCTCTCACGCAGGCCCTCGTCAGGGCCGTCCAGCACGGTCATGAAGGGACACCCCCGCTCACCGTGACGGCGTGGTTCTCCCCGGTGGCCGTGAGGAGGTAGGCGACATGCACCCGCAGCGTCGCCTCTTCCGCCGTCACAGTGAGGGACTCCACCGTGAGCAGGTCGCCGAGCCAGCGTTGCAGGGCAGCCTGGGCGGTCATCTCCAGGGTCGCGGCGAGTTCGGGGCTGTTTCCGGCGAAGACCATGTCGAGGAGGTTGCACCCGAAGTCGGGCCGGTTGACCCGTTCTCCCGGGCTGGTGAAGAGAACCAGTTCGACCATGTCCCGGACATGGCTGACGTGGTCGACCGACGCCGTGCAGCCGCGGGCGTCGACACGGTAGGGGAAGCCGATGTCCATCGCGGTCACATTCCCCGGACTCTTGGCTGCACAGCCTGCACCATCGGGGGGTTGGGCGGCGGCGTACCCACGCCGATCGCCGGGGCGAGGCTGACGGGCGGGGTCGGCTGGAGGAGGACGGGCAGGCCTCCTACGAGCACCCGGGTGGAGGTGTGCAGCCAGGTGACGCTTGTGCAGGGCGGCGCCCCCGGCACGGTGGCCGGGAAGCCACAGCCGGCCACGAGGAAAACATCGGCGCTGGTGGCGACCGGGTCGGCCCCGACCCGGACACGCTGCTGGACCGGCGCGGGGATGGTCACGAGGCCGGGCGGGTGGGCGCACATCATCAGGGCGCCGTAGTGAAGCAGCAGTCCGGGCATGGGTTCCTCACAGCACTGTCAGCGCATCGCGGTTGACGCGGACCTCGGGTCCGGAGAGTCGGATGGTGGCGAGTTCAGACCCGCAGGAGATCTCGATCGACGTCTCGTCGATCTTGATGAACGGGCCTTCCTCGCCGTGCAGTTGTAGCTTGATCCCGCCGTTGGGGCCCGGCACGTCGCTGATGACCAGGGCGTTTCCGGAAGGCGTGGCCAGGACGATCTGCGGGACGCCCGGCCGTGCGGACTTGGCGGCCGACGGTACGTCCTGCGGTCCGCCCCGCCGGAATCCGACGCACACCGCCCGCTCGGGGTCCCCGTCGAGGAACTGCACCCATACGCCGGAGTCCGGCGGCGGCACCATGTACATGCCGCAGTCCGAGCCGGCCAGCGGGGTGGGCGACGCGACCCACACGTGGGCGTCGCCCAGGACCTCGGGGACGCGCACCTTGAGCTTGCCGACGCGGGTCAGGTCCTCGGCGGAGACGACGACACCCTCGTACATGCCGTGCCACTGTCTCGCCTGTTCTGTTGTCATGCGGTCACCGCCTGGGTGTCGGCGCCGAGCCCGTCGCGGACCAGCGTGAAGTGCTGCTTGTAGGTGTTCCGGGTGAGCGCGTGGGTCACACCGGCCACGAAGAAGCGCCCGTCGTACGCCCGTCCCGCCCCCCGCACGCCCACCAGGCCGTGGACGCTGAGGACATGGCCATAGCGCAGCACGTCGACGGTGCCACGGCCCGTGAGCGGGTCGGCGGCGACCTCGCGACCGAGTCCGGCCAGCAGGGTCCGGGTCAGGGAGCGGCCGGTCTGCCCGCTGAGCGGGTCGGCGCGCAGGGCCCGGGCGGGGCTTGCCGCCAGGCTTTCGCGCAGCAGGCGTGTCTCGGGCGCGGTGACCTCGGAGGCGGTCGTCGACGGGGGTTCGAGCCGCAGGGTGCTGTAATCGGCCGCGGCCAACCCGTCGAAGGAGAAGATCAGTTCGTCGACGTTGTCGGCCGCGCCGCAGCCCGTGGTGAGGGCCGGCTGCAGGGCTCCGGCGCGGTTCTGTGGCCCCCAGTAGGCGGTGCTGACCCCTGGGGCGGGGCCGGGTTCGATGTGAAAGACGTGCCCGACGTCCGCGGCCATCGAGCGCAGGTAGGCGAGATCGGTCGCCGACTGGACCGGAATGTCGATCACCGGATTCGGTTGGTCGGTGTGGACCGGGGCCACGGCTCGCGGTGTGATGCCGTACTGCGCGTACGCGGCGCAGACCGTGCTCGCCCGCAGGTGCGGGGGCAGCCCCGGGTACGCGCGCCGGACGTGGCGCAGGTCCATGAGCAGGGAGAGGTCCTCGCCGGTGACGACGAGGAACGACGAGCCGGGAGCCCGGCCCGCGTGCATCTCCTGCTGCGTGATTACTCCGTCCATGAGTACGTGACACCGGCCCGCCAGGACCACGGCGACCACGACCCGCTTCTTCGCGTAGAGCGCCCCGTCCGGCATGACGGCTCCGGCCAGCTGCGAGCGGGCGCTGACGGCGAAGGTCAGCTGGAAGCCGCTGGTGATACCGCTGGCGGTGGTGATCCGCACGCTGTGCAGGGCGTCGACCAGCACCGCCGGGGCCGGAGCGGGCACGACGTCCCCGACGAGCAGCATGAGGTGCAGGCTGTGGGTCATCACCGCGCCGGTTCGCCCGCGACGACCGCCGCCGACGCCTCGGCGGGCAGGGTGATGCGCAGCCGTCGGCCGGGCGCGGCGGTCAAGTCGTCCGGGCGCATGGCCCGGTTGGCATCGGCGATCCGCCACGACTGTTCGGGATCGCCGTACCGCCGGGCCGCGATCCGGTCGAGCCGGTCCCCGGCGGCGACGACGTGCTCGCCGACGGCCATCAGTTCCTCGGGCCGCGGCAGGAAGCGGCGTCGCAGATGGCTGACGGTCCTGCCGTCCGCGAGGGTGTACATCGTCGTGGGGACTGCGTGGTACCTGCTGCTGGGCTCGAACATGGCTGACTCCTCCGGCCTGGTGGTACACGGTTCAACCGCCTGCGTAGCCGATAGCTTCGGGGCCGTATCCGACGAGTGACGCGAAGCGTTCCCTGCCCTGCAGGTACTGCAGGTAGAGGCCGCCGGCCTTGTGGCTGAAACCGACGTCGTCGACGGTGAGGATCCGCACCGTCAGCCTCACCTGCGCCCTGATCGGATTCAGCTCCCCGTCGTACGCCTCCTCCGTCACGTCGAGGTCCAGCATCCGCACGGGCAGGACCCGGTGCGGCCCGAGTACCAGCACGGGCAGCGCGGCCTGCGCGGGAGCGATTTCCAGGATGCCCCTGGCGGACAGGTCGTTCTGCTGGGTCAGTTGCGCACCGGTGGGACTGACGGCCGTCTCCAGCGCGGACAGCATCCCGAACAGCCCGGATCCGGCGGGTGGTGCCGGGCCGGCCGCCGAGGCCACCTGGTCCGTGGCGTCGAACTCCGCGTCGATCCGGAACGTCTCCCGGGGCGGCCCCTGCAACCGCAGCGCCTCCAGCCGGTCGCCGGCGTCGGCCCCGATGCCCCGCGGCTGGAGCGTACGGGCGATGCTGTCGGGGTTGTACTGGAATGGCACGACCCGCAGGGCACGTCCCTGCTCGGGGTCGAGGAAGACGAAGCCGCCCCGCCGCGGCGCAGGTCTGGTCATGATGTGCGGTCACCTGCCTTCGGTCGTGGCCCTGCCGTCTCCCCGGTACCCAGCGCCCGGTGGACGGCACGGGCGATGTGCCGGCCGAGTGCCGCGGCGCCGGAGTCCGCCGGTACGGCCGGACGGCCGGCCCGGTCACGGCTGCCGTCGGCGGGCGAGAGGCCGAGCAGTACGGCGAGTTCCGCCTCGATGGCCGCGCACAGCGCGGCCCGCGACGGCCTGGTGGTCGAGTCCAGCACCAGCCGGCGGATGCGCAGTTCGACACGGGTGGTCGTCATGTGATCACCACCGCCGCCCCGGCGTCGAACCGCTCGGCGCCCACGTCGGCCAACGGGCTGTCCACTCCGTCGACGCGCAGCCGCAGCGGATACCGGCCCGGCGTGCCCGCTGCCAGCCGGAACCGCAGGGTGCGGGTCGCCCGCGCGAAGGGCTCGGCGGGCACGGGCAGATCCCCCACGACCAGTTCGGCCTGCTGACCGGGGTGAACGGCGGGGACGCAGTCCACCGACAGCAGCACAGCCCCGTTCCCCTTCCGTGCGGCGGTCAACGGCAGCGCGCTGGTGATGCGCGGAGCGACATGGAGGGCCCGGGGCCCAGTGGTCCGTTCGCTGCCGTCGACAGCGGTGAGGACGACGACCACGGACCAGCGGCCCGCGCCGTGGTCCTCGCCCAGGGTGGCCCGCACCGTGGCGTCCCCGTTGGCACGGGCCGGCAGCACGACCGGCCTCCCGAGCAACGGGTGGGTCAGGCGTACGCTCGGCGCTCCCGCCCGCAGGCCGCTGCCGCTGAGCACGATGTCGGCGCCCGGCACGGCGACGGGTGGCAGAACGGCATGCAGGACCGGCCACGGTTCGGCCGTCGTCGCCGTGGCCTCGGGCCCGAGCCCGGCTTCGCCGCGCCGCAGGACGGGCAGGGGCGCCCGGCCGGGCACCGAGCTGTCGATGAGCACGACCCGCGCCTCGTAGGGCACCGACAACCGGTAGCCGTGACCCAGGGCCGCCCACAGGCAGTACATCTCTTCGGCCGTCATCACCGCCGGGGTGACCCTCACCGGCTCCTGCTGCAGATGCAGATCACTGAAGTCCGCGGCAGCCCTGAGGGCGTCGGCGCGCAGTTCCGGCCGGTCGTGCAGGGCCGACATCGCCGCGCCGAGCAGCCGCTCGGGGACGGTGGAGTCCTCAGCGGGTGGCGCGTACCCGGTGAACAGGTAGTGCAGGACGAGCGGAAGCGCCGGGTAGCGGGTCTCACCGGGGTGCGTCCCCGGGGGGTCGGTGTTGCGCCGAGCGGCGTCGACGGTGGTGCGGTACAGGAAGACGTTGAGCGTGGGCGCCGTGCCTTCCTCATCGGCAGCGGCTGCGCCACCGGGGTGCCGCACCGTCACCACCGCACCGGGCACCGCCCGCTGGATGGCTTCCTGCAGCACGGCCCGCAGTGTCTCCGTCACCGCGGCAAGGGCCAGGGCATCACTCACGACCGTCTCCCGAGGTACTCCTCGAGACTCAGCCGCGACCGCCGCTGAGGAGCCGGGGCGTCGTCGGCGGGCCGGGAAGCCGTGGTGTGGACGACCAGACGATCGATGGTGACGCGTACGACGGTTTCCGCGGGGGGCTCCGTTGCGGTCGACACCTCTGGTGCCGGCCACGCCGGTGGTGCGGTGGGGCGGGCCGGGGCCGGCCGGGAGGCGAGGACGGGCCGGCCGGCAGCCGGCCTTGTGGTACGGACAGGCAGCGCCGGGTCGAGTGGAGGGTTCGAGGGGGAACTCGAAAGGAAGTTCGCCTGCGCCGCGTCCGGGACGGCGACCGATCCGGACGCGGGCTGGAGAGGGGACGGTGACGGTTCGGCGAGGCCCGACGACGAGGCGGGCCCGGTCGGCGCTGGTGCGAACGGGACGGACAACGCTTCGACCGCCGGGGCCGGTTCGCCCGGCGCCGGACCGTCACTGACCGCGGGGACGCCCGCACCTGACCGTGCCTGCGGATGCCGCCCGGGCAGTGGCGTGCACGGTGCGGGTTCACCGGAGGCTTGTGGCCGATGAACCGGGAACGACGGGGAATTCGCAGGGTACCGTTCGGCCGCCCGCGTACGGTTCTCAGCCGAGGGTGCCGGGCCGACCGGCGCAGGACCGTCACCGACCACGGCACCTGCACCGGACCGCTGCGGCTCCCGCGCGAGCGGGGACACGGCCGACTCATCGGATACCCCGACCCCTTGAACCGTACGACTACACGGCTCAACCGGCGGTACACCAGCGGCCTGCGCGCGACGGTCGACCTCCTGGGCGTCCGCATGAAGCGCGGCCTCCGACTTCGGCCCCGTTGGCACGGTCGGCAAGGTCGGCGCGATCGGCTCACCGAGCGACTCGGCCGGAGAGGCGGGAACGGGCGCGGACCAACCGGCAACGCCGTCGTCTTTCGCCCGGTTGGGCGAAGCGCGGAGGCCGGTGTGGTGCTCGGCCGGACGTGCCGGACCGAGCGGTGCCGTCGAGACCGGTTGTACGTCCTCCCCCTCGATGGGGGAGGGGCCGTGCGGGAACTCCGTGAACCCCGTCGGTGCCGGGTTCCCCGACGTCGGCGCTCCCGGACCGGGCGGAGGCGTGAGCGCCTCCTCCTGAACAGCGGGCGCGTAGGCCGGACTGCGACCACCCGGCAAGCGCGTCACACCCGGGTCGAACACGTTCGGCGCCAGCGGCCGAAGCCGCGGCCCAGGTCCCCCGAGCAGCCGCTCCACGAAGTCGCTCATCCGGTGCTCGCCTCCAGATAGAAGTGTCGACGTGTCGGGCTGATCGACAGCACATCGGCCTCCGACCAGCCGTAGGCCCGTGCCAGGGCGTGGACCTCATGCAGGAGCCTGTGTGCGTAGCCGGACACGTCGGTCCACAGGTGGTCGGCGATGTCGAGGGCTGCCTCCCAACAGTGCCTGCACTGCGGGCAGTTCAGGGTGAGCACGGTGTCGGCTCCCGGGTCGAGGTCCGGGAGCCGCCGGGCCACCTGCTCGAGGACCTCGTCGGGCAGGTCGTCGGCCGGCGGGCTGACGTCCACGACGCACCGGCGCAGCAGGGCCTGGCGTGCCCGGGGCGCGGCGGGATCGACGTCCCGGACATCCCGGCCGGTCAGGGCGCGGTACGTGACTGTCATGCCGTATGCCGTCAGCGTCCCCGTAGCAGGCACGGCACCGCCTTCACCGGTGCTGCCGCCCGCCGCACAAGGGCGCAACTCCCCGGCGGCCACGGTGACGTCGAGGTTGTCGCCGCACGCCGGGCAGTCGGCCGTGCAGGGCAACGCGTCGCCGAAGGCGCCGCAACGCATTTCCAGCAGAAGGGAGTTGACGGCGCTGAGGGGTAGGTCCGCGACGTTCTGACCGGCTGGGGCCGCCACCGAGGCAAGCAGGAGGGAGCGGGCCGCCGGTGTGCTGCCGAGGCCGTCCTCCCACACCTCGAGGACGTTCGCCTCCGTCAGTCGATGCGGCATGCCGTCACCCGGCGGTGTCGGTGAACTGCGGCTCCTGCGGCGGGTTGGTGTGTTCCCGCACCCAGCCGTGGTGCTCCAGCTTGATGTGCTCGAAGGCGACGGCATTCGATCCGGCGTCGAGTTCGGGAAGGCCCTGGTACTCCGAGACCCAGCAGTCGTGGACGGAGTAGGACAGCACCTGCTGGTTGCCCTCGTCGAAGACGTCGATGATGAGGTCCCGCCGGAAGTCCTTCAGGGAGGTCTCGAGCCCGCCCGCCGAGTTCTTCAGGCTCCAGACCCTGTTGGCCCATTCCTCGAAGGCCGTGTCGACGGTGCATCCGCGTTCCAGGGTAATGGCCTCGTACTCGGTGCGGCCTGGGAGTTTGCGGCTGGTGCCGGGGTCTCCGCCGTCGCGGTGCCGGATGACCTCGGTCGTGCGCTTGAGTCCGCTGACCCTGCTGATTCCGGCGATGTAGGCGGTCGCCCCGCTGAACTTCACCCGGAAGCGGAAGTTCTTGAAGGGGTCCCGGCGCGTGACTTCCGGCATCGGTCGTCCTCCTAGACCTGGATTTGTCCGGCGAGCTGCTGGATGTGGACGATCACGAACTCCGCAGGTTTGAGCGGGGCGAAGCCGACGTGGATGTTGACGATTCCGCGGTCGATGTCGTTCTGCGGGTTGGTGTCCTTGTCGCACTTGACCAGGTAGGCCTCCTGAGCAGTCTGGCCCTGGAACGCACCCGCGCGGAACAGCGAGTTCATGAAGGCGCCGATGTTCAGCCGGATCGACGCCCACAGCGGCTCGTCATTGGGCTCGAACACCACCCACTGCGTGCCCCGGAACAGGCTTTCCTCGACGAAGAGGGCCAGCCGGCGCACCGGGAGGTACTTCCATTCGTCGGCGAGCCGGTCGGCCCCGCGCAGGGTGCGTGCTCCCCAGGCGACCGGGCCGGTGGCGGGCAGCCGCCGCAGGCAGTTGATGCCGACCGGGTTCAGGCGTCCGATCTCCAGGTCGGTCAGAGGGACTTCGAGGTCACTGACCCCGCTCAGTGAGGCATCCGTACCGGCCGGGGCCTTCCACACCCCGCGCTGGACGTCGGTCCGGGCCAGGACGCCGGCCATGACCCCACACGGAGGAAAGGCCTGGAGGGCACCGCCGCGCAGGGGGTCGGGTGCGAGGACGCGGGGGTAGTACACCGCGGCGTTCTTGCCGGAGTCGCCCATCTCGAGATCCGCCGCGTTGTCCAGGACGGTGCCCACGACGTCGGCGTTGGAACCACCGCTCGCCCGCTGTCCGGTCCAGGAGAGCGGCGGGTCGACCACGAGGATGGCCCGCCGTTCGAGGCACAGTGGAAGCGCCTCGTTCTGCAGGGTCTTCGCAGCGCCCGCGCTCTGCTCGTCGAGCCAGTGGGCGTCGGGCAGGCACAGCATGTTGAAGATGTCCGTCTTCAACAACTGGTACAGGCCCGTCTTCTCGGCCCTCTTGCCCAGGTACGTGTCCACGTCCTGGGGGCGTTCGTCCTCGTCGCCCGCGCGGGCGACGTCGTCGGCCGGGGCGTAGCAGAACGGCTGCTGACCCTGTGTCCCGTCCTCGGCCTTGGCCGTGAACGGATCGGAACCGTCTTTCGGGTTCGTGTTGGCCGGTGGCAGTGCCTTGATGGGCGCGTCGGGGTCGATACGGACGAGTCGCGAGGAGTCCAGGAGGTGTGCGAGGTTGCGCGGGCTGTCCGGCTTGATGCTGACGTTGAGGTATCTCTCCTCGGCGCCGGTCTCCATGTAGCGGACCGTCAGATTGAACAGTTCGCGCTGTTGGACCTGCGTGCCCTTGGGCTCGGAGGTGTCGTAGTCGACGCGGGCGCGCAGGTGCTGCGCCCACCGTCCCGGGGAGGCGGCGAGGAGGCCTGGGACAGCGGTGGAGCCCCTGCCCGAACGGCCGGAAGCCGCTGTTCTGGCGTCGCCGCCCGTTGCGTTCCCGCCCCGTCCTTTGCTCTTGTCATCGGAGGCGGAGTCCTCCCCGGAGGTGTTGGAGGCGGAATCCTCCTCCTCGCTGCTCGGCGCTGCGGCGGGCGGCGGCGCCGATCGGGTGGGCTCTCTCGCAGGCGGGCTCGTCCCGAGGGGCAGGCGGACGGGGTCTCCGTCCTTCACCACCCTGACGATCTCGGCCTCGCTGCCGCCATTCAGGTAGAACTGGTAGACCGCATAGCTCAGCGGGCAGTTCGCTTGCAGGCCGCCGAAGACGGCCTCGTAGTCGGCCCAGCCCGTGAGGTGCACGGGCCGGTCGACCGGGCCGCGGGGCGCGTAACCGACGAAGGCGGCGACCGAGGTCGGCACGCCCGTGATCGTCCTGACGGAACTCTTGACCTCGTCGATGTAGACGCCCGGATAGGTGACGTTCACCGGCATGCCAGCCCCTTCTTTCCATACTGGATGCGCCTGTCCGGGCAGGTGCCGGGGGAGGGCGCGGGCGGACCGGGGGCCGCGGGCGCCAACCTGGAAGGACACTGCTCGTGATCCGTGATCACCGTATACATGCGTATCGGGACATAGCGCTCTGCGTGGCCGCCGGGATGCTGCGATCAGGTGATGAGATGTCCACTGATCAGCCGGACGGCGCAGAACAGGGGCCTGACCGGCGGGGCCGGCCTCCAGGGTGCCGGTCGGATGCGGGGGCCACTCCGGGCGGGGAGGGACGTATCCGTATGTCTGTGCGGCTGGGCTCTTCGCGGAGGACCTGCTGTAACGCGGGTACCGCCGTGACGGCGCTGTCCTCGCATACGTTTCCGCGCATCCCGGTGCGGGCACCTCGCAGTCTCGCCTCACCTCTCCCGCACCGGGCGGCGACGGGCCACTGGGGTGGTCCGGGGCGACAACGGCACCCCTGAACGGCGCGGGTCCGGGGGAACGGCCCGGGATCCGCGTTTGATCGCGCCAGAGAACCGAGACGCCGGGCGCGGAGAACGCTGACGGGCGGGGATCTTCGAGCCATGGCCCACAGCGGTTGAGGGAGATTGCAATGAGCGGTACTTCGGCCTTGCCGACACCGTCCGGTCCTTACCTGGACAGAGGGTTGCTGCCCGCCGACTTCTACGCCTATGAGGAACTGCTGTCGGACGGGGAGCGGGAGAAGATCGAGTCCGTCCGCGAGTTCCTCCGCACGCAGGTCGCCCCGATCGTCGACGACTACTGGGCCCGGGCCGAGTTCCCGTTCCAGTTGGTCGAGGGCTTCGGGAGGCTCGGTCTTGTGGACTGGGCCGACCCGGACTCCCCGGAATCCAGGCCGAGCAACCTTCTCGCGGGCTTCATGGCGCTGGAGCTCGGGCACGCCGACGCGTCCATGGCGACGTTCTTCGGCGTGCACTCGGGTTTGGCCATGGGCACCATCCTCAGCTGCGGCTCCGACGAACAGAAGCGGCGGTGGCTGCCGGCGATGAGCCGCTTCGAGAAGATCGGCGCCTTCGCGTTGACCGAGCCGCACGGCGGCTCCGACGTGGCCGGGGGCCTGCTGACGACCGCGCGCCGCGACGGCGACGGATGGGTCCTCGACGGAGCGAAGCGGTGGATCGGAAACGCGACGTTCGCCGACCTGGTCGTCGTCTGGGCCCGCGATGTCGAGACCCGAAACGTGCTCGGCTTCGTCGTGGAGAAGGACACCCCCGGGTTCACCGCGACGAAGATCGAGAACAAGATGGCGCTGCGGATCGTGCAGAACGCCGACATCGTGCTCGACGGCTGCCGCGTTCCGGAGGCCAACCGGCTGCAGAACGCGAACTCGTTCAAGGACACCGCCGAGATCCTGCGCCGGACGCGCAGCGGGGTGGCGTGGCAGGCGGTGGGAGTGATGTTCGGCGCCTACGAGATCGCCCTGCAGTACGCGAAGGAACGTGAGCAGTTCGGGCGCCCGATCGGGGGCTTCCAGCTCGTACAGGACCTGCTGGTGAAGATGCTCGGCAACGCCACGGCCTCCTGCGGGATGGTGACGCGTCTGGCCCAGTTGCAGGACGCCGGGGTCTACCGCGACGAGCAGTCCGCCCTGGCGAAGGCCTACTGCACCGTGCGGATGCGCGAGAACGTGGGGTGGGCGCGGGAACTGCTGGCCGGCAACGGCATCGTCCTCGACTACAAGGTCGGACGCTTCGTCGCCGACGCGGAGGCCCTGTACTCGTACGAGGGCACGCGGGAGATCCAGACCCTGATCGTCGGACGTGCCGTGACCGGCGGCCTGAGCGCCTTCGTGAGGTGACGGCGATGACCACTGAATCCGTCTTCACCGGCCTGAGGGTGCTCGACGCGTCGAGCTTCATCGCGGGACCGGCCGCGGCCACCGTGCTCTCCGACTTCGGAGCGGACGTCATCAAGATCGAGCCGCCGGGGATGGGCGACCCTCAGCGGCGGCTGAGCTCCGTGCCGCCCAGTCCCCGGGCACAGGCCAACTACAGCTGGCACCTTGCCAACCGCAACAAGCGCGGCATGGTGATCGACCTGAAGTCGCCGGCGGCCACCGAGGTCCTCAGGCGACTCGTCGAGTGGGCCGACGTGGTGATCACCAACTTCCCGCACGGCACGCGCGAGAAGCTGCACCTCGGCTACGACGAGGTCGCGGGCTGGAACCCGCGGGTCGTCTACGCCGACATCACGGGATTCGGGGATGCCGGCCCCGACGCCGGGCAGCCGGGCTTCGACCTGACCGCCTACTGGTCGCGCAGCGGGCTGCTGGCCTCCACCCGGGACGCGGGAGCCCCGCCGACGGTGCCGGTCTGGGGCAGCGGCGACTACATGTCGGCGATCGGGATCTATGCGGCGATCGTGACCGCCCTGTATCGCCGTGAGCGGACGGGGCAAGGGGCCAGTGTCGGGACGTCGCTGCTCGCCGAGGGCGTCTGGGCCACGGGAACGCTCGTGGCCGGCGCGCTCGCCGGCGGCACGCCGTTCGAGCTGCACGACCGGAAGGCGCCGACGAACCCGCTGATCAACCCCTACCGCACCGCGGACGACAAATGGTTCATGCTGGTCGCCTCACCCCCGCACTGGCCGGGACTGACGCGGGCCGTCGGGCACCCCGAGCTGCTCGAAGATCCCCGTTTCGCGGACATCGAGGGCTTCGTCAAGAACTCCGCCGCGCTGACCGAGCTGCTCGACGCCGAGTTCCGCTCGCGGCCCTTCGACCACTGGAAGGACGCCCTGGACCGGGAACGCATCACCTACAGCCTCCTTCAGACACCGGAGGAGACCGCGCAGGACCCGCAGCTGCGCGCGAACGACATCGTCGTGCCGCTGGAAGGAGTCAGCGGGCTGGAGTACACCATCAGCAGCCCGGTCAACCTGCGAGGCGTCGCGAAGGTCCCGGCGAAGCGGGCACCGGACCTGGGCGAACACAACGACGAGATCCTTGCCGAGCTGGGGTTCGGCACCGCCGAGATCGCCGAGCTGCGCGCCCAGGGAGCGATCCCCGGTACGGCGGAAGGGGAGGCGTCGCGATGAGCACGGCGTCCGGAGCGGCCGACGTGGTGCTCCACGAGCGCCGCGCCGGCGTGCTGACGGTCACGATCAACCGCCCGGCGCAGAAGAACGCCGTCGATCACGAGGTCGCGGTACAGCTCGCGGCCGCCGTGGATCTGCTCGACGCGGACCCGGATCTCTCGGTCGGCGTGCTCACGGGTGCGGGCGGGGTGTTCAGCGCGGGCATGGACCTGAAGGCGTTCGCCAAGGGCGAGTTGCCCCTGCTGCCGGGCCGGGGGCTGGGCGGGCTCACCCGCGCGGTGGTGCGCAAGCCGTTGATCGCCGCGGTCGAGGGCTGGGCGCTGGGCGGCGGCTTCGAGCTGGTGCTCGCCTGCGACCTGATCGTCGCGGCAGAGGATGCCCGGTTCGGGTTTCCCGAGGTCATACGCGGTCTCGTGGCGGCAGAGGGCGGACTGGTCAGGCTGCCGCGCCGCCTTCCCTACCACGTCGCCGTGCGCGTACTGCTCACGGGCGAACCGCTGACCGCCTCCGAAGGCAAGGAGTACGGGCTCGTCAATGAGCTGACCCCACCCGGCGCCGCGCTGGACGGGGCCCGCGAGCTGGCGGGGCGCGTCGCGCGGAACGCCCCGCTGGCGCTGGCGGCCGTCAAGGAGGTCCTGCGCGAAACGCAGAGCCTGAACGAGAGCGACGCGTTCAGACGGCAGGACGAGCTCACGCAGGGGCTGGCCACAAGCGAGGACGCGCGGGAAGGTGCACGGGCGTTCGCGGAGAAGCGCGCCCCCGCCTGGCACAGCCGTTGATGCCGGCCACGTCAGCCCTTTCCCTCCCCCCGCAGCTCGTGTCCGACTTCCAGGAGCAGTGACCAGCCATGAACGTGCACAAACCCGTCCAGCGCGTGGCGATCGTCGGGACCGGCACCATCGGGGCGAGCTGGGCGACGCACTATCTCGTCCGAGGCTTCGATGTCACGGCCACCGACCCCGCCCCCTCCGCGGAGGCGGCCCTGCGGTCGTACGTGGAGGCGGCATGGGACGCGGCTGCCTCGATCGGGATCGCGCCCGACGCCTCGCCCGATCGCCTGAGCTTCACCGCGGACCTGCGTCAGGCCGTCGCGGACGCCGATTTCGTACAGGAGAACGCGCCGGAGCGCCCGGAACTCAAGGTCCGGCTGTTCGCCGACATCGACGATGCCACGCCGCCGGACGCGATCATCGCGTCGAGTTCGTCGGGCATCACGATGAGCTTCATCCAGGCCGAGTGCCGGCGTCCGGAGCGGACCGTTATCGGTCATCCCTTCAACCCGCCGCACATCGTCCCGCTGGTCGAGGTCGTCGGTGGAACCAAGACCGCCCCGGAGACGATCCGGGACGCCATCTCGTTCTACGCCGCGATCGGCAAGAAACCGATTCACCTCAAAAAGGAGCTTCCCGGGCACGTCGCGAACCGTATCCAGGCCGCGCTGTACCGCGAGGTCGTCCACCTGGTCCAGGAGGGCGTGCTCGACGTGGCGGACTCCGACGACGCCGTGTCCTGGGGACCGGGGCTCCGATGGGGCGTCATGGGTCCCCATCTGCTGTGGCATCTCGGCGGAGGAGAGGGCGGCATCCAGCACTTCATGGACACCCTCATGCCGCGGATGGTGGCGTCCTGGCAGGAACTGGGCGACCCCGAATTCACGCCCGAGCTCAAGGAGAAGATCGTGAGCGGCGTCCTGGAGGAGGCGGACGGCCACTCGGTGGATGAACTGGCTGCCCGGCGAGACGCGATGCTTTCGGCCCTGCTGGCCGTGCGCGCCCAGAACGACCCGTCCGGCCCGCCGAGCGCCGCAGCCGGTCGCCCGGCGAAGGAGGGACCGTGACGCGGCGCCAGGTAAGACTGCTCGTGCTCGAGGCCAGCAGTGGCGGTCGCCTGTTCTCCGTGAACCCCGACGGCTCCGACAAGAAGGTCGTCGTCACCGGGTGCAGGGTTCCCGACGGGATCGCCGTCGATGTCGTGGCCAGGCACATCTACTGGACGAACATGGGCCTTCCGCCGGAGAACGACGGCTCGATCGAACGCGTGGACCTGGACGGAGGCAACCGGACGACGATCGTCCCCAGCGGCGTCACGTACACGCCGAAGCAGCTCCACTTCGAGGCCGCCGGCCGGAAGCTGTACTGGGGTGATCGCGAGGGCATGCGCGTGATGCGCTGCGACCTTGACGGCTCGAACGTCGAGACCCTCGTGCAAACGGGACAGGGAGAGGACGATCGCCGCGACGAGACCAGGTGGTGCGTGGGAGTCGCCATCGACCCTGTCGGTGGACACCTCTACTGGACACAGAAGGGCCCGAGTGACGCGGGGCTCGGGAAGATCCTGCGGGCCGGAATCGACTTGCCCGCCGGGGAGAGATCGGCCGAACGCGGCGACATCGAGGTGCTGTTCGAGGGGCTGCCGGAGCCGATCGACCTGGAGCTCGACCTCGTGGAGCGCATGCTGTACTGGACGGATCGTGGGGACCCGCCGCGGGGCAACAGCGTGAACCGCGCGCCGATGGAGCCGCCGGACAGGCGGCGGAAGCCCGAGATCCTGTTGACCCACCTCATGGAAGGCATCGGCCTGGCCCTCGATCCGGACGACGGCCGCATGTACGTGACCGACCTGGCCGGGAACGTCTACGCGGCCGATCTCGACGGATCGAACCGGAGGGAGATCCTCGTCCTGCAGGGCAACCTCACCGGCATCGCCCGTGCCGTGCTGACGCCAAGCCCTGATTCCCTTGGTGAAGGGCATACCACCGATCCGCTCCCGCCGAGGCCGACGGAGACGCAGGCAGGGAAAGCTCCACGCCGACAAGGGGTATGACCACCACTCGATGGTGGTCCCGATGAGACTTGCGGCGACGATGCGCTTGAGCGAGCGGGTGGTCGGCGGGGCGGATGCCGAGGCACAATTCCTTCGCCGGCTGCGGGTCAGCCCCGACGGGCTCAACCTCAGTCTCGTCAACAGCACCGGCTCCGGCGGCGACCCGCTCTTGTTCTTCAAGATGTACGGCGCCGATTCCGGATCGGGCGAGACCTGGCACAGTACGCAGGTCGCGACCAACGGATTCATCGGCGCGATCCTGTCCATCATCCGGGAAGGCTGAGCGGACCGGAGCGGCGCCGCCCGGTCCGCTCCCGTCCCGGGCGGCGCCCGGCCTCAGGTGCGCTTGAAGAACTCGACCTCCCCGACCGCGATGGGCCGTCCCTCGCCCTGGCCGGACGCGGCCCGCAGCACGAGCCGGACGGAGACGACATCGCTGATGCCGGTCTGCACCGTCTGCGGGCCCGGCTTGTCGGTGAATGTCACCGCCTTCTCGCGGACCTCGCCGTCCGCCGTGGTGACGATCAGATCGGCCCGGGTGGGCCTGGCCCCCTGCCGGAACTCCTGGGGCTCCTTCGACACACCGGTGTGCACCACGACACCGACCAGCCGGAACGGCTTGTCGAAGACGCACGTCAGTGAGGAGCCGAGCTCGGGCGCCCCCCAGTACTTGTTGGTCAGTCCGTCGACGGCCGCGGTCGCCGGATGGCCGGGAGCCTGGGCGCTCGCGGTGACCTCGGCCGGGCTGATCTCCGCCGTTCCGCCGAGCTTGTCCCGCACGTCCTCGAAGAGATAGCGCCCGGCCGGCAGGAACAGGAAGCCCGCGAACAGCAGCCCGACGACCACCAGCACCATCAGGGTCCGCCGCAGCGCCCGGCCCGATCCGCCCCGCACCCGGCGGCGGAACGGCCACACCGTGCGCCACCACGGCAGCGGCGCCGGCTGCTTTTGGGCGTGCAATGGTGCGGCGCAGCGCCGGCAGAACCGGCGTCCCGGCAGGTTCGGGGTGCCGCACGCCGGGCACGGTGGCCCGTCCGGCTCATCGTCCTCCGCCACGGGCCTTACAACGGGCCGCCGGTCGATCGGCTTGGCCGGCTGCACTGCGACCACGGGCGCGTCCGGTGCTGGTGGTTTTGGCCGTACGGGGGCGGGCTGCGCCGGTCGCGGGGGCGGCTCCGGGGCCGGTAAGGGCTCCGCTGGGGGCGGCCCGGCAGGTTCCGGTGTGCGGGACCGCGTCGGTTCCACCGGTGGCTCGGGGCGCGGGGAGGGCGGGGCCTCGGGCGGGGGACCCGCGGTCTCCGGCGCGGTACCGGCTGCGGGGCCTGCCGGTTCTGCGGGGCCGAAAGGTTCCGTGGCGACGGGGGGATTCCGCGACGCCCGGGAGGACCAGCCCAGATAGGAACCGCAGTTCCCGCAGAAGTCGTCGTCCTCGCCGTTGCCTGTACCGCACGCCGGACACGAGCGCATCGCGTCAGCCTCCTGTCTCGTCTGGCGGGCCCGGCAGGATCTCCACCCGGCATGTGAGGTGTACGGGGCACGAGGCGGCGACGACGTCCAGGACGCGGCTCGCGTTCACCGGCCCCCCGCGCACCGCCCAGACCCGCACCAGCAGTTCTCCGGTCGGAGCCGGAGGCAGCTCCGCGCCCGGCTCGGACGACCACGTGGCGCCGCCGCCGTCCTGGATGTCGGCATGCACGCCGAAGCAGAGCCGGAGATGTTCGATCAGGCCGCGGCGAGTGCCGCGCCACCGGTGCAGCTCGACGGCGCGGGCGATCACGGCCCGCCGCAGCCCTTCGGGCCACGCCGGATCGACTTCGGCCGCCACCCAGGACGACAGCCAGGGCAGGAAGTCGGCCGGAGCCAGCGACGGATCGAAGTAGGCGGGAAGGTTGTCCAGGGTGGACAGGACGGGCGCCAGGACGGTGTCGAGGCCCGCCGTGAACCGCTGGGCCAGGTCGTCGTCCGCGTACAGCGCGGGCAGCAGCCCGCCGATCGGATAGCGGCTGGCGAGCCCGGGTACCGCAGCTCTGGTCATGAGCCGTCACCGGCCACGCTCGCGGTGACCTCGACCTGGTGCTGGTGCGAGAAGACCAGGGCGCCCGGGGCGACGTCGATCCGCTCCACCGCCGCCCCGCGCCGGCCGGTGATCGGGTCCGCGGGGAACATCCGCACATCCTCCACCAGGCCCACCCCCGGCACGCCCTGGAGCACGGCGAAGATCTCGCCGTACTGCACCGGCCTGCCGAACGGCCACCCGGTCCCCTCCGCTCCGCCCCGCAGCGGGTCGATGTGGCGGAACAGCGCCGCGACCGCCTCCGCGCGGACCCGGTCCACGTCGCCACCGGCCGTCACCAGCCTGGCGACCACGGTGACGCCCTGGTACGCGGGCGGTTCCACCACCAGTCGGGTGCCGACCAGGCGCCGTTCGTCGAGTCGCGCCGTGACCGTCGAGAGCACGGAGTCCGACGGGATCAGCTGCTCGAACCGCAGTTGGCCCCCCTCGTCGGCGACCGCGTCGGGCACCACCAGGACCCGTACCGCACCGCCCTCGCCCGCGACGGCCGGCAGGCACCGGACCCTGCGCAGGGAAGGGGCCGCCTCGCGGGCGACGGCCTCGTAGTCCCCGGCCGTGACCGCCCGCTCCTGCACCCGAAGGATGTTGGGCGCCCGGACCTTCGCGTTCTCCACGGTCTCGCCGTCGACCCCGCCCCGGGCCGCCTCGCGGTTGTCCACGCCCGCCACGTACGGCACCGAGCTGCGCAGCACGCAGATGGCACCCCGCGCGACGTTCCCGGCCGCCCCGCCGCCCGCACGGTAGCGGGGAATCCGCAGCTGTGCGCCCTTCTCGGGCACGGCTCCGTAGGCGCGCATCGTCCCGTCCGCCTCGCGTACCTCCGGCGGGAAGGCGAACTCGCCGGAGACTGCGTCGATCCGCACATGCCGGTCGTGCGGGGCGGAGGCGCCGAAGTGCTCCACCGCGGTCCAGACCTGCCAGCCCTCCGCGGAGGACACCTGGACGACCGGCGGCTCCCCGTCCAACAGCAGCGGCGCCCTGTTCACGGAGAACCGCTGCCCGGCGACGCCCTCGGAGATGCCGAGCGGGACATCGAGGACGGTCTCCGCGTGTTCGACGCCCGTCGTGCCGCCGACGGTGAACACCTCGGCCTCCCGGATCGTCGGCGACTCGGAGTAGAACGGCTGGCCGGGTTCCGGCGCGGTGACCCGGCAGCGCAGCCATCCCGCCCGGGTCCCTGCGGTCACCGACGCGGTGTGTCCGGCGGGGACGAACACGATCACCTCGCCGGGCCTGTTCAGCCCGCCGGTGCTGTCGGTGCCGGTCTGGCACCTGACCCAGCGGGCACCGTCCCACGCCTCCCACACCAACGGCGGCTGCCGCGGGTCGACGCCCACGCCCTCCACGCGGCTGTCCAGGCGTACGGCGACGATGCACCGGGGGACGGCTGTGGGCAGCCCGAACAGCAGGGCGTCGCCGGGCTCCGGCCGGGGCTGGAAACACGGGATGTCCTTGCCCGCGCCGAGCGGTGCGGTGCGGTCGGTCTGTTCGCCCGACACCGGCGCGGTGACCAGCCGGACCAGCGAACTCGGCACGATCGGCAGGTCGTCGGAGGTCGAGAAGACCACCGCTTCCTCGGCCTCGCCGCGTGAGGTGGCGACCTCCGTACCCGCCGGGAGCCGCACGGTCTCCGGCTGCGGCGCGGACAGCCAGAAGTCGACCTCCGCCCGCGCCACCGACGGCGGGAACAACGTGACGCCCAGCAGGTCGAGGAAGGCCGAGTAGTTCTTGTCCGGTACCCGGTTCAGCCGGTACAGCAGCTGGTCGACCATGTACGCGAACGTCTCGATGAGCGTGACCCCGGGGTCCGACACGTTGTGGTCGGTCCACTCGGGGGAGCGCTGCTGGACGTACCGCTTGGCCTCGTCGACGAGCTGCTGGAAGCGCCGGTCGTCCAGGTTGGGTGAGGGCAGGGCCATCAGTGCACTCCCGAATCTTCGGATCCCTCGGAGGACGGGATGGTGTAGAAGGGGAAGACGAGGTTGCGCAGGTCGTTCGTGGCCCGCACGGTGTAGTGCACGTCGATGTACAAGGTGCCCTCCTCGATGGCGTCGAACGCGATCACCACGTCGGTCACTTCGATGCGCGGCTCCCACCGCTCCAGCGACGTACGGACCTCGTGCGCGATGCGCCCGGCGGTGGCGCCGTCACCGGGGGCGAAGACGTAGTCGTGGATGCCGCAGCCGAACTCCGGGCGCATCGGCCGCTCGCCCGGCGCCGTGCCGAGCACCAGCCCGATCGCCTCCTCGATCTCCCGGTCCCGCTCGACCATGCCGATGCCGCCCGTGGCGCCGACCCGCAGCGGGAAGCCCCAGCCGCGTCCGATGAACCCGCCGCCGCTCACATCGGGCCCCCGATCAGTACGTTCGGCGCACCGCTGATGATGGGTGCGCCGCAGGTGGTGGTGTCCCGCATCCGGGCGGCGGGCAGCCCGCCGATCAGGACCTGGCCGGTGACCGCGGCAGCCGGGTTGGGCATGATCACATTCCCCGGCCCGAGCGCGGCGTGCGGGGGGACGACGCACACGTGCAGGCTCCCGGCGACGGCCGCGGGCCGACCGCCGATCAGCACGGTGGCGACGGCCACCGCACCCGGGGGCGGGGTGCCGATGAGGCCGCCGTGGGCGGTGGTGTCGCCCGTGCGGGCTGCGGGGGGCATGGTCGCTGTTCTCCTTGCTGTGAATGGGGACTTCTGCTGCTGTCGGACGGCATGGGGGCGTCAGTTGATGCGGATGAGCTTGGCCTTGAGGACGGCGAGGAGGCCGCCGTCCACGGTGACCCCCGTCTTGCCGTTGACGGTCACCGAGCGTCCCTTCACGTTCACGTCACCCGTACCGGCGTCGAGCGTGATACCGGATGCGGAGACGGTGACGGAGCTCAGCGCCCGGGTGCCGCCGGGGGCGAACACCGTCAGCGCGATCTCGCCCCGCCGCTCGTCCAGCGTGACTTCGAGCCGCTTGTTGCCGGTGGCCAGCCGGACACCGGACGGTCCGCGTGGGGTATCCAGCAGTTCGAGCCGGTTCCCGGAACGGGAGACCAGCGAACGGCGGTTGACCTTGCCGCTGGTCGGGTCGACCAGCGGAACGTCGTGGGGCGACGGCTTGTCGACCCCGTTGTAGAGGCCGCCCAGCACATAGGGGCTGTCCAGCAGCCCCTGCTCGAACCCGACCAGCACCTCGTCGTTGACCTCGGGACTGAACACCCCGCCGCCGCCCTGGCCGCCCCACTGCACCGTACGGACCCAGTCGGTCACATAGGTGTCGTCGAGCCAGGGGAACTTCAGCCGGACCCAGCCCCGTTGGGCCTTGCCTTCACGGATGTCGGTGACCACGCCGATCGCGAGCCCCGGGATGCGCGGGCCGCGCGAGGGCGCGTTCGAGCCACTGGTCAGTCCCGCCAGCGAGCGGTCGGGCGCCGCGCTCACCACCACGGTCGTGCGGTAGCCGCCGTTCGGTTCGAGGACGTGGTGCGCGGCGGTCGCTGTGTAGCGCCCGGCGAACGCGGGCCCGACGTTGCCCAGGGCTACCGGCTCGCCCGCCCGCAGCCGGGGATTGCCCTCGGCGACCGCCTCGATCTCGCCGAACCCGGAACTTACCGAAGCGGCCACCGAACCGGCCACGGCCGTGGTCTCGGCCTGGGTCCGGTACGGGGTGTCGGTCACCGTCATCCGGGCGTTCGGGCCGAACGCCCCGGCCGCCGCCGACGGGCTCATTCCGGGGGACACCGTGTTGCTGCGGATGGACTGCTCGCGGGCCACCAGCCGTGTCTTGGTGTCGACGTTCCAGCCGCGCACCTCCACGCTGTCCGCCCCGTCGGCAGCGGTCAGTACGGCCCGCAGGGCCAGCAGGTTGCGCCCGTACTCCAGGACCATCGGGTGGCGGGTGGCGGGGGTGGCGGGCGAGGGTGCCGACGCGGCGGGCTTCGGCTTCACGAACTGCAACAGGCCCTTGTCGTCCACCCGCACATGCGCACCGCTCTCGCCCGCGAGGTACTGGAGGAACTCCCAGTCCGAGACATTGGGCTGGGTCAGCTGCTTGTACGTGATGGGCGCGGCCTCGATCCGTCCGCAGGCCAGCCCGGCACCCGCGGCGACCTTGCGGACGATGTCCGCGGTCTTCATGTTGCGGTAGGCCACCACCTTCCGTCCGCGCTGGAGCCGGTGGGCCTTGGAGAAGGCGCGGACCACCGTGAACGAACCGGTGGTGTCGCTGTCCAGCTCGACCGCCGTGACCTCACCGGTGAACAGCCGCTCGCGCACCCGCTCCTGCACGGTGACCACGGATATCTTCAGCGGAGTGCCGATGGTGAGCCCGGTGGCGGTGAGCAGCTTGTGATCGGGGTCCCGGTACGTCAGCACGGCGGTGTCCGGCAGGCCGACGTTCTCGTCCACCACGCAGCTCACCAGCTGGGCCGCCCAGGCCGGTGGCAGCTCACCGGGGGCCTCGACGATCGGATCCGCGGCGAAGGAGCGGCCCGGGGCGGTCATCGGCCGCCCTCCAGGGCGTGATCTTCCAGTCCGGGCACGACCAGCTCCCTGCCGGGAATCAACTGCATCGGGTCGTCCACGTCGTTGGCTTCCGCGATGGTGCGCCACGCGGTGGCATCGCCGTACTCCCGCCAGGCCAGCAGCGGCAGGCTGTCACCGGCGACGACCCGGTGGGTACGACGTGCCTCCCGTGAGCCGGACGTGGGGTTCTGGCCGGCCGGATCCACGCTCGCCTCCTCGATCGACAGGGAGCAGGTGGCGCGCAGCGGTTTCCCGTCGACGTCGAACAGCGTGTACGAGACGGAGAGGTTGGAGAGTACGCCGTCGAACGAGGTCGTCTTCGACGTGCCCCAGTCGAAGCGGACCCACGGGCTGGCGGGTGTCTTGCGGGCCAGGCTGCTCGGGGTGGGCACGCACGCCAGCATCAACTGTTCCACCGCCTTCTCCACCGAGTTGTCATGGGTGGCGGTGGAGTCCAGGAAGACCTCCAGGGACAACGCCCGGGGCCCGCTGCCCACGAATTCGGGCAGCGCGGACTGCCCGGCCATCCGGGACGGTGTACGCCGCCACTCGGTGCTCTTGCTCAGCGACAGCTTCGCGGGGTTGAACTGCAACGTGAGCCGGGCGAGGTTCCCGCCCGGTTTGGCGCCGACGGTCGCCGGCGGTTCCATGATGGTCAGCTGGGCGCGAGCACGGCTCGTACGGACAGCGGGTGACATTGCGCTCCTCCTTCCCGATCTTCTCTGATACCTGTACCTGCTAATAGATATGACGGCTCATCAGGAAGGCTCCAGGCCCTCGTGTGCGATCTCCAGCGTCTCGATCGCCGCCTGGGAGCTGGCGGGGTCGAAGGACGGCCCCTGCCAGCGGACCGGCACGATGCCGTGCACCTGCCAGCTGATGATGCGGCTGAGGTCCGGACGGAGCGCGACGATCTCGCCGTCCTTGGGCTCGACCCGCTGGATCGTCTCGTTCAGCCACCGTGCGATCTTGAGCGTGTCGGCGGTGACGGGGCGGGTCAGCGTGATGTTGGTCCAGGTGATCCGCCCCGGCAGCTGCCAGGTGAAACCGTTGTTGCCGCCCTCGGCGTACTGCTCCATCTCCACCTCGGCGCCCAGACCCGAGACGGTGTGGAAGGCCCCCAGGTCACTGCCTCCGATGACGAGCTTGAAGAACACGCTCGTCGCGAAGATGTTGTCCGTCATGTGCTTCTCTTCTTCTCTGCTGTTTCCGAGTGCCGTGCCGGGTTCGGCCGTTCGGGCCGCTGTCAGCGGCGGCCGTCGTACAACCGTCCGGTGCGCTCCCGCCCTCTGCGCATGTCCGCGCGGATCAGCCGGCTCACCGGATCGAGCAGACGACGGGCCAGTTCCTCGATGTCCGCCCCGGTGACCCGGTTCGCGGCCGGAGCGTCCGCGGTGGCCGAGTCGGTCGATCCGGCCGGACCGGTCCTTCCCGACGGCGCGGCGGGCTTCACCGGGGCCGCCCTCACCGGAACACCGGTGATTCCGGCGTCGGCCGCCGCGCGCTGAAGCACCTCGGCCGCGGCCCCGGAGACGCCGGCTCCGGCGGCCGGAGCGGGTGCGCGTTGCGGAACCCGTACCGAAAGGCTCGGTGGTCCGGGGAGGGGCGAACCGGCTCCGGCCGCCGGTCCGGTGGCCATGGGAGCGCCGGATTCGGGCACTACCGGCAACGCCATCCGCTGTACGGGCACGGCGGCTGCTCCCGGGCGGTCCGGTGCGGGCGGATGCGGACGCACGACCGGAACCGGCTGAGCGGCGGATGGCGCAGACGCCACGGAGGGGGCCACGGACGGGGTTGAGGGTGCGGGTCGTGGCGCTGGGGACGGCGGTCCGGGGCGGCGGGCGGAGTGTGACTCCGCGGGCTGCTGCTCCGGCGGGCGGGCCTCGGGACGGGACGGGGGCGTCGTCGCGCCGCCGCGTACCGAACGCTGCACGAGCCGCAGGAGGGAACCGCCGACCGTCGGTCCGCGCCCCGTCCGGTCGGCGCCTGCCCCGGCTCCGGCCCCCGGAACGCGAGCGGGGTCACCGGCGGGCGTCCGGCCCGAGGGCGTCCCGCTCCGCGCGGTGCCGGGCGACGGGCTCCCGGGCACGAGGCGCTGGACGGTGCCACCGGGCGCCGGTCCCTGGGGCGCCGGCCCGGGGCCGGTCGCACGGGGCCGGGTCGGCGAAGCAGCTTCGGCGGGGCGGGGGCGCGGGTGAGGAAGCGCCGGCCCGGGGCCGGCACCCGTCGGCGTCCGCTGCTCCCCGGTCCGCGTGCTCCCGGGCCCCGGCGTCGGCACATCGGACCCCGGCTGCTGGGCATCACGACGCCAGGTGGCTGCCACGACCGGCCGGGCTGTGCTGCCTGCCGTCGGCGCCGAAAAGCCCTCGCTGGAGCCGGTGCTCACCTTCAGGGCCCTGTCCGCGAGCAGGGACCGCGACCGCTGGACGGCGGGCGTCGGCTCCCCTGCGCGGGCGGCAGACCCGGATGCCCGTCCCTTCTCCCGCTCCGGGGTGATCCTCCGGACACGTACCGGCGTAGCTGGAGCGGAAGGGGAAGGGGAAGGGGTGGTGGTGGGCGTGCTCGCACGCGTGGCGTCCGACACGCGCTGGACAGCCACAGGTTCCGGTGCGGACGCACCGGGCCGAACAGGCACGGGGGACGAGCGCACCGGCATCTCGGAGGGTGCGTTCAAGGGCTTCGGCATCGGCTTGGCCGGTGCGGAGGGCGGGGGCGCCATGGGCTCGCCCGCCGACGTCGTGCCCTGCTGCGGGCCCGTGGTTCCCGCCGGTGTCCGACGGCGGTCACCGAGCAGCGGAGCGTCGTTCTGAAGCCTGGCTGTCGACGGAAGCGACGGGAGGGGGGTGCCGATCCCGCCGCGGGCACGAGCCTGTGAGCCGGACCTGTCGGGCTGTGGCGGCTGCGAGGACCGAACCTCCGGGGACCGGGCTTCCGAGGACCGACGCTCCGGGGCAGGCGACTGACGCACCGTCGGCTTCGTCGCCTCCTGCGAAGGCGTGGTCGTCACCGCAGGGGGTGCCGCGTCCGATGCCTGGCGTTGAATCACGGGCATGCCCGCTGCCTGTTGCCCTTCCGGAGCGGACGGGACGACCCCGCTCCGCGTCGCCGGGCCGGACGGTACGGCTCCGGTGGGCAGTTCCCTCAGGGGCCGGCCCAGGGCGGGGCGCACCGTTGCGGTGGTGGGACGGTCGGTGGTGCGGTCCGGTGGTGATGCGGCGCCCGGCGGGACAGCGGGAGCTGCCCCGCCGGAACCGTCCGGCCGCGCGGGCGCAGTCTGCTGCGACGCGCCCTGTTGCACTGTGGTGGTGGTAATGACGGGAGTGGCCGGTGCGGGGGCTGTGGCCGGCAGGATCCCGGCGATGTGCCGCAGTGCCATCGCCGGACGCCGGGCAATGATCAGGGGCGGGGCAGTCCGCCGCGGGCGTACGGCCGCGGGCCGGGCCCGCCGGCGCGAGACCGGTGCCGGTGCGGTGTCCGCCGGATGCTGCGACGCCGACGCGGCGGCCGGGCCTGAAGCCGGTCCCGGAGCCGTACTTCTTGCCGGGGCTGTCCCTGCCGTGGCTTCCGGAGCGGTTGCGCCGCCCCCGCCGGTCTGCCGCCCCGGTGCCCCGCTCCCGGAAGAACGGGGGGACGAGAGGCGGGAGGACGTCGTACCGCTCGACCGCTGGACGATTGCAGGGGCCGGCTTCCCGCCGGCCCTGCCCCTGCCGGTCGCGTTGCCCGCCGTGGCAGGTGTCGGGCCCGCCGCAGGTTCCGCTTCCCCCTCCGTTCCGGTCCGGGCGGCACGCAGCAGCAGCGGTCCACCGGGAGACTCGGACCGCGCGCCGCCCGGACGGGCGACGCCATGGATGAGGCCCACCGGCGCCGACGGCAATACGGCATGGCCGAGTTCGCTCCCGAACGCGAGGTTCTGCCACGAGGCGAGGCCGGCTCTGAACCGCAGCCCGTCACTCACCCCGATCGAGGACCGGGCGACGGTCACCGCCGGGGGCGCGACCTGCCGCCAGCCGCCGTCCCAGCCGCCGTCCCGCTGATCGGCCCCGCTGTCGCTCCGATCGGGCTCCGGTTCCGGACTGTGCCCGGTGTCGGCTCCGGCCCCGCCCCGGGGCGGCGTTCCGGGCTGCTGCCGGTCCCCTCGGCGGAACCAGTTTCCGAACCCCACACGATCACCCGCCTTCGTTGACGCGGGTGTTGATCCGCGCTATCTCCCGTACCCACTCCTGACGCTCGCCGTGGGTGAGGTCGAGAATGTCCTCTCGCTGCCAATGGAAGTGGTAGGCGACGTACGCGATCTCCTCCCGCAATCGGGGAAGCGCGTACGTCACGATTCCCCCAGGCGCCCACCCGAGAGGTCCACCTCGAACGCCCCGTGGCACAGCGGGCAGGTCACCGCGGCGTGCGTGTGGCCCTCACTGTTGATCCGGCGGTAGAAGTCCTGGAGGAACGCCACGTCCGTGGCGTACATCCGCTCGACGACCCCGGCGTGCACATCGGTGATGGTGCCGAGCTGGGTGATCACCTGGCTCAGCAGCACCACACTCAAGTACGCCGGGTTCTCCTTCACCCGCAGGTCGATCTGCGGGCGCAGCTCGTCCCGTGCCGTCGCGAGCCGCATCGAGCCGCGCCGGTGGACCTGGCCCTCGTCGTCGACGTAACCGCGCGGGAGCTCGAACTCGAACTCCGTACGCAGCTCCATCTGGTCACGGTCCCGGTCCCGGGCCGCAGGCGGCGCGGGGGCAGCCTCCTGTCCAGCGGGCGGGGTGGCTGCGAGGCTGTCGAGGACTTCGTCGAGCCCGCCCGACGTAACGGTCCTGCGCCTCATTCGACCACGATCTCCTCGAAGGTGATGGTCACCGTCTCGGTGGCGGCACTGGATTCGCCGGCCTTCAGCGAGGGGCCCTCCCACTTGCTGGCCCAGCCCTGCATCAGCTGGATGCGCCGGACCGTCTCACCCTTCGAGTCCTTGATCTCGATGGTCAGGTTCTGGCGCGCGGTGTCGACAGCCCCGTTGTTGAGCGTCTCCTTGATCCAGTTGGTGAACTCGCTGCTCTTGTCGAGTCCGCGGGTGATCGTTACCTCGCCCGCCTGACGTGCACCGGGCTGCTTGCGGATGATCTGCTTGCCCTCGGCGGTCACTTGACGGACCTCGACGACTTCCTCCTCGACGGTCATGCCGCTGATCTCTTGGATCGACTCGACGAGATAGCCGCCGAGCTGCACGCCGAAGACGTGCGTGGAAAGAGCGTCGCCCTCTGCCATGACTCTGTGTCACCTGTTCCGTTTGCGGACCCTGCTGGGTCACTCGTTGACGAGGCTGGTGCTGTCGGAGAACTGCGCGAGACGGAAGACCACGAACTCCGCGGGCTTCACCGGAGCCACGCCGATCTCGCATACGACCTGGCCGAGATCGATCGACTCCTGCGGATTGTTGTCGCGGTCGCACTTGACGTAGAACGCCTCCTCGGCCGTGCGGCCGAAGAGAGCGCCCCGGCGCCACTCCTCGGTGAGGAAGGCGGTGACGTTGCGCCGGATGCTCGACCACAGACGGTCGTCGTTCGGCTCGAACACCACCCACTGGGTGCCCAGGAGGATCGACTCCTCCAGGTAGTTGAAGAGGCGGCGTACGTTGAGATAGCGCCAGGCCGGGTCGGACGAGAGGGTACGCGCGCCCCAGATCCGGATGCCGCGCCCGGGGAAGGCGCGCACGCAGTTGACACCGATCGGGTTGAGCAGGTCCTGCTCGCCCTTGCTGAGGCGGATCTCCAGGTCCAGCGCACCGCGGATGACCTCGTTGGCGGGGGCCTTGTGCACACCGCGCTCACCGTCGCTGCGCGCCCAGACACCGGCGACGTGGCCGCTCGGCGGCACCAGGGAGTTCTGGCCGGTCGCTGGGTCGAAGACCTTGAGCCACGGGTAGTACACGGTCGCGTAGCGCGAGTCGAATCCGGCGTCGTCGTTGCGCCAGGTACGGACGCGCTGGGCGTTCATGCCCGGCGGGGTGTCCAGGACGGCGACCCGGTCGCCCATCTGCTCGCAGTGCGAAATCACCGCCAGCTGGACGGCCTTGACGCCCTCGGCGTCGATGTCCCCGCGCTGGTAGGAGCTCATCAGGTCGGGAACGGCGACCATGGTGATCTCGTCGATCGCTTCGAGACCCGCGAACCCCGTGCGGGCGGCGGCGTCGCCGATGTACTCGGCAGGGTCGAGCCGTGCGCCACCGGCTCCGGGGGCGGCAGCGGCGGGCGCGAGGGCGAGGGTCTGGTTCTCGGGGCGGGTCGGGGTCGCGCCAGGCTGCTCGGTGACCTGGACGAGCTTGGACTGGCGGGTCTGGGCGACCAGATAGCCCTTGACGTTCTTGCGGGTGGAGACGTCGTAGGTCTCCACCACCTTGCCGGCCTGCCGCACCAGCAGCCGGAACCGGTCCTCCGGAGGGTTCTCGCCCTCGGCGTCGGCGACCTCCACGGAGAGGTCTCCACTCGTTCCGGGCCGTGCGGAGACCAGGAACCCCCCGATGGCGGCGGGCGGGGCCGCTTCGGCGGCGGATCCCTGCCCCGAGTCCTGTGCGGGGCCACCGATGCGCACGATGTAGGCCGCACCGCCGCCGTTGGCGAAGTAGCCGTAGACCGCGGGCGTCAGGTACGTGTCGGCGGTGAAGGTACCGAAGGCCTGGACGTACTGGTCCCAGTTCGTCACCAGCGTCGGCTGGTGGAAGGGGCCGGTCTCCGCGAAACCGACGAAGGCTGCGACCGCGGTGCCGACTCCCTCGATGGGCCGCGCTCCGGACTGCACCTCCTCCACGTATACACCGGGGGTGAGGTACGACGGCATGCTCGCTCCTTCGCGTGGTCGTTCGTTCGCCACCGAGTCTTCCTCGACGGCTGTGACGGACAGTAGGTCTCAAAGTCCTGGACACGGGGCAAGGGTGCTGCCTTCCCAGGCACCCGTGCGACAGGAAATGCTTCCCCCTGCGGACCGGTCGCGGCGGTCGCCGCATTTCCCGGTTCGGTCGCGTGACGGCACGGTGGACTCCGGTTTCACGGAAGGCGTCCGCCGTTACGCCGCCAGGGGCTCGACGGAAATGCGGATGCCCGGGTCCGACGAATGCCGGCGTACGCGGTCCCGCGCCCCCGGGATCCCCGGAGTTGCTCGCCGACGTCCGCGGCGGCCGGGGAATCGGTGTCGGATCGACGGAAAACAGCCAGAATTCACCACGGGCGGACAGGCCCTGACCATCCGGTCGGGCACCGGCGACCTGATCCGGTCCTTGACCGCCCCACCCGGCCCTTTCGGCGTTTCCCGAAGGGGCTGTGACCGGAAAGTCCTCACCCGCCGCCGGAGCCACGAAGAACCCATCAGGTCTAGACCTCTAATGTGCACAGGAGAAGGAAACTGCCAAAGATCGGCAATCCGGGTTTCACTCGGTCGGGATTTCTGCTGTTCTCATCCCCTGTGGGGGAAGCGGGAGGCCAGGCGTTTTGTTTCTACGGTGCGAGATCGCTCAGCACGCCGCTGACATTGAGTACCTGGTGGCATTCGGAAGCCTGAGTTCCGGTCGCCGGCGTGCCAGGTTTGGCACAGGTCACGGACGCGGTGACCGTGTCGTTCTCCTGAATCTCGATGGGGGTGACCCAGTGGTAGTCCTGGTTGCGGAAGGTCTCCAGAGCGATGGTGGTGATCTTTCGCTCCCCGAAGGAGATGGTCAGTACTCCTTCGTCGCCCTGGAAGTTCGCCACCACGATGTCCGTGATACCGAATACCTTCCCCTTCGGAACCCGGTACGCCCCCTCCTTCTTGGCCCCGGACCCGGTCTGCACATCGATCGTCGCCGAGCTCTGCTGGGTGCCCCCCGATCCCGAGCTGGAACCGCCGGAACCGGAGCCTCCGGACGCATTCGGCTTGCCCGTACCGTCCCCCTGCCCCTGGTTCTCCCCCTGACCACCGGACGGATCGCCCGCGCCGCCCGCCGTTGTCGCCCCCTGTTGCTGATTGCGGGGCGTCTTCTCCTGCGCGGCCTCGGTCGCCGCCTGCTTCGCGGTGCTCCGTACCGCGGGCCGGACCAGCGCGAACCACGCGAGCAGCAGCGCGAGCAGCGCTGCCAGGACGATCAGCAGCCACCCGGGCAGTACCGGCAGTTGCGCGAACTCACCGGGCAGCGCCTCGGACCGGCCGGACTGCTCGCTGTCGGTGTCCTGTTCGGCGCTTTCGGCGGCCTCGACCTCGAACGGCCAGGAGACCGGCTTGCCGAACCAGATCAGTTTCCGGGCCCGTACCCGCAGGCCCACCTCGGCGGACTCGCCCGGCTCCAGGCGCCATTGGCCCGGGGTGAAGGCCAGGCGGAGTTCCTCACCGGCCTGCTTGCCGGTGAGAGCGACGTCGACCGCGGTATTCCCCTTGTTCTGCACCGAGGTACGGAACCGGGCGCCCAGCCAGCCGGAGCGTCGGCGCGGGTCGAGCTCCGCCCGGAGCTCGTGAAAGGGCCCGACGACCACCGTGGCCTCGGGGACCGCCACCGACTCGGGGTGCTCCGTGGGCAGAACGCGGACACCCAGGGGTATCTCACCGGCCCGGACCTCGTGGGACCGGGGCGGCGCGAGCCGTACGGTCACCACCTCGGAGGTGCCCGGGTAGAGGGACACGCGTGCCGGCTCGACGGCGCTCCAAGCGGCGCAGTCGCCGACCACTTCGAGCGTGTACGCCTCGACGATGTCGCCGTCGTTGCGCACGGTCAGTGTCGTCGTCGCTTCAGCGCCGGGCGACACCGTCACCGTACGCGTTTCGAGTTCGGCAGATGTGGTCACGATGTGACCATAGGCCGTCCCTGCGCTGCGCAGCAGAGACGCGAGGGCAACGATCGGGCAGGGGTGGTGCCCTGACGGCACAACGGCACGATGTCCCGGCGACCCTCCCTCGGGCCCGTTCACCGTGCCGGCGGCCGACGCGGTCGAGTGTGGCAACAGGCGTATCGGACGGAAGCATCTGAGGAAGACAGGCACGCAAGCGAATGACGACGACAGCAGAAACGATGAACAGAGCAGCGGACCGCGGCCAGTACCGCAGGCCCACTCCATCGGAGCGCTCCGCCGAGGGCAGCGCCAAGGAGGCTACCGGGGGCAGGGTCTCCGTAGCCGTGTACGCGGAGGACCTGATCCTGCGGACCGGCGTGGTTCACCAAATGCGCCCACGGCCCGAGATAGAGCTGATGGCGGAGTCCGAGGCAGACCGGGCCCAAGTCTCCTTAGTAGTAGTCGACATGGTGGACGATCGCACCGTCCAGCTCCTGCAGCGCCTCCAGCGCAACACCGCGACCCGTACCGGACTCGTCGTCGGTTTCTTCGAATCGGGCGCGCTCCAGACCATGATCGAGTGCGGCGTCGCCGCCGTACTGAGGCGTGGGGAGGCGGACCAGGACAGTCTTGTCCACCTGGTGACAGCGATGGCGAACGGCGAAGGAGTGCTGCCGGGCGACCTGCTCGGAAAGCTCCTCGACCATGTCAGCAGCCTCCAGCGCACGGTCCTCGACCCCCGGGGGCTCTCGCTTTCCACCCTCACGACGCGGGAGGCGGAGATGATCAGGCTGGTGTCGGAGGGCTACGGCACCGCGGAGATCGCACAGAAGACCTCGTACTCCGAACGCACCGTCAAGAACGTGCTGCACGAGGTGGTGACACGGCTCGAACTGCGCAATCGGGCCCACGCCGTCGGCTACACCATGCGACACGGACTCATCTGAGTCCTGCCGCGGGCTCCCGTGCGGACGGCGTGAGGACGTCGCCGCGCGGGGGGCTCGCCGGTGTTCATGGCCGGAGCGGCCGGGCGAGGGGCCGGGAAGGCGCCGCAAAGGGCAACAGCCCCTTCCCCTGCTCCGGGTACTCCGGACCTGTCCTTGGCCCGGCGCAGGCGCGATGCTTGTCTTGGAGAGTCATCAACAGGACTGTGAGGTGGGCCGTGACCGGCACTGCTGGCCCTGCGAGGCATACCCGGCTGGGCCGACTGACGGGCGCTGTGGTGCTGTTGGCGCCGCTGCTGGTGGCGGGTTCCGCGTCCGTACCTCAGGGTGCGCCGAGGCTCGCCGCGGCGGCGGACGAAGGGCCGGCGGATGCCGGGCGCATCGCCTATGCCGGTACCGAACACCGCAGCCTCGGCCGGGTCTTTGACCCGGCCACCAGCGCACCGCTGTTCGGTACCGGACCGGCCCACTACGACGAGGATCCCTTCGCACGCGGTGAGGTGCTGGTCTTCACCAGCCTGCGCGACAGCGTGCGACCGCAGGTGTACGTACGCGATGCGGACGGAGCGGTGCGCAAGCTCACCACCGGCCGGGACGCCGCACACCCCGAACTCTCCCCGGACGGGCGGACCGTGGTGTTCGACTCCGCGGAGCGGGGGCCGGGTGATGTGGTCCAGCGTGAGCTGTGGACCGTCGGGGTCGACGGCTCCGGCCTGCGGCGGCTGACGGACACCCCCAACAACGAGACCTCCCCGACGTTCTCCCCGGACGGCTCGCGGATCGCGTACTCCTGTGACTCCGGTCCCGGGCGGACCGGGCTGATATACGAACGGGCCGTGGCCGGCGGCGCGGCGAGGGTGATCAGTGACGGCCCGCCCGGCGACGCGACCGAGCCGGAGTGGAACCCGGTGGACGACGGCTCCCAACGCACTCTTGTCGCGTACACCCTCACCACGGACACGACGACGGGACCCCGGCTCCGGGTGACCGAGGGTGTCGGAACCGATCGTCCCCTGCTGGCCGGTGTCCAGGCCGACTGGCGCACCCGCTCGGCCGCCTGGCTGCCGGACGGGAACGGCCTGCTCTTCCTCAGCCCCGACACGACCTGCGGGTGCAAGGACTACGACCACGTCTACCGGACGACCGCCTTCGACGGGAACGAGCCGGGCCTGACGCTCGGCGAGGACCGTGCGGTCGAATCGCCCACCTGGCTCGGGCCCGCGGACTCCGGTACCCCCGTCGTGGCACGGCGGACCCCCCGTGAGGCGAACGACGTGACGCTCCAGGACGTCAGGCAGGACGGAGCGGACCCGCGTGACCTCGGGCTCTCCATCCTGAAGGAGGACCCGGAGGCCAATACCAACACCGACCCCGCCAAGGACCCGCTGTTCAACCCGGCGGAGGCCTACGACCCCTGGACCGAGCGGCAGAACTACACACCGGACGGTAGGCGCATCGTCCTGACCCGCTTCGAGGGGCCGGAGAAGGAGCGCGTCGAGCGGATCTGGCTGGCCGACGCCGACGGCACCCACGAGGCGGCGATGCCGCTCGCCGGACGCGGTCCCCGCGACTGGGATACCGACCCCACGTTCTCGCCGGACGGCACCAAGCTGGCGTTCACCAGAACCTCGCCCGGCGGGGTCGGCCAGGCCGCGGGGCCGAGCAGCATTCTCATCGCGGACGTCGCCACGGGAGCGATCGTGGGCAAAGTAGTCCCGCCGGAAGGGCAGTTGGCAGGAGGTGACGCGCAGCCGACCTGGTCGTCGGACGGAACCACCCTCGCCTTCACCCGCAACCACGTGATCCGGGGCCTGGGCGGCATCAAGCACGTCTGGACCGCGCCGGTGGCGGCACTCGACCAGCAGCGGGACCTCAGCGTCACCATCTGCCCCGGTGAATGCAAGGTGATCGACGACAGCCCCGCGTTCTCCCCCGACGGCGGCACGCTCGCCTTCAACCGCAAGGACGGCGGCGGCCGGGTCAACGAGCGCGACGGAATCCTCGTGACCTCGCTGACCGGTGGCGAGTGCCGGGTCGTGCTTCCGTCCGTCCAGCGGAACAACCCCGACGCGTGCCATCAGGACATCCCCGACACCTCGCAGACCGGGCCCTTCCAGCCCCGCGACGTGGCCTGGTCGCCGGACGCGGGACGGCTGGTGCTGAGCTCACGCAGAGCGCTCGCGCCGAACTCCCCGGAGCAGCTGTCCGTGCTCGACCTCTCCTCCGGCACGCTGACGCCGTTCGGCGACAGACTCACCGGGCGGCAGAAGGAGCCCGCTTTCCAGCAGTCGGTCGACCTGTCCCTGACCGCACCGCCCACCGGGCCCGCGGTGGAGGTCGGTTCCTCCGTGTCGGTGACGGTCACCGTCACCAACAGGGGTCCCGCACCCTCGCCCGGTACCACGTTCACCGTCGACGCCCCGCCCGGCGTGCGCCTGGAGGAGATCACCACCCCGGCCGGGCCCTGCGCCACCGGGTCGCCCCAGTGCGACCTGGGCGTGCTCCGGCCCGGGACCAGTGTGGAGGTCACCGCTCGGCTGACCGGCGTGACGACAGGAGACCAGCAGATCGGCTGGTCGGTCACCGGAGCCGTGGTGGACCCGAACCCCACGGACAACGCCACCGGGACGACCGTCCCGGTCCAGGACGTACCTCCGACACCGACGCCCACCCCGTCTCCTTCGACCTCGCCGCCCCGGCCTCCGGCGCCCCAGCCGCCCGAACCCGAGGCGGGGCCCGGCGTCGCGGTGCGGGCACAGCCCAGCCCCGGCTTCGTCGGCGGCCGGGTCGTGGTGACGTACACCGTGCGCAACGGCAAGAACGCGCTCGCCACCGGCCTGCGGCTGCGGCTCGGACTGCCCGCGCGGATCCCGGCGGGTCCGCTTCCGGCCGGCTGCGCCGCCGGGGTGTGCACGCTGCCCGACCTGGCACCGGGAGCCTCTACGGTCGTCCGCGTCGTGCTCAAGCCGGACCGGGCGCTGAGGACGACCATCACCGGAACCCTGACCACGACCGGTACCGACGCCGACACCCGCGACAACGTCTCCAGGATCCCGCTGCGCATTCTCCAGCCCCGTATCGTCGCGGTGCCCGCCGTCGGCAAACCCGGGTTCGTCACCTCCGTACGGGGCAAGGACTTCCCGCCCGGAGCACCGGTGACGCTCACCTGGAAGCCCGGGATCACGGCAGCCGCACCGCCCACCGTCCCGCGCGGGGACCGTACGTTCATCGCGCAGTTGCTGATCCTGGCGAAGGACCAGACGGGGCCGCGCACGATCACCGCCGAGGGACCGGGGTTCAGCCCGGTCACCACGCCCTTCCTGGTGGTCAGCGGCACCATCGTCCCGCCGGACGAGGTGGGGCGCCGGTGATCCACGAAGTGGACGAGGGGCTGCGGCTGTTACTGGTCGACGCCGGCCTCCAGGAGAGTGGCGTGGACCTGGTCTTCGACGCACCGACGAAGGACTGGTCCGCCCGGCGCAACGCCCCCACGGTCAGTGTCTTCCTCCACGGCATCCGTGAGGATGCGGCCCGCCGCCGTACCGGCACGGCCGAGGAGCACGACGACCAAGGAATGGTCATCGGTTGGCGGACCCCGCCGCGCTGGTTCGAGCTGACCTATCTGGTGACCGCCTGGACCAACCGCCCGCAGGACGAACACCGCCTGCTTTCCGAGGTGTTGCGCTGCCTCGTACGGTCGGACGTCCTGCCTGCCCGTATGCACACGGGCAGCCTTGCCGAACTCGGGCTGACCGTGGAGATCGAGGCGGCGGGTCCGGGCACCGACGGGCCGTCCGCCTCGGACGTGTGGTCCGCGCTCGGCGGTGAGCTCAAGGCTGCGATCGACCTGCGTGTGTGGGCACCGCTGGCCGGCGAACGGACTTCCGCCGGCCCGCCGGTCACCGAAGGGCTGGTGGTGAAGGCCGCCGCCGCACGGGATGGCGACGGGGCGGGGCCGGGGCGCCGGCTGCGCTACGACGGGGCGTCCGACCCCGGTGGGCAGGGCTTCGCCGCAGAACGTGAACGGCAGTTGCCGCCCGGCCGGCGCAGGCGTGGGGGCGCGGCTCGATGACCATGACACAGGGCACCCATGCCGTCCGTGAACTGCCCGGCACCCCGAAGGTGGGCATCGAGGACCTTTGGGAGCGGTTGATCCACGTCGAGCAACGGGTCAGGCACGCCGTGGCGGCCCGGCGGGCCGTCGACCCGGAACCGGACGATCCGTACCGGGGGCAGTACCTCACCCCCGAGGCGGTCGAGCGGATCATGGCCTCCCGCGACGCGTTCGCGCCCGTACCGGCGTACGGCTCCGAGCCTTCGCCGCACTCCCCGCCCGGGAGCCGGATCCGGCACCTCGCCGAGAACTTCGGCCTGGTACCGCTGGACGTCGACCTCCTGCTGGTCGCGATGGCCCCGGACATCGACATTCGGTTCGAGCGGCTCTATGGCTACCTCAACGACGACCTCACCCGGCGCAGGCCGGCCATCGGCCTGGCACTGGAACTCTGCGGGCTGCCCGCCGCGAGCTCCGGCCGCTTCCGGTTCTCGCCGTCCGCCCCGCTGGTCGCAGGCGGACTGCTGGAGGTCCTGGAAGCCGACCGCCCGCTGCTCTCGCGGGTGCTGCGGGTTCCGGACCGGATCACCGCGTACCTGCTCGGCGACGACGAGCCCGATGGGAGGCTGCGCGGGCTCGTCCGGGTGGTCGGGCCCGAGCACGAGCCGGACACGGGACCGGAGGCCCTGCGGGTCGCAGCGGCGCTGGGCACGGGCAGCGGCTTGGTGCATCTGCTCGGCCGGGGAGGCGACCCCGGCAGACTGGCAGTCGAGGCGCTTCTCGCCGCGGGGCGCCGTCCGCTGGTGGTCGACATCGCGGCACTCGCCGCCGCTCCCGAACCGGCGAAGCTCGTACGGACCCTGGCGGCTGAGGCCCGGCTGAGCCGCGGCGGCGTCGTCCTCGGGCCGCTCGAATCGCTCGCCCCCGAGCGGCCCGAGGGAGCCCAGCTGCTCGGTGACCTCTGCGCGGCGGTCAGCGGTGCTCCCCTGATCGCGTTCGGGAAGAAGAACTGGGATCCCCTGTGGACCAGGGAGAGCCCGGTTCCGGTCCGAGTCCCGCCCCCCGCCCCCGCGGGCGTGGCGCGGCAGTGGCGTCGGGCGCTCGCCGAGGCAGGCACGTCTGTCGGGCTGCCCGCCGAGAACGCGTCGGCCGACGAGGGACTCATCGAGGCCACCGCCTCCTACCGGCTCGACTCCGAGCAGGTGCGCAAGGCCGCCGTCGTCGCCTCCCGGCTGGCGGTCCTGGAGGAGCGTCCGGTGGACGCGCAGGACCTGCGCACGGCGGTTCGGGCACAGAACGGCGCGGGGCTCGAACGGCTTGCCCGTCGCATCGAGCCCGCGGTTGGCTGGGACGACCTCGTGCTGCCTTCTGCAACCCTGCGCCAGCTGTCCGAACTCGCCCTGCGCGCACACCACCGTGAGCAGGTGCTCGGTCAGTGGCGGATGAGGCCGGGAGGCGGCCGGGGACGAGGGGTCATCGCGCTGTTCGCCGGTGAGTCCGGCACCGGCAAGACCATGTCCGCCGAAGTGGTGGCGTCGGAGCTCGGCATGGAGCTCTACGTCGTGGATCTGTCCACCGTGGTGGACAAGTACATCGGTGAGACCGAGAAGAATCTCGAAAGGATCTTCGTCGAGGCGTCCGACGTCAACGGCATCCTGCTGTTCGACGAGGCGGACGCGATCTTCGGGAAGCGCTCACAGGTCAAGGACGCGCACGACCGCCACGCCAACGTGGAGTCGGCCTACCTGCTGCAGCGGATGGAGTCCTTCGACGGGATCGCGGTGCTCACCACCAATCTGCGGGCCAATCTCGACGAGGCTTTCACCCGCCGCCTCGACGTGATCGCGGAGTTCCCCATGCCGGACGCCCAGCAGCGACTGGCCTTGTGGGACCGCTGCCTCGGGACGGAGATCCCACGCGAGGCGGAACTCGACCTGGAGTTCTGCGCGGGACGCTTCGAGCTGGCGGGAGGGTCGATCCGCGCCTGCGCGGTGACCGCCGCATATCTTGCGGCGGAATCCGGGAGGTCGCTGGGTATGGAGCAGATCGTCTCGGCCGTGCTCCAGGAGTACCGCAAACTCGGCCGGCTGGTTCGGGAAAGCGAGTTCGGTCCTTGGTTGGACCGTGCGCAGGAACGGGGCGAAGGGTAGCGCCTTCGGAAACCCTGGCCGTACCTCTCCCGGCCGGTGGTGTGGGCCGGGGGCGACGGTGTGTGCACCGGAGGGCGGGAGACGCTGCCCTCAGGGAGAAGGCCCCTGCCCTGCAAGGCCAATCTTCCTGTCGAGTACGCCGATAGGCTCGAGCCCACAGGGTGAGCGGCGTCCGATCCGACCGTCGTCGCCCCTGGTCGCAGCGGAAGGGGCCAGCAGCTGTGTATGCATACGAACGGTCGGCGAAGGCTGGCCGCCCGGGACCATCGGCGCGAGCGGCCGGACGTACGGGGTCGGTGTTCCGGCCCGGCCCCGGCCGTCTGACGCCCGCGCGGGCGATGGACCTGCAGCGCACCATCGGCAACGCCGCCGTGGCGCGCATGGTCGAAGAAGAGGCCGGGTACAGCGCATTCGGGCAGGAGAACCCGCAGCCCGTTCAGCGCTCCACGGTGCACACAGTGCTCCGCTCGCCGGGCCGGCGGCTGGACGAGCCCGTCCGTACCGAGATGGAGGCACGCCTCGGCTCCGACTTCTCCGACGTCCGTGTGCACGACGACAGTGCGGCACGCGCCTCCGCCGCGGACGTGGGTGCCCGTGCCTACACCTCGGGCAACCACGTCGTGATCGGTGCGGGCGGGGCTGACCTGCACACCCTGGCCCATGAACTGACCCATGTAATCCAGCAGCGCAAGGGACCCGTCGCCGGCACGGACAATGGCGACGGCCTCAAGGTCTCGGATCCTTCGGACCGTTTCGAACGCGAGGCGGAGGCCAACGCGAGGCGGGCCATGGCCGCTCCGTCGGACAGCGCGAGCGCACCCTTCCGCGAGAGCCCCGGGCAGACACGCAGCACGCCGCCCGCGTCCCCCGTACGGAACAGCCGCGACCCTCGCCCCCTCGCAGAACTGCAAAGCACCATGGGCAACGCGGCCGTGTCGCAGTTGATCACGGTGTCGCGGATGATGACCGAGGACGATTTCAAGCAGAGCACGGCGACCTTCGGACCACGCGGCCGCTCCGAGATCACCAAGGTGGACAACGCGCTCAAGGCGTTCTACGCACTGCCGGACGCCAGACAGGGCGCCCGGCTGCTCGCCCTCAAGGACATCGTCAAGGCGTGCGGCGACTACGTCGCCCACAAGGCAGAGGGAGGGGCGCGCGTCGGGGGCACCCAGCAGCTCGGCCAGCAGGCCGCGGCGGCGCAAGGACAGTTGGACCCCGAGGCTGTCTTCCGGGGCCTACTGACCGAAGTCGACCGCATGATGAGCGAGGGGCAGAACCCGGACCTCGACATCCGCATGCCGGCCGGTGAGGCCCAGAAGGCGGCCCAGGCCGTCCCCGCGGAACGGTTCCACGCGATGATGGGCGACTTCGTCCAGAAGCTGGGGGCGCTTCACGAGGACCAGACACTACCTGTGGAGACGCGCGCCGTCATCGGGGAACTGATGGCCGTGGTGCCCCTGGTGACCGTGATGCAGTACCCACAGGGCGGCATGCCGGGCATGAAGCTCAACCCGACCACCGACGGCGGCGGCCCGGCGTTCACATTCAACGTCGACACCCAGGCCAGAGGTGGCACCTCCTTCCTGCTGGGGCACATCGCCCACGAGCTGACTCATGTCGCGGCCCACCAGGCGTTCGGCAGCAGCCCGGTGATGGAGTTGGTGCAGTCAGGGGCGACCAATGAGGAGGTCGCGGAGCTGGCGGCCGAGCGCAAGCAGGCGCTCAGTGACCTGAAGTCGGCGCTGGCCGGAAACCCCGAGTTCGACGAATTCCAGCAAGGGATGCTGGAGGAAAAGCTGGTCTACGGCGCTCAACCGCACAAGCTGGAGCGGTACGCGGACTCCTTTGAGAAGGCGGGCAAGATCACCGCCGCTCAGAAGGAGCGCCTGGTCGGCTGGGGCAAGGCGGCCGGAGACGCGTCCGGCACGCTGGTCGAGTACGACACCGTGCTCAACCAGATGCTGATCTATCTGCACATGTGGCAGATCAGCCAGGACAACCCCTTCTACGTGCGGCTGCGGGCGGTGGCACAGGCGGCGTACGACCGCCGGAGCCGCGCCCGCCAGCACACGGGCCAGTCGGCGGATCAGTCGTAGAACGCTTCGCGGGTCACGATTTCATACGTCCGGTCGTCCGCGTCCACGGTCGAAGTGGAAGCCCCGCCTGAAGCTTCCCAGCGAGACGCCATCGCGCTCGTCCGCTTCTCCGGGAAGACAGTCACGGAGGTCGCCGTGCCGGGCACTGAAAGTCGCACGTTCCTCCTCCTACGCATCGCGCGAATGCGAAGCTGCCCGCCGTGTCCGCCAGGCCGCCGATGACGCGCTCGCGCACGAGACCGCCGTCCTGCACCTCGCTTCCCGCAACACATACGGTGTCCCGCGGATCCACGCCGAACCGAGGCGCCTGGGCCGGGAAGTGAACCGCAAACGCATCGCCCGCCGCATCGGCGTCCGGCCCCGGCTGTACGGCATACTTCTCACCGAACTGCGGGCAACAGGTCTGCTGGACATGGACGAAACCTCGATCGATGGCTCCCGTGTCAGGGCCCTCAAAGGGGGAATCACGTCGGCCCCTCGGCTTGCTGTATCCCTGACCAGCGGAAACCGGCACGACGTCACACAACTGCTCCCACTCCCGGACGCGATACGGATCACAGGACGGCGAAGGCGTCTTCCACGGCCTCGCATGTGGCGTCCAGGTCGTCCTCCGTGACGGTGGCGGCGACGAACCAACAGGCCATGCCGTAGGCGTTGGTGTGGATTCCGCGTTTGAGGAGTTCGTGGCGGAAGGCGTTGTAGCGGGCCTGGTCGGTCAGCAGCAGGTCGCGGTACTGCCGGGTCGGTGTGCCGTCAGCGGTGAAAACGGTCTGAAACATGGCGCCGACGCCCTGCACCGAGCAGGGGACATGCCGGTCGTGGGCGGCCCGACGAATCGCCTCCATGATTCGCCGACCGCTCTCGTCGATCCGCTTGGTGACGTCCGGCTGGTTCAGCTGCTGGAGGGTGACCAGTGCGGAGGTCGCGCACAGCGGTGAGGCGTTGTAGGTCCCGCCGTGCTTGACCTGCCCCTGCGCCAGAGGCTCCATCACGTGCCGCTGCCCCGCGAAGGCGGCGATCGGGACGCCGCCACCCAGCGCCTTGGAGAAGACGGCGAGGTCCGGCACGACCCCGAACATCGTCTGGGCGCCTCCGGGGCCGGTGCGGAATCCGGTACAGACTTCGTCGAAGACGAGCAGGATTCCACGTCGTGTGCATTCCTCACGCAGCAGGTTCAGGAATCCTGGCGCGGGCATGGTGCAGGCGTTGTTGGCGACGATCGGTTCGCAGATGACGGCGGCGAATTCCCCACGATGGGCGTCCAGGAGGGCGCGGAGCGCAGCGGGATCGTTCCACGGGCAGACGACCACGTCGCCGACGACCCCCGCTGGAATGCCGGGGGAATGGGGTACGGGGTGTGGGGCGGCGTAGGGGCCGGCCTCGGAGGCGGTGGGACGATTGGATATGGCCAGGCTATCGGTCCAACCGTGATAGTGGCCCTCGAACTTGAGGATCTTCGAGCGCCCGGTGTACCCGCGAGCGGCGCGCACGGCCCCCTGCACCGCCTCGCTGCCCGAGTTGGCGAACCGGACAAGCTCCGCACAAGGCACCATGTCACATATCAGCTCGGCGAGTTCCACCTCGGTGGTGTTGCAGGTGCCGAACATCGTGCCGGTGTGCAGGACCGCGGTGAGCGCCTCGGTGAGCTGCGGGTGGGCATGCCCCAGCACCGCGCTGCCGTAGGAGATGAGGTAGTCGAGGTATTCGTTGCCGTCGACGTCCCGGATGCGCGTACCGGACCCGCCGGCCATGTAGAGCGGATAGGGGTGCGGGCCGGTCGATGTCAGCCGGGAGGAGGAGCTGATGCCGCCGGCCAGCGATGCCTGGGCGCGGTCGAACCAGGCCCGGCTGCTGTCGGACCCGCCCAACGCCTGTATATGGCCATTCATGTGCGGCTCCTGTTTGGGTGAGGGGTGCTCGGGCACGCTCGGAGAGCCCTTCGTACGCATGGGTTTCCCTGAGGAGAGGTCGGGTGGGACATGGCTGGGAGAACGGCTGTCGTCACGGGAGCGGGAAGCGGAATCGGGCGGGCGTGCGCACTGGGTCTGCTGGCGGACGGCTGGACGGTGGGCCTGGTGGGCCGGCGCAAGGAACCGCTGGAGGAGACGGTGGCGCTCACGCCGGCCGCCAGTCGTGCACGCGCGGTCCCGTTCCCCGCGGACATCACCGATTCCGCGGCCGTGGACGGCCTGTTCGGGTACGTCGTGGACCGGTTCGGGCGGTTGGACGTGCTGTTCAACAACGCTGCCGACACCATGCCGTACACCCCGACCGAGGAGGTGGGCATCGAGGACTGGCACCGCGTGATGGACTCCATCGCCACCGGAACCTTCCTGTGTTCCCGCGCCGCCTTCCGCGTGATGAAGCAGCAGGTACCGCGCGGGGGACGGATCATCAACAACGGGGCGCCTTCCGCTCAGGCCCCCCGGCCGGACTCCATCGCGTTCACCGCGGCCAAGCACGCGGTGGCCGGGATGACACGCTCGCTGTCCTTGGACGGCCGCCGCTACGACATCTCCTGCGGCCAGATCGACATCGGCAACGTCACGCCGCAGGACCGTCCTCAGCCGGCCGTCCTGCAGGCCGACGGGTCACGGAGGGTGGAACCCACCATGGACGTGGGGCACGTCGTCGACATGGTGCGGACCATGGCCGGCCTGCCCCTCGGAGTGAACATCCAGTCCGTCCTGGTCATGCCCAGTGCCATGCCGTACGTGGGCCGGGGATAGCCCGGCCACGTACGCTTCGAACCAGTTGCCGGGCACCAGGTGCCCTGCCCGGGCCCAGGCGAGCATGCGGTGCAGCCCGTCCAGGTGGATCAGCCCCTCGCGGACCGTCAGGGACTCGTAGTCACGCCCCGGAACGGGCCGTGTGCTCAGGAACGGGGCAAGGTGAGCAGTTGTGCTCTGACGGGCGAGTTTGAACGCGCACAACGGATTGGTATGGGCGTACGAGCTGTCGAGCATCGCGAGCCGGTCCGCCGCCGCGGCCACGGTCAGCCCGGTCCTGGGGATGAGTTCCACTTCTCCGTCCTCGCCCAGGTGCCAGGGCAGCACCACGTTCCGGACCTCCGGCCCCTCCAAGAGGACCCGGTGCCAACGGCCGCGCAGCTTCAGTTCGGCGTTACGGATGTGCCCCTCGGCCTCGTCGTTTGAATTGGCCTGATCAGACGCGTCGAAGGGGTGCTCATGGGCGAAGCGGTCCATGACCGCGTCGAACCGTACCGCTTCCAGGACTCTCATCCGCTGCGCCTCTCCGCCCTTTCGTACTCGCTGAAGTGCCGCTCCGCGAAGAGCTCCGGCCGTCCCGCGCCCAGACCACGCGACCGGGCCACCGCCAGCACCTGCCGCCAATACGGCTTGACCGGCGGCCACAGGGTGCCCGTGCGGCAGTAAGAGCCGTCGATCATGTATCGCGGGCCGCCGTCCGCATGTGTGGCCGACGCGGCCCGGCGGGTGTGAAAGAGCGCCGAGTGCAGTACGACGGTCGACCCGGGCGGCACGTCGTCGATGACCACTTCACCCGGCAGCACGCCCGTGCCCACGTGGCTGCGGGCGTCCTTCTCGGCGACCTCCAGGTGCGAGCCCGGCAGCACTACCAAGCCACCCAGCTCCGGCTGGAGTCCGCCTATGTAATGCAACGCGTGGACCATGGGGAAGCGACGGTCGCGCTGGGGCTGTTGTTCGTAGTCGTGGTGCCAACTCTTGCCGGCTCCGCCGACCGGGCGCCGGTCGCTGTGCAGGTGGTGGAAGACGAAGGACTCGCCCAGCAGCTCGGGACTGCTGAGCAGGTCCATCAGCGGCGGATACACCGCGAGCTCACCGTGCGCCTCAAGGTCCAGCTCGACCACCTGGGGCGGCCCGGCCTCCGGACGCAGACAGACATCGATGGACTTCTGACGCCACCCTGTCTCCACCCACTTGTCCACCTCCGGCACGAGACGCTCGACGAGTGCGGCGGGTAGAAAACCGGGCAGTACGAGGAAGCCGTCCTCGGTGAAGTTCTCCACCTGGACCTCGATGGCACGGGTGTCTCTCACGTGTTGGAACCCCCGGTTCACTCGGCTGTTGCCTCACGGATGCCGCTGTGCCCGGCGTCTTTCTATCCCAGGTCGGTATAAGTCATGCCCATGGCACCATGAAATGGCCAAAAGGAGGCGCCCAAGGCCCCGGAGCGCCAGTCGCACCCTTGACGCCGTGATGCTACGGCCCAGGGCTTCCAGGCAGCCCGCGACGGCCTCGAGCGTGGCGTTCGCCGGGATGCGTCCGCGGGATGCGGACGGGACCTGTTCGTCGTGGGTCAGGCGACCGGTGGCCATGAACGTGCCTGTCCCGCAGGACAGTTGACGGACCAGCACGGCCTCAAGGTTCGTCTCGGATCAGTAACCGGCATCAACCAGTGCCTGCCGTGGGTGGATACCGGTGTGCTGCGCGGACTGATGCCCGTTGCTGGTTACTGACCCATGCTCCTAGGTGTCCGAGGTCGCCCGCACTGCTGAGGCCTCGTCCTGAGTGCGGGCTGCGGCCATGAGGTCACCGGCCATGGTGTGGGCCTTGGCCAGGGTGTCGAGGCCCACGGCTAGCCAGGTGCGGGAACCGATCTGTCGCCACAGGCTGACGGCTGCTTCGGCGCGTCGACCGGCCGGCGCTGGACGGCCTGCTACGAGTTGCGCCTCGGCGAGTGCATAGAGCGTCGCTGCCTCGCCCCACAGGTTGCCGAACTCCCGGTAGGTCCAAAGGGTGCGGGCCAGTAATCGGCGCCCCTCCGCATGAGCGCCTTGTCGCACCAGGACGTCCCCCAGCCAGCAAGTGGCGTGTGCGGTGGTGAGCCGGTCGCCCAGACTCTCGCTGATCGAGGCGGCCTGCTGGAAGCAGTCGGCGGCGGCGGGGTAGGCGCCACGTGCGCGGTGGCTCTGTCCCAGGCATCGCAAGGCCTGGGCTTCTCCGGGCCGGTAGCCCGCTTCTTGGCTCGCCCGCAGGCACTGCGTGAACCGCTCCATGGCCGCTTCGACATGCCCTTGCTCGAGGTGGATAACGCCGATGCCGTTGGTGGCGTAGACGAGGCAGTTGACGTTTTCCACCGTTCGAGCCAACTCGATTGCCTGTCCGAAATGATGCACAGCCGAGGAATACTGGCCCAATAAACGGTGTACGTATGCCAGTCCGGCTGTCGCGCTGGCTCGGTAGGCCGGGCCCTCGCCGTCGGCGAACTGCAGTGCCTGCTCGAAGTGGTCGAGCGCTTCCGGATACCGGTCGAGGACGGTGGTGAGTTCGCCCAGACAGCGGTGGAGTTGGGTGGTGCTGCGCCGGCTGCCGCTGCTCAGCGCCGCCTTGAGCGCCCGGTTCTGGATCCGTTCCCAGTCGTCGAAGTGGCTGCCGATCTGGAAGAGTGTCGTCAGCGTGGTGGCCAGCCCGGCGGCCGGCGCGATCTCGGTTCTGTCCAGCGCCTGGTCCACCACGTCGATGAGAAACCGGCGCTCGTCGTTGAACCAGACCAGTGGGTCCGCGAGGATCTGGGTGGTGTCCGTCGTGGAGGGCCGCCAGGATGCCAGGCCGGCCTGCGAGATGCCCTGGAAGTCGACGCTGAGGGTGTCCGCGGCCAGGTCGGCCAGGTGCAGGCTCGCGCCCAACAGCCGTGTGAGCGCCGTCGTACGGTCCTGCGGTGAGACCTCCCGCTCCACCCGTTCCTGGCCCACCAGCCGCACCAGGTCGTGCAGCCGGTAGCGCACTCCGGTGGCACCAGCCGCCCCGACCTCCACCACATGCATATCCACCAGCTCGTCGAGCACGGCCTCCGCGCGGCCCAGGTCCATGTCCAGCAGCGCGGCCAGGGCCCAGACGGCGAAGTCCGGTCCAGGCAGCAGGGCGAGCATCCGCAGGGCGTGCCGAATCATGGGGGCCATGCCCCGGTAGGTCAGCTCCAGGCTGGTCCGCACGGCGACGTGGCCGACGGCCAGCTCATCAAGCCTGCGTTGCTCGTCGGCGAGTGCACGGGCGACCTTGGCCAGCGGCCAGTGCGGTCGTGCGGCCAGTCGCGCTCCGGTGACCCATACCGCAAGGGGAAGACCGCCACAGGTTTCCACGATGGACCGGGCCGATTCGGACTCCGCGACGGTCCGGTCTGCGCCCACCATCTCACGCAACAGAGCCAGCCCCGTTGCGGAGTCGAGGACTCTCAGGGGGAGCCGGACACCGCCCAGGCTCGCCAGCGTGGTCCGGCTGGTGACGATGGCGGCGCAGTGTTCACCGCTGGGCAGAAGGTCGTCCACCAGCAGCGCATCGGCCGCGCTGTCCAGCACGACGAGTGTCCTGCGTTGGGCCAGCAAGGTGCGGTAGAGATTGATTCGCCCGGTCGCGTCAGGGGGCATCGCACCGCCGTGTACGCCGAGCGCCCGCAAGAAGGTACCGAGGACAGTGAACGGCTCGGCCGGCTCGTCACCGAAACCCCGCAGGTCCACGTAGAGCTGACCGTCCGGAAACCGCGAGGCCAGCAGATGCCCCGCGCGCACGGCGAAGGCCGTCTTGCCGACCCCGGCCGAGCCGGTGACCAGCAGGGTCACCGACCCGGACGTCTCCTGGCCGAGCAGTCGGCAGGCTTCAGCCAACTCGTCTTCCCGGCCCACGAACAGGGACGGGGTCGGCGGAAGCAGGCGAGGGCGCGGTTGCTGTGTGTTCGCTCCGACCCGATCCTCGTGACCGTTTCCGGTGGCGTCATCCGGCCGGTCCGAAACCGGTGCGTGCGGGCTCGCCGCTGATGAGGCCCGCTGACGTGCTGGTGCGGAAGCGATCGTGGGAGGCCGGGCGGGCACGTCGAGCGCAGGGTCGGAGGTAAGTATCTGCTGGTAGAACTCCCGCAGCTCCCGACCAGGATCGCACCCCAGCTCCTCAGCCAATTCCCGGCGGACCTGCTCGAAGCAGCGCAACGCATCAGCCGCCCGGCCACTGCGGTACAGCGCCAGCATGAACTGACGGGCCAAGCGTTCATCCAACGGGTACGCCACGACACCCGTGGACAGGGCATCCAGCAGGCTGGTGTGCCTGCCACGACGCAGCTCGATATCGTTGCGATCCAGCTCGGCGGTGCGCCGCTCCCGGTGAACGGCCTCCCGGGAAGCGTTGAACCACGGGGTGTCAATGGACAGGAAAGCCTCTCCGCGCCACAGCGCGAGGCCTTCCTCGAACAGGGCCGCGGAACGGTCGTCGTCGTCGGCCACGCGAGCCCGGGCGACCAGATCACGAAACCGGTGTAAGTCCACCGTGAGCGCTTCGCTCAGGAGGACATAGCTACCGGGCTGCCGTGCGATACGTACGTGCTGCGCGGCGGGTTCCAGGATCTTCCGCAGGTGGGACAGATAACTGTAGAGCCCCCCTTGGGCACGTTGCGGCGGACGGTCGCCCCACACCCGTTCGATCAGCTGGTCCATAGGCACCGCACGATTGGCATCGACCAGCAGCGTGGCCAGCACGCAGCGCTGCCGGGCAGGTCCTAGATCCACCGTCATGCCGTTGATACGTGCCTCGATGTCACCGAGCACACCGAATTCCACCACCATCGCAACATCCCCTCAGCCTGAGTCCCAAGCTTTCGGGAAACGCTCTCATCAGCCAACTCAAGATATGGCCAAGATTTCCCACAAGTCGACCGGGCAACAGGCTTGTCCCGTAACCGCTGATCACGGGTGAGATGATCTCGCGGTGGCTGATGTGATCACAGCATCGGAGCCGTCCTGGACAGCCCCGTTCACCGGGGGAGGCCGCGCTGGTTCGGCAAGTTGGTGACCGTGTCGCGCGGCAGGGGTGCGGATGCGGTGCGGCGGGGGCGGCCGTGGCCCTCGCTCAGCCTGACGAGCGCCGCCACAACTGGCTCCAAGCCGTCAGCCTCTACCACGCCCAGCATCGCGCGGAGAACGCCCGCCGCCTCCAGGACAAGCTGGCCGGCACGGTCCGCTGAGCCAGATCTGCGCACCCGACCTCGTCGGCCACCCCGACGGCCCCCGGATGTCGTCGCGAACGCCCGCAGCCCGGCGCCCAGCTGGCGCTGTTCGACTCGGGGGGCGGCAGGCGGCGCGGCGTTCGTGCAGGGAGTCCGGTGAGGTTCCGTTCCCGGCTGATGAGGTCGACCGCGACGAAGTGGGTGCGGGGCCGACTGCGTCAGCAGCTCATCGCCTGCCACGGTCACGTCACGCCCGGTCGTTGTCGGTTGCCGAGGCCGGCGCCACCAGCGGTTTCAAGGTCCGTCCAAGGTTTGCTCCAAGTGAGCCGTGCACTGTCGTACTCATGGCCAACCGGGTGCCCGCGACGAGGCTGCTCTGATTCGCCGTCGTTCCGACGGTCCCCGGAATCCGTGTTCGCGCACGGCCATGACAGGTCCGGACACGAACGTATTTCCACGGAGGCCTTTCCGGTCTCCACCGGCACGACAGGAAAAGGGAGAATTCATGTTCAAGAAGATCGAGGCGTTGGGAAGTGGCCTTCTCGGGCTGCTCGTCCCGACGACGGAAGCGTCAGCTGCCGTCTGCTACGTCCGTAGCTGGACTTCTTGTTGGCAGTGCGCCGGCCGTCCCTGCAGCGGCTGCTGCGACATCAACGGGCGTAACTGCCAGTACATCGACTGCAAGTAGTTCGGCCATCGCCACGTCTCCCGGCAGATGACCACTGCCGGGAGACAGACGGTCACGGTGGCCGCTACGGGGACCGCCCGTGCGCCACCGTGGCCCACGCCGGCCGCAGGAATCGCCACGACCCACAGGTGATGCATCGTGTTCTATGTCGAAATTGGTATGCGCTGCCTGATAGGGGCAGTGTTCCTGATTTCTTTCCTCGGCAAGATTTCCGGACCCGGGAAATTCGAGGCCTTTATCGAATCCGTGCACGGCATGCGGATCGTCCCGTCCCGCGCCGCTCGACCTGTGGCACGGGTCGTCCTCGCCGCCGAAGGCTCCGTGTGCCTGCTGCTCGCGGCGCCGGCCGCGGCTGGCGCGCTGGCCGGATTCACGTTGTCGGCAGGGCTGTTGATGTCCTTTGCCGTGGCCATCGCACTGTCCGTCCGCCGTGGTGTACGTGCCCCGTGTCGGTGCTTCGGGGCCTCGGCGGTCCCGCTCCGTCTCTGGCATGCCGTACGGAACCTGCTGCTGACGGCCGGCGCGGCCTGCGGCGCAGTGACGGCCACCGGCAGCGGCCAGGTGCACGTCGGCGGAGCGGTTCTGGCCGTCTTCGGCGGGCTGCTGCTGGGCGGACTGGTGACCGTACTCGACGACCTCTTCGACCTCTTCCGACCAGGCGGCGGCACTGGCCGCCCCGTGCGGCCACCACAGGCCGCCTGACTCTCATTGGAGACACCATGTCCTTTCTGATCGGCGCCGTGGTCCTCGTGGGGCTGCTGTGCACGCTGGACCTGATACTCACGCTGGGCGTGATCAAGCGGTTGCGTGAGCACAGCGCGCAATTGGCGGCCAGGACTGAGGGCGAGGCGCCGCCTGCGCTGGGAGTGGGGGAGGAAGTCGGCCAGTTCACCACGGCGACGGTCGAAGGCGAGACAGTCGACCGTGAACACCTCGATGACGAGACGCTGGTGGCCTTCTTCTCGCCCAACTGCACTCCATGCAGGGAGAAGCTGCCTGCTTTCACGGCGTACGCCCGGGAACGAAACGGCGGACGGCGGCGAGTGCTGGCCGTCGTCGCGGGGAATGCCGAGGGCGGGGAGCGATTCGTCGAAGCACTCGGCCCGGTCGCCCGCGTGGTCAGGGAGGACTACGACGGACCGCTCGGCACGGCCTTCAAGGCACAGGCATACCCCACCATGCTCGTCGTCGCCCCCGACGCGGCCGGCCGTCTCGTCGTCACGGCCGACCAGGTGCAACTGAACCGTCTTCCCCTCACGGCATGAACGGGCACCGCGACCAGGGACCTGGTGCACCGGTCGGCTCCAGGCATACCGAGTGCCGCTCCTCGGACACCTCCCCGGGGAACTCCTCGGGCGGTTCGGGGAGCGGCTCGCGGCGCGGGCGCCAAGACCGCCCGGCTCCGGATTCCTCCCTCGCACGGCGCGTGCTCACCGCCTGTTCACTCGCTGCCGTGGCCGCTCCCGGCGCACTTGTCCTGTACGTACTGATCAGCCTGGCGACCGGAGTGCTGCCGGTGGTCGCGGCCTGGCTCACCAAGGTGCTCGTCGACCGGCTCGCGGCGGGGATCTCAATGGGTGGCCTGCTCACCGTCGCCGCCGGACTCGCCCTGACCGGTGTGCTCGCGGCGGCGTCCCCCCAGGTCACGCAGTACCTGCGGGCACAACTGGACCGGCGGGTCGGACTGATCGCGCTGGACCGGCTGTTCGCCGCGGTCGACTTGTTCACCGGCCTCGCCCATTTCGAGAACCCGCGTTTCCTCGACCGGCTGCGGCTCGCGCAGCAGGCCAGCCGCGTCTCACCGAACCAGACGGTCGAGGGCGTACTCGGCATCGTCCGGGCCGTCATCACCATCACCGGCTTCCTCGGCTCGCTCCTCCTGCTCAGCCCGCTCATAGCCGCTCTCGTGCTGGCATCGGGCATACCGATGCTGGTTGCGGAGATCGCTCTGTCACGCCGCCGTGCCCGGATGCTGTGGGCCATCAGCCCGGCGGAGCGGCGGGAGGCTTTCTACAGCGAACTGCTGTCAACTGTGCAGGCGGCGAAGGAGGTACGGCTCTTCGGGCTCGGTGGCTTCCTACGTGGCCGGATGTTGGCCGAGCGGCGCTTCGCCGATGCTGCGGCACGTGCCATGGACCGCCGGGAAGTCGTGTTCCAGGCCGGACTGGGCCTGGTCGGCGCGTTGATGTCGGGTGCCGGCCTGGTTTGGGCGGCCATGGCCGCCCAGCGTGGCACGCTCTCCGTAGGTGACGTCATGATCTTCGTGGCAGCGGTGGCGGGTACGCAGGGTGCCCTCGTCATGCTGGCGGGCGATGTCGCTCGCTGCCACCAGGCCCTGAGCATGTTCGACCACTTCATCGCGGTGACGACTACCTCCCCCGACCTTCCGTCGGCCGCGGCCCCCGAACCGCTGCCCGCCCTCAGCGAGGGCATCGAACTGCAAGGCGTCTGGTTCCGCTATGCCGAGGATCAGCCGTGGGTGCTGCGCGGAGTCGACTTGCGTATCCCATACGGCAGGTCCCTCGGCCTCGTCGGTCTCAACGGCGCGGGCAAGTCGACCCTCGTCAAGCTACTCTGCCGGTTCTACGACCCGACGCGGGGCGCGATCCTCTGGGACGGCGTCGATCTGCGCGACATCGACCCCGCCGAACTGCGCGGCCGGATCGGGGCGGTGTTCCAGGATTACATGGAGTACGAACTGTCCGCGGCCGAGAACATCGCTCTCGGCGACCTCGCGGCACTCACCGACGGGGACCGGATCCGCGCCGCCGCCCGCAACGCGGGTATCCATGACGAGCTTCAACGGCTGCACAGAGGTTACGAAACCCTTCTTTCCCGGAGGTTCTTCATGGAATCGAACAAGGAGGACCGCGACCTGGGGACGGTGCTGTCGGGTGGGCAGTGGCAACGGCTGGCCCTGGCCCGAGCGTTCCTTCGGCACGAGCGGGACTTGGCGATCCTTGACGAGCCGTCCTCCGGCCTGGACGCGGCGGCTGAGCACGCGATCCACACGTCGCTCCAGAAGTACCGTGGCGGATGTACCAGCCTTCTCATCTCGCACCGGCTCGGCGTCCTCCGCTCCGCCGACCGCATCGTGGTGCTCTCCGACGGACACATCGTCGAACAGGGAACCCACGCCGAACTCATCGCGGTGGACGGCGAATACGCCCGGCTGTTCGCTTTACAGGCCGCGGGATACCAGCCTGAGTCCGCCCTGACCAAGGGAGGGCAGCCATGACCCGGTCCCATGAAACCCGGCGGATACTGCCGGGGGATCCGCTGCCGCCCGCGCCCCGGCACCCGCCGTCCTCGGGACCGGAGCTGCGCGCCCTCGCCGCACCCCGTGCGGGGCAGAACCACGGCCCCGACCGCCGCGCTGTTCGGTGGCCCGGCCCTCGGGGGCTCGTGACAGCCGCCCTCGCCGCCCTGACTATTGGCGCGGGCACATGGGCGCTGACCGGCTTCGCCCTCGCGGGGGTCCTGATCCTCGTCCCGGTGTTCGTCCTTGTCTCGCTCGGTGTCGCCGCGGTCGGTTCCGAAACCGTGGTCGTGACCGTGCGCGGAGCGAGCATGGAGCCTGCGTACCATGACGGTGACCGGGTGCTCGTACGGAGGAACCGTGCGGTCGAGTCCGGCACGGTGGTCGTCGTGGAGCATCCCGCGGGATCCTGGACCACGGCGCCGCCGCCCATCGGCGCGACAGGGCCGGTCACGCACCGCAACTGGATGATCAAGCGGGTGATGGCCGTACCCGGCGACCCGGTGCCCCGTACCCGGGTTCCCGCGCTCGCCGAAGCACCGGACGACCGGGTCCCAGCGGGTCAACTCGTTCTCCTCGGCGACAATCCCGAAGTCAGCTTCGACTCGCGGGAAGTGGGCTACTTTCCGGCCGAACGTGTACTGGGGGTTGTGTTGCGTCGACGGATCCCATCCATCTCGACCCGGGGTCACTCTGTGCACTGGTGCGTCCGCTTGGTTCAACGACCGGTCTCAGCGCGTGTCACGCCCACTCCACCCCGAGCTCTGCCGGGGCGGCGCGTTGCGGGTCGGTGAGCTTGTCCCTGCGGCTCTTGGGGGCCGCTCAGCGGGCTTCCTGCCCAGCCCGCTCAGCCGCTCCTGCTGCCCGGTAGAGAGCTGCGCCCAGTCGCTCGCCTGCCGCTGCCGCTCCAGCCACCGATCAGGTGCCTTGTTGTGCTGCCGTCGTCGTGCGCTTCGGGGTCGGGGCAGCAGCCGGCATACAAGGCCAGGACCACTGGCGGGAGGGGCGTATTCCGACCGTGCACTATTCCCTTTCCGCCCGACAGCTTTGCCTTGGTGACGGTTTCTCAGGCGACCGTTGCCGAAGTGTCCCGCACGGTGACGTTTGCGTGGCTCTCCTGGAAGCTCTGCTCGGAGACCAGCGTCAGTCGGGCGGAGGACTGGAACTCCGGCAGTGATGTGGAGCCGCAGGAGACCATGGTCGACTTGATCTTCGCGGTGGTGACGGCCAGGCCCTCGTTGAGGTCGCCTGCGTAGGGCACGTATCCGTCGACGCCTTCTTCGAAGATCAGCCCCTGACCGCCCTGGCCGTAGCGCTGCCAGTTGCGGGCACGGTTCGAGCCCTCGCCCCAGTACTCCTTGACGAAGCCGTCCCGCGTCGGAAGCTTCATGCCGGGCGCCTGGTCGAAGCGGGCGAAGTAGCGGCCCATCATGACGAAGTCGGATCCCATTGCCAGCGCCAGAGCCACGTGGTAGTCGTGGACCAGCCCGCCGTCGGAACAGATCGGCACGTACTCGCCGGTGCGCTCGGCGAAGGCACCCCGCGCCGCGGCGACGTCCAGGACGGCGCTCGCCTGGCCTCGGCCGATGCCCTTCTGGTCGCGGGTGATGCAGATGGAGCCGCCGCCCACGCCGACCTTGACGAAGTCCGCACCGGCCTCAGCGAGGAAGGTGAACGCCTCGCCGTCGACCACGTTGCCGCCGCCGATCGGGATCTCCGGGTAGTGCTTTTTCACCCAGGTCAGGGCCTGTGCTTGCCAGTCGCTGTAGCCGTCGGACGAGTCGAAGCAGAGGGCGTCGGCGCCCGCCTCCATCAGCGCAGGGACGCGCTCGCGGTAGTCGTGGGTGTTGACGCCCGCGCCCACGCGCAGGCGCTTGTCGCCGTCCACGACCTGGTTCGGGAAGCGCTTGTTGTCCGCGTAGTCGGACCGGAACACCAGGTGCTGCAGGTGACCGTCGTCGTCCAGCACCGGGAGGAAGTCCAGTCGTTCGTCCCACAGCCGCGCGTTGGCTGCGGAGAGTGTGATGTCGTTGCCGGCGTGAGGCAAGTGGGCGATGGCGGTCATCCGGGCGCTGACGGGGCCGTCGAGGTCGTGGCGCTGGGGGTGGAAGTCGCGGGAGGTCACCAGTCCGAGCAGGCGCCCGGCAGCGCTTCCGTCGTGGGTGACGGCGGCGGTGCTGTGGCCGGTGCGGTGCATGAGGCTGACCAGGTGGCCCAGGGTGTCGCCGGGTCGGACGTTCGTGTCGCTGGTGACGAACCCGGCCTTGAAGTTCTTCACCTTGCGGACGGCTGCGGCCTGTTCCTCGATCGACTGGTTGTGGTGGACGAAGCTCAGACCTCCGTTGCGCGCGAGCGCGATCGCGAGCTCCGGAGAGCTGACCGCCTGCATGATCGCCGACGTGAACGGGGAATGCAGCTCGATCGCGGGTGCCTCACCGACACGGTGCCGCACCAGGGGGGTGCGGAGGTCGACGGTGCCAGGGGAGCAATCGGTCCGGGTCCGGTTCGGCAGCAACAGGTACTCGTTGAACGTCCGTGAGACCTCGGCCATGATCTGTGCCACTTGTTCCTCCTGATCCATCGGCAGGCACCCGTCTGCCCAGCCGCGAAGATCGCCCCCATGCCCGACGGCTCGGGCGGCCAGAAGTCAGCGACGCCTCGACGGAGTTCATGCCCGCTGAGGCATGCGCTCCGACCAGCCCCTTGGTCGAACGAGGTGCGGTAGTGACCCCGAACCCTATCGACTGCCCAGCCTGTGCACGAATCTTGGTCGTGATATCGGTAATCTCCCTTCACGGTGCCTTCTTCCCCATCCGAGGCCCGGACTGCGAGGTATTCGGTCCAGTCCCGTCTGGTGTATGTGACCCAGCGGACCGCGGTGTTGCGGTGCATGCCCAGGAGGTCGGCAAGGATGGCGGTGGGGAGGTCGGCGGCGAGAGCGGCCCGTGGCCCAAGCCGCCATTCATCACGGGCGCTGCCCAGTCGCCGTCGTCCCTCACGACTGAGGTGAGCAACCACGGCAGCCGATCGTGTCGGTACATCAGGCCGGCGAGCCCGTACGTGAGCCCCACACCTCGATCGAGTTGTCCGTCGACGACCGCGCCAACAGGCTCAAGCCGGCCTCTGGCAGACGCCTGCTCGGTGTCGGTGGCCGGGGCCCCGGGGCGGACGGCATTGTTGTTCTCGCGCTCGAACTCCGCCCGTCGGCGCTTGACGGCGTGGTGTGTTCTGATAGCGGCCGACAGGATCCGGTGCAGAGACCGGCCAGGCCGACGACCCGTGCCGCTCCCCTTCGGGCGGCGGACTGCCGTCGGCCTGGCTGCTGCGGCAGCGAGCCGGTGCCGCCGTCAGGGCTTGATCGCCTTCACCTTCGTGTCGACGCCGTTCACCCGCACGGTGACTTTCCTCTGGTTCCGCGCCCGGTCGGCCACGATCTTGTAGGACGTGACCTTCCCGTCCCGCCACTCGCAGCTGACCTCGTAGCCGCCACGGGCGCGGAGCCCGGTGAAGGAACCCTCGGCCTTCCATTCGTCCGGCAGGGCGGGCAGCAGGTGGATGACGCCGTCGTGGCTCTGCAGGAGTATCTCCGCCACGGCGCCCGAGATGCCGAAGTTGCCGTCCATCTGGAAGGGCGGGTGGTTGCAGAACATGTTGGGCAGCGTGTTGTAGGTCAGTAGTCCGCGCAGCATGATCTGGGCGCGATGCCCGTCACCGAGGCGGGCGAAGAGGGCCGCCCGCCAGGGCCAGGTCCACGAGCGGCGGCTGTCGTTCGTCACCGTCGCGGCCGTGAACGGGACGCCTTCCTTCTCGCCGCACCGCGCCTTGAGCGAGACGAGGGCGGCGGCCGCGAAGTCGGGCGTCTTCGGGGTGATCTGGCGGCCCGGGTAGACCGCGAAGAGGTGCGAGGTGTGGCGGTGGATGTCGCTCGGGTCGTCACGGTCGGTCTGCCACTCCTGCAGCTGACCCCACTTGCCGATCTTGTTCGGGGCGAGGCGCGCCTGCATGTCCGCGACCTTGGCCCGGTATGCGGGATCCGCCTCGAGCACCGCCTCGCAGTCGAGGTAGTTCTGGAACAGGTCCCAGATCATCTGCTGGTCGTGCATGACGCCGTCCTCACGCGGCCCGTGCTCGGGGGACCAGCCGTTCGGCGCGACGAGGAGTCCGTCCTCGCGCTCCTTGAGATGGTCCTCCCAGAACTCGCAGATCTCCTTGATCATCGGGTAGGCGACGGTGCGGAGGTAGACCAGGTCCTGGGTGAACGCCCAGTGCTCGTACAGATGCTGCGCGTACCAGGCGCTCGCGGGGATGTTCCACTCCCACGCGTTGCCGCCGAAGATGCTCTGGCTGGTGCGGGCGGTCCAGCCACGCGTGTCCTTGCCGAAGGCGTTGCGGGTCGCCACGCGGCTGGGCACCGCCACCTGCTCGATGAACCGGACGAGTGCCTCATGGCACTCCGGCAGGTTCGTCGTCTCGGCTCCCCAGTAGTTCATCTGGACATTGATGTTGGTGTGGTAGTCGGAGGCCCACGGCGGCTGGTTGCTGTTGTTCCAGAGGCCCTGGAGGTTGGCGGGCAGGCCCTTCGGACGAGAGGAACTGATCAGCAGGTATCGGCCGTAGTCGAACATCGTCTGTTCGAGTGTCGGGTCCTGCCCGCCCGCCGCGTAACGCGCCAGCCGGGCGTCGGTCGGCAGAGCGACGACGGCGGCGTCGGAGGCGCCCCAGGCGACCGAGACGCGGTTCATGAGGGCGCGCATCTTGGCGGTGTGCTCGTCGCGCAGCTCGTCGTAGGACCGGGCGGCCGCCTTGTCGAGCGCCCTGACGAGGACCGGTTGCGGATCGGCTCCGCGCCACCCGGCGGCGGCATCGAGCTCGTAGTCGGTGCGGGCGTCGAGGAGCAGGGTCAGGGTCGTGCAGCCGCTGAACCGGAGCACCGACCCGTCGGCGCGGAAGTCGCCGTCGGTGTGCACGGCCCGGACGGTGCACGCGTGCTTGAGGCCGTTGCCCATGACGCCGCTGAAGGCGAGCCGCCGGGCGTCGGCGTCAACGGTCGTCGGGGCCTTGTCCTGTGCGGATGTCAGCGAGATCTCTCCGGAGAGTCCCCGGGCGCTGTCCGACGTGTACCGGAAGACCATGACGTCCGCGGACCGGCTGGCGAAGGCCTCCCGCAGGACGCGCCGTCCGGGCGCGCCGAAGCGGGTGACGTGGACACCCTCGACGAAGTCGAGGGTGCGCTGGTAGTCGACGACCGTGTGCTGCGTATGCGTGTCGAAGCCCGTGCCTTCCAGCGCGATCTCCCCGATCTGGAATCCGGTGGAGGACGCGCCGGGAGTCAGGGTGAGCCGGTAGATGCGGTAGGCCGTGCTGTTGGTGATCCGGAAGTTCCGGGTCTCGCCGCGGTCGGCGAAGGGGGCCCCGGGGTTCTGCGTGTCGAGGGTCACCCAGGCACGCCCGTCCTGCGACGCCTCGAGCGCCCATCGCCGGGGGTCGTCCTGCGGACGGTCCGGGGCCGCCGTCAGCGCGTACGAGGTGACGACGACCGCGCGGGGCAGATCGGCCTGCCAGACGACCGCCGGTGCAGCGGCGTCGACCCGCCAGACCGTGGCCGGATCGCCGTCCACCGAGCTTGAGATGTCCGTGGCCCGGGACCCGGTCCCGGCACCGGATCCCTCGGAGTGCCCGCTCGGCGACGACAGGTACATCGAACCGCCCCCGCCCAGGTCAACGCCGGACAGACCGATCTCGCTCACCTGGAAGTGGCTGACCCCTGCCTTGGGGACGAAGTCGAACCGGTAGAAGCGGTAGGCGGCGGTGTCGGCACAGGTGAATTCCTTCTTCTGGCCACGGCTCTCGAAGGGCGTCGCCAGAGTGCGGCTGTCCAGCGTGGTCCAGGTGGCGCCGTCGGCGGAACCGGAGAACATCCACTCCTGCGGGTCGCGCTGCGGCACGTCGCCGGCACTCGTCAGACTGTAGGACGCGATCGCGACGGGGTCGGGGAGCTCGACCTGCCACTGCACCTTCGAGCCAGGCCCCTCGATGCACCACTTCGTGCTCGAGTCACCGTCGTACGTCCTGTCGACACCCTCCGACGAGGAGGTGCGGTACGGTCCCCCCGGGGCCGTGACCTTCGAACCGGAAGCGAAGGCGACGACGACGTCACCGAAGTTCCGGTACGAGCCGAAGCCGGTCATGCCGGTGTCGAAAGCGCTGTCCGGCTTGCCCGCGAGGGCGTTGTCGTAGTTGTTGACACCGCCCCACAGACTCTGCTCGTTGAACTGGATGCGCTCCTCGTAGGGATCGGCGAAGAGCATGGCGCCGAGCCGGCCGTTGCCGATCGGCAGGGCCTGCGACTGCCAGTCCATGGCGGGGACGGAGTACTTCAGCGCCTTGCGCGACAGGGTCGGCCACTGGACGGCCGCCGGCGCGTCGGTCCCTGCGGCGACGGCCTGTCCCGCAGGGGTTCCGCCGGTCAGCTGAGCGATCAGAGGTGCAAGGGCGAGGGCACCGCCGAACTTGAGGACGCTTCGTCTCTGCGGTTGGGATTCATTGATCACGGTGAGATCTCCTGCACTATTCATCGGCTCTTTAACGGAGAGTTCGACAGCAGCATCGACATCCCGTCGAGGGCGCGGTCATCCTTGCCTGAACATAGATCGGATGTCTAGAGGTGTGCGCCACTGAATCACCTCGTACCGTCCGTCGCCTGCCGCGGCGGCGTGACGCGCCTTCCACGCGAGTCGCCCCGAGGCTGCCATGTCGTGCCAAGCCGCTTGAGGAAGCTCTTCCACATCCGGCTGATTCCTGGGTTCGAGGATCTTGAAGAGATGGCGTCAGATGAAGACCGAGCAATTCCAGGCGATGCCCCAGTGCGTCCTGGACGCGCGGGTGCCGTTCGTGTGGGTGACCGCGGACGAGGCGTACGGGCAGGTCAAGCGGCTGCGGTACTGGCTGGAGCACCCCGGTCCGCAGGTGCCGGCGACCAAGGTCGACGACACCGTCATCACCGCCCGGGGCGCCGACGTCCGGGGCGACGTGCTGGCGGCCGGTCCGCCGCCGCCGTGGCCGCCGCGTTGAGACATGCCAAGTTGGTCGACGGCCCTGTCCGCGTGCTCTTCCCCCACGGCAAGTACCACCTCTATCCCGAGCAGGCCGAATCGCGGGAGCTCTACATCTCCAATACCGCCGGCGCCGACGAGCGCTACCGCAACAAGCGGATCGGTCTCCTCATCGAGGACATGAAGGATGTCGTGATCGACGGGGACGGATCACACCTGCAATTCCACGGGCTGATGAGCGCTTTCGCCGTCATCCGGTCGCAGCACGTCACCGCGACGAACTTCAGCTTCGACTACACGACCCCGAAGGTCATCGACGCCACGGTGGCCGAAACGGGCACCGCCAACGGCAGGGCCTACCGGATCCTCGACGTCCCGCCGGGGACGCTGTACCGCGTCGCGGACAACCACGTGACCTGGCTCGGTGAGACCAGCCCGGCGACCGGCCAGCCCTACTGGAGCGGCGTCGACAGGATGCAGTACTCCCAGACCCACGACCCGAAAGCGCAGCGCACCTGGCGCGGCGGCAACCCGCTTTTCGGGAACGTGGCAGCGGTCACCGACCTCGGAGACAACCGCATTCGCATCGACTACCAGTCCTCCACCGCGCCGTCCGACCGGGGACTGGTCTACCAGATGCGGCAGACGGCTCGGGACACCGCGTCCGGGTTCATCTGGGAGTCGAGCGACGTGACTCTCCGCGGGATCGCGGCCCGATACCTGCACGGCTTCGGCATCGTCGGCCAGTTGAGCGAGAACATCACCATCGACGGCAACGAGTTCCGCACCGACCCCGCCACCGGACGCACGACCGCGGGCTTCGCCGACTTCATCCAAATGTCCGGGATCAAGGGTGCCGTGACCATCACGAACAACACCTTCGACGGACCGCATGACGACCCCATTAACATCCACGGTACGTACGTCGAGGTGACCCAGCGGCTCGCCCCGGACAAGTTGGTGCTGTCTTATATGCATAGCGAGACGGCCGGCTTCCCCCAGTTCCATCCGGGCGACCAGGTCGAGTTCGTCGAGAAGCGCACCATGGCGGCCGTACCCGGTGGCACCGCTGGGGTCCGCAGCGTCGACGGACCGTCTGGTCAGGACCACGACAAACCCCTGACGACGATGACCGTGACATTCGACCGGGCGATCCCCGACGTCGTCACCGCGGGCGGTTTCGTCGCCGAGAACACGACGTACACGCCCTCGGCACGGATCGCCGGCAACACCTTCCGGAACGTACCGACCCGGGGAATCCTCGTCACGACGCGGCGACCCGTCGTCATCGAGGACAACATCTTCGACGGCATGTCCATGGCAAGCGTGTTCATCTCCTCCGATGCCTACCAGTGGTACGAGTCGGGGCCGGTGCGAGATGTGCGCATCCGGCGCAACACCTTCCTCCGACCGGCCAGCCCAGTGATCTTCGTTGATCCGACAAACCAGGTACTCGACCCCAAGAACCCGGTGCACCAAGGGATCCGCGTCGAGCACAACGAGTTTCGTATCGGCAACGTCGAACTGGTGAATGCCAAAAGCGTCCGCGGCGTCACGTTCGTCGGCAACCACGTCAAACGCTTCGACCGCGACCAGCTCGTCGCCGTGCAGGCCAACAACCCGTGTCCCGCTGTGGGCGCCACGGCGCGGGTGCGCGCTGTCGCGGCCGACGGACCCCACACCTCGCCCCTGTTCAGCTTCCGCGGCTCGAGTGACGTCCTCATCCAGGACAATCGGTACGACAACGGGCTGAACCTGCGGGCCAACCTTGAGGCGACGCAAGTCGACCAGGTCACCGTGGACGGGGACGACATCCGGTTCGGGCAGGACAACATTCGTCCGGTGGTTGAGGCGCCGAAGTTCCGATCGAGCAAGCCACGGGTGCTGAAGGTCGCACCAGACGGTACAGCGACGGCGGTCGCCGCAGGCACCGCGGAGGTGACAGCGATCATCAACACGGAGAACGGCCGACTCGTCTCCCGTGCCCTGACGATGACCGTCGGCGGCGATCCGGCATCACCTGAATGCGCCGTGACGCCCACCCTGTCCGACTCCTGGACCGTGCTGCGCGACACCCCCAGCAAGCGTGCGGTTCTGCCCGACGGGGCCCTGTCGCTCACCCCGACCGGCAGCAGTTTCCTCTGGGCCAATCAGAACTCGGCTCGCAACATCGTGCTGACCGACGTCGGCGGCGGCGAGGGGACGGCAACCGTGAAGATGGTCGGTAAGACCCAGCGCGGCTACATGGAGGCGGGCCTGCTGCTCTACCGCGGCGACAACGACTACATTGCTCTGCAGCGCAAGCACAGCAACGGAACTCCCACAGTCACAGTCGTGACCGAGGCCGCCGGGCAGCCGGAGGAGAGCCGGCGGATCGCCGCCCCGGATCAGTCCGCTCTCTGGCTGCGACTGGCCCGTACCGGCGATACGGTCATTGCCTCCGTGTCGACAAACGGCGTGGACTTCACACCCATCGGATCACCGATCTCCGCGGCGTGGCTCGGGCAGGCCCGGTTCGGCGTCATGGCAGAGGTGGAGAATCCGGGACCCGACCAGCCGTTCGAGTTCCGCGACGCAACCATCAGCGGGAAGCAGGTGCCCTTCATGGATTGGCCGCCGGCACTCCCCGCTCCCCACCAGTCGGACGCCGTTCGTCCAGTAGCTGCGTTGGTGCGACGCCGGCCCTCCTGCGGACGGCCGGCGTCGCACCAACAACACGCCGAGAATCGGGGCGAGGACAACCGGCGCGACTCCCACGAGCGGAACGAACCGCAGGGGGAGCTGTACTGAGATTTGTGGAGTCCCCCTGATGTCAGGGCTACTACCAAGGCACCGACGTCACCATCGACTTCACGGACGCCGGCACCGCCCGGACGGACTGCTGCAGGAAGAGGGCCTGTGCCTTGCGTTCCTCCGGCGCGAGTCCGACCCCGGCCCGGATCACCTCGCCGGGATGGCCGCTGCGCAAGGGCTTGCCGTCGAGGGTGACGGTGCCGCTGCGGACCGGCTGATCGCCGGCGAGTGCCAGCGCCAACTTTGAGTGTCCCGCTCCGATGAGTCCTGCCAGGCCGACGACTTCGACCGATGGGCGGTGTGGCGATGCTGCCGTCCGCCAGACCCTTGTAGCACTCCTTGTTCCAGGAGGTGGTGGGTGTGAACAGGCCGTCGGCGACAGCGGCCAGATCGACAGCGAACCACACCTCGCCGGTTGCAAGTGAACGCCGAGGCCAGGCACCCGATATGTAAGTCCAACGGTTCTCGCAGGCAGTCCATGGTTGGCCACTGTGCCGCTCTCTATAACAGGAGACCTGTCCTGCTTGAACGGTTGGGTTCACGGAGTTGCACGGGGGACAAAATCTCATGGAGGAGCCAATGGAAGAGCTAGACAGGCCGGCGCGCGTGGATTCGCTGAGCGCACCGACAGGGGTGCCGCGTCGTGCCGTGCTGCAAGGGGGTACGGCGGCGGCAGTTGCCGTCGTCGCGGCCGGGTTCGGAGCGGTGGCGGCGGTTCCGGCGTCGGCGGCCGCTGGCCGGACGGTGGTGCTGCGGTCGCCGCGCCTGGAGGTGACACTCGACGCCGGTTTTCCGCGGGTGGTCGGCTACCGCTGGACGGCGACCGGGGACACACTCGGTGGCTCGGTAAACACCGCGACGACGGTCAGCATCAACGGTCAGGACTACGTCCCGGAGGTGGCCGTGCTCGCCAAGGACGAGTCGGCGCGGTACCGGCTCACGGTCGCCGAACTGTCCGTGACGGTGGATCTCCGGTTCCGGCTGACCGAGGACGTCCTGCGGGTCGAGGCCGACACCATCGTGGAGAACGGCGCGGTCAGGGTTTCCACGTTCGGGTTGCCCGGACTCGGGCTCGTCTCCGTCTCGGCGGCGCAGGGGGGCAGGTTGTCGCACTGTGCCCTGCAATACGGGCTGGGCAAACCGACGCCCGCCGACGTCTTCACGACCGTTGCCGACGCCGCCGGCGACGGCAACTGGCACCGCACTTCGTACGCCCTCCTCGACACCGGCCGGCTGGCTGCTGCGGTGGAGTCCTGGACCTGCGCCGACGACCGGCTGCTGCATCGCACCAGCACCGGCCAGGACGGTGAGAAGCACACCGAGCTGGCGAGCGGCGAGTGGGTGTACCGGGGTGCCGACGGCAAGGTGTTCGCGCTGCCCGAGGCGGCAGTGGTGGTCACTGCCGACCGCAACGGTGACGGGGTGGCAGACTGGCAGGACGCGGCGATCGCCTTCCGCGGCATCATGCGCGCCCCGCATGCCCCCGACTGGGCCCGGACCAAGGTCGTTCAGGGCATCGCGATCAATCTGGCGAGCCACGGGCACCAGCCCTTCCTGACCGTGCTCGACGAGATCCGCCGGACGTCGCTGTACACGGACGGCCTGCCGCAGGCGATCCTGCTCAAGGGGTACCGCTCCGAAGGGCACGACAGCGGGCACATGGAATACGCGACCCCGTACAACGCCCGGGCCGGCGGTCGCGCGGACCTCCGTACGCTCACCGAGCGGGCCAAGGAGTGGAATGCCGAGATCGGGGTCCACATCAACGCCTGGGAGGCCTACCCGGAGTCGGCGAGCTTCCGCTGGGACCGCAGCAACGGACCGGGCGACCCGGGCTGGCGATGGATGGACCAGTCCTGGCACACCGATGTCGTGAAGGACCAGGCGACCGGGGCCTTCGCCGCGCGTTTCAAGAAACTGGTCAAGGACCTGCCCGAGCTGGGCTTCGTGTACTCCGACACGTACTGGACCGGGGGCTGGCACGCGGCCCGGCAAGCCGCCGTCATCACCGGACACGGACTGCCGCTGGGCGCCGAGGGGGACGGTCAGTTCGAGCGCGACAGTGTCTTCACTTACGCTGGCCAGAACGGCCATGGACTCGGCTCCCGGATCATCCGCTTCATCCGCCACACCCAGCGTGATGCCTGGGTGCGCCATCCGCTGCTGCACGGTGCCGACAACACCCACTACCTGGGCTGGCAGCAGCAGAAGAACCTCAAGGCGTGGCTGAAGTCGACGTTCGTCACGAACCTGCCGACCAAGTTCCTCCAACAGTTCGAGATCCTGCGGTGGACCGAAAAGGAACTCGACCTCACCGACGGCGTACACGTCAGCACCGCCACCGGTGTCACCCGCATCACCTGGCACGGCCGGCTCCTCGGCGACGGCGACACCCTCTTCATCCCGTGGGACTTCGCGAAGGAGTCCGACCCGCGGAAGATCTACCACTGGAACCCGACCGGGGGCGCCACCACCTGGGAGCTGCCCGCGCACTGGGCCAAGGCACGCAGCCTCCTGCTGTACCGGCTCACCGAGCAGGGCCGCAGCACTGCCAGCCGGGTCCCGGTCAAGGACGGCAAGGTCACTGTCGAGGCCGAGGCTCAGACCCCCTACGTCCTCTATCGCGCCGAACCGGAGCCCCAGCCGGCTCCGCGCTACGGGTCGGGAGGCCTCCTCGCTCATCCCGCCTTCACGGGCCGGACCCTGGAAGGCTGGACGGCACGAGGCACCGCGCGCGTCACCGATGACGGCGACGGCCTGCCGTACCTGCGGATCGACGCGCCGGAAGAAGCCTCGGTGAGCCAGCGAGTGGAGACCCTGCCTGCGGGTACATACGCAGCCTCGGTCTGGGTACGGGTCACCGGCTCCCGCAAGGCGGTGCTGTCCGTCACGGGCGCCGGCATCAAGGGCAGGGACGATGACGGACGTTCGGGTCCGGTGGCCGCCAACTGGACGGATTCCTCGCCATTGCGCTGTGTTCTGGGTAACGGCCGCCGCAGGGGCACGATGTTCCAGCGCATGCGCGTGCTGTTCACCGTCATCGGCAATGCGCGTGCCACGGTGGAACTCACCCTGCGCACCGATCCGGCCGCCGCCGGCAACACGGTGGACTTCGCGGACGTGCGGCTCGTACCCCTGCCAGGTGCTGACCCCGAGTTCGGCGGGCACTGGTACGCGGAGGACTTCGAGCACATCGACGAGGGCCTCGGCCCCTTCGTGCCCGCCTCCGGCGACGGTGAACGCAGCCATCTTTCGGAGACCCACAAGGGCTACACACGCGACACGATCAGCGGTCGCTACTCGCTCAAGACACTCAGCGAGACCGCGGGCATCGTCTATCGGACCCTGCCGCAGACTCTCCGTTTCCTGCCGAACCGCACCTACCGCGTCACGTTCGACTATCAGGCTGACCCCGGCTCGGACTACCGTGTCGTGCTCGGCCGGGACGGGGGCGCCCAGATCGACGAGGAGAAGCTGCTGCCGACCACGGACCGCAAACTCGACACACCGCCCCTGGCGGGGGACCCCACGCCTCCTGGGTGGAACGACAGCCTGCCGCCTCAGAACCCGGCGCCGCACCGGACTTATGTACGCACCTTCCGCTCGGGCCCGGCCTCTGATGGGGCCGTATGGCTCGGCATCAAGAGGGTCGCCGGCGACGCATTTGTCCTGGACAACCTCATAGTCGACGATCTCGGTGCGAGCGGGGCCTGACGAACGGGGACGGCCCCCGGCGGCGGCCCTGGCCCGGGGCGACGAACAGGACGCCCCCTCGATCACGTCCTCGTCGCCTGCCCGACCGGAGCGGTCCGGCCGGGCAGTGTGCCGTTTTCAGGGGAGGCCAGACCCGTCTGCCGCGCGAACTCACATGCCGCTTCGGCCCACACCAACCACTGCCACTGCCGACGCCCCTGTCGGGCCCTGCGCCCGCAAGCTGCGAGCCGGGCGCGTGTCCGCTGCCCGACGGAGACACGAACGACGGCGGGCAGGGACACCGCACTCGCCTGACACGCCTGCGTCACCCTGGCGGGGCCGCGGACTGCCCGGAGCCGCCGCTGTCCAGCAGCGTCACGGCATCATGGATGGCGGCGCCCACCTTGACGAGCCGCGAAAGCAAGAACAATTGATGTCCCCGCGGGGCGAGGGACTGGACGTGGTCTCCGGGCTGGAGGCGGGCGCCGACGACTACGTGGTGAAGCCCGTGGACATGGGCCGGTACGGCCGGTGGCCCGAGCGATTGCGGTCGACTCAGGCCACGATCGGCCTCGCGCTCGCCGGCCGCGCCGGCGCCCGCATGGCCGGCGCCCGCATGGCCGGCGCCTTCGGGGTGGCTGCCAGCCGCAGCACCGTGCTACGGCTTGTCCAGGCCCTACCCGATCCCGAACCACCGGCACCCCGGGTGGTCGACGTCGACGAGTACGCGACGTGCAAGGGCGCCAATGTCATCAACCCCGTGCCGATCGATACGGGCTGGATGTCCACGGAGATGCAGGAGAGCTGCATCACCCAGACGCCGCTCGCCCGCCTCGGCACGCCGCAGGAAACCGCGCGCCTCGTGGACTTCCCGCACTCACCACAAGGCCAGTGGACCGGTCAACGGCTGAGAAGCAACGGTGGCTTCGCCTGGACTCGTCACACAGCGTGCGCGAGCCACGTTTGTTGAGCCAGAACCCAGACTCACAGACAAAGCCAGGGGCTTGATGCGGGAACAGCCGTGGACCCGTTGCGGCAGTCGCCACCGTCACTGTCACCGGTGGTACGAGACCTTGGTTGCCTTGAACGCGTCAGGAGCCCGTCTGATGACGGCTATCGGGCACAGACGTCGGATGTGGGTTCTGAGCGCCCGAAGGTGCTCGTGGCCGGCGCGTCGGCGTCGATGGGGATGCTGAGGACGGTTCCTGCGATGCCGGGGTCGCCGGTCAGGCCGTAGCGCGCTGTGGTGACGAGAAGGCGTCCGCCTCCCGGGGGGAGGCAGACGGAGGTGGGTTGGGGGGTGGGCAGGTGTACGACCGTGCTGAGCGTGCCGCTGGGTTCGTAGCAGTGGACGGCTCCATGTCCCCATATGGCCGCCCAGAGGCGGCCGCTGGTGTCGACGGTGATGCCATCAGGTGAGCCGCCGTCGCCGACACGGACAAATTCGTCCCGGGTCATGGGGTTTCCGTCGGTATCGAGTGTGCAGCGGTAGATGACGCCGGCGGCGCTGTCAGCGAGGTAGAGAATGTCTCCGTCGGGGGTGAAGGCAGGCCCGTTGACGATGGTCAGGCCGTCGAGAACGCGATGGACGGAGCCGTCGGAGTTGGTGCGGTAGAGGGACCCGGCGCCCGGTGTTCCGTCGTAGGGCATGCTGCCGGCCCAGAATCTGCCGTGGGGGTCGCACACGCCGTCGTTCATCCGGGTGGGAACGGGCGAGCCGTCCTCGGGGCGAGCCAGCCATTCGGGCCGCCCATCGGGCGTCAGCAGCACAATGCCGGTCCCGGCTGCGGCGATCCAGTGTCCGGGGCGGCCGGCGACTGGGGCGACCGCCCCGAGCGGCATGTCCAGGCGCAGCAACTCCCTTGCTTTGCGAGGTGTGCCGGCAGGGACTTCGAGGAGGCGTCCGGACAGGATGTCGACGAAGACCAGTCGGCCGTCGACCCAGCGGGCGCCTTCCCCGAGCTCGTAGTCTCCCGGGACCCAGACGTCGGCCTGTGGGGTGGGACGGTGCATGACACCTCTCATGGCAGTGGGCGGGGCCTAACGCAGGGTGGCGCCCGCGGGGCAGTCGAGGAGGGCGAGGTCGTGCCGGGTGGGCAGACCCTCCCAGTCGCCGCGGGTGGCGACGGCGAAGGCACCGCTGGTTGCGGCGCGTTGGAGGCGGTCTTCGATGCCGAGTCCGTCGAGCAGGGCGGAGAGGTAGCCGGAGACGAAGGCGTCACCCGCGCCGACGACGTCACGGACGGGCACGGGCCGGGCGGGGGCACTGACAGTGCCCTCGGCGGTGGTGACACTCGCCCCGTCGCCACCGCGTGTGATGACTACCTCGCGTCGCCCCTGGGAAAGGAGCAAGGCGATCGCATCGTTCTCATCGAGGGCCGGGTCGTCGGTGACCAGGTGCAGTTCGTCGGCGGACGCCACAAGGATGTCGGCATTGCGGGCAAGTCGCAGCAGAGTCCGCCTGGCCTCGTCCTGGGTCCACAGCCGGGAGCGGAAGTTGACGTCGAGGCAGACGGTGATCCCCAGTTCCTGGGCCCGGGTGGCAGCGGCCTGGACGGCCTGGGCGGCCGAGAGGCCGAGCGCGGGGGTGATGCCGGTCAGGTGCAGGACGCGCAGTCCGGGACGCAGGGTGGCGAGGATGTCGGGGGACGGATCGCCGAACCTGCTGAACCTGCACGGTAGTAGCGGACCGTGGCAAGGTCGCCGATGCCGTCTTCGCGTACGAGGAGGCCGGTGGGCCGTTGCTCGGTGTCGGTGCGCGCGTGGGTGACGTCGACCTGTTCGGCGCGCAGAGTTCGCAGGATGAGTGCGCCGAACTCGTCGTTTCCGACGGCTCCGGCCCAGCCGACGCGGTGGCCGAGCCGGGCAAGGCCGATGGCGACGTTCGACTCCGCACCGGCGATCGACAGTTCCATGGGCGGTGCGAGTTTGATGGGGCCGGTTGCCCGCATGGCGGCCATGGTCTCGCCGACGGTGATGACGTCGGGTACGGCGAGGGAGGTCAACCTGCCACCGCCTCGGTGAGGGCAGTGCGCCACTGCGCGGTGCGGGTGCGCAGTGCTGCCAGGTCGCCGCCGTTGGCTGCGTCGCCGATCAGGGGGGAGCCGACACCGACGGCGACGGCCCCGGCGGCCAGATAGAGAGGCGCGGTGGCGGCGTCGATGCCGCCGACGGGCACGAAGGGGACGGTGGGGAACGGGGCGCGCAGGGCTGTGAGATGGCCGGGTCCGCCGAGAGAGGCGGGGAAGAGCTTGATTGCGTGGGCTCCGCAGCCGACAGCGCTGATGATCTCGCTGGGGGTCAGGGCTCCCATGAGGACCGGCAGCGCGTGGGCGGGCCCGTTGCGCAGGTCGGGGAGGACACCGGGGGTGACGAGGAAGCCGGCTCCCGCGTCGGCGGCGCGTTCGGCGTCCTCGGTGGTCACAACGGTGCCTGCCCCGAGTGTGGCGTCGGGACCGAGTTCGCGGCGGGCCTGTTCGATCACCCAGAGTGCGTCGGCAGTGGTGAGGGACACCTCGGTGGCGGTGATGCCCTCTTCGGCGAGGGTGATCACGGTGCGCAGGGCGGCGTTGCGATCGTTTCCGCGCACAATGGCAAGGGTGCGATGGGGCAGTTCGGTCAGTTTCATGGTGTGCTCTCGTTGCGTGCGGTGGCGGTGGCGGTGGTGTCGCGGGTGGCGGTGATCCGCAGTTCCCAGCGGAGTTCGCCGGACGGCGGCACGGTGGCCGCGTCGCGCGGTCCGGCTTCGGCGAGGTCGAAGACGGCGCCCAGCATCGGCTCGACGCCGATGCTCCGGTAGGGCGGGCCGGTGCACGGATAGCCGCGCAGGTTTCGCCACAGGGCGACGGACACGGGGACGTCGGCGTCGGTGTGCAGGGAGAACGACAGACGGTCGGCGCCGTCGACCACGGTGATGTCGCGGCACCCTGTCAGGATGGCGCCCACTGCGGTGCCGTCGTCGGGTCCCAGGCGGTTCAGGTGCAGTCCGAACGGCGCGGGCCAGGGGCCGGTCACATGGCGGGCGTCCGCGGGCCAGGGCTGGTCGATCAGAGGTGCGGACTCGCGGAACAGGCGGGTGGGTGTCGCCTCGGGTGCGGCGAGGTATGCGTCCTCGGTCAGGTCCAGCAGCGCATGGCCTGCCCACACCAGGCGGTACCCGGGCTCGGCCGACAGGTGATATCTGGCGCACAGCATGCCTGCCGGGCCCGGCCGCAGGCTGCGGCGCAGGGTGAAGTCTGAGGTGTCGAGTACATCCGTGCCGTCTTCCCGCCGCCAGCGGCGGGACCACGCGTCGCCGTGGTCCGGGAGGCCGCGCACTGTGGGGACGCACTCCTCCAGGCCGCCCGCGTCGACGAATGCGTCGCCGGGCCTGACCGTGGCACGGGCGGGGTCGGGCCGGTGCCACAGCCATTCACGTCCCTCGCCTCGCAGGCTGGTCCACCGCCCGCCGTGGTCGGGGTCGGTCCGGGCAGACAGGGGTACGTGATTCACCATTCTGCGAATGCTCCGTCGTGGTGTGACCAGACGGGGTTGCGCCAGCGGTGCCCGCGTTCGGCGGCGCGGCGTACGGCGTTCTCGTCGATGTCGATGCCCAGGCCGGGGGCGGTGGGCAGGGCGGCATATCCGTCGGTGAAGCGGAACGGCGCTGTGTCGAGGAGGTAGTCGAGCACGTCGTTGCCGCGGTTGTAATGGATGCCGAGGCTCTGCTCCTGGATGAGGAAGTTCGGTATGGCGAAGCCGAGTTGGATGCTCGCGGCGAGCGCGATCGGGCCGAGGGGGCAGTGGGGGGCCATCGCCACGTCGTGGACCTCGGCGAGGGCGGCGATGCGGCGGACCTCGGATATACCGCCTGCGTGCGAGACATCGGGCTGGGCGACGGCGATGCCTGTGGCCAGGACGTCGCGGAAGTCCCAGCGGGAGTAGAGCCGTTCCCCGCAGGCGATCGGCACGGTGGTGGAATCGACGAGCGGGCGCAGGTCGCGGGCGTACTCGGGAAGGACGGGTTCCTCGACGAACAGCGGGTGCAGCGGCTCAAGGAGGGGGAGGATGCGCCGGGACATGGCGGTCGACATGCGGCCGTGGAAGTCGACTGCCACGTCGCGGTCATCGCCCAGGACTTCGCGTACGGCGGCCACCCGGTCGATGACTGCCTGGGTCTGGGCGGGGGTGTCGATGGACCGCATCCGGGCGGAGCCGTTCATCTTGACCGCGGTGAATCCGGCCTCGACCTGTTCCCGGGCCAGTTCGCCGACGTGGGCGGGGCTGTCGCCGCCGATCCACGCGTACACGCGCAGGCGGTCGCGGACCGGGCCGCCCAGCAGCTGGTGGACGGGCACTCCGTACGCCTTGCCCTTGATGTCCCACAGCGCCTGGTCGATGCCGGCGACAGCGCTGGAGAGCACCGGCCCCCCCACGGTAGAAGCCGCCCTTGGTGAGCACCTGCCAATGGTGCTCTATTCGCAGCGGGTCCTCGCCGACAAGGTAGTCGGCGAGTTCGTGCACAGCGGTGCGGACGGTGTCGGCGCGGCTTTCGACCACGGGTTCGCCCCAACCGCTGATCCCTTCGTCGGTGGCGATGCGCAGGAACAGCCAGCGTGGGGCGACGAGGAACGTCTCCAGGGCTGTGATCTTCATCCGGTCTCCCCGGGGGCGTGTTGTATCAGGTCGTGGAGGTCGGCGGTGGCCTGGGCGAGCAGTGCGTGGACGGCGCGTTCGGCGGCGTCGGGGTCCTGCGAGCGCACGGCGTCCAGGACGGCGCCGTGGGCCGGGACGGAGTCGGCCCAGTGGTCCGTGCCGTGGACCAGGTGGTCGCGCACCCGCAGACCCGCTTCGAGGACGACCTCCATGCGGGTCAGGAGTTCGTTGTGGGCCGCGGCCAGCAGGGCCCGGTGGAAGGCGAGGTCGGCCTCGACCACGGCTTCGGTGTCGTTGCCGGCTGCGGCCATCTGATCGAGGGCGTCGGTGAGTTGGGCGAGGTCCTGGTCGTTGCGGCGCTGGGCGGCGAGACGAGCGCCGGCGGGTTCGACGATCGACCGGACCTCGCCGAGGTTGGCCAGGAAGTTCTCGTCCGGGATGCCGGCGCCCTGCCAGCGCAGCAGGTCGGCGTCGAGAAGGTTCCAGTCAGCGCGAGGCCGGACGAAGGTGCCGCGCTTCTGGCGCGAGTCGATGAGCCCCTTGGCCGCCAGGACCCGGAGCGCCTCCCTCAGCACCGTCTTGCTGACCCCGAGCTCCGCTTCGAGCTGGTCGGGGTAGAGCGACGATCCGGGCGCGTGTGTCCCTCGGACGATCCGCTCGCCGATGATGTCGACGATCTGCTGGTGCAGGCCGCGTGTCGGCCGATTCACAGGGGCTCCCTCTCCGTACGCCGGGTCGTGTGCCGGACGACCGGGCGTCGATCTTGATGTGTGTCACGAGGAGGCTTTGACGACGGACCAGCCGCCGTCCACCACGAGCGTTGTGCCGGTGACGTACGAAGCGTCGGCAGAGGCGAGGAACGCGACCGTGGCTGCCACTTCTTCGGGAGTGCCGAACCGCTTCGCGACCGTCTCGGCCACGCTGTCGGCCCGCCCCGCCTGGTCCACGCGGTCCCACGCCGCCGTCATAATCGGACCGGGCACGACGGTGTTGACCCGCACCTGCGGTCCGTACTCGACGGCCAGTTGGCGGCCGAGCGCGCACAGCGCACCCTTGGCGGCGGCGTATGCGGGGTGCCCCGGGAGGCCGATCAGCGCATGGACGGAGGACGTGAGCACCACTGAGCCGTCGCTGTCGCGCAAGGTCTCCGCGAAGGCGCGCACACCCAGCCATGCGGCTTTCAGCGTGACCGACACCTGACCGTCCCACTCCGCCTCCGTCAGTTCGTGCGCGGGTTTGACGACCACCGCGTAGGCGTTGCTGTGTAGGACGTCCAGCCGTCCGTACCGCGCATCGACGTGCCGGGCCAGCTCGTCCCACATGGGCGCGGAGGTCACATCTCCGTGCCAGTACTCGGCTCGGCCGCCCTGCTCGGTAATGGCTCCTACCGTCGCCTTGCCCGCCTCGTCGGCGATGTCTACGGCGATCACCGACGCGCCCTCGGCGGCGAGGCGCCGTGCTGTCGCGGCGCCGATACCGGCGGCGGCACCGGTGATCAACGCCACGCAGTCCTGGAATCTGGAGCCCGTCTGCTCAGTCATGGCGCACACCGTACTCCTAGACATTAATTATGCAAACATGATTGACAGTGTGACTTCAACAGCCACAGGATCAGCGGCCAGGACGACACCGAGGAGAGCGTCGGGACACGGCACCGCCGAGCACCCTTCAGCACTCCGTCCCCCGGACGCGGGCGAGGCGTGATCGCGCGCGCTCCGTGTCAGGGGGACGCTGTTCGGGTCCCTCAACTCCAACTATCTGAGCATGTCCAACATGCAGGTGATCGCCGAGGCCGCCACCATCACCGGACTGCTCGCCATCGTGCAGACCGTCGTCATCATCTGCGGCGGCCTGGACATCTCAGTCGGCTCGCAGGTCGGTGTCGCCTCCGTCGTCAGCGCCATGGTCTTCACCACCACCGGCTCCAACGCCCTCGTCGGCATGGCCGCAGCCATCGGCGTCGGGCTGCTCATCGGCGTCGTCAATGGCCTCGTCATCGTCTACGGCCGTGTCAACCCCACCATCGCGACCCTCGCCGGACTCGCCGCCTACAAGGGCCTCGCCCAGCTCCTTTCCGACGGCCGCGCCCAGGGTTACGTCCTCAACAATGATGTCTTCATCTTCCTTGGCCGTGGCAAGGTAGCAGGCCTGCCTGTCATGGTCTGGATTCTTGTTGTCGTCGCCCTCTCGGTGCACCTGCTCCTCAAGTACACCGACATCGGCCGCAACCTCTACGCCATAGGCGGCAACGACACCGCCGCCTGCCTCGCCGGCATCAACATCAACAAATACCTCATCTGCGTCTACGTCCTCATTGGCATCGCCGCCGCCGGCATCCTGCTCACCGCACGCACCGGCTCAGGCCAGCCCGTCTCCGGCAGCGAAGGCCTCGAACTCAAAGCCATCACTGCTGCGGCACTCGGCGGCGCCGCCCTCAAGGGCGGAAAGGGCGGAATCGGCGGCACCCTCCTCGCCGTCGCCCTTCTCGGGTGCCTCGAGAACGGCCTCACCGTGGAGGGCATCAACTCCTTCTGGCAGAACGTCGCCCAGGGCGTCCTCCTTGTCGCCGCCGTAGTCATCCAGCAGCGTCGCAACGGCGAACGCGCTGTCGGGCTGCCCCACTGACCCTTCCCAGGCCGGACCGCCCCCACCGACCGCAACGTCCGGGCGGCCGCCCCCTGACAGGCGGCCGCCCGGACCCTCACGCCCACCCCGTCGCGAAGATCATGATCGGGTGCCGCTTCGGGCGGTGGCCAACCTTCCGTTGGCCCGACGCCGCGGCGGGGACGCGTGGGGTCCGCCGCCGGGAGAGCGACCGGTCATGTCCAAGCACGGCAAGCGCGCGGCCCGTGAGCTCGCGGCCCGTGAGGGCATCTCGTACACCGCTGCTCGCCGCCGCCTCGCCGGGGCGGTCGACCAGGAGCCGCGGCCGCCGGTCGTTGTCCCGATCACCAGCACGCCGTGCCCGGAGGGCAGTGACGGCTCGGGCCAACCGGGCACCGTGTGCTGGTCATGGAGGCCGGCCGACGTGAAGGGCGGCGTCCGGTGGGAAGTGTGACGCACTGCAGAGCTGACCGGCGGCCGCGCGGAGCAGGTGGCGCAGCGCAGGCAAGACTCTGACCCGAGGAAGTCGAAGACGCAGAGCGCCCGGTGGGCGCCCCACCACGCGCCTCGGTATGGCTGGCGTAGGCGGTGGTGGCGCCGTTGACCTGCTCGTCCCGCGCGAGGTATACCCCCGGCGGAAGACCCGGCAGGTCCACCTCCAGCACCGTGGCCAGGGCAGGTGATCCGATAAAGCTGCCGCGGGAACGGGATTTGTGACGGATCTTGTGAGCCATCGCCGCATTTCAGAGGCACACCCGCGCTGTTCTGCCGGCGGTGAACCCCGGCCCGACCGGGCTCGACGATCACTACAGTCCAGTCTCATGACGACGATTACAACGCGCACGGTCGAGTACCCGGCCGACGGTCTGACGATGATCGGGCACCTCGCACTCCCGGCCGGCGTCGACCGCCGGCCCGCGGTGCTGCTCGGGCCAGAGGGCACGGGGCTCAGCGACGTCGAGCGCCGCCGGGCCGATGCTCTCGCCGAGCTGGGATACGTAGCGCTGGCCTTCGACCTTCACGGCGGGCGCTATTTGGGTGACCCCGAGGAGATGCTGGCCCGTTGCATGCCGCTGCTCGCCAACCCCGACCGGATGCGGGGCATCGGTCATGCGGCGCTCGACGTGTTGCGCGCCGAACCGCGGACCGACCCCGACCGGATCGCCGCCATCGGCTACGGCACCGGGGGCGCCGTCGGGCTGGAACTCGGGCGCGACGGCGTCAACCTGCGCGCGATCGGGACAGTCAACGCGCTGACCACGGGCCGACCGGGTGAGGCGGCGCGCATTCGCTGCCCGGTGTGGGCCGGGGTCGGGTCGGAAGACCCGATCATGCCGCCCGCGCAACGGGGCGCGTTCACCGCAGAGATGCAGGCCGCGGGCGTCGACTGGCGCCTCGTGGTCTACGGCGGCGCCTTGCACGCCTTCCACCACCCGCCGGTCGACCACACCGTGCGTCCCGGCGTCGGCTACCACCCACGGCACGCGCAGCGAGCCTGGCGCGACGTCGTCGACCTGCTCGCCGAGTGCCTGCCCGTAACGGAGTGATCTGGTCGGCAACCGCGATTCCGGGCCGCGAACCAGGCCGGTCGACCGCCACCGGCTCCGGTTTGTGGGACATCACCGCGGCTCAGAGAAACTGTGACGAGGTGCTCTGCGAGGGCGTTCCCACTCGGCGGTGGGAACCGGCTCCGCCCGATGCCCCGCCCAGTGCCCTGGCTCGTCCTCTGCGATCCCTGATCTTCGCAGGGAATCCCGGCCTTCAGGCCGGGCGGGAATGCGATCCTTGGACTGGAGGGGGCCACAAATGGTTCGTCGTGCTGACCGCCGAGCAGGAGCGGCCCGAGTCACTGCCGCCAACGGGCAGCGTGGCCGGCATCGACCTGGGCATCGCCAACTTCCTCGCCGACTCCAACGGCGGGTTCGTGGAGAACCCCAGGCACGGACGCCGCGCTGCCGCGAGGCTCGAAGCCGCCCAGCAGGCGCTGTCTCGGTTCCCGCGCCGCAAGGCGAAGGACCGCACCGCCAACCACCGGCGGGCCGTGGAGCAGGTCGCCAAACTGCATGGCAAGGTGCGCCGTCAGCGCCTGGACCACACGCACAAGACCGCCCTCGGCCTGGTCCGCGCGCACGACTTCATCGCGCACGAAGATCTCAAGATCCGCAACCTGAGCAGGGCCCCCGCCGCCAGGCCGGACCCCGGCCGGCCGGGCACCTTCCTGCCCAACGGGGCCGCCGCGAAGGCCGGGCTGAACCGCTCGATCAACGATGCCGGTGGGGGGTGTTCCTGACGATCCTGCACGCAAAGGCTGAAAGCGCCGGGCGGGAAGTGATCGCCGTGGACCCCCGCAACACCTCCCGTACGTGCCCCGAATGCGGGCACACCGCGAAGGAAAACCGGCCCACACAGGAGAAGTTCCACTGCGTCGCATGCGGCCATAGCGCACACGCCGACACAGTCGGGGCTCTCAACGTCCTACGGGCCGGGCTGGTCCGTCGCGAAGCCCAACCGGCATAGCGAGAAGCCCCGCTCTTCAGGGCGGGGAGGAGTCACGAATCTGGATGCTGAACTGAGCGCGCTGGCAGCCCAAGAGGACCTCCCCGCCGACCTGGTGTGGCGCCTGCTCCTGCACCCGGCGGCCCGCCGCTCGGCGGCGCTGCTGCGCCGGGACCTGACCGAGCAGCAGATCGAGGAGATCATCGAGCTCGGCTCCGCACGTTCTCTCGCAGCCAACTCCTCCGTGCCCGCCGACGTCAGGGCCCCTCTGGCGGAGCACCCGGAGCCGTCGGTCCGGTGCGGGGTCGCCGCGAGCGTCGCGGACGAGCCGCCGGGGTTGCCGGCCCGGTTGGCGGACGATCCGGATCCCTCCGTGCGATCGTTTCTCGCGATGAACGACCATCTGCCGCCGGAACTGCTGGCCCGCCTGGCCGCAGACCCAGAGCCCAGTGTGCGGTCGTCGATCATCCAGCACTGGCGCGATGCCCCGGACCGAGTGCGTCGGGCTCTGCTGACGGATGCCGATCCCAACATCCGCAGGGACAGTGTTTTGACCTACTCCCCGCCGGCGGATCTGCTGCCAGGTCTGCTCGCTGATCCTGTGACCCGTGCCGCCACCGTCCCATACGCGCCACCGTCGCCGGAACTGGCTACCGACCCGGATTCCGCCGTGCGCGAGGCCGCCGCCGCCCACCCGGACCTGCCCACCGGTCTGCGTGATCTGCTAGCAGATGACCCAGACATCTTTGTCCGCAACGCGATCGCGGCCCGCCCGGACACCCCGTCGGTTCTGCGTGAGCGGATCGCGGCCACCGTGGAAACCGACAGCCCGCTCACTGAGTGGATCCTGTCGTCCCGCCGCAACCCCCACACGTGTCCCTCACCAGCGCCGGCCCCGCCGATACTCACCCGAGAGCAGGCGGAAGCGCTCCTCGCCAAAGCCGACCTGTAGGCGTGACTGGACCCTCGGGGCCAAGGCCCAGCCTCGGTATGCCTCCAAGGGGCTGGGCGACGCACTTGATCAGGTAGCCGAAGAGGGTTGTTAGCCACCGTCGATGTCTGCGGGACTTCGCAGGGCCGCAAGACCTCGCCCCCGCAGCGTAATCACCCGCTGTCCATGATCAGGGGGAACTTCACAGAGCGTGCTGGAATCAACGGATCACGAGACATCAGCCGTAATCGTATTCGGGGCCGCGTGCACTGTCCCCGCGTACCGCCGGGCGAAGCCCGTGGCTCCGTCCGCCGTGACGGTCATGTCGTACCGCCCGCTGTCCGTGGGCCAGTTCAGGACCGCCTTCTCGCGCGGGCCGAGCAGTTGCGTGTGTTCCGTGCCGCCGAAGTCGTTCGGGGCGACGGTGAAGCACACCTCCGAACCGCCGTCGTTGGCCAGCAGCAACTCGACCGAGGCGTTCTCCGGCTTGCCGCCCCGCAGGACCCCTGTCACCCGAGGAGCGGCAGCGTCGTTCTGATCAACTCCGGTCACTGTTCCGGCGAATCGGCAGACGAAGCCGTCGGCGCCGTGAACGGTGAAGTCGTAGCGCCCGCCCGTGCGTACGGCATCCCACACGTAGGTGGCAGTGCTGCGCGGCGCGACAGTGAACGGCGTACCGGCGAACGGCCGCGCGATGTTCGGGAACACCGTGAAGTGGAAGGAGACCGTTCCTTCGTTGGCGAGTGTGCAGGTGACCTTGCCGGTGGCGCGGTCCACAGCGACGTCGGCCCATGGGCGGTACGGCAGCGCCCGGTGCGGACGCGCACCGCCCGGTTCCTGTGTCGGCATGACCTGTGTGCCCGGTGCCGGGAGCTCCACCGGTGGCAGTTCCATCGCCGCGTCGGCCTGCTCCACCAGCGCGCGGGTGTCTGGCAGTGCGGGGATCGAGAAGTCGGGCAGGGCGAAGTCGAAGCAACTGGTGAGGTCGCCGCATACGGCGCGACGCCACTCCGAGATGTTGGGTTCCCGCACGCCGGTGACGAGTTCCAGGAAACGCAGGACGGAGGTGTGGTCGAAGACCTGGGAGTTGACCCAGCCGCCGCGCGACCACGGTGATATCACCCACAGGGGGACGCGGTTGCCCAGCCCGATCGGCTGCCCGTCCACGAACTCCTCGGGGGTCGCGGCGGGCGGGGACGGCGGCACCATGTGGTCGAAGTAGCCGTCGTTCTCGTCGTACATGACGAGGAAGACGGTGTGCTGCCACACGTCCGGGTTGGCGAAGACCGATTGAAGGGCGGTGTTGACCCAGTGGGCGCCGTAAGCGGGGCTGGCGGTCGGGTGTTCGCAGAACAGATACGGAGAGACGAGCCAGGACACTGTCGGCAGCGTGCCGTCCTTGCAGTGGGCGTCGAACGCCGAAAGGTCCCACTTCGTCATCGCATTGATGTAGCGCGGGTCGTCCTTGTCGAAGGTGTGGAATCGGGCGAAGTACTCCAGGGCGTTGTCCTCGTAGTTGCCGTGGCGCTCGTCCAGTCCGGGAGTGTGGTAAACGCGCCAGGTGACGTTGGCGGCCGACAAGCGTTCTGCGTAGGTGGTCCAGTCGCAGACCGGGTTGTCGGGAAGCGGGGTGTTGTCGATCCACGGGCCGGTCGTGCCGTCCCGGCCCGGGCCGACGGTTCCGGTCCACAGATAGAGGCGGTTGGGGCTGGTGGGTCCGGCCAGTGAGCAGAAGTAGGCGTCGCAGAGTGTGAACGCGTCGGCCAGCGCGTACTGGTAGGGAATGTCCTCACGGGTGAGGTAGCCCATGCTCTGCTCACCCTTGGCCGATGTCCAGCGGTTCATCGCACCGTTGTTGTTGGCATCGTGACCGGATTCCCAGTCGTGCGGCAGACCGTCGGCGTTCTGCGCGTTGAACTTCGTGGAGTCCATCCGGTAGGGCAGCAGGAAGCCGCCGTCGGTCCGGGAGAGGGCGGGCTGACGGAAGACGCTGTCGCCGTTCGGGAACGTCAGAGCCTGACGGTCATCGAACCCGCGCACGCCGTTCAGCGTGCCGAAGTAGTGGTCGAAACTGCGGTTCTCCTGCATGAGGATCACGACGTGGCGGATGTCGTCCATGCTGTCAGTTCCTTTCCGCGGACGTGAACAGGGACACGAGCAGGGTCACATCGGCCCGCTCCAGGGAGCCGAGGACTGTCCGCCGTGCTGCGGACGGGATCGGTACGGTGGAGGGCACGGCCAGCACCACGCACCCGGCGGCCTCGGCCGCGGCGACACCCGTGGGCGTGTCTTCGACGACTACGCAGGCGCGCGGATCGACGCCGAGGGCGGCGGCCGCGGCGAGGTACGGATCAGGCGCCGGCTTGGTGCGGACCGTGTCCTCGACGGCGAGTGTCAACGCGAACCGCTCCTCGCCCAGGGCCTTGCGCACGAGGTCGACGACATGGCGCGGCGACGCGGAGACGATCGCCGTGGGGACCTCGGCCGCGGCCAGTTCGTCCAGCAGGCGCAGCGCGCCCGGTCGTGGGATGACCTCGCAGGCGACTCGGGCGGCGAACGCCGTATCCAGTTCGATGGCGAGCACGTCAGGGACGGGGACCGCCGGGCCGCCGGTGCGGTGCAGGTGAGCTGCGGTGTGTGCGGCCGGCCGGCCCAGCACATGATGCGTGTCGGCGTCGGTCAGCTGCCGCCCGATCCCGTCCGCCACTTGTTCCACGGCCGCCCACCACAGCCGCTCGGTGTCGACGAGTGTGCCGTCCATGTCGAACAGCACGGCAGCGGGAAGGCTGGGTGTGGCCCTGCGATGGTTCATGAGGAGTTTCTCCGGTGCGTGGCGAACGGGCGGAAGCGGGGGCTCCCTGCGTCGAAGGCCGGACAGGTCGGTTGGTTCGGTCTGAAGCGACGGCTTCGTACGGCGTGGTCGGATCGAGAATCGGCCGGAGCCGTCAGCTTCCACCGCGACCGCCGTTTCCCCAGCTGTGGCGATCCACCAGCACCGGGCGGTCCGGAAGGGTCAGCGTCACCTTCGCACCGACGGGGAGTCCGGCCGTCGAGTGAGTCGCCACGTCCGCCATCACCTCCGCGCCTCCGGCCAGCCGTACGGTCAGCCTCGTCGTCGCGCCCAGGAATGTCGCGCCCACGATCTGGGACGTGCCATCGCCGTCCGCCGTGACCCCGATCGCTTCCGGGCGTACCAGTACGTCCACCTCGCCACTTCCACCGTCGGTCCCGACGGGGCCCGGTAGCGTCCCGCGGACCGGTAGCGTGCGGCCGAACGCGCCCACGGTCGTGCCGTCCGCCCCCGGCCGGGCCGGTATCCGGCTCATCACCCCCACGAAATTGGCGACGAACGCGGTCGCAGGGCGTTCGTACAGCTCTGCGGGAGGCGCGCACTGCTCCAGTCTCCCGGCGCGCATCACGGCGACCCGGTCGGCCATGGAGAGGGCCTCCTCCTGGTCGTGTGTCACGAACAGCGTCGTGATGCCCAGTTGTTGTTGGAGGCGACGGATCTCCTCGCGCAGCGTCAGCCGCACCTGAGCGTCGAGCGCGGACAGCGGTTCGTCGAGCAGCAGTACGCGTGGCCGCAGTGCCAGAGCCCGGGCCAGCGCGATGCGCTGCTGCTGACCTCCGGAGAGCTGGCGCGGGAAGCGGGCGGCGTGGTTCGGCAGCCCGACCAGCTCCAGAAGTTCCGCGGCGCGGGCCCGCCGCGCGGCTTTGCCCGTTCCGCTCATCCGCAGCCCGAAGGCGACGTTGTCGATGGCTGTCATGTGCGGAAAGAGGCTGTACGACTGGAACACCATGCCCGCCTCGCGGCGGTGTGCGGGAACACGCGTGATGTCCTCGCCGTCCACGAGCACTTTGCCCGTGTCGGGCCGCTCGAAGCCGGCGACCGTGCGCAAGGCGGTGGTCTTTCCGCAGCCGGACGGGCCGAGCAGTGCCAGGAGTTCGCCGGGGCGGACTTCAAGGTCCAGTCCGTCCAGCGCCGTCGTGGTGCCGAAGGTGCGGCGCAGCCCACGGAACTCCACGGTTGAACCGGCCCGCGTCGGCCTGACGGTTTCGGGATCGGTGAGAAGGTCGGTCATGAGTTCTCCTTGGGGCGGCGAGTACGTCCGGCGGCGCTGATCATCAGCAGCAGCATCCAGGTGATGAGGAGGCCGACCATCGAGACGGCCACCGACATCTGCGCCTGCGAGCCGCTGGTGGCGACGATCCACACGGCGAACGGCTGATAGCCGAGGACCGCGGCGACGGTGTACTCGCCGAGGACGAGTGCGAGGGTCAGGAACGCCGTGTTGAGCAGCGCCCCGCGAAGGTTGGGCAGCACGACATGGATGAGGGTGCGCGGCCACGGCGCCCCGCAGGACCGTGCAGCCTCGACGAGCACGCGCAGGTCGATGGCGGCGAACCCGGTGTCGAGTGTGCGGTACGCCAGCGGCAGCGCCATCAGCGTGTAGGCGAGCACCAGAACCATGGGGAACTGCGGGGCCTGGAGCGCGACCATGGCGTGGAAGAGCGGGGTGCCGGCAAAGTGGTCCGGTCCCCAGCGCAGCACCGCGCTGATGCCGGCGACCAGGGCGACAGCGGGTACGACCAGCGGCAGCATGCACACGATCTCGACGAGTGTGCGCAGACGCGGCGCGGCCAGCCGCACCGTGACCAAGGCAGGCACGAGCAGCACCAGAACCAGCGCGATGGTGGCCGCGGCCAGTTTCAGGGTCAGAGTGAGGCTGTCGGTGAAGCCGTCGGCACCGAAGATGCCGGTGTAGGCCTCGAAGCCGAGGGCCTGGCGGGGGGCGCCGATTCCGATGCTGAAGGCGATGGCGCATGCGATCGGGACGAGGAAGTACGCACCGGTGAGCAGCAGTACGGCGCTGCGCCCGTATCCGGTCCTGCTCAAGCGAGCCATCGTGTGCTCCTGCGCTGCAACGGCACCTGGACGGCCATGACAAGCCCCGCGACCAGCACCATGTCGACGCCGAGCGCCAGAGCGACGTTGTCCTGGCCGACCAGGACGTTGCCGGACAGCGCGTCCGCGATCTGCATGGTGACCAGCGGTACCGAGCTGCCAACCATCGCGGCGGCCGTCGCGTACGCACTGAACGCGGTGCCGAACAGCAAGACATAGCCGCCGAGCAGCGAGGGCATGAGAATCGGCAGGGCGACGTGCATCCAGTACCGGAAGGTGCTTGCGCCGTTGTTGTGGGCGGCCTCGCGCCACTGCCGCCGCAGCCCCTCCAGAGCGGGGGCGAGCGTGAGGACCATGAGCGGAATCAGGAAGTAGAGGTAGACCAGGGTCAGGCCCCAGAAGCCGTACAGATTCCAGCCGTGGCCGAGCAGGTGGAAGCGGGTCGTCAGCACCCCGGCGTTGCCGAGCGTCGCCACGAAAGCGAACGCGAGCGGCACACCGCCGAAGTTCGCCAGTACGCCCGCCCCGGCCAGGACCGCCTCGCGCAGCGCGCGGAATCGCGAGGTCACGACCGCGTGGGCGACCGGCAGACCGACGACCGCGGCGATCAGCGCGGAGACGGCGGAGAGCTTGACGCTTCCGATGAGCGCGGTCAGGTAGGGGCCGTGCAGTGAGGCGCTCATGTTTGCGCCGGTGAAGCGGGCCCCGTCGGGCACAGTTTCGGGCGTCGTGAGCGCGCCGAACACCATCGTCCCGGCGGGCAGGCCGAACACCAAGGCGGCGAAGAGGAGCAGCGGCACGGCACCCAGCCAGCCTGCCGAGCGAGGAAGGCGCCACCGCCGGGCGGCACCCGCACGAGTACTGCTTCCGGAGGAGCGGGTCGTGTTGTCGCCTCTGGCGACTGCTTGGAGGGTACTCATTCGCCGGCGCCCCGGCCCCAGCCCTGGACGACGTCCTGCTTGGCCTTGCTGATCTGATCCTCCGTCGGGAAGGCGGTCTTGCCGTCGGGTGCCTGCGGGAGCTTGGCGGCGACGGCGGTGTCGAGCGTGCCGGCCTTCTGCATCGAGGGCATCAGCACGGGGCGGGCGTGGCCCTTGAGCCACAGGTTCTGGCCTTCGGGGCTGTAGAGGAACTCCTGCCACAAGCGGGCAGCGGCCGGGTGCGGTGCCCACTTCACGATGGCCTGCGAGTAGTACTGGGCGTACACACCGTCGGCCGGGACGCTCACCTTCCAGTCGACGCCCTTGGCGCGGAGGTCGTCGACGTATCCGGCGTTGAGGTAGTCCCAGTTGATACTGATCGGCGTCTCACCCTTCTGGATGGTCGCAGGGCTCGACTCGACAGGGTTGAAGTTGCCGGAATTCTTCAGGCGGGCGAAGAAGTCCAGGCCGGGCTTGATGTCGTCGAAGGAGCCCTTGTTGGCGAGTGCCGCCGCGTATACGGCACCGAAGGCCGAGCCGGACTTCGTCGGATTGCCGGTCAGCGCGATCTGGCCCTTGTACTGCGGATCGAGCAGGTCGGCGAAGGTCTTGGGGCACTTCTTGACGCGGGCCGCGTCACAACCGATCGAGACGTAGCCGCCGAAGTCGTTGTACCAGCGTGCCTGAGCGTCCTTCTGCTCCTGCGGGATCTGGTCGAAGGCTGAGACGCGGTACTGCGCCAGCAGGTTCTGCTGGGCCGCGCTGATGGCGAAGGCGCTGCCCACGTCGATGACGTCCGGAGACCGGTCCTGTCCCTTGCGGGAGGTGACTGCGGCGAGCTCGTCCTGGCTGGAGGCGTCGGGGTTCTCGACCTCGACCTTGATCCCGTACTTCTTCTCGAAGGTGTCGATGATCTCGCCGTAGTTCGCCCAGTCCCGAGGAAGGGCGATGGCGTTCAACTTGCCCTCCTTCTTCGCGGCTGCGACGAGAGCGTCGAGGCCGCCGGCGTCCTGTGCCGAGATGGCGGTCGCGGCCTTGCTCCCGCTATCGCTTGCCCCATCTGCGCTGGTCAGGCCGCATGCACTGAGTCCCAGCGCGGCCGCGGCAAGGACACAGGAAAGGCCCGCCGAGGGAACGCGGTGCAGTCTCAATGGAATCTCCCAGTGGAATAAGTTGGCTGTACAACTTGACTCATTACCTCGGGAGGCGGTGTACGGAAGATGAACGCCGGCGAACGCACGGAGAAGCCTTTCGGGAAGAGAACGCGGGCTGTGCGGCGGGAGGGGCCTGATCGGTGAGCCACGTTCGGGAGCGGATAGGCTCACGTTCCACAGCAGCGGCGATGGGCGGCTGAGGGAGAAGGAGAGCAGAATGGCGGTCGCGGGGGGCGGCACCACCGGAGCCCGGTACCGGCGGCTGGCGGCTGACCTGCGCGAGGCCATAGCTACCGGCGCCTACGGGTCGGACGGTCGGCTGCCCAGCGAGGAAAAGCTCGCCCAGCAGTACGGCGTCTCACGCGGCACCGTCCGTCAGGCGCTGGCCGTACTGCGCGCCAACGGCCTGGTCACTTCCCGACGTGGCACGCGCCGCGTCGTGCTCGGCACCGCACGTACACAGAGTTTTTTCGAGTTGCTGAGTTTCACCCGATGGGCACGCTCGCTCGGAGAGGAACCGGGCAGCCGCACGATCGACATCGAACGCCGTCCCGCAGAACCGTTGGAATGCGCGCAGCTCAGCCTCGCTCCGGGGTCGCATATATACCGGGTGCTCCGGCTGCGGACGCTGTCGCGTGTTCCGATCATGATCGAGAGGACTCTCTACCCGGAGCGGATCGGCGCCCTGATCAAGCGCTTGGATCCCCACGCGATCTCGCACACCGATCCACTGGCGGAGGAGGGAGTGGTGTTCGCGGACACGGAACACACCATTGACCTCGTCTACGCCGATGCCGACGACGCGCGCCTCCTCGGCTGTGCTCCGGACGCGCCGCTGATGCGGGAGCGGCGGCGGGCCACGGACCAGGCGGGCAGACCGTTGATGTGGTCGGACGACCGCTTTCTGCCGGGCACGATTGCTTTCACGGTGCACAACTCAGTGGCGACGACGGCGCTGTCGCGCCGACGCGGCTGAGCTGAGCTGACCGGCCGTCATTGCCGTCGTCCGCCGTGCGAGGGTGGTCGGCTCATGTCCGGTGCCGACCGGCGAACTGGGCCCAGTCGGGTTCCGGCATTCCCGGCCGCGGTGCCACCACATCCACGCGGCCGGTTCACCAACACGTCTCCAATGTGCGCAACCGCAGTCCGGGCCGGTCGGGGGCGGCGAAGCCGCGCTCGGCCAGCAGGGCCCGGATCTCGCCGATCGCCCGGCCGACCGTGGACGAACCCACCTCGTAGAGCACGCCGAGCGCGGCGTGGGTGAGTCCGGTCCGCAGGTGCACCAGGGTGACCGGCAGCCGGTCGGCGAAGACCAGCTCGTACTTCGGCCCGGCCCCCACCCGTGACCAAGATCAACCGCAAGGCGGCTCGTAAAAATGTCCCCCCGGGCAACCGAGTGGCGACAGAACGCGTCTCCATGATCGAAGCAGGCCACGGGAAGGAGCACGGCATCACGCTGTCCACGAGCCAGGTCCACCGGCTCGTCGTCGAGCGGCCCGACAGCCCACTGCGTTCGGCCATCGACTTGCGCGACCAGTGGGTGGCATTCTTCGGGAGCTCCTCCAGCGTGCTGACCACGACCGCCTCCACCTGGTCGACGCTGATGGCGGGCGGCCGGCCTGGCCGGGGCTCATCCACCAACCCGTCCAGCCGGGCGGCCAGAAACCGCCGACGCCACTTGCGGACCGTATCCGCCGCTACCCGCAGATCCCGCGCCACCACAACAATCGGCGGAACGTCAGGACGTGCACACGCCAGCACGATCCGCGCCCGTAACGCCACCGCCTGCGCAGACGTCGCCCGCCGGGCCCAACGCTCCAACACCGCACGCTCGTCAACGGACAACAACAACGGTTCCAGCTTCGGACCACGACGCGGTGCTGGCACAACCGAAGAAGCACTCATGCATGAACTAACGACGAATCTCGGGCGCAGGACACTAGGAACACTCACGGCATATGGAGGCGCCGAACCGGACACGGTGCAGCTGACGCCCGCGGGTTTCAGCGAGCAGATGAGAGCGACGACTTCTTCCTCGTCGTTGTCTCCGGGCTGGAGGGCAGAAGCAACGTCGTTTCCCGGTAGGCGAGTTCATTTCTGGTGGTGGCGGGGACCGCGTACGACGACGACGGGACACGAGGCGTGCTGGACGCAGTGCTGGCTGACCGAGCCGAGCAGTGCCTCGGCGAATCCGCCGTGGCCTCGGTTGCCCACGACGAGCAGCCGTGCCCCGGCGGCGGCATCCAGCAAGACGGCGGCTGGGTGCCCTTGGGCAGAGCGGGGACGGATCTCGACGGGTTGTTCCGGCCCGAGGACCTCGTCGATCACCCGGTCGAGGAGCTTGCGCGCCTGCTCCTGGTAGTCGGCCGGCTCCGTGTCCGCCGGCGGTGCCAGGCCGTACCAGCTCGTCGGGAACTCCCAGGCGAAGATCGCGTCGACCACACCATCCATCAGCTCAGCCTGGTCGGCCGCCCACCGCAGTGCAGCCTTCGACGGCTCGGAGCCGTCGACGCCCACCACGATCCGCAGAGCGGACGTTGCGTTGTTACTCATTCGCCCACCTGCCTGCTCCCGAGTGGTTCCGCTTCCCACCCTCCCTTGACCAGCAGCAGTCCGCCACCTCAGCCGACGGGGCGTGCGCATCATCGCGAGCCTTCTCCCACCGCCTGTCCCCGGAACGACGGCCGGATCTGCAAGGCGGCCGTCGGACCGGCCGCGGTCTGCCAGTACTCGCCGTCCCGGCCCCATCACAGGCCACCACGGCCTCCGGGCCACCTCGCCCGTGCGCCACGTCCGAGGCCGCTGGGCAGAGTCGATCTTGCGAGCGCAGCCGAACCGGACCTGTGCTTCACAACTGCTGGTACAGGGACTGGCCTCGAGCTCGGCGAGAAAGGAGTTCGAGCGGGCGGCGAGCCGGGCGAACGCTTCACGGTCCGGTCGCTGCCCGCCCGCGGCCGACAGACAAGCGTCGAAGGCGCCCCGCCAGGCCGCAGCATGGACCAGGGCCGAATCGATGACGACTTCGTCGGTATCAAAGACCACGGCTCGCAGCGAGCGCAGGCAGGCAGCCGGGACGGTGTGCCGCTCATGACGGCTCCCTTCGTCAGGGAGTCCTCTCCATGGCACCGCGAGCAGGCTCTTCGGTGCGCAGGCCGCCGACCGGCTCTGCGCAGTGCCCACAGACGGGCACCGCACCCTCGTCGCAGTCTTCGCCGACCGGCTGGTCGGCGTGGCCGACGATGCCGGCACCGCCGACCACGCCCCGGCACAGGTACCGGCACTGCGTCCGGACCGGCCGCTGGGACGGTTATGCGACCAGACCTCCATCCTCACGGGGCATCGCGAAGAACGACGCAGTGCGCACGCGGAATGGTGGGGCGAGCAGCGTGTCCCGATCACGCCGCTCGGCGCACATCCGGCATGGTCAAGGAGTCGCGCAGATGGACTCTACGAAGTGCCTCAACTGCTTTTCCGGGAGATGCCGAGCGAGCTCGGCTTCGGTGATCACGCCGATCAGCCGGTGCTCGTCGATGACCGGCAGCCGCCGGGTCCGGTGCTCCTCCATGGCGTGCAATACCTGCTCCGTGCCCGATCGGAGCGACCGAGACCGTGTGACCAGTACCGCTTCGCCGGTGGCTCACCGGGTCCGTGTCCCGGTGAGCCACCGGCGCCAGGCGACGGGAGGGCCGGTCGGGTGCCTGGGTAACCAGGGCGGACGAGGTTCTCGTGGCGCCCCATGGAGACGACCCAGCGGCGCTCTCATCCAGTGCGCCGGTCAGGTCCGGCGCGGTGGTTCGCGCGTCGCGAGCTGAAGGTCAGACCGAGCCAGCACGCCCAGCCGATGGGTTGCAGCGCCCAGTAGCTGGCCGTCCGGTAGAGCAACGTGACCGCGATTGCCTGGTCGGTGCGCAGCCCGTACAGCACGAGCAGCGCTGTCAGGCTGGCCTCCACCACACCGAGACCGCCCGGCGTCAGCCGCAGGCTGCCCGTCATCTGGGTGAGCGTGTACGCCACGAGGATCCCGCGCCAGGGAACGCCGATGCCCAGCCCCCACGCGCAGGCGAGGAGGCAGGCCGCATCGCACGCCCAGTTGAGCAGCGCGAGGGTGAAGGGCTGCCACCATGGGCGCAGCCCCGGTCGAACGGCATGGACGTGCCGGACGAGGGCAAGCAGGCCGTCCTCGATGTTCAGCAGCTGCTGGGAACGTACCCCGAGCCGCCGCCAGAGCCGCCAGAACCGACGGCGTACCAGCTCGAAACGGGAGAGACCAGCCACAGCGCCCACCATCACGCTGAGGACCGCCACGAGCCCGAGCACCACGGGCCGCAGCGCGCCGAGCCCCGCGGAGCCGCTCGTCAGCGCACCGGCCACCAGCAGCGCAAAGAGCGCGGCCACCGACAGCACTCCCGAGACGGCCAGCACCGCTCCCGCGAGTACCTGCCCGACACCCCTGCGCCGCAACTGCGTGAACATCCATGCGGCCGCGAACGCCGCCCCGCCCGGCAGTGCACCGGCGACGGCGTTGGCCGCCAGCACGATGGTCCCGACGACCCTGAGGCGCAAGCGCGCCCCGCCCATCCGCAGCAGCCACTGCTGCAGCGCGATCAGAGCGCCGAGAGACGCTGCCTGGAACCCGGCGACCAGGACCAGCCGGGGCAGCCGGACTGAGGCGATCAGGTGCAAGGCCGCAGCCAGGTCGTGCCGCCGGTACACGGCGACTACCGCCGCGATCACCAACAGGGCGACGGAGCCTAGCCACCACAGCCGACGTGGCGCCCTGAAGGGTGCGGCAACGAAGCCCTCGCCATGCTCGACGTTCTCGTCCGCGCCGTCCATGTCGGACACCGTACGGCGCCACACCGCCCGACGAGATGAGCCGTAAGCGAACCGTCCTGTACCGGGGCCACCGGCGGTCCCGTCGTGCGCGCAGCTGTCCGCAAGAGGCGCCGGGACGGAGCACTCACCTGACGAAGGTGCAGTCGGAACGCGCAGCGGCCTGCCTGCCCGCCCCGGTGCAGGCAGCCAGGCACGGGCCGCAGCCGAGGTGTCGTTCCGCCGACGGGCTCGGAACCGGACCTGACCTCTGCTGAGTGAAGAGTCGCCACGAGGCGTGGGTGCGGCCGCCGGGGCTCGACCCCGAGGAGGCGGCGGAGCCGCTCCTGCGCGATCTGCACAGTTCGCGAGCCGGTTTGACCTCCGTCGAGGCCTGGCAGCGGCTGCAGTACGGCCGCAACGAGCTGCGCCGACGCGGCGGCCGACGCTGGCCTCGGGAACTGGCGCGCCAGTTCCCGCACCCGCTTGCCCTGCTGCTGTGGCTCGCCGCAGCCCTGCTCGCAGCCGCCTTCGTCTACGCCCCGCCATTCCAGAAACTGCTGTGAACCGCCGCCCTCCCGGCGAGTGATCTGCTGTTCCTGCTTCCCTACCCCCTCATCATCTGGGGCGCCGACGAACTCCGCCGCTACCTGATCCGACGGCACAACCCCCTTTCTCCCCAACAGGGATAGCCTCAACGCTGTACGCGCCGCCGGGATCGCGCTTACGTTCATCGAGAGACCGTCGCACCTATGAGTGGCGGGGCCTGTGGAGCGCGCAACGGCTTCTCGCCTGCCGCGCGGGTCGTGCTCCGGACCGGCTTGGAGCCGGCAGCAGGGGGGCGCGGCGGCGCGAGCGTGGCCAATTCTGCGCTCTGGTGTGGGGAAGTACGAGCAGTGTCAGTACGGCGGCCGCGATCGCCGTCAGGACGATCGTGACGATCAGCTAGGTTTCCGCCCAGGCCATGCAGACTGCTGACGGTTGCGTCAGTAGCCGGGGCGGTGGGTGGGTTCACTGCCGTGCCGCCACTCGTGCGGGCCGGGGACGGGCATCCGGCCGCGGCGGGCCTCCCGGTGCTGTCCGGGGTCAGTTTCACCCGGGCGAAAAGAACCGGTTCCCACGTCTGGCCGAGGACGGCCTGTACCTTGTCCCGCGCGTACCCGGCCGCGTCCGGCGGCAGCTCCCCGAGGACCTCCACCTGGACCTCAGGGGCCTGCTGGGGGCGGATCGTTTCATGGCAACCTCCTGAAAATGGCGCTTTCCAGACTTGTCGCCCACGGTCTGTGTGGTGAAGGGCCGAGGACTCGTGGTCCTGGTCGGCCGGTTTCTCCGGTCGGGACCGCGCGTGACCAGGACCCGACTCGGTGCGTTCGCTCCTGCCGATGGCGGAGAAGGCGTTGATCCTGGAAGTGGGACGCCCACCTGCGATCCACGCCTCTTCGGATTGCGGGAACGGTCTCGCCCGAGGTTCGTCCTTCCGCCAAGGGAGCCGTCCGGTGATCACATCAGTTCGTCTGTCAGGCCGGCATCTGTCACGCTCGGCCAAACCGGGGCCCCCGCGCGAGGCGCCCAAGCCGCCGGCGCCTTCGCCGGGGCCTTCCTGGTCTCGCTGGCTGCTGCCCGTCGCCGCCTTGGTCTTGTTGCTCGTGGTGCTGATGCGAACTCCCTCCCCCCCAGGGGGCGCATCGCTGTCGTACAGCGAGTTCGTCGGCAAGGTGAGCGTCGGTCAGGTCAAGACGGTCGACATCGACGACAAGGGCGCCATCAAGGGAACCCTCAAGGACGGTAAGAAATTCACCACGCGGATACCCACCGCTTTGGACAACAGCCGCCTGGAGCAGCAGTTGCAGTCCAAGAACGTGGAGATCACCGCGTCCCGGAGCAGCAGCGGCAGCCCCCTCGGGACACTGTTGGTGCTGCTCCTGCCGCTGCTGTTCATCGTCGCTCTTTTCGTGTGGACCGGCCGCCAGGCAGCAAGGACACTGGGCGGGGGGCTCAGCGCCATCGGGCGGGCCCGCGCCAAGATCATCGAGACCGAGCGGCCGACCACCCGCTTCGAGGACGTCGCGGGCTACGGGGGCGTCAAGCAGGAGATCAGCGAGATCGTCGACTTCCTGCGCAGCCCCGAGCGCTACGCAGTCGCGGGAGCCAAGGGACCACGTGGTGTGATCATGGTGGGCCCGCCGGGCACCGGTAAGACCCTCATCGCCCGCGCGGTGGCCGGTGAGGCGGAGGTCCCGTTCCTGTCGGTGACCGGCTCGGCGTTCGTGGAGATGTTCGTCGGTGTCGGGGCCTCCCGGGTGCGCGACCTGTTCGCCGAGGCGCGCAAACGGGCCCCCTCGATCATCTTCATCGACGAGATCGACGCCGTCGGCAGCCGTCGCGGCGGGGCTGCCCGGCTCGGCGGCAACGACGAACGCGAGCAGACCCTCAACCAGCTCCTCGCCGAGATGGACGGCTTCGACCAGGCCAGCGGCATCGTCGTCCTGGCCGCGACCAACCGGCCCGAGGCCCTCGACCCGGCGCTGCTGCGCCCCGGCCGCTTCGACCGGCATGTGACCGTGCCACTGCCCAACCAGGCCGAACGGGCGGCCATCCTGGCCGTCCACGCCCGCGGCAAGACCCTGGCACCGGACGTCGACTGGGACAAGGTCGCCCGGGCCACGCCCGGCTTCTCCGGCGCTGACCTCGCCAATCTGGTCAACGAGGCCGCCATCAATGCCGTCCGGGCAGGGGGTGCCGTCATCGACGCCCAGGGTCTCGGCGACGCCCGCGACCGGCTGCTGCTGGGGCGGCGGGAGTCCACCAACGCCCTGCTGCCCGAGGAACGGTACTCCGTGGCCGTCCACGAATCCGGACACGCGCTCGTGGCGGCCCTGTGCGAGCACGCCGACCCGGTCGCCAAGGTCACCATCCTGCCCTCCGGGCCTTCGCTGGGTGCCACTGAGCAGCTCCCGGAGGCTGAACGGCACCTGTACAGCGAGGGCTATCTGACCGACCTGCTGACCGTCCGGCTCGGCGGTCGCGCGGCCGAGCTGGTCGTCTTCGGCGAGGGCTCGACCGGTGCCGCCGACGACCTGGCCGGCGCCACCCAGCTCGCCGTCCGTATGGTTCGCGAGTTCGGCCTGTCCCCGGCCCTCGGCCCCATCGGATACGGCTCCGGAGCCTCCCGCTACCTCGGCGGTGAGAGCACCGAAGAGACACTGCACCGGCCCTATTCCGAGCAGACCCAACGCATCGTCGACGAGGAGACCGCCCGCCTGCTGCGGCAAGCCGAGGAACGCGCGGTGGCTCTGCTGCGCGACCACCGGGAGGCGCTGGACACCCTTGCCGGACTGCTCACCACTCGCGAGACCGTCGACGGATCCGTGGTCCTCGACGTACTGCAACAGCAACAGCAACAGCAACAGCCGTCGGACGGCCACCACACCGCGGCGAAAGGGAAGCCGACGCCCTCCCCATGACGCCGCGGTGACGCTCGCAAACAAGAAGGAGGCGACCATGGAGGAGCAGCAGCCGGGGGTGGTTCACGGTGAGCAGGAGGTCTTGGCGCGGACGGTCGCCGTCGTGATGCGCACCGCTGTGGTCACGATCGATGTCGACGAAACCGTGCTCGTGGCGTGGGAGTTGCTGGAGCGATCCGGCTCCCGTCACCTTCCGGTGGTGCATCCGGACGGTCGCTGTGCCGGCCTGCTGGACAGGGCCGACGTGGCGGTCGTCTGTGCGGCACCGGCCGCCTCGCTGTCCGGCCTGCGCGTGGGCGACCTCCTGCCCGCCCACAGGTCGGCGCTCGTCCATGTCGAGCAGACCGTACGCCACGCAGCCGATCTCATGAGCTATACCGAAGCCGACGCCCTGCCGGTGCTGGCGGAAGACGGGCGTCTCGCCGGGGTGCTGACCGCAGCCGACATCGTCGCGGCCCTCGCCGGTCGTCCAGTGCAGAAGGAACCCGCCGACACGCGGCCGCGGGCCCCGTCCACGGTGTTGCCTGGGCTCCCGCCTCGGCGGGGCTACCGTGGAACGGCGGTGCCCTGAGCGCCCACCACTGAGCTGCGGCGCGCTGACACCTGGTATGGCTGTCGTGGTGTCACCCGACATCGGCGTCAGGTGCGTCCGGGCCCGAGCACGCAGGCGAGGTCCCGCGCTGCCTCATTCGCCCGCCTGCGGTCTCAGGTGTCAGTTCCCTGTCGATGGCCTGGCGGCGCGTGCGCCCTGTGCGAGCACGCCCTGTGCTGGGCTCGACGCCACCCGCGCTGCTGCGGACGCGGGCTGCGGTGATGTCGTTGTCAGGACTCCGGGCAGGGCCGACCGCTGCTGACCGGGGTCGAAGCGGGCATCATGTCCGGTCCGTGGTACCGGGGTGAGAGGACATCAGCCATTCGGCGTTGAACCTGGACTCCGGTCTCGGCAAGGACTGGTTCTGGGAGGGACTGGCTGGCCACTCTTGATGACACCGAGATCGAGGACTGTCGCCGGACGTTGTGCTTGGACCGCGGAGTCTGCTCCACGGCCGTTCGTGATCGCGGTTGCCGCGACCCGCAGTGGTTCTGCAACCGAGGCGTCGTTGTTGCTGCCCCGCGGCCGACCGTCCCCGGGGGCGCACGACGGTTGCTTCGTTCGGTGTCGGCGCAGGCCGCACTGTCCGGCGCGCAAAGTTGGTGGCCGGGAGGGCTTGCGGTCCGCAGGAGGATCGTGATGAGCGTTCGTGTCGTGGCGGGTACGGCTCACCGGGCTCTGGCTGTGGGTGAGAGGCGGAGCCGTTCGAGGGCAGCGGTCACGTTGCGGGTGGCCCGGGTGGTCCAGAGCCTGGCGGCCGGGACGAGTTCCACTGGAAGGGGCGACGCCTTGCTCGCCGGCCGCAATGTCGATCCCGGCAGGGCTGAGGTCGCGCAACAGCCGCAGCTCCTGGAGATCGTCGGAGCTGACTGGCTTCTCGAACGAGCATCACCGGGAGTCTCACCGCGCCCATATGAATGACTTCCTCCAGCCCGCCATATGCGGATGAACGTGCCGCCGCAGGTTCGATGAGCTTTCTCGCTACGTTCGCAGGGGATCGGCGAAATGGCCGGACGTATCGGTGTACCCGTGAGGAGCTGGTCATTCATGGCCGTGTGCGAGGTCTGCAACAACGACTACGAGATGGCGTTCGAGGTGCATGCGGCAGGAGTCGTCCACACATTCGACAGCATCGAGTGTGCCGCCCAGAAGATGGCACCAAACTGCGAGAACTGCCAATGCCGCATCCTCGGCCATGGCCTTCAATCGGGCGGACAGTTCTTCTGCTGCGCACACTGCGCGCGCCAGAAGGGCTTTGCACAACTCGTGGATCACGCCTGAACATGATCGGCATCAGCTGGCGGGCGTTGTGGTGGTCGGCGTCAACGATTCGTCGCAGGCTCGGCAGGCGGCTGAATGGGCAGCGACAGAGGCCCGAAGGCGCTCTGATCCGCGGTGAGCCCGCCGAGGCATCCTCAGCGCGGCCGAGGCCGGACTGCTGTTGGGTTATGCCAGTCTCGAGGTGGCAGGGTGCCACAAGGCCTGGCAGCTGCTCTCGGCGGGAGTCGCCAGCGGGCTCGTCTTCTTCGCCCTCACCAACACATGCGGCATGGACGTCCTCCTGGCCAAACTGCCGAACAACCGGCCCCGGCCGGCCGACCGCGAACACACCCTGGCGATCCTGCGTCGCTGAACCCACCCGCATTGCCTCCCGACGGTGACCCTCCTGCTACCGCGCAGGGGCGCGGGACGACGTAGGCCGTCGGGCGATCCGCGCGTCACTCAGAAGACCGCCGCCTGGCCAGAGGGCAGTCCGCGCCGGCCCTGGACGTCCGACGGACTGCCCGGCCCCTTTGCACGCAGGGCGTCGAGGACGAGCAGGACGCGGCGGCTCAAGATGCCGTCCTGCTGGAGAGGGAGTGCGTTACCCTCTTCGCCCGGCGGGCCGGATCGCCCGACGTCACTGTCGGCAGCTCACACGATCGAGGCAATCAGCATCACCACCGCCGCAACCAGCACGGTGAGCGGCACCAACGGCCCCGCAGCCTGGTCACCGGGGTCCCGGTCGGTGGGCGGAGAGACGTTTGCGTGCCTCGGTGTACGCTTCCGCATCGATCTCGCCGGAGGCGAAGCGGCGGTCGAGGATCTCCTCTGGCGTTTCCCTCGGTGGTTTCCGGGGGTCCGTGGCGTCGTGGTGACCAGCCGAGTGCTGCGTCAGGCGCAAGACCGCCCACACCACAAGGCCGATCAACACGATCCACAGCAGGGGCATCAGGGCCAGCCAGGCCCAACCACCATTCCAGTACATCATCGTGGCTCACCTCCTGGGGACTCTTCCACTCTCCACGCGTATCGGTAGTGCGCCAGTGCCCATTGGTCTCGCTCCTCGGGCCGTTCGGGCCCTCTGGTGTCCACACGGTGGCTGTTCGGTCCCTCGCCGGTCACCCCAGGACCGGGGGCGGGTCCGGTCAGCCGCATCCGGCAGGGCTGTACAGCGGCAGCTGTGACCTGGTCATCGACCTTCTCGCAGCGAGGGCTCAAGTGGTGGCTCCTCTTCGCCGGCATGCGTACGGGATACGAAGAATCCACACTGGCTTCAAGGAGGACCGATTCTGGGCGTGCCCGAACCCATGGGCTCTGTCCGCGTGGATCCTGAGGGATCGATGCAGTTTGCACCGGCGTGTGCATGATCTCCCGTGCAATGGTCATGGCCGTCTCCTTCGAGCCCTGCACCGCAGCCGCCTTGACGCCTCACCCCGTAAGGGGCGATGAGTCGCAGCGGCCCCCAGTGGGGTATCGCACAAGGGGGGCTTCCCCCCGCACCTCTGCTCGTTCGTCCGTGCACACCACCCTCGTGATCGTTCGGCTGTGAACTGTGGGCCCCGTCCTGGGGCTGCGGCCGTTACTGGAAGGCGGCATGGATCTCCTGATCGGTTGCGCCGTGGGAGACGATTAGGAGTTCGTTGCCGGGCTGGAGCCCATCTCCGATGCGGGGACGGTGGGTTGGCCTTCGCGGATGACGCTGCCAGCGGGGAGGATGATCTCGGCGAGGGTGCGGCCTGCGGCGCAGGACTGCGGTGTGATGCATGGGTCCCATCCCGCCAGTCGGCCTCCGTAGGCGCGGGCGAGGCTGTGCACGGCAGGTGGGATCCGCCGCCCGAAGGCGCACAGGCACGCTTCGGCCAGGACATGCGACAGCCGTTTCCACTCATGTCCGGGCGGAGTGTCGGCGGACGCCAGTTCCAGGCCACAGCGCGAGCCCACGCGGCAGGGTGAGCAGGCGCCGCAGCTTTCGGAGGCGGCGAACTGCCAGATGTGCCGCAGCACCTCCTTGGGGGGGGGGCACACGCTGGTCGAACGGGCCGTAATAAACCAGCTGCCGTGCCGCCTCCCGAGCGGAATCGGGCACCGCCATCACCCTCACCCAATGTCCCTGTGTCGGTGACGGCCCGGCCGTCGCAGCGCGGTCCCGGGCCCGGGTGACTTCCTCTCTCCGATTCTGCGTCACCGTTCCGGGCCTCGCAGCCCGGCCCGCATGGGCGTATGGCACCCGCCCGGGTCACTTCCACCAGGTGCTTCTCGGCGCGCGGCCACTAACGTGGAGGTGTGGCCGGCCCCGGGATGTGCGGGGCGAGACGGAGGCACCGTGGGCGACAACAGAACTGAACGCTGCGGCGAGGAGCGCCGTAGGCTGAGAACGTTGCCGGAGGACCTCCAGGGGCGCCTCGACACCGTGAAGCGCGGTCCTGCCGAGGCGACCGTCCTGTTGGACGCCGTCATGTCAGTGGGCAGAGGGCTCGACCTGCCCCAGGTGCTGCACCGCATCGTCGAGGCTGCGGTCATTGTGGTCGATGCCGAGTACGGAGCCCTGGGAGTCATTGGTGAGGGAACCCGGCTCACGCAGTTCCTGCCGGTGGGCATCACGGGGAAGCAGCGCGAGGCCATCGGCCCACTGCCCGAAGGGCACGGCATCCTCGGCGAGCTGATCCGCCACCCCGAGCCGCTGCGGCTCACAGAAATTTCCGAGCATCCGTCGTCCTACGGGTTTCCGCCGAACCATCCCCCGATGCACTCGTTCCTGGGGGTTCCCGTCCGGGTCCGAGACAAGGTGTTCGGCAACCTGTATCTCACCGAGAAACGGGGCGGCCGCGAATTCGACGCCGAGGACGAGACCGTGCTTTCGACACTCGCAGTGGCAGCGGGAGTCGCCATCGAGAACGCCCGTCTGTATGCGCAGACGCGCGACCGTCAACGCTGGCAGGAAGCCAACAGCGAGATCGTCGCGGGTCTCCTGAGCGGAGAGGACGACGCACACATCCTGCACATGATCGTCGATCACTCCTCGCGCATTCTCGGCGCGGATCTCGGCGTCCTGGCACTTCCCGCCGGCGCCGAGGGAAAGTCCCTCCGTGTGGTACTGGCATCGGGCGTGGACGCCGAGATGCATCGCGGTCTGATCCTGCCACGTGAGGGATCGTTCGTCGGCGCGGCTCTCGACGCGGGCGAACCGATCACCAGCCTGGATGTCGCACACGACCCCAGGATCACCGAAGGCCCCCCGAGGTGGCCCGGGCTCGGCCCGGCTGTCGCGGTCCCGATGGTGACGGGGGAGCGGACCCGTGGGGTACTGCTGCTGGCCCGGGTACGGAACCGTCCAGCCTTCACCGATTCGGAGACCACGCCCCTGCTGATGTTCGCCGGACAGGCGGCCCTGGCGATGGAACTCACCGAACGGCGCGAGTCCGCCGAGCAGATCGCCCTGCTGGAGGAACGCGACCGCATCGCCCGGGATCTGCACGACCTGGCCATTCAACGGCTGTTCGCCACCGGGATGACGCTGCAGAGCGTGGTGCGGCTCGTGGAACAGCCACAGGCGAGCGAGCGGTTGCTGCGCGCGGTGGACGATCTGGACGAGACCATCAAGATCATCCGGTCCACCATCTTCGGACTCCGCGCCCGTGACTCGGGCCGGGCCGGCCAGGGGCTGCGCGCCCGGACGGCGACCACGGTCGAGCAGGCCGCACGGACCCTGGGCTTCCAGCCGTCCCTGCGGATGGGCGGTCTGATCGATACGGATGTGCCGGCCGAGATCGCCGACCAGGTGATCGCGGTCCTCGGCGAGGCACTGAGCAACGTCGCCCGCCACGCGAGGGCGACTGCGGTGGACATTTCGCTGGTGGTGGGTGACGGGGCACTGAACCTGGTCGTGCACGACGACGGTGTGGGCATGCCCGAGAACGGCGGTGCCCGAAGCGGGCTCGACAACCTCGCACGGCGCGCCGAGAAACTCGGCGGCGAGATGAATGTGGGGGCGTCGGCGCCGGGCGGCACCCGGCTGAGTTGGCGTGTGCCACTGCGGCTGTCTTGAGGTTTTGGGGCCGCACGGTCACCTCTGATGGTGCCCGGCACCGGGCGGCGCGGATTCCGTGGCGTGCGCGGCGATCACCGCCGCCTGGATGCGGCGCTCGACACCGAGCTTGGCCAGCAGACGGGAGATGTGGTTCTTGACCGTTTTCTCGGACAGGTAGAGGCGTTTGCCGATCTGGCTGTTGGTCAGTCCTTCACCGATCAGCGCGAGGACGTCCTTCTCCCTCGGGGACAGCCCCGACAGCGCGTCGTCCTCCGTAGGTGCCGTGCCGAGTTCCTCCTCGCGCAGGCTGTTCATCAGCCGTGCCGTGGTTGACGGGTCGAGGGTCGAGCGCCCGGAAGCCAGTGTGTGGACGGCGGTGACGAGGTCTGCCCCCTTGATCTCCTTGAGTACGTAGCCGGCCGCGCCGGCCATGATGGCGTCGAGCAGCGCTTCGTCGTCGTCGAACGAGGTAAGCATCAGACAGGCCAATTCCGGCATCCGTGAGCGCAGCTCACGGCAGACCGTGATCCCGTCGCCGTCCGGCAGTCGCACATCGAGAATCGCGACGTCGGGGCGGAGCGCCGGGCCGCGGGACAGTGCGTGGTCGGCCGTGCCGGCATCGCCGACGACCTTGATGTCGGGTTCCGCGTCCAGCAGATCCTGCACCCCGCGCCTGACGACCTCGTGGTCGTCCAGCAGGAACACGCGGATCGGATTCTGCGCCGAGAATCCCGTCTCTTCGCTCATGGTGGCCCTCCTCGCTGTCGACGGGCTGCGCAGTCCAACCCCTTACCCATCGTGGGTCCGCACAGGAGAGACGTACCAGGGCCGGACGGCCCCCCGCCCCGGACCGTTCAGGCCTCAGGAGCCTCGGCCCGGGGACCGTACAGTTGCAGCAGTCTTGTCCGTGTTCCGTACAGGCGCTCCGCCACCGTCTCGGCGACGTACTTGTACACCGCCCGGCCCAGCTTCGCATTTGCCTCGCACAACGAGCGGACGGCAGCTGCATCGAATTCCACGGCCTGTCCCGCCCGGATCACGTGCGCACCCAGATGCCACACGTGCGGGGAGAACAGCCAGGACCAGCCCAGCAGATCGTCCTGCCCCAGCGTCTCGATGACCGCCGCGCGACGGCCGGGCACACGGATGTCGACCTCGACCTGTCCGGAGCGGAGGACCCAGAAGCGGTCGGCCCGTCTGCCTTCCTCGAAGAGGCGTTCGTCGAGGATCAGAGGCACTTCGCGGGCCGCCTCGTCGAGCAAGCGAGCCCGGCTCTCGGGCGGGATCACATCGAGCAGGCTCCTGGCCGTTGACATGGACCCTCCGTTCCTGGCCGGCGATGTATACCCGCCCGCCTGCTCTGAACGATATGCGCGCTTTCGGAGGAGCGCTCGGCCGTGCTGCGTGGTGCAAAACGGAATCCACGCCTTGCCCATACGCCGCACGCCATTGGGCGGAACCTGCGACATCGGGTGCTTGGGCCTTGCCGTAGATCCCTGGCGGCATCACGTCGAGGGATCTCGGGGTTCACCACCAGTCGGAGCAGCGTGGCTCTTGAGCACGCGAATGCGGCGCCCGGTCACGCGGGAGGGGGTGATGGTCAGCCATACATTCCGCGGGCCGCCGGCCCACGGAGTGGTGTACGCGAGTTCGTCCAGCCTGCGCGAGGCTTCGGGATCGGTGACGGTTTCTGCCCTACCGACGAGAAGTACGCTCCACCCTTGGCTCAGCGCTTCGTCGATGTGATCCACTTCGAAGGCCACCGGATGGTCCGCTGCGGTTGCGGGCAGCGTGTTGTGAGCAGTGCGATAGGCGATCCGGTCACCATCCACGACGTAGTTGACTGGCAAGATGGCCGGCCCGTCGTCCGTCGTCACACCGATCCGGCCCACTCCGTGGGTGGACAACAATCGGTGGCACTCCTGGGGGCCGAGTTCGAGCAACTGGGTGTGATAGCCGGCGCGGCCGATGCCTGGGGGCAGCTCCGTTGTGCTGCCGGTCAGCTCGGCCACGGTGGTCTCCAGCGCCTGGGCCAGTCGCAGCAGAAACCCGATGCCGGGTGTGGCCTGCCGCTCCTCGACGTACTGGATGTAACCGGGCGCCGATCCGGCCCGCTCGGCCACTTGCTCACGGCTGAGCCCGAGCTGCTCGCGGCGCATCATCACCCGTCGGCCCAGGTCTCCTGACGGGGTTCTGTCCGGCTTGCTGTCCGATGAGTGGCTCTGTTCGTGCACCATGCTGCACACATCCTTCGTGCATCCGCTCCGGTCATCAGGCCGCCGCTGTTCTGCGTGCTCTTCGCCGCGTGCTCTCCTTCGACTCCATCGTGTGCCGCCGGGATGCGTGGCGCTTGGGCCGACCGGCCTGGTCTCGCGACCCGCTCAGCCCATGCCGCGGGCCGCACGGGGCGTGCAGGATGGTGGCACGCGCTCCTGCCCACACGCTTCGCGATGCACTACGGGCAAGGAACGGTGTCACAGGGGAATGAGGCCGGATCATGATGGAAGAAATGCCCCCCGGAGAAGGCCAAGGACACGGCGCGCCCCGCACCGGCACCCGGAGGCTGCCGATCCGCGCCTCGGATCGCATCCAGCGCTGGGGCAGGGTGCTCTTGGTTGTGGTTTTTCTACTGGCGGCACCCCTGGCGTCGGCCTCCACGGGCCGTGCGGTGCACGACGCCGAGACTCGTCGTGCCGCCACGCTCTCCGATGCAAGGAAGGTCGAGGCACGGCTCATTTCCGATGCCGGCGGCCCTGCTGCTGCAGCTGCCATCGGGCAGACAACGGTGCGTGCTCCCGTACGGTGGACACAGCCCGACGGTATCGCGCGCACGGCAGTGGTCAGTGTCTGGGCGGGCAGCCCGGCCGGCACCACCGTACCGATCTGGACCACTGCTCAAGGCGTGGCCACCAGCAGGGGACCCGCAACGCCAGGTGAGGCCGTTGCGTCTGCATGGATGACTGCAGCAGGGACCTTCACAGCGGCGACGGGACTTTTCATCGCAGTGTGGAAATTCTTCACGAAACTGGTGGACAGCATCAGGTGCGTGGGGTGGGAGAAGGAGTGGGACGAGGTGGAAGCCGAGCTGTCCGAGCAGTTCCGGAACCGGTAGCGCAGATCGGCGCCAAGCACGTCGTTCGTGCCGGATCCGTCTCTGAGGTGCTGGTGGCACGCCGACGCTGACGTGATTGTCATCGGATCCCGTCGGCGTTCCCACTCCATTGGCTCTCCACTCGGCCGCGTGACGCATGCTGTCCCGCACCACTCGCACTGCCCGGTCGTCCTCGTTCCCCACCTTTGATCAAAGGCACCCCTTGGGGGCCGGTGTCGCGGCCGCGCTCAGCGGGCGTCCGGGACGACGGCGACGGGTCAGCTCGCCGTGGCGCGATGTCGCCTGGTCGAGTGCGAAACGGGCGGCTGCCGACGGTCCTGCGGCGTCGCCGATTCCGACGACGATGCGGCCCGGCTTCGGCTGAGCGTTCGGTGCTGCCGCCGGGATCACGACAACCGGGCAGTGGGACCGGCCGGCGAGGGCGAGGCTTACGGACCCCAGGAGCATCCCGGCGATCCGGCCGCGGCTGCGGGAGCCGAGGACGACCAGGGCTGCGTCATGGCTTTCGTGCGTGAGCGCCTTCACCGGGTCTTCGGGCTGTATGTCGGCGACCACGCTCACCTCCGCATGGAGGCGTTGCGCACGTTCCTGTGCGGACGCGACGAGATGCTCGGCGAGGACCTGCTCGGCCGGACGCTCGGTGTCGAAGGTGGGACGCATGCCTTCGTAGCGCTCCCACAACGACGCATGGACGACGCGCAGGGGGCGCCGTGAGCGTGCCGCTTCCGCCGCAGCCCAGTCCAGGGCACGGAGGCTGCCCTCCGATCCGTCCACTCCGACGACTATCGGGAGCTGCGTCGCTCCCACCGCCTTTCCTGTTCGGGTGGCTGCCTGCCTCGATGCATGCGGCGCGAGTTTCTACGGTTCGATGGTCAGTACTTCGTCGAGTGGACGTCGCGGTGTACGTGGCCCGCTCGGCCCGTATCCCAGACGGATGATCATCTGCGGGTGTCCCGTGCCGTAGACCGGATCGCGCAGGAGCCACCGCAGGTCCGGCCACTCGAGGGGCTGGGTCGCGAACGAGGTGGACACCTGGTGGAGCGTGGCGGTGAGCAGAACGCGTTCCAGGGCCTGACCTGCGCTCAGCCAGTCCGTGGGGCGATCACCCAGGGTGCTCAGCAAAGCCAGTTGAGGTCGGTTCTCGAACAGGACACGGGCTCGGCCCGGGATGACCCCGGTTCCCGCGAAGTCGCGGGTGGTGGCTCGTTCGGAGGCGTCGCGGGGGCCGAAGGCGTAGTCGGGGATTCCGTCCACGGGTGCCTCGGTCTTTGTGTTCCGGGTCCAGTGCTCCTGCTCCGCCTCCCGTGCCGGGTCCCCGCGGTCGTACCCCTCGGCGTCCCGGATGAGTTCGAGCACGGTCTCCAGGTGGATCGGGGTCAGGAACGAGAAGTCCGCGCCCTCGGTACGGGCCGCGTCGGCGAGGCCTGCGCGGACGTCTTCAGGGATCACCTGTTCGTCGAACGGATAGCGGCTGGTGTGCCGGTCCCGGATCGCGGGGTGGAGAGCGGCGAGTGCTTCATCGGCGGGTTCCCGTGGAGCGTCGGGGCGGACGTCGAGACGGACGGTGGCCAGTGCGGCCGGGTGCGACGGTTCGGGCAGCAGTGTGGTGAGCGCGTCCAGGCCGTGGTGGGCGGCGGACACCCGCAGGTTCAGCAGGGCCGCGCCGCAGCCCACGTGCAGTGCACGGGTGGCGGGGTCGGCCTCCGGCATCGCGCGCTCGAAGTCCGCCCGGAGAGCGAGGGTGCGGCTGTGGCGTGTGTAGCGGAACTGCCAGGGTTGGGCGTTGTGCATGGACGGGGCGGCGGTGGCATCGGCGACGAGGTCGGCCAGTGTGGTGTCGTCGAGCGCTCTGGTGAGCATCGTAGGTCTCCCGGGGAGTCGGGAATGGTCGATGGCTTCAGCATGAAGCGGATCGCCGCCCTGTACGTATGGGCCGTTCGTCCCTCGGTCGGATCCGGATGGCCCCTCGGCAGGGCCACATCCCTTCCCTGTCCAGGCGGATGCCGGACCATCGAGGTCTAGGCGGATGCCTGGCTTTCGAGCCGGCAGTCCACGCTGACGACGCCTTCCACGGATTGAGCGAGGCGGGCGGCGACGGGAATGAGGGTGGCGTCGCGGACGCGACCGGTGAGTGTGGCTACACCCCAGGTGACGCTGACCTTCACGTTTCGGCGCGAGGCGGGGAACAGTCGGTCGACGACCTCGCGGCGTATCTCGGCGGCGAGGTCGTCGTCGGGACGCAGGAAGATCTTGAGGAGATCGGCGCGACTGACAATGCCCTTGAGGCTGCCATCGGCGTCGACGACCGGGAGGCGCTTGATGTGCCGGTCGGCCATGAGCCGGGCGGCCTGCGGGAGGGACGCGCCGGGCTCGGTCGTGACGGCGGGGCTCGTCATCAACTCCTCGGCCCGGACCGAGCCGGCCTTGGCGGTGTCTCCCAGGCGGCGCATGTGGTCGATCATGCCGGGCCCGTGCTCGTGGAACTCTTCCTTCGGGAGCAGGTCGGCTTCGGAGACGACGCCGACGACGTGGCCCCCGCCATCGACGACAGGCACGGCGGTGACTTTCCACCGCTCCATGGCGGCAGCGATCTCTTTGAATTCAGCGTCGGGGGTGACGGTGACGACGGTCTTCGTCATGACGTCGTTGACGGTGTACCGGGCGGAGGTCATGGCAGGTTCCTCGATGGGTGCGGGCGAGTGGCCGACTGCTGTCGTTGGGCTGAGCAGGTCCGATGCGGCCATGGCGTCGAATCTGCGACGAGCGGAGACTCCATGGAGTTCATGGTGTGCCTCCCCTCCCTCACTCGCAGCCTCGCACCGGGGGGGAACGAGCTGCGAGAGAGCCTCGTGGTGCCAGATTGCGCAAGCCGCCCGGCGCCGGTCAGCGGACCAGGACGGCCTCTCCGGGTCTGGGTACGACCGCTGTCCAGCCCAGCTCACGGTCGATCCGGTCCCGCAGGGCATCGGACGACGACTCCTCGCCGTGGACCACATAGGTCGTGCGCGGTGCGGGGGCGCCGCGCAGCCAGTCCATGATCTGGTCGGCGTCGGCGTGTGCCGAGAAGTGCGGGAGGTCGGCCACCTCCGCGCGTACGGGTACGTATTCGCCGAACATCTTGAGTGTGTGGGCACCGTCGACGAGGTCGCGGGCCCTGGTGCCGGTGGCTGCGAAACCGACGATGACGACGGCATTGCGTGGATTGGGCAGGAGCCGGTGGAGGTGGTGCAGGACCCGGCCGCCGGTGGCCATGCCGGCCGAGGAGACGATGACGGCGGGATCGGGCGTGCTGTTGATGTCGATGGACTCCTGGACGGTCCGGGCGGCCAGGAACGGGGCAGGGCTGATCGCTTGTTCGCCTCGGGCGAGAATCTCGGGCCGGATCTCGGAGGAACGGGCACGCAGCGCGTCGCGATAGACGTCGAGCGCGGCCAGAGCCATGGGACTGTCCACGTAGACGGGAACGGACCGTGGCAGGATCCCGTTGTGGCGCAGCCCGGCGAGTTCGTGGAGGACGACCTCGGTGCGGTCGATCGCAAAGGCGGGGATGACGGCGGTACCGCCGCGCGCAAGGGTACGTGTGAGTACGGCCGCGAATTCGGCCTGGGCTTTCTCGGGTTCGTGACGACGGTCGCCGTACGTCGACTCCGTCAGCAGCACGTCAGCGCCGGTGAACGGCTCCGCCGGCAGCAGCAGTGGGTGGCCGGGGCGGCCGAGGTCGCCGCTGGCGGTGAGAGTGTGGCCGTCCTCGAGGGTCAGGTGGGCCCAGGCCGAGCCGAGGATGTGTCCACCGCGGTGCAGTGTGAGCCGGGTGCCGGCCATGATCTCGACTTCGCTGCCGACCGGGACGGGGTCGAAGAACCTGACGGTGGTGTCGACGTCGGTTTCGTCATAGAGCGGTCTGGCGGGCCGGTGTTTGGACCAGCCGTGTTCGTTGGCGTGCTGGGCCGCCTCCATCTGGAGGCGCGCGCTGTCACGGAGCACGATCTCTGCGAGCCGGGCGGTGTGGGCGCTGGCCAGGATCGGTCCCCGGAAGCCGTGTCGAACCAGTCGGGGCAGATAGCCGCAGTGGTCCAGGTGGGCATGGGTGATGACCACGGCGTGGATGGACGAGGCGTCACACGGCAGCTTCGCCCAGTTGCGGCGGCGCAGGTCCGCGAAGCCTTGGAAGAGGCCGCAGTCAAGGAGGACCCGGGCATGGTCGCTCTCGATGAGGAACTTGCTGCCGGTGACGGTCCGGACGCCGCCGAGAAAGCGCAGCAGCGCGGGTCTCGACGCGGGTGCGGCCGGGTGTGGTTCTGCCTCGGACATCGCCGCCCCCTTACTTCGGTGGGTAGCAGCCAGCCGTCTTCACCATCACACCCCGGCCCTGGGGCGGGATGGGCCCGACAGGCCCCGGCGGGGACCGACCGGCCCATGCGGGGTGGGCACGCGCCGGGTCAGCCTGAGGGGGAACCTCACCGGAGAAGACACAGGAAGAGGGGCGACGTCGTGAAGGCACTCGTTTTCCAGGGCCCGGGGCATCCTGGCCGAGGACTTCGCCGAGCGTTTTGACGGTTTCTCCGTCGGGAGCAACGACCTGACCCAGCTCACTCTGGGCGTGGACAGGGACTCCGAAGCCCTCGTCCATGTCTTCGACGAGACCAACCCCGCAGTCACGCGCAGCATCCAGAGCCTTGTCCCGCGCGCCCAGTCCGTCGGCCGCACGGTCGGCCTCTGCGGCCGGCGCCCCAGCGACGACCCCGCCTTCACGGAATTCCTGGTGAAGAGCGGCATCGACTCGATCTCAGTGGCACCGGACAGCTTCGCCGTGGTGAAGCAGCACGCGGCTGCTGCCGAACTCAACCTGCACGGGGAGGGTCGAACGGCCCCACCAGGGACCCGACAGCCCCAAGCGGGCCTGTCGTCCAGCGACTGAAATAGCCCAGGAGGGCCAGTGCCAGGACGCCCGCTCCGGCTACGTCCTCGGTGGCCCAGCCTCTGCGCAGGGCGGAGCGCAGCAGCCATCCGACCGTCAGCCCGAGCGCCGTGCCGTAGACCAGGCCGATGGCGAGTTCCACGAGGGCACTTCCGGAGGCATGGGTGTCCGACGCACTCCCGGCCGCGGCGACTCCGGCCAGGGCGAGCACGACGAACGGGGTGGCGATACCGTCGTTCGGACCGCTCTCGATATTGATGAGCCGACGGATCCGCGCGGGCACCACCGGATTGACCATCATCGTGGCGCCGAGCGCGGCGTCTGTCGGAGCGAGTGCGGCCGCTACGTACAGTGCGGCCCAGCCCGACACCGCCGGGAGCAGGCCCATGGCCAGCAGGGTGCCGAGACCGATGCACATCGGCAGTCCGAGCAACAGAAGCCCGTACAGACCTTATTCGTGAGCGACGACGGCGACCGGTGCGGTGGAGTGATGGAGTATCGCGTGAGTGATCGGGCCGATGTGTGCGCCGAGCGAGGACTGGCGGATGCGACGTCCGACGACGATGAGGCCTGCTTCGGAACCTGCCTCCAGGATTTGCTCGGAGGCATGTCCGACCTCTACCTGTGCGTCGAGGCTGACCGCCGGGTACATGTCCCGCCAGGGCTTCAACATGGCGTCCAGGCCGGTGTCCATGCTTTGAGCGATCTGCGCATGGACTTCCGGATTGTACGCGGACCCTGAACCCGCCAGAGGAGGCGCCATCCAGCTGTGCAGCGCACGGAGTGTGCAGGCCCGCCGTGATGCCTCGTCGAATGCGAAGGCGAGGAGAGCGTCGCACGGTCGGCTGATGTCGATGCCCACGACCATGTCGCGGTCCAAGTGGCATTCTTGACCGTGCGGCAATGCGTCCTCTGTCGCGCGCACCAGGACAACGGGCTGCTCCATGGCGTGGATGACGGCCATGCCGACGGAACCGAGGACGAAACCCCTGAGCGTGCCCAGCCCTCGTGAGCCGAGGACCACCATGCCCGCAGTGGCTGTGGTGCTGGCCAGTGAGTCGGCCGGTTGCCCGTCGAACGATTCGGTGCTGATGTCCAGTTGGGGGTGCTTCTCCAGCAGTTCCTTGGAAGCCTCGCGAAGGAGGGCCTGCGCCCACTGGCGGCGCAGATCGGACCTGGCGGCAGGAATGCTGAGGGGCGAAAACCATTCTTCGGCATGTACAAGGTGCAGCGGTGCGCTGCGAAGGAGTGCCTCCCGCGCGGCCCAGTGGGCCGCCGCGACGCTTTCCGCGGATCCATCGAGGCCGACGACGATGCGTTGATTCATGATGGCCTTCCTCGGACAGGGACTGAATTGCGGTCAAGGGGCTCGCCTCCTCCGAATATCTGAAGGTGGCGTTCCTGCGACGGTGCGGGCCTGCGAGGTCATCAACTCGGGTACTTCGCGAGGTGTCGCAGTCATTTTCTACCGCTGGATGCCCGTTCGTACGTCGACCGGCATGTCGTCCTGTTCGTAGTTGAGCCGATTGATCACGTCCACGACACCGTCGACGCTCCGGCACAGACGCAGGATGATGGGGACTAGGCTGTGCCGTCCCACGGTGCCGCTGAGGGTCACGAGACCGTCGGCGACTTCGACGGTCAGAGACGACGGGCTGAGCCGGAGCGTGTGGGTCAGGACCTCTTCGAGGATCTCCTCCTGGATTGCATGGTCCCTGCGCAGGAAGAGTTGCAGGAGGTCGCTGCGGCTCAGGACTCCGATCAGCCGACCGTTGTTGTCGACGACTGGGAGTCGCTTGACCTTGTGCTTCTCCATGACGCGGGCGGCGCGGACGACGCTCCACTCGGGTGCCGCAGTGATGGCCGGGTGGCTCATGAGACCGACTGCGGTGTTTGCGCCGCTCCTGGCGTTGCGCCTGCGGAGCAGGTCAGCTTCGGAGACGACGCCCACGGCACATCCCTTCTCGTCCACGACGGGCACGGCCGTGACGCCGAACTCGTCGAGGAGCCGGGCGATTTCCTTGAACGTGGTGCCGCGCTGGACGCTGACGGCCGTGGGCGTCATCAGGTCGGCGACGCTGCGATGCCTCATTGTCCGTCTCCTTCAGACGGGGACTTCGGCGTCGAGCCGGGCCGTCACGTCCACGACTCCCGGCACCGTGCGTGCGATACGGATCAGCACGTCGTCGAGCGATGGGTCGGGGATGGAGCCGTGCAGGTGGGCGATGCCGCCGGACACGCTGATCCGCCAACGTCGCATGGTCTCGACGATGTCCTCGAAGGGCGCTCTGCGGTTGACCGAAATGACGGCGTGCGTCATCACGTCGTCGACGGTGCGCAGATGTTTCATGATTCCTCCAGGAACAAGGGTCCGTGTATGTCCGAGCGTCGACATGGTTGTGTGCCGGCGGTAGGACCACCCGGTGCCTGTCCGGGACCGGTCGGCCCTGGGGATCCACGCGAAGCGGTCGGCTTTCCCGTCCCATGACGTGAGTGCTCAGCGGTCGCGCGTGTCATGAGCTGGATCGAGATCGGGAGCCAGGTCGTCTACGGCGTATTCGAGGGACTGGTCGACGCTGACGACACCGTCGACGGATAGGCATAGGTGTTCGATAATGGGGATGGATGAGTGCTCCTCGACCCCGCCACTCAGGGTGACAACTCCTTCCTGCACGGCTACTGTCATGCCCCCCGGCGTCATCCGGAGTGTCCGGCCCAGTACCTCGTCAACGATTTCATCGCGTATGGCATCGTCGTGGCGGAGCATGGGGCGCAGCAAGTCGGAGCGGCTGACGATGCCTACAAGCGTTCCGGTTTCATCGATCACCGGAAGGCGTTTGACGCCCCGTTCGTGCAGGAAGCGAGCGGTCTCGACGATGCCCCACTCCGGCCGGGCCGTCAGTACGGGGGTGGACATCAGATCGCCGGCCGTGCGGGCGTCCATGGTGTGGCGGTCCACGGTTGCCGCCTTGCGCAACTGGTCACGGCCCTCCGTGTCCGGCACTCCGGCTTGCCTGCGGAGCAGATCGGCTTCGGAAATGATGCCGATGGGGTGGTGGCGGGTGTCCACGACGGGCAGGGCCGAGACATCGTTGTAGGCGAGGCTCCAGGCGACCGACTTGAGCGACGCTTCGGGGCTGGCCGTGGCCACGGCCCGGGTCATGACTTCCGAGACAGTGCGATGCATCATGGTCCGATTTCCCTTTCGTTTTCGTTCAGGGCCGTCGTTCAGGGCCGTCAGCCGTGGGCGATGACGGCCACGGGGGCGGCGGCGTGATGTAGGACGGCATGAGTCACCGGCCCGAGGTGTGCACCCAGAGGAGAGCGGCGCAGGTGCCGGCCGACGACGACGAGGTCCGCACCCGCCGCGGCCTGGACGAGTTGGCGGCTCGCGGGTCCCTTGAACGCATTCTGGGTGACGCTCACCGACGGGAATTTATGGCGCCAGGGCAGCAGCAGCTCGTCCAGCATCTGTCCGACACTCCGATCGACTTCCCGCTCGTCGTCGGAGTGGATGAAGGGGAACCCCCTCTGGGCGGGAGGAACCTTCCAGCCTTGAATCACCCGCAAGGCGCAACCGCGACGGGTGGCCTCTTCGAAGGCGAAGGCGAGAACCCTGTCGGGTGCTTCATGGATGTCGACGCCCACGACCATCTCGCCGTACCGGGTCGGCCCGGCGTCCCCCAACTCATCCGCCACCCGTACGAGAGTCACCGGCGTTTCGGTGGCTACGAGGGTCGCCATGCCCACCGAGCCGACGAGGAACCCCACCAGACTGCCCAGGCCGCGGGAACCGAGGACGAGCAGGCCCGCGTCAGCCGCTTCGACGGCCAGGGCTGCGGCCGGCCTGCCGGAGAGATGCCGGGTGGTTTTCTCCAGATGCGGGTACCGACGGCGTACATCCTCCAGGGCCTCGGCGAGCGCCTCATCGGCCCATCGGTCGGCCGTCTCGCGGCCCAGCCGCGGAACGGCGGGGCTGATAGGCCAGTCGATGACGTGGACGAGCCTCAGCGGCACCTCCCGCAAGGACGCCTCCCGAGCGCCCCAAACGGCGGCCGCCCGGCTCTCGGGGGAGCCGTCGACGCCGACTGTCACGAGGTGCTTCATGGCGGGAACCTCCTGCACGCCGCAGGTCTGCGCTCTGCTCTCAGCCTGGGCCTGCAGGGCAGGGGCGGAGGAGGGGCCATGCGGCCCCTTGCGGGGCCGACCAGTCCCGTCTACGCCGTGGGCGTGGGCGAGGCGACGTAGTCCGCGCAGCCGTTCAAGGTGTTCAGCAAGTGATAGTCCGTCTCCGAAAGGGGGAGAGTTGTGCGCCCGCTCAGTGCCTCGACGAAATTGAGGAAGTCCAGCGAATCCATCTCCAGACCGTCCCGGAAGTTCTCGTCGGGTGAGAGCGCGGCGAGATCGGCGCCGGGTACCACGTCTGTCAGGACTTGCTTGATCAATTCGAAAGCCTCGTCGCGGTTCACAGTTCCTCCGGTCGTTGGAGCAGTCGGTCGAGTGCCGTCAGGAAGCGCGCGCCGGTTGCACCGTCACTTGCACGGTGATCGGCGGAGAGCGTGGCTGTCACGGTCGGGTGCACCGTGAGCATCCCGTCCACGGCCACAGGACGCTCGACGACACACCCCAGTCCGACGAGCGCGACCTGCGGTGGGTAGATCACCCCGAACACAGTCTCCACGCCCTGGTCGCCGAGGTTCGTCACCGTAAGCGTGGGGTCGGCTGTCTCCGAGGCACGCAGACGCCCGCCGCGGGCCCGTGAGACCAGGTCCCTGAGGGCCTCCATCAGCTCCGGCAGGGACAGAGTGTCGGCGTTCGCCAGTGCCGGTGCCGTCAGCCCGCCACCGCGCAGGGACACGGCGATGCCGAGCCGAACACCACCGGCCGGGACGAAGGCACCATGCTTCCAGTAGCCGTTCAGCTCCGTCACCTGCCGTGCGGCCAGTGCGACGGACTTCAGCAGCAAAGCCGCAGGCACGAGCCGTTCCCGCTTGACGACCGCTTTCACGACAGGATCCGGACGGCCGATGACGCCCGCTTCCGCGACGGCGGTGCTCCATGAGCGCACTCTCCACCTCCAACGGACCGATGCGGTCAGCAGCGCGGGCCGGGCGCGAGTGAACACGCCCGCCCGGCGCACCGGGCGGGCGTCAACCAGCCCGCACTCGCACAGACAGGCCAAGTGCTCGAACCTCCACCATCCTCGCTTCGCTGACCGCGAGCTGCCGCACGATCTTCAACCGGGCCGGGTCACCAGCGACCGGAACAAGGTGGCGGTCGGCGCCGGCTCGACACGCCGGGTGAGTGAATCGTCACCGCCCTGGAGCGATGGCAGCGTGGAGCGAGGTGCTTTGGCGTTCAGTGAGGGCCGACACGGTACGGCCGCATCATCTCGTTGTCCTCGTGTTCGAGCATGTGGCAGTGCCACACATACTGTCCCGCCCGGTCGAAGGTGGCCCTGACCCGGGTGATGGCGTGCGGATAGGCGATCACCGTGTCCTTGAAACCGCTCTCCCAGGGCTCTGGAGGTCTTGCGCTGTGCCCGGTGCTCTGCCGGTCGACGACCTGGAACTGAACCTCGTGGATGTGGATCGGGTGGGCATCGGTGGTGGAGTTGTGTATTTCCCAGATCTCGGTCGCCCCGAGTGCCGGGTTCTCCGTGATGGGATCGGCCCATCCCATGGGGGTCGGGTTTCCGTGCCGGTCCACGGTGCCGAGCATCACCACGCGGGGGCCCACGCCCCGCAGGACCGCGGAGTTCTGCTCCAGCAAGGAGACCTGCCGCGTGTGGCTCGCTGGACCCAGTGGTTCGAACGGCGGAAGGGTGAGGTGGGCGGGGGGTACGGTCCTGTCCGGCGTGGCGAGCGGTCGTGCCACCGTGAATTTCATGACCTGTCCAGTGGTCCCGGGGGCCGCCGGCCGGAAGTCTGTGCCCGCTCTCCCACCCCTGAACGGCTCGTCGGGGCCCTCGTTGATGAGGTACAGATCAGTGCCGACCGGGATCGAGGTGAAGTCGACGATGACGTCGGCGCGTTCGGCGGGGGCGGTGAGCAGTTGGTCGCGCTGCACGGGTGCGGGCAGGAAGCCTCCCTCCGAACCGATCTGCCAGAAGGGGAGCACCGGGTCTGCGGGACGAGGGGCCATCGGGTCTGTGACGATCTTCAGGATCAGGAAGCGTGCGTTGCAGCCGTTGAGAAACCGCAGGCGGTAGCGGCGCGGCTCGACGGAGAGAGCGGGCCAGGTACGGCCGTTGGTCACCATCGTGCTGCCGAAGAACTCCGGGCGTGACTCTTGGGTGGTGGCAGGGCGGCGTGCTCACACAAACCCGCCGCTGCCATGAGGGGCGTAGAGATCGAGCAGACGGATCCGAGTGGCCTGCAACCGGTGGGCGAGCACCTGCCCGACCCAATGGCCGATGGCCGAACCGAATGCGGGATCTGCGTCCATCATCATGCGTACGGTCGCCGCGTCGAACTCATGGGTACGGACAGGTGTCATCGCCTCTGCTCCGAGGTGCCAGACGTAGGGCTCGAACAGCCAGGCCCAGCCGACCAGTTCGCCGGAGCCGAGGCTCTCGATCGCTGCCGGGGAACTGCCCGGTACGCGGATGTCCAGCGTGACGGTGCCCGAGCGCAGGATCCAGAAGCGGTCTGCGCGGTCCCCTTCTTGGAAGAGGCGGACTCCCTCCGCAAAATTGACCTCCTGTCCGATCTGCATCAGGCGGGCACGGTACTGGGCAGGCAGGGCTGCGGTGATGCGAGTCGGAGAAGCGCTCATCGGTGTCCTCCTCTGTGGCCTCCGGTTTCAGCATCGCCGGACGGCCGGTTCATGGACATGGGCCGACCGGCCCCCTGCCGCGGTCCCGTCCGGCCCTGGGTGGGTAAGCTCTGCGATCTCAGAGCACTTGACGGCTCTGTCGGCCGAGTCACTCCTTGCGCCCGATCGCGAGATCGGATCAGGCGGCTCCGTGAGCGCCACCCAGCAGATTCTTCTCGATATACCGGCGGACATCTGCGGTGAGCGAGCTGAGGCGTCCTGAGAGTTCCGCTTCTGGCGCGATGGGCGCCCGTATGGTGCGGGCCGCGGGAGGCAGTGCGGCGAGGTCGGTCATGAACCTTTGCCGGGCTGTGTCCAGCTCTGCACGTTCCGAAACACGGCGCCCCTCCCGCATGACCGACTCCAGCAGCGGGACGCCATCCGGCGGTGGCTGCTCATCGACGAGGGCTATCAGATCCGCGTATCCCGGCCTTCGGAACACCTGCTTACGTCCGGGCGCCGTCACCTTGCCCGAAGAGAGTTTCATCATCGGCCGGCCGTCGTACTCGACCAGCTTGTACGCGGAATCCAGGTAGGGGGCATCCGCACAGACGCCGATTCGGGTGCCGACCGCGTACGTATCGATGGGCGCTTCGGAGCGGACCAGACGGTCCACGGCGAACTCGTCGAGACCACCGCTCGCCACAATCCGTGTCTCCTGGAGGCCGGCAGCATCGAGGATGGTCCGCGCCTGTACGGCCAGGGCTCCGAGGTCACCGCTGTCCAGCCGGATGGCGCAGCCCGGGCCGAGGCCCAGGTCGCGCAGCACGCGCGCCGCTGTCGCCACGCCTGTCACGGTGTCGTAGGTGTCCACGAGAAATGTCACCGGGCCCGGATGGGACCGGGCGAAGGCCCGGAACGCGTCCTCCTCGGCACCGAACGCTTCGATGTACGAGTGGGCCATCGTGCCGACCGCGATCAGGCCCTCCGAGTGAGCCGCCGCCACGTTGCTGGTTCCGGCGAAGCCGACCATGGCACCCAGCCGGGCGGCCTGGTGTCCGGCTTCGATGCCGTGAGTGCGGCGCAGGGAGAAGTCCACGACCGGGTGTCCGTCGGCGGCCAGGACACATCGGGCGCATTTGGAGGCGACGGAGGTCTGGTGGTTGAGCTGGTTGAGTACGTAGGTTTCGACGATCTGGGCCTGTGGGAGGGGTGCAGTGATTTCCAGCAGGGGTTCTCCGGCCAGCACGACGTGCCCTTCGGGTACTGCCCGGACTTCGCCGCTGAATTCCAGGCCGAGCAGCGGTGCCAGATCCTCGGGCTGTCGTCCCATCACAGAGGCGAAGACATTCACGTCGTCTGCGTCTACACGATAGGCGGAGAGGAAATCGAGGACCGAATCCAGCCCGGCACAGACAAGGAAGCCACGGTCCGGCGGCAGTTTGCGCACGAACAGACTGAACGTCGCCGAACCGGTCATTCCTTCGCTCAGATACGACTGAGCCATCGTGACCTCGTAGAGGTCGGTGCTCGTGGCATTCGACATCGACGGCACCTTCCTCCCCGTCGTGTCATCCCTTCCGGGACTGCCGCCCGGCCTCCGCGCGTTCGCGCCGCACCACCCCCTGCACTCCTCCCTCCACTATCGGCCTCCTGTGTCTTGTGGGCCAGCCGGACGCCGGGGCGGCAACCAGCACCGTCGAGTCTCTTCTGCCGCTGCCGAAGAGCATGTCGTGCGTGTGGACCAGCCGGACCACGAAGGGGGCCGAACGTTCCGTATCCGGGCCGAACCGGTCCTCACGCACGGCCCGCTCCAGTGAAACTGTGAGGGCAGGTACTTCTTACCCGGTCGAGTGGAAGGCGGTGGAAATGATGGAGCTGCCCCTGGTCTCGGGTGTGGACGGATCGGAGACCAGCCTGCGGGCGGTCGACTGGGCCGTCGACGAGGCGGCTCTTCATGGGCTGCCGCTGCGGCTGGTGTACGCGTCGAGGCGGGAGCAGTACGAGGGCGCCGCGCCGGCGCTCAGCCTCGGCCGTCCTTCGGAACAGGCGCTCGCCGACAGCATCGCCGAAACCGCCGCTGAGCGTGCCCGCCGCCGCCATCCGGACGTCGACGTCTCGGTCGAGGTGACGCCCGAGGACGCGGTGATCGCCCTTCTGCACGAAGGGCACAACGCCGAGGCACTGATCACCGGGGCCCGTGGCCGTGGCGGGCTCACCGGACTTCTGCTCGGCTCGGTCAGTCTCGCCGTAGCCGCGCGGGCCCCTTGTCCCGTCATCGTCGTGCGCGGTGACAAGGCCGGTATCGAAGGCACGCATGGGCGGATCCTCGTGGGTGTCGGGGAATCGGAGGGAGGAGAGGCGGCGGTCCGGTTCGCCTTCCGTGAGGCCGGGGCAAGGGGCTGCGTCCTGGATGCCGTACATGCCTGGCGCTGTCCCGCGCACAACCGTGCCGACCCCCGGCGTACTGCCAGTGAGCACCTGTACCACAAGGAACGTGCGGCGACCCTGATCGACGAAGCCGTGGCCGAGTTCGTACGCGATCACCCGACGGTCCGGCTGCACTCGGCGGCGGTCGAGGAAACGGCTGCAAAAGTGCTGGTCCAGCGCTCGGCTGCCGCGGACCTGATCGTCGTCGGAGCGCATCGCCGCCGCGGCCACCTCGGACTCCAGCTCGGCCGAGTCGCTCATACCCTGCTCCACCACGCCGACTGTCCGGTGGCCGTCGTACCTCTGGGGGCCTTGTGGTGTGAGACCCCTCGCCTCACTTCCTGAGTTGCGATGCGTGGTCGGGGACGTACGTCTGAAGGTTCCTCGGCGGCCGTTGGTACCCGGTGGCCGGAGGTCGTCGAGGCAGTTCGATCACCGGCGGAGCGACTGCCTCGTACGGCACGGTCGACAGCAGATGGGCGATCATGTTCAGCCGGGCCCGGCGCTTGTCGTCGCTCTCGACGACGTACCACGGAGCCTCCGAGATGTCGGTATGGACGAACATCTCGTCCTTCGCCCGCGAATAGGCCTCCCAGCGGGTGATCGATTCCAGGTCCATCGGCGAGAGCTTCCACCGGCGGGTGGGATCCTGCAGTCGGCGTCGGAACCGCTCCTCCTGCACCGCGTCACTCACCGAGAACCAGTACTTGCGCAACAGAATGCCGTCCTCCACCAGCATCCGCTCGAAGATCGGGCACTGGCGAAGGAACCGCTGGTATTCCTCCATGGTGCAAAAACCCATGACGCGCTCGACGCCCGCACGGTTGTACCAGCTCCGGTCGAGCAGGACCACTTCCCCCGCGGCTGGAAGATGCTCGACATAGCGCTGGAAATACCACTGGCCGCGCTCGCGCTCGGTGGGCCGCGGCAGCGCGACGATACGCGCCAACCGGGGATTGAGGTGTTCGGTGACGCGCTTGATCGTGCTCCCCTTGCCCGCCGCGTCACGTCCCTCGAACACCACGACGAGCCGAGCACCTTCCGCGCGTACCCACTCCTGGAGCTTCACGAGCTCGGTCTGGAGCCGGTACAGCTCCCGCTCGTACAGCGAGCGCGGCAGCTTTCCGGGCTCGCCCGAACCTTTCCCGTCCGACATGGGATGACGATAGGGAGGAGACCACGCTCGAAGTCAAGCGTCAGCGCCGAACGGGCCTCGCTGCGCAGATCCGGTGGGCTCCGGCGGTCGCCGCTCGTCTCGGCTTGCCCGCTGCCGCCGCGCTCGGACCGGCCGGTTACTACGCGGACCTTGCCGCCGCGCACGGCCGTCGGCATGTCCGGGTCTGTTCGGCTACCGCGTGCTTCGCCGCTCAGGCCAGTCGGCATCTCGCGTCCGAGACGGCCCGGAGAGCCGATGTTGCGCTGCCGGTCGCGTCCTGGCTGGAGAAGAAGGGCGTCCCGCGGCCCAGGCAGCGGGCACCTCTCCGCGTCCGGGCCTCCCAACCAACCGTCACGCGGTGGATTCAGGCTTACTCCTTGTCCCGCCGTTCGCCGACAGACGGCCATCCGAGTGAAACCCTCCGGCCAAGGTGAACATGCCGAAAGTGCCCGTTACATTCCTTAAGGTTCGACGATGACTCAGGCGACCGACGCCAGGCGTCATCGATCACGCCTTCGGGAATGCGTGCCTGCGGTCGCAGGCGGTGGCCTCAGCACCGCGAGGACAGGCGCTGCTCTCGCCAGCGGCCTTTGATGAACGCAGCGACTAGTCCCTGTCGCAACCTCTTACGCCGCGCGGCGTAGCCGCCAAGCGCAGGAGGCAGCTCTCGACGCGGTCGTCCGCGGCCGCGACGTGACCACAAGGAGCGAGCATGCATGCAAAGTCCAGCTCAGCCCGCGCGTTCGTGGCGGCGGTCGTGTATGCGTCGATCGCGGGGTGCGCGACGACCGGGACGCACGAATCCATGGCCTCCCACCCGGATCCGGTGCCGAGAGCCGCGGTGGGGCCGAACGCCAGCTCCTCACTGCATGGCACGCTGATCCCAGCCCCGGCGCTGCCGGGGGCGCAGCCGATATCGGGGAACGACCGGGTGTACACCGCCGACCAGGCCTCCAACACGGTGAGTGTCATCAATCCGGCGACGAACACGGTGCTGGGCACCATAGCCTTCGGCAAGCCGCGGCTGAGTCCCAACGCGGACGTGCTGGGGGCGATGTACGACGGCGAGATCGACGTACACGGCCTCGGCTTCTCCCGGGACGGAAAGTGGCTCAACGTGATCGACGTGACCACCAACGCCGTCCACGTCATCGACACCGCAACCAACAAGGTGGTCCGTACCGTCTACGTCGGCCGGGCGCCGCACGAGGGATTCTTCTCGCCCGACGGCACCCGGATTTGGGTGGCGGTGCGCGGCCAGGACTACGTCTCGGTGATCGACTGGCGGGCCGGCAAGGAGGTCGACCGGATCCGCACCGAGGACGCGCCGTCGAAGGTGGTCTTCAGCCCCGACGGCAAACTCGCCTACGTCAACCACCTGCGCACCCAGGTGCTCGACGTGATCGATGTGGCCTCCCGCCGCATCATCAGGCGCGTGCTGATCCCCGCCGAGGCCGGCGGGTCCTCCGACGAGGCCATCTCACCCGACGGCCGGGAGGTCTGGCTCGGCATGCCCGAGAACGGCCGGACCACCGCTGTCGTCAACACAAACACCAGCCGCGTGGAAGCGGTGCTGAACACGGGACCGCGCACCAATCACCCCAACTTCGTCACGGTCGGCGGCGTCGACTACGCCTACCAGACCGTGGGCGGACTCAACGAGACCCTGGTGTACCGCCGGTCGCACAACGGGACGCCGCCCACGCTGGTGAAGACTATCCACAACAACGGCTACGGTCCCCACGGCATCTGGCCGAGCCCCGACAACACCAGGATCTACGTCGCCCTGCAGAACTCCGACGCGGTCGACGTCATCGACACGCACACGAACTCGGTGATCAAGACCCTCCCCATCGGCCAGTCGCCGATGGCGCTGGTGTACGTGGCGCGCAGCATTCCGGCCACCAGCACACACAACCTTGGCCGGCAAGGTCTGGACATGCGCACGCAGCACTTCGCCCTGCGCGTCCTCGGTAGCTCGGGCCGGGGCACGGCCCTGATCCGGGCGCTCCCGGGCATCGACGAAGTCACCATCGGGGCCGACGGGTTGACGCCCAACCAGCAGTTCACCGCCTACGCCGGCGACGGCACCCGCACGACCGCGCTGATGACCATGAAGACCAACGAGTTCGGCAACATCGACGAAGGCCTGTCCTACTCGTACTTCTTCGCCAACCACTACACCTCCGTCACCCTCAAACCCGGAACTCCGCCCCAATCGGAGCCGACCGCTCGCGGGAGCGTACTCGCACCGAAAACAGCCGGAGTTTCCGAGCCGGAGTGATCAAGCAGCCGACGAGCTTCTACGGGCGGCCCGCGTCTCCTCCGTCAACCCAACGGCGCGGGTCGCCGTCTCTGCCCTGAGGCTCGACGCGACCAGTTCCGGCCGGCATTTGTCTGTGGACATGTGGAAGAGCTGGACAGACCAGCGGATACCTCACGCCTGCAGACGAACAGCCATAGGCGTGCACCTGCCATTCGATCTGGCTCTCGGAGGTGTCTCCGACGCGATCAGCCCACTCGCGAGCGACGAAGACCGGGCGCGTGAGGAGAATGTCTCCAGCGCGTTGTGCACGCAGCCGCAGTCCGAGTTCATCGGCCCCGGGGTCGCCTTCGTTGACGGTTGGCCGCGGTTGCGGAGGTTGCTGTACTTCGGTCCCGGCGAGCGGTCACAGTCCGATCGCGTCGGCGAGCAGGTCCACCTGTTCCAGTCCGCCGCCGTGGGGGAAGAGGATGAGTTCGTCGCAGCCCGCCTCGGCGTAGGCAGCGGCCTCGCGGGCCACTCCTTCGGGTGTGGTGAGACCGGCTTCTACGCTTTCGCGGGTGTAGGTGCCAGAGGTGTAGTAGTTCGCAAGGCGGTGGTGCAGACGTTGTTCTGCGTTCGGGCCGAGCGAGAAGTGCGCGGTCGCCACCAGGCGGGGCGTCCCCTCCTTGCCCGCGTCCTGCCACGCCTGTTGCACCCGCGGGAGGACGGCCCGGAAGTTCGCCACGCCTTGGGCGCCACCGATCCAGCCGCGACCGTAAGTGATCATCCGCCGCAGTGCGGGCTTGGTGAACCCACCGAACAGCATCGGGGGGCCGCCGGCCGTGGCCGGACGTGGTCCGATACCGCCGTGGTCCTGCCACTGCCACGTGGCCCGTTGGAGCAGTGCGTCGAACAGCTTGCCGCGCTGCCGGAAATCGACCCCACTTGCGTTGTAGTCGTCCTCCCTGGCGCCGGGTGCAAGGCCCAGCACGAGCCGGCCATCGGACAGGCGGTCGAGCGTGGCGGCGGACTTGGCGAACAGCGCATGGTTGGCGCGCAGCGGGGCCAGCAGGATGGCGGTGGTCAGACGGATGCGCGAAGTCGCTCCGGCCGCGACGGCAAGTGCGGTCAGCGGCTCGTAGGTGTCGTAGACAAGGCGGTCGGTAGTGCCGAGCGTGGAGAAGCCGCGCTCCTCGGCGCGTCTTGCCCAGTCCACGACCGACAGGTCCGGGTCGGGGTGCAGGGCCTGTAGCCCGATTCCGATGTCCATGGTGGCGCGTTCCTCGTGGGTCGAGTGTGCGTGGGTGCGCGTTCCTCGTGGGTCGAGTGTGCGTGGGTGCGTGCACGGGGCGTGTCCCGTCTCGCGCGGGTCCGTCCGGACGATCACGACTGCTGATCAGACACTCGGAGACGGATTGAGCCGGGGCGTGATCCGGCTGCTTGCCGCAGTTGCATGGCGCAGGGCCATCGGCGTGCGCCGCGGCAGGCTTGGGCTGTGGCAGGCAGGCGTGGACCGTTGATCAGGGTTGTCCGGAGTCGCTGTAGCGTCCTCCGGTGGACTGGTTCCAGACGCGTCGGTTGCTCATCTCGGAGATGTAGTCGACGTGTGCCTGCAACGGCCAGGAGATCCGCTTCCAGTCGCCGATGACGTACGTCATGTTGTAGGGGCCTTCAGCCGGGGTGGTCAGGTATGTGGGCGCCACCTGCTTGTAGTAGGCCTCGACGGCCTCGGGGAGTTTGTCGGCGCTGTCGGTGAGCAGCAGCGGGGAGTGAAAGCCGAGGTGGGACAGGGGCGCCGAGGCGACCGCGCCCTGCCAGTCGTCCCGCCTGACGAGGGTGAAGCCGTGGCCCGGCCCGGTGATGTTCCAGCCCACCATGCCGGCGGGGTCCCACATCTTGGCGAACGCGATGGCGGTGGTCTCCGGTGTGTTCTTCGGGGTCGCGTTGAAGTCGACGGGGTCGTCGTTGGTGATGCGCTGCACGGCACCGTAGGCATTGAGCTGCTTGGCGACGGTGGGGGATATCTGGTCCGGTCCGCCCCACAGGTAGATGGTGGCTCGGCCCATGCGGCGTTTGAGCGCGGTGACGGTCTCCGGCGGGATGCCGTCTCGGGTGACCCACAGGATTGCGGTGGGCATGTGGGAGGACCAGTGGGTGGCGGGCAGGGCGTACTCCCAGGAGTCCATGGACGCGATCATCACGTCCATCATTCCGGCGCCCCCTTGGCTGCCGCTGTTACCCATCTGCGGTACGCCGGTGTCCGGGTTCTGGATGCTGCCGTAGACACGGTCGACGGCGTCGGCGAGCCCTGGGACGGTGGGCGCGGTGATGCTCTGGAAGGTCATGCCGATGGCCTTGAGCTGCGCCTGGACAGCCGGGTTGGCCGCCGCGCCCACCAGGAAGGCGTCGATGTTGTGGTGGCGGCTGATGCCCGTGTCGCCCAGGCGCTTGAGCTCGTTCAGAGTGACCTGGGGAATGCCCGTCTTGGTGACGTAGAGGATGGGCGCGTCGTCGGGGAAGTGGATGAGAGGGACGGCGGTGATGCCCGTCAGCGGATCGTCGGTGGTGATCAGGGTGACGGCCCAGGGCCGGTCGGGGACGTTGTCGTTCTCCCCCGGGGCGTTTTCCGGGAGCGCGGCCGGCCAGATGTGCTGGGTGACGGACACCGCTTCCTGGAAGGGGTCGGAGCCGTAGAGCCGCTGGGTGGTCTTGGTGCCGATGGTGGGCACCAGGGTTGGCGCCTCGGGTGGCGGAGGGACCCGGAAATCTCCGCTGCCGGTGGGCCGGCCGAAGGGGTAGCGGTTCGGGTCGGGCGGTGTGGGAGCTGCGGCAGGGAGCGCCGCCACCAGCGTGGTGGCCATCAGCGCCGCTCCGCCCGCCAGCAATGCCGTCCGCTTCGGTATCAGTATGTGCCTGGGGAGTATGCGGCCGGGCCGCAGGTGTCGTGTTACCAAGGGAACAGTCTCCTCACCCTGGGGGTTGCCCCAGTGCTGGACCGGGAGTGCGGCGCCGCTGTCCACGCAACGTCCCAGTAAACGAACTCCGCCGAAAGGAGGGCCCGATGCCCGGCTGGGCGGTCCGGTCCCTCGGCGGGAAGCACACCGCAGCTCTGTCAGGACCCAGCATCAGCGAATCAGCGCTTGCCGTCGCGCCCGGACGGACATACGAGTGATCTGGAGTGATCGCCCAGGCACCAGGGACGCTTGCAACGCTGGCGAGGGGGGCCGGTTCCGCCGTACCGCCGGTGCCGCCGGTACTCAGCGTTCCTCCGGTCCTGCCTGTGCCTCCCGTACCGTCGCTTTCGTGGTCCTCGCAGAGCTGGGAGAGCTTTATCCAGGGCTGACCTCGCCGTTTCGGTTGGGGCTGGTCGGGATGCTGGCCGGAACGCGAAAGGAGGCAGCCGCCCCCCCACTTACAAGAACGGATTCGGTTACCACCCGCTGCTGCGCTTCCTGGCCAACACCGGCAAGGGCATGTCCGGGCTGCTGCGGCCCGGCAATGCCGGAGCCACTACCGCCGCCGATCACATCACCGCCCTCGACCAGGCCCTCGCACAGATCCCCGACGCTCACCAGCACGGCACCGCGATCCTCGGCCGTGCCAACAGCGCCGGATCCGCGAAAGCCTTCCTGGCCCACCTCCTCACCCTGCGGGAGAACAGTCTGGACCTGCGCTTCTCCGTCGGACACGCGGTCACCGAACCGGTCCGCCGAGCGATCGGGGCCCTCCCCGACAGACTCTGACACCCCGCCCTGACCTGCTGGCCTGGACCCGCGTCCTGCTGCTGGACGGCGAACTCGCAGCTGCCGAACCCAAGAAACTCCGCTACCGCATCCTGCACGTCGCCGCCCGCCTCACCCGCGGCGGCCGCCGCCTGCGAATCTGCGCGACCTGGCCCTGGAGAAACGAACTGGCCACAGCCTTCCACCGCCTGGCCGCACTGCCCCGCCCCGCCGGCTGGCAACCCACCCCGCCCCGCCCGCCCACGACCCGAGGAACCCGGAGAGCCCGACCACCGCGCCGGGACTCCACCATGCCCAGAAGCCGAAATCGTCACCACCAACGACAAGTTGACGACCACCGACGTCACGCCACCACAACCGAAACGGCGAGGTTAACCAACAGCGTCCTTCGCATCTGTGCGGGGCCTACCGCCGCTGCCCGGCCAGGATCAGAGTGTCTTTGCCGGAGGGCCCTGTCCGGGGACGAGCGGTGGATCACGTGACTGCTTCGCTGTCGGTGGTTGGTCTGTGTGGCTGCCCGGTCCCCCGACGCCTCAGGTCACGCGCAGTCCGCCGTCGACGAACAGGTCGAGGGCGTTGACGCCGGTGTTGCGGAGGACGAATTCGGTGGCATCGACGACCTCCGCAGTCGTCACGAGGCGTCCGATAGGGGTACGCGCCAGGTGGGGGTGTTCGGGCGCGTCGCGCCACTTCGGGCTGTCTCCCACCACTCCCGGGTGGATTGCGTTGATGCGGTGGGGTGCGATTTCCACAGCCAGGGTTTTCACCAGACCGGTGATGCCGCCGTTGAAGGCAGTCACCATGGTGGAACCGGGACGATGATCGAGGTGGTCACGATCCAGTGGTCCCTTCTGGCTGGCAGCTGGCTGACAAGGAAATCCGTAGAAGCAGGACTCAGCGTGGCGCGGCTGGACCGGTCCACTCCGGTGGCACACGGACTCAGATCCCCCAGCCGCGTCGCCCACCGATGCGTAGCCGGTCGAGCCATTCTGCTCTGGTGCCCCCGGGCGGCCGGGACCGGAACGACGGCCCGTATTCGGACTACGACGGCGGCTTCCTCAAGTAGTCGACGGCGGCGAGGTCGTCGTTGTCGTGGCCGGCTGCGACGGTCGCTTCGAGACGGTCTCGGACGGCCTGGAGCAGAGGGGTGGGAGTGGCGGCCGCCGCGGCCAGTTCGATGTCCTTCAGGGCGAGTTGCACCGCGAATCCGGGCGCGTACGAGGCATCGTCCATGACGCCTACCTTCTGCAATTCGTAAGGCATGGCGAGCGGGCCGGCCTCAAGCACCCGGACGAACGTCGTGTGGTCGACGCCGAGCGCGTCGCACAGCGCGAGGACGTCGCTCATGGCGACCGTCGAGGCAGCCATCCACGCGTTGACCACAAGCTTGACGGCGCTGCCCTCGACCCCTGTTCCGACGTGGAGCACGGACGAGCCGAGATCGTCGAGCAGGGGACGTGCCCGCTCCAGGACGTCCTCGGAGCCGGCTGCCAGCCAGACGAGTTTGCCCTGCCGAGCGGGAGCGGTGCTTCCCGAGACCGGTGCGTCGAGGTACGCAACACCGTGATCACGGGCGAGACCGGCCAGCACGTCGGCGTGCCGTGGCCCTACCGTGCTCGCCTGCACCCAGATGGCATCGTTGTCGAGCCGCCCGAGGGCATCCGACATGACTTCCGCGACCGCATTGCCGTCACGGAGGACAGTGATGACGACGGAGGCGCCGGAGACCGCCTCGCCCACTGCCCTGACTGCCGTGACCCCGGCAGCGTGCTCCGCGACCGCACGGGCCTTGTCCTGCGTGCGGTTCCAGAGCCGTACCTCGTGGCCGGTATCTCCGAGACGTATTGCCATCGCGGCGCCGAGTGCGCCTGCTCCCAGAACAGCGACGGTGGAAGCGTGAGACATGGAAGATCCCTTCTCTGTTCCCCTTGTCCATGTTCCGCCGGCACCCCGCGTCCCCGGGTATCCAGGTCCCGGGCGCCGGTGTCTTCGACGTGGACACGCACGGTCCGGTGGGGCGTCGCGCGGTCAGCTCACCGCCACGCCGTAGGGGCTGGCACCGAGAGTGACGGTCGCGACGACCTTGTGGGAATTCGGGTCAATGACCTTGAGGGTGCCCGCTCCCTGGTTCGTGACGTAGATCGCCTCGTCGGTGACCTCCAGGTTGAACGGGTCGGTGCCGGGAGGGCCCAGGGCAATGGTCGAAGACACACGGTGGCTGCTGGTGTCGATCACGGACACGTTGCCCGGACCGAGGTCGGCGGAGTAGGCGAAGCGTCCGCCGGGCTCGACCGCCACGTCGAAGGGGCCCTCGCCGACGGACACGGTGGTCGCCTTGCCGGTACGGGTTGCGACGGCGAGGACGTGCGCTGCCACCTCGTCGGCGACGTAGGCCGACTTGCCGTCCGGGGTGATGGCGACGCCCACCGGCGAGCGCCCTGCGGGGAGGGTCCGGTCGACCCGGCGCGTGCGGGTGTTGATGACCGACAGGCTGCCGGACCCGGAATTCGCCACGTAGGCCGAACCACCGTCAGGACTGAACGCCACGTTCACCGGAGACTTGCCGACCGGGATGGTCGCAGCCACCCGGTTGGTTCGGGTATCGATCAACGAGACGGTGTTCGAACCGCCGTTGGTGACGCAGAGGGAGCTGCCATCGGGGCTGAGGCCGACACCGGTGGGGCTCTTTCCGACCGGCACGGTTGCGACGATCTTGTTGTTCCGGGTGTCGAGGACCGAGACCCGGGCCGACCCGCTGTTGGCGATGTACACGTGCCTGCCGTCCTTGGCGACCGTGACGCCTTCGGGCGCCACGCCGGCCGGTACGGTCGCGACGACCTTGTAGGTACGGGCGTCGATCACCGAGAGCGTGTCGTCCTGCTGGTTCGTGACATACACGCGGCCACCGGCACCGGCGTGGACGGGCGCGACCGGCACGGCGGAGTCCTTGCGGACCGAGGCGGCGGGCGTACAGGAGATCAACAGGATCCCAAGGCCGGCCGCGAGTGCCGGCCGGAGCGTCCTGCCGGGGCGCCGGCGGCCGCCGCCGGCTCGGGTCCGCAGGGCAGAGAACATCTCGCCTCCTGTGCGCATTGCGATGGTTCGGTCCGGGGCCGGGCGGGGCGGCTTCTCGCCGACGCCGGCCGGGGGCAGGGAAGGATCAGGTCAGGAGCCCGCGGGCGTAGTAGTCCTTCTCGTCCCGAACTCCGGGAAGTGCGAAGAAGTAACCGCCGCCCCGGGGGCTGATGTACGGCACCAGTGTTTCGTCCTCCAGCCGGGTCTGCATGGCGACGTAGGTGTTCAGCTCTTGCTGGAAGCAGACGAACGCATGCCCCATGTCGAGTTCCGGCGGGTTGGGGCTCCGGTCGTAGTCGTAACTGCGACGCAGGATGGTGCTGGTCGCCGCGGTCTGCGGGGTCTGGGGATTGGCGAGGCGGATGTGAGAATTCAACGGGGTGATCAGGCCTTGCGGGTCGTTGGTGTAGATGGGGTCGAGGAGATCCGTGACGTTCTCATCCACGGCGTACATGGGGGCGCCACTCGCCTTGCGGCGGCCGAAGATCCGCTCTTGTTGAGCAACGGGCACCTTCTGCCACGCCTCGATGAAGAAGTGCACGATACGCACCACGTGGTACGTGCCGCCCGCGGCCCAGGCCGGTTCGGCGCCCTTCGGCTGGACCCAGACCACCTGATTCATCTGGGCGTCGTCGGTGACGGTCGGGTTGGAGATGCCGTCCTTGAAGCCGAACCAGTCACGCCGGACGCCGACGGGGCGCTCCGGATTACGCTGGCCGTCAATGCGCCAGCGCAGCTTCATCGCGGACTTGGTGTGGGTCAGGATGTCGAGCAGCGCATGCACCGTCGTGTCGCGGTGATCGGCGCAGATCTGGATCAGCAGGTCACCCTGGCTCAGCGCGGGGTCCAGGTCGTCGTGACGGAAGGGCGTCATCGTAACGAGCTGGACCGGCTTGCGCGTGCCCAATCCGTAGCGGTCGTCGAAGAGGGACGCGCCCACTGCGACTGTGAGGGTGAGACCATCCGCCACGAACGTGGGTCCCATGATGCCGTTGTCCGATGGCGTTGCGGTCGGCGGCACCTCCGGTGGCCTGCCGCCCGCCGTGAGGAAGCGGGCCCGCGAGGTCAGCGTGCGGAACAGGTCGGTGAGCTCCGCGCGGTCGGAAGCGGTCACGTCGAACGAGACGAAAATCCCGTCCTGTTGGGGCGCAGTCGCGATCCCTGCCTGGTGATAGCCATGGAAGGGGATCACACGGGATTTCGGCTGCGCCTTGACTTCGGCCACCGGGACGGCAACCGCCGCACCGCCGCCCAAGGCGGTCCCGCCCGCCGCTCCGGCCACGCCCGCGGCGGCGCCGTGCAGAAACGACCGCCGGGCAAACGCACTCGCCGGGCACCCTTCGCCGCTCCACCCGTCCTCCAGGTTCGCGGAGGTCTCGTCAGTCATGGTTCCCCTCAGGCAAGGAGCCAGGTGGCAAGCCGTACGGCGCTGCCGCGATCGGATTCCGTGAGCCGGCCCCGGCCGACAGGCGCGCGACCACACGCGGCAGCTCAACCAGCGTCGGGATTGCGGCCAGATACATAACTGTTCCGCAAAACGTAATATATTGGACGGGCGCGCTCGTGCCACTTGGAGAGACGCCGCTTGGTCAACCCCTTCGACCACCGACGTCGCGCCGGGGCGCGGCCCGTCGAGCGCGCGGCGGCGAGCAGGCCAGGAACTCCGGCATCACACTGAAATCCCAGAACGTGCCCGTGGACGACGGTCTGTCACCGCGGGCATGACCTGCCGACCGACACCACCGGTGCGACCCGTCGGCCCCGGCCGACGGTTGCTGTGTGACGGCGATGACCCCGCTGGTGTCAGCCCTGTTCTCGTATAGCTAATCCGTTGTTAGCGGCCCCACGGAGCAGGCGTTGAATCCGGTGCCGTTCGTGCAACGATGCCGATCGCATAGCGTCAGTTCTCGTTGCCCGAGGGGACGTCGAAGGGATGCCTTTCGTATAGCTGGCACGCAAAGCCTGGCCGTAGACCGACAGCCTTCGACGTCCCCGGTTCCCCGTTCACCGTCGGGCGGGAAGTCACCACACTGACTCGTGTTCCTCATTAGCGTTGGCGTGACGAGCCCACCACACGGAGATCTCTTCTTACGCGCGAGCCGTATGAGCTCCTGCTTAGACCGGGGCCCGCGTGGTGCGCGGACGTCGGGCGGAAGCGCCACGGCCGAATGTTGTGCAGTGGCGGTGTCACAACTCCGGCTGAGCCCTGCAGAAGCGGCTCTTCCAGGGGCAGGGGCCGCTCGGCTATGGCGGATCTCTTCCTGCCCACCAGCCGGGGCGGCTGCTCTCGACGCCCGTTCAACCGGGCGCGGCAAGGTCACCCGACGCGGAGTCGGTTCTGCCAGCGCGGAGCAGCTGGTTGCCGAGGTCGATCAACGCCCGGCCGGCCAGCGCTCCGCAGCTCGGCCCGCGACCTGGTTTCGGCAAGCCGAGGCCAGGCCGTCGCCAGCCCGCCGAGCCGATACGGGCCGGGTCTGTCGGCATTCGTGCCCGACAGCGCGCGCAGATGCGCGTCCACGTTGGCGACCTCGCCGGCACGCGGACTTCGTGGTCGTGGAATGCCCGCCGGGTTCGCGGCAGTCCGCTGTCAGGTCATTGATCAGCCGGACTGATGCGCCGCCCTGTGAGGCGCGTGGGCCGGATCGACACCCATGTGTTGCGTTCGCCCCCTGCCCAAGGCGTGGTATGGGCGCGATCGGCAAGCTGCCGCAGTGCGTCGGGCTCTGTAACGATCCGCGCAGGGCCTACGGCAAGCACGCTCCAGCCCTGGCTCATGGCCTCGTCCACGTGGTCGACCTCGAATGCGACATCCGTTCCCCCGGCTGTCGCAGGCACTGAGTCAGGCGCGGTCCGAAAAGCGATCGTGCCATCGATGACCTCGTAGTTCACTGGAAAGACTGCCGGGCCATCGGGTGTCGACACCGCGATGCGTCCTACGCCGTGCGTGGAGAGCCGGGCGCGGCATTCGTCGGGGTTCAGGTCCTGCAGCCGGGGGTGCAGGAGCGCCTGGCCCTGGCCGGGTGGCAGATCGATGCCGCCTCCGCGCAGGGCTGCGACGGTGGTGCCAAGTGCGTCGGCCAGGCTGATGAGACTCGCCAGACTCGGGTCAGCCGGCCGTTGTTCGAGGTATGCCAGGTAGTCCGGCGCCATTCTGGCGCGGCGGGCTGTTTCTGCGCGGCTGAGCCCCTGTCGCTCGCGTTCCATGGCCACGCGCCGGCCGATGTCGCCGGGGTTGGGTGCCCCATCGAGCCGGACCCCGGCGGACTCGGCACCAGGCTCGGCCAAGCCCGGCCGGGACGGCTCGCGGGATCTGCCACCCGGCCTGTGCTCAAGGTGACGGATATGGGCGTCGGGCCCGGGGAACACGAGCGTCACCTGGTCGGTATCCGACCAGTGCACGTCGTAGGGAGGGGTTCCGTCCTCGTGGTGGAGTCCGACAATCTCGCCGTCGCGCCTGCTGGCGCCGGTGGCCGGGCTTTCGACAACAAGTTGATCGCCGAGGTGAGCTCGCATGATCGCCGCCGTTTCCTCATGATGTTGCTGTACCCAACGTGCCACGAGTGGCGTGTCGCCGCACGGGACGAGAAACCGTGATTCCGCAGGGCCGAGGGAGCTGGTATCGGGCCCACTGGTCCACCGACGAGTGGGGCCGGGCCACCTGCGCGGCTCGCGGGCGAGCAGGTCCTGACCCGCTCGGCACATGACCATTACCAGCCGTCACATCCCGAAAAGAGAAGCCGCATGCACCACCGATCGGTCGCAGAGCTCATGACCAGAGACGTCGTCCGGGCACGGCGTGACCTGCCGTTCAAAGAGATCGTCAAGCTGCTGGCAGAGAACGATGTCACAGCGGTACCCGTGGTCGATGAACTGGATCGCCCCATGGGTGTCGTGTCCGAGGCCGACCTGCTGCGCAAGTCTTCCGACCAGGTCGATCCGTCGGGCCGGACACCGATTCCGCACCTGGAGGCGTGGGAGCGGGCCAAGGCCGAGGGGGCCAGGGCCGAGGAACTGATGTCGGCTCCCGCCGTGTGTGCGCGTCCGGAGTGGACCGTGGTCGAGGCTGCCCGCCTCATGGAGGTACAGAACGTCAAACGGCTGCCCGTCGTGGACGAGACGGACAAGTTGCTGGGTATTGTCAGCCGTCGTGACCTGCTGCGGGTCTTCCTGCGCCGCGACGACGCCATCTACGAGGAAATCAACCGGGACGTACTGCAGCGGACGATGGGTCTGGCCCCCTCGGAGGTGACGGTCGAAGTACGTCAGGCACAGGTCGTCCTCGGCGGATCCGTCGAGTTCAAGAGCCTGATCCCCATCATCGAACGGCTGTGCCGGAGCGTTGACGGTGTGGTCTCCGTCGCTGAGCGTGTCGCCTACCGGACCGACGACATCCGGACTTCCCGCACCGACACGTGAGACATTCGGGCCCCCGTAACCCGCCTCACCGCGCACCGCGACGGCAGGGCAGTCGGCACCGGCCCACGGCAAGGCTGACCGAGCACGGAGCAGGCCCGCGAGGAGGACTGGCTCGTCGTGCCGGATTGCCTTGCTGGCAGCCCGTTCCACCCTTTCAGGGAGCGCCCCGCAACCCGTCGATGCCCCATCACCAGGGGAATGACCACCGCTCTTCCTCCTTGTGCGGATTCCGAGCCCCTACGAGTCCTGCCACATCAGGGTCCGCATGCGAGACCAGGAGATTTGCGGTACTTCTCGTAATGAGGAGAAGCCGGGCTCGGCGCGTCGGCGCGGATGTTCACAGCATCGATTGCCTCTCACCCTCGTCTGTCCGGTCCCAGACAGACGGCACAGGGACGGTAGAAGGCTGGGCAGGCGGACTTGTTCGCCTTTATTCCACCCTGAGACTTACGAGACGGAGGCAGTTGCCATGGAGCCAGTCGTCACCGTGGGCCTCGACGGCTCACCCGAGAGCCTTGCCGCTGCCCGTTGGGCCGCCGACGAAGCCGAGCGGCGCAAGCTCACGCTGCGTCTGCTGCACGCGTGGCCTCTGCTGGTGCCGGAACCGACCCGCGTTCCTGCGGAGATGGATCAGAACTACTGGGCGAGGCGGATCGTGCACAAGGCGCGGGCGGAGCTCCAGGCCCGCCACCCGGGCCTTCCCATTGTCGGCAACCTGGTGGCCGACGACGCCCAGCACGCGCTGCTGCGAGCGGCTTCGGAGTCCGAGATGATCGTGCTCGGTTCGCGCGGACTGGTGCCCGTCGAGAGCTATTTTCTCGGAGATATCAGCATGCCTGTCGTGGCACGGGCCGACGGGCCGGTGGTCCTGGTACGCGCCGAATCGAGCGAGCAAGGGCCGCAACCTGCTCCAGCTGTGGAAGGCGGCGTGGTGGCGGCACTGAAACTGCACGGCCCCTGTGATGATCTGCTCGAATTCGCTTTCGGTACCGCCGCAGCGCGAGGCGTGCCTCTTCGAGTCGTCCATGGCCAAAGCCTGCCGCTGGTCGCTTACGCGCCCTGGGGCGTGGATCACGACGTGACGGAAGAAATCACCCAGGACGCGCAGAAGCATCTCAACCAGATCCTCCGCCCCTGGCGTGACAAGTTCCCGCTCGTGGAGGTGGGCGACAGCATCGCTCTCGAAAGCCCCGCCAAGGCTGTCGTACGGGCCGCCCATGGCGCCGGGCTGCTGATTGTCGGCCGACGCAAGCACCGCCCCGCCCTGGCACCACACCTGGGCCCCGTGGCCCAAGCCGCCATTCATCACGCGCGCTGCCCAGTCGCCGTCGTCCCTCACGACTGAGATGAGCAACCACGGCAGCCGATCGTGTCGGTACATCAGGCCGGCGGGTCCGTACCCGAGACCCGCACCTCGATCGAGTTGTCCGTCGACGACCGGGCCAACAGGCAGGCGCTGTTCGAGCGGCGGTGCGGCACGCTGGCCATGACCGTCACTCCGGGCGCGTTCGCCTTCGGGCTGCGGCTGGTCGCCTGGGACGGCACCGCACTGGACGTCCCCGACACCCCGGCAAACGCCGCCGAGTTCGGCTTCACCGGAAGGGACGGAGTCAACCAGAGCGGACACCCGCAGGTCCGCTTGATGGCCCTGACCGAATGCGGCACCCACGCCCTGGTTGAAGTTCCCCCTGATCTTGGACAGCGGGTGCTTACGCTGCGGGGGTGAAGTCTTGCTGCAGCCTGGCTCGGGTTTCGAGTGGGGTGAGGTACCCGAACTCGGGGTGCTTGCGGAGCCTGGTGCGGTTGTACTCGACCTCGATGAAGCGGAAGACGTCGGCGCGGGCCGCCTCGCGGCTGTCCCAGACGGCGGTGCCGATCTCCGCTTTCAGCAGGCCGAAGAAGCTCTCGGCTGCCGCGTTATCGTAGCATATGCCGGTTCTTCCCATGCTCTGCCGCAGGTTCAACTCCCGTAGTTCCTGGCGGAATTCGCCACTCGTGTATTCACCAGGTTCAACCAGTGGATGCAACACCGGCTTATTTCATCGATAGTAGATGGTCGTTGAGGGCCTCGGCGGGCGTCTTCCAACCGAGGCTCTTCCGGGGCCGGCTGTTGAGCGTGGCAGCGACCGCCTCGATATCCTCAGCCGCCCATCGAGAAAGGTCAGTTCCCTTCGGGAAGTATTGGCGCAACAGGCCGTTCGTGTTCTCGTTGGTGCCGCGCTGCCAGGGGCTGTGCGGGTCGGCGAAGTAGACCGGGATGCCGGTCTCGATCGTGAACTGGGCGTGTGCCGACAGCTCCTTGCCGCGGTCCCAGGTCAGCGACCGCCATAGTTGCCCGGGCAGGGTGCCGACCGTTGCTGCCAGCGCGTTCTTCATCGTCACCGCTCCGTAGCCGGCCAGCGGCGGCCCGTTCTTGGTGCGGGGAACCGTGCCGTAGCCGTCCTCGCGGGGAAGGTGGACGAGCACCGTGAACCGGGTGGTGCGCTCGACCAGCGTGCCGATCGCCGACCTCTCCAGTCCGATCAGAAGATCGCCCTCCCAGTGTCCCGGAACGGCCCGGTCGTCGGCTTCGGCCGACCGTTCACTGATCAACACCTCGGGCGTGACGTGGGCCCACGACGTCCGCTTGGACCGAGCTCGGGGCACCCGCAGGGCCCTGCCGGTGCGCAGGCAGGCGACGAGCTCGCGCTTGAGCGTTCCCCGGCCTTCGATGAACAGGGCCTGATAGATCGCCTCGTGGCTGATACGCATGGACTCATCATCGGGAAAGTCGACCTTCAGCCGGTTCGCGATCTGCTCCGGACTCCACGCCATGACCCACCGGCGGTCGCCGCGGTGCGGCTTGTTCCTTCCCTTCCACCGCGGCCCCTCTGGCCCCATCATCGTCCCGTCGGGGCGGCTGACCTGGCCGGAAAGCCTTTCCTGTACGTAGTCGCGCAACCGGTCGTTGGCCGCCAGTTTCGCGGTTTTCGGGCGCCGGGCCACCAGATCGGCCTTCCACTGGGCGACCGAAGCCCTGTAGTCCAGCCAGCCGCCACGAGTCGCGGCGTTGCGCCTCAGTTCCCGGGACACCGTCGAAGGATCACGGCCAAGACGTCGCGCGGTCTCCCGGACCCCGATGCCCTGCGCTTTCAGGATCGCGATCTCTTCCCGCTCGTGAAAGGACAGGTACCGGCCGGACTGCGGAGCAAGATCCATTGGTGGCATGCCGCCACCGTGGCGGAACCATCTTCCCCCCGCCGCTCGGGATACGCCGACCGAAGCTGCCGCCTCCTCCGGGAGCAGTCCCTTCGCGATCTCCCGCCAGAACTGACGTTCCGCTTCCCGCCGTAGCGCCGGCGCACCTGGTGACTTCATCGGCGAACGCCCGGTCAACGCTGCCATCCACCCTGCTGGCCTGCCCATCAACATCTCCGAGGACGAGGTGTTGCAACGACCGGTTGAATCCGCCCTCGCTTCCGCGGTCGGTGTGCATGATGCAGCCGGGCTGCAGGCCTCCACGGCCGGCGGCCATCCGCAACGCGTCGGTGACCAGCTCGGCACGATGGTGACCGGCCATCGCGTACCCGATGACTTCGCGGGTCGCCAGGTCGATGACCGTGGCCAGATACCACCAGCCCTCGATCGTCGGCAGATACGTGATGTCCCCGACCAGCTTCGTGCCGGGCCGGGTGGCGGTGAAGTCGCGGCCGACCAGGTCCGGAGCCGGTGCGGCCTTGGTGTCCTGCTGCGTCAGGTGGCGGCGCCTGCGGCGGGTGACGCCGCGGATGTCGCGCTCGCGCATGATCCGCTCGACTTTCTTCCGGTTGACCGCATGGCCCTTACGCCGCAGCGCGGCGTGCACGCGCGGGGCACCGTAGGCACCCCGCGAGGAGGCGTGGATCTCACGGATCTCCTCGGTCAACTCGTCCTCGACGCACTGCCGTTCGGCCGCTGCCGGCATTGCTGGTCAGGCGCCCTTTTTCTCCTGTCTAGAAGAAGCCGAGCTTCTTCGGTGAGTACGACACCAGGAGGTTCTTCGTCTGCTGGTGGTACACGGCCCGTACCTGTGCTGACCAGCGAAAACGATCGCCTTGGTGATCTCTGGTTGGGACTTGGCCCGGGTGTGGCCCGGATCTTGGATCAACGGAATGCTCGATGGGCGGTCCGCATCCCCGCCGGTCAAGGAACGGGAGTTCACCGCGGCAGCGACCTTCATCGCCGGCCCGGATCTCGACTGCCCGCTCGGCTCGGGCATCACCCTGCCCGACGGTACATGGCTTGTGCTCGCCGTCGCGCAGCAGACCCCCGCCCCGATCGGCACGGACGCCTCGGGCTGGCACGAGCAACAGCGCCACGGAGCGGGTAGCAACAGCCTGTGGGGCTCGAAAAGTCGTCGCTGCAGGTCACGCGGCGTATCGATACTCGTTGATGATGCCGCCGAGGACCCTGGTGCGGAGCAGGCTTCGGTCGTCGAGGTCGTGCACGATTGCGGGCTGCTCGGTCGCGCTGGGCGGTAGCTGTTGCCGGGATTGGTGGGGCCGGTGTCCGTTGTAATGGTCCTGGTAGTCAGTCAGGACCTTCCTGGCGTGGCTCTCGCCCGAGGTCAGGACGTGGTCGGGGGCCTCGCGGCGGATGGTGTTGATCACGCGTTCGCAATCCCATCAGGAGGCCAACGAAAGCGCACACCGGTCCTTCCATCCCGACGAGTACGCGCCGAAGCTCGGCCCCGGCAGGAAGATTTCCAAGGAGGAAACCGAGGAGGTCCCCGGCAACACAGTCAAGAGCACACATCGCCCGGGTCAGGAACGCGCCGGGAAATCCGGCGAGAGCGGTATGCGCGACACCGGCCCCTGGGGCCGGTCCCAACGCCCCAGCGGCACCCGGGACGCCTCCGCATCCACGGGAGTCGACCCGCAGGAACCGCGCTCCGACTCCGACTGACCCCATCGATCCCAGACAACACTGTTCGTGCCCCGCCGAGAGTCGTACGTCGAAGCTCGCGACACCACCAAGTTCCGAAAGTGACACGCTGGTGCGGGGAGCCCGCAACCTGCTTCTCGCCGTGCCTGACGTCGCGGTCTGAGTTTCCTGCGCTTCTATCTATGGACTTGGTGTGGTTGTACGCCGCAAATTCCCGGAGCACGCCATGGTCGTTATCCTGGGGCTCATCATCCTGATCGCCGCGGTAGTCGTCGCCGTGGCTGGCGTTCTCACCAATTTCTGGCAGGCACACCATCTCACCGACGGCTTCTCGGTATTCGGCTACGTGACCGGTTCCACCGGCACGCTATTCCTCTACGGCATCGCCGTCGGGGCGCTGGCCGTCTTGGGGCTGAGCCTGCGCATCGCCGCTGTACGCTGCCCATCCCACCATGCCAGAACCTCGCGCCGGGACCTCGGACAGCCCGGCCGCCAGTCGGTCGCAGATCGCAACGACGCAATCGGTCACCGCCAGGCTGGCCGCGCGGAGACTGCACGTGCGCGGGGGAGTGACCGACCTTCCCGGCGTACATCCACGAGTTCAGCGACTGACGCACAACGCAAGGACGAGAGCGATGACCGCGGAACCCACCCCTGAAGGCCCCGGACCCGTCCCCAGCCGGCCGGATCCGGTGCCGCACGACCCGCAACGTCCGTCCGAACCAGGCCCCAGCGAACCTCAACCCCAGCCAGACCCCGAGCCACCACCGGGCCCCGGAACCCGCCCGGTCCCCGAGCCGCCTGACTGACCGGGGCGCTACGGTCCTTCTTTCCATTCCTTCTTTCTCCGGAGACTCGTGAGCGTGACGTCCTACCGATTGCGGCCCCAGAGTGATCGGCGCAAGGTGGATACGTCAGGGCCTTTCCAGCGAAGGGCAGAGTCTTCATGGGTAAGGGAGAGGCGAAGGCGAAGAAGGTTAGACAACTGAAGGAAACCGTCGGCGGGACGACAAGGGCCCGCAGGCAGAGGGACGCGGCGAGAAAAGACGCTCAGGGCAGATGCCCGCGGCAAAGACCGCTGATGGAGACGGTCGGCCCCCGGTCGCAGAGTGGGCCAGGTACCCGGACCGCAACCGGGCTTGTTGTGCGGCTGTCATGGCGCGTATCCGCTCGAGGTTGCCGGGTGCAGCTGAGGATACGACGCCGACCGGGCTGTGACGGTCGCACGGACGCACGACCAGTTCCGCTGGCCGGCCGACGGCTGGAAGGCCAAACCAGAGCTGCCCCAGCCAGATTTGCCAGGTCCCCCAGTTCGTGCTGCCGGACGACATTGCGGATTCCATCCCGTGCGGTGACGACGTCGACACCTTCGTCGTGGCAGCCGTAGCGCGTCTCACCGAAGCGGGCTTGACGGAGATCGCCTTCGTTCAGGTCGTCGGTGACCATCAGTCAGCGGCCTTTTCTTGACTGGGAGGAAAGGAAAAGAGCCTGCTACCCGCCCTGCGATCTCTGAAAGACGGGCACGACAGTTGAAGTTCCTCAAGCCTCCGGGTGTCTACGCGCCGCAGGAAGACACAGTCATGCTGGTATCCGCTCTGCGGCGCGAACATCCGTCACCTGGAGCCGAGGTGCTCGACGTGGGTTCCGGTACCGGTGCAGCGGCGATTGCTGCCGCCCGCTTCGGTGTTGCCCGCGTAACCGCCATCGACACGTCGGCCGCGGCGGTGCTCACCACACGACTCAACGCACTGCTGTCCGGGTATGCACGGGTGATCCGGACCAGCCGGGGCGACTTGACGGAGCCTGTAACCGGCCTGAGGTTCGACCTGGTGCTGGCGAACCCGCCGTACGTACCGTCCGCGAACGCCTGCCTACCGCGTCGCGGTATTGCTCGGGCCTGGGAGGCGGGGATCGACGGCCGGGCGGTGCTCGACCGGCTCTGTGCCAAGGTCCCCGCTCTGCTGCGCCCTGGAGGTGTGCTGCTCGCGGTCCACTCCGCACTGAGCAACCCCGCGATGACCCTGGCGCGGCTGGCTGAAGCGGGACTGGGCGTGGCCGTGACCGACCGCCGGTTCGTTCCCTTCGGACCTGTCCTGCGAGAACGGGCCAGCTGGCTGGAGACCCAGGGCCTGATCGAGCCCGGCCAGGAGAAAGAGGAACTGGTGGTGATCCGTGCAGAACGGCCGTACTGAACCGGAGACCGCACCTCGGGCAGCTGCACGCCGTGTCATGCAAGAACCGGGCGGACCCATGCTCGTAGAGGGGCCTGTCGAAGTGGTCCAGGAGGACGGCACCATTGCGCGCTCGGACCGGCCCGTTGTCGCACTGTGTACCTGCCGGCGGAGCCTCATTTTCCCTTGGTGCGACACGAGCCACCGCGGCCGGAAGAGGCCGAAAGCCCCACCGCCGGCCTCAGAGCGGCACACAGACTGAGGACTCGCCGCCCCGCCATGCGCCGAGCAACTGCTCCCCGAACCGGTCATCCAACCATCCGGTGGCCGCGATACCGAGGGCGACGTCCTGTGCCAGATCCGGCTCCTCCTGGAGCAGACCGGCGACGACCTCATGCCGTACGAGCTGCTCATGCACGGCATCGGCCTCCACATGCTCCGCGTAGAAGCGGATGGCCGCAGGCCCGGCACCGGCCCGCTTCAATGCCTGAGCGAGGCGCCGCGACCCCGGTGGCGACGTGGTCTCCACCGAGGCGAAGTGACCGACCAGCGCACCACGGTGTGAGCGGTGAAGCCCAAAAAGTGACATGAGGTTGACGGTCGCGAGCATCTGCCGAGAGCCGGCGTCGAGGTAGCGCCCATACGAGGTGTCCAACTGGAGGTCCGCCATCAGATCGGCGAACAGCTTCGAGTGGACCTGTTCCGCCCGTCCCGCTCCGAATTCGTCGTACTCCACAGCAGCCATTCCTGCCTTGGCCCGGCCCGTCAGGCGCGGGATCACCCACACGTGCGGATCGGCCTCCTTGAGGTGATATAGCGAGCGGTGGGCGGCATACTCGCGCAGATGCCACAGCTCGCCCTCGTCCCGCAGGAAGTACGACACGTCGTCGCCGTCCACCGGCTCCAGAACGAGTTCGTCCAGCGCGCTGCCGACGTCCTCGGCCACCGGCACGTCAGCGCGCAGAGCCGCCATGAACTCCCGCTCCAGCGCGGCGCGCACCCTGAGCAGTTCCGGATCCCACTCCCAGGCGCCGTCCACTCCGTCGAAGCCGCGGTAGTGCAACTCGTAGCAGAGGTACAGGGCGAGCTGCAGGTCGTCGCCGTACGGATCGGCACCCGCTACCAGGGACGTGTCCGGCAGGCTGCGCCGACCCGGTTCCCGGCCGAGCGCCTCGATCAGAGCGGCAGACACCTCACCCCGGGTCTCCGGGAGCCTCATCACGGTGCTTCCCTTCCTTGGCATTCGTCTCCATCGCCCTTGCGACGGGTCTCCCAGCTTCGCGTTCCACTTCGTCCACATCGGAATCAGGATCGCTCACAACCAGGATTTCGCATCGAGTAGAGAGCGGAGAGCTTCGCCACGGCTTCGGACTCGGAGCAGCCCACAACGGGGGATTCTGACAGGCGTGTGACTTCCCGTACCCCTCGGCGTTGAGAGAAACGGGCGGCCAGTGGTTACGGAGACGTTCGCCGGGCACATTCGATTCAGCGGCCCGTTGCATATCCGGTCCACCCGGGCATACATGAAGTGAGCGCAGACAAACTCGTACACCGGCGCGCACTGTCCCGCCGCCACCTGCATGCATCGATTGCAGCGAGCCGGCAGTTGTTCCGCTGGACACCGGCCCGCCCTTGTTCGGAGTGTGGCAGCGAGTCAGTGCTGCATGTCTCCCTTCAGTGCCTGAAGGTGTCCTTGCCCTTCTCCACTGCCTGCTTCACTTTGCCCTTCATCTTTTGGGCCCTCCCCTTTCCCTCCAGGCTTTCGTTACCCACGGCCCGCCCGACCGTTTCCTTTGTTTTCCCCTCCGCGATTTTGCCAATATTCTTGGACTTCTTTCCGATACCCATGACGTTCTCCCTGGGGTCATTCAGGTGGTGGCAGCAGAGATCCGAGAGGTCCGAGATCCAAGTTGAGATCTTGCATGGAAAGGTCGTATCGAGAGCAGAGTTCAATCATACGACTGTGCAGAATCATCAAAGTTGCTCCGAGGCGTTCCTCCTGTTCCTCGGTGAGGTCTCCTGCGTCGACGCGCTGAAGGGCCTGGCGTTCCATGAGCTGTCGTAGCAGCTCGACGAGTGTGAGTACGAGTTTGATCAGGTCCCGTTCCACCGTGTCCGGGTCAGTAGTGATCCGGTGGGCGGGCCTTCGCACCTCCGCACCGCCCCGGGGCAGGATGTCCTGCGGCACTGCGGGAAGCATGCGGAAGGCGCGGGCGGCGGCATCGGCGATCTCGTCGAGGCGGCTTCCGGGCGGACGGTCCTCACCTGTCACGGTCGTCTCCTGTGGGTGCTGAGATGGCATGCCAGGGGGAAGGATTCTGTTCGCTGATGGAGACGATCAGCGCGCGCAGCGATATGCGTACGAGGTCGATATCGGCGATGGAGAGCACGACGTCACCGGTCAGGACCACCCCTCCGCTGAGCAACCGGTCCAGCAGGTCGATCAGTGCGATCTGCCGTTGCGGCAGCGGCTCCTCCGGCCTGCTCGCCGCCCTCACGGCGTGGTCCCCTTCAGCGGTTCGGCTTCGGCGAGGGTGGCGAAGGAGTACGGGGCCCACGGCCCGGTGACTTCGACGCGTACCCCGGGTAGTCCTTCCGCGGCCTGCATGACATCGGCGCGGAAGTCTTCGGCCTGTTGCAGCGGCACAAGGTAGGCGTCGTTGATGACGTTCTCTCCCGGCCCGCGGGCGAGTTCGCCTTGCTGCGGCCGGTGCTGGACGCGATCAACCGCATAAGCGCGGGCGGCGGCCTCGACCCGTTCGGCTGCCTGTTCGGCGCCCCGATAGGCGTCTTCGCGGGCGTGTCGCTGTGCTCTGCGCTGGCTGAGGTAGGCCCGCCCGGGGCTCAGACCCGCATCTGTGGGTGGGCCTGCTGGCCTCTCGGTCTCAGCGGCCGCTTCGACATAGATCTTGACGCCCCACTCCACCTGCGCTGCCAGGTCGGTCAGTCTGCCGGCAAACGCCTCGTGGCGGGCCCGGAGCATGAGTCGCACCCGCTCGTCGTCGAGGTATACCGTCGCCAGACGCAGTGGCAGGACGGGGGTGCGGGCGGCCAAGGCCTCTATCACCCGGTGATGGGCGCGGGCGACTGACTCCAGCCAGTCCAAGTCCTCAAGATGCGCTCGCAGCGCGGCTTCTTGGAAGTCTCGCTCGGGTACCGGGCTCACGGCGACCACCACATCGTCGCTGTGTTCTACACGCACTAGATGCACCGGCGCCTCCGCCACTCCAGGGAGCCCGGATAGAGCTTTTTCCAGCGATCCGTCGGCATCCCGTGCTACGGCGTACGCATAGGAGACCGTGGCGGTCATGGCTCGTCCCGCCTCTCGCTGCGGGGGCTGGGCTCTGCTCGTTTGGTGTGTGAGGTGCGTGAGGTGCGCCGGGGAGCCGCAGCGCGGCTCTCCTCGTCCTTGACCCGTGGCAGCTCACGGTCCTCGCGCAGCGCCGTGATTTCAGCCTGCAGCCGTTTGTTCTCCTCGGCGAGTGAGCGGTAGCCGTCGTTGGCGCGTGACGACAGTGAGGGATCGTGCTCCCACCAGTCAATGCCCATTTCCTTCGCTTTGTCCACCGAAGCGATCAGTAGGCGCAGCTTGATCGTAAGTAGTTCGATGTCCAGGAGGTTGATCTGGATATCGCCTGCGATGACGATGCCTTTGTCCAGGACGCGCTCCAGGATGTCGGCGAGATTGGCCGAGGAGCCCTGGCCATACGGGGCGGACCTGGACGGGAGGTCGCCCAGCCTCCTGGCGACGGGTTCGGTCACGGCCGCTGCACCTCAATTCCCTGGTGTCCCGGAGCTTCGACGGGAGCGCGTGGCAATGCGCTCGTTCCACCGGCTGCCGCGATCAGGTATCGACGCCCTGGGCATGGGCCCTGATCTCGTCCAGCCGGTCCAGCAACTCGTCCTCGCGCCGGTCGAAGGTTTCCTCGTCGATGTCTCCCGCCACGAGCGCTCGCTCAAGTGCGGCGAGTTCCCGTTCGACGGGTGCTGGGTCGTAGTACTCGTTCTCCGCGGCCTCGACGACGCGTTCCATGACCCAGGCCACGCCGCGCACCGGCGCCAGCGGAAGAGTCGCGAGTTGAGTCAGCAGTCCCATGAGGACTCCTTAGACGAAGCTGTAGGCGGGCAGCGGGCCGACCAGTCGCAGGTCGAAGTCCTCGCCCAGTTCCTTGGCGATGTCCTGTTCCGCGCCGAGGAAGGTCTTCTCGTTGTCCCCCTCCACGAGGAAGGACACATTCAGGAAGTCGTTCCCGGTCGGCTGCGACGAGCGTTCTTCCCGCGCGAGTCCGCGCAGCGCATCGAGGACTGCGACGGCTAGCCGATCCTGCCGCGCTTGCACTTCTTGGGAGACCAGCTCCCCGAGGGCGAGCGGCAGTTCCGGGCTGCTGCGGCCGCTTCTGATCTCCTCGTTGAGCTTGCGCGCCTCGTCGGACTCCTGAAGGATTTGGCGCAACAGCGCATCCTCGTCCTGGGCGGCCTTCAGGTGGTATTCCACGCAGCCCTCCAGCGCCCGCAAGCGTTCGCTGAAATTATCCGTACCGTCCTCCAGGACCGCTCGTACAGCGTCGTCGTCCGTGGTGGTGAAGCCGAACTGAAGCGGCAAAACGGTCCCGTTGGCCATCAGTTGTTCCTGGACGGCCTGGTGTGCGCTGAGGTCTCGGCGTTTGGGACGCAGCTCCTCGGGCGCGTCGCTGACGACCGCGGAAAGCATTTCGGTGCGCACCGTGCGGAGGGTCGCAGGCGGGTCCCCCACCCCGTGGAGGCCGTCCAAGCGCTGGGGATGGGTGGCCCTGACAATGGAATACACGTATACGGCCATGGTTCACTCCTCGCGGCGTCGGGCGGCAGGCCGACGCCGCGGCCGCTCCCGCCTCTCCTCGGGCTCCTTGCGCCTCTTTTCTGACTGCTCGGCCTCCTCGTCGTCATGTCCTCCCTTCAGGGCATCGGTCAGCACGTCAGCGGCCCCGCTGAGAGCACCCTTGGCTTTCCCATGCGCACCGCCCTCGGTCACCTCGCCGACCAGGTCGGTCAGCTGAGACGGAGCCTTGCGACCCTCCTCCAGGTCGAGGCGGTTGCAGGCCTCCGCGAAGCGCAGGTAGGTATCCACGCTCGCCACGACGATGCGGGCATCGATCTTGAGGATCTCGATGCCCACCAAGGACACACGTACAAAGACATCGATCACCAGGCCGCGGTCCAGAATCAGCTCGAGGATGTCGTAAAGGTTCCCCGACCCTCCTCCACCGGCCCTGGAAATGGTTCCTCCGCCCTGCGGCACCATAGTCATGGTGCCTCCTTTCAGCAGCTCACCCGTGGCTCCGGACGAGGCCGTTTCCGTTCGACCGGCGAGCGGTGCAGCAGTGGTATTCCGGCCCTAGCCACGCGGGTCGATCTGGGCTCGGGTGTAGCGGCGGGTGCGCTCGTACGCCAGCAGTTCGCCTTCCTCGTCCAGCGTCACCCGGTAACTCGCCATCACGCTGGTAGTACCGGGGATACGCTCCAGCTCCAAAACTTCCACGTCCGCCTGCCAGCCGCCCTCCGTCGGCTTCACTGCCGAGACGGACTCGGGTGCTCGCCCCAAAAGCTCCTGGAGCTGCTCAGCCGCATACCGCATGGCCCGCGGGGCCGAAACCCGACGGACCGCACGCTTCGTTTCGCTCGTGCGGCTGCTGGCCCGTCCGGTGCTGGTTTTTCTGGCGGTCTTCTTGACGGGCTTCTTGCTGGACGGACGCCGGACGCGCCCTGTCTCGTCCTCTTCGCCTACGGCCATGTTCCCGCTCCGGAATCGGAGACGACATGATGCCCGCGTCACCTTCACAAGACGCCGTTCCATGATATACGGCCTGGGCTGACCGCATCTCGGAGCTCGCACATTGCTTCAGCGCCGGGCACAGCCTCCTAACCACGCGCCGTAGCCCCCACTGGCTGCATAGCGCCATCGCTGCCGCATGAGAAACGCTGTGAGTGGTGGGGTGGTGGGCAGGCTATCCCCCAAGGAAGGAATCGCTTCCACTGAGGCCCTGGGCGCTGATGACGAACGCAAACGGCGATCAGTATCATGCGCGTTTCGGAAGTGGTGGAACGCCGGCGTTCACTCTTGTTGACCTGTTCTCCGACGGCCCACCGTCGGAGAACAGGTCACGGCAGGCGCATGTGTCCATTCCCTGAGCAGTTGCCCTTGCGGTGTGCAGGGATCACAGTAAAAAAGAGAGGGCATGTGCGAGATCGGAGCACATCGTGATCATTCTCGGTGTTATTTTGCTTGTCGTCGGGTTCGTGACCGGGATCTCCATACTGTGGACAATCGGGATTGTTCTCGCGGTTATCGGGGTTGTCTTGTGGATCCTGGGGTCGCTGGGGCACGCGGTCGCTGGTCGAAGGCACTACTGGTAGCCCGGCAGAGTCTCGCCACTCAGCGACTTGTGGAGGTGTTTTCTGGCCTTTGGTTGGAGGCGGCCGCAGCTTTCAGGTACTGCCGACCCCGAAACACTTCGAGCAGGCCTCCGAACTGGTCACCGAAGGAATAGTCCGTGACAACGTCGTCTGCGGCGACGACGTGGATGAGCATGTGCGGGCGGTCCGCGCCTATGTGGAGGCCGACTTCGACGAGGTGTACGTCAACCAGATCGGACCGAATCAGCAGGGGGTCTTCGGCATCTACAGCACCAGCGTCCTGCCTCAGCTTCGTGATGGCTGCAGACTGATTCATGACCCCTCCTCCGTCACGACGTGGACAACGGGGCACTCAATGTCCCGGTCAAAGCGGAAGCCGAGGAGCCATGGCTACAGAACGCCGGACTGTTGACGAGTCGTACTGGATCGCCACCACGCCGCGTACCGGCTATCCGCCCCCCAGCACCGACCTGACCGCAGACGTCGCAGTCATCGGCGGCGGCATCACCGGCCTCTGCACCTCATGGGAACTGGTCCGGGCGGGTCTGGACGTTGTCGTCCTGGAGGCGGACCGGATCGCCGCGGGCGTGACCGGATACACCACGGCCAGACTGACAGCTGCGCATGGCTTGGTGTACGCGCAGTTGGAAGCGAAGCACGGCGCCGGCAGCGCCCGGCTGTACGCGCTATCACAACAGGACGCGCTCGACCGGACGGCCGCTCTCTGCGCCGAACAGAACATCGACGCCGACCTGGAGCACGCACCCGCCTACACCTACACACGGGATCCGCAGCACATCGATGAGGTCAGGGACGAGGCAGAGGCCGCACGGCGGGCAGGACCGACGCGTCCTTCGTGACCGACACGGATCTGCCCTTCGAGGTGGCCGGTGCAGTACGCGTGGCGGGGCAGTTGCATTTCCATCTGCGGAATTTCCTGCTGTCTCTGGCTGAGAAGGTCGTCGCCGCAGGGGGGATCTGCGAGCGCACCCGGGTCACCGAACTCCACGACGGCTCCCGCTGCCGTCTCTCCGTCGAGGGCGGCCTCACGGTTGAGGCACGCGATGCCGTTGTCGCGACGCACTACCCCGTCTTCGACCGCACGCTGCTGTTCACTCGGCTCAAGCCGAGGAGGGAACTGGTGATCGCGACACCGGTAAGGCCTGAAGACGTCCCCGCAGGCATGTACATCACACCAGACGGCGTTCGTTCGATGCGCAGTGCGCCCTACGAGGAAGGTCGCCGGCTGCTCATCGTCACTGGCGAGTCGTTCGAACCGGGGGCAGGAAAGTACGGGAGAGGTCCGCGCGCCTCGACGCCTGGGCCGGGGAGCGAATGCCGGGGTCCGCGGAGGCGGATACTGCCTATCGCTGGGCAGCGTAGGACAACGACTCGAGCGATCACCTGCCGTACGTCGGACACGCCCACCCTGGCACTCAGCACGTCTTTGTGGCCACGGGCTTCGGCGGCTAGGTCATCTGCCAGGACCGTGGTTCCACCTACGCCGAGGCCGCACGCGCGGCGGCACCGCAGGCCGTCCAGGTCGCGGACGCCTGGCACCTGTGGAACAACCTCGGACAGTAGCTGTGGAGAAGACCGTGCCAGGACACTGCAAATGCGTTCGGTCCGCGTTCGCCGATACGGGCCCCCTCTTCCGAAGCGGAGCCACCTTTGGCCCCGAACGGAACCAAGGACGTCAACGGCCGTCCGCGCCGCATCGTCGCCGGTATCCGCGAACGGCGCCAGGCCGTGCACGAACTCCTCTCCCATGGATGCCCGTTGCGTGGAATCAGCCGAGATTTGCAGCTCGACTACTACACGGTCCGACGCCATGCCAGAACTCCAGATGTCGACGATCTGCTGGTCCAGGTCACCTACCGCCGGACGCTGCTGGACGACTTCATGCCGTACATCTACAAGCGGTTCGCTGAGGGCTGTCACAACGCCGGCCAGCCAGATCTTCCGTGAAGTCCGCGACCAGGGTTTTCGAGGCGATCCGCCCCCGCCGCACCGGCCGATGCGCAAGCCGCGCAAAGTCCTGCGGTGGATCACGACCCATCTGGACAGATTGCGGCCCGACAAGATTGGTGGTCTGCGGCCCCGAAACGGGGTAGACCCCCTGCCTGAAGTCGACGTCAGTCACGGCGTCACCTCTGTCGCCTTTGCTTCCTGGAGGGGGTTACGTCCTCTTCCTCTCCTTCTTCCCCTTCTTCTTCCTCGTATTCGCCTTCTTCTTCGTCCTCAGGCTCGTCCTCGTAGTCTTCGTCCTCAGGCTCGTCCTCGTAGTCTTCGTCCTCGGGCTCGTCGTCCTCAGGCTCCTCCTCGTATTCCTCGTCCTCGGACTCCTCGCCTTGTGCGTCCTCCTGCTCGGCGGCCTCTTCTCCTTCCATGGCGTCTTCGTGGGACACGACGACTTCACCGTCCCGGATTTCACCGCGCCAGCCCTCGGGCTCTTCCTGAGCGAGGGAGACGTATCGCTGAAAGTGCTTGAAGTCGAGTCGCATGCGGCGCCCTTGGGCGCGCCACAGGTTGCCCGTCTTCTCGAAGAACCCGGACGGGTAGTACTCCACGACCAGGACGATTCGAGTCAGGCTGGGTGCCAGCTCATGGAAGCTGACCGCACCACGGGTAGTTCCCTTGGCTCCCTCGGACGTCCAAACGATGCGGTCGTCGGGAATCTGTTCCTGGACAGTCGCTTTGAAGCTGCGCGAGGAAGGGCCGACTTTGACCTTCCAGTCACTGGACATCTCATCGCTCTTCGAGACGTCGCGAACACCCTTCGCGAAGCTGCTGAACTGGTCGTACTGCGTCCAGTGGTCGTACGCGACACGCAGGGGCACTCCCACATCGAGCACCTCGATGATGTTCATGACCTTGCCGCCGCTCGACTTGCGTTTCCCCTTTCCGCCGCCGAACGCTTCCTTGACCTTCCCCACGACTTTGTCCTTGACGCCCTTGGCTTTCTCCCCGACGAATGCCTTCAGCGGGGAGTCGCCCTGGAGAATACGGGAGCCGATCGCGGGAAGCGATCCACTCTCGGCCACATCAGTGAGCTGCCCAGTGACATCGGTCAGTTTGTCGCCCGCCTTCTCGGCGAGCCTCTCCACCTGTGCACTGAGGAAGTTGGACGCCTCTTCGCGAAGCCGGTCCGCACCCGACATTTGTGCCGTGGGCTGGTCTGTTTCCGTCCTGGTCATGACTGGCTACCTCCGACGATCGGCGCGCTTGGACGCTGCTCGCTTCGACGACGTCGTCTTCCGGGCGGCGGACTTCTTGGCCGGAGCAGTTTTCTTCGCAGCCGTCTTCTTTGGCGGGGCCGTCTTCCGGGCGGCGGACTTCTTGGCCGGAGCAGTTTTCTTCGCAGCCGTCTTCTTTGGCGGGGCCGTCTTCCGGGCGGCGGACTTCTTGGCCGGAGCAGTTTTCTTCGCAGCCGTCTTCTTTGGCGGGGCCGCCTTCCGGGCGGCAGACTTCTTGGCCGTCCGAGGCTTCTCTCCTTGGGCGGGAGCGGCCTTCTTGCGTTCCGCGCCCCCTCTAGGCTGGGCGCGACTGCGGCGCCGCCTCGGCTGCCTCTCTTCCGGCTCTTCCTCTTCCTCTTCCTCTTCCTCGTATTCCTCTTCCGGTAGTTCCTCCTCTTCCTCCTCTTCCTCAGCCTGGCCCTCTTCGTACTCGGCCTCCGGCTCTTCCTCTTCCGGTTCCTCCTCTTCCTCGTACTCCGCGCCTCCCTCTTCCGGCTCGTACTCCTCCTCGTCCCCCTCTTCCTCCCCCTCATCCTGCTTCTCACCGAGCCGCGCCGTGCGGTCGCTGATGGCGTCAGCCAGCGAACTCATGCCCCGATCGGCGGCGGCAGCCACTGCCTTACGGCCTGCGCCGAAGACTTCCCCTTTCAGCTGCTCCTGCAGCTCGGCGAACTGGGGAATCTCTCCGAGTCTGCGCATCCCTTCGGCGGCAAGCTGGCGGGGTTCAAGGCCGAATCGTCTCCCCGCCAGATACGTCGCAATTGTCAGCGCCAGCCGGCCTTTCTTCGTCCGGCCCAGCACATAGCCGCCCACTACTGCGGCCGCGAGGGTCACCTTGGCTGTGTCATCCATGAGTGCGTCACCTTCGATCGTTCGGTGCGGGGCCGACCTGTGCAGCATGCAGCCGGTCGAGCAGCCTTTCCTCTTCCCGGTTCGAACTCCTCCGTGCTGATATCTCCGTCTTCAAGCTCCCGGTTTAGTACAGCCAGCTGGGCACGGAGCACTCCTGGGTCGTGCAGCTCGCGCTCGGCAGCGTCGTTGAGCTTCTCCGCCACCCAGATCACTCCGCGGACCGGTGCGTTGGGGAGCGTGATCAGTCCCATGTGAGACTCCGGCGGCCTGCACGTGAGTGCCTGCAGCGGCGACGAAGTTGCAACAAGGCAGCGGGCCCGCAAGACGCAGCTCGACGTGTTCGCGGTCTGCGCTTCCGAATCGCTCCGCCGCGCTTCGGAAGTCGTCGTTTGCGCCACGCGGCTGTCGTCGAAGTTTTCCCGCCGCGCGGCCGACGTTCTTCTGCCATGCATCCAAGTCTGATCGGTATCGGGCGCCTCGCACCTTGAGGAGTTGTCGGGCGCACCAGCCGGGGTGGGCGACTGTTTTGGTGATCGGTGTTTTGGCGGTGTAGCGGACGACGGTGCACGAGCCCATCCTTTGCATGGCTGCGGGGTCCAGGTGCCGGTCGTACGGTCAGGCTGCCGGCCGGGTGTACGAAGGGCTGTTCCACGGCTGTGGTCGTGGCGTGTGCGAGTCCACGCCGGGCAAGGGCGAGACAGACGCTCCGTGTAACTGCGGCGCGCGACGTTGCAGCCAGGAGCACCACTCTCGTCGCCACCTGACGGTCGAGCGCTCCACCCGCTATCTGATGCTCGTACATCTGCCGCGCGGCCACAGTGTCCTGGCCACCCGTAACGCTCTCGCCGCGACGGTCCAATCCCTTCCGCCGCACCTGTGGCTTTCCCTGACCTGGGACCAGGGAGTGGAGGTGGTGGCCGCCGAACTCAACAGCCGACCACGAAAGACGCTCGGCTGGGAAGCCCCAGCCGAGCGTCTCGCTAAAGCTACTGGACTCAGTCAGCTGACCAGCAGTGTTGGGACGACCCCTCGAATCCGCCAGCCGCCGGGCATCGGTGGGAAGACGAACTGTTGGGGCTGGTCCTCCCGTCCTGTCTCTTACCCCGTGTCCTGGGGCATTCCTTCGACGACTTCCGCCAGCCGTCGCAGCATGCTGCGGTGCCGGATCTGCGCAATGGCGTCGAGAACTGTGTTGTGGAGACTCCCTCCCAGTCCGCGCAGCGGATGCTCGTCGAGAATGACCAGGGTCTTGTCGCCCCACGGCCGGATGTCGAAGGCGATCCGTGCCGTACCCAACGGCCCTCCGTGCGCTTCGAGTTCCAGCGCGCGCGGCGCGTCGAGGCGACGGACCGTCGTGCGTCCGTCGAACTCCTTCGGCCCCACACGCACCGTGTATTTGATCGACGATCCGACTTCCGGCCAACGCCCGTCGCCCGGGCCGGAGTCGAAGGTCCCCACCACCCAGTCCGTGTAACGGCTCTCGTCCTCCAGAACCGCCCAGAGTACGGACGGTTCCCGGGCGATGAGCTGATGACGTACAGCCATGTGTGCTCCCATCCGGGACGCTGAATTCCCGACCCTGGTAGCGATCTGCGGGCCGGGCACCAACATCCGCATCGAGCATGCGGCACCCGAGCACACCGAGGTCACAGCCGCCGCTGGACATCACATGGCGCACGGGGAGCCGGAACAAGCAGCCCTACCAGTAATGCCGTCGACCGCCCACCGCATGCCCGACGGCACCCAGGATCCAAAGAACGATGCCGATCGCGACGAGCACGATACCGATGGTCCACAGGATCGATATGCCGGCCACCAGACCGATGACCAGCAGAATGACGCCGAGGATGATCATGGCGTCCTCCGTTCTCCCAGGTCTTTTCAGTATGCGCCTCAGACATACACACGGCGATGCAGACCGCGCGAGGCGATCGTCCACCAGACCAGGGAAGAGGCCATGCCGCGCGGACAGGCGCATCCTGCGCTTCCGCCTGGCCGTCATCGCCAGTGCGCTCGGCACCAGAGGCGCCGTGACGCAACTCATCAGCTTCCGACAACCGTCCTGAAAAGCGCAGTTCGAATCTAAGGGGCATGGCCCCGTCTGCACGAGGCTCCATGGCGGCACCTCCCACAACGGGACCCGCTCCAAGACGGCACGGACCGATGTCGGCCCAATGGAGATCACCGTGCCCAGGGACCGTGAAGGCGCGTTCGAGCCGAAGATCGTACGCCAGCGGCAGAAGCCTCTGCCAGGGGGCAAGGTCCGCGGTCACTTCCCCAACGAAGGCCACACTGAAGCGCGTCAACATGGAGATCACGTCCCTGGACTTCACCGGCAAGGGTCCAAGCCGCTGGACCATGTGTTGGAGGACCGCACTGAACGCCTTCGACATCACCTTCGACGGCCGTCTCTCAGCAGTCCGCCAGAAAGCTCAACAACGTGAGCTACACCGGTCGTTTGGCAGACCCGCATGAGGGCCTTGTGCTGCTCGGTGGAGATGTCGCAATCCACACCGAACTCAGAAGGCCCTCACCTGTTCAAGATCACCACACCGGCGATATCCGTCACCAACCTTCGTGGACAGATCACTAGGCGACGCGGCGGGCGCGGTGGCGGACTTCCCGGAGTCGGACCTCCGACGGGAGGCGGTCCAGGCCTGCCGAGTCTCGTGCGTGTGCGAGCGTTTCCCGGCTCAGTTGCTCCAGAGTTCGCGCCGGTTCCGCGTGAGGCTTTAGCAACAGCCGTACTCGTGCGGCCGGAGCAGTACGCCGACCCGTCAGCCGCACATGAGCCCGCGAGATCCCGTCCAGGATCTGCGCCTCTTCCTCGATTGCGTCCTCCAGCGCGCGGCCGTTGAGCCGGGCCGTCGAGTCGTCTTCGCTCTCGATGAGGACCTGGCCCAGCCGGTGTCTGCGCAGTTGCGTCAGCCACCACAGCAGCAGCGCGAGAAGCACCGCGAGCACCGCAATGACGGCCGGCCACCACCAGTCCTCCTCCCGCCACCGGGTGCGTCCCTCGGTGCCCAGCACGACATCGTTCGGACCTCGGAAGGGCCACCAGCCCGGCACGTCGAATCCCCAGTGGCGCTGCAGATCCAGCCCACCCAGCAGCACGCCGCCACCCAGGGCGAACAGTCCAAGGCCGAGCAGCCCCAGCAGCACCCGGTTCACCGCCTTGAGCATGGGACACCTCACCCCTTCTTCGGGCGCCGGACGCGCACGTCCAGCGTGGGCTGCTGGGCGAGACCCAAGTTCGTTACGGCTTTGCTCAGCGCGGCGTCCAGATCCGCGTGGACCTCGTTGAGGTCGCGGAAATGTGCCTGTGCCCGGGCTTTGACCTTCCGGCGGCCGACATCGACCCGTGCCGATTGCACACCGGACACCCGTACGGCTCGGTCGCGCAGAAGCAGGGCGGCTGCGTGGCGGTCGAGCCCGGCGCGGACCTCCCCTGTTCTGGGGATTCCGGTGGGCTGCCGCATGGGTAGCAGTCCGCGCAGTCCCGGCGTCACCGCCAGCAGGAACAGCCACAGGCCAAGGGCCATCGCTACTGCGGCCCCGACGGTCATCCAGATGTCATGCAGTGGTCGTGTGGCCAGTTCCTCGGCGAGCCGCCGTCGCCAGCTCATCCCGGGCCGGTCTGCCCGCACCGAGACCACGTCGTACAGGAGCAGCCCAATGGCTGCGACGGACAGCAGCGCCACAATGGCTGCGGGGATCCGGCGTGCGGACCAGAAGCGGCGCGCCGGCCGGCCCGCTCTATGGACCGCTGCCGTGCCCTTGCCTGGGGGATTGCCCGCGGACGTAGTTGCCTGTCCCGCACCGGGGGGAATGTCGCCATCGCCGGTCGGCTGTCGCCAGGTGTTCGCGCTCATCTCACTCTCTCCCGGTCTGTATGCCGCGAGTGCACCGAGTGCAGCCTCTCGACCGACACCGCGAGTTCGGACACGTCCATGCCGGCCCATGTCCTGAGCCGTTCGATGACCTCGCGGCGCACCGCAGCGCACTGAGCCCCGATGTCGGACGGATAGCCCAGCTCCACGGCGATGTGCATCCGTACTTCGCCGAGCACGGCCGGACGGCTATTGGCAGGATCGCCGTCCCGTCCTGCGGCGTTCTCGTTCCGCTCCGGTGCCCGCCGCACAGACGTCGTCACGCGTGGTGTCCGGCGGCCGGGCGGTACGTGGCCAGCCGACTCGGTGAACCGGCTCAGCGCCTCGCGGGCCACGTGGGAAGCAATTTTCGCAACGACACGGTCGGAGACGGTGGTCGCACCCCGCTCCCCGCGAGGAATGCCCGGACGACGATCGACGTCACTGGTCACTGCCGCCAGTCTCCCTATGCCTGTCGCCGGTCATCGCGCATCCGCTGGTGGTCGTCACGGTGGCGGATGAAGTCACCCGGTTCGAGATCACCTTCCATCAAGCGCCCGGCGACAAGTCCGACGGCGCCCAGTACCAGCACGAGCAGGAAGGCCCAGAAGCCACCGAAGTATCCGGCGAAGCCCAGTGCCATTCCGGCAATCAAGCCGACCACAGCCTTGCTCATCACGCGCTCCTTCGCTCAAGCGGGCTGCTCCCCCTTGGCTATTGGACCCGCTGCCGTTGTTCCTCTTCGTCCTCCTCGTCGGGCAGCTTCACATCGCTGACCGCGATATCGACTTCCACCACTTCCAGGCCCGCCATCCGCTCCACTGCGGAGATCACGTTCTCGCGTACGTCACTGGCCACGTCCGTGATGGAGACGCCGTAGTCGACGACGATCTCCAGATCGATGGCCGCCTGCACCTCTCCCACCTCGACACTGACCCCGCGCGTGACGGATTTGCCACTACCGGCGCCGGGCATCCGCTCCCGCATGGATCCCATCGAGCGCGCGAATCCACTGCCCAGGGCATGGACGCCGGGCACATCGCGTGCCGCCATTCCGGCGATCTTCTCTACCACCACGTCGGCGATGGTCGTCCGACCGCGAGAGCCGGGCGCACCGCCGTGCTTTCCGCCGGTGTTCTCAGTCATCGGGCTATTCCTCCCTGAAGGAGATCACCTAGCACTCTTGGATAGGATTATATTCGTTTTAGTGGCTTTTATCAGAGGTGCGGACCATGAGACGGGGTGGTCCAACGAGTGGTACGAAGTGCCCCTGCCCCAGAGCCCCTACGGAGTCGGGGCGCAGTGCGGGAGGGGGAGAACCGCGGCCATGGAAGAGGGTGAGCGGCCGGTGAAAACTGAGGCGTGGATGCAGGCAGTACGGCGCCAGCTCGGCCTGGGTCGGCTGCTCCCGCTCGGAGGGCCTGACGACGGGACGTGGATCACCGAGCAAGCGGCCGTCCGGGCCCTCGGGCGCACGGTCGCTGAGATTCCTGGCGTTTGGCTGGAGAGCCTGCGCATCGGACCGGCATCGCTCGGGCCCGTGTCCGAGCCGTCCGTCCGTCCGCCGGCCAGCGCGCTACCGCCTGGCCCGCTCAGGATCGAGGCCGCATTCACCGCATTCATGGGGCAGCCACTGCCCCGCACCGCGGAGCAGTTGAGGAGCACATTGCTCAACGTGGCCGCTGAACGGCTCGGCCTGGCCACCGTGGCAGTTGATCTGCGCGTCACGGATCTCCATGAGGGCCCGGAGAGAGGCGTCAGGCCGCAGACCGCAGAGAACGCGATGGGGCCCCCGCCGGAGGCTGCAGCCGTGCGAAGCTCGCTCCCAACGACCGGAACAGGACCCATGCGGGGCCCCAGCGGGGAGCTGGCCGACGTCGCAGCGGCTGTTCCGGGCGTGGCCCGCCTCACCGCCGTACTGGGAAGCCGCCCGGTCAAAGTGGAGCAACATGACCATCCACCAGGTCGGCACATCGAGGTCCAGCTTGCGGTTGCCCCCGGGTACCATCCACTGGAAGTAGCCCGCGCCGTCCGGGCGGCGGTAGCCGACGCAGCCACCAGTGCCACCTCAGGCCCGGTATCCGCCGCCGTCCTCATCGCAGAAACCGCGGCCTAACTGTATTGATCACGAGCGTTGTTGACACTGAGGCCAGCCGCATCTCCTTCCGCCTGGGCCGGCCGGAGCATCCGCTCGAAGGTGCCGTCCTTGGCTCACCGGTGGAAACGGGTGTGCAGCGTGGCCCACGGGCGCGGCGCTGTCTTGGTCGGCAGCGGGAGGGGCCGGGCTGTCAGTTCCGCCGCCGCGTCGGGCGCGGACGGCGGCCGTGGTTGCCCATCACACAGCGCCTGTCTAGGCCCGGACTTCGCGGGTCGTTGATTCGTATGGTGTGACCGGCTCGGGGGTGTCCCCGAGCCGGGGTGTGGCGTTGGGTGGGGTGTGTCGATGTCTTCCCGGTCCCCGCGGCCACGGTCCCAGCGTCAGCGCTTTGAAGTAGCGGTGACGTCCGTGGTGGAGAAGCGTCTGGGCGCTCTGCCTGTCGCTGCCGAGTTTCTGCGCCGGCTGGATGTCGCCGGGATTGTCGACGAGGTCTGTCCCGGTGGCGCGAGTGCGCTGGTGACGCACGGGCAGGTGATCGAGGCGCTGGTGGCCAACCGGCTGACCTCGCCCGCGCCGCTGGTGCGGGTGGAGGACTGGGCCAGGTGCTGGGCGGTGGAGGAGGTCTTCGGGATCGAGCCTGGGCTGCTGAACGACGACCGTCTGGCTCGTGCTCTGGACGCGATCGCTCCGGAGCTGGAGAAGATCGCGGGCACGGTCGGGGCGCGGGCGATCGGTGAGTTCGGGATCGATGTGTCCCGGATGCACTGGGACATGACCAGCATGTCCGTGCACGGGGCCTTCCCGGTCCAGGGCCAGGACGAGGACTTCCCCGTCATCAACTACGGGCATCCCAAGGACCGGCGGGTGGACTTGAAGCAGGTCCAGGCCGGACTCGCGGTGTCGGCCGATGGTGGCATTCCGCTCCATGCCCGGGTCTTCGGCGGGGCGGCGGCCGAGGTCAGCCAGGTCGTCGGGGCGATGAAGGACCTGCGGGCCATGGCCGACGAGCAGGAGTTCCTGATGGTTGCCGACTCCAAACTGGTATCCTACACCAACATCTCCGCCCTGCTGGCGGCCGGGGTGCAGTTCATTGCCCCGGCCCCGGCCGCGCAGGTCAAGGACGACGTCTACGCCGCACTCGACTTCTCGCAGGCCACCGTCGTGGACTGGACACCGGACCGGGACGCGGACAAGCCGGCCGAACAGCGCGAGTTCTACCGTGTGCTGGAGGACACCCACACCCTGAACGGGCCCCGCAAGAGCGATCCGCCGCTCACCGTGCGGCGGATCCTGGTCCACTCCACCGCGAACGCCGCGGGCCAGCAGGCCGCCCGGGCCAAACGCCTGGCCAAGGCCGCCGAGGAACTCGGCAAGCTCACCGCCGCAGCCGGCGGACGGCACTACAAGACCGCCGAGAAGATCACCGCCCGCGTCGGGGTGATCGCCGCCAAGCGCCGTGTCACCTCCTGCCTGCGCTTCACCGTTACCGAGAACGAGCACGGCATCCCGGCCCTGGCCTGGCACTTCGACACCGGCGTCCTGGACACCGAAGCCGCCGTCGATGGCTGGTACGCCTTGCTGACATCCACCCCGGCCGAGCAGGCCGACCCGGACCAGGTCCTGATCCACTACAAGGGTCAGGGCGCGGTCGAGCGCCGCTACCACGACTTCAAGGGCCCCCTCGCGGTCGCGCCCGTCTTCGTCCAGCACAACCGGCGTGTCGCCGCCCTGATCCAGGTCATCTGCCTGGCCCTGCTCGTCTTCTGTCTGATCGAGCGGCAGGTCAGACGCGCACTCGGCCCCGAACAGACCATGATCGGCCTCTACCCCGACAACCGCCGGGTCCGCCCCACCGGCCGCATGATCTTCTACCATCTCGGCGAACTCACCCTGCGGATCGGCCACATCACCGATCCGCCCACCGTCCAGATCACCCGTGGCGTCCAACTCCACCTCCTCGATCTCCTCGACACCGACATCGGACAAACCCGCTGGCCACAAACCTGAAACAGCGACCCGCGAAGTCCGGGTCTAGAAAGCTGCTGAAAATCTTGTGTGGGGGCTGTCCGGCCGCAGGCCGGGCGGCCCTTTCGCTATGCGGTGGACGGGATGAGGTGCCAGGTGTCGCCGGTCCTGGTGAGTCCGAGGTGGATCAGTCGGCGGAGGTTGAGGGCTGCTGCGCGGTGGTGGAGCCAGGTGTCGTTCTTCAGAACGCCTCGGTAGGGCACTCTGCGGTTGCCACGGGCGACGAGCCAGGCAATGGCCCGTTCGACCGGTGGCCGCCAGCGGCGGTACTCGGCCTGCCAGCCGGGGCTGTTGGCGGCGTGATCGCGGGCGGCCTTGAGCAGGTCGTACTTGACGTGGACGGTGAAGACCCGGCCGGTCTTGGACTTCGTGCAGTGTTCCCGCAGTGGACAGCCGGTGCACAGTTTCTTGAACTGGGCCTGGCGTTCCCCGCCCTGGCGCTCTGACCGAGGGGGACGGTGTGTCCGGCCGGACAGGTGACCTGGCCGTTCGTGGTGTCGACGTCGAAATCGTCGGCGGTGAAACCGCCGGGGACGGCCGGCCGCAGCGGTGGTGGCTTGAGAACCAGGTCGTGTCCCTGTTCTTGCAGGTGTTCGCGTAACTCGCCGGTGCCGTAAGCGGTGTCGCCCAGGACGGTGACCGGTGCTTCCTCATCGGCGAGGAGATCCCGGGCGACGGCCGCCTCGTGGTTATGGGCCCCGCTGCCGGCGGTCAGGGCGACCTCGGTGAACAGGCCTTCCTCGGGCTCGAAGGCCACGTGGGCACGGAAGCCCTCCTGGTGGCGGGAGCGGTTCTTGTGGATATGCCGGGCCTCGGGATCGACCGTGGACACGGTGCGGTCATAGACGGTGCGCCGGGCGATGCGCCACCGGCCGTCCCGCCCGTCGGAGCCGTCGGCGGGTTCCACGTCCTGCCCGGCAACCAGGGCGAGCAGGCCGACCGCGTGCGCCGCTGCCTCTCCCAGCTCCTGGTCGGGCAGCCGGCCGAGCAGGTTCAGTGCGTCGGTGACCAGGGCGTCGATCAAAGCGGCGCGGGCATGCTCGTCGTTCCAGGCGATCTTCGGTTTACCCGGGTCGGTGTAGTCGTGGGCGGTGCACCACTGGTCGGCGACCTGCTGGGCGCCGGGGACCACACGGATCACCCGGCGGATCGCGGCGACCAGCTGGGTAACGGTGTCCTGGGTGGCGACCGCGTCGTCCAGCACGGTGGAGTCCAGCGCCCTGCGCTGCCTGCCCTTGAGCACACCGGTGGCCGCGACGACCTCTCTGACCTTGGCGAACAACCGGTTCGGGTCACCGGAACGCTGCAGCCGACGGCGGAAATACGTCAACAGCGACGGATCGAAGGCAGTGTCGTACAACCCGAGTCCGCACGCGGCCTTCCACCGCAGGTCGCAGCGCAGTTCCTGCACCGTCTCGAAATCCGAGAGCCCGTGCAGGCTCTGCAGCACAACCGTGGCGGCCAGGACCTGCGGCGGCAGCGAGGGACGCCCGTTCGTCGAGGGATACATGTCCGCGAACATGGCACCGGGGAAGAGGGCCTCGCGATGCTCGGCCAGAAACGCGAACACGCTCCCGACCGGGATCAACTCCCGGCACGTCTCCCACACGTCCTCGCCGACGCTCTCCCCAGCCCATTCCCCCTGCATGGACACAAGACTGACCCCACTCCACCCGGAGCGAGGCCAGAACCCAACATTTTCAGCAATCTTCTAGGGGGAGAAGAACACGCTGCATCATCTCGGTTGTGAGCTCGTAGTAGGCGAAGCCGCGGGTGGGGTAACAGGTTCGAGCATCGTTTGCACTCCCCGGCACCCGTGGTGTGCTCGGCGTTCCCTGCACGTCTGGGCCTGCATGTGCCACCCCGGACAGCTACATCGCAAATACGCGGGGCCCTGATGAGTATGTCCGGATGGCGCCCTGGCCGGCGGGATCGGGCGCGGGCACTGTGATGGTGACGCGCGGTGGAGCGTGGTCGGGGCCAGTGTGAGGGCATGACCCTGCCACCGCCGCGCGGAGCCGACGCCCACCGTCACGAGTAGCCGTAATCCCGGTCGGCCCCAGGAAACCAGGGGCAGCAGTGTGGGCCCTGATGTGGCTGCGCCGGGGAGGTGAGCGCCGGGTCTGTCTTCGCGCGCAAGGCGCAGGTTTTGCGTCCATGGCCTGTTGTCTGGGCGTCTGCACCCTCCTTCTGAGGGGCGATGAACCCGAGAAAGAGGAAAGGGACTGTCATGGGACACGGCGGCAATGTGATCGCGGAGCTCACGGCCGATCATCGTGAGCTGGAGGCACTGTTCGCGCAGATCGAAGCGCAGCCCGTCGACCATCCGCAGCGGCGCGAACTGGCGGACCGGCTGACTGCGGAACTGGTACGGCACTCGGTTGCCGAGGAGTTGCACCTGTATCCGGCGGTACGCAATCACGTATCGGATGGTGCGGCACTGGCGGACAAGGAACTCGCCGATCATGCCAAGGTCGAGCAGATGCTCAAGGATCTCGAAGACCTGCACGCGGTTGATCCGCAGTTCAACGACATCGTCGCGAAGCTGAAGTTCGCGGTCGCCTCCCACGTTCGCGAGGAGGAGCACGAACTGTTCCCGAGACTCGCAGCGTCCCTCCCACCCGAGAAGCTGGACGAGCTGGGGCGGCTGGTGCGCCGGGCCAAGGAGATGGCCCCCACCCGCCCCCACCCCTCGCTCCCGAACACCCCGCCCGCCAACAAGCTGCTCGTGCCCGGGGTCGGGCTGGTGGACCGCGTACGCGACCTGCTCAGCGGCCGCACGACCAAAGGCTGAACCCCAGGCCGCCAACATGCCTCGCCGTCCGTCACACAGCCGGAGGAATATCGAATGCCGACCCTCGAAAAGATCAGGCCGGTGACCGGCGCGCCCTGCCTTAGGGCTCGCAGAGAATCAACATGCGGGTTTGATCTCTTTCGGGGGTTCGGTCCCGTATTTTTCGAGGTAGGCGGTCACGTCTGTGGGGGTGCGGAACCGCGCTGTCGAGGCGGGGATGCGGTGGCCGTGCTGTTTCAGAAGCGGGCGGACCTCGCCGACGGCGTCGGTGATCGTGCTCCGGTTCACAGCGAAAAGCTGGCCGAGAAGGTCTTGAGTACCGAGTCTGCGCAGGTAAAGCACGGTGGCCAGGATCCGGTCGGCCGAGGTGAGCTTGCACTTGGCGCCCGCGCCGGGGGCTCGGCGGCGTTCGCCTCCGCGTTGTTCGCACCGGGAATGCTCGCGAAGTTCCGCCAGCGCTGGAGTCAACTCGCCGATCAAGGCGTTCAGTTGTTGGTGAGTCATGCCGGTCAGTTCCGGGTCGCGGAGTGAGGCGGAGTTGATCCGGCCTGGCTTGTCGGTCGTGTGCATGGCGTGTGTTTCGGTGGTCTTGGTTCCAGTGCGGGCGGGGTGGGGGTGTGCGGGGTGAAGGGTGTAGTTCCAGTCGCCGTGGAAGCGGTGCCGGCTCATCGGCAGCGCGTCAATCTCGGCGTCGGTGACCTTCACGCCGGTGGGGTAGAGGCTGGTGTCGAGTTCGGCGCGAACGGCCAGTCCGGTGCGGGTGGTGGTCGCCGCGATGCTGTTCACGATGACTTCGTGGCTGGTCAGGGGCCTGCCGCGCCAGTTCATGGAGATGTGGGAGAACAGTCGGTGTTCCACCTTGTTCCATTTCGAAGTCCCCGGAGGAAGGTGGCAGACGGTGATTTCCAGGCCGGTCTCGGCGGCCAGGACGGCGAGTTCGGCCTTCCAGGCGCGGGTGCGGTAGCCGTTGGAGCCGCCCGCGTCGGCGGTGATCAGCAGCCGGGTGGCCGTGGGGTAACTGTCCCGCCCCTGGGCGTGCCACCAGCGGTGGATGGAGGCGACCGCGAACGCGGCGGTGTCGTGGTCAGTGCCGACGCTGACCCAGCCGGTGTTCGCGATGGTGTCGTAGATCCCGTACGGGATCGCCTTGCCCGGCCCCTGCCGGTCAAGGAAATCATGCGTCTTGACCTTGACCGGTTCACCCTGGGGCTGCCACTCGCGTCCGGCGTTCCTGTACTGCCCCACCAGTTCCTTCTTCTTGGTATCCACGCTGATCACCGCGTCTCCCGCGTCCCGGTGGGCGCGGGCCTGCTCGTTGATGTAGCGGAACTGGGCGTCGCGGTCCGGATGCTGGGCACCCTCGACGGTCTTGGCGTTGGCCTGCAGACTGAAGCCCTCCTCGCGCAGCAGGTCACCGACCGTGTCCGCGCAGACGCGGTGCCCCTGGCGGGTGAGCTCGGCAGCGAGGTTACGCGTCGACTTCGTCGTCCAGCGCAGCGGCGACATCGGGTCCCCGCGCATGTCCGGCTCGACCAGCTCAAGCAGCGCGGTCCGCAGGCCCGCGTCCAGGTCAGCGGCCTTCTTCCGCCCGCCGCCAGGACGGCGCACCCGGCCCAGCGACGCCTCGCCCGCCTCCAACTCGTCCACACCTTTGCGTACCGTCGCCTCGCTGACACCGGCCGCCCGCGCGACGGCCCGGATCCCACCGTGCCCGAGGATCCGGGCCTCGGCGCCCATCAGCAGCCGACGCTGCCGCTCGTCCAGATGCGGGAACAACACCGCGAACTTCGCGGCGAGTTGCTCACGAGTCGACTCGGATACGCTCATACCACATCAACGAGCCGAATCACGGGAAGCAACACCTTGATTCTCTGCGAGCCCTTAGGGACAGCCGCGAGGGACAAGCGGCTGACCTGCGGAGTCTCACGAGAGGACACCGGCATGGGAGCGGGGGCGGCTACATCGAGGCGTGGAGGGCAGGTGCGGCAGGCAGGAGGAGGCTGACCGCGATCTCCCGCGGTGCGGAAATCGCCATACGGGCACTTCGACCCGATCTGGAGCTGTTGCAGGTGTGCCTGACGAGACCCGAATGGTGGCCTGTGATCCGTTTGCACGCCGGCATGGATGAGTCCTCCCGTGAGCTGGAGGCGCGCAGCGGGGACCGGCCTACCGGTCCGCTCAGTGGGTATCTACGGCGAGCGCCGCGTCGATCTCCCGCAGGAAGGGCTCCAGATCGTCTGGGTTGCGCGAGGTGATGAGCGTCCAGCCGTGGGAGTCGTCCTTGATGACCGGCTCGTCGTCCCATTCACCACCGGCATTGGCGATGTCTGTCCTCAGCGAGCGGTAGGACGTGAGTCTCTTGCCTTCGATGACACCCGCTTCGACCAAGGTCCAGGGTCCGTGGCAGATGGCCGCTACGGGGCGACCGGACGACGTGAAGGAACGGACGATCCCCGTCGCCGATTCCTGCCGACGAAGAGTATCGGCGTTCAACGTGCCACCTGGCACGAGCAGTAGGTCGTAATCGGCCGGGTCGACGTCGCTCAGAGTGAGTTCGGGTCGGATGGTCTTGCCGGGAGCCCTGTCGCCGACCAGGGTCTGAATATCGTCCGCCGACACGGCAGCGACGTCCACGTCGGCGCCCCAGCCCCGCAGGTGTTCGAGGGGCACCAGAAGTTCGTCCTGCTCAACGCCGTAGTTCGTGACGATTGCCAGGACCCTCCTCATGCTCACGTCGTTGTCAGACATTCCCAGGTCCTTTCAGGATGGAACGGTCCGCCGGGAGCGCTGTTGCCGCGCGGATGCCTCGAATCCTTGCGCCTATTGCGGCCCTGCCAGGCCTCCCGGCCCGCGGGGACCGACCGGAAACAGCGCCGGGCCAAAGCTTGACCGCCGCAGTGATGATCAAGGGGCTGCGTGGAGACTCGGCGCCGAAGACCGTGCCGCGGGGGCCGCACGACAAAGCTGTTGCGGTGATCGCCCTCCACCACCCGGCCGATGGTTCCGCCGCCATGCCGGGAGGCCACCCCCGCCGTGCCAGCATTCGGTACGGGAAGTAGAGAGTCCAGCGCGGACTCGTCCGCTCGCCGCTCAGCATCGAACCGGCCGGTGCAATCCGGGCTGCCACGCTGCCGGCGTCCCGGATCGCGACGCCGCCGTCTCGTAGCGGACCTCCCAGCAGCCGGGGGCCTGGCGCAGCCCACTCGAGTACCTCGCCGTAGAAGATTCCATCGGATGTCTTGACCAGCATGCGCGTCCGGCGCGCCAGCGGCGAGCGTACAGCGAGAAGCCGAAGCAGGAAGCCGCTGTGCTGTTCCTCAGCACACGCGCTGAGCAGGCAGATGAGGCTGCTGTTCCCGGCGTTCATCCATGTTCATCCAGGAGAGGCCCCGAGACCCGTCGTCGGTAGGCCGAATTCCGGCGCCCCACGACCCGCAGCTGTCGTCCGGACCAGGTCCGAGCGAACCCGACTCCCAGCCAGATGCGGAGCTGCCCCCTGGGGCCAGGTCCTGGGTTCCACGAACTGCCCGACCGGCTAGAGCGCCGCCCTACGGCGACACCTCACCGATTGCGGCCTCAGATTGACCGGCGCAAGCTGGAGACGTGAACCCCCTCACAGTGAAGGACGGAAGTGTCATGGGTAAGGGAAAGGCGAAAGCCAAGCAGGTCAAGGGCAAGCTGAAGGAAACCGCTGGCGGTGCCTTGGGCGACGAGCGCATGCAGGCAGAGGGCCGCGGCGAGCAAATGACGGGAAAGGCCCAGGAGACCGCAGCAAAGGCGGCTGAGCGGCTGAAGAAGTCCGGACAGTAGGGCCTTGATCGCAGAGGGGGCCGCGAACCCGGTGCTGGCCGCGCCGTCGGCTACCGGGCTGGCTGCGATGTCTTGCCGGACGGCCCCCCGGACCCGGGCCGCCGGTACTTTGGCGGCCGTGCACTCTGGGTCGGCGGCAGGGCCATGTACGTCGCGTGACCGACTGTCCGGGATGTGGTGGCCGGGAGGCTGTACGACGACCGCACCGGAGCGCCCACCGGGTGACCGTCGGGTCGTGATCCGCGCAGCCTTGGTCCGATTTCCTCGACTGCGCCAACGGGATTCGCTCGGTCTGCGTCCAAGCAGCCCTGCAGGACATGCGTGTCCGCCTGTGCCGATAGATGGACTGCCCTCGGTACAAGAATTGCGCGAATGTGCGGCCCGGTTGACTGCCTGACAAGCCGGCGCATCCATCGTGCGTGAGCCAGATGGAGTGTCTCACCAGGTGTAGACGCACTGGGGCTTTCAGAGGCTGTGGCATCTCCTGATCGGGTTGCTCTCTGTAAGGCCTCGCGATTTACGGTGGCCTCCGTCACCGGCAAACGAGATCTGCCCAGGGGCAACCGCCGCAGTCGCGCGGCGATTCCGCGCTTGCGCCGGGCGGACGACGTGACGGCGGAGCTGGCGGACGCGGTCGGCGAGGCGCTGCTCGGTCTTGGCGACAACATCACCAAGGTCGAGAACAGGACCCACCGGGCCTACCAGCGGCTGCGAAACTTTGCCTGCGTCTGTCCGCCACAAAGGACCAAGCAGGGGGGCCGTGGCGTGTGCGATGGCCTGTTCGCTCACGCTGTCGTCCAGGTTGACCGCGGCGCCGGAGTCGGAAGCCAGCGCGTCGAGGAGGGTGTGCACTATCTCGACGGGTGTGTTGGCGGTAGCGGTGGCGTGCCAGATGCGCTCGCCGACAGGTGATTCGTAGGCGGCGACGGTCCAGTTGTGGTCGTGCGGACCGGCTTCGTGAACGAGTTCGATACGCAGAGCGAGTGATTCGTGATTGGCGATCGTGGTCTCGTCCCAGGGACGGTACTTCTCCCACTCGCCCTGCTCTTCAATGAAGGACTCCAGAAGGGCTTCGTGGTCGCCGGGGTCGGCTGCGTACACCGGGACGAGCTCGGTCTTGGGCTGCTGCAGTTCGACCTCGGGAAGGTTCGTCGACTGCGCACTTGGCTCGGCGAAGGCCCGGACGGCTGCCTTCTCGGTGTCGGTTGTGAAGTGTGACAAAGAATCTCGATTCGCGGAGTCCGGCCGGGCATGGCCCGACCGGACCGGTGAGGTGTGGCTATCGGAGGACGCGAGCTGCCGTGGCGCGTGGCGTGGGACCGGCGCGGGCGGTCCGCGTCCGTCCGGCAAGGGGGTCGCTCGGCGGGGCGGGCATTGTGGTGGCGCGATGCCAGCGCGTACGTATGGCGGTCAGGTCGGCCAGTGCCCGGCGACTGCCGGTGTTCAGCTGGTGCGGGGTGTTGGCGGGGTCGTCGGCGAATGCCGTGATGCGCAGGGCCACGGTGTGCGCCTGGGCGAGAACGGCACGCTGGAGGATGCGCTCGCCCCAGTGCTCGGGTGACCCGACGGGTGTGGACACGAGGGAGATGAGGTCTGCCGGAACGGTGCCCGCGGAGAGCAGGCCACGGTGCTGGGCCTCCCAGAGCACGGTGATCGGGTCGACGGGATCACCGCGGTGCACCAGCGCGGTCACGCACTGAAACAGGGCGCCGTGCAACGGATAGGCGAAGTCGCCGGCCTGCAGCCACCGCATCGCTGTCAGCTTGGTCGGGTGCGCAGTCGCCGTCGCCAGGAAGAGACGCTCCTCCTCCAGGACTTCCTCACCGGTGTCCCGTGGCGAGGGTGCGGGCACAGGGGTGCGTGGCAGGGATCCGGGGTGCGGCGCGAACTGTCCGGCGAGCTCATCCACATAGCGGGTCAAGGCGTCGGCCTGTGCGAGGGTCGCGGTGGCCGTTCGGCAGGGTGATGTCGGTTGATGTCCGGGCGAGTTGCTCGGCCTGCGCCTTCAAAGTGCGGCGGGTGTGATCGGCCCTAATCATGAGGGCGTACGCGCCGGCGTGCTTGGTCCAGCGGCTGACCTGGACGAGCGTGTGCAGGTAGGACACGGTGAGGCCGGGAGCCTCGGGCCGGGCCCGCTCCAGAACCGTGTTCAGCCAGACCGGGTCCTTCGTGTGCTGCTCCGGGTCGGGTGCTGGCACGGCGCGCATGGCGGCGAACAGCGCGGCGTGGGCGTGGTCGCCGAAATGGTCGGGCTTCAGAGGGCCGGTGTCCGCCAGGAGCCTCGGGTCGAGGAGCAGTGAGCCGAGAAGGGCCTGCTCCACGTAGTGCACCGGTGGCGGCGCCGGCACATCACCGATGCCGAAGTCCTCATCCAGCAGTGGGTTGTTGGCCATCAGGCCGCCAGGGCGAAGTCGTTGGGGCTGACCGTCTTGCCGAGGTACGGCGCCAGTAGCTGGGCCGCGAGCCTGGGGGGTACAGCGTTCCCGATCTGGGAGAACATCTGGCCCTTGTTGCCGGCCCACGGATAGTCGGCGGGAAACGTCTGCAGAACACCCGCCTCCTGGGCCGTGATCCGGATCGGCTCCGGCGCCGCGCCTTGCTTGCTCAGCCCCTGCTCCGGTTCTGCAACCCAGATGCATTCGTTGGCGCGGTGACCGAAGAACAGCGTGCCGGCCGGCTCCTGGATGGAGCGGACCGTCGCGTTTGCTTGGTTGTTGCTCCGCAGTGACCAGGACCAGCGGCGGGTTTCCGCCGTGAACGAGGAGGCGGACCCATCGACCGGGCGGCCCTCGTGGGTGCCGTTGCCGTACCCTTTGCGCCGAGTCTTGAGGGCGACGCCCGGGCCGGCGGGGGGCTGCTTCCAGGTACCGCGGTCGCGGGCGTCGGACAGGGATTTGCGGGAGCCGGAGGGAAAAGGTTCTGGACCTCCACCGGGTCCGCCGCCGGCGCACACGGTCGGCACGGGACGGTCGGTGGCCCCCCAGCCGAGGGCCTCGGCCATGGACACCCACTGGTCGCGTCCCGGGCCGAAGAGCGTCTCCGGTTCGGCCGTTCGTGCGTGCGTGGGAGCGGGGGGCTGGGCAGTCTGGGTGCGAGAGGCGAGCAGGATCGCCCGCCTTCTTGTCTGGGGCACGCCGTAGTCGGCCGCGTTGAGGATCCCGGTCCACACCGAGAACCCCCAGCTTCGCAAGACGGCGGCGTACTGCCTCCAGAGCGCCAGGACGTCCGGGACCTCCTCCATGGCCACCCAGTCGGGTTCGCCCACGGAGCTGAGGGCGTGCAAATAGCGCATCGGCTCGGCGGCGAGCAGGGAGCGCTCGTCGCGACAGGATCCCAGCAGCTTCTCCCGGGTGTCGCGGCCCCGGGCGAGGTCGGCGACGGCCTGGTGGACCAGAGGCTGGTCGAGGAGACCGAGGCGCTTGCCTGCCATGCTCCATGCCTGGCACGGAGGGCTCGCTATGCATCCCACGGTCCTGCCGAGGAAGGGCTGAACCGGGTACATCGCCACGTCGGTCCGGACGGTCAACTGGCCCGCTGACGCACGGGTTTTGCAGGCCCATTCGTCCCACTCCAGACCCACGTCGCGTACACCGAGAACGGCCAGAGCATGACCCCAGCCGCCCGGACCCTTGTGTCGGCAGAGACCGTGTCCCTCGCAGGTCGTGTCCCTTTACACCGGGTCTGGGCCTTCGGCTCGTGTCGCGTTGCGGTGACCCATCGTGTCCCTTTTCCTGCATGGGCTGCGTGACTGAGATCATGCTCAAAAGGGGTTGGTGCGTCAGCTGGAACGATAGGCGAACGTACGGCATTGAGCACAGGGATCCTTCCGTGGAGAGGGCAGTTGATCGAAAATGTGTAGCCTGTTGCTGAGGGCGTCGGGATACTTCCGCGGTGACCCTGACTGAACTGCCTCAACTGCTGCGGCCTCGTGCCCTGGAGCCCGGAGGCCTCGTCGTCATCGCGGCGCTGTCCGGACCGCTCCGTACCAGATACGCGCCCGGTCTCCAGCAGGCGGTGGCCGAGCTCGAGGGGATGGGATTCCGTGTGCGTCTCGCACCGCTCCTTGAAGCCGGGCGGCACCGTTAGTGGAAGGGCTTGCGAGATTGACCATGCACGATGACCAAGTGGACGTGACCACCGAAATCGTTGCGACCTTGATCCAAGAACAGTTCCCTCAGTGGAGCGGCAAGGCGATCCAACCCCTGTCGTCGACCGGGACGGTCCACGCCATCTTCCGCATCGGGAACGACCTCTCTGCACGTTTCCCACTGCGTCTGGCCGATGCTGCCGAGACGCTGGCGGTTCTGGAACAGGAAGCCCAGGCGAGCGCGGAGCTGGCACAGGTGTCTCGGTTCCCCGCCCCGGAACCGGTCGCCTTGGGAAAGCCTGGAGCGGGTTACCCCATGCCGTGGTCGGTCCAGACATGGCTGCCGGGAACGGTCGCCTCTGATGCCGACCCGAGTGGGTCGGACGCTTTCGCCGAGGACCTTGCGGTCTTCATCGCATCTCTCCGGGACGCCGAGACGCGGGGACGACTCTTCAGCGGCGAAAATCGGGGCGGCGTTCTCGCTCACCACGACGATTGGATGGCGAAGTGCTTCGAGGAGAGTGAGGGACTGCTCGACGTGCCCCGGCTGCGCCAGGTGTGGAGCTACTTTCGGGAGTTGCCACGCACGGGTGCCGACGTGATGAGCCATGGTGACTTGATTCCCGGCAATGTACTGGTCACGGGAGACCGGCTCAGCGGCGTACTCGACACCGGCGGCTTCGGCCCGGCCGACCCCGCGCTGGATCTGGTCAGCGCCTGGCACCTGTTGCAGCCAGGCCCGCGGGAAGTGCTCCGGCGGACACTGGTCTGTGACGATCTGGAGTGGGAGCGCGGCAAGGCATGGGCGTTCGAACAGGCGATGGGTCTTGTCTGGTACTACGTCGAGAGCAATCCGACGATGAGCAGAATGGGGCGCCGGACACTCGACCGCATTCTGGAGACGATGGAGTGATGTCGCCCCGATCGTAGGCCCGCTTGCCGCCCCCACCGACACCAGCACCAACGGGAACAGATTGGCTCCGGCTCCGGCTCCGGCGACACGATGCCCGACGGCCGCCGCCCACCGTCGGTCGCCTCGGCCCACTGCCCGGAGGCCACGCTGACGGACTCCCTCGTCGTACTCGAACCGTCGGTAGACGTCAGGCTCAGCTGCACGATCCGTACGGGGCCGTTCCGGGGCGGGCGGCGGGCAGGCGGCGGACGTTGCCGAGGGTTGCGGTCTGTTCCCGTAGACGCACGATCTCGTCGTGCTGTGCTGCCAAGCGTGAGACGGCGAGTTCCTTGAACGTTGTGAGCTCGACAACTGTCTCGTCCCGCTGAGCCAGGCGTTCCTTGAGCTCGGCGACCTTGGTCTTGAGCCGTTCGATCTGCGCGATCCGCGGGTCGACGACCTCTCCGGCCTCCTGCAGAGTACGAAGGCGCCGCTCGAACTCTTCGGCGAGGTGCTGGTAGGGGCCGGGGCGGGTGGTGCCGTCACGGTTCTTCTTCGGGTAGAACGCGGTGCGGGTTACGCCGGCTTCGGCGGCCAGTGTCTTCAAGTCGCAGCTGCCGCCTTGTGGGAGGTCACCCTTCAGGAGCCGGTCCATCGCGGCTCGGACGGCCGCCTCGTTGCGGGCGCGGGTCTCTGCGCTGATTCGAGCCATGAGGTGGGGATTCTCCTTACGAGGCGGCGGCGGCGATCGAGGCCAGGACTTTCACGTCCCGATCCAAGTCGGCCTGCAGCCGGGCCTTTTCGGTCTTGTGGTTGCGGCCGATCGACCCGATGAAGACCTGCTTGGTCCGCACGCTCTCGGCCCACACCGGGCGGTGGCAGGGGTGGTGGGTGGCCTGCGGGCAGCGGGCGGAATCGCACATGCCTGCCAGCGGCTTTGTCGCGTTCGGGGTGCCGGCCAGCTTCAGGCACAACGCCTTGGAGGGGTCGATGAACCAGCAGTAGTTCGCCACCCCCAGGTGTAGGACGCCGGCGACCTCGGCGAGGAGGGCTCTCACCTCCTGGTCGCTGCCGACGACCGTGGCGTCCTCCGCGGCAGCGCGGGCCAGCTTCCCGTCGACGCTGGCGAAGAAGCTGATCAGATCGCGGGCGCCGGGACCTGACGGCATCTCGCCCTGCTGATAGCGCCGGTACTCGGCCAGCACGAGGTCTTTGTTCCGCTCCGCCTCCTCGGCGTTGACTTCCGCGAGGAACTTGGCCTGTGCCCCGCCCGGGCGGGCCGCATATCCTTCCGTTGTCACCACAGAAACGTGCTTGAGCTGCACTTTTGCGGCGAGCAGGCCACCGGGGCGGTAGGCGATCTCCAAGGCGAGTGTGCGCCTGAGCATCCTCGCTGTCAGTTGCCCCTCCGGGATCGGAGCCAGGCCCAGAGCCTGTCCCGCGGGGCCGTTGACCCACTGACGGAATAGCGCGAAGCGGGAGCGGTCGAGAGGCGAGGTGAGCAGAGGGTCACCGATCTCGGCCTCCGGGCCCAGGAGTTGCTCGGCAACCTCCGCAGCCTGATACGCCTCCCAGATCACGACCCACTCGTCGGGAACGCCGCCCAGCGGCTTCCCTTTGACGACCCGGCTCGCCAGCTTGTACCTCTTCAGCCCCGGGCCGGCCTCGATCGGGGGAACGCGGCATCCCACATTCATCTCGCGCAGTTCGCTCTGGCGCATACCAGAAAGCGCCACGATGACCACGTGCGAGGCGGTCTTCACCACGCCGGTGAGTGCCCGCAGGCCACGCTCAGAGAGTGGCTCTGACCAGGGCACCTCCCCTTGGCCGTCGGCCCGTTTTACCATGCTGGCTCCGCGGCAGAACGGTTCCTCGATCCCCACGGCCTTCACCGCCTCCTCCAGCACGTCGCGCACAGACTCCAACGCGGAAGGGCTGATTTCCCTCCGGCCGCCTTCCGCGGCGAGGGCGTAGAGGTTGATCTGGCTCAACGGGTCGTCCTTGCTGATCCACGTTCGCGTCTTGGCCCAGCTGACGTTCCGGTCGAAGGGACGCTGCTCTTCGACGTGGCGGCGGATGATCGCCTCAAGTTCCTCCAGATCAATCCGTGCTGCAGGCAGCGCTGCCCGATGGGCGACATAGCGCCGCTTGGCGTCAAGTTCACGGAGCAGAGGCGGCGCCAGGGTCTGAACGAGGTAGAGGGCTGCCGCCAGGAGCGGCTGGAACGTCGGGTCCGTGACCGGCGGCGTCTTGTTCGCATTGCCGCTGGGCTTGCTGGTGGCCTGTCCCCGGAACGGCCGCAGTCCGGGGTGATAGCGGTCGGTGGTGAACAACTCGCTGTAGCGGGCCAGCCCGATGATCGTCAGCTCGACGGCCCGACGGACGCTGGGGCGGTCGTGTGTCCTCTTGCCGGCGGGGCGGTGGGTGGCGCGGTACTGGGCGAAGGACTTGCAATGGTGATCGGTTACCTCGCCGAGTTCGGCGACCCCTTGGGTGGTCAGCCAGTTCAGCCACCGAACCAATTCCAATAGTTCGGTGTAGAGGCCGTTGACGACGCGGACCGTCCGGTTGGCGTACGGCAGCGTGCGAACGGCTTCGTGCCCGGGGGCCATCTGCGCGGCGATGTACTCCTTGGCCACAGTCTTCCACCGCACGTTGATGATCCCCGAGAAGTCCAAGCGCCGTGCGCACTTCGACACGTAGGCGGGGATCCCGATGACCTGGGTGAAGTCCCAGGTGTCGTCCTCGAAGACCGGGCGGGCCGCCCCGATGGGGAGGACGAAGCCAGCCAAGCCGCACATGTCTGCCTCGACAAAGGGCGACGCTGCGGTGCCGGGTGACAGAACCGCGGTCTGGGGGATGGTGCTCACAGGGTGCTCTCCTCGGGCAGGAGCGGTATCTCGGCGTCGGTGTCGGTGACCTGGGCGGCAGCCGCAGCGAGCTGCGTGGGGTCGTACTTGATCAGGACTTCCTCGATGCGCTGGGCGTAGTGGCCGAAGACGGCCATGAACTGCGCGGCGGTCATCTGCTGCCACTGCCGGGCGAAGAACGCCTTCATGCGCAAGAGGTTCGCCGCGTGCCGCGGCGTGAACAGGGCGAGTGGACACAGCAGGCACACCCAGGGGCGGGCCGGGCACGGCTTTCCCTTCGGACCGTGCACTCCCGCGGTCGGATCGGCGCAGGACGCCACGAACACGTCGCGCTGCCCACCCACGAGCTCGGCGATCGCCCGATCATCCAACTCCAGTTCGCTGACCAGCTGCGGAAACTGACGGGCCAGGTCCGTGACCTGCTCGTCCGACAGCACCATGGGCGGCTGGCCCCGGCGGAGCAGATCGCCCTGGGCCTGCTCCACGATGTCTTCCAGGGCGTTCTGCTGGGCCTCGGTCATCGCGGACAGGTAGTGATCGCCTTCCACTCCCGGGGTGTGGTTGGGGTCGATCGTCGAGCGCCGGCTGCCGATCCAGGAAGAGCGATCCCGGTGTGACTCGAACGTGGTGCGGATCCGGTGACGATGCATCACGACCGGTGCCCCGTCGGCGTCGACCACCCCCGCATCCCGTGACCAGTCGACGACGGTGGACTTGTACGGGCGCCCATATCTCCACGGCCCCAGGCCCTCGTCGCCCGCGCGGCGCGACGTGTAAGCGAGCCACAGCCACAGCCCGTTGCGCAACTGGGATGGGCAGTGTGACCTCGCCAGTTCGGCATACTCGAGCCAGCGCTCCAGCAGCCGCACCGCCTTGCTCGGTAGTGTGATGCTCTCCTCGGACGTGCGGCCCTTGATGTAGCGGACCAGCACCGCGCTGTCGCCGGCCCAGTCAAGGCCGTCGAGGCCCAGATCGGCGATGCCGTCCGGCACGATGCCGGTGTACACGCCGAACAGCACCTGGTAGGCGATGACGACGCGAGGGCTGGGGAAGAGCGCTTCGCGTGCCTCCACGAAGAAGTGCTGACGGTCACGGCCGATCCGATGGCGCATCTCCTCGTATGACAACCCGACGCGCGCGCCCAACTCCCGCGTCGTCACCGGGCCGCGGTGCACCATCAACCAGAAGATGTTCTCCCTCGTCCAGCCGTGCACGTACGGGTCCGCACCCGCCTGCGCCGTTGCTCTGGCCGCCCGGTAAGCAGCCCATGACTCCTTGGCGATCGTGCGGGCTGCACGGGTCAGCCCCGCCCAGGCGACTTCGTCGTACGGCGGCAGCGGCTCACTGTTCGGGTGCCGGTTGTAAAGACGCCCTCGGACAAGTTCCCGCACATCCGGCGCCAGCACGGAGGTCTCGGCGTCCAGAGCGGCGAGCATGCGGCGGCTCTCCGACTCCCGCCGATTTCCCGCCTCCCACCACAACGCTGCGAGTCCCGTGCGCGTCAGCTCGGCGACCCCGCCCCGATGGCCCCGCCTATCCAGTTCGCCGACGAACCAGTCGATGGTCCCCTTGTACTTCTCCGCGGTTCGATGCGAGTCGCCCTGGCCGTGCGGGTGCATGAGATAGACCAGGCCCGTCAGTAACTCGCGGACCAGCACGGGGTTCACCGAGTCGTCGACGTTCAGGGTCGACGTGGTGCCGCGGGTGAACGTGCAGAACAGGCGCAGAGGGTTCTCCAGGATCTCCGCGGGCATCAGATATCGTCCTCGTCAAAGTCGTCGAACTCGGCATCGGCCTCGCGTTCGGCCTCGGTGAGCAGACCGTGGTCGTGGCCCGCGCGCTCGTATGCCTCGCGGTAGATTCGGGTGGTGTCCAGGCGGCGGAGGTACACCTCCGTGGTGAGGGTGCTGGCATGACCGAGGAGGTCACGCAGGATCATCACCGGGTCGTTCTTGCGCAGGTAGAGCGCCAGGGCCGCGTCCGCGTCGGTGTCCCTGACGAGCTTCGCGGCCTGGGCGTAGTAGCCGCCGATCAGCATCTCCAGGGTCCTGATCGCGAACGTATGACGGCATCGGTGCGGGGCTGTATGCGGGAAACGCGGGTCGAATCGATTCCTGATCCTCTCCGAGGTCCGCTTGAAGACCGTCGGCCAGTCGCGAAACGGACTCCCGTCACTCTGCACGGCCAGCAGCATCGATCCGCCGTCCGGCCTGATCAGGCACCGGCGTTCCCGAGGCGTCAACTCGTCCCACAGCACGCGCTCGCCATCGACCCGACCGCCGACCTCGTCCGCTTCGGTCACCACCAGGGGCGAACCCCACTTGGCCGGTGGTATCCATGACGAGCGAGCCACCGCCACGGCACGCTGCAGCCGCAAGTACTGGTGCAGCCGGGCAAGCGAGTCGTATGTCGTCCACGTGGTGCGGAACTTCCGGCCCTTCGTGACCCCGGACGGCACCGGCACCCAGATCGGCAGCGCTGTCCGGCGGGGCGGCAGTGGCGGAACCTCGCACTCCAACATGTACGTGAACTCCTGTCGCCGCAGCCCGCTGGACAAGGCATAGCCGCCCACCGCCGCGTTGCGTGCCGTCGTCCGGCCCCGGTAGAGGGCGTCCTCGGCACCGTCCGGGCGCAGACCGCCCAGCCCCTTCAGAAACAGGTCCTCGAAGTCCTTCTCGAAGTACTTGATCGTCACGTGAGCCTTCGGCGTCCGCCGCTTGGAGAGGTTCACCGACTGCAGGCGCACCTGATCGCCGTACGCCGTGACGGCCTGCTTGTAGGTGAACGGCACCGCGGTCGTGAGCTCCTCGCCCTCGGCCCACCCATAGAACAGGGACAGGATGCTCATGTGCTGGTTCCAGGTAGATGCGGCGAACCGTTCCTTCAGCGGGCCGCACGCACGGTGTACCGCGTAGGCGCTCAGGCCGCGCCTCAACTCACGTCGGATGTCGAAGAGTTGGATTCCCCGGGCGGCCAGGAAGAGCGTCCAGTCCCGCACAACCCGAACGTAGGTTTCCCAGGAGTTCGGGGCCGGGCAGCCGTTCGCCGGGAGTTCCTGGGCCCACCGGTTGATCACGGTGGTGACGCGAGGGCCAGTCGAGTCCTCGAAGAGGAGGTCGTCGTCAAGCAGGATCGGCATCCGGTCCGGGATGACCGGTTGACTCGACAGCCCCCAAGACTCCCACGTGGCAGAGGAGAAGAACGTCATCAGCATGGCGGGGACCGTACCCATGCGACTCAAGCGACCGCAAAGCGCAAACACGCTGGTCACCAGGGGGTGAGTCAGTAATGAGACGCTGCAGTTCTGCTCACAGAAGGACCCGCAAAGAGATCAAGGACGATTCCGCTCATACGGCCAGCCCGAAGCCATCCTGCGACGGATCATCTTCGGAGCCGCGGCACGCCCACGGTGAACAGCCGTCGACTACGCCCAGCTCCAGTTGCTCGGTATCGGCCTGGGTGGCGCCGGATTCCTGCTGAAGCGCCGCCCATTCGGCGGCGGTGACGTGGTCGATGGGTGCTTCGCTGAGCCCGGATCCACCGGCTTGACGCCTGTGGGTCGTGCTTCCGGAAACGAAGAAGTGCCTTGTGACCTGCGATGATGGGGTTTCTCTAGGACCACATCAGGCACGATCGGCAAGGCACTTCCGAGATGCAATCTTCCCATGCCGCGACGGCTGTCTCCTCCGCGTTCGATGACCCGAACTTGATCGCGTACGGCGGGCTGGAGCCGGTGGTGCGGCTGGCCGAGCGGTGCGGTCTGGCAGTTCTGGCCGACGAGCTCATCAGGCTGCCGGCCTCGAAGGACGGCACCGGAGCCTTCCCAGCGGCGAAACTGATGTCGCTGGTGGGCGGCATGGCCGCGGGTGCCGACAGCATCGATGACATGGACCGCCTGCGGCATGGGGCGATGTGCCGCCTGTTTGCCGGGGTCCGGGCCCCGTCCACGCTGGGGTCGTTTCTACGCTCCTTCACGCACGGGCATGTGAAGCAACTCCATGCCGTGGCCCGCCGGTTCCTTCCCGAACTGGCCCGTCATACCCCGCTGCTGCCCGGCGCGGACCAGGTCGCCTACGTGGACATCGACGACACCATCCGCCGCACCTACGGCTACGCCAAGCAGGGCGCCGGTTACGGATACAGCAAGGTCAAGGGCCTGAACGCACTGCTCGGCATCGTCTCCACGCCCCTGTCCGCCCCGGTGATCGCCGCCACCAGGCTGCGCAAAGGACCGTCGAACTCCGCACGCGGCGCGGCGGCATTCGTCGCCGAGACCATCCGCACCGCCCGCGCCTGCGGCGCCAGTGGCCTGCTGGTGATGCGTGCGGACTCCGCGTTCTACGGCGCCGACGTCGTCAACTCCTGCCGGGCACTGGGCGCGCGTTTCTCCATCACCGTGCGGATGAACGCCTCCGTCAAGGCCGCCATCGCCCGCATCGACGAGGGCGCCTGGACGCCGATCAAGTACCCCAAGGCGGTCTGGGACGAGGAAGGCCAGTGCTGGATCTCGGACGCCGAGATAGCCGAGACCGGCTACACCGCGTTCACTTCCAAGCCGAAGAAGCAGCAGGTCACCGCCCGTCTGATCGTGCGCCGCGTCAAACGCCTGGGCACTGACACCGTCCCCGCCGGACAGGGCACGCTCTTCGACACCTGGCGCTACCACGCCGCGTTCACCGACTCCCCGCTCTCCCTGAAGGACGCCGAGCGTGACCACCGACGGCACGCCGTCGTCGAGCAGGTGATCGCGGATGTCAAGAACAGCGCCTTCGCCCACGCGCCGTCCGGCCATTTCCAGGCCAATGCCGCATGGCTCGCCCTGGCAGCGCTGGCGCACAACCTGACCCGCGCCGCCGGCGCCCTGGCCGGAACGTTCCATGCCAGAGCGACCACCGCCACCATCCGTGACCACCTGATCAACGTGCCCGCCCGGCTGGCCCGCTCGGCCCGCCGCCTCACCCTGCACCTACCCGAACGCTGGCCCTGGAGCGCGGACTTCACCCAGCTCTTCCGCACGGTGCACGGGCCACCAGCCTCCTGACGCTCCCCGACCGACCTGCCCGAAAGGGCCCGACACCTGTGGACAAGTGGAAAAGCTGGACAGACCAGCGGCCACCCCATGCCCGAATCCGCGACTCAACCCCGGCACGGCCCGCACAACCCCGAAACACCCACCCCAAGATCAGCCGGTGGATCCGGGCGTACGTCCAGCAGTCCGAAACGTCGGACGCGAAGGAGGTTCGATGTAATTCGGGCGACAAGTTCAGGGCAGCCAGCCGGTGCAAGTCCGGTCCGAGGAGACGCCAGAGTCCTCGGTAGCGGGGCTCCCGGCATCGGTCGAGAGGCCGGTGTCGAAGTGGAGCGACGATCACCCCTTGGGGGTGCGCAACCGGCCGGTCCGCAACATCAAGTGAAGCCTGCAGCGTCGTCAGCACCGACCCGCGTGAGCGGGGCCAAGGAGGAGCCGAGCCCGTGCCTTAGAGGGCGAAGGCCAGGGAAGACGCCTGGGAATCTGGAGCGGGCGTCGAAGAACCTCCCGGCGTAAGGGGCGTGGAACGGCCGGAAGGTTGTCCTGGGAACTGGAGAGGGCCTCCTCGGCCCCGGGTCTGCGGCCCGGGAAGCAGGGCCCGCCTATAACCGGTGGAGCCGGGAAGTGGCGGGCTGCCGAGAGGCAGTCGGAGGGGGTCGTAGTAGTGCCGATCGGCGGGACAACACAACCCGTCAGGAGCGAAGGGCCCCTGCTTCATCGATGCGTGTCGCGTGTGAGGAGGTGGCTCGGGTGAGTGCCGGAGTGGCTAGTTCCGCCCGCCGGAAGGAAGGCGTCGCACGACTGGATGGCCGGCCTTTGGACAAGGTCCGTGCCTTGCAGTGGACGCTCTACCGCTGTGCCAAGCAAGATCCTGAACGTCGGTTTCATTCCCTGTACGGCCATGTCTCCCGCAGAGATGTCTTGTGGCGGGCCTGGTCCGGCGTGTGTGCGAACCGGGGCGCTCCCGGCGTGGACGGGGTGACCGTCGATGCCGTGGCCGCCGCCGGGGTGGAGGAGTTCCTCAACGACTTGTCGCAGCAACTGCGGGCGCATACGTATCGCCCGTCACCGCTGCGGCAGGTCCTGATCCCCAAGCCGGGGCGGCCGGGAGAGTTCCGGCCGCTCTCGATCCCCACGGTGGCGGACCGGGTGGTGATGACCGCCGCGAAACTGGTTCTCGAACCGGTCTTCGAAGCGGACTTCCTGCCGGTCAGCTATGGGTTCAGGCCCAAGCGGTCCGCGATTGACGCGTGCGAGAGCGTGCGCGTGGAGGCGAACCGGGGCCGGGAGTGGGTGCTTGAGGCCGACATCCGCGACTGTTTCGGATCGATTCGGCATGACGCCCTCGTGGCCCAGGTGGCCCGGCGCGTCGTGGACGGCCCGATGTTGAAGCTGATCCGGATGTGGCTCCGGGCGGGGGTTCTGGAGGACGGGGCGACCGGCTCACCAGGAGCAGGGACCCCACAGGGCTCACCGATCTCACCGTTGCTCGCCAATATTGCTCTGCACGTCCTGGACGTGGCATGGCAGCGAGACGGGCACCGGCTCGGGGTGTTGGTGAGGTATTGCGACGACTTCGTGATTCTGTGCCCGACCAGGGAACGTGCCGTGCAGGCGCGGGAACTGGCCGGGACGGTGCTGGTCGGCCTCGGGTTGCAGCTGCATCCGGAGAAGACCGGCATCGTCCATCTCGCCAGGGGTGGGCAGGGTTTCGATTTCCTCGGCTTCCACCACCGGAAGGTGGAATCGTGGCGCCGCCGTGGCAGGTTCCACCTGCAACGATGGCCGTCTCAGCGGGCGATGGGGGTGCTGCGGGACAAGATCCGGGCGGCGACCGACCGTCGGCACGTGGGACGGTCGCTGTCGGCCGTGGTCGCCGACTTGAACCCGGTCCTGCGAGGCTGGGCGGCGTACTTCCGTAACGGCAATTCCGCCGGGAAGTTCTCCACGATCGACAGCTACGTCCACGAGCGTCTCGCGATCTTCGACAATCGCAAGCGCGGCATCCCGGGCAGAAAGTGGGGCAAGCGCCACGATGGCGCGTGGTTCGCCAGGCTCGGAGCCTTTCGCCTGTCTGGAAACGTGCGCAGGGTGGCGGTGCATGCCAGCCGGTGAACGATGTCGGTAAGCCGTGTGCGCGAGAAGCGCATGCACGGTTTGACGGGCGGGGGCTGGAAACGGAGCCTCACAGGCCACCGCGCCAGTCCCCGACCCTACTGAGGACTACATCTTTGCGCGGCGCTGTGAGACCGGCTACTTCTCGGTTTTCGCCCTGGAGCCGGGCTGGCACCGGGTGATCACCTCCGAGTACGACCGCGTCGCGGACCGCGACGACACCGTGACGTTCGAACAGGTCCGGGAGGCGCTGATCAGGCTCGCGGGCACGGACTACGGCATGCACAACCCGCGGTGGATCTCCCGGTTCAGCGACGCCGCACGGCAGGCCGCCCGGTACCGGGAGGGCCGGGTGCTGGTCGCGGGCGACGCGGCGCACATCCACTTCCCGGCCGGCGGGCAAGGGCTGAACATAGGAGTGCAGGACGCCGCCAACCTCGGCTGGAAGCTCGCCTCGGTGGTGCGCGGCCAGGCGCCGGAGAGCCTGCTGGACAGTTACCACGATGAGCGCCACCCCGTCGGGGAGCGCCTTCTGCACAACACCCGGGCGCAGGTGGCCCTGGCCCGCCCCGGCGCCCAGACGGACGCGCTGCGCGACGTGTTCAGTTCGCTCATGGTGTTCGACGAAGTCAACGGGTACCTGCGCGGCATGATCAGCGCACTGGACATCCGGTACCCGGTCGACGGCGGCCACCCGCTGGCGGGCCGCCGGGTCCCCGACGCCGATCTCAAGACGCCCGACGGCGCCACCCGCGTCTACGAACTTCTGCACGCCGCCCGCCCCGTACTGCTCGACCTGCGCGGCAGCGCCGAGGTGGCGGCGGCTGCCGAGGGCTGGGCCGGTCGTGTCGATCTCGTCGAGGCACGGAGCGAGGACGACAACTGGACTGTCCCGGCCGCCGGTGAGATCCCCGCCCCCACCGCTCTCCTCATCCGCCCCGACGGCCATGTCGCCTGGGCGGCCGCCCCCGGCGGCGCGCTCGACACCTCCGCGCTCCGGACCGCTCTCACCACCTGGTTCGGCCCGGCCCTGCAGGGGTGAGGCACCGCCCGAGATCACCGGTTCACGGATGCTGTTGGTCAATTGGGGGGCTCGCGTGACGGCGGCCGTCAAGACCCGGTTGTGCTCTTGACAATCGCTGTTGTCGTGTGGTGCTCGGGCTTGAGCAGCCGGGTGATTCCGGGTTCGGCTTCTGGGTGCTGTCGGAGTTCATGGGCCGCCTGGTCGCGGCGGGTGCGGGGCGCATCCTGGCCGAGGCCGGGGCGAAGTGGCTGCTCAAGACGGCGGGCCGGGCCAGGACCGACTCCACCCACCTGGTGTCGGCGGCCCGGGACGTGTGCTGGCTGGAGATGGTCTCGGAGACCTGCGGTCGGCGTTGAACGCGCCGGCCCAGGCCGCCCCCGACTGGCTGACCGGCGCTGCCGAGCAGGTCCAGATCCTGCGCCAGGTGGGGTGCGCGAACGTCCACCAAGTGGAGGGCGAGGTGAGCGGGCGGCACCCCACCGAGACCTGCGACGCGGGCACCCCGAACCTGATCGAGAAGGTGGCCACCACCACGGCGATGGATCACGACGTGTCGATGACCGGGGCCGTCCATGCCGAGCCGGCATCGGCAGGCCGCATGCCGGCAGAGCACCAAGGACTCGTCCGAACGCCAAGCGCTTGATCTTGAACGGTGAGAGGACGCCCGGCCAGCCCCGCGCGACACCAACCTGCGACAACTTGGCGCCGCAACCTCGACCCCCATCTGACCTGCAACGACTGGTCCATCTGGCTCTACGGAATGCCACCTGTGCCATGCTTCGGACCTTTGGGCTTGCCAATGGCGCAACAGTGGTGCCACTATTGCGCCATGGACCTCACGCCGTACGTCGAGACACTCCGCAGGGAACTGGCGGTGGCCGCCGAGGCAGCGGGTGACGAAGCCCGCACGCTCGCCGAGCGGCTGACCGCGCCGCTGGAGTCGGCCACCCGCCTGATCCTGCTCAATGTGTTGTCCGCCGCCATGGACGAGATCACCCGTGAACTCGCCCCCGGCTCGGTCGACGTACGGCTGCGTGGCCTCGAACCCGACTTCGTGGTGGTGCTGCCGCAGCACGAGGACCGGGCCGAACCGCTCGACGCGCCGGCGCCCGCACCGGCCCCCGTCCCCGCCGACACGGACGAGGGCGGCACCGCCCGTGTCAATCTGCGCCTGCCCGCCCACCTCAAGACCCGCGCGGAGGAGGCCGCGAGCCGCCAGGGCCTGTCGGTCAACGCATGGCTCGTACGCGTCGTGTCGGCCGCGGTCGACACGGGCGGCGCCGCCACCCCCCGCACCCCCGAGAGGACCAGGACCATCGGCCAGGGCTTCACGGGCTGGGTGCGTTAACCAGTTGCTTTGAACGACTTCACCCACACCACGTCCCACCAGCGGAGACGTCACGAACACTCAAGAGGACGGTAGAGCCATGCCTTCTTTCGACACTCCCGAGCCGATCTCGGTCACGGCGCACGTGGAGGCCGGTTCCATCCAGTTCACCGCGGGCGACCGCCTCGACACCGTCGTCGAGGTGCGGCCCCGTGACCCGAAGAAGGACCGGGACTTAAAGGCGGCCGACCAGACCGAGGTCTCGTACGCGAGCGGCGCACTGACCGTCAGGACTCCCAAGTCCAATCTGCTCGGCCGCACCGGGGCCGTCGACGTGACGGTCGAACTGCCCACAGGCTCGAGTATCCGCATGACAGGGGCCTGGGCGCAGGTGGTCGGCGAGGGCCGGCTGGGTGAGGTCCGTGTGAAGACCTCGTCGGGTGATGTCCGGCTCGGCACCACCGGTCCGTTGCAGCTGACGGCGTCGCACGGTTCGATCACGGTGGACCGGGTCGAGGGCATGGCCGAGATCACCACCAGTTCCGGGAGCCTGCGCGTGGGCCTGGTCGACGGCCCCGCGGTGTTGAAGAACTCGCACGGCACCACGACCGTCGGCGCCGCGACCGGTGAGCTGCGGGTGAGTGGCGCCAACGGCGACATCGAGATCCACCGCGCGGAGGACTCGGTCACCGCCACGACCGCCCACGGCACCCTGCGCGTGGACGAAGTAGCGTGCGGCACCGTCCAGTTGGAGACCTCCTACGGCGCCATCAACGTTGGCATCCGCGAGGGCACCGCCGCCTGGCTCGACGTCAAATCCGACCGCGGGCAGGTGCGCAATACGCTCACCGCGTCCGAAACCCCGGAGGAGACCGAGGACAGCGTCAAGATCCGCGCCCGCACCCGCTGGGGCAACATCGACATCCGCCGCGCCAGCGTCTGAGAGTCCACCTGTCAATCCATTCCATCCTTCGAATGGGAGGGCCCCATGTCCTCATCTGTCATGCCCACGCCCAAGTGCGCCAACGGCCAGGAACAGACCGCCGCCGTCTCCGCCGTCGGCCTGCGCAAGTCCTACGGCGAGAAGACCGTGCTCGACGGGATCGATCTGCGTATCCCGGCCGGGTCCGTGTTCGCGCTGCTCGGCCCGAACGGCGCCGGCAAGACCACCGCCGTGAAGATCCTCTCCACCCTCATCTCCGCCGATCCCGGCTCGGGCGAGATCCGCGTCGGCGGCCACGACCTGGCCGCCGATCCGCAGGCGGCGCGGGCCGCGATCGGTGTCACCGGGCAGTTCTCCGCGGTCGACGGTCTGATCACCGGCGAGGAGAACATGCTCCTCATGGCGGACCTGCACCACCTCTCACGCCGCGAGGGGCGGCGGATCGCCGCCGAACTCCTGGAGCGGTTCGACCTGACGGAGGCGGCGAAGAAGCCCGCCTCCACTTACTCCGGCGGCATGAAGCGGCGCCTGGACCTCGCCATGACCCTGGTCGGCAGCCCGAGGATCATCTTCCTCGACGAGCCGACCACCGGCCTCGACCCGCGCAGCCGCCACAACATGTGGGGGATCATCCGCGGGCTGGTCTCCGGCGGCGTCACCGTCTTCCTCACCACCCAGTACCTGGAGGAGGCCGACGAGCTCGCCGACCGCATCGCGGTCCTCAACGACGGCAAGATCGCCGCCGAGGGGAGTGCCGAGGAGCTGAAGCGGCTCGTCCCGGGCGGGCATGTACGGCTCCGCTTCTCCGACCCGTCCGCCTACCAGTCCGCCGCCGTCGCCCTGCGCGAGGTCACCCGGGACGACGAGGCGCTCGTGCTGCAGATCCCCAGCGGCGGCAGCCAGCGCGAGCTGCGCTCCATCCTCGACTGGCTGGACTCGGCCGATATCGAGGCGGACGAGCTGACCGTGCACACCCCCGACCTCGACGACGTGTTCTTCGCCCTGACCGCCAAAACCAACATCCCCAACCAGACCGAGGAGGATGTCCGATGAGCTCCCTGTCCCTCGCCGTCCGCGACTCGAACACGATGCTGCGCCGCAACCTCCTCCACGCCAGGCGCTACCCCTCCCTCACCCTGAACCTGCTGCTCACGCCGATCATGATGCTGCTGCTTTTCGTCTACATCTTCGGCGACGTGATGAGCGCGGGCATCGGCGGCGCGGACCGCTCCGACTACATCGCCTACATCGTCCCGGGCATCCTGATGCTCACCATCGGCGGCACCACGGTCGGCACCGCGGTGTCCATCTCCATGGACATGACCGAGGGCATCATCGCCCGCTTCCGCACGATGGCGATCCACCGCGGGTCGGTACTCATCGGGCACGTCGTCGGCAGCGTCCTGCAGTCGATCATGAGCGTGGCCTTCGTGGGTGCCGTCGCAGTGGCCATCGGCTTCAGGTCCACGGACGCCACAATCCTGGAGTGGATCCTGGCGATCGGGCTGCTGACGCTCGTCGCCCTGGCACTCACCTGGATCGCCGTCGGCATGGGCCTGGTCAGCCCCAACGCAGAGGCCGCCAGCAACAACGCGATGCCGCTGATCCTCCTCCCGCTCCTCTCCAGCGCCTTCATCCCGGTCGACACCATGCCGGGCTGGTTCCAGCCGATCGCCGAGTACCAGCCGTTCACCCCGGCCATCGAGACCCTGCGCGGCCTCCTCCTCGGCACCGAGATCGGCAACAACGGGTGGCTCGCGGTTGCCTGGTGCCTGGGCCTCGCGGTGCTCGGATACCTCTGGTCGAGCTCGGTGTTCAACCGCGACCAGAAGTAACCGCCAGGGGCGCGCGGGCCACCTCCCGCAGCTCTCGTCCCGCCCCAGGGCGGCGTACTCCGACACCGTGTCGGCGTACGCCGCCCGGTCGGCGTCCTCGGCCAAGCACCTGGGGGCAGGCTCGCAGAACCTCTTGGTGGGCCGTGGCTTTCGGCGGCTGGGTGTGCCTGGGGCCCGGCGCTCGGGTCGGGTGCTCCGGGTTCCTCGGGTTGTGGGTGGACAGAGGCAGCGCCGTTGGTCAGGTGGCTGGCCTCGGCAGGGCCGCGAGGCAAGCGAAAGCGTTCGCCTCCGGCAGCGGCAGCGGCCGCGGTCCTGCAACGCCCGTCCTGCCTCACCTCTCCCGTACCGGCGGACGACCGGCCACTGGGGCGGTTTGCGGCGACAACGGCACCCCTGCGCGGCGCGGGTCCGGGGGGCCGGGCCGGGATCCGCGTCTCATCGCGCCAGAGAACCGAAGCGCCGGGCGGGGAGAACGGTGACGGGCGCGGATCTCCGAGCCATGCCCCAGCGCACTCACGCTTCGAACGGTGGGTTGCTCGGTCATCGTTGGTCACCCCTTCTTGCGGTGCGGAGGTGGTTGTTCCTGTGCGGCAGCCCCGGGTGGGGCACACAAGCACCTGTCGGGCGGGGCTGGTGTCAAGCGGCCTTGGCAGTGCGGTGGGCGCCTTTCCGTGAAGGCGTGGGCGCACTCCTGCGCGTCGGTCCTCGACGGCGGCCTTGCCGGACAGGACCCGTACTGTTCCCCGGTCGCCGACGCGGTACTCGGGTACGTCGACGGTGAGTTCGGGGACCAGGATCTGGTCCCAGTATCCGGAGACTTCGAGGAGCAGGTGCCGGAGATAGTTCTTCAGGATGGCTCGGTGGAGCGGCTTCTCTGTCCGTGCGAGGTAATTCTCGACGTTGATCGGCCAGTGGGTGACGTCGAATCTGGCGGGGACGTTCATGGTGGTCATGGCGTCGTGGGTGGTCATCCACACATTGGGGGGCATTGGTGCGCTCCATCTCATGTGCTTGAGGGCGTGTGGCCACAACCAGGGCGTGTGTCGGCCACGGGTGTGGTCGCTCGCTCGTCGGGGTGTTCTTTCCGGGGCGCGTCGGCGGGACCGGTCTGTCTCGTGTCAGGTGCGCGGTCGGCTTGAGTTGTCGGCCCGGCCGCACATCAGGCCGCCGATCGGCGGCCACCGTGGGGGGTCTGCCGGGCCGAATTCTCGTACAGAGAGGTCGAGCACCTATACGGCATCCGGCAGGGCGCCGAGCTGCTGCATCAGCGAGAACAGGTTTGCGACGCCCCAGTGCTCGGTGATCTTCCCATCGCGTACCCTCATGGCGTCCACGGTTTCGAAGCTGATCTGCTTGCCGGTGGGCGCGATGCCGAAGAACTCGCCCTTGTGGGTGCCGTGATACGTCTTGTACGTGGTGACGAGGTCGCCGTCGGCGGACTGCCAGTGGATGACGGCATGGAAGTCGGGGAAGGCCTCGCGGAGCACCTGGTACAGCTGGCGTGCGCCCGCCTTGTCGGCAGTACGTCCCGGCTGCGGTGTGTGGTCGAGGAAGTCGTCGGCGAACAGTTCGTCGAAGAGGGCGAAGTCGCCGCCGCCCTGTACCTCCTCTGTGTTGCGACGGACGATCGCCTTGGCGGCCTCGCTCGTATTGTTCTCGCTCATGGGATTCCTTCGTGGAGAGGTGCGGTCGGTCCGGCGGTCACAGGTCGGGAGCAGGTGTCAGATCACCGAAGTCAGGCCGCCGTCGACGACGAGGGCGGTTCCGGTCACATAGCTCGACAGATCCGATCCGAGGTACGCCACGGCGTCACCGATCTCGGACGGCTGCCCCAGTCGCCGTAGCGGAGTCCGCTGCCGGAACCCGTCCGCGGCTTGCGCGATGTCGGGTGTGGACCGCAGGAGATGGGTGTCGATGGTGCCGGGGCACACGGCGTTGACCCGGATGCCGTCGGGTCCCAAGGCGTCGGCGAGGGACTTGGCCATCAGGATGGTCCCGCCCTTGCTGGTCGAGTAGGCGACGGTGAATCCGGCGCCGACCAGTCCGCCCATGCTGGCCATCAGCACGATGCTGCCGGGTGTGGCCCGGGCCTTCATCTGCCGTGCCGCGGCTTGGGCGCCGAAAAGGACACCGTCGAGGTTGACCGCCATCAAGCGGTGGTAGTCGGCCTCGGCGACGTCTGCCCCGTCCGCGCTGAGCGTGATTCCGGCGTTGCACACCATGACGTCGACTCCGCCGAACTCGCCCGCGGCATCCACCAGGGCGTCTGCGTCGGTGCGGCGGGTGACGTCTGTGGCGACGAACCGCGCGGGGACGCCCAGTGTTTCGATCTCGCCGACGGTGGGCTCGCCGCCCTCGCGCGGGGTCTCGGTGAGGTCGGCGACGATGACGCCCTTCGCGCCGTGCCGCGCTGCCGCGACCGCGATGGCCCGGCCGATCCCGCTCGCCGCGCCTGTGACCACGACGACTTTGCCTGCCAGGATGTCGCTCATCACGCCTCCGGGGCGGCGGTGCGCGGGGTCGCCAGTGCGCTGCTCCACGCGGCGAGCTGGTCGAGTAGGGCGGCGGGCTCTGCGCCGTTGCGGCCGGGGCGGGTGCTGCTGATGATGGCGGCGATTTCGGTCATGGGGCGGCGTGCTCCTTGGATGTGTGCGGCGAACGGTGGCGGTTCACAGCTCGCCGGGACGCCCGTAGCGGTAGAAGAAGGGGCCGAGCTGGCCGGCCAGCGCACGGGTGAGTGCTGAGCTGTCTTCGAGCAGGCGAGCGCCGGGATCGAGGTCGCCGACGAAGACGGGGTCGTAGCCGGCGTCCCGGATCAGCTGTTCGGTCGTGTCCCGCGCGGCCGCGTCGGCGGCGAAGAGGTTGCTCGGGCGAATGCTCTGCGCCTCGATCTGGTCGTACATCGCGGCGAAGTTCGTCGAGAACGACTTCGCGGTAGGTCCGCCGACGATCGACTTCACCTGGTGGGACAGCGAAGGGAAGGAGACATCCCGCGGTCCGTAGAGGTTGCAGGCGTCGATGGTCACCTGTCCGGCCAGCCCCGACACCCGCGTCAGCGCATCGGCGATCAACGAGCCCGGCACCGCGACCACCAGGACGTCGGCACCGGCCGCGTCGCCGCCGTCGCGGCCAAGGCCGGTCACCTTGTGGCCGGCCTTCTCCCACAGACTGGCCAGGCCGCCTCCGACACGTCCTCGCCCCACAACGGTGATCTTCATCCCGACTCCTCACGTAGGTCTGCCACAGCCGACACTCGCAGCGCGTCGGCCGACTCGCGTCGGTGACGGTCGCCTATGCGGCGGGGTTACGTAGGGTCTGCCGACGGCGCGATCCAGTGCGGCGCTGCGCCATGATCAGCTATGTGACGGGGCGGACGGAGGAACGGTCAGTCCGTGTCGCGTGAGAGTGAGGCGAGGAGCCGGTCGAAGAGCACGCCCAGCGTTTCGACTTCGTCGTGGGAGAGCGGGTCGAAGAAGTAGCGGCGGACGGTCTCGACATGCTGCGGCGCGGCGGCCTCGATCGCGGCCCGGCCCTGGGCGGTCATGCGCACCATCGAGCCGCGTGCGTCGTCCTCGCACGGCTCGCGGGCGACCATGCCGCGCGTCTCCATGCGGCTGATCTGATGCGACAGCCGACTCCGTTCCCAGCCCAGCTCCGCCTGGAGCTCCCGGGCCCGTAGGACGTCGCCCGGCGACTCGGACAGGGGGACGAGCACCGCGTAGTCGGCCCCGGACAACACGGAGTCGCGGGCGAGCTGCCGGTCCAGGGCGCTTTGCAGCTGGCGCTGCAGGTCCCGGTACTTCTTCCAGACAGCCGCCTCACGCACGTCGAGCCAGCGTGGTTCGTTCATGAGGCCAATCTTCTGGGTGTGTGGACCATCGGTTCCGGAATCGTAGCCGGAGGCCCTCAAGCGGCTTCACACGTGGTGCCCGAAGGCAGCGGCAGTCGGCCGGACCGGAGCACGGCTACAGCACCCTGCGCAGCCAGCGCAGCCGGGCCGCTCGGGCAGCTTGAGACAGTGCCGCGCCCGGCACCATGGCGTCGAAGCCATGGAATCCGCCCGGCCACACGTGCAGCTCCGCGTCGCCGCCGGTGAGCCAGAAGCGGGACGCGTACGCGACGACCTCGTCGCGGAACGTCTCGGCGGAGCCGACGTCGATGAACAGCGGCGGCAGACCGGCCAGGCTCGACGCACGTGCCGGGGCCGCGTACGGGGAGACGTCGGGGCCGCCGCGCGCCTCCCCGAGCAGCGCGGTCCAGCCGGTGTCGTTCGACGTGCGGTCCCAGACGCCGCGTCCGGCCATCTGGATCCCGGACGGTGTGTCGTTGCGGTCGTCGAGCATCGGGCAGGCGAGGAGTTGTCCGGCGAGGCGTGGGCCGCCGCGGTCCCGGGCCAGGAGCGTGGCGGCCGCGGTCAGGCCACCGCCCGCGCTGGCCCCGGCGACCACAAGGCGGTCGGGATCGACGCCGATGTCGGCCGCGTGGTCCGCGACCCAGACGAGTCCCGCGTACACGTCGTCGATCGCGGCCGGGTAGGGGTGCTCCGGGGCGAGGCGGTATTCGACCGAGACGAGGACGACTTCGAGCTCCTGCACCCAGTCGAGCATCTCCCCGATGAGGCTGCGGTTGTCGCCCAGGACCATTCCGCCGCCGTGGGTGAAGTACACGGCCGGCCTGGGGGTGGCGACGGTACGCGGGCGGCAGATCAGCAGTGAGACGTCGGGGGCGCCGGGCGGCCCCGGGATCCGGCGCTCCTGCACCTCGATCGCCCCGCCGCGCGCAAGGTCTTCGTCCGATGGCCGCTGGCCGGCGATGGAATGACGCACGGAGGAGATCATGGACGGCAGGATCGCCGACGGCAGGACTTCCGCCAGTGGCGCGAGCGCCGGGGCGAGCTCGGGGTCGAAGGGCGGCGGCGGGCCGGGGTTCGTGGTCTGGGGTTCGCGGGGTGCGAGTGTCGTCATCGGTTCTCCTGGACATGCGCTGGGCGGCTCTGGCCGGGTGGCCGGGGCGTGGGTGTGTCGGCGCGGGGGCACGGGATGCCGGAGCGTGTGGACGTGGGTGCGTCGCGGCACATTCAGCCGGCCGTCCGGCCGCCGCCGGCCACGTACACGGGCTTGGGGTGTCCTCGACAGCTGCCTCCTCCAAGCGGGCGTACGACTGAGCGACAGGGCTTTCTCGGATGTCTCCGAGGTCCTTCGGCGTGCGTGCGACGACACGCGGACAAGATCATCACTGCTTGTTGACATGTCAACAAGGCCGGTGGGACTCTCAAGACGCGCCGGCTTGTGTCGCATTCGGGAAACGAGCAGGGAGTCCCATGACCAAACTCGCAGGCGGAGCCCGTGTTCGCGTCGGCAGAACCCACCTAGACGGCCGACATGGCGGCACATCGGCGAGTGCCCGCACCTGGGCCGAAAGGCAGTGCGCACCGTCAGACGCGCAGCCGATCGACATTGACGTGTGCACCGAACGGGCCCTCTGATGCGGGGATTTCGCCCGCGAACCGAACGCCCGGGGCTCCTCGGCCGACGGAGCGAGTCGGAGGTGTTGGACCGGCTGCTCGACGGCATCCGGTCCCGGCGCGGCGGCGCCTTGGTGGTGCGGGGAGAGCCAGGCATCGGAAAAACCGCGCTCATCGACCATGCTTTGGCGGCACCGGGCCTGAAGGTGCTGCGCGCCGTCGGCGCCGAATTCGAGTCGGAACTCGCGTTCGCCGCACTCCACCAGCTCTGCAAACCGACCCTGCGCTGGCAGGAACGGCTGCCCGCACCGCAACGCGAGGCACTTGACGCGGCGTTCGGGCGGACCGGGGACGGCGCGCCCAACCGCTTCCACGCAGGCTTGGCGGTGCTCAACCTCCTCTCCGAGGCCGCGGCCGAGCAGCCCGTGCTGTGCGTCATCGACGACGCGCATTGGCTCGACGAGGCGTCGACGCAGGCCTTGGCCTTCGTCGCGCGCCGAGTCCAGGCCGAACCCGTGGGGCTGCTGTTCGCCGAGCGCGATGCGAGCGAACGCCACGAACTGGCGTGCCTTCCTGAACTGAAGCTTCGCGGCCTGGCCGACGGCGACGCCCGTCGGCTCCTCGCGTCGCAGATCCACGCGCCTCTCGACGGTGCCGTAAGCGACCGCATCATCGCCGAGGCGCGCGGCAATCCACTGGCCCTCCTCGAACTGCCACACACCACCGACCTCGCGGGCGGGTTCGCTCTGCCCGCGGCGTCGCCCGCCTCGGGGAAGGTCGAGGCGAGCTACCGGGCGAGACTGGCCGAACTCCCCGTCGAGACACGGACCCTGCTGTTGATCGCGGCAGCCGAGCCGACCGGCTGCCCGATCCTCCTGCGCGCGGCGGCGGAGCAACTCGGCGTCCCCGACGACGCGGTGACGCTCGCCGAGGAGACCGGTCTGGTGGCCATCGGCGGCCGGGTGCGGTTCCGCCACCCGCTGGTGCGTTCGACCGTCTACCGGTCCGCTGCCCTCGACCAGCGCCGCGCGGTCCACCGCGCATTGGCCGAGACCATCGCGGACACCGAGCCCGACCGCAAGGCGTGGCACTACTCGCAAGGTGCATGCAAGCCGGATGAGGACGTCGCCGCAGCGCTGGAACGTTCGGCCGACCGGGCCCAGGTCCGCGGCGGCGTCGCCGCAGCAGCGGCCTTCCTGGAGAAGGCCGCGAATCTGACGCCGGATCCCACCCGCCGCGCCGTACGAGCCGTCGTCGCCGCCCGCGCCAAACGGGACAGCGGCGCCGCCGACTCCGCGTCGTCCCTGCTGTCCATGGCGGAAGCCGGACCGCTCGACGACCTCCAGCGTGCCACGGTGGCCACGCTGCGCGCACGGATGGCGTTCGACAGGAACCGGGACGACGCCGCGGTCGAGAAGCTGCTTCGGGCGGCCCAGCTCATGGCACCGCTCGACACCTTCTCGGCCCGCGAGACATTCCTCGAGGCCTTCGCCGCAGCAGTGTTCGTCGGCCGGTTCACCACCGCTGACCGCATGCTCGACATCGCCGAGACCGCCCGTGCCATGAGCCCCACCCCGTCGGAGCCGCGTCCGCTCGACCGGCTGCTCGACGGATTGACCACCCAGGTCAGGCACGGGTACACGGCGGCGGTGCCGGAACTACGGCAGGCCGTGGACGTCTACCGGGGCGGTGCGGGACGCGACGCGTACGACGTGGGCCAGTTATGGGTGGCCTGCGGTCCCGCGATGGACCTGTGGGACGACTCGGCGTGGCGGGCGCTGGCCGCCCGTCAGCTCGAACTCGTCCGCAGCGCGGGCATGCTGGCCGAACTGCCCGTGGCCTTGAGCTACCGCGCCCTCGCGCACGTCCACGCGGGCGAGTTCGCCGACGCCGCCGCGCTGGTCGACGAGGCGCACGCGATCGCGGCGGAACTCGGCACCCCGGCCATGCTCCACGTCGACGTCACCGTGGCCGCGTGGCGCGGCGACGAGGAACGCACCACCCGGCTCGCCCACATCGCCACCCGCGACGCCGACGCGCGCGGCGAGGGACGGCTCCTCAGTGCCACGGAGTACGCCCGGACCGTACTGCTCAACGGCCTGGGCCGCTACGACGCCGCCCTCGAGGCGTGCCAAGAGGCAGGCGATCTCGACGAGATCAGCTTCCACTCCTGGATACCCGTGGAGCTCATCGAGGCCGCGACGCACGCCGGACGTCCCGATCTCGCGGAGCCCGTCATGAAGCTCCTGTCCGAGCGCACTGCCGCGAGCGGCTCCGAGTGGGCGCTCGGGACCGAGCTGCGCTCGCGAGCCCTGCTCACCGAGGGGCCGGCCGCCGAGAAGCTGTACCAGGAGGCGATCGAGCGTCTTGCCCGCAGCGACGGCGCCCCCCACGTCGCGCGCGCCCGACTGGTGTACGGCGAATGGCTGCGCCGCGAGGGCCGGCGGTCTGAGGCGCGGGTGGAGCTGCAGGCGGCGTACGAGCAGTTGTCCGTGCTCGGGGCAGCGGCGTTCGCGGCACGGGCCGCCCGGGAGCTCGCCGCGACCGGCGCCCGCGCGCGGAAACGGGTCGGCGACGCGCCTACCCGTCTCACCGCGCAGGAGTTCCAGATCGCTCGGATGGTCGCCACGGGCGCGACGTCGAAGGAGGTGGGCACGCAGCTGTTCCTGAGCCCGCGCACCATCGACGCACACCTGCGGAACATCTTCCGCAAGCTCGGCATCACCTCGCGCCGCCAGCTGCGCGACCTGCCGCTGACCACATGACCACGGTGGGCGGCGTCAAGGCACCGTCCACCGCGCCCACGTGCGGGTTGTCAGTTCTTGCCGAGGAGCTGAAGCTCCCAGGCCAGGCTGGTGCCGAAGCTGCCGCCGTGGTCGAACATGATCTGGCTCGTGCCGGGGACGGTCGCCTCGCGCGCCCAGTCGCGCTGCCATTCCGAGATGACGGTCCCGGCGGTCATCGGGATGACGCCCGCCTGGATCATGCGCTGGACTCCGCGCTCATGTGCCTCGACCGTCGTCGCACCGGACGCGTCCGTCACCGCGTAGACCCGGTAGCCGTCGGCCATGGCGTGGATCGCCGGGAAGGCGAGGCAGATGTCTGTCCACAGGCCGGCTATGACGAGATCCTTGCGGCCGGTGGCAGCGACGGCGTCGACGACCCGCTGGTCCTCCCAGGTGTTGATCGTGGTGCGGTCGATCGGCTTCTGGTCGGGGAACACGTCCTGGATCTGCCGGATGATCCGGCCGCCGCGGTCCTCGACGACCGTGCTCAGGATCGTCGGTACGTCGAACAGCTTGGCGCCCTTCGCCAGAGCGGTCACGTTGTTGACCACGAGGTTGGGGTCCATGCTGTGCATCCCGGCGAACTGCGCGCCCTGGTGGTCGATCAGCAGGAGGACCGACCTTTCGGGAGCGAGCAGTGCGTCCAGGCCGGTGTAGGTGACGCCGTTGGCTGCCATGTATGAGTCTCCGGTATCGCTGGTTCCCCGAGAGGCCGATCGGCCCTCGCCGAACCGAAGCTCCCATCGTGGAGCGCGGCCTCGCATCGGCGATAGCTACTTAGACTCGTGTTACGTACTCGCCCTGGTCCGGCGCGACCGGGTTCCGCCGCGGCTGGAACTCCTGCTCGTTCCACACACCTTTGGTTTCCAGGTCGTCAGAGGGGTCCGCACATGTGTAACGGCGCTTGCCGTAGCGGGTGGCCACCGAGGACGTACGCGCGGATCGCTTCCACGTAGTCCGACTTACCAGACGACTGGGCCGGCCTGGTCGAAGAGGCCGCCGCTCGGGCCGTGGGCTCCGATGGAGGCCATGCGGACGATGATCTCGGCACCCCTCCGACGCTGTTGGTGCCCTGGTGCCCTGGCGGCCGTTGAGGTCCGTGGCGGTGTAGCCGGGGTCGACTGCGTTGAAGCGGATGGCGGGTACGCCTTGGCGTATTGCGAGGTGACCATGACCAGCGGCGTCTTGGAGGAGTTGTAGTCAAGCAGCGCCACGTGGAACTCGATGCGGCTCGGGTCGGCGGTCGCCGCCAGCGAGCCCGGACGGCTACTGACGTTGACGACGACCGGGGCGTCGCTACCCTCCAGGAGCGGCAGGAAGGCATGAGCGACGCGCGCCCGGCGTGCGAGGCCAGAGAGGTCGCGTACGTCTCGACGGCGGCGTGGTTCCGGCAGGCGCAACCGGATAGCCGCCCGCAAGACCCGCCCCACCAAGCCGCGGGCCCGCTCCCTACCGAGGCCCGCACCGAGCGCGGCCCGCGCCCGAGCAGCTGCTCCTCCTTGGCCGAGGCAGTCGAGCTGCTCGGCGGTCAGCTCAACGGCCTCCAGGTCGGTGTGCAGCGCAGCGAGGTCGACCGCTGGACAGGCCGTTGCCGCGGCCGGCTGCTCCTGGAGAACAGCCCGTGCTGCGGGCCAATGCCGACGGAGATCTTCGAGAGCGGCCGCTGGTTCACGCCCAGGGGCAACCGCCACGGAGAACAGATCACCGTGCGCATGAACAGCTGCTCGGTCCTGGTGCGGTTGATCGACCGGCAGGTGCGGGTACTGCCGCACGCCAACGACTGCGACGCACGTCGGTCAGCCGGTGTTCTGTGTGCCGAAACGCAGGCCGTCGAAGAGGATCCCCGTGATGCACACGGCTTCGTCCTGCCAACCCTCCGCGGCGTGCATTCCGCAGACGCCTCCCAGCGCGCCGCGCTCCGTGCCGACTCAATGGGCGCCGTCGGCCCCTGCGGCCCCCCGGACCGGAGCGATGTGGTCAGCCGGTCTTGGTGGCGAAGGGGCCGCCATCGCCGAACACGAGCCGCGCGAAGTTCTCGCCGATGCGGCGGTGAGCTGCGGGATCGGGGTGGACCTCGTCGGGCAGCGGGAATTCGGCGTAGTCCTTCTCGCCGTAGAGGTCACGGCCGTCGAGGTGATGCAGGTTCGGGTCGTCTGCCGCCCGTTGTTCGACGATCCGGGCGAGTTCGTCGCGGATGACGTCGAGCGTCAGGCGCCCGGCGGCGCGTTCCGCGGGATCGCCCGTGGCCTTGAACCGCAAGGTCCCGCTGTCGAAGTCGGGCATGAGGGGGCCGGGGTGTCCTCTGCGTGGCCTGGATCGGTGGCGCCGACCTCGCGGCCCCGGTAAAGCCCCGGAGAGAGCGGGGCCCTCGACCGGCTCCAGGGTCAATGGGTGCGGCCGAGGCGCAGGGGTGGGCGGTGGCGGAGTGTGATCCTGGCGAGCGGGGCGCCGGACGGGTCCTCGACGTGGTGGACGCCGATGCTCCCAAGTGAGCCGAGGGGCCGCCGGTCGTCACCCGCGCGATCGGGGTGCCGCCCGTCGGGGATGATGTGGAAGGTGCGCAGTGAGCGAGGGGCGTCACGCTCAGGGCCGCCTGGGTCACGGCGCAGGCGGCTGATCTCACGGGTCGCATCGATGGCAGAGGCGGCCGACCTCACGGGTCGCGTCGCGCCGTTCACCTTCGCCCCGGCTGACGACGACTGGTGGAGTCGTCGCGTATGCCACTCGGTACCTCACTCGGCCTCGGGGAACGTCCTCTTCTCTCCCGTTCTGCGGCGGCCCGGCGGCCGTCGTGATCTCAACTCGGGGTAACCGCCCCGCGGCCGAGGAGATTTTGTGCCGTGAATCCGAGCAGCCTGCGCGCAGCCGAGGTGTCGACCGGCGCCGCGCGACCCGGCAGCGGGCGCCGCAGAACGGTGGTGGGGTGGTAGCGGCGCAGCAGTTCCTCCGTCGGGTACGGCACGATGATCTCGGGGGCGCAGAGGTGTACCGCGTGCGCCGCACGGCCGGGTACGTCCAAGGCCAGCAGCGCGGCTCTCGCCGCGTCATGGACCTCGAGGTACGTCCACAGGTCCCTTGCCCCCGCCGCCGGGTCGGCCGTGAGCCGGGCGGCGTGTGCGTGCAGCCGTTCCTCGAATCCACCCACGTACGGATAGCGCAGGCACACCACGCTCATCCCGTGCCGCCGTGCCATCATCTGCGCTGTCAGCTCGTCGACCTGTTTGGAGAGGCCATAAGGGTCGGCCACCTGGGAGACCATCGCCTCGTCGACCGGTGCGTATGGCGGATGCGGATCCTCAACGTCCGTCCAGGGCAGGCCCGTGACACCCCAGGAGCTCGCCACCGCCGCATGCCGGATCCCGGCCCGGCCGGCCTCCTCCAGGACGGTGAAGGTGGAGAGGCTGTTGCCCCCGAAGACCTCCAGCGCGGTGTTGCGCTCGGGAGTCGGGATCGCCGCCAGGTGGATGACCGCGTCGGCGCCCTCCAGAGCCGCCCGCACGGTCTTCGCGTCGGCGGCGTCACCGGTCACGACCAGGCGCGCCGCCAGATCGCCGGGGTCGTCGAGGACCAAGGCGTTCGCCTCGATCCCGCGCTCGGCGAGCAGCGCGAGGACCGCTCGCCCGATCCGCCCGGCGGCCCCGGTGACCATCACTCTGCCGACCATCCAGTCACTCCCCTGCGTCGGTGCTTCTACTTGTAGGCGCGCACGGCGACGACGTGCGCCGACGCCGCCCCGTTGGTGGCTTCGACGACGACCCGGATCGCCGATGTGGTGAGCGGCTCCGCCGGCGTGTACGCCTCGCGTCGCCGCCGATTCTGCGCCGCACGGGCGATGACGCGCCAGGTGCCGTCAGCATCCAGTGCCTCGACGCGGTAGTCGCGAAGGAGGGTGGGGAGGGTGTCGAAGGGCGTGCGGTGGTGGTGCAGGTTGATCAGGTCCTCGTTGACGTCGTCGTCGGCTATGACCTCGATCCGGCCCAGGGCGACCGGTTCGGGCCAGGCCAACTCGAGCCAGGGGGAAGGGACGTCCGCCAGTGGTGCGGAGACCCACATGTGCGGTCCCGCGTACGGGCGGGCATAGCCGTCAGTGGCCTTGGCGGGGGAGTAGGCCGCGGTCTCTCCCGTGCGGAAGCAGAATGTGCGGCGCAGCAGACCCGTGTCCGTCCACTCGCGCAGCAACTGCGGTGATTCGTCCGACGGGCGCGGCGGGACGCGCGTGAAGCACAGGACGCCGGGGGTCGGGCGGTCGGAGCGGTGCAGGGCGAGGGCATCGTTGGCGCGGACGACCAGGAAGGCGTTGCGCGGGGTCTCGGGAGACCAGTCCAGTCCCGTCTTGAGCCACTGCCGGGCACCGGCGGCGACGGGCAGGGTGGTGGAGGCGACGAGGCGGCGCGGGACGTAGTTCTGGCCGAGTTCGGGGTCGTACAGATCGATCACGATCTCGGTGTCGCGGTCGGCGTCGATGAGTAGTTCCACCCCGGAGAGGTCCGGGTCCGCGGGGAGGACGAGTCCGGCGTCCGCCGCGAGCGGCCATCGCTCGTCGGGGTCCTCGACCGCCAAGCCGCTCAAGGTGGATGAGGCGGTGGCCGTCGCCCGCAGGGCCAGGTCCTCCGGGTCCGTCGAGGCGAGGCCGATGAGCGAGGCATCCTGGCGCAGCAGCGCCGTGTGCAGCTCGGGTACGGGGAGTTCGCGCGGGGTGACATCCCCGGTGGCGCAGAGTGCCGCCGCCGTGCCGGCCGCCTGGCCGATCGTGGCGCAGGTCGCCATGACGCGGGTCGAGCCGAAGGCGACATGGCTGGCGGAGATGTTGCGCCCGGCGAAGAGCAGGTTCTCGGTGTTCACCGAGTAGAGGCTGCGGTACGGAATGTGGTAAATGCCGTCCGCGTAGAGCTGCCTGGCCCCTGCCTCGGTGGCGTACATGCCCTGCGGCGGATGCAGGTCGATCGACCAGCCGCCGAAGGCGACCCGGTCGGCGAACTCGGTCTGGCCGAGGATGTCGCCCTGGTGCAGGACGTAGTCGCCGAGGAAGCGCCGGTACTCTCGTTTGCCGGGGACCGAGCCCACCCACTCCAGGGTCATGTTCGCCGCGTCGAACTCGCCGGAGTTCTTGATGTGGTCCCAGATGCCGTAGATCACCGACCACAGCTCGTCGCGGATGCGTTCGTTGTCGTGGACGGTGTCGAGCTCGCCGCCGAACTCGATCCACCAGTACGCGCAGCCGTTGTCGCCCGCCTTGATGATGCGGCGCTGCGGGATGGAGGTCTGAGTGATGTCCTTGGCGAAGTTCGGCGGCACGAACTTGACGGGGTGGCCGGCATCCTTCGTATAGAAGAGGAGAGTCGAGCCCAGGGTGATGCCGTCGGCCGTCTCCGGGGCCCATGCCTCGTCGTACTCGGCGCGTGATTCCCGGCCGATGCGGTGGTGGGCGCCCGCCAGGTGGCCGATCAGGCCGTCTCCCGTGCAGTCGAGGAACAGGGAGCTCTCGAAACGTATCCGCCGCTCCGAGCCCATCATCCAGCCGGTGACAGAGGTGATCCGCCGGGCCTCGTCGGGACCTTCGGCGTCGACCTCGCGCACGTCGGTGTTGAGGTAGAGCGTGATGCCGGGCTCGGCGCGCACGGCGTCCAGAACCACGGCATCCCAGTAGTAGGGGTTCCCGTCCGGGTTGCGGAACTGGTTCTCCACGAGCAGCTCGCCCATGATGCCGCCCTCACGGGCATGGTGATTCTTGCCGTGGCCGGTCGCGCCGCACACCCATACCCGGACCTCGCTGCTCGCGTTGCCACCGAGTACCGGCCTGTTGTTGATCAGCGCGACGCTCCGGCCGAGCCGGGCCGCGGCGATCGCCGCGCAGACCCCGGCCAGGCCGCCGCCGACGACGGTGATGTCGTGCCGTGCGGTTTCATTCCTCATGTCGTACGTCACTTACTTCCAGTCGGGATTGGCGGCGAGACCGTAGTAGATGCGCGGGGCACCGTCGAGGGTGAGGGTGATCTTGCCACCGGAGGCCTTCAGAGAGCGCTCCTGGCCGATGCAGTTCAGCTCCCGCACCGTGCCGTGGACCGTCCCCGAGTGGGCGACGACCGCGGTCCTGGTCGTCCAGGTGTCGATCCAGGGCTCCGGCGACGCGTACCAAGGATCCTCGCCGTGATCGGAGTTGAGGATGTAGCCGTCCTTGCGGCTCCAGATGATCGACACCGGTCCGCCGGGAGTGGTGAAGAGGAGCCCCTTGATGTCCTGGTCCGCGAAGGCGAGATGCCGGACGAACTCGGCCTCGTCCAGGACCCGGGCGGCGGTCGCGAAGGCGAGGAGCGAGGGCTTGGCGCTGGTGTCGCGGTTCATCAGGCCGTAGTGGTACTCGGGGTTGGCCGGGTCGGCCTCCTGGGGGTGGTGGATCGTCGAGTCGTGCAGCTGGTACCAGTTGACGGCGCGCACCTTCTCGGACTTGGCGAGAGCGAGCGTGAGCAGCGTGTTCTCGGCGGCGTGCCGGTAGGTGTCGCTCCACCATGCGTTGGGCCGGGTCGGTGCGTACGCCTCGGTGAGCCACAGCTCCTTGTCGCCGCCGTACTCCTGAAGGACCTGGTTCGCCTTGCGCAGCGCGCCGAGAAAGTTCCAGTACGAGCCGGACGACCCTTGCGTCCACTCCTCGGGCGGCGGGGCGAAGTCGGGCGTGAAGTTGCCGCGACCGGGGTGGAAGGCGAAGGCGTCGATGAGGTCCCAGCCGCCCGCGTCATGGAAGTTCTTGGTCCATACGTAGTCCATGCCGCCGAGGCCGGCGTTCATGACCTTCATCCGCGAGCCCGCCGCGTCGAGGCGCGTGGTGACCTGGCGCAGACCGTCCCGGACGTAGGCGTCGGCGCCGCGGCCGGACATCCAGGGCTGGTTGACCTCGTTGCTCACCTCGAAGTACGCGGCCTCGGCGTCCAGGGCCTTGGCGACATTCGTGTCGGCCCAGGCCGCGATCTGCTCCGGACTACCGCCCACGGGGATGCCGCTCAGCTCGACGTTGTGCCCGATGCCGTTCGCGTCCAGGGTCGCGGTGTCGATGCCCGGTGCGCCTGCGTAGGCGATGCGGATCCACTTGATGCCGAGAGTCCTGACCAGCCCGAGTACGGCGTCCTTGCCGGGCTTGAGCAGCCAGGGGTAGTTGGCGAGGCCGAACATCGACTCCTTGCCCGCCTTGTACGCGAACTCCGGGAGCACGCTCAGATTCGTGCGGGCCAGCGCCTTGTCACTGCCGCTGACCGCCTCCACCTCGGTGAACACGATGTTCTGTGACGGCGAGGTCACGGGAAAGGAGGCATTCCACGCGGCGCCCGCCGCGAGGCTCTTGCAGAGCGTTCCACCGGCGATCTTCTTGCCGCCGAAGTCCCGCGCCCACCACGTCAGGGTCACCTTCCTGGCCGTGGCGGAGCCGTTGACGACCTGCGCCTTGAGCGTCATCGTCTGCCCGGCCGCCTTGTAGAGGTTGAACGGCTGGTCGGTCCACACCTCCACGCCGAGGGGCCTCTTGGCAGCGAGCGCTCCCGCCCCGCGCGGCCGCAGATCGCCGAGGACCAGATCGGCCTCGGTGACCGCGGTGCTCGCGCCGGTCGAGGTGCCGGGGGAATGGACCCACGTGGCGTTCGTGTTCGCGGGGTTGGTGGACGAGAGGCAGAAGAAGCCCTTCGATCCCGCCCACGTCTCCACGTACGCGCCGCCCGCGTTCACCTCGTAAGGAATGCCGCCTCGGGCGTCCCGCTCCCAGACGGTCAGCGCTTCATACGACTCCGCCGCGCTCGCTTCGTACACCGTGCGGGAGAACATGAAGCCGGCCGGTGTGAGCGTGCTGGAGCCGCCGACCTCCCACTTCATGTGTGCCTTGCGAGGGGTGACGTCGAAGGTGCCGCGCACCGTGACTCCGGACGTGCCGCTCGCCATCGTGTATGTGACCTGAATCGCGGCCCGCCCGTCGGGGAGCGTGATCCGGGCGGGCGTACCGCCGAAGGTGCGCTGCTGGCCGAGCGCGGTGTCCTTGAACATGAAGTGGCTGAGCAGGATGCGGTCGGCGCCCGCACCGTCCTGTACGAGGACGCTGCCGTCGCTACGGCCGACCAGGGTGATGCCGTCGGCCTCGATGGTGACCGGGTCCGCGGCGTATGCGGGAACGGTCGGCAGCAGCGCGGCGCCGGTGGCGACGGCCGTGCCCTGGATGAATCTGCGGCGGGCGACTGACATGGAGGTGCCCTTCTCTTGGTCGGGGTGTTCCGGATGCTCCGAATGTTCCGAAGCGGAAGGCGTGGTGAGAGAGTTGAGGGTTCGGCCGTCGGCTCCGGTGGGACTCAGCCCTTGACTCCGGTGAAGCCGAGCCCGGCGACGATGTACTTCTGGCAGACGACGAAAACGAGCACCGGCGGGGCGACGGCGAGCACCATCGCGGCGATCAGCTGGTCCTGCGGAGCCTGCGTGGCGAGCTGGGCGAGAGCGACACTGATCGGCTGCTTCTCGGGGTCGGTGATGGCCACCAGCGGCCAGATGAAGTCCTTCCAGGAGTGCATCACCGCGAGCAGACTGATCACGGCGAGCACCGGCTTGCTCATGGGTAGCACGATCTTGGTGAGCAGTTGCCGGGTACTCGCCCCGTCGACCCGCGCCGCGTCGAACAGCTCCTTCGGCAGGGCGTCGAAGAACTGCTTGGCGAGCAGCACCGTGAAGGCGTTCGTGCCGGCCGGCAACCAGATCGCCCAGTAGGTGTCGCCCAGGTTGAGGTGCAGGAACGGCACATCGATCACGGTCATGAAGAGGCTGACCATGTTCACCGTGTACGGCACGAACATCGTGGCGAGGATCGCCCCGTAAACGGCCTTGCCGAACCTCGGCCTGAGTACCGAAAGGGCGAAGCCCGCCGTGGCCGAGACGAAGAGCTGCACGAACCACGATCCGCCGACCACCAGGAGGGTGTTCATCAGATAGTGGCCGACACTCAGATCGGTGTACGCCGTCGAGAAGTTGCCCAGGGCCGGCCGGTCCGGCCAGAGGGCCAGGGGCTGAGTGGTGAGCTCGGTGGGCGGTGAGACCGCGCCCTTGACCATCCAGTACAGCGGTCCGATGCCGATGAGCAGCAGCAGGATCAGGGTGAACACCTGGATGGAGCGCACCGCGGCGCGTACGCCGGGGCGTTGGCGGTCGCTGGTGGAGACGAAGGTGGTGAGCGTGGTCATGACGTGCTCCAGCTGCGGGTGGCCCGCAGATACACCGCGGAGAGCAGGGCGAGGGCGAGCACCATCAGGAAGGAGAGCGCGGCGGCCTGGCCGTACTCGCCGTCCTGAAAGGCGTACCGGAAGATCAGCAGCAGGACCGTGAGGGTGGAGTTCTCGGGTCCGCCGCCGGTGAAGACGTACGGCTCGGTGAAGACCTGCACCGTGTTGATCAGCTGGACGAGCAACAACAAGCCGATGACAGACCTGAGTTGGGGAAGCATCACATGCCAGATCCGCCGCCAGATCCCGGCGCCGTCCACCTCGGCGGCCTCATAGAGTTCGCCGGGGATGCCGACCATCGCCGCGAGGTAGATCAGGACCGCGCCGCCCATGCCCGCCCAGGTGGCCTCCAGGACCAGCGAGAGCATGGCGCTGTCGGAGGACTCCAGCCACGAGTACGGGCCGAGCCCGACCTTGCCGAGGACGTTGTTGAAGAGCCCGCTCCCCGGATCGTAGAACCACTTCCAGAGCAGGATCGCCACCACTGGCGGGATGACCACCGGCAGATACACCAGGAAGCGGTAGACGCCCGCGCCGCGCCGCACCGTCGACATGATCGCGGCCAGGATCAGCGGTGCCGGGAAGCCGATCAGCAGGCCGAGGACCACGAAGAACAGCGTGTTCCCGACGGCGGTGCCGAGCAGCGGATCGTCGAACAGGGCACGGAAGTTGTCCAGGCCGACCCAGACCGCGGGCTCGACGAGGTTGGTCTTCTGGAAGCTGAGCAACAGGCTGCGCACGATCGGCCACCAGGCGAAGAGCCCGAAGACCAGCAGCGCGGGGACGAGGAACAGCCAGGCCGTGAGCTGCTTGGGGGTGCCAGTACCACGTCGCCGCTGCGGCAGGGTTCGCGGCGTGGGCTCCTTGGACACAGCGGCCGGGCGCCGGGACGGAGTGAGCAGGGCCATGGGCCGGCTACTTCTGGTCCGCGGCGAGCTTGGCATTGACGTCCTTCTCGGCCGAGGCCAGCAGGGAGTCGATGTCTGCGTCGCGCTTGGTGAGCACAGCCTGGACCACCGGGTCGAGCGCGGTGTACAGCTTCTGCGCCTGGTACGGCGGCTCCGGCTTCAGCTTCAGCGTGGAGAGGCCGTCGATGTACGGCTTGAAGTTCCGCAGCTTCACATTGACGTACGGCTTGATCGCGGCGTCGATCTCGGTCTGACGCTTCTTGTCGAAGACCGGCAGCGTCGGCACACCCACCGCGGACTTCGGGTCGGCAGAGAGCGCCTTGGCCTGCTCGGCGGCGATGTCGGTGCTGTACTGCGGCTTGGCGTAGGCGAAGGTCAGCCACTCCACGGCGGCTGCCGCGTGCTTCTTGTCGGCGGACTTCGGGACCATGTAGATGTCGCCGCCGGTGAGTGTCGCGTCGCCGCCGGACTGCGGCATCGGGGCCACTCCGAAGGCGTCGGTGTTCTCCATGCCGAACTGCATCTTCGCCAGTCGGTACGTCCCCGGGCTGCCCATGAACATGCCGACCTGCCCGGCCGCGAACTGCTTGATCACGTCGTTCTGATTGTTGAGCAGGGTCTTGCCGAGCGAATCGTCCTTCCAGCGCATGTCCTTGAGCAGCCGCAACCCCTTCTTCGTCGGCTCCCCGGTGAGCGTGGCGGTGTACTTGCCACCCTGCTCCTTCTCCAGCTCGCCACCGAAGGCGTACGACAGCATCGTCAGCTGCCAGCCGCCCTGGTTGTCCTTGGACTCGTGGACGAATCCCGCCTTGCCGGTCCTGTCGCTGATCCTCTTGGCGGCGGTACGGACTTCCGCCCAGGTGGCCGGCGGTCTGTCCGGGTCGAGGCCGGCCTTCTCGAAGAGCTCGCGGTTGTAGACCAGGCCCTGGGCGTAAGGATTCTGCGGTACGCCGTACACGTCGCCGGTGCTGTCGGTCAGCGGCTGGAGGACCTGAGGGTTGAACTCCTTGAAGTGCTCCCACTCCTTGAGCTGCCCGGTGATCGGCTGCACCTGCTTCTGCTGGATGAGCCGCTGCGGCTCGGTCAGCGGCACCTTGATGACGTCCTCGACATTGCCGCCGGACAGCTTCGCGGAGAACGTCAGCGGGTCGAAGACCGTGGTTGAACCCTTGACCTTGATGCCCGGGTTGGCCTTCTCGAAGTCGGCCACCTGCTTCTTGAACAGGGCGACCCCCGGCTTGTCGGTGGCCGGCGGCATGCCCTGCACCCGCAGCACGAGATCACCGTCCCCGCCGGCGCTGCTCGGGGTGAGGGAGGAACAGCCCGCGAGGGTCGCGGTCAGCGCCATGCAGCCAAGTATGGCCGCACAGCGGGAGTTTCTGGGCATAACGGCTCCAAGAAGGGCAGGAGTGGGCTCGGTGCGGTGTGGTGCTTTGCTCGTTGTGGCGGTGTGCGCCGTGGATCAGTGGGCGGGTGCGGGGCCCGTCGAGGCGCGGGGGATCAGGCGGGAGCCGATCTCCACGAAGGGGGAAGTGACTTCAAGTCCTTTTCCAGTGCGGCCTGTTGTGCTCGCGATCGTCTCGATCAAGAGGTCCCCCGCGCGCGTGGCGATCTCTTCGGGGTCGATCCTGATCGTGGTGAGGCTGGGGGTGGAGACGGAGGCGAGCAGCGTGTCGTCGATGCCGATGACGCTGACGTCGCGCGGCACGCTCATGCCGAGGTTGGCCATCTGGTGCAGCACGCCGAGGGCGACCAGGTCGTTGTGGGCGATCACGGCCGTCGCTTCGTGGGCGGCGACGAGGGTGGCGGCGTGCACACCCGTCTCGAACCGCGGCTCGTACGGGCCGAGCTCGGACAGGGAGAGGTCGAGCGCTTCGAAGGACTCCTGGATGGATTTGCCGCGGCTCAGCTCGGCGCGGGACGCGTTGATGAAGACGCAGCGCCGATGACCGTACGCCTTCAACTGCTCGGCGGCCTGCGCGATGCCGGCGGACAGTGAGATCCGGACCTCGGGGATGCCCGGAACATGGCGGTTCACCACCACCAGTGGCATCCGGCCCGCGAGTTCATGGAGCCGGTCCTCGGTGAGGGTGGAGGCCCATAGGATCAGGCCGTCGACCCGCTTCGATACGGCCGCGATGGCGGCCAGCTCGTCCGCCTCGCGCTCGTCGCTGTCGGCGACCAGGACCGTGTAGCCCAGGTGCCGGGCGCGGGCCTGCATCGCCTTGATGATCGGCGGGAAGAACGGGTTGGCGATGTCCGGGACGATCAGGCCGAGCGTTCCGGTGCCGCCGCCGCGCAGTGAACGGGCCGCCGGGTTGGGGGAGTAGCCGAGCTTGGTCGCGGCGTCGAGGATGCGCTGCCGCGTCGTCGGCTGCACCTGGTCGGGTGCGGTGAACGCACGGGACACCGTCGACACCGAGACGCCCGCGGCGCTCGCCACCTCCCGGATTGTTACTGCCACGAACGGCCTCCTCGTCGTCTTGAGCCGGGGGACCCCGGTCGCCTCGCATCTGGACCCTGCGAATGCGGTTGATGCTTGCGAACGTTCCCAGGGCGTGTCAAGACGTGTGTCAGGAGTATTTCATCTAGGGAAACCTTCTGCATGCACGGGTCTTGCGCTTCGGCTCGACTACTGCCGATGATGTGTTCTCAAGAACGGCACTGAAATTGCGGGAACGTTTTCATAGAGGAGTGGAATGAAGATCACCGGCCTGGAAGTGCTGACTCTCCCCGACCACGGCGACAGCATGATGCTGGTCGTGGTCGACACCGACGAGGGCATCCACGGCCTGGGCGAGGTCGGCATCAGGTCGCGCCAACGGGCGGTCGCGGGCGGTCTCGAGCACCTCGCGGAGCTGATCGTCGGCGAGGACCCGCGACGGATCGAGCACCTCTGGCAGGTCATGTTCCGGCGCGGGTTCTTCCCCGCCGACCGCATACTCGGCGCCGCCATCGCTGCGGTGGACGTGGCCCTGTGGGACATCCGCGGCAAGGCGCTCGGCGTACCGGTGCACGAACTTCTCGGCGGCCGGGTGCGTGATCACGTACCCGCCTATGTGCATGTCGGCGACGGCTACCACGATCGCGCGTGGTTCCTGGACCGCTGCCGCGACCTGGTCGCCCAGGGCTGGCGCCATCTGCGGTTCGCCTCGCCGCACGACGCGGACGGCACGCTCGACGCCCGTCGGTGCCTGCGCGACTCGGTCGACCTTTTCCACCAGGTGCGGGACGCGGTCGGCGACGAGGTGGAGCTGATCCTCGACGTCCATACGCGCCTGGATCCGCCGGAGGCGCTCACCCTGTGCCGGGAGATCGAGGCGGCTCGCCCGTACTTCGTCGAGGACCCACTGCGCTGTGAGAACCCGGACAGCTACCGCATGCTGCGGGCCCGCACCGGCGTACCGCTGGCCGCAGGTGAACAGTACGGCTCCAAATGGGAGTTCAGGACACTCATCGAGGGCGACCTCATCGATTACGCGCGCGTGGACGTCGGGGTGGCCGCGGGCCTGACCGAGGCGAAGAAGATCGCGGCAATGGCGGAGACCCACCACATCAAGCTCGCCACCCACAACCCGCTCGGCCCGGTCACCGCCGCCTCCTCGCTCCAACTCAACCTGGCCTGCCCCAATGTGGCGATCCAGGAGCACCAGACCGACCCCGATCCGGCCATCGCCGCCCTCTTCACCGCGCGGCCGACGATTCTGCCGGGGCGGGTGGAGCTGAGCGAACTGCCCGGCATCGGCGTCGACATCGACCGGGAGGCGGCGCGCCGATACCAGGCCGCGGCGGCCGAGCGCCCGCACTTGCGCACTGCGGACGGGGCGTTCACCAACTGGTAGCCGCGCAGGGCCGGTCGGCCGCTCGGGCCCGCCCCTGGGGAATCGAAGGCCGCGTACAGCCCTTGGGCCCCATCCGGTATCGAACAGGACGCCGGACAAGGAGCGGGCCCCTTCCGGACAACACCCGCGCTTGTCGGTGGAGGGTGTATCCCCAGGCGATGTCCAAGGTGGTCAGCATCTCGCCGTCGCACAGGGCGACCTCGGATGGCGGCCCGTGACGATCTCGAAGCAGTCGGAGGGCCGCTTCGTCCCGAGGCGGGGGCTGATCCTCAGTCATTCCACCGGCATGCACGCTCTTACGGACCCCAGCCATCGAGCGAAGAGACGCAACCCGGAGACCTGCCTCGTCGGCGGGGATCGCCCGTACGCCGAACCAGGGGTGCCATGTTCATGCCGCTGGCTGGGCGGCCGGGCACCATGACAACGGGACATGCGCATCACCGTCCCGGCGGGCCCACAGCCCGCGTCTGCACACTGAGTACGAATTCCGACTCCAGGAAGTGAGGCGAGTTCCGTCGTGTCGTTCAGAGGAGCCGCGAGACCAGTCGAACTGGGCCTTGTCGGCATAGCGTTCATGGGCGTGCTGGTAGGCGCGTCAGCGACGCCGGCCGGCAGCCAGGAACGCGAGAAGCTGCAGGTGACGGCCGTGTCGTCGCGGCCCGGCTCGGTGTCGGGGGACGACGCCCTGATACGTGTCGAGGTGCCCGCATCCATAGCGGCCGACACAGTCCGGGTCGAGGTGGAAGGCCGGGACGTGACCTCGAGCTTCCGGCCCTCCGGCGACAACGCGCTGATGGGCGTGGTGAAGGAGCTGTCCAAGGGCGACAACAGGCTCACGGCCAGGGCTCAGGGCGCGGACTCCGGACAACTGACCCTGAAGAACCACCCCATCACGGGGCCGGTGTTCGCCGGGCCGCACGAGCAGCCGTTCGTCTGTGACACCGCCGAGTTCAAGACGGTCACCGGCGGCACCCTCGGGCAGCCGATCGACAAGGACTGCTCGGTCAAGACCCGCGTCGATTACATGTATCGCACCACGGCCGGCAAGTTCGTTCCGTTGCCCGACGAGAACGTCCGTCCCGCCGACCTGGCGACCGCCACGACGAGCGTGGGCAAGAAGGTGCCGTACATCGTCCGTGTAGAGACCGGCACCATCAACCGCGGCATCTACGAGACGGCCGTGCTGCACGACCCGAACGCCGGTACCCCCGACCCGCTGCAGCGTGGGCCGGGCTGGAACGGGCGCCTCGTGTACGGCTTCGGCGGGGGCTGTAACGGCGGCTGGTACGTCCAGGGCCGCAACACCGTCGGCATCATGAACGACACGTATCTGAGCAAGGGCTACGGCGTCGCATCGTCCACGCTGAACGTCTTCGGCAACAACTGCAACGACCTGCTGGCCGCCGAGACCATGAGCATGGTCAAGGAACGCTTCGTGGAGACGTACGGCGACCCGGCCTTCACCATCGGAAACGGTTGCTCCGGCGGCTCGTACCAGACCCACCAGATCGCCGACAACTACCCGGGTCTGCTGGACGGCATTCTCTCCGGCTGCAGCTTTCCCGACGTCGGCTTCGGGACGATTCAGACGCTCAGCGACGCCCAGCTCCTGAACCACTACTTCAAGGAAGTCGCGCCGGACGCTTTCACCAAGGAGCAGCAGAAGGCGGTCTCCGGGTTCGGCAAGTGGGAGAGCATCGGCAGCCTGGCCAGGGCCGGGGGCCGTATCGACCCCACGGTGTTCTGCCCGCCCCAGCTGCCCGAGGGACAGCGCTACGACCCCGACACCAACCCGGACGGTGCCCGCTGTGACGTCTACAGCCACACCGTGAACGTCTACGGCGAGGTACCGGAGACAGGGAAGGCGCGCAGGCCGCTCGACAACACCGGTATCCAGTACGGACTTGAGGCCCTGAACAAGGGGACCATCGACATGGACCAGTTCATCGACCTGAACCGGCGCATCGGCGGCCTCGACGACGATGCCAAGCCCGCCGCGGAGCGCACCGTCGCCGACCTCAAGGCGGTACGGACGGCCTACCGCACGGGCCGCATGCTGAACGGCGGTGCCGGCCTCGCCGACGTTCCGATCATCGACTACCGCGACTACACGGACGACGCGGCGGCCGGCGACATGCACATGCGCTTCCACTCCTTCTCCACCCGGGCGCGCTTGGACAAGGCCAACGGAACCCACGCCAACCAGGTCATGCTCACCCGCTCCAACGGGCACGGATTCACTCTCGCCGGGATGCTGTCCGACATGGACCGGTGGCTCACCGGCATCAAGGGGGACTCCGGCAACGACGCCCCCATCGAGAAGATCGTCCGCCACCAGCCGCAGGGTCTCACGGACGCCTGCTGGACCCGTGGCATCGGTGCGAAGAAGATCGCGGAGCCCCAGGTCGAGGGCATCGACAACACCGAGTGCAACACCCTCTACCCGGTGTGGACATCGCCGCGGATGGTCGCCGGAGCCGATGTGGCCAACGACATCGTCAAGTGCCGCAAGCGTCCCGTGATCCGCTCCGACTACCGAGTGCCGGTGACCGACGGTCAGTTCAAGGATCTGAAGGCGATCTTCCGGGACGGTGTCTGCGACTGGTCCAGGCCCGGGGCGGGGCAGCAGGACCTCGCCGGTACATGGCTCTCCTTCGACCGGAAGTGACAGGATCGCGGCAGGTGAGCTAAAACTGGGGCAACGCGACCTCTCGCAGTAATCGCACCACCTCGCCGGTTCCGGCCCGCACCTTGCGGGCCGGAACCGCAAAAGCCCGTCGCGGCTGGCCGCGACGGGCTGGTCAGCGACTCGGAAAGGCCGGCCTGGGATCCGCCTACGACGCCGAGCCCGCGCCGCGCACAGTGGACGATGTGATCGCCGACCCCGGTCGGCATGACGCCGCCCGTCCCGTGCCCCCGAGCGCTGCCCCGGGCCGAAGGCCAGGTCGAAGTGGTTGTGCGGCTCAGTGAACAGCACCGCCGCCGAGGTGGTGGCCGTCGTGTTCGACCAGGCCGGGCACCGCGACCCCGGGCACCGCCGACCCTGGGTCGCGCTGCGCACGATACCGATACGCGGGATCGGAGTCTCATTGGCGTCTGGCCGTCCCGGCGTCGACGATTCCGGGCGACACGGCGTTGCTGCGGATGCCCCGCGGGGCGAGTTCGCGGGTGAACGTGCGCATCAGCGATCGGACGGCGGCCTTGCTGGCCGAGTACGTGTGACGATCAGGATCCCCGGCCGCCTCGACCGCGAGCAAGCGCCGCGCGGCCTCCGACGCGACACGCCGCGGTCCTGCTGATGCCGACCCAACCGACGTCGGGCGCTGGCCCTGGGCGGGGCCGTCGGCGACGCGGGAGGCGGCGCTGAGGGCGCTGCGCAGCTGGCCCATGACGCAGGCAGCGGCCAGGCTGCAGCCGACGACATCGCCGACGGCCACCGCGATGCGGTCGCCGGGCAGGTCGATGAGGTCTGGGCGGGGCCCACAAACACCTGTCGGGCGGGGCTGGTGTCAAGCGGTCTCGCCAGTGCGGTGGGCGTCTTTCCGCGAAGGCATGGGCGCCCTCATGCGCGTCGTGGGACGCCAGAACCAGTGCGACGATCCGGTCCTGCTCGACGAAGGCGTCCTGATCGCTGAACGCTCGCCGTTCGTTGACGACACGTTTGACGGCTGCCACGGACAGGGGCGCGTTGCGAGCGATGCTGGTGGCCAGTTCCAGGGCTCGGCCCGATTTTGTGAGGTGGTTGACCAGGCCGAATCGCTCGGCGTGCTCGGCGGGCAGAGGCTCGAGCGCATGGGTTGGACTGCTTTTGCCGACCTTCGACCCGGACTACATCGAGCGCGCCGTGGTGCCCTGCCTCTCGAGCAGCGAGTACGTGGGCGAACGGCTTGCACTCCCCGTGACCCGGAAGCCGAGCGGGCGGCGCTGCGGAGTGCCGCGGACCGTCTCCTCGCTGGCACTCCGCTGCGGTCGGAGTCGGGGCGGCTCACCGCCACCGAGCTGCTGCGCGAGTCCGGCCTCCGGCGCGATGTCGCCTACGGCGACCACAAGGACCTCGTCGAGGAGTTCCAGGCCCGCGTCAAGGCGCAGAACGCCACACCGGCCGCCATGCAGGAACTGGCCGACAAGCACAGCGAAGTGAGGCGGAAGCTGGCGGCCGTCACGGAGAACCTCACGAAAGAACAGGCCGTCAGCGCCGCCCTGCGGAGGATTGTTGCTGAGCTTGACCTTGAAGTGATGCAAGCCCGCGAGGAACTTCAGCAGTCCGGGAATGTCGCCCGCCTCCCCGCACCGCGTCGAGGGGCGGCGCGCACATAGACACTGCTCCACAAGTACTGAGAACACGCCCATCAAGGGCACGATGCATTGCGTCCAGCACCGTGCCCGCATTGAGCTTGTTTTTAACTTTGGGCCGCTGCGGAGTGCCTGCCGGTGGGTGGAATTGAGGTGCATGCTGGCAGCGCACTGGTCAGACTCGCAGGCATGACTAAGAAGATCACTCGTATCAACCCCGAGCAGTTGCATCAGACGCCTGGCTACCACCATGTCACCGTGGTTGAGGCCGGCCGCACGGCCCACCTTGCGGGGCAGTGTCCACTTGATAGAAACGGTGCCCTCGTCGGAGCCGGCTCCTTTGAGACACAGGTCGACCAGGTTGTGGCGAACGCGTCCGTTGCTCTCGCAGCCGTGAACGCTCAGCCGCAACATGTGGTGCGGTCAGTGATCTACGTGCGAAGCGACGACAGGGACGTCCTGGGGGCTGTGTGGGATCGGCTCATCGACTCTGCCATCGGCCTGGCGTTCACCACCGCCAGCACGATGCTGGGCGTCACCCAGTTGGGCTTTTCCGGACAACTCGTCGAGGTGGATCTCACCGTTGCGCTGCCTGACTGATTCTGCTCGCCGACAGGTCTCGAACTGGGTAGCCCTGCTGGGGGTTCACCGGACGCGGGGGCGGCCTTCGTCTGATCCTGTGCCCGACCAAGGTGTCCCTTCTCGTTCGATCTTGCCGAGAGACAGCGTTGTGAGCTGGGCGGATACGACGACGCCTGAGACGGACTCAACGTCGCCGATCGTTATCTGGGGTTGAGTGGTTGCCTTCGCAGGTCAGCACCCCTGTGGAGGGGGCAGGCAAGTAAGCCACGCGTCCTGGAACCGCGGTGTTCCAAGTGACGGGTTCTCAGGAGCGCGTGTCGGCCATCTGGGCGGGCGCGGTGTAGAAGGGCACCTGCTGGTAGAGGGCAAGCGCCGGGTCGTCGGGCGCGGGCCGCAGCGGCGCGTGTGGGCACAGCAGCCAGGTACCCCGCTTCCGTTCCTCGCGGGCGAGCCACTGCGCCTGCCAGAGCAACCCACTGCCCGCTCCCGCCAGAGCAAGGCCCGCCGGGACGCCGGTGGTGGAGGCGATGAGCACGCCGAGCCCGAGACCGATTTCTACCGGCACGGTCAGCGGCCTGGAGACCGCCTCGAAGGTTTTCTCACGCGCGATCACCGGGGAACCCTGGGGCGCAGGGGTGGCCGCCTCCAGCCGGGTCCGATACCAGGCACGGCGCGCTATGGCGACCCAGGCGAATGGCAACCCAAAGAGCAGCACGGCCAGTACGGCGAGCGCCGGCCCCCCAAGCCCCGCTGTGCCGCCCATCAAGGCAGTCAGGGAGGTGACTGTCAATGGCCTCGAAGTTCTCCCCGTAGGCGGCCAGGAGTGCTCCCCGCTGGCGGCCTGCGAGATCTCCCCAACGGCGGCCAGATAATTCCCCGCCGTGGTGAGTGCTGTGATCAGCTGAAGGGCTTGACTCCCTGTCCGGAGGTGGCCTGGGTGAGCCGGAAACTGTCACCCTGGGTGACCACGATGTGAGCGTGGTGCATGAGCCGGTCGACGGTCGCGGTGGCCAGCGTCTTCGGCATGATCTCGTCGAATCCGGAGGGGTGGAGGTTGCTGCTGACGGCGAGCGCGCGTCGTTCGTAGGCGGCGTCGACCAGGCGGTAGAAGCCCTCGGCGGCGTCGGGGCTGACGGGCAGCAGGCCGATGTCGTCGACGATGATCAGGTCGGATCGGATCACCCGGGTCAGGGCCTTGGCGATGGAATCGTCGGCCCGGTGACGGCGGACGAGGGCGCCGAGGTCTTCGATGGAGAACCAGGCGACGGCCATCCCGGCCTCGACGGCGGCCTGCCCGAGGGCCTCGCACCAGTGGCTTTTCCCGGTCCCCGATGGGCCGACTACGCAGAGATTTTCCCTGCGTTGGACCCATTCGAGGGTCTTGATGGAGTCCTGGGTCGCGCGAGGTATGGAGGATGCCTGCTCGTCCCAGTCGCCGAACGTCTTCCCGGCGGGGAACCCGGCCCGCTTGCGTCGAGTGTGCAGGTTCGCTCGGTCGCGGCCGGCGGCCTCTTCGGAGAGGAGGACGCGTACGACTTCTGCGGGGTCCCACCTCTGGGCCTTCGCGGTGGGGATCACATCGGTCAACGCCTTGCGGATGTGCGGGAGTTTGAGCCGCTTGGTCAGTTCGATGGCCTCGGCGAGCTGGTCGCCGCTGGAGCCGGAAACGGTGCGCAGTGGGGTGGCCATCAGAGAGTGTCGCCTTCGTCTTCGTCGTCGTGTTCGAGCGGGATGGTGCCGAAGCGGGACCAGGCGGAGGTGCCGGGCTGCAGGCTGTGGGTTTCGCTGGCGCGGGTGACCTCGACGTTTTCCAGGCCGACCTGGTAGTCGAGGATGGAGATGAGGTCTTTCTCGGCGAACCGGCCGGTGACCGCGGCGGTGCCAAGGGCCCGGTCGACCTCGGCAGTGGAGTAGAGCTTGGAGAAGGCGACGGCCTCGGCCATCTTCGTCTTGACCTTGCGTGTTCCGGCGGTGGCGGCCTCGACCAGCCAGGAGGCGGCGCCGGGGCCGAGCATCAAGAACGCGGCCTCCTCCGCGCTGGTCGCCTTCGGGACGCGATCGCCTTCCTTGTTCTCGCGCGGCGGGTAGTGCGCGTCGTCAAGGACCGGGGTGCCAGCCGATCCGCGCGGGTGGCGGGCCACCTCGCGGGCATGACCGTCGGCAGGGCCGACGGCGGTGACGATCAGTTCGTCGCCGTGGAATCGGGCCCAGACCCGGGTGTCGATCAGCTGGTGCGGGACCGAATAGCGCACGGCCTCGACCGAGATCGTGGAGTCCCAGCAGACCCTGCGGGTGGTGCCGAACGCGACGGTGAAGGGCTGCTTGGGCAGCGGATGCAGCCGCTGGCGTTCCTCGGCGAGCATCTCGACGGGCCGTCGTTGGGTCTCGCGGTGGACCCGGTTGTTGACCTCCTCGCAGAAGGTGCGGCAGGCCGACTCAAGGGCGGCGAAGTTGCGGTATTCCTCAAGGAGGTTGACGTCTTTGGGGACCAGGTCGGCCTTGGCGATGCGGACGGTCGCCTCGCTCCCGCCCTTGGTTTCGGGGTCCGCCGGCAGACAGGTACGTATCGTCATGCCGTAGTGGCGGGCGACCTCAACGATCTCGGGGTTGCGGACCGCGATCCCGGCGATGTGGTCGGTGGTGACCGTCTTCTCGTTGTCGGTCAACGCGTAGGCCGGGACCCCGCCGATCCGCCGCAGCGTCGCGTCCAGACACGCGGTGATCGTCGGCAGCGTCTTGTCCCAAACCGGGATCACCACGCGGAAACGCGACCAGGCCACCCACGCGCACCACAAAGAAGTGCGTCGTCCGCCGATCTGCGGGCCCTCGCCCCAGTCCCATTGCAGCCATAGCCCCGGCTCGGTGATCCAGGGCCGGTAAACCCGACGCTGACCGGCCCTGAACTGGGCTTTTGCCTCGGCGACGGTGCGGCGGGTGGTGCGTTCCCCGCCCGTGAAGCCCATCGCGGTGATCCTCTTGTGGACCACATCCGCACGGATCCGCCCGTTCGAGCGGACCACCAGCTCTTCAATCTTCGGCAGGAACACGTCGATCGCACGGTCGCGGTGCCGACGGACGTCGGGGTGCTGTCCAGCGGCCCGCATCTTCACATATCGGGCCACCGTGTGGTGGTCGCACCGGGCGAGCTCGGCCGCCGCGCGGTAACTGCCCGTGAGGTCGTACGCCTCAACCTGGATCCACCGGCTTGATGTCTGTGGACAGTTTCTCGGGGAACGAAGAAGTGCCTTGTGACCTGCGATGATGGGGTTTCTCTAGGACCACATCAGGCACGATCAGCAAGGCACTTCCGAGATGCAATCTTCCCATGCCGCAGCGGCGGTCTCATCCGCGTTCGACGACCCGAACCTGATCGCGTACGGCGGCCTGGAGCCGGTGGTGCGGTTGGCCGAGCGGTGCGGTCTGCCCGCACTGGTCGGGGAATACATCCGTCTGCCGGCCTCGAAGGACGGCACCGGTGCCTTCCCCGCGGCGAAAGTGATGTCGCTGGTGGGCGGCATGGTCGCGGGCGCCGACAGCATCGATGACATGCACCGGCTACGGCACGGCGCGATGGGCCGCCTTTTCTCCGGTGTGCGGGCCCCGTCCACGCTGGGGTCGTTTCTGCGTTCCTTCACGCACGGGCATGTGAAGCAACTGCATGCTGTGGCCCGCCGGTTCCTTCCCGAACTGGCCCGTCACGCGCCGTTGCTGCCCGGCGCGGGCCAGGTCGCCTACGTGGACATCGATGACACCATCCGCCGCACCTACGGCTACGCCAAGCAGGGAGCCGGTTACGGATACAGCAAGGTCAAGGGCCTGAACGCGCTGCTCGGCATCGTCTCCACACCCCTGGCCGCCCCGGTGATCGCCGCCACGAGGCTGCGCAAGGGACCATCGAACTCCGCGCGCGGGGCGGCGGCATTCGTCGCCGAGACCATCCGCACCGCTCGCGCCTGCGGCGCCAGTGGCCTGCTGGTGATGCGGGCGGACTCGGCGTTCTACGGCGCCGATGTCGTCAACTCCTGCCGGGCGCTGGGCGCGCGGTTCTCCATCACCGTGCGGATGAATGCTTCCGTCAAGGCCGCCATCGCCCGCATCGATGAGGACGCCTGGACGCCGATCAAGTACCCCCAGGCGGTCTGGGACGAGGAGGGCCAGTGCTGGATCTCCGACGCCGAGATAGCCGAGACCGGCTACACCGCCTTCACCTCCAAGCCGAAGAAGCAGCAGGTCACCGCCCGTCTGATCGTGCGCCGCGTCAAACGCCTGAGCGCTGAAGCCGTCCCCGCCGGACAGGGCACGCTGTTTGACACCTGGCGCTACCACGCCGCGTTCACCGACTCCCCGCTCTCCTTGAACAATGCCGAGCGTGATCACCGACGGCACGCTGTCGTCGAGCAGGTGATCGCGGATGTCAAGAACAGCGCCTTCGCCCACGCGCCCTCCGGACATTTCCAGGCCAATGCCGCGTGGCTCGCCCTGGCAGCCCTGGCGCACAACCTGACCCGCGCCGTCGGCGCACTGGCCGGAACGTTCCATGCCAGAGCGACCACCGCCACCATCCGTGACCACCTGATCAACGTGCCCGCCCGCCTGGCCCGCTCGGCCCGCCGCCTCACCCTGCACCTACCCGAACGCTGGCCCTGGAGCACGGACTTCACCCAGCTCTTCAGCATCGTGCACGCGCCACCAGCCCTCTGACACTCCCTGACCGACCTGCCCAAAAGGGCCCGAGACCTGCGGAAAAGTGGAAAGCTGGACAGACCAGCGGCCACCTCACGCCCGAATCCGCAACTCAGCCCCGACACGCCCTGCACGACCCCGAACCGATCACACCACAATCAAGCCGGTGGATCCGGGCGTACGTCCAGCAGTCCGAAACGTCGGACGCGAAGGAGGTTCGATGTAATTCGGGCGACAAGTTCAGGGCAGCCAGCCGGTGCAAGTCCGGTCCGAGGAGACGCCAGAGTCCTCGGTAGCGGGGCTCCCGGCATCGGTCGAGAGGCCGGTGTCGAAGTGGAGCGACGATCACCCCTTGGGGGTGCGCAACCGGCCGGTCCGCAACATCAAGTGAAGCCTGCAGCGTCGTCAGCACCGACCCGCGTGAGCGGGGCCAAGGAGGAGCCGAGCCCGTGCCTTAGAGGGCGAAGGCCAGGGAAGACGCCTGGGAATCTGGAGCGGGCGTCGAAGAACCTCCCGGCGTAAGGGGCGTGGAACGGCCGGAAGGTTGTCCTGGGAACTGGAGAGGGCCTCCTCGGCCCCGGGTCTGCGGCCCGGGAAGCAGGGCCCGCCTATAACCGGTGGAGCCGGGAAGTGGCGGGCTGCCGAGAGGCAGTCGGAGGGGGTCGTAGTAGTGCCGATCGGCGGGACAACACAACCCGTCAGGAGCGAAGGGCCCCTGCTTCATCGATGCGTGTCGCGTGTGAGGAGGTGGCTCGGGTGAGTGCCGGAGTGGCTAGTTCCGCCCGCCGGAAGGAAGGCGTCGCACGACTGGATGGCCGGCCTTTGGACAAGGTCCGTGCCTTGCAGTGGACGCTCTACCGCTGTGCCAAGCAAGATCCTGAACGTCGGTTTCATTCCCTGTACGGCCATGTCTCCCGCAGAGATGTCTTGTGGCGGGCCTGGTCCGGCGTGTGTGCGAACCGGGGCGCTCCCGGCGTGGACGGGGTGACCGTCGATGCCGTGGCCGCCGCCGGGGTGGAGGAGTTCCTCAACGACTTGTCGCAGCAACTGCGGGCGCATACGTATCGCCCGTCACCGCTGCGGCAGGTCCTGATCCCCAAGCCGGGGCGGCCGGGAGAGTTCCGGCCGCTCTCGATCCCCACGGTGGCGGACCGGGTGGTGATGACCGCCGCGAAACTGGTTCTCGAACCGGTCTTCGAAGCGGACTTCCTGCCGGTCAGCTATGGGTTCAGGCCCAAGCGGTCCGCGATTGACGCGTGCGAGAGCGTGCGCGTGGAGGCGAACCGGGGCCGGGAGTGGGTGCTTGAGGCCGACATCCGCGACTGTTTCGGATCGATTCGGCATGACGCCCTCGTGGCCCAGGTGGCCCGGCGCGTCGTGGACGGCCCGATGTTGAAGCTGATCCGGATGTGGCTCCGGGCGGGGGTTCTGGAGGACGGGGCGACCGGCTCACCAGGAGCAGGGACCCCACAGGGCTCACCGATCTCACCGTTGCTCGCCAATATTGCTCTGCACGTCCTGGACGTGGCATGGCAGCGAGACGGGCACCGGCTCGGGGTGTTGGTGAGGTATTGCGACGACTTCGTGATTCTGTGCCCGACCAGGGAACGTGCCGTGCAGGCGCGGGAACTGGCCGGGACGGTGCTGGTCGGCCTCGGGTTGCAGCTGCATCCGGAGAAGACCGGCATCGTCCATCTCGCCAGGGGTGGGCAGGGTTTCGATTTCCTCGGCTTCCACCACCGGAAGGTGGAATCGTGGCGCCGCCGTGGCAGGTTCCACCTGCAACGATGGCCGTCTCAGCGGGCGATGGGGGTGCTGCGGGACAAGATCCGGGCGGCGACCGACCGTCGGCACGTGGGACGGTCGCTGTCGGCCGTGGTCGCCGACTTGAACCCGGTCCTGCGAGGCTGGGCGGCGTACTTCCGTAACGGCAATTCCGCCGGGAAGTTCTCCACGATCGACAGCTACGTCCACGAGCGTCTCGCGATCTTCGACAATCGCAAGCGCGGCATCCCGGGCAGAAAGTGGGGCAAGCGCCACGATGGCGCGTGGTTCGCCAGGCTCGGAGCCTTTCGCCTGTCTGGAAACGTGCGCAGGGTGGCGGTGCATGCCAGCCGGTGAACGATGTCGGTAAGCCGTGTGCGCGAGAAGCGCATGCACGGTTTGACGGGCGGGGGCTGGAAACGGAGCCTCACAGGCCACCGCGCCAGTCCCCGACCCTACTCAAGGATGTCCATGATCTCCCTGCTGTTCTTCACCCGCTCGAGCTTCGCCGACCGGGTACGTCTGGGGCGAGCGGGGAGATATCTGGCCGTCCGTGGGGAAATCCCTGGCCATCAGTGGGGCCGTAAATGGCCGCCTATGGGGAGTATGCCGAGGCCACGGTCAGGTGACCAGCCCTACCAGCAACGCGATGGTTCCCAGAGCGCGCGCAGTGGCCACCGCTCCTACCAGAGACGGCCGAGTGTCCATGAAATCCTGGTTCCCCCGATTGGTGTTCGAAGCACCAGCCTATCGGCCCTTGCACGGTCCCCCTCACCGAGTGCTGGCCCGTGCGGGCAGCGCGCCGCAGGCAGAGGTGTAACGCAAGCACACGCCAATCCCGTCACTTATACCTAGAAGGCATTCGTACAGGTCAGACACAGCTGTCTCGTGTCAAGTCAGGCAAGTAGGGCTTCGGAAACGATTGCCGACCCTACAAGGTCCGGAGCGTGAGCGATCATGAAAATACATGACCGTTCACACGGACTTGGACGGAGTTGTCTCACTTCCTGTTGTTGGCGAGCTGGTCGACTACGCCGCGCTTCCCGAGGTTGCTCGTCTGCTTTGCAGTGAGCTGTAGCGGTCCCGCACTGCCCGGTCGTTACGGCGCTTTCAGGTATTCGGCAGGAAGCTCAGCGCCTCGCGGAGGTCACCGGGCTGGCGGTAGTGCACGCCGGTCATCCCGAGCCCGACGGCGGCTTCGATGTTCTCCAGCCGGTCGTCCACGAAGAGGCACCGGTCCAGGGCGACCCCTGCCCGCCCGGCCGCGATCTCGTAGATTTCCCGGTCCGGCTTGGCCACCCCCACCCGGGCGCTGCTGACGACGTGGTCCGCGAGATCCGCCAGCCCCATCGAGGCCAGGTCCTTCTCCAGCTCTAGGGTCGCGTTCCGGCGGCGGGCGCCTGGTCCTGGCGGTCGATGTGACGCCGTGGCTTCGTTCGGACGTGCTGTGCTCGGCCGAGCAGCTGTTTTGCCACGTCTAAGGCCGGGCGAAGACGGCGTCGCAGTTCATTCCGGGCTGGCCCTGACACGTGGCCCTGAACCTGGATCCACCGGCTTGATGTCTGTGGACAGTTTCTCGGGGAACGAAGAAGTGCCTTGTGACCTGCGATGATGGGGTTTCTCTAGGACCACATCAGGCACGATCAGCAAGGCACTTCCGAGATGCAATCTTCCCATGCCGCAGCGGCGGTCTCATCCGCGTTCGACGACCCGAACCTGATCGCGTACGGCGGCCTGGAGCCGGTGGTGCGGTTGGCCGAGCGGTGCGGTCTGCCCGCACTGGTCGGGGAATACATCCGTCTGCCGGCCTCGAAGGACGGCACCGGTGCCTTCCCCGCGGCGAAAGTGATGTCGCTGGTGGGCGGCATGGTCGCGGGCGCCGACAGCATCGATGACATGCACCGGCTACGGCACGGCGCGATGGGCCGCCTTTTCTCCGGTGTGCGGGCCCCGTCCACGCTGGGGTCGTTTCTGCGTTCCTTCACGCACGGGCATGTGAAGCAACTGCATGCTGTGGCCCGCCGGTTCCTTCCCGAACTGGCCCGTCACGCGCCGTTGCTGCCCGGCGCGGGCCAGGTCGCCTACGTGGACATCGACGACACCATCCGCCGCACCTACGGCTACGCCAAGCAGGGAGCCGGTTACGGATACAGCAAGGTCAAGGGCCTGAACGCGCTGCTCGGCATCGTCTCCACACCCCTGGCCGCCCCGGTGATCGCCGCCACGAGGCTGCGCAAGGGACCGTCGAACTCCGCGCGCGGGGCGGCGGCATTCGTCGCCGAGACCATCCGCACCGCTCGCGCCTGCGGCGCCAGTGGCCTGCTGGTGATGCGGGCGGACTCGGCGTTCTACGGCGCCGATGTCGTGAACTCCTGCCGGGCGCTGGGCGCGCGGTTCTCCATCACCGTGCGGATGAATGCTTCCGTCAAGGCCGCGATCGCCCGCATCGATGAGGGCGCCTGGACGCCGATCAAGTACCCCCAGGCGGTCTGGGACGAGGAGGGCCAGTGCTGGATCTCCGACGCCGAGATAGCCGAGACCGGCTACACCGCCTTCACCTCCAAGCCGAAGAAGCAGCAGGTCACCGCCCGTCTGATCGTGCGCCGCGTCAAACGCCTGAGCGCTGAAGCCGTCCCCGCCGGACAGGGCACGCTGTTTGACACCTGGCGCTACCACGCCGTGTTCACCGACTCCCCGCTCTCCTTGAACAATGCCGAGCGTGATCACCGACGGCACGCTGTCGTCGAGCAGGTGATCGCGGATGTCAAGAACAGCGCCTTCGCCCACGCGCCCTCCGGACATTTCCAGGCCAATGCCGCGTGGCTCGCCCTGGCAGCCCTGGCGCACAACCTGACCCGCGCCGCCGGCGCACTGGCCGGAACGTTCCATGCCAGAGCGACCACCGCCACCATCCGTGACCACCTGATCAACGTGCCCGCCCGCCTGGCCCGCTCGGCCCGCCGCCTCACCCTGCACCTACCCGAACGCTGGCCCTGGAGCACGGACTTCACCCAGCTCTTCAGCATCGTGCACGCGCCACCAGCCCTCTGACACTCCCTGACCGACCTGCCCGAAAGGGCCCGACACCTGCGGAAAAGTGGAAAAGCTGGACAGACCAGCGGCCACCTCACGCCCGAATCCGCAACTCAGCCCCGACACGCCCTGCACGACCCCGAACCAATCACACCACAATCAAGCCGGTGGATCCGGGCTGAAGCAGCCGACACTGCAGTATCCGACAACGGACTTGCCTAATGAACGCCGGGCAGAGACCAGCGCCTCGGCCCGTCGGTGTCCTGATCCAGCACAAGGAGTCGGCCGTCCTGAACGACAATGCCCGTCACGCGTGTATGCATCCGCCACGCTAACCCCTGCGGGCGGATTGACGTACAGCGAGGCTCGCAATGAGGTGCATGACGTCCTGCTGGCAATGGCACACCCGCCGGTGTCGACCGCTGCCGCGTACGCCGAGGCGGCCGACCTGTGGAGCCGGGGCGCCCCCGATGGGCGAGTCGGTGGATCGCCTCGGTGAGCGGTATGCGGGTGCCGCAAGTTGGTGGCAGGACGGGATCCAGCGGTGACACGGCGGTGCTTCTCATTTCTGGACAAGGCGGGGGATGCCGGGTGGGTAGAGGAGTTCAAGAGGGCGCGAGGTCAGGCCGTCAGGTGCGGCAGGCCAGCCGGGGCTGGGGTGAGGCTGAGAGCCTGTCGGGTGGCCGATTGATTACGCTGCGATGTAGTCCTCGACGGTGTTGGCTCGTGCGGTCTTGCGGTGGGATTCATGGCTCCACCGCAAGGGCTGTCCGGCGAGCCGGACGAGCATCAGGCGGATCATTGCCACCTTGATCATGGCCTCGGAGGTCGCGGTCAGCCGTTCGTAGTCGCGGGCCAGCCGACGGTTTCGGACCAGCCAGCCGAAACTTCGCTCCACCACCCAGCGGCGGGGCAGGACCTTGAAGCCCTTGACGTCGTCGGTCCGCTTCACGATCTCGACGACGATGTTCAACGCGCCCCGGGCCCATGAAAGAAGCGTGGAATCAACGGAGTTGGCGTATCCGCCGTCGGCCCACACCAGACTGACCGTGCGGAATCCCTTCGCGAGACGGGCCAGGACGATGCGGCCTCCGGCCCGGTCCTGCACGGACGCGGAGGTGACCGCGACGACTAGCAGCAGGCCCATCGTGTCCACGATCACGTGTCTCTTCCGCCCTGTCGTTCGCTTGCCCGCATCGAACCCACGCGCCTCGCCGCCCTCGCTGGTCTTGATCGACTGGGCGTCGATCACGGCGGCCGACGGCTCGGGATCGCGTCCGGCCCCGATCCGGACCTGGCGGCGGAGCTCGTCGTGGACGCGGTCCCAGGTGCCGTCCCGGCGCCACTTGGTGAACCAGCGGTGGGCCGCGTCCCAGGGCATCAAGTCGCGCGGAAGCATCCGCCACTGGCAGCCCGAGCGCAGCACGTAGAAGACCGAGTCGAGCACCAGCCGGTCTCCGTACTTGCGTATCCCGCCGCCTTTTCGCAGGTCACGCGCGGGAAGGAGCGGCCGGACGATCTCCCACATCTCATCGGTCAGGCTGGACGGATAGCATGGGCCGCTGACGGCCTCGGAGTTGTCACACTGGCACACACCACGTGATCATTCCGGGGCCGTCGCCATGCCCGGAGGGCAGATCACGACCGTCACACTTCACGCATGATCAGCCACCCGACAGGCTCTCAGGGAGGCGACCCTATCACGTGAGCCTCGGAGCTTTCCGGCACCACCATCGTTCGGCGTGCCCGATTCTGCTCCCACTGGGCTCCACCCGTAGGGCCGGTGAGAGTGGGGCGGGGCAGTTTGGAGACGTTCCGGACGCGAGTCTTGCCCCGCTGACGTCCGTGACCGCGTCGCCATGCTGAGGGAACTCCGCCGTGTTCTTCAGCCGCGTGGCCGGCTCATCGTGTCCACGGGCCACCCCCGCCAACTGGCTCGCCAACGGCAACAGCTACTTCGACGCCCGCCACGTGGCCGAGACCTGGCCGGAGGGAATGACCCACCGTTACTGGCCGCCAGTCCCTCCAAGCGTGGATCGACGACTTCACCACCGCCGGTCTCAACCTCTGACAGATTGTCGAGCACCGCCCAGCCGCCTCGATGGCCCAACAACACCCGACTACGTACGACAAACTGACCCGCGGCGCTTCATCGCCTCGCCTTTCGGGCAGCCCGCCGAGGCTGTAGGCCAGCCCCTACCGCTCATGAGGGCGCTGTCAAGTTGTTGAGTATGTCGGTGCCTGACGGCGCGTTGGGGCATGGTGGGCTTGCGGTCCAGGCCTGTGGTCAGGCCGTGGTGGGCCGGCTGGCAGCTTGGGTGATCTGGTCCCAGATCGCGAAGCGGACGGTCATCTCGGCTCGGTGGTCGGAGGCTGTCATCAGGTGGCGGTGAGGGCGGAAGTGGGGCGAGCTGCCGCTGAACGCGGACAGGAACCGCTGGGCCCCGGGTTGCGTCCAGGGAAGTGGTGTACGGGTTTCCATCTAAATCGGGGGTTTGATCCCGTAGTTGGGTGAGAAGCCTGAACGTAAGACGGCCACCGGCTGATCCTTCGAGAACGACCAAGCTCTTGAAGGAGACCAGCACGATGACCGCACCGGACAGTCTGCCGTTTGCAGCCCTGTTGGAGGAGAACCTCGCCTCGGCGAGTCCCGATCTGCTGCGGCAGATGGTGAAGACCTTCGCCGACGCCATGATGTCCGCCGACGTCGACGCCGCTTGCGGCGCGTCCTACGGCATGCCGAGTGAGGAACGCGTCAACTCCCGCAACGGTTACCGGCACCGCCAGTGGGACACCCGGGCCGGCAGCATCGACCTGGCCATCCCCAAGATCCGCTCCGGTTCCTACTTCCCCGACTGGCTGCTCGAGCGCCGCCGCCGCTCCGAACAGGCCCTGATCTCCGTGGTCGCCACCTGCTACCTGCTCGGCGTCAGCACCCGCCGGGTCGAGAAACTCGCCGCCACCCTCGGCGTCACCCAGCTGAGCAAGTCCCAGGTCAGCGAGATGGCCAAGGTCCTCGACGCCCCGGGTCGCCGAGTTCCGCAACCGGCCATTGGACGCCCGGCCCCTACACCTTGGTATGGGTCGACGCCCTGACCCAGAAAGTGCGCGAAGGAGGCCGCGTCGGCAACGTCCACTGCCTGGTCGCCGTCGGCGTCAACAACGAGGGCAAACGCGAAGTCCTCGGCATCGACGTCGCCTCCAGCGAGGACGGCGCCGGCTGGCTGGCGTTCCTGCGCTCCCTGACCACCCGCGGCCTGACCGGCGTCGAGCTGGTGGTCTCCGACGCCCACGTCGGCCTGGTGGGCGCCATCGGCGCCGCTCTGCCCGGCGCCGCCTGGCAGCGCTGCCGCACCCATTACGCCCGCAACCTGCTCTCCCAGGTTCCCAAATCCGCCCAACCGTGGGTGGCGACCCTGCTGCGGACCGTCTTCGAACAGCCCGACGCAGCCGCCGTCCGCAAGCAGATGGCCGCCGCCATCGCCGGCCTGGACGAGAAGTACCCCAAGGCCGCCGAGCACCTCGAAGCCGCCCGCGAAGACCTCCTGGCCTTCGCCGCCTTTCCCCACGAAGTGTGGAAGCAGATCTGGTCCAACAACCCCCAGGAACGACTGAACAAAGAGATCAGGCGCCGGACCGACGTCGTCGGCATCTTCCCCGACCGAGGCGCCATCATCCGCCTGATCGGCGCCGTCCTGGCCGAGCAGAGCGACGAATGGGCCGAACAGCGCCGCTATATGGGACCCGAGATCCTCGGCCGCTGCCGCCTTCACCTGATCGAAGGAAACCCCGCCGAGACAACCGAGCCAGCAGCCCTCACTGCCTAACCTCACGATGGATCACCGCGTGGCCGTCGATACACCACGCCACCGGACGTGACCGGGCCCCGCCTACGGAACGGAATCCCTTCATCCCGCGTTCACGCTGCCGCCTGGGCTGGTGGGAGTTCTCCGCCCGGTTGTTCAGGCCCTCGTGGGAGCGGTGTTCCGCCGAGGGCATGACCTCGGCGGTGCGCCGCGCTGTAGGAGCGGAGCTTGCCGGTGACGACCACCCCCGGCACCGTACGGGTCTTCTTTATCAGGCGGCGGAAGAAGCGTCTTGCCTCGGTCTTGTCCCGCCGATTCTGGACGAGGATGTCGAGGACGTTTCCATTCTGGTCGACGGCCCGCCACAGATACTTCAGCTCGCCGTTGACCTTGATGAAGACCTCGTCCAGGTGCCACTTGTCCCCGGGCCGTGGCCGACGGCGGCGCAGTCCGTCGGCATAGGCCTGTCCGAACTTCAGGCACCAGCGGCGGACCGTCTCGTAGAAGACGATGATGCCGCGCTGCAGCATCAGCTCCTCCACCTCACGGAATGACAACGGGAAGCGGAAGTACAGCCACACGCAGTGGGAGATCACCTCGACCGGGTCCCGAAGACGGTGCCGGTGGACCGGATGGACGAGGCAGAGTCGGTGTACTGACGTCTGCTGCGAGGGGTGGGCGGGACGTGCGTCCCGCCCACCCCTCGTAACGTCAGTCCCTCTGAAGGCCCTGGTCGACTGCACCTTCCGGGTAGCCGAGACGTTCGCCGAGCGCCACCAGCGCTGCCCGGCACGGGCCGTCTAGCGGCAGCGCGTGGCGTTTGACCGCGCGCAGGAAGAGCCGGAAACCGAGGTCGGCACACGCCCCGGTGATCACCTGCTCCAGCGTTGGTACCAGGGGGGCGGGCAGCGGCAGCGGGTTGAACACCTCTCCTTCCTCGTGCGCCCGCGTCAGCGCGGCGGCCACCGCAGCCGTCGCCCTGTGCACCGCGGCGCACAGCGACTCGTCTGTCACGGGGTCGGCCGGGGGCGGGGTGAAGCCGGGGTCACGGTGGGATTCCGCCGCGAGCCAGGCCGATTCGATCCGCTCCAGCCACTCCCGCGCTCCGACCTGCTGCTTGGCCGGGTCGAACGCGTGGTCGGTTGAGCCGACCCAGGCCGTGCGGATCGTGTCGTCCGCCAGGCCGGAGTCCAGTAGCCGCCGTACGTCACGGCCCAGCTGCAGGGACGCCGGGTGGCCGAGCTCCCGGACCGACCGTTCGGTGATCAGGAGCATGGCCGAGACCGGCCCCCGCTCGATGAGGCAGTCCATCTCCGCAGGAGGCAGGTCCGCCAGCTCATCGCACTGCTCGGAGAGCCAGGTGAGGCCGGTCTCGTATGTCATGTTTACTCCGGGTAGGCGGTGTAGACGACCCAGGTCTTGGGCTTCATATGCCCCTTGGCGAACTTCAGCTGGATTACCACCGTGTTGCCGACGGCCTCGCCTGCCGAGCTGCCGCCTTTCACCCACTTCGTACCGAGCGAGGCGCCGTGCCCGGTGACCTGCAAGCGGATGGGCAGCAGGTCCTTTCTCGGGTCGAAGCCGATGCCCTTGCCGGCCCGCTGGGCCTGCCTGAGGCGCCAGGCCTCCAGCTTGTCCCCGTTGCCGGGCAGCTTGATCCAGTCTGCCATGGCCTGGTCGACCGCCGCGACGGCGATGTCCTTGCTGGCCCACTGCGTGGCCACGCCGTCCTTGGCCAGCTTGTCGGCCAGCTTCTGGGGGCTGAGGTCCACATGGTCCTCGAGGGTGTGCGCACCCTCGAGGCCCTCGTCGGCGAGGATGTTGGTGCAGTTGTGCACCAAGACGTCGCGGGAACGCTGCCCGGCGGTGCCGACGTAGAACGAGTGGAACCCGTCGACCGTGAGGTCGAACACCTCACGGGGCGCCAGGCTGGCGCGGTCCCGCAGGCCCTGCACCCGGTGCCGGCTTCCGTCGGGGGTGCGCAGGCGGTCGCCCACCCGCAGGTCCGAGACCAGCGTCCAGCCGCGCTCCGCGACGTAGAACCGGTGACCGGCCGTGCTGGTCAGGACTCCGCCGCTGACGGTGATGTCCACCAGCCGCGTGGTGTCGTGGCTGAAGGTCGCGGTCACCGGCTGGGCCGCGGACTGCCCGCTCTGCGGATCGGTGGCCAGCACCGTCTCACCGACGTGCACGTCGCGGATCGCCTTGTGGGAGCCGTCCGCCATGAGTACCTGGGTGCCTCCGGGGAAACTGTTCCGGATGCAGGTGGTAACCAAGTCCTCGTACGTGTCGACAGTGTTCTCGATCTTGGCGAGGGTCGCCGGGGCGATGTCCAGTGCCTTCAGCGCGTTGAACGCCTCCCGCACCCCGGTGCCCGTGCGCATGGCGGTCTTCAGGGCGTTGAGCCCCTCGACGACCTTGCCTAGCGCCTTACCCGGGATGAAGTTGGACGCCGCCCAGGCGCAGCCGGACACACTGCCGTGCCAGCAGTCCAGGAAGTCCTGGACCAGGATCTGCTTGCCGATCTCGAGATAGGTCTTGAGCAAGCCCTGCAGGATCTCCAACTGAGTGAATGTCTTGGTGATGTCCTTCTTCAGGCCGGTGAAGGGCTCTGAACCCAGGTGCACCGTGTCCACCGAGGGGCAGCCCGACTGGGTCGCCGGCACGTTGGAGTTGGTGCACAGGTAGTAGTCGACCTTGACGTCGAAGGTGTAGGTGAAGGTGACCGTGCAGCTCGTGCCGAGGCCGGGCGGCAGCTCGCACGGCTGGTGCTGCCTGACATCCGTGACCTTGACGCTGTCCTCGTCCACGACGAAGAACGTGCCGCCGCCGAAGCTGGTGCCGGCGCCGTCGCTGACCGTCTGGTTGGCGGCCTTGCGTTCGGCGGACTCGGCTGCCTGCTGTGCTGATTCGGCAAATGCCTGGGCGTCCTTGGCGGCTTCCTCCGCCGCCGTCGCGGCGGCGTCGGCCCGCTCGGCGGCGGCCCTGGCCTGGCTGGCGGACTCTTCCGCCTGCGTGGCGGCCGCGCGGGCGGCGTCGGCGTCGAGGGCGGCGGCGTCGGCGGAGGTGCGGGCGGCTTCGGCGTAGCCTTCGGCGCGGCCCGCGGCCTTGTCGGCGGCAGCCGCGTCGGCCGTGGCCTGCCGGCCGTACTCGATGGTGCGGGCCAGCGACTGCTGCGCCTTCGCCGCGGCGGTCGCCGCTGCGGCCGCGTAGGTCAGTGCCTCCTTCGAGTAGCCGCGGGCGTCCGCGGCGTGCTTGGCGGCGTTCGCCGCGTGCTGATAGGCGGCCTTGGCGTCGCCCTGTGCCTGGTCGGCGATGACCTGGGCGGCAGCCGCTTCCTCGGCCGCGTTGGTGGCGTGGGCGTCCGCGACGGCCTTCTGCTGCTCGGCGATGGTCTTCGCCGCCTGGCCGGACAGGACCACCAGAGAGGCGGCCGAGTCCTTGGTGACGTACGGCGAGCCGAGCTGGATCGCGTCGTTCGCGGGAGCCGCGACCTGCGCCGCCGAGTTCCCGGCGTCCACCGCCGCCTGCGCGGTGACATAGGCGAACCCCGCCGCCTTCGCCGAGGCGACGGTGGCCTTGTCGGCCTCGGCCTTGGCCGCGTCCGCCTCGGCCTTGGCCGTCTTGGCCTGCGCCTCGGCCTCGTTGGCCGCCTTGACCGACAACGCGGCCTCGGCCGAGGCGTGCTCGGAGGCGTCGATGGCGTCGGCAGCGGCGCTGGTCGCGGTGCGCACCGCGGCGTCCGCCCGCAGCTTCGCCGCCTGCGCCTCGTCCGCCGCTGCCCGGGAGCGCTTGGCGGCGGCCTCCGCGCGGGTCGCCGCCGCGTCCGCGTCCGCTGCCGCCTGGGTGGCCGCGTCGGCCGCGGTACGGGCCCGGCCGGCAGCCGCCTCGGCGTCGTCCGCGTGCCGGTCGGCCTCATTGGCCGCCGCCCGCGCGGCGTCCGCCGCATCCCCCGCTTCCAGAGATTCGGCGTAGGCCTCCTTGGCGTCGGCCTTGGCGCGTGCTGCGTCGGCCTTCTGCTGGGCGTCCCACGCGTCGTCGCGCAGTTCCCTGGCACGATCCTTGGCGGTTTCGGCGTCGTTCTTCCGGGCCACCGCCGTGGCTTCCGACGTCTCGGCCTTGCCCTTGGCGGTCTCGGCGTTGGCCGCTTCGGCTTCTGCGGTCTGCCGGTGTTGGGCCGCCTCCGACTTCTTGAGGTCGGCGGTCTCCTTCTCCTTCTTCGCCGTGGCCTCTTCGGCCTCGGCCTTCAGCCGCTTGGCGTGCGCGTCGGCCGCCGCCGCCTTGGCGTCCGCCTCCGCGACCAGGGACTCGGCGAGCTTGGCCTCGGCCAGCTCCTTGTCCTTCTTGGCGTTGTCACGGTGCAGCTTGGCCGCGTCCGCGGCCGCCTTGGCCTGTAGTTCGGCCCGGTAGGCCGCCTGCTTGCGGAACTCCGCCTTGGACTGCGCGGCCTGCGCCAGCGCCCGCTGGGCGATCGTGGCGCTGTCCGCGGCAGCCGCCCGGGTGGCCGCCTCGGCGGTCTCGCCGGCCTTCACCAGCGCCGCGACCGCGGCCGCTGCTCCCTGCGTGACCTGTGCCTTCTGCTGGCCTACCAGCAGACCGCGGCCCCGCGGCGCCCCGTTGGCGTCCGCGATCGCGTACGCCGCCTGTTCGGCGGTGGCGCTGGCGGTCTGGGCGGCCGTCGCGGCCGTCGCCTGGCGCTTGAGCTCGGCCAGCTCGGCCTGTGCTCCTGTGCGCGCGGCGCTCAGCCGCTGCGACGCCTTGGTGAACTCCGTCGACGGCGGAACGCTGCCGTTGTGCTCGGAGACCTTGAACAGCACCTTCTGCGTGGCAGCGTCGCTGCAGGCGGCCGCGAGCACCTGCTGTCCGGCGTCGTATATGGGGCTCAGGCACTTGTTCGCCCCCAGGTTCTGCAGGGTGGCGCCGGCCCGGACGCTGAACTTCCACACCTGCATGGGCGTGCCGTTGCAGGTCCAGATCTGGATCTTCTTCTGGTTGGTGGCGACGTCGAGGCACTTCTGCGAGTTCACGTTCTGCAGGCTGTAGCCCTCGCCGTAGCCCCCGTTGATCCTCCACTGCTGGGCGGCCGCCGTGGAGCAGGCGACGGCCTCGACAGCCGTGCCGTTCGCGGTGCCGGAACCTTGCACGCCCAGGCACTTGCCGGTCGCACCCGGGAAAGTCGCGCCCGGGATCTGGACGGCCATCGGGGAGGTGCCGATCCAACCGATGCCGCCCGAGGACCAGTAGTCCTGCCAGCGGGTGATGTGGTCGGCGACCCACGAGTGGCCGAGCATCTTGCCCATCGACTCGGAGGCCACGGTCAGCGCCTGGACGGCGTTCTTGTTCGCGGTCAGGATGTCGTTGCGCTTGGCGGCCTGCGAGCCGATCTCCTGCTGCCACTCTGCCGCGGCGGTTGCGGAGATGTCGCCCAGGACCTTCTCCGGGTCCATCGGATCACGCCACGCACAGGCGGCGAAGCGGGACTTGAGGTCCTCGACCGCGACCCGGTGCTCGGCGGTACCAGGCACCGGGGCCTTGTTCGGGAAGCCGCCCGAGCTCAGGAAGAGGCGGGCGTTGTCCGCGCCGGTCGGCTCCAGGCTCCAGTCATCCGTCAGGTGCTCGTAGGCGTCCCGCAGGGCGACCTGTCGGTTCCAGTCCGGCAGGGACGGATTGGGGTCGCTGCCGTACAGCGGCTGCCCCAGAGCCTTGACCGCCGCGACGGTCTCCGCGTCGGCCGGCGGAGTCGCGTCCTCGTAGAAGTCGCTCTCGTCCTTCCAGAACTGGTCGGCGATCCACGCCGTGAGGCCGGTCTGGGAGTGGAAGTCCTCACCGTCGTCACCGCTGGTTCCGGGCGGCCACTCGAAGTCGGCGACGGAACCGAAGCCGCCCGGCGTCTCGAGCCCGGATATCTTCCAGCTGTCGTGGAGCGCGTCGAGCCGGTCCAGCTCAGCAAGCGCGGCATCCTGGTCCGACTGGTACGCGGTGGCGAGCGGAGTGTTCTTCCAGTAGTCCCGGTCGGCCAGCTCCCGCAGCCGCTCTGGACTCTGGTTGAGCCCGTCCTTCGCGGTGGCGGCCATGGCCGGCCCGCCCAGCCGCAGTACGTCGCTCATCAGGCACTGGTCCTGCCGCAACTGCTCGGCGGCGGTGTCCTCGTACCAGTCGTAGTCGGCGGCCAACTCGGTCGGCGGTGCCGTGTACCCGTCGCTCACACCCGACCCGGCCAGTAGGGCCATGGCAAGCAACGGCGGGAGCAGACGGCCGGTCAAGCGGGAGTGTCGAAGCAGGGGTCTGGGAGACCCCGGGGGTCTGGAGCGCAATGGAATACCACTTCTGGTCAGGGAGCCGACCGAAGGATGCGGCGGGGCCGGCATGACTCAGCGGCCTCGCGCCCTCGAACCTGACGGTCGCTCAAGTAATGGGAACATAGAGCAAGAGCTCGAACCTGGGGACAGGATGGTACCCAGAGAGTGGCAGGCGTGGATAGAGAATGATCTTTCCCCGGCGGGGGAGTTGAGCAGATCAGAGGCGGCCCCGCGGTGCTGCCGAGAGCGGCAGTCTCTGCTCGGGCAGCGCAGCCATTGTCATCCCGAGCAGCCGGAGCGGCCCTCGTTCCCATTGGTCGGGAGGCTGAGAGCCTGTCGGGTGGCTGATCATGCGTGAAGTGTGACGGTCGTGATCTGCCCTCCGGGCATGGCGACGGCCCCGGAATGATCACGTGGTGTGTGCCAGTGTGACAACTCCGAGGCCGTCAGCGGCCCATGCTATCCGTCCAGCCTGACCGATGAGATGTGGGAGATCGTCCGGCCGCTCCTTCCCGCGCGTGACCTGCGAAAAGGCGGCGGGATACGCAAGTACGGAGACCGGCTGGTGCTCGACTCGGTCTTCTACGTGCTGCGCTCGGGCTGCCAGTGGCGGATGCTTCCGCGCGACTTGATGCCCTGGGACGCGGCCCACCGCTGGTTCACCAAGTGGCGCCGGGACGGCACCTGGGACCGCGTCCACGACGAGCTCCGCCGCCAGGTCCGGATCGGGGCCGGACGCGATCCCGAGCCGTCGGCCGCCGTGATCGACGCCCAGTCGATCAAGACCAGCGAGGGCGGCGAGGCGCGTGGGTTCGATGCGGGCAAGCGAACGACAGGGCGGAAGAGACACGTGATCGTGGACACGATGGGCCTGCTGCTAGTCGTCGCGGTCACCTCCGCGTCCGTGCAGGACCGGGCCGGAGGCCGCATCGTCCTGGCCCGTCTCGCGAAGGGATTCCGCACGGTCAGTCTGGTGTGGGCCGACGGCGGATACGCCAACTCCGTTGATTCCACGCTTCTTTCATGGGCCCGGGGCGCGTTGAACATCGTCGTCGAGATCGTGAAGCGGACCGACGACGTCAAGGGCTTCAAGGTCCTGCCCCGCCGCTGGGTGGTGGAGCGAAGTTTCGGCTGGCTGGTCCGAAACCGTCGGCTGGCCCGCGACTACGAACGGCTGACCGCGACCTCCGAGGCCATGATCAAGGTGGCAATGATCCGCCTGATGCTCGTCCGGCTCGCCGGACAGCCCTTGCGGTGGAGCCATGAATCCCACCGCAAGACCGCACGAGCCAACACCGTCGAGGACTACATCGCAGCGTAATCAATCGGCCACCCGACAGGCTCTGAGGCGGGTGAAGTACTCAGTTGCCAGCATCGTGGCCCGGATTTCGGCATCGAGGCGAGAGAGGAGTGCGGGCAGCGGCCGTTCGCCCTGGAGTTGGCTGCGGTGCGAGCAGATCGCGGCCCACTTCCGGTCGAGCCACTCCGTCACGTCCACGGCGGCGGTCGCGTACTCGTCCGGCACGCTCAGCAGCATCTTGCCGACTCCGCTCAGGAGCGGGCCCAGGTCGCCGATCCCGGAGTGCGGGTGGGTGGCCGCGTAGAGGGTGCCGGTCTGCCATGGCTCACCAGCCTCGGGGTGGAGGTGGGCGAGCCCGGCGGTCTCCACCGCGAGCAGGGTCACCTGGTGGGTGCGCCGGTGGTCCGGGTGGTCGATGAGCTGCCCGAGCACGTCATGGGTCACGACGACAGCAGGACGGAACTGCCTGATGTGCCCGGTCACTTGGGCGACGGCTTCGTCCAGGTTCACGTCGCACCACCGGGGCTGCCCGGGTGCCGATGTCTCGTTGCGGGCGTCGCTGAACCCGAGCATCCGCGGCGCGCCCGCGCCAAGGACAGCCAGGGCCTCGGCGAGCTCGGTGGCCCGCGGGCTGTCCGGGGCCCAGGTCGCGGTGACGACCGCCGTGCGGGCACCGGCGGCGGAGTGCTGCGCGAGCACGCCGCCGGCGAGAAGGCTCTCGTCGTCCGGGTGGGCGAACACTCCGAGCACCGACGGCAGAACAGACGGGTTGGATGGGGAAGTGGATGCCGTCACGATGGACCTTTCTCATGGTGGACAGGGTTGCGCCGGGGCTCAGATGACAGGTGGACGGCCAGCGGCGGTCAGCCGCCACACGGTGCGCCAGCTCATGGGTCGGCGCAGCTGCTCGGTGCGGCGGTCCCAGCCCTCCCGCATGCCACCGAAGGACTCGTGCACTCCGCCGCCGCGGAGGGCGCGCACCAGCGTGATGGCGGTCCAGACGGTCAGGTACAGCGGGATCAGCGGTCCGGGAAGGTTGCGGTAGGCGACCGAGACCCGGTTGCGAGCGGCGAGCCGGTAGAAGAGACGGTGCCGCGCCGGGCTGGTCACGGGGCGGTGCATGCGGATCTCGGCTTGTGTGCGCTCGGTCAGTGACCGGACGTAGCTATGGTCTGGTCGTGTTGGGGAGAAAGGGCTGGTCAGTCCATTGCAGCTCGCGGGAGCTTCCGAAGGTCGCTGAACCCGCTTGGTCGGTGTCGGGGTTGCCTCTGAGCTGGGATTCTTGGCTGGATGAGGCGGGAATCCCGGATGGAACGCCGTACCTGCTGTCGCCGATTTTTGCGTACGACGTCGCGCTGAACGCGTACTTCCATCGAGTGATCCTTTTGGAGTCCTCCTGGCACTCGCAGAACAAGCCGCCGAGGCGATGGCGATGTTCTTCAACTTCCTGTACTTCTCGCGAGGCGGGAAGGACTGGCGGCAAGCCACGGAGGACGACCACTTTGCCTTCCACCACTGGCGGCGCCGGGATGAGAGCGGGCCGACGGTTCAAGGGTCGACCTGGAGCCAGGAGGTCTCGCATGTCAACCAGTTCTACCAGTGGGCGGTCGGCGGGCAGTTGGTGGCCGAGGTCCCCATCCCTCAGCGGGATCGGCGGACGCCGCCGCCTGGGTTGACGGTCGCGCCGAGGGCGGCAGGTGCAGCCAGGACGGCGACGGTTCCGGCGACCTACGCCCACGACGAGGCCGGCGAGAGGATCGAGTGGCTGCCCGCGGCGTCCTACCGGCGCTGGCGGGACGTCGGAGTCCGCGGCTACGACATCACGGGCCTGCCGCGGCCGCGGTTCCGGGGCCGCTGGACCTCGCGGAACGCGACCTACTCCGACTTGATGGTCCGCACCGGGATGCGGATCAGCGAGCAGTCGCTCCCAGATGCCCTCGCGCTGATCCCTCAGATGAAGCAGATAGCGACCGAGGCCGTCGTGGATCAGGGCGGATGCGTTGACGGGTTCCGGCTGCCCGTCGAGGCCATGGGTCTCGGCGTTCAGGAGCTTGGCGCGCAGCGTCGGGGACCTGACGTCGGCGAACGGCAGCCACTGGGCGCCGGAGACCTCCTCCGCCGGGCAGATGCTCACCCGCAAGTACTCCGACGGCAACACGATCACGTCCACGTACGACGCCGACGGCCGCACCGCGACGATGGCGGCCGACGGCAAGACCACCACGTACACCTGGGACCCGGCGGGCAACCTGCTCACGTCGGCCCTGCTCCGTACTCCAGGAGAAGTCCAGCGCGACGAAACCATCGCTGACTTGCGCAAAAGGCACAGGCCGGGCGACTTTGGCGTTCCACTCGGCCAGGATCTCCTCGGCGCGGTGGACGGTGGCGTGGCTGACCTTTGCCTCTCGCGCCAGGTTCTCCTTGGTCAGCGCGCCGTCGGTGTGCAGCGGCTCACCGGCCAGCAGACGGGTCATGGCCTCGCGGAGTTTCGTCTCCGTGGCGGCGGACACCGGCATCAGGCGTTCTCCTTCATCTTGTCGCACTGCGCGGTTGCCGAGCGGACCTCGGCGAGGCGGGCCAGGGCCTGCTCGCGCCGTGGCTTGGACAGCTTGTTCTTCAGCAGCTTCAAGAGGTCGGCCTTCTCCATCCGCCAGATCGGCTCGTGGGCGAGTGTGAGTACCGAGTTGCGGCACCGGGACGGCTGGCAGGCGCCCAGCAGTGGTGCCTGGCCGCGCTGATCACGGGAGAGCTGGTTCTGGCACTCGGCCGTGGGGGCGTTCCACAGGCAGTGGTTGACCGTGCCGAGGTGGAGGTCGGCGAACTCGTCCCGCAGCAGGGTGATCTCCAGGCGTTTGTCGGCGACCTGAGCGCGAAGTGTCCCGGCCTGATCCATGACGTCGTTGACCTTGTCGAGTCCGGCGTGGAATCGCGCCGCGCCGGGGCCGACCGCGATGGTCTGACCGGCTCGGCGGGCCTGGAGCAGGGAGACCATTTTCTTGGCGGCGGCGACCTGCAGTTGGTTGTCGAACTCCTTGACCCACTTCGCGTCGGGCTTGCCGTAGGCGAGCGTGGTGCGGTTCGCCATCGCCCGCCGGGCGGCGTGCTCGAGCTGCAGCCCGAGCGCGATCTCGCCGTCGGGTTCCTGGGCCGCGGTGATCGACATGGTGTGACGGAACATCAAATTGTCCGGGTTGCCCAACCATTCGCGCAGAACTCGGTCGCTGTTGGCGAGCCGTTTCCCGGCGGGCGGAGCGAAGTACGGTTCCCGTACCGGGCCGATGTGACTGCGTCCGGTCTCCGCGAGCCAGTCGAGGACGCGCTGACGCCGCTTGAGACCATGACGTCTCTCGGCGGCGAACAGCACCGGGGTACGGCCGTCGGTCGGGATCCTGCTGGCCCGCCGCCAGTTCACCTCGCCGCGACGGGCCTCACCTCGGTTACGTGCGTTGAGCGGGATGCTCGTGCGCGGGTCCGCCAGCCAATCATCCAGTTCGCGGTCGCTATCCATCTGCGGGGGCAGCCCGCTGACCGGCTCAAACTGGCGGCGATCGCGTTCGGCGAGGATATCCTGGGCGAAGCGGTCGATGTAGGCCCATGCCGCCCGCAGCAGAGGCCACCAGACCTCGGGCGGGATCGCTGGGGTGGCCAGCTCGTCGGTCCACACCGATTCGGCAACCTGGGCGCTCGACTTCCCCGGCCAGGGGTCCTCCAAGGCGGGGACACCGGTGAGGACCGGCGAGAAGGTGATTAGGCGTCGTACCGAGGCGACCACCTTGCGCACTGTTGATGGCTCGGTGACCCGCGAGCGGGCATCGACGAACGCCTGCCAGTCCGCCGGCTCCCAACGGCCGAAGTCTTCGGGCATGCCTTGTTCTTGAACCAGCTGAGCAGTTTCACCAGGTCGAAGCAACACTGCGCAGTCGTCCGCAGTCCCCACTTGCTGGGCGGCAGGAAGATCCCGGCCTTCTGCAGCGCCGAGTGGGTGGGGTGGAGCATGCAGAACGCGACCTCTCGTACGAGGAGGTTCCATATCGGGTCTTCGGGGAAGCTGCACCGCCACTCGGCCCTGACCACGTTGGCTGGTCGTCTCACGTTGTCGCCCGGCCACATGTCGATGCGGCCGAACGTCGGCCCGGCCACGTCGGGGATCTGCCCGGAAAGCTCTGTGCAGACCGGCTCGTGATCGGCGAAGGTTGCGGACTTCAGCGCGAGCGGGCGGGCGGGGCTGGTCATCGGTCGTACTCCGTTCGCATGCCCAGCGGCAGGTTCAGGGTCAGGGCTTGCTCCTCGATGACCTTGCGTGCGGCGTCGATGTGGTCGGCGCACTCCTCGAAGACCTGCTTCAGCGCGGCCTCCTGCCGTGCCCACACGCTGTGCCAGGTCTTCGGCGGCAGCACGTCACGCATGTGCTGGATGTGATCGAAGAGCAGCAGCTGCTGGGGCAGCTGGGAGACGAAGACGACGGCGTTGTCGCAGATCATGCACATCGCCGGCGCGACGTGACAAAGCTTGCCGGGCACCGAGTGGGGGGAGTTGTGCGGGTCCTTGCAGTTGCTCACGCCCATGTCGAGCTCGCCGTCGCGCAGATCGGCGCCCTGTTCCGGGGTGACGCCGAGCGCGGCGGCGACCTCGGGCTCGCCGAGGTGCGCTTCGTCCTCGGGCCGCACCAAGGTCGCCTTTCCGGTGACCTTGGCGAAGACCTTGGACTGGGCGCGGTTCATCGCGGCCCCCGCCAGTACGTGTGCCGTGGTCCCGTGGGCGTAGTGCTGCTGGAACACGCGGACACTGCGATCGTCGCCGGCCAAGTCGGTCAGGGTGCCGCCGAGTGCGACCACCCGGGTCGTCCTCGCGGTCTTCCGCAGCCGCCGGACGTCGTGGGGCCGTGAGACACCCTTGGGGAACGGACGGCCCACACCGCTGTGGCGCTCGAGCCAGTGTGTGAAGCGCCGTCCCGGGTCCTGGAACGCGGCCAGCGCGGCATCCATACGCACGCTCCGGCGGGACTCCACTGCAGTGAACAGCCACGGTTGGCAGTTGAACACCTCGCGCGTCAGCGCGTTGACCTCCACCAGGCGCCGCAACAGGCCGGGCACATGCCACGCACCGCGACCCGGGTACACCTTGTCTCCGGGCTCGTCGGACGTGTCCTCGGCGGCGTCGACCAGGTGGAAGTCGGCGCGGACGCGCTCGGCACGCTCCTTGGTCTGGACGATGCGTACACCCTGGGCACTGAACTCCAGGTCCGGCACCTGGAGAGCGTGCAGTTCCTCGGAAGTGCAGTCGGTCATCCCGAGCAGAAGCAGGACCCGGAACGGGTGGAGATCGATCTCCCGGGGGAACAGCACGTGATGAAGACAGCCCATCAAGCCGATGCCCGGCCAAATGCCAGATTTTTGGGCGAACTCGCGATTTCAGGTGGCCAGTTGCGGCTCAGGGGAAGGTTGTCCGTCAGTGCCCGGCCGTCCACCAGACCGTGGCGGGTGGCCCAGATCAGATTCGGCAGTTCCAGCCAACCGTGCTCGCGCGGATCCCGTCCTGCCTCCAGGAGCTCACGCCCTTGGGCGAGCCGCCTTTCCAACGCGCGTACATCGTCCTGCGCGGTCTTGCGCATAGCGCGTTCTTACGGTGGTAGTCGACCCACAGATCCGCGAGCTGTCCGGCCAGGGTGGAACACGCGAACTCGGACGGGTCGAGTCGTGCGTGAACGGGGCGGTCGCGTTGACGGAAGACGACCTCGCGTATCCCGATCCGGTCGGGAGCGCGCTCGACGGGGCGGGGGCGTCGGGTGTCGGAGGTACCACGGCGTTCTCCTCGGCGGGGCATCAGCCGTTCCACCGTCCCCCGTGCCGCAACGCCAGTTCCGCGTACGTGCTGTCCTGGTCGTTCCACTCCTTGATGGCCTGCGCGACCAGCAGGTTCGAATTCTTCTTGTACGTCAGATACCGCATCGTCGACTCTGGGCGTCGGTGCCCGAGCAGCCCCATCACGGTCAGGAAGGGGTTGCGGGACTGGTGATCGGCCGCGTAGACCGGAACGCGGCCCGAGCGCGCGTACTCCTCCGCGTCCTGCTTGCGCAGCAGCTCGGTCAGCAGCTCCAGCATGTAGTCCGCGAACGTGTGCCGAAGATCGTGAATCCGGACCTGGCGCGGCATCTCCAGCTCGAGGTCGCGCTCCTCGATGATCCGCAGCGTGCGCGCGTGCGCGTCGAGGAATACCTGCTCCCACCTCTGGCTGGTGAGCATCCGCCCGTGGCGGCCGACGAACAGCGCCATCGGCTCCAGCCCGTGCTCGCCCTCGATCATGGTCCGCGCTCGCAGCTCCGCGTCCATCGCCTTGACGCTCCAGGTCCGGCGCCTTCCGTGATCGACGCCGCGCAGTTTCATCTGGCGCATGTTGACGTCGTCGACGACGAAGAATTCCTCGCGGCGGCGCCACAGGCTCTTCGACGCCCTGCGTACCGTGGCGGCACGCTCGGTCCGCCGATACCAGTCGATGTCCCGCAGCGTCGCATCCTGGACCTCGACGGTCCGCGGCAGACCGAACTTGGCGATGGCCTGGAGCTCTACTTTCTTCGCGGTGCCATCGCGGCGCGGTGGGCCGACCTCGATGTCGAGCAGGGCCCTGAACTCGCGCAGCCGCAGGCCGGTGGTGATGGAGAGATTGCCTGCCGCACTGTCGCGGAGTGTGTGCGCGGACCGGAACGAAGGGTCGGCCGTGCCGTCCGGGAGCAGTCCGCGAAGTCCGACGTGGTCCAGGAACCGCCACTGCTCGTACGTGAGCTGCCGCACGTCGAGTGCAGCGGTGGCGCCCCAGCTCAGCACGTCCCGCCCATTGGGCCGCCGGTAATACGGCCGTCTGGCCAGCAACTTGGCCTCGTCGACGGCCCAGTCGTAGAAGCTGCGGATCGTCACACGGCGGCGCTTCCAGGTGGCCGGCGACATGGGCTCGTCCCGGTGCTCGGTGCAGTGCTCGCGCTAGGCGAGCAGGTCGTCCTCCGTTGCGGACAACACGTCGCTCGGCGGGGCGAGGCTCTCGAGGAAGTCGCTGTAGTCGAGGAAGTCGTAGGTGTAGTCCTGCAACGACTTCGCCTTGAGCGTCTTGGCCAGGTCGAAGAAGAAAGAGCAGTGCGGCTCCAAGGGCCGCATGTCCGAGCCGAGGAAGAACGGGGTGCCGTCCTTGAGCGCCCGCTCCCGGGTCACGTACCGCAGGCCGTCAAGGTCAGTGCCGTCGAGTGTCGTGCCGAAGCGGCGGACCTTGTCGCGGGAGGCAAAGAAGTAGTCCACAGGGCTCCTTGAGACAAGCGAAGAACCCCGAACCTAACCGCTCTCCGGACACAAAGGAACCCTCCGCGAAGGGAGGGTGAGACAGTCTCAAATTCTTGGCCTAACCACCTGGAGCGAGTAGCTTCCGCGATGCCTTGTGGCCGATGTGCAGCACGCGTCGATCACGGTCGATCACCGCGGCGCTGCACGTGATGTGTCCGGGCAGCGTTGCGCGGCTGGTGGGTTCGGCCTCGGAGTCGAGCGCGGCGACGAGCGGCTCGAGTTGCTCCCGCGCTGCGGGGTGGTGCTCCAGGTATTCCGTGAGGAGGTTGCGGATGTCGGATCGGGCGGGCGGCATGGCGGCACCTTTCATGTGGCGGATGCAGGCTCCGACGGGCTCGGTGGGAGACGGGCGGTGGGGGTCGCTGCGTGAAATGGCGATTGTGATGCGATCTGCTGCTGGGCGGGGCATCAGGCGGCGCCTCGGACGGCGTCGGGTGCGCGGGCGCCGGCGGTGTGCAGGACACGCACCGGTGAGCACCACAGGATCACGAACGGTGCGCAAAGCAGACAGGTGATTGCGCCGAGGGTGGGGCGCAGCCCGACGAGGGTGCCGAATGCCCCGGCGAGGAACGCGGGGACGCAGGCCGAAGGCGAGCCATGCACCGGTTGCCTGGGCGCGGCCCTGCAGATGGTCAGGGCAGAGCTCTTGGCGGACGCTGCGCTGCAATCCGCCGTGTGCAACGGCGGCACAGGTCTGGATCAGCATGCCGCCGCCGATGGCGATCTGTCCGGTGACCCCAGGGCCGACGACGATCAGTGGGATCTGGGCTGCCGGGTTGAGGGCCAGGGCGGTGAGCATGACGGGCCCGGTTCCCCAGCGCCGCTCCAGGGGTCTCCACAGGACGGCACCGAGGAACCCGCCGACCCCGCCGACCCCCATGACGATGCCGAGCACAGCGGGACTCCAGTCCAATTCACGCAAAAGGTACAGAGGCCAGAGTGCTGAGCTGGCGGCGAGGGCGAAGGACGTGGTGGCGTTGGACAGGGCGATGGACCGAACGAGGGGTGCTTCGAGGGTGTAGTCGAGGCCTTCGCGGATCTCCGTCCACTGGCTCGTGCCCGCGGGCCGAGGTGCCGGTTCGGGTTCACGGTGGCGGATGCGGAGCAGGCAGAAGGCGCAGATCAGGTAGGAGACCGCGTCCAGCGCGATTGCGCGGGCGGCGCCCAGCGCGGTGACCAGGAGGCCGCCCAGGTTGTTCCCGGTCAGGTCGGCGAGCCAGTTGGTCGCGCCGAGCTTGGAGGTTCCCTCCTTGAGCTGCTCCCCGCGCAGCAGGATCGGGAGGTAGCTGATCGAGGCGTTGCTGCCGATCACCTGGAACGCGGAGACGAGGAACGCGACCGCGTACAGCTGTCCCAGGAGGATCTCGGCGATCAGCTGAGCGAGGGGGATGCTGGTCAGGGTGACGGCGCACAGAACATCGCAGCTGATGATGACCGGACGCTTGCGGTAGCGGTCGGCGAGGACGCCGGCGTGGAGGGAAAGCAGCAGCGGGGGCAGCTTTCCTGCGACGGCGATCAGTGCCACGTGCATGGTCGAGGCGTGCAGGTCCACCACGGCGATGACCGAGATGCCGATGGTGGTGATCCCGAAACCGGCAACCGTGACGGCCTGCCCACCCCAGTAGCGTCGGAAGTCCGCGTGCCGCCACAGGCTGGCAGTGGGCGCAGCAGCGTTCACTGCGGGCCGCCCTTCACCGGGTTCGGTGCCGGGGCGTGCCCGTGCTGCGAGGGAACGGCAGGCGCGGTGGCCCCGTATTGGGCGGCCTGGGCGGTGAACATCGACCGGTAGATGCCGTCAGGCCGGGCCATGAGCTGCTCGTGGGTGCCTTCTTCGGCTACTCGGCCCTGGTCGAGGACGTAAATGCGGTCGGCGTTGGCCGTGGCTGCCAGGCGGTGAGTCACGAGAACAACCGCGTGGCCTTCGTCCGCGAGGGACCACAAGCCCTCGAACGCGGCAATCTCCGCGTGCGGGTCGAGCGCTATCTGGGGTTGTCAAGTAGCTGCCCAGGTCAGGACAGTCGGTACGACCGAGGCATGTAAGTCAGGGCGCTGCCAAGTTAGTCCGGCAGGTTGGTGGTCGGCCGAAGAACTGTCAGCTGATCGTGTGAAGGTCCGCCGACGAAGGGCTCGGTTGCCAAGACGAGCCGTATTGGGCACTATCCACGTCATGACTACACGAAAGGGCAGCCAGCCCTCCGGTCGTTGACCGGCTCGCGGTGGGTGCGCAACGGCGGCGTCGCCAGCACGAGTCCCACCTTTCTCGACCATGCACGGACCCTCCGTGCTCGCTACGGTCCCGGCTCGTGGCCCGGGTTTGGCGATCCGCTTCCCGATGCACGCCCGGACAGCACTCGCCTCGCCTTCGTCGGCGGCGGTGAAGACGCTCTGGTACGCCGTACTCCGGACGGCGACGGCGTGGTTCCTCCCTCCGGTGCCGAACTCGCCAGCCACCTCGAACACCTGCTGTCGGCACTGGTGCCCGGCCTCAGCGGCGACAAGCTCAAGGGTCTCCACGACCTCCTCACTGCTTGCTCGCCGATCGATGTCGCCGACGACCTCAGCACCGAGGTCCGCCGCCGAGGTCTGCCGTCCGACGGCCTGCGCCGAGTCGGCCGGCAGTTGGCAGAGCACGGTACCCACCGAGCCCCGGTCAAGATCGGCCTGGTGCTCCTGGGCCTGGGCGGGGACATCCGCGACCGAGAACTGCTGCTCCTGCTCGGCACCCTGGATGAGCTCACCCTCTACGCAGCCATCGCACTCCACCGCTCCCAGCCCGACGGAGACCTGGCCGTTCATGCCCTCGCCCAACAAGTCGCGGGCTGGGGACGCATCCACGCGGTCCGAACGCTGCGCGATACCAAAGAACCCTCCATCAGGGCGTGGCTGCTGCGCGAGGGCTTCCGCAACGCCATCATGGACGAGTACCTCGCCCACCTCGCCGCGACCACCGGCGACCTGCACGGCGCCCTGAACCACCCCCACGTCGACACTCCGCTCCTGAACGGCGGCGGGGGCATCCTGGCCGCAATGGCCGACGGCCAGGGAGGTCCCGCACCCGGGCTGGCCGAATACTCGCACGCCGTACCCGTGCTGCACCGCTATGCCGACCTGGTCCACGCCCGGACGCCCACCATCGCCATGCTTCGCGACCTGATCAGCATCACCATGTTCTTCCGCCACCCGCCCCAGGAACTGCCCTGGCGGCCCGCCGACATCGCCTGCCTGACAGCACGCTACGAGGGCCTGCTCCACGAACCCCGGTGGCGTGCGCTTGTCCTGGACCACCTCGCCGACCCCCAGCGCCCCCACTTCCACCTCGCTCTGCAACCTGCCGAAGCCCTGGGCCTGAGCCCGACGGCCCAATGCTTGGCACATCTGGAAACCGGACCGTCCCTGCTCGACCCGACCTGGGCACATGCGCTGTGCAACAGCGACCGCCGGCACGTCGCACACATCCTCGACCTGGCCGAGCGGCGCCTCGCCACGACCCCCCGACCCGAACGCGACCACGCTCTCCTGCTGTTCGCGCACTTCCTCCGACGCCATCCTGAACACGGATGGCCCTTGCTGCGCTCCGCACTCACCAGCAGCACGCCCGAAGCGCGGCGTACCGCGTTGACCACCCTTGCCGGATGGCCTGCCGACACCCTCACGCAGGAGGCCGCCGACCATCTGCGCACCGCCCGGACATCCCAGCCGGCCAATCCCCAGGAGACCCGCCCGTGACCACAGCTCCCCATCGGCTCGAACCGTACGCCCAACTGCCCGACCGCTACCTCGACCGACAGGTCGCGGCGTCGACCGTCGACGCACTCGGACGCGTCGTCACACTGCTCGTCCCGCCGGAGGCCACCTGCACCCGTCGTGTGCCCCCGGCCCAACGCTCCCGCTACGACGCGCTGGTGGTTGTGATGGACGGCACCGACGTCCAGGAAGTAGGTCTGGCCGACCTCGACCTGCACTTTCCCAGGATCGACTCGCTGGACAGCGGCTTCGTCCTGGCCTCCGCACGCTGCCGCATGCCCTCCGGGCCACCGGCATTGACCTTCGAAGCCCTCGAAGGAGAAATCCCCCACAACGCACTCGTGGTGGGTCACGACGGCGCGCAGCTGACGACCTTCCATGCGGGCGACGACATCCAACACCTGCTCACGGACACGAACGGCGACATCTGGATCGGCTACGGCGACGAGGCAGCCATCTGCGCGCAACGCCCTGCGAACCACCGACGTACCAGTAGCTCCGGGACCAAGCCTCAGCCCGCCCCACGGATGACCATGTCGATGCCCGGTCTCATCCGCTGGACCAGCGCCGGCGAGCCCGCCTGGTACGCGACGTTCGACCGCATAGGTCCCGGCAGCTGGGTCGACTGCTACGCCCTCAACGTCGGCGCCGACCAGACCTGGGCCTACCCCTACACCGGGTTCCCTTTGGTGGAGATCGATGCCACCGGCATCCGTTGGACCCGGCGCACACCGATCCACTTCGCCTCAGCCGTCCTGGTCGACGGCGACAACGTCGCCTTCCTCGCAGCTGACACCGGCCCTCGCAAGATCCCCGGCCACTACACCGTCGCTCTCACCCGAGGCCAGAACGGCCCCCTCGAAAGTGTGGCCTCAGCCTCGCTCCGGCTCCCGGACGGAACGCGGCCCTCCACATGGGCTCGCCGCACGGTCTGCCGCGGCAATCAGGCTTGGCTGCAGTTCCACGACGACCACACCTGGTACCGCTTCGAACTGTGACCACCGGTATGCAAGGTGGAACCGGCAGCCGGCAATTCCGTCGCAACCGGCCGTTACATCAAGATTGCGGAGGACCGTCGCGGCGAGGCTCGGACGATTCCCTTCCACTACGTCTGGCCCTCCGAGCTGGACCTCATGGCCCAGCTCGCCGGCCAGCGCCGATCTCACATGCTGCGGTTCTCGCTTCGGATCATCCGTCGGAGGCTCGCGCGGGCCGCGTTGAGATTGTCCTCAGTCTCGGCCAGTTGCTGCTGGAGGTGCGCGTGCGAGCGCGTAAGCTCATCCAGCTCACCGCGTAGGGAACGGTTCTGGCATGTGAGCTCCTCGACGCGCTCGGCGAGGTCGGCGGCGCCCAGTTGGTCCAGTTGCTGTCCCATCTGACGCTGGACGGTCCGTCGGAGGGTGGCGACTTCGGTCCGCAGTCGCTGGTTGTCGGCCTTCGCGATCTCTAGGTCAGTGGCCAGACTTGCTTGACTGGGTGCCAGTCCGGCCTGGTCGTCGCGGTGGCTCCGCGTGGCCTGCCGGCTGCGAGCCTGTTCGATGTGCACGCGGACTCCGTCTGCGTAGACCAGCCAGCTGGAAACACCGGCCGCCTTGGCCACAGCGGTGAAGGTGACGGGCTCGCCGCGCTCGACCATGCCATCGACGGTTGCGAGCACCTTCGCTCGCTTGTCCCGACTGTCCTTGCGGCGAGCCTCGCGAAGAACCTCCCCAGAAGTTCGACGCGCACTCATTGGGCTTCACCGGGGCGGTGGATCACGCTGAGTGGCAAGAGGGTCCTGCCGTCGGCGAGGCGGGCCTTGCGCAGGGTCCGGCTGGCCTCCTCGACCTCGGCACGACGGTCCGCGGGCATCTCGTCCAGGCGTTGGCGCATGGTGTCGGCGACCTCCTTGAAGGCGTCGATCTGATCGGCGAGGTTGCGCACGACGAACGGAGCGGCTTCCATCGCCTGTGCGGTCTCGCGGTCGGCCCGCAGCGCGTGCAGGTGTTCCTCGATCGCAGGCAGGTAGGACGGGTCGGGCCGGTAGAACCCGCAGCCAGCGCACTGGAACCGCAGGGCACAACTCTTGCCCCCGGCTTTGACGTTGCTAGGCTCAGTGCAGTTGCCGAACGGGACAACTACCGATCGGGCCTCGTAGGCCGTGGCTGAGGACATCGGGGCCGGCTTCCCGGTGCGGTCGACTACCTCGAGCCGGATGGCCTTGATGGCCGCGCGCTTCCGCTCCAGAGAGACCTTGTAGTACCCCATCGTGGTGTCGATGGATTTGTGGTCCATCAAATCGCGCAGCACGTCGGGTCGCACTCCGGCATCGGCATGTCGCTGGGTGGCCGCAGCGCTCGTGATCATAAACATACCTGACATACCTATGACCCCTCAGATACTGCAGAGGCACAGGACCCGAGGACCGGATCTCTCGTGTGCCTTGCAGGCTTCGGGAGCTAGAGATATCGAGCGCCGAGGTCGGCTCGTCGACCAGGAGGAAAGGGGCCCCTCGATACAGGCTTCGCGCCGTGCCGAGTTTCTGCCACTGCCGCCCGACAGCTGGACACCGCGCTCGTAGCCCTTGTAGACGATGGAGTCCCAGCCGTGACGCAAGCCCTCGATCAGCTTGAGGACGCCGGCGGACAGCGTGGGACCAGAGACCTTCCAGCGCTGAAGTGTGGCCAGCACCAGATCCGGCTGCGTCACGGACAGGTCGTGCAGATGGTTGGCGACCGACGTGCGGACGTAGGTGCTGGAGTCGCCGTAGAGCTGCTCGGGGAAAGGCAGCGCCACGTCGTCAGGCAGGGAGATGCGCGGGGCACAGGGCAGCAGCGGGCGGGTGGCCTCACTCGCGAGCCGACGGGTCCGGTGGTCCTGGTCTCGGGCCCAGGCGTCGACGGCCTTCATCGTCTCGTCGGGGAAGTCGTTGAGGGAGTCCCGCACGGCGACCTCTGCCGAGAAGTACCGGGTGAAGCGAGCGAGGGCTTCGAGGGCCTGGTCCAGGTACTTGCCGGTGCGCAGGTAGCGGGCGACGAAGTCGGAGTGCGGCGAGTAGGTGTGCCACCCGAAATCGTTCGTCACGCCGGCGGCAGCGTGGGGCGCACGCTGCGGCAGCCCCTGCCCCTCCCCGTCCGCCGCAGCGAGGACTGCACCGTCGAGCCGATGTACGACCACGAACGGGCCGCACTGCTGGCCGGACTCGACAGGCCGTAGCCGCGCCCTTGCGGGACGGCTACGGGCCGGCTTCGGGTTCTACGGGCGGGCGTTCAGGGGCAGGGCGGGCAGGCCAGATCAGGTCGGATCAGGTCGGGTCGGGTCACATGAGCTTCCGGCGGCCGGTCTCCTTTTTGAGACGGCCCACGTTGATCGGCTGGAGGATGACGGTGATCGCGCCGACCGAGAAGTGCTGCACCGGAGCGCCGGTGTTTCGCCCGTGGAAACTGTGCGGCAGCGCCTGCCCGTTGGTCGGGTCCGTGCCCGCCGTATACATGTCGACGATGCCCTCGTGCCCCTGGCGGGCCTTTGCGTCGGTGCCGTCCGCGGCCTGCTCCACGGTGATGCGGTCATCGCCGTCCACGGCGACCACGGCCGCCACGTGGTAGGGCCACCCGCTGGTGTTGGCGGGCAGCTCGTAATCCTCGTCCCACGCGGTCTCCACGATGGCGAACGCCTGTCCGGGGTCCGGCCGTTCCTCGCCGTTCGCGTGCGGGCCGCCGGGCCTGGCATGCGCGTAGGCCAGGGCGCCCTCCACGTTTTCCCTTTCGCCCAAGCCGAACTGGCCGCCGCCCAAGGCGAATTCGCTGGCATCCTGCCCCAGGGCCAGTCGCTGCTGGTGCATGATCTCCTCGGCGGTGTGGGCACAGTCCGCGAGGAAGGTCGTCGACGGCTCGTACTCCGCGTACGTGCGCCCCCCGATGTCCCCGCTCTGCCCGGTCGGCGTGCAGTACCGAGGCGCTGGGGCGTCCTCCGCAACCCAGATAACGGTGGTGTCCGCCCCGGGAGTGACGGTCATGAGGTAGAGGCGGTTCTGCGAGACCCGTGCGGGCCCCAACTCCACGGTGGTGACCTGGGAAAAGCGCTGGAGGACCGTCGCGTCGGTGCCGCGCGCCGTGCTCCGGGCCATGGCGTCGGCTTCCCGCTGTACGGGGGCACCTTGGGGGCCCTGGTCGCTCTGCTCGGGCGTCCGCCTCATCACCCGGACCGCGTTGGCCTCGGCCTCGCGCTCGAAGCGGTCGCCGGGGTCGGAGACGCTCAGTCCCGACCCGTTGTCCGTACCGGCCACCGGACCCTGGCGCTGCTGGATGACGTGCGTCAGCTCATGGGCGAGGGTGTGCTTGTCGCCGCCCCCGTCGCCGATGACGACATGGCTGCCGGAGGTGTAGGCACGGGCACCCACCTCGGCGGCGGAGTCGCGGGCCGCGGAGTCGGTGTGCAGGCGGACGTCGGAGAAGTCGGCGCCGAGGCGGGATTCCATTTCCTGGCGCAGCGGTTCGTCCAGCGGCTTGCCCGGCGCGCGCAGCACGTCGTGCACGGTGGAGCGCTGCACCGGCTCCGCCGTGGGCTGCTGGTGGCCGCAGCCTGCGCCGTGCTGGTGCCGGTCCCGCTGGAGCATACGGACGACGGCCTCGTTGCCGACGGTGCGCTGCAGCTCGAGAAGCGCATCGGGCACCCGACTGCTCGGGGCCTCCCCCGGCCGCGCGGCCGTGCTCTTGACGGGGCGCTGCGGCTGCTTTTCGTTCTTTTTCGGCTCTTGCGCGTGCATGGACTTCCGCTCGTAGGGCTGGCAGTTTCGCTGTGCTCTCCCTACCTACCTGGTGCAGCGGTCGCGGATAAGGGGTGTACGGGCACCATGCGGTAGCCCGTATGGGCAGCGCGTCCGCCTGGCGGGTATAACCGGATCGCCGCCGGCACGCCGTACTACTTCGGCAAACACAAGCGGCACGGCATGAATATCCAAGCCCTCACCGACCCGTTCGGGCGGCTGCTGTGGGCCTCGCCCGCACTCCCCGGGGCGACCCACGAGGTGACCGCCGCCCGCACCCACGGCGTCATCGACGCGCTCGTTGGTATGGAACTCAAGTGCTGGGCCGACAAGGCGTACCAGGGTGCCGGCCGCCCGATCCGAGTACCCTTCCGAGGCCGCCGGCTCAAGTGGTGGAAGCGCCGGCACAACAGCACCCACGCCGAGATCCGCTGCCTTGGCGAACAGGCCATGGCCACCCTCAAAGGCTGGCGAGTCCTGCGAAAGCTCCGCTGCAGCACAACCGCATCACCGACCTCGTCAAGGCCGTCCTCTTCCTTCACCGCGCATCAACGTGAGGATGGAAACGGCTCACAGATAAACCGTGCCCGGGAGCTGGGTACTGCAAGTTCCGGCCGGTGTTCAGCGTGGCGAGGAGGTGGGCGGGCCAGCGCACTGTCAGTGCAGGCGGGGTCATGTGCCCGTGCACTCTCGGAACAGCACGGGGATGCGGCCGGAGCTACCGTCCTTGGGGCAGGTCGGCGACATCGGGAATGAGGTCAGCAATGCTCTGGAACAGGAACAATCCTCGGTTCAATTCCACCGGGCTACGCGCCTCGATCGGAGTACTGACGGGGGCCGCCCTGCTCGTCGGCGTGGCCGCGTCTCCGGCCTCCGCGGACCGGGCCGAGTCGTCCTGGAAGCTGGTCGGCAAGGCGGCCCGCGCCAAGGACACGCCTGACAAGCTGTCGTACGCGGGCACCACGTACGGCGTGGTCGACGGCCTCGACGACCACATCTGGTGGAACTATGACGACGGCGACTACCGGCAGCACCCGGTGCCTAACACGACCTACGTCGCGCCGGTCATCGTCTCCATCCGCGGCCGCATCACCATCTTCCACACCGGGACCGACGGTGGCAGTCGGCGTGGGAAGGCTCGACGATCCGCTCTTCACTGCTCTCGATGTCTCGCTCCCAAGCACCGTGACGTGGTCCAAGTTCCCCGGCGACGCGCTCTGCGAGTCCAGCGTCGAGATCGCCCGCGGCGGCTCGGTCACCATCACCGAACAGCCCGGCGACCCCGAATACGCCCAGCAGGCCCACGAGGCCGTCGCCTGCCTTGGCACCGACGGCTATGCCTGGATCAGCCAGTCCAGCGATTTCGGGCGGACCTGGGAGGGCTGGCACCGCCCAACCGACGGCGTGGGCGCCTCCGGCTCCGCTCCCTCTCTCAACGCCAACGGAAGCACCATCGACTTGCGCTTGCGGTGGAACTACTACGGCGACAGCCGCTTCCCCGACAACGCCGTCGTGGAGAAGTCGCTCTACTGGTACTCCAGCCGGACTTCGGTGTATGCCCAGGTCAACGGCTTGGGTGTGGGGATTGTAGTGGGGTGGCATCGAGTGCGGGGCGGGTTCGCCCGGCCTGTCCCGCGAAGGATCGAGACCGGCATCCCGGTCTACTTCGCCGACCCGCACAGCCCCTGGCAGCGCGGCACCAACGAGAACACGAACGGCCTGTTGCGCCAATACTTCCCGAAGGGAACTGACCTTTCTCGATGGGCGGCTGAGGATATCGAGGCGGTCGCTGCCACGCTCAACAGCCGGCCCCGGAAGAGCCTCGGTTGGAAGACGCCCGCCGAGGCCCTCAACGACCATCTACTATCGATGAAATAAGCCGGTGTTGCATCCACTGGTTGAACCTGGTCAGTACTGCTCGAAGGACTTCGCGAAGGTCTGCCGCGAGCTCGGCGTGACCCGATCGCGCGGGGCCGTCGGCACCTCGGCGGACAACGCCGCCGCCGAGGCGTTCAACGCGAGCCTGAAGCGGGAGACGCTCCAGGGCGCGAAGCGCCGGCCGGGAGCTCGCGCGGCCCGGCTCGCGGTGTTCCGGTGGATCAACCGCTACAACACCTGGAGGCGGCACTCCGCCCTCGACCACATGACCCCGATCGCCTACGAGCAGAGATCAGTTACCCTGGCCACGGCCGCATAGCACCCGGTGTCCACGCTCCCGGGGGAAGCCCCGTGTCCCTGGCAGTCGGCGAACCGGGCCGCCCGCTCGGGCGAATCCTGCCAGGCCCGGCAGGCCTCCGCGTCCCGGAAACGGTGGACGAGGAACCAGGGGCGTCGCCACCGAAAGGGAGTGAAGAGTCCGTATCCCCGGTGGCCGGGGAAGGTGGCCGCGCTGTCGAGGATGCCCTTCGCCCACGAATCGGAGGCGGCTTCGTGACCGGGCTCCACCCGGCGGGCCATCACAAGGGTCACCTCGCCGGTGCCGGCGGGGACATTGGTGTGCTCAAGGCTGACCGTGGTCGCACATACTCCTCGTGATCACACCGCGCCCGTCCACACTTTGCGCCTGGCTCGGTCAGCTCGAGCTGTCTGTTCGGTGGTGTCAGCGTCCCAGCTGGGCGTCGAGCCACGTGAGGACCTCGGGGGTCACGGGGTCGGTGATGTCCGTGAACTCCTGGTGCTTCTTGAGGAACTTGGCCACGTACGGGCAGACGGGGACGATCCGCATCCCGGAGGCGCGGACGTCGGTCAGGGCCTGCTCGACGAGGATCGCGGCGAGTCCCTGGCCGGCGTGGGCGTCGTCGATCTCGGTGTGGAAGAAGACCCGCCGGTCGTCGCGGTCGCGGTAGGCGGTCAGGCCGGCGCGCTTGTCGTCGACGAGGATCTCGTAGCGGTGGCGGGCGTCGACGCGTCGGACGAGGGGGGTGGTGGTCGGCTCGCTCATGACGGTCCTTTCGGTGGGGGGTTCAGTGGTGGGAGGGGTTCTTGCGGGGTGCGATGACGGCGTTCGGCAGGGCGGGGGCGGTCAGCCGGTCGCCGGGGTAGCCGTCGACGCTGCCGAAACGGTCGGAGGCCCGCTCCCATTCCTCCCGCGCCTCGACGATGTCCTGGTGGCTGCGGCCGATGAAGTTCCACCACATGACGATCTCTTCCCCGAACGGCGTGCCGCCGAGCAGGACCGCTCGTGCGCGGTGGTCGGAGGCGTTGGTGAGGGTGAGCGTCGTCCGCCCCGTGGCCACGTAGCCGAGTTCGGCGGGGTGGAGGACCGTGCCGGCGAGGTGGACGTTGCCTTCGTCGACGAGCAGGCCGTGTTCGAAGGCCGGGTCGACGTCGAGGGTGACGGTGGCGCCGGGGTCGAGGAGGAGTTCGGCGCCGAGGAGTGGGGTGAAGGTGCGGATGGGGGAGGTCGCGCCGGCCAGTGTGCCCAGGAAGACCCTGAGTTCGGCGCCGTCGACGCGGAGCGGCTCAGGGGCGTGGTGCTGGAAGTCGCGGGGGGCGTGGCGGTGTTCGTCGGGGAGGGCAAGCCAGAGCTGGACGCCGTGCAGGACGGCGGTGTCGGGTGTGGAGACCTCCGTGTGGCTGATGCCGTGTCCGCCGGTCATGAGGTTGATCTCTCCGGGCCGTACGAAGGCATGGGTGCCCAGGCTGTCGCGGTGCTCGATCTCGCCGGTGAAGAGCCAGCTCACGGTCTGCAGTCCGGTGTGCGGGTGAGGGGCGACGTCCATGCCGCCGGAGTCGGCGACCAGGTCGGGGCCGTAGTGGTCGGCGAAGCACCAGGCCCCGATGAGCGTCCGGGCCCGCTGGGGCAGTGTGCGGCGTACGGTCATGGCGCGCGGGCCGCCCAGCGGGACGTCCCGGGCCGTGAGGACCTCGACCTCCGTGTCACCCATCTCCCGACCCCTCCCAATGTAGTTTTGATTTCAACAATTATGGAGGATGATAGCCGTGACGACAACGCCCGGCAACAGACGAAGGAGTACAGGGTGAGCGAGACGGCACAGGTCACGGCAGCCCTCCGGTCCACCGGACGGATCCACCTCGACAAGCAGAGCCCCACCGCGTACCAGGCACTGGTGAAGACGGCCGACGTCGTCCGTACCACCGCCGCCGATGCGGGTCTCGACCGGATCCTGGTCGAGCTGGTCAACCTCCGCGTCTCCCAGCTCAACGGCTGCGCCTACTGCCTCGACGTGCACACCCGGGCCGCGCTGCGGGCCGGTGAGACCACCCGGCGCCTCGGCGTGCTCGCCGCCTGGCGCGACACCGAACTCTTCACCGCCCGCGAGCGCGCCGCCCTCGCTCTCGCCGAGGCCACCACCCACCCCGCCGACGCCCTCGCCCAGGAGCGGGCGTACGCCGAGGCCCACGAGGCGCTGAGCGACGACGAGCTGTCCGCGGTGATCTGGGTGGCCATCGCCATCAACGCCTTCAACCGGGTCTCGATCCTGAGCAAGCACCCGGTACGGGAGAATCCCTCCCGCTGAAGCGCATGACCCGGCTCACGGCGCGGCGGCCCATCCCGCACCCGGGACCGAGAGTCGCCACAGAACGGCCGCGCCCGTGGCGAGCAGTGCCAGCGCCACCGCCAGGACGAGGGAGATCCCGATCTTCAGGAGTACGGCTCCGGCGAGGGCGCTGAGGAACATCGCCAGCACGGACAGGATCCGTCGGCCGGGCCGGGCCGGGGCGCCGCTCCGCCGACCGGGCCGGAGTCGGCGGCGAGCCCGGTGAGGGTGAGGGTGAGCACGGTCGTCGTCAGGTCGGGGACGCCGAGCCGCCGGGCGACCGCGTTCTGCAGCCCCATCGCGAGGCCGAGGAGCACGATCAGGGTGTACTGGACGGTGGTCCCCACCTTGTCGTGCCCCGCGACGGTCGTGCCGAGCGCCCCGGCGAACAGCACCGCCTGTACGGCCATGGCCGAGGCGAGCAACCGGCCTCGGTGCACGGCGATCCGGACGCCGAAGCGGCCGCCGGCCAGCGCACCGGTGAGAAAGGCCACCAGGGAGACGACGGAGGCGAGTGCGGACAGGCCGTCGGCTCCCGCCAGGGCGAAGCCGAGGAAGACCACGTTGCCCGTCATGTTGGCGACGAAGACATGTCCGAGCCCCAGAAAGCTCACCGCGTCCACCAGACCGGTCACCACCGTGAGGGCCAGCATCAGCGGCGGCAGCGGGCCGTGCCGGTCCAGGAGGCGCTGACCAACGTACGCAAGCACGCCCCCGGCGCCACCGCGGCGGTTCACATCTGCCACGAGGGCGGCGCCGTCCGTGTCACAGTCACCAATACCGCACCGACCCGGCCCGCTCTCCCTCTGCCCAGTGCGCACTACGGCCTGGTCGGCCTGCGTCAGCGCGCCGCGCTCCTCGGCGGCACTGTCACGTCCGGCCCGACGGCCGACGGCGGCTACGAACTGCGCCTGGAGCTTCCAGCCATGGGCACGTCGTGACCAGGTGGCACGACCTGTAAGCATTGGCATTGACGGACTGCTCGGGACCGCTGGTCATCGTAGCCTGGAAGGGGTTACCTCACGCTCCAGCCGCCATCTCGACCTGGGCTTGTCCGTCCCCTCTGCTGCGTCGCTCCATGATGCGGGGCTGTTCACGGGCCTGATCCAGCGGTGTGCTGGCCGGGCCGGACGGTGTCAGTCGGGGAGTGTGAGGCGAAAGGTGGTGTGTCCGGGGCTGCTGGTGACGGTGGCGGTTCCGCCGTGGGCGGTGATGACGGCGTGGACGATGGAGAGGCCCAGACCGGTGCTCCCCGTGCTACGGGAGCGGGCGTGGTCGGCGCGGACGAAGCGGCCGAAGATTTCGGGCTGGAGCTCTTCGGGGATGCCGGGCCCGTTGTCGCTCACGACCACGGAGACGCTGGTCTGATCGGTGGTGAGGGTGATGGCCACGTTGGTGCCGGGCGGGGTGTGGGTTCGGGCGTTGGCGAGGAGGTTGCCGATGGCCTGTTGGAGGCGGTGGGCGTCGCCGGTGACGGTGACGGGTTCTTCGGGGAGGTCGAGGAGCCAGTGGTGGGCGGGACCTGCGGCGCGTGCGTCGTCCGTCGCGTTCAGGATCAGCAGGGTCAGGTCGACCGGTTCGTGGTCGAGGGGGCGTCCGGCATCGAGGCGGGCGAGGAGGAGCAGGTCGTCGACGAGACGGGTCATGCGCTGTGATTCGCCGTTGATCCGTTCCAGAGCGTGGCGGACTTCGGCGGGGACGGGGCCGTGGTGGCGCAGGGCGAGTTCGGCGTGGCCTCGGATGTTGGCGACGGGGGTGCGCAGTTCGTGGCTGGCGTCGGCGGCGAAGTGCCGCAGGCGTTCCTCGCTGGCTTGGCGGCGGGTGAGGGCGTCCTCGACGTGGCCGAGCATGTGGTTGAGGGCGGTGCCGACCTGGCCGACCTCGGTGCGCGGGTCGGTGTCGGGAAGGGGCCCGGGCATGGCGACCTCGCCGCTGGCGAGCGGCAGCCCGGCGACCTCCGCCGCCCGGGCGGTGACTTTCTGAAGGGGGCGCAGGGAGATCCGCACCCAGAGGGCTGCGGCGGTGCCGGTGGCCACGAGGGCGGCGCCGAACAGGACGGCTTCGACTGCTTCGAGGCGGTGCACGGTCTCTTCGACCGGGTGCAGGGGCAGGCCGGTGATCAGGATGTCCTGGTCGTCGCCCTCGACTGCCGTGACGCGGTACTTGCCCAGAGCGGAGAGGAGGATGCTGTGTCCGTGTCCGTCAGCGGGGATCCCCGCCAGGGCGCGCCGGTCCCCGGGGGTGAGCGGGAGGGAGCGGTGGGTGGCTTGATCGACGACGGCTGCCTGGGTGACGGTGCCGTTCAGGAGGCGGGCACCGAAGGTCGCCTCGGCCTGACCGCGGGTGTCGGGGCGGTTGTCGGCGTCGGGCGTGGCTTCGTGTTCGAGGCTGGCGGCGAACCGGCCGCCGGAGGCGGAGAGCTGTTCGTCGAGACGCCCCATCAGGAAGCCGCGCAGGGCGAGGGCGGTGGTGATGCCGACGGCGAGGCAGGCGAGGGCGAGCAGCGCGACGAGTCCGGCGGTGAGCTGGCCTCGCAGGGTGCGCGGCGGCGGAGGCCTCATGGGGCTTCCGGCTTGAGGACGTAGCCGACGCCGCGCACGGTGTGGATCAGTGGGGTGCGTCCGGCGTCGATCTTCTTGCGCAGGTAGCTGATGTAGAGCTCGACGATGTGGGCGCGTCCGCCGAAGTCGTAGGCCCAGACGCGGTCGAGGATCTGGTCCTTGGACAGGACCCGGCGCGGGTTGCGCATGAGGAAGCGCAGGAGTTCGAACTCGGTCCGGGACAGATCGACGGTGGCCCCGCCGCGGCTGACCTCCCTGGCTTCCTCGTCCATGCTGAGGTCCCCGACGGTGAGCCGGTTCGTGCCCGGCTCGGCGGTCATGCCGGCCCGCCGGAGCAGCCCGCGCAGCCGGGCCAGGACTTCTTCCAGGCTGTAGGGCTTGGTGACGTAGTCGTCGCCGCCCGCGGAGATGCCGGCGATGCGGTCCTCGACGGCGTCGCGGGCCGTCAGGAACAGCACGCACACGCGGGGTGCCTCACGCCGCAGGGCGCGGAGGATCTGCAGGCCGTCGAGGTCGGGCAGCATCCAGTCCAGGACCACCGCGTCGGGCCGGAAGGCGCGGGCGGTCGTGAGCGCGGTCGCGCCGTCGGCGGCGGTGCGGACCTGCCAGCCCTCGCCGGTCATGACTCCGGCCAGGACGTCGGTGACGTCGGGTTCGTCGTCGACGACGAGGATCCGCACGGGTTCTCCGTCGGGGCGGTGCAGAAGCGAGGTGGTACGCGGCTCGTTCATGGTTCCTTCAGCATCCCCCGGCCCGGGCCGGGGCGGGGCGAGCCGTGTCTCTGAGTTTCCTCTGAATCTGCGCTGAGGGTGGCCGACGGGGCGGTTTCAGAAGGTACTCAGAAGTTGGGCTGTGAGGCTGGCCGCCCATCGCCGGAGCGAGTCCCATCCGGAGGAGCCCCATGACTACCACGTTCACCGGCACCTGTGCGAGCCGCGGGATGCGCCACCGGCGCCCGCGTCACAGCGCCGTGCCCTTCCTGGCTCCGCTGGTGATCTGGGCCGGCGCCGCTGGTGTGCTCGCACTGTGGTGGAGCGACACGACGTCGGTCGTCGGCCCGGCGGGCTGGCTCACCGACGCGGGGCGCATCACCGGGCTCCTGGCCGGCTACGCCTGCGCGGTCCTGCTGGCGCTCATGGCCCGCGTGCCGCTCCTGGACCACACCATCGGCACCGACCGCCTCGCCCGCTGGCACGCCTGGGGCGGCCGCTGCACCGTGTCCCTGGCCCTCGCCCACACCCTGCTGATCATCTGGGGATACTCGCTGACCTCCCACACGAACGTGGTGAGTCAGACCTCCGCGCTCGTGCTGCACTACCCCGGCCTCCTCAAGGGCACGGCCGGGTTCCTGCTGTTCCTGGCCACCGGAATCCTCTCGGCCCGCGCGGCGCGCCGCAGGCTGAGTTACGAGACCTGGCACTACCTGCACTTTGCCACCTACCTGGCGGTCTTCCTCACCTTCGGCCACCAGCTCTCCAACGGAGCCGACTTCGTGGGCAACCGCTCCGCGCAGGCGGCCTGGTACACACTTTTCCTCGGCGTCGCCGCGCTGGTCGCGTGGTACCGGTTCGCCGTCCCACTGCGGCGCGGACTGCGCCACCGCCTGCGCGTTACGGCGGTCCGTCCCGAGGCACCCGGCGTGGTCTCCGTCCACCTCACCGGCGAGCACCTGGACGAGCTGGGCGGCCGGCCGGGACAGTTCCTGCGCTGGCGCTTCCTGGCCCGCGGACTGTGGTGGACCGCCAACCCCTACTCCCTCTCCGCCCCCGCGCACCCGCACCACCTGCGCATCACGGTCAAGACCGCCGGCGGCCACAGCGCCGCGCTCGCCCGCCTGGCACCCGGCACCCGCGTGTGGGCCGAGGGACCGTACGGAGGCCTTACCGCGAACCGCCGCACCGCCCCCAAGGTCCTGCTCCTGGCAGGCGGCGTCGGCATCACCCCCCTGCGCACGCTCTTCGAGACACTGCCGGGTCAGGTCACCTTCGTCTACCGGGCCCGCCGCCCCGCCGACCTCGCCCTGCGCGCTGAACTCGACGCGATCGCCGCCCACCGACGGGCCACCGTGCACTACGTCGTCGACGAACCGGCCGCATACTCCTCACCGCTCACCGCCCGGGGCCTGACCGCCCTGGTGCCGGATCTCGCCGCGCACGACGTCTATCTCTGCGGCCCTCCCGGCATGACACACGCCGCGATCCAGGCCCTGCGCGATGCCGGCGTCCCGGCACGACGCATCCACCACGAGTCGTTCGCGTTCTGAGGAGAACCACCATGCGCCGAGCCGTCCTAGCCACCACCGGGATCAGCTCCCTCGTCGTCACGCTGCTCGCCCTCAAACCCCACCAGCCTCCCGCCCTCGCCGGGATGACCCCCCGTTCCCCCGCCGTCTCCTCGGCCCCGCATACCACCGCCGGCACCGCGCCGGGCACGCCCACCGGAACGGGCACGTTCACCGGGGATCCCATCGACACCCGGTACGGGACCGTGCAGGTCGCCGCCACCCTCACCCAGGGAAAGATCACCTCGATCAAGGTCCTCCAGGCCCCGGACCGCAACGGCCGCGACCAGGAGATTGCCTCCTACGCCCTGCCCCGCCTCACCCAGGAAGCGATCGGCGCCCAGAGCGCGCACATCGACGCCGTCTCCGGCGCCAGCTACACCAGCCAGGGCTACATCCAGTCCCTGCAGAGCGCCCTGGACCAGGCCCATGCCTGACACCGCACACGGACTGCGCCACGCCGAGCACGTCATGGGCACCGTCTTCTCCTTCGACATCCGGGACAAGCCGACCCCCGCCATCCACCGCGCCCTCGCCGAGGCCGTGCAAAACCTCCACCGGGTCGACGCTGTGTTCTCCACCTACCGGCCCGACAGCCACATCAGCCGCCTCGACCGCGGCGAGATCCGTCTTGAGGACTGCCCGCCCGAAGTCCACGAAGTCCTGTCCCTCTGCGCACAGGCCACCCATGCCAGCGACGGCTGGTTCAGCATCGTCCCCGCGGGGACCCTCGACCCCTCAGGGCTCGTCAAAGGCTGGGCCACCGAAGCCGCATCCCAACTCCTCTACGACGCGGGCGCGCACCACACCTGCGTCAACGGCGGCGGCGACCTCCAGCTCCGCGGCAAGGCAGCCCCCGGCACCCCGTGGCGCATCGGCATCGCCCACCCTCTGCGCCCCGGCGAACTGGCCACCGTCATCACTGCCCACCACGACCTGGCCGTCGCCACCTCAGGTACCGCCGAACGCGGCGCCCACATCCTCAACCCGCACCGTGGCACACCCGCCACAGCGTTCGCCTCCCTCACCCTCGTCGGGCCCCGCCTGACGCTGACCGACACCTACGCCACCGCCGCGTTCGCCAGAGGCGACGGCGCGCAGGACTGGGTAGAAGCACTGGACGGCTACGAAGCCCACGCGGTCCTGCCCGACGGCCAGGAATGGCGCACACCAGGATTCCGCCGGTATGGGTCATGAGACGGGAAACGGCCTCATTGCCGGCCGCAGGGAACGGGCGCCCCCGCATCACGCCGCAGCTTGCCCCACCGAAGGTGCCGCACGAGCAAACGGAAGAGCGCCTGGGCCCTGGCCGACTGCGGGAGATTCCGAGAGTGACAATTGTGGGTGGGTGCCGTGCTGGTCGGTTCATGGAGTCAGGTCGCGAGGTCCTGCCCATGGACCGGGTGCCGAGCCGGCGGGAGACGACGATGAACTCGATCCGTGTCGGACAAGTTGTCGGGGTAGCACTGCGGATGCACTGGAGCGTGCCGCTGCTGGTGGTCTGTTCGCGTACGGTCTTGGCCGCCACGCTGCAGGGCTGTTCACGGACCTGATCCAGCGGTGTGCTGGCCGGGCCGGACGGTGTTGAAGCTAGTCAGCAGTTCCGTGGTGTCCTGAAGATGGGGATGCAGCTTTGCCAAGACGTTGCCATCTTTGATGCCCAACGTGATGAGGGCGTCGTTGAGGAAGACGGCATGCAGACCGAGGGCGTCCTTGGTGATTTCGTCGAGGAGCAAAGCACAGACGGCCTCTTCGGACGCACGATCCCGCGCTGTCGGTGAACCGAAGCGTCTCGCGGGGGACGGGCCGCTGTCAACGTCGTTTCCCGGTAGGCGAGTTCATTTCTGGTGGTGGCGGGGACCGCGTACGACGACGACGGGACACGAGGCGTGCTGGACGCAGTGCTGGCTGACCGAGCCGAGCAGTGCCTCGGCGAATCCGCCGTGGCCTCGGTTGCCCACGACGAGCAGCCGTGCCCCGGCAGCGGCATCCAGCAAGACGGCGGCTGGGTGCCCTTGGGCAGAGCGGGGACGGATCTCGACGGGTTGTTCCGGCCCGAGGACCTCGTCGATCACCTGGTCGAGGAGCTTGCGCGCCTGCTCCTGGTAGTCGGCCGGCTTCGTGTCCGCCGGCGGTGCCAGGCCGTACCAGCTCGTCGGGAACTCCCAGGCGAAGATCGCGTCGACCACACCATCCATCAGCTCAGCCTGGTCGGCCGCCCACCGCAGTGCAGTCTTCGACGGCTCGGAGCCGTCGACGCCCACCACGATCCGCAGAGCGGACGTTGCGTTGTTACTCATTCGCCCACCTGCCCGGACGGCCGCATCGCGGTGCTCTCCAACGCGGGCGACGACGTGGAGGCAAGGCAAAGGGGGCCGCCCATGGACCCGCCATCGAGTTGATCACCACTGGGACGACCACCACGGGATGAGCGGCAGGAGCTGGTTCGGCATGTCGATGGACATGCTCCTCGTCCCGGCTCGGCGTCCTGTTCCTCCGCACCCTGGACTACTCCACCACCCGGCCCTCGCCGCCGCCCCACGCGGGCCCTTCCTACCAGGACGGCATGGAGGACCAGACCGGCGCCCTCGGCCTGGACCTCAACGCACTCGTACTGTCCAAGACACGGCACATGCACGCCGCGGTCAACCAACTGCGTGCGGACGGGGCCAACGTCCATGACAAGGACGTCACCCGCCTCTCACCGTTCGTGCGGCACCACATCAACATGCTCGGCCCCTACTACTTCCACCCGCCCGACCTCCCCGGCGGCCTGCGTTCCCTGCGCGACCGGGACATGCCCGAGGCTGAGTGACGCATCTCCACCCGGCCGTGCAGCCGGTGGTGGTCAGCGGGGCCGTCCCATCCGGGACGGTGCGGGTGCGTACCGGGCGATCAGCGGCGACGGCACGCTGCGTAATCACTCGAAAGGATGACGTGAAAGGGCGGGGGTGCACGCAGGCGGGTCGCATGGGAGGGGCGCTTCCCCCAAGGAGCCCCGGAGGAGGACAACATGTTCCGCCACTCAATACGCACGCTTCTCGTCAGCCTGTGCACACTCACCGTAGTATCGCAGGCCGCCACAGCCGTGGCCCTTGCCATACCGGCCGAGCCGCACACGGCGGTGCCCGCCACCTGGGCACTGCGCCAGCAGACGCTCTCCGACCTCACCACCGCTATGAAGGGAGAGGCGTTCGCCTACGCCTCCTACAGCCTCTACGGCGCTCAAGCCGACCGCGAGGCCCACCCGGCCATTGGCAAGCTCTTCCGCACCACGGCGCAGACCGAGCTGAACGAGCACCTGCACCAAGCGGCCACCCTGGCCGGCATGGTCGGCACGAACGCGGCCAACCTGCGCCAGGCCATCAACGGCGAGACCTACGAGCACCAGGTCATGTACCGCGGCTTCGCCGACCAGGCCCGCAAGGACGGAGACCTTGAGGCCGCCAAGCTGTTCACCGAGATCGCCGCGGACGAGGGCCGTCACCGCGACGCCTACCGCACGGCGCTGACGGTCGTGACCACCGGCCGCGGCACTATCCCGGCGCCGCCGAAGGCGGACACGGTGTCGGTGCCCGCCGGCCTGCCGAAGGTGAGGGCTGCCCGCACGAAGGCCAACCTCGACACCGCCATGCACGGCGAGGCGCTCGCCCACGCCAAGTACATGCTCTTCGCCGCCCGCGCGCGGCAGACTGGCAACCCCGCGCTGGCCCGCCTGTTCGACGGTACAGCCGGGGTGGAGCTGCGCGAGCACTTCGCCGGCGAAGCGGCCCTGGCCGGCCTGGTCCGCACGACGAAGGACAACCTGCGCAAGGCCATCAGCGGGGAGCGCAACGAAGCGACCAACGTGTACCCGGGGTTCGCCACGCGGGCCGCCGCCGTCGGCGACACCGCCGCCGCCCGCTACTTCCGCGACACCGCCGCGGACGAGGCCAAGCACGCAGCCGCCTTCCAGCAGGCGCTCAACCAACTGCGCTGACCCCCCCCGGGCTCAGCCGTGAGACCGGCCGGACACAAGGCAAGAACGTCCGGCCGGTCGACGCGCCACATGGGCCGACCGGGCTGCCACCGGCGCGACTGTTGCCGCGTCACCCTCTGCCACCGGGCCCGCTTGTTGAGAAAGAGCCATGCCAGAGCGCCTTTGCACCCGATTCACCGATCCGGTACACGTCAATGACCGCACCGACGGCCACGACCAGGGCGATCACCAGCGCCGCGACGCGCACCGAAACGGAAGAGGCAGCCGAGCCACGGCGGACGCCTCACCCTCGGTGGGGTTGTCGGCCGCACCGCTGCGCTCACGCTCCCGGCGAGGGCCGGCGCGGCCGAGCAGCAGCCAGACGGGCGACCATCAGCACGAACAGGGCGATCGCCCACGGAGTGAGACCGGAGCCCATCTCGGCGTGCTCTTCCAGCAGCACACTCTCCTGCACCCGCTCCTCCAGCCACTCGCCGGATTCGGTGGTCAGCACCACCAAAGCAAGAGTGATCAGCCCCAGTACCGGCAGCACCCAGCTGAGCCGGCGCGCTGCCGAAGGCCTCAACGCACAGACGACGAGCGCCAACGCCGTCAGTGGGACCAGCACCACTGCGCCGTGAACGAAGAGGGGACGGCCGGGAAGGCCGTTGATCAGCCCGACATTCACGGGACCGGGTATGCGTGAAGGGCATATCCGGGTCAATGTATTTAATTTCGGGCATTGTGTGGCAGATGTTTCCGCGTGCAGGGGCGTGCGCGCGTATGGAGCAGTGCCCGGAGTTCTCCTCTTCCTGGGAGAAATGCAGTCGCAAGACGGTGTGAAGTCCGTGAGGCACGAGCGCAGATCGTTGAGGTGATCGACGGCGAGGCTGCCGCAGGCGGGCCCGGCGCCTCGCAGCGGGGGGATTCGATCACCGGTGTCGTTGGCGCTGCTGACGGACCGGTTGCCTGTCCGCCGCAACGGGCGGCCACGGCCATCGGCGCGGGGGACGCCTCTCCAAGGCTGACACCGTGGCGCTGCTGTGCCGGGGCGCGGGCACAGCTGCATGTGCGGTTCGCATCACGCACCGCTGATGTCGGTGAGCGTCGGCACGGCTCACCGTCGCGTTTCGACGGCCCGCACCGCGCGGTGGCGCTCGGTTTCCAGATCAGTCACGGGCGGCTGATCGCCTGGAGTCCTTCGGTGTCCTCGGCTTCCAGGAGGAACCGCCCGGCGCGGCCTTGATCCGCGCACTGGTCCGCACCGGCGCGGAGCTGGTGGTCGTGGAGTGGGAGGAACTGTCTCTGGAGGACGGGGTCGGCGTACTGCTGCGGTACACCGACCCGGGGGTGCCGTGGTGACCCCCCGTCGCCCGGCCGGAGTTGCGATGGCGGGTTCGGTGCCTGTGGGGACGCGTGTGTGTATCAGTCCGCCCGGTCTTTGCGCAGGAATCGGCGCAGCTGCCGCAGTGGCCACGTGTTGATCACATCTTGCGGGGTGAGCCATCCGCGTTGTGCCGTGCCGATTCCGTAGCGGAGGTACGCGAGCTGCGGAATCGAGTGGGCATCGGTGTCGATGGCGAACTTCGCTCCGTGGCTCCTGGCCCGGAGGATGTCCTCGTCGCCCAGATCGAGGCGTTCGGGCTGGGCGTTGATCTCCAAGGCGGTGCCTGTGCGGGCGCAGGCGGCGAACACCTCGTCGAGGTCGGCGTCGAGGCCTGGCCGTTTGCCGATCAGACGGGTGGTGGGGTGGCCGATGACGTTGATGTGGGGGTTCTCGCAGGCACGTACGATCCGCCGGGTCATCGCCTCCCGGCTGAGGTTGAAGTGGGAGTGCACCGAGGCCACGCAGATGTCGAAGTCTTGGAGGAACTTGCTGGGCCAGTCCACTTCCCCGTCCGGGCCGATGTTGAGCTCGGTGCCGTGCAGCAGCCGCATCCGGCGGTGCCGGCCGTCCAGTGACCGCACGTGTTCGCGCTGGGCGAGGATCTTCTCGTCGGTCATGCGCTGCATGTACAGGTTCGGTGCGTGGTCGGTGATCGCGTAGTACGTGTATCCGCGCTCGGCGGCCGCTGCCACCATCTCCTCCAGCGGGGCGAGGCCGTCGGTGAGGTCGGTGTGGGTGTGCAGGTCACCGCGGATGTCCCGTTCGGTCACCACGTCGGGCAGCTCGCCGCGCAGGCCGGCTTCGATCTCCCCTCGGTCCTCGCGCAGCGTGGGCGGGATCCAGGGCAGGCCGAGCCTGGCATACACCTCGTCCTCGGAACAGGAGGCGACCCGCTTTCCGCCCTCGGTTTCGAACAGGCCGTACTCGGAGAGCTTGAGCCCCAGATGGACGGCGATCGTCCGGGTGCGGATGTTGTGCGCCTTCGAGCCGGTGAAGTACTGCAGGCCGGCGCCCCACGAGTCCGGTCGCACCACGCGCAGGTCGACCTGGAGGCCCTTGACGGTACGGATCGAGGTCTTCGTCTGGCCGTGTGCGATGACCTCGGCGGTGGAGGGCAGTTCGATGAGCGCGTCCATGAAGGGCGCAGACCGGTCGGCAGCGACGAGGATGTCGATGTCGCCGATGGTTTCCTTCATGCGGCGCAGCGATCCGGCGTATGCACAGTTCTCACAGCCGGTGATCCGGGAGAGTTCTGTGACGATGTCCTCGGCGGGCTCCATGGCCGTGCTCAGCAGGATCCTCTCTCCGGCCTGCTGCATGAGGGCGATACCGTGCAGGATGTTCTCCTCGGTCTTCTCCCCGAAGCCCTTCAATTCGCGCAGCCTCTCCGCCTTGATGGCCTCGGCCAGCTCGCCCACCGAGGAGATGTGGAGATCCTTGTAGAGTGCCATCGCCTTCTTGGGGCCGAGCGTGGGGATGGCGATGAGCTGCCGTACCCCTGCGGGAATCCGGGCCCGCCTCTCCTCGACCACTGTGACCTTGCCGGTGCGGAAGTACTCGATGACCTTCTCGGTGATCGACCTGCCCACACCTGGGATCTCCTTCAGACCCTTGATGTCGAGGTGGGAGACATCGGCGGGATAGCCGCCGATCGCGCGGGCGGCCTTTTCGTAGGCGCGCGCTTTAAACGCGTCGCCTCCGGTGATGGTGATGAGGTCCGCGTACTCCTGAAGGAGTGCCTCGACCTCCTCGTTGGGCCGGACCACGTCTCCCAGTCTAGGAACCGACCCGTCCGACATGCCAGTTGAGGGCATGTGCCCGGCGCCACTGCGACCGGGCGAAGGCGGTCGCACCTCAACGTGCCCTCCAGGCCCCTCCAGCGCGCGAAGTCGTGGGCCCGAGAGTGTACTGAAAGTCAGGAGGATCCACGCGGCGGCGTCTGAGGCGTGCCCGTGATCAACGATGACGTGGTGCGCACACCGCGTGTCACTCCCGATCAGTCGGCCGGGTCGAGACCCGTGACCCGGAGGTTGCCCCCACAGTGCCGGTGTCCCTCCGCGCCGACCCGCGGCACTGCCATGGGGGTGGGATCTGTGCGCTCACATCGTCCCGACGGTACGAGGCGGGGCGGTGGTCGGAGCGGGACGGCTGCGCGTCAGGTGATGGTTTGAGCAGGGGAGAGAGCTGTGCGGGCGACGTTCGTTCTGGGACGGATCGCCGGGGTCCGGGTTGGCGTGCACTGGAGCGTCCTGCTCATCTTCGGCATCATCACGCTCGGCCTGTCACAGGGCCGCCTTCCGGAGACGTATCCAGGGCGTGCCTGGGCGGTGTACTGGGCCGCCGGCCTGTGCACTGCCGTGGTCTTCTTCGCCTCCCTCCTCGCACATGAGCTGGCGCACGCCGTCGTGGCCCGGCGCAACGGGGTCGAGGTGGACGACATCGTCCTGTGGCTGCTGGGCGGAGCTGCCCGGCTCAAGGCCGAGGCGTCCAGCCCCGGCGCGGAGCTGAGGATCGCCGGCGTAGGCCCGCTCGTCAGCCTCCTTCTGGGTGGGCTGTTCACACTCGGGGCCTGGCTGCTCAACCTGGCGTCCGTGTCCGGGATCGTAGTGGAGATGGTGGCGTGGCTGGCAGGCATCAATGTGCTGCTCGCGGCCTTCAACGCGGTGCCCGCCGCCCCTCTCGACGGGGGCAGGCTGCTGCGCGCGTTCCTGTGGTGGCGCACGGGAGACCGGCTGCGGGCGACAGCCGGCGCGACAGCGGCGGGGCGGGTCTTCGGGTGGCTGCTCGTGATGCTCGGGCTGATCGCGTTCATGAGGACCGGCGCGTTCGGCGGTCTTTGGCTGGCACTGATCGGCTGGTTCCTCATCGCGGCCGCCACCGCCGAGGGACGGCAGGCCCAGCTGCGCGGCGTGCTCGCCGGTGTCCCGGTGCGGGACGCCATGACGCTCGAACCTCTCACGGTTTCCGCCAACACCACGGTCGCCGGCTTCCTTACCGGTTCGCGCTACCGCTACCGGCATTCGGCGTTCCCAGTGACCGACGACGGGGCCCTGGTCGGGCTGGTGACCCTCGACAGCGCCAGAAAGGTGCCACAGGCCGAGGCCCATGCCGTGACGGTGAGCGAGGTGATGGTGCCTCTGTCGCAGACCACCGTCGTGGAGCCGGACGCGCCGCTGGCGGATCTGCTGCCGCGCATGGAACCGGGCGCCGAACACCGGGTCCTGGTCGTGGATCACGGCAGGCTCGTCGGAATCGTCTCGCTCTCGGACGTCAGCCGCATGGTGACATGGCTGATGAACACCGCCCCCGGGCGGCGCGGCGGTCTGTGAACGTGGCCCGGCACCGTCGGACGGGCCGCGGCGGGCAGACGTCCGCCCGGATCCGGTCGCCCCACCGCCGGACGTCGGCGCGGGGTGTGAGGCCGCGGTCGGCGGCCATCAGTCGAAGGGTCGAACGCAGTTCAGCCTGGCTTTGTCTGCCGCAGTTTCCCAGGAGGGCTATCCAGGGCCGCGCCGCGCAAGTCGTGCGACGGTGCCCGCGACACACTTCGCAGGAGGACTCCGGATGGCTGCGGGCAACCCTGGACCGGTTGATTCACTGATTCGGCCCCGCACCGACTGTGAGCCCGACGGCATACGCACCTTCAGGCCATTGCACGGAGTATCGGACACGACCGAAGCGGCCCATTCACCCGAGGATCTCGTGCGGGCCGTTCGAGCGGCCGGCATCAGCGACGAGCGCCTGCTCCAGGCCGTACCAGCGACGCCCCGAGCGGCATTCGTCCCAGCCGACCACCAAGCGCACGCCTACCATGACGTGCCCATTTCGATCGGGCACGGACAGGTGACCACGCAGCCCTCGCTCTCGGCCATGATGATCGGGGGCCTTGATTTGAGCGGGGACGAGCACGTCCTTGAGATCGGTACTGGGCTCGGTTTCCAGACCGCGCTACTGGCCCGGTTGGCCGCCGATGTCGTGAGAGCATCGAGAGGTGGCCGGACATCGCACATCAGGCACGGCGCAACCTCGCTCGGCAGGGCATTCGGAATGTTGAGCTGTGCGTCGGGCACGGCAGCGGCGGCGTGCCGGACCGCGCTCCGTACCACGCGGTCATCGTGTCCGCCGCGTTCCCGGAGGTTCCTGCGCTGCTGGCCGACCAACTGCGCTGCGGTGGCCGCCTCGTACAGCCCATCGGGCCGGGCGGCCGGGAGCAGGTCGTGTCCTTCCTGCGCACCGCGACGGGGCTGGAGCGCCGGCGGGTACTTACGCCCGCGCATTTCGTACGCCTGCAAGGATGGTACGGCTTCCCCTCCTGAGCCCTGCGGATCGCGCCGGACTGGCGGCAATCCGGCGGCTTCTGCGACATGAGGAGGGGCACGGTCAGCACCCCACGGGCGGGGTTGCGTTCACGCCGACGCCGATGTGACATCGGGAAGCGCGGCGGCACGGCCACAGCGTGCCGGTGCCGGCCGAGCGCCAGCCGACGTCAGCTCCGTGGGGCCCGAAGAGCGGCCTCGGCCCCATCGTTCGCTTCGAACCCGTCAAAGCCGTCAGAATTCGCCTGCCGGGGTGGCGTTCAGAGCCCATTCGCACCAGCAGCGTTTCCCGGGATGGGAGGTCCGCGGCCCGCTGGTCCGTTGCAAGACCTTCACCGACCCCGCCTCTGTGCGGCCATCGTCGACCGCCTCGCCTTCAACGGCACCATCATCTCAACGGCACCATCATCGAAACCGGCACCGACTCCTACCGGCTCGCCGGCACCCGGGCGCGCGCGAAATACCCTGTCAAAGCAGGACAGGTCCCGTCGAGCACGGCTTCACGCGTGCTCGCCTGCGTAACAAGCACCAGCGAAGGGGCGAGGATGGAGGTACGGGGCGCACGCGTCGCCCACCGTACCTCCGGGACGAGGAGGTCGGATCGTGTTCTTCATGGATCGTCGTGATGCCGGCCGGCAACTGGCCGCCCGGCTGGCGCACCTCAAGGGGGCTGAGGTGGTGGTGCTTGGCCTGCCCCGCGGAGGGGTTCCGGTTGCCGCAGAGGTCGCCGAGGCGCTGGGCGCGCCGCTGGATGTCTGCCTGGTGCGGAAGCTGGGCGTGCCCTTCCAGCCGGAGCTGGGAATGGGAGCGATCGGCGAGGGCGGGGTACGCGTGATCAACGATGACGTGGTGCGCACGGCGCACATCACCCCGGATGAGCTGGCTGAGGTCGAGGCCCGTGAGCGGGAGGTGCTGGAGAGACGTGCTCAGCGGTACCGGGGCGGGTGGGAACCGATCGGGCTGGAGGGCCGTACGGTGCTGGTGGTCGATGACGGGGTGGCCACGGGATCCACGGCGCGCGCGGCCTGCCGGGTCGCCCGCGCCCGCGGGGCTGCACGGATCGTGCTCGCCGTCCCCGTGGCACCTCACGACTGGATCGCACGGCTCGGCGAGGAGGCCGACGAACTGATATGCCTGCACGCCCCGCGGAACTTCTTTGCGGTCGGACAGTTCTACACAATCGACTTCTGCCAGGTCGACGACGATGAGGTTGTCGCCTGTCTGGAAGAGGCGGCCGCCCGCCCGGTGAGCACCCGCCGGACTGAGTCGCGTCACGCCGTGCTCGAGGATCGGGAGGTGGAGGTGCGGGCTGGTGCGGTGGTGCTGCGTGGGCAGTTGACGGTGCCCGAGGGCGCGAGCGGGGTCGTGGTGTTCGCGCACGGCAGTGGCAGCAGTCGGCACAGCCCGCGCAACCGGTTCGTGGCCGCCGGACTGAATCGGGCCGGGCTGGGCACTCTGCTGTTCGACCTGCTCACCGAGGAGGAAGAGATCGACCGGGTCAACGTGTTCGACACCGGACTGCTGGCCCGGCGTCTGGTGGACGCCACCGGCTGGTTGCTCGGACAGGCGGAGGCCGAAGGGCTCGCTGTCGGGTACTTCGGCGCCAGCACCGGCGCGGCAGCCGCGTTGTGGGCGGCCGCCGAGCCGGGTGCGCGGATCGCCGCGGTCGTCTCGCGGGGCGGCAGGCCCGACCTGGCCGGGCCACGGCTGTCGGCGGTGACGGCGCCCACGCTGCTGATCGTCGGGGGCCACGACCAGCTGGTGCTCGACCTCAATCGCGAGGCGCAAGCTCGGTTGCGCTGCGAGAACCGGCTCGCGGTCGTCCCCGGCGCCACCCATCTCTTCGAGGAACCCGGTGCCCTGGAGAAGGTCACCGATCTGGCCCGTGGCTGGTTCACCGACCACATGAACCCGGTTCCCCATGCGGCGGCCTGAGGCTGAACGCGTGCTCCGGTCACAGGCGGGTGCTCAGGTGCAGCAGCACGATCCCTATGCCTCTGCCTCGCGCCGTAGCGCTCCGTAAGTCAACCCCGGAGAGCAGCATCGTCCGAACCGCAGGACGGCCAACGGGGCACCACCACGGCCCCTTCCATGTCAGTGCCCGCCGACGCTCGGATATGTCGCCCGACCCGGGGCCGCATCAGCCGGTGGGCCGACGTGCGGATCGTACGTGAACAGGAGGGTGCGGAAGTAGCCGTGTGGGTCCGGGTCCCAGCAGTCGCGAGGGCCGCCGCTCCGGGTACGGTCGGGTGGCCCCGCTGCTCGCCGATGTCGTCAACCGCCTGTCCGACACACGGCATCGATCTCGCCGGAGGCGAAGCGGCGGTCGAGGATCTCCTCTGGCGTTTCCCTCGGTGTTTTCTGGGGGTCCGTGGCGTCGTGGCGACCAGCCGAGTGCTGCGTCAGGCGCAAGACTGCCCACGCCGCAAGGCCGATCAACGCGACCCACAGCAGGGGCGTCAGGGCCATCCAGGCCCAGCCACCGTTCCAGTACATCACCGTGGCTCACCTCCTGCGGACTCTTCCACTCTCCACGCGTACCGGTGGTGTGCCAGTGCCCATTGGCCTCGCTCCTCGGGCCGTTCGGGCCCTCTGGTGTCCACACGGTGGCTGTTCGGTCCCTCGCCGGTCCCCCGAGCCGGGGGCGGGTCCGGTCAGCCGTATCCTGCCGGGCCGTACAGCGGCAGCCGTGACCTGGTCATCGACCTTCTCGCAGCGAGAGCACAAGTGGTGGTTCCTCTTCGCCGGCGTGCGTACGGGATATGAAGAATCCACACTGGCTTCAAGGAGGACCGATTCGGGGCGTGCCCGAACCCATGGGCTCTGCCCGCGTAGATCCTGAGGCTCGAAGGAGACGGCCATGACCATTGCACGGGAGATCATGCACGCCGGTGCAAACTGCATCCAGGAGAACGAGACGCTGGAGGACGCGGCGCGCCGGATGAGTGAGCTGGACGTCGGAGCCCTCCCGGTCTGCGGGCCGGACGACAGGCTCCACGGGATCATCACCGACCGCGACATCGTGGTGAAGTGTCTCGCCAAGGGCAAGGACCCGAAGAGCATGACCGCGGGCATGCTCGAGCAGGGCAAGCCGATCAGCATTGACGCCGGGGCCGACACGGATGACGTTCTGCGGACCATGGAGGAGCACAAGATCCGGCGGCTGCCGGTCATCGAGAACCATCGCCTGGTCGGCATGATCAGCGAGGCGGACCTCGCACGTCGCCTACCGGAGGAGCAGGTGGGCCACTTCGTCGAGGCCATTTGCGCCGCGAAGTGACCACCGGTGGCGACGCCCCGGTCCTGCCCGAAGAGACGGCCCTCGGGTACGTCCCAGTGGTGAGTGTTCAGTCCCCGCACCCTCACCGACGATGCCAGTAACAGCCGCAGTCCCAGGACGGGGCCCACGACTCACAGCCGAACGATCACGAGGTGGTGTGCACGGACGAACGAGCAGAGGTGCGGGGGAAGCCCCTGTGACCGGAATCGAGGTCGACGGCACCGGCATCGACGTGCCCGAGGGAGCGTCCCGGCTCGCGGCCGTGCGGATCGCCCGGATCGAGCTCCCCGCGCTCTGCTCCGACGACCGGCTCAGCCCGGCCGGTTCCTGCCGTACACGTCTCGTACGGCCGACGGCCGGATCGCGGCCGCCTGCGTGACCCCGGCCGCAGCCGGCGTCCGCGTTGAGTCCGCCACCGACGATCTGCGGCAACTGCGCTGAGAGCCGGTGGAGTTCATCGCCTCCGCCCTGCTGTCCCGACGCGGCGCCGCCCTCGGTCATGCCGGACTGGTCTCCTTCGACCAGCGCGTGACACCCGAGGAAGTGCTGAGGCACATCTGGCAGTTCGCCGCCGCCGAAAGCTGCGGCGCCTGCTCACCCTGCCGCGTGGGTTCGCGCCGCGGCCTGGAATTGTCGTCCGCCGGCACTCCGCCCGGACATGAGCGGCGACTGTCGCATGTCACGGCCGAAGCGAGCCTGTGCGCCTTCGGGCGGCGGATCCCACCTGCCGTGCACAGCCTCGCCTGCGCCTACGGAGGCCGACTGGCGAAATGGAACCCAGGCAGCGAGGTCGGCGGTGGTCAGCGGCACGTCCAGCGCGTCGGGGGCGAGGAGACCACCCAAGGCCCCGCCGACCTGGAGAGCGGTCGGTTCGGATCCGCAGACCGCCGCCCAGCTCGGTGACGATATGCCCTACCGGGATGCCGAGCTCGACTTCGTACGCGCCGGGCCGGGCGAACCGCTCGGTCAGGCATACCAGCTTCGTCCCGGTTTCGTTGAGTGCCCCGCGCCGGGCGTACGCTTCACCGCCCCAGGAGACGGTCCACACCACGCCCCTGCGGACCCCGCACGCGAAGCACGCCAGAGCCGAACCTTCCAGCACCCGCTCCGGATCCGCCTCCATCAACAGCCGGTGGGCGTGCGAGCCGCCTCGGAGCGGATCAGCGCCGCCTGCTCCCTCCCTGGACACCCGCGAGACCGGCAGGGGCGGCTCCAGCTCAGTCGCCAGCTCCGCCACACGGCCGGCGGGCACACCTGTGACGGCTGCCGCCCGGAGTGCCGGTGGGGCGGAATCTGGCCGTCTGTCGTTTCCTGTCCTGTCGGGGCCGTCCGTCAGCCCGCATGGGCCGACTGGCCCTTGGCGCCGGCCTCAGCAGCGGAAGACTGGGAACGTAGGTCGGCTCGGCCAGAGTGAGGAGCCCACCATGACTGAGCGCGAGAACATCGCGGCAGGGGCCGAAGCCCGCCGCGCGGTGCCGGGGAAAGCATGGAGGCCCGACGAACCACTGCGGCAGGACATGCTGTTGCGCTACCTTGGCACGGTGGCCAGGGTGTCCGCCAAGCAGGCGGCGGCACGGCGCCCGACTGCACCCGAGTCGGCTCCATCGGGGCGGGCGAAGGAGTCTGCAGAGCCGGTGTCCGGTGTCGAACCCGCGCCTCTACTGGTCCGTGACGTCATGGATGTACCGGCCGCATCGGTGCACGGCGACATGCCGTTCCTGGACATCGCCCGGAGCCTGACTCGTGAACACGTCGGGTCCCTGCCGGTGGTCGACGCCGACGACCGGGTGATGGGTGTGGTGTCGGAGTCCGACCTGCTGGCGAAGGCCGCGGTCGAGGCGTCCGGATACGAACCCGGCCCGATCGGCCGGCTGAGGGAACGGCGGCTGCACGACAAGGCCCGTGCCGAGACCGCCGAGACGCTGATGACCACTCCCGCCGTCACCGTGTTCCCTGATTCGACCGTGGCCGAAGCCACCTGGCTCGTGTCCCTGTCGCGTCTCAAGCGCCTGCCGGTGACGGACCATGAGGGCCGCCTGATCGGTGTCGTGCACAGGAACGCACTGCTCAACGCGCTGATACGCGATGATGCCGGGATTCGCGAGGAGATTGAGTCGAGGATCCTCGCCGAAGACTTCCCGGCTGCGCGGAACACCGTCGAGGTCACCGTGCGCAACGGCGTGGTGGACGTCAGTGGCCGGATGGCGGAAGCCGATGTCCCGTGTCTCCTCGCGGATATCAAGGACATCGACGACGTGACCGAAGTGATCGATCACCTGAACCCTGTCACAGGGTGACGCCGGAGTCACGACTTCCGTCGGGAGGCACGCGGTCCACGCACTCGTTGTCCGGGCTCTTGCTCGACCGAGTACCCGAGCTGTCGCCCAGCGTGATGGTGATCTTGGGAGGGACTTCGAGTGTGTTCTTGACGGTGCAGTGCGAGATCACCGCCCGGAACGCCCCGGCTGGGGCGGGGACAGTTGGATGTCCACGGAGATGGTCAGCGAACCGACCCGCGCCGGGCGCTCGGAAGCCATCGTGTAGTCGGCCACGCGCAGTCCCTTCCGGGGGATGCCGTGCCGGACACGGCTCCGACGACGCGGCCTTCGGACGAAAGCACCGGCAGGGCGCTGGTCCGCCACTGTGTCCACCGCGGTGCAGTGTGAGCCGGGTGCCGGCCATGATCTCGACTTCGCTGCCGACCGGGACGGGGTCGAAGAACCTGACGGTGGTGTCGACGTCGGTTTCGTCATAGAGCGGTCTGGCGGGCCGGTGTTTGGACCAGCCGTGTTCGTTGGCGTGCTGGGCCGCCTCCATCTGGAGGCGCGCGCTGTCACGGAGCACGATCTCTGCGAGCCGGGCGGTGTGGGCGCTGGCCAGGATCGGTCCCCGGAAGCCGTGTCGAACCAGTCGGGGCAGATAGCCGCAGTGGTCCAGGTGGGCATGGGTGATGACCACGGCGTGGATGGACGAGGCGTCACACGGCAGCTTCGCCCAGTTGCGGCGGCGCAGGTCCGCGAAGCCTTGGAAGAGGCCGCAGTCAAGGAGGACCCGGGCATGGTCGCTCTCGATGAGGAACTTGCTGCCGGTGACGGTCCGGACGCCGCCGAGAAAGCGCAGCAGCGCGGGTCTCGACGCGGGTGCGGCCGGGTGTGGTTCTGCCTCGGACATCGCCGCCCCCTTACTTCGGTGGGTAGCAGCCAGCCGTCTTCACCATCACACCCCGGCCCTGGGGCGGGATGGGCCCGGCAGGCCCCGGCGGGGACCGACCGGCCCATGCGGGGTGGGCACGCGCCGGGTCAGCCTGAGGGGGAACCTCACCGGAGGAGACACAGGAAGAGGGGCGACGTCGTGAAGGCACTCGTTTTCCAGGGCCCGGGGCAGACCGCATGGCAGGACGTTCCGGACCCCGCGGTCAGGGACGCTGCCGACGCCATCATCCGCGTCGACGTCGTCACCATCTGCGGTACCGACCTGCACATCATCAAGGGCGACGTGCCCGAGGTGACTCCCGGCCGGGTGTTGGGGCACGAAGCCGTCGGCACCGTGGTCGAGGCCGGGGCCGACGTCCGTACGGTCCGTCCCGGTGACCGTGTCCTGATCTCGTGCATATCCGCGTGCGGCCGCTGCCGCTTCTGCCGGGAAGGCCACTACGGGCAGTGCCGTGGCGGTGGCGGCTGGGTGCTCGGTCACACCATCGACGGCACTCAGGCCGAATACGTGCGGGTGCCTTTCGCCGACCTGTCCGTGCACTCTCTGCCGACCTCTGTCGACAACTATGACGGCGTGCTGCTTGCCGACATCTTCCCGACCTCCTACGAGGTCGGTGTGCTGAACGGCGGCGTCCGGCCCGGCGACACCGTCGTCGTGGTCGGCTCCGGCCCTATCGGACTGGCCGCCATCGTCTGCGCGGGTCTCTACAGCCCCGGACGTGTCGTCGCCGTCGACCTCGCCGAATCCCGGCTGGCCGCCGCGCGCTCCCTGGGCGCGGATGCGACAGCGAGCGCGGCTGAGGAACCGGAACAACTCGTCGAGGACCTCACCGAGGGTCTCGGTGCCGACGTCGTCATCGAAGCCGTCGGTGTGCCCGAGGCTTTCGAGATGTGCACCCGCATGGTCCGGCCCGGGGGCCGTATCGCGAACATCGGCGTCCATGGCAAGCCGGCAACGCTGCACCTGGAAGACCTGTGGGCCAAGAACGTCACCATCACCACGGGGCTGGTCGACACGTACTCCACGCCCATGTTGCTGCGCATGATGGCCGCCGGGCGGCTGTCTTCGTCCCCATTGATCACCCACCGCTTCGAACTGGGACAGATGGACGAGGCCTACGACGTGTTCTCCCGTGCCGGGGACACCGGTGCCCTCAAGGTGGCGCTGGGGGGATCGCAGCACAGCGAGATCATCGCCCCGGCTCAGCCGTGAGCCCAAGGGGGCGTGAAGACCATGAGCAGGACCATTCTCGGACCCACCGCCATCGAGGGGTCCGCCGGGCCTGTCGATCCGGCGCCGATGCTCGTCATGACGCCCGTGCCTGAAGAGCACGCCGCAGGGTCCGTGATCGACCCACGCGTACGGAACACGGGCTCACTGTGGACGAAGGGTGATTGCCACCGGGGAAGAAAGGAACGCGTGTTCATGAAAACGCTGGGTACCAACCCCTCCGACGCGGTGGTCGTCGACGGTGCTCATGTCGGGTCGGAAACACGGCTTCGCCGCCCTGCGGGACCGCTCGTCGATGGCCGCTCCCCGGCCCCCGACGCCGAACCGCACCGGTGTGCCCATGGCCGGGACGCCAGGTGGCCGGACCGCGCCTTTGCGACCGAGGATTGCTGTGGAGAGTGGTCATGAGCACAGCATGGACCTGGGACTTCAGCGGCTACGATCCCAAGAGGGAGCGGACGATCGAGGCCCTGTGCGCACTCGGCAATGGCAGGTTCGCCACCCGGGGGGCCGCGCCCGAGTCGCCCGCCGACACGGTCCACTATCCAGGGACTTACGCAGCCGGGTGTTCCAACTGGCTCTCCTCGGACGTCGCAGGAAAGCGGGTCGGTAACGAGGAAATGGTCAATCTGCCCGACTGGTCGCGCCTGCGTTACCGCTGTCTGCCCGACGACGGACCGGCAGGGGAGTGGCTCACACCCGATGACCCGAGTCTGCGGCGCTACAGGGTCTCTCTCGATCTGAGGGGCGGCATTCTCACTCGTCGCTTGTTCTTCCAGGACGGCCTCGGCCGCCGAATCAGTGTCACCCACACCAGGCTCGTCCACATGGGCGACCCGTATCTCGCCGCCCAGAGGACCACGTTCCGTGGGTACGGCTGGAGCGGGGCCATCGAGGTCGAGTCCATCATCGACGGTAACGTCACCAACGCCGGTGTCGAGCGATACCGCGGTCTGAACGGACGCCATCTCACCGGCCACTGTGCCGGAGTCGAAGCGGAGGGCGTGGCCTGGCTGTCCTGCCGAACTCGTTCGTCCCGTATCCGGATCGCCATCGCAGTCAGAACGTCGTCGCGGCCCCTCGTCGCAGTGGGGGCGAGTTGCACGGAGACCGGAACGGTCCAGAGATTCAGGCTGCCGGTCTCCCGCGGGCGTTCCGCGGCCGTCGTGAAGTGCGCCGCGTTGTACACATCCCAGGACCGCCCGCTGAGTGAGCCTCTCTCGCTTGCCGTCGAGCATGTATCACACGCGGCGGCGTTCGCGACGCAGCTCGCTTCCCACCGCGTCGCTTGGGAACGTCTGTGGAGCCAGGGTGAACTGAATGTGCCTGGCGAATCGGGCCGCATCCTTCGGCTCCATCTCTTCCACGTCCTGCAGACGCTTTCCCCGCACACGGCCGAGCTGGACGTCGGAGTGCCTGCCAGGGGCCTGCACGGTGAGGCGTACCGAGGGCATGTCTTCTGGGATGAGTTGTTCGTGCTGCCGTACATCACCCTGCACTTCCCGGAGGTGGCGCGGAGCCTTCTCATGTACCGGCACCGTCGCCTGCCGGCTGCCCGCACCGCAGCCCGGCGGGCGGGCTTTCGAGGAGCGATGTTCCCCTGGCAGAGCGGTAGTTCAGGCGTTGAGGAGACGCAAACGCTGCATCTCAACCCCCGATCGGACCGTTGGCTGCCCGACCACTCGCACTTGCAGCACCACGTCGGATCGGCCATCGCCTGGAACGTGTGGCGGTACGGGCACAGCACCGGCGACACCGGGTTCGTCCAAGGCCCAGGGGCAGAACTGTTGCTCGAAATCGCCCGCTACTGGGGCGCCGTCGCCACGTATGACGCCGATCGCGACCGCTACCGCATCCGCGGTGTGCTGGGCCCGGACGAGTACCACGACGCCTACCCCGAGGCCGCTGCTCCCGGGATCGACGACAACGCGTACACCAATGTGACTGCCGCCTGGGCGATCGCACGCGCACTTGAGCTGTTCGACGGGCTGCCTGCGGCCCGGCGGCGGGAGCTGGCTGAGCAACTCGGCCTGGACGACGAGACGCTGAATCGCTGGGAGGACATCTCCCGCCGGGTGTACGTGCCGTTCCACGGCGGTGTCATCAGCCAGTTCGAGGGCTACGGCGAACTGGCAGAACTGGACTGGGACGCCTACCGCTCCCGCTACTGCGACATCCGCCGCCTCGACCGGATCCTGGAGTCCGAGGGGGACACGGTCAACCGCTATCAGGCATCCAAGCAGGCCGACGCACTCATGCTCGGCTATCTCTTCCGCCCAGTCGAGCTGCAGGAACTCTTCGACCGTCTCGAATACCGGCTCGATGACGAAGTGTGGCGTACGACCGTCAACTACTACCTGACTCGTACCAGTCACGGATCGACCCTCAGCAGCCTGGTGCACGGCTGGGTCCTCGCTCGCGAGAAAGGTCCGGACGCCTGGCGGTACTGCGAGGAAGCCCTGCTCAGCGACGTGACGGACATTCAGGGCGGCACCACCGGCGAAGGCATCCACCTCGGTGCCATGGCCGGCACCCTTGATCTCATCGAAAGGGGCGTCACAGGTCTGGAAGCAGGCCCGGACGGACTCCGCATCGACCCCATCGCGCTCCGGGAGGTGCCTCGCTGCTCGTTCACGTTCTGTTACCGCGGGCACCGGGACATCCGCGTGCAGCTCCTTCCGGGCCGGTTGGGGATTCGCGTGCCCGACTCGCGACTCATTGCCCCTCTGTCGGTGTGTCTGCCCGGCGAGCGGATGGTGACCGTGGCCGCGGGGGAGCAACGTTGGTTCCGTGTGCCGCTGTGGTGACCCCTTGCGGATTTTGTGCGGTCCGTCGTGACGACGATGGTCGGCACAGCGCGCGCCTGACGGCCGCGAGCCCGAGAATGGAGTAGCCCCAGCAGGTTCCGGAGGTGCATGGCGTGAATGCCGTACACGGACAGCAACGAACCTCGATCGTGGACCCTGAACGCTCAGCCAAGCCCGATCGCCTCTTCGACAGGGAGGACGAATGGGCAGCCTTGATGTCATTCTCGACCGATCCGCATCCGGGAACGGGCTTGGGTGTCGTCATGGGGCGGCCCCGCCAGGGCAAGACGCTCCTGCTGGAGTCGGTGGCACGAGCCACGGGAGGGTTCTATTTCTGCGGACAGGAAGCCACCGAAGCCGAGTCCTTGCGCAGGGTGGGCGAGGAGTATGCGCGATACCGGCAGGTCGCACAGCCCAGCCACTGGCGTGATTGGAAGGAAGGAATCGATGCCTTGCTGGCGCTGGGTGACGCCAGGCCACTGCCCGTCATCATCGACTCGTTCCCTGACCTCGTTGCGGCGAGCCCAGCCTTGCCGTCCGTCATCCACGGCGCCCTCCGGCACGTCGACCGACCGCCTCTGGAAAGCCGTGCGCGATTGCTGCTCGGTGGTGAGACCGCACCGGTCATGACCCGGCTGTTCGCACAGTCTTCGCCGTTGCACGCCCTCGCCGCTCTGAAGCTCGACATCCAGCCCCTGAACTTCCGCAGGGCGGCGCAACTGTGGGGCATCGACGACCCGAGGCTCGCCTTCCTCGTCTACACGGTCGTAGGCGGGACGCCCGCCTACCGGTACGACTACGTGGGTGACGACGTTCCCGTCGATCGTGACGACTTCGATGCCTGGGTCTGCCGCACCATCCTGAATCCGTGCACGCCGCTGTTCCACGAGGCTCGCCACCTCCTCGACGAGGAGACCGGGCCCTGGAGCCACGGGGCTTGTCACTCCGTACTCGCCGCCCTGGCCAAAGGCTGCACGACCCACGGCGAAATAGCCACCTTCCTGGGACAGCAGCTCACTGATGCCTTGCGCGCCCTTGCCCTCCTCCGCGACCACGGTCTGCTCCGATCGCAGACGGACGGACTGCAGCCGGGGATCACACGCCATAGCATCACGGACCCGCTCCTCGCGTTCGAGCACGCCGTGGCGCGCCCGCGCAGGGCCGCTCTTGAGCAGAGCGAAGCCGAGACTGTGTGGGAAGACGCGCGAACGGATTTCAACTCTCTCGTCGCCGGACCTCGGTTTGCCCAGATTTGCAGGGAGTGGGCGGCCTGCTTCGCCGCCCCGGCCGCCTTCGGTGCCGAACATGTCACGGCGTCGTACGGCTCCCTCAGCGACCCGTCGGCGAAGGCCGGGCTCGATGCCGAGGTCGTGGTCCGCCGACGGGACAGCCACATGAGCGGCCCCCTTCTGTCGGTGGGGCTCGCACGATGGCATACCGGCATTGACATCCACCATCTGCAACGCCTGCGGCGCATCCTGGACGGACTCGGCTCCCGTGAGGATGTCAGCCGCGTCCACCTGGCTCTCTACGGTGCTTCGGGGTTCAGCCCCGAATTGCATGCGGCGCATGCGCGTGGCGAGGTCATGCTCGTTGATCTTGAACGCCTGTACGGGGACGCTCAGCGGACGCCGTCGCGATGACTTCGCACTTCGGTAATCACCCTTCTGGGCCGGCCCTGGCCATGGGCCGATCGGTCCCTCCCCGGTACGGCCCACTCGGCCCCGTGCTCCTGGCCCCCTCGGTGCTGCGGCGGTGATACCCCCGGGAACGATCGTGGAAGCCGGACGCTTTTTCCGGCTCCGCCTCCCGAAGAGTTGACAACGATGCAGCGCATTCGGATCCGGATACGGCCGAGGCGGCCGCACAAGCCCGCGCAGCTGGATCTGCGTACCCCCTCCGGTCGGCCGATGCCCTACTGAAGCCCGCGGCCACCGCACACAAGGCGGAGAACATCATGGCAACCACTCGACGCGTCGTACCGTTCGCAGAGCTCGGCCGGCAGGATGTCGGCCGGGTCGGTGGCAAGAATGCCTCTCTGGGAGAGATGACCGCACATCTGGCAGCTGCGGGCGTGCGGGTGCCTCCTGGTTTCGCGACGACGGCGGATGCGTACAGGGAGTTGCTCGACAGCCACGGACTGCGTGCGCGGATCGAAGCGCAGATCGGACGCCTGCACGAAGGAGCAGTACTGGACGAGGTGGGGGCGGCGATCCGGTCGGTGATCATGGCCGAGCCGCTGCCCGCCGGACTGCGGACCGAACTCGTCTTCGCGTACGAGCAGCTCGCGCGCGACCAGGGCCGTGACGATCCCGAGGTTGCCGTGCGAAGCAGCGCCACCGCCGAGGACTTGCCTGAGGCGAGTTTCGCCGGCCAGCAGGAGACCTACCTGAATGTGCGCGGGCCTGCCCAGCTGTTGCAGTCCTGCCACCGCTGCTATGCCTCCCTGTTCACCGACCGCGCGATCGACTACCGCGAGCGGATGGGCTTCGACCACATTTCGGTCGCTCTTTCCGTCGGCGTCCAGATCATGGTCCGCTCGGACCTTGCGGGCGCCGGCGTGATCTTCACTCTCGATCCGGAGAGCGGCTTCCCCGAGGTCATCGTGGTCAGCGCGGCTTGGGGCCTGGGTGAGACCGTCGTCAGTGGCCAGGTCGACCCCGACGAGCACACGGTCTTCAAGCCGAGCCTGAAGGACCCGGCACTGGATCCCGTGATCGACGTACGGATCGGAGCGAAGCGGAAGAAGGCGGTCTATGCGGAGCACGGACTCACCCGGACCGTCGACACGACCGGCGAGGAGCGCTCGCAACGTGTCCTGACAGACACGGAAGTCCGGCTGCTGGCCGAATGGGCGATGACCGTCGAGGAGCACTACGGATGCCCCATGGACCTGGAATGGGCCAAGGACGGGCTGACCGGAGAGCTGGCGATTGTCCAGGCCCGCCCCGAAACCGTCCAGTCCCGCCGCCGTACGACGACGTTGCGTCGCTGCCGCCTGACCGTCACCCCGGGGCAGAGCCTCATCGAGGGCACAGCGGTCGGCGAGGCCATCGGTTCCGGCCCCGCCATTGTCCTCGACTCTCCTGTGGATCTCGACCGCTTCCCGACCGGCGGGGTGCTTGTCACCGGCATCACCGACCCCGACTGGGAACCGGTCATGAAGCGGGCCTCTGCGATCGTCACCGACCATGGCGGCCGGACCTCGCACGCTGCCATCGTCAGCCGCGAACTCGGCGTCCCCGCCGTCGTCGGCACCGGCCGGGCCACCGAGGTACTGCGCAACGGCCAGAACGCGACCGTCTCCTGCGCCGAGGGAGCCCGCGGCCAGGTCTACGCGGGACTGCTGGCCTACGAGGAGCGCGAGACCGATCTCACTGAACTCCCTGCTACCCGGACCCGCGTGATGCTCAATCTCGCCGACCCGTCCGCCGCCTTCCGCTGGTGGCGCCTGCCCGCCGACGGCGTCGGGCTCGCGCGCCTGGAGTTCATCGTCGCCCACCAGGTCAAGGCCCACCCCATGGCGCTGCTGCACCCCGAGCGAGTGAACCAGCATGACCTCTGCGTCATCGACCGGCTCACCGAGGGCCACCTCGACCGCGGTCAGTACTTCGTCGACCGACTGGCCTACGGCGTGGCACGCATCGCCGCATCCCGCTGGCCCGCCCCGGTCGTCGTAAGGACCAGCGACTTCAAGACCAACGAGTATGCGCGGCTGCTGGGCGGCCGGGCCTTCGAACCGGTCGAGGCGAATCCCATGATCGGCTGGCGCGGCGCGAGCCGCTACTACAGCGAGGGCTACCGCGAAGGATTCGCCCTGGAATGCCGGGCACTGCGCCGGGTTCGCGACGAGATGGGCCTGACAAACGTCATCGTCATGATCCCCTTCTGCCGCACTCTCGAAGAGGCCGACCGGGTTCTGGACGTCATGGCGGAGCAGGGGCTGCGCCGGGGCGAGAACGGCCTCAAGGTGTACGTCATGGCGGAGATCCCCTCCAACGTCATCCTGGCCGAGGACTTCGCCGAGCGTTTTGACGGTTTTTCCGTCGGGAGCAACGACCTGACCCAGCTCACTCTGGGCGTGGACAGGGACTCCGAAGCCCTCGCCCATGTCTTCGACGAGACCAACCCCGCAGTCACGCGCAGCATCCAGAGCCTTGTCCCTCGCGCCCAGTCCGTCGGTCGCACGGTCGGCCTCTGCGGCCAGCGCCCCAGCGACGACCCCGCCTTCACGGAATTCCTGGTGAAGACCGGCATCGACTCGATCTCAGTGGCACCGGACAGCTTCGCCGTGGTGAAGCAGCACGTGGCTGCTGCCGAACTCAACCTGCACGGGGAGGGCCGAACGGCCCCATCCGGGACCCGACAGCCCCAAGCGGGCCTGTCGTCCAGCGACTGAAAATGAACTGGACACTGCAGAATGGCGCCGCCAAGGCGCTGGAGACCGACGGAGTACACCATGTCCGGAACACAGATGGAGCGCAGGCGCAGCCTCTTTCCCGACCTCGTCGACTGGTTCGGAACCGACTTCCCCCGCTTCCCGATGTGGCGGCCGATGCCCCACGTCCACCCGATTCCGATCGAGGTGACCAGCCAGGAAGGGGAGTACACGCTGCGCGCCGAGCTTCCCGGGATGGACCCCGCGAAGGACATCAACATCACGGTCGAGGGCGACACTCTCACCGTCAGCGCCGAACACGCCGAAAGCAAGGAGGAGAAGGACCACTCGGAGTTCCGTTACGGCTCCTTCCACCGCACCGTTCGCCTGCCGGCTCAGATTCCGCCCGACGGAGTCGAAGCAGAGTACGAGGATGGCATCCTCACCGTGCGCGTGGCGATGGAACCCGAGGTGGCAGACACGGCACGCAGCATCCCTGTAAAGAGGGCCAAAGCCAATGGCGACGGCGAGTCATGACGATCGGCAGGTCTCTTCGCGAGGATGGCCTCGGCGCCGTCGTGGTCCCCGCTGGCGATGCGAACGACGTGCGGCGCCGCGGCCAGGGAGAGCACGACGAACGGGGTGGCGATACCACCGTTCAGACCGCTCTCGACATTGATGAGCCGACGGATCCGCGCGGGCACCACTGGATTGACCATCATCGTGGCGCCGAGACCGATGCACATCGGCAGTCCGAGCAACAGAAGCCGTACGCACAGGGCGAGTTTCGGGCGCAGGGCTCGGAATGACAGCCGCGCGGCGTCTGTGAAGAGCACCCAGGCACGAACGCTACGGGGGCGGTGAGTTCGACGCGCGCCAGTCGCTGCGAGTACAGACCCCAGAGAAAGAGCGGAAGCAGGATCAGCGAGAAGGTTCCATCCACCCTGGACTCCGTATTCGAGGCCGCATCGTCCGCGAAGGCCCGATTCTCGACGGGTGCGGCGTAATGAGGATCCAGCTGGCGGGAATGACTGCAGCTTGCACCCGACCGGTGAATGCACCGGCGATGCACGGCCGTACGCCATTGGCTGCCGGGAGGAGACGGACTCGGGGGTGCGGCGCTGCGGGACCTTATTCGTGAGCGACGACGGCGACGGGCGCGGTGGAGTGATGGAGGATCGCGTGAGTGATCGGACCGATATGCGTGCCGATCGAGGACCGACGGATGCGACGGCCTACGACTATGGGGCCTGCCTCGGAACCTGTCTCCAGGAGTTGCTCGGAGGCGTGTCCGACTCGGGGGATTCGTTTCCTCCATAAGCCTGGAGGCGACGTTCGCGGGTCGGTAACGAACTCGCGTATGCGTAGACGCGTCAGGCCTTCTTCTACCGTTGGGTGTCCGTTCGTACATCGACCGGCAGGTCGTCCTGCTCGTAGTCGAGCCGATTGATCACTTCCACGACTCCATCGACGCTCCGGCACAGACGCAGGACGACGGGGACGAGGCTGTGCCGACTCACGGTGCCGCTGAGAGTCACGAGGCCGTCCGCAACCTCGACTGTCAGCGACGAGGGACTGAGCCGGAGCGTGTGCGTCAGGACGTCTTCGAGGATCTCCTCTTGAATTGCGTGGTCCCTGCGCAGGAAGAGTTGCAGGAGGTCGCTGCGGCTCAGGACCCCCATCAGCCGGCCTTCGCTGTCGACGACGGGGAGCCTCTTGACCTTGTGCTTCTCCATGACGCGGGCGGCACGGACGGCGCTCCACCCGGGAGCCGCGGTGATCGCCGGGTGGCTCATGAGATCGACGGCGGCGTTCGCGCCGCTCCTGGAGTCGCGCATGCGGAGCAGGTCGGCTTCGGAAACGACACCCACGGGGCATCCGTTCTCGTCCACGACAGGTACCGCGGTGACGCCGAATTCGTCGAGGAGCCGGGCGATCTCCTTGAACGTGGTGCCGCGCTGGACGCTGACGGCCGTGGGTGTCATGAGGTCGGAGACGCTGCGATGCCTCATGGTCGCTTCCTCCACGCGCGAACTTCGGCGTCGAACCGGGCCGTCACGTCCACGACTCCCGGCACCGTGCGCGCGACACGCACCAGCACGTCACTGAGTGACGGGTCGGGGATGGCGCCGTTCAAGTGGACGATGCCGTCGACCACGTGGACGTACACAGTTGCCGAGCCCTCCGGGACGAGCTGAGTCATGATCAGCTCGCGCAGCTCCTGGGCGATGTCCTCGTCCGGGCGGAGATAGATCTTCAGCAGATCACCTCGGCTGACCACGCCCACGAGGCGTCCGTCGTCGTCAACGACCGGCAGCCGCTTGAGGTGGCCGCGGGCCATCAGCCGAGCGGCACCCGCGATGCCCGCACTCCGTGGCACCGTCACGGCGGGTACGGTCATCAGCTGACCTGCGGAGACAGCGCGGGACTCGTCCCCGCCTTGTGCCTTGAGCAAAAGGTCTGCCTCGGAGACCACGCCGACGACCCGTCCCTCGTCCGACACGACAGGCAGAGCGCTGATACGCCATTGCCGCATGGTCTCAACGATGTCCTTGAACGGAGCTCCGCGGTTGACCGTGATGACGGCGTGCGTCATCACGTCGTCGACGATACGCAGATGTTTCATGGTTCCTCCAAGAACAAAGAGGCCCTGTACCTCCGAGCGTCGGTTTCGTCGTCGGCCGGCGGTAGGACCACCCGGGGTCCGCCGGGGACTGTTCGGCCCTGTTGCCCTGGCACGAACGGTGCTTTCGTGAATGTGGCGGAAGGAGACATTGCGAGGATGGAGAAGCGGCTGATGGCCGCGCACCGCACAATCGGGAACCGCGAGAAGCGGTTGGCTCCTTCCGTCCCCTGGTGTGAGCGCTCAGCGGTTGCCGGCGTCACGAGCCGGATCGAGATCCGGCGACAGGTCGTCCACGGCGTATGAGAGGGACTGGTCGACGCTGACGACGCCGTCGGCGGAGAGGCACAGGAGGTCGATGATCGGAATGATTGAACGCTCCTCCACTCTTCCGCTCAGGGTGACGACTCCTTCCTGAACGGTCACTGTCACGCCCCCGGGTGTCATCCGGAGGGTCCGGCCCAGTACCTCGTCAACGATTTCATCGCGTATGGCATCGTCGTGGCGGAGCATGGGGCGCAGCAAGTCGGAGCGGCTGACGATGCCTACAAGCGTGCCGGTTTCATCGATGACCGGAAGGCGTTTGACGCCCCGTTCGTGCAGGAAGCGAGCGGTCTCGACGATGCCCCACTCGGGCCTGGCAGTCAGCACGGGGGTGGACATGAGATCACCGGCGGTGCGGGCGTCCATGATGCGGTGGTTCACGGCCGCCGTCCCGCGGAATTGGTCACGGCCCTCTGCGTCCGGCAGGCCGGCCTGCCTGCGGAGCAGGTCGGCCTCGGAGACGATGCCGATGGGATGGTGGTGGGTGTCCACGACGGGCAGGGCGGAGACGTCGTTGTAGGCGAGGCTCCAGGCGACCGTCTTGAGCGACGCTTCGGGGCTGGCCGTGGCCACGTCCCGGGTCATGACTTCGGCGACAGTGCGGTGCATCATGGTCCGATTTCCCTTCGTGCAGGGGCGTCACTCGTGGGCGGCAACGGCCACGGGTGACGGCGTGATGCAAGACGGCATGGGCCACCGGCCCGAGATGGGCAATCAGAGGGAGCGGCGCGGGTGCCGGTCGCCGGGTGGTGATCTCCAGATGTGGGTGCCCGGCGGTGTACCTCCTTCAAGGCCTCGGCGAACGCCTCATCGGCCCATCGGTCCGCCCTCTCGCGCTCCAGTCGCGGCACGGCGGGGCTGATGGGCCAGCCGATGACGTGGATGAGGCTCAGCGACGCCTTCCGCAAGGACGCCTCCTGAGCGCCCCGGACTGCGGCCGCCGGGCTCTCTGGGGAGCCGTCGACGCCGACCGTCACGCGGTGCTTCATGGTGGAACCTCCTGCGCGTCGCAGGTCTGCGCTCTGTTCTCAGCCTGGCCTGCGAGGCAGGAGCGGAGGAGGGGCCATGCGGCCCCTTGCGGGGCCGACCAGCCCCGTCTGGCTAGGTGGTGGGCGTGCGCGAGGCGACGTAGTCCGCGCAGCTGTTCAAGGTGTTCAGCGAGGCATAGTCCGTCTCAGGAAGGGGAAGGCCCGTGCGCCCGCTCAGTGCCTCGACGAAGTTCAGGAAGTCCAGCGAATCCATCTCCAGGCTCTTCCGGAAGCTTTCGTCGGGTGAGAGAGCGGCGAGGTCGGCGCCCGGCACCACGTCCGTCAGGACTTGCTTGATCAATTCCAAAGCCTCATCACGGGTCACAGTTCCTCCGGTCGTTGGAGCAGTCGGTCGAGTGCCGTCAGGAAGCGCGCGCCGGTTGCACCGTCACTTGCACGGTGATCGGCGGAGAGCGTGGCTGTCACGGTCGGGTGCACCGTGAGCATCCCGTCCACGGCCACAGGACGCTCGACGACACACCCCAGTCCGACGAGCGCGACCTGCGGTGGGTAGATCACCCCGAACACAGTCTCCACGCCCTGGTCGCCGAGGTTCGTCACCGTAAGCGTGGGGTCGGCTGTCTCCGAGGCACGCAGACGCCCGCCGCGGGCCCGTGAGACCAGGTCCCTGAGGGCCTCCATCAGCTCCGGCAGGGACAGAGTGTCGGCGTTCGCCAGTGCCGGTGCCGTCAGCCCGCCACCGCGCAGGGACACGGCGATGCCGAGCCGAACACCACCGGCCGGGACGAAGGCACCATGCTTCCAGTAGCCGTTCAGCTCCGTCACCTGCCGTGCGGCCAGTGCGACGGACTTCAGCAGCAAAGCCGCAGGCACGAGCCGTTCCCCCACGGGTCTGTTCGCATTCCGATTGAGCATCCACGTCGTGGCGGCCGCGAGATCGACCGTCGTGGACAGGTAGTAGTGGGGAATGTCGCGGTTGGCGCGTGTCATCAGCGCAGAGATCGCCGAACGCGCGGTCGATCCCCCCGCGGTGAGGGTATCGGGCCTGGACCTTACTGATGGGCGAACCGGGGGCGGGGCCGACGTGGGCGTGGGCGGCGGTCCTGGCGCTGGTGGGAGGGGTTCGTGCGCACGGTGCGAATGATCCCCCGCCGCAACACGCACGTCGTCGGCTTTGACTGTGCCGTTTCGCCCGGTTCCCCGGACCCTGTCCAGATCGACGTCCAACGACCGAGCCAGACGGCGGGCGAGTGGCGATGCCGGCACGCGGTGCCGCGGCTGGGATGCCGACTTCTCGACATCGGCGCGGGTGATCTGACCCCCCCTGCCCGAACCGTGCACGGTGGACAGGTCTACGTCCTTCTTCTGCGCCAAGTGCCTCACCAAAGGGGTCGACACGGCGTCGCCGACTGGGGTGACTGCACGAACGGAGGCCGCGTGGAAGCCGGGAGACGGCGCGGTCGGCCGTTGCGCAAGGATGTGGGCAGTGGGCTCGGCCGCGAGGCCGATGACTGCCATGGGCGTGCCGACCGGCACCGTGGTGCCCGGGGCGACCAGGAGAGCACTGACGGTGCCTGAGTCGAAACACTCGACCTCGATGGTTGATTTGGCCGTTTCCACGACCGCGACAACGTCCCCCTTCGTGACGGTGTCGCCCGGGCTGACCAGCCATTCGACCAGAGTACCTTCGTCCATGTCCGCGCCCAGGGAAGGCATGGTGAATTCGGTCATGTCAGCTCACCGCCAGATGCACCGCGTCCACGATCGACGAGGGTTGGGGCAGCGCTGCCTCTTCGAGTTGCCGGGCATAGGGAATGGGCACTTCTGCGCTGCATACGCGCTGCACCGGAGCGTCAAGCTCATAGAACGCCTGTTCGGTAATGCGGGCCGAAACCTCCGCGGCGAGACTGCCGCTGCGCCATGCCTCGTCCACAACCACAGCCCGGTGCGTGCGGCCCACGGATTCCATGATGGTTGCATCGTCGAGGGGGCGCAGGGCACGCAGGTCGAGGACTTCCGTACTGATGCCGTCTGCCGAAAGGAGATCCGCGGCGGCCATGGCCTTCGGCAGCGATCCACCGTAGGTGATGAGGGAGACATCCTTGCCGGGCCTGCGTACTGCTGCACTGTCGAGGTCGACGGCCTCGATGGTGGGATCCAGGACGCCCGCGGCGTTGTACAGGCTGCCGTGCTCGAAGATCAGTACCGGGTCCGGGTCGGCGAGGGCAGCTGCCAGCATGTGCCGCGCGTCGTCCAAGGTCGCCGGGGCGAGCACGCGAATCCCGGGGATGTGGGCGTACCAGCCTTCCAGGCTGTGGGAGTGCTGGGCGCCGAGCTGCCGTCCCGCTCCTGTGGTCATGCGGATCACCACAGGCACGCTCAGCTGCCCGCCGGACATGTGCAGCAGAGTGGCCGCGTTGTTGAGGATCTGATCCAGCGCGAGGAGGCTGAAGTTGACGGTCATGATCTCGACCACTGGCCGCATCCCGCCGAGCGCGGCACCGATGCCCGCGCCGACGAACGCGGACTCCGACAGGGGAGTGTCCCGGATCCGGTCGGGCCCGAACTCTTCCAGGAGCCCCAGGCTGACGCCGAAGCACCCGCCGTATCTGCCGACGTCCTCACCCATGAGGAAAACCCGCTCGTCGTGCAGTGCTTCGCGCAGTGCTTCGCGGAGCGCTTCCCGGTAGGTGGTCGGTGGGGGAGCCTTTGTGGATGCCCGGCGCGCGTTCATGTGGTGCTCCCCGGTTCACTCGTCACGTAGCGGAGCAGGTCCGCGACGGGCTCCGCCGGCGCGTCCTCCGCAGACTGAACGGCCCGCTCGATCACATCGAGCACGTCCTGCTCCAGCTGTTCCATCGCCCGGTCACCGAGCTGGCCTTCGGAACGCATCCGGTCCGCCAGCCCTTGGAGCGGGTCGCGTCCCTTCCACTGCTCGATTTCGGACTTGGCACGGTAACGGTCCGGGTCGTACATGGAATGAGCACGGAACCGGTAGGTCTGCGCTTCGAGGAAGTGCGGTCCGTTGTCCGCCCGTATGGACTCCGCGGCCCGACGAGCGGCGGCTTCGACGGCGAGCACGTCCATGCCGTCGACGGTCCAGGCGGGCATGCCGTAGGAAGAAGCGCGCATTGCGAGGTTGGTCTGTGCGTGTTCACGAGCCAGGCTTGTTCCCATCGCGTACAGATTGTTCTCACAGACCAGCAGCAGGGGCAGCCGCCACAGTGCCGCGAGGTTGGCCGTCTCGTGGAACTCTCCTTCCGCGAAGGCGCCGTCACCGAAGAAGCAGCAGGTGACGCGAGCGCTGCCGCGCATCCGGTCGGCAAGTGCGAGCCCGGCCGCCAAAGGCAGCCCACCGGCCACAATCGCGTTGCCACCGTAGAAACGGCGGTCTGCATCGAACAGGTGCATCGAACCGCCGTGTCCACGGCTGCAACCGGTGACCTTTCCGTACATCTCGGCCATCACCGCGTCGGCGGGCACGCCACGGGCCAGAGCATGCCCGTGCTCGCGGTAGGTGGACACCACGGCGTCCTCCTGGCGCAAAGCCTCGTTCACGCCAACGGCGACGGCCTCCTCACCGATGTAGAGGTGGACGAATCCTCGGATCTTCGCGCTGCTGTAGAGCTCGACGCACCGTTCTTCGAATCGGCGGATGACGAGCATCTCCCGGAGGAGGGAAAGACGGTGATCGGATGCGGTCGCGCTGTGGGCAGTGGTGGTGGACGCCTTCTTGCGCGCGCCCTTGCGCGCTGCCGGACGGGCTCGTCCGTCGGTCCGTGCGGTGGTGCTGCTCATCGTCGTGCCTTCTCTCGCAAGTGCGTCATCCCAGGCTCTCGACCGTGGACAGGTCTCCTTCGGGCAGCCCCATTTCGCGGGCACGCAGCACCCGACGCATGACTTTGCCGCTGCGGGTCCTGGGAAGGTTCTGCTCGAACTCGATCTCCCTGGGAGCCACGGCGGGCCCCAGTCGCCGCCGTGCGAACGCCAGAAGTTCTCGCTTCAGGTGCGTGTCGGGTGCGTGGCCCGGCCGCAGCGACACGTATGCCTTGACGACCGCTCCCACGACAGGATCCGGACGGCCGATGACGCCCGCCTCGGCGACAGCGGGGTGCTCCATGAGCGCACTCTCCACCTCGAACGGACCGATCAGGTGCCCTGCCGACTTGATGACGTCATCGGCGCGGCCCACGAACCAGAACCAACCGTCCTGGTCCCGCTTCGCGAGATCGCCAGTGAGGTACCAGCCGTCCGCGAAGCATGCCGCGTAGCGAGCTTCTTCGTGCAGATAGCCCCGGAACATGGACGGCCAGCCCGGACGCAGTGCCAGCTCTCCCTCGATGCCCGGTTCGCCGATCACGTGCACGTGTCCGTCGGTGACCTCGGCGCGGCCGTCCTCGCCACGTGCGAGAAGACCGGCCTCGACTCCGGGCAGGGGGCGCCCCATGGAGCCCGGGCGGATGTCGCTGGAGGCAAAGTTGGCGATCATGATGGCGCCCGTCTCCGTCTGCCACCAGTTGTCATGGATCGGCAGGCCGAGGACGTCCTGCCCCCAGAGGACGGCTTCGGGGTTCAGCGGCTCGCCCACGCTGGCGATGAAGCGGAGGGCCGACAAGTCGTACGGCCCGGGGAGCTGCCTGGTTCCGTTCCGAGGGGTGGCGCGCATCAGCATGCGGATCGCGGTCGGCGCCGTGTACCAGACCGTGACCTTCTGGTTGTCCAGGATGCGGTACCAGCGGTGCACGTCGAAATCGCCCTCGTCCACCACGAGGGTCACCCCGTGCGTGAGCGGAGCGATGATCCCGTACGAGGTTCCAGTCACCCATCCGGGATCCGCCGTACACCAGTAGACGTCGCCCGGGCGAAGGTCGAGTGCGAAGGCCACCGTCGCATGATGAGCTACGACGGCCTCGTGCACGTGGACCGCGCCCTTGGGAGTCCCGGTTGTGCCGCTGGTGAAATGGAGCAGAGCCATATCCCCCGGATCGGTGGGAGGAACGGTGTATTCCTGCGACGCCTGCTTCATGACCTCGGCGAACGAAACCGTTCCCGGCGGCGGATCCTTGACGGGGCCGACGAGCAGCACGCGGTCCAAGCGCGGGAGGCGGTGCCTGTTCTCCTCCACCTTGCGCCAGTAGAGCTCCTCCGTGGTGACAAGAACCCGGGCGTCGCCCAGTTCCAGCCGCTGGCGCACGGGCTCAGGGCCGAACGCGGAGAACAGCGGGCACAGCACGCGGGCGCTGCGCAGCGTGCCCAGCACCGTCGCGTAGAGCTCCGGGCAACGGCCCAGGAGCGTGAACACCATCTCCTGCCGAGCCACCCCCATGGCCGTGAGTGCGTTGGCGAAGCGCCCTGTGAGACAGGCGAGCTCGCCATAACTGATATGGGTCACCGTGTCGTCCGCTGCGACGCAGCGCAACGCCTCCCGCCCGCCAAGGCCTGCGGCCACCTGGCGGTCCACGGCTTCGTATCCCATGTTCAGCCCGCCACCGGGCAACCCGGCCAGCCGCGACCGAGCCTCGTCCCAGGTGAATTCGGCGCGGATCCGCTCATAATCCTGGAGTTCGAAGGCGCCGCCGGGCCTGGGCTGCTTGTGGATGATGCGATGGTCCATGGCCGGGTCCTTGTCCTCGCACTGGAATCCTGAAGGAGATACTGCGGCGCATCGCCATGAGCGGCGATGGCAGCAGCGCGTCCTCACGGCTCTGCGGACAGTCTGTGCGTGGTCCACTGCGAGGAGCTGGGTACGGGGCCTTCCACGGGTGCGGACACATGGCTCACGACCGCGACCACCCCGTCGAGCTGTTCGGCAAGGCAGGTCAGGATCGCGATCTGGTTCTGGCTCTCCAGTTGGCCTTCCAGGGTGACAACGCCGTCCACTACATGGACGGTGACCACGTCTGCTCTGAGCCCCATGGTGCCCATGAGCACGTCCTCGATGAGGCGTCGTCGTATCTCCGCGTCGGGGCGCAGAAAGAGGCGTAGCAGGTCGCGGCGCGTGACGATGCCGACGAGTCTGTCCTCGTCGTCCACGACCGGGAGCCGCTCCACGCCACTGCGCATCATCAGCCGGGCGGCGTCCGGCGCGGTCTCGTCCGCGTGGACGGTCACCGCCGGTGTCGACATGACTTCGGCAGCGGTGAACTCCGCGCCGGACGAGACTGCGGTCCCGGTGGCGGTGTCAGGGACGTCGCCCGTCATGAGGTGCTTCGCCGCCTGTCGGTTCAGCAGGTCGCTCTCGGAGACGACGCCGACGACCCGGTCCTCGTCGTCGAGCACGGGCAGTCCGCTGATGTTGTGCTGGGCGAGCAGCTTCGCGACCTCCTTGAAGGAGGTGACCGGGACGACCGAGACGACCTCGTCGGTCATCAGGTCTCCCACTTTGATGCGCTTCATGGAGGCGCCTCCTGCCGTCTCGCAGGGACCCGCACGGACGCGGCGCCCGCAGGTTGTTCAGGGACCACGATCCGCCGGGCTGTACTGAGAGGAGGAGGGCCGAATGGGTCGTGGCCGGGACCGGTCGGACCCGGACCGGGCGTTCGGGCACCTGTGCACGGCAGGATTTTCTCGACAGGGTCCATTGGCCCCCCGGGCGGTCCTGAGCGGCCCTCTCCCCGCAGGGGCCCGTGGTGCCAGCGTGAGAGCTGACCCTTCAGTGGCCCTCGGTGAGGAGGAACCATGAAAGGCACCACCGGCAGCCCGGAACTGGGCTCCGTCATCGTCGGTGTCGACGGCTCCGAGCCGGCCCGCCGGGCGGCGCTGTGGGCAGCGGCCGAGGCCGCGCGCCGTGACAGCCCGCTGCGCATCGTCTACGCGGCTGACACGGACGGCCGGGTTCTCTACCTCTCTGCAGAGAGCATCGAGCGCGTTCGCAGCGCGGGCCACGAACTGCTGCGGGAAACCGCCGCTGCCGTCGCGGAACAGTATTCCGGTCTGCACGTCACCACGGAGTTCAGCCGCAGTGCACCTGTCCCGAGCCTGCACCGGACCGCCGGCCTGCGCGGCACCGTCGTGGTGGGCAACCGCGGTCTCGGCGGGTTCAAGAACCTCATGCTCGGCTCCGTCGGCCTGAAGCTCGCCGCCGGCGCCACGACGCCCGTCGTCGTGGTCAGGGGCGCTGACAACGGGACCGAGACCGGAGTGGTGCTCGCCGCGGTCCGTGACGAGCACGACGTCGAATGCGCCCGGTATGCGGCGCGCGAAGCCGAGATCCGGAAGGCCTCGCTGCGGCTGCTGAACGTGTGGAACATTCTCGAATCCGCCGGACTCGCTGTGACCATGCTCGACGATGTCGAAGCGATCGCCGGTGAACACGTCCATCACCTGATCGCCGTGAGGGACCGGATGCGCGAGGAATTCCCGGACCTGAACGTGCAGGCGGATGCCGAGAAGAGCCTGACCGTCGCCGGGGTCCTGGCGGAGGCGTCGCGCCACGCGGATCTGCTGGTGATGGGCGGACGGCGGTCGCCCGGTTACATCGGACCCACCCTCGGGCGGGCGACGCACAGCCTTCTGCACCACGCGCACTGCCCCGTGCAGCTCATTCCGCGGCACGGTTCCGGGCACGGGAGTGAGTCGTGATGGGCACCGACGAACACCGTGAACTCGTCATCGGTATCGACCCGGCCAGGAACTGGCACCTGTCATTGGCCTGGGCGGCCGACGAGGCGCATCGACGCGGGCTGGAGCTCCGGCTCGTCGTGGCCGTACCCCCATCGCACGACAGGCATCACGGCGATGACAGCCCACGCAGAAAGGACATGCTCCAAGCAGGGGCGGACGCTCTCCAGGAGGGGGCCGACTGGGCCCGGGCGCGCCATCCGCAACTGCAGCCGGTCACCGATCTGCTCAACGGATTCCCGGCCCCCGTGATGGGCGCGTTGTCCGCGCGGGCCCGCATGGTCGTTCTCGGATCCCGGCATCTGAGCCGTACGGCGGAGTACTTCAGCGCCGGCTCCCTCGTCGTCCCCGTCACGGCCCAGGCGCGCTGTCCCGTGGTGGTCGTGGGCGATGCGGAGCACATCACTCAGGAACCCACTTATCTGGTCGTGGGAATCGACGGCAGTGAGCCCTCGAAGGCGGCGCTGGGGCTGGCGTTCGAGGAGGCCGACCTCCGCGGAGCCGCGCTCCGCGCCGTCTCGGTCTGGCAGCCACCCGTAGTCATGTTCCAGGACGAGGAGGTTGCCGTGCAGGCTCAGCGGCGCATGCTCTCCGAGGCCACGGCGGGCTGGTCGTCGAAGTACCCGGACGTGCACCTGACGCACGAGGTGCCGACCGGACATCCGGTGGAGGAGCTGGCAGCTGCGTCCGAACACGCCCTGGCCGTCGTCGTGGGCCGCCGTGGCCGGGGCGGCTACACGGGCATGCGGCTCGGCTCCGTCGTCCACGGACTGCTGCACCGGGCACACTGCCCGGTGATCACAGTTCCCCTTGTGTGAACTCCGCGGTGACGACCACCCCGCCCGGGGAGAGGCAGCCCGGACAGGAGCTCCGCGGGCTGGCTGCGCCGGAGGCCGAGCGGCGTCTGGCCGAGCACGGCCCCAACGAGGTGGCGGAGGTGCCCAGCGCGCCTTTGCACACCCGCGTTCTTGCACAGCTTCGCGATCCTCTGATCATGGTGCTGCTGGGTGCGGCACTGCTGACGATCGTGATCGGTGACCACCCGGATGCGGTGGTCATCGGTCTGGTGATCGTCTTCAACACAACGGTGGGGGTCGCACAGGAGATCCGTGCCGACCATGCAGTGGCGGCCCTGTCGACTATGTCGGCCCCGAGCGCTCGCGTGCTGCGTGACGGCACCGCACGTGAGGTCGCCGCAGCTGTTGTGGTGCCCGGCGACGTATTGCTTCTCGGCGAGGGCGACATCGTCGCTGCCGACGCCGAGCTCATCGAAGCATCCGCTCTTCTCATCGACGAGTCCATGCTCACCGGGGAGTCGCTTCCCGTGGACAAGGACGCCGGGTCGCTGCTGAGCGCAGGGACTGTCGTGATGCGCGGACGAGGCGTCGCGACGGTCACGGCAACCGGCGCCGCCAGCGCGCTCGGCCGTATCGCCGCACTGCTCGACGGCACGCGCGAGCCGACACCACTGCAGCACCGTCTGGCCTCCCTGGGCCGCATCCTGGCCGCCGCCACCCTGGGACTGTGCCTGGTGGTCTTTGCCCTCGGACTCGCACGCGGCCTGCCGGCCGGAACCATGGCCGTGACGGCAATCAGCCTGGCCGTCGCGGCGGTTCCCGAGTCCTTGCCGGCCGTCGTGACCCTCGCGCTGGCACTGGGCGCCCGTCGCATGGCGGCCCGGCACGCACTCGTACGCAGGCTCCCCGCCGTGGAGACGCTCGGCTCCGTGACCGTTCTGGCCACAGACAAGACGGGCACCCTCACCGAAGGCCGCATGGTCGTCCAACACGTATGGACACCGTCGGTCGCAGCGGACATCTTCGGAGTGGGATACGAACCGCAAGGGGACGTCCAGGTCGACGGCAGGCAGCCGACGCCTGCCGAACTCGGTCCCGTACGGGACCTGCTGACGGTGGCGTCGTTGTGCAACGACGCCACTCTGCGGCCACCTCAGGGCCGCGCCGCCGATGAGGACCGGTGGACTGCGATCGGTGACCCCATGGAAGCCGCGCTCCTGGCAGCTGCGGCCAAAGCGGGCTGTGCGGATCAGGCGGAGATCAGGCGGCTGTACCCCAGGACGTGGGAAGCGCCGTTCGACAGCCTGCGCAAGCGCATGACCACGGTGCACCGAATGGCTTCGGGCGATCTGCTGGTGTGCTTGAAAGGGGCGCCGGAAGTGGTGCTCGACGCGACAGTCCTCGCCGATCGCAAGGACGTACTGATGGGCGCGAGGCAGCAGGCGGCGATCCTTGCTTCCCGTGGCTTCCGGGTCCTCGCAGTCGCGTCCACCGAATGTCGGAACGAACCGAGCAGCGTGGCCACGGTTGAGACGGGCCTGCGACTGCTGGGCCTCGTCGCCATCAGCGATCCCCCGAAATCCGCGGCGGCTACCACACTCGCCGCCTGCCGCGCAGCAGGGATTACGCCAGTCCTCATCACGGGCGACCACCCGGCCACGGCGCGCGCGGTCGCCGCTCGCGTGGGGCTCGTCGGCGAAGACGGCGGTGACGAAGAGGTGCTCAGTGGCCCCGATCTGGCAGCGGGTCGCATTGCCGACCTCACCGCGGCGCGGGTGTTCGCCCGAACAGAACCGCAGCAGAAACTGGACATCGTCGATGCCTGGCGTGCCCGAGGGGCGGTCACGGCGATGACCGGCGACGGCGTCAATGACGGCCCGGCCCTGCGCCGAGCCGATATCGGTGTGGCGATGGGGAAGCGGGGGACGGAGGTCGCGCGTCAGGCGGCCGACCTCGTCCTCACCGACGACAATCTGTCGACCGTGGTCGCGGCCGTCGAGGAGGGCCGGCGCGTCTACGACAACATCCGGCGCTTCCTGGTCTACGGCCTGGCCGGCGGTACCGCGGAGATCCTCGTCATGCTGGCCGGTCCCCTTCTCGGGCTTCCGCTGCCGCTCAGGGCCGGACAGATCCTGTGGATCAATCTGCTGACTCACGGCCTGACGGGTGTGGCCATGGGCGCCGAGCCTGCGGCCCCGGACGCCATGCGCAGACCACCGAGGCCATCCGGCCAGCACATCCTCGGCGCCGGAGCCTGGCAGCGTCTCCTCGTGCTGGCCGCGGTCGTCACGGCGGTCTGTCTCGCCGCAGGTGTTGTCGCACGCGCCTGGGACCTTCCGTGGCAGAGCGTCTTGTTCCTGTCGCTGCTCGGCGCGCAGCTCGGCGTCGTCCTGGGCCTGCGGACGCGTCTGTTGACCCGGCAGAACCTCTTCCTCCCCCTGGCTGTGCTCGTGTCCGCCCTGCTGGCGCTGGCGGCGCTGTACGCTCCGCCGCTGCGGTCGGTCCTGGAGACCGAGCCGCTCGGTTGGTCCGGGGCCGCTCTTGCGGTGGCCGCCCTCATGAGCGGCTACCTGGCCGCTCGGATCACACGAAACGCATTCCGGGAAAGGAAGGCCATGAAGGCGAAGTCATGAGACTGGTGCGAGTTTGTCAAGAACCCGCGTGACGAGGCACCCTGCGCACTCGGTTGCCGTCGGTCCAGCCTCTGCGGCGGTCAGCAGCGCGGGCCGGGCGAGAGCGAACACCGACACCTGGCCCACAGGGCGGGAGTCGACCAGCCCGCACTCGCACGGACAGGCCAGGTGCTTGAACACCATCGACTGCGCCAGGCCGGACTGGTCGACCGGGTCCACCACGCCCACCGCGAGCTGCCGCACGATCTTCAACCGGGCCGGGTCACCAGCGACCGGAACAAGGTGGCGGTCGGCGCCGGCTCGACACGCCGGGTGAGTGAATCGTCACCGCCCTGGAGCGATGGCAGCGTGGAGCGAGGTGCTTTGGCGTTCAGTGAGGGCCGACACGGTACGGCCGCATCATCTCGTTGTCCTCGTGTTCGAGCATGTGGCAGTGCCACACATACTGTCCCGCCCGGTCGAAGGTGGCCCTGACCCGGGTGATGGCGTGCGGATAGGCGATCACCGTGTCCTTGAAACCGCTCTCCCAGGGCTCTGGAGGTCTTGCGCTGTGCCCGGTGCTCTGCCGGTCGACGACCTGGAACTGAACCTCGTGGATGTGGATCGGGTGGGCATCGGTGGTGGAGTTGTGTATTTCCCAGATCTCGGTCGCCCCGAGTGCCGGGTTCTCCGTGATGGGATCGGCCCATCCCATGGGGGTCGGGTTTCCGTGCCGGTCCACGGTGCCGAGCATCACCACGCGGGGGCCCACGCCCCGCAGGACCGCGGAGTTCTGCTCCAGCAAGGAGACCTGCCGCGTGTGGCTCGCTGGACCCAGTGGTTCGAACGGCGGAAGGGTGAGGTGGGCGGGGGGTACGGTCCTGTCCGGCGTGGCGAGCGGTCGTGCCACCGTGAATTTCATGACCTGTCCAGTGGTCCCGGGGGCCGCCGGCCGGAAGTCTGTGCCCGCTCTCCCACCCCTGAACGGCTCGTCGGGGCCCTCGTTGATGAGGTACAGATCAGTGCCGACCGGGATCGAGGTGAAGTCGACGATGACGTCGGCGCGTTCGGCGGGGGCGGTGAGCAGTTGGTCGCGCTGCACGGGTGCGGGCAGGAAGCCTCCCTCCGAACCGATCTGCCAGAAGGGGAGCACCGGGTCTGCGGGACGAGGGGCCATCGGGTCTGTGACGATCTTCAGGATCAGGAAGCGTGCGTTGCAGCCGTTGAGGAACCGCAGGCGGTAGCGGCGCGGCTCGACGGAGAGAGCGGGCCAGGTACGGCCGTTGGTCACCATCGTGTTGCCGAAGAACTCCGGGTTCCAGATGGGGGAGATGTCACTGCCGGGGATGTAGGGACCGGTGAAGTGGTCGAAGGATGCGCGGCTCGCCGGGTAGAACAGGCTGCCGTCGGTGGAGAACGACCGGTCCTGGATGACGACCGGGATCTCGTAGTAGTGCTTTCCCGGGGGGTCACCGAGTTTCGGCGCCGGCCCCGGAAGTACACCGCTCGGAAGGTCGGCGGGCCCGCCGCGCAGGAGGTAGAAGCCTGCCAGCCCCGCGTAGACGTTCAGTCGAGTGACCCCCAGGGCATGGTCATGGAACCAGGAGGTGGCGGCACGCTCCTGGTTGGCGTACTGGAATATGGCGGTTCCTGGCTCCCAGGCCGCATCGAACTGGTTCTCGAATATCGTCTTGAACTGTTCATAGAAGGAGCCCACCCGTGCGTATCCGTCGGGGATGTCGGATGCACGGGGTAGATACCACGCCTCGGGGTAGCCGTCGCTCTCCTGCGTGTTGTGCCCCCCGTGCAGGTGGGTCACGATCGGCACGGGCCCGGTATAGGCGCCGGGTGTCGAGGTGAAGGCCGGCCGCGTATCGCGCCGTGAAATGCCGCCTTCAGGGTTGGCCCAGTGCAGTGTGGGGTCTACCGGCAGCAGGTGCGGCAGATGGTTGCCGTGGCGGTCGAGCAGCTGGTTCACCCACGTGACCCGTATGGCCCGGCCGAAGGTCGCCTCGACGGTGCATGCAGGATAGGAGAAGCTTCCCGGATGCCGGGTCGACCCGTACCCCCACACCGTTGTGGCCGGCATACCGGCTGGCAGGATCTGCTGCCGCAACTGCCGAACACCGATCGTGTAGTGATCGACGCGTCCTGCCTCGTCCTTCTCGGCCCAGGGCATGACCGGCGGGATGGCGAGCTCGGTGACGTACTTGTCGACGTGCGTCGGGTCCAGGACGCGGCTGGGGACCCCCGGCCAGGCCGGCGTGGAGGCAGACCCGGCCGGGAGGAAGAGGCAGGTTCCGCCGGCTAGGCCGGCCTTGATGAATTGGCGCCTTGTGGCCATCTGAGTCCTCCTGGACACGGCCCCCCATCGGATGCAGTCCCAGAAACCGTTCCAGTGTTTCCGACACAACGAAGAAGAGCCACTCGGAACGTCGCGGGCCGAGATCTTCGTGCAGGCGCAGCGTTTCGGCTCGCCCGGATCTCCACGCCGTGGCGTTCACGGTGCATGGCCTACGACTGTGGCGACAGTCGGCTTGTTCAAGGAGACTGGAACGGCCCGGCCGGGTTTCAGCAGCAGCGCAGTCACGACACTGCCCCCGCAGCGTAGAGGTCGAGTGTCCACTCCGCCGGAGGAACTTCACCCACAGTCGATACCCCTGCTGGGTCGCGACCGCCCGCACGGCGGAGCCGGACCCGCCGCTGTGGGACGCAGTGCCTGGAGGGCACTTCAGACAAGCTCCATGCGCACGTCCACGACGCCTTCGACCGCGCGAATAGCCCGAGCCAGCAGTGGCACCAGGGCACGGTCCTGAAGGGGGCCTTGCAGGGTGACGACACCATCCAGCACAGAGAATTCCACCCGGACCGGGGGAGAGAGTTCGGCGACAACAGCGGATCGGATCTCCTCGTCGATCTCCTCGTCCGGGCGCAGAAACACCTTCAACAGGTCGCTGCGGCTCACGACGCCCTCCAGCATGCCGAGGTCGTTCACGACGGGCAGTCGTTTCACTCGCCTGCGCGCCATGATGCGGGCGGCCTCGGCGAGCGTGGCATCGGGGTGGACGGTGACGGCCGGACTCGACATCAGCCCCTCGGCCAGCACCGCGTCGGCTTTGGACGCCTCCTCCAGTTGGCCGGGCAGCTTCGGGTCGTCCTGCCGGAATTCCTCCTTCGGTAGCAGGTCCGCCTCGGAGACGACCCCGACGACGCGGCCCTCGCCTTCGAGGACCGGCACGGCGCTGACTTTCCACTGGTGCATCAGCTCGACGATCTCCTTGTACGAGGCCTCGCGGCCGATGGCCACGGCCGTGTGGGTCATGACGTCGCTGACGGTGTACCGGGATGCAGCCATGGGGTGCTCCTCGGGCGTGACTCTTGGGTGGTGGCAGGGCGGCGTGCTCACACAAACCCGCCGCTGCCATGAGGGGCGTAGAGATCGAGCAGACGGATCCGAGTGGCCTGCAACCGGTGGGCGAGCACCTGCCCGACCCAATGGCCGATGGCCGAACCGAATGCGGGATCTGCGTCCATCATCATGCGTACGGTCGCCGCGTCGAACTCATGGGTACGGACAGGCGTCATCGCCTCTGCTCCGAGGTGCCAGACGTAGGGCTCGAACAGCCAGGCCCAGCCGACCAGTTCGCCGGAGCCGAGGCTCTCGATCGCTGCCGGGGAACTGCCCGGTACGCGGATGTCCAGCGTGACGGTGCCCGAGCGCAGGATCCAGAAGCGGTCTGCGCGGTCCCCTTCTTGGAAGAGGCGGACTCCCTCCGCGAAATTGACCTCCTGTCCGATCTGCATCAGGCGGGCACGGTACTGGGCAGGCAGAGCTGCGGTGATGCGAGTCGGAGAAGCGCTCATCGGTGTCCTCCTCTGTGGCCTCCGGTTTCAGCATCGCCGGACGGCCGGTTCATGGACATGGGCCGACCGGCCCCCTGCCGCGGTCCCGTCCGGCCCTGGGTGGGCAGGCTCTGCGATCTCAGAGCACTTGACGGATCCGTCGGCCGAGCCACTCCTTGCGCCCGATCGCGAGATCGGATCAGACGGCTCCGTGAGCGCCACCCTCCACGACCGGGTGTCCGTGGGCGGCCAGGACACATCGGGCGCATTTGGAGGCGACGGAGGTCTGGTGGTTGAGCTGGTTGAGTACGTAGGTTTCGACGATCTGGGCCTGTGGGAGGGGTGCAGTGATTTCCAGCAGGGGTTCTCCGGCCAGCACGACGTGCCCTTCGGGTACTGCCCGGACTTCGCCGCTGAATTCCAGGCCGAGCAGCGGTGCCAGATCCTCGGGCTGTCGTCCCATCACAGAGGCGAAGACATTCACGTCGTCTGCGTCTACACGATAGGCGGAGAGGAAATCGAGGACCGAATCCAGCCCGGCACAGACAAGGAAGCCACGGTCCGGCGGCAGTTTGCGCACGAACAGACTGAACGTCGCCGAACCGGTCATTCCTTCGCTCAGATACGACTGAGCCATCGTGACCTCGTAGAGGTCGGTGCTCGTGGCATTCGACATCGACGGCACCTTCCTCCCCGTCGTGTCATCCCTTCCGGGACTGCCGCCCGGCCTCCGCGCGTTCGCGCCGCACCACCCCCTGCACTCCTCCCTCCACTATCGGCCTCCTGTGTCTTGTGGGCCAGCCGGACGCCGGGGCGGCAACCAGCACCGTCGAGTCTCTTCTGCCGCTGCCGAAGAGCATGTCGTGCGTGTGGACCAGCCGGACCACGAAGGGGGCCGAACGTTCCGTATCCGGGCCGAACCGGTCCTCACGCACGGCCCGCTCCAGTGAAACTGTGAGGGCAGGTACTTCTTACCCGGTCGAGTGGAAGGCGGTGGAAATGATGGAGCTGCCCCTGGTCTCGGGTGTGGACGGATCGGAGACCAGCCTGCGGGCGGTCGACTGGGCCGTCGACGAGGCGGCTCTTCATGGGCTGCCGCTGCGGCTGGTGTACGCGTCGAGGCGGGAGCAGTACGAGGGCGCCGCGCCGGCGCTCAGCCTCGGCCGTCCTTCGGAACAGGCGCTCGCCGACAGCATCGCCGAAACCGCCGCTGAGCGTGCCCGCCGCCGCCATCCGGACGTCGACGTCTCGGTCGAGGTGACGCCCGAGGACGCGGTGATCGCCCTTCTGCACGAAGGGCACAACGCCGAGGCACTGATCACCGGGGCCCGTGGCCGTGGCGGGCTCACCGGACTTCTGCTCGGCTCGGTCAGTCTCGCCGTAGCCGCGCGGGCCCCTTGTCCCGTCATCGTCGTGCGCGGTGACAAGGCCGGTATCGAAGGCACGCATGGGCGGATCCTCGTGGGTGTCGGGGAATCGGAGGGAGGAGAGGCGGCGGTCCGGTTCGCCTTCCGTGAGGCCGGGGCAAGGGGCTGCGTCCTGGATGCCGTACATGCCTGGCGCTGTCCCGCGCACAACCGTGCCGACCCCCGGCGTACTGCCAGTGAGCACCTGTACCACAAGGAACGTGCGGCGACCCTGATCGACGAAGCCGTGGCCGAGTTCGTACGCGATCACCCGACGGTCCGGCTGCACTCGGCGGCGGTCGAGGAAACGGCTGCAAAAGTGCTGGTCCAGCGCTCGGCTGCCGCGGACCTGATCGTCGTCGGAGCGCATCGCCGCCGCGGCCACCTCGGACTCCAGCTCGGCCGAGTCGCTCATACCCTGCTCCACCACGCCGACTGTCCGGTGGCCGTCGTACCTCTGGGGGCCTTGTGGTGTGAGACCCCTCGCCTCACTTCCTGAGTTGCGATGCGTGGTCGGGGACGTACGTCTGAAGGTTCCTCGGCGGCCGTTGGTACCCGGTGGCCGGAGGTCGTCGAGGCAGTTCGATCACCGGCGGAGCGACTGCCTCGTACGGCACGGTCGACAGCAGATGGGCGATCATGTTCAGCCGGGCCCGGCGCTTGTCGTCGCTCTCGACGACGTACCACGGAGCCTCCGAGATGTCGGTATGGACGAACATCTCGTCCTTCGCCCGCGAATAGGCCTCCCAGCGGGTGATCGATTCCAGGTCCATCGGCGAGAGCTTCCACCGGCGGGTGGGATCCTGCAGTCGGCGTCGGAACCGCTCCTCCTGCACCGCGTCACTCACCGAGAACCAGTACTTGCGCAACAGAATGCCGTCCTCCACCAGCATCCGCTCGAAGATCGGGCACTGGCGAAGGAACCGCTGGTATTCCTCCATGGTGCAAAAACCCATGACGCGCTCGACGCCCGCACGGTTGTACCAGCTCCGGTCGAGCAGGACCACTTCCCCCGCGGCTGGAAGATGCTCGACATAGCGCTGGAAATACCACTGGCCGCGCTCGCGCTCGGTGGGCCGCGGCAGCGCGACGATACGCGCCAACCGGGGATTGAGGTGTTCGGTGACGCGCTTGATCGTGCTCCCCTTGCCCGCCGCGTCACGTCCCTCGAACACCACGACGAGCCGAGCACCTTCGGCCCGCACCCACTCCTGGAGCTTCACGAGCTCGGTCTGGAGCCGGTACAGCTCCCGCTCGTACAGCGAGCGCGGCAGCTTTCCGGGCTCGCCCGAACCTTTCCCGTCCGACATGGGATGACGATAGGGAGGAGACCACGCTCGAAGTCAAGCGTCAGCGCCGAACGGGCCTCGCTGCGCAGATCCGGTGGGCTCCGGCGGTCGCCGCTCGTCCCGGCCTGCCCGCTACCGGCGCACCTGAGCCGGCAGGCGCTAGCGGCCGGTGACGTCGAGTTCGGTGTACATACCGGCCAGGTAGTGGCCGGGGATGTTGCAGACCAGTTCGTAGCGGCCGGGCCGCAGCGTCAGCGTGATCCATCCGGTTGTTTCCGGGGCGATGCCGTCTCCCGCGCCCGCGCCGCAGCTGCGTGACGCCTCGCCGAGGCTGCCTGTCTCATCGATGCGCCTGTCCGGACCGGTAGGCCGCTGTCCTGGGGCCTGGGCCGTGGACAGCGGCAGCACCATCACCTCGTGCGTGAGGTATCCGGCGTTGACCGCGCGCAGCGACACTGTTCCGGCCGTGACGGTGGTGGGGTGAGCGATCAGACGCATCATGCGCATTCCGCTCCAGCCGGGGCCTGGACCGCTGGGGTGGCCCATATCGGCCAAGGTCACCTGCACCACCTGACCGGGCAGCGGGGGCGCTGTGCACCGCGCGGCGCTCGGCGCCCGCCAGATGGCGGGGTGTGGACTGCGGAAGGCGCCGGTCGTGGCCAACAGCGCCGTCGTGGCAATGCCCAGCAGCAGCGCCGCGGTGGCACCGCCCAGGACCAGCCACATCCGGCGTTGGCGGTCCGTGTTCATCGCTGTTCCCGCAGCAGCGCGAGGCGATGTTTGTATTCGTCTTCGTCGATTTCCCCGCGGGCGAACCGCTCGGCGAGCAGGTCCTCTGCCCGCCTGCCTCCCCACCCATGCTCGCCGGAGGGAGGAGGCGAGCCAGGCTGGTGGCCACGGTGGGCGCTGGTCAGGTAGTGCACAAGGGCAACGATGCCAGCGATCAGCAATGCGAAGAACAGCACCATGACCACGGTCATGACGAACCAGCCGCCCCGGCCCCAGCCGCCGTCGTACCACATCATGCCGATCACTTCCCTTGGCTGGTTCCCTCAATTCCAGCGTGGGTGAGGAACGCCTTCGAGGGAAATCGGGAGCATGGCTTCCGGTGCTGGGCCGAACGGCCCCAGGGGCTCATGCCCGCGGCCTGAAGATCGATCGCAGCGTGAGGCCGCCGTACCGCCGCCCATCCCCCGAGCGGCGCCGCAGCGCATGCGGTCGCCGGGTGCGAGCGGGCTGGTGAGCTCCGCGATCGCCTCCAGGGGGGCTTGAAGCAGCGGCGTACCACCGCCGGACGAGGCGAGCTACGCCGCCGCGTTCCGGCAGACCCTGAACGCGGTGAGCACCGGGAGGGGCGACATCCCGGCCCCGCCCGACATCAGTACCGTCCAGGTGACTGCGGACCTGCCCAAGGTCCGCTCGGCCCGGACCGCGCGAACCTGGATGCCGCCTTGCACGGCAAGGCCCTCGCAAGTCCCGGGTAAGCAGGCCGCCGTCGAGTACATCGTGATCGGCGAGTCCGAGGTGATACGGGTGCCCGTACCGTCAGTGCTGCCGTGTCGTCCGGCGTGAGCGGTAGTAGTCGCGCCAGACGAGGCGGTAGACCCCAGTCCATCGCGGGATCGACCGGACGCCTGGAATGAACGGCACCAGGACGAACGCGAGGGTGAGCAGAGCCATCAGGCCCCAGACCAGGGCGTCGGCGTTGCCTGAGCTGCTGAACGGTTCGATCTGGTACCAGAACGTGTACAGCCACAACCAGGGCTGACCGGGGTAGTTGCCGGTCTCGTTCATCATCCCCCACTGGTCGCCGGCCAGGTGTCGGGCGCGGGCCTGGTCTTCGAGGTACGAGCCGTCGCTCAGGAAGAGCAGCGGTTTGGTGTAGTCCGTCTCGTAGAAGTGCCCGACAGCCAGTAGTTGGCCGTCGAGTGCCCCCGTCTTCGCGAGCTCCAGCAGGCGGGAGGTCAGGACGGGAACGGGGCCGTAGTCGCCGGGCGCGACCAGGACCGGGTCGCCTCCGGGGGCCTTGCCCAGCGCGTTGGTGTAGGCGGCGGCCCATTGCTGTTGACGGCGGGCGGGGGCGGTTCGCCAAGCGGCCAGCCCGGAGGAGACGGCAGCAGGTTCCGGCGCGGCGGTGAGCGGGCGGAGCACGAAGTCGCGTGCGGTGTCGATCGGTGTGGTCACCCCGGCGGCGCGTTGGAGGTTCACCGGCCCGATCTTCTGCCCGGCACCCGGGGTGGCGGTGTACGGGGGGCCGTACTGCGCGGTGCCGCTGGTGCCGCCCAGTTCGGCGACGGCGGTGGCGGTGAAGTCGTTGGGGGCGGCCCTTGCCCAGCGGGCCAGGGTGATCGGTTTCTCGTCGGGTGAGGAGAAGACCGCCGCGAGCCCGACCGTCAGCAGTGTGGTCGCCACCAGCGCGATGGTGAGCTCCTTGACCAGGTCGTACGGTCGCTGAGGGAAGGCGCCGGGGTCGGGCACCGGTTCGCGGTGGGCCTTTCGTGCCCTCATGCGGGCTCCCGTGATCTGTCGGGGACGGGCTCGGGCGTGGTGGTCCCGATGGGCGGCACCACGCCACGCAGCCGCACCAGCAGCATGTGCCACACCGCGAGGACGGCCACCGCCATGGGCAGCAGCACGATGTGCCACATGAACATCTGACCGAAGTCCAGCACGTTGAACCAGGCGCCGATGCCCACCGAGTTCAGGCCGTCCTTGGCCTGGCCCGCGATCCACTGGGAGTCGAAGTTCTGCTGCACCAGGTAGCCGGTGAAGGCGGCGCCGATCGAGGCGATGAAGACGACGGCTCCGGTGATCCAGGTCAGTGTCCGCCGTCCGCGCCAGGCGGCCATGAAGAACTTTCCCCAGAGGTGGACGACCATGACGAACATGAACAGTTCGACGCTCCACAGGTGCAGGCTGTTGATGTACCTGCCGACGCCTGATACGTGCCACCACGCGGGGCCGAAGAGCGCCAGGACGCATCCGGTGGTGATGACGACCACCAGACTGGACAGGGTGAGGACACCGAACACGTAGATCCAGGAGGCCACGTACTCCGGCTGGGTGGTGGGCAGCAGCTTGTCCGGGGGCAACGCGCGCAGGGCGCGCCGCTGCACAGCGCCGGTCCACCCTCCTGCCGAGTTGTCATCCGGGCCGCGGGTCCGCCCTGCGGCGCCGCTCATCGCCGCTGCCGACCGCGGGGGAAGGGCAGCAGCAGCGCCAGCGCGAAAACGATCAGCATCAGAGCGATGACCACAAGGTTTACCGCCGAGATCTGCAGTACGCCCCAGTGGACGTAGTACCCGGTGCCGCTCAGATCCACGGGCGCACTCAGGACATGTTCTGGGTGCATCGGTCCGTCTGTCATCGTGGCCACCCCTTTCCCGGTATGGCGTCCACCTACCGAGGACTATCAGCAGGGTCGAGTCCACGCCCGCTGCGGCCGCCATCCGGCGCAGAGGTTCGCCTGTTCGTGGTCTCGGTCGGGTAGTGAGGTCGGCCTTCGACTCGGGGCGGCGCCGGAGGGAAGGTACGTCCTGGTGCGGTGGGCCCGCAGGGGTGCACGCACTGCAGAAGGCACGCATGACCGAGCCATGCCTCCGTAGATACAAGTCATGACTGTGAATCTCAGGCCGACAGGATTCCGGCCGACCTGCCGAAGTGGGGCGGACGGCGATCAAAGATTCTCCGCCCGACGTACGGGAGCCAGGCGCGGCTGCACGTCAGCTTTCAGTGATCTCGATGTGCCGCGGCTTGGCTGCCTCGGCCTTGGGAACGGTCACGTTAAGCACCCCGTCGGCCAGGGTGGCCGTGTTCTCTTCGGCCTTGACTTCGGCGGGCAACAGCGCCCGGTATTCGAAGTGTCCGGTCCGCCGGGTGCCGCTCCGCAAGACGCCTTCGCGCTCACGCTCTTTGCACTCCCCGGTAATGCGCAGTTCCCGTTCGCCGGCCTCGGCCTTGCCCGGCGAATCGTGCGTCGGGACACCCCACCACTCTTTCCGGTCGCAATTCCCAGACGCTGTAGGAAGGCGCCTCACTGAGCATCGGCACATGGCGGAGTCCTTCAGTCCGGCATTGGTCCTGCACAGGTGGGCTTCGGCGTCCGCAGTGGCGCCGCGTACCGGGTGCCGAGCGGCGCGACAACGCCGTCGAGAGTTTCGTCGCCGTCATTCGGACGTCGACGTCTCGGTCGAGGTGACGCCCGAGGACGCGGCGATCGCCCTCCTGCACGAGGGGCACAATGCCGAGGCGCTGATTCACCGGGGAGCGAGGCCGTGGCGGGCTCACCGGACTTCTGCTCGACCCGGTCAGCCTGACCGTGGCCGCCGTCGTCGTGCCAGTTCGCGCCTATCGGCTGCCGGCAGAACCCACGTGCAGCGCGATTTCTTCCGCGATTCGTTCTGTGAGCGGCTCCACGACGACTGCAACGGATGCTGACAGGCCGGTGCCCAGGCTGCTGTTGGCTCCCTCGATGGCGTAGACGACCAGTTGTCCGGGTAGGCGGTCCAGTTCGCGGGCGAGTTCGACGGCTTCGCCGAGCCCGAGCCCGTGGGAACTAGTCGCACTGCCTGTCTGCGACAGCCGCCCACCATCCAGTTTCAGGCGATGTAGCCGACCGGGATGCCTGGGGTGTGCTTGTGCGGCGTCCACCACGATGGCAAGTTCGGCGTCTTCCCACAGGGCGATCAGTCGGGCGGGGTCGCCGTCGCACACCAGAAGGGCGGTCCCACTCGGCAGTGGCCGTTCCTTGGCCCGTTCTGCCAGCCGGCCCACGACGGCCCAGCCCACACCGTCGTCGTGGCGGAACTCGTTCCCGACGCCGATGACGGCGATCCGCGTAGTGAGGTTCACGCGCCTGCCCCTTCCCGCCGGACAGGCTCGCCAGTGGTACCGGGTCCCTGCGGGGTCCGTACGGGTTGACGGACACAGCCACCTGGACCACGCAGAGGCCGGTCGGCCCGTGCCGGGCAGCAGGTCCGTGCACATACTGGCCGGAACAGCACCATCGGCGGCGTCGGAAGGTTGGCCATGGCGGACGACGGCGGCACGGCCGCGGTGATCGACAAGGACGGCCTGGACGCGCTGATCACGGCCCTGGCCAGGCGTGGCCGGACGGTCGTGGGACCGACCGTCCGCGACGGGGCGATCGTCCTGTCCGAGATCTCCGGCGGTGCGGAACTCCCCTACGGCTGGGGAGTCGAGTTGGAGGCAGGCGTCTACCGGCTGCGTGCCCGCGAGGACGGCGCCGTGTTCGCGCACAGCGCGGGCCCTCAGTCCTGGAAGACGTTTCTGCACCCGCCGCGCGAGCGGCAGTGGACTGCCGATCGCGGTGCCGACGGCGAGCTGGTGGTGACTGAGGACCGGACATCACCGTCGTCGTACGCGTTCCTCGGCGTGCGCCCCTGCGACCTGCGGGCCATCGCGATCCAGGACCGGGTGCTGACCGGCGGGATGTACAACGACCCGGCGTACCGCGGGCGTCGTGAGCGGGCCTTCTTGGTGGCGGCGGAGTGTACCGAGCCGGGTGCCACCTGCTTCTGCGTGTCCATGGGCACGGGGCCGGCCGTGGGGCCCGGCTACGACCTGGCGCTGACCGAGGTACTCGATTCCGACGGCCACCGCTTCCTGGTGCGGACCGGGAGCGAGGAGGGAGAGTCGGTCCTGGCCGAGCTGCCTCACCGTCCCGCCGACGCCACGACTCGGACCGCGGCGAGTGAGCGTGTCGCCGACGCGGCGGATCGCATGGGCCGCAGCATGCCGCTGGTGGACCTGCAGGTACTGATGCGCGAGACCCTCACGGCCGAGCGCTGGGACGACGTCGCGGCCCGCTGCCTGACCTGCGGAAACTGCACCATGGTCTGCCCAACCTGCTTCTGCACCACCACCGAGGACGTCACGGACCTCACCGGAGACCACGCCGAGCGGTGGCGGCGCTGGGAGTCCTGCTTCGACCTGGATTTCTCCCACCTGCAGGCAGGTCCGGTCCGTAACTCCTCACGCAGTCGCTACCGGCAGTGGGCCACCCACAAACTCGGCACCTGGTACGACCAGTTCGACAGCTCCGGGTGCGTCGGCTGCGGGCGCTGCATCGTGTGGTGCCCGGTCGGTATCGACATCACCGAGGAGGCCCACGCGCTGAACCTGGAACGGGAGGCCGCCCGGCAGGAGCCGGGGGAGGGCCCGCAATGACCGTTGTTCGCCACGGGTTTCTCGGTGCCCTGTCGCCCGGCCACCGCGAGCGGCTGGGCACGTTCGCCCACGATGTCTCCTTCCCCGGCGGCACTCGCATCTTCGACGAGGACGGTGTCGCCGACCGGTTCTGGATCATCCGTTCCGGGATCGTTGCGCTCGACGTCCACGTTCCGGGCCGGCGCGAGGCAGTCCTGGAGACCCTTGGTGAAGGCGATCTGCTGGGCTGGTCCTGGCTGTTCGAGCCGTACCGCTGGCACCTGGGCGCGCAGGCCCGCAGCACCGTGTCGGCGTCAGAGTTCGACGCGGAGCGGGTCCGAGCCGCGTGTGAGAAGGATCCGTCGTTCGGCCTGGCGTTGACCAACTGTGTTGCGCAGGTCATCGCACGGCGGCTGAAGTCCACCCGAATCCGCCTGCTCGACCTGTACGGGCCCCCCGACGCCGGTGAGTCGTGATGACGGCTTCCGCACCATTGACTGCTCGGCCGGGAACTGTCCCTGTTCCGTACCGGGTGGTGGAACGCGAGGCCGAGACGCCCGACACCGCCACGATCGTCCTGGAACCGGTCCGCTCGGCCCTGCAGCCCTTCGCTCCTGGGCAGTTCGCGATGGTGTACGCCTTCGGCGCCGGCGACATCCCGTTGTCGGTCTCCGGGATCGACGGGCACCGGCTGACGCACACCATCCGCACGGTCGGAGCGGTCTCCGGCGCGCTGCACGGGCTGCGGCGCGGTGACACGGTCGGAGTGCGCGGCCCGTTCGGCACCGGCTGGGGACTACCCGCCGCAGCTGGGAACGACCTGCTCGTCGTGGCTGGAGGTATCGGTCTGGCGCCGCTGCGCCCGCTCGTACGCGACGCGCTTGCCGCCCCCGAGCGTTACGGACGGCTGAACGTTCTCATCGGAGCGCGCACGCCCCACGAGTTGCTTTACGGCGAGGACGTTCGCGGCTGGCAGCCGGCTGCCCGGGTGTTGATCACCGTGGACCGCGCGGACCCGCTGTGGCAGGGCGAGGTCGGCGTCGTCACGACCCTGCTCGACCGGGCCGCCTTCGGCCCCGGGGCGTCGGCGGCGTTCATCTGCGGCCCCGAACCGATGATCCGGGCCACCGCCGGCGAGCTGGTGCACCGCGGCGTCGATCCGGAACTGATCCGGGTCTCGCTGGAACGCAATATGCACTGTGCCACTGGCCACTGCGGGCACTGTCAGCTCGGCCCCCTCCTGCTCTGCCGCGACGGCCCCGTCGTCAGCTGGACCACGGCCCAACCCCTTCTCATGGTCAGGGAGTTGTGACATGACCACGAGCGATCGCCCGAAACTCGCCGTCTGGAAGTTCGCCTCCTGCGACGGATGCCAGCTCACTTTGCTGGACTGCGAGGACGAACTCCTCGGCATCGCCGAGAGAGTGGAGATCTCACACTTCCTGGAGGTTTCCAGCGCCGACGCGCCGGGCCCGTACGACCTGTCGCTGATCGAGGGATCGGTCACCACCCGGCAGGACGCCGACCGGATCCAGCACATCCGGGCCGTCTCCAAGCGGTTGGTGACCATCGGGGCGTGCGCGACCGCAGGTGGCGTCCAGGCGCTGCGCAACTACGCGGACGTCGCCGACTTCCAGGCTGTCGTCTATGCCAGACCGGACTACATCGAGACGCTCGCCACCTCCACACCCATCAGCGCCCATGTCCTGGTGGACTTCGAGCTGCGCGGCTGCCCCATCGACCGAGGCCAACTGGTGGAGGTCCTCACCGCCTACCTGGCCGACCGCGAACCCGACGTACCCGCGCACAGCGTCTGCTTCGAGTGCAAGCAGCGCGGCACGGTCTGCGTGACGGTGGCCCACGGTACGCCCTGCCTGGGTCCGGTCACCCACGCCGGGTGCGGTGCGATCTGCCCCGCGTACGGGCGCGGCTGTTACGGCTGCTTCGGCCCGTCCAACTCGACCAACTTCCCCTCGTTCATTCCCCTCCTGCGCCGCGACGGCATGGACACCCTCGACGTGGTGCGGGTGCTGCGCACCTTCAATACCGCCGCTCCCGAGTTCGACGCGGCCTCCCGGAAGGAACTGGAAGGGTGACCCACCGCGACTCAAGGGTGTTGAAAGTCGGATCGCTCGCCCGCGTCGAGGGCGAGGGCGCACTGTACTTGCGCATGGACGGCGGCGAGGTTGCAGAGGCCCGGCTGGCGATCTACGAACCCCCACGCTTCTTCGAGGCGTTCCTGCGCGGACGCTCCTACACCGAGCCGCCCGACATCACCTCCCGGGTGTGCGGGATCTGCCCGGTCGCCTACCAGATGAGCGCCTGCCGAGCGATCGAGGACGCCTGCGGCGTCGTCGTGGACGGGCAGTTGGCCGCGCTGCGCCGACTGCTCTACTGCGGTGAATGGATCGAGAGCCAGACGCTGCACATCTACCTCCTCCACGCGCCCGACTTCTTCGGCTGCGACAACGCCATCGACCTCGCACGCACCCGGCGCGCCGACATCGAACGCGGCCTTCGGCTCAAGCAGGCCGGCAACCAGATCATCGAACTGCTTGGCGGCCGCGCGATCCACCCGATCAACGTCCGCCTCGGTGGCTTCCACCGCATCCCGACCACGACCGAACTGCGCCCGCTGGCCGAACGGTTACGCCGGGCCCGGGACGACGCGGCCCAAACCGTACGCTGGGTGGCCGGCTTCGAGTTCCCCGACGCCGGATGCGACAACGACCTGTTCGCCCTGTCCGAGCCCGGCACCTACGCCATCGAGTCCGGCACCCCGACCGTCATGGCCGCGCCGCACACCGCCGGCCTTCCCCCCGAATCCGACCGTGCGCTGCCCACCCGTACCTTTGGGGTCCACGATTTCGGCGCCCACGTCACCGAGAGCCAGGTACCCCACTCCACCGCCCTCCACTCCCTGCTGGACGGCCGTCGCCATCTCACCGGCTCACTCGCCCGGTACGCCATCAGCGGCCGCTGGCTGTCCCCGATCGCCCTTCAGGCCGCCCACGACGCCGGACTCGGCGACCCCCGGCAGGGCACTGTCTGTCGAAACCCCTTCCGCAGCATCATCGTCCGAGCGGTTGAGGTGCTCTACGCGGTCGACGAGGCACTGCGGATCATCGACGCCTACGAACCCGCGCCACGCCCCTACGTCGACGTGCCCTCACGAGCCGGTACCGGGCATGGGGCGACCGAGGCGCCGCGCGGTCTCCTGTACCACCGCTACACCCTCGACTCCGAAGGGACCGTCACCGACGCCGACCTTGTCCCGCCGACCGTACAGAACCTGGGTGCGGTCGAGGAGGACCTCCGCCGAATCGTGCAGGAACGCCTGGGAGACGGCGACCCCACCGACACGGAGCTGACCGCCCTGTGCGAACGGGCGATCCGCAATCACGACCCGTGCATCTCATGCTCGGCCCACTTCCTCAACCTCACCGTCGAGCGAACCTGAAAGCCGAACGATGCGGTGTGTGAATCGGCGCGCCGGCTCACCGGTCCAGCGTCGGCCGCCACGCCGATGCAGCTCGTTGAGGCCGTACTGCAACAGCCGCCCCCGCACCTCGGTGGATGTCGGCGTGCGCGAACTGCACAGACCGCAGGGGAGTGCGGCACGGCACGCATCGGGGCCGCCTCCAGGTGCATCCGGAGCGCGTCGGACGTCGGGCGGAAGCGCCACGGCCAAATGTTGTGCAGTGGCGGTGCCACAACTCCGGCTGAGCCCTGCAGAAGCGGCTCTTCCAGGGGCAGGGGCCGCTCGGCTATGGCGGATCTCTTCCTGCCCACCAGCCGGGGCGGCTGCTCTCGACGCCCGTTCAACCGGGCGCGGCAAGGTCACCCGACGCGGAGTCGGTGCTTCCGGCGCGGAGCAGCTGGTTGCCGAGGTCGATCAATGCCCGGCCGGCGGCGAACTCGTCGCCGATCTCGGGAACGGGTGTGTCGTGAGGGTTGCGCTGGGCGGAGGTACGACTCCGAAGGGTGGTGTCACCGGTGTCGAGGACGGCGTGAACCTTGGTGAGGTCACCTTCCTCGAAGAGGTCAAGACGAACGTTCCACTGCTTGCTGTGTGGCTTCTCGGTGCTGGTGTGCTGGGTCATGGCCAAGACTTCCTTCCGTTGAACGGTCCAGGCTGCAGGGGACGCGGCCGCCGTCGACCGCCGTCGGTACGCCGGGTTTCCACGACGGCGAAGCACGACCGACTCCCGGATTCGGCGCGACAACGATCCTTCTCGAATTGCTCTGGCCTCCATACTGCGCCGCGTGAGCTGTCCCGGGCTTGGGCCTACCGGCCCACAGGGCGTGCCGGGCAGGTCCGTCCGGCACGCCCTGTGGGCCGTCCCGCGAGCACGCCTTGCGGGGCCCGTCCGAAGGCAGGGGCCGCACGCGGCCTCCCGCGCCCGCGACGGACGGCGTGTCATCGGGAGCGCGGTCTTTCTTCCCGCAGCACGCTGGAGGCCCAGCGCCGTCGTACGGCGTCTTCGTGCTCGCTCTGTTCCAGGGCGAGCTCGGCGTGGGTGAGTGCCTCGCGCAGGTTTGGAATCCAGTGGCGTTGCAAGGCGCGGACCCGCTGACGAGTGCTCAGCACCTCCGCGCCGATGATGCGGATGGCGGCAGCGGCGGCGGCGTGCTCGGCGGCCGCCCGGACTGCTTCCCGGTAAGCGGCCTCAGCGTGCACCAGGGCGGTGTTGGCGGGGGCGGCTGCGGTGGGTGAGCGGTCGGGCACGGTGCAGGAGACGTTCGTCGGGTACCGGACGCCCATGAAACCGGCCCAGTGGGCCTTGACATCGGTGGGGTCCAGCGCCTCTGCTGCCGCCTCCAGGGCCCCCTCCCCGCTCAGCAGCAGTCCGCGCAGCAGCCAGGCTTCGGCCTCCCGCAGCCACTCGTGCCAGGCACGAGTGGCTGCCTCCTCGGCCCGTTGCAGACGCTGGTGCTCGGCGCGCAGGATGCGGAGCTTCTGTTCGAGGAGGTCCGCGCCGCGTTCGGCGATGTCCAGGCCGTGCCGCAGACGGAGGCGTCCGGCACGCCCGGGTGGAGCTCGAAAGGTGCTCATGGTCCCGACCCGTGCGCGTCGAGGAGGGCGGTCGGCAGCATGGCGAGCTGACTGCGGGGGAGGGTGAGAAGCACCTGCCAGGCGCGGTCCAGGGTCTGGTCGAGGGTGCGCAGTTCGTTGGGTCGCTGGTCCACGAAGCGGTGCAGGAAGGCCCGGTCGAACTCCAGGTACCGGCGGTCGGTCGGGCTCAGGGCCGCCTGCCCGACCAGGTCGGTGAGTTCGCGGACCTGGCGGGCGCGGGCGAGGGCGGCCAGCAGCTGCGCCGCAACATCGAGATGGTCGTCGCGGGTGCGGCCGGGGCCCGCGCCCTTGCGCATCAGACGGGAGAGCGAGGAGAGCGCGTCCACAGGCGGGTAGACACCCTGGGCGTGGGTCTCGCGGGAGAGTACGATCTGGCCTTCGGTGATGTACCCGGTCAGATCGGGAACCGGATGGGTGATGTCGCCTGCGGGCATGGTGAGCACCGGCAGGACAGTGACGGAGCCGGGTCGGCCCTGGATCCGCCCGCAGCGCTCGTAGAGGGAGGCGAGGTCGCTGTAGAGGTAACCGGGGTAGGCACGACGGGCCGGGATCTCGCCGCGCGCCGCGGACACCTCGCGCAGCGCCTCGGCATAGCTGGTCATGTCGGTCATCACCACGAGGACGTGCCTGCCGCCGTCGAATGCGAGGTTCTCGGCGATGGTGAGTGCCAGGCGCGGGGTGAGGATCCGTTCGATGACAGGATCGTCGGCCATGTTGAGCAGCAGCACCAGTTCGTGGGCGGCGGAGCGCTCCTCCAGTGTGTCCCGTACGAAGGAGGCGTCGGCGTGGGTGAGCCCCATACCGGCGAAGACCACGCAGAACGGCTCTCCGCCGGTGGTGGACTGGGCGGCGATCTGGACGGACAGCTCCAGATGCGGCAGACCGGCGACGGAGAATACCGGCAGCTTCTGCCCGCGGACCAGGGTGGTGAGCCCGTCGACAGCGGCGACTCCGGTGAGCACCGGCTCTCCGGGCGGATCCCGTCGCACCGGGTTGATCGGGGTGCCGCCGACGGCCGCAGTGGTGGGTCCGAAGATCGGGGGCCCGCCATCGGCCGGCTCGCCGCGGCCGTTGCAGACCCGGCCCAGCCAGCCGGGGCCGACCGGGATGCGCAGCGGCCCTCCGGCGAAGGCCATCCGCACACGTGAGGGATCCATGCCGGCGGTGTCCTCCAGGACCTGCACCACAGCAACCTCGCGGTCCACTTCCAGTACGAGGCCGTGTCGCTGCTCACCGGACTCCAGGGTGATCCGGACGAACTCGTCCCAGCCGACCTCGCTCACCCCTTCGACGACGGCGAGCGGGCCGCGCAGCTCACGGATGGCCGTGTACTCGACTTCGCCCCAGGTGGTCACATCAGCCCCTGCAGTACGGCGAGCACGGCGTCCCGCCGCAGGGCCACGCCCGCCGAGCCATGCGGGTCGACTTCCTCGCGGGCGCGCAGCAGGGGGCCGAAGTCCGCCTCCTCGATGGAACCTGTCGGCACACCGGCCTCGGCCAGTTCCCGACACCGTGCGACGACCGTGAGGACCGCTTCGGCCAGAGCCGAGGCCTTCTCCGGGCCGCAGTAGGCATCCTGGTCGGAAAGGGCGCTCTGCTGGAGGACCCCTTCGCGTACCAGTCGGCCACCGAGCACGCTGACGCGCTCCTGGTCGGGGAGTGCGGTGATGCCGATGAGGTCGACGAGATCGGTGAGCCGGTCGGCCTCCGCCAGCAGGGCGCTGATCTCGGCTCGCCTGCCTTGCCAGGCAGGGTCGCCGGCCTCCGCGTGCCCGGCCGCGAGGGCGTCGGCGTCGCGCGAGAAGGAGCCCGCCCAGGAGATCGCCGGGTAGCGGCGGGCGTAGGCGAGCTCGCGGTCCAGCGTCCACAGGCAGCGCACGAACCGCTCGGTGTGGGCGGTCACCGGCTCGGCCATGTCCGCCCCGGGTGGGGACACCGCGCCGATCACGGTGACCGAGCCCGGGTCCCCGCCGAGGGTGGTCACCGCACCGGCCCGCTCGTAGAAGGCGGCGATCGCCGAGGCGAGGCCCGCTGGATAGCCCTCCTCGGCCGGTAGAGCGCCGGTGCGGGAGGCGAACTCGCGCAGCGCTTCGGCCCACCGCGACGTGGAGTCGGCAATGACCACGACGTCTCGCCCCATGTCCCGGAAGTACTCGGCGACCGTGGCACCGGTGTAGATGCTGGCCTCGCGGGCCATCATCGGCATGTTGGAGGTGTTGGCGATGACCACCGTGCGCTCGGCCAGCCGGCCTCCGGTGCGGGGGTCTACGAGCTCGGAGAGTTCGACGATGACATCGGCCATCTCGTTGCCGCGCTCGCCGCAGCCGACGTAGACAATGACGTCTGCGTCGCACCACTTGGCGATCTGCTGGAGCAGCATGGTCTTGCCGGTCCCGAAACCGCCGGGGACTGCGACCGTACTGCCCCGGGCTACGGGGAAGAGCAGGTCGATCACGCGCTGGCCGGTGTTGAGCGCCTGGCGGGCGTCGAGGCGTTCACGGACGGGGCGTGGCCGACGGATCGGCCAGTCGGTGGTCATCCGTACCTGGGTGCCGCCGACGACGGCCAGCACCGAATCCTGTGGGTAGCCCCCTTCCCGGACGATCTCCTGCACCGGACCGGCGCAGCCGGGTGGCACCAGGATCCGTGTCCACACAGGACCCGCTTCCCGCACCTCGCCGAGTACCTGCCCCTCCGTCACCTGATCGCCGACTGCCACGGAAGGGGAGAAGGGCCAGGTACGCCCCTCGGTTCCGCCCCCGCCGCTTCCGGGCAGTAGCCAGTCTTCGCTGCCGGACAGCGGGCGGAGCAGGCCATCGAAGATCCTGCCGAGCAGGCCGGGGCCGAGGCGTGCCGACAGCGGGCCGCCCTGGGGGCGGGCGCGGTGGCCGGGGGCCAGCCCGCCGGTGTACTCGTACGCCTGGGCCGTCACCACGCCGCTGGTGATCGCCACCACCTCGCCGGGCAGCCCGGCCTCTCCGAGGGAAACCAGGTCGTTCATGGCGGTGTCGGCGGTGTACTCCAGCTCGACCAGCGGCCCCGCGACCCGCAGGATCCGAGCATCGGCTCGGGGCGAGCCGGTCACGGCGTCCACAGGGCTTCCGTGTCCGCACCCAGTCGGTCGAGCGCGCGGGCGGCGAGGGCGTCAAGGGTGAAGTCGGCCCGCCGCCCGGCCGCGTGGGCGACCACCCCGCCGCCGGGCTGTTCGGTAACGGTGGCGTCAGGACCGAGGAGCTGGCGGGCCCGCCGCTCCAGCCGATCGCGTACACCGGGGTAGTCCGTTGTGTGCCGCAGGGCCCGGACGCGTTCTGTCACCTGGCGGCACAGCTCCTCGTAGGCCTCCCGGCGGACGGCCAGCTCGCGGGACCTGGCGCTCCGGCGGGCCCGCAGCAGTCCGGCAGCTCCGGCGGCCGCACCCTCGGCCGCACCCTCGCGGCGGGCCTGTTCGACGATCTCCTCGGCCTCGGTCCTCGCGCGGTCGAGTACCAGCTCGTCATCGCGCGCAGCCTGGGCGAGCAGCGTTTCGGCGTCGGCCCGCGCCGAGCGCAGCAACTCGGCGCGTACCGTCGCGAGGGCGTCTGTCTGTCCAGCGGCTGGTGTCGTCATGCCGGCATCACTGCGGTCAGCGGCCGCGTGCTCTCCAACGCCGTTCGGCCGAGCATCTCAGCTGCGGCCGGGGTGACGATCACCAGCGTGACTTCGCCCGACAGGCTCCGCCAGGCCCGCCGGACCGCCTCGGGCTCCTCGGCGACCAGGACTTTCACCCCGGCCAGCGACAGCCCGGCCACCCGTACCCGTTCCCCGATGGCTGCCACCTGCCCCATGATCAGGCCTTGCCCAGCAGCAGGACAGCGACGACCAGCCCGTAGATGGCGATTCCTTCGGCGAGTCCGACGATGACCATGGCCCGGCCGAACAGCTCGGGGCGCTCGCTCATGGCGGCCAGCGCCGCCGCTCCGGTGTAGGCGACGGCGATCGACGCACCGATCGAGGCCCCGGCGACCGCGATCGCGGCGCCGATCAGAGCGGCGGAGTTGGTTCCGGACTCGGCGGCCGTGCTGGATGCTGCCCGCGCGACGCCGCCGTTGAGCGCCACCATCAGCAGCGCCAGTGCGCCGCCGAAGAGCAGCGCGTCAGTGGCGATGATCAACCGGAGGGCGGCATGGCCGCGCCGCCGCGCCAGTCTGCGGGTGACGGGAAAGATCACCGCGAGGACGGGAAGGGCGATGAGCCAGGCGATCACGGTGCCACCTCCGTACGTTGCGTGGACACATGCCAAGGGCGGAAGGGACGACCCCAGGTCTCGAAGACCCGGGAGAACAACTCGTAGAACTCCAGCCGCAGGGCCTGTACGCCCGCGACCAGCGCCTCCAGAGAGAACGCAAGGGCATTGCCGACGGTGAAGACCGCCGCAGCCCCTATCAGCCCGCCAGGACCCGCGTGGGCCAGTGCGGTCGTTCCTCTCCACACGATGTCGCCGAGCGCCGCGTGCGTCAGCCCGAAGGCGGCCAGCCGCGCGAAGGAGACGGTGTTCGAGAAGATCCGCACCACCGCGTCGAAGAGCTGGATCGTAGTCTGCATCGCACCGGGAACCCCGCCGCCCGAAGCGGCGAACAGTCCCGAGGCGGCCAGCACGAGACCGCCGGCCGCGACCACGGCTCCCATGAGGGTGAGGAGCGTGTGGTGCAGATACCCACCCGCGGCGAGGCCGGCGAGTCCGAGGAAAAGGGCCGAACCCGCGATGCCTGAGACCGCGTACAGCGCCCGCGCCGGGCCGCCCTCCCGCCAGCGGTTGACGATCCCCGCGACATACGCCAGCGCGAGCAGCACCACGCCGACTGCGACGGCAGCCGTGAGCAACCGTTCGGGGTGGTCCAGAGGAGCCACCCACAGTACGGGAAGGACCTTCGTCGGACCGAAGAACTCCCCGTAGGCGAAGCCGAACGCCATGCTCGTGCCACCGGCCCCCGCAACGAAGGGCCACATCGCACGGAGTCGCAGCAGCCTCCGGGGGCGGCCGCTACGCAGCAGGAGCGCCATCAGGAGCAGCAGGGCACCATGCCCCACATCGCCGAACATCATGCCGAACATCACCACGTACGCGATCCCGGCCGGCCACGTCGGGTCGACATCGACGTACGGCACTGTCCCATAGGTGCGCACCAGCGGCGTGAACGAACGATGCACCGGTCCGCTGCTGCGCAACAGGGTCGGCGGGTCGACGCCTCGCGGTAGCGTCAACGGCACCAGTACACCGCCGAGATCGACCAACCGCGCGGCCGTCGCCGGGACTTGGGCGGCCGGGCACCAGCCGGCCAGCGCCACCACATTTCCGCGCCGTACAGCGCTGACGAAATGTTCTTCAAGTTGCGCCTCGCCCGCCAGCAGATCCGCGTGGCCTTCTCGTTCCAGGGCGTCGAGGTCGGGAGGGGCAGCGGAGAGCGCCGCTTTGGGCGGCTCGGCACGCAGCCGCTGCAGCCGACGCGCGGCCGGTCCACGCTCGCCCTGCCTGGAGCCCTCGGATCGGTCGATTTCGACGCACCCGGCGTCCGCGAGCCGCACCAGAGTCTCCCGGAGTGCCTTGCGCGGCGCGATGATCGCCACCCGTTGCATGGGAACCGGCTTCGCGGCCTCAGACCAGCGCATCGAACGCCTCCAGCGGCCCGCCGCCCCGTGCGGCCGACTCCAGCGCCGCCCGTACCCGCCAGGCGTCAGTGGAGAGCAACGCGACCGCACCGACAACCGGCGCGGCGTCCAGCCGGGAACCGGTCAGCAGCGCGGAGCCGTCCTGCTCGACCCGCGTCCACCAGTGCGCCTCGGCCCGCCAGAGGTCGGCAGGCTCCTCGACACCGTCCACCGCCCAGCGCGCCGTGCCCGGCAGTTGCCGACGGAAGTCGGCGAAGGCCCCGGCGTGCAGGGCCCCGGAGCCGAGGACCCGGGCAGCGCGCCGAGCGGACGGCTCCGTCAGCCGACGACCGTGAATGAACAGCTCGCGGCCGACCAGCAGGGCAAGGCGCCCTCCCGCCCAGGATGCCGCCTCGGGCACGGCACCCGCCGTGCGGGTGGCGGCCGAGATCCGCAGGCCGATGCCCACCGCCGCCGCAGAGTCGTCCCCCGGATCGCCCCACGCACAGCTGGCCAGCGCGCTCCGCAGCTCGGCCCGCGACCTGGTTTCGGCGAGCCGGGGCCAGGCCGTCGCCAGTCCGCCGAGCCGGTACGGGCTGAGTCTGTCGGCGTCCGTGCCCGACAGCGCGCGCAGGTGCGTGTCCACGTTGGCGACCTCGAACCCGGACGCCAGCACGCGGACTACGCCCGCTCCCTGACGCGGCAGCCAGCCCGCGAGCACTCGCAGATGCCACAGCAGAGTCGCTGCGACGGAGCGCTGGGCGGCCGCCAGCCCGGCCTCCGTGTCGAGGCCGCGCCGGTACGCCGTAACCGCGAGGTGCCCGAGGGCGTCGTCGAGCGTCGCCGCTGCAGCCACCTCCCGGGCGGCACGGGGTCCTAGGCAGCGCGACACCATGGCTCTGGCCCGGGTCACTCCCGCGACCCATCCCGCTCCCACCGGGACCTCCCCCCGGAGCGTCCCCCTGCGGGCACAGCGGAGGCGCCGAGTTGCGCGACGTCCGCCACCACGCTGTTGACTAGGAAAGCCATGCGTTGCTGCGCTCGGCGCTGCAGCAGGGCGACTTCGCGCTCCGACTCCGCAAGACAGCGCGCCGCCTCGCTTTTGGCCAAGCCGCTGGCCTGCGCGGCGCTCTCCGCCCGTACCTCACGGGCGAGGATCCGGGCCCGCCTCACGATCTTCTCGGCCTTGTCGGTAGTGGCCCGCCGGTTCTGTTCCGCCTGTTGAGCGGCCTCCTCGCGGATCCGCTGTGCCTCGGTCTCGGCCTGCTCCAGGCGAGAGAGCACTGGGACCAGTTCGGCTGAGAGGTCCGCCGAACGATCTGCGGGCACACCTGTAGGCGCCGCCGGGCCCGGCGAGCCGGTCGGACGGAACCGCATCAGGAAGTCCCTGAACGCCGCCACGAGAGCTCCTTAAGGTGAATCCCCATATCAGTGTCCACGGCGGTAACATCGCTGTCGCCCTGGACTGGGCCGATCGGCCCGCACTGACGTACTGCGGTCTCTTCGCAGCTCGTCGGATGGGTGCCCGACCGGTCAACGAGATCTGCACGACTTGGCCATTCGGCGGTTGTTAGCGACGGGGATGGCGCTGCAGAGCGTGGTGCGGCTCGTGGATCAGCCACAGGTGAGCGAGCGGTTGCTGCGTGCGGTGGATGATCTGGATGAGACCAGCGAGATCATTCGGTCCACCATCTTCGGCCTCCGTGTCCGTGACTTGGGCCGGGCCGGCCAGGGGCTGCGTGCTCGGACGGTGACTGTGGTCGAGCAGGCCGCACGGACCCTGGGCTTTCAGCTGTCCCTGCGGATGGGCGGGCTAGGCCAGGCCGGCACGGATCGTCCTCGCGTGCCGCTGAGACCGGCGGAACGGGTGTCGAGTTCGGCGTACGGCATGACTCGGTCGAAATCAGCCGTACATGGAAGTCAAGGCTGCCCTGGAGACAGACAAAGTGCCACGGCCACGCGCCGCAGACCAGCGCTGTTACGTGTTCGTCGGCGAGCAGCGTCCTGGATCGCCAAAGCCTGCCTGCGCGAGTCGGCGGGCCCATTGGTCGGGACCACTGTGCGGACAGGACTGGATCGTGGTCGTGGAATGCCCGCCGGGCGCGCGGCAGTCCGCTGTCGGTCATTGATCAGCCGGACTGATGCGCCGCCCTGTGAGGCGCGTGGGCCGGATCGACACCCATGTGTTGCGTTCGCCCCCTGCCCAAGGCGTGGTATGGGCGCGATCGGCAAGCTGCCGCAGTGCGTCGGGCTCTGTAACGATCCGCGCAGGGCCTACGGCAAGCACGCTCCAGCCCTGGCTCATGGCCTCGTCCACGTGGTCGACCTCGAATGCGACATCCGTTCCCCCGGCTGTCGCAGGCACTGAGTCAGGCGCGGTCCGAAAAGCGATCGTGCCATCGATGACCTCGTAGTTCACTGGAAAGACTGCCGGGCCATCGGGTGTCGACACCGCGATGCGTCCTACGCCGTGCGTGGAGAGCCGGGCGCGGCATTCGTCGGGGTTCAGGTCCTGCAGCCGGGGGTGCAGGAGCGCCTGGCCCTGGCCGGGTGGCAGATCGATGCCGCCTCCGCGCAGGGCTGCGACGGTGGTGCCAAGTGCGTCGGCCAGGCTGATGAGACTCGCCAGACTCGGGTCAGCCGGCCGTTGTTCGAGGTATGCCAGGTAGTCCGGCGCCATTCTGGCGCGGCGGGCTGTTTCTGCGCGGCTGAGCCCCTGTCGCTCGCGTTCCATGGCCACGCGCCGGCCGATGTCGCCGGGGTTGGGTGCCCCATCGAGCCGGACCCCGGCGGACTCGGCACCAGGCTCGGCCAAGCCCGGCCGGGACGGCTCGCGGGATCTGCCACCCGGCCTGTGCTCAAGGTGACGGATATGGGCGTCGGGCCCGGGGAACACGAGCGTCACCTGGTCGGTATCCGACCAGTGCACGTCGTAGGGAGGGGTTCCGTCCTCGTGGTGGAGTCCGACAATCTCGCCGTCGCGCCTGCTGGCGCCGGTGGCCGGGCTTTCGACAACAAGTTGATCGCCGAGGTGAGCTCGCATGATCGCCGCCGTTTCCTCATGATGTTGCTGTACCCAACGTGCCACGAGTGGCGTGTCGCCGCACGGGACGAGAAACCGTGATTCCGCAGGGCCGAGGGAGCTGGTATCGGGCCCACTGGTCCACCGACGAGTGGGGCCGGGCCACCTGCGCGGCTCGCGGGCGAGCAGGTCCTGACCCGCTCGGCACATGACCATTACCAGCCGTCACATCCCGAAAAGAGAAGCCGCATGCACCACCGATCGGTCGCAGAGCTCATGACCAGAGACGTCGTCCGGGCACGGCGTGACCTGCCGTTCAAAGAGATCGTCAAGCTGCTGGCAGAGAACGATGTCACAGCGGTACCCGTGGTCGATGAACTGGATCGCCCCATGGGTGTCGTGTCCGAGGCCGACCTGCTGCGCAAGTCTTCCGACCAGGTCGATCCGTCGGGCCGGACACCGATTCCGCACCTGGAGGCGTGGGAGCGGGCCAAGGCCGAGGGGGCCAGGGCCGAGGAACTGATGTCGGCTCCCGCCGTGTGTGCGCGTCCGGAGTGGACCGTGGTCGAGGCTGCCCGCCTCATGGAGGTACAGAACGTCAAACGGCTGCCCGTCGTGGACGAGACGGACAAGTTGCTGGGTATTGTCAGCCGTCGTGACCTGCTGCGGGTCTTCCTGCGCCGCGACGACGCCATCTACGAGGAAATCAACCGGGACGTACTGCAGCGGACGATGGGTCTGGCCCCCTCGGAGGTGACGGTCGAAGTACGTCAGGCACAGGTCGTCCTCGGCGGATCCGTCGAGTTCAAGAGCCTGATCCCCATCATCGAACGGCTGTGCCGGAGCGTTGACGGTGTGGTCTCCGTCGCTGAGCGTGTCGCCTACCGGACCGACGACATCCGGACTTCCCGCACCGACACGTGAGACATTCGGGCCCCCGTAACCCGCCTCACCGCGCACCGCGACGGCAGGGCAGTCGGCACCGGCCCACGGCAAGGCTGACCGAGCACGGACAGGTCGTTGACGGTGAAGTCGGTGCGGAGGATGTCTTCCTGACGGGCCAGGAGCCATCGGTAGTCGATGAGCAGTTCCACGGGTTCAGGCCGCCTGCGGGATCTCGTGCGCGGCCGCTGGAGGGGGCCGGCCAGCACCGCGCTGCTCGTGCAAGACCCCGTCATTGCCCCTGGCCACGTCAACCTGAGGTTGGAAAAGAGTGATCGGCCGTCCCGGAGTCTCCCCCCACGGGCGATGGCCTGGACGCGGGACGAGAAGCGGTGATCACCGGTTTCGGGTCGGTCTCGACGGTGAATTGCACGATCAACGAGAACTGCGGCCGATCACCGAGCTGCCGGTCACAGACCGGAAGCAGGACGCAACTCACGACGTGTAGACGTACTTCGGCTTCCAGCGTCTGCGGCATCTCGTGATCGGGTTGCTCTCTCAGGCCTCGTGATCTCCGGGGGAAGCCCGCGCCTCTCGCGCCGACGCATTCGCCCACGGCAGACACGAAAGAGCCTCAAAGGACCGGGTCGTTCTTCGGGATCATGTCAACGTACAACATCCCCGAAACACCAGGTCAGCAAACGGGTGGGACCGGACTCTCCAGCATTGAAGAGGCGACCCGTCCTCCCGCGCGCGCCGACCCCCTTCGCCGCCCTGCCCCCCAAGGCTCAACCCGAGGAGTCCATCTGTCCAACGCCTGTCCCCGCTCGTTGCGCTTGGCGCCGCCGATCCCGGCATGTCGCGCGGGTCATCGGCGTTTGCAAGTACGTCGGGGCCCACAACCTTGAAAGACTCACCGATGAAGCCCTTCTTGTCCTGGTGACGGACGGCGCGACATCGGTCCACCGCTCGGACTGGCTGTACTCCTGCTACGAGCCCAGCGGGCGTACCAGTGGCGGTGGCACCCTCGCGGCGGTGCGAAACGTAGCCGACGATCCCCGGTTAGCGAAACCGGGGATTCTCCGGATCGTTGATGTCGTCCGCACTGGTTGCATGGCGGTGGATCGATGCGGACGACCGTCTTGTGAGTTCGTGCCGACTCTGGGCGCAGCGTCAGTTGGCCCACCAACCCGAAGGCAGTACCGCATGGCTCGTCCCCCCGCCCTCAAACTCTCCGAGGTTCTCGCGGAAGTCCGTATGAGCCCGTTAGCCTTCTATCGCCTACGTGCCCGGAACCAGGCACCCCGCATGATCAAACTTCCGAACGGCGAGCTCCGTTGCCGTCGGTCCGACCTGGATGCCTGGTGGCAGGCGTGCGAAAGGGATACGCCTGAATGGCGATGAGTTACAAGGTCCGCTTCTGGGACATCCGCGAGCGGCCCCAGCGGCGCAAGTCGTTCGAGGTCCGTTGGACGGTCAACGGCCGCGAGCGGTCGGAGTCCTTCATCACCAAGGGACTGGCCGAGAGCCGGCGCGCGAAGCTCATGACTGCTGCCCGTGAAGGTGAGGCGTTCGACGAGCAGACCGGTCTGCCGGCTTCCGAGATCCGCGCCATCAGGCAGCGCACCACCTGGCATGACCTGGCCCATGCCTACATCAACGAGCGATGGGACCGAACGCCGGGCAACACCCGCCGTACTCTCGCTGATGCACTCGCCACCATCACGCCCGCGCTGGTGCGGCCCGAAGCGCGCTACTCGGAGCCGAGGGTTCTCAGGCGCGCCCTGTATTCATGGGCGTTCAACAAACGAGCTTGGGAGAGCGAGCCGTCCGCCGAATGGCAGCATGCCCTCGACTGGATGCAGCGGCACTCCCTGCCCGTCAGTGAGCTGATGGAACCAGACGTCGTGCGAAGGGCGTTGGACGCGATTGGCCGTAAGATCGACGGCAAGTCCGCCGCGGCGAAGACCGCCCTGCGGAAACGATCGGCCTTCAGCGAGGTCCTCGGAACCGCCGTCGACAAGGGGTACTTCGCGGAGAACCCGCTCGCCAGGGTCAAGTGGCAGGCTCCTGGGGTGAGCGAGGAAGTGGACCCGGCCTGCGTGCCGAACCCCAACCAGGTTGCTCGCCTGCTGACCGCTGTAGGGAAACAACAGGGACGCGGCCCGCACCTTGAGGCGTTTTTCGGCTGCATGTACTACGCGGCCATGCGTCCGGCGGAGGTCATCCACCTGCAGATCTCACAGTGCCATCTGCCAAAGACCGGCTGGGGCATGCTCAACCTGAATGGAGGTGTCGTCACGGCAGGCAAGGAGTGGACGAACGATGGCTCGGTCCACGAAGTGCACTCCTTGAAGCGGCGAGCCGTCAAGGCGGCGCGTCCCGTGCCGATACCGCCGTCGTTCGTGCGCACGCTGCGAGATCACGTCGATCGCTTCGGCGTGGCGCCCGATGGTTGAGTGTTCCGCAATGCGGCTGACGGATACGTCGATGCAGCGGCCTACGGCAAGACGTGGGAGCGGGCCCGTAAGAAGGTCCTGGCTCCCAATGAGCAGTCGACAGTGCTCGCCAAGAGGCCCTATGACCTCCAGCACGCCGGGATTTTGTTCTGGCTGCACTCCGGCGTGGATCCTGCCGAATGTGCGCGCCGGGCAGGCCAGAGCATCCAAGTGCTCTTCCAGTACTACGCCAAGTTCATGGATGGTCTGCAGGAGCATTCCAACCGGCTCATCGAGGAGTCGATGCAGGAGTGGAGTCGGCGCAGTGAGGACGGCAGTCCTACGGGCTGATTCGCAATCTGGCCCGTGTATGGCCCGGAACTGCTGGTCAGGACTGGGATGCGGGCGGGAGGAACTGGGAGAAGGGGCGCATTTCGACGCCGCCGTGATTGGAGCGCCGGGCGCTCCCAGAAGGCGCTTGATCTGGGTAAAGCCCCAGGTCAAGCGCCTTCCTTCGTGCCGTTAGAAGAAGCCGAGCTTCTTCGGGGAGTAGCTCACTAGCAGATTCTTCGTCTGCTGGTAGTGCTCCAGCATCATCTTGTGGTTCTCGCGGCCGATTCCCGACTGCTTGTAGCCGCCGAAGGCGGCATGGGCCGGGTACGCGTGGTAGCAGTTCGTCCAGACCCTGCCTGCCTGGATGGCACGGCCCGCCCGGTACGCGGTGTTGATGTCGCGGGTCCAGACGCCCGCCCCGAGGCCGTACAGCGTGTCGTTCGCCGTTCCGATCGCGTCGTCGAAGTCCGAGAAGGACGTGACCGCCACGACCGGGCCGAAAATCTCCTCCTGGAAGACCCGCATGCGGTTGTCGCCCTCGAAAATGGTCGGCTGGACGTAGTAGCCACCCGCCAGCTCCCCGTCGTACTTGATCCTCTGACCGCCCGTGAGGACCTTCGCGCCCTCCTGCTGGCCGATGTCCAGGTACGAAAGGATCTTCTGCAACTGGTCGTTGGAGGCCTGGGCGCCGATCATCGTGTCCGTGTCCAGTGGGTGTCCGGGCACGATCCTTTCGGTGCGGGCGATGCCCGCCTCCAGGAATTCGCTGTAGTGCCCGCGCTGGATCAGTGCGCGCGACGGACAGGTGCAGACCTCGCCCTGGTTGAGGGCGAACATGGTGAAGCCTTCGAGTGCCTTGTCGCGGAAGTCGTCGTCCGCGTTCCACACGTCGTCGAAGAAGATGTTCGGCGACTTGCCGCCCAGTTCGAGCGTCACCGGTTTGATGTTCTCGGAGGCGTACTGCATGATCAGCCGTCCCGTGGTGGTCTCACCGGTGAAGGCGATCTTCGCGACACGGGGGCTGGAGGCGAGGGGTTTGCCGGCCTCCGCGCCGAAGCCGTTGACGATGTTGACGACGCCGGGCGGAAGGAGGTCGGCCACCAGCTTCAGCAATACGTGGATGGAGGCCGGGGTCTGTTCGGCCGGTTTGAGGACCACCGCATTGCCCGCCGCGAGCGCCGGGGCCAGCTTCCAGGTCGCCATCAGGATGGGGAAGTTCCACGGAATGATCTGCGCGACGACGCCCAGCGGCTCGTGGAAGTGGTACGCGATCGTGTCGTCGTCGATCTCGCTGAGCGATCCCTCCTGGGCGCGCAGCGCACCGGCGAAGTAGCGGAAGTGGTCGATGGCCAGGGGGATGTCGGCGGCCAGGGTCTCGCGTACCGGCTTGCCGTTGTCCCAGCTTTCGGCGACCGCCAGTTCCTGCAGATGTGCCTCCATCCGGTCGGCGATCCTGTTGAGGACCGAGGCGCGGTCGCCTGCCGCGGTGGCTCCCCATGCGGGGGCCGCGGCGTGTGCCGCGTCCAGGGCCCGTTCGACGTCCTCGGTACTGCCGCGGGCGATCTCGGTGAAGGGGCGGCCGTTGACGGGGCTGGGGTTCTCGAAGTACTGGCCACGGGCGGGCGGGACGTAAGCGCCGCCGATCCAGTGGTCGTAGCGGGACTCGTACGAGACAATGGCGCCCTCGGTGCCCGGCGCAGCGTAACGGGTCATCTCTGTGGCCTCCCGGATCCGATGCCGCCCGCCGTTGGACGGCCCTCGGTGTGAGGCTAGGCAGCGCGACGTTGCAACCCCGTTGCGTGGCGGCGGGGGAGCGGCTACCGCTGCTCGGCGTCCAGTGCCCGGGCCCTGGCGAGGAGCGCGGGCCGCTGTCCCGCGGATACGGCCGCGGCGAACGCCTGCCAGACCGGGAGATCGTCCTCGCCCCATGGGCTGTACGCCCAGTCGGCCAGCAGCCCCGGGTCACCGCGAGCGATGAGAGCTGCCCGCAGCTGCTCGTCGAGCCGGCGCCGCAGACGGATGACAGATGGTGCCTGGGAGGCCGGCAGCAGCGGACCCGCGTAGGCGCTGAGTGCTGCTGCCACCGCTCCGGATGCCAGTCTGCGCGCCACCGTGTCGAAATCGGCGTCGACCGGCGCGGAAAGACGGTAGGGGCGGGAAAGGAGGAGTTCGGTGCCGAGCAGTCGCCGCAGTCGCGAGAGTTCGGCCCGCAGCGTTACCGGCGTCACCGACTCGTCCTCGTACAGCTCGACAAGGAGTTCGTCGCCGCCGAGGCCCTCGGGGTGGCGGGCCAGCGTCACCAGGATCTCGCTGTGCCGCCTGCTGAGCGTGATCTTGCGGCCTCCCGCGACGAGCAGGGCCTCGTCCCGGCCGAGCGCACTGAGCCGCACGGTCTCCCCGGCCGGCGAGGGTGCGAGGAGGGCCAGCTGCGACTCGGCGGCGCGTGCCACCGCCTGCACGAACGCCAGGCTGTGCGGATGCGCGAGCCGGTCCCCACCGGTGATGTCCACGGCGCCCAGGACCCGTCCCGTGTGCGGGTCGTGGAGCGGCGCCGCCGCGCACGTCCACTGCTGGACGGGCCGCAGGAAGTGCTCGGCGGCGAAGACCTGCACCGGCCGGTCCACGGCGATGGCCGTACCCGGCGCGTTCGTCCCGGCCGCGGACTCGGCCCAGCGGGCGCCCTCCACGAAGTTCATCCGGCCCGCGGCCCGTCGGGTCAACGCGTGTCCTTCGACCCACAGCAGTCTGCCGTGCGCGTCGCACACCGCGAGAAGATGTTCGCCGTCCGTCGCGTACGCGCTCATCAGCTCACGGATCAGCGGCATGGCGGGGGCAAGGGGATGCCCGTCCCGGTACGGCCCGAGGTCGTCCGCGCCCAGCTCGACCAGGGCCGCACCGTCCGGGCTGACCCGGGCCCGGGCCGAGCGCCGCCACGACTCGCCGACCACCGGCCGCACCGGCCGCTCCAGCCGTCCGGCCGTGGTGAACACCTCGTGTGCGTGCCGCAGTTGGCCGAGCCGTTCACCGGGGTCCGTATCGGCTGCCAGGGCCACCCAGGGATCCGTCAACTCACCCTCCCGTTCAGGGGCGTCGTGCACACCCCATCGTGGCCGCAGCCGACGTCTGCGACAACCACGGTGCGGAGAGCAATCGAACGCGGCGGCGAAGGTGCGTCAGCCGGTTCCGTAGAGATTGACGAGACGGATGTAGCGCACCCAGTCCCAGTTCGGGCCGGGATCGGTATGGTCGGTGCCCGGGACCTGGGCATGGCCGAGGATGTGCGCACGGTCCTTGGGGATGCTGTAACGGTCGCAGACCGAGGCGGTCAGCAACGCCGACTTCTCGTACATGGCGTTGGTGAAGTACGCGGGCTGGTCCACCCAGCCCTCGTGCTCGATGCCGATGCTGCGCGTGTTGTAGTCCCAGTTGCCCGCATGCCAGGCGATGTTCTGCTCCCGGACGCACTGGGCGACATAGCCGTCCGCCGAGCGCACCACATAGTGCGCGGAGACCTGTTTCGCCGGATTCTGGAAGATCCCGATCGTGTTCGGAAACGTCTCCTGGGTGACATGGATGATCACGTACTGGATGGGATAGGCGGAAGGGCGGCTCGACGCCGTGCAGTTGGATGTGGACGCAGGTGTCCAGTGGGCGAGCGGATAGTCGGTGTCGCCTGCTGCCGTGGAAGCCGCAGCGCGGGCGGAGGCAGGGATCAGCGCGGCGGCCGCCGTCGCGGCGGCGCCCTGAAGGATCCTTCTGCGGTGCATGAACACTCCTGTGGGGGAAGAGGGTCAGGGGCTGGCCAGCAGTGTCGCAGTCTCCCGCAGATGACGGTGGAGGCCGCGATGGGGATCGCCTGCGGGCAGCCACTTTTTGCGGATCTTTGCCACACAGGTGTAGTTGGTGTCGCACACATTGGCCAATGGCGCCTCACCGGCCTGGCTGACCAGCTGATAGGCATCGAGTTCGGACAGGCCGTAGTCGCGCGCCAGCCACTGCACCAGGTCCAACTGCGAGATACGGAAGGCGTCTTCGAGCGGGCGTGCGGAGCCGGTCGACATCAGATGGGTGTCGGACTCGATCCGCGGCCACGGTGTCGTGACACCCTTCAGCAGCTCGACCAGCACCACCGTGTTCATCGCGCATTCCACGGCGACCCCGCAGGTCTCGCCCTCGCCCTGACGGGCATGACCGTCCCCGAGGCTCAGCAGTGCACCCTCGACGTTGACGCCCAGATAACAGGTGACGCCCGCCCTCATCTCGGGTGTGTCCATGTTCCCGCCGTGCGCGTCGGGCACCAGCGCGGACCGTACCTCCAGATTGGCCGGCGCCACCCCGACTGTGCCGTGCATCGGATCCATCGGCAGCTCCACCTGGATGTCACTGTCCCTGGCGCTGAACAGACAGGTGCGGCGCGCCCGGTCGAGCTGCCACATCCACACCACCTCGGGCAGCGGAGCCTGCAGTGACGCCGTGGTGTGCGTGGAGGTGAGGGCCCCGAAGAGAGGCACGGTCGTCGACGCGGCCCATTCCCTGGCCGGTTCGACGGACACGAAATGCACCGCGACCGTGTCGCCGGGCTCCGCACCCACCACATGGAAGGGACCGGTCTGCGGGTTGAGGAAGGGGAATTCGCAGACCGCGGAGACCAGGTCCTTCTCGGAGCGCACCCGGCCGGCGAAGCAGTCCTCCGTATACACATCGAGGAACGTCCCCGGCTCGATACGGGCGACCGGCGCCGCTCCGCCGAAGGTCCAGGCGTACTCGCCCTCCTTGGGGCGGACGGTCAGGATTCGGGGGTCGTTCATCGCTGCACTGCTCCTGTCTCGGGTACCCCGGCCGGCTCCGGGGCGTCGTCAAGATGGATCCGTCCCGTCTGTGCCACCCGCTCCGGATGTCTGCGCAGCAGCACCGCCAGTACAACGATCCCGATCAGCATCCAGACACTGACGACCGGACCGGCGTACGAGACGGGCGCACTCAGCTCGGAGACGAAGTCGAAGGCCGGAATCCCGGCGGCCGTCAGCAGCGCGGGGACGAACGCCGCGATGCCGAGTACCGGGAAGAGCAGATGGAGTACGGGGTTGAACGCGTCGCGCCGTCGGCGCAGGAAGTACCCGGCGCAGGCCAGATTCACGACGATGTACACACCGGTGATCACCGTCACGATCACGGTGGCCAGCAGCACGAACGCGGTCACCGGGTCGTAGGCGAAACCCAGTCCGAGCGCCGCACCGACCGCGATCACGAACTGCACGGCCACTCCGGTGACGGGGGAGCGGCGGCGCGGATGAAGCCGCGCGAAGGCCTGCGGGAACACCCCGATGCGGCCGAGGGCGAATGCTGTCCGGGTAGACACATTGGCGCACGCATTGGCGTTGGCCACGGTCGAGTTGACCACGGCGAGGAAGAGCAGCACCCAGAACAGCCCGAACGAGGTGCGGGCCACGCCCTCCCACGACGCCGCGCCCGAAGCGCCGAATCCGGCGAACCTGTCGGGCCCGAAGTACACGGACATCGCATAGGTGGTGAGGGCATACACCAGGCCGATGGAGAGTGCCGCGCCGAGTACCGCACGCCGCATCGTGCGCCGCGGGTTCTTCGTCTCCTCGGCGAGTGGCGCCGCGGCCTCGAAGCCGGCGAAGGCCAGCACGGTGTAGACCGAGCCGGCGAAAATACCGCTGATGCCGCCGAAGCCGTCCGCGGTGTGCGAAGTGCCGAACACCGACAGGGTGTTGTCCGAGCCTGCGTGCTCGATGAGCAGTACGGCGAAGGCGACGAAGACGAGCACCTCGAAGATGCCGAGCACGGTTCCGAACCGGGCGGAGGCCCTTACACCGAAATACCCGGCAAGCGCGATGATCAACGCGCCCAGCAGCGACCACGGCCACCACAGGTCCGCCGGGTAGGAGGACCATTCCTGGTGCAGGGTGCCCGCCGTGGTGAAGCCGAGCTGAAGAAGCAACAGCGCCGGCACCAGCGCTTCGACGAAGACATAGCCCCAGCCGACGAGAAAGCCGATGGCCGGATGCAGCCCCTGCGCCGAGTAGGTGGCTACCGAACCGGCAGCCGGTAAATGGCGCGCCAGCTCCGCGACGCACGACGCGGTGAACAGGCAGGCGACCAGTGCCACCACCACGGACAGCGGCAGACTGCCGCCCGCGAACGCGGCTCCGGCCGGAATGGAAGCGGCAATGGCGGCGGCCGGCGCCATCGCCGTGATGCTCTGGAAAAGGACTTCGCGCAGCCCGATGGCATCGCGTAAGAGTCCGCTGCTCGAATCCCCCGACACCCCGTGGCTCCCTTTGTCCGATGACTGGAAGGTGTTCTCCGATGTACGGCCGAGCGTCTCGCGCGCCTTACCGTACGGGCGTCGCGCGAGTGGTGGAAGACAGCAGGAGAGCTCGAATTCGGGTGTGTGGGCGGGGGAAGCCGCCGGATCATGCCTGCGCGCCTGTTGCCGTCCCGGCGGCACACACCGCTCCGAGCAGGGCGAGCGGCAGGCCGGCGGCAAGGGAACCGCGGACAACACCCTTGGGCATGAGGCATCCTGAGGCACAAACAGTTTGTGCGGCCACCAGGTTCCGCCCTCTCCTTCAATGCACGGTCACATCGAGTCGAACGCAAGGGCGGAACGTGACGACGAGCGGTGACCGGGCGTCCTGCCCGGCCACCGCCCGTTCGCCGCCGATCGGCCCCGATGATGACCTCATTCGTCGGACACGCTTGAGCCTCCCAGCGCCGCCGCCGGATCGTCATCCGCCGGACCTGCCGGAACCCAGCGCCCGCTCTCCTTGCGGTATGGCCACCAGCGCCCGTCCCGCCCGTACCGCAGCTGTACACCGTATTCGACAGCTGTCCAGCGATTGCCCACCCACCGCAGCCGGGGCTGTTCGCCCTCCTCCCACGCCTCGGCGAGCCGGGCCCGGGCCCTGGCCAGAGACTCCGGATCCGGCGTCCACTCCTCATCCAGCACGGTGAGCGCAGCCGCCCCGCCGTACTGCCAGGCACGCACCGCCGCATCGAGTTCGGCTCGCGGCCGCCCCGATCCGGCTGCCAGCCGTGTCGCGATCCAGGGCTCGGGCCGGGTGTTCGCGACCAGCCGCACGGCATCCTGCTGCGGCGTCAAACCGGTCGGCAGCGACTGCTGTTCATGGCCGGGGGAGAGAGCGTCTGCCAGCATCCGGTGGGCGCGCGCCGCACTGTCCGTCGCCAGCAACTCCAGTACCGCCGGATCGACGCCGGGTTCCGGTTGGGTCTCCGTGTCCAGCGACGGCGCAGGGCCGGGCTCCGCGGGCAGCGGCGGGGGAGCGGGCAGTGGGGGCAGGATGTCCCGCGCGGCGAACGCCTCGTCCGCCCGTACGCCGCGGTCCTTCGCCTTGGTGCCGGCGGCACCGGACCCGTCGGAGAGGGCGGCAGGGCCGAACGGCCCGTGCCCCTCGGCGCGGGCCGCGATGCGTACCTGGAGTTCGTCCAGGAGCCGCCGCTCGCCGCGCCCCCGCATGAGCAGCAGGACGAACGGATCCTGGTCCAGCAGCCGCGCCACCTGGTAGCACAGGGCGGTGGTGTGCGGGCAGTGGTCCCACGCCTCGCAGGTGCACTCCGGGTCCAGATCGCCGATCCCCGGCAGCAGCTCCACACCTGCCGCCGCAGCGTCCTCCACCAGGTGCGGTGGCATCTCGCGGTCGAGAAGCGCCGCAATGTGCCCCGCTCTGTCGACGGCCATGTCCAGGAACCGTTCCCACTCCGCCTCGTTCAGCTCCTGGAGGAGCACATCACTGCGGTACGTGGACGAGTCCCGGTCCCGGACGACCGCGGTGATCCGGCCGGGCCGGACGGTAACCGCACCGACCCGGCCCTCGCGGGCGAACCCCCGCCCCTTCTTGAGCTGTTCGCCGTCCAACGCGGTGTCCTCCAGGGCCTTCAGCCATGCCCGGCCCCACCAGGACTCCGCGAAGCCGCGGCCGCGCGCGGGCGGCAGCGCGGCGAAGGTACGTTCCTGCACCGGCGGCGGGGCATCGCTCCCGCCGACTTCGTTTCCTTCACGGTCGTATCTCCCGCTGTCGTACTCGTCGCTCATCGCGTGCCCCCTCGCAGCTCCACCAGATCGGCCAGCTCCGCATCCGTCAGTTCGGTCAGCGCCGCCTCGCCCGAGCCGAGCACCGCGTCCGCCAGCCCCTGCTTGCGGGCCAGCATGTCGGCGATCCGGTCCTCGATGGTGCCCTCGGCGATCAGCCGGTGCACCTGTACCGGCTGGGTCTGCCCGATCCGGTACGCGCGGTCTGTGGCCTGCGCCTCCACCGCCGGATTCCACCACCGGTCGAAGTGCACGACATGGCCCGCCCGGGTGAGATTCAGTCCGGTGCCGGCCGCCTTCAGCGACAGCAGGAAGACCGGGGCCTCGCCCGCCTGGAAGCGGTTCACCATCGCATCCCGCTCCGCGACCGGTGTACCGCCGTGCAGGAACTGCGTGCGCACCCCGCGCGCCGCCATGTGCTGTTCGAGCAGCCGGGCCATCTGCACGTACTGGGTGAACACGAGCACACTCGCGTCCTCCGTCAGGATCGTGTCAAGCAACTCGTCCAGCAGCTCCACCTTTCCCGAACGGCCCTCGATCCGGGGCTCCTTCTCCTTGAGGTACTGCGCCGGATGGTTGCAGATCTGCTTCAGGGCCGTCAGCAGCTTCACGACAAGGCCTCGCCGGGCGAAGCCGTCGGCGCCGGAGATCGCGGCCAGCGTCTCCCGCACCACCGCTTCGTACAGCCCCGTCTGTTCCGCCGTCAGCGACACCGTGCGGTCGGTCTCGGTCTTCGGCGGCAGCTCGGGGGCGATGCCCGGATCCGATTTGCGACGTCGCAGCAGGAACGGCCGCACCAGCGCGGCGAGCCGCTCGGCCGCCGCCGGGTCGCCGCCCTCCGCGGTCCGCGCATAGCGGGTACGGAAGGTGCCGAGCCGTCCCAGCAGGCCGGGCGTCGTCCAGTCGAGGATCGCCCACAGCTCGGACAGGTTGTTCTCCACGGGGGTGCCGGTGAGCGCGACGCGTGCCTGTGCGCCGATGGTCCGCAGCTGCTTGGCCGTTGCCGAGTACGGGTTCTTGACGTGCTGCGCCTCGTCGGCGACCACCATGCCCCACCGGATCTTCGCGAGCTTCGCCGCGTCCAGCCGCATCGTGCCGTACGTGGTGAGGACGAACTCGCCGTCGACCAGGTCGGCCAGGCTGCGTGATCCGCCGTGGAAGCGGCGTACCGGCGTACCGGGCGCGAACTTCTCGATCTCCCGCTGCCAGTTCCCCATGAGCGAGGTCGGACAGACCACGAGCGTCGGCCCTGAGGCCGATTCGATGCTCTGGCGGTGCAGATGCAGAGCGATGAGTGTGATGGTCTTGCCGAGCCCCATGTCGTCGGCGAGACATCCACCGAGGCCGAGCGAAGTCATGGTGTGCAGCCAGTTCAGGCCGCGCAGCTGGTAGTCGCGCAGTGTGGCGGTGAGCGCCGGGGGCTGACCGACCGTCTGCTGCCCATCCGGCTGCCCGCCGGACTCCGGGTCGGCCACCCGGCGGCGCAGCTGCTCCAGCCAGCCGGTGGCCCGGACGCCGACCCGACGGCCGTCGACCTCGGTGGAACCGGTCAGTACGGCTCCGAGCGCATCGATCGGAGTGACCTTGCGGTCCTGGGTCTCGCGGGCGCGCTGTGCCTCCTCGGGGTCGATCAGCACCCACTGGTCGCGCAGCCGTACCACCGGCCTGTTGGCCTCGGCCAGGCGGTCCAGCTCGGCGCGGCTGAGCTTCTGGTCGCCCAGCGCGAACCACCAGTTGAACGTCAGCAGCGCATCGGCCGACAGGAGCGGCGGCGTGTCCGAGCCGGTGCGGACGAACCCCTGGTGTTCCTGACCGTCCCCGTCGTCGGGCGGACCGATCACCGCACGTGCGGTGAGCTTGCGGGCCAGTTCCTTGGGCCAGTGGACCTGGACCCCGGTCGCGGCGAGTGCCCGTCCGGCGGGGCCGAGGAGTTCGCCCAGCTCTTCATCGGCCGGTTCGATGGAGTCGGGCACTGCGGCCGACAACAGCGGAGTCAGCGGTGGCCAGGCACGGGCGGCCCGGCGCAGCGCCAGAAGGGCATCCATCCGGGCCCGGGGGCCGAAGGCGGCAGCGGTCGGCGCGGACCCCGCCCAGACCTCGGCGGCATCGGCCACCAGCGCCGGATCGCTGACGCTGTGGATCTGCAGAACAGCACGGAAGGACGGCCCGGCGGTCGGCTCGTCGTCCTTGCCCGGGGATGTCAGCCCGGATACCTCCATCCGCAACGAGAGCCGGACGCCCGCATCGTGCCCGGCCGCGACATCGGTGGCCCAGGTCCGTTGCCCGGGCAGATGCTGTGGTGCGTCGACGGCGAACGCCGGGCCGCCGGTGGCGAAGGCCGCGGCGGGGGTGCGCGGCAGACCGTCCGCCACCGCGTCGAGGAACGCGCGCAGCAGCACCTCGGGATCGGGCAGCAGCACGGGCTGTGCGGTTTCGTCGAGCGGCACCGCGTGGGCCAGGGGCGGCATCGAGGCCGCGAGCGTACGGATCCGCGACTGATCGTCGGCGGTCAGCGGCCCGGCCCGCCAGGCATCGTGATCCGTCGCACTCAGCCCTGGCAACAGCAAGCCACGGGCGGCGAGTTGCAGAGCGAGGAGCGCGGCGGCACCCCAGAACGCGGCGGCGCCGGAGGCATGCGCCGAGGCCCGCGCCCGCGTCAGTACGGGCAGCGCGTCCCGGACCGGAAGCAACAGCGCCGGTACGGCGTACGTTCGCGCGTCGGCGCCGACGACGGTCAGCTCCTCGACGGAACCGGGACCATCGGGCGGACTGCTGCCGTCCGGACACCAGAAAGCGATACGGCCGGTACGGGAGGGATCCGTGGGCAGGAAGACCACGGAGCAGGTGGAGAGTGCGGAGATCTCGGAGAGCGTTGCCGCAGGGAGCCTGTGCACAGCGATGCCGAATTCCTCAAATTTGACTAGCGGGGTCGGGTCGCCGAGGGTACTCCACCGATGCGCACCCCGTGAGCGCAATCGCAGTGATCCAGCCCACTTTCGGATGGCTTGCCGCTGGGCACGACTGCGCGTCGCGCGCCCAGGGGTGTAGCCAGCACCCCCTGGGGGGAGGGGGCTTACCCCCGGAAATCCCGGGTGGTGGCGCCATGGTTGCCGCAGCTCCGGTCACCGTACGTTTCTACAGGTCAGCACAGCTTTCCAGAGACCGGAGACCCAATGCCCCAGGCCGTAGCCACCGCTGTGGAAGGTACCCGTGACCGTGCGGGAACTGCTGTAGGCGCCGGCAGTACCGGAATCGCCCAGAGTCAGGGAAGCGACTTCGCGCCCCTCCTGCGCGCGGTCAAGGGGCAGGGACTCCTGGAGCGCCGTACCGGCTGGTACGCGATGGGTATCGCCACCAACCTGGTCGCACTGGGTGCCGTGCTCACCGGCATGTTTCTCCTCGGCAACACCTGGTGGACCCTGCTGCTCGCATTGCCACTGGCGATCTTCTGGTCCCGCACCGCGTTCGTCGGACACGATGCCGGACACGCGCAGATATCCGGCGACCGCAGGGCGAGCCGGGCCATCGGCCTGGTGCATGCCAACCTGCTGCTCGGTATGAACGAGGCATGGTGGAACGACAAGCACGTACGCCACCACGCCAACCCCAATCACATCGACAAGGACCCGGACGTCGGCGTCGGTGCCCTGGTATGGACCCAGAAGCAGGCCGCCCAGCGCGAAGGCTTCGCCCGCTGGCTCACCCGTAACCAGGCCCGGCTGTTCTTCCCGATGCTGCTCCTCGAAGGCATCGCGCTCAAGATCTCCGGCTTCCAGTACCTGCGGCGGCAGCCCGCCCGGGAACGCACCCTCTCGGCACTGCTCCTGGTCGCCCACCTCGGTCTCTACGCAACACTGCTGCTCACTGTCATGTCCCCGGGGAAGGCCGTCGTCTTCGCGCTGTTGCATCATGCGCTTTTCGGGCTCCATTTGGGCATGGCCTTCGCACCGAACCACAAGGGCATGGAGATGCCCGATCCCGACGGCGACCGCTGGGGCCACCTCCAGCGTCAGGTACTCACCTCGCGCAACGTACGCGGCGGTGTCCTCACCGACTGGTTCCTCGGCGGGCTCAACTATCAGATCGAGCACCACCTCTTCCCGAGCATGCCCCGACCGCATCTGCGCCTGGCACAGCCCATGGTGCGCGCCCACTGCGAGGCGCTCGGCATGCAGTACACGGAGACCGGACTGATCGAGTCCTACCGGCAGGCACTCCAGCACATGCACGAGGTCGGCGAACCCCTCAGGTGAGGACTTCGGCCGGCTGGAACCGATGGGCGGGCACAGGCGTTCTCACAGCAGGAGCGGCCTCGGGCCGCGAAGGAGGCGTGGACGATGTCGAACAGCGCAAAGATCGCCATCGGGGGAGTCGTTGCGGCAGTCATCCTGATGCCGTTCATCGGATTCTGGCTGTCACTGCTCGTCCTGATCGGAGTTCCGGCGGTCGCGTATCTGCTGCTGGATCCCAGTCAGCGACGCAGGCTCCGCAGGATTACCCGCAAGGAAATAGGCCGCTGACCACATGCTGAAACAGGGGGGCTGCGCAGTGAGCGGGACAGTGACCGTGGTGAGCAGTAACGAGGAGTATTCCTTCACCAAGCCGAACCGCAAGAGTGTCACCCTGCTGGCCGGGCTCGGCGTGGAGGGAGATGTGCACGCGGGAGCCACGGTCAAGCACCGGTCCCGCGTCGCACAGGATCCCAACCAGCCGAATCTGCGCCAGGTTCACCTCATCCACGAGGAACTGTTCGGCGAATTGCGGGCAGCCGGGTTCGAGGTCGCCCCGGGTGATCTCGGGGAGAACGTCACCACCAGCGGTGTCGATCTCCTCGCCCTGCCCGTCGGCACTCTGCTGCACCTCGGCGACGAGGCGGTTGTCGAGGTCACCGGCCTGCGCAACCCATGCCTGCAGATCGACAACTTTCAGGAGGGGCTCCTCAGGCGGGTCGTCGGCCGGGACGAGGCGGGCAGGGTCGTGCGCAAGGCCGGGATCATGGGCATCGTCACGGTCGGCGGAGTCGTCCGGCCGGGCGACCCGATCGAGGTCGAGCTGCCCGTCGGGCCGCATCGGGTGCTGGAACGCGTGTAGTCCGGAACGCGTCTGAGACGTGGCCGGACCGCGTGTTCGGTCGGGTGGTCGACTGTCGGTCTGCTGCCGAGTACCGACAGCCGCGCTCAGGTCGGCCGTACTGCGAGCGCGTCCAGTGCCTCCAACAGGCTGGGCAGTTGCGTGCCGCGCCCGACCGGCAGCACCTCGCCCGGTTCCTCGTCCAGCAGGATGAAGGCGATGTCATCGGTCCTGGCGACCAGTGACCAGCCGGGGCCGTCGGCGCGCAGCATTCGCGTGTCGCCCGTGGCGAAGGAGGACCGGACGCGGCCGGGCGGCGGCAGGGTGTCCACATAGGCACGCGCCTCCGCGAGCGCCCGCCGCACACCGGGGTGCACTCCGGAAGGTGCGTCCTTCGCGGGGTTCTCGGCGGTGGCGTCGAACCCGTCGCTCTCGGCCTCGTTCTCGACCTCGGCTTCAGTCTCGGCCTCGCCCGCAGAGTCGGCCTCCACGTCCACCTCAGCTTTAGGTTCAACCTTGGCTGCAGCGTTGAGCACGTCGTCGCCCTGGTCCTCGCCCTCAGGCCCGGCGTCGACGCCGTCCTCGCCCCCGGCACCGTCCGCCTCGCCCGGAGTGTCGAAGGCCGTCTCGTCGTCGACCTGCTCGCGCCAAGCCGCCCACTGGTGCGCTATCTCGTCCGCACCCATGCGCCGCTGGGCCGGCCCCCACGACTCCGTGTCGGGCGGAGCCAGCGGCGCCGGATCGGTGCCCTCGGTCTCCGGGTCCGGCAGCGGATCGTGGGGGGCGGCCACTCCCTGTGCGGCGACCCCCACCGCGAGGGGCCAGCCGGGCAGCGCGCAGACCACCGAACGGTCATCGGGGGAGAGGTCGTACTCCATTCCGCAGTCCCAGGCCGCGATCGCGACAGCGACCAGCGACACGTCCTCGACGACGACGGTCCAGCGCGCACCACTGCCGTCCTGGCCGAGGACCAGCCCGTATCCCTCGTCGTACGGTTCGAGGGCGAGCGCCGCACACGCGGCGGGGTAGTCGTCACCGAGCACGCTCGGGAACTGCGCAGGTGTCAGCAGCACCGCGGTGAGCACATACAGTGCGTCGTCGTCGGCGACTGTGTCGTTCGTCCCGGCCAAGGCACCCTCCTCGTCCGTCATGGTTGTCCGTCGGCGCACCTTAACGAGTCGGTAACCCGCTCGTCGAGGCCCTGACAAGGGAAGGCGTGGTCCCGGACAAGGGGGAAGACGTGGGCCCGCGGTCCGGTGGACGGCGGGCCTCAGTCGGTGGGCCCTTCCGAGGAACCGTGAGCGCATGACTTGCTCGTACACACAGACGGTCTTCCCCGTCGACGTAGAGTTGGACCATCGACCGGGGAAAGGGGGCAGCACGGTGAAGCGGTACGACCGGCTGAAGGAGATTCAGCGTCTGGATCCGGAACGTGACTTCCTCCGGATCTACCGGATCACGGCAACCTACGAGTTTCCCTGGGACATCACCCGCGCTCTTGAACTGGCTCTGTATCGCACCTATGCAGTCCCCAGCATCGGCCGACTTCTCGCAGAGACAGCCGAACTGACGGACCGTCAGCAAAAGCGCTACGACGACACCGCACTGCTCCTCGACGCGGTCGTGGAGCACGGCTTCGAGAGCGACCCGGGGCGCATGGCCATCCGCCGGATCAATCAGATGCACCGCAGCTACGACATCAGCAACGACGACATGCGCTATGTGCTGTGCACCTTCGTCGTCACCCCGAAGCGGTGGCTGGACAGCTACGGCTGGCGCCGGCTGTCCGACCACGAACTTTGGGCGTGCGCCGCCTACTATCGGACTCTGGGTGCCCTTATGGGCATCAAGGACCTGCCGGAGACGTACGAGGACTTCGAGCGCACCCTCGACACCTACGAGGCCGAGCACTTCGGCTGGGACGAAGGGGGACGCCGAGTCTCCGACGCCACGCTGGACCTGATGGGCTCCTGGTATCCGCGCCCCTTCGCTCCCGTCGCGCGGAAGGCCGCCCTCGCACTGCTCGATGATTCGCTGCTGCGGGCATTCCGCTACGAACGCCCGGGCTCCGCGGCCCGAAACCTCACCCGTGGCGTTCTGCGCCTGAGGGCACGGGCCGTGCGACTGCTGCCGCCCCGTACCACCCCGCACTTTGCCCGGCAGAACCCGGAGATCAAGGGCTACCCGGACGGCTACGAGGTTTCCGGGCTCGGTACGTTCCCCGCCCCGGGCATCCGCGGCTGTCCGGTCCCGCACAAGCGACGCCCCGGCGCTCCGGCCGAGTGAGCAGGAGCGGAGAGCGCTCGCAGATCAGAGCGTCCGTACGGCAAGGGCGAGGAACCGGTCGTCCTCATCCGTGTACGACTCGAGCCGCCAGCCCGAACGCGCCAGCAGCGGGCGGAGGTTGTGCTCGGCACGCAGGTCGTCATCCGTGATCCGGCGGCCGTGGAGCGCGGCCAGGGCGGCCCGACCGATGGGGTGGAAGAGAGCCAGCTGCCCGCCCGGCCGCACCACCCGTGCCAACTCCGCCAGGTCCGGTCCGGGATGCGAGAGATGGGAGATCAGCCCAGCCGCGAACACCGCGTCGAGCGACTGCGGTCTCAGGGGCAGGCGGGCGACATCGGCGAGGAGCAGCGCCCCGCTCCGGTCGCGTCCCGCCCGTACCGCCGCCTCCAGCATCGCCGCTGTGAGGTCCACGCCCAGGACCGTGCCTCGCGGTCCCACGGCCGCGCGCAGGGCGGGCAGCGCCCGTCCCGTACCGCAGCCGGCGTCCAGTACCGCGTCACCGGGGCCCAGCGCGAGGGAGTCGACGGCGGCGGCGTAGGCCGGCCCGTCGTCGGAAAACCGTCTGTCCCAGTCCGCAGCGCGGGCCGTGAAGAAGTCCTGGACGTGTGTGTGGTCATCGGCCATACAGACATGATCGCGTAGTTGCCACCGGAGCGAAACAGAGCGAAACATCGGGAAATGGGGTGCCTATTCGAGCACTGCGTGATCGTTCGGGAACATCTCTCTGTCATATTTCAGCAGCTTTCGAAATGAGCCCCGGGCACGCACCCCCATCGCGACTAGCGTCCCCGATCCATGGGACACCTGGACCACGCCACCTTCGGCTGGCTGACACCTGCGCTGTCGTACGCGATGGCATGCATCGGCGCGGCACTCGGACTGAGCTGCACCGTGCGGGCACTCGACACAACCGGCCGTTCGCGACGCAACTGGCTGATCACGGCCGCATCCGCCATCGGCTCGGGCATCTGGACGATGCACTTCATCGCGATGCTCGGCTTCGGCGTGACCGGCACCGATATCCGCTACAACGTGCCGCTCACTCTGCTCAGCCTGCTCGGCGCCATGGTGGTGGTCGGCGGCGGCGTCTTTGCCGTCGGCTACAGCCGCGACCGGACCAGGGCGCTGCTGCTCGGCGGGTTCGCCACCGGACTTGGCGTCGCCAGCATGCACTACCTCGGCATGGCGGCACTCCGTCTGCACGGCACGATCCACTTCGACCCGCTGCGGGTTGCACTCTCCGTCGCCATCGCTGTCGTGGCCGCTACGGCAGCGTTGTGGGCGGCGCTCAACATCAAGTCGCCCCGAGCCGTCGCGCTGGCTTCCCTCGTCATGGGGGCGGCGGTCAGCAGCATGCACTACACCGGAATGCTGGCGGTCTCCGTGCACGTCGTGCCCTCCGGAAGGGAACTTCCCGGGGCCACGACCATGCAGTTCATCTTTCCTCTGGCTGTCGGCCTGGGCTCGTACCTCTTCCTTACCTCGGCTTTCGTGGCGCTCTCCCCGACGGCCAGGGAACGCGCCGCCTACGTCTTCGCCGAACGCACCGCAGGACCCACCGAAACGGACTCATCCGCAGCCACACAACACGGATTCACCGAGCGCGGGCCCGTCTTCCGGGCACGACGTGGTGACGGGAGTACCCACGACGTATCGCCCGCCACCACGCCCTGACCTCCGTACCCGGCCGACCGGCACCTGCGACACACCCAGCTCCACACCCGGAACGAGGAGGCCATGCGCCCACCCCGCACGACCCCGGAAACCGGTGCGACTGCGACCGCCCGGCCCACCGACCCACCGACGCGCGGACGCCGCGCGCACGCGGGGCAGCCGGCCGACGAGAGCGCCGAGCACGACGTGAGGCCGCTGCTGACACACGACACATCCGCGCCGCGCGGACGGTGGAGGCTGCGTCCCAGGACCGTACGCGCGAAGATCATCTCGCTGCTGATGGTGCCGGTCGTCTCGCTGCTCGCCCTGTGGGGTTTCGCCACGGTCACCACCGCCCAGGATGTGGCACGGCTGCGCCAGTCGCAGCAGGTCGACGACGAGGTCCGGGCTCCCATATCCACCGCTGTCGCGGCACTCCAGAGCGAGCGCCGGGCGGCCATGCTCCAGTCCGCGGCCCCCAGCAGTGCCCAGGCAGCCGCACTGGAGCGCCAGACCGAGCGCACCGACACCGCGCTCGCCGCCCTGCGCCTCGACAGCGGGCACACCATCGCCGACACCGGCAACCTCCCGCCCACCGTTGCCGACCGGCTCGACCGGTTCCTGGGCCTCACCCACCGACTGCGCGTCGACAGGAGCGATGCGGGCGACGAGAACGCCGTGTACGACCAGTACACCGCGGCCGTCTCCGCGGCCCTCGGCGTCCGCGGCGCACTCACCGGCATCCAGGACGACGCACTCGGCTCCGACGCCCGCGTCCTGCTCGAACTCTCCCGCGCCGACGAGATGCTGGCCCGCGAGGACGCCCTGCTGGCCACGGCCGCTCGCACAGGAACGCTCAAGGGCGGCCAACTGCGCCTGTTCACCGGAGCGGTGGATTCCCGAAGGAACTTCACCGAGACCTCGGGCGCAGATCTGCCCACCTCCGAACGGGCCGTCTGGCAGAGGTTCACCGCCCGGGACGCCTACCGGCAGATCCAGGCCGCCGAGGACAAGGTGCTCGCCGCGCCCGCCGGTCGCGATGCCGCGCGGGCAGTGCTTGCTGCCGACTGGGAACGAGCAGCGGACCGCGTACGGAGCGAGCTGCGCACCATCGACACCACCGCCGGCCAGCGCGCCGCCGACCGGTCGAATCCGCTCGCCCGAGGACTGTTCAGCCCGTCCGGAGCCGCCGTGCTCTTCGGCTGCGTCGCCGTCGCCGCCTCACTGGTGATCTCCGTGCGCATCGGTCGCGGACTCGTCGTCGAACTCGTCAGTCTCCGCAACAGCGCCCTGGAGATCGCCCGCCGTAAACTGCCACGCGCCATGCAACGGCTACGTGCGGGCGAGGAACTCGACATCGGGGCCGAGGCCCCGCAGGGCCCGGCCACCCACGACGAGATCGGCCAGGTAGGCGAGGCACTCGGCACAGTGCACCGGGCAGCCCTCAGCGCTGCCGTTGAACGGGCCGAACTCGCCGACGGCATCTCCGGAGTCTTCGTCAACCTTGCCCGTCGTAGTCAGGTGCTGGTCCACCGTCAGCTCAACCTCCTCGACAGCATGGAACGCCGCGCCGACGACCCCGACGAGCTGAGCGATCTCTTCCGGCTCGACCACCTCACCACCCGGATGCGACGGCACGCCGAGAGTCTGATCATCCTGTCCGGCGCGGCGCCGGGACGGGCCTGGCGGATGCCCGTACCGCTGACCAACGTCGTACGCGCCGCCGTCTCCGAGATCGAGGACTACGCCCGCGTGGAGGTACGGCAACTGCCCGACGCCGCGGTGAAGGGCACAGCCGTTGCCGACCTCACCCACCTGCTGGCCGAACTCATCGAGAATGCCGCACAGTTTTCACCGCCCCACACCAAGGTGCGCATCAGCGGCGAGCCCGTGGGCAACGGCTACGCCCTGGAGATCGAGGACCGCGGCCTGGGCATGGGCAACGAACTCCTTGGCGAGGCAAACCGGCGCATCGAACAGGCGGAGGCACTGGACCTCTTCGACAGCGACCGGCTCGGCCTCTTCGTCGTCAGCCGACTCTCCGTACGCCACCACATCAAGGTTCAGCTGCGCACCTCCGCGTACGGCGGGACGACCGCGGTGGTTCTGCTGCCAACGGCAGTGCTGCAGACCGCACTTCCGGCGGCCGAGGTGCCGACCGCGCCTGGGAACACCTCGGTCGAGCGCCAGGACGACCGGGACTGTCCGCCCTTCGGACCCGGACCCGGCCCCCGTACGGCGCGACCGCGGACCACGGCCTTCCCGGCGCCGGTACCGGTACCCGCGCTCGAGTCCCGCACGCAGCCCGCTGCCGCGGTCACCTTGCTGCGCGGGCGTCCGGGCGGAACGGACGAGCACAAGGCCGTGGCCCACTCGCAAGAGCAGCCCGACGACGGCACGCTGCCGCGCCGTGTGCGGCAGGCCAGCCTCGTTCCGCAACTGCGCGAGGAGCCCCGCCCCGAAGAACCGCCACACGGCGACCCGAACGGCAAGGACCGCCCGCCGGAGCGCACCCCGGAGCAGGCCCGGGACCGCATGACCGCCTACCGCAACGGTTGGGTGCGCGGCGGCGGCACCGCCCCCGGCACATCCTCGCCCCGCCCGGGCACCACCTACCCCCGTCCACGCAGCGAAGGAGACCATGCATGATCGCGAACGAGAGGACCGGGGTGCGCCACAGCTCGGGCGAACTCGACTGGCTGCTGGACGATCTGGTGACACGGGTCGGTGAGGTCCGCCACGCCGTCGTGCTCTCCGGCGACGGCCTCGCGGTGGGCGCCTCCAGCGCCCTGAGCCGCGAGGACGCCGAGCATCTGGCCGCCGTGGCCTCCGGATTCCACAGCCTGGCCAAGGGCGCGGGGCGCCATTTCCGGGCCGGGAACGTACGCCAGACCATGGTCGAGATGGACGAGGGCTTTCTGTTCGTCGCGGCAGCGGGCGATGGATCCTGCCTCGCCGTACTCAGTACGGCCTTCGCCGACATCGGACTGGTCGCCTACGAGATGGCCCGGCTCGTCAAACGGGTGGGTGAGCATCTGCGTACCCCGCCGCGGTTCGCCGCACCCCCGTCGGCAGTCGGCTGAGAGGGCGGAGACGGCCGTGTCCATGACCGACGAGGGCCCGGGGGGAATCCCGCGGACCCCGGGCCCACACACACGTCCAGGCAGCCAGTGGTACGACGCCGAAGCCGGCCCGCTGGTCCGCCCCTACGCCGTAACGGGTGGCCGGACCGAACCGGGCCCCACCGGCGTGCAGTTCGATCTGATCGCACTCGTCACCTTCGACGACAACGCACCGGACGGCTCCGAGGAATCCCTGCTCGGTCCCGAGCACCGAGCCCTGCTCACCCTCTGCCGGTCGGAGACCCAGTCCGTCGCGGAGCTCTCCGCCGATGCCGACCTTCCGGTCGGAGTCGTACGCGTACTCCTCGGCGATCTGCTCGAAGCCGGCTACGTACGCGTCAGCCGCCCCGTGCTGCCCGCACAGCTGCCGGACGAACACATTCTTCGCGAGGTGATCATCGGTCTGCGCGCTCTGTAGGGACACTTCGGTGACGCGGTCGGGCCGTACGCGGAGCAGGCGGGCCTCTCTCCTCGCCCCGGCGTAGGGAGGAGAGAGGGGCCGCGCTCGTCGACCGTACGGTGCCTCGGGGTCAGACGTTGACCCCGTAGTCGGATGCGATACCGGCCAGGCCCGAGGCATAACCCTGGCCGACCGCACGGAACTTCCACTCCGCGCCGTGCCGGTACAGCTCGCCGAAGACCATCGCGGTCTCGGTCGAGGCGTCCTCGCTGAGGTCGTAACGGGCCAGCTCGACCCCGTTCGCCCGGTTCACCACGCGGATGAATGCGTTGCGGACCTGGCCGAAGCTCTGACCGCGGCTCTGCGCGTCATGAATGGAGACCGGAAAGACTATTTTCGCGACATCCGCCGGGACAGCCGCCAGGTCCACATTGATGGACTCGTCGTCGCCCTCGCCCTCGCCGGTCAGATTGTCGCCGGTGTGCTGGACCGAACCGTCCGGGCTCGTCAGGTTGTTGTAGAAGACGAAGTGCAGGTCGGAGAGGACCTTGCCGGCATCCGAGCACAGCAGCGCGCTCGCGTCCAGGTCGTGATCCGCCCCCGTCGTCGTCCGAACGTCCCAGCCCAGGCCGACCGTCACTGCGGTCAGGCCGGGCGCCTCCTTCGACAAGGAGACGTTGCCGCCCTTGGCCAGGGTCACACCCATGAACTTCCTCCAGTGATCCAGTGGTTCAGCGATTCGGTGATGTGGTGATCAGTGCTTCTTCGGCCGTCATACGGGTCAATGATGGCGCCTCGCCCGTGGTTTCCTCGCATGCGCAAACCCTGAAGTGACTGGCAGGGAGGGGCGCCGTACGTTGGTGAGCCGATACCTCATGTGCGTGGGTCGGTACCGGGACTCACATCGGTCTCCTTCATGGCCTTCGCCTCACTCTTCAGGATCCGCATGGATTTGCCCAGGGCGCGGGCCGTGTCCGGCAGCTTTTTTCGAGCCGAACAGGGCGATGACCACAATCGCCACGATCAACAGGTGCCAGGGTTCGAGGCCGTTGCGCAACATTTGTGTCCCGCCCTTCCTTTCGGTGTCTTGGTCGGTGTTTCCGCTCGGCGTTCGCGGACGGTGCTTCAGGCTGGTTGTGGCAGGTCCGGTGATCCACTCGAACAGCGATACTTGCCACATTGCGCAACTGTTCAACCATGGGGCGGCGGAGCGAGCGCGTCGTCCACCATGGACGCCGGACGGACGGGGTGGCCGATGACAGGAAGTCACAATTCAGCAGCGGGCAGGCGAAGGGGCAGCCGGCTGCGGCGAACAGCCATGTTCGGGCTGTCGTTCCTCGTGCTGCTTGTCGCGGGCGTCGGGTGGGCTTACCTCAAACTGAACGGCAGCATCGACACCTTCAGCGCGGACGGGATCTCGGGCGACCGGCCGCCCGGCTCGTCGAACGGGCAGAACGTCCTGGTCATCGGATCGGACTCACGCGCGGGCGACAACAGCAAGCTGGGCGGCGGCATGGGTACGGTGGGGCGCTCCGACACCGCGTTCCTTCTCCATGTGTACGCCGACCGCAAACACGCGGTCGCCGTGTCCATTCCGCGTGACTCCCTGGTCGACATCCCGGCCTGCAAGATGCCGAGCGGCGAGTGGACCGCGCCGCAGCACGACGTGATGTTCAACGGTGCGTTCTCGGTGGGGGAGACGGCCGAGGGAAACCCGGCCTGCACCCAGAACACGGTCGAGCAGCTCACCGGCCTGCGCGTCGACCACACCGTCGTCATCGATTTCGCCGGATTCTCCGCGCTGACATCGGCCGTCGGGGGCGTTCCGGTGTGTCTACCCCAGGACATCTACCAGCGAGACCTCAGCCCGAAGCGGCCCACACGGGGTGCCCGGATCTTCGCGAAGGGTCCGCAGACAGTCTCCGGGCAGCGGGCACTCGACTACGTCCGGCTCCGGCACGGCATCGGTGACGGCTCGGACATAGGGCGGATCAAGCGCCAGCAGGCATTTGTGGCCTCCCTCATCAAGAAGGTCAAGTCCCGGGGACTGAACCCCACCACATTGCTGCCCCTCGCCGACGCGGCCACCGACGCGATGACTGTCGACCCCGGGCTCGGGTCGGCCGACCGGCTTCTGTCGTTCGCCATGTCGATGAAGAACATCGACCTGCACAACACCAAGTTCGTCACTGTCCCCTGGCGCTACGAGGGCTCGCGCGTCGCGATAGTCGAACCGGACGCCGACGCGCTCTGGGCAGCGCTGAAGGCCGACCGTACGGTCGACGGCCAGGACGCCAGCGGCAAGGGATCGGCCGAGGGCAGAAGGGCGGCGAGCGGCCCGGCATCGCCCGCGGCCGTCGCCCCGGTCTCCGGCACGGGCATCAGCATCGCCGTCTACAACGGCACCACGGTCAGGGGACTCGCGGCCCGGGCCGCCGAACTTCTGCGCGCCCGACGCTTCACCGTCACCACCACGGCCAATGCGAGCAGCCAGGACTACGCCTCGACCGTCATCGAGTACGGACCGGGCCTGCGGAACGAGGCAGAGACCACTGCACGGCTCTTCGCCGGAGCCCGGACGACCGCGTCCGACACCGTCGGAATCCAGGTGATCCTCGGCAGTTCCTACGCACAGAACCCATCGTTCGCACCCGAAAACCCGGCACCCTCCGCCGTGCCGCCCATCGTCGCCGCCGGGGCGCGGTCGGCCGACGACGACCCGTGCGCGGACCTCTCGTACGGCTGACCTCCCGCGGCGGTGGGAAGGCGGCGCTCAGAGCGGTGCCGGGACCGTCCGGAGCTGCAGCGCCGGGTGACGGGGAGCCGCGAAGCCGCACGACTCGTACAGAGCGGCTCCGTCCCCCGTGGCGTACAGATTGACCACCGTGACGTGGGCCTCCTCGCGGAACCAGGCGAGGAGGGCATCGAGGCAGACACGGGCATGCCCACGGCGGCGCCGTCGGGGATCGGTGCTGACATTGGAGACATGCCCGTGCAGTCCGCTCGGATTCGCCGGGCTGGGGGCATGCGCATCGCATGTCCCGACGGCGCTGGAGACGGTGCCGAGCTCGGGGTCGTCGACCAGGAACGCGGCGAACGTGTCGGGCCGACGCAGCCGCTCGGTGAACCACTCAGCGGAGGCCGCCCGCCATGGGGCATCGACACCACCCGTCTCCATCCCCATGTCGGCCAGCATCAGCCCCCGCAACCGTACCAACGCGGGCACATCGTCGAGCGTGGCGCGGCGAGCACGCACCGCCTGCCCGCCACCGACGCCCGTACTCGTGGCGGACGCCAGGCGGTCGATGCGCGAGAGGGTCATGAGAATCTCCACTTCCGTTCGTAGCGGGTGCGGGCCGCCCACAGTCCGCATGTGTACAGGGCCGGCACCGTTGCGAGCAAAAGGAAATAGAGCGGTGGCAGCGCCCTCATGCCCAGCAGCGGACCGAGCGGAGAGAGCGGCAGCAGCAGGCCGACCACCGCGAGTCCGGACGCTGCCGCCCGCAGCGGGCCGCCGCTGTGACCCTCGGCAGTGCGGCGGCCCGTACGGAGCAGCAGCATCACCAGAGCCTGGGTGAGCAGGTTCTCGGTGAACCAGGCGGAGTGGAACGCCTCCTGCCCGCCCGATGTCGCCGAACCGTGCAATGCGTAGGCCGGCACTGCGAACGTCGCCGGGTCCGCAGTGGCGTTCAGCAGACCGAAGCCCGTGATGAAGCGGAGGAAGTCGCGTGGCGCAGCACCGTGGGTCCGCAGCACCGCAGGTGCGGGCTGGTCGAACGCGAAGGCGAGCTGCGCCATGTCGAAGCACAGGTTCTGCACCAGGACCTGTGCCGGAAGCCTCGGCGGGAACGGCAGCATCAGCCCCGCGGCAAGCATCGCGATGACATTGCCGAGGTTCGAAGTGAGAGTGATGCGCAGATACGTGGCGATGTTCCCGCTGCAGTGCCGGCCGGCCCTGATCGCATGCGAACCCGAGGAAGGCCAGTCCCTGTTCGTCGGCCGTCGTGTACGTACCGAGCCGGGCGGGCCGCTCGCTCCGGGCCACCGCGAGCAGCCGCAGACCGTCCGCGGCCTCGCGCGTGGCCAGGGCCCTCAGCCGGCCCCGTTCGGCATTGTCCAGGGCACAGCGGTCGAGTACTGCCTCCACTGCCCCCTTCGTGACGAGGGTGTGGGTGCCGAGCCTGCCGGGGCTGCGGACGACCGCGGTGGCGAGGCGCCGCACCGGATCGAACGGCAGCGCGGCCACACCGTCGTACGCGCACAGCGCCCCCTCCTGCTCCGCGGTGGCGCCCAGAACCGCCTCGTCGAGTGCGTCGGGGGCGGGCAGTTCAGCGAGCTGCAGCGTCCAAAGTGCGTTCACCTCGGGTTCCTCCGCCTGCCCCTCCAGCAGCCCGCGCGGCCCGCTGTCCAGCGAGCGGAGAACCTGCAAGGAGGTCGGTGCGGCAACCGGCGAAGCGGGCGGCGCGACGCCAGGGGCGGCGCTCCGGCCGACCGCCGCGTCCGCCATCGGCACGATCACGGCGGACGACTGGTCGGGATCGGTGCTGCCGGGACCTGCGGCGGCACTGCTCTCAGGCACCGCGTTCACGGAGGCGTACGGGGTGCGCGGGCGCGTGTCCGGCGCGTTCGGCGAGCTGACCGACCATCAGCCGGACGACCGTCACCACGTCGGGGTCGTCGACCAGATACACCTGCCGGCGGCCTTCGCGGCGTGACCGTACGAGACCGGCCAGTTTCAGCTTCGTCAGATGCTGGCTCACCGAAGGAAGGGTGCCGCCCACCCGGTCCGCGAGGCCGGTCACATCGCTCTCGCCCTGGGAGAGGGCCCACACGATGTGCAGGCGCGCAGGCGTCGCCAGCAGGCCGAAGGCGGCAGCCGCCTCCACCAGTACCTCCGCGGGCGGATCCTCGAAACCGCCGTCGGCAGCTGTCGACACTCTTGCTCTCCCTGTCCGCGTGGGCCATTCCTCGCACCCGAAACACCCAGTGTAGGCGCCGACCTGCCGCCGTCCGCGGGCCCATGCGTTGGTGAGCGGCCCGTGCGCTCACGACCGGGAACAGCAGGCGCACTCCGCCAGACGCATCGGATTGTGGACTCATCCGGGCAGTCGGTGAGCGGGAACGGTCACATCGCTAAAAAAGCGATCCCGTCCCACGGGGCAGGTTCTCGTTTGCCATGCTGTCGCCGTACTCATGCTGACGGTCCACGGAATCTGAGCCCTTCAAGACAGCTCTGACCTGCGTATTCAGCGTCTTGGGACTCACTGGTGAGAGAAGTGATCGATGCCTTCCGAGCACGCTGACAAAACCCACGGGGAGACGGCCGGGGAGGTCGTGGAGACCGACGCCCTCGCACTGAAGATATTGGTCGCCGGAGGCTTCGGGGTCGGGAAGACGACGCTGGTCGGCGCGGTCAGCGAGATCCGGCCGCTGCGGACGGAGGAACTCCTCAGCGAGGCCGGACAGTCGGTCGACGACACCGACGGGGTCGATCAGAAGACCACGACGACCGTCGCCATGGATTTCGGACGCATCACCATCCGGTCCGGTCTCTCGCTCTATCTGTTCGGCACACCGGGACAGGACCGCTTCTGGTTCCTGTGGGACGAGCTCTCCCAAGGGGCGCTCGGGGCCGTCGTCCTCGCCGACACCCGGCGCTTGGAGGACTGTTTCCCGGCCGTCGACTACTTCGAGCACCGCGGCATCCCCTTCGTCGTAGCGGTGAACTGCTTCGCGGGCGCCCGCGCCTACGGCGAACGCGAAGTGTCCCGTGCCCTCGATCTCGACCTCGGCACGCCCGTCGTGCTGTGTGATGCGCGCGACCGGGACTCCGGCAAGGAAGTCCTGATCCGCATGGTCGAATATGCCGGCCGGATGCACACCGCCCGGCTCCTCGACTCGGTGAGCTGACCCTCCCGGCGCACATCTGTCGCGCGCCAAGGGGCCAGGACCCAGCCACATGACCGAGGAGTGCTTGCCCGTACGTGACCAGTGCGCGAGGCTTACGCGAAACGTGGGGCACGGGGAACGCATGAGCGGGGAGGAGCGGGGAAATGGCGCTGGACAGGGAACTCGACTGGCTCCTTGACGATCTCACGAGCAGGGTCGAGCACATACGGCACGCATTGGTGCTGTCGAACGACGGACTGGTGACCGGAGCGAGCACAGGCCTGGCGCGTGAGGACGCGGAGCATCTTGCAGCGGTCTCGTCCGGGCTGCACAGCCTCGCCCGCGGATCGGGACGCCACTTCCGCGCAGGGAAGGCCCGGCAGACCATGGTGGAATTCGACGAGGCACTGCTCTTTGTGACGGCCGCAGGGGACGGCAGCTGTCTGTGCGTGCTGAGCGCGGCCGAGGCCGACGTCGGTCAGGTCGCGTACGAGATGACGCTGCTCGTGAACAGAGTCGGAGAGCATCTCGGTGTTGCCGCGCGGCAGGCGGAAAGCGAAGGAAACAAGCGGACCTGACCCCGGCCTGGGAGTTGTCCACAGGCCGGCCGAGCGATGTCCTCCCGGATTATGGTGCTCACAGAGAGTAATTGTTTCTCACGGGGGAGAGCATCATGACTGTTACCGAAGCTGTGTGTACGGAGACCGCGAGCACGATGGCTGTGGGCACAGCAGCCCAGGAACTTCAGCTGAAGCGCGGCGAGTTCGCCATTGCCGTACATGTGGGTCTGGTCCGCGTGCTGGTGCAGCAGGGTGGCGGAAGGCCGAGGGTCCGCAGGGAGGAGGTCGACCGGCTGCGGTCGCAGGACGGGTTCCCGGAGGCGCTGCGGGAGAGGGTGCACACTGTCGGGACGGCGGAAGGCGCCCAACTGCTCGGGATCAGTCCGGACCGCTTCACCAAGCTGGCCCGTGCGGGATGCCTCACGCCGATCACGTTCTATCTCAACCGCTACCGGGCGGTGGTCTGGCTCTATCTCGCCCAGGAGCTTGCGGAGTTCGCCGCCAGGGAGTCTCAGCTCCTGGTGGGGAAGAGTCCGGCCTGGGTGCGTAGCCGGTTGGAGGGAGGCGCCGACTTCCGTGCGCACGACTGGCGCTCGCGCCGCATTGAACGGCTGATGAGCCTCACGGAGGACCCCTGGGCCCGCGCGGCCGTGCTCGCGGGCACGCTGGACCCGGTGCAGTTGGCAGAGGTGGTCGACGATCCGTACGAGCGCGCCTACCTCGCCAGGATCCGGCCCGAACCGGTCTTCGGGCCAACGGGGTCGCCTTCTGCGAGGGAGGCCATGGGGCGCCTGATGCAGGCCGACGAACCGGACGAGATGCTGTGGCGGCGGGTCGGCCTGATCATGGAGCTGGACAACGCCCGGGAGGCCCGGCCGGCTCCGCGTCCGGGCGACGACTGGCGCCCCGGCCCCAGGAACGAGCTCGGGCTCGGGCTCGAGAGGGGGCGGGAACCTGAGCCCGAACCCGTTGCTGAGCCCGAACCTGCCTCGGTTTGCGAACCCGTCCAGGTCTTCAGCCCCGACCCGGCATTCGGTCCCTTCCCGGCGTCCGAGCCCGCACCAACCTTCGTTCCTGTACGCGATTCCGATCCGGTACGTGATCCGGCGCCCGATCCTGCACCTACGCCGACAGCGGCTCCAGAAGCCGCACTTGGGCTGCTTGCCCGGCTCGGTCTGCGAAGGCGCGCATCCCGGCGTCCCTGCCGATAAACAACTCGCACAGGGAGAACGGCACCGGCATCCTGGCCCACATGCTGATCAGGGAAGCCACTGCCGAGGACTGGCCCGCCATCTGGCCGTTCTTTCACGAAATCGTCGCCGCTGGCGAGACCTTCACCTACCCACTCGATCTCGGTGAGGACGATGCCCGCTCTTGGTGGCTCCTCGAGTCACCGAACCGCACGGTCGTCGCAGTCGACGACGACGGGACCATCCTCGGCACGGCAAAGATGAACAACAATCACATGGGCAACGGCGCGCACATCGCCAGCGCCAGTTACATGGTCGACCCCAAGTGTTCCGGACAGGGTGTGGGCCGGTCCCTGTGCGTGTACACGCTGGAATGGGCTCGCTCGTCGGGGTTTTGGGCCATGCAGTTCAACGCCGTGGTGGAGACGAACACCTACGCTGTCCGGCTCTACCGCTCGCTCGGCTTCGAAATCCTGGGAACCCTGCCCGAGGGGTTCAACCATCCGAAACAGGGATTCGTCGGACTGCACATCATGTACCGCCCTCTGTGACAGTCGCCTTGTCCATCATGTCCCAAGCGGTGGTGATGTGGGGTAGGAGATCGTTGCGTGCTGCGGGGACACTCGCGGCCGCAACGGTGGTCGGCCTGACCGGCACGGTCCTCCCTGCCGGCCCGGCCGCAGCCCATACCCCCACCTGGGCCGTGACCTGCACCGAGGTGACCCTTGACCTGACTGCCTACAACGGCAACGTCACCAACCAGGTGACCGTGACCGTCGACGGCAAGGACCTCCTGCCCACCGAGACCTTCGGTAGGGAGCTCCACAAGAAGATTGAGCTGCCCAAGCACGACAAGGAACTGACGGTTCACCTCGTCGTCAAGGCCGGCGACGGCGACAACTTCTCGCGCGACGAGACCAAGCTGGCGCCGGTGTGCGAGGGCACCACCCCGTCGCCCGTGCCGCCCGAGGCCATGCCGTCGCAGGTCCGGACCTGGCCGAGACGGGTTCCTCGTCCGCCACTCCGATCATCGGTGGAGCGGCTGTGGCCGTCCTTCTGGCCGGTGGCGGCATCATGTGGTCCGTGCGCAGCGTCGTACCGCACAGCATTGACGTAGACGGGTGGTCCTGGCGCAGGATTGCGCCAGGACCACCCGTCGAGGGATGTGTCGCCCCGCGCGGGCGACACATCCCTCTGCGCTTTCGTCACACCTGCTCCTGCTCCTGCTCCGCGGGCGGCAGTGGGGGAGTGGAGGTGGGCGGCGCCGACGGACCGATCTCGCACCAGACGGCCTTCCCTTCGCCGCGAGGCTCGATGCCCCAACGGGCGGCGACGGCATCCAGGAGCAGCAGGCCTCGCCCCGATGTTGCGGTCTCGCCCGGGCTGCGACGACTCGGCCACACGCTCGAACGGTCCTGAACCGACAGCCGGACCCGCCGGACGGGCTCAGGCAGCATCTCCAGAGTGAGTACCGCGCCACCTTCCGTGTGCAGAAGTACATTCACCAGCAGTTCCCCGGTCACCAGCTCGGCGTCGTCGGCGAATTCGGCCATGTCCCAGTCGGTCAGGGCCTGGCGCACGATGGTGCGGGCGTCGGACAGTCCCTCCGGGTCCGCCTGGTGGACGTACTGGTGCAACCGCGGAGCCCGAGGCGACCCAGGGCCTGGGCTGCGCCGCAGCACCAGCAGGGCGACATCGTCCCCCGAACCCCAACGCTCCCACAGCCGGTCCGACAGATGATCGGCCAGCGCCTGAGCACCCGCGGGCCCTGCACTGACCTCGTTGATCAGAGCCTGCACGCCCGTATCGACATCGACCCCCGGCTCTTCCACGAGTCCATCGGTGTACAGGACAATGGTTTCGCCCGGCACCAGGTCGAGACGGGTCTCCGGAAACTCCTCGTCCTCGAAGTCGGTCGAAATGCCCAGGGGCAGACCGCCCCGTACCTGCGGGCTGCTGACCCGGCCGTCCACGTGCCGGATCAGCGGTCCGAAGTGGCCGGCGCGCACCACACGCACGGTCCCCGAGGCGAGATCGACCTGGGCGTACGTACACGTCGCGAAGCGTTCCGTGTCCAGTTCGGCGAGGAAGCGCGAGGCCCGGGCCAGCACCGTCGACGGATGGTGTCCCTCGCCGGCGTACGCGCGCAGGGCGATACGCAACTGGCCCATGATGGCGGCGGCATGCGTGTCATGACCCTGCACGTCACCCACGACGATGCCGAAACGGTTCATCGGCAGCGCGATCACGTCGTACCAGTCACCGCCGACCTGGCGTCCGCTCCAGGCCGCGTGATAGCGCACGGCTATCTCGCCACCCTCGATCTCCTGGACCCGCCGCGGCAGCATGGTCGCCTGGAGGCCGGTGGCGAATTCGCGCTCCTCGTCGAAGAGCCTCGCCCGCTGCAGGGACTGGGCCACGATGGCAGCCAGCCCCAGACACAGATTGCGCTCATCAGCGTTGAAAGTCGTGTTTTCGCGGTAGAAGAGCGCCAGGGTGCCGAGGGAACGCGCCTGGGCGACGAGCGGTAGATAGGCGGCCGCACGGAATTCCAGCCGTCCTGCGTGGCGAGTCAGCACGGGATAGCGGTGTATGAGTCCCGAGACCGAGGTCAGGAACCGGGGGCGGCCGCTGAGAATTGTGTCGGCCAGGGGGTACCTCCGGTCCAGACCCGTGGATCCAAGCTCGTCGATCGCCTCCAGTGGGTCGCCGCTCAGGGCGATGACATTCAGTGTGGCGTTCTCGACCAGACCGAGTGCGAGGCCGTCCGCGCCGAGCCGGTCCAGCCCACCCGGTCCGGTGAGCGCGGCGGTCACATCATCCACGGTCACCGCACGTGACAACGCGCTCGTCGTGCGTTCAACAATGCTCGTCTGGCGCTGTTGCCGCTTTTCCAGGTCCCTCACGAAGGCCGAATGGGTTACCTCCGCCGTCGCGTCCCGTACCACCCCGACGACCCGGTGCGCCCGGCCGTCATCGCTGCGCAGTATCCGCGCCTGGACATGGGTCCACTGGTCCCTGCCGTCGTCGAGCGGTACCCGGAAGCGAACGCTGTACGAGCTGCGCCCACCCTTGATCGCCTCGTCGATCGCCACATGGAGTCTGGTCCGCTCCGAAGGTTCGAGTCGTTCCACCAGGGAATCGGGCCGTGAGTCGAAGGCCAGTGGGTCCAGCCCGAAGACCAGCAGGCCCGCTTCGTCGATGTCGAGCGAGTGGGCATCCATGTCCCACTCGAAACTACCCGTCCGATTCATGGCAAGCCGCTGCGCCGTCGCGGTCTCGCCGTTGTGCGTCTTCTCGATCAGCAGGCGGGGCGGGACGGATGTGCTCGGTTGCCGGTCGTGATCGGTCATTCCTGCTCCGGAGGTCTTCCGGCGGGGCAGCCGGGCGGCACGGCCCGTACGGGGTGTCTCAATTGTCGAACCGGTTCCGGCAGGCTGCCACAGCGGACACCCGGCAAAAACCGGACTGAGGGTCGTTCCGGGCGGCCTCCGCACCCCTGCCGCCCGAGCCCCGGGACCCGCCCCGCAGAATGGCAGAGGAAGATCGTCCACGATCGGCGGGCGATACGGCACAGGGGCTGACCGGAGCGCATTCATGAACCACGACGATCCCGTCCTGCTGCACACCGAAGGACGCATCCGACACATCACGCTCAACCGCCCGCGCGCCCTCAACGCGCTGAACCACGCCATGGTGCTGCGCATCGACGGAGCACTCGCCGAAGCCGAGCTCGACGACAGCGTCACCGCGGTCCTGATCAACGGGGCGGGGGAGCGGGGCCTCTGCGCCGGCGGCGACATCCGCTCGATCCACGAGGACGTCCACGCGGGCGGCGGCACATCGATGGACTTCTGGCGTGACGAGTACCGGCTCAACGCCCGTATCGCCCGATTCCTCAAGCCGTATGTCGCGATCATGGACGGCATCGTGATGGGCGGCGGCGTCGGTGTCTCGGCCCACGGCGACGTCCGGATCGTCACCGAACGCTCGCGCGTCGCCATGCCCGAGACCGGCATCGGCTTCGTCCCCGATGTGGGTGGGACGTACCTGCTCGGTGCCGCGCCCGGTGAGCTCGGCACCCATCTGGCGCTCACCGCGGATGCGGTCGGCGCGGGTGATGCGCTGCTGTGCGGGCTCGCCGACCACTTCGTACCGTCGCAGCGCCTCGCCGAGCTCACCAGGGCCCTCGCCGCCTGCGGTACGGCTGCCGAGATCGAGGAGACGGTGCGGCGGTTCGCCTCGCCTGCGCCGGGCGGCGAACTGGCGGCGCACCGCGAGTGGATCGATTCGTGCTACCGGGCCGAGTCCGTCGAGGAGATCCTCGACCGCCTCGACAACAGCGGTGTCCCCGCCGCCAAGCAGGCCGCCGAGACGATCCTGGCCAAGTCGCCCACCGCGCTCAAGGTGACACTCTCCGCCCTGCGCAGGGCCCGCAGGCTCGACAGCCTGGAGGCGGTGCTCGACCAGGAGTACCGGACTTCGTGCACCGCCTTCACCAGGCCCGACCTGGTGGAAGGCGTGCGTGCCCAGATCATTGACAAGGACCGCAATCCCCGGTGGAGCCCGGCGGATCTGGCCGAGGTCTCCGAGGCCGACGTGGCGCTCTTCTTCGCCACGCTGGGCGACCGAGAACTCGGCCTGGACTCCGGCCTCGGACGACGGACTGATCTGACGAATACGGACTGAGGCAGGCCGAGGCGGACGAAGACGGAACTGAGACGGACCGGGATTGCGGAGGCCGGTTCAGAGGTCGTTGGGGCCGGTGACGGTGCGGAACGGGATGCGGAGGAGGTCTGCCGCGGCCTTGAGGTCCTTGGCGCGGTGGCCGGTGCAGAGAGTCCAGTGATGGCCGATGCCGGTCGAGGACCAGGCGTCGGTCCACTCGCCGGGGTCGAAGCCGAAGTCGACGCGGGAGGTGGTGTTTCCGATCTCCAGCAGAGGTCCCGGGACGACTTCGCCCTCGGAGGCGATGAACGCAAAGCTGCCGTCCGCCTCCTGACCGATCCCGAACGTGGTGACCGGACCGTGTTTGACGTCGAACTCGACGCTGACGCCCCACCCGCGTTTGCCGTGGTACACGCCCAGCCCGCGCAACAGCGGATCCTCGGCGCTGATCGCGAGGTGGGCGGGGCCGTCGTGGCCCATCTCGACGACCCGGTCGCGGAAGTTGAGGGCCTGGAGCTCGGTGAAGGAGCCGCCGGCGCCGATGGTGTCGGCGATGAGCATGGCGAGGCTGGTGCGCAGCTCGTACTCACCGGCCATCGGGACGCCTCGGGCGGTCAGTAGCGACGCGCCGAGGATCATGCCCGCGCCGAGCCGCTCGTGGATCTCGCCCTCGAGTCCGCGGTGGTAGTAGGCGAGGCTGTCGAGCTCGAAGTTTTCGACGAGCCGGTCGAGTCCGACCGATACCCGGGCGGCCCAGGCGAGATCGTCCTCGTCGACGGAGTCGTCGAGGGTGAAGACCGTACGCGCGAGCGCGACGCGTTCGGCGGCCTCCTCGTTCGTCACGGCGGCGACCCGGACCCGCAGGTCGTCGAATTCGAGGACTTCGACGTGTCCGCCGAACTGGGTGGAGACCAGCGTCATGTCGGTGGAGACATCGAGCATCCCGGGGTAGAGGTGGCCCATCAGCCCGTGCCGGCCGTGGCGCATCGCGCCGCGCACCTGCGCGGCCAAGATCCAGCGGCGGATCCGGTTCCAGGCGTTCTCGTCGTGCAGATGGCCGGAGACGGAGCGGAAGGGGATACCGCTTCGCCGGAACACATTGGCGACCTCCGGCAGCGGGCACTGTCCGCAGTACGCCAGCCACCTGCCCGTGTCGGTGTTCAGGTGGTCCATCGCCTCGGTCGGCTGGAGGTCGATGACCAGTACCGGAGTGTGGGTGCGCTGGGCGATCGGCAGGACCATCGAGGCCGTGAGATAGGTCGTCAGGAACATCACGACAATGTCGCAGTCGGTCCTGCGCAGCTGTTCCGCCGCCCTGGCGGCCTCCTGCGGGTCGGAGATGAAGCCGGCGTCGGCGACCTCGCAGCCCATCTCCCCGAACCGCCCGGTCACCAAGCGCGCCGATTCCCGCAACTGGTCGAGGAGGCCGGGGAACTGCGGCCAGTATGCGCCGAGTCCACCGGAGACCAGACCGACACGGGTACGGCGACGCGTGGTGCGGGCGAGCACGCCGTCGAGCACGGCGGGAGATACATCAGTCATGAGTTTCCTTCCTTCGTCATCCAACGAGTACCCGGGCTTCCACGGAGAGGGGCCCGGGCTCCCGGTCGAGGTGTCCAGGACTCAGGACGGCTCCACCCTTGCGGCAGCCCGGTCCCAGGCCCGTTGATCTCCCTGCGGGGTGTAGTGGCGCAATTCCTGCGTCTGTGCGACGAGTCGTCGCATGTCCATGAGATCGCCGACCAGGCCATGGGCGCGTGCCTGCAGCAGTACGTTCCCGAGCGCGGTCGCCTCGGCGGGACCGGCCGTGACCGGGAGGCCGGTGGCGTCCGCGGTCCACTGGCACAACAGCTCGTTGCGTGAACCCCCGCCGACGAGATGGATCCGGGTCAGCTCCCGCCCCGCAAGACCGGCGGCCTGCCGCAGCGTCCTGCGATGCGCCAGCGCCAGGCTCTCCAGCACACACCGCACATACCCGCCGGGAGTGTGGGGCGGTTTCTGTCCGGTCCGTACGAGATGGGCGTCGATGCGCGACGGCATGTCACCCGGAGCGAGGAATGTCGCGTCGTCGGGGTCGATCAACGCGGCGAACGGCCGGGCACGGGCCGCCACTGCGAGCAGTTCGGCCAGGCCCGGAGCCGTACCCCGCCGGTCCCAGGCACGGCGGCACTCCTCCAGCAGCCACATGCCCATGATGTTGCGGAGATAGCGGATGGTGCCGTCCACCCCGCGCTCATTGGTGAAGTTTGCCGCCCGGGACTCCTTCGTCAGCACCGGGGCCGCCAGTTCCAGACCTGCCAACGACCAGGTGCCACAGGACACATAAGCGAATCCGGGCTCGGCCGCGGGCACTGAGGCGACCGCCGACGCCGTGTCGTGCGAAGCGACGGTCGTCACCGGTGTACCGGCCGGCAGCCCCGTGTACTCGGCAACATGCGGCAACAGTGTCCCCGCCGGGTCACCCGGCTCACGCAGTGGCGGAAACCAGGAACGCTCCAGACCCAGTCGGCCGATCAGCGCGTCGGACCAGGTCCCGGCAGATGCATCGAACAAGCCTGTCGTCGACGCGTTGGTGATCTCCGCGCCCACCGTTCCGGTCAGCCAGTGCACCAGCAGGTCGGGGATCAACAGCATCGTCCGTGCCGCACTCCAGTGGGCACTCGCATGATGCGCGGCGAGCTGGAACACCGTATTGAACGGCAGATGCTGCAAGCCGCTCACGGAGTACAGCTCCTGCGCCCCGCATTCGGCCAGCACTTGCTCGGCTGCCTGGCCGTTACGGCTGTCGCGGTAGTGGAACGGCAGCCCGAGCAGTGCCCCGTCGGCATCGAGAAGGCCGTAGTCGACCGCCCAGGTATCGATGCCGACCGAGGCGATCGGACCGCTGCGCGCAGCGGTCCGCAGACCGTCCAGCATCCCTTGGTACAGGGCGAGCACGTCCCACCGCAGGCCGTCCGGCAGCCGGACCGGGGTATTGGGGAAGCGGTGCGCTTCGGTCAGCACGAGCTTCCCGGGACCGGCCCGGCCGGTGATCACCCGGCCGCTGGTGGCACCGAGGTCCACGGCCGCGAAGACCGCGTCGCTTGGTGAGGTCACAGACATGGGACTCTCATCCGGGTCATCGCAGGAATGCCGCCGCCACACCGGCGTCGACGGGAATGTGAAGACCGGTCGTGTGCGTGAGGTCCCCGCCGGTCAGTGCGAAGACGGCGTTCGCGACGTGCTCCGGGAGCACCTCGCGCTTGAGGAGGGTCCGCTGGGCGTAGAACTCGCCGAGCTTCTCCTCCTCGATGCCGTACGTCGCCGCACGCTGGGCACCCCACCCGGCCGCGAAGATCCCCGAACCGCGCACCACACCGTCGGGATTGATGCCGTTCACCCGGATCCCGTGCTCGCCCAACTCGGCCGCCAGCAACCGCACCTGGTGAGCCTGATCGGCCTTGGTCGCCGAGTAGGCGATGTTGTTCGGGCCCGCGAAAACCGCGTTCTTCGACGCGATGTAGACGATGTCGCCGCCGAGGTTCTGCGCCCGCATCACCCTGGCGGCCTCACGCGAGACCAGGAACGATCCGCGCGCCATGATGTCGTGCTGAAGATCCCAGTCCCGGGCCGTGGTTTCGAGCAGCGGCTTCGAGATCGAGATCCCGGCGTTGTTCACGACGAGATCCACACCGCCGAACGCGAGCACCACCGCCTTGAGCGCCCCGGCGATCTGCTCCTCACTGGTCACGTCGACCGTCACCGCGACAGCTTTGTCGGGCCCGCCGAGCTCCTGCGCCACCGAGGAGGCGTTCTCCGCATTCAGGTCCGCGACGACGACACACGCCCCCTCCGCGACCAGCCGGTGCGCGATGGCCTTGCCGATGCCGGACCCCGCCCCCGTGACCAGCGCCACCCGGGTGGCCAGTGGCTTGGGCTTCGGCATCCGGCGCAGCTTGGCCTCCTCCAGTTCCCAGTACTCGATCCGGAACTTCTCGGACTCCTCGATCGGCGCGTACGAGGAGACGGCCTCGGCGCCGCGCATCACATGGATGGCATTGAGGTAGAACTCCCCGGCGACCCGGGCAGTCTGCTTGTCCTTGCCGAAGGAGAACATGCCGACTCCGGGCACCAGCACGATTGCCGGGTCCGCGCCGCGCATCGCGGGGGAGTCGAGGGTTGCGTGACGCTCGTAGTACGCGCGATACGCCTCCCGGTACTCCCTGTGCAGTTCCTTCAGGCGTGCCGCAGCCTCGTCCAGCGGGGAGTCCGCGGGCAGGTCGAGGACCAGTGGGCTGACCTTCGTGCGGAGGAAATGGTCGGGGCACGAGGTACCGAGCGAGGCGAGCCGCGGGTGTTCGGTGCGGGAGAGGAAGTCCAGCACGGGCTCCGTGTCGGTGAAGTGGCCCACCTGCGGACGGTCGGTTGAGACCAGACCGCGGATCAGGGGGGCGAGCGCAGCGGCTCGCTCCCGGCGCTGCTCCTCGGAGAGGGCCTCCCGGCCGGCCCACACGGGGCCGAACGGCTCCGCCTTCCCCTGCTCCTGAAGGAATGTCTCAGCGGTGCGGATCATCCAGAGTGCGTTGTGCTCGCACTCCTCGGACGTCTCGCCCCAGGCCGTGATGCCATGGCCGCCGAGGATCACACCGACGGCCTGCGGGTTGGCCTCCTTGACCGCGGCGATGTCCAGACCGAGCTGGAACCCGGGCCTGCGCCAGCCCACCCAGGCCACCTTGTCGCCGAAACACTCCGCCGTGAGCTTCTCACCGTCGGCGGAGCATGCCAGCGCGATCCCCGAGTCCGGATGCAGATGATCGACATGCGCGGCCTCGACCAGTGCGTGCATCGCCGTGTCGATGGACGGAGCGGCGCCGCCCTTGCCGTGCAGGCAGTAGTCGAACGCCGACACCATCTCGTCCTCGCGCTCCATCCCCGGATACACGTTCTTGAGCGCGCGCACCCGGTCCAGGCGCAGCACGGCGAGACCGGCCTCGGTCAGCGTGCCGAGATCACCACCGGACCCTTTCACCCAAAGCAACTCGGTCTCGCCGCCGGTGACCGGGTCGGTGGCGGTGGCCTTGACCGATGTATTGCCGCCTGCGTAGTTGGTGTTGCGGGCATCGGAGCCGATCCGGTGGGCGCGCTCCAGGAGCGCGGCGACTTCGGCGTGGGTCGCAGACGTCATGAGATTCCTTCGGTGTCGGGTCGGGCTGAATCGGTCGGACGGGGGAAGGGACGGGGGCTCAGGCGCCCCAGCCGGCCTGTTCGCCACCGACCCGGGTGGCCGCGATCCGCTCCTGATTGCCCGAGGCCAGATATGCGGCGAACGGATCCCTGGCCAGCCCGATCTCATCACGCACCTCGGCGAGCAGCGGACGGACATCGGTGTTGTACGCGTCCATCAGGACACCGTTCGCGGCCAGCACATCGCCGGACTGCTGCGCGGCGCTCAGCGCGTCCATGTCGATCAGCAATGCCTTGGCGGTCGCTTCCTGCACATTGGCGACCGACCGGATCACGGCAGGGATCTTCGCCTCGATGTTGTGGCACTGGTCGAGCATGAAGTTGACGTTCGTCTCGGGCTTCATGCCGCCGTTCTTGACCACCTCGTGCATGATCCGGAACAACTGGAACGGGTCGGCGGCCCCGACCATCAGATCGTCGTCGGCGTAGAACCGGGAGTTGAAGTCGAACGCGCCGAGCTTTCCCGCACGCAACAGGAACGCCACGATGAACTCGATGTTGGTGCCTGGCGCGTGGTGTCCGGTGTCCACGACGACCTGAGCCTTCGGGCCGAGATTCAGGCAGTGCGTGTACGCCGTACCCCAGTCCGGCACATCGGTCGTGTAGAACGCCGGCTCGAACAGCTTGTACTCCAGCAGCAACCGCTGGTCGTCGCCCAGCCGCTCGTAGACCTCGGCCAGCGCCTCGGCGAGCCGGTCCTGACGGGCCACGATGTCGTCCTGCCCGGGGTAGTTCGTGCCGTCGGAGAACCAGAGCTTGAGATCGGGGGACCCGGTCTCGTCCATGATGTCGACGCACTCCAGCAGATGGTCTGTGGCCTTGCGGCGCACCTTCGGGTCGGGGTGTGTGACCGATCCCAGCTTGAAGTCGTCGTCCTGGAAGACGTTGGAGTTGATCGCACCGATCCGCAGCCCGAGATCCTCGGCATGCCGGGTCAGCGCTGAGTAGTCCTCGACCTTGTCCCACGGAATGTGCAACGAAACCTTCGGTGCCACACCCGTGAACGCGTTCACCTGCGCCGCGTCCTCCAGCTTCTCGAACGGGTCGCGCGGCACTCCTGGGTGCGCGAACACCTTGAACCGCGTCCCGGAGTTCCCGTACCCCCACGACGGTGTCTCGATCACCTGGGACTTCAGAGCTGCCTTGACGGCCGACACATCAGACATGAACACCTCACAAGCGGAGTCATCCAGCGACCGGTGGTCGCTCGGCGATGTGAATCGTTTCATCTGGAACCTACGCTAGGATTGCCACAAGCCTCCAGTCAAGCGGCCAGTTGTGTTCCCTTCCCGGCTTGAATCAATTCACCCCATAGGTGGATCGGGTGCACTCGCAGACGGGTTGACCACGGGACGAGCGATTGGGTTCGGACCGACAGGCATCGAGTGCGCTCGGGGTGGTCCTGAGAGCGCCCTGCCCGCCTACTCGTTCAGAGCATGGTGGCGCATCGGAGCGACGAGGTGAAGAGCGACGGCGCGACGACGGCTATGCCTGCTGACCGCTGACCGCTGACCGCCGGACGGGGCGGGACTTTCCGTCCCGGTCCGCCCGGCGATGGAGAACACCGCAACCGCGGTGCCGTTCAGCAGATTCGTTCAGCGACCGCTGCCGGACATGCTCGGCTGAAGCGAGCGCACGAGATCGAAGAACCGGGACTCGTTGCCGCAGAGCCCCGCACGCTCCAGCGCGCCATCGGCCTCCGCGATCGGCGAGGCGAGCAATGGCACGTACAAGGGGCCCTCGTCAGGTTCCGCGAGCGCGGCCCGAGTGGCCTCCAGCAGTCGGACATACGCCTGGGCCGCGGCGAGTTCGTCATTGCGCATCTCAGCATCTCCCGGTCAGAGGTGTCGGACCCACCAGCATCCCCCATGGGTCTGACAACGCACTCCCACAGCGACGCGAGGCCGCCCACTAGCCGCCGTTCGACCGTCGGGCACCGGCCGGTGGTTCGACCTCCAGAAACCTTCTGCGCCGCGGTCCGCGGTACAGCAGCGCCGTCCAGCCCAACTCCCGCAGCACAGCCGCGCACCGGGCCAGCTCACCCTCCTCCGCGTGGGCGGCCCCGCTGCCGGGCGGACCGAGCCACTCGACCCTTACGCTGCCCGGCACCTCACCCTGCTCCAGGCGGTACCCGGTCGCCGTACGCAGGCCGGAGTCGTCAACGGCCGAGGCGGCCAGGCCCGACGCCTCCAGGGCCAGGGCGATGGCCCGTATCGGCTGGTTGGTCTCCCACTGCGCGGGTACGCCCTCCGGGCTCGCGTGCCCGGTGTTCGTCAGCCGCCGGATCTGCAGCATCCCCCTCGAACGCCGTCCGTACCGAGGCGCCACGCTTTCCGTTCGGTGCCGGGTACCTCGGGCCGTCCCCGGTGGCCGGTTCGAACCCGGTCTCGTGCTCGGTGCCCATCAGCGTCCCCTTCGCCCGTGCCGTACTGCTGCCAGTGTGCGTCGCCCCACTGACAACCGCTCGGGCGCGAGGCATCCGACTGTCCCGACCGGGCTGCCGAACCCGCCGCCGCACAAACGCCCTGTCTACGCCCGCGGAGCGTCCCCTTCACCGGACGGCGACGACCCGGCCCCGCCGAGCACTTTGCCCGGATTGAGGATGCCGTGCGGGTCCAGCGCCGCCTTCACCGCGTGATGCATGCCCAGCACCGCGGAACCCAGTTCCTTGTTCATGCCGCGCATCGTCAGCAGTCCCACCCCCGTGCTCGCCCGTCACGGTGCCGCCGAGCGCGATCGCCTTGTCGAGGATGTCCTCGAACGCCAACTGGGCACGGGCACGCGCGGCTTCGTCACCGGGCGGGGTGGTGATCAGCGGGTGCAGGTCGCCGTCCCCGGCAAGGGTGATGTTGGCCACCAGAATGTCGTGCCGGGCCGCTGTCTTCCCGATCCGGCCAGCATCTCGGGTACCGCGGTCCGCGGTACACAGACGTCCTCGGTCAGGACCGGACCGAGCCGTTCCAGCGCCGGGTAGGCCGGCCGCCGTGCCTGCAAGAGCGCATCGGCTTCCTGCTGGTCCCTGGAGACCACGGCCCAGGTCGCGCTCGCCCGCTCGAAGCAGTCCAGCACGAGTTCGGACTCGGCATCGCCCTCGGCGCCCGGGGTGTCGACCCGACCGAGCAGCACCAACGTCCGCGTAGGCGGAGAGCCTCATCTTCCACGCGTCGACAGCGGCGAGACAGTGACGGTCGACCAGTTCGAGTGCCGAGGGGATCACGCCCGACGCCGTCACGGCGCTCACCGCCTCTCCCGCCCCACCGACGAGAAGTACCCCGCCACGGTCCGCTCCTGCGGCCGTGCCGGGCGCAGCCGGAGTGTGTGCGTGTGCGCGTTCCGCCGTCGGCGTCAAGCCGGGTCGAAGCCCCGCAGGAAGTGATCGCGCAGGACGGCCCGCCGGCGTGCGTCGGCCAGCCGCTCGTCGACCCAGAGGAAGAAATTGTCCGCGATGGTGTCCGTCCAGTCGTACGCCGGATCGTAGGGACCGGTGTCCGGCGGGGGCAGGTGCGCCTGCCACTGCGGATCGGGCGGACTGTCGACGGCGAAGGTGCGGGTGCCGTCCGGCTGCTGCACGTGCCGGACGGTCACCTTTTCGCAATTCCACCGGTGTTCGCCGTACTGCAGCCAGAGAACCGAATCGACGGCGTACAGGGCGGCAACGGTGCCGGTGCGGTGCGGCAGCACATGGACGAAGCCGTGGCAGCGGCCGGAGGCCGGGGTGAGGAGCCCGGAGGCGGGGTCCAGCGCCCACACCTTGCCATGACGGTCGTAGTCCTGCAGCACTGTCACGGACATCAGCGACGCGGCTCCAGACCGAGCTCCTGGTCGATCGCGGCATTGCTGCGGGTCGCCGCGTCGATGACCGCCGCCCAGTTGCCGTACCTGGCGAACTGCTGGTCGGCCGTCGGGCCCAGCGGGTTGCCGTACTTCGCCATGTTGCGTGCCTCGAGGGCCTTCACGGCCTCCGGCGACATGCCTGCGCGTGTGATGTCCTTGGCCTCGTTGCGCATGGCGACCAGCACGCGGGCGATGTCCTCGTCGGAACGGCCTTCGGCGCGCATCCGCTCCTCGACGTGCTCCATGGAGTCGAGCAGCTGGTGGTAGCGGATCCGGATCTCGCGAGCTTCCGCCCGTTCCTCCGGAGTCATCTCGCGGATCGAGCAGACGACCGGATCGCTGCTGGTGCACGGTGTGTCCGGACCGGTCACGGCCGCGTGCACGACGCCGGCCGATGGCGCGACGGCAGGAACGGCCAGTGCCGTCCCCGGGGCGAACAGTGTGCTGCCCGCCACGGTGAGCAGCGGAAGGAGAAGGGTGACGACCAGTCTGCGGATGAGCGGGCACCGGCGGGACGCGGAGGAGAGCGAGACGGCAGACGATGTACGTACATGCATGGAGAAGTACTTTTTTCGCCAAAGGAACAGGGCGAAACGGACGCTACGGTGGCCTGGGCGTCCGGGAGCGATCACGAAATCGGCGCGTACGGGTGACGGATCCCGATAGGGTCGATCGTCCGACAGCTCCATACCCCAGAGGACCCACGCACTGTGTCCGACAATGTCCAAGGCCCCAGTACCGACCGCACCGATCGTGCTTCGCTGCGCGCCGACTGTGCGAACTGTTTCGGGCTGTGCTGCGTCGCACTGACCCTGACCCGGTCCGCGGACTTCGCGATCAACAAGGATGCCGGTAAGCCCTGTCGCAATCTGCAGGAGAACTTCCGATGCGGCATTCACACCGAACTACGGACCGAGGGCTTCCCCGGCTGCACCGTGTACGACTGCTTCGGAGCCGGCCAGAAGGTCTCCCACGAGACCTTCGACGGGCAGGACTGGCGCCGGGCCCCGCAGACCGCCCAGCAGATGTTCCAGGTGTTCCCGGTCATGCGACAGCTCCATGAACTCCTCTGGTATCTGACGGAAGCGCTGTCCTTGGAGCCGGCGCGCTCCCTGCACGGCGAGATCCGCCGCACCCTCGACGAAACGGAGCGCCTCACCCATCTCCCGGCGGACGCGTTCACGGACCTGGATGTGGCCGCGCACCGCGACGACGTGGCCGCCCTGCTGCTCCGTACCAGCGAACTCGTACGAGCCACGGCGCCCCGCAACAAGAAGCGCGACCGCCGCGGCGCCGACCTCATCGGAGCCCGGCTCAGAGGCGCCGATCTGCAGGGTGCCGATCTGCGGGGCGCGTACCTCATCGCAGCTGACCTCAAGGGCGCCGATCTGCGTCTGGCCGATGTGATCGGGGCCGACTTCCGGGACGCCGACCTGGCCGGCGCCGACCTCACCGGAAGTCTCTTCCTCACTCAGGCTCAGCTCAATGCGACCAGGGGCGACGCGACGACGAAACTCCCGCCCTCGCTCAGCCGCCCCACGCACTGGCACGGGTGAATTCCGGCCCGGACCGCGATTCTGACGGCCCGGACACCGTCTCCGCCGGGCCGGAACGAATCGGCCGGTGCGGCGGGGCACGGCCGACGCCCGTGGTTCGTTGCACAGTGTGGCGTACCCGGAACGCCTTCGACGACCGGACCGAGGAGTCCCGCACATGCCCAGCAGTACCGACCGCCGCCGCACAGAGCAGAGTCGCGCCGACGGGAACCGCACCCGCCTGATCGAACGGCTCATGGAGCAGTTCCCGCACGTGCCCCGGGAAGCCGTCATCAAGGAAGATCTGCTGCGCGGCGGCGTGGCGTTCGACGAGTCCGCCCTCAGTGACAACGAGGGCGGTGATGTCAAGCCGAAGTCGTACTTCATCTTCTCGTTCGACCACGGAACCCTCCCCGAGCTCGGCGCGGCCGCACTGCGCCGTCCGCCGGAGGAGATCGTGCTCACCGGAGGTCCGTACGAACTGCGCAGGACCGTGGTGTCGGTTCGGGTCAACCCGGCGTCCCCGTACCGCGTCGCGGTCGATGACGAGGGCGTGCTCGGGCTGTACCTCGACGACAGGCGGATCTCCGACGTCGGTCTGCCGCCGATGCCGGACTACTACCGGCACACCCTTGAGAACGGCAAGTCCGTGATGGAAGTCGCGCCCACCATCCAGTGGGGCTACCTCGTCTATCTGACGGTCTTCCGGGTCTGCCAGTACTTCGGGGCGAAGGAGGAGTGCCAGTACTGCGACATCAACCACAACTGGCGCCAACACAAGGCGGCGGGACGTCCGTACACCGGTGTGAAGCCGGTCGAGGAGGTCCTGGAGGCACTGGCCATCATCGACAAGTACGACGCCGCGAAGACCTCCACCGCCTACACCCTCACCGGCGGTGCCATCACCTCTCACATCGGCGGCCGCGACGAGGCCGATTTCTACGGGCAGTACGCCAAGGCCATCGAGGAGCGCTTCCCCGGTCGATGGATCGGCAAGGTTGTCGCCCAGGCCCTGCCCAAGGCCGATGTGCAGCGTTTCCACGACTACGGTGTCCAGATCTACCACCCCAACTACGAGGTGTGGGACCGCCGGCTGTTCGAGCTCTACTGCCCCGGCAAGGAACGCTACGTGGGCCGCGACGAGTGGCACCGCCGCATCCTGGACTCCGCCGAGGTCTTCGGCCCCCGCAATGTCATCCCCAACTTCGTGGCGGGCGTGGAGATGGCCGAGCCTTTCGGCTTCACCACGGTGAAGGAGGCCATCGACTCGACCACCGAGGGCCTGCGGTTCTTCATGTCGCACGGCATCACTCCGCGATTCACCACCTGGTGCCCGGAGCCCACCACCCCGCTCGGAAAGACCAACCCGGACGGAGCGCCGCTGGAGTACCACATCCGCCTGCTGGACGCCTACCGCGCGACCATGGAGGAGTACGGGCTCAGCTCGCCCCCTGGCTACGGCCCGCCCGGCCCGGGGCGCGCAGTCTTCTCCGTCAGCTCGTTCATGGACAGTCTTCCGGCCTGTCCGGACGACGTTCAGTAGTACTGGGCCGATTGTCGGGCACCACCGGGGCGGCGGAAGCCAGTTCACGTACGACCCGGGCGAAACCCTGCACCAGGACGTGGTCCGTGCCGTCGCCCCAGGCGAGCACGGTTCGCACAGGCTCGACATCGGTCAGTGGCACCCACGAGAGATCGGGCCGGGTGTATTGGGCCATGCTCAGCGGTGCGAAGCAGATGGCGGAGCCCTCCGCCATCTGCTCCAGCATCTCTTCGACGTTGTCGTTGGTCGGTCCCCACTGCGGACTCGATCCGTCCGGGCGGGGGTTGACCGCCGACCAGTCCACCCATTCGCGCGGCGCCCGCTCGGTCCACATCAGCGGCTCGTCACGCACGGCGAGTACGGATATCCCGTCGCGGTCCGCGAGCGCGTGTCCGGACGGGAGCCCAACGACCCGTGGCTCTGTCTGCACCACCTCGATGCAGAGCCGGGGCAGGTCGTTGGGCAGCCATACGAAAGCCAGGTCGACCAGCCCTTCACGCAGAGCCGCAGCCTCCTGACCCCAGTCGTTCCGGCTTCGGCGCCACGCGGATTACGGGGTGGCGCCGTGCGAACTCGGCCCGCGCCCGGGTGGTGAGTTCACCCGCACCACTCGCCTCGAATCCCACCCGCAGCACGCCAGTCTCCGCGCCGGTGCCGCTGCGCTGCGGCGGTCACCCGCTCGGACTGACTGACGGTGAGCAGGGCCTCGGCAATCACCTTGCGCCCGGCAGCGGTCGCGGACACGCCACCGGCGTGCCGGTCGAAGAGCTGCACACCCAGCAAGGACTTACAGGCTCTTCAGGGCGTAGGACAGGGCCGGTTGACTGACGTACAGCCGTTGCGCGGCCCGTCCGCGGTTCTCCTCTTCGGCGATCACGGTGAGGTAGGTCAGCTGACGCAGGTCCATCCAGCGATCATAAATCGTCTTTATGGAGCGAGAAGGACTCTGTCTTGGACCGCCCGATACCGGCTGGCACAACTGAGTGAGGTCCCCAGCTCGGACGGCAATCAGGAGGGCGACCCCGACAAGGCCGCCGCGGCCGTCCTCACCGCCCTCGCCGCCGAGAAGACGCCGTTCCGGCTGCTGCTCGGCAACGATGCGACCGATGCGATCCACGCCCACCTCGATGCCGCGCGCGCCGAGACTCTTGAGTGGGAGACAGTCAGCCGCAGCACCGACTTCGGCGACTGGGGGTCATGGGCGGCGGGACCGGATTGTAGGGCGCATGTACTGGACCGTCGGGCTCTCGACGGTCCGGTGCACGCGGCGACCGCGCCGGGATGAACCCGTTGATTGCCGGCGCCCCGTGCCGTCAGGCGCGCCACTCCGCCGTGCGCTCCGGGGACGCTTCGGCGAGCGCCTTGGCGACGGCTTCGGCATCGCCCTGATGGCCGTAGACCGGCGTGCCGGGCTGCTGCCGCCAGGACTCGTCGAGGCCGCCCGCGTCCACGGTGTCGAAGCCCAGCTCGTCGATGAGGTCGCGTACGACCTGCTTGGCTGCCGCATCGTCACCAGCCACCGGCAGCGCCTGACGGCCGGGGCTGCCCTTCGGGAGGCCGTTGGCAAGGATGTCCTGCGCGTACGTCCCGTTGAACGCCTTGACCACCGGGTGACCGATCTGTTCCTCGGCCCACCGGCTCTCCGCCAGACCGTCCTCGATTGCAGCGATGCGGCCGTCGCGCTGCTGCGGGTAGTAGTTGTTCGTGTCGATGACCACGACCCCCTCTGCGGCCCCGTCGAGGAACCCGGAGGGCAGAGCGGGGACGGCCTTGACAGGGACGGTGACGACAACGACCTGGGCTTCCCGAGCAGCCTCCGCGGCGGTGACCGGGGTGGCTCCGGTCTCCTCGGCGAGCGCGGTGAGCGTCTGCGGACCGCGCGAGTTGGCGACGGAAACGTCATGGCCCAGCGCCGTGAGGCGCCGGGTGAGGTTACCGCCGATGTTGCCCGCTCCGATGATGCCGATCTTCATGGATCTGACCTTCCGATGGTTCCTGCAGTACGTGATGTGGTCTCGCCGGTTCACCAACTACCCACTGCGGGTCCATATTCCGGGAAATCGCAAAACGATTCGCCCGTTCACCGGGAGGATGGGACCGGATGACTGCGGGCACGTACAGGAAGAGGAACGGAATTACCGAGCCCGCTTGGAGGCGGTGCCCATGTTGCATGGCGTCGATGTCAGCTCGTATCAGTCGTCCTTCGACACGGACGGACTGGACTTCGTCCTCATCAAGGCCACCGAGGGTCGTTCGTACGTCAATCCGCATCTGACCTCTCAGGTCAAACGTGCCAGGGACGCAGAATGCGTGGTCGGCTTCTACCACTTTCTCTGGCCGGGCGACATCACGGCGCAGGCGGAGTACTTCGTGAGCAAGGCTCCGGAGCAGGCGGGTGATCTGCTCGCCGTGGACTGGGAAGAGAACGGCGAGGGCACGCGGGCGAGCGATTCCGAGAAGGACCGCTTCATCCGTGAGGTCAAGCGCTTGAGGCCCCATCACAAGGTTCTGCTGTACTGCAACCGCTACTTCTGGCTGCATCACGACACCACGTCGTATGCAGGGGACGGCCTGTGGATAGCCGACTACGTGACCGCGGGGAAGCCCAGGATCGAGGCGTCCTGGCGCATTCATCAGTATACCGACCAGCCGCTCGACAAGGACGTCGCCGCTTTCTCCTCGCGGACCGCCATGCGTGACTGGGCCGACGGGTAGCGGCGCGGGGGCCGCGCGGCCGGCGATCGGGCACGCAGCACGTGGCATCGAACATCGGGCATAGGGCACGTAAAAGTGAAATCCGGCCATCTGGAATACTCTGTTTCGAGGCTTCCGTCCCCCTCTGTGATGGTGGAGGGTGGCCACTAAGCCGGACGTGCGCGATCGAAGCGGAGGAGTAATCCATGAAAGCCGCCGTTGTCCGCAGCTTCACCGAGCCGCTGGTGGTCGAGGAGAGGTCCGTGCCGACGCCGGCCGGGCACCAGGTCCTGGTGCGGATGGAGACCTCCGGGCTGTGCCACACGGACATTCACGCCGCAAAGGGCGACTGGCCGGTCAAGCCCAGCCCGCCGTTCGTGCCGGGCCACGAGGGCATCGGTATCGTCGAAGCGGCCGGTGAACAGGTCACGCATCTTGCAGTGGGGGATCGGGTGGCCATCCCCTGGCTCGGAGAGGCGTGCGGACACTGTGACTACTGCGTCTCCGGCTGGGAGACGCTCTGCCTGAAGCAGCAGAACAGCGGCTACTCCGTGGACGGCAGTCATGCCGAGTACGCACTGGCGCACGGAACGTACGTGGTGCCGGTACCCGCCGGCATCGACCCGCTGGACGCGGCACCGCTGACCTGCGCGGGCGTCACCACGTACAAGGCCGTGAAACTGTCCGGCGCGCGCCCGGGCACGCGCGCCCTCGTCTCCGGCATCGGTGGTCTGGGCCACCTCGCTCTGCAGTACGCGCGGATCTTCGGCGCCGAGACGATCGCCGTCGACGTCACCGACGAGAAGCTGGCCCTCGCCCGCGAACTGGGCGCCGACCATGTCATCGATGCCCGGGTCCAGGATGTTGCAGAGGAGACTCACCGGCTCGGTGGAGCCGACGCGGCCATCTCGCTGGCCGTGAGCAATGCATCGTTCGGCGCCGCCTACAGTGCGCTGCGCCGGGGTGGCACGCTGGTTTTGGTGGCGCTCCCCGCCGAGGGTGCGCTCGAACTGCCCGTCTTCGAGACGGTGCTGAACGGTACGAAGATCATCGGCTCCATCGTCGGAACTCGTGAGGATCTCGCCGAGGTGTTCCAACTGCACAGGCTCGGCCGCACACGCGTCGTCCGCGAGAGCCGAGGTCTTGAGGACGTCAACGCGTCGATCGACGAAGTACTGAAGGGCAAAGTGTCAGGTCGTCTCGTCTTCGATATGCGCTGAACCTGTTCTGAACCGCACACGTACAGAGCCGCCAACGATGCTTGTCCGCGCTCTTGTCCGTGCCTGGTCCGTGTTCTCGGCCGGGTGCGGACAGGCGCCGCCGGGGTCGCTCAGTACGACTGCAACTCGATGAGGTGGCCCTCGGGATCGCGCACATGTGCGGTGCGGAGCGTGGGGCCCCAGCACGGTCGGCCGCACGCACCGGCGACCGGTGAAGCGCCGTGTTCCAGACAGTGCGCCAGCCCGGCATCGACATCGGCGACCCGGCAGACGAACATCGAACGGTCCTGGGCGGGCGGTGCCTCGCCCGGCAGGCCCGCGGTCCCGGCGACGGCCGCCATCGCACCGCGGTCGAAGAGCACCAGCACCCTTTGACCGTCGGCGTCCCAGTGTGCGTACGGGCCGGACTCGCTGCCAATGGCCCGGGTCGCCCCGATCGGAGCGGTCAGCACCGCATCGTAGAAGCGGAAGCAATCCGTGAACCTGCTGACCAACAGGCGCGGGTGCAAGGCATCCATGACGTGCTCCAGTTAGTAGGTGAAAATTTCGGTCCTCATGTGCAGCGAGAGCTGGCGTCACGGCTCCGGATCGACCGGAGCGACATGGTCAAGATCGTGGACGATCTGGCGGTGGCCGGACTCGTGGACCGGGCTCGCGACACCACCGACCGCCGCCGGGTGACCGTAACGCCCACCCGGGCGGGCCGCGCGATGCTAGGGCGTGTTCCAGGTTCAGATCACTGTTGGGTCAAATCGCTCCGCCGGAGTGGCTCGGGACGGTAGACATCCGGGGTGACGCGAGGCGATCTGACGGATGCAGAGTGGGAGTTGTTCGAGCCGCACCTGCCGCTCGGCGTGAGCGGACCGATCCCTGACCTGCGTAAACAGTTGAACGCGGTGATGTGGAGGTTCCGGACCGGGAGCCCGTGGCGCGACATTCCCGAACGCTACGGGTCCTGGTCCACCGTCTACGGCCGCTTCCAGAAGTGGGCCCTTGCGGGCACCTTCGAGACGCTGATGGAGCGGATGATCGCCGAGGCGGCCCGGCGAGGACAGGCCGATCTGGACCTGGTCAGCGTCGATTCCACCGTCGCACGCGCGCATCACCACGCGGCCGGCATGGCCGTCGACCCCGAGCTCCTGGAGGAACTGGTGAAAGCCGCCGAGGAGGAAAAGGGGCTCCAGCAAAGGGACAATCCGCCCAGGTGACGGCCGAAGGCGACCCGGTCGAGGAAGCGTTACGTGCCGAACGGCGACGGATACGCCGCCGCCACAAGGCCCGCCTGAAAGCTGCCGCGTTGGGGCGCTCGCGGGGCGGGCTGACGGTCAAGACGCACCTGGCCACCGACCGGCGGTGCCGCCCGCTGTCGTTCGTGGTGACGCCGGGACAGGCGGCCGACAGTCCGCGTTTCGCCGGGGTCCTCGACCGAGTCAGGATCCGTGGGCCGGTCGGTCGGCCCCGCACCCGCCCCGGGGCCGTCGCCGCCGACAAGGCGTACTCCTCCCGCGCGAACCGCTCCTACCTGCGTAAACGCCGGATCCAGGCGGTGATCCCGGAGAAGAAGGACCAGGCCGCCCACCGCAAGAAGCGAGGCTCGAAAGGCGGCCGCCCCCTCTCCCACGACGCCGAGCTCTACAAGGAGAGGAACACCGTCGAGCGCGGCATCAACAAGATCAAGGAATGGCGAGGGCTGGCCACCCGCTACGACAAGACTCCTTCCAGCTACCTCGCCGGACTCCACCTACGCGGATCGATCATCTGGCTCCGGAGTCTCCGCCCCACGTGATCCGAACCTGGAACACGCCCTAGTGCCGTGACCGCATTGGTTCGCCGGGTTGGGAATCGTGGCGCTTGGATGTGCAGTGACGTCCGATCCGATGGCTGGGGGTGTGGTGGCTGAGCCTGTCCGTGTGCGCAGGTTGACCGACCAGGAGGGGCAGAAGCTGCAGCAGATCGTGCGCCGGGGCTGCACCAGTTCGGTGCGCTACCGGCGCGCGATGATGCTGCTGGCCTCGGCCGGCGGGAACCGGGTCCCGGTGATCGCGAAGCTGGTCCAGGCCGACGAGGACACCGTCCGCGACGTGATCCACCGGTTCAACGAGATCGGCCTGGCCTGCCTGGACCCTCAGTGGGCGGGAGGCCGTCCCCGCCTGCTCAGCCCTGACGATGAGGACTTCGTCATCCAGACGGCCACCACCCGCCCGGCCAAGCTCGGCCAGCCCTTCACTTGCTGGTCCATCCGCAAACTCGCCGCCTACCTGCGGAAAGTGCACGGCCGCGTAATCCGGATCGGCCGCGAGGCGTTACGGTGCCTGGTGGCCCGCCGCGGTGTCACCTTCCAGCGGACCAAGACGTGGAAGGAGTCCCCGGACTCCGAGCGCGATGCGAAGCTGGACCGGATTGAGGAGGTCGTGGGCCGCTTCCCGGACCGGGTCTTCGCGTTCGACGAGTTCGGCCCGCTCGGGATCCGGCCCACCGGCGGCAGCTGCTGGGCTCAGCGGAAACACCCCGACCGGCTGCCGGCCAACTACCACCGAACCCACGGTGTGCGGTACTTCCACGGTTGCTACTCCATCGGCGATGACACCCTGTGGGGCATCAACCGGTGCAAGAAAGGCGCCGCCAACACGCTGGCCGCACTGAAGTCGATCCGCGCCGCCCGGCCTGACGGCGCCCCAATCTACGTGGTTCTGGACAATCTGTCCGCCCACAAAGGCGACGACATCCGACGCTGGGCGAAGAAGTACAAGGTCGAGCTGTGCTTCACTCCGACCTACGCGTCTTGGGCGAACCCGATCGAGGCGCACTTCGGACCGCTGAGGCAGTTCACCATCGCCAACTCCAACCACCCCAACCACACCGTGCAGACCCGGGCCCTGCACGCCTACCTGCGGTGGCGCAACGCCAACGCCCGCCACCGCGATGTTCTGGCCGCCGAACGTAAGGAACGGGCCCGCATCCGCAGCGAGAAAGGCATCCGTTGGGGCGGACGCCCTCTTGAAGCTGCAGCCTGACCAGACGGGTGAATCTATGGTCAGAGCGTCAAGGACGCGTGCAATACATCAAACATGCCGCGAAGTTCGGTGGCGTCGATCGGATCGATTTCCATTTGCAGGTGACACACATCGTCGTCACCGTTGGGTGTCAGGCGCACGAAGAAGGCGAAACCGTCCCCGACAGGTTCGGCATTCAGCGTCAGCGGGTTGTTGCGTCCGGGAGTCACCGCCGCTGAGAAGCGGTGTCCCGACGGGGCGCAAAGCTGAGAGAGTATCCGCGCGGCGAAGTCTGCTGTTTCCTCGGCGGTGAGGTAGGCGGTGAAGTCGGCCTTCAGCCACGAGCACCAATTGGCGGTCACCCGCCAGTTGTCCCCGCCGGTGTGCACCAGTTCCAGCCAGCAGGTCCGCTACGTGTGCGGCCAGTGCCTGCGGTCCTGGCTCTGCTGCAGCTTCCACCTTCCAACCGCTCCAACCGCCGACCCGGCGGACCAATCCGGTCACAGCACTAGGTTCTGTTCTTGGTTGTGATCAATAGGCTGGCGATCCAGATCGTTGTGGCGCGAAGGTGGACTCCGGCGAGGTAGCTCTCAGGAGTTTTGTCGTACCGGGTGGCGATGCCGCGCCAGGTCTTCAGCTTGTTGATGGCGCGCTCGACGGTATTGCGGTCGCGGTAGAGATCCGTGTCGTGGGTGACGGGGCGACCGCCCCGGCTGCCCTTGTTCCTACGGTTCGCGGCCTGGTTCTTCTTCTCCGGGATGACTGCCTTGATGCGGCGTTTGCGCGGGTGGGCGCGGTTGGCGCGGGAGGAGTAGGCCTTGTCGGCGGCGACTGCGTCGGGCCGGGTACGGGGACGGCCGACCGGGAGTCGGACCCGCACCTTGTTCAAGTTAGGGACGAACTGAGGGCTGTCGGCGGCCTGTCCGGCGGTCAGGACAAGTGCCATCGGGCGGCAGCGCCGGTCCGCGGCGAGGTGGATTTTGCTGGTCAGCCCGCCGCGGGATCTGCCGAGCAGGGCGGCCCCCAGCCGGGCCTTGCGCTGTCGTCGGACGCGCCGGCGCTCGGCCCGGGCGGGGTCGCCTTCGCTGGTCTGCCCGTTCTGTTCCTCGGGTGTTCCCCTTTTTGCCGGACCGGCTCCTCCTGTTCGAGGGCCGCTTCCTCCAGAGTGGCCATGACCTCGTCGTCGAGGTGCATACCGGCCGCGTCCTGGTGAGCCCGCGCGGTGGTGGAGTCCACGCTGACCAGGGACATGTCGACTTCACCCCGTCGCGCGGCCTCGGCGATCACACCTTCCAGCAGGGCCTGGAAGACGCCCGCGTCCCGCCACCGGGCGAACCGCTGGTAGACGGTCTGCCAGGCACCGAACCGCTCGGGCATCTCACGCCACTGACTGCCGGTCCGGAACCGCCAGATCACCCCCTCGAACTGCTCACGCAGCCGCTCGGGGTACGGGCCGAACCTGCCAATCGGCAGGTAGGGCTCGATGAACGTCCATTCCTGGTCAGTCAGTTGCGCACGCGTCACACGAACGTCCTACCAGGCCGCCAACCCGCACGGGGCCAAAACCCGACTTTGATCACAACCGAGAACAGGCCCTAGCGGACCTGCAGGCCGAGGACCTGACTGTGCAGCGGGAACTCCTCGCCCCCCTGACCGGCCCCGAACAGGCGCAGCTGGCGACCCTGTTGAGACGAGTCCACGCCCATGTCCACGAAGGGCCCGAAGAACCGCGGTCAGGTCGCTGAGCGATTCCCCGAGTCCGGTGCGGCAGACTTTCCCGGGTGACCACAGCCGCGGCTCAGCCGCCTCGTGACCGTGCGCTCGGGCGCGGAATCTCCACCCTCATTCCGCAGGCCGCGACCGCAACTCCGGCCGAGCACGCGGCGGCCGTACTGGCGGCCATGCAGAGCGTTCCGGTCCGGGTGGGAGTCCTCCAGGCTGCCGCGGTGCTCCTGGAGGAGCGGGTGCGTGCGACGGAGGACGGCGCGGAGCGCGCGGCGGCAGCGACGACAGTCGCCATGCTGCGCAGCGCGATCGGCCAGGCCGGCTGAACCGAGCAGCCGCGCCGGGAGCCGGCCCGGTGACAGACCTGGGGAGTCGCTCATCAGCGCAGTACGTCCAGTGACAGCTGCCGGGGCGGGCAGGGTCTCGTTGAACACCACATCGAGTTGTACGGTGCCGCCGGGCACCCCGGGTGCAGTCCAGGGCAGCAGCATACGGCGGCCCGGAACCCGGCCATACGTCCAGATGTCCTCCGTCACCATGCCGGCCGCATCGATCCGGACGGAGCCACGGGCGGCGGCTGCAGCGTCCCGGGCGATCGTGTCGAACAGACCCGAGGTCCGGGGACCGTCCATGGCCCAGTCCTGAGGCACGACGAGGAAGTCCAGGTCGCCCGGTTCACGAGCCGCTTCCCCGAACCAGGTGGCCATTAACACGCTGCCACGCAGCACAAGATGCTTGCCCCACGGGCCGTCCGCGACGGCCGCGAGCACCGTATCCAGAGCAGTGCGCCGCGCCCCGTGCCAGGCCCGGCCCATCTCTTCGGCCTCACCGTCGAATTCGGGCTCCCCTGCCCGGTAGGGGTCTGTACAGCGGCGAACGGCTCTGACAAGATTTTCGTAGCCGTTGATCGTGCCTCGGTGTGGATCAGTTGAGCAGGATGCGGTGGCGGAGGAGGCGGAAGCCGGCGCGGCCGTACATCTGTCTCTTGATCAGTTTCGTCTTGGTGTTGACGCCTTCGGTTCCGCCGTTGTGGAACGGGAGGGTGAGTCCGTTGGTGACGGCGTCGTGGTCGCGTTCCAGGCCGCGGGTGAAAGCGTGCAGGTGGGGCAGGTCGTCCTCGCGGACCTGGGAGATCCACTCCTCGAGGTGTCGGGCGTTGTCGGCAGCGGGGGTGAGCAGGGCCGCGAAGGAACGGACGTGCCTGGCCAGGGCGGTCATCTCGGGGCAGGCCCCGGTCAGCTCTGCGCGGAGCTCGCGGTCCTTGTCCTTGAGCTGCTCGGGCTCGGTACACAGCAGGCCCTTGAGGCGGCGAGGTGAGACGGCGGGGCGGTCGGACTCGACGCGGCCCTGGTTGATGTAGCGGTAGAGGAGGTTCGAGCTGCCCTGGTAGCCAAGTTCCTTGATCTCATCCAGGAGCTGCCTGACGCTCACGGCGGGGTCCTCCTCGCGGCGCCGTCGCAGGTGGTCACGGTAGGGGTCGACCAGGGTGGGCCGGTACTGCGGGGCCTTCTTCAGTTGCTCGGGCTCGGGGACGCGGGCATATCGTTTGACGGTGTTCAGCGCCAGTTGCAGGCGGCGGGCGCAGTCCAGTAGGCCGACGCCCTGGTCGAGCAGGGCGTGGACCTGATGCCAGCGTTCCCGGGTGGTTTCCTCGCGGACACGGGCTTGGGAGGGCGGTCCGCATTTCGCCCAGCAGCCGGCGTGCGCGTGGACCTCCTTGAGGACAGCCTCCCCGAGGTTGTGCCACAGGTGCCAGCGGTCAGTGATCTGCGGCACCTGGGGCAGCGCGTCGGTGACAGCCTGCGCGTAGCCGGCCGCGCCGTCCCGGCAGACCGCCTCGACGCCCGGATGGGCACGTAGCCAGGCCGTCAGAGTCTCGGCCTTGCGGTCGGGCAGGACCTCCACGCGTTCGCGGGTCTCGGCGTTGATCAGGATCGTGGCGTAGCGGTGGCCGCGCCGCAGTGCGAAGTCGTCCACACCGAGAACCGCGGGCACCGCCGAGGTGGGCAGGGGGATGCGTAACAGGCAGGTCAGCATGCTCGCCCACGACAGGGTCTGGTGCAGATGGACCAGCAACCGGGCCCCGGCTCTCCCGGCCAGGGCCGTCGCGACCGACGCGATCACCTTCTGCAGGGCGGGGGTCCGCCGCTGGTAGCGCACCGTCAGCCCGGGGACCTGCTCGACGAACGTGGTCTTGGAACAGTCCGGGTTCTCGCAGTACAAGCGGCGCACCGACACGTCGATCACCACCGGTCTCCCGCCGATCGCCTCGTCGGCGACATGCCGCACGTACCGGCTGTGCTCCCACGCCGATTCCTGCCCGCAGCCCGGGCAGATCACCGAGACCCCGGCGGCAGTCCGCACCGTGATCCTGACCAGGCCCTCGCCTGCCTCCACCGCCTCGACCAGCACCGAAGCCAGGTGGGGAAGCAGCGCCGTCAACTCGACATCACACGCCACCAGCCTCCCCCACCAAGGCACTTGCCGAGGCCGATACCGCAAAGTCGATCAACGGCTACGAAAATCTTGTCAGAGCCGTTCACACACCGTACAGACCCCAAATTAGGGTCAGTCTCGATCAAACCCGGAATGGTTCATGGGGGCGTGTTCGGTGCGGTTGTTCGGAGGGGGAGGGGTGTGTGAGGTGCGGGTGTTCCGGCTGGGCTGCCGGTGCTTCGCCGTCCGGCTCTTTTTGGCGTGGCAGGTGTGTGGGTTGTCGGGCATTGGCCGGGTGGGTGTGGGCATCCGGGACCGGGGTGTCCCGGCAGGGGGTGCGTAGAGCGGAACCCCGGCCCGATTCCGGCGGGCAGGGGTTCCGTGTCACGCGGGTGTCTCGATCACCGGCTTTCGTAGCCGTCTTCGTAGCCGTCTTCGTAGTGGCGCGCGAGCACCCGGAAGCTGCCCACGACGCCGTCGTGGACGAAGACGCCGCCCCGGACGTGGCCGGGGAACACGCCGTCGCTGGAGCTGTGAGGTCCGACGGTGGCGATGGGGGCGCCGTTGTCGCAGGTGACCCCGCGGAAGACCTCGATGGTCCTGCGGCTGTCGTTGCGGATGTTGAGACTGTTGGAGCCGAGGCCGCTGACCACGGTGATGCAGCCACCGGGGTCGTCGCTGTAGGTGCGCTCGTTGATGTGGATCCGACCCTCGTAGTGGTCCCGGTCGTCATAGCCTCGGTCGTCGTCGTAGCCTCGGTCGTCGTAGCCTCGGTCGTCGTTGCCCTTGCCTTCGTTGCCCTTGCCGGCGTCGCCGCCGTCGAGGGCCGAAACGGGGGCGGTGGCCTGCTGGGCGACAGGGGATGCGTAGGCCGGCTCGGTGGTGGCGGCCGAGGCGTAGGTGATGCCGGTGGCGGCCAGTGCCGCGGCGGCCGCGATGGCTGCGGTAACGACGGTGGAACGGGTAACCATGTCACTTCTCCTGTCTCAGAGAGGTCGGCCGAGCAGCCGGCCTGTGATTGAACGTAGTGACGGTCCCCATAGCTGTCATATCGGACACGTTGAAGGGTTGGCGCCGGGGCGCCGATCGGGGTACACGAGACACCTATATGCGATTGAAGGGTAATCGGATGAGTTGTCAATTGTGCTTATTTGTAGTCTGGTTGGTGCATCATTAGTCTTTCCGGGCGACTTTCTGACGCCTGCTCACCCCTGGTGGCAGCGTGTCTTTGTTGACACTGCCCGGGCGGGGGTGTGCGCCGTCGTCCTGAATGCCCGTCACTAATGGTCCCGCCATCCTGACCTGCGGTGACGGCCCGTAGAGCCATTGCCGGGCCCCGACGCGCGGCCGGTCCCTCGGAATCGATGCCGGAGTTGAGTCAGAACCAGAACTCGCGACAACCAGTTCCTGCGGAAGAGGGGGATCTCGTCGCTGAGTGACAGTCGCTCCCATGACTCGACGTCAAAAGCCGCATGACAGCAGCGTCCGGGCATGCCCATGCCCTGTGGGCGCCGAGGCACCCAAGCAGGGGGTTTTCGGACACCCTGGGGGATCAGTTGGTGTCGGGGGTTCGTACGTGGCTTCTGCGGTCTGTCGCACGGGTACGGACGAGGACGAAACCTTCCCTCTTTGTCCAGAAGTCCAGAAGCCCTGGAAAGGAAACACGTGTACACCCCGTCCCGAACCGAATCGTCGACCGGCCCACCGGCCCACCGGCCCACCGGCCCGATGCGTCCGAGCATCCGCTCGTAGGCGCCTGGCTGCTCAGCACCGTCGCCATCGTGGATGTCTCCGGTCGCACGCTCGAACACCCCCTGGGACAGCGTCCGACAGGACTGATCACCTCCACCGCGGACGGCCACATGTCCGTGAGCATGCTGCGCGTGCCACGGCGGTGGCGTTACCGAAAAGCGCGGACCTCGCAGCAGCCGAACCGGTGAACAGCATTGACGGAGCGCAGGAAATCTCCACGTCCTCAACGAGAACTCCTCCTGGTGCGAGCCGCGTTTCAGCCGGTCAGCGAATTCCATCGTGCCAGAGGGAAGCCGGCAGTTGTTCCAGGATGTGATCTCTTCGGTTCCGGTTCGGCCCCAGGGCGGGGGCCGGTGCTGCTGTGATGACCGCACGGTCCTGGCGGCGATGGTGTTGGTGGCGGCCTCGGGTTGTATATGGCGGCAACTGCCGCCGGTCTTCGGCGTATCCCGGTAAACGGTGCAGCGTGGCCTTACCGACTGGTCGGCGGCCCGTGCTCGGGCCAAGCTGCACAGGATGGTGCTGGATCAGCTCGGCGCTGACGGGGACCTGGACTGGTCGCGGTGCGTGAACGAATCGATCAGCGTTCGGGCGGTCGACGGGGGCCCTTGACGGGAACGAATCCGACCGATCGAGGCAAGAGCGGATCGAAGAGCTTCGCCTGTCGGGATTTCCGTGACCTGCTGGTGCGCGCTCGCATCCAGCGCGGTGGAGCGATCGTGCTGGTCTGGGACAACGGCCACATCCACGTGGCCACACGGCTGCGCGAGTTCATTGCCGCGAACGCCGACTGGCTCACCATGTTCCAGCTGCTCACCCAGGCACCCGACCTGAACGCGCAGGATGGCCTGTGTCCCTGGTCAAGCGCGACGGCAACCTCGCCGCCGCCGACCTGGGCCGGATCACGCCGGCCGTGAAGCGCAAGCTCAAGATGCTGCAGCACCAACCCCACATGATCGACGACTGTCTGAGCGGCGCCGGCCTGGTCCTGGACCGCTGATCGCGTCGAACGTTCGTCGAGGGGCTCCTGCGTCCGCGCGCGCCCCATGCGCGAGGATGCACGCTATTCGCACCAACCGGGCCAAGAGGAGGCGCACTGTGGGAGAGCCGGAACCAGTCGACCTGATTCATTTGGTGAGCGCAGACGGCGACCGGTGCATCGTTCGCGTCACTGGGCGTCACCAGCCCGGCATTCTGACCGGGCATGACACCCTGCGCGCCGATGTCCTGGTGTCCACCAGCTTTCTCGACGCACGCCTTGAGCTCTACCTCTTTCAGGAGGACCTCTCCTCCTGGAAACACGAGTTGGAAGGGCTGGTTCCAGGGAGTGAGGCGGGAATCGGCGGCGGCCGGGGGCTGGAGCTCGGCATTCGACTCAACGAGGATCAGTCCATGTGCGTGACGATCCACGACCCCGACCGGCTCTCCACATTCTTCTGGATCCAGCCACAGGCCGACTGGATCCAGGACCACAGAGGCCGACTGGACCGACTTCGGCAGGTCTGGCCACGCGAGGTCATCGAGACCGCTCCCATGGTCTACGAATGGAGCCCGGACCGTATGAACTGAGCATCTACGGCACGGCCGGCGCCTGGAAGTCCCGCCCCCCGTGCGGCCCAACCACCGGCCGGGCCGCGCGCGGGAACGAGGGAACTCGGGCAGTGTGGGAGGCGGAGCCCGCCCGGGAACCCTTCGCACGCCGACCGGGCGGGCCTTGTCATCGCCGCTGAGGTGCATCTTTCGCGGACAGGCTGCCCCAACCGGTCACCTGTCGCACCGCCGACCGCCGACCGCCGATGAACCAGCCTTTTCAAGCCACTTGCTCGGCGCGGGCGTCGGGCCTTGTTGGGCAGAACTGCTCTGCCGCTGCCCGACCTCCGGTCAACTCTGCGGCGTCCTGCCTGCAGCACGTATACTCGGCCCCCGCTTCCCCTCACCGGCGGAAGGCGCCCGTACCCCCCGACAGAAAGTTCAACATGAGTTCCGCAGACAGGTCCGAGGCACCGATCTACGCCAGACTTGTGGAGGAGCACGGGGATGTTCCGGCCGAGACCCGCCGGGTGGCCGAGCAGACCTTGCGCGAGGCCGACCGCGCGATCGACTTCAGCGACGTGCGCCCGCCGGTGGCATTCCGCTAGCTCGGCACACGAGTCCCTCGGCCAACTTGAGGGCCGCGATGGGCCCCATGCACTTCGCCGGCCAAGTGCGACTGTTTCGAGAGTGTCAGTGGTCCCCGGCGTGCTGCTGCCCCATGACCGCCTCGCCGGACAGCGCTCACCCGGACCTCGCGCCAAGCATGTACGAGATCGTCAGGGCCCTAACCCGCCGTTCGTCGCATGGTGAGGGCCAGGTGGACCTGCAGCGCGTGGTCGCCGTGGCGCCACTGTGGTCCGAGCAGCGCCGAGATCCGGTCGATGCGCTGATAGAGCGTGTTGACGTGGACGTAGAGGGCGGTGGCGGTACGGCTCAGGTTGCCGTCGCAGGCAAAGTAGGTGAGTGCGGTGCGTACCAGGTCGCTGCCGCGCGTCTTGTCGTGCTCCACCAGCGGGCCGATCGTGCGGCGGATGAAGCGGTCCAGTTCGTCGCGGCCCGCCGGGCCCAGCAGTATGCCGTGGATGCCGAGGTCGTCGCGGCAGGCACCCTCGCCGGCGCGGTCCAGCGCGACCAGTACGTCCAGACAGCGGGCGGCGTCGCGGTGTGCCTCGACGACGGCCGTGGCACCGGGTGCCGCACGCTCCGCACCGACCGTGACGGGGTGTCTGATTCCGGCAGTCAGCAGTTCGGCGAGGGCACGGGCGGCGCCGCCCGGGTCTTCGACGGCGGGCAGGACGACGACGGTGCTGCCACCGTACTCGCCCGCGATGCCGCCGAGCCGGGTGGCATGGCCGCCCGCCAGTTCCGTGATGCGGCGCCGCCTGCCGTGGTCCCCACCCCGGGCCACCAGCACCACATGGTCACGCTCCAGGTCGAGTCCGACCAGCGCGGCCCGGCGGCGCAGCCCTTCGGTGTCGCGGTGCGGGGCGCCCAGCAGGTCTTCGAGGATCTCGCCGCGCAACCGGTGCTCGGCTTCCGCGACCGTACGTTCACCGAGCAGCATGAGGGCGGCTGCCTGGGCGGCCCTTTCCAGGGCGTGGATGTCGGAGGCGTCGAGTCCGCCGCGTACGAGCAGCAGCGTGCCGAGGTGTTCGTCGGTGGCGACGATAGGGGTGACACAGACGGTTCCACGTGATGCGGAGCTGCGGAGGTATCGGGCCTGCGCCATCTCCCGTACGAGGGCCGCCGGTTCGGGCGGTGCGTCACCGGCCGAGGCGAGCGGCCGGTCCTGGGCGTCGAGGACGAGGACGCTGCCGCGCAGCACGTCGGCGAGAGCCGTGGCCAGCCCCGTCGGCCCGCCCCCGTCGAGCGCGACGGCCGTGAGCCGCTCGTGGACGGCGGCGCTCTTGCGGACCTCTTCGAAGAGAGTGGCGTTCTCGATGGCGAGGGCGGCATGGTTGGCGAGCGAGATGAGGAGGTCGACCTCGTCGGGCGAGAAGGGCCGCACCCGGCGGTTGGCGGCGAACAGCACCCCGTACACCTGGTCGCCGAACTTCAGCGGCACGCCCTGGATGGCCACCAGCCCCTCGGCGCCGATGACGCCGTCCACATACGGGGTGTGCTCGAAGCGGGCGTCGTTGGGGTAGTCGGCGGTGTGGTACGGCACGGCGGTCGCGGCGACCAGTCCGCCGAGGCCGGTACCGGCGGCGAGCCGGCCGGTCTTGAACCCGTCCGTCGTGATGCCGTCGGTGACGCGTACGTATGTGTCGCCCTCCTCCGGGTCGGAGAGCAGCAGGTACGCGACATCGGTGCCGATGAGGGTGCGGGCGCGGTACACGATGGCCTGGAGGACGTCCTCGAGGTCGCGCAGCGATGCGAGGTCACCGGCGGTCTCGTAGAGCGCGGCAAGCGCGGCCTCCCGGCGGCGGTGGGCCGCGAACCGGGAACGTATCGCCAGTGCTTCGTCGATGAGCGGCGGTTCGGCGGCCACGGCGCGGAACGCCGTCTCGTCGGCCTCCTCGCGCAGCAGGCGGAGCAGAGTGCCGGTGGTTGTTGGTGTCGTCGTCACCGGGCAAGTGATACCGCACCGTTGCCGCCGTGCACCCCGGGCGGCGGAGAGAATCTCCACTCATCGGCCGTCGACGATGTGGCACACGTCCATTTCCCGCAGGGCGGTGCACGGCCAACCATGACCTCGTCCGTCTCCGTACCCCCCGACTTCCGACTCCGTTCACTGAACGGATCCCAGTGAAGGAGAGCGCACGTGAAGTTCCGCTCACTGCGGGCCGCCGCTGTCACCCTGGTCGCCGCCCTGGCCGCGGCCCTGGGGCTCACCGCCCCCGCCCACGCGGGCGAACCGGGCCTCCCCCGGCTCAACATCACCGACACCTACGTCACCGGAATCTCTTCCGGCGGATTCATGGCCTCGCAGCTCCAGGTCGCCTACTCCGGCACTTTCAAGGGCGCGGGCGTCGTCGCCGCAGGCCCGTACTACTGCGGCAAGGGAGGCATCGTCGTCGGCCTGGTCGCCTGCGGCACAGGTCTGATCTCCACCGACCCCGAGGGCATCGAGCAGATCGCCCGCCGCTGGTCGGCCGAGGGACGGATCGACCCCGTATCGAACCTGGCGGGCAAGCCCGTCTACACGTACCACGGCACCCGGGACCCCGTCGTCCCGACCTCGGTGAGCGACGAAGGGGTCCAGTTCTACCGGGACTTCGGGGCCCGGACCGCGTACCACGACACCGATCCGGCAGGGCACGGCTGGCCCACCCCGAACGCCCCGCTGAGCTGTGGCACCACGTTCTACCCGTTCCTGATCAACTGCCGCAACGACCCGCAGGGCGAGATGCTCGGCCACTGGCTGGGGCAGGTGAACGCGCCGGCCGCCTCGCAGTCGGGCACCGTCAGCCGGCACGACCAGAACCGATATGTGCCGGGCGGCCTGGCCCAGTGGTACAGCATGGGCAGCAGCAGCTTCCTCTACACGCCGGACTCCTGCGCGGCTGGGGCCGCGTGCAAGCTGGTCGTCGCACTGCACGGCTGCATGAGCGACAACAAGTTCGTGGGTGACCGGTTCGCCCGTGAGTCCCATCTCAACGAGTACGCCGACACCAACAACCTGGTGATCCTCTACCCGCAGACCGACATCAGCCTCCTGCGCGGCAACCCGGAGGGCTGCTGGGACTGGTGGGGGTACACGGGCAGCAACTACGCCCAGAAGTCGGGGCCGCAGATGCGCGCCATCCTGAGCGAGGTGCATGCGCTCGGCGGCTGACCGGATCGAGCGGGACATGTACGGAGCGGGTGATCGGCTGACATGCAGTCACCGCCCGCTCCGCCCCTCCTGGCACGGATTGCATGCGGCAGGTGCTACAAGGGGGGTGCCAGTGCGGCCCGGCGAGGCGGCGGGACCTGCCGCACGATTTCGCCCCGCCGGATACCCAGCGGGGCGAAGTCGTGAGACCCGAACTGACCGGCGGGGTCTGTGGTCAGGCATGGCCCTCGCGACGGCGGCGGATGCTATGAGGCGCGGGCTGCCGGGCGCGGCTCCGTCGTCCTGCCGAGCGGCGCCGCCCGCGATGGTGCTGGTCTCGCCGTGCTCCGCCTTCCGCCTGGCTTCGGCGATCAGCGCGGCAGGTCGGTTGATCCCTGCCTTGACCCCGGTGTCGACGATGGGTTTGCCGTCGAACCGTGCCTTCTCGCGTACCTCGACGTCATGCGCCCGGATGACCGCGTCGGCAGCGGTGATGAGCGCCGGATCGAGCCTCTCGAACCCGGCTGAGTCCTGCGTCTCGACGTCGAGCACCACGCCCTCGGCGCGGGCCGCGGCTGCCAGTGACTCGGCGGCCATGTAGGTGTTTGCGATGCCGGTCGGACATGACATGACGGTGACGATCCGGAAGGGTTCGTCGGCCGTTGCACCGCTGTCCGAGGCAAGGCAGTCCGCTGTTGCCCGGCAGCTGCACGGCCGCCGCGCCGTGGGCGACCGCCGCGGCGAGCGCGGCCGGGCCTTTCCCACCCGCGGCGAGGAAGCCTGCGAGGGAGGCGTTGCCCGCTCCGACGTTGCCGCGGACCGTGTCCACCCGGGCGCTGCCGAAGTATGTACCCGCACCGTCGACCAGCAGCTGCCCGTCCGCCCCGAGACTGGCCAGAACGGATCGGGCACCGTGCTCGCGCAGCTCCTCAGTCGGCTTCACCGCGTCGCCCACCGTCGCCGACGGGCGACCGCCGGCCTCGGCGAGCTCCTCCGCGTTCGGCTTGACCACATCCGGGCGCTCCCGCAGCGCCGCGCCGGAGGTCTCGAGGGCGATCCGGGCCACCAGGTCGGCATATCACTGCGGGGGCAGCCCACGGGGCAGACTGCCGCAGCAGGCGATCCGGTCCGTGGTGGCCGACCGGGTCTGTACGGCATCCAGCAGAGCCTCCGCCTCGGCCACGGTGATCTCCGGGCCTACCGCGTTGAACTTGGTGAGCATGCCGTCGGGTTCGACGAGCGTGACGTTGATACGGGTGCTGCCGGCGATCGGTACTCCGATCGCCTCGATGCCGTGTTCGCCGAGCAGCCGGGCGAGCAGTGAGCCCTCAGGCCCGCCGAGCGGTGCGACAGTGATCGTACGGCGTCCGGCTGCCGTGGCCGCGCGCGAGACGTTGATGGATTTGCCGCCGGGGTCGACTCGATCGTCCGTGGCCCGCAGCACGGCACCGCGGGCCAGCCCGGGCATCTCGTACGTACGGTCCAGGCTTGGATTGGGGGTGACGGTGAGGATCACGCGCGTACTACTTCCGTGCCTTGGCCCTCGATGGCGAGGGCATCGTCGGAGCCGAGTCCGGTGTCGGTGATGAGTAGATCGACCTGCGCGAGGTCGACGAAGCGGGCGAAGTGTTCCTGGCCGAACTTGGCGGCAGTCGCCGGCCGGGCCCGATTTCCCCGGGGTGGCCCGGCCCGGCGACGACGGTGTGCCCATCGAACAGAGCACGGGCCTGCCCGTACGAGAGGCGGGCGAGCTCGGTGTCCGGGCATGCACCGCGAGGACTGACAACCTTGCCGGGGCGACGGAGGAATGTCCGACGGGTGTCGTACGGCACGCGGTGCCGTTGCAGGAACTCACTCTCCAGCCCTCTCCTTGGTGGAGGTGTTCATGGAACTCACCCGCGACGTCGTGGACTGGTTCTCGGCGCAGGCGCACCATCAGGGGGTGCTCAGCCGGGGGCGACTCGGATCTGCACATGAGCGACATCCGGCGGGTGCGCAGGGTGTTCGCCGACAGCACGAACATCGGTCATGTGTCGGACGACCAGATGGGCTTCCGTGCTCCCGGTTGGTGTGGCGCAGCAAGATGGCCGCTATGGCGCGGTGAGGGCGGCGTGGTCGGCTTGTTGGGTGGTTGACCGGCTCGAGTCGCTGTGGGGGACGCCACTCACTCAAACCGGGCAAAGTGTGCCACTCTATAGATTGTGCAATTTTCAACTATTGATCAGGGGCAAGGCCGGGCGCCATCGTCACTGGGCCTGCGGCCGCCGCTGACGCGACTCGTCGAAGCGATCCGCCGCGGTTGGGGATGGCATGCCCTGGTGCATGGCGCCAAGAACCTGATCGCGGCGCTGCTCGCCTGGGAGGTCGCCACTCTCTGGATCCAGGGGGAGCGACCGTATGTGGCTGTGGCCACCGCTTTGCTCATGGTCAATGCCGCGACGGTGTACCGCTCTGTGGCGCAGGCCGCGCGGAGCATGGCCACCCGGGCGGCGGGAATGCTGCTGGCTCTCGGCACCGTGTGGCTGCTGGGATCCACCGCCGGGAGTATCGCGGGCATCCTGGGGATCGCCCTGGTGGCGGCCGGGAGCCGAGCTTCCGACGGCCGGCTCCAGGTCGCATCGACGGCGGTTCTCACGCTTGCCGCCGCGGCTGCGGCTCCGGTCGGGCACGTCGTTCTGACGGCGATCGCGGCGCTGAGCGGCGCGGTGGTGGGCGTTGTGGTGAATGCGCTGATCATGCCGCCGATACATCTGGACGGATCCGATGACGCGGTTCGAGACCTCGCCCGAGTCATGGGGGCATTGCTGCGCGACATGGGCCACGGGCTGCGGGAGCGGCAGCATGCCGCCCGCGCGCACGGCTGGGTGGAGGACGGCAGGGGTCTGGGGCGGCGGGTCGCGGACGCGCGCGAGCGCGTGCAGCAGGGGCAGGAGAGTCTGCGCTGGAACACCTGCTGGGCGGTGCATCCGCAGCGTCGGCCTGTGACTTACGGCGACATGCTCAACACATTGCATGGCGTATCTCTCCAGGTGCGCGGAATTGCTCGAACGCTGGCCGACAACGTGGACGACACCCACACCGACCACCACTTGGGACAGCAGTTCCTCGATCGGTACGCCGAGATGCTCAAGTTGGCAGGGCAGGCAGTCGAGGCGTTCGTCGAGGTCGACAGCGCAGCCCGCCCGGCGGAAGCTCGTGAGGGACTGCGTGCAGCGATCGACCGTGCCCGGGCGTGGCACGACACCATGACCGACCTCATCAGCCGGGGCGCGTTGGTCAAGCCGGGTGCCTGGCATGTCTACGGATCCCTTATGACCGACGTGGAGCGTCTCCTGGTCGATCTGGACCATGCCGACAGGCTCTGACCTCCCGGCATAGTCCGAGGACGTGTCCTGCGCGGCAGGGTGTCAGGCGGCGTGTGGAAGCAGCGGCGGTACCCCAGCCGGATTTGGGTGTATGAACTCCGCCAAGTGGGGCGACCCACTTGGCGAAGCTGCTGGCCAGGGAGGCATGGGAGCAGGCCAAACCCGCCGTGCTCGCCTTCCTCGGCCTGCCCGCGGCGGCCGACGAGCACCTGGCGGTGCGGGCCGTGCTGCTGGACAACACCGACCGTGAGGTGGCCGGACGTCTGCCGGACAACGCACAGATCGTCTTGGGCGACGACGGCCGACTGAACTTCGCCGTCCTGGAGCCGGAGCCCGAACCGGCTTCGCTGCTGGACCTTCGGGCGGCGGTGAACGCGATGCTGCCGCGCGTGGACCTGCCGGAGGTGCTGTTGGAGATGTTCTCCCGGACCGGCGCCGACCAGGCGTTGACCTCGTTCACCGGCAGCGAGGCCAGATTGAACGACCTGCACGTCACGATCGCCGCGCTGCTGGTCGCCCATGGCTGCAACGTGGGATACATCCCGGTCATCGGCGGCGTCGACGTTCTGAAGTACGGGCGGCTGTCCCACATCGACCAGACGTACCTGCGGCTGGCTACCTACCGGGCGGCGAACGCCACGCTGATCCAGACCCAGGCGTCGATCCCGCTCGTGCAGGCGTGGGGCGGCGGGCTCGTGGCCTCGGTGGACGGGACGCGGTTCGTCGTGCCGGTACCGAGTGTGTACGCCAGGCCGAACCCGAAGTACTTCGGCCGCCGGGGCGGCGTGACCTGCCTCAACATGATCAACGACCAGCCGGCTGCTCGGCGGGAGGGGCGTAGCCGGCACTCCGCGCGACTCGCTGTACGTGCTGGACGTCCTGTACGACTGCGCCGGCGGCAAGCGCCCCGAGATGGTCGTCACCGACACCGCCTCGTACAGCGACATCGTGTTCGGGCTGCTCGCCCCGGCTGGGTACGCCTACGCGCCGCAGCTGGCGGATCTGCCGGACCAGGAAATGCGGCGGATCGACCGCGCGGCTGACTACGGCGCCTTCCAGGACGCGGCCCGCGACCGGATCGAGCTTCCGGTGCCGTCCGCGCCTACGACATGATCCGGATGCTGTCGCGCGACGGCCGGTTCACCCCGCTCGGCGACGCCATCGCGCACTACGGCCGGATCGCCGGGCTTGATGCTCAACGCCCTCGTCCTGTTCAACACCCGGTACATGGACGCCGCCGTCACCCAGCTACGCGCCGACGGCTTCGAGGTGCGCGACGAGGACGTGTCCCGCCTCTCGCCGTTCGTGCGGCATCACATCAACATGCTGGGCCGGTACTCTTTCCAGCTCCTCGATCTGCCCGGTGGCCTGCAGCCCTGCGTGATCCGGCTGCGGTCGATGCGGAGTAAGGCTCAGCCCAGGACCAGGCCGACATCGGCAGGCGGGTCAGCCGAGACGGAACCGTTGGTGACCCTGGTTCCTTCGGCTGGCGGCCGAAGTCTCATCCGCGCTTGTGGAGGTACGCCTCCAGCTCGGCGGCCCCGGTCAGCATCGCCCGCCCGCGGACGGACAGCCGCCCGCGCCAGTTGCACAGTGCGGCCTCCAGCGGCTCCAGCCCGCCGGCTGCCCGCACCTGGGCGATCAGCGGGGCGATCTGCTCCAGCAGGTAGCCGCCCCGCCTGAGCTGGTGGGCCAGCCGGGCGTCCCGCACGTCGGCCTCGTCGTAGACGCGGTACCCGGTCAGCGGGTCGCGGCGCGGGCGCACCAGCCCGGCGCGCTCCCATTTGCGCAGCGTCGCGGGCCGGATTCCGAGCTTCCCTGCCAGCGGCCCGATGAACGTGCCGCCGGGCCCAGTGTGGGCTCCAGGTCACGGAGGGCGCTCTCCACGGCCTGGAGGGTTCGGCGGTCGTCGAGGAGCTGGGCGTGACTCTCGTCGATGAGGCGGAACGCCTCCTCGGCCGCGCCCTCGTTCACCGCTAGCTTCTCGGCCTTCTAATGCGGCCCTGGCGAGGAGAGGGCACACGAGAAAGGCGGGGTTGAGCATGAGGGCGGCAGGTTCCGCCGCAAGCACCTGGTCCCGGCCCCGGAGGTGGAGGTTCTTGCGGATCTCAACGAGCTTCTGGCGGCGATCGATGTGGCGGAGGACGCTCGGCACATCCCGGCCGTCCTACCTCGATCGGTTTCGACTTCGAGCAGGAGCGGTCGCTGCTGGCGCCGCTGCCGGCAGGTCCCGCCCCCGGATGCCGCTGCCCGAGAGCGCCCCGGAGGACGCGCTGTTCGACGAGGCGTGCCGGGACCTGCGGCTGCCCGTCTTCCGCGAGCGGTTCGTGAAGTTGTCCGCCCCCGCCCGACGCGAGCAGTCCTCCTACAAGCAGTTCCTCCTTGACCTGCTGCAGGTCGAACGCACCGACCGGGATGTCCGTCGCCGGCAGCGGCTGGTCCGCTCGGCGCGGTTCCCACGGCCCAAGCGGCTGGAGGACTTCGATTTCGACCGCAACCCCAAGGTGCTGCCCGAGACGATCGGCAACCTCGTCCACGTCCTGGGTGCGTGAGGGCCGTCCGCTGGTACTGATCGGTGACTCCGGCGCGGGCAAGTCACACCTTCTGATCGGGGTTGGTACGGCGATCGCCGAGGCAGGCATGAGCGTCCGCTACACCACCACCTCCGCGCTGGTGAACGAACGCGCCGAGGCGCCCGCCGCCTGTCGTCCGTGATTGCCTGCTGCAGCAAGGTCGATCTTCTGTGCCTGGACGAGTTCGGGTATCTGAACCGGGACAAGAAGGGCGCGAGGCTGCTGTTCCAGATTTTCACCGAGCGCGAGGAGTGCAAGGCGACCGCGGTGGCCACTAACTCCCCGTTCGCCGAGTGGGACAAGATCTTCGCCGACCCGCGGCTCTGCGCGGCCATCGCCGACCGAATCACCTTCCGCCGCACGCTGATCCAGACCGGCGCCGAGTCCTACCGATTCCAGGCCGCCGAGTCCGAACGGCGGACTCAGCCCTGAGCGGCGACGCCCTCACGATCGGACCTCGTCGAGGAGTGGCATCCAGGCAATGGCAAGCTGACGAACATGACTTCGACGATCCGGCCCGAGCCAAGGCGCGCGGCCACAACAGTGGCCGGGCGTCGCCTGTTCTTCCTCGATTTCGGCGGCCCGGGACACCCGCTGCTCGCCCTGCACGGGCATTTTGGGGAGGGCCGCACCTTCACGCATCTGGCCCGGGAACTGGGCGACCACTGGCGGATCATCGCTCCTGACCAGCGCGGGCACGGCTACTCCGACCGCCCCGCCGATTTCTCCCGCAACGGCTACATCCAGGACGCAGCGAGCATCCTGGAAAACCTGGGCATCAGCGATGCTGTCGTGCTCGGACACTCACTCGGAGGCGTGAACGCCTACCAGTTCGCCGCCCGGCATCCCCACCTCGTCCGCGCTCTGATCATCGAGGACATCGGCGCCGAGGTCGATGACGACCTGTCCTTCAGCCTGTCATGGCCGCACCGGGCACCGACACGGACAGGGCTGCTGGAAGCACTCGGTCCATCAGCCAGCTACCTCACCGACGCCGTCCGCGAGTACCCCGACGGGTGGGGCCTTCTTCAGCCCGCAGGACATGAACACCTCACAGCAGCAGGTCAACGGTGACCACTGGAACGACTGGCTCGCCGGCAGCTGCCCCGCGTTGCTCATCCGCGGCAGCCGCAGCTCGGTCCTCAGCGCCGGGCACGCAAAGGACATTGCAGCGCGACGCCCCCACACTCACCAGGCCGAACTTCCCACCGGCCACACCGTCCATGAGACCGACCCAGCCGGATTCGCTTCAGCAGTCCGAGGATTCCTCAGCACATTGTGACCGCGGCGGGACTGCCGGCCATTGAAACGGGATCACCCCCAGCAACGAAGCCGGGCCCCCACGACCGCGCCTGTCAGGGACACGAGCCAGGAGGACCCGGGGCACCAAATTATCGGTACCCCGTCCGACACCCAGGTGGACACTCCCGCTTCTCACCAAAACGACCCGAAGTCACCCGATAGGGGTGGCTCCCATTCTCATTGCCGATCATGGACCTGTGTCGGGTCCAACCCCCATCACGGATGGCGCAACGTGGCTCCCGGTCTCGTTGGTTGACACGGCCCGTAGTTTCTGTTCGCTGTTGGGCAGTTGCTTGTCGAAGAACTTCGTGCTGGCCGGGGTCGGTCCGTGGCCGTGGTGGGCGCTCTTGTCGACGTCCAGGCCGAGGAAAACGCCCACGTCACCGATGTCGTACAACCCATCCTCCCGAGCGGGGTTCGTGCGGTGCTGGCCAAGGCGTTGGCGCCGTATGCGCGCATCCACGTTATGCAGACCTGCCGCCCGCAAACGGCCGGGCATTGCACCCGGCCAGGCGGTCGGACCTCTCATCAGCGTCTCCAACAGCGCCTTGTTGCTCGTCGGTGTATCCGGGGCTGTCGGGTCTGCTGGACCGGTAACCGGAGTGCCACTGCTTCTCAGCTGCCCAGCCAGGCCTCGCCGCGGTCGCCCCTGGCTGGCGCGAACTGCTCGCGCGGATGTGTGATCACCGCGCCATTATTCGAGCAGTGAAGCATTGTGCCTGTTACCCGATTTGCGCGGCACTGGTGGCGGAGCGCGGGGTGGTGCGGCGGGGCGTAGCGGGGGGTCGGAAAGGGCTTGTCGTCGGGGGCGGCCGGGGTGGTTGCCACGCGCAGTGAATGTCAGGGCCACGCTCGCGCGGAGTGTGTGACCGTTACAGTCGTCGGTTACGGAAATGTCCACATTGTGTAACGCGGACTGAAGCCCGTGCCGGAGCCGGGGCGGGTGCTTCAGAGTGTGGGGCCTCGGCTCGCTGGGCCGGGACCCGCACTGCGCAGTATGGCTCTGACCTGAGCCTGGGCGCCCTTACTTGAGGGGACATCACTTGTCTGCTTCTCATACCGTTCGTCGTCTTGTCGCTACCGCTCTGGCGGCCGGTTCCGTCGTCGCCGTGGTGGCGATGCCGGCCTCCGCCGATGACGGCCACGACCGTGGCCGTCACCACCAGGCATACTCGCGTGTCGTGCTCGGCGACATCCAGTACAACAGCCCGGGCCGTGATGACTACTCCAACCGTTCGCTGAACGGTGAGTGGGTCGAGGTCACCAACACCGGTCGCCGGGCGGTGAACCTGGACGGGTGGACACTGTCGGACCGGGACGGCAACCGATACTGCTTCGACGACCTGCGCCTGGCCGGCCGGGCCACGGTCCGCGTCCACACCGGGCGTGGCCACGACACCCGCACCGACGTCTACCAGAACCGCCGCGGCGACTACATCTGGAGCAACTACTCCGACAGGGCCACGCTGCGCGACGACCGGGGCCGCACCGTCGACACCGAGTCCTGGGGCCGTGACCGCGACCACCGCAACGACGACCGCGACCACCGCAACGACGACCGTGGGCGCCGCCGTTGACCTGACCCCCGCCCGCCACTGAACGCGGGCCCTCCCGGATCTGCTGCGTGCCGCCACCCCCCGCCCCCGGGGTGGCGGCACGTTACTCGTGCGCTCGCCGTCCTTCTCGCCGGCAGAGGTACGCCGGGGCAACACCGACTGACCACGCGGAGGGGCTCTGGTCCGGGAGGGTCACTCTCCGTTGGATGCGTTTCGCACCTGAACAGACGTGCCAGGGTGACAAGGTTGTACCGGGGCTCGTTGGAGGGGAAGATCGAGCCAGTGGCGCAATCCGAATGCGCGGATGAGGAGTGGGAGTTTCAGGCACGCTCGGCGGCGAACGGGCCGCAGCCGAAGGCCAGGCGGCGAAGCGTTCGCCGATGAGGTGGTGTGTGGCGGCGTCCGGGTGGAGCTGGTCGGGCAGCGGTAGTTCGGCGAAGTCCGCGTCGCCGTAGAGGTCGCGGCCGTCGAGGTAGTGCAGGTTCGGGTCGTCGGCTGCCCGTTGCTTCACGAGGCGGGCCAGTTCGTCCCGGATGACGTTGAGGGGCAGCTTCCCGCTCGCGCGTTCCGCGGGGTCGCCCGCGGCCCGGAACTGGAGCCTTCCCGTGCTGAGGTTGCCGAAGTCCGGGGCGCTGGGGCCTGGGGTGTCCTCGTGGATGGGGCACAGAATGGGCGACACGACCAGGAGGGGAGTGGTGGGGTGGCCCTCGCGGATGGTGTCGAGGAAGCCGTGCACCGCGGGGCCGAAGGCGCGCAGGCGCATCAGGTCGGTGTTGACGAGGTTGATGCCGATCTTGACGCTGATCAGGTCCGCGGGGGTGTCGCGCAGGGCGCGGGCGGTGAACGGGTCGAGCAGGGCGCTGCCGCCCAGACCCAGGTTGGTCAGTGCCACGCCGCCGAGGGAGCCGGCCAGCGCGGGGCAGGTTGTGCTGGGGCTTGCGGCATCGGTGCCGTGGCTGATCGAACTGCCGTGGTGTAGCCACTTCTTGCGGCCCCCATCCGGTAGGGGCTCGACGGAGACGTCGGTGCGCAGGGCGACCAGCTGGGTGATTTCGTTGTACGGCAGCCAGATCCCGATGTCCTTGACGCGGTCGGGGAGGCCGGAGAACCGGACGGTGCCGACCGGGCCGGGCCGGGTTTCCGCGGAGCCGGTGGCCATATCCACCATCAGGACGTTGCCACCGGTCACACTGGTCTGCCCGGCCAGCCGACCGTCGACGAGCAGGTCGTACACGCCTTCGGGGCGGGGCGGGGTGCCCTGGTAAGAGCCAGCCGGTGGTCCAGCAGGCTTGTGACCAGCCGGAACGTCTCGGTGTGGGGAAGGCCGACTCGGGGCCCGACGGTCACGGCGTACTGGATGACGCGGACGGTATGGCCCTGGGGCGGCTTGGCCAGGCGACGGCCGGCGGCCCTGGCCTGTCCGTGCCGGACGGTTTCCTTCGGGGTCGGCATGACCGACAGGTAGGAGCCGTCGGGCAGCACCCGCAGCGGGACGAAGACCAGGTTCTTCTTGATCCGCCAGGCCAGGTGGGCGCCGGTGGCCCGGGCCAGGCCCCACAGTTCGTATCCGGAGAAGTTGCGGTCGGTCAGCAGCAGCATGTCCGGCCGCAGGGAAGCCAGCAGTTGGCGAGCGAGACGCTGCTCGCTGAACGTGGCAACGGCGTCGAAGGCCGCGTCGACCAGGGCATGGGTCCCGCACTCGGTCAGCGCCATCAGACGGACCTGCGGGTGTCCGCTCTGATTGGCGCCGCCTTTGCCGGTGAACCCGAACTCCCGTGCATTGGCGTTGGTGTCGGGGACGTCCAGCGCGGTGCCGTCCCAGGCAACCAGCCGAAGCCCGAACGCGAACGCGCCCGAGGTCGCCGTCGTGGCCAGCGTGCCGCAGCGCCGCTCGAACAGTATCTGCAACGGCTTGGCGCCCAGCCGCTGCCGGGCCCGGGTGAGGGCCGAACTCGTAGGCAGGCGCTGCACGCACACGCCCGGCAGGAGTCGCAGCTTCTCCGTCAACGTGCGCAGAACCGTCCGCACCGCTCGGGCCGAAGTGAGGCAACAGGTCTGGAGGTTGGCCGGCGCCTCGGCGCCGGATGCCGGCGGGCAGGTGGCCGTGGACCTGGACGGGGTGCTCGTGCTGGCGCACTCGGAGAAGCAGGACGTCACCGCGACCTGGAAGAAGACCTTCGGACACCACCCTTTGATGGGGTTCGTCGACCACGGCAACGGCGGAAGCGGGGAGCCGGTGGCGGGCCTGCTGAGGCCCGGCAACGCGGGCAGCAACACCGCCGCCGCTCAACTCGCGCTGGACCAGCTTCCGAAGAAGTAGCGGCGCGGACGCCGGACGCTGATCCGTACCGATTCCGGCGGCGGCACCCACGAGTTCGTGGCCTGGCTCGCGAAACGCGGGAGGTGGTTGTCGTACTCGGTCGGGACGACCATCACCGACGCCATCCACCGGGCCGTCCTGAAGGTTCCTGCCCCGGCTTGGACCCCGGCCGTCGAGCCCGGCGGCGAGATCCGCGACGGCGCCTGGGTCGCCGAGATCGACGGAGACTGCCTGAAGGGCCGGCCGAAGGGGATGCGGCTGATCGTCCGCAAGGAACGGCCACACCCCGGCGCCCAGTTGCGTTTCACCGGCGCTGACGGACTGCGGCTGACCTGTTTCGCCACCAACACCGCGAATCCACCGATCGCCGACCTTGAGCTGCGGCACCGCCGACGGGCCCGCGCCGAGGACCGTATCCGAAACACCCGCGCCACCGGACTGCGCAACCTGCCACTCCACGACACCGCGCAGAACCAGATCTGGCTGGAGATCGTCCAGATCGCCCTCGACCTGCCGGCCTGGATGCCCATGCTCGCCCTGACCGGTAAAACCCGCAGGTGGGAGTCCCACCGACTGCGACTCCGCCTGTTCTCCGCCGCCGTCCAGCTCATCACCACCGCTCGCTGACGGCATTTGAGATTCGCAGCCCACTGGCCATGGACCGACGTGATCATCGATGCGATCGAACGGCTCGACGCACTCCCCGCCCCCGGCTGACCAGCAACAACGGCCCACCCCTACGACACCAGCACCCCGACCGGAACCGTGGAACCCGGCGCCCCTCCGACGCGACAGACGGACCTCCCGCCTGCCCACAGCCTGCCCAACAAACCGAAAAGCCCACCAGATGAACCGGCAGGCCGTCACGAAAGATCGAGGCTAGTAGACCGTCGCAGCTATTTTTTGGGATAGAGGTGGCGGAGTTTGATGCGTGCGTCGTGGGTGGTGAAGTGCCAGTCCACCTGACGTTGGTCGGTGTTGGTGGCGTTCTGCCAGGCTGAGAGTTCGGTGTTGAGGATGTCGAGGTTGCCGATCCGGCGGTCGCGGCATTGCCGGGTCAGTGCGGAGAGTTCGATCTCGGCGATGTTGAGCCATGACCCGTGTTTGGGTGTGTGGTGGATTTCGAGGCGTTGGGCCAGGGCGAAGGCCTCTTCTGGGTCGAATGCCTCGTAAAGTGAGGCGATGTTGTGGGTGTTGAGGTTGTCCATCACCAGCACCACGGTCTCCCTCTCTGTCAGCCTTGGGTGAGACGTTCCGCTTCGGCGGGTTAGCCTGAGAGGGCGCGACAGGAGAACCACCCCCTCATGACCAGCACCAAGCCCGCCGGGTCCGACCCGGCTCCCCGGCCGAAGCGCCGCACTTTCAGCCCGGAGTACAAGCTGCGGATCGTGGCCGAGTACGACGCCGCGCCCAAGAACGAGAAGGGCGCGATCCTGCGCCGGGAACGGCTGTACCACTCCCACGTCAAGGAGTGGCGGACCGCGCGGGATGCCGGGGCCCTGGAGAAGCTGGTCGACAAGCGCACCAGCCTGGCGAGGCCGAAGAAGTCGGCCGCCGAGACGGAGAACGAGAAGCTGCGCCGCCAGGTGGAACGGCTGGAGAAGGAACTGGCCCGGAACAAGGCCGCACTGGAAGTCATGGGAAAAGCTTCCGCGCTCTTGGAAATGATCTCCGAGAGCGCGGACTGAGCCCTGCCGCCGACCCGGCGGTGGACGGGGCGTTCACCGGTGTCGAGGGTGAGCTGGGCATCACGGCCGCCTGCCGGCTGACCGGCCGGTCGCGGGCCACCCACTACCGACGGCTGCGGCCCCCATCACCGCGCGGGCCCCGCAAGCAGCAGGTGCAGCCCTCGTCGCTCACGGCCGAAGAACGGGCTGCGGTACTGGAGTTGATGAACAGCAACGAATACGCCGAACTGCCGCCCGCACAGATCTGGGCCCGCGAGCTGGATGCTGGGCGCTACCACTGCTCCGTCTCCACGATGTACCGGATACTGCGGGAGCAGGGCCAGACCGGCGAGCGCCGCCGCCAGGCGACCCATCCGGCCAGGACGGTGCCCGAACTGGTCGCCATCGGCCCGTCGCAGGTGTTCACCTGGGACATCACCAAGGTGGCCGGTCCCGAGAAGGGCGTCTGGTATCACGCCTACGTCATCATCGACATCTTCAGCCGGTACATCGTCGGCCACACCGTCGAGCGGGCCGAGTCCGCCGGGCGGGCCGAGGAGCTGATCCGCGAGACCATCACCCGCAACGGCATCGTGCCCGAGACCGTGCACGCCGACCGCGGCACCTCGATGACTTCCAAGAAGGTCTCCCAGCTGCTGATCGATCTGGGCGTGACACGCTCGCACTCGAGACCGAAGGTCTCCAACGACAACCCCTACAGCGAGGCCCAGTTCAAGACCACGAAGTACATGTCGGACTTCCCGGAAAGGTTCGACTCGCTGGCCCACGCCCGCGAGTGGTTCGACGCCTTCCTCACGTACTACAACCACGAGCACCGGCACTCGGGCATCGGCTGGCACACGCCCGCCTCCGTCCACTTCGGGACCGCCGAGGAGGTCCGCGACCAGCGCGCCGTCACCCTCGCCGAGGCATACGCCCGCCACCCCGAACGCTTCGGCCGCCGCCCCCGACCACCCGCAATACCCCAGACCGCCTGGATCAACGACCCGACCAAGCGTAGAGAGCCCGCACCACAGATCTCATAGCGTCACAACCGTCTCACTGGACTTGAAATCTTCCGTCTCGGCGTCGGGGTAATCCACGCTCAGCAGCTGCTTGACCTGGCCGGCCCAGTCGATCCGGGTCCGCTGGGGCAGTGCCTGAACCCGACGCCATCCGCGCAGGGGTTCGACCCACACGAAGATTGAGCATGTGCCGCAGCGGATGTACTCGCTGTCCTGGCAGACGTCGTGACCAGGGCGGGCCGGGAGCGGGTCGCGGGCATGATCGAGGAGCTGGCAGGGCTTCTCGTCCATGCACACCACCGGACGTGCCGGGTCATAGGGCCGGGCATAGACGGCCAGCACGTCTTCCATCCGGGCCGCGAACTCCGCGTTCGCTCGTGGTGGGATGGTCCAGCACTTCTTCAGATGAGGACGCAGTTTCGTTTTTTTAAGACCCGCCCGATGGTGGAGTGATCCAGATCGGGGATGTCCTCGACCAGCGCGACGTGCTTCTCCAGCAGCCGCAGCGACCACCGGGCATAACCCTCGGGTGGCTGTGAGCACGCCATCGCGATCAGCCGGGCTTCGACCTCACCGGTCACCGGCGAGGGCACCGGCGGGAGGTCGCGCTTCTTCCGCGCGACCGTGGCGTGAACATCGCCACCGGTCTCAGCGAAACGCTTGGCGACCAGTCGCAACGTCTCACCCGAGACCCCGACCCGGGCAGCAATCACGTCCTGCGAGCCGATCGCGCCTGCAGAAGTGTCGAGCGCGAGCAGTATCCGTGCCCGCCTGATCACCGAGGCCGGATGAACCCCCGTCGTGGTCACCCGAACCAACTCTTCACGATCAGCCACGGTCAGCACCACCGGCCTCTTCTGCGAACCCATCACACCAGCCCTGTCTGGCAGAACGGAAGGAGAATCTGCCAGACACCAACCTCCCAACCAAACAACCCATAACTAAGTGCGTTGTGGCAAAGGGAGTCCCTGTTCGATGAGCGGGGGCTTCTTCGTGCTCGGAGCATGACCGTGGAGGGGTAGGGGCAGGCAGCGGACGGCTTGTTGTTGATCGAGGAGGATGCGATGCCGTCGGTGCTGGGGTTGATGGAACGGCGTGAGGCGCGGGCGAGGCAGGATCTGGAGTCCTGGACGGAGGTCCTGGAGCAGGCTCAGGCGGAGGTGAATGCCGCGCGGGAGCGTGTCGATCGGGCTCGGGTGGGGCGGGAGGAGCTCGTGTCGGTGCTGGCCGAGGAGAGCGCGGTGAATACGCCGGCTTCCGTGCCGTCTGGTGGTGAGGTGGCTGCCGCTGTGGGGTCGAGCGGCTCTGGTGCGGGGGCGGGGTATGTCGAGCGGCCGCCGGTGTGGCGGTCGGGTATGAGTGAGGAGGTGCTCAGTGGCCTGTATCGGGAGGTGTTCGCCGCGGTGGCGGCCGCGTCGGGGCCGGTGAGCGGGGTGGAACTGGCGCGGGCGGTGGGCCGGGAGACGGAGATCAAGAATGAGGTGGAGAAGGTCCGTCACCGTGCCTATGCGCTGGAGAAGCGGGGCTGGCTGGTGCGGGAGAAGAACGGACGGTTCATGCCCGCGCCCGGGGCAGTCGGTCGGGACGCTTCTCCGGCCAGCGCGGGGCGTCTCCGGCCAGGCGCCGGGACAGCCTGATCATGGCGGCCCACCACACCATCTGAGTGTGGTGATCGGCCCGGCGTTCGTGGTCGCGGTTGAGGCGGCGTGATCGCGAGAGCCAGCTCAGCGTTCTTTCCACCACCCACCTGCGGGCCAGTACGACAAATCCGCGTTGTCCGTCGGATCGGCGCACGACCTCGATCCGGACCCCGTGGCGGGCGAACGCCTTCGCCAGGGCCGGGCCCTGGTAGGCGCTGTCGACCCACACCAATTTCAGCAGCCGACCCGGATCGGTCATGAACGTCTCCAGCAGCGCGGGGGCGGCCTTTGAGTCGTGAACATCGGCCGTGGTCACGGTCACCTCGAGGAGCAGGCCCTCGGTGTCGGTCAGGATGTGGCGCTTACGCCCGTCACGTGATTTCCCGCCGTCGTATCCGCGGCTGTCCTCGCTGACGGTTTCGGAGGCGTCCACCGACTGACTGTCGATGATCCCGGCACTGGGCTCGGTGTTTCGGCCCTTGCGTTCCCTGGCCGTGCGGCGCAGGCGTTCGTGCAGCTCACGCACGTAGTCGTAGGTCCGCCAGCGGCGGAAGAAGTCGTAGACGGCCCGCCAGTACGGAAAGTCGACCGGCAGGGCCATCCACTTGACGCCGTTGTCGACGAGGTAGCGCACCGCGTCGAGCATCTCGCGGTGGCAGTACGCCTCGGGGCGCCCACCCTGCCTGAGGAGCCAGGCCGGCACCGGCATCGCGGAGCGGACCTCGGCCCACTCCGCATCCGTCATGTCACTCGGATAGCACCGCGCCCGCCGCCCCGGAACGATCGAACCGAACCGGTGCACGTAGCAGTCACACCCAGGGGTGACCGCGGTGGACGCGGCCACAGAGATGCTGCTCAACTGGTCGGACAACGGGCTTCCTTGGTCGTGCTGGGTGTCGTAACCGCGTCACTACCAAGGGGCCCGTTCTTTCATGCCCGCAGCCGCACCCGTAACTCTGTCCAGATAGCCACCCGCGCCGCACACCTCGAACGAGATCCGGTTTGCCACAACGCACTAAGTAGCGACACGCTACTAGTAGAAGTCAGCCTGAGGTTGGGAGATGGTTATCTGTGAAACAAGAATTCATACATGCTGATATGGAGTTCAGTAATCAGCACTAATTCCAGATCTCTCGGAACAGGTTTTCTCCGAAGGATCTGTGGGAGTTTAATGGCGCGGCCTGAAAACAGGACGCCTCCGATCCCTTGATGAAGGGCAATTGATGAAACTCCGTACCTTCCCGTCGCTCGCCGTCGCGACCGCGCTGCTCGCGGTCGGCGGAATGCTGGCGGGTACCGCTCAGGCCTCCGTGTCCGCGCCGGCTGCGGTCCGCCACGCCCAGGCCTCCGGTGCGCGCCCCACGTCCGACACGCTGATCCACCCGAGGGCGACGCTGCACAAGAACCACGCCTGGACCTCGGGCAACGGCCGGGCCATCCTGCGGGTGCAGCAGGACGGGAACTTCGTCCTCTACAAGGACAACCGGCCGGTGTGGCAGGCCCCCGGCGCCTACCCCAACGGCGACCACGCGGTCATGCAGGAAGACGGGAACTTCGTTCTGTACGACCGTGGCGGCCACCCGCTCTGGGCCTCCGGCACCTGGCGCAAGGGTGCGTACCTCGCCGTCCAGGATGACGGCAACGTAGTCGTCTACAACACGGACAGGCGCCCGGTCTGGGCCACCAACACGGGGGACTGACCCTTCGGTAGCGTCGTTCCGGGGTTCCCTGTAGTGCCACCCACGGCATCAGACCTGTTTGCTTCACAGGTCTGATGCCTACTCTTCCGATGCCTCTGCGGTCTCGGTCCCCATTCATCAGGGCCGCGGAAGATGCGGCCTGTCACGCCGATGCGCTCGCCCGGTCCGCCGCGCACGTGCACTTTTCCATCAACTAATTCAGCGCCTGTCCTGAATAAAGATGATGACCAGAGTTATTCGTCGTTGTCCAGCGCGTAGCTGGCGCCCCTCAGATCGTGGTCGTGGGTGGTCAGCTGGTGCAAATCGTCGGAGAGTTCAAGAACAGCGGCGGCCCGGCGGAGACGGTCCCCAGCCGTGAGTGGCTGTGGCTGTCCGAGGCCGGAGGGCTGGACGCTGTGGCCGCCGTAGGTGTCGGTCTGTTGAATTTTTTTGAGCGACATACGCTGGTGATCACTGGCTTCATCGCCCTGGTGACGTTCACGACGTTGTATGGGCACCGCTCACCACGCGCTCTCGAACTGCTCGATGTTTTCTGCGGTGTGCAGAGGCTGTAACAGATGAACAGGCCCGACCGTCATCGCATTCTTTGGCGAACGGCTGGCGATGACCTCGTACCGATGTGCTTCGGCGCCTTGCAACCGGACCACAGCGGGGTTGTCGAGGATCCGCTCCGGGTCCGCCAAGCCGGCGTCGGCGAGGAACACAATGAGGTCGTGATCGCTGTGAAGCTCCGCCATCTTGAAGTGGCTGGTCAGCGGGGTGGCGTGACCTCGTTTCGGGGTGCTCGTGCTGGTCGTGGGCGGCAGTCTGTGTTGTAGATCGTCCGGCGGGGTGGTTTTGCCGATGAATTCACCGTCCTCAAACGGTCTACCCAGCGACACGACCGTTCTCGACAGGAGTGCCATGTCCACCATCCAGCCAGTGATCGTGACTGCCGACCAGGACGTTCTGCTCGGCTTCTATACGAAATTGTTCGGCGCTGAGGAGATCTTCCGGGTACCGGCGGAAGGCCCGGCCTTCTACCTCGGCTTGCGCATCGGCGACACCGACCTCGGGCTGGTGGCCAAGGCGAACCCGGGGGCTGGGGCGGCGTCGCGGATCCTGCTCAGCATCGGTGTCGACGACGTCGACGAGACGCTCGGCCGGGTGGCGGCGCTGGGCGGCTCGGTCCGCAGCGGCCCCAACGACATGCCGTGGGGACAGCGCGTCGCCCACATCCAGGACCCCGACGGCAACCCGGTGAACCTCACTCAGCCGATCCCGGCCCGGTGACGCTGTTCCGGGGGCATGTGCTGATCGTGGGCTACCTGCGGTAGAGATCAATTGTCGATAGTGGCCTCGATGTTCGTCAGGACGAGCAGCGCGCGAAACAGGTGGGTGGCGCGGGCGGGGTCAGTACGGAGCTTGGTGAGGATCCGCCAGTTCTTCAGGTGGGCAAAGCCGCGTTCGACGGGGACGCGTCCGGCGGCCAGGACCCGGTTGGCCTCCTTCTCGGCGGATGAGAGCCTGCGGGCGCGGGTGGCCTTGAAGCCGGTGACGACCACGGGATCGTCCCCGTCGTCGTCCAGGCCGAGGAAGCCCAGGTCGGCCAGGGCGCCGAGGCCGGCAGCACGCAGGTGGGCCAGGATGCGGTCGCGGCGGGCGGCGGTGATGTCGTGGGTGCGGCCGGGCCGGGCGGCCGATATCCAGATCATCCGGCCTCGCTCGTCGGTCAGCGCGAGGACGTGCAGGCCGTGGCGGCGATGCTTGCCGGAGTAATTCGGGCGGTTCGCCTCTCCGGTACGGCGCTGGGTGGGGATGAGGGTGCCGTCGATCAGGACGACCTCGCCGCCCCGCCGGGCGATCTTCTTCAGGGCGCGGTCCAGGCGAGGGGCCTTCGCGGCCAGCAGGTGGATCAGCTCGTCGCGCCAGCGCCGGATGGTGGTGGCGGAGATGTCGTTGCCGCCGGCCATGTCGGCCAGGCGCTGATCGTGCCGCAGCACAGCCAAGACAATCACCGCGATCCTCCCGGGCGGCAGCGCCCGCCACCTCGACCGTATCGCTTTGAGATGGCGTCGCAGCAGGTCGGTGAGGTAGTGCAGGGTGTGCGTGGACAGCGGCAGGCGGCACTGGTAGACCAGGGACACGGTGTCTCCGGCGTGCTCTTCGGTTTTCGTCACACAATTCCAACAGCCGCCGGGGGTACCTTGGTTACGCCCCGATCGCCGTGCGGACCGGTCACGGGCGGGTGGTGAACTTCCCGTCGGGTCGTTTGTGCAGCCAGCCGCGGTCGGCCAGCTTCGTGAGCTTCCCGCGCAACGGCTCCAGCTTGCCCCGTACCCCGGTGTCCAAGCCCAGCACCTCGCCGATCTGCCGGGTGGCGACCGGGCCGGCGGCCTGCCGCACCGCGGTCAGGATGCGCTGGTACTCCGCCGGCAGTGCGGACTCAGCCACCCCCGGCCCACGGTCCGGGGGTGGCCGTACCGCCCGACCTGCCACCTGGACCACCGGCGACCCGGCCTCCGTGCGCTCGTCGGCGAGCTGCTCGCTCATCCGCTGCCACACCCGCTCGGCCACGGCCAGCTCATCGCGCTCAGCTCGTACCTCCGACAGCTGCTTGACCAGCTGCTCTTCGAGTCCGTCCAGCTCCGCACGCCGCGCGGCGATCCGCTCCAACACCTCGAGATCCATCATGGGCCCGAGCGTAGGAGCGGCACCCGCGACGACGGACGGGAATCCACAAACCCACTCCCGCCAGACGATCTACACCCCAGACTGCCGCCCACGACCAGCACGAGCACCCCGAAACGACATCACACCAGCACCCTGACCAGCCACTTCAAGATGGCGCAGCTTCTGTGTGCGAGTCCGAGTCTTTCGTCGCGACTGTTGAGTGCACGGTCACGGGCCGGGCGCCGGACGGGGTGCGTGCGTGGATGGTGATCGGTGGTGCTGCCATGGCTCCAGGGTGGCCCAGCGTGACGGCGGGCGCATCTGGCCGGCCCAGATGCGGCGGTGCGGGTCTGGCATGAGGATGGAGACACCGGCGGTGGCCCGGTCGCCCCTGGCCTGTCTCCCTAACTGGCTGGCCGGGCCGCCTGCCGGTATCTGGCGTTCTTGCGGATCTTCGCGTGGCGCAGTGTGACCTGCCGCCTGATGGGCGAAAGCGCCGTGGGCGCTGGTTGCGTCTCACGAAGTTGCCATTTCCTCCCCGCGTTGCCAGGCCACCCAGAAGGGGCTGGCCGGGTCGCAGAAGTAGGCCGGGATGTCGGTGGCCACGGTGAACGCCCGGTGAGCGGCTATCTCCGAGCCCTGGTCCCAGGTCAGGGACCGCCACAGGTGCGGCGGGAGGGTCTGGACGGTGGCGGCGAGTGCGTTGCGGGTCGCGATGGCACTGTGGCTGGGTGGCAGGTGCACGAGCATTACGTAGCGGGTGGACCGCTCGACGAGGGTGCCGATGGCGGAGCGCCCGTCCTTGCCGATGATGAGGTTGCCTTCCCAGTGGCCGGGAACGGCCGGGTCCTCGGCTTCGGCCGGCCGCTCGCTGATCATGACCATGTTCTTGACGGCGCGGGAGCTGCGTTTGTGAGCATGGCGGTGCGGGCGCCGGCAGGCCCGGCCGGTACGAAGCGCGCGGGTCAGTTCCCGGCGGAGTTCCCCGCGGCCCTGCACGTAGAGGGCCTGGTAGATCGTCTCGTGGGTCACGTGCATCTCCGGCCGGTCGGGGAAGCGTGCCCGCTGAGCCTGACAGATCTGTTCAGGGCTCCACCGCATCGTGAGGTAGTCCTGGATGAAGTCCCGCAGCTCGGTGTTCTGGCTGATCTTGCCTGGCTTCGGCCGAGGGAGCCGCCTTTCGGCGCGACGGTGGGCGTGAAACGACTGGTAGGCAAAGCCGCCCTTGGGCATGGGGTGCCGGTTGCGGCGTATCTCCCGGCTGATGGTGGAGGGGCTGCGGCCCAACTCTGCGGCGATCTGCCGGATGGATGCCTTCTCACGCAACCGGTCGGCGATGTGGACGCGGTCGTCCTGCTGGAGATAGCGCGACGCAGGGGCCGGCAGCTCCTCCTGGTCCTGCGTGCTCACAGGCGTCTGCCCGTGAGCCCGGTAGATCGGAGGAACCCCTGCCGGGCGAGTGGTGGCCGTTACGCCACTTCTTGCCCGTGCGGAGGTTGACACCGACGTTCCGGTCCGTTTCCCGGGTGACTCTGCTCCATGAGTGACCGTGGCCTCGGCATACTCCCCATAGGCGGCCATTTACGGCCCCACTGATGGCCAGGGATTTCCCCACGGACGGCCAGATATCTCCCCGCTCGCCCCAGACGTACCCGGTCGGCGAAGCTCGAGCGGGTGAAGAACAGCAGGGAGATCATGGACATCCTTGAGGCGTACGACCTCACGGGCAGTTACCGCGCGGCGGCCGAGCTCGCCCGGTGCGACCACCACACGGTGGCCCGATATGTGAAGATGCGGGCCGCTGGACAGCACCCCGACGTCCGTCGGCACCGCGACCGTGCGATCGACGTGTTCCTGCCGAAGATTGAAGAGCTGGTGGTCCGCTCGAACGGGCGGATCCGTGCGGATGTGGTCCACAAGAGGATCACCGCGATGGGCTTCACGGGCGGGGAACGCACCACCCGCCGCACCGTCGCCGAGGCAAAAGCCCAGTTCAGGGCCGGTCAGCGTCGGGTTTACCGGCCCTGGATCACCGAGCCGGGGCTATGGCTGCAATGGGACTGGGGCGAGGGCCCGCAGATCGGCGGACGACGCACTTCTTTGTGGTGCGCGTGGGTGGCCTGGTCGCGTTTCCGCGTGGTGATCCCGGTTTGGGACAAGACGCTGCCGACGATCACCGCGTGTCTGGACGCGACGCTGCGGCGGATCGGCGGGGTCCCGGCCTACGCGTTGACCGACAACGAGAAGACGGTCACCACCGACCACATCGCCGGGATCGCGGTCCGCAACCCCGAGATCGTTGAGGTCGCCCGCCACTACGGCATGACGATACGTACCTGTCTGCCGGCGGACCCCGAAACCAAGGGCGGGAGCGAGGCGACCGTCCGCATCGCCAAGGCCGACCTGGTCCCCAAAGACGTCAACCTCCTTGAGGAATACCGCAACTTCGCCGCCCTTGAGTCGGCCTGCCGCACCTTCTGCGAGGAGGTCAACAACCGGGTCCACCGCGAGACCCAACGACGGCCCGTCGAGATGCTCGCCGAGGAACGCCAGCGGCTGCATCCGCTGCCCAAGCAGCCCTTCACCGTCGCGTTCGGCACCACCCGCAGGGTCTGCTGGGACTCCACGATCTCGGTCGAGGCCGTGCGCTATTCGGTCCCGCACCAGCTGATCGACACCCGGGTCTGGGCCCGATTCCACGGCGACGAACTGATCGTCACCGCCGTCGGCCCTGCCGACGGTCATGCCCGCGAGGTGGCCCGCCACCCGCGCGGATCGGCTGGCACCCCGGTCCTTGACGACGCGCACTACCCGCCGCGCGAGAACAAGGAAGGCGATCGCGTCCCGAAGGCGACCAGCGCGGAGGAGGCCGCGTTCTTGATGCTCGGCCCCGGCGCCGCCTCCTGGCTGGTCGAGGCCGCCACCGCCGGAACACGCAAGGTCAAGACGAAGATGGCCGAGGCCGTCGCCTTCTCCAAGCTCTACTCCACTGCCGAGGTCGACCGGGCCCTTGGCACCGCCGCGGTCACCGGCCGGTTCGCCGAGAAAGACCTCATCTCCATCCTCGACTACCAGGTCGGCCTGGAAAACGTCGAGGTCACCCGCGCCAGCGAAACCCACAGCCTGCAGCCCGGCACCTCCGCCTGGTCCCGCTTCGGCACCATCCCGCTCGAACACGACGACGAAGACGAAGGCGACACTCTCTGATGGCCACCCCACTGCGCACCGTTTCCGGCTCCAGCGGCGACCAGCTCGCCGAGGCCATCGAACTGACCAAGCGGCTCAAACTCCCGCACATCCGCAAGGCGTTGACCGATGTGATCCCCACCGCGAAGGCCCAGAGGTGGGACCCCGCAGAAGTCGTACGCGTCCTCCTCTCCGAAGAGGCCGCCGGCCGCGACCGAGCGAACCTGCACACTCGACGCAAGCGGGCCGGGTTCCCCGCCGGGAAGACGTTCGGCGACTGGGACGAGCAGGCATCCTCCATACCTCGCGCGACCCAGGACTCCATCAAGACCCTCGAATGGGTCCAACGCAGGGAAAATCTCTGCGTAGTCGGCCCATCGGGGACCGGGAAAAGCCACTGGTGCGAGGCCCTCGGGCAGGCCGCCGTCGAGGCCGGGATGGCCGTCGCCTGGTTCTCCATCGAAGACCTCGGCGCCCTCGTCCGCCGTCACCGGGCCGACGATTCCATCGCCAAGGCCCTGACCCGGGTGATCCGATCCGACCTGATCATCGTCGACGACATCGGCCTGCTGCCCGTCAGCCCCGACGCCGCCGAGGGCTTCTACCGCCTGGTCGACGCCGCCTACGAACGACGCGCGCTCGCCGTCAGCAGCAACCTCCACCCCTCCGGATTCGACGAGATCATGCCGAAGACGCTGGCCACCGCGACCGTCGACCGGCTCATGCACCACGCTCACATCGTGGTCACCCAGGGTGACAGTTTCCGGCTCACCCAGGCCACCTCCGGACAGGGAGTCAAGCCCTTCAGCTGATCACAGCACTCACCACGGCGGGGAATTATCTGGCCGCCGTTGGGGAGATCTCGCAGGCCGCCAGCGGGGAGCACTCCTGGCCGCCTACGGGGAGAACTTCGAGGCCATTGACACATGAGCTGGAAGTATGCGGCCCGCTCTCGGATCAGCCTCCCGGCCCCCGGCGTCCTGTTCTTGCGGATCTCGAACTCCATTGCACCCCTTGAACCGGGGTGTTGCGACGACCACTAGAACTAAAGATCGGACGGGGGCCCGGGGCCTGTAACTACTCGTCGTCGGTGATCAGTGGATCCTTCGGGCCGGACCTTCCGGGAATGCGCTTCTGGGCGTCATCTACGGCTTCCTTCGCCCGCCCCTTGGCCTGGTCTGCCTTCCCTTCGGCTTCCTTGCGTCGGTTGCCAGTCATCTTGCCCATGGCTTCCTTCGCCTTGCCTGTGAGCTTGTCCTTGCTGCTTCCGTGAGTCATCACGACTCCTCGCGTGGACGAATTCTTGCCCCTCCCAAACTAGGACATCTCAAGTCAGGTCGCCTTGTCTGAGACGCAGTGAGAGGGAGGATGCACCTGGCACACTGGCCTTGACTCCGCCGCACCCTCGTCGGCGGGGTCACCCACAGGTGTCCTGGGCCATAGAAGCTTGAGCGTTGCCGCTGAAGATTGAAGACCGTGCCACCGACATTGAGCGGCCGGGACTTGTCAGGACTGCTGCCGATTATCAAACGCCGGGATCTCTCCCCGGGTGGACACCCGCCCGCCCGGTCGACGGGCATCTGATTGGCGCGGAGAATGAGGTAGGAGCAGGAGCGGGGCAGCCGCTGGATAGGCCGCGGCCAGGGTGTCGGCGTGGCGGCGGCGACCTGCCGACAAGGTGGCGATGATGCCGACGTGGCGATTGCGGGACTTCCGTGACGACGATCTGGACCGTGCAATCCAGATATGGGATCAGGACCGGCAGGATGACGATATGCCTCCCGTGTTCCCCGTCTCTGAGGCCATGGCTTCAGCCCGGACCGGCGGGACCGTAGTTGTTGCCGTGGTCGGCGAGGACCTGGTGGGCATGGCAGTGGCGCAGGCCCAGGGCGAGCGGGCCTGGATCACGCTGGTGGCGCTCGCAAGGATGTGGCGTAGCCGCGGACTCGGGAGCGCCCTGATCGCGGAAATCGAGAGGCGTCTGCGCATACAGGGGGTGCGCCGGATCGGTGCGTTGCTCGCCCCGGGGGCCACCGGAACTACGGCGCTGGAAAACTCCGGCTACCGCATTCGCGACGGGTTGACCTTCTACGAGAAGGTCGAGCATCTCGGGGCGAGTGATGCAGGTCTGCTCGCTGAGCTCGGCGGAAGGGTGCTACCGCAGGGGCTCTGGGATGCCCTTGCGGGCATGGAACGAGAGAGAGAAGCCATCGAGCGGCGGATCGTGCTGCCACTGGCCGAGCCCGTGTTGGCCGACCGGTACGGAGTGACGCCGCCGAAAGCCGTCATCCTCTTCGGCCCGCCGGGCACCGGAAAGACCAGTTTCGCCAAGGCGGTCGCCTCCCGGCTGGCCTGGCCGTTCGTGGAACTCTTTCCCTCTCGGCTCACGGAGGGTGCCACCGGCGGACTGGCAGCCTCACTGCGGGACACGTTCGCCGATCTGGCGGAGCTGGAATCCGTTCTGCTGTTCATCGACGAGGTCGAGGAGATCGCCGGCGTCCGGTCCGGTCAGGCCGTCGATCCCGGCCACGGAGTCACCAATGAACTACTCAAGCTGATCCCCGGTTTCCGCGACCACGACAACCGCCTGCTGATCTGCGCCACCAACTCGGTCCGCTCCCTCGATCCGGCGTTCCTGCGCCCCGGCCGGTTCGACTACGTCATTCCGGTCGGCCCGCCAGATCCGAAAGCACGGGCGGCGATCTGGCAGCGCTACCTCGGCCCCGCCGCCAACGACATCAAGCTGCACCGACTGGTGTCAGCCAGCGAGATGTTCACACCCGCCGACATCGAGTTCGCCGCTCGCAAAGGCTCCCACGCCGCATTCGAACGCGAAGTCACCGACCGCAAAGGCGCGCCGGCCAGCACCGAGGACTACCTCGCTGCCATCGCCGACACCCGGCCCACACTTACCGACCAGGCTCTCACCAAGTTCAGAGAAGACATCGAGCACCACGCGCGCATGTGATGCCGGTGTTCCAGGCCCGCTGCTCAGCGCTGCTGGACACAGGGTTTACGTGGTTTGCGCGATCGCGAAGGCTCCGCTTCGGCAAGGCCCACGGGGAGTCGAAACACACCGCTTGTCACAATCCGTCAGAGGCTGGCGGTGGCCCTGACAGCCACTCCTTGCCGTCCTGTCGCGTTCGCACTCCTGCTCAGTCCTTGCGAGGGGGATTTCGGCTGGTCACGGCCGCCTCTTTCCTCACCCGAGCTCGGTCAAGGGACCACGCGCCCAGACCCACCAGTACGGCCGCCCCGGCTCCGTACACCGGCAGCCACAGGGTCGTAGTGGCTGACAGGCAGTCGGCAACAGCATCGTGGGTCTGGACCTCCTGCGCGTGAGCCATGGCGGCACTGTCGCGACCAACCAGGTTCGCCAGCGCGGCCTCCGTGCGGATGCCTTCGTACCTGCCGAGCTCAGGGCACCCGCTACGAGTGCCGGGCATCGGAAACAGCCATGCCCAGCGCTGCAGCGCGGGGGCCAGTGTGATCGCTACGCACAGGCCGACAACCAGCGAATACGCGGCCAGATTCCGCATGTACGTGGATCCGAGGCCAGGGATCCACGTCGGCAGTCGGTAAAAGGAGAAAATCAATGCAAGAAGCGTCACTCCGATGTACGTGAAGAACCATTGCCAGGAACCCTGCGCGAGTGCGGCCGTCAGCACGGCGGCGAGCGCAATGCCGATGACCCCCGGCTGACCGGGAGTGTCATGGCCCGCCCTGATCCTCTCCCATCGCAATGGCCTCTCAGTCGAACGCACCAGAACCATCAACCGCATGAGGGCCATGCTCACCAGCATCTTCCCGGAGCTGGAGCGGTCCTTCGATTTCGCCCGATCCGACGGCCCGCTGGTCTTGCTTTCCGGATACCAGACACCAGCAGCCATTCGGCGGATGGGCGAGATCAGGCTCACGGCCTGGCTCGCCAAGCGCGGCGTGAGGAAAGCGGCAACCATCGCAGAGAAGGCAGTGACGGCCGCTAAGGCACAGGACTCAGCTATTGGCGGAGAGGACTTGGCGGCCGAGCTGGTAGCCGAAATGGCCAGAAGATCACGCAGATAAACGTCCGCCTGAAGGAACTGGAAAGCGAGATCAAAGAAATTCTCTCCCTGCACCCCCAGGTGCCCGTTGTCCTTTCCATGCCCGGATTCGGCGAGCTCCTTGCGGCTGAACTTTTCGCAGCGATCGGTGATATTTCCAGATTCCCGAGTGCTGGACGGCTCGCTGTCGCATCAGGAATGGCCCCCGTCTCCAGGGACTCCGGCTCGAATACGGGGAACCGCCAGCGCCCTACCCAGTACAGCCGGCCCCTACAACGGGCCTTCTTCCTGGCCAGCCAGTCCTCGTGCCTGACCGCGGGGACGTGGGAGAGGGAGATGTATCTGCGCAAGTACCAGGGCTACACGCACGACAGGGGCCGTCATAAGAAGGCTGTCATCGCTGTCGCCCGCCAACGAGTCTCCATCCTGTGGGCCATGCTCCGGGATGGCCGGCTCTATGAGAGGGAGTACAACCCCCGCGAGAAGGCGGCCGACGAGGCTCAGGCGGCTTGACTAAACTCATTAAGAGTCGTGGACGTAGGTCACGCCGTGGGTGTGGTGGTAGGTCACCGGGATACCCGGTCGGGTCGGCGCTGCTCGGCCCAGCAGGATCCGCCGGTCGGGCGCAGGCCGAGCGGCCCGAACTCGTCGAACGTGAAAACGCGGTCACGGAAGCGGTTCAGCACGTGCTCGATCCGGTCCAGCTTGGCATCGAGGTCAGGATCGGTGGACTCCTTCCAGGTCTTGGTCCGCCGGAAAGTGACGCCACGTCGGGCGAGTAGACAGCGCAGGACCTCACGACCGAAGCGGATCACCGCCCGTGGACTCTGCGGAGGTAGGCGGCGAGCTCGGCCGGGCGAGTGGTGGTCGTCTGAACCACGAGGTCCTCGGCCTCAGGACTGAACTGGCGGGGACGGCCTCCCGCCCCCCAGCGAGGGTCCAGGCAGGCCAGGCCGATCTCGTTGAAGCGGTGAATGACGCCGCGCACAGTGTCTTCGTCGGCCGCCACCAGCTGGGCGATCGCTGGCACGCGGTTCCCGTCGGCCGAGGCCGACAGCATCATCGCGCGCCGGTAACGCACCGAGTTGGTGCTGCCCCGCCGCGCGATTTGCTGCAGCCGCGGCCCTTCCTGCTCGGCCAGTCTGCGGACCTTGACCGGCTCTGCCACCACGCACCAGATCGGATGTGTCCTCACATCCAACCGGCCCACAGCTCTTGACCGCGAAGCGCAACCCGGTGAAGCATCCCGGTCAGAGCACCAGAAAGCTCTCAGCGAACCCAAACGCGTCGACGTTGCTTTCGCCTTTCTCAGCGCGACCCGTCTGTGCAGCAGGATGCCGAGGCTGTCCATGGCGTCTGTGTAGCCGTTGTTGGCGGCTTGACGCCGGACGGCTTCGGCTTCCTCAGTGCGACCCGTCTCGTGCAGCAGAAGTCCGAGGTTGTTCGCGGCAGCCGGGGGTCCGGTCGGCGGCGCGTCGGCAGTAGGTTTCGGCTAGCCTTCCCAGCAGGGCCGGACCCGCGGCTGTCGCGGGACCGGCCCTGCTGTGCTCCTCAGGCCCGTGGCGGGCCGAAGTATCCGTCCGTGGCGTCAGCCCGCCATCGGCAGGATCCTCCGCGACGGCACCGAGCCCAGTTCCTCCACGGCCACCGCCTCCCCGCTGTCCGCGTCGACATAACTGACACGGACGACCGGGTCGCCACCGGCGGCGCGGCCGGCCGTGGCGTCGAGTGCGAACACCACCGCGACCGGGCGCGCGTTCTCCCGGTCCCCGTACACACCCGAGTACTGGAGAATGCGCCAGCCGTCGTCCTCCCAGCGGTCCGGCAAGGCAGACCGGACCACTGGCGCGGCGGCCTGCCAGGCCAGGGAGTTCTCCAGGAGTTCGACGCTCGCCGCGACCAGCACTTGGTTCCCGGCGGCGGTGCCGAGGAGCGGGTGCCCGAAGACATGTAGTCTCGTCCGACGCAGTGGCAGCAGCCACCACCGGTCGAGGTCCGCCGACAGGGCGACCAGAACCGCCGCCGCCCCGGCCAGGAAGACAAGGGCACCGCCAGGCCGCTCTGAGACTGCCGGCCACCAGGTACCCTGTGCCACCGCCACCGTGGCCCCGCCGTTGAGCACGACCGCCGCCCGCGCGAACGCCCGCCAGGTGATGCGAGTGTCCTCACTTGCCGAGCAGCCGCAGGAGGACTCCGGCTCCACGGCCCGGCCGTAGCCGAGGTAGGCGAGGAAGCCCGCCCCGAGGACCGCGGCGGCGGCCCCCGGTACCGGGTTCGCCGGAATCACCAGCAGACCTGCGGCGATCAGGAGTTCACCTGCGCCGGTCGCGCGCAGCACCGTCGTGGCCCGCTCACTGCTGCGCAGCATCCGGGCCAGCACCGTCTTCGGCGCCAGCTGTGCGGTGCCCCGGCGGAACACCTTGCCCGCTCCGGTCCACCCGAGCAGGCCCGCGAGGACCAGCGGAGCGAGGCTCGTTGTCAGTGACAGCGTCTCTTTCTCTCTCTGTGTCCTTGGGCCTGCATCAGTGCCCGACGGAGATGCGGACGACGTCCACGGAGTTGTCGGACGGCCGCCAGGCACCGAGCACCTGGGCGCGCTGTCCGATGCGCAGCCGGGACAGGTCGGACGTCAGCGCGCGGCCCGCGTAGGAGGCGCTGGCGTACGGGGCGACGTGGCCGACCAGTTCGTGCTGCCCGAGGGCGAGGTGCAGCCGGTTCTTCGCGATGCCGCGGATCTGCGTGTCCAGATTCACGATGTTCACCCACATTGCGTCGCCGGCCACGGTGCCGTCTGGCATCTTGACGCCGCGTGCGTAGAGCCCGTCGCCGACCTCGATCACTTCGGCCGTGGTGGCGCGCACTTTCCACACGCTGGTGACGTTGGTCATCTGCACCCGGGAGTGGCCGCCATTGGATCCGGCCACCTCCAGGATGGTGCCGGTGATGCCCGTGATGCGGCCCTCCACGAAGGTGGACTTGGCTATCGCGGGGTCGAGCGAGGGTTCCGCGGCGAAGGCGGCCTCGGCGTCGAGGCCGTAGAGCGCGGTCGCGCCGCCGAGGGCGGCATTGGTGAGGAAGCGCCGCCGGCGCATGCCGTCGGCCCGGTCGTGTCGTGCGGTCATGTCGGTCCTCCTCACTCGTAGATGTAGACCGGCAGCTTGCCCGAGCTCAGGTTGCCGATCGCCGAGAAGGCGGCCGGGGTCAGGTCGAGGACCCGGTTGGTGCGACAGGTGCCGTTGCAGCAAGTCGCCTCACCACACAAGTCCTTGGTGCGCGGGCCGCAGTCGGTGATCGTGATGCACACCGTCGCGCCGGGGCACTGGTGCTTGACGTTTATCACCGCACCGCAGCCGCGTCCGGGAATGTTCTCGCCACAGAGGTCGGGCCGGGTGATGTTCCAGCACGTCTGTGAGGCGTTGGGCCACGCGCCGTGGTGTGCGCTGGAATGGCAGTTGCCGCAGGCGCTGCCGCCGGCACTGGAGCATGGCCCCCAGGCGTTGCCGTAGCAGAACCAGCTGGTTTCACCGGCCCACAGGCTGGTTGATCCGCAAGCCAGCGTGTTGCCCCTCCTAGGAAATGGCAAGTGCATGACAAGCGCTGCATCGCCCGTCGGCAGGCACATCTGAAGAGGGGACGCCCGTGTTGCGGCTGGGGATGGTTGTGCGAGCGAAGCAACCCAATGATGCGCGTAGACAAGCGGGTTGCATAGATGGCCTCGTTCCGCAGGTCGAGGGCCTCGCTCCGCGTCGATCGATGGTGGCGAACCTGTCCGCTCGGCGCGCCGCCGCTTAACCTCCTGGTCCTGCACGACGGCCCAGGTGGCCGGCGAACCACTCTCTGGCCAGGTCCGCCACCTTCCCGAGAGCACCGGGCTCCTCGAACAGGTGAGTGGCGCCGGGGACCACGGCCAGTCGGCTCTCGCAGCGCAGCAGTGCCTGGGCCTGGCGGTTGAGGTCCAGCACCACCTCGTCATCGCCTCCGACGATGAGTAGCGTGGGCGCGGTCACCGTCGGCAGGCGGGGCCCGGCCAGATCGGGCCTGCCGCCGCGCGAGACGACCGCGACGGCCGGGGAATCCGGCTCTGCGGCCGCCCACAACGCGGCGGCTGCGCCGGTACTGGCGCCGAAGTAGCCGACCGCGAGGCCATGGGTCTCGGACCGCTCGAGCAGCCAGCGGGTGGCGTCGGCCAAGCGGCGGGCCAGCAAAGCGGTGTCGAAGACGTGAGCGCGGTCCAGTTCTTCCTCCGCCGTGAGAAGGTCGAACAGCAGCGTGGCCAGGCCGCCCTTGTTCAGCGAGGTCGAGACGAAGCGGTTGCGCGGGCTGTGCCGGCTGCTGCCGCTGCCGTGGGCGAACACGACGATGCCCGTGGCTCCTTCGGGGACAGACAACTGCCCGTGGAGCCGGACCGGTCCGGCGTGCACGACGACTTCCGAATCCGCGGCCGTCATAGCCGCTCCTCCCACGGTTGCTGGTCTACGTGCTGTTGCTCGATGGCCTCAAGAAGGTGGGCCCTTTTGCTCGACGATGTCCGAAAGCTGCAGGACGGCAATCTTTCATCCCTGCTCTCGGCCTCGACCGGATTTCCTGCCGACCCCTGCACCTACGCCCCACGCTACTCGCGTTCCGCCGAGGCGCGGGAGCCCACCTGGTCGGAGCATGCTCGAAGGTCCGGCGAGTCCGCGTGCTGCCGCCGAACCACGCGGGAGCGGGGAGGAGCCACTCTCGAGGACACCGGCCGCGCACACCCCTCACCGATCAGGCCCTCCGGGAAGCTGCGTCCCTCCCTCCCGCTCCGTGCCGGCTCATCCCTTGACGACGCCCAGCGGCACCAGACGGGCGACCAGCCGGGCGAGTCCGGCGCCCTCGGTGACGGCGGCGACCGCGTCGACGTCCTTGTACGCCTCCGGCGCCTCCTCGGCGAGACCACGCCACGAGGAGGGGCGCACGGCGATGCCCCGGGCCTCCAGCTCGCCGCGAAGCTGCTCCCCACGGACCATGCGCAGCGCGTGGTGGCGGCTCCAGACCCGGCCGGCGCCGTGGCAGGCGGAGTGGAAGGCGTCGTTACCGGGCAGGCCGACCATCACGTACGAGGCGGTGCCCATCGTCCCGGGGACCAGTACCGGCTGGCCCGCCTGGACGAGGTCCTCCGGCAGGCTCGGGTCGCCGGGCGGCAGCGCCCGCGTCGCGCCCTTGCGGTGGACGCACAGTGGACGTGCCACACCGTCCACTTCGTGGGTCTCGAGTTTGGCTGTGTTGTGTGAGATGTCGTAGATCAGCTCCAGACCGACTCCCGCAGCCGTCGTGAAGGCGTGGCGGGTGGCTTCGGACAGCAGCTGGCGGTTGGCCCGGCCGTAGTTGGCGGCCGCCGCCATCGCCCCCAGGTAGGCGTGACCCCGGGGCGAGTCGACCGGTGTGCAGGCCAGCTGCCGGTCCGGGACCTGGATGCGGTGCCGGTGCAGTTCCTGGTCCATCACGCGGACGTGGTCGGTGCACACCTGGTGTCCCAGGCCGCGCGAGCCGCAGTGGATCATGACGCACACCTGGCCCACCCGCAGTCCGAAGGCCGCCGCGGTGGCCGTGTCATAGATCTGATCGACCGCCTGGACCTCCAGGAAGTGATTGCCCGAGCCGAGGCTTCCCACCTGGTGGAGGCCGCGCTCGACGGCCCGCTTGCTCACCTGCCCCGGGGCCGCGCCGTCCAGGACGCCGTAGTCCTCGCAGCGCGCGAGGTCGCGCGGCACACCGTGCCCGTGCTCGACCGCGTACCGAGCGCCGCCGACCAGCAGCTCGTCCATCTCCCCGGCCCCCGACAGCTTCCACAGGCCGCCACGCCCCATGCCGCGCGGGATGGTGCTGTCGAGGATGTCCATCAGCCGCCGCATCCGGTCGTGACCGAGCGACTCGCGGTCGATATCGGCGGCCAGCAGCCGTACGCCGCAGGAGATGTCGAACCCGACGCCGCCGGGGGAGATGACCCCGCCGCGGGAAATGTCGGTGGCGGCCACCCCGCCGATCGGGAAGCCGTAGCCCCAGTGGACGTCGGGCATGGCGAAGGAGGCACGGACGATGCCGGGCAGCGTCGCCACGTTCGCCACCTGCTCCATCGCCTTGTCCCCAGCCGCCTGCGGCAGCAGCGCCCGCGAGGCGAATACCACCCCGGGTACGCGCATCGGCTCCCGCTGCTCTATACGGAAGCGGTACGGGCTCTTCTCCACCAGTGCGATGTCCACGTCCCTCACCTCCAGTCGACCGTCAGTCGTCCGGTCCGATCGGCGACGGCGGTGCCGAACTCGGAGCAGGCGGTGGTGAGCCGCTCGCGGATCCACTCCCGGTCCTCGCCGCGCGCCAGGCGGGTGTGGCAGTAGTCCAGGGCCAGCGGCATCGCCTCCACCCGGACGGGAACCAGGTGCGCGGCATCCGGGCCGTCCAAGGTCACCAGGAAGAGGAGCCCCAGGTCGTTGCGTAGGACCGGATCGACGGCGTAGTCGTCGACGAAGTCGCCCAGGTCGTAGAGGATCCGGTCGGCGATCCCGTGGAAGACATGGGCGGAGTGCCCGGCGATCAGCGTCGCTCCCGCCGCCAGCAGCTCCGGGGCCGCGGCGGAGATGTGGCGCGGCGGCCGGGAGGTCATGTTGGGGCCCCAGTGCGGAGTGACCAGCACGACATCCGCCGCCGCAGCGGCCCGGCTCACGGACTCCGTCAGCCAGCCGGGCACCCCCGCGTGGAGATCGGCCCAGGCCGCACCGGGACTGTCCTCCCCGGCCGCGTACTCCCGTGGATGATCCGTGACGCCCACCACCGCAAGCCGCACACCGCCCGCTTCGAGCACCGCGAACTCCCGGGCCGCGCGTACGTTCGCCCCGGCGCCGACCGCGTGGACGCCCGCCCCGACCAGCAGGGTTCGGGTGTCGGCCATGGCGTCGAACCCGTAGTCCAGGGCGTGGTTGTTGGCGAGCGTCACACAGTTCACCCCCAGTTCGGCGAGCACCTTCGCGGCGGCGGAGGGAGCGCGGAAGAAGAAAGCCTTTCGAGGGTCGGGCCAGCGCCGACCGCGGTCGGAGACACAGCACTCCAGGTTGAGCACGAACAGGTCCGCCTCCGCGAGCACCTTCCTGACCCCCGTGGAGACCAGCGTCCCCGGCACCGGCGAGCGGCGCAGCTCCTCGGCGACGCTTCGCCCGAGCATGGTGTCGCCTGCCAGTGCCACCGTCAGCGTCATGATCCTGTCCTTTCCCCGCCCTGCACTCAGACGTCGAGGGTCACCCGGCAGGTCCAGCCGCCAGGGCCGCCGCGCAGTTGCAGGTCGTGCAGCGAAACGGCCTTCGGTACCGCACCGATCGGCACGGCGGTGCCGGCGTCGGCCATCCGGAAGCGGACTGACAGGCCCCGACCGTCCCCCGCCGACCGGATCGACCCCACCTCAACAGCGAGCGGGATCTCACCGTCGGCATCCATTCGGTAGACGACCTCCTCCAGGACGGACACCAGCAGATCCTCGTCGGATTCCGCCGTGACCACGTATTCGCGTTCACCGACAACCGCGGCCCCGGACGTGTCGGCGAAGCCCTCCAGCACCGCGCGCACCGCCTCGCCGATGCACCCCTCGGCCGTCGGCGACCATGCCTCCACCCGCATGTCCGCGGTGTGTGGCACAGCCCGGTGTCCACTCGCGCCGCGCTGCTTCCCCACAGGTTCCCGACCGTCCACGGTCGGCGCCTCTCCGCCGTCTTTCGGATGCACAGCCTGATGCCGAGTTCTCCGAGCCGCAGCCCATGTCCCCTCCAGAGTCGTCCCGTACACCGCTTCAGGGCAACCTGCACGAGGCGCGACCACCCGTCGGCGGTGCACACACTTTCCCCTCATCGTTACCGCAGACAATCGAAAGGCGACATACAGTAGTTGTCTCGCGGTCGTCGCGAAGGAGTGCACGCATGCGACGCTGAGGGCCGCGTGGGCGGGGGCGGAGGAGGAGTGCGCGGGCGGCTTGTGACTCGGGTGAGTCGGGCACAGGCGATGTGTCAATTTGTTCGGCTCGGCCGGCTTTTCCCAGGGCCGGCGAAGGTCGGTGGCCAGCGGGCGGGCGAGCCGGAGCTGGGCACAGGCGGCGATCACCAGCCAGGTCCACCGGTCGGCCGCCTCCGAGCTGCGAAGCCGGGGCTTGGTCCAGCCGAGCGTCTGCTTGAACAGGCGGAACGTGTGCTCGATGTCGAAGCGGCGGAGGAAGGACTGCCAGCAACGGTCGACATCCGCCTCGGTGGCGCCGGTGCCTGACCACCACAGCCATACCGGCTTGTTCACCCCGCCGCTGGGCAGCTTCTCCACGACCAGGCGGACGATGGTCCCTTCGATGATGGGCAGCGGTCCGTCGTGGTCGAGCCAGGCCGCCCGGCGGGTGAGCCGCGGGTGCAGTCGGTCCCACGCTTGAGCGGTCGCCTTCCCGTAGAGCCGGGTGTCGGTGGTCGTCACGGCCTGTTCGGTGCCCCAGGTGCTGGGATCACCGAAGATGAACTCGCCGCCGTGCTTGGGCGGCCGGCCGCCCTTGGGGTCGTAGACCCGCGGCGGTGTCGGCCGTCGCATCACGCGGTCGGATCGCAGCCGGCCGAGGATCTCGACAGGCAGCCCCGCCAGCAGGTAGGCGATGCGCGGGGCGTCGTATCCGGCGTCCAGCACGACCAGGACCTCCGGGTCACCCGGTTTCCACTGGCCGGCGGCGACGAGCCGTTCGACGACCTCGCGGATCTGCACCGTGGTCACTGCCGCGACGTCGGCGCCGGGCTTCAGGCGGACCGCGTCCAGTACCGCCGTCCAGGACGTGCGGCCGGTCTCCAGCGCGGCCACGACCGAGTACGGCCAGCCGGGCACCATTTGGTGCTTGCCTTCACCTCGGCCGAATGTGTGGCAAAGAGGCCCGGTCGGCACTGGTGTTGGCATCCGGCCGCAGCCACGGCGACACATCCACGGCCAGCACAAGCCTGCCGTCCGCTGCCCTCGGCAATGGCAGCCCGGTCAGGGCTCGACGCAGTCGGCCAACATCGATCCGCCCCTGGTTGAGCCCGCCGTAGAGGGCTCCGTGTCCGCGGCGGTGTTCAGGCGCGAGCGCGAGGTCGACCAGCGTTCGCACCGGCCCGTCCGTGCATAACAGCGCGTCGCATAACTTGAACAACGCGTCGCCCCGCGCGGTCATGCACGCGTACAACTCCGACCGGAAGTGTGACACTTCCGCGAACGCATCCTGCAAGACGCTCTGATGCACCAAACTCACGACCACGGCCTTCGCGCTGTTCCTCGAGGCCCCGTTCGAGTCGGCCTGAGCCGAGAGCCGAACAGCCTGAAACGCCGTTGTTCCTGATCTTCAACGTTGTCATGATCGTGAAATGAGCGGCGATAGAACGAACGACATCCACCAATGGGGGCGATCCCTGTTCGAGCGGCAGCAACACCCAGTGACATGGGCTGGCCACGTCCTTGAGGCGGCTTCGCTGAGCCTGGGAAGGACTACTGAAATCGAAGCAGCCCTGAAGATGGCCGCCGACCAAACCCAGTGGAGTCGTGGCCGCGAATTATTCGACCGCGTCCGCCGAAGCAGTCTGGGCAGCGAAGGCCGACTCGCGGAACATCTGCTCTTCCGGCTCGCTGAGCTGGTCGGCAAGCTCGCACACAACGTTGCGGGGCCCTATCCGTACTTCGACCATCACGCCGGTTGGCAGATCGGGCCCATTGCGTATCGCCTCGCCATCGAAGTGGACGATTCGGCGCTCCAGGACCGGCTCGCTTCCGCGCTGGGAAGCTGGCCAGCGACAGGACCTGGGACCGCACCGTAACTGGCCTGCGACGTTAAACAACAAGTGTACGTCCAGCAGTCCGGACGTCTTCCCAGCTCAGAAGGGATGTGGGGATGTCACCGGACGTCAAGCTCAGGGTAGCCAGCCGGTGTGAGTCCGGTCCGGGGAGACGCCAGGGTCCTCGGTAGCTGACTCCCGGCGTCACTCGAAATGGTGGCGTCGAAGTGGAGTGACAAGCGCCCTTCGGGGGCGTGCAACCGGTCAGTCCGCAACATGAAGTGAAGCCTGCAGCGTCGATATTTAACCCCCGCCCGTGGGCGGGCCAAGGAGGAGCCGAGCCTGTGCTTGTTTGGCGAAGGCCACGGAAGGCGATCTTGGACCTGGAGCGGTCGCCGAGGAACCTCCCGGCGTAAGGGGCGTGGAATGGTCGGAAGGTTGTTCTGGGAACTGGAGAGGGCCTCCTCGGCCCCGGGGATTTGCGGCCCGGGAAGCGTGGCCTGCCTATAACCGGCAGAACCGGGAAATGGCGGGCTGTCGAGAGGCAGTCGGAGGGGGTCGTAGTAGTGCCGATCGGCGGGACAGCACAACCCGTTGGGAGCGAAGGGCCCCTGCTTCATCGATGCGATTCGCGAACAGGGAGGGACCCGGATGAGTGCCGTATCGGCTAGATCCATCCGCCGGGAGGAAGGCGCCGCAGGACCGGGCCGCCGTCCCGAGTGGATCACGCGGCTCGGGGTCTACCGCCTCACCGGAAACGTACGCAGGGCGACTGTGCATGCCAGTCGGTGAACGATGTCGGAAAGCCGTGTGCGGGAGAACTGCATGCACGGTTTGAAGCGGCGGGGACTGGAAACGGAGCATTGGCCACCGCGCCAGTCCCCGACCCTACTTACAGCTTGTTCCGATTCTTCATGGGGTCATTGGAACGGCAGTCGGCTGAGACCGGTGCCGAAGTAACATCGGACCCCAAGTTCCAAGGGGCGTAGCGGTCTTTGTCGGGACCGGTCCCAAGGGCGAATCCGTACGGTGGGATCCAGGACAGCCCGACCATACGAATGGGGACGGAGTTAGGCCGTTGCCCTCGCACTCAACAACAGGCCCCGCAAGAATCTCGGTTGGCAGACACCTGCCGAAGCCCTGAACAAGCATCTACTCTTGATCCAGGAAACCGGTGTTGCGTCGACCGGTTGAGTCTGGGGAATACACCTCCGCCGAACTCCGCCGTGAAATAGGCACATTGCGCATGCGGCAGAGCATGGGAAGGGCCGGATCCTGCTACGACAACGCCGCTGCGGAGAGCTTCTTCGCCGTCCTCAAAGAGGAGATCGGTACCCGGATCCGGCCGGACCGGGCCGCCGCCCGAGCAGAGATCTTCGCCTTCATCGAGGCCTTCTACAACCGCAAGCGGCTACGGAAGCACACCAAATGGGGCTACCTCGCACCGCTCGAAACACGGCAACGACACGAGCAAAGCCACACCCCCGCAGCGTAAGCATCGAGGGTCCAAGATCATGGGGAAACTTCAAGGACACTGGTCCCCCTCTGGCATGGATGTCCGGGTGATGTCACACACCGTCGGTTCGTCGACGGCGTCGCAGCGCCTGGGCAGTCAGGTTTGTGCGGGTGACTCCGCTGTCACGATGTAGAGCGTCACCGCAGCGAAGAATGGACTCCCAGCGAGATGCTCGAGCCAACTGTCGGCCTTCTGACGCGTGAGATAACCGGTGGCCACGGCACGCTCAGTGTTGCGCTGGAGACCGAGGACCTGGTCGGCGGCACTGACGTTCCGGAAGACCGATGTCATCGGGATGACTGACGTGACGGTGAATCCCGCCTGTTCAGCGAGTCGAGCCAGCTGCCGCCCGATGATCGCGTTGCGAACGATCCGGTCGGCAACGTGGCGGGTGTATGCGCGGGCAACGTCCGGATCCGGGTAGTCGACAGCGAGTGAGCCCCAGTCTGGCTCGCCCATGACGAGGCGGCCACCAGGCCGCAGGATCCGCCGTGCCTCCGCCAGAACCTTTGGAACGTCGGCAACATGCTGGAGCAGGCGGTCGGTGCGCAGACGGTCTGCAGAGCATGCGGGAAGCGGCAACGTATGAACGTCGGCCGTCAGCACGTCAGTGTGTGGAAGGCCGGCGCTGCGAGTACGCGCCCGACGGGTCATCTGAGGGTCGGAGTCGATACCAAGGACCCTTCCCGCAGGCGCTGCCGCGCGTGCCAGCATGCCGAGGTCGTTGCCCGGACCGCAGCCTAGATCCAGAACGACGTGGCCTGGCTGGATGGCCAAAGCATTGAGTGCGGCCTGATTGTATGCATGCGCGAGGTCGGTGGCGGCGAGCCGATCCTGGTAGGCGATTTTGTCGGGGACCACCGTCTCGAAGATGCGCCCCGCGACATGCGCAAGGGATTCGATTTCGCCTTTGAGGGCCTCGCGGCCGGCCGGAGTCAGGCGTATGGGGCGTCGTCTGCCCTCTCTGTCCAGGTACTCGATCAGTCCCTTGCCGTGCAGTCGTGCCAGCGCGCTGGACAGGCTGCCACGCCCGAGCCTCGCGCCGGTCATCCGCTCGATTGCGGCGTTGACGGCGTATCCGTGCAGTGGGCCGTCCGCCAGTGCAGACAGGGCAAGCATCTGGGCGTCGTTGGTGCGCACTGGTGTTCCCTGGGGCGTTGACGGCGGATTTCTACAATGACACGCGGTGCGTGCTAATACTCCGTAGTATGCACGCCGTGGCGGGTCGGCGCCCGCTGGATCCTCCAACTTCGAAAGGCTGCGACGTGCGCGTCACTGACCCCTTCTACGCCCTGTACACCCGTCGGCTTCGCCGGCAACTCCAGGGCGGGGAGTTGCCCAGGCACATCGGGCTGATCATGGATGGCAATCGTCGATGGGCGCGTGGGCGAGGCATCGGGAACCCGAGCCTTGGCCATAAGTACGGTGCCGAGCACGTGGAAGATGTGCTGTCCTGGTGCGAGGCCCTCCACATCAGGCACGTGTCGGTGTTCGTCTGCTCCGCCGAGAACCTTCAGCGACGCGGCGACGCTGAGGTCGCCTTTCTGATGCAGGTGATTGAAGAGGTCCTGACCACACACCTCGCCAGGCCGCGACCGCGCTGGCAGGTGCACATCGCTGGAGCTCTGGACACGCTGCCCGACACCACTGCCCGCGCCCTCAAAGAGGCCGTCGAGTCCACGCGGGAGTGCACCACCGGGGCGCACGTGACCCTCGCCGTCGGCTACGGGGGCCGCCAGGAACTCGTAGACGCCATGCGGGATCTGCTGTACGAGCAGGCGGATACCGGTAGGTCGATGCGGGACCTTGCCACCGACCTGACCGCGGACGACATTGCCCGCCACCTGTACACCGCTGGACAGCCGGACCCCGACCTGGTCATCCGCACCAGCGGAGAGCAGCGCATGTCGAACTTCCTGCTGTGGCAGAGTGCGTACTCGGAGCTGTACTTCTGTGAGGCGTATTGGCCGGCGTTCCGCGAAGTCGACTTCCTGCGGGCCGTACGCGCATACGCCGCCCGCCAGCGCCGCTACGGCGCCTGACACGCTGGACAAGCCCCTGACCGCTCCACCCAACTCGGGCATACGCGCTGAAACCCGTCCCGGCGGTGGTCGGCTCGATAGGTCCTATAAGGGTTGAGTCACGTCCTCTGGTTCTCGCTGCGGATCACCCGTCGGAGGGTGGCGCGGGCCGCGCTCAGGTTGTCCTCGCTCTCGGTCGGCTGGTGTTGGATTGCGTGAATGAGCGTCTGAGCTCGTCGAGTTCACCACGCAAAGCGCGGTTCTGGCATGTGAGTTCCTCCACGCGGTCGGCGAGGTCGGCAGCGCCCAGCTGGTCCAGCTGATTGTCCCAGCTGGCGTTGGATGGTCCTTCGGAGGGTGGCGACTTCGGCTCGCAACCGCTGGTTGTCGGCCTTCGTGATCTCCAGGTCGGTAGCCAGGCTTGCCTGACTGCGCGCCAGTCCGGCCTGATCGTCGCGGTGGCTTCGCATGGCCTGCTGGCTGCGAGCCTGTTCAATGTGCTCGCGGACTCCGTCTGCGTAGACCAGCTGCACGCCTTTGTTCGTGCCGAGGTGCTCGGCGACGTAAGCCTGCAGGTCGTCACGGACGTCGTCGGCCTCCCAGCGGCTCCGGGAGAGCAGGTGCTGCAGCCCGTCGGGGGTGCCATGACCGGCATATTCGGCCAGCTGCCAGCCGTTCTTGCGGCCCACGGGGCCAAGGAGCCCACGGACGTAGTCTCGCATCCGGCGCCGGGGCTCCACGCGGGCGAAACGGCCCCCGATCCGCAAGAGCAGATCGCCAAGTCGCTCTTCCCATACGGTTGTTGGTGCATCATTCACTCGGGCGAACTGACCGGAACGTTGCCACTACACACGGCGCGGTCACACCTTCGTGGGACGGCCCGGCAACGACCGCCCCACCCCCATTCCGGCCCGCTACACTCTCCACGCCCAAGCCGTTGACCAGCACGAATGAAGAAGTCCGGCTGGAGTATCAGGAGTCCCCGCTGTCCTCGACGTTGGCGACCATCCTGCGCAGCACCTTGAGTGCGGCCACGTACTCTTCATCGCTGATGCCCTCGTGGACCACGGCGCGCAGCTCGGTCACCAGCTCGCGCAGCCGCACCCTGGCAGCCTCCCCGGCATCGGTAAGCTGCAGGCGATGCCCGGCTTCGATCCGGAGCCAGCCGCGGTGGAACAGCTGGTCGATGACACGAGCGATCTCATGCGGCCCGTCCGCGAGGGGTGTCAGCTGGATGACGACCTCCTCGCGGCTCGGCGCCGCGGGCCCGCCGTTGACCCGGTTGAGCACCCAGTACTGCGGCTGCGTGACGTCGATCCTGGCCATAGCGTCACGCAGATGCCGGGTGACGGCCACGTGGGCGAGACCGCTCCAGTAGCCGATGGGCTGGGTGGCCAGCATGTCGTCGGTGGCGGCCGGATCAGCCGGCGCCTGGTCGGTGGTGGTGTCAGTCAGCGGTCTCATGATCGCGACGCTATATCCCCCATGGCACCGCCAGCGCAACGGGCCTGCCCGCAACGCTCACACGCCCCCATCCGAGGGACGAATAGTTGTACCGGACAGGGAGGTCAACTGTCCGCGCACAATGATCTGAGATGTCCGCTCACCCGGACGGCCCGCTGTCCGTTGACATCTGGCCGATACCAGGAGCCGGGTGACCACCGACGCCCGCGGGATCGGTGCGACGGGCCGGGTCAGCCGGCGACTGTCCTGACCACGCCACTGGGCACCGGCCGATCAGCACCCTGGCGCTGGTGGCGGGCGGGCCGCCAAGTGGTGACCAGGGCTGCGGCGAGGAGGAGTTCGGCGATGTCGCCGCCGTAGTACATGATCTCCGCGCCGCCTTGGACCTGGTCGATGGGTGCGTGAACGTTGATGAGGAAGCCGCCGTAGATCAGCTGGGAGATCGTGGCGTGCGCCACGACGGCGATCCCGAGGACGACGAGCCGGGTGGGGACGCCGGGCCGGGTCGGGGCGGGGTCGGGGCCGGTGATGACCCAGGCGAACAGGCAGCCGGACAAGAGGAAGTGGGCGTGCATCAGCCAGTGCAGTACGGGCTGGTTCATGGTCGCGTTGTACAGCGGGGTGAAGTACAGGAGCGCGAGGATGCCGGTGCTCAGGACCAGGGCGGTGACCGGGTGGGCGAGCACTCTGGCCGGGCGGCTGCGCAGAACGCCCATCAGCGCGCGAGCGCGGGCGGCGGGCAGGGTGCGCAGCAGCAGGGTGACCGGCGTGCCGAGCACCAGGGCCAGGGGTGCGTACATGCCGATGAGCATGTGCTGGGCCATGTGCCCGCGGAAGTCGCCGTGAGCGAAGGGGGCCAGCGGTGGCAGCAGTGCTCCGGCGAGCAGGGCGCATCCGGTCAGGAAACTCGCCGTCCGCCGGCGTCCCCAGCCCTGGACGGGATTGCGGTGCCGGGCCCGGCCTGCGAGGAGAAGGTAGGCGGCGGCGAGCAGGATGACTGCGGCTGGGGGCAGCAGCGTCTCCCACAGACCGCTACCTGCGCCATGGTCGTGCATGTGGTGATGCATGTCGACGTCCATCAGGCGTGCCGGGCGGGCCGCTCGGAGGCGTCGGGGTCGAAGGGCCGGCCGCTGCGCTGGAGCAGGTAGCCGCCGGTGATCAGGAGGAGGCCCAGGAGCAGGAAGCCCATGTCCCACCAGATCTGGTGGGGACCGCCGTGGACGTGGTGGATGCCGAGGATCTGATGGTCCAGGAGACCCTCGACGATGTTGAACAGGCCCCACCCGACCAGGATCCACCCCCACAGCACCCGGGAGGTCCACACCCGGCGACGCTGGTGAGTGACCCGGGAGTACAGGATGCCCAGGCCCAGGATGACCGCGACCCAGCAGATGGCGTGGAAGATGCCGTCCCACATGGTGTTCATCTCCAGACCGGAGACCGTGTTCGCGGGGTAGTACTTCACGCCGATGCGGTCGTGGTTGGTGCTGGTGAGCATGTGGTGCCACTGGAGGAGCTGGTGGAGCAGGATGCCATCGACGAATCCGCCGAGCCCCACCCCCAGCACGATTCCTGGCAACTGGATGCTCCTGGGCAGCCTGCCCTCTTGCGTCTGACCGGTGGTGGTGGCCATCGCCTGTCCCGTCTGATCTGTCCTTCGGATACGTGAGCCTGAACCAATACGTCTTCCCGCCCTGATCCGCCCATCACGAACGGGCGTCCTTTTGGCCGAATGACACCGCCATTCGAGGAACGGCGCGCTCGGGTCGTGCTTGTGGGCGAGGCCAGCGGTGCCGAGCATCCGATCCCGGCCGCGGTCCGTGAGCTTCGCCCAGGCCCTGGTCGAGGTCGTCGGCATGGTCGCCTACGTCCGGCTCATCCCGTACTTGGTGCCTGGGAGCAGCCCGCGAACCAGCCGGCCATGCCGTGAGCGCCACCGGGGCAGCTTCGCCGTGCGCTCGGGATGGGCGGCGCCGGCGTAGTGCATGGCGGTCTTTTCCGTGATGCCGAACAGGCGCATCAGCTTCAGCGGATCGCCGGTCTCGAACGCCTCGTTCAGGATCCGGTCCTGTCGCAGGCCGTCCAGCGGCACACCCTTGGGCAGGGCCCTGTGGAGCGTGGTCATGCTGACCGGAGGGTGGTCGGGGTCGAGCGCGGTGCGCTGGCTGACGAGCAGGTGGGGGTTGGTCGAGGCCGGCCAGCGACGGTGGCGGTAGGTGAGCCACTCGGAGGCGGCGCGGACGCCGGAGAGGTAGGCGACCTTGGTCATCAGGTAGTCGCGGCAGGCGACCAGGTACTTCCGCGCGTTGGGCAGGTCCTCGCGCCACCGGCCGAGGAAGTCCCACATCGCCGTCTGCGACGGCGGGATCCGCAGGCCGAAGTCCCTGCGGTGCCGCGGCCGGTTGAACGGGTCGATCGGCGACTCGACGGCGGCGCCGAAACGCCGCGTGATCTCTCCGGCGCAGCGCTGCTCCAGGAACGCGAAATACGCGTCGATCTTGTTGATCTCGCCGCGCAGCGTCGATGGCGCCCGCTTACCCGGTCCGGTGAAGTAGCGGTCGACCTCACGAGGGGAGAGCTGCCACGGCACGGTGCCGTAGTACTCGCAGACCTCCACCACCGGCTTGAGCAGGCCGTCGAGCGTCGCCGGCGCCAAACCGGCCGCGGTCCCGGGCCCACTGGTACTCCGAGAGCGTGTCGAGGAAGAAGCTCTCCTCGTCGACGGCGGACATGCGGGCCTGCCGACGGCCCTGCAGCGTGACGACATCCGCCAACCCCGGCTCCACCGACACCGCAGCCGGGTCCAGAAGCTCCGACACCAAGGCTGGCGAAGCACGCACGTAGCGGTCCAGGAGCCGCATCTCCGCCGCGATAGCCGGCTGAACGGCCCGCTCGCTCTCGTCTGCCATGCACGAACCCTACGGACACCCCTCGCCCCGTCACAGCGAATAGTTGACGCGTATCGATGGTCACGCAATTCCCCCTTCACACGGTTTGAGCGTCACGTAATTCCCCACCCCGCGGTCACGAATCCTCATGGGGACGGTGACCGTGGACGGCTGCGCACTGGTCGAGCGATCTCCCCTGTTTCGTACGGTTTTAGCTGCGGTTGCGAACCCTCCGGGGTTCCCATGGGCACGTCGGTGCCGGTTGAAGGCCCTGACCATCTCGGAGTCGTAGTCGTCTCGGCGGAGAGGTCGACGTGCGCACCGGATGGCGTGCAGATGCTGTTCAGTTTGGGAGTTTCGACGCATAGATCCAGTCGAGACCGTCGTATCCGGCTCCGCCAAGGTGCTGCGCCCGGGCCAGGCCGGCCCGGATCGCCACGCGTTGGGAAGCGATGTTGGCCGGCCGAACCCTGGCAATCAGGGGGAGGTCGGGAACGTGGCGGGACACCCAGGCCGTGACTTTGGTGGCGGCTTCGCCGGCGAAACCCTGACCCCATGCTGAGGTGGCGAAGCGGTAGAAGAGGTTGAGGACCTGCGTCCCGTGCAGGTCCATCGGCTTAGCTTGGCGTTTAACCTTGCTGCGCTTTGTGTTCCTTGATCGACGCGGCGCGTTTGACCGTCTTGCCGACGTCGTGGCGCTTGGCTCGGTGCTTGTTCTTCGAGCCGGGTGGCCTGCCGGGCCCTGGCCGGGACGGGTTTGGTGCGGCTGCCGGGCGGGCTGTGGCCGCGTGGACGTTGCGAAACCCGCGACGGACCCGGGCGGAGGTGAGGCGGCGGGGTTCGGCGGGCCGTTCCCAGGGGCGGCGGAGGTCCTCGGCGCGGGGGCGTGCGAGGCGGAGTTGGGTGTGGGCCGCGACGATCAGCCAGGTCCACAGGTCGGCGGTGTCCGCGTGGCGGACCTTCGGAGCGGTCCAGCCGAGGGTCTGCTTCATCAGCCGAAAGGTGTGTTCGAGATCGAACCTGCGGAGGAACGACTGCCACCAGCGGTCCACGTCCGCCGGTGTGGCGGTGGTGGCCGAGCACCACAGCCAGACTGGTTTGGGGTCGCGATCGCCCGGCAGGTGCTCGACCTTGAGTCGAATCAACGTGCCTTGCAATACTGGGAGTTCATCTTTTGCGTGGTTCAGCCAGGGGCCACGATGGGTGAGCCGGGGGTGCATATGGTCCCAGGCCATCGTCTCAGCGGTGCCATAGCGGGTGGTGTCCGTGGACGTGGTCACCTCGGGGTTGTGCCAGGTCTCGGGCCGGGCCAGGGCGAGGGCGCCGCCGTGCCGGCGCGGACGCCCGCCCCTGGGCCCAGAGCGGGCCTCGCCCGGGTCGCGGAGCATGACACGGTCCGAGCGCAGACGCCCGAGCAGCACGACGGGCAGGTCCTTCAGTGGGAGAGGTAGGTGACGTCGTAGCCCGAGTCCATGACGATCAGGATCTCGGGATCCCCGGGCTCCCACTGTCCGACTTGCATCAACCGCTCGACGGCGCCGCGGAGTTGGCTGGCCGTGACCACGGTCGCGTCGTCGGCGGGACCAAGGCGCACGGCGTCCAGCAGAGCGACCCAGGAGGTGCGGCCGGTCTCCAGAGCGGCCACGAAGGAATACGGCCAGCCCGGCACGAACTGGTCCTTGCTGCGGGCGCCACGCCCGTAGACGTGGCAGAACAGGCGGTCGTCGCTGGTCGGGGCGTCGGGACGGAGCCAGTTGCTCACGTCCACGGCCAGCACGATCCGCCCGTCGGCCGCCTTCGGCAGCGGCAGGCCCGCCAGTGTCCGCCGTAACCGGGCCGGCTCGGCCCAGCCCCGGTCCAACGCTGCGTACAGAGCACCATGCCCACGCCGGTACTCGAGGGCCAGCGACAGTTCGACCAGGGTCTTCACCGGCCCGTCCGCGCACAGCACCGCGTCCGTGAGCTCGAAGAGTGCATCCGCGCGGGCGTAAAGGCACTCGTAGAACTCGACCCGAAAGCGGGACAAGACATCCAACGCCTCGCCTGCGGGCCCTGGGAGAGGGAGACTCATACGCAGCGGCCGTTCTCTCGTGCTTCGTGACTCGACTTCTCGAAGCGTGGAGAACGGCCGCCTCCGCTGTCCCGGGAAGAACCGCAGATCAGCAGGTTGGGTGACAGGCGAGGATAAACGTCAAGCTTGTGGTCGACGCTCGAAGTCCTTCGGGGGTTGACTCCCGCTGTTGTTGTGTGTGAGGTCCGGTCAGATCTCGGGGGCGGCCAAGTAGAGGCCGCAGGCGCAGTCTGGGGTGGTTTCTACCGGGGTTCCGCCGAAACTGTGAGAGCTCGGGCATGACTCTCCCGATGAGGCATCAGGAGGTTGCGGTCGGCCCCGGACTGGCCGCGGATGGCTCTGCCTCCGCGCGACCGCGCACGGGGGTCGCTCCGATGTCGTCGGGCTGAAGGAGCCCGGTTAGCACGCGGGTGAGGATGCGGTTGAAGAGCGACTCCGATGAATCCTCGGCCTCGGGCGGCTGCCCGGTCAGGGCGGTGGCGAGGTGCGGGTGGTGGCCCGCCATGGCGACCTGGGTGAGATATTCCGCCTGGTCCTGCTGCCACTGCGGGATGGTCTGCCCGGCGAGACGCTGGGTCACCTCGGCCCGGGTCAGAGTGGAGACGACGGCATTGAGGATCGCGATGGCCTCCAGCTTGGTCCGGGGACTGACGTCGAGGTCCGCCAGCGCGGCCAGGGCGTGTTCCAGGTAGGTGACCGCGTGCGGCCCCAGCGGGGTCCTCGTCGCGGTCGCGTCGAGCAGCCATGGGTGCGCGAGGTAGACGCCCCTGCTCTGCCGGGCCAGGGCGAGCAGGTCGTCGAGCCAGTGCCCGGAGCCGAGTGTGGCGTAGGAGATCTCGCCATTGACCTGGTCAATCATCAGTTCCAGCAGTTCGTCGCGGGTGGCCACATAGCGGTAGAGGGATGCCGGTCCGGCCCCGAGGGCGACCGCCACGGCCCGCATGGTGACGGCGGGCAGGCCGTCCGCGTCGGCTAGGGCGATCCCGGCGGCGGCGATGCGGTCGCGGTCGAACGTGGGCGTCGGGCCGCGTCCGGAGCGTTCGGGGCGCAGCCAGATGCTGTGGGCGGACGACTCGGTCATGGCCCCTCCTGTTCTGCGAACGGCGTATGCAGTACCTTAGGCCATATGAACTGCGAACATGGATCGCAGTAAATGAAAGAGAGTCGACATGCCCCAGATGCAGCCGCAGCAGGAGTGGACGCCGACCCGATACGCGCACAACGGCGACGTACAGGTGGCCTTCGACCAACTGAAGGGCTCCGAGGGCGAACCGCTGCTGCTCATCATGGGGTTGGCCACCGCCCGGTTCTGGTGGCCGGCCGGACTGTGCCGGGCATTCGCCGACGCCGGGTTCGCCGTGGCCCGCTACGACCAGCGCGACGCCGGCCAGTCGACCCGGATGCCGGACACCGCCACCGCCAACCCCTTCAAGGCCCTGTTCGCCAAGCGTGGGGACTCCTACACCTCCGAGGACATGACCGACGACGCCATCGCCGTGATGGACGAACTCGGCTGGGAGCGGGCCCATGTCTTCGGCCACTCCCTGGGCGGCGCGATCGCCCAGCGGGTCGCGCTGCGACACCCCGACCGGGTGCTCAGCGTCACCTCCTCGGCGGCCCTGCCCAGCGACGTCTCCGGCCTGGGGGTCCTGCGCTACCTGCGGTTCGGCCTGCTCGCCAAGCTCGCCCGGACCAAGTTCCCCGAGGGCCGCGAAGGCGACATCGAGGCCGCCCTCACCGTATGGCGCGGCATCGCCTCACCTGGCTACCCCTTCGACGAAGCCGCGGCCCGCGCCTGGGTCGAGGCCGACGTGGACAGCGGCCCGCGCGACAACAAGGCACAGAGCCGCCAGATCGGCGCCCAGTGGCACGGACCCAGGCTCAAAGAGCTGCGCCGACCCACCCTGGTCCTGCACGGCGAGCAGGACCCCATCCTGCGCGTCAGCGCGGGCCGCGCCACCGCCCAAGCCATCGACGGCGCCCGCCTGGTGACCTACCCGGGCGTCGGCCACGACCTCCCCGCCGCCCTGTGGCCCGACATCGCCCACCAGGTCAGCGACCTGGCGGTCCGTCAGTTGCGATCGGGCGGTGCGGGCGTGTTCGGACAGCCGCGGGGGGAGTGACAGCCGGGTGCACTCCGGCGGCGTGGGCACGGTGGCCATCTTGCCGGATCGTTGAGGCGCCGGACGCGGCAGTATGCCCGTCGTGATCCACTTCTCCCGATCGGCCCGTCTGCCATGCCCGTTACCCCGGCCCGCCCGATCGTTGCGACAACGGCCGAGTGCGAGCGGTTGAAGAAGATGGCCTACGGCCACAAGACCCCGTACCGGTTACGGCGGCGGGCCGAGATCGTCCTGCACGCAGCTCGGGGGCGCTCCAACGCGCGAATCGCCCGCGAGACGGGCCTGCATCTGGACACGGTCCGCGCCTGGCGCGACCGGTTCGCCCACGGCGGGCTGCCGGCCCTGGCCGACCGCAAGCGCACCGGGCGTCCCGCCCGCTTCAACCCCGTTCAGGTCGCCGAGGCCAAGGCCCTGGCCTGCCAACTCCCGGCCGAGACAGGGGTGCCGCTGTCGCGCTGGTCGTGCCCGGAACTTGCCGCCGAGCTGACCGCGCGCGGAATCACCGACAGCATCTCCGCGTCCACGGTGCGCCGTTGGTTACGCCAGGACGCGATCAAGCCCTGGCAGTACCGGTCCTGGATCTTCATCCGAGACCCGAACTTCCGCGCCAGGGCACAGCGGGTCCTGGACCTTTACGCCCGCACCTTCGAAGGCGCCCCGCTCGGCGAGGACGAGTACGTCCTGTCCAGCGACGAGAAGACCTCGATCCAGGCCCGCTGCCGCTGCCACCCCACTCTGGCCCCGGGGCAGGCCAGGGCGATGCGCGTCAACCACGAGTACGGACGCGGCGGCGCCCTGGCCTACCTGGCCGCCTACGACGTTCACCAGGCGAAAGCCTTCGGCCGCTGCGAGGCCACCACCGGCATCGTGCCGTTCATGGCCCTGGTCGAACAGGTCATGACGCAGGAGCCCTACGCCAGCGCGAAACGCGTCTTCTGGATCGTCGACAACGGCTCCTCGCACCGTGGCATGCGGGCCATCGACCGCATGGCCGCCCGATTTCCGAACGCCGTCCTGGTCCACACCCCGGTCCACGCCTCCTGGGTGAACCAGATCGAGATCTTCTTCTCCATCGTGCAGCGAAAGGTCGTGACACCCAACGACTTCACGGACCTCGACCAGGTCCGGGACCGGCTCCGAGGGTTCGAAGACCGCTACAACGCCACGGCACAGCCGTTCCAGTGGAGGTTCACCACCACCGACCTGGACGATCTGCTGGCCCGACTCGACCAGCACACACCCGCCGACCGACAAGAAAAATCCTCCATCAGACTGACAGCCTGATCAACCCCCGAAGGACTTCGGAAGCCGACCACTTAGCTTTTTGTTTAACCTCGCCGGGTCACCCGACCTGTTGATCTTGGCTTCTTCGTGAGACAACAGGACGGCCGTTCTTCACGCTTCGAGGTGTCGAGCAACGTCGCGTGAAGGACGGCCGCTGTGAAGAGTCTGACTCCTGCGGGTCCCGTGGACGCCGCGTTGGGCGTGCTGTCCCACTTTCGTGTCGAGTTCTACGACTGCCTCTACAAGCGGGCGGACGCGCTCTTCGAGCTGACCGACGCGGTGCTGTGCGCGGACGGCCCGGTGACGTCGTTGGTCGAGCTCACGCTGACGGCCGAGCACCGGCGCGGGCACGGGGCGATGTACGACGCGGTCAACCACGGCTGGCTGGAACCCCGCCGCCTACGCAGACTCCTCGCCGCAACACCCCTGCCGCGTGCGGCCGACGGACGGATCGTCCTCGCGGTCGATGTGAGCAACTGGCTGCGGCCCGACGCACCGACCAGCCCGGACCTGCTGTTCTGCCACGTCTACGGCCGCGGCCGCAGCGCCGACCAGTTCATCCCGGGATGGCCCTACTCCTTCGTCGCCGCCCTGGAGACCGGACGCACCTCATGGACCGCCCTCCTCGACGCGATCCGGCTGGGGCCGGCCGACGATGCCACCGCGGTGACCGCCACCCAGCTCCGCGACGTCGTCACCCGCCTCATCCACGCCAGGCAGTGGAAACCCGGCGACCAGGACATTCTCATCGTGATGGACGCCGGCTACGACGTCACCCGCCTCGCCTTCGTCCTGTCAGATCTGCCCGTCGAACTGATCGGCCGGCTCCGCTCGGACCGGGTCATGCTCCGCGACGCCGGCCCCCGCCGCTCCACCCCGCGCGGTGGGCAGCCCCGCAAGCACGGCGGCGTCCTGACCTTCTCCAAGCCAGACTCCTGGCACACCCCCGACCAGACCACCGCCTGCGACACCACCCACTACGGGAAGGCCGAGACACTCGCCTGGGACCGGATGCACCCCCGCCTGACCGCCCGCGGCCCCTGGCTCGACCACTGCGGTGAACTCCCCCTGGTCCACGGCACGTTGATCCGACTACAGGTGGCACACCTGCCCGGTGACCGTGATCCGAAGCCGGTATGGCTGTGGTCCTCGCGCACCGGGATGACCGCCGCCGACATCGACCTGCGCTGGCAGGCGTTCCTGCGGCGCTTCGATCTGGAACACACCTTCCGGCTGTTCAAGCAGACCCTCGGCTGGACCGCCCCGAAGGTACGTGACCCGCACACCGCCGACCTGTGGACCTGGCTCATCATCGCCGCCCACACCCAACTCCGCCTCGCCCGCCCGCTCGCCGAGGACCTCCGCCGCCCCTGGGAACGGGCCACCGAGCCCCGCCGGCTCACCCCGGCCCGGGTCCGCCGGGGGTTCCGCCACCTCCACGCGAAGGCAGCCCGTCCCGCCGGAGTGCCCAAACCCTCCAAATCCGGCACCGGACGCCCACCCGGCTCCAAAAACCGCAGACCGGCACCACGACACGAACCCGGAAAGACCGTGAAACGAGCAGAAACCCTCACCGAACACGTCCGCCTGAAACAGCAGCGAGGATAAACGTCAAGCTTAGTAGCCGTTTCTTTTTCGAATCTGTTGTGTGAGTTTCCGTAGGTCAGGCGTGGTGCCGTCGTTTTTGAGGCAGGCTTTGGTCGTCTTGTTCGTCCCGGGTGACGTGGAGGTGGCGGATGCCGTCGTTGCGGGCAGTGCTCGAGAGCCGTGAGAAGGCTGCTCTGGTGCGGGTGGAGGAACTGCGGGCGGAGTTCGAGCGGGTGGGGGCAGCTCTCGCGGAGGCGGAAGAGGTCCTGCATCATCGGGTGATCGGTCTGGAACAGCATCTGGAAGCACTGGCCGAGCAGGACGCGCTCGCCGTGACGGAAGTTGCCGGACCTGCTGCGGCCGAGGCCGTGGTGGAGGTGCCGGCGCAGGTGCCGGGGCCGCGGCGGACGGTGGCCCGGCGTGAGAACGGGGTGCCGGTGGAGGTCCTCGGCACGGACTACCGGCGGATCATGGCCGCTTTCGGGGAGGCGGGCGGTGACAGTCTGACTGCGCGGCAGGCGGCGGTGGCTCTGGGCTGGGACACTGCCGTTCCGGCCCGGGTGGAGGGTGCGCGGGGAAGGCTTAAGCGGCTGGTGGAGCGGGGCTGGCTGGTCGAGGGCAGGCCGGGCCGGTTCACGCTGCCCGCGCCGGTGTCCGCTGCTGCCGCGTAGCCGTTTTCCGGCGGGCGAGGCGGCGGCTCATCACCATGGTCATCGACCAGAGGATCACAGCCTTGCTGCTGGCCGGCTCTGTTTCGTAGTCGCGGGCCAGGCGTCGGTTCCGTATCAGTCAGGCGAACGACCTTTCGACGACCCAACGGCGGGGCAGCACGCGAAAATGACCAGCACGTCCAGGAGCAGGCCGAGGCAGTCCGTGATGAGGTGCCGCTTGCGGCCGTTGACCTTCTTCCCGCCGTCGTAGCCGCGTGAGGCGTTCTTGACGGTGGCGTCGGCCTTCACCAACTGCGAGTCCACGATGGCCGCCGTCGGCTCCGTCTCCCGGCCTTCTGCCCGGCGGACACGCTCACGGAGCCGGTCATGCAGTTCCTGGATCAGGTCGTGGTCGCGCCAGCGGCGGAAGAACGCGTAGACGCGGGGCCAGGGCGGGAAGTCGACAGGCAGGGAACGCCACTTGATCCCGTTGTCGCAATGCCGTTGCTTGATAGGTGCACGTAGTCCCTCTCCCTGGCACGGTGACCGTCGGGGAAACGCCAAGCCCCGTCCCCTATCGAGCCGGTTCATGGTCTACTTCGTGCTTGCTCTGGCGCTGTTCCAGCAGGACTCCTACGACGATGTCGCGGAGAACCTGGTCGGGGCCCTGGCCGAGATGGACCAGTCGGTCCCGAACAAGTCGTCGTTCACCAGGGCCCGGCAGCACCTTGGGGCTGAGGTTCCCCCGCAGCTCGGGAATGGCTGACTAGCTGGTCAGAGCGGGTTGACGTGGTTTCAGGTTCACTTGTTCGGTCGCTGCCTGGTCGGCGTAGTACTTCTCCTCGAACTCGATCGGGCTGAGGTAGCCCAGCCGTTTCTGGATGCGGCGGGGGTTGTAGAAGCCGTCGATGTACTCGAAGAGCGCGAGGTTCGCTTCGGCTCTGGTGGCGAAGACGCGGCCGCGGATGCACTCGGTCTTGATGACCATCCACAGGTTCTCCGCCAGGGCATTGTCGAACGAGTCGCCGACCGAGCCCATGGACGCCTGGATACCGGCCCTGACCAGGCGTGTTGTGAGCTTCACGGACGTGTATTGACCAGGTTCAACCAGTGGATGCAACACCGGCTTGGGCAGGTGGACAGTGCCGGTCGGCCCATCGGGTTCCCGCAGGCCAGAGTGGTGACGCTGACCGAGACCGGTACGCACGCGACGATCGACGCGCGGATAGGCAGTTTCAAGGGCGGTGGTGGCGAGCCCGCCCTGGCGACAGAGATGGCCGGCAGTGCCGCCGGCATGCTGGTGATCATGGACCGGGCCTTCCCCGGCGTCGCACTGTGGAAGGCCTACACGCAGGCCGGAGCACACTTGCTGATCAGAGCCCGCACCTTCGTCGCCGCGAAGCCCATGGAGGTCTTGCCTGACGGGACCTATCTGACCCGGATGAATCTCGCCGGGCAGCGGCACTCCCATCCGGGCCGGGGCCGGCTGTTGAGCGTGGCAGCGACCGCCTCGATATCCTCAGCCGCCCATCGAGAAAGGTCAGTTCCCTTCGGGAAGTATTGGCGCAACAGGCCGTTCGTGTTCTCGTTGGTGCCGCGCTGCCAGGGGCTGTGCGGGTCGGCGAAGTAGACCGGGATGCCGGTCTCGATCGTGAACTGGGCGTGTGCCGACAGCTCCTTGCCGCGGTCCCAGGTCAGCGACCGCCATAGTTGCCCGGGCAGGGTGCCGACCGTTGCTGCCAGCGCGTTCTTCATCGTCACCGCTCCGTAGCCGGCCAGCGGTGATCGACTACCAGGTCGACGGCGGCGAGAAAACCAGGCTGCTGACCGACCTGCTCGACCCCGAGGCCTGGCCCGCCGAGGAGCTGGCAGCCCTGTATCACGAGCGCTGGGAGATCGAATCCGCCTACCGGCAGCTGAAGACCTTTCAGCGGGGGAGGGCCGAGGTGCTGCGGTCGGTGTCGCCGGAACTGGTGCGGCAGGAGATCTGGGCTCACCTGACCCTCCATCACTGTCTGAACCGGATCATCATGCGGCTGGCCGACGGCGAAGGTCTGGACCCCGACCGGATCTCGTTCGTCAAGGTCCTTAAACACACACGACGCAGTGTTGTTCTCCAGGTAGGCCGGTCGGCCCGCCGTCTGCGGCAGTTTATGAAACGGATGGCCACGAAAGTCGTACGCAAGCTCGACAACGGTCTCCGACGGCTACGCGAGGCGGACCGCTACACCCGCCATCCGGTCTCGCAGTACATCGTGCGCAAGAAAGACCAGGTCAGGCGAGGCACACGACGGGTTCCGGAGAAGGGCATCACCCTTACGCCCGCGATACTTCAGTAGCTCAAGCAACGGCATTGCCCGTTGTCGACCAGGTAGCGGACCGCGTCGAGCATCTGGCGGTGGCAGTAGCCCTCGGGCCGGCCACCCCGGCTCTCCATCCACGCCGGCGTCGGAAAAGCCTGCCGGACCACCGCCCACTCCGCATCACTCATGTCCGAGTCGTAACAGCGCTCCCGGCCGGGCTGATCGGCCGCGTTCCCGAACTTGTGGGCGAGACAGTCACACGCTGGGGTGGACGAGCTGGACTCCACCAAGCTGACCACGCAAGACTGCAACAACAAGGGCCTCCCTGTCGCTCTGGCTTCAACAACCGCGAGCTACCAGGAGGCCCTTCCTTCATGCGTGCACAGCGGCGAACTCACCCGATCCAGCACTCTGTTCGATCCAGAACGACCGCACGATCGGAAAGACAACAGCTTGTTAGACCGACCGACAATTGGGGGTGCCTCTATGTCCTTCGTCAAGCGTGGGCAGGTTCGGTCCCGGCTCGATCTTCGCCGTGGGGCATGAGACTGTCTGGTCGTGTCGGAGATGATGAGTGGGGTGGAGGTGGCTTTGGCTGGGGCCTCGTCTCCTTCGTGGTCGCAACGTGTTCGTGCCGGGCATGACCTTGCTTCCTTCCCTGATGGTCCTGAGGCTGCGGAAGCGTTGGTGGGGCTGCTGCTGGACGTCGAGGACACGGCAGTGACCCGTCAGACGGCAGAGGCCCTGGCCCGGGTGGGGACGGTGGCTGCGGTGCGACTCATTGCTCTGGCGCTCGCCGAAGCCGACGACAGCCATGCCGACTGGATGCAGACCGGGGTGCATGACGTCCTGGCGGGACCGGACAGCGTGCCTGACGTCGCGGCAGTCTGCGTGCAGCTCGCTCGGGACGGGGAGGCGGCTGTCCGTCAGGGCGCCGCGGAGATCTTGGCGTGGGCGGGCGGCGTAACACACTGACGACGGCTCTGACGGCTGCTGAATCGTTGTGCTGGCGAGTCGGGCTGTTGATGGGCTGGTCATGCGACGGCTGCTTCGGAGGCTCGTGATTCGTAGAAGGTGCCGTCGCGGAGCATGGCGAACAGGACGCTGATGCGTTGGCGTGCGAGGCGGAGGAGGGCTTGGGTGTGGGTCTTTCCGCGGGCGCGTTGTTTGTCGTAGTAGGTGCGGGAGGCGGGATCGGCGTTCATGCAGGCGAAGGCAGAGAGGAACATGGCACGTTTGAGCTGCCGGTTTCCGCCTCGGGGTGCGTGTTCGCCGTGGATCGAGGTGCCGGACTGTCTGGTGGTCGGGGCGAGTCCGGCGTAGGAGGTGCGCGGCGCTCGGGAACGAGCTGCCGTCGCCGACGGTGGTCAGCAGGACTGCGGCGGTCCTGACTCCGACGCCGGGCATCGAGGTCAGGACCTGGGAAAGAGGGTGGGCCTCCAGCAGGGTGCTGATCTGGGCTTCCAGGGCCCGGCGTTGTTCGTGGACGGCTCCCAGCGAGCGGGCCAGGGATGGGATCACGGTGTCGAGGGTGCCGGTCCCCGGGACGATGACGGTTTGCTCGTCCAGGGCAGTAAAGACGTCGTCGATCAGCCGGGCGGCCATGCGTGGCGCCTTGGGTCGGATCGCCTCGACGAGCCGGCGACGGCCCGCCTTCCGCAGCGATGCCGGGGAGCCGTAGCGTTCCAGCAGCCAGGTGACGGCCTGGTGGTCCAGGCGTGGCCCGAGGACGCGTTCGAGGCTGGGGTGGAACTGGGTGAGCAAGCCGCGTATCCGGTTGGAGGTGCGGGCGGCGTCTGCGATGACCGCGGCGTCCTTCGCGTCGGTCTTGGCCTCGCCCGGGTAGAGGTCGGCGATCCTGCGCATCGCCAGGCCGGGCAGGTAGGCGACCTTGCAGCCGGCGTCCCGGGCGACGGTCGGGGGCAGAGCTCCGATGGAGGCGGGCTGGTCCACGATCACCAGCACGGTGCCGAACTTCGCGGTCAGCTTGTCGAAGACGGCCCGCAGTCTGGGCTCACTGTTGGGCATCGGCTTGTCGAAGACCTTCTTCCCCGCCGGGGTCAGCCCGTGCCCGTGATGGGCGCTCTTGCCGACGTCCAGGCCCAGGAAGACGCCCACCTCGGTCGTGTCGAACATCGTTACTCCCTCTCCCCAGGGGGTGTTCACGGTGCCGGCCTCGGCGTCGGTGTCGTGCTCGCGCATCCACGTTATGCAGACCTGCCGCCCGCAAGCCGCCCGGCGTTGCGTCGGACCAGGCGGTGGCCGGACCTCTCATCAGCGTCTGTGACGACACCTTCCGGGCCCGGTGACACCACCCCCCAGGTCATGTCTTCGACAGGGGGCAACAGTCATGCCGGGCCCGGAGGCCAGCGGCCCCGTTGCAGGACCACGAAAAACATAACGGGGCGGATTCCCGGGGCTGGGGCACGCACCTCGCGGCGTTGTCGTCAATCACCATGTTCCCCGAGCTCTCGGCTTCGCTCGAGCAGGGGAGGCCCCATTCGCCATGGCTCGATCCTCCGCCTTGCGATGCACGCACCCCAGCCCCGCTCCTTCACCCACCCCCCAATTGCCGGTCGGTCTTAATCCCGCAGAAGCCCAGCTGCTGATCGGAGCCGTGGCGCCGGACGACCCAGTACCCGTATCCGCACACTGATCGACGGCATCGCGCACTGACTCCCGTCCGAAGTACCGGATATCTCACCGGACTCAAGACCGCTGTTGCAGGCCGCGTACGGGATCCAGCTTCGGGCTCCGGATGCAGCGGCGATCTCCTGGCTGCGCGGGTGCCGGGGAGCGGTCCGATTCCTGAGGGGCTGAGGGGCGGTCTTGCTGAAGTCGGCCGGGCCGGAGTGGACGAGGCCCACGAAGAGACCCATGCCGTCCTGGGACGATAGGTGCCGGGTCGGGCCCAGGTTGGCTATCGCCCTGCACGTCCTTCCTTGGACGTCGCTGTAGGAGGACCTGAACCAAGAGACTCCTCGACCACTCCAGATGCCGTCTCTGGACTGCACAGGTCGAAGGGCGATACCGGTCCTGCTGCTCCCGGCCCCGTGGAGAAGGACGGCGTTGAAGGCGCTGCCAGTCGGAACGTGCAGACACGTCTCGAAGACGGCTGAAATGGTGACCCGTAACGGCGTGTGAGTTCTGATGACTGCCGCAACATCCAGTACTTGGGTCGGGCGCCCGCATAGGATGCGGCCCATGATTCGCGCAGTGGTGTTCGACATCGGAGAAACCCTCACCCGAGACGACCGCTACTGGGCATCCTGGGCCGACTGGCTCGGCGTCCCACGACACACCGTCAGTGCCCTCGTCGGCGCCGTCGTCACCCAAGGTCGCGACAACGCAGAGGCGTTGCGTATAATCCGTCCGGACATCGACATCGCCGCCGAGTACGCTGCCCGCGAAGCAGCCGGCCAAGGTGAGCACCTCGACGAGACGGACCTCTACCCAGATGTCCACCTTGCTCTCGAAGGACTTCGCAAACTCGGCATCCGCGTGATTGTCGCCGGGAACCAGACCGGCAAGGCCGGTGAGATGCTCCGCGCGCTCGACCTTCCTGCCGACCTCGTCGCCACCTCAGCGGAGTGGGGTGTCGCCAAGCCGGATGCGGAATTCTTCCGACGCGTACTCGCTGCGTCAGGAGCCGCCCCCCCCACGAGACCGTCTACGTGGGCGATCACCCGGCGAACGACGTCTTCCCTGCCAAGGCTGCAGGACTGCGGCCCGCCCACATTCGCCGCGGACCGTGGGGACACTGGTGGGCCGACGACCCCGACGTCGTTGCCACCACGGACTGGTCGATCACTTCGCTCACGGACCTGACCAGCATCGTCAACGAGTGACACAGCCAGACGACCCCCGCTTGAACTCAAGCTCTCGGGCGGAACCGTATGCGTACCTTTGAGATGAAGATCCCGGTAGGGCCCGAAGCGGAGGCCTTGAACGGAGCATGCATGCCGCCGTCCTCAACTGGTGTGGCAGGCCGACGTATTGCGTACTACCACAGCCTCGGCCGCCCGAGAATGACTCAGCGGAAACTGGCCAGCGCCGCGTGCGTAGCCCTTGGCACGATCCGAAAGATCGAGCGGGGCGAGCGAGGCGATACCGACGACACTCTCGATGTCGCAGCCCTCGGTGTGGACCCGTCCGGGCTCATCGTCGACGGAGAGCATGCGTCGACCCGGACGTGTGACGCACTGTCCGCCCTGTCGGCGGCAATCGCCGCCTATGGCGTCGCGGACGATGGGCCGGTCCGGTTGGTCGCCTGAGTTGAGGTCCGCGCTCGCCCAGACCACAGCCTGGCGCCTGTCTGCCCAGTATCTGCGGATCGCCCGGACCGTATGTGACCTCCTGGCCGAACTCGCGCGCGCAACACAGAACGCGGCCGGCACCGACAGGCGTGACCTTGCCATGCTCCTTGTCGCGGCGTAACGCTGCGACGACTCCATAGTCTACAAAATACCGAGCCACGACTTGTCCGCACGACTCATCGAGATGATGCCCTGGGCTCCCTCGGGCTCGGACGATCTCCTCTTGGACTCCGCGGTCAGCTATGTCCGAATCGAGGTCTTCTTCGCTGCCCGAGCCCATGCATCAGGCCTGCGCGCACCGGAGCGCGCAATCGATGCCTGCCCACCCCTGTCGGCCATGAGGCCATCGCCGCCCGCGGGGCACTCCACATGAGGGCTGCAGTTATCGCGGGGCGGGCCGGCCGCCATGACGCGGCCGACGAACACCCTCGACGAAGGGTGGGCCATGGGGGACCGCGTGCCGGACGGCGTGTAACGAGGTACGGCGTTCGAACCGGGCAGCGTACGCATCCATGAAGTAAGCGTCGCAGTCAGCCTTGGCAACGAACACGTTCAGCTGCCTTCGATGTGGCCCGCGAGTGCAAGCCGCCGAGCGACCTGCCGGTTGAGCGACGGTCCGGATTTTACATCGAGCCGGCCCGCGCACAGCCGTGGGGCCGGCTCATGGATGACATCTTCGAGTTGCTGAAGGTTGACCGCCGGATCGCGCCCCAGCACACCCGCGAGCATCCATGGGTGCGCGAGGACGCCGGGACCCGGCGGCGCCTGAAGCGCGCGGAGGCCGAGACGCTGACAAACTTCTCCGAATGGTGCCACGCCGTCTGACCATCGCCGAGATACCCCTTACTGGGGCACTTGTGCATGTCGCCGCAGCCCATGCTCTGCCGTGTCAGAACGATCGTGCAAATAGGACCACCATGGGCGAGCCAGCACCCGGACCACCCACCATCGTCGACGAGCCGGTGAGCCTTGCGGGGTTACACGGCGAAGCATGCTTCTACTGCGGCTCCGTACACAAAACCATGCATGCTGCCGGGGCAGTCACCCTCGTCGGCCACGACCGCGTCCGGCTGATCGTCACCTGAGGCTGCCGGCAAACATCGGTCGGGCGTCCAACACGATCGACGCGTAGGACTGTGCGGTTGAGGACCACCTGCGGTTCTGTACGGCGGAGGGCACGAAGCCGCTGTACGCGAAGGCGGACACGTGGCGGAAGGCGGCTCCACCGACCACGCGACTAGCGCCTCACGCAGCGTCGAACCACGGCTTGTTCGCGGCCCAGTGCTCGACCCATCCTGCGAACCCCGGGGCGCCAGTAGTGAACCCGAACTCTGCTCCGAACGGAGCAGCTCCTTCGCCGCTGATGTTCCAGACGTGACCTCGGTGAGGCCCGGTCACGATGAGGTGCCAGTTCATTGCGCAGCCATCAGTACCGAGCACGATCGAGCCGTGATCGAAGACCTGGTCGAGGATCGGATCGATCTCCTCACAGGGTCTGGGGTCTTCTTCCCACAGCCACATCTTGGTCAGGGGGAAGGGCCGGCTCAGGTCGCGCTCCGGTCGGTCGTCTCCCCAGTCATCCGGCAGTTCAGCCAGTGATTCGAGACCGTAGTCAGGTGGCCCGGAGTAAGACCCGTCGGTTATCTCCGCGACGAACGTTCGATAGGGCTCACGCAGGACGATGCCGTGCTCAGCCTCGAAGGCGTGCACCGTCTCCCAGCCCAGTGCCGATGCGCCACCATCGTCCACATCGAAGGCCGCGCGCAGAGCGGCAAGGTCGTCAGGGGCAGCGTGCTCAGTGTCCATACGGCTCATATGTACCACCCACCGGTTCCGGATCAGGATCGTTGGCGCGCCGCGGGACAGCGACCCTCGTGATGGCGAACTGCACCAGTCGACTCGCGAAGGTGCCACGTTCGCGGCCACTCAGTCGAGACAGAACTCGTTGCCCTCGATGTCCTGCATCACGAGGCACGACTCGTTGACTCCATCGGCAAGCAGTAGTCGCACGCGTACCGCGCCGAGCGGGACCAGTCGTGCGCACTCGGCCTCAAGTGCGGCCAGGCGCTCTTCACCCACGAGCCCGGTGCCGACCCGCACGTCAAGATGGAGCCGATTCTTGACGGCCTTGCCTTCGGGAACGCGCTGGAAGAACATTCGCGGGCCCAGACCTGAGGGATCAATGCAGACGAACGCCGAACCCTGACGCTCAGCCGGCAGAGAGCGATCGAAATCGTCCCAAGTGGCAAACCCCTCCGGTGGCGGCGGTACGACGTACCCCAACACCTCGCACCAGAAACGAGCGACGCGCTCAGGTTCTGCGCAGTCGAAGGTGATTTGGAACTTCTTGATCGACGTCATCGGCCCATCGTAGAGGCGGGCGGGGTCTTTCGTCGTCTCCACGGGCCCGCCCCTGGCTGGGTTGTGGCGCATGCGGCTGACTCGTGGCGATGAGTGGGACCTTGAGCCGTGGGATGACGATCCTGACAGTGTCCCCACTGGAGGAGGTCCTGGCGGACTTCGGGAACGTCGCATGCACGCAGGTGAGTTGTAGCCGCGCCCCATTACAACGAAGGAGCGTACGGGAGGCAACCCGCCCGTGCTCAGCGTCGGCGGTCGCCCGGCGCGAGCAGGCTGATGACTTCGGCGATCGCCTCCGGGGAGGGGTGGAAGTACTTCCGTACGTTCTCCGCCTTCTTGTGCCGGGACTTCGCCATCCGCATGAGCAGGCTCGTCCCACCCTCGCCGAGGTGGGTCAGGCCGGAGTGCCGCCACTCATGCAGATCCCAGCCCGTGCTTGGCTTGCCGCCCAGGGCCGTGTGCTCGTCCAGAAGCATCCGGGCCTGCCCGTAGGAGAGGCGGGCGAGCCCGGCGTCCGGGCAGATGTCGCGCGGACTGACGACCTTGCCGGGACCTGGCTTGCGGCGGGTGACGAACACCGGGCCACGCGTACGCCCCTTGAGCAGGCGGGGCAACAGCCGGGCAGTACCAGCGTCCCAGTAGACCGTCTCCAGGACGAAGTCCTCGCGGACAGCGCCGCGGCGACGCGTACGAGGACGAGCGCCCTTGGCCTTCACCGGGGCCCGGCGCCCGGCGAGGTCGAGCTCCTCGATGTTGACGCCCAGGATCTCCTCGGCGCGGGCGACGGTCTCGTAGAGCATCCGCCACAGCGTCTTCTCCCGCAGGTGCACCTCGCGCCGCGCGATCAGCCGGTCGATCGTCATCTTCGAGCGCGCCGGGGTCTCGGAGTCCGGCGGGGCAAGCCGCTTCGCCCAGGCCGGGACCGCCGGGCCGTCGTACCCGCGCTCATCGCACCAGCCCAGCCACGAGAGCACCGACGCACGCCGGGCGCTCCAGGTGTTCACCGCGGAGCTGACCCACAGAAGTTCCAGGACCTCGCCGATCTCGTCGTCCGCGACGGACGCCAGTGGCCGGCTCTCGCCGAGCCGTTCGGCGGTCTTGCCCACCCCGATCCCGTAGTTGCGGACCGTGTTCGGGTTGCCGAGCGAGTCAAGGAAGACGTCGGCCGCCGCGCGGACGGTCAGTGCCTTTCCGGCGGGCAGTTGTACGACGGCGCCGCTTCCCCCTTGCCGCAGATAACGGGGCCGCTTCATATACGGCCTGGCGGCCGTTCCCGCAGGTCGCGGTCAGCCGTGTTGGTAAGGACGGCTGTTGGTGAGGGGTGAGTAGCCCTCGGGGGTGTTGTAGCGGGGTGCAACAATCCGTCCGTGTCCGAGGAGCTCTCGCGTTGGTATCGGGGCTGCCTGGTGGGCGGTCCGTTCAGGCCGTTCGGCCCGGGCGAGTGCGCCGTGCTCGAACGGGAGATCGGGCTGCCTCTGCCACCCGCGTACCGTTCGTTCCTGGAAGCCGCCGGCGGGGAGAAGCTGGACTACTCGGTCCGCCTCCCGGCCTGTGAACCAGAACCGGTCCAGGGCTTCGACGACCTCTACCAGTTGGGCCGTGACGACGCCGGTGAGTACGGCCGGGGAACTCTCCTGGGCGAGTATCTGCGCAGTCGCGATGGGTGGCTCGCTGAGAACGTGCCCCTGACCGGCCTGCTGCCCATCGCCCGCAATGGCGGAAGCGACACCCTCTTCCTGGACCTGAACCCGGCCACTCATGGCCGGCTCCACGCGTTCGTCCATGCCATCGCCTGGCCGGGGTATCTGGGCAGCCATGTCTTCACAAAGGTCGCCGACGACTTTGACGCCTACCTCGACAGTTTGTTCATCGACCCCGACATGGCCGAGGACGCCTGGGCCGATGTCGCCGACAGTGATCCTTCGGATCCTTGGCGGAGGACCGTCGAGGAGTGGCTGGACAAGGAACTGCCAGCCTGGCGTACGGAAGCTTGGGCAGCCGCCTCTTGACCCTCGGCGCAGCAGATGCGTTCTGGGCCTCCGTTGTCAGTGGACGGTCGTAGTTTGTCCCCCACGAACTCGGAGGGGAGAAACGATGGGGTTCTCGGGAGAGCTGGTTTTCGGTCGCAGCGGCCGTCCCTTGCTCGGTGCGCCGGTTTTCGACGGGATCGATCAGAGCAGGGTCACAGTTCACGTCAATTGGCCGCGTGCAGGAGGCTGGCAGACGCTGCAGTTCGGCGGGGACGTCATCAAGAAGCCGGAAGCAACGCTGCGGGCGCTGGTGGAGTGGACGGGTTCTCCGGCCTGTGTGGTTTCCGTATATGACAGCGACGTGGCGATGGCGATGGGCCTGGGGCCGGACGTGGAGCTCTGGGAGGCGTGCCTGAACCTGGAGAAGGCAGCGGGATTGTGGGCGGAAGTTCCCGATGATGTCGATGACATGAGCGAGTGGATCAGCATGCCGATGTTCGCCGAGGCCGTTGACCGTAAGCGCGCAGAACTGGACGCGCATGTGCCTGGCGATGCCCAGGGGGCACTGAATTGGGCCCGTTCCACGGGATTTGGGCACTCGGTCACTGCGGCTTCGATCCAAGAGGTCCTCCGCTCAGGGGAGGTCTTCGCGGAGGAGCTGTTCGATACGCTGCTCGACCGGCTTGGCTTCCCGGAGGTTGTTGATCCTGAAAGCCAGCGCTGATGTCGTCTCCAGTCATTCCTCTTGGAACCGGGGGAGGTTTGCGTATCCCAGGTAGTCCATTCCTGCTTGCTCGGCGTAACGCATCGCCGTCTTGGGGATCACGCCAAGGGCGCCTGCCAGGACGGCCGGCGGTGCTTCTCGGACCATCTGGATCCAGACTCTGGAGCGGGTGGCCATGGCCGGGATGCCGGCTTCACGGAGAATCGTCGCAGCGCTGTAGACGTGCATGGTCCGCCCGGGCATGCGCCCGGGGAAGGCCAACGGGCAATCCGGGTTCGCGGCGGTGCTGATGCCGGGGCGGGAAGCGAGATGGACCCGGATCACGCCCGCTGCCACCTCCGGAACGTCGATCCAGTCTCTGCCGAGCTTCACCACCATCCCGTTCGGGCCTTCACGGAAGGCGTCCATGCGCATCGTCACGACTCTGGCGAGGGGTTGCCCGAAGAGGACGAGCATGATGCCGATGGCCCGGTGTGCTGCCGGCAGGGTCTGGTGGAGAAGCAGAGCGCGGAGCGCGTCGATGTGGTCCTTCTCGCTCGCGAGTGGGCCGTTGCCGTGACGTGCCCAGGGAATTGCGAGCTTGCTGACCAGCCGCTGCTTGACGGCCCAGTAGAGAAAGTTGTTCGCGTCTCCGCGCGTGCTGGTGCCGTTGCCGAACCAGGTATCGACGTCATGCTGACTGCACTCGTCCAAGGTCGGGGCTTCCCCCGGGAGGATGCCCACGTGACCGCAGGCAGCACAGGTTCCCTGGCAGTTACGCGCCTCGCGCACGCAGTAGAAGCAGACGATGCCCTCGGGCCAGTGCCGACTGGCGGGGTAGCAGGAGCCACAGCGCACACAGGCTGGGTACTTGCTCGGATCGGAGGTGTACTTCCGGGGTGCGGGCATGTTCGGTCCTCGATGATGCGAGCGCGCTCGGGACGGAAGTCGGCATTGATCTCGATGACGGCCGCCTCGCCGGCGGTGCGCTTGCGCCGATCTGCTTCGACATACGGTTCGATGAGGTCGGCGGGCGAACAGGCGAGGATGTCGCAGAGCGCGGCCAGGACCGGCAGAGAGAGGCGCTCGGGCCGGTCGGTGACCAGGCGGTGGACCTGCGCGGTGGACAGGTTGATGCCTCGCTCGCGCACGAGGGGGATGAGTTCGGTGGTCTTCCAGATGTTGTGCGCGGCCATGATCCGTCGCAGGTGCCAGTGGTAGCCGAGTCGCCTGATCATCGCGGTCCTTCCCCGGTCGCAGTGCTGGTCGCTCGGCCGATCGTGCCGTCCAGGACTTTGCGCAGCGTGCGGGTGCGAAAGTCCGACGACACGGAGGTGTGGAGCGCGGTGGTGGACGCGTAGGAGTGCCCCACCTGCTGCTGGACGAACAGCGGGTCGTAGCCGGCTTCGATCAGGTGCGTCACGTAGGCGTGCCTTGTGTCCGCAGAGGCCGTGTGCAGTCGGAGTCGTGTCGTGACTGGGAAGACGAGTTTTGACGCCGCGTTCGCGACGATGGGGGCAGTGTGTGTTGCATTCCAGCCTCGCTGGTGTGATGCAGTTCACTGTGTTGGTCGCGGGCGAGTGGGCGGGACGCCGTTGCGGGAGCCCCGCGCCATCGGTCAGCTCCAGACCATGCAGATCCGGCGTGCGAAGTTGACGTATCCGATGCGCTGGAAAGCGTTCGCCATGGGGGTGTTGCCGAGATCCGTGGCTGCCCGGATGCGGGGGACATCCTGCGCGCCGAGGATCCGGGTGCCTTCGGCAAGGATCTCGTCGATGTAGCCGTTGCCCCGATGTTCGGGGAGTACGGCGAGGTAGCCGATGACGGGGTTGTAGTCGTTGCGGGCCGGGGTGACGAACCCCACCGGCTCGCCGTCCGGCAGTGTCGCGATCCGCCACCAGTCCTGCGGGCTCCGGAAGTGCGCGAGCTCCTCCTCATAGTGTCTGGCCGCCGCTTCGCGGGGGGACATCCGGGTCAGGTCGTCCCTGCTGTGCGCGTCCAGCGTTCCGTCCAGGACCTGAGTCATCAGGCCGAGGATTTCCTCGGTGCCGCGGACCGGCCGGAACGCCAGGCGCCCCCTCGGCTCGGGGAGTGGCGTCCCGGGACGCCACTCCAGAAGCAGCCGTTCGACGAACTGCCGGGCGCCGGTCCGTTCTAGGGCAAGCATGCGGTCCTCGACGATGCGCCCGGTCACTCCGCCCTCGCGCCAATCGGGTGGGACGGCTCGGTTGTACTCGGGTGGACGGGCGCCGGCTGGGACCACTGCGGCCGTGGCAGCCCGCAGCAGCCGCACGCCGATGTCCACGCGATCACGATCCGCGCTGCTGTCGTCGATGTCGAAAATATCCAAAAGGAATGGTGTGTCGTCTCCGGCCCGACCCCACCATGCGACCCTGGCCAGTAGCCGCTCGCCGCGAAGGGCGACCCACATCCATTCCGGACGTCGGCGGCCGGCGGCAAGGTCGTCCGCCAATTCCCCGTTGAGGGTGTAAGGCAGTTGGGAGAAGAGGTCGAGTTCTTCGCGTCCGGTGATCGGACGCATGGTCAGGTCGTTCTGTTTCACGGTCAAAGCACGCTCCGGTGAAGGCGCCCGTCCTCTCCGAGGTCAGATGTGGTCCGCACCCCGGGAGGACACAAGCGCGGTGATCACGGCGATCACGGGCTCATCCCTCCTCTCGCTTTCGTGGCCCCTCACCCTCATGGTGGGGGTTCCGCCGTAAGGTCTAGCCAAGCGCCGCCCCGTCCGCAAACCCTTTTCGATCGCCCCGCGTCCGGCAGTTCCCTGTGAATCCCGGTGTGTCAGCTGCACGTTCCGATCACTGTGGTTCGCGGTGCGGGAAGGCGGCTCACGCGGCTTGTCCCGAGGGCGGCTTCACGGAGTCGGACGATCTCTTCGTGCTGGGCGGCGAGCCGTGCCAGAGCCTGGGCGCGGAAGTCCATAAGCTCGTTGATCGTCTGCTCGGATCGGGGCAGCCGTTCCCTGAGCTTGGCGCTCTCCGCCTTGAGTCGGACGATCTGAGCTTCACGGGGGTCGGGGATGTCTCCGGTCTGCTGCAGGGCCTGGCGGCGACGCTCGAACTCGGCACGGAGCTGGGAGTAGGGACGGGTGCCATAGAAGGCCGTGCGGTCGACGCCCGCTTCACGGGCGAGGGTCTTGATGTCGCACTTTCCGCCGGGCGGGAGCTCGCCGCGCAGGAGGCGGTCCATGGCGGCCCGGATACGTTTCTCGTTCTCAGCCCGCACGGCCTGGCACGGGCGGTGGAGAAGGCGGCAGCGGCCCACAGCGGCTGCTGGGCGAAAGCCGGCCCGAAGCGCCAGACACTGACCCGCGAGCGCACCACCCTGGAACGCTGGCACGCCGTCCACGACCTGATCGACAACGGTGTCGGCCTCCTCGACTGCGCACGACGGCTCAACCTGGCGCTCAACACGGTCAAACGCTACGCTCGCGCGCCCGAGCCCGACCGGCTTCGTCGCCCGCCCCAGTACCGGACCTGCCTGGTCGACCCCTACCGCGAGCACCTGCGCCGACGCCGTACCGAGGAGTCTGGGGTCCCGGTCAAGCACCTCTTCGAGGAGATCCGTGCTCTCGGCTACACCGGCAGTCTCAACCTCCTGCACAAGTACCTCAACCAGGGCCGCCACGAGAGCGAACGGATCACGCCCTTCCTGCGCCGCCTCACCTCCTGGATCACGACCCGGCCCGGGAACCTGTCCGACAAGCGGCGTGAGCATCTGGGTGAACTCATCGCGTTCTGCCCCGAGATGACCGCCCTGGCCCGACTCGTGCACGACTTCGCCCAGCTCACGTGCGAGCGCCGCGGAGGCGACCTCGACGCCTGGATCGCCGACGTCCGGAAGGCCCAGCTGCCCGAGCTGGCACCCTTCCTCACCGGCCTCGAGCAAGACCACGACGCGGCCGTGGCGTGGCTCACGCTTCCGTATAACAACGGTCCGACCGAGGGCGTGAACGCCAAAACGAAGTTGATCGCGAGGCAGATGTACGGCAGAGCGGGATTCGACCTCCTCCGTCACCACCGAATGCGAGACAGGGCCAAACGAACGGCGCATCCAGGGTGGTTGGGATGGACCGGGTTCATCACAGGACGGGCACGCCCACTTCCCGGCCTCCTGTCGGCGCTGTTCCTCGTGTGAGTGTGTCAACTTAACGGCTGATTTCGGTTCTTGAGGTGTCAGTGGCTGGCAGGGGTCATGCGGCCTTCGAAGGCGATCTGGAAGGCGTTCAGGGGTGCCTTCCATCGCATGGTCCACGGCTTGCGGCCCTTCCCGGTCGGGTCCAGGCTCATCGGCGCCATGTAGACGCACTTCAACGCGGCGGCCCCCGAGGGGAAATGACCGCGGGCCCGGACGGCCTTGCGTACGCGGGCGTTCACGCTCTCAGGCAGAACCCCGCTGACCTTCCTCACGGAATGTGTGCCAGAACCTGAGTTGGTTCTGGCGCACATTCCGCGAAGCTGCGCGATCCTTGCGTGGGACGAGGCCACTGAGATGGGTCGGTTAGTTCAGTTCTCCTTGATCAGGGGGTCAATCATCTTATGCAGTTTGTTGTCATCGATTGAACCGAGTGCCCTGGCTGCTATCTTTCCATTTCGGTCCAGAATGACAGTGGATGGAAGGGACTGAGGGTTCAGTGTGCCCTTGGGGAATCCTGACAGGAGCAGTTTTCCAGTCGGATCGTACAGGCTCGGGTATGCCATATCGAAGTCGTCTTCAAATGCCTTGGATAGGCTCTTGTCGCCGTCGCGGGCGTTGATGCCAACGAATTCGACCCCCTTGGTCTTCATTTCCTTGGCGACCTTGTTGAAGTACGGGACTTCGGCCCGGCATGGCGGGCACCAGGAACCCCAGGCATTGATCACGACGACCTTGCCCTGGAAGTCGGCGACGTCGAGGTGCTTGCCTTGAAGGGTCTCGCCCTTGATCGGGCCGACAGGCTTCCGCTCTCCCTTGGCAACCGTTGAGATGCCACCCGTGCTCGTCACGTAGTTCGTCTGACCGCCGCCTCCGGACTTGCCGCTGCCGCAGGCGGACAGAGAGAGCGAGCCAAGAGTGACGATCGCGGTCAGTGCGACTGCACGGGAGACGGGCCTGAGAATCATGTGATGAGTTTCCCATGAGCCCGTGAAGAGAAAGTCACCCCCGCCATCGCCTTCAACGAGCCTTCGGCGGCTGGACCAAGACGTTCACGGATCCCCGGCTTTGCGCCGCCATCGTCGACCGTCTCACCTTCAACGGCACCATCATCGAGACCGGCACCGACTCCTACCGACTCGCAAGCACCCGGGCCCGAGCCGAGGAACCTGCCAAGATCGGCTGACCTACGCAGGCCCGCACCTCATGAACCGTTCTGGGTTCGGTAGAGACTCTAGATTGTGGCTGTGACCTGCGGATTTTGCTGCTGTTGGTAGTGGACGGCTTCGTATTCGACGGGCGGGACGTGGCCTATCTCACCGTGGAGTCGGCTGTGGTCGTACCGGTCGACCCACTCGGCTGTGGCCAACTCGACGTTGCCGAGGGCTTTCCAGGGCCGCTGGGCTTGATGAGTTCCGTTTTGTACAGGCCGATGGCCGATTCCATCAGAGCGTTGTCGAGGGCGTCGCCGACGGTGCCGATGGAAGCGGCGATCTGCTCGGATGCCAGGTGAGTGGCGAGACGGAAGCTGGTGTACCGGGCTGCGAGCCGGCATCGGAGTGATGAATCAACTCCCCTGGAATCACCGGGGTGTTCGCGCGGTCGCGTTGCCACAGGCCCATTTCGAGTGCGGACAGCACGAGCGGTGTCTGCTTGTTCGTCGCGGCGGACCAGCCGACGATCCGGCGGGAAAAAGTGTCCACGACGAACGCGACATAGACGGTGCCGGACCAGGTGGCCACGTAGGTGAAGTCAGCGACCCACACCCGGTTCGGGGCGGACGCCACGAACTGCCGGCCCAGCCGGTCCGGGGCCCGCTCGGCCTCCTTGTCCGCCACTGTGGTGACGATTTTCCTGCCGCGCACCGCTCCCGCGAGGCCCTCGGCTCTCATCAGGCGCTCCACGGTGCACCGGGCCACCTGATGACCTTGCCTTTTCGGTTCGGCCCAGATCTTGCGAGCTCCATAGACGCTGTAGTCGTCCCGGTAGATCTTGCTGATCAGCGGTGCCAGTTCCGCGTCCCGCAGGGTACGGGCCGATGGCGGGCGCTTCTTGTGCGCGTAATAGGTGGACGGGTGGATGCTGCAGTCATGCTCGGTGAGCGTCCTGCAGATCGGCTCGACTCCGCCGAAGCGGTCCCGATGCTCGTCGATGAACGCTACGAGCGTGTGTGTGGCCGGTCGAGCTCGGCCGCGAAGAAACTTGCCGCAGCCTTCAAGATCTCGTTCGCCCGCTTCAGCTCGGCGACCTCCTTCTTGAGGGCCTTGAGCTGTGCGGATTCCTCCGTCGTGGTCCCGGTCCGGGCACCGGCGTCGACCTCGGCCTGACGCACCCAGTTCCGCAGGGACTCCGGCCCGATACCGAGCTTCGCCCCGATCGACCGGATCGCCGCGGACTCGGTCCTGCACTGATCACGAGTCTCCAGGACCAGACGCACGGCCCGCTCCTTGAGCTCCTTCGGCTATTGCTTCGCCATAACGGACTCGATCCTTCCAAAAGATCAAGCCTCGATCAAACCCGGAACGGTTCAACCAAGGACTGTCCCGTAACTGATCTGCGAGTCGAAGCGGACGCACCAGGGCGTGGTGTACGGCGATGAGCCCGACCGGAGAGCCGGGTGGTGGTGCTGCGGGCACGCCAGGCGAAGGGCCTGGAGTTCGACGAGGTGCCGATCGCCGATCCGACGGAGATCCTGGCCGGTCGGAGCGCGGCCTGGACGACCTGTATGCGGTACTGACCCGGGCGACACAAAGGGGCTCGTGAGCCGGAGCTGTCAGGGGATAGTGAGCCGGACCCGTTCCGTCACGACCGCCAGGTCTTCCTCGATTGCGGCAGCTGCCGCCGTGAGCGCGGGCAGCACCGCCCGCCGCACATCGTCCAGGGTGCCCCGGCTGGCGTGGGTGGAGACGTTCACGGCGGCGGCCACCCGGCCGGTACGGTCGTGCACCGGGACCGCGATCGACCGCAGGCCCTCCTCCAGCTCCTGGTCCACCAGGGCGTGACCGTCCCGTCGCGCCTGCGCCACGGCCTCGGCGAGATCGGCGGCATCGACCTGGGTGAATGGGGTCAGCGACCGAACCGAGGCGTGGGCCAGCCGCTCGGCCGCCTCCTGTTCGGGCAGACCGGCCAGCAGCACTCGGCCCATGGAGGTGGCGTACGCGGGGAAGCGGGTGCCGACCGTGATATTGACGCTCATGATGCGCACGGTGTGCACTCGGGCGACGTACATGATGTCGTCGTCGGCCAGCACCGCGACGGACGCCGAGTCGTGCACCTGCTCCACCAGCCGGGCCAGATGGGGCTGCGCGATCTCCGCGAAGGTCAGCCGGGAGAGCCGGGCATAGCCCAGTTCCAGCACCGCGGGCAGCAGCGTGAAGCGGCGCCCCTCACCGGCCGGGGCCGCGTACCCCAGCTGCTGGAGGGAGAGCAGTGCCCGGCGGGCGGTGGCGCGGGCCAGGCCGGTGGCCTCGGCAGCGCCGGACAGGGTGAGCCCACCGGGTGTCGATCCGAGGGCGGTGAGCACGGCCAGCCCCCGGGTCAGCGACTGCAGGAATTCCGGACCCAGCTCTGCCTTGGCGGCGCGTGAGGTGTCCGGGCCGCCGGGTGCGTGCGGCGTGGCCGCCGGTGCGGGGGAGGCCAGGGCCGCCTCCATCCGCGCCGCGTACTCCAGCAGCCGGGGCAGGGCGTGCTCGGCCAGCGACCGAGCGCTGTGCCTGCTGGTGTGACTGACCACGCTGAGCGCACATACGGTGCTGCCGTCGGGCGCGTGGACGGGGACTGCGACGGCGACCAGACCGGGCTCGATCAGCTGGTCGTCGGTGGCCCAGCCGGCGTCCCGGGCGGCGGCCACCCGCTGCCGGAAGGCCGACTCCACCTCGTCGGGGGCCGGTGGCACCGGGCGGGGAGGAACAGCGGTGAAGCCGGTGTCGCGGGGGTCCTCGCGCAGCCGGGTGCGCCAGGTCGCTTGCTGCTCGGGGCTCCAGTCGGCGGCGAAGAGTGCGCCCGGGGCGCAGCGCTCGGCGGGCAGCAGGTCGCCGATCCGGAAGGCCAGCGCCATGGTGCGCCGCCGGGTGGACTGGCTGATGAACCGCACCCCGGCGCCGTCCGGTACCGCGAGGGAGACCGACTCGTCCAGCTCGTCGGCCAACGCGACGGCGAGCGGTTCCAGGGCGTCGGGGAGACCGGAGCAGGCGAGGTAGGCATTGCCCAGCTCCATCAGGCGCGGCGCGAGCAGCACGTCGCGGTCGTCCTCGATGCGCAGATATCCCAGGTGGGTGAGGGTGGTGACGATGCGGTCGACGGTGGACCGGGCCAGGCCGGTGGCGCGGACCAGGTCGCCGGGGCGCATCCGCGGTCCGGGGTGGGCGGCCAGGGCGCGCAGCACGGCCAGACCGCGCTCCAGCGGTCCGACCGGGTCGCCGCCGGGTTCTGCGGCGTCCGCCTTGGATGCGGTCGCGGCATGCGGCATGCGGTCCTCCTCGTCGAGCCTCCGGGGTGTGCGCAAACCGTACCCGGCGGACCCTTCGGCCGCGCGGGGCGGTCGGGCACTGCGCGCCCGCTTCGCCTGCGCCGACGGGATGACCGGTGCCCGGCCCCGGGCAACGCCTGCGGTGCGTGGCCCTCTTCGGGCCCCGCACCGCCGCTGCGTCAGCAGGAGTTCAACCGATATGCAGGCCCGCGTAGTTCTCGGCCAGCTCCGCGGCCGCGTGCCGGGACGACGAGACGCGGTCCAGCTGGGAGACCTGGAGCCGGGTCTCGAATGCGCTCTGACCCGGGTCGGTGTGCAAGGTCGTCGTCATGAAGTACGAGAAGTGCTCCGCGCGCCACACCCGGCGCAGACAGGTGTCCGAGTACGCGTCGAGCAGCTCGGCGGAGCCGCTGTCCTTCAGATGGGCGAAGGCCCGGGCGAGCACGACGACGTCGGAGACAGCGAGGTTGAGCCCCTTGGCACCGGTGGGCGGCACGATGTGCGCGGCGTCGCCGGCCAGGAAGACCCGGCCCCAGCGCATGGGCTCGGTGACGAAGCTGCGCATCGGCAGCACGGCCTTGGAGGTGATCGGGCCGCGGGCGAGCCGCCAGTCGCCGTCGATCGCGAAACGGGCGTCGAACTCGTCCCATATGCGGTCGTCCGGCCAGTCGGCCGGGTCGGTGCCGTTCGGGACCTGCAGATACAGCCGGCTGACCGTGGGGGAGCGCATGCTGTGCAGGGCGAAGCCGCGGGGTGAATGGGCGTAGATCAGCTCGTCGCAGGACGGCGGGACATCGGCCAGTATGCCGAACCACGAGTAGGGGTAGACCCGCTCGAAGGTGCTCATGACACCGTCCGGAACCGCCCTGCGGGTCACGCCGTGGAACCCGTCGCAGCCCACGACGTAGTCGCAACTGAGAGTCCTGTCCTGGCCCTGGTGGGTGTAGTGGATGACGGGCCGGTCCGTGTCGGCTCCGGCGACCGAGTTCACCTGGGCCTGGAACAACAGCGGGGCTCCGTCGGCCACCTGAAGGGCGATCAGGTCCTTGACGACCTCGGTCTGGGCGTACACCCACACCTTGCGGCCGCCGGTGAGCGACGGGAAGTCGATGCGCTGTGACCGGCGGTCCCAGCGCAGCTCGATGCCATCGTGGACGAGACCCTCGCGGTCCAGCCGCTCGCCCGCGCCCGACTCCCGCAGCACGTCGACCGTGCTCTGCTCGAGGATGCCGGCGCGCTGGCGCTGCTCGACGTAGGTACGGTCACGGCTCTCCAGAACGACGCAGTCGACGCCGGAGTTGTGCAGGAGCCGGGCGAGCAGCAGGCCCGCGGGGCCGCCGCCGATGATGCCGACGGTGGTGTGGTTCATGGCGGTCAGTTCTCCTCTTCGAGAATGCGGTTGGCGATGGCGAAAGCGGCGTTCGCTGCGGGCACGCCGCAGTACACGGCCGACTGGAGCAGGACTTCCTCGATCTCTGCGGGGGTGAGACCGTTGCGCCGTGCGGCCCGCACATGCATGGCCAGCTCCTCGTGGTGGCCATGGGCCACCAGCGCGGTGAGGGTGATGCAGCTGCGGGTTCGGCGGCTCAGTCCGGGCCGGGTCCAGATCTCGCCCCATGCGTAGCGGGTGATGAAGTCCTGAAAACCGGCGGTGAAGTCGGTGGTGCGGCTGATGGCCCGGTCGACGTGCTCGTCGCCGAGCACGGCGCGGCGCACGGCCATACCGGCGCCGTGCCGGGAGGCGTCGTCGGCGGCTGGGGCGGCATCGGCCGCGAAGTGTCCCAGCAGGGCGGCCAGGACGGGCACCGGGCGCTCGACGTTCGCGAGGTGCGCGGCGTGCGCCACCTCGGTCAGGGCCGCGCCGGGGATGCCGTCGGCCAGCTCGCGGGCGTGCGCGACGGGCGTCGCGGGGTCCTCGCGGCCCGCAACGACCAGGGTGGGTGCGGTGATACGAGGCAGCTCGGCGCGCAGGTCGAAGCCGGCGAGTGCGTCGCAGAGCCCGGCGTAGGCCTCGGGGGCGGCGGCGGCCAAGTCGTCGACCACTGCTCTGGCGGCAGGGGAGGCCGCGAAGGACGGGGTGAACCAGCGGGCGGGGGCGGTCTCCGCGACCGGGCCGGTGCCCTCGGCGCGTACCAGCGCCGCGCGGTCGGACCAGCCGTCCGGCTCACCGAAGCGGGCCGAGGAGCAGAGGATCGCGAGCGAGACGACCCGCTCGGGGTGGTGCACGGCGAGCCAGGTGCCGACGGCGCCGCCGAGCGAGATGCCGGCGTAGCCGAACTCCTCGATGCCGAGCGCGTCGGCGAGACCGAGGACCAGCTGCCCGAGGTCGGCGACGGTGGCGCCGTCGCGCAGCAGGCCGGCCGGGGAGCCGCCGTGGCCGGGCAGGTCCCAGCGCACCACCCGGTGGGTCCGGGCCAGCGACGGGGTCTGGGGGTCCCACACGGCCAGCGAGGTGCCGAGCGAAGGGCCCAGAATCAGCGGCGGGGCGGAGTCCCGGCCGTCCACGCGGTGGTGCAGCAGACGCTGCGCGGGGGCAGAAGTGCTCATGCGGTCTCCTCGTGCTGGTGGTGTGGGACCGCCCGGCGGGCGGTGGGGCGCGGACGTCCGGCGGCCGCCGGTCGGTGCGGTGGGGCAGGGGGCTTCCCGGCGCCGTCGATGTCCGACGCTGTATCAGATCGGGTCCTGAGCAGAGCCGACGCCGCGTCAGATCGGGTCCTGGGCAGCGCCGGTGCGGTGTCAGGTCGGGTCCTGGGCGGCGCCGGTGCGGCGCAGGGCGCGGTCCACGAGGGCGCCCGCGGAGCCCGCGTACTGTGTCGGGTCGGTCAGTTCGCGCAGCCGGTCCTGCGGGAGGACGGCGGCGATGCCGGGCTCCTGCCGGAGGGCCTCGTCGAGTTCCATGCCCTGCTCGACGGCGCGGCGGGAGGCCCGGGAGAGCGCCTGCCTGGCCTCGCCCCGGCCGATCAGAGCCGCCAGCACCGCGGCGAGCCGCTCACTGATGATCAGGCCGTCGGTGGCGTCGAGGTTGTCCCGCATCCGGCGCGGATGGACGCGCAGGCCCTCGGTCAGTTCGGCGGCGTCGCGGGCGGCTCCGCCGACGAGACGCAGGGCCTGGCGCAGGGGCTGCCACTCGGCGTGCCAGGCGCCGGCCGGGCGCTCGTCCTCGGCGGCGAGCCCGGCGTAGAGCACGGACACGAGGGCGGGGACCTGTCGGGCCGTGGCGGCGATCAGCGTGGCGCGGACCGGGTTGGCCTTGTGCGGCATGGCGGAGGATCTGCCGCCGCTGCCCTCGCCGAGTTCGCCGATCTCCGTACGGGACAGCAGTAGGACGTCGGCGGCGAGCTTGCCGAGTGCCCCGGCGGTGAGGGCGAGGGCGCCGACCAGGTCGGCGACGGGGGTGCGCAGGGTGTGCCAGGGCAGCGTGGGCTCGGCCAGCCCGGTCTCGGCGGCGTAGCCGGCGAGCAGCCGCAGGCCCAGGTCCGGGTCGGCGGTCGCGCCGTCGGCCTCGGCGAACGCGTGGAAGGCCGCCAGGGTGCCGGCCGCTCCGCCGAGCTGTGCGGGCAGCGCTGCCCGGACAGCCGCGAGGCGTTCGTGGGCGTCGAGCATCAGCGAGCGCCAGCCGACTGCCTTGAGGCCGAAGGTGGTGGGCACGGCGTGCTGGGTGAGTGTGCGTCCGGCGATCGGTGTGTCGCGGTGCTCGGCGGCGAGGCGCGCCAGGGCGTCGGCCGCGCTTCCGAGGTCGGCGAGGACGGGTTCCAGGGCACGGGCGGCGACCAGCATGGTCGCCGTGTCCAGGATGTCCTGGCTGGTGGCGCCGCGGTGCACATGGGCGGCGGCCTGCCGGTCGCGCTCGGCGACGGCCGCGGTCAGGTCGGCGACGAGCGGGATGACGGGGTTGCCGCTGGAGCGGGCGCGCAGCGCGAGATCCCGGACGTCGTAGCGGGCGGTCTCGGCGGCTGCCGCTGTGACGGCCTGCGCCGCCGCGGCGGGGGCGAGGCCCAGCGCGGCCTGTGCGCGGGTCAGCGCGGCTTCGGCATCAAGCATCGCGCGGACGTAGGCGGCGTCGCCGGTGGCGGCCTCGACCGGTGACCCGGCCTGCCCCGGGGAGAGCAGGCCGAGGTCCTCGGCGGCGTCAGTCGAAGGCAAGGAAGACCGTCTCCTCGTGTTCACCGTCACCCTGCAGCCGGATGTCGAAGCGGAGCAGTCGCTCCCCCTGGGCGACGGCGAGGAGTGTGGCGCGGCGCTCGGGTTCCAGACCGGCCAGCAGCGGGTCGGCCGCGGCGTCGGTCGGGCCGGGCAGGTAGATCCGGGTGTGGAGATGGTGCAGCAGACCGCGGGCGAAGACGATCACGGAGAGGTAGGGGACGCCGCCGGGCGGCAGCGTACGCAGCTCGTAGTGGCCGTCCGCGTCGGTCCCGACGCGGCCGAAGCCGGTGAAGCCGACGTCGCCCCGGCCGATGACGGCTCCGGTGACGGGGTCGCGGCGCAGCGAGCCGGGCGCACCGCGGCGTGAGCCGTCGGGTGCGGGCTGCCAGATCTCGATGAGGGCGTCGGGGACGGGAGCCCCGGCGCCGTCGTAGACATAGCCGTGGACGGTGAGGGCGTCGGGGTGTCCGGCGGGGGCGATCTCGCCGCCCTTTGCGAACGGCAGCGCGTAGCCGTAGAACGGGCCCACGGTCTGCGACGGGGTGGTGGACATCAGCGGCCCTCCTCGATCCAGGTGGCGGCCGGACCGTCGAGGACGATGTCCCAGCGGTAGCCGAGCGACCATTCGGGGGTGGACAGGTCGTGGTCGTACGTCGCGACGAGCCGCCGGCGCGCGGAGTCGTCGGTGACGGACTGGAGGATGGGGTCGTAGGCGAAGAGCGGGTCCCCGGGAAAGTACATCTGGGTGATCAGACGCTGGGTGAAGGCGTTGCCGAAGAGCGAGAAGTGGATGTGGGCAGGACGCCAGGCGTTGACGTGGTTGCGCCAGGGGTAGGCGCCCGGCTTGACGGTGACGAACTCGTACGCGCCCTGACCGTCGGTCAGGCAGCGGCCCACGCCGGTGAAGTTGGGGTCGAGCGGGGCGGGATGGTCGTCGCGCTGGTGGGCGTAGCGGCCCGAGGCGTTGGCCTGCCAGACCTCGACCAGCTGGCCGCGCACGGGGCGGCCGTCGCGGTCCAGCACCCGGCCGGTGACCCTGATCCGCTCGCCGAGCGGCTCGCCCTGGTGCCGGCGGGTCAGGTCGTGGTCGAGGGCGGTGACATCGGTGACACCGAAGACCGGGCCGGAGAGCTCCACGGCCTCGGGGTCGTTCAGGGCGACCAACGGCTTGCCGGGGTGGCGCAGGACGCTGCTGCGGTACGGGGCGTAACCGCGGCCGGGGTGGCTGCGCTCGGGCGCGCCGGCGGTCACGGCCTCGGCGTAGGACTCGCGCCGCTCGGCTATCTCCTCGGAGATGCGACCTTGGGTCAGAGGGGTGGTCATACGGGGGTTTCCTACCTTTCCAGGACCAGGGCGAGGCCCTGTCCGACGCCGATACACAGGGCGGCGAGGCCGGTTCCGGAGCCCGCGGCGGCGAGCTGGTGGGCGACGGCTCCGGCGATACGGGCACCGGAGGCACCGAGCGGGTGACCGATGGCGATGGCTCCGCCGCGCGGGTTGACGACTGCGGGGTCGAGACCGGGCCATTCGGCCAGACAGCCCAGGGACTGGGCGGCGAAGGCCTCGTTGAGTTCGAACGTGGTGAGGTCACCGAAGCCGCGGCCGGCCCTGGTCAGGGCCTTCCTGACGGCCTCGACGGGGCCGAGACCGAAGTGCTGCGGCTCGACGGCGGTGACGGCCGAGGCGCGGACGAGGGCCAGCGGCTCACGGCCTGTGGCCTTCAGGCCTTCCTCGTCCATCAGCAGCAGCGCGGCGGCGCCGTCGTTGAGCGGCGAGGCGTTGCCGGCGGTGACCGTACCGTCCGGGCGGAAGACGGGCTTCAGCCCGGACAGCGACTGTGGCGAGGTGTTGTCCCGAATGGTCTCGTCGCGGGTGAGGCCGACGCCCTCGACGGGTACGACCTCGCCGTCGTACAGGCCGTTCTTCCAGGCGCGGGCGGCCTTCTCGTGGCTCGCCACGGCGAAGGCGTCCTGCTGCTCACGGGTGATGCCGTACCGGTCGGCGATCAGTTCGGCGCCCTCACCGAGCGGGACGGTCCACTGCGGCTCCAGGCGCTTGTTGGCCATGCGCCAGCCGATCGTGGTGGAGAACAGCTCCTGGTTGCCGACCGGGAAGGCACGCGAGGGCTTGGGCAGCACCCAGGGGGCGCGGCTCATCGACTCCACGCCGCCCGCGACGGCGACGGAGGCGTCGCCGACCGCGATGGCGCGGGCGGCCTGGATCACGGATTCGAGACCGGAGGCGCACAGCCGGTTGACGGTGCTGCCGGGGACGGTGACGGGCAGTCCGGCGAGCAGCACGGCCATCCGGGCGACGTTGCGGTTCTCCTCACCGGCACCGTTGGCATTGCCGAAGAAGACGTCGTCGATCCGGGCCGGGTCGAGGTCCGGCGTACGGCTCAGCAGGGACCGCAGCACGCCGGCGGCGAGGTCGTCGGGGCGCACCCCGGACAGGGCGCCCCCGTACTTGCCGACCGGGGTGCGGACGGCGTCGACGATGTAGACGTCGCGCAGCTGACGGGTCATCGCGCGCTCCCTTCGAGGGTTGCGGCGATCCGGACCGGGGCGGCGGTCAGGCGCTGGATCTCCTCGGCGGTGACGCCCGGGGCTCTCTCCACCAGGACGAGGCCGTCTTGGGTGACGTCCAGGACGCCGAGGTCGGTGATGAGGCGGTCGACGCAGGTCCGGCCGGTGAGCGGCAGCGTGCACTCCTCGACGATCTTCGGGCTGCCGTCCTTGGCGGTGTGAGTCATCGTCACGATGACCCGCCGGGCCCCGTGCACCAGGTCCATGGCCCCGCCGATGCCGGTGACCAGCTTGCCGGGAACGGCCCAGTTGGCGAGGTCGCCGTGGGCGGAGACCTGCATGGCGCCCAGCACGGCGGTGTCGATGTGGCCGCCGCGGATCATCCCGAAGGAGAGCGCCGAGTCGAAGAATGAGGCACCGGGCAGGACGGTGACGGTCTCCTTGCCGGCGTTGATCAGGTCCGGGTCGACCTCGTTCTCGTAGGGGAACGGGCCTGTGCCGAGGATGCCGTTCTCCGACTCCAGGACGACCTGGACACCGGCGGGGAGGTGGTTGGGGATCAGCGTGGGCAGCCCGATGCCGAGGTTCACGTACTCGCCGTCGCCCAGCTCGCGGGCCGCGCGGGCGGCCATCTCGTCTCGCGTCCAGGCCATCAGGCCGACACCTCCCGGGTCGTGCGCTTCTCGATCTTCTTGTCCACGGCCTGTTCGGGAGTGAGGGCCACCACCCGCTGGACGAAGATGCCCGGCAGATGGACCTGGTCCGGGTCGATCCCGCCCGGCTCGACCAGTTCCTCGACCTCGGCGATCGTGGTCCGGCCCGCCATGGCGGCGAGGGGGTTGAAGTTGCGGGACGACTTGTTGAAGACCAGGTTGCCGTGCCGGTCCCCCCTGGCGGCCCGGACCAGTGCGAAGTCGGTGGTGATACCCCGCTCCAGCACGTACTCGACACCGTCGAACGCGCGGGTCTCCTTGCGCGGTGATGCCACCGAGACCCCGCCCGTGTCGTCATAGCACCAGGGCAGTCCGCCGTCGGCGACCTGTGTGCCGACGCCGGCCGGTGTGAAGAAGGCGGGGATGCCGCAACCGCCGGCGCGCAGCCGCTCGGCCAGGGTGCCCTGGGGGATGAGCTCGACCTCCAGCTCACCGGCGAGGTACTGCCGGGCGAATTCCTTGTTCGCGCCGATGTAGCTGCCCGTGACCCGGGCGATCCGGCCCGCCGAAAGCAGGACCGCGAGACCGGAGTCCATCGCGCCGCAGTTGTTGGAGACCACGCCCAGTCCGCCGACTCCGGTGTCGAACACTGCCTGGATCAGCGTGTTCGGTACGCCGCTGAGGCCGAAGCCGCCGACCGCGAACGACGCTCCGTCGTGGACATCTGCCACGGCCTCTGCGGCCGAGGCGACCACCTTGTCCATCCATCCGCCTTCTATTACGTGTTCGCCAGATGAACTTAAGTTCATATCGCTATTCATTCTGATCCTCGGCACCCGGTTCGTCAACGGCTCGGGACGTTGCGGTTTCCAGGTGCACCCGCCGCATCACACGGACGCGCCCGCGGAACGCCCGGCGTCGGCCGGGCTTTCGCGAGCGCGTCCGATCGCGTCAGTCACTCGCGAGGTGGGGTGGGGCGTCAGTGGATCGCACCGGACAGTGCCGAGGTCTGCTGCGCAGCAGACCCGCGCCGGGTGCGACGTGCCATCGGCACCAGGCAGATCGCGACCGCGCCCAGTACGGCGGTGACGGCGAAGGTGGTGAATCCGAGGCCGGCGTTGCCGCCCTCGATGACGGCGCCGCCGAGCCAGGGGCCGACGACCGCGCCGGTACGGCCGATGCCGGTGACCCAGCCCAGGCCGGTGGCCCGCTGGGCGGGCGCGTACACGGTGGAGGTGGCCGAATACACCATGGCCTGGGCGCTGAAGAGCCAGATGCCGGTCATGAAGACGACCGTGTAGGCGACGCCGAGCGGCATGTGTGCCCTGAGCAGGAAGGTGCCGCAGGCGGTCAGGACGAACCAGATCGCGGAGACGCGCACGGCGCCGAAGCGGTCGGCGGCGCGGCCGGCCAGGAGCATGCCGACGATGCCGCCCGCGTTGATGATCATCAGGAAGGTGACGGAGGAGGAGAGGGAATAGCCGGAGGCCCGCATCAGCTGGGGCAGCCAGGTGGAGACGCCGTAGACGAGCAGCAGACCCGCGAAGGAGGCGACCCACAGTAGCGGGGTGGCGATCCGCGAGCCGGGTGCGAACAGCGAAGCGACTGCGGTGAATCGCCCTCTGGCCCCGGCCTCGGGTGCCTCGGCCGCGGTCGGCGAGGGCAGGCAGTAACGCGCGGCGACAGCCTCGGCGTCGGAGGCGCGGCCCCTGGCGAGCAGTACCCCGGGCGACTCGGGCAGCCACTTCAGCACCAGCGGCACCGCGATCAGGGCGGGCAGCACACCGGCCCAGAAGACGGCGCGCCAGCCGAAGTCCGGTGCGAGGGCGAGGCCGAGCCCGGTGGCCACCATGCCCCCGGCGTGGTACGAGGTCATCAGCAGGCCGATGGAGAGCGCGGCCCGGCGCGGTGGGGCGAACTCGGTGACGATTGCCAGGGCGATCGGCATCAGCCCGCCCAGGCCCAGGCCGGCCAGGAATCGCCCGGCACCGAAGACGGTCGCGGACGGCGCGAGCGCGCACAGCGCGGAGCCGACGGAGAACAGCGAGACGCTCCAGACCACGACGGGCCGACGTCCGAGCCAGTCGGTGAGCGTGCCTGCGGCCAGGGCGCCGATCAGCATGCCGAAGGTGGTCCAACTGCCGATCGTGCCGGCGGTCGAGGCGGTGAAGCCGAGGGAGGGGTCGTCGAGCAGATGCGGCATCACGGCGCCGTAGATGTTGACGTCCATGCCGTCGAAGAACACGGCAAGCCAGCACAGGGCTATGACGGCGCCGACGGCGCGGAATGAGCGCTCAGGCGGGGTGAAGCGTGTGGTCACTGATACTCACTTCTCTCACATCGTCGCGATACATGCGTTGCGTGCGATGCACGCCGAAAGGAGGCGGCGCAGCCTCCCTGCCGCAGAGGCCGGAGCGGACCTCCTTGGAATCCCGCGTTCGCTGAATGAACAATGGTTCGCGGAGTGACGTGAGTTTCGGAGAAATCAACGGGCTTGTCAATGGTTCGGGCACCGAGCGTGCCGCGCCGATGAGGGCGCGTGAGAAGCCCTGCGGGGATCTGCTCCGGGGCCGGACGCAACGCCACCGCGCTCGTGCGCTGTCCTGCGACGCGCAGCCCGGTGTCGTGCCGGGACGGCCCCGGTCTGCCGGAATCCGGTGTTGAATGCGGCGGGCCGCGTGCGGCCCGTCGTCCGGGCTCTGCTCACCGCAGCCGGGACGGCCCGGTACCGTCGGCCCCTTGAACTGCAGCCGGAGATCACGGGATGTGATCTCCGGCTGGTCGTTGACCGGGCATCATGCTGGGTGTGACGGCTGGGCGGATAGCCGGGTGGGATGCCGAACTCTCCGCGCTGAATGGTTCGTTGGGATACTTTTTCAACCCGCCGGAGCCGTGGGTGGTGTTCGCGCAGTTGGCACTTCGCGATCCCCTCCACCACCCCCACCGGCGCGTTCCTCGCCGAGCAGCGCTCGCTTGCAGCCCGCGACCGGCTCGACGCCGGCCGGGCCGATGACCTGACCGCCATCGACGAGTACCGGCAGCTCCCGTACGGCCGGGCGGCGGCAGGCCTTGAGCATCACCGATATCGGTTTTCCCGACCGCACTTTCGCGGTTTCGGGACAAGGGAGAACTCCGAAGGCCGGCGTCCCACGACGCCCGGTTTCCGTGTCCGGAGTGCTGCTCACGCCGACGTGTCACCTGCCAGGGTTGGAGCTGCGCCTGCCGATGCGGGATGTCGGACGCGCGTGGGATCCCCGGTCATCGGCGTCGTCTTCTTCGTGCAGCTTCCGCCAGAGACGGGTGCGGTGCAGCAGTTCGGGCCGGAAGAGGTCCGCGTTGCCGTTCCCGTCGTCCCAGGCCAGCGCCCAGGCACGCAGCGTGTCCGGGTCGCCCACCACCGCCGCCCCTCGCGCTTCGAGAGGTGGTGCAGGTCCGCCATGAGGAGCATGTTCTCCTCACCGGTGATCAGCCCGTCCACGGCGGAGAACCGCCCGGTGACCCCGATCGAGGACCGGACCGCCTGGGGGGCGGTGGCCAGGTCGTGGCCGCCGACGCGGATGTCGCCGGCGTCGGCGCTGATCAGGGTGGAGAGGATCTTCACGGCGGTGGTCTTGCCGGCGCCGTTGGGCCCGAGCAGCGCGAACACGGACCCGGCCGGGATGTGCAGATCGATGCCGTTGAGCACGGTCTTGTCGCCGTACGACTTGCGCAGACCGACGGTGGAGACGGCGGCGGGCGGCTGCGGACCGTCGCCCCGCCTGGATGCGGGCATGACAGAAGAAGGCATGGGGCCCTCCTGTTCGAAGGCTGAAGTGGCTGGGGGGTGAGTGAGTTGAGGCCGGTTCTTCCGGGGTCAGGCCTTGGCGCGGAGGACGTCGATGTTGCCGTGCCGGGTGCGGGCGCGGACCTTGACGGTGTCCTCGGTCTTCTCCGGCGTCTCGGACGCGGTGAGCGTGTTGCGCACCTGGCCGGAGCCCGAGCTGACGTCGAGCCAGGCGGCCGTGCCCTCGCGGACGCCGACCTCGATGGCGCCGTAGGAGGTCTCCAACTGGACGGTGCAGCAGGCAACTTCGCCCACGTGCAGGGTGCCGTGGGCGGTGGTGGCGGTGACCGAGTCCTCGGCGCGCCGGATCTCGATGTCGCCGTTGGCGCCGTTCACCCGCAGATCGCCGGTCGCGGCGCCGACGGTCGTGGTGCCGTGCGAGTTCTTCAGGACGGCGGGGCCGTCGACGAGGCCGACGCGCAGGCTGCCGGAGCTGGTGGTGATCTCGGCCATGCCCTCGACCCGGTCCACGGCGATCGAGCCGTGCGACGCGGTCAGCTGCAGCGGGCCGGTCGTGTCGAGGCGGACGTTGCCGGACGAGGTCTTCACGCGGACCTCGCCGAACCGGCCCTCTCCGAGCACCTGGGCCCAGGCGCCGGTCATGTCGATGCGCGAGCCCGTGGGCAGTTCGACCGTCACGTCGACGGTGCCGGTGCGGCCGACGAGACAGCGCTGCTTGGGCGTCCGGACGGGCAGGACGCCGCTCGCGTACGTGACCTCGGTCTGGTCGGCCGCCCGTACGTCCTGGTCCTTCTTCGGGTCGCGGGGCCGCACCTCGACGACGGTGTCGAGGCGGTCGCCCGCGGTGAACCGGATGGATCCGGCCGCCACGTGCGCCGTGGCCGAGATCGGTTCGGGAGTGTCGAAAGAAGGCATGGCTGTCCCGTCCTCTTGGGTCTTTGGGGCGTCCCTGCTGGTGGGACGTGGTGTGGGTGAAGTGGTGCAAGCGGGGGCGTGGCTAGCGCACCCAGCCCGTGATGCTCTGTCCGACGGTCTGGGTCTTCTCCGTCGTACGCGGCCGGGTGCCGCCGTCGACCGCGGCCGACACGGCGCGCACCAGCCACGCGTTGACCGGACAGGCCCTCGCGGGTCGCGGCCTCCTCGGCGCCCGCCTTGAGGTGGGCCGGCGGGCGCAGGTTGACGCGGGCGGTGCCGCCCTCGTCGCCGTCGGCCGGGGCCGCGGTCTTGAACGGTTCGACGGGCACGGCCGGCTCCACGGGGGCGCCGCCGTCGGCGGGCGGTGGTGTCACCACGAAGTCGGGGTCGAGCCCGCGCAGCCGTACGTCGACCGAGCCGGGGGCGAGTTCGCGGCTGATCTCGTCCATCGCGGCGGAGAGCACGTTGAGCATGGTCAGCCGGGTCGCCGACTCCAGGGGAGCGGTGAGCCTCTCGGCCAGCTCGCGGGTTTCGTCATCGCCGGCTTCGGCGGCCACCGCGAGTTCGCGGCGGAGGGTGTCGACATACGGGGTGAGATCCATGGGTGCCATCGTGGCATCATGATGGTGCCTTATGTATCCCCGTGGGGCGACATCTCCGTGCCGGGGCCTGGTGCGACCGATTTGACCTGCGGAAATGCACTGTTGTCGACTTGGGTCAATGTGGCGCCATGGGGGTTTCGGTGCCGACGGAGGTGCGCGGTGAGGCCGATGTGGCACCGCCTGGCGCCACCCCGGCGCCGGCCGTGGGGCACGGGGTCACCGCCCGGCTCCCGCCCACCCGCTCTTCCGGGGTGAAGGGGCTGCGCCCCGCCTAGCCGGGACGCGTGTGAGGTCGTGATCAATCGTGCCGACCCGGATCCGCCCTCCGGGTGGATCCGGTAGGAAGACGGTTGTGACGCGCAGGCAACTCGCCGAAGAGTAATGGACGTTGATCGAGCCGCACCTGCCAATAGGCGACTACGTCCTGCTTCGGTCCGCACCACTCCCAGCAGCGCATTCACCAGCCGTACCCGGTGGGCGTCCTCGTCGCCGAGCCGCGCCGCCTCCGCCGCATGCTCCTCCAGCTGTTCTGTACCTGGTGGATCCGCCGTCGCCTCACCGGCGAATCCACCCCTACATGGCGCCGCCCCTAAAATCCTCAGCAACCACGCATAGCGGGATGAAACAACGGGACGAAACGCCCTCTCAGGCCAGGTTCGCACTTCCGGCCGCCGCAGCCGCCCGAGGGACGACTCGTCTGGCTTGGTGGGTCCGCCGCCTGCCCGGACAGCGGGAGGCGGACAGATATCACGCCAGCGCGGCTGCCTTGCGCAGCAGCACTGACCGTTCGCGGACGTTGCGGCACAGTCGGGCGGCGAGCTCCAGCTCGACCCGTGCCTCAGCGGTCCGGCCGAGGCGGACGAGTAGCTCGCCGCGCACGCTCGGGAGCAGGTAAGACCCCGACAGGTGACCGGAGACGGCCAGCTCGTCCACAATCGACAGCGCCTGTTGTGGCCCATTCGCCATCGCGATGGCGACGGCCCGGTTGAGCTCGACGACGGGTGACGGAGCCACGCGGCCGAGCGCCTCATAGAGGAGCACGACACGCTCCCAGTCGGTCGCCCGCACCGAGGACGCCGACGCGTGGCAAGCGGCGATCGCTGCCTGCAGCCTGTACGGTCCAAGGCCGCGCCCGACAGCCGAGGCCCGGCCGATCGCGGCCAGGCCGCGACGGATCGCCGACCGGTCCCACAGGCGCCGGTCCTGATCCTCCAGGAGCACCGCCTCGCCATCGGGCCCGGTGCGTGCGGGAAAGCGTGCGGCCGTGAGCTCGAAGAGGGCGAGCAGCCCGTACGCCTCCGGCTCATCGGGCAACAACGCGGCCAGCATCCGGGCCAGGCGGATCGCTTCGTACGCGAGATCGGGGCGCAACAGGCGGTCACCGGTCGTCGCCGTCGAGCCCTCCGTGAAGATCACGTACAGCACGGTCAGGACACCGCCGAGCCGCTCACGCCGTTCCTCGGACGGCGGCAGCTCGAACGGCACTCCCGCCGCGACGATCGTCTTCTTCGCCCGCGTGATCCGTGCCTGGACCGTCGGTACGGGCACGAGGAACGCCCGGGCGATCTCCTCGCTGGACAGGCCGCCGACCGCGCGAAGCGTCAGGGCCACGCGGGCTTCGGGTGAGAGCACCCGATGGCAGGCCACGAACATCAGCGCGAGGACATCATCGTCGACCCGGTCAGGATCCCACGGCAGGTCGTCCGACCGGCCCCTCGGGGCCGCCGCGCCCGAGCTCGCCTCACCCTCGGCGAGCCGGCCGGCGAGCATGGCGTACCGCTTGTCGAGTGCCGACCGGCGGCGGAAGCTGTCAATGGCGCGCCGCCGCGCGGTCGCGAGCAGCCAGTTCACTGGGTTCGTGGGCGCGCCGTCGCGCGCCCAGGTGACGAGCGCCTCGGCCACCGCCTCCTGAGCTACGTCCTCGGCGAGCTCGAAGTCCCCGGTGAAGCGGGCCAGTGCACCGACGATCCGTGCGGACTCGATCCGCCAGACGGCCTCGACGGCCCGCCGCGCCGACTCGGTGCTCAGCGGGCCGCCGGTGGCCGCAGGCGTCAGAGCTGGCCGGTCCGCTCGCGCCACGCACGCTCCTTGACGATCCATTCGTTGTCCTGCGGGAACTCGTCGATGCCCGGCACGCGGCGGATCTCGCACTTCGAGCCGGCAACTGCCGGGAGTCGCTTGGCCCACTCGACCGCTTCCTCCTTCGAAGCCACGTCGATCACGTAGAAGCCACCGAACAGCTCCTTCGTCTCGCCGTAAGGACCGTCGGTGACCACCGGCGTCTCGCCACTGAAGTCGAGCACCACGCCCTGGGCCGGGTCATCCAGGCCCTCGGCGGCAACGAGCACACCAGCCCGGATCATCTCCTCATTGAAGCGACCCACAGTCTCGAGCATCTCCTCGAAGGGCGTCTCCATCATCTTCGCAACGGATTCGTCCGTGCCTCGCATGATCAGCATGTACTTCGCCATCGTCGATCTCCTTGACATCGGGGTCGCCTCTCGACCCTCTCACTCACAGGTCGAACGAGGCAGCCGCGAATCGACACGGCAGACGGACACGCGCCATTTTTTTGCACCCCCCGGTGTGTGGACGGGCAGCACATCACCCGCACCTCTCTCCCTGAACGCCTGGGGAGCGCATTCTTCATCTCGCCGGACTGGGTCCTCACGTGCATTCAGTGGGCCTATGGAGAAGGGGTGGAGGAACTTGCGGAGCTAATCCGCCGCCCCTCCAACGTGGTCCACGCCGCCACCCGGCGGCGTTCCGACTCATGCCAGGAGGCTCGGCCATGCCCGCCGACCGAACCGAGATCGCCGTTGCCGCCCGATCGTACGAAGGACCGGAATCAACCCGCCAACAAGCTAAGGAGCGCTTCAGTTGGCCAGTGAGCACGTGAGTCGGCGACCGGAGCGTTCGGCGTCGATGGCTTGGGTGAGTCGGTCGGCGCAGGCGTCGAGCAGTGGCTTCATCTGCTGGTAGCAGGGCTGTTTGTTCTGCTTGAGCCAGTGGACGGGCTCCATGTGCGCCGGCCAAGCCCCCGCTACGTCTCCGACGACCGCGCGCGCCTCGCCGTCACCGCCTACATCTGTGCCCGGGTCACCCACGGCGAACCGCGATTCGCCCCATGCCCTCCCGAAGCCCGACCCGATCCCGGGCACGAGGCGTCAGCCTGCCGCTGCGAGAGCGCGTATCGGTGGGATGACCGATGTGCGGGGGGTGGGGGCGTGGCCATAGTTCTCGGGAGATCGTTCGCGGGTGGCCGCGGTGCGCCCGGTTTTCGAAAGGACCTTCTATGGACGCGTATGCGGATCTGGTGTTTCTCGGTGGGCGGGTGGTCACGGTCGATGCGGAGTTCTCCGTCGCCTCGGCCCTGGCGGTGACCGGTGGGGTCATCAGTGCCGTCGGTGGACGGGAAGACGTCGCGCCGCTCGTCGGTCCCGGCACCCGCGTCGTCGACCTGCGGGGGGCGACGCTGCTTCCCGGTATCAACGATTCCCATCTGCACGGATGCGCCTTCGGCATGTCGACGCCGCCGCTCTCCCTCGACCTCAGCCATCCCGCCGTGTCCTCCCTCGCGGACGTGGCCGAGGCGGTACGGGAGGCCGTCGGGCGGGTTCCGGGCGGGCAGTGGATCACGGGGCACGGCTGGGACACCGGATACCTCGACGAGTGCGTCTCCGATCCGTCGCGACTGCCCTCGCGGCGCGACCTCGACGCCGTGAGCCCGGACCACCCCGTCGTCCTGTACTCCTTCTCCGGGCACGCCACCTGGGTCAACTCCAAGGCACTGGAGCTCATCGGGATCGACCGGCACACCGTCGCGCCGCCCGGCGGGGCCATCGTCGTGGACGAAGACGGGGAGCCGACCGGGCTGCTCCACGAGGGCGCCCAGGCCCTCATCCAGAACGCGCTGCCGCCGCTCAGCCGGCAGGAGCGGACCGACGCGATCAGGTCGAACCTCGCCACACTCGCCCGGCTCGGCATCACCAGCTATACCGAGCCCGGACTCGGCCCCGGCGGCGACGGCATCATGCGGGGCGCGCTCGGTGCGGAAACCCTCGACGTCTACCGTCGGCTGCTGGCCGACGGCGAACTGACCGCCCGCCTCGGCGTCCTGCTCCTGCCCACCGGTATGGCCAGCACTGCCGAGGAGTTCGCCCGCACCCTCACCGCCCTCGGCGAGTCCGGCGACGCCGATCCTCGCCGCATCGCGATCCACGGGGTCAAGATCTTCGCCGACGGCATCGTCCCCAACAAGACGTCCTGGATGCACGAGCCGTACGTCGGCGGCGGCTGCGGCTCCCTGTGTGTCGGCGGCGAGACCGACGCCGAGCGGATCGCCGAGATCGACGCCATCATCCGGCATGCCCACGCCGCCGGGCACCAGCTGGGCGTCCACGTCACCGGCGACCGGGCGTGCGACACCGTTGCGGACGCCTTCGCCGCTGCCGTGGCCGAGCACCCGCGGCCCGACGCCCGCCACTACGTCATCCACGGTGACCTCCTCACCGAGCACAGCATGAAGGTGCTGGCCGCGCACGGCTTCGGCGTCAACATGAACCCCACCATCAAGTGGACCGTTGCCGACATGGAGGAGGAGTTCGTCGGCGCCGAGCGGGCCGCGTACGCATGGCCCTACCGCGATGCCATCGACGCCGGCGTGCGGGTCGCGAGCGGGTCCGACGCCCCCGTCACTTACCCGGACTGGCGCCAGGGCGTCGCCACCATGATCCTGCGCGAGTCCAAGGCCACAGGCCGGGTCAGCGGCCCCGAGCAGCGCATCGGTCTGGCCGAGGCGATCCGTACGTACACGATCGACGCGGCCTGGCAGGACTTCGCCGACGACTGGAAGGGCTCCCTGGAGCCGGGCAAGGTCGCCGATCTCTGCGTGCTCGACGGGGACCTGCTCACCGCCGACCCCCACGACATCCCGGAGATGCCCGTCGTCCTCACCGTCGTGGACGGGCAGGTCGTGCACGACACCCTTCGCGATTGACGTACTCCGGGTACATGATCATCCTTGGATGATGGCAGCGGAGCGGAGCACGGCAGACATCCTGGACGCGGCCGTCCACGTCCGTGAGGCCGCCAGGAGTGCCACGAGCGGCGCGACCGGCGTCGACACGGTCCTGGCGGCGCTGTCGGAGGTGATGGAGTACGACCACGCCTCCCTGGCCCGATGGGATCCGCTGAGCCGACGCCACACCACCCTGGCCGGGAGCTACCCGGACGACGCCACGGCCTACATCGAGACACGCCTCCACCACGATCCGGTGTTCCCCGTGCTCCACAGCCCGGCCCGAGGCGGTCTCTGGTTCAGGGACGTCCCCGGCCAGCTCCTGGCGGCATCCCCGGGCTTCCAGGAGGTGCTGTCTCCCCTCGGCATCGAGGACGGCGTGGCCCAGTGCCTGTTCACCGCCGACGGCCGGTACGTCGGCATGCTGAACGTCAGCACCCGCCGACCGCGGCACGCGCCCGATCCGGCGCGCGCCGTGGTCACCCTGCTCACCGAGGCCCTCGCCGCGGCCGTCGACCCCGGCACAGGCCCGCCGCCCGAGGAGGCCGCCACGGCCGACCCCGCCGCGCACGCGCGACACCCGGACACGCGGCGGCGTGGCGGACTCTCGCCACGGGAGCTCCAGGTGCTGGCCGAACTGACCGCCGGCCGCACCAACCGGGAGATCGCCGAGCGGCTGTACATCACGCCGCGCACCGTGGGGACCCACATCGAGCACATCCTTGCCAAGCTCGACCTCCCCAACCGCGCGGCCGCCGCCGCCCGAGCCGCCGCCTGGGGAATCGAACCTTCCCGCTGACGCGATCCCGGCTGTGAGTGGGTGGAGTGGTGTTTGTCGCCTCGTGGCGGGCCCGCGGGTTCAGCCCAGTAACTATCGACAACGACATCGGCCAGCTGAAGCGGACCCTCGCCACCATGCGTGACCTGGCGCTCTTCCTGGTCAACGAACGGAACAAGGGCGACTGGTCCCTCATTGACGTCCACGACATCGAAGCCTTCCTGAACACGTTGCCCCGGGGCTGGTGCTGTCGACCCGACCCGTGACCTGATCATCAAGGAAGCGAACGGCTTCCGCGGTCGGACCCTCACCCTCGACCAACAGCGCGAGCTGTTCCTCCGGTGGACGACCGGCGAACGCGTTCAGCCGCGTTCGGCATGGACCCGCAGGCCACGCTGATCTACCTCGCCGATCACGTCGACTCCACCCGCCTGCCGAATGCGTGGGCAACGCGATATATTCGCTGTTCATGGCAGTGTTCGATCTGCAGAATCAGCAGAATGCCGCGCTTCTTGTGTGACCACTGCCGACACCCCCTCACCGAATCGGTCACCAAGGTGAAAGTGCCGCTGCCGGTCCCGATGTCGGAGATCCCGGGTGTCCGGACACGTCCGGCCCGCATGCCCCGCGGCACCTATGCCCCGAACTTTCGGCTGAGGGAGTTCAGCGGCGATGTCCCGGGCTTCACTGTGCACCCCGACGACGTGATCGGCACCGAACGGCATCCCGACCTCATGCGATCAATTGGTTGCTGCCAGGGCCCTGCAGGGGGCGACGGCCTGAACCTGGTCTGCGGGGACTGCGGAGCCGAGGTCGCCACCCGGCAAGCGGACTGTTTTACCCAGAACCAGGTGATCTTGGCGCCAGCTGCGGTCTGTCTCTCCTTCTCCGACGACTGATCGCAGCAGCCTGTGCGGCCGAACCCGTTGACTTTCGGCGCCGCCTGGCACAGGTTCGCCGGAACATGTGCGCTTTGCCGAAGGACTCGTCCGAAGCGATGGCGACGCTGTTCTTCTCCTCGCGTTCGATCAGGACCTGGAAGAGCAGTTCGGCGCCGCGGCGGTCGAGTTCCATGTAGCCGAGTTCGTCGATGCAGCGGAGGTCGACGCGGCCGTAGCGGGCGATGGTTTTGGCCAACTGCTTCTCATCAGCGGCCTCCACCAGTTCGTTCACGAGTTTCGTGGCGAGCGTGTAGCGGACCCGGTAGCCCTGCATCGCGGCCTCGGTGCCCAGCGCGATCAGCAAGTGGGATTTGCCGGTGCCCGAGTCGCCGATCAGGCAGAGCGGCTCACCCTTCTTGACCCAGTCGCACGTATCGTCTACGAGTGGAACGCGGCCGCGCACGCGGATGAAGCCGAGGACGATCCGGAAAGACGCGCCTTCACCCGGCCCGAGCTGGGAGTGTTCTTCGACCACGCCGACGAGGAGGTCCTACGCCTCCGCGGCAAGGGCTGGAAGGGTTGGCTGCCGGCTTTCCGGGATGCCACCTTGCTCAAGACCGCGTACGCGAATGGGCTACGGCGCAACGAGACCCACATGCTCGACCTCACCGACTTCGGCCGCAACCCGCAGGTCGGGAGTTCGGCGAGTACGGCACCCTGGTCGGCCGCTACGGCAAGGCAAAGAAGGGCTCACCGCCCAAGCGCCGCAGCATGCTGGCCGTCTGGCACTGGACACCCGGCACGGTCGAGGAATGGATCAGCGAGGTCCGGCCCGGACGCTGGGTCCGCTGAGCCTCGCTTGTCCTCAACGTGGACGACGTGAGGTTCGATGCCATCCCGATGGCGCTTGCAACGTCCGAACAGCCCGACAGCGATCTCCGACTGATCGTGAGGCTCATCAGGGCCGACATAGGTAAGGACGTCGTTGTGGTGCCCGGTGACGACCCATCCCTCGGCGTCCTTGAGGTCGATCACCCCAAAGTCTCCTGCCGAAGAACCGGCATGCGCCGGGCCGAACTCCTCCAAGATCTCGGTGGCCTGTTCAGCAAGCTCTCCATCCGGAGCGGTCAGCACGACACAAGCATGGCGGTCATCATGCCGCAGAGCGCCGACACAGGGTGACGATCGGCCGGCGCCTATGGCGAATACGCGACTCCTGAACATGCTGGCTTACCAGTCCCATGGCCGGGGACGCACCGGGGCTGTGGGAGGAGGTCAGGCGCCGCGCTGGACTGGACCAATGAGGGTACCGGTGGCCACCTTGAGCTTGCCCTGGGCGACGGACGTGCCGGGGATCTCCCCGTCCGGAGCCTGGAGCGTGAACGATGCCTCCCTCGCGGCGGTGCTGCGGCCGCTGCTGGGAACCTGGATATCGAAGTGCACTGGGTGGCCCGGACCGAAGGTCGCCACGGTTGCCTGGTTGCCGTAGCGGCCAGCGGTGACCCCGATCTCCGAACCGCGGTCCGAGAACCGCACGTTGGTGGGCGAACCGGCCAACTTGCACGGCTCGTACCCGCGCGGCGCGGTCAGCGTCACGCGGTAGTGGCGGTGCCCTGCGCTGGCGGGCGCCTCGGCAATCTTCGCGGTGTGGTTGGCCGGCCGGCAGGCCGAAGGGGCGACGCTGCCGGCCGTTACGGGCGAAGCCTGCGCGACTCCCGCACCAGCAGCACCCGTCAGCGCAGTGGCGGCGACGGTGACGGCGAACTTCCAGTTCGTACGCATCCTGAACACTCCTTGCCTTGCTTAATGGCCCTGCGGGTGTTTTCCATCAGAACCATGGTCAACACGATTCCTACCCCTCAACTCTCGCGGGGAATGTCTCAGGATTGACACGGCCGTGCGGCCAGGTGTGTGCAACCCATACGTACCGTCGAAGTTCGACCACACGCTTGAAGGACCGGGCCGAAGGGCGCGTCCGGTCGCTTAGAAGACGTAAGCGGTCGCCGGATGACGAGTTCCGCCTCCCAGCTTCCCCACCTCCCAGCTCTCCCCCTAGAAACGCGCCCACCAGGCAAAACAGTGGGTCAACCTCCCAGACTCCCCAGACAGACAGGGCATTCCATGCTCCAGACCTCCGGGTACCTCCCGGGTGATCCGGGGAGCTGGGAGGTTGCGTGTGAACAGCGGTCAGCGGCCCAGGAGACACCCGGCTCCGCAACACCCGGAACGCTCGGTCAACTGCTCCCGGCCCGTGCGGACCAGTGGGGCGGGAGCGGGACTCCGAAGGCCGTCAGCTTCTCCAGGACGTATCCCCTGGTCTCCTCAGCCACGAAGGGGTAAGCCGCGTCGAGCACGTCCAGGTCGTCGAGCAGGAGCTCCAGCACGTGGAACCAGAACGCGTCGTTCAGTGTCTTGTCCGTGCTGCGCAGGCCGAGATCGACGCATTCGAAGCAGCGGCGCAGGAGATCCTCGTGTGCGGACGGACGCCCGTCTGATCACTCCAGTGCCCGGCGGCGTCGGACCGATGACCATCGCCGTCCTACTCGCGCAGACCGTGGAAGTCGACGCGAACCAACTCGGAATCCAGGAGCACTGAAGGTTTTCGCTCAGAACGGGAGACCGCGTGTCGGGCCGGCTGTTCTTCTGGTGACGGCTCGCCGCCCGTGAGGGCGGTGAGCCGTCGGGGAGGCGGGCCCGCAGATGTGTCAGCCGGCCTTGGCGGGTTCCGCGGCCCGGGCTCGGGTGCTGGCGAGCCGCCGTTCCCCGAGCGGAAAGGGAGGCAGACGTCCCTCACGCGCCCGGATCGAACGCCGGCCGGGTGGGTCTACGCCCTGGTCATCGGACAGGAGTTGGCTGCTGGTTTCATTCACAAGCCGGGGAGCGGCTACGGTGCTGTTGTGATGATCAACGGGGAGGACACGGCATCCGGGACCGCGCTGCTGCTCGCGGCAGCCCCGGCCGGCAAGGGCTGTCTCATCGACGCAACCAGCGTCCTGCCCACGCTCGCGGCGGTCCCGCCCAGCATCCTGACCGGCACGACGGCGGCCACCATCGTTGAACTCGCCGACCCGGCCGACCCGCAGACCGTCCTCACCCGCATCCGCGCCGCGGCCACCACACCCGGCCCACTCTCCCTCTACATCACCGGACAACTCAACCTCGACCACAAGCAGCGCCTGATCCACCTCGCACTCGCCCGGACCACGCCGACCACCCTGCGCTACACCGGACTGCCCTGGCACTGGCTGGCCAGCGAACTCAAACTGCGCCACCCGGGCACCACCACCGTCGTCACCGACCTGGTCGCCGCCCCGGACGCCTGGCAGCAGCTCTGTACCGAGGGTCTCGTCCTCGGCTATGGGATCCGCGTATACGGCCGGATCACCCCGCCGCCGCCCCGCCGCCGGATCGTAGAACCGGCCTACCTGAAGGCCCTCGCCACCACCTGGCGCAGCGGCATCAACCCGCCGCTCGCCCGGCTCCACGAACAGGCCGCTGCCCAGGCCGGCCCCGACGACGCGCTGTTCCTGGCCGTCGACAACACAGCCGTCCCCGCCCCTGCGGCGTGGGCTGTCCAGGTACCGAGCCGGCCACATCAGGAGCCTGCACCTGCTCCGATTTCGGAAAACACCGAGGTGGCCGAAGAGGATCCGCTGCCTGCGATTTTTGCCGCCGCCCACGCCGGGCGGCACGGCGAGGCTGCGTCGCTCGCGGCCATGTGGGAGGGGTGGGCTCTGCGTACCTTCGGCGCGGGCTCCGTGCAGGCCATCCACTGGCTGGAGGTCCGGGCCGACCTCGCTCGCACAGCCGACGATCCGGCGCGCAGCTGCGAGTTGTGGATGGCTGCCGCCGACGCCCGCCTTGCCCGGCAAGAGCCCCCGGACGACCCCGTCGTAGAAGGAGCCGTAGACCGCGCCCACCACCAATGGCAGGAACTTCGCGACCCGCAGCGGGCCCGGGAACTCGGTCCACCCCTGGTCTCATTGCGCCGCCATGTACCTGGCCGACGCTCCGGGGCGGTCGAAGCCGTCCAGCGCCGACTGGAACTGCTGCACACCATGCCCCCGGTGGGGGCCCGACGTGCGGCATCCTGACGAGGGACGGGAGCGTCCCTCGCGCGCCCGGGTCGAACATCTGGAACCCGGCGTGCAGCAGGCTGTACGACGGTCGTCCGTCACGCACCCGGGCCGAACTGCTCGTGGGCCAGGCCGATGCTCCAGCAGCGGGCTTGCCCAGTCATCGGACGGCAATGGGGGACGATGCAGGCCGCGAGGACGGCCGCGCCGCCCATCGCCACCATCAACGGCGCGGCGAGGGCCGGGTGACGGTGCGCCAGGTAGCCCAGTGCGCCCAGCACTAGGACGACGACCAGGACCAGCAGGGCAAGCGAGGACATGGAAACACCTTTCATCGGGCAAACGGGTGCCGTGCGTGGGGTGGAGCGTGGAGTACGCCCGCCCCTTGCGTCCCGGGGTGGGCAACAGACAGGCGCGTCACCGGGATCCGGTGACGGTGGACGGCACGATGGACGAGGCGGGGGTTAGTACTGCAACGGCGCTTGAGGTGACGAGGTCGCAGTTCATGGGCTGTGGCCTCGTCGTTTGTAGTGACTGTGGCGGGCTTGGCGTTGTCTGCGTCGGCGCCAGGTCGACCAGTGCAGGACGTGCTCGACCGTGAGTCGGGAGGGGCTGCCAGGCGGATGATCAGGCGTCTGAGCTCGGGGAGGCTGAGCGGGACGAGTCCGGAGGATGCGATTCTGCGGCCCCCTTTCCGGGACGAGACCGAGCTCCTGGGCGGCCCAGTCGACGAGATGACCGGTGTAGCCGCCATCGGCCCAGACCAGTTGCAGTTTCCTGAAGCGCTCCCGCAGGGCGGGCAGCATCGAATGGGCAGCGTCCCGGTCCGTCGTCGACGCGGGCGTGACCAGCACGTCCAGAAGCAGGCCGAGGCAGTCCGTGATGAGATGCCGCTTGCGGCCGTTGACCTTCTTCCCGCCGTCGTAGCCCCGCGAAAGGGCCTCCCAGTCGCTCTGGCTTCAACAACCGCGAGCTACCAGGAGGCCCTTCCTCCATGCGCGCACAGTGGCGAACTCACCCGATCCAGCGCTCTGTTCGATCAGGCACGACCGCACGATCGGATAGGCAACGGCTTGTCAACGCCGCGCGGGGAAGGCCAACCTGCAGGTAGGCGGCCACCTGCGAGCTTTGGTTGACCCGTCCGACCGCACTTACATGATCCTCGACTGACCGTCCGTCCGGCACGCGAACCGGGCAGTGGTCAGTCGGTGGCAAACGGGAAAGGATGCTGTCACGGCGCAACCGGAAGGTAGCCACCGGTGCGATGCCCAGACGTACAGCCGTCCCCCGAACGACTGCGCCACCGGCGGTGCCCGGCCAAGAGCCCGCTGATTTTGGCTGCGCGCATGGCCTGAAAGGGAGCAGTGTGACCTTGTACGACCGCCCTACGATCGCTCCGGAGCGAGGAAGCCGTGTGTCGTTCGAATCAGGGAGCCCGTCAGTAACGCCAAGCAGACCGCGCTATCTACACCGTGGTCGTTCCCGTCAACGGGCGTTGGATGACTTACACAGGGAACGTGGGGCGGGCGGTGCAGAATCAGATATCGCAGGCGATCCAGCTCATTGAAGAAGAAGGCTGGCAGCTGGACCGCGTAAGTGCCTACACCGTCGACAAGGATGCTGAAAGAGCACTGATTGATCCGCCCCGGGTGTTCTGCAAGATGCCTCAAGCGCTTCCGCCATGCTCGCGCATCGCGATCCGGGCCAGCTTCGTTAGCATCATGCCGTTGCGGACCGCGACGATGTAATCCACGGGGAGTCCGTGCATCCGGGTGCCGGGGCCCCGGAGAGGGTGCCAGTCGAGGACTAAGAGGGTGTTCTCGCCCCAGGGGACCAAGTTCATGGCGATGCGAGCTGCGCCGAAAGGATCTGCCTTCGCTTCCAGTTCGAGGCGGTGTTGCGGTTCGCAGATGCGGACGACGCAAGTGTCGTCGAGGGTCAGGGGGCCGGCACCAACTCGGACTTTCAGGCGGGCGCCTGTTTCTGGCCAGTGCGGGTCCGCGGCGAGGACCTGCTGGGTTCCCGTCACCCACTCCCCGTAGCGGTGGCCGTCGGACAGCAGGCCCCAGACCTCGGACGGCGAGCTCAGGATCAGACGGCAGTTCCGGGCCACGCTGCTCACGTTCCTTCTGGAGGATGAGGGATATGGGAGATGCTGCCGGTCATGGCTCCTCCGGGACGAGGCCGTCCGGCACGGCAGGCGCTCGGCAGCCGCGAAGCCCGTCGCGAGACTCTGGCGATGGGTCAGCCGGTGTGCGCGCGCGGATCGCCTGGCGGCCGCACCGGGTTCCTGGTCCGGCCGCCCACGGTCTTGGCCTCCAGCCTCATGCCGACCGCACCACCTGCACAATCCGACAGGTCCATACGGGGCTGAGCTGAACCGGATTCCGTAGCGGCTCTGAAGCCAGGCGTGATCGCCTCGGCAGATGGGAGGCATATGTCTGATGCCTGCACTCCGGAAGTATCCCGACGAGCTGCGTGAGCGAGCGGTCCGTGAGGTACAGAACTCCGGTCGTCCGGTCGCACGGTGGGGCGTTTGATTCGAGGTTCAGGTGTCGCGCCGGTTCGGGGTGGATTCTCGGGTGAGCCAGCGGCTCATGAGGTCGATCACGGCTTGGGAGCGGTGTGGGTGGGTCTCGTAGTCGCGAGCGAGGCGGCGGCGGTTCATCAGCCAGCCAAAGGTCCTGTCCACGACCCACCGCCGCGGGATGACGTCGAAGCCCTTTGCCTCGGGGTCGCGGCGTGTGACTTCGACGTCAAAGCCGTGGAGGGCGCCGTGGTCGATGACCTTGGTGTGGTAACCGGTGTCGGCCCATGCCTTGGTGACGCGGGGGTTCGTGTGGGCGATGTGGGGGAGCTGGTGGATGCCGCCGGTGTCGTCGGTGACCCAGACGGCCTGCAGCAGGCCGAGGGTATCGATGCCGATGTGAAGCTTGCGACCTGCGATCTTGTTGCCCGCGTCGATGCCCTGGCCGGCCGTGGGCACGTTGGCGGAGGTTTTGAGCTCTGGGCGTCCAGCTCGCATGCGCTCGGATCGGGGTCCCGGCCTTCGGTCTCCCGTACCAACCGCCTGAGTAGGCCGTTGAGCTGGACGAATGCGCCGTCCTTCTGCCAGAGCGCAAAGTATCCGTAGACGGTGTAGACGGTTTCTCACGGGGCGAAGTCGTGGGTGAGATAGCGCCAGGGAATCCCGGTCCGGTCTACGTACAAGATCGCATCCGTGATCCGGCGCAGGTCGTGCTGGGGCGGGCATCCGATGTCGATCGCGACGCTCCGCGTCGGCTCCCTCCACCGCCTTGCGATCCGTCCCCCCAGCCCAGGAAGGTGTTCCGCTCTTTCCGCACCCGGTCGTAGAGCTCGTGCAGCCACGGCCGGCTGACGGCGGGAAGCCTCGCCAGCGTGCCCAGGAACACCCGCTTGTCCGGCCGGAACGTGTACATCGGGTGCGGCGGCAGCGGATAGTCGTCGCGGAGGACACCGTCCGGCAGCGTGCCGGACGCCGGAAGCGGCGAGGTCTCCCGGGGGAAGGCCGGATACGCCCGGACTTCCGTGGCCAGCGGCACAGTCGCCCCGGCGCCGGACGGCCGCCACGGCTCGCCGGTCCGCGGATGCCGGGGGACGAAAGCGATGTTGGGGGCGGGCCGTGCCGCGGCGACCCCGGGCCGACCAGGCCTACGGACTTCGCCGAAGGCCCCGATGGGAGCAGCACGGCAACCCTACGGCCGAACATCTCCGCGACGAGACCGTCGGGGAGGGCCACCTGACCGTTCTCGCAGGCCGTCACCAGATGCGCCAGCGCCGCCGCGACCGCCGCCTCCCAGCGGGGGCTCCACGCTCCGACCGGTTCGATGGGCGGCGTACCGCACGGCTCCCGCGCCACGCTCTTCCAGCCGGCCGGCGGGGGAACGGGCACGCCGGCTGGAGCCCGGCGCACGTCGCCGGGAACGCGTTGAGCGGCTGCTCGATATTGCCGACGGCGAAGCTTGGTCCGGACAACAATGCCGTCGTCCACGCCGGGGCCGTCGGGGAAGTGGTCGGGGTGGAAGTGCCACCAGTCGGTGGCCCGGCCGGTACGTACCGCAGCTCTAGCCCGGTACGGTGTCCACCGGCTGGGCTGAGTTCGCCTCTGGTGTTCCGTTCTCCACCCCAGCCGCCTGTACCCCGGATCAGCCTTCTGGCCCGGAGTGCAGCCGTGTCCTCACCTGGACTGCCCGTCCGGTCCTGCATCCTGTGCCCATGGCCGACACCTTTGACCACGCCCCGCAGGTATGGAACGCCGCACAACTCCGCGAAGCCATCAAAGACCTGCCCGATGACACGCCCATCCACATCGGTGTCGCCGAAGACCCCGGCAGCTTCGACGGGTACCGCGAATCCGTCCTCGTCGACGCCCACCATGTTGAGAACTGGTGGCCGGCCACATCCACCACACCCGAACGTACCGAAACCGAGAAGGCGATGACGCTGTTCGCCGACTGGAAAGCCGACAGGTACGACCTGCTCGACTGAACCAGCCGTGGGGACGCCCCCCGCCTCCGATACCCACCGCCCGCTCGCGGACCAGGCTGAACTCTCCCTCGACGCACAACATCTGCGCGTCGACAAGTTTCCTTGGTGGGGCCCCCAGGACCTCTGCCACGTCGACCTGTCCCGCGTGCTGGTCGGCAAGGAGTGGAAGCAGTTCGAAGGGGATCTGCTGCCCAGTCCGCTCACGCTGAAGGGCGAGCGGCCCGAAGGCCCGGCCTGTTACGCCACGCCGACGGTGGCGTACGCGTTGGAGCTCGGCTACGAGGTCGCGCCGACCGAGGCGTATGTTCGGTATGGCAACGGCCGCTACCTGGACGGCTGGTACAACCGGCTGCGTGACGCCTACGTGGCGACGATGGCCGACCTGGGCGTCACCCGGCGACCTCTCTGGCCGATTTCCTGGAAGCGATGGACGGCTACCGGCAGCGCGATCCTCACATCGCGATCGTGGTGTCCGCGGTGAAGGCCACCGGATGGCCAAGCACGAAGGTTCCCGGACCACCCTGGGGGGCGAGGGCGTACGGGAGCAGTACGGCCAGGACCTCAACCTCGCCCAGTACATCAAGGACGGGCAGGTCACCAGCAAGGACGACGGGGAGTAGACCGCGATGAGCAGCATGTTCGGCGACGGCCTGGACAAGGCGGTGCAGAAGACATTCACTCACCCGAACCCGAAGTCGGTCGGTGCCCATGCGGTACCTCGTCAAGCAGTACAAGGGCACCAAGGCCGTCGCCCAGATGTTGCGGGTTTCCCAGCGCACCGTGGAACGGCACGTGAAGGACCAGATAAAGAAGCCCCGCCCGGATCTCGCCGCACGCCTGGAGCGCGAAGTGAAGGTCCGCCGGCAGCCGCAGATCAGGGAGAAGGCCAAGAAGAACGCGGCCTCCACCGGGGACATCGTCATCGACGCCCGCGCCCGGCTCGGCTACACCGCTCCGATCGGCTCCACCGCCCAGGACCGGCTGCACCACCTCACCGTGGCCTGCCACCGCGCACCAAGCAGCCAAGCTCTGCGACGCTCAGGAGCAGGGCGCCAGCGATGCCGACCGCCAGAGAGTCGCTGCTGAAGCGCTCAAAAAGGTGTACTTCCAGGACAACGGCCGCGAGGTCGGGGGCCTGGAAGAGATCCGGCTCACCGACTTGGAGTACATCGAGTTCGACCTGTAGGTCCCCGAACACCGCGAGCCCCGGACCGGAGGTTGTGGTCGGGTAGCCGGATCACGTTGCCGTGATCCGGCTACCCGACCACAGTGGTCCTGAGCCGAAGTACGGTAGCTGTCACGAAGGCAGGCTTGTTGTCACCGAGATTGCCGAGCGTGACGTCCCTGTTTGCCGACGGGTGTCCCGTCTCATGCACGCTGGCGGTGGCTTCGTTCATCTCTGGGGACAGCGTTTGTCGACGGGTTCCGGAGTCACTTGGTGATCAGTTGGCTTGTGAATTTCGATGAGAAATGACGGCAGCGAAGTGGCCGGGAACGCGGGGCGACAGGCTGGCCGTCAGATCGGCCAGCCGCTGAGGTGCACCGACGAATGTCTCTGAGCGCGGGTATGAACATGCTTGGTGGTGCGTCCCTGAACTCGGTAAGCGGATGGACCCTCCGGTAATGTTGGCGAGGACTCTTGACGCCTTCTCGGACAGTGGGGACAGGATGATTCTTGTGACGGGTGCGACCGGCACCATTGGCCGGTACCTGGTACGGATGCTTACGGAGGCGGACGTGCCCTTTCGGGCGCTGGTGCGGGACGCGCGTAAGGGCAAGGAGCTGGACTGCGAGTTCGCGGTCGGGGACTTCGACGATCCGGTGTCGATGATGTCCGCCCTGAAGGGCGTTGACCGTCTTCTGCTCAACAGCGGCGGCGCGCTTCCCGTGGATGGGCAGCAGCCGATGATCCGGCAGCAGACCGGCGTCATCGACACGGCACGGGCTGTCGGGGTCTCGTGGGTGGTGAAGATATCGGCATGGCAACCCGGCCCGGACGCGAAGCTGTCCGTACGCGCGCACTGGGAGATCGAGCAGTACCTCGAGGCGTCTGGCCTGCGGTGGGCGTCACTTCAGCCCACCGGCTACATGCAGAATTTCTTCACCGGCGAGGGCGGCTTCACCCACAGCGCTGTCCTGGAAGGTCCGTACCGTGCGGGACGTGTGTCGTACATCGACGCCTACGACGTCGCCGCCTGTGCCGCAATGCTGCTGACAGACCCGCTCCGAAACGGCGAAACCTATGCGCTCACCGGGCCGGAGGCGCTGACGCATGAGGAGATCGCCGCCAAGCTCGCCATTCCCTTCCAAGATCTGACGCCTCAGGAGGCAGCTGAGGGCCTACGAGCGCAGGGGCTGCCCGGATGGTTCGTAGATGACCTTCTGCGGCTCTACGCAGAGATGGCAGCTGGCGCGATGTCTGAGGTGACGACGGCGGTGCGGGAGCTGACCGGGCGTGCGCCGCGTACGTTCGACGAGTTCTTGGCGAATAGGTAGGACACGCTCGTAGAACCGTTAATCCCGCAACGCCAGAGATCGGAATCCAGGAGCGCTGAAGGCCCAAACCGGGAGACCGCGTGTCGGGCCGGCTGTTCTTCTGATGACGACTCGCCGCCTGTGAGGGCGGTAAGCCGTCGGGGCTGCGGGCCCGCAGATGTGTCAGCCGGCCTTGGCGGGTTCCGCGGCCCGGGCTCGGGTGCTGGCGAGGCGGTAGGAGTCAGTGCCGGTCTCGATGATGGTGCCGTCGACGATGGCCGCGCAGAGGCGGGGGTCGGTGAAGGTCTTGGTCCAGCCTCCGAAGGACTCGTTGGAGGCGATGGCGACGCTGTTCTTCTCCTCACGTTCGGTCAGGACCTGGAAGAGGAGTTCGGCGCCGTGGCGGTCGAGTTCCATGTATCCGAGCTCGTCAATGCACAAAAGATCGACGCGGCCGTAGCGGGCGATGGTCTTGTTCAGCTGCTTCTCGTCGGCGGCCTCGACCAGCTCGTTCACCAGCTTCGTCGCGAGCGTGTAGCGGACCCGGTAGCCCTTCATCGCCGCCTCGGTGCCGAGCGCGATGAGCATGTGGGACTTGCCGGTGCCGGAGTCCCCGATCAGGCAGAGCGGCTGGCTCTTCTTGATCCACTCGCAGCTGGCGAGGGTGTGGATGGTCGCGGCGTCGATGTTCGGATTGGCGTCGAAGTCGAACGCCCGCAGCGACTTCTCCCGCGGGAAGCCGGCGGCTTTGATCCGCCTCTCCGAGCGGCGTCGTGCCCGGTCGTCGCACTCGGCCATCAGTAGCTCGGCGAGGAACCCGCGGTAGCTCATCTGGTCCTTCAGCGCCCGCTCGGCGATGTCGGAGAACTCGTTGCGGATCGAGGGCAGCCGCAGCAGGCGGCAGGCGCTGTCGATGGCGGCGTCGGCAGCCTGTTCGGTCAAGCCTCGCTGGCGGGGCAGGGTGGTCACTGTGCTTCTCCCTCACGGTGGTCACCGCCGCTGGTGCGGCGGTGTCGGAGTAATTGGTCATAGGGGGTCACTGATGGCAGCGGCCTGGTGTCTGGCGGAAGGTGAGCGAGCCGCCACTCGTGCAACGACGTCACCGTCGCCGACGGCTTGCCGGAAACCGGCTGCCCAACCGCAGAGGGCGGTTCGGTCTCGGCCTGGGCGGCCTTGCGGGCCTCCAGCGCGACCGCGTCAGCGGTCATGGCCCCGGCCCGCAGGGCCGCGGCCAGGCCGGCGACGACATGCTCGTGCGGCAGGTGACGCCCCAGCAGGAGGACCTCGATCAAGGCCCGGGTGCCGTCCCGCTCGCCGTGGATCTTGCGGGCCTGGTCCCACCAGGCGTCGTGGACCGGGGTGAACCTGCCTGCGGAGCGGGCCTGTTCGAGGGCGGTGGAGCCGGGGAAGGCGCCGGGCTTGCGGACCAGGACTTCCAGGTAGTGGTCCAGGTCCAGACGGACGGCGCCCTTTGCGATCAGCCGTTCGTGCCGGGCCACTTCCACGTTCTGGTCGTAAACCACCAGATGAGAGGCGTGCAGCACGACACGCACGCGTTTGCCGATCAGCCGGATCGGGACCGAGTAGCGGTTGGTGCGGACCGGGATCTGACCGTAGCGGTCGACCCGCGGCGTGAACACCCGGCCTGTCTCGAACGGTTCCTCGGGCAGCGGCATCAGTAGTGGCTGTTCGAGTGCGAAGTACTCCGCGACCGTCTTGGGCCTGGACCCGATGCGGCGGGCCTCGTCCTGCCGGTCCCACTGTTCGACCATCTCGTTCAGCTCGGCGAGCGAGGAGACCTCGGGGACGGGAACGAAGTGGTTGCGGCGGAAGTAGCCGATCATCCCTTCGACCCCGCCCTTCTCGTGGGCGCCCTCGATGCCGGGCCGGCAGTAGAAGCTTTCAATGCCGAAGTGCGAGCGGAAGGCGATCCACCGGTCGGCCTCAACTCGTCCCCGGCTCTGCCCCAGCACCCTGGCGACCGCGGCCTTCAGGTTGTCGTAGCGGACCTTGGTCCGAGGGACCCCGCCCAGGGTCCGCAGGGCGTGGACGTGGCCTTCGAAGAAGGCTTCCTGGCCGCAGGAGGCGAACACGCGGTGGACGGCCTTGCCCGAGTACGACAGCCGGAAGGAGAACAGGTAGCAGGTCACCAGCTCGCCGGCCAGGCGCACGGTCACGTCACCGAAGTCGACCTCCGCTTCGTGGCCGGGCAGGTGGGTCTGCGGAACGAACGCTTCGAGCGGCGCTTTGCCGGACTCGACCAGGATCTCGGGCTTCCGGCCGGCGACGTAGTAGCGCACCACCCCGTAAGAGATGTCCGCCCCGTGTTCCTCGACCAGCCGGTGGAAGATCCGGGTGACCGTGTGCCGCTGCTTGCGCGGCGCGTCCAGATCCGCCCGCAGAATCTCGTCGATCACCGGCTTGTACGGATCCAGCGTGGTCGCTCGTGGCGGCAGCTTCTTACGAGGCTCCGGCCAGGACGAGTCCAACGCCTTCCGCACTGTCCGCCAGGTCACGCCGTGCTTGCGCTCAAGCTCCCGTATCGACATGCCATCGCGATGGTTACGCCGGATCGCCGCGTACAGCTCGACCTTCGACATCTGCGGCATGACCAGCACCTTTCACCAAGAGCATCCCGATGCTGCCCTGGCAAGAGCCCCTGTGCCTCCCAAACTCATCAACATCACCCGACCGTGGTTCAGGCCGCCTCCCAAACTCATCGACAAGTGACGTCACTACTGGGTTCTGGCACAGATCTTGGGGAGCGGTCGCTGAGCGTCACCTTGGTGTTCGATTGTGAGGGGCTGGGTCGCGTGAGACCGCGTACGCCTGGTCGTCCGGTAGCCGAGAATGACGCTCCGTCAAGTCTTTGGTCGTCTCTGCCGTGGTCGGCCGTGAACGGTGATCGTGCTGGTCATGCAGACCGATGCATCATTCTGGGACTCGCTCGTGTTCGACGGTATCGACGAGGTGGACGTCGAAGCGGTGACCGCTGTCTTCGGCACAGTCGAGGTGGTGGCGAGAGGCCGGGTGGCCGGGGCGGAGTGTCCCGACTGCGGCCGCTTCTCAAACCGGGTGCACGACCGCTATCACCGCAGGTTGAAGGATCTTCCGCTCGCTGAGCAGGGCTTCGTGATCCGGTTGATGGTCCGGCGTTTCATCTGTAGGGCGGCGGACTGTCCGCGCCGGACGTTCGCCGAGCCGTTCTCACGGTTGGCCGCCCCGTACGCACGGTTCACCACTCGGCTCAACCACGCCCTGGAGCGAGTAGGGCTCGCCCTGGCCGGGCGGGCCGGCGCCCGGCTGGCTGGCTGGCTGGCTGGCTGCCCAGCTGGGCTTCGGCGCGGGAAGGATGACCTTGCTACGCAGGGTCATGGCATTGCCCGATCCGCAGTTCAGCACGCCGCGTGTGCTGGGCGTGGACGACTTCGCGATCCGCCGCGGGCAGACCTACTCCACCGTCTTGACCTGCGTGGAAGCCCATCGCGTGGTCGATGTGCTCCCGACGCGTGAAGCCGGGCCGCTGGCCGCGTGGCTGATCCGTCACCCCGGCGTGGAGATCATCTGCCGGGACCGATCCGGCGCCTACGCCGAAGGTGCCCGGCGCGGTGCCCCCGATGCCCTGCAGGTCGCTGACCGGTTCCATCTGTGGCAGGGCCTCGGCCGGGCCGTGGAGACCTGCGTCGCCGCCCACCGCGACTGCCTGCGCAGCCCGTCGCCCAGCGGCACACTGCTGGAGGCGATCAGCCCAGAGTCCAGTCGGCCGCAGGACGACTGCGAACCCATCGGCCGGCGGGCCGAGCGCAAGAAGGCCGCACACGCCCTGGTCCACCAGATGCTCACCCAAGGCCACTCACGCCGGGCGATCGCCCGGCACCTGGGCTGGGGCCTCAACACCGTGCTCCGGTACGCGACCGCCGCACGCTGGCAGGACACCATCCGCGAGAACCGGCCCCGGTCCAGCAGGCTGGACCCCTACAAGCCCTACCTGGAACGGCGATTTGCCGAGGGATGCACCAGCGTCACCCACCTCCACCGTGAACTCCTCGCCGACAACGCGCCCGTCACCTACCAGATGGTTCGCGCCCACATCGCCACTTTGCGCACGGCTCCGGCCAGCGCGCCGCCGCGGCCTCCGACAGTGCGGCAGGTAACCGGCTGGCTCACCCGTCACCCCACGGCCCTGACCGAGGAGGAACGTACCGCCCTGAAGAGTGTCCTGGCTCGCTGTCCCGAACTGGACGTGGCCGCCGGGCATGTCCGTGGCTTCGGAGAGTTACTCACGGGCCGCCTCGGCGCCATGCTCCCTGCCTGGATCGACGCGGTCGAGGCCAGCCAACTACCCGGCCTCACCGGCTTCGCGCTTCACCTGCTCCGTGACCGCGACGCCGTGACAGCCGGCCTCACCTTGGACTGGAGTTCCGGCAGCATCGAAGGCGCCGTGAACCGCATCAAGAAGATCAAGAGGCAGCTCTACGGGCGAGCCGGATTCGAACTCCTACGCAAGATGATCCTGCTTCAGTGACCCTCAGCCACGACTCCCCAGGATCTGTACCAACGTCGGGTCAGGCCAGCTCGACAAATCGGTGGACACGAAAGGACGTCAGGTGATCGGGTTCGACGCTTGCCGAGTCCACCCGGTAGCGGCCAGCACCGAGTTCGAGAGCGGTGCTGGCCGTGAGTGTCCCTACTTCGGTGCCGAAGTAGGCGGCATCGAACATGACGAGCTCGCCAGTAGTGCTCAGTTCAGGCCCTTCCTCCCACTCTGCGGTGAGAAGTCCAACCCGGATGATGTCAGCGACACCTTCCTCGCTCTCCGCGTAGCACCAGCGGACGAGGACTCGGTACTCAGGAAGGTAGGCGGTGGACAGAGGTTCGTCCCCGAGGACGAGCGCCTCGGCTCCGTCGGCCAGTGCGAGGACTCCAACGAGATCCATCACCTCGCAGGCCCGGTCGTAGTCGCCCTCCGTTCCCGACCAGTGCACCAGCGCGGAGCGTGGAACCACGATGAACGGGCCGCCCTCCGTCTCCAGCCACGTCAAAGACACGCCGCCTCCAGCTTCAGGATCTCAGTTTCGTGGCGACAGCGTATGTGCCGGGTCGGACAGGGCGGCCTCATGCCTGTGGTGGTCGGGGTGCGCGGTGACGGGCCCGAGGTCCGCGACTATCCCTTGCAATCGAACGATGCCGTCACCCTCCGCGATCGCTCCCCAAGATCTGTGCCAGAACCCGTAACTCACCAACACAGCCAAATGCCCGATCCCCGGACTGGAGCAGCGCGTCTGAATTGGAGGTTGCCCGGCCAGCGAACCGTGACCTACCCAGGCACTGAACCAGCGCGGATAGCCTGCGCTGCCAAGAGATCCAGCAGCCCCACTGGGCTTCGCCGGTTCCAGCCACCTCGTCCGCGTCCACCGCGTCGGCGTGGACGACAGCCCCGACCCTTCGGGAATGACCCGCATCACCGAGCCCCGGTGCCCTGGCCTCCCCGGGGAGCCCACGCGTATCCCCAGCACACGGCGACACCGCACACCCCTCGACCCGTATCTATGGCTGCCCATCCCATGGGGTGGGTCCCCGCACCGCCCTACCGTGGCGGTCCTGGAACACCGAGCCCACCCCGGACGGGAGAGCCGCGATGCGCAGAGCAACGAGTACCCTGCTCGGCCTGCTTCTCACACTGTTGAGCCTCGGAGCAGCCACCACACAGGCCCACGCCGCCCCACCCGGCTACCTCACCCTCGAAGCCACCTATACCACCGTCGCCAACGGCTGGGACCGCGTCGACCGCTACCTCGACACCACCAGTGGTTTCCATGCCGAGCAGTACCCCCAGGACGGCCGTGGCGACCAGGACGGTCAGCGACGCACCTTTTTCGGCGGTGTCAAGCAGCCCTATTCCGGCCGCTTCCTCCTCTACTCCGCCCCCGGCTGGAACAGCGGCAGTCACCAGACCCCCGTCCTCCTCGTCCACGGCGCCAACGACAACGCCGACCGCGCCTGGGCCAACCCCGGCGAAGCCGGTGGCTACGGCTGCGGTGCCGTCTCCTGCCCCAGCACCGGACTCATGCAGTACCTCGCCGCTCGCGGCTACCGTGTCTTCGCCGTCAACTTCGCCCATAAGCAGGGCGACAACCTGATGCAGGCCCAGCAGGTCGGCGACGCCATCGCCGTCATCAAGGACCGGCTCGGCGTCAGCCAGGTGGACCTCGTCGGCTGGAGCAAGGGGGAGATGTCCACCCGAGCCTACGTCTCCTCACTGCGCCCCACCTGGGGACGCCCCTATGCCGGAGACGTACGCCGCCTCATCACCCTCGGCGGCCCCAACGGCGGCTACGACTACCCCTATGCCCACGGCTGGGCCCACGAATTCAGCATCTGGCCCCAGTGCGGCGGCAGCGTCAACGCCCCCTCGCCCCACCTCTACATGACCTGCTACGGCACCTACACCGCCCACCCCGAATTCGCCTTCGCCCCCACCAACGGCTACGACGTCTATCCCGGACAGCGCCAGATGCTCGCCCGCTGGGACGCCACCTACGGCATCGACATGACCCAACAGGACTGGTACACCACCTACCACGGTGGCCAGGGCTTCTACACCTCCGGCAGCGGCATCCAGACCGCCATCGACGCCGGCTCCCTGATCACCCCCCTCCACAAGGCAGGCATCCCCGGCACCGTCGCCACCTACCTCCTCGCCGGCGGATCCCCCAACGTCCTCGGCATCTACAACGAGAACCGCGGCCCCAGCGACGGCGTGGTCTTCGTCAGCAGTGCCCTCGACCGCACCGGCATCGCCAACGTTGCCGACACCGCCCTCATCACCACCGCCAACCACCTCCAACTCGGCTGGCACTCCTCCGCCAGCGCCCAGATCGCCGCCTGGCTCGGCTGACCCTGCCACTCCCAAGGACGGACCATGACCTCGCCCGCACTCCTCCCCGGCATCCACGCTCGACGGATCACCACCCCCCGGCTCACCCTCAACCTCCTCGAACTCCCCGACCGGACCGGCGAACCCGTCCTCTTCGTCCACGGCAACGTCTCCGCCGCCACCTTCTGGCAGCAGACCATGCTCGACCTGCCGCACCCCTACCGCCCCCTCGCCGTCGACCTCCGCGGCTTCGGCGACACCGACCCCCTCCCCGTCGACGCCACCCGCGGCGTCCGGGACTTCAGCGACGACCTCACCGCCCTGTGTGACACCCTCGCCCTCGACCGCGTCCACCTCGTCGGCTGGAGCATGGGCGGCGGCATCGCCCTCCAACACCTCCGCGATCACCCCACCGCCGTCCGCAGCCTCACCCTCGTCAACCCCGTCTCCCCCTACGGCTTCGGCGGCACCCACGGCCCCGACGGCCGACTCAACCACCCCGACGGCGCCGGCTCCGGCGCAGGCACCGTCAACCCCGAATTCGTCCAGCGCCTCACCGAAGGCGACCGCAGCGAGGACTCACCACTCTCCCCCCGCGCCGTCCTTGCCTCCAGCTACGTCAAACCGCCGCTCCGACCTGCCCTTGAGGACACCTTCGTCGACGCCATGCTCTCCACCCGCACCGGTGAGGAGCACTACCCCGGCGACGCCCGTCCCAGCGATCACTGGCCCGGCACCGCCCCCGGCCCCCGAGGTGTCCTCAACGCCATGGCCCCCACCCACTTCCGGATCGACGACCTGCACCGGATCGACCCCAAACCGCCCATCGGCTGGATCCGCGGCACCGACGACCTCATCGTCTCCGACACCTCGCTCTTCGACCTCGCCCACCTCGGTGCACTCGGCGCCGTCCCCGGTTGGCCCGGCGCCGAACACTGCCCCGCCCAACCCATGCTCGCCCAGACCCGCCACGCACTCGATCACTACGCCGCCGCGGGCGGCTCCGTACGCGAAACCGCCATCCCCGATGCCGGTCACGCCGTCCACATCGACAAATCCAAGAAGTTCACCGCCGCTCTCCTCGACACCCTCACCGCGGGCCGGTGAAGCGGCCGGGCTGTCCCCCGTGAGGACCTGAACCTGAACCGCCTTGGGTTCGGTAGGGACACGTTAGTTGTCACCAGTTGGCCAAGATTTTTTATCACCTGCGGTACGTGGTCAGTCTCGCTGTCACCGGATTCGAAGATCGCTCTCGGCCCCGGTGTCCCGTCTCGTTGTACAAGACCCCCGCACTCACAGAGCGTGACCGGATCGCGGAATGTGAGCCAGAACCGGGCTGGGTGGCCGGGGGGCTGGCAGCAGAGCAGGCTGGAAGTACCGATGGCCCGGGCGGCCGGGCCGGGAAGCGAGGCTCCCGATGAGCAGGCTCGAAGAACAGGTCAACGTCGACGTCCCGGCGCAGGAGGTGTGGGCGCAACTGCACCGCATCGATGAGTACCCGATGTTCATGGAGGGTGTGAAGAGTGCCGCTGCGCACGGCAGCAGCCGAGCCCATCTCGACGTCCGGATCGGGGACGACGAGCAGGCTTTCGAGACTCGCATCGCCGATCGCGGAAAGGGCCAGGTGATGGACTGGACGGTGGACAGCCCGGAGCTGAAAGCCGCCTTCGCCGTGAACCCGCTGGACGACGAGCACACCCAGCTGCAAGTCCGGCTGGAGTACGACCCGGACACCGTGCGGGCGACCTTCGGCGGCCCGAAGGGATTCGCCCAGGTCCATGCGATCGAGGACACAGTCCGCACCGACCTGGAGAAGTTCAAGGACTTGCTGGAGAGCCGGCACTGATCCCGACGTGCTGGTCGTGCTCGGGTAAAAACCGGCGCACTCGGCCACAGACCTTGGCAGCGTCCGGCACAGCCGTCAAGGGCAGGTTGCCGAGGAATACGCCCATGTCCTGCGGGGTGCGTGGCACGGGTAGGCCGGGCGCGCCTTCGCCAGCGGGGTGACTTGAGCGATGGACGGCCGCGGCGCTCTGCCTCCGTGACCACCTCTCCCCAGTCGGTGAGGAGGTCGGCAAACGATTCGAAGGTCGTGATCCGTCCGCTGGGCTCCGCGGCGTGCTGGGTGAACGGCTCGCGCAAAACTTCCAGGTGGGGTGCCACCTGCCGCCACCATCCGGCGATCAGCGGCACATGATCGGGCGGACACCACAGCAACAGGTCCGCGTCCCAGGTGCACGGCCGCTCCGGGAGCCCCGAACCGACCCCGGTGGTGTCCTCCAGACTGTGCCAGAACAGCGCGTCGTTGAACCGGTCCAGTACCTCGCGCACTTTCGGCTCGACGAAGTCGCGCATGTGGTCCCAGCGGTGACCGGCCCAAAAGTGCGGCTTGTATGAGCCGAACGTGTTCCGCAAGGCATACCTGCCGTACCAGTCCTCGCCCGGCTGCGCGGGCCACGACCAGCCATGCTCGAAAAGGTCGTCGCTGTACACCTCTCCGAAGGCGGCATCGATCAGCAAGCTCTTCCCGGTCACCGGGCGCTGCTGCCTCCACCCGCGGCCAGTCCACGATCAACACCTCTATCCCCACACCCATCACGCCAGCATAGGACAGGGAAACCGGTGTTGATCAACGCGGCGCTTGTGGCGGACCTGGCTTCGGGCTCCGCCACGCTCGCGCTGACCGACCGGAACACCGCGACCGGCGTTGTCCGGTTCGCGAAGACCGCGACCGCGGCCGGGATCCGGCCGGTCCTCGGCATCGACCTCGCTGTCGCCCCGCACTCACCAGCCAGGCGAGGTTCGGCCGAACGGTGGCGGACTCCGGTGCGCGGCGGGTCAGCAGCGTTCAGATATTCGATGGTGGCCTGCGTGCCGGAGGTGATCCGCGCGAGCTCCTGGCGCAGCCGGTCGCCCTTGGACGTCGCATTCGGATGCGGGCCCTCCGTGGTCGGGCAGGACGTGGGGGGCGTCGGTGAGGATCAGTGGCATGTCGTCCCTGATCCGTTCGGCGAGCAGGGCGACAGTGAGGTCCCGGTCCACCACGGCTTCGACGCCGGTGAGCCGGCCGGTGGTGTGTTCCGCGACCGGGGGATGACGAAATGACCTGCTTCCAGACGCTCCCGGAGATGGTCGCCGCTCGCCCGCTTCACCGCCTGGGAGGTCAGGGGGACATTACGTTGTCCGTGTAGTCCACGTTCTCCTGGTGGTAGGCGACGACCTGGGCGTGCACCTCCTCAGGGGTCAGGATGGTGTCCTTCGCGAAGTACACGTAGTCGACCTGCTCACGGTAGGTGCGGCGGGTGCTGTTACCCAGGAGGCCGCCAGGGATGAACCACTGGTTGAAGTCGATCGCCATCGCGGTGCGCGGGTAGTAGATCCCGCTGTGGTCGGCGAACAGCGCGCCGTCGATGTAGTACTTCACATGCCCGTCGCCGACCTGGATCACCAGGTCGTGCCAGCCGTCGTAGCTCTGGGCGAGTTGGGTGTGGGTGTTGACCGCGACCCAGGGCGACAGCCGGTAGGTGTGCCAAGAGGTCGTGTACATGGCGCTCCCTGGAGAGCCCCAGCCGCCGTTGGGCAGGTACTCGTAGTCCAGTTCGCTGTAGTTCCGAGGCCTTGGAATCTCCTCGCCGGCGGGGGTCCACCCGGGTGGCCCGGATCTGGCTGTCGCCCTTCGGTGCTCGGCGGCACCGAGGGACGGAATCGGGCAACTCGGTGAAAGGCGTCGGCGCGTATGCAGGTCAGCCGGAGTAGGCGCACCGGAATCCGATGTGACCGGCGGAGCTGTCGGGGGCGTTGGAGGTGCGGGCGGCGACCCGGTAGCGGTTGCAGTAGGAGCGGTGGCACATGTGGGAGCCGCCGCGCATCACGCGCGTGCTGCCGCTGGGTGGGCCGGTCGGGGCGATACGGGTCTGTGGGGTATCGACGGCGTGCCAGTCGCGGCTGAACCAGTCCAGGCACCACTCCCACACGTTGCCTGTCATGTTGTGGAGTCCGTAACCATTGGGGGGGAAGGCGTTGACGGGGGCGGTTGAGAGGTAGCCGTCCTCGGCTGTGTTGTGGTGGGGGAACTCGCCCTGCCAGATGTTGCAGAGGTGCCGGCCTCGGGGCGTGAGCTCGTCGCCCCAGGGGAACCGTTTGTGCTCCAGCCCCCCGCGCGCGGCGTGCTCCCATTCGGCCTCGGTGGGCAGCCGCTTTCCGGCCCAGGCGGCGTAGGCGGCGGCGTCGTGCCAGGAGATGTGCACGACGGGGTGGCCCTGACGGTCGTCGATCGAGGAGCCGGGCCCTTCCGGGGCCAGCCAGCAGGCGCCGCGCACGGCGCGCCACCACGGTGCGCCGGGGACGCTGCCGTTGATGACGTGCTTGCGGGCGCCGGGATGGACGAAGCCGGCGAAGACGTACGACCACTCGAAGCGCTCGGCCTCCGTGACGTACCCGTTGGCCTTGATGAAGTCGGCGAACTCGGAGTTGGAGACGGCGGTGGCGTCGATGTGGAAGGGCCGTAGCGCCACCTGCCGAATCGGGCCCTCACCGTCGCCGGGGACAGCGTCGGGATCGTTTCCGCCCATCCAGAAGGCGCCGCCGGGGATGGCGACCATGCCTCGCAGGATCTCCATGCGCTCCCGTACGGGAACGGGGGAAGGGAGCGTGTCCGTCGTGTGCGCCGGCACGGCGGCAGGGATCAAGGTGTCCGTCCTGGCAGGCCTGCGGTGCGGGCCGCAGCACGCACCGCCGCCCGTCGAGGGCAGGGGCGTGCCCGGAGGGATGATGTCGGGCATCGCGGAATCCTTTCTCCGCCGCACGTGGCGGCATCGGATGGACCGGCGGGCCGGGGCCCCGGCCAGGTCACTGCTGCGGACTGCCTGCCGCCTTGTAGAGGTCGCCCAGGTAGTAGTCCTTCGCGTTGGAGGGCGACTTGAGCTTGCCCATGCTTGTGAAGACGTCGGCCAGGCCGTTGAACCAGCCGTCGACGGTGCCGTTGGCGGTGAGGTCGGTCAGCTGCTTGGAGGAGAGCAGCTTCACGTACTTGGTGGAGCCGGCGAGCTGGTCTGCGGGCACCTTGAGGAAGTCGGCGGTGACCTTCTCCGATTCCTCCGGGTGGGCGCTGATCCAGTCGTCCGCCTGCCGCAGCACGGAGGTGACCTTGCGGACCAGCGTCGGGTTCTTGCCGGGCAGGTCGGGCTGGGTCACGAAGACGTTGGGGAACGTCAGCTTCGGGTAGTAGTCCTCGGTGCGGCTGACCTCGGTCAGGTCGGGCACCCGCTTCTTGATGGTGTCGATCAGCGGGTACCAGATGGCCGCCGCGTCGACCTGGCCGGAGGAGAAGGCCGTGACGATGGTGCTCGGGTCCATGGTGACCCGGGTGATGTCGGACGGCTTGAGTCCGGCCTGCCCGAGCGCCAGGTTGAGGATCATGTCGCCGGATGTGCCCTCGGCCACGGCGACCTTCTTGCCTTTCAGGTCGGCGGGCTCGGTGATGCCGGTGCCAGGGCGGGCGATGACGCGGTCGGCCTGGCCGAGCATGTTGACTGCGACGATCTTGGCCTTGCCGGAGGCCGGGAGCCACAGGGCGCCCGGGCCGAGGTAGCCGAAGTCGAGGTCGCCGGCGCCGAGCGCCTGGACCTGCAGTGGGCCGTTGGTGAACGCCTTGAGGTCGGGACTCAGCCCTGCCTTCTGCCACAGGCCTTGCTTGGCGGCGACCGCGAGGGCGGCCGAGCCGCTGTAGTCCGCGATGTAGCCGAAGGTGACCGGGGTGGTCTTGCCGGCGGACGAGGAGGGCGTGGAGTTGCAGCCGGTGGCGGATGCGACGAGGACGAGAACGGTGGCGGCGACCCACAGGCCGGCGGTTCTGCGCTTCATGAGGAGGTTCCTTCGAGCATGCTCGGCTGGTGGTAGACGGCGTTCCAGACCTGCCGCCGTAGGCTGGCGAACTCGGCCGACAGACGCATCTCCTCGGTGCGGGGATACGGCAGGTCGACGGGGATGATCCGGTGGATGCGCCCGGGGCGGGCGGCCATGACCACGACTCGGCCGGCGAGGTAGACCGCCTCGTCGACGTCGTGGGTGATGAACATGACCGTGCGGCGGTCCCGGCTCCAGGTCTCCAGCAGCGAATCCTGCATGCCGATCCGGGTGAGGGCGTCCAGTGCGCCGAAAGGCTCGTCCATGAGGAGGACCTTGGGATCCACGGCGTACGCCCGGGCGATGGCGCACCGCTGCTTCATGCCGCCGGACAGGGTCTTGGGCAGGGCGTCGGCGAAGTCGCCCAGGCCGACCATGTCGATCATCCGCCGGGCCGTGGTCCGCCGTTCGGTCCGGTCGACACCGGCGACCTTCAGGCCGAACTCGACGTTCTCGGTGACGGTCATCCACGGGAAGAGCGCGTACTGCTGGAAGATGACACCCCGCTCCGGGCTGGGGCCGCGTACCTCTTCGCCGTCGACCGTGACCGACCCCCCAGTGGCCTCCAGCAGGCCGGCGGCGATGTTGAGCATGGTGCTCTTGCCGCAACCCGAGGGGCCGACGACGGTGACGAACTCGCCGTCCTCGATGGTGAGGCTCACGTTCTCCAGGGCGAGGAAGCCGCCGGCCTTGGTGCCGAAGTCGCGGGAGACCTCGCGGAATTCGATGGAGGGCATGGCGCTATCTCCTTTCCTGCCACACGGTCAGCCGGCGTTCGGCGAGCAGGAGCAGCCGGTCCATGGCCAGACCGACGGCGCCGATGGCGATCAGCTGGACGAACATCGTGGGCAGGTCGTAGTACAGCTGTGCCTGCTGCATTCGGAAGCCGAGCCCGCTTTGGGCTGCGATCAGTTCGGCGGCGACGACGGTGGCCCAGGCGGCGCCCAGGCCGATCCGCATGCCGACCAGGATGAAGGGGGTGGAGGCGGGCACCACCACGCCGAGGAACACCCGGCTGTCCTTGGCGCCGAGCACTCGGGCGGCGTTCACCAGTGTGGGGTCCACCGACACCACGCCCTGGAAGGTCGACACCACCGAGGAGAGGAAGGCGGCCAGGAAGATGACGAAGATCTTCGGAGTCTCGCCGATGCCCATGAGCACGATGGCCAGCGGGATGACCGCCAGGGGTGGAACCATCCGGAAGAACTGGAGCCATGGCTCGATCAGTCGGCGGACGATCGGGTACCACCCCATGGCGAAACCGACCGGTACGGCGAGGGCCACACCGATGACGTAGCCGGTGAGGACGCGCCTGAGACTGGCGCCGAGGTCGTCGAGGAGGATGCCGCCACGGATCAGTTCCCATCCGCGGCTCAGCACCGACAGCGGGCCGGGGAAGCCCTGGACGCTGCTATGGGCGAGGACGGTCCATACCAGTAGCCCGAGCGCCGCGGAGCACAGGGAGAGCAGGGAACCACGGAGGCTGAGGATTTGGGGCAGCCGCCCGGCCGGATTGCGTGCGCTGCCGGGCGTGGGTGGTGCGGGGGCGAGGGTTTCGCCCGTCGCCATGGGGACGTCCTCCGAGTGGCCCGACCACCGGGTCGGCGCGGCGGATGTGGCGTGCTGTTTCATGCCACCTCATCCGCCACTCCGTCGACGTCGGGCGCGCGGTTGCCGCCGATGTCGGACATGTAGCTCATCCACGTGTAGGCGGGGTCACCCCGGCGCAGGAGCTCCTGGTAGAGACGCGCCGTCAGTTCTCGCCGGACGCCGGCGTACGCGGGTGCTTCGTGGACGTTGTGCAGTTCATGCGGGTCCGCTTCGAGGTCGTAGAGTTCGTTGACGCTGTCAGGGTTGTACACCAGCTTGTGGCGGTGGTCGCGGATCATCCGCTGTGAGTAGGGGAAGTGGTGGCCGTGGAACTCGGTGACCACCTGCTCGCGGGTGCCGTCGGCCGGTTCGCCGGCCAGTACCGGCAGCAGGCTCGCTCCGTCGCAGGGTTCCAATGCGGGCAGACCGGCCAGCCCCAGGACCGTGGGGTTGAGGTCGATGAGAGTGGCGAAGTCGTCGCGGACCTGCGGTGGGCAGCCGGGGACGCGCACGATTCCCGGGATGCGGTAGATGTCTTCGTACATCGCCGGACCCTTGTCGTTGAGCCGGTGGGAGCCGGTGAACTCGCCGTGGTCGGCGGTGAAGACGACAGCGGTGTCCTCCCACATGCCACGGGCCCTCAGCGCGTCCAGGAGGCGGGCGACCTGGTGGTCGATGAGGGTCACATAACCCCAGTAGACGGCGATCAGCTTGCGCCAGGTGTCGGCGTCGAAGTCGTCCGCCGACCAGTAAGCGGAGTATTGGCGCTGCACGTCGGGCTTACCGGCGAAGGTTTCGGACATGGAGGCCGGCAGCGGTACCGATGCCGGGTCGTACATGTCGTAGTACTCGTCCGGGATGAGGTAGGGCAGGTGAGGACCGAACCAGTGGCAGGACAGCATGAACGGCTTGCCGTCGGTGTGCCAGGCGTCGGTGTAGCGGTCCAGCAGCTCGAGGGTCTTGTCGGCGAGGTAGGCCTCGACGGTGGCCTCGGGCGGCTGCTGGAGGCGACCGGCGATCAGGTGGCCGCGGCCGGTGCCGTTCGTCGCCGAGCCGAATACCGCGTCCTTGACTGCGAAGCGGGGGTAGCCCTTGGCATCCAGCCATGCCTCGTAGGAGGGATGGTGGACGGGGTTGAGCGCCCCGGGAAGGTGTTCGCCGTCCATCGCGTAGTACTCGGGACCGCGGGCGCGGCCGATGTGCCACTTGCCCACGTGGCCCATGTTGTAGCCGGCCGCCAGCAGCGGCTGGGAGAGCACCGGCGAACCGTCCTCGACTTCGTCGCGTCCGCCGCCGTTGCGCTCGGGATTCACCAGCAGGCCATGCCGGAAGGGGTGTTGCCCGGTGAACAGTGAGGCGCGGGCCGGGGTGCAGATGGCGGTAGGGGTGTAGAAGCTGTCGAACCGGGTGCCCTCGGCTGCAAGGGAGTCGAGCGCGGGAGTGCTGATGGTGGTGTTGCCATAGCAGCCCAAGGTGTCGACCCGGTGCTGGTCGGTCATCAGGAACAGGAGGTTTCGGGGTGACACGGACGGACCTTCCGATCGGCCTCTGGGGAAGGAGCGAGTGGGACAGCGCGTCAGGCCGGGCCGCAGGAAGAGGTGGGGGAGTCCTCGGCAGCGCTTTTTTCCTGGATCGGATCATATTCAGGGAAGGTTCGGTCCACAAGAGGTCGGCGACCCTGTAATCGCCGACCGTCCCTTCACACCCTTGTCGGCTCCTCCTGAAGCAGTAGCGCCACCGCCCCGAGAGCCGCCGCGTTGACTCCCAGATCCGCCTGCACGACATCCACCCGTCCCGCCGCACGCGGCAGAGCCAGCCGGTCGATCGCCTGGCGGATCGGGTCCAGGACCAGCGACCCCAGCTGTGCCAACTCCCCTCCCACCACGATTCGTGAGGGGTCCAGCTGCGCCGCGGTCCCGGCCAGTACCCGGCCCAGCCGGTCGGCAGCGGTGGAGACCACCCGGGTTGCCGTCGGGGAAAGGTTGCGCACGGCGGCGACCAGGGCGTCCAGGTCGGCAAGGGCAAGACCCTGTCGGGCGCACTGCTCCAGCAGTACCGCGCCCCCGGCGACTTCTTCAAGGCAGCCCCGGCCACCGCAGTGGCAGGGCTTCCCAACCGGATCAACGCTCACATGGCCGATCTCACCGGCACACCCGTGCGCCCCGGCCACGGCTCGACCGCCGACCACCAAACCGCCGCCGATTCCCGTGGACCAGCGCACATACACAAGATCCTCCACCGAGCGTCCCGCGCCCCAGGTCGCCTCGGCCAAGGCCGCGGCGCGGGAGTTGTTGCCCAGCACCACCGGCACACCGAACTCCTCGGCGATGTGTGTCCGCAGCGCTTCGATCTCCTTGGGCTTCCACTCGACGCCGGCGATTCCGACGAGGCCCGCGCCGATCGCGGTCAGCGTCGACGGGGCGACCGCCGCCTCACCGGCCGCTCGCCGCAGCAGATCCGCCGCCGCCGGGGCCACTACGTCGGCGCGCACCGCGGAAGGCAGGTCGTGCATGCCGCTGGCCACCACCTCGTGCGAGGTGTTGACGATGACCAGGCGCATCCGGCTGCGGCCGATGTCGAACCCCGCGTACAGGCCGGCTGAAGGATTGAGCACGACCCGGGTCGCCGGCCGACCGCGGCCGCGCCCTGCCGTGTCGCCGGCGCTCTGCTCGACCAGGACACCACCTTCGAGCAGTCCGGCGACGATGCTGAACAGCGTGGTCTTGGGCAGGCCGGTGCGCCGGCTCAGCTCGGCGCGGCTGAGCGCCCCCGATCGGCGCAGCTCTGCGAGAACGAGATCGTCGTAGGCCGACCTGTTGCGGCGGGCAGGAGTAGCAGTCACCGCAGCATGATGCGCCCTTGTTCGTTATTCGGGCAAAGCCTGGAAGAAATCCCTGCTGTCGTAGTCGGGGCCTCCCAGCGCAGCGAATCGGGCTTCCGTGATGGCGGACGGGCCCTGGGTGATCACACCCCGTCCGTTCTGACCAACACCCACGCGGAACCTTTGATACATGGGTCACCACGGGTATGGGAGCTGGGGGCGACGGCCGGGCGCAGAGGTCGCGACTGGAGGGAGCGGACCGGCTGCAACCGTCCGGGACAGGATTCCGGTGTAGACCTCTTGCAGTCCTTGCCTCGCACTCAATACGATCCGTTTTCGGAATAATTGCTGAGCCTGATCCGTCACTGTCTCGCCGCACACACCGCAGTACCCCGCACCGCCCGACGCTCGTACGAGCCTCCGCTGTGGACGGTGAACACCGCACGTCACCCGCACAAGGCGCCGGCCGGCGCTGCGCCCCCACATCCATGACACCCGATGCCTGACACCAGGAGGCGCCATGCAACACCTCAAGCGTCGATCGTTTCTTGCCGGCGTGACCGGAGCCGTCGCTGTGACAGCCATCGGGACTCCGGCCCGGGCGGCGGACGACATCGGGTCCGAAGCCGCGTTCCGGCTCGTCCGCAACGGCCGTGGCAAGGCGACGGTGCTGTGGTGGGGCGGCGCCACCGCACGGTTCGCGGCCTCTGAACTGGCTGACTACGTAGAGCGGATGAGCGGCTCCCGCCTTCAGGTCCTGCGTGCACGGCCCGAACAGCCGCAGACGGCAACGTCCGGAGTGCTCGTGCTGCCCGGCAGCCGACGCCAGGCAACCACCGTCCCGCCGGTGTGGCTGGCCAAGGCCGACACACGGCTGCGCGACCAGGTCACGGACAGTTACCTGGTCAGCGCCACCCCGCACGGCGTGCTGCTGAGCGGTGTGGGCGACCGCGGCGTGGTGTACGCGACATACGCGCTGCTGGAGCAGTTCGGAGTCGGTTTTTTCGCACCGCAGTTCAGCTACTACCAGGGTGCCGCCGAGACCGTACCGCAGGCCGTCGACATCACGGTCCGCGCCCGGACCAGCCTGGTCACCCCACCTTGGCCGGTGCGGCGCAAGGCGATCGAGGAGGGCTGGAGCATCAGCCGGTCCAGCCTCACCGCACTGATCGATTGGATGGGCAAGCAGCGGCTCAACGTCCTGGTCTTTCCGTACGACTACTACGGGGCCCGAGTCACTCGCTACGAGGACTTCGCGGCAGGGATGGCACCAGAACTCGCCAAGCGCGGCATCATCGTGGAAGTCGGCGGCCACGGGTACGACGCATTTCTCCGCCGGGCCGACTACCCGCAGTACTACACTCCCGGGGTCAACGTCTTCAACGTGCACGACGAAGCGGCGGTATCGCAGTACATCGCCAACGTCGTCACCTATCTGCGGGCCCGGCCCGAGATCGCCATCTTCGACTGCTGGCCGCCGGACGGGGCGACGTGGCCGAAGGCCACCCTCGCCGAGTTCGGCACCGCCACCAACGCCGAAGTTCACGTTGTGAACAAGCTCGTTGCCGCCATCGCCGACGCTGGACTCCACGTCCAGGTCGAACGCATCGCGTACGGCGCCGGCCTGGACACGCCCACGGCCGGGTACACGTTCGACCCGAAGGTGCTCATCGACTTCGCCGCGTACGGACGCACGTACTCCGTCCCGCTCGGCGATCCGTCCTCGGCCGTCAACGCGCACCACCTGGACGTGCTGCGTCGGTGGCGCGTGGCCCACCCGGGCACACTGGCGATCTACGACTACTCGCGCCGCTACCGCTGGCGCGAGCTGGGCAATCCGATCGGTGTCCTCGCCCAGGACGCGGACGTGTACCGCAGCATCGGCGTCAACGGCGTCGGAGCGTACTCCGAACCGGCGAACTGGCTGCAGTTCGAGGCGATCCATCTGTTCGGCGCCCGCAGTGCATGGAATCCGACGCTGACCTACGACGACTTCATGAGCAGCTACCTGCCTGCGCGGTTCGGGCCGGCAGCGCAGGAGATGGCCGACTACCTGCTGCGCACCGCGGACGACCCGGACGTCCTCAACACGCCCGGCCAAGGGACGGCGCTGCGGATCAAGTACCAGGCTGCCGCGGCCGACGTCGCCGCGGCGCGAGCGAAGACCGTCGGGACCAGCGCCGCGGCGATTGTCCTCGACCGGCTCGCCTGGGGCTGCGAACTCGCCCTGGCCGACATCGATATCACCCGGTACGCCCAAGCAAACGATCAGGCAGGCAAGCAGCAGGCGATGGCCCGCTACCGCCAGCTGACCCAGCGACACCGCTTCAACGGCATCCAGCTCGAGTCGCTCTACACCACCCCGCGCTACGGCGAACAGGTCACCCGGGCGCAGATTGCCAAGCAGTACCGCTCCGCGGCGTGGGGTTACCTGCCGCAGGTCCAGTTCACCGTGCGCCAGGGGGCCTCCGTCGACGTGACGATCACGGCGCAGGACGTCGACTTCCAGGGGCACGACGTGGAGTGGACACTCATCGCGCCCCAGGGACTCACCGCCGAGCGCACCCAGGGCGCTCTGCGAGCCTCGGGCCCGCTCGAGGCTTCGGAAACGGTCCGCCTGAGCGCCGGGACCGACGTCGCACCCGGGAACTACGCCGTCACTGTCGCTTTTGACGCCGATGGCGGGGAGCTGACGTCGGCTCAGTGCTCCATCACTGTGTTCCGGTAGAAATCTGTCGGTCAGCCCCGACCCGGCGACCTACCGGATCACCATGGACACCGAGCCCCCGGCGTGGTTCCCGCTGTCCACGAAGACAGCACTTCTGGTTACTCGGACGCGGTCTCTCGGTTCCGTGTCAGTGACGGTGATATCAGCGGTGAGGTCAGTCAGTCTCGGGTTGTTCTACCTGGTCGCCGAGGTGGTCGTGTTGGCCGTTTTGCTGACATGTGGTGAGAGATCCGGCTCGGGACGACTGCCTAAGGAATTTACGGAGCAGGTGAACCTACTGTCATGGGCGCGAGAGATCGCAGCCAGAGTTCCTCTCATGAGAACTATATGACGGTCAGTCAATTCAGTTTACGTTAAGGGAACTTCAGGGAGATCAGCAACGAGATGGCCCACGGGTAGATGGCGCGCGCGGTGATGCCGTCGGGCCGGGTCAAGGTTCACCGCACGCTTACGTTCCCCCACCGGGTCGGCGGACCCGCCCCAACGGTTCCTTGCCGTAGTCCAGTTCGGTGACTCCGCGGGGGACGGTGCCCTCGCGGACCCGAGCTGCGGGGCGCAGCCACCCTGACTACGCCGTGGCTCAGCGACCGGGCCTCGGCCCCGGCATCAATCGCGGCTGAAGCACATCCAGGTGCGGGAGCGTCTGGAATTTTGCTGCCAGCAACATCTCGATCCCTTCCGGTATGCCTGTTGAGCCTGTACCGCAAGAACGAAGATCAAGATCGGAAGCAATGAGTTGTTCCCGGAATGCCCTAAATTCACTGCCTTGGGTTCTATGCGACGCAGGCGGTTTTCCTCCTGTCCGGAATGCTCCGGGGTTGGATCACCGGGGAGCTCGCCATGCATCTTGAAGTGGTACTCCGTCCCACCAGAATCGACAGGGCGGCGCCGTGTTTCCCCGCCGGTTGTCCGGCCAACTGTTGTGGCGGGTTTGCGGCATGGAAGAAATACGCCACTGCCCATCAGTTGCCTCGGTCCCTGCCAAGCCTGAGTATCTGTCTCACTCGGCAAGGAGTTCCTTGCCGCGACGAGTAGGAGGCACTCGTGCATTCCGTACGTCGTATTCACGGCGCGACCGAAAGAGCGATATCTCAGGAGGCCTGTCGATGAGGCGTCTGGGACAACGGCTGGCCACTGCGGTCGCCGGCGTCACCGTTCTCGGGGTGGTCATGTCGGCCATCCCGGCGAGTGCCACCGGCCCGACCCCCACCCCGTCCAACCCTACGGCCCTCAAGGGGGCCGAGTCCGCTACGGTCGACACCAACATTCTCCGTGCGGCTGCCGGAACTCGGGCAAAGCTGTCGCTGACGCTGGTGACCGGCGACAAGGTGGAGATCGGCGTCGCCGCGGACGGGAAGCCGGTCGTCCGCGAGATCGAGCCGGCGACGAGGCCCGGGCACGAGCAGGTACTCTTCCAAACCGTCACCAGGAGTGGCCAGCTCTACGTCGTCCCGGACGACGCGTTGCCGCTGCTCCGTGCCGACCTGCTGGACTGGGAGCTCTTCAACATCGCCAAGCTGGCCGCCTGGGCGGCCGAGGGTACGACCGGTGAGGTCCCGGCGATCGCCGCGTACACCGGAAAGACCAGCGCCCGCACGGCGCCCAAGGCCGCCGGCACCAAGGCCAAGCGCGTCCTGAAGAGCATCAACGCCCGCTCGATGGACATCAAGGGCGACGGTCAGTGGTGGCGGGAGGTACGGGGTAAGGACGCGGACAAGTCCGCTTCCGCCGCTCGTGCCGCCGGTTCGCTTGCCGGAGTGAAAAAGGTGTGGCTGAACGAACTGACGAGGATTCAGCTCGACAAATCCGTACCGCAGATTGGCGCGCCCGCCGCCTGGAGCCGCGGCTATGACGGTTCAAACGTGAAGGTCGCGGTGCTGGACAGCGGCATCGATGCCACCCACCCCGATCTCGCCGACCGGATCGCCGAGGCGGTTGACTTCACCAACAGCCCGAAGGGTCCGGTGGACGAACACGGACACGGTACCCATGTGGCGTCCACGATCGCCGGCACCGGAAAGGCCTCCGACGGGCTGCGTCGCGGTGTGGCGCCTGGTGCGAAGCTGCTCATCGGCAGAGTCTGCGGTTCGGACGGCTCGTGCCCTGGCGACGCGGTCATCGCCGGCATGGAGTGGGCCGCCCAGTCCGGTGCCGATGTGGTGAACATGAGCCTCGGTGGCCCGCCCTCCGACGGAACGGACGCGCTGAGCAAGTCGGTCAACAAGCTCAGCAGCACCTACGGCACCCTGTTCGTCATCGCCGCGGGCAACAATGGCCCGACCGCCAAGACGGTCGGGGCGCCGGGTGCCGCCGACGAGGCGCTGACGGTCGCGGCCGTGGACAAGAGCGACCAGATGGCCCCCTTCTCCAGCCGCGGGCCTCGGGTCGGGGACGGCGGGGCCAAGCCGGACATCGCGGCTCCGGGCGTCGCCATCGCCGCCGCCCGGGCCAAGGGCACCGCGATGGGCACGGTCGTGGACGACTACTACACGTCCGCCAGTGGCACTTCCATGGCCACGCCCCACATGGCCGGCGCCGCGGCGATCATCGCCCAGAAGTACCCGGACTTCAGCGGGCGGCAGATCAAGGCGCTGCTGATGGCCACCGCCAAGGACCTCGGACACGACGTGTACGCGCAGGGCGCCGGCCGGGTGGACGTGGCCCGTGCGATCGATCCGAAGATCATCCCGGACGGGAACCTGAACTTCGGCCGCTTCGAGTTCCCGCACTCGTCGACGTCCAGGACGGTCACCTACACCAACTGGACCGACGAGCCGATCACGCTGACGCTCTCCGCCTCGGCCTCCTACGCGGGCAAGCCCACGCCGGCGGGGCTGTTCACGCTCAGCGCCGACCAGGTGACCGTGCCCGCCAAGGGTTCGACCGACGTCGCGGTGACCCTGAACGGCAAGGTGGCGGAGGATGCCGGGCAGTACGGTGGATACGCAGGCGCCCTGACCGCCAAGGACAGCACGGGGACGACGCTGGGAACGTCGCGGATCTCGGCGTTCCTGGAGCCGATCCGTCACGACCTGACCATCAAGGTCATTCCTCCGGCCGGCGCCACCGACATCCGGTACGGCAACGCGCTGATCGTCCCGATGAACGAGGACAAGCTGAACCTCTACGAGGACCCGGAGGTGGCACCGGGTGGCGAGACGATCAAGGCCAGGGTCTTCGCCGGCACTGTCGCGTCGGCCCTCACGATGACGTGGCGGGACGCGGCCGGTGAGCTGCACAGGGCCGCACCGATGGCACCGCAGGTGCAGGTCACCGGGGCGACCACGGTGGAGCTGGACTTGCGGAAGGCCAAGCCGATCAGAGTGAACGCCCCGGAGTCGACGGAGACATACGGCGCGGCCTTCCAGATCAAGCGGGCCTCTGTGGACGGCAATTGGGGGCTTACCGCAAAGCTGGGCACCAACTACGGTCCCGGTGAACCGAACTGGTGGGCACTGCCGACCAGCGAGGTGAGCCTCGGCACGCTCTCCTTCAACAGCCAGCATGTCCTGGTACCGCCGTCAGTAACGATGAAGGTCACGGGCAACGGTGACTCCTTCGACCTCGGCGCCCGCTACGCGACGCCGGACAGCTCCATCCACGGCGGGACCCAGGGATGGAAGGAAGACGGGAAGAACCAGGTCCGCCACGTGCAGTTGACGATCCCTCGACTGCCCACCAATGGGCAGAAGCCCGTGGTCTACGCGGGCACCGGCTCGGCCGAGGAGCTCGCCAAGGTCGACGCCAAGGGTGCGCTGGTGCTGGTGCGGCCGACCGACATCTGCACGACGACCTGCAACTACACCGCACTCCGTGAGCGAGTGGCGGCGGCTGCCGCGGCGGGTGCGGTCGGGGTGCTGGTGGCCGGCGGGACCGATCGGGTCACCCTGGAGTCGTACGGGACCCGGCACTACAACTGCGAGAACGGTCCAGACAGCTGCCCGCCGGTCGAGCCGTACGCGGCGTTGCCGATCGTGACCGTACCCCCGGCCGAGGCCGCCACGCTGATCCGGCGGATCGAGGGCGGGGCGACGCCCGGCGTCCAGGTCGAACTCGGCGGCAACAGCGAGGTGTCGAAGAGCTACGCGCTGGCGTTCAGCACCAGCGGTCGGATCCCCGCCAGCCTGCCGCACCAGGTCCTGCCCGAGGAGCTCGACCGTGTCGACCACCGTATCCACGCCGACCGGCCCGGGGTGACTTCCTACTTCGGCTGGAGCCGGACCACCGACGCCGGCCCGGTTGCAGTGGAGATGGACCTGCCCAAGCCGGTCAGCCAACGGCAGCTCACCACGTGGGTCACGCGGGACGACCACGCGGTCGACACATTTGAGCTGGCCACCAGGCATTACGTCGCGCCGTCCGTGCTGGCGACTGCATCGGGCCCAGGCGAAACCCAGGACCTGGCGCTTGACAGGAAGAACACGATCGACTGGAGCACGGGCCCGTCCCTGCCCGGCGCGGTGCCCCAGGTCCGCACCAAGTCGGGCTTCACCAACAGCGCCGGCCTGCCGTGCGCCGGCTGCCGGGAGGCCGACCGATTCTGGCCAACCATGTACCTGACCGGCAGCGGAGGCGGCCGCCAGGCCGTGATCGGCATGGTCAACGAAACGATCTTGTTCCCGCTCCTCTACGGGATAGGGACCTGTACCACCTGTGACGTCAGCCTTTCCAACCAGGCCGGCGACGAACTCGAGCAACGCCTCGTACCCCTCGAGTTCGCCTTCCAGCTCGGCGAGCCCGGCAACGCGCCGAACCTGGTGTCGGGGAGCAAGCGGTGATGACCGAAGCGAGAAAGGAGACCGGTCCGATGAACGCGACCGTGCCATCGAAGTGGCGCCGGACAGTGAACCTGGCGGCGCTGACAGCCCTGGGGGTGCTCGCGATGACGGGTTGCGGTAGCGCTGACGTCATCACGTACGATCTGCCTGCGGAATCAGCCCGCTACTCGTACGAGGCGGACACCAACGGGGTCAAGACCGTGTGGGAGTACACGTCCGACCGGCCGGACAAGGCTGACACGCCGACGTCGCAACCGTGCATCGCGGACGCCATCGTCAAGGATCCTGGTAAGTGCCGTCCGGAGCCGCTGATCTTCCTGCGGTACGACCTGGGCCTGGCTCTGGACAACACCGCCAAGGCCAACGGCACCCACCGCGTCACCGTCACCGGCTACTACCAGGACCGGCTCAGCAAGCCACCGACCGTGACCGAGCTGCGGGTCGAGGCCAGCGTCGACGGCGGCAAGACCTGGCAGCCGGCCGTCTCCACCCAGGCCGGCGGGCAGAACACGTTCACCGCGCAAATCAAGCACCCGAAGCGTGACGAGGCTCCCGGAGGAGTCGCACTGCGGATCACCGCGACCGACAGCGCGGGGGACACCGTCAAGCAGACGATTCCCAAGGCGTACCAACTGCGCTGAGGTGAACCGATGAAGCGGTGAACCCAACCGGAGGGCCGCGGCCGGGGCGAGACGTGAGTTTCGCCCCGGCCGTTCTCGCGTTTTCGGCTGCGAGGTCATCTCGATCGAGGTCCGTGTGGCGGCCGCGCTGGACGGACTGGAGCTCAGTGTGGTCAACCGGACCGGGGCGGGGACGGGCACGGGTACAGGCACGGGCCCGGGTGCCTTCCCGACGTCCGGGCACGGCCTACCTGGGCCGGCCGAGCGCGTGCGGCTGCTGCACGGTGAGATCGAGGCCGGCCCGGACGGGCCGCAGCGCCGGCGGTTGGTGGTCCGGCTGCCGGTACGGTTGTCGGCATGATCGGCTCTGAAGCGAGCGAAGCCGTCATGACTGGCGTCGGCACCGGCCCCGCCACCACCAGCCCTACCAGCACCCCCGTCACACTCCTGATCGCGGACGACGACGAGGTGACCCGCAGCGGTCTGCGCACGTTGCTCGCGGCCCGGTCGGGGATTGCGGTGGTCGGGGAGGCCGCCGACGGCGTTGAGGCGGTCGAGCAGGTGCGGCGGCTGCGGCCGGACGTGGTTCTGATGGATGTGCGGATGCCGCGTCGCAACGGGATCGAGGCCACCCGGCAACTCCTTGCCGAGTCGGTCGAACCGCCGAAGGTCGTGGTGATCACCACCTTCGAGAACGACGGCTACGTCACCGCCGCGCTCAGCGCGGGGGCCAGTGGGTTCGTGCTCAAGCGGCTTCCGGTCCAGCAGATCGCGGAGGCGGTGCGGGTGGTGGCGGCGGGGGAGTCGATCCTCTTCCCGGCGGCACTGCGCCGGATGGTCGCCGCCCGCCCGCTGGGCTCCGCGGAGGTGTTGCCGAAGGCGGCGCTGACGGGGCGGGAGGAGGAGGGGCTGCGGTTGATGGCCACCGGCCTGTCCAACCCGGAGATCACCGACTCACGGTGAGCCTGGAGACGGTGAAGACGCACGTCGGGAACGTGCTGACCAAGCTCGGCGCGCAGCACCGGACCCACGCGGTAGTGATCGCGCACCCGCCCGAGCACGGCGGTCAGCCCGAGCCGGTCCGCACATGCCCTCAGCAGCACCGCCCCCGCGTGCCCGATCAGCCCTTCCCCGTCGGCAGCCACAGACAGCCGCCAGTTTGCTAACCGGCCATCAGGGAATCAAACCCAGCTGAATGGTCAGGGCCGACAAACAGGCGGAGGAGCACCATGCTGTCAGACGTGCTGGGACTATCCCCCGCAGAGTCGGAGACCTACCGCACGCTCATCTCGGTAGCCTCCGCCACTCCAGCCGAACTCGCCGAGTCCATCGGGCGCGAAGCCCGCCAGGTCGTGCGCATCCTCGGCATGCTCGAAGGCCGGGGACTCGCCACGCGCAGCCTCGGGGATACCACCCGGTTCGTGGCCTCCCCACCGGCGGCGGCGCTGCGGGCACTCCTGGTCCAGCGACAGAACGAGCTCAAGCTGGCGGAACTCGAGCTCGACTCCCTCGACGACATCTATCGCTCGGCGGCCCTCGGACGCGGCGTCGGCGACGTCATCGATGTGATCCACGGCACCGAGGCCATCCGCGAGCGCGTCGGACAAATACAACTCGGCGCAAGGAAAGAGGTCATGAACTTCGTCAAGGCGCCGGTCTTTTCTGTCGGCAACATGACCGACGGCGCTGTCATCGCGCGCGGCGTCCGTTACCGCGTGATGCTCGAACGCGCGATGCTCGACGAGGGAGCCCCGTCGTTCGACGAGATCGTTCAGGCTCGGGCCGCAGGAGAGGAAGTCCGAATCGCAGAGAAAGTGCCACTGAAACTCTTCATCGTAGACCGCGAGTTCGCCATTGTTCCTCTTCTCGGTCCGGCCAATGCCGCACCGGCGGGAGCCCTGCTCGTGCACGCGAGCAGCCTGCTCGACGCGCTTATAGCACTGTTCGAGTCCGAATGGGAGAAAGCGACGCAGTTTGTCACCTCTGCAGGTGCCGTGCAGAATGTGTCCGCCATCGATGATCTGGATGCACAAATCCTCAGCCTGTCGCTGACCGGCCTCACCGACCAAGCGATCGCCGCCCAACTGCGCAGCTCCCTGCGGACGGTGCAGCGCCGGGTCCGGCACCTGATGGATGTCGCGAAGGTGCAGAATCGCATGCAACTGGGCTTCCAGGCGGCACGGCTGGGCTGGCTCGAAGCCGAGCGAGACGGCAACCGACCACATGAGGCCACCGCGACCGCAACTCCTTGGCAAAACGGTGCTGTGACGGAGCAGCGACCCTGATGGGGTTGGTCTGCTCTGGTGTCCAGCAGAGGGCGGCGGCGAGGCCGAGGAAGGCGAGGTAGTTGCGGGGGGTGGCGTTCGCAGCGGTGGTTGAGTCTGCGGTAGCCGGTTGTCCTGCACGGCCAGGCCGAGGCGGTGCTCGCCTCCGATCTCTTCGAGGCCCGTACCCTGACCGGGGCGCGTCTGTACGTCTTCGCGGTCATCGAACACGCCACCAGGCGCATGCGGATCCTGGGCGTCACCGCGCACCCGACCGTGGAGTTGATCGTGCCGCCCGGACGTAATCTGGTCATGGACCTGGAGGACGCGAACAGCAGAGCCGGATTCCTGATCCGCGACCAAGACTCGAAGTTCCCCCAGGCCTTCGACGCCGTATTGGCCGACGCCGACATGAAGGTCGTCACCAGCGGCATCCGGATGCCTCGGATGAACTCCGTCATGGAGCGCTGGATACAGACCTGCCGCCGTGAACTCCTGGACCACACCTTGGTCTGGAACCAGAGCCACCTCCTGCACGCGCTCCGCGAGTTCTCCGATGGCTATGGGCGAGTCGGGCGTAGGCAGCCATCGCACCGTGGCGACGACAAGGAAGAGCAGCAATCCTGCGAGGCCGAACTCACCCCCCAGCCTGGGGTCGTCACCCGCTCCAAAGACGAAGGCCCAGCTCATAGTGCCGGGCCTTTGCCCAGTCGCCTCAGGTTGGTGGCGAGCCCGTGGTCTTGGCAAGGTTTCGCGCGCCCTCAGCAGGTTCCTCGGGTGAGTCACCGGAATTGCGGGTGCCACACCTCTCGGGTGGGACCTTCGTGGTCGACGACCGTGATGTCCGGCCATTTGTCGAACGCGGCGCAGGGGTGGGAGATGCCGAGGTCGACCTCGTCGCCGACGTGCAGGTCGTGTGCGTCGGTGAGGATCAGGTGGTGGTCGAAGATCTGGGTCGCCGTGGCGCTCGCGGCAGGGCGCGGCTGTCCTTGTGGTCCATGTGCGCTGATCAGAACCGGCAGGCCGGCGTCGTAGGGAAGTTCGCGCTTCCCGGCGCCGACGATGGCCCGCCCTGGTTCCGGGGTCGACAGGACGGCCGCGCGGACGGTGAGAGCCGCTTCCAGACCGGGAAAGGGTGAGACGTGCGCGTAGGTGCCGTGATCGTGCGTGACGTAGCAGCCCGACCGCAGCACGAATACCGGCTCCTGGCCGCCGTGTTGGTCATGGATCTCCTGGTGAGCGGTCACGACCCGGTCGGGGAAGGCTGATCCGCCCATACTGAAGACGGGCTGCTCGGTCCGGAACAGCGGCGTCAGGCTGCGGAACACCTTGGCCGCCAATCGACAGTGGACATCGACATCGGTGACCGTGGCGGTGTCCCGGCGGTTGGGTTGGATCCCCTCGTAGCCCGCGACGCCGGCGAGGAGCAGCCCCGACGGCGCCTCGGCGACGGTCTTGCCGAGCGCATACGCCGCATCGGCCTCCCGTACTCCGGTCCGTCCACCCGGCGCACCCACGTCAATGAGCATTCGCAGAGGGTTGCGCGCACCGTCCATGGCGGAGCCCGCCAGGTCGAGGCCGATGGCCGAGTCGACGAAGCAGAAGAGTTCGAGTTCGGGCATCGAGTCGAGCCAGTGCCGCACGAGGGCGAGGTCAGGGGCGTGGATCACCTCGTTGGCGATCACAATGCGGTGAAAACCCCAACCCAGTGCGATGCCGGCCTGCCGCACGGTCGCGACCGTGACGCCCCACGCCCCGGCCGCCATCTGCCGTTCCACGATGGCGCGGGTCATCGTCGTCTTGATGTGCGGGGCCAGCTCGACGCCCTGCTCACGGCACCAGTCGGCCATCAGCCCCACGTTGCGCTCCAGCGCCCCCAGGCTGAGCCGTAGCTCAGGCAGTTCGGGCGCGGGGACGCCTGCGGGTGCGGTGCCATTGTGGTTCATCGATTCTCCGGATGTGGATCGCGGGGTGCTCAGGTAGGCCCACCCGGGCGGATGACGGCTATACCGGATAGAGAGTCGCCTATCCTAGACGAAGCGGCTACTATGCTAGATGTAGCACATCGTTTACTGGACGAAGGGTGATCCGTGGCGGCCGACGATCACGCGCTCGGTTCAGGGGAGTCGCCCCGCGACTCCGGCATCGGCCGACACCTGCGCCGCGAGCGCCTGGACAAGGGCTACACGCTGGAGAAGCTGGCCGAGGCGACAGGCCTGTCTCGCAGCTACCTCAGCAACATCGAGCGCAACGTCAACAGCCCCACTATCAACACCCTGCGCACGATCGTCGACGCCCTCGGCGTCTCCCTGAGTCGGCTCTTCCGGGGCATCGACCGCGAACAGCGTGTCCTGACCCGCCCGGAACAGCGGGTCGAGCTCACCCGCGCCGGAGTGGAAGGCATCACCTACACCCTTATCAATCCCAACCCCGTCGGCAGACTCGAAATGATGATCCTCGAGGTGGCTCCCGGGGCATCTTCCGGAGACCGGCCCCACACCCACGCCGGAGAGGAAGTCGGTCTCCTCCTCAGCGGCGAACTCGACTATTGGGTCGACGGCGTCCACTACCGTCTGCAGCCCGGCGACAGCGTCAGCTTCGAGTCGACGACCCCTCACCGCTACCACAACCCCGGCACAGTCCCAGCGGTCTGCGTCTGGTCGGAGACGCCGCCGGGCTTCTGATGTGGCCCCGGTCGCCGAGCAGATCGAATTGCCGCCGACGCCGGAGACACTGCCACGTACGCGGCAATGCACCGGCTGCGCGACGCACTGCCGATGCTGGAGGTGACGACCGCCCCGCACGCCAGCGACCGCAGGGGCGCGTCCGACGAGTACAGCATCCCGACACCGTGGGCGAAGGCCGCGACGGTGTGAACCGCGCGGTCCCTGGGGAGTCCGTGGAGCGCCGGATGCGGTGAGAGTCGCATGTCCGGTGCGGAGGGCGGGCCGGGGAAACGGGCTGTTCACAAGGCCAGTACCGCGCCCCGGTCCGTCCCCTACTGCACCAACCCGCTGTCGCAGCAGTGGGGTTGAAGCTGAGGACAGCCTGAACCGGGTGATGCCGGGGAGGGTGAGAGCGGCCCTGACAAAGCCGGGACGTGTCCAGTACTGCCAGATGGGGCGGGTCCGGCAAGCGTGATGGAGAGGAGTACGCGAGGAGCCGGCGTTTTACCTCTCTTGAAGTGCCTCCGGCTCGAACCTGGCGGATCAGGGCCGGTAGCGGTGCGTATGCAGGTCACCCTTTCGGGTGGTCTGACAACTCCTGGGTCGGTCTAAAGCTGACCGGGAGGCCGCGAGGAAGGCCTGCAGCGTACTCGTGGCGATACCGCAGGAACACAGTCGGACGGAGCAGCCGCGTGCGCCGGGCGGGCGAACATCTCAGCGTTTCCACACAGGAGGTTGTTCTCGTGGTTCGCATCAGCTCCACGGTCACCGAGTCCGCGACACAGGACGTCCCGGCCGTTGCTCCGGCCCCGGCCTTCACGCCGGCCATGTCCGTCGCGTCGGTCACCGACGTGACCCGCGGTCGGCAGGTGTTCAACGACAGCGACAAGGACAACTACTTCGAGGGCTGATCCCTCGGGGTTCTCACGTCCGGTGCTGCCCGTCCTGGCAGGGCGGGCAGCACCGCACCACCCCAGCAATCAACCGAGAATGAGGACCGTCGTGGGCGTCACTCTCGCCGTCGCCGCCGCGACGGAACCGGCGGATGAGATCGCCAGCGGCTCAACGGCGTGAGCGTGCCCGCATCCGCAGAGAGAAGGATATCCGCTGGGGCGGCAGACCGGCCCTCGCGGCGTGATCAAGAACCCTGCAAGCCTTCTTGGCTAGAGGCGGCGTGCAGCAACAACCGCTGAACTGGCTGGTGTGGTGAGTACTTCAGTGGCGTCCAGGGCTGGATGAGTGAGGTAGAACAAACGGAGCTCATCCACTTCGCCGCCGAAACGAGGCGGCAATGGGGCGAGGGGGTGAAGTCGTCCAGGATGAGAAGGCCACCGGGAGCAAGCTGCTCGACGACCCCCCGGGGGTCGTCACGCTTGCCCCCGCCGTCGCAGAAGAAGACATCGAAGGGGGCATGCTGCTCAAGCAGCCGCCAGTCCCCAGTGAGAACGCTGACGCGCTCGTCGTCCGCGAAGACACTGGCCGCTCGACGGGCCAGCTCCTCGTTACGCTCTACGGTAACCAGGCGTGCACCGGCGCCAAGGCCACTGTGCTGCCAGGCGGTTCCCGGCGAACCTTCCCGGTCAAAGCACTGCGGCAGCGCCCGGTAGCGGTTGATGAAGTGCGCGGCTTCCGCTTCTGCGTAGGGGCGCTGTCGCTTCGCAGCCAGCACCCAGGCGGCCTGCCGCCCACCGTGCCGCTCCTGACGAAGCAAGAGCCCGGCCATCGCGGCGGATCACTGTCACAGCGTGATCGCCAGGTGGGACGCGGCGAGCTCGACGACGTCGACGGCCCCCTGAAGCACTGTCGTGACCGGCCCGGGAGGCGAAGAGGGCCGGAACACCAGCTTGTTGGGCACGGGCGTACCGCATCGCGGTGGCGAGCCGGATATCGGCCTCGCGCACCGCCAGGACCACGAGTTCGGCCGGGTAACCGTCGGCCGCGAACGGCAGCACGCTCGCCAGGAACTCCTCAACGCTGCCGGGTGCGCCCGCGATGAGCGCGTCTCCGCGCCGGGCCCGAATGGATGCCTCGGCTTCGGCGAGCCAGGCCCGGTAGTCGCCGCCCCGGCGCCCCGGGGATCGTCCCGCAGCAGCTGACCGTAGTCCGGATGCGAGACCTTGAAGTCGTCACCCATCAAGGGATGCGTCGCAGTGGCTTCCGCCGGCCGCGTCCGCGCAGTGCACCTACGGTGTCGACTGGGTGGCGACGAAGCTTCGCTGGAAGCTGACCGCGGACGACAAGGAGCGGGCTGCGCCGGAGAAGCTCGCAGCGGACTGCTCGGACCACGTCGTGAAGTACGAAGTCGCCCCGTAGCCGCAGCTATGTCAGTGGCGCCAGTGCGAACCTGCCCGCATGGGCGAGCTGATGCGACGCCGGGTGTACGGTGCCGACCACGATGCCCCCGACCCTGGCCCGAACCCTGGCCAGGAATACGCGGAGCTGGTCGGCTGTCCGCTGGACGGCCTCCGGTGGCCGGGCCGACTACGAGCTGCGCGCAGGCGACCCGGACCGGTGGGACTGGCGAGGAGAGACTCCCTGAGTCGTCGGGCCGGAGCGAGTGGGTGATCCAGATGCAGTCCACCGGGTCCGGCGTGAGGATCGGTGTACGGGCGGTGGCCCGGTCGCGCCTCTGCCCCTGCGCGGGGCCGGCACCCTTGCCCGGCGCCCCGGTCCGCTTCCGTGCCCATACCGCCGGGGGGGCCTGGAGGTACGTATGCCGCGGCCTTTGTGGGCCGGTGCCATTTCTTTTGGCCTGGTCACGATCCCGATCAAGATCATTAGTGCGACCGAGGACCGTTCGGTCCGCTTTCACCAGGTGCACCTGGTGGACATGGGAAGGGTCCGCACCCGGAAGGTGTGCGAGATCGATGACGAGGTCGTGCCGTAGGAGGAGATAGGCAGGGGCTACGAGCTCACCAAGGACGAGGTCGTCCCGGTCACTGACGAGGAGCTCGATGAGATGCCGCTGCCGACGGCGAAGGCGATCGAGATCGTCGCGTTCGTCGACGCCGACAGCATCGACCCGATCCGGATCAGCGACTCCTACTTCCTCGCGATCGACGGTCAGGTCGCAGCCAAGCCCTACACCTTGCTCCGCAAGGCACTGGAGCGTTCCGACAGGGTCGCCGTCGCGAAGTTCGCCTGGCACGGCCGCGAGCGCCTGGGGCTGCTGCGGGTGCGTGAAGGGGCGATCGTGCTGCACAGCATGCGGTGGCCGGACGGGATTCGCAGCCCCGCGTCCCTCAAGCCCAAGGACATCGACCTTGGCGACGACGAGATCGAGCGGGCTGTCCAGCTCACCGACACCATGGCCATGGACGACATCAGCGGCTTCCGGGACCAGTACCGCGACGCCCTGGAGGAACTGATCGAGGCGAAGTCGGAGGGCAAGGAGCCCCGGGAGCCGGCAGGGGGAGAGAAGCGGGAATCCGGGAGGGTTGTGGACCTGATGGCCGCCTTGAACGCCTCCGTGGCGGCGGCCAAGGATGCGCGCGGTGAACACGGCGAGGACGCGACCGTGCACGAGATGCGGCCCCGTAAGAAGACGGCCGCGAAGAAGAAGGCCGCTCCGGCCCAGGAGGCCGCGGCGAAGACGACGGCGGCCGGGAAGAAGGGCACGGCCAGGAAGACGACTGCGAAGAAGCGCAGCGCGTCCTGACCGCACCGCCATGGACGTGCTGCCGCGGATCGCTCCCATGCTCGCCACCCCCGGCGGCCTGCCGCCCGAGGCCGTTGAGGACCGGTGGGGATTCGAGGTGAAGTACGACGGCCAGCGCGCCATGGTCTACCTGCCGGGCGACGGAACGGCGGTTCTACGGGCCCGGTCCGGCGCGGACATCACTCCCGCCTACCCGGAACTCAAGGCTCTGGGATCCGTGCTCGGCCGGCCCGCGGTCCTGGACGGTGAGATCGTCGCGCTCGACGCCGAGGGGCGCAGCGATTTCGAGCGGCTGCAGCCCCGGATGGGGCTGGCCGGATCCCCGGCGAGGGCCGCCCGCATGGCCCAGATCGTGCCCGCCCACCTGGTCCTGTTCGACGCCGTGTTCCTGGGGCACAGCAACCTGACCGAGCTGCCGTACACCCAGCGCCGAAACGCCCTGGAGGACCTGGGCCTGAACGGGGCGCACTGGTCGACGCCTTCAGCGGTCGTCGGGCATGGTGCCCAGGCCCTGGAGATGACCCGGACGGCGGGAATGGAAGGTGTGCTCGCGAAGCGGCTCACCTCCGTGTACGAGCCGGGCGTCCGCTCTCGCGCGTGGATCAAGATCCGGCACGTTCGCACCACTGATGTGATCGTGGGCGGATGGGTGCCCGGGCGCGGCCGGCTCGCCGGTCTTCCCGGCGCGCTGCTGGTGGGGGAGCGGCACGAGGGCGCCCTGCGGTATGTGGGGAGTGTCGGGACAGGCTGGAGTGACACGGAGCGCATCACCCTTGCAGGCCTGCTCCAGGTTGCCGTGATCGACGAGTGCCCGTTCGACGAGGTACCCGGGGTGGCCGGCGCACGGTGGGTGCTGCCCCGCCTGGTCGGCGAAGTCCGCTACGCGACCCGGACCCGGGCGGGCCGACTGCGCCATTCTTCCTGGCACCGCCTGCGCCCCGATCTCGCCCCCGACGACATCGCATGATTTGAGTGACGGGATCGCCACGGCTACGGCCCTGCACAGGCTCGGGCGCCGCGGCGAAGCGGAAGCCACAGGCCGTCAGGCGTCGACCGCCTGCGAGCAGCTCCCGCCCCGGTCCCCCTGGCGGCCCCGAGCCCCCCGAGATCATGACCCCTGTGAACCCCTTCTGGCACACTGCAGTTGACTGATCACGAGTAACCAGTGGATCCCGCCGAGACGTCAACTCCTCATGGAGAGGCCTCAGATGGACGCTCTGCTTCCGGCTGACCCCGACCGCGTCGGCCCGTACCTCCTTGAGGGCCGGCTCGGCGCCGGTGGTATGGGTGAGGTCTTCCTGGGCCGCTCCCCGGGCGGGCGGCGGGTCGCGGTCAAGCTGATCCGGCGGGAGCACGCCGCCAACCCGCAGTTTCGCAGGCGCTTCGCCCGGGAGGTGGAGGCCGCGCGGCAGGTCGGCGGGTTTCACGCCGCGCAGGTCATCGACGCCGACCCGGAGGCGGAGTCGCCCTGGCTGGTCACCGCGTACATCCCGGGCCGCTCCCTGCGCGAGGTGATCACGGGCGACGGCCCGCTCACCCCCGAGGAGGTGCTCGCGCTCGGCGCCGGGCTCGCCGAGGGGCTCGCGGCGATCCATGCGTGCGGGCTCGTCCACCGGGACCTCAAGCCCAGCAACGTGATCACGTCAGGCGGCGACGGCCCGCACATCATCGACTTCGGTATCGCCCGTTCCGTGGACGCGAGTTCGCTGACCTCGGCGGGTGTCGTCATCGGTACATTCGCGTTCATGTCGCCGGAACAGGTGCGCGCGGACCGGGCCGATGCGGCCGGCGACGTCTTCTCGCTGGGCACGGTGCTGGCCTTCGCGGCGACGGGCCGTGGACCGTTCGACGCGGAGACGATCCCGGCGATCGTGCATCGCATCCTGAACGAGGCGCCGGACCTCGGCGAGCTCTTGGGGACGCTCCGGAACACGATCGAGGCGTGCCTCACGAAGGACCCGGAAGACCGCCCGGACGTCGCCGAGGTCCTGGCGATGCTGGTTCCGGCCACCGGGCGGACCCAGACCTCCGAAGCTTCCGAAGTCCCCGTTCCCGACGTCCCGTTGGCCCTTCCGGAGTGGTCCACCGTCACGGCTCCGCGGAGAGCGACGCTCCCCGGCGATCACCCCACCCCCCAGGGCCCCAGCCGTCGCAAGGTGCTCGGCCTGGCCGGCGGCGCCCTAGCGCTCGTCGGCGGCGGTCTGATCGCCGCGACCCAACGGGGCAGCAAGGGCCTGGGCAACGGAATGCCCCCCACTCGCCGAAGTGGCAAACAGCCCGGCCCCTCCGGCAGGGCAGTAGCGTCCCGAATGTCTCCACGCTCATCGCACACCCCGACGGTGTGCTCTGCATGGGCTACGAGTCCGTCTCCGGCATGGCGCGCAATGCCCTCTGGAACTTGGACACCAAAGGAAGCGCCGCCTGGAAGCTGCCGCTGCCGGACCTCGCCGTCATTCGGTCGAGGGGAGCCTGCGCGGGCGTGGTTCACCGAGGCACGTTCTACCCACCCAGATCGTTGCCGTGGATCTCGCGCGTGGCACCCAGGCCTGGTCGGTGAAGCTCGACGACCCGACGCGCTACATCGACTCGATATCCGGCATCAAGAACGGGCGCCTCTACGCCACCAGCACCACGACTGAGTGGGGTCCGCGACCCGTGCTCTGGGCGGTGGACATCGCCTCGCGTCGGCGGGTCTGGTGGTACGAGACCAACTACGAGAAGGAGAACGACAAGGCTGCCGGGTCCAGCACCCTGATTGTGCCGTCCGCCGGGAATCGGGTGTTCCACCTGCCCTCCACGCACGGCGCGGGCCAGGAAGCCCATCTCCAGATGTTCGACACCGCGCACAGCCACATCGCGGGCTGGAAGACCTTGCTGCCCGAGGCACTGGGCAACGTCAGCGACCAGCCCAATCTGTGCGTGGCGGGCAACACCGTCATCTATGCGTCCGACGACCTCATCTGCCTCGACCCCGTGTCCGGTGCGCGCCTGTGGACCAAGGAGCAATCCTCCGACAGCTACGACGGGTTCGGCACTCCGGCAGCCAGTGCGGACAGCTCGCTCGTCTACGTCACCTCCCGGACCGAGGACACGGACGGGTCGGGGAAGAAGGTCATCACGCTGACACTGCAGGCTCTCGAACCTCGGTCCGGCGAGGAGAGGTGGCGCTCTTCCGTGGCCGCCCGGATCGGCCCCGAAGAGGCGTTCGGCTTGGTCGATCTCCTGGTCGACGGCTCCACGGTGTACGTCCTCGTCGGTCAGACCACAACCCTGGAGTACGACGAGGACTCCTACCTCGATGGGATCGACGGCGTCCTCCACCCCTTCGTCTGGGCGGTGGACGCGACCAGCGGGAAGTCGCGCTGGAAGTACGTCCTTCCGGACACCTTCGAGGTGGCCGCGGGGTTCGGACGGCTTTACGTCGCCACCGTGGACGGCGTTGTCGCCCTGTCGGCCAGGGGTACGGGTGCTTGACCGGTGGGGTGGCGGGTGCGTGTCGCCGCTGGAGTCGCGCCCTCCTTCCGAGCTCCTTCGCGGAACTGGGCGGCGCGGACCTCATCGTCCACACCACCTCCTCGACCGCCCTCGTGGATGAACTCCTCACCGGACTAATTTCAGGAGTGTTCCGGACCTGCCGCAGCCACTCCCGAGGCCCTGCACGTGCAGAACTGGAGCCGCGAGCAGTGGACCGTACCGTTTTTGTCCACCATCTCGCCGACTACTCGCTCTTCGGTCATACCCTCTACCAGCAGCCGGCGCTCGACGGCAGGCTGCACTGGGCGCGATTTGTCCTGGTCAACGGCCTGGTGGCGGGGGGTGTAGAGGGTGTGCAGGGGTGTGGGGCGGTCTGCCGGGGCCGTCCTGCGCACGTGTGACCGCGCCGCATGTAGTGGCAGCGTCGGGCACGCGCTTGATGGCGTCGCCGCCATCAGCTTGTCCAGCGCCAATACTCCGGCACCGCCGGGGCCCGTATTTCAATTACTGCTCGGTGTACGGGTGTTGGCGGGACAATGAGGTGTGACTGCGGGTACGGCCGCTCGGGCTTCAGTTGTGGCTTTGAGGGCGAAGTTCGATCAGTTCCTTCCCCATCTCGATGAGCGGCGCCGTCGGATCTACCTGGCCAGCGAGGCCGCCGCGCTTGGCCACGGCGGGATCACGCTGGTGGCGGCCGCTTCTGGCGCCGGTGCGGCCACCATCGCACGCGGAATCGCCGAGCTGTCCGGGCGCCCTTTGCCAGCCGGGCGGATCCGGGCTCCAGGAGCCGGCCGTAAGCCGGTGACGGTCACCGACCCCGGTCTGCTGCCCGCGCTTGAAGCTCTGATCGAGCCGCACACCCGGGGTGATCCGGTCTCGCCGTTGCGCTGGACCACGCTCTCGCTGCGGTCCCTGGCCTCGGCGCTGACCGCTCAGGGCCACCCGGTCAGTGCGGCGACCATTGGGCGCCTGCTGCATGCCCTGGGATACAGCCTGCAGGGCACCGCCAAGACCACGGAAGGCGCCAGTCATCCGGACCGGGATGCTCAGCTCACGCACATCAATGCCACCGCGGCGGCCTTCCTCGAAGACAACCAGCCGGTGATCAGCGTGGACACCAAGGCCAAGGAGTGGCTTGGCAACCGCGACCGACCCGGACGCATCTGGCGTCCGGGCAAGAATCCCATCCGTGTGGACAGCCACACGTTCACCACCAGTGACCAGCCCGTGGTCATCCCCTACGGGATCTACGACATCGCTCGCAACACCGGCTGGGTCAACGTCGGGACCGACCACGACACGGGCGAGTTCGCGGTGGCATCCATCCGTCGTTGGTGGCAGCAGCGCGGACGGGACGACCACCCGGACGCCGGCCGGCTGCTGATCACCGCCGACTGCGGTGGTTCCAACGACCCTCGCCGCTGGACATGGAAGAAGCACCTCGCCGCATTCGCCCTGGAAAGCGGACTCGAGATCACGGTCTGCCACTTCCCACCCGGAACACAATGCTGTTGCTTGACTACTGAACTATCGCGGGCTGTAGCGTGATGACCTTGGCTGTGATCCGTCGTGTCGGCCGCCGGTCACGGGTGTTGATCCGGTAGGAAAGCTTCGAGGAGTACTTCGAGTCCGGACGCTTCAGATGTCGGTCCGCCTCCCGCAGGCGCCTGGCGCCGTTGTCGAGCTTGCGTCGAACCTTTGCTGCCAGCACCACCAGGAACTCCTTGATCTTCGTGGGCGTGTCCGTGCACGGGCGGACCAGCTCGCCCGCCGCAGCATCACCAAACCCGACGAGAGGCCGTGCTCGCCGACTCATGTGCGGCCGCCGCCTGCTCCAGCGGCACCCGCTGAAGCTCGGTCCGCACCGTTCCGGTGGCGAGGAGATCCGCGGCCCTGCCGTGACACACCGCCCGGCTTACGCCTCCGCACCCCGGCGCCCGTCCCGCGGCAGCGTCAGCGTCGCGCCAGCCGTCAGTACGAGCCCGGCCGCCGCGATCAGCATGCTCCACCGCATGCCGGCCAGGAACGTGCCCGCCCCTGCCAGCAGCGCCCCGAAGACCGCCACCGCGATCGCTCCGCCGACCTGGCGGCCGGTGTTGAGCACGGCGGACGCCGTGCCTGCCCGGTCTGCGGGTACCGCGTCGAGCAGCATGGCGGTCAGCGCCGGCACCGTCAGCGCCCCGCCGAGGCCGACCGGCACCATCAGCGCCGCCACCACCCACACACTGGTGTGCGGGCCGACGGTGAGCAGGGCCAGCAGTCCGGCTGTCCCCATCAGTTGTCCCGCCATCATCGGCACCCGCGGGCCGAACAGCGAGGCCAGTTTCGCTGAGGCCAGGTTCACCACGGCGACCAGTGCCGTCATCGGAATGAACATCAGGCCCGCGTACAGGGCGGACTGCCCGCGCTCCTGCTGCAGATACAGGCTGAAGATGAACACCCCGCCGTAGTAGGCGGCGTTGAGCATGAAGCCGACCACCAAGGACACCGCCACCACCCGCGAGCGGAACAGCGGCAGCGGGAGCATCGGGTGCGCGCCCTTGGCCTGAGCGGCGAGGAAGGCCGCTGCAGCGGCCGCGGCCACCAGCAGCGATACCACCACGAGCGGCCGGCTGAAGCCCTTGTCGCCGCCCTCGATCACGCCGTACGTCAGCGCGCCCATTGCGACTACCGCCGTCACCTGCCCGACCACGTCCAGTCGCGCGGGCAGCTGTGGGGAGGCGGGCACGCGGGTGAGCAGGGCGAGCGCCAGCAGGCCCGCCGGGAGATTGACGAAGAAGATCCACCGCCAGCCCACGGATGCGGTGAGCGCCCCGCCGAGCACCGGCCCGGCCGCCACCGCGACCGCGCCGCCCACGGTCCAGATGGCGATCGCCCGGGCCCGCTTCGCCTGGTCGGGAAAGCCCTGCCGGACCAGCGCCAGGGACGCCGGCATCATCACCGCCGCCGCACCCCCCTGCACCAGCCGCGCCGCCACCAGCACGCCGAGACTGGGCGCCAGTCCGCATGCGGCCGAGGCCAGCCCGAAGAGCACGAGGCCGCCGCCATACGCCTGCCGGGCCCCGATGCGGTCGGACAGGGCGCCCGCGGAGAGCATCAGGGCGGCGAAGATCAGCGTGTATCCGTCCACCACCCACTGCAGGCCGGACATGCCGCCGCCAAGACTGCGGCCGATGTCGGGCAGCGCGACGGTGACGATCAACGCGTCCAGCGAGATGAGGAAGAAGCCCAGCAGGGCGGCGCCGAGCACCGTGGAGGATCCGCCCCGGGCCGCCTCCGGAGCCGAGCCCGCGGTGCGGGCGGCCAGGGAGGACTTGAGCAGCGATTTCATCAGAACACTCCTGAGACGTTCTTGAAGGTATGCGACCGAAACTGGAAGCCAGGGGGCGACCACGGACAGACCGGCCTGCAGCGGGGAGCCACGTGCCGGGTGCGACAGGGCCCCGCCGTCCGGCGTAGCGGTGCGTGCGGTCAGCCTGCTGCCTGTGCGGGCAGGTCCTTGTTGCCGTCACCCCAGGTCGCTGTCATCACTGGGCCGGAATGCGCTGGTCGGAGCGCGTCGCGGCGATCGCAGCCGGAAGCTGCGCGTCCCTGAACGTGGCGCCCTGTATTGGCAGCACACCGCCCGCAGCGCCCGCCGCCTGGGTTTCCTGCCGCGCCTGCGTGGAGACGGTGGGCGGGAAGAGGGGCGGAGGCGTCTGGAGGTGTCAGTCGTCGAAGTCGGTGGAGCGGGTGAGCTTTTCCCAGGAGCGGAGTTCGGTGCGGGCGCGGTCGAGGTGGTCGCTGATCGCGTCGGCGGCGTCGTTGCCGAGCGGCAGACGCAGCGGCGGTTCGTCGGCGTCCAGAGCGGTGAGGATGGCGGCCGCGGCCTTGGCCGGGTCCCCGAGTTCCTGGCCGCTTCCGCCCGGCAGTCCAGAACGGACGGGGCCCACGGAGTCCTGGTAGGCGTCCAGGGCCGGGGAGGGCCGCAGGGCTGCGGCGCCGGCGAAGCCGGTACGGAACGCGCCGGGTTCGACGATCAGCACCCGAATACCGTGCGGGACGACCTCGGCGGCCAATGCCTCGGAGAGCCCCTCCAGGGCGAACTTGGTGGCGCAGTAGGCGCCGACTCCGGCGACGGCGAACCGCCCACCCATGCTGGTCAGCTGCACGATGGCGCCCGAGCCCCGGCGGCGCAAGTGCGGCAGCGCGGCCCGGGTGAGCGCGGCCGGGCCGAAGAAGTGCAGGTCCATCAGGTCCCGCAGCTCCGCGTCGGTGGTCTCCTCGACTGCCCCCACCATGCCTCGTCCGGCGTTGTTGACCAGGATGTCGATCCGGCCGTGCCGGGCTGCCACGCCGTCGACCGCGGCTTGGCAACCCGCGATGTCGGTGACGTCCAGCGGTAGCGCCTCGACCTGGTCCGGGTGCGCGGCGACCAGGTCGTCGAGCAGCGCAGTGCGGCGGGCGGCGGCGACCACGATGTCGCCCGCAGCCACCGCCGCTTCGGTGATCGCCCGGCCGAACCCGCTGCTCGCCCCGGTGACCAGCCATACCTTGTTCATGTTCTTCTCCTTGTGCCGGGTGATCCGCTGTTCTCGGCGGTCCATGTGTGAACTACCTTGCAAGGCACACCGGTTGCCCGTCCAAGATCCGCTGTGATAGCCGATGGCTATGGACGTTCACGCACGGGACCTGAGGTACTTCGCCGCAGTGGCCGAGGAGCTGCACTTCACGCGCGCAGCCGAGCGGCTGTACGTCTCGCAGCCCGCGCTGAGCAAGCAGATCAGGATGCTGGAGAAACAGGTGGGGGCCGCGTTGTTCGAGCGCGACCGGCGCGAAGTGCGCCTGAGCGCGGTCGGTGCAGCGCTGCTGCCGCATGCTCAGCGCATTCTCGCCGAGTGGGAGGCAGCCCAGGAGGCAGTCGCCCGGGTCGTGGCCGACCAGGCGGCCGTCCTCGTCGTGGGGATGAGTACCAGCCCGGGGCGCGGGGGCGTACTCCCGGCGATCCGCTCGCGCTTCACCGCCGCGCGCCCTGGTGCCCGCCTCAGACTTCGCCAGGTCCCCTGGCACGACTCGACCGCCGGGCTCGCCGACGGCACGTGCGACGCGGCGTTTGTCTGGCTACCACTGCCCGATCCGGACCGCTACCGGTGGGTGGTGGTCGCCGAGGAACCCCGCCTGGTCGCCATGGCCGACACTCACCCGCTCGCCGACAGGGAGATCATCGACTTCGCCGACCTGCTGGACGAGCCGTTCCTCGCGCTGCCCGACAGCGCCGGGCCGCTGCGGGACTACTGGCTTGCCACCGACGCCCGCGCCGGGAAGCCGGCACTCATCGGCGCGGAGGTGGCAAGCACCGAGGAGACGTACGAGGCGCTCGTCGCGGGTCTCGGCGTGGTCCTGCTGGCGGCCGGGAACACCCCGCTGATCACTCTCGGCGGAGTCGTCACCCGTGCGGTGAGGGGTATCTCGCCCAGCCGCTTCGCCCTGGCCTGGCGCGCCGACGACCGCCGCCCGCTGGTGCAGGAGTACGTGCGCGCGTGTGAGCTGGCGACCGAGACAACGGACTGAGGCGGGGCGCAGCCGCGAGAAGTGCTGGGATCCGCTCCCGACGACGGGAGAAGGACCGAAGCTGCCCCGTGCCCGACTCCCGGGTTCGGGAACCACGATTGCCGATGCTCAGCGCATACGTCCCGTTCGACGACGCACCGCCCGCGAGCCCTGTGAGGGCTGTGCCTACCTCGGCGCCGTGGCCCTGGAGCTGGCGGATCTCCTCGGCCCGGCGGCGGGTCCGGTACACCGTCGAGCGGCGCTCGGGGGTGGAGCGCCAGGCAGTTTTGTTCCCGGGCGGCGCGCGGCCGTCAGGCTGTGCGGGTGGCAGTACGCGTACGCGTCCGTGAGATCGACGATGAAGAGGGCAGATGGCTGCTGCGGATCATCCGCAGGGGCACCGGGTCGGTGGTGACCTGGCGGCGGGCCCAGATGGTGCTGCTATCCGCGCAGAGCATGCCCGCGGCGAAGATCGCCGAGGTCACCTTCACCAGCTCCGACCGGGTCCGGGACGTGATCCAGCACGGCCCGGGGCACCTTAATCAGCAGCCCGCCCTCACCCAGCAGGGCAGCACCCGAGGCGTCCAGCAGGGCAGCCCCCGAGGCGTCGGCGCGGTCCATCAGCCGCTCGACGACCTCATCCACGAGCTTGTCCTCGACCGGTTCAACGGCCGGGATCTCGTTGTCGTTCATGTCCATCCGTCCCGGCTGGTCAAAGCCCAGGTCAGGGCCCCGGCCAGCCTGTCACATCACGGACTAACGCGATCTTTCAGACACGCTCACGATCGACGGCTACGAGCCGTGGTCGACAGGGCGAACGTTGCCTGATGCGGTACTAGCGTGGTCGTCATGGACATCACCATTCATTCGAGCTTCCTCCCGCATGACGACCCGGACGCGTCCCTGGCTTTCTACCGCGACGCCCTCGGCTTCGAGGTCCGCAGCGACGTCGGACAGGGCAAGATGCGCTGGATCACGGTCGGCCCCGTCGGCCAGCCCGGCACCTCCATCCTCCTGGCGCCTCCGGCCGCCGACCCCGGGGTCACCGAGGACGAGCGCCGCACCATCGTCGAGATGATGGCCAAGGGCACCTACGGCTGGATCCTGCTGGCCACCCGGGACCTCGACGGCACTTTCGAGAAGGTGCAGGCCGGCGACGCCGAAGTCGTCCAGGAGCCGACCGAGCAGCCGTACGGCATCCGCGACTGCGCCTTCCGAGATCCCGCGGGCAACCTGGTCCGCATCCAGGAGGTTCGCTGAGCCGTCCGGTCATCGATTCGGCCATGATGGCCGGTGTCGCGACCACCTGCGAAGAGTACGGCGGCCAGCGCTTCCAGGCCGCTGTCCTCGGCCACACCCTCGGCGCCGCACCATCGCAGAGGTGCTCGCGATGTCGGCCGCCGAGGCCGAGGCGCGCACGCCGGCCGCCCACAAGGGCGGCGTCTACGTCCTCGCCGAGCAGACCACCGGCCTTCATCCCACCGTCGTCGAACAGTTGCTCTGCCTGCTCGGCCTGCTCTGCCTGCTCGTCGACTCCGGCGAGCCGGTCATCGCCATCGACCACCTCGCTGCCTACCTCGGCGTGCAACCCAGGTGCTCGCCCACATCGATGAAAAGGATTTCTCTCATGTGTCACCCCTCGTGGGGGCGCGCACGCACCGCACCGCGGCGCAGCGCCTGAGCGACCTCGCGCGACTGCGCCGCGTCCGAGACCGGATCGACCGGGAGTACGTGCAGCCGCTGAATGTCGAGGCGCTCGCCCGCGGCGTGAACATGTCCGCCGGCCACCTCAGCCGCCAGTTCCGGCCGGCCTACGGCGAGTCGCCGTACGCGTACCTGATGACGCGTCGCATCGAGCGCGCGACGGCGCTGCTGCGTCGTGGCGACCTCAGCGTCACCGAGGTCTGCTTCGCGGTCGGCTGCTCATCGCTGGGCACCTTCAGCACCCGCTTCACCGAGCTGGTCGGCATGCCGCCCAGCGCCTACCGGCGGCGCGGGGCGGGCGCTGCGGAGGGAATGCCGCCGTGTGTGGCAAAACAGGTGACAAGACCGGTCAGGAATCAAGAAGCGCCGGTCGCCGAGCCGCAACTAGCGTGATGGCCATGGCATCCATCGAATCCATCGACGTGGCCGACCCCACGGCTGCCAACCGCTTCTACGGCGCCGCCTTCGGTCTGGAAACGCAGATACGCCTGCGGGCCTCGCAGGCACCCACAACCGGCTTCCGTGGGTTCGCGCTGGCGCTCACGGTGCCCAGCCGGCCACCGTCAACAGCCTCATCGACGCCGCCCTCGTCGCCGGCGCCACGCCGCTGAAACCTGTCGCGAAGTCGCTCTGGGGCTACGGCGGTGTAGTACAAGCCCCGGACGGACGATCTGGAAGGGCGCGACCTCGGCGAAGAAGGACACCGGCCCTGCCACCCGGCGGGTCGACGAGATCGTGCTCCTGCTGGGAGTCGCGGACGTGGCGGTGAGCAAGCGGTTCTACGTCGCCCGAGGCCTTGCCGTGGCGAAGAGCTTCGGCCGCGTGTACGTCGAGTTCGCGGCTGGGTCGGGTCCCGTCAAGCTGGCGCTGTACAGGCGCCGTGCCCTTGCCAAGGACGCCGGCGTCTCTCCCGACGGCACCGGATCGCACCGGCTCGTGATCGGTGGCGATGCCGGGCCTTTCACCGACCCGGCCGGGTTTGCATGGGAGGCCGCATCGCAGGCACCCACGCCCTGATGTGCCACTGCTGCCTGCCCTGCCTGGTCGCCGATCACGAGACAGCCGCCGCTGAGGCCGTCCGCAAGGCGGACATCCTGGCAGCGGCGGTGGGGCGCCCTCAGTTGATTCGCGGGGAGGACGTCAAACCCGGCGCGGTGGTCGTCGATGTCGGATACAACGCGGGCAACGTCGGAGACGTCGAGGCCCTCGGCGGGGAGCACGGCGACCGCGAGGCCAATGCCGCCTTCTACCAGATCGTGCTCAGCCAGCTGCGCTGGGAGGACCGCTCCCGGGAGTACCTTCGGAGACGCCTGGCCGAAGGCCAGTCACGCCGAGAGATCATCCGAAGCCTCAAGCGGTACGTCGCACGGGAGATCTACCGCTCGTCCTTGTGACAAGCACGCAACTGACCGTTTACCCCGCGTGCTCGTCCAAGGCCCCCTGACGCGCCATGATCAGTGGGGATGAGTAAGGTCGTCCCGTGCCAGCGAAGCGTGCGATCACTGAGGCTATGGCAATGATCGATGACGCCGAGAGCGCGTCCCGGTTCATCGAGTGGTTCGGCGAGCACTGGCTGAGCCCGCTGGAAGAAAACGACGGGTGCACAGCTGAAGAGATCACCACAGCCGAGCACCGCCTCGGCCTGCGGCTCCCGAGTACGCTGACGCGTTGCTACCGGCTCCTGGGACGGCGCAGTGACCTCACCAGCCGCCAGGACCGACTGTTGCGCCCCGATCAACTGCGGCTCGACCAGGACGTGCTGGTCTTTCGTGTGGAGAATCAGCACTGTGCCAGCTGGGGCATTCGAGTGACGCAGTTGGCACAGCCGGATCCTCCGGTGGTTTTCCGCGAGCTCACCCGCGACGCCTGCATGCCGTGGAAGCCGTTCCTGGAGTGTCTCTCGCTGACAACGGTGGAAATGGTCCTGTCCGAGGCCGTGTTGTTCGCAGAGGCCAACGACGATGTCTCCGACAACCGCGAACTGGACGAAGAGACTCTTCAGGGAATCGAAGAATGCTTCGAGCGCCTCCCCTTTCCCGACTACCCGCTATGGGCAGACCCCGATGGTCCACCCGTCCGCTGGTTCGCCGACTCCGACCTGATCCTGCGTGACGACGCCCGGCAGTGGCTATGGGTCCGCAGCCGCGACACTGCACAGCTCGACACCTTCAGAGCCGCGTTCCCCGGCGGCTGGATCATGCAGCCGGACTAACGATCCTCAGAGGTACCGCTGCTTGACATCCATGGGGGTATCAAGCGAGCTTACGTCTTCCAGAGCACGGTCACCGTGGCCTCGACCCGCCTCTGGTTCAGGCCGTGAGGCGATCTGGCCCGCATCGTTCGACGGCCGACGCCCCCTAAGATCCGCAGCTCAAGATTCGTCTGAGGCCGCGTCAAGGTGTCGGGTCCAGCGAAGAGCGGTACCTCTGTCGAGGCCAGGTCTGATCGAATACGTACGAGGCGGACCGGGTGCCGCCAGCGTACGCCCGCGTCCAAGGACACGTCGGCCGCGACTTCGGCGACCACGAACGGTTCGGCCAGCCGCACCTGGAGCTGCTGTCTTGAGTCCCACCCGGCGGCGAAGGTCCATCCGGTCCAAGGGTGGTGGGCGCTGCCCGGTTGGAGTTCGGCGGCCAGGGCCTGGTGGGCGGCACGGTTCAGGATGGTGGTGCGGTCGGTGTACTGCAGTTGGCCGTTGCTGTCGAGGCGGCCGAGTAGGGCCGTGGTGGGCCCTCGTCGGCGCGGTGGCGTGGCGGCCCGGTGGTGGTCAGGTCGGGGTGGGGAAGAGCTTCTCGAGTTCTTCTTCCGGTACGGGCGGGGCGTCGGCGGCGCTTTGTGCGAGACACTGGCGCACCCTGCTGGCCACGATCTCGAAGCCCGCCCGGTCCAGGGGTCGGGATACCGGGGTGGGTCGTACGGTCTCTTCTTCCACCTGCACGGAGTCCCTCCTCCAGCCGCACACCCAGAATACCCCAAAGGGGTATAGGTTGCCTTTTTCCGGCGGTCTCGTGGTGTCTTGCTGCGGTGTTCGGACGCGGCCCGGATGTCTCGGCGGGGCGTTGGTGTGGTGCGCGGGTGGCCTGCCGTATCCGGGCGGCGGCGGCAGCGAGCAGCGCGGTGCCGAGTCCGGCCCACGTGGGCGGGGTGGGTCCAGATGGTGGTGTCGAGCTGCTGGGTGAGGACGAAGATGCCCATGACGACGACGAACCATCCGAAGACTGTGCGCAGGGTGTCCTGAGGAATGCGGCCGGCGAGGCGCGCGCCGAGGAGGCTGCCGACGACGGCCACCGCGGTGACGGCCAGCGCGAGGCCCCAGTCGATCTGCACGTCCGAGAGGTGTCCGGCCAGTCCGGCGAAGGATTTCATGGCGATGACGAGAAGTGAGGTGCCGACCGCGATGCTCATGGGCAGCCCGCCGAGGATCGCGAGTGCGGGCACGACGAGGAAGCCGCCGCCGGAGCCCACCAGGCCCGTGACGGCACCGACGACCAGACCCTCGATGGCGATGTGTTTCAGGGGGAGGTCGCGGTGCCGGGGCTTTGGTTCGGCGCGCCGGAGCGGTTTTCGGAGCATCGCCACTGCCATCGCGAGCATCATCAGGGCGAACACGCCGAGGAGCACGGTGCCCGGAATGTACTCGGCGACCCGGCCGCCGCCGTAGGCGCCGGCCATGCTGAAGACGCCGAAGGGCAGGCTGGTCTTCCACCGCACCCGGTGGGCGTGCGCGTGGGGGATCAAGGCGACCATGCTGGTCACACCGACGACGAACAGAGAAGTGGCGATGGCCTCCGTGGCGCCCTGTCCGGCCGGTTAGACGAGGATCGGCACGGTCAGGATCGAGCCTCCGCCGCCGAGAATGCCGAGGCTGACTCCGACGAGCAGCGACGCCGCGATGACCAGGGCGGTCATGAGGTGCCCCGCAGTTCCGCGATCACGCTGCGGATATCGGTGCGCGGTCCGCGGTTGTAGGGAAGCTTGGACAGCAGGACGCCCATGGCACAGGAGTTACTCAGAGCCGCGTACGTCAGGCCGGCGCCGACCGCGGTTCCGATGAGGTGCGTGCCGGGAACGAAGAGGCCCACCACCCCGGTGACAAGGACGATCGAACCGGCGACGAGCCGAACCTGGCGCTCCATGTCCCAGCGGTCGGTGCCGCGGTTCGCGGGAGCGCCTGCCATCTCCCAGGCGTTGATGCCGCCCTCCAGTACACGGAGGTTCGGCAGGCCGGCCTCGGCCAGAGCCTTTTCAGCCTGGGCAGCACGGGCCCCGGAGCGGCAGACCAGGATGACGTCCTCGTCGAGGTGGGCCAGCAGTTCGTTCCGGTGCTCGCGCAGGGTGGCGAGGGGCACGTTGTAGGCGCCGGGGATGTGGACCGTGCGGAACTCGCCGGGCGTGCGCACGTCGAGGATTCTCGGTGCGCGTTCCTCCTGTACGAGGCGGTGCAGGACGGCGGGGGTGATCGAGGAGGTCTGGGCGGACTTCTCAGTCATGGGAGGCTCCGTTGAAGAGAGTTCATATACCCCGGAGGGTATTAGTGGTAGCCGCCCCGGGCGGGGGGATGCCCCGGCCCGGGGTGTGCCGGGAGGCTGCGGGAGGAGGGCGGTCAGACGCCGGCGGGTTCTGCCGACAGGGCCCAGGCGGCGTAGCCGCCGAGGATGTCGGAGACGTACTCGAAGCCGCGGTGGCGCAGGAGGCTGGCCGCGATCGAGGAGCGGTGGCCACCGGCGCAGTGCAGGACGAGGGGCCGGTCGGCGGGGATCTCGTCCAGGCGCGTAGGCAGTTCGCTCAGGGCTATGTGCATGGCGCCCTCGATGAAGCCGGTCGCGCTGCGCTCTCCGCAGGTGCGTACGTCGATGATGAGCGGAGGGTTCTCCCCTCGCAGGGCGGTGCGCAGCTGTGCGGCAGTCAGGCGACTCGCGGGGGTGATTTCCTCGGTCAGCTCTTTCAGGGCGTCCTCGGGGTTGCGCAGGTAGCCCAGTGCACGGTCGAAGCCGATACGGGCGAGGCGGGTGACGACTTCCTCCTCCCGGTTCTCCGGAGCCATGACAATCAGCTCGTCGGCCGGGTTGAGGACAGTGCCGGCCTGTTCGGCGAACCGGCCCTCGGCGGGTACGTTGACCGCCCCACGCAGGTGACCGTTGGCGAATTCCTGCGGGGAACGGGAGTCGACCACGACCGCACCCGCGTGCCGCAGCTTGGTGAACTCGGTCAAAGACAGCGGGCGGGGCGCCGCTGCCGAGTCGAACAGGAGACGGTCCTTGCGGTTGAGTTCCGCGTCGAAGGCGAAGTAGCCGGGCGCGGCGGACTGGCCGGCGGTGACGAGTGCGACGAAGTCCTCACGGCTCATCGGCGCGCAGGCGTAGTTGGTGGCGCGCTGCTCTCCGATGGTGGACTGCTTCTCGGTGGAGAGGTTCTTGCCGCAGGAGGAGCCGGCGCCGTGGGCGGGGAAGACCCGGACCGTGTCGGGCAGCGCCATCAGCTTGTTCTGGACGCTGTCGTGAAGCATCGCACCGAGTTCGTCGGCGGTCACACCCACGGACGCGAGCAGATCGGGGCGGCCGACGTCGCCGATGAACAAGGCGTCGCCGGTCAGCACCCCATAGGGAACCGTGTCGTCGGCGTGCTCGTACACAAGGACGCTGATCGACTCGGGGGTGTGCCCGGGGGTTTCCATGATCTGCAGGGTGACACCGCCGAGGGAGACACGTTCGCCGTCGGTGAGCTTGCGGATGGGGTACTCGGTCTCGGCGCGGCGGCCGTAGCCGATCCAGGCGCCGGTGCGGTCGGCCATCTCCAGGTGCCCGGCGACGAAGTCGGCGTGGAAGTGGGTGTTGATGACGCCCACGACGGTGAATCCGTGCGCCTGGGCGTCGGCCAGGTACTCCGAGACGTCTCTGCGCGGGTCGACGACCACGGCCTGGCCGGTCGTCTCGTCGGCGATCATGTACGACGCGTGTGACAGGCAGTCGAGGTAGTACTGGGTGAAGAGCACGGCAAACCCTCCGTCGGGGGACGCGCACCCGGCCGGGTGCGGAAAGTTGGTCGAAGGCGCGACAGTGCCTTCCGAATGGGTCCGGGGTTCAGGCTTCAGCCGGCCTCGGCCGCAGCGCCACGGTCGAGGGAGTGACCTGCCCGGGCCCATGCGGCGGTGCCGCCTGCGACCGAGGCGGCGTCCACACCGAGAGCCTCGAGGTGCTCGGCGGCCCAGCCGCTGCGGTCACCACCCGCGCAGATCACGTAGACGGGCTGATCCCCGGGCAGGGCACTCACGACAGCGCCGAGCATGGACAGCGGCGCGGGGTGGGCGCCGGGCACATGGCCGGCCTGGTACTCGTCGGGCTCCCGGACATCGATCACGAACGCGCCGTTCGCGAGCTCCGCCGCGAAGACGGTCAGATCCACTTCACGCATGAAGATTTCCTCGCTCTCAGATACCCCCATGGGTATTGATTACCTCCGACCGTAGGCGGCCTCGCGGCAGGAAGTCAAATACCCCATGGGGCATTCTGCATCGCATACGAAAAAAATACCCGCAGGGGTATGCTGGCCTGCGGGTTGTCGGATCTTGAGCGGCATGGAGGAGCGATGGAGCAGCGGACCGGCGTGGTCTCGCCCACGCCTGGAGTGCGGCTGGGCCTCCGGGAGAACTGGGCTCAGTTCACTCTGCTCGTGATCGTCACAGCCAGTGTCGGTTCGCTCGTCGGTCTGGAGCGCACGACGGTCCCGCTCATCGGCGCCGACGTCTTCGGGCTGACGAGCAACCTGGCCGTCTTTTCCTTCATCGTCGCCTTCGGCCTCACCAAAGCCCTCACCAACCTCGCGGCAGGCGCCCTCACGGCCCGTTTCCGGCGCCGGCAGCTCCTCCTGGCAGGGTGGCTCGTCGGTGTGCCGGTGCCCTTCGTCCTGGCGTGGGGCCCGTCCTGGTGGTGGATCCTGGCCGCGAACGTCCTGCTGGGCGTCAACCAGGGCATGACGTGGTCGATGACCGTGAATATGAAAATCGACCTTGTGGGGCCGGCGCGCCGGGGCCTGGCCACCGGACTCAACGAGGCTGCCGGATACGTCGCCGTCGGTACGACGGCCCTGCTCACCGGCTACCTGGCAGCTTCCCACGGCCTGCGGCCGGCCCCCGAAGCGATCGGCGTCTTCTTCGTCGCCGCCGGGTTCGGCCTTTCGCTCCTGGTACGGGACACCAGCGCCCATGTCGCCCTCGAACTGTCCCAGACACCGCCCGCCCAGGCCCCCAAGGAACGGAACCCGTCATTCGCGGCAGTGTTCGCGCGCACATCGTGGCGCGACCGCTCCTTGCGCGGCGCGAGCCAGGCCGGCCTCGTCAACAACCTCAACGACGGCCTCACCTGGGGCGTCTTCCCACTGCTCTTCGCCGACCACGGGCTCGGTATCGCGGCCATCGGCCTGATCAAGGGGCTCTATCCGCTCCTGTGGGGAATGGGGCAGATACCCGCAGGCCACCTGGTAGACCGGATCGGCCGTAAACCGCTCATCGTCACGGGCATGCTCGTCCAAGCCGGCGGTCTCCTCACAGCGTTGGCGATCCTCGACCGTCCCCTCCTCGCGGGCGTCCTCTCCGCCGTAGCCCTTGGGCTGGGCACCGCGATGGTCTACCCAGCGCTCATCGCCTCCGTCTCCGACCACACCCACCCCGCCTGGCGGGCGAACGCGCTGGGCACCTACCGCTTCTGGCGCGACCTCGGCTACGCGGCCGGAGCCTTCGCCGCGGGCGTCCTCGCCGACGCACTCGGCCTGCAGATGACCGTCCTCACCGCCGCCGTCCTCACCGCGCTATCCGGCCTGCTCGCCGCCCGCTGGATCACGGAACGACCGTGCCAGTGACACCCACAGGGCACCCGCACTCGTACCCGGAAGACCGAACCCGGCCAGACGACCCCGGGATCCGACTCAGACGTCGTCCTATTTGGTTAGTCGGCGGTACCAGATGAGGGTTGCTGCTATGGCGTCGACGGCGAGGAAGTGCTCGGCCTTGCGTTCGTAGCGGCGGTGCAGGCGTCGGCAGCCGGCCGGCCAGGACACGCTCCTTCGAAGCGCTGACCGAGGAGAGCGACCACGCTCGCGTGCATGGCCGATGGCTGCACACCGGACGGTGTGTGGCCATCACTGCTTGCAGACCTGGACGTTTGGGGGCGTGCCGGTCAGGGGAGTTCGCGGTATTCGGTGATGAGGTAGTCGGCCTCGTCATCGATGGCATTCGCCAGCCAATCGATGTGAATCTCAGTGGGGTGTCCATCTGCGGCAAATACCGCCTCCGCGACATCAGCCTGGCCTGCACGGGCCTTCTGGACATCAGTGAGGAGACTGCCAAGCGTCGGGACATCCTGCGGATTCTCTTCGACGGTACGCCGGGCCGGGGCGTCGAGGCCGATCGCCTTGACGACCTTCCCGTTCCCCACGGTGATCCGGTACGTTCCAAGGCCGCCCCGCTCTCCGGACTCGGAGAGAAGCCGGAAAGAATACCGATCCGGTTCGGACCATCGGGCGGCCTTTGCCTTGGCACCTCCTTCGGCGCCGGCCGGTGTGGACCCTGCGTCGCAGCCGACCACGGCGAGGGCAAGCGCAGCGGATGCGGCGAGCAGATACGTACTGGATTTCGTCACGGCCAGGCCTTTCAGCAGCTCAATTGCCCCTTCGACGGCGTCGCCATTGATTCGGTTCCTGCCCGGGCCTGCGCGGAGTTGCTCTTCCACGTCGACGACATGATGGGCATCCCAAGTGATGAAATTCCGGCAGGGTCTCACCGTGCCCGTGAGGCCGGTCACGCTCAGACATGACCGCGCGTCGCTCGCCCAGTTGCTCAAAGCGGGGTCCGCCAAATGTGCAGTCCGGCGGAAGCAGTCAGGGGGCGGGGCAGCCGTGCCGCTTGCCCGAGGCGGTGGCGTACGACTTCAGAACCCGCTTCAGCGCCGCGGGATCACTCGTCCCATGTGTTCCGACGGCGCCATCCGCCGCCTTGTCCTTGACGCCCACGAGCTTGAAGTAGGCGGTCCCGATGGCGCCCCCACATTCGATGGTGCGGGTGTATGTGCCCTTCACTGTTCCCGGATACCTGCCGTCGAGATACATCTCCTCCTCCGCAGACGGCCCGTAGTAGGCGGTCATACGGAACAGGTCCAACTCGCCCCGGCTCAGCTCGCATTGTTCCGTCAGTGCGCGTCCCGCAGGCTTCTCGGTGACGTCTGTGACGCGCAGCCGAGCAGCTTCGCGCCCGGTCACCACGCCGCGGCAAGTGCCCGTCGCCCGGCCGACGGGCCGCATCCTCCACTCCGTGCGGTCGACGGTTCCCGGACGTTCGCCGAGTGCGCCCTCGCACTGGGCGTGGCGGGCTGCACGACGCGCCGTGTCGGTCGCGACACGTGCCACTTGGAGCACCTGCCGGGCGGAGAGATCCTCCGACTTCCAGCTCGTCTCGGCCGTGACAAGCAGACCAGCGCCCGCCATCGCCTTGCAGTCGACCAGCACAGCGGCTCCTGGCGAATACCCGCTTTCGAAGGACCCGGTCTAGCTAGCCGTGACCGATCGGCGTTGCCGACTCGTCCGCGGCGGGGCCGCCCGCTCGGGGACGATGAGAACCGGAACATCCCGTCAAGCGGGCACCGCGCTGCCGAGGCCGACACGGCCTGCGCCGATCTCGCGATTCACGAGCTCGGGAACAGGGGGCCGCCCGCCATGAGGCCGCCATCGACAAGGAGGATGTGCCCGGTGACGTAGCTCGCCTTGTCCGAACCCAGGAACTGGACGGCCTCGGCGATCTCCTCCGGGGTACCCGCCCGGTGCATGGGCAGCACCGAATCGACCGCGGCACGAGCCGTGTCGTCGCCGGTGAACCGCTCGTACATAGCGGTCCGGGTGTAGCCGGGCGCAACCGCATTGACCCGGATACCGTGAGCGGCGCCTTCGAGTGCGGCCGCCTTGGTGATGCCGACGACGGCATGCTTGCTCCCGACGTACAAGGTCGCACCGGGATAGCCCATCAGGCCGAAGGTGGAGCTGACGTTGACGATGCTGCCGCCGCCCTGTTCCCTCATGACCCGGAACTCGTGCTTCAGGCACAGCAGCGTTCCCTTGACGTTGGTATCGAAGGTGACCTGATATCCCTCGTCGGTCACCTCGGTGACAGGGCCGGGTGTTCCCTCGGTGCCGGCGTTGTTGAAGGCGACATCGATCCGCCCGAACCGTGCCACCGCACGGTCGACGAGGTCCTTCACATCGGCGTCGAAGCGGACGTCGGCACGCACGAACTCGGCCGGGGCGCCGAGGGCGGAGAGCTCCCTGGCAAGCGGCTCACCCACGTCCTCGTGGCGGCCGGAGACCACAAGGTTCGCGCCTTGACGGGCGTAAGCGAAGGCGGTGGCGCGGCCGATACCGGTAAGCGTGCCCGTGATAAGAACAACGGGATCAGACACGTCGAGGGTCCTTCCTGCAACCACCCAGGTGAACGACGGGCAAGCGGTTCGGAACCCGCACGACACCGGGTTCCTCTTCGGGCCGGGGCGTATCGCCCGGTACGCCCGCAAGGAAGGTGTCCCAGCCGGACGACAGCCGCATCGGACCCGACCGCCGCATCCATCGAACGGCGGCACTCGATGACCCGTATGGGCCCACGGACGGCGGCCGGGACAGACGACCCGAAAGCGGTCACGTGGGCGGGAGGTGAACGTTGCAAGCCTCCTGGTGACATCAAAACAAACTGACATCGCAAACTCGCTCAGCCAGTGACTCCCACAGCCACATCGAATCGACTCCCGCGGTCACGCACAAAGCCACCGCCCCTCAGCCGGGCTGGCCGGCCCGCCGGTCGACCAGGCGAAGATCGGGCGGTCCTTGGTCCGCGGCCGCGCCCGGGGCATGGCGCACCATGAGGCGGGGGCCGCGCTTGAGGAAACGGAGTTCGACCGCCGTCAGAACCTCCGGCACGAAGAGATGTCCGACAACGGCGGCCGCGGTGAAGCCGTGCTCGTGGAGTGGCAGTGCATCGTGCAGTTGCTCGCCAGGACCGGGCTGGAAGCCGCACCGAAACCGCCGCTGAAGCGCCCGCGCTGGGCGGCCCGGCTGTCGTGTTCGTTGCGCTGATTCACCGGCCGCGTCAACGTGTGGACCGGGCGCCCGGACAGAGGTTCCGTCCGGGCGCCCGATCCGTAGTGATCAGTGGCGCAGGTTGAGACGGTGCACGCCGCCGTCGACGGTGCCGACGTAGAGCGTGCGGCCGTCGGGGCTCGCAGCCAGTTTGGTGGTGTCGGTGTTCTGCAGGCCGGTTGAGATGTTGTGCCAGCTCAGACCGTGGTCGGTGCTGCGCAGTACGCCGCGGCCGCCTTGCAGGAGGCCGCTGGCCCCGGACCTGGTGGTGGCCGCGTAGAGCGTGTCCTTGACCCGGAGCAGGTCGGAGACATGGATCGCGAGAGCGCCGGTGTCCGCGGTGCGGAAGGTCCGGCCGCCGTCGGTGCTGACGCGGACGCTCTCGCCGCCGACGACGAGACGCCGTCCGTCGAGGTCGATCGCGCTCACCGGGCCGTCGGCGACTTTGGTGACGGTCACCCCGCCGTCGTCAGACCGGTAGAGACCGGCGGTGTTGCCGAGCCACAGGCGCAGCGGATTTGCGGGGTCGCCCGCGATGGTGTCGAAGGAGCGCTCATGGTAGAGGTTCTTCCACGTCCCACCGCCGTCGCTGGTGGCGAACAGCCCCCGGCCCAGAAGGCTTCGGAAGCTGACCATGACCCGGTTCGGGTCGGCGGGGTGGACCAGGAGCGCCGTCGGCACCTCCGCCGAACTGCCCCTCTTCTCCCAGGTGGCACCGCCGTCGCCGCTGCGCTCGACGGTGAATGAGCCGAACGCGGTGCGCCGCACCTTCCAGATCACCTTCGGATCCTTGGCCGACACGGCAAGTTGCGGGACGGTGACGCCCCTCCTGCCCTCGCCGCCCGACTGGCCCCACTCCGGGCTCGCGACGGGAAGGGCGGTGCGGTAGACCGCGCTGTCGGTGGCGGCGAGCAGATGGCCGTCACTGACCGAGAGATCGTTGACGGTCAGTCCCTGGACGCCGATCCGCCGATATCCGGTGCCGTCCGCGGCACCCCGGTAGAGACCGTCCTGCTCGCTGGAGACGGTGACGGAACCGTCGGCCCAACGGTCGTAGTCCATCGGTACCGCTGCGCGCGACGGCGCGGCGACCGTGGTCCACGTCTGCCCGTGGTCGCGGCTGAGACGGCCGCTGCCGGACAGCGTGCTCAGGTACAGGTCGTCACCCGAGATGGTCAGGCGGAGACCGCCGTCCGTCATGGACAGCAGGGTGGTCCAGGTCTCCCCGCCGTCACGGGAACCGACAACTCCCCGGCCCGAGACATACACCGCCACGACCGAGGAGTCGGCGGCCAGCCCGCCGACGGTCTCGCCGGACGGGTCGAAAAGCAGGCGTGCCGCGCCGGGGTTGCCCGAGCCGATGCCGGAGCGGGCCCAGACGCCGTGATACGTCGTCATATAGAGGGTGTCACCGGTGACGGCGGCGGCGGTGATGCCGCCGGTGACGCCGGTCGGATACGTCGTCCAGTGGTCGCCCGCGTCCGTGCTGACCAGCAGTGCGTCCGAGGTGACCGCGACCAGGGTGCGGGTTTGTTCATCGGCGGCGAGCGCCGCGATGCGGGTGTCCGGGACATCGAGCGTGCGCCAGGTCCGCCCGTTGTCATCGGTGCGCAGGATGGCGCCCCGGCGACTGCCGTCGTGAACGCTGTTCACGGCGTACCACCAGCGGTCGGGATTCTTCGCGTCCACCACGAGCGGACCCGTACCGTCCGCGACGGGCAGTCGTCCCAACTGGCGCCAGGAGGCGCCGTTGTCGGTGGTCAGCCAGGGAGCCGCCTTCTGGTACTGGGTGAGGACGGCCTGCTTCGGCCGGCTCGACGAGAGGGTGATGGAGCCGGCCTGGCCGTTGGGACCTACCGGCTTCCAGCGGTTCCTGCGGCTGTCGACCGGAGTGACCTCGAAGGCGCCGGCGCCGGTGAGCCGCTGCCCGGTGCCGGCGGTGCCGCGTACCGAGACCCGGTAGGCGCCGGCCACGCTGCCGGTCACCTCGGCCCGGTAGTAGCCGCTGGCGGGATCGAGCGTGGAAGTGACGTCGACGGCCTTGCCGCGAGGCGGGGTGACGGTGACGACCGGCGGTGCGGCCAGCCGGGTCGGCGGGGCGATGTGCACGGTCGAGTGACCGTCGCTCGGGTCGGGTGCGGCCTGGACGGCCAGATACCGGACGGCGAGCAGGTAGGGCACCCCGATCGCCGGTCCCCGGTCGGGAGTCGCCGTGAGACGGCCGCTGATCTCGGTGTCGGCCGCCGGTCGGGCGACGCGCAGCGAGACCGTGACGGTCGCGGTCCCCCCGGCCGGTACGGTGACCCGCTTCGCCGAGACCGTGGCCGGACCGTCGGTCCGCAGCGAGGTCGCGACCGGCCGCTTGCCGGAGTTCCGCAGCGTCACCTTCGCGATGCCGCCGACGTGACGCCGGGACAGATCGGCGAGTCCGAACGACACCGACGCCGGCGAGGCGCTGACCGTGGCCGAGGCGGCCGCGGCCACATCGAGCCGGCCCGAGCCCTGCGTCGTGGGCCCGCTGCCGCTCAGCGGCTTCGCGGTGCCGACCAACGCGGCCTTGATCTCGGCAGGCGCCCGGCCGGGATGCAACTGGCGCAGCAGGGCCGCAGCGCCGGCGACGTGCGGGGTCGCCATCGATGTGCCCGACATGCGGTACTCGCCGGGCCCGTACAGTGCCTTGGGTATGGTGGAGCGGATCTCCACACCCGGTGCGACCAGATCGGGCTTCAAACCGAAGCCCTGTGCGGGACCGCGTGAGGAGAACGAGGCGATCCGGTCGGTGGTGTCGGTGCCGCGCAGCGTCACCGAGACCTTCCCGGCGGCGAGTCGGGCGCTCAACTCCGTGTACTGGGTCGAGTCGATGCCCATGACCACCAGGTGGTCCATGCGCAGCGAGTCGCCGGAGGCGTCGATCCGCGCGGACGGGGACGGCACCTGGGCCACTCCCGGCTCAGGGTTCACCTCCGGCGGCCGGACCTCTCCCGGTGCTCCGGCGACGAACACCGGGCCGTCGTTGGAGGGCAGGCCGGCCAGCACGGCGATCGCGCCGCGCTTCTCCGCCTCCTTCGCCCACTCCACGGCGCTCGCCGTCAGGTACCGGGTGTCGGAGGCGATGAGCATCTCGGCCCGTACGATCTTTCCGCGTACGTCGCCGACCCGCTTCCAGTCCTCGGCGGTGCCCTCGCCGACATCGACGAGCGGCGCCGTGACGGGGTGCTCCGGCGGATTCGCGGACAGGATGCCGCGGTAGGTCTGGATCAACTCGGGTTTTTTGTCGGCCAGATAGGCGCTGGGCAGCCGCAGATTGCTTGTCGAAGCGCCGACCGCGACCACGCCGTCGGCCGCTGCGGGGCTGCTGACCGTACCCGTGCCCGGTCCGTCGTTGCCGGCCGCGGCCACCACGACCACACCGGCTCGTACGGCCGCGGTCGCGGCGCGGCCCAGCGGGTCGGTGCCGTCGCCGGGGCCGCCGAGGCTCATGTTGATGACATCGGCGCGGTGCGGGTTGGCCGGATCGGAGGCCGCCTCGATTCCGGCGATGATGTCCGACGTGTAGCCGGAGCCGTCGGCGTCCATCACCTTGTAGGCAAGCAGATTCGCGCCGGGCGCCACGCCGGTGATGCCGCCCTTCTCAGCCGCCTTGCCCGCGATGATGCCGGCTACGTGGGTGCCGTGGCCGTTGTCGTCCATCGGGTCCTCGTCACCGTTGACGAAGTCGTGCCCGCCGACGACCTTGTGCCCCTTGCCGAGTCCGCCGCCCAGGTCGGGGTGGGCGTAGTCCACGCCGCTGTCCAGGATCGCGACGGTGGTCCCCTTACCGGTGACGCGGCTTCCGGCCGGGTCCTTGCGCTCCCAGACGCCGGGTGCGCCGATCAGCGGCACGCTCACGTCCGTCTTCGTCAGCACCCGGGTGTCGGGGCGGACGGCGGTGACGCCCGGCAGCGAGGACAGCCGCCCCACCTCGGACGCGGGCACCGTCATTGCCACGGCATCGATGAGCAGACCCAGTTTGCGGGTCGCCGAAGGGTGCAGCCCGGCGCTCTTCGCCGAGCCGAGGAACGTCTCCTGCCGCGCGTCGAGCGCGCGGCGGGCGGTGCCGACGCCGCGGGCGGCCTCGGCGGACAGCAGCGATCCACCGGGCGCGGCGGTGACCGCTGGGTTCCCGGACAGTTCGACGAGCACTCGTTGCGACGGGTCGGGCGTGGACGCGTTGGCGGCACCCGGTGTCGCCGCCAACGTGCCGGCGAGAACAACGGCGGCGAGGGCGGCATGACGCGATCTTCGTGACTTCATTGCCATGCGTAAAGGTCCTAGTGGTGAGGGCACTTGCCGCACAACTGATCTCCGTGGCCCATTGCTGCCGCTGGCACAAGTGGGCCACCATCCGTCCATGACTCCCGAGACACCGCAACTCACGGCGGCAGGCATCGATCCGTTCGACGAGAGCGTCTACCGCGCCGTCCTGACCAGGCGGACGGCGGCGCCCGCCGAACTCACCGCGGATCTCGACTGTTCGGCCGAGCGCGTCGCCAGGGCGCTGGACCGGCTCCGCGACCACGGGCTGGTCGGCCGGCTCGCCGGCTCCCGCCGCCGGTACGCCGCGATCGAGCCGGGCGCCGCCGTCGAGGCGCTGGTGCGGGCCAGAAGCAATGAGCTGGAGCGGGTCCGTTCGGCGGCCGACGAGCTGTCCCGGCTGTTCGCCGCCGCGCGCACCGGCGCGACCTATGAGGACGAGGTGGAGATCACCACCGGCAGCGAGGCGCTCGGCCGCTGGTTCGTCCGCCTTCAGCAGGAGGCCCACGAGGACGTGATGACCCTGGACCGGCCGCCGTACGCCCTGACCACCTCCAACCCGGTGGAGGCGACGGCGCTCGCCCGCGGCGTACGGTACCGCGCGGTCTACGCCCCCGAGGCCCTGGAATGGCCGGGCGTCCTCGACGACATCCGCGAGCTGGTTCGGCACGGCGAACAGGCCCGCGTCCTGCCCGGCCTGGGCATCAAACTCGCCATCGCCGACCGCAAGCTCGCCCTGATGCCGCTCTCCCTCGACCTCAACGACGTCCGCGCCGCGGTGATCCGCCCGTCCACCCTGCTCGATGCCCTCACCGGCTACTGGGAAATGTGCTGGAAGCAGGCACTGCCCCTCAACGCCCCCGCCGAGGACCCCCTCGGTGAGGAGGACCGACTCGTCCTCACCCTCCTGGTCAGTGGCCTCAAGGACGAGGCGATAGCCCGCCAGCTCGGCTGGTCCGTCCGCACCATGCGCCGCCGCATCAGCCGCCTGCACGACCTCCTCGGCGCCGCCAACCGCTTTCAGGCCGGAGTGATCGCGGCCCGCCGCGGCTGGTTGTGAGACAGCACACCGGCAGCAGGTGGGGCGGCAATGACGTTCCACACGGGTCGAGCGGAAGGTTGTGCTCGGCCAGGGAAACATTCTGCTCGTGACATGTGACCCGGTTCAGCCGAACGTCTTTACCGGCGCAGTCCCGAGATGGACACCTGGAGTCTGCAGATCCTTCAGTAGCACCGCGCCAGCCGGATACGCCTCACTCCTGCCGCTACCTGACTCGACGGTCAGCCGCTCTGACGGGCGGCTGGCCGTCCCGTGTCAAACGATCTGGCACCGGCTCAGCCCTCTGACATCTCGGTCCGCTTCCTGAGCCGCTCGCTCAATTCGGCTTCGATAGTTGTCCCACCAGGCCGAGTCGCCTGGCGCTACGCTGTCGTTGCCCTTGTTCATTCCAACGGCACCTTCTGAGTTCCCGGATGATGTCGGCGTGGCCGGCATGCCGAGAGCAATTGATGGACATCAGTAGGCGCTTGGACCTCGCGGACCTTTATCGGCGACCACTCCCACCACGCTGTACGAGACAGCGCTACGCGATACTCGTCCTGTGGAGTGGATTGAGCAGGCCCGGGCAGCGGAACAGCACCGGATACGTTTCTGAGGAGCTTGCGGTCTAGAAGTAGGAGGCCATCAGGCCGCGGTCCACTGTGATGGTGTCGCGGTCCAGCGCGGACAGCCCCAAGTGGTTGCAGATCAGTCGGGTTAGCTGCTCCACGTAGTTCTCGTTCTCGCGGTCCAGCTCGGCGGACGTGATGAGGGATGCCATCTCGTTGGGCCAGTGTTCCCCGATGTAGTCGGGGTCTTCGTAGTCGATGCAGGACGAGATCAGGCCGTCCTTGTAGTGGTACGCATGGGGGCCGTGGGCCTTGGCGATGCACGGGTTGGGGACGAACACCATCAGCTCAGCACCCTGGAGGCATAGCTCGCGGTAGTCGATCGGGTCGAAGTCGTCGCGAGACGGGTTGTGCATGTGGTGCACGATCACACCCCAGTCACCGGGCGCCGGGTCATTGCCGTAGGCGAACGGCGGCCGGTGCTGCGCGATCAGCCCTTCGGTCATGCCGGTCAACCCGGCGCCCTTGAAGTACACCAGGACGGTTTCGTCGTCCCCGTACCGGTCTTCTTCCATCCACGGCATGACGCCACAGTCGATCCAACCTGTCATGCCCAGCACCATAACCGGCGCTACTGACACGCCTCGCCCCGGCCCAACTGGAACGCTCACGGTCCAAACTCAGGGCTCAGCCACAGCGCCGAAACCGCGCGAGGCCGGACGGGCAGGGGCCGGGGGCTTGACCCCGAATCCTGGACACGGGTTATGCGGCTGGTGTCAGCGTAGTTGATGTTGTTCCGAACGCTGCCTCGTAGGCGATTGGGCTGCGTTGCCCGAGGCGGGAGTGACGGCTTCGGGTGTTGTAGCGGTGCAGCCAGCCAACGCGTCGAGGCGGGCCTCGCGCTCGCTGGACCAGCTCTTGCGACCCTGGAGCGTCTTGCGTTTGAACGTCGCGTCGAAGGACTCGGCGAGCGCGTTGTCCGCGCTGGAGCCGATCGCGCTCATGGACTGCCGGAGGCCGGCCCTGTTGCAGGCGTCGGCGAACGCCCTGCTCGTGTACTGCCCGGACTCAACCGGTCGTCGCAACACCGGTTTCCTGGATCAAGAGTAGATGCTTGTTAAGTGCTTCGGCAGGTTTCTGCCAACCGAGAGTCTTGCGGGGCCTGTTGTTGAGTGCGAGAGCAACGGCCTCGATCTCATCGACCTCCCATCGCGACAGGTCCGTGCCCTTCGGGAAGTACTGGCACAACAGTCCGTTCGTGTTCTCGTTCGTGCCTCGCTGCCAGGGGCTGTGCGGGTCGGCGAAGTAGACCTGCAGCCCGGTGTCGATGCGGAGTTGAGCGTGCTGGGCCAGCTCTTTGCCGCGGTCCCAGGTCAGCGAGCGGCGCAGGCATTCGGGCAGTGCGGTGATCGTCGCGGCGATCGCGTCTTTCCCGGCCTCGGCGCCATAGCCAGCGAGTGCCGGGCCGTTCAGGTCGTGATCGGCCATGGTCCGAAGGACCCCGGAGGGCCCGACTACCGCGCCGGGACTCCACCATGCCCAGGCGACAAAATTGCCTCGACCACTCAACAGTTGGTGATCAACGACGCCGTCTCAACCCAGCCGAAACGGCGAGGCTAGCGTGCCCAGTTCGAATGGAGGGGTGCGCCCCTGGCGCAAGGACATGCCTCGTGCCAGGGGCGCGGTCAGCAACTCAGGGTGTGCCGTGAGGGTCAGCGTACGGCGTAGGCCCTGATCGGGGTCTGTTCGATCTTGCTGCCGTTGGCGTCCCATGCTTTGACGCGCAGCGACACGTAGCCCGATGCCGGGTTGCGCAGGGTCAAGGACGGCCACCTTGGCACCGGTGCCGTCATAGCCGTCCGCCCACGCCTCCGGCGCGCCGATCTGCGGCATACTCTGATCCAACGTCACCTTCACCGGCCGGTCGAGCCAGATCTTCTTGATGCCATCGGCAAGCTTCGGCGCCTTCGCCGCGGCGGCACTGTCGTCGTCGACCGCCTCCCAGAACGTCGCCGCCTTCTTCTTACTCGCCCGCAGCACCACCGCGTTGGCACTGGGCAGCTCGTCGCCCTTCACCGAACCGGCCGGCGCAGCCTGCCTGAGCGCCTTGCCCGCCTTGCCCGGCGCGCCCGCGAACGTCGCCATCAGCGGCACGGCGGAGCGGCGCGCGTCGTCGTAGCCGTACTCGACCAGCTTGGTCACGTTGAACAGCTCACGGTCGAGCTCGTTCGCGGCAAGGTACGGCTGCGCCTTGTCCGGGATGACGTAGACTTCGTCGCCCACCTTCATGGAGGAGAACGCCGCCGGGGTACCGTCGGGCGCGGGCGCGACCGTCGCCGCCTGCACGCCGGCGACGTAGCGGTCCAGCGTCACCACCTCGCCCGTGACGAGGGTGAGCGTGTGTGTGGCGACGACCGGGCCGTTCTGCTGCGGCTGACTCGCCCGGGTGGCCGACGTTTCGGCGGCGACGGCGGGGACGCCGAGCGTCCCGGCCACACATGCCGTGGCCAGTAGCGCCGTCAGTGGAGCGGTTCGGCAAGTGCCGGAATATGGGGATGGTCAGATGGACCGGGAACCTGGATGCCCCAGCCGGTAGTGACTGTCTCATGCGGCAATAACCCTTTTCTGAGGGGAGAATGCGCGCGGATGCGCGCGGATACCGCGCGGTTGCGGGGATTCGGCATCGCGTCAAGTGGCTGCGATGAATGTGAATTGGTGCCGGCTGGCGGTGCTCTCCAGCGCGATCGGTGCCGCAGTGCTGGGGCGGCGGATCGCTTGCCCTGCTGCTGCGGCCCCGGCATCAGTTGGTCAGCCTGCGGGGTTCGCCCCGGAACCTGGCTGCGTCGGGGAGCCAGGACGGCCGGGCCGGTCGAGGCGAACCGTCAGATTCGACTGTGCGTCAGAAGCCTTGTGGGCGCGGGGGATGAGTGGCGACAGGCGGAGGTGTTGATAGCATGCTGTTGAGTGTGTTCACGCACTGAATACCGGTCGACTGGGCAGATGACCCAATTTTGCTGCCGCGCCCAAGTGCCGCTTACTCCCACGCCATCAAGGCGGTGGAAGCTGTAGCTAACCCCCTCTTCCTCCCGAGAACACCCGAGCCCACCCTGGGCGCTGTCCGCTCTTGCTTGGACCAGGGCCGCCACAAGTACGAGATGGTCGGCGACCGAGGTGGAGCCCCGCCGGGATCGACGCAGTAGTCGAACTCATCAACCATGCGGAGCCCACCGCCCGAGCGTTGAGTGCCGATTGCCGCAAGGCCGTTCAGTCCGCCGCCGCGCGCGGCGAGCACACCGTCACCTGTATCCAGGCGACCGGGACAACGGCCGCCACGTCCACACGATGTCAGCGGCGGCTGGGCTGACATGCAGGGCCGGCTACCTCACCTATGACCGGCACAAGGCGTGCTCGGTGAGCAGCCTGCGGTTTGTCCTTGTGCGGTCGGCTCGGGGAATCGGAACGACGGCAACGTCGTCACCGCGCCCCGAGCCGACCGCACAGGGGCAGCATGTCTGGGACGCGCAGCGCAAGCTGAAGGGGCATCCGGGGCTGCCCGGCGTGGGCAAGCCTCTGCACCGCACCACTGACAGAAGCTGATTGACAAGAACCGCGGCAAGGCCTGCCCGAGCAGTCTGCCCCGCCCGACGGGCAAGAGCTGCGACGAGTACCCCTTCGCGTCGACCAAGGAAGGCGGAGCGGCGGGTGTCGGCGGCGCTCGGCTCTCGTTGAAGCGGAGCCCGTGCTGGTGAACCGCCCGCCGCCCGCCCGCGCGGGGCCGACCAGCCGGCTCGCCGGAAAGCAGTTGCGCTGAACCTCTTGCCGGGTCGACCTGATCTCCCTAATCTGAACCTTCAAAATCCTGGAAGTGCATACAGCAAGCTCTGTTAGGGCAAATTTTTGAACGATCAAATTCAGCAGCTACCCGATGCCGCCACCCCAGCGGCCCCCGGTCCGGCTCCCGCCCGCGGTCCGATGGTGGGCTATCTCGACTACGCCAGGGTCGGCCCGCTCTCCCGCCCGGCCGCCGCCGCGCTCTCCGCCGCGACCGCGCTCGCCGCCCGCGTCGACCCCGCCGACCTCGACCGGCTGTTCGCCCTCAGCGACGCCGCCCGGACCTCGGCGGCCCGGCTACTCGACGCCCGTCGGCACGAGATCGCCCTCGCCCCGTCCACCAGCAACGGCCTGTTCACCGTGGCCGCCGCACTCCCCGGCCCCGGTACCGTCCTGGTGCCCCGCGGCGAGTTCCCCGCCAACCTCTACCCCTGGCTCCGCTTCGCCGGCCGCGGCGGCCCCGCCGTCCGACTCGTCGACCCGGCCGGGCAGCGGCACATCACCCCCGACCTCCTGCGCCGCCACCTCACTCCCGACGTCACCGCCCTCACCGTAAGCGCCGTCGACTCGCTCACCGGCCACCTGGCACCGCTCGCCGCCCTCAAGGAGGTCCTCGGGCCCGGCCGGCTGCTGATCGTCGACGCCATCCAGGGCCTGGGCGCCGTCGCACTCGAAGCGGACGCCGCCGACATCCTCGTCAGCGGCGGCCAGAAGTGGCTACGGGCCGGCTGGGGAGCCGCACTGCTACTGATCCGCGACCGGTGCGCCGAGCGCCTGGCTCCCGGGCTCGGCGGCTGGGCCGGCGTCGCGGAGCCCTTCGCGCTGCGGCATCCGGCGCCGCCGCTGCCCGGGGCCGCCGCCCACCTCGCCACCAACCCGGACTTCCCGGCCGCCGCGGCCATCGGCGCAGCCATCGACGACCTGTCCGACCAGGGCGGCCCGGTCGCCGTCGGCGCCCGTATCCGCGCCACCCTCGCCGACCTGCTCGACCGCGCACGACGGGCCGGCGCCGACGTCCTGCTGGACGGACTCGGCCCCCACGAGCGCGCCGGCATCGGCACCTTCCGCCTGCCCGGCCACGACCCCGCCACCGTCCACCGCACCCTCGAAGCAGCCGGGCTGATCACCACCCGCCGCGACGAGTGGATTCGACTGTCCCCCCACGCCTCCACCCCGGGCGCCGCGGCCGACCTGCTCGCCGATGCGCTCCACACCCTCACCCACCCCACGACCCACCACTCCCAGGAGCCGATATGTCCCACCACCTGAGCCGCCGCAAGCTGCTCCAGCTCGCCACCGCCTCCGCCGCCGGGCTCTCCCTGGCTGCCTGCGGCGACAACGGATCGGGCGGCAACGCCGGAGGCGGCGACGGCGACAGCGGTCACATCACCGTCTGGAGCTGGACCACCGCCGCCGAGGCACTGCGCGCCGTCGTCCCCTCCTTCGAGCGGGACAACCCCGGTATTACCGTCGAGGTCCAGGACGTCGGCGAGCCAGCCATCTGGGACAAGATCACCGTCGGCCTCGCAGCGGGTGGCAAGGGCCTCGCCGACGTCCTGCACGTCGGTGTCGACTACCTGCCCGGCTACCTGGACAAGTTCCCCGACGGCCTCGCCGACCTGTCCAAGCTCGGCGCCGACCAGCACAAGGACGCCTTTGTCGAGGGCCTGTGGCCGACCGTCATGGGCGAGGACAAGGCCGCCCACGCCCTCCCGTGGGAGGTCAACCCGCTCGGTCTCTTCTACCGGCGGGACTACTTCGAGAAGGCCAAGGTCGACCCCGCCGGCATCAGCAACTGGGACGACCTGATCGCCGCAGGACCGAAGATCCGCGCCGCCAGCGGCGCCCACCTGCTCGGGCTCGACAAGACCGGTGCCACCCAGGACATGGACTTCTTCCAGAACCTGATGCAGCTCCAGGGCGCCTTCTACTTCGACCGCGAGGGCAAGGTCACGCTCGCATCCCCGGCCGCCGTCCAGGCCCTCACCGTCGTCAAGCGGCTCAACGACGGCGGCCTGCTCGCCGACACCGCGGGCCAGGGCACCGGGAAGCGCCTGCTCAGCCAGGGCAAGCTCGCCACCGTCGCGGACGCCGCCTGGGCCGCCGAGTACCTGGCCATCAAGTTCCCCGACCAGAAGGGGAAGTGGCGCGTCATGCAGCCCCCCGCCGCCGTGCCCGGGGGCGGGCGCAGCGCCATCGTCAACTCCACCTATCTGGCGGTCGCCGCGTCCAGCAAGCGCCGCAAGGCCGCCTGGCGATTCATCGAGTACGCGCTCACCAAGCCCGCCGAGATCAACCGGATGTTCGCCTCCGGCGGCGTCTTCCCCGCCCTCAAGACGGCGTACGCCGACCCGAAGTTCAGCGCGCCCCACCCCTTCTACGGCGGCCAGAAGGTGCTGAAGTCCTTCGTCGACTCGCTCGGCTCCAAAACCGAAGCCACCAACTTCACCAGCGACTACACTCGCGCCCTCAAGCTCGCGAGCGACGCCCAGAGCCAGGTGCTGCTCAAGGGCGCCGACCCGGCGAGCGCCCTCAAGGACGCAGCCAAGCAGCTCGCCCAGCAGACCGGTCGGCAGCAGGCGGCCTGAGAACCATGTCCCTCGCCCCGTCCGAACGCGCTCCCGCCACCGCCGCCACCCCGGCCGGCCGTGGCGCCCCCAAGCATTCCGGCCGCGCCCGCCCGGGCCCGCGCCGACTGCTGACCCGCACCTCCGTCCCGTACCTGCTGATCATGCCCGCGGTGCTGGGCTTCGCGATCTTCAAGGCGTATCCCATCGCCGACTCGCTCTGGATCAGCCTCACCACCGGCAACGGGGACGACCGGCACTTCGCCGGGCTCGCCAACTACCGGCGTCTGCTGGACGATTTGCTGTTCTGGACCGCGCTGAAGAACACCGCGCTGATCCTGGTCGTCCAGGTGCCGCTGATGCTCGGCCTCGCCCTGCTCGTCGCCCTCGGCCTCAACTCCACCAAGGTGTGGCTGCGCCCGCTCTGGCGGCTCGGCGTCTTCGTCCCCTCGCTGACCGGTCTGGTCGCCGCGGGCGTGATGTTCTCCGTGATCCTCAACCATGACGCCGGACTGCTGAACTGGGTCCTCTCCGGGTTCGGCGTCGACCGGGTGAACTGGCTCGGCAGCCCCTCCTGGGCCCGCGTGGGTGTCGTCCTCGTCCTCACCTGGCACTACACCGGCTACAACGCGGTGCTGTACCTCGCAGGTCTGCAGGGCATTCCCAAGGAGCTGTACGAGGCCGCGATGGTCGACGGCGCCGGTCCGATCCGGCGCTTCGTCTCCATCACCCTTCCCCAGCTGCGGCCGATCCTGCTCCTCACCGTGGTGCTCTCCACCATCGGCACCCTGCAGCTCTTCGACGAGCCGTACGTCCTCACCGGCGGCGGCCCCGACAACGCCACTTTGACCGTCACCATGTACCTCTACAACAACGGCTTCAAGTACTTCGACTTCGGTTACGCATCGGCCCTCGCCTACGCGCTCGCGCTGATCGTGTCCGTGCTCGGCATCCTGCAGGTCCGCCTGATGGGAGAGCGCCGGTGAAGCCCCGCGGTCCACTGCTCACCCTGCTGCTCGCGGGCGCCTTCGGGCTCTGCGTCGGCCCGTTCTACTGGCTCGCCATCGCCGCCACCCAGGACGACAAGGACGTGTTCTCCTGGCCGCCGAAGCTACTGCCCGGCGGCCACCTCATGGACAACCTCCGCGGGCTCCAGGAGTCCATCGGGCTCACCCGCGTCCTGCTCAACACCGTGCTGGTGGCGGGCGTCCAGACGCTCGGCGCGGTCGCCATCTCGGTCCTGGCCGGCTACGCCTTCGCCAAGTTCGACTTCCGCGGGCGCAACCTGTTCTTCGTCCTGCTGCTCAGTACCCTGGTCATCCCCGACACGGTGATGCTGATTCCGATCTTCCAGATGATGATGGAACTGGGCTTGATCGACTCCTACCAGTCCGTCATCCTGCCCGGCCTGGTAACCCCGTTCGGCATCTTCCTGATGCGGCAGGCACTGCGCTCCATGCCCGACGAACTCCTCGACGCGGCCCGCGTCGACGGCGCCGGCGAACTGCGGGTGCTGTGGCGGATCGTCATCCCGGTCAACCGGCCGGTCATCGCGGCGCTCGCGCTGTTCGTCTTCCTCGGCAGCTGGAACCAGTTCGTCTGGCCGCTGATCGCGCTGCGCAGCCCCGAGATGTACACGCTGCCCGTGGCCACCGCCACCCTGCAGGGGCTGTCGACCACCAACTACGCGCAGGTCCTGCTCGCCGCCGCCATCGCTGCCGTCCCCGTGATGGCCCTCTTCCTCGTCCTGCAGCGCCAGTTCATCTCCGGCCTGCTGGCCGGGGCCACCAAGGAGTGACCACCGTGACCACCGAACCACGCCCCGTCGGCGAGCGCACCGAGAGCCCGCAGGCGCTCACCGAGCCGGACATCGCCCCGCAGGACGCCACCCCGCAGCAGCCCGTCCCGGCCTGGCGCCCGAACACGCCGGCCGGGGCCACCCCCGACACCGTCGGCCACCGGCAGCTCGCCACCGGCCTGATCCACTCCACCGGCGCCCCGCTCACCGTCCACCTCACCGGGCTCGGCTGCGACCGGCTGGAGACCGCCGTCACCCCGGTCGGCGACGGCGTGGCCCTGATCGAGGTCGCGGCGGCGGCCGCGGCCACCGTCCGCGCCGAATGGCGGGTCCCCTGCCTCGGGGCCACCGCCTACTGGACCCCGGACACCAACGCCTCCCGCTGGCTGCCGCCGTCCTGGATCGCCCCCCGGACCGTCTCGCTCGCCCTGGGCGCCCCCGTCGCCAGCCTGGTCGGCACCGACGACCGCGCCCTGTGCACCGCCGCCGCCGACGAGACCTGCGCACCCGTGCGCGTCGGCGCCGGCGTGGTGGAGGAAAGCGGCGAGTTCGCCTTCACCGTCGAACAGGACCTCACCCCGGACGGGCCGCCGCTGCGGCTGCGGATCGACCTCAGCGGCCGCCACTTTGCCGCCACCCTGCAGGCCGTCACCGCCTGGTGGGCCGAGGGCCTGCACCACCCCGGCATCGCCCCCGCCGCCCGGATGCCCGCCTACTCCACCTGGTACAGCCTCCACCAGAACGTCGACACCGCCGCCGTCGAACGCCAGGCCGCCCTCGCCGCGGCCGTCGGCTGCGAGAGCATCATCGTCGACGACGGCTGGCAGACCACCGACCGCGCCCGCGGCTACGGCCACTGCGGCGACTGGGAGCCCAACCCGGCGACCTTCCCCGACCCCGCGGCCCACGTCGCCGAGGTCCACCGGCTCGGCCTCGCCTACCTCCTGTGGTACGCACTGCCGTTCATCGGCCGGCACAACGACGCCTGGGACCGCTTCAAGGGCATGATCCTGCGCGAGGAGCCCCACCTGGACGCGGCCGTGCTCGACCCCCGCCACCCCGAGGTCCGCGCCTACCTGGTCGAGAAGGTCTCCCGCGCCGTCGAGCAGTGGGACATGGACGGTCTGAAGCTCGACTTCATCGACCGCTTCGCCATCACGGACCCACCGCCTGCCCCGGCCGGCGCCGATCGCGCCGCCGTCCACGAGGGCGTGCTCCAACTGCTTGCCGACCTCGACGCCCGCCTGCGCCGCACCCGGCCTGACGTGATCGTCGAGCACCGCCAGCCGTACGTCAGCCCAGGGCTGTGGCCGTACGCCACCATGGTCCGCGCCACCGACTGCCCGCTCAGCCCCGCCGAGAACCGTCAGCGCACCGTCGACTGCCGGCTCACCGCGGGCCCGCTCGCCGTCCACGCCGACATGATCATGTGGAACTCCGCCGAGACGCCCGAGTCCGTCGCCGTTCACCTCGTCAACGCCCTGTTCTCGGTGCCGCAGATCTCCGTCGACCTCGCCGCCCAAAGCCCCGACCAGCTCGCCACCCTGCGCTTCTGGCTCGGCGTCTTCCGCCGGTACGCCGATGTCCTCCAACTTGGCGTCCTGGAACCCGTGCGACCGGACCTCGGCTACCCCCTGGTCCGCGCCCGCGACCACCACACCACCGTGGTCGCACGCTACGCGCCGCTGCCCGTCGCCCTCTCGGACCGGCACGCCGCGGACGGCCCGCAGACCCTGCTCGTCGCCAACGCGGACGGCGATCCCGTGGTGCTCCTGACCGCCACCCGACCGGAACAGGCCCTCGCCCGCGTCCAGAACTGCCGTGGTGAGATCCTGTCCGAGACCGTGCTCGATTTCGTCGCCGGGGTGAACTCGGTGACCGTGCCGACCGGTGGTCTGCTCACCCTGACCCGCGAGCACTGACAATCGGGGGCTGGGGGCGGCCACCCGCAGCCCCCAGCCCGCCGACCACTGCCCACAGAGGAACGATGACCGCTCGACAGGTGACCATCGAGGACGTCGCACACGCGGCCGGAGTCTCCCGCCAGACCGTCTCGAACGCCCTCAACGCACCCCACCGGCTGCGCGCCACCACCCTTGCCCGGGTCACCGCCGCCATCGACGAACTCGGTTACCAGCCCGATCAGTCCGCCCGCAGCCTGCGCACCGGCACCCGCAAGGTCATCGGCTATCCCGCCCCCGCCGACAACCCCGCCGACCCCAACCCCCTGATGGGCGGCTTCCTCCAGGCGCTGGTGACCGCCGCCGACGCCGTCGGCCACCGCATCCTGGTGTTCCGCTCCGACCCCCAGCAGGGCGCCGGAGCAGTCGCCAGGTCCTTCAACGGCCTGATCGCGGCCCGCCAGGTCGATGGGTTCGTCCTCTCCGACGTCGTCCACGACGACCCCCGCGTCGACGTGCTCACCGAGGCCGGCTTCCCGTTCGCCGCCTTCGGCCGCACCGCCCCCGGCCGCCCGCAGAACTGGGTGGACATCGACTCCACCGCCGCCACCGCCGCCCTGGTCGGACTCCTGCTCGACCAGGGCCACCGCCGGATCTGCTACCTCAACTCCGCCGCGTCCCTGCCCTGGCTCGCCGACCGCAGGGCCGGCTTCCTGCAAGCCGCGGCCGCCGCCCCCGACAGCGCCTTCGAGGTCGGCGTCCCCGACGACGACCCGGCCGCGCTTTCCCACGCCGTCCAGCGCCTGCTCACCGGCCCCGACCGCCCGACCGCCCTGGTCTGCGCAAGCGACTGGCTCGCCCTGACCGCCTACCAGGCCGTCCGCGCCGCAGGCCTCGCCGTCGGCGACGACGTCGCCGTCACCGGCTTCAACGACATCCCGCTCTGCACGCTGCTCCAGCCCGCCCTCACCAGCGCGCGCCTGCCCCTGGCCGCCATCGCCCACGTCCTCGTCGACCGGCTGATCACCGCCGTCGAGGACCCCGCCGCCGCCCCGGCGAGCGGGCTGCTGCTTCCTGCGGAGCCGGTCGTGCGCGGCAGCACGCCGGGGCGATAGCGGCGGCCGTCGGCCGTCACACCAGCTCGGCGGCCTTGCGCAGCAGGACCGACCACTCGCGGAGGTTGCGGCACAGCCGGGCGGCGAGCCCCGGCTCGGCCCATGCCTCGGCGGTTCGGCCGAGCCGGACGAGCAGCTTGCCGCGCACCGTCGGGAGCAGGTGCGCCCCTGACAGGCGCCCGGAGACGGCCGGCCCGTCCATGATGGACAGCGCCTCCTGCGGTCCGTTCGCCATTGCCACGGCGACGGCCCGGTTGAGCTCGACTACGGGCTGAAGCCTTTTCTGGAGCTGCGGCGACCGGGCCCGCCGCCGCTCGGAGCGGCGGATCAAGGCGGTCGGCTTCCCGCGGGAGAAGTCCCTGCGGGCGTTCGACTTCGATGTCACCCCGAACATCGACGCGGCGACCATCCACACCCTCGCGAGCTGCGAATGGATCAAGAAGAGCCAGCCGCTCTGCCTGTGGACCAAGACGTTCACGGATCCGCGGCTCTGCGCGGCAATCGTCGACCGACTCACCTTCAACGGCACCATCATCGAGACCGGCACCGACTCCTACCGACTCGCCAGCACCCGAGCCCGAGCCGAGGAGCCCGCCGGGGAAAGCGAGCTGACCTCTGCCGGTAACGACCAGATCGAGGAAAACAAGAGCCGTGCGAGGTGCTCGCGGGGCATCGTCGAGGATGGCCGTTATGACCCACGTGATCGAAGCCCCCCACGCCGAGGACGCCGAGTCTCTGGGGTCTGTGCAGTTGAGGGCCTGGCTGCAGACGTATCCCAACGAGGAGGCAGGGATAGACGAGAGATGGATACGTGAGCACCGGGGCTCCTCCGCTACCGCGGAAGGGATCGCTCAGTGGCGGGAGTTCATTGTGGCAGCGAAGCAACGACCGGACCTGCTGTTCTGCCGTGTCGTCCGCTCCGATACGGAGATCGTCGGTTTCCTCTGCGGCCGCCGGGACGACGTGGTCACCCTCGGGCCAATGTATCTGCTGAACGAGGCCCAGGGAGAAGGTGTCGGGGGGCGAATGATGAGCGAATTCCTGGCCTGGGCAGGAAGCGCACCCATGCGCCTATGGGTCACCGAGTACAACGAACGCGCGGTCCACTTCTACGAGCGCTACGGATTCAAGGCCACAGGTGAACGAGAGATTTGGCGAGGAAGGCTGCCCAACGTGCGTATGATCCGCAACTCCACGTCGAGTGACAACCTCAGCTGAGCCGCCCGGTTCCAGACTCGCTGCGACGTGACAGCTACCTACCTCGACGGCCAGCCGCCCTGACGGGCGGCTGGCCGTCCCCGCGTTCGCGGCCATGCCAGCGACGATGCAGCCCCAGGACTTGTAGTGGGACTGTAAAACGATCGTTTTACAGTCCCCTCTGACGACCCTGAGCCGCTTCGAGCAGCTCTTCACTGCCATCAACAGCAATCTCGCCTGAACCGCCCGAGGGCACACGCAGCGGCCGGCCACCATCTCATGACGGTGGCCGGCCGCTGCGTGCTCATTGCCTACGCCGCCCAGTCCAACCCGAGGCCGACCGCCCGTGTTCGGCGTCTACTGCGGCGCCAGCCACGTCGAGATCGACGCTGCCACCGGCGAGCACGCCGAGCCCGGCTCTGCCATGCAGTACGCGCACGACGCCACGCACCCCTGACCCCACCCGGCCGGCACGGCGCGGTGCCGCAGTGCGCCGGGCCCCCGACCTCTTGGAGCCCTGCTCAGGGCATTCGACCTGTACATCGCCCAGCCGTGCGACGGCGAACCGGACTACTACCGCATCGGCTACTTCCTCATGCCGGACATCATCGGCGTCATGCGCGCCCAGGCCATGGCCGTGGACCTGCCCGCCCCCACCTGGTCGCGAGCCGAGGACTTCGGTACCACTGTCCCGGAAGTCCGCGCGCTCATGGGACGCCAACGAGCCGCTGCCGCCGCACATGCAGGCCCTCGTCGACGCCGCCAACTACACCGGCTGCGGCGAGGCCGAGGACCCCAAAGGCGTCCCCGTCTACAAGCTGATGGTGGCGGCGCTGATGGCGAGCATGATGCTCCTCACAGAGATCCCCTTTCTGCCCGCCGGTTAGGTTGGCGGGATGAGCGATCAACTGAATGTAGAAGGCCAGGCGGCCCAGGTCGAGGCGGCGTGGGGCCGCATCGTGGCGTGGCTGGAGCAGCATGCCCCCACCTCGTACGCCTCACTGCTGCCCCCCGCGCCGGAGACAGAGATGGCGAACGCGGACGCGGCGCTGAGGCAGCACCTCGGGTTCGCCCTGCCGTCGGAGCTGGCCGCGCTGTGGCAGCTGTGCGGTGGTGTGGAGCACCAGTACATCGAGGCCAATGAGGAAGAGGGCGAGGTCGCATCGGGGGCGTTCTTGCCTGGCGGGATCCTGCTCGGCCCGGCGGATGCGCTCAGGCCGCGGCTGCCCGACATCAGCCGCAGGGACTGGTGGGGGGCCGCGGTGGTTCCGTGGCTGACCGGCGACGAAACAGGCCCCGAGTCCGGGCACTACGTGGGCGCGAACGGTGTCGGCTACTGGTCGCATCCGGACAACCTGGCCTGCGACAAGCCCGACTATCCGTCGATCGCCGCCTATCTCGAAGCTGTGCACCGCACGCTCACCGAAGGGCCGGCCGATGCCATGGGCCCAGATGTGCCCGGCCTGGTGTGGGGCTGCCTGATCTGGGATGACCCCGGCAGCCCGCTCCTGGACGATGCGCTGGAGCACTGGCGCCCCGTCCACTGACCACGCCCCGCCCGGGAGGACGGCCAGAGCGGCGGCGGCGCGGCGGCACGCCTGCTCGGTGTCGCCGTCGTGGTGGGCGCAGGCTGCGCCGTCGATCGTCAGCAGGGTGCGGGTCATGCTGCTGGTCGGGGCGGACAGTTCGAGCGCGTGGTCCTGACCTTCGCGGGCCCGCCCGGTGTCGCCCAGGGCGGTGAGCGCGTGGGAGAGGTGGACGTGGTGCTTCTGCTCGCAGTGCCCGAACCAGGTGTCGGCCCGCTGCTCGCCGCTGAGCTGTTCCATCAGCCGGTCGGCGTCGGCCAGCGCTTCGCGGGCCTGGTGGAGTGCAACTCCTCTCCCAGAGAGGTCAGTCGGGAGTGCTGAGCCTCAGGGTTTCAGCCGTTGCTACGGTGGGCGAATGCCGATACGAAGACATGAGGACGAAGTCCTTGCTGAGGCATGGGAGGCTCTCACCCATTGGTTGGCGGAGCATGCTCCTACGTCATATGCCTCCCTGCTACCGCCGGCGCCGGAGGAGGACATTGCCGCGGCGGATGATCAGCTAAGGCAACACCTCGGGTACGGGCTGCCTGCCGAGTTGAAGGCGCTGTGGCGGCTTTGCGGTGGGGTGGAGCACCAGGAGATCGAAGGCGACGAGGAGGGGGAGGTCGGCTCGGGGGCCCTCCTGCCCGGCGGAATCATGTTCACTCCGGAGCAGGCCATGTCCGCGGTGCTTCTCGGCGGCAGCAGCGGGTGGGGCGCACCGGTTGTTCCCTGGCTCACACGGGACGAAGCCGGGCCTGAGTCCGGCCACTACGCAGGCCCTGACGGTGTTGGCTCCTGGGAGCTCCCTGAGGGGATCGACGATCCGCGGTATCCGTCGATCGCCGCCTATCTGGAGGCCGTTCACCGCACCCTGACGGCGGGGCCCGCTGATTTGATGGGCTCGTCCGGCGTGCCAGGCATCGTCTATCGCTGCCTGATCTGGGATGACCCGCAGAGCTCGTGGCTGACGGATGCCGCCGAAGACTGGGCGCCGCTTCACTGAATGCAGTTGGTCGGCACCGGGCCCTGGCCCGGTGCCGACCAGCGTAGTGCTTAGGGCTTGGCCATCGCGCAGACGAGGTCAGCCTTGGTGGTGTCGCACCCCTTGAACCAGGCATCGCCCGGGTCGAGGGTGTACCTGTCCTTGTCGATGATCCGGAACTTCTTCAGGAACGCTTCGTAGAAGTTGTCCAGGCTCATCGAACCGGAGTTGACCTTCAGCGACATGGACGACCGGCCGCAGTTCTCGTTGAACGTCGGTGCGTCGTATCGAGTGTCGTCCAGAAGGTGTTCGCTGCTGTCGTCGGTCTTGGCCGCAACGGTCTGGATACACTCGCCGCCGCCGTTTGCACCGGCTGGGTTCTGTCCGTCGTTCGCCGCCGGAACTCCCGGGGACTGGTAGGTGGAGGAGAACGGGAACTCGTCACAGGACACCGACTCGGAGGCCCCTTCGGTGATCTCCGGGTGCAGAGCCGTCCACGGGTGCTTGAGGAACGGCTTGTTCGGGACCCAGCCGTCGGTCCGCTTGGAGCGCGCTGCGCGGCATCTGCTGCAGGCCCACCAGCGCACTCACAGCGACTACAGCGTGTGGGAGCAAGAGGCTGACGAGTTGCACCTGGACTACGTCATTGCGCTGGAGGCACTGATGGCCAGTCCCAACGACGACCACGCCGAAGGCATAAGCGAAAGGATCCGGTCCCGCGCGTCCGCTTTGTTCTCTACCCCGGCCCTGCGCGACCGCGTCGAGGACATGGTGCAGAAGGCGTACAGTGCCCGCTCCAAGTACGTACACGGAGACGTGCTCAAAGACCAGGAGGAGAGCGAGAGGCTGGCCGATCTTCGCAATCTCAGGCTTCTCGTGCGGCAGGTCGTCCTGCGCTGGCTCGTCCTCACCCCCTATGACCTTGAAGACCTCGCTCCGCGCCTGGACGCCGCGGCCGACGGCACCGGACGCGAACACGCAATCGACGAGCCCCTACGAGCCTTCTTCAGCGCAATACCGCCACAGGACAACCCCCAGCTTTGAGGCAGAGCCGGACCGCCTTGAGCTTTCCGAAGTAGCTCGGTGACCCGCCGCTGGCCGGTTCGGATTTGTCGCCCACCTCCTCAGTGCTCCATGAGTGGCGCCTTCCGCTGAAGCTCGATGACCTGTGCTTCGAGGTCAGCGATGCGCTTGTCGGCGAAGCGGAGGTTGGAGCGGGCGCCTTCGAGTCGTTCCTGCAAGGCTCGGTGTTCCTTGGACAGCTGTTGGACGCGGCGTTTGAGGGTGGTGTTCTCGGTGGTGAGCTGTTGGACAGATTCGCCGGGGACCATCTGTTCGAAGTCTCTGAGCTGGCCCATGAGCTCCCCGATCCGCTGCCGTTGAGTGAGGATCTCGTTGTGGGATAGAGCCAGTTGCTCCTCGGCGTTGAGCGCCCGCTCCCGCCACGATGCCTCGATGCGCTCGTGCTCGTCCTGGGTGACTCGGTCGTGGCGGCTTTTGCTGTCGGCCACGGCGGCTTGGACGAGGCCGCGGGCATCGGCGTTCTCGTAGAGGAATGTGGTGGAGACGCCTGCGCGCTGGGCGATCGCGTGGACGGCGAGTCGGCTGCGCTCGCGCCGGAGCTGGCCGATGGCCTTCTCGACGCGGACGAGTTTGTCCTGGATCTGGCGGCGGCGGGCGGCCGTCGCCGCTGCTGTTTGGCCGGGAGCGGAGGTCACAATGCCTCCGCGCCATCGTCGTCGTGAAGGACATCAGTGTCCTCGTGGTCCTCGTGGCGGGCGAGCTCATGTGCTTGGAAGGCGGTGGCCCAGATGCGTCCGAAGTAGTCCTGCGGTCGGCGGAGGTCGAGGGCCTCGTCCAGGAGGCCGACGGCGGACAGGGCCTTCTCCAGGCCGCCGCCGTTAGCAACGTGCTGTAGCCGCGGGCCCTGTGACGGTGGTCGGCATCCGACCACCGTCACCAATCGCAGTACTCGCCCCGGAAGGCCGGATCTGGCTGGCCCTCGCCGCCGCTCCGACAGACTGGCAGTAGGCCGTCCTACGGCCGCGCGACACCCCCTCGAACCTCAATCCATTTGCGGGAGACCCCGGTGTACTCGCCCCCCTCCGACCCGCAGGCGTTCGCAGTCCTTGGTGGGCACAGGCCCGCGCTACTGGCCATCCACGACACGGAGGCCGATGGCACCGCCTACCGGACGGAACTGAGCGAGCGTCTGGACCAGCCGGTCATCTCCACCGACCCCATCCTTCGCCACCAGCCGGAGTTGCCCGACGGCTGGTGGCCGGCCCTGGAAGGCGCGCTGGAGAAGGTGACGGCCGCCACCACCGACCGCGTCGCGGACCGCCAGGCGTACATCGACCGCGCAGTCTCAACCTGGATCCACCGGCTCGACGTCTGTGGATGAGTCTCACGGAAACGAGGAAGTGCCTTGTGACCTGCGATGATGGGGTTTCTCTAGGACCACATCAGGCACGATCGACAAGGCACTTCCGAGATGCAGTACCTGTGGCGGGCCGTCGACGTCGACGGCAACGTGCTCGACATCCTGATCCAGAACCGCCGCGACAAGGCCGCGGCCAGGCGTTTCTTCCGCAGACTCCTCAAAGAGACCGGCACGGTGCCGCGGGTGGTCGTCACCGACAAGCTCCGCTCCTACAGCGCCGCCCACCGCGAGGTGATGCCCTCGGTCGAGCACCGCTCCCACAAAGGACTGAACAACCGGGCGGAGAACTCGCACCAGCCCACCAGGCAGCGCGAGCGCGCGATGAAGGGCTTCCGCAGCGTCGGTGGCGCCCAAAGATTCCTGGCCGCCTTCAGCGGCATCTCGCCCCACTTCCGACCCGGCCGTTACCACCGCACCGCACCCGACCACCGCCTCGAGATGACCGTCCGCTTCACGATCTGGGACCAGATCACCGGCGCCGCCGGCCTGCCCGCCACGGCCTGACCGACAGCCGACAGCCGCCTCGACCACGCCCTGACCCACCGCCAGACGCCTATACCCCCGACAACGTGACAACGCCCGGCTGGGCGCTGCTGTGGGTTCCTGTGGCGACCACTGCCGAAAGAGCCAGGATGGCCCCGCCAGGGGCGGATCGAGAGGGTGAACGAAGCCGGCCGAGAGGCATGTTTTTTCCTTCTTTGGGTCTGTTCCAGGAAATGCTGAAGCCGCGCGCCGTCCGAGTTTCCGTGGCCGGGGCGCGGCTTCAGCTCTGGGTTCATGACGTCATGGGGACAGCCGTGTCCTCTGCACTAAATGCTCGAGACTCGTGCGGCGGGGCCCCGGACGATCAGGGGCAGACCTTGCCGGCGTCGTACTCGCTGCACTCGTAGTCTTCTGCGTTCCAGTAGAACGTGACCCGGTTGAAGTCGTGCATGGAGCCTGCCGTTCCCTGCTTCACCTTGATGGAGAGCGAGTATGCGGCCTCACGCGAGCCGCTGTCGGTCAGCAGACCCTGGTCCATGGTCATGTGGTAACTGCCGGGCTTGTCGACGTTCCTCCATACCGTGTAGTCGTCGCAGTCGATGAAGGAGTAGCCGGCGTTGGCGAGCAGTGCCTGAACACCCACGGACATCGCATTGGTGTCGCAGTTGCCCGTGATGTCACTCGCCGGGGCCATGTCCACCCAGTCCTCCAGGCCGCTCTCGATCTCGTCGTAGGGGTAGGACTGGATGCGGAGGATCTGCACGGTGGGGTCGGGAAGGAAGTCGATGGGCTGCGGGTCGGCCGAAGCCTTGCGCGAGTACTGGTAGTAGTCGGAGGTCGCGCTGCCGTCCTCGAGGAGGCGCTCGCGCTTCCAGAGGAAGAGAGCGTCACCAACGCCGGTCACGTTGATGACATAGTCCCCGGAACCGTTCAACGTCCAGGCGGACGGGTCCGCTTGCACCGAGCGGCTTCCCAGGTCCGCCTCACCTGTGCTGGAGGACTTCGCGGTCACGTCGAACGTGCCGTCATCCAGAGTCAGGTTGATTTCGTCGAGAGTCGTCCCACGAGGAACGGCCACATGGACCTTGCCGTCCATGAGCGGGACGGAGTCCACCTGGTCGGCCGCGTACGTCGTGCCGTTCTCCGCGGTCTTCTTCAGGAATGTCTTGCGCACCTTGTCGGCCTTGCCGGACTCGTCACCGGCTGATCTCGCCGACTTGGCGGAGCTTCCGCGCGGACTCGAATTCGGATTTGGATATCTTCCAGGTCTTCTTCTCTGCCGTCGAGGCATCCAGACGCTGGAAGGGAAGCGGGGTCGCGGGCGCCTCTTCCGCGGTCGCGGAGGAAAGGGGCGTCAGCGCCAGCACGGCCCCAGCCGCCAGAAACGCAGTCATCTTACGCATACGTATGCGACTCCTTGTCATTTTCGCCACGTCGGCACGCGGCGAACGATTGGTTCGTTGCATTGCCGGCCCAGTCATCGCTGGAGCCACCTGACATCATCGAGGTCGGTCGTGAGCAAGGCATTCCGCCAGAAGTCCGTTACCTCAGCTGATGCCTCTGAGGAAGAACCGGTGACGACCGTCACTCGGATGTTTTCCAGATTCCGGGTAACCGCTTCTCGTTGCCCGATCATCGAAGCGCATTCCGACTTCTGTTGGGCCCATTCGATGCATACGGTCTGCACCGGATGGGCCGAGTAGGGCCTGCCCGCGAATTGTGCGGACCTCAGGACTACCCTGCCTCTCTCCACGCGCGTCGTGTCGTACCCCAGGAAGCGGACGTCCTCCGGCAATCTTACGGGCAGAACTGGAGGAATCCCCGGATTATCGCGGAGATAGAGACTGATGTAGTCCTCCCCGTACGCAGTCGATTCGCCGGCCGAAGGGTTCCAGACGGTCATCGCTACGCACAGAGAAGTCAGGATGGCGAGAAAAGTAGCGACCGAAACCTTCGCGCGCAGACTTGCTTCGTTCCAGATTCGGGACACAGGAGGGGCCGGGCTCCTTTCGCTACAGGTCAATCGATTACCAGACCGGGCGCTTCTGGTAAAGGAAGAACCCAAGGGCGGAGATCAACTTACCTCAGAGAAGAGGCAATGCCGCCGCCTCTATGTTTTCTTCACATGCCCCCGAAGGTAAATGCGCGCAAGAGCGTACCCTATGGGTAGTTTGTCGAGAGGTCTTGCCGCACTTGTCCGAAAGTGCCTTCTAGTTCAAGCCGGCCGATCGGCGTGATCTTTACCGTGTCGCCCCTTCTGGAATGGGGGGAATTTCCGAGGATGCAATAAGTAAGTGCGCTTTTGCCTCTCTTGTAAGGCGTTTCCCGGGCGTAGCAGAGGAAAGCCGGTTTTAGCCTCAATACCAGTGACTTAAGGATCTTGGCTGGTAGGCTGCCTGTTCAGCCTGGATCCACCGGCTTGATGTCTGTGGACAGTTTCTCGGGGAACGAAGAAGTGCCTTGTGACCTGCGATGATGGGGTTTCTCTAGGACCACATCAGGCACGATCGGCAAGGCACTTCCGAGATGCAATCTTCCCATGCCGCAGCGGCGGTCTCATCCGCGTTCGACGACCCGAACCTGATCGCGTACGGCGGGCTGGAGCCGGTGGTGCGGTTGGCCGAGCGGTGCGGTCTGCCAGCTCTGGCCGACGAGCTCATCAGGCTGCCCGCATCGAAGGACGGCACCGGAGCCTTCCCAGCGGCGAAAGTGATGTCGCTGGTGGGCGGCATGGCCGCGGGCGCCGACAGCATCGATGACATGGACCGCCTGCGGCACGGCGCGATGTGCCGCCTGTTTGCCGGGGTCCGGGCCCCGTCCACGCTGGGATCGTTTCTACGCTCCTTCACGCACGGGCATGTGAAGCAACTCCACGCCGTGGCCCGCCGGTTCCTTCCCGAACTGGCCCGTCATACCCCACTGCTGCCCGGCGCGGACCAGGTCGCCTACGTGGACATCGACGACACCATCCGCCGCACCTACGGCTACGCCAAGCAGGGAGCCGGTTACGGATACAGCAAGGTCAAGGGCCTGAACGCGCTGCTCGGCATCGTCTCCACACCCCTGGCCGCCCCGGTGATCGCCGCCACGAGGCTGCGCAAGGGACCATCGAACTCCGCGCGCGGGGCGGCGGCATTCGTCGCCGAGACCATCCGCACCGCTCGCGCCTGCGGCGCCAGTGGCCTGCTGGTGATGCGGGCGGACTCGGCGTTCTACGGCGCCGATGTCGTCAACTCCTGCCGGGCGCTGGGCGCGCGGTTCTCCATCACCGTGCGGATGAATGCTTCCGTCAAGGCCGCGATCGCCCGCATCGATGAGGGCGCCTGGACGCCGATCAAGTACCCCCAGGCGGTCTGGGACGAGGAGGGCCAGTGCTGGATCTCGGACGCCGAGATAGCCGAGACCGGCTACACCGCCTTCACCTCCAAGCCGAAGAAGCAGCAGGTCACCGCCCGTCTGATCGTGCGCCGCGTCAAACGCCTGAGCGCTGAAGCCGTCCCCGCCGGACAGGGCACGCTGTTTGACACCTGGCGCTACCACGCCGCGTTCACCGACTCCCCGCTCTCCTTGAACAATGCCGAGCGTGATCACCGACGGCACGCTGTCGTCGAGCAGGTGATCGCGGATGTCAAGAACAGCGCCTTCGCCCACGCGCCCTCCGGACATTTCCAGGCCAATGCCGCGTGGCTCGCCCTGGCAGCCCTGGCGCACAACCTGACCCGCGCCGCCGGCGCACTGGCCGGAACGTTCCATGCCAGAGCGACCACCGCCACCATCCGTGACCACCTGATCAACGTGCCCGCCCGCCTGGCCCGCTCGGCCCGCCGCCTCACCCTGCACCTACCCGAACGCTGGCCCTGGAGCACGGACTTCACCCAGCTCTTCAGCATCGTGCACGCGCCACCAGCCCTCTGACACTCCCTGACCGACCTGCCCAAAAGGGCCCGAGACCTGCGGAAAAGTGGAAAAGCTGGACAGACCAGCGGCCACCTCACGCCCGAATCCGCAACTCAGCCCCGACACGCCCTGCACGACCCCGAACCAATCACACCACAATCAAGCCGGTGGATCCGGGCGTACGTCCAGCAGTCCGAAACGTCGGACGCGAAGGAGGTTCGATGTAATTCGGGCGACAAGTTCAGGGCAGCCAGCCGGTGCAAGTCCGGTCCGAGGAGACGCCAGAGTCCTCGGTAGCGGGGCTCCCGGCATCGGTCGAGAGGCCGGTGTCGAAGTGGAGCGACGATCACCCCTTGGGGGTGCGCAACCGGCCGGTCCGCAACATCAAGTGAAGCCTGCAGCGTCGTCAGCACCGACCCGCGTGAGCGGGGCCAAGGAGGAGCCGAGCCCGTGCCTTAGAGGGCGAAGGCCAGGGAAGACGCCTGGGAATCTGGAGCGGGCGTCGAAGAACCTCCCGGCGTAAGGGGCGTGGAACGGCCGGAAGGTTGTCCTGGGAACTGGAGAGGGCCTCCTCGGCCCCGGGTCTGCGGCCCGGGAAGCAGGGCCCGCCTATAACCGGTGGAGCCGGGAAGTGGCGGGCTGCCGAGAGGCAGTCGGAGGGGGTCGTAGTAGTGCCGATCGGCGGGACAACACAACCCGTCAGGAGCGAAGGGCCCCTGCTTCATCGATGCGTGTCGCGTGTGAGGAGGTGGCTCGGGTGAGTGCCGGAGTGGCTAGTTCCGCCCGCCGGAAGGAAGGCGTCGCACGACTGGATGGCCGGCCTTTGGACAAGGTCCGTGCCTTGCAGTGGACGCTCTACCGCTGTGCCAAGCAAGATCCTGAACGTCGGTTTCATTCCCTGTACGGCCATGTCTCCCGCAGAGATGTCTTGTGGCGGGCCTGGTCCGGCGTGTGTGCGAACCGGGGCGCTCCCGGCGTGGACGGGGTGACCGTCGATGCCGTGGCCGCCGCCGGGGTGGAGGAGTTCCTCAACGACTTGTCGCAGCAACTGCGGGCGCATACGTATCGCCCGTCACCGCTGCGGCAGGTCCTGATCCCCAAGCCGGGGCGGCCGGGAGAGTTCCGGCCGCTCTCGATCCCCACGGTGGCGGACCGGGTGGTGATGACCGCCGCGAAACTGGTTCTCGAACCGGTCTTCGAAGCGGACTTCCTGCCGGTCAGCTATGGGTTCAGGCCCAAGCGGTCCGCGATTGACGCGTGCGAGAGCGTGCGCGTGGAGGCGAACCGGGGCCGGGAGTGGGTGCTTGAGGCCGACATCCGCGACTGTTTCGGATCGATTCGGCATGACGCCCTCGTGGCCCAGGTGGCCCGGCGCGTCGTGGACGGCCCGATGTTGAAGCTGATCCGGATGTGGCTCCGGGCGGGGGTTCTGGAGGACGGGGCGACCGGCTCACCAGGAGCAGGGACCCCACAGGGCTCACCGATCTCACCGTTGCTCGCCAATATTGCTCTGCACGTCCTGGACGTGGCATGGCAGCGAGACGGGCACCGGCTCGGGGTGTTGGTGAGGTATTGCGACGACTTCGTGATTCTGTGCCCGACCAGGGAACGTGCCGTGCAGGCGCGGGAACTGGCCGGGACGGTGCTGGTCGGCCTCGGGTTGCAGCTGCATCCGGAGAAGACCGGCATCGTCCATCTCGCCAGGGGTGGGCAGGGTTTCGATTTCCTCGGCTTCCACCACCGGAAGGTGGAATCGTGGCGCCGCCGTGGCAGGTTCCACCTGCAACGATGGCCGTCTCAGCGGGCGATGGGGGTGCTGCGGGACAAGATCCGGGCGGCGACCGACCGTCGGCACGTGGGACGGTCGCTGTCGGCCGTGGTCGCCGACTTGAACCCGGTCCTGCGAGGCTGGGCGGCGTACTTCCGTAACGGCAATTCCGCCGGGAAGTTCTCCACGATCGACAGCTACGTCCACGAGCGTCTCGCGATCTTCGACAATCGCAAGCGCGGCATCCCGGGCAGAAAGTGGGGCAAGCGCCACGATGGCGCGTGGTTCGCCAGGCTCGGAGCCTTTCGCCTGTCTGGAAACGTGCGCAGGGTGGCGGTGCATGCCAGCCGGTGAACGATGTCGGTAAGCCGTGTGCGCGAGAAGCGCATGCACGGTTTGACGGGCGGGGGCTGGAAACGGAGCCTCACAGGCCACCGCGCCAGTCCCCGACCCTACTCAACCTTCCTCGGCATCCCAGCCCCGCCGGTCACCCACTGGTCGACCGTCCACGGCGATCTTCACTGGGCCAACCTCACCGCCCCCGAACTGCGGCTCCTGGACTGGGAGGCCTGGGGCCAAGGTCCGTGGGGCTATGACCAGGCCACGCTCTACGCCTACAGCCTCCTGCGGCCCGACGCCGCCGACCGGGTCCGCTACGCCTTCCCCCTTCCCCTTCCTGGGCACCACCCAGACGTACGCGGCCGAAGCCGCCGTCTGAGCCGAACTGCTGCAGACCGTCTCCCGGGGGACCAACCTCGACCTCGCCGGGCCACTGCATAAGTGGGCCGACCAGCTGCGCGACCGGTAGTTCCCTCACCGGACGTGGCGCCGGATTCCCGCCTGGCGGGACACGCACCACGTCGGCGACTCGCCGGGCGGAAGAGCCGGCGGAGGCCGGCCCGCACACCGCGGAGACGATCGGCTGCCCGGCACTCCTGGTCCGGGGCCCTCTGCAGCCCGCCCAGAAGCGGATGGCGCTGGTCCCTCCCGACTGCCTCGGACTGGTGCCAACGATGGCGCGGTAGGCGGCACTCCTGGCGCCACCTCAGCGACGGCGGGTTCGATGCTCGGCGGTACGCGGTTGATAAATTCGCGGTGGAGCACCACTACTCCAGCTCCTTCGCGGTGACGAAGCGATATGCATGGGCCTGTTCCTTCGGCGGTGGTGTCCCTCCCGCGCCGGATTCACTGCGGGCAGGCCGGGGCTGCTGGATCCGGGTGAGGGTGGCGAGGGCGTGGAGGTCGGCGACGACGGGGTAGTCGAAGGGCAGGGGGCGCGGGCCCGTCTGGTCGGGCGGGGCGGGGAAGCGGCCGGTGTCGTCCTGGCGGGAGATCAGGTGGGCAGTCGCGGCGGCGGTGACGTGGGGCGGGCCGTAGCGGGCGAGGACGGGGATGGCCTGGGCGGTGGACAGCGTGTCGCTGGCGTGGTCGGGTGTGCGGCCCCAGCTTCCGTCCGGTTTCTGAGTGGCCGTCAGCCGTGCCACGGCGCGAGCGACCGCGGCGGCGGCCCGCGTGGGGTTGAAGTCGGAGGTGTGGCTGGCGGCATCCAGGGCGTCGACGGCGCGCAGGATGACGCTGGACTCGCTCAGCGTCCAGCTCCGGTCCCAGGTGCCGTCGGGGCGCTGGGTGTCGAGGATGAAGCGAGTGGCGGCGGTGACATGCCGCACGTAGGCGGCGTGCGGGGCCAGAGCGAGGACGGCGCCCGCGGTCATGTCGAGGTCGGGGTCGTCGCCTTCCCGCCAGGTAGGCAATCCGCCCTCGGGGCCGGCTTTCGCGGCGAGATAGGCGGCGCCCCGGGTGAGGTGGGCGCGGTAGCGGTGCGGGTCGAGGGCGTGGAGGAACTCCATACAGCGGGCGGCGGTGTCGACGTCGGTCTGGCGGATACCACTGGCAAAGGGCCAGCCGCCGTCAGGAGCTTGCCAGGAGGCGACGAATGTGCCCATCCGTACCGCGTAGGGACGCAGGGCGGGCCGGCTGAGGAAGGCGAGGCCGCCCACGGCGGACAGCCATACGTCCTGGCTGTCGAGGAACGGCATCCCGCCGCCGCTGTCGCGGGCCAGCAGCAGGCCGGTCACGGCCCGGCCGACCACGGGGTGGCCTGGCCGGCAGGACTGCAGGGCGTTGAGTGCGAGAAGGTGGGTGGCGGCGCTGGCCTCCCACAGCAGTCGTCCACTCCCGTCCTCCAGTACATCGGCAAGCTGGAAACGTTCACTGCTTGAGACCGCGTGCGGATGGTCGGTCGCCTGGGCGTAGACGATGCGTACGGCCAGGAGGTTGGCCAGGGTGAAGGTGGACAGCGCGCCAGCAAAAGCCGCGGGCGGGATGTCCTCGGCGTTCAGCCCCAGGCCTCCGAGCACGTGCAGTACGGCATGGAGCATGCTGCGCTTGAGCCGGCCCCGGCCGCCCGTTGAGGACACGAGGTGGTCGGCGAAGGGGGCTGCCGCGTCGGCGGCGTCGGCCGGCAGGACCTGGGGGCGCAGGACGGCGTCGATGAGCAGGGCATCGAGCGGGTCGGCGCCGGCGCGTCGCTCTCCGAGCCAGCACGTCAGTTCACGCTGCTCTTCCGGGTGGGTGCGGTGCGCGCGGAGCAGAGCGAGGAGCAGCGTCGTCTCAAGAACCCGGCCCGCGCACCGGTCAGGCAACGCCCCGTCCGGCGCCACCGCCAGTGCCAGTCGGCGTTCCAGTCGGACGGCGGCGCTCTCCACCGGGTCCTCCGCGAGTTCGCCCGGTGCACGTTGTACGGGGAGCGTGGCGCGGTAGCGCCGGCTCTCGTACTGCCAGGCCACCGCCCCGTACAGGAACGTACGCACACGGTCGATCCGCGAACGGACGTCCCCGGCATGCGGATTCGAATCAGCGAGCCGCCCCGCAGCCGGCTCGAAATCGTCCAGCCTCTCCTCGACCATCGCGCGGGTGATCGCCGCCGCCTCACCCCGCCCGACGCCCCGCTCCCGCACCAGCGCATCTGGTAATGCCAACACACAGACCCACGCCCGTCGTCCGGACGAACTCGGCACCGACGCAGGAGCGAGAGCGGCCACGTGGGAGCCGAACGGCGCCTGGTCCGCACAACGGGTTGCGTAACGATGGTGCTGACGAGTCGCGCAACGGGTTGCGCAACGAGGCGCCCACAAGGTTGCCGGGGTCCGGAGCGGGCAGCGGTGTTCGGGCAGGTCACACCCCCTGAGTCAGCACCGCCCCGGCGGCGACACCTCGCTCTGCAGGAGAGAGGTTCCTCCTCATTCGCCCCTCCCGGGCAGAGGCGTGATCGTGCCGCTGCGCCGCGTCGGTGATCGCCGGTTCACACCGGTGCCGCCTCCGGTACCGGACGAAGGGAGGCGATCGGGGAGCGCCGGCCTTTCTCGACCGCGCAGCTGCTTTCAGTCGACCTCGGTCCGTGCGGCGGGCAGGGCGTCGATGTCGGCGGCGCGGTGTTCACCCACCCGGATGCGAGGTTGGGCGGCGCCCGCGCGTCGCTCTTCCGGGGGCCGGTGTCTGCGAACGTTCCCGGCGTTGTCGTGGGCCTTGATGTACTGGCCTGTCGGAGCAGGGCGACGCAGGGGAGGGGGACGTTGGCCGGGTACGGCAGGGGTTCCACCATGGAGAATGAGGACTTCGAGTGGGTGGTGTGGCGGATCAACATCCACGCCCCCGAAGCGCGCGTCGTCTCATCGTTTGAGTCCTCCGGCCGGACGCCGGACCTGGCGGAGCGCGCCCGTCAGCCGATGACGGAGCTCGCCGCCTCGTTGGGCTGTGTGTATGAGGACTGCTGCGACGACGACACCTCCGAGGACGACGTCCCGTACTACGTCTGGTGGGTCCGCGTGCCGGCGGCCGAGCACGCCCGCCGCGGCGAGAACGGCCTTCCGGTCGCCGTGGACCGGCTGCACCGCTACCTGGCCGGGCAGCTGCCCGACCTCCCGCACTGGGAGATCGTCCCCGACCAGGAACGGACCGTCGACCACGCGGCCAGCAGCGCCATGCGCGGCGCCTACGACGACCTGATCGCCCCGTTCGAGCGAGCCCTGATGCCGCTGCGCCAAGACGGGGCCGACGCACTCGATCCACGGGCGAAGGCCTGGAAGGGGGAGAAGGACCTGCTGGTCGGCACGTTCGACCTGTGGCTGTGCAACGACCCGGACCGCCCCCACACCTGGCTCGTTGTCACCGTCGGCCTGTGGAGCGAACCTCAGCTTTTCGACGAAGAGCCCACAGCATGCCTCGGCCACTTCGGCTTCACCCCGCACCACCCGCTGCTGTTTCTGCCCCGCCCGCCGGCCCCGTCGACCTGCACCGCCCGCGTGGAGGCGGGCGTGTTCCCTGGGAAGAGCACGTCCAGGGCCAAGGACGACGACGCGCTCGGCACAGCACACCAATGGACGGCGAACGACCCCGTCGTCCTGGCCGAGCGAGTTGCCCGCGACCTCAAGCTGCTGTGGCCGCACCTCACCGGCCCGGCGCGAAGGAACTGACGATGGCCTCGTACGCAAAAGACCCCCGCTGCATCGCCATGGCCGACGCCCTGGTGCCGCTGCTGCGCCGCGCCTGCCCCGAGAACGGCGGCGGCTACGGCGGTTCGTACCAGGTGAACCTTGACGATGAAGAGGCCGTCGGGCTGGGCGGAGTGGAGCTGATCCGGGCCGCGATGCGCAAAGCAGCCCGGCAGCTCGGCTGGAAGGCCACCACGATCGGGATGATCGGCACCCGGCACGGGACCATGGTCGCCGTCTCGGACACCCGCGAGGTGCCCGAGGAGAATGACACAGGCACGAGTGCGGGCCCCCGGCCTGTCTCGGACAGGGGCCCGCAAGGATGGCGGAGCGGGAATCAGCTCGGCTGGTCTCCGGTGTACCGGTAGATCTCGTTGCCGCTGTTGATGTGCCATACGGTGCCGTCGGCGCCAGCGGCGATGTCGGTGGCGGTGCCGGGGATCTTGATCCACGGGTTGACGCCGCTGGCGTCGTTGTTGGTGTATCGGTAGATGCTGCCGGCGGGATCGACGCCCCACACGTTCGTCCGGGAGCCCACCGCGATGCGCTTGAGGCTGCCGGAGACGTTCACCCATGGGTTCGAACTGTCCTGGTCTCCGGTGTACCGGAAGATCTGGTTGCCGCCGTTGACACCCCATACGGTGCCGTCCGCCGCAGCGCCGATGTCACTCAGCGCCCCGGGGATCTTGATCCAGGGGCTGGTGTCGTAGTTGGTGTACCGGTAGATGGCGCTGGCGGAGTCGACCCCCCACACGTTCGTCCTGGACCCCGCGTCGATACGGACCAGGCTGCCGGAGATGTTCACCCACGGGTTCGAAGCCCCCTGGTCCCCGGCATACCGGAAGATCTGGTTGCCGCCGTTGACACCCCATACGGTGCCGTCCGCCGCAGCGCCGATGTCACTCAGCGCCCCCACGATGTTGATCCACGGGTTGGCGTCGTAGTTGGTGTACCGGTAGATGCTGCTCGCCGCGTTCACACCCCACACGGTTGTCCTGGACCCCGCCGAAATCGCGGTGAGACTGCCTGCGACCTTCACCCAATCCGCCATGCCGAAATCCCCTTCATCGAACCGGTGCTGGCTGCCATCTTCGAGGATTTGATGAGCTGATAAGGCTGGTGAATGCTTGCTCTATTACCAAACAAGCCAGTAAATCAATGTTTCAGTTCTTTTCGCCTTGCGGGGCGGAGGGCTGGAGCGGCTCGGCCGGGAGTATTTCGGCTGGAAGTGCTGTCCCGCCCAGGGGGGATCGACACGAGTGCCGGTTCATGCCTCCGACCTGGACGACCCGGATTTCTCCTGGCGGGCCTTCATTCGGACGATGGCCAAGTAGCCGGTCCAACTCCCGCCGGCGAAAGCTGCCCAGCGCTCCGCCGTCTTGGGGTGAATGCAGCGGCGCGACCTGGAGCGGACCACGTCGTATCAGTACGAGCTGTACCGCAGCAGTGCGCTGCGCTGCTCTTCTCCTCTCCACAACTGACACTCAAGGAGACCCGAAGGACGAAAGACGGGTCTCTGGCGGTTACCGGATCTCCCTGACCCTTCGCTGAGGCGACGTCCTCAACAGGCCGCCCGTGTCCCGCTGCCCGCGGCGGGAGCCGATGTTCACCGGCCGCAGCCGGTGGTGCTGGCCTGCTGACGCGTAGCGCCTTGCTTGCGGCGCTATGCACCGCAGTTGGCGAGCGGATTGGGTCGCGTCGGCGGCCCACCAGGTCTCGGTGTGTCCGTCGCGGAAGGTTCGCTCGACGGCGGTCCAGTCACCCGGGTGCTCGGGGTCCGTCCAGGTCAAGGCGTGGGCGGCATGGACGGGAGTGTAGGCGTCCTTGCCGTAGGCCCAGGTGCCGTGGCTCGGTTTGAGAGCCATGACGAACGGCAGTCCTGCCGCGGCGAGTTGTCTGCGGAAGCCGTCCTGGTCGCCGTAGGCGCAGTCGGCGACCACGGCCCGGAAGGCCACCCCGGCAGCCTTCGCGGTGCGGGCCAGCTCTGCGGCGATCTGCAGCTTGGTGCGGAAGCCGGGGTCGCTCTTGCCCTTGGGGAAGTGATGGGCGGGGCTGTAGGGCACGGCGTGCAGCGGGTAGTAGAGGTTCTCATCGGCCCAGCAGGTGGTCACGGTGACGATGCCGTTGTCGGTCTTGCCCAGCCGGCCCAGCCACTGCCGTCCGATGTGCGCGGTCGCCTTGCCGTCCTTGCGGTCGCCCGAGTCGTCGATCACCAGCACCCCGCCTGGGTGCGGGGCGGTCGCGGCATCGGTCAGCAGCAGTTCCAGTCGGCGGGCGTTGACCTGCTCGTGGTCCCAGGACAACTCGGACAGGAAGAACTGCAGCCGCTGTACCGAGGCGCGCTGGGCCCCGACGACGGGTTCGGCGCCGGCCAGGCAGGTCAGGGTCTTGTTCCGGTCCCGCGGCAGCAGCAGTCCCGCGAGGTACTCGCGGAACCCGCGGCGCTGTGCCAACGTCGAGAGCAGGTCATCGAAGCGCGCGGTGTAGGCTTCCAGTCCGCCCGGAGCGGGCGGACACGGCAGACGGCGAGTCATCACAAGCCCCCAGGCGGCGAGGCGACGTTCCTCTGCTACCGGCCTACTACGGCCCTGACCCGCCGTCAACAAACCACCGCTAGTGAGTTGGCAGGCACCGCTTGCCCTGAGGGACGTAGGTCAAAGGTCGGGGTGTCCGGTCGCAGACAGGAGAACGACCATGGAGGCGTGACGTCTTCGCCCTTTGACATTGATGTTTTCCTCAGCCAGCCACTCACCGCCCGCGTGGCGACTGACGGGCCGACCGTGCGGCCCGTGTGGTTCGTGTGGGAGGAGGGTGCCTTCTGGATACTGACTGGGCCATGGGCCAAGCTCTTCCACCGGGTGAGCGCAGACCCACGGATCGCCCTTGTGGTGGACGTGTGTGACGTCGCCACTGGCCTTGTCCGTCAGGTCATTGCTCGGGGGCGTGCTGAACTTGTTCCCTTCGATGTCGCCCGTGGCCGCCGCAAGCTGGTCCGATATTTGGGTCCGGACGAGTCCCGGTGGGACACGCGCTTCGTCCACTACCTGCGCGATGATCCAAAGGTGCGGGGCACGGTCTGGCTGAGGCTGGTGCCCTCGTCTCTGACAGCGCACGATCTGAGCTATGCGGCCGTAGGAGACGCTGAGTGAAGCGGACTGCGATCTGAGCGATCACGCTGTGGTCAGAAGTCTCGACAGGCGCTCGGCTGGGGTTTCCCAGCCGAGCGATTTGCGTGGGCGGCTGTTGAGTTCGGCGGCGACAGCGTTCAGGTGCTCGCGACTGTGGACGGTCAGGTCCGTGCCCTTGGGGAAGTACTGCCGCAGTACGCCGTTCGTGTTCTCGTTCGAGCCGCGTTGCCAGGGGCTGGCCGGGTTGCAGAAGTAGACCGGGATGTCCGTGGCGATGGTGAACGCCTGGTGAGAGGCCATTTCCGAGCCCTGGTCCCAGGTCAGGGAACGTCGCAAGTGGGGCGGGAGCGTCTTCACCGTCTCGACGAGGGCGTCGCGGGTGCTGGCCGCACTGTGGCCGTCGGGCAGGTGGGCAAGCATCACGTATCGGGTGGTGCGCTCGACGAGCGTGCGATCGCGGACTTGCCGTTCTTGCCGATGATGAGGTCGCCTTCCCAGTGGCCGGGGACGGCCCGGTCGGCAGCTTCGGCGGGCCGGTCGCTGATCATCACCATGTCCTTGATTGCCCGGGGCTGGCGCTTGTAGGACTGGCGGTGCGGCCGGCGCATGGCCCGCCCGGTGCGCAGGGCCTTGGTGAGTTCGCGGCGGAGTTCTCCGCGGCCCTGGACATAGAGGGCCTGGTAGATCGTTTCGTGGACCACGTGCATCTCCGGCCGGTCGGGGAAGCGTGCTCGCAGATCCTGGCAGATCTGTTCCGGACTCCAGCGGAGCACGAGGTGGTCCTGAATGAACTCGCGCAGTTCGCTGTTCCGGCCGATCTTGCCGGTCTTGGGGCGGGGACGGCGTTGCTCGGCGCGGCGCTGGGCGGCGTGGGGCCGGTAAGTCCGCTGGTCGCCCCGCCACAGGGCGCCGTTGCGGCGTATCTCCCGGCTGATGGTCGACGGGCTGCGGCCCAGCTCGCGTGCGATCTGCCGCACCGACGCCTTCTCCCGCAGCCGGTCGGCGATGTGGATGCGGTCCTCTTCCCGGAGGTACCGCGAGGGGCCGGAAGCCGAAGCCTCCACATGAATGGGAGGCTTCGGCTTTCCGTGGGTCGGCGAGTGGTGTCCGTTCCGCCACCGCTTGCCGGTCCGCAAGTTGATGCCGATGATCCGGCAGGCTTCTCTGCTGCTGTAGCCCTGGCGCACGAGCTGGAGATATACCTCCCGCTCACGCGTCAGCCGTCGGCCGCCCCCGCCACTCCTGTCCTTGCGGATCTCGAAGTCCATCGCACCCCTTGAGCTGGGGTGTTGCGACGACCGCTAGAACTCAAGGTGGAGGGGGGCACACACCCGGAGCATGACGAGGCGTCAGCGTGACGTGCCGGAGCTCACCACCCCGCGAGTACGCAATCCGCGACGCGATTCCGGCGGGCGGCTCAACCGCGCTGAGCACGGATGAGGTCGCGGTACCACGCGAAGGACGCCTTCGGGGTGCGGACCTGGGTGTCGTGGTCGACGTGGACGAGACCGAAGCGCTGGTGGAAGCCCTCGGCCCATTCGAAGTTGTCCATCAGGGTCCAGGTGAAGTAGCCGCGCACGTCCACGCCCTGGGCCACGGCGGTGTCGACGGCCTGGAGGTGGGTGTCCAAGTAGTCGATGCGGTCGAGGTCGAGGACGGTGCCGTCCGCGTTGACGACGTCCTCGGTCGAGCAGCCGTTCTCCGTGATGTAGACCGGCGGGAGTGCCGGGTAGCGCTCCTTGAGGCCGACGAGCAGTTCCCGTAGGCCGTCGGGGACGACGGGCCAGTCGAAGGAGGTGCGGCGGTAGCCCTCGATGGGGGCCTCTTCGAACGGTAGTCCCTCGGACGACGGCGCCTGGATCCGGGTCGGGTTGTAGTAGTTGATGCCGAGCGCGCTCAAGGGGGCCGAGATCAGTTCGAGATCGCCGTCCCGCACGGAGCCGCCGAGGGTCGTGTCCGCGCCGAAGTCCGACAGGTCCGGGTAGGTGCCCGTCAGGATCGGGTCGTTGAACAGGCGGTTGTGCAGGTTGTCATAGGCTCGGGCGGCGGCGTGGTCGGCGGGGGAGTCCGAAGCGGGCCAGACCGGGGTGCAGTTGTTGGCGATCATCACCTGGAGGCCGCGCGCCCGCAGCTCCCTCAGCGCCAGGCCATGGCCGAGCAGTTGATGGTGGGCGACCGGCAGGCAGTCCAGGAACAGGGTGCGGCCCGGTGCGTGAGTGCCGAGACCGTAGCCCCAGACCATGTGGATGAACGGCTCGTTGAGTGTGATCCACTTCTGGACGCGGTCGCCCAGCCTGTCGGCCATGATGGCGGCGTACTCGGCGAAGCGGTGCGCGGTGTCGCGGTTCAGCCAGCCGCCGCTGTCCTCCAGGCCCTGCGGGAGGTCCCAGTGGAACAGGGTCGGGACAGGTTCGATGCCGCGTGCGAGCAGGCCGTCGACCAGCCGGTCATAGAAGTCCAGACCCCGGGGATTGACCTCGCCTGTGCCGGTCGGCTGGATCCGGGGCCAGGCGATGGAGAAGCGGTAGCCGGTGAGGCCCGCCTCGGCCATCAGCGCGATGTCCTCCTCGTACCGGTGGTAATGGTCGCAGGCCACGTCACCGGTGTGCCCGTCGCGGATTGTGCCTGGCCGCGCGGTGAAGGTGTCCCATACCGAGGGTCCGCGGCCGTCCTCCTTGGTGGCGCCCTCGATCTGATACGACGCCGTCGAGGCGCCCCAGATGAAGTCCGCGGGGAGATGGTCCAGTGTCACGTCTAACCTCCTGAAACATGAGCAGGGCTCACGTTAACCCGCTCGATGGGATGATGGAAGCGTGAATCAAGATCGCATCGCAGGGACGCTGCGCCGGCTGCCGGTCCAGAAGCGCAGCGCCGAACGCTTCGAACGGCTGCTGGACGCTTGCGCCGAACTCCTGGACGAGGTCGGCTATGCAGGGCTGACCACCAAGGAGGTGGCCCGCAGGGCCGAGGTGCCCATCGGCACCCTTTACCAGTTCTTCTCCGACAGGGAGGGGCTGATCGGTGCGCTCGCCGCCCGCAATCTGGAGTCCTTCCTGGGGCGGGTCGCGGACCGGCTGGAGCAAGAGGAGCCCGAGGGCATCTCGGGCATCGTGGATGTGACCGTCGACGAGTTCGTCACCATGCGCCGGACGATCACCGGTTTCGGCGTGGTCGACTTCGGCGCGGTGGGACAGGACCACATCCTGGAGCCGACCCTGGACAACAACACCGCGGTCGCCGGAAGGCTGCGCTCACTGACCGCCTCCCTGATAGGGGTCCAGGACGACGCCGAATTCGAGATCGCGGTGCGGGTGGCCCTGGAGTGCGCCGACAGCGTGCTGCAACTCGCCTTCCGTATCGATCCGCTGGGCGACGCCCAGCTGATCGCTGAGTGCAAACGAGTCCTCAACAGCTATCTGAACGATCGACGCCGGTGACCGGCCCTAGCGGACGGCCTTGACCTTCCAGACCAATACCGCGCCCAGCGCGGACATGGCCGCCGAGCAGAGGAACAGCGAGCTGTAGCCTCCCGGGCCGCCGAGCACGACCGAGGCGATCGGGGGGACGAGGACGTAGGGCAGGGAGGTCATCAGGTTGGCCAGGGCCATGTCCTTGCCGCGGTCCGCCGAGGCGGGGAGCACCTCGGTGACCAGGGCGGTGTCGACGGCCAGATACACGCCGTAGCCCAGGCCCAGGATGACGGCCGCGACCAGCGTCATGGTCCACGTGGGCGACAGCGCGAGCGGGACCGCGGCGACGGCCATCGTGACGCCGCCGAGGAAGACCAGCATGCGCCGCTTGCCCAGCTTGTCGGAGAGCCAGCCGCTGAGGACGACCGTAGAGATCGTGGCCAGGCAATTGATGCCGATCACGATGAGCAGACCGTCCTCGGTGGACTGGCCGGGGAACAACTTCTCGTAGTGCAGTACGTCGTCCAGGAAGTACGGCAGGTAGAGCGTGCCCATGCCGTAGCCGAGACCCATGATGAAGCGGGAGCTCATCGCCCAGACGAAGTCGGGGTGCGCGCGCGGGCTGATCCGGTAGCCGTCCAGGAAGGTGCGCAGCGAGAACGGCTCGCGGTGTCGGCGGGGCAGCGGCGGATCCTTCATGGTGGTCGCGAACAGCAGGATCAGGAGCGGCAGTGCGGCCATCAGCAGGTACTGCGAGGCGAAGCCCGTGACCAGACCGATCAGCAGCCCGCCCGCGATCAGGGCGCCCGCCTGCGGGACCATGGCCCAGCCCAGCACGGCGCCGCGCTGGGCGACCGGGACCTGGTCGGGCACCACCGGGGAGAGTCCGGCGCCGATGATCATGAACGAGGCGGACAGCACGAGGGAGCCGAGCGCGACCCCGGCGACCGTCGTCTGGAGGCCGGTGAAGACCAGCGTCGCCATGCAGACGAGCGAGCCCACGAGCAGCCACGGCCGGCGGCGGCCGAACCGGCTGGTGGTGCGGTCGCTGAGCGCGCCGGCCAGCGGTGCGATGACGATGCCCGAGATCGCGCCCATCATGCTGACCCAGGCGTAGCTGCCGACCTTCCCCGCCGGGTCGATCTGGGCGATCTGCTCGGGCATCAGGAACGTGGTCGGTACCTGCATCGGGATGAACACCCCGACGTTGGCCAGGACGTACAGGGCGACCCAGCCGGGGCCGACCCGGCGGACGGGCTCGGCGAGGGCCTCGGGACGCTCGGACAGCCGGCTGCGCTCGGGGTGATCGGGCAGCTCGGGGGCAAGGCTCATCGGGACACTCTCTTGAGGTGGACGAGCTCGCTCGTCCAGTCGAAGGACAGCAGCGGCGGGAGACCGTGGCTGAGCAGGACGGCGCCCTCGTGGACGGCGCCGGTGGTCTCATCCCGGTAGCGGGCGTCGAGGTCGAGGCCCTTCAGTCGGGTGCGGGCGACCGAGCGGGTCAGCGCGGACGGCTGGAACTGGAAGACGACGACCTCGTCCTCGGTGAGGTACTGCACGGCGTCGTGCTCCAGGCGGTACTGGACGCCGCCGTGCACCACGGGCCGGATCCGCTTGTACTGCTCGACCAGCATGCGGGCCCAGGCCAGATCCTCCTCGCTCCAGTTCCGCAGGTCGCCGCCGATGCCCAGCGCCCCGGCCATCGAGACATGGAAGCGGTACCGGACCGAGGTCGGGCGGGCGCTGAAGCTGTGCGGGCTGTCGGTGACCCAGGCGCCCATGGTCCGGGCGGGCAGCAGCTGGCCGTGGCCGTGCTGGATCGCGACCCGGTCGGCGGCGTCGGTGTTGTCCGACGTCCAGACCTGGTCGGCGCGGGCCAGCACGCCCAGGTCGGCCCGGCCGCCGCCGCCCGCGCACGATTCCAGGTACAGGCCGGGACGGGCGGTACGCAGCCGGTCCATCACCTCGTAGACGCCGCGCGTGTGCTCGATCCAGACCCGGTCGGGGTCGGCGGCTCCAGGCTGCCCTGCCTCGCTGAAGGGCCGGTTCATGTCCCATTTGAGGAAGACCACGTCCAGCTCGGTGACGGTCCTGACCAGCCAGTCGACCGCCCATTCCCGGACGTCGCGGCGGGCGAAGTTCAGCACATGCTGGTGGCGGCGCCGGGTGCGGGTACGGCCGTCCTGGCAGAGGATCCAGTCGGGGTGCGCACGGTAGAGGTCGCTGTCGGGGTTGACCGCCTCGGGCTCGACCCACAGGCCGAAGCCCATGCCCAGCGTGCGGACGTGGTCGGCAAGCGGGCCCAGACCGTACGGGAAGCGGTCGGGGTTGGGCCACCAGTCGCCGAGCCCGGCCATGTCGCTGGTGCGGGCTCCGAACCAGGCGTCGTCCACGACGAAGACCTCGACGCCGAGACCCGCGGCCAGGCCGGCCAGCTCGGTCTGCTGCTTCTCGCTGATGTCGAACTCGGTCGCCTCCCACGAGTTGAAGATCAAAGGGCGTTCGGCGGGACGGGCGGGCAGCACCTCGCCTTCGACGTAGGCGTGCCAGCGGCGGCTGGTGCCGCCGAAGCCGTCGGGGGCATACAGCCCGGTGAAGACCGGGGTCTCCAGACGCTCGCCGGCGGTCAGCTTCCAGACCAGGCCCTCGTGGCCGAACCCGCCCGTCCAGGAGGCGCGGCCGTAGGTGTCGCGGCGCAGGGTGATCCGGCGACTGCCGCTCCAGGCCAGGGCCGCGCTCCAGACCTCGCCGTGCTCCTCGGCGGCGTCCTGCGCGTCGAGCATCAGCCACGGCCCGGCGTGCTGTCCCGTGATGCCGAGGCGGCTGGTGAACACGGTCTCCCCGACGGGCACCCGGTCGCGCCGGAGTTGGAATTCCCGGCCCCATTCCCCCACCACATGACTGACCCGGTAGTCGTCGCGGGCGGGCAGCGTCCAGGCGGCGGAGTCGAACCGCAGGACGTCAACCGGCTCGTCAGCGGTGAGGGCGGCCCAGCGCTCGATCTGGTCATGGCCGTCCCGGAGCCGGTAGTGCAGGTCGAGACCGAGGGAGCGGACACGGTCGGTGAAGGAGAGCGTGAGCAGGTCGTCCTCGACCGTGTGCGAGAGGAACCGCCACTCGAAGCCACGGACACCGTCGTCGAACCGGACGGTCAGCGACGGCGCCCCGAACCGCAGGCCGCCCTCGACCACGTACTCCTCACCCCCAGGGTCGTCGCCGCCGGGGTCCTCGTCGGGCAGGTCGGCCGCGATTACGACGGCCTGCTCCGGGGTCAGCGGCCGGCCCCAGTGCACGTGCCGGGGGACGTCGTCGGCGTCCAGCCGGAAGGCGTACGAGGTGCCAGGGGTGCTCAGGAGCCAGAGGCGGGCTTCGGAGTGGTGAGTGATCACGAAAATCCTCAAACGTGAGTAGGGCTCATGTTCTGCTCATACGTTAGGCATGCGAGCCCGCAACGCCAAGCCCCTGACGGGGGCTATCGAATTTCGCGGCGTGTGGTTCCTTGCGCTCTGCGCGGCTCGGTCGGCGAACGCGCCGGAAAGTCAGCCGGGGCCGGCCGGATCAGGAGAGCTGATTCGGCCGGCCCCGGCCCTGGACACCGCCTCACGGGTGCGTCAGTCGGCGTAGACGCCGACCTCGCGAAGTGAGTAGCCCCACTGGGTGCCGCGCTCCAGCCCCTTGATCCGTATGTAGCGCGCCGGAGTTCCGGCGAAACGCGCCGTGTCCAGGCCACCGTCACCGGCGGTCGTGGACCAGATCGTCTTCCAGGTCGTGCCGTCCTCCGACAGCTCGACGCGGTACGACTTCCCGTACGCCGCCTCCCAGTCGAGGGTGACGCGCTCGACCGGCTTCGAGGATCCGAGGTCGATCCGCAGCCACTGGTCGTTGTTCCACTCGCTGGCCCAGCGGGTGCCGTTGTCGCCGTCCACGGCCTTGCCGGGCGCGAAGCTGACGAACGGGTTCCACCATTCCGACGAGGACGCCGAGGCGGTGGCGCCCGAGGCCAGGTTCGCCCCGGACGTGTGCTGCTCGGTGTTGCCCCAGGTGCGGAGGTAGGACTCGGCGCCCGAGAAGAGGTCGTCCACGACCCCCTGGCCGCCGACGATCCGGATGTCCTCGATCCAGTCCGGGACCATGCCGTAGTGCGCGGCGCCATCGGTGTTGAAGTCCCATGTGCGTTCGCCGGTGGTCTGTTTGTCGATCACCGAGCCGCCGTCCGTGCTGCGGAAGGGGTACTTGACCGGGTTCGGGGTGTCCCCGCCCCGCGGGGCGGGCCAGCCGCCGACACCGTTCATGTCGGTGCCGTAGCCGTAGCCGACCTTGTACTTCTCGCGCAGCGCGTCCGTGCGCTCGGCCTCCGCGCTGAACGCCTCGGAGCCGCTCATGTACTGGGCGGCGAACCCGCCGAGCTTGTAGAGCCGCTCGGTCCAGCCCAGGTCCATCCAGCTGTGCGAGGAGATGGCGCCCGGGTACGACTCGGACTCCAGGATGTCGAAGGCCTGATCCGCGGCCTTGACACTCATGTGGTCGAGCTCCAGCATCATATGACGTTCCATCATGCCGCGCACCGCGTACGCACCCAGGCCGGTCAGCCCGCGGGTGTTGCACTGCGCGTCCGAGGCGTACGAGGGGACGGCCACCCCCGCCGGCAGCTGCTTCTCCGCCCCGGGTGCCTTCGCGTTGCCGATGGGGTTGTCGTGCTGCGGGCCGCGGCAGGTCTCCGTCTTCCAGAAGGTGCCGGTCGACAGGAACTGGCCCACGTTGATGGCCGTACCGAGGGCGCCGGAGTCGTAGCGCACCCCGCACAGGGCGTTGTCGAACTTGTGACACAGGAACATGCTGCGCACGCCCAGTTGGTGCAGCTCGTCCAGGCCGCGGTCGATGTCCTCCTTGCTGCACTGCGCGACGTCCAGGATCTGCTTGCAGCCGAACGGCTCGGAGGTCTCGACCCCCAGGACGACGGCCAGCTTGCCCTGCTCGATGACCTCGCGGGCCTGCGCGCTGTCGGTGACGATCCGGAACCAGCCCTTGCCCGGGCCGCCGTACATCTTGTCGATGAAGGCCTGCATGTCGTACGTCTTCTGCGCCTCAAGACGGATGGCGGTCATCTCGTCGCAGCTGCGGTCCTTGAAGAAGTAGACCGAGCAGATCACGCCGTTGGTGACCAGGTCGTTGACCAGCACCCGCTGGCCGCCGCGCCAGGCCCGCTCGATCCAGGCGTAGTAGTTCTGTTGGTGGGTCAGCGAGTCGTGGGCGGGCCAGTCCTTGAACGTGGGCCACCCGTTGGGGTCGTGCTTCCCGTCGCCCTTGGTGATGAAGTCGAAGACGGCGCCCGTGCCGTCGGGGTAGTGCTCGGGGCAGTCCTTGAGCGCGTCGGCGACGCCCTGCTCCGAGAACGGCTTGCCGCAGATCAGCCGGCCGCCGAAGCCCTCGTTGGACATGATGTGGTCGTGGGCGTCGACGAAGCCCCTTACACGCCCCTGGGCGTCGGTGCCCTTGAAGGGCTCGCCCGTGACGCCGATCTGCGCGTCGGGTGCGGGCCGGGCGGTCGGATCCCACCAGTTGGGCTCCGCCGCGGAGCTGGGCATCGGGCCGAGTGCCAGGGTCATCACGGCGAGGAGCAGTGACACCACCGTGAGGGATCTGAGTCTGCGGTACGGAGGTTGAACCATGGTCATCGCATAGATCCTTAAATGTGAGCGGGACTCATGTTCTGCTCATAACTTAGGGATACGAGCCCGCAACGCCAAGCCCCTGACGGGGCCATCGTCGGGAAATGAGGAAGAGCACCCCACCGGAAACGGGGTGCTCGCACGCCTGCTGTCGAGATCACGGAGCGTACGGGTGCCTCGGACATGACGGGCGCGTACGCAGGCACCTGCGGGGACGGGCGTGACTGCGGCGCGGGCAGCCGCTGCGCCGTCACCCATCGTCCGAGGTCTTCGCCCTACACGAGCCGGGTGTAGTGCAGCCTGTGCTCTTGACCTGCGGCATCACGGCGCGGGACGGCCGGTGTACAACTACGCGCAACCGGCTCGCTCGGGAGCGATCACGGCGTTGCATTTCTTCTGCGCGCAACATGCTCACCGCGTCGCACACGACGACTGTGCCGGAGGCACACGGCCATCAGTTGATCGGCGGAGCAGTGACTCTGCTGCGCAATTCCTGATGTTCATGCGGTGAGTCGGTAGTTGAGGCGTTCGAGGTTGCGGGTGCGGCTGAGTGGGTGGTCGGTCCAGTAGGCGTTGAGGCGGATCATGTTGATCGCGGTGGCGGAGAAGGCGTGTTGGAGGCGGACTTTCGGCAGGCCGCGGTAGCGGGCCCGGCATATCCCGGTGATGTCGAGGGCCTGGTTGATGGTGCCTTCGATACCTGCCCGGAGGGCGTACTTGTTTTTCCAGTCGTCGGTCTGCTGCTGTCTGCGGGCGTGGGCGAGCGTGTCGTGGAGCTCTTGTGGTCGCAGGGTGAGCGAGCGGCGGTTCGGCTGGGCGGTGGTGCACTGGTCCCGGGCAGGGCAGGGGCGGCAGGTGCGCACGTGGAACTTGACGACGATCGCGTCCTGGCCGTGCTGGCGGACGGGGGTCCAGGTAGCACTGGTGGCTCCGGCGGGGCAGCGCACTTGCCGGGCCTTCCAGTCGATGGCGAAGGCGCTCTTGTCGAAGCCCTCGGCGGCGCGGGCCTGGGGTGAGTGGTCGAGCAGGACCGGGGTGACCATGGTGATGCCCTGCTTGCGGGCGGCGGTGATCAGATCAGCGGAAGGGTATCCGGCGTCGAGGTAGTGCTCGGCGGGCTTGAGGCCGTGCTCGGTCAGGCGCTGCTGGATCGGGGCGGTGGCCTTCACGTCCGGCACGGTCGCTTCGGTGGTGGCCACGTCCGTGATCAGATTCGGCAGCGGACCGGAACTCGCACGATCTTCGGCTTCGGCTTCGGCTTCGGCGGGGCCGTGGCAGGTCTCGGTGAGGTGGACCTTGTAGCCCAGCCAGAACAGATCCTCGCCCTTCACGGCCCAGCGGGCATCCGGGTCATACGGCGAGGCCAGACGCAGTTCGCCGGGCGGGACGCCCTCGTCGTCGGCGTCCCGCTTCTTGATCACCTCCCGTCCCCGGCTGTCGGCATGGAGGTAGTACGTCTGCACAAGGACTTGCCGAAGTACCTGGACAGCCTCGATCTCACGGACCCACACGGGTGTCGCGGGCGCCCAAGCCGCCTGGCACAGTGAGAGATTCTGTCGGGGATCTTGGTTTTCGAAGGTCACTGTCCTTGGCGCCACCAGCGGGGCCGGGGCAATTCGTTGTCGTCGAGGTACTGCTGGAACGCCGTCGGTGAACGGGGGCGGTAGGTGGAGTCTTCCGGTTCCTGGGTGCTGAGGCGTTCGATGTTGACGGCGATCGCGGTCAGGACGTGCTGGACGTGGGCCTTGGCAACGCCGTGGTAGCGGCAGCGGCGCATCCGATGGCCGTTGACAAGCTCATTCATGGTGCCCTCGACGCCGGAGCGTGAGGCATAGAGCCGCTGCCACTGCGGGTCCTGCTGATCAGCGCGGTTGCGGGCCTGGAGCTCGTGCAGGCGTCGGGGCAGGAAGTTCACCGTCCGTGCCGCCCCGGAGGTGCACGAAGACCGCTCAGGACAGGGCCCGCAGTGCCGCTTGTCGAACCGGACCACCGTGTAGGGGGCCATCGCCGGAAGCTCGTTCCAGTTGCCGCTGACCTGGCCGTTGGGGCAGGTGACCTCGCGGCGGTCGAAGTCGATGATGAAGTTCTCCCGGGCGAAACCGTCGCCGGTCTTGCGCTGTCGGGAGTTGTCGGTCTTGACCGGGCCGACCATGGTGACGCGGTGGGCGCGGGCGGCGGTGTCATGGAGCACGACGGAGGTGTAGCCGCTGTCGACGAGGTGCTCGGCGGGCAGCAGACGGCGCCGCTTGAGCCGGGTGTGGATGCCGGGCAGGGCCACACTGTCGCCGGTGGGGACGGTGGTGGCCACGTCCGTGATGACGTTGGCACTGCCTTCGTCGCAGGTCTCGGTGGTATGCGCGAGATAGCCGACCCAGGTCCGGTGCCCGCGGCGCGTGTAGCGGGCCTCGAGGTCGTAGGGCGACTCCAGGCGCCGACCGGTGGGCGGCAAACCGTCCTTCTCGGCCCGCGGACGCAGCCGGCCCCGGGCATCGACAAGGAAGTGCTGGACCATGATCTGCCGCAGCGCCTCCAGTGCGGGGCGCGGTGGAGTGCCCGGGCGGTGGCCGCGGACGCGTTCGAGCAGCTCGGCGGCGTCGGCGCCGGCCTGTTTGAGCCGGGCGGCCGGATGGCTGGGCTGGCTGACCAGACGGACCTGCCGTCCGTAGCGCAGCGCCCAGTCCTCGTCCACCAGGCCGTCGAGGATCTCCGGTGCGGTGCGGGCGCACTCCTCCAAAGCGGCGCGGACCGTCTCCAACACCAGCTCCAGCCGGGTCAGTTCACGCACCGCGGCCCGCAGGTAGGTGGAGTCGGTGCGCTGCCGTCCCCGCGCCTTGACCAGCCCCGCTTCCTTGAGCCGTGCCAGCGCGAGGTCGAGAAGGGTATCGGCGCGGTCGTCCTGGGCCAGCCGGTCCCGGAAGTCGGACAGCACGCTGTGGTGGAAGCCGGGATCGTCCAGCTCGAGCGCGAGGGCGTATTTGAAGTCGATCCGGCAGCGCACTGCCTCGGCCGCCTGACGGTCCGACAGGTTCAGCAGAAACTGCAGCACGCTCACCGTGGCGAGCTGGGCCGGAGACAGGCCAGGCCGCCCGTCTCGCGGGTACCAGGCGTCGAAGTCCTCGTCGTGCCACAGCCCGTCCAGCCGGTCTCTCACCCACATCGCCGTCGTGCCCTTCGGATTGCTTGCCCGCGCCACCCGCGCAGTCGAGGGCGGAACTTGCTCGCCAGAGCGGGGACGGAGGGACACCGGCTCACCTCGTATGTACGGCAGTCGACCTTCGGAACCAAGCCGAGCCTGCCCGACGACCATGCCGTTCCGCCTGGGAACCTCAAGATCCCCGACAGAATCTCTCATCGCTGGCGAACATCGCGCTGCATGTCCTCGACGAGGCGTGGCGGGTCGAAGGCCACCGGCTGGGAGTGCTGGTGAGGTACTGCGACGACTTCGTTGTCCTGTCGCTGACCAGACAACGGGCAGAACAGGCCCGGGAATTGGCGGCGTGGGTGCTCGGACAACTCGGGATGCGATTGCACCCGGAGAAGTCCGGCATCGCTTGCCTCACCCGAGGTGGGCAGGGCTTTGATTTCCTCGGATTCCACCACCGGAAAGTTGAGTCGTGGAGGTGGCGGGGCAGGTTCTACTTGCAGCGCTGGCCTTCGGGCAGAGCGATCCGCGTGCTGCGGGAGAAGATCCGCGCAGCCACGGGCCGTTCAAAGACCGAGCGGCCGGTGTCCGCTGTGGTTGCCGACCTCAACCCGGTCCTGCGGGGCTGGGCCGCGTACTTTCGCAACGGGAATTCTGGGCGGAAGTTCAACGCGGTCGACGGCTATGTCCACGAACGGCTGGCGATCCTCACCAGCCGGAAACACGGCCGAGCGGGTCGGAACTGGGTCACTCGTTATACCTACGAGTGGATCACGCGGCTCGGGGTCTACCGCCTCACCGGAAACGTACGCAGGGCGACTGTGCATGCCAGTCGGTGAACGATGTCGGAAAGCCGTGTGCGGGAGAACTGCATGCACGGTTTGAAGCGGCGGGGACTGGAAACGGAGCATTAGCCACCGCGCCAGTCCCCGACCCTACTCAGTGTTCGGCTGCTGCGCGGTGGTGTTCCTCGCGGTGGGCGAGTACTTCGGTCATGTGTGTTTCGGCCCAGTCCTTGAGGCCGGCCATGACGCGGTTCAGGGACAGACCGAGGTCCGTGAGCTCGTAAGTGACGGTGACGGGCACGGTGGGCGTGACGGTCCGGGTGACCAGGCCGTCGACTTCCAGGGAGCGCAGGGTCTGGGTGAGCATCTTCTGGCTGGCGCCCGCGAGCCGGCGGGACAGTTCGGAATAGCGCATCGGCCGGGGCCCGTCTCCGTGGTCGACCCCGGGACGGTGCGGGCCATCGCTGCCGAGCGCCGCGAGGATCAACGCGACCCACTTGTCGGAGATCCGTTCGAGCAACTGGCGGCTGGGGCAGCCCGCCATGAACGCGTTGTAGCTCGTCTTCTCCTCGGCCCGGTGCTGAGCCGCTGTCCGTGTCGACATTGATCGCTCCTTCCCCACCCGAGGGGGGCTTACGCACTTTCAAGTGCCTGCTTCCGCGAGGAGGTTAACGAAACCAGCATGGAGCTCGGAAGCGATCACCCCACCGCAAGGGAACAAAGCCATGAGTGCTGCTACTTTCCGCACCGCCGTCGTCCGCGTCCCGAACGGGCCCGACTCGATCGAGATCATCGAGGTGCCCGTCGCCGAGCCCGGCCCCGGCCAGATCCGGGTCGCCATTGCCGCGGCGACGGTCAACCCCACCGACCTCGGCGTCGCAGCGGGCTTCTTCCACGCGATCGGGCTGGTGCAGCAGCCCGAACACACTGGCCTGGGCTGGGAGTTCGCCGGCGTCGTGGACGCGGCCGGGCCGGGCGTCGACCTGGCCGTCGGCACCCGGGTGGCCGGCCTGGTGGTCGGCTTCGACCGCGACTACGGCACCTACGCCGAGCAGATCGTGGTCGCAGCGGCCGACGTCGCCCGGGTCCCCGACGGGCTGGACCTGCTGGCCGCGACCACGGTGCCCCTCAACGGGCTGGCCGCCGCGCAGGTCATCGACCTGCTCGGCGACGCGCCTGCCGGGGCGGGCCGGCTGCTGGTGACCGGCGCCGCGGGGGCGGTCGGGGCGAACGTCACCGTCCTCGCCCGGGAACGCGGCTGGCAGGTGACCGGGTTCGCCCGCGCCGGCGACGAGGAGTTCGTCCGCGGCCTCGGCGCCGACTTCACCACGCACGCCGAGCCGGAATGGGACGCAGTCGTCGACCCCGCACAACTCAATGACCAGGCCCTCAAGCTGGTCCGCGACGGCGGCGCCTACGTCGGCCTGCGGCCCGGCCTCGAACCCCCCACCGAGCGCGGAATCTCGGTCATCTCCGTGGTCACCGCCTCCGACCGCGGCCGACTCGCCGACCTCCTCACCCGCACCGCCGCGGGCGAACTGCCGGCCCGCGTCTACGCGGTCGTCTCCCTGGACCAGGCCGCCGACGCCCACCGGGCCACCGCCAAGGGCGGCCTCCGCGGCCGCTACATCATCTGCCCCTGACCAGCCCGGCGCCGAGTGCGCCGCCGACTGGGCTCACCGGCACCTGCCCGCCGGAAGCCTCCAACGCCGGGGGCCGGACCCTGCTGCGCACCCGACCGCCGGCCCGGCCACGACATCGGCGGCATCGCCGAAACCGGCGAGCTACAGCAGCCCCAGCCATCACGACGTCGGTCGGGACAACGCCGAGACGTCCAGGGCAAGAGACGAAGTAGCCCGCTCCCTGCTGTCCGTGATGCGGTTGCGATGCCTCGCGAGGCGATGCGATGCCCGCCGCCGATCCCGTTCCGTTCTGCCCCGCCGTACGACACCCTCAGGAGATCCGCCATGACCATGAAGCGCCTCGCCACCGTCCTCGCCGTCCTCGGCGGCCTGTTCCTCCTCTACACCGGGATCAGCTTCCTGCTCGCACCGCAGGCGACGGCCGAAGGGTTCGGGCTGCCGACCTGGCCACAGGACCAGGGGAAGGGCTTCCTGGCGGTCAAGGGCATGCGAGACATCGGCTTCGGACTGGTGATACTCGCGCTGCTGCTGGCCGGGCAGCGCAAGGCGCTCGGGCTGGCGATGGCGGCAATGGCCGTCGTCCCGGCCGGCGACATGCTGATCGTGCTGAACGAAGGCGGCCCGGCGGCAACCGCGTACGGCGTCCACGGACTGGCTGCGGCGACGGTCGCCGTGACCGCGGGACTACTGCTGCGCGAGCGGCCGGCAGCCGCCTGAGGTCCGCACGAACGTGGATCTTGGTCCGGGGTGGCCGTCGTGTGGGACGGGAAATCCCGACCGAGGGTCGACGGGCTGTTCTGGAGCCGTTGTTGCACGGCCACCCCCGGTCTCCGCCTCGGCCTTCGCGCCGGTCAGAGCCCAGGAGCGGGTACAAGGAGCGGTCACCCGTGACGGCTTCGCGACCCGCTCCGCCCGCCGTCGCGGCCTGCCCACCCTCGGTAAAGCATTTCCGAAATCCGTGACCCTCAGCTACATGTCGGTTGGATCGCCGTTCGTTAACGGCACCCCCAGTACCACTTGGTGATGGCCGTGATGCTGGCCCTGGTCTGGGCCGTCCTCCCTCACCCAGGGTCTCGAAGGTGGGCATGGTGGTTTCCTCCGGGGCAGCACGACGAAGCCCCCGGGGTGCCGGGGGCTGATGTAGGCGGTGCTCGTTGGTGGTGTTCGTTCCTTGGCACTCAGTGATGCTCAGTGGTGCTTGTTGGTGTCGTACGGGTCGTGAAGTGAGGGCTGCCGGAGAGCGATGACATTCGCTGTCCGGCCGGAGCCGCTTCCCGCCTGACGGGCACCTGAGAAGAAAGTTCGGCCGCTGCTCCCGCCTGGCGGGACGTACGGCTGATCCGCCTTTCCTTGCAGGTCAGAGCCGTGTGGCGTGGTCTCCATGATGGATATCGCGATCATTCGAGCCGGTCAGATGTACCGCTACTACCTGCGCCAGGTCGTCGTCGGCGACGGCCATCGCCCGGCCCGCACGCCCCTGCGTAAGGCTCAGGAGGAGGCCGGTGTCCCGGCCGGGCGATGGATGGGCCGCGGCCTGGCCGCGCTCGGTCTGTCGGCGGGCGAGGAAGTCACCGAGCAGCAGCTGCGGAACCTGTTCGGCGAGCGGGGCCGGCACTCGTAGGCGGACCGGATCGAGGCCGAAGAGCTGGCCGCGGGGAAGTCCCCGAAGGCGGCGGTGAGGGCTGGCGCTCTCGGGCGCCGGGTGACGGTCACCGGGTTCGATCTCGTCTCCCGGCCGCAGCCGACGATCTACCTGCTGTGGGCGCTGGGTGATGACGAGACCCGGCGGGTGATCGAGGCCGCGCACGAGCGCGCGATCGAGCGGGTGTTGGAGTGGATCGAGGACGAGGCGGCGGTGATCCGGTACGGCAAGGACGGCATCTACAAGGTCCGGCCGCCCGGCGGTCTGGTCGCCGCCCGCTTCCGCCACTACGAGGCACGCTCGGGAATGCCGCTGCTCCATGACCATCTGATGCTGTCGGTGAAGGGGCAGCGCCTGGACGGGAAGTGGGGGTCGATCCATTCCGAGGTCCTGTTCGAGAACACGGTCGCCGCGTCCGCGCTCTACAACGAGATCGTGGCCGCTGAGGTCTGTGAGGAGCTGGGGCTGGCGACCGAGCCGCGCGTCGTCACCGCCGGGCGCCGGCCGGTCATGGACATCGCGGGCGTACCTCACGAGCTGATCCGCTGGACCGCCAGCCGCGGAGAGCAGATCGCCGCCTGCCTGGCGGACCTGGAGCACGAGTACGTCACCGCCGTCGACGACGACGGCGAGCTGAAGTACCTGCCCGCAGTCTCCGAGCGGGCCCGGGTGGAACTGATGCGGATGGCCGCCCACAAGACCCGGCCGCCCAAGCAGAAGGCCCGCTCCCTCGCGCAGCTGCGCGCCGACTGGAAGCAGAGCGCGATCGACACCTCCAAGGTGGCCGTCGACATCATCAACTCGCTCCTCGAGCTCGCCCGCGCCGCAGCCGCGCGGATCCGGGCCCGGGTCGCCGCCGTGGTGTTCGTGATGAACGGCGGCGACCGGTTCCACCGCCGGCACCTGCTCGCCGAAGCCCGCCGCCACCTCGCCCTGGTCCTGCGCGGCCGCCGCCGCGACCCCGGCCTGGACGAGCAGATCGTGGCCGCCGCCATCTCCACGTACTGCTTGGACATCAGCGAGCCGAAGTCCACACGCGGCCTGCTGTCGGACTACCGGCTCTACACCGCCCGGTGGGCGCTGTCCGACTCGCGCCCGCCCGGCGCCCGTGCCTGACCCGGACCGGCTGCCCCCGGCCGACCCCGGCGCACCGGCCCTGGCCAACCCGTACGCACCGGCCGACCCGGGCTCCTTCTCCTTGGCCGCTCCCCGGCCACCAGGCCAGGAAGCGGGGGAGTGGGAGATACCCCGCGTCCCGTTGAGCTACGACCGTGCGGTCCTCGCCGGCGCGGCGGTGCGGGAGAAGCTGCGCACCACCGTCGTGCGGGGCCGGGAGTACGACGTCACCGCGCATCAGCAGGCGGCGATGCCTGAGCTCCTGCTTGCGCACCGGGACGCCGACGTCGAGCACGACGACCAGGAGCCGGAGGCCGGGCCGCGGTCGGGGGTCGACTTGGCGGCGCTGCGGGCCTTGAGGGAATCGCGTACGGACGTGGAAGCCCTGGACTTCACCGCCGAGCAGCTGCGCCGCGTGACGGACGCCTTCACGAAGGCCGGCGACGGAGCCCGCGCGAGGACGAGGAAGTACGCCGACCCAGAGAACGCCCCCGCACCGCACCCGGCGCCCGAGGACGACCAGCGGGCGCACCGTCCTCAGCAGTCCGATCCGCACCGTGGGCCGGAAGCCGGCCGCTGAGCGCACCCGGTGCGGTGCACTCGATGCGGCCGATGCCCACCGACGATGTCGTGCACTCTCCGGATGGATGCACGACATCGTCCCGGAGCGACATCGTCGGTGACGATGCTCGGCATCCACCCCGGTGCACCCTGCTGCGTTTCCCCTTGACACAGGCGCGTGTCAAGGGGGAACGCGCCGCTCGGGCACACCCGGAACACCGCACCGAGCCGACCCGATGCGCGCCACTCCCACCCGACGGCCATCCGCGGCGCACATCGTGCACCGGGTGGATGTCCATCGGGTGGAAGCCATCGAGTGGGCGCCATCGGATCGAGTGGACGCCACTGAGGGGAGGCCACCCGATGGCGCGCACCGGGTGGATGCGCGCCACTCCCACCCTCCAGCTATCCGGCGCGCGGCTACTGGTGCGCACCGTGGAAGGCCGCCGCCATCACCAGATGCTCGTCCCGCATCGTCTCCAAGGTGTCGGCGGTGTCCGCATCGTCAGGGTCCGGGATGACGTTCGCGGTGAACCGGATGATGCTGCGGGCGATGCCCAGCGCCGCCGTGGCGGGGGAGTCCCTCGCCCAGTCCCGCAGCGCGGACATCAGGATGCACCCGACCTCGTCCAGGGCGAACTGGCTTCGTCCACTTCGTAGGACAGCGTTTGTCGATGAGTTTCGGCAGCGCTTGGTGATCAAGCCGCCGACCGAGGTTCACAAGTTTTGACAGCACCGGGCTCCGTGGGGGTCTGTCAGGCCCGCAGAGTGCTGTCAGCGGCTGGGGCTAGGGTCCCTGATGTGAGTGACTACTACGACCTGTTCCTGGCGGTGGACCTGACGCCGGACCTGCCCGAGCCGGTGCTTCTGGAACTGAGGTGGCTCCTGGGGCAGGCGGACATGCCGACAGAGTTGAAGTCGACTGACTGGGAGTCATGGGGCGGTCCCTGGCAGGCCTTCGACGGTGGCTCGGCGAGCCACTCGTTCGACGGGGCCGATGTCTCCCTGCTGGTCCGTGCCACGGACAGGCCGAACCTGGACGGCAGCGAACCGTGGGCCCTGACCGTCCGGACGTGCGTCCACGAGGACGACTTCGGGGTGACGATGGACGTCGTCGGGTGGCTTCTTCGACACGCGACCACGCAAGGGTGGGTCGGGTTCGTCCGTGACTCCGGCCTGGGCCAGGTCCAACATCTCGTGCGCCACGCAGATGGCTTCGATCTTGTCGATGTCCGCCCGGCCGGCCAGCAGAAGTGTGTTCCCTGGTCATCGCGGTAGCCCGTCTCCAGACGGGGCATGCGGAACGACTGGAAAGGTCAGCTGGCGGTGTTCTCGGCTCGGGATCGACAGAGCAGCACGCTACGACGAGCCGACCAATCCCGCCGGGCCCTGTGGATAACCCGGTCACGCCGCATCCCACTCATGAGCCCGGCCGCCCCGCCACTCCAACCACTGCGGGTCATCCAGCAGCGTCTCCGCGCCAGGCAGGCCAGCCCGCCGCAGGAACTCGACCAGGTCCCGGTCATCGCGGGCCAGGCCCAGGATCCGGCCGTACGCAGTGACACGCCGACCTCCCGTCGGCGACGGACGGTGCACGACTATCGGGGCGGAAGCCATGCCCCATCGTCCGACGCCGCCGCGGTCACAGCACCCCGCAGCCGCGGTGACGCGATGCCCATCACGACCACCGCATCCCGACCTCGGACAGCTGCTCGATCCGCTCGGGTGTCAGCGATGCGGCCCGGGATCGCTGGTTCCCGACCCACGCACCCAGCTTCAGGTCCACGTCCCGCTGCTCCTGGTCCTCGCCGCCGTCCTCACCCACGGCGATCGTCTCGACGTGCTTGCGCGGGACCTTCAGGTGCCCCTCGCGCTCGAAGAACTGCCGGGCGGCGTCGAGGTGCAGCGCCCACTTTTGTGCCTGGCTCGTACGGGGCTTGGGCATTTCGTCCTCGTTGGCGGGCTCGATCCCGAGGACCTGCTCGCACATCCACTGCTGCACTCCGGTCAGCTTTTCCCAGCCCAGCCGCTGTGCCCGCACCCATCGCCCGGGGTCTTCGCCCCGGTGCACGACGTCGCCGGGCTCGGTGGGCAGCTCGCCGCCGATCTCTTCCAGGTGGAGGCGGGTGAGGTGGAAGACCCGCTGCCATTCCACCGGCCAGGTTGGGCACCAGGACGGGTCGATCTCTTCCAGCTGCTCGCGCCGTTCCTCTGACAGGGCGCCGGCCCATGATTCCACCGGCAAGCCTTCGGCCTGGCGCTGTTCGAGGTCCAGGGCGCGCCGGGCGGCGGCGCGGGCGTTCTTCAGCCAGATGCCGACCTTGTAGCCCTGGTGGGCGGCGTCGAGCGGGGCCAGGAGGTGTCCGTGTTCGGCGGCCCACCCGCGCGCGGCGGTCAGGCCCTCTTCCCAGGCGACGTCGAAGTGGGACCAGATCATGCCGAGCTTCTCCAGCTGCGCGACGCGGTCCTCGTCCATGTTCCCGCGGGCGTAGAACCGGCGCGCGTCTGCGGTCCACTGCCCCAGCGGGAAGGAGGCGAGACGCTCGCCGAAAGCATCGGAACCGAGGGGGAATTCGAGGGCATCGACAAGACCGAACTCGGCAGCCTCCTGCGCAAGGCGGGCTGCGGCAATGCCGTCAGCATCGGTGCGATCGACGGCCTCAAGAACGCGAAGGGTTACAAGGGCTCCGCTCTTGAAGCCGCCCTGACCGACACAAGCACCCCCTCCTGACCCGCTCAGCACCCGCTCTTCCCCCGCTCGGCAGCCGCTCTGGCGAGCGGGGGAAGAGCGGGTGCCGAGCGGGCATCACAACCCTCTGACCTGCAAGCGAGCGGGTAGAGCGGGCTCTGCCCGGAACCCCCGGGAAACAGGCGCACAGCCCCAGGAAGGGCCCGCACGCCCCATCCCCGCCGCACGGCGCACCCTCCCCGGCCCGCCGCCCACCGGCGTCGCACGGCCCGCTACAGCACGTCACCACAACAACCCCTCGCGGAAAGGCGATCATGCGCCGCTACCTCTACCGCTGCCCGGTCTGCCGGACCACCAGCCCCGTCCGCTTCAGCCCACCGGAGATAGACGCCGAGGGCGTACACCACCGCCAGGCGCTCCACGGCCGCCACTACCCCGACGGCGAGAAGACCGGCGAGGTCGACCGGCGCGGCCGCTGGTACACCGACCTTGGCAGACTCGCTGCCCTCCACGCCCGCCTCGCTGACACGTTCGCGGACCTTCGCGATCCGAAAGGCACCGGTGGTCGGCTCTGGGCCGACGCCCTTGCCTGGCTCACCCTCACCACCACCGCGCTCGGCGCACTGTGGGCCACCACCGCAGCCCTCCACCCCTGACCCCGCACACACAGCAAAAGGGCGGCCAGGTACTCACACGCACCCGGCCGCCCCGACATCCCCACTACGAGGCCGTCGGCCTCACGGAATCTCGACCTCAAGCTCCTTGATCTTCCCGGTGGTCGATACCTCGGCGGTGACGCACTCGTCGTCCCCCACCCCCGCGTCCCCGGCGACCTTCACGAAATCCCTCAGCTCCTCAAGCGTCAGGTTCTTCGACTCACCCGTAGCTCTCAGCGTGCGCGGCATACCGACCATGCTCCCCGACCGACCGACGGACCCCACCGCATCGCTACGCAGAAACCGAGCCCTGCCCGCCCTCGAACGAACGGAACCGACACCATGTCCGACCCGCTCTGGATCGGCACCTACCACGGACGCCACGACGGCACCCAGGCCACCGCCACCGCCACCCGCGACGACACCAGCCCCGAGCCCTACGCCTGGACCTGCACCTGCGGAGCTACCCGCACTCTCCCCACGGAGGAGGGCCTGCACCACAGCGCCTGGCGACACACCCACCCCACGCTGATGGACCGGCTCCGGCAGCGAGCTGCCCGCTACCGGCGCGCTCTGCAGTCCCGCCGTACTGGCTCGCTGGCCTCCTGACCTGTCGCCCTGCCTGGTCCTCGGCCGCCCCGCGGCTGCCGAGGACCGGACAGACACCTCAGGCGCATAAGAGTCAAGCTTGGGGCGCATCTATCTGCCGGGGACGCCCGCATTCAGTGCGTCAGGTGTTCGGAGTGCTCGCCGAGTCCAACCGGGGTGCAAGACCGGTCCGGTCCCTGCGGAGCGGGCCGGAGGCCAACCCCAGTAGCCCGGCGCCGACGAGCATGGTGGCGCAGGCGACAGTTACGACTGCCGGACCTTCGAGATCGGCAAGTGTGCCGAGCAGATTGTTCATGAGCAGCAGAGCGAGACTCTGTACGAGGACGAGTACGGCCTGCACACGGGACAGGTGGCTTCCAGGGGTTGCTGTGAGGATCAGCGGCGCGATGTGGGCAGAAAACATCCCGTTTCCAATGCCAATTACCAGGGCGGCGGCCGTCGCTCCCGCCACGCCGGGCGCGAGCGCGAGTGCGAGTGCTCCCAGCCCGGCCAGCGCCAGCGCGCTTGCCGACAGGAGCCCTGGCCGACCCATCGGCCCGCGCTTCACGACAACCGCGGTGACAGCCACCATGCCAACTCCTTGCGCTCCTATCACGAGCCCTGTGGCTCCCGCGCCCCACTGCTCCTGGCGTGCGAGCAGGGGGAGGAGCAGCGGGAGGACGGGCAGCAGAAGGCCGGCCGCGGCTCCGGTGAGGCAAAGCCCCGGGCGCAGCACGGGATGGGAGAACGCCACACGCACACCGTCCATGGCGTCCTTGAGGAGACTGGACGCCCCCGAGGGCGGCACGTGGTGTCGTGGCCGGACGGCCACCAGCACGATGAGGGTGAGAGCGAAGGTAACGGCGTTGACCAGAGCGGCGCCTGCCAGTCCGGCGAGGCCGACGAGTACACCGCCGAGTGGGCCGCCTCCCATGTTGACGACCTGGCCACCGATCTGGCGGAGAGACAGAGCGCGAGGAATCTGCTCCTTTTCCACCAAGCGGCGAGGCATGGATCCGGAAGCCGGCAGGTAGAAGGCGTCTACGACACCGACGGCTATGCCCGCTGTGATGAGCAGGATGGGCGGGGCCCCCAGGTGATAGGCGACCGCGGCCAGGACGAGAGAGAAGACCAGCATTGCCGCGTCGCCCGTGATCAGTACGCGGCGCGCGCTGAATCGATCGCTGACCGCACCCCCGATGAGCAGGAGAAGGACGCGGGGAAGGTTGATGGCGCTCAGAGTCAGTCCTGCGACCGTGCCGCCGTGCTCGCTGGCGGCCCAGCCGAGGGCGAAGTAGAAGACCGAGTTGCCTGTCAGGGACACCAGGATTCCGGCTAGGGCGTGTTCCAGGTTCAGATCACTGTTGGGTCAAATCGCTCCGCCGGAGTGGCTCGGGACGGTAGACATCCGGGGTGACGCGAGGCGATCTGACGGATGCAGAGTGGGAGTTGTTCGAGCCGCACCTGCCGCTCGGCGTGAGCGGACCGATCCCTGACCTGCGTAAACAGTTGAACGCGGTGATGTGGAGGTTCCGGACCGGGAGCCCGTGGCGCGACATTCCCGAACGCTACGGGTCCTGGTCCACCGTCTACGGCCGCTTCCAGAAGTGGGCCCTTGCGGGCACCTTCGAGACGCTGATGGAGCGGATGATCGCCGAGGCGGCCCGGCGAGGACAGGCCGATCTGGACCTGGTCAGCGTCGATTCCACCGTCGCACGCGCGCATCACCACGCGGCCGGCATGGCCGTCGACCCCGAGCTCCTGGAGGAACTGGTGAAAGCCGCCGAGGAGGAAAAGGGGCTCCAGCAAAGGGACAATCCGCCCAGGTGACGGCCGAAGGCGACCCGGTCGAGGAAGCGTTACGTGCCGAACGGCGACGGATACGCCGCCGCCACAAGGCCCGCCTGAAAGCTGCCGCGTTGGGGCGCTCGCGGGGCGGGCTGACGGTCAAGACGCACCTGGCCACCGACCGGCGGTGCCGCCCGCTGTCGTTCGTGGTGACGCCGGGACAGGCGGCCGACAGTCCGCGTTTCGCCGGGGTCCTCGACCGAGTCAGGATCCGTGGGCCGGTCGGTCGGCCCCGCACCCGCCCCGGGGCCGTCGCCGCCGACAAGGCGTACTCCTCCCGCGCGAACCGCTCCTACCTGCGTAAACGCCGGATCCAGGCGGTGATCCCGGAGAAGAAGGACCAGGCCGCCCACCGCAAGAAGCGAGGCTCGAAAGGCGGCCGCCCCCTCTCCCACGACGCCGAGCTCTACAAGGAGAGGAACACCGTCGAGCGCGGCATCAACAAGATCAAGGAATGGCGAGGGCTGGCCACCCGCTACGACAAGACTCCTTCCAGCTACCTCGCCGGACTCCACCTACGCGGATCGATCATCTGGCTCCGGAGTCTCCGCCCCACGTGATCCGAACCTGGAACACGCCCTAGCCACAGCATGTAGGAGCGGGGCAGCCGGCCCTTGTCCCGCACCTCGTCAGCTGATGGGTGGGAGGCGATTTCATGGGTCGTGGTGGGGGGACTCGAGAGATTCTCGTCAGGTGCTGACATAGAGCACCCCCGACTTGGTCCAACTGGGGATTGAGATCACAGACCGCACGGTCTCAGACGTCACTGACACTGGAGCTGTTGCGTCTGCAGCCCAGCGCTACTGGGAGGGCTGACTTCCACGTGCCCTGCCGACAAGGTTATCTGTTGACCGCACGCCTTCAACGATCATCGTTCTGGACGTTCTAGGCAGCCATCATCCTTGCCGGCGAAGAGGGGAAGGCGACGGTCTCATCGAAACGGCGGCTGTGCTGAAGGCAGTGGTAGAGCTGGCCGAGCATGCGGTTGAAGAGGTTCCTCTGGGCGGAGGCGTGCCAGTCACCGTGCTCGTCGCGACGCCTGCGGTAGTGGAGCTTGGCGCCAGGCGATGCGTTGGGGGCGGAGAAGGCCCAGAGGCAGCCGACGTGGTTGAGACGGTCGTTCTTCACCCACCGTCGGGTCCCTCTCTGTCAGCCTTGGGTGAGACGTCCCGTTCTGCGGGGTTAGCCTGAGAGGGCACGACAGGAGAACCGTCCCTTATGCCCAGCACAGAGCCCGTCGGGTCCGACCCGGCGCCGAGGCCGAAGCGCCGCACTTTCACCTCGGAGTACAAACTGCGGATCGTTGCCGAGTACGACTCCGCGCCCAGGAACGAGAAGGGTGCAGTCCTGCGCCGGGAACGGCTCTACCACTCGCATGTCAAGGAATGGCGGGCCGCCCGGGACGCCGGGGCCCTGGAAAACCTGGTCGACCGCCGGACCAGCCCGGCCCGTGCGAAGAAGTCCGCCGCGGAGGTGGAGAACGAAAAGCTGCGGCAGCAGGTGGAGCGGTTGCAGAAGGACCTGGTCCACGACGACGTTCTCGTCGCTGGATCACTACATGTGGCGGCTGACCTTCAAATGGGCCAGACGTCGCCACCGCAACAAGTCGAGGCACTGGGTCGTGGACCGGTACTTCGGCAGGTTCCACCCGTCCCGGCGAGACCGGTGGGTGTTCGGCGACCGCGACAGTGGCGCCTTCCTCATCAAATTCGCCTGGACCGGCATCGTCCGCCACCAACTCGTCAAGGGCGGAGCGTCCCCGGACGACCCCGCGCTGACCGAGTACTGGCGGAACCGCCGCCGAAAGAAGGCGCCACCGCCGATGGACAAGACGAGTCTTCTCCTGGCGGTCCGGCAGCAGGGACTTTGTCCTCTCTGCAAACAGGCGCTGATCGCCGGAGCCGAGTACGAACCGGACAGCCCACGCGAGTGGATCAACTGGTTCGCGGCCTCGAAGAAGATGCTCCACAAGCATCACTTCACCTACCGGCGAGACGGCGGCGGGGACGAGCGGAGCAACCTTCGCCTCGTGCACTCCGAATGCCATCGCCAGCACCACGCGGGCGACGGCAAACGGACCACGTAACCCTGCTGACCTGCGAAGCCCTCGTGGCTTGCTTGAGCCGGATGCGGTTAACGTCGCACGTCCGGTTCTGAGGGGGCCGGAGATCAGCAATGGTCTCCGGCTACCCGACCACAGTCATGCGATGGCCACTGCCGTGACGTTGTTCCAGCGGCGGTGGCAGTCGGCTGCCCGATGCTGGTGTCGGCGGCGCCAGTGTGACCAGCGGAGCGCGTGTGCGGGATCGGTTTCCTGGCAGGGGCGGGGCAGGACGAAGACCCGGAGCAGGGCGAGGAGTTCGCGTGGGCTGACGGGCACCATGACCGGGTAGTCCTCGGGCTCAGCGGGGTTGGCGCGTTGCCGCTCGTGGAGGGCGCCGACGGCCAGGAGCGCGTAGGCGAGCAGGCTCATCAGGCTCCAGCGGTGCCAGGAGATCCAGCAGGTGACCTGGCCCGTGCCGAGGTGGGCCAGGCCCTTGGCTCCTTGGAAGTCCTCCTCGACGCGCCAGCGGCGGCAGACCACGCTGACCAGCACCGATATCGGTTGCGGGTCGGGGTGCCAGGTGCGGTAGAAGGAGAGGGAGCCGGTGCGTCGGTGGCGCCGGATGAGGACCTGGCTGTGCCCGGCGGCCTGTGCGGGCGGGGTGTCGTCGGGGTTCACGTCGATCATCGCCCAGTCGTAGAGCCGTTCGCCCTTGGTGCCGTTGCCGGTCTTCAGCCGCATCCAGGCCCGCTGGGGTACCCGCTCCAGCAGCGCGGTGACCTTGGCTTTCCCGCCCGGGGTGGTGACGCGGTGGCTGGTGGGCACGGCGATCGCGTAGCCGTGGCCAAGGGTGCGGACCCGGGCGCGCAACTCCCGGCCGCCGTAGACCTCGTCGGCCGCCACCCATGCGGTGCGGATGCCCGCGGCGTGCGCCTCGGCGAGCATGTCGCCGGCCAGTTGCGGTTTGGTGGCGAACGCCGTCTCGTCGGGTACCCCGGCCAGTTCACGGCGTTCGTCGTCGCCAGCCCATGCCTCACCGAGGTAGAGGCGGCGGTCGATCAGCGCGTGGCCCTGCGCGCTCACGTAGGAGAGATGTACCGCGACCTGGCACAGTCCGATCCCGCCCAGGGCGCCGGAGTGCTGCCGGGCCGCGCCGACCGCGTCGAGGGAGGACTTCTCATCGCCCGTCTCGTCCACCACCAACATCGCCTCCCGGTCGCCGAGTTGCTCCACTGTCCAGGCCGCGGCCGACCTGCGTATCGCCTCGGTGTCGAAGCGGGCACGGGACAGGAAGTGCTGCAGCACGTGCGGGCCGGCGTGGCCGATCGCCTCGGCCAGCGACCAGCAGTTCGCCGAGTCCTTGACCATTAGCAGTCCCTGAACCATGTTCCGGCAGGTCAGCCGGGGCTCCCGGCGCGGAAAGCAGCTCGCCACCCGGCCCATCAGCCCCTCGAAAGACTCGTCCCACAGGGCGTGTACTACCGTGGCCTGCGCGGCCACCGCTTCGTTTTCCGTCTTCACAAACGATCACGATGCAGGTGGCCGCACCTCTGCCCGTAGGCACCCCATCCACCACGCTGACCAGCAGCGTTGCCTTACGCCTCACGAACTACAGCTGCCGTGACAGAGGCAGGTTTTCTGTCACCAAGATCGACGGCGGAGGCGGGGTACCGGGCAGGGGTAGCGTTCCGGCATGACGTCAGCGCTGCCTCGGTTCCCGCCGTATCCGATCCGTGGCGTGTGTGTTTTGCATCAGAAGCAGAACTGCGCGCCACATTTCGCGGAGATAGAGGTGGATTTCGAGCCCGCAGCCGAGGGCTTCGCCTTCGAGGTAGCCCAAGAGCTGACGGTGGAGTACGAACCTGCCGAAAACCTGCCACGCTTCTTCGCCGCTGCTGCCGTGGGGATCGAGGAGCAGCTGAGCTTGCCCGAGCACGGAGTTGTGATCGCCGCTCGGGTGGTGCTGCGGCGTGCCCGCGCCGATACGTTCGGCTCTCACGAACTGGCGTTCAAAATCGCGGGCTACCTTGCCGCCCGCAAGGCTTTGGCGTGCGGGTTGCCCGCGACTCTGAGCGCTGCTCCTCGCGACGGCGGGTAGCTCAATCCTCACTGTCAGCCGGACCTCAAGTGACAACAGGCGTGTTGTCGTGGACGGGGTGACAAGTAGCGCGCTGGCTTGGTGACCACTCCCGTGCTTCGGTCAAGCGAAACCCCAGGTCAGTACCGACCTTGGTGACAGCTTTCGCGCTTCGGCACATCACGCGTCGCCAGCCTCCTTCTACCTGCCGTCCCGGTGTCAGTCGTCGGGGGTGGTGTTGACGGCGCCGCATGACCAGCAGTTCCATTTGCCCGGTAACTCGTAGTGGGTCGTTGTCCAGAACCCTTTGGGGCGGCCTTTGACGAAGTTGGTCTCCCAGCAGTCCCAGCACTCGAACTCGAAGTCCTTCATGTGCCAAGGATGACGCCGCCAAAAGCCGGTTGGGGCTCGATTACGGCAGAACGCAGCAAGTGGTGGCGACGACGGCGCTAACGTGTCGAACAGGACCGATCCGGAGGAGCCCATGAGCGCCCAGCCTGAGTACGCACCCACACCGCCTCCCGCACCCGCACCCGGTGCAGCTGCCCAGCTCCTCGCGCGGATCCTTACCAACCACCGCGCCGACGCCTGGGTGCCGGCCTTCGAACGGGACTGGGGCAAGGCACTGGAGGACTCGCGCGCCAGTTACAGCCTCACACCGCTCCACGAGGTCGTCCACACCTGGCAGATTCGGCTGGACACCGCCCCAGCCGTGGACGCGTTCATCGATTCCGGCATGGACGACAGCGGCTTCGTCGCCCTGGAGGACGTCCTCGGGCCCCGCCCATGAGCAACGAGCCGTGGCCCGCCAGGCTGTCGCCGCAGGCAGCCAAGACGCTCAGCGGCCTCCCCGATCACGCCAAGGAGATGCTGCGCGACCTTCTGGACATCGCAGCCCGCTCTCCTTGGGGCTTCCCCCAGTGGAACGCCAACGATCCGGAAGGCGAGGACGTACGGGCCGCCTCGGTCGGTCAGCTCAGCGTCATTTACTTCCTCAACCGCCACCAGCGGCACCTGTCCGTACTGGACATCGTCTGGCTCGGCTAGCCACCCGCGTGAGCAGATTTTCCGGATACCGGTTATCTGTTCCCGCTGGCGGGCCGGCTGGGCAGCAGCTCCGGGTCCTGGGCGCGCTTCTCGCGCCGACCGTCCTTCAAGGACGAGATCCGCCGGCCGCGCCGTCAACGGGCAGGCTGCCGTCGTCGAGCTCAACGACGGCGCCAGGAGATCCCACTCGACGAGCTCACTCCCGCCTGGAGCTGACACCATGACCACCGCCCAAGACCCCGTACAGCTCGTCGCAGCCGCAGAGCCGCCGAACAGCGAAGCCGCGCGGGAGGAGACGGAGGTCACCTCTCGGTACGCCACGGAGACCGAACTGGAGGCCCTGGGGTACGAGGGCAACGTCATCGTCATGCAGATCGTCCGCACCACGTTCAGTGGCGTTGCGGCCTGGCGGCCGCGGTCGGTGAAGTACTGATCGCCGTCTACCAGCGCATCAGCGACAGCACGGCGCAGCTGTGGTGCGGGGCAGCCGGTACCCGCCCGCGGGAGTCCGGGTAGGCGTGCTCAACTTCGCTTGATTGAGCGACACTTCGCGGATGGACCACCAGTTGAAGGTCAATCTCGCGGTGCTCGCGATGATGGCTGCACTCTTCGTCGCGGGCACCGCCCTTTACCAGGTCGTGTGGAGGGGACAACTCCGGCCAGCGCTGCGTACACACGTACTCAACCGGCTGCGGGTTGGATGGGTGAGGATCCACAGTCAGCTGACGGCTCGCGTGGTCGGCCCTGCGCATTCCGTACTTCCCGGGCTGGTGACCGGCCTGCCGCCGCACAGAAACCTCGTCGATCCGTGCGTGTCTCGTTGGGCGAAAGGCTTCCTCAGGGAGACCCCAGTGCGGCTGGGGTTTCTTGCGCTCCTGACCGTGGCGGTGTGGCGGGAGGCCGATATTCGCGCGGCCTGGAATAGACAGGGGCCTGCCCCGGGGAACCTTGACCCCGTCGAGTCCCTGATCAATGGATGCGTGGACGCGACAAAGTGGATCATCTTTGTGCTCCCTACAAAGGTTCCCGAGACCCCAGTGCAGCTGTGGGAAAGCCCGACAGAGGCCGTCGGGCTGCTGCGTACCCCTATCGTCGCCCTTCTCCTGTGCTACGCGGCCTTTCTCCTCCTGCCGGCCGCACTCGCGCTGGTGGGTCTGAACCCGCTTATTCCCCGGCGGGATCAACGCCGGCTCGCCGCCGAGTCGGAGCAGAGGAATTGGCCTGTGGTGCTGCTGACGCTGTGTGCGGTGCACTGCGGGCGCACACACGCGCAGCTCCGTGAGAGGGGCCCGCTCGAACTGCCGCACGTGTCAACCAAGCGGGCGGAACGAGTGATCCGGCAGGCATGGAAGACCCGACACGAGCGTGTGCGCCGGCATCAGCGGCGGGAGCTGAAGATACACGCTGCACGGGTGGTCGCAGTGCTGCGCAAGGCGGAGGCCCGGCAGCACCAGGATCCCGACGAGGCGTTACGAACCATGGCAACGTTGCTTGCCACGATGGCCCACCGGTACGCCGAGGGGCGTACCGGTCAGCTTCTTGATGAGCGGCAGATGGAAGGGGTTGAGCCGGTCGCGGATCGCTCGTGGCTGCGCCTGGTGATCTCCGGGGTGCTGATCGTCGGTGTGCTGCTGGCGCTGTCACGATCCGGCCTGCCCGAGATCGCGACCGGTCCCTTCGTGAGCCTGCTCATCCTGGGCGTTTTCGCGCTGGTCTACCGCGGACGACTTCCCGGCCCCGCCGACCTGGTCGACATCGTCCGTGGCGCCGACCGGAGGTAGCAGAGCATCGTCCGGTACGACGTCGCGCGGCCCCTGTCCGGCAGCTTGGTGAACACAGGTCAGACTGCGGCGGTGCGGAGACCCAATAGTGCTGCGCCATCGCGCTTCGGGCGGCGTCGTGGGTGGCTTCGTTGATGTCCAGCAACAGCGTTTGTCGACTGGTTCCGGAGTCAGTTGGTGATCATGCGGTTCGTGAATGTCGAGCAGAAATGACGGCGTTCCCGTGGCGCGGCGAGAAAAAGGGAAGGCGGAAGCCAACCGGCCGTTGGCAGGATGTCCGCGCTCAACATCCGATGGGAAAGGACCCCACGACCGTGGCTCGTGCCATCACTTTGATCCGCTCCGCCTCCCTGTCCGACGTCGCCGAGTACGCCTACGCGGCCACGGCGCCCGCCGAGTCACGCCTGATCTTCCTCGCTGGGGCGTGTCCGCTGAACGATGACGGCTCCACAGCAGCGATCGGGGACTACGCGGGCCAGGCAGCGAAAGCCATCGAGAACATGGAGGCCGCTCTTACTGCCTCAGGCGCGTCACTCCAGGACGTCATCAGCACACGGGTTCTCGTCGCTACGGCCCGGCGGGAGGACCTGGTGGCCGCCTGGCAGGTAGTCCGGGACTCGTTCGCTGACCATGACGTTCCCAGCACCTTGATGGGCGTCACCGTGCTCGGCTATAAGGACCAACTGGTCGAGATCGAGGCCGTCGCCGCCGTGCTCGATTCTTGAGACCTCTTCCAAGGACACCGCAAACGCCGGGACGGCTGGCCGTCGAGGAACGTAGGGGTCAGCCGGCCTTGGCGGGCTCGCGCGTCCCGGGCGGTGTCGTTGCCGTGAGCGGGTCCGGAGCTGGAAGGCAGCGCGGCCTTCTCCGACGGAGTCGGTTGAGCACAGGGACCACAGGCGGCGCAGGCCGTCCACCAGCAACTGGGCGGGGCGCGTACCAGGAGGGTGGGCCTGGCGCGCGGTGGTCCATTCCACGAGCATGCGGCCTGCCGACCGGGCCATCTCGGGTGAGTCCAGCTCGAAGCGGCGACTGCGTCCCTCCGTCGCCATGTGCCACATGGCGTCCAGGGACTCTCTCACCTGCTCCCGCAGGGTCGTCAGATCGTCGTCTGTCACTGCCAGAAAGGTCTCCAGCCGTTCCGGGCCGGAGGTTTCGCCGCGCTCTGCAAGCTGGTCGCTGTGACAGATGGCTGCGAGCAGCCACGCTGCTCGGGACTGTTCGGGCGGTCCGGCGAACGCCATGGCCGTGCGCAGGTCCGCCATGAACACGCTGTCGTGTGTGGGCAGGGCCGGCGCGTTCAGCCAGATCAGCACGCCGCGGACGCGTTCATCGAGCGATGCTGTCGCCAGGTCGCGGCGGCGTCGGAGGTTGTCTCTCATCTGGCGGACGGCCGCCTTGTGTTCCATGTCAAGGGCAGCTGCGGCTTCTGCCCAGTTGTACTCGGGTTCAGCCTCGTCGCGATGTTCCGCCGGGATCTGCTGCAACTCCTCGTTCGCTCGCTCCCGGACCTTGCTGTACTGGGGGAAGTTCTTGAGCAGGGCGGCGCGCACCGGATCCAAGGGCACCGGGACCTCGTTGAAGAACGCCAGGAGCGCCAGGTCCTCGTTCGTTCTGCACAGCGGGGCGCATACCAGGAGCCCTGCCACGAGGGCGGCTGTCTCCGGCGTGTAGACCTCGGCGGTCCCGATCCGCACCAGGGTGTCCGTTCCGGGCCGGGGGATCAGCCCGGCCGCTCGCCACCGCTCCAGCCGGTAGGGGTTCAGTTCCAGTCCGGATGCTGCTGTGAGCCGGATCAAGTGCCTGTCGGCCGCGCTGGGTTTAGTTCTCACCATGGGCTCAAGCTACGAAAAGGGGTCCCGCTGATTTTGTGAGTGAGCGCGGGGACAGGCATTGGGGCGCCCTCCGTCTGGCAACGGTGCGCATCGAGCTCGCCCAGGCGCTGCTCGCCGCCGCTCCTTCTTCCGTGCCTCCGTCGCCGGAGAACACCGCTGTATCTGCCAGTGAGAACCCAGCCCCTTTCTGAAATCGACGCGTCCTCCGAATCCGAAGGGGAGCCCATGAACCACAGTGAGCCCGGCCCGATCTCCGCCACCGCCGACGTCCGGTCCGCTCCGCCGAGGCCGGCCCCGGAAGGGGATTTGCACTTCGATGAACACGTCAGCGTCCCGCCCACTTCACCGCCGCCCCATCCCGTCGGGTGCCGTGCGGAGCCGTCCAGGTAGAAGGAGGGTGAACCGCCGGATCGCCTCCCACTGGCTGGACCTGGTGGCTTCTAGAGTCCGGCGCAATAGGGCGGCCACCGTCTCGGTTCGGGACGAGCACGGCGCGGCAGGCCGAGCGCCGTCCCACTCTCCGGGGTCACCGACGGCTCACTTCCAGAACGAAAGGGGCGCTCCGATGCCCAGGGTCAGCACATTCGGCAAAGTGGTAGCGATGGGATCGGTGATGGCCGCCGCGCTGGTCTCCCCGGCAGCAGCCGCTACCTACGAATGCAGTGACGAACACGTCTGCCTGTATGGGGGGCACGCGGGCCAGGGCGCGACTCTCTCCGTCCACGACGCCATCTCTGACCTTCGCACCGCGGGGTTCAACGACAGGGCGCGCAGTGTCTACAACAGCACCAGCGACAACTGGTGCCTATACCAGAACGAGGGCTTCAGCGGCGAATGGCGGCTCGTGGAGCCCGGTGAGGCCGGCAACCTCACCGGCGAGTCCGACCGGGCGGTGTCCTCCTTGCAGCCGGAGCCTGAAGGCGGTTGCTGACCGGAGAGGCCAGCCGACGGGCGCGCTGGTCGCCCTTCTCGCCTGCGGGGTGGGGCTCCAAGAATCCGTGACGCATCCCGACCGGCGGCGGCTGGCGTGGGCACCGACGGCGCCCGCGCCTCCAAACGCGCCGGTCCCAGCACCGGCCAGTGACGCAGGTGGGCGGCCCATAGGCCGCCCACCACGTAGCAGCTGTAGCACCAGCTGAGATGAGTACAGACGGAGGGCTACCACCTGGACATATGACCGTCTGTCAAACGCCGTCGAAGCTCTGGGATCATGAGGCTGTATCAGCCGTCGATCCCGGAGCCCGCCTGCAGCCCCAGCGCCGCGCAATCGGATTCGAAGCCGTCGGCACCTGCCGCCTCGGTCGGCACTTCCGACGCTTCGGCCGGGGCCAGTCCTTCAGCCGCCCCAGGCGCCCCTGCGGGCGGAAGTGGCCTGTCCCTCTCAGAGCAGCTCATACAGCTGGCTCTTGGCTACAGCTATGCGGCGCGTTGACGCTGCACGGGTGCGGGCAGATCAGATGTGTTGCGCCACGAAATCGGCGACCTGCGTGCCGAGTTGTTGGCCTGCCCGGTTGTCGATGGAGGTGTGCTGGCCGGTCCATATCCGGCTGAGCCACGCTTCAGTGGCGGCGCGTTGGAAGCTGGCGAAGGTTCGGGTGACCCCCTTCGACGTCACCACGAGGTGGTGCTGCGCACCGTAGAACTTGGTGAGCGTCGTTGCCGCCGCCTGGCTGAGAGCGCCGTGGGCGGCGGGGTAGGACGGATCCGGGGCGGTCGGCAGCAGGGGGGTCCAGTTGGGATCGCCAGCGATGCGCGGGTTGTAGTGCGTACCACCGAGCCGCAGGGCGGTCACGGGCCGCCATACGCGGTAGGTGTACTTGGCGTCGTACATCGCGATCGCGGTGTCGGCGAGGGACAGGTTGAGCTGGGCGAAGACCTTCACCGCCTTCTCCAGGCTTGCGTGCTGGGAGGTTACGAGGCCCTGCGCGATCTGATTCCAGACGTTCCAGACGGGCGCTGTCGCCCAGAACTTCCCGGCTGCGGTCTGATCGGGGGTGCGGGTGGTACTGGTCATTCTCCCCAGGCTCTTGACCTCATTCAAGGCTGTGGCGTACTCGGCGGTGCTGACGGCCGGCGGCGGCGCCGGGCGGAACTGGCTTCCTTTGGCAAGCACGAACGGCTTGACCGAGCCCCAGTTGGTGAACACCGGTGTGGGGAAGTCGGGCGGTGTGGGCCGGTAGCCGCCGGCCACGTTGCGGGGACTGAACGGCGGCGGCTTGGTCGAGGACCCATCATGGGATCGCAGGCTGATCAGCCTGCGGGCGACCTCGGCTCCCACGCGAATGCCCGCCTGCTTGCCGGGGCCGTTGGGAATCGCGGACAACTGGCTGCTCAGCCGTTGGTCCACGCTTGCGCGCTTGGCCGGGTACAGGGCCACCAGCACATCGTGGGCTGCTTGGTCCGCTGCGGCGTCTGCACGGGCGCCTCGCGGCGCCGACACCGAGAACAAGTAGGCAGGGCCGGCCCGGGTGACCGATACCACCGCGTCGTACTCGGCAGCCTGAAGGAGCGCGAAGCTGCGCGTGGGGTGGATGGTGGGCGGTTGGGCCTTCGGATCGCTCAGGACGGTGATGAGCTCACGGTTCCACTCCACGACCGACATCCCAGAGGGCCCGGTGGCGGCGCGCAGGGTTGGGGAGTGAGCAGGTGTGGTGGCGGTGGGCCCGAGGGCCAGGCCAGTGAGTCCGGCTGTCAGCGCAGTTCCGGTCAGTGCAGCCAGTATCTTGTGCTTTCCGTCCATATGCTGTGGCTCCCTGTGGTGGGTGGTGGGCTGGGGCAACCGGTGGTCATACACTTCGACCACGTGGGCCGCTTCGGGCCAGACGGTCAACGGGCACCACTGAGCGAGAGGGGAGTCCGCAGCGTGTGCCGCAAAGAAGTACTCCGGGCGCCTGATGCGGAGTCCGACTGGGACATGAAGCCAGTTCCGTCTGCCTGAGTCCCGTGCTGGGGCGGTCGTTGGAGTATCGCGACTGGACTCACCGGGGTACCGGCCCTTGAGGCGGCACGCGTCACCCGCACCCATGTTTCGAGGGGTTGACCGGGCGCGAGTGGTCCTGCAACCTGATCACCTCTTTGCGTCATCAAGGTCGCTTGCCAGATACAGCCTGCGGGTTCCCGAAGCACGCCGCAACTCCGTTCTGTGGTCATCTGGCTACAGTCGGCTGTGCCGGTTGCTGGTCGTTCCCGACAAGCCCCGCCTTTCGCACTGGTACGACGGCGAGGTCAAAGCGCCGCCTACGGCCGCTTCCACTCGGGCACGAGCCAGCGGCCGGTTGCCCGCAGAGCGCGCAGCGGAGAAACGCTTGGGTCGGAGACGGGCACGGTGGGTCCGTAGGCCCTTCGCAGAAGCTTGCCTCCGGCGTGGTGGCCGTAGACGAAGCAGATGACCACCCCGGCAGAGGCCGCGGCCACCGCGGCCACGATTGTGCTGAGCAGGCTGACGATGAGGCGGTCTCCATGCTTGCCGTCGCATGTCGCCACGTCGAGGCGGCGTGAACGACACCAACTCCGATATATGGCTCCGCCGGAGTACACGTTGTACTCCAGGGGCAGCGTCTCGGTGATCGCCGTTCGGTGCTGCGTCTTCGGGGGTTGTGCGGCGAGGCCGTAACCGCCTCCTGGTGGCCTTGCCGGGCAGATGCCGCTTCTCGATCCCCGTGCGAATGGTGCGGATCGGTCCGCCGTTGTCACGGTCACCCTGAACCGAAATACCTCAGTAGCCGGGCAGGGGTACTACGTACTCGTCCCCAACCTCTTCTACCGGCACGGCCCGGCACCGCTGATCGAGCTTTGCGAGCACATCGGAGAAGAGGTCCGGCCCGCGCTCATGGCCCAGCTGATGCCGTTGATCGAGGCACACACCGCCGAACGCGTACTGCGTGACGCCGACGCCTACCTCCAGAACCGCCTGCGCGGCGCCGGATTTATCCTGCGTTCCAAGGCGCCCGAGCTGGTCTGCCAGGAGATCTACGCCCTCCTCACCGTCTACCAGACACTGCGCGCTGCAGACGCGCACGGCAGAACCCGGCGGGACCGATCCCGACCGGATCTCCTTCACCGTCACTGTGCAGGTCACCCGGCTGGCCGTCGCTGCCCAGGCCGCAGCAGACCCCACCGCACTGTCCGCCGCCCGTCGCAACGTCACCACAGAGCTCTTGGCCTCGCCCGAACCGGGAGGCACCGCTCAAGTACAGGGGGTCGCTGGGCAGTGTGTCAGTCACCGCGGGGCACTGTCACGTTGGCTGACGGGTGGGATGATCTTCGGGTTGATCATGGTGGAGGGGGTTGTCCGTGGGCAGTACGCCGCCGTCGTACAAGGGGCACCGGTAGCCGGTCGAGGTGATCTCCCACTGCGTGTGGCTGTACTTCCGCTTCCCGTTGTCATTCCGCGAGGTGGAGGAGCTGATGCTGCAGCGCGGCATCAGCGTCTCCTACGAGACGGTCCGCCGCTGGTGTCTGAAGTTCGGACAGGCTTATGCCGACGGACTGCGCCGCCGTCGGCCACGGCCCGGGGACAAGTGGCACCTGGACGAGGTCTTCATCAAGGTCAACGGCGAGCTGAAGTATCTGTGGCGGGCCGTCGATCAGAATGGCAACGTCCTCGACATCCTCGTCCGGAATCGCCGGGACAAGACCGCGGCAGGACGCTTCTTCCGCCGCCTGATGAAGAAGACCCGTACGGTGCCGAGGGTGGTCGTCACCGACAAGCTCCGTTCCTACGGCGCGGCGCACCGCGAGGTCATGCCCTCGGTGGAACACCGTTCCCACAAGGGCCTGAACAACCGGGCGGAGGGCACTGTCACGTTGGCTGACCCGGGTGGGATGATCTTCGTGTTGATCACGCTGGGGAGGGGATCGCTGGTGTCGTCTGTGCTGCCGTCGTACAGGGGTCACCGGTACCCGGTCGAGGTGATCTCGCACTGCGTGTGGCTGTACTTCCGCTTCCCTCTGTCCTACCGCGAGGTCGAAGAGCTGATGCTCCAGCGCGGCGTCATCGTCTCCTACGAGACGGTGCGGCGGTGGTGTCTGAAGTTCGGACAGGCCTACGCCGCCGGACTGCGCCGCCGACAGCCACGGCCCGGCGACAAGTGGCATCTGGACGAGGTCTTCATCAAGATCAACGGCGAGCGGAAGTACCTGTGGCGGGCCGTCGACCAGGACGGCAACGTCCTCGACATCCTCGTCCAGAACCGCCGCGACAAGGCCGCGGCCAGGCGGTTCTTCCGCCGTCTGATGAAGAAGACCCGGGCGGTGCCGAGGGTGATCGTCACCGACAAGCTGCGTTCCTACGGCGCGGCGCACCGCGAGGTCATGCCCTCGGTGGAGCACCGTTCCCACAAGGGCCTGAACAACCGGGCCGAGAACAGTCATCAGCCCACGCGGCAGCGCGAACGCGCCATGAAGGGATTCCGTTCCGTCGGCGGGGCCCAGCGGTTCCTGTCCGCGTTCAGCGGCATCTCACCCCACTTCCGCCCTCACCGCCACCTGATGACAGCCTCCGACCACCGAGCCGAGATGACCGTCCGCTTCGCGATCTGGGACCAGATCACCCAAGCTGCCAGCCGGCCCACCACGGCCTGACCACAGGCCCGGACCGCGGGCCCCACCAGGCCACGACGCACCGTCAGGCACCTGCAACCCAACAACGTGACAGCACCTGTTCGCGGTCTGGTTGTTGATCAGTAGGTGGAGGTTCGCCGTGTTCGGCCAGCGGGTGCGCCGCTGCTCCAGCCAGTCCAGCAGCAGCTTCAGGGTCAGGTCGTCGAGGGGGCGAACGCGGCCGGCGATGGTCAGCCGCCGGTTGCCGATGTCGACGTCATCGAGCATGAGCGTGCCGATCTGGGTCACTCGGGCGGCGTGGACCGCCGCGAGGGCGAGGATGAGTCGTGTCGCCGGGGTCGTGGCCGCCGCGACGGCCCGGTCGACCTGTTCAGGGACGAGCGGCTGCAGCACGGCGTACTCGTACTGCCCGACCTTGATCCGGCTGGTGGGGTTGCGGAAGATGAGCCCGTTCCGTTTGGCCCAGCTGAACAGCGAACGCAGGGCGACGAGTTGGCTGTGACGGTGGCGACCGTGCAGGACCTTGAGGTAGGTGAGGACGTCGTCGCGCGTCACCTCCCGCAAGTGGTCGTAGCGACTCGACCACTCCAGCAGGGCCGGGCGGGCCGCGTTGAGGTAGAGCCAGACCGTTCCCTCTCGGCGCGGCAGGCTGCGCGGGCCACCCTTGTGCAGGACGCGGGTCCAGCGTTCGGCCTCCGAGCGGATGCCGGGTGCGAGTCCTTCCAACCGCCCGGCGAGCCAGCGTTCGAAGGAGGGCTCGCTGTCGTCCTCGAAGATGCCCATCTCCTCCAGAACGGTGACGATGTGGCCGACGCTCAGGTCGAGGGCTCGCAGCGGAGTGAAGATCTCCGTGTGGCGGATGACGTCGCTTTCGACGTAGCCGGTGAGCGCGAAGGCCAGGCCACGGTTGACGGCGAAGCGGATGCCGCGTCCCCAGCCGCGGGCTTCGGCCAGCTGGTGGGCCAGGTATTTCGCCCAGGCCAGCCAGGGGCTGGCCAGATCAGCGTCGGCCGGGTCGAGGCGGCTGTAGTCGCGCGGGATCTGGTCGAAGAGCGGTAGCTGCGTCCAGCCGGGATCAGGGCGCCAGACCGGCGGGGGCGGCGGCTTGCGCGGGGCTCCCCGCCGGCCTCGGGACCGTGGAGGAGGAGGCTCCGATCGCCTGCGGTAGTGCATGCCGACGAAGAAGAGCTGGTGGTGCCGGACAGCGCCGAGCCGTGACCTCACGTCCGTCTCGTCCAGGGGCCGACCAGTTGCGGCCTTGGTACTGTGGCGGGCCTGGCACCAGCAAAGTCGGCAGTAGCCCCACTTCGCCGGCTGGACGCGATGGCAGCCGGTGCAGGGGGCCTCGTCGTGGCTCCGTCCGAACATGTAGCACGTCGGACAGCGGCGACCGCTGAAGTTCCCCCAGGCCAGGCAGCTGTCGCAGGAGTCGGTTGGCTTGACGTACCCCTTCGGGAAGCGGGCCACCGGGTCACTCCGGCGGCAGCGACCGGCCGTCCCGGCGCTTGGGGACCACCGCCGGTGGGGTAGCCGCCGCGCCGACAGCGATCCGCTCCGTCTCATTGGCCTGGCCTGGGCGGGAGACCTTCTCGGGCTCTGGGATCAGCAGGTCGCCGATCTCGCAGCCGAGCACGACGCAGATGACGTCCAAGTCCTCCAGCTTCAAGGAGACCGGCTGGCCGGACCACAGGCCGGACACCTTCCCGGCCGAGATGACCAGACCGTGCTCGGCGAGGCTCCGCTGCAGTTCGGACGCCTTCCAGATGCCCTTGTTGGCGGCGGTCAGCCGCAGGTTCCACTTCATCCCATGAGTCCTTCCAGCCGCTTCGCGGCCCGTTGCTGCCCGGCGAGCCAGGCGTCTTCCACCCTGGTTTGCTGGACGTGGACGTACCGCATCGTCGTAGCGATCCAGGAATGTCACAAAACCTCCTGAATTGCGACCAGACCCAGGCCGCCCGCATAGAGCTCGGACGCACAGAATTGCCGCAGGACGTGCGGTGTCAACTTCTCTGCCCAGCTGGGAAGATGAGCCTCGACGGCGGCGGCCAGACCGTTCCGCAGGGCGTCGTCGCCCACCCGGCCCGAGGATCCGTCGGCATTCTTGCGCTCGGAGGGGAACAACGGGGTGCCGGGGCGGGTGTGGTCATCATCGAACTGACCCCAGACGTCCTCAATGAACCACCGCAGCGTCCGGTCCGCACCGTTGATCAGCGGCACCATCCGCTCGTGCGGCCCCGAGCCGCGGGCGCCCTTGCCGAGGCGGACGTGGAGCTTGCCGAACCGGCCCAGGTGCCACTTGATGTCGGTGAGGTCGAGCCCGCACGCCTCGCTCACCCGCAGCCCGACCTGGGACATCAGCTTCGCGGCGGTGTAGTTCCTCGCGGTCGGGGCGAACTTGCGGCAGGTCGCCAGGTCGCCGCCCCAGCCGGTGAACAGCCGGCCGACCTCCGGGGCTGTCGGCGGGATCCGCAGCTGGGCGTCCTTGGAGCCACGCGGGCGGTTCATCTCGTCGATCGGGCACTCGACGACCCGGCCGGTCATGCGGTGGATCTCGACCTTGTGCCGCAGCTCCAGGAACAGGAAGTACGTACTCAGGGCCTGGGAACGGGCCAGGCGGGTGCCGCTGGGCGAGCCCCGCAGCACCCGCCCGAAGTACGCGTCCGCGTCGGCCGGCTCCATGTCCCACAAGGGGCGGCCGAACCAGGTCCGCACCTGTTCCAGGTGCCCGACGTCACCGCGGATCGTGCCGTCCGCCAGCCCCGCCGAGGCCCGTGCCAACACGAAGCCGGCCAGCACGTCGGTCTCGAACCGCTCCAACTCCTCCGCCAAGACCGGATCCCGGTACTTGCGCAGGTCCCGCACCACCGCCAGCGCCGCCAACTCGCGTCTCCTCGCCTTCGACCGGACCGCAGATCGGTCGGACAAGTTGAGAACGCTTCAGGAATCCCGAAGTTACGTCACGGCTCAGCGGAGCACTCGAAGGAGGAAGGAGCCCCTGGCCACGGCCGGGGTCACTCAGCGGGGCTCAGGGGAACTCACGGGATGTCGCACAGACGATGTCCTCCGCCCCCGAGCCGGTGCCAATGCCCATCCGGGTGCTGCTGCCCGGGGACCAGGAGATCGTTGCGCACCTGTGGTCTCAGCGTCGGGCGGGGCGCAGGCAGGCGGCGGCGAACTCGTACAGGGCGTGGCACGCGAACAGGGCGGCGGCCGACGTCGTCGGCGCACCGGTGGGGATGAGCTCGGCGACGTACGTGGCGAAGGTGAGTCCCGTAGTCAGCCGGGACGCCGCCAGCATGCCGGGCTTGCGCCACACCACGGGCAGGTGCTGCCAGGCCGGGTCGGGCGGCGCGGCGGTGACGGCGTGGAGCGGAGTGGGTAGCTCTTCCTGAGTGGCGATGTCCATGTCGTATGCCCTTTCACTCGGGTGGCGCCCGGCATGACTGCGGGGCGTGGAGCCAGAGTGGGCACACGGTGAGGCGTCTGCAATTGCGGCCAAATCGGTTGATTTAAGGCCGAATTCAGCACTGGCGGGTAGGCTGAGGCCTCAGCCCACCCGCCGATGTCAATGGGCCAACAGCGCGGAGCGGATTCCTTCACAAGTTCTCCTCAACTGGAGACAGTGGATCGAAATCTGCGGCTGCCGCGCCATCCTGATGATGCGTCCGGCGCGAACCCGCTGACCCCGGCCGTCCGGGTGTGAGTAGTTTCGGGTACAGAAAGTGCCGCCGAGATTGATCTTGCTGGAGTTGGCCTACCTCGTCGGCGCTTCGAGCTGACGGGGCACGGCGCCAGCGCGCAGCTCGCGCAGATCCGGGATGTGGTTGTAGAGGGTGCCCGGCGAGACGCCCAGCAGCTTGGCGATCGAGGTGATCGAGCGGCCAGGGTCGGGCAGTAGATCGCGGGCGGCGCGGATGACTTCCTCGGTGACGACGCTCGGGCGTCCGCCGACCCGGCCGCGCTCGCGGGCGGCGGCCAGGCCCTCGTTGGTACCGATGACGATGAGTTCGCGGATGAACTCGGCGAGCGCGGCAAAGACGTGGAAGACGAGCCGGCCGCCGGGGGGTGTCCAGGTTCTCGCGCAGCGAGGTGAAGCCGATCCCGCGCTCGCGTAGTTCGGCGACCATGTTGATGAGGTCCTGAAGGGGCCCAGCCAAGGTGAACCCACCTGATGACGGCCACCTGCACGGAGGACGACCTCCAGCGGTTCTACATCTACCGCGACGTACCCGGCAGCTCGATGGTCGGTGTGCAAAACAAGTACACCGGCTCCATGATGGGCCACGACCGGTACACGGACGGGGAGTTCATCCGCCAGTACTCCAGCGGCAGGCAGGACGGTACGGGTACGTACACCCTGATCGGAGTCTGACGGCCCACACCTCGTGAGCGGCCCCGCACGTGAACCCCCGACCTCCCGGTTTCGTGCGGGGCCCTGCGTCCCTACGGGTCCACCGACCGCACCGGCAGTTGCCCGGAGTTCTTCGAGACGCTGGGCGCGATGGACATCTCACTCAAGTCCGGGCACCGCAGATAGCAGGTGCCCCATGACAGACGATCTTGACCGTTTGCCAGGTGACTTTGACCGGTCAGAGCGGGTAGGGGTACAGCTCCACCTTGTCCGCTTCGACGCTGATCTCCACCCAGGCTTTGTCCGGCGGTGGCGGCGAACCGACCTCGAACAGCACCTGTGAGTCACCCATCTCAAGGACAGCGGCGCCGTCTTCGGTGAGCTGGAGCCGTCCTCGTAGGAGGACCCGGCCGGCCTCCTCGCGCACCCCCGGTTCGGCGAGGGCGGTCGACCGTGTGTTGCGGCCCCAGAGGATGTCCCCGTCGACGGTCCATTCGATGTGGTGCCAGCCAACCGCGTTGTCCAGGTCGCCGCGCCACACGGCCACGGCGCTGCCGACAGGCGTGTGGACCCGGACCCTCGGCAACCCCGACGGACCCAGCGGCAGCAACTCGGTACGCACCAGCACAACCCGATCATCCACCACCCGGCCGACGCGGTCAGGGGCAGCCGGGGCAGGACGGTCAAGATCTCTTGGCAATCGGTCAGGACCACCTGCCAGAGGACAGCAGGGTTGCGATGCCTGGAGAAGTCTGCGACCGGACAACAGCCGCCCGCACCGCACCCACCTGCGGAAACGGCCTGTGAGGCTCACAGGAGGCGTCACGCCGTCTGGCCCAGGCACTGCGGCACGGCCACTTCCCGACCCGCCTTCTCGTCTCGGGCCCGGCGCAGCGCGGCGGCCTCGGTCGTCGCGGCGTGGCGGCGGCGCTGGACGCGGGCCTGGTCGATCGGGGCCGGCGCATCGTCCGGTACGACGTCGGGCTCGGGGAACGCGCGGCGGGACAGCTCCCGCATCGCGGCGGTCTGCCGCTTCACCGCCTGGGCGATGCCCGGGTCCGCCAGGGACGGCCTCGCGGCTTGGCGGTGCGCCTCGATGGCACGGCGGTAGCCCTCCGGCGGGGCCAGTCGCTGTCTCTGCACGGCGGGCACGGTCGGCGGGTCCGGTTCGGCGGCGGCCGTGGCGGGGCCGGCCTTCACGGGTGCGGGCGCCAGGACGTGGAGGGCGCGGACGTTCACGCCGGACACCGTCGTGTTCGCCGCCGCGATCAGTTTCGGCGCGCTCCAGCGCAGCTGCGTGCCGCAGGCCGGGGCGTCGGGGACGACGTCCAGGCGGCCGGTCTCCACGTCGAACGCCACCGCCTTGGCGCGCCCGGCGAGCTCGGGCGCAGCCGCGGCGAGGATGGTGTCGAAGTGGGCGAGGACGCTGCCGCCGGCGACGGGGCCGACCATGCCGCGCTCGGTCATCATCCGGCTGATCGCGCTGCCGAGTCCGAGCGGCTCGGCGACCATGCCCGCCGTCCTCGCCGGCCTGCTCGTGACCGCGGCCATCGGCCCCTCCCTCTGGGGCGCCGCCCTCGCCGTGTGCCTCGTCGGCTGGAGTCCGTACGCCGCCCAGAGCGCCGCGCTGCTCGAACAGGAACGGGCCGGCGGCCATATCGCCGCCGCCCGCTCCCTTGGCGCCGGACGAGGCCACCTCCTGCGCCGCCACCTGCTCCCCGCCCTCAGCGCCCCGCTCCTGCGCAACGCCCTGCTCCGCCTGCCCACCACGATCCTCGTCCTGGCCTCGCTCGGCTTCCTCGGCCTCGGCGAACAGCCCCCCACCCCCGAGTGGGGACGGCTGCTCTCCGAGAACCAGCCCTACGCCGAACTCGCCCCCTGAACCGTCCTCGCCCCGGCCTGCGCCCTGATCCTCCTCTCCGTCCTCGCCGTCACGGCCCCTCAGGTTAGACGGCACCGCTGACCTCCGGCGGCAGGCGGCAGGCGCGCCTACCGGGTGATCGTCCTCGCCCCGTACGCGCTGTCCGAGGGAGTCAGGGGCGATACGGGGGTGGACCCGGCCACCCGGGGTGCGGCCTGGAGCTGCGCGGCGCTGACCTTGGGGCCGGTGGGGCTGCCCAGGCGGACCTCGCCACGTCGGACGGCTTCGGCCGCGCTGATCTTCGGGGCCGCCGGGGTGCCGCTCATGGCAAGCCCGACGCGGGGAACCCAGTGGTTGCCGGATACGACCCAACTGCCCCGCCAGGCCACCCCGTCCCAGCCGTACGCGGCCGTGTTCGTGGCGTACCAGACGTCACCGCCGCACGCTCGGTTGATGTCGCCCGCGAGCTCCACGCCCACGGCGGGAACGGGGTTGCGGAGCGGTCCGAACCCGGCGCACTTCCACCACACACCCGCCGCCATGTCGAAGGCGAGGATGTGCCGCTCGGTGGAGAGCCAGCCCGTGTACTGGTTCGCGAGTTGGCAACCCCCGCTGGACGTACGGTTGTAGCCGTACGTGATGCTCCGCGAGTATCCGCCGCCGTTGGAGCCCGCGCTGGTCTCCGCGTAGCCGGCGACGCACCTCACGTTGTCCGTGTGCGTGTACCGGAAGCTGGAGACGGCGGACGCCTGGCCGGTGAAGCCGATGACCAGGCCGAGGGCGACCGCCGCGGAGCCCAGGATGCGGGCGATGTCGGATCTTTTCATGCTTACTCCTCCGTCGTGTGTCCGGTGCCGCGAGCGCATGCGATCGCGGCACCGGCGGGCTGTCAGGAACCGAGGGGCTACCAAGTGGGGCCGGAGCGCGGCTCCTCCGCGCGCCGCCTGGCCTCCTGCTCCTCGATCCGCGCCCGGTGCTCGGCTTCCTGCCTGGCCCGGAACTCCGCGTGCTCGCGCTCGGCGCGCTGGCGGTTCTCCTCGATCTCACGCACCTCGTCGTCACTCAGCGGCATGACGTCCTCCTGTCTGTCGTGGGTCCGGGCCGACCGGGCCCGCCCGCGCCCCCTGGGGTACGGGCGAAACCTTTCGGGTTCGAGGGAGGTCGAAGCCTCCTCACCCCGAGCTTTCGCCGACAGGCGGTTGTTACGCAGCCCTCTCCCGGCGGTGAATCAATCCGCGCATCGCCGCCGTACGACGCAAAAGCGCCTTGCCGCCCCCGCCTTGGTACGGCTTGGATACATGACCGGCAGGAGACCGGTCGGCGGCGCCGCCCGGAAGGGGGGGCGCGATCGTGGGACGCCAGGAGAAGCCCGTGGACCCGGCGGCCGGACCGGTGGCCGTGTTCGCTCTCGCGTTGCGGCAGCTTCGGAAGGAGGCGGGCAGCCCCACGTACGGGACGATGGCCCGCCACGCCACGGCCTACTCCGCGGCCACGTTCTCCCGGGCCGCCGCGGGCGAGCAGCTCCCGACGCTGCCGGTGCTGCACGCGTACGTCGCCGCCTGCGGGGGCGACCCCGTGGAGTGGGAACACCGCTGGGCCCGGGTGTCCGACGAACTGGCCTCCCGGGCCGCAGAGTCCTCGGACGAACCGGCCCCCTACCTCGGGCTGGCCCGGTTCGAGCCCGGCGACAGCGACCTCTACTTCGGCCGCGACCGGCTGGTCCACGACCTGTTGGCACTCACGGACCGACACCGGGTCGTCGCCGTCTTCGGCTCCTCCGGCAGTGGCAAATCCTCCTTGCTGAGGGCGGGCCTCGTCCCCCGGCTCCGTGAACGTTCCGTCCCCACGGCGGCGGTCCGCCTCCTCACTCCCGGCGGGCGGCCCCTGAGCCGACACCGTGAGGCCCTCCGCCCGGCCGACGCTCCGGGCGACACCTGGCTGATCGTCGACCAGTTCGAGGAACTGTTCACCCTCTGCCAGGACACCGGGGAGAGAAACGGCTTCCTCGCGGGCCTGCTCGCCGCCCGCGAGCCGGGCAGCCGCTTGCACGTCGTCCTCGGCATCCGGGCGGACTTCTACCCGCACTGCCTGACTCACACCGAATTCGCCCAGACGATCCGGAGGGCCAGCCTCCCCGTGAGCCCGCTGACCCGTGACGAACTGCGCAAGGCCATCATCGGCCCCGCGACGGCCCGCTCCCTGGTCGTGGAACGGGCTCTGACCGCCACCCTGATCGACGAGGTCCACGGCCGGAGCGCCGGCCTGCCGTTCCTCTCCCACGCGCTGCTGGAAACCTGGCGCCGACGCCGCGGTCGCACGCTCACCCTGGAGGGGTACGAGCGGGCCGGGGCCATGCGGGGCGTGATCGCCCAGAGCGCGGAGGCCGCGTACGCACGCATGGACCCCGCCCAGGCCGAGACGACCCGTCAGGTGATGCTGCGGCTGATCACTCCCGGCGCCGAAGCCCCGGACACCCGTCGGCCCACCAGCCGCAGGGAGATCGAATCCACCGGAGACGTACGGGAGACCAGAACGGTTCTGGACATCCTGGCGCGGGCCCGGCTGATCACCCTCGACGGGGACACCGTCGACCTGGCCCACGAGGCCCTCATCACCGCCTGGCCCCGACTGCACGCCTGGATCGAGGAGGACCGCGAGAAACTGCGCCTGCACCGCTGGCTCACCGACGCCGCCGAGGCCTGGGAATCCGTCGGCCGTGACCCCGGCGTGCGCATATCACCGGTCCGCCTCACCCAGCTCGACGCGCACTTCACCACACCCGCCGACCGCGGCCGGCTGACCACCCTCGAAGCCGATTTCATCGCCGCCGGCAGAGCCACCCATCGACGCGGCAACCGCGTCCGCTGGACCGCACGGGCCGTCGTACCCCTCCTGGCGATGATGACCGTCATCGCCGCTCGCCTCGCCTGGGGCCAGAACCGTGCCACACGGCAACACCCCCTGGCGGCGCCGGCCCCGTACACCACCGCTGCCGCCGTCTGCCCACCGCCGACCCGGTCGAGACGCCGAACCAGGGGCTCATGAGGTGACCGCGGCCGTCACAGCGGTGCCACAGGAGCTGGTGACGTGACGTGGCATGACGCGCGGGCGTGACCTGCGGCCGATCGGACTCGTACGTCCGTCTGCGCGGACCTCGGCGGGCGACGGCACACGGCACGGGCGGACTCCTGGTGTCGCTTCGTACCCGTGAGCACCTCGGCCGTAAGGTCGGCGGCAGTCGTGGTGTACGTGTCCCCGGACGAGTGTGGCGGGAGCCGCTGGGACATCAGCGGCCACCACCGGCCGCACGAGGAAGAAGGAGAAACCAGCATGGCGATCCAGCAGATGGACAACGTCGGCATCGTGGTCGACGACATGGATGCCGCCATCGCGTTCTTCGTGGAACTCGGTATGGAGCTGGAGGGCAGGGCGCAGGTCGAGGGCCTCGTCGCCGACCAGTGCACCGGACTCGACGGCGTCCGCTGTGACATCGCGATGGTCCGGACCCCGGACGGTCACAGCCGGCTCGAGCTGGCGAAGTACCGCAGCCCCGAGGTGATCAGCGCCGGGCCGCGCAACCGGCCGCACAACATTCTGGGCACGCACCGCGTCATGTTCGCCGTCGACGACATCGAGGACACCGTTGCCCGCCTGCGCCCTCACGGCGCCGAACTCGTAGGCGAGATCGCCCGGTTCGAGGACAGCCATCTGATCTGCTACATCCGCGGCCCGGAGGGCATCATCGTCGGACTGGCCGAGCAACTGTGCTGAGAGGGCATTTATGCAGGTCAAGGTAGGTAAGCGCCTTATGTGAGTGTCCCACTATGATGCGTTTCGCCCTGTAGATACTGAATGTCACTCGGTAAGGCGTGGACCTCGTCGCCCGTCTCGTCCGCTTCTGGTCTCGGAAACCCGTCTGACGTAGAGATGCGCCAGAACCTCCTGACCTTCTACGGAACGGATCCTTCCGGCTCGGCCGTGATCACGCTGGGCCGTGAGTGAGCGCAAGCCGTACCCCAGCGACCTGTCCGACGCCCGATGGGCCCTGATCGAGCCGACGTTGACGGCCTGGCGGATCGGGCCCGGCTTAAAGGGCGTCGGCGAGTTCTTCGATTCGGTCGGCCAGGTGCTGAGCGGGGCGTAGGACCCTGCTGTAGCCGGATTCCTCGACTGCGTCGACCTTGAGCCTGCGGACGGCCGCGCGTAGGGCTTCGCGTTGGATGAGTTGGTGGCGGGCGGGCGGGTGCGGGACGGCGGGGCCCTCGAAGGTGGCGGCTTCTAGGGCCCAGTGGTCGGCGTCGCGGAGTTCGCCGCGGGAGAGGTGGTAGAGGTGGAGGCAGTAGGCGGAGGTGGCGTTGCCGACGCCGGCGGAGAACTGCCACCAGAAGCGGGCACCTTCGCGCTCGTCGACGAGGAAGAGCAGGGAGGCGAAGCGGAGGGCGCCGTCTTCATCGATGCCTTCGTGGGCGAGCTGGGCGACGTGCTCAGCGGCGTCTCGGTGGCGCAGGAGGTGGGTGGACAAGGTGGCGAGTTCCCTGCCGGCCTCGTTGTGGAGGGTGGGGAAGTGGCCGGCCGGGGCGGGCAGCGCGCCGAACATCATGGAGGCGGCGACGTCGCGGACGATCTCCTGCTTGAGGTCGGCGAGATCCTTGTCGGTGAACGGGTCGGGGCATCCGGCACCGCCGAGAACGTCGTGGATGCTGCGCACGGTGTTACTCCTTCTCATTCTCGTCGTCGGTGGCCGATTCCAATGACAGGCCGAGCTTGATGGCGATGCGTTCGCGGGCCAGACGCCGGTGGGAGCGGACGGTGTCCGGTTTGATGCCCATGATGCGGGCGATCCGGTTCGAGGGGTAGCCCAGGACGTAGTGCATGACGATGACGTCGAACTGCCGCTCGGGCAGGCCGGCTATCGCTGTGTAGAGGCCGAGGGCGGACTCCATCACCTCGAACTGGCGCCGGATCACTTCGAGGGTGGCGCGCGCGGCCTGCTGGAAGGCGGCGGTCTGCACCATCTGGGAGGTCTGGCCCACCAGCCGCAGGTGGGTTTCCACCCGTTGCTTGAGCAGTTTCCAGGCGTACGCCTCGGGGCTTTCCTCCTTCAGCACGTTCGCCCAGTTCAGAGCGAGGTGAGAGTAGCAGCGCCGTATCACGGCTTTGGCGGCGTCCTTGTCGCCGAGCATGGTGTGCGCGTATCGCAGGTGGGCGCGGGCGTAGAGGTCGTAGAACGCCTCCTGGTCCGGTGTCATCTGGAACTCGATGCCCGTCAGGTTGTTGATCTCTTCCAGGAAGCTGGAGCGGGGGAGGTCATACTGGGCTCCTGATCCGTCCGGCTCCTCCGGCGACGGTGTGACGGCCACAGGCCTCACACCTCCCCGTTGCGCGGGTCCGGCAGCGGCGGGACCTCCTGACGGGTGCCGGCGGCGCCGGACGCGTTTTCCAGCAGTTGGGTGGCACCAATCCGCACCCCGGCGCTGAGGAGGCGCCGAGTCAGGGCGCGCGCCTCGGGAGCGAATACGCGCAGGGCGGTAACGACCGCCAGCGCGACGAGAAGTTCGTGAACGACCACAGTTCCCATTCCTCAGGGATCACACAGGACGGTGCTCCATCCCCCTTCTCGGGAACACCGGAGGGTGTCTTTGCCCTCAACCGCAGCTTTTCGAATCACCATGGGCAAACGCGTATCGCGGTCCCATCATTTTTGACCAGGAGCGATCACGCGATTACGAACAGGAGTAGACCACTCCTTGCTGCTACGTCATGATCACGTAAAGTTAAGCTGCCTACCAGCGTAAACAGTGCGGCAGGGGTGGCCACAGGCCTCCACACCTCCCGCGCCCACCCGAACCTCCACACCCGCAACGTGACTCACATCACGCTCGTTAGACAGGAGTTCAGCGTACGACCCAGACTCTGTGGAGGTTCCATTCGTGCGGCGAAGTCCTCGGACCGCGCCGGACCCCACCAGGCCGCCCTGTCACCGAACCACTCGGGCCACGCCAGCTCCGGTCCCGGCTGCCGGCGACGGCTCCGGCAGCTTCAGCCGGGCCCGCGAAGATGCGCCGGTTCCGCCCCGGCATGACGATCGGAACACACGAAGGCCCAGCCCGCGGGAGGCCCACAGCACCTCTGCGCAACTGGCCTCCTGGGTCAAGGGCCTCGACGGGCCCGGCCTCGCCGAACGGCTGCGCCGCCTGCAGGTGATCCTCGGCGCGTACGGTGCCGCCCTGCCCCCGACGGCGCTGAAGCCAACGGCACCACGGCCGTCGGCGCCCGCGACGAGGTCCTAGCGCTCCTGGACGAACTGCGCGCAGCCCGCCACGGCGTCGACACCCAAGCGGAGGAATGGACCCATTGACCCCAATGGGTCTACCCCCTGCTGAACTGTGTCAGCGACGGCTGATGCTTCGGCCCCCATAGTCATGTGCCATGGGCTTGTTCCGGTCTCCACCTACGGCAATGTGGGCAGAAACCGTCTTCCGACCCTCGCAGCAGCCTCCTATCCTGGTCACTCCGCTCAACAGCGGCATTCCTCTTCATCTCATGTCATGACCTGTTCGGCACGGGCGATGGCCGTTCTCCTCGGTGTCCGGACAAGGGGAGGGCGATGGATCCGGTAGTGCTGGCGGCAGGCACGGCGCTGGTAAGCGCGATGACCACTGACGCCTGGCAGCAAGCTAGAACAGCGGCGATTGCCTGGTGGCGACAGGCTCGCCCCGACCGGGCAGGGCAGGTGGAAAACGACCTGGACGGCGCCCGCATCCAGCTTCTCGCGGCGCGGGATACGGGCGATGAGGACACCGAACAGGCCATGATCGGAGCCTGGCAATTGCGCCTGCACCAGCTCCTCGCCGAAGACCCCGCCCTCGCGGAAGGGCTGCGACGGCTGCTGGAAAGCCACCTCCAGCCTGCTCTTCCCACGAGCGAGCAGAACCAGATCGGCTCGATCGTCCAGCGCGCCGAGGCGCGCGACAACGCGCGGGTGTACATGGCCGGCCGCGACCAGCACATCACCGACCGATGACCACCCCCGAAATCAGCCCAAACGACACCACGGCCCAAGTGCGGATCGAGGCCCACGCCGACGACAACGCCCGCGTCTACGCAGCCGGGCGAGACCAGTACATCCTCCACGAGCAGGCGCCCGCGCCGATCACCGCGCTGCGGACCGTACCCCGTGACGTGGCTGCCTTCACCGGCCGCCACGCCGAGGTGGATCAGCTGCTGGCCGCCGCCCAGCCGGCCGAGGTGGTGGCCATCTACACCGTCGACGGCATGGCCGGGGTGGGCAAAACCGCCCTCGTCGTCCACGCTGCCCGCCAGCTGATCGACCGCTTCCCTGACGGGCAGTTGTTCTTGCGTCTGCACGCCCACACCCCCGGTCAGAGGCCGGCCGACCCCGCCGAGGCGCTGGCCGCCCTGCTGATCAGCATCGGCATCGATCCGCGCCACATCCCCGAGGGCCTAGACGCCCGCGCTGGCCTGTGGCGCGACCGGCTGACCGACAAGCGGATGCTCCTGGTCCTGGACGACGCCGCCGACCACGCGCAGGTCGAGCCGCTCTTGCCCGGGGCTGAAGGCTGCCTAGTGCTGGTCACGAGCCGCCGACGCATCGCCGCCCTGGACGGCGCCACCCCACTGCCGCTGGACACCCTCCCCGCGGAGGACGCGGCGCTGCTGTTCACCCGCCTGGCCCACCGCACCCCCGCATCCGCGGAAGGCAGTGCGGTCGCCGACATCGTCCGGCTGTGCGGCTACCTACCCCTGGCCATCGCCCTACTCGCCGGCCGCTTCGCCCACCACCCCCACTGGAACCTGGCTGAGTACGCGCAAGAGTTCACCGAAACCCAGGACCGACTCGGCGAACTTGTCGTCGGCGACCGCGCGGTGGCCGCTGCGTTCGAGGTGTCCTACCGCGCCCTTCCACCACAGCGGAAGCGTCTCTTTCGCTACCTGGGCCTGCATCCCGGTCCTGAAACCGACGTCTACGCCACCGCCGCTCTCGCCAACATCCCTCTCGCGCAGGCCCACCAGGAGCTGGAAGCTCTCTACGACGACCACCTCATCGATTCCCCCACCACCGGCCGTTACCACCTCCACGACCTTCTACGCACCTACGCCCACACGCTCGCCGATCAGGACCCTGCCGACGACCATGACGCCGCCCGGGGCCGGTTACTGAACTACTACCAGCACACCACCGAGACAGCCGATCGCCACCTTGCGGAGGCTCCCCTCCCTGCCACCCCGTCCGTCGACGCTGCCCCGGCTGCCGCACCCACCTTGGCCACCTACGAGCAGGCCCTCGCCTGGATGCGCATCGAAAACGCGAACCTCATCGCCTGCACCCATCACGTCGCCAACACCGCCCAGCACTTGCGCGCCATCCGGCTCACCGCTGCTCTGGCCTCTTTCCTCTACCTGCAAGGACCTTGGGATGGAGCCATCACGCTCCATCAGGCCGCGGTCACGATCGCTCGCCACATCGGCGACCGCCTCGCCGAAGCAGGTGCGCTGCTCGTGCTGAGCCGGCTTCGGTATCGGACGGAGGACTACCAGGCGGCGGCCGAGTTGGCGCAGCAGGCACTGGACCTCTACCGCACCCTGGGCAACCACCTCGGCCAAGCAAGCGCCCTACGGGATCTGGGCCAAGCAAGGGGCACGGCCGGGGACTACCAGGCGGGGGCCGGCTTTGCTCAGCAGGCGCTTGACCTCTACCGCACCTTGGGCAACCGCCTCGGCGAAGCAGGCGCCCTGCGGGTTCTGGGCCAAGTACGCAACATGACGGGGGACTACCGGGCGGCGGCCGACTTTGCTCAGCAGGCGCTTGACCTCTACCGCACCTTGGGCAACCGCCTCGGCGAAGCCAACGTCCTGTGGGATCTGGGCTGGGTGCGCAACATGACGGGGGACTACTGGGCGGCGGTGGATCTGGAGAAGCGGGCACTTGACCTCTATCGCAGCCTCGGCAACCGCCTCGGCGAAGCCAACGCCCAACAGGTGCTGGGCTGGGTACGGTGCGCGACCGGCGACTACCCAGCTGCGGCTGATCTGCTGCAGCAGGCGACGAGCCTCTACCGCACCCTCGGCAATCAGCATGGCGAGGCTCACGCCCTGCACGAGCTGAGCCGGGTACGGATTCGGACCGGGGACCTGTCGGTGGCGGCCGATTTTGCGCAGCAGGCATTGAACCTCTACCGCACCCTGGGTAACCATCACGGCGAAGCCAACGCTCTGCAGGAGCTAGGCCGGGTGCGGACTAAGACCGGGGACTATCCGGTGGCAAGCGACCTCCTGCAACAGTCTCTGGTCCTGTTTCGGGAAGTGGGCGACGTCCAAGGGGAAGCCGAAGCGCTCAACAGCACGGGCACTCTCCTGGCCGAGTCCACTGGCCCGGAGGAGGCGCTCTCCGTGTACGGGGAAGCCTTACACCTCGCACGCCAGGTACAAAGCCCTCTGGACGAAGCCCGCGCCCTCGAAGGCGCCGCCCGCTGCCACGCACGCACCGGCGCCCACCACGCCGCCCTCGCCGACCTTCGCCAAGCGGTGAGCATCTACGATCGCATCGGCGCCGCCGAAGCATCCACCGCCACCGATTACCTGGCACAACTGCAAACCGATTACCCAGAAGAGGCTGCCGCTCAGGAATCACGAGATCAGTAAGCAGTGACTCGCAGCCGGGACTACGACGGATCATGCGCGAGGAGCAGTGTCAAAAAGTCGGTCTGCTCAAGAACGGCCCTGCTCGACCGCTGGCGCTCTCGCGGCCGGGGCGGGAGCCGGGTGGACAAAACGCCCGTCGGATCGTAAGGACTCGGGCTATCACGCGCTCCTGCCAGCCGGGGCGGGTTTGGCGGGAAGCCGCTCTCCTCGCCGGAGATGCCGCTACGGTCCGGCCCATGTCGATCCCGAACCAGCACCAGAACCCTGCGCCCGCACCGAGCGCCGCTTCCGTCTCGGCGGCAATGACCGCGCTCGGCGCGTACGCCCAGCCACCCACCGCCGACGAGCTGGAGCAGCAGGCTGCAGCGGTGGGCGGCGAGCACGTCCTGGCCGCCGTCCTCTCCAACGCGCTGTACGGCGCCTCGATCGGGGTCGGGATGCTCGCCGAGGGGCACATGCTCGCCCGGGGCGCGGGGGCGCAAGAGATGACGCTGGCACGCCAGCAGGTGATCAGGGCCTCCGGAGCCGACGGGCCGGGCGTGATCGGGGCACTGCACTGGCAGACGGGCCAGGTCTCCCACGTGCTCAAGGGGCTGGACAAGCAGGGGTGTGGTCCGGTCGTCGCGGCGGCGGCCCCTGCTGCGAGCACCCTGCTCGCACTATTGGCCTGCTCGGCGGTCTTCACCACGGACAACGAGCGCGCCGGGCAGATCCCCGACGAGCTGGCCCGGGCCCGCAAGGACCTGGCCGAGGCGCTCGCCGAGATCGACGAGCTGCCCGCAACGGCCGCAGCGTTGTTCCCCAGCGGTCTCGCCGACCTGTAAGGCGCGTCGGGGCCCGCGCAGTGGCACGGTGAAGCGCCGGGGCGGCGTCGCTCCGGACCAGATTGCCCCTGTTGGGCCCAACAGACCTAACCGCCGCTGAGCTGGTCGTCGTCGGGGTGCGGGGCGAGTGCCCAGTGGCCCCAGCATTTGCGGGCGGCGTCGGCGCTGACGCCGAACGGCTCACCGATCTGCGCCCAGGAAGTGCCGGCAGCGCGTTCCTCGAGGACGCACACACGCACCAGGTCCGCCGCGCGGGACTCGATGCCCGCGGCCGCGAGGGCGAACACGCCGGGCCAGGCGTCTTCCTGCAGGATCGCCTGGAGTAGGACCTCGCGGACGTTGTGCAGGTGGCTGTCGAGGCTGTGCCCAGCGCGGGCAAGGGCACCGCGGGCGGGCTGGCCCAAGAAATCCAGGACCCCCCGTCCCACCGGGGTCGGAGCGATGAGCACGCCCAGCGCCAGAACGATGACCACGGTGAACTTCTCGTCCAACCGGCTCCTGGCCTCCGTACGCCGGCGCAGCCGGAAAAGACGATGACCGCAAGCAGCACAGCCACATTGATCGTCAGCAACCGTCCAGACCTCCCCCACCGACGGCCATCACCACACGATGACGGCAGCACGCCAACCCCAGCCTTCTTATGTAGCCGGGCGTCAGTGATGTTGGAGGCGGGTTGCTGACGAATGGCACAAAGCCATCGGACCTGGCCGAATACCGCGCGGCGGATCAGTCGGCGACGTGCACGGTCACATACAGATCCCCGGGCGCGCCACCGTGCTTGCCGGGGCCGCCGAGTTCGCGGATCCGGACCTTCTGCCCGTCCCTGATGCCAGCGGGGATGCGGACCTTATAGGTCTGCTGCTCACGGACGACCCTGCCCTCCCCCTCACATGTGGTGCAGGCCCGTGCCGCCTTCTCGTCTTCCCTGGTGGCGCAGGCGGGACAGGTTTTGTGGGAGGTGAAACGCAGGGGGATGATCGCGCCGTCGGTGGCTTCGTGCGGATAGAGCCAGACCTCGGAAGTGATGTCGAGTCCGCGGCTGGGCGGAGTGTCACCGAAGTGACGGTCGTTGATCTCTTCGAGGCGGTAGCAGATCTCTTCGGCGCTGTCCGGCCGCTGGGCAGGGTCCTTGGCCAGGAGTCGGCCGACCAACCGCTCCAGCCTCACGGGGGACTTGGGGTGCAGGGTGCGCAGCGCGGCGGGCTGTTCACTGAGGTGCTGGTTGACCAGGTGCCAGGACGTGCCGGTGAAAGGCCGGCGGCCGGTGACCATCTCGTAGAGCACGCATCCGAGGGAGTACAGGTCGGAGCGGTGGTCGAAGGTGCCGGACAGCGCTTCGGGCGCCATGTAGGCCGGGGTGCCGATCAAGACGCCGGTGGTAGTGAGTGCCGTTCGTCGCTGCCCTTGGTGATGCCGAAGTCGACGACCGTCGCTTTGCCGCTGGAGCGGACGATGATGTTGGATGGCTTGATGTCCCGGTGGGTCAAGCCCGCCTCGTGCGCGGCGTACGCTGATCCTGTCGCTGCGATGCCAGTCATGGAGCATCTCGATCACGGCCTGCTCGTCGGGCAGAAGGTCGTACTCCTCCCCGGTCCGTTCCGCGTCCGCTTCGCTCGCGGTTATCACACAGTGGCCACCCCGCGTCATCCATGGCCGACGCCGGCCGACCGTCGCGGCGGCGAGGCGGTCGGCGGGCGTCGGCGGCCCGGTCTGCGTCCCGCTCACTCCCCCGATCGCGCGACGACCGCCGCCCCGGCGGGCTCCTTGACCGGCGACGGAGGGAGCAGCCTGTCCGCCACCGCGTCGTCTGCGGCGGACTTCGGCTCCTTGAGGGTGAAGGTGAGCACCAGACCCACCAGATAGACGGAGGCGATCACCCAGACGGTGCCCTCGATGCCGATCGGGCCGACCAGTCCGGCCACGGCCGAGCCGACGAACTGGCTGAGGCCGGCGCCCAGGTTGAGGATGGCGACCGCGCTGGCGATATGACGGGGCGCGAGCAGCGGCATGATCGCGGAGAGCGGTACGAACGCCCCGAGGGCCAGCCCGTAGACGACGGCGACGGCGAGCGTGATGCCGAAGCTGGGGCCGACCGCCTCGGGCACGTAGTAGAGCGCGAGCACGGTCACGAAACAGCCGAGTCCGCCCACCCAGGCGACGGTGTTGACGCCGCCGATCCAGTCCGCGACGTAGCCGGAGAGTAGGTTGGCCACGACATTGGCCAGCAGCATCGTGCCCCAGATGGTCTGCCACTGCGCCGTGGAGAAGCCGACCTCGTTGACCATATGGGTCGTCAGGAAGACCACGAAGGCGTAGAAGGACAGGGTGTTGATCAGTCGGACCACGCCTCCGACGCCCACGCGGGGGTGCGTCTTGACGATGGTGAGCGCCTTGACCATCTGGGACATGGAGTCCTTCATCGATGCCGGAGGCCCCTTGGTGACCCGGGCCCGGACGAGGAAGAGCACCAGCGCGCCGCCGGCGGCGACGAAGGCGAGGGAGAGCCAGAGGGTGGCCATCTCGCCGATGACGGGGATGACCGCGCCCGCGAAGTAGGAGCTGATGACGCCGAGTCCGGCGGTGGAGGCGAACCAGTACCAGCTGACGGCCCGGCTGAGTTTCTCGCTCGGGGTCTCCATGGCGATCCAGACCAGGAAGCCATAGGCGAAGAAGGGGTAGCCCAGGCCCCGGATGCCGAACGTCAGCAGCATCAGCGGGTAGTTTCCGGCGGCCACGCCGACGGTCAGGAAGAGGACCTCGAAGACGCCCCAGATCCCCAGGCCCAGCAGCATCACCCGACGGGGGCCCCAGGCTTCGGCAAGCGCGCCAGAGAGCCAGGCCGCGACGGCGACCACGAAGCCGTAGACGCTCCACAGCAGGGCGACCTCGCTGCCGGAGAGCCCGCGCGACTCCAGATAGGGCGAGAGGAATCCGACTTCGATGCCGTCGCCGACCATGAAGAGCATGACGGCGAGGTAGCCGAAGGCGAGCGGGCGGACGATCCCCTGCCGTTCGAGCAGTCCGGGGCGGGGCACGGCGGCGTAGGCCGCGGTATGAGGCGAGGTGGGCATGTGTCCTCCGGCGTACACAACAGACGCGTGAACATCTGATCAAAATTCGAACCAAAGTGCATGTAATATGAGTGGCGCCTCTGCGGGTGTCAACCCTTGGCCGGGGTGCGCGTTCTCCGGTCCGCCGGGCCTTGACCGGCGGAGGGCGGCGAGGACAGGATCCGAACGGAGGATCAATGGAGAGAACAAATGGTCAGAAGCAACCGCCGCTGGGCAAGATCGCGCGGCTGTACTACGAGCATGGTCTGACCCACCAGGAGATCGCCGATCTCTGTGGGCTGTCCCGGATCAAGGTCACCCGGCTGCTGGCGGAGGCCCGCCTGGTCGGGATCGTCGAGATCACGGTGCACAGCGACGACCATTTGTTCGTGGGCCTGGAATCGGCCCTCGGACACGCCTATCCGCTCCGCCAGGCGTGGGTGGGCCCCGCGTTCGAGGACGAGGGCCGCGCGCTCCGCTCCCTGGGGGCGGTGGCCGCCGACTGCGTCACCGCCTTCCTGACGGAGGGCACCACCGTCGCCGTGGGCCTGTCGGGGTCGGTCGCCGCGATCCCCGGGCATCTGCGGGAGGCGACCGGGCTGGATCTGAGCATCGTCCCGCTCACCGGGAGCAAGGGCGGCGTCTCCCGCGCGGCCAGCCCCCATGAGCTGGCCCTCTCCTTCGCCGCCGCCGTGGACGGGCGGGCCTACCACCTGCCCGCTCCGCTGCTCGCGCGCAACACGCAGGCCGCACGGGTGTGGCGGGAGGACCCGGCGGTCCAGGAGACGCTGGAGCGGGCCGTATCGGCGGATGTGCTGATCGCCGGAATCGGCGGCACCGCCGCCGACGCCGGACTGCTCGTCCAAGGTCTGAGCGCCGCGGAACTCGCGGGCATCCGGGAGCGGGGCGCGGTCGGCGACATCTCCGGGCGCTTTTTCGACGCGGACGGCGCCGCCGTGCCGGGCGAGGTGGACGAGCGGCTCATCGGGCTGAGCCTGGAGCAGCTGCGGGCGGTCCCCGTCCGCATCGGCGTGGCGCGCGGGGCTGACAAGCGGCGGGCCCTGGCGGTCGCGCTGCGCCACGGCCTGATCAATGTGCTGGTGACCGATGTCAGCACCGCCAAGGCGCTGCTGGCCGACGCCGACGCCCCCGAGGGGGCCCCTTCATGAGCCGCCGCCGGGAGTTCCGCGGCGACGCCCTCAGGGGCATCCGAGCGACGCTACGAAAGGACACGATGTGAAGCCCGTACAAACGCGCGAGGAGCTGTGTGAGCAACTGGCCGAGGTCGGCCGGCTCGCCGTGGAGCGCGGACTGGTGCTCGCCAGCGGCGGGAATCTGTCGGCGCGGCTGCCCGGCTCCGACGAGTACGTGGTCACCGGCGCGGGGACCTGGCTGGACCGTCTGGAGGTCGCGGACTTCACCGTGATGAACCTCGCCGGGGAGCGGACCGGGGGCGCGGAGCGGCCGTCCAGCGAGTGGAAGCTGCACCAGCGGACGTACCAGGTGCGGCCGGATGTGAACTGCGTGGTCCATCTGCACCCGCAGCACGCGGTGCTGCTCGACGCCGTCGGCGAGCCGATACGGCTGATCACCCTCGACCACGCCTACTACGTCCGCTCCATCGGCACGGTGCCGTACCACCCCAACGGGTCGGACGAACTCGCCGACGCCTCGGCCGAGCAGGCGCTGACGCACGACTGTGTCGTCCTGTCCCACCACGGCAGTTCCTCGCTGGGTGCGGATGTGGGCATGGCGTTCCGCCGCGCGATGAACCTGGAGGAGGCCGCCGTGGCGACCTATCGCGCGCTGACGCTGGGCAACGCGACCGCCGCTTTCCCGTCCTCGGCCCTGGCCGCGCTGCACCACGTGTGACCTCTGCTTCCTTCTCACCTCCGCACAGACTGTGGGCGGGCCCCGACGGGGCCCGCCCACAGTCTGTGCGGAGGTGTGTTCAGGAGGCCAGTTCCCTCGCATTGGCCACCGCGGCGGGCTCCGCGCCCGTCGCCCAGGCCCGCAGCGCCCGTTCGGCGATGCGGGAGTGCTCGGTGACCACATCGTCGGACGCGCCGCCGATATGCGGGGTGAGGGTGACGTTGTCGAGCCGGAACAGCTCGTGGTCGGCGGGCGGCGGCTCGGTCCAGAAGACGTCGAGGCCCGCCCCGGCGATCCGCTTCTCCCGCAGGGCCGACAGCAGCGCCGTCTCGTCCACGACGGCGGCCCGCCCCGCGTTGACGACATAGGCGTCGGGACGCATCAGGGCGATCTCGGGCGCTCCGATCAGCCCCACCGTCGCGTCGTTGAGGGGCACATGAACGGTGATGACGTCGGAGCGGCGCATGAGTTCGTCCAGGGCGACGATCTCGGCGTCGACGCCCAGCGCGCCCGGCTCCAGATAGGGGTCGTAGACCAGGACGTCCATGCCGAACGCCAGCGCCCGGCGCAGCACCCGGCGGCCGATCGCGCCGCCGCCGACGATGCCCAGGGTCCGGCCGCCCAGACCGATCCCGCGGAACCGGGCGTACGGCTCGAAGACGTCGTCCGCCGTCCAGTTGCCCGCGCGCGTCCACCGCTCGGCGGCGCTGGTGTGACGGACGGTGGAGAGGATCAGGGTGAAGGCCAGGTCGGCGGTGATCTCCGCGTTGCGCGCCGGAGTGGTGGCCACCGGTATGCCCCGGCGGGTGCATGCGGCGAGATCGACGTTGACCGGGCTGGCCCGGCAGGTGACCACGAACTTCAGCACCGGAGCGGCGTCCAGGGCCGCCTGGTCGACCCGGTCGACCTCGCAGACCACCGCGTCGGCCGCCGCGAGCCGGTCGGCGAGCCGGGGCCGGGCGAGGGAGTCGCCCGCCATGGACGGCTCCACGGTCTCGATGTCGAAGAGATCGGCCAGCCGCGCGGCGGCGGCGGCATCGAACGGTGCGGTGATGAGCAGCCGCGGTCGCGGCGACGCACTGGTCACAGGGTTTCCCATCCATCGGCGTCATACGCCGACTCAGCCTTGTCAGAGGTGTCAGAGAGGTCACAGGTGCTGGTGGTGTTTGTGGCAGGGGAGACGGACGGCGGGGCCTCGGCCTCGGTCCGCAGTTCCCGCAGCGCGGGCCAGACGGGTCGCAGCGCGTCCCGGGCGGCGGCGAACACCCGCGCCTGCCGGTCGTACGGTTCCCGCAGGGCGGGGTCGGGGCGGAAGGCGTCCGTGGGGCGGGCCAGCGCCGTGAGCGCTGCGTCGAGGTCCTCGGTCACCCCGCCGGTCACCATGGCGAGGGCGGCCACGCCCCGGGCTCCCAGCTCGGGCGCGGTGGAGCGCACCACGGGCTCGCCGGTGACGTCGGCGAGCACCTGACAGAGCAGATCCGAGGAGGCCGAGCCGCCCGCGATCCGCAGCACCCGCCCGGGGACGGGCGCGCCGAGGCACTCGCGCAGGGTGAGGGCGATGCCCTCATAGACGGCGCGCAGCAGTTGCCCGGCCGTGGTGCGGACGCTCATCCCCACCCAGGACGCGGAGGCCGCGCTGTCGATGAAGGGGGCACGTTCCCCGCTGGGCGAGCCGTAGGGCAGATAGACGACACCGCCCGCGCCGGGGCCCGCGGTGCGCGCGACCTGCTCCACCTCGGGCCAGTCGCTGTCCTCCAGCCCGGTCACCCGGCGCACCCAGTCGAGGTTGGGCGCGCCCGTCATGGGGGCGAGGCAGGCGAGGGCCTGTCCGTCCAGGCCGGTCGCCAGGGTGATCTGGCCCTGGGCTCGGCGGTCCCGGCTGTCGCGGTGCACGGTAGCGGTGAACGCGGTGGTGCCCACGATGAGGTAGGCGTCGCCCGGCCGGACCGCCCCGAGGCCGACCCCGCCCGCGGCGGCGTCGACCAGACCGGCGGAGACCGGGACGCCGACCGGCAGACCGGTGGCGGCGGCGGCCTCGGCGGTGATGCGGCCCGCCGGGGACGCGGGGGGCAGCACCGGGGCGAGCAGCCGGCGGAAGCGCTGGTGCCCCAGCCCTTCGATCAGGGCGTCGGAGTATTTCCCGGCGGCCACGTCGAGATAGGTGCGGGATGCCTCGGAGGCGTCGGTGGCGACCTCGCCCGTGAGCCGGAAGCGGATCCAGTCCTTGCAGTTGAGGTGGTGGGCGGCCTGTGCGAGCCGCTCGGGGTAGTCCGCCTCCAGCTGTTCCAGGAGCACCGGCAGCGCTCCGGGGAACAGGGACGAGCCGGTGACCTCGTGGACCAGCGCGCCCCGGCCGTCGGCCTCCCAGCGCGCGCCCCGGTCGGCAGCAGCGCCGTCCATCCAGATCCGCGCGGGGCCGCAGGGGCGGCCGTCGGCGTCCACGAGCCACGCGCCGTCGCCCTGTCCGGTGACCCCGACGGCGGCGATCTCGACGCTGTCGCCCGCCTGCCGGACTGCCGAGCGGACGGTGTCGCGGACGGCGGACCACACCTCGTCCATGTCCTGTTCGACCCGGTCGCCGTGGTGTGTCACCCCCAGCGGCGCGCGCGCCCAGCCGAGTTGCCTGCCGTCCCACGCGAGGACGACGGCCTTGACCGCGGTGGTGCCCGCGTCGATACCGACCACTGCCTGCCGAGCCACTGATGAACCTCCCGCAACCGCATTATGAACATTGGTTCATCGAACGATCTAAAGTGCAGCAAATTTAGGCGGGCAGACTGCCGCAGTCAACCGCCCCCGCCCGGGCAGACCCGGCCGGCCCCTTCGGCAGGTCCGGGCGGCGGCGCCGAGGCCCGGGCATGCCGAAGGACCCCGCCCGGGGGCGGGGTCCTCGCGTGCGGCTCAGTTCAAGGGGCAGGGCGCTCGGGGCTGCCTCAGCCGTGGCGTCCAGTTGCGCTGCAACCGAATACGCCGCCGTCACAGCTCTGTGTCAGTCCATAGATCCAACAGGTTGTCGCCGAGGCCTGCACCGGGTTCGGCTGCGGCGTCGTGGAGGGATTGTTCGGTCCAGATGACCTTGCCGCGGGCGCCGTACCGGGTGCCCCAGCGCTGGGCGAACCGAGCGACGAGGAACAGCCCGCGGCCGCCCTCGTCCGTGGTGGCCGCCTGCCGCAGGTGGGGGGAGGTGCTGGAGCCGTCGGTGACCTCGCAGATCAGGTGGTTGCGGTCGTGTAGCAGGCGCAGCCGGATGGGCTGGGTGCCGTATCGGATGGCGTTGGTGACCAGTTCGCTGACGATCAGCTCGGTGGTGAAGGCGACCTGGTCCAGGCCCCAGGTCTCCAGCTGGCGGGTGACGTCGGTACGGACGCGGGAGACGGCCGCCGGGTCGGAAGGCACCTCCCAGTCCGCGACCCGGGCCGGGTCCAGCAGGTGGGTCCGGGCCACCAGCAAGGCGATGTCGTCGCGGGGGCGCTCGGGGAGCATGGTGGCGAAGACGGTCTGGCAGGTGGCCTCCGGGGTGCGGTCCACAGCATCGGCCAGGGCCGTGCGCAGTTGCTCGATTCCGGTGTCGAGGTCGCGGTCCCGGTCCTCGATCAGCCCGTCGGTGTAGAGGACCAGCTGACTGCCCTCGGGCACAGTGAGTTCGGCTGTCTCGAAGGGCAGGCTGCCGCCCAGGCCCAGCGGGGGACTGACTGGTACGTCCGGGAAGGTGACGGTGCCGTCGGGGTGGACCAGGGCGGGGCCGGGGTGGCCAGACCGGGCCACAGTGCATCGGCCGGAGACGGGATCGTAGATGGCGTACAGGCAGGTGGCCCCCGTGACCCCCTGGCCATCGGCCTCGTCGTGGTCGATGTGGGCGACCAGCTCGTCCAGGTGGCTCAGGAGTTCGTCCGGGGCCAGGTCCAGGGCGGAGAAGTTGTGCACGGCGGTGCGCAGCCGACCCATGGTGGCGGCGGCGTGCAGGCCGTGGCCAACGACGTCGCCGACCACCAGGGCCACCCGGGTGCCGGGCAGGGGGATGACGTCGAACCAGTCGCCGCCCGCCCCGGCCTGGGCGGGCAGGTAGCGGTGGGCGACCTCGACGGCGGTCTGTTCGGGCAGGGTGCGGGGCAGCAGGCTGCGCTGCAGAGTGGCCGCCAGGGTGTGCTCGCGGGTGTAGCGGCGGGCGTTGTCGATGCACAACGCAGCACGTCTGGCCAGCTCCTCGGAGAGGGAAAGGTCCTCCTCCCCGAAGGGAGGGGAGGCGTCCGCCCGCCAGAAGTTGGCCATCCCTAGCACCACTCCGCGGGCCTGCAGCGGCACCGAGATCAGGGAATGGATTCCGTACTCCAGCACCCGCCGCGCCCGCTCCGGGTCCTGGTCCCGCCAGCCGTCGGAGTCGGCGAGGTCCGACTCCAGCACAGCGTGGCCGTTGGCCGCCCCGGCGGCGATGGGGTTGGTGGAGGCGAAGCGGATCAGCTCCCCCACGGGGTAGAGAGGCGGGTCGTCACGGACGCCGCTGACGGCGGTGCGGCGCATTTCGGTGCTTGCCTCGGCCGGCTCCTCGCCACGCAGCACCGGATCCAGCAGCTCCACAGTGACGAAATCGGTGAACCGCGGGACGACCATCTCCGCCAGCTCCTCCGCGGTGCGCACCACATCCAGCGTGGTGCCGATCCGCACGCCCGCGTCGTAGAGCAACTGCAGGCGCTCGCGGGCCACCTCGGCCCGGCCTGCGAGTGTGCGCAGTTCGGTGGTGTCGCGCAGCGTGGCCACGCTGCCCGCCGGGCCGTCGTAGCGCTCGACGGGCCGGACGTTGACGGCCAGCAACCGGTCGCCAGCCAGATGGACCTCGTCGGTGGCCATCCGCCCCGAGGAAAGCAGCTCGGCGGCGCCCGGGGTCAGGCCGAGGTCGGTGATCTGGCGCTGCTCCGCGTCCGTCGGCAGCTCCAGCAGCCGCCGCGCCTCGTCGTTGGCCAGCAGCAGCCGCCCGTCACCGCCGACGATGAGCACGCCCTCGCGCACCGCATGCAGCACCGCGTCATGATGCTCGTACATGCGAGTCATCTCGGCGGGGCCCAGTCCGCGGGTCTGGCGCAGCAGCCGCCGGCCAATCAGCGCCGACCCGCCTGCGACCAGGGCGAGCGCGCCGCCCGCGGCGCCAAAGAGCACCGGAAGCTGCCCGGCCACCGCTTCGTTCACCTTCTTGACCTTGATCTCGGGGGACACGATGCCGGCGACCGAGCCGTCAGGCCGGAAGACGGGGACCTCCGCGAAGACCGAGACGCCCAGCGGAGTCACCTCGGAGTCCGTGAGGGCCGTGCCCCTCACCGCCTTCCGGTAGGGGTCGCCCTTGACTACGTGTTTCCCGATCTGATGCGGGTCAGGGTGGGTGTACCGGATCCCGTCCGTGCTGATGACCACGATGCCGTCGACGCCGGACCGCTTTCGGGCCCTCTCGGTGAGCGGTTGCAGCACCGTGCTCGGATCGTGGCTGTCCAGCGCCTGCACGATCCCCGGGGAGTTCGCGAACGCCTCGGCGACGGCAAGCACCTCGTCGCGGGCTTTCTCCGTCCCTTGGTGCTGGGCCTGGACCACCAGCGTCACCACCGTCGCGACTACAAGCAGCACCACGACCGCCAGTTGCAGGAGGAACACCTGACCGGCGACGCTCCGCGCGCTCACCAGGGAGCGCAGGCGCCGCCCGGGCGACCGGTGCTGGATCTCCCGTTCGTCCGCGGGACGAGTCGGCTGCTCCGTTCCCGGACGTGGAACCTCACGCCGTCTCCGCGCACGCCAACCAGCGAACCGACGGGCGAGCTGTCGGCGCGCGGTGCGCCGGGGCGGCCAGGGCGTGGTCATCTTCGGCCTCGTATTCGTGGTGCGGATTCGGGAGCGGGCCGCCGCCAGAGCGCTGTGCGGCGGCCCGCCGAATATGGTTTATGGCAGGCCCGAAATTCGACCGTGCCAGAACCGGAAATCTATTGACTGGACGTGCGTAAAATCCGCACGCAGGCCAGCGGCGCTGGTGCCCCATTCCGTGAAATATGACGCGGTGATGACCCCAGCGACGATCGGATGCAGCTCCTCCTCCGTCGCACCATCCTCCCGAAGCTGGAGGATCTGCGCGGCGTAGGTGGGTGAGATCGGCGTGGTGATGGTGCGCTCGCGGCCGTCGTCCGAGCTGCCCTTGCAAGCGAATCCGAAGTACGCCGTCACCTCTACCATCATGCCGCTGGAGGTGGCTGCCTACTCGCGCGCCTGTCTGACCTGCTGTCACCTTTCCCCGCATCTCGGGGGAACCTCAAAGGGCCACCCACCGCATGCAATGTCAGTGGTCCGCGCCACACTGGGCTCCTCGCCAATGAAGCAAGAGGGCCGATGGCGTTCAGGGCTGTGCACGCGCAGTGGGGGACCGTCTTCGCGCATCTGCTCGATCTCGGCTGCGGACGCGCCTGGGATGAGGTGTGGAAAGTACGCCCGCCCGCGCCGCTGACGTGCGACGAGTGCGGACACGCGATGTACGCGAAGGGCACTGTCACGTTGGCGGGTGGCGTGGGAGGATCCTCGGGGTGATCACGGTGGAGGGGGATCGTCCGTGGGGAGCACGCCGCCGTTGTACAAGGGGCACCGGTACCCGGTCGAGGTGATCTCCCACTGTGTGTGGCTGTATTTCCGCTTCCCGCTGTCATTCCGTGAGGTGGAGGAGCTGATGCTCCAGCGCGGCGGCGTCGTCTCCTACGAGAGGGTCCGGCGGTGGTGCGCCAAGTTCGGGCAGGCCTACGCCGACGGACTGCGCCGCCGCCAGCCCCGGCCCGGGGATAAATGGCACTTGGACGAGGTCTTCATCAAGGTCAACGGGGAGCGGAAGTACCTGTGGCGGGCCGTCGACCAGGACGGCAACGTGCTCGACATCCTCCTGCAGAGCCGCCGGGACAAGGCCGCCGCCCGGCGCTTCTTCCGCAGACTGATGAAGAAGACGCGTGCGGTGCCGAGGGTGATCGTCACGGACAAGCTCCGCTCCTACGGCGCGGCCCACCGCGAGGTCATGCCCTCGGTCGAACACCGCTCTCATAAGGGCCTGAACAACCGGGCCGAGAACAGTCACCAGCCCACCCGCCAGCGCGAACGCGCGATGAAGGGCTTCCGCAGCGTCGGCGCGGCTCAGCGGTTCCTGTCCGCGTTCAGCGGCATCTCACCCCACTTCCGGCCCCGCCGTCACCTGATGAGCGCCCCCGACCACCGAGCCGAGATGGCCATCCGCTTCGCCATCTGGGACCAGATCACTGGAGCTGTCGGCCAGCCCACCACGGCCTGAACACAGGCCCGGACCGCGGGCCCACCATGCCCCGACACGCCGTCAGACACTTACACATCCAACAACGTGACAGCGCCTCACGGGTTCATGTGCCGGATGCTGCTGGACACCGTCGACTACCTCACCGTGCAGATCGACAAGCTCACCGCCCGTATCACCGTGCGCCTGGCCGAGCTGTCCACCACCGAGGACGACCAGGGCCCCGGGCAGGGCACCCTGATACCAATCACCGACACCGAACGCCTCGACGAGATCCCCGGCGTCGGCCCGAGCACCGCACAGGTGATCCTCGCCGAGATCGGCCTGGACATGACGGTGTTCCCCACCGCCGGACACCTCGTCTCGTGGGCGAAGCTCTCCCCACGCACCCTGCAGTCCGGCAACATGAACACCTCCGGGCCCACCGGCAAGGGCAACCCCTGGCTCCGCGGCGCGCTCGGTGAGGCGGCGATCTCCGCCGCCAGCACCGACACCTTCCTCGGCGCCCGCTACCGCCGGATCGTCAAACGCCGCGGCCACATGAAAGCCCTGGTCGCCGTAGCCCGCTCGATCCTGGTGTCCGTCTGGCACTTCATGAACGACCCGAGCGCCCGCTACCGCGACCTCGGAGCCGACTTCCACACCCGCAACCTCGACCCCCACCGCAAGAGCCGCGACCTCGTCCGCCAGCTCAAGGCCCTCGGCCACGACGTCACCCTCACCCCGGCAACCGCCTGACCCCGCCCGCACCGCACCACGAGAACCTCCCGGCCGTCACCGCCGAAGGGCTATCTCGCCGTACCCATCTGACCGTTGAGTTTTCCGGTCAGACGTCACTGACTGGCCCGTTCTTCCCAGGGCTCGGAGGACGAGTCGGCTGGCGCGCCACGCGGTAGCGGAGGTAGACGACTCTCGAGCTGAAGGTGCGGGTCTCGACGAGTTCGAGATCCACCCGGCGCTCGCGCCGGGGAAAGAACGGAATGCCACCGCCCACCAGCACCGGGTAGACCTGGCCCGGTACTCGTCGATCAGACCCAAAGCGGCCGCCTCGGCGGCGAGAGCCGCGCCGCCGATCGCGATGTCGCCCTCCCCCGGCTCGGCTCGCAACCGCTCGATCTCCTCCGCCAGGCCGCCGGAAGCCAGGCGGGCATGGCCCTCCACCACCGACAGCGTGGTGGAGAACACCACCTTCGGCAGCGGCTTCCAGAGCGCGGCCCACTCGAGCATGGAGTCGTCGAGCGAGGGATCCTGGTCGGCGGTCTCCCAGGCCGAGATATCGCAAATACGGCTTCTCAAGACCTCAACGGCACCGCACGATACGGCGCGGTCCACGGCTCAATGCCCAGCAGTCCCTGCCGTTTGCCTTGGTGATGCCTCCCATCGCGCAGGCATACGCGAGGAGGTTGGCGTCGTAAGGGAAGGTGATGCCGGGTCGCTGCCAGAAGCGGTAAAGCCAGTGCTCCGGCGGATCATCCGCGAACGGTGTCAGAGAACCTATCTCCTCATGCAGTACGTTGGTGCCGTCGCGGTAGAGCGTGCCGGAGGTGCCGCCCTTGGGGTTGAAAAAGAGGCTGTAGGTGGTGGCCGGCGCCAGCCTGCGGGCCAGTTCATCGTCGTCCAGCTCATTCGAAAAGGGCTGGCTGATGATACAGCCCAGCGCGGTACCGGTGACGCCAACCGCATAGTTCCCGCCGGCGTCGAACAGGTCCATCTGGTCCATCTTGGAATCCTGCTGGAATACAGGGCACTCCGCAGGATCGGCACCGAGCCGACGGATGACCTCATCCTCACCGATGACATCGGTGAAGGTCACTCCCAGGCCTTCGGTGTAGATCTTCTCTGCTGAGAAGACGCTGATCAGCCGGTCCGCCCGCGCCTGCTCGGCCCGTTGCGCAACCGTCAACGGCACTGCCCCGGGCGTGCCTTCTACCAAGGGTGCAAGGCCCGTCGTCAGGGCGAGCCGCCCCGGTGTCCACTCATCCACGCACGGCCGCCACGCATCGGCTCCCGACTCCAGCAGCACCTGCACGGTCTGCCCCTGCAGGTGCTCGACTGCCCACCACAAAGGCGTACGCCCCAGTTCATCAGGTATATCCACCTCCCGCGTGTGGGCGAGCATCGCGGTCACCGCCTCAGCGGCGCCCGCCGCTGCCGCCAGATGCAGGGGTGTCTCCTCAAATGACCCATAGCGGGCAGTCGGAGACTCCCCGCCCGCAAGCCGCGCCCTGACAGATGCCAGATCGTTCCAGTTCTGGAGATGCCAGAAGTCTCTCGTACTCATCCCGTGATCATCGCAAACTGTGATCTCTCGGTTTCGGGACAGTGGTGGTGAGAGACAGTCGGCGTTGGTGTGTTGTCACTGGTCAGCGGTGGTTTTTGGGGTGGGGTTTCGCTGTCTTGGAAGTGAGAGATGGTGTCGGTGCCTGCTGTCACCGGGCGAGAGATGTGCAGGTCAGGCGCTGGCACGAAGGCGAGAGTTCTCAGCCAGGTCGGACCCCAGACCTGGAAATACCTCGACACCCCCATGACCGGCTGTGGGCACTGAGAGCGACGCTGGTGGCAGTGCCGCTCCACATCGTCATCCTGGCTTCGTCCTTCGCCGAGCGGGTGGAGTTCCTCGGGCTCGACGTGAAGGTGGGCTCGGTCGCCGACGTCGAGGCCGAGGCGGACATCATCTGCACGGTCACCTCGGTGGCGGTCGGCGACGGCCCGGTGCTGCTCGGCGAGAACCTTCGCCCGCACGTGCACATCAACGCCATCGGCGCCGACCTCATAGGCAAGTTCGAGGTGCCGCGGCGAGTGCTGAAGTCGGCGTTCGTCACGGCGGACCACCGGGGCCAGGCCCTGCGCGAGGGCGAGGCCCAGCAGCTGGTGGAGTCCGACCTCGGACCGGACCTCATGGAGCTGTGCGCGCGACCGGCGCTCGCGGCGGAGCACCGGGACGGGATCACCGTCTTCGACTCCACCGGGTTCGCGCTTGAGGACCACGTGGCCTTCGACGTCCTGCTCGAACTCGCCGCCGAGGCGGGCCTGGGGGACCACTTCCAGATCGAGCAGCTGCCGGAGGACGCGCTCAACCCCTACGCCTTCGCGCAGGTGTGTCGCGGGCCGTCCCCACCGCCTCCATCGGCGGGGACGGCCCGTTCCGCACCGACGACCGGGCTACGACTCCGGGCAGCGGAGCACCTGGCCTACGACTCCAGGTAGCGGAGCACCGCCAGGATCCGCCGGCTGTAGCCGGTCGTGTGGGACAACTCCAGCTTGTCGAAGACGGTGTTGAGGTTCTTCTCCACCGAGCTCAGCGAGATGTGCAGCTTCTGCGCGATGGCCGTGTTCGTGTGGCCCTGCGCCAGCGCCTCCAGGACCGTGTGCTCCCGGGGCGTCAGCCGCGCCAGCGGGTCGCCGTGCGTGGTCCGGATGACCAGCTGCCGTACGACCTCCGGGTCGATCGCCGCCCCGCCGGCGTGGATCCGCTCAAGCGCGTCGAGGAACTCCTCGACCTGCGCCACCCGGTCCTTCAGGAGATAGCCGACCCGCTCGGCGTTGGACGCGAGCAGCTTGGCCGCGTAGTTGCGCTCGATGTGCTGCGAGAGGACGAGCACGCTGACCTCGGGAAAGCGCTCCCGGATCTCGACGGCCGCCCGCAGCCCCTCGTCCGTATGGGTCGGGGGCATCCGGATGTCGACGACGGCGATATCCGGCCGCTGCTCCTCGACCTCCTTGAGCAGCGTCACCGCGTCACCCAGTGCCGCTAGGACCTCGTGGCCCTCCTCGACGAGCAGCCTGACCAGGCCCTCTCGCAGCAGGGTCGAGTCCTCGGCCAGGATTACGCGCATGGAAGCTCCGCGGTGATGGTGGTCGGTCCCCCGAGGGGGCTGTGGATGTGCAGGACGCCGTCGAGCGCGGCCACCCGGCTGCGCAGCCCCGTAAGACCGCTGCCGGTCTCGCTCGCGCCGCCCGTGCCGTCGTCCTCGACCCGTACGGTGAGCCGCGCCCCTTCGAGCGCCACCGCCACGGAGATCGCCGAGGCCGAGGAGTGCTTCGCCGCGTTCGTCACGGACTCCGACACCACGAAGTAGGCGGCGGTCTCGACCGGCCGGGGCAGCGGGGCGTCGACGTCGAAACGGGTCCGCAGCGGAATGCTGCACCGCTCGGCGACCCCGCCGATCGCCTCTTCGAGCCCGAGACTGTCGAGCGCCGACGGGTACACCCGCCAGGCCACCTCGCGCAGTTCGGTCAGCACGCCCTGGGACTCCTCGTGCGCCTGGAGCAGCAGCGCGTCGGCCTGCTCGGGGTTGCGGCCCCGGCGCGCCCGGGCGATCAGCATCGCGAGCGCCACCAGACGCTGCTGGACCCCGTCGTGCAGATCGCGCTCGATGCGCCGCCGCTCGGAGTCCACGGCGTCGACGACCGCGGCCCGGCTGGTGGCGAGTTCGTCGATACGGCGCTGGAGCAGTTCCCGCTCGGACGGTCCGAAGCATTCCCGGGCGGTACGGGCGTCAAGCGCGGCCAAGGAGTACAGACCCTGGACGTCGAGGAAGAGCAGCACGCTGCCGAGGAGGACCTGCGCGAGCAGCTCGTCCCAGCCGAGGGTGCCTCGGACCGCTCCGCTGACCAGGAGACCGGCCAGGACGGCGCCGAAGACCAGGAGTCCGATGACGACTCCGCAGAGCAGGCCCGTGTAGCTGCGGATCGCGAGGTAGCGGAGGATCTTCTGGTCGGAGGCCTTGTAGTGCTCCGGGAAGAGGTCGCCGAAGAAGGCGGAACGCCGGACCCGTTCGAGGGTGACCAGGCGCCGGGCGCCAGCCATCAGGATCTCCAGGGCGCCGGCCCGGGTGCGCGGCCAGAGCAGGAACGGGCCGAGGGCCGCGCCGACGACGAGGAAGTAGAGGGCGCCGACCAGAGCGGTCGCGCAGCCGACGAGGGTCCCCAGGCCGCGTCGCGGCCAGGACGGGGTGGTCGTACGGGTGACGGTCTCGTCCTCACCGGAGCCGTTCCCGCCGGGCTTGGCCGGCGGTCGGTCGGACGCGGTGCCTGCTAAATCCCCTAGCACGGGGCCCGAGACTAGTGCGCCCGCACAGCCCGGGCAAGATCGCTCGGGCTGTGCAGGAAGCGGTGCCGTACCGGTGGGGCGGGAGCCGAGGGTCACGAGGCGCGCCGGTGGGCCTGGCCGCGGCTGCGCAGCCGGACCGCCACGTAGGCCACGACGGCGACGACGACCAGGACCAGGACGGCCTTCGACAGGACACCGACGTAGGTCTCCACGACGTCCCACTGGTCGCCCAGCCAGTAGCCGGCCATCACGAGGATGCTGTTCCAGATGAGGCTGCCGAGGGTGGTGAGCATGATGAACAGGGGCATCGGCATCCGCTCGACACCGGCGGGCACCGAGATCAGGCTCCGGAAGATCGGCACCATCCTGCCGAGGAAGACGGCCTTGGTGCCGTGCCTGGCGAACCACTCCTCGGTACGGACCAGGTCCGAGGCCTTCACCAGGGGCAGTTTCCCCCAGATCGCGTGCATCCGCTCACGGCCGAAGAGCACCCCGATCCAGTAGAGCGCCACCGCGCCGACCACCGAGCCGAGCGTGGTCCAGAACAGCGCCGAGGCCAGGCTCAGCACGCCCTGACCGGCGGCGAAGCCGGTCAGCGGCAGGATGACCTCGCTGGGCAGCGGCGGGAAGAGGTTCTCCAGGGCGATGGCGACCGGCTCCCGGGCCGCCCATCGTGTCGACGAGGTCGGCGGCCCAGCCAGCGACGCCGTCCGCGGGCTCCTGGACGAGCGCCATGGTCGTGAGGTTCATGAGGGACTCCAAGCTGGCGGGGACGGTGGGGCGGGCGCCCCGTTCTTCTTCCTCAAACTTAGAAATCGCTGCTCAGCGCCGGTATGAGGGTTGCCGCCCACCCCGGTGGTGTTCTCCGCACCCCGGACCCTGTGGTTTTCCGCAGGATCCGGGGTGCGGAGGTCCCGCCGGCGGACGGTCTCAAGGACGGACCGAAGGCCGTGCCGACGGCCGCGCTGACCCGTTCCTGCCAGGTCCCCGGGAATCCCTGTTCCTTTCCGCGGGGCCGGGTCTACGTTGAATCCCGTTCGAGCCGAACACAGCCCGCACGCCGGATCACCACCGCAGTACGTCTCGAAGTGCCCCGGATCCCCGCCGGGCGCGGGCGACACCGGAGCCCGCCCTGGCCACCACCCCCTGAACGGCGACGACGGTCAGCCCCCGACCGCCGGGGTCTTCGCCGCAGCGCCGCCCGCGCACCCCCCCCACAGCGGCGAAGACCCCGGACGTCCCCCTTCCACAGCGGCCCGGCAGGCCCACGACTCCCCGGGGAACCCACCGTGTCCCATAAAAGAAACGGGTCCTGCACGGCGTCGGCGAGGCGGACCGCGAGCGGTGTCTGCTGGCCGCCGTGCAGGACGAGTTCGGTCTGTCCCTGCCCCGGCACGCCCTGGTCGAGGGCGTACTGCCGCAACTGACCACACGGTCCTGGAACCGTGCGCCGCGGGAGGGCGAGGCCTACGGGTACACCACGATCCGCTTCGGGCGGTGACGAAGACGCGCCGCCCGGCGCGGGCTGGCCACGCCGGGACCACGGGAACTACTGGGAATAGTGCGGGGTGAGGGAGCCCGGTCAATGTGGCTGTCGCCACGGCAACGAGCCAGGGCTGGTGGGTGAGTGCCGAGTGTCCACGCATAGAGCGAGACCACCCGGCACTGAGCCGACGACAAGCGCGCCCACGACGAGCGCGGTGATTCCGCCGGCCCTTGTGGTAGACGGGTGCAGCGTCGACGATGCTGCTATGTCCATCGCATGCCGGTGGTGGACAACTGCTCCACCCGCTTCGGCGACAGCGTCGCGATCCTGCTCCGCTGGTTACCGATCCATACCCCTAGCTTCAGCTCTCGGACCTCCTGGTTCTTGCCACTCCCGCCGCCCCCGTCGCCGCCGACGACGATCCGCTCGACGTGCTTCCTCAGTACCCGAGACGCCCCTTGCGCTCGTAGAACTGCCGCGCGGCCTCGTAGTTCTGCCGGCCCGCCCCCGGTGCCGTCGGTGTGGGGCCCCTCCGCCTGCCGACGAGCCGACCTCTACGCCTCCGCCTCTGCTGCCCAGGCGCAGCCCAGCTCGGCGAGGGCCGCCCGTTGTTCCGCATCCAGCCGGTCACGCCTGGCCCTCTGATTGCTGAGAAACACACCCAGCTTGATCACCGTGCCATCCGGCAGCTCTTCAACATGCGCCCTACCCACGACGACCTTGTCCTCCCGAGCGATGTACTGGGCGAGGGCCGCCAGGCCCCGCTGGAACGCCTGCTGCGCCTTGCTCGGGCCCTTCGTCGCGCGCGTGGCCGCCGGGGCGGGAGACGGGGCCTCAGTGGGCTGCACGTCCAGCGCGGACAGCCGCTCCTGCTGCTCGGGGAGGAGCTGCGCCCAGGTGTCCGGCTGCTTCTGCCGCTGGAGCCACTTGCCGATGTCGTCGCCGTCCATCAGCACGCCGGGCTGGATCTCGGGCAGGCTGCCGTCGGCCTCGACGAGGTCGGCGAGGACGCGGTAGTGGCGTTGCCAGTCCAGTGGCCAGGGGCAGTCCCAGTCGGGGTCGATCGCGGTGAGCTGCGCGGCGCGTTCCGCGGCCCGCTCCGGGTCCTTGCCCAGGCCGTTCTTCGCTCCCTTCCGCCGGAGGTTGGCCATGTGCTGCCCGATGGGCACCATCGCCTCGCCCTCGCCCCACGCCGCGTCCTGACGCGGAGCAAGGTGCCCGGTGGCCCGCCGGTAAGACCGCAATGCGGCGAGCTTGTTCTCCCACGCCTCCTCGCCCGGCTCCCACACCATCCCGGCCTCCGGCGTGTCCAGCAGGGTCTTGCGCCGCTCCTCCAGCTCCCCGGCCCGCAGGGCCTTCCGCTGCTGGTGCACCCATCGGCCAAGCGGGAAATCCTTCGTGACCCCTACTTCGACTTCCACGTCGTAGGGCACGGCGTAGAGGCCGGTGATCTCGTTCTCCGCCCGCCAGCGCAGCAGGGCCTGATAGCCCTCCAGCCACACGAGCGACTCCGGCCGGTAAACCCGGGTGCGCAGGAACGCTGCGATGGTCGCCGCGTCCCTGGGGGAGGAGAAGTGGAGCAGCGCCGCTTCGGCGGCGGCCTGGGTGCCGTCCTGCTCCTGGTCCTCGCCGTCACCCTCGCCGCCGGCCCCGACGATCCGACCGTCCTCGTCGCGCCGGACGTGGACCTTGCGCTTCCCGCTGGTGAGGGCGCGGGAGGCGAGCTGCTCGACGAGTCGTTCATCATGACTGCGGAGTCCTTGGAGGACCGCTACAAGAGGGCGGAAGCTGGCGGAGGCGACCATGTCCGTCGGGTCCTCGCCGGGCTCCAGGAACACCGGCACGATGATGCGCGCGATCTTCGTGCTGCCGTCCCGGTTGAGCCGGAGAGCCCGGCCGATGTTCTGCACGATCTCCACCTGGGAGCCGCGGGTGTCGGCGAAGCACACCGCTTCCACGCCCCGCTCGCCGGTGATGTCCACGCCCTCCCCGAGCACGCGAACGCTCGCGAGGAACGCCCGGTGCCCGCGAACCTTCCGCTGACCCATCGGTGCGTTGATGTCCTCGCGGTCCACCAGGGAGGCGTCCCTGAGCCCGGATCCACCGGCTTGATTGTGGTGTGATCGGTTCGGGGTCGTGCAGGGCGTGTCGGGGCTGAGTTGCGGATTCGGGCGTGAGGTGGCCGCTGGTCTGTCCAGCTTTTCCACTTTTCCGCAGGTCTCGGGCCCTTTTGGGCAGGTCGGTCAGGGAGTGTCAGAGGGCTGGTGGCGCGTGCACGATGCTGAAGAGCTGGGTGAAGTCCGTGCTCCAGGGCCAGCGTTCGGGTAGGTGCAGGGTGAGGCGGCGGGCCGAGCGGGCCAGGCGGGCGGGCACGTTGATCAGGTGGTCACGGATGGTGGCGGTGGTCGCTCTGGCATGGAACGTTCCGGCCAGTGCGCCGAGCGGCGCGGGTCAGGTTGTGCGCCAGGGCTGCCAGGGCGAGCCACGCGGCATTGGCCTGGAAATGTCCGGAGGGCGCGTGGGCGAAGGCGCTGTTCTTGACATCCGCGATCACCTGCTCGACGACAGCGTGCCGTCGGTGATCACGCTCGGCATTGTTCAAGGAGAGCGGGGAGTCGGTGAACGCGGCGTGGTAGCGCCAGGTGTCAAACAGCGTGCCCTGTCCGGCGGGGACGGCTTCAGCGCTCAGGCGTTTGACGCGGCGCACGATCAGACGGGCGGTGACCTGCTGCTTCTTCGGCTTGGAGGTGAAGGCGGTGTAGCCGGTCTCGGCTATCTCGGCGTCGGAGATCCAGCACTGGCCCTCCTCGTCCCAGACCGCCTGGGGGTACTTGATCGGCGTCCAGGCGTCCTCATCGATGCGGGCGATGGCGGCCTTGACGGAAGCATTCATCCGCACGGTGATGGAGAACCGCGCGCCCAGCGCCCGGCAGGAGTTGACGACATCGGCGCCGTAGAACGCCGAGTCCGCCCGCATCACCAGCAGGCCACTGGCGCCGCAGGCGCGAGCGGTGCGGATGGTCTCGGCGACGAATGCCGCCGCCCCGCGCGCGGAGTTCGATGGTCCCTTGCGCAGCCTCGTGGCGGCGATCACCGGGGCGGCCAGGGGTGTGGAGACGATGCCGAGCAGCGCGTTCAGGCCCTTGACCTTGCTGTATCCGTAACCGGCTCCCTGCTTGGCGTAGCCGTAGGTGCGGCGGATGGTGTCATCGATGTCCACGTAGGCGACCTGGCCCGCGCCGGGCAGCAACGGCGCGTGACGGGCCAGTTCGGGAAGGAACCGGCGGGCCACAGCATGCAGTTGCTTCACATGCCCGTGCGTGAAGGAACGCAGAAACGACCCCAGCGTGGACGGGGCCCGCACACCGGAGAAAAGGCGGCCCATCGCGCCGTGCCGTAGCCGGTGCATGTCATCGATGCTGTCGGCGCCCGCGACCATGCCGCCCACCAGCGACATCACTTTCGCCGCGGGGAAGGCACCGGTGCCGTCCTTCGAGGCCGGCAGACGGATGTATTCCCCGACCAGTGCGGGCAGACCGCACCGCTCGGCCAACCGCACCACCGGCTCCAGGCCGCCGTACGCGATCAGGTTCGGGTCGTCGAACGCGGATGAGACCGCCGCTGCGGCATGGGAAGATTGCATCTCGGAAGTGCCTTGCTGATCGTGCCTGATGTGGTCCTAGAGAAACCCCATCATCGCAGGTCACAAGGCACTTCTTCGTTCCCCGAGAAACTGTCCACAGACATCAAGCCGGTGGATCCAGGCTGAGCGGGCACAGATGACCTTGCAGGAAATCCCACCCACTTCCGGAAACTCGACTTCTGGTCGACCTGGTGTTCCTTGAGTTGAATCGCAGACATTCCCTTGCTTCCCTGATGTGTGATGAAGCTACTCTTTCAGAAGCCCGAGTGCGGGCACGGATAGGCGGCTGATCTCTCCCGAGCATCGCCTTTTGTCGGCGTACACGTGAACGTTCACTTGTACGCCGACACTCATGTCATAGGGCATCGCACTGACCTGCGGGTTCTCAGGCTGTCTCACGCTGTGTCCACCCGCTCGTGTCTCAGGGGCGATGTCATTTCCTACGGTGTCCAGGGAGCCGTGAAGGCCAGACTGTCAGCTGTTTACAGCCTGAGCCCTGTGCCCCCCCCGTTACACCCGTCGCGGGGCGATGTGGAGCAGGCCCCTCGTGATCTTCCCTAACAGGCACCCGTCCTTGCACTTGTCGCTGCCCGGGCACTCCTGCCCGGGCACTCCGCCGCCTCGCACTGTGGAGGAGGACACGGCCGGGTGAACGGGCGACGGCGGGGGATGCGGTGAAGGCCGGGCAGGACAAGTCTCCCGACAGCGACCGACCACATCAGTCACCACCTACCGGGTCTGCTGAGCACAGCTCTCCGACTCCTTCTTGTATGCCCGTCCCCGCCCCGCAGGTCCGCGGGCTGAGTCGGCAGAGTGTCCAGCGCCTTCAGGGTGCGGCGGGGAATGCGGCGGTCTCCCGCCTGGTCGCGCAGCGCTATACGGCCCCGGTGAAGCCGTCCCCCGCCCAGGCCCCGGGCTTCCGGGCGGTGAAGGCGGACGTGGCGGCGAAGCGGACCCGGATCGCTGTTCACGCGCCCGCGGCTGCGGAGTCGAAGGCGTCGCAGGACGCGGCCCTCGCGCCGCCGGACGACAAGGAAGCCCAGGGCAAGACGGCGAACGCGGAGAAGATGAATGCCGCGAAGCCGGGGGAGTTCGACAAGAAGGCGTTCGTCGACGCGGTGAACAAGGCGATCGACGCACAGGCGCCGAAGAACCTCGACGAGGCCGACGAGTTCTCCAAGTCCGGGAAGGCCGACAAGGTCAAGGACGAGGTCGACGGGAAGGTCACGGACGGCAAGGAGTCCTCGGCCAAGGACATCGACACGGCGACGAAGGCCCCGCCGGACACCTCGGCCGCCAAGGACAAAGAGGTCACCCCCCTCACCCCGGACCAGCCTCCGGCGAACCCGGGCGCCCCCTCGGCGTCCGACGCGATCCCAGCGAAGCAGCCCGCAGCGGTGACGGACTTCTCCGAGGGCCCGGCCACCAACGACCAGGCGATGGCGGACGCGGAGATCACCGAGGAACAGCTCGCCAAGGGCAATGAGCCGGAGTTCAACGAGGCGCTGTCCGCGAAGAAGACCGCCGAGACGGACTCCGCGAAGGCCCCTGCGAAGGGCCAGGCAGCGGAGAACCAGCAGCTGGCGGGGGCGAAGCAGAACGCGGCGGCGTCGGGGGCCCAGGCGATGACCGCGCTGACCGCGACCAGGGCATCGGCGGGAAAGCAGGTCGACGGCGGCAAGGGCGACACGAAGACCAAGGACGAGAAGAAGCGCGCCGAGGTCACGGCGAAGCTCCAGAAGGTCTACGACGGCACGAAGAAGGACGTCGAGGAGACCCTGTCCGGCCTGGACAAGAAGGTCGACACGGCGTTCACGGCGGGCGAGAAATCGGCGCGGGACGCGTTCACGGCGGACCACAAGCGCCGGATGAAGAAGTACAAGGACAAGCGCTATTCGGGCTGGAGGGGCAAGGCCCGCTGGGTGAAGGACAAGTTCGCCGGCCTGCCGAAGGAGGCGAACAACCTCTACCAGGAGGCCCGCAAGCTCTACGTCTCCCAGATGCGGACGGTGATCTCCGCCGTGGCCGACCTCATCGGTACGGAACTGGGCAAGGCGAAGGCCCGTATAGCGAAGGGCCGCACCGAGCTGAAGGCGGAGGTCGACAAACTCCCCGCGGACCTCAAGCAGTTCGGCGAAGAAGCGGCGAAGGACTTCGCCGGGAAGTTCGACGACCTGGAAGCCACGGTCAACGAGAAGTCCGAACAACTGGTCCAGGACCTGGCCAATAAATACACCGCTGCACTGAACAAGATCGACGAGGAGATCAAGAAACTCCAGGAGGCCAACAAGGGCCTGATCGACAAGGCGATGGACGCGATCGTCGGCGTTGCCAAGACGATCAACGAGCTGAGGAAGCTCCTGCTCGGCATACTCGCCAAGGCCGGCTCCGCGATCATGAAGATCCTGAAGGACCCGATCGGGTTCCTCGGCAACCTGGTCAAGGCGGTAGGCGCGGGCCTCAACCTCTTCATCAGCAACATCGCCGAGCACCTCAAGACGGGTGTCGTGTCGTGGCTGCTGGGCACCGCGGTCAAGGCGGGCCTCGAACTCCCCCAGAAGTTCGACCTCAAGGGCATCATCCAGCTCATCGGCTCACTCCTGGGCCTGACCTGGGACAACATCCGCGCCCGCGTGACCCGCAAGGGCGTCCCCGACGAAGCGATGACCGCCGTCGAAACGTCCGTCCCCGTAGCGAAGAACATCGCACGCGAGGGCCCGGCAGGCGCGGTCAAGGAAATCCAGGCAGAGACCGGCGACCTCAAGGCGACGATCCTGCAAAAGCTGACGAGCTACCTGATCCCCACGGTCATCATCGCGGGCATCACCTGGATCCTCTCCCTCCTCAACCCGGCCTCCGCATTCATCCGGGCGGTCAAGGGAATCATCGACATCGTCACGTTCATCGTGAACCAGGGCGCCCAGATCGTCGACTTCGTCAACGCGGTCCTGGACGCGGTCATCGCCATCGCCAACGGCGGCCAGGCCGGTGTCCCCAAACTCATCGAAGCCGCCCTCGCCACGAGCGTCCCCCTCCTGATCGGCTTCCTGGCCGCGCTCCTGGGCATCGGCGGCCTCGCCAACAAGGTGAAGTCCGTCTTCCAATCGGTGTCACGACCGGTGACCCGCGCGATCGACAAGATCGTCAACTTCATCGCCAAGAAGGGCAAAGCCCTCTGGCAGAAACTCAAGAGCAGGTTCGGCAAGGACAGCAAGCCGGTCACGCCGCAGCAGAAGGAGAAGGCCCTCGACGCCGCCTCGACCGAGGCGCACCGCCGACTTGCCGCGGGCGCGTCCGGTGCCCAGATGCACGGCATCCTTGAGCAGGTCTACCGCAAGTACCAGCCGCAGGGCCTGTCCTCGCTGCGCCTGGAGCGCACCGCCGAGCACGAATTCCAGGTGGTTGCCACGGGCAGCCCGGCCAAGGTGAAGAAGGGCCTGCACACGAAGGCGCCGAAGGAGGCCGAAGGCGACGAGGGCGCGCTCCCGCTCGGTCCGAAGCTGGAGAGCAACTGGCAGGCACAGCAGCAGAAGAAGGCCCTGCAGGCGCAGCACCAGGTCAGCGACGAGGCCCAGCACGAACTGCAGAACCAGCTCAACGCCTCGGTGGAACAGCAGCAACAGCAGGGCAGCGCCCGCGACGACACGACCTGGGCGCGCAGCATCATAAAATATGAGGTCCCCGAGAAGGACGGCGTCCAGGTGCGCCTGGGTGCAAGTGGCGCGCGGCTCATGGATCACAGCGGGGTGCACGACGCCAAGGGAGCCCACGCCGAGGAACAGGTCACCCTCCATCATCGGAAGGTCGACCTCCCGGCCATCACGGCCGCGCCCCAGGACGTCAAGAACATGTCGATGCGCTACGAGATCAGCAAGAGCCCGTGCGTCAACTGTGCGACCTTCATTGCCGACTTCCACGACCGGGACCTGAGCCCCAAGAGCAGCTCGCCGGTGAACACCACGGTCGCGACCAGCTCGCTGTACCAGGGCGAGACGGTGTTCACGGGTGAAATCATGCGGCGCTACTCCAAGATCTTCGAAAAGTTCGCCGGGCCCGAGAAGGTGCTCCTGCTCGCCGACTACAAAAAGGAGCTCCAGGAGAAGATCGACGCCGAGATCAAGGAGGATGGCGACGCGACGACCAGCATGATCAAGGATGAGAAGATGCGGTTCTCCGGGTCGCCGGGATCGCACAGGAAGAAGCGCGAACAGGCTTACGCCGACCGGAAGGCGAAGTGGCAGGGAATCCCGGTCCAGGGCGAGGACCTCCGGCCCGATTGGTTCTACATCCGGCGCACCACCGACCATGGCCGAGTGGGCCTGGCGATCCTGCGGGCTCACGGCATCTCCGTCACTGCGCTGGACGGCGCCGCACTCGGCCTCGGCCACCCCAACCCGACGGACGCAGCCGACCGTCCGCTGACCGCGGAGGAGGCGAAGGCGATGTCACAGACCGACCGGGACAACCGCGAGCTGTTCCTCGACGAGCTCAACGCCAAGGGCAAGGTCATTGTGGCTGAGGTCAACAAGATCGACGCGAAGCTGACTCAAGGCATGGGTAGTTCCCCCAAGCAGAGCGAGGTCCACGACAAGTGGGTGGAGGAGCACGGGTACGTCGGCTCGCGGTAGGCCCTACTCCGCGGCGATCGAGCGCAGGCTGAACAGCAGCAGCAGCTGCCAGTACTGGACCGGGCTCTCGAACGATGGTGGGTCGATCGCGCTGACCTCGGGGATCAGCGCCCGCAACAGCTCGCCGACCTCCGACTCGTCCCTGGGGCGCAGGTCGGCTAGAAGCAGCGAGACCCGGCATAACGTCTCGATGAATCGCTCAAGCGTGCTGCTGATCAGACCGCCGTTGCGCTTCGCGTCGCCCGGCTTGTACCAATAGACGCGGCCGTCCTTGCTCGACAGGCAGGTGAGGCCACCCATGCCGTTAGCGATCACCAGGTCGTCCCCGAAAACCACCCGGTCCACGGCGGCACCCGAGAAGATCGAAGCCACCGTACGCGGCTCGTCGGACGCGATGTCCCCGAAGACCAGCAGATCCATGAACAGTTGCGGCAGGCCGACCTCGGTCAGGACGCGCCTGTCCGCCTCGCCGGAGACACGCCGCGCAGCTACCTCGGGTGGCATCCGCTTGACCCAGTCGTCACCGAGTGCCTCGGCCATTTCCTTGTGCGTGACCATCGCAGGCTCCTCAACTGGGTGTCGTCCGGCTCACCGTAGCAACTGCAGTCCCCAGGGCGTTGTCACGTTGATGGCGCGGTGACCGGTCGATGGAGCTTCGGGGCGTGCTGAGGTGTGGTTTCGGTGCCCGTTTAAGCCGCGGCAGTCAGGCCGATGTTCTCGGTGACGTGGTCCCAGAGGGTGAAGCGGATGGTCATTTCGAAGCGATGTTCGGCGGCGGTGCAGAGATGTCGCCGGGTGCGGAAGTGGGGTGAGATGCCGCTGAACGCGGACAGGAACCGCTGCGCTTCACCGACGGAGCGGAAGCCCTTCATCGCGCGTTCGCGTTGCCTCGTCGGCTGGTGGGAGTTCTCGGTCCGGTTGTTCAGTCCCTTGTGGGAGCGGTGCTCCACCGAGGGCATGATTTCGCGGTGGGCCGCGCCGTAGGAACGCAGCTTGTCGGTGACGATCACCCTCGGCACCGCCCGGGTCTTCTTCATCAGACGGCGGAAGAACCGCCTGGCCGCGGCCTTGTCGCGGCGGTTCTGGACGAGGATGTCGAGGACGTTGCCGTCCTGGTCGACGGCCCGCCACAGGTACTTCCGCTCGCCGTTGATCTTGATGGAGACCTCGTCCAGATGCCACTTGTCGCCGGGCCGTGGCTGTCGGCGGCGCAGTCCGGCGGCGTAGGCCTGTCCGAACTTCAGACACCACCGCCGCACCGTCTCGTAGGAGACGATGACGCCGCGCTGGAGCATCAGCTCTTCGACCTCGCGGTAGGACAGAGGGAAGCGGAAGTACAGCCACACGCAGTGCGAGATCACCTCGACCGGGTACCGGTGACCCCTGTACGACGGCAGCACAGACGACACCAGCGATCCCCTCCCCAGCGTGATCAACACGAAGATCATCCCACCCGGTCAGCCAACGTGACAGTGCCCCGCCGGGAGTTCGAAGCCCAGATGGGCTTCCGCAACCGCCAACTCGTCAACGGTACAGCCGTCTTCCGGCTGCAAAGGCCGGCCCATCCACGCGTCGGCGAACCAGCGCACGAAGTCCCAGGCGCGGGCACGAGTACGCACTTCGCCCCGCAGCGCCACTGACACATCAGGTCCGTCCAGCATGCCCAGGACGCTACTGCCTGCCTCGCCCGACCAACCACATCGGGGGCATGACAGGCCGCGACAGTGCAGCCGTCCCCCGACTTGACACACCAACGACATGAGATGTCTCGTCCACGCCGGACAGCCTGTCTCGGCGTCGCTTGAATTCGGTTCAGGCACGGATTCCGTGAAGTGGATCAGGTCGCCTGAGGGTCCGTCACGGTCTGTGGTCAGCCCGATTCTTCCCCGGACGCCGAGACCGGGCGACTCGCGGTGAGAGAGAATGCTCGGCATGACGACTTGAAGAGCACCGGCCGGGCGACAGCATTGGCGAAAGGTCGGGGGCTGGGACACGATTCCCGACGGCGATCGACTGGTCTGCGCCGCCTGCCGAACGTCCGCCTGCTCGTACCAGTATCGCTTCCATCCGCCCGAGTCCTCCATGTTCGAGCGCTGCATCGGACTCGCCTGGTGTGCAGGTTGCAGGATCTACTCCGGCAACATGGTGTACGTCCCGCGGAAGCGAGTCCTGGTCGACCTCCTCGCCTCTCTTCCTCCTGAGCAGCGAGAGCGGCTTCTACGTTCGGAAACGCGAGTGATCGAGTTCCTGGACCGCCAGGCCCGAGGCGGCAGAGGTTAGGGTCGGCGGCTGGCCGCGATCAGGAGGAGCCGCTTGCGCAGCAGCGGTGGTTTCGCTCTGCCGAACATGCTGCGCTTGAGGGCTTTCAGGTCGTTGACGCGGCCCTCGACGGGCCCGGAGGACCAGTCGGTGCTCATGCCGTAGACGACGGCGTCGAGGTCGGGGATCAGTCCGGCGGCGAAGCCGGCCAGGCCGCACTGCTCGTCCGCGCAGACGTCGGCGATCCAGTGCCGCAGCCGGTCTCCTTCGCGGTTGGTCATGATGGTCGCGAAGGTGCGGACGTGGCCTGCGGCGGCCGTGAGCTCGGGTGAGCGGGCCAGCAGGTTCTTGAGCTGCTGCTGGTCGTCTTGGCGTAGGTGGTCCGGGTGGCGCATGATCCAGCCGGTGGCCTCGCGGGGTGAGGGCGGCCTCGCGATCGGTGGTGGGCTCCCGGCAGCCCGACGGTCGGAACGTAGCGGCCGGACGTAGTCGCGCAGGGTGCTGTAACTGCAGCGTGCCGCGCGTTCTTGCAGCTCGCGATGGAGCCCGGACACGTTCGTGCAGCCCTCGGCGATGCGCTGATCGAGGTAGGGCTTGAAGGCGTCGAGCTTGCTGGTCCGGTTCTGCCACTGGCCGTGCAGCATCGCCTCTGGACTGGCCGCGCGGGCGTACTTGCGGACGGTGTTGCGCCCGAGACCGAGGCGTCTGGCGATCTCGCGCAGACTCAGGCCCTGCTCTACCTGGGCCCGGACGGCGGCGTGGGTGTCGCGGAGCCGGTCGAGGAACTTCCCCTGCGGGTAGGGCTCGGACGGTTCCTCGGCCGCTTTGACCGTCTCGACCTGTGCGGGCTCTGGTTCCGGTCGCTCGGGTTCAGGGGAGGTTTCGACCAGGTCGCGCAGTAGGGCGCGGTGGCGGGAGACGAGGCGTTCGACGGCCTCGGCGAGGTTGTGCCAGACGTGCCATTTGTCCGCGCAATGCTGGGCGTTTGGGGCGCCTGTGCGGGCTCCGTCGGCGAAGACCTGCGCGCGGTCGCGGCAGATGATCTCGATGCCGGGGTGCTCGCGTAGCCAGGCGGCGACGCTGTCCGCGTCGCGGTCGGGCAGCAGGTCCAGGGGCTGGTGGGACTCGCAGTCGACCAGGATGGTGCCGTACCGGTGGCCCTTCCTGGTGGCGAACTCGTCGATGCCCAGCACGCGCGGGGTCGTCCAGGCCGGGTCCGGCAACGCCATGACCAGGCGCAGGACGGTCGTCCGGCTGACCACGATGCCGAGTAGCAGCGCCAGACGGGCCACGGCGCGGGCGGCCAGGACGACGCCCAGCGCGGCGAGCATCCGCTGCAGGACGGGCGTTCGCCGGCCGTAGCGGCTGGTCAGCCCGTCTATCTGCTCGGCGAACGTCACCCGCCGGCACTCGCCGTTGTCGCAGAACAGCCGGCGCACCGACAGTTCAATCACCACGCCCCGCCCGCCGCACGGCGCGTCCGCCAGGCGCCGTCCGTACCGGCTATGCACCCGGCCAGACGGCGCCTGGCAGCCCGGGCAGAGTACGGGGACGTCTTCCGGCGTCGACGCTTCGATCACCACACGGCCGTCCCGCACCTCCATGCACTCGACCTGTATCCCGGCGAGATGCGGAAGCAGAAGGAAGAGTTCTTCACACGCGGCCAGCATCCGACCGAAGATGACGGAGCGTCACCGGCGCACAGAAGCACGATCGACTTCACGGAATCCGTGCCTTAACCAAGTTCAGCCGCCGCCGACAGCCTGCGCTGCCGCTTCTTGACGATCTGCGGATCGAAGCTGCCGGCGGTGTCCCGGGGCACCTTTACCTCGACCGGGCCGACATCGGTCAGCACGGTCTTCGTTCGAGTGCCGTTGCGGCTGTTGCCATTGTTCTTCCCGGCCGGATCGTGCTTCTCGTAACCGAGGTGATCGGTGATCTCGCCCTCCAGGGCGGACTCCAGGACCCGCTTGGTCAGCAGCTGCAACAGCCCACCATCGCCAGTCAGTTGCAGGCCCTCGCTCCGGGCCCGGTCGACCAGCATCGCGACGAGCTGTTCGTCCGACGCGGCCGACGGCATCACACCACCGGCCGACTCCTCGACGGACTCATGCTCGATCGTTGTCTCGCTCACTTGGCGTCTCTCCCTTGATCAGCAGATCCGCCGTTGATTAGACACTCCCGGCGTCTGCGCCAACGGGACGTCTCGGGGCCCTGAAGCCCCTTGAGCATGAGCAGGGAAGCTTGACGAGCCTGTTCTAGATGCGAAGATGTCGCAAGGCAGATAAGCACGAGGTGGGTTATGGAAGATGACTCCGCTCCCGACCCGTCAAGGAAGGTCACGGATCAAGATCTTGCGCGCCTGATGAAACGCGGCATGGATGAACTGGCCGAAGACCCAGCCGCGACAGAGATCTATGCGCGCATTCAGCACGGGCAGGATTTGAGAGAGGACCGAGCCCACAGGGAGCGCTCTGAAAGATCTGCGGCCATCGGGTTTCTGGTTGGACTGGCGATTCTGGCGATTCTCATCGCTTACTCCATCGCAACCTTCGAGCCGTAATGCAGGGGAAAAGCAGGTGTGAGGTGGGTGTGGCGTTCCCGGGACCGCTGGCCCTGACCTCGACAGGTGCCAATCTTCTCGGCCTGGTCAAGCACCTGGCGATTTGGGAGTCCAGGTACTTCGGCGAGGTCTTCGAGGAGATCACCGACCGCTACCGTCGCGTCTGGGAGCACTCGAGGGGCAAGAGCTGCGACGAGTACCCCTTCGCGTCGACCAAGGAAGGCGGAGCGACGGGTGTCTTCAGCCGCAGGATGATCAACGAGAAGCACAACAGCACCGCCGGTGGATCCAAGTACCTGCTCAAGGCGTACAAGGACAATAGGATCCTGAACGGCGACGCCTTCTGGGTCGCCATCTCCTGACGCCGAGGAGGCACCCGGTATGCCGGAAGAACGCGGGACCACTCGTGTGTGGGTGTATGCCCGTCAGTTCTACATCGTCGACCCGGACCTCGGTACCGACCAGGCACCGGACATCGCGGACGCCGGCAACGGGCTGATCGCCGTGGAGGAGGACGGTGCCAGCGTCCTGACCGGACTGACCCTCGGACCGGTCGAGGTCACCGTCACCACGCACGCGTCCGAGCCACCGCTCCACGAGGGTGACTGGGACGAGGTGGTGGAGACGTCGTTCATCTCCACCACCGGCTCGGCTCTTGTCACCTCCTGGGAGGACGGCGAAGCCGAGGACCTGCCCGACCTCGCCACCAACGGACCGGGAAACTACCGCGTGCGTGTCCATGCCCGCGGCCGCGACCAGGGGCGTGCCAAGGACAGTCTCGGCCCGGACGACGACCCGGTCGAGGTCTACCTGCTTCAGGTGTGGCCCGCTCCCGCGGCCGAAGAACGGATCATCCGCCAGACCGACCAGGTCGGCGACGAATGGCGCCAGCTCTAGAAGAACAACGGGTCCGCCGCCACAAGACGGCGGACCCGCCGCTGAAAGACCAAGGCCAGAGACAACCGGGCCCCACGCTATGCCGAGATATGCAGCAGGAAGCCACGGCTGAGCTCCAGACCATCCCGGTCAGGCTGACCTCGACGCCAGGAAACCGTGATTCACCGGTTCGGGTATTCGCCCGCCGGGCCCGGCCGGGCTGGGGCAGGTCGCGGATGGGCCGACCGGGCCTACAAGCGAAGCGGCGCCTCCGCCTCTGCCGGGGCTGGCCTTCGAGACTCACCGGCGTTTCGGTGGGGGAGGGGCGAAAGATGTGGGAGACCGAGGAGTTCGGCAGCGAGCACGAGGGCCGGCCCGGGGTTCTGCTGGCCGACGGTACGGAGCCGGGCCCGGTGTATTTCGATGCCGGGAGCGGGCCGACGGTCCACCAGAGCGTTGACTGGTGGGTCTACGACGGCACGCTCGGCGCCCCGATCGCCACCGAACTGCGCGGGGCATGCTCGTGCGGGTGGCGCGGCAGCACCCGCTACCCGCTCGACTGGGAAGCCGTCGACCGCCGGCGCCCGTACCTGGCCGACACCAGCGGACCGGAAGGCGACTGGGACACCCACATCACCGAAGTACAGGCCCGCACGGTGCCCGTGCCCGCAGACCTCACCGTCCTCCTCGACCAGGTCGAGAAACGCCTCACTGATCTGGTCGCCGACGAACCGCTGGCCGCACTCCGGGCCGTCGCGGTCTTGGAACGCCTCACCGAGCGTGTGGCGACCGACGCCGCGTTCAGCGTCGACACCGTGGACGGGCCGCAGTGGGGCACCGTTGCCCAGGTGCTCGGGATCAGCGAACAGGCCGCCCGCTCCCGCCTGACCCACTACGCCCTGCGCCGCTGACGCCGGAGATCGGGGCGGCCCGGGTGCCGGGCTGCCCCGATCTCCGGTAATAGGGCTGCTGGATTCATGCGGGGGTGGCGGGGCGGCGGGTGTCCGCGTACACCCGCGCGCTGACCCCCGGTTTTCCGGGATCACGTCGCACGGGCCCGATTCCTGATGTTGCCCACTGCAGTTCGAGTGCGGCCATGACCGCGTGGACGGTTGCCTCGTCGGCCGCGGTGATATCGAGGACGACAAGGCTGGGCTCGCCGACGTGCTGTGCGTGGATTGGTTCCATGCCCGTACCGACGAGCGGTCGCCTTTCGAGTTTCTCCCGGCGGTGGGTTTCGTCCCGATGGGTGACGCCACATCTTTTGGCCATCAACGGCCGACTTGAGCCGTGAGCCACCGTTGTTCCTGCCCCGCGCGACGCCGAACTACAAGCACTGCTGGCGGAGTTGAAGGAATCCACACGTAAACGGACCCAACTCCAGCAGCGGCTCGACGCCGCAGCCACTGTCATCGCCGCGCTCCACCACGACAACACGGTCCTGCGCGAGGAACTCGCCGCCCGCAGCGGCGCGGTGGTCGCCCTCGACGCCCGCGCGTACACCCCGCCACTTCGGCCTCCATGCCCCGGAGGGAACGGCGGCCACAGCGAATCAATCCGGTTGCTTCCCTTCTCATGGGGCTTCGGCGCACGGGACGATGGCGGGTGCCCGGATCGCTGGAGGCGGCCGCGCCGGGCCGGGGTGCCCGGTCGCCTACGCGGGGCCGGGCCCAGTCGGGTCTGTGGACGTCCACAACAGGGGAGTGGTTCGGTGCGCGGGACGGTCAGGTACGCAGTCGTCGTGATGACGGTGGGATTACTGGGGGCGTGTACGGGCGGGGGCTCGGGCGACAACGACTCGGGGCGCGACACCGCGCCCCCTCCGCGCGTCGGGGGGGCGACGCCGGGTTCGGCTTCGGCCGGCCCCGTGCTGACGGTGCCTCCGGGATTCGACGGCGCCAAGGGCTGGGGGCTGCCGCTGGACATTGACGCCCCGGTCGCCGTCGCTCCCACCGCCAAGGTGGTGGTCGCGGCGTCCAAGGAGGCGGGCGGTTACGTCCTGACGGCCAGGGACATCGGCTCCGGCACCGTCCGATGGTCCACGAAACCGTGGTGGCCCTTCAAGGCGGACCGGTCCGACACGCCCTTTCCCCAGATCGTCACCGTCGGCGGCAAGGACTACGCGGCGATATCGCTCACCGGCGTCCCCGGCGAGGACAGCGTGCACAAGGGCCGGCCGACGCTCCTGACGGCGGTGTATCCCGCGGACGCCGAGGGAACGGCTGTCCTCCCGGCTCGGACGATCGAATTCCCGATCGAGGAGGGGGCGAGCTCCGAAGACGCGCTGCCGTCGGTCTCGGGAACGCGGTTGATGTACTACTGGCAGGGCAGGAACCTCGTCTCCATGGACGTGGTCTCCGGGCAGGTCACCCGGTACACGGACGACATCTTCAAGGCCACTCCGGACTGCCCCGACTGTGGCATCGGCCACGAGGTGGGACTGACACCACGCGGACCGCTGCTCCAGAACGACAGAACGCCGTTCTGGGTGCCCGGGGCAAGGTACGGCCGGGACAACGTCCCTCCGGGTGCCTGGGCAGGCAGCACCTCGGCCCGACCGGGGATCGTCGACGACCTGATCGTCGCGGGCTGGCCCGCGACGGGCGGGGAGGCCAGTCCCGGACCGGAGGGCGACAACGGCCTTCCCCCCGAAGACCCCAACCCCAACTACGTCTGGGCCGTCCACGACGCGGCAACGGGCAAGGTGAAGGCATCGGTCGCCTGCGCCACCGACTCCGCCCTGAAACACCTGAATCAGACCGAGACAAGTCGCAACCCGAATCCCACGATGGACCGTGACCACCGCTACCTCGTCTACGGTCCCCTCGCCTTCGACCTGATCACCGGTAAGGGAACGTGCGCACTCGACAACCCTGCGGTCAAGGCGGCGGTCTTCGTCTCCGTCGGCTCCGACGGCGTCGCCTACGGTCACACGGTCGAAGACGATGTCCCGGTCACCCTGGCGATCGCCACGGGCGACATCACCGGTTTGCCCCCCAGCACCAGGATCCCGACCATGATCCTCGATGACGCGGCGGTCTACATCGATAGCGGACCGGACGACGAGCCCACCTACAACGTGGCGGTCTATCCACGACGTTGAGACCCGAAGCACACCCGGACGGCACCTCGGAGCCCGCTCTGACCTGGACCTGACCACCCGGACCGTCGCAGTCCCCGAGCCGCGTACACCTGGCGGCGAGATATCCGTCGCCCCGGCTGAACTGGATGGACTCAGTCGGCGCCGTGGACAACCGATGCCGGGCAGACCTGGGCCCTGCTGGACAAGCTCACCTCCAGCCCCGCCCCGACGCCATACGCCACGGCGGTGAGCAACGCACCCTCCGCGGCTGTGGCCCTGCACGGCCGTGACGAACTGGCCACCGACCCGCTGGCCGACCTCGCGCCCACCGCCCGCGCCCTCCTGCCGGAGCTCACCGAACTGGAAGCGGCCTGGCCCGACCTCGCCCACGCAGACCGCATCGTTCACGGCGACCTGCGGGCAGACAACATGGTCCGCGACCACCACCTTGGCGTGACCTTCGTGGACTGGGCCCACGCCACCACCGGCCCGGCCTGCACCGACGCCGCCTCCCTCGCGCCGCAACTCGTCCCCGCCGGCCACGCGCCTGCAGAAATCGCCGCCCGGCTCCGTGACCACCCCGCCGTCGGCAACAGCCCCGACACCACCACAGCGTTCCTCGCCGCACTCACGGGCCACTGACACCGCAACGCCCGCAAACCCACACCCCCGGCGCCCCTGGACTGCGCCCGTACCAGCACCGGGCCGCCGCGGCCGGTCTCGCCCTCCTCAGCCACCGCCTGAGCTGAAACCCCAACAACCTCCGCTCGACACCCGGCTGGACCGCCTCACAGAACTCCTCCCGGCCGCGCGACGTAGCCCGCAAGGGGACCCGGGCCCAAGACCCAGGGCCTACACGCACTCCAGTGCGATACCGCCGCCTCCAGACCCCAGGCATCGCACTTGTGTGCGTATAGACCCCGGGGCACGGTGCCGCTGATCCAGGTCAGCGAAAGACCCTCGGCCGCACCACGTGCCCGGGGGTCCTGCCTGCCAGCGTCACGCCGCTGCTCTCACCAGTCGTCGGGCGCGCTGCTCACCCACACGATCGGCTACCCCTCGCTGTTGCGGCCCCATCGCGGTTCCTCCATCGAGGTCTCGTGGCCGTCGTCCAGGACGCAGATCCGTCCCCAGCGGCCGTGCTTGCCCGGACAGATTCCTGCGAGCTGGGCTGCGTTGCCGTCGAACACGGCTGGTCGTAGCGGTCCTGGAACGGCTGGAGGCGGGCGCGCAGCTCCACACCGAGCTCCGTCTCCGCCGCGTCGATCTGCGCCCTCGCCTGCTGCGCCTGCGGGTCGGACATCACGAACGAGATGACGTCCTGCGCCCCTGCGAAGGCCCTGGTGCGGCCGTGCCGCCGTACGGCCTCCTGCGCGCGCTGCTCCTCCGCCTGGTCACTGCTCACGGTCGCTCTCCTCTCCACCGGCGGGGCCGACCTCGGCAGCCCGCTCCGCAGCCGCGATCCAGTTGCGGAGGATCTCCCCGCCGATCAGCAGCGACCTGGTGACGTGGGCGCGCCCACGCTGCCGGTACGCGCTGTCGGCGGTGGAAACCAGAACGTCAGCGCTCGGTCCACCGCGCCCTCCCAGCCCTCCCCGTACGCGGTGCCGTGGGCATCCGGGGCGCAGCCGGGCAGTTCCTCCACCCAGCAGTGCGCCCCGGCCACCGCGCCAGCCTCCATCGCGCAGACGAGTTCGTCGGCCTCATTCGGCTCCAGCCCGGCGGCCGCGAGGACCGCGTGGACCTTCATCCGGGCGTTGACCGCCATCGTCTGGTAGTTGCCCATCCGCTGACGCGGATCGACGCTGACCACCTGCTGGCCCGCTTCCTGCTCGCCTGCGGTCATCACGCCGCTCCCTCCGTCGCCGCCCACTCCAGCCCGAGTGCGGCGAGCGCCTGGAGGTTGTCGGCGGTCAGCTTGTCCCGGCGGCTCTTGCTGTTCGACAGGAACACTCCGAGCTTCACCTCCGACCCATCCGGCAATGCCTCTACGTGGGCCCGGGGGACGGTCACGGAGCCCGTGCGGGCCTTGTACTGCGCCAGGGCAGCCACACCCTTCTCGAAGGCACTCACAGGCGCCGTGGACGGCTTCGCCGGCGCTTCGAGCTCTGCCACCATCGGTACGACGCCGATGGCCTCCAGGCGCTCGCGCTGCCCGGAGCTCAGAGCAGCCCAGGCCTCCGGCTTCCGTTGCCGGGCCAGCCACTTCCCGATGTCCATCCCGTGGACGGTGACGCCCGGCTCGACGTACGCGAGGATGCTCTCCTCCGCGAGCATTTCCCGCACCACGGCGTAATGCCTTTGCCACTCCGGCGGCCATGACGGGTTCCAGTCCTCATCGACCTCACGCAGCGCCGTCTCCCACTCCGGCTTGTCCACGAGCGCGCCGGGACGGCGGAGGTTGGACAGCCACTGCCCCACCGGCCGGTCCAGCATCGTCGCGGACCGGGGTGCGCACAGCGTCCAGTGCTGGTCGTAGTACGCCTTGGCGGCCTCCAAGTTCTCCTGGAACCGCTCATCGGCCGGGTTCCAGACCATGCCGAGCTTCTCCAGCCGCTGCGCGCGCAGGCCGGTCATCTGCCCCGCCCCGTAGGCCCGTCGCTGCTCCGCGATCCACTGCCCAAGGGGATATGCGCCCTCCTTGTGCCCGTACGGCACCCGGGTGCGATGTGCCGGTTTGGGTTTGTGCTTGTGGCGGCGTTTTTGGGGGTCAGGTCAGTCAGGTCACTGACGTGGGGTGGTGTGTGCGGTGGGCGTGGCTGTCATGGGCGGTACACCCCGTCCTCCACTGTTATGGAAACGGCACTTCTGATCCTTCGGTGGCTACGCGGCTGCGCCGTGGTGGGTGTTGCTGTCCGCGGCGGAAGGCTATTCGGTGGGGGAGCCGGGCGTGTGGGGTGAGGTCACGGCGGGGTTGAGGGTGTCCAGGTCGGTGCTGGTCAAGCACTGTCTGCCGCACCAGCACATCCGAGAGTCGATTCCCGACTTCCCGCCGGAGAAGGTGCCAGGCGTCGACGTTGAAGAAAGGCACCGGGGTACCCGCCAAGAGGCGGGTACCCCGGTGTATTCAGTTTGTCCTTGCTCCTGAGCTTCTGCGGATCCGGCGTATCGCGTCGACGAGGAACGAGGCGGAGCCCACCGCGAAGATGAAGGCAAGTACGGTGTCGTGCTGGATGGCGAGAGCGACGGCCAGGGTGGCCGTGACAGCTGCCGCCACGACTTCAGCGGTCAGTGCGAGACGGTGTCTCGCTCTCACAGTTGGTTGTCTCAACAACGGCGTGTCCAGATGGTCGGAGGGATGGGGAAGTAGCTCGACCCGAAGCGTGTCACGCCAGAGATGACGGTTGTGCACTTGCCTCGAGCCACCGCGTATCCGGCGACCGTCGTGAAGTACCAGAGGTATCCGCGGATCGCTACGATGGCGTACTTCCACGGCCCGGGGATCCATTTGATGTCCTTGGCCCAGCCAACGAATGCAGCAGCGCTGCCCATGCCGAAGGCCACCCAGCGGGTCTCCGATTTGTTGAGGTCCATCCTGATGAAGTACTGCGGGGACCACCAGGGCTTCCACCAGCGTACGTACATCGCTCCGCTGAGGTCGGTGCAGCCGATTGGGTTTGCGCCGCAGTACTCGTAGGCGTTGGCGCCGCCGCCGTAGACGGGGTCGACGCTGAGGAAGCGACCGGTGTCGGCGTTGTAGAGGCGGACTCCCATGAGGCTGAGGCCGCTGGGGGTCTCGGTGGAACGTTGCTTGCTGCCGAGCCAGCCGTATCGCGTGGCGGGCTGTGCGGGGCGTCGGTTGCCGTACTCGTCGGTGTCGAGGACGGTGGGTGCTACGGCGGTGTCGGTGGGCAGTTGCAGGCTGATGTCGCCGTGCAGGTTCGCCAGCTGCAGGATGGTGCCGCCGGTCTTGGTGGTGGTGGCGGCGAGGCCGCCGTCGAGGCCGCCGACGCTGCGTGTCACGGTTCCGGCAGTGTCCTCGACGATCCACCTTGGATTGTCGGAGTCGGAATCGTAGTGGTTGGTCTTGGCCCCGGTCTGGGTCCAGCTGCCGCTGCTGTTGGATTCGGTGGTCCAAGAGCGGAATCGCAGGTTGGAGTCCAGTTTCCAGGTCTGGCGCTGGGTGCCGGCGGTCTGTTGCTGGACGAGGTCGTTGTTGTAGTAGGTGAGGGTGGTGCCCGGCAGGGCGGTGGTACGTCCGAAAGCGTCGTAGCTGTAGCCGGTGTTCACCAGCCGGTCGGCGCTGTCGTAGGTGTTGGTGGTCGTGGTGGCGCCGCTGGTCGTGCAGTCCAGGCCGACGCCGGCCACGGCGCTGGCCAGGGTCTTGCGGTTGGAGTTCTTGTCGAAGGTGTAGCTGCGGGTGGTGCACACCGCGTCAGTGCTGGTGTCCTGGACCTGGGTCAGACGGCCGGCCTTGTCGTAGGCGTAGGTCTGCGAGGCCGTGACGCCGGGGGTGCCGGTGTGGGTGGCTACTTGTCCCTGCACGGTGGCGGAGATGGTGTCGGCCAGGAGGACCGTTCCGTCGGAGTTCCGTGTGTAGGTGCGGTCCGTGGCGGTGCCTGCGGGGTCCTGTTCCTGGGTCATGGTGTAGCCGCCGGGAAGGGTCTGGGTGTCCAGGCTGCCGTCGGCGCCGTAGCGGGCAGTGAAGGTACCGGCGATCGAGTCGGTGACTGAAGTAGTCATTCCGCGGGGGTCGATGGCGGTGTCGTAGGAGTAGGTGGTGGTCGACGGGACGCTGTCGGTGGTCTTGGTTGGCCGGTCCAGCGCGTCGTACTCGGACGTGGTACTGCCACCGTCAGCATCCGTGTAGGACATCTGGCGGCCGAGCTGGTCGAACGTCTTTGTGATGGTGCCGCCGGCCGTGGAGGTCTGCTTGTCTGCCTGTCCGCTGGCGCTGTTGTAGCTGGTGGTGGTCGCCGGAACGGCGGCACCGCTCCCCCCAGCGATGGTGACCGTGGTCGGGCGACCGGCGGTGTCGTATCCGAGGGTGGTGGTGCGGGTGACGCTGTTGGCGGTCTCAGCGACCTTGGTGGCCTGACCGTACAACCCGTACTCAACGGTCTTGGTCGGCAGCTGGGTGGGGTTGGCGCCGCCGCCGGTGATCGCCGCGGACGGGCCGGTCTGGCAGACCAGGTCTGCCCATTCCGGCCTGCCACCGCAGGTGCCGGTGCCCCCGGCCGTGTAGTAGGTGGTGACCATCGCGCCGGCGTCGTTGCCGGTGGAGGCAGGCAGCGTGGTCTTGGACACTCGCCCCTGTGCGTCGTAGGCAGTCGTCGTCGTGATCGCCAGACCACCGGGGTCCTGGGTGCTGCTGGTGGCGACTCCCTTGACCCAGTCGAATCCGGTGGCGACCACACGGGGGTCGGCCATCAAGTCCGGCCGGGAACGCGGCTGGCCTCCGACCGTCTGCTGGGTGAGCTGGTCCTTGACAGTGGCAGTGCCGTCACTTGGGCGACCGGCATCGTAGGCCTTGACCGTGTGCGCACGGGCCACGAGCTGGCTACCGGCGGCAGCGATCGTGGTGGATCCGCTGGTCAGGTTGCTCTCGAGCGTGATCTGTCGTACCGGGCCATAGGCGTCGGTCTCCCGAATGCCGCTGGCGTCGAAAACGGAGGTCGACGACAACAGCTGGGCGCGCTCTGCGGTGGCCAGGGCGTTGATGCCCAGCTCCGTGAGCCGGGACTTCTCCGCGGCGGAGGTGCCCAGCGCCAGCTCCCGATTGCCAGCGGTCAGCGAACGGACCACGTTGCCGAACTGGTCCTACTCGGTGACCGAGATGTGGTGTCCAGGTGTGGCCTGGTTGACCTCGCGCGCGGAGGCGCCCGCGCTCAGGTCCGATCCGTCGTTGCTGGCGGGTACCTGGTCGGAGGGGAAGATCGCGGTGGCGTCGGTGGGCAGATCAGTCTGACCCCAGGCCGCGGTTGCTGTGGCGCTGAGATCGTTGGGTGCCGATGCGCCGCTCAGCGGCACACCGTAGACCACAGATGTGGTGGCCGTGCCATTGGTCTGGCTGGCGCTACCCGGGGTCAGCGTGGCTCGAGAGGCCTTGAGCAGCATCCCCGCCCCAGCTGCGGGATTGGACCCGGCCTGGCCGTAGGTGAAGGACCAAGGCAGCTGGCCGGGCGGGGTGAGGGTGGTTACCCTGCCCGCACTGTCATAGGCGTAGGCCGTCTTCAGCGCCGGAGTGATCCGGGGATCCCAAGTTTCACGCAGACGCCCGGCGTCGTCGTAGACGTAGCTCGCGACGTTGGTCGCGGTGGACGCGGCCGCCCCGGGGGCCGTGGCCCACAGCTTGATTGCCGAGACCTGGCCCTTGACGTCACCGAGCGTCGTGGAGGTCGCGGTGGTCGAGGTCGCGTAAGCGAAATCCAGAACCCTGCAGCCCTTGACGGACGGGTCGGCCTCACACGCGGCCAGTGTCGTGGCGCTGGTAGCGGCGATGACCCGCTTCGGGCGGGCGAGGGTCCTACTGCCGACGACCACGGCCTCGGAGACCACCTTGGTGGTGGAGTTGACGAGACCGTCAACCAGCGAGCTGGCCACCGTCCAGGTGGTGGCCGCAGACGAGACCTTGGAGAAGGTCGTGACGGTGCCGGAGGTGTCGGACAGAGTGAAGTCGCCGGAGGCGAAGGTACCCTTCAGCGTAGCGGTTTCGGCTCCGGGCTCGGGGACCCAGCCGGTCTGGGCAGCGTTCGCGGTGAATTTCGTCGTCGATCCGTCACCGGCGACGACATCGAGGGATGTGGCGGAGGTCTTACGGATTTCGGTGTAGTTCGACTCGACCGCCTCGGCAGCCGTGCCGGACAGCCACTCCTTGCCGAAGATGGATGCCTGTCCCTCTTGATCTCCCCCGGCCTGCGGGGTCCGCGAGGACGCGGTGCGGTTCACGGACATGCCGAGCAGCGACGCGTCGGCGCCCGACAGTGTGAAGTTGCCAGTGAGCAGGTTCAGCGAGCCAGGACCGAGGTCCTCACTGACCGCGCCTTCCGCAGTGCGGTCTACGACCATCGTGATGGGGTCGGAGGAGGCGGCTGCACTGCCGGAGCCGGCAAAGTCAGCGCGGATCTCCACCGCACCATCAGGGTTGACCGTGCTCGTGGCGTTCCAGGTGAGCTTCGGGCTCTTGCCTGCCGCCAGGGAGACGGGCCACGACGTCAGGGCCGCTCCGGCGTTGGTGACGTCCGCGGCCGGAATGGTGGTCCAGCTGTCGGCGGCGCCGCGGCGCCAGGAGAAGGTGACCTTGTCGAACTTGGACCCGTCGGCCTCTGCAATGAGCGGCACGCGAGCGGCCGTGCGGGTGCCGTCGTCGGGCAGCGTCACACCACCGGGGCCGGCGTGAAACGTGTAGGCGAAGGGTTCAGACTTGTTCTCCGCTTTGTCCGTGGCGCGGACTTGGAGGGTGTTGGTGCCCGCCTTCGCGGGCTTGACCGTGATCTTGACGGGGGTGGTGGTGCCGCCGGTGGCAACCTTCGTCCAAGTGGTGCCGTCCAGCGACCACTCGATGCCGTTCTGGTCCCCGCCGGGCGGAGTCACGGTGAAGTCGCCGGGCTGGCCGGCACCCTTGACCCAACTCGCGGAGGGGTAGTCCGTGGACGTGACCGCAGTAGGAGCGGACGGAGCGGAGGTATCGACGGTGAACAGCGCGTACGGCGACCAGCCGAGGTTGTAGTGCATGCCGTCGTACGGCGAGGTACGGAATTTGTAGGTCTTGCCGTTCGTCAACAGCCCGGCGGGAACGTTGATCGACGCCGGCTTCCCGGAGGTCACGTATGGAGAGACGATGACGTTGCCTACCTGCGTTCCGGTGGCGTTGTCAAAGATCTGGAAGGTGCCGTTGACCTTGTCGTTGTTCGGGTCCACGAACGTGTCTCGGAGCGTGGGGGTGGTGGTGTTGACCTGCCAGGTACCGGCGCTGTCCTTGAAAAAGGGCGGTCCGGCCTGCTGGTCGGTGCCGGTGCGCGGCCGGTAGTTGTAGTTGACGACCAGCTTCGGCGGGTTGGCAGCGGCGTTGGCGGAGTTGACCCGCTTCCACTGTGCCAAGACGCTCTCATCGGAGGCCCGCAGCCCCATGTGCCCGCGAGTGGCCTTGGCCGAAGCCCACTCCTGGACGAGCGTCGACACATCGGCGTTGATCCACCCGTCAGGCTGGGTAGTGCACGAGGTGTTGCCGCGTGTCTCGGTGGAGGTGGCCTTCTTCGCCGTCATGGTCGGCCGGCTGGTCCAACGGCTGGACGTGGAAGCTGCGCCGGAAGACCACACCTCCCATGGATAGGCTTTGCAGTCGACATTGTTGCCCGAGTGGAAGTTCCACAGGGAAAGTTTCGCATCCAGCACCAAGGCGTCCTGGATGGGCGAGGTGTTCCAGGAGATGAACGACTGCGCCGTACGGGGCGTACCGTCGGCATTCTTGGTGCCCGGGTTTCCGAGGTCCAGCTCGACGTCGTTGGACCAGTCGACGGTCTCGCCCTGCTGGACGTAGGTGTCGAAGACGTTTGACAGGGAGGAGGTGGAAGGGTCCACCGTCACCGGGTACTTCGTCCCGGGGGCGGCGAGGAACTTCGCATCCGGTGTGATGACGAGATCGACCGCGCCCTTGCGCTGGACCACCTTCATGTCGACCCTGGCCCGGTTGGTGTGCTCACCGGAGGCCTGTCGACCGAGGCGTCCCACATCACCGGAGCAGGCATGACTGCCCGCCTTTTGTTCTTCCTGTCGGTGAACAGCAGGCTGCCGTCAGTCTGCTCCTTGACCTTCAGGCCCTTGGCCTTCAAGGGCAGCGTGTATGTGTAGCCCTCCGCTGCCGGGCGCTGCTGAATGTCTACGTACTGCTCGTAGCCGGTACGTGTGGCCTCGACCACCACGTCCGCGCCAGGAACCGCGTTCACGTACGTCGCGCGGGTGCCGTTGAGCTTCGGGGTGGGAAGCCCGCCCTTCCACTGCAGGGTGATCTGCTCGTCCCCCTTGCCGAGCGTCACCAGGTCGGTCGGCTTGGCGGCTTGCGCCGCCTTGAGTGATGTGGCGCGGCTACCGGTCTTACCTGCGAGCTTCAGCCCGCGCGGATGAGCCTTGGGCGCGATCGAACCGTCGGAGCCGCTGACGAGATCCAGGTCGACGTCTCGCCACTCACCAGTAGCTTCGTCCTCGAACCGGACCGGACCGGCAGTGAGCTCGGTGGTCAGCGAGCCGTTCTTGTTGACCCAGGTCGTGGAAGTCTCAGTGCGCTCGGACAGCGCTTCAACACGCTTCCCCGACAAGCGTGCTGCCACGCGTGCGGAGGGGATGTCCGCCGCCTGTGTGGCTGCGGATCTTTTCGCCGATGCGACTGCTTGTGGCGAGGCCGCGAACGCGTCACTTGTTCCGTGGATGAGCGTGGCAGCCAGGGCCAGGGCGAGACTGCTCGCTATGCAGCGCAGGCTCCCGCTGGACAAGGGGCGTCCGCGCTCATGTGGCGCGGGTCTGTAAACCGTCATCATTCCTCGGTCTCTTGCTGGTCTGCGCCACTTATGTGATGCAAATATGAAGGTATCGAGGAGAAAAAGAACGGAAAGTACACCAGAGGCACTCAAGATCGGCAATCTTGATCACGGTCACGGCGTGAGCTACGTCACTAACGGATAGTCAAGATTCCTCAGCTGCAAGCAAGTTGCTACGTCACACCTTGTGGCACTTAGCCAGTTAATCCGTTTTGCGGCCAACCAGCATTGAGGCGCTCGGACATCGGACACGGTGGGACGTACGGGACGTGGGCCGACTCCCACCGCCCCGACTGGGACGTGGCCCGCACCTGGATAGTCACCCACCCCGGGTGTCCCACGCGAGAGGATCGCCGTCGGCGCCGCGCATCGTGTGTGGCAAAGCCCAGCTCAGCCCTTCCCTCAGAACGAGCTACACCCGAAGCACTTCACGTCATCCCGCAGCAGATCAGGAACCCCACCACGCTGCCGGGCTCCCCGTCATCACACGGCTCGGTCTTCTCCGCCAAATCCCACATCGGACTGAAGAGCACCCGCCTCCGCAGCCCGACTCGCCAACTACTGGCGGAAGGCCCTCAACCAGCCCGCGTCGAAATCCACAAGGCTCAGGTGAAATTCCTCCTCACACGGGCGAAGAGGTCCGCGAAGGCCCTGGAGGAGCGCTACCAAGCCGTGAAGCTGACGAAGCCCCAGAAGAAGAAGGCCGCCCTGGTAGAGGAGACCGCATCCGAGTGGCAACCGCGGGTCAGGGAGCAGGCACGGGATCAGACGGCCACTTCCGGCGGCTTGCCCAGGGTCGGCGCAAGCAGCGGCGAGTCGTGGCGGTTGGCACCGGCCAGCACCCGGGGAGAGTTTCATTCCCCGCATGCCGCGATCGAACGGAGAGCGCCTGGAAACCTCTTCTCCGCCGCGGGCTTTGGTGATGCGCCATCGATGGAGATCTTTTCCGGTACCAGGCCGACGATCCGGTCGTAGCATTTAGGACTATGCGCTTGAGCTGCGCGAACACCCCAAGTGTGATCCACTCGGCGGTGCTTCAGCCTCCGTCAGGTGAAGCCGTTCAACATCAAAGAAGAAGTCAGCACCCACGGGGACGGTGTCTCGATCACCGGCTCATCGCAGAGCCTGTTTCGAACGTCTGGGGAGCTCAGCCCCGGCGAGCGGCATTCCCGGGCTTCGCTTATCGCCTACGTGAAGATCGTTTGGCTGAGCCCTTGGGTGCCTTTCGCGGAGGGACGGCCGCCTTCCCCTGCTGTCCCGGCCGGCCTTCCCCCTGACCCGCCGGGACCTCGCTTGGTCCGGCCTGTCAGCCGATGATGGCGACAGGGGCGTCCCAGGCGTTGCGGTCGACCGTGATGGTGTAACTGCCGCGGATTTCCTTGCTGTTGACCATGTACTGGTGGCCGCGGCTGTGGTCGGTGTACTGGGCGGGGTTCCACGGCCAGTCCGTGGTAGTCGTGTTCTTCTTGTCCCACAACGCGTACCAGAGGTTGCCTGGCAGGTCCGTCTTGTCCGTGGCGGTGGCGATGGCTTTGGCGCTGGAGCTGCTGAAGCCGTAGAAGCCGCCACGGTAGGTCGCGTTGCGCAGCGTCTTGGTGAAGGAGCGTACGTACGTCAGGACGGCGTTGTTGCACGCCTTGTCGTTGACGTCGTACGGCTCCATGTCCAGGTAGATGGGGCTGCCGGCTTTCATACCGAGAGCCGATGCCTTGGCCACTGCGTCCTTGGCATTGCTCGCGCCGACGGAGGCAGCCGTGGACGCGGTGAATTTCTCAGGGTTCGCGCTCTTCTGGCAGGGTGGCTGAGCGCCGACGTAGAGGGGTATGAGCTTCCAGCCGGTGGAGTTGACCGACTTTACCCAGGAAGCGGTCAGGTTCGGCTGGGCGCAGCCGCGGTTCTTGCCGCCGATGTAGACAGCGGCGGCGCCGTAGAACTTCGTGTTCCACGCTTTCATCGCGTTGAGCGAGGGCGCTGTGCACGTATCGAACGCTCGGCCGGTGAAAGTCTTCTGCGCGGGCCAAGCCGAGGCTGCCACCGAGGCCTGGGCCGCGATTCCGGCACCCGCGGCGACGACGACACCCGTCGTCGCCCAAGCGATGTAGCGACCCTTCTTGGACAGCCGATGTCTGGACAATTCCCACCCCATTCATACTGCGGCCCCTGGCCGCATGAACCCAACCCGCTCGCAGAGAGCAGCCCGCCCTGCGCCGCAACACGACTGCGGTACGGAGGCAGCGCCCGCGTGTAGGAGCGCGCGGTATCTCCGCCCCACATCCCCGAAGCGCATCGCAGAATAACCGACGTCCGTGCCATGACGGACGGGCAGAAGACGGTGAAGCTGATTCTCCGCGGACTCCCGCACACGACCAGCATGAGCACCCCGAGGACCGATCACACCAGCCCTTTGACTTGGGACTTCAAGTTCGCACTCGGCCCACCTGCTATCAGGCTACCGGCCCCGGCCCGGCCGGAGGCTCGGAATCAGGCACGCACTCATGGGCTGGTGAAGATGTCGTGCCCGCCGATGCGCCGCCACACGATGTGTGCGCCGCGTATCCGCTGGCGGTTGTTGGGGTGTGTGAGGCGCGTGTGACTGGGAGACGCGCAGCATTTGCATGGCCCCCAGACGCTGTTCGTCAGGCGGGCGCGACGTCGCCGCAGATGCCCGCCCGGCGGGATCGGCAGTAAAGTTCCGGTGAACTCTCCCGTCGCACGGGATCGGGTCTTTTCCGCAGGTCAGAGCCGTTGTTCGCTGCTGGGATGCTCAGTGTTGCGAAGGTTCAGAAGCGAAATACCTGGCGTTACTTCGTACGAGGAGTCGCCTTCGGGGACGGCCGCCGTCCGGCCCGTCAGCCGATGAAGGACGCCCAGGAGAAGGCCGGGCTCCCGCCCGGGGTGTGGATAGGGCTGGGCCTGACCGCGCTCGGACTCACCGCCGGACAGACGGTGACCGAGCGGCAGATGGAGCTGGTCTTCGGGACGCTCCGGCACCCGGACGCCGACCGCATGGAGCGCGAGCACTTGGACGACGGGCCGTCGACGCCGCCCGCGGCGAGGTCTTGGCAATGCTCGCAGAACCCTCCGGGGTCTTCGCGCAGGCGGAACGGTGGGCGTCCTGGAGGTGGGAGCCGCCTGGCCCACGCCGCGCCTTCCCCGGCCTGCGACGGCTGTGGAGAGGGTTGCACCGGAAGAGGGCTGAACCGTGTGGCCCGGCGACGGCCACCTCACCAACGGCTGCTCTGGGCGCGGAGTGGCGCGAGCAGTCCACCGTGGTCCTGGGGCGGGTCACCACCCGCACCTGGGACCGCCTGGCCTCGCAGGTCGACACCATCCCGAAGAGCCCCACGCGCCCCGGCCGCGTCCACGTCGTGCAGGGCTGGACCGCCCACCCGACGCAGGTGCTGCTCCTCACCGACGGTGAAGCCACCGCGTGGGGCGCTGCCACGGCGGCCGAAGAGGGCTGACCCCACGTCGGACATACCACGGGCCCCGGGGGATCAGCCTCCCCGGGGCCCGGTTTTATGGAGTCGTACGGGTCAACGACGGCCCGGCTTCGGCGTCACGGACCGGGCAGCGAAGGCTGTCAGCCGTCGGTGCCCGGCGGTTCGGAGTGCAGGCAGTACGTGCACCTGGACGCTGAATCGGTGCGGCCCATGCACCGTCGGCAGGTGCCGCGCTCCCGGACCGGGCCGCGGCCGTCGGCGCATCCCGGGCACGTCATCACCGGCTGGCCGAAGCCGAAGCCGATCACCCACCCGTCGCCCTCAGCCGCCTTACGTGCCAGCTGGGAGACGTCGTCCGCAGAGCGTTCGTCACCGTTGTTGCCGGTCTCGACCGCCAGATAGACGGCAAGGCAGTCGTCCGTGTCGCAGACGACAGCCACTCCTGTAGGCATGCGATCTCCTCCTCAGCCGCACAGGACGGCGCGGGTCAGCGGTTGTTGCGGTAGGTGATGATCCCGCCGGCGACCAGGCCCCGGCTGCGAGCGGTTCGGAACTCCTCCAGCCGCTTGGCGTCGGTGTACTGCTCCGGCGTGCTGTCCGGCGGGGTACGCACTCCGAGCTGCGGGCCGTAGAAGCACACCACGTACCCGTGATGCAGGGCGGCTGAGTACCAGTCGGGCGAGGCGGGGACGGTGATGCGGGAGTAGACGCCGCCGTCGGGGGAGCGCAGCTCGATCCGGTCGTCGGCCAGCCGGTGCAGGGCCCAGCCGGGGATGGTCCGCAGATCGGCGAAGCCGCGGGGGAAGCGCCGCATCCCGGACGCGATGGCGCCCTCCACCTGGATCTCCGTGGGATCGCTGCCTGGGAGCCGGGACATCATCGCGCGTTCCGGCTCGAACAGGGCCACCGGCATCGGGTCTTCGCCGTCGGTGGTCTGCACGGTGCCGGTGTCCGGGTCGATGCCGGTGGCGACCTGCCCCAGCCCGAGCGAGGGGGAGTCCATGTAGAGCAGCCGGCCGTGGTCGTCGACGTTGTCGCTCAGCTGTACCCCGGCCGCCAGGATCTCCGCCTGGCTGACGGCCCGGTCGTCGATGTGGAACCGCTGCTGAGCTGGTTGCTGCCGGTCACGCCGCTGCTTCTTGGGCTTGAACCGTCCCATCGGGGTACCCCCTTTGTGTGTGATCAGCCAAGCCTCAGCCAGGCGCGAGCGGCGGCACAAGACCGCCTCACGCCATATCCGGTCAGCGGCCCAAGATCCCAGGGCCTACACGCACTCCAGTGCGATGCCGCCACCTCCGGGCCGCCGTATCGCACGCCATCGTTCGGGTGACGTGCCCCCCCTTTGCGTCACGCAGCGTACGGCGCTGTCACCGGTCCGGCGAGAGGCCCTTGACGCCCCCACCGGCCTGCGGGACGGTCGGTGCGCAACTACACGCAACTTACTTTTCTTCGGCACGGACCCGAACTCGGGCGGAGGGAACTGCCCCGCGGTGTGGGTGGACACCGACACCACCGAGGGGCCGGAACTGGTTCTGCAGGGCAAGTTCGCCGACGCGGCGACCCGGGCCGCCTGCAGCCAGGACAGCCCGCCCGCAAAAGACGAAGGGATCATCCGGATCCCGGTCCGGATGGTGTCGCAGATCAGAAAGGCGTGCGATGCCGCAGAAGCCGCCCGCACCCAGCTTTGAGGACCTGCTCGACTCCGCCCAGCAGCACGCCCTGCACCTGGAACTGCGGGACGTCTACGCCGTGGGGGAGGAGCGGGAGGTCTTCGACGCGTTCCTGCGGGACGGGAGCGTGCCTGCGGACGACTCGGAGTTCTGGGGCGGGTGGCTGCCCTTGGTGGAGCGGACCGTCGCCCGCGGGGTGAAGGTCCGCCGGGCCCGGGTCATCTCCGAGCCCGTCACCGACTACATCCGCTTCGAGCACGCCATCACCGACGCCAACCTCCGCGCCGGCGAGGAAATCCGCTGGCTGCCCCGCCGCCGCGCCTCCACGCTCGCACTGCCCGGCGACGACTTCTGGCATCGACGACCAGGTCGTCCGCTGGAACCTGCTCTCCGGCGACGGCCAGGCCCTCGAACCCGACCACACCTGGGACCTGGCCACTCCGCACGCCGACTACAGCATCTGACCGACGCACAACCAAGGGCCGCCACCTCATGACGACCGCCTCCCCATCGTCCAGCGCACAGGGGGCCCGCGAGGCGCTCGCCGTGCGCCTGCAGCACCTGCGCAAGGACGCCGGCCTCACCGGGCGCGAACTCTCCGCCCGGTGCGGCTGGCACCCCGCGAAGACCACCCGCATCCAAAAAGGCGCGGCCCTGCCCTCGGACACCGACATCCGCTCCTGGTGTACGGCCTGCAACGCGGACGACCAGGCCGACGACCTGATCGCCACCGCCCGCGCCGTTGACTCCATGTACCTGGAGTGGCGGCGCCTGCACCGCAACGGCATGCGTCAGGTCCAACAGGACTGGTACACCCTCCACGAGCAGACCCGCCACTGCCGCGTCTATCTCTCCAACGTGCCCCCCGGCTTCCTCCAGACACCGGCGTTCGCGACCGCCCTCATGAACCAGATCACCACCTTCCAGGGCACCCCCGACGACATCGCCGAAGCCGTCGCCGCCCGCGTCGCCCGCTCCCGCTTCCTCTACGAAGGCGGCCACCGCTACGTCGTCCTCATGGAGGAATCCGTCCTGCGCTACCAAACGGCCGCCCCCGACGCCATGCGCGGGCAGCTGCGCCACATCCTGGCCGTGATGCCGCTCGCGTCCGTCTCGCTGGGGATCATCCCGTTCACCGCGCAGCGCACCGTGTGGCCGCTGGAAGCGTTCTACGTCCACGACGACACCATGGCCGTGGTGGAGACACTGACGGCGGAGATCAAGGTGACGCAGCCGCGCGAGATCGCCGACTACGCGAAGGCGTTCACCGGCCTCGCGGAGATGGCCGTCTACGGCGACGCCGCCCGCGCCCTGATCCGGGCCGCGATCGACGCCCTGGAGTGAACCTCCGCAATTACCCGCAATCTCGTTGAGAAACGACTGACGGCCTCCGTAGCGTCGAACGACACCGACGCACCAGCAACGGAGGCGGTGCCCCATGAGCGCACCTACACCCGCCGGCACCGAACCCGAAGAAGGACGAGGCCTCCAGCCCCCCGCCTTCGGCCGGCCCTCTCCGGCACTGCTGGCTCGCGCCGACCGCGGCTACGCCCGCTTCCTCGCCGTCCAGGCCCCGGACGCCACCCCCGGCGACCACGACCAGGACGACGCGGCGAGGCACGGGTGAGCGACACGCACACCGTGCTCTACGACCCCCACGGCCTGATCGAGGCCGAACGCCCCCTGGACCGCGCCCCGTACGAAGCGCTCGTCACCGCCGTCCTCGCGTGGACTAACCCGGACCTCGAACCCCGCGACTACGAGCAGATCGCCCTCCAACTGACCGGGCACGCCCGCGCCATCGCCGCCGACGTCCGGCGCCACGCCGCCGCACTGCCGAAGAGCGACGGCTGTAGGCGTACACCCGAACATGGCTCTGGCAAGATTTTCGTTTGCGCCGTGAGGCGCTGTTGGTTCGCGTGGAGGTGAAAGACCTGCACCAACTCACTGTCGCAGCAGTGGGGTTGAAGCTGAGGGCAGCCTGATCCGGGTGATGCCGGGGAGGGCGAGAGCGGCCCTGACAAAGCCGGGACGCATCCAGTACTGCCAGATGGGGCGGGTCCGGCAAGCGTGATGGAGAGGGGTACGCGAGGAACCGGCGTTTTACGTCTCTTAAAGTGCCTCCGGCTCGAACCTGGCGGATCTGGGCCGGAAGCGGTGCGTACTCGGGTCATCCTTTCGGGTGGTCCGACAACTCCTGGGTCGGTCTACGAAAGCTGGCCGGGAGGCCACGAGGAAAGCCTGCGGCGTACTCGTGGCGATACCGCAGGGACACAGTCGGGCTCCTCCTTCATCGAGCGAACCACAGTGAACACGGGAACCGTCCCGGACCTCGCCCCGCTGCCTGTCTCCAACAGGCTGTGGGGGCTGGGTGCATCGACCACCGATCGGCCCGGGACGGGGCGGAGCCGCCGTAGTACTCCGAGGCCGGGGTGCGACACGAAAGTCGCACGAGTTGAGTGAGCTTCATCGAAGGAGGTTCGGCTGATGCCGAAGGTGTAGTTACGGATCAGTGTTCGAGGATCTGTCCCCAGCCTGACGTGCGTTGCTGGTAACAGCGGGGTGCGAAGCTCAGGTTTCCAGGCCCAAGGGCTCCCGTTCCATCCGGGAGTTACAGGCCACGGGGAAGGACGACAGGGTGAACAACGTGAACCCCTGGTGATGCCTCGTGATCGGAAGCCCCGCAGATGGGTCGTTGCAGCGGGGTCAAGGACTGGCCGTTGAGAAGCGGCAGGCGCCGACCGGAAGACTCTAATACTCCAGCTGTAGATCGTGATCTTGCTGGTGGGGCTGGTCCGAGAAACGGGTGCGTCCACCGTTGATCACCGTGAGGTACGTGGACCGACGACGAGATGGTGGCCGCTGGCCACAGCGCAGATCCCGCATGTCGCTGACAAGGGGTCCGGACCTGCCCTCGGACCGGACCCCTCAGCGCGTGCTACTCCTCGCTAGGCCGCTTGGCCCGCCGGGTGGAAGTTGATGCGTTCACTGATGACGGGGAAGCCAGCCTTGGCAAAGTTCGCGGCCATGGGGAAGTTGCCCTGGTCCGTCGCTCCGCTGACGAACTCCGCGCCCTGCTCGACGAGGAGGTGGGTGCACTCCGCGAGGAGGTCGTAGGCGTAGCCGCGACCGCGCTGTTCCGGGACGACTCCGATGAAGCCGATGGTCGGGCCGGAGGGGTTGTGGGCCGGGATGTGGATGCCGGCCAGGTCGCCCTCCGGCGTGTGCGCGATCTGCCACCACTCCCGTGGGGAGGGGCACCAGTGGAAGAAGTCGAGTTCCTCCTGGGCGGCCTGGTCGAGGCCGCCCTCCTCGATGGCCCTGAGCGCGTGGGCGTCCAGGGTGACGGAGTGGATGCGGCGCAACGCGTCGAAGAACACGGTGTCGTCGGGTTCGGCGCTGAAGCGCAGGCGTCCGGGCCGCTCGGGCAGACCTCGCTCCGGGGTCCAGCGGTACAGGAAGCGTTCCACCAGGAGTTCGTACCCTGCGGCTCGTGCGGCGGCGAAGCGCGCCCCGGCGGCGGCGCGCAGGTCGGTCTTTTCCCGCCAGCCGCCGGGCAGGTTGATCTCCAGTTCGACCTGCCAGGGAGCGGAGCGCAGGAGTTCGGCCCCGGCCTCCTCCTCGCCCTCGGCCACGTCGAACCAGTTGATGTTGACGGGCTCCGAGTCGTCGGGGCCGCCCCACCACGCGCCGCGTGCGACGACCTCGCCGTCGCGCAGGGCGACGCGCTTCCAGTCGGGGCGGAACTGGGTACGCCGATGGGCTTCACGGGCGCCCAGGGGGTCGGGGAGTGCTTCGAAGAGATGAGCGTCGCTCGCGGAGAGCGCGCGGATGACCGGATCGGTCATGGATTCCTCCGGGATACAGGCTGCTTGGAGCGCTCCCGGTCAGAACTCACGAACCACGCCGGGACAGCGGAAGAGGGAGCGCTGGAAAGGTGTGAACCGCACGGCACTCGCCTCCTTCCATCCATCTCAGGGCGTGAAGCCACACACTAAGTGATCTACCGCGGGCCCGTCCACAGATTTCCTTACGCCCTGACCCGCGATTGATGTGGTCAAGCGTTCCCGTGGCGGTTGAGTTCGAGCGCCGTGCCATGCACCGGATTCCCCGGACCATGCACGACCCAGCGGGACTTCGCCAGCGTTCACCAGCCCAGCAGATCAATGGACCTCCGGCCGAGCCAGTCCGCGAACGACACAGCTCGGCGGTCCAGGTTCAGTGGCAGGACCTGGTTGCAGGTGGCCCAGGTGTCGAACCACATCGTGCCCCGGTGCGGGCCAGTGACAATGAGGCCACCGGTGATCATCGGTGTGTGAAGACAGAAGATCAGTCGGTGGCCGCAGGTCACAGCATAGATCCTGCCCGCTGGCAGGAAGCGTTCGAGGTCCTGATGGGCCGTATCGCGGGCCGGTTCGCGCGGGTGGAACCACGGCGCCGGGCACGGGCGTTCGTGCTCGGGTTGTTGTCGGACCTGCCGCGCAAGAACTGCTGGACGCTCGCCGAGCATGCCGGGGACGCGACCCCGCACGGTCTGCAGCACCTGCTGTCGAGGGCCAAGTGGGACGCGGACGCGGTACGTGAAGACATCCGCGGCTTCGTCGTCGAGCACCTGCACCACGAGGATGCGGTGCTGGTCGTGGATGAGACCGGCGACCTGAAGAAGGGCACGCACACGGTGGGCGTGCAGCGCCAGTACACCGGCACCGCCGGACGCATCGAGAACAGCCAGGTCGCCGTCTACCTCGCGTACTCCACCCCGCTCGGACACGCGGCCATCGACCGGGAGCTGTATCTCCCGCGCTCCTGGACCGAGGACACCGCCCGCTGCCGGGCCGCCGGAATCCCCGACAGCGTCGCCTTCGCCACGAAACCCGCCCTCGCCGCCCGCATGATCGGCCGCGCACTGGACGCCGGCGTCTGCGCGTCCTGGGCAGCCGGTGATGAGGTCTACGGAGGCAACCCGCACTTGCGGACCGCGCTGGAACAACGGCAGGTCGGCTATGTACTCGCCGTCGCCTGTGACCACCAGATCACCACCCGGGCAGGCACGTTCCGCGCCGATGCCCTGGTCAAGAAGCTGCCGAAGAGGGCCTGGCAGAAACTCTCCTCCGGAGCCGGAGCCAAGGGGCACCGCTTCTACGACTGGGCCCTGGCCGACCTCGCCGACGACCGCCCCGGCCACCACCAGCTGCTCGTCCGCCGCAACCGGCGCACCGGCGAACTCGCCTTCTACCGCTGCTACTCAGCCACCCAGGTGCCGCTGTCCACCCTGGTGCGGGTCGCCGGACGCCGATGGACCGTCGAGGAGACCTTCCAGTCCGGCAAGGGCCTGGCCGGACTGGACGAACACCAGGTCCGGCGCTGGGCGTCCTGGCACCGCTGGGTCACCCTCGCGATGCTCGCCCATGCCTTCCTCGCCGTCGTCCGCGCCGACGAACACGCGCGTCACCCGAAGCCGGAAGGGCTGATACCGCTCACCTGCAACGAGATCCAGCGCCTGTTCATCGCGCTCGTCGTCCGGCTCGTCCACGGCGCGACTCACCGGCTCGACTGGTCCCACTGGCGACGCCGCCACCAGGCCCGATCCCAGGCCAGCCACTACCAGCGACAAGCCGCCCAGACATGAAGATCGCGATCTACAGCTGGAGTACTAAGCCGGTCGGGAGAACACCGCCGTCCTCGGGGTATAGGGGGCACCCGACCCGGCCGCACCTCACTCGTGCGGAACGTGACAACCCCGTTGGAGTCCGAAGACGCCTGGCGTCTTCGGCAAGCCGACCGCAAGGAAGGCCCGATTCTCCAGCGGGCGCAGGATGGCCTCAGAAGCCAATGCCGGCGGCCGAAAGGCAGCGGGAAAACGAGACACCATGACCGGCTCTCCGCTGGTCGTCTCGCATAACCGGCCGGATACGGGCTGATGCCCGGACTCGAAAGGGTGCTGACGGAGGCCAGGTGAGCCTGTGGAGAGACGAAGAGAATGACACCGGAACCAAAGGACAAGTTGGACGTCATGACGAACACGCAGGTGAAAGCCGACGCGGACGTGATGACGAACGGACCGGAGGGCAATATCCCCGACTGGCACGATATTAACTGGCGTGCCGTCGAGGACGAAGTACGGCGTCTGCGACAGAGAATCTTCACGGCATCGCGGGAAGGCGACCTCAAACGAGTTCGCAACTTGCAGAAACTGATGCTCCGCTCCCGCGCCAACACGCTGCTGAGCGTGCGGCGCGTGACAGAGATCAACGCTGGGCGCAAAACCGCCGGAGTGGACGGACGAACGGCGTTGCTGCCTCAGTCGAAAACTAAACTGGTCGACTGGGCGCAGTATCGCTCGAAAACCTGGACTCCTCTGCCGGTCAAGCGCGTGCACATTCCCAAAGCAGGCGGAAAGAAGCGCCCACTCGGCATCCCGGTCATCGCTGACCGGGCACTGCAAGCGCGGGTAGTCAACGCGCTGGAACCCGAGTGGGAGGCGCGGTTCGAGCCGAAGTCGTACGGCTTCCGGCCCGGCCGCGGCTGTCATGACGCGATATCCGCCATCTATCTGACGCTGAAGGGCAAGAACTCCCAGCGAATTTGGGTGCTGGACGCGGACCTGAAAGCGGCGTTCGACCGTATCGACCACGAGCACCTACTCGCCCAGCTCGGCACGTTCCCCGCCAGGGAACTGGTCAAGCACTGGCTGAAGGCCGGAGTGGTCGACGGCGGCCGGTTCGCCCCGACAGAAGAAGGCACCCCACAAGGGGGCGTCGTCAGCCCTCTGTTGCTGAACATCGCCCTGCACGGAATGGAACAAGCCGCCGGAGTTCGATACCGCAAGATCGGCACGAACGCCGCCGAGTCGGTTGAAGGATCCCCGGCCTTGATCAGATACGCCGACGATCGTGCGCCACGAACACAACGGGAGGTTTCGATGTAGACGGAATCTTCCGACGTGATGCTGCACCGGTGATGGAGGTGGGCCCTCCGAGACCGCCCACGCAGGGGGAGGTCTCAAACCGCCGCAGGTTGCTCCGGTGAATGAGCCGGGGTGATGAGCACTGCGGAAAAGGCGCACAAGATGCGTCAGGTGCGAACCGAGAAGGCGAACGCGAGTGAACCACTGATGAAGTGTCGAAAGCGTATGAACGGCTACCGAAACCGGGGTCCAGTTGTTGCCCCGGGATGAATCTGGCGGGTTCCTGTATCTCTGGCCAGGTGGTGCCCGGCATAAAGGTGGCGCGAGCTCGGTTCAGGCGCTGGTGCGGAACGTGGGAACCCCTCGCCACGATGCTGCCACCGGTCAGGTTGAGGCCGGTCGGCGATAAGGGAGAACCCCAAGCAGCTGAAACTGTGAGGGGCAGAGTACCGATGCGTGGCAGGGGGACGGATCGCCTCGTAGTAGTGATGAAGCCTCTGTAATGGGGGCGGAGCGAAGGGGGCGAGTTGTCCCGATCTAGTTTGGTGGTCAACCGGAGTTCCCGGGAGGAGCCAGGTGAACGGATCAAGGCCGCAGGCCGAGGTCAAGTCGTTTTACATCTCCAAGCTGATGGTGTGGGAGGCATTTCAGCGAGTCAAGGCCAACAAGGGTGCGCCCGGCACGGATGGCGTGACGATCGAGCGGTACGAACAGAACCTTTCGGGGAATCTGTTCAAATTGTGGAATCGGATGTTGTCCGGTTCGTATTTCCCTCCGGCAGTGAAGGCCGTGGAGATCCCCAAAGCAGGCGGGAAAGGTATCCGCGTGCTCGGGGTGCCCACCGTGGACGACCGGATCGCTCAGACGGTGGCCGCGATGTATCTGGAGCGTCGGGTGGAGCCTGTGTTCCACCCGGACTCCTACGGCTACCGGCCCCGGCGGTCGGCGTTGGACGCGGTGGAGCAGTGCCGGCAGCGCTGTTGGCGGAGTGACTGGGTGGTCGATCTCGACATCCGGGCGTTCTTCGACAGCGTGGACCACGAGCTGATGCTCAAGGCGGTCGAGCGGCATATCGACGCGGACAGGAAATGGGTCCTGCTCTACGTCAAGCGGTGGCTGGTCGCGCCGCTGGCGAAGACGGACAGATCGGTGCAGCAACGGAATCGCGGAACTCCCCAAGGGTCGGCGATTTCGCCCGTGCTGGCGAATCTGTATCTCCACTACGCGTTCGATCTGTGGCTGGCTCGGGAGTTCCCGCAGGTCACCTTCGAACGGTACTGCGATGATGCGGTGATTCACTGCGGCAGTGAGAGGCAGGCCCGCCACGTGCGGGACGCTCTCGCGCAGCGATTGGCGCAGGTCGGTCTGGAATTGCATCCGGACAAGACGCGCATCGTCTATTGCAAGGACGCTGATCGGCGAGGCTCGTACGAGCACACGGCGTTCACGTTTCTTGGATACACGTTCCGGCCCAGGTTGGCCAAGAATCGGCACGGGAAGCACTTTGTGAGCTTCCTGCCCGCGGTCAGCAAGGCGGCGATCAAGGCGATGGGCAAGGTAATGCGTTCCTGGCGCATCGCCCAACGCAGTGACAAGTCTCTGATGGACCTTGCGCGGATGTTCAACAGCATCGTGCAGGGATGGATCAACTATTACGGGCGATTCTACAAGTCCATGTTGTATCCCCTCCTCCGGCGCATCAACAGAATGTTGGTGGGCTGGGCTTGTCAGAAGTACAAACGACTGCGCCGCCGGGAGAAACGAGCGGGAGAACTATTGGCGGGCGCGGCCCGCCGGTATCCCAACATGTTCGCCCACTGGCGGTTCGGCCTCAAGCCTGATGGCTGGGCAATGGGAGCCGTGTGAGTCGAGAGGCTCCCGCACGGTTCTGCGAGCGGGGGCGGGTGCGATTCCCGCCGCCGACTCTCCTCGTCGTCCTGGTGCACGGCACCGAGGCCGACACCGCGGCACTGCGCGAAGAGGTCGTTGACGTGCTCGAACCTCTTGGCCTGCGGTTGTCGCAGGCCAAGACCCAGATCGTGCACATGAGCGACGGGTTCGACTTCCTGGGCTTCCGCATCCAGTGGAAACGCAAAGGAGGCACAACCAAGTGGCACGTCTACACCTTCATCGCCGACCGGCCCATCCGGTCGCTGAAGGCGAAGATTCGTGCTCTGACAGGCAGGACATCGCAGCAGGATCTCGCCGCTGTGCTGATCAGACTCACTCAGATCATGCGCGGTTGGGCCAACTACTTCAAGCACGCGGTCGCCAAGCATGTCTTCGACATGCTCGACGCCTTCGTGTGGTGGCGTCTCATCCGCATGCTGCGGGCACGTCACCGCTGGAGTTGGGGCGACGTCCGCCGCCGGTTCACCACCCCCACCGGGCGGTGGCGACCGATCGCGGCAGACGGGGTCGAGCTGTTCCGAATTGCGTCGGTCACGGTCAGCCGTTACCGATACCGGGCCAACACGATCCTCAACCCATGGCAGCCTGCGAACCCCGCCTGACGGCAGAAACCGTGGAGAGCCCGTTGCGTTGAGAGACGCACGGCGGGTTCGGCGAGAGGTCCGGAGAAACGGATCGGGAGCAATCCCGGCACCGCGCTCCGGGCCTACTCAGCAGCCGGAGATCATTTCGGTGTGAGGGTCGGCCGGTCCTCGTAGCGGGCAGTCTGTGACTGTGCTCTGTTGAACTGGCAAGTCTGTTACCACAGTTGGCCAATGTGCTGGTGGTCTCGGCCGCTGTCTTTGATGCTGTCGTGGCGGTCCGCGCCCGCACGAGATCCGGTGTTCCTGCGGGATGTACGGGATGCGGCCAGCTCAGCGTGTGGTGCCACAGCCGCTATGTACGGCGCCTCGCCGACGTCACTCTTGGAGGCAGACCTCTGCGCATCGACTTGTCCGTACGCCGCCTGTACTGCGAGAACCCGGCCTGCCCGAAGGTGACCTTCGCCGAGCAAGTGCCGGGGCTGACCGTGCGCTACCAGCGGCGCACTCCACAGTTGCAGCGCCTGGTAGAGGCCATCGGTGTGGTGCTGGCCGGCCGGGGCGGTGCCCGGATGCTGCGGATCCTGAACGTCACGCTCTCGCGGTGCACGGTCCTGTCCCAGCTGATGCGTGTGCCACTTCCACCACTGGAGACACCCCGGGTGCTGGGGGTGGATGACTTCGCGCTCTACGGCGATACCTACAGCACCCTCCTGGTCGACGCCACCACCCGGCTCCCGCTCACACTCTGGGAAGGGCGCGACGCGGAACAGCTCAGCCACTGGCTCCGCGAGCACCCAGGTGTCGAGGTCGCCTGCCGCGACGGCTCCCTCACCTACCGGCAGGGCATCACCGCCGGCGCACCCGACGCCGTGCAGGTCAGCGACCGCTTCCACCTCTGGCAGGGCCTCTCCCGCCGCGTCCAGGACATCGCCTCCGCCCACCGCGGCTGCCTGCCCGCAGCACTGCCCCCGACCCGTGCGACCGATCCCGAACCGATCGAGAAGACTGCCGAGAACACCGCGGCGGACACCCGGGCCGGGCGGCATGCCCGAAGGCTGTTCGAGGCCGTGCACGCCCTGACCCGCACCGGCCGGAGCCACAGTTCCGTGGCCCGGGAGCCGCCGAACCGTACGCAAGTACGCCCGCGCCCGCACCTGGCAGGAAGTAATGCGCCGCCCGCCCCGCAAGCCCTCCACCCTGGACCCCTACCTCGACTACCTGCAACAACGCTGGGACGAGGGACAGCACAGCGCGAAGATCCTGCACGAGGAACTCCAGGGCAAGGGCTACCTCGGCCACTACCAGCGGGTGAAAATGGCCGTCGCACCCCTGCGGCGGGGGCTGCCCCTGGACGAGCCAAGCGCGCGACCGCCCTCCCCGCGCGAGGCCACCCGCTGGATCACCACCCATCCGGGCCGCCGCAGCCCACACATCAACGACTGCCTGCCCCGGCTCCTCGACCAGTGCCCTGAACTCAGGCACACCCACGACCTGGTCCTCCGGTTCGCCGCCATGCTCGACAACCGTGACGCCACATCATTGCCAAGGTGGCTGAACGACCTCGCAGACAGCGGACTGGCCCCTCTCGCCGGCCTCGCCGGAGCCCTGCGCGAAGACCGGCATGCCGTCGCCCAGGGCATCGCCACCCCTTACAACTCCGGGGTCAACGAAGGCCGCATCACCGATGTCAAGCTGCAGAAACGCCTGATGGCCGGCCGCGCCAGCGTCCCACTTCTCCGTCACCGCGTCGTCCTGATCGCCCACCTCCGCCGCCGCTATGCGGACCGGCCGACCCTCACACCGAGATGATCTCCTGCTACGAAAATCTTGCCAGAGCCCCGAACATGCACCGGTCGGTACGAATCAAAGTGCACAACCTTGATCTGACGCCTGTCCGTCCGCAAGGGCAGGTGCCCTCGCGGTACCTTCGCCCATCAGGCACGACCTGCGCCGTCCGTTCCGTCTTCAGTGCGTGGCCTGGTCTGCTGTTTCTCGGGTGATGTCGGTGTAGAGGCGGAAGAGAGTCGGGCGGGCTTCGCCCTGGTCACGTTCGTGCAGGGCCGCCCAGCACTGGGCGATGAGCTCCCGGGCCTGGGTGCCGGGCCAGGGCTGGGGCAGGAGCTGAGGCGGCAGCAGCGGGTCGGGCTCTATGGTGCGGGTGAGTTCGGCGGCCAGCTCGACAGCGATGGTGAGGAGTGCGGATGGGGAGAGTTCGGCAGGGCCGGTGAGCTGGGCGAGGCGGGGCTGGGCGATGCGGCTGAGGCGGTGGTAGCGGTCGGCGATCTCCTGCAGGGGCCATAGACGTCGGGCGAGTTCGGCAGGCTCTTGGGTGTCGCCCCTGCGCAGGTCCGTCGTGGTGAGGAGGGTGAGCGCGCCGTGGGTGCCGAGGCGGTGGGCGGCTTCTTCGACGTACGGTTCCCATGTGTTGGCGCAGACGTACAATCCGCCCTGGAGCGGGGCGCCACCGAGGTGGACGAGCGTCTCGCGCAGGGTGTCCCGGGCGGTGCGCGCCGATTCGGGCACCGCGAAGGCGGCCAGGTGCCAGACACCGTCCCAGGGCGCGAGCCCGGCGTCCTGTTGGAATGCGTGCCGCAGGAAGTCTGCGTTGGGGGCGAGGGCACGCTTGGTGTCCGTGGTCGCGTGCAGCTCCGCCTTGCGGCCTCGGCCCTCGTGGGTGAATCGGCCTTCGGACACGAGGCGTTTGATGCACAGCCGTACCTGCTGGTCGCTCATGCCCAGGGTGTTGGCGACGGTGTACAGCTCGTCCGCGTCGACGGTGCCGTCCTCGCGGATCAGCGCGTGGACGAGCATGCGGGTTGGGACCTCGACGTGGTCGGTCTCGGCGCTCACAGTTCTCTCACTCCTTTTGTTCCGACCGGGCGGTGCATGGTGGTCACCGCGCCGAATCCGAGCAGTCCGCGCAGGTAGGGCGTGTGCTCGGTCCGTACGGCCGTGAAGCCGCGCCGCTCGTACAGGGCCCTGGCGCGCGGGTTGGTGTCGATCACGTCCAGTCTGATCTCCCGGCAGTCCTGCTCCGCCGCGACGGCGGCTACTTCCTCGATGAGCAGGCTCCCGACGCCCCGGCCGCGCATGTCCGGATCCACGGCGATGCCGTCCATGACGAGCTGTCCGGGGGCCGGGTGACGTTCGAACAGGGCGAGGAGCAGGAGTCGGTGCAGTCCTCGCAGGTGTCCGTATGCGCGCAGTACGGCGCAGGCCGATCCTCCGGTGAGGGCCCGCCCGTCGTGCTGGTAGCCGGCGAGGCCGACGAGCTGCCCGTCCAGGAGTGCGCAGACCGCGCGATCGGCGTTCAGGTGGGCGGCGATAAAGGGCACCGCCTTGCCCGGCGGGTTCAGGGCGGGACCGAGTTTGCGGCCGAAGGCGTCCCAGTACAGCTCGGCCGCCCGCCGCTCGGCTCCGGCCGGAACGCCCCGCCGCACTGTCACCGGTCCAGTGCCGGTGCCTGTCACGTCCAGTCCCATGCCGTGCCCCTTTTCTCGCTGCAACCCCCACCCAAAGCTACCATTCTCACGACGATCGTGCTCACTGTGATAGTTTCAGTAGCGCCCAGACCCGAACAAAGGGGACAGATCCCATGTGTCCAAAGATCCGGCCCGGACGGCGCGGACTCCGCATCGCCGTGTGGTCACTCGTCACGGCCCTGGTCGTGACCGCCGGCCTCGTCGGTGTGGTGCTGTGGCAGAACTCCTACGACATGGACGAGCAGCGGGTCACGATCCGCCACGGCGGCCACACCCTCAACGGCGTACTGGCCATCCCCAGGGACGGCCGCAAGCACCACGGCCTGGTCGTGTACGTCCACGGCGACGGCCCCGTCGACGCCACCCACGACGACGGTTACAAGCCCATGTGGGAGGCGAACGCCAAGGCCGGGTACGCCTCCCTGTCCTGGGACAAGCCCGGCGTCGCGGGTGCATCCGGCGACTGGCTCGACCAGTCCATGGACGACCGGGCCAACGAGGCAGCCGCCGCCATCGCCTGGGCCCGCGCCCGCCCGGACATCGACGGCGACCGGATCGGGCTCTGGGGCGCCAGCCAGGCGGGCTGGGTCCTGCCGAAGATCGCCGCCAAGACGCCCGTGAGCTTCGTCATCGCCGTCTCGCCCGCCATCAACTGGCTCCAGCAGGGCCACTACAACCTCCTCGCCGAGCTGCGCGCCGACGGCGCATCAGCAGCCCGCACCAAGGCGGAGGTCGCCAAGAGCGACACCACCCTCCGGCTGCTGGAACGCCAGGCGACCTTCGAGGAGTACGTCAAGGCGATGCGCGGCGACGCGGACGGCATGACCGCCGACCGCTGGGGCTTCATCTCCAAGAACTACACCGCGGACGCCACACAAGACCTCCGCGCCCTGCGCGGCGTACCGGTGCTGCTGACCCTCGCAGGCCATGACATCAACGTGGACACCGCCGACACGGAGCGCATCTACCACAAGGTGCTGGACGCAGGTGGCGCATTGACGGTCAAGCATTACCCGGACGCGACCCATTCACTGCTCAAGCAGTCCATTGAGCAGTCGGACCTCAAGATCACGCTCACCGCGCTCTTCTCCCCCCACTCGCTCTTCGCGGACGGATTCCTGGACAGCCAACGGCAGTTCCTCAAGGAACTCGGCCGAGGCAGCCATGCCACTCCCGCAAGCTCGGCCCGCGTGGTGCACGTTCACGTGTACCGCCCGGTGCACTTTGACGCGAACGCCGACAACGGCCGCGGCGCCCTCGCCGAAGTCGTCCTCCGTGAAGCCGACGGACGCCTGTCCGCACCGCTGGAACGCACCGCCCGCTGCGCCCAGAACCGCGCCCGGCTCGTGCGGGCCCTCTACACGCGGCTGGACCGCCTCACAGAACCCCTCCCGGCCGCGACGTAGCCCGCAGGGGGAGCAGCCCCGGATCCCCGTGCCACGCACTCCCGTGCTCCAGCCGCTCCACGTGGGCCCCGGGGAGCAGCGCTTTCACGGCCCGTTCCTGGCCAGCGCGGAACGGGCGGCGGCCAGCCTCTCGATGTCACGGCGGTCTTGCGCCGTGACCTCCTGCTGCTGCCTGACGGCCGCAGGGGGCGCCCCGTTCTGGAGCACGGCTTCGTCGGTGCCGGCACGTGCCGTAGGTCCCAGGCGCTTCGACCGCCTGGGACCATAGGTTTGCGTCGGTGTGAATGCCCGGCGCCAGAGCTCAGGGGTGCGGATGGGCGGTGAGCCATTGCTGAAGTTCGCGGTGGCGGAACTGGTAGCCGGGCCCGCTGTAGCGCAGGAGTCCGGCGGTGACGGCCCAGTCGAGGAAGACGCCGAGGCGGAAGGGCAGCTTGCCGCGTGAGCACAGCAAGAACACCCCGTACCTGCGCGCCGCAGCCGCAAACCCGCCCGCGAGCACGACCACAAGTCCGACCATGATCTTGCCCGCGAGCCCGTCCATGGGCCCGACCACGTATACGTTCACGAGCTGGATCACGTCCATGATTCTGTATATGAGTTCGGACATGAGCCCGTCCGTGTTTCCGTCTCCGCCCACGAGTTGGATCAGGAGTACGGCCATGAGGCCGGCGATGAGTCCGATCAGGAGTCCGTAGCCCATGTCGTCGCGGATAATTGCCCGAGGGGTGGTCACGGTGGTTGGTTCTCCCTTGAGTCCGTTCACGAACCCGCCAATGAACCCTCCCACGAGCCCGAGGATGAGTCCGGTGAAAAGCCCCATTCTGAGATCCAGGAGCCCGAGGAAGTGCCCGTCTACGGGCCAGGTGTTGATCGCGTTCACGATCCCGCTCATGATCCCGAGTGCGAGCCAGGCCCTGAACCAAGCCTTGAAGCCAGTCGCGAACCCGCCCATGAGCCCGGTCATGATTCCGCCGATGAGGCCGACCACGATCCCGATCCCGATCGCGATACCCATCCGGATCGGGATCGGGTATTCGTGCAAGAAATCGAGCGCGTAACCGAGTGTTTCTTCGAATACGTGCGATTCTCCGTCCGCGAAGGACAACTGCATCACGACCCCGGTCGCGAAGCCGACGGCGAACCAGGTCTTGAATCCGGCCCAGAACCTGGCCGTGAACCCGCCCTGGAGTGTTCCCCGGGTGATGCGGAGACGGTTGGGTCTGGGCGTCGGGCGGAAGGCGATGATGCTGGCAAACGCGGTGCACATGGCGAAAGCGGTGACCTGACTGGTGTCGTCGCTACCGATGCCCCGGATAACGAAGACGAGGGCGAGGACGGGAGCGAGGACGAGGGTGGTGAGGAGGAGGTCGACGATACGGACACGGGTGGTGCCGGCGAGGGTCCAGAGGTGATGGAGGGTGATGTCGGTGGCTGGGGCTCCTGTGGTGGTGCCGGCGAGGTGGCCGGTGAGGTGGTGGAGCCAGCGGTGGACATCTTCGGGCCGGTAGCGGTGGGGATTGGGGGTATTGGCGGTGGCGGAGGGGACATAGCGGGCCAGAAGGTGCTGGTCGAGGTCGTGCCCGTCGGTGTGGCGGAGGAGTTCTGAGGGATTGCCATCGCGGTGGTAGACGGTGGCGGTCAGACACAGCCGCCAGGGCGTGGACAACGTGGTGGCGAGCGGGCCGGCGGGCTGAGTGTCGAGGTGGTCGATCAGGGGCCGCCAACGGGATGTGTCCAGGGCCCGGGCACGGAGGTAGGCGACGGTATGGCGGGTGTCGATAGGAGCGATGGCGACGCGGGCGGCGTCGATCAGCCGGGACACGGGGGCGAGAGCGTCGTAGTGCCCGGTGCGGCAAGTCAGCACGAGAGGCCCTGCCTCCCGGCCGTCCTGGTAGGCGTTAAGCGCCTCCAGAACCGCGCGGGCGCGGGGCGCATCGGGGTCGGGGGTGCCGTCCGCACGCAGGGGATCCATCTCATCCAGCCCGTCCAGGACCGGCAGAACCATCCCGTGATCGACCAGTCCGGCAGCCATACCGGCAGGCCATTTATAGGCGTCGATCAGACGCTGCACCAGCAGGGTGGTCAGGGGCTGGTCGGTGTCCCACTGGGCCAGCGGGATCCGGACCGGGACGGGATCGCCCTCGGCACGGTGGTCGATGAGGGCGAGCATGAGTTCCAGGGCCAGGACAGTCTTCCCCGCCCCGGCAGCCCCGGTGACGACCAGACGCCGGGGCTGGGTGGAGCGGTAGTACTCCAAAACATCGGGCAAGGTAGCGGGACCGTCAGCGAACGTACGCCCAGCCGGCGGAGCCGCCGCGACCCGCGCGGTCGCGGACTGCAGAACATAGGTGAGATTGATGCGCCGAGTGTCGGCACCGAGCAACTGCGACCACACCCTGCTCTCGCTCTCCCTGACCTGCCGGGCGAGCTTTTCGGCACGGCTACGCGCGAGCTCGGCGCCATTGTCCTCGGCTGGCTTACGCAGCTGCATGACAGCGATCACCAGACCGGTCACAGCGATCGGTACACCAATAAGAGTCGCAACCTTGTCGGGCTCACCCCCACCGCTTTTGTCGACGCCCCATATGACGAAAGCCACGCTCGCCATGATCAACACCGCACAAACAGCGGCCACGACCTGCCACTTACGCCGATCACGGCGCTCCCCTACTACGAGCATCCCCCGATCATGCCGCCTCGCCGGACACGTCGTGACCCGTTCGGCTCGCTTCGTGAACGCCGTCCCCGGACCGCGTCACGTCGATGAGGTCGCAGGTACTCGTACCGCCCGCGTAGAGCGTCTTGTCGCACTCATCGTGGTGGTCACGCTGTGGTAGGCGCGTCGGCGGTGCGGGCTGAACGGTGGGTGCGATGTGTCGGCTTCATGTCGGTGAGCTGGTGGCAGTGACGGTTGATCAGGTAGGGCGTTTTCTTGCAGGTCTCTGGTTTATGGCGATGGCTGGCTGCTGACACGACGTGGTGCTTTGTGTCTCGGTGGCTGACGTGGGGCGGTACATGCACAGGTGGCTCACTGTCATGAAGGCGGTACATCGCCCCCGTCGCCGCCGACGACGATCCGCTCGACGTGCTTCCTCAGTACCCGAGACGCCCCTTGCGCTCGTAGAACTGCCGCGCGGCCTCGTAGTTCTGCCGGCCCGCCCCCGGTGCCGTCGGTGTGGGGCCCCTTTGCCTGCCGACGAGCCGACCTCTACGCCTCCGCCTCTGCTGCCCAGGCGCAGCCCAGCTCGGCGAGGGCCGCCCGTTGTTCCGCATCCAGCCGGTCACGCCTGGCCCTCTGATTGCTGAGAAACACACCCAGCTTGATCATCGTGCCATCCGGCAGCTCTTCAACATGCGCCCTACCCACGACGACCTTGTCCTCCCGAGCGATGTACTGGGCGAGGGCCGCCAGGCCCCGCTGGAACGCCTGCTGCGCCTTGCTCGGGCCCTTTGCCGCGCGCCCCGCCGCGGGGGCGGGTGACGGTGCCCCCGATACGCTTCTTCACCTGAGGAGTGCTTCTTTCATGCGCCGACCCGGACCCTAGACAAGTCCCATCGTTGCAGGTCAGGAGCACTCTTCGCGTTTCCGATCACGCATCGGACACCCAGCCACGTGAAAGCCCGAGGTTAGAGGTGGCCTCGTCGCGGCGCCTTGGCCCGGAAACGGCAGGTCGGACACCATCCTGGACGCCGAACGAGAAGGGGTGTCAGGCCGCTACGGCTCCGGTGCCACCGCGAATTCCGCAATCCCGAGTCTTTGAGTGTAGGTGTTTGCGCGGCCTGCCCGGGCACCGCACTCTTCTGGGCAGCGCTGGATTCGCGAGCGCTGCTGTCCTGTACGCCCTACCGCCAGCGCAGCTTCCCCCCGTCGTCGTTCCGCGCCAGGAACAGCGTCAGATACGACTGCGCGGCCATCACCCCGATCCGGTGCTCACGCCCGTAGTACGTGTTCTCGCCGTTGGCGCCGTACGTGCGGCCGTCGGTGAACCGGGCCATCAGCGCGAGCTGGTCCTCGTTGTGCAGCTCCTCCCACATGTCCGCCTTCCGCGCGAGGCCGGCGTCCTGCCCGGTCAGCGAGACGAGCAGGTCGAAGCTGCCGAAGTAGAAGGGGAAGTGGGTGCCCCAGTCGTTGCCCTCCGGGTAGTAGATGGTGGGCGAGTCCGGCTGGTAGATGGTGGTGCCGCCGTCCGGGGCCGGGAACTCCAGCTCCACCAGCGCCCGGTAGACCCGGTCGATGTTGTGCAGCGCGGCCTTCGGTGCGCTGTGCCCGGCCAGACCGAAGGTGAAGCCCTGGTACAGGCTCTGGTCGAAGGAGACCATGTAGAGCGGGTGCAGCCGGGAGTGGTTCTCCAGGGTGCCGTCGTCGGCGATGTTGGTGCCCTGCAGCCACTTGGAGAGTCGGATTCCGTTCAGCACGGTGTCGCCGGTCAGATCGGCGGGGGCGGCCGCCGCCGCGGCCAGCAGCTCGGTGTTACGCCGCCGCCAGGCGTCCGCGTGCGGATGGTCCGGCATCATCACGGTCGCCAGCGCGAGCACGGCGGCTGTCCAGTTGTCCTCCTCGGCCTTGCTGTCCCCGGGCGACACGGCGGTGCCGTCGCGCCGCGTCATGTACAGGTGATAGCCGCTGCGGCCCTCCAGGTAGACGTCGTTCCCGGTGAGGAAACGGTCCGCCTCCCACTCAACCTGGATCCACCGGCTTGATGTCTGTGGACAGTTTCTCGGGGAACGAAGAAGTGCCTTGTGACCTGCGATGATGGGGTTTCTCTAGGACCACATCAGGCACGATCAGCAAGGCACTTCCGAGATGCAATCTTCCCATGCCGCAGCGGCGGTCTCATCCGCGTTCGACGACCCGAACCTGATCGCGTACGGCGGCCTGGAGCCGGTGGTGCGGTTGGCCGAGCGGTGCGGTCTGCCCGCACTGGTCGGGGAATACATCCGTCTGCCGGCCTCGAAGGACGGCACCGGTGCCTTCCCCGCGGCGAAAGTGATGTCGCTGGTGGGCGGCATGGTCGCGGGCGCCGACAGCATCGATGACATGCACCGGCTACGGCACGGCGCGATGGGCCGCCTTTTCTCCGGTGTGCGGGCCCCGTCCACGCTGGGGTCGTTTCTGCGTTCCTTCACGCACGGGCATGTGAAGCAACTGCATGCTGTGGCCCGCCGGTTCCTTCCCGAACTGGCCCGTCACGCGCCGTTGCTGCCCGGCGCGGGCCAGGTCGCCTACGTGGACATCGACGACACCATCCGCCGCACCTACGGCTACGCCAAGCAGGGAGCCGGTTACGGATACAGCAAGGTCAAGGGCCTGAACGCGCTGCTCGGCATCGTCTCCACACCCCTGGCCGCCCCGGTGATCGCCGCCACGAGGCTGCGCAAGGGACCATCGAACTCCGCGCGCGGGGCGGCGGCATTCGTCGCCGAGACCATCCGCACCGCTCGCGCCTGCGGCGCCAGTGGCCTGCTGGTGATGCGGGCGGACTCGGCGTTCTACGGCGCCGATGTCGTCAACTCCTGCCGGGCGCTGGGCGCGCGGTTCTCCATCACCGTGCGGATGAATGCTTCCGTCAAGGCCGCCATCGCCCGCATCGATGAGGACGCCTGGACGCCGATCAAGTACCCCCAGGCGGTCTGGGACGAGGAGGGCCAGTGCTGGATCTCCGACGCCGAGATAGCCGAGACCGGCTACACCGCCTTCACCTCCAAGCCGAAGAAGCAGCAGGTCACCGCCCGTCTGATCGTGCGCCGCGTCAAACGCCTGAGCGCTGAAGCCGTCCCCGCCGGACAGGGCACGCTGTTTGACACCTGGCGCTACCACGCCGCGTTCACCGACTCCCCGCTCTCCTTGAACAATGCCGAGCGTGATCACCGACGGCACGCTGTCGTCGAGCAGGTGATCGCGGATGTCAAGAACAGCGCCTTCGCCCACGCGCCCTCCGGACATTTCCAGGCCAATGCCGCGTGGCTCGCCCTGGCAGCCCTGGCGCACAACCTGACCCGCGCCGCTCGGCGCACTGGCCGGAACGTTCCATGCCAGAGCGACCACCGCCACCATCCGTGACCACCTGATCAACGTGCCCGCCCGCCTGGCCCGCTCGGCCCGCCGCCTCACCCTGCACCTACCCGAACGCTGGCCCTGGAGCACGGACTTCACCCAGCTCTTCAGCATCGTGCACGCGCCACCAGCCCTCTGACACTCCCTGACCGACCTGCCCAAAAGGGCCCGACACCTGCGGAAAAGTGGAAAGGCTGGACAGACCAGCGGCCACCTCACGCCCGAATCCGCAACTCAGCCCCGACACGCCCTGCACGACCCCGAACCAATCACACCACAATCAAGCCGGTGGATCCGGGCGTACGTCCAGCAGTCCGAAACGTCGGACGCGAAGGAGGTTCGATGTAATTCGGGCGACAAGTTCAGGGCAGCCAGCCGGTGCAAGTCCGGTCCGAGGAGACGCCAGAGTCCTCGGTAGCGGGGCTCCCGGCATCGGTCGAGAGGCCGGTGTCGAAGTGGAGCGACGATCACCCCTTGGGGGTGCGCAACCGGCCGGTCCGCAACATCAAGTGAAGCCTGCAGCGTCGTCAGCACCGACCCGCGTGAGCGGGGCCAAGGAGGAGCCGAGCCCGTGCCTTAGAGGGCGAAGGCCAGGGAAGACGCCTGGGAATCTGGAGCGGGCGTCGAAGAACCTCCCGGCGTAAGGGGCGTGGAACGGCCGGAAGGTTGTCCTGGGAACTGGAGAGGGCCTCCTCGGCCCCGGGTCTGCGGCCCGGGAAGCAGGGCCCGCCTATAACCGGTGGAGCCGGGAAGTGGCGGGCTGCCGAGAGGCAGTCGGAGGGGGTCGTAGTAGTGCCGATCGGCGGGACAACACAACCCGTCAGGAGCGAAGGGCCCCTGCTTCATCGATGCGTGTCGCGTGTGAGGAGGTGGCTCGGGTGAGTGCCGGAGTGGCTAGTTCCGCCCGCCGGAAGGAAGGCGTCGCACGACTGGATGGCCGGCCTTTGGACAAGGTCCGTGCCTTGCAGTGGACGCTCTACCGCTGTGCCAAGCAAGATCCTGAACGTCGGTTTCATTCCCTGTACGGCCATGTCTCCCGCAGAGATGTCTTGTGGCGGGCCTGGTCCGGCGTGTGTGCGAACCGGGGCGCTCCCGGCGTGGACGGGGTGACCGTCGATGCCGTGGCCGCCGCCGGGGTGGAGGAGTTCCTCAACGACTTGTCGCAGCAACTGCGGGCGCATACGTATCGCCCGTCACCGCTGCGGCAGGTCCTGATCCCCAAGCCGGGGCGGCCGGGAGAGTTCCGGCCGCTCTCGATCCCCACGGTGGCGGACCGGGTGGTGATGACCGCCGCGAAACTGGTTCTCGAACCGGTCTTCGAAGCGGACTTCCTGCCGGTCAGCTATGGGTTCAGGCCCAAGCGGTCCGCGATTGACGCGTGCGAGAGCGTGCGCGTGGAGGCGAACCGGGGCCGGGAGTGGGTGCTTGAGGCCGACATCCGCGACTGTTTCGGATCGATTCGGCATGACGCCCTCGTGGCCCAGGTGGCCCGGCGCGTCGTGGACGGCCCGATGTTGAAGCTGATCCGGATGTGGCTCCGGGCGGGGGTTCTGGAGGACGGGGCGACCGGCTCACCAGGAGCAGGGACCCCACAGGGCTCACCGATCTCACCGTTGCTCGCCAATATTGCTCTGCACGTCCTGGACGTGGCATGGCAGCGAGACGGGCACCGGCTCGGGGTGTTGGTGAGGTATTGCGACGACTTCGTGATTCTGTGCCCGACCAGGGAACGTGCCGTGCAGGCGCGGGAACTGGCCGGGACGGTGCTGGTCGGCCTCGGGTTGCAGCTGCATCCGGAGAAGACCGGCATCGTCCATCTCGCCAGGGGTGGGCAGGGTTTCGATTTCCTCGGCTTCCACCACCGGAAGGTGGAATCGTGGCGCCGCCGTGGCAGGTTCCACCTGCAACGATGGCCGTCTCAGCGGGCGATGGGGGTGCTGCGGGACAAGATCCGGGCGGCGACCGACCGTCGGCACGTGGGACGGTCGCTGTCGGCCGTGGTCGCCGACTTGAACCCGGTCCTGCGAGGCTGGGCGGCGTACTTCCGTAACGGCAATTCCGCCGGGAAGTTCTCCACGATCGACAGCTACGTCCACGAGCGTCTCGCGATCTTCGACAATCGCAAGCGCGGCATCCCGGGCAGAAAGTGGGGCAAGCGCCACGATGGCGCGTGGTTCGCCAGGCTCGGAGCCTTTCGCCTGTCTGGAAACGTGCGCAGGGTGGCGGTGCATGCCAGCCGGTGAACGATGTCGGTAAGCCGTGTGCGCGAGAAGCGCATGCACGGTTTGACGGGCGGGGGCTGGAAACGGAGCCTCACAGGCCACCGCGCCAGTCCCCGACCCTACTCAATCATCGCGGCCACCCGGGCCCGGTCGTCCCCGTCCAGGTCCTCCCATAGCAGCCAGGCCGCCGCCCCCGTGTAGTACGCCCACAGCGCCGACTGCCACACACTGCCCCAGCCGGCCGCCCCGCTGCTCGCCTTGTGCCGGGCGGCCAGCGTACGGATCAGGTTGCGGGTGCGTATGCGCGCCTTGCCCTCCGACAGGGTCTGGTCGTCGTACACCCCGAGCGCGAGCGCGGTAGCCGCCGACAGCGCGGCCATCCCGGGCAGCCGCACCGCCCGCTCGTCGATCCCCTTCAGGTTCAGGAACCCATCGGCGGCGTACGCCGTGTACGTCTGTGCGTACCAGGGGCCGATCAGATACCGCGTAGTCCCGCTGAGGATTGACCGGAAGCGGCGGCCTGCGGTGTCCTTCGCCGCGTACGACCCGAGGCGGCGCCAGGGGATCGGGCGCACGCACGGTGCAGCGGTGCCGGTGCCGGCAGCGTAAGCGGACGAGGCGGCGGCGGGCGCGGCGCCGAGCGCGACCAGGGCGCCGGCAGCGGCCGAGCCGCGCAGCACGGTTCGTCGGGCAGGACGGATCACGGGGACTCCTCGGGATTGTGCCGTGGTGTGGTGTCATGCAGATGCGCTGGTGAGTACGCCGCCGGACCGTACGCAACCGGAGCACCCCCACCCATGGACAAACACAGTGCTCCCCCTTGGACTTTCTGCGCTCCCGGACACGGTCGTCGGGCGCAGTAGCCGCACCCACAACGGATCCATGCCCGAGATCCAGACCCCCCTCCTCCTCCGACGCTGGCACGGGATCGACGACCTGCATCCGCTCGCCGAGATCCACTCCCGGAGGTCATGCGCTGCCTCGGTGACGGCTCCGTCCTGGACCCGGACACCCCCGCCGGGCAGATCGAGGAGTGGGAGGAGGAGATTGATTTGCCAACCCTTCAATGACTGGGCAAATGCGAGCCCCCACCCCCGACAGGGGCGAGGGCTCGGCCGCGCTTCGGCGGCCAGCAGACGGTCACGCCCATTTTTGCTGACCCGGCTGTCGCTGCGGGGCTGGATGGTCCGGCGGTGGCCGAGGTACCGCTCGCTTCCGTGGTGGCCGCGCTGGAGCGGTACGTGGCATCTGCTCTGGAATCCTGCAGGAGCGCCCCGGACGACGTCGGAGGGCAGGTCGTCGACGAGCTTCTGAGCATTTACGGGCAGCCGGAGTTCGAAGAGATCCGGCGCGTGGTGCGCGCGCCCCTGACGCACCACATTGCCGACGGCGGTCCGCACGTCCGCATCGTCGACCGGCGCCAGGCCCTACTCGACAACCGGCTCCAGCGCTGACCCGCAGGACCATCCGGAGGGAAGGGCCGGGGCCCTACGGTCGTCGTCTCACCCGCGGCTGTCCCGCGAGGCGGCCGGGCCCGCGCCCGCTCGTACGACAGCCCTCGTAAACGGTGCCCCCACCTGGGCACCTGCGGGGTGGTGCCGCTGGCGTGCTACAGAGCCAGGAACCGCTCCACCTCGTGCTTGAGGTTCGGTGTCAGATCGGTCAGGTCCGAGACGATCAGGCGAAGCTCACGCCCGAGCTCGGGCGACTTGCTCCAGATCTCTGGACTCCTGGTCAGCACCGCGGCCAGCAGATCACCCTCGTACATGTGACCCTCCGCCATCGGATCCAGCCGCAGGACCTCCAACGCCAGTGGCAGGAGATAGGGCAGGCCCTCGTTCTGCCTGATCAGCAGCCTCATGTCCTCAACTGTCAGCTCGCCGATCGGCTTACGCCGAAGCGCGTGCGCGGTCGCCACAAGGCGAGTCGCGTCGCCCGACGGGGCCGGCCAACGGTCGTCCTCCAGCTCCTCAAGGGAGCGGTCACGGTTCAGGGGGCGAGTCACAGAGGGATCATCCCATGCCAGATTTCAAGCGTGGTCTCAGAGTGCGAGTCGGTCCTGCAGGCAGCTTCTGGCGCTATATCTCACGAGAGCATGAAGAGGGAATTCCGCTTTCTTTCGAATATGTCTTTAAATCGAAACGCCCGGATTTGGGGTCTGGCGGATGGTGGCGAATTCGGCTGATGTCATATGTGTGGTGAAAGTTCGGTAAGACTCTTCGGTGACAAGGGTCCGAGACTTCCTGTGCTGACGTTCCGCCGTTTCGCCGGATGCAGGAAAGGCCGGACCTGGGTCGGCGGGCCTTTGTGTATGTGGTCCGAGCTGTACGAGCCGGGCAGCACACAGAGGCCGCAAAGCACTCAGATTCAGCCCGGATCCACCGGCTTGATTGTGGTGTGATTGGTTCGGGGTCGTGCAGGGCGTGTCGGGGCTGAGTTGCGGATTCGGGCGTGAGGTGGCCGCTGGTCTGCCCAGCCTTTCCACTTTTCCGCAGGTGTCGGGCCCTTTCGGGCAGGTCGGTCAGGGAGTGTCAGAGGGCTGGTGGCGCGTGCACGATGCTGAAGAGCTGGGTGAATTCCGTGCTCCAGGGCCAGCGTTCGGGCAGGTGCAGGGTGAGGCGGCGGGCCGAGCGGGCCAGGCGGGCGGGCACGTTGATCAGGTGGTCACGGATGGTGGCGGTGGTCGCTCTGGCATGGAACGTTCCGGCCAGTGCGCCGGCGGCGCGGGTCAGGTTGTGTGCCAGGGCTGCCAGGGCGAGCCACGCGGCATTGGCCTGGAAATGTCCGGAGGGCGCGTGGGCGAAGGCGCTGTTCTTGACATCCGCGATCACCTGCTCGACGACAGCGTGCCGTCGGTGATCACGCTCGGCATTGTTCAAGGAGAGCGGGGAGTCGGTGAACGCGGCGTGGTAGCGCCAGGTGTCAAACAGCGTGCCCTGTCCGGCGGGGACGGCTTCAGCGCTCAGGCGTTTGACGCGGCGCACGATCAGACGGGCGGTGACCTGCTGCTTCTTCGGCTTGGAGGTGAAGGCGGTGTAGCCGGTCTCGGCTATCTCGGCGTCGGAGATCCAGCACTGGCCCTCCTCGTCCCAGACCGCCTGGGGGTACTTGATCGGCGTCCAGGCGTCCTCATCGATGCGGGCGATCGCGGCCTTGACGGAAGCATTCATCCGCACGGTGATGGAGAACCGCGCGCCCAGCGCCCGGCAGGAGTTGACGACATCGGCGCCGTAGAACGCCGAGTCCGCCCGCATCACCAGCAGGCCACTGGCGCCGCAGGCGCGAGCGGTGCGGATGGTCTCGGCGACGAATGCCGCCGCCCCGCGCGCGGAGTTCGATGGTCCCTTGCGCAGCCTCGTGGCGGCGATCACCGGGGCGGCCAGGGGTGTGGAGACGATGCCGAGCAGCGCGTTCAGGCCCTTGACCTTGCTGTATCCGTAACCGGCTCCCTGCTTGGCGTAGCCGTAGGTGCGGCGGATGGTGTCATCGATGTCCACGTAGGCGACCTGGCCCGCGCCGGGCAGCAACGGCGCGTGACGGGCCAGTTCGGGAAGGAACCGGCGGGCCACAGCATGCAGTTGCTTCACATGCCCGTGCGTGAAGGAACGCAGAAACGACCCCAGCGTGGACGGGGCCCGCACACCGGAGAAAAGGCGGCCCATCGCGCCGTGCCGTAGCCGGTGCATGTCATCGATGCTGTCGGCGCCCGCGACCATGCCGCCCACCAGCGACATCACTTTCGCCGCGGGGAAGGCACCGGTGCCGTCCTTCGAGGCCGGCAGACGGATGTATTCCCCGACCAGTGCGGGCAGACCGCACCGCTCGGCCAACCGCACCACCGGCTCCAGGCCGCCGTACGCGATCAGGTTCGGGTCGTCGAACGCGGATGAGACCGCCGCTGCGGCATGGGAAGATTGCATCTCGGAAGTGCCTTGCTGATCGTGCCTGATGTGGTCCTAGAGAAACCCCATCATCGCAGGTCACAAGGCACTTCTTCGTTCCCCGAGAAACTGTCCACAGACATCAAGCCGGTGGATCCAGGTTCAGTGAGGAGAGCGACGCACGACCTCCGGCTCCCTCACGTGCGTCCCACCTGCATGTTTTCAATCCTTCGTGATGCCGGCACTCAGTTCCTCGGAGCCGCGGCCTTCGCCGCAGCGGCAGCGCTCGCAGCTGGGGCCCGCGCGGCCTGGAGGCGGCGGCGCCCGCCGGGAGGCGGGGACAATATCGAGACCGGCGACTAACTTCCTTCCTTCCTTCCTTCTTTCTTGGAGCTATTTAGATGTCTGCGCCGCATTTTGTCATCCGGCAGACGACAAAAAGAGTCGTCCGCAAGACGACACCAGTTGTTCGGCCCGACGCCGAGTACAACCGGCTTTACGCCTGGCAGCATCTGGCTGCCCCTCAGGCCCCGACCGGCTGGACCGGAGAAATGGGAAAACTGACCGGGCTCCTGTCCCCAACCGGCACGCTGGGGGAGATCGCCGGTAAGTTCGACGAAGTCACCACCCTCGTCGAACTCGACGCGACCGACGACCTCACCGAGACCGACCTGCTCGCGAGCCTCCTCGTGATCCGAGCACTGCGCGAGAAACTGCTCGAGGACGAACGCCGCTTCATCGCCGCGGCCCGACGCAAGAACGTCACCTGGGCGCGCCTGGCGGACGCTCTGGAACTGCGCAGCCGACAGGCCGCCGAGCGCCGCCACCTCCAGCTGCGCACGGATATCGACGAACTCAACGGCTCTGCGCTGACCCAGCAGGAACGCATCGAATACGCCCGCGACCAACGCGACCGGCTCGCGGAGCGGGCCTGGGCGGTCAACAACGCCTCCGAGATCCGAGAGCTCGCCGAACGGCTGCTGAACGTACCGGACCTGCAGGACCGGGCCGATCGCTCCGCCAGCGCACAGAGAACTCATGAAACCGCGGTGCGCAGCGCGGAGCAGGCTGGAATGCCGCTGCCGGAGAAGGCGGCCAGCACCGCCTGGCCGAGCAGGCTTCGAGATGCCTTCGACGCGGATGCCGCACTGCAGGGAGCACCGGCAGTGCAAGGTGCCTCCGACCTCAATCCCGCCCGCCTGAAGGCGACACGGGTCGCCAACGCGATCCACCAACTTTCCGGACTCCTGGGAAACGCCGCCAGCCCCGACAACGTCGACCTCACCGACCAAGGAGACCTCGGTCCCGCCATCACCGCCCTCTTCGCTCAGCCTGGATCCACCGGCTTGATGTCTGTGGACAGTTTCTCGGGGAACGAAGAAGTGCCTTGTGACCTGCGATGATGGGGTTTCTCTAGGACCACATCAGGCACGATCAGCAAGGCACTTCCGAGATGCAATCTTCCCATGCCGCAGCGGCGGTCTCATCCGCGTTCGACGACCCGAACCTGATCGCGCACGGCGGCCTGGAGCCGGTGGTGCGGTTGGCCGAGCGGTGCGGTCTGCCCGCACTGGTCGGGGAATACATCCGTCTGCCGGCCTCGAAGGACGGCACCGGTGCCTTCCCCGCGGCGAAAGTGATGTCGCTGGTGGGCGGCATGGTCGCGGGCGCCGACAGCATCGATGACATGCACCGGCTACGGCACGGCGCGATGGGCCGCCTTTTCTCCGGTGTGCGGGCCCCGTCCACGCTGGGGTCGTTTCTGCGTTCCTTCACGCACGGGCATGTGAAGCAACTGCATGCTGTGGCCCGCCGGTTCCTTCCCGAACTGGCCCGTCACGCGCCGTTGCTGCCCGGCGCGGGCCAGGTCGCCTACGTGGACATCGACGACACCATCCGCCGCACCTACGGCTACGCCAAGCAGGGAGCCGGTTACGGATACAGCAAGGTCAAGGGCCTGAACGCGCTGCTCGGCATCGTCTCCACACCCCTGGCCGCCCCGGTGATCGCCGCCACGAGGCTGCGCAAGGGACCATCGAACTCCGCGCGCGGGGCGGCGGCATTCGTCGCCGAGACCATCCGCACCGCCCGCGCCTGCGGCGCCAGTGGCCTGCTGGTGATGCGGGCGGACTCGGCGTTCTACGGCGCCGATGTCGTCAACTCCTGCCGGGCGCTGGGCGCGCGGTTCTCCATCACCGTGCGGATGAATGCTTCCGTCAAGGCCGCCATCGCCCGCATCGATGAGGACGCCTGGACGCCGATCAAGTACCCCCAGGCGGTCTGGGACGAGGAAGGCCAGTGCTGGATCTCCGACGCCGAGATAGCCGAGACCGGCTACACCGCCTTCACCTCCAAGCCGAAGAAGCAGCAGGTCACCGCCCGTCTGATCGTGCGCCGCGTCAAACGCCTGAGCGCTGAAGCCGTCCCCGCCGGACAGGGCACGCTGTTTGACACCTGGCGCTACCACGCCGCGTTCACCGACTCCCCGCTCTCCTTGAACAATGCCGAGCGTGATCACCGACGGCACGCTGTCGTCGAGCAGGTGATCGCGGATGTCAAGAACAGCGCCTTCGCCCACGCGCCCTCCGGACATTTCCAGGCCAATGCCGCGTGGCTCGCCCTGGCAGCCCTGGCGCACAACCTGACCCGCGCCGTCGGCGCACTGGCCGGCACGTTCCATGCCAGAGCGACCACCGCCACCATCCGTGACCACCTGATCAACGTGCCCGCCCGCCTGGCCCGCTCGGCTCGCCGCCTCACCCTGCACCTGCCCGAACGCTGGCCCTGGAGCACGGACTTCACCCAGCTCTTCAGCATCGTGCACGCGCCACCAGCCCTCTGACACTCCCTGACCGACCTGCCCGAAAGGGCCCGAGACCTGCGGAAAAGTGGAAAGGCTGGGCAGACCAGCGGCCACCTCACGCCCGAATCCGCAACTCAGCCCCGACACGCCCTGCACGACCCCGAACCGATCACACCACAATCAAGCCGGTGGATCCGGGCGTACGTCCAGCAGTCCGAAACGTCGGACGCGAAGGAGGTTCGATGTAATTCGGGCGACAAGTTCAGGGCAGCCAGCCGGTGCAAGTCCGGTCCGAGGAGACGCCAGAGTCCTCGGTAGCGGGGCTCCCGGCATCGGTCGAGAGGCCGGTGTCGAAGTGGAGCGACGATCACCCCTTGGGGGTGCGCAACCGGCCGGTCCGCAACATCAAGTGAAGCCTGCAGCGTCGTCAGCACCGACCCGCGTGAGCGGGGCCAAGGAGGAGCCGAGCCCGTGCCTTAGAGGGCGAAGGCCAGGGAAGACGCCTGGGAATCTGGAGCGGGCGTCGAAGAACCTCCCGGCGTAAGGGGCGTGGAACGGCCGGAAGGTTGTCCTGGGAACTGGAGAGGGCCTCCTCGGCCCCGGGTCTGCGGCCCGGGAAGCAGGGCCCGCCTATAACCGGTGGAGCCGGGAAGTGGCGGGCTGCCGAGAGGCAGTCGGAGGGGGTCGTAGTAGTGCCGATCGGCGGGACAACACAACCCGTCAGGAGCGAAGGGCCCCTGCTTCATCGATGCGTGTCGCGTGTGAGGAGGTGGCTCGGGTGAGTGCCGGAGTGGCTAGTTCCGCCCGCCGGAAGGAAGGCGTCGCACGACTGGATGGCCGGCCTTTGGACAAGGTCCGTGCCTTGCAGTGGACGCTCTACCGCTGTGCCAAGCAAGATCCTGAACGTCGGTTTCATTCCCTGTACGGCCATGTCTCCCGCAGAGATGTCTTGTGGCGGGCCTGGTCCGGCGTGTGTGCGAACCGGGGCGCTCCCGGCGTGGACGGGGTGACCGTCGATGCCGTGGCCGCCGCCGGGGTGGAGGAGTTCCTCAACGACTTGTCGCAGCAACTGCGGGCGCATACGTATCGCCCGTCACCGCTGCGGCAGGTCCTGATCCCCAAGCCGGGGCGGCCGGGAGAGTTCCGGCCGCTCTCGATCCCCACGGTGGCGGACCGGGTGGTGATGACCGCCGCGAAACTGGTTCTCGAACCGGTCTTCGAAGCGGACTTCCTGCCGGTCAGCTATGGGTTCAGGCCCAAGCGGTCCGCGATTGACGCGTGCGAGAGCGTGCGCGTGGAGGCGAACCGGGGCCGGGAGTGGGTGCTTGAGGCCGACATCCGCGACTGTTTCGGATCGATTCGGCATGACGCCCTCGTGGCCCAGGTGGCCCGGCGCGTCGTGGACGGCCCGATGTTGAAGCTGATCCGGATGTGGCTCCGGGCGGGGGTTCTGGAGGACGGGGCGACCGGCTCACCAGGAGCAGGGACCCCACAGGGCTCACCGATCTCACCGTTGCTCGCCAATATTGCTCTGCACGTCCTGGACGTGGCATGGCAGCGAGACGGGCACCGGCTCGGGGTGTTGGTGAGGTATTGCGACGACTTCGTGATTCTGTGCCCGACCAGGGAACGTGCCGTGCAGGCGCGGGAACTGGCCGGGACGGTGCTGGTCGGCCTCGGGTTGCAGCTGCATCCGGAGAAGACCGGCATCGTCCATCTCGCCAGGGGTGGGCAGGGTTTCGATTTCCTCGGCTTCCACCACCGGAAGGTGGAATCGTGGCGCCGCCGTGGCAGGTTCCACCTGCAACGATGGCCGTCTCAGCGGGCGATGGGGGTGCTGCGGGACAAGATCCGGGCGGCGACCGACCGTCGGCACGTGGGACGGTCGCTGTCGGCCGTGGTCGCCGACTTGAACCCGGTCCTGCGAGGCTGGGCGGCGTACTTCCGTAACGGCAATTCCGCCGGGAAGTTCTCCACGATCGACAGCTACGTCCACGAGCGTCTCGCGATCTTCGACAATCGCAAGCGCGGCATCCCGGGCAGAAAGTGGGGCAAGCGCCACGATGGCGCGTGGTTCGCCAGGCTCGGAGCCTTTCGCCTGTCTGGAAACGTGCGCAGGGTGGCGGTGCATGCCAGCCGGTGAACGATGTCGGTAAGCCGTGTGCGCGAGAAGCGCATGCACGGTTTGACGGGCGGGGGCTGGAAACGGAGCCTCACAGGCCACCGCGCCAGTCCCCGACCCTACTCAGCAGGACCGGTCCACCCTGCCGTAGAACCGGACGACGCAGGATCCGACTCCCCATACCTCAGGCCCAGTCGAGTCGGAGCGCGGCGAGTGCAGATGCACGTCCGTGAGCCGGTCGCGGCGTGATTTCCCGGTCTGCGCGCGCCTGGGGTGGCTGGCTGACGCACTCGGTCGCCGTAGGCGGGCTGTCACTGCCCCTTCGGCCGGTCAGCATTGCTGGCGAGGGGAGTGGCGGGAGATCGTTACGGTTCTGGTGGCTTTGTTGGTCAGTGGCGAGAGCGTTTGTTACTCAAGGGCGAGAACACCCCGTGGAGAAGGAAGACGATATAGCCGAGTTTCAGCAACACCCGATTGCTTGACTGGCACGGATGTCGTGCGTTCTACCGACGGAGGTGGCTGCGGAGCCTGGTGGCGTGCCGCGTACGGTCAGCGTATGCACGATGGGCAAGGCCCTCGCCGTCTGGACCGAAGCGTGCGGACGGAGCCGCTGGCGAGCGCCGCCGACGTGGTCGCCACGTGGCCCGGTCCGGGCGCGCGGCGGTGGCAGGATGACGCGGTGTCCGACTTTCTGCATGAACCGGGGCTGCGCGGCATCGCCTTTAATCCGGCGGCGCCCTCCGACGTACTGATACGTCTGGTGGATCGGGCTGCCGGTGAGGCTGGCCTGCTGATGTGCGAGGGTCGTGACCTGCCCGACGACGTCATCGACGCAGCCCTCCGCCACCCGGCCAGGGGGATTCGCCGCGCGCTCGCCGGTAACCGGCACGTCGACCCCTCGAGACTCGCCGCCTTGGCAACGGACCCGTCGGGGATCGTCCGTGCCCGGCTCGCCGGCAGCCCTTATCCCCGTCCCCGATGGGTCCGACCGCTGCCGGATGACATCCTCGTCACCCTCCTGACCGCCCAGGACGGGGGCGAGGACGGCGTGGTGACCGAACACGAGATCGTCGAGGTTCCTCCCGGCAGATCCCTCTGTCCTTTTACCGATCCATGGCCGGGCACGAGCATCCCGGGCTCCGTGTACGCGCCGCCTGGAGGTGGCAGTCGCTCACCGCTGCGCAGCGGGGGGCTCTGCTCGACGACCCCGACCCCGCGGTGCGGAAGGCGGCGCGGGAGAGCAGCTGGGAGCTGGACCCGGAAGCGGTGGAGGCCAAGCTGCCGTCCATTGGCTCGCTCAGCAAGGCGCACGTGCTCGGCACGTGCGCCCTGTCCCCCGCGCTCGTCGAGCAGTGCTTCGCCGACGACACGGTGCACCCTCTGGCCTGGAACCGCCACACCCCAGCCGACGCCGCCGCCCGGCCCGACCTGGGACCGGACCTGGTAGCGGAGCTGAGGGAGGACCCGGACGAGGACGTGCGGATGCGCGCACGCCTCCACCCCTTCCCCCGCACCTGGGCCGAGTACTGGGCGATCAACCGGGTCATCGGGCACGGTCCTGACTGCATCTGCCCGATCACCGAACCGGCCACCGAGCCGTCGCCCGACTGGTTCGCCGCCTGCGCGGCGTCCGAGGAACCGGTGCTCCGCCGGGTTGCGGCGAGCTGGCCCGGCCTGCCGCAGAACTCGTCGAGACACTCGCACAGGATGACGACGAGGAGGTACGGATCCGGCTGGCCTGCCACCACCCGCTGGCTCCGCCACACCTCCTCCTGGACGTCTTTGTCACCCGCCCGGCCCACCGTCCGCACCTGCTGACCCTGCCCGACTTCCCGCGCACCGGCCGCACCCACCTCATCGGCCACCCGGATCCCGAGGTACGAGCCCTGGCCGCAGCCGATCCCACCCTGCCCGTGCCCCGGTGGGCGACCCCGACGAGTCGGTGTGCCGGGCAGCCGTCGCCAACCCGAGCCTGACACCGGAGGCCCTGGAGGCCCTCCTCGCCGGCCCCCGCACCGCAGAAGGCGCTGCGGCCGACCCGTCCCTCCCCGTTCCCCGCATGCATGCACTCCTCGACCGCTGCCTGAACGGCGCCGCCGCCCCACCGCCGACAGGCCGACGCCGAAAGACGACGCCCAGGTGACGATCACAGGCATGGCAACCCCTGTCGGCCATCGGCTAGCGCCGACACGCCAGACAGGCGTTTCCAAGTCTGGTCAACATTTCGGGCACCAACCACAAGCGACTGCTCCTGCGACTCGTCTACAAACGTTCTCCGTTCCTACCTACGCAGCCAGCCAGCCAGCCAGCCAGCCAGCCGGCGGCCGGTCGCGCGTGACGAGGGAGCAGAGCTGATGGCGGGGAAGAGGAAGAACAACCCGGCGGGGTCGACGAACGGCTTCCGCGGCGATGTGCTGCGCGTGCTCGGAGTGCTGAAGGTGGCCACGGCTGATCAGATCCAGCGGATCGGCGCTCCGCACCTGAGCTTCCGTCTCACCGACAAGGAGACCCCGTCCGAGCAGAAGACCGCTCGCACCGCCTCGCACATCGGCGCGCTCTCCGACATGCGCAAGCACGCTCTGTCCGAGAACGGCGGCTCCACCGAGACGGGGGAAAGGCTGCGGAACCTGACCGCCAAGGGCCTGGAGGCCGCCTCCTACGAGCTGCGGCGCCCGGTGACGGAGATGGGCTCCACCGCCCGCGGTGCGGGCTCCAGCGGGGCTTCCCACCCGATGGCCGTCAACGAGACCGTGATTGCGATGCTGCGCCCGAAGCCGAGCATGGCCAAGCTCGCCGGCGACCCGGCCGAAGTCCGGTCCGCCGCCCAGGCCGCCGTCGACGCACCCGGTGGAGTCGGCACGATCGCCTCGTACTGGACCGAGGTCCCGCTGCCCGCCACCGGATGTGGAACGCGCCCGGCAAGGGCGGCGCCCAGGCCGACATCGTCCTTACTGCCCCGCAGGACAAGGTGCCCCTGCTGTTCATGGAGGTCGACAACTGCCACGAGACCGCTGAGGAGCTCGCCGACAAGCTGGAGAAGTACGCCCGGTTCTTCCGGTGGAAGGTGAAGGACACCGACGGCCGTGAGCGACCGATGTGACACACCCGCTGGGCGGCCCCCGACTCAGGGTCCGGCGACAGGACGCACCCGGCCGTCCTGCTGGTGTTCAACCACATTGGCGAGCGCAACCCCAACCGCACCGTCCCGTGCCTGAGCGAGCTGACCCGCCACCTGTGGGAGGGGGAGCGGCAGAAGGGCGGTTACCACCACTACGACGGGAGGATCCCGATCATCGCGACCGACCTGCAGAACCTGCGAGAGCACGGCCCGGCCGGGCCCGCCTTCTGGCGGTTCGGCCGCAAGGAGCGCCAGCCGCTATTGGACGCGATCGGCAACCCCCGTCGGGACACCGCCCTCGCCCGCCGCCGCCAAGCCGCTCGAGAAGAGCAACGAAACCGCGAGGCGAGGGGAGCCGCGGCACGGGAAGCCCGGCGCCCCGTCCGGGACTTCAGGAACGGAAGCCGATAACGCCAAATCCCGGCCGTTCCGCCGCGTGCCGCATCCAGCCGAGACACTGCATAACGGCCTCCACGACTTCAGGCTCCAGCGGTGGCGCCTGGCCCGACTCGTCGACCGCCCGCTTGGTGGCCTCGAACTGCTCCAGCGCCTGTGCAATGTGATAGGGCGTCCACTCGCCGCAGCCCGGCATGTATGTGTACGGCAGAGGATCGGGCAGGTCGCTGTAGCTGAAGTCCTCGACAGACACGGCGGTGACACCCAGAGCATTCAGGCCCTCGTCGACCACCGACAGCCAGTCACCCCGGTGCGGCGTAAAACAGTTGTTGTCCAGGAACGAGCCGGTGAGCGAGCACAGCCGCTTGTAGGCGTAGCCGTACTGGAAGGCGTGGTCCTTGTTCTCGTTGAAGGGCCCGCCGTTGATGACCGCGCGCAGTGCCTCGTATGCCGTGGGAGCGCCTTCCTCGATTGCGTGGCTGAAATAGTCGTCGTCGCGTGCCAGGTCGTCCCCGAAGCTGTTGCGGATCACCTCCAGCAACTGGTCATTACGGGATCCGACCAAGGCACGCGTAGCGGCCACGTCGAGCAGGTAGACGCTCAGAGAAGAACTCATGGGACGAACCTAAGGGAAGCCGCTGACACTGCTACGGCCACGACCACGACGACCCCGAGCCCGGCCCGCTCCCGCACCAGACCTATGCCACGCTCATAGGCGGTCCGCTGGACGGGCTACTGCTGGACATCACGGGCTGGCGGACAGAAGAGATCGACGACGGCGTCGCCCTGTCCACCGAGCTCTGCCTGTGGCCCGGCGGCCGCGCCCTGTACGAACCGCGCCCCTAAGAACCGCGAACCCCCGGCCCGGGTGTGATGTGCCGCTTCTACTACTCCGGCGATACACCCTGACCACGGACCCGACCACGTCGGTCACGGACCCGACCACGACACCGGCCGCACCGACCACGGACCCGTGACTGCGTTGGTGACAATGGGGAGCGGTTGTCGACGGTTCCGGAGGTCGGTGCCGGCGAGGAGGGTTGCGAGATGTGGCTCAACTCCGAGAGCTCCCCGACCGGCATGTCGGCCCGGGCTCGCCAGCGTGGCGGTCAGTGAGGTGGAATGGGACCGGGCCGAGGCCGGAACGTACGTAGGGGCGGAGGACTGGGGTGGGAACAATCCTCAAGGGCGCGGACCGGGTTCGGTGGCACGAGCTGCGGCACGCCAACGGAACTGCCGATGAGGCGTTGTCACGTTGTCGGGGGTATAGGCGTCTGGCGGTGCGTCAGGGCGTGGTCGAGGCGGCTGTTGGCTGTTGGCTGTCGGTCAGGCCGTGGCGGGCAGGCCGGCGGCGCCGGTGATCTGGTCCCAGTTCGTGAAGCGGACGGTCATCTCGAGGCGGTGGTCGGGTGCGGTGCGGTGGTAACGGCCGGGTCGGAAGTGGGGCGAGATGCCGCTGAAGGCGGCCAGGAATCTTTGGGCGCCACCGACGCTGCGGAAGCCCTTCATCGCGCGCTCGCGCTGCCTGGTGGGCTGGTGCGAGTTCTCCGCCCGGTTGTTCAGTCCTTTGTGGGAGCGGTGCTCGACCGAGGGCATCACCTCGCGGTGGGCGGCGCTGTAGGAGCGAAGCTTGTCCGTGACGACCACCCGCGGTACCGCACCGGTCTTCTTCATCAGCCTGCGGAAGAAGCGCCTGGCCGCGGCCTTGTCCCGCTTCCCCTGGACGAGGATGTCGAGCACGTTGCCGTCCTGGTCGACGGCCCGCCACAGGTACTTCCGCTCGCCGTTGATCTTGATGAAGACCTCGTCCAGATGCCATTTGTCCCCGGGCCGGGGCCGTCGGCGGCGCAGTCCGTCGGCGTAGGCCTGCCCGAACTTCACGCACCACCGGCGGACCGTCTCGTAGGACACCATGACGCCGCGCTCGAGCATCAGCTCCTCGACCTCGCGGAAGCTGAGCGGGAACCGGAAGTACAGCCACACGCAGTGGGAGATCACCTCGACCGGGTACCGGTGCCCCTTGTACGACGGCGGCGTACTGCCCACGGACAACCCCCTCCACCATGATCAACCCGAAGATCATCCCACCCGTCAGCCAACGTGACAGTGCCAGCTCAAGGCCTGGCGAGGCATCGCCACCCGCTACGACAAGACCCCGGACAGCTACCTCGCCGGCCTCCACCTGCGAGCCTCGATGATCTGGGTCAAAGACCTCACCCGGACAACCCATTGATCGCGACTCGATACGCGCCCTAAGCCTCGATCCACCGACGTGCTCTGAAGGTGATCTCTTGATCGTTTTGTGAGCTGGTTTCGGTCGGTGGTCGTGGATGGGCAGGTTGTTTCTGCTGGTCTGCCCAGCTTTTCCACGAGTTCGGTTCCGGTCGGGCCTTGGCGGGCGGGGTGGTCAGGGGATCAGGCCGGTGCGGGTGGATCGTGGACGGTGTCGAAGAGGTGTGTCCAGGCTTGCTGCCAGGGCCAGTTGTGTGGCAGGTGCAGGGTGATGCGTCGTGCGGATCGTGCGATCCGGGCCGGGACCTGGACCAGGTGGGTGCGGAGGGTGGCGGTGGTGGCCTTGGCGTGGAAGGGCGAGGTCAGTGCACCGGCGGCCCGGAGCAGGTTGTAGGTCATCGCCCACAGGGTGAGCCAGGCCGCGTTGGCGTGGAAGTGCCCGGAGGGCAGGTGGGCCAGGGCGCCGGCTTTGGTGTCCGCGATGACCTGCTCGACCACCGCATGGTGCCGGTGTTCCCGCTCGGCCTGCAGGGTTGCGGCGGGCTGGTCGGTGAAGAAGGGGTGGTAGCGCCAGACGGGAAACAGTTCGCCCTGTTCACCCATGACGGCGGGTTTGGCCAGGTCACGGACCCGGCGCACGATCAGCCGGGCGGTGACCCGCTCGCTCTTTTTGCGGCTCGCGAAGGCGGTGTATTGGGGTATCTCGGCGACTTCGGCGTCCGAGATGAGTTCACCGGTGGCGGGGTCGGGCACCGCGGTCGGGTAACTGATGTGTTGCCAGGCGTCGTCGGGAATGCTGTGGACGGCTCGTTTGATGGAGGGGTTCATGCCGGTGGTGATCGAGAAGTGGGCTCCGGCCCGGTGGCAGGCGGCGATCACCCCGGCGTTGTAGAACTGCGAGTCCGCGCGCAGGATCCGGGTACCGGTGCAGCCGGCCTCGACGGCGGTGGCCAGCGCCTCACTGACGAACTTCGGGGCCCCGCGGGAATCGGCTGCCTTCCCACGGCGCATCCGCACGGTGGCGATCACCGGGCGGGAGTGCGGGGTGCAGACCGTGGCGAGAAGGGGGTGCAGGGTGCGGATGCCCTTGAACCGGCCGTACTCGGCGCCCTGCTTGGCCCGGCCGTAAACGCGTTTGTGGGTGGAGTCGACGTCGATGAACGCCTTCTCCCGGGCGCCGGGCAGCAGTGGAGTGTGCGCGGCCAGCGCGGCCAGGAATCCGCGGTGCACGGCATGGAGTTGAAGCGCATGGCCGTGGGTGAACGCACGCAGGAACGTGCCCAGCGTGGACGGGGCGCGAATCCCGCAGAACAGGGCCGGCATCGCGCCGTGCCGCAGGACGTCCAGGTCGTCGATGCTGTCCGCACCCGCGACCATCCCGGCCACGATGCTGGTGACCTTGGCATCCGCTGCGGCCCCCGCACTGTTCTTCGCCCCGTTCAGCTTCACCTTGTCCGTCACCAGAGCGGCAAGATCGCACCGCTCGGCCAGCCGCATGACCGGGACCAGCCCGGCATGCGCGATCAGATTCGGGTCATCGAACACAGCGGAGACCGCTGCCGGAGTGTGGGAAGCTTGCATCTACGAGGTGCCTTGCTGATTGTGCGTGCTGGAAGCGTCAGAACTCCCATCATCGCAGGTCAGCAGGCACCTCTTCTCGATTGCTCATCCACAGGACGCGAGTCACTCGGTGGATCGAGGCGTACGTCCAGCAGTCCGAAACGTCGGACGCGAAGGAGGTTCGATGTAATTCGGGCGACAAGTTCAGGGCAGCCAGCCGGTGCAAGTCCGGTCCGAGGAGACGCCAGAGTCCTCGGTAGCGGGGCTCCCGGCATCGGTCGAGAGGCCGGTGTCGAAGTGGAGCGACGATCACCCCTTGGGGGTGCGCAACCGGCCGGTCCGCAACATCAAGTGAAGCCTGCAGCGTCGTCAGCACCGACCCGCGTGAGCGGGGCCAAGGAGGAGCCGAGCCCGTGCCTTAGAGGGCGAAGGCCAGGGAAGACGCCTGGGAATCTGGAGCGGGCGTCGAAGAACCTCCCGGCGTAAGGGGCGTGGAACGGCCGGAAGGTTGTCCTGGGAACTGGAGAGGGCCTCCTCGGCCCCGGGTCTGCGGCCCGGGAAGCAGGGCCCGCCTATAACCGGTGGAGCCGGGAAGTGGCGGGCTGCCGAGAGGCAGTCGGAGGGGGTCGTAGTAGTGCCGATCGGCGGGACAACACAACCCGTCAGGAGCGAAGGGCCCCTGCTTCATCGATGCGTGTCGCGTGTGAGGAGGTGGCTCGGGTGAGTGCCGGAGTGGCTAGTTCCGCCCGCCGGAAGGAAGGCGTCGCACGACTGGATGGCCGGCCTTTGGACAAGGTCCGTGCCTTGCAGTGGACGCTCTACCGCTGTGCCAAGCAAGATCCTGAACGTCGGTTTCATTCCCTGTACGGCCATGTCTCCCGCAGAGATGTCTTGTGGCGGGCCTGGTCCGGCGTGTGTGCGAACCGGGGCGCTCCCGGCGTGGACGGGGTGACCGTCGATGCCGTGGCCGCCGCCGGGGTGGAGGAGTTCCTCAACGACTTGTCGCAGCAACTGCGGGCGCATACGTATCGCCCGTCACCGCTGCGGCAGGTCCTGATCCCCAAGCCGGGGCGGCCGGGAGAGTTCCGGCCGCTCTCGATCCCCACGGTGGCGGACCGGGTGGTGATGACCGCCGCGAAACTGGTTCTCGAACCGGTCTTCGAAGCGGACTTCCTGCCGGTCAGCTATGGGTTCAGGCCCAAGCGGTCCGCGATTGACGCGTGCGAGAGCGTGCGCGTGGAGGCGAACCGGGGCCGGGAGTGGGTGCTTGAGGCCGACATCCGCGACTGTTTCGGATCGATTCGGCATGACGCCCTCGTGGCCCAGGTGGCCCGGCGCGTCGTGGACGGCCCGATGTTGAAGCTGATCCGGATGTGGCTCCGGGCGGGGGTTCTGGAGGACGGGGCGACCGGCTCACCAGGAGCAGGGACCCCACAGGGCTCACCGATCTCACCGTTGCTCGCCAATATTGCTCTGCACGTCCTGGACGTGGCATGGCAGCGAGACGGGCACCGGCTCGGGGTGTTGGTGAGGTATTGCGACGACTTCGTGATTCTGTGCCCGACCAGGGAACGTGCCGTGCAGGCGCGGGAACTGGCCGGGACGGTGCTGGTCGGCCTCGGGTTGCAGCTGCATCCGGAGAAGACCGGCATCGTCCATCTCGCCAGGGGTGGGCAGGGTTTCGATTTCCTCGGCTTCCACCACCGGAAGGTGGAATCGTGGCGCCGCCGTGGCAGGTTCCACCTGCAACGATGGCCGTCTCAGCGGGCGATGGGGGTGCTGCGGGACAAGATCCGGGCGGCGACCGACCGTCGGCACGTGGGACGGTCGCTGTCGGCCGTGGTCGCCGACTTGAACCCGGTCCTGCGAGGCTGGGCGGCGTACTTCCGTAACGGCAATTCCGCCGGGAAGTTCTCCACGATCGACAGCTACGTCCACGAGCGTCTCGCGATCTTCGACAATCGCAAGCGCGGCATCCCGGGCAGAAAGTGGGGCAAGCGCCACGATGGCGCGTGGTTCGCCAGGCTCGGAGCCTTTCGCCTGTCTGGAAACGTGCGCAGGGTGGCGGTGCATGCCAGCCGGTGAACGATGTCGGTAAGCCGTGTGCGCGAGAAGCGCATGCACGGTTTGACGGGCGGGGGCTGGAAACGGAGCCTCACAGGCCACCGCGCCAGTCCCCGACCCTACTAAGACCGTGTCCTATGTGGGGTTGGCTCGTTGGGCTCGTCATGGGGCGGGGTACGTGGAGTTGGATTGTTCCGGAGGGGCTGTGGGAGATCGCCGAGCCGTTGATCCCGTCGTCGAGGGTGCGGCCGCAAGGCGGTGGGACCCAGGACACGCCTGATGAAACGCTGTTCGCCGCGATCATCTACGTCCTGGTCAGCGGGTGCGCCTGGCGGGCCATGCCACCGTGCTTCGGGATATCGAAGTCCACGGCCCACCGCAGGTTCCTGATCTGGTCGAGAGCCGGTGTCTGGGGCCGGCTGCACGAGGAGATCCTGCACCGCTTGGACGATGCCGGCCTGCTCGACCTCTCCCGCGCGGTCCTGGACTCCGCGCACGTGAGGGCTAAAAAAGGGGCGAACTCACAGGTCCGAGCCCCGTGGACCGGGGCAAGCCGGGTTCCAAGATGCACGTCCTGTCGGACGCGAACGGACTGCCCCTCCTCGTCGGCCTCTCCGCGGCGAACACCCACGGCAGCCTCGCGCTGAAGCCTATGATCACGGGTCACCAAACGAGACACGACCCCCACCGCGGCCGCTACTTCAAGCCCCAGCGCCTCCACGCGGACAAGGCATACGACGCCCCTCACCTGCGGAAATGGCTATGGGGCAAGCACATCGGCGTGCGCATCGCCCGCAAGGGAGTCGAGTCCAGTGAACGGTTAGGCCGCCGACGATGGGTCATCGAGCGCACGATGTCCTGGCTGACCGGCTACCGCAGACTCAACCACCGCTACGAACGCCAACCCCGCAACTACCTGGCCTTTCTCGGCCTCGCCGCCGCCCTCTGCTGCTACAAGCGACTCCTCCGACTCACCACATAGGACACGGTCTAAATGCGGGAGCAGCCAGCTGGAGTTGTGCAGCAGCGACCCAGATGATGACTGCCGCCCCACACGACACCTTGCCGTCGTGGCGGATCTGTCCAGAAGGCGTAACTCGGTTGGTTACTTCCTTGATCGGGAAGCACACCGTTCTTTGACCTGTGAAGTCGAATTTCCAGGCGGTTGTCACATCGGGTGGGGATAATGGGCGGACCGTGTAGGGCTATGGGGAGGCTGGGAGCCCGGGTGTCGATGCGTTACTACCTGTATGTGAGCGACAGCAAGGTCGAGATGCTGCTGGCGCAAATCGATCCGAAGACGAACCGGAAGCGTTCGACCGAAGTGAGTGTCAACCTGACGGTCGTGGGCGGCAAGCGGGTCATTGAGGAGACTGGGGGAGACGAGCGCGCTGCGCGGCTGGAGCAGCTGGTGCGATCCCTTGAGGAGGAGAACGAGCTCGGAACGGTTGACGAACCGGGTCGGTTCTTCCGGGGAGTGCTAGCGCTGCGATGGGGGCCGTTCCCGGCGGACCCGGGCCTGGTCTGGTTCGGCGGATCGACTGACCGAACCGTGCTGGGGCTAGGCGGTTCCGCCCACCATGTTCTGGGTTCACCGCCGCAGTCGGAGGCTGTACTGCCGCGGTCGCTGACTCCTTCACTCTTGGCCGGTCTAGCCGCCGACCCGCAGATCCGGTCGTTGGTCGAGGTGATCGGCAACGAGGAGTACGCGGCCAGCCGCACCGGCATGCCGCCGGCTGCAGAGGCAGTACGCCGGGCCAACGAGCTCGTACCCGGCCCGGCGCAGCGAGTGGAGTTCGTCGCTAAACGTCTTCTGCACGTGCCCGATTCGCCAAACGCGGGTGCGGGTGTCCTGCTCGGTACGCCGCTGTACGTCGCCCTCCTAGACTGAGCAATGTGGGCCGAGGGGGAGGTGGTGCTCGGCATCTACGAGGTGCGGGAGGTGATCCGCGCCGGCGGGATGGGCCTGGTGTACCGGGTGTGGCACCGCGGGTGGGGTGTCGACCTGGCCGTTAAGACGCCGCGGCCGGAGATGGCCTCAGACGGCTTGGCCGGCTTCGAGGCGGAGGCGGACGCGTGGGTGCGGCTCGGTGCCCACCCGAATGTGGTCAACTGCGTGTATGTGCGGCGTGTGGAGGATCTTCCCCGGGTCTTCGCCGAGTGGGTCGCTGGCGGCACCCTGGCCGATGCGGTCCGGGACCGGCGGCTCTACCGTGGCGGCCACCGGGTGGCGCTCGCCAGACTACTCGATATCGCCGCACAGGTCGCCCGGGGTCTGGACCACGCTCACAGGCACGGTCTGGTCCATCAGGACGTCAAGCCGGCCAATGTGATGATGGAGGCGGACGGTACCGCCAAGGTCACCGACTTCGGTCTGGCTCGGGCACGCACGGCCCGTACTGGCGCCGTTACGGACCCGCTTGTCACCTTCGCTGGGATGACCCTGGCCTACTGCTCGCCGGAACAAGCGCGCGGTGAGCGGCTGGGCGTGGCGACGGATGTGTGGTCGTGGGCCGTGAGCGTGCTGGAGATGTTCGCCGGCCAGCCGCCGTCCTACTTCGGCCAGGCGGCGGGGCGGGTCTTCGAGCAGTTCGTTGCGGAGGGCACCGAGGGTCAGGTGATCCCAAGGTTGCCCGAGGCGCTGGCTGAGATGCTGCGGCGCTGTTTCACGGTCGACCCCGCGGCCCGTCCGGGCAGCTTGGGCGAGGTCGCTGAGGAACTGGCGCGGATCTACTGCGACACTACCGGCGAGCCTTACCCCCGCGAACCGCCCAGCGAGGCACAGCTGCTCGCTGACGGTCTCTCCAACCAGGCCTTGTCTCTCCTTGACCTCGGCGATCCCGACCAAGCCGATCGGCTGTGGGATCGTGCTCTGCGGGCCGAGCCGCGCCACCCCCACGCCACGTTCAACCGCAGTTTGCGGCGGTGGCGCGCCGGCCTGATGACCGACCGTGCGGTCATCGCCGAGCTGGACGCGGTCCGTACCAGCCAGGGCGGGTTTGAGAGGGGCACCTACCTGCTCGCCTTGGTACACCTTGAACGCGGTGACAAGGGCAGCGCTACCCGCCTGCTCGGCGACCTTCAAGACAGCCCCGACGTCCTCGCGGCTCGCGCCGAGGCCGACCGGCTGCCGCCCGCCCGCCCTCCGGTCGTGCTTCAGCCTTTGGAGCCCCTTCGGCTCCCGGCCTTCGCGGTCAGCGCCGACGGGCACCTCGCGGTGGTCTCCTACGGCACCTGCGACCTACTTGTCTGGGACCTCGACGCCCTGACGCCGCTGTACGTCCTGTCCGGACACACGGCGAGCCCGACCTCAGTGGCGCTGAGCGCGGATGGCCGGATCCTGGTCTCCGCCGACGACCGCGGCCACGTGCGGCTGTGGGACACCGCTGCTGGCAGCTGTCGGCAACGATGGGATTTGCCCCACAGTGTGGAACTGGTAGCCATCAGTGGCGACGCCCGGGTGGTGGCGGTCTCGGGGATGGACGGTTCGGTGCGGTTGCTCGGCGACACCGTCCGCTTGATCGGCCAGCCGTTCGAGAAGTACGGGCCGGGTTTCGGCGCCGCGCTGACAGTCGTCGCCAACGGGGAGCGGGTGGCGGCCTTCGACGGATACCGGTGGCTCCTTCGGGTCTGGGACGTGCGGACCGGCACACTCGTGACCTCCCTGAGCAACCTCCACCAGCGCTTCGCCTTTTCATCGGGTGGCCAGTTCGCCCTCACGATCGACGAGGAACCGGTGGCTCGGCTGGTGGACCTGACGACCGGGAAGGTACGGGCCCTGGGCAACGTGGCCGGCTGGGGCCTTGGCTCGCCCGCGGTAAGCAGCGATGCGCGGACGGCACTGGCTTCCGACGGATCCGGCCTTCAGAAGTGGCTTCTCGACGGCGCCCGGTGCCAGTTCACGGCCTACGACACCACCGGGGACGTGGCAGCCAGTGCGGACGGCCGTGTCGCCCTGGTCAGCGACCGCGAGCTGGTCGTGGTGTGGCCGCCCCCGCCGGGCCCGTCGGCTCCGTGGAGCTACGCCCGCCCCAGAATGGCGTTCCACCTCATCGAGGACGCACGAACTGTCGAGGCCAGCCTCGACCGCGCCGCTTCACTCCTCGCGAAAGGCCGCGCCGCCGAGGCCTGGGACCATCTCCAGACCGTCCGCACCTTGCCTGGCTACCGGCGTCACCCGCGTCTGCTGCCCCTATGGCGCAGAGCCGGGGCGGCTGACCGCCGCGCGTCCTTCGCCGGAGCATGGCGCACCCGGACATTCCGGCGCCTGCTACGCGGCCCAGCCGCGTTCACACCCGATCTGCGTCACGCGATCTCTGGGTCCTACTTCGGCGTGGTGACCGTCCACGACCTGCGGACCGGTCACGTGGTGGAGCTCGCCGACGGCCACAACGCCGAAGTGCAACAGACGGCGATGTGCGCCGACGGACGGCACGCGATCACCACGGACATCCACGGCATCCAGATCGTCTGGGATTTACCGACCGCACGCAAGGTCACCACCCTCCGTACCTCGGACGGCACGCCCGAACGACTGGACCCACCTGAGGGCCCACTGGCGCTGACCCGCAGAAAGCGCAGCAGGCCCGCCCTCCTGTGGGAGCGGTCAACCCGTCTCCCGCTACACGCCTGGTGCGACCCTCGCCACCGAGCGGTCACCCTCTCGGGGAACGTGCTGGTCACCGTAGCCGACGACGGGCGGTCCCGCGTCCTCGACCTCCGCAACGGACGTCGACTGCGCACGATGCGCTTGCCCTCATCGGTCGCAAGCGTTGCAACCAGTACGGACGGACGCGTCGTCATCACCGCTGGCGGCTCGTATGCCGACCGCGGTGTCATCGGCCTCTCCCACGTGCACCTCGGCATGGGAGAGCAGACGATCTCCGATGAGTCGGTCAGCTCCCTCGCCCTCACCCCCGAGGGCGACCTTCTGCTGACCGGCTCCGGCCATGAGGTACGCCTGTGGGACGTCCGCACCGGCGACCTCCTGTGTGATCTGGAAGGCGGCCACACCACTACGGTCTTCGGCGTGGCCCTATCTGCGGACGGCTGCCATGCCGTCTCGGCCGACGTCGACGGCACGGTCCAGTGCTGGGATGTGGACTGGGAGTACACCCGCCCGCCCCAATGAACCACCCCTCCCAGGTGAGCCGGAGCCGCGGCATTCCGACGGGATCGTGTCCTTCGGTCGGCGCGTAGAGGCCAGCGCGTCCAGGGCGGTGTAGCGGGGCTGGGCAGCGGCGGGCGACGTCGGTGGTCTGGCGATCCTGGTGGGCAGCCTCGCGGGCGCATTCGGCAACGTCCCGGTTCGGTGCGCAGCGCGTTCTGGAGGTCGCGGTCGTAGCGCTCCTTGCTCAGCGGCCGGTGGCGTACTCGAGCTGTTCGCGGATCCGCGGGAACTCGGCACCAGGCCGCCCGCCCGAACGGCTGGTGGTCACCGCCGGGACTCGGCCGGGCACGCGGGCTCGTGCCTGGCCTTCGGCCCACCAGCGAGAACTCACCCCGGTGGCCCTGGGCGTTGAGGAGCGCAGCCCGTGCACGCCAACGAACGCGTCGTAGTGCTGGCTTTATCGAGCAGTAGTGGGTTCTGGCACAGATCTTGGTTGCGCCGTGAGGCGCTGTTGGTTCGAGTGGAGGTGAAAGACCTGCACCAACCCGCTGTCGCAGCAGTTGGGTTGAAGCTGAGGGCAGCCTGATCCGGGTGATGCCGGGGAGGGTGAGAGCGGCCCTGACGAAGCCGGGAAGTGACCAGTACTGCCAGATGGGGCGGGTCCGGCAAGCGTGATGGAGAGGAGTACGCGAGGAACCGGCGTCTTACGTCTCTTAGACCGTGTCCTATGTGGTGAGTCGGAGGAGTCGCTTGTAGCAGCAGAGGGCGGCGGCGAGGCCGAGAAAGGCCAGGTAGTTGCGGGGTTGGCGTTCGTAGCGGTGGTTGAGTCTGCGGTAGCCGGTCAGCCAGGACATCGTGCGCTCGAAACGGAGACCCCGAAGCCAAAGCCGAGATGTACGAGGTCGGACCGCTGACGTACCGCCAGGGGTACGTGTGCGTGTGGATGGAGAACTACGGGTGCAGAGAAGGCGCGCTCATGCATGACCGCGCGATCGTCGGCGTGTACACCGGTACTCCAGAGGAGCGGGGAGAGCAGTTGTTCCGGGCGTGGGTGGAGGCCGAGGAGCTTCCCTCGGTCCTAGGCCACTGGGCCAACGTCCTGCGCTGAGGCGGGCGCGGCATGCTTGCCTGCTGGCGTGCCAGCATGTCGGACCGACCGGCGAATGCATGGCGGCACCCCCTTGACCACCCGCCGGTCAAGGGGCTGGTCAAGGGGTCGCGGCCGTGGAACGGCAGGCCCGGCGCAATTCGGGGCCGGTGGGCAGCTCCAGCCCGGAGGGCACCTAGCGATCCCATCCGGGCACCCAGTTTCGGGCGGGTGCGCAACCACGATCAGTCGTCGTCGCTCGTGCGAGGGAACCGCCAGCGGAGTCGACGCGGCATCATGCGGCAGGGCATCAGTACCCATGCAGCCCGTGAGGGCCAGTCACAGGCCCAGCAGTCGGTGTCGTCGTCGGTGGCAACGACCGCATCCAGCGGCATCAGCACTCATGGCACACGAGAGCCGTCCCAGACACAGCGACTGCCGGATTCTCCGCCCCGCCGCGACGGCTCATCGGGATCCGGATCCAAGCCCGACTCGGACCCCCAGCACCGTGATGGCAACGAGCAGGATGAAACAGCCCTTCGGACCGATCTGCACGACGATCCCTTTCCGTTGATCTGACGGTGTGTGCCCATCATGGCCGAAGACGCAAAGAGGTAGGGCCCAGCCGTCAGGCTGGGCCCTACTGGTCGCATAGGCCGGACGCGACCGCCGGCAGTCGCCCTACTACGCGGCGTTGCAGGCGCCGGTGGCCACAGCCTCCCCGCGGCTTAGGCGCACGTACCGGGGCTGACGGGATACGCCAACGACTGCGGTCGCCGTGATCGGCGGGGCTCCCGGCACGGGAGGTGGGGAGTCGGGAAAGTTACCGGGGCACAAGTCGACGTCGGTCTACCCGGTCAAGTTCCCCGGGGCGCGGGAGAAACCGGTGCCCCGGCCGACGCCCCGGGTGTCCTACCCGATCCGGTGGGATCGGAGCCGGTGAGGCCGCGGGTGCTGGGCTGAGATTCTGCCCGCGCGGTACCTGCTGCTCATGCGGAGCCCGTACAGTCGACGAAGGGCGCCCGTAGCCAGCTCCAATGGCTACGGGCGCCCTCTCATGTGCGGGACGGGTCAGCGCGCGACGACGTCCTTGTCGAGGTCGCGGTGGACCAGGTCGACGACCAGGTCGCGGTCGGCGAACTCCTTGGCGGCGTCGGCCAGTCCGTACGTGGCGGCCTGCTCGACGTCCCCGGCGACGACGGCACGCAGGGCCATCGCCGTTGAGCGAGGAGGTATAGCCGATTCGTGATTTTGAAGCGTCTGGGATGTGTGGCGGTGGGCGCCGTCGCGGAAGCTTCTTCTGAGAGGGGCAAGAAGAGGCTCGGTGAAAACCCGACAAAAGCGGTGCGGAGAATGTCGGGTGATCGGGACCGGTGCCGCCGCACGATGGGGGCATGGATGACACGACCTTGGTATCCCGCTTCCTCCACGACGGCTTCGTGAAGTTGGAGGGCGCCGTCGCGCCGCGCGTGGCCGCGGACTGCGCGCGGCTGCTGTGGCGAGAGACGGGCTGCGACCCGGACGATCCAGCAACGTGGACGCAGCCCGTGCACTGGGTGGCCGGCATGGCACAGGGGCCGTTCGCCGCCGCACCCAACTCCCCGTCCCTGCAGCGCGCGTACGACCTGCTCGTCGGCGCGGAATGCTGGGAGCCGCGCTACTCGCTGGGCACGTTCCCGCTGCGCTTCCCGCACGAGGAGGAGCCGGACGACGCGGGCTGGCACATCGAGGGGAGCTATCTGCCGGAGGGCGAGAGCTGGTACTTCACAAATCTGCACTCCCGGGGCCGGGCGCTGCTGATGCTGTTCCTGTTCAGCGAGGTCGGTGAGGAGGACGCCCCGACCCGGATCCGGGTCGGCTCACACCTCGACGTGCCGAAGGTGCTGGAGAAGTACGGGGAGGACGGGGCGAGCGGGCTGACCCTTGCGCCCGATCTGGTGGCGGCGTCCGACCACAGGCCACTCGCCCTCGCCACCGGGTCCCCGGGCGACGTCTTCCTGTGCCATCCGTTCCTGGTGCACGCGGCGCAACCGCACCATGGCGTGCGGCCGCGCTTCATGGCCCAGCCGCCCCTGATGCCTGCCGCGCCATACGAACTGGAGCGGGCCGACGGCGCGTACTCACCCGTGGAGATCGCGATCCGTCGGGGCCTGGGACAGGACACCCCCGGTCCGGAAGGGGACGGCACCGACCGCAGCGCCGGGTAGACATGCCTCATCCGTACCTAGTAGGGCTTTGTTAGGTACCCCGAATGTTCGGCCAGGGGTAGGGTTGTGATCTTCTTTCAGGTGTGACACCTGAGGAGATGGAAGAGGTCCGGCCGCGTCTGGGGGCGTTCGCGGCGGAGATGCTGGGCTCGTTGGCGCGTCGGGACCAGCGGGCCAAGGGTGAGTTGTACCTGCGCGGGCTGATGCTGGACGGCAAGCGCAAGTCGATGCAGCCGATGGCCGAGCGCCTGGGCGTGGACCACCAGCAGCTCCAGCAGTTCGTGTCCTCCTCCACCTGGGACTACGCCAAGGTCCCTGAGCGGCTGGCCCGTTGGGCTGCGGCGCACATCTCGCCCGAGGCGTACGCGATTGACGATGTCGGCTTCCCCAAGGACGGCTACGACTCGCCGGGGGTGGCGCGGATGTACTGCGGCGCGCTGGGCAAGCGCGGCAACTGCCAGATCGGGGTCAGTGTGAACCTGGTCAGCGACCGCGCCTCCTCGGCCGTCGACTGGCGTCTATTCCTGCCCGAGGGCTGGGACGACACCAAACATACCGAGGACGCGCTGCTGGCTTCGGCGATCCGCCAGCGCCGCGCCAAGGCCGGCATCCCCGAGACTGCTCGCCACCGGGAGAAGTGGCGCCTGGCCCTGGACATGCTCGACGAGGTTCGCAGGGACTGGGAGTTGCCGGGCCTGCCGGTCGTCGCCGATGCCGGATACGGCGACGCCACGGGCTTTCGAGAGGGCCTGACCGAACGAGGCCTGACCTACGCGGTCGCGGTCAAGGCCACCACGACCGCGCACCCGGGCGACGCCACGCCCGAGCGTCCGCCGTACTCCGGGCAGGGCCGCCCTCCCGTGTCCGCCTACCCCCAGCCGCACACCACCCTGCGCGTGCTGGCCCTGGCCGCCGGGCAAGCGGCCACCCGCACCGTTACCTGGCGCCAGGGCAGCAAGGCCACCAAGCACAACCCACGGGCCGAGATGCGCTCGCAATTCCTGGCCCTACGGGTCCGCCCGGCCAACCGGTCCATCCGCCGGGCCGCCGACGGCTCCCTGCCCGAATGCTGGCTGCTCGTCGAGTGGCCTCCCGACTCCGCCGAGCCCACCGATTTCATGGTGTCTCAGCGCGGACTCGTGCAGCGATCCGCCGGGTCGAAGACCAGGAAATGTGGCCTAACGCGGTCGCCAATGCGCTCTCTCGTTTCGAGTGGGCCTTCAAGCAACCTGGACGCTACCTGAACGCCTCCGAGGCCTACTCGCCCGGGATAGAGGTAGAAGATGCCCGCGATGACCTGGAGTGGGCGATGCGGCACCTTCCCACCGGAGCCCAACGGGACTTGGGCCGACTGATCACGCGTATCGATGAGGAATTCGAGCGCCGTACCTTGCCGGAGCCCAACAATGTCGAATGGGCGATGATGGGCTGGTGGTGGACCAGAATGCGTGAACGCTGACGGGCCCCGGGGCTGTTGCCCCTTCTATCGAACAACACCGTCACCCTCCGTGACCATTCCCCAAGATCTGTGCCAGATCCCACTACTCGTGAATAGAGCCACGGCGGGCCTGCTCGCGCTTACTCCGTAGGAAAAGGTGAGTGCGTGTTTTCAAAGTCCGGTGCGTGATCATTGGGCGGCTGTAGGTCGTCCCGAACTGGGGACGTCAGCGCCGGACGCGGTCTCTGTCACTCGACTGCAGAGCAGCGCATGCCACTTGGCTGAGACCGCGCAGCCGTGGTGGCTACGCCGTTTGACGGAATGCTGTTTCATTTGGAACGCGGGGTCTTCGGCGACAAAGCCGGTTGAGATAGTGCCCTTGGTGAGGAAGGGTCTGTGGTCATGGAGTACTTCTGCTACCACCGAGACCGGCTGGGCTCCCTCGCGTTACGCGAGGAGTTGCTGGAGGAGCACTGGTCCTACATGGACCGGTACGCGAAGGAGCTGATCGCTCGCGGTCCGACCTTCGCCGATGATGGTGAAACGCCCACTGGAAGCGTGCATATCGTCGATCTGCCCGATCCCGCCGCTGCTCGTGCGTTCGCCTTCGACGAGCCCAACTACCAGGCCGGTGCGTACCGGGAGGTGCTGCTGCGCCGGTGGCGCAACGTGCTGGGGCGCACCATGTGGGATTTTCCCGGTGGCCGGAGCGGTGGCAACCGGTACCTGGTGCTCGGCCTCGGCGAGGGCCTGGCCGCAGACCTCGCCCTGCCGCCCGACCAGGACGAGCTGATCGCGTACGGGCCGCTGCTGTCCGACGACGGCGACACATGGCTGGGTACGGCGGTGCTGCTCAGGGCCCCAAACCCGGATACGGCACGCGCCGCCCTGACTCCGGACCGGTACGCGGACATCGAGGTCCACGACTGGGAGTTCGGCGGGCGTCGATGAACCACGGAGGCGCCGGGGCGATGCCATCTCCGGAGCGCATTGACCTGGGACAGGAGCGGTGATGGTGGCGATGCGGGCGGTTCCATTGGTGGGCGGGCCGGTGGAGTTACGGGGTGCGCTGGACCTGGAGACCACAGCGGCAGGGGTGATGCCGCGCCGGTTGCCCGCGTGGACCAAGGAGCAGTACCAGGACCCGTCGGTCTACGGGGTGACCGTGATGCCTTCGGGGGTGCGGCTGGTGTTCCGCACCGATGCGCGCGCATTGGAGTTCGAGGTACTCACCTCCACTGGCCAGCTCGACGCCGCCCCCCACCCTTGCCCAACCGGGATGCTGGAGTTGTTGGTGGACGGTGCCCTGGCCGGGCGTCGGCAGGCGCCGGTGGGCAACGTGCTGCGGATGGCGGGCCCCGGGGCCGTACAGCGACTCATCCCGGGCAAGCCCGGGACCGTACGGTTCGCCGGACTGCCGGCCGGTATGAAGAACGTCGAGCTGTGGCTTCCGCAGCAGACCCCTACGGAACTGGTGGCACTGCGCGCTGACGGCGACGTGCTGGCGCCGCTGCCGGACGGGCGGCGCCGCTGGGTGCACCACGGCAGTTCCATCAGCCACTGCATCGAGGCTGACGGCCCGACCGGGACCTGGCCGGTGGTGGCAGCTGCGCTCGGAGGGGTGGAGGTGATCAACCTCAGCCAGGCAGGCAACGCGCTGCTGGATCCCTATGTCGCCCGGACGATCCGCGACACGCCCGCCGACCTGATCAGCCTGAAGGTGGGCATCAACATCGTGAGCCTGTCCGCCTTCCGGCTGCGGACGTTCGGCCCGGCGGTACACGGATTTCTGGACACGATCCGGGACGGTCACCCGGACACCCCGCTGCTGTTGATCTCCCCGGTGAGCTGTCCGGCCCTTGAGCAGGTTCCCGGCCCGACCGAGACCGGACCGGACGGGAGGATCGCTGCCCTGGGCGACCCGGCCGATGTGGCCGGCGGCGCACTGTCGCTGACGGTGGTCCGTGCCGAGCTGGCCCGGATCGCTGCGGCACGACAGGCGTCTGATCCCCACCTCCACTGTCTCGACGGACGAGCGCTGCTCGGCCCGGACGAGGCAGACGACCTGACCGATGGCCTTCACCCCACCGCCGCCGCGTACCGCCGAATGGGCAAGCGCTTTGCTGCCCACGCCTTCGCGACCGACGGTCCCTTCCGCTGAGCTGTTTTTGACCTCCGGTGTCGATGCGATCTCTCGGTTTGGTGTCGGTGGTAGTGAGAGTCAGTAGTGCTGGTTTGGGCCTGTGGTCTTTCAGCGCTGGTCAGTGAGGTGTCGGTGGTGGGGTTGTCACTGTCATAGGGCGAGAGGGCACTGTCACGTTGACTGGCCGGGTGGGATGATCTTCTGGTTGGTCGTGTCGGGGAGGGATTCGTTCGTGTCGTCCGCGTCGCCGTCGTACAAGGGCCACCGGTACCCGGTGGAGGTGATCGCGCACGCGGTATGGCTGTACTTCCGCTTCCCGCTGTCCTTCCGCGAGGTCGAGGAGCTGATGCTCGAGCGCGGCGTCATCGTCTCTTACGAGACCATCCGCCGCTGGTCCGCCAAGTTCGGCCAGGCCTACGCGGACGGACTGCGCCGCCGTCGGCCACGGCCCGGGGACAAGTGGCACCTGGACGAGGGGCACTGTCACGTTGACTGGCCGGGTGGGGTGATTTTCTGGTTGGTCGTGCCGGGGAGGGATTCGTTCGTGTCGTCCGCGTCGCCGTCGTACAAGGGCCACCGGTACCCGGTGGAGGTGATCGCGCACGCGGTATGGCTGTACTTCCGCTTCCCGCTGTCCTTCCGCGAGGTCGAGGAGCTGATGCTCGAGCGCGGCGTCATCGTTTTCTACGAGACCATCCGCCGCTGGTCCGCCAAGTTCGGCCAGGCCTACGCGGACGGATTGCGCCGCCGTCGGCCACGGCCCGGGGACAAGTGGCACCTGGACGAGGTCTTCGTGAAGATCAGCGGAGAGCAGAAGTACCTGTGGCGGGCCGTCGACCAGGACGGCAACGTGCTCGACATCCTCCTGCAGAGCCGCCGGGACAAGGCCGCGGCAGGACGCTTCTTCCGCCGCCTGATGAAGAAGACCCGTACGGTGCCGCGGGTGGTCGTCACCGACAAGCTCCGTTCCTACGGCGCGGCGCACCGCGAGGTCATGCCCTCGGTGGAACACCGTTCCCACAAGGGCCTGAACAACCGGGCCGAGAACAGTCATCAGCCCACGCGGCAGCGCGAACGCGCCATGAAGGGATTCCGCTCCGTCGGCGGGGCCCAGCGGTTCCTGTCCGCGTTCAGCGGCATCTCACCCCACTTCCGCCCTCACCGCCACCTGATGACAGCCTCCGCCTCCGACCACCGAGCCGAGATGACCGTCCGCTTCGCGATCTGGGACCAGATCACCGGCACTGCCAGCCGGCCCACCACAGCCTGACCACAGGCCCGGACCGCGGGCCCCACCATGCCCCAACGCACCGTCAGGCACCGACATACTCAACAACTTGACAGCGCCCGGCGATCGCCTGGTAGGAACAGCCGAATCGCAGGAGCTGCAGCATCTTGTCGAAGACGATCCGGTCACTGATGCGTGGGCGGTGGCAGCCCAGCGGATGCGTCGGTGCGTAGGTCGACCGCTCGGGCAACAGGGCGGCGAATTGGCCCCAGAGCGGTTCAGTCGGTGCTGTCACGTTGGCTGACCGGGTGGGATGATCTCCGGGTTGGTCATGGTGGAGGAGGACCGTCCGTGGACAGTGCGCCGTCGTACAGGGGCCACCGGTACCCGGTGGAGGTGATCGCGCACGCGGTATGGCTGTACTTCCGCTTCCCGCTGTCCTTCCGCGAGGTCGAGGAGCTGATGCTCGAGCGCGGCGTCATCGTTTTCTACGAGACCATCCGCCGCTGGTCCGCCAAGTTCGGCCAGGCCTACGCGGACGGACTGCGCCGCCGTCGGCCACGGCCCGGGGACAAGTGGCACCTGGACGAGGTCTTCGTGAAGATCAGCGGAGAGCAGAAGTACCTGTGGCGGGCCGTCGACCAGGACGGCAACGTGCTCGACATCCTCCTGCAGAGCCGCCGGGACAAGGCCGCGGCAGGACGCTTCTTCCGCCGCCTGATGAAGAAGACCCGTACGGTGCCGCGGGTGGTCGTCACCGACAAGCTCCGTTCCTACGGCGCGGCGCACCGCGAGGTCATGCCCTCGGTGGAACACCGTTCCCACAAGGGCCTGAACAACCGGGCCGAGAACAGTCATCAGCCCACCCGGCAGCGCGAACGCGCCATGAAGGGATTCCGTTCCGTCGGCGGGGCCCAGCGGTTCCTGTCCGCGTTCAGCGGCATCTCACCCCACTTCCGCCCTCACCGCCACCTGATGACAGCCTCCCACCACCGAGCCGAGATGACCGTCCGCTTCGCGATCTGGGACCAGATCACCGGCACTGCCAGCCGGCCCACCACAGCCTGACCACAGGCCCGGACCGCGGGCCCCACCAGGCCGCAACGCACCGTCAGGCACCTGCAACCCAACAACGTGACAGCGCCCCTCCACGCGTTCGCGGGTCTCGGCGTTGATCAGGATCGTGGCGTAGCGGTGGCCGCGCCGCAGTGCGAAGTCGTCCACACCGAGAACCGCGGGCACCGCCGAGGTGGGCAGGGGGATGCGTAACAGGCAGGTCAGCATGCTCGCCCACGACAGGGTCTGGTGCAGATGGACCAGCAACCGGGCCCCGGCTCTCCCGGCCAGGGCCGTCGCGACCGACGCGATCACCTTCTGCAGGGCGGGGGTCCGCCGCTGGTAGCGCACCGTCAGCCCGGGGACCTGCTCGACGAACGTGGTCTTGGAACAGTCCGGGTTCTCGCAGTACAAGCGGCGCACCGACACGTCGATCACCACCGGTCTCCCGCCGATCGCCTCGTCGGCGACATGCCGCACGTACCGGCTGTGCTCCCACGCCGATTCCTGCCCGCAGCCCGGGCAGATCACCGAGACCCCGGCGGTAGTCCGCACCGTGATCCTGACCAGGCCCTCGCCTGCCTCCACCGCCTCGACCAGCACCGAAGCCAGGTGGGGAAGCAGCGCCGTCAACTCGACATCACATGCCACCAGCCTTCCCCACCAAGGCACTTGCCGAGGCCGATACCGCAAAGTCGATCAACGGCTACGAAAATCTTGTCAGAGCCTGATTCCTGGCTCTGACAAGATTTTCGTAGCCGTTGATCGTGCCTCGGTGTGGATCAGTTGAGCAGGATGCGGTGGCGGAGGAGGCGGAAGCCGGCGCGGCCGTACATCTGTCTCTTGATCAGTTTCGTCTTGGTGTTGACGCCTTCGGTTCCGCCGTTGTGGAACGGGAGGGTGAGTCCGTTGGTGACGGCGTCGTGGTCGCGTTCCAGGCCGCGGGTGAAAGCGTGCAGGTGGGGCAGGTCGTCCTCGCGGACCTGGGAGATCCACTCCTCGAGGTGTCGGGCGTTGTCGGCAGCGGGGGTGAGCAGGGCCGCGAAGGAACGGACGTGCCTGGCCAGGGCGGTCATCTCGGGGCAGGCCCCGGTCAGCTCTGCGCGGAGCTCGCGGTCCTTGTCCTTGAGCTGCTCGGGCTCGGTACACAGCAGGCCCTTGAGGCGGCGAGGTGAGACGGCGGGGCGGTCGGACTCGACGCGGCCCTGGTTGATGTAGCGGTAGAGGAGGTTCGAGCTGCCCTGGTAGCCAAGTTCCTTGATCTCATCCAGGAGCTGCCTGACGCTCACGGCGGGGTCCTCCTCGCGGCGCCGTCGCAGGTGGTCACGGTAGGGGTCGACCAGGGTGGGCCGGTACTGCGGGGCCTTCTTCAGTTGCTCGGGCTCGGGGACGCGGGCATATCGTTTGACGGTGTTCAGCGCCAGTTGCAGGCGGCGGGCGCAGTCCAGTAGGCCGACGCCCTGGTCGAGCAGGGCGTGGACCTGATGCCAGCGTTCCCGGGTGGTTTCCTCGCGGACACGGGCCTGGGAGGGCGGTCCGCATTTCGCCCAGCAGCCGGCGTGCGCGTGGACCTCCTTGAGGACAGCCTCCCCGAGGTTGTGCCACAGGTGCCAGCGGTCAGTGATCTGCGGCACCTGGGGCAGCGCGTCGGTGACAGCCTGCGCGTAGCCGGCCGCGCCGTCCCGGCAGACCGCCTCGACGCCCGGATGGGCACGTAGCCAGGCCGTCAGAGTCTCGGCCTTGCGGTCGGGCAGGACCTCCACGCGTTCGCGGGTCTCGGCGTTGATCAGGATCGTGGCGTAGCGGTGGCCGCGCCGCAGTGCGAAGTCGTCCACACCGAGAACCGCGGGCACCGCCGAGGTGGGCAGGGGGATGCGTAACAGGCAGGTCAGCATGCTCGCCCACGACAGGGTCTGGTGCAGATGGACCAGCAACCGGGCCCCGGCTCTCCCGGCCAGGGCCGTCGCGACCGACGCGATCACCTTCTGCAGGGCGGGGGTCCGCCGCTGGTAGCGCACCGTCAGCCCGGGGACCTGCTCGACGAACGTGGTCTTGGAACAGTCCGGGTTCTCGCAGTACAAGCGGCGCACCGACACGTCGATCACCACCGGTCTCCCGCCGATCGCCTCGTCGGCGACATGCCGCACGTACCGGCTGTGCTCCCACGCCGATTCCTGCCCGCAGCCCGGGCAGATCACCGAGACCCCGGCGGTAGTCCGCACCGTGATCCTGACCAGGCCCTCGCCTGCCTCCACCGCCTCGACCAGCACCGAAGCCAGGTGGGGAAGCAGCGCCGTCAACTCGACATCACATGCCACCAGCCTTCCCCACCAAGGCACTTGCCGAGGCCGATACCGCAAAGTCGATCAACGGCTACGAAAATCTTGTCAGAGCCTGATTCCTGATAGACCCACCCGCGCAAGGCGAGCTGACGCGGCAGAGATGTCGTGTACAGAGCCAATCCGGTGCCCGGTGTGGTGTGCGCGGGCGTCGGGTGTATGGGGTCGAGGGGGATGGTCCGGGTGTCTGTGAGCAGGCCGGTTGTGACTACGTGGAGCTGGTCGGTGGTCCGCTGGATGGGCAGGTGCTGGATGTGACGGGCTGGGGTCGGGGAGAGCGGGGCGGCCGGGGCGATGCTGATCGCGGACGCGGACGCGGACGCGGGCCGGTACGGCGCGGTGCGGGCGGCCGTTGCGTGTCTGTCCTGCTGCCCCGTGCGTACCTCGCCCGCTGCCTGGTGGTCGATCGATGTTGCCCTGGAATACCTGGACCGGCCGCCCCCTTGGCGTGTAGGCAGGAAGAGTCGAATCTCCTGCGCTGGAAGAGGCTCCCTTGCGTGAACACGAGAATGTCAGGAAGGTCGGGAACGACGACGCCCGCTGGTCGGTCCGGAGCCCCGAAACCGCACCACGTCCCTTACCGTCGGGGCTCTTCCCGCTGCAGGCCACCATGGGAAACGCCGCCGTGGTCCAGATGCTCCGCCAGGCCGGACACCGCTGGGCCGAGGAGGCACACCAGCACTCCGCCGAATGCGGCCACGACCAAGTTGAGCAGCCAGCCGTGCAACGCTCCGCCGTCCATGGCGTCCTGCGCGCCCCGGGCCGCCCCCTGGACGACGGGACGCGCGAGGAAATGGAAGCTCGCTTTGGTGCGGATTTCTCCGACGTCCGCATCCATGACGATTCTGCGGCACACGCCTCGGCCGCGGAGATCGGCGCCCGCGCCTACACCTCCGGCAGTCATATCGTCATCGGCGACAGCGGTGGTGACAAACACACCTTGGCTCACGAGCTCACCCACGTCATCCAGCAGCGGCAGGGCCCGGTCGCTGGCACCGACAACGGCAGCGGCCTGAGGATCTCCGACCCTTCCGATCCCTTCGAACGAGAAGCCGAAGCGAACGCTCGCCGGGTGCTGGCGGACCACACCCCGGTCCAGCGGATCGCCGGCAAACCCCTCGCGCAGTCCACCACGATCCAGCGGATGAGGGACGATGATTTTGATGAACTGATGAATGAAAGAGACACCGACGCATCGGACGACGAAATGGATTACGAATTCGCGTTCGAGGAGGCGTTGCGTTTCGCCCCTCCCGGAACTGGGACGGAGGAACCCGTCGAAGAGCCCGTCGAGGAGCCCACGGTCGGCGCGTCCCGCCTGAAGCGCGCCAACGATCGCAGTACGAAGCGCGGAGTGCCAGCGAAGGGCGACCTTGTCGGGAGCAAGCCAGAGACGCCGTTCGGAACGGTTTCCCTGAACCAGGGATACAAGGGAGACCTGGGGACCGTAGTCAAGAGCAGAAAGGATGACTACCCCGGGACGCAGGGGCGGGAGTGGGAGAAGTACGCCCACCTCCTGCCGCACCTGAGCCCTGCACAGAGAGTGGCCCTCGCAGACACGATGAAGGCGGACTCGCCGACTCCCGGCAACGCGCGCCTCTTCGAGCAAGACAGCGAAGCAAAACGTGCCGCCGCCGTATTGTACGGCGTGGCACACAACTCCGAGGAGCTCCGATTCCCCGGAGCGGGCAAGGTATTGCGCGCGGCGTTGAGGAAGAACGGCGGACGCTACTCCGTAGATGAATTCTACGAGAATTTCCCGATGGCGAAGCCCGGTGGCGCAGGGTCGTTCCGAGGGGATCCCGAGCTGACGCCGCAGACGCTAGCCACGTTGGAGGCAATGTCCGACTCCTCCGAGGAAGAATGAGCGTTTCCGATCCACGCTGCGCCCACCGCGCAGCCTGCCGACTCGCCCGGGACGCGGTGAGCCGGCTCTTTTCAGGTAGTGGCGTCGTTGGGCGATGGCTTGGTGGCGTCTGCGCCAGTGGGACCATCTCAGGGCATGCTGACGCTGGTTGAGTTCGGGTCTGGGGTGGGGCAGGAGAGTGTCCAGGAGCCGTCGGATTTCCGCCACGGCCTTGGTGATGCCGGCGAGCGGCGCCCGCACCCGGAGCGAGAGGGAAGCTTTCAGCTCGCCGCCCATGGCCGACCACACGTCGGAGGCTGCCGGTGCGTCGAACCCGGTTTTGGCGGTGTCCAGCCCCACGGTCAGGCCGAGTTCGGCGAGCGTGCCGGTGAGCAGTGTATCGGTGGCCACCAGCGTGGCGAGCACCTGCGACAGCAGCCGGTGTTCGTCCTGCGGGCGGCTCGCCCAAGCCGTGACCAGGTACGTCAGCTCGAACCAGCGCGGCGGGGAGCGCCGCGCCACGAGGTGGCCATCCTCGTCGTACACCTCCCCGGAGCCACTCCCGCGCCGGATGGCGTCCTCGCGGATGTCGCACAGGAACACGCAGACCGTCGGGGGCGCTGCGCGGCCCAGTCCCGGGTGGGGGCGTCGAGACGACCTCGACGCCCGACGCCTCCAGGCCGGACTCGTCGAGCAGGCGGCGCAGCCCCTCGTCGACCTCGTGGATCACCGGCGGGTCACCTCGTCCGGCGGCTGCACGCTGCCGCTGACCACCAGGAAGTCGGTCGTCACCGGGGAGAACCCAGGGCCCTTGGCGGTGATGATCCGGGGCCCGGTCTCGTCCTTGGCGAGGATGAGCAGCTGGCCGATGAAGGTGCCGTCCGGCAGCGGAACCGTCGGCGCTGCTGCCGCGGTGATCCCCGGCTTCCAGGTGAACCGCACCGGCACGCCCGGCGGGAAGTCCTTGCCGCGCACCGAGGTGACGAAGCCGGGCTTGCCGACCTCCGGCACCGCGACGATGCGCGGCTGGAGGATGCGCAGCCGCTTCCGGGCGGTGTTGTCGCTCTTGTCGGCGTCCGTCCCGATGGTGGTGAGCTTGCCGGTGACCTGGGCGGTCAGCGCCTTGTCGGGGCTGAGGACAACCCGCACGACAGTGCTCGCACCCTGGTCCAGGTCCGGCAGCGCGCACACCCAGGACTTGTCGCAGCCCTCTGGCGGCCCGTTGTTCGGGATGCCCTTGGGCAGGCTGATGTGCAGCCGCAGCCCGGTCGCCAGCGCGTTGCGGCCGTTGCGCACGGTGTACGTCACCACGACGCGCCCGCCGACGTAGCCGGGGTTCGGCTGGGCCGTGAGGCGAAGCCCCGGCCCGGCGTCGGGCTCACCCGGAGTCGGGGGCACCGTGGGCGGTGGCGTGGGCGTCGAAGGCGTGGGCGTGGGGGGCGTGGGCGCGGGGGTCGTCGGGGGCGGGGCCTCGACGACCGGCACCACGGTGCGGCTGGCGTTGTCGCTGGGCCGCGGATCGAGGACGCTGCTGGTGACCGACCAGTCGGTCGGCGCGTCGCCGGGGATGACACCTGTGACGGTGACGGTCACCGGCACGGTGGTGTCGGGTTGGACCACGCCGACGTCGCACTGGAGGGAGGCGGCGTTGCAGGGGCCTCCGGGATACGTCAGCTTGGTGATCTGCACGCCGGACGGCGGCGCGGCGGTCAGCTTGGTGCCCGGGGAGGCGGCGGGGCCGTTGTTCACCACGTCGACGCGGATGGTGGTGGTCTTGCCAACGGTGACCTCCGGGACGGTGCCGGGCGCCTGGAGCGCGAGGTCCACGGACTGCTGGACGCTGGGTTCCTTCTGTCGGCCCGGGAGTTCCGCGGTGAGCGGGGTGAGGTCGCCGGACTCGACGTCCAACAGGCGCAGCTTCTCGGGGCTGTTGGCGGCGACTTCGGCGCGGGAGCTGACCACCAGGCCCTTGCCGTCGGCCGTCCAGGCGGCGTCCCGCGGCTGGAACGGTCCGGTGACCGAGGTGTCCGGGAGCTCCGCGTGGCAGCCGTCGGGGACGTCGCGCGCGGCCGTGGGCACAAGCACCTTGCAGTCGTCCCCCGACAGGGACGTCAGGAGGATGCCGTTGCGTTTGTCGACGGCGCCGCCACCGCTCTTGCGGTTGAAGGCGAGGCTGAGCCCGTCCGGGGAGAACGCCGGGCTGTCGTCGATAATCGCGCAGTCGCCCGGGCAGATCGTGGCGCTCAGATCGCGCTGCCGGCTCAGATCGTTCACGGGCACGGCCCAGATGTGCTTGTTACCGCCGTTCCCGTCGATCACCTCGTTGCGGGTGAAGGCCAGGGTGGCGCCGTCGGAGGACCAGGTGGGCTGGGCGTCCTCGCCTTGGAGCTGCCCGGCCGGCGGAGTGATCCGGCCGGTGATCGCACCCGTGGCCGCGTCCGCGATGAGGATACGGCTAGGGCCCGCGGCCTCCCCGACGCCGCCCGGCGAGGTCCGGGTGAAGGCGAGGAACTTGCCGTCCGGGGAGAACGTCGGGTCGGTGTCCCAGTCGTTCGCGCCGCGCCCCGCGAGCGGCATGGGCGCCGCGTTGGAGCCGTCGGCGTCCACCATCCAGATCCGCTCGATCCGGCCGTTGGGACTGTCCTCGAAGCGGGTGACGGCGATCCGGCGGCCGTCGGGCGTGTAGGTCTGCCGCTCGGTCCACGGGTCGTGCTTGGCCGCGGGCTGGAACAGCGGGTCCTTGGCGGGATCGGTGTTGGTGTCGGCCGCCGGATCCTCGTTGAGAATCGTCAGACCCAGGTCGCGGGGGTCGGACCCGTCCATGCGGGCATCCTGCAGCGTCACCACGTGCGCGCCGGAGAGGTCGTCGTTGGGGTCGTCATTGGGGTCATCCGCCGTGGTGCGCTCCACCACCACGCCGCCGCCGTCGAGCGGTCCCCGCCAGGTGGGCGACAGGACTTCCCGGTCCTCGTTGAGCACCAGCCCGGGCTCCTGGTCCGAGTGCGCCACCGACTTGAACACGTGGTCATAGTCGCCCCGGCACGTGCAGGTGGTCTCGGGGCTCAGGAACACCAACTGGTCCCCGTCGGGCAACCACGATGCCCCGTGGCCACGCCACTGTGCGTACGCGCCCCCGAGCAGTGGCTCGTCAGAGGTCCCTGCCGCGTTCGTCACCCGCAGCCGGGGCACGCTCTGCCCGTTCTCGGTGGTCGTGGCGGTGTACGCGATCCAGTCCCGGTTCTCGTCGTCGTTCACCGGGTTCCACACCGGCTCGGACGCCCTGCCGTTGGCCGGGGAGGTGATCCGGGTGGCGGTGCCGCCGTTCAGGGGCCGTACGTAGATCTGCGCTCCGATCAGCGGACTGCTGTCGCTGGAGTACGCCAGCCGCTGCCCGTCGGGGGAGACCGTCGGGTACTTCTCGTCGGAGGGTGTGTCGGTGAGCCGCGTCAGGCCGGTGCCGTCGGTGCGTACCAGCCACAGGTCGCGCTGCGTCCCCCCGTCCGTGCCGCCGGGTTCGGCCGAGTCGAACACCACGGCCTGGCCGTCCGGCGTCAGCCGGGGGTGCGCCACGTCCCGGCCGCTGGTCAGACGGAGTACCGAACCGTCCGCGGAGCGCAGGTAAACCTGTGGGTTCTTCTCGTCGCGGCGGCTCGCGAAGACCATCTGGTCCCCGAGGGCGGCCGGCTGGACGTCGTTGTGGGCGGGGCCGTCACCGAATAGTGGTGTGCTGGAGGTGGTGGAAGCGACCATGCCGAGGCTGCGGTGCCTGGTGCCCGCGTAGGCGACCCGCGTGTCCGTGGCGTCGGCCGCCCGCGGGGCGGATTCGGCGCCGCCCTGTCCGGAGGCCGCCGTCACTCCGAGCAGCGGGATCAACAGCAGCAACGACGTTCCGATTCTCCCCAGCCGGTGCCGGCCGCCGCGGTCAGCCGTTCCCATCACGGTCCCCTTCGCAGTCTGGTGCGGCATCCCGATGCACCCATCCGGATCGCCCCCGCCACCCTGCACCAGCCGTGCGCGGCACGGCAGGGCGGCGGGGCCCTACCCGGGGGAGGCGCCCGGTGTGCTTTCGGGCAGTGCCTGTTTCCCGTACGACGTCAGCGCAGGTGTCAGATCAGCCCGTTGCGTAATGCGTAGCCCACCGCGTGGGCCCGGTTGCGCAGTTGCAGCCGCGTGTTGATCTCGTGCAGGACGTTCTTGACGGTCCGTTCCGAGTACGAGGCCTTGCGGGCGATCTCCGCGGTGTCCAGGCCCTCCGAGACAAGGCGCAGCATGTCCGCCTCGCGCGTGGTCAGCGTGGAAAGCGACAGCCCCCCGCGGGTCGAGCGCCGAGCGCTGCAGGCGGCACTGTCGCGTTGACTGGCCGGGTGGGATGATCTTCTGGTTGGTCGTGCCGGGGAGGGATTCGTTCGTGTCGTCCGCGTCGCCGTCGTACAAGGGCCACCGGTACCCGGTGGAGGTGATCGCGCACGCGGTATGGCTGTACTTCCGCTTCCCGCTGTCCTTCCGCGAGGTCGAGGAGCTGATGCTCGAGCGCGGCGTCAGGTGCTGTCACGTTGTTGAGTTGCAGGTGCCTGACGGTGCGTTGGGGCCTGGTGGGGCCCGCGGTCCGGGCCTGTGGTCAGGCCGTGGTGGGCCGGCCGGCAGTGCCGGTGATCTGGTCCCAGATCGCGAAGCGGACGGTCATCTCGGCTCGGTGGTGGGAGGCTGTCATCAGGTGGCGGTGAGGGCGGAAGTGGGGCGAGATGCCGCTGAACGCGGACAGGAACCGCTGGGCCCCGCCGACGGAACGGAATCCCTTCATGGCGCGTTCACGCTGCCGGGTGGGCTGATGACTGTTCTCGGCCCGGTTGTTCAGGCCCTTGTGGGAACGGTGTTCCACCGAGGGCATGACCTCGCGGTGCGCCGCGCCGTAGGAACGGAGCTTGTCGGTGACGACCACCCGCGGCACCGTACGGGTCTTCTTCATCAGGCGGCGGAAGAAGCGTCCTGCCGCGGCCTTGTCCCGGCGGCTCTGCAGGAGGATGTCCGGGCGGGCTCCGTCCACGCCGATGACCAGCCCTTTGAGTATGGCTGTCACATTCAGCACGGCGCGATCGTATGGGGCCCGACCTGTTTACCCGCACGATTCAGCGGGGTGTGAAGAATCCAGAACCCGGAATAGCCCTTTTGAAGCAACACGCGAGCCATGCTTCTCAGTAGAGGCACTTCCTGTAAACCTCCGTGGTCTTATTATCCACGGAGGTGCAGACCTGATGAACGAACTCCCCCAGGGCGACACATACAACAGGCTGTCATCGGCGCCGGCACGGCGACGCATGCTGAAAGCTGCTGTGCTGGCGCCCGTGCTGACCGGGCTGGGAGCACATGGTGCGCAGGCCGGGACGGTAAGGCCGGCCAATGCGCCCCAGCATGAGTTAGTCCAACCTGTCCCCACTACCGAGGCGTTCTGGCAGCCGGTCGCAAAAGTTCTGGGCCGACCCGGCAGCCTGCTGCGCAAAACCGTGTACCGCACCCGATTCCCCCGGGGCGACCTACATGTCGTCTCCCACCACGTGACCGTCTCACCCGGCCTCGCTCTGGGTTCCCACATTGCCTTTCTCCGCTATTCCGACGGCAGCGTGATGACCATGGGCGATTTGACTCTCGCCGAGCGCGAACTGCAACACGTGAGCGATGCCCTGCAGGCACACGGAATCGAGCAGACCGCTCTGCATAAACACCTGCTCGCGCACAGCCCCGACATCTGGTGGACCCACTTCCACGGCCATGGACATGATCCGGTGAGTCTCGCTCGCGGGCTGCGCACGGCAATGGACCTGACCGCGAGCCCGCCCGCCACGCCCCCGACACAGCCTGCTCCGTTGGATCTGGACACTGCCGGGATCGATGCCGCGCTGGGCGTCAAGGGCTCCAACGACGGCGGAACGTACAAATCCGCATTCATGCGACGCGAGACCATTACAGACAACGGCATGGTGCTTCCTCCGGGCCTGGGCTCGACCACAGCCTTCAACTTTCAACCACTTGGTGGCGGCCGGGCAGCGCTCAGCGGCGACTTTGCCATGATCGCCGACGAGGTTCAAGGCGTTCTGAAGGTACTGCGGCGGGGTGGTATCGACCTCGTAGAACTGCACAATCATGGGCTGCGCGAGAAGCCGCGCCTGTTCTACATTCATCTCTGGGCCGTAGGTGACGCTGTGCGACTGGCAAAAGCTCTACGCCCCGCGGTGGTCATCACCAATGTCGCGCCGGCCGACTCGGAACGGGACCCGTTGTGACGCCGTAGTTCTCCCTCTCCACGCAGTGTGACCGGCGGCGCCCTCCACCATGCCACCGTGGCCACGTCGCGGCCGGTGGCGTGCTGCTTCAGCGGCGGAAGGCCGAGACCGAGCGAGACCGGCAGGCGTGCGCACCTTTACGGGGACGGCGAGACAACTACCGTATGTCCCCTTTCGATTGCCTGCGGTCAACAGGCGGGGAAAGACTGGCGAATATGGCCACGCCAACGCGTGGTCGCGCGTCGTGCAGGTTGCCCTGGAGCGGTGTACGGGACGACTCTGGAGGAGGCATGGCCTGAGGCTCAGGGAACTCGGCATCAGGCTGTGCGTCCGGAGACGGCGGAGAGGCGCCGACCGTGGATGGTCGGGAACCTGTGGGAAAGCAGCCCGGCGCGAGTGGCCACTGGGCTGTGCCGCACACCGCGGACGTACAGGTGGAGGCGTGGTCACCGACGGCCGAGGGCTGCATCGGCGAGGCCGTACGCGGGGTGCTGGAAGGCTTCGCCGACACGTCCAGGGCCACAGTTGTCGGGGAACGCGAATACGCGGTCACAGCCGAGTCCGACGAGGCTCTGCTGGTGTCCGTCCTGGAGGAGGTCGTCTACCGGATGGATGCCGACGGTGAGATCCCGCTCGATGTGGAGGTGGGGGCGATCCGGTCGGCGGGGGACGGCCGGGGCCTGTGCGTCCGCTTCCGCATGGCCGATGCCGACACCGCCGTGGCGGTCGGTGCGGTGCCGAAGGCCGTTTCGCTGCACGACCTGCAGCTGCGGGGCGGGCCTGGCGGCTGGACCTGCCGGGTGACCCTCGACGTCTGAGTGCAGGGCGGGGGAAGGGAAAGGATCATGGCGCTCACGGTGGCACTGGCAGGCGACACCATGCTCGGGCGCAGCGTCGCCGAGGAGCTGCCATTGCCCAGCGCGTCGAGGACAACGGCGGGGAAGCCTGCTGGCTGGCCGAAGGCCTACGAGCGGCAGTGGGACGACGAGCGCCAGCCGATCTCCTACGACTCCACCTGGCGCGCCGCCGCCTGGCTGCCCAGCGGGCTCCTGCGCCGCCTTGGCCTTCTGCACACGGTCGCCATTCCCCAGGTCGTCACCGGGCACGAGGCGAGGCTGGGGGAGTTCTGGGTCCTGGAGATGGACCACTTTTCCGACACCGGCCTGCGCCGCGCGGAGCTGGTGCAGGCGCTGACCGACCCCGTGAACGGCCTGCCGCTCGAACTGCGCGGACACCGGGACCTGACACCCGGCGAAGGCCTCGGCCAAGGCGTCTCATCGAGAGGCGTGAAAGCTTCTACCAGCAGGAACAGTACGAGGTACAGAAGCGCAACAAGGGTCACCCAGATACCAGTCTTCTCCACCTTGCCGAGGCGAGGTCCCTCGCCGGTGAACGCAGAGCTCGGATGGGGCTGGGGCGATGCCGGGACCATGTACTTCACGATTCCGGCGAAGGCGTTCGCGGCTGGCGACTTCAGCAACGCCGAGGCGAACGGGCGCTGCTGCTGACCTCAGTCTTCTGGCTACCGGGCGTCGTCTCCACGACTCGGGCGACGTATCCGCTGTAGGTGCGGCCGGCGAGATCCGACCAGCGGACTGCCGTACCCGGGGTGATGCCGAGAGCCTGTGCGAGGAGGGGGCTTCGATGCGTGCGGCCAGATGGAGCAAAGCCCGTGACCGTGCCAGCCCAGGATGAAGTCCCAGTCGGCGCAGGCGAACCATGGCTCGGGCGTGACTGAGTGGCTGGCCCGCCTTCATCCCGGGGAAGAGCCAAGGGACCGTCACGATGGCCGCTCCCGCGTGTGGCAGGCAACCTTGTTGCAGGTGTTGGACGACGAGTTGGTCGGTCGGTTCGGTGCCACGTATCCGTTGGCGGTCACGGGCGCCTCCGGGTCGGCCCGAGGTCGGCCTGCCGTCCACCGCGAGGGGGTGGGCGCACGGGCGCACTTTCGGAGGGAGGTCGTCAGAGAGCGGAGCCTCTTCCGCGTGTCCGGAGGCGCGGAACGTCATGTCAGGCGTGGTGATCACGGTGTTGGCGCAAACATTTCACCCACCAGGTTCTACCCGCGTAGCTACTGGCGGGGTGACATGAGAGCGCATCAATCGCCGCCCACCCGAGCCACTTCACCCAGGAGAGACGATGCGCGCCCGCATACGCATTGCCGCCACCAGCTCCGCTCTCACCCTCGCCGTCAGCACCCTCATCATCGGCTCCACCGCAGGCACCGCCCACGCCGCCACCTGCTCCCAGGCCTACCTGCCGCTACCTGACTCCAAGTGCACCCCCGGCAGCTACAACCCGGACGTCACCCAGTCGACCATCAACTCCACGATCTGCGTGTCCGGCTGGACCGCGACGGTTCGCCCGTCGACGTCGTACACCAACAAGCTCAAGGCGCAGGGCATCATCGACTACGGATACGCGGACACCAGCATGTCCTCCTATGAGGAGGACATGCTGGTGCCGCTGGAATTGGGCGGGCACCCGACCGACCCGGCCAACCTCTGGCCCGAGCCCCGCGCCGCTGCACGGGCACGCGCCACCCACTACCGCCGCATCAACCCCAGGCCGAAGCCCGCACCGTCCCCGAGACCCGCGCCCGCCTCGGCCCTCTCACCGGCCGAACGGGCAGAGATCCTGGCGCTGTTGAACCGGCCGGAGTACGCCGACCTGCCGCCCGCGCAGGTCTGGGCGCGTGAGCTGGACGCGGGGAACTACTGGTGCTCGGAGCGCACGATGTACCGGATCCTGTCCGCCGCCGGGCAGAACGGCGAACGCCGCCGCCAGGCCACCCACCCGGCCAGGACGATCCCCGAGCTGGTGGCGACCGGGCCGTCGCAGGTCTTCACCTGGGACATCACCAAGCTGCCCGGCCCGGACAAGGGCATCTGGTACCACGCCTACGTCGTCATCGACATCTTCAGCCGCTACATCGTCGGCCACACCGTCGAGCGGGCCGAAACGGCTGAGCGGGCGGAGGAGTTGATCCGCGAGACGATCGAGCGCAACGGCATCGTGCCCGAGACGGTGCACGCGGACCGCGGCACCTCGATGACCAGCAAGAAGGTCTCCCAACTGCTGCTCGACCTCGGCATCACCAGGAGTCACTCGCGCCCCAGGGTCAGCAACGACAATCCCTACTCGGAAAGCCAGTTCAGGACCACGAAGTACGCCGACTACCCGGAACGGTTCGATTCGCTGGCCCATGCCCGGGAGTGGATGGACGCCTTCACCACCTACTACAACCACGACCACAGACACTCCGGGATCGGCCTGCACACCCCCGCCTCCGTCCACTTCGGCACTTCAGAGGAGGTCCGCGACCAGCGGGACGTCGCACTCGCCGAGGCATACGAGCGCCACCCCGAACGCTTCGCCCGCCGACCGAAGCCACCCGAGATACCCGGCCAGGTCTGGATCAACGACCCGACGAAACGCAGGGCACCCGAACCACAAGGTTCATAGCACCGCGAACGTCTCATTTGGCTTGACAACTACCGATCCAGGAGGCCCTGTTGTCGCAGTTCTACGCCCTGGCTGCGGCCGGGTCCAGCCCGGCCACTCCGTCGTGTGACTGCCTCGCGCACCGGTTCGGGAACGCCACCGACAACGGAACGCACGAGCGCCGCTACCCCACCGACATGACGGACGCCCAGTGGGCAGCGATCCGTCCGCTGCTACCGGTGCCGGGCTGGCTGCAGGGACGGGGCGGGCAGCCGGAGGCGTACTGCCACCGGGCGATACTGGACGCGGTCCACTACCTGGTCGACAACGGAACCAAATGGCGGGCCCTGCCCGCGGACTTCCCGCCGTGGGACCGGGTCTACGCCTTCTTCCGCCGCTGGCGCGACCATGGCCTGGTCACCGAGTTCCATGACCGGCTGCGCGGGAAGGTCCGCGAGAAGGCGGGCCGGGACCCGGAGCCCAGCGCCGGGGTGATCGACTCCCAGTCGGTCAAGGCCGACGCCGTCGTCGGCTCCGACAGCCGGGGCTTCGACGGCGGCAAGCTGATCAACGGACGCAAGCGCCACGCCGTAGTCGACACGCTCGGCCTGCTGCTCGCCGTGATGGTCACCCCCGCGGACACCGGCGACCGCACCGCCGCGCAGACACTCCTCGCACAGGTCGCCGACGCACACCACCGGCTGGAACTGGTCTGGGCCGACGGCGGCTACACCGGCAGCCTCATCACCCACTGCCTCACCGCTCTCGCCCTAGTCCCAACGCCGTTCGGTTAGCCGTCTGGCGTGCTTGGCAATGTGTTGATCGCGATCTGGACGGTGGTCTTGTGGGTTCGGTGGTCGATGTGGCGGCCGACGGCGCGGTACTTGGAGCTGATCGCTCGTTTCTTCACGCGGGGCCGGGTCCGGTTACGGCGGGCGGGTAGGAGGTCGTCGAGGATGGCGGTGCCGATCCGGCCGACGAGGTCGATCTGCGTGTGGGGGATGATGCCGGCGGCACGGACGATCTGGTCACGTGCCGTGTTCAGCGCGATGGTGAATGCGGCGCGGTCGGGGTCGATGTCGGGCCGGTGCAGGACAGCGTCGCTCATCGCGGTGCGAAGCACCTGGTAGGCGACCAGGAGTGCCCAGGTTTCCTGGGTGACGGCTGCTGGGTGGCGGCCGCGGAGGACTCTGCCACTGAGGATGGTCGATTTCAGTTCGCAGTAGCTGGTCTCGATCTCCCAGCGTTCGTGGTAGAGCCTGACCAGGCCGGTCGCGGGTGCCTCGTCGGGATCAAGCAGGCTGGTGACGAGCCGGTAGGTGCTGTGGGTGACGGCGCGCTCGTCGGCGCCGTCGGCGGGGGTGACGGTGATGGCGGCCTCGATGACGCGGACGGTGACCTCGCCGATGCGGGACAGGAACGTGCCGTCGGGCAGACGATGCAGGATCGGCAGCTTGAGCGCTGTGCTGTGGGTCTTGGCGCGGATGAGGAAGTCCGCGCCCGTGGACGCGACGGTGCCCACGAACCCGGTGGCCGAGAAGTTCCGGTCACCCAGCAGCAGCATCCCGGGCCGGAGTGCTCCGGTCGTGCCCGCGGTGGTGACCAGGTCACCGGCGTAGGTCAGCTCGCCGGTCTTATCGGTGCCGAAGGCCGCGTCCAGGAGTGTTCGGGTCCCGCAGGCCACCAGCGCGACCATGCGCAGCATCGGGTATCCGGCCGGCCCGTTCGGCCCGGCCTTCGCCTTGGGGAACGCCGACAGGTTCGCGGGTGTGTCCGGTAGCGCGATCTGGGTGCCGTCGATCGCGACCACCAGCCTGCCCGCGAACCGTGTCACCTGTGTCGCGGTCACTGCTGCGGGGCCTTTGACCAGGTCGAACAGTGCTTGCAATGGCTTGGGGCCGACCCGTCGCATCGCAGCCGTGATCGATGAAGGTGTCGGCGTACGGGCTCTGGTGCAGAGGTGCGTACGGGTTGATCTGCAGAGGTGCTCCGGCGTGTCTGGCCGGGGCCGGGGCGGTGAGTGGAGTCTGTCGCTGACGTTGTGCGGCGATGAGGGAGGCTCGGGGCATGCTGCTGGAACCGGAGCGGTGGCTGGAGTTGCGGCGCTTCCGGTCTCTGCATGAGGCTGGCGCGAGCATCTCGGAGATCGCCCGGGAGACCGGCCTGAACTGGCGCACGGTCAAGAAGTACCTGGAGAGCGACGGGCCGCCCGAGCCTCCGGCTCCGGCGCCGCGGTCGGATCTGGGCAACCAGGTGATCAAGCCATGGGCGCATGTGATCGATGCCTGGCTGCGGGCCGAGGTGCTGCTGAAAGCCGCGGTGATCCATGAGCGTCTCGTCGAGCAGTACGGCTTCCCGCACCACTACCAGCGCGTCAAGATGTATGTGCAGCAGGCCCGCCCCAGGATCGCGGAGGAGCTCGGATACACCCCGCGGGAGCTGGCCCGCCTCCACCGTCGTTTCGAGGTGGTGCCCGGCGCTCAGGCCCAGGTCGACTGGGGTGACGAGGGCGGCATTCTGGCCCATGTCGGGATCCCGAAGGTCTACTCCTTCCACATGGTCCTGTCCTACTCCCGGGATCCGTTCTGCTGTTTCACCACCAGCCAGAACCTGGCGGCGTTCTGGGAGTGCCACCGCCGGGCGTTCGCGCATTACGGCGGGGTGCCCGGCGTGATCGTCTACGACCGGACCAAGACCGTGGTCCGCCGTCATGTCGCACCCGGCGAGGCGGTCCCGCTGCATCCGGAGGCCGTCGCATTCGCCGGGCACTACGACTTCGACATCGATGTGCTGGCCGCCTACCGGCCCACCGGCAAGGGCCGGGTCGAACGCCAGGTGACCATCGTCCGTGATCACGTACTGGCCGGCCGGGCCTTCTCCGGGCTGGATGACCTGGACGGGGCGTTCATGGCCTGGGTCCCCCAGCGCCGGGCCCGCACCCACCGCACCCACGGCGAAGTGATCGGCGTGCGAGCCACACGAGATCACGCCGCGCTGCGGCCGCTGCCGGCCCGCCCCTACATCGTCGCCGACCGATTCTTGCGGCACGTCGGCAAGGACTGCCTGGTCGCTTTCGACGCCAACTTGTACTCGGTGCCCGCCATCAAGGTCCGCCACCGACAGTTGGTCGAGGTCAGGGCCTCGGCTGCCACGGTCGCACTGCATTCCACCGTGCCCGACGCCCAGGGCATCACGCTGCTGGCCGTCCATCCGCGCGCGGTCGGCCGCGGCGCCCGCATCGTGGACGAAGCGCACTGGCAGGGCCTGCCCGACGGACATACCCGCGCCACCACCACCGATCCCGGCACGCCTGCGGCCAGGCCGGCCCGCACGGACGCCGAGCCCGGCGGGCTTGTTTCCTTGCTGACCCGGGCCAGAGCCGCGCAAGTCCACGTCGGCACCCGGCCGCTGGCGCTCTACGACCAGATCACCGGCACCCACCCCTTCACCCCCGCCCCCATCGACCCCAGGGACATGCGTTGAGCGAGCTGGTCACCGCCCGGATCCGCGCCACCGCCACCAAGCTCGGCCTGCCCCATCTGACCCAGTCGCTGGCCGAGTACGTCGGGCGGGCCGATGCCGGTCAGATGGCCTACCTCGACTTCCTCGACCTCGTCCTGGAAGAAGAACTCGCCGTCCGTGAAGAGCGCCGCTTCCGCCATGCCCTGCGGGTCTCCCGGCTGCCGCACTACAAGACGATCGAGGAGTACGACTTCTCCTACCAGCCCGAACTCGACCCCAGGAAGGTCAAGGATCTGGCCACCCTCGCGTTCGTCGAGGCCAGGGCCAACGTTGCTCTGTTGGGCCCGCCGGGAGTAGGGAAAACACACCTCGCGGTCGCCCTGGCGGTCGCCGCCTGCCGGGCCGGCTACACGATCTACTTCACGACCCTCGACGACATGGTCCGCCAGCTCAAAGCCGCCGACTCCATCGGCCGCCTGGCCAGCAAACTCCGCACCTACCTACGGCCCAACGTCCTCGTGGTCGATGAGGTCGGATACCTCCCACTGGAACGTGACGAGGCGAACCTCGTCTTCCAGATGCTCTCCAAGCGCTACGAAAAGGGCTCCACCTTGCTGACCTCGAACAAAAGTTTCAGCGAGTGGGGCCAGGTCTTCGGCGACGACGTTCTGGCCACCGCCATCATCGACCGCCTCCTCCACCACTGCGAAATCCTCGCCATCAACGGCGCCAGCTACCGCCTGAAGAACCGCCTCACTGCCATCGAAGGCGGCATCGCCGCCGTCAGCTGACACAGTCTCAAGCTCTGTACATCAGCCCGTACATACCTCTGCACTACAGCCCGTACGCCGACAGAAGGCGCCGGTGCGGGCAGCGGCACGGGTAGCGAGGCGGTCAGCCGGGACCAGATTTGCGCCCAGCCCAGCCCGGTGAACAGCGCGCCGGCGAGGAGGAGGTAGACCACCACCCGCGACGGCAGTCGCCGCACCCGATGCTGCAGACCACCCGCGGATGCGAGCGCCTCGTCGACGAGATCGAACGGAACAACCTGGGTCAACTCGCCCAGGTGCCCCACGGCCAACGCGCCGGGAGCATGCGTAATGACAGAATCGGACACTGCAGCCCTTGTGGAGGAACACGAGTCTTGGCGGACCCGAGAACCACTACAAGGGCTGCACCCGTATCACCAGCCGAAACGCCGAGAGTTGCGCCGCCGATCGAACCCCTAACCGAACGGCATTGGCCCTAGTCCTGGCGATCGTCAAACGCAGCGACGACATGCGCGGCTTCGTGGTGCTGCCCAAGCGGTGGATCGTCGAGCGATTCTTCGCCCACCTGATGCGCACCCGACGCCTGGTGCGCGACTTCGAGCGATCCACCAGCAGCGCCGAGGCGATGATCTACTGGTCGATGACCCTCCTCATGACCCGCCGCCTTGCCCGGCCACGCCCTTCGCGAGCGTGAACGGGGCCGGCGCTGGGGCTTGTGACCCACGCCGGGTTGGCACCTGCGATCATTCGCACATGAGCTACGACCTGGCCGTCTGGCACGGAGAGCGACCGCGTGACGACGAAGCCAGCGCTGTCTTTGACGAGCTTTACGACCGCTACTTCGATTCGGAAGACGTGATCGCCGAGCCGTCGCCGCGCATCGAGGCCTATGTCGAGGCACTCGTCGAGCGGTATCCAGACGATGTCGCCGGCAGCCCCTGGGCGTCACCGCCCGTCATTGACGAGGCCTCGGGCCCGATCGTCTATCTGCTCATGTCCTACAGCAGAGCGGAGGAGGTCTCCGAGTATGCGGCCGCCCTGGCACGCGAGCACGGGCTCGTCTGCTACGACCCCCAGGGAGAAACCCTGCGGGTCTGAGGGTCGCCGTTCACCATCCCTCGCCTTGTCCGGCCACGCCCTGCGAGAGCGAGAACCGACCCGGCACCGGCTCGACCAGCCACCCCCGGGCCACCATCCGCTTCGCCTTCGACCGCAGCGCCTCCACCTTTGCCGGCACCACCTCCAGGCCGAAGCAGACGGCCATCTCCTGGCAGGAAAGCGGACCTTGGCCACCTCGGTCGCGGTCGGCAAGGATTCGCAGGATGCGTTGGTAGTCCACCGACAGCGCCGACCAGGCCAGCCCCGAGTGCCACATCGGCACTACCGACTTCGGCTTCACCGATTCCGAAGCCCCGGCCGGCGCCGGCTGTTCACCGCCATCCGGCAGGTCCACAGCGACATCACGACCGGCGACGCCACCGTCGCCTGGGGCCAGTACCTCGCCGACACGCGAGCAAGCAATGACCCACTCGTTCCAATCCCGCTCGGCAATGGCCAGCTCGGCCTGGATCCGATCGGCCTCCTCCCGCAGTTCGTCCACACGGCGGCGAGCGGCGCACTCACGCTGTTCCAGCAGTCCCACGACCGACGGCATCCCTGGCCTCCACCGGAGCGACGACACGACAGGTCACCACTGCCACAGAACCGCCGCTCCTATGCCTGACCAGCGGAAACGCAGTCCTCAAGCACGGAAAGACAACAACTTCTCAGTCCCGTCGAGTTTGAGGAGAAGTATTGCGTCGGCCAGGTGACGGTCGAACAACTGAACCTGAAACCCCGTCAACCCGCCCTGACCAGCTGATCGGCACCTCCCGCACACCGGGGAAACCTCATGGCCGGCCCGGTCCGTGCCGCTGGATCCGCGCTGGTCGGACGCGGAAGCGGCCTGCCCTATGCCCAGATGAGCGCTTGGACCGGTATTCCTGAAGACGACCTGGCCCAGCAGGTCCAGGACTATCACCGCCTCATGGCTCTCTGAGCTGCTGCACGATCGCTGTCGCGAGGCTCGACGGGTCGGACCCGGGGCTCGCACGCCCGATTCCTGAATGCTGGTCTGGTGGGTGAGGGCAGCGCTGGCGGGGCGGGTTGGTCACCTGGTGGCGGGGGCGAGTTGCACGCGCATGCTGCGAGAGTTCGTCACGTGACCGCAGAGTCATTCCCGGCGGTCATGCTCTGGTACCGCCTGGCCAACGCGGGCCCTAGAACCCACGTGATGTCGTCGGATCCCGGGTCGTACGACCACCCGTCCGCTACCCGGGCGGCAACCAGCCGGTCGAGGGTGGCAGTCAGGGCGCCAGGTGTGTCTGCTGCGCACACGCGCCCGAGTCGGTCTGCCTCGATGATGCCGTGCACGTGGCCGGGGGAGAGGTAGGTGGCCAGCGCGAGTCCGGCGAGCTGTTCTGAGGCCGACAGGCTGCGAAGCGCCGGGGGTGGGGTGCCGTCGCGCGCGTCGTGGGTTCGGGGACGATGGCGCTGTGTGCGGTGGCCTGCGCGCAGGCGCTGCACCGCCCTGGCCTCGGCCACGAAGGCTGCGGGGGACTCCTCGAGACTCCGCCCGTCCAGCATCAGTACGGTGCGATCCGCTGCTGCGGCCCGCTGGGCGAAGCGTCCCAGCAGCGCCGACTTGCCGACACCGCCGGGGCCATGAATGAACAGCACTCGGCCGCCGGTGCACAGCGCCTCCTCGAAGGCAGCGAGCTCTTCCTTTCGTCCGACGAAGGCACGTTGCCTCGCGGCCTGGAGACGCCCCTCCAGGCGCCCGGCATGCTGCCCCTCGTCAACGAGCTTGCAGGGCATCGCGGATCTCCTGGGTCGTTGGTGGCACGTCGGCGTCCGGGCGGTACTCGAAGTGCCACCACTCGTTGTCGTAGATGCGGTAGAGGTCGTAGCGGGCACCGTGTTCCTCAAGCCAGCGCGCGCCTTCGAACGGGCGTACATCCAGCGCGGTGCCCTTGACGTGCCTGGATTCCGCCGGTGGCAGTACGAGCATCCGGGCCGCGGCCGGTGAGCCGACGCGGCGCACCTCCTCGTCGAACAACCGCTGCTGGACGAGGGGATCGCGGTATCCCGAGGTGAGGCCGACGAGCTGCCCATGACGCCAGAGCGCCTCAGCGCGTGCAGCGGTGAACGCCGCCCTGGCACCGTCGGTGAGCCCGGTGAGATCCTCGGCAGGAAATCGGATCCCCAACGCCCAGTGGCAGGCCAGTTCACGGGCGCGGCCGGGATCGCGGACGAACGCAACGGGGAGCAGGAGCACGGCGAGCACCACCGCAAGTACGGTGAACAGCCGGTCACGGGGCCGAAGCGGGATAACGTGTGGCTCGTTCATGCCTCCAGTCAAGGGGGCGTGATGTTGCCAGCCCGTATCCAGTTTTCGATATACCGACGATACGTACCGGCTCGTAACATCGGACTATGCGTGTATTAGTCGTCGAGGACGAACCCTACATGGCAGAGGCGATCCGCGATGGGCTGCGCCTGGAAGCGATCGCGGCCGACACCGCCGGTGACGGTGATACCGCTCTGGAACTGCTGAGCACCAACGCTTACGACATCGCCGTCCTCGACCGGGACATCCCCGGACCTACCGGTGACGAGATCGCCAAACACATCGTCGCCTCCGGCAGCGGCATGCCGATCCTCATGCTGACCGCTGCCGACCGGCTCGACGACAAGGCCACCGGGTTCGAGATCGGCGCCGACGACTACCTCACCAAGCCCTTCGAACTCCGCGAACTCGTGCTCAGGCTCAGAGCACTCGACCGCAGGCGAGCCCACAACAGACCACCTGTGCGAGAGATCGCAGGCTTACGTGTGGATCCGTTCCGCCGCGAGGTCTACCGCGAGGGCCGCTACATCGCGCTGACCAGGAAGCAGTTCGCTGTGCTCGAAGTCCTCGTCGCTGCCGAAGGCGGTGCCGTCAGCGCAGAAGAGTTGCTGGAGCGAGCGTGGGATGAGAACGCCGATCCGTTCACCAACGCCGTGCGCATCACGGTCTCGGCCCTGCGCAAACGCCTTGGCAAGCCCTGGCTGATCGCCACCGTGCCCGGGGTCGGTTACCGCATCGACGCAGGACCGGACGCCGATGACCGGGGAGCGGTGCGTGGATAGGCGTCAAGGGTTGAGCGTCCGCCTCAAGTTCACCCTCAGCTATGCCGGGTTCCTCGTGATCGCGGGCGCATTGCTGCTCGCCGCCGTGTGGGTGTTCCTTCTGCGGGGAAGGTCGAACAGCCTGGCCGTCCCCGATTGGTCCGACTTCCTACGCGTCTTCAAGCCAAGCAATTTCGGCCCAGTCGTCTTCGTCCCGGCGGGAATCCTGGCGCTGGGGTTCCTGCTGGTGTTCGGTCTCGTGGGCGGGTGGATTCTGGCCGGCCGGATGCTCGCCCCGCTGATACGCATCACCGACGCCACACACAGGGTGGCGAACGGACCGCTCTCCCACCGGATCCGCCTACCGGGCCGCCGAGATGAGTTCCGCGAACTCGCCGACTCCTTCGACACCATGCTCGCGCAGCTCGAAGCCCACGTCGCCGAACAGCAGCGATTCGCGGCCAATGCCTCTCACGAACTGCGCACCCCGCTGGCGGTCACGCAGACGCTTCTCGACGCGACCCGCAACGATCCGAACCGCGACACCTGTGAGCTTGTCGAGCGCCTCCGCGTGGTCAACACCCGAGCCATCGACCTCACTGAAGCACTGCTCCTGCTCAACCGCGCCAACCAGCGGTCATTCACCAGGGAAGACGTCGACCTGTCCCTCCTGGCGGAAGAAGCCACTGAAACGCTCCTCCCCTTGGCAGAAAAGCATGGCGTCACCATCGAAACCTCCGGCGACATGAGCACCACCATCGGCTCACAGGCGCTCCTGCTGCAGATGGTCATGAACCTCCTGCACAACGCGATCGGCCACAACCTGCCTGAACAGGGCACCGTATGGGTGCATACCAGCGTCCGCCCCGACACTGTTGTGCTCACTGTCGAGAACACTGGCGAGAAGCTCACCTCACAGCTGGTCTCGACACTCACCGAGCCATTCCAGCGCGGCACCGAACGCATACACAGCAGCCACGCAGGTGTCGGCCTCGGCCTGGCCATCGTCAAGACCATCACCCAGGCACACGACGGAACCCTCACCCTCACCCCCCGCCCCGCCGGCGGGCTCCGCGTCACGGTGCAACTGCCCGCCGCGTCAGCGCACACACAAACAGATGGCGATCAGGCCTGAAGAACGTCCGAATCTCACAGGGGAAACCCGCTGCCTGCTCACGCCCGAACTACGCCGGTCGCTGCTTCCACGCCCACTTCGCGTCTCGCCCGCCGAGTTCCGCCACCGACAGGCCGCCTCAGCCTCGATGGGATATGGAGACGTCGAATGCCTTACAAAGCAGGCGATTCAGCGGCAGATCCCATTCGCCGAGATACTCCAAGGCTTCGCCGCCGGTGCCGACCTTGAACTGGATCAGGCCCAGGTGCAGGAAGTTGTCGTCCACGGCGCCGGTGATGCCGCGCAGGTCGTGGACCGTACATCCGGCAGCCAGAGCATCAGTGATCATCTTCCGCTGCACGGCGTTCGACCCACATACCTCCCGTTCGGCCGTGGCGGAGGCGCCGTAGCTGTACCAGGCGTGTTCTCCGACCCGGCCCGCAGCTCGCAGCACTCCAGATGCGGGCCACCGCCGTCGACCCGATGCGTAGGGCGAAGGTGCCAGAGTGCTTCAGGTGGTCCACCAATGGGTCGAGCCAGCCGGCCAGATCATCCGAGGCCCAGTCGATCACCGGCCCTTCGGGCAGGTACGCCAGCGATGTCTTGAACCCGGGCAGCCGCCACCGCAGGTTGGGTCGCGTTGGACGAGGCGTGATCGCTCACCGTGATGGCACGTACCCGAAAAGCCACAGCCGCTCCTACCTGTCGTCCATCGGTCGACCTACCAGCACATCGTGGGGTCCGGACGCGAGCGCGGCGGCGACCTTGTCGAGGCGCGCCCCGCGGGAGGCCTTGACGAGCACCACATCGCCGGCAGTGAGCCGACCGCGCAGCCACTCGACGGCCGCGGCGTTGTCGGCCAGCGCCACCGCCCGCTCTCCGGCACCGTCGGCGAGCGGCCGGGTGCCGACCGCGACCACCACGTCGGCCCGGGAGGCGGCGTACTCCCCGATGGCGCGGTGCTCGGCCTCGTTGTCGTCGCCGAGTTCGAGCATTTCGCCGAGGACGGCGATGCGGCGCCCGCCCTCGATTGCCGCCAGCGCGTCCAGGGCGGCGCGGGTCGAGTCGGGGTCGGCGTTGAAGGAGTCGTTGAGCAGCGTTGCGCCGCCGACGAGGTCACGTAGTTCCAAGCGCCACTTCGACAGCGAGACCGTGGGCAGCGCTGCCGCGGCCCCATCGAGGGGAACGCCGGCCGCCAGCCCTGCCGCCGCGGCAGCCGACGCGTTGAGCGTCTGGTGAGTGCCCACGAGCGGCAGCCCGACGCGAGCCGAGGTGGCGGCGGTCCGCAGTGTGAAGGACGGCCGGGCGAGCCGGTCAAGGACTACGTCGAGTACGCGAACGTCGGCGTGTTCCGCCTGGCCGAACGTCAGCACCGGGCAGTCGGTGAGCGAGCGCATCGCGACCACCCGGGGATCGTCGGCGCTCAGGACCGCGGTGCCGCCGGGCGCCAGACCCTGCACCAGCTCACCCTTGGCCTGGGCGGTTGCCTCGCGCGACCCGAGATGGCTGAGGTGGGCCTGGCCGACGTTGAGGACGACACCGACGTCGGGCGCGACCAGGCCGGTGAGTTTGGAGATGTCGCCGATGCGGCGGACTCCCATCTCAAGGACGAGGAACCGGGTGGCCGCGTTGGAACGCAGCATGGTGAGCGGCACGCCGAGGTCGTTGTTGAGCGAGCCGATCGTGGCGATCGTCGGCGCGGCGCTCGACAGCACGGCCGCCAGCAGGTCCTTGGTGCTGGTCTTGCCGCGGGATCCGGTCACCCCGACGACAGTCAGCCCGTCGCGCAGCCGTGCCACGACGTGGGTGGCGAGCGCCTGCAACGCGGCCTTGGCGTCCTCGACCACGACGGTCGGTAGCGCCGTGGGCCGGGAGCCGAGCACGGCCACCGCGCCGGCCCGGCCGGCCTGGATGGCGTAGTCGTGGCCGTCGACGTGTTCGCCGGCGAAGGCCACGAAGAGGCCGCCCGGCTCGGCCTGCCGGCCGTCGAGCACGGCCGGCGCGGTCACTGTCACGGCGCCGTCGCCCTCGACCGTCCCGCCGACAACTGTGGCGATCTCACCGAGGCTGAGCGGGATCATGCCCGGACCACGCAAGGATCGGCGAAGCACATCAACAACCGTCCGGTCGCTGTGCTGGCGATCGGGGGCGGGCTGGCGAAGTAGAGGATGGCAGAGGCTGATTCGCTGGAACTCATGCCTTCCAGTCAAGAGAGCGTGGTGTTGCCGGCGCGTATGCAGTTTTCGATACGTCGACGATATGTATGTTGCCGGCCGCTACAGGCGCAGGACGATGCTCGTCCTGATCTTCAAGGACGAGTCCCCAGCCCGTAGAGGTGCCGGCGAGGCGAATGCACAACACGTTGCGTGTCGCCCGCAGAGCTCCGGTCGATCCCACGGGCGAAGCCAGCGCGGCCGACCAGCCGCATCCATGCTCGCGCAGGGTGTTGGCCGGCAACGTATCGTCGGCGTATCAAAAAATGCATACGCGCTGGCAACACCACGCTCTCTTGACTGGCAGGCATGAGTTCCAGCGGACCAACACGAGCAGCGGCGTGCCGCACCCGAGCGCCAGCGTCGCCCTCACGGGCTGTCTCGGCAACGGGAATCACAGTCTATGGGTGCGAGCAGGACGAGGCCCTTCTATTCCGAGAAATGGCGCCTCGCTTTGGCATGGCGCCAACCATCACAAAGGAAGCGGTATCTGAAGCCAATATCGACCTGGCAGTCGGGAACCGATGCATCAGCATCGGCCACAAGACGCACGTCACCCGTGCCACACTCAGCGCACTGAGCCGCGCCGGTGTGGAGTATCTCTCCACACGAAGCGTCGGATGCAACCACATCGACGTGAGCTACGCGGACAGCGTCGGTATCTCCGTCGGAAACGTGGCGTATTCTCCCGACAGCGTTGCCGACTACACGCTCATGCTGATGCTGATGGCCGTGCGCCACGCGAAGGCCACCGTCCGCCGCACCGATGCTCATGACTACCGGCTGAGTGAGATACGCGGCAAAGAGCTGCGCGACCTGACTGTCGGAGTGGTCGGCACGGGGCGTATCGGCACAGCAGTCATCGACCGATTGCGAGGCTTCGGCTGCCGCGTGCTGGCCTACGACAATCGCCCCAAGACCCCCGCCGATTACACGCCGATCGACGAGCTGCTTCAGCACAGCGACATTGTCACGCTCCACACCCCGCTCACCGCAGAAACCCGCCATCTCGTCGATCGCCGACGTATCGACCAGATGAAACACGGCGCGTTCATCGTCAACACCGGACGCGGGCCACTCATCGATACCGAAGCCCTTCTATCGGCATTGGAGAGCGGCAGATTGGGCGGCGCGGCGCTGGACGTCCTCGACGGCGAAGAAGGAATCTTCTACACCGACTGCCGGAACAAGCCCATAGAGAACCGCCAGCTGTTGCGACTACAGGATCTGCCGAATGTGCTCATCAGCCCGCACACGGCCTATTACACCGACCACGCGCTGAGCGACACCATCAGAAACAGCCTCATCAACTGCCTCAACTTTGAAAGCGGGAAAACATGGACAGGTTGAAGATCGGCGTCATCTTCGGGGGCTCTTCCGAAGAACACCCCGTCTCCGTCAAGTCCGCCCAAGAGGTCGCAAAGAACCTCGACACCGGTAAATACGAGCCGTACTGGATCGGCATCACGCAGTCCGGTGCCTGGCAGCTCTGTGACTCCCCTGGCACAGACTGGGAGAACACCGACGCTCGGCCGGTCATGCTGTCACCCGACCGAAGCGTCCACGGACTGCTCGTCCTGGAACAGGACCGATTCGAAGTGATCCGTCTGGACCTCGTGCTGCCCGTCCTGCACGGCACACTCGGCGAAGACGGGGCGATCCAGGGCCTGTTGGAGCTCTCTGGCGTCCCCTATGCCGGCTGCGATATCCAGAGCTCTGCCATCTGCATGGACAAATCCCTGACCTACGCCGTCGCCAAGAGCGCGGGCATCGCCACGCCAAATTTCCGGGTGGTCGCGGGAGACGAGAAGGTCGACGCCGAACAGCTTCCTTATCCCGTCTTCGTGAAGCCGGCCCGTTCGGGCTCATCCTTCGGCGTCAGCAAAGTCGCCGGAGCAGAGGACTTGCCGAGTGCGCTGGAGGCCGCACGGCAGTACGACTCGAAGGTCCTGATCGAAGAGGCCGTGGCCGGGAGCGAGGTCGGCTGCGCGATCCTGGGGGACCCATCCACCCCGATCGCGGGCGAGGTGGACCGCGTAGCCCTCTCCCACGGATTCTTCAGGATCCACCAGGAGGAGTCACCCGAGAGTGGTTCGGAGAACTCGACGTTCATCGTTCCCGCCGACATCTCCGAAGAATCGCGTCGGCTCGTCCAAGAGAGCGCCAAGACCATCTACCGCACACTGGGCTGCCAGGGGCTTGCCCGCGTGGACGTGTTCCTCCAGGACGACGGCCAGGTGGTACTCAACGAAGTCAACACCTTTCCCGGCATGACCTCCTACAGCCGCTATCCCCGGATGATGGGCGCCGCAGGAATGCCGCTTTCCGACGTCATCGACCGGCTCGTGTCAATGACACTGCACCGGAAAAAGCGATGAACGGCGACTTCGGGTACCTGGACGAGCTGGTGCCCGGCATCCGTTGGGATGCCAAGTACGCCACCGGGGACAACTTCACCGGAAAGCCGGTAGACGGATACCTGGTGAATCGGATAGTCGGCACCAGAGCCTTGTGCGCAGCCCTGGGGCGAGCGCAGGAAAAAGCCGCGTCCCGCGGCTTCGGCTTGCTTGTCTGGGACGGATACCGTCCGCAACGCGCCGTCGACTGCTTCATGCGCTGGTCCGAACAGTCGGAGGACGGCCGGACAAAGCAGCGGCACTACCCCAATATCGACAGGTCCGAGCTTTTCGACAAGGGATACGTGGCTGCCAAGTCAGGCCACAGCCGCGGCAGTTCCGTCGACTTGACGCTCTACACCCTTGCCACCGGAGAAAATGCTTGCATGGGTGGTGACCACGACCTCATGGACTCGATCTCACATCATGGAGCAGCAGGAATAAGACCCATCGAAGCGGAAAACCGCGAGCACCTTTGCTCCGTAATGGAGGACTGCGGATTTGCTCGCTACGCCTGCGAGTGGTGGCACTACACGCTGGAAAGCGAGCCTTACTCAGATGTCTATTTCGACTTTCCCATCACATGATGGAAGCCTCCCTTACGTCTCACAGTGGGGAAGCCTGGACCGGAACGACGAGGTCGTCATGCGGCGTGCCGCCCCATCCAGGATCGACGTCTTCCTGAGGCGCACCGATCCATCGCAACTGCACGACTGGACCTCCGACGGGTACCACTCGCGCGAGGAGTACCTGTTCTGGTCCCGCAAAGTCTGCGGCTTGGCATGTCTGCAGTCCCTGCTCCACGGCTGGACGGACACCCGACTGCTGATGCGTGAACTCCTTGCGCTGGCCCTCGACTGGGGTTGCTACGTGGCGGAACCCCAGGGCAAGGTCCAAGGACTGATATACCGGCCATTCATGGCTTGGGTCAGCTCACACTTCGGATTCAAATGCCAACTGGTCGAGAACACACCGATTCAAGCATCCGCCCGAGCGGTGCGCCCCGGGCAAGCCCTGATCGCTTCAGTGTCTCCTGAGATTCGCGACCCAAGCACCTATAAACCGCGGCGGGGAGGGCATCTTGTGCTGGTTCATGAGGTCCATGGCGGGACGGTGCGGTTCCATAATCCGTCGGGCTACTCCCACAATGCGGACTCCGCATCGCTGCCCATGCGCGTATTCGAGCGCTTCCACGCAGGACGAGGAATCCTGGTCAGTGTGACACCGTGAGGCCAGGCGAACCGGCACCGCGCGCCGCTGCGAGCGCACGATTGAGGGTCTGCTGAGCCGGCATCAGCCCGGCCCGGGCGGGCGCGGGAGGAGTGTGGTCCCTCACGGCCCGTCCCCCGAGCCGTGGTCGGCCTGAAAGAGCTCCAGTTGAGCTTCTTCGGCGCTGCCGCTGCGGGCTGGAGACCGCTTCGGCGATTGACGTCCTGCGGTGGGACTGCCACGGTATCTGCGGACGACCCGCCAGGACGTCAGGCGGGCGGCGCCGCGCTCGACCGGTGCCCGGGCCCGCCGGGGGCCCCGGTGACGCCCGCGCTCAGCCAGGGGCCGGCGCCCTGGGTCGGCGGGATCGGCCAGGACGGAAACGGCCTGGCCCTCACAGATGCGGATGATCCGGTGAGTGCGGGCGCGGTCAGGTCGTGAGCCCGGCCCGACAGCGTGCGGGCGGAATACCCCACGACGGTCGCTGAGATGTACCACGGGGGTCGGGACGCCCCCCGTACACAGCCTTCTCCACACCCAGCTCCACCGGCCGGTCCGCGTTGCCGGACCGGTCCGACCCCTGCGGTACGGCGATCATCGGGGCCCTGTTCGCGGCGGTGCCTCACTGCAGTCGGGGCCGACCACTTCGGTGGTGGGCTGCATGACCCTCGGGATCAGGACCAGGGCTTGTTCCGGGCTGCCCGGCATGAAGGTGAAAGCCGGCCGCCCGGTGACTGCCCGCACCTGCACCCCGTGCCGGCGGCGCGTGGGGGAGCAGTCCGCGCGTGAGACTGCGACCCGGTCGCACTCGGCGAGGGCGCCGCCCGGCAGAGGGTCGAGTACGGCAGGACAGATGACCAACGAGGCCCCCCGGGCAGCATGATGGAGACATCAGACATCTCGATCAACAGCCCCGGGGCCTCGCTCGTGGCGGCTCGCAGACCGTCACTTGACGCGGCCACCTCGAGGCTCACCGTCGGCAAAAGCGGGATCACGTCACGGCGGCAAGCCGACGAGCCCCGGGGCGAGAGGGTGATCGCGGTGGTCCCCCGCGCCGCGGCAGCCGTGCGGCACGGACACCGACAGATGCGTCCAAGTGCCCGAAGTCTTCAGTTGGACTCACTCGTGGACATCGACTTGGTTCAGCACGATTGAGATTCGCTGACTTCGTGAGCCGTGTGAGAGGGGCACCTGCGTGGAAATGGTGTTGCGCTACCAGGGGGTGAGGAAGAGCGATGACGATCCCGATCCCTGGCGGACCACGATCCACCCGGGGACGGTGCGCCGAGTGCTCGCCTACTTCCGCCCGCACATCCGCATGGTGGCGCTCTTCGTCGTAGTCGCCACGATGGAGGCGCTGACCGTCGCCGCAACTCCCTTGCTGCTGAGGGAGCTCGTCGACAACGGCATCGTCAAGAACGATCGCGGGGTCGTGATCTTGACGGCCTGCCTGGCCGTCGGCCTTGCCGTGCTGGGCGCGGGGTTGTCGCTGGTGTCCGCCTACATCTCCGGGCGGATCGGGCAGGTGGTCAGCTACGACCTCCGGGTTCAGGCGCTCGACCACGTCCGGCGGCTGCCGCTCGCGTTCTTCACCCGCACCCAGACGGGGGTGCTGGTCGGCCGGCTGCACACCGAACTGATCATGGCACAGCAGCAGTTCAGCGGCTTGCTGATGGCGGCCACCAGTGCGGTCATGGTCGTGGTGGTGCTGGCCGAGCTGTTCTACCTGTCGTGGCTTGTCGGCGTCATCACGCTGGCGCTGGTTCCGATATTCATCGTGCCCTGGGTTCACGTGGGGCGGGTGATACAGCGGCGCACCCAACGGCAGATGGACGAGAACGCCGGCCTCGGCGGACGGCTGCAGGAGCGGTTCAACGTACAGGGGGCGATGCTCTTTAAGCTCTTCGGCCGTCCGGACGAGGAGATGGCCGAATACGCGGATCGTGCCAATAGGATCCGCAAGATCGGCGTGAACCTTGCCGTCTGGGGCCGGATGGCCTTCGTGATGATGACGCTGATGGCCTCGCTCTTCCGCTATCCCACCGCGGAGGAGGTCTCACTGGCGTCTCTGGAGCATCTGCGGACCGATCGCGAGCACGGGAAAGCGACGCCGGATGTCCTGCGCGACGTGAGTTTTCACGTGCAGGCCGGAACCCTCACCGCAGAACTCCCGCCTGGGGCGGCTGTCCCTGGTCGCCGCCTCGATCGACGACGCGGCGGCCTGGTGCTTCCTGGCCACGCTGACGGCCGTGCACACCGGTTCCGGGGCCGCCGACGCTCTGCCCATGATCGGCTACAGCATCCTGTTCACCGCCGTGATGCTGCTCGGAGTGTCCCGGCTGCTGCGGCCGCTGGCGCGGCACGTCGGCCGACAGGGCACGCTGAGCCCCGGCGTGATGTACGTCGTCGTCATCGTCCCGATCGTCTGCGGATACCTCACCGACCTGATCGGGATCTACTCGGTCTTCGGCGGCTTCATCGCCGGCCTGGCCATGCCCCGTGACCCGCAGTTCCGCCAAGCGCTGCACAGCCGGATGATGGATACCGTCTCCACGCTACTGCTGCCCGTCTTCTTCGCCCTGTCCGGCCTCACCACCGACCTGCGGAGCATCTCGGCCGACACCCTGCTGTTCGGCGTCGCCGCGCTCCTGGCGGGACTCGCGGGCAAATACTTCGGCAGCACCCTGGCCATGAAGACACTCCGCTTCAGTTGGCGCGAGGCATTCGCTGTGGGAGGAAGTATGAACGCCCGCGGCATGATGATCATCATCTTCATCAACATCGGCTTGGCGCAGGGCCTGATCACCAAGCCGGTGTTCTCCGTTCTCGTCATGGTCGCCGTCATCACGAGCACCGCGGCCCTGCCGCTGTACCGCCGGGCGCTCCCGAAACACCTGGAGATGCACTCGGCAGCGAAGCGCCCACTCCGGCGCCGGCACCACGCCCCCTGACGACAACCGACATGCACTGATGTGCAAGTACCCGCCGGAGGTCCAGACCCATGGTCGGGCCGAGGACATCCCGGCAGCCACCGGCTGGTGGCGGCCAGAACCAGATAGTGAGCCGCCGGGTGGTGACATATCGTCGGCGTATCGAGAATCGCATACGCCCGGGCAACACCCTGCTGCATTGACTGGTGGCATGTCCTTCAACCCCTCCAGCGAACCAATGCGACCTGCAGCCCGGAATCCGGTCGTCAGGCCGATCAGCGCCGCCGAGCATATGGCGTTCGTGCGGGCCCAGCGGTCGGTCAGCTTTCTGCAGACCCCGGCGTGGGGCCGCGTCAAGACCGAGTGGCGCAGCGAGTCCCTCGGCTGGTTCGAGGGTCGGCGCCTGGTTGGTGCTGGGCTCGTACTGCACCGCCCGGTGCCGCGGCTCGACCGCTTCACGCTGGCGTATCTACCCGAGGGCCCGGTCATCGACTGGAGCGGCGAGATCGGTGCTTGGCTCGATCCGCTGGCGATCTATCTCAAGGCCCACGGCGCGTTCGCGATCCGGCTCGGCCCGCCGGTGCGCACACACACCTGGAGCGCCGCCCAGGTCAAGGAGGGCATCGCCGACCCGGGCAGCAAACGGCTCACCGACATCTCCGGCCACTGGGCCGACCCGGTCGGTGCCCGCGTGGCCAGCTGGTTCCGGGACGCCGGCTGGCTGCCGCAGAGCCCGGAGGACGGGTTCGGGGTCGGGCATCCACAGTTCAAGTACGAGATCCCGATGGTAGGCAGGACCGAGGACGAGCTGCTCAGGGGCATGAACCAGCAGTGGCGTCGCAACATCAAGAAGGCGGCTAAGGAGGGCGTCGAGGTCACGGTCAGCGACAGGGGCCCGGAGGACCTCAAGGCGTTTCACGACCTCTACGTCCACACCGCCGAGCGCGACCACTTCACACCCCGGCCGCTGCGCTACTTCGAGACCATGTTCGCGGCGCTGAGTGCCGAGGACCCCGAGCGGATCAAGCTCTACCTGGCCCGCCATCAGGGCGACTTGGCCGCCGCTACTCTCCTGGTCCGCGTCGGCACCCACGCCGTGTACGCCTATGGCGCCTCCTCCACCGCGAAGCGCGAGGTGCGCGGCTCCAACGCCTGCCAGTGGGCGATGATCCGCGACTCGCTCGCGGCCGGCTGCGACGTCTACGATCTGCGTGGCATCACCCCCACCCTCGACGCCGACGACCCGCACGTCGGCCTTGTCCAGTTCAAAGTCGGCACCGGCGGCCAGGCGATGCGGTACATCGGCGAGTGGGACCTGCCGCTGCGACCGATGGTTTACCGGGCCTTCGATCTCTATATGAGGCGGCGCGGACGCTGAACCGCACACACGACTCGATCGGTGCGGCGGTCACGACGACTCCCCGAGCCGGATCGCAGCCGCGGGGCATATCGTGGCCGACTCGCGTACGGCGTCGTGGAGTTCGGAGGGCGGAGTGTCATCGAGGAGTTCGACCATGCCGTCCTCGTCCCGCTGGTCGAAGACGTCGGGGCGACCATCACGCACTGGCCCGAGGCAACACACCTGGGAACGTCGACCTCAACACGCATCATGGTTCTTCCCTGTTTCTCTGTGCGGGGCCCGTCACCAGATGACGGGTATTTACTCGACGCCGTAGACGATGGAGCCCTGCCTGAAGTCGATCTCCCTCCGTGGCACGGCAATCTTCAGGTCGGGAGGTGCCGGAAGAGCTCGGGCAGGACGATCCGCAGTTCGGTACGGGGCGGGCACTGGAAGGGCCGGGGATGACTCCGTTGCGCGAAGGGGACTTGGGAAGGTCACCTCCGCAACGGAGAAGCTTCGTTGCGTGTGGTTGCGCATCCATCCATCATCGTCTCGCTACTGTGACCTGCGCACTCACAAGATCCCCGGGGCTTTGCAATCGCCCTGCCTGGCTACCGGCGACTGCGATATTCGCGTTACGCCGACGACACCATGCTCGGGTTCGCAGGACCGAATGCAGAAGCCGAGAAATAAAAGAGCGGCTGGCGCCCGAAAACACCACAGATGGGTCTGGGTAGCGAGCGGTAGAACTCGGTTGGTTGATTGCTATCGGCATCCGGCGGTGAGCCGGCCGTCGAAGGCGTTGAGCGCTGCCTTCCAGCGCATGGTCATCAACGGCATCCACGGCGGCCTCCCCGGCCTTGGCATCACTCATCACGTCAGCCATCAACTGTTGTTTCCAACTCGGGAGTTACACCAGTCACCGGGCTCTGTCCCGTAATCGGTGGTAGCGCTATGTGGTGGTCATTGGAGGAGGATGCGGTGGCGGAGCAGGGGAATCCGGCTCGGCCGTGCATCTGTCTCGTGATCCTCTTGGTGCGTGTGTTGACGCCCTCGGTGCGGCCGTTGTGGTGGGGGTGAGTGAGGCCGGCGTTGACCGCGGCGCGGTCGAGTTCGAGGCCGTTCGCGAAGGTGTGCAGGTGGGGCAGGTTGCAGGCGCGGACGGCTGTGATCCACTCGGTGAGCTTGGTGTCGTTGCCGGTGGCGGGGGTGAGGAGTTCAGCGAACTCCTTGACGAGACGCGCGAGTTCGGTCATCTCGGGGCAGGCGGCGGTGAGTTCACACAGGAGTTCGGCGTCCTTGTCCCGCAGGTTGTCGGGGTGGGTGAGGAGAAGGCGGGCGAGGCGGCGCGGGGTGATGACGGGCCGGTCGCCCTCGGCCCGGCCCTGGGTGATGTAGCGGTAGAGCAGATTGAGGCTGCCGGTGTAGCCCAGTTCCTTGATCTCGCGGAAGAGCTGAAGCACGGGGACGGCGGGGTCCGCGGCCCGGCGGGCGCGCAGGTGGTCGCGGTAGGGGTCGACGAGGGTGGGCCGGTACTGCGGGGCCCGGCGCAGGGCGTTGGGCTCCTGGGTGCGGGCGTAGCGCTTGACGGTGTTGAGGGCGAGGTTCAGGCGGCGGGCGCATTCGAGCAGGCCGACGCCCTTGCCAAGGAGGTCGTGGACCTGGTGCCAGCGTTCGCGGGTGGTCTGCCCGCGTGCTCCCTCGGGGCGGGGTGGGTTGACGGTGGCCCAGCAGGAGCTGTGGGAGCGGACCTCGGCCAGGGCCTTGTCGCAGAGGTTGTGCCACAGGTGCCACCGGTCGCTGACCTGCACCGCGGCGGGCAGGGCCCGGCGTATGGCCTCGCCGTAGGCGCCTGAGCCGTCCCGGCAGACGATCTCAGCGCCGGGATGTTCGCGCAGCCACGCCTCAAGGGTGTCCGCGCTGCGGTCGGGGAGTACGTCGATCCGCTCGCCGGTCTCGGCGTTGATCACGATGGTGGCGTACCGGTGGCGGCGCTTGAGCGCGAAGTCGTCCACGCCCAGCACCCGCGGTACCCGGCGCGGAGGCAGCGGCAGTCGCATGAGCATCCGCAGGGCGGTCGAGCGCGACACCGCGGTGGCCAGAGCCCGGGAGAGGCGGGCGCCCGCCCGGCCCGCTAACTCCCTGACTACGCTGCCGAGTTGGTCGGTGAGCCGGTTCGTCCGGCGCTGGTAGCGCCCCAGCAGGCCGGGCACCTGCTCACGAAACGTCTGCCGCGGACAGCCCAGCACCGGGCACACCAGGCGCCGCACCCTCACCGACACCACCACCCGCCTGCCGTCCACCGCCACGTCCGCCACCGTCCGGCCGTGAAAGCCGTGCACCCGCCCGGTCGGCGTCCCGCACACCGGACACGGCACCGGATCATCGCGGGTACGCGCCACCACCCGGACCAGCTCACCCTCATCCGCCACACCCTCGATGACCAGGGCAGACAGACCCGAAAACACCACACCCACAAGGGCATTGACCTCAAGCACGCCCCAGCCTGACACACAGTGACGTACGGTCACCACCGATTACGGGACAGAGCCAGTCACCGTACAGACCCGCTGCAAGAACGACTGACCAGCGCCCGCCAGAACAACCGCTTCATGGACAAACGCATCGCCGACCTCGAAGCCCAACTCGCTCCGTACCTCACCACCTCGCCGCCGCGCCCCTGACCCAAGCTTCTGATCCATTGCCAAACGAGAGGGGCCTGCCAACGACCGTCAGAACCAGTCGATGCCCAGGTCCCGCAGCGCTGCCCGCTGTTCCGGGGTGAGCTTGTCCCGTCTCGATTTGGTGTTGCTGTACCAGATGCCGAGCTTGGTCTCGGTTCCGTCGGGCAGGACCTCCACCGCCTTCCGGGGTACGGGTCGGTCCGCGCCTTCCCGCTCGATCCACTGGGCGAGAGCCGACAGGCCCCGCTGGAACGCTTGCTGTGCCTTGCCCTGCCCCTTGGCCGCGCCGGCCGCCGCCGGGGCAGGAGACGGGGCCTGAGTGCCCCGTATGCCCAGCGCTGTCAGCCGTTCCTGCTGTTCGGTCGACAGCTGCGCCCAGGTGCCCGGTGCGATGTGCCGGTTTCGTGTCACTGGAATGGTGTCAGTGACGGCACGTCAGATGTGGGGGGTTTGTGCTGTTGGTGGCCCGGTTTGGGGGATCGGGTCACTGACATGGGGTGGTACATGGGGGTCATGCTGCTGACACGGAGCGGTACATCCCCCTGTGCTCCGCTGTCATGGGAACGGTACTTCTGATCCTTGAGCGGCTGCGTGGCGGCATCGTGGGCTGGCATGGAGGACGGTGGTGTTGTTGATGCGGGCGGCGGATTGCCTGTGGCGTCGCGGGTGGCATTGCGTGGTCCGGCGGTTCGGCGGCTGCTCGCGCTGCGGGTGGGGGGTGAGCTGACTGCAGGTCATGTCCGGGTGGCTGCGGTAGCGCTGGGGGTGTCGGAGCGCACGGTGTGGCGGTGGCTGGCCGTCGCTGCTGAGGGCGATGAGGCCGCGGCTGCCGCTCCGGCGGACCGTGGCCGTGTCGGTGTGAGGTTCACGATCACCCCGGAGGTGCGCGGTCTGCTGGCGTTGTGGAAGGGGAACGTACGGGCGGTCCACCGGGAATTGACGGTCCGGGCGGCTCGCCAGTCCCCGCCCGGTGCAGCGCCGTCACTGACGACGCTGCACCGGGCGATTCGGCGTGATCTGTCGCCGGGTGAGCGGGCGGGGCTTGTGGGTGGGGAGCGGGCGGCGCGTAAGCATGATGTGTTCCTGGCCCGGCCGCGGGGCTGGCGGAACCAGGTGTGGGAGAGCGACCATGTGCAGGCCCCTGTGCTGGTCGATGTCGAGGGGACCGCGCGCAGGCCGTGGATCACGTGGTTCACCGACTGCGCGACGAACGCGATTACCGGTGTCGTGGTCACGCCGGTGCATCCGTCGCGGGAGTCGGTGCTCGCGGCGCTGCGCTCCGCGGTCCTGCGTGAGGACCCTTACGGCCCGTTCGGCGGTCTGCCGGAGACGGTGCGGGTGGACCGGGGCAAGGACTTCTTGTCCAGGACGGTGACGGCCGCGTTCGATCTCCTGGATGTGACGGTGGAGGACCTGCCCGCCTACACCCCTCACCTCAAGGGCACTGTGGAGGGCCTGAACCGTGCTGTGGAGGGCATGTTCCTGGCCGCGCTGCCCGGCTACGCCCGCCAGCCCCGCCCCGGCAAACGGCCTTCCCGCCCGAAGGACGAGATGCTGCTCGGCTTCGAGGATTTCACCGCCCGGCTGCTGGCCTGGACACGGTGGTGGAACACCGAGCACCGCCCCGCGCCGTTGCGGGGTAGGACTCCGCTTGAGGCGTGGCAGGACGACCCCACCCCGCTGCAGGACGTGTCGGCGGCGGATCTGTGGACGTTCACCCTGGAGGACGCCGGTACCCGCACGCTGACCACCCGCGGAGTCCGCTTCCGTAAACGCGACTACGTCGGGGCGTGGATGACCGGCCAGGCCGGGATCCACGTCCGCATCCGCTTCATGCCTCACCACGACCACTGCATCGAGGTCTACCACGCGGCCACCGGCCGCTACCTCGGTCCTGCGGACCTGGCCGACCAGGCCACCGAGGAACAGGTCAGAGCGGTACGGCGGGTGCGGGCCGCCCGCACCCGCCGCCTGAAGAAGGACCTGGAGGCTTCCCAGCGCGAGCGCTACGCCGCCGCCACCCAGCCCGAGGCTCCGCAGCGGCTCGGCGCGCTGACCGCTGTGCAGGCTGAGGCCGAGCTCGCCCAAGCCAGTGATACCGACCTGTCGGATCTCGCGATGCCGGACCTCATCCCGCCCGCTGCGCCTCCGGCCGGGTGGCGCACTCCTGCTTCCCTGGCCGCGCTGACCACGCCAGGCCGGCCCGCACCGGTCCTGCCCGGCCGTGATTCCACTCCCGCCCCCGATGGCCTGGGCGGGCGGGCCGCACGTCTCACCACCGACGAAGACGGAGATGCCTCGTGACCGCGGCCACCTACCAGTACGTCGACCTGCCTGATGCGTCCGTGGTCACCACCCGCGCCCTGCTCACCGCCCGGGAGAACATCGCCGACACCGTCGCCGCCCGCGCGATGATGTGCATCCACGGCGGCGCCGGTTTCGGCAAGACCCTCGCCGTCAACACCTGCCTGCGGGAACTCGAACCGCACGAGGACGTCCGCAAGATCACTTTCCGGGCCCGGCCCACCGCCCGCGCGGTGCGCTACGAGCTGTTCACCGCGCTCGACCTGGCCGGCGAGCCACCGCGCCACCCCAGCGAGTTCGACCGCCTGCTGAAGACCGCTCTGGCTGAACGCCCCCGCACCTTCCTTGTCGACGAGGCCCAGTGGCTCAACGGGGAGGCGTTCGAATACTTCCGCTACCTGTGGGACGAACCCTCAACCCAGCTCGCGATCATCTTCGTCGGCGGCGAGGGCTGCCACACCGTGCTGCGCCGCGAACCGATGCTCTCCTCCCGCATCTTCATCTGGCAGCACTTCACCCGCCTCACTCCCAGCGAGGTCCTCGAGGCCATCCCGCTATTCCATCCGATCTGGGCCGACGCCGATCCCAAGGACATCACCTTCGCCGACAGCCACGCCGCACACGGCAACTTCCGCGCCTGGGCCCAGCTGACTGCCCATACCCGCACCGCCCTGGCACGCACCGGCCGTCCCCGCGTGGACCAGGAACTGCTGCGCTGGGCCTTCAGCCGCCTCGCCTGACCACCCCACCGCCATGCCGCTCACCGTGCCACCGCCGTCCGTCACTGTGGTCCTCGATCCAGGCGACGACGTGATTCACACCCACACCGCCCTGGCCGCCCACCACCTGCCGTCCGGCCGGATCACCCTGCACCCCGGCCCAGGCACCACTAGCGAGACCGGCCTCGCGCACGACCTTCTCGCCGCCTTGGGAAAACCGCCTCTGCTCCCGGGCCGCTTTCCCGGCGGCCGTCAGCCCGCCTGGGAAGCAGCCACTTCCTGGACGGCCGCCCTGCCCGTCACCCGGCTGACCGTCCTGCGCGCCCACCGCCTCACCGCCCGCCGTGTGATGCGCCTCCTGCAGCTACAGGCCCTCACCGGTATCCAGCTGACTCTGGTCTGCCACCGCCCTCACCTTCCCGCTGCTCTGCACCAGGCCCTGCGGACGGCCGACTACTCCGTCACCGCCGACTTCGAGGCAGCCCGCCGCCACTACTACGGCACACCTATCGCCGAACCCCCGCCTGCAGACGAGCCCGCCGGGCCGGCCAGCCGATGGCTCACCTTGCCCGCACTGGAACGCCTCGTCTCCTACGACAGCCCGCGCCCCTGCTCCGTCCCGTGCATGCCGCCGCCGATTGCCTGGCGGCACCGCCCACCGCCCGTGCCTCTCACCACGCACACCGCCCAGCGAGTCGCCCACCGGCTGCACGCGGCGACCGCGCATCCTCGCCTGGCTGCGGCCGTCGCTGCCGCACTGTTCACCGGCGCATCCCTCCAGCAACTCGCCACCGCCCGCCCCCGCGACTACGACGACGCCGCGGCCACGCTCGCCCTGCACGACCGCGCCCGCTACACCGACGGCTGCGCCGCCTACCCCGTACCCGACTGGGCGGGCGTCTTCCTACGGGCCGCGGCCTGCTTCACCCGGCTCGGATCCGGCGAGGACCAGGAACTGCTCGCCGCGCCAGGCGACCGCGGACACCTGCTGCGCATGGCGGAGACGACCAGACTGCGCCCGCCCCAGCCGCCCGCAGCCCGCCGCCAAGGCCCGGCCGGCCGCGTGGAGTGGGACTGGGGCGAGCGGCAGGAAGCCGAGAGGTACGAAGCGATGCCGACCAGTCGCGTCAGGTCCTCGCGACGCTGAACACCCTGACGCGGTCACGCGACGAGGCAGGCTCAGCCGATCGAGAAGTTGGCGAACTCGATGTCGCTGAAAGCGATATGCAGACCGTGGGCCCGGCGGCCCCATTCGCGAAAGTAGGAGTGCCCCAGCGCACGGGCGAGAATGACCGTCTGCTGCTGCTCGCCCGCGCCGGCATCCCGAGCGGCGAACAGTTCCCGGGCTACCTCTCCCGGCAGGTCCTGGGTGATCCATCGCACCCGCGGATCGTCCGAAGACCCTGCCGGCGCGGCAAACCCGAATCGCGCCCTGGTATGGAAGACGAAGCCTTCCGCCTCGGCCTGGGCACGCCGACGGGCCCGTATCCGGGGCTGCCACCGAGCCAGGACCGCTTCCTCGATCGCCTGGACATGCTGCGGACCCGGCGGACGACGTGCTCCGGACTTCTTTGTCACCCACCGCTGCACGGTGCGCTGTGAAACGCCCAGAAGGCGTGCCACCTTCCTCGTGGAGCCCTTCTCGGACCTCATAAGGAAACGCAATGCCGAGGCGCCTGTAGGTACCGGGCGTGTCAGCAGCGCTCGCTCAATTCCGTCACTGATCTCCCCCACGACTCTCTCCCCGGCGCTTGACCCCTATGGCTATCTGAGCTGCCATACCTCCCACAGACGCGGCCACCCACGATCGAGATCCGCCGTACAGGGCACACGATGGGCAAACCTGGGCTATAGACGCAGAACGGGAGACAGGGACGGTGACGGACCGAGGGCAGAGCGCCCCGGTTCGACCCGCCGATTGTCAGTGCTGCGTGGGCGTCTTTGGGTACGCAACAGGGCAACGAGCAAAGTGCTGAGGTGCATGCCATGGTTGTGCGTGCACCCACTGCGCGAGTGCCGTCGGCCCGCACTGGAACGCCTGCTGCGCCTTGTTCGGGCTCTTTGTCGCAAGGCCGCCCGCAGGGCCAGGAGACGGCGACTGGGCGGGCTTGATGCCCAGCACGGTCAGCCGCTCCTGCTGCTCGGACAGGAGCCGCGCCCAGGTGCCCGGCCGCTTCTGCTGCTCCAGTTACAGTCCGATGTCGTCTCCGGCCATGAGGACGCCGGGTGTGATGCCGGGCAGCTGGCCATCGGCATCGGCCAGGTCGGCGAGGACGCGGTGGTGGCGCTGCCAGTCCAGCGGCCAGGGGCAGTTCCAGTCCGGGTCGATAGCGGTGAGCTGCGCCGCGCGCTCCGGGTCCTGCGCTGCCCACTCCAATCCGAGGTCGACGAGGGGCCTTGACCCTGGAATCCTGCTGATGCCTCTACACCGCTGCGCCTCCGAGGATCCTCAGTGAGTACCTCTCGTATGTGCGGTGCAGAACCATCCTCACGGGGCCCGAGACCAACACTCCGCTGACAACGTACTCCCGTTCGATTCCCGTCTTGGTCACCTGCTTCTCGTACAGGGAGTCGGTCTCCTTCTTCGCCCGGTCGAGCCACGAGGACGCCTTGTCATGGTCGATTCCGGCGACGTCGAGACCTGTGCAGGAAGCCAGGAACTCGAAATCGCCTGGTGCCTTCGTACCCGCGGCGCACAGCAGGGAGGACATGTTCTTGTGATCGGCGTAGCCGGCCGACACGGTCATCCCGTTCTTGCCGCGCCCGTGAACGTACGTCCTCATTTTCCCGTCGGGCATCTCCTGCTCGACGGGCTTTTCGAGGCGGACCTTCCAGTCCTTCGCCAGTCCGGTGAGGAAATCGTTCCCGGTGTATCCCGTGGCCATCGTCCTGCCCGGGCTAAGCGTGGCCCTGGTCACCGCATGCTTGGGCAGATCGGAGGCATGCGGCAGGGTCTGTGTTGCGGACGGCTTGGGACGAGGTGCCACTGTCCTCGGCGCTTGTGGCGATGCCACGCCGGGGCTGTCCTGGCCACAGGAGGCGGTTCCCACCGCGCCGGCGACGAGAGTTATCAGTACGACGGGAACGCGGAGGGCAGCCCTTGTCCCGAGCCACTGTCCACCCGAACGCGCCCTCTGGATCTGAGGTATCACCGAGGGCCCACTCCTGCCGGGAACTTGAAGCCGTCCTGGACGACAGCCGCCAGCATTCCGGATAGGGCCATGATTCTCTTGCGCACTTCTCTCATGTGCACCTGCTCTCCGAGGGTGTTGTCTGCCGATGCGGAAGCGACTTGCTATGGAAACCAGCACCGGACGCTACACGGCCCACTCCACCCCGAGCTTCCGTAGTGCGTCGAGTTGTTCGGCGGTGAGTTTGTCTCGCCTGGACTTGGTGTTGCTGTACCAGATGCCGAGCTTGGTCTCGCTTCCGTCGGGCGAGGTCTCCACCGCCTTCCGGGGTACCGGTTGGCCTACGCCTTCCCGCTCCACCCACTGCGCGAGGGCCGTCAGGCCGCGGCGGAACGCCTGCTGTGCCTTGCTCGGGCCCGTCGTCGCATGCGTGGCCGTTGGGCTGGGAGAGGGGGCCTCAGTGGGCTGTACGCCCAGCTTGGTCAGTCGTTCCTGCTGTTCGGTGGAGAGCTGCGCCCAGTTGCCAGGCTGCTTTTGCCGCGTGAGCCATCGTCCGATGTCGTCGCCGTCGAAGACGACGCCGGGGTCGATGTGGGGCAGGTGGCCGTCGGCGTCGACAAGGTCGGCGAGCACCTTGTAGTGCCGCTGCCAGTCCAGCGGCCAGGGACAGTCCCAGTCCGGGTCGATCGCAGCCAGCTGAGCCGCGCGCTCTGCTGCCCGTTCCGGGTCCTGGCCCAGCCCGTTCTTCTGGCCCTTCCGCCGGAGGTTGGCCATCTGCTGCCCGATGGGCACCAGGCCCTCGGCCTCGCTCTCGCCCCACATCGCGTCCTGGCGGGGGGCGAGGTGTCCGGTGGACCGGTGGTAGGAGCGGAGTGCGGCGACTTTGTTCTCCCACGCTTCGTCGCCGGGCTCCCACACCATCCCGGCCTCGTCGAGCAGCGTCTTGCGGTGGGGGCCGAGTTCACCTGCGCGCAGCGCCTTGCGCTGCTGGTGGACCCACCGGCCCAGGGGGTAGCCCTTCGTCACGCCGACGGGGGTCTCGGTGTCGTACGGCACGGCGTACAGGCCGACGATCCCGTTCTCGGTACGCCAGCGGAGCAGGGCCCGGTAGCCCTCCAGCCAGACCAGGGATTCGGGCCGGATGACACGGCAACGGGTCAGGGCGGCGATGTCAGCCGCGTCGCGGGGGGAGGCGAAGTTGACCACGACCGAGGCGACCCGGCCGACCTCCTGCTGCGCCTGGCTGGTCTCCTCAGGCACGTCCCCGTTCTCCGGGCCGGCCGCGGCCGCGGGGGAGGGGCGGACGTGGATGCGCCGGCGTTCGGCACCGCGGGTCAGGGCGTGGGAGGCGAGCTGGTCGACCATGCGTTCGGAGTGCGAGCGCAGGGCTTGGAGGATGTCGACCAGGGGCTGGTAGCTGGCCGAGGCGACCATGTCCTTCGGGTCCTCCCCGGGCTGCAGGAAGACCGGGATGATGATCCGCGCCGTCTTCACTGTGCCGTCGGGGTTGGGCCGCAGAGCGCGTCCGATGTTCTGGACGACGTCGACCTGGGAACTGCGCGAGCCGACGATGCACACCGCTTCGACTCCGCGTAGTCCGGTGATGTCGACCCCGACCCCGAGCGCCCGTACCGAGGACAGGAACGCCCGGTGCACCCGCCGGTTCCGGGCGTCGATCCCGTTGGCGAACCGGTGGATCACCGCACGCCGGTGCGCGATGGGATGCTCCCCGCACAGCCAGTCCGCCCACACCCGGTCCGCAGGCACATGACGGCCCTCCTCCAACTCGTACAGCCCGGCGCCGATCGACGACGCGGGCAGCTCCTCCGTGCGATCTCTCGGTTTCGGGACAGTGGTGGTGAGAGACAGTCGGCAGTGGTGTGTTGTCTCTGGGCAGCGGCGGTTTCGGGATGGGGTTCGCTGTCTTGGAAGGGAGAGATGGTGTGCGTGCCTGCTGTCACCGGGCGATAGATGTGCAGGTCGGGCGCTGGCACGAAAGCGAGAGTTCTTACTCGTCGGCTGCGACCCGCGCCCGCCAGTTGATCGTCCTGCCGGTGCTGCTATTCGGTATGTGACGTGTGGGTGGTGATGTGGATGTACTGGACGTCGAGTTGGTTGGCGATGTTGTCGAGGACGTCGGCGAGGCAGCGGACGGTCACGGGCTCAAGGCTGATTCCTGGTCCGTTTTCCGTGGCCAGTACGGGGATGCCGTCGTGCGCGCCGACTTGCCAGGAGCGGGCGATGGACCGCAGGAGCGCGGTGACGTGTTCCGCGGGAACGGTCAGGCGCCCGTCGGGCTCGACATTGACCTCAGGTGCCGCGAGCTGCGCTTCGTGTCCCTCATCCCGAAAACTCATGCCGCCCATTCCACGCCGAGTTCGGCGAGGGCGGTGCGCTGCGGGTCGGTCAGCTTGTCCCTCCTCGCCTTGGTGTTGCTCATAAATACGCCCAGTCGGAAAGAGACCGGTTCGGCCTCGCTGTCGACCGTGATCTCTTCGCTGTGCCCGCGCGGGACGCTGGTTTTGCCCTCCCGCGCGATGTACTGCGCCAGGGCGGCTACGCCCCGCGTGAAGGACGCAGACGCCTTGGCCGGGCCACTAGCTGCGCTCTTCTTGGTTGGGGCCGCAGCGGGCGTCACGCCCAGCTGGGACAGCCGCTCTTGCTGCTCGGTGGACAGCTGCGCCCAGGTGCTCGCTTCCTTTTGCCGCGCGAGCCATCGTCCGAGGTCGTCGCCCTCGAAGAGAACGCCGGGCTGGATGTCGGGCAGGACGCTGTCGGGTTCGTCGGTAGCAAGGTCGGCGAGGACGCGGTAGTGGCGTTGCCAGTCCAGTGGCCAGGGGCAGTTCCAGTCGGGGTCAACCGCGGTCAGCTGTACTGCTCGGGCCGTGGCGCGTTCGGGGTTCCTTCCGAGGCCGTGCTTGCGGCGGAGATTGGCCATGTGCTCCCCGACCGGGGCCAGCTCGCTGTCGGCGTTGCCCCATACGGCGTCGCGCCTGGGGGCGAGGTGGCCGTGGGCGTGCCGGTAGGAGCGCAGTACGGCGAGTTTGTTCTCCCAGGCTTCCTCCCCGGGTTCCCACACCATGCCGGCGTCGTCCGCGTCCAGCAGCTTCTTGCGGTGGTCGTCTAGCTCTCCGGCCCGCAGCGCTTTGCGCTGCTGGTGGACCCAGCGCCCCAGTGGGAATGCCTTCGTGGCGCTCACCGTCGTCTCGGCGTCATAGGGCACGGCATACAGGCCCTCGATGCCGTTGTCGGCCCGCCAGCGGATAAGGGCTTGGTAGCCCTCCAGCCACACCAGTGATTCGGGCCGGTACACCCGGATGCGTAGGAACGCCGCGATGGTGGCCGCGTCGCGGGGGGAGGAGAAGTGCAGCAGCGCCGACTCGGCTGCCGCATCAGTCCCGTCCTTGTGTTCCTGTCCCTCGCTTGCGGCTGCGCTGCCGGCCCGGACGATCCGCCCGTCCTCGTCGCGGACCAGGTGGTGCAGCTTGGCCCGCGGCTGGCGCGACAGCGCCTGCGACGCGAGCTGGTCGACCATGCGCTCCGAGTGACTGCGTAGGCCTTGGAGCACGGCCACAAGGGGCGCGAACGAGGCGGAGGCGACCATGTCCTTCGGGTCCTCGCCCGGCTGAAGGAAGACCGGCACGATGATGCGCGCGACCTTGGTGGTGCCGTCCGGGTTCGGGCGGAGCGCGCGGCCGATGTTCTGCACGATCTCCACCTGCGAGCCGCGGGTGTCGGCGAAGCACACGGCCTCCACGCCCCGCTCGCCCACGATGTCGACGCCTTCGCCGAGGACGCGAACGCTTGCGAGGAAGGCGCGGTGGACCCGCCGGCCGTCAGCGTCCACACCGTTGGCGAACTGCTTCAGGGTCTCGCGCCGTTCGGAGACGAGGTGGTCGCCGCACAGCCATGCCGACCACACCCGGTCCGGCGGGACATGGCGGCCAGGTTCCAGCTCGTAGAACTCAGCGTCGATCGTCGAGGCGGGCAGGCGCTCCGCGTTGGCGATCGCGGCGTCGGACGCCTCGGCCGCATACAGCTCGGCCGCCGTCTCCGGCAGCCTCGTAGCGAACGCGGCGGCCTCCTCCACCCGCTGGTGGAAGGTCATCACGGTCTTGAGGTTGTGGCGCGTGGCATGCTCCAGGAGCGCGGCCTGGAGTAGCGCGAGCCGACGCCCCCTCAGCGCTTCCTCGGACAGTCCGAGGACCGGGTCCGGATCCCGAACTTCTAGAACATCAATCTCAAAACCTGCCAAAATACCCCGCTCGATGCTCTCCGCGAGCCCGAGCTCGAAAATCCATTCGCCGTACGGGCCTGCCAGATCACTGAGCATGGAGGCGATCTCCAGCTCCTCGCCGCCGACGCCCTTCTGGGGGCGCGGCGCGGCCAGGATCCGCGGGGTCGCGGTCAGGTACAACCTGAACTCGGCAGGGATGCGGGCGTTGTCGTGGATCGCGGCCCACGGCCTGCCAAGATCACCTGCGGTTCCGTGGGCTTCGTCCGTTTTACCGACTCTAGAAGTGATCGGGATGTCCCTGAGCTGCTTCGATGCGTCGCGGACATGTTCGCGACGCATAGATTGAGGTGAGACTGGCAGGTGCCGACGACGCGCCCCCTGCCGTCGTTGCCCTCAGCCTTCAGAGCTGGGCAGAGACCAGCCAGCGCGATGGGCACTGTGTGACTGGACAGGTGTGTTTTGGCGTGCCCAACTCTGTGGCGGCCAGTGTCGTGTTCATGGGATACGCGCGGTGGCTTGGCGGACGCGTGCGCTGTTGTCGGTGCGGAGTCGTTCGGTGATGGCTTCGTACTTGAGGCGTTCGCCTGGGGGGAGTTCAGCGAGAATGCGGGCCAGGTTGTGGCGGACGCTGGTGTCGGAGTCCTTGGCGAAGACGCGTGCCAAAGACGGATCCCGGTGATCGGCGCGGCCCCAGCAGATCACGGCAGTCTGCCGCACGAACTGTGTGGGGTGGGTGGCCGTCAGAGACGTCGGCGCGGGGGCTAGGCGGTCGAGTGCGAGCACGGTCCGTGCTTGCAGCCAGCCGTGGCCTCGTTTTTGTTCGGGATGGGTCAGCAGTGGGAGCAGGCGCTGTTCGACGCGTATGGCTTGCTCAGCTGTAGTGGCGAAGACGGCGGTCGCGTGCAGGATCTCTGCGGGCAGACGCCAGTCTCCTCCAGTATTGATCTTGAAGCGGCTCAGGGGGTGCTGGGTGCGTCGGTCGAAGGCGTCGGCCGGGTGCTCTCCAGGATTTGAGTACAGACCCATGAGCCGTTCGAACATGTCGTCTCGCACAGGCGTCGGCAGGGTTTCAGCGAGGATGGACAGCGCGTGAACGGCCTCGGAGCGTCGGTCGGCTGTGTCGTTGCGGTCTTCGGCCCACAACAGCAGGTGTGCTGCGACGCGTTCATGCAAGAGTCTGGTCGGCTCACCTGTGCCCACGGTGCTCTGGTCGTCGCACGCTATGAGGAACGCCGCGCACTGCCGCGCGGTGGTTCCCATGTCATAGAAGGGGCGGACGGTCCCGACCGGTTCGGCCAGCACGGTGTCGGCCAGTTCTCGCGCGGTCTCAGCGACAGACGGGTCGTCCACCCGCCAGCCGGCCAGGAGGGCCGTGGCCCCGCGGTGTCCCTGCTGCGCCCGTTCGCGTACAACTGGCACGGCCGCCGGAAGGTGGGCATGGAGGCTGGCAAGCAGACCCTCAGCGCCTTTTACGTCGAGCTTCCATGCATCCAGCAAGGCTTGGATGGCCTGGTCCGCTACGGGCAGTTCGGCCTTGATGCAGGCACTGAGGAAAGCCAGCATCTGTTCATCGATGTACCGGGAGGTGTTCGGCTCTCTGGGAATACATTCAACCAACAGGGGCAGCACCTGTTGCGCTGACGCCGCTGGCAGTCGCTCATCGAGCGCTCCAAGCGCTCCGAGAGCCTGCATGACCGGATGGATGCCTGCCAGCCCCGACTGCAGGCCCGTGATGACGATGTCCGTCAGGCGGGCAGCGATGCCTGCGACAGCATTATCAGGAATGAGATCCGCCTGCTGGCCGATCACCGTCGCGGCTGCGCTGCATACCCACCGTGCACGCACCTCCAAGAGGTCACATACATCGAGAAACTCGGGGACCGATTCGGCGGCGGAGCGCGCGTCCTTCCTGCGGCCGGCAAGGACGAAGTGACGCACGGCGTGTTTCGTTTCTCCGGCGCGGTTGAAGACTTCGCCGTAGCGTTGGTGGGCGAGGATCTCGTCCGTCAGTGCGCCGGAGATCCGGTCCTGCCACAGCCACTGGTGCGAGGCCCGTGAGGCGTCCGGCAGTCTGTTGTCGACCAGGGCTTCCAGCGCGCTGACGGCCGGGTTGAAGGAGAGGTCGATGAGTCGCGCGCCCTTAACGCCGACCGTGCGGGCCGAGAGCATGGCCTGGGACGATTCTCTGAATCCGACGTTGTACTGGTCGGACAGAAAGGCGATGGACCGCAGGGCGTGCCGGGCGTCGCCTCCCAGGCCCTCTCGGGTAGCGGCCAGTACAGCGCGTCGGTAGACCTCGATGGCTTCGCTTCCGAGGTCTGCAAGGGCCAGGGCGCGTCCGCGGCGCATGTGCACCAAGACCGCGAACCGTTCCGGTATGCGACCGCCCAGAGCGCGCCGGTCGAGGTCGGCAAAGGCGTCTTCCGGGCTCTGTCCGGCTCGTACGGCCAGGTCCGCCAGACAGCACTCCAACCGAATCCGCAAAAGCCCTGTCTGAGAGGTAACAACCTCGGAAGCTAGATCAGACAGGCCCGCCGGATGATCGTCGGGGTCTTCGTCGACAACGATCTGCTCGATTACCGCCAGCACCAAGCGGGGTGCCAAGGGATCGCCTGCCTGCACCACAGCCACAAGCGCGGTGGTCACCGGCGCGAGGTCATATCCGTGCTCGAACCAGTCCGCCAGCGCCTTCAAGATCACGTAGATGTCGGGTGCCGTGTCGCCAGCGTCGGAAGTCAGCCGCTCCAGGCGCTCATTCATGAACATGCGATCGCCGGCCTCGTAGCGGTCGAGCATCAACCTAGCCGCGACGGTGAATGCTGCGCTGTCCTGCCCTGCGGATGCCAGCAGGTCGCGCTGCCGAGTACGCAGCTGGCCGGCATGCCCGGTGAACGAGGCCTGTTCAAGTTCATGCGCCAATTCTCCGAAGAGCTCGGCAGCCGGCCCTGGCTCCGTCTCCGCGAGTTGCTGAGCGCGGTGTAGGGCGTCCGCCAGGCCCAGGTGCTCGAGCGGATCGTTCAACAGCGCGTAGCCATGCGGCAGGGACGGAACCGGAGGCGTCTCCACCCCGCAGAATGCCTTGGCCCACTCTGGACCGAAGACGCCAGCGACAATGTGCGGGCGTTCCCGCAGGAACCGGGACAGGGCGCGTGCGTCGTACAGATCAATCTCTATGTCGCCCTGGTACTTCTCCTGCAGGGCGACAAGCTCGTCTTCCACAGCAGTGTCATCGACGAAGCACCCCGTTGCCAGAACAAAATGCACAGCGTCGAACCGCCGCTCGGACCATCCCTCATCAGAAGTCGTAGTGCGGGGTGGACCGGTGAAGTCGGTGACGGCCGCACGGAGTGCAGGCGCCGACAGGGACACGATCCTGCGCACCTGGTAGACGTGTGTCTGACCTTTCCGCCTGCCGATGAGGTCGAGTCCGCCCTGGTCCTGTCCGGATCGGCCGTAGCCACGGATGTCGTTCATCCCGTCGACAAGCCACATGACCTCGCCGACCACGCGCTCGAACACAGGCGGGGACAGCTCGCCGAAGGGCAACGCCTCGGGGGCAGAAAGGGGCGGGCTGAGGGGTAGTTGACTCCGCCGGCTAACAAGCGCACTGAGACGGATTTCCTCCAAGGGCATTTCAGTAGCCATCCTGCACTCCTTGCTCGCCACCGTCCTGCCGGCGTCTCGCAGTCGTTGAAGTGTCTGCCTTGCGGTTGAACTGGGCTTTCGCACTGGTATATGTGCGTAGTGTGGGTGGGGGTGCCTGCGGGATGTCGACGTCGCTCAGAGGCGTCGGCGCCGATTTGGGGTGCGGTCGTTAAGACGGACGCAGCTTCTTTGTCAGAGCTGCTCGGATACTGCCTCTGGCCAGGACCAGGTGCCGGTGGGTCGCCCGTCAGGGTTCCGTCCGTAGCGGTAGCTGGCTCGAGTGCTGGGTGGAGCAAGACGAAGGAAAGTCGTGAACAGCCCTGCGTTTGCTATTCGGTGTAGGAGGTCGTCGCTTTCGGGCAAGCCGTGAGCCGTGTGTAGTTGGTACACCAGCTCTGCGTCGCGCTCGTTGGGCACAATAGGAGCGGCTGAGCACGCGCGCAGCAAGTTGGTGATGTGCTGGTTGACGGCAGAGTGGTTCAGGGCCTGCAGTACGCGCAGTAACTGGGCCAGGCTACGGGCTTGACGGGGATTCCCGTGGACGGCGATGTTACGGCTCATGAGGCGGTCGATGGCCTCAGGAACGGCAGCTTGCTGAAGTTGCGTCAGCAGTTGCGCCACTGCTGCTGGGTCATTCAGGGGGAAGTGGGCTGCGGCTCGCAGTGCCAGGTCGCGAGCGGTGCAGTGAGCGTTGAGGCGACGTAGTTCGTGGACGAGGTCATACAAGCCGACCGGGTCGGTGAGATCCACCTGGCTGATCGGGTCGCGCCGCAGGAGGGCACCGACGGTCTCGTGTGCCAAGAGGTGTTCCAGCTCGCGCAGCAGGGTGCTCAGCGCTTTCGGATCACCGAGCTGCACGCTGTCGCCGGGGCGGCGGTTGAGCAGGATTTCGGCGGCGGTGTGATGGCGGGTGTTCTCCCTGAAGGCGCGCAGGGCAGCAGCGACGATCGCCGGATCGGTGAGAGGTAGCGCTTCAGCTATGCGGCGCGCGAGGATCTCGAGGGGGCCGAAGGCCCGGACCTGCTTCAAGACGGGCAGCAGGCGGAGCGCGTCAGTCGGCGACGCCAGGGCGGCCTGTTGGGCAGGGTTCAATGACAGCAGAACTCTAATCGCTGTTTTCTGCCCGGCTTCCTTCAGCTGGCGCAACGTGTCCGCGACCGCTTTGGGGTCCTTGATCGTGCTGTCGGCCGCTGTGCGCTCAGCCAGAGCCCGAGCGGCCTGTGAGTCGGCAGTTTGCAGCGCTTTGAGGAGACTGGTGACGGGGCCGGGATAGCTGGCCGGTAGGTTTTGCAGCAGCGCAGCGATGACCTCGGGTGGTGCCGGGGCGAGTAGTAGTTCGTTCAGCAGGGAGGCCACTGCTCCTGCTTCGGTGAGGTCAAGGCACGACATATCGGTGCGCTCGAGCAAGACGCGGGCTGCCCAGGGAGCTTCTGCTCTGCGGAGGGCCTTCAACAGGCCCGCGAGCGTCCGAGGATCGTCCAGCGGCTCGTGTGCGGCAGCGCGACTCGCCAGTTTGCGTATGGCATCAGTCTCGCCGGCGTTGCGCAGGGTGCGCAGCAGGGAGGCTACGGCATCGGCATGTGTGGTCGGCACTCCCTCGGCGGCTCTGTGAGCCAGACCGTGGAGGACGGGTCGTGCTGCTTCCTCAGGTATCTGGTGGAGCTGATGCAGTAGTGCGGCGAGGCCTTTCGGATCGTGCAGAGCGGTCTGGCTGACGAGGCTGCGGCTTAACAGAGTGCCGCGCGCAGAGATCGGCAGCTCCCGGAGCAGGACTGCCAGGACGCGAGGGTTGTCCAGCGGCGCATGACGGGCCACCCAGTCAACGACACGCTGCCCGCCGACAGGCACGGCAACCGCTCCGTCCCCCAGACGGCGGGCGGCCTGGACGCTGCCCGCCTGTACGGCCCGGCGATACAGGCCAGCTGCCATCCGGTACAGCCCCCGGGTCCGTGCAGCCTCGGCCAGGCGGGTGAGATCCTGCGGATCGCCGACGTGATCGGTGAAGGCTTCCCACAGCGCGGCAGGGCCCAGACATCCCTGGCGATGAAGCCGGGCGTGCTGGTCGAGGTATTCGTCGGGTTCATAGTCGGCTAGCGGGCTCCCGGAGCGCGTCCGGACCTCGTACATGGCTGTCAGCGCACGGTTGACGTCAGTGCGGGTACCATCCTGGCGCTCGCCAGCGCAGACCGCGCGCAGCGCGGTACTCGCCCAGTTAGGATCCCCTGGCCGCTGCCTGTCGGTGAGGTAGCCGTCGGCGGCTGCGGTGATCAGCGCCAGCGGCAGTGGCTCATGATGGCCGAGACGCCGAGCATCGATTGCCGCCGTGAGCACTGCGAACTCCGTCGGCCGGAACAGATTTCCGCTTGTATAGGCGTCCACCAGCTCCGGGCCGAGCGTCAGGCGCTGCAGCACGCGGCCATCATCGCTGCCCGCGTCCAGCGCGTACACCACGCGATCAGAATCTTCGGCCTCTCGTGCCAGATCCCGCAATGTCTGCTGCTCCCGGGCGGTGAGGTGATCGGGTACTCGGATCCGCTTGGTGTGTGGGCTGCTGAGCAGGTGCCGGACTTGGGCATAGGCTCCAGGCGATCCTGACGAAGTGGCGTAGGTGTCCCAGTACTCGGCCCATAAGGTGCCCACCGCCAGCAGCCCCGGACCTTGGCTGAGAGTCTCCTCCAGCAGCACGGCAGCCCGGGAGCCCATCTCCCCGTCCAAGAAGCGCTGCGCCTCATCCAGCCAAAGCACCGTTCGCACAGGCAGCGGCGGCCCCGACAACAGTTCCACCAAGTCCTGTGCCCTGTTTGGCCGCGCCACCGACCATTGCGGGGCCATCCGCAACAGCGCCTCATACACCGTCCGTGTCTTTCCCGTCGTCGACTCGCCTGTCAGCACAGCGAACACTGAGGCGTGGCCAGCTACTGCGGGTTCCAACGCGTCACGCAGCTCCACGTCGTGTGCGCGCATCATGTACGGCGTCAACTCCGGCGTCGACTGGCGTGGCTGCCTCCCCGGTGAAGCAGAAATGGAGTGCACTCGCAGTTTCAGAGGATCACACGCCTCTACCGATGACCAGTCAGAACCGCGCGGCGCCTGGCCTCCGGCAACCGCAAATGAATGCTTTGCGGCACCACTCGCGGCAGGCAGGTCCTCGGCGGTCAGAGGACGGCAGAACACTTCCATGGTCGCTGGACCGAAGTAGCGGCGCACAAGATGCGGCACTTTGTGCAAGATATCTGACAGCTGCTGTCGTCCCCACAGATCGATTACCAGGTCGCTGTGCCGCTTCCGCAGGACTACGAGCTCCTCATCGATCTTGGTGTCGGCGACGCTGGCGGTGGTCACCACGACAAGGCGGTGCGCTCCGAAGGGGCGGCGTCCACCGGCGTAGGAGGATACCGCTTTGCGCAGGTCAGCAGTGGTGAAGGTTGTGTAGCGCTTAGCTTGGTACACCGACGTAGGCTTGCCGTCAAAGAACGCTACGACATCGATGCCCTGCTGATCCTGGCCAGGCCGCCCGTACAGCCGGGCTTCCTTCGCCTGCTCAACCTCGAGAGCCAGCGCCGCCACCAGATGCTCAACCGCTTCCCAAGCGAGTTCGTGCGTGTTGAGCAGCAGGGGCGCGGTGGTGGGCAGGGGAGAAGGCAACCGCGCTGCAGAGGACGCCAGAGGACGATCCGGTCCCAGAATCTCCCAGCCTTCGTCCTGCTCGGCCTTGACGCTATCCACCCCGGCATCTCCTGTTTCCACCCAGCAAGAAATATCATCCACGCTCCGCGCCTGGCGCGCTGTCGGCGACTTCCGCCTGCGGTGAAAAAGCGTGTGAGGGGGCCGAGTTGATAAAGCTGACCACTGCAGGCGAATCGGATAGTCATGGCCACTGAGCAGTTCACCGCCCGCCCGATGCCGTCCAGGAACCGGAGCCGATGATGTCCCCGGTTGATCTTCCGAAGCCGTTCGCGGAACGGCTGCGCGCCTTCATCGCCGATCCTCAGGCCGTCGTGGATCTGCGGCGTTACTTCGGTATCGGTCTGCCGCCCGGAGCGGCGGCGTTCACCGGTAGCCGGTTCGAGCATTTGGCGGGTGGGGGAGATCGGCCGGAGGTCGCCGACCGGATCATGGCGGAGGACCTGATCGCGGTGCAGACGCTGTCGGTGACCGTTCCGGCGCCTGTCGCGCTGGACATCTTGGAGGGCCCACTCGGCGCGCAGCTGTCCGGTCTGCTGCACGCCATTCCCAGGGACATCGACATGACTGATGCCGATATATCGGTCTTGGCCGACGGCTCGCCGGCGGACCAGGCCTGGCAACTGCTCGAAGATCAGCCCGATGTCGGCTGGGTGATCGCGGGGAAGCTCCTGGCCCGTAAGCGTCCGCGGCTGCTGCCTGTCTACGACAAGGTGGTGCGCTGCGCTCTGGGCCGCCCGCGTCCTTCGTTCTGGCTTGCCCTGTATGCCGCGCTGCGCGAGGACGACCGCGCCCTGCACCGCCAGTTGCTCGCGCTGCGCCAGGTCGCGGGGGTGCCGGAGGCGGTGAGTGCGCTGCGGGTATGCGATGTGGCGGTGTGGATGGGGCACCGGGCGGAGGGTCACGCCTGTCCTCGCTGACTTCGGCAGCGAAGGCGCCCCTGCGGCGTTCTGGCGTGTGAGGGTGACGGACTTTACCAACTGTCGCTGGGGTGTGTGGGACGTTCGCGTGGAGTGGTCCGTGGGGGCGGGGGAGGGGTGTGGACTCGGAGCTTGGGGTGCCGCCACCGGGGCGGTTCCCGGTTCGGAGGGGGCGGGCGCTGGTGGGTGGCCGGTTGCTGGTGGGCGAGTTGCGGGTGCAGGAGATCGTCCGCGCCGGCGGGCGGGTCTGTTACACGGTCGTGGACACGGACTGTTCGGTGGTGGGGGAGGCGGACAGGTTCCTGCGTACCTGCGCGGCGGGCACGGACCGTACGTACGCGTACGTGCTGGTGGATCATCTGCGGTGGCTGCGGTTCGCGGGCCTGGACACGGGGTCGGTGTCGCTTGAGGATCTGCTGCACTACATGGCGGCCCTCGGAGCGGATTATCCGGGGCCGTTCGGGTTGCCGTGGCGGCCGGGGAAGCGCCCCTACGGGCACAGCGCGTTGAAAACCGCGGCGGCCTGCCTGAAAGGCTTCTACCTCCGCCTGGGCACCCACGGCTTGAACCCCGCACTGGCGGAGGCGCTGCGCGTGACCCGGTTGCCGACGCGGGCTGACCGGCGGCGGGCGATGCTCGGGCACGTCCTGCACAGCATGCCCGCGAACCCTCTGGCACCGGCGGAGCGGATGCGTCGGCACCCGAAGATGCTCCCCGAGGGCGCCCGGGAGCTCTTGTCGGAGGCGGTGTCGTGCGCGCGGGACCGGATGGTGGTCACGTGGCTGGCCGACGGCGGTTTCCGGATCGGTGAGTTGTGCGGGCTGCGTCTGGTCGACCTGCACCTGCGGGAGCAGGCCGCGTGTGGTCAGTGCCGGGGGCCGCATGTGCACATCTGTCACCGTGAGGACAACGCCAACCGGGCCCGGGTCAAGACCAAGGCACCCTGGACGTCGCAGGACGGCACTGTGTGCGGCGGGACGGTGCGCCGGGTGAGTCCGGCGATGATTCACACCTACTTCGAGTACATCACCACCCAGTACCCCGCCCAGACCGCTCACGGCATGCTCCTGGTCAGCCTGCACGGCCCCACCCGGGGCCAACCATGGACCACGGCCGCGGCCCGCGGCATGCTGCGCCGGGCCGCAGCCCGTCTGGAGATCGGCCGGGTGGTCCCGCACGCTTTCCGGCACAGCTTCGCCACTGCGGTGCTGGACGCCGCACGGGGCAACGCGGTGATCGCGCGGGATGCCGGCGGCTGGGCCTCGGCGTCGACCGTTGAGCAGGTCTACGGCCACATGGACGTCCATGACCCGGTCTTCACCGCGGCGCTTCAGCAGGTGTGGGGGACACGGCCGTGATTCCTCTGACTCTGCTGCCCGGCCGCACGGACACCACCCGCATCGGCCGTGACCGGCTCGAACTGCTCACAGCTCTCATCGCTGCTCCCGCATTCGACCCGCTCTTCCGCGACGCCCTGATCTTCATTCCGCCTCAGCATCCGGTCTACGCCTGGCAGTGTGCCGTTGACGGCTGCCTTCGCATCCGCCGGGTCAGTCACAACCTGTGTAACACGCACAACCTGGAGTGGGAGCAGGCCGAGCGGACGGGCGAGAGCAAGCGCGCCTTCATGGACGCGGCCACCGCTCTGCCCGCCGCGCGGGGAGTGGACTACGGCCGGTGCCTGATCTGTCCCGACCGCCCGGCGATCAGTCCCACCACCCGGCTGTGCCAGCAGCACCAGACCAGGTGGCAGTACGGCGAGGCCGCCGACATGGACCAAGACTGGTTCGAGTCCTGGGCCCGTACACAGCACCCGCTTCCCGGCTTTGGCCTGTGCCGGGCGCGGTGCCCGTTCCTGGCCTGCACCTCCCTGGGGCTGTGTCTGCAGCACCTGAACCGGTACAAGATCGACAACCGCCCGGGAGCGGCCCGGTCGCGCAACTCCCGCGGCCCCCTCAGGGACGGCCGGCCGCTCCCGGTGACCTATGGCGACGAGAAGGCATTCCGCACCTGGTGTGCCACTGCGGAGCCGGTCACGCAGCCAGGACTGGTCAACCTCCACTGCCTTCCTCCGCTGCTGCGGGCCGAGATCCAGTGGGGCCTGCACGCCCACGCCCAGTCCGCACAGCACTCCGAGTGGACCACCAACGGCATCAGGAATCTCGTCAGATACTGCTGGCGAGGCGGCATCACGTCCCTGATGGACCTGCACGACGAAGGCTACAAAGACCTGACGCGCAAACAGATGGACTCCGAAGTCCGCAAGATCATCTGGGAGATCGTCAACGGTCTGCGCTGCGTCTACTACAGCCCCTCCGACACCAAGGACGCCGGCTTCCTGGAGACCGATCACTTCGGACGACGTTTCAAGAACGCCCAGAGCCACTACGACATCACCACCGTCCCCCAGCGGTGGCTGCGCGACCTGCTCTGGGACCACCTCGCCGAGTGGCTCCGTTCCCCACAGTGCCCCCGCACCCGAGGACCCTTCGACCAGATGCGCCGCGCCGCCGTCGAACTGGGCGTCTTCCTCCAAGCCGACGCCCCCGACGCAGGCCACGACCCCACCGTGCTGCGCCGTGAACACGCCGAGCGGTTCGTCGCCGACCAGCGCCACCGCGCCCGCCATGGCCTGCCGTCCCTGGGCATGGTCCTGGTCGACGGACGGTCTCCCACCGTCACCGACCTGAGCTGCCAATTCGTCTTCAACGGGGCACGCAAGCTGCTCTACAGCGCCATCACCGCCGGCCACGCCGAGCGCCTCGGCATCGACACCGGCTTCCTGACCGCCATCCCCTTCGGGGGGACCGGCCTCAAACAGCGCTCCCGCAACCCCTTCAGCGACGACGTCGCCCGCGCGCTGACCGACGAGACCAACCTGCGCCGCCTGGAGGAACTCGACCTCAACGACCGCGGACTGCGGGACATCTGGGAGACCATCGTCGCCACCGGGCGCCGCTGCAGTGAGGTCGTGGGACTGCGCCTGGACTGCATCGGCCGCTACCGCGGCCTGGCCATGCTGTGGCACGACCAGACCAAGGTCGGCAACTACAACGAGGGCATCCGCATCCCCGAGCCCATCTATCACCGCCTCGACGCCCGCCGCACCATGACACTCCAGCTCTTCGAAAGGCGCTACGGCCGCACCCCATCAGTCGCCGAACGCCCTGGCCTGGCCCTGTTCCCCTCCCGCATCCGCAACCCCAACGGCCGGCAGCCGATCTCCTACGGACACTTCAACCAGCGCTTCAGGACCTGGATCGCCGACCTCGACCTCGGCGGCGCGTACGTCGCCCACCAGGCCCGCCACACCCTGGCCACCAACCTGCTGCGCGCCGGCGCCACGCTCACCCACATCCGCCGTTACCTCGGCCAGCTCTCCGAACGCATGGCCGAGCACTACGTGAAGATCACCAACAGCGACCTCGAAGACGTCCTGAACACCGTCTGGGTGGCCGGGCCCGGCGCACCCAACCCAGGCGAACTCCTCTCCGGCGACACCGCGCCCATGGACCGCGAGACAGCCCTCGGACTGGCCCTGGACCTCTCCCGCCGCAGCACCCCCGCCGACGGGGGATTCTGCACCTACCAACCCGTCGTCGACGGCGAATCCTGCCCCTGGAAACTCGACTGCGAGAACTGCGACAACTTCGTCCTCTCCGGCGCAGACCTCCTCTACTGGCGACGCAAAGCCGAACAGTGGCGCTCCATCGCGGAAAACGCCCCCGACGACGCCACCGCCGACTACCTCCACACCGTCTTCGAACCCACAGCCAAGGCCATCAAAGGACTCGAACAGGCCTTGGCTGCTCTCGGCATTCTCGACGAGGCCCTCATCCTCGACCTGCGGCGCCCTCAGGACTACTTCCACCGAACCTGGAGCACCGCTTTCCGCGCCCGAGACCTCGCAGCACTACAGGCCCCCGACGACGCCGCAGGGCAGCCATGAGTACTTCCCGCACCGACGCCGCCGTCCGAGCCCGCCGCCAAACCACTCAGGAGATGCTCGAACGCCTCCGGACCGCCTTGGCGGCCATGGCGCGCGACCATAGGCCTGTCACCGTCGCAGCCGTTGCCCGTACCGCCCGCGTCTCACGTACCTTCCTTTATCAAAACCAGCAGGCCAGAGCCCTGATCGAGCAGGCCACCGGCACAAGCAGACACCACCCCGGAGTCTCCAACAGCGGCAGCCGCGTACAGCCCGCCTGGAAGGAACGTGCACTCAACGCCGAAGACGCACTCGCCCAAGCCCAGCGCGAAATCCGCACCCAGCGCACCCACATCGCAGAACTTCTCGGCAAGATCCGCGACCTCGAACACGATCTCCCCGAAGGCTCACTTCAGCGCATCGTCACGGAGAACACCACGCTGAAGCACCACATACGACAGCTCACCCAGGACAACCAGCAGGTTCAAGAGCGCCTGACCAGCGCACGCCAGAACAACCGCTTCATGGACAAACGCATTGCCGACCTTGAAGCCCAACTCGCCCCGTACCTCACCACCCCGCCTGCGCGCCCCTGACCCAGCCTCGGACCATCGTCAAAGGGGGATTTCGCCAACGGCCGTCAGATCCAGTCGATGCCCAGTTCCCGTAGTGCGTTCCGCTGCTCGGGGGTGAGTTTGTCGCGCCGGCTCTTGGTGTTGGAGACCCAGACTCCGAGCTTCACGACCACCGGCTCCGTCTCGCCGTCGACCGCGATCTCCTCGGCGTGCCCGCGCGGCACCGGCCGGTCTGCGCCTTCCCGTCTGACCCACTGCGTGAGGGCCGCCTGATGATCTGCGATTTTTTGGCGGTGGTGGTTCGGCATTGTGATGTCAGTGCGGTAGCTGCGGTGTTTGTGCTGTTCAGATGGTCGCGGTGAGTAGTTCGGGTGGTGACACAGTTGCCGATTTCGTGCTGACGTTTTTGGTGATGATGCGGGTCGGTTTGTTGCCGGTCGGTACAGCATAGGTGTGTTGTTGCTGGTCAGGGCTGTGCTGGCAGGGGGTGGGTGCTGAGAGTTGGGGACGGGTGTCCTGTCTCTGTGAGGTGTAGGCAGTCCCGCTTTTCTGTAGGCGTGTACGGCTCTGTCTCGGTCATGTGTAGGCACAGCGACGACCTCCACGTCGTCACACAGGCCATCGCCGAATTCCACCGCCGCTTCCCGGTACAGGCGCCCCTCCGAGGCACCAGCCGCACATGGCTCAGCATGACCACCGAGGCCACAGCAAGACAGATCGAGGCCCTCCTGAACCCTCCGAGAGACACAACCCGCGTCCACGGCCAGTTGAGACATCGAGGCCCATCGACAGATCGGCGTCCTCGACTGATCACTCAGCCCCCGAGCGAGTGGGAGACCATCTGACCGAGCCGAACAGGACTCCTGGTTGACCTTCACCTTGGGGGAGGCCACAGCATCGGTGAGGCCGGGTGACGTGCTCGGCATGAGGAGGAGAGCGGGCATGGGGTTGCTGACCATCGGGACGTTCGCGACGGCGTCCCGGCTGTCGCCGAAGGCGCTGCGTCTTTACGACGAGCTCGGGCTGCTGACCCCCGCTCGTGTCGACCCGGTGAGCGGCTATCGCCTCTACGCACCGGAACAGCTGGATCAAGCCCGGCTGGTCGCCTGGCTCCGGCGCCTGGGGATGCCCCTGGCCCGCATCCAGCACGTCTGCACGTTGGAGGCAGGCCCGGCAGCCCGGGAGGTTCGTGCGTTCTGGGCCCAGGTTGAGGCCGACATCGCCGCGCGGCGGGACCTCGCTTCTTTCCTCATCGACCATCTGTCCTGGAAGGACCCCGCCATGTCTCCGACCGCCAAGCCCCTGGGAATCCGTTACGCCGCTCTTTCCGACACGGGCCTGGTCCGTGAGAGCAACCAGGACACCGCCTATGCCAGCTCCCGCCTGCTCGCCGTCGCCGACGGCTTCGGCAGCCAAGGAGCCCCCGCAAGCGCCGCCGCCGTCGACGCGCTCAAGCGCCTCGAAACCGACGGCATCCCGGCAGGCGATCTCCTCAACGTCCTCGAAGACGCCATCGAACAGGCCAAACAGGCCGTCAACGGCGTTACTGGACCCGGCTCATCACCCGGAGAGGCCGGCACCACACTCACCGCGATGCTCTGGACCGGCTCACAGCTGGCCCTCGTCCACATCGGCGACTCCCGCGTCTACCTCCTGCGCGACGGAGAACTGTTCCAGATCACCCACGATCACACCATGGTGCAGTCGATGGTCGACGAAGGACGTATCAGCCCGGAGGAGGCCGTCTCCCACCCCCAGCGGTCCCTGTTGATTCGGACCTTGGGCCACGGGGCCGATGGCACCCCCGACATGCGCCTGCACGACGCCCAGCTGGAAGACCGATACCTGCTCTGCTCCGACGGCCTGTCGACCGCCGTGCCGACGGACGAGATCCACCGGGTGCTCTCCGAGATCCGTGAGCCCGAGCAGGCGGTCCGCGAGCTCATCGCCCTCGCCAACGGCTCCGGCGGCCCCGACAACGTCAGCTGCGTGGTCGCCGACGTCATGGAGCTCCAGCAGTAGGAGGGAGCGGCATGCACTTCGAGTTACACCAGATCCGCTCTCAGAAACTCATCCGTGAAGCCGACGAGTACCGACTCGCCCAACAAGCCAGGAGAGCCAAGCCGGCTCCCCAAGTCATGGCAGCCAGCACCTCGCGACCGACTCCACGGCGCCTGCTGGCCTGGCTCCGCGGGTGAACAACCACGCTGCCTACGGTTGAGCGGGACACCAACCGCCAACTCGTCCCGCACAACCGTAGGCACCGCAGGTCAGAGCCTCACCCTGCCCACAGTTATCTGGGACAGGACAACGGGGCGGCCGGTGTCGCTTTCTACGGTGTGGGCTTCAGGTGGTAGCGGATTCCTGTTGCGGTGAGGCGGAGTTGTTCGCCGTCCTGGACCGTGATGAGCGGGAAGAGCGGGCTGTCCGGGGCGCGGTCCTTGAGCTGTCCGTGAATGCCGGCGGCGCGTGCGAGGCGGCGTGTCCAGGTGGGGAGTGGGTAGAGCCGGCATCGGCGGTGGGCTGTGCTGTCGTGGATTTTGACGGTGGTCGCTGTTTCGTTGATGTCGATGCCGCGGATGAGCGCGAGCTGGTTGATGTCTGCCCCGGTGACCGCGTGGATGGCCAGGGCTGTGGCGTGCAGGGGGTGTGCCACCGTGGTCAGCCGTGCGGCGAGAACGTCTGCTGGTGTGTGGTCACGCCCTCGCGCGGACGGTGCGCTGCTCGTTGTGGGGGCGAGCTTGGGTGCGCCCTGGCACCGGGCGCGTTTCGGGCGGTTTGTCACCACGCCGTCCGACGGTGCCGGGGAGGTGATCCACTGCCCGCCGTCCTGGCGCCGAGGGGCAGGTTCGGTGGGCCGCTGCTGTCCGGCGCTTGGGGTACCGGTCGGTGAGTGTTCCGTCCGGTCCAGGGCGATACGGGCCTGGGGGAGGGTCTCGATGATGTGGTGCGGGGTTTCTTCGAGGAGCGTTCTCAGGGCAGGGGTGACCTGCCGGTGCCACAGGAGGGTGAGGCGGATACCGCACCGTTCCCGCAGGGCGAGTAGTTGTCTCTGGCGGGCGTGCGTGAGGCGGTCGGTGCGGCAGACGATGAGGTGCCCAATGTGGTGGGTGAGCACCCAGGTGGCGACGGCATCCCAGGCGGGGCGCTGGGAATCGGCCCACGTCCCGTACTTTTCTCCGCCTTGGGGGAGTCGTTTGCCCAGGGCATAGAGGAGGTCGTGGGCGAGGGCGGCGGGCGCTCCGTTGGCGGGGCTGGGGTCGACGGTCAGACGTCCCAGGGCGGGTTCGTGTGCGGCATGCGCGGCGGTCGTCCAGGCGGGGTGGTCGTCCTTGTCGTGGATGACGGTGACCGGTGGTGGACCGCCGGCTGTCACTACATGCCGCCGATCTTGCTGTAGACCCAGCGCACGAGGTCTTCGTCGACCTGTTTGAGGTTCAGTTTCTTCATGCCGGCGAGGATGTGGGTGGTGATGTTGGCCCAGTTGCGGAAGCTGCCGTGGGCGGCCTGCTTGTCGATCGCGTCGATCAACACGGTGTCCACGTCCGCCCAGACGGGGTGGAAGGCGGGAATTGTCTCCCTCACTTCGTCCTTGGACATCCGGGTGAACTCCTGCCAGATGAAGATCCGGGAGGCCAGCATCGGCTCACGGCGCAGGACCTTGTAGCAGCCGTCGCCCCCGGCGAAGATCACCGCGATGTTGGTGCGTTTGTCGTCCCACAGATGGCGCCAGAACTCGAACCCGGTCTTCTTCATCCACTGCGCCTCGTCACAGACCAGGACCCGGAACTCCTCGGCGAGCGCCTCCTTGAGGAGGGTGTCGAACTCGATCGGGCGGGCCGGCGGCTCACCCGGCAGCCCCAGCGCCTGGAAGAGACCGTGGCGGATGTCCCGGGGAGTCGGTCCGGCCCGCAGCTCCAGGCGATGGGTGATGTCCGGGGCGAGATGCCGCAGTGCTGAGTTCACCGACATCGTCTTGCCGGATCCGGCCGGCCCGTAGACGCACATCATGGCTTTCGCCTCGATGACGGCCTCGATGTTGTCCCGCGTGGTCAGCAGTGTGTCGGTGCCGACCAGCTGCGCCTGCTCCAGGCCCAGGAAGTGGTCTTCGCTCTCGTCGGGCAGCAGCCCGTAGTCCAGATCAGCGATCATCAGCCTTGGTCCTCATCAGGAGTAGGTGTGCGCGGGGGCCTCGGGCGGGCCCAGGTATCGGGCGCGGGGCCGTGCGGAACGAGACCAGGGCGGGCCAGCGCGCGGCGGTCCGTCTGCGCTGCTGCGCCCAGTTCCTCTTCGGCCTGCGCGGAGGTCGGGGAGGTGAGAGGCCTGGGCGGGGCGGCGGTGGTGGAGGCTTCGAAGCGCTGGCGGCGCAGTTTCTCCGCGGCCTTCAGATCGGCCTTGAGCCGGCGGGCGGCCGCGGTCCGTGCTGCCTGGACGGAGCGGATCTGCTCCCGGCTCGCCGCAGCGGCCAGGAACGCCGATCCGAGGTGGCGGCCGGTCGTGGCATCGAAGACTTCGATGGTGTCGTCGTGATGGGGCAGGTGCCGTACCGAGACCTTGGTGCCGGTACGGCCGTTCATCCAGGGGGCGAGGTAGTCCCGGCGGCGCCACCGCACTCCGCTGGTGCTGATCGTGTACGTACGGCCATCGTCCTCCAGGGCGAACGTCGCCAGCTGCCCTGGGGACACATCCGTGAGCGGTGTCGCGTCGGCCTGCCACGCCTCGACTGGCGTCTTGCCGTTCAACGCGGACGGGTGGTGGCGGGTGTTCCACCAGGTCACCCAGTCCAGCAGCAGCCCCACGAACGCCTCATACGTCAGAGGCGGGGCGTCGGGGTCGGCGAGCCGGCCACCGGTGAGTTTCTGACGGCCGGTGTAGCGGGGGAGGGAGACGAGGAACATCTCCTCCACCGCGTCGTTCAACGCCTCGATGGTGCCCTTCAAGTGCGGGGTATAGGCAGGCAGATCGGTCACGGGAACGGCGAGCGCACCCATTGCCGCGGTGACCGTAGCGCACAGGAACTCCTTGCCGCGGTCCATCCGGATCTGACCGGGCAGCCCGCCCACCGGACCGAACGGCTCGCTGCGGGTGATCGCGATCCGCAGGGACGCCAGCACCGCGTCTCGGCTCGGAGCGTGCGCGGTGACCGCGACTCCGGTGATCGCTTTGGTGGCGCAGTCGATGAACCAGGTCACCCACGGCGTGGCCAGCTCACCCTCCACATCCACCTCGATGGGCACATGCTTGTGGTCGCCCTCCCACGCCGCGTTGCGGTGCGTCGCCGGACGCTGCCCGAAGACGTCATGCGCGCGTCGCGCCGCTTCCCCGCTCTTGAGCCCGGCCCGCTCACCGCGGGTCAGGTCCCGGCGGATCGCCCGGTGCAACGTGGAGAGCGACGGTACTGCGGGCGCGTCCGGATCGTCGGCTGCCCGCTGCATCAGCTCGGTGTGGACCCGGGAGGCGTTACCGCCCCACAGTGCCAGCAGCCGCCGGACTTCCGTCGTGATCGTGAAATGGGACGACTCCACCCGTGCGAGGCGATGATCCTCCCGGGCAACGGCCAGCCACCGCCACACTGTCCGCTCCGACTTACCCAACGCCTGTGCCACCAGGCGCACATGCGCCGCACTTAACTCACCGCGGCTGTCGAGGTCCAGCAGCCGGGGCACTGCCGCCGCCCGCCCCGACGCCGGCGGGAACACGGCCACCGGACCGTGTACGGGATCCTCGCCACGTCTTCCGGGCATCGCGGCCCCTTCCCACGAGCATCAGGGCGGCACGAGTTGCCGCCCTGGTCTCAGGTATCCCAGTCCTTCTGCACTCGGCTGACCGGTATCGGCATACGACTGACAGCAGTCGCCACCATCCGATAAAGCCTCCTCCACGCAGGGCGCGGTAGACGAGCTGCTCGACCATGCGCTCATCGTGCGAGCGCAGCCACTGGAGCACGGCCACGAGCGGCTTGAAGCTCGCGCTGGCGACCATGCCGGTCGGGTCCTCGCCCGGCTTCAGGAAGACCGGCACGATGGTCGCGGCTACTGACGCTGTACGGCGGCACGTTAGTGCGAGCGGCCGCGAAGTACGCAATCCAGGTGAAGCCGACGCCTGCCTGGAACCGGGTCTGCCGCCAATCCGCGCCGCCCCGTTCCGAATCGGGGCGGCGCGGCGCATCCCCGCACCCGTAACGTGTTGAGATCGTTGGACCACAGTGCGCGACCGAGGTCATAGGTCCACAAGGGGGCTGCACGGCATCTCCATGGCTGTGATTCCTGTTACCCGGCTATGACATGTCGATCTCGACAACGGATATTCGTGCGCAAGTAGGTGCGCTACGCACCGATTTTCGTCACGAGCCGGCGCCCCCGCGCCGGGAGAAGGGGAGGCCCATGGGTTCGCACGCCCGTCCCAACCGCACCCACCGCACCGGAGCCCGCATCGCGACCGTCGCGCTGGTCGGCGCCGTCCTGCCGATCACCGCCGGAGGCCTCGCCGAAGCGGCGACCTCCACCGTCACGCACTTCGCGGACGACCAGAGCCAGGGCGCGCCCGCCACCAGAGACCAGGCCGCGCCCGACGTCGCCACCGACAACGCCTTCCTGCTCGACGCCCGCGACGGCAGCCAGGAGCGGGCGATGTGGGCCGGGACCAAGGCCGGCGAGAGCGTCTCGATGGCCAGCACCACCAAGATCATGACAGCGCTCGTGGTGCTCCAGCATCCGGAGTGGCTGGACCGGCAGATCACGGTGAAGCAGGAGTACCGGGACTACGTCACCGAGAACGGGGCCAGCACCGCCGACCTCCAGACGGGCGACAAGCTGACCGCCCGCCAGCTGCTGCACGCCATGCTGATCCCCTCCGGCGGCGACGCCGCGATGGCCCTCGCCGACAGCTTCGGCAACGGGGACACGCAGGAGGCGCGGATCGCCGACTTCGAGAACCAGATGAACGCGCAGGCCCAGCAGTTGCGCCTGACCGGTACGCACTTCGACTCCTTCGACGGCATCTCGCACGGCGACAACCGCAGCACCGCGCGCGACCTCGCCAAGCTCGGCCAGCGCGCGATGCTGAAGCCGGTCTTCGCCGACATCGTGAAGCTCAAGCAGTTCAAGACGGAGGCCGCGGCTGCCAACGGCCGTACCCGGTACTACACCTGGAACACCACCAACGACCTGCTGAGCACCTACGACGGCGCCCTCGGCGTCAAGACGGGCAGCGGCGCCGAGGCCGGCTACTCGCTCGTCTTCGCCGCCAAACGGGACAACCGCACCCTGGTCGGTGCGATCGTCGGCGCCGACCAGGAGGTCTTCGCCGACGCCGCCAAGATGCTCGACTGGGGCTTCACCCACTGACCGTCGCCGATCGGCCGGTCCGCTAGATGGGAGTCTTTGCTTCCGTGTCCGGGATGGTTCTCGGTTGGGTGTCCGGTCTTGGGTGCTGTGGGCCGGACCGATTCGGTTTTTTCTATGGGGTGTTGAGCGGTCATGGCTGGGCGTTGGTGTTGGACAAGCAGTGAGGATTGGCGGGTCACTGGGTGAGGATCACCTGGTCAGGGGGGTGAGGGCTCCAAGAGAGTAGGGTCTTTCGAAGCCGGACAACAACGGCATCCTCGCCCGGCTCCGCGCCCGCGCCGTGACCGGTGGGCGCCCAACCGAGCTGCGCCGGATGGCCCGAGATGAGTATGGCGATGCCCGCGCCGGACATGGTTTGTGTGGGCATCGCCATTGTTCAGTCAGGCAGCCCACTCCAGCCCGAGGTTGGCGAGGGCGGTGAGCTGGTCTTCGGTGAGGCGGTCGCGGCGGGTTTTCTGGTTGCTGAGAAATACGCCGAGGCGTACGGATGTCCCGTCGGGCATCTTTTCGACGTGCTGCCGCCCGACGACGGTCTTCCCCTCTCGCGCGATGTACTGCCGAAGGGCCGTGATGCCGCGCGTGAAGGCGTCGGAGCCCTTCGCTGCCCCTGTCTTCGCACTGGTTCGCGCTGGGGCCTTCTGGGGCCGTGCAGCCGGTTTCACGTCGAGTTCGTTCAGGCGGTGTTGCTGTTCGGTGTTGAGGCGTGCCCAGTCGCGGGCTTGCCGGGCGGTCCAGCGTCCGATGTCGTCGCCTCGGTAGGTGACGCCGGGCGTGATTTCTTCCAGCTTTCCGCCGGCCGTGAGGAGGGTGGTGAGCCCGGCCCAGTGGCGTTGCCAGTCGACGGTCCACCCCAACTGTCCGGGGTTCCAGTCCGGGTCGATCGCGGCGAGTTGCTCGGCACGCCGCGCTGCGCGTTCGGGGTCCTTCCCCAGTCCTCCGGGCCGGCGGAGGTTGGTGAGCCATTGCCCGACGGGTTTGTCCAGGGCGGTCGCGTGGCGTGGCGCGGCCAATGTGCCCGCTTCGGCGTAGTAGGCGCGGGCGGCGGCGAGGTTCTCGGCGAACTGTGTGTCGGCGGTGTCCCAGATCATGCCGAGCTCGTCCAGCTCATCTGCCCGGGTGCTGGACATGGTCCCGGCCCGGTAGGCCCTTCTCTGGTCGGACAGCCACCTGCCCAACGGGTAGGTGCCCTCGGCGTGTTCGTAGGGCACGTCCAGCGAGCCCTCCCGCTCGAAGTACCGCCGGGCGGCGTCGTACCCGCGGGCCCAGTCCTGACGCTCGGTGTCGAGGACCTGGAACTTGACCCACTTCGCGATCATCACCGGATCCCTGGGGGCCGCGAACCGGAGCAGCAGCCGCGACTCCTCCTCACCGTCTTCCGGCTCCGGACCGATACTCTGCGACGGATCAACGACCTGCTTCTGGGGCTCCTGCGGAGTAGCAAGCATTTCCACCGCACGCTCATCATGCGCCCGAAGCCCCTCAAGAACCTTCACCAAAGGGCGATACGAAGAGGAAGTGAACATGTCTTCCGGATGCTCACCCCGCGCCAAAAACACCGGCACGATCAGCGTCGCGATCTTGCCCTGACCGGGTTTCTGACGCAGTGCCCGGCCAATGGCCTGCACGATATCCACCGCTGACCCTTTCGGGTCCAACAGTGCCACGGAATCCACCGCCCGGATATCAACTCCCTCGCCCAGCACACGGCAGTTCGAGAGCACCGCACGCCCCGCCCTGCGCCCGAAGTCCCCCAGTACCTGGCGCCGGTGGTCCGCCTCATGCTCACCGCACAACCAGTCCGCCCACACACGCTCCGGGTACCGCTCCGGGTCGGACGCGTGCAGCCGCTGCGCGACCCTGGGCAGCCCCTTCGCGAACGCCGCCGCCTCTATCGTCCGATGGTGGAACGTGATCGTGGTCTGCAGCTGGTGCACCGCCATCGTCTCCAGCAACGCGGCCTGCAACGCCCCCATCCGCTCACCCCGCAGCTGCTCCTCGCGTTTCTCCTGGCCGGCCAGGCGGGCGGGGGTGACCACCGGGTCGGTCAGTTCCACCACCACGATCTGATACCGCGCCAAAAGCCCGCGGGACACCGCGGACGCCAGCGACAGCTCGTACACGACAGGCCCGTAGATTTTGGGATCGTCCATGGAACAGGCCAGTTCCTGCGGTAGCGGGTTCCGCGCGTTCTCGAAGCCGGCCTGGCGCTCCGCCCAACGGGGCCGGGGCGGCCGCTCCTTCCAGATCCTGGGGGTGGCGGTCATGTAGAGCCGGCGCATCGCGGGGATGACGTCCTGGTCGTGGATGGCCGCCCACGCCTTCCCCATCGCCCCGCTGGTTCGGTGCGCTTCGTCCACGACCACGAGGTCGAAGACGTCCATGGGAAGTCCGTACGCGCCCTCATGGGTCTCTGCGAGCACTGGCAGGGAGGCGTAGGTGGCGTAGACCGTCACGGGTCCTCGGCCGTGCCACAGCGCCAGCTGCGGAGGACTGGTCGTGGACCGCATATCGAGATTCCACAAGTGCGGGTCGTCATCCAGTGAACACACCGCCACAGCCGGGCCCGTATGCCCGGCCAAGCGCCACTCTCGCACCGTCTGGGTCAGCAGATCCAAAGTCGGCAGCAGCACGAGAACCCGCCCGTTGCGCGCGAGCCGCAACGCGGAATGCGCGGCAATGAACGTCTTTCCCGTACCGCACGCCGCCACCACCGTGGCCCGTAGCCCATTACGCGGAATTCGCTTTCCTGGCGGAATATCAAGACCACGCACCACGGCATCCACCGCTTCAATCTGATGAGGACGCAGAGGGATTTGCTTCGTATTCGGCATATCCGTACTCCAGAATTCACGAGAGCGGCCAGTCATACCTGACAGAGGGGGTAGCGGTTCCCTCGGGATGCTACACACTGCATCCTGTGATGCATCATCGTGGTGATGCGCGGACTCACTCTAGCGCAACAAGGTCTGTCGGGAGGCTTTTTCGGGTAGATTCGTCTGTGTACTGATCGTTTTTCAGGAAGTGATGGGCTGTTACGGGCAGGATCGGGCGAAGCGGTGTCTGGTTTCGTTCCGTCAGGTGGGGTCGGCCTCTCGTCTGAGGGGTGATGTGGTGTCACCAGGCTGGGGGTGTGCTGTTGTTCGGGATGCTACACAGGCCAGCAGTGATGCACCCGTATCCTGTAGCCAGCCGTTCCGGCGCAGCCGGAACAAGGGCGTGGGAGCGAAGCGGACATGCCTGCTTTTCGAATTGGAGCGCAGCGGAAATTCGCAATTCCCGTGCAGCGGGAATTGACGGCCCGCAACGCGGGCCGTTTCACTGGCTGTTGAAGCGAAGCGGAAACAGCCCGATCCGCAACGCGGATCGTTTCGCTTTCATATCGCGCAGCGATATGGTAC